>NZ_PYOD01000001.1 GCF_003026285.1 Photobacterium profundum
GTCTTATACAACAGCTTCATTGTCGAAAATATGATTTAAAAACGATTAATTGACACTAATTAGTCCTATTTTTTAGCTTTGATAATAAAATTCTCATATTTAAGAGGATAAATTCTTTTATTTATTAAAAACTTAACATTAGTTCACCTTTACTGCATATATTCATCAAAAAAACACTAAAAATTGAAATATGCTTATTTCGTGGTCAGGAATAATAATAAAAGAGGTTGCTAACATGTTTAGGTATGTACTCAGTATTTGTCTTTCTTTTTCTCTTATTGGTTGCGGAGGCTCAAGCAGTGACGATGCAATAGAGGCTGTTATTGAAGAAGTGCAAGCAGTAGCAGAGATAGATCCAAACATTGCAGACCTTAATCGTACGCGTAGTGCTAACGTGCAATTTGTAAATACGTCATTAGACTCAATGGATTATTTTGTAAATAGTAGTACCAGTACATCGCTACTTTTTGACCCAAATAATAGAGCTCTTACTAACAACAATAATGAAATTACGAGTAAAAGCTTTGAATGGACAAAAACTGATTCTATAAGAGCCAGCCTCGGTATACAAGATACTAACAGTCAAACACAGCAAGCTGAATTAAAATCAATTCCTATAGAAGACACCGATAAATGGTGGGCAATTGCATGGCGAGATGGTGGTGAACGCCAAGATGATTTAATGCTAACAGCTTTAAAAAGACAGCCATCAGCTATGAACTCTGTGTATAGAGTACGTGTGTTTAGCCAATCAGATACTCAGGTAATAAATACTAATCTTAATGACTTACAAACCATTGTTGCAACGAAAGGTACTATAACAAGACATCTCACAATTCAATCTTGTAATAGTGACTTATTTTTTGGAGCTCAATCTGTAGATTTATGTAATCTAGATATCAGTAAATCTTATTTACTGATAACTGATGGAAGCAACCTGCTGCTTGCAGCAGAAGAAAAACAATAAAAAGTAAAACGATAATTTTGGGTAAAATAAAAGCGCTATGTTAGCTACACTTAATAACGCAGGGATAGCCTACAATTACATACGTAAAAAATTAATGTGGTTTTCTATATGTGTTTTGCAATGTTATTGCACACATATTGGGGAATAGAAAATTAATGATTACTGATATAAAAATATAAACAACAGTAATAATATTAATTATATTACGACAAATAAAGTAGGCAGCGGTGGTAGTATCGCCCCAGTATTATTCTTTGAATATGCTGGGGCTTTCTTTACCCATAAGTAAAGAGTTAGTATTTATTGATTAACGCTTAGTTTGATGACGCCCGCGATTTTTATGTATTTTAGATTTTGCTTTTATACGGCGTTTTTCAGACGTCGAGCTAGAACGACGGTTATCTTGCGCTTTGATTGTTGGATCTGGTTCGTACCCTTCCAGCCACTCTTGAGGTAAGCGTGTATCTAACAATTCTTCAATTGCACGCAGTGCCCACTCTTCATCAATACTCATTAACGAAATAGCACTGCCTGTTAAACCTGCACGACCAGTACGACCAATACGGTGAACATAATCTTCAGCTTGAAATGGTAAGTCAAAGTTAACAACATAGCCTAGCTGTTCAATATCTAAACCTCGTGCTGCAACGTCAGTAGCAACCATCGCGCGTACTTTACCTTCTTTAAAATCACTTAATGCACGTTGACGTGCACCTTGGCTTTTATCACCATTAATAGAAACTGCTTTAATACCATCAAGAATCAGCTCTTTTGCTAATTCATCTGAACCTTGCTTTGTTTTAGTAAAGATTAAAACCTGATTCCAATTTCGAGAACCAATAAGATAAGACAGTAATTCACGCTTACGGTGTTTATCAACTGGATACACCATTTGCGTGACACTTTCAGCGGCAATATTTTCTGGTGTAACTTCAATTAGCTTGGGATCAGCTAAAATATCGTAAGCTAATTTTTTGACTTGATTAGAAAATGTTGCAGAAAACAGTAACGTTTGGCGCTTTCTTGGCATGCGCTGCATGATGCGTTTAATATCAACGACAAAGCCCATATCTAGCATGCGATCAGCTTCATCTAATACTAAGCATTCAATCTTAGATAAATCGACAGTACCCGTAAAAGCGTGATCCAATAATCGACCTGGCGTAGCAATTAAAATATCAACACCCGACTTCAATGCTTTTACCTGAACCCCCATACTGGTGCCGCCATAGGCAACGGCCACCTTAATCGATGTATTTTTACTGTATGCCAAAATACTATCGTGTACTTGTTGGGCAAGCTCTCGGGTTGGTGTTAATACTAAAGCACGGATTGCCTCAGGCTTTTTTATATAACCTTCATCGTGTTCTGATTGCTGACTCGCCAGTAATCGTTGAATCATAGGTAAGCCGAATGCTGCTGTTTTACCGGTTCCTGTTTGTGCACCAGCCATAATATCATCACCAGCCAATACTTGGGGAATGGCTTGTTCTTGAATAGGTGTTGGTGTTTTAAAGCCCAGCTCTGTAACAGTATCAACTAGCTGAGTATTCAGGCCTAAAGCTTGAAATGACATGGTGTTTTCCTACAAACAAACGGTAAAGAGCGCGGATTCTAACAGACCTACTCTGTTATACCAAACCTCTGTTATATCAAAGCTCGAATATAACAAATCACCAATAAAACAAAGCACCGACATGCGGTGCTTAATAATATTGCTACGTGATTATTTTAATGGATATCTATTTTGCAATATTCAAGAATGCAGCACCACGTACGCCACCAGCATCACCGTGTTTTGCTTTCACAATTTTAGGCACTTGTGACACTGATAATAAATGTTTAGCAATTCGCGTTGGCAATTCTTGGTACAGTAATTCGAAGTTAGATAAGCCACCGCCAAGTACAACAACATGTGGGTCTAAACCTGTGAAGATATTTGCTAAACAGATCGCTAACATTTCCATGAAGCGATCAACATGCTCTACTGCTTTTGCTTCGCCAGTAGCATGCAATTTAATGATCTCGATTGCCTTCAGATTATCACCATAATAATGGGCATATAATTGCTCAAAACCACGACCTGATAGGTAATTATCAATACACCCTTTGTTATCACAGCCACATGTAAATAACGGTGCTTTTTCGCCAAGACTAAACCAAGCGTCAATAGGCATACGAGTATGACCAAGTTCCCCTGCTACGTGGTTCATGCCAGAGAATACGTGCCCATCAAACACTAAACCGCCACCAAAACCCGTACCTAAGATTAAACCTAGTACTGATTTTTCACCTTGTAGTGACTCATCCCATGCTTCAGATAAGGCGAAACAGTTTGCATCGTTATCAATAGTAACGGTACGGCCTAATTTAGCTTCTAGATCTTTACGTAAGAAACGCCCTTTTGCAGCAGGGATATTCGACGTTAATACAGAACCATCGCGGGCATCTTCCATGCCAGGCAAGCCAATACCAACTAATCCTTCACAACCTAAATCATTATCTGCTTTTTGAATAATGCTAACGATTGTGTCAACCAGCCTATCGTAATCATCCCCAGGTGTTGCTACACGCTCTGTGGCTACTCGCTCAAGTTTTTCATTAAACGCACCAAACTCAATTTTAGTACCGCCTACATCAAAGCCGTAGTACATCCTGTTCTCCCTAAAATAAATCAAAAGTGATTATCAAATTATTTAGTGCTACTAAATGTGCAACTATTTCGTTCAATAACATTCCCATATTATTGAACGAAATAGCTAGAGATTTATAACGCTGTTACTAGAAAGCGTTGCAGATAAAATTATCCATACTTCTACGCCTACAGACTGTGACGGAGCACTGATTTAGTATGCCACTTTTATAGCGATGATCGCGATTGCTGAAAGAAACAGCAGAAAAATGCATATTTATACCCACGTTACTTTGAGGTAAACACGTAGAGCTCGCTTTAGGTCCTGAAATTTAAAGGCACTTAGAGATATTGACAGGGAATAAAAAAGACGATGAAGAATGCCCTCTCTTCATCGCTACTACAGATTTAAATTGCCGCTATATGATTTTCTAAACGCTTAATCGCAGACTCATCAGGTAACAAACGGTTCATTTTCCCCGTCATGTAACTTTCACGGAAAACATCAAACCACAAATCAAGCACATCAGCATTGTTACCTTCACCAAATAAATCAACAATACGAGCTGCTACCTCAGCCGTGCCCAATTGATTTTCTTTTGATGCTTCACGCATTCTATAACGTGACGGTTTATCTGGGTTAATTGATAAAATGGGGAAACGATCCAGATAGGGACTACGACGGAACATTTTTTTCGCTTCAGACCAACTACCATCGAGCATAATAAACAGCGGACGTTTACCATCCTCAAGCTCAATCTGTTCTGCAACCCGCTCAGGCTCTGCATATTCAGCAGGAAAAATAACGTAAGGCTGCCATTGCGGATCATCTAACAAGGTGAGCATTTCTTGATTAGGCTCTGTACGAGACCAAATGTATGCAAATGTGTCTTCAAATAAATCAGCTATTAAACGCCCAGTATTACTTGGCTTTAATATTTCATCATCAAACATAACCAATAAAAATGCAGCGTTTGATTGAATTATAGGTTTAAGACTACAAATACACAGGTGCTTACGCAGCATACACTGGCGGCAACGTTCGACTTTAGAGCCTCGCGCTTTAAAAGGACGGGTTGAACGAGCAAGTCGTTCTTCATATAGCGTATGTACAGCATGAATGCGCATGGCGGCTTTTACCTGATTCGAGAAAACGCGTGCATTCTACAGAATTTGAACCGCCGGTGTTAATAAAACCCGCTCAATACGCCATTTTACTACTAAAGCTACCTGTTATGAGCCGTTACACATGAATATTCGCTATTATTACGCTTTTACTAATTGATAGCGCATAAGCAGAGCTTGCTGTTGGTGTGCGATATTAGCAACCCTACCCGCTTCATCAACTAGTGTATCTAACTGCTGATTATTTATTTGAGCACGGCTAGCAACCTGTTCAATACTACGACCGACTTCGACCGACGCATCTTCTTGCTGCTGAGTTGCCGCTGAGATTCTGATGACTTTATCGTTAATCGACCCAATCATCTCTTGGATTTGATGAATAGATGTTTGTACATCGCCGCTGAGTTCGATTGAGGATGTCATCTCTTGTCGACTAACCACCATTGCATCATTTGCATCTTTAGCAGCTTGATGTAAATCAGTGATCGTTTGTCGAATAGATTCAGTTTGTAAATTCGTTTCACTGGCAAGTTTTCGTACTTCATCAGCAACAACGGCAAATCCACGACCTTGCTCACCAGCACGTGCTGCTTCAATGGCTGCATTCAAAGCTAATAAATTCGTATTATTTGCAATTGAACTAATAAGCTCGACCACTTCGGTAATCTTATTAACATAATTATCCAGCTCGACCATACGTTGCTCATTAATAACAAACTGCCCTTCCAGTGCCATTAATCCTTTAGTGCTTCGGTCTATCACTTTTACACCATTCAAAGCCAACTGATAAGCTTGCTCTGCTTCCGATTCAGACTCTACGGTGCTTTGGGCGATGTCTTTAATTGACGCTTCTAACTCTGTAATAGCTGAAGCGACGGTAGCCAAGTCAGCACTTTGTTCGTGCAGGGCTTCTCTTGATTGCGATGAAGCAGATTGGCTCCGATCAGCAGCTCGATTTAAACTTTGGCTGTTTTCAGTCAACTTGATTAACGCATTACAGTTATTGCTGTTCGATTCATTCAGCATTCTCGCCAACTGCGAAAATTCTTGAGGGGCACCAGTATTGGCATCTACTGTTAAATTTCCTTCGCTCATCGCTTTAACAGTGCGATCAATTTGCTGAATTGAGCCACGAACAATACGGCTAATCCAAACACCAGAAATAAGTGCCACTAATAATCCTATGCCACTTAATGTAACAAAGAACATTCGCGCGTTATCACTCGCCATCAACACACCTTTTTGCCCTTCTTCAACAAGAGCATCAGCTCCTTTCGTTACATTTTCAAGTAACGCCATTGTCGAATCAATCTGCTGCTGAATGTTGCTTGTTTTAACCGCTTGCTCTTGCATTAATTGAAGGACATTGAGATGTTTTTGTACGATTCCATCTTGGTTATACAATTCTTTCACCATCTGGAATGGAACCGTTAAGCTAGAAAAATCACCAATGCTTTTGTCTACAGATTTCAGCTCATTCCATGCGTATTCCATGCCTGACATATTCGAACTTTTTAAGCTTCTAGCCATTTTTTTTGCTTTATCAACATTAGATTCCAACAATAAAGCAATGAGGTTACTCGCCATTTCCAAAGAATGATTAATAAAGTTAGTCGCATTGTTCATCGCATCAGCGTTATTACCATATAGACCAATACTCAGTCGACTCATCTCTGAACGTACAGAAGAGACGGCATAGTTCATCATTGCTTTATCTGCCTCGACCTGCGCTATTGTAGTCATAATCAGCTGTTGAGCAAGGTAGGTTTCATCAGCTAAGACTTCGATGGCATCAACTTCAGTTTTAAGCTGTTGAATATCATTTTGTAGCCAAGAAATTTGAGATGTTTTAGCTATATACTCTAAGGTATTAATAGATTGATGAATCTTCTCTTGCTGGGTTTGATATGAAAGGTAAGCAGTATCTAACGCTTCAATAGTTTGACTATTAATAATATCAGAGATACTTTTTGATGCTTCTAAAGAGTGTTGAACAATTGCTGAATTATTAATAGATACGGGCAACGCTTGTTGGCTAAGCACATCAAATTCATGAGAAATATTATTTAAGCCTCGATTGCCATAAAAGGTTAACAGACAACCAATTCCCACTAATAACAATAAAACAATCTGAATACTTTTTACTACTGAGAAACGTTCTTTTTGTTGTCGAACCCGTATCATCTTTACTTCCTTGATAAATTAATCACCAGCATTAGAATAACCACTATTTATCGAAACGAAAAAACGTGATCTCGAGCCCAATGCTGTTAAACCATTAATTTACACAAAAAATATGACGAAAATATTTCATCTTATATTTTCATTAATAATATCAAGGTTTTTAAAATCAATCAGGGGTTGGAAGTAACAGAAATTCACTTATAAAAAAAGCGACTATTGTCGCTTAGTATTCAACTTCTATACGGGTATAAGACGTAGGAAAACTATTTTTTCTGACTGATTGCACTATCAAATAAGTTTTTAACCAGACCAATATAATCTTCAAGAAACGAAATTTGCTCAACCGTAGGAGATCTAAGCCAAGCCCCCGCAAGTACCTCACTTAGGTCCTCAACGACGGCATCTGCTTCTTGCATTAACTTGAAGCGAAAGTCTGCATCTAAATCAGGATTTTGCGAAAAAACAGCCATTAGATTTGTCGCAATCATGTCTGTTACAACATCTTCAACAGTTTCTTTACATACATCTTCACTTGCCTTTTCAAACAGTGCAAGATGTTCAGTAAAATATTCAATCAGTGCGTGATAACCTTCAGATTCAACAACCATATAACTACTTTAATACTATTTATAATTGGCTTAATTGTAAGGGTAATCAGTAGAAAAACAATGCTCTACCTCAAAACTCTGCTAAGCGGAATCTTTTTCTTGCTCAACTAAAGCTTCAAATACTGTGCTTTGATTACGTCCAGATTGCTTAGAAATATATAATGCTTTATCTGCATGCTCTAACCATTGTTCATAATTACGCAGTTCTGGGTACCATTCACACACACCTAAGCTGATTGTCACGTTGATTGAACGTACATCAACATTCACCCTAGACTGCTCTATTCGCTGGCGTAGACGCTCTGTAAAATACTGCCCCATATCCGATGATGTATACGGAAGAATGATACCAAACTCTTCACCACCATACCGACCAGCAATATCACTCTGACGCTTGGTACGGCGTAATACGTTAGATACAATACGGATAACACCATCACCAGCAACATGCCCAAAGGTATCATTTACTTTCTTAAAGTGGTCAATATCAAACATGACCAAAGTCGATGGCGTCTGTGTTTGTCGGCAACGCTCAAACTCTTCAGCAAGGCAAGTCTCCCAATGACCACGGTTATACAGTTGTGTTAGCCTATCCGTCATACTTAAGTGAGTAAGTTGCTTATTTGATTCTCGTAAATGTGTTTTGTTTTTCGCAATATCAGATACATCAGTCACTGACAAACAAATATGCGAAAAATCACCATGGAGTGACTTCAATGGTGTAAGTATGAGGTTTTGATACATGACCTCCGAACCACCAGAGATCGGGCTAAAGTTTGAAAAATTAAAGATAGAAGGACGATCTTCCCATGACGTGAACGAACGCATACCTAACTTAAATGTCGATTCAATCTTATTCTTCAGCCACTCTTCTGGTAAGTCATCTAACACATCAAAAAGATTTCGCCCCATGATATCGTCAGAGCTTATACCACTATAAGCCTGCATGAACGTATTCCATGCCATTACGTTGTAGTGTTTATCAATAATAACGACACCCACATCGATATTATCCATCACCTGCATAGTCAGGTGGAAGTCTGCTAACGTGATTTCATTCAATGTAAAGTGCCCATTATTTTTTTGATGACCTGAGTTGATCCACTATCCATCAAAAACAGTACATCACACTCTAAATCTAACGATTCAGCTTGATAAGTATATTCGACAGTAAATAATTCTAATGTACTATTTTCGCCATCTCCCCAGCTCATATATTCTTCTAATACAATCGGCTGGCGAACAGAGAATGGTATATTCATTTGCTCAGACAATGCAACAAGGAAAGATGATACCATCAGGTTTGCAGTATCAATCACGATTTCATTTTTGTTTTCATCCATCTGGCTAAAACCCAATCTTTCACCAAAAACGCCGATATCATCGCCGCGTAAACACACTAACGCTTCACCGTTAATACCACCACCAACAAATCGTTGTGCAATTGCAATGGTATCGTCTGTATTTTTAATATCGGTAATAGCCATTGCCAACTCACCAGCATCCATATGAGCAACGTTAGGCAAAGGCATTTTGATGAACTCACCAAAGTGATCTGAAATAATGGCAGCTCCACGCCCAAGAGCAATATTCGCGACTTCTTTGAACGTATTTAAGTAATCAGACTCGCTATTAACTAACGTTTCATTTTGCAGGGGCGAATGACTTTCTACACTAAGGTCTAAACTGGTTAATAATGTTTTAAAATCTTTAGAGTCAAAAGGTTTACTTAAATAATGATGCGCCCCTAAAGAGAAGCAACGCTCGATTGCTTGTTTTTGAACATCTGCCGATACAACAACGACCTTTGTGTCAAAGTCTCGCACTGGTAATGATTTCAATACATCAAAACCGTCCATCACGGGCATCGTTAAGTCTAAGAATAAAACATCAATATCGTACTGGCTCAAACACTCTAAACCCGCCCTACCATTTTCTGCAAAATGAAGCGTCAAAAAATCACTGTCAGGCAGCAAGCGAGCGAGTGCTTTATGTACAATCGGTGAATCATCACAGATTAAAATACGCTTAGACTTAGCCACTTATATAATGTGTCCCAATTTAACTTTTTCACAATACATATATAATAATCATTTGACTGGGCATTCATAATGCCACTGTATGAAAATTATTGAATAAGTGATACTGATCCTCTTTTAAACCTTTATAAGTTGTTACTGATATTATTATCATGAGTAAAGATCACGTTTTTTAGTCTTTTTTGTTCGCTTTTCGTACAGATATGCATCTAGCTATCATTTCATCCTTTTTAAATAAAAGCGCACTAATCATGAAAATTCTCACACATTCATACAGGGAATAATTTCAATGAATAGTTTTAACATAAATAAAAAATCACACCTAAAAAGGCTTTTATTTCCTGCATTTTAAATTATGTTAAAACGTTGTAATATTGACACTGCTCATCATTATTAAATAGGAACAGCTGTAATGAAAATAGTCCGTTGGGTCTTAGGACGTATCATCCTTTTACTGAATTTCATTTTCTCTCCACGCGCGCAAAAACGTGATAATTCAGAACAAAATCTTGTTAACCAAGATGTTGATAAATTAAAGCTCTACCAATTTGATGCATGCCCATTTTGTGTGAAGGTGCGTCGCTCTGCTAAACGTTTAAATTTACCGCTAGAGACACGAAACGCAAAAGTTGCACCTTGGGAGCAAGAACTGATCAATGATGGAGGTGCACGAAAAGTACCTTGTTTACGCATTGAAAAAGAAAATGGCAGCATCGAATGGCTATATGAATCAAATGATATCATTAGCTATTTAGAGCAACGCTTTGCTTAGTGTTAATTTTGAGCATTATTTATAACATCTAATGAGATTAAGTGAACTAAATCAATTCGTTCACTTAATCTTTGTGCACACTTGAAATAATAGTGAGACACTGTCTAATTACTTGCACTAAAAGCGGTATCAACACTGGCTTTTTGCCAATACGGGACAAAGAATGAAAAAAAATAAAATTATAACAACTGACGATATTCTACTTAAGCTTTGCCAATCTATTTCAAGTGTTTTATCTACCGCGACAGATAGCCAAATCAACTACTCTGCGATGGTACAAAAGATTAATAAAACAAGCTTAAAGCCTGATATCGGATGTTTTGTACTATTTGATGGTGGTTTCACCGGTCTCGTTGTGAGTAACTTCACTCAACAAGCTGCACTTGAAATTTATCAAGCGTATATGTTAAAAATGGGAATTCCTCATGAAGATCTTGCGATTCATCATACTTCTGACGAAGTAGCTGATGTACTGGGAGAACTGATAAATCAAACCGTTGGTGACTTCACAAGCAAGATCCGTCGTGAACTACAAATTTCCATAACGCAGAATCAACCTAAAATGTTAGCGTTAAATAAACAAATTATTCTTTCTGTCGATACTAACCTTGACCGCCCACAAGCGCGTCGTGTTAGCTTTACAACAGAAAAAAATAACATCTTTTATTTAGAACTCGCAATGGATAAGACTGAATTTATTCAACTTGAAGAGTTTGAGCAACATCAAGATATCGATCCTGACGTGATTATCGAAAACGAAAAAAAGCAAAAGGAAAGTAATTTAACACTTGTAAATCAAGCGGATGAACAAGACCTACTTGATGAACTTGGTATTTAACATTCACGAATAGTCACGCATAAATTACAAAAGGCACTATAAGCTACGTTTTCTATCTAGTCATAAATAGAAAACCATGGTGCCTTTCTTTTCTCATTAATCCTATGAATTGTAACTGCTAATATTTTTCTGTTTGCTAGACTAAAAAGCATCTTCAGTTACATGTTATAGGTCGGCGCCATGGCTATTCAGACTAAAGCTTACGCATTGTACAAACAATACATCCCCTTCATTATTCTACTATCCACTTTCGTCGCTTTACCTGCCCTAGCCGAAAAAACTAACTATGCAGAGCTTAAACGTGGTGACGTCATTAACGTCAATTTAGACCAATTGCTACCAACCCAAGCAGTCATAAGCTTGGATGAGGAGTATTATAATCTTGGTCGCTATGCTGAAGACTTAAAGACAATGTACAATGACCTTTGTCGTGTTAACGGTGCTAAGGGTATCAAAAAGTGGGATAAAGATTCGAACCCTACCAATATAAGTACGTACAGCTGTCAGGCAAAGCAAGGAGAAAATATTGATGCTCTCCCCTCAGTAATTATCGGCCCTGAAGATGGTGAGCTATTTCTTATCGATCACCATAATATTCTATCTACCTTCTGGGATATGCCTAACGGCGGTACCAGTGTGCCAATAACATTAAAAGTTGAATACAATCTACTGGGTTCTGGTGATGATTTTTGGCCGGAGTTACTGAATGATCACGAAGTTTGGTTATATAACAATAAAGGAAAAAAGATCAAACCAAGTGCCTTACCTCAATATATTGGTTCTAAACAATTAAAGCACGATAAGTACTTTTCTCTCGCCTATTTTCTAAATGGTATCGCCTATGACATGCCCGATGAGAACAAAGTGCCTTACGTGAAATTAAATTGGTCTCGCGTATTACGAGAGAAAATGGACATCGGTGATTACAATCTTAACAATCTTGATGAATACGCTACGGCACTAACATCAGCTGCAACGATTATCACAGATCTAAAAAGTGACACTGTAATAGGAAGATCAAGCAAAACAGCCAAAGAAATGGGTCAGAAAAGTAGTGTTGATACGAAAGCGTTAGAAAACTTACTGACGAATGAGAAATCAACTTGGCATTATGCGATGGCTTATCGCCTTGCCAAAAAAGAGAAGGCGACACCAAAAAATATTGAAGATGAAAATAATAATAAAGAAGATGATGCCAGCAACAAAAAAGAGTCGAAGAAAAAAGAATCAAAGAAAAAAGACAAGCCCAATTCAATCAATGAAACAGATAAAGTAAAAGCTGAATAAAGCACAGAATGGAAGAATAGGCACTACCGCCACTATAAAAATAAATATTTTTGAACTGAGCCTTACCTTAAGAACAAGGCTCTTTTTTATCACTTAAAGCAGCTAAGTGAATAATCGCTTGCTCTAAAGCTTGTTGCAAAGAGTGCTCTTTAATTGTCGAATAAAAAAATGATTCGCGTAATTGAGCATTATGTAAGTAAACCATTTCAAGGTGCTCTGGAAGGTTATCAATATCGAAAATATCAGATAAACCGTCGGTGCCTTTCTGATCGAGTGCCATTACATTAACCATTATATCCTCGCTTAAATCTTGTGTCATAATCAAAAACCGTTACGTTTGCTACCATAAGAGTAATTCAAACGTAGCAGATTACACCGCCCATTAATGCAACATAAGATTTACAATTAGATCTAAGCGTTAACAGTCATGATGTGAGAATGACAGTGGCGACACAAGACATTGGGAATATATATTGCAGATTCATACACTGCTTATCAGTGTATGAATAATAAAGCGCAGGTAAAACTTTATTTTTTAAAGTTCTTAACCAAAAAGGTATCAAGCTTATTGGCAAAATTTTGTCGATCAGCCTGACTTAATGGCGGTGGCCCACCGGTTTGAACACCAGAGCTACGCATTGTTTCCATGAAGTCTCGCATCTGCAAGCGCTGCTTAATCGTGTCTTTAGTATATAATTCGCCACGCGGATTCAGGGCATGTACCCCATTGGTGATCAATTCATCAGCTAGTGGGATATCGGCAGTAATCACCAAGTCACCAGCTTCAGCCTGTTGAACAATATGATCATCGGCAACATCAAAGCCCGCTAACACTTGTGTTGAACGGATATGTGGTGACGGTGGTACTCGTATATGGTGATTGGCAACTAGTGTCACCATTATGCCTACCCTATTAGCAACACGAAATAAAATTTCTTTAATAACGTTCGGACACGCATCTGCATCAACCCAGATCTGCATATTATTCCTATATTTTAACTAACTCAATACTGAGTATGATAACGCTGAATACAGAAAAGCCACCATTAAAAATGGCGGCTTTTCTAATTGTTTACTTTATTTGTAACTCAAGCAAGCGGTTAAATTAACCAGTAAGACCTTGCTTAGTTAGGTACTCTTCGTAAGTACCGTGGAAATCTTCAATACCATTTTCTGTAATTTCAATGATGCGTGTTGCAACTGAAGATACAAACTGACGGTCGTGAGATACAAACATTAATGTACCTTTGAAGTTTTCAAGTGCAAGGTTCAATGCTTCAATAGATTCCATATCCATGTGGTTGGTTGGTTCATCCATTAGAAGAATGTTTGGCTTTTGCATAATTAGCTTACCAAACAGCATGCGACCTTGCTCACCACCAGAAATTACTTTTACAGATTTCTTGATGTCATTTTGAGAGAAAAGCATACGACCAAGAATACCACGAACAACTTGTTCGTCGTCACCTTCGTTTTTCCACTGACCCATCCAATCAATAAGGTTCATGTCTTCAGCGAAATCTGAGCTGTGGTCCTGAGCATAGAAGCCGATATTGTGGTTTTCAGACCACTTAACCATACCTTCCATAGGTTCCATTGCACCAGCAAGCGTGTTCAGTAATGTTGATTTACCAACACCATTCTGACCGATAATTGCGATACGCTCACCAACTTCGACCATTAGCTTAACGCCATTGATCAGAATGTTTTCACCGTAACCTTGCTTTAGACCTTCAACTTCTAATGCGTTACGGAAAAGAGGTTTTTCTTGATCAAAACGAATAAATGGCGATTGGCGGCTAGATGCCTTCACTTCACTCAATTGAATCTTATCAAGCTGCTTTTGACGTGACGTTGCTTGCTTCGCTTTAGATGCGTTAGCAGAAAAACGGCTTACGAACGTTTGTAGTTCAGCCATCTGTGCTTTCTTCTTCGCGTTATCAGCATGTAGCTGTTCACGTGACTGCTCTGCCGCTGACATGTACTCATCATAGTTACCAGGGAATAAGCGAAGTTCACCGTAATCTAGGTCAGCCATGTGGGTACAAATACTGTTTAAGAAGTGGCGATCGTGCGAGATAATGATCATTGTGCAGTTACGCGCCAACAGAATCTCTTCTAACCAACTAATAGTGTGGATGTCCAAGTTGTTCGTAGGTTCGTCAAGAAGCATAACTTCTGGATCAGCGAAAAGAACTTGAGCAAGAAGCACACGTACTTTAAGACCCGGAGCAACTTCACTCATTAAGCCAAAGTGTTGCGATTCAGGAATACCAAGACCCAATAGTAATTCACCAGCACGCGCTTCAGCAGAGTAACCGTCCATTTCAGCAAATTCTGTTTCTAGATCGCCAACACGCATACCGTCTTCATCTGACATTTCAGGTAAAGAATAAATGTGATCGCGTTCTTCTTTTACTTTCCAAAGTTCTTTGTGACCCATAATAACGGTATCAACAACAGAGTATTCTTCAAAAGCAAACTGATCCTGACCCAACTTAGCCATACGCTCGTTTGGATCTAATGAAACAGTACCACCTGACTGCTCTAATTCGCCGCCAAGGATTTTCATGAAGGTTGACTTACCACAGCCATTCGCGCCGATAAGACCGTAACGGTTACCACCGCCGAATTTAACTGAAATGTTTTCAAACAATGGCTTATCGCCAAATTGCATTGTAATGTTAGCTGTAGAAATCAAAGTACTGTTCCATAAATAGTTTATGTATCAAGCATTAAAAAAGCTGACATCGTCTGTCAGCCTTTTCAATTTTAATTGCGGCATAGTATATCAGGTTTCGTGAGCCACATCACCATTAATAACATTCATAATATGAACAAGTTACCGGTATAGGCATGCAGCCTAAACTTAACACCGATAAACCGCTTAATAGGTAGACGAATAGTCATCTGAATAATCACTATCTGAATAGTCAGTGTCATCTTCATCGCTGTAACCATCGTCGCTATAGTCATTTTCTACATAGTCATCGTTGGTATAGTAATTAGATGATTTAAGGTCAATCACAAACAGGCAATCAAAAGTAATGAGGTTACCATCTTCATCATTAAATTTGCTCATATCTACCATGCCTGATAACCGCACAGTACCTTTACTATTTTTAAAACGTCCAGTACCACGAAGAACTGAATTATTTTTACTTGAAGCGCCTGTAATATGCGTTATCTTAACGCCGTTAGGTGTCACTATGTCATGTAGCGCTTCTTGAACCGTCGTTTCGCCTCGAGTAACTAACTTACCATGTGGTGTCTTAAAAAAAGTGGTACCAACTAACCTAATTCCACCGCCCTCATCATCACTTTTAGCCTCAATGTTAGATAAGCAATCTATCGCTGTACCTATTTCTTTTTGATTCTTCAAGTTAACCAATTGAACTTTAAAACAAATTGCATCGTCTTTATTACCATCCCCATCAATATCAGGTACTTTTCTACTGAACATTTCACCTGTGCCTATTAGATTATAAACAAGGTGTCTATCTGTTTTTTTGTTCTTTCTGTACTTACCGTTATCGTCATACTCATGACCGTAATAGTCATGTTGGCTGTAGTCATCTTCGTTATAGCTATCTTCATCATCACTATATTCATAGTTATCAGAGCTATAGCTATATTTATATTTATATTTGTGCTCATAATAACTATCGTCATCATCGTCGTCATAATTTTTTTCATTATTACTATAATCATCGCTGTAATAATCATTTTCACTATATCGTTCATTGCTTTCATTGCTTTCATAGCTTTTTGCAAAAACATTGAATGAGATACCGAGGCAGATCGCGATAACAATAGACATTAACTTATTGATATTCATTGCCTTTTACTCCACGAACATTTTCGTATAGATCAATGAGTCAATTCGTTACTCATTGTCAACAAAACACAGTTGATCGCAGAGGCACAAGGCAATATTAAATATCGTAATACACCTAAAAAACAAAAAATTAAGCATAAGTGCTTAATAAATGTCGACTCTGCAATGTATTGTCTAATTATTGTAGGGTATGTTGGTGCTATCGGTTAGTTATGTAAGACTTGTCTATATCAGGCTTACATATCTGATAAGAGTCCTATTTTTAATAAATCATCACTATATTTTTAAATTATTACGGCCAAATTCTCAATTATGAGACATGAAATTAACGACTAAAATGAAAAAACAAATGTAATGATAATCTCTATTTAGAGACAAAATAGAGTGCGTAAAGAATGAATTATATCTTTAATCACCCTTAAACTTTGCGAAAGTCAGTAATATGTCGAAAAAACAAAGAAGTGAGTTTACTCTTTAGCTGTGGGTATAAATTAGGGAAGGTATTTAAATACACTAAAAGTATGAAAGTAAAAATACTAATTATACCACCAGAGATAAACACCATCCAAGTCGAAAAC
Source organism: Photobacterium profundum (assembly GCF_003026285.1). Taxonomy (GTDB): domain Bacteria; phylum Pseudomonadota; class Gammaproteobacteria; order Enterobacterales; family Vibrionaceae; genus Photobacterium; species Photobacterium profundum. Next base: position 16,869 of record NZ_PYOD01000001.1, read on the forward strand.
GTCGCTGAGATAACACTATGAAACAGATACGCCACGCAGCAAAGAGATAAGGTTTTTACCCAACAAGTATGTTTATAAGGTAATGGTTCTAATGACTGACTAACACAGTAAAGTAACGCTAAACGCATGCTATAAACCCCACCTAACACAGCAACCGCAGCCCATATACCATAAAGTGGAATTAAAAAGTAATAACCCATTACCGCTATTATTGCACACAAGCATTGTATCCACATTTGCTTCTGACTTGATTCACCGCTGAAACACCCTAAGTTCATTAATTCACTTATGTTTTTTATTGCGCTAACTAAAATAAGACCAACAACCACTTTAGCAACTAAATAATAATCACTAGGGAAAAACAGGTAAATAAAACTTGGCACAGTCAAAAGCATTGAAAGTGCAATAATAATGATTAAGTTACAACCAATAAGAGCCTTTTCTGCACATTGCTGTGAACCGTTTTCTTGTTGTAATATTTGAATCCTATTTGGAAACCACCACAAACAAAATGGTTGCATTAACAAACTTAATATTAGTGAAAACTTAGCGCTGACTGCGTATACAGCTAATGTTTCAACGTTTACTTTATCGGCAAGAATCCATTTATCAAGCCCTGTAACAGCAAACATACCGATACCACTAATAACAATGGGACCTCCAAATTTAAGCAATGGTAATGAATAACCTAAATAACCTAATCGTCCCATTTGCTGCCATTGGAATTTTAGTAAAAAAACAAGCATTAATATACTCGATACCGTACCTGCAATTAACACCCCATCGATTCCAAATCCGTACTCTAACAAAATGACGATAAGTAAAGCCTGAACGATAGCTTTAACAACATTAAAAATACAAAACCACTTAGCCAATGACTGCATGCGCATTAAAGTAAGAGGAATAGCAATTAACCCATCTAATAGTGTTGGTATCGCTATTAATACCACTTGGTATACTTCAACTTTTGCTGGTATATACAAAAGTAACCATGGCATAATTAACCAAACAATCACACCCCCCATTACTGCTGCAATGAGGCTAAGCGAGAAGCAATTAGCAATTAGCAATTGCCGTTTTTCTCCTTCACTAGAACCAACAAAGCGATACATTGCATCGATTAAACCGAAACCAACTAAAATGGTACCAATATCAGCCAGTAATATTAACGCTTCAAGTGAACCATACTCTTTCGTAGGTAAGTGTCCTGTGACATAAGGCATCATAAACAATGACACCCCTTTCATCATCACAATACCGACTCCGTAATACAAAGACTGTTTGACTACACTCATGAAACACCTTATTACTTAATTAGAAATATAAATAATTTTATATTTTCATTAATGATGCATTTTATACTCATAATTCAAACATCTTGATTTGTAGGCGATTTTCTTTTTCTTGGTTTCCATTTTTTTTTAACTTTCCCTAAAAAACTGATTACTCTACGATGTTGGGGTTCAAAAAATAATGATTTAACCCCTGACAACAAAGCTTTACTTGTATTACTCTTAGCTCTGTAATAATCAGCATATCCCTCATAAAGTCGAGCATTAGCTTGTGCGAATGATTTTGATGTTATTAACGACTCACGGCTTTTATAAAAAGAAATTATATTTTTAATTGATTCAAGGTTACTTAGCTTATTATCATCTAATTGTGTTATTGAATCTTCTCTTATTAAGTAGCTAGCATATACTTCAGGTATTACTGCGACATCAAAATACTCACACACTTTCAACCAAAGTTGCCAATCTTCTGCATATTCTAACTCAGCATCAAATAGCCCTACTTTTTTAAGTGCAGACCTCGTTATCATAACTGTCGATGTACCAACTAGATTATTTGAAAAAATGATATTTAAAGGATCATCCAAAATCTTAGCTTGATCATCACAATCTTGAAATTTATTCCAATAGCTAAAACAATCGACTAGCTTTTGATTGCTCTCGGTCAAGTGATCATAATTCGTAAAACTCATACCCAACCCTGGGTTTAATTCATGTACGCTAAGTTGAGTCTGCAGTTTTCCTTCATGCCAGCAATCATCTGAATCAAGAAAAGTAATGTATTCTCCACTGGCTTTTTTAATACCTAAATTTCTTGCACTAGACACACCAACGCCTTCAGTTGTTATTACTGTTACTCTAGTATCACGCATGGCTAGTCGTTCAAGATACTCAGCTGTACCATCATCACTATTATCGTTAATTACGATTAACTCTATATTTTCATGATTTTGTTTTAAAACACTTTCAATTGCTTTTGGCAAGTAATTAAAACAATTATACGTTGGCATCACAACAGTAATTCGGCACATTACTGACTCCTTTTTATTATGTTTCTAATAAAGCAGGATTCATGCCGTTATAATTCCCAATAAAACATGCACAAAGAAGTACATCTTTCTTATATTTTTGCATAATGCAATAATTTCACTTACGTTTTGCACGTTTACTCATAGGAACAAGAATTGCATTCAAGTTATTATACTGAATGTAATTAAAGAAGACCTATATGAAAAAAGTAGCTTTTATCACTCCAACCTTTCCGGTATTGAGTGAAACATTTATTCATACTGAAGTGGATGCAATAAGCGCATGTGGGCATGACGTATGTGTGATGACATTTGAAAAAAATAAAACTGATGATGCTTTTAACTATGCCATTTATAAAATCGGCGATTTTATAAATTTCAATCTTTTAAAAAAATTAAAAACTCGTAGAGTCATTGATTGCTTGAAATTTATCTACTCACAACAATCTATGCCTAAATTATCTTTATTTTGGCATAGCTTTAAAATGGCATCACAAATGGCAAAGCACAATGTTCAGCACATTCACGCACATTTTGCCCAACATACCTGCTCTCACGGTATTGCTTCAGCCAAATTGATGGGTATTTCATGCTCTTTTGTTGCTCATGGTCATGATGTTTATGAGTTCCCTTTTGATCTTGATTTAAAAATTAAACACAGCGATTTCGTCGTCGCTGTTTGTAATGACATGCGCAATGATTTTAACAAGACCGCTGACGGCAATATTAAATTACTTCACTGTGGTGTCAAAACCCAACTCTTTAAGCCCCATACAAAACAAGATCAAGAGACAATCAAGCTCATTTTTATTGGGCGGTTAGTTGAACAGAAAGGTGTTAAATATTTATTTGATGCGTTGAAACCCTTATGTGGGCACTATCCGATTACTTTAGATATTATTGGTAATGGTGAGTTATTAAAACCATTAAAGGAACAAGTAGCTCAACTTGGTTTAGCCCCTTATGTGCGATTCTTAGGCTCAAAACAACCAAACTGGATCCAACAGAATTTACCTTTCTATGATTGCTTGGTAGCACCGTTTTGTTTTTCACATTCAGGATGTGTAGATACAGGCCCAGTCGTCTTAAAAGAAGCCATGGCTGTTGGTATACCCGTTATCACATCAAACATTATGGGCTGTAAAGAAATTGTCGCCCCTGATACAGGCTATTTGGTTGAGCAAAAAAACGCACTCGAGTTAACTGATGCGATTAAGACATTTGTAACATTACCAATAGAGCGAAGAAAAGAAATGGGAATTGCAGCGCGGAAAAATGTAGAACTAAATTTTGATGCATTAAAACAGGCAAAGGTGCTATCAAATTGGATAGAAACGCACACCGTAAAACAATAAAAGCGAGCACTAAGCTCGCTTTTCATTTAAGTATGGCTGCTGATTATTCCCAATCGAGAATAACTTTACCTGACATGCCTGAACGCATCATGTCAAAGCCTTTTTGGAAGTCATCGATTTTATAATGATGTGTGATAATTGGTGTTAGATCTAAACCTGATTGAATCAAGCTTGCCATCTTGTACCAAGTTTCAAACATTTCACGACCGTAGATACCTTTTATAACCAAGCCTTTAAAGATAACTTGAGTCCAATCTACAGCCATATCTGATGGTGGAATACCCAACAACGCCACTTTACCGCCGTGGTTCATGTTAGCTAGCATGCCGTTGAATGCTGATGGTACGCCAGACATTTCTAGACCAACATCAAAACCTTCTGTCATGCCTAGTTCAGACATTACATCTTCAAGTTTTTCGTTTGCTACGTTAACAGCGCGAGTCACGCCCATTTTACGAGCAAGATCTAGGCGGTATTCGTTCACATCGGTAATCACAACGTGACGTGCACCAACGTGTTTTGCTACAGCTGCAGCCATGATTCCGATAGGACCAGCGCCTGTAATTAGCACGTCTTCACCAACAAGATCGAATGATAATGCAGTATGAACAGCATTGCCAAACGGGTCGAAAATTGATGCTAGATCGTCAGAAATACCTTCAGGGATCTTAAACGCATTGAATGCAGGAATAACCAAAAATTCAGCAAATGCGCCATCACGGTTAACACCAACACCTGTCGTGTTACGACAAAGGTGTGTACGGCCGCCACGGCAATTACGGCAATGACCACATGTAATATGGCCTTCACCTGATACACGGTCACCGATTTCAAAACCACGAACTTCTTGGCCGATACCAACAACTTCACCAACATATTCATGACCAACAACCATTGGAACAGGAATCGTCTTTTGTGACCATTCATCCCAGTTGTAGATATGTACATCTGTACCACAAATAGCGGTTTTCTTAATGCGAATCAGTAGATCATTATGGCCCATTTCAGGCTTGTCTACTTCATTCATCCAGATGCCTTCTTCAGGCTTTAGTTTTGACAGCGCTTTAATTTTCATTCTTTATTCGCTTACATCTGAATGCTGTTTAAGGAAAGACACTTAGCCTTAATACCCTACTTCAGCATTATACGAGGATACTGTTACCTCTGAACTAACCAGAAGTACGTTTTTGGAAATCTGAATTATCAATGAATATGTTCACGAGGTTCAAGAACCTCGTGACGCTTATTCATTATTAGACTATTAAATAATGCCCATATCTTTACCAACTTCGATGAATACATCGATAGCACGGTCAAGTTGCTCAGGTGAATGTGCCGCAGACATTTGCGTACGAATACGTGCTTGGCCTTGTGGTACAACAGGGAAAGAGAAACCTACAACGTAGATACCTTTTTCTAGTGCGCGTTCTGCAAATTCCGCAGCTACTTTCGCATCACCTAACATGATTGGAATGATCGCGTGATCAGCACCAGACATTGTGAAACCAGCTTCTGTCATACGCGTACGGAAATGTGCAGAATTTTCCCATAGACGTGTACGTAAATTGCCACTTTCAGCCAATAAATCAAGAACACGGATTGAAGCAGAAACAATTGCAGGAGCAACTGAGTTAGAAAATAAGTACGGACGCGAACGTTGACGTAACCAGTCAATCACTTCTTTCTTACCAGCAGTGTAACCGCCTGAAGCACCACCCATTGCTTTACCCAATGTACCCGTGATGATATCAACACGATCAATTACATTGTGGTGCTCATGTGTACCGCGACCGTTATCGCCCATGAAGCCAACTGCGTGTGAATCATCAATCATCACAAGCGCGCCGTACTTATCAGCAAGGTCACAAATAGCTGGAAGGTTAGCGACTACGCCATCCATAGAGAACACACCATCAGTCACGATTAATGTGTGACGAATACCCGCTTCTTTCGCGGCAATTAATTGCTGCTCAAGCTCTTCCATGTTGTTATTTGCATAACGGAAACGCTTAGCTTTACATAGACGTACGCCATCAATGATAGATGCGTGGTTTAGCGCATCAGAAATGATCGCATCTTCTGGACCTAGTAATGTTTCAAACAAACCCGCGTTCGCATCAAAGCAAGAGGTATAAAGAATCGTATCTTCAGTACCAAGGAACGTCGATAATTTTTGTTCAAGCTCTTTGTGAGAATCTTGTGTACCACAAATGAAACGTACCGATGCCATGCCAAAACCATGCGCATCCATACCTGCTTTCGCAGCTTCAATTAATTCTGGGTGGTTAGCTAAGCCAAGGTAGTTGTTAGCACAGAAGTTCAGCACTTCTTCGCCTGTATCAACACCTTCTTTGTTAAGAATAGAAACAGCCGCTTTTTGAGCTGACGTAATAATACGTTCAGACTTGTACAAGCCACCAGCTTTAACATCTTCAATTTGCTGGTTAATTTGTTCGTAGAATGCAGCAGACATAGTGTTCCTCACATTTTATTAGATTTTGGGAAAATGGCTATCCAGTGAAAGATTGCTTAACGAATGCCTTACAAGCTCGCTAAGGGCACTTAACACTCATCACAATGATGATTAGCTAAAAATCGTGCAATTAACTCTTCGATTAACTTTAATCATTCTAATTCAAGTGCATTACAACTATTATCCCCTTATATGGAAAATGATTGTTGAACCTGAGGCACAAATCTGTGGATACGAACAAATTAATCGCCGTAATGCCCGACCTTGCTGTCTTTATTATTGTTGTTGATGAAGGCAGTTATACCGCGGCAGCAAAGAAGCTCGGTGTTACACCATCGGCTCTCAGTAAACAAATTTCTCGTCTCGAAAAAGCCCTTTCAGTTAAGCTCTTAGAGCGTACAACACGTAAATTAATGATCAGTGAATCTGGTACTAAAATTTATGAACAATGCAAAGTTATGACGAATGCCGCAAAACAGGCCGTTGAAATTGCAAGTTCAGAACATACGATCCCATCAGGCACATTAACTGTTGCTGCGCCAAAAGCCTTCCTAAGTATAGTCTTGCAGCCTTTAGTTACTCCCTTTCTTACTCAGTACCCTGACATTCAACTAAAACTTAAAGCCTCAGACGGTGAGATCGACATTTTATCTGAAGGCATTGATATCGTTTTTCGCTTAACAGAACATCCATCAGAAGCCTTGGTAAATAAGAAAATTGGTAAAGTGAACCTAGCATTATGCGCAAGTCCTGAATACTTGGCGCTACGCGGAGAGCCCCAGCTCCCCTCAGACTTACGTCAACATGATTGTATTTATCTAGGTGAAACTACCACCGATCACATTTGGGACTTCATTAAAGATGACGAATTTCAAAGCGTGAGCGTGACAGGTCGTTACGCCGTTAATCATTCTCAAATGCGTTTAAAAGGCGTGATCGATGGGTTAGGTATAGGCATCTTCCCTGATTTTGTGATTAAGCAAGCATTAGAGAATGGTTCAGTGAAAGAGGTATTGAAAGACTGGACAATGAAAGGAAATTATCAGGGAGATATTGCTTTACAGTTTGCTCAGACCAAGTTCATGCCTGCAAGATTACGGGCATTCATTAACTACGTAACTGAACACCTTGCACCATAATTTTGTCTAGTACGAATTGTTACAGCCGCAGTTCCAGTCACATGGAGCTGCTAATCCCCTTGTTATCCAATTTCACCTATAATCAAAGGGAAATTACACTCTAATTACGTTACTAGTTCGTACTAGGTTATAAAACTTAGGTGCACGCTGATGAAACTATTCCTACCTCTGTTACCTCTCGTTCTGTTTGTGGGAATAAATAATTGCGCCGCCTACCCAGTGGATTCTATGCATTGGAACCATCGAAGCATCTTGTACTTTGCACCAGAGAAAGATCTACACGTACAAGAGTTTATGAAACAAGTACTAATGAATGAGTGTGTACTACAAGAACGAGATATAAAAACCGTGATTATTACCAACGACGGTTTTAACCAACCTTATGATTTTTTTAGCCCTGAAGAAATTAACCATCTTCAAGAAAAATATAACATTCCCAAAGAGCATCATACTGGCATTCTTGTCGGTAAAGATGGCTTGGAAAAATACCGTTGGAATAAAAAAACAAATTGGTTACAACTCACAGAAATTGTTGATCGTATGCCATTAAGAAAAGAAGAGATGCGCCATCAAGCAAGCCGCTGCCAAATCTAATCGTCAGATTCCGCTGATCCAAATGAATTGTTACACGTGTTTTCTACGCCTAACGTCTACTCCTTCCATTTTTTAACCAAGGTGGATTTTTTTCTCATCAAAAAACGGTAGATTGGAACTATACCAAAAGCACGCACAGACATTTCCAATTCAGTTTCAGGCAGAGATAATTACAATGAAAACGCCATTTCTTTACCATGGACAGGATAGCGCCTGGCTTACTCCTACAGAAAGTACTCTTAACGTAACGATGGTCAGTGACATTGATACACTGATATCAGCCATCTTCATTCGATGTGAACCCGATAATGAAGAACTATTAATTGATATGGAACGCGGTAAAACCCAAGGACGCCTACAATACTGGCATGGGGAATTACCGATAAATTCAGATAAAGACATTACCTTTTACACTTTTAAAGTGATGCAAAACAGTCGTCAGTGGTGGCTACACGGTTGTGGCGTTTCACCACGCGTACCGGGTAAAGAAAAGCACTTCAAATTCAATAACCAGCATCAACCACCTACTTGGGTTAAAGAACAGGTTTTCTATCAAGTTTTCCCCGATCGTTTTTCAAATGCAAACCCATCAATCAGTGTTCAATCTAATGAATACTATTTACGTGGCACAGAAAAACCGACAATAGCGAAAGCATGGGGTGAATCAGCATCAAACCATGATTCGAGTGGACCAAGCGAATTCTTCGGGGGCGACTTACAAGGTATTCACAATAAGATTGATTACTTACAAGAATTAGGTGTAACCGCACTCTATTTAAATCCGATATTTACCGCGCCCAGTAATCATAAATACGATACAACAGATTACCTTAATATCGATCCTCATTTAGGTACGAATGAGCAATTTGCCGACATGGTGGCAGATCTGCATCAACGTAATATGAAGATTATGCTAGATGCCGTGTATAACCATACCTCTGTCGATCACCCTTGGTTCGATATGTATCAACGTAATACCGCAGACCAAACCGTGGGCGCTTACGATCACCCTAATTCTACTTACCGTCAGTATTATCAATTTACCGATAACAGTAACGAGTACATTGGCTGGAATGGTATATCAACGCTCCCTAAACTGAATTTTTCTAATCCTGAAGTACAGGATTATATCTATGCGGGTGACGACGCTGTAATCAAACACTGGCTAAAACCGCCTTATAATATAGATGCATGGCGTTTTGATGTTATCCATATGCTAGGTGAAGGCAAAGGCGCACGCAATAATGCTCATTTTGTTAAATCCTTCCGCAATGCTGCCAAGTCGGTCAACCCTGATTGCTACGTGTTAGGCGAACATTTTTTTGAAGCGTCTAACTGGCTTCAAGGTGATCAAGAAGATGGAGCTATGAACTATTACGGTTTTGCTCACCCTCTTCGTGCTTTTTTTGCCCAAAAAGACATCGCCTATCACGCATGCCAAATCGATGCTGAAGAATTAGTAGAATGGCTAGACGAAGCGCGTACAAAATTACCGTGGTTGAATCAGCTCTCTCAGCTTAACCAGCTAGATAGCCACGATACAATGCGTTTCTTAACCATGGTTGATAACAACACAGAAACGATGCACCTAGCATTAATGGTGCTTTTTGCTTATGTCGGCACACCGTGTGTTTACTACGGTACAGAAGTTGAATTACAAGGCGGTCAAGATCCAGATAACCGTCGTTGTTTCCCATGGGAAAGAACAGAGCAAGAACAAAAACCACAAACCTTCAGTTATTTGCAGCAACTCATTGCTGTCAGAAAATCATCAACCGCTCTTCAATCAGGCAGTGTTCAATGGTTATTGGCTGAGAACCAACATTTTGCCTTTGCTAGAACGACAGAAACAGAGCATGTTCTTTGCCTTATTAATAACAGTGAATCAGCTAAAATATTGCATTTACCTGTTTGGCAATTAGGTATTGAGTCGGGTTCTTTACACGATCTGTTAACTGATGATGAATGGCATATTAGCGAAGGAAGCGTTTCAATAACATTGGCAAGCAAAGAAGGACTATTACTGACAGTCAGCGAATAAAGCACAAAATAAAGGTTAAGTGTGATTTTCTATCCACTTAACCTTTTCCTATACTGTAATGGTAAAGGAAAACTGTCCCCTTTTTTGCGCTAGCAATTCGCATCAATAATTTACGCTAACAATCATTCCCTCGATTACTTTTTCCGTTTACCTTGTGACTGTAATACCATCTAACTATCACAAGGTTATGAGGACTGCACACTCATAGCCGCAGCGCATACGCTGATTCAGCACACATTAAGAGGTTCTTATGGCAATTGAGCGTTATATCGGCATTATGTCTGGTACAAGTATGGATGGTGTTGATACCGTTTTGGTTGAAATTGAAGAAAACAGTATCCGCTTGATGGGTGAAAACTCTTTTCCTATGGGTGAGGATCTGAAACAAGCATTGCTTGATATTTGCCTTGGTCAATCCACCAATTTGCAAGCAGTTGGAGAGCTCGATCACCGGCTCGGGCATTTATTCGCTGATGCAGTACTCGCATTATTAGAGAATACTGGTATACCCGCAGATTCGATTACTGCTATTGGAAGCCACGGACAAACCGTATTTCACTCTCCAGATACACAATATGCTTTCACCATGCAACTCGGTGATGCCAATATTATTGCAGCTAAAACACACATCACAACCATCGCAGATTTTCGTCGCAAAGACATGGCTCTTGGCGGGCAAGGTGCACCACTCGTTCCAGCTTTTCATCAACAACTTTTTAGTTCTCTTGATACAACACGTGTGATTCTCAATATTGGTGGCATTGCTAACATCACAGTACTCACGCCCAATCAACCTGTTACGGGCTATGATACAGGCCCTGGTAATATGTTAATGGATACGTGGATCCATCAATATAATGGCAGTCAATATGATGCTAATGCCAAATGGGCTAAAACAGGCACTGTAAACAAAATACTGTTAGAAAGACTGCTCGACGAACCTTACTTCAAGCAGCCAGCCCCTAAAAGTACAGGTCGAGAATTGTTTAATTTACCGTGGTTACAACAAAAATTATCAGGTTTAGAGATACCCGCAGAAGATGTACAAGCAACCCTAGCTGAATTTACTGCAGTCACCATTACAAATGATGTTATTACATACCAACACAATGAAAAGCCTGAATTATCAACCAAACAGGAATTGTTAGTCTGTGGCGGTGGTGCTCATAATCCATTACTAATGGCGCGTTTAGCTGCACAATTACCCAACTGGCAAGTAATGACTACAACAGAGCGAGGAGTAGATAGCGATAATATGGAAGCCATGGCTTTCGCATGGCTAGCTTACCGAACATATCATAATCAGCCGGGGAATTTACCAGAAGTAACAGGTGCTTCTGGCTTAACAAGCCTAGGAGCAATTTACCCTGCATCGTAATATTCAAAATGAAAAGCTCAAGTAATACACTAATCACTTGAGCTTCTTTATTGTTTATACCCATTTTCAAACGCATTTTTTAAACTTGAAAATAACTTAGCCCTTTCTATCGGCTTAGGAATGTAATCATTCATCCCCGCGGTTAAACAGCGCGTTTTTTCATCATCAAGCACATTTGCAGTTAAAGCAATTATCCTCGGTTGATGACTTAAATTAAGGACTCTAATTGCTTTGGTAGCCTCAAGCCCTCCCATATTAGGCATTTGGCAATCCATTAATACCAAATCAACTTTTTGTTGTTTAATAAAATCGATAGCTTGAATACCATCACTTACCATTGAAATAGTGGTTAGCCCTAATGTTTTCAATAGTGCTTTAACTAATTGTTGGTTCACCATACTGTCTTCAGCAACCAAAATATGCTTGTCGGCATAATTTGATAAATTGAAATTTGGAGAGCATTTTTTTTCAACTACCGGTGCGGCAACTTCATCCAACTGAATGTCAAAGTAAAACTCAGTTTCAACTGATGGCTGGCTCTTTACCTCAAGCTTCGAGCCCATTAATTTACATAGACTATTCGATATAGATAGCCCTAAACCCGTACCACCATATTTACGCGATATCGAACCATCAGCTTGGGTATAAGAATCAAAAATAATTATTTGTTTATCTAAATCAATCCCAATTCCTGTGTCTTTTACTTTAAAGCGTATACATGTGCCATTTTTTGTTTTATTAATTAACGTAACAGAGAGGGTTACCTTACCATGCTCTGTAAATTTAACGGAATTACCCAGCAAGTTAGTCAATATTTGCTTAATACGACATTCATCACCAAGATAATAAGAAGCTAACTTCTGATCAATATTATTTTCAAGGACAATACTTTTCCTCTCAGCCTCATATATTATGGACATCAAGCTAAACTTTATTAACTCTGTTATTGCTATGGGAGTATAGTTCAACGTCACATTACCGCTTTCAAGCTTTGAATAATCCAAAATCTCATTGATTATGCTTAATAAGGATTGTGCAGATTCTTTAATATAACCAACTTGGCGTTTTGCTTCTTCACCTAGCGGTTGAGACTCTAAACACTGGATAAAACCCAAAACCCCATTCATAGGTGTGCGTATTTCATGGCTCATGTTAGCCATAAAATCCCCTTTTATGGTAAGCGCTTTATTCAATGCTAATGTACGAGCTTCAAGTTTCTTATTGAGGGCTTCCATTTTTAGGCCATGTAAATGAATACATTTATCTGCATGGTCAATTTCTTTTGCCAATACAGTAACCTCCCCTTCTGATTGTTTAACAGGGTTAATCGAAACCTGACCAGTACCCACTTTTGGTAACTCGCCAATTAAATGGTTTAATGGCCGCGTTACCTCTCGATACATGTAATATAATGTATATGCTAATAGCACTACAAATGGAAAAATAAAAAGTACCAACTGGGTGAGTATCGCTTGTATAACATCAGATGAGAAGTAAAAAACAACATACTTAAGTATGGGTAAATTATTAAAATCTAACGAATAGCTTAGTTTATAATTCCCTTTGTAAATTGATATGCCTTCTTGATAATCAAGATGATAATCAGTTATATCAGACATACTATTATTGGCGTAAGAATGCACCAAATTACCATCTAGATCATATATAGCAACAGAACCTATTTCATTGTAATTACTAAACAGACGGTTTAACTCGATACTTTTTTCTGTATTATCAAAAATCGTCGCATCGATAATAAGTTGACTTGATGAGTTCATCACAGCTTGTATATCTTTTGATATTCGCTGAGTATTCGAGGTATAAGTAATATACAGCGTTGCCATAAATGACATCAACATTACGACGCCCATAATTACGGCGATTTTTTTGAAAATAACACTGTTAGTAAACTTTTCCAATTCCATGATTGGTCTAACCCTCTTCGTCATACCCCAATATGCATTATTTAATATAAACATTATTTTTCTACAGGTAATTCATTCGCAGACCAGTCCAACCACGAGCCATCGTAATGCGCCACATCAAAACCAGAACGCTTCATAAGATAATATGATAATGTTGACGCTAAACCTTTATTACAATATGTAACGCTTTTTTTTGTTTTATCTAATGAAGAAAAAATAAGATCCATTTCCTCTTGGCTTTTTAATACACTGTCACCTTTTTCATTTTTTAAAAAAAAAGAAGAGATTAAAAGATTTTTTGCCGTCGGGATATGACCATATTTTTCTGTCTTCGATTTTTCACCAATATACTCTTCTTGTGTACGTGAATCATAGAGTTGATAATCAGGGCTGAATGTTGCAACTTTTGCTAACGTCGTATTGGCATATACGTCAGCGTTTAACGATGGAATGTAACTCGTTTTTTGTGGAATAACTACCTGTTGGTTACTAGGGTATCCTTGTGTATCCCAATATGTATAGCCCTCTTCTAAGATCACAACATCACTAATGCCATAGAGCTCTAGCACCCAAAATATTCGTGCTGCATGCTTAACATCGCCACTATCGTAAAGTACTATGAGCTTACTTTTATCAATACCTTTTTCACGCAACAATGGTGCTATTTCATTCTTCCCTTTAACATAGAAAGAATTCTTTTCGGTTTTATATGACATCTCTGTCGGGAAACTTATCGCACCCGGTATATGCCCATTCTCATATGCACTCTGATCGCGAGTATCATAGATAACGACTTCATCACTGTTTAAATTCTTATTCAGCCATGCACTATCCACCGCATACTTAGAAGCAGTAGCACTTGAGATATTAACCCCTGAAGAGTGAATAAATACACCAAACCCTAAAAGAATTAACCATAAAAAACGAGGTATAGACTTCATTCTTTTCATTATGATCCCCAGCCAACAACAATACGCAAGATGGCTGAAGCCAGTTACTCTAAGCCCATCAACGTGTGACATGCCTATAACAGAAGCAATTTTCTTACCAAAATTATTCAAGTTGTATCCAGTTGATAAGTCGCTCACAACCTCATTTCGAGCCGAAAAATCAGCAATTAAGTGCATTTTGCAATGCTTTTTAACATGTAAAATAAAACACTAGCTGGGGCTATATAAAACAAGCGAAAAATTAGTAACGAAACATATTGCTTACATTCCATCAAAAATTAAGCCTGCTACTTTCCGGCCAAAAACAAGATAACAACACTGTATACAGGTAGAGTTCCACCCTTTAAACACAACCCAGATCACAGTTTAGAAGCCTTAATTTTACTAGGACAAAAACGCAACATCCATTACAATCCTGTCACATAAAAACAATAAAAACCTTCAGGTCTTTAAGCCTGTTTTTATTCCCTAACGTGAAAGGTTCCTAGTAAAGATGAGTCCGGAAAAATACCTTCTAGACTGGCAAACAAGCCAGACGAATGCAGAATCCATCTCACCACTTCTTGGCCAGTTATACCGACAGAAAGGCGTTGAAGTCATTTTGTTTGGTCGCCAGTTGGTTAATGCATCAACCATCGACATTATCAAAGCTCACCGTGTGGCACGTCGTTATACAGGTGATGAGCTATCCCCAGCTCAAACACTTCCTTTAATCAAGCAACTTGCTGAGCTAGAACTCTCGCCTTGCCGTATAGATGTAGGTCAACTTGCTCATTCTTATTGGAAAAACCAAGAAGATGAACAAGGTTTAAATGATTATTTGCAAACGGCTTTAGTTGATTCATTAAACAGCTCAGAATCAGTTGTACCGCGCGATGTCGTTTTATATGGTTTTGGTCGTATCGGTCGTTTACTTGCTCGCTTATTAATTGAAAAAAGCGGTCAAGGTTACCCATTACGTTTACGTGCAATTGTTGTACGTGGCGGAAAAGAAGGTGATCTTGAAAAACGCGCAAGCTTATTACGCCGCGATTCAGTACATGGCCCTTTTAATGGCAGCATTACTGTTGATGACAGTCGCAAAGCCATTATCGCTAACGGCAATTACATTCAAGTAATCTATGCCAATAAACCTGAAGATATTGATTATAACGATTACGGCATTAACAATGCGCTAATCGTTGATAACACTGGTATTTGGCGAGATAGCGAAGGTTTAAGTCAGCATCTTGGTTGCCAAGGCGCTGAAAAAGTATTGCTAACCGCCCCTGGTAAAGGTGATATCAAAAATGTCGTCTTTGGTGTTAACGAATCAGTAATACAAGATAGCGACACAATCATTTCAGCCGCAAGCTGTACAACAAATGCGATTACACCTGTGCTTAAAGCCGTAAATGATAAATACGGTGTTATATCGGGTCACATTGAAACCGTTCACTCATTCACCAATGATCAAAACCTGATTGATAACTTCCATTCAGGTGATCGTCGTGGTCGTTCAGCATCATTAAACATGGTACTAACGTCAACGGGAGCAGCTAAAGCAGTAGCAAAAGCATTACCAGAATTAGCTGGTAAATTATCCGGTAACTCTATTCGAGTACCAACGCCAAATGTTTCGATGGCTGTTGCTAACTTGAATCTAAAGTCTAATGCCACCGCTGAAGATTTGAATGCTTATCTACAAGAAATGGCATTAGTTTCTCCACTTTCTGGCCAGATTGATTTCACTAATTCGACCGAGGTTGTATCAAGTGACATCGTGGGTTCACGACATGCAGGTGTGGTTGATGGTGTTGCAACAATTGCACAAGATAACCGTTGTGTATTATACATCTGGTATGACAATGAATTCGGTTACAGCTGTCAGGTTGTACACTGCATGGAACAAATGATGGGCGTTAAATACAAAACGTATCCAGCATTAAAATAAGCGCCTTGTAATAAGGAAGCTAAATAACAAACCATGTGATTTTTATGCCGCCTTTAATTATTATAGGCGGCATTTTTATAGTCATTTTAATCAAAATCACTGTATAAAATTGGTGTATTGGGCGATGTTGGAATCAATTGCCAACGGTCATTAAATGTATATCGAGCATAAAGAATAAAATGATTAGGTTCATAGAAATCTGAACGCTGTAAATCTAATGCAGCCCCTATATACCACCTTTTACTGACACGCTTTTCAAGGGCTGCAAGAAATGAATAACCAAACCCACCACCGGTACTTGAATCACCAGAGGATAAATAAGGCGCATCTTCTTTTGTCCAAGAATTCGAAATTGAACCATTTAATAAATAAGCCCATGTATTATCGAAACGACCATAATAGTTAACGGGCAAAGATATCGAAAAGTAACTTTGAGGGCTGTAATAACCGCCATGACCTAATGTGTATTCACTTAGATTTTTATCATAGGTTAAATACATTAAATTCATACCAAGGCTTAAGCGCTCATCATCCTCAGCAATCAATTTATAGTAACCACCACCTAACAACCCTATCCGAGTATTATCTTCAATTTTTTCCCCCGTAATTTGGTGATACTGCAAGCTACTCCAGAAACCAATAGGGCCACCAATATCATAGCTACCGCCAAGTTTAATACCTGTTCGTACTACTCCACCCCACTTTGTACCTTCTTGGTCAATACTTCCTGCAGGTGGTGATCCCGAGGGAACAGATAATCCGGCATAAGACAACATACTACTCGTTTCAGGTCTACGTGAAAGTGTTGCATTCCACCCAAAATCTCGTACGTCGCCATTCAAATTAACACCACCAACCCAAGTGGTATGATCAAAACCTATCGGTGTTGTACCAATATCAGCCGACCACGTTTCGGCCTCCCAACCGATCCCTAAAGCCGTACCAAATGCACTTTGATCAATCGCTTCAGTGACATTTTCAGCTGATGTCTTGTTGAAATACTCTAATTCCCCCGAGCTAATACTCACAGAATCAATACGAATTAATAGATGGCCATTATATTCCTCTATAGGAATGCGGGCTTCGATAGGTATTTGAAAAGCGGTATTTTCACCATCTCTGCCACTATAATCGAAACCAAAAATAACATGTCCATCATTGCGGTCACGAAGTTTATCAATGTCTCTTTTTACATTGCGTGTTAACCAATAATTGTCAGCATTATCGTACAACTCGCGCAGCTCAGGTTTATCTTCGTTTACTTGTAGGGGCGTTTTACTCTTTTCTATTCGATCTGAATTCAACGTTTGGTAAGCCAATGTACCTGCCATACCCCATTCATGGTTAACCATAGCAACGGTCATTGCATCACGGTAATCCATCGCATCGGCATCATGTTTAGTTAACAAGATTGAATTTAATGTATTTGCTTGAGCTTTTCGGTCAATCTGATTGAAAGATACTGCCACATCAACCAATTGTTTCGCTGTTAATTCAGTACGATTAGCGTAGAGACTATCTGCGAGTTTGCTATATTGCGACGAAGTCTGTTTTGGGATACTCGATTGTAGTGCCCCTATTTGACCATCTGTACGTAAGGGGCCTGCTTGCGTTGATACTACAGTGTATAGGCGATTTGCTTCAGCATAATTGCTCGTTAGCATTTTACTGTCTGCTTCAGATAAATAACGGCGAGTATTTAATTGCCGTAATGCACTGTACTCAGATGAAGATAACCCATTACTATTAAACTGCTTTATCCATTGATCAAATACGTGGTATTTTTGAAGTTTTACGATTAATTCACCATAACTCAATTGAGTCGAAAATGGCCATTGTTTATCAAAAATTAACGCATCAAAAATCGTAACCGCTTTTGTTGGCTGCAATAACTCAACCCATGTCGATGCAATTCGCATCATAGCTTCTGGGTTAGATTTATAATTTATCGACAATAGCTTTAGCTGCTGTTCGGCTTCAAAAGGTCGTACTAAAAATAAAGATTGGATATCACCAAGCTCAAGTTCAAGCTTTAAGCGAGCTAAATTCCGCTCTATTGCAGGCGAGCGTTGTGCAATATCAATTTTTTCTAATTCATTAACTGCCGCTTTGAGTTGTCCATTACGTGATAAATACAAAGCGAAAGCAAAACGCATTTCTGGTTCAGGGTTATTATTGGTCCAAACCACCATTAAACGGTCGGCTCGTTCACTTTGTCCAGTCATACGTAGTGCATCCGCAATATCAGCACGTTGCCAAGCTGATGTTGGTTTGAGCAGAAGCAATGCCTCCACTTTTTTGCTTGCAAGAGTATTGTCTCCTGCCAATAATGCAGCTTGTACTTCTTTATTTAACTGTTCTATTTTCAGTTCGTCCACTTTCGCTTTAACAATACGCTTCTGCTTACTTGAGTAACTATTTGCTAATCTTATAGCTTGAACTGATTGATTTTGACTCAGCAATAGGTCAATTCTTCCTCTTAAAGCCGTGCCATTTAAAGCATCCCGTTTTAACGCTTGGATATAATATTTATCCGCCTCTTTATAATTCCCTTTTATTCCATATAGTTCAGCTAAGCGATTTAACGTATAAGGGTTATTAGGCTGAAGTGCTTTGGCTTTCTTATACTGCCGCTCTGCACGACTATATTGTTTTTTTTCTGTATATTTATCACCTTGTTCAATAAAAGCCCAATAAGAAGAAGTATCAATTAAACTTTTCCATTTCGATTGGTTATCAGGGTCATTATCATTTTCCTGTGCTTTTTTAAAAAAAGCTAATGCCTTGGTTTGATTTCCCCAACGTAAGTACACCTTACCTATGCCACCAAGAATCTCCGGATCATTCGGTCGAGTTATCATTGCATATTGAAGTTGTCGAGCTGCTGCATTCGTTTGGTTCTTTTCTAGTAACGCTAATCCTTTTAGCTTCGCCAAATAGGTTGGATCTTTACGTAACTCTTTTTCAGTAGCAAGGCGACGTTGTGCACTTTGATTTGCACGTTTTATCTCTAAATCTGTCGGGTAATAGCTTGCCAATATCGCATACTGTTTTTCCACATCATCAGTAATTGGTAATTGATTTAACGCCCTTAGCCATGCCGTTGCCGCCTGTTTACCAATATTAGGCTTAAGCGCTAACCGCTGATACGTTGCCAAAATCCAAGGGTCTGCTGGGTTCTGTTTACGTATATGATTTGCCAATGCTAATTGAAAAGCAGGAACCCCAGGGTAATTTAAGTTCAGTAACTCTAATTCCGATTTAACATGAGACCAATGGCTATCAATATTACCTTCAACTTGTAAGTATTCGAGTTGAAGTACTTCTGTAGGCATACCGTTAGGGAATAGCTTTTGATAGGCTTTTAATGCCTCTTCATCACGCCCTGACCGCGCAAGTAAACGGGCATGTTGAAACTCTGCTTTCTTTTCATATTTTATAGCAAAAATTGCTGTTAATTTTTGAGTTTGTTTCGCATTGGGTGCCAATAACTTAAGCTGCTCAAAAGTCGCTTTCGCGTCATCAATTTGATTAAGCTTTAAGTACATATTGGCTTGATAATAAAACCCATCAAGATTGTTTGGTTCAATCGCGAACAAACGTTCCAATGTACTTAATACAATATCATCCCGACTCATTGCTTGGGCAAATTTAAGCTGGCTAGAGAGCCACTCTACCGAGTCGACCTTCTGTAAATTTGAAGAGAAAATAACATTCGCACTATTGAGTTGATAAACTTGAGAGGTGTCTTTTTTCGTTGATTTAGAGCCAGTCATTCCATTGCCGGAATTATAGCCAACAGCCAATGTTGTGCTTGTGCCCAAGACTAGCGTTAAACCGATAAATAGCCTAAAATAGGCCTTTGTTTTCACTGACATTGTTCAACCCAGGAAGGTTGTAGATCACCATTGACTCCAAATTGATATTTACCTTGATACCACCCCATTCCAAATAAAGCTAACACGTTGTCATAATAGTAATCATTACTATTAGATTGAAGCGAAATAGATATGATCTTGGCTTGTTCTATCGCCAATTCTTTTTCACCTAACGATTGTAATAACGGTAATAAAGCAGCAGAAAAACCAGCACTACCGCCTCCCTTAAATGTGCCAGTTTCAGTATTCACACTTCGAGGTGGAGCCTGTAGTTGCTTTATGGCATTCACCATTGGCGACATCATTGATAATAAGGTTTGTTTTTCCTCCGTTTTATCATTTAACATGCCAGCCCATAAGTACGTTCTTATCGCATTGTAGCTACCAATAGGTCCCGTTTCTGCATCAGCGTAAAACGTTGCATTAGACAAGGTCACCCAATCAGGACTAAAACCTTTTGGCATCGTCTTTTCTAACATGGTATAGCTTGAATTATATAAAGATTGCCATTGATGATTCGGGTAATGGGATACCATGTTTTTAATAAGAAATAGTGGCACATAGCTTGGGTTAAGGCGTAGCTGCCCTTTGCCATTATCAAAGCCCTTTTTCCCTGGTAGCAAAACTGTTCCTATGCCTTTAACTTCCCGTGTTTCTTCACGTAAGATACGGCTTGCTAACAAATAACCGAGCGATTCATAGTAATACTCTCCCCATAAACGACCCGCTTCAATTAAGCTGTACGCTATCCATAAATCTGAATCAGATGCAGGGTTGTTATCAAGTACGCCAAATGTATTCAAATCTTTCTTACCCCACAACCAAGCAGGCAAGCGTGCCGTTAAATCACCATCAGCGAGATAAGTTTCGGTCCAATTTAACATTGCCTTAAATGCAGTAGGATCATTAGCGACTAACGCAAAAAACAAGCCGTAAGATTGCCCTTCTGAGGTAGTGATTTTTCGTGCATCGCTACCATCAATTACTCTGCCATTTTGAATATATGTCGATTTAAATTGTTCCCATTCTGGCCAACTACAAGTACTTGCATTTACTTGATAAGAAAAAATAAAGCCAATAATTAATACTAACTTTTTCATACGTCGTCCTCATCCGTTTCTAATCGCTTACGCGCTACTGTACGAAGCAATCGCCACAATACAATCGTAATAATGACAACAAGAAATGCCGAAATAAAAGCCAATAAAACAGGACGATTAGAAAAGTGATACCAAATTAATTGCCAAATTGGCAACTCACCAACGAAGTAATGATCACCGACGTTGAAACTAGCAACCTCATTATTTCGAAGCGTAACAACAGAACCAAACATATGTGCTATTTTACCGCTATCTAATAACGCCTCATCAATCAAACTAAAATCAGCTGAATTTGCTGCCAGCAATGATACAAGACTGCGATTTTTCGTAAACGGTGATTCAGCACCCGTTATTGCACCAAATGAGCCAGCAGAACGAACAGAAATAACATCTGACACTACTTGCATATTTTCTGCTTCAAGTATCCAATTTAGATTCGCTTCTTGTTCATTTTTAACAGGTAACCGAATCAGTCGTTCACCCGCTTGTAATACTAGATTCACTTCATTCTTATCAGAAGCAGCTTCTTGTAATTCAGGAACAACGCCAATACTGAGAATATCTTTATCTTTCAGTTGTTCTTCCGTCCAAGTATCAATTAATTCAACTCTAATTCCTGGATACCCCGAGTTTGAACCAATAAATCCCATTACATTAATAAATGTCTGTAACGCTTCAATTGATGCATTTTGGGGTAATATTGCCACGGTTTCAGATAAGTCAGCCATGCGGGTAAAAGGAAAACCTGAATTAGCAAATGCCCGTAAATTTGGCATTTCGATATAATGTGGAAAGCCTGAAAAATCGATCGTCGAATCAGCCTGAATAACCGCATATTGCTTACTCGGCTGTGAGCTTTGACACATGCCTTCAGTCATCGAAGCAAAGCCAAATTCAAACTCAATCTCATTATTACTACCCACTTTAAATGCAGGAATTCTTACCTGATCACCAAAGCCAAGTAAGCCATCATCCAATAAGGGCACTCGTATTCGCTTAGACTCACCACCCTCACCTTCCATTTTTAATTTAAAGGCTTCAATAAATTGATTATTAATACTCAAACTCATTCGAGAACCAGAGTTTTCTTCACTCGGTGGCGAATAGCGATACCTAAGATCTAACGGTATTCCTCTACTTTGCCAAGTAAATAAATCAGGGGCCAGTCGAAAGTTCACGCTAATTGGGGGCGGTGTTCTTCCCTCTACTTGTAAATCTTGTACATTTTTGACTAATTCAGACAAAGCAATAGGCCGTAAGGTACTTACCCAATTTGGTGCATCATAAGGTAGTCGAGGTGAAATCTGCTTTACGTCATTAATTGTTGCAATGGGCCCGGTTAATATTTTATTACCTAAAGCTAGTCCCATAACCGCGTCGTTCAGATCTTTGCTATCGCGCCCGATAATCAATAATAATTTAATGTATGGATTTTCTGGGTGGCTAATCATTTGTAATGTGGGCTTATCGACATCAGGAAAGTCTTGTAAAAAAGTAGGTTTATTGGCATTAGTAACAAAAACAATGGCATTCTCTTGAGGTAACTCATCCAAAGATATTGGGAAACGAGCACCGCGCCAGTCTGATAGAGCACCAAAATACGACGCTAATACCCCTGCAGCCTTTACTTCACTTAAATCATAATTTTTACCCATTACGAACGGGATATTAACCTGGCTAAAGTCTCGCTCATCAAAAAAAGGCGCTGGTAATAAATTTAAATCACTCTTAAGAACCGTTTTTTGGACCTGTAATTCTATATGGCTGCTTTGGCTTATTTCAGTCCAAATACTGGGATGATTAGGGTTAGCACAAAGGCCTTCGATGTCACCTATAAATTCAATATGCAGTTGATTAAAATTACTAAAAAAACGAGGATCTAGCGGGATATCTGCATTTATTTTTGTCCCCTGATCACCATCATCGATAGAAATAACGCCCATCAACTCATTATTTAAATAAACCTTTAGATGTGATACCAGTGAGCGCAATGCTGGTGAAGGCGTAAAATCAAATGAGAGCATCCCTTTTGAAACCACTTCATCCAACCGAGAGCCAAAACCAATATAAGCATTACTTTCACTGCCAAGCATACTGATAGAACCGTTATAGCCTAACTGTGAAAATTGAATTATCCGTTCTGTTACGATAGGAAAGTCACTAACTTCACTTCTAATCGGTTGCTCTGAATCTGAAGTTACAGCACCTGTAATGCTTGATAATGTAAGCCCCAATGCGGTTATAACTATTTGTATTTTTTTCTTAATACGCATTATAGTTTGCTCTTTTTAATGTATTCCTTGGTCTAAATGACCCTACAAAATCAAACACTTTTAGAAAACTCTGCACAATTAATGCAATCGGTTTGGGGCTGTGTTGCAATAAACTGTTGTAACCATTAAAACCAACTTTGAGTACGCTTTTCATACTCATCAGCGGTTTATCAGATTGATAGCCTTGCTGCCATTTAGTCCAAGTATCTGCACGCGCAAAAGTACATTGCACATAATCAACTTCTTGCTGAGTCGTTAATGGTTCTAATTGCAAACCCATAGAGCAGTCATTCGAATAGGTTATCTTTGCAGGGAACGTAAACTCTTGATCTGCACGGCTTAATATTATGTCTAGCTTTTGACCTTGCTTTAATTCTAACGACTGACCTATGACAACCCGTAATCCACCTAAAGAAAAGTCATTCATTTCAGCTTGTAGTAAATGGCCAGAGTGCAAACGTATCGTCATCGGAATTTTAACGGGCACTCGGTGATCTTTTCGAATTTGCTTTGTTTCTGCAGCAACCGCAACTGCACCGCCAAGGATCAAGAGGTTATATATTGTCCATAAAATGTTGACTATCACAGTCGCAATCTCATCTGCTGGTCCCCATCCCAGTCGATAAATACCAAAACCAGCACCAATAATATTAAGAAAGACTAACGCCAAATAGGGTTTCGATATTACCCAGTCATAATGTGTTTTATGAATTAACCCACCTTTAGCGGTTACATTAAAGGTGCCTTTATGAGGAGCAAATAACGCAATCGTCGTGGGACGTGCGATATACCAAGCCAATACTGTTTCATAAACCTCCCCCCAGAATGAGAAACGATAATCCCCCTGTATTCTTGAATTTGTAATACTGGCATGAACCATATGAGGTAATACATAAAGAACAATAGCTAACGCGGGCGCATAAATGACATAAGAGTGCAGTAATAAAAAGGCGAGAGGGGCAATCAAGAAAATAATTCGCGGAATACCAGAAAGAAAATGTAGCATCGCGTTGGCATAACAAAGGCGTTGTTGCCATTTTAATCCTTTACCTGTTAAAGGATTATCGACTCTGAATATTTGTGCCATCCCCCTTGCCCACCGAATACGCTGCCCTACATGGGCAGAAAGCGTTTCTGTCGCCAAACCTGCCGATAGTGGTTGTTTTAAATAAGCAGAATTGTAGCCAAGGCGATGCATCCGTAATGATGTATGTGCATCTTCTGTAACAGTCTCAACAGCTATTCCACCAATCTCCTCCAACGGCTTACGGCGCAAAACCGCACACGAACCACAGAAAAAAGTACCATCCCATAAATCATTACCATCTTGAATTAAGCCATAAAAAAGGCTCCCCTCATTTGGGACATCACGAAAATTCGATAAATTTCTTTCAAAAGGGTCCGGAGAGAAAAAATGATGAGGTGTTTGTACAAGGGCAAGCTTAGGATCGTTAAGAAATAGCCCCATAGTTAACTGGAAAAAAGCACGTGTTGGAATATGATCACAGTCAAAAATAGCCACATATTCACCACTCGACCGTTCAAGCGCGTAGTTAATGTTACCCGCTTTAGCATGGTTATTTAATGGACGTCGAATATAATGAACACCAGCTTCTTTGGCGAATTTTTTGAAACTATCTCTTTTTCCATCATCTAGAATATAGATATTCAATTTATCTTTTGGCCAATCAACACCAAGTGATGCATAAACCGTCGCTTTCACAACATCAAGATCTTCATTGTAAGTCGGTATCATCAAATCAATACTCGGCCAAAGCTCCGTATCAACAGGTAAGTGAGCAGGTTTACGATTAAGGGGCCAAATATTTTGGAAATAGCCAAGAATTAATACGACCCATGCAAATGTTTCAGCAAATAACAATAAAAGCCCTAAAACAAGCGCGAGAGGTTCATCCCAATTTAATGTCGATGTATAACGCCACCATATATAGCGACAGGAAGCAGTAAGTGACAAAACAATCAATAACATTGTTGGAAAACGGCCTGGCATTCGCCTGAACATCATGGCTAGTGACCATAAAATTATTATAAAAACAGTCTGAGCTTGTAAGTTAAAAGGAACAGTGAAACATAAAAAAACCAACAAAAAAACAATGAACAACAATAAATAATTCACAGCATTAAATAACTCATCACTTTTATTTTTATTTATTAATGCTATATTTTCAGACGAACTTGCTTTTTTTTCAAGCCAAATGACCAGCAACGAAAGATGGTCAAAAGGCATATAAAAAACACTCGCAACTTTGTTTTTCAATCTTGAAGAAAAGTTTTGTGCTGCAACATTATTTGTATTAGAGAGATCTTGCCTAACAATTAACAGCCAAATAGACTGTATTATAAAACGTAGAAAATCCAACATTTTTGGTTTGGCGAAATTTATTTGCGGGTAATACAGTAAGGGTAATTTCCAACTAGGTTTTTCATTGATTTTTTCTTTCAAAAAGACAAAGCAAAATGTAAACCATATAAAAAGAACAAAACGGCCGATACGATTAGAAACACCTCCACCATCATGCTCATAAAATTCAAATTGCTGAACAAATATATTAACAATCCAACTTTTAAATATCACGTTTAAACCACTATACATACTCACCTCTCTTATCATTACTTCTTGAGTAAAGATGAGTAACACACCAAAATGCGAGTGATTGATAATCACGATCAGCTTGGCTATGTGGTGACGTCGTATGAACATTTGTTAAGTTGGCAATGCTGTCAATAACAGTTGTATCACGATGCAAAGATACTGGAAGTAATGTACTGGTAAGCTCTTTTTGTAAAACAAGTCTAAAATCTTGGCTTACTTCACTTTCCGGCTGATAGTTATTAATCAGGAATTTAATCTTATTTTCTTCCCCAACTAACCCTTTTAATTCACCAAAGTTAACATGATTACTATTTATAAGATAATAACTTACTGGTTCAGGGTTAATCACAACAAGAACAATATCTGCACTGTGCAATATTTCTCTATTTGCTCTTTGATTATGTTCTAAATTTTGCAAGTGAATAATTTGCCAATGCTCAGCATCCATACCAACAGTTGACAGCTCACCGGATAGTTTCGCTATCCATTCCTCTTTATGTGCACAATATTTTTCTAACTCAGATGAGTTTAACGTACCAAATGGAACAAAGCGCATTCTTTGAGGGCTTTCATAACCGGCATTCGACCAACATTTATTATTTAAAAAGTACTTAGCCCAACCATCATCATTATTAATATCCATAGTAAAATGTAAACGCAAAAGGTTTAACTCAGCTAAATCCACAGTTATTGTTTCTTTACTCAATAAATGTAAAGCGTGAGAAAGATTTGCCGTAACCGTTGTACTGCCAACACCTCCCTTCAGACCAACAATAACGATACGATTCATATAAGGCCCACCTATTCATGATGTATTGTCGTTGAAGGAGTCACTCGCAGCTTCATGCTTGTTATCTCATTTGACATGACACTAAGCATTACCCACTTTTTCTTGATTGAGTGATATCGTTCATCTTCACTTAATTCAGCATAATTACATTCATCAAGTTCAAACGATGCATAAATAGCATCAATATCTTTAGCCGGCTTTTTCGTCATAATAGAAACCCCCTGCTAGCATTACTAATGATAGTAGGTTTATTATTATCATGAATCAAATGATTTTACTATTACATTCAAATTGTTAGCAATATAATTGGATTTTTAAAAAACAACACGTTAGTATTATTACAAGTTCTATTTATAATTAATAACCTTCTTAATGACATCGCATCCTGTAAACTCATTTAAGGTCATATTATGTCAGGAATACTAAATCTAGATTTAGATGCAGCTTCATTTGATTGTACCTGTCAGTATATAAACCTGTTTAATACAAAAAAATCGAGTTTTAAGTACATCAACCGACTCATAGTAGATGTAAAATTGGTATCTCTTGTTTCCTTATCAAATATAGATGATTATTTTTCTGGTTTTGATGCTAATGAAAAGCAAGAAAGTTACGATAATATTAATGTAAACTGCCAAAAAAAATTTTTCCTTGGTTCCAAGTTTACAAATAAAACTATCAATTTAAAAAAAATCGTCAATGATCTCATTAAAATGCAGTTCCGTACCGACTCTATCTTAATAATCTCAATACCTGATAAAATCTTTGATCAATGTAATAATAACGATGTAACGTATTTCTTCAGAGAAACAAAAACATGGGCTATAGATCAAAAAATAGCCATTAATTTTATAATAAATGGTGCTA
This sequence comes from Photobacterium profundum, assembly GCF_003026285.1. Classification (GTDB taxonomy): domain Bacteria; phylum Pseudomonadota; class Gammaproteobacteria; order Enterobacterales; family Vibrionaceae; genus Photobacterium; species Photobacterium profundum. Next base: position 44,499 of record NZ_PYOD01000001.1, read on the forward strand.
CCGTAACATCAGTGATCAAACCTCAACTTGCTTTACTTAATCGCTATATATCTGGACTAGCTACATTGCAACACGTTGATGACACTCACTCTAATTACCATGTGATTTTTTGGGGTAGTCATTATGGCGTAATAAGTAATGTTGAATTCAATCTCAATACAAATGACCGAAATCAATATTATGTTAGCTCTCGCGAAAACGACAGTAATTACCATTCGGGGCTAAAATTAACAGACGATGAGCGGATATATGCCCCAATGACTGCCATCGGTGATGGCATACAAGTACCTGGCAAAATCATTATTAGCAATACTAATACTGACCTTTTCAACATACTAGAGACTATACATATACAAGCTTCCACCGTAATTCTAAGTTGTCATGATACGCATGAAGTCAAACAACTTGCACTCGACAGCTTTCATCTAAGACGCAAAGCAGGCAGCGCTGTTAAAATCATTGTAAGAGAAATGGCTCAATGTCTACGGTATGCTGACGAGAAATTTCTGATGAAGGCTGGGATAAACCTTATTACTCCTTATAATATGTCTTACGCCAAATTTCTTAGTTTAATTGAAGCTATTCAAGGGCAAATTTTTACTCGTCAGATACCAAGCTCAATTGAATCATTACTAAAGTTTGATAAGGAATATGGCTATAAAGGCTACCTTTCTAATAAAAATTTCGTTTCTTACTGCTCTAAATTAATTGAAGCATCAGAACAGGAAAAACTGCATTTTTCTTTGGTAAAATTGAACCTTTTACCTGGTATGAGCGCAGAAGAATGTTTACGTTTATGCCACATTCGTCGCGATGGCGATATTGCCACTGCGTGTAATCATGCGATATATATATTATTCAGCGCAGTACGTATGAATGACGCTCAGGTCGCCCTCAATAACATTTTTGACATCCCAGTCAGCGATCTCTTTCACTCCCATATTATCATTGAAGATAATTACGATTTTGAGTTGGAGCTAAAGAATATTATTAAGCATGCCGTCGATGTACCATCTGACATTACAATAACTTCAGCAGAACAACATATTTCATCGATAAACAAAGAACATATAACACCTGAACTAGCCATTACACAATTTGCGATAAATAAACCGCTGAAAGTAAGGTGTAAATAATGAACATTAGCAATTTCATCTTAACAGTCGTTGCTAGTCTCTCTATTGGTATTATCATTGGCTACCTATTACGAGATACTTTTTCAGGTTTAAAGAAGTTCTACCGTCATCGCATTCAAAAACCAGCATACTTTGAAGAGCACATGAAAAAGACTCAACCGTCAAACCAAAAGAATGAATATAAATAATGAATAGCCAAACATCGGAACCAAAAAACATTCTTAACGGTTTAGGCTGGTGGAATGTTTACTTTATTATAAAAATAGCCTTGTTCTTAAATGATGATATCAGCTTTCATGTTATTGAAAATTTCGCCTTTATCAGCTTTTTATTATTACCCATACCGTTTAAATGGCTGAAAATTACTCGTTCTTTTATCTCGATTCCAATTGGCTTATGGTTATTGCATTTTGACTCCTATTTACCACCACTTGACAGGCTGTGGTCTCAAATAGGGCAGCTTATGCAATTTGAGCTGAGCTATCTAATAGAGCTTGCAGGGCGATTTGTCTCACTAACAGCGTTATTAACTATTTTCACGTTATCTGCTGCTTACTATTTACTGAATAAATATCTTCGAGTAACGATACTGGTTTTAATCGCTCTCATTTACATCAGTATTCCCCAACCAATTATCACAACGCCAAACATTGAAAATACCCCATCATTATTAGCACAACAGCAAAAAACAGACCAAAACGGAAAAGAAAAACAACCGTTACAGATTTCAGAAATTAACGATGATGTACTCAATAACTTTAAAAGCAACTTCTTTGCTGATGAAGCAAAACGCGTCACAAACTTCAATAACAATATTCAATCAGATGCCCCATTCGACCTTCTTTTCTTAAGTATCTGTTCTGTTGCGTGGGATGATATTAAACTTGTAGGCTTGCAGAATCACCCGCTATTTGATGATTTTGACATCATGTTTGATAATTTCAACTCTGCTACATCTTATAGTGGACCAGCGGTAATCCGCCTTTTACGGGCAAACTGTGGACAAGAAGAACATAGCCAGTTATTTGACGATGCTGCATCTAATCAATGCTATTTATTTGAAAATTTGGCAAATCTTGGATTCCAAGAAAACTTATTAATGAACCATGATGGTGTTTTCGATAGCTTCTTAAATCTTATTAAAAAAGATGGAAAAATTGAAACAAACTTAATGCCGCAAGAAGGATTAACCCCTTATCAAAAAGGTTTTGATGGCGCATCTATCTTTCGAGATAAAGATGTTTTAGACCGTTGGTGGCAAGAACGTATAGAAGATGACAATGGTCAAGTCGTCGCTCTATACAATTCGATTTCACTTCATGATGGTAACCGTATTATTAACAATAATGCATCAACGAGTCTAATCAGCTATAAACGTCGATTAAACAATTTACTTGATGACCTATATTCTTTCTTCAATGAGTTAAAAGCATCTGAACGTAATATTGTGGTTATGCTGGTGCCTGAACATGGTGCTGGAATGCGCGGTGATAAAATGCAAATTTCTGGAATGCGTGAAATCCCAGCACCATCAATAACCCATGTACCAGTCGGTTTAAAAGTGTTTGGGAAGAATATTGAGCGAACAGGAAAAACTGTACATATTACAGCACCATCAAGTTACTTAGCTGTTTCTTCTTTAATATCAAATATCTTAGACCAAAATATTTATGAATTCGCCACCTTTGATCCAGAAAAACTTGTTATCAATTTACCCGAAACATCTGTTGTAGCAGAGAACTCAGGAACAACAGTTATGGATATAAACAATAAACATTATATTTCACTAGATGGTAACACTTGGAGTGAATACCCAACGAATTAAGATTCCACTAAGAATAGTGAAATGATTTACGCTCTAGATTAACAATCTATAGCGTAAATTACATTGCCATATATATAGCTATAAGAATAAACATAGAAGTTCTACTCGTTGTCTAAAAACACCCCTCCCTTGTCTAAATTATATTTTTTTAATCATTATCATTTTGCGAATAAAGGCTCCATATTGGCAATCTTATTATTAATATGATTAGACTCTTACACAACCATCTGTTTTCCCGATGAATTCAAATAAAAATGTCAGTTTAAAAACTGGTATACATATTGATGCTTCTCGTATGAACTCGACTTTAAATAATTTAGAAGGCATAAAAATGAAATGTCTGAAGCGAACAACCTTACTTATTGCATTATGCTCTGCTTCTATTGATGTTTATGGTGCTCATCCATTTGATGATTGTCCGACAGAGGCAATGTTGTTTCAAGGAAGCCCGTCAACTGTATATGAAGTTGACCTTTCCTCTGGGTCATATCGAGTTGCAAATGATCAAAATACCGGCGCTACAGGCGTTATCAATGCGGTAGGTTTTAATGAAACAGATCGCTATATTTATGGATGGAATAAAGGCGATTCAACGGTTACACGTATCAATCAGCTTTACTTTATTGAAAATGTATCCATTACAGGTTTACCGGCTAATACTAATTTCTTTGTCGGTGATGTATTTGATGATGCTTTGTACTTCTATCTTAGAGGTACTGGTATGTATAAAATCGATCTCAGTACAGGTGATGACAATTTCATTGCTGTAGAAATAATGACGGCTGCTGAAGCGACATTAAATTTAACTGACTTTGCATTCTACCCCGAAACTGGCGAACTATTTGCGGTAGAAAACAGTGCTAACGATCTGTATAAGTTCAGTTTCGACGCTTCCGGAAATGCCAGCTTTGCAAAAATTGATTCAACAGGTTTAACAGGGTCTACGACGTTTGGTGCACAATATTTTGACGTGAATGGCTTCATGTACATCAGCAATAATGTAGATGGGAATATTTACCGGTTAGATTTACGTGATATTTCTGGAACGATCGATGCTACAGCTGAATTTTTTGCGAGTGGACCTCTTTCTGGCCAAAATGATGGTGCTCGATGTGCAAGCGCCCCTGTTATCGCGACAAATACTGATTTTGGTGATGCACCCGAAAGTTATAAGACCAGTTTACTAACCAACGGACCTCGCCACTTTATAGGGCCCAACTTTTTCTTTGGCTCACTAATTGATGATGAAGGCGATTCTGCCGTTTTATCAGGCTCGTCTGACGATGCTACAAGCTCTGACGATGAAGACGGCATTGTATTTATTAACGATTTAAAACAAGGCTCAGATACTCGCATTCAGGTCACTATTGGCGGAGGTGCAAATACTTATGTAAGCGCTTGGTTTGATTGGAATGATGATGGTGATTTCGCCGATGAAGGTGAACAAGCTATTACTGACCAATTATTACCACCAGGGGTGAATATTCTTAAATTGCGTGTACCAGAAACCGCAACTCCCGCAACAACTTGGGCACGATTTAGAGGGGCAAGAAATACAGGCATCACATATTTTGGGGGTGTAACAGACGGGGAAGTCGAAGATTACAGCATAACGATTAACGAACAAAACCTTACCCATAATTACTATCCAGGGGAAGGTACATGGGTAACCTTAGCCTACGAAGATAATTGGCCAGAAAAAGATGACTTCGATTTTAACGATGTTGTAATGTTTTACCGTGTTGATACTGTCACAGATACAAATACAGGGAATATTGTTCGCTATGATATTTCAGGTAGCTTACAAGCATACGGCGCTGATTTCATCAACGGTTTTGCCGTACAACTTGATGGTATAGCAAGGTCTTCTATCGATGAAGATTTAACAAAGCTCGTCGTGAATAATCAAACTAAACACGAAGCAACCGTACTAGAGGCTGGCACTACGAATGCCGTCGCGGTTATTTCTACCAATTTAAAAGCTGAAATTACAGATCCTGTTTGTTCAGGTAGTGAAGGAAACTATTACCGAGTCTGGCAAGGGTGTTCAAGCGATAGCGCTAATCAATTCGTATTCGAGGCAAGTATTCCATTCAGTACACCACTTGCTGCAGGTACAGGACCCAGTATGCCACTTAATCCATTCATATGTGGGTTAGAAGGTCGCTATCATGGTGATTCATTTGGCGGTAATAACCCTGGTCGATCTCTCGAGATACATTTAAAAGGTGATGACATTACATCGGTTGCATCTTCAAGCTTTTTCTCTACCAATGATGATACGTCTACATATACAAATTGCCCGGGCGAAGATTGCGATACTTACCACACCGATAACGGAATTTCATTTGGTTTACTTATTGATGGCGAGTGGAACCACCCAAGTGAAAGAACCGATATTTTAGCTGCATATCCAGATTTAGAAGGGTACGCGACCTCTGGCGGTGCAACGAATACTGATTGGTATCTACGTAGCAATGCTGTTATTAATCAATTATTTGAATAAAACACGACAAAGGATTCCAATATGAAAAATTTATTCTTAATCATACCTGTCGTCTTTTTATTAATAGGCTGCGGTGGCGGTGGCGGAGATGATGCATCGACCAGTAATCCTGATTCTCCTGCCGATAGTGCAGCGGTAAACGATGAGTCTTCAGCAAAATTTGAATCATTAGTCGTACCAGACGGCTTCAATTTTAAAAGTTCTTATCCTGTAAGTATTATTATTGACCTTAATGAAACAGAAACCATGTTTTTGAGTGTTTATGGGAAATATTCGATCGATGCGACAGGCACGCCAGTACCTGATGCAAACAGCCGAATTGTTGCTGGTGAAATTAAAAATGGTAATTTCAAAGGTACAATCACTGCCACATCCCAATTAAAAAGTTTATTAATTGAAGCGTGGTATGTAGACAGCACACAAGAACCTTTTAGAGAAACCGTTAGCCTACCCGCAGAACAGGTAAACATTACGAATTAAACCATAACACTAACATCCTCAATACGATCAAGCAGCCAATTTCTGGCTGCTTTTGTTTCAGGGTTTGCGGCTGTTATTGCATTCAAGATTATTGTATATCGATCATTCTGCTTGCTTTACGATACAGTATTTTCCACCCTTGCCAACGAGGCAATTCCCAACGTTTAGGATCTGCTTTTCGGTTACCTTTAATATAAGTAGCAACAACCCTTTTACGATGAATATCATATTCAATATTCATCACTAAATCATTTAATTGCACTCTATGTGGATATTCAGTATCAAAATCTTCCCTTTCCCATTCTGGGATGCCCTCAAAATGAAAGTCGTCCATAGAGAATAATTCCAGATCATCTGACGACTCAATCCCAAGGTCTTCAATTTGAATAGATAGCCACTTAACAACATCGACAGGTTCGGACTTTATGTTGGTGCTGTAGAGCGAGGCATCATGTCGTCCCAGAGCTAAATATAAATTCCATTGTTGAATATCAGCACTGATCTTTTCTGCTAGGCCTGAAAGCATATATCCTTGGAGAATCAAATCGACTAATGTCTCTTTAGCCACACTTCCTTTAGGTTTTTGCCATTGTCGTTGAATAACCCGCCCAGCATAACGACGTTCAATTTCAACTCGACATTCACCCTCTACAATTTCGCTTTTTCCTGCTACCTGCTCACCCAAATCTAACGCAATCAGCTGTTCAAGGTTTATTGGCGTCATACAGGTTGCCAGCGCTAATGTTTGTTTACTGCCACGACCAGGCATTGCATATTGATCAAAAACGATAGCGGCTTCATCATCGTCTGAAAAGCGACTTTCACGGCCAATACTCACCTCACTATAGCCATTACCTAACGCCTGCTTACGTTTTTCTCGGCGCACAAACACTAATTCAGGTGCTGCTTCAATAACTGCATTTAACCATTGTTCACGTTTAATTGATGTTGCAACTTCCAGCATCGGTAATTCCAATGCTTCACGAATTTGGCTCGATAACTGACGCGCATCTTGAAGCACTTGCTTATCAACATTAAGGGATTCAGGTGCATCTTCACGTAATATTTTAATCAGTGTTGTCGCGTCACAGTGCTGGGGTTGCCATTGCAATAACTCTTCTCTGCCCTCTTCGCTTTTAGGATACTGCCATAAACGCTGAGGTACAGACAACGCAGCAGACAAATCGACCATCGCTTCTTGGCTGGCTTTATTGGGCATAACAGTGATTAAGTGCGCAAAAAGCGTGTCGATCGGTAGCGGAAATAACAGCCGTCCATGTGCGGTGACTCGCCCATTTTGATCAATCGCTCTCATATTGTGTAATCGATCAATCGCTTGCTGAGTCGTTTTCTCTGGAAGACTATCAACAAATGCTAATTCATTAAATTGATAGCCACAACACGCAGCGGCCAGCATCGGTTCGACCAGCTCTTCTCGATGTAATTCGGGTGGTGTTAAATATTCTAATGGCGCAGCTTTTCCGTATAACCGAACGCATATTCCTTCACTCACTCGACCAGCCCTACCTTTTCGCTGTTCAGAGCTGGCGTTCGAAATAGCATGTAAACCTAATACAGTACGGCCATTTCGCTGATGTGTTCTTCGCTCTAGTCCACTATCAATAATTAAAGTAACACCGGGAATCGTTAACGAAGTTTCAGCCACATTGGTTGCAACAATTACCCGCTGTTTGTCACTTTTAGTTAATGCGCGATAGCGTTCATCATCAGATACTGAGGCATGCAATGGGATTACATCGATTAAATCTAGATTGATTTGCTCTTTAAAATGCTGTGTTAATGTCGATACACATTGGCTAATTTCTTTACGACCAGGTAGGAAAATTAAAATATCATCTTGTTCACGATAATATTGTTCAACCACCTCTTTTACCTTTCGTTCAATACCACGGACATCTGGCATATCGCGGCTATCATTTGCTTTGTAAACAACCTCTACGTTATAGGTTCTGCCTGTTGCTTTAAGATGCTGCGCACCAAGATAGTCAGCCAAACGTTGGCTATCCATCGTCGCTGATGTTGCAATCAATTGATGCGCTTTTTCTTTTTTCAGTAACGCCAATAATAAGTCTGTATCCCACCTGCGTTCATGAAATTCATCAATCATAATGGTAGTAAAAGACTGCAATTTATCTTCTATCATCCAGCGTAAAGCAACACCGGGAGTAACAAAAACGACTTGAGTATTGTCATTAAAGCGATTATCAAAACGGATGGCATAACCAATTCGCTTACCTAACGTTTCACCATTACTAGAAGCAACATATTCAGCCAACGCGGTACACGCTACTCGACGAGGTTCAACCACTAAAACACGTCCAGATTCTGCTGCCCATAAAGGCAATCTGGTTGATTTACCAGAACCGGTTTCAGCTTCAATAACGAGATGAGATGTTTGTAAAGCTTTCAGAAAATCGAGCTTTAGCGAATCAATGGGTAATAGGTTTTGCATAGTATTCTGTAATCTATGAACAATATCTTGCCGCTATGATCGCAAGTATTTTATTAGCTGTCATATTTATATTGAATTAGCGTTGCAGAAAAAAGGCAGCTACATTCACTACTTCGTAACCATAAATCAAACAACCCCTTCTTTAGGGGCTGTAATGTGTCTCACCGAAAAAATGAAAAATGTCACTTCTGCGATCTTTTGTCTAACTCGGAGCTGTCCCATTCTCATTTAGAGCTAGAACTCATTCACTGACTGTTAAGGCTGATTTGTAATACCTGTGCTAATGTGATTACAGGTGGTGTTCCTCAGAGTTGCGGTTAGAAGAGTTGCTAGTCATAATGTTAAAACTAGTGTCTTGATAAATAACATACTCCCACTACTCCTATTTTGCGACTAAGTAATAACTATTAGGAAAATAATCATGAAAATTATTGCCTTTGCTGCTAGCAATCACAAGAAGTCAATCAATAAACAACTTGTTGGGTATGCTAGTCAGTTATTAAATAAAGTTGATGTTGAAATTTTAGATTTAAATAATTATGAATTGCCTTTATATAGTCAAGATAAAGAAGAAGAATTGGGACACCCAAAATTAGCCAAAGATTTTTTAGCAAAAATAGAGGGATGTGACGGAATTATCATTTCATTTGCAGAACATAATGGTTCGTATTCAGTCGCATACAAAAACATATTTGATTGGTGCTCTCGTATTGAGCCTAAGGTTTTTCAAAACAAGCCAATGGTTCTGTTTTCCACTTCACCAGGTTCTTTGGGCGGGGCTAGTGTACTAGCCTCTGCGGTACAATCAGCACCATATTTTGATGGAATAGTTAAAGCTAGTTTATCTATACCTAGTTTTTATGATCATTTTGATACTGAAAAGCAAGTATTAAGGCACGAGGAACTCAATGAGCAATTTAAAGATGCGGTCAGTCACTTAAACCATTTGAATTGAACATCGAAAACAAAAAAAGCCGCGGCATAATGTGCAACGGCTCTCTTAATAATACTGTAAGTATAAAAGCTATATTAAATAGCCCAGCCTCCTGCGTAGAAAATGACTAAGACGATTGCGATAAGTACCGTACCGACATTCAGCTTTTTCCATTCACCTGAGATAACACGACCAATAACCAGCGCGCTAAAGCCAAGCATAATACCTGTAACGATATTGCCCGTTAACACGATGAATACTGCGCACATTAAGCCAGATAAGGCATCAACAGAATCGTTCATGTCTAACTTGCTTACATTGCTAAGCATTAATAAACCCACATACATCAATGCAGGGGCTGTTGCGTAAGCGGGAACAAGGTAACTAACAGGTGACAAGAACAACATCAGTACAAACAGTAAGCCAACGACTGTCGCCGTTAATCCTGTTTTACCACCAGCAGCCGTACCAGCAGCAGATTCAATGTATACTGCAGCAGGTGCACCACCCACGCAACCAGCAACAACACTACTGACTGAGTCTGCCGTTAATGCTTTGCCGCCATTGATAATCTGACCGTCTTTATCAAGTAAGTTTGCTTGACCCGCAACAGCTCGAATAGTCCCTGTTGCATCAAAAATTGCGGTCATCACCAAGGCTAAAACACTTGGAATAACAATAGGGTTTAATGCACCCATTATATCCATGGTGCCCAGTAGTGATTCACCTTCAGCGCCAAACGATGGCATAGCAAAAAGCCCTTGATACACAACATTCGGATCAAAAATAATACCAAATACTGAAATCGCTACGATCACTAAAAGAATACCACCCGGTACACGGCGTTTTTCTAGGCCAAATATAGCCGCAAGACCAAACACGGACATAAGCACAGGTAACGAGGTAAATTCACCTAGCATTACCGGTAAACCTTCATACGGATTTTTAACCACTAAACCCACACCATTTGCGGCAATTAGCAGTAAAAACAGACCTATACCAATACCCGTACCGTGTGCGATACCATGTGGTAAGTTCGTTAAAATCCACTGTCTTACCCCCGTTACAGTAATAGCGGTAAACACCACACCCATAAGGAATACTGCACCCAACGCAACAGGAATACTGATGCCCTGCCCTAATACCAAGCTAAATGCTGTAAAAGCAGTTAACGAGATGGCACAGCCGATTGCCATTGGTAGTTTTGCCCATAAGCCCATTAATAATGAACCAAATGCAGCAACCAAACAGGTCGCTATAAATACTGCACCTTGGTTAAACCCAGCCGCCCCAAGCATGCTCGGTACTACAATAACGGAGTAAACCATCGCTAAAAACGTCGTTAACCCGGCTACCATTTCTGTTTTTACGGTACTACCACGCTCTGTAATATAGAAGTAGCCATCAAGCCCTCCTTTTATTTCAGGTTTTGCTTCTGGGTTTTCCGTTTTGTTAAGATCAGTGTCTTTTGTTGATTGTCCTGTATGTATTGCACTGTGATCAGACATGATGTTAGTTCCTTTGATTTGTCGTCAGGAGCAAAAGCGATAAAAATCGAACCGAGATTCTAGAAACTCACCATTGATATTTCAATGATCAATTCTAGAAACTCAAATTTAGACACCCAGTTCTATAAAATCAGTTGAAGTATCAAAGGTCGATCTTTGTTGTTACCTTTGCAGCCTATAGGTTCGTTGAGCTTCCTCTCAACAATGTTCAATTTTATTTTTAATTCGGTATCAAACTTAATTAGCCACGTTCATACACTAAGCGCCCATCAACATAGGTACGATAAATACTACGATCATCGCCTAATGTCATTAAGACAAATAATTCATCAGCAAGGCTTTTTGAGCTGTCGTAACGTAGCTGTTGTAATGGTGTGGCACAAGGATCGATCACAACAAAATCAGCTTCTTTTCCTACTTCAAAGTTGCCAATTAGGTGATCGAGAGAGAGCGACTTTGCCCCGCCTAATGTCGCAAGATAGAACGCTTCAAATGCCGATAAACGGTGTTGTTGCAGCTGCATCACCTTGTAAGCTTCATTCAATGTTTGCATCATATTAAACGTGGTTCCGGCACCGATGTCTGTACCCATACCCACTTTGATTTTACGCTGCCATGCTTCTTGTAATTTGAATAAGCCACTGCCCAAATACAGATTTGATGTAGGGCAAAAAGCAATAGCAGAATCAGTCTCTTGCAAGCAATCCCACTCTTTATCTTCAAGGTGAATACAGTGAGCGAAAACACTTTTTGAGCCAGTTAAACCATGATGATGATACACATCAAGGTAACCGTCTTGCTCTGGGTATAATTCTTTTACCCATTCAATTTCATTTTTGTTTTCACACAAATGCGTGTGTACATAAGTATCGGGATATTCTTGTTTCAATTTACCTGCCATCGCAAGTTGCTCTGGCGATGAAGTGGGCGCAAAACGAGGAGTAATGGCGTATAACGAACGACCGCGTTTATGCCACTTTTCAATTAATTCTTTGGTTTGGTTATAACTCGTTTCGGGTGTATCTAATAGATAATCAGGGGCATTACGATCCATCATTACTTTACCAGCAATGATCCGCATATTGATGCCTTCAGCCGCTTCAAATAATGCATCAACAGATTCAGGGTGTACCGTACCAAATACCAATGCGGTCGTTGTACCATTGCGTAATAACTGCTTGAGGAAGAACGCCGACATTTCACGTGAATAGTCTTTATCTTTATAACGCGCTTCTGTCGGGAAGGTATAATTATTTAACCACTCTAAAAGCTGTTCACCGTAAGCCCCCACCATTTCTGCTTGTGGATAGTGAATATGTGTATCGACAAATCCAGGCATCACAATCTTGCCTGGGTAACTACGAATACGCACTGAATCAGGTATTTTATCTTTACCTTCTTCCCAGGTTCCCACCCATTCGATTCGACCATTATCAACTAGCATTAATCCGTCTTCGATAAAACGCAGGTGTTGTTCGATATCTTCCGGCTTATCTACGACACACGCTATATCTAAAATAGATGCACGAATCGCTTTAATTGATTGGCTATATTCCATATAAACCTCTAATAATTGTCTTTACGCTTTCGTCGTCTTTCAGCTGCTGATAAAAAACGTGTAGGGTTAACCAGCAACGCGACGTAACGCTTTATTTTTAAATATTCAATTTTTATAAACGATTACTTTCATAAATGGCTGCTTTTATAAACCGTTGCTCTTATAAACAACAGTTTTTATAAACAACGACTATTTCGTACTTTCTAGCTGCTCTTTTTGTTCAAGCGCTATCTCTTCCTTCAGTGCTTTGTCGCAAGCTTCACATTCTTTAATTTGTTCTTTTAATGCTTCACGTTTTTCTTGTGCACTTTCTGCTTCATCTTCACGATTTATACCTAAGAACGCATTCATACCTAACGCAACTAACGAACCGGTGGTAATACCAGAGCCTAAAATTACACGGAATGAATCAGGTAAATAAGTAAGCACTTCAGGACGAACAGTTACCGCCATTCCCGATGCAACACCCACAGCAATAATCAGCATGTTTCGTTTAGTAAAACTGATACGAGAAAGAATGCCAATACCCGATGAAATGATCATCGCGAACATGACTAAGCCAGCGCCACCTAATACTGGAGAAGGAATAGTGACAACAATACCGCCTAACTTTGGAAATAAGCCCGCTATCAACATAATGACGCCCGTTACCGCCACAACATGACGACTCGCGACCCCAGTGATAGAAACAATACCAACGTTCTGGCTGAATGATGAGAATGGCGTTGCACCAAATAAAGAGGCTAATGCACTGCCCAAACCGTCACATAAAATTCCTCTAGAAAGCTTTTTACCGGTTAATTTTGTATGGGTAGCGTCACTTAAGGCAAGAAAGTCGCCTGTTGATTCCATAATAGTGACTAAATACGCTATCGACATACCGATAATGCCGCTAACCGTAAACGTTAAACCAAATGGTAATAACTTCGGTAATGCAAAGAACTCTGCATTCTTCACCGGTGAGAAATCAACGATTCCCATGAAAATAGCAGTGATGTAGCCGACAGCCATACCTATTACAATTGCTGCCGCAGAGATAATACCTTTACCTAATTGGGATAAAACAATCACCACCACTAAGACTAATAAGCCCAGCAATAAATTGTTTATCTGACCATATTCTTCTTGTCCTACAAAACCGCCAGCAAACCAATCGACTGAAACGGGTAATATGGTTAAACCAATTAAGACCACTACCGTACCAGATACAACGGGTGGAAATAGCTTTCGAATTTGTGGCATAAATCGGCTGCCTACAATCATGACGACCGAGCCAACAAGGGATGCACCAAAAATACCGGCGATGCCTGCATCTAATCCGACAGAAATCGAAATAGCCACAAAAGTAAAACTTGTGCCCATGACGACAGGTAAACGAATACCAACAGGACCAATACCTTTGCACTGAATAATGGTAACGACACCCGATACCATCAATGCAGCATTAACCAAAGTTACCATTTGATCTGTCGGTAAGCCTATGGCACTTCCAACGACAAGTGGTACTGCAATAATTGCTCCCATCGCCGCAAGCATATGTTGTAACGCCAATAAAATTGACGCTCCGACTGGTGGTTTGTCTTCTACGTTATAAAACAGTTTCATCTCAATACCATCCGTTAATGACTTCCCTGAACGAGTATGGAATCGATAACCTAACCTGAATGACACCAAGGGCCTTACACTTAGCGTGACTATCACGATTGCTATTACTAACCGCTAATCACAAGTGTTGCCTTACCCCAATAATTGCGATCAAATAATTTCGTAATCACTTAATCTATTGGCCAAGCTATGACAGCTCACTCGTAAACTAAAAAAGTGGTCATTTCCCCATCCCCAGAAAAATGACCACTTCAATATTACTTAGAGCTTATTCAAACCTTTTAGCACTTTCTCTGGCGTGAAGTGCCAGTCTCTTAACCACACACCACAAGCATCATGTATTGCCGATGCAATGGCTGGTGCTGCACCATTTACCCCAATCTCCGAGATTGATTTCGCACCATAAGGCCCAACAGGATCATCACTAGGTACGAGTACCGCTTTGAACTCTGTTGGAATATCACCAATCATTGGTGCGCCATAGCTTTTTAAGTCACGGGTTAGCGGAATACCGTTATCATCATAGACAAGTTCTTCCGTCATACTGTGCCCGATAGCGCGCATGCTGGCGCCGTAAATTTGTCCCAATGCTAAATCAGGGTTAACGGGCGTACCGCAATCTAATAAAGCATGGAATTTATCAAGCTTAATTTCACCTGTGCGGGTATTAACTGATACTTCAGCAAAGTTTGCACCATAAGGGAAAGCAAATTCAGACGTTGTGAAACAGCCCGTCGCTAATAGTTGTCCCCATCCTGTGCCACTTTCTGCTTTGTGGGCAATGTCGAAGAAGCTGACTTCACCGGTTTTTCCTTTCACAAGACCCGGCTCCACAACATCGACATCTTCCACTGGCTCTGCCAGCATTTCAGCGCCACATTTTAATATTTTTTCTCGCATAGCTTCGGCTGCACGTTTTGCCGCATTACCTGAGAAACATGTACCCGATGAGGCGTATGCACCCTTATCAAACGGGGCATGGTCAGTATCGCCAGAATGAATAGTGATTTCATCCATAGGACAACGCAACACTTCGGCCGTCAGTTTACTGACAACGGTATCAAGACCAGTGCCAATGTCGGCACCACCTGAGTGAACAATAAAGGTCCCATCAGATGCCATCTTAATACTACAGTTAGCTTGGTCGATATCGGGAATACCCGATTTTTGCTGGATAATCGCAGCACCACGGCCGACCTTCCAATCACCTTTCGCTGGTTTAGCAGAATCCCACTCGATCAACTTTCGACCTTCACGTAAGATTTCTTTCAGTGCACAGCTATGTACTGTCGGGGCACACGTTGGCATTTTACCTTCGCCAATCGCCGCCAATATTTTCAGTTCTTGCCCTTCAACTACACGGTTTGTCTCAATCATGTCGAGGTGGTCAATGCCCAGCTCTTCGGCTAACTCGGCCATTGCCATTGTTAAAGCAAAGTTACCTTTTGGCGCACCATAACCTTGATAAGCACCCGTTGGACAAATATTGGAATAGTACGTTGTCACACGGAAATCGACATTATCACAAGGATACAGAGGTAAAGATAACGCAGGGCCATTACTCGGCACGGTTAAAGCGTGGTTACCATAAGGCCCCGTATTTGCACGGAATTCCATATCAATGGCAGTCAGTTTACCGTCTTTCGTTGCGCCTAATTTAACGGTTACTTTGGCAACGTGGCGGGTAGAGTTACAAATAAATTCTTCTTCACGAGTATGATGGAAATACACAGGACGGCCGGTTGTCCAAGTTGCCCATGCACACACATCTTCTAACAAGATGTCTTGCTTAGAGCCATAACCACCACCCACACGCTCTTTCACGATGTGTACTTTATTTTGCTTAATGCCCAATATTTTTGCTACCTGACGACGCACATGCCATGGCACTTGCGTAGAATCATGCATAACGAGGCGTTCGCCATCCATGTAGCTATAACAAATATGGGTTTCTACGGGTAACTGCTGAACCTGTTTTGATTCGTAAGTACGCTCGATGATCACATCAGCTTCTTCAAAGCCTTTGTTCAAATCACCAATATGTCCGCGTACACTGGCTGCAATATTCTTACGAGGAAAACAGCCAATCGGGAAGTTAACGATCAGCTTACCTTCACGAGGATCTGCGTTGGCATTTTGAGCTTCTAAATCATCAGGGGCACCGACACCATACTCGATAGGTTCATTGTGAATAATTGGCGCTTCTTCTGCCCTTGCTTCATCAATGGTCATAACAGGTTTTAGAACATCAAACTCAACATCAATCAGTGTTAATGCATGCTCGGCAATTGCAGGGCTTTCAGCCACAACAGCGGCAACCCTATCACCAACATGACGCATTTTCTGACCAAACATACGACGATCAAGCGGTGACGGCTCAGGCGCACTTTGTCCACCTGGTGTATAAGGAATATCAGGGCAATTTAAATGAGTAATAACCGATACCACACCCGGTAATGCCTCGGCTTTACTGACATCTAAATGAGTGATCCACGCGTGTGGATGCGGGCTACGTAATACTTTAATAACACATGCATTAGCAGGAATTCTGTCTTCGACATAACAAGGTTTAGCTTGCACCATTTTAGCCGAATCAATCTTAGGGCAGTTTTTACCTACGATGGTTAGATCATCACGAAATTCGGGTGCAAAACTCTGTTTATGCTCAGGATCTTTCAAGCGTTTTACTGCTAATTCAACCACTTCGTAAAACTGCTGATAACCTGCATCTCGGCTAAATAAACCAGATAATGCATCGTCTATTTCTGCACGGTTTGGTTGGGTATTCGTTTCAAGCAATTGCGTAAGGATCAATGCCAACGCAGGATCGTTATACCCCGATTGCACTACGCCTACATCAATCATGGCTTGTTGCACTAGGCTTAATTGGTTCCACTGTCCTAGTGATTCTGCTGTTTGTACTTCCTTGCCTTCAAGCTGTGCTGCCACTAATAGCGAAGCATTCTTTAACACCCCATCAAGCAAAATAACGTCTGAGCCAGCAAAACCAAAACCATCATCACTATTACGCACAGAGTGATACCCCATACCATGCAATAGTGTTTGTACGTTTTCACCCAATTTACATTCTAGCGTTTGCGGTCGACCATTTAAGGTAAATGTAATCGTCATGATTAAGCCTCCTGAGCAAGATGCTGACATTCAGCAAGTAAATCGGTAACCACAACGCCGGCGATATAACGTTTGTATTCCACGCCGCCGCAAAGGTTCGCGACCGGATGAACGGCATCTGCCACGGCTTGCTCTAATAACTCACCTTTTAAGTCTTGCGTTTCAACATCACGTAATCGAACAGGAACGGCATAACCATGATGAAATGGCGACACACCGTCTAAGGCGATAATTTTATTTCCTTGCTGATCAACAGAAACAGCGGCAGTCACAACCGCAAGCCCTGCAGCCGAACGTGTAATGTTGTAACCGATACACATCAAATTTACGTTTGGAATAATGACTTCTATGATTAGTTCACGTTGCTCACTATTGATATAATCTTCAATATCCATCTGACTGGCGTTAGCGAGAATAACCGTTGCCTTTAATGCCATTAAACTTGGCACTAACAACGCTTCTGATTGGAATGCCGCAATTTCACCACCAATTGTCGCTTGATTACGAATATGGCGAGAATAGATGAATGCCGCTGCTTGTTTTAATGCCACAGGCGTTAGCTCGTTATCAATCAAACTTTGAATATGACACATTGCGCCGATATGAAGGGCTTCACCCTGTAGTTCGATTTTATCCAGCGCTAGCTTATCAAGAGAAATAGCCACTGTTTTGTCGGTTTTAGTTGGCGTAGCATTGAGTTTTGTACCACCAGCAAACCATGCTGCAACACCAGTATGTTGCTTCATGAGTTCAAGAGCTTGGATGGTCGACTCTGGCTGTAAATAATGTTCAATCATTGTTCTTACCTTTTTTGAATTCTACTTCTATTTGATAGTCATCAGGCATGTCTCTAAGACGAGAGAATGAGTGATTGTTAATATCTATAGATTCAAAAAGGCAACTATTAAGCCAACCTTATTAAAGTGTTAGATAAGCGACTAGATTCGTGAGCACCGTCAGAATTTGGGGTAAAAATGAGAACTGCATCAATAGAAATGCTTTGATTTAGAAAAGAAATAGCGCGCTTAAAATAGCGCTAGATAAGAGCGTTTCTCACTCTACCTTAACTATCTATCAAAATAATAAGTCCCCTATCAATTTGATAGCTGATAGTAATAAATAATGAGAGATCTCAGCTTAAGCTGGCTATATCTGCTATAACGATATTTTTCGTGACGACACTTAAGGTGATTATGCTAGTCTTGGCACGGATAATTTTTAGATGAAGGCTTATTTGAAAGTGGATACGTTTACTAACGTTATTAATTTTTTCTCTGATTTAGGAGTTCCAAATCAAGTCATTGAATCACACATATCCCAATTAAAACCTATAAACCTAAGTACTGGCGAGACATTACTCGCACAAGGTTCAGAACAACGTTATGGGTATTTTATTACGTCAGGTATTTTGAGAGCCTGCCACTTTAATGAAAGAGGTAGCGAACGCTGCAAAGAGTTTTATTTTTCGGGTGAGCTCTGTTTTTTATATTCAAGCTGGTTACAGGGAATATCGGCTCAATACCAAATTGAAGCCATAAATGAGACTAAAGTAATAAGAGTACCCTTACATATTTTATCTTTACCAGAATATTTACCAGCAAAGGTTTCTCTATTACAACAACAGCTTATATTTAAAGAACAAAAAGAGGCCTTACTTTTACTCAATACTCCCGAACAACGTTATCAGCATCTTGTGCAATATTGGCCACACTGGGTTAAGAAGCTTAACAATATTCAAATAGCCAGCTATATCGGCATTAGTCCTGTTAGTCTATCTCGGTTAAAAACAAGAATTAAGGACTGAATTAACTTAAGTTAATTCCTCTCACAGTATTCACCGTCATAATAATCACTCTATTTTCATTGTTAAACAAAACTTAGAGTGAGGACGTTCATGTCAACATTTGTTTGGTCACAACTTTTAATTGCCATTGCTATCGTGTTCGATCTTGCATCATTTCAATTTAAACAAAGGCAAAAAATTGTCTGTTGTTTATGTTTTTCAGGAGTATTAATTAGTGCCCATTTTATCTTACTTGAACAATGGACTGCTGCGGGTTTAATGCTGCTGGCAAGCATACGCTATTTTTCCAGTATTTTTACGACGTCTAAAATGTTGATGTCATTCTTTTTAATTTGCGCTTTAGCCATCACATCTTCGACCTTCACTGGCTTACTTAGCCTTTTAAGTTTTAGCGGCACAGTACTCCAAACGTCAGCTTCATTTTGCCAAAGCGATCAACGCCTACGGCAATTAATGATCGTTGGAACGACAATTTGGCTAGTACACAATTACCTTGCAGGATCGCCAACGGCTGTGATTATGGAACTACTGTTTATCGGCAGTAACATAGTCGGCTATTACCGATATTATGGGATAAACCTAAGGAGACATGCTCAAGGATAATAGTAAATGTACCGGTGAAACAGTTCATACCAGTTACCACTATTTTTGCTATTCTGCATAGAAACATCCTCTAAAATAAGAGTGAATAGCCACATGGAATACAAACTTGAGATCTACCGTAAAGCCATACAAGCGATTTGCTTAGGTAAGAAAAAAGTCGAAATTAGAACCAATAATTCTTACGAATCTATTCAGTATGACCAGCTTAAGATTGGGGATACGATTCATTTTCAGATCATTGCAGGTCCCCCATTCGTTGGGCTTGAGGTTGTTGAACCAGACGCTTTGAAAGTAAGGGTTGTTGCTGTTCGCCATTATCCAGATGCAAGAGCCCTGCTTGAACAAGAAGGTCTCGACGTACTTTCAACATTATGCAATACCATAGAAGATGGCGTTGTCTTGTTGAACAGCTTTCACGAATACCAAGCAATGATCCCAGTGCACGGTATTTATGCTATTGAAATCACCTTCTAATAACCCTTTAATAATAGCCACAGACGTAAAACAATACTTGGAACGTTTAAGCTTTCATCAAATAAAAAATCGGCCTCAAGCATTCGCTTGAGACCGATTAAATTGTTGTCATCATCGTTCAAATAGAACTAAATGAATGACCTTAAGCTGTTTTAGTCAGCTTTTTATGGTTCGTATATAACGCAAGCTCGCTGTTTAAGCCTTTCACTAAGCTAACGCACATTAATAATAACACAAAGGTGAATGGCAAGGCTGTTGCAACCACACCAGACTGTAACGCCTGAAGTGCTTCTTTACCGCCGATCCAAAGCATAACACCAGCGATAGCACCCTCGACTGTCGCCCAGAAAATTCGCTGTGGAACCGGCGCATCTACCTTACCACCAGAAGTAATGCTATCGATAACCAATGAACCTGAATCAGATGACGTAATAAAGAAAATCAATATCAATATAATCGACAGTACTGAAATTGCGGAACCATATGGTAGTGCATCGTAAACATGGAATAAGGTAAGTGAGATATCATTCATACCATTAATACCCAATTCACCGACTTTATTAACCACTTGATCAATCGCTATACCACCAAAAGTAGCCATCCAAATAATCGTTACCAATGTCGGGATAAAGATCACAGCAAGTAAGAACTCACGCACTGTTCGACCTTTAGAGATACGCGCAATAAACATACCTACAAATGGTGACCATGAAATCCACCACGCCCAATAGAACACAGTCCAGCCGTGCATCCATGTTGTGTCTTCACGACCATAAGGATTACTTAAACCAATGATATTTTCTGCATAAGCTATAAATGTATCTGGAATCGACAGCTTCACAACATCAAAACCAACGTAACCAACAAACAGCAACAGAGCAAATGCAAATAGCATATTGATATTACTCAGTACTTTTACGCCACCATCAATACCGCGAATTACCGAGATAACCGCGATCATGGTAACGAATGCAATAACGATAAGCTGCATACCAATGCCGCCATCAGTACCGAAGACATGGTTAATACCGCTAGTCGCTTGCTGCGCACCTAAACCAAGCGATGTCGCCAAACCAAATAAGGTCGCGAGTACCGCCATAATATCGATCACATGCCCTAACCAACCCCACGCTCTATCACCAAAGATTGGATAGAACACTGAGCGAATAGATAATGGCAAGCCCTTATTATAAGCAAAAAATGCCAGTGATAACGCTACTATTGCATAAATAGCCCAACCATGGATGCCCCAATGGAAGATAGTTGACCCCATTGCCAGTGCTTTGGCTTCTGGCGTATACGGTTCTACGTTAAAGGGTGTGCCCCACCAATCCGTAAAGTAAGCAACCGGTTCTGCTACCCCCCAGAATAGAAGACCAATCCCCATGCCGGCAGCAAATAGCATTGCTAACCATGAAGCTGTTGAGTGCTCAGCCT
This sequence comes from Photobacterium profundum, assembly GCF_003026285.1. Classification (GTDB taxonomy): domain Bacteria; phylum Pseudomonadota; class Gammaproteobacteria; order Enterobacterales; family Vibrionaceae; genus Photobacterium; species Photobacterium profundum. Next base: position 65,974 of record NZ_PYOD01000001.1, read on the forward strand.
TAGCTTCTTTGCCACCAATACGAATTTTACCGAACGGCGACAACAACAGCACCAAAGAGAAGATCACGAAAAAGTTTGTTGACCACATAAAGAACGTGTCAAAACCATTAATGATACTGTTCTTAAGACCATTTAGCGCTTCTTTCGCTGTATTTGGATCGACGATCATAAGAGTTGTGAGGAATAAGAGGATAAACCCTGCGCTAATACCAAATACAGGGTTATGAATATCAAAACCCCACTTTTGAATGTTATCTTGACCCACCTGATAGTCGGTCGTATCAATACTGTATTTCTTTACTGTACTATCCATAAATGATACTCAAACGTTCTGTCCGTATATTTTTTTGTTCAAAAAGTAGAAACAAAAATGGTCCACAAAAACCAAGATAATTAGACCACTAAATAAAAAATCCGCGAAATATTAACAATATCGATATAAAAGTTCAATAGGGCTCGGTTTTGTTGGGCTTTTATACTACCAAGGTGGTGGTTTTACTCACTCATTTATTATGTACACTAAACATTAGTCATCATACTAATTTACCCTGAAATACCCGAGACATATGGATTTCAAATAGGGTGTTCTAGAAGGGAAGAGTCGACAAAAAAAGGAATTGATACGGAGAAGAAAAAATATACCCAAGCTATCTCAAAATGCAGGGTTCAGCGAACACTTGAGGTAACTTGGGTATAGAAGTTAGAGGCTTTGAGTGGCTAGCTCCTGAGTAGTATAAGAAGACCAACCAACGGGTTATTAGCGATTAATCAGAATGATAGATATCACTCAATTATCACTTTTTAACTATAGATATTGTTCACAAATAATCGCTAATTCAGACGGTTCTCGAATGATGTAATCAGGTTTAACAGACCAGTCTTCTGGCGCAGCCCCACTGTATGCAGCTGCCACAGAAATAACTGTCAATTTTTTACCAAAGGCCGATTGCACATTACGAGCAAACTGTACATCAGCTTCATGATCGCCGATATACATCACTGTTTTATTCTCTGTGCTATCAAATAATTGCTCTAGACAAATTAAACCACCATCAGCGGCAGGTTTCTGTGCATTACCTTGTACATCGTCATAGCCGATAACTGATTTGAAAAAAGAATCAATTTTCGCCTCAGATAAAACATTGCGTATATTCTTTGAAGCATTCTGCGAGCAAATACCATGCGGAATAGAAGACAAGCGTCGCACCACATCATCTATCCCCGTAAACAATTTAACTGGCGTAGTATTACTTAACTGATGTTCAGCCCATAACGTACCCGCTACCTGCATTTCTGATTCCGTCATGCCGTAGTAATTTACATAGAGTTCTTGCCAGTTTTTAGCCGCATGATTTGCGTGATGATATGCCGCTTCACTGAGTAGGTATTTGGGCAGGTTATCGCCAATTAAACGAGGCGCAACAATGGATAAAATACTTTTGGTAATCTCTATATTTTTAGGAACAGAGTTAACAATTGTTCCATCATAATCCCACAAGACAGCATCTAACTTCATTATTCCTCTCATATTCATATATTGCTAACAGCTAAAAATATATCTGATTCATTCAACAGAATCAGATTTAAAACGTCCATACACAGAAACAATGAGTTGATTATTTTGCGGCAGAATTTATCCTATTGTTACCTGCATATTAACCCCAACGTCTCTGACAAAATCTTTATCATGACTCACCAAAATGAACCCTCCTTTAAAGCCTTTTAGTGCGGTTGCTAGCATCTGTTTTGAGTCGATATCTAAATGATTATCTGGTTCATCAAGCAGTAACAAGGGCGCATCATCAACATGGCTCACCATGAGCATCGATAATTTCATTTTTTCGCCACCACTTAAATGTGCCACTTTGCGGTAAACGGAATCTCGCCTAAAACCAATACCTGCTAATAAGATTCTAGCGTCGCTTTCAATGAGCCCTCTGCAATGGTGCATTAAGCTGTCTAGCATCGAATCATCACATTTCAACAAGCCAAAATTTTGATCCAAATACACCATGTTTGTATACCGTTTAATCACCCCAAAATAACTCGAGTGTTGCTGTTGAATTGCTTTTAGTAACGTAGACTTTCCACATCCATTCGCACCATCGAGGTAGCAGCGATCCGTCTGAGATAAAGAAAAAGAGAATAGACTCCCTACACCATAATGTAACTGGCAATTTTGGACGTCTAATAGCTTTCGTTTCTTTACTTGCGCTGCTTGCTGTAAATACAACGCTTGGGGTTTCAATGCCTCTTTATGAACACCTAAGCTATGCAGTTTGTCTTGATTACGGTCTACTTGATTTTGCTGATTAGTTACCTGTGCTGATTGGGTTCGTCCCGCTTTGTCTTTCATCGCGTCCATTAAGATCTTTGGCTGGCTACCCGATTTTCTTAGGCGGTTGCCTTGAGCTTCACGTTGTTGTGCCTTTTCTTTGTTGGCTTGGGTTTGACGCTCTATCTTTTTTTGTTCTGCTTTCAATTGCACTATTTTTCTATCTAATGCTGCTGACTGAGTCGTCACCAGCTCTTGATATACATCGTAATTTCCGCTGAAAAACGTTAGTCCTAAACCTGTTAGCTGATAAATAGCATCGACATGTTTTAGCAAGCTTCTATCATGGCTAACCAAGAGTATTTGCCCTTCGAATTGTTGTAATCGATTAATGAGCCAACGCTTACCGGCAGAATCTAAATGATTAGACGGTTCATCAAGCAGTAATATTTCAGCATTAGATTCGAACAGTTTATACAACTGCAAAAGGGCTAATTGACCACCGCTTAACGTATGGCAATACGTATTCAATTCCAACTCAATGCGCAATGTCTTTAACACTTGCTGTAATCGAATTTCTATATCCCAATCATCGCCAATTACATCAAAATATTCTTGCTTACAGTCTCCCAGCTCAATGGATCGAAGTGCCAGCAATTTATCGGTAACGCCTAAATAATCAGAGATACGGGTATTACCATCCAGTAGTTCAGAAGGTAATTGAGAGTAATAAGCAACCTGGCCTTGGCAAGTTACAGAACCCTGAGTTGGTGAAAGCTTACTCAATAACAATGAGAGAAAAACAGATTTCCCTACCCCATTACGACCCACCAACCCTGTAATACCATTAGGTAGGGTGAAATTTAAGTTGTGAAATAGCCACTCCCCAGTATCGAGTTGGAATGACAATTGATGTGTGATTAATGCAGGCATAAGAATACCTCCCCTTACGAACGAAATGTAAAAGGGGTCTAAGCCGTTACTTAGGTGTGATTGCCGCAAGAAGAAGCAAGATATAACTGTACTGTGACAAAGTAACGCCCACTAACCCCGAGTGTCCAAATAATGAATAGTCATTGGATGTCGGTAAGTTAGTTGTTCATTATGGCGTTAGCTCCGATAGATATGATGCTGGAATTATAATCAAGACGATGGCTATTTTTCAACTACCTTGATCACAATCCCAATAACAGACAAGTCACCATTAAATCAATTATTCATAAGGTATAATTAATGGGTAATTAGTGTATAACAAGTAACATAGGTACACCTAGGAGGGGTTATGAGTGTTGTATTTGGATTCATTATTTTGGCTATCATTGCCGCCTTAATCAAAAAGAAGACAGGCCTAACTTTAACTAAGTTCTTTGAGCAAAAAATTCAAAACTATTACAAAAAGAATGAAGATAAAGAAAATCATTAAACCGTGGCTTTGTCTTTTTAAACAAAACCCCATTAATAAAGGCATTTTATGATTGTAATTACAGGCGCAAGTAGCGGTTTAGGTGCAGCATTAGCACACTTGTACAGCACAGAAGGAAAACCATTACTGATCACAGGGCGAAATGCACAACGCCTTGAAAACGTAGCTGCCAATATGCCAGAAAAAGTACAGGTTAAACAAGCAGACCTCGGTAAAGCCACAGACGTCGAAGCATTATTGGATTCTTTAGAGTGCGCACCAGATACCGTTATTCATTGTGCTGGCAGTGGTTATTTTGGCCCTATCGAACAGCAAGATCCTGAAGCAATCAGCCAGTTAATTCAAAACAACGTGACCTCAACGATTTTCTTATTGCGCGAATTAGTGAAGCGTTACCGTAATCATAAAGTCAATGTCGTCGTTGTGATGTCGACGGCTGCACAAGCAGCTAAAGCTGAAGAATCAACCTATTGCGCTGCAAAATGGGCGGTACGTGGATTAGTAGAATCGGTTCGCCTAGAATTGAAAGGCTGCCCAATGAAACTTATCGCGGTTTACCCTGGTGGAATGGCGACTGACTTCTGGAAAACGAGTGGTAAAGAATTTGATACCTCTTCGTTTATGACAGCAGAAGAAGCCGCACACATGTTGAAGCAAGCGCTTGTGGGTACTGAACACGGCTTTGTTTCAGATATTACGATTAATCGCCATTAAGCTTGTGATCAATTTAATAGGGTCTCTGTTCATTTTAAAATGAACAGAGACCCCATTTATTTCTTACCACAGCCCGTTTCATACCATTCTGAATTTGGTATAAATGGTCAAATATTTGTCTAGGTTGGTATTACCGCGCGATATCGAGAACATTGTCTTTCACACCGTTAATACGGAACCAACCTGCAATACTAAATCGCTGTTTATTGGTGGGTAATACTTCGTGTGGGAACTGTTCAGATAAAAACACAAACAAGCGACCTGATTTAGGTGGAAGTTTAGCGATGACATTATCATCTAAATCATAAACAACCAGCTCGCCACCATCTTCTTCAGTCCAACTGTCATTCATATAAAAAACAGTAGTTAATCGGCGATTTTCATTGCCACGGAAGCAATCAAGGTGCTTCTTATAGAAATCCCCTTTTTCATACTTCGCAAAGTGTGCTTCATACTCAAATAAACCCAGATAGAAATGTTGATTTACCTTGTGGCGAATATCTTCCATTTGGTTAAGAAATGCTTCAACAGGCTCGCCTTGATTGGGTGCTAGCCAATGAATTTTATCACTACGAATTGATTCAATTCGCGTAACGTCCTCGTTACGCCCAATACAAGCTTGTTTCCAATTTTCAGGCAGACATGATTTGAGCTGTTCAACCTGCGTAGCAGACATAAAATCATCCCAGATGTAGTAACCTTTTTCATCTAGTGCATCAATTAGCTTTTGCATCACATTTTCATTATGGATATTTCAATGATGCGCGTTATATGATCATCTGCACTCACCTACAATTCAGATTACTGATGGTTATGATGAACGTTTTTAATCCTAACTTCTGGCTGCCTTTATACACCTCAAAATAAAAGAGGCTATTGCAATAAGCAACAACCTCTTGAAGATAAAACAGACTAGTAATTCACTACTTAGGCAAGTTGAGTTAACCAGCGCTCTAATAAATTCAATGACGCCCTGTGTCGATATTGCGCTGTCGAACGTTGATCATCGATAGGACAAATTACTTTGCTGTAGCCACTCAGTATATTTTCAATAAATAACGGCTCACGTAGCATCTCAACAGGCTGACCAATAATTTTCTGCTCTAAAACAGTACTGCGCACGACAGTTGGACCCACAGCCCCAAACGCGACTCGCCAATCTACCACTTTACCTTGCTCAACTTTTGCTAACCCAGCAACCGACAGTTTAGTTAAAGCATTCGCCGCCCGTGTGCCGACTTTGTGATAAAACGTAACGGGAAGATCTGCCTTAGGAATTATCACATGAGTCAGTACTTCTCCTTGCTGTAAGCTCGTTCTGCCAGGGCCGGTAATAAAGTTGGTTATCGGTATTTCACGTTGACCATGAATCGACGATAGAACAAGCTTCGCATCAAGCAAATACAAAGCAGGTAACGAATCAGCTGCGGGTGAGGCATTACAAATATTACCCGCCATTGTGGCGCGGTTACGCAATGCTGGCGCGGCAATATTAGCGACACTTTGGCGTAGTACATCAGGCACTAGCGGATTAATTTCAATGTCGTGCAAGCTAACACCAGCACCAATACATAGACCAGATTGATACAAACCAGACTGTAAACCAGCCTCTTCACCCAAATCAGGATCTAGTTCAATCGGCGTTATATGTTGTAACTCTTCAATAGCATCCAGAAAAATAACATCGTGTTTAAAATTGGGGGTTATTCCCGGTCGTGCAGTGTGCCTTACCATTAAATCAGTGCCACCTGAAAATAAGGTATGCTCACCCACGGCTAATTTGTCTAATGCCTGTTCTAAAGTATCTGGACGATATACCGTTACCATAATCCTTCCCCTTTAGTGGCCGCAATATTCGCTGCATCGATAATCATTCCGTAACCCGTGCAACGGCAGAGGTTACCTGAAATAGCAGTACGAATTTCTTTTTCGGTTGGGTGCTGTGTCGGATCGCTTCGGCCATTTAATAATGCGTACAACGCCAATACCATTCCTGGCGTACAAAACCCACATTGCACCCCTTTTGCTTCTAACAACGCATCAATCACGCACTGACCTTTAGCGGTTTGCCTTAAGCCTTCGAGCGTCATAATATCTGCGCCTTCCGCTTGTGCGGTGGGCATCATGCAAGCATTTACTAATTGTCCATTAAATAAAACAGAACACGCCCCACACTCACCTTCACCACAACCTTCTTTCGTTGCTGTCTTTTTCAGGTTACCGCGTAATGTATTCAATAATGATTGCATCGGATCTGCATCCACGGAGACACATTCATTATTAAGGAAAAATTCAATTTTCATCTTGTTCTCCTTGATATTCATACTGCGCTCCCTGATTCATTCGCTTTTATAACAACAGCCTTAACAATCGCTTTATTTTCTGCATATAACGCTTCGCATACTTTTTCGGGCGTAACTGGAATAGATGAAAATGGTTTACCAATCGCTAACTCAACGGCAGCGGCAAATGCAGCGGCTCCGCCATTATGAGTTAGTTCACCGCCCCCTTTGGCACCATTAGGACCATATGGGTATGGATTATCCACCAAATCACTTTCAATGGATGGCACATCCAGTGCGGTTGGAATCACATAATCAGCCATGGTTTTCTGAGCAAACACCCCATCGCTAGTCAGTTCCATTTTTTCACAGCTGCCATAGCCAAGAGCTTGCACTAACCCGCCATCAATTTGGCCTTTAAATACCTGAGCATCAATCGCACGCCCAATATCGTATACCGCCCATGCGCCCGTTATTTGTGTTTCACCAGTTGCCATATCGACATCAACTTCCACGACATTCACACCATAGCTAGTCACTTGGTAGGCATTGCCTTGATACGTATTTTGATCCCATACGTGATAGTCAGGCTTTCGATACACTTCTTCTAGCTCTTGATGTTCACCCTCTACCCAGCAAGATTTCAGCTTTTCAGCTGCTTTTTCGAGTAAATAGCCGACAATAACGATCGATCGCGAAGCAACAGTAGGACCAGAATCAGGCACAACACCGGTATCAGGTGTCGCTAAATGCACCGATTCAAGCGATTTGCAGAGACTATCTGCCACAATTTTACAGAAGGTTAAGCTTAACCCCTGACCAATATCAGTGTTCGATGCCAAAATATAAACATTGCCATCAGATTCTTTAACCAAGCGAACTTTAGCGCGTACCAAGGTATCTTCTAAATCCCCCGCAAAGCCACAGCCATGTTGGAAAATAGCCATACCAATCCCTTTACGGGTTGCTGTATTCGGCGCTTGATCCAAATAAGATCGTGTTTTTTGATAATAGTCAGATAAGTCAGTAATACGTGCCATCATTTGATCGAGTACCAGATCACCAAAGATCTTCGCGCCCGTTAATGTAGTCGAATCTGATTGTAAAAAATGACGTTGCTTAAAGGCAGCAGGATCTTGGCCTAATTGCTTTGCAACGTGATTAAGGTGAGTTTCGATGCAGAAACAAGTCTGCGGTGAGCCAAACCCGCGGAATGCACCTGTAGGCACAGTATTGGTTGCCCAAGCATGCCCTTCGACACGTACATTAGGAATATCGTACACATTGGTGACAGTTGTGATCGAACGCTGAAGCACAATGCCAGAAAGGCTAAGGTAAGCACCGGAATTCACATCGAATGTCACGTCCATCGCGACAATGTTTCCATGCTTATCAATACCTGTACGGTAGTGAAATGCGACAGGGTGTCGCTTGGAGGTAAACGCAATATCTTCACTGCGTTCTAATACAATTCGAATCGGTTGCTGCAGCTTTTCTACCGCAACAGCTAACGGACCGGCAAGTACATCAGGGTAATCTTCCTTACCACCAAAGCCGCCCCCCGTTGGGCATTGAATCGCACGCACATGATCATGACCAAGCACAACAGCCATACAGTGATGCACATACCACGGGCATTGCATCGAACCTTCTATAACCACTTTGCCATCTTGTGGGTAACCAACCACACCTTGTGTTTCTAAGTAAATATGTTCTTGATAACCCGTACTGCATGTTTCTTCAATAATGGTAACTGCTTGTGCAAAGCCCTCGTCGATATCACCTTTCGTCAACGCATGGGAATCAAATACATTGTCTGTTGAATGAATGGCGCCATCGATAAGTGCTTTTGATTGTTCAATAGTATAAGCAGGTGTCAGCGGCGAATATTCTACCTTTATTTGTTGCAGTAATTGCTCGATAACATCAGGAACAAGACCAACTAATAAGAAAATCACTTGGCCAACGTAACGTACTTCTTTATCAGCGAATGCTGGCCAATCGATTTCAACAATTGGCAATACATTGTGTCCCGGAACATCTTTGGCACCAAACAAATGGTAGCCTTCAGGTAATTCCGGTACATAAACCGCTTTAATTACGCCTCTAGAACAAGAAGAGCGGAAAAACCGCCCTTCCAATAGTCCTTCGTAATGGCGGTCGGCAATATACTTCGCTTCTCCAGTGGCTTCTGCCAGCTTGAATCTAGTATTAACCGTATCCATAACGGGATCTCACATTAGTCTAATTGATCCATGGTTTTCCATAAACGCTGTGCCACTTTGCTGGCTTCTGCATAAATAGGTGCGATATCAAACGGGAATGCACGATCTTCGTATACGAAGCGCCCTTCCACCATCACGCTGTTCACATTACCCGCATTCATACCAAAAGCGACATGACCTGCAAGGTTATCAGCAACAAATGGCGTTGGGCTGGTGTAATCCAAGATGGTTAAATCAGCCTTATTATCTGCTTCAAGTCGACCGAACTTAGCACCAAAGTTACGGGCTAAAATCTCGTTACCATTCCAGAGGTTCTTCATGAAACTGTCTGGCCATAACGGACCACCAGCATCACGGTGTTTAAAGAACGAGAACTTCAATTCTTCAAGCATATCCGCCCCTATTCCATCTGTGCCTAAAGCGACATTTTTGAAGCGAGTAAGCTTGTTGTTATAGCCCACATTATTGTTCATGTTTGAACGTGCGTTATGCACCAAGAAACCATCTTTCGCATTTAAAATATCGATATCACGATCGGATAAGAACAAGCCGTGTGCTAGCAAGGTCTTCTCATTAATCAGCCCGAAGCTATCTAAACGCTCTACAATATCTTGACCATAATGGTGGTGACTGTGCGTTACATCGTAGCGATCTTCTGCCACATGCACATGAATACCACGCCCTGTCGCTTGCACAGCTTCGGCCATCATGGCTAAGCCGTCGTTAGTTACCGTAAACGGTGCATGAGCACCAATATGGGCTTCGACTAAATACGGTTCAGTGCCTTCTTCTTTTGCACGATCAATCAGCTGAGCAAAAGCGATATTTTCTTCAACACCCGCCATCATCTCTTTCATGCCACCATTGCGATCTGTGGTCTCAAAACAAGTCATGCCGCGAAGACCAGCTTTGATGAAACCTTTACGCATCGTACTGAGTGAACCACCAATGTAATTTGGTGACGCATGATGGTCGATAACCGATGTACAACCACTTTTAATCGCTTCAAGTGAACAAATTAAACCGCTGTAATACACCGCTTCTTCATCTAAGGCGCGATCCATACGCCACCAGAGATTCTTCAGGATCGAGATGAAATCAGGGCTTGGTTGAATATCTGCCATTACACCACGGGCTAACCCTGAGTAGAAATGGTTATGTGAACACACCAAACCTGGCATAACGAGCTTGCCATGCATCTCTTTTACGATGGCATCTGGATATTTCATTGAAAGATTAGCGCCAACTTCTTTAATTGTGCTGCCATCAATCGCAATATCGACGCCTTCTTTAATAAATGCAGGTTCAAATTGCACAGCAGTTGCGTTTTTAAGTAATAACATTCCCTTACTCCTTACCTATACGTCCACTTTGCCAAGTAGGTAGCTATGATGTGCATGCACGTAGCTAATAATGGTTGCTTCATCGGCTAACGACTCTGGCATATCGAGTTCACTTTGCTCATTGATGCTGAAGGTGTAAATTTCCCCTTCAGAACGTACTAGCACTTCAGTTCCTTCGATATAGAAGCCTGCATTTGTGCTATTGGTAAAATCATCACGTAGGTTAAACAGAGTGAACTTATCTTTGTACGGTTTGCTGTCCCATGGGCAGAACTGGGCACAGTTACCACATTCATTACAGTAAGCATCGAGGTGTATTGTTTGGAACTGATCACGGAAGCCCGGAATAGGCAGAGAAATGTTTGCACGGTTAGGACATACGTCGACACACTTGCTACAAACATACGAGCACTCTAAGCAACGCTGAGATTCTTGTTGGATAAACGCTTCATGGTCATCAATTTCAAGCATATTAGCTTCAATCAGCTTGACTTGAATTTCCCCTTTACGGGCATAAACATCGTCCACTTTCACATCTGATTTCACGGCAATTAAGTCATCATTTTGAGCTTCTCGCGCAAGAATCGTTGTTGCAGCTTTACGTCCACCAGAAATGGCAGAAACAATGGATGATGGGCCTGTACTTGCATCGCCCATTAGGAATACATTCTCGACACTGGTTTCACCTGTTTCACTATTCACGACAGGCCAACCATCTTCGCCCATCGGAATACCAATACGGGTAAGTGCATCGCGATTGCTTTGCTCACCAACAGCGGTAATAAGCGCATCGACATGCAGCTCAACCGTTTCATCGGTTGCAACCGGACGACGGCGCCCTTTTTCATCAGGCTCACCCAACTTCATAACTCGGGCAACTACCGTACCGTCAGCATTAAACTCTTCTGGGTTAGTCAAGAACATGAACTTCACACCATCTTCAACGGCTTCGTCATATTCTTCTTTATAAGCAGGCATCTCAGCCAATGTGCGACGGTACAATACAGTGACAGTTTCAACACCATCGACTTGCAATGCCGCTCTTGCACTATCCATTGCTGTATTGCCTGCACCAACAACGGCAACATGCTTACCCAATGTATGCATTGGAGTGTGTTCAGAGCTAGCTGTAAATTCGCCATCATTAAAACTACGTAAGAACTCTAACGACTTGAACACATTGGTGTTATCACCCGTTAGCGACATAGGGTTGCCTTTATCTGCCCCTATACCCAAACATACATATTTAAAGCCACTCGATTTCAGTGTATCCACCGTCATATGCGGATTACAGCCGTATTCGATATTCACACCATGATCTTGCACAAAGTCGATATCATGTTGAATCACTTCGGCAGGAATACGGAATTGAGGAATGATATTTTTAACCACACCACCTGCATTATGTTCTTTCTCAAAAACCGTTACAGGATGACCCGCACGTGCCATAAAGTAGGCCGCAGATAAACCAGAAGGACCCGCACCAATCACAGCAACTGGGTGCTTTTCATTGTCTAAATCCGGTGCATGCCATTTGGCTTTATAGCCTTCCCAACCTTTTGCAAGGGCAACCTTTTTCATTTCACGAATGTTCAATGCACCTTCGTAATCACGACGGGTACAGTTGTACTGGCACTGGTGATCACAAATATGCCCTGTAATTGCAGGTAGCGCATTACGTGAATAAATCACTTCCAGCGCTTCGGTATACTGACTTAAACCCATCAAACGAATATATTCAGGAATGTCTTGGCTGATAGGACATGCAGTTACACAAGGCGCAACGTAACAGTCGGTTAATGGCAACGCTTTTTTCACACTGATTTCTTCTGGTCCACGCCATTCTTTTTGCGTGTATTCCGCCACTAAGGATTTAGCTGCCAAGGCTTCTAGTTTCACTAAATCAACTTTACCCATGCCCCATTCGCTGCTTGTTTCCAGCTCTTTGGCACAATCGGCTAAACGTAAATAACCACCAGGCTTCAGCAGATCGGTTGCCATCGTGATAGGACGAATACCCGTATCAAAAATCTCTTTGATATTGAATTTACTTGCGCCGCCAGAATATGAGATAGGCAAGGTACCATTAAATTCACGCGACAATTCAAGCGCGACGTTAATAGATAATGGAAATAAAGCACGGCCCGACATGTACATTTCTTTGTCTGGCAAGCGGCCTTTTTTGTTCAGCGTGCCTAAGGTATTAGTTAATTTAACACCAAAGCCAATGCCCTTTTCTTTACCTAAATCAACCAAACGGTGAAGCATGGCTTTCGCAGGTTCAATTTGTAAATCGTGACTAAATGATTCTTCACTTAAGGAAATATAATCAAAGCCAGCGTTATCCATAATGCTACGAACACGCGTATAACCAAGTAATGTTGGGTTTAATTTTACGAAGGTATTGATATTTTTATCAGCAATCATGTAACGACAAATTGCTTCGATTTCATTTGGTGGGCAACCGTGCATGGTCGATAACGTAACACCACGTGTTAGTTGAGTCGAAATACTGGCGGGTAAGCTCTCTAAACGTGAAAGACGGTGCTCAAAGCCGTAAGTTTTAATAAATGCAGGATCGCTAATGAAGGTTTTTAACTCTGCAACATACGCATGGAAATTCTCATGTTGGCTAGAATCGACCATATCATCGATATATTTCTGCATTGGAGCAGTTTCAATACCAGCCAAGTCATAACCAACGCTCATATTGAAAACAAATGACTTATCTTCCCCTTCTGTACGAGGGTCAAAGACTTCTTCCAGCAGGTGTAGCGCAATCCATGCTTTTAAGTATTCATCGTATGCTTTAACTAAAGTGAACTCGGTAGACCATTCCGTATTGAAGCACTCATCTTCTGCATCAATACACGGTTTTGCAATTTCTAACTGATCCAATTTTTGGACAGTTTTAAGCTCCATGAAACGTCCGCCCGCTAACCACGAACAAATAATATTTTGTGCCAACTGCGTGTGTGGACCGGCTGCTGGCCCTACGGGTGTTTCACAATGTTCGCCCCAAACGGATAAGCTTTTGGCATTATCTTTACGATAAAACTGCTTCGATGGGATTCCAAAAATGGACTTGCTCTCTTTGTATTCGCTAAACATACGATTGAGAAGCTCGCCAAATGGAACGGGACGCATGATGTCTCCCATGATAAATCTCCTTGATGCTGTTTCTTTTTGTTATTACAGCCAGCACATTTCGTCGTGCAATGCGTAGGGCTCAGAAAGTGAGATAAATGCATTGATTTACCTCGTAATGCATTCAATTGAGCAACTACTGAGCCAAACTTTTAAAACACGATAAATAAGAAGGAAATTCGTGACGAATGTCGAAAGAAAGGTAAAGAGTGTGATTAAGGTCAATAGACTGAATTTTCGGTTAATTAATAACAAAAACAGCCAATTGAGTATGATTCTTACTACGGGTTTAATTCCTATCAATTTAATAAATCGCTATCACTTTGATAATGGGAAAAATGATAGTGGAATGATTTATCATTGAAACAAGCCCTTGAGATAGAGCATAGCAGTAATGTTTGGTTGGATATCAAGAATACATAGGGCCTAAATTTCTTTAGGCCATTTTTTGGTGCTGATCGTAAGTGGTATTGCAAAACTTCGTAACTATTGCGCCAACTCAAAGGGGGATTACCGCTGGCTAAGTTATCGGTTTTTCAATACGTCTTACTTATAAAACGCTTTAACCGTTCCTTTTACCGTAACAATAAGCGGTTGACCGCGACGGTCTAATGCTTTGTGTGATGCGACTTTTACCCAACCTTCACTGATGCAATATTCTTCAACATCGAAACGCTCTTTACCATTAAGCAGAATACCAATTTCATGCTCGAAAACTTCTGCCACATGGTGCGGGCTACGAGGGTTACCCGCAAGGTGATCCGGTAATTCTGGGCGTGAGTTAGTATCGTTCATGTTTGTGACCTGTCGTAAATAAAAAGTGCGCTATTGTAGAGAATATAGGCCTAACGCTCAAGAGCTGCAGTAATAAATCGTATTAATACATTCATATGTATACGCCATCAGTGACTTGATTTCTTTTATAAAATTATATTTTTCAGTCAGAGCATCAAAACGCAACCAACTCGATGCCGTTTGATACAGGCAAGGTCAAAGGTATTATTTTCCGTTATAATGCCCTACTCGTTATATACCCTTCTTTAAGAGGTATTAAAATACCATGGATATCAATGGAACTTGTATCTCAACAACAATAGATGATCACGGCCCAATTTATGTTTACCAAACAAGAACCAGCCGGATCCTCAGCTTTGATGGGAAAATCTATCAAAGCTGCATGAAGCTAAATAATATTAATAGATTACACCTCAGCTACACCCAAGCCATGATGGCAGGTTTATTTTTTATCCCCACAGTAAAAACAGCCACCGTCATGGGGCTAGGCGCAGGCTCAATAACAAAGAACCTACTTAATAGTTTCTCCGAGTTGAACGTACACGCAATTGAATACCGTGAAGCAGTGGCGAAGATTGCCAAAGAGTATTTTTACTTACCCGATACTGATCGTCTCTTCCTTTATATAGACAATGCTGTGAACTACATGAAGAACAGCAATCTAAAAAGCGATATAATCTTTTCAGATCTATACAATTCAGAAGGCATGGAACCAAAACAAGTACAAGCATCCTACTTGCGTGATTGTAAAAATGCACTCAACAATCAAGGTGTTCTCGTGCTCAACATCTGCCATACGGCACTCAAGTTACGAGAAGGGCTAGATAAATTACTCGCAATCGAATTTAAAAACCGACTACTCAGTTTCGAAGTAGAAGGTGGAAATACGATCGTACTTGCCTTCAAAGACGATATCCCCTCGCTCAACAAAGAAGAACTGCTGACTAAAGGTAAATGGTTACAAGAGGAAATGAACATTCCGATGGAACGTTATGCCCAATTACTCGCGGATACACAAGATTTATGAGGGCAGCCACTTTTACTCGATGAAATATATTCCATAAGTGTTGAAACGTTATATAGATATAGAAGAAAGCAGAGACATTGAGCGATTAGACGCACTAACCAAAGTAAATAGAATCTGCGACTCTACGCTTTAGCGGATAAAAAAGCCTGCTACTTGAGCAGGCTTTTACGCCGTTCGGTTTGTACTATTTAGCGGCCTCTGCACTTACGCCTTTCAGGATTGTCGGGATTACCTGCTTAAGAGTGATGCCAAATGCACGAATTCCTTCCATCTCATCTTGGGCTGAGTTCATTGCGATAACAATACCAGTGCTCGGTTCGCCAACAGTAATCTGACCATGAATGCCAAAGAACGCGATAAACTTATGACCTTCAATGTTGAATACTCGGATCTGATCTTTATACCATGCGTCATTAGTGATCACTGTTTCCTTACCTAGAAGCCACGCTGAACGAACATCGTCATCACCTTCTAGCAAGTTATCGATGAACTTCTTCGGAATGATTTGTTCGCCCTTCAGGTTCTTACCTTCGTTAATAAGAACAAACATCATTCGGTTAACATCACGCGTCGTTATGTTAAGGCCACCAGAAGCTATCACCTCTCCGTCATTGTTCGACATCCACTTCGCATCATGTTCAAAGCCAACCTTAGACCAAATGTTTTCTTCAAACACATCTGACATAGTGTCGCCAGTTACTCGCTCAACAACTTTCGCCAGCATCTCTGTATTAGTACATTGGTAATCGTAATACTCACCAGCGCCATGATCATCTCTTTCGCCGACAAGAGAAGCAAAGTCTATAATGCCTTTAAGTTCAGGGTATTTGTTTTCACCATTCCAGTTTTGTACGTTGCTCATTCGGTCATCCCAAAGCAAGCCTTCAGAGAAGTTAATTTTGATTCCTGACCTCATATCAGCAACTTCCTGAACAGTTGCTCGACTAAATCCTTTTGACGCTTTAAGCTCAGGCAAGTAATCAGTGATTGGTTTACTCATATCAATCATCCCCTTAGCAGCAAAAATACTAGCAGTAAGAGACGTAAATGATTTAGTTACGGACATTTGTAGGTGAGTTGAATCTTTGCTAGTGCCATTCCAGTAATATTCGTCAATGAGCTTTCCGTCCTTCGTAATAACGACGGTTTCCATATTCAGTCTATCGCGCATCAAGATATCAAGACTTAGCGGTCCATCAAAGTCATTGCCTTGATAGCTTGCCAAATCGAATCCAACAGGGTTTTCAAGACGGTGAACATCATTTGAACGCGTAGATACCTCAACATGTGGAGTCATGCGGTATGCGTTCTTCATTATAAGCTTGCTGTTCTTGCCGTTGTCCCAGTTCTCTTGGGTGATACCAGCCTCGGCAATTACGCTAATAAAATTTTGGTCTGGTTTATGTACTTCTTTAGCCGCGAACGCAGAGCCAGAAACAATAGTTAATCCAATAAGTGCCGATAGAATTTGCTTTTTCATGTTGATCCTCCAAAAGGTTTAAAAGTAGTAAGAAACACCGCTAGTGGCCATGCAGTCAGTTGATCCTGCCTCACATGTAACGTAGGTATTAACTTGCGTTAAATCTCCTGGGTTTAGCTGCTTAATTTCGTCAGATGAAACAGAAGAAGACAAAGCAATCATAATGACCAGTGCTAGCTTCTCTTTCATTCGAAATCCCATTCAACTCCGCCTGAAAGTGCATTTCTTTCTTGCTCGATTATAGTTCGACATCGAACCATTGCAATGGATAAGATTAAACATCGTTATAAAATTAAGGTCTCATTCAGTATTATCGGTCGTAATTAAGTTTTTCTGGGAAGGATAAAAAAGATTCGTAGTCTTATCTTTTTATTGTAATTGGTGAAATAGTGATAACGGAGGTTTTTATGACGACTCAGGTTAGAAAGATTGGCAATAGTTTGGGAAACATCTATCTGCTGCTTTCATTCGTCAAATGGAATTATAAGAAGGCTCAGAACTGAATGTGTGATCAGAAGGGAACAAGGTAGTTATCGAGCCTGTTAAACTAAAAACTTAAGTTCTTGTCGCCCTTCCTGTCCTTTTACTTACGAACAGTAATCCATCGTAATCTGCATTATTAACATGTCATCAGCTCCTTTTTTGTGAGCAGCCGACTGTGCCCCTCTTCAAGCCCCTCTAGAGAAATGTTCCCCACAGAAGCTCGATGAAGCTCCAATACTTCGTTTTGAAAAAAACCAAACATTCGTTTAACTTGATGATACTTGCCTTCAACCAGTGAGAGCCTAGCTGTATACTCAGAGAGTATCTCTAAACAAGCAGGCTTAGTTGTAATGTCTTCATAACCAAAATAGATACCCTCTCGAAAAACAGCCACATACTCTTCCGTTAATGGCTTAGACAAAGTAACCTCATACACCTTTGCGAGCTTTGTCTCGGGTAAACTTATCTTGCGAGACCATGCCCCATCATTAGTCAATAACACCAATCCCGTTGTATTAAAATCTAAGCGCCCAACAATATGCAGTTCGTTCTTCTGAGGGTGCTGAATAAGGTCTAACACCGTAGAATGTTTTATGTCTTTCGTCGCGCTAACAACCCCCTTGGGTTTATTCAGCATGATATAAAGCGGATTATTATCTTGTAAGCAGTTACCATCTAATTCGACATAAGTGAATTTCGTCACTTTCTGCTGATTTGAATGTGCAACATGCCCATCCAAAAGGATCCGTTTTTGAGCAATTAAAAGGCGTGTATCTGAAATAGAAAAAGGACTATTCTGGCTAATAAAACGATCGAGTCTGTTGGTAGTAGATTTCATGAAATAACTATAATCACTGTTTGATATAAGATTCACCGATAAGGTAAGTCTGTTTTTTGGAAACTAATAAATTCACGCACAACCGTGTATCTATTTCTCTATTTTTAGTGCTGAAACTAAAGGCCCACTCGCTCTCCTGAAACATAACACCGCAACAACATGTGCGAACGCCTTAATTACCAGACCGATTATACTATGCCGGGTGTAATAAACATCGTATTGATTGCTTTGTATGTGTGTTCTTACTTAACCAATGCACTTTTAAGCACGAAATGATCATAGTGTGTGAAATTGAGGATAAATCGTAACTTGGTGAGAAAGCCCATCGAGCACACTGAAAATGTAAAGAAGTACACCGAGTTTAAGTGAAAAGCCGCCTACAGACGGCTTTATAGATAAAACCATATCTAAATCAAGTTACCGACTAAGCGCACCACACTCCATACCAAAAATGCCAAATAAAACGCATCATATGATGGTTTGTTATGTGATTACTCCGGTGCTGGCATACTTGTATTAATCATGTCGCGGTGCAACTTCCATTGGCCAACCTCTTTCTTCCAAATGACGAGGAACTTGCCCTTGTCCAACACTTTACCTCCCTCACCTTCAAGAATGTATCTACCAACTTCTGAGGCTGTATCACCGTACCCCTCCACTTCCAGAGCTTCTAACTTAATCACTTTTATGCCCATATCCATAAAAGCTTGAAATGTTGCCTGAATAGCCTCTCTACCCATAACAAAATCACCGTTAGGAGGAAGAAATTGCCCTTTTTCGGTATAGAGGGCCGCAATACCTTGCGCATCTCCTTGGCTGAACGTACTCATAAATTTTTCGTCTGCGGCCACGATAGCATCATAAACATCAATTGAATCTGTCATATTTATCGCCTTACTTTGCTCTATATCCATACTAATAATAAATAACTTAGAACAATACGAATTGTAGCTTACAGGCAATAATAGACGTCACCTCGTAATCGATACACGTGGTATTTCTAACTCTCTAGTCGTAAGCGCCGAACATAAGTGAGGAACGACTTAGAGCGTCGTTTCTGCCACCAGCTAACGATGTCGTCTGAAGTGACGAAATCTTGTTCATTTTCTGTCATGACTTCGCAATTCATTACTGATTCTATTAACTCTGGCATGATTTTGTTTTTCAGCCTTGCCTAGAGCCTAATAGATTATCACTGAAACGAGCAGCTTGAGGTAACTTGGAGCCCTAAAAAGAGCCTATCTAACTAATATTGTTGAAAAATGGCTCAAAATCCCATAACGGTAACTCATAAAAAACACCCATCACAATCTATGTATATATCAATACCAACACATACCCACAGCCAATACTATCGCCCGTCTTATACATTTATATAATACGGACAAGACATGAAACACCTCTTAATCGCAATATTTAGTATTACCCTATCGCTATCTACTTCAGCTGCAGTCTGTAATCAGCACCTAGATAAAGGTACACCAAATGATAGTGACCAAATTCTATGTCGAGATGGTTATGCCGCTGGGTATAACTACCAGAATAAAGTCTCTAATTGGGTTTCTTACCACATCACTAAAGAGAGTGTGAATGCTTTCTATAAGCGCTCTAACAGCTTTCGTATTGATAAAGACTTACCAGACGCTTTTCGTGCAACAAGCAGTGACTATTCAAAAACAGGTTATGACCGAGGCCACTTAGCGCCGTCTGGAACAATGGACTTCTCCCAAGTATCGATGCAAGAAAGCTTCTTAATGTCGAACATGGCACCACAACTACCAGGCTTTAACCGCGGGGGATGGAAAGGCCTTGAAGAAAAAGTACGTGAATGGGCCAATACTTACAGCGAGCTTTATGTTGTATCCGGTCCTATTTGGGATGGTAATGAAACGTATATTGGTAACGGTGTCTACATCCCCAATCGTTTCTATAAAGTCATTCTCGATCCAAACTACAATGATGCAATTGCATTCATTCTTCCACACCGAAAAATATCTTCTTCTGAATTACCCTCTTTCATTACAACTGTTGATGAAGTTGAAGAAATTACACAACTCGATTTCTTCAGCGACCTACCAGACGGTGTTGAAAATGAAATTGAAGCTCAAGCTTGGGATATGTGGTAATTCCAACTAACAACACTCTTAAGGCGACAATGCTGCTAACAAACCCACAATAATGGTTGCCCAATCTTGCAGTAAGAACGCCCCAAAGAAAGCCAACCCTTCACAACCAATTAATTTTAAATATATTTACTTGGATTTACATTGATAAGGTTGATAAACAGCAAACATTTAATGCCGGGCATTAAGGCATAATAACCCGTAAATTGTCTGTCATATTGGGCTGCGAGGCTGTTACTCAAGGGCGGTAGCATGCTCATAAAAAGATGCAATATGAATCCCCCCTCTATTCCGCTATGTCTAAAGATATAGCGATCACAGAGCGCATACATCCCAATTCAGGATGGATATGTGATCTAGGATGGTTGAATAATATGTTATGTAATTTAGGAGTATTCAAGAAATGATGGAATCAAACGTTTTTGAGCGTAAAGATCCTTTCGCTACACAAATTAGTTCAAGGCTTTATAACTTAACCATAGGTGCAGTTCTATGCTGGGGTTTTGGTATTAACTGGCTAATGGTATCTAGTATTTCAGTTGACTCGATACTATCGGTATCTCCTTGGGTGTTTCTATTGGGTTATTTCGCAAGTTGTTTTTTTGGAGTTTATTTATTTAGTAAATCAGAAAATCCATTAATCAGCTTTATTGGCTACAACTTTGTTGTTGTACCATTCGGACTAATTATTAATATTGTGGTTTCTAGTTATGATCCCGATTTAGTACTAGAAGCTATAAAAGTAACAGGTTTGGTTACGGCTTGCATGATGCTTCTTGGAACGTTATTTCCAAGATTTTTCGCTCGCATTTCGGGGGCGTTAACCATAGCGTTACTTGTTGTCATATTGGTAGAACTGTTCCAAATTTTTGTATTAGGTATCCACCAAGAATGGATAGACTGGGCTGTTGTTTTAATCTTTTGTGGTTACATTGGTTATGACTGGGGACGTGCAAATCAAATCCCTAAAACGTTAGATAATGCAGTAGATAGTGCGGCAGCACTCTATATGGATATCATCAACTTGTTCCTAAGAATCGTACGTATTATGGGGCGTAAGTAATAATTTACATAAAAGAATCAAGATGATTCATTACATTCTGCAGTTTTGGTATAGATCTTAGTAAAGCATTAAGTATCAATCGAGTTATTAATTTACTATGTTTAATAAAATGAGATTTAAAATGAAAATAAGCTTTATTCTACCTTCATTGATGATTCTTTCTGGATGTACGTCATTACCACCTGATACAAATGAAAGGTTGGGACAGTTCACGGCTGCGTCTTCATACAATATTCGAAATTTAGAATATGAGAAATCAGAAGGTACAGCGTCACATGTTGAAGGCAAAGTTTGTTATAAAGTTAATCTATATACTCTAGCTTACATGGAAGGGCCTAAAGATAATCTATTACAAAGGGCAATGGATAATGCCATTAGAAATGGTCAAGATAATGGCTTAGAAGGTGACCTGTTAGCCAGCCTACTAATTTAGCTAACCCTGGTTAACAGGTATAACGCTCTGACGGATTCTTATCCGACAGATATTTCACAAACAACAAATGAAAACCGACAGGTAATTCCTTCCACGATAGCCAATTGCTCCTCGAGGCTTAGTACAGCCTTGCCACCTTGTGATGGTTTGTAATTAATTCCCTTGAGATTAAACTTGGCCAACAAACGTTCAATATTCATACCCTCCCCCTAATATTTCTTGCTCACTGCAATATTATCCTTAGGCATTTTAGCGGTAGCTTTCCCAGTTGAATTCAACCCAGTGCGCTTAGCTTGTTTTAAGCAGATCGATCAACTAACGAAGTCGTCTGAAGTGACGAAATCTTGTTCATTTTCTGTTATGACTTCGCAATTCATTACTGATTCTATTAACTCTGGCATGATTTTGTCTTTCAGCCTTGCCTCTTCAAGGGTTGCTGCGAGATACTGCACATATTGGGTATCGCAATGATTACAAAACGATTAACGACACCGCTACCCATTTGTTATCAATTGAAGGTTTAGGCACGCTCTCTGAATTAAAAGAGCTGCTTAATACTGCTAAGCTGTTTATGTAAGACGTGTATGTTGTAATGTGCATATAAAAGTATGTACATATACACATGAATATAATTAGTGCTTACAAACAGTACATTATTTGTAAGCCATTCGAATCACACTAAATAGACGTTAAGTGATTCTAATGGCGTCAGGGTATTATGATGAAAAAAGACAATACGCCAACACTCTATTGGATTGATTATGAAACCTTCGGGGCAACACCAGCTACCGATCGCGCATGTCAATTTGCAGGTGTTCGTACAGATATGGATTTCAACATTATCGGTGAGCCACTGGTAATTTACTGTAAGCCTCCTGTTGACTACTTACCGTCACCAGAAGCCTGTTTAATAACAGGTATCACGCCACAAGAGGCACAAGAAAAAGGGCTATCTGAACCAGAGTTTATCGCCCAAATTCATGCAGAGTTATCTAAACCTAATACCTGCGTTATTGGTTATAACAATGTGCGCTTTGATGATGAAGTAACACGCTATACCCTTTACCGTAATTTCTATGACCCATACGCATGGGGCTGGCAGAATGGTAACTCGCGTTGGGATTTGCTTGATATTATGCGTACCTGTTATGCCCTTCGCCCTGAAGGTGTAAACTGGCCGAATAATGATGAAGGTTTGCCAAGCTTTAAGCTAGAACACTTGTCTGTTGCGAATGGCATTGAACATGCGAACGCACACGATGCAATGGCCGATGTGTATGCAACCATTGAGTTAGCTAAAATACTAAAAACGAATCAGCCAAAGTTATTTAACTACCTGTTTGATTTACGTCATAAGCGTAAGCTGCAAGAGTTAGTTGATATTGTGAACTTAACGCCTTTAGTGCATGTTTCTGGCATGTTTGGCGTGGGGTGTGGCAATACAAGCTGGATAGTGCCTATGGCATGGCATCCTGATAACAAAAATGCCGTTATTACGGTTAACCTTGCGCAAGATCCTACGCCGTTGATCGAGCTCGATGCCGATCAAATACGTGAGCGTATGTACACCAAGCGCAGTGAGCTGAAACCAGACGAGTTACCAATACCAGTAAAATTGGTTCACTTAAATAAATGCCCTGTTCTTGCCCCAGCGAAAACATTAAAAGCAGAAGATGCCAATCGTATTGGTATTGATCGCGCTCAATGTTTAAAAAATCTGCAAATTCTAAAAGAGCACCCAGAAATACGAGAAAAACTGGTGGCTATTTTTGCGGTTCAGCGTGAATACAAAGAAAATACCGATGTCGATTCGATGTTATATGATGGTTTTTTCTCTAATTCTGATCGCTCTTCTATCGATATTATTCGCGAATCGACACCTGAAGCACTGGCTGAAATTCAGCTTAACGTTGAAGATAAGCGCATTAAGCCGCTATTGTTCCGTTACCGTGCACGTAATTTCCCGCTGACATTGAATTACGAAGAACAGCAAAAATGGAAGCACCACTGCCAAGACTTCTTTCAAGATAATTTACCCGCTTACATGGAAAATTTTGAAGCCGTGGCGACAGAAAACCAATCAAATGAACATAAAATGAAAATACTGAAAGCGCTGTATGACTATATCAACAACAGTGTTAGCTAAATCAGTTATTTTATTTTGTTAAACAAAAAGATTGAGCTTCATATTAGTCACTGAAATATGAACGATTATCTTCTCAAATAGAATAAGCCTATTAGCCTTTACGGTTAATGGGCTTTTTTTTGAGACAATATCTCACTTGCTAAGTTTGAACTTCACTCAAATAGCAACAACACTTAAGCAGAGGAAAAGCGTTTACACCTAGCAGATTTAATCCAAAATCACTCAATAACATCGTTGCGTTCAATCTTGTGGTAGACAACGTTTATCACATTCCATTTTAATTCTAATAAGTGATGACTATGACAACGAAAGCCCTAACCCGCTGTTACCGTTTTCATGATGTTGATTTTGAGCCGGATCTCAATTTATTAGTATGGCATGATGAAACTGAAACTCGTCTCACACTGCATGAATCGCGCTTGTTAGAAGTCTTATGTTATTTCTCTGGTGAGGTCATAACATCTCAAACCTTGTTTGATAAAACATTTGTACAGTTGGGACCTGATACAGAAAATGTACACGATCAATTTGATTTAAACTCACTCTTTATTGCTCTTAATAAAAAGCTAACACACAATAATGCGATGGCAATCCCTATTCAGGTTGTGCCTAAATACGGTTTTCGAGTACCTCTTCCTGAAAAAACGTGTCGGCTATTTCATACATTTAAAGAACCAAAGCAAGACGTTGATCCGACTCCCCACAAAGAAGAAACACCTGTATCTACGACGGAAAATATTGTTAAAAATAACATTGTTCATAAAGTGTCAGTTATTCTAATGGCAGTTGCTGGCATCATGTTATACCTCGCGTCTGAACTATAACTCTTCCTATTTGGCTCACCTGCATAATTACCGCTAAGATCAACGTAATTGAATAGTAAATCATGGCATTAAATGTGGCGCAGATCACAAATTAATTGTATGATGAATCTGTTATTTGGCGTATTTGAAGGGTTTATGAAATACATTCGCTCATTCGCGATCATCTTTGCTTGTCTTTTTCTCGGTAAAGGCATTCAAGCGTTAACCGGAGTTGCTATTCCCGGCAGTATTATCGGCATGCTTATTCTTTTCGCCGTACTTTCTATGGGGCTTATTCCTTCGCACTGGGCAAAAGAGGGCTGCCATCTGCTTATTCGCCACATGGCGCTGTTGTTCGTGCCTGTCGGTGTCGGGCTTATGGATTATCTCGATCTTATCAGTATGAATACCCTTCCCATTTTGCTTAGTACATTAGGCAGTAGTTTGGTTGTATTAATTGTTATTGGTGTCGCTACGCACCATAAGGAAAAATAATGATCTGGCTTCTTATCACTCTGATCGTTTTTTATCTTGCACGTCTTATATCTAAACGATTACAACACCCTATTGTGAACCCACTTCTTATTTGCCTTGTCATTATTATCCCTTTGCTGTTGTGGCTGAATGTGCCCTATACAGAATATATGGCACAAAATAAGTGGCTGAATTATTTACTAGAGCCTGCTGTCGTTGCGTTGGCATTTCCGCTTTACGAACAACTGTCGCAAATACGCCAAAAGTGGAAAATCATTTTATCTGTCTGTTTAGTTGGTAGTCTTCTGTCGATGATTGTGGGCGCCAGTATTGCCCTATCAATGGGGGCTTCACCTGAATTAACAGCCAGCATTTTACCTAAATCAGTTACAACACCGATTGCGATGGCTGTGGCTGATCAAATTGGTGGTGTGCCTGCGATTGCTGCAATTATGGTGATTATTGCGGGGCTATTTGGTGCTGTATTCGGGTATCCATTATTTAAGCTATTTGGCATACAAGCTCCTATTGCAAAGGGGTTAACAATGGGTACGGTTTCTCACGCATTGGGTACAGCGAAAGCAGCAGAAGAAAACCATCAAGAAGGCGCGTTCAGTTCATTAGCTTTGGTTATTTGCGGTGTCTTCACATCGATATTGGCACCAGTTGTCTACCCAATCATTTTAATGATGTTTGGTTATTGAAAAATGATAGGAAAAAGCAGCAAGATGCATGCAATCGCATACATTTATAAGTTATTGATAATTGGTAGTGTGATTTTTAAAACACGTGTGACGCCACTCGCATTAATGTATGGAGTGAAACAAGAATTACCATAACGTGACTCAGATCACGCATAATTTAAAATTGCTCGCCTACAATGTTTCTCCATCAACTAAACGGAGTAACACCTCATGCATGCTAAGATCATGGATGCTTTAGGTTCCTTACCCTCTGATCTAGCATCAGCGGTAAAGCCTATATTTGAAGATGCTAATTTTGATGCAACAATAAGTCCCGAACAATTCACCACACTGCTTTCAACAACCCACATGACAGACAGTGAATTACGTGTTGCCCTTCTTCCTATCGCTGCTGCTTACTCCGTTGCTCCTATTTCTAATTTCTTTGTCGGTGCCATTGTTCGTGGTGAATCTGGTCGTTTGTATTTCGGTGCAAATATGGAATTTGTCGGCGCATCGCTTTCTCAGACTATTCATGCTGAACAGTCTGCTATTAGCCATGCGTGGATAAAAGGCGAAACGGGCATCACTGATATTACAATTAACTACAGCCCATGTGGCCACTGTCGTCAGTTCATGAACGAACTGACAACAGCAAAGACGTTAATTGTTCAATTACCCGAGCGTGAAGAACAAACGTTACAACAGTATTTACCTGAATCGTTTGGCCCTGCAGATCTGAATATTACCGATGCACTGCTAGGTACAATTGACCACGGTATTACGATTAAAGAAACAGACGAATTTGTTGCTATTGCTTGTAAAGCGGCGAATGGTTCACATGCGCCCTACACCAAGAATTACAGCGGTGTTGCATTGAAAGCGACTGACGGTAAAGTGTTCATTGGTAAGTATGCTGAAAACGCAGCCTTCAACCCTAGCCTTCCACCATTGCAAGTTGCCTTGGTTAATATGAATATGGCAGGTTATGCGTTAACTGATATTGCAGAAGCTGCATTAGTTGAAAAAGCAGACAGCACCATTAGCCATCTTTCAGATACGCAAACAACACTTGAAGCATTGAATCCTGATATTCCTCTTACTTATGTAGCGGCATAATATCTCTACCCACCAGCATCTGATGGATAGCGTTCATTTTAAGTACCACAAAGAAGCCGCTTTTTAGTGGCTTTTTCTTTTAGAATCAGTGCCAATCAACTCACTGCTGTACCAATCAGAAGGAGTTCGGAGTATTATCCGACTTCATTATTCTTATTAGTCTCATTCCATGTCTCACAAACACAATCCAATTCAAGGCGCGAGCTGGATGCTAACCGCTGGCTTAGCATTTGCACTTGTAAATAGCTTGGCACAGTACTTGAGCGTTAAACTGAATTTACCCTCAACAACCGTTGGTTTTATCCAATATTTTATTGCTTTGATTGCAATGCTTCCGTGGTTAAAAAGTTTGGGGTTACGACACGCTTTACGTACCGAGCATTTCGGGCAGCATTGCTTTCGGGTTTTCCTGTCGGTTATTGGTATTCAGTTGTGGCTGTGGGCTCTCGCTTATCCTGTGCCTATTTGGCAAGGTATCGCGTTACTGATGACATCACCGTTGTTCGCCACCATTGGATCTGGTTTATTCCTCAAAGAAAAAGTCGGCACAGCGCGTTGGGTGGCAACATTAGCAGGCTTTATTGGCGCGATGATCATTCTAGAACCTTGGGGAGATTCCTTTAACTGGGCGTCGCTATTACCGATAGGTGCCGCTTTCTTTTGGGCAAGCTATTCACTCATGGTTAAGAAATTATCGGTTTATGATTCACCGACTACCATGGTGGTTTATCTTTTAATTTTGATTACCCCGTTTAATCTATTTTTGGCATTGCCAACATTCACCGTTCCCGATCAAAACCTGACTTGGATATTGCTTGCGGCGGCTGGTTTGTTAACAGCATTGGCACAGTGGGCAATCGCGAAGGCTTATGCAGCCGCTGATGCCTCTTTTGTTCAGCCTTTTGATCACGCCAAATTACCATTAAACGTATTCGCTGGTTGGGTTGTATTTGGTTGGGCTCCTCCTGGTCGCCTATGGTTAGGTGCAGCTATTATTGTCGCGTCTGTAGCCTTTATTACGCATTGGGAAAACCGTAAAAAGCGTTAACCTGACACCCGTTACTACTGATAGCATTTAACGCCACTGTCATACTTTTGTATTTGATTATTTAATGCAGAAATTAATAGCAGTGGCGTTATTCGATCTTGTCTTTAGCCATAACCATTCTGCTTTACCAAACTACTTCACTATTCTGATTATTTCTACGTTCTCTCGTCTTTACTGCTATAACGCCTCATCACTGACACATCGAATTAAACAGTACTGTCTATACTGTTCAGAACACATTTTTACATCCACATTCACAATATTACAGTGAAATGCTTTTCCACACATTTTGATTCAAGGAAAAGAGAATGAAACGTATATCTCTTAGCTCAGTTCTAGTTGGTTTGATCTCATTAGTTGTATCGCTTACCGCGCATGCAGAACAGTTCATTACTATTGGTACAGGCGGCGTTACAGGTGTGTATTACCCAACAGGCGGTGCAATCTGTCGCTTGGTGAATAAAGACCGTAAAACCCACGGTATACGCTGCTCTGTCGAAAGTACGGGGGGCTCTATCTATAACATCAATACTATTCGAGCAGGTGAACTTGATTTAGCCATCGCGCAATCAGATTGGCAACATCATGCGTATAACGGCACAAGCCTATTTGAAGAAAAAGGCCCTTTTAAGTCATTACGCTCCGTATTTTCTCTTCATGCTGAACCTTTTACCGTTGTCGCAAGAGCTGACTCTGGCATTAAGACCTTTGATGATTTGAAAGGAAAGCGCGTCAACATTGGTAACCCAGGCTCAGGGCAACGAGGTACGATGGAAGTCTTAATGAAAGCCAAAGGCTGGACAATGAAAGACTTTAAATTAGTGTCTGAATTGAAAGCATCTGAACAATCCAAAGCATTATGTGATAACAAAATCGATGCCATGATTTACACCGTTGGGCACCCTAGCGGCGCCATTAAAGAAGCCACAACATCTTGCAGTAGTGTGATTGTTGAAGTTGCAGGACCTGTCATCGATAAGTTAGTCGATGAAAATGCGTTCTATCGTATTGTTACCATTCCTGGCGGCATGTACATGGGTTCAGAGAATGGTGTAAAAACATTTGGTGTCGGCGCGACTTTCGTAAGTTCAACTCAAGTCGATAACAATGTGATTTATGCAGTTACACAGTCTGTTTTTGATAATTTTAATGAGTTTAAGAGATTACATCCGGCTTTCAGTGGCTTGAAAAAAGAAGAAATGATTAATGATGGATTAACAGCACCGCTGCACGATGGGGCTAAAAAATACTTTATCGAGGTCGGTTTACTCGCGGAATAGTGAGCTAACTAAATGATTGGTAATAAATGTGTGAATACATTTCAGGACGAGACACATTAAACAAAAAGGGCTAGCCACATATTACTGGTTAGCCCTTTTTTATGCATTTTTATATAGCTGCCACTTCGTTTTAAATTGATTTAAAAACGGACACGAAAACCAAGCGCTGCTTCTAATTCAAGGTCTACATCTTCAACAACATACAGAGTTGGACCTAATTCACCGTAGAACTCAAAACTATTCACTGGTAGCTCAAAACCAACACCTGAACGCACACCCACTTTATCGTGTTTGTTATCGACGTATTGTGCACCAACAAAGGTATATAAATTATTTAAATCCGAATTTTTTGACAAAGAGCCAAGGTTGAACGTTTTATCAACTGCCAGCCCGAAGTCATCAATGCCAAGCGAAAAGCGCAAATCATTATGCTTATATTGAATACCAGACATTGGGCTACCTAAAAAGACGCCAATGGCTTGTGCCGCATGGGCTGAAAATGGAACAACAAAGAATAGTGCTAACCCTAAGAAATACTTTTTCATTTTGTACTGCCTACTTTGTGTTTGATAGAACAACTAAAATCGCAACGCTGTTGTTACAATAAGTAAAACATAACAATTTATATTAGTTACATCGTCACTTAATGTGTAGGTGTATACACCCCTACTGGCCTCTACTGGCCTCTACTGGCCTCTACTGGCCTCTACTGGCCTCTAGTGGGCGGAAGTAATCTAACCAAAAAGTTCCCTAAACACGATGCTTTAAACAAGAACTGACACAACGTTGACAGGAAAATGCGCTTATCAATACGTTAAGTACGCTTTTACTTCACCATTCACACTTAATTCAGACTTACCCAATACAACATTGTATTTTTATTACCCATGCGTTCTAACCGTTCAATATATCAACAAAAACAACAAAGCAAACGTTTGCGTCATTATTGAAATCAGTTATCATTTACCCAGTATCAATACTCATCGTAAGGAAATTCAATGTTTGGTTCAGCAACGCGTTCTGATGCAACCCGTGTGTTACTTCTTGGTTCTGGTGAATTAGGTAAAGAAGTGGCGATTGAATGTCAACGTTTAGGCTTAGAGGTTGTCGCCGTTGATCGTTATGATAATGCACCAGCAATGCAAGTTGCTCATCGTAGCCATGTTATCGACATGCTGGATGGCGATGCACTTAGAAAATTGATTGAATTAGAGCAGCCACACTACGTTGTTCCTGAAATTGAAGCCATTGCAACAGACACTCTCGTCTCGCTTGAAGCTGAGGGAGTGAATATTGTTCCTACAGCAAATGCGACTAAGCTAACCATGAATCGTGAAGGCATTCGTCGTTTAGCGGCTGAAGACTTACAGATTCCTACTTCTCCTTTTGAATTCGCCGATCAATATAATGATTTTGTCGCAGCAGTAGAACACGTAGGCACACCGTGTGTTGTTAAACCTATTATGAGTTCTTCAGGTAAAGGCCAGAGTGTGATTAAAACACCTGCCGATATCGAAGCATCGTGGCAGTACGCACAAGAAGGCGGCCGGGCGGGTACTGGCCGCGTTGTAGTTGAAGGCTTTATAAAGTTCGATTACGAAATTACGTTGCTTACAATTCGCGCTGTTGATGGCGTGCATTTCTGTGCCCCGATTGGTCATCGCCAAGAAGATGGTGATTACCGTGAATCATGGCAGCCACAACAGATGTCAGATGAAGCACTAAAAGCCGCGCAAGATGTTGCTGAAAAAGTAGTTAATGCTCTGGGTGGTTATGGGCTGTTCGGCGTAGAACTGTTTGTGCGTGGAAATGAAGTGCTGTTTAATGAAGTATCACCTCGCCCGCATGATACGGGAATGGTTACGTTGATCT
Organism: Photobacterium profundum; assembly: GCF_003026285.1. Classification (GTDB taxonomy): domain Bacteria; phylum Pseudomonadota; class Gammaproteobacteria; order Enterobacterales; family Vibrionaceae; genus Photobacterium; species Photobacterium profundum. Next base: position 97,050 of record NZ_PYOD01000001.1, read on the forward strand.
CTCAAGATCTGTCTGAATTTGCATTACACGTTCGTGCGTTTTTAGGCTTACCGATTCAACAAATCATTCAGTATGGCCCAGCGGCTTCTGCTGTTATTTTAGGTAATGGTATTTCAAGCAACATTCGCTTCGATAACTTAACCTCAGCACTATCTCGTCCACAGACTCAGGTGCGCCTGTTTGGCAAGCCAGAAATTAACGGGCGTCGTCGCCTTGGTGTTGCGTTAACGCGTCGTGAGGATACCAACCAGGCTGTTTCTGACGCTATTAATGCAGCAGAAGACGTTAAAGTTATTTATTAATCCCATTTTATTCTCTCTACCACTGAATAGACTGGTGGCAACGCCACTTACATATCTACAGTAGAGTACAAATAAACGGATAATAACAACAGAGGCGAAGCTCTATCATAGTGCTTCGCCTCTTTTCATTCTGCTACTTTTAACTCAATAAACGTCGTACTTGAAAAACCAATGTTAAACGACTTCAATCAACCATGCTTCTTCAGCAAAATGGCTCAATCCATTTTTACGTCGTGGGTGTGTTTCATCTTTTTCATCGCGCGCTAACAGCGTGATGTTACAACCATCAAATAAACGGTGTACCTCATCACTCATCACAGAGAACGGAGGACCATTTAATTGCTCTTGTGGGTAATCTAATGTTACCAACAAAATGCGACCGCCTTTTTTCACTAACGACAATAAACGCTCAACATACATTTCACGCATATTCTTTGGCATCGCAATTAATGCGGCACGATCGTAGACCACATCAACAGGATCAATACGCACTGAAAAGTAATCACCACAATGAATGGTGATCTCATCAAATGCATACACACTTTCATGGCCAATCGAAGTTACCATTGGTGTATACAAGTGTTCAGCAAAAAAAGATCTTACTGCGATATCACTCAGTTCAATACCAATTACGTTATTATGTTTTTGGGCTAACCAAACCAGATCAACAGACTTCCCACACATAGGCACAAGCACACGATCGTCGCGTGTTGCTTTAAGCATTGGCCAATATTGCGTTAATACCGGGTTAGTATCGTCAAGGTGAAAGCCAATACGATTTTCTGCCCAGCGGCTATGCCAAAATTCTGCGTCCATTTTTAATCCTGTTCTAAAGCTGACTTAGCCGTAGTTGACCACAAAACATGTGCTGGATCTACTCTATCTAGAGTAAAACAGTGTCTGATTATTTTTTGTAATTTTAGAACGCAAAAAGGGATGCCGAAGCATCCCTTTTTGTCGATTTAGCTTCCTGTCAGTAAAGCTAAATCCATAATCTATTCTTCAATTTCACTTTGGAGTGATTATTGAATCAACGATCGAAACTATACAGATTAAGAAACTCTGAATAGTTTAATCGAATCACGACGAACAGTTACGCCGCGGAAAGTAACAGGCTCTAGCAATGTCATAAGCTGCTTAGAAACAAAAAACTTACCGCTGTAGCTACGATCGCCACCTCGATTTACCCAATCAGCAAATTCATCTGCAAGATTGAACATAGAGTTCCCAACAAGCAATACAAGTACTTTAGCTACTTCACTGTCATTATGTCGATTGAACTCAGCGTCACGAACTTTTTTACGATATTCGTCGACAATTCTTTCAAGGCACTCAAATCTGCTCATTACACACCACCACAAAAAACGAGGAGCGGATACTACTGCTCAAACCCACTGAGATCAACCCATCAAGCAAGGATTCTTGCTACTAATAGCGTTATTTTTGCATGTTGATAACATGTTACTCAAAATGTGACATATATATCACGTTTTAAGATCAAGTTTTGGGCTGAAAAACCATTTGTTGCATTTTAAATATCACTTTGTTCGAGTAAAATATTCGCTTGATCTTGTATCGGTTCTATCGCTAGAACTAAGGGTAACAATATGCATTCAGACTCTAAAAACATCTTAGTGGGCTCTCTCAGAAGCGAATTTAAAACTGTCCAGCTAATGACAAATATTTACTGCACAGCACACCACCAGTACCACAAGATCGCTCAGCACGCAGTATCTAGTCCAAATGCACTTAAGCCAAACGGCAAACTGTGTGAACAATGTGCCGACTTTCTTGAATATGCACTTCTGCGATTAGATCGCTGTCCTTATGGCGAAAACAAACCAACATGTCGTCAATGCCCTATTCACTGCTATAAGCCAGAATACAAAGCAATGTCGCAAAAAATAATGCGCTACGCAGGACCAAGAATGTTATTCACACACCCTATATTTGCTATTAAGCACCTTTTAGCAGAGAGACGCCCAGTTCCAATGAAACCGACGGCGGGTGCCTCTAATCGACATAAACGAAAGCACGCTAGCCGTAACAAATAGCGACTTACAATTAGCACCAGTAATTAACGATAAAAGTCGACAACTTGAATTTTTGATACGTCGTTATCAGCAGCCAAATCCATGCTGAAGCTGTTTTCACCTAATACTTTTACTGTTGAGCCCATTCTACCCGTCACACTCACGCCTTCAATCTTGCTGAAGGTCTTGTCATCGTTGTAATGCATGGTAACAACAACGTTCGTTTCAATATTCGATGACAAGTCAAAAATACAAATTCCTGTCGGGCAATATACATCTAGTGTCGTTTGATCAGAAGCAACCGACATTTTGTCCACATTTTTAATCTGTGCAGCAGTGAGCTGTAACTCATCACCACAGCCAGATAGCATTAATAGTGAAGCGACAACAACACTGCCTAAAAAAAATTGCTTCATATCTATCCTCTTAGATTTGTATTTATAATTACGACGTCTTTATTATCAATAAAGAAACTCATTGATAACGATGACTAAAACACCCTGCGTATTCTACGGGAATATCAAAATAAATAGTCACAATTGTGTAAATTTTTTCGCGTCTCATTAACCACATATAAAGTATGTCAATAATCTTATTTTTGTGAACTCGATTCCATTTATCACACCTAAACTCATTGAGTGACAGCTTAGCTAGGCAGCAATGTATTCATCATTTTTTAATGGGTAAACCTATGGATATTAGAAATGCTCGATACTTTTTAATTAAAAACGAATTCAAACCAATTCAACATCAGGCTTTATGGTTATTTCCCCTATTCAATTTCATCCGATCTTTTTTTATCTTTATAGTATTACTATCACCCTTCCACATTCATGCACAAGACGGCCTGTATAAATGGCAAAAGCCACATAAGCCACTAACAGAAGAACAAATAACAGAGAGTAGTCCTTTTTATCCATCACGTGCCACCACTGATGGTCGCCAGCTAACACCTGATATGTTTGAAAATCCTGAAGTCTGTAAAGGGTGTCACAGTGAAATATATCAGCAGTGGGAAAAGTCAGCCATGGCCTACTCGTGGGACGATCCAATTTATCAAGCGCTATTTCTACGTGCGAGTAAAGCCACTGATGGCCAAGTTGATAATTTTTGTATTGCTTGCCACAGCCCAATAGGCATGACAAGCATGAACGCTTCTGCGGCAATGCTCGAAACGAACACCGATTTGCCAGGGGTTAACTGCGAAGTGTGCCATAACATTACCGGTATAACGGGTAATGACAACGCAGCGTATATTTTATCGCCAAATAGAGATAAACATGTAAAATTGGGGCCGCGTACCGATGCAAGCTCGCCTTACCATAAAACTGAATATTCAGATCTTCATACTCGCTCAGAATTCTGCTCGACTTGCCATAATGTTTCTCACCCTTTCAACAGTACACCGATAGAGCGTACTTACGATGAATGGCAAGAAAGTGCTTATAACGAACAAGGCATACAATGCCAAGATTGCCATATGACACCAGGACCAGGGCAACACGATAATCCAGGTAAATCAGCCATTATGGGAAAAGAGCGTAAACACATTTATTCCCATGAATTCACTGGGGGCAATTCAACGCTACAGCAATACTTTAATAATCCAGACAGTGCCGAACTTTCGCGTGCCATGCTAAGATCGGCGGCAACCATTGAGTTTATTGATTTACCTGACTCATTCATACCAGGTGAGCTTATTACGATAAAAGTCAAAGTGGCCAATGTGGGTGCCGGTCATAAACTGCCTACCGGTTTTCCTGAAGGCCGTGAGGTGTGGGTTGATTTTAATGTTAAGACAGACATTCAACCCTCAATATACCGTTCTGGTGCCGTTGTCGATGGACACACAGAAAAAGGGACACGTAACTTCAAAGTCACGCTAGGTGATGCCAATGGCAATGTGGTTGATCTCAATGTATGGGAAGTTGATCGGATTTTATCTGATACGCGTATTCAACCAAATGGCTATTCAATCGTCGATTACACTTTTCAAATACCAGAAGATATTTCAGGTATTGTTACCTTATATGCTCAGCTCAATTACTGGCCATTCCCTCAAAAAATTGTGGATGAATTACTGGGTAAAGATAAATTAAAAGTCGATATCGTTAATATGACGTCGGCAAGAGCAGTATTGCCAATTGCTAATGCTGAACAGACAATTGCAATGAAGCCATAATCACAATCAGCGTACATATTAAAGAGCACCCTCTGTTATTTATAATAACAAAGGGTGTTTTTCTATTGCTGCATTAATAATGAGTCACTAATAGTTAGTGGCTTGTTGCTAATTCTTTTTCTGCTTCTAATTTTTCTAACTCTTCGCCTTTGCGAATAAGTTTTGCTATCACTTTAGACAGTACCAAAGTGACGAAAACCATCAAGAATGCAAATACTGCTAATGTATAGAAATAGTTAGTATAAACATTCTCTATAATTTCTTGGGTTAGTACTTGATCTTTTGGTAGTGCTATTTTTGTTGATATTACCGCCGCTACAATACCACTTAACGACAATGCTACAGCTCGCAACCCCATCGAGAATGCAGATAGATAGCGAGGCACCATTTCAAAAATAAACCCAGCACCCAATGCGCCAACAATTAACTCAGCAAACGATTGGAAGAAATTCACCCATAAAATCCAGTCTGCAGAAATTTTTCCGTTTTCATTCACAAAACCAGTTGATAAACCCAACAAGGCAAACGCAATCGCGGTAAAGCCAAAGGCTGCTGCAAACTTAGTTGGAATCGTCGGTGAATACCCCTTTTTATCCATCCAACCATAGATATAAATAGCAGGACCACCCAGTACAAAACACCATAATGGATTAAACGCTACATTGGATTCAGGACGAATAGGTATAAACCCTAAAAGCTGATCACCCATTAAGTTAATCGCATAAATGTTCATCGAAGTGAGCATTTGACCGTAATAGAAATAAAACACCATGAAGATGAAAATCATGATTAATACACAACACATCTTATATCTGTACGCGATAGTCGCCTTGGTAATTTCATAAATAAAATACAAAATAACCAGTACACCTAACCCATAAAGCAAATATTTACCTTCATCTAAGTTCGCAAAGATCCAATACACTAAGCGCAGCATTATGGCTGAACCGACAATAAAACCAGCCCACACTTTCATGCTTACAGGGCGTTTATCGAGATCATTACCCGCTTCAACTAACTCTTTACGAAAAGTGAAAAACAGAACTAATGTGAGCATCATCAAGAACGATGAAATAAAGAAGTTACCTTGATAGGCAAGATACGCAACAAGAAATGGAAATAGATATTGCGATAAAAAAGAGCCCAGATTATTGATTGAATAGTTAATTGTTAAGCCTTGCTGGAAAGACTCACGGTTTGTAGCAGAATATGAATTACCGAACAGTACAGTCGGACAAGTTGCAGACAACCCTCTCGAATAACCAATTAACGCAATAGCAAAAATACTCATTGGTATATTAAGCTGTGATGCACCGATTCCAAGTAAGAAGAAACCAATCGTATAAGTGGTATAACCAATATAGACAGCACGGAACGAACCAATATATCGGTCAGCAACAAAACCACCAACAGCCGAGAATACTGGCCCTACGGCACCAAAAGCACCCAGCATCATAATAGTATCAGCTTCACTGTAGTTCAGCTCAAACAAGAAATATTTTGTTAATAATACATATGTACCGTAGAAAGCAGCCCCCCACAAAAACTGCCTAAGGATTAAAATTCTAGCTGTGTGTGGGAATCTAGCATTTGCATCTTGCATATCATACTCCTTTGAAATTATGCATTGCGAAACTTACCACCAATAGCCTTTAATGTTTCGCAATCAAAATCACAATATTCAACAAATAGCGTATGAGAGGAGTATTTTTTTCTTATTATGATGCATGACGCATAATCAAGGAGTTAGCATTATTACAAGGGTATATTCCCAAAAAGAAGCACCATCTTAATATCGATATCTGCTCTCTTAAGCCTTTCTTAAGTTTCACCCCTTAATGTTAATCATAACGGTAATGATTAGGGGAAAGCGATGAACACAAATGACCTCAACACCCATGCCAATTTACTTATTATTGATAAGCAACATGCTTACCGACAAGACGTAGAGCAATACGTTTCCACACGTTATAACGATGCCTTTAATGCAAAGATTGTCGAATTCATGCCAACCTTTATGGCTATTTATGATGATCGGCAAGTGCTGCTTTCTGTTTGTGGATTTCGCGTTGCAAACCAAGAATCCCTCTTTCTTGAGCAATATCTGTCTCAGCCTGCTGATGAATTAATGACTACAGCGTTTGATCAGAAGATCGACCGCAGCAAGCTCATCGAATTTGGGCAACTGGCATCTTTTTCACACGGTATGTCACCCCTGCATTTTATGCTGATGACCCAAAAACTCGTCGATAGTGGCTTTGAATGGTGTATTTTTACGGCGACCGATCCTCTCTACGTCATGATGTGCCGCCTTGGTTTACAGCTGCATGTGTTATCGGATGCAAATCCAGATGTCATACCTGACGCTGAATCAACATGGGGCACGTATTACCACCACCAACCACGAGTTTCTGTCGTGAATTTACCCTTAGGGCTAAAACAATTAACAGCACGATTCTCACGTATGAACGCAATCAAACAATACCGTGAGGAAAGACGCTAATGGGCACTATTCTCGAGCACAATACCCAGCATGAAAGTGTGCTAACCGCCCTACAAAAATGGGCAACACAATGCCCGACAAAACTGGCTGTAATTGGTGAGCAAAACAGCAGTCTAACATTCAGTGAATTATGGCAAGCTGTACAGCACGCAAAGCATGCATTAATGGCATTACAAGCAGAACGCATCGCCTTAAAAGCAAATAACAGCATTAACTGGGCAATTATCGATCTAGCAGCAATAGCGGCAAACATTGTATTAGTACCTGTACCCATGTTCTTTTCCACCAGTCAGGTGACTCACCTACTAGACACCGCCAATGTAGATACGTTAATAGGCAATTGGGAAGAAACTACAGATACGGTTGGCTATATAACAGCGCTACCGGTGTACCACCGAGCAACACATAATAAGCAACCACAGTTACCAGCAGGTACGGCAAAAGTCACTTTTACATCAGGCTCTACCGGTCAGCCTAAAGGTGTCTGCCTGAGTATGACGCATTTAGATAAAGTGGCTCAAACACTGGCTAATGAGTTGATTCTTTCATCATGCCCAGACAAGCACTTAGTGCTACTACCCCTATCCACCTTACTTGAAAATATAGCAGGATTATATGTACCGATAATACTTGGCATTTCAACCACTATCCTTTCTGGACATCACCTAGGATTAACCGGTTCAAGCCAATTTAATCCTTCGCTGTTTATTCAGGCATTACAAAACCACCAGCCACAAAGCCTTGTGTTAACACCGCAATTATTGATGGCATTAACTGACATTGTTCAAACGGCACCTGAAGCCGTTTCTCATACTATTCAGTCATTAAAATTTGTTGCTGTGGGAGGCGCACGTGTCTCACCTCAACTATTAAGTAAAGCGCATGCTGCAGGTATTCCAGCTTATGAAGGTTATGGATTATCTGAATGTGGTTCAGTTGTTAGTTTAAATCGCCCTGACGTTAATGTTCTAACCCATCAAAAGATCAGCAGTAAAGCCCATCCTCAACGTAACAACTTGCAAGGCAGCAGCGGACGTATATTACCTCACTGCCATGTCACATTTTCTGATGATGGCGAAGTATTAGTTTCTGGCTCAACCATGCTTGGCTATATCGGCGCTTCTACGCAACCCACATTGATCGCAACAGGAGATCTAGGTTACTTAGATGAAGACGGTTTCTTGCACATTACTGGGCGTAAGAAAAACGTTCTAATCACCAGCTATGGTCGTAACATTTCACCAGAATGGATTGAATCAGAAGCACACGCTTATACCGGGCTGCAACAAATGGTTGTATTGGGTGATGGGCAAGTATCGCTCACTGCCATTATTGCCATCCAAAACTCAAATCACTCATCTGTACAACAGAATCGAAAGCAAAGCTTAAAACAAATAGAAGAATCGATTACGCAATTAAATACTTTATTACCTGATTACGCACGTATTGGCTCCATTATTGTTTCTCGTCCATTTAATCAATTACCCGCGTTGATAACCAGCAACGGACGCCCACGTCGAGATGCCTTTCTGCACTATTTTCAACCAGAACTTAGCAAGCTAGATAGCACAAAAAGTGACAATGTAACAATGTAACAATCATTTCAATACCTAAGGATCACACCATGACTACAGTAATACCGTTCTTTGAACAGTTACAACAACACACTAAAGGCGCACAACAAACCATGCGAAACGCGCCCGTTTTTACTGCATGCGCTAAGGGTGAAATGAGCCTTGATGCTTATATCTGCTTTCTTACACAGGCTTACCATCATGTGAAACATACCGTTCCACTGCTAATGGCTTGTGGCTCGCGATTACCCGAACACTACGAATGGCTACGCCAAGCAATCGGCGAATATATCGAAGAAGAAAAAGGCCATCACGAATGGATATTAAATGACATTCAAACATGTGGTGGTAATACCAAAGATGTACGTGCGAATACCCATCAAGGTAAAGTCGGTGCCGATATCGAATTGATGGTCGCTTATCTGTATCACCAGATTGATCGTTGTAACCCAATGGCCTTCTTTGGCATGGTATGGGTGCTGGAAGGCACAAGTGTGAGTGAAGGTGGGCAAGTCGCCACGGCAATTCAAACAACGCTGAAGTTACCCGATAGTGCAATGAGCTACTTAAAATCACACAGTGAATTAGATCAAGAACACATCAAAATGTTTGAAGGCCTGATGAATCAGATCACCGACCCCGACGATCAGCAAGCCATTATCGACGGTGCAAACATGGTGTATCAACTATACGGTCAGATGCTGCATAGCTTACCCATTACTCAATCACTTTCAACGTCAACCGCTGCTGCCTGAATCTCACGAAAAACACGTACAGCCTCATTCCAACGAAAAGAAAAGGAGCAACTGATGGATTTAAAACGAAAACGTATTCTACTCACTGGTGCAACAGGTGGTATCGGGTCCGCCTTAGCGATTCGATTAGCCAAGCAGGGAGCATATTTAATTCTTGTTGGAAGAAAACAAACAAAGCTTGATGCACTCAAAAATAGCCTTGAAAGCGCAAGTGAACATCTTTGCATCAGGGCTGACTTGGCAACTGATGGTATAGAAACCATCAACACAGCTTGTTTAAATTGGAAAAATCAGGGCATCTGTATTGATATCGTGATCAACAATGCAGGCACCAATACGTTTGCTTATCTCGCGCAGCAAACTGCGGTCGACATTACACGAGAAACGCAACTAAATATGCTGGCACCTATTTTGTTAAGTCAACATGCCCTTTCTTGGCTTAAACGTCCGAGCATCATATTAAATATAGGGTCAACATTTAGTGCCATTGGCTACCCCGGATACAGTACGTACTGTGCAACAAAAGCCGCCATTCACCGCTTTAGTGAGGCGTTGCAACGCGAGCTTACCGGCACAGGTATTCAGGTGTTGTACCTTGCCCCGCGCGCAACAGATACCAAGCTGAATGATCAACGGGTTACAGAACTCAATACATTACTCGGTAATAAAACAGACAGCCCTGAATATGTTGCCAGTAAAATTATTTCCACATTGAAGGCTGAGACAAAATACCGCTGGCTTGGCTGGCCTGAAAAATTATTTGTTCGTCTAAACCAATTATTACCCAGTGTGGTGTCGTCATCTATTCGTAAACAACATACGCGTATCACCGAGCTTGCCAGTAAATCATTATAAAAGCAGTACCTATTCACCAGAATTTCGACGCTAAGGAGTGCACAATGAAACGAAATAAACAACAATCACTTAGTCAAGTACCTAACCAAAGTGATCAAAAAAGATCCAGAAGTGCTTGATGGTTCAGCATTTACCCGTTTAGGTTCACTATACTACAAGGTACTAAGCTGGCCGATTGGCAGATAAAGGACGACAGCAAGAGATTACAAATAAATTAAAGGAACTGCAGTAAATATGCGTATTTTACTCGTCGAAGATGATGTGATGTTAGGGAAATCCATGGTGACGTCGTTAAGTCGCCATGGCTATACCGTAGACTGGTTACAGCAAGGTAATGGTGTAGAGGTAAACCTAAATACTGAAACTTTTATGGCGATTATTTTAGATCTCACACTACCCGATACTGATGGTTTAGAAGTACTCCGCCGAGTACGAAAAGCGGGACACTCCCTACCCATCTTAATTTTAACGGCACGTGATGAAATCGATGATCGTGTAAAGGGACTTGATGGCGGTGCAGACGATTACCTTGTTAAACCTTTTGCACTTGAAGAGTTATTGGCTAGGCTTCGTGTATTAATCAGACGTGTTTCTGGGCATACCGACACACAGCTAGAAATTGGTGATTTATCTATTTCACTCAAAACCAATGACGTACATTATCAAGGTAACCCGGTAAAACTCACTAAAAATGAATTTAAAATCTTAGCCACCTTAGTAACACAATCAGGACGCGTACTCAGTAAAGAAAGCCTTCAACAAGTACTTCATGGTTGGGATGATCTGGCAAGTGACAATGCCATCGAAGTACATATTCATAATTTAAGGAAAAAGATTGGTGGTCAGCTAATCAAAAATATCCGCGGAGTGGGCTATATTATTGAACGCTAATATTTTAAGTGATAAAAAGTCATCAAACCCAGATCTTTTTTCCATCAAAAGACGACTAACCCTTACAACAATAACGGTTGCGTCTGCATTGGTACTACTGTCGTGGATTTTAACCTTCTACGAAACCCGACATGAAATTGATGAAGTCTATGATGCACGTCTTGGGCAATCTGCGAAAATTCTAGCCTTAAGCATGCCCCATATGCTGCAAGAACCTGCAGATATACGCACAAAAGCCTATTCTGATTGGTATCACGATATTCAAATATACGCCGACGACGATGATACCGTCACAACCTTTGGTCATCCTTACGAACAAAATTTGATGTTTCAATTTTTCACCCCGACAGAAGTCATACTCAAATCACCAGGGGCACCAGCAACATTAATCGGCGACGTAAACCAACCAGGGTTTAGTTTCGTTACTATAAACAATGAAGAATGGCGTCGCTTTCAAATTCAATTACCCCCTCAGCCCAATATCGACCAAGCTGCCTTTTTAGTCACCGCAGAAAGACAAGCGATTCGCTCTGAGTTAATCAATGAAATAGCCATCTCTACCGGATTACCTCAGTTAGTGTTGATCCCTATTCTTGCACTAACAATTATCTTTTTAGTGAACAAGTTTCTTCAGCCTATCGATGACCTTCGTAAAGCTATCGCTCAACGCAACATCAATAAACTCGATAGTATTCACGTACCACAGCCAACAGTTGAGTTAGCACCACTGGTTAATCAGCTTAACTACTTACTCGCTGAATTAGATAAGGCATGGCAACGTGAACGTCGGCTGACTCGCACCGCTGCACATGAATTAAAAACCCCTCTTGCGGTGCTTAGATTAAATGCCGAAAATGCCCTAAAGAGCTCAAATAAAAATGAATTAAGAAACGACTTAACAAATATTTTACATGGCATCGATCGCACAGATCGCCTGATCCAACAACTACTGATACTTTCTAAAGTGGAAGCAGAACAAGCCTTTCATCCTGAGTCCATAGAGGTAATGGCATGTCTACGTGATGTTATCGCCTCACTTGCACCGATTGCTTTAAAGCAGAAGCAAGAATTATCACTCGATGGGCCCGATATCGTTATGACGCAAGGCAACGCCATGCTACTGAGTATCTTGTTTAGCAATATTATCGATAATGCCATCCGTTATTCTGGCACTCATTCATCAATTGAAATTACCGTAACCTGTAAACACAACAGTAAGGTGTTAGCGCCCGACATGATCGAAGTTATTGTTCATGACAATGGCACTGCGATTCAACATGACGTTCGAGACAAGATTTTTGAGAAATTTTTTCGAGGTAACACAGAGCGAGGCGATGGCGCTGGTTTAGGCATGTCTATTGTGGCAGATATTGCCACAATGCATGGCGGTAATGTCATGTTACTGCCCCAACGGATCAGCAAGGCAATGCATTCTTAATATCATTACCTTGTGACCTCAATTAGCCAAGCATAAGACAATAATACGTTTATTCTGGCATTGCAGAAGAATGGTGGCTGGTAATTAACCATTCAGTGCCATCCCAACGATACGTATAAGTATAACGTCCACTAACAGTCGCACCTGTTTTCGCAAAGGTAAACGTATAAAGACCAGCATCTACCGCAGTATTACACCCCAACTCAATGGTACGTAAATCAATACTCCCTGATGGGCGATCTTCAAGAAAGTGATCGAAATAGTCTTCTTTCTCGTTCGCGGTATAACGTGCCCTATTAGACACTGTCGGTAAAAGCACAGAGCGCACAGCATAGTTAGCAACAACATTTTTGGAGTTGCCTGTTCGCAACGAGTTATTCCAACGATCAAATAAGGATTCGATTTCAGCTTCAGACACCACTTTGCAGCTTTCAGTGTACATTTTAGGAGGGCTGGGTTGATCAGAAGAGCAACCAACAAGAGCAGTAGTCACAAACAACACGCTAGGTAATACAATTTTCATAAACGTTCCAACGACTAATAAGTGAGAATACAAACGTCTAGATCAGTATATGAACGATTCTGGCTCTTAGTCGGAATATTTACCCGTCGATTAATGAGACATACCGAGGTTTTACCATTAAAAATATTACTGAAATCCAAATAAACAGCTTTTTATTTGCGATTTCAACTTAAAAAGACCAAATATTAGTCAGTTAGAATTATAGCGCTTTACATCGACATCAGTATTCATTATTATCTTTCGCACTCAGGAGAGATGGCTGAGTGGTCGAAAGCACCGGTCTTGAAAACCGGCAAGGGTTTATAGCCCTTCTAGGGTTCAAATCCCTATCTCTCCGCCATATTGGTATTTAGGCGTAAGCGTGAATACAAACAGAATAAAGTGTGCCGACTTAGCTCAGTAGGTAGAGCAACTGACTTGTAATCAGTAGGTCACCAGTTCGACTCCGGTAGTCGGCACCATTTATTTTGCGTGCATCGTATAATGGCTATTACCTCAGCCTTCCAAGCTGATGATGCGGGTTCGATTCCCGCTGCACGCTCCATACAATTCCCTCTTAGTTCAGTTGGTAGAACGCCGGACTGTTAATCCGTATGTCACTGGTTCAAGTCCAGTAGAGGGAGCCATACAACAAAAAAGCCGCTCAATGAGCGGCTTTTTTGTGTCCGTTAGTTAGGGTACGATTCTCATTTATTTAAACTACACAGCCCCTCCATTCCTGCTTCAATCAAACTAAAGCATCATGACTTGCGCAACCAAAAGAATAGAACCAAATACAAGTAAAAAGCCAACGATGGGAAGTACGAATTTAACCCATTTGTTAAATGGAATATCGAGCATTTGCAGAGTGACTAAAACTAATCCCGTAGGCGCTAAAAATAGCATTGAATATTGCCCCCAGTTATAGGCTGATACTACAATATCACGAGGTATCATCACTGTATCTGCGAGTGGTGCCATGATTGGCATAGCTAAAACAGCAAGCCCAGATGAAGATGGAACAACTAATCCAAGGAAGAAAAAGACAATCATTTGAGAAACAGCAAATACACTACCATGCATACCCGATACAAGATCAGATGCATAGGCTAATATTGTATCTGAAACCATTCCTTGCTCAAGAACAATATTTACACCACGCGCCATTCCAATAATTAATGATACTGCGACTAACTCAGACGCTCCTTTGGTAAAAGCTTCAACAGCTTCTTTTTCTTTTAGCCCTGAAATGAAGATTATTATTATAGCAATAGTTAAGAAAGATGCCGCCATCTGAGGAAACCACCATCCCCCCATAGAAACACCCCAGATCATTAGTGGGAATGCGATTGCAAATAAAGCAAGAATCACTTTACGGCGTGTTGTGAAAGGTACATTACCTGAGAGGTTGTCACTTTTTAAAAATCGAGCTTTAAATGATTCTCGATCTTCATAGGTATAAGAAAATGAAGGATCAGCTTTAATTTTTTGACAGTACCAATACAAATAACCGATAACCACAGTAGTTCCAACGACAAGCCCAAAGGCCCTAACACCCAACCCTTCAGTAAAAGATATGCCAGCCGCATTAGATGCGATAACAACAGAAAATGGGTTGATGGTTGAAAAAGCTGTACCAATGGATGCTGCAAGGAATATTGCGCCTACGCAAACAATAGAGTCAAACCCTAGCGCTAGAAAAATAGGAACAAGAATCGGGTAAAACGCGACAGCTTCTTCTTCCAAACCACAAGTGGTTCCACCCAATGCCATAACGATACAAACTAAAGCAACAAATAGAAATTCTCGTCCTTTCGTTTTTTCAGATAAACTTATTAAACCTGCATCAAATGCCCCTGTTTTATTTATTACTCCGATCATGCCACCCAATATCAAAATAAAAACAATAATATCTGCACCTTCAATTGTGCCTTCAACTATTGAAACAGCAACATCCAACAACCCTTTTGGCGATTGTTCAACTTGTTGATAAGTATCTGGTATTGCTATTGGCTTTCGTATTACACCGTTAACAAATTGTTCAATATCGATATTGATATTAAGCTTTTTTAACTCATCTTGAGTTGCTGCTACTGTTGTTACATTCCCTGATGGGCTAGCTATCTGTAACGTATTATCATTTTCGCTATACGCTAATTTTGAATATGATCCAGCAGGAACAATCCATGTAAGACCAATGGCAACTAACATAATTACAAACAAGATTGTGAATGCGGTTGGGAATTGAAATGTTCTCTTTGACTCTTTAATAATATCCATTTTATAACCACTACGTTATTTACATATAAGAAAACTACCTACTTAATAGCCACAAAGTATTATGTAACCAAATGTAAAAACGCTATACCTATCACAAAAAAACAAATGCAATAAGTTGGATATTAAAAAGTAGAGAAACACTCACTGTAACAAGACAAGCACAGTGAAGAACCCTATGAATAATTAAGCTCTAAATGAGGTTATGGTAAGTAGATGTTTGTACTAAGGAGAATTGAGTACCAATAAGTAAACATCTTTCGGGTATAATTTGTTATGTATTTGCGTGTTGCTTATTAATTTTGAGCCAAAACGATTCTTGGCAATGGTTTATAAATGTCTTTCTTTTAGGCTGCACTAACGTATTCTCTAATTCTGAAATCACTTCGTACGAAATCCAGCACTCTGGGCACGCCTGTTCATTGGCTTCAAAAAGCTCAGATTCAATGCAATGTTTTATAATCACGCCATTTGAAAATCTAAATAACGACTCTGTACAATCAACCTCGATACCTTGATCTTTATAAGATGTATCAACCGACTCATGGCTAACGAGTTCTAATTCAGTGATTTCACCTTTTGTGGCGGCAATATAAGTGTAAAGATCGTTCATACGATGTATCTCTTTTATGACAAAGACTAGACATTAAATGGATACATAATACAACTTAGCACCATTTAAACTATCGACAAATGCTAACGATTAATCGGCATTATGGACTCTTGTACATCAAACGTTTCTCCAACTCTTTCAATGTCATAATACATAATTCCAATCTCTTCATTCCTTTCATAACAAGGGTTGGCGTGATCAAAGCCGTAGCACGTAGCAGGGCAAACAACTTGGTTAACCCCCTCTTTTACCAGCACCTTGAAGAAAGAGTGTGCATGCCCACTAATAACGGAAAGAGTATGATGATGTATCGCTCTTACTACTGCAGCTTTGTTTTCTATTCCTATTTGAGTGAACCACTCTGTACCAACATCAACCACTGGATGATGTACAACAACGATTGAGGGTGTTTTTCGTGACCATTTCTTCAGCAAACTAAGATCTTTGTTTGAAACTCGACCCGATCCAAGCGGCATATTGGTTAAAGGCGTTTGACTTGAATCGACAAAGATCAACCGACAACCATTCGCCAGTTTTACCGTTTTCTTAACCATAATACGACTGCCGCTAAATACAGCTTTCATCATTTGCGAATCATCGTGATTACCAGCAATAGCATATATTTCACTGTTCGAGACATGAGTCTCTATGATTTCTCTGAAATGCTCATAAACATCCACTGAAGGGTTACAAACCAAGTCCCCCGTTAGCAGTAAAATAGCACCATCGCCATTGCCCTCTATATGCTGTAAAGCACAGACTAGGTTGGCGTTAGCCTCTGTATTACCAACTTGAAGGTGACAATCGCTTACTTGATATATTTTCATTTCACTCAATCATCAACGTTATTATATATTTAAGAAATTTGCATGACAAATAACACACAACAAAGTGTAACAGTAAACCAATGATTAAAAAGGGAAATAGCAGCTTAATCATTACTTACTCATCGTTAATCATAATTCGCTAAATACTTGATATCACCATCTCTTACAAATAAAGCACCTTAATGATGTATTACTTGCCTCTACCACTCGACATCTTGAAGGTAAACTCTGTATAATCCGTGACCCTAATCACACTAATACGTCTCTTACTTTCGCAGTACTTATCCTGAGCTCGTTTATTTATAAACAGTAAGTCAGATAATTAACCTGTTAGTAAACAGCTAGGACACTCTTTTGATCTCGACCGCAAATATCACAATGCAATTTGGCCCTGAGCCATTGTTTGAAAACATTTCTGCCAAATTTGGTAACGGCAACCGCTACGGTTTAATCGGCGCTAACGGTTGTGGTAAATCCACATTTATGAAAATTCTCAGCGGTGAATTAGCACCAACTTCTGGCAATGTGTCAATTTCTCCAGGTCAGAAAGTTGGCACACTAAGCCAAGATCAATTTGCGTTCGAAGAATACAGTGTTATCGACACCGTGATTATGGGCGATGCTAAGCTTTGGGAAATAAAGCAAGAACGTGAGCGCATTTATTCGCTGCCAGAAATGAGCGAAGAAGATGGTATGAAAGTGGGTGAGCTTGAAAGTGAATTCGCAGAGATGGACGGCTACAGTGCTGAAAGTCGTGCGGGTGACATTTTGCTAGAAGCAGGTATTGAAGAAGAATTCCACTTCGGTTCAATGCAGCAGGTTGCCCCTGGCCGAAAATTGCGTGTGCTACTTGCACAATCATTATTCTCTAACCCTGATATCTTGTTACTGGATGAACCAACCAACAACTTGGATATCCACACCATTAACTGGTTGGCTGGTGAACTTAACAAGCGTAAGTGCACCATGATCATCATCTCGCACGACAGACACTTCTTAAACACTGTTTGTACGCATATGGCAGATATTGATTACGGCGAACTGCGCATCTACCCTGGTAACTATGAATATTTCATGGAAGCTGCGGCACTAATCCAAGAGCAATTACTTGCAGGTAATGCGAAGAAAAGTGCTGAAATGGTAGAGTTACAAGACTTCGTTAACCGCTTTGGTGCTAATGCATCTAAAGCAAAACAAGCTAGTTCTCGCGCGAAGAAATTAGACAAGATCAAACTTGATGACGTTAAATCATCAAGCCGCATGACACCATCGCTAAAATTCCAAGATGGTAAAAAAATGCATCGCCAAGCATTAATCCTTGAAGATGTTGGTCACGGTTTTGATGGCGAAGTGTTATTTGAAGGTGGCGACCTTATTCTTGAAGCTGGTGCTAAACTTGCGGTTATCGGTGAAAATGGCGTGGGTAAATCAACCTTTTTACGCTGTTTAGTAAATGAGCTACAACAAAATGAAGGTGTAATTAAGTGGTCTGAAAATGCCACTGTTGGTTACTGCCCACAAGATAGCTCTGCATATTTCGATAACGATCTTAGCCTATTTGATTGGATTTCTCAGTACCGTACTGAGAAGCACAATGACCTTATGATTCGCGGTATGTTAGGTCGCCTTCTGTTTACTGAAGATGACGCAAACAAAAAAGCACGCAGCTGTTCAGGTGGTGAAAAGAACCGTTTGTTATTTGGTATGTTAATGCTGATGGAAACTAACGTGTTAATCATGGATGAACCAACTAACCACATGGATATGGAAGCGATTGAAGCATTAAACAACGCATTAAAAGTGTACCAAGGTACGCTTATTTTCGTTAGCCACGACCGTGAATTCGTTTCATCACTGGCTACACGCATTATCGACATTAAAGATAATAAAATGATTAACTTCCAAGGTACGTTCAACGAGTACCTATCAAATTAAAGCATAATCAGACACAAAAAAGTCGCATAGTGTAATAAAAGAAATAAAGCTGATCGCATAATAACTCGTCAGAGTTCACTATGAGATTGGCTTTTTTTGTTTATTTTTAACAAGAAATAGCGATACTATCGCTCATATAATCTATGCATATCTAGGCAATAACATGACGCTTCCAATACTGTATTCTTTACGACGATGCCCTTATGCGATGCGAGCAAGAATAGGAATACTATTGGCAAAGCAGCCTGTTATGTTACGTGATATTGTGATGAAGAATATTCCTGCCGAAATGATTGCAGTATCACCTAAAGCAACAGTCCCGGTTTTAGTGCTTGCCGATTCGACCGTCATTGATGAAAGTCTTGATATAATGCTTTGGGCATTGCAGCAAAGCGATCCGAGTGATCTACTTGTTAAAGAAAGTACTGATGCTCTACCTACCATGCTTAACCTTATTCACCGCAACGACAATGAGTTTGTCGAGTCGTTAGAAAAATATAAAGTCGCAGCGCGTTATCATGATATTGCAGAGGTGTTTTATCGCAACCAATGCGAGATGTTCATTACCGATCTTGAAGAACGCTTAGCGACCGATGAATTCTTGATGGGTGATAAACCGTGTTTAGCTGACTACGCACTTTTACCTTTTGTACGCCAGTTTTCCCGCGTTGATCGAAAGTGGTATCTACACTCCCCCTATACAAACATTCAACGCTGGCTGAATACACATTATCAAAACCCACTATTTTCTAAAGCAATGAAAAAATACCCTCGATGGCTAGATAACCATGAGTCTGTTTTAATTGGTGTCGACGAAACGAAGAAACCTTTATAGACGATTAGTCATTAAGTAGTAATCACAATAATCATCAGAGCCTTGAGTCGCAATAACAAAACCTTTTGACGTATAGAATTTTAGCGCCATGTCATTTTTGCTCATGCATTTCAACGTTAGCGGTTTGTCGCTTAAATTTTTGGCGGTTTCTAACAGTTGTGTACCCACACCGATTCTGCTGGCACGCTCTGACACATAAAGGTGATGGATGAAATTGTCAGGCTCCCACACAGAGATAAACCCTAAAACATCATCCCCCTCGAGTGCTACGTGAATACGTTCTTCTTCTGTATCTTGATCAAAATCTAATAACTGGTATGGACTGGTCTCTAGCCAGGTAAAAGTAGATTTTCTTGATTCAAGATAGATGCTTCGCAAAGCATTTCGGTATTGTTCAGAAAATGTTTTAATTTCCATATAGATCCTTCAACATTTAATACTACTCTGAATAGATAAATGCTTACATTAACCACCCTGTTCGAAACGATACACCGACTAATACAAACAAGATTGAGAGTATAGTCACGGGAATAATATGCAGCGCCATATCAACAAGGTTTTCTTCTGATAATTTAGGGATCACTCGAAATCTCGCATCTAGTGCAAACATTACAGTTAGCGCAAGTAAACTTAATTTTGCGACAATTCCATGAGCTAACGGATTAGAGAAATCAAACCACAACGACACATCAGGCACTAAGTGATACGCGAGCATTAGCCCACTAATTACCTGAATAATAAGCGCAGGCATTCCTATTTTTTCATATGCCTCTTCAAATTTAAGTAACTCTTGAGGCGACCGATTTTTTAAAACGCTCGGTAAAATAACGCAGGATAAAACGATATGTCCGCCAGTCCAAACAGTGGCAGACAAGATATGAACCGCCAATAGAAAACCATACATTGTTGATACTTCCTTTTATGTGCTAACAGCCTTTATTCAACGATCTTTATCCTACATCTATTCACAGCACCGTATCTGAATACACTACTGAGATACACACAATAACAATCGTCTTAAAACTCATGCTGATGTTTGCAGCAATAAACATGTATAATTAATATATCATTTGATTGAGATGTATGACATCTAAAATGTGTAAACACTGTTTTTTATCAAAAGGTAAGAATATTGAACAAATGGATGCTGTAAGGCTAACTAAGAAAGAACAAAATTGACGAGTGTAGCGACAGGTAAAATTGAATATTCAATTACCACTTTTGCAGAGTTGTCACCACTGTAACTCACTTTATAATACTCACTTCAACTTTTAGAGAAGTCACCGTTAGTATGAGTAAGAAACCCGACAGAATTACCGCTATGCAACAAATCATTGATGCCGTCAAAAAGGAGTTTCCATTATATGACTCCGATACTTTTGTGTGTGGTGTAGATAATAGCTGTATCGGATGCCCTAAAAAACTCATGGAACTGGTAGATACAGACCTCACCTACTGGCAACACGCTATAGACCGAGGTATATCCCCTAGTTTTGATGAGCTATATAGCTTTGGAAAACTCTGCAAAAATGTGCGACGTGGTTTAGTTCGAAACAACAGAATCAAGGCTTAGTGATTAACGTTTTACCAATGGTTATGCAGCATCGTATGCTACCGCTGTAATCCAGCTGCTCAAATTCTTACTATAGCGAGTTATAAAATCTATTTGAATTTTAAAGTCATTTATTCTTTCTAAATCATAGCCACCACCAACATAAAGTTGGCTTGTTGATGGTTTTACTTTTGAATGGATAAGGATATCACTCGCATGGCTGTAACTATTGTAGAAGTTTTTAGCGACTTTTAAGAAGGTAGCATCCTCTTCGTTTAAACCTAGCGCTTCTTTGTTTTTTATTACTAAATTTAATGCTTTATCTGCTCGTGCATTGGATGTTTTTTTCTTAAACTCATCATAAAAGTTAAATACATGTTTGCCATTAGCTATCTGAATTTGAACATCAGTCTTTAACAAGGTTGCCATACATAATGATTCATAAGAAATTCGCATTGAATTCCCTGCGGGTGCAATATGTCCGGTAGATAATAGCTGAACGGCTGTAACTGCAGATTCTACAGCTAAATAAAGATACCTTGAAACAAGATTTGTTCGATGTGAATCTTCTTTTACACAGTCTGAATCATTAAGAAGAGAAAATGCTTCTGAAAAGATATTAGATAAATTACCTAACTCAAACCTAAAGTCATCAGTAAACTGATTTCTGGCTTTTGTATCATCTTTCGTTAATAACTCAAATATTTCGGAACTTTTCAACGTCCCCTCCCAGCCACTTAAGTACTTGTAGCCGATATTTTCAAAGACCATATCATTATTAACAACAACACTTTATGATTTACCTTTATAATCTTTAAAGAACAAGAGACTAAGATGAGTTGGATAGTTTTAACCTGTTTTGCCGCTTTTTGTCAGGCGTGGCGAAATGCCTTTCAGAGTAAATTGAGCAAGCAGTTAAATGTTGTCGGTGTTACCCTCTCTCGTTTTCTTTTGGCAAGTCCATTGGCTTTGTTATATCTATATAGCCTTTATCAATGGCAACCTACAGACCTACCCAGCTTCTCTGCTAAATCTTGGGGATTCATTATTAGTGCAGCTGTCATGCAAATTGTAGCAACAGCACTGATGGTTGTTCTATTTAAGCAAAAAAACTTTGCTGTCGGGGCTGGATTAGCAAAATGTGAGGCTCCTGTAGCGGCATTTCTCGGTGTTTTGTTCTTTGGTACAACATTAACCTATTGGGGCTGGCTTGGTGTCGCAGTTGGTGCTATCGCAGTATTAATTTTAAGCTCGCCAGATAAGATTAGAAATATATCCCTCAAAACCCTCGCCATTGGGCTTGCATGCAGTACTGCATTCGCTCTTACATCACTATGGATTAGAGAAGCAAGTCTGAGCTTATCGTTATCTTTCCCTCATAGCGCGGCATGGGTTTTATTCTTAGTTATCTTTATTCAAACACTAATACTGACTAGTTACTTATGCATACGAGATAGAGAAACACTTGGGCTAATGGTAAAACAAAGAAAACTTGTAACGATGACCAGTATTGCCAGTTTCTTCGGTTCATTAGGCTGGTTCAGTGCAATGTCATTGCAAACGGTTCCTTATGTGAAAACGTTAGGTCAGATTGAAATTTTCTTTATGATGGTCATCTCTGCCTTTTGGCTAAAAGAACAGACCCGTCGAAAAGACATATTTGCATTATTGCTTGTTGCAGTTGCTGCTACTTTGGTGATATTTCAGTAAGAATACTGGATAAGTAAATAGTCAGATAATTGCGCAGAGAAAATTGATAATAACAAGGCAGCAGACGATAGCATCGCCCGACTGCCTTTGCTTGTTTACTTGAATTTTACTTACTGCTTGCAACGACAATATCAGCTTTGGTTGAGCCTATAAGTTCAAGTAGTTCTTGAGACTCTGTTGCCGGAACCTTATGCTTTGTAAGCACCTCTTTGAAAAGTACAACCATGCGATCCCACTCAGACTCAGTGATGTTCAAATTCGCATGCGCTTCTTTCATTCCTTTTCCTTGGTACTCGCAAGGGCCACCAGTCACACTACAAACCATAGACGTTACACGATATTTCAAATATACAGCTGGCACATGTGCCCTTGTGGCTTGAACTGCTGGATTTTTATTAAGGAAAGTATCAGGCACTACGACATCTATAAAGTCACTGACAACTACAGATATCGGCGCTAGCCCTCCCAATCGGCTATATAGCGAAGATGGCTCTGATTTAGTATTGCTTTCAGCAGAAACTGTACCAATTGACAAAAATGATGTTAAAACAAAGATAAGCACTGCTTTTAGATTATCCACACTCTTAATCATAACTATTTCCTCGTGACCAAATTTATAACAGAGTCAAAAAGATCATAGTTCACGTTATGGTTTATTTCAGTGCGTTCAATAAAATTAAGACTCAACGTCTAAGAAATATAACATTAAATTAATGATAATAAATACGATTAATATCAGTATATTAAAACAAAATCACTTTTAAACTAATGTCTATTTATAGGTGATAGCTTTTATACATACCAGTCACAATAAGTTGCACCACATTGAACCAATCAAGCGAAAAAAAGCTAATATTCAGGGTAACTCTATAGGGGTAAATTTCAAAACAATTGACTTGAATCATTTTAATAACAAGTGCCCAACGTTATGTTGATAATTGGTTAACGGTTAATCGGAGAGGTATTCGTATGGAATTAATACAAGACACAAGGTGTTACACAGATGTTTGTGTAAATGGGAAATGGTTTCACCACGATCACTGTACTACTACTGCCTACATGCTAAAAGGTGGAGCTTCATCCAATATTGAACTCGCTAAAATGCCAACAACAGAAAGTGAGCTAGTCGCTCTATTAACTAAAATATTATAATGACAATAGAGCCGCAGATTGCGGCCTAGTTTCCCCATATTCATATCAATACTGCCCTATTCAACGACGCTGACACGAAGTACACCCTCGACAAGCTGAACGGGAGTGAGGATCTAGACGGCTTCGTTGTACTTTACAATACGCACTTTTAAGAGCTCGACGGGCTGAAAACCAATCATCTGGCTTTTCAAGTAACAAATACCCGTTAAAGCGTTTCACTAACACTGTACGGTATTCATTAATAAATCGGCTATCAAAGCCTATATCAAAATACTCTAACGCTTGTTCTATTGAAGTAAAACTAGCGATAATTTGTTTAATATCAGTTTGGGCCATAATCTAGAATAATCGGAATATTTCCGTCAGTTTAGGAGAATGCAGATATTCAATCATTGATATAAGACGTATTTCGCTCAATTTAGCCTCCTCTATCTCACTTTATTCAAAACAAAATAGAAGAGACAAAACATAAGCTATGTTTAAGATTCTTTCGCCACAGGTGCAGTTGCATCTGTAACTTCAGACAACGTATTTACTTGGTTTTCCAGTTCTTTTGTTGTCTTCTGACTCATAAATTCTTTGTATAAAGCTGCTTTATCAGTCGGGTCAATCACAGTGTTAGTTTCAACCATGTTATTGAACAACTTCTCACTTTCCATTTTAGGCATGGTTACCAATGCACACACCTGATCAATACCAGAAATTTGCACTACTGCGATCTGCTCTACTTGGCTTTTTTGCAAAGACACGCTTGTGATCTGTTTCGCTATTTGTTCAAACGACGTACCTGTTGTAGATACACCTGCCGCTGAATCCATCTTCTGGTATGTTTTTTCTAATACGTTAGCTTTCAAATCCATATTCTGAGCCAATGTATTACGTGTTAGAGACACGACGTGATTACGGTCAACCGAGAAATTTCCAGATGCTGTAACACAGTTCGAAGCAGCAAAACCATTTGCGGATGATGGATTAAACACCCACGCAGGCATTGCCTGTGAGCTATTTTCTGACGGTATATTGGTCTCTGGCTGTTGAGTAACCTGAGCTGACTCTGTTGCACAACCTGTTAAAAGCACGGCTAGAACCGCAGCTGATAGTATTTTTTTATTCATTATGTGCCCTTATTAAATCATTGTATAAGTTTGATGCTGCTGATAGCTCTGCATTACTTTATTTACTTTTTTCAAATAATTACGTGTTTCTTTATACGGTAGATTTGCAAGTAAATGTTTATAAACCTGCTCTGAACTCATTGTATTTATTTTCTTCACGGCTGCTCTTACACTTCTTTCACCAAATGCTTTCGCAACATTGCCAGAACCCGTGTTATAAGCTGCGATAATGGCATATATCGCACTCTGTGAATTCTCGATACCGCGTAAATAACGACTTTCCAATATTTTCAGATAAGCCGTTCCCGTTTCAATATTAATTTTAGGGTTATAAAGCTCATTCTCTTTCATTGGCTTATCTTTACCACGGTAAAGTTTATTAACATCATGCCCTGCTGTAGTCGGCACAATTTGCATCAAACCATAAGCAGGTACATGTGATTTTGCTTTCGGGTTAAAGTGCGATTCAGTGTGCATAATTGCTAATACTAGCGGAGCAGGTAATTCACGTTTTTCACTTTCTGCATAAATATAAGGCATGTAATTCTGAGCGCGCTTTGAAACAGCGGTACTTGGGATCTTGGTTTTATATTCGACAATTTGCGCAGAAGAACGCTGGAATTTCACTGCAGATTGATTAAAGTTTTGCTCAAGTTTAGCCAATCGTTTCGCTTCATTCGCCTTCATGATCTGCTTTTGATCTTCTAGCAATTCCGCTTTTCGTTTTTCAGCTAACAATTGCTGTGAGTCTTGATTAACAAATATATCAAGCTGACTCATTTGCCGATCTGTCTGCGCTTTTATTTCTTGTTTAACCTTAGCCAGTTCTTTTTGATCTAATTCTATATCTTTAACTTCAACCTCTTGCGGGGTCGCCTTTACAGGTTCGGTAATGCCGACATCTTGCCAAAGTTGATTATTTTTTTCTATTACTTGATTAATGATTACCAATTCAGCAGCTGTTTGCTGTGATGCTTTTGAGGTCGCTGTCTCTGATTTCGGCAGTTTATAATTAATTGTAATTTCGCCGTTTTCGAGATCAATAACCGTGCGCGATGCATTCTTCGTATCGTAAACAACAATCACATCTTGCGAATCGGTTTTGGCATCTCCCCAATCATTTAAAGCGTCTTCCTTTTGCTTATCCCACTCTTGCAAATAAGCCATTTGCCACTGATTAAATTCTTTAATATGGCTGGCATACCACTGAGTAAACTCTTCTGTATGGTCGGCCGTTAATTGCCCTACTTCTTGATCCAATTCAGCAAAAGGATCATTAGCATGAACATTACCCATTAAAAAAACATTGATAGCGACAGCCAATACACCATGTCTAAATTTCATAAATAGGGATTTCCTTATAGAGAGACTAGAAATATGACGATAAATCACCAGCAGAATCTTGTTCTTGCTCTGCTATCATATCTTCAAGTTGTATTAAGAGTTGTTGGCACGCAGAACTTTGGCACTGTTTAGCAATTGATATACTCAGTGATAGGTCAATATCTTTCTGCCATTGCGCTAGCCACAATTTGATGCTGTCATTCTTCACCGCTGCGACATCAACATAATGCTCGAAATATGCTTGTGCTTTCTTTATGTCTTGTTGACTGAGTAGCAACGTCACGAGTCCCGCCCCATCCATCGCGATAGCAGGCTGTTTCATTACGTAAGGTAGCATCTGTTTTAGCGCATCATATTTCTTGATCGTGTAATACGCGACGGCATAACTTAATGCCGTTGTTTTCAAGTTCGTTGCTTTACCATTATCGGTAAGTGTGGCGGAGCAAGTGGCAGAGGTACGGCTTACATCAAAATAGCGAATATCAGCTAATTCGTACTTCAAGTTGCTAAGAGGCCAGCTAGAAAAACGTTCGTTTATCACACCTTTTTCAATCAACTTATCTTCGTATTCTGCTCGTAACGGTAAACTCAACCCCTTTCTGCATAGAGCCTTTATCTGGTTTGTTGATAACTCCGAGGTTCTTACGGCATCTACCGTATAACTCGATGAATGCCCTTGTACCGTATAGGTGGTACCAGCAAACTCCCAAATTACCACCTCATTTGCCATTACTGGCAGGCTAAATGCGCCTGCCAACAATAATGCTCTGTAATTACAGATCATTAACATTACTTACCTGACCTGATGGGCCTTGAGTATTATTACCACTATCAGTCAAGCCACCCGTAGTTCCTACTTTGTGGTCTGTTCCCGCAGTTTTACCTTCACGTACTCGTTGCTTGTTTTCTGCTGCTGCTTCCTTTGCGGCAGATTCAAGTGA
Organism: Photobacterium profundum; assembly: GCF_003026285.1. Classification (GTDB taxonomy): domain Bacteria; phylum Pseudomonadota; class Gammaproteobacteria; order Enterobacterales; family Vibrionaceae; genus Photobacterium; species Photobacterium profundum. The sequence continues at coordinate 124,386 of NZ_PYOD01000001.1, forward strand.
TGGCGCATAAACCGCAACAGCAAGCATCCAGTCACCGTCACTACTCTTGAACGTTTTAACCGACACACCCGGTGGCACTTTACCTGCCGCAAATGACTTGTAAGACTCGGCATGTTTCATGTTATTCATGAAAGTATGCTTATCTTCAGCCAATGCAGTTGCATCTGCCGGATCGATACTATCTTCTGGGTAAGAGAACTGTTCGTTCTTCTCTAGCTGGTTTTCGCTAAAGCCCCCCTCCCAGTACACTTCTTCACCCTGCATCACAGAGATCAAACCGTTACGTGCTTTTGCCTGCGCCTGAGACTTGGACATCGACACTAACTTACGCTTAACGCTTTTGTTCTTGTTATCACGAATGATAGATGAGCCAAAACCAAGCACAAATGATTCGCCACTATCAGGGTTCGTGATAACTTTAGCCCCAACAGGCGGCATTACACCCGACTGCAAATCTGCAATAATTTGCTTAAAAATAGCATTGGGTTCAGTTGTTTGCGTTAAAGCACCGACTTTACGCTTAGTCTGCTCTCGTGTCTTTGGTGTAGAGATCAAGCTAACACGAACTAATTTCTCAGCAGGATCATCATATACATCAAACGTAACATAACCAGCCAAAGCACCTTTTACTGACTCAGCACAATTATCGCTTGTCATGGCTGTGGTGTTAGCTACGCTGTCTGTAGCGGTATCAATGGCATCCATTGTTTCATTAATAGCGGTTGCGCACATGTTGCTCATGCCTTCCATGTTTTCGACCAATTGCTTTTTCGCAATCTGGAAGGCTTTCATGTATGCGGCACGTTTTGAAAGTAAGGTTGCATTACGGTTTTCGTACGTTTCATAACTACCAGAGCCGGTTGATAAGATTCCGACGCCAGAACTCACCGCAATCATTTTTACGCCATCACCCTCGTCTTCTATTAAGCTTTGATGAGCGACCAAGACTGCCGCTTTCGGATCATCTGCAATAATAAGACCATCTACTTCTTTTACAGCTGTTGTATCAACAGCTTGAGATTCTTCCGCTGAGGCGGTTGCAGGAACTAGATCATTAAGATCAAAATCAACGCCTGCATGAGCAGCACTAAAGGTTGTTGCTAGCACTAATGCCAACAATGTTTTCTTAAACATGGTAAATCCTATTTTTAAAGTACGTTGATCTGATATTCATTCATAACGTTAAGCTTTGAGGTGTATTTAGGCTGATGAATTCGCAGTGTGGGTTCAATGTATTGAGCAAGATCATTAGCATTATTTAACGACCGTAACTGAACCACGACTTTGTCAGATTTTTTCGTCATTTTGATATCTGACACACCATTAATTGCACTGAGCAAGGTAAATAACTGCCCTTGCTGACCTGCAGCACGTTTAGAGAAAATGATTTCTCTAACTGGCCCACCACGCATTGCCATTTTTTGTGCAGAATCATGCAGCTTAAACTTAATCGCTTGCTGGTTACTCTCGACAGCAAGGTGAACAGCTGCCAGTTGATTCAACATTCCAGCTTTATTAGGCAATGTCATGAATGTCGGATCATTTCGCCACGTACCGTATTGGTTACCAGCGCGATCGTGAACAACAGCAATGAGTTCAAGTTGAAGGCCTGACGGTGTCACTTTTTTGGTTTCTTTCACATCAATAATGATGCTTGATTGCGCAGGGGACTGTGATAAGTCAAACCCCATGTTTGCGAGAGCTTCAGTAAACGAGCTTTTCACCGCTGGCAATTGAGCATTGATATATACCAAGGGTTGTCCAAGACTTTTGATCAATTGAGCGACTTTATCTTCCATTTTCTGTCGCTCGACAGTGATATCCAAAGTGACCGCAAACAGTCCGTTATCTAGTTGTTTATTGGATATCTCATTCCAGCTTGAGATCATTCCTTGAGATTGCAACGATAACGATTGGCGAGTAACTTCTTCTAAATTAAAGTCATCACTGTTCGTGCTCGCCGACATATTGGAATAAGCCTGCTGCAAATAACCTGACTTCACCATTACACCGAGGGCTTGGCTAACTGCACGGCGAAAAGCGTCTTGCTCTGCTGCCTGACGCGCACTTAAGCCTGATTTGCTGTCACCTTTCCCTTCACCGATTACAACCAATGAGATAGTGGGTGAATTTGCCCAATCGATACCATCATCACCATTTGATAATTCTGATGTAGGAGGCTGAAGCCGAACCGTAACACAGGTATCATCACCTTGAATTTCTGGCAGATCAAAATCAGCACGAATATTACCTTGTGCAATGCCAGAAATAAGTAAATCACGCGTTTCTTGATTGAACTGCTCATCGAGTAAAAGAGAGTCATCTGTCGTTAATGAAAACGAGACCTCTCCCTGTAAAAATAGCCGAAGGTTATTTAAACCTTCAGCTTTAGCAGCCTCTATTGCTAGTGCCCCGCGTCCATACGCACAGCCTTGTTCTGAAAGAGCCAGCGTCAGCTGGCTCTTATCAAGTTCCAATGCGGAAGACGACAAGCATACAAATAAGGTACTTAGGGCAATGCCTTGAGTTAACCTTTTTGTGCCCATGTGCTTCGTTCCTTCATGAATTCCATTGGAATACCCACGCTAACAGCAAAGATGCGACGTTGGCGATCAGGACGGTAAATACCATCTTCTGCTTCATCTCTAACTTGATCAGCTAACTGGCTATTTTTCCAACGCACAATTTTACCTTGCGCACTCTGCTGGCTAGGGTTTACCGTTGCGACACCAATTGGCTCCACAAAACCAGCACTGTACTCAAATACCACCATCGTTTCATTCGGCAGTACACCGGCATTTTGGCCACGATCTAATGAAATACGATCACCTTTAATACCCATAACTTGTGCGGTGGCTGGCATTTCTTTCAGCAAACGCGTCAGCATAATATCAAAGCCACGGGAAGACATTTCATTCAACACGGCATCAACGTCTTTACCACTGGTGTAATTAAAACCACGGTAATAATCACCGTTAGCAATCACTGTGGTGTAACTTTCTTTATCGCGCACATCGAAATTGGATACACGGATCTTGCCGATATTTGGGTAACTCAGCTTTTCACGCGTGTATGGGTCTATTACACCCGTAGTCATTTCAATTGATGTTTGAAAAAGCGACTGTGTTGAACCAAACAGCATGTCACCCGTTTTTAATACATCCACTTTCATGATGTAATCGGTAGACAACTTACTACGGCTACCTGCTTTCTTAGCAACGTTAACTGCACCTTCATCTGCCAGAATTTCTTCCATTGCAGCATTCACAGACTGCGTATCACGCGTCAAAATTCGGAATCGGTTTACACCTGCAAACTGGTTTTCAAGCGTGTTTTCCAATGCTTTCGCCTGGAACTTACCAATATTAGAATGCATTGCATTAAAGACATCTGCAGATTGGCCTTTAAGCGTTGAGCTAACGTCGGTTTGCACATCACCAAAATAAAGACGGATAGTCTTTTTAGCTAATGGGCAGCGTTGATCTTTCTCATCCGCCTCATAAGAGCAAAACTGTAGCCCCTGCGTATTAAAATACGCTGGAACTTCAATATCTTCGTTCTTAAAATCATGAGCTGATTTGCCAATAATTAACGAAGAGTTACCAGCATTACTCTCTACAGCATAAGTTTGGTTACTCTTGTTACTCTGACACCCAACGAGAGCCACACTCACTGCCACTAAGCCAGCAATTTGAGATAACTTCATTATGATTTCACTTTCTCTTCTAGCACTTTATCTAGGTTCTCTAACTGTTCAATGGTATTTTTATCCATAGAAATTAGAGTGTTAGCATCATAAGCCAGCAAAGAACGTGCTTCTAATTCGTTGTAAGCTTCAACAACAGGCACTGTTTCTTTCTCTTCGCCTTCTTCTTTTGATTCGTTTGATGCAGCAGCAAGTAAGTTTCCTAGGCCAGCCATTCCTGATTCTTGTGCAATAACGACCGCATTTTGCGATGCAATAAAGGCAATTTCAGCTGCTTGCGTAGCAATATCTGTCGCTAACTTAACGTTCTTCTTGAAAATAGCGTCAGAAGCATTTTTGTATGCTTCAACTTGTGGGCGAATTTTCTTGCTTTCAGGTTTGCCTTCGTCGAATTCATTCATTGCAACAAGCAGCTCTTCATCAGACTTATCTGCATTTACTGCCAAGAATCCAGCAACATCGCCATGCTTAGAAGTTAAAGTACGGTAGTCGCCAAATACAGAACACTGACGTTCCTGAATTGAAACCATCATTTTAGATGCTTTATCAACTGCATAAGAAACAGCAGTGTAATCAGAACCTAATTCCGTACAGTTCTGCGTCAATGACTTGCTCATTTCTGCACGATCAACGGTTGCTGATTCCATACCAGGTATTGATGAACAACCAGCCAATACTGATACTACAAAACCGGCCATAACTGTTTTCTTAAGCATTTTTTTGTCCTTTAATCTAACAATGAATAAATAGAATGAGTTTTTAATATTTTTATTATTTTTTGACGTGCCTTTTTTAAAGCACTATCGATACTGTTCGGGGAACTAGCCATTTCCGACAGCTGCTTCTGAGCCACCACAACGCCTAGATTGTTGGCTTCAAAAATTTGTAACACTACAGTTTGCTTGGCAACAAAGTGATTACCCTGCTTCCCTTTCTGCATACTGGCTTTAATATAAACGGTGATATTTCCACTTGAAGATGCTGCTTTTGAAGCAGATAATAACGTTTTCACTTCCGACGAAAATCGATCTGATGCTGAACGAAAGGAAATCTGAAATTGATTCTCGTATTGAGTCGCTCGACGTAATAATCTTGATTGTTTATTTTCCAGCAGAAACAAATCACTCGCACCTAGTGATGACAATATTATTAATGATTGTTCACTATTGAGTAGATTCGATTTTATTGTGTCTAATTGTTTTAAATCCCGCCACTGCTGCCCTGCAATACTTAAATAATCAGACGCAATGTTATGGTATTCAGCCACGTCTCGTTTGAGAGAAGCGAACCATTTATTTGTATCAATTTTAAATTGATACTGACATGTAAAATATTCACAAGTGACATGGCTTATTTCCATATATTGAATTTCAATCGGTAATGTCGTTATCTCCGATTGCAATTCATAGCTAGTGTTAATATCACCATTCACTTTAGATTGGATGTTTTTTTCTTTCACTTCAACTTTACTATAAATACGTAAAGCTAATTGTTGTTTCGCGTCGATTGTTGCTTGTTGCTCTGTTTCACCATAACCATCGATATAGAGATATGGTTCAGCATTAACCACGTTAGACATGCAAAGTAGGCATAACATCTTGAGAAAATGAGAAAATGACGAATGAACTAACTTCACAAACAATTCACCAATACAAAAGAGAAGCTGAATTTACCGAAGATAATTTATTTGTTCAATCAAGCAATTAGCATACTCCAAGTCACAAATATGAATATACATTCACAGTAATGAATAAATAAATGTGATTTCCTTCCAGGAAATAATTATGCAACATGGTTTGACACCTGCTCTGTAAGAGCATTTAACTGCTTCACCACCCGGCCTTTACTTTCCGTCAATATATTGGCGAAATAATTGTATTCAAAATCAAGAATAAAACAACTTTTTGTATGCAATTACCTTATTTATGATTTTGTGACCTAAGGCATATAATAAAAAGTAGGTGTTTATTTTTATGTATAAAAAATACACGTAAAATTAGTTAACAACATTACAATATCAGTTATTATTAAAAATAAAACGCCGAACAATTATAAACCCCTAATGATATATACCTTAAATAAACACGATATGAAAAGTATAAGCAGAAATCACCTATACCCTTAAGGGGCGCTTACACATTATAGAATTATAAACTTTAGTATTGAAATAGGTCTCTACTTAAATTAGCTAATGTAAATATTGTAATACAGCTATTCTGTAGTAAAGAATATCAAACCTTTAGACAAACGCTATTTGTTACGTTCACTTAGATTTTTCTGCACGATATCTGAGTCTTTCTGGGCGTAAAACTCAACACGGAATTCAGTGGTCGGAGTTAAAAATTCCACCTTATGCCAGTATTCCGGTGGTGAAATTGCATCGTCACCAGCATTAATAATCACTTCTTGTTCGACCTTACCTCGTCGCTCTTTAAAGCCATAAAACTTCAATGATCCCGCTATCACGCAGATCTTTCCAAACACCCCTGCCTTAGTGTTGTGCTCAAACAAAAACATCTTAGGAATATTATCAGGCGTAAATACAGGCGTCGTTTTATAATTAACGAAATCATTAGGTATGGTCATGTGGCATCCATCATCCAGTTAAAGAAAGAAGTATAGTGGTTGAAAGTGCATCTCGATTCAAAAGTGAAGAATACAGGGCTATATAAAGCCTCGTAGTACTTACTGGAATTCATCTCCATGATTCTCAAGTTTTCGATGGTGACATGTTTGGCATTCCACATAACGATCGAGCAAATCTAACGATGCCAATACCGGACTTGCAGTACCTGAAAAGAAACCTTCAAGAAATGCTTTAAACTGCTCTTTCTTGCTTTTACCGTACTTCGACGGCTTTTGTTTCATAATTTCCTTATGTTCAGTGTCTTTATTGCACTTCTCACAATATTGTACAGCCATAACCTAACCCTTTTCACTTCTAATTTAGTGTGTAAAGCTGGCATTAACGCATTGCGTTGAAATATCATATTTCATTCAAAACAATTAAACATTGAATACCACTCATTTGCATCGTGAATTTATCTCACAATGCAATCACAAATTCAAATGATTTGGTTTTTTTGTTTATTTAACAGAATGTTGTAGAGGAAATACATGGAAACATGATGGTAGACGTATGAAGAAGTAACCTTTAGTCAATCGATAACAGGTAATCTAGAATTAGATACCTGTCGCTAGCCTGCATAAGAGAACACATGGTTTTTATGTAACTCCTCATCAAGGTCAAAATTCAATTCACCAATAACTTGGAAGCCTAAGTAAAAATAGAAGTCGATCGCTTTCTGATTATTTACCCAAGTCGATAATCAGAAAGGAGCACCATGAAAGCTTTCTACATGCTTTTCGTAAAGTGCTTGCCAATTTTGGAACAAACGAAATGCAACGGCATATATATTGCGACAAACAGCAATACATCAAACACAAACGATAAGTTGCTCAATTCTTCATAGTTACCGACAAGGTAATTCTTGATAAGCACCGCACCAAACACGGTTAAAAATGTCACTAAATAATAGACATGTTTTTCTTTCATATGATCCTCTATCGCCTTTTAAAATGGCTTAATATAGCGTTACATTCGATGTTTTCCGAAATAACCGCCAGACATCAAACGGAATAAGGCTAATAATGCCATAGGCTTAGAGTACGTAGCAACAGTGGATGCCTAGAACTTATTTCAAGGCACACCATCTTAATGTCGATTAAAAAGACAATCCAGACTATTCTTCGTCCATTTTTTTACCCACTTTTCACGCCATTTTGGTGCACCATAGTCATCAGGCCAAAACTCTATCTGTTTACGAATCAAACCGTTTTCAATAGTGTGAAAAGTGATTGCTCGTGATTTTTGCTCGCCATCAGTTATAGATATGTCGGTAACAACCTGATTTTCTTCACATATAACGGAGTTAATATGAAACTCCCAACGCCCGTGAACAGGATAAAATGAGTTAATTTCTGCAAAATTCTTACGGCCAAGAATAAGCTCTGCTGACTGAGGCCAAATACCTTCAAAATCTTCCGACAACCATTCACTTGCTTTGTAAAAATCATTACTCCTCATTGCTTTCCAAAACGAAAGCACTACTTCTTTTGAATTCATTAAATATCCCTTTTAAATCGTAAAATCGAATACAACTATATCTTCAAGTATCGGTCTAAACAGTTTCTTTAATTCGTCGTGTTCAGGGTGTGGTAAGTAGTTGTCTCTACCTGCATTATCAACAAAGTTCATCACCACCGCATGGGTGTAACCCTTGTTTTTCCCCTCAGGGCTATCATTAAGTCCCCACTCAACAGAGTGTACGCCTTCTACTTTTGATGGCATCGATTTGAAACTTGCTTTGAGCATATTAATGTCATTTGTTTCTGCAGTAGATTTAAACTTAATGAGTAGAATATGTCTGATCATCGGTCATTTCCTATTAAATATTGAAGAATCGGTAACTAGTATTCTGTTAAGCGGCTTTATTATGTGTGTTCTAATTAGACCAATGAACTTTTAAGTACAAAATGATCATCGTGCGTTTCTATTACGTACCAATTCAACTTTGAATACAAAGCTGGAGTATGAGCAAAAAACAATCAAAATATAAAGTGAATAAAAAACGTGGTAATATATTTGTTAACCAAGTTTTAAATTAGCCAATATGAAATCAACTCTTTCATTAACAGTTCCACATGGCACTTCAAGTAATTCATAACCACATTGGATATAAGCTGAAATCATTTCTTTATACGTTTTTACCGCTACGATAAAATCTTGTTTCCGCTCACTATCATTGGTATAAATCGATTCCCATGGTGGAAAGATAAAAGCCTTTTGATGATATTGAAAACTCGATACAGCGTTCAGCAATTGATCGCTCAAACAAATGCTTTCAAGGTTTGAATAACCCAAAATATCAACGACACCTCGGTCAAAAAACACCCATTCAACTTCACACTGATTCTGCTGATATGAATCAACTTCAGCCTTAAGCATTAAATCACGAAAAGATTTTTTATTAGCCCAAGGCAAAGCGTCGCCACCTTGTTCAACTTGAGTGTGGATTACTCTACGACCAACCTCTTCAGAACTTAAGTAACCCCGTTTTTTAAGCTCGTTGATAACTGTCGTTTTTCCTGATCCGGGTCCACCAGTAAACACTATAAAATTATCTTGATACAAACTCTGTCCTAAAATTAAACCAAACTGATAATGCCTAATGTGATCTCTAACCTTTCTACTTACTTGCTAGCCACTCACTTCGTAGTACGCCATATTTAACAGAATCGTAGTACACACCTTGATGATATCGGACTTTACGTAACCTAGCTTCTTGCTTTAAACCCAGATTTTTAGCACACGCCATCATTCGAGGATTACCCGACCAAGTAGTTAAACCAACACGTTCAATTTCCAGCGTATCAAACAAGCAATTAATCCAAGGAATTAAAGCATTGCGACCAATGCCATTTGACCAATAATTAGAATCATATATTACGATCCCGATTTCTAGCCAATGCGTCGATTCACATTCCCAGTAGTAACTGACATTACCGACTAGGTTACCGTCTACTTCGATTGCTAACGTTTTATCTCCTTCGCATAATCGCTTAAAAAGGCCACTTTCAAACTCTAGCTTACTGGGTGTGCTATAAGGGAAATAGGGGCCATTGTATTTGGTCCATTTTTCATCTTGAGTAATAAGCGCATATAACAATTCAAATTCACTTTTTTGAACTTTCCTTAATACAATATTCTTGTGGTTCAACATTCCCGCCTTCCATTACTTGTCGATTTCAAATGTTTGGTCGTAAACAATACCAGCTAGAAGGTATCTTCTATATAAAATCAATCACTTAAAACCAAAAATGAAGCCGGCCTATTTTTTTTAACTTTTAACCTATTAGAATCTACGTAAAATTCGTGCTGGGTTACCGGCATAAACACCTTTTTCGGTAATATCTTTGGTTACCACGCTACCTGCACCAATAACAACACCGTCACAAATACTAACGGGTAAAACAGTTGCATTAGAGCCAATAGTTACATTGTCACCAATTTGGGTTCGACCCCAACTATCTGGATTAGCGTTAGGCTTACCGTCTTTGAATAAATCGTTGGCAAACATAACACCATGCCCAACAAAACAATCAGAACCAATTTTTACGAACTCACAAATAAAAGTGTGCGACTGAATTTTAGTTCGAAACCCAATGGATGTGTTCTTTTGAATTTCGACAAAAGGGCCAACGAAAACATCGTCAGCCAGTGAACAACCATACACATTTGAAGGCTCAACAATCGTAACATTATCACCACAATCGACATCTACAATACGTGCTTTTAAAATTCTAGGGCTACCCATATATCCTCCAAAATATAACGTCTGCTAGAAAGAGTGTCACAACAAACTGACCAAACACGCTGAACTTCAGACCAAAGATACTTAATGAAATTAGCATCGTTCGATTGTTATTAATCGATTTCCACTCGCATTAATTCTGATGGTTTATTGTCTACAAAGTAATGCCAGACATGATCATATAATACCTTTTGACCAGGAAATGCAGCTAGTTCCTTCGCTTCATTTAGAGTGCACCATTTATATTCCGTATGCTCGTGATTAATAATTACGGATTGATTCGGTTTACAGTAAATAACGAATACAGGAATAACTTCTATTGTATTGAGGTTGTTTTCGTAGAATTGTTCTAAATATTGCCCATTGTATAAGTCTCCCACATCAATTTGAGTTTCTTCTTTAAACTCTCTGATGATGGTTTGCCAACCTAGCTCATTACTTTCAACCGTTCCAGCAACATGGCACCAGAAACCACCCTTTGTTCTTTTCATCAAAAGGATCTTCGTCTGATCATTCACCTTAGATAAGGCAATACCCGAAACGACAGCACATCTAACAGGGATCATTTATTATTCCTCATTGTTTATTGAGAATCGGCAAACGCTAGCCAAAATGGGAACAGCGACAAACCAGTGTCAGACAAGATCAACACCTCGCGGTACAGAAGTATGTTAAATCTTTTGGTCTACAAAACAACATTCGAACAAGATGATGTATAAATAACGTTTGTATTTAACGTAGAAGTTCGTTTTGGGCTTCTTTGAGTTCATCCATCGCGTCTTGCAGCTTTCTCTCTTTCTTTTCTATTTTGTTGGTGTTTCCTTTTTCTTTTGCTTCATTTAACTCTTGTTCTCTTTTCGCTACTCTCTCCTTTTTTTCAGCTATTCTCTCCTTCTGCTCTTCTCTTAGCGATTCCTCTGTACAGTTTTCATTTACTCTTTGTAATGCCGTTTCTAAACCTGCTAAACGATGTTTATTTCCATATTCCTTTGCATATTTTATTTGCGTTTTTATCTCCTCTTTTTTAGCTTCACAACCTGTTAGCTGAGCCGCATGCGCTGTGGATGACAAAGCGAGAAGAAATGAGAGTGTTACAGCTGTAATAACTTTATTTTTCATATTCATTATCCTATTTTTGAACTATTCTCGAGTTACTAATGGGGGTAAATCAATTTCACCTTGCTTACGCAACCAAATTAAATGCTCATCGTAGTCCTCTTTATTAGCAGCCCCATGCTGACATAATTTTTTATAAATAGAAGCAACAAAAATATCAGCTATTGAAAATCCTTCCCAACATCAAAGTTTGAGGTTTTCATAGTTTAGAAGACAGTTTATCTAAGCATTGTGTAATCCGTGTTAGGCAAGATCCGTAGACACAGTGATGAACATAAATGAGTGTGACATAGCAACAAACCATACAAAGCCAACCATTTATTGTATGCTTTTCAAGGCAAGCTTGCTCTATTTCATTTCATTCCTACAGGGCATATCTGTTTATCATTGAACGCGCTTCTCAAATAAAAATACATCTATTTTTCATATTGTTCATTAGATGGCATAAATACCATGAATGCATTGTGTTGTACTACACATAAGTAGAATAAAACTCAATAGAAGGATTTATGGTATGAATATAGCGCTACCTTTAGCTATTACTGCTGGCATACTCTCTGCAAGTGTAACTGCAGCGCCGGTGTCTAATACACAATTAGCTCCCACTCTAGATAAATCAAGCTCAGCATCACCAACAATGGTATCGGTTACGGAATCAAAACGTGCGCTGGCATTGAGCTTGAGCCAACAATACACACAACTTGCACCTGTACTTCATGAAGAGATCAGCCAGTACCAATTGAATGCGCCACTCAATGAATTAAAACGTAGTAAGCGTGCTGCCCCTTTTGCACGTTCGATGGTGGCGATGGATGAGACGTTACGAGTAGATAAAGGCATCGAAGATTATACCGATACCATTATGGAATTACGTTTGGCTGATAAAACTATGTTGGCACGCTGGCAAGCGGGACAATCTCCACTGTTTGCATGGGAGCCAGAAGGCAACGATAAAAACTGGAGTTATATCGAAGCCTACGATATCGACGGTAACATTCACTTATTGGATGTATATAATGTGCCTGATCGCCCCGTACTCGTTGTTGATACAAACTCGCGAAAAGAGTTGAAAGCTGGCATTAAAGCGATGAACGATGAAATCCAGCGCTTACAAAGTTTAAACAGTGAAAATATCGCACCAAAACCCATGCCACTTCAATCCCGTTCTATGGCTGAGAGTACGTTTAATACACAAGCAAGCACACCAAGTATATCGACTACTGTACTCAAGAAAATTCGTCTCAAAGATGATCATGAACCTTGGATTTCAGGAAAAGCTGAAATATACGCGATTGTGACAGGCGTGAATCCTAGCCGTGACGAGCCAGTATTAGATATTATTGATATGCCATATTTGGACTACAGCGAAACCGATTATTCACCGAATCAAGTAATGATCTATTGGCAACGTTACCGTTGGTCTGCGGCTGATATGCTATTAATGGAGAAAGATGACGGCACCAATTATAAGGATTTAGCACGTACTTTGTTAGAAGTGGCGACAACTGCCTTAAAAGCGATTCCTGATCCTGAAGTGCAAGCGTATGCGATTATTCCACAACTGACAGGAAAAGTTTTAGAAGCAATTCCAGATAGCTGGGCAACAAATGATGATGACTTTGTCGATGTATTTTACACTTTGCGTCAAGGCACTATGTACAACGACTACTCTGCTGCGGGTAATAATGTCACAGCAACTTTTGCACCATTAACGATTGATCCTACTCAGTAACTCACTGACATCGACTAGCTGTTGGTAATCATTAACGATGCTTACTACGAATGAAGGCCTACATTGGTAGGCTTTCACTCACTCGCTGGCTATCACATGTGTAGTTCATTTTATTCATCCATCATGTTTTGGATTAACTCGGCCAGCCGTTTTATCGCTATTTCTTCTGACTCTGAACATTCAAACGACGAATTAAGCCGAAAACAATGATTAAACTGTTTACTCGCAGAGAACATTTTCCCTGGCGCAATACTAATATTGTCTTTCAACGCGCGCTGGTATAACTCTGTCGCATCTAAATGCTCCGGCAATTCAGCCCATAAAAAATACCCACCTTCTGAGTAATTAACACTCACGTTAGGAGGAAAATAAGAACGTAGCAACTGCCACATTGCGAATTTACGCTGTTCCAGTTTTCTTCTCAGCTGACGTAAATGGTTTTCATAGTTGCGAGTAGATAGGTATTTAGCAAGGGCTAGTTGAATGGGAGCACTGGCAGACAATGTACTCATCAATTGAAGTTTTTGAATGGGCAGTGCCATTTTCCCTGCAGCCACCCAACCAATTCGAAAACCTGCAACCAAAGACTTAGAAAAAGATGAGCAATGCATCGTCATACCTTGCTGATCAAATGCTTTTGCTGGCAATGGCTTTTGTCCACCAAAATACAGTTCACTATATACATCATCTTCAATAAGGAAGACGTTGTACTTTGCCAGCAACTCAATCAAACGCTTCTTTTTATCATTCGACAAAGTGCACCCCAAAGGATTTTGGTGATTTGTCATCAACCAACAGGCTTTTACCGAGTGAGATTGTAACGCCTTTTCAAGTGAATCAAGATCTATCCCATCTTGAGGATGGGTTCTAACTGATAGTGCACGTAAATTAAGCCTTTGGAGCGATTGTAATGCGCCATAAAAGGTAGGCGATTCCACCACAACCCAGTCTCCAGCCTGAGTTACTGCTTGAAGACTCAAATTCAACGCTTCAAGCGCACCTGCAGTGATCACTATCTCTTCTGGATGCACACTTATCCCTTGTGCCGCATACCGTTTGGCAATGAGCTGACGTAACTCTTCATTCCCAGGAGGTAGGTTATCTAACGCACTTGATGTTGGCATGGTACGCGCAGCTGCCATAAGCGATTTATTTACTTGATGTCGAGGATATAGTTTCGGGTCGGGATATACAGAGCCGAAATCGACAATATACGGTGTTCTATTCGCTTGTAAAACCTCAAAAATAAAATCATTAATATCAATGTTTTCAGTTGTCTGAACCGTCACATCTAAAGTTTTAGCACTCAAGTATTGAACTTTGGGGGCGACAAAATACCCCGACCGAGCATGAGAAACGATCCATCCTTGGCTTTCTAGTACCTGATAAGCATGCAGCACCGTCATTAGGCTCATACCTGAAACCTCAGTCTGCTTTCGTAACGAAGGAAGCTTATCTCCTACTTTCCAAATTTCATTTTGGATTTGATCACGAATTTGCTCTACAAGATTTTCATATTTAGCCAACGCAACAACACCTTCTATTCCCGAGTCTCGGCACAATAGCACCAAACATCTCATCTGTTATACATAAAACAGCCATTTCTGTATCTATTATAGTTTTCAGTCTGTTCTTATAATCACCCTACTTTCATTTTGAACCGAAGACTATTTCAGGTCTTGGGTAACACATCAATCTGCTAAAAAATAACTGAATAGGAAATATCTATGAGTAACCTAAAAACAGTAGCACTACGCGCACTTAAATTAATGGATCTGACAACTTTAAACGATGATGACACAGATGAAAAAATAATCGAATTGTGTAAAAACGCTAAAACAGCCGCTGGTAATACGGCGGCAATATGTATCTACCCTCGCTTTATTCCTGCAGCCAAGAAACAGTTACGCTTACAAGGTACACCAGACATTCGTATTGTAACTGTCACTAACTTCCCTCACGGGAATGACGATATCGACATTGCTGTTGCTGAAACTAAAGCCGCAATTATGTACGGTGCTGATGATGTAGACGTCGTATTCCCATACCGTGCTCTAATTGCCGGAAATGAAAACGTCGGCTTTGAACTTGTTAAGCAGTGTAAAGCAGTCTGTGGTGAGACTCTTTTGAAAGTCATTATCGAATCTGGTGAGCTAAAAACTAATGCACTGATCAAAAAAGCGTCTGAGATTTCAATCAAAGCAGGCGCTGACATCATCAAAACATCTACAGGTAAAGTACCCGTTAATGCAACTCCAGAAGCTGCCGAAATTATGTTATCGGTAATCAAAGACATGGGCGTTGAAAAAACGGTTGGCTTCAAGGCATCTGGCGGTGTACAAACCACTGAAGAAGCGAAAATATACTTGGATATGGTTGATGACATTTTTGGGGCTGAATGGGCAGACGAAATGCACTACCGTTTTGGAGCGTCTAGCTTACTAACCAACCTACTTTATACGCTGGGAGAAGGTGAAAAAGTACTAGAAAGCAGTTATTAGTCGCATCTTTTTCGGTGGCATTATTGCCACTTAAAAACAGGAGGATCACACATGTCTGATTTTGAATTAAAACACAGAACCGCCTCTAAACTCTCTGAGCACGTTGCGTATAAAATAACGCAATGCCTCAAGTTTCTTTTAAATATATTCTATGGAACAAAATACGCAAAACGTGCTGTAATTTTGGAAACCATTGCCGCTGTACCGGGGATGGTAGCAGGCATGTTTAATCATCTAAAAGCTTTACGCCGAATGAAAGATGATGAAGGATGGATCCGTGAATTATTGGATGAAGCAGAAAATGAGAGAATGCATCTGATGATATTTTTAAATATTGCTAAACCTAGCTGGGTTGAACGTGCATTAGTACTGATTGGCCAAGGTGCTTTCATTGTGGTGTATAGCCTGATTTATCTGCTGTCGTCTAAAATTGCGCATCGTGTAGTTGGGTATTTTGAAGAAGAAGCCTGTAAAAGCTACACTGAATATCTGAGTAAAATCGATGCAGGTGAAGTAGAAAATGTGGCCGCCCCGAAAATTGCCATCGAGTATTACCAGTTGCCGTTAGATGCCATGTTGCGAGATGTAATCGTAAAAATACGCAATGATGAAGCCAAACACCACGACCAAAACCATTTCTTCGCCGATGCGTACGAAAACTACAACCTACCAGAACATCAGAACTAATTGTTCTTTATTGACACCGAAAAATTTCCCCAGCAATTACGCTGGGGAAATTATCGTTAACTGCAACATTAGCTGTTAATACTTTACGGTTTGATTGTTTTAACAGAGTCGTTAACGTCGCCTTTTTTTGCCCAGTAACCTGCCAGCAAAGAGCCTGAAATATTATGCCATACAGAGAAAATAGTGCCTGGCACAGCTGCAACTGGCGTAAAAAACTTCATCGCTAGCGCAGCGGCTAATCCTGAGTTTTGTAAACCTACTTCAAATGCCACGGTACGACTAATCGTTTCGTTAAACCCACACAGGCGACAACAAAAATAACCCGCAAACAGCCCGATACTATTATGTAAAATAACTGCTATCGCAATCATTGGGCCAAGTGTTTTGAGGTTGCCTACATTCAATGCCACCACAATAGAAATAACAATCACAATCGCAGCCATTGAAATAAGAGGTAAAATTGAAGATATTTTTTCAATATGTTTTCGCGCTACAACATTAATCACCACCCCAAGGCCTACAGGTAGTAATACTATTTTAACTAAACTAATTAGCATTGCCCCTACAGGTACATCAACCGATTGCCCAACATATAACTCAACAAGAAATGGGGTTAACACCACCCCAAGTAAAGTTGAGATCGCTGTCATTGAAATCGATAACGCCACATTACCTTTGGCTAAATAAGCCATAACGTTGGATGAAGTTCCGCCAGCAACACTACCTACCAGCACCATACCAACCGTCAATTCGCTATCAAACCCCATAGCAAGGCTTATCAATAAGGCAACAATGGGCATCACCGAAAATTGCAATAAAACACCAACTCCAATCGCGATCTTATGCTTTGCCACATTAACAAAGTCACTTGGTGTTAAACTGACACCCATCGCCAGCATAATAATGGTCAGTAATGGCACTATTTGTGTTTTTAAACCAACAAATAGTGTTGGCTGTACCATCGCTATAACCGAAAAGAGCAGCGCCCATGCCGGAAACAGTTGTGTGATTCTCCCTATCATCTTTCTTCCTTTTTTTATTTTATCTATTATTTAACGTTGTTAATAATATTCCACACAACAGTAATGAATTATACATGCCAACAGCTATTCCCTACTTACGGCTATCTTAATCATTAAAAGTAAGCATCCTGGCTTTCCTGTATGAAACTTTAGAATTAAAACCCTGCAAATAGCAAAAATAACGACGGAAGATCTTAGCCATTGCTATGCATATCGTAATACCGATTGCATTGCCAATGGCTGCACAAATGGGGTTATCGTTACCACTTATTATTGGCGCTGTTATTTCTGGTGCTGTTTTTGGCGATCAAAGTTCGCCTATTTCCGATTCAATCATTATGGCATCTTCAGCTGCAGGTTGTAGCCCCGAGAGTCACTTTAGAACGCAGCTCCCAATCACGCTCAACATTGCAACAATGGCATTTGTCAGCTACCTATTGGTAACTACCGTAATATAGCCCTTAAGACCCTTACAGGTTCAACATTTACCATTTTTAGATTGACCTGAACCATGTGCAAATAGGCAATTACTTTTAAAATTAAGTCATTATTTACAAAACGAAAGAGATTAAACCCATGTCAACTTTCCAAAAACAAACCATTGCAGTCATCGGTGCCACAGGACAAGTCGGCAGCCCAACGGTGCGAACGCTTTTAAAACTAGGTCACAACGTTATTGCGATCACACGAAATCTACAGAGTGACTTATCCGAAAAACTAAAAGAATTTAAAGGTAATGGCGCGTGTATTGCTGAAGTAACAGACATGCGAGATAAAGCTCAAATAATGGCGGCGATAAAAGGTGCCGATACATTAATTTGTTGTGCGCCAGGCGATCAAACCGTTATTACTGAACTAGAACCCATTTGGCTTGAAGCTGCGATAGAGAGTGGCGTAAAGCGCTTTGTTCCCACAGAGTTTGGTTGTCATACTCGAGGGGTAGATTACGGTGATGGCATTTTGTTTGATTACAAAAAAGACTTGCACGAGAAGATTTTTAAATCAGGTATCGGCTGGACGTTTATTTACACTGGTGGCATTTTTGATTACTTTCTGCCTAATCTTCGCTTTTTCAACAAAATTACCACTTTCGGTAATATGGAACTACCGATCTACGCTCACGAGATAAAAGATATTGGTCAGATTGTCGCGATGGCGATCACTGATGAGCGCACCATTAATCATTGTGTACAAATGGATTTCAATGTTCTTACACAAACTGAAATGCTTGATTTGTTGAAAGAGCACCATCCAAATCATGCTTTTGAATATGAACATTTCTCCTCAGAATATATTACTGAGCAACGACTTATCGCGAATGATGAAGTTACTGCGAAAAAAGGAGCTGAGACAGATCGTGAACGTTGGGGCATTAATTACGTGATTTACGTCATTGGTAAGTTAGCTAATTTTACAGATGAAACCATCAAGGCTTCAGAACTATTCCCAGATTATCACGTTAGCAAAACATCTGAACAAGCAATTGCTAGCCCTGAGTTTATTTTCGACGCTAAGTAGTCATCGATTCACCCTCGTTAATTTCAACTTTCCAGACGTTAGTGAGATTAGAACGTATCAGCATACCTCCGCTGATACGTTTTAGGGGGAGTATTCTTTAATGAACTTAACCTACTGAATAAAAGTGTCTATTTGATATCTTTATTTTGATAGCTTTATTAACACCCAGCAGCAAGAAGTAACGTTAGCTCTTTTGCAGAAATCTCTTTACAGCCAGATATATTTTGCCCACTCCATAACGGTGAGAAGTCATCAGAGCCTAGCCTTTCAAAATGACCACGTAATTGCGCCATTTCAATGGCAGCGTAAGGGAAATTTGGTGCGAATGAACTTATATAACCAAGTTCATTCATAGCTCGGTTAACAATACCGCGTGCCGGCCTACCTGAAAAAACATTCGTAATAGCAGTATGCTGAGATTTAAAATTCTTTAAGGCTAAACGGTGTAATTGAGATGTTTTTGCTTCTGTACACAACAAATAACTCGTACCTATTTGAACAGCATCAGCACCGAGTGATAACGCGGCTTGTACACCTTTGCTATCGCCAATACCACCAGCAGCAATTACAGGTACTCTTACTTTATTAACAATTTGAGGGACTAAAGCTGACATACCTACCTGAGTAGAAATGTCATCAGACAGAAACATTCCTCTATGCCCTCCAGCCTCGAAACCCTGGGCAATAATTCCATCAACACCTTTAGATTCTAACCATAGCGCTTCTTCTATTGTTGTTGCAGAAGAAACAAGTTTAGTTCCCCAGCTTTTTACACGGGCAAGCAACTCCCTATTAGGAAGACCAAAGTGACAGCTAATAAATTCAGGGTTAAATGACTCAATGGCATCCGCAATATCATGATTAAAAGGGATTCGATTTGCACTGTTAGGTAAGCTTTCACACTCAACACCCAATTCTGTAAAATACGGGGTTAATTGCGCTTGCCATTTTGATTGCTGTTTTTCATTATAATCAGGCATATCATGGCAGAAAAAATTAAGATTATAAGGTTTATCTGTTGCTTCTTTAATTACCTTAATTTCACTCACAATCTTATCAATATTCAGCATTCCACAAGGTAATGAACCTAAGCCTCCAGCCTTACACACAGCAACAGTCAAAGTGCTATCTTGAACGCCTGCCATTGGTGACTGAATAATAGGAAAATCAGTTTCAAATAAACGTTTAATACTTTCTCTACGCATAAATAATTCCCTTTAAAAGACTAACGCCGAACTTCAAAGAAAAATCATAGAGTAAAACGCATCACCTTGCTGTTTTAATCAGTGTGTTGCTCAACATTGAGCTCCATAAGAACATAACGAATGCCATTAATACTCAACTCTTCCGACGTAGCCTTAAACCCTACTTTTCCATAGAAACCAAGTGCATAAATTGATGCTTTGACGCTTATTAACGTTGCACCACTAATCATCTTCATTTCCTCAATGAGCCGTTTAGCTACACCAAAGCCATGATATTCAGTTTTAACATAAAGATGGCCAAGGTAGTTTCCGTCACGCCAAGCGATATAACCTATTATTACGTTGCCAATGATTGCTTTAACCGCTGTATAAATTTCAGGGTTAGTTACGTTTGCGACATCAGACATAAACGCAATCCGAATGGCTTTCTGCCCGTCTGCACCAAGTAAAGGTATTACGTGCTCTTCATTAACTGATTCACCTAATTTAACGATTGAATCAAGATCTCTGTGGGTCACTTTTTCAAGAGCAAATTCCATTTTACCTCCTAGCATATAACCTCACCACCACCTATTAAAGTCATCCCGTAACTTACCGCGCTGCTAACATTACCCAATGGTTATCAATTTCCATTTCTATTTCTATTTCTATTTCTATTTCTATTTCCAGCGTCATTAAGGGTGAGAAATAAAAGGCAATTTAATTTATGGTTGCGTAATGATGAACATATTAGAAACACCTACCATCTATAGTATTTAAATAACACCAAACTATGATAAATTTATTTATCAATATTATCTATTCGGTATAACTATGCCTAACATGTTTTATCTGCATGTTCACAAAGCCATCTAACCAAACTAACCTGATTTTTATTTAGTGACATTGATCAAATGAAAAAGTTCCTTTCGTTCTTATTATGATTATGAAAATAAAATTAATAGACCATCAGGAGCTTAATATGAGACCTTCGATCCTTACTATTAGTACCACTATTGCTTTAGCGGCAGTACCCGTAAGTTTTGCTCAGGCAAAAAACACTACATTAGAAAGTACTAAGACATCGTCAGAAATTACTATCGATGGTCAAGTCGACGCTGTTTGGAATGATATAAAAGCAGCCAAAATCAAATTAGGCAAACTGCCCTACAAGCCAAACAATGGCTATGAAGGTATAAAGAAAACAACAGTGGAAATTAAGTCACTCTATGATAAAGAATTTATTTATTTCTTAATCAGTTATAAAGATCCAACAAAAAGTATTGACCGCTTCCCTTGGGTAAAACAAGACGATAATAGCTGGAAGCAAATGGTCAACAAAGACAGTACTGGTCACGATAATACCTATTACGAAGATAAATTCGCAGTATTTTGGGATATCAATGCAGACGGTTTTGCTGAAAAAGGCTGTAACGCCGCATGTCACCGCTCTAAAGACGGTAAAATTGCCGGCAGAGATGACAAAAACCCTGCTCGTAAATTCACCAAGGAAGGCCAATACCTTGATATGTGGCACTGGAAAGGTGTCCGTACCGGCGCGCATGGTCAGCTAGATGACCAATACGTAGACAGCAATACCGACCCTAAAGCAAACAAAGGTTGGGGGCGTAAAGGTGATGATAAAACTGGTGGCGGTTATGTTAATAATATTAAAGATGGCCAACCTGCATTCGTTACACCAGAATTAACAGCAGATACGCTTCTTATCCACGAAGCCGAAAAACAGCCATTTACTGCCGACTTCAATGCATCAAACCGTATTCCAGGCTTAACCGGAGCACCATTCACAGGTTCTCGTGGGGATGTAGATGTTGGTGCTATATGGAAAGATGGTGTTTGGACGCTGGAAATGAAACGTAAGCTTGTTACTACTGGTAGCAACGCTAAAACTCAAGACGTTCAGTTTAACGATATGAATAAAGCTTACCCATTTGGTGTTGCGGTATTCGACAACTCTCAAATCAACCACGTCTTCCACCGTGGAGTAATGAATTTAGAGTTCAAATAAATTAAACAATATTTGAGACGTTAATATTTAGGCCAGCACTATGTTGGCCTTATTAAAGCCTGCTAAATGGCAGAATAAAGATAATAACGAGAATTACTATGGCTAAATTACTCCATTTTTCCAGCTTTATTATTTTAAGCCTATTCGTTCTCTGTTCATCTTCTGCTTCCTACGCACAAGAAGCCATAAATAGTAAAACAGCATTAAATAGAGAAGAAGCCGATCAGATCTTCAGCTCACAGATTAATAATGACGATGAAATGGCTATTCTGATCAAAGAAAATAAGCGTTGTATTCGCTGTCATAAAAAACAACGTTTACTAAAAGACATTAAGCCAATAAAAAGTGTTGGCGCCCACTCGAGCAAAAAGTTTTATAACAATTGCACTGCTTGCCACGAAAATAAGGGCGCTCATCCAAAAGACAAAACTAGCATTATTAGCTTTGCAGAGCATTCAAGTATAAGTGCTCAATCTCAGAACGAGCAATGTATGTCTTGCCATTCTCCAAAAGATCTCAGACAAGCGGATTGGACGCACGATGTGCATTTTAAACCGATTAACTGTGCTTCTTGTCATGATCTCCATACTGATGTTGACCCAATTATAGGTATTGAGAAAAAATCTAGAATACAACGATGTGTAGATTGCCACACAGAAGACCAAGCACTAGAAGGAGCTCAATAATGGATCACCCTAGGCGCAAATTGATTATCGGCTTAGGTGCTGGTGTTATGATTGCAACGACAGGTGTTGTAGGCACATCCATTGTTCAAGCAATTGAAATTGATGGTAAACAATATGCCATGATCCACGATGAATCATTATGTATCGGCTGTGAGGCTTGCGTCAAAGCCTGCAAAGAAACCAATAACGTGCCTGATGGTGTTACTCGCCTTGAAATTATTAGAAGTGAACCTATTGGTGAATTTCCCGATATTCGTTATAGCTTCTTCAGGAAATCTTGTCAGCATTGCGAAAACCCGTCATGTGTCAATGTCTGCCCAACAGGCGCTTCATACATTGATAAAGAAACAGGGATTGTAGACGTTAATCCAGAACGATGTGTTGGCTGTCAATACTGCATTGCTGCTTGTCCTTATAAAGTACGCTACGTTGATCCTGTAACAAAATCTGCAGATAAGTGCGATTTCTGCAGAAAATCAAAACTGGCAGATGGTGAACTTCCGAGTTGCGTTCAAGCTTGTCCAAAACAAGCTCTCATTTTTGGTGATCTCAATGATCCACGAAATGACATTAATATCGAGCTGAAAAATAAAACCGTCTACCGCTACAAAAAGTATTTAGGCACTAAACCTAAAATGCTCCGTATTCCCGATAGATTCAACGAGGTCCGATTATGATAGAACTTCGTTGAATTCTGCCAGTATTTACCCTGCTGGGTGTCATGTCACTTCGAATGTTTATTTTATACGCGGGTCAAATGGTGGTGGCTTAATTTTCCAATTAAGCCACACAATAGAATGATTAAGGAAACACGTTTATGAACATCATTAAATATATGCTGTTTGGCTTGCTCGCTTTCAGTTGCTCTATAAGTTGGGCAGAAGAGTTACCTAATCCAGACGAAGAAAACGTAGCTAACTTCCACTTGCTGGATGAGACTTGTGCAGGTCAATGTCACGAAGGTGAAGAGCCATCAGAGGATCTGGAGTTTGAGTATCGGAGCTGTGTTGAGTGTCACGATACATTGGCCAATCTAGACGGTCGCCAGCATAATATCAAACACCAAGATAGTGAGCAGATGGAATGTGTCGAGTGTCATTTTCCTCACGAAGAGTCTGATCCGAAAGAGATCTGTACCGACTGCCATGAAGAGGAAGATGAGGAGTTAGAGGGTTTCTATTCAATGCGATTAGAAAGCTATCTAAACCTCTATTCAGACTCACCAAAGTTTGTGCATTCGCATATCAATGGAGCTAGATAACGACAATAAATAAGTGGGTGTTATACCAATCTAGACAAGTATCTGATCATCCTTGCTGGTTAAAATTGTTTATAACTACGTTAGAAATTTTATAATTAGAGCCACTAGTTACTTCAATTTCAGCCTTGTTATTATCAATTTATCCTGCGCAATTATCTGACCATTTACTTATCCAGAATGGTATTATTACCCACTTCTCTGCTCGATATTCATTTATATTGAGTTGCTACATTAAAATACGTGATTCAATATCGATTCCCACCTTAGTTAAGAAGTAGGTTTTTTCATCATTTTTAGAAACTAAACCACTTTTTATTAACTGGCGTAGATGAAAATTAAACTTGGTATGATCCTTAATACCCACTAAACGACACAAATCCATAAACTTGAGTCTTTGATGGATATTCAATTGATATATAACATTACGTCGAATCGGGTTTGATAATGCACTAAAGACTAAGTCGCTATCTTTATCGACAGGGGGAGACTTCAATGATTTTTCTGCATGTACTTTTTTCAACGTAACAGAGAGCGTTTGTAAGTTAAAAGGCTTAGTTAAAAATTCATCTGCCCCTTTTTTCATCGCGTCTACCGCAGTGTCAATCGTCCCAAAAGCCGTCACGATCACGACCCCAATATTAGGATCGGTTTGTTTTAGTACTGCGATAGCATCAATGCCACTTATCCCGCCCATCACAAAATCCAATAATGCAATATCGTAACTGTGTCGCATAGCACAGCTAATGGCTTGCTCTGCACTCTCACATGCGGTGACGTCAAAGCCATCAAGTATTAAGGCTTCAGTGATAACTTCTCGTAAATCTAAGTCATCTTCAGCCAAGAGTAATTTAAGGCTCATTAGCTCTCCATTGCTAGTTCAATTTCCACACACAATCCACTTTTTGTATTGCTAAGACTTAGCTTACCTTGATTCTGTTCTAAAACTTTTTGACTAAGTGTTAACCCAAGCCCCGTGCCAGTGCTTTTATCTTTCGTAGTAAAGAAAGGTAATAACACTTTATCCTTAATACTTTCATCAATCCCAGTCCCAAAATCGGTAATTGATAACTTAATCCGTAATCCTCTCTGCTCCGCATTAATAAAAATGACTTTCTTATTAATCGAGGCATCAATAGCGTTATTGACAATATTGATCACCACATCTTCTAGTTGTTCTTTGTCCGCGTAAAAATATAAATCTGTCGGAATATCAATCTCTACTTGGAAATCATTTAATCGATGGGCCATCAACTCAAGCGATTCCTTAATCAATTCAGCAACAGAAAGCCTTTGTTTTATAGGCATACGTTTATGCGAAAATTGAAGTAACTCTTGGCTAATATGAGCCGCTTTCAACAGACCTTTACGAATGTGTTCAAGCTGCCTCTGGGCGTTATCCCGATCGTATTCACTTATTATTATTTGTTTTTCAAGTAAATCACACCGCATCAAAGCGCTACTTAACGGCGTTTTTATTTCGTGAGCAATACCCGAGGCCAACTCACCAATACCTCTCAATTTATCATTATGCAGCACCTGATGAAGTGAACGTTCGATTTGCTGCTGTCTTTCAGCATCAAACAGTTCAAGTGTCTTTCTTAGGTAGATCAACATCACCAGAGCTAAAAAAGTACGAATCATAGGACCAACTACTATATGTTCGATATAAAATAGCCCTGCGAACAATCCATAAATTATGATAGAAATGCCTAAGTACCCTACAGCTCCTGCAGCTTTACGCTCTTCCTGCTTCAGCTTCTTGGAATAATTCATAAGAGCGGCGCCAGCTAACATTCCCGCACCAGAACCAAATAGCCATCGTATTTGAAATGTTGTTTCTCTTACAAAGATATAGAGGTCTTGGGAGAAATAACGATAAACGACACCAACAAAAAATAGCGCTGTAACAACTTGGGTAATCAAAGAAAGCTGTGACCGAAAACGCCATTTGGTCATCGCGAGCATTTGTAGAGCAAAATAGCCCAAAGCAATAAAGGAAGTCCAAAGTTTTACCACTTTTAATATCTTTACTGTCTGGTGCATCATCAACTCTTCTTGATACACGTGCAGATACAATTCAGACCACTCATGAAGTCCATGTATAAAACCAAAGATAGCTAACGTTGGAAGCGCAGAGGCAATAGAGAGATGGCTAAATCGCAAATCACGGAAAAAAATAGTAAAACCAATAGCAATAAAAATTAAGCCATAAAGCATATAGAGACTAAATACGAAAAGTTCTTGCATTGAAGTACTCTAATCTCTGGATAGAGTTGAGCAAGATAGCACTTTAAGAAGATCATTTGTTTGAGCTTTGTCTCTGTAATGGACAATAATATATTACCCAAACTACCTCAGTATGCAGATCACCATAATTACGTTCTTAATATAAATTACGATTCTCCGTAAACATTTTGCAGTATAGATTTTACTGAACAATGGTATTGAAAACTCATCAATTTCGGGGGGCATTCGTTAAGCTTGGGTATATTACTCGCTCTCCTCTAATCATTCGTATAATTAAACAATGCGGATAAGGAGCTATGCCTTTGAATGTCTGAATCGATCTTGCAATATCACATACTTGGGCTGTTCTTCTCGATAGCACTGCTTACAGGGTGTGAACGAAACAGTACTGACGTAGCCTTTCAACGCTATCATGACCGATTGGCAAGCGTTCTAGATGTCGACACTATACCTGCCCCTACAACGTCCATGATTCCCTTTCCTGACGTTCGTGATCTCACGCTACCAAATCCAGATATACGCATAAGTTTGCTGAACGCTTATGAGCTCAGAAAGTGTGATTTATTCCACCTAATAGCCGAGCGCAATTCAATATTGGGAAAGGTTCAAGATAAAACCCACCAGCTACAATATGAACTACTGTTAATTAACGGGCTAAATCGCTGTATTGCAACACTTGATAAACAGTCAACACTTCACACTGAATTAGTATTACTGGAAACACAGAAGCAACGGCAATTATCTCACCACCTATGGAATATGGTAATTAGTGGCAAAGAATGGCGTCAGCAATTCTCCCCCGTTTCAACAACCTTTGAATTAAATCACTTCCCAGGCTTTGTCGAAAACCAAGAAGCCTTTCGCAATATTGCAGGCATTACCACCAACATTCTCACTAAAATTCCGACATCAAAACAATCAATAGATGCTTTGCTGTATCACCAAGAACAAATCCACCTATTTCGCTATTACGGACAATTGTTCTACTCAATGACACGTGCTCGTGATTGGTTACTTGCCACAACAGCCTTGCTTGAAGCACAAGAAAACACGATCAGTTGCGGTCCGAACCGAAATCAACAGAAAGCGACCTATTTACGTAATGTCTTCTTCAAATTCTTTGCTGAACCTATTCAGCCTTACCTGGCAGAGTTAGATTCACAATACCAACAGCTTCAACCTGATCTTATCACTGCATTTTCAATTATCTCTCCGCTACTCGATGCTTTCACGCCCTACCATCGCACCTATATCGAAGGGCAATTACATGCATCATTTCGTGCAGCCACTCTAAAACACGTCAAATTTTGGCAACGTACATTCAAACGTTGTGGCATAAAACTCGGAAATTAAATCTGAGCTTTTTATCTAAAACCAAAAACAACTTAAAATCATTATTTATCAGATGCATATGAAATATTCACAAAATAATTAATTTTAATTATTGACTAAACCCTACCGGAAGCATAAATTAATTACAGAAGTTGCCAAATGGAACTTCAAGCCACTTGTCTCGTTCGCCTCGTTAGAGGGAACAAAGAGAAAGTAAACAACTTGAAATATTAGGCATCACGTCCCTGAACCCAAGGTGGTCTGTGGAGTGTATGTTCTGATCCCCTTAGTGCCTAGTTACGTCTGATACCCTCATGCGTATTTATCACTAAGGCTATTGCTTATTTATGAGGATAGTTTTATGAGAAATGTCGATTTTACTCCCCTATACCGTAGTGCTATTGGTTTCGACCGTCTGTTTGACATGATGGAATCGAACAACGCAAAAAATGCGAAAAGTACATCAAACGGTTACCCTCCGTACAATATCGAGCAGAAAGATGAAAACAATTACCGTATTACCATGGCGGTAGCTGGTTTTTCTGACGATCAGATTAATATCACCCAAAAAGAAAATCTACTTATCATCACTGCTGAAAGTAAAAACAACGAAGACGCAGACAAGAATTACATTTATCAAGGCATTGCTGAGCGCGATTTCGAACGTAAGTTCCAACTAGCTGACTACATCAAAGTGCTAAACGCAACCATGAAAAATGGTCTACTTCATATTGATTTAGAGCGTGAAACACCAGACGTCATGCAACCACGTACGATTGCCATCAGCCATAAATAACAGTGTGTAATAAGGTGAGAAACAACCAATAGAACAACACGATGAAACAGAGCAACACGGTGAATAACATCAAGAGCATGATTTTATTAATATTGCCCTTGCTTAAATACCGCTTTTGTCATGTTAGTTCTCATCTATAAACAATTGATAAATTGATATATCCAACGGCTGATTATTTTTGATAAACGACACAAGACCTTCAAGGTTACTGCGTTTTAACCTTCAGCCGCCTACAAAATTCTTGGAGAAAAGATTATGAGTAAGATTATTGGTATTGACCTAGGCACAACGAATTCTTGTATTGCCCTATTGGATGGCGACAAGCCACGTGTAATTGAAAATGCTGAAGGTGAACGCACCACAGCCTCAGTGATTGCATATACCCAAGATGGCGAAATATTAGTGGGGCAACCCGCAAAACGCCAAGCTGTAACCAACCCAAAAAATACATTATTTGCAATCAAGCGTTTACTTGGCCGTCGTTTTGAAGACGAAGAAGTTCAACGCGACATCGAAATTATGCCATTCAATATTGTGAAAGCCGATAATGGCGATGCATGGGTTGAGGCAAAAGGTAAAAAAATGGCAGCACCGCAAGTCTCGGCTGAAGTATTGAAAAAGATGAAGAAAACCGCCGAAGACTATTTAGGTGAAGAAGTAACGGGTGCTGTTATCACCGTACCAGCGTATTTCAACGATGCACAGCGTCAAGCAACCAAAGATGCAGGCCGCATTGCAGGGCTTGATGTAAAACGTATTATCAATGAACCAACTGCCGCTGCATTAGCTTATGGTTTAGATAAACAAGGTGGCGAACGTACCATCGCGGTATACGACTTGGGTGGGGGTACATTTGATATCTCTATCATCGAGATCGACGAAGTAGACGGTGAGAAAACCTTCGAAGTGTTATCGACCAACGGTGATACCCACCTCGGCGGTGAAGACTTTGATAATCGTATGATTAACTACTTAGTCGGCGAATTTAAAAAAGAACAAGGTATTGATCTGAAATCCGATCCATTAGCGATGCAGCGTGTGAAAGAAGCGGCAGAAAAAGCAAAAATTGAGCTTTCTTCCGCACAGCAAACCGATGTGAACTTACCTTATGTCACTGCTGATGCTAGCGGCCCTAAACACATGAACGTAAAAGTAACTCGTGCGAAATTGGAGTCACTGGTTGAAGACTTAGTACAACGTTCATTAGAGCCACTGAAAACAGCGCTAACAGATGCTAATTTATCCATCACCGATATCACTGACGTTATCTTAGTGGGTGGTCAAACCCGTATGCCTATGGTTCAAGCCAAAGTAACAGAGTTCTTTGGTAAAGAGCCGCGTAAAGACGTGAACCCTGATGAAGCAGTTGCTGTTGGTGCAGCTATTCAAGCTGGTGTATTAGCTGGTGAGGTAAAAGATGTCTTGTTATTAGATGTGACTCCACTGTCTCTTGGTATTGAAACCATGGGCGGCGTGATGACCAAGCTGATTGAGAAAAACACCACGATTCCAACCAAAGCGAATCAAGTATTCTCAACTGCAGAAGATAACCAAAGTGCCGTTACGATTCACGTGTTGCAAGGTGAACGTAAGCAGTCGAACTACAACAAATCGTTAGGGCAGTTTAACCTCGAAGGTATTCAAGCTGGAGCACGTGGAACAGCACAAATTGATGTGACCTTTGACTTAGATGCCGATGGTATTTTACATGTTTCTGCTACGGATAAAGCCACAAACAAAGAGCAGAAGATCACCATCCAAGCTTCTAGCGGGCTAAGTAACGACGACATCGAAAAGATGGTACAAGAAGCAGAAGCTAACAAAGAAGCGGATAAAATGTTCGAAGAGTTAGTGACAGCCAGAAACCAAGCCGATCAACTGGTACACAGTACCCGTAAGCAAGTCGAAGAGCTGGGTGATGCACTTCCTACTGATGAAAAAGCAAAGATTGATACAGCAATAGCCGATGTTGATACTGCACTCAAAGGCGAAGACAAAGCTACGATTGATAATGCCACACAAGCATTAATGACAGCATCTCAAGCCTTGGTACAAATGGCGCAACAACAAGCACAAGCGCAACATGCTCAATCAAGCCAGCAGACGAATAACACAACAGATCAATCTTCAACTGACGATGATGTGTTTGAAGCCGAGTTCGAAGAAGTCAAAGACAAATAACAATGTGTCGTCTTTCTTAATGAAAGCACACAGTCAATAAAATAATAAAGCCCAGCATCAATTCTGATGGTGGGCTTTTTGATGAAAGCAAAACTTTATTAGGTTTTAAATCTTTCATCGTGCCCTTGAGTTTTTACTGCTTAAAAAAATACGAGATAAAGTTAAATATTCTCAATGTTTCATGTATTTCAATCAACGGGTGTTTTTCATCATCCTGCTCATTAGATTCTTCAGGTTGTGATGCACACGCTGCTAACATTAGTGTCATGATTATTATTAATTTCTTCATTTTAAATCTAATTCGGACAAAAGCACGTGACGTTATCCATACATGATGTACTAATCAATACCCACACCTCCTTATTTAGAAATAATTAATATTAATGGTTATTACAACCACTCACTCATCACCACATGGGTTTTGATTTTGACAATATCGACGTGTGCATCCAAAGTTTCACGTATTTGATGTAAACGTTGGATTGAATCGGCTTTTACAAACACGAGTAAATCCATATCACCACTAACTCCATGACACGACTGCACTTCAGGTAAGCTTTTAAATACATCGACCACATCGACACACCGAGCACATTGATGACGTATTTCAAAATATGCCGATACGCCCTCTTTCTGTGATTCTGACAGTAAGACTTGATAACCGCGAATCGTACCAGTTTGCTCTAACTTTTTGATGCGCTCTGTAACTGCAGGACGAGACAGATTCACCGTCTCTGCAATTGCAGACACACTTTGGCGGGCATTTTTTCGTAATTCTGCAATGATTGCCTGATCAAATTTGTCCAAAGGCGTCCTCTGCTCTTTTCTGTGCACTACACATTAGCTGCATAATGCCTGCAAATTGTCGTGAAAAGCTGCATATTTCAGGGTTAATCTGACAGATTGTCAGCACTGAGCCCATTATACTCAACCTATCTACTAGAATATCACCACGAATAGACAGGTTTAGCAATGGATGACAGTTCAACAAAAATGGGGCGATGGCAAGGTGCAGGCTTAATGGCCACCACATTATTAGGTACTGGCGTGTTTATTCTACCGCAAATGACCATTGATATTGCTGGCGATGGTGCAATCTATACGTGGTTATTGTTAACACTGGCTATCATACCTGTCACCGTTGTCTTTGGTGCGCTAACAGCCAAATTCCCGCACGCAGCCGGTCCCGCTTATTTTGTCGAACAAGCCTTTGGTCAAGTGGCTGGACGTTCCATCGGTTTGCTTTTTTTGTTTGTGGTGCCAATTGGTGCACCTGCTGCGATTTTACTGACCTTCCATTTTGTTCATGCGCTAATCCCTCTATCTGCACAAGGTTTACTGGCAGCAGAACTGGGATCATTATTATTGCTGTTTGCACTGAATTACAAAGGCATCCAGATATCCGCTAAGTTGCAGTTCTTACTGACGTTAGCGATTATTATTGTCGTTATAGCGCTCTTTTCAATTATACAGTTCGGGCTGACAGCTGATGAATCGGTATCACAGACTTATTCAACGGTATTATCACAGGAAAAGATCCAACCTAATCTAATTATGACAGCCGCAGGATTAGCATTTTGGAGCTTCCTTGGTGTCGAAGCCATGTCTCACTTAGCTAATGATTTTCGTAACCCCAAAAAAGATATGTTACCCGCAATGATGATTGGTACTGTGTTAGTTGGCAGTATCTATTTCTTATGTACATGGGTGTTATTACGTATGCCAATGCCTACCGACATTGTCGCGAGCAACTTACCAAGCAGCAATTTAGCCATGATTAATGCATTTAACTATGGTTTAGGTGATTTTGGAGCACAAGTCATTGGTATTCTGGGTATTTCTGGCGGGTTAGCCACCGTCAATGTGTATACTGCTAGCTTGTCTCGTTTAGCGTGGAGTTTCAGTAAAGACGGTGTATTGCCGCGTTACTTGTCACCCCTTAATCAACACAATGTACCATCACGTGCTTTGGCTGCTGTATTGATCGTGATGGGCTTAGTGATTGTGTTGGCCTATGCCGCCAACCGAGAGCTGGAAGATTTGATCGCATGGGTTAATGGCGTGTTCGTGGTGATCTATTTTGCCTCAATGATGGCTGCCGCTAAGTTGTTACCTAAGCGCTACCAACCTCTCATTTTTCTAGGCTGTTTGTTCTGTGCTCTTCTCGCCTATGGGTTAGGTTTGAAAATGGTGTATGCCTTATTGTTACTCTGCCTAACCCTCCCCTTTCTAAAATGGCAACAAACTCACCTCGCCCGTGAATAATACGCCATCGCTACCTGCGTAGGCTCCTCTCTATCTTTGCTAGTCACACTATTTCCATATGGTAATAATTATTTACCATTTAATGGGATTATCACCATGTGAGAAATGACTACAATAGCAACCATCGAAACGGGGATGCGAACTTCTTCCCCTTTCTCCCGAATTCTAATAGAGAGACACATCAACATGACTGAACAATTCATCAAATCAAAAGCTGCTATTGCATGGGGTCCAAACCAGCCACTTTCTATTGAAGAAGTGGATGTGATGTTACCGAAAGCAGGTGAAGTACTAGTACGCATCGTTGCAACAGGCGTCTGCCATACAGATGCATTTACGATGTCTGGCGATGATCCAGAAGGTATCTTCCCTGTCATTCTTGGTCATGAAGGCGGTGGTATCGTCGAGATGATTGGCGAAGGCGTAACGAGTGTTGAAGTTGGTGACCACGTTATTCCGCTTTACACCCCTGAATGTGGTGAGTGTAAATACTGTAAGTCTGGCAAAACAAACCTTTGCCAGCAAATTCGTGAAACACAAGGTAAAGGCTTAATGCCTGACGGTACAACACGATTCTACAAAGACGGTCAGCCAATCTTCCATTACATGGGGTGCTCGACATTCTCTGAATACACAGTACTACCTGAAATTTCACTGGCAAAAGTAAACAAAGAAGCACCACTTGAAGAAGTCTGCCTGTTAGGCTGTGGCGTAACAACTGGTATGGGTGCCGTACTTAACACAGCCAAAGTACAAGAAGGCGACACTGTTGCAGTCTTTGGTCTAGGCGGTATTGGTCTATCTGCCATTATCGGTGCTCAAATGGCAAAAGCGAGTCGTATTATTGCAATCGACATTAACGAAAGTAAGTTTGATCTTGCTCGTCAATTAGGTGCTACCGACTGCATTAACCCAACTAAATTCGACAAACCAATTCAAGATGTAATTGTTGAATTAACAGATGGCGGCGTTGATTACTCATTTGAATGTATTGGTAATGTAAACGTAATGCGCTCAGCCCTTGAGTGCTGCCATAAAGGTTGGGGCGAATCAGTGATTATCGGTGTTGCTGGAGCAGGTCAAGAGATCTCCACCCGTCCATTCCAGTTGGTAACTGGTCGTGTATGGCGTGGTTCTGCGTTTGGCGGTGTTAAAGGTCGCTCTGAGCTACCTGAAATTGTTGAACGTTACATGGCTGGTGAATTCAAATTGAATGATTTCATTACACACACCATGGGTTTAGATGACATCAATGAGTCTTTTGAACTGATGCACAAAGGTGAAAGCATTCGTACCGTTATTCACTTCGATAAATAAATACGATTGCAGCAGCGGCTATAAAGCGTAGCCGCATAAAGACCTCATCGAGTGTCGATTAAACAGCCTTCATTCGAAGGCTGTTCTTTTATTAAGCCGTGATGATTACTGCATCCAATATATAGGGTTTGTTTCTTGTCGATATACTTGTAATAACGACAAGGCAAAAGCGCAACAATGAGCAAAAAACATTTTACTTCACTACCTGTTCAGCTATTTCTATCTGCCGTTATTGCTTGGCTTCTCGCCACACTGTTACCACTTCCATCGAATATAACGCAAACGGCGGCTTTTCAATTACTGATGCTGACAAAAACAACCTATATTGGGCTGTTAAAAATGGTGGTCGGTGCGGTTGTGATGTTTTCCCTGCTACAAGGGATCACCAGTTTAGGATCCACATTACGACTGAAAACTCTGGGTTATAAAGCAGTATTGTTTTACAGCTTTACCTCATTAATTGCGATTACATTAGGGTTAGGCTCATCCCTTGCCTTACCTGCTTGGCCACAGCTGATCGATACTGCATCGGTTTCAGTTGGTGAACATGTACAACTAATTGATAATACTGCCGCTTCTGGTGGTGCTATTGCAGAAAAGCTATTCAATATGGCATTGGCTAATCCTTTTTCTGCACTTACTAATACAAATTTGCTCGCTATTGTTGTTTTTTCTCTGCTATTTGGTGTGGCGCTACTAACAAGCTTACCGACTAAACATCCTGTGTTTGAGGTTATCTCTGGCGTTAACAGTGCTTTGAACCGTTTTGTCTCGGGTATTATTCGCTTCGCACCCATAGCTGTTTTTGCCATTGTTTTCGAGTTTACAGCCACCAGCGGTAGCGCTATTTTTGGTCAACTTGCCCAATTCGCTTTATTAGTTTTCGTACTCACACTGATTCACGGCGGTGTCGTGTTACCCGTTATCGCCAAGCTAGCAACCGGCATAAAATTCAGTACGTTATTTAAAGCATTGTCAGCGCCTATGGCCATGGCATTCGCAACATCATCGAGTTCTGCAACCTTGCCGTTATCGATGCAAACAGCAGAAAATGAGTTAGGCGTTTCACAGTCAACCAGCAGCATGGTGCTTCCACTAGGGGCTATCATGAATATGGATGGAACAGCGCTATTTGAAGGTGTAGCCGCTATTTTCTTGGCGCAGCTTTACGGCGTAGATTTGGGAACCAGCGGCTTGATCATGATCTTCATTATGGCGATGGTATCGTCAATTGGTGCACCGGGTATGCCTTCCGGTTCAATGTCTGGCATGCAGTTGGTGCTACTTGCTGCTGGCATACCATTAGAAGCGATTGCTATCTTGCTGATCATTGAACGTCCACTTGATACCTTCCGCACAGCTGTCAATGTTGAAGGTGATATTATCGCTGCCTATGTTGTCGACAAATGGCAACGTTCATAGCGAACAAACAAGATAAATAATTAAGTAACTAGCCAGCATTACACTGCTGGCTTATTCCCCGACGATAAACATGACATTAGTCACACTATTTTGCTAGAATCCCGCGGTTTTCTACTTACTTCCACCCTGAGGATTTTATGAGCAATAAAAGTCTAATAACCAATATTATTTCATTGTTGATTTTGCTTATTGGCTATCTCACAAACCAGCAAATAGTTATGTTCTGCGGTTTGTTTGCATTTTCTGGGGCGCTAACAAACTGGTTAGCCATTCATATGTTGTTTGAAAAGGTACCGGGCTTATACGGTTCAGGGGTTATTCCGGCTCGTTTTGAAGACTTTAAATTGGGCATAAAAACCTTAATGATGGAGCAGTTCTTCACCAAACAAAACGTTGACCGTTTCCTCAGCAATGAAATGGCAAGCCCTGCTCAACTTGATATTAAGCCGGTGATCGAGAAAGTCGACCTAAGCCCAACATTCGATTCTCTAATTGAAGTCATTATGAATTCTTCATTCGGAGGCATGCTGGTAATGATGGGTGGTGCAGAGGCATTACAGCCACTGAAAGAACCTTTTATTGAAAAAATGCAAAATGCAATTTCTGATATCAGTCAGCAAGATAGTTTCAAGCAAGCACTGAAAGATCAGATAGAACAACCTGCGATGTTCGATGAAATTCGGAGCACGATCGAAGATATTATCGATCAACGCTTAAACGAATTAACTCCGCAATTAGTGAAAGAAATGATACAAAAGATGATAGCGGCGCATCTGGGTTGGTTGGTAATTTGGGGCGGTGTGTTCGGTGGCATTATCGGTATTATCTCGGCACTGATTACCGCGTAACATTGAATGTTCTGACTGAAGAATCCGGTACGTAAAATAAAATGTCGCTTTATACTTTCACGAAATAATGACTATCACGTAATAATAAGTATAAAGCGGCATGTATATATACCCAAGCTACCTCAAGATGCAGGATTCAGAGTGATCTCAGCGTGTTTAATTCAAGGAAAATGTGTGCAGGAATGGCATTCCCTTTCAAACACATTTGACGCAGAAGTAGATACGCTGAATCACTCCCGAAGGGCGAGTTTTGTTGGGCTCTATGCGGTGTTACTTATTTTCAACGTAGAACGACTAGGTTTATAAATAAGTGCCTTGCCTAGAGCCCAACAAATTCTCGCTGAAACGAGCATCTTGAGGTAACTTGGGTATAACACTTCGAATTACAATATTTTAGATAAGAACTGCTGTAAACGAGGATGTATTGTCGTATCGAATACATTTTCAGGTGTGTCACTTACCAGTAACTCACCATCTTCCATAAACAACACCCGATCAGCCACTTCTCGCGCAAAACCCATTTCATGGGTTACTACCACCATGGTCATTCCATCAGCAGCAAGTGCTTTCATTACATCCAGCACTTCACCGACCATTTCAGGATCGAGCGCCGACGTAGGTTCATCAAATAACATAACATCGGGCTTCATCGCCAATGCACGAGCAATAGCCACACGTTGTTGCTGCCCGCCAGATAAATGGGATGGATATACATTCATTTTTTCGGCTAAACCAACACGGTAAATTAAATCTTCTGCGTGTTGCTCTATTTCTTTGGCATCACGCTTTGTGACTTTCAATGGCGCAAGCATGACGTTTCCCTTCACTGTTTTGTGAGGAAATAAATTAAACGATTGAAACACCATACCCACGTTTTCACGTAATGCATTAATATTGCTACCACGGGCGTACATGTCCATGCCATCAATCATGATATCGCCTGAATTAATCACCTCTAACTGGTTCAAAGTACGTAAGAACGTTGATTTACCAGAACCAGATGGGCCAATAATAACAACCACTTCCCCACGCTTTATGGTTGCACTGACCTTTTTCAGTGCATGGCATCCATTGGGGTAGATTTTATCGACATTCGTAGCAACAATCATATTGTCGCCTTGGTAATTACTAGTCACTAGACGCTAACCTCTTCTCAATACGTTGCACTACCCATGATAGTGAAATAGTCAGTAATAAATACAAACCAGCGACTACAAACCACACTTCAAATGTTGCAAAGCTGCCACTAATTACCTCTCGCCCAGCTTTGGTTAAATCAGTAATAGAAATAACAGATACTAATGAAGAATCTTTAATTAGCGTAATAAGCTGCCCCGCCATTGGCGGTAATGTGCGCTTAAATGCTTGAGGTAGAATGACGTAAGCCATTGCCTTGGGGTAATTCATCCCTAATGAACGCGCCGCTTCCATTTGCCCAGGGGGAATTGATTGAATACCCGATCGAATGATCTCGGCAATATAGGCGCCAGTAAAAACAGAAAGCGCTACCACACCGGCTGTAAATCGTTCTAAATCGAATATTGTGCCTAAGAAAAAATAGACAATAAAGATTTGGACTAACAGCGGCGTACCACGAATAATTTCAACGTATAGAAACGAAAGATTTTTAGTCACAGGGTTATTTGAAATTCGCATCAAACCTGCAACTAAGCCGATAATCACGGCAAAGAATAAGGATATAACCGATATTTTCAGGGTTACCCACAATCCTACAATTAAAGGACCGACAGACCAATTTTCTGACTGGGCAAGAATATCACCCTCGAAAACAATATCGCTATCAGCAACAAACAGTTCGTCGTACTGAGTCACAACCTGTGGTTGATCATCGTAATCGAAATTAACAACCAATGAGCCATCATCGTTAATAACAACACTACCATCGCCACCCGCTCTCACTTCTAGTGGAGAGGTATCAATCAAGAAAGGCGTCACCCTTTCCCACTGCCAGTTATAGTTAATTTGTTTTGAGGATTGGTAAATACCAAAAATAGACAGCGCGACGATAACTACAAAAATGCCGTGCCACAACCAACGATTAGACGTCCTAAGCATAACTACTTCCATTAGGCGTATTGGAGATTAAAACAAGAAGATAAAAAATTGGCCAGGCACTACGCCTAGCCAATAAAAGTTACTGTACTTGTTTTAACCAGCTGTCATTTTTAAACCACTTATCGTAAACACGATCATAAGTGCCATCGCCTTTAATCTGGCGAAGGAAGTTATTCAAAAAGTTCAACATGTCGCTATCGCCTTGTGCAATAGCCCAACCTAATGGCTCATAAGTAAACGGTTGTTCAAGGTGTATAACTTTGCCATCATTTTGTGACGCATAAATCGCATTAAATGGCATATCGTAAATAAACGCATCCGCTTTACCGTTAGCCACTTCAAGTACAGCATCCGATTGCGTTTCGAAAACATTTAGCTTCGCTTTGCTAATCATGCGCTTAATCGCTTGTTCGCCCGTTGTACCCAACTTGGTTGCAATTGTATATTTACTGTCGTTCAAATCTTTATAGCTAGTGATTTCACCCTCAAGTTCAGGGTTTATCAGAATAGATTGACCAATCACAATGTATGGGTCAGCAAAGTTTACGCGCATATTACGCTGCGCATTGATTGTCATACCGGCATTGATCATGTGGCACTTACCTGTCAACAGTGTTGGAATTATGCCATCCCACGCGGTGTTGATTGGTACATATTTAACACCCATTTGGCGAGCCATCTGCTTGCCAATATCAATATCAAAACCAATGAATGAGCCATTCTTACTCTTCATTTCAAACGGCATATAACCCGCATCAAAACAAACACGTAGCTCGCCTGATTTAGCTATATCGTCAAGAATAGGACCCGCAGTAACAGCTGCAGAAGTACTCATTAAAGCTACAGCGGCAACAATGCCACTCAATAATTTACGCATAAACATCCCTGTTATTTGTCGCTGTTTCAGTAATGAATCAAAACAATCAATTTGTTTTTAACAGCATGTATCAAAAAAGATACTACCGTTTTATAACAAATAAACAGCTAGTAACTCAAACATCTACAACACATAAAACAACAAAAACCTTAACATCTAACATAACCAAAACAAACTAACGGTGGCTTTATAGTATAAAGCCAGTGGTAAGTGCTGCATGAAGATAGAAATGCGTGATCACCTGTCACGGGGGAATAGATATGTGAAACTTTAGAAAATATATTTAATTTATGACTTAATCCTATTTAATGCCTTTTTTAAATGATAATTGCCCCACGCGTGAAGCATATCGTTTAAAAAATCATCCCTTGATGTAATACATATGACAAATTCATGATTTTTCATTGATGTCGTCACAATTTGCACCATAATACTGGATATAAATACAGTTAATATCAGTATAGAGGTGAAGCTGTGAATATAACAATACCCCTTAAGAACACCAGTGGCTAATTTCAATACACATTTGAATTATGCGGCTATCGCCAGTAGTTTAGCGGCCACCGCTTTATTATCGGCAGGAAACATACAGCCTATAACTGCACTATGGTTAACCTTTTTAGGCACTATTGGTGGATTACTGCCTGATATCGATTCAGACAATTCAACCTCTATGCGCACCCTGTTTAGTTTATTTGCTTGTGTATGCAGCTTTGTCTTAATTTGCCACCTCTATGCACAAGTCACGATGCTAGAACTTGTTTTGGCCGCCGTAGCTTTTTATATATTTATTCGACATAGCGCAAAGTCATTTTTTGAAAAACTCACCATCCATAGAGGCTGTTGTCATTCATTGGCTTTTATTGCACTACTGAGTATGTGTATTGTGTGTATGACCCACTATATGGGGTATAGCAATGCAACCAGTTGGCTATCTGGATTATTCGTCGCTTTTGGTGGGGTGCTACATCTCGCATTAGATGAATGCTATAGCGTTGATTTAGCAAACCGAAAATTAAAGTCTTCTTTTGGTACTGCTATGAAGGTAATTTCATTTAAAAACCCTTTCATTAGCACGGCGCAATTGGCTGCGGTTGTAGCCTTATTTCTTATTGCCCCCCCCTTCAGTTCAACAATAGATTTACTCTCTGATTGGCATCGTTTTCAGTTTCGACCTGAGTGGCTCAATCTACAAGTCACTTCAAGTTGGTTAAAAGATATTCTTAGTTCAACGGCGGGGATTTTCCGTGGTGAAGTCCCTTCGTAGTTATGTCAAAACAAGAAAAAGAAAGACGTCATTTCTTAACTGCGGAAACAAGCCCAACCATTTCTTGCCAAGTCTAAGGGGCGTGCTAGCTTTAATAGTAATAGTGTAGCTACATGCCGGAGAAAACAACATGAGTGAAACCAAACAGGCATTATGGGAGCTAGAATACCGACTAGAACATCATCCTGACCTTTTTAAGAATATCAACTATGCCCAGTTAATTGTTCTAAGTCAGAAAATAAAGCTAGGTGCCAGTAAAAAAGCAGACGATCCAGAGCTTACTCCATCAGACATAAAAAGAACTCTAGATGCCTTTAAGGTATGTGTAGAGTTAGCCATTATTGTAAAAGAGTCAGAAATTGCCACCGTTCTACTTGATCAATCAACAAATATTAAGAAAATCCTCGATGGCTACTTCATCCCAGAAATTGATGCGCAAATCATTTCAAAAGATGAACTCAAAAAACTCGTGGAATTTGCGGAATCAAACGATTTAACGAAGATGCTACTCGATATAAATAAAGATAGCCTTAATGAGAAGAAGTTAGAATCATATTTAAAAATTAACTACGATTATCCGGATATAGCTTTGGATAAAGATAAGCTAACTCCTGACGAGCGCGAACGAAGACAGACGGCACTTCTAATAATGAATAAAGCGTTATCAGGTGGCCTGCTGACCTGTGGAAATATGGGTTTAGGGGCACTTTCTGGTATTCTTTCAACCATTCCAACGCTGACAAATCCAACGTTCCCACTTATTCCCGGCTTAATTACTTCCACCTATACAGGTATAACCGGAATCCTGTCAGCCCTTGAAGATCTAAACAATTTGCCATAAGAAATGAAAGCTCTCAACACATGGTCATGATAAAAAAGAGCACGTTCTTTGTGCTCTTTAAAGGCCGCCTCATACTCAGTAAAAAATTAATCGCTCATCACTCAGAGTTTATCGCTTCCTTATCAAATAAATCACCAACGAGCCTTTTAAATTTGATCAAATATTTCTAGCAACAAGCACTAGATTGGCAGTGCCAGCTTATTTAGCTAAAATTCCAAATGGTCATCCTCTGATGCTCGGTTCCTCCCATTCGCAAGCTTTACATAAGGCACTAACTAGCTCGTTCCTGCCCATTGTGTGTTAACACAATTACTCATTCACAGGCTGTTAATATTGTTTTGTGAGACTAAATGTCATGTAGGTACTATTGTTACGATTCCAGAATCGAAAAAGACCGCCAATGGCGGCTTTTGATTTAATGCGCTGTTGTAGATCGCTTTACGGGTGTTATATTCAATGATAAGGAATTCCCTTATCATTGATGTACACGCTAGAACAAACAAAACCAAATCTCAGTCAAATAGATCTTTCTATGGCGCAATGGCTTATCACTAGAATAAACAATGGCATTTTCATCGTAAGCCTTCTTACGAGCCGCATGGCTCACGCCGCTGTATTTTCTCGAACCTTTTACTATGTCGGAAAGGTCTCGCGCGCTATTGTGGCGCCCTAACGTTGCCGAGTATAAATTCATGACTAACGATCCTACTGTATTGGGTTGATTCACCAAATTATACGAAAATGAACGCCGCGTTATACGGGCAATCTTGCGATTTTAGATTTCACTACTAACCTTGAACCTTTCCTGTAAATACCGAATGCACACACTCCATTTGTTTATTGTGATTTTCCCTAAGTAATTTTTTTGTTTTCATTATCAACTTTATGTTCAATAGGTCGCTCAGAGACGATTTTATCCCTAGGCCTAAAAGCCTCTGGATGGTAAATTCAATGAACCACTACAGCTCTTAAATGCACTGTTAGTCCACTAGAAGATAGGTGTTGATTATGCTGCTGGCTTTAGTAGATCAATAGCTAATGGAAAGTCTTTAAATTGCAGTGGTATAACGAATTTGTGCACATGAGCAGAAGTTTACGAGACCTTTTCTAATCTGAGTCAAGATAATTTCTAAACTCATTTTTGTCCAGAGGCGAGTTAAGTCAGTTGATCGGCTAGCAAGGTTTTGCCCCTTTATCACACAGATCAAATACTCATTCACATGCTATTAATGTGCGTTTGTCTTATTAAAAGTTATCTGAATTCAGGGGCGCGATAAGCCACACTGTTTAATGATTGGCTGTTTGCTCAGCTTGGAGAAAACTTCAGTTAGAGGTTTGCAGTGCTTCAATTTATCAATCTGTGATTGAAGCCAGCACAATGAAGAGGTTTGGCGTTACACTAAATAAGATATAACAAGTAAAGAGGGTCTATGACGTTTTCTCCTGCCATTTTGCGTAAAATCTGGTACTCCCCTTCCATTAACCTAGGGCTTCGCGCCACCAGTGCCATTGTGCTATTTCTCGGTTTAGGGGTGTTGTCTAATCAAATCAGTATCGCAATGACCGCTCTCATGACTATGCCAGCAGCTTTAATTAGTGGTCTTGACGCAGCAGGTCCAAGGCGGTGGACACGTTTTGCTATTACAGCAACCGCTTGGGGAGTGACTCTGGCCGTCAGTTACGTTCTGCTGATCAGCGGGCTGCCTTTATGGTTGACCTATGGCGCAATTGGCGCCTTGCTTGCCAGCACTGCGGTAAATGGCCCATTTTGGGGACGGCTAGGGATGTCCAGCCTCCTGATTGCTGTCGTCAGCTTATCACTTCATAATTCCAACTCAGCTCTAAGCTTGTACCCTATGCTGGTGCTTGGACCTCTTGCTTTTGCATTATTTAGCTGGCTTTGGTTTGCCTTATGGAGGCACTATGCGTTGCGCGTGTGTCTATCCGCGATTTACGAAACGTTGGCAGACTACATCCAATATCGTCAAGAATTCTTGTTAGGAAACGAAAATGAAGCGCCAAAAAGGCGCATAAAATACCAACTAATCGAGTTGTTCCAACAGGCTCTTCAATCCGAATCTTTTCGCTCTAAACAAGAAGATGCTAACTCGCTCCGACAAGCTTTGTTTCTCGCTATCGATACGTTTGAAGTGGTACTAAGCAGCCATACAAGTAATCCAGATCTATTAAGCCAATTTCAGTCAAGTAAGCAAAAACGAGACTTGTTATTGGTTTGGAGCCAACATTGTCAGCAAAGATTAAGATACAAAGCCAAACAGCTTTTGCATAACACGCATGAAGAGATGGAGCACTTAAGCTCATTAGAGCAAGAAGCAAATGACTTGATTGAAGCGGTGAAGCTCGAAGACCAACCCCGATTTCGTTATTGGGCATACGCAGTGAAGCACATTTCCCGTCGTATTGAGCTTAATGAACCCGCTTATGAACGTTCTTTTGAAGTGCAGCCGTTCGAGTTGTCTTTTCGTCTGCCAAGCCGAGGCAATCCGATTTGGCGTCATGTTACCCGTGTAGGTTTGATGTTCGCGCTTGGCGCTGGGATTACGGAGTACTATGAATTAATTCGCCCTGATTGGGTGTTGATTTCGATGTTGATGGTGATTCAGCCAAGCTTCTTGGCAACACGCAGTAAAACTTGGCAACGCTGTTTAGGTACTGCACTTGGTGTGCTATTCGCGACTTCTTTGATTCACATTGGCATACCGACAACCGCGATGTTTACGCTAATTGTCATACTCTTGCCCGTCGCGATGCTCAAT
Organism: Photobacterium profundum; assembly: GCF_003026285.1. Lineage (GTDB taxonomy): Bacteria > Pseudomonadota > Gammaproteobacteria > Enterobacterales > Vibrionaceae > Photobacterium > Photobacterium profundum. Next base: position 168,448 of record NZ_PYOD01000001.1, read on the forward strand.
ATCATGCGCCATTACTCGCTAGCAATTGGCTGTATTACGGCGCTATTGATTTTGGTTTATCAAACCATGGCACACCAAGGGCTCGACTTTGCAGCGCCACGTCTGATCGATAACGTGGTCGGTGGCGCAATTGTCCTGCTCGGTTATGGCTTGTTATGGCCGCAATGGCGAGGCAAAGAGATCCACACTCAAGCGTTAAAAGCACTTAATAGTTCAAAAAGCTTATTTGTGTATTGCTATGAACAGCTGCAAGTTGACACCGAACAACGTGATCATATGACATTAACCAAGCAACGTGCTGCCATGCTAACCACAGAAAACGACCTTGAGCTGGTTTACAATGAGATGCAGCAAGAGCCAAGACATACTCGCGCCGACCCACATTATTATGAAGATATGCTGAGTCACTATCGATTATTGAGCCATTACCTCTGCTTGCTGATTCCGCTTGTCAGAACAGGCACGCAATACCAAGGCTCACAACAAGTCGAAAGCTTAATTCATAATGCGATGGATGCGTTGATCAATACCCTTCGTGATAATCGCGTCCATGAACTGCCAGCGCTAAGTAATAAAACCGATGCCAATCACCCAACGTCCACAACAGGTCAACGTTCGGTAGAAGAAATCATCTGGTTGGCACTGATGACAGTAAAACAAATGCACGATTTAGTTAGGCGCAACCTAGAAAGCTAAATACACAGCATTATTATAAAGTTCATGTCAGCACTTATTTACCAATACCCACGCACACTGACCAAGATTACTAACAGGAATATCACTCAGACTTCGCTCTGGTTTTTTTAGAGGAAAGCGTTTGGCACACCTTAATGAATGGGCTTGTTGCAAAATGATCTGAGCCATCGAAAGTGGACACTGCGTTAAGTGTCTTTGCCATACCTGTAGTTATTTATTACTTTCTCATTTAACAAAATCGCTGACGCGTTTTTGTCCAACTGCGAGTCAGCTTATTTTCTGCTGACATTGTGATCACCAAGCAATTTTGCCGTATTCTGTATATGGAATACACGTATTAGCAAAGTGGCGAATCAATTCAAGTGTAAGATGCGTACGTATACTCGGCTTCTTGTTGAGGGAGCTAGCTTTTAGCCTTTGATGTTTGCGCACCAGCTGTCCTCAACGACTTATCAGCTTTATATAGCATTACAGAGCGCCTAGGTTTTCAATTGGTTGGTCTTACCTTTATATGCATCATTTAGTACCAATTTGGATAGAAAATTGGCTATGGTGAGAGTAGACCCCGTCGGTGTTCTTGATTTAAAAAAGAGGATCAAAATAGCTAAAGAAAAGCACCGAGAAGCTGTACAATACTCGAGTTGCGAGATCGCAGCATGGGATACTCATTCAAAGAAAACCTTAAAGTAGCCATATATGTCTAAAGATTTTGGTTTCACCACAGAATACACCCTCGACAAGACCTTTTTTGCAGAGTGTTATGATCAAACTAGCCGTCCTGCTAAATTTCCAAAAGCCTATTTAAAAGGAATACTTTTTCTTCTTTTTGGTGTGGTTTTATTAATATTTGAGCTATTACCCAGCGGTTACGTTGGTTGGTTCTTTATCGTTTTGAGTATTATTGAAGCGTTAAGTGTTTATTTTAAGAGAACCTGGTGGTTATGGCGACAAACACTCAGCATGAGCTCTGGCAGCAGAGTGGTATTTCAGGTTGACTCTAATGGTGTGAGTTATAAAAGCGGTAAAAACACCCGTAGCATCGCCTGGAGTGAAATCGACAAACTTAAACAAAGTGATTTAGGGTTTATCCTTCATATGGGTAAACAGCGCCAATATGTCAGTAAATCTTGCTTAAATGATGAAGTGATCGCGTTCATTGTAGATCAGCACGCAGTATCAAAAATGAACTAACGTCAATGCGCGCAAAATAGAGGTAATAAAACGAATACGGTCAGGTCTTTCATTTTGCTTTTGATAAGAGCGGATTAGTTTCTAGCTAGGGGTGAAATGGCTGAGTAAAATTTGCCATGACTTTGTAGGCGATTGAAAGGTTTTTACAGTAGCTGAGATTATCCGAGTTCACTCTGTAATATGAAGCTCGCAACAAGGTTTTGTCTAACTTTGATGTAGCCAACCATGGCTGAATCATTCTTGCCCCAAAGTTTGTTAGAGCTTTAACTCATTCACAATATGCTCATAGCAATTTTCCATACATTTGCTCAATTGCAGATGGAAAATTTTTAGCTGCAAGCGGTTTTTATTTCCGATTTTGACGCTGCGGGTAGCGGCCGCTCTTCTTCAGCCGTTTAGCCACACTATAGTGATAATAGCGGGCCAGAAGTGGACGAATAAACGGCAGGCCGATAAAAAAAGCCAGCGGTTTAAGGCGACTGACTCGGCTCATTAACAGGATATACGCATCAAGTTCGCTCAAAACTTTCCCACTTGCTGTTTTAACATGCAGTTCGGTCAATGCTTTCAGAGGGTCGATACCTAGCTGCTGCAGCAACTTTTCCTGCCCGGTAATATCAACCCAGCATACCGAATCGCCCTTCTCTCCTGCCAAATTTTGATAATTATTACGATCTTTAATACAACGCGGGCAGCTGCCATCGTAATAAACAGTTACTTTTTCGTCGCCATTTTTCATATTTCGCCCTCCTACATATACTCTATACTTAGCCTCCTTTATTGTAGTGATCGCTGAGGCCTTATGATCTCGGTAAATAAAAAAACGATATTTGCAATTGAACAAAGTGAACTAAAATTACAAAAAAGTATGCCTATCAATGGATTTTTTATTGTCTGGGTTTACTGACATTTCTTGGTTCGCAGAATATGACGACACCTCGCTATGTGGGTATATAGTGCCTTAGAGTGTCTGCTTTAATGTTTGATTATTACACCACCAAATCAGCCTTCCCTATCACGTTTTTGCCTCTTTTATTCTTAGTACTATGACTCATTCATAGCCTGTTAATGTGAATTTGAATTAGATTTATTCATATTCGAGTTTTAAGCGGCAAAAACTTGGTAGGAGAAGAATTAGGACGATAGTAATGTACACTTTCCCCCTGTGACAGGATAAGTTATTGCCTAATTGAAACCCATAAATTATACCATTCTAGCGAATTAACTGGTCAAGTTGATCCAGCTTCTAGTGCACATCTTTGTTACTCTTTGCATGTTACATCTTTTTTACTTACAGCCCTTTTGGGTTATTAAAGAGATGCATTAAAGGTCCCTTGGGCTAATTCTGCTATTGCTTTGTTACGGTAGTAAAACTCATTTACGTTTATTTTTTATAACACCAAGCCAGCTGCTACACGAGCAATAACGCTACCTGTACAATTTATTGGTTTTTAACCAGTGATAACGCTGCTTTCGCTGTATTCATCGCAGAATTAGGGTTCTGCCCGGTAATAAGTTGACCATCAACAACGGTATGACCCATCAGAGGCAGAAATGCTTTGCTATAACTCATTCCTCTTTTCTTTAAGCTCTTTTCCAAGTTATATGGCACCAAACGTTTTACACCCGCGATAGCTTCATCAAAATAGGGAAAACCGGTTCCCTTTTTGCCCTTAAGTAAGTACTCTCCGTTACTTAATTTCACATTTTGCAAAGCAGCAACACCGTGACAGACCGCCGATACAATTTTACCTGCCTCGTATATTTCACGAGTCAGAGCATCAAGCTGCTTATTATCAACGAAATCCCACATCGCACCATGCCCACCCGCAAAGTAGAGTAGATCATAGTCATTGTGATCTACTTCTGAGAGTGATTTAGTGTTGTTTAATAAAGACATAAAGCTTGGATCTTGATAACGTTTTTTGGTGTTTTTATCTAAAACAAATCGCCCTAAACTTCTGCTATCGATTGGAGCCTTTCCGCCTTTAGGGCTAACTATATCCATCGCGATACCCGCTTTTTCAAACTGATCATAGAAATGCGTAAGTTCTGATAGCCAAAGACCTGTCGGTTCTGTATCTGAACCTTTAAAGTACGAATGGTTGGTCACGACAATGAGTGCTTTTTTCATTTTTTATTACCCCAAAGCTGTTAATAAAAACAATATTAATTCTGTTTTGGCATACTAGCTAAAATAACGCCAAATGCTTTCAGTGCAATAGCATCATCTTCAGTACTGACCACTAACTTTTTACCGTTTATTTGTCTATCCATGATCACCGTTTGGTATGCTGCTACCACCTCTTTAATATCAACCCCACCCGTGGTATCTAAACCGGGTATCTGCTGCATGGTTTGTTGGAGCATGCCTGGACTGACGCTATTGATACGTTTGCCATCACCAAGTTCCAGCGCAGCGCCTTGCACAAAAGTGTCTATGGCTGCATTTACCATAGCAGCAGCAGTCATGCCTAAAACGGGAATAGAACTTGTTTGACCACTAGTTAAGGTAATACTGCCGCCTGGTGTTAGGTAGCTCTCAGCCAATTTAGCTAAATTTACCTGCCCCATTAGCTTAGATTGAAAGCCAACATTGTAATCCTCGAAGCTCATCGCCTCACTACCAAAGACCTTACCAAGCGCAGCGCCACCCGCAAAGTTAACAATTGCATCAACGCTGCCTAGTCTTTTTAGCACTGTTTCAATACTTGTCATATCTTCTAAGTCGGCAGTGAAATCTAACTGCACCGTACTATCAGGCTTATTACCTCGTCCCACACTAATAACCTGAATGTCACTTGCATTACTCTGTTCTTTTAATGATGCAACTAATGCAGAGCCGATAGTACCTGTTGCGCCAATAACTAAAATTTTCATGTTATTACCTCTTTGCGTATTGCCCGTTATTTTTAAATGAATAAAAGCAAATCATCTGTCTATTAAGGTGCAGCCAATCATTTGCTCTATTTAACATGAGACTAGATTAATGGTTTCCGAAATGTGACACTAGACAGCAAAATACCAACTCGGAGTTGTCATATTGGAAACCAATGTCAATTTGCGTGATTTACGCGCCTTCTGCGCTGTTGTTGATCAAGGCTCAATCACTGCGGCTGCAACGGCTTTGGCAGAGACCAAAGGCTCTGTCAGTCGACGTATCTCTCGCTTAGAAGAAAAACTAGGTACCGCTTTAATACAGCGTAACTCTGGTCGGGCTCAGGCAACGCCAGATGGAATGGCGTACCGCCTGCGGGCGGTAGAAGCATTAGAAATATTGGATATGGCTCAAAATGAGCTGTTGGATCAACATGTGACACCGCAGGGGCATTTGCGCGTAACTGCCGTACAAGGTATTGCCAATATACTGAATCTCGGTGATTGTTTGGGTCGTTTTGCCGAGGTTTACCCAAAAGTCAGCGTCGATATGATCATGACAACGGATATATTATCACTACAGGAAAATCAGATTGATTTTGCTTTCCGTCTAGCCTCTGGTGATTTACCTGACTCCAGCCATCGCGCACTGCTACTTGCCAAAGTAGGCCTTGGTTTTGCAGCAAGCCCTGACTACCTTGAAAAAAATGGCACACCTCAGCATCCAAGTGAGCTTCAAAATCACCGACTGCTGCTACCGCGAACCTTTGGCTCAGGTATCAGCATTAGTATGCAACCCATAACACAGCCTGAAAAGACGGATACATTTTACCTTAAAGGCCATATTACTTGTCAGGACACGCTATTTTTGGCCGATTCGGCATTAGCAGGTGGAGGTATCGCCTTGATGTCTCCCTCGGTGCAAAAGCCCTATATCAACAGTGGCCAATTAGTCCCTGTACTTGATGGCTGGGAATCCTGCCAATCGGGCAATTTATATCTGGTTTTCTCTGGCGGACCTTTATCCCCAAAAGCTAAGGCATTTAAAGAATTTATTAAAGCGGAGTTCAGTCACACGCCATTGATCTAGAGAGGAGTTTAGACTGAGCTTGCTGTGCGTTTATCCAACATCGCACTATTCGGTAAACAATCATCGTCGATTTAATCAGCATAATCACCTGACGGATCAAAAACCAACATATCCAAGGCTAAGCGATCTAACCCAGGTAAATCCCCACAAAAGATATGAATTAATAATGAGATAGGTAAAAAAGTAAGGAACATTCATGCATTTAGTGCGTGCTACAAGATGAAGTAGTGTTCGCTTTAGCACGGTGCAATTGATTGCGGTTGTTGCCTTATTTCTTATTACCCCCCCCCCCCTTCAGTTCAACAATGGATTTGCTCACTGATTGGCATCGCTTTCAGTTTCGACCTGAATGGCTTAATCTACAAGTCACTTCAAATTGGTTAAAAGATATACTTAGTTCAACGACGGGTATTTTCCGTGGTGAAGTCCCTTCCTAATTATGCCGAAACAAATCCAACGTTCCCACTTATTCCCGACTTAATTACTTCTACCTATACAGGTATAACCGGAATACTGTCAGCCCCTGAAGACCTAAACAATTTGCCATGAGAGAGAAAACCTCTCACACCATGATCGTGATAAAAAAGAGCACGTTCTTTGTGCTCTCTAAGACCGTCCCATACTTACTAAACAAATTAATCGCTCAGATAGTTTATTCAATCATCACCATTTAGTCTGAACCATTTGAGTCATCGATAAACTTAATCGGTGGTTGAGTGCGACGATCTACTTCAAAATGGAAAATATCTGGGCGGTTATAATGGCCTGCAACATCCAGAGCTTTACGGGAGTCTCGTGCTGCGCCTAAATCAATGTCGGAATATAAAATCCCTTTTTCCCTATGCAGCGGTCCTGCGATTATCCCTCCAAAAGGTTTAATTACCACCGCATCCCCTGGGTTTATCCATTCTTCAGCTGGAAATAGATTGTCACGCTCAGGAAATGACTCCGGAATATCTTCTCCTTGCAAGGCTGTTGCTGTGCTAAGAACCCAGCAGCCTCCCTCTCGGGCGATGTGATTCATCGACGCTATCCAGCTATCACCACTGTCCCAAGTTGGTGCGATATAGATATCAATATCCTGAGTAAACAAACTATACCGTGCAAGAGGCATGTAGTTTTCCCAACAGATCAGGCAGCCTATTCGGCCAACAGATGTATCTACAACCCTTAGGCCACTACCATCACCAAACCCCCATACCATTCGTTCAGGGTTTGTCGGCATGATTTTTCGGTGACGATTCACAATTTTTCCATTCGCATCAATCACGACAACGGTATTAAATAGCGTACTGCCACTAAACTCTGAGTCAATCTCATTCATTCCTATGACAACAACAAGATTGAGTTTTGCCGCAGCCTCACAGATAGAATCTAGGCCACCACTCGCAATATCTACCGCATTATTTCTTAATTTCGTATGAATCTTATTGCCGAGCGCCATATCACCGCCAGGGCGAAGACGCCATATCCAAGAGGGATAGCCAGGAAGGAAAGCTTCAGGAAACACGACTAGTTGTGCACCCATATCAGAAACTTCATTCATGATCTCTACCGCCTTGTTAAGGCTGCTTTTTAGATCAAGAAGCACTGGTGGTTTCTGCGTTATTGCTACTTTTACGATCATTTCTCATGTACTTTTAGTAAATAAATATCTCTTAAAATTAGTTCATCAAATAGGCATCGTAAATAAATCGTTATTATTTGGAGTCAATGAATTAGCATTCCATGTTTTATTAATGAATATACCAAAACCATAAGAAGTCCCTTCGTAGCTGGTCATCATGCCGGTATAGCGGTCACCACCCATCGCAAAGGACCATTTACGCTAACAGTCGTAAAGGGATAACACGTAATTAAGGTTAACTGCGACCACGGCGTTTGTGCGGCTACCTTTGTCTCTTGTTGATTCACGACCTGTAATCTTGTGACAATGTAACGTACAATTTTCCCATATTCATCTTGTACTTCAATAGCGTCGCCTATTTTAGCCTTTTCTAACGACCTAAAATGCGTATCGTTATGGCCGTAAATCACCACATTGCCTTGCTCATTAGGCTTTGCAGTGAATAACTGTAAAGTAGGCCCGAACGCCAAATTACGCCCACTAACACCCGCCAGTACTGTCTGTCGTTCACCGTTAGGTAAAATCAATTGCGCAATGGGCGAGGTATCTGCCCACGGCCATGGTTTACTTGGTATACCTGTTGCTGTTTGTTGTTGCCAAGATTGAGCAATCAATACTTGTGCAAGCCACGCCTTTGCTTGGATATAGCCCCCTCGCCCCATCATTAACAAGCCAACACTCAATACAACAACCATCGAAGCTGTGCGAACATTAGAAAGCATTAACATCATTTTGCCCTTTATGTTTTGCACTACGATTTTGTGCGGCGTATCGTGATACGATTCTTAGAAGTACACCCTATCAATAAAGCAAACAGTGACAATAATGCGCCGACAAAAATCATGATTTCGCTATTAGTACTCGTTTGAGCCAATTTGTATGGTGCGGGTTGTAAAGACGCCTGCTTCGACTTCCACCCTTTTGGTAAATGCGGTTTCACGTTGGCATCATTAACCACTTCACCTTCTGCACGCGCTGGGGTTTTGTCTACGGCAATCAAACTGGTATACCGCGTTACAATGTGGTGCTTCATTCCTAATAGCTCGATGTGCTTTTTCTTCTCATCCATAGATATTGCAGGGTTCATTTGTATGCTGCTAATTTGGTTACGCGCCCATATAATGTCTAACCCAATACGCGGTTGCGGTTGTTTTTCGTCTATCGCTAGGCCTTGATGTATATCCACATCTTGACGCCATTCATGATCAACTTGTTGGCCGGTAATTATCAAATTAGCGGCATTATCAGGGATCTTAAATGACACTTGCAGTGGCTCTTGTTGATATAAATCTGGTACAGGATTTGGCCAATAATCCACAGATCGACCATCAGACCATGCCAGTTTAATATCACGCATTACGGGTTGGCTGATTTTAGAAAATAGTAACCGCATTTTCGTATTAACCTCTTTCACATCACCAATGTAGGTATACGTACCTTTCCCTTTCATTGCTGCGCGGGTCATAAAATAACTGTTTGGCGCAGAACCAATACCGACTGTAAATAAACGACGATCAACCAATTGTTGTTCAATCAAATCAAACAATGCGCTTTCGTTACCAACGCTGCCATCAGTAATAAACACAATTTGATTGAGCCAACGTGTACTATTCAGTTGATCATGTGTTTTGATTGAAAACGCAGCCTTTAAAGCAGCTGCCATTTCTGTGCCACCATCGGCATCTAACCCATCAACAAAACGTAATGCGCGAGTGATTGTTGACGATGTAACTGGCAGTAATTGCTCAGAATAGAGCATGGCTTCATGATTAAACGTCACGATATTAAATGAATCTTCAGGCTGTAGTTGCTGCAAACCGTATCTCAATGCTTGCTTCGCCTGCTCGATAGATTCGCCGTACATTGAACCTGAAATATCGAGCACGAAAGTGACAGACTGGTGGAACAAGGCACTGCTCGTCGTACTATTAACTTGATGATTCACTTGGGGCGGCATGGTCAATAACAATCCATAACCTTGCCCTTCAACATGCTGAGTAAATAAGGCTGTAGAAGGTAAATCCGTTGCTTTCGGTCGCCATGACAAAACCACATCGCGATCGGCAATATCAGGCTGTATCAAAGACAAGATGTAATGATCTTCAGATAACTTCTGCTGAGTAAAAGCATGAGATGGCGTATTAATAACTGCGATGGGTAACCCTGCATTCAGATCAATATTGAGTGAAAAAGGTAAGGTTGGATCATCTTGTAAATCACGTAGAAAAGGAGTAATTTCGTTCACATCTGGCACTTTATTTAATGGCACAACGGGAATATAACGAGGTGCAACCACTGTGGGGAAACGCAGGCTGAATTCGCCATCACGGTACAACACTGCTTCTTGGTATTCAATTTCAACAGTGACAGATTCATCAGGCGCAATGTTGGCCACCTGAGTCGAAAAAATGTTTGGTCGATGTTGTTCAACTAAGCTGGCTTTCACGCCTGCCTGTTGCGCCGCTTCATATTGCTTTTTCGCAATAGCTTTAGGCTGAATATCCCCTTCTATAAAGCGTTCACCAATCCACAACCGCAAATGGTCGACAGCCGCTTTATCAGGTAAAGGAAATATGTAGCGACCATGAACCCAATCCGTGCTCGTATTCTTGAACGTTTGACGTACGGTGACCCGATTGACCAAGCCATTCACCGTCATTGTTACATCAGTCGACAATAATGGCGCTGTTTGAGTGCCATGTTCATCACGATATACCAAGCCTAAATCATCCGCTTGCACAGCCAATGAATACAGTGCCAATATACCTGTTAGCCCACCCATCGCTAATTTAGACAACCCTTGTTTGGGAAGCCCTTTTTTTAATAGCTTAGACCTATCCCTAAATGCGCACAAATAGGTGGTAATCACCCACGTTTTCAAACTGACACTGATCATGATATCGCCTTCGCTTCACCCATTAATCACAAAGAATTGTTTCTTGCTAATAAGGGCATTAAAGCAAATAAGCATGGCGAGAACAGGCAAGAAAAATGATTAATCATGGATGAAAAGTGACGAAAAAAGGCAGCCAACATAGAACAAAACTGTTATCTAGAAAACTGGCTGCTATACCATTCTGGATAAGTAAATAATCAGATAAGGCATAGCCTAGGCTATGCCTTAAATAAAAATTAAATTCCAGACTTAGCGAGGTACGATGCCATCTCTTCACTTGGAACCATACCACCACCCGTAGCCCAAACTAAGTGGGTCGCATTTTTGAGTTTTTGCTCATCCATTTGGATTCGCTGAAGATATTCTTCATTGTCAGAAACTACAACAGGACCAAGCATTCCGGCTAAAGCTGAAGGTTCTAGCTGAATATCTTCATACTTGCTCAGCTCTCCGAGGTGGTGGTACATTCTTTCATCACTAATGGTATAAAAGCCATCAAGTAATCTTTCCATTGCTCTTCCCACAAATCCAGAAGCACGACCAACAGCTAGGCCGTCAGCAGCTGTTATATTATCGATACCAATATCCTGAACTGAGATTTCATCATGCAGGCCAGTATGAATACCCAATAACATGCAAGGTGAGTGGGTAGGTTCCGCAAAGATACAATGAACATTATCGCCAAATGCCATTTTCAAACCAAACGCCACACCACCAGGCCCTCCCCCCACGCCACATGGCAAATAAACAAACAGTGGATGCAGCTCATCTACTAGAATATTCATGGCTTCAAACTGGCTCTTTAGTCGCTCTCCAGCAACAGAATAGCCTAGAAAAAGTGTTGGTGAATTTTCATCATCAATAAAGAAGCACGTTGGATCTTTTTCTGCTTCTTTTCGTCCCTGTGCAACCGCTACACCGTAGTCTTCTTTATATTCAACAACAATTACACCATGAGATCGAAGTTTGTCTTTTTTCCATTGGCGGGCATCTGCCGACATATGAACCGATACAGAAAAGCCAAGTTTTGCACTCATAATACCTATAGACATGCCTAGATTACCGGTAGAGCCTACAGCGATACTAAACTGCTTAAAGAAAGCTCTAAATTCATCCGTAAACAATTTGCTGTAATCATCAGACTCAGATAACAAACCAGCTTGGATTGCTAATTTTTCAGCATGAGTTAACACTTCATAGATACCACCACGCGCTTTTATTGAACCAGAAATCGGCAGATGACTATCTTTTTTCAGTAGTAAGGTTCCTTGAATTTCTATGTTGTACTGCTGATCAAGAACTGTTTTCATCGCTGGAATAGCAACAACATCAGATTCTATAATGCCATTTGTTTTGGCTGTTTCAGGAAATGCCTTTGCCAAATAAGGAGCAAATCTTTTTAGTCGGTCACTTGCATCTTTTATATCTGTATTATCAAGCCCTACATAAGGCAAGCCTTCAGCCAGAGTTGTAATATTTGGATTAAACCAACTTACATCGTCTAAGGCGATTAGTTTTTCAACCAGAGGAAAATCAGTAACTAATTGTTGAATATTTAATGTGCTCATTTTAATTCCTTAAACCTAGATGATGTACGACAGTAGGAAGGTGCCACCCAAAGCGACAAAAGAAGCAATAAAAGTAGCTGTCGTATAGTATTTGAACGTTTCTGACATTGACGCGCCGCAGTACTGTTTGACTAACCAAAACAATGAGTCAGTAACGATGGTACAGCCAATAGCACCAGAACCAATTGCAAGAGTAATAATTTCAGGGCTGATATCTGGGTATAACGGAAGCAGAGGTGCAACGATTGCAGTTGCTCCCATCATGGCAACTGTTGCCGAACCTACAGCGGCATGCAATATAATTGCGACTAACCAAGCCAGTAGAATTGGGGGCATATCTAAATTGGAAAGTATCTGTGCTAACACATCAGCTAGACCACTACCTTTAAGCACTCCGTTGAACGCACCACCAGCACCGATGATTAATAGAATATTGGCAATAGATGCAAATGCACCTTCCGTTTTTTCTAGTAATATAGACATTCCCATGTTTTGCTTAATACCTAAAATGTAGTAAGCAACAAATGCAGCAATAAACATTGCAGTTATAGGGTTACCAAGAAACTCAAGAATAGAGTAAACCGTAGTACCATGCTCCATATTAAGTTCAGCTGCTGTTTTAGTCAGCATAAGAATAATAGGAAGAAGAACAGTAAATAGAGTAGCTCCAAGTGATGGTAGTTCGTTTTCATTTTTGACTTCTAGAGAAGTAAATTCTTCTGGCACTTTCTTAAATGGCAAGTTAGCACCAACTACTTTTAAGAATAGTGGTCCACCAACAAGAGAAGCAGTTAAACCAATTAAAAGACCATAAAAAATCACAGTACCAATATCAGCACCAAGTGCATTTGTTACATAAAGAGCTGCCGGATGAGGAGGTACAATACAATGTACAGCCATTAAAGCGGTACATAGTGGTATTGCTAAATTTAACAAAGATGTATTTGTTTTTTTAGCGATAGAAAAGGCAAGAGGAATAAGAAGGACAACACCCACTTCCACAAAAAGTGTAATACCGCAAACAAGCCCAATTAAAACCATGATTACTTCAGGTGATAACCAGCGACATTTTTGAAGTGTTAATCCGATACGCTCTGCTGCACCGGAAACCTCCATCATTTTCCCCAGAATGGTGCCAAGCCCAATTATTGCAGCTAAGAAACCTAGAGTTCCGCCAATACCATTTTCAATAGCGTTAACCATTTCGACTGGACCCATTCCCATCGACGTACCAACATAAAAGCTGGCTAAAAGTAGTGCTAAGAATGGGTGTAGCTTAAATTTAACTATCGCAAAAACGATCATTACAATGCTTGATACGAGGGTTGCTATAACCCAGAGTTGCGACTCCATATTTTACACCTTGTTTTTATTGTTTAATTTCGTCGTATTAGACAAAGGATACAAAGTGCTGACAAGCGATCAAAAATCACCAATACATGAGCTAAATTTAAACAACCACGTGATCTAAGTCGACATTCAGAATAATTTCGCTATTAGCGTCACATTTACTCATGTGAAACCAGTATGGTTAATGAGATATGTAATAAGCAAACCTCATTTAAAAGGCGACTTAATGTATACCAAGGATAATATTCTTGCTAAAAATCAGCGGTTAAATAGCTTTCAGCTCTCAAAACTTCATACATTTGAAGTCGCCGCAAGACACAGTTCTTTTTCTTTAGCTGCAGAAGAACTCTCTATGACACCCAGCGCGATATCACATCGAATAAATGGATTAGAAGATGAACTTGGGATTCAGTTATTTAAACGTTCCCATAGAAAAATAAGCCTAACCACTGAGGGGAAGCGAATCTATCTTTCCTTAAAGCAATCCCTAAACACATTAAATCAAGAAATTTTTGAAGTACGAAATGGCGAGGTTTCGGGAACACTTACTATCTATTCACGACCATCTTTTGCACAGTGCTGGTTAGTGCCTCGCATATATAAGTTCAAAGAACTACATCCCGCTATTGAACTTAAGATTCTGACGGGTAACGAAAATATCAACTTCTGTGGTTACGGTATCGATATCGCTATCTATTTTGATGATAAAACACCTAAAAAACTTTGGTATCAAGAGATAATGTCAGAGACTATTGTCCCGGTATGCACTCCAAATTATGCGAAAAAGCACGATTTGGTGGGTAAAGTTCAAAATTTACACAAATGCACATTACTGCATGATAACCAAGCATGGGATTACGAGTCTAACCTAGATGAATGGGAATCTTGGGCAAAGACATATGACATTGAGTCAATAAAACAGATACCAAGTATAAGTTTTGATAGATCCGACTTGGCGGTCATTGCCGCGATAAATAATGCAGGTGTTGCAATGGGCAGACACAGCTTAGTTCAGAAGAAAATAAAGTCCGGAGAATTAATTCAACCATTTTCGGAAAAAACAGTCTCTTGCCAACAAAGGTACTACGTAACCACGCTTCAAAATCAACACTCAAAACAAATTGAGCTATTTCTCGATTGGCTTAAGCGCGAAGCAGAATAATTCACACATTCTAGACCTCCTAGAGATTCGCCAAACTTAATGAAATAAGTAACTATTCCCAGCGAATGTCAGCCGCCACAATTATCTCTTGTGGCGATTAACTCCCCTCCTTAACCTCCATTTCACTATCACACTTTCATGATACTGAGCATTTTTCATTATCTGAAAAGTGTCGCTATGCTTCTCTCACTTAACAATTACACTGCCTGTTTACCAGTAAACATCGTCATGATGTCTCTAATATTGGCATTATGCAGAAAAAACGTACCAGAATAGAAATACACTATAGTATTCATTCAGTTCGCTTGTGGTTATCGTTCGATTGTTAAGTCTCACACTCTTATAAAAGGAATGCTCGATGAAAAGCATCAAACCAACTCTCTTGGGACTTATGATAATGACAGCACAATCTGGCTTAGCGCCTTCAGCAATAGCAGCACAGCAAACTGCTGAGACGATTCTAACCAATGCTGTTTTTTATACTGGTCAGCCCGTCAAAGCTGTAGCGATTGCTGACGGAAAAATAATTGCGATGGGCAAGCAATCTGACATCAATGCTTACCGCTCACCAAACACTGAGGTTATCGATCTTGAAGGCGCTTTTGTATTACCTGGCTTCGTCGATAACCATAATCACGTTTTTGAAGCGGCATCAGAAGCAGGTGGTAATTGCGAACTGAGTATGGATGCATCACTTGAAGAGCAAATCCCGTACTTACTGCAATGTCGTAAAACCAGTCAAAAAAATGTGTCGTCAAAAAATGATTGGCTAATGGGGTACGGCTTTTCTCTCGATATGACGTTGAGCGATGACAACACTCGTACACCGCTTGAAGTACTGGATGAGATTTTCCCCGATCAACCCGTTGTGTTGATGGAACAAACATCGCACTCCATGTGGGTCAACTCCCAGGCTTTAAAATTGGCAGGCATCACGAAAAACAGCCCAGAACCGCAAGGTGGCAAGATACTCACCGACCATGAAACGGGCGAACTTAATGGCATTTTGTTTGATAATGCGGGTGACGTTGTAATGGAAATGGCGTGGAACAGCTTAGCTGATAAATTTAACCAAAGTTACGACGGGCTCATGAACGGATTAGAAGAAGCCGCGGTACACGGTATCACTACCATTGGTGACGGACGCTTGTATTGGAAGCGCGGCTGGTATGACGTATGGAAAGCGGCAGAAAAAGATGATGCGTTAACAGCGCGTGTGTCGTTACGTCCGTGGATTTACCCATCAGATAGCATGGAAGCCCAACTTCCCTATTTACAACGTATTCAATCTCGGGATCCTGAATCACGCTTGATCGTCGATCAGGTCAAAATGTACAGCGATGGTATCTTGATCAACGGCACAGCTAAAACACTGGCACCGTATCTGTCTACTTACATCGAAGATGAACCATACGGCATTAACTACATTGCCCCAACTGCAATGAAATCGTGGTTAAAAGCACTCGATAAAATTGGTTACGGGGCGCATATTCATGCCATCGGAGACGGTGCGATTAATGAATCCCTGAATGCCATTGAGTCTGTCAGACAAACGCATTCTAACCGTGATTATACGCTGACCCATGTCGAGATGGTGCAAGATGCAGACTTACCGCGTTTCAAAGCCCTTAACGTGACGGCTGATTTTCAAGTCGGTTCCGATTACATCGTGGAACATGACCATGAATGGGCTGTTCCTTTTATTGGCGAGAAGCGTGCCAACAACATGATGCAAGTGAACCGTTTATACCAAACAGGCGCGAATGTTAGTCTAAGCAGCGACTGGAACGTGCACGATATCAACCCATTAGTGGGCATCAGCAATAGCCTCTTAATGGGAGCAACAGGCCTACCGGATATCAAAACAGCCATCGATGCTTACACGATTAATGCAGCGGTCAGTTTAGGTTTAGACGATATAACAGGCAGTATTGAAGTCGGAAAATCGGCAGACTTTGTGGTGTTAGATAAAGACATTCGCACCATGAAACCTAAAAATATTCCGAATGCTCTCGTTATGCTCACTATGCTACAAGGTGAAGTCGTGTTCGATAGTGATGACAAGTAACATAATCAAGAATAATGTAATCAAGAGTAACAAATAGCTTACTACTCGACGAGTAAGGCATGTTCTGTTTTTATCAGTGATAATAACAGCTTACTACTCGACGAGTAAGGCATGTTCTGTTTTTATCAGTGATAATAACAGCTTGCCTTGCTCAGTTTGTGACAACCCATGTTGCCATACTGCTTCAACACGACGGCTCATCGCTGCTTGTTCAAAATCGGTCGATAATACCTGTAAGCGTTTATCTGCCTGATTAGCCGCTAGATATGGCGCGATCTGATCATACGGCAACATTGCATAACCCACGCCGTTTTGAAGTACCGCCACTAAAGAAGCCAACTCGGTAAAGGTTGCATACGTTGGGCTATAACCCACTTCTTCATCGTCAGTCATGGCTTCACGAGTCCAGATCAGCTCTCGATAGGCTGACAAATGATCGGCAGTTACTACAGATTCAGACGCTAACGGGTGCGATATCCCTGCCACTAGCACATCTCGGTAACTGCCCAATCGGCAATAATCAAAATCACTATAATGCAGTGTGGTATGTTCGGTGAGTAAGGTAATGTCTAGCGAACCATCATCTAGCCCCACTAATAACGCTTTACGGCTATTGGTCGACACTTCAAGATTAACGTTCAGTTGCTGCAACGCCTTCACCCATACTGCTTGCAAACACGATTGGGGAATATAATTATCAATACCAATCCGTAACAAGGTGGGTTCTTCAAGTGATAACGCAGATGCACATGCTGTCAGCTTGTCTGCTTGGCTCACGGTATGTACCATCATTGGTAGCAGCTCTTCCCCCGCTGCACTTAGGCGAATACTGTTGCCTGTTCGCTCGAGTAAAGTAACCCCAAAGTCGATCTCTAGCTCTGAAATCCACTGGCTAACCTGCGACTGGCGCTTGCCCATAGTGCGGGCAGCCGCTGAAATAGAACCCAACTGGTGAGCAAGTACAAACGCTTTTAAATGTTGAATATTCATGACACTTTATTCCTACTCACAAACAGAACCATTCACACTCAGTAACGTCGACCTTTAGCACGTGCGATAACGATCAAACGATTCACCAACACCTTTTGCTTGGCATCATCTTCATTCTTGATCGCCGATTTCAAATCCCGTAAAACACGAGCCAATTCGGTTTCAAGGTATTTAATGGTTTTCGTTTTAACCATTGAGCGAATAAGTTTTTCGCCATTAGGTGGAATAGGCTGTTCTATTGCCCATTTATAACTGTACCCATCTTTAACTGAAGGAGCGGTTATTACAGGCTCTGGCGGTGCTTCTGCCATATCATCTAAACGGCCCAAATGTTTACAGTAACCCTGTGCGATCGGCGATTTATGATAGGGGATCGGTTGTGCCTCATACAACATAGGGCCCAAAGCTTGCGCCACTTTCATATTCGCTTCTAACACGAATTGGCTGGCATTTTTATCTGGCCTTACGTATGTGCCTTTTTTAACAGGTTCAACGGTATAGTAAATTTTAGCCTGCTCTTTAGCCCGCGTTATACCGACATAAGCTAAACGGCGTTCTTCTTCAGTATCCGCTGAAATACCTGCCGACGAGCGATTCACATACGGGAAAGCATCTTTATCCCAATACGGTAGATATACATGGTTATACTCGCAACCTTTAGCACGGAAAATGGTGGTAAGCTGAACTGGCTGTACGGCTTCATCTACCCCACCGATTACACCTTGTTGCTGCTGTTGTTGACTTGAATTTGAACTTGGATTTTGATACGAATTACTACGGGAGTTTGACGCCGACTTCTGAGAATAATACTCAAAGTATTGCAGTGCTTTACCACAATCTTGATCCATTGAATCTAAAACGGTTTCGATACTGTCTAAGCGCTCAATAGCTTCTTCAATTTCTGATGCGGTCGATTCTGTTTTCCAAATCCATGCATCTAGTTGGCTTTCAGCACGGTACTGACGGTATACACTAACCGCTTTCACACTACCTTTTTGTTGTAATCGAGCCAACAAGTTCACTCGCTCAATAAGCGTATCTAACTTGCCGTCACCTTTCGCTTTTTCCAACTTCTTAGCGTGTAATTCCCATTGCGTCGCAGGCATGTTTGCCAATTCATCACAAATCGGACGTAACTGCGCATTAGGCACATAGCAATGTGGAAAACACAGCAAGTTAAACAATGATGTGGCACGAAAATGAGGTTCGTTTTCATTGAAGCGACCAGTTGCCAAGCTCATAACGTCTAGCAACAGTTTGACCTCTCTGCTGTGGGCTAACACTGAAGGCACTGGCATTTGATAAGGAATTTGCTTAGTCAAAAAAGCCAATTCAAACAGTAACGTTTGTGACCAACGACGCACTAAAATCGCCACTTCAGAAGGTTTTCCACCTTGCGCTAAATACTGCTGAATTGATTGTACGATTTCGCCCACTTGGCGTTCACTACCAATCACTTCCACCAAGGTATCATCAACATTATCGTGAGATACGGTTAAAAAGTCATGGAAACGTTGTTTATTATTTGAAATCAGATGGCTAGCAGACAAGGCTAAGCTGTGACCAAATCGGAAAGTACGCGATAAGGTGTAGGTTGTCGCAGGCGCAAAATCTTCATCAAAATTAAGCATAAACTGTGGTGCACTGCCACGCCATTTGTAGATGCACTGATCCACATCGCCTACCGCCACTAGCTGGGCATTCGGTGCGAGTAAATGTTTTAACAACCAATATTGCGCTGTGTTGATATCTTGGAACTCATCAACCACAATAAATTTAAAACGTTGATGATAAAAATCGCGGATATTGGTATTCGTTTTCAACACATGTACAGATTCAACCAACCAATCATCAAAGAACAACAATTTCTGCTCTTTTCGTATGGTTTCAAACTGCCAATATGCATCAATAATAAACAAGTATTCGCGATTAGTGTCCGACATCTCGAACACTTCTTTAGGCGGTAACATGTAGGCTTTAACTAAACCAATAAAGCTCATTAAAAGCTCAATGGTTTTGGGATCTTTAATCAACTGCTGACGTTGATAACTTTTTTCACCCGCCGCAACAGTGCGTAAGATGGATTTAGCGATAGTTTTGTCGCGATCGCCTTCATTAAAACTGAGCTGAAAACCAGTTTCATTCAAATAGCCTGTTTGCTTAAGCAATTGCATACAAAAACTGTGAAAGGTATGAACAGGAACAGCACTATTAATACCTTTCGCCTGCAACTTGGCTTGGAAATCGATTCGAATGTCACGGTTGAACATCATCACCAACATTTCGTTGGCAGGTACTGTATCGAGTTTATTTGCAATTAAGCCGACCAATGTGGTGGTTTTACCGGTGCCCGCCCCCGCAACACACAAGGCATTACCTGATTGGTGATTAATGAAGGCTGTTTGTTCTGGGGTAAAACTCGTCATTCTAATATCGGCTCTTATCGGACAAAAAACATTCACTGCGTGGCACGCAAAAACATCGCCGTATTGGAACACGTTATCGTAGTGAAAGCAGCAAGCTATCGTGATTTCAGGCCGAATGACTCGTTGACTGTTCGATATCAATACGAACGAATATATTCTGGGGCTATTTTCATTCGTAATATAAGCAGATCTAATGCTTTGCACTGCATCATTGAAGGGACTAGCTAGCGACTACCTTAACTATTTTCGACCTAATCAAGAGTATCTTGCAAATATTCTTTTATATAATAATCAAGCTCATCTTGTGTTCGAATATCAAACCTAAATCTTCGTTTTCCATCTCTTGTTGAAACAGCTAAAAAGTATGATGATAGATATTTATATACAAGAACTATATTAAGGTTTTCTCGTATCATTTCATCAATATCGTTATTTTTTGAAGTGAGAACAGTTGAAAGTTCAGTTTCTCGTAATGTCAATTTTTCACGAAGTAATGACAACATCATGTCTCGACCATTAACTGCAGCTTTATAGTTTTCACTGTTAAACTCCTTGTCAACTTTTCGTTCAAAAATCAAGGTGAAATCGTTCATATCCTTTCGATACAAGATATGCTCGAAACAAATTAGACTCACTGAGCAAGAAAAAATTTTGTTAAGGTTCTCACGATAGGTCCTGACACTATTTTCCATATCAGAAGCTAGAGTCTGCGATGAAAAAAGCATACAAATAGAGAATATATAAACTCTCTTCATAGTATTAGTACTTGCCATCAAACTTGTGTTTCTCATACGAGCGTCTCGCTATACGGTTGCTTTATGTAAACTGTGTCGTTAACTTACCTCTAGAAAAATAACCAAAAACTCAGACCATCATTGGAAAAAGACAAGACTTGACCCCATTTCCTATTCATAGTTACAGTATTGGTCATTCTGCTCTTTTGTTAAACGTCCCAAAATTAACTTGATATTTTCACAGTCATTAATTAATAAATCTACAGGCTTTGCTGCCTTTTGGTCGATCTTTTCAATTTTTTCAGATAGTACAGTTGTTTGATCACCTTTCACCCATTCACTACCAATATATGCCTCACCTTTATAATTCACAGTTAAACCCAAAATAGCATTTTCAACCGAATATAATGATTCATCGATTAACTTCCTCATTATTGGTTCTATATTATAGAATTTCGCAGCCTTCGGGTTAATCAACCCCAATAAAGGGCCCATACTTTTACTAATATATTGTTCAATTGTCATCCCTTTTAGGTTTATATCTTTGACTTCAGCAATAAAATTAAATATGTATATATTATATTCTGGGTATACCTCAGCATTAGAGAAGCACACGGTTTTAGTTGTATCATTACAACTAAAAACCTCTTTTAGCTTATCTTGATTGACATCAATAGACTCTGCGTATGCCAATGGGCAGAAAACAGCCATTACAATTATTAATAATTTTACCATTATGTAATTCTACCTGTATATTATTGACAATAAGGATATCGAATGGCTTAACATCCCGTACATTTACTATCTGAGCGAAAAAATCATATGCTCTTGCAGTAAGTACATACACCTTATGGATACTTTGTTAAATATTGCTCTAATTTTTTAAACACAGGAATGCCAACTATTGCAATAAAAAGATAGAGCCAAATCCCCTCACTACTTGTATACCCATTTTCATAAAGAATGAAAAAACCAATGCTACGCCATCATTTACCTTTCCAAAATTATCAACAGCTATTGTTGCCATAGCTATCGCTCAAATGGATCACCGCTATTCAAGGTAAATTGCATTAACGTCGCTAAATTATCAGCGTCTTGCAAAAGATCTACGAGTAATAAAACTTGAAGTAATATTAACACTCTTCATAACTAATGACATTGGTGTTTTGAGAGGTAACACGCATTATTCATTGTGTTATCAAGATGATGGCACCTTTCTCGTTCTCAGGATCTAGGTCGCCTTCCTGAATTACCTTAAAAAGCCATCTTCTTTTCCAATTACAAAGGACTACGTTTTGGTATGTCTAGTAAGCTGTTACACCTATTCAACTTTCTGCTATTAAATTCACAGCAAGGCAGTCTGGAATGAAATACACATTCGTGCGCTGAAATCATTACAACTTGGCATAAGGTAGATGTGCTAACGAATTGGTGCTGTGATAACAACCCAAACCGGAAACGGCGACGGTATCTAGCCTCACAATATCGATATAACCGTCTTACTGAATCGCCACCTCTGGCACCGTTACATCGATAACCATCCCAATAACCATCACCGTATTATTGACGACCAATGTTTGGTTGTACTTCAACCAACAAAACGATCACTGCAATGAAATATTCACCACAACATAGGCCTTACCCTACAAGCTTGTTAAATACACCCTACTCTTGTGCAAACTTGAGCAGAATTCACGCACTCAACAATATTGCAATCCTATAACTCACCCACAAAAGGCAAACGTTTGCTTTTTTACTGGCGACCGCTGTGAATTCTGGTATTATTCTCATCAGAATTCGGCTAAAGGGCTTATATCTCAGTCATTAGCCGCGAAGTGCTTTTATCATTATATTGATTATTGAAATAGGAATTTCACCATGAGCCTTGCTGATCAAGTTCTTGCTGTAAATGATGACCTACCAATCCGTACCGACAAACCTGTGCACAGTGGCAAAGTACGCTCTGTTTACTGGTTAACAGAAGCGGATAGTCGTCGCCTGATCGAAGAAAAAGGGTATAACGTTGCACCGGATGCACCGCTTGCCATCATGGTAATCAGTGACCGTATTTCAGCTTTTGATTGCATTTGGCATGGTGAAGGCGGAATGAAGGGCGTACCAGGTAAAGGTGCTGCATTAAACGCTATCTCAAATCATTGGTTTAAGCTTTTCCGCGAAAATGATTTAGCAGAAAGCCATATTCTAGATATTCCGCACCCATTCATCTGGATTGTACAAAAAGCTAAACCAGTAATGATTGAAGCAATTTGCCGTCAATACATTACTGGTTCAATGTGGCGTTCATACAGCAAAGGCGAACGTGATTTCTGTGGTATTGAAGTACCAGAAGGTCTAAATAAAGATCAGAAATTACCAGAGCTATTAATTACACCGTCAACGAAAGGTATTCTGGAAGGTATTCCGGGTGTTCCAGCAGTTGATGACGTAAATATTACGCGTGCAAATATTGAAGGAAACTTCAAAGCGTTCAATTTCCGTAATACGGATGATATAAATCATTACGAGAAACTGCTAAAAGAAGGCTTCGATGTTATTAGCTCTGAGCTAGAAAAACTTGATCAAATCTTCGTTGATACCAAATTTGAATTTGGCTACGTGACAGATGCGAGCGGTAAAGAAAAGCTTATTTACATGGATGAAGTCGGTACGCCAGATTCGTCTCGTATTTGGGATGCCGCAGCTTACCGTGATGGTAAAGTTGTAGAAAATTCGAAAGAAGATTTCCGCCAATTACTGCTTAACCACTTCCCTGATCCAGATATTCTTTTGAATAAAGATCGTATGGAAGAGCGTTCAGCTTTAGCGCGCGATAATGCATTGCCTGAAGAAGTTTTGATGCAAGTATCTAAAATTTACACTGACATTGCAGAAAAAATCACAGGTGAAAAAATCGTTCTGAGCAAAAATCCTAAAGCAGAAATTACAGCGATTCTACGTGACCAATATGGCTTAGTTGATTAATCGACGTAGCTAAACTTAGTTACAATTACATCAGAGGGTAGCATTGCGCTACCCTTTTTTGTTCAGCATTCATTCAGGTAGACATGCTATTAATAATGAAGACTTATAAAAAAGTTCAGGCGTCACCAGAACAGCTATTCATTACTTTTCTAAATAGCTCTTAATATCTGTACTTCCGTAGATTGTTACCGTATTTCTAAGATAGAAATGACTATCTTGTTAATCACTGTGTTTCATATTTTATTTAAGCTCCACAATAACCTTTTATTTATTGTGGGTAGCAACATCTCGATACATTCCAGCTACAAATCAAACAAACTGAATACATTCACCCTCAAAAAATCACCCTTCATATATTTTCACATTTGCTCTTAGTTTTTCTTATTTTTATACAAAACAGCACATTAGATCGCATCGTATTAATAACTCTGTACAGCATCAAAAAACTTATTAAATATAAGGTTAACCCCTAAGTATTAATTGAACTATAGGGAGTGACTACTTTATGATCTGCGTATAAATAGTTTGTTACATTTTGAAATGCATTCTATTTAAATAAAAACATAAAAAATAGCAGGTGGTGTTTATGAGTAGTGTAACTAATAACGGTGATGGGGAAACCCGCTCTCGCGAGTGGAAAGCCTTCCTTTTTATCACTGTCTTTTTATTTCCAATTCTTAGTGTGATGTTTGTAGGTGGGTACGGTTTTATTATTTGGATGCTGCAAGTGTTCCTTTTAGGTCCTCCTGGCCATGGCGGCTAAGCAACTTACCAATAAATATAACTGAATTTGTTTAGAAAGAGCACATTATGAAATCATTCTTATTAAAAGCTTGGAAGACGTTTGCTCGTCCAAGTGTACATATCAGCCTAGGTGTCCTAACCCTAGGTGGATTTTTAGCTGGCATTATCTTCTGGGGTGGGTTTAACACGGCACTAGAAGCAACTAACACTGAAGAATTCTGTGTTGGCTGTCATGCTGATAACATCGCACCAGAATACGCTGGCACTATTCACGATAAAAACCGTTCAGGTGTTCGTGCTACTTGTCCTGATTGTCACGTTCCTCACGATTGGACATCAAAGATTTCTCGTAAGATTCAAGCAAGTAAAGAAGTGTTCGCTCACTTTGCTGGCTTTATCGATACACCAGAAAAATTTGAAGAACGTCGAATAACACTTGCCCAGCATGAATGGGATCGCTTTAGCGCTAATAAATCCTTGGAATGCCGTAATTGTCACGATTACGATGGTATGGACTTTACTAAAATGTCCCCTACTGCTCGCATTCAAATGAAGCAAGCGAAAGAACGTGACCAAAGCTGTATTGATTGCCATAAAGGTATTGCACACCACCTTCCTGAAAATATGGATTCAAGTGGCGGCATGATCTCTGAACTAGAGCAATTGGCATCAAACACTAAATATGAAAAAGATGAAAACTACACCAGCGTTCGTCATTTACCTATTTATGAAGATAAAGCATTAACTGTTGAAGCTGGCCTTCTAAACCCTGCGTCTTCAGTAAAAGTTGTTGCGGAATCTGGCGATGTTATGCAAGTTGAAATTGCTGGCTGGCGTAAAGACAAAGGTTACGGTCGCGTAATTCAAGAAGACTTTGGTATGAACATCGCTGTTGCTTCTTTACTAAAAGAGAGTGCACAAAACGATGCAATTGTTGATAAATTCGAAATTAAAGAAGACGACTTAACTGGTCTACCATGGCAGCGTGTAAACGTGAAAGTGTGGATGCAGAAAGATGCAATGCTTGCTGATGTTCAACCTATTTGGGATAAAGCGAAGCAATCTTACCAAACTAACTGTTCTGTTTGTCACACTCAACCAGCTGAAGATCACTTCGATGCCAACACATGGCCAGGTATGTTTAACGGTATGATGGCATTTGTAAACTTCGACACAGACAGTAAAGCGCTGGTATTGAAGTACCTACAAAAACACTCTTCAGATTTTTCTGATAACAAACACTAAGCGATTGATGGAGTAATTTGAATATGTCTGTTAGCAGAAGAAGTTTTCTTAAAGGCTTAGCGACAACAAGTGCAGTATCTGTAATTGGTCCTAGCCTACTAGCATCATCAAAAGCGATGGCAGCTGAAACAACAGGAACATGGAAAACATCCGGTTCTCACTGGGGTGCATTCCGTGCCCACGTTTATGCAGGTAAAGTACAAGAAATTAAACCACTAGAAATGGATAAATACCCTACTGACATGCTGAACGGCATCAAGGGAATTATCTACAGCCCATCACGTGTTCGTTACCCAATGGTGCGTCTAGATTGGTTGAAGAAACACAAATACAGTGGCGAAACTCGTGGTAACAACCGCTTTATCCGTATGACGTGGGATGATGCGCTTGATTTGTTCTACCGCGAACTAGAGCGCGTTCAAAAAGACTACGGTCCATGGGCATTACACGCAGGTCAAACTGGCTGGCGTCAAACAGGTCAGTTCCACAGCTGTACTAGCCACATGCAACGTGCTGTCGGCATGCACGGTAACTTCATCACAAAAGTAGGCGACTACTCGACAGGTGCAGGCCAAACTATTCTGCCTTACGTATTAGGTTCGACAGAAGTTTACGCGCAAGGTACATCTTGGTCTGAAATTCTTGATCACAGTAAGAACATCGTACTGTGGGCAACAGATCCAGTGAAAAACCTGCAAGTTGGCTGGAACTGTGAAACACATGAATCGTTCGCATACCTTGAACAACTGAAAGAGAAAGTTGCAAAAGGCGAGATCAACGTACTGTCTGTTGACCCAGTGAAAAACAAGACACAACGTTTCTTGGGCAACGACCACATGTATATCAACCCGCAAACTGACGTAGCATTCATGCTGGCAGTTGCGCATACCTTGTACACTGAAGATCTTTACGACAAAGAATTCATCAAGATGTACTGCTTAGGTTTCGACGAATTTGTGCCTTACTTCATGGGTAAGAGCAAAGACAACATCGAAAAAACACCTGAGTGGGCAGCGGAAATTTGTGGTTTACCTGCTGATGAAATCCGTGACTTTGCACGTATGTTGGTTTCTGAGCGTACTCAGATTCTATTTGGTTGGTGTATTCAACGCCAAGAGCACGGTGAACAGCCTTACTGGATGGGTGCTGTAATCGCAGCCATGGTAGGTCAAATTGGTTTACCTGGTGGCGGTGTTTCTTACGGTCACCATTACAGTTCAATTGGTGTTCCATCAACAGGTTTCGCGGCACCAGGTGGCTTCCCTCGTAATGTTGACGAAGGTCAGAAGCCTAAATGGGATAACAACGACTTTAACGGTTACAGCCGTACTATTCCTGTAGCTCGTTGGGTTGATTGTTTGCTTGAACCAGGTAAAGAAATCAAATACAACGGTTCTAAAGTTACCTTGCCTGATTACAAAATGATGATAATCAGTGGTAATAACCCGTGGCATCACCACCAAGACCGTAACCGTATGAAGCAAGCTTTCCAGAAGCTTCAAACGGTTGTGACCGTCGATTTCGCTTGGACGGCAACCTGTCGTTTCTCTGACATAGTGCTGCCAGCTTGTACACAATTTGAACGTAACGATATTGATGTTTACGGTTCATACAGTGGTCGTGGTTTGGTTGCGATGCATAAGTTAGTTGACCCGTTATACCAATCGAAAACTGACTTCGACATCTTTACTGAATTGTCTCGTCGTTTTGGTCGTCATAAAGAATATACCCGTGGCATGGATGAGATGGAGTGGGTTCGCTCATTGTACTCTGACTGTCGTGACGCAAACAAAGCCAAGTTCGATATGCCTGAGTTTGACGAATTCTGGTCAAAAGGTGTACTTGATTTTGGTGAAGGTAAACCATGGGTTCGCCATGCTGATTTCCGTGAAGATCCTGAAATCAATGCACTAGGCACGCCATCAGGTTTCATTGAAATTTCAAGCCGTAAGATCGACCGTTTCGGTTACGAACACTGCCAAGGCCACCCTATGTGGTTCGAGAAGAGTGAACGTTCTCACGGTGGCCCTGGTTCGAAGAAACACCCATTCTGGATGCAGTCTTGTCACCCTGATAAGCGTCTGCACTCTCAAATGTGTGAATCTGAAGAAATGCGTGCAACTTACGCGGTGAAAGGCCGTGAGCCTGTATACATCAACCCGAAAGATGCTGCAGAAAAAGGCATCAAAGACGGTGATATCGTACGTGTATTCAATGACCGTGGTCAGCTACTTGCTGGTGCTGTTCTTAGCGATAGCTACTCTCGTGGTGTTATCCGTATCGAAGAAGGTGCATGGTACGGTCCGCTAAACGAAAAAGTAGGTGCTATTGATACCTATGGCGATCCAAATACCCTGACTCAGGATATTCCGTCATCAGAACTTGCTCAGGCAACAAGTGCAAACACCTGCTTGGTTAACTTTGAGAAGTTTAAAGGTGAAGTGCCACCTGTTACTTCATTCGGTGGTCCGATCGAAGTAAGCTAATTAGTATTACTGCGTTGAGCTATATCACTGCATATAGCTAATCAGTCAATAAGGGGTATTCATGGCATTACTTATTCAAGTAAAACATGGGTGCCCTTTTCTTTTTCATACCGGTAACGATTCTCTACCCCCTTTAATTTCATTCTTACCAATCTATAGCCCTTCATTCATTGGCGACCACATTCATCTTGATACATATCGTCATTTGGCGCTTATCATTAAAAAGATCAATTACCCCACAGACCAAGTCTGAAGCGGCATCACACTCCTTGGCACTAAATACAAATTACATATTCTTTTTTCACATATCCCTTACATTTAACCTGCAGAAAATGGGCACATTGCCGATAAAAAGAACATAAAAATAGAAACACACTGTATTTGACATCTGTAAAAGGAATAACCCGATGAAATTCAATCACAAAATTGTGGCGACCTCTTCCGCCATTCTCTTAGTTGCGCTGTCTGCGCTCTCTGCTAATCAATATTTTAATATAAAATCGCAGATCCACTCACTGGTTACTAAAAGTGTGGAAGAGATTGTATCGGGTATAGGGAGTACCGTTAACGCCGAATTAAACAGTCGTAAAGCGCTAGCCACCTATGCCACCAGCATGGCAGAAAAAAATCTAACGCTTGCTGAAATTGAAACTGTGATCAGTCAACCTATCGTAAAGAGTACTTTCTTACTTGCAGGGTTTGGTTTTGAATCAGATGGTAGTTTTGTGGGTAATGATCCAAGTTGGAATCCAGGTGCATCATGGGACCCCCGCTCTCGCCCTTGGTACAAAGACACCAAACAGGCAAATAGCATTGTAATAACTGCACCGTATGCCGATTCAGTCAGTAATGAAATATTAGTATCAATCGCGACACCGGTGATGCAAAACAATCAGTTTAAAGGGGCAATATTCTTTGATGTCAGCTTATCTGGTTTAGCTGAGTTAGCGAACAAGGTTTCTTTGCTTGATGCAGGGTACATCTTCCTCGTTTCGGCTGATGGCACCATCATTTCACATCCAAATGCCAAATTAAATGGCAAACCAATGTCGAGTTTCTTGGGTAACACGTCAATATCTGATCAACCACAGAGCTTTGTAGCTGATGGCAAAGATCTAGAGGTATCATTCGACAAAATTGATGGTCAAGATTGGTACGTAGGTGTTGTACTCGATGAAAGCATCGCCTTCGCTGCCGTTGATGAGCTGAAAAACGATTCTATCATCTATTCGTTGGTCGCATTGTTCGCTGGCATCATCGCCTTATTATTGGTATTTAAAGTTTTAATGCGCCCACTGCGCGAATTGAACGAAGCAATTCAAGACGTCGCATCCGGTCAGGGAGACTTAACCCGTCGTCTCGATACCAACACTGACGAAGAGTTCGCAGAATTAGCAAAAGGCTTTAATGCCTTCACTGAAAAACTACAGCACTTAATTATCGAAAGTAAGTCGCTAGGTGAAGATATTATGGCAGGTACCGAGCAAACGGCAGAAGGTGCAAAGCAATCAGCTAGCGCAATGTCGACCCAGCTGCAAGAATTAGAGCAACTTGCGACAGCAATGAACGAGATGGCATCAACCTCATCTGATGTAGCGGGCAACGCCCAAGGTGCAGCCGCTTCAGCCCAAGAAGCCGATAACGCTGTTATTGAAGGAGCAAGTATTGTCTCTCATACCTCTTCAGCTATTAACGAGCTTTCAGAACAAATTGATCAGGCCGTAAACGTAGTTCGCGAACTGGAACATGCGACAGGCAATATTGAAACCATCTTAAAAGTCATTAATGAAATCGCAGACCAAACCAACTTGCTTGCGTTAAATGCAGCAATTGAAGCCGCGCGTGCTGGTGATTCAGGCCGAGGTTTTGCCGTGGTCGCCGATGAAGTGCGCACACTGGCACAACGTACTCAGCAATCAACGACAGAAATTCGCCAGATGATCGAGCAGTTACAATCTGGATCAAGCTCTGCCGTGACTGTTATGAGTCAAAGTAAAGAAACAGCAACCAATACGGTTATCAAAGCCCAAGAAGCAGATGGTGCGCTAGAGCGTATACGTGTTGCCATTCAGCAAATCAGCGATATGAATATGCAAATTGCCTCTGCAGCAGAAGAGCAAAGCTTAGTGGCAGAAGAAATCAACAGCAATACCATTAAGATAAAAGACTTATCTGAACAGGTTGCAAGCGCGGCGAATGGAGCCAACGACGCGATGGCAATTCAAATTAATACCGTACGTGCCCAAGATGACATCATGAACAAGTTTGTGGTGTAAGTTAGCTTAAAGTAAAAGACCGAACTGCATATACAGTTCGGTCTTTTTTATCTTTTCAATGGACAGTGTTATATACCGTATTGAACCCCTACTCGCACCACCTAGGCGTTCAAAGTATGCTTTAACCGTTTCATACCGTCATCAATACTTACCAGTGGTGTATAGCCCAAATCACGCTTAGCAGCACTAATATCAAAGTAATGACAGGTTGATAGCTGACGTGCAACAAAGCGAGTCATTATCGGTTCTTCTTTCTTATTCAATACGCCATATAGCCATTCTAATAATGCACCTACCTGATATGCTAACCCCGCGGGTACACGCTTTGTCACCTTGGGTAAATCAACACACGATAAGATTTTATTGAGCATAGATGCCATAGTTATGGGTTCATCATTACTCAAAAAGTAAGCCTTTCCTGCACAAGTACTGCTTGGCTCGGTTAAACGTAATGCCGCTAAAATATGGGCATAGGCTGCATTATCGACATAAATGGTATCAACCAATTTATCTTCATGCCCCACAAGCTTTAAACGCCCTACTCTTGCACGTTCAATCACTCTAGGCACAAGGTGTGGATCGTTCGGGCCCCAAATAAGGTGGGGACGCAATGCGACCGTTTTTACTGATTTTCCATTGGCTGCCAGTACCATTTGTTCGGCAATGGCTTTAGATTCTGCATAGAAATTAAGGTAGCTATTGGCATACGGTGCCGATTCATCAATGCCTGTTTCATCACTACCTGCAAAGGTAACACTTGGCGTGCTGGTATAAACCAACTTATCGATACTCAGTTCTTGGCATGCCTCTATAATATTACGCGCACCATCTACATTTGGGCGGTAGTAATCGCTTTTAGAACCCCACACCCCTGCCTTTGATGCGACATGAAACACAAGATCACAACCTTGCATCGCTTGTAATAAATCAGACTTAGTACTGATATCACCTTTCACCATGGTGACACCCATTTGCTCTAAATCAGGGTAACTGCCACGGGCAAAACCCGTGACTTGAATACCCGCAATACGTAGGTATCGACAAATTGCTTTACCGAGAAAACCACCCGCCCCCGTAACAAATACATGTTTTACATTTGATGATAGCGAGAGCAGTGCCGTTTCTTCAGCAGGCAGCAGTTCACAGCAGGGTAACAGTTCACGGTTAAGCGGGCTTTTTAAGTGGGATGAAATACTCATGATGCTTTCCCTTCTTTTTGCGCCCATACAGCCAGTTTTTCTCTGAAGATCTTGGCGTTATGGCGTATATCAACCGGGAAATCGGGATGAATAAGAAAATCGACAATACCTACAGTTTGCTGATGATTAGCGCCAATCGTTTTAAGCTCGGCAAAAAACGTATTGCGGGCAGTATCATCCGTCAAGGTTGTGCCTTTATTAAGCTCAACACACAGCAGTGGCACAGTTTCACCATTACGCTCAATGCCTACCAATGCGGTACGCTTGACTGAAGAATGAGTATTAAATATACGTTCACAAGGAATAGAGAAATACGGCAGCTTGTCTGACGCAACAGCCGCGCGATTGGCTTCAACACGATGAGCTTTACGACCACACATCCACAGTTGCCCGTTTTTGTCTAAGTAGCCCAAATCCCCCATGCGGTGACGTACAGTATCAGCCCCATCGGTAATTTTAGCCTGAACGGTTGCATGATCACGGTGATAATACGCACAGCTCACCATAGGGCCTTTTACAACGATTTCACCAATTTGGTTTACAGGCAAACGTAACGTTTCGTCCCATATAGTAATTGGATCATCGGTGATTGCAATGATCGCAATATCGACACCATCAACCGCTTGGCCAACACAAATACCGCCACCATTATCAGTGATATCCGTGGTTTGCATTAATCGGTCACTACCAATCATAGTAAGAGGTAATGATTCTGTCGCACCATAAGAATTCAGAACTTCGACCCCATCCTTTAGCATTTTACTAAAGCGAGAAATAGACGAAATAGTGGCAGGTGCGCCAGCGGAAATAACACGTTTGATACTGGGTAATGTATGAGGTTTATGACGCTGTGTACCCGCTTGTCCCAAACGCTCTATCAACGCAGGGTTCACAAACATATTGGTACATTGGTATTGTTCAATCGCAGCAAACAAACTGTCGGGATTAGCTGTTATTGGTTTACTGGCATCCATATCAGGCACAATCGATGTCATACCTAAAGCTGGACCAAAAAGAGAGAATAACGGGAATGTAGCAAGATCACGCTCTCCGTGGGCGATACCATAATCATTTTTCAATACACTGATTTGTGCTTCAAACATTGCATGGGTATACACAACACCTTTCGGCGTACCTGTACTGCCACTTGTAAATAGAATGGCAGCCATTTCATCATTTTTGAGCTTGGCAATATCGTAATCAACCGCTTGATGCATTTTACTACGCGGCTTAATAACAGTATTTCGCTTAAGCAATGCTTTTAGTGTTGTGCCACCAAAAATATTGGCAAACACATCATTTCCACCAACGGTGAGTAAACGTCTAACACTCGGTTTACCCCAACCAAATAAACAACGGGCAATATGTGCTTTAGGAATACCAATAAACGCATCGGGCTTAGCTTCATCAAAGCATTGCTTTAGGTTTTTAACCCCCATTCCGGGATCCACCAAAATAGGAACAATACCCGCTTTGAATAACGCAAATGTAAGGGCAAAAAAATCAAGACTAGGCGTTACCATCAGTACCGCTTTCATGCCTCGTTTAATACCGTGATCATTCAGCGCTTGCGCAATCGCATTACTGTCAGTATTTAACTGTTCGAACGTTAACTCTTCGTAGCGTAGTTTGCCGAATAATGATTTTATTTGAACAGCAACAGCGAGTGAATCAGGCGTTTCTTTTGCTGCACGTGTTAAGTGGCGGCAAATATTGGCTTTATTAGCTTTATTAGCTTTATTAGCTTTATTAGCTTTCAAAGATGCTAACGTCGACGCCTCATCTGAATCGAAAGAGGCATCAGTCTCATGCCCTTTATCCATCACAAATCTGCCTCGCTTGGCTTGTTATCAGTTTCTAATGGCGTCTTCATAAAATCTGAAATAAGCGGTACAACCTCATCGCAGGCATCTTCTAATATGTAGTGTCCGCAATCTTCAAACTCATGCACTGTCGCATGTGGCATTTTTTCACGCCATACAGCTAAGAAGTGCTTATCAAATACAAAATCTTTCAAGCCAAAACAAATAAGCGTTGGAACGTGCGAGAACTTCGGCAAACTTGCAGCGATCTCAGAGACAAACTCGTAGTTTCGGTCCCCTTTTCTTAATGGAATATCTTGCACAAAACGTAACGTAGAAATACGATTTGCCCAAGAATTGAAAGGAGAAACATACGCTTTACGCACTTCAGGGCTCATTGGCTTACGCTTAACGCCAATATAAGAAGCAATGGACGAAAATGCATTAAAACCACGTACTAAGCCTGTGCCTAATAACGTATTACGGCAAATCCATAATGCCCACGGAAAAGGTTTAGTATCAGGTAAATGGAAAGCACCTGTATTGAGTATCACTAAACGTTTAATGCGGTCAGGATAACGAGCCGCATAACCCATGCCGATCATTCCCCCCCAGTCATGTACGACAAGGGTAATATTTTCACGTATTTCAAGGTGTTCAAGTAACGCTTCGAGATCATCGATACGGTTCTTTAACGTATAGTCATAACCCGTGTCATCGGGTTTATCCGATAAACCACAACCGATATGGTCAGGTACGATACATTGGTGGTTCTGGCTTAATTCCGTCACCAAATTACGGTAATAGAAAGACCAGCTCGGGTTACCATGAACCATAACGACAGGTTCACCCTGCCCTTCATTTACGTAATGGAGTTTGTGCCCATTGCGGCTAAGAAAATTACGTTTAAAGGGAAACAACGTGTCTAACATGACCAATCCTTGACTATTCTCAGCATGGAATTACCCATCCTGTTTTTGTAACTATTTCGGTATTTGCACTAAGCATTTATCAGTAACCATCTCTGCTGTTTCATTTTCATGCACTTTTAATATGAATTAAAAATGAAACAACGATAAGGTTTGATTACCACTTTAGCCCTAACATCATACAGTTAAGTCCACTACCTATACCTAGAAAACTCACATTATCGCCTGATTTTAAGAAACCATGGTCGTGAGCCATTGCAGCGGTAGCAGGTAAAGAAACACTGCCCATATTGCCCATTAGCTTATAGGTAGGAAATTCTTTATTTACTGGAATATTGAGGGCATTAAGGACTTGTCGACGATTCGAAGCGCCAACTTGGTGACAAATAACTTTATCTACATTTTCAACAACCCAGTCACGCTGTGCTAAGAAATGTGACCATGTATCACGCGCCAGTTGCACACCTTCTTTCAGAAGGGTTACGCCATCTGTTCGCATAAATTCACGGTACAGCTGAGGTCCTACTTCTTGTAAACCCCACTGACACAGATCATGATGCTCTGGTGCTGATAAGTGGCTAGCACCTAAGAGCTGATGCTGGCGCTCATTGTGAAGAGGAAGGCTACCATCTGTTAATATCACAGCAACAGCACCTGAACCACCCGTCAAGGTCGCTAAAGATTGTGCAAAATTCTGCATTGTCGGTTCGGCAAGCATGTGGTCAATAGTAATATCAACAATATGACGGGCAGATTCACATGAAACCACTAATCCAGCTTTGATTTGCCCTAGTTCGATACGATTTGCGATATCAAGAATGCCCGAAAGTACGCCTAAACACGCATTGCTGATGTCATAGATAGCCGTATTTTTTGATACACCTAATTCAGCTGCAATACGGCAAGCTGTTGCGGGTTCATGCTGATCTCGGCATACACCGGTGTACACAACAGCACCTAAATCTCCAACATTGATACCCGTTTCATCGATCGCTTTACGGGCTGCTAATAATGCGCCATCAGATAAAACGTGACCTTTCGGCCACCATCGACGCTCTTCTATTCCAGTAAGTGCTGCCAGTTGGCCCATAGGAATGCGGAATTTTTGATATAAAGGGGCTAAACGGGATTCTAACTCAGAACTCGAAACCACTTGTGGTGCTAGCTCGTAAGCTAGACTATTGATAAACACGCTAGAATATTTCATTAAGCTATATAACTTGCTCACTATCTCGGCGAAAAGTGCCGATCATCGTTATTATGGGTTTATACCAAAACAACCTCAATTCATCATAAGAACTTGGCTGGAGACCCAGTAAAAAGCAAATAAATGGCATTCAACCACC
The DNA here is from genome assembly GCF_003026285.1 of Photobacterium profundum. Taxonomy (GTDB): domain Bacteria; phylum Pseudomonadota; class Gammaproteobacteria; order Enterobacterales; family Vibrionaceae; genus Photobacterium; species Photobacterium profundum. The sequence continues at coordinate 204,132 of NZ_PYOD01000001.1, forward strand.
GATTTTAATCTCACAGATCCCTACGACTTGAGGTAACTTGGGTATAGTAACGCGCCATTTGAGCAAGAAAACTCGCATGATTCAATAAAAACTGTCATATAACGAGATGTGGCTAGCTTGTACGACCAGTTTTAAATCATTTGAATTTACAGACTGTAACCATCAAGGTAGGCACGTTCATATTGAGTTACACCACTTGGGTTATTCCGCCTAACAATGGGCACCAATTAGCATAATGATATTATTATGCTTGTACATTCAGACCTTCATGAGAGTTGTTGCAGCAATGAGTAAAATTTATCACCACCCAGTGCAAATCTATTACGAAGATACTGATCATTCTGGTGTGGTTTATCACCCAAATTTTTTAAAGTATTTTGAACGTGCACGCGAACACGTTATTGATAGTGATAAACTCGCCACATTGTGGAACGATCACGGATTAGGCTTTGCCGTATACAAAGCGAATATGATTTTTCAAGATGGTGTGGAATTTGCTGAAATCTGCGATATTCGCACATCGTTCACATTAGATGGCAAGTACAAAACACTGTGGCGTCAAGAAGTCTGGCGACCAGGTGCAAGTCGTGCTGCCGTTATTGGTGATATTGAAATGGTATGTTTAGATAAAGAAAAACGCTTACAACCTGTACCTGCTGATATTCTCGCTTCGATGATGGCTGATTAAATACGTATCGCCCCCTGCACTGTCTGTCATTTTCATGTTTACCTACATGCGAATGACAGTACCATCTTATCACTGGCTTTTAGAGCGTTTTCCCTCTCGAAATTAAAGTTATCAAATTATATAGTCACCGCTGTTATTAGCGATAAATTTCCTACCCCAGTTGTTCGCCTTACTTAACCCGTACAAAAAATGCACAATCCATTTCGTCAACTTTACGATAACAAGTCACTTTAATTAACTCGTTATGGCTCAGCCTTCTCCTGCTTTTTTCTAACAACTCACTTAATTCAGAAGCTTCAACAACACCAATTTTGGTCATATCACCGATACGTTAATGCTGAAGACAGAGCTCTAGCTAAATAGTCCTTGAAGATGACAAAAAAATATCCTTTCGAGTAATCAGGTATATCTTTTATATCCGCTCATATCCTACCAACAAGTTACCTGTTTATGGCGTAAAAATAGTGTAATCATCTACTACATTGCCTAAGAACTTTTTTTTGCAACTAAGCTCACAAACCCGTTGGTATCAGCTGTTACATCACACTTATTTACAAAAGTGCGGTATAGGTCATGTTTTCAATTACATTTGAGTATTTACACTAATTTTATGGAATTATAGGTATACAATCAATAACTTAATAACCTAAACATTACAAATGCTCGGGAATTGTTTTTTAAAACTGGTCTGAAGTGATCCAACCTCTTGCTCCAGTGATTGTAACGAAAAGCGTCCTCGGGTAGTCTGCTCAACCATTAACTGATTAAGCATGCTTTCATTACGGATGGTAAGTACCTCCTTATTTGATAATCGCAGCAGTAGTACAGCAGGATTATGATGGATATTACCGTTACGGATGAAAGCACAACTGTGCATCGTCGAATGTCAAAAAAATGCAGTCATAAATATGCATAATCTTTCTACTCGTACATTCCGAAGCCATGACGCTTCCAATCAATTTTTAGCGCCTGTACTCACACATGCGCTATGTCATTTTTTCACTCTTATTTTTCAACAGTTGCCTAATCGCAACGCCCACACCGAATATATGACACCCAGCTCTTGGGTGTTAAGCGGAGACTCATGATGAGCCAAACCCCGAAAACCACGTCTGAATCGCAGGAAGATACGCGACTCAATAAACGTCTTAAAGACATGCCAATTGCGATTGTTGGTATGGCGAGTATGTTTGCGAATTCCCGTTACTTGAATAAGTTCTGGGATCTTATCAGCGAGAAAATTGATGCTATTACAGATGTGCCTGAAACTCACTGGCGCCCAGAAGATTATTACGATGCAAACAAAAGCACACCGGATAAGTCTTACTGTAAGCGTGGCGGCTTTATGCCGGAAGTTGATTTCAACCCAATGGAATTCGGGCTTCCGCCTAACATTCTTGAACTAACTGACACATCGCAGCTACTTTCACTGATCGTAGCAAAAGAAGTATTGGCTGATGCCAACCTGCCTGAAACATACGACCGCGACAAAATAGGTATTACCCTTGGTGTGGGTGGTGGTCAGAAGATCAGTCAAAGCCTTAACGCTCGTCTTCAATACCCTGTTCTCAAAAAAGTATTTAAAAACAGCGGTATCACTGACGAAGACAGTGAAATGTTGATTAAGAAATTCCAAGATCAATACATTCACTGGGAAGAAAACTCATTCCCAGGTTCTTTGGGTAACGTTATTTCCGGTCGTATTGCTAACCGTTTCGACCTTGGTGGCATGAACTGTGTCGTTGATGCAGCATGTGCGGGCTCTCTTGCTGCATTACGTATGGCATTAAGCGAGCTTGTTGAAGGCCGCAGTGAAATGATGATTACAGGTGGTGTGTGTACCGATAACTCACCAACCATGTACATGAGCTTCTCTAAAACACCTGCATTTACAACCAACGAAACAATTCAACCATTCGATATTGACTCGAAAGGTATGATGATTGGTGAAGGTATCGGCATGATTGCACTTAAGCGTCTTGAAGACGCAGAGCGCGATGGCGACCGTATCTATTCCGTTATTAAAGGTGTTGGTGCATCTTCAGACGGTAAGTTTAAGAGTATTTATGCGCCTCGCCCTGAAGGTCAGGCTAAAGCACTTAAGCGAGCTTACGACGATGCCGGTTTTGCTCCGCACACACTTGGTTTACTTGAAGCCCACGGCACAGGTACAGCAGCAGGTGATGTGGCAGAGTTCAGTGGTCTTAATTCGGTATTCAGTGAAGGTAATGACGAGAAGCAACACATCGCATTAGGTTCAGTGAAATCACAGATTGGCCACACCAAATCAACAGCGGGTACTGCGGGTCTAATCAAAGCGTCTTTAGCACTGCACCATAAAGTACTGCCGCCAACAATCAATGTAACCAGCCCTAACCCTAAACTGAACATTGAGGACTCACCTTTCTACCTCAATACCCAGACGCGTCCATGGATGCAACGTGTAGATGGTACGCCACGTCGTGCTGGTATCAGTTCATTTGGTTTCGGTGGTACAAACTTCCACATTGTATTGGAAGAATACACCCCAGAACATGCACGCGGTGATAAATACCGTCAGCGCCAAGTAGCACAAACGTTATTGTTTAGCGCAGCGTCTCGCGAAGCACTGCTTGCTAGCCTAAAAGAAACGTCAGCAAACCTTGCTAACGATAGCGTGAATCTTGAAACACTGGCTGAAAGCCATGGTTTACGCAGCATCGAAGTATCACATGCACGTTTAGGTCTAGTTGTAAAAACAAGCGAAGAGCTAAACACTCAGCTTGCTCAAGCAATTTCAAACCTAGAAAGCCAAACTAAAACGCATTGGCAGCTCCCTAGTGGTACAAGCTATCGCGAATCAGCGCTTGTAAACGCTAATGATTCAGCAAAAATTGCAGCATTATTTGCGGGTCAAGGTTCACAATACCTGAACATGGGCCGTGAGCTAGCATGTCATTACCCTGAAATGCGTCAGCAGTTAGCGAAAGCCGATCAAGTATTCGGTCAGAATAAGAAAACAGCACTATCACAAGTTCTGTTCCCTATTCCAACGTTCAATAAAGAAAATACACAAGCACAAGAGGCTTTACTGACTAATACCGCCAATGCACAAAGTGCAATCGGTGTAATGTCGATGGGTCAATTTGAACTGCTAACGCAAGCAGGCTTTAAAGCCGACATGGTTGCAGGCCACAGCTTTGGTGAGTTAAGTGCCCTATGCGCTTCTGGTGTTATCTCTCAAGATGATTACTACCAGCTTGCTTTTGCACGCGGTAACGCAATGGCAGCAACACCAGCAGAAGGTGATAGCGGTACAATGTACGCTGTTATTCTTGACGCTGATAAGCTGGCAGATGTTGAAAAATGCATTAGTGCATTTGAAGGCGTAAGCATTGCTAATTACAACGCACCAACACAGCTAGTTATTGCGGGTCCTACAGACAACGCTCAACTTGCTGCCAAAGCACTAACAGAGCAAGGCTTCAAAGCGATTCCTCTTCCGGTTTCTGGTGCTTTCCACACGCCACTCGTTGCTCACGCACAAAAGCCTTTTGCAACAGCTATTGATAAAGCAACGTTCAGCACACCAACATTACCGCTTTATTCTAATGCGACTGGTGAACTGCATAAGAACGATGGCAAGGTCATTAAGAAGGCGTTCAAGCAACATATGTTGCAATCTGTTCGTTTCAGCACACAGCTTGAAGCTATGTATGATGCTGGCGCACGTGTATTTGTCGAGTTCGGACCAAAAAACATTCTACAAAAGCTGGTTGAAAAGACGTTAACGAATAAAACCGATGAGCTTTGCACGATCAGTCTTAACCCGAACCCTAAGGGTGATAGTGATCAGCAATTACGCTTAGCCGCTGTTCAGCTTGCTGTTGTGGGTATCTCGCTAGACAATATCGACCCATATCAAGCAGAGATCGCGCCACCAGCAGCAACATCACCAATGAACATCAAACTAAACGCAACGAATTACATTAGCCCTTCTACCCGCGCGAAAATGGCAAAGTCATTAGCAACCGGCGAAGTAAGCACAAAAACTGAAATCGTTGAAAAAGTCGTTGAGAAGATTGTGGAAAAAGAAGTGATTAAAACGGAAATTCGCGAAGTACCTGTTGCTGCAGCGCCAACGCAGGCTGTAACAGTACAAGCAGCGGCGCCAGCAGTCGCAACAACAGCGCCAGCTCAAATTGTTACACAAGCAACGGCACAACTACCAGTTGGTGATGCGTCACTGCATGCATTCTTCAGTGCACAACAGCAGGCCGCTGAACTTCACCAGCAATTCTTAGCGATTCCTCAGCAATACGGTGACACATTCACAGCATTGATGACAGAACAAGCTAAAATGGCAACGGCTGGTATTGCGGTACCTGAAAGCCTACAGCGTTCGATGGAGCTATTCCATCAGCACCAGGCTGAAACGTTAAAAGCACATGCCCACTACCTTGAGTTACAAGCAAACAGCAATAACTCTGCATTAGGTATGTTGACTTCACAAGCGCCTGCTCATCAGATTCCTGTTTATCAGACGCAAGTTCAGCAAGCATCAGTGGCTCCTGCTGCTCCAGTAGTTGCTACGCCAGTCGCGACACCTGCGCCGGTTAAGGCTGTTGTTCCAACTCAACAATCAGCACCTATCGCTTCAGCGCCAATCGCGGCACCTGTTGCACAAACGGTTAAACCAACACCTGTTGTTCAAGTAGCTGTAGCACCACAAGTTGCTGTTCAAACCGCAAATCCAGAACAAGTTATGCTGGAAGTGGTTGCAGAGAAAACTGGCTACCCTACCGAGATGTTAGATCTCGATATGGATATGGAAGCAGATCTAGGTATCGACTCTATTAAACGTGTTGAGATTCTAGGTACAGTGCAAGACCAAATGCCAAACCTGCCTGAGCTAAGCCCTGAAGATCTTGCTGAGTGCCGTACACTGCGCGAAATCGTGACTTACATGAACAGCAAAATGCCTGCAGCCTCTTCTGCTGCTGCAACGGTTACTTCTGCTCCTGTAGCATCAAACGGCTTAGACGCAACACAAGTTCAAAGCACAATGCTTGAAGTGGTTGCTGAAAAAACTGGCTACCCAACTGAAATGCTTGATCTAGAAATGGATATGGAAGCAGATTTGGGTATCGACTCTATTAAGCGTGTTGAAATTCTAGGTACGGTTCAAGACCAGCTACCAACGCTTCCTGAGTTAAATCCTGAAGACTTAGCTGAATGCCGTACGTTAGGCGAAATCGTAAGCTACATGAACAGCAAGCTTCCTGCAGCTTCTGCTGTAGCAGCGACAGTTGCTTCTGCTCCTGCATCAAATGGCTTAGACGCAACACAAGTTCAAAGCACAATGCTAGACGTTGTTGCAGATAAGACTGGCTACCCAACTGAAATGCTAGACCTTGCAATGGACATGGAAGCAGATTTGGGTATCGACTCTATCAAACGTGTTGAAATTCTAGGTACAGTGCAAGACCAACTACCGGGCTTACCTGAGCTGAACCCTGAAGATTTAGCTGAGTGTCGTACGCTAGGCGAAATCGTTGATTACATGAACAGTAAATTACCTGCTGCTCCTGTACAAAATGTAGCGGTTCAAACAGCAGCTCCTGCATCACACGGTTTAGATGCCGCACAAGTTCAAGGCACAATGCTTGAAGTGGTTGCCGATAAAACTGGCTACCCAGCAGAAATGCTAGACCTTGCAATGGACATGGAAGCTGACCTTGGTATCGACTCTATCAAGCGTGTTGAAATTCTTGGTACTGTGCAAGACCAACTACCGGGTTTGCCTGAACTGAACCCTGAAGATTTAGCTGAGTGCCGTACACTGGGCGAAATCGTTGACTACATGAACAGCAAACTACCAGCCGTCTCTACACAAAATGTAGCAGTACAAACAGCAGCGGTATCAGCACCAGTAGCAGCTCCTGCATCACACGGTTTAGACGCAGCACATGTTCAAAACACGATGATGAATGTGGTTGCCGACAAAACAGGTTACCCAGCAGAAATGCTAGACCTTGCAATGGACATGGAAGCTGACCTTGGTATCGACTCTATCAAACGTGTTGAAATTCTAGGTACAGTGCAAGACCAACTACCGGGCTTGCCTGAACTGAACCCTGAAGATTTAGCTGAGTGTCGTACACTGGGCGAAATCGTTGTTTACATGCAAAGCAAGCTTTCTAACACTTCAGCAGTAGCAGCACCTTCTGCACCCGTTGTAGAAGCGATTGCAGAAACAAGCAATGTAGAGCTTCCTCCTCACAGCGAGGTGGCGCTAAAAAAGTTACCAGCGGTAGATAAATTAGTAGACTGTTTTTCCAAAGAAGCTTGTATCGTGATTACCGATGATGGTCACAATGCTGGTGTTCTAGCAGAAAAGTTAAGTGCAAACGGCCTTCAAGTTGCTGTTGTACGTAGTCCTCTATCTGCCGCGTCACCGTTAAATAGCGAAATCGCGAGCTACACATTAGCAAGCATTGATGACGCTAGTATCAAAACTGTCATTTCAGACATTGAGAGCAAGCAAAAAGCAATTGGTGGATTCATTCACTTACAGCCTCTTGCTGCCGATGTTAAAACAGATAAAACAACAGCTGTAACATTGCATGCTGCGGCAAAAGAAAGTATCTCGATTGCTTTCCTATTCGCTAAATTGCTTAAAACTCAGCTAAACGCAGCAACAAACCGCAGTGCCTTCTTTACGGTAAGTCGTATTGATGGTGGCTTTGGTTACTTGAATGCAGAACAACTTATCAATGCAGAATTAAACCAAGCGGCATTATCTGGTTTAACGAAAACATTGAGCCACGAATGGTCAACAGTATTCTGTCGCGCACTGGATGTTGCGCCAACGCTTGATGCTCGTCATCTTGCAGAAGCAGTAACAGCTGAATTATTCGATATTGATACTCACACTGTTGAAGTGGGCCTTGCTGATGGCAGCCGAGCAACACTGGTTGCGACTGATGCTGGTACTGCTCTAACAAAAAACACCTCAGCAAAACTAGACAAAAACGATAAAGTGCTTGTGACTGGTGGTGCTAAAGGCGTTACGTTTGAATGTGCATTAACACTGGCTAAACAGTGTAAATCACACTTCATTCTTGCAGGTCGTAGTAAGCATATTACGACAACCGAACTGCCAGAATGGGCACAAGGTAAACAAGCAAACGAGCTAAAGCCGGCAGCCATTCGCCATATTCAAACATCTGGCGATAAGCCAACACCAAAGAAAGTAGACGCGTTACTCAAACCTGTATTAAGCAGCCTTGAAATTAACACTGCTCTTTCTGCATTTGCTAACGTGGGTGCGAGTGCTGAATACATAAGTCTTGACGTATCAAACAGTGACTCTGTTGCTAAAACATTGTCTCAGTTCAATGATATTACGGGTCTGATTCACGGCGCAGGCGTGCTAGCTGATAAACATATTCAAGATAAAACGCTTGATGAATTAAACCTTGTTTATGGCACTAAAGTAGGCGGCCTTGAAGCTGTGCTTAACGCATTAAACAGCGACAAGCTAAAACTGGTTGCAATGTTCTCATCAGCAGCTGGCTTCTACGGCAACACTGGTCAAAGCGATTACGCGATGTCCAATGAAATCTTGAATAAAGCAGCATTACAGCTGTCTGCACGTAACCCTGAAGCTAAAGTAATGAGCTTCAACTGGGGACCGTGGGACGGTGGCATGGTAAACGCAGCATTGAAGAAAATGTTTACTGAACGTGGTGTATACGTGATTCCTCTTCAGGCGGGTGCTGAGCTATTTAGCTCTCAGCTGCTAAGTGAAACAGGTATTCAACTGCTTGTGGGTACAAGCATGCAAGGTTCAGACAACAAGGAAGCCGCTGTAAAAAAGCTTGATGCGGAGTCTGTGCTAGTAGCAAAGAGTCCGCTGAATTCAAGCATCACTGTAACACGCGATCTTGACCCGAAGACAATGCCTTTCATCAATGATCACTGCATTGCCGGTAACCCAGTGTTACCGACAGTGTGTGCCATTCAATGGATGCGTGAAGCAGCAGAGCAAGTGTTAGAGGCGAACGTTACTGTTCGCAACTACAAACTGCTTAAAGGCGTGATCTTTGATACTAATGAAGTACAAACACTCACATTGACACTGACGCCAGACGCAAAAGCAACGGATCAAATTAAAGCTTTGATCAGCTGCCAAGGCCGTCCTCAGTATCAAGCGATGTTGGTTGTCGAATCCGTATCAGTTGCACAGGCTAAAACCTTTACCGCGGATTCAAATGAACCCGTGACAACGGCTGAAACCTTATACAGTAATGGTACCTTATTCCATGGTCCACGACTGCAAGGCATCACAACGGTTGAACGTTTTGATGATGCTGGTTTGCTAGCACAGTGTCAGCTACCAACAGTTGCTGATACAGACTGTGGCGTATTTGTACCAACACAACACCTTGGTGGTTGCCAGCCTTTCGCTGAAGACTACTTGCTACAAGCAATGTTGGTGTGGGCACGCTTGAAATACGGTGCTGCTAGCCTACCTTCAGCAATCGGCAAATTTGTTTCTTATGAACCAATGCAAGCCAGTGATAAAGGTTGGTTAGAGCTCGACGTAATTAAAAATACGTCGCGCTCACTACAGGCTAACATCTCGCTTTACCATCAAGATGGTCGTTTAAGTGCTGTTATGAAAGGCGCAAAAGTAACGATCAGCAAAAGCCTGAACGAGGCATTTTTGGTGAAGTCTGAGCCAGAGAAGGAGCTTCTGTCATAGTGGCTGATACTTCTAATAAAGCGATGCCATTGCGCATCGCTCTTTTAGCCCAAGCAGCAGACGCTGCTGGGCTTTCTGCCGATATTTTAGTGTCATTACCAGCAATTCAACATATTGCGGTTGATGGCAATTTCAATGCCGCGCTTCAAACTGCGATTCAAGCTGTAAACCAAGGTCAGTTGGTTCAACTTACCCTTCAATGTAAGCCAAACGAACCACAACACCGTTTAGTAATGCTTAGCGGTTTAGCTGCAGCTAAAAACAAAATCCACCCCCACGCATATCTTGCAGGTTTTGCTGAAGGCTCTGTTAATAGTCTAGAAATAGCCCTCAACCAGTCTCGTCGCCAGAGTGCCGATCTCAGTCATCAACAAACATCTGAAATATTAGCTGCCGATCAGCAGTTTTTGACTTTCTTTAAGATGGTTGATGATATTGCCAGTCGAACAGTAAAAACAGCTGGTAATACAAACCATTACTGGTTCACTGAACCGCATAAAGCACGCGTGGCAAGTTTAACGTTTAATGCCAATTCTGACTCAGAAAGCAGCTTGGTATTAACACAAGCAACAGGCTTACAAAAAGCGCAATCATTACTGAACGCCTCTCGCCTTTTCTTCATCGTGGCAGGGCAAAATGAAATAGACTTATCAGTACAATTAGAGCAGCTAAAGCAACGCTTAATAGGCTTCTCTGATAACTTGACTGCAAATGACAACGCCACGCTTATTGCTTTAATGGTAGAAAACTTAACCCAGTTTCAAACTGACGTTTCGTCTGCCACTTCATCGATATCACTACCGACTATCGTATTGCAAGGTGCTTCTGTTACCGCTGTTTTGCAGGAAATATCTGCAATCAGTAATGCTTTACCAAAAGTAATAGCAGAGAAAAGTCATTACAAAACACCAGCCGGAAGTTGCTTCTCACCAGCCCCCAATAGCAAAGGCGGTGTTACTTTTGTCTATCCAGGCGTTGGTACTGTATACCCTGGCATGTTCCGCGAATTTCATCAGTATTTCCCCGCACTTTTCGCACAACTAGAGCGCGAAGGAAACCTGAAAGAAATGCTGCAAGCCGAAAAAATATACGGTGAAAATCCAGCCGAAATGACACTCGGTGAATTAGCCATCGCTGGTGTGGGTAGCAGCTACTTGTTAACTCAGTTACTCTGCGAAGAATTTGCCGTTAAGCCTGATTTCGCTTTAGGTTACTCTAAAGGTGAAGCCTCAATGTGGGCGAGCTTAGGTGTGTGGAAAAACCCACATGCATTGATCGAGCTAACCCAAACGAGCCCAATTTTCACCACTGCTATTTCCGGTAAGCTAACCGCAGTTCGTGAAGCATGGCAATTAACTGATGCAGACGAAATCACATGGAATAGCTTTGTTGTTCGCTGTGATTCGGCGTCTATTGAAGCATTATTACCTGAATTCCCGCGCGCCTACCTTGCGATTATTCAAGGTGACACTTGTGTATTAGCAGGTTGTGAAGCGACATGTCGTGCCTTACTCAAAAAGCTTGGCAAACGCGGTATTGCAGCGAATCGTGTAACCGCTATGCACACCACACCAGCATTAAGCCAGCATTCACAAGTCTCCGAGTTTTATACTCAGCCATTATGTGATCAGCTGCCGACTGATATTAAATTCATCAGCGCGGCTGGGTTGTTACCTCAAAATCAAAATGTGCCTGTAAATATCGATAGCCAAAGTATTGCCAATTCGATTGCTGATACCTTTTGCACTACGCTCGATTTTACCGCTTTAATTCGTACCGCCCGTGAACAAGGCGCACGTTTGTTTGTTGAAATTGGTGCCGACAGGCAAACCAGTACGCTTATCGATAAAATAAACCGCACAGATAACGTAACAACTGAGAGTTGTACTATCGCAGCAAATGCAAAAGGCGGCGAAGATATTGTTACTTTGCTTAAATGCATTGCCCAGTTAATTACGCATCAAATACCGCTGTCACTTTCCCCCCTGCTTCAAGGGTTAGAAGAACAAGTGAATACACTGGAATTACGCAGTGCATCTTCAGCGAATACCACACCGAACACTACACAAGGAGAGCCAGTGTGAGTTCTCAACACAGTACTGCTTCCCAAAGCAATAAAATTGCCATTGTCGGTTTAGCGAATCAATATCCTGATGCGGATACGCCAAAGGATTTCTGGCAAAATCTACTCGCTAAAAAAGATTCTCGCACCACCTTGAGCCCTGAAAAATTAGGGGCAAACCCTGATGCTTATCAAGGGATACAAGGAGAGTCAGATCGCTTTTATTGTGATAAAGGCGGCTACATTCAAAATTTCTCTTTTGATAGCAACGGATACCGTTTGCCAGCAGAGACATTTGAAGGTTTAGATGAAAGCTTTCTTTGGGCACTCGATACCAGCCGCAAAGCACTGGCTGATGCTGGCATTTCATTAGATAACGCGGTACTTGAACGTACGGGTGTTATTATGGGGGCCCTATCGTTCCCGACTAAGCGTTCAAATGACTTATTCCTACCGATTTATCACTCTGCGGTAGAGAAAGCATTACAAACCAAACTGGGAAATGAACACTTTTCATTAACCCCATCAAACGCAAATATTACTAGCCTTAATCCTGCAAACGGTTCTGCGGCACACAATGCCTCTAAGCTCGTTGCCGATGCTCTGGGTTTAGGTAGCGCACAACTTAGCCTAGATGCGGCCTGTGCAAGTTCAGTCTATTCACTGAAATTAGCCTGTGATTACCTAAGTACAGGTAAAGCAGACATGATGTTAGCAGGCGCAGTATCTGGCGCTGACCCATTCTTCATCAATATGGGTTTCTCTATTTTCCACGCTTACCCTGACCATGGTGTATCGGTTCCATTCGATACCAATAGTAAAGGGCTTTTTGCAGGCGAAGGCGCTGGTGTTTTAGTACTAAAACGCCTAGAAGATGCAGAGCGTGATGGCGATAATATTTATGCCGTTGTTAGTGGTATTGGTTTATCTAATGATGGTCGTGGTCAGTTTGTACTAAGCCCGAACAGCAAAGGACAAATCCAAGCATTCGAACGTGCTTATGAAGCGACAAATTTATCACCAGAAAGTATTGAAGTCATAGAGTGCCATGCAACAGGTACACCTTTGGGTGACAAAGTTGAGATGACGTCAATGGAACGTTTCTTTGCAGACAAACTAAACGGCTCTCAAGCGCCGCTTATTGGTTCTGCAAAATCGAATTTAGGCCACCTATTAACGGCAGCCGGTATGCCTGGGATCATGAAGATGATCTTTGCAATGAAAGAAGGTGTTCTACCACCAAGCATTAACCTTTCAACGCCATTGTCATCACCTGAAGGTTTGTTCGGTTCGCATACGTTACCAACTCAAGTTCAAGCTTGGCCAGACAAAGCTGGCAATACTGAACGATGTGCTGGTGTGTCTGTATTTGGTTTTGGTGGCTGTAATGCCCACCTATTACTTGAAGCACATTCAGCAAATCACCCTACAACAAATCGTCCTGCAAAGTCAGCTGTTTCAGCACCATTGAAAGTAACAGGCCTAGCGTCACATTTCGGTTCGTTAAAAACCATTAATGCGCTACATAACGCCATTACAACAAATACTGATGCTTTTATTGCTTTGCCAAAGAAACGTTGGAAAGGTTTAGATCAACATCCTGAGCTATTAAGCCAGTTCGGATTAGATGCCGTTCCACATGGCGCATACATTGATCAGTTTGAATTAGATTTCTTACGCTTTAAAGTGCCACCGAATGAAGATGATCGCCTAATTTCACAACAACTTCTGTTGATGAAAGTTGCCGATGAAGCCATTCGTGATGCAAAACTTGAGGCGGGTCAAAAAGTCGCGGTACTGGTAGCAATGGAAACGGAACTCGAAATGCATCAGTTCCGTGGCCGTGTAAATTTACATACCCAACTTGCTGACAGCCTACAGAACATGGGCGTTGAGCTTACAGGTAGCGAATACCAAGCGCTTGAAACCATTGCGATGGATAGTGTTCTGGATGCAGCAAAGCTAAACCAGTACACCAGTTTCATTGGGAACATAATGGCGTCGCGTATTGCCTCATTGTGGGACTTTAATGGTCCAGCCTTCACTATTTCAGCCGCGGAACAATCTGTTGCACGTTGTATTGATGTTGCACAAAACCTCATGTCGCAAGAGTCATTAGATGCAGTGGTTATTGCCGCTGTTGATTTAAGTGGCAGTGCTGAACAAATCATCCTTAAAAACAGCGTAACGCCTGTTGCATTACATGCGCAAGACAGTGGCTGGAATGTGGGTGAAGGTGCGGGGGCTATCGTTCTTGTCGATAATGACAATACGCAGACTCAAAACAGCTACGGTGAAATCGCTGCGCTTGATTTTGGCTCTGCCGCTCAGAGCAATATCATTAGCGATCGTCTGTTAACCACTGCGGGAATTACAGCAAACAACGTCAACCTACTGGAGCTAAACCAAGCACCAGAAAACATTGATGTCGTGCAGTTCCCACTGCCATCAGCAATACAAACTCAAGCTAACCAACGCTTAGGGCATTGCTATGCGGCATCTGGTATGGCGAGTATTCTTCATGGCTTGTTAAGCCTGAATACAACACCAAACTTCGACTCAACGGTATCTAAAGCGGCAATCGTGGCTAACGTCAGCGAAAACCAATGCTCTCAACTGCTGTTAACGCAAACCAGTACTGAAACTCAGTCATTAACTGCTCGTCTAAATAGCGAACTGACTAACGACTCGAAACGTCAATTAATTAAGCAAGTTACCCTTGGTGGACGCGATATTTATCAACATATCGTGACAACCGAACTTTCTGACATTCAACAAATTCAGCAGAAAGTCGCGAATACGAAGCCGAAGATTCAGAAGCCTCGCATTCAAGCTATTGCAAAACCCGTTGCTCAACCACAGAGCATCGAACAGCCAGCAGCAGCTCCATCAGTATCCCCGATTCTGACAACACCACGTCAGACGCCGATTACAGGTATTCAAAGCAATATGACCAATGTCCTATCCGCTAAAAACAAGCATGATTTAACTGCATTCCAAAGCTCTGCGTTTGTTGAAAACCAACAACTCGCACAACAAGTGCATCAAGCATTCCTTCAAAACCGTGAACAAGGTTTGAAGATGGCTGACGCTTTATTAAAAGCACAATTGAACGAAGTAACGGCTCAAATGAATGCCGCTACAAGTCCGGTGTTTGACCACCAGCTAGCACCATCTCCAGTACAAACAGAAGCTTCAACATCAGTACCTGTGAATGTGGCTGCTACACCAGCTGTTGTGAATCCTATTCGCAAACCTTGTATCTGGGATTACGAAGATTTAGTGGAATACGCTGAAGGCGATATCGCTAATGTGTTTGGTCCTGACTATGCAGTGATCGATAACTATTCTCGCCGTGTAAGACTGCCAACCACAGATTACCTGTTGGTATCTCGAGTAACAAAGCTTGATGCAACTATGCTTGAGTACAAGCCAAGCACAATGACGACAGAATACGATATTCCTGTTGATGCACCGTATTTGGTTGATGGTCAAATCCCTTGGGCTGTTGCAGTAGAATCAGGTCAGTGTGACTTGATGCTAATAAGCTACTTAGGTATCGATTTTGAAAACAAAGGCGAGCGTGTATACCGTCTATTAGATTGTACGCTGACCTTCCTTGGTGACTTGCCTCGTGGTGGTGATACACTTCGCTACGATATCTCGATTAATAACTTTGCCCGTAATGGCGATACCTTGCTGTTCTTCTTCTCTTACGAATGTTTCGTAGGCGACAAGATGATCCTGAAAATGGATAACGGCTGTGCAGGTTTCTTCACTGATGAAGAGCTGGCAGATGGTAAAGGTGTTATTCGCACTGAAGACGAAATCAAATCAAGAAACCTAGCGGTTAAGCAGCGTTTCAACCCGCTTCTGCATTGCCAGAAAACGCAATTTGATTACCAAACACTGCATAACTTGCTAAACGCCAATATTGCAGGTTGTTTCGGTGAAAGCCATATTTCAGACCGTCATCAACCATCGCTGTGTTTCAGCTCTGATAAGTTCATGATGATTGAACAAGTTAGCCATGTTGATCCACAAGGTGGCACATGGGGACTGGGCCTAATCGAAGGTCATAAACAGCTTGAAGCTGATCACTGGTACTTCCCTTGTCATTTTAAAGATGATTCCGTTATGGCGGGTTCATTAATGGCAGAAGGTTGTGGTCAGTTACTACAGTTCTTCATGATGTACTTAGGCATGCACACGCAAGTGGAAAATGGCCGTTTCCAACCGCTTGAGAATGCACCGCAGCAAGTACGTTGTCGTGGTCAGGTTCTACCTCAATCAGCAGTATTAACTTACCGCATGGAAGTGACTGAGATTGGCTTAAGCCCTCGCCCATATGCAAAAGCAAACATCGATATCTTGCTTGATGGCAAAGTTGTGGTTGATTTCCAAAACTTGGGTGTGATGATCAAAGAAGAGTCAGAATGTACTCGCTACATCGGTTCATCAGACTTTGATTCAGCAAGCTTAGCTTCATCAAGCTATGTAGCAGAAAGTGCACCAGCTCAAGCAAACGTTGTTACGCCAGTTGAAGCACCTATCAGCCAACAAGCATCAGCGAATGCGCCGTTAATGGCCCAAATACCAGATTTGGATACAGCGCCAAACAAAGGTGTTATTCCTCTTCAACACGTTGAAGCACCTATCGTTCCTGATTACCAAAACCGTACACCAGACACAGTACCGTTCACGCCGTACCATATGTTTGAATTCGCAACGGGTGATATTGAAAAATGTTTCGGTCCTGATTTCTCTATCTATCGCGGCATGATCCCACCACGTACTCCTTGTGGCGATCTGCAGCTAACGACTCGTGTTATCGAAGTTAACGGTACACGTGGCGATTTTAAAACGCCGTCATCATGTATTGCTGAATATGAAGTACCAGAAAACGCATGGTACTTTGATGAAAACAGCCACAGCAGCTTGATGCCATATTCGGTACTAATGGAAATCTCATTACAACCTAATGGCTTCATCTCTGGTTACATGGGCACAACATTAGGCTTCCCAGGCTTAGAGCTGTTCTTCCGTAACCTTGATGGTAGCGGTAAGATGCTACGCAATGTTGACCTACGCGGTAAAACTATCGTCAACGATTCGCGTCTACTGTCTACGGTAATGATGGGTACCAACATCGTTCAAAGCTTCAGCTTCGAACTGAGTACCGATGGTGTTCCTTTCTATGAAGGCACAGCAGTCTTTGGTTACTTCAAAGGTGCGGCACTGAAAGATCAGCTGGGGCTAGATAACGGTAAAGTTACCTACCCATGGCATGTTGATAATAACCGTACGCCTGACGTAAGTATTAACTTGCTTGATAAAGAAAGCCGTTACTTCAACGCGCCACTTTCAGCAACAGGTGAAGCACAACCGCACTACCAATTAGCTGGCGGCCGTTTAAACTTCATCGATAAAGTAGATATTACCAGTGATGGCGGTAAAGCAGGCTTAGGTTACTTATATGCCGAGCGTACTATCGACCCAAGTGACTGGTTCTTCCAGTTCCACTTCCACCAAGATCCTGTAATGCCAGGCTCACTAGGTGTAG
This sequence comes from Photobacterium profundum, assembly GCF_003026285.1. Taxonomy (GTDB): domain Bacteria; phylum Pseudomonadota; class Gammaproteobacteria; order Enterobacterales; family Vibrionaceae; genus Photobacterium; species Photobacterium profundum. Next base: position 221,194 of record NZ_PYOD01000001.1, read on the forward strand.
AGGCCATTATTGAACTTATGCAAACTTATGCCCTAAACAAAGATTTAGGTGCAGGTTTCCGTTCGCCGAAGTTTGGTCAAATTCAATCTGAAGTAAAATGGAAATACCGTGGTCAAATTAACCCACTAAACAAGCAAATGTCATTAGATGTACACATCACCGCGATTAAAGATGAAGACGGTAAACGTATCATCGTGGGTGATGCCAACTTAAGTAAAGACGGTCTGCGTATTTACGAAGTGAAAGACATTGCAATCTGTATTGAAGAAGCCTGAAGTAAGGGTAAATAGAATATGACAACGCAAACAATGAATAATGAAAAGCTGTCGCCATGGCCGTGGCAGGTTGAAGAAAATGCAACTCACTTTGATAACGCTGCAATGGCTAAAATTTTAAAAGATCTGAGCCTAGGTTGTTACGTAGTGAATCACCCTGAAAAAGGGGTTGGCATTAGCCAGCAGGCTGAAATCACATCTAGTGATAGCGCAAGTGCAAGCCATGTACACCCAGTAAGTGCTTTCGCACCAGCATTAGGCACCCAAAGCTTAGGCGACAATGATTTCCGTCGTGTACACGGTGTTAAATATGCTTACTACGCAGGTGCAATGGCTAACGGTATCTCTTCTGAAGAGTTAGTGATTGCATTAGGTCAGGCGGGCATTTTATGTTCGTTTGGTGCCGCAGGTCTTATTCCTTCTCGTGTAGAGCAGGCAATCAACCGTATTCAAGCAGCACTGCCTAATGGCCCTTACGCGTTTAACTTGATCCACAGCCCAAGTGAGCCCGCTCTAGAACGTGGTAGCGTTGAGCTGTTTTTAAAACACAAAGTACGTACCGTTGAAGCGTCGGCATTCTTAGGTCTAACACCACAAATTGTTCAGTACCGTGCGGCAGGCTTAAGTCGTGATGCACAAGGCGAGATCGTTATCGCAAACAAAGTGATTGCGAAAGTAAGCCGTACTGAAGTAGCGGTTAAGTTCATGGAGCCGGCACCTGCGAAGATGCTTCAAGGCTTAGTTGATGAAGGACGTATCACAGCAGAGCAAATGCAATTAGCACTGCTTGTACCAATGGCTGATGATATTACGGCAGAAGCTGATTCTGGTGGTCACACAGATAACCGCCCTCTTGTTACGCTATTGCCTACTATTTTAGCGTTAAAAGAAACGATCCAAGCTAAGCACCAATTCAAAACACCACTACGTGTAGGGTCTGGTGGTGGTATCGGTACCCCTGATGCTGCACTCGCAGCCTTCAACATGGGTGCTGCTTATATTGTGACAGGGTCAATCAACCAAGCTTGTATTGAAGCGGGAGCAAGTGAACATACTCGTAAACTGCTTGCGACTACCGAGATGGCTGATGTCGCAATGGCTCCTGCGGCTGACATGTTCGAAATGGGTGTAAAACTACAAGTTGTGAAACGCGGTACATTGTTCCCAATGCGTGCTAACAAGCTGTACGAAATTTACACACGTTACGATTCAATTGAAGCGATTCCAGCTGACGAACGTCAAAAGCTTGAAACTCAGGTTTTCCGTTCAACGCTAGATGCTATTTGGGAAGGCACCGTTGCTCACTTTAACGAACGTGATCCTAAGCAAATTGAACGTGCGCAAGGCAACCCTAAGCGTAAAATGGCACTGATTTTCCGCTGGTATCTTGGTCTTTCAAGTCGTTGGTCAAACACTGGCGAAGCTGGCCGTGAGATGGATTACCAAATTTGGGCTGGTCCTGCTCTGGGTGCATTCAATGCATGGGCAAAAGGCAGTTACTTAGATAACTACCAAGACCGTCGTGCTGTTGATTTAACTAAGCACCTAATGCACGGTGCAGCTTATCTCGCACGCGTTAACCTGCTTGCAGCTCAAGGTATTCGCTTACCCGCAGAGCTTGCACGTTGGAAGCCTGTTGAGAAAATGATTTAAAGCTAAATACTAGAAACGCTTATGAGCCCCTGTTGTTATGACAGGGGCTTTTTTATTTTAACGTTATTCCTGCTTCAACGACTATACCCTCTCATACCAAGCGGCTTCAGGCTAAGACCACTGGTTGTACACGTCGTATTTGTGACCACTGCGAAAGAACAACTACCGAACATCCAGTACCGTATAAAAAACGATCACACTTTTGACCCTATCGAGCTAACTAACGTTTATACCTAGCGGAAAAGACAGCTGGAAAGAAATTGTACGTGGAAAAGCCGTTGCTTCACCAATGTCTAGTGATCTAATTACTTATCGCTACGACGAAAGCTTTCTAACATCAGATTGGAAATATTTCCATGACGCGCTCAAATCATACAGGTTAGATATCATAAGAGATGTACTTCCCAAGTATGGTATTTGTGTTGCGTAGAAAAGCATAAACCACGGTAATAAGCCAAATCGGGTCAGCACTAATTTTGATGACTCGATAATAGACAAAAGTGTTTTATATGATTTGCTAAATTAGTAATTTATGAATTAACTGAAGTATGGCACAGTCGTTTAGTTAATTAATCTTACAGGTGCAGTATCAGTGTCTAGGGTTTCGGGGGTACCTCTGTACTTCAATTGCGAATATGCTCACAACAAGAAGTACGAGAAAATCCCCTTTAAGGATCTTAAAAAACTGTTGTTTGATTTTATCGATATTTCATTTGACTAACATCAAAAAAGGTCAAGTTTTGACTAAGAATTAAGAAGCTACGACGTATCGTAGCTTCCTTTTATTCCAATCTAGTAGTGACGTTATTTACTAACAGGCATTGGTACTATGTCGAAGTCGGGAGTGAACTTCTCAACAGTTGAAGCTAACTTCATAAACGACTCATTGTCTCCTTTTAGCGAGGCCTTTTGAGTCTCTAAAAGGTTAGCTAATGTGAGTTCCGTCACCAAGATCTGAGACATATCACTCTTGTTGATCGTTAACGTAGCATCAGCTTTTATTGGCTTATCGGTCTGGATTGCCGTTAAGTTGCCATTACTGATCTCTGCATAGTAATACTCACCAAGATCCGGATGGCTAATTGTCAGACTGAAATCTAACCCAAGCTCAATCGCTTTATTTCCATCAATAGATACAGCTAAGAAGTCTAAGAACCCTGATGTCGGCGTATTAGCGATAATATCGACCGACGACATTTTTATAGAGTCCGCAATATGGCCCGTTCGTAATTCGTAAGCCCCTTGAAGGTACGAGTTACGCCATGCCATTGTTTCAGATTGATACCCTTGCTGTTCAAATGAATCCGCTAATAATTGTCGTGCCATATCATTTGATGGGTTACATTGCAGTACATCATTAAGTAATTGGGATGCTTCTTGATATTCCCCTTTTGCGTAATGGGTTTTACCTGCCTTAATCAGTGTTTTTTCACCAGCGGCGTTGACGTATACGCACGATTTATCAATTGTTTGTAATGGGTTTATGTTTACAGGGTTTAAGTCCAAGTAGCCTAAATAGAGGTTTACTATGGCACGTGCGTTATGGCTATATGAGCCGTGATAGCCATTGGTATACCAAGTATCAAGTTGCGCTTGAGGAATGATTTTCTCAATTTCTCGACCAATATCATTTACAGTAACGCCTTGGTTTGCCAAACGCATGGTTTGGTTATGAAGGAAACCATAGTTATCACGTTGAAGCGTCAGGTACTCGGCTATTTCACCATTACCATCATTCCAAACAGGAGCAGAGTGCGCTTGGTGTAGAACCGCAGCTTCAGAAGCAAAGCGTAGCTTTAATTCGTGTAAATATTTAGACCAAATCAGGGCGTCACGCGTCTTAGCGCCTCGGAAAGTATAGATATTGTGTTGACCGTCATACGTAAGCTCTGCGGTGTGAAGCGCTTTGTATTTCGGGATCCAATGAACATGTTCGCTCGGCGCTTCCGCATCTGGCATATTGATAAATAATATCTCTAAACCATCAACGTTCACCCACTCTTCACGTTCATTAATCTCTTTGTTATGTGGTACTAATGTCACATCACCTTGGCTTGGTGCTAACCCTAATGCGTTGTCGACAATGCCCTTTGTGGTGGTTGGAAGTGTCGTACCATACTGATACTGAGATCGTCGGCTCATCGCGTTGCCGCCAACCATTGCCTCTGCAGCTATTGATTCCATAAACTTATCAGGTGCTATGATTAAGCCATCAAAAGACTCGTCAATTACACCACGTGAACCACCAAAGTGATCTTGATGGGAGTGCGAGTAAATCACGCCAGTAATTTTGTGTTCACCATTCACCTTTGGTAAGTGCTTTTTAGCAAACTCCCACGCCGCTCTGCCTGCGCTCTCAGTTAACAGCGGATCATGTATAATATAGCCGTTGTCTGAGCGGTAGATGGTCATATTGGTAATGTCAGCGCCACGAACCTGCCATACTCCTTCTGTCACTTCATACAAACCATTCGCAGCATAGTTGAGCATACCTTGACGATATAAAGACGGATTAACGGAGTTTGGTAGCTCATCCAAATTCATTTCTGAGTAATGAGGAAAACGTGTACGAACGCTAGTTGCATCACCCTCAAGCTCTGCGACGAGCCCACGGTTAGTACGTTCAAAGGCTGTTTTATCCTCCCAAGGAAGGTGTTTTGCAAATGCTTTATTTGCTTCAATAGTATGATCAGTAGCAGGTTTTCCCTGATAGTTATCAATCGAATTATAGTCTGCTAGTGCCATGTGTGGTACTAACCCAATCGCTATTGCCAATACACTTTTATTCATAGCTGCTCCTCAAAGTCTCAAATGGATATTCAAATTGGGTCCCCCATCTGCCGACTAAAGCTAACTTTTTTGCTATCTAGATGAGTGCCGTTGATGAGTGAACTTTAGCAACTTGTTGAGATAATCAACATTGACTAAAATATATTCCGAAGATTAATAATATTTATCTCCAAGGAGGGCTGATGAATTTTTCCAAGTTCGATCTCAATCTATTCAAAGTGTTTGTTAAGGTGATGGAGACAGGCAGCTACGCTGAAGCGAGTGAGGCGTTAAGCGTCTCTCCTCCAGCTGTAAGTTTGGCCATGAGTCGTTTACAAAAATCACTTGGGGCAGAGCTGTTTACCCGAGGCAACAGTAAAATATGTCCAACTTCTGCAGCGTTGGCGCTCTACGATAATGTGCGCGATGAATTACTCGCATTCGAAAGGGTGATCAATTCATTCGATACGTTTAATCCGCTTACATCAACCAAGCAGTTTTTTATTTCAACACCAGAAGAGTTTCACACTCAGCTGTTACGAGAGTTGCCAAGTGAGGCAAATGAAAAGATAACCTATTCACTGCAAGAGCAGATCTATGATGAAGAGCGCGGTATTGCGGAACTTCGAAATCGAAAAATCGATCTCATTGTTGATAGCTATCTTATGAAAGACAAAAGCTTAGCGCATGAATTGTTGTTTGAAGACGATATCGTTATTGTGGTCGCCAATTCACACTCGCATAGTGAGATTGGAATTGGCCTTCACGACTATCAAACCCTACCCCAGTCGGTATTAAGCTTAAGACGGAATAATAAACTTGCTTTAAACTTGTTTTTTGACGAGCCAATAGATATCAAGCGCCGTATAGTTAATGAAGCTAGTTCTATGCTTGCGAATATGCTCATTGTCAGTAGAACTCAGCTCTTTTGCCACACAACAAGAAGCCTTGCCATGCAGTATTATGAAACGCTAGGTTTAACAATCATAGAGCCACCAATCCCCCTCAAGCGTATCCCATTTTATATGCAATGGCACAAACCAAATTCTTCTTCCTCTACTCACCAATGGCTGCGAGAAAGAGTAAGAAACTTGATTAAACAGCGACTATAAAAGAGTCGTGCTCCCCCAACGAAGTTGCATCAGCCTTCATAAATTAGTCCGACACTTTCTAGATCTCTTTTTTCGAGGAGTGACGTATTTTAGCCCCTTGTGAATATAGATTTACTCAATTAGGGCGATAGCTGATTGAATTAAACAGCACAAAAAGGGCTAGCACAATGGCTAGCCCTTTTTCACGTTATAAGTTAACCGTTATTAAGCAACAGGCTTAATTGGCTCGCCATCAGCAACGTCTTCAACTGCCTTTGGTTTACCCTGAGATTTAAGTTTCTTCTCCCAGAAGTCCGCATTTTTAATACCTAACTTGACAGGGTCAAAGGTAAATTTAGTAACACCCGCTTTCTGTTGCGCTTCATAATCTTTAAGAGCCTTAAGCGCAGGTCTACCTAAGAAGAAGACAATCAGAATACCGACAATGTTCAACCATGCCATCAAACCTACACCCACATCGCCCAGAGCCCATGCTAAGTTCGCTGTTTTCACCGTGCCGTAGAAAGTAGCCACAACAAGTACACCTTTCAAGATGAACATCAAGCCTGGTACTTTGAACGTACGACGAATGTATGCAACGTTAGTTTCAGCAATATAGTAGTAAGCAAGAATCGTAGTGAATGCGAAGAAGAACAACGCAAAGGCAATAAATGGCTTACCAATACCCGGCATTGCACTTTCAATTGCCATCTGTGTAAAGACTGGACCATTCGCACCAATATTTGTCGCTAGATTCTGAACAAGGAATACACCTTCTGCACCACCGTGTACGTTATATGCACCAGTGATGATGATCATGAACGCCGTAGCTGAACAAACAAGCAATGTATCAATGTAGATTGAAAATGCTTGAACAAGACCTTGCTGGGCTGGGTGCTCAACATCTGCTGCAGCTGCAGCATGAGGACCGGTACCTTGACCCGCTTCGTTCGAGTAAACACCTCGCTTAACACCCCAACCAATCGCCGCACCAAAGCCAGCCATCGGTGTAAAGGCATCACCCACAATCATTGCAAACACAGTTGGTACTTGACCGATGTTTAGAAGAATGATGATGAAAGCAACAACAATGTATGCCAATGCCATAAATGGCACAACAATCTGTGTGAAGTTAGCAATACGCTTAACGCCACCAAAGATGATGAAAGAAAGAATGATAGAAATTATTGTGCCCGTCACAATCTTAGCAAAGCTGATTGTTCCGATAGCCGTTTCAATCATTTCGCCAGGACCAAATGCAGCTTCTACCGCATTACCGATACTGTTTGATTGAACGCCAGGAAGTAAAATACCACATGCAAAGATAGTTGCGATGGCAAAAACCCATGCGTACCATTTTTGTCCCATTGCTTTTTCAATGTAGTAAGCTGGGCCACCACGGAACTGACCGTCTTCATCTTCTTCTTTATAAATCTGTGCTAACGCTGATTCAGTGTATGCTGTTGCTGCACCAAGAAATGCCACAACCCACATCCAGAATACTGCCCCAGGACCACCAAAACCGATAGCCGCTGCAACACCTGCTATGTTACCTGTACCTACACGCCCCGATAACGAAACTGCTAATGCTTGAAAAGAGGAAATACCCTGATCGGAACTTTTGCCAGAAAGAAGCAGTCTCCACATTTCGCGGAAGTGCCTTAACTGTACAAAGCGTGTTGCGATGGAATAGAACAAACCAGCACCCAAGCACAAATAAATGAGGATTGGGCTCCAAATAATACCGTTTAGAAAATCTACAAACTCCTGCATAAAACTCCCTGTTATATAGTTTGGTAAATAATGTTCAGCAGCATAATAAACAGATTGTAAGCAGATTGTTAAGTTTTTTATTTTGTAACACCAGTTCGTGTGACACCAAGCACAAAAGGGTAGTTTTCGCACAAAGATATATAATCAACTTAATGGCTAAATATAACTATTTATTCATGGCAATCAACTGATATGCAACAGGTATTCAAAGATTGATCTTTCGCGATAGAATAAAAAGACTAGTCGTACCCTATAATTAGTCGTTCCTAGGTGCACCAATTTAATGCAAATGCGCACCATGCCAGTGCGGTATATTCATTTTTTATTCAAATATATAAAGATATACAGACGATAGAAAAATAGCATGCGGAATAAATGACATGTTAAAAACATTTAACATAGTGACAAGTTTCATTTCAAATATTCAGACAAAAACAAGAAAACAAGCCAATGAAGGAAGCGTCTTATACCATTCTGGATAAGTAAATGGTCAGATAATTACGCAGGAAAAATTGATAATAACAAGACAGAAATTGAAGTAACTAGTTATTCTAATTATAAAATTGCTAACGTAGTTATAACCAATTTAAACCAGCAAGAATGATCAGATACTTGTCTAGATTGGTCTTAATACCTAGTGGAATCATTAAGGCCGCTTCATTCGATGTGACAAATAATACCAAATCCATTAATTATCTGATCAGTCAGCGAGAGTTAAAATACTTTTAGGCAAGGAGATAAATTGAGAATCTAGTGGCTCTAAATTAAATTTATTAACGCAGTATAAAAGTATTTTAAACTCACCCAAAGGAAACACCATTGGAAGCCAACTTCTGTGTCTAGCGATTTCAAAAGAGAACCTCTCTTCTATCAAACACTATCCTTAAACTCGACTCCCAGTGGTATTCTGAATGGTCAGATAATTAATGGAATTGATATAACAGGTGTATAGTTGCGATACTACCTTAAGACAGTTCAACCATTGTGATCGCGTTGCTCTGGCATTCAAAAGCACACTCCCCACAGCCATCACACTTATTGATATCTATTACGGGAATTTTCTTATTCTTCCACTCTATTGCCGATCGCTCACAGCTATCAGCACAACTGGCGCAATAAGAAAAAGTATTACCACACCTGACTGCAACCTGAGGACGAGATTGGATATTAAACGCTTTTTGTTCAAGTGCGCCAACTTGGCAGGCCATCACGCAAGCTTCACAGCGGGAACAATAACTCACGATAAAGTCGATCTCAGGTCGTTGACCGTCCATCTTAATAAGCCCTTCAGGGCAGGCTTTTTCGCATTCCCCACACCCTGTACATAAGTTATCAAACAACAAATGATCAACAGCACCGGGTGGGCGCAATTTAAACACCAGCGGCAAGCTTTGTTCGACTGCCTGAGCACTATGACTGACTGCCTTAAACAAACCACGGAATAATCCGCGTCTGCTGATGGTGTTATGTTCTAAATATGCTTGGTAATACTTTTCTGTTTTCATTAGCGATATAGCTGGACTGTTGGAGGTGACAATTCAAGAAGCTGTTGCATATCATTAATATAATGACGTGTGATTTTTGCAATAAGTGGGTAAAAAGATGTATTTAACGATGTTTTCTCAACGAGCTCAAGATAGCGGAATGCCCAAGGTAAAAGATGGATCTCTAGTAATTCAGCTGCCGCTTCATCTTTTTCAGCTTCAAGCAACGCAGCTAAGGCTAATAACATCAAGCCAAATTGATCTTCTGGCTCATTCATCCCTGTATCTATTGCCATTGATTCACGAGCTAAAAATGCACGATATGCCTGCGTCGATTGTCCAATAACGAGATTCTCAGGATCTCGATATACAGCTCCCCACGGTGCTGCTGGCATCTCACCAAGGCCTTCAAATAATACTGTGTAATCGTGACGTAGCCCATCTTTATTACTATATACAACTGTTTGGCAAAGTTCCCTGACCTGTTGAATATCTTGCCAATTTAAATACTCCGGCAACTCAGCAATTGCAGGTAATATATCCGTAGTTGGTTGATGGTCTGGGGTGTAATAAAATAGCGTACCTAAAATTCGAGGAACAACGGCTATCATTCGGTTTCTCACTTACAAATTAATACTCTGACTACGACTATTTTTCGTAAAATTCAATAATCAGGTAATATAAAGGCAGACAAAAATTGCCCAGCCACTTACGTGACTAGGCAAAATAAAGCGGTTACATAGGGATTGCCCACAAGTTGTAGAAAGCAATTCTACCCAGTAACTCACTGACTAATACCACCGCAGCACCACCAATAATAAGCGGTTTCATCGTCTCTTTACGCATTAAGGTAACAAGACAAACGGCAGCAGCAATCACTAACATTACTGCCTGTATTCCCCACAATGTATACTGTTGTACTGCAAGTTCAGGTGCCTGTTGGGTCACAAAGCCGATGTAATCAGGTTTTGTCACTAACGATACCAGTACACCACCAATGATCGCGACTGTTCCCACTTTATGGGCCCCCGTCATCACCGCGAATGCACCGCCAACAAGAACGACAGTCAACCACATTTGTAATGATGTATGTAGGGTATTCCAGCTAGCAACGGTTTCAAGTTGATACACCTGAGTAATAGACCACGCAAACAACAAACCACTCACGACAGCAAATACATTGCATAGCTTGCGCAATGATTCTTTGCTACCGATCAGGCTCAATAGTGCTGTAGCACCTGCAAAAGCCATGAAAATACCACTTAAGATTATTTCATTGCTCATTGGTGAACGACCAAGACCTGCCAACAAATTCAATGCGCGTAACGGTTGCCCCATATGCAGACCACCAATCGCAGACCCTATCGCCAGCAGTGCTGTCGCAATAATGTTCGCCAGCTTCAATTGTTCAGAAGAAATCTGCTTTGCACTAAACGCAAGCAAAGACAGCAGAAAAATACCGACCGCAGCCTGACCAAAAACGGTGAAGAAGACTAATGGTAACTCGTGCATTTTACACTTCCTCCGGATTCTGGATAGCACCGGTAGTATCACCAGTAGATCGTGCATTTGAATGCGGTTTTACAATTAAGTTTGGCTGAGTGAAACCTGGATCTGGCAACGGTGCAATGGCATTCTGTGTGCCATGTCGCTCTCTAAGCACTTGAATATCATCAAAATCTAACGCTCGTTGAGGGCAAGAATCCACACATACTGGCTTTTTACCTTCAGCAACGCGTTCATAACAACCGTCACACTTTGACATCACTTTCTTTTCAGCATCATACTGAGGCGCGCCATACGGACAACGCATTTCACAGTAACGACAACCGACACAAGTTTCCTGATTAACGACTACCAAGCCATCTTCTTTGCGTTTATGCATCGCACCTGTTGGGCAACCTGATACACAAGCTGGCTCGGTGCAGTGGTTACAAGAAATAGATAAGTAGTAATTAAAGACATCTTGTACCCAGGTTTTACCCTGCTTTTGCCAAATCCCTCCACCATATTCGTACACGCGGCGAAATTTAGGCCCAACATTTTGATCTTTCTCGTCTTTACAGCTTACCTGACAGGTTTTACAACCAGTGCACTTTGAAGAGTCTACAAAAAAACCGTACTGCTTCATTTATTTAATCTCCTTAGACACTCTGAATTTCAACCAAATTAGTATGTTGTGGGTTACCTTTCGCTAACGCAGTTGCACGCTGTGTTGTTAGGCGATTAATACAGCCACCAACATCGACACCCTTTTTATTGGTCTTCGCCCATGCGCCTTCAGGAACAGCAGCCGTGCCCGGCATTATGCGAGCTGTCACTTTAGCAGGTAAGTGAATACGACCACGGTCGTTAAAGATCTCAACAATATCGCCATTTTTAATCTGACGGCTTTGTGCATCTAAAGTGTTCATCCAAACAGCATCAGGAGCGACTTCTTTTAGTTGAGCAACTGACGAGTAAGTAGAATGACAGTGGCCTTTCGTGTGAAAGCCTGTTAACTGTAACGGGTATTTCTTAAGCATCTCATGATCTTCACAACCCTCAACAGCAGGCTGGTATTCAGGAATTGCAGTGATTCTATCGCCCGGTAAGATTTCTCTTTCTTTCGCGACTTGAGCCAATGCTTCTGAATAAATTTCAATTTTACCAGACGGTGTTTTCAGCGGGTGAGCCTGAGGATTATCACGGAAATCTTTCAGAGCAATATGTTTGCTACTATCAGCAATACGGCGATCAATGATTCCCATACCATCAGTTTCTGCAAACGTTGGCAGATGGGTTTCTTTCTTACGTACTTCGTTATAAGCGTGCTCGATCCATTCCTGATAAGTACGGCCTTCAGTGAACTTGTCTTTGAAGCCCATTTTCTCAGCAATTTCTGCTAATACATCATAGGTTGCACGGTTTTCCCACATTGGTTCAACCGCTTGCTGTAAACGTACCAGATAGTGGTAAGAACCAGACTGATAAGAGTTATTGATAAGATCATCTGACTCAAGCGTTGATACATCGGGTAGTAACAAATCAGCGTATTTAGCTGATGCTGTCATGTGGTTATCCCATACCAGATTGAATTCACACAATGACTCGTCAGTTAGGATTTCATGGGTACGGTTCAGATCTGAATGCTGATTACCAGAGATATTACTCGCGTAATTCCACAAAAATTTAACGTTAGTACTCAGGCGATCTTTACCCTTGATGTAATCTTTCGCAGCAGTCATTTCAGTACCGCGAACAATCGCATCTGTCCATAAGAAACAAGGAATAGACACTTTAACTGGGTTTGGTAACGCTAATCCAGATAAGGTATAACCAACACTTCCGCCCCATGTTCCAATATTGGTACCTGGACGACCAAACTGACCCGTCATAATTGGTAACATCATGATTGCACGTGCTGCATGTTCACCCGTTTGAGTACGCTGAACACCCCAACCCTGTGAAACCCAAGCTGCTTTTGCATTGGCTATTTCGCGCGCTAACTGCTTGATGCGATCAGCTGGAATTCCTGTTAACTCACTTGCCCATTCAGGTGTCTTAGGTGTTTTATCTTCACCAAGGCCAAGAATGTATGATTTATAAGATGCGTTGCTAGATGCAGTTGCTGGTAGAGTATCGTCACTCCAGCCTACAGTATACTGCTTGAGCATTTCCTCATTGATTAAATCTTCTTTGATCAATACATAACCCATAGCAGCAACAAGTGCAGCATCCGTACCAGGACGGATCGGAAGCCATTCACTATCAAATGCAGTTACGCTATCAGTACGACGTGGATCGATAATGATCACTTTCGCCTTACTTTGCTCTAAAGCATGATATATCTCAGCAATCTGACCACCGCCCGACATACGGGTTTCAGCCAAGTTCTGCCCAAACATAACAACAAGATCTGAATTCTTAATTTCAGAAAATAGTGTTTGCTGTTCAGTACCATAGATATTTCCAGCCTGACCAAAGACATACGGCTGAATACAGTTAAGCTGCGCTTCTGAATAAGTATTGTGCATATCCAAGAAACCACCTGCAATGTTTAGCAGACGCTTACAAGTATTACGACCTTGAAGGTTGGCACCAGTTAGACCTGAACCATATTGGTAGTAGATCGCTTCATTACCATGAGTATCAATCACACGACGTAGCTCTTTTGCTACAATTGTTGTAGCTTCATCCCAGCTGATACGTTTGAATTTACCTTCTCCTCGCTTACCTACGCGTAGCATCGGGTACTTCAAGCGATCTGGATTATAAGTACGCCAGCGGGCAGAACGACCACGCAGACACGGACGAATCTGATGCTGACCAAAAATAGCCTCGTCAACGCCATCTTCCGGTGAAATTTTCACCGCTACGCCTTCTTTCACGTGGACTTTAAATGGGCAGCGACTGCCGCAGTTCACTAAACAGGCACTGTATTTAATGGTTTCTTCTGCCAGATCGACAGTTGGGGAAATCGCCTGAGCTTTAAATGGTAATGCCATTGAGCTCGCAGCGGCTACCGCCCCCGTAACAGCTGCCGAAGTGTGTATAAATTTTCGACGACTTAATAGGTGAGATTTAATTTTATTGCTTATAGTCATGAATATTGCCTCTTGATTGCTGCTAGGCAATATTACCCACAAAGAAGTATATCCATATGATCATGATCAACTGCAAATATATGTTTAAATAAAATTTGTAACTATTGGTAAATAATGAAAACAACTCAATCAAATAGATTGATTTTGAAGCGGATTTTATATATTGACATATCCACCTACATTACTTAAATAATATTAACACCGGTAAGCACATGAATAGTAGATGATTTTTATCAAGAAAATATATAACTAGAATTCGGTTACTACCCGTATAGGTTCGTAATAACACGTCACTCGTAACCCTATTACTTACAACAAAACTACACTGTAATCTGTACAGGTATTAATATAAATCCGTTATGGATATATTATAAATATCAACCCAAGAATATGCAATTTACATAGCATAGTTAACATTAGTGCAGGTTTCATTATTTTATTCATTTTCTAGAGTTTGTTAAGGTCACTAAGTTGGGTTTATTAGCTAATACAGATAACGCTAGCACGAAGTAAGTAATCGCTGTGAATCTGAAAAAAAAATCACCATTCAGATTACTGAACGGTGATTTTGGCATTATAAATTTAAGAATAAATTATACGAGATTACACATCGTACGTGGTAGATGCCGTATCACCACCGGTACCTGTCCAGTTCGTATGGAAGAACTGACCACGAGGTTGATCTAAGCGCTCATACGTGTGCGCACCGAAGTAGTCTCGTTGTGCTTGAATCATGTTGGCAGGTAGACGGCCTGTTGTGTAACCATCAAGGAAAGTTAATGCTGATGTCATTGTTGGCATAGGCAAACCCACTTCCATTGCTTTCGCAGCCACTTTACGCCATGCCGGTAAGCTATCGACCAAGATATCTTTAAAGTATTGATCAGTACCCAAGAACTTAATATCAGGTGTCGCCTCGTATGCATCACGAATGTTGCCCAAGAAAGCACTTCGAATAATACAACCGCCACGCCACATAAGTGCTACGTTACCGTAGTTCAGTGACCAATTATTTTCTTCTGAGGCTTCACGAATCAACATGAAACCTTGTGCGTAAGAAATGATTTTTGATGCAAGCAGTGCCTGACGCAATGCATCAACCCACTCTTTCTTATCGCCATCAATTGGTTGAATGGTTTTACCAAATAACGCTTCAGCTTCAACACGCTGATCTTTAATTGAAGACAGACAACGCGCAAACACAGATTCAGTGATTAGCGTTAACGGTATACCAAGGTCGAGTGCGTTGATACCCGTCCATTTACCAGTACCCTTTTGACCTGCCGTATCAAGAATTTTCTCTAGCAGCGGCTCGCCATCTTCATCACGGTAACCTAAAATATCTGCTGTAATTTCAACTAAGTAACTATTGAGTTCAGTGTCATTCCACTCTTTAAAGATTGCTTGCATCTCATCATAAGATAGCCCTAAGCCTTCTTTCATGAAGTGGTATGCTTCACTGATTAACTGCATATCACCGTATTCGATACCATTGTGTACCATTTTAACAAAGTGACCTGAACCATCTTTGCCGACCCAATCACAACACGCCTCACCTTGATCGGTTTTTGCAGAGATTGCTTGAAAAATAGGCTTAACATGTGGCCAAGCTTCAGGAGAACCGCCTGGCATAATGGAAGGCCCAAATCGAGCACCTTCTTCACCACCCGATACACCCGTACCGACGAAGTAAATACCTTTTGCTTCTAAATCCGCGACGCGACGGTTAGTGTCTGGGTAATTAGAATTACCACCATCAATAATGATGTCGCCTTTATCTAATAAAGGCACCAGACGATCAATGAAATGATCAACCACATCACCAGCACGTACCATCAGCATTACTTTACGGGGTGCTTCTAACTTTGCTACAAGGTCTTCTAACGACGTTGCACCAATAATGTTTGTGTCTTTCGCTGGACCGGCTAAAAATTCATCCACTTTCGCGACGGTTCGATTAAACGCTACGACTTTAAAGCCGTGATCGTTCATGTTTAAAATCAGATTCTGACCCATTACAGCCAAACCGATTACACCAATATCACCTTTCATCATACTCTCCTTTACACTAGCGCTTTGGCTGCGTCTGAATCTAAAAACCATTCTGTTTGACCGTGTACGGCCTTAACTTTTGCTGCAGGATATGGCAATGCTTCTGCTGGTTGATCATTAATTTCTTTGATGACACCAGCTTTACTTGTACCCAATACTAAATACGTAATGCGATCGGCATTTTTAAGCAAACGTGCCGTTTTTGAAATACGCAACTGACCACTTTCAGGATGTGCTGCAATCACTGTCAGTGCTGTGTCATTGAAGTTTGTTTGGTTCGGGAATAATGATGCAGTATGCCCATCGGTTCCCATTCCAAGTAAAATCCAATCAAACGCAGGTAAACCATTTTTATGCGAAATCACAGCATCCATCTCAGCAGCTAAACGTGCCGATTCTTGCTCTGGTTCATCTTCACCACGAATGCGATGAATATTCGCACTTGGCAATGCTATATGTTTAAACAACAGTTCGTTTGCTTCACCAAAGTTACTTTCGGCATCAGTCGGTTCAACACAACGCTCATCACCCCACCAAAAATGCAGGTTATTCCATACAATCTGTTCAGCAAATGGAGATTGCGTTAATGTCTTGAATAATAATTTCGGCGTACTACCACCAGATAGTGAAATATGAACTGGTCGTCCTTCTTGGCTTAATGCCAACATTGTTTTAGCTAACGATTGTACTACCTGAACGGGGGTTTCAAATACGTTATAATTCATCATGGCTATAACTCGCAATAGTCAGTATTAGTCAAGTTTTTGCACGGAAAGCGCCATTGACGTTCGTCACCATCTAATAACTCATCCGCTTCTTTCGGCCCCCACGTACCCGCCGCATAACCGAATAAATGTTCAGGATTTTCTTTATACTCAAGAATAGGTTGAACAAATTTCCAACATGCTTTTACAGCGTCAGTACGAGCAAATAACGTCGCGTCACCCTTCATACAATCAAGTAATAAACGCTCATATGCAGTAAGCATGTTCGTTTCTTCTAAATCACCGTAATGGAAATCCATCGAAACTTCTTCTGCTTCAAAACCAGCTCCTGGTTTTTTCAAACCGAAGCTCATTAGAATACCTTCATCGGGTTGAATGCGAATAATCAGCTTATTCTCTGGCGCATTGGTGCCGAATACTGGATGTGGTGTTTTCTTAAAGTGAATGACCACTTCCGTCACACGAGTGGGTAAACGCTTACCAGTACGAACGTAAAATGGTACGCCATTCCAACGCCAGTTCTGGATAAACATCTTCATACCGACATACGTTTCCGTTCGAGAATCATCAGCTACACCATGCTCTTCTCGGTATCCTGGTAAATGATCGCCTCTTATCGTAGAATCGGTGTATTGCCCTAGCACGAGGTTTTCTTTCAAATCTTTGTCTGACAAAGGCTGAAAGCTTTGCATAACCTTTACAACTTCATCACGAATAGAATCTGCATTGATTGCCGCTGGCGATTCCATTCCAACCATAGCAAGTACTTGAAGTAAATGATTTTGAAACATATCACGTACAGCACCTGCGCCATCGTAATAACCACCTCGCTCTTCTACACCTAAAGATTCAGCTGCCGTGATCTCAACGTATTCAATGAAATTACGGTTCCATAGTGGTTCAAACATCCCGTTAGCAAAACGAAATACAAGAAGGTTTTGTACCGTTTCTTTGCCCAAGTAGTGGTCAATACGGTAAATTTGCTGCTCTTTGAAATGCGCATGAATACGTTCATCAAGCTCGTTGGCTGATGCTAAATCGTAACCAAATGGCTTTTCAACAATAAGGTTTTTCCAACCTTGCGTTTCGTCATTTAAGCCATGTGCGCCCAAACACTCAGGAATAACACCATACAAGCTTGGTGGGGTTGCCAAGTAATAAACAGTGTTACCTTGGGTATGATGCTTATTATTCAAATCACCCAAACGTTGCTTTAGCAGCGCATATTCAGCCACTTCTGATGTATTCAATGCTTGGTAATATAAATGTTCACAAAACGTAGTCAGCGTTTCTTCGCTTACCTTTTCTGTTTCCGTTAATGATTTTTTGAGTTTTTCACGGAATTCTTGGTCACTGTACGCAGTGCGACTTACGCCTAAAATTGCAAAATCTTCTGGTAATAACCCATTAGCATAAAGATGATAAAATGCTGGAATCAATTTTCGGTGAGTCAAATCGCCTGACGCACCAAAAATAACAATCGCGTTATTTTCTGGCTTAACCATATAATTTTCCCATTTAACACAGATCGACGATCTGAGGTAGCAATCAGTTTTGCTGGCTGTTCAAGATGTTAGCATTTATGCTTTTCAGTGATATTCGGTATTACCTATCGTATTAATAGGCAAAACCTTAAACTGTATGAAGCTTAGTCAAAAACGGTTGCAACCACATGTTTTCCAAACCCACCGATTAAAGTCATTTATCAGCGCAGTGCTTTATCTTTTATAAAGTAACGATGGTAACAACAAGCAATTAATTGATCGCAATCTTAAATAGCCTACTTATGATCAATTAATAGTGAGAATATATAGACTCAAAACGTCTGAAAACTTGCTTGAAAGCTGTGATCCCGTTAACATTATCGTCAACTGATGGCGACGAGGCATAAAACTGCTGAATTTTCAGCGTTACTCGTAATATAAACGCCCAATATTTTGAAAAGCCTGCTTGTTAAGCAGGCTTTTTCTATTAACACCTTACTCAAATTTCCCATCTGCTTTTAAGATCAAATGGGCAAATGCGTGTATACAGGAAATCGTAATGTCTAAATTTTTCTTTAAAGGCCGCATTGAAAAAAAACCTAAGCACTCAAGCTGTGGTTACAACACTAAGCGTGAAGCTAAGCCTGGTACAGAAGAGAACCCAATTTCTGTTATCGTACAAACTGCAGCACGTAAACTAGAAGTTGAAGCAATTCTAGAAGAGAACACGTTATTCGCAACAATCGAAGTAAACGCTGACGTTGAAGAAAACATTGTTGATTTAAACGGCTTACTGAATAAGCCTAAAACAACAACCTTCGAAAAAACACCTAACCGTAATGACCCTTGTTCATGCGGCAGTGGTAAAAAATTCAAGAAGTGTTGCGGTTAATATTAGACCTGCAACTTCGCTGTTCAAAGCGTAATAAATACAAATCTATTATGTTTTTTTATCAGTATCCATATTATACGCGCTAGGGATTCACACACTTTGTCAGTTGTAATCCCCTGCGTATAATCCCGCTTCAATTTTTCGGTTAAGATGTACATTATGAGCAAAAAAAGTAAAGGTTACACTTGCATAGGTCTGTTTAATCCAAAGACACCAGAAAATGTTGGCTCTGTTCTACGCGCGTCTGGCTGTTATGGTGTTAACTCTGTTTTTTATACTGGCACACGCTATGACCTTGCTAAGCAATTTTGTACCGATACGAAAAATGTCATCAATAATATTCCACTGATTGGTGTTAAAGAGTTAAAAGACATCATTCCTGTTGGTTGTACGCCAGTTGCTGTTGATCTGATAGAAGGCGCAAAGCCACTACCAGAATATAAGCACCCTGAGCGTGCATTCTATATTTTTGGACCTGAAGACGGTACGTTAAAAAAAGAGATTACAGATTTTTGTCGCGATACGATTTATGTACCCACCAAAGGTTGCATGAATTTAGCTGCTGCAGTAAATGTTATCCTTTATGACCGCATGGCTAAAATTGAAAGAGGTGAAGAGTTTTCTAACCACTAGAAGGCTTTTAAAAACCACCTTGTATCTGAATTGATTATAAATTTCATATACCCAAGCCACCTCAATATGCAGGATTCAGAGTGACATCAGCGTATTTAATTCAAGGTAAATGTGTGTAGGAATGGCATTCCCTTTCAAGCACATTTGACACAGAAGTAGATATGCTGAATCGCTCCCGAAGGGCGAGTTTTGCTGTGCTCTATGCGGTGTTACTTATTTTCAACGTAGAATGACTAGGTCTATAAATAAGTGCCTTGCCTAAAGCTCAGCAAATTCTCGCTGAAACGAGCATCTTGAGGTAACTTGGGTATACAAGGTGGTTTTGTTGTATTAAGGCTAATCACTGCCATTGCTACGATAGGCTTGTTTATCTTTGTACATCGCTTTATCAGCTGCTTGGAACATCTTTTCAGGGAGCATCTCTTCACTGCTCAGCCAGCCTTGCGCAAAATGAATTGGCAATAACTCGCCCGTTTCTATCTGCGTAAAGGAATTTCCTCGAATACTTTCTAGACGAGCTGCCAAGTGACGACAAGCTTGATCACTACCTTCTTCTAACAGAATTGCGAATTCATCACCACCTAAACGGTAGACTCTATCTGTTTGACGACAAGCCCCGATCAATAATTCTGATACTGCTTTTAGTAATTCATCACCCACATAATGACCAAATTCATCATTAACTTGTTTAAGTTTATTTACATCAATAATAAATAAACCAAATTGTCGTTCAGGGTAACGCTTTAATCGATCTGTATAATTATTAAAATCGTTATCAAATGCTTTTCTATTGGGTAACTCAGTTAGTGCGTCGGTTACGGCAATACGTTCAAGTTCAGCGTTCAACATTCGTCCTTCAATTACTGAGGAAAGTTGACGTGCAAACAGTGAAACAATTTCGAAGTCAGTTCTTGCTAACTTCTTATTTTTCATTACAAGGCATCCTAGCAATTGGCCTGAAGAGTCAATTAAATTAAAACAGTGCAATAATTTAATCTCAGGAACAAAAAAGTACTCTGTTTTATTTTGAACTGCATCCACTTTAGCTAACGCAGACTCAATAATACCGTCTGATTGCCACTGGTCATTATCGAGCTTATTCAATTTCAGCGCCCAGTCAGCTTCAGGGTACAGGCTTGAAACCTGAAACAATACAACTGATTTAATATCATCTTGTTGCATCTTGGAGCTAAACGCCAATAAGGATTTCAATATGTCACGGCGTCTTTCTTCTCGCTCAAGCGATAGCGTTAGCTCTTCTGTTTTCTCTTCTACTTTTTTTTCTAATTTGTCATTAAAGTTGATCAGCTGACGATTATATTTTTCTTTCTGGTTATTAGCCTGTTTTAGCTCTGTATTTTTTGAGGCTAAATCTTCAAGCTGCTCTTCAATCGTTGTTGCCATTTCATGAAATAGCTCCCCGACTTGATAGAATTCTGAAAAGCGCAACTTACGCTCACGCTGATCATAATCACCACGAGAGTACGACCTTACCATTACCATCAAAGCAGCCAGTGGGCGCGTTACCCAACGGTAGGTTATCGCTGCACCAAATATGCCAACAATAACCATACAGATACCCACAATAGAAATAATCTGAAGCGAATGGGTAAACTTATCCTCTTCCGGTTTTTTATCCATCGAGATCTTAATCTCGTATTCAAGCGGATTCGAAATTAAATCACTGTCTATTTTAATTTTTTGGTTTAACGTTAGTAGCCCGTTGCTCCCCAAAGACCCATCTGATTTAATATTCAATATTTCTCTTTCATTACGTAAAAACGTAACCTTTTCATCGCCAGTCAAATACATTCTCAACATTTGACTAATATTTTCAGTCGGAATGACTACAATTAAATACCCAACAGGTTTTCTTTTCAGCCCACTAGATAATACTGAAGAGTAAATAGGGTCAACAACAATAAGCCCATCATCAGAGGGGTTCTCTTCATCTAAAACGAGATCTTTATCTACATAAGTAAATAGCCATTGATAGCCGTTTTCTAACAATTTTTTTTCGTACTGATCATCGAGATAGCGCTTTATCTTACTGAAGCTATTTTGACCTGAAATTCCGTTGTAATTCTCAACCTCTTCCCAGTCGCTATCAATCAAATAAGCAGCCTCAACTAACGGCACCTTTCTCACTAACGAATCTAATGTTTCACGTACGTGGCTAGTGAGAAAAAAGTCATCCATCGCTTGAACTAACAAGCGATCTCTAGAGAGTACATCTAAGCTGGTTGATAAAACATAAAAACGATAATTGAATTCCTGCTTTAGTGTATTGCTTAAGCGCTCAAGTTTTTCTCGCTGATAATTGGTTTCAATTTCAGTCTGCTGTTTAAGTAGTAGCCCACCAACAATCACCGCAGGTATCACTGCGATAAGTATCATTAATGATGCAAGAGAATACTTCAGGCGTAATTTCATTTTCATCGTAACCGCTTGCTCTGTTTATTAGCGACCTTCTGCATGTACTGTGCTGATTCTTTCGCTGATAAACCATTTCTAAACCGTTGATAACCTTTTTCCATTGCAGCCCAAACAATAGCCATGTTTGTTTCCGATGACATCGGCTTAGCAAATTGTAATTGCTGTAATAACACTAATTCATCACCCTTTGCTTGAGAAACAACCTGTTGAAATAAAGCTTGATGAACAGGTAATAAATGATAATTTTGGTAGACCCACTTTTGATTATCTTCACGCTGAACAAAAGTTAGGAAAGCTGCAATTCTATTTTCCCTCTCACTGTTTTTTGTCAATTTACCAGGAAGGGTAAAGACAAACGTACTTTTCATTGAATACATAGGTTTGCTGTTAAGTGTTGGTAACAATGCAACACCTAAATCATCACCCATTTCATCTTTTAAGTCTTGATATGCCCAATCACCATTAATTGCATAAGCTTCTTCACCTTTAATCAAGCGTTGCTGGGAGCAATTATAATTGCATTTTTTATCAACAACTTGCTGAACAGATAGCTGTTGATAGTAATCAAGTGCTTCAACCATTTCAGGTGTATCTAAAGTAATCATATCACCATCTAGTGGTTGCCCATTAAAAGCGAATAGAAATGGCATGAAAAAGTACATATCAGTATAATTCCAGCCAATTGGCATAAGATTATCATCTCGATATTGCTGAGATGTTTTTATAAGTTCTTGCCAACTAGCTACGGGTTCTTCGACAAACTTTTTATTATAAAACAACATTAGGTGGTTACCTTGTATAACAGGCACCCCCCAATAAGCATCATCGACTTTAGCCGTTTTTAATGCATCTTCGCTAAGGTCAGTACTCAACCACGGTTTCAAAACTGGCTCTAATCGCATTTGCTGGTAAAGCCCCAAAAAATCAGACGGTACTAAAGCAAGATCCGGCACGCCACCGTATTGAGCCCCTAGCAAAAGTTCTGCTTTAATTTTACTCGGCTTAAACTGGACTAACGACACTTGAATGCCAGTTTCTTGTTCAAAACGCTGCACTAAACCTTCAACAAATCGTGATGACTGATGTGAATACCAAATAGTAATATCTGCCGCAAAAGCGGATTGTGAGGAAAGAGTGCCTAGTATTAAGGCGACTAACATCAATATAAAACGGCGAAAAACGATCAACTCACACGCCTCTAAAAAGGAACCATCGGTCAAATGACCATAAAAACGGCATAAACGCCTATTTATTTAAACACTTAGACTACCATTTTTTATACAGTATCACTCTAAGTTATAGACGAAAAGTACAGAAACACGTGTACCACATAGTTAACATTACCACTATCAAGATTATCCTCTACCATTTTATAAATTATCATGTAGAAGATGAAACTAATCACATAAGGAACAGTCTTTATACCCAAGTCACGATAATGAATTAAGTACGACTCTTTCGTTAAATAGTCTACTTTCAATGCTATTTATGCATTGAACTAATACCACGTTTTTACATTTTTAAATGGATTTAAGAGATACCATTTATTTCACACTTAAATCATGATTTCTATAAAACAAAGAAAGTAATAAAATGAACACCTCACACTATTTTAAGTTTTCATCTTGTATCATCACACTTGTTTTTATAACTGCTTGTCAAAGCCCTAATGCATCTTCAATTTCAGTAGCCAAAAGCTTAACGGTAAATAGCCCTACAAAAAATGATCAGTTATGCGCGTAGTTTTATCAGTACTAAATATGTGTGGGACGGGTCTACCCCAAAAGGCTTTGATTATTAGGGTTTCATTCAATACATATATAATAGTTACAATATTAAAATTCCAAGAACGACGTCAGAGTACCCTCAACTTTTCACAAAATCTGTGACGTTAAAGGATGCACAAGTCGGCGATTTGATTTTATTTACAGGAACAAACCCTAATGTACAGAAACCTGGTTACGCTGGTATTATTTCAAAGATAAATAATGACTCAATAACGCTTGTACGTAGTTCATCGTCGAAAAGCACTTCGGCGTAACGGGAACGAATCATTATAAAAGTAGCTACCCCAAACGTTTTTAACTGTCATTAGAATATAACGATAAAAATAACAATACACTGACAGAAATGCTTATTAAATTTGTAGAAATACGCTTAGTTTTTGTTAGTATCGATAAACGCCCCAGTTATTATTCTTGCTGGGATTTAATTCAGACAAATAACATAATGATAGAACAATGCAATTAGCTGAAGACACGCAAAAAATCAATGATAAAAGCCAAGTTCTGGTTCTCGATTTAACACCGTTTGGTTTTAAATTTAGCCTAAAATTATGGCCGTGGGATCAGCAGTTACTTTTAAAGCGCGAATACACGAATGGCGATATTGAATCCTTAGAAGGAAATATTGGTTTTTCTATCGATCAAATAGCTTTTACACCTGGGGGCGATGAATGGATTGCTTCTATTCCCCCGCGACTTGTAGACCGAGTAAAACCATTCCCTGAAACTTCGATTTATATGTTGAGCTTGGCTGCTTCCAATAGAAATGCTCGTCAGCTTCTTGAATTACGCCCTGCTCTATTGTATTTAATCTGTAATGAATACCCTCTAGATCGCGAAAAATCATTAGAACTTTGCCAATACGGTCAACGTGAGATCTTGCGCATACTCGGTTTTTCACACAGTAAAGCAGCATTGCGCTTTTTAGATCGTCTAGATATTACGTTTGATACGCGTTCAAGCCATACCTTAGTTACACGCCTATTGCATCCAATTGCTGAGCGTTACCGTCTATTTGGTCATTACCCTATTATTACTCATCAGTCATTACAGCTTGATATGGTATTACCGGGATTAACCGGCTCAAACCTTGCGATTAATTTATCTGAAAGCAAACTAAAAAGTAGAATTAAACTGCCAACGTTACTCAATGACACATTAATGATGGGAGTTAATTTAGGTTTAGCTGAACCTATGCGTTATTTACGTAAGTTACGCACCGTAGAAGATATTTCAGCACTACACGATAGTTGGATTCGAGCTCAAAACCGTAAGCACTATGTACCGTGTCCGACCCATAAAAAGCCGTATCAGATCGTTTTTAGTGGTACTGAATATATTCAGCCGTTAACAAGCTATTTTGAATTACGTGATGAAGGGGAAGAGCAACGCCACTGTGTAGGTGCTTACCATGCACGAGTATTAAACGATGAATATCAAGTATTCAAAGTCACTGCGCCAGAGCGTGTCACGATGGGCGTAAGAATGATAAAGCGCCCTGATGGGCGTAAGTATTACGAAATAGATCAAGTGCAAGCAAAGTGTAATCGACGCCCTCTTGAAGAAACACTGCAAACTCTTTATGCATGGCTAGAAGGTGAAAAGCAACGCATGAATTTATAGTCTTTAATAGTCGCTCTAAAGACCACAACCGTATCGGAGTGGTCTTTACTATATATATCAATCTACCCCTGACTACAGTCTTTCAAAAACTGCATCATGCCGTATTCCTTTAGCCAAGTCAGTTGCTCTGGTTCTTTCACTAAAAAACGGCCACTGTAGTTAATGCCATTCGCAAACACATCGTTTACCTGATTCGCAGATCGTGGAATCATTAACATCCAGTGCTTAGTTAGTAGCAAGTTGTATGGCTTACACTCTTGTTCGCTTGCTAAGCTATTGTCATTGGTTAAGCCATTCTTATCCAGTATACCGAGCTCTCTTAACCCCGCTAAATAACACAAATACAATCGCTCACCACTTAGTGAATCAAACTGATACAGGTGGTGTTTAAACGGTAGTTCATGATTAATAATAGCGTGCTCTAAAGGAATAGAGGATTGTACAAGCTGCATGTGTCGGTGGGCCTGGCTCGCGCCTGCAATCGTTCCGCTATTATAAAAACCTAACACATTGTCACTATCGAAACCCATTACCCACGCGCAAAAATCCTGTAGCTCTAAAGGCGATGTTTGAGGAACAAATTCACGAGAACAAATTAACAGGTGGGGAGATATAACCGGGAACTTATTCAGTAAACAAACATGGCTTTCGCCAGCATTATCTACAAACATGTCTTCTTCGTAAGGTAAAAAAGGATTGTCTTGTTTCGTACCTGACTGAAATTTACGTTCCGCGTTTTGCGTAACGACATGCCCAAAGTAATCAATACCAGCTTCGTTGATCACACAAGCTTCGGTTGTTATGGGTAGAAGACTATTATTGACTAGTGCTTGCTCAACAACCTTTTCAGCTTTTTTCCAAAACATGCCCTTATCCTTCTAATTTACCGATAATATATATCCAAGCTACCTCAAGATGCAAGATTCAGAGTGACCTCAGCGTGTTAAATTCAAGGAAAGTGTGTGTAGGAATAGCATTCCCTTTCAAACACATTTGACACAGAAGTAGATACGCTGAGCCACTCCCAAAGGGCGAGTTTCGTTGGGCTCTGCCGTGTTACTTATTTTCAACGTAGAACCACTAGACCTATAAATAGATGCCTTGCCTAGAGCCTAACAAATTCTCGCTGAAACGAGCACCTTGAGATAACTTGGGTATAAAATAAAGCATGTTTGCTCTGCTGTCATGTCGCCAAAACGACAACCTAAGATTCCGTGCTTGATCGGTGCATTCAAACTGAAGTGTATTGTTTAGTTTACACTTACATCAAAAATAGCAATGACAAAACTCAGGCCTTTTGTAGCAGGTTTGGATGAAAATTTGTATGATTCCCGCATCAAGTTAAGTAGTGCTGTTTTCCAACGAACCCGTTTTCGTACTCCATGGAAAAGAGCAATATTTAGCGGTAAACCTTTATTTTTCGGTCACTTAAAGGTTTACCATTAGATAGGGGTATTTTCAGTTCGGTCAAACTGATTACCCCTATTTTCCCTCTCTGCTCCGTAAATCTTCGCGTTACTACATCCATTCTAATTTCTACTTGTTTGCTAAATATCTCTGCCTTCTTCGCATCCCATTTTCCAAATTTACACTTTAAGAGTACAAAAAAAGACGCTTACCTTTCGATAAACGCCTTCTTCATCTAAATCACATTCTATTTCTACAATCAGTAATCAACAGCTCTTATACCAACTGAGCACCAATTAAGAAGCAACCAAATACGAAACTAAGCCCCATAGCAACCGAGCCGCCACCAGCTTGGTAAGCTTCTGCCAGAGCTTCATGCCCTGATGACTTTTGCTTTTCAAAACTACGTAACTTCATTGTCATCGCCATTGGTACAAAGATAGCCAAGAACACAAGAATAAAGCCAGCATAACCCAATACAGATAAGAACTGATCAGCGGCCCAAAGTGCACCAACTAATGGGAAAATAAAGGTAAGTACATAGGTAACGGCTTTATTTTGCTTAAATGTATCCGCATTTTGATCGAACAGTGCCATGGCCACGCCCAAGAATGACGTCAGTAGCGCCAGGCCTGTGAAAGTAGACAGAATTACTTGAATGCCGCTGAAACGCTCGCCCAATGCGGCAATCAATTCAGACACATTTGAAAACTTCACCAATTGTTCTGGGGTTAAGTTACCCACAACGGCATATAACCACAATAAGTAACAAGCTAATGGGATAACAGAGCCTACAATAACCATGTTACGCAAATCACGGTGTGACGCGCCTTTGTTGTAGGTTACAAGTGATGGAATCACGACCATAAAACCAAAGCTAGTAAATAGTACTGAGCTGGTTTTTATTAGCTCAACCTTATCATTGCTTGCCGCATCTAAAAGGTGTTCAAAAGACATAGTCGGCACGAGCGAGAATAGCGTGATACCTAATACGACAACCATTACAGCAAACAACAGGCGGTTAATCTTATCGATGGCAGCAGTACCAGAGGCAACGACGACACCAGCAACCAGTGTAAACAAGACTTGTGTCTGCATCATCGACATTTCAATGCCAACACCGTGCAGCATCTTCTTCACTAAGTCACCGGCTCCAATGATGTAAGCCATCAATAAACATACTAACAACGCGTAAAGCAACCCGTTGGTGACCAGTTGGCCGCCTTTACCCAAGGTTTTACGCGCAATGGTGTTCATGCCTAAGCCACCACCGGCTTTAATACTGGCTTCAAGTAATAACAATGCGGCGTAGGTTGTACCTAACCAAATCACCCCCATCAAAAGAGTGCCCCATAATAGGCCAAACTGCGCCAGTACCATCGGAATGGCTAACATACCTGCGCCCAGCGCGGTACCTGCAATGATTAACGAACTACCCACTAATTTTAAATTCACAATATTTACCTATACCTAATTGTTACTTGTTTACACCCCATTGCTTGCAGAGAAGGTACGCAATACTCGGTCAGTTGTGCGGATTCCGGACATGATAGACTTTGATATAAAAGAGTATTCATCATGTACTACAATCAAATTGAAAAAGGTGTAACGAATAAAGATGTCTTAATCGATTGAAATTTCAGGATTAAAATCGAAAAGCACTAAAACCTGAAAAAGCAAAAAAGCCCATAAATCGGCTTGAGGTATAGGAAAGATAGACGTGGGTGCGTGAAGCAATACGGGTCGACCCCGAACGTATAGCGGCGGATATTGCATGTAGTATGCTTACTGGCATTAACTGCAGCACAGCAGAAATGTGTTTCATTTATCGTACTCCAAAAACGATGTAATCCCTATTTTCCAATGACAGGTCTTCTGCCATCGACACTGCTCCGGTCAGAACAGTAAATCGGTCACTGAGCAAAATAATAAACTTCGCACTAAAGCACAATGATTATTTTACAATAATTTGTTACAAATACGTAAAATTTACTGCTAATCATAATGGTCGATAAAGGTTTTTAATGCTGAAAGACTGACTATTGAAATTTCCGCCCCCTCTTTTTCTATTAATCCTTTCTCTATCAGTTCTTTTACTGCGCGACGATAAACGCGGCTAGAAGTGCCAAACCGTTCAGCTTCCAACGTCACTTTATCGAAGTTGCCAAGCATCACATTCACTTGACTACGATGCCATAAATCGTAAGCGATATTATAAGTAATCGGATGCAATAACCTATGGGTATAGATATCTAACGAGTCTTGGTAATCCGCAGCCAGCGCGCTAGAAAAAAACACTTGAAACTCAGGTCGCTCAATCAGCAATGTCGTCAATGCTTGTAAACAGATAATATCAACATCGAGATCTTCTTCTGCCACCACACTCCATTGGCAAGGGGTGTCACTGAAAAATTCCATTTCACCAAAGATATGATGATCACAGTCGATCTCTCCCAATTGAAAACGACGACCATTCATTGCGGCAATATTCATTGAAACACGCCCAACCGACACCACATACAAGTACTCTAACGTTTGTCCCTGACGTAAAATTTCATCGCCAGCACATAGCAACTGCTGATGCGTTTGGCATTGATAAAACGCAGCTTTAAAAGCGGGATAAAGTGTTTCAAGGTGACGCGTGAAACGTCCTTGCTGATAGGGCTTAATCTGCATAGCGTTGGGCTTCTAACATATTCACGAGCAATTATTAGCTCACATGATATACCTAAATAACAGGATTTTCTAAATACAAGATTTTCTAAATACAGGGTTATTTAAAAATAGGGTTATCTAAAATAGAAAGCCCTGCACATGTTGATAGAAACATATGCTGGGCTCTCAGGTTGTACACTGTATTCATATCAATCAAATACAGCCCTCAATACAGCAGCCATAGTAATGTTACTTGTTCGCTTAATCGTTACATAGGGCATGCAACGCCGCCAAGGCAGCACGCTGTTCACCATTCATCATCACGGCCTCAGCATTCACATAGTAACCAACACCTTCTTGTACATCTTGCTTGAACAACACGACATTATTCAATATCGACGCAACCTGCATCCCCCTCAACTTACCGACGGTCAGCAACGCTGATGTTTCCATATCTGCGCCCAGTACGCCTTTTTCATGCCAATGCTGGCAAAGCTGCGCTTCGTTATCTGTATAAAAACTATCGTGTGAACGTACCACACCGTAATGCACCTGACCGACATATTGCTCAGTATTTGGCATTGTCAGAGAGCGATTCAAATAAGCTTCTATCTTGGCTATCAGATGACGATCTGCATATGCAGGAAAAGTACTCGAAACATACGCTTTCGATCCACCATCATCTCTTACAGCAGCCTCGGCAACAATCAAATCACCCAGAGCAATATTAACTTGCAGTGCACCCGATGATCCCACGCGGATCACTTGCTTCACACCACACAAGTTAAGCTCTTCGAGTGCGATAATAGCTGACGGTGCACCAATGCCAGTACTGCAAATCGTGATGAGTTGATCATTGAATCGTCCATTCATCAAACGGTATTCACGGTTTTCAGCAATGATTTCGACACCATCCAGTAGGGCAGCAATGCGATTAACTCTATCAGGCTCACCACATACAATCACACGCTTGGCAATTTGTTCTGCCGAAACACAAAGGTGAGGTTGCTTACTCATTATGCTTTTACCTCAGCTGCCAGATCGTGTTGCTTACTTTGCTGATTTTGCTTCGCTGTATTCATCCACTGACGTGTACCATTCGCCGCAATAAATAGTAAAATCGCATATTCAATAGAAAGAGCATATACACCTTGTGCTGCATAGATGCACACGCTGATCATGTTAATTACGACCCACAACATCCAGTTTTCAACGTATTTACGCGTCATTAGGATTTGCGCCACAATCGACAAGACTGTCATTACTGAATCCCAGAATGGGAATGCATCTGGCGACAATTCTGGACGTGCTAAATCAGCACCAAAAGTATTCAGTACATCCACGCTGATATTAGCTAAAGCAAAGAAAATAGGATCGATAAACACCGTCATAATAGCGATAGCAGCAACACTGACCGCTGCAGTAAACGCCATTTTTTGTTTATTAAGCCAACGGACTTCCAGCATCTCGCCAGCTTCTGAGGAAGGACGTGTCCACGCATACCAACCATAGATGTTGGCGCAGAAGAAAAACAATTGCAGCATCAAAATGCCGTAGAGTTGGATCTGAAAGAAAATGATCGCGAAAAGGGAAACGTTAATCAGACCAAACACGTAATTAATGGTTTTTTCTTGGCTGGCGTACCAAATACACAGCAAGCCAAAAACGGTACCAACAGCTTCAATCCATGACATGGCATACCCACCACCAATTGGAATATTCACCAAAGTATTATTGATATCAAACCACGCAAGTATATTCATGTTCTATCCCTTCTAATGTTGTTGTATTTATTATTTAGCGGTATTGCTGTTGTGGTTATCAGTGTAATGAATGTACAAAAACAGCAAGAGGACATTTGTCCCCTCGTACTCGACGTATATCAAAGATTGAAACAAGAAAGCCCCGACAACAGTGTTTTAACACCATCATCAGGGCTTCAGAATAAGAATTATCATGTTTATCACTAAGCATATCTGCCATTACACGATACAACTTAGCAAATCAGCTTACACCAAAAGGCTACCCCAGCATACTTTCGTGCTCAACCGATACCAACGTTAACCGATTAAAAGCACCGGGCTTCACTGCAATTAAACTGCCGTCGCCAAATTGGATACCGTCGAAAATACGGCCTCCCCAATTAACTTTTTTGAATCTGGCGTAACGGGCTTTTACATACACCGCTTCTAGCGCGTTCAGTGCCCCTTCCTTTTTTGCTTGGGCTTCAATGGCAGGGCTAAGTAATTTATTGGCAATCGTCATATTGGACACCTGCTTCCTTGAGGTCATACTTTGTTTTACCAAATCGAGACGCAGATGCAAGCCTTAATTTCTCTTTGTAATACTATGAAACCGGTATCTGTCTATTAATTCACCTTTTAGCTGCATGAGCAAACTAACCCACCCTCTATTTTTGTGGTACTGCAACCACGCAAGAGGATGGGTTTATTAATGTAACTAAGAACCGATCATTTTCAGAAGCATCAATTTACAGGTAGTGGCACTTCACCCTCAACATGCACTGGATTAATAATATTCACGTATTCACCATCACTATTAATAAAGGATGCTACTGCTTCTTGTTGCATTGCCATCGACTCATTCAGGTAACCCATGTGACCATTCACTGACCCTGGCACTCCGTCTTCGTTAACAGGACCTTCATAAGGGAAGAGGTAAGTTCCATGACCGCCCGACTTCACTCGAATAACCCCTTTTATGACATCTGTGCTCATTGTTATATCTGCAGTAATAGCATCTAACCCTAAATGCGTAATTAAAGGTTCAGTTCCTGTTAACGGAATACCCTCAACAGAGTTAACAGCCACATTGTCTGATATATACTCAACCCCCACTTCACATTCAGGGGTTAAACCATCACCACAGTTACCTACTGCTTCCAATAACAAAATCGGTTGGGCACTGTTTGCTTGCTCTGTCGTAAAGTTAGCGGGATCGCCACCATCTACAGTTGTTTGCGTTGCCTGCAACAGAGCAGGAGCAACCATGTTGTAAACAATATTTTCAAATTTAACGACCTTTTCCTCATCTTCAAGACGGTACGCATCAATCGCTGCTAACCCTTCCTGCGGAGTATCAGTACTCTCATCATAAAGACCCAACATGCTTGCCACCGCTAATTGCACATCTGTTGAGGCTTTAATTTCACTAACAACCTCACCGCTCAATAATGGCGAGTTCAACATTATATCGGTTAAGCCCATACCCGGAACAGCAAGATTGACAGTGGTAAACTTGAATTCATCACCAGCTTTCGAGCTATCATTTTGTGACATTTCGCTTACCATAGTTGATACAATCCCACCTAGAGAATGACCAATCAAGCTAACTTCTGCGTTATCAGTTCCCACTCTTTTCTCAATAAAACTCGTATTATTAAGCGCTTTACGTAAGGCTAACTGATCAAGCACCGCTTGGCGTTGGTTATCACGTAAAGTTAAGGGGCTTGATAGATTGAGGTAAACAGATTTGTTTTCAAATTCGTCCGTGCTGGTAGCGGTAATGTCTAGGATACCGTCACCATCGAGATCGATACCTCGACCACCGTCTGTTTTACTTGAACCATGAAGCGGCTGATCAATGGCAATAATTAGCCTCTCCGTATCTGTAATACTAGCTGCCATGGTTGCTGCTGATTCCTTCCACCCCGTAATGCCATGCACAAAAATAACTGCCGGTAATGGTGTACCATCCCAATCTTTAGGTGCATAAATTACCACAGGTACAGTTTGGTCTGATTTCTTTGTTAGCTCGGTATTACCACCATGAAGAAACCCTTCTGTACTGTCTTCCCACCAGCTGTAAAGTGAAGGACAGCTACCAATAGGATCAGCTCGAACAGCCAACTGTTCATCTTCGGTCAGTTGAGTGGCAGATAACGTCAACACTTTGCAATCATCCACCGAAGTCGGTGATTCTAGATAATATGGTAGAGTTACCGTCGTACCGTATGTGTCATATTTTGAGAACGTACTACCAACAGCAATTTCCGTTAGGTCTCCAAAACCATCATTTAAAGCTATATTATCAGGAATCAACGCCCGACCCGCTTCCATTACAGGCATGATACTTTGCGTCGTAAAAGCGGCGCTATATACAATCTCGTTCGATACTCCAGCCTGTTTTAATAGACTTTCATTCTGCGTTATCTGAGAAATGGCATTATTGCTATTGGCATCATCAAGCATTTTACCTTGCACGAGCTGCTCATAGTTATAATCTTGCCTTAACGGCACACCATCAATATCTTGTACACCAGCGGTAACCGCTAGAATGTAAGCTGATGATTCCGGTAGTACTTCGGTGGGTAGAATTTCAATTTCATGTTCAGCGGAGATACGGCTTATGTATTTGTCTTCACCCAATAATTTCCCTGCAGCAACATCATAGACAACCACGTTGTCAGCTAAAGTGCTTTCATCAATCTCTGTCTCGACACCTGAAAGCGGTAAACGAATTTTGTACCCCGTAG
Organism: Photobacterium profundum; assembly: GCF_003026285.1. Taxonomy (GTDB): domain Bacteria; phylum Pseudomonadota; class Gammaproteobacteria; order Enterobacterales; family Vibrionaceae; genus Photobacterium; species Photobacterium profundum. The sequence continues at coordinate 255,011 of NZ_PYOD01000001.1, forward strand.
ACCAACCATCAAGTGCCCCATAAACATTTTCATAATTATGATAATCCGTCTTTTCAGTGGCTTCAGACGATAGTTCAATCGTGCCATCACTCCCTGTTAGATAAAGATCATTCGGATAATACAGTGCTTTTAAATCGTATGTAATGTATTGCCGAGTATCTACCTCTAGCTCAGTATCATCGAAACAACCCGATAACAAAGTCGCAAATGGTAGCAAGCAGTAATGCAGTTTTTTTATATTCATTATTATATTTCCCATATAGGTGTATAGACGCATATGCACCCTACAAAGCAACCCACAGAGAAATGTTAGAGGAATGTAAAAACTTTAATAATTGTGAAACCAATTAACCACTTGATTTTAAATACAAAAGATTAGTATATGATTGCATTTAAATGCATGCACATAGTAAATAATTACTCGTAAATAAATACGAAATGATTTTGTATTAATACCATCTTCTTTCAGTAATTTCTTACTCATAATTCATCATAAATCATTCATATTTAATGTAATTAACTTACAAACTGTACATTTTAATTTAAACGATCACACTTAAAGCACTGATAAATAAGGAGTACCACTTTAGGGTTATTTTAAAGTGTGGTTGATTTACATCATATTTATTCACAAGCTGACTTATTATTATGCGAACAGATTTAACGCCTTTGTTAAGAGGATATTATGAGCAAAGTCAGATTGGCAATTATCGGTAACGGTATGGTCGGCCATCGCTATATCGAAGAACTTGTCGATAAAGCAGACATGGAAAATTTTGAAGTTACCGTTTTCTGTGAAGAACCACGCATTGCATATGACAGGGTTCACCTGTCTTCTTACTTCTCGCACCACACCGCAGATGAACTTTCTTTAGTTAAAGAAGGTTTCTATGAGAAACACGGCATCAATGTCCTTATTGGTGAACGTGCTATCACAATCAACCGCGCTCAAAAAGTCATCCACTCAAATACTGGGCGTGAAATTAAATACGACAAATTGATTATGGCGACAGGTTCTTATCCTTGGGTGCCACCGATCAAAGGTAACGAAGGAAAAGACTGTTTCGTTTACCGTACAATCGAAGATTTAAAGACCATTGAAGCAACAGCCAAACGCAGTAAAAGTGGCGTTGTTGTTGGTGGCGGTTTGCTCGGGCTTGAAGCCGCTGGTGCATTGAAAGCACTGGGTGTTGAAACACACGTTATCGAATTTGCACCAGTATTGATGGCTGAACAGCTCGATCGCCAAGGTGGTGAGCAGCTTCGTAACAAGATTGAAAAACTGGGTGTAAAAGTACACACAGGGAAAAATACCAAAGAAATCGTCGCCGAAGGCACTGACGCTCGTAACACCATGAACTTCGCCGATGGCACATCGCTAGAAGTCGATTTCATCGTGTTCTCTACTGGTATTCGTCCTCAAGATAAGCTGGCAATGCAATGTGGCTTGGCAACTGGTCGTCGTGGCGGTGTTGCAATCAATAATAATTGCCTTACATCAGACGAAGATGTTTACGCAATTGGTGAATGTGCATCGTGGAATGAAATGTTCTACGGCTTAGTTGCACCAGGCTACAAAATGGCACAAGTTGCTGTTAGCCATCTTATTGGTGAAGAAAAAACATTCGAAGGCGCAGACATGAGCGCGAAGCTGAAATTGCTTGGCGTAAAAGTAGGCAGTATTGGCGATGCGAATGGTCGTACACCTAACTGTAAGAGCTACGTTTACCTTGATGAAAACGAGGAAGTGTATAAGCGCATCATCGTTTCTGAAGATGGTAAAAAATTATTAGGCGCGGTATTAGTAGGCGATACATCCGATTACGGCAACCTACTGCAACTAAAACTTAATGACATGGATCTTCCTAAGCATCCAGACTCATTGATTTTACCTGCTCACGCTGGTGCAGAAAAGCCATCAATGGGCGCTGACTCATTACCTGAAACAGCCGTTATTTGTTCATGCTTCGATGTAACTAAAGGCAAGATTGCAACAGCTGTTGCAGATGGCCATACAACATTAGGTGAAATCAAAGCTGTAACGGGTGCGGGTACGGGGTGTGGTGGTTGTATTCCACTGATTACACAAGTACTGAACGCAGAGCTAGCAAAAGCCGGTATCGAAGTTAAAAATCACTTATGTGAACACTTCGAATATTCTCGCCAAGAGCTATTCCACCTAATTCGTGTTGAAGAGATCAAATCATTCGACGAATTATTAAAGAAATACGGTAAAGGTTACGGCTGTGAGGTTTGTAAGCCAACCGTCGGTTCTATTCTTGCGTCTAGCTGGAACGATTACGTTCTAACCCAAGACAATACACAACTGCAAGATACTCACGACATCTTCCTTGGCAACATGCAAAAAGATGGTACGTATTCTGTCATTCCCCGTATGGCGGGTGGCGAAGTCACACCAGCAGCATTGCTTGCCGTTGCTCAAGTGGCTAATGAATACAACTTATACACCAAGATTACAGGTGCACAGCGTATTGGCTTATTCGGTGTACACAAAGATGACCTTCCTGCTATTTGGAAAAAGTTAATTGCTGCTGGTTTTGAAACAGGTCAAGCGTATGCAAAAGCCCTTCGCATGGCAAAAACATGCGTGGGTAGCACTTGGTGCCGCTTTGGTGTTCAAGACAGCACAGGTCTAGGTGTTGAGCTAGAAAACCGCTACAAAGGTATTCGTACACCACACAAAATAAAATTCGGTGTATCAGGCTGTACCCGTGAATGTGCTGAAGCGCAGGGTAAAGATCTTGGCATTATTGCAACAGATGCAGGTTGGAATATGTATGTAGGTGGTAACGGGGGCATGAAACCTCGCCATGCTGATTTATTAGCAACCGACCTTGATAAAGACACGCTAATTAAATACATCGACCGCTACATGATGTTCTATATCCGTACTGCCGATAAGGCACAGCGTACATCGGTATGGTTAGAAAACTTAGAAGGCGGTATCGAATACCTGCGCGATGTGATCATCAACGACAAGTTAGGCATCAATGCTCAACTTGAAGCCGATGTTGAGAAACTGATTGCTAGCTTCCAGTGTGAATGGACAACAACACTTGAAGATGACAACCAATTGAAGCGTTTCAATCATTTCATTAACTCTTCAGAGCGTGACAGCAATGTCGCTTTCGTTCCCGAACGTGAACAACATCGCCCTGCAACTGAAAATGAAAAAGCGCCAATCTACACTATTTCATTGGAGGAAAAAGTATGAGCCAGTGGATTTCAGTCTGTGCAATTGACGATTTGATGCCAGGTACTGGGGTATGTGCCCTTGTTGAAGGAGAGCAAGTTGCTATTTTTCGTCCCTACGCATCAGAAGAGCTTTTTGCCATCGACAACATGGACCCATTTGCGCGCTCAAACGTGCTATCTCGCGGTCTAATTTGCGAACACGAAGGCGAGCTATGGGTTGCTAGCCCATTGAAAAAACAACGGTTTGCTTTAAAAGATGGGCGTTGTTTAGAAAACGGCGACGTTTCAGTAAAAAGTTTTCAAATACAAGTAGAAAACGGCGACGTTCAAATCGCTGCATAGAATAGTTAGAAACATCATTCAGGGAATTCAGCATCTCCAGTTGTTTTGAATTCCCTGCTTTTTGGAATGAGTATGGATACTTCTTTTATCTATTCCAAAAAGATTTCGATTTAACTTAAGGAAGAACTACATGTACGCAGATACAATCAAGAAATGTTCAGCTACCGCTGCACGTATCGTCGATTTTGCAGATAAAGAAAGATTTGGATTCTGGCTAAGCTCTGCCATGGCAGGTGCTTATGTTGGTTTAGGCATTATTTTGATATTCACACTGGGGAACATGGTTGATCCATCAATCCGTTCACTGGTAATGGGTAGTACATTTGGTCTTGCTTTAACACTCGTTATTATCGCTGGCTCTGAGCTATACACCGGACACACTATGTTCCTTACTTTTGGTGTAAAAACAGGTCAAATCACTGTTGCAGATACCTTACGCGTGCTCCCTCAAACGTGGATGGGTAATTTAATTGGCTCTGTCGGTGTTGCCCTACTGTTCTTCTATGCTGGCGGCGGTAAATTATTACCTGATAGCAACAGCTTATTAAACAACGTAGCGATGGCAAAAACAGCCGCCCCAGCGTCGGTACTTTTGTTTAAAGGAATTCTATGTAATTGGCTGGTTTGTCTGGCTATTTGGATGTGCCAGCGTGTTGAAGGTTCATCAAAATTCATCGCTATCTGGTGGTGTTTGCTTGCCTTCATCGCATCGGGTTTCGAGCACTCAGTCGCTAACATGACTATTTTTGCTTTATCTTACCTTGGCGAGCATAAAGAAGCCTTCACGCTAGCTGGAATTGGTCACAATCTACTTTGGGTTACTGTGGGGAACACAATTTCAGGCGTTATTTTCATGGGCTTGGGTTACTGGTTTTCTACACCCAAAGCACAGCGACCTTTAGTTGCGTCCGCAGCAGAAGACCGCACTAACAGCGTGACACAAACAGCTTAATACCAGATTAAACATACCGAATAATGACGCGGAGTAAGCATACAATGGCAATCCTCAATACAGTAAGTCAGCTAAGCCAAGCGGTGAATCAGAAACGTGATAACACTCAACTCGGTAAAGTAGTACTTGTTGGTGCTGGACCGGGAGATCCTGATTTGCTAACCATAAAAGCCCTGCGTCTTATTCAACAAGCCGATGTCATCGTGTATGACCGACTTGTCTCTAACGACATTGTGGCACTCGCACCAGCAAGCACTGAATTAGTCTTTGTGGGAAAACGTGCAGGACACCACTGTGTACCGCAAGAGGGTATTAACCAAATATTGGTAGAGCAAGCATTAAAAGGTAAATTGGTGATTCGCCTAAAAGGCGGTGACCCTTTTATATTTGGTCGTGGTGGTGAAGAATTAGAAGCTTTACTGCCATACCAGATTCCATTTGAAGTAGTACCAGGTATTACGGCTGCGGCTGGCTGTGCAGCTTATGCTGGTATTCCTTTGACTCACCGTGATCATGCGCAAAGTGTGCAATTTATTACAGGTCATCTGAAATCAGAAAAAGAGCAGATTGATTGGGCATCATTAGCCAGTTCAAACCATACCTTAGTGTTCTATATGGGGTTAACTCAAAGCGGTGAAATTCGTCGTCGATTAGAAGCTAACGGTATGGCACCTTCTACCCCAGTTGCTATTGTTGAACGTGGTACAAGCAAGCAACAACGTGTACTGCCTTGCTCACTTGAAACATTAGACATAATTGCTGAACATGCACAAAGCCCAGCCTTAATTATTATTGGCAGTGTTACGCAGCTTACTCATAAGTTGTCATGGTTTACACCGGAAAAAAGTGCTCATGACGAATACTCTGAAATGCGAGTAACGCCAATAGCCAAAGTAGCCAAAGTAGCCAGTTTATAAACTCTTTTTTAAATAAAACATAAAAGCGGAGAACCGTATCTTAGATACTTATTTAGATTAGTATTTAAGATACGGTTCTCGGCTTTTTCGTCGTTTATTACCTAATATCTGCAAACGTGCACTAAAATGAGTACAGTTGGTTAAGAACTGTCGTTGAGGTTCGTATGTTTGAAATAACGCAATGTGCTAATAATCGTATTGATATGTCATTTGGTGGCAAAATTGATCGCGAAGAAATGAAAATACTATTAGACGAATTCGTGGATAAAACGAAAGATGTAGAAGATGGTATTATGCTATATACCATCCATGACTTTGATTTCCCGACACTCAGTGCCATCGGTGAAGAACTCACACGCTTACCTGAGCTTTTTCGTCACACGCGTAAATTTAAAAAAGTAGCAGTGCTGGCCGAACAACAATGGTTACGAAAAGTCAGTGAAATAGAAGGTATGTTATTTCCAGGGTTAGACATTAAAGGCTTTTCACCCAATGACACTGAAAATGCTGAAGCATGGCTCGCTCAATAACATAATCAAGCGCTACTAATTACTTATTAAATTACTGATCGAATAGCCTAACATAGTGAAACATCGTAATTAGCAGCGCTCTCTTCGTACAGGCTTAATCTGTCTAAATCTAAGCAAGAAAAGTTATGCCAACACAGAACGTTTTTCATCAATTTTGATACCCAACCACATACCCACCAGCATAAAAGCAATAAATAACAACATCGAACTATTCAACGCAGAAACCGATGTAACGACAGGTCCAGGGCAAATACCTGCTATACCCCACCCTAAACCAAACAATGCCGCGCCACTGATTAAACGTTTATCAACCGTGTTATTTGAACTGATTTGAAACTTACTGCTATACACCGGCTTTTCACGCTTTTTAATCACTAACAAGTAAATTGGCGTAAACACTAACAATGCCCCACCCATCACGAATGCTAAGCTAGAATCCCAATCACCCGCAATATCAAGAAAGCCAATCACTTTATTGGGATCAACCATTCCAGACATCATCATGCCTAACCCAAACAGCAACCCAGCGATCAATGCAATTGCTTTAGATAATAGATTCATATTCATCATGCTCTTATAAAAGGTGCAAACGGGCAAATACCGTCACAAACGCAACTGCCATAAAGACACAAGTCGCTACAATCGAACGTTTAGATAAACGTCCCATTCCGCAAATACCATGCCCACTCGTACAACCGTTACCCAGCTTCGTGCCGATACCTACAAGAAAACCAGCCAACGCAACCCAAAATACAGATGTAACAGGTAGTGATTCCGGTACACTAAAGCCAAGTAAAGGTGCAAGAGCCCCACTAATCACCATGCCTAAAACAAAAAGAAACCGCCACGATACTTCACCTTTAACGGGTTTAAGTAACCCAGAAACAATGCCACTTATGCCTGCGATTCTTCCATTCATGATTAATAACAACGCTGCGGCTAGCCCAAGTAACATACCGCCACGTAATGCATCCCATGGAATTTCAAATACCATATTTTTATTCCTAATCGAACATGACTTTCGTTAATTAGAGATTACTAAATTATGAAAATTAGTCAATATTAATTTAGCTTTAACTAATAAAGCATATATTTTATTAGCTTTTACTAATTGATTGTTTATAGTATCTTACAATACAGATGGAATAGCTTATACCCAAGCTACCTCAAGATGCATTGAAAGGAAGTAATAGATGACTAAAATTCTTATCGTCGGAGGCGTTGCAGGTGGTGCTTCAGCAGCAGCTAGAGCACGTCGTTTGAGTGAAGATGCCGAAATCATCATGTTCGAACGAGGCGAGTTCGTATCGTTTGCTAACTGTGGTTTACCGTATCATATTGGCGGCGACATTCAGGATCGCAGCAAACTATTACTACAGACACCTGAAAGTTTCTTGGCGCGTTTTAATGTTGATGTTCGCGTGATGAACGAAGTCGTGAACATTAACCGTAATGAAAAAACAGTGACCGTTAAGAATCTATTAGACGGAAACGAATACACTGAACGTTACAATTTTTTATTGATAAGCCCTGGTGCTGGCCCTATCGTTCCACCTATTCCTGGCGTGAAAAATCCGTTAACGTATTCTCTGCGTAATATTCCTGATATGGATCGCATCCTTCAGACGATTGAAACCAATAACGTTGAACACGCTACGGTTGTAGGTGGTGGGTTCATCGGTTTAGAAATAATGGAAGCGTTCCACCAGCGTGGTATTAAAACCACATTGTTAGAGCTTGCCGACCAAGTAATGACACCAGTTGATAAAGAAATGGCTGGCTTTGTGCATGCCGAAATCCGTGATCACGGCATTGATCTGCGCCTTGGTATTGCTCTCTCTGGCGTTGAATATGTACCAGAGACGCACATTGCCAGTTTTGAGTCTGGCGAAAGCACCGAGCATCAACACATTAATGGGCATTTGAACTTATCGCTCAGCAACAGTGAATCACTAGAAACTGACCTTCTTATTATGGCGATTGGCGTTCGTCCTGAAACGACACTTGCTTCAGAAGCTGGGCTTAAAATTGGCGAGTTAGGGGGCATTTGGACCACGCCAAGCATGCAGACCAGCGATCCAGCAATCTATGCTGTAGGCGATGCAATTGAAGAAGCCGATTTCGTTACGGGCAACCAAACAATTGTGCCTCTTGCGGGCCCAGCGAATCGACAAGGTAGGATGGCGGCAGACAACATGCTTGGTCGTAATGAAAGCTACCAAGGCACACAAGGCACTGCGATTTGTAAGATTTTCGATTTAGCTATCGCAGCTACAGGCAAGAACGAGAAGCAGCTTAAACGTGATGGCGTTGATTATGAAAAAGTCTACGTACACACCGCGAGCCACGCCAGCTATTACCCTGGAGCAGAAATTGTTTCGTTCAAGATGTTGTTTGACCCTAAATCAGGCAAGATTTTCGGTGCGCAAGCAGCAGGTAAAGATGGTGTCGATAAACGTATTGATATCATGGCCGTTGCGCAGCGTGCAGGTATGACGGTTGAACAACTTCAACACCTCGAACTTACTTACGCTCCACCGTATGGCAGTGCAAAAGATGTCATCAACCAAGCAGCCTTTGTTGCCAATAACATCATCAAGGGTGACGCAACACCTATCCACTTTGATGAGATAGACAACCTAACGGATGACCAACTATTGCTTGATGTGCGTAACCCAGGGGAATTAGAGAACGGTGGCTACATTGAAGGCACGCTCAATATTCCTGTCGATGAACTTCGTCAGCGCATGCACGAACTACCAAAAGATAAAGAAATCGTTATTTACTGCCAGGTTGGGTTACGCGGTAACGTTGCTTATCGTCAATTGGTCAACAATGGCTTTAAAGCACGAAACCTTATCGGTGGGTACCGCACTTATAAATTTGCAAAAATGTAATCAACCTCAACATCCCAGCTAGAACGATTAATGTCTGGCTTATGATGTACCGTTCAAGTTTCAAATAAATAAAGGGGCTCATAGAGCCCCATATAAGAAAAACAAACGATGTATTTACATCTTCACATTATCTATTAAGCATCGATTCGCTCAATAATAGTGGCTATCCCTTGCCCCATACCAATGCACATCGTGGCGAGACCATAACGACCGTCACGCTGTTCCATCACATTAAGTAAAGTGCCAACAATACGTGCACCCGAGCAGCCTAACGGATGACCAAGCGAAATAGCACCACCATGTAGATTTACTTTCTCTTCACGGTTTCCCCACAGACCGAGCTCACGCAAACATGGAATAGCTTGAGCAGCAAACGCTTCATTTACCTCAGCAAAATCAATATCAGCCATTGTTAGGTTGACTTTTGTTAGTGCTTTTTTCGTTGCAGGAACTGGCCCATAACCCATGATTGCAGCAGGTACACCAGCCGTTGTAGCAGCAAGAATACGAGCACGGGGGATCACACCCAGCTCTTTCGCTTTTTCTTCGCTCATCACCAATATGCATGACGCACCATCAGACAACGCTGATGATGTACCCGCCGTCACTGTACCATTGACGGGATCAAATACTGGACGCAGTTTACCCAAAGATTCTACAGTCGTTTCCGAGCGGATCACTTCATCACGTTTAACCAACACAGGACAGCCGTTCTCATCATGCCCCATGATAGGGATTATTTCATTATCGAAGCGGCCTTCATCTGTCGCTTTCTGAGCCAAGCGATGAGAACGCGCACCTAACGCATCTTGATCAGCACGGCTAATCTTATGCATTTTACCAAGAGCTTCAGCGGTTAGCCCCATCATTGCGGATGCCTGAGCCATTTGCTTATCGTTAGCTGGATTAAAATTAAGTCCTGTAGTCATTGGAACATGACCCATATGCTCAACACCGCCCACTAACACAATATCAGCATCATCAGCTTTGATAGCACGAGTGGCAATATGAAGCGCATCCATTGAAGAACCACATAAACGGTTCACTGTGGTTGCTGGCACTTCAACCGGAAGACCAGCGAGCAAAGCGGCGTTACGTGCTAAATTAACGCCTTGTTCTTCAGTTTGTTGAACACACCCCCAAATAACATCATCAACCATTGAAGGCTTTACATTCGGCTGACGTTGGAACATTGCCTTCATCAAATGTGCTGATAGGTCATCCGCACGAGTATGGCGAAATACACCATTTTTTGAACGTCCCATAGGGGTACGGATTGCATCAACAATTACGACATTTTTCATCTTAGTTACCCCTAATTACGCGTAAAACTTCTGGTTATTCTGTACTCGGTCAAGCAAGCCTTTCGGTGCTTCGTAAAGTGTGCCAAGGTGTTTGTATTGCTCTGCAATCTCTAGCAACTTATCAAGGCCAAGTTGATCCATGTAGTAGAACAGGCCACCACGGAATGGCGGGAAGCCTGTGCCATAAATCATTGCAATATCCGCTTCAGCAGGGGAAGCAACCACGCCTTCATCAAGACAACGAATTGCCTCAAACATCATTGGTAGCATCATCCGCATCGTAATGGTGTCATGATCAAAGTCTTTAACCGCTTCACGCTTCGAGGCAATCAATTGAGTTGCATCTGCATTTACTGATGGCTTTAAACGCCCTTTACGATCAGGCTGGTACGCATAGAAGCCCAAACTGTTTTTCTGACCATATTGCTGCAAGTCAACAAATGCTTGAATCACGTTATTTGCAGGCTTACTCATTCGTTCAGGGAAGGCTAAATCCATCACATCGATACAGTGTGCGGCCGTATCAAGGCCAATTACGTCCAGTAAGTATGCGGGACCCATCGGCCAGCCAAAGCCTTTACTCATGACTTTATCGATAGTTGGTATATCACCACCATCAACCACTAGCTGATTAAAAGCGTGGAAGTACGGCGTTAAGCAGCGGTTAACCAAGAAGCCAGCACAGTCGTTCACCACAATCGGTGTTTTACCCAATTGGCTTACATATTTAACAGCTTGCGTAATCGTCTGGTCGCTGGTTTGCTCACCGCGAATCACTTCAACCAATGGCATTTTATGAACTGGGTTGAAAAAGTGGATACCGCAGAAATTCTCAGGCTTTTTCAATGCCTGCGCTAAACCGCTGATCATCAAAGTCGAGGTATTCGACGCAAGAGTCGCATTAGGGGAAACTTGCTCTAGCTCAGCTAATACCGCTTCTTTAATTTTAGGGTTTTCAACAACCGCTTCAATAATAAGATCATTCGATGTGAGGGGTTGGTTATATAACGTAGATTGAATACGGTTGAGTGTTTCGCCCATTGCCAGTGGCTTTTTACGCCCACGTTCAACTTGTGCCGCTAGTAGTTTGTTTGCTTCGGTCAACCCTAATGCTAAGCCCGCTTTATTGATATCTTTCATTACGACATCAGCACCTTTGTCTGCTGTCACATAGGCAATACCGCCCCCCATAATACCAGCCCCAATAACACCAACTTCAGTGACAGGAACGGCCCCTTTTATAATGGATTTCGTTTTGGCTTTTACCGCCATGTCACTTAAAAAAACAGAAACTAAAGCATCTGCGACACCAGTATTAACACACTTCGCAATACCACGACGTTCAATCGCTAACGCCTCGTCTCGGCTTAGCTTCGCGGCCTTTTCAATGGTATCGAGCATAATGGCTGGTGCTGGGTAATGCTTACCTGCAACCTTCGCAACCATGCCACGTGCAACATTAATAGACATTGCAAGCTCATAGTCACTCAGTAGTAACGGTACTTGCTTCTCTTTTTGACGTTGAAGCCAATCAATATCACCATCAATACATGATTGAAGTAGTGCCTCAGCTTGAGCAATCGAGTCTACATCTTTCGCAATAACGCCATCAACTACATGATGCTCTAATGCTTTATCAGCACGGAAGTTTTTTCCTGTTGTTAGCCATTGCAGCGCCGTATCAACCCCTGTTATACGAGGAAGACGAGTCATCCCCCCCCAGCCCGGCATGATACCTAGCTTAACTTCTGGCAGGCTAATTTTTGCATCTATCGTTGCAAGACGATATTCCGCTAACAGCGACAATTCAACACCACCACCAGCTGCAACACCATTAATGATAGCGACTTTAGGCATTGAAAGATCTTCAATACTGTTATAAATGCCGTGTACCCACTCAAGGTATTCGAGGACGGCACTATCACCTTCTTTAAACAGCTTACGGAATGCTTTTACATCAGCACCAGCACTAAACAATGCCTTGCCAGAACGGATGATCAACCCACGCGTTTGGGTGTTTTTAATAAGCTCAATACTTACTTGAAGTTCTTCTAACGCTTTTTTACTTAAAGTATTAACACCGTCAGCCTTGGCATTAAAAATCAGTTCGGCAAACTGGCCACGCTCGGTAACCTGAAAATATTGTCCTTGGTACATATTTAGATCCTTAATAGATTGTCAGGTTACTTACACAGACCGTTAGTAATAGCTTCATCACGTAGCGCATTGCGGAAATCTGGGTGGGCAATATTGATGAGTGCTTCTGCTCGCTGTTTAGTTGTTAAGCCTCGTAAATCAACAATGCCGTATTCCGTCGCAATAAGGTGCACATCATTGCGTAACGTCGTCACTGGTGTACCTGCCGGTAACGCCGAGCAAATAGTTGACTCCACGCCGTTCGGCCCCTTATAGGTCGAAGACAAAGCAATAACCGATAGGCCACCGTTAGAGAACGTTGCCCCTCGAACGAAATCTACCTGGCCACCAGAACCTGAAATTTGCGTATGACCAACCCCTTCCGAAGCAATCTGTCCTGTAAGATCTGTCATGATGCAGGTGTTGATCGAAACAAAATTGTTATTTTTAGCAATTTCATTCGGGTGATTTACCACCACCACATTTCCAATTTCAATATCAGGGTTATTGTCGATATAGTCGATCAACTCTTGAGAACCCGCAGCGAAGGCTGCCACAATTTTATTTGGCTTGTAGTTCTTTTCGGCTCCAGAAATTACCCCCGATTTACACAGTTCCATCATGGATTCAGTAAACATTTCAGTATGAATACCTAGGTTCTTACGGCCTTTTAAGCCCATCCCAAGCGCATTGGAAATTGTCCCAATACCAATCTGAATTGTTGCGCCATCATGGATATAGGGCAAAACATGCTCAGCAATAGAGATTTCTAAATCCGATGGCTCAACAGGTTTTGGCCCTGCAATTGGATGGTGACCTTCAGCAAAGAAAGTAACATCATCTATATGTAATAAATTTTCGGGGTTGCCAATAAATGGTTGTGACTCATTAACTACTGCAATAACAAGGTCAACATTAGGTAATAAGTGCTTATTACCCATGCCACCACAAGCTCCCATACTGACAAAACCGTCTTTATTAGGTGGCGTTACTTCAACAACCATGACATTGCAGCCAACAGCATCCAATACTTGGCCGACATTGGATAAGTGATAAGGAATAATTTCAACATTCCCTTTATGTTGAAACTTTTTCTCCAATGGTCCCATAAATAAACTGCGATAAGTTAAGTGGCCACGGTATTCTGGCTTAAGAAATTCATACGGATAAGTCAGTAGGCCGGAATATAATTCAGTTCCTTTTAACATCATTGCTATTTTTTCTAATTCTTTAAGAAATAAAACAGGTACAGATAAATAACCACCAGCCCAAATCTTATCGCCAGAATCAATTTTACTTGCAGCATCAGCCAAAGATATTAATTTACTTTCATAGTTATTTTTCCAAAGTGTCATAGCGACCTCTCTGATATATAGAAATTTATTACTAGCTCCCTGAACGTTAAATAAATCCTTTTTTAATATTAGGGAGTAAATAAATTACTGGTGTAGGTTTCAGAAGTTATTCCTTTTCTGTGCCCTCAATATATTCCGAGGAGTAACACTAAACTTGGCATTTTAGGACAAGGGTATGACTTGATGCGTCAGCCCTCATAAGCTTGACTCGGCTCACAAATTTAGAACAAGTCGTACAACAGGTGAGAACGGTCGCAAAAAGTATCCAAAACATTTACTTAAAAAATTCACTTTGCATTTTAAGCCAATGATTTGATGCGTTAGGTCATTAGATTAAAAGGCCGATCTTGGTCAAAAATGCCTACAAATAAAATGGTTAATATAAAAATAAGTAAATAGTGAAGTGAATATAAATCTATTTACAAAAAAAAACAAATCTCTTAATCGCTTAATTTAATTACCTTTATGGAATATTTTACGATGAAAAGAATCCTTATTGCGACCGCTATTGCTGCGGCAACTTTCACTACCGCATCACATGCCTGTACCTCAATTGCATGGAATACCGATTTCGGTACATTAACAACGCGCACTAATGATTGGGTAGAAGCAACCTCTCCAATATTAGGGACGATTAAAGCAGGAACAGTGCGCTTCACCCACGGTGTCGAAGGTCAGGGTGCTATCTATAAAACCCAATATAATATTCTGGCTATTCTGGCCTACGACGGATTGGTTCACGACGGTGTTAATAGTGAAGGGATGCAAGTCAATACTCTGTATTACGCGCCAATGACAATGAAAGACTCTGGCAGTAAAACTATTTCACAGTTAGCCTTCGGTGAATTCTTAATTGCCAATTACGCCACTGTTGAAGAGGTTGTTCAGAACATCGCAACCATTAAAACAGAATTAGCCTCTCACCCTTTAATTCCCAATGCTCCCACTTTCCACTGGTCGCTAACCGATAAAAGCGGAGATCGCTTGGTGATTGAGCATGATGAAGATGGTATATCAATCTATCGTGGTGACGATGCAATGGTAATGACCAATCAACCAAGCCAACAAACCCACCTTGATGCGTGGAGTACCGCCTCAGGAAAAATCAGTAAAACATGGAGTGAAGCAGACTTCGGTTCCACCGGTAACACTAACCCAAGAGACCGCTTCCTTCACGCCTCTTACTTTAGTGAGCAGCTAACACAGCCTAGCTCATCGGTTAACGGGATGATGAAACTTGCCACAACCGCTTTCCGTATCCCACACGATGCTGCAAACCGCGAGGTTAACGGCGTGATGGCTGGTTATGCCACAGAGTGGTCGTTAACCCAAAATCTTGATACTGGTGAGGCTGTATGGGAATACCTATGGGGCGATACTTGGACCAATGTGAAATTTAATTTCTACGATATTTTAAAATCAAACAAAGACATTCGCTTCAAGATGGATGATCCAAAACTTGCAGGTAACATTACCCAGAAAATCATTGCTTCTGGTCGATAACCTCAACTAACCGCAATAACAATTACAGCGAGCCGTTGGTTATCATCAGCGGCTATTTTTGCGTCGACTATTCTGTTATCGATACAAATAATTTACCTATATAGCCAAACCACTGCCAAGCTCACAAAACGCTTGATGAAAAATGACGTCAATGAAATGTTTCACGATAATATGTCACACGGTACTGATAGCAGCCCTATGGGAGTCGAATCAATGAGTAGCACAAACCCTCCCCCTGTCACCTCAATGTCTATTCATAAAGGCTGGCTAAATTTATTAAAGCAAACCGCACAACAATACCAGTTAGACAGCCAATACTATTTCGATCAACTCGATACCTCCCGCTCTCAGATCGACGTTAGAGAAGTCAGAAAGATCCACCACCAAATGTTTCAAGACAGTGGCGATCCACTCTTTTCTGCACATGCAGCCCAACGAGTGAACCCTCTGACTTTTGGTTGCTTTTCATTAACATTGTGGACGGCACCGACTGTATTACAGCTTCTGAAAGATGCCAGTAAGTACTGTGTCGCCATTGGCTCCCCTATTCGGTTACGTTTTCATGAAACTCCACAAGGTGATGCAGAACTCTGGATCATTAACCATGAGCCTCTCAATAAAGAATCCCATATAACCTATGTAGGCGTAACGCTCTATATATCAACAATTTTGCAAATCATTCATCAAACCACTGAATACAGCTTGCCTAATGTTGCTGTAAAAGTAATAAAGTGGCCCTTTCCAGAAAACGAAAAACTTGAATTCGAAAAGCTAATGCACTGCAATATTTCAACAGGTTCACCTATCAGGAAAATATGCGTACAACGTCAACACCTTTTTCACCCGCTAGCAACAAGCGATCCTGTTCTTTATCCCGTAACACAAACCTTACTGCGTCAGCACACTATTGAATTAGAAAATAGCGACATCGTATTAAAGGTGTACAAAACACTTGATGATATGCCAACTCTTGCTGATCTTTCTGGTGATAAAGTCGCTGCCAATATGCTAATTAGTATTCGTACCCTGAATCGCCGCCTGTCAGAGGTTGGGACTTGCTACCGTGGTGTACTTGAAAAATATAAGCTAGAAAAAGCATTACAATTATTAAATCAGCCTAGTGTTAATATGACTGAAATTGCCTTTCAACTCGGTTTCTCTGATCTCAGCACCTTTTCACGAGCCTTTAAACGCTGGACTGGCACCAGTCCCTCTCATTCCAGCAATCGCCTAAACCCTGTCCAAGAAATACTCTAACTCATCTTTATCGCTGCATAATTAATACATTAAAAGGAGCACACAACCCTTTTAGATGATCAAAATCAAAGCTCTTTATAATGGCAGTAAATGCCATATTCTTGTCCTAAAATGCCAAGTTAAGTTTCACTAATATTGCTTTAATTATTGCCAGTTAATGCAGCATCTTTTGAGCGTTGCTATAAAAATACTGGAGCTTAAAGCTATGATGGATAAATCACATAGAGTGTTATTTGAACCAATGAAAATTGGCTCATTAATGCTCAAAAACCGCTACTCTATGGCCCCTATGGGTACGCTTGGCTGCGTCGACAATGATGGCGCATATAATCAACGTGGTATTGAATATTACATTGCCCGCGCTAAAGGTGGTGTCGGGCTGATCATCACTGGTGTACAAATGGTAGAAAATGAACTCGAGCAGTTCCCTATGCCGTCCTTGCCTTGCCCGAGTTATCAGCCAACTGCTTATATCCGCAGTGCTAAAGAAATGACCGAACGAGTGCATGCTTATGGCACAAAAATTTTCGCTCAACTGACTGCAGGCTGGGGACGTTCATGTATTCCGGGCTTCTCACCAGAAGATAAATCTATCGCACCATCTGAAGCACCAAACCGCTTCAACCCCGAACAAATCCACCGAGAGCTCACGACCGAAGAAGTGCAATACTTCATCGGTAAGTTCATTGAATCTGCCGTTATCGCGCAAAAATCAGGGTACGACGGCGTTGAAATTCACGCAGTACACGAAGGCTACTTGCTTGATCAATTTACCATGAGCTTTTTCAACAAACGAACAGACCAATATGGGGGCAGTTTTGAAAACCGCTACCGCTTTGCGGTCGAAATGGTTGAAGGTATTAAAGCTATTTGTGGCGAAGACTTCCCGGTATCACTGCGCTACTCCGTCAAAGGCAACATGAAAGGTTTCGGCCAAGGTATTTTACCGGGTGAGCAAGCACAAGAAGTCGGACGCGATATGGAAGAAGGCTTAAAAGCCGCTAAATACCTACAAGAAGCTGGCTATGACGCCCTCAATGTAGATGCTGGTACCTACGATGCCTGGTATTGGAACCACCCACCTAATTACTTCAAACCGGGCATGTACCAACCTTACTGTAAAGCAGTCTCAGAAGTGGTTGATATTCCAGTGCTTATGGCAGGGCGAATGGAAGATCCTGAGCTTGCCAGTCATGCTATCAATGAAGGCATTGCTGATGGTATTTCCATGGGGCGCCCGCTTCTTGCCGATCCTGACGTGGTGAATAAAATCCGCCGAGGGCGCTTCAATGAAGTTCGACCTTGCTTGTCGTGTCACTTAGGTTGTTTGGGACGCATGGCTGAAGTGGGTAACTTATCGTGTGCTGTAAACCCAAGCTGTGGTCGCGAAGAAGAGTACAAACTAACGGCTGCTTATCAAAAGAAAAAAATTGTCGTCATTGGTGGTGGTGTTGCAGGTATGGAAGCGGCACGTATCGCTTCAGACCGAGGTCATGATGTGGTGTTATTTGAAAAATCATCGGTACTAGGGGGCAATGTAATTCCAGGTAGCCAACCTCCCTTTAAACACGATGACCGTTTATTAATTGATTGGTTTAGTGGTGAAATGGCGCGTAAGCATGTTGATGTTCGATTAAATACCGTAGCAACAAAAATCACTATAGAAGACGAGCAGCCTGACAGTGTCATTTTTGCCACGGGCTCTCGCCCAGCACAACCAAGCTGGTTAACTGGCTTTAATAAACCACACGTGATGATGGCTGAAACAATGCTGATGAATCCAGAATTCATTACTGGTGGACACATCGCCGTTATAGGTGCGGGGCTTGTTGGGGCCGAAGCCGCTTTATGGATGGCGCAACGAGGAAAACAAGTTACCTTAATTGAAGCAAGCGACGATATTATTGGTGGTCCACATAGTACCTGCTTTGCCAACTATCAAATGCTGAAAGAATTACTGATAGCTGAAAAAGTCGATATTAAGACCAGTACCTACCTCAAAGCGATTACAGACAACGGTATTACTGTTCGCCCAGCGTCCGAACCTGAAGCTAACATTAAACTAAAGTGTGATCATGTCATTGTCGCTATGGGTTATAAAGCCGAAGATTCATTATTTAGCCAGCTTGCCAATGAACTGGATGTTGATGAAATATATAACATTGGTGACAGTCAAGCTGCGCGTACCATCATGACTGCCATTTGGGATGGTTATGAAGTAGGTCGCTCTATTTAACTTCAGCGTTGACCATGCTGTTTTGCTGCTCTTCCTAAAGAGCAGCCTTTTTCTATCTACCCGAATTTTCCTTTCACGAACCAGTTTTTTAATAACTGTCATTGAATCAATCGCTGGTTTAGTAAAGTATTTATTGGCTTTCTCACTCTATAAAATGCAATATTGGACAAATGACAGATAAAACGATAACTACCCACCTACCCTCGTTAATTCACCGAATGGGCTCAGATAATACAAAGAAGGCAAAGCTCATTGCCCTCGAGTACAGTTGTGAAATCAAAAGGATTCGACGTTCTAGAAATTGGCAAATCACTGGCGATGAAAATTCGTTTAAAAAGTTGTCTGAAAGACTGCAACTCTCTGAGCCTGAAGCAATGCAATTTCTGATACGGAAAATTGATGAAAAGCTTACGGCGTACAATGACAAGCTAGAACGAATTGAAGATAAATTAAAAAGACTCGTGCTACAAAACCCAAACATCACGCTTGCCGAGCTCATGCTGATGACTAACTGCTCTATCACCGAAGCGAGATATGCTCGGTTCGATGCTGATTCATTTTAATGGCGACAATTGAGATACTATCGCCATTCCTTTGCTTTTATCGATGACTGGATAACTAAATAACAGTAACCAGTGGTTCTTCAATACCGTGCCAGCTAACTTCAGCACTTAGCTCTGTACTCAGGACTTGCCCTGCTCCTGTCGACTCTTCCGCGGTTGTCACTATCATCTGTTGTCCGCTCTCGCCACCAAAAGCCACCATCGTTGGATTTTCAGCGGGCACCGCTAGTTTATGTGTCACTCTGCCTTCTGTATTTATACGTAGCACTGAACGGCCACCGTACATTGCAACCCAGTAGCCTCCTTCACTATCGACGCTCGCACCGTCAGGACGACCATTAAAACCATTCAAATCACAGAAAATATCAGACTGTCCATATGCTCCCGTTATAGGATCATAATCTGCACGATATACCAAACTGCTGCCAGTATCAGCCCAATATAAATAAAGTCCACAAGGTGAAAATGCGAGGCCATTGCATGTCCAAGCGTACATTGGCATCGGGTTTGTCTGACCATTTTCAGTCAATTGATAAAACTGCCCTTGATCTCCTAACTTGGCACCATTACGAGTACCTGCAACAAAATGCCCACTCGGTGCAGCTCTACCGTCATTAAAACGCATGCGTGGATACTCAGAAATAAGGGGGACAATAAGTTCACGGTTACTTTCCCAGCTATCTAAACGGTATATTCCTGACTTAGCCGCCAGTATAAAACCTTCATCACGCCACATAGCAAAACAGCCTAAAGGCTCATCCCAGCGACGAACATCTGACACCTGCTGGCTATAACGCCACAGCTCACCATTTGCAATATCAACCCATAACCATGTTTTACTGCGCCAATCCCAGCGAGGGCACTCCGCCAATGAAAATGATTTGTCAATCAAAGGCGTAAATTCTAGTGATAGCTGCTGAATAAGTTCCATTTGTTAAGCCTCTTCTTTATAGGATCCCCTTTCGTTTAAGGGAATGCTTTATAACAACATTTAACCAAAAGTTACTCATAATATCCACCTTATAAAAGTAACCAATAAATAATAGAAGAGAAGAATAGGCTCACCTTAATAAGCACCTTATTCCTCAATTACTGACATTTAAAAATATTCATTTATTTCTTAGCTATACTTTTTGCTTATTAGCAGGCTTGTTTTTTTCGGGGGCTTTAGTGCTTAAAAAAAATAATAAATTCAATGTAATTACGCGTAGTCACATCTTAATTTTATTAAGTATTGTTCTTACGGGCTGTGATAGCAAAGACCCCGCAACGCAGCAACAACCGCAATATGATATTGGTTACACCACTATAGAACCCCAAAATATAGAGCTTAAAGATGAAATGCCTGGCCGCACCGTCGCCTCATACCAATCTGAAGTGAGGCCACAAGTTGGTGGGATCATTTTAGAGCAGCTTTTCTCTGAAGGATCGTTAATTAAGAAAGGGCAGCCACTCTATCAAATTGATCCCGCACCCTTTAAGTTAAATTTAAAAAGTGCCGAATCTGATCTCAGAAAAACGAAAGCTAACTTAACCACCGCCCGTAATAAAGCCAATCGATATGCGCGTTTAGTGAAAGAGCAGGCCGTTTCACGACAAGATTATGATGATGCAACATCGGTGTACCAACAGGCACAATCTGATGTAGCCAGTGCAGAAGCAGCAGTTGCAAACTCGAAAATTGATTTGAATTATACCCGTGTTACATCCCCTATTGCAGGTAGGGTTGGTAGGTCAACCGTTACAGCTGGAGCATTGGTTACCGCAAACCAAACAGATCCCCTTGTAACAGTGCAAACCTATGATCCCATGTACGTTGACTTAACGGCTTCTAGTGGTGAGTTATTACAGTTTCGTCGTGATTTAGCCAGCGGTGCGTATTCGCGTAACGAAGGTGAACTCAGCGATATTACGCTAACACTGGAAGACGGGAGCTTATATGACAGGAAAGGAAAGATTCTCTTTTCAGACATTAATATAAATCAAACCACTGGCTCTTTTGTACTTCGACTCTCTTTCCCTAATCCTGACCGTATTTTATTACCAGGGATGTTTATTCGTGCCTCATTGCCACGCGGTATCGTACATGGTGCTTTATTAGTGCCAGCGAAAGCATTAACCCGTACACCAAAAGGAGCAGCCCAACTACATGTAATTGGCGATAAAGACATTGTTGAGCTTCGCACTGTCACGACAGAAACCCTTATTAATAACCAATGGTTAATCACCAAAGGGCTACAAGCAGGCGAAAAGGTTATCGTGGAAGGCATTCAATTTGTACGGCCAAAATCCCCCGTTACAAAGTCTCATGAAATTACTGATACCCCACCAGAAGAATAGGGAAAAGATATGGCTCAGTTTTTCATTAATCGCCCTGTTTTTGCATGGGTGTTAGCAATTATGGTAATGTTGGCAGGTATTATTGCCCTCATCACACTCCCTATCGCGCAGTACCCAACTATTGCTCCTCCATCCATTCAAATATCGGCGATTTATCCTGGAGCATCAGCGAAAACGGCAGAAGACTCTGTTACTCAAGTTATCGAACAGCAAATGAATGGGTTAGATAACCTGCTCTATATGTCTTCTACATCAGATTCGTTCGGTAATGTAACCATCACCCTTACATTTGCATCAGGTACAGACCCTGATATTGCGCAGGTACAGGTACAGAACAAACTCTCGGCCGCGACCCCTCTATTACCGTTAGACGTACAAAACCAAGGAGTACAAGTAGAAAAAGCCAGTAATTCGATCTTAATGGTTATCGGCTTCGTTTCTGAAGACGGCTCAATGACAAATGAAGATCTGTCTGATTACATTTCCAGTAATTTGCTTGATACCATCAGCCGCGTGAACGGCGTAGGTCAAACCCAGTTATTCGGTGCAGAATATGCGATGCGCATCTGGCTAAACCCTCATAAATTAGAAAGCTACAACTTAATGCCTTCTGATGTTGTGGCTGCGATTCAAGAACAGAATGCGCAAGTATCTGCAGGGCAATTAGGAGCAGTACCTGCTGTTAAAGGACAAGAAATTTCAGCTACCATAACAGCGCAATCTCGTTTACAAACGGTCGACCAATTTAAAAAAATCTTACTAAAAGTGAATACCGATGGCTCACAAGTACTATTAAAAGACGTGTCTAACGTTGAGCTCGGGTCAGCATCGTATCAAACGGCATCCAACTACAACCAGCAGCCAGCCTCTGGGATTTCCATTGCGCTAGCGACAGGGAAAAATGCGCTAGAAACGGCTGACGGTATACGTGCAAAACTGGACGAACTAAAACCTTTTTTCCCTCCTGGTATCAAAATAGTTTACCCGTATGACACCACCCCATTTATCAAGATCTCTATCGAAGAAGTGGTTAAAACGTTACTCGAAGCAATTTTCTTGGTTTTCCTCGTCATGTTATTGTTCTTACAGAGCCTACGTGCAACCCTTATTCCGACCATTGCGGTTCCTGTGGTGGTTTTAGGCACATTTGCTATGTTGTCGGTCTTTGGTTATTCCATTAATACCCTAACAATGTTCGCCTTAGTGCTCGCCATTGGCTTGTTGGTTGATGATGCAATCGTAGTAGTCGAAAACGTCGAACGTCTAATGGAAGAAGAAGGGCTTGAGCCGCGCGAGGCCACTGAAAAATCCATGACAGAGATCACCAGTGCCTTAGTTGGTATCGGAATGGTGCTGTGTGCGGTATTCATTCCTATGGCATTCTTTTCAGGATCGACAGGTGCCATTTATCGTCAGTTTTCAATCACCATTGTCACGGCTGTTGCCTTATCCGTGATGGTCGCGATTATCCTTACCCCTACGTTATGTATCAGCTTACTGAAAACCACCGATGGGCATAAAGAAACAGGTTTTCCCGGTTGGTTTAACCGCAACTTCAGCAAAGCCACTGAAAAGTATAAAAACGCAGTCACCTTTATTACTCACCGCTCAACGCGTTTTATGCTTATTTATTTGGGCATCGCAGCCATAATGGCATTACTATTCTTACGTCTGCCAACTGGATTTTTACCCGATGAAGATCAAGGTATAATGATGAGTATGGTGCAGTTGCCTAGTGGTTCGACTCAAGAACAAACGTTAGATGTACTAAACAAAGTGGAGAATCATTTCTTAGTCGATGAAAAGGACAATGTAAGATCAGTATTCTCTGTTGCAGGGTTCAGTTTCGCAGGTTCAGGATCGAACACTGGCATGATGTTTGTCAGCCTAAATGATTGGGATGAACGGACGGAAAAAGAAGACAAAGTCAATGCTATTGTGCAACGATCCATGATGGCCTTTACCGAAATACCTGAAGCGCAAGTGTTCGCCTTTGCCCCACCCGCCATCATGGAGCTGGGTAACGCCACCGGTTTTGATATGTACTTGCAAGACCGTGCTGGCTTAGGGCATGCAAAGCTAACCGATATTCGAAACCAATTGTTAGGCGCTGCGGCACAAAATCCAAAGTTAGTTGCCGTACGTCCGAACGGCTTAAACGATACGCCAGAATACCACATTGAAATCGACCAGCTCAAAGCGCGAGCGCTTGGCATATCAATCAACGATATCAATGACACCTTAGGTACAGCGCTCGGTAGTCGGTACGTCAATGACTTTGTCGATCGAGGGCGAGTGAAGCAAGTATATGTGCAAGCAGACACCCCTTACAGAATGAACCCAGTAGACATTATGGAATGGAAGGTACGTAATGCGAACGGTGATATGGTTGCGATGCGCGTGTTCAGTAAAGGTTCTTGGCAATACGGATCTCCCCGATTAGAACGTTTCAACGGTATTGCCGCAATGGAAATCCTCGGAGCACCCGCACCAGGAGTCAGTACCGGTGATGCGATGGCACAGATGGAAAAAATTGTCAGTGAATTGCCATCCGGAGTCAGCCTAGAATGGACTGGCATGTCGTATCAAGAACGTATATCTGGCGGTCAGGCACCTTTGTTGTATGCCCTTTCCATCTTAATCGTCTTCTTGTGCCTCGCTGCATTGTACGAGAGCTGGGCAGTACCATTCTCGGTTATCTTGATTATCCCACTTGGGATATTAGGTGCAGTGTCAGCAACAGGGCTCTTGGGCTTAAATAACGATGTTTATTTCCAAGTTGGGCTGTTGACTACTATAGGGTTAGGCTCGAAAAATGCCATCATGATCGTCGAATTCGCCAAGTCATACCATGAATCTGGTGAAGAGCTGTTTAAAGCGACCATTCATGCTGCAAAAATTCGTTTACGTCCAATCTTAATGACCTCACTCGCCTTCGGGATGGGGGTGCTGCCTCTTGCCATTTCTAACGGCGCTGGCTCTGGTGCTCAGAATGCCGTAGGTACAGGCGTATTAGGTGGCGTATTAGCGGCAACCTTCCTCGGTATATTCTTTGTTCCTCTCTTCTTCGTTGTAGTAATGAAGATTTTCAATGGTGAGACAGAAGCCGATAAAGCAGAAGCCAAAGCACAGGAGCAATCATCATGAATAAAACGCTTTCTTTGCTTATAGGGGCATCATTATCGTTAGGGGGCTGCGCCAGTTTCATTCCCGATTATGAACGTCCTATAGCCCCAGTAGAAACCCTATGGCCGGTTGATGAAAGTAAAATGAACATCACAGGCGCACAGGTTTCACCCTACAGTGATTGGCGACAATTTGTGCAGAGCAACAACATTCAGCAAGTGGTCAATTTAGCCCTCACCAATAACCGCGATGTACGTATTGCGGTACTGAATATTCTGAAAGCAGAAGCCCAATACGGTATTCAACGTTCACAATTGTTCCCTAACATTGATTTATCAGCCGGTGCTTCTAATCAACGGTTATCGGAAAACGTTAACGGCGGCAATTCCACCATTGACCGTCAATACAGTGTTAATTTAGGTATCACCAGTTACGAGATTGATTTTTGGGGGCAAATTTCCAGCCTCGAAAAGCAAGCATTAGAACAATACTTATCAACCATTGAAGGACGTCGAAATACCCAACTCACTTTAATCAGCAGCGTAATAGAAGCGTATTTGAATTTAACCACAACCAAAAGCCTATTACAGCTGGCAAAAGAAACTTTGGTTAGCCAACAAAGCTCGCTGACATTAACCCAGAAAAGCTTCCAAAATGGCGTTTCATCGGGGCTAGATGTCGCACAAGCTAAAACAACCGTTGCAACTGCATTGAAAGATGTCGCCCTCTTTACTAGCCAAGTCAACGTCAATATCAACGCCTTGAATGTGTTAGTCGGCTCTCCCGTGCCGGATCACCTATTACCGCGTACTGGTGATCTAAATACCCTTTCACCTGTTGCTGTAGGTTTACCGTCACAGGTGTTATTACAACGTCCTGACATTATCGCCGCAGAGCACAGCTTAATTGCTGCAAACGCCAATATTGGCGCAGCACGAGCCGCGTATTTCCCGACAATTTCATTAACGGCAACAGGTGGGATATTAAGCTCGGCAGCCGATGATTTATTTTCTGGTGATAGCCGAAGTTGGGTATTTTCACCCGCATTAAGCCTACCGATATTTAACTGGGGAGAATTAGATTCTCAATTAGATGTGGCTATTGCCGATCAACAGATTGCCTTGAATCAATACGAAAAAACAATTCAAACCGCTTTTCAAGAAGTGGCCGATGCCCTTGCTAATCAAGCTACATTAGACGATCAACTTTCAGCGCAACAAATGCTGGTGGATGCCTCAGGCGACAGTTTCCGATTATCAAATCTACGCTTTAATGAAGGGGTTGATGACTATTTCACGGTGCTCGATTCACAGCGGTCTTATTACACGGCGCAACAAGATCTGATCACTACAAAGCTCAGTAAGCAACTTAACCTATTAACACTGTACAAAGTACTTGGTGGCGGTTGGGTCGAAACGGATGTTCCATTACCAGAAAAGCTAACATTACCGGAATAAGCCCGCTAGCTAGGTTTATAAATAGTTAAGTTATAGAAAACTAGGCTATCAATAAACAAAACCCGAATATACTTTTTCAAGGTATTCGGGCTTTATGTATCTGTCAGTTTAATTACATCACGTAAACCAACAGTCTTATATCAGCTTATCTACATGCTAATTTGACCACTGTCATTATTATTTTCTTTAGGGTTTTCGCCATATTCATTAGAACCTGGCTGGCTATCTTGGATGAAGAAATACAACAAAACCAATGCGCCGATTAAAGGTATTAAACCAATTAACATCCACCAGCCTTTGCGACCAGAATCATGTAATCGACGAACCCCAACAGAGATACTTGGTACTAAAATAGCCAAAGAATACAGAGTACTAAGAAGTCCCGACTCAGGAGTGCCGGGGGTATCTAAAACGCCATCAAGAATACCTAAGGCAATTGCAATCACAATGTTAAATAGAAAGAAGTACCAATATTCTTGTCTTCTTGCTCGTCCTTGAAACACAGCATATTTCTTTAAAACAGCTAAATACCAATTCATTCTTTCACCTATTGATTCATCATAAAAAACACATAATCACTAACTGAAGTTCATAACAATGAATGACATTCAATGGATCGCTTCGTTCACTAATTGTGTGTTATATCAGTGTATACCCAAGCCGCCTCAAGATGCTTGGGTATAGTACCAATAAAACGTCATATAAATGATTTTTACACTTAACATTGATGCCACACTATCGATACATGAAAATTATCATCAACTGCTACGCTTAATTTATGTCCATTTACTATCTAAAAGCGAAGTACCATGAATACCATCCATTTGCATTCAATCCGAATTAAGCAGCTTGTTACCTTAATCCTATTCGCCATATTGTCTGGTTCAGCTTCGGCTGCAATGACTGAATTAGCACCTAATATCTACTCGCCAGACAAAGGCGTAATATGCGATAAAAAAGCAGGGTTTTGTGTTGATTCATTCGGTATATCAATGGCATTCACCCAAGAATACTTAGGCGATGATGCCCAAAAAGAGATGATGAAAGTGATCGAGACTGTCGGCACTAAAAACTTCGACACAACGCGTTATTCACTCAGTAATGGCGTTTATTGTGATGCTCTTAAACAAGGCTGTTTCAAATCCCGCTTTAATGACACGCCAGAAGTCAAATTCTCTAATGTATTATTTAAGTAAGTATTTTTACTTTAAGTTTATGTAATGAAAATAATTAAAAACATTCACCCATAGCTAAATATCGCGCTCTTATGTGTTCGATAAGCAAACGAATTTTCCGAGGTGGCTGGCGTGTAAACGGATAAACCGCATATATACCGAGCTTTTTACCCACCCGTTTAGGGAACACATCAATAAGATCGCCTTTTAAATAATCTTGATAGACCAAACAGCGAGGAACATAAGCTAAGCCATAACCACCTAATGCCGCTTTTCGTAACGCCGCGGCATTATCGGTTGAAAAATTGCCTGCGACTTTGACGATATAGTTACCATTGTCCCCTTTGAATTCCCATTCAGATGCCCCTGTTGTTTGATAAGCGTATTGCAGGCAATTATGGTTAACCAGATCTTCTGGTGCCATTGGTTTACCCACACGAGCGATATAAGCAGGCGCTGCGCAAATCACCCATTGTGAATCAAGGATATGGCGTGCAATCAAACTTGAATCTTCTAGGTATCCTGTTCTTATCACCAAGTCATAACCATCTTCAACAAGATCAACAAATAAATTCTCAAGCGACATATCAACAGTTAATCCAGGATGCATACTGCAAAATTCAGCAACCGCATCAGCTAACAATAAATCACCAGAGATAGTAGGCACCGACATTTTCACGTGCCCTGTAACGCTTTCGCCATATCCATACACCGCATCAATAGCTTCTACCGCTGCCTGCTTCACATTTTTCGCACCTTGATAAAGTACTTTCCCTGCTTCACTGACCGTTAATTTACGTGTCGTTCGATACAAAAGCTGCACACCAAGGTCTGCTTCCAACCGCGCAATACGCTTGCTAACCACGGAGTTTGTAAGGGAATTAAGATCTGCAACTTTACTAAAAGAACCATGCTCTACCACTTGAGCAAACAAGATAAGGTCGTCTGTTTTTGCCATCATTAGTCAACTTTTGGAAATAATCTTTTTCATTATTTCTCTATATTGAAAAAAAAGAAAGGAGTATTGTCACAATAAGTTAACAAATGAATCACAAGAGGCATCACAACTAGCTGCACATACACATACACATACACATACACATACAAAATAATAATTAAAAATAACGATAAATGAATTTCACTCTATTTGAAACATAACCTATTACGACACAACAGCTGTACGAAGGAAGGAAATACAATCATGAATGATACCCTACTCGCGTTAATCGCATTTTCACCAATAATGGTCTCAGCCGTGTTGCTGGTCGGCCTGAACTGGCCAGCAAAACGTGCCATGCCTGTCGCTTTTGCGCTGACAGTTGTTGTGGCACTATTTTGTTGGGATATGTCTCCCACTCGTGTTATTGCCTCATCCCTACAAGGATTAGCAATAACCGTTGCGGTTCTATGGATCGTCTTCGGCGCTATTTTCCTACTCAATACGCTGAAACATACTGGTGCTATCAGTGTTATCCGAAATGGATTCACCGATATCTCTGCCGACCGCCGAGTGCAAGCCATCATCATTGCTTGGTGTTTTGGTTCGTTCATTGAAGGTGCGTCTGGTTTTGGTACACCTGCTGCTATTGCTGCCCCACTTTTAGTTGCCATCGGTTTTCCCGCATTAGCTGCAGTCTTAATGGGGATGATGATTCAATCTACCCCTGTATCGTTCGGTGCCGTCGGTACACCCATCATTGTTGGTGTTAACAAAGGCCTTGATACCCACAATATTTCCGAAATACTGGTTTCTGGCGGTTCAACGTGGGAATTCTACCTACAGCAAATCACAACCAATGTGGCCATCATTCATGCAACTGTTGGTACGTTTATTCCAGTACTAATGGCAATGATGCTGACTCGCTTCTTTGGCAAGAACAAAAGCTGGACTGAAGGGCTAGATATACTGCCTTTCGCTATTTTTGCCGGTTTAGCATTCACAGTACCTTACGCATTAACCGGTGTTTTCCTTGGCGCTGAGTTCCCATCATTGATTGGTGGTTTAGTGAGCCTAGCAATCGTAGTAACAGCAGCTAAAAAAGGATTTCTTGTACCTAAAACAAAGTGGGATTTTGAAAGCGAAAACAAGTGGCCTCAAGAATGGTTGGGCTCACTGAAGATGGATTTAAAAGACGATAACAAAAAACCAATGAGCCTTGCGCTTGCTTGGACACCTTACGTGTTATTGGCTGTAGTACTTGTGGCTAGCCGTGTTAGTGCGGATTTCAAAGGCTTCTTAACAGATATTAGCTTATCGTTCAGCAACATCTTGGGCGAAACAGGCGTTAATGCTGCGATTCAACCGCTATACCTACCGGGTGGTATTTTGGTTTTCGTTGCATTACTTGCTGTTTTATTACAATCACGCAGTGTTAAGCCTTTAGCCAATGCACTTCACGAATCAAGTAAAACACTGGTTGGCGCAGGTTTTGTATTAGTGTTTACCATTCCGATGGTACGTATCTTTATAAACTCAGGTGTTAACGCGGCTGATTTAGCCAGTATGCCTGTAACCACAGCGCACTTTGCCTCAGGTTTGGTCGGTGAGTTCTTTCCCGCGCTTAGTGCCACTATTGGTGCGCTAGGTGCATTCATTGCAGGTTCTAATACCGTTTCAAATATGATGTTTAGTCAATTTCAGTTCGAAGTGGCACAAACATTAACCATATCAAGTGCCGCGGTTGTTTCTCTTCAAGCTGTCGGAGCAGCAGCCGGCAATATGGTGGCCATTCACAACGTTGTTGCGGCATCAGCCACTGTTGGGTTACTCGGCCGTGAAGGTGCAACACTGCGTAAAACAGTGATCCCTACCTTCTACTACCTTGTTGCAACAGGTGTTATTGGTTTAGTGATCATCTATGGTTTTAATATTACCGATGCCCTGATGCTTGCTCAACAAGGTTAAACACAGCATCACGTTTACAAAGACCATATTTTTCAGCATAGGCTTAGGGAATAAAACTAAGCCTATTTCTACACTGAAATCGTAAAAAGAAGCCCAAACTATTTCACTATTCAGATCATATAAATGCCCATAGTCACTGACTAAAAGAGCGCACCAGAACACAGACTGAATAGCGATAAAGGAGAACACTAATGCGTATCTACCCTGCAAAGCCGACAAAAGTCTACTTCTATGCCACGTGTTTAGTTGACATGTTTGATCCTGAAGCCGGTCTTGATGCCATTACATTATTAGAACAACAAGGGCTCGAAGTGATCTTCATTGAAAAACAAACTTGTTGCGGTCAACCGGCTTATAGCTCGGGTTACGATAAAGAAGCTAAACAAGTCGCACAAAGCCAAATGGATCTCTTTACTGAAAACTGGCCTGTTGTCGTATTATCAGGCTCTTGTGGTGGCATGATGCATCATCACTACCGTCGTTTATTTAAAGACGATGAAAACCAAGTGCACGTGGATGCTTTCTGCGATCGTGTATTTGAGCTGACTGAATTTTTGGTTAACGTCTGTCGAGTAAAGCTCAACGATAAAGGAGAAAGCACGTCAGTTGTTATGCATACCTCATGCGCTGCTCGTCGTGAAATGAACGTGCACGTTACTGCAACTCAGCTGCTTACTCAACTCGATAATGTAGAAATTCGTGAGCAATCCTATGAGACAGAATGTTGTGGCTTTGGTGGTACTTTCGCAGTACGTCATCCTAATATAAGCCAAGCCATGGTCGAAGATAAAACTCGCCATTTATCAGATACCCGAGCCAGTGAATTTGTCAGTGCTGATTGGGGCTGTTTGCTCAATATTAACGGTGCGCTGGAATACCAAGGTAAACCTATGCGTGGCCGTCACCTTGCGAGCTTTTTATTAGAGCGAACGGGAGGAAAATAAGATGAGCCAATCAAATAACGGCGTTCATATACAAGAACAGGCACCAGAACATTTTCATGACCAAGCCAAAGCGGCACTCGCCGATCCACAACTACGTCAAAACTTTCGTGGCGCAATGGACTACTTGCAAGACAAACGCAAAACAGCTTTTTCTAATCCTGTAGAAGAAAAACACATTCGCGATTTATCTGAAGCGATTCGTCAACGTTGCCTTAGCAAGCTGCCTGATTTACTCGAACAACTTGAAACCAATTGTATGAACAATGGCATTCAGGTGCATTGGGCACAAAATGCTGAAGAAGCTAACTCGATTATTGCCACTATTTCTCAAAACCATAATGCAAAAAGCATTGTAAAAGGCAAATCGATGGTGAGTGAAGAAATTGAACTCAACCACGAAATGGCAAAACTGGGTATCGAGTGTTTAGAAAGTGATATGGGCGAATACATCGTTCAACTCGATGGTGATAAGCCCTCACATATTATCATGCCTGCGATTCATAAAAACAAACAAGAAGTCAGTGATACGTTTGAGAAGAACCTCGATAATTTCACACCAACAGTTGATGTTGATGAGCTGATCCAAACAGGACGTAGCCGTTTACGTCAAAAATTTCATGATGCTGATATTGGCTTATCTGGGGTTAACTTTGCTGTCGCAGAAACAGGCACGTTATGTCTCGTCGAAAACGAAGGTAACGGCCGCATGTGTACAACAGTGCCGAATGTACATATCGCGATTACTGGTATCGAAAAAGTGGTGGAGTTCTTAACCGATGTACCACCGCTTTATAGTGCATTAACTCGCTCTGCTACCGGACAAGCGATTACCACCTACTTCAATATGATCAGTTCACCTCGTCGTGATGGTGAATTAGATGGTCCTGAAGAAGTGCATCTTGTATTGCTTGATAACGGTCGTTCACAGGCGTTTCGCGATGAAGAAATGCGAAAAACACTGCAATGTATTCGTTGTGGTGCCTGCATGAACCACTGCCCTGTTTATACCCGCATTGGTGGGCATGCTTATGGCACCGTTTACCCCGGGCCGATTGGCAAAATCATTTCTCCCCATATGATGGGTCTGGAGAAAACCAAAGATCTGGTCACAGCATCGAGTTTATGTGGGGCATGCGGCGAAGTATGCCCTGTTCGGATCCCTATTCCTGAAATGCTACAACGCTTACGCAATGAAGCTAAAAACCCGCCAAAACCCGGTATACCAGCGATTAAAGGGCAAGAAGCCGTAGCCAGTAAAGCTGAATCTTTGGCCATGAAAGGGTTTGCATTTGCAGCATCACATCCGTCGATTTATCACATGGGTACATGGTCAGCCACCAAGATGAAAGCTTTGATGCCCAGTAACCTAGGGCCATGGACGCAATGCCGAACAGCGCCTAAACCCGCCAGTAAAACCTTGCACCAATTAATCAAAGATCGGAAACAGGGAGAAAAATCATGAGTACAGCAAGAAATGCGATTCTATCCCGTCTTCGTGACGCCGAGCCTGAAGCAAAAGCAATGGAGGCCATCACCTATCAACCGTGGGTAAGCAACGATGCTCAACTCACAAGACAACGCTTTATTGATGGTTTATCTGCCAGCCATGCTGAAATTATTTCAACAGAGCGTGATGCATTAAATAACGTCATTAAAAACATCGTTGTAAGTAAGCAGTTTTCGCGCATCGCATTAGGCACCGCAGGTGAATTTCATTCCGATATAGTGCAAGCGACTCAATCTTTGGCAAAAGGTTCATTAGACACAAAGTCATTAGAAACACCAGCAATAGAAACAATGCCGTTTGATTGTGACATCAGTGATTTGAAGTCAGCGCTATTTAATGATGTCGATGCTGGTATTACCCATTGCCGTGCGGGTATTGCAGATACAGGTACATTAGTGTTGTGGCCAGACATTTCAGAACCAAGAACTCTTTCATTAGTCCCACCATGTCACATTGCCTTGATAAAACGCTCGACCATTGTGAGCAACTTTGCTGAACTCATGGTAACGCAAGCATGGCAGAACAATATGCCAACCAATATCGTCTTAGTTTCTGGTCCATCTAAAACCGCCGATATACAGCAAACACTGGCTTATGGTGCACATGGCCCAAGCCAGTTGGTAGTGATTTTGATTGAGGATATGTAATGTAATGGAATATAACTACCAGCAACTCAAAAATATGTTGGCGACTCGTCTTGCTCCAGACAGAATTTTCACCGAAGAAGCCCAGCTTCTTGCCTACGGTACGGATGCTAGCTTTTACCGTTTACTTCCCAAAATGGTTGTACGGTTAAAAGATCTTGATGAAGTTATTTTCACCATTCAAGCTTGTGATCAACTCAATATTCCTTGTACATTTCGTGCAGCAGGCACCAGCCTATCTGGGCAGGCTGTATCAGACTCTGTATTAATTACATTGACTGATGATTGGCGTGAGCACAAAATTTACGATGACGGACATAAAATCACCCTACAGCCGGGTGTTATTGGGGCTGACGCGAACAAATACCTCGAGTCGTTCGGTCGTAAAATAGGGCCAGATCCTGCCTCTATCAACACCTGTAAAATTGGGGGCATCGCAGCAAACAATGCCAGTGGCATGTGCTGCGGTACGGCACAAAATTCTTACCGTACTGTTGACAGCATGAAGCTAGTCTTTGCCGACGGTACGCTACTCGATACAGCCAGTGAAGAAAGTATTGTCGCTTTTGAAAATAAACAGCCCAAATTAATATCAGGTATTAAAAACCTGTGCACCGATGTCAGAAATAATGTCGAATTAGCCCAGCGTATTCGTCATAAATATCGCCTGAAAAATACCACTGGCTACTCACTCAATGCGTTAGTCGACTATTCCGATCCGATCGACGTGATCAAGCATTTAATGATCGGATCCGAAGGCACATTAGGCTTCATTGCTGAGATTACCTACAACACAGTGATCGAACACCCGTATAAAGCCTCAGCATTGATCGTTTTTAACAGCATTGAAGAAGCTAGCCAAGCGGTTACCGCTTTAGCCAAAGATCCCGTATCAGCCGTCGAGATGATGGATGGTCGCGCGATGCGTTCAGTGGCAGACAAACCGGGAATGCCTGATTTTATTCAGCACTTAAATTTAGAAGCCGGTACGCTGTTAATTGAATCACGCGCCAGTAACCAAACAACGTTAGATCAACAGTGTGACGTTATCATGCAAACAGTCGCGCAATTTAATGTGATTGAATCAATCTCTTTCACTACCGATGCCCACACTGTTGCCACCTTATGGGGCATCCGTAAAGGTATGTTCCCCGCAGTTGGCGCTGTACGCGAAGTTGGCACTAGCGTTATTATTGAAGACGTCGCTTTTCCCGTTGAAAATTTGGCAGCAGGTGTACGTGACTTACAACAGCTCTTTGACCAATTCCATTACGACGAAGCCATTATTTTTGGTCATGCACTTGAAGGTAACTTACATTTTGTTTTCACTCAGGGTTTTGAATCACCCGATGAAATACAACGTTATGGTGATTTCATGGATTCCGTGGCTGAATTAGTTGCGGTCAAATATCAAGGGTCATTAAAAGCAGAACACGGCACAGGGCGTAACATGGCACCGTATGTCGAACTGGAATGGGGTAAAGATGGCTATGCCTTAATACAGCAGATCAAAGCATTGTTTGATCCCCGTGGCATATTAAACCCTGGAGTAATTATTAATGATGATCCTCAATCACACATTAAAAACCTGAAACCTATGCCGAAAGCTGACGATCTGATTGATCGTTGTATTGAGTGT
Source organism: Photobacterium profundum (assembly GCF_003026285.1). Lineage (GTDB taxonomy): Bacteria > Pseudomonadota > Gammaproteobacteria > Enterobacterales > Vibrionaceae > Photobacterium > Photobacterium profundum. Next base: position 289,956 of record NZ_PYOD01000001.1, read on the forward strand.
GGTTTCTGTGAACCCGTATGCCCTTCTCGTACGCTTACTTTATCGCCACGCCAACGTATTGTGCTATACCGCGAGATTCAACGTCGAGAAGCCGCTGGCGAAACCGCCAATTCAGCAGCATTACGTGACGTATTTGAATACCAAGGACTAGACACTTGTGCGGCGACAGGATTATGTGCTGATCGCTGCCCTGTAGGTATCAATACAGGCGATCTGGTGAAAAAATTGCGTACTGCCAAGTACCAGAAATTTACCCCTATTGCCCGCTGGACAGCAGATCATTTCACTGCAACGACCAAAATGGTGAATGTCGGGCTTAAAGCCAATGAACTCGCTCAGAAAGTGCTGGGTGAAAAAGCAGTCGGCAAAGTGACCAACGGTATCCGTAATCTAACCGGTGGTAAAACACCTATTTGGATGCCGGAAATACCAACCTCAAATCGCCACCAGCCCAAAAACACAAAAGCACACACTGGAGTCAATAAAAAGGTGGTGTATTTGCCCTCATGTGCCAGCCGCACTATGGGCCAGCAAGCGGGTAATACCGATAGTCGATCACTTACTGAAGTAACCACATCGCTGATTAAAAAAGCAGGTTTTGACATCATCATTCCTAAATCTTTAGCTGATCAATGTTGTGGCATGCCTTACGACAGCAAAGGCATGACTGCACTGGCAAAGCAAAAATCACAACAATTAGAAGATGTGCTATGGCAAGCAAGCGAGCAAGGAAAGTGGCCTGTGTTAATGGATACCAGCCCTTGTGCCAAGCGCAGTATTGAGCAATTTACGCAGCCAATGGAAGTATTAGAGCCCACAGGTTTCGTACTCAAATATTTGCTCAACTATTTAAGTATTTCACCGATTGAAGAAACGGTAATGTTACATGTTACTTGTAGTTCACGACGAATGGGCTTAGAAAACAGTATGCTTGAATTAGCCAATGCCTGTGCATCTGAAGTAATTATTCCCGAACATATTCAATGCTGTGGATGGGCGGGTGATAAAGGCTTTACCACGCCAGAACTTAACGCTGCAGCTGTACACCCACTAAAAGAACAAGTACCCAATAACTGTACACGTGGATTCAGTAACAGCCGTACCTGTGAAATAGGATTATCCCACCATAGTGGCATTCCCTATCAATCAATCTTGTATTTAGTCGATGAAGCGACAGCTTAATATATAGACTTATATTCAAAATGACATGAACCATTGCCACCTCGAGATACCATCATCTACTGTGGCAACGGTTTTGCCTTATTCTTTTTTTATTCTATTCTGCCTGTAGCGTAATAAAGCCACGCCACACATGAAACGCGGCTTCATAGCACTCCGTATTACCAATTAATTAGCGATCTTTTTTGTACGTTTATCTGGCTTCGTCAGAATCGATTTCGCTGTAATGTTCTTTTCAGGTTCTTCATCTTCAAGCTCACTCTTCTTCGATTTCGGCAGCAACATATTCAATACCACGGTCGCTAATGTCCCGGTCGTTATTCCCGAATGAAACAGCATTTTCAGATCTTCTGGGAAGTGTTGCAGCAAATTAGGCTCCAAAGTTACTGCCATGCCTGATGCCAAACCGACACAAACCACCAACGCATTACGACGTGAATCTGCCGCTTTCAATAACATGCGAATACCGGCATACGCAATCATGCCAAACATTACAAAGCCGACCCCGCCCAATACCGGTTTAGGCACAGTAACCGCCAATGCGGCGACTTTAGGAAACAAACCGCCAAGGATCAGTAGCCCCCCAGTGACACCAACAACAAAACGGCTGGCAACGCCACTAATACCGACAATACCAACGTTCTGGCTAAAGCTCGCAACTGGCATCGCGGTTAGCAATGCACCAAAGGTACTGCCTAAACCATCACCAAGTAGCCCCCGTTTTAGATCTTTCCCTGACACTTCCACATGACAATTACTGCCTAGTGCCATGAAGTCACCGGTTGCTTCTGCCACCACCACGATATAGACCAAGGTCATGCTAATAATGGCAGGCAGTGAGAATGTCATGCCGTATTTCAACGGCTCAGGCATCGCAAACCATGATGCGTCAGACAATTGTTGCAGGTCGACCATACCCATTGGTAGAGCGATGAGATAACCAACAGCCAAGCCGACCACTATCGCCGATGCGGCTACTGCGCCTTTACAAAAAACGGAAACACCAATCACTACCGCCAATGAAACTGCGGCCAAAAAGATTTTGGGTAACGAGGCAAATTCAGGGCTTCCGGCTGGCGCATCACCAATCCAGCTCATGGCGACAGGCAAAATAGTCAAGCCAATCAGGGTCACCACGACACCACTCACCAAGGTAGGAAAGAGCTTCCGGATATATTCCATATAGAAACTGGCAATAATCACCATAAAGGAACCGACAAACGCTGCGCCGATAATACCGGACATACCTTGGTTCGTTCCGATCGCAATACACGTACCCAAGAACGCAAAACTGGATCCCATCACAACGGGTAAACGAATCCCAACCGGCCCGACACCGATACATTGCACGATGGTCGCAATACCAGATACAAACAACGATGCACTGATGAGCGTCACTATTTCATCCGGTGGTAATCCTATCGATCCACCCACGATCAGGGGGACCGCCACTATCCCGCCGATTGATGCCAACATGTGTTGTAGCGCGAGAAAGAAGGTCACTCCCTGGGGAGGCTTTTCGTTCAGCTTGTACAGTAACTTCATTGTTGTATCCTCAATGGTAAAACGCATCCGTGCCCCCCCGGGCTTGTGCATAGGCTACCTGCCTCTCACTCAACCGCAGGGGGAAACTCGTTATGAACGGTAGTTATTGAGCTTATAATGGCTATTGCTTATCCTTGTCGTGATTACGCGCGATTACGGCTTTGACGGAGTTCATGATCGGTTGGTACCCCGTACAACGGCATAAGTTGCCTTCCAGCGCGTCCATGATTTCGTCGTCAGATGGGGTGGGCTTTTTATCTAATAATGCTTTAGTACTCATCAACACACCCGGCGTACAAAATCCACATTGCACTCCTCCTTCTTCAATGAAAGATTGTTGCAGTTGATTGGCTAACGGATCCTCAGCCACGCCTTCAATCGTGGTGATTTCGGCACCATTACATTGCGCCGCCAACACCATACAAGAACACACAGCTTCTTGGTTCATGATGACAGTACATGCCCCGCACTCACCCACCGAACAGCCCTCTTTGGTGCCGGTGTGTCCTAAATCATTGCGCACCAAATCCAATAGTCGGGTGTTACCGTCAACATCCAACAAATGCAGTTTGCCGTTCACCGTTAGACGAATACGCGTAGCTTCGCGTTGATCAATCGCTGTCGCTTGTAATTCATTCATTGCGAAACTCCTTCTGCTTGCTCTGCACGAATCTCATTCATCAAATCACGGAACATATTGGTGAAGACTGGTTGCTTGTATTTCGCCGACCAACGCCCGCCAATTGCAGTATCAATAGCATCCATCAGTACCGCTTCTGCACGTAATAACCGTTCTTCGTCGAGTGGATAGCCTAGTAATTCATCTTCAACCGCAGTTAAGCGTTGTGGTTTACTGAACAATGCCCCATCAACCAAGCGGCAAGTCGACACATGCCCTTCTTCATCAAATGCCATCAAGCAGCTTAGGCTCAAGCGGGTAATGTTGAGCGCATTGCGTCGCCCCAGTTGGCTGTACTTCTGGATATAACCACAAGAGCGGGATGATATTTGAGTAGGCAGCTTAGGTAAGATCACTTTGGTGAGCAGTTCGCCAGTCTGTAATTCTGTGCGATACCCTCCTGTGATGAACGCAGATAGCGGCATACGGCGAGCAATGACGCCTTCGCACGCACCCTCTGATAGGGAGGAGCTCGCCATACGAAGCTCAACTTCGGCGCCGTAGATCATCAGTGGAGGAACAGAATCAGCACACGGTGCCGCATTAACGATGTTACCGCCGACTGTAGCGCGGTTGCGGATCTGGTGGGAACCAATGGTGTGGCAGGCAGTTGCCAATAACGGGAAGTTCTCCGCTATGGCCGGATGCTCTACCAAGCAATTAAAGTGCACACCACCACCGATAGTGACATGGGTATCGTCTTCGATAATTTCGCACAAGCCTTGCAAGTCAGCAATATTGACCAACTTACGCTCGCCACTTTGCATACGACCTTGCACCAACACATCGGTGCCGCCAGCAATCGCGGTGGCCTTACCATCTTGCAACAACGACAATGCTTGAGTAAGTGATGCGGGATTTACCACCGAAAAGCCCGTTAAGCGGTGGGTATGTTTCTTCTCTTCCGATTTGAGCATCTGCTCACTTTGACGCGCAGGTTTCTTGAGATTATAGCCCAACACTAATTGCTCAAGGGTCAGTGGTAATTGGCGCATACGTTTATTGAGTGCAAAACTGACTGCATTATTGATTGCTGCCGCCGCAAGCTCCGTTGCGGGTTCACCAATGCTCTTGGCGCCAAAAGGCCCACCCGCATCCGCATTTTCGACCGCCATAATGGTCATAGGTGGCATATCTTTGATGGTCGGTAAGAGGTAGCTATCAAAGTTTTCAGACTTTAGTTCACCATGCTCAATGTTGTAATCTTCCAGTACACCTAAACCAAAACCTTGTGCTATACCGCCAGCAACTTGACCTTCAAAGCCCACTTGGCTGATCACCTGCCCCACATCATGAACCGCTGTAATATCAAGCAATTCTAATTTACCCGTGCTGGTATCGACTTTGAGATCAACGACTTGGCACGCATAGACCCAAGTAAAATACGGGCTACCACAGCCTTGTTCCTCATCCCAACTAATATCTGGCTGATCGAACCAGCCGTACGCAGCCAGATTCACGCCAGCCCATTTCGCCTTGTTTGCCGCTTCAGCAAACGTGATATGCAAATGAGGTTGTTTGTTATTGCTAATGACACCGTCTTTCCAAATCGTATCTTCTAGCTCTGCGACCTGAAGAGTTTCGGCAATCACCGAAAAAATACGGGCTTTGATGATGTCAGCGCCATTTTTGACGGCATTGCCGCCAGTGATCGTGGCGCGCGAGGCAACAGTTGGACCGCCGTCAGAAATCATAGACGTCGGTGGCTCAGTGAAATTCACAGCATCAACAGGCAGACCTAAGACTTCAGCCGTTATCAACGACATAGTGGTTTGCAATCCTTGACCGTTTTCACATACGCCTGTCGAGATATTCACACTACCATCGGTATTGACTGACACCAATGCGGATGAGGTATCGGCGCCTTCCGCTCCCATTGAACAGCCTCGGTAGCTAATCGCTAAGCCAATACCATACTTGACCGTGTTATCGGACGCATTCAACGCCTTGTACTGTTCCACTTTACTGAGGTATTCTGCTTGCGTTGTTGCCTTTTCCATCACTTCCAGCGCAGACACCGCGTGGTTATCGAATTTCTGCCCTGTAATGCTATGGCCACCCTGTTTAATCGCGTTTATTTCACGGACAGCTATCGCACTGATGCCACAATGTTCAGCAATTTCATCCATCAAGGATTCATTGGCGAACACAATTTGTGGCGAACCAAATCCACGCATCGCACCTGTGTATGTGTTGTTGGTGTACACACCTTGAATATCAACACGAACATTCTCAATATCATATGGTCCAGCTGCTTGTACAACAGAACGCCAAGTTACAAACGGCGTGCATGCCGCATATGCCCCACTGTCAGCCAGAATATCAACCTTCATTCCATGAATTTTTCCATCACCATCAAAGCCAACTTTATAAGTCATGTGATACGGATGACGCTTGCTGCTCTCGACCATGGACTGTTCACGGGTATAGGTAAACTTCACCGGACGCTTCGTGAGCATGGCCATCAAACCTGCACGGCATGACAAATGATCTATGGTGTCATCTTTGCCGCCAAACGAACCGCCCATAACAGCTCGGCGCACATCGACTTTCGCTTGTGGTAGACCAACATACGACGACACAAAGCCGCGAACACGGTGTGGGTTTTGAATTGACCCTGTCAGAATAAGGTCAGAAGAGGTAGGATCGAGATAAGCGGTAATAGATTCAGGCTCAATATACGCGTGTTCTTGGAAGCCAATTTGAAACGTTCGCTCAATCACGTGGCTCGATCGTGCAAACCCCGCTTCGTAATCACCACGCTGAGTATGATGTGTCGCCACCACATTCGAAGGCTTATCGGGATGAATACGACGCACATCAGGTTTGAGCGCATCATGTACATCCGAAATCGGCGAATATGGCGTGTATTCCACTTTGATTTTATCTGCCGCCAGACACGCCGCTTCATAGGTTTCAGCGACCACCACAGCCACTACGTCGCCCATAAAGCAGACTTCATCTTTTACTATGGGGTAATAATCACGAATGATCACCCCTGCTGTAGGATCTCCCGGTATATCGTCAAAACGCGCGATACGTATTACACCTGCAATTTTCTCAGCGTCTTCTGTATCTATCTTATTGACTTTACCTGCCGGAATATCAGCGTAGCGGCATACTCCATAAAGCATGCCAGGAATCTGAATGTCATTACCGTAAATCGCCTTTCCCGTCACTTTAGCAAGTCCATCGACCCGAGGGGTGCGCTTGCCAAGCTGATTAAAGCTAGTCATTGAAATATCCTTCTCAATTGGGTTCTGACTCAACAAGGTATTCACAGCGGAATTGCATGTGAGATAGGGATACCCTGCAGGCCAACCCAGAGCGCAACAATCTTTGTTTACGATTATCCCTACCCGTCTTGCCTGGGCGCTCTATCCATTAGAAGGAACAATAAAAGACTGAATCCACTACTCTGGGGCTAATCTGTTTACCCACGAAACGATGAAGACGCATGGGTTATCCAATTACCCCTTGTCGCCATACTTTCACCGAGATACTTCCATAAAAACAGAAATGATAAACAGGTAATCTTGTTAAGCAGAAATTAGACCGACTTGGGGCAAGAATAGAAAACAAGAAGGAGATATGTGATCTTGCAGGGGTTGATTCTTAATCAAAGATACTAGATTAAGGATCAAGCTAATCACACCTGTAAATTACAACTGCGCACTTACGCAATGAGAGTGCGTAAATATCAGTTTGATAGTCATTTTTACTATCAAAACAATAAACAATATCAAAATGATAAAAGTGAACATTGAGGCTAGATTGACTAAAGGTAGGGTTAGTTGAGAAGGGCAAAACTATCTATCAAGTTGCTCATCCACTGTGGGGATGAGCATTGGCAAACGTATTGTCTTTCAGCAGGAAACAATTTTAATACTCGAAAAGCAGCCTTCTAATGTCTGTACACCGCCATTATTTATTCTATCGATTTTCTATACAGCTTGACCCATTTTCTTAGCCAAGTACTGGCTTGCCGTCATACCAAATAACAAACGATCATCGGTTAATTCTTCGGTATGAAAATATCCTGCTTGGTTACCTTCAAGTGCATAACCTGACTTACGTAATACACCTGCAGAACCTAAATTTTGGCTATAACAATCAGCAGCAACCTTATGTGCATTAAGCTGTTCAAATGCCACTTTAGTTAAGTACTCACATGTTAATGTACCGATACCTAGGCCCCAAGCATGCTCAGGTAACTGGAAACCAACTTCAAAATTACCCGCTAACAGCATAACTTGCGTTAAACCCGCCATGCCCATGTATTGATGGTTCTGATCACGAATGATGATAGTTAGATGTTCTGGCCACTCACCGCTTGCTATCGCTTTTTCTGTATTTTCAATGATTGGCAAGAAGAACGCTTCATACAGCTCAATGGGGGCTGGTGCGAAAAATAAAAATTTAGTCACATTCGGGTTTTCTAGCATCACTCGAATATTGGTAAAATCTTCTTGGCGAATAAGTTGGATAGTAAATGCATTTGATAGGGGAACAGGTTTCCCTTGTTTTAAATCTTCAAGTTGCAAAACGTTACTCTTCATTAATATAGATCCTGCATCAGAGCATAACCTCTAAAGCAAAATGGTGATTGAACAAAAGCGACAATGTGTGGTGAGATAAATCGCGACTTATTCAAAATCACCATACACATCAATAATCAGGTTACGTGTATTCAGGTATTTGTTTGGGGTATGTCCAATCGCTTGCTTTAACTGACGAATAAGATGTGGTTGATCACTAAAACCAAAGTGTTGTGCGATATCAGCCCAATCAGGCTCTGTTATTCTCGTATCATTCTTGGGGTCAGTTAAATTCTTAAAGATATACATCAGAACGGCATCTAACCGCATCATCATTTCGTACTGCTTTATTGATACACCCGTTACACGCAAAAATGCCCTTTCAAGAGTTCTACGTGAGCAAAATAGTTTAGCTTCGATCCCAACCGATGAATTATCAGCAAGTAGACTCAACGTATCACGCACCAATATACTATGGCGATCTTCTTTTGCTAATTGAATAACTTGCGAGAACAAGTTATCCAATCGCTCAATAACATTATCCACGCTGTATTTGTTCTGATTCACCTCTTTATTTGAAGCATAGTCAGTATCAATGAGCTGCCGTATATTGGCGAGAGTGAACGATGGATGCAACAGCGACAAATCAGAGATAACCGTATTCTGTGTTTCATTGCCTTCAATACCAAATAACGCATACAGCGCACCTGCTTTAAACTTTACGCCAAGCCGAATAATACTGCCTTGGTCATTAATGCTAATTACTTTGCTGCATAGGTGAAGTAAATGGCTACCCTGCCCGACTAATTCTTGCTGATCTTGCTGGTAAGAATACTGCTGAGTCGGCAATGTAAAAATGAGGTTAGCATTCGGATTGGGAATTAATAGCGCGGGTTCATAACCACTATCGCTTTCACCAACCTCTAACCACCAGTATCGATCTACGTAGTGTGAAACATCAATATTGCGTGGCTGGTGCATCCAAGTTTTCATGAGATCCAATCATTTAATAAACGTCGCATGAATATTCTCATAAATCCCCTTTGTACCCAAACTTCATAACCCTCTCAGGAAAACGAATATATGCGTACATGACTAACTATAAGCATAGTTAGCCATGCATAGCACTAAACGATGAAAGCACCTACCTAACCATAAACAGCATTTGGTAACCAAGTTGCAAGAGCTGGCCAATACGCTAACAAACCAAGTACGAACAATTGAATACCAATAAACGGAATCACTCCCCGATAGATTTGTGGTGTTGAGACTGAATCGGGTGCAACCCCCCGAAGATAAAACAGTGAAAAGCCAAAGGGTGGTGTTAAAAACGATGTTTGAAGGTTTAACGCAATCATTATTCCCAACCAGATTGGATCTAGCCCCATAGTCAGTAGTATTGGTGCAACAATTGGAATCACAACAAACGTAATTTCAATAAAATCTAAAAAGAAACCCAATAAAAACATGACAATCATAACTAATAGTACAGCGCCAAAAACGCCACCAGGCAGATCAATCAGAAAATCCCTAACAAGATCATCACCACCAAAACCACGGAACACTAACGAAAATACCGATGCGCCAATTAATATCATGAACACCATCGCAGTCACTTCCGTCGTGCTTCGCATAACTTGTCGAAGAATATTCAAGTTGAAGGTTCGTTTAAAACACGACAGTATTATCGCCCCTACAGAGCCAACCGATGCAGCTTCTGTCGGTGTCGCAATCCCCCCTAAAATTGAACCCAGTACTAATACGATCAATAAAATCGGCGGTATTAAAACGGTGAGCACTTGCATCCACAGTTCTTTGCTGACTTTACGTTCATCTTCAGGAATAGGGGGGACTTTTTCTGGCGAGATAATCGCAATGGCAATAATGTAAAGCGCGTACAGAGTCACAAGAATCAAACCTGGAATAAGCGCGCCAAAAAACAAATCACCCACGGTGACACTGTCTGGTGCGAAGATCCCCTGATCGAGCTGAGCTTGTTGATAAGAGGATGAAATCACATCCCCCAATAGCACCAATACAATCGACGGCGGAATAATTTGCCCTAACGTACCAGATGCACAAATGATCCCTGTAGATATTTCAGGTGAGTAGCCCCGACGTAACATAGTCGGCAGCGACAGTAACCCCATGGTAACGACAGTTGCTCCGACAATACCGGTACTTGCGGCTAATAACATGCCGACTAAGGTGACGGATAAACCTAAACCCCCCGCCATACCACCAAATACTTGCCCCATGGTATCGAGTAATTCTTCAGCTATTTTAGATTTTTCTAGCATTACGCCCATAAACACAAATAGCGGAATCGCGATTAACAGCTCGTTCGATAATATGCCTTGAATTCGATTGGGTATGGCTTCAAGAAATACAGGATCAAATGTCTCAGTTACATAACCAATTGCGGCAAATAATAAAGCTGAACCTGCTAACGAAAACGCTACGGGGTAGCCAAACAACAACACAATAAATACAACAACAAAAAGTAAAAGAGGAAGAAGCTCAATCATAATGCGTGCTCCTCGTCATGTTCATCGAGCGCTTTCACTGCATCTTCATAACCCGCAATGGTTAAAAGTGCCTTCATACTTTCTGCCAAGCCTTGCACAATCATTAATATAGGCATTAATAGAATCGTGGTTTTAAAAAGATAGCGGGCATCAACTCCCCCAGCTTCTTGCGAACCTTCAAATATTTTCCACGACAAGGCGACATATTCCCAAGCAATGATAAAAATGAATAAGCAGGTCGGTAACAAAAGAAAAAGAAAACCGAATAAATCAATCCACGCTTTCTTTTTATTCGACATAGGGCGATAGAATATGTCGACTCTGACATGCGCACCTTTGAGCAGTGCATAAGCAGCACCCAACATGATGACATAATTATGAAAATATGTGATTAATTCCTGTAGAAAAACCGAACCCGTATTAAACACATAACGCATAACAACAACGACAAAGGTGATTAATACTATGGCTAAAACAAACCATGAAACAAACCGACCAGTAATATCACTGAAGCGATTAATACGCCGTATAAAACTGATAACAGCGGGAGATGGTGCGTCCATACACAATACTCATTACAACATACAAATTGATGGGGTAAGCCTTCTACCCCACCGTATTACGACTCTTTATTCAGGGTTTCTCGCATTCAAGTAAGCTTGCTCTGAAACAGCATGCCAATCGACCGCTTGATCACGGAAAGCAATATAAGAGGCATACACCTTCTTACTCATTTCATCTTTCTGAGCTTCTTCTGCTACCACTTCATCTGATAAGGTTTTCAGCTGGCTTAACACTTCTGCAGGGTAAGGTAATAACTTAACCTTGTGATCAGTAATCAGGCTTTGCAACGCGGCATTATTTCGTGCGGTGTATTCAGCCAACATGTTCGAGTTAGCCACTTTTGTCGCGTTTAATACAATCGCTTGTAAGTCTTTCGGTAGCTTATCGAAGGCTTTTTTATTGATCAGCGCTTCAAGTGTTGTACCTGGCTCATGCCAACCTGGGTAATAGTAATATTTCGCAGCTTTATAAAGACCAAATGCCATATCGTTGTACGGGCCTACCCATTCAGTGGCATCAATCGCACCCGACTGAAGCGCTGGGAATATTTCACCACCCGGTAGCAATACAGGCGTGCCTCCTGCACGTTTTAATACCTCGCCCCCAAGACCTGGGATTCGCATTTTCAAGCCTTTAAGATCATCAAGGGTTTTGATTTCTTTATTAAACCACCCCCCCATTTGCACACCTGTATTACCACCAGGCATCGGAATAATCCCAAACGGTGCATAGGCTTCTTGCCACAGTTCTAAACCACCACCACTATAAATCCAACCGTTCATCTCTTGCGCGGTTAAGCCAAAAGGTACAGCCGCAAAAAACTGACCTGCAGGTACTTTTCCTTTCCAATAATACCCTGCACCATGCCCCATTTCAGCAGTACCACGCGACACTGCATCAAAAACTTCAAGCGCACCGACAAGCTCTTTTGCACCGTATACTTTGACTTGAATACGGCCATTACTCATTTCATTAATTTGGTTGGCTAAATCATTTGCACCTGTACCTAAACCAGGGAAATTCTTAGGCCATGTGGTCACCATTTTCCACTTATATTCAGCGCTTGCTGCCTGCACAATAAGTGGGGTAAAAAGCACACTGGCGACTGTTGTAATCAGTGCTAACTTTTTAATTACTTCTTTCAACTGCATCCTGCTCTCCTTGTTGTTCTCGCACTTGTATTCCAATACTGAAGCTCGTAAAAGTCGTTACCAACGCATTATTAAGCTTGCGAAGTGGTACAGATCCTTCACCCTATAGATTAACGTTTATATCGCCCACTATTAGGTTACAAATTTGTTAATACAACTGTAGACATAACTGACACTTATAAAAATTTAATTGGTCTATGTTTGAAGCTGATCAAACATTCATTTGCTCTATATGAATAAAAGTTCACTTGAAATTGGAAGAAAAAACACCCCAATCCTTCCGCTAGAGTTAGCATTAGGTATTGAGGTGGTATGCAAATGCACAATGATTAGGAAGCGGTTTAACTTATAACCAAGTAACCTAAGTATATAAGGTTCAAGTAACGCTCTGCGTCTGAGGCGATTTCATAGTAATCAACCACTGCTCAATGGCTTTAGGAGACATAACATTGGGATCGCCTAAATCAGAGTCTTGAGCATTGATCAGTTCAGGCGGTACATTATTGATGATCAACTCTAGATCTTCATGAGATAAAATTTCGCGTTCAAATACATCTGCCATCTCTGTACTGTGCGCTGCATGTCTTGCGCGAACCGCCTTTACTAAACCATCAAGCAGGGTATACCACGTCGTCATTGGCCCTTGCACAATAGAAGCGGATTCGGCAGCAGAATCAATGAAAGCAAAAGGTACTGTTGTTATAGACTGATTCATCTCCATCGCAGCAAGAATCCAGTCGGTATCAAATGAGAAATCATACACTGTCGGTGTTTTGACAATTTTTCTTAAAGCTACATTACCGTATAGTTTAAATGCCGCTTGAGTGTCTTTAATACCTTTAGTAAAAATTTCTTGCCCTATCATTCGCTGTATATGACGTAATGTTTTGATACCCACACCCCAGCGTTCTTCCTGCTTGACCAAAATTGAATTAGGATGCTTACGATTACCCAACACAACTTGATAATCATTTTTGATATAAGGCTCAATAAGCAAACCCAACTGCCCTAAGTGAACAGAATTATCTGCATCGGTATACACAACACAATCGACATTATCTTTTAAGGCAACCTCACAGCCATAAATAATCGCGCCACCTTTACGCGAATCATCAACATGATGAAGGTTCTGCAAAGGGCCAGAGCCAGTGGGTATCACATCTTGAAGCGCTAGCACGGTCACTTTATTCTTATCAGCATGTGAAGCCAGTATATTCTTCGCTATACCGACACTATTATGCGGACACCCATCATCAACGGGGTATAAATGCCAATCAACCGATGTACCTTTTGTTATCCAATTTAGCTGATTTATTTTTGTTCGCAGTGAGTCTTCACCGTGAGGGTTAGTTACACTCTTTACATTTAATCGATTATGTTCACCCCACATGGCAAATATGACGCCAATCGTTAGTGGTTTGTTCAGTGATAATAAATAACGACGCGACTCGACCAATTTAATCGCGAGGCGGAATTCTAGAGGGCACATAACCTCTTTGACCATTTTTTTATAAAATTCAGTTGATACATCTGTAAGACAATATAGTGTATTTGAAAGAGTCATTAGTTTTTTTTGATGTGCTTCTTCTGTAAGATCAAAAAAATCACTGGAGGATTCTAATTCTTTATAAACAATGCTTTCTGCTGGCGTCATTATAAACCCCTTCGTCCATGAGTTATGTGAGACTAATTAGTCACCCACCGAAGACAACAGGGCTTGTAAATAATACTAGTAGGGAGAACGGAATAAACAAATAATAATGACAAATTTGAAACGAACAATTACAAAGTAAAACAGATATAATTTACCCATACTTATAATTGATTCTGTTAATAATAACAACTATTCACTTGTTGACGAAATAGGAGCAAAACTTCTGCGTTGTAATGCCTCTACATGATTATCTTCAATAGTAGCAAGATTACCTTTCCCTAACGGACTACCATCATTACCACCTGAATTAGCAACAGTTTTCTCTTCATTCAAAGTCACTTCACTCTCGTTAAACTTAATTTCATCAACAGGAGAGGCTACAACATTCTCTTCTTTGTTACTTTCTGTGACACTGTCTATAGCAACCGAATCAATGGCTACCTTGTCTTTTATTTTATTTATATCAACCGAAGTTTCTATTTTATGTTCAGACTCATTATTAACAGAAACATTATTATCAGCGACAGCAGTATTATTAGTATTTACACTGCTATTAACTACTTTGTTACTATCTATATCACTCTTAACTGGCACAACATTTTTTTCATGGTTAAATTGCGTTTTAATTCCACTCAATTTTTTTCCAGTTCCCGAAGGAGGTTGATAAACAGCTTGCGGCATAGCAGCAATTGTAGGTTTTACCTGTTTACTGACGTTCTCTTGCAACCCTAGTTTAGGAGCATTAAAAGAAAATATACTTAACTTATCATCCCATACTTGCAGCATTGTTAACTCTTGTTGCCATTTTTCATCAATACCAACAGACAAGTCATTAACCTGTAATTGAGAAGATAACTGAGTATTTGAGCGTTCATAACGCCGATGCAAATTTTTCCGCATTTTTTCCCAATTTATTCCTCCCGTCATTAAATATCGAGTACTGTCTGCCCAATATTGATACGCCTCAGCATTGTTATTTTTATCTGCAGAAATAGCCGCTAATGCTTCTGAAAGACCAGCATATTGCCACATTTTTTTGCGACCTAATTTTGCCTCAGAGCTTAATATAATAATGGTTAGTTGATGCCATTGTTCTGATGCTTGCTTATATTTCCCCTGGCTGACAAGATACGTAGCCTTACTGTATGGAGGCAATTCAACATCTTCCACCGCTGCTTTTACGGGTGTTATTTGTACAAAAAAAACAATCAGCCCGATAAATAACATCAATTTTATTTTATACTTTAATATAAATGTTCGGCTCATCGAAAAGTCTCCACATTGCATTTACCTGGGTGATAGAACCGCGAATTAAATTGTACATCACGATACTCTTTATCACCTTGTGGCTTATAGAGTTTGCCATTCGATTTATATAACAGCGCTTCTAAAACACCCGCATTGGTTTTTAGCGTAATACTTTTTTCATAAGAACTGGTTAACTCATAACGCCCTTCATACCAACCTCGTTCTGGGTCATATAATTCTTTCACCAATATAAGTAACCGGTTGGTATAATCTGTTTTCCACAATGTCCACATTTGAAATGCAACCCGTGTGGATACTAGCGCTAATTCATCATGCGAACTTCCATCTTCAGCGACAGTTATCCAAGGTGTACCTAATGCATAAATACTGTCATAAACAAAATAGGGGGCACCGCTCACGACGTGTTCACCACGAGCGGTATAGATACGATCAACATCCCAGCGTGATTCTTGTACACGGTAGATTGAATCTGCCATTGCAGATAACACTTGATTACTATGTGTCGCATCATTTGACGATGTATCCTTAATATCATCCCAATTAAACTCAAGGCCTAACCATAAATACGGGGTGCTATAAACAGGACGAAGTACATCGTAGTGGCGAGGATCTCGCCCATCAAATAGCAGATCGATACCATTTATTGTGGCAACATCGTACGGGTCTAATCGCATGGCTTTTTCTGGCACAATATGCCAATCTACATACCCGTAAGATGTATATTCCTCGACACCTAACCGACCTTCTTTGTAACGAAAGATCTGTCCATCATTAATTACCCCGCCGTATAACTCTCCATCTTGGCTAACTAGCTCACAAAAATTCCAACGTAAAACAGCTTTATCAACGTATTCTGAAAATTCTGGATTACGCTGTTTAATAATGGCTAGAACGATTAATAGCCGTCCAACATCAATCGATGACCAACCTATATCACTAGGTTGATTGCCATAATCTACTTTTTGACCGGTATTTGTACTGTAAACCTTATTAGGAACCCCTGTCGGTCCAAGATTCATTTTGGCAAGAAAGCTAATGGCTAGCGATAGACGTTCATCATGTTCTTTACTGGTAATAAATTCAAATTCACGCGCAGCAGTTAAGGCCAGTAAATAATCCGCCAGACCTGCCATGTTGGTTGTCGGATAATTATCGATAGTATTCACTAACCCGGTACTAAGCTGCGTATTATTTTCAACATATTTCCACGCGACCCTAGCCCATTCAATTTCAAGTTCTGTAAGCTCGCCAAAGCGCCCCTGACGAATCACTTGTGACTCGTTAATAGAGGAAACTCCATCTTGCACACCTTTATACACCACCCCACAAGCAGATAATGATAAAGCTAGACTAACGGCAACAGCTACTCTCAACATCGACATCCCTTTAAAACAACCACAACTACGGACGTGCTGTTGGCTTACGAGGTAAACACTGGCCTTCGTAACCAAACGGTGTTTCTAATGTTTTCTCCCATAAACTTGGGGCCACATTATCTTTGTAAGTGAGTAGTTTCCCTTGCTGTTTATACAAGAGTATTTCCATCGTTATACCGTTGTTATTCGATGTAAATGTGTTGATTAATCCCGTGCCGTTCTCAAAAATGCCTTCGTAAAATCCTTTTTCTCGGTCATAAAGGTGTGAAATATGATCAAATAACAAATCTGTGTATTCGGTATCCCATAACGCCCACATTCCCATTGCGCCTTTTACCGCAACAGCTGAATATTGGGGTAAAAACTCGCCGGTTTCTGAAATAGTATTCCAAGCAAAACCATCGGTATAAATAGTGTCATACACAAAATACGGAGGACCCGCTAGCTGGTGCTCAGTTCTTGCTGTGATAATACCCGTTTGCTTATAGCGCTCCTCTTGTACACGATATATTTGTAACGCAAATTCAGCCATCCAATCGTGTGAATAACTTTTATTGTGCGCCGAGCGATCTGAGACTAAATCCCAACCAAGCTCAATACCATCTAACACATAACTTTCAGTTACA
This sequence comes from Photobacterium profundum, assembly GCF_003026285.1. GTDB lineage: Bacteria > Pseudomonadota > Gammaproteobacteria > Enterobacterales > Vibrionaceae > Photobacterium > Photobacterium profundum. The sequence continues at coordinate 307,065 of NZ_PYOD01000001.1, forward strand.
ACGTAACTATGCGCTTTCAGTTTACGCGGGTCACGCGTATCGTAAGGAATATCATACCCATAAAGATTTATCGTACTGTAGGGTTCTGGCATTGCAGCTTGCGTTGTATTGAATCCCCATAACTCAAACCCCTTTGCTGCATACTCTTCGTAACCTAAACGCCCTTCTTGCAGGTACTGCACAGGTTTGTCTTTCTCGAGTAATGCGCCAAACATGGTGCCGTTCTCATCAACGACATTACAGTAGTTCCATCGTAATAAAGCAGAATCAATACCCGTCGCATACTCTGGATATCTATTTTTAATGATATAGAGCCAAATAAGTAATCGACCTAAATCGAGTGCAGAGTACCCTATTTCACCAGGCTGGTTACCGTAGTCCACTTTTGCAGCAGTTTGTGTGTTATAGGCTTTATTGGGTAGCTCACCTCTGAAAAGGTCTAACGTATTTAATGTAGTAACAAAGCGAAGAAAGCGATGATCAAACTCTTCCTTTTCAATTATGCCAAGTTCTAGTGCACTCACCATGCCAGCCAAATACGATGAAGCATCCCACCACGTTACTGATGGGTAATTATTTACAGCATTGACTAGCCCGGTCGATTCTTGGTAGTTATTTTCAAAATACTTCCAAGCAATTCGAGCCATATCCATTTCTTTTTCAGTCAAGTTACCTGTACGAGGCTGCGGTGTTGACCAATGGCTTTTCTTTTCCACAATATCGCTAGAAAAACTGTTGTATTTATTCCCACACCCCACTGTCATTAAACCTAGTAGGCAAACCGTGATATAACGCATAAACACTCCCTATCTATACAACAGCTACATATACGCAGCTCAACACCGCTTTATTATCCTATCAGTCACGACAGGTTTATTATTTCACACCCACACTTAGCAGTGAGCCATTTTGAATATATGCCAACGACTCTAATACAATGCCGTTTGTATTGGCTGTTATTGCTTTATTGGTTCGCCCATCATCTTCATAACGTCCTGAATACCAACCTTTTTTATCATCAAATAGATCTTTCGCTTCATCAACTAACAAAGATGTATAAGGAGTATCGTATAAAGCGTACCAGCCAAAGGCTGCTTTCGTTGATAACGTTTTTAGGTGAGACATGTCTTCACCTGCGTCACTTATCGCATTCCACTCTTTACCATCAGAAAATACAGTGTTGTAAACAAAATACGGGGCTTCATCCACGTTGTCTTCGCTCACTGCAGTTAGGATGCCGGTGCGGTCATAACGGTTTTGTTGTGCTTTATACACGCGGAATGCGAAGATTTTAGATACACTATCGGAGCCAAATTCAAGCGCATCCAAAATGTAAGATTCACTCACCACATAGTTATGTGCATGGAATTTTGCAGGATCTCGTCTATCTGTTGGAATCTCGACGCCATCAATGTTTTTTAATTCCAAGTAATCGATATACTTCATTGCATTAAAGACATCACGCCCCATTAACGATAAGGCTTTCGAGGCATATTCTTCATAACCAATACGCCCTTCTTGTACAAGTTCAAAGCCATCACCTTTACTCGCAGGACGGGAGCCATAGAGATAACCTTGGTCTATCATTTCACTGACATTCCAATGTGTTAGTACATCATTAACATGCTTATTAAATTTCGGGTATTGCCAAATCATGATATTAAGTGGAACTAAAATTCGACCAATATCGATAGCAGACCAACCGATCCCTTTTGGTGTTGGTGTATTGCTGTAATCCACCATTTCTAAGGTTTGAGTGTTATAAGCTTTATTCGGTAGCTTGCCTTCGATTAACGGTAACTGCGCCAAAGTATGAAGTGCTTTTTGCATTCTTAATGAAAATTCAGCATCACTAATAACATTCAACTTTTCAGCTGAAATTAGCCCCATTAAATACGATGCAGTATCCCACATTGTGGTTGAAGGATAACCATCAACTGAATTGACCAGCCCCGTATTCTGCTGATAGTTATTATCAAAATATTCCCAGGCAGTCGTTGCCCATACGTACTCTTCTTCCGTTAGAATACGGCTTTCGCGAAGTGGAATAGGTTCTGATGTTTCAAATGTTAAATTACCTAAAACTTGATTAAAATCGCGCGTTTCAATTGTAAACGCAATCACAAGTGCCGTAGCTAACCCCCCGATAAATACAAAATGGTGGCGGGCATTAACCATCGCTTTTTTAAATTCCATATTCTAATTCCTCTGATTCCTGTTCTTGCTTTTTATCAGATGGTGGCGTCCAAAATGCCGCCGCAATCATGCCCCACATAGCCATCATATTGTTGATAATCCAAAAACTGTTTAAGACTAAACCGCCAAACGAATAACTACCGAAAGCCCCTGTCGAATAACTAAACCAAGCAAACAACATACTAAATAGACTTAATGAAAATACGATAATTTGCGGTATAACTAACTTAAAAAAAGTACCCGTTTGTCGCTCTTTAGGCGTGGTTGGAAAACTAATTTTTCGCCCTCTGAGCACAGTCCATAGTGCACGGAAATTCACAGGGAAAAAGGATAAGAAATTCGTTTTACCCTTATAACCAGCAACCCCCCATGTACCGACCATCATTGCCAGTTCAGCCGTTAATACAAAGGGTAAAAAGTGCAAATAGAACGTGGTGTCATACGCACTAACAGGCGCAATACTTGTTAAGAAGTAAATGATGGGGCACGCTAAGAAAATGATATTCCATATAGCCGATAAATTTGACCAAAAACTGGCGCCATACATCAACTTCTGTTTAATATCCATGCCTTTACGGAATATTGGATTATCGTTCATAAAAATATCAATCGAGCCACCAGAATACTTAAAACGTTGAACCGTCCACGTTTGTAAATCTTGTGGCGACAGCATTTTACTTTCCACTTCGGGGTGCTGAACCGAACGCCAAGTTCTTTCGGTATCTGAATGCAAAACAATCGATGTATATATATCTTCTGACACGTGAAATTTATATGGCGTAAATTCCGTATCAAATAAAATTTCTTGGCGTAGGTTATTCGATATTTCTTTATCGACTGTTTTTTCTTTTGTCAGCTTTCGAATCTGCTTTTCAACAGCATCATGTTCTTTACTGATTTGTTCACTGTAGCTACGAAGCGCAGCTTCCATTACCGCTTCACGACGGTGGATAGAACCCGCACCGCAACAAAAAGACGCATTAACCCAATTACGACGACGTTGGATTACGTCGTAAAACATCTGAGGATCGTTAACGAAAGGATCTTCTCCTAACGTCACGGGGCCATACAATCGCTCAACCCCTCTACCAATGAATGCCCCCGCGCGACCGACTTTTCTATCTAACCAAGCGGGAAGTCGTTCACCTTCAGGTAAATCAAAGAACCATTGTGGGGTTTGCACCCATGCAACATCCGGGTCTCGAAAATACCCTAGGGTATGCTCTAAAATCGTAGGGAAAGGGCGTGTATCTGCATCACAAATGACGATGAAATCACCATACGTCTGCTCTAATGCGTTTCGTAGGTTACCCGCTTTAAAACCTTCATTCCCTTCACGTGTAATATATTCAATGCCTAGCTCTTGAGCTAAAGCGGCCATTGACGGACGCTTTCCATCATCAAGAATATAAATTTTCATCTCGATATTATGAGGATACGTTATTTTTTGTGCGTCTAAGATACTTAAGCGAACCAGATCTGGCTCTTCATCGTAAGACGGAAAAAAAACATCTACGCTAATTGGTCTATCTTCTTCGCTACCATTTTCACATTCTGCAATTTTATGCGGTGGCTCTTTTTTGGGCTCATCTTTTGTCTTCCAAAGATTGAACGTAAAGAGTAATGAGCCAATAAAAGCACACGATTCTGCAAATGCCAAAGGCAAAGAAAACCATAACGCATCATAGTTAAGTGCAAAAGACCATCGCCACCATAAATACCAAACCCCCAGAGTGAGATTACACGTCGCCAAGTACTGATACAGTAATTCACGGGGAACGCTGTGCGGCACAGGTTCTGGTGGCTTCCGATGTTCAAACTCCTTAAAATAAAAGTCCATCTTCTATCACTCCGGTTGTTTTTGTCTAAAATAGGCATGATTTACAGCCAATAAACCAATCAAGCTCGCGTTATAGTCAATAGCGAATTCATTTACCGCATAAGATTTTTCGCTATCGATGTAACTCAGCATTCCCATGTTTTTAGGAGCCACACCTGCCTGAGCTTTCTCATTTGGGCCACCAACTAAATACCCCGGCAAGCTAACCCCTGTTGCAATACGGTACAGATGGTGAAGATTTCTTACTGAATATGTCCCCGCTTGTGTAACAAAACTAAGGTTAAAAGCGTTTGCTCCTAACAGATAATCAATTTGAGACTGAACGGTTGAATGATTGCTTGGTTTACCTTGAGCAAAGTCAGACCACGCGACAAGTATTCCCGCTTCTGCTGTCATCTTATTGGAACCCCAAATAAAACGTTGGTTAGCAACGCCAAAGGGTGAATGTTGAGATTGTTCTACATATTTATCAGCAACCAACTTTAAGTCTTTTACTAAACGTTCTTTCTGTTCGTCTTCAAGCGCCAAAATAAGGTGCCAGACTCCCATCGCCATGGGATTTTTCCATTCAAAAACATCGATAAAGCTTGCGTCATAGAGCGAGAAAAAATGAGCCAAATAATTCTCTTTTGATGTTGCTAAATAAAGCTCTGCAAGCGCCCAAAGTCGGTCGTCAGCATCAGTTTCTAACGATTCTTCTTTATCTTCATCATTCTTAATGTATGGGCCTGAACCACTATCATCATCTTCATGCCAATCAATATATTGCTCAGGGTTTTGTTCCAAATAATGCCAAGCGAGCAGTGCTGCCTTCAAATAACGGCGAGAATCTTCTGGTTTATAAGGTTTAAATACTCGAGAAGCAAACGCCATCGTTGCTGCAAACTTAGCGGTTTCTGGTGTACTAATACCGTAGACATAACGTTCTTGTGCATCTTGCCAAGGAGCTATTTTTGCTGGCCACTCCTTGCCTGATACCTTACGATAAACAGCACCATCTCCACGTTGCATTTTCACAAGCCATTCCAAACCAAAAGTAGCTTCTGCTAATACCGATGGAAGTTGCTCATTGTTTAACTGCACACTGACTAATTTATTATCTAGTGTTTGCGCATTAAAATATTCAGGAGCTTGCCGGTATGCTTCTAATAAGCGGGCAACAGTAATCGTTGTTGTTGCAACATACTTACCAAAATCACCTGCGTCATACCAACCACCCGTCATATCCAATGGCTGTCCAGCATTATAGAAATCATCTTTTCGAAGCACTAGGCCGTCTTTTTCATGGCTTTTAGGTCTTTGCATGCCTGTAATTGGGTCATTCACTACAACACCAGAGCGTTGTAAATACAAAGCATGCACAAGACGCCCACTTAGCTCTTGGTAAGGTGACGAAGTTATTTGAAAAGGAGCCGATTGACTTACATTCGATTTAAGCACATACCAACCAGTTTGATTTATCTTGGAAAAATCAATTTTAGTCACGCTTCTATTATCAGGTAGTGATGTCACCGCCCCTAACGGTAGTTCAATCTCTTTTTTGTCACGATCTAGCGATATGAGTGATACTGTTTTGGTATTAGAAGCAGTAATCCAATAAGCAGCTTTAGCACCATCAGAGTGGTAACCGAGTTGATTCACAACTAAGTCATTAGCATGTAGCGTGTAGCTCATGCTAATTAATAATAGTAAAGCGACAATCCTTGTCATATTTAGCCCTATTGATTTTTCTTCATTTTAAATCTTGCGACAAATAGCTATTTTCACTAATCTCGTTACCACTTTGGTCTATTAAGGTCAAAGTGAAGTATTCTGACAATCCTATCAATTCAGAAGCTGTTATTATTGATGACTGCGCGTTACTCTTAATATCAATATCATCAATTATCCAACGTCGATCATCATATATATTCTTAACCACTAAACTCGTATTACGGTACTCTTCTAGCGTGTCATTAATAACGGTTACTGTAATAGTTGGCAGCATGGCATCATTATTAACAGAGGCCACAATAAGCACAGGTTGATAAGCTTGTTGCAGTGCGAAATATCCAGGCTTTATTCTCCTTTCATTATCAAGCACTGACCATGTAATTGCAGGCCAGCTATCTACAAACATAAATTGATAAATAGCAGCAAGCCCTTCACCTTTATACAATCTTAGGTGTTCCGTTGCATATTTTGTAACTAATCTTTGATATTCTTGAGAATTTTTAACGAAGTGTGATAAGGATTCACCTTCAGAAACTTTCGCGATATTTAACGTTTCATGTGGTTGATAATTATGATAACTCAACGTTTCTATGGCTTTTTCTGTTAACGGCCAACTGTACTCATCTTCAAGTATGTTTCTCATTGCCAAATAGTCTGGCATTGCTTGAGCACCAAACTCGCTAACAATCGGGGTTGCAGGCTTATTTTTATAATCTTTATAAGTACCAGAATACCAGCCTAACCAAGGGTGTTCTTTGGTATACGATGCTTTTCTTACGACTCTTTTATCGTTAGCCAGTAGCAGTTGTTTATATATAGATTCTGTCAGCTGTACATTTTTCGAGGGATTGTACGTTTCATATTTATATTTCATCCAATTAGCATCCCAGGGTGGTTCATTTTGCCCACACCAAAAGGCGATTGATGGATGGTTATACAGCATATCTGTCATTGCTTTTGCTTGAATGGTTGCTTGTTCAATAAATTCAGGGGAATCGCTGTAGCCCCATTGCAATGGGAAGTCTTGCCAAATAATAAAACCAAATTCATCAGCAACCTTATACAAGGCTTGACCAGCAACATGCGCATGAACTCGAATGCTATTAATGTTAGCTTGCTGCATTAATTCCAAGTCATTACGATAATCTTGCTCTGCCATTTCACCTAACCATTGGCTACCAATATAGTTAGTACCACGGATAAAATAGGGTTGGTTATTGACATAGAAAGCCCCCGCTTCTTGATCATATCTAATTTGACGAAATCCAATATTAGTTAACTTTGAATCAGACGTTTTTAGCTTTGATATACTCAAGCCACCTGTTTTATCATTCTGATTTTTAGGGATTCGAACTGAAACACCAAGGCTGTATTGAGTCGGGTTCCCCCAGTCCCATGGCCACCATAGTTCACGTTTTTCTATGGGTAATAGCCAAGAAATATTTTGTCGCCCTTTATGAACGTATTGATCTATTTCATAGCGTTGAGGGATCGCATTAGGAGAAGCAAGAGGAGATAATTCTATTTCAATAATAGCGCTACCTTGATAAGCACTATCAAGTTCTATTTTTACGGTACCTGTTGTGAGTGCTTGCTCAACATCAAGAACGATTGGCACTATTTTTATGTTATCTATGGCTATAGGACCAGTCTGACGTAATTCTACTGAGCCCCATATACCACCAGAATTATAATCTTGTCCTTGATCAGACCATGCTCCTCCTGGACGTGTATCATGATGATTAAGCACGCCTTTAATTAAGGTTTTATTTAATGACCAATCTTTTATTATTTCTTCATTTGGGCTATTAACCTGAACTGTTAATTGATTACTACCAACCACAACATCATTTGTGACTTCAACTTTAAAAGGGGAAAAGTACCCTTCATGACTTCCAACCAATTTATTGTTTAAGCTAACCTCAGTAAAGTAATCTACAGCATTAAAATCTATCCAATATCGTGCCTCTTTATTAATAGACCTCATAGAAAATGCTCGACGATAATAGGCAACACCAGCATGCTCTATTCCAACTGAATGCCAATTATTGGGAACATAAACATTCTCAATGCTGCTGTTATTTTGCTTTTCATCAATTATCTCAAGCTGCCATGTTCCATCTAAAGTTTGCGTATTCACGTGCCAGTTATAATTAGAATCATTTATAGCGCAAGATGATAATGAGAATAAAGCCATTACTAGCCATAATATTCTCATACTTCCCCTTTAAAATATTATCTATTCGTATTTTTATATAACTTGAATGTATTCTTATCACCTAAATTTATATACTCAAGGCTATCAGTTAACTGCACGACAATAATAAAACCACGTCCTGATGTTGCCCATGTTTCAGGGTCATCAGGATCAGGCTCTATAAATTCATTATTAATTGCTTTTGTAAACTCATCCTTAGACATTGATTGCCCATAATCAGATATCTCCGTCACTAACTCATTCTTGTCATTAAGATAAGAAGTAAGCTCTATAGGACAACCATCTTCAGAATGATAAGCGTGCTCGTACGCATTATTGACCATTTCTACTAAGCATAATTCGATTTGGTCTATAACATCAGGGCCTAAACCAATACCAGCCCAATACGCCTTAACATCATTTGCAATATTTCTAGATACTTCAAGGGAACTCTTATATTGCTGCTTGAATTCGTTTTTAACCGTTTTCATCAGGCAGTTCCTTACAAATAAATGAATATAAATTCTAGTTTTATGGTGTCAAAGCAGGAATATTTGTTCTGTTCACAACAACAGATTGCGTTACGCGCCTATCTTTAAGTATATGAATTGCATCCATTTCCATTAAAGATTGAGTAAAACCATCATGACTAATAAAGTAATCGCCAAAAACAGTTTTATTATCAATATATGCAGAGCCAGATATATGAATATAGTCGCACACTAAGCTCTGACTGATCACCGCTTCAGATTCAATCTTGCAGTTTGAACCGATTAAGGCTGGACCGACAATGGTCGCACCATTTTGAATTTCACAGCCACTACTAATAATGACAGGAGGGGTAATGTTGCATTTATCGAAATCAAATACCGTATTTATGCCTACCCACACTCCAGGTTTAATTTGGGTGCCAGGAATAGGATAACCAGGTACTTTACCGTGCAATATTTCGCTGGTAACACCCCAAATATCACTAATATTGCCGACATCTAACCACTGAAACGTCATTTTAGTCGCATAGAAACTGATATTTTTCTCAACCAATAAGGGGAATAATTGGCTACCAATATCGAACTCTTCTTCCTTTGGAATAAAATCAAAGATCGCGGGCTCAAAAATATAAATACCACTGTTAATCTGCGTCGACAACGCTTCTTCCGCACTTGGCTTTTCTTGAAAAGAAGTGATTCGACCATAATCATCAGTAACAACTACGCCATATTTGCTGACCTCGCTTAATTCGACCTCTTTTGAAATAATCGTCGCAATACCACCTAACTCTTTATGGCGTCTGATTGCTTCCGTTAAATCCAGATCTATCCAAGCATCACCACATACAACAACAAATGTTTCATCAAAAAAACCGGAAAAGTCTTGAATTTTTCTCATACCACCAGCAGAACCTAACGCTTTACTGATAAATTTTCCGTCTTTCATTTCCCCTTCGTAAGAATAGGAAAGCTGAACATTAAAATGGTGCCCATCACTAAAGTAATTTTCTATCACTTCAGCCAGATGGCTGGTATTTACAACGATCTTATCAATCCCATGCGAGGCAAAGAGTTGGATCATAGATTCCATCACAGGCTTTCCAAGGATTGGAATCATTGGTTTAGGTATCGTGTGTGTTATTGGCTTTACTCGCGTTCCTTTGCCCGCAGCCAGAATCATCCCTTTCATAAAGCTATTCCTTATACAGTAGTCTCAACAGCGTCTTCAACGGTTTCATAACTCGAAATCAATTTGTCCATTCGAGTCAACTTCAAGAGCTCTTTTACTGCTCGCTGCGGATTAACAACACTAATTTTTTTGCCCTTTAACCTTTTATATACGCCCATAACAGCACCAAGACCGCTGCTATCCATAAAACGAACATTCGTCAAGTCCAGCACAAGATGTGAATCAATGCAGCCTGCTAAAGATTCGATTTCTTGACGAAAACTCGGTGCCAATTTAGCATCAAATCTATCTTCATTTATTTGAAGAACTGTGCATTGACCCTTGTTGATAACTTCGTATTGCATGTTTGATCCCCTTCTGAATAACCTGTCCACTCTATTACCAGTACGCTGACATCATCATCAAATTGCTCTGACTTTTGCCAATCTCTGACTCGATTAACCAATAAATCTGTTTGAACGGCAGTGGAGTGATGATTTAAATCGATAACAGCCTGTCTCAACCCTTCTTCTGAAAATTGTCTCTTTCCATTCTCTGCTTCTGTAAGCCCATCTGAATATATCCAAACTTTATCACCCGGTTCTAATTGAATTTGTGCTGTCTGGTATTCAACAAAATCAAATGCGCCGACAACAAAACTTTCTTGACCAATAAATTCAGCATCATTCGTTACGGCATGTAGCCAAACCAAAGGTGGGTGCCCTGCACTCGAAAACGATAAAATTCCCGTTTTCACATTTAGGACAGAATAAACCATGGTGAAATACAATAGATTTTCATCATCGCTTAAATAAACATCATTGAGTTGCTTAAGTACATCTTTTGGTGAAGTGATTGCATAATACGGTGGCTCTGAGATCTGCGTTTTTACGATTGAGCCTTTATCCGAATTTGTTGAAATACTTTGTTGAACAGAAAATGACATCAAGGCAGACGACACACCATGCCCTGCAACATCAAGCAAATAAAACGCCACATGTTCTTCATCAAGCTGCATATAGCCCAACATATCACCACCAATCTGAGCACTGGGTATAGATACATAACTGAGCTCGACACCTGTCAGCTTCTTTTGGGATGGTAACAAACGACGAACAAGCTCACCGGCAGACTCTAGATCTTTCTTAATGGTCGCATAAGCTCCATCAAGCTCACTATTTTTTTCTGTGATTTGATTGTGTAGCGCTAATGTTCTAAACCCTGCTCGAATACGTGCATCAAGTTCATCGACATGGGTATCTTTTACAACAAAATCATCAGCCCCTGCATTAATACCATTGATTATCGAAGCTTGATCATCTTTTCCTGATAGCAAAACGAAGAATATATATCTCGAGTAATCACCTGATTTTAAACGTGCGCACAATTCTATGCCGTCCATCTCAGGCATCATCCAATCACTGAGTACAAACTGTATATGAGCATTGACTTTCAACACTTCCAAAGCTTGCAAACCATCACTTGCTGTAATGACATTGAAACCACGCTTTGTCAGCATTTTTTCCATAAACATAAGCATTGTTCGATTGTCATCAACCAATAAAATGTCTCTCATAAATGTCGTACCTTCTTTTCATTCTTACTCTGCATGAAAAACGACTGCATTAGCTAAGATTAAATTCAACTTATCAGAAACATATGGCATATATAACAGAGTCTAGTAATCTTTATGACGTTAGCCAAAAAATTAGACAAAAAAATCACTTGATGATTAAGTTAGGTGTAACTTATTAATTACTTGTAAGTTCATATCACTCTATTGTCTGTAAATTTAGCCACTATAAGCAAGCTTATGCACAAAGGATTATATCTCTATTTATTTTGTTTACTATGCTCATCTGATGTGATGTCGAGTGAATATATGGCTGAAACGGCTAAACAAGCCCCCAAACCGATATCACCCAACCTCACAAAAGCCATTAGCTTAGATGAAGAGCCTGAGCCCGCTGAATCTGACTTAATTTGGAAAGGTGTATCCAGTTCTTTTGATTTACCGTTTGAGGAATGGGATACCGATGGTGAAGATCGTTCATGGTTACACGGTTTAAGCGGTAACATTGCGCTTGGTTATCCTATGCTTCAAACATCCGCAGCTAACCTACCCGCCAATGCCACGACTGGGCCAACTAACAATAACGCAACCGCAACGTTATCGCTAAAATACACAATTCTAGGTAACTGGTTTATCTCTAGCACACTGTATTACTATATAGACGGTGATCAACAACAAGCATGGAACCCTGATTTTACGTATGTTTTTGGCTACAGTGATTGGCGTCCTTATACCTTCAGTTTGATGTACGCCAACTACGGTGGTAATCGCTTTAAAGCAACAGAAGAGCAACCCGTCACGCACTTTGATCAAGGAACATGGTCTTTGGGTTGGAAGTTCCCTATCACTAAACCCTTTATCGATTGGCTGTCTTTTACAGATGAAGGGGCGATAGGCTGTCAAACAGATTTTAACTTCACGCCTGAATACTTCGATCTTGCATCAACAACCTACAAAAAAGGTCATAAGACGCTGAGCTTAGGGTGTAAATATGCAATATTTGGAAATTGGTATGTAAATGCGACTGCATTTTATTATTTTGATAGCAGCCAAAAGCAGCCTTGGAATCCTGATTTTACCTATGGATTTGGGTATTTCGATTGGCACCCCGGAACAATTACCATTCAATATAACAACTACTCAGGTAACCGCTGGCATCCATCAGACCGAGGAAAAGATACAGGGCGATTTATAGATGGTGCTTTTACCATAGCCTACTCTTTTACCTTCTGATTTCGCATTTTAAAAATACCCTACAGTCTTCTTTTTTCAATTTATCCTCTCAAAATGAAAGTAAGCATAGAATTGCATACACACTCAGTGGCAATACCCAGAAAAAACACTACCCTTCATTGAGTGCCTTTAATATGCAGCACATACAATAGCGCAAACAAAAAACATTAATAAACAAAAACTTAATCACTAAGTACTTTGTTTTAGTGATGTTTAATTTGATGATTATTTGGTTTTAAAAAAAACGTTAATTTTTGGCATTATTAATGCCTAAATTTACACACATGATTATCACATATCGACTGCCATCACATAGACGGCGTATTAACCAATATCGAGAGGTTCAAATGGAAGGAACAAAGTTCAACGATAAAGTCGAAGGGACAGCTCAAGACGATAACATCAACGTACGTTCTGGTAGTGATGAAGTAGATGCAAAAGCAGGCGATGATTTTGTTGCAGGTGGTGAAGGTAGTGACCTTTTATCTGGAGGTGATGGTGCTGATACCATTTTTGGCGATGTCGAATATGGCACTGAGCCCCCCGCAGAACCAGCTACGAATGACAATTGGGGGAATGCACAAACCGTATATGAATACACAGCTTCCCCTGATGAAGAACAAGTTTCTCATAGTGTTCGCCTAGGTAATTATGTCGTTGATCAATCTGGTTCAATAACAACCAAATTTTCCGTTAATACTGCATTCACGACAATCATCGTCGAGTTAACAGATCAAGACGGTAATGTTATAAAAACAGTACCTGCAACGGTTGATGAAAATGGTGATGTTATTGTTGATATAACTTTCACTGCTACCGAAGTTGGTACTGAACAACTAATTGCATTCACGCTGGTTGATCCCGACGGCAATGCAATTACTGATATTGAATCAGTAGAATTCATCGCTAACAATATATACGACGACACCATTTCTGGTGGTTCGGGTAACGATAGTCTATTTGGGCAACAAGGTTCAGATACGATTTACGGTGGTACAGGCAATGACTTCATCGACGGCGATATCAACGACGATACCCTTTATGGAGATGAAGGCGATGATGTGCTCGTGGGTGGTAATGGCGACGACACACTTTATGGCGGTTCAGACAACGATACACTTTTAGGCAGTGATGGTAACGATACATTATTCGGCGAAGATGGGGATGACACACTTTTAGGTGAATTGGGTGACGATATTATCGACGGTGGCGCTGGTAACGATATCTTACTGGGTGATGATGGTAATGACACGCTAATCGGGGGCACAGGTAACGACAGTTTATTCGGAGGCTTAGGCACTGACACCCTATCTGGCGGCGAAGGAAATGATGAAATTCACGGTGATACTGGTGACGATATCATTACGGGTGGTGCTGGCGATGACTTTGTTTTAGGCGGCGATGGCGCTGATGTTATTGAAGGTGGAGCAGGTAATGACTTGCTACTCGGCGGAGATGGTAGCGATAACCTGTCGGGTGATGAAGGGAATGATCAATTATTCGGGGAAGTTGGCGACGATATCATTACGGGTGGTGCTGGCGACGACATGGTCTACGGTGGACTCGGCAACGACCAACTAGTCGGTGGCGCTGATAATGATCAACTATTCGGTGGTGAAGGTAATGACGTATTAGATGGCGGAGAAGGCTCCGATATACTTCACGCTAACGAAGGGCACGACATCATTAACGCAGGTGCAGGTGATGATTTCATCTACGCAGGTACAGGTGATGACATCATTGATGGCGGTACAGGTAACGATACCATTTATGGTGAAACTGGCAATAATACTGTAACCGCAGGTGATGGCGACGATACGGTTTATACCGACACAGGCAACGATACTATCAATACGGGCTCAGGACACGATACCATTTTTGCTGGTGCTGGCGATAACATCATTAATACAGGTATTGATAACGACACAATTTACAGTGCCGAAGGTAATGACACCATTGATGCTGGTGACGGTGATGATGTTGTTTATGCAGGTGACGGAAATAATACAATCACATCAGGCCTGGGTGATGATGAGGTATTCACCGGTAGTGGAAATGATTCCATTCACTCTGGTACAGGTAACGATGAAGTATTCGCCGGAGCAGGTACAGATACAATCTATGCAGGTGAAGGGGCCGATACTGTTTATGCTGGCGCGGGTGACGATACTCTTTATGGAGAGCAAGGAAATAACGCACTTTATGGCGAAGATGGTGACGATACCATTACCGCTGGTACTAACAGCAGCTCACTCTTTGGTGGACAAGGCGACGATACACTAACGGGTTCTATTGAAAGCGATGCCCTTTATGGTGGCAGCGATAACGATACCCTATTTGCAGGACAAGGTGATGACTTACTCGAAGGTAATAGCGGTGATGACAACCTGCAAGGCGCTGAAGGGGAAGATACCTTACTTGGCGGCTCTGGTAACGATAGTTTAGACGGCGGTGATGGTAATGATATCTTAGTCGGAGGTGTAGGTAACGATACCTTGCTCGGTGGAGAAGGTAATGACCTTTTAGCCGGAGGCGACGGTAATGACAGCCTTGACGGCGGTTTAGGTGTAAGCCAGCTTTATGGCGATGCCGGTAACGATACCCTTGTGAGTGCCGACGAAAGCGACATTCTTGGCGGCGGTTCAGGCAACGATACGATTACGTCGAACGCAGGTAATGACACCATTTATGCCGGTAGCGGTGATGACATCATCAATGCGGGTGATGGCGACGATACGATTTATGGCGAAGCGGGTAGCAATCAAATCACAGCAGGATCAGGTGCTGATAACATTTATGGTGGTATTAACAGCGATACCATTGATGCAGGCGACGGCAACGACCAAATCTTTGCCGGTGATGGTGATGACACCATTAACGCAGGGCTTGGCGATGATCACATTGATGCTGGCTCAGGTGACGATTTACTTAAAGGTGGTGACGGTGACGATGCATTATTTGGTGGTGCCGGTGCAGATACATTAATCGGTGGTGATGGGTATGACTTCCTCGCAGGTGGTGATGGTAACGATACGATTACAGATGATGGTCAAGATACGGTTCTTGGTGAAGGGGGGGATGATACGCTAACCGCAGCAGCAACAGGTAGTCATCAGATATTTGGCGGTACGGGTGATGATACATTGATCGGTAGCGACCAAAACGATACGTTATACGGCGGTGCAGACCAAGATACGATTCAAGGTGGCGCGGGTGATGATTCCCTCTATGCGGGTGAAGGTAACGATACAATTACCGCTGGTGACGGTAACGATACGGTTTATGGCGAAGCCGGTAATAACACCATCGACCTTGGTGAAGGTGACAATATCCTCTATGGCGGTAGCGGTAATGACACGGCTATTGCTGGTTCAGGAGCTGACCATCTGAGCGGTGCCGAAGGCAATGATAATCTTTCAGGCGGAGCAGGCATAGATACTATTGAAGGAGGAGCTGGCAGTGACACTCTTTCTGGTGGACTAGGCGACGATATTCTACTTGGTGGTGATGGCAACGACGTTTTACTGGGTGGCGATGGCGAAGACAAACTCTTTGCCGGGGACGGGGACGATCAACTTTTTGGCGGTACCGGAAACGATGAGCTACATGCAAATAGCGGCAATAATACTCTTGAAGGTGGTGACGACGATGACACGCTTTACGGCGCTGCTGGCGATGACATTTTGCGGGGCGATGCAGGCGATGACCGTTTAGAAGGCTTTGACGGTAATGACACCCTCGAAGGTGGTGATGGCGATGATACCCTAACCGCTGGTTCTGGAAATGACACCTTAAGTGGTGGTGAGGGTGACGATATACTCAGTGCCGATTCTGGTAACAATATATTAGATGGCGACGCTGGTAATGATACCTTAACAACAGGCGCTGGAAACGACAGCCTAAGTGGTGGGTTAGGTAACGATACGCTTAGTGCCAGTTCTGGCGACAACACGTTAGACGGTGGCGAAGGTAACGATAAACTCACATCGGGTTCCGGTTCAGACTTACTATCTGGTGGTCAAGGTGCAGATACACTGAGTGCGGGTTCCGGTAATGATACACTTTCAGGTGGCGCTGACAACGACAAGTTATACGGCGGCAGTGGTAACGATGTGCTCACTGGCGACGACGGTGATGACAAGCTTTATGGGCAAAATAACGACGATCAGCTAGATGGTGGGAGTGGTAATGATATCCTCTCTGGTGGCTCAGGAAACGATACCTTAAAAGGTGATATTGGTAACGATACGCTTAAAGGTGATTCAGGTACTGACACATTGTGGGCAGGCGAAGGAAATGACACCTTAAAAGGTGGTTCAGGTGATGATGTTCTTTATGGTGAAACAGGGAACGACTCTCTATCTGGAGATACTGGAGCAGATACCTTATACGGCGGTTCTGGGAGTGACACATTAACCGGTGGTAGTGGCGCAGATACATTATCTGGTGGGGATGATAACGACACATTAGCTGGCGGTGATAACGACGATAATCTTGATGGAGGCATCGGTAACGATACTCTTTATGGTGATTCAGGTAATGACTTACTCTTTGGCCAAAGTGGCGATGATGTACTAGATGGTGGTGCTGGTATTGACCAATTATTTGCGGGTAGCGGTAACGATACATTAATCTTCGATAAGAACGACACCAACATTAATGGTGGCGATGGGTTCGACCTATTATCGGTTGGTAGCGACAACAACGGGCAGGTTATTGACATGACACAACCTGCACTTCAACAAATTGAAGGGGTTGTCGTCAATGCAAATGATGCTCAACTGAAAGTTACTTTAGATAAAGTACTGTTAAACGAAACCGACAGTGCAACCAACGGACAATTCGTATGCTCAGGAGCAGATTCACTGCAACTAGAAGGATTTGGTTGGGAGCTATCAGATAACAACGCTGACTTATCCAGTGAGCTGCGCGAGGCCTACGAAGCCAGCAATATTGATGCAGATGGATTGTTTGGCTACACGTTCAGTAATGGTGACGGTAATGAGGTTACGATCTGGAGTGATAGCGACGCCGACAAGATTAACTTTAATGGCTCGGAAATAAGCTAACTCATTAGTCTCTTATACACAAAAGCCACTTCATCTTCGAGTGGCTTTTTGTTTTCTCAAAATGCTCGTTAAAGTGAGTTTTTAAACCGTAGCATTCATCACTTTATTTCGACACTCGGGACAAAAATAAGAGCTCTTATGGATATTCGCATGACACGAAGGACATTCAATATGCTTACGATCTTTACTTAAATACATCAATATAGCCCCAATAGGACCAAGAACATAACCTAATAACACACCCGCGATTAGATTACCTTTGCGATATCCAATACACACAGATACAACAAAAAAGAACACATAAAAGCTTAACCAAAAAACCATGAGAAACTCTCCTATCCCTTTATGAGCTAACCTATATTACCCAAACTAAATAACCACTTGTAATAGCCAATAGTGAGCCTCTATAAAAAGGCATGACTTAAGCTAATATCAATTCCCTTAAATCATGACTCTCTAAATGCTCGATAATAAGAGCTAAATAACGGTGCCGTTAAATAGTCCCATAATGTTTTATCTTCCAATAGTATAAAGACTTCAGTAGGCATACCCGGGTACAGTTCAATATTACCTAATATCTTAATTTCATCTGAGTCTAGCTTCACTTTGACAACATAACCTGTAGGGCTATTGTCCGTTCGAGGTTGAAGCCTGTCTGCTGCAACATAAATGACCTCCCCTTGAACAGGTGGCGTACGACGAATATTGTAAGCACTCAATCGCACTTTTGCTGTCAAGCCTTGACGGACCACATCAATGTCTTCCGGTTTAACTACAGCTTCAACAATCAACGCATCACTATCTGGCACTATTTCCATAATGACATCACCCGCATTAACCACACCACCTACACTGTGCACGTTTAGTCCAACCACAGTACCTGTGTGTTCACTACGAATTTTGACTCTTTCACGTACATCTCTTGCTGACTTAAGCGCTTGCTTAACATCACGCAGTTCTTTTTCTGATTGCTCAAGTTGAGCTGTAAGCCCCTGCTTAAATTCAATAATTTCAGATTTATGGCCTTGTTTTAAAGACAATAACTGTTGTGTTAATACTTCACTTTCGCCTTCTAGTTCTGCTTTTTGAGCGTCAATACCCGCATGATAACGCTTAATTTCAAGTACGCGTGTTTTTGAAACAAAGCCTTTTTTAAGTAAACTCATCGTCATCTGTATTTCTTCGTTAGCCAAATCTAACTGACGTTGAATCGCACTAAGCTGAAAACCTGTACCTCTGATTTGTTCTTGTAATAACACTTTTCGTTGTTGGTATTGACCTTCTCGAAGCTCTTCATGAAGCACCGATTGTTGATATTGCAGCTGTTGGCTATTAATAATATTGGCCAACTGCCCTTCTTCCACTTCATCAAAAAAAAGATTGCTCCATACAAGATCTTTTCGGTTACTCAATTCAGTCGATAAACGATCGTGCTGTGCTTGCAGAGAAACAGCGCGTAATATTAAGCGACGAAAATCAGATTCAGCTCGACTGTTTGCAAGCTCAACCAATACGTCACCCACTTTCACTTTTTGACCTTCCGACACATATATTGCTTTTACCCAACCACCCTCAAGGTGCTGCACCTTCTTACGCTGTGACTCTACAACTAACGTACCAGAAGCAACCGATGCAGAACTAAGCTTTGCGGTTGTTGCCCATAAAATAAAGCCACCTACAGCGAGAATAATGAAAATACATCCAACCCAGATTAATCGATTCGTATCAAATTCTGATTTATCCACGGTTATCTCCCATTACTTCTGCTTGTTTTGCTACTGTCTTTTTTAATGATGATTGATCAGAGCTTAATATTCGAGGAGTAGATTGATTTGAATTAGTCGTTTTAGGATTATTATTAGCGGCGGTTTGTAACGGCTCTTTTTCTACTTCAGACATTGCGCCTAAGAACTTATCGCATGTGCCCGCTTTTTCAATCTTGCCGTCTTTTAATACAATAACCCAATCCATTTGACGTAAAAAACCAGGGCGATGGCTAATCATCACCACTGTAATTGCATTTTCTTTGCAGTATTGAAGGACAATCGCTAATGCGACCTCCCCTTCAGGATCTAAATTTGAATTCGGCTCATCTAAAATAAGTAAGCTTGGATTTGAGAAAATAGCACGCGCCAAACCGATACGTTGCTTCTGACCACCCGATAGCTGCAGCCCCCCTTCTCCTAGGTAAGTGTCATACCCGTTCGGTAAAGAAATGATCAATTCATGGATACAAGCTAGGCGTGCAGCGTGAATAATTTTCTCTGCTGGAGCCTGACTAAATCGACAAATATTCTCAGCTACCGTACCCGTTAGTAACCCCACCTCTTGAGGTAAAAAACCGATATGGCGACCAAATTGCTCTTCAGGCCATAGCTCAATTGCAGCGCCATCGATCTTGATTGACCCCATCGACGGTCGATGAATCCCCATAATCATTGATGCTAATGTTGATTTACCTGAACCACTATTGCCCATAATAGCCAACGCATTACCCGCCCCCAATTTAAAGCTAATATTCTGTAATACGGGTTCTTTTTGACTATCAAACCGCAGACCAACATTCTTTAGCAGTAGCTCACCTTTTGGCTCTGGTAGTGCTGTTTTCATTTCACTCGACACTTCGCCTTCATAATGACTTAAGCGTTTATAAGCTAAATACGCGCTATACCATGATTTCCAACCCGCAACAGCTTGCTCAAAAGGTGATAATACTCTTGCCATAATAATGGAACTAGCAATGATAGCCCCCGTACCAAGCTGCTGTTCTAACGCTAACATTACACCAACCGTTAAAATAACCACTTGTAATAGCGTTCTAAAATAACGACTAATGGCGAGTAATTGCCCTGTTCTTGAATTGACTAACCACTGCAGTTTTAACAGCTCTCTATTACGCTGATTCCAAATTAAACCAATACTATCCGCCATACCCATTGCTCTTAATGTTGGGGCATTTCGTAGGTAATCGTTCAACTCCATACTGGTTTTCATACCTAAGCTTTTAGAATGCTCACTCGGCTTTCTTGCCGCATACATCATTAAGATAGCCAGAATAGAAAAAATAATACTGCCAACTAATGCTATTGCGCCAATATAGGGATGAAGCATAAATAAGATGATTAAAAAAATGGGGATCCAAGGGATATCAAAAATAGCGGAGGTAGAAGGTGATACTAAAAAATTACGTAATTCAGCAAGATCTTGCAAGCCTTGCTTGCTCACACGATTCTGCTTAGACGATTGACGAATACTGTCTGCTAATAAAGAGGGGCTCAGTGATACATCAAGTTTTAAACCCGATTTTTGAAGCAGCTGCGTACGAAGATGTTCAATAATAGCTTGTGCTGTTAGCAATACGACAGCGATGGTCAGTAAAGCAAACAGTGTATCTAAACTTGAACTGCTCAATACGCGATCAAATAGTTGCAAGCTGTACAGCGGCAGCGTTAAAACAAGGAAGTTAATGGCTAGGCTAAATAGCCCAACAAAAGCCATATCTTTCTTACTCGCTGTAAAAGCCAGCTTCAATTGATCTATTAGCAAAATCCCTTGCTCCATATTCCATCAGTGTAGTATGAAGTATAGGCACAAATGCCGAAATTTGAGACAATAAAGTAAACTAAATCAGTTGAAATTGCTCACTAATTTCATGGCCAGCCGCTTGTTCTCTGTGGCTCTCTTTTATCACCCAATTTAGAGGGTGACGTACCCATGGTTGAGGGTCATCTTTGGGAAATAAATTAGAGCATCGTAAGCCTATAACGTCCCAACCTAACGATTTACACGTATCGATACAGCGCTGAGCATGCCACGCCTGTGCAACTATCATCACTTTTCGTTTTGGTGTAAGGGATAAAGCTGCTACTGCAACATCTGTGGTTGTCTGATATTCCGTAGCCTTGATGTGGTATATATCACGGTTATTTAATACCATACCGTCAGCGATTTCTTGTTGTAATAACAAGGGTAATAACGGCTTATCCTTTCGACAACTTAATGCGATTTGTTGTAGATGTTGATTTACCGTTGGTGCGTCACCAAACGAAAATGCAAGCACTACATCCGCTTCATCCAACATTCCGAAGGGCTTTAGAAATAGCTTAGTTTCATCTAGATATGCTTTTAGTCGTAATGCCGATGAGCGAGGCAGTAAATAGGAGCGAGAAGTAAACACTTGATTTGACAATGGTAAATCAGCACGCTTGAAATGTAACGAATCAGCACCTATCTGCAGCTTTAAGGGATGTGATTGAGTAAAAACAATCTTATTGGGTCTGGTCACTTTCAACAAATCTCACTCATTCTCAATAGTTAATCGAACCATCCCTAGCACAATAAATGGACACTTATTTTTATATTAATTTAATAATAACGAATCACACTCAGTTCAAACAATCCCAAAGACAACATTCCAACACTTTCTTTATGCAGTCTCAATTACGAAACACTATTCTCATGATAAGAAATGTACGAAGAGCATAAATTCACATATTTACTCATAACCTTACTAACATCACGACATTAATCTTGAATAATCAGATATTTACCATATATTAATTATATCAAAGGATTGAGACTTCATTATGCTAAGCCATAAAACACAACTAACAATATGCCGAATTTATGTTACAAGCTTATTGTTTGTTATGAGTTTTTTCGCCTATAGCAATGAGGAGAGCAAAGAACCAGAACAACCCAGCTTCTATGGTGGGCGAAGTGTATCTCAACAAAGTAACCAACAACTACCAGAAAAAATCACATTCCAAAGGCGTGCTATTGCTCCTGCTATCCCTATCGATGACAACACTCAATTAAATATTCGCAGTAATCTTCTTCAAGATAAAGTAAACGCGTCAACAGTAAAGACTAAAATAGTATTGTCTCTCGACAATATATCGAGGCAAGAATGGCTACTTGCTAAAAAAGCAAGTTACTATTTCGAACGAAATGAAAACAAAAAAACAGGGTTAACTGATTCTGTCCAAGGCTACCACCATACGACGATGTGGGATATCGCCAGCGACATCGGTGCAACCCTTGCACTAGAAGCACTCGAATTGATCACCACTGTGCAAGCAGATGCTAAACTGAACCGTATTTTAACCACCTTATCAACAATACCGCTTTATAATGATCAATTACCGAACCGTGAATACAGCACCGAAACGGGACTTCCATCGGGTAAAAATAATAATAGAAATGGCAACGGATGGTCTGCACTTGATATTGGTCGGCTACTTATCTGGCTGGAAATTACCATTCAACAAAAACCACATTTTCATAAACAGGTAAATATAATAACCGAACGTTGGTTACTCACTCGCGCTGTGCACAAAAAAACGCTTTATGGTACGCGGTATCAAAAGAATGATGAGCTTTACCGTCAGGAAGGGCGATTAGGCTATTTACAATACGCAGCACAAGGTTATCAACTAGCAGGATTAGATGTGGCCAGCAGTTTTAATCGCGATCATACTAAAATCATAAATATTAATGATATCCCACTATATATAGATACTCGTAATGTCCCTTTTTTCACCACTGATCCATATGTATTACAAGCCATTGAACTCGGTGAGAATGCAGCCTGGTGGAATCAACTTGAACCTATTTACCAATTACATAAGCAACAATATAATCAATCAAAAAAATTATGGATGTTCTCTGAAGATGCGATAAGTAAAAGCCCATGGTTTTCTTATAACAATATCTATTTCTACGGCAAAAGCTGGTTAAGCACCTCACCGGGGGGGAAACCCATCGAAAACCCACAAGTATTTAGCAACAAAATAGCATTTGGTCTGAGTGTTATTTTTGAAGATGCGTTTAGTGATGTTTTAAGACAAGCTGTTATTCAGAACAGTCGAAGTTCTCGTGTTATTCCTACAGGTATTTATAAAAATAACGCACCAAATGCATCGTACAACATCAATACAAATTCTCTGATTTTAGTGTCACTTTGGTACAAATCGCGTGGCAATAAGGCTATTTTAACCCCCACTACAACTAACTAGTCTTCATTCTCAGATAAATACCATTTAATGCACTTTTGTCTTATGTTTGGCACACAGTTCAACCTTCATCGTTTAATCTCACTGCTACACTTTTGTACTTCACTCATTAAAAAGTATGACTCTATGACCTCATCTTCTTCATTTCGCACAATGCCTTTATTTATAGCTCTTTTAGTTGCTACACCGTCATTTTCAGCAACTAGCTTTGATGATCCGCTAACGAATATGAATGATCAGTTATGGTGGCTAGCTGATGGCTGGAGTAATGGTTTTCCTTTTATTAATCGCTGGGAATCTGAAGCTATTTCTTTTTCAACAAACGGAATGGCAATTACACTTTCTAATACGCCAGATTCAACAGATCCGCAAAATCTTACTTTTCAATCAGGGGAATTACGTAGCAATGATTTTTATAGCTACGGATGCTTTGAAGCAGAAATTAAGCCCGCTGCTGCAGATGGCGTGATTACGTCCTTTTTCTTATTTGCAGGGCCGTACGATAGAACGGAGACAAGCAATGGTAAACATAACGAAATCGATATTGAATTTTTAGGTAATAATACCGACCTGCTACAAATTAATTATTGGACAAACGATGATAATTACACCAGTGATCATGCAAGAATCATCTTCTTAGATTTTGATGCTTCTGAAGATTTTCACCGTTATGGGATTAAATGGACTAAACATGCTATTCAATGGTTTATTGATGGAAAACTTGTATTCAAAGTTAAAAATACATCATCAGATCCCATACCAAAGAGTACAGATAGCCCACTGCGCATAATGGCGAATATATGGGCAACAGACAGTGAAATATCGGGATGGGCTGGCGAGTTTGATCAGAACAGTGTGCCTATCACAGCTGAATATCGCAATATTCGTTACATTAAAGGCGGCAGGTGTAACCTTAAAGGCTAAACAGATAGCCTTTATAGTTGGACTGTTCTTTCATAGCCACGGCTTGTCTTACTTCGTACGGTGTATTGCCGCTAATAAAAAATCAACAAAGGCGCGTGTTTTTAACGGCAATGCTTTGTGCTTATATAAAAGATGTACAGGCATTGGTTTTGGTGTATCGCTACTTAGAATTTCAACTAATTGCCCACTACTGAGTTCATCATTTAGCAGTAAACGGGGTTGAAGTAAGATACCCGCACCTTTTAAAGCTGCCACCTTCAATGCTTGCCCGCTGTTAGATATAAGCCGTGTATGCTGCTTATCAAACGCTAACGTGTCTAGTCGCAAGGCAAGGTTGGCGTTAACGTCTCCGTAGCTAAATCCTAAACACTGGTGCCTTAACAACTCATCGAGTGATGTTGGGGTTCCACATTCCGATAGATAGTTTGCTGATGCGCAAAATACCATTTCATACCGTGCTATTTCACGGGCAATTAATGATGAGTTCGCCAGTTCACCAATACGGATCACAAGATCAAAAGGATCATGTAATGGGTCAATCAAACTATTGTCTAATGTAAAATCGATATTAATCTCAGGATAGTCTTGTAAAAAATCAGCAACGATTGGTGCCAAAACAATATTGCCAAACGTAACAGGCGAATTAATACGTACCGTGCCTTTTGGCTTGTTTTCCAACGTTTGTAAACTGTTCTCGGCCTCTGCTATATCATCTAATATTCGCTTACATTCCAAGTAGTAAATCTGCCCAGCTTCCGTTAAAGATTGCTTGCGCGTCGTTCGGTTTAATAGCTTAGTACCAAGGTGTACTTCCAGAAACTTGATGTGTTTACCTATCATGGTTGGGGTAACAGAGCAGTCAGCAGTAGCCCCTGAAAAACTGCCGTGTTGAACAACAGAAACAAATGCTTGCATACTTTTTAACCGATCCACATTAACAACCTATAGTTTATAAATAACAAACCAAATGATGGTTTATCAACTACGGAGAGTCAATTAAATTAACCCTCTTACTTTTTATATCACTGTTTTTTGTGCAGTGTTTTTCGCACTGCTACATTTTTCACAATGATACTTTTTTCATATTGCTACTTTTGATAGATTTGGAAAACATTATGTTTAAGCAAGGCTTGTTCATTACTGCAGAACTACGCATTAAACCCGAGAGCGACCTCAATGTTGCTATCGCGGCTATTCAAGATTTTTGTGACGGTATGAACAGCGAAGAAGGATGCTCAATGGCAATTCCTCTTCAAGATCAGAAAGACCCCCGTCGATTTATCTTTTGGGAGCGCTATGACAACCAAGAAGCTTTTGATACACACTTTCATGCAGAGCACACCCAACGTTTTATTCAGGCAGGG
Organism: Photobacterium profundum; assembly: GCF_003026285.1. GTDB lineage: Bacteria > Pseudomonadota > Gammaproteobacteria > Enterobacterales > Vibrionaceae > Photobacterium > Photobacterium profundum. Next base: position 332,847 of record NZ_PYOD01000001.1, read on the forward strand.
CTAACCGATCTCGTCCAAGCATTTGAAACCCAACTACTTACCGCGGACATAAAATAATGGAAAATACACTTAATTGGGGCATTCTAGGCACCAGCTTTATTTCTGGTGTAATGGCAGATGCAATTGTAGAAGAAGGCAATACAACGCTGTACTCTGTTGCTGGACGTTCGCAAGCACCTTTAGCTTCCTTTGCAGAAAAGTATGGCATTACGCATATATACAACGATTACGATGCCCTGATTAACGATGATAATGTTGATATTATTTATATCGCCCTGCCCAACCACCTGCATCATGACTTTATAATTAAAGCGGCCAATGCGGGTAAAGCGATCCTTTGTGAGAAATCACTCTCTGTTGATATGGCTAAAACCGACGAAGCATTAGCAGCAGTCGCAAAAAATAATGTTTTCTTTGCTGAAGGTTTAATGTACCTCACGCACCCACTTGCAAAAAAAATCAGTGACGTGATTAATAATGATGTCATTGGCGATATTCGCTCAATCAACGGTCAATATTGTGCCTCTATCGCCCAGTTCGTTAACCCTGAAAGCAAAGGTGCACTGTATAACTTAGGTTGCTACCCTGCATCGCTTGCCCATTTGATCATGCAGCAAGCGTTTGGCGATATTATTTTTGATAACTATACGGTTACTGCATCAGGGCGACGTGGTGAAGATGGGAACATTTGTGAATCGGCGGCAACTATTCAATTTTCAAACGGAACACTTTGTCAGCTTCATACCGCTGAAGATTATGGCTTACATGCTGAATTTACAGTACTGGGCAGTAAAGGCAGTTTACAGCTAATCTCTAACCCTTGGTTGCCAGAAGCAGAGGGTAATCAACTGGTGATCACCACTTACGAGCAACAAGGTGAAATAATTACCGTACCCGCACAAGGTAACGGGTTCTTGTATCAAGTAAGGTTGATTCGTGCAGCCTTAGAAAAGAAACAATCATCGCTTCAACGACCAGCAGCAACACCGAAAGATTCACGCCAGATAATGAAACTACTTACAGATTGGGAAAACGCAACCAAGACCCAATAAACATCCAGTCAACCCCCCAATTAAAAACAAGAGTACTGCATTAACATACGTTGGTGCAGTATAGTGCTTACCTAATGCAATTTGATTCTAACCACTCGCATAGTTTCAATCTCGAAACCTGCAACGATATCGTAATCAACGTAATAGGTCATATTAACAAGCTTCCCTTTCAGGTTTTTGTATCTCTTTTTTCGCTTAAATTTGAACGGCGCATCGCAACCTTCAATCATCAACGTATGTAAAAACCAATTTTCATTATCTTCTCGATGAGTATGAGATGTTACTTTCATTCCATCGGTATGAATCAAATCTTGATGCTTACCTAATAATTTATCAACAGGTGATTTCATAATACGTATCTACTATTTAATGAATCGGCTTAAATGATAACAACTTAAAATATATTCTTTGTTCATAAACATGAGAAAAAGCATCAACAAAGCACTATTCGTTCATGTTGTATACTCTATATTATCATATTTGAGACACGGAGAAGAGCCGCTGTGACTAGTATTATGTTGTCCTTAGGTCTTGCACAAAGAAAGTATTAAGCCCGCATTCAGTGCGGGCTTTCTTATTGCCGGAATAATACCCCAGCCTCTTCCATTGTATTCATCAGATACACAAACAGAGGGCCTAAGCCCTCTGTTCTTTCTATCGTATATCGTTATTGCAATATCTATCTAGACACGTACTTAAGCATCGCATTAAAACGATAAGAAGATACCCGCAACGGTTGCACTCATTAAGTTTGATAATGTAGCAGCAAAAATAGCTTTAATGCCTAAACGAGCAATATCAGGACGACGGCTTGGTACAACGCCACCTAGCCCACCCATTAGCATTGCAATCGAGGTTAAATTAGCAAAGCCACACAGTGCAAAAGTAACAATCGCTTGTGAATGAGCACTTAGCTGATCTTTAACTTCCATTAAGTCTGCAAAGGCAACAAATTCATTCACCGCAATTTTCTTACCAATCAAACTTGCAGCAACCATTGCTTCAGACCAAGGCACACCAATCAACCAAGCAACAGGGGCGAATAAGTAACCAAAGATAAGTTCTAGGCTAAAGTTATCAATGCCAACCCAGTTGCCAATGTGGCCTAAACCACCGTTGATTAATGCGATTAAACTAATAATTGCCAGTAAACTTGCACCTACCGCCGCAGCAATTTGCAAACCACTCAGGGCACCACGTGAAGCGGCATCGATGATATTAACAGGCTCATCATCTTCTTCATCTGCCATTTGTGACTCTTCAGTAACAACTTCAGTTTGTGGCACTAAAATTTTTGCCATCATCAAACCAGCAGGGGCAGACATGAAGCTTGCAGCAATCAAATAGCTAATATCAACACCTAAGCCAGCGTAGCCAACCATTGTGCCACCTGCAACAGAGGCTAAACCACCTACCATCACTGCAAATAATTCAGAGCGGCTCATTTTCAATAAATAAGGACGAACAACAAGAGGGGCTTCAACAGAACCTACAAAAATATTAGCAGTAGCAGACATTGACTCAGTGCGGCTTGTGCCAAGGAAACGCTGAAGTAACCCACCTAAACCACTTATAACCCATCCCATTACACCTAAGTAATAAAGTACAGAGATAAGCGCAGAAAAGAACACAATAGTTGGCAGTACGTTAACAGCGAAGATAAAGCCCAATTTAAACTGTGCTAGTTCACCAAATAGAAACTCAGTACCCACTCGACCGTAGCCAATAATACCCGATACCGCATCAGACACGCTGTTTAATACTTCACGGCCAACCGGTACATATAAGATGAAGCCTGCAAAAATAAGCTGGATGGAAAAAGCACCACCGACAGTCCGCAAGTTAATTGCTCGGCGATTTTCTGAAAATAATACGGCAACCGCAAATAGCGTAATGATACCTAATACACTGACCAAGTAATTCACGGTCATTCTCCACTGTTATTGTTTTAGTAAACGATTGCGGACGCATTTTAGTGAAGTAACGAAATGTGACAAGGATCAAATTGTTATGCAAAATTACATGCAATTAACATTGACAGGGGGATTTGATGGCTATTTGAGCAAAGCAAACGAAATCGGCAGGATTAGTTCTGTAGCGGGATACTATTGTCTTCACCAGTGACAATTGAGGGTGTTTTGAGAGTTTGATCACACAACCGTCCCTTTAAGAACGGTTGTTTTTACAGCGATTAAAAGATACTTCGATCCCAGTAAGCTGGCCTTCCAATGTGGCTTCGTATGAAATCGATAAATACTTGCACCTTTTGTGGCAGGTATTTATGCCGAGGATAAACGGCATATAGCGGCATATATTGGGTCAAATCCCAATCAGGCATAAGGCGTATTAATTGCCCTTTCTGCAATTCATCCTTCAGTAAGTACGTGGCAAGGTAGCCAATACCGTTACCCGTTAATGTTGCATCACGAATCGAATCTGCCGAGTCGACACGATAGTTCCCTTTTACTTTGATCTGATGGCTCTCTTCTTCTTTACGAAAGCTCCATACATTGTCTTTACGCTCTCGGCTAAAGTACGTAATGCAATTATGATCCTTCAGATCATTAGGGTGATAAGGCACGCCATGTTTTGCAAGGTAAGCAGGGCTCGCTGCTAATACAAAATTACAATCGATAAGATGACGCGCAACAAAACCTTCAGGCGGTGAATCCATGAAACCAATCCATAGATCGAGTTGTTCTGCGATTAAATCGACACGGTAATCAAACAGACTCATTTCTAAATCGAGCTGTGGGTATAAATCATGGAACTCAGAAATAAAAGGGGCAATATGGTTAGAAGCAAAAGATTGAGCAATACCGACCCGTAATGCACCTTGCAAAGAGTCTGTTTCCGACAGGAGCTCACTTTCCGCTTCATTTATTTCACCCACCACATTGGCACAATGAACTGAAAAAGATCGGCCCGCTTCTGTTAACGCAAATGAGCGCGTAGTACGCTGAACAAGTTGTACACCTAGCCTTTCTTCTAGCTGTTGTATCTGCTTACTCACCTGAGTACGTGAAATATCGAGTAATTGCGCAGCTCGCGTAAAACTTTGTTGCTTCGTTAATGCGTTAAACACGACCATTTGTTGCGCTTTCTTTAGCATAAGAGCCCCATACGCTATTTATTTATGAAGATACTTTTTCATGAAGAGCTGTTTCATTAATAAAAAAGACCTACATAAGCAGGCCTCTTTATAGTAACTATTGTAAGTCAGATTATACTCATCTGGATAAGTTAATAGTCATCCATTTATTCAGAAAAATGACCAAATACTCATTTACGATAGTATTACAGCTTGAAGAAAGAAAGCTGCTGTTTCTGTTTTTCAGCTAATTCAGATAACTCATGGCTTGCAGCTGCACTTTGGCTAATACCGGCTACATTTTGATTCACAATTTCAGACATATTAGTGACGTTACGGTTAATATCTTGCGTTACCTGCGACTGTTGCTCTGCCGCTGTCGCTACTTGCGTATTCATATCGCTAATCTGAATAACAGACTCGGTGATACCAACAAGGGCATCATTCGCTTGATGCGCAAAACGCTGGTTTCGTTCTAGCATTTCCAAGCTTGATTGCATGCTTTCATTCGCATTGCTTGACTGCGATTGTAACTCTTCAATAATCACTTGAATTTCTTGTGTCGACGTTTGTGTACGTGCAGCAAGCATACGTACTTCATCAGCAACAACTGCAAAACCTCGTCCAGATTCACCCGCACGCGCGGCTTCAATGGCAGCATTCAGTGCCAATAGGTTAGTTTGCTCTGAAATACTGCGAATCACTTCTACTACATTGCTGATTTGCTCAGATTGTTCTTTTAAGCGCGTTACAACACCGGCAGCTTCCGACAAAGTTTGCGTCATTTGCGCACTCGCCGCATTGCTTTGCTCAAAGATGTTCATACCTTCTTTGGCTAGTTCATCGGTTTGCTTTGCCGTTGCATCAGCTGCTGTCGCATTATCGCTTACGTTATCTGCAGTACTTGATAATTCATTAACCGCAGAAGCAACCTGATCGATCTCGTTCAGCTCAAGCTGCGCATTGGCTTCAGATTGAGTCATTACAGCTGCAAGCTCTGTCGATGCAGAGGCTACATCCTCACTGATACGAATTAATGAATCGACTGTTGTATGAAGCTGAATAACCGTTTTATTTATATCGCCACTGAGTTCGGCAAGCTCATTGGTACCATCTTGTTCAGCACGAACTTGAAGGTTACCTTGAGCCACATTACGCATAATCTCTTGAAGCTTTACAATTGGGTTAACAATTAAGCCTGATAACCACCACGCTATTATTGTCGCCAATACAAACGCCAACATAATTGCAATCGTTGCCGTATTCATTAGGCTTTTATTATTCTTAGCACTTTCTTCCATACTCGCCGTAGCGTATGCATTCACACGCTGTGACAAAGTATTGATCGTCGACACCATTTTGTTGCCCACTGTGCGGTACTGCGCAATAAAATTCGACTTCTCTTGTTCAGTTACGTTGCCATTGTCATATTCATTGAACAGCGTTACTGCTCGATTTGAATAATTAATATAATCAGTGATTGCCGATCTAACAGCATCAGTATCCGATTGAAATTCAGGCTGCTTATTAAGAGGTTGAAGATCATTGATAATGTCTGCAACGGCTGCACGTAATTCATTTTGGAAAATACTGCGGCGCGAAGCATCATAAATCGCATAAACAGCATTAATTCGTAGCGGATAAACTTGGTCATCAACTTTTGCGAGTACATCTTTATACTCAACCAATGAATTAGTATTGGCCATTATTACTTGCTGCTCACCTTCCAATTCACTTTTCGTCACCCAAAGCGATGTAAACAGAACAACAATGATTAAGAATACAGGTAATAGAACCTGATAACGGATAGATACATTCTTTAAGGAAAAAGACATTGGAACCTCAAAACAATTTTTTGCGCACCTATTCTTAAATAGATACTTATAATTATGTGACGTGCATTATCGCCACATGATTGCCAAAAAGATAGATATTGCTCGCAAAAACACCGTAAATATTTCATTGTATTTCAAAGAGTAAGTACGAAATCATTGCCATTATTTTGACTTGAACGTCATTTATTTAACGAAAGTAATCAATACACCTTTTATATCAAGTATTTCCATTCGTTTAGCAATATCAACATGCATTCCCCTAAGGTATTTATGGCAATCGTCATATATGGTTCAAACTTCTGAAACATAACTGTCATAAAGATCTCCTAATCTAAGCGTGTTCATTCAAACCTATTGGCAATTAAGCCAGCATGTAAAGGATTAGGAAAATGAAAACAAAGGTTATCGGTGCACTAGCTCTTGCAGGTTCAATGGCATTCAGTGTTGCTGCTGTTGCAAACGAAACTATCTCTGTTGTAGGTTCAAGTTCAGTTACACCATTAATGGAAGTATTTGGTGAAACTTACAGCCAAGCAAATTCTAACATTTTTGTTGAAGTTCAAGGTCCAGGCTCATCTGCTGGTGTTCGTGCCGCAACCGATGGTTCTGCTGATTTAGGTATGAGTTCTCGTAATCTTAAAGATTCTGAGAAATCAGATGATTTAAAAGAAATCGTCGTAGCACGTGATGGTATCGCTGTTGTTGTTAACAACAAGAACCCAATCACTGATTTATCAAAAGAAGACGTAACGAAGATTTACAAAGGTGAAATCACCAACTGGAACCAAGTTGGCGGTGAAGACAAGCCAATCGTAGTGGTAACGCGTGACACAGCATCTGGAACACGTGGTGCTTTCGAAGACATCATGTCGCTGAAGAAAAAAATCAACGACATCAAAGTATCAGCTATCTCTCAGCGCGCTCAGGTTACAAGTGGTAACGGCCAGCTTAAAACAACTGTCGCTAACAACCCGTTTGCAATTGGTTATATCTCTCTTGGTACTGTTGATGATTCACTAAAAGCGCTATCAATCGACGGCCACGTACCTTCAGTTGCTGCTATCAAGTCTGGTGAATACCAAGTTCAACGTCCTTTCCTTGTTCTTTACAAGGCAAGCAAAATTAACCCAACAACTCAATCTTTCTTAGATTGGTCGCTAACCACTGAAGCACAGAAACTTGTTTCAGCTAAAGGCTACATTGCAGTTAACTAAACCACTTTAATAGCGCTTGGTGATTGCCAAGCGTTATTTTCTACCACAACGAGATAGGTTTTTCCCTACAACTATTTAGCTTTCTGTAACTTTTAATGAGTTTGAGAAATAGTGACGTTGTTGGTATTTGGAGTTATGAAATTATGACCATCGCAAACAGTATTGAGAAGACAGTTAAAGCTTCATCACTAAAATCAAAAAAAGTGATCGATTGGCGCGAATTGTTCTTCAAAAACCTTTTTATGCTAAGTGCCGCTATCGGTATTTTGTCTTTAATAACTATCGGTTATTTTATTTTTAGAGAAGGTTATGCAGCATTTGCACATGCTGGTGTAACAAACATTGTTCTAGGGACAGATTGGCTACCACCAGCATTGTTCGGTATTGCCCCAATGATCGTTGCATCATTAGTCTCTACCGCCGGCGCTGTTATTTTGGGTGTACCAGTTGGTGTGTTAACGGCAATTTTCATTGCTGAAGTGGCACCTAAGCGCCTTGCTAACATTGTTCGCCCTTTAATTGAATTACTTGCAGGTATTCCATCGGTTGTTTATGGCTTCTTTGGTTTAGTTATTATTGTTCCGCTTATCCAAAGTGTCTTTAATGTACCAGCGGGTAACACTGTACTAGCGGGTATTATCGTACTTGCAGTAATGATTTTACCGACCGTTATCACCGTATCTGAAACCTCGATTCGAGCCGTACCCCGCGTATATAAAGAAGGTTCTTTAGCACTTGGGGCATCTCATATGTTCACTATCTTCAAGCTTTTATTACCAGCAGCGCGCTCAGGTATCATGACTGGCGTGATTTTGGGTATAGCCCGTGCTTTAGGTGAAACGATGGCCATAATTATGGTTATGGGTAACTCACCAGCCATGCCTGAAGGTCTTCTCGATTCGGCGCGTACTCTTACAGCCAACATTGCGATTGAAATGTCTTACGCAACAGGCATTCACGCAAGTGCTTTATACGCGACTGGTATTGTTCTTCTTGTTTTCATCATGACGTTGAACGCCGCTTTACTGTACTTAAACCGTGAGCGTGCGAGGTAATTATTATGTCAGATACAATTAAACGCACTGTGTCTCTGAACACGAAAAACAAAGCTTCACAATTATTAAAAGATAAAATTTCACTCGGTGTTATTTGGTTATCTGCTGGTATTACAGTGGGTTTCCTTATGTGGGTTGTTTGGTACATTTTAAGCAATGGCTTAGCATTTGTAGACTGGTCATTCATTTCAAGTAACTACACAACAATTGGTGAAGAATCTGGCATTTGGCCAATGATTGTTGCCACGCTATACATGGTTGCAGCGTCGATTGCTGTTGCCGCACCACTGGGTATCATGACGGCAATTTACCTGACTGAATACGCTGCTGTGGGCAGTAAATGGGTAAAGGTTATTCGCTTCTGTACTGAATCATTAGCGGGTATTCCATCGATTATCTACGGCCTGTTCGGTATGACATTCTTTGTTGTCGTGCTTGGCTTTGGTTATTCGATTCTATCAGGGGCACTCACCCTTAGTATTTTGATTCTTCCTGTTATTATTCGTACAACAGAAGAAGCATTAATGGCAGTACCGCAAACTTACCGCGAAGGTTCGTATGCACTAGGTTCATCTAAAATTTACACCATCTGGAGACTTATCTTACCAAGCGCTATGCCTGGTATCGTAACCTCTATCATCCTCAGCGTGGGTCGTGTTATCGGTGAATCAGCACCTGTATTCATGACCGCAGGTATGGTTGCACGTATTCCCGAGAGTGTTTTTGACTCGGGTCGTACGTTGACTGTTCACTTGTATAAATTAACGCAAGAGCTATACACCATTCATGAATGGCAACAAGCCTACGCAACGGCAACCGTTCTAATTGTGATAGTTCTGATGATTAACATGCTAACGAAACTGATTGCTAGCCGCTTCAATACTGCGACTTACTAATTTTTGAGGAAGATGAAGATGAACAAATTTAATATTGATAACCTAAACCTATTCTACGGCGAAAATCAGGCTCTTAAGCAAATCTGTCTACCTATTCCAAACCGTCAGGTTACGGCATTAATTGGTCCATCAGGTTGTGGTAAATCGACCCTACTTCGCTGCCTTAATCGTATGAACGACCTTATTGAAGGCGTTAAAATCGACGGTTTACTGTCAATCGATGGTGAAGATGTATACGGCAACATTGATGTAGCGCAGCTTCGTATTAAAGTTGGTATGGTTTTTCAGAAGCCAAACCCATTCCCAATGAGCATCTACGAGAACGTGGCTTATGGTTTGCGCGCTCAAGGTATTAAAGATAAAAAAGTATTAGATGGCGTAGTAGAAAAATCACTACGCGGTGCAGCACTGTGGGATGAAGTTAAAGATCGTCTTAAGTCGCATGCGTTCGGCCTTTCTGGTGGTCAGCAGCAACGTTTATGTATTGCTCGCACAATTGCCATGGAGCCAGAAGTTATCCTTATGGATGAACCTACGTCAGCGCTTGATCCAATTGCAACCAAGAAGATTGAAGATTTGATGGAATCTCTTAAGAAAGATTTCACCATTGTTATCGTTACGCACTCTATGCAGCAAGCACGTCGTATTTCAGACCGTACTGCATTCTTCCTAATGGGTGAATTGGTTGAACACGACGATACACATGCCCTATTTAGCAACCCACGCGACGATCGTACTCGTGGTTACGTAAACGGTGATTTCGGTTAATCCGACTTGTAAAGAATAATAAAAAGCGATGGTACTTATTGCCCCCTTCTTGTAAGGGGGCTTTTTTCATTTATTGCCAATAGATTAAGGCAAATTCAAGAAGATTAATAACGTTTCAGCTCAATAGGTATTAGTGCCCTACTACCAGCAGAAAAACGGTGATTTGAGCAATAAAGGTAAAATGTTCTTTGACACACAGTTTTTGGAAGTAATGCCAGAAGCTGAATATTTGATGCTGGTTGAGCATGGAGGTCAGAAGCAGTTTGTAGATACGAGCAATATGAAAATGATTAGTAGGAAAGAGTTAGTTTCTTTTGCGACCAAAGGGGAAGCCCTCGCCTTTAAACTGCATATAATGAAAAAGTGGACGATAAGCCTTGTGCTGCATAATTGATAATAATAAGTCGATCAATAGTGCAATTTATTAATAACCACTCATTAAGATTTTTCTTATTTTTACGACAGATTAGATGATTCCCTCTCTCTTTTTACGCATTCCTGACATTTAATATTTTTTATTTATCTAGACTGTTTACAATAGTAAAAAACACTGTTGTTATACATCGACAGCTATATCTAAATATATAGCCAAGTTTGTGAGGGAGACATCAAGATATGCCGAAATCTAAAGAAATCACCCAAGTACAGGCTTGGATAACGTTGTTGAATACACTTGAAACAACCCCACGGTTAATCGGTGTGCTCACATCACCGCTATCATTAACGAAACGTTTTATGGCGAAATTACAAAAAAATGACTTAATGTCATTTTCTCACACCTCTCACTTAGATATACAGTTGCTAGCAGAAACGATCGCAGCTTCCGCCTGTGATACGCTTATATGCGATCGTGCAAATTATCCATTATTACAACCGATTTTATTACTTCAACGCCAACCTATGACGATCATTCTAAACCAAGAATGCTGGTCTCCGGATTGGTGCTGGCAATATCCGCAACATCACTTCTTATGCCAACAAGATTTGGTGTAATTTATATAGCCAAGCCACTGCACACATTTTAAAAATGCATCGTTTTACCCGTTAAAAATTATTACTAAAGTCGCTAATTTGGCGGCTATAGTTGTTTATAAGAAAAAATGAGCGATCATTGGCGTTCAATTTAAATTCTTTCTTTTTTAATCAACCTCAGTTTGCAGGAGTATCATTGAAATGCGTGTATTGGCTTTCTTATGCGTTTTTATATCATCGTTCTGTTTCGCACAAGCCGAAACCCCGTCGCCTCAAATCGAAAAGCTCAATAAATTAGATAGCGAAATTTTACAGCTTGTTACCGAAGCCTCAACCATGACGGGATCGGCAAAAGATGTCGTTAACTTGCAGCTTTTAAATAAAAATAACGATCTTCGAGACGTAATAGAAAGCTTAATATCAAATAGAACAGAAGAAACTCAACCACTTCTACTAAAGCATGTTCACCAACAGGTTACTTTCATTTCTGAAGCGTCAGCTTTCTTTTTAAAGAAAATCGAAGAAGGCGAAGCAACATTAGATAAAGCCAGTAATGAAGAGAAACTCATTGCACAAAAAAAGCTTGATGAAGCTCGACGATTTTCAACCCGCTTATTAGGTGAGCAATGGGTTAACTATCAATGGCTAAAACTACTGGGCGAAGAATCACCTGAAAAAGTACAAGCATTAATCGATGATATCGATCATCGCTTAGAATTTATGTCTGCATCTTTAACGTTCGATAGCCAACAAGAAGAAGTTTTAGCCAAGCAGTTAAAATCGGCATCTGAAGGTGAAAAATCTTCGGTACAGTTATTACATTTACTCGCCCAACGAAAAGTAGCGAGTGATACCGATAGCTTGCAATTTTTAGTTCAGCTAGCAGATAAAATGAAGCTTGATACTGCAAAATATAAGCAACAACTATTTGAATCTACAGGTAATCTAACCAATGATTTGTTGAATGCAAAAGTCATCATGTCGATTATAGCAACATGGACTAGCGGCATTACATTGTGGATTTATCAAAATGCACCACAGATATTATTTAAGATCCTTATTTTTGTCGCCATTATTTTTGTGTTCCGTTTACTAAAAAAGCTCACCCGTAAAATGGTTAAACGTGCAGTATCGTCTCCCAATTTAAAATTATCTCAACTCATGCAAGAGTTCTTTATCTCGATGTCTGGTAAAGGCGTATTCTTCATTGGTTTACTTATTGCTTTATCTCAAGTCGGCTTGAACCTTGCCCCGATTCTTACTGGTTTCGGTGTTGCGGGTGTGATTATTGGTTTCGCGTTGCAAGATACCCTATCAAATTTCGCGTCAGGCATGATGCTACTTATCTATCGTCCATTTGATGTCGGTGATTTTGTAGAAGCTGGTAGTGTATCGGGTAAGGTTAGCCATATGAGCCTGGTTAATACCACAATCAAAACCTTTGATAACCAAATTATTATTGTACCTAACAGCAAAATCTGGGGCGATATTATCAAGAACGTCACCCATGAGCGTGTTCGTCGGGTTGATATGGTTTTCGGTATTGGTTATGGCGACGATGTTGAACTCGCAGAAAAGGTATTAAATGACATTATCGATGATCACCCGATGGTGCTACGTCAACCAGAGAAAACAATTAAGCTACATACGTTAAATACATCGTCTGTTGATTTTATTGTTCGCCCTTGGGTAAAAACAGAAGATTACTGGGATGTATATTGGGATGTAACCCGTGAAGTGAAAATGCGATTCGACCGTGAAGGCTTGTCGATTCCATTCCCGCAACAAGATGTACATTTGCACATGGTCGACAAAAAAGCGTAGTTATACCCAAGTAACCTTTAACCAAGGGCGAATCTAACTGTTCGCCCTTATTATATCCAACACTGCAATTATCCTGCTTTAAATATAACAATTATCTATCATTCTTCCGTTCAAAAAATAAATATAGAAATAACGCCATTTATTTTCAATTCATGACCATTCTTTAAATAGTTATAAAAAAGCATTTAAGATATGACACCGTTCTAACACTGCTCATTATTTTCTTTGTGATAATAGTTTTAAGCATTAGAATTATATGAATTTTAAAGCACACACTGTAAAGAAATGTAAAACGCTTTACAGTTTTGAACTCTTTCAATACTGTAGCGTCTGACTTAAAAGAACAACGTTTAATTACAGGGCAACTTACCTTATTTTTGTTCTCGTTAGTGTATGTTCAGCATTTAGCCAATATAATGACGATAATTATTTCTAGGATACATACAATGAAAAAGCGTTTACTAGCAGTTTTAGCACTACCTATCATTCTTGCTGCATGTGCAAGCAACGACTCTGAGGCAACGAAAGTGGCATCTGAAGGTGATCTTGTTAATAACAACTGGGTGCTAACTCAAGTAGATAGTAAAGCACTTGATCTTCCTGAACCGTTCAAGGCACCAAACCTTGAATTAACTGATGGTTTAGGCGCTAACGGTCACTCTGGTTGTAATCGTTACTTCGGTCAAGCTGAGCTTAAAGATGGCAAACTACGCATCGAAAAGATGGGGATGACGATGATGGCCTGTCCTGAACCTGCAATGGCGATGGAACAAACAATGACTAAAGCATTAAGTGACTGGAGCGACGTAAACGTTTCTGGCAATCTAATGACGTTAACTAATGCTGGCCACACGCTAACGTTTGAACGTAACAGCATTAAATAAACCCTTCATTCAGGCTCAAACAAGTGATTTGAGAAAAACTGAACGAATGATAAAAAAAGACGAGTACTGCTATTTATATTAAGCAGCCTCGTCTTTTTTATACCTGATATTTACGGTTTAAAAGCTAGAAATATCTTTTCAATGTTTGGCTTTAAACCGCTTTTGCCTGCCACTGTTCACGTAATTTCTTCGTCGCTTCTACCATGCTGCGCAGTGCAGCTTCTGTTTCTTCCCAGTTACGTGTTTTTAGTCCGCAATCAGGGTTTATCCATAGGCGTTCAATTGGGATAAGTGTTTCAGCTTTTTCTACTAAGTGAACAATTTGCTCAATCGATGGGATGTTTGGCGAGTGAATATCGTAAACGCCGGGTCCAATTTCGTTCGGGTAATCAAATTCTTCAAAGGCTTTTAGCAATTCCATATCTGAACGTGATGTTTCGATAGTAATCACATCGGCATCCAGTGCGGCGACTGATTTGATGATGTGATTAAATTCGCTGTAACACATGTGAGTATGAATTTGTGTTTGTGGCTCTGCACTTGCTGCTGAAATCTTGAACGCATTCACCGCCCAATCAAGGTACGCCTGCCACTGGCTTTCTTTTAGTGGTAAACCTTCACGAATTGCTGGCTCATCAATCTGAATAATCTTTATGCCTGCCGCTTGCAGATCTGACACTTCATCACGCAATGCCAGAGCAATTTGATTCGCGATACCTTCACGAGGCAGATCTTCACGTGGGAATGTCCAACCCAGAATGGTGACAGGGCCTGTAAGCATACCTTTTACTAACTTGTCAGTTAACGATTGTGCGTATGTCGCCCACTCTACTGTCATTGGTTTTGCACGATAAATATCAGAAACAATAACCGCAGGCTTAACACAACGAGAGCCATAGCTCTGTACCCAACCAAATCGAGTTACCGCAAAGCCTTCCAGCAATTCTGCAAAGTATTCCACCATGTCGTTACGTTCTGCTTCACCGTGTACAAACACATCGAGATCTAAATCTTCTTGGCGCTGAATGGCATCAGCGATGTGCCCTTTTAACGCAGTGTTGTAGTCAGACTCACTAAGAAGACCAGCTTTAAAATCGCGACGTTGGGTACGAATTTCATTGGTTTGAGGGAAAGAACCAATGGTCGTTGTCGGTAATAGCGGTAAATTAAGCGCAGCACGTTGCTGGCGAGTACGTTCTGCATACGGTGCTTTACGCTCGGCTAACGCGGCTGTTATTGCATTGGTGCGCTGGCGAACATCTGGATTATTAACTAATGCGCTGGTTACACGTGCTTTGATCGGCGCACTGTATTTTGCACATTCTTGTATCGCGATATCATTACCGTCTAACGCTTGTGCCACTAAAGAAATTTCACGGCATTTTTGCTTCGCAAAAGACAACCACTGGCGAACTTCTGGTGATAAATCGGTTTCAAGGTCTAAATCGATTGGGCTATGAAGCAATGAACATGAACTACCAACCCATAATCGCTGCCCTAGCTTCGCTTTCACTGGCTGCAATACGTCAAGAACATGCGATAAATCAGCACGCCACACGTTGCGGCCATTCACTACACCCGCCGACAATACCCAGTTTTCTGGCAGTGCATCTACCACTGCATTTAGCTGTTCTGGTGCTGCAGATAAGTCGATATGCAAACCGTCGATGTTCAACTCTACAATCTTATCAAGGTGATGCGTTATATTATCGAAGTACGTGGTTAGCAATAGCTTGGTATTACCATTCAGTACTTGGTAAGCCAACTTAAATGATTCAGCCCATGGCTTAGGCAATTCTAGCGCAAGTACTGGTTCATCTATCTGAACCCACTCCACTCCTAATGCTTCTAATTTACTTAAAATTTGTTGATAGGCTGCCAATAAACGCGGAAGAAGAGATAAACGGTCAAAGCCTTCTTCTTTTTCTTTACCTAGCCATAAGTAAGATACAGGCCCTAGAAGAACAGGCTTAACCTTGTGCCCTGCTTTTTTAGCTTCCGCAACTTCTTCAAACAGCTGCTGCCAACTAACATTGAACTGATCATCTTCCGTGAACTCTGGAACGATATAGTGGTAGTTAGTATTGAACCATTTAGTCATATCAGATGCTGCACACGAGCAACCTGTTGGTGCTTTACCACGGGCAATGCGGAATAATGTATCTAAATCAGGAAAGCCATTATCATGACGCTTAGGGATGTGACCTAACAGCATGCTGGTATTGAGTACGTGATCGTACCAAGCAAAATCACCAACAGACACATAATCTAGCCCGGCACCCACTTGATCGCCCCAGTGACGATGACGCAGTAAGCTGCCCACTTCTTTTAATTCACTTTGTTCAATCTCACCGCGCCAATACTTTTCTTGTGCAAATTTTAATTCACGTTGTGAGCCTACTCGTGGATAACCGAGGATGTGCGTTACTGTTTTGTTCTCTGTTGTTATTGTCATAGTCTTTTCCTGCTGATAATTTAGCGGTATGGATGGCTAAACAATGACGTAAGAAATCATTATGAACAACATCGAATCATTCAAAATCATTATGAAGAAAATTAATAATCAATACTTTAGCGAAATGTTAGGTGTTTTATGCGTCACTATTAATGAATCCAACGCATGAATAGACGTCTAGATGTTTACACATCTATATTTAACAGGTACATTAAATATATTCATGTAATACACAGGGACGTTAGTAAACTTCATGATAGAAATTAAGCACCTAAGAACCCTATCCGTTCTTCGTGATACAGGTTCGCTAACAGCGACAGCAAATACCTTGTGCCTTACACAATCGGCATTGTCACACCAATTGAAAGATTTAGAACAGCGGATCGGTGGTCAGCTGTTTCTACGTAAAACGCGCCCTGTTAAATTCACCTCTGAAGGTGAAATATTACTTCGACTCGCCAATGATATATTACCGCGCTTAGCCAAAGCAGAGCATGAGTTAGCCAGTCTTAAAGAGGATATAAACGGACGTTTGCACATGGCGATTGAATGCCATTCTTGCTTTCAGTGGTTAATGCCTGCATTGAAAGAGTATCAAGTACATTGGCCATCTGTGACTTTGGATTTTTCTTCTGGTTTTGGTTTTGAGCCTATTCCTGCGTTAGCTTCTGGTGAATTAGATTTAGTTATCACGTCTGATATTCAGCATCGTAACGAAGTGCATTACGAACCTTTATTTGATTTTGAGATGCGTTTAGTGGTATCGCCACAGTCACCACTTGCAGATAAAGCAGTGATTGAGCCTGAAGACTTACTCGAACATACAATGTTGAGTTATCCGGTACAAAAGAATCGATTAGATGTGGTGAAGCACTTTCTACAGCCCGCGGGCATTGAACCCAAAGCTTGGAAGCAAGCCGATAACACATTAATGCTGGTGCAAATGGTCTCGGCAGGTCTAGGTGTCGCAGCCCTACCGAACTGGGCGATTCATGATTTCGCTCGCCAAGGGTTAATTGTTAGCAAGCCTCTAGGTAAAGGGCTATGGCGCCGTTTATTTGCGGCTGTTCGCGCTTCAGAGCATGATCGCCATTATCTAAAAGCTTTTTTTGCCACAGCCAGGCAGCAGTGTCAAACACACTTAGAAGGCATTAAAGCAGCTTAAAAATAGCCTCAACAACCGGCTCTCTCATACAAAAAAACGACCTAATAATGGTCGTTTTTTGTGGTAATACCATTCCGGATAAATAAATAGCATACTCTGCTTAGCAGCCTGCTTATCGAAATTGATTAGAAAGCGGATCATAGTGAAAGCCATGCTCATCCATTTTTTCAATGAGTTCAGCTTCATCTAATTCATAACGGCTTACAAGCTCTGAAACACTGCCACACTCTAACCTAAGCTTTTCATTTATAATACTAAAAACAATATTACCGTCCATTCTAAGCAAGTTATTGATTTCCATACCGCCTCCCACTTTAAGCACTATATATTAGGTTCCTTTTACAATAATAGACCTAGCACTGAAGGCTGATACAAAAAAAGCGCCTTTATATAAGAGGCGCTTTTCGAGCTGTACAATTTTCAATCAGCAGTAATGTATCAAAAGATAGCCAATTGCATCGAACCAGATAACACCAATAATGCCGATGCACCCAGCAACTGCCAACGATTAACCGTACGACTTAATAACAGATGACCAGCCCACACTAACAAAGCAACCAGCATAAGTACTAAAGCGCCCACTATACTTGATGTCAGTCCATTTATCGTCGCTTCATCAATACGGCCTAATTGCCAAAGCATAAACAGAATCGAGGCAATTGCACTGCCAAAACCCGCAAAGGGTAAAATACGGTGAAATGCTTGAAGGCGAGTTCTCGCTTGAGTCAGTAATAAGTGTGCGAATAGGCTACCAAATAACGCTATCGCCATAAAACTCATACCCACTTGAGGCAGTGTCATTGTAGGTAGCAGCATTAACCAGCTAATTGCAGCCAACATGTTCGAGGCCATCAAAATCTTAATAGGACCCGCATCACGCGTTTTACCGGTTTTCACTTTAAAAGTGAAAAAAGCCAAAGTTAGCAATGGCAATACTGCTAACGGTTGAGTTGCTATACATAAAAGCCAGCCAGCAAGAATGATCGGAAGTGTTTTATGCACTCGCCCACGCTGACCAGGGCAAATATTACCTTTAGTCAACACCAGTGTCAGAATACATTGTGCCCCTAGTAAAGCAGGGATAAGAAACATTAAGTAGCCAGTGAACATGATCATTCTGTCTCAGAAAAATGGAGGTTGATTATACCAACTTGTGTCGGTATGTGAATGCATCAATATTTTCTGTCGTTACCAAACTTTTTTATTCTTCAGATACAAATTTTAGCGTATGTTTATCTTTAACTTGATTTTTTTGAACGGAGATCACAGTTTGAGAGGGGTGTTAATACAATAATGACCAATCTATTAATAATTCAGTTAGTCCATCTTTCTTTTTCAATGCTTTAAATTCAGTGACTAATCAATAATGAGCATGGCTAATGCGAGAAAACATCAGCAAAACCATTAAATCTAAGGTGCCATATTTCTATGACCTATGGAGTTCTCAAGCACACTCTTTAAGCTTTAGAAATACACGAAGTGATTATCTTCGCAGTCGTATAATGATGCTTTCAAGCGTATTGGCCGTACTGCTTATTCTATGGATACCCTTCGACATTCTCTTTTTAACATCAGATCAAAGTATAAAAATCACGTTTGCTCGCTTATTTCTGAGTTGCTTTTTTTTCTCTCTAGCCCTAAAAAATCATCAATATAACTCATTAACACAAATACAGTTCTGTATTACATTATTCCCTATTTCATTAAATATTTTTTATCTCTATTGTTCAGTTGTGTTAGATTTCCCCGATAGCAATCTTAACTACGGGTACATTTATACTCTATTGCCTATTATTCATGTTGCGATACTCACGATCTTGCCTATCACGTTTAAAGAAAGCCTATCTTTACTTTCTATTACCGCTATAACTCAAATCTGCACCGATTATTATGCAGGTCGTTTATTTGCACCAGAATACTTAGCGATCTATTGGCTGCAAAGTGTTTTAGCATTAATGGTTATTTGGTCGCAAGTATCAAAGTTACACATGCTGATGAGGCTGTACCGCCAAGCCATTTTAGATCCATTAACAGGTATTTATAATCGCCGGATGCTATTACAGCTCGGGAAAAAAAACATGCTAGAATGCGAGCTTAAAGGTGAACCCTTTTCAGTATTACTCTTTGATATTGATAAATTTAAGCGCATTAACGATACTTGGGGTCACAGTGTTGGTGATAAAGTTCTAACAGGCTTTACCTCTTTCGTGCAAAGTAAAATTCGTAAAACAGATTTGTTTGGTCGCTACGGTGGTGAAGAATTTGTTTTATTCTTACCCGACTGCCCACCTGATACGGCAATAAAAATTTCAAACCGAATGTTAATAGCTATTCGTGATCTAAAACTGCCTATTAATATAGATAATCAATCACTTAGTATTACTACTTGTATTGGTATTTCAACCTATTCTGAAAACGATACTTTAGCTTCAATGCTCGAACGGGCAGATCTTGCGCTTTATAAGTGCAAACACTCCGGACGAGATTGCAGCCACTTCCATCCTATTGATCTTCATCATGAAAATGACGAACGCCTTAAAATAGCAGAAAAGATATCGATAAACTAATATGTTATACCTAAGTTACCTCAAGATACAGGATTCAGAGTGAACTCAACGTGTTTAATTCAAGGAAAATATGTGTAGGAATGGCACTCCCTTTCAATCATATTTGACATAGAAGTAGACTCGTTGAGTCACTCCCGAAGGGCGAGTTTTGTTGGGCTCTATGCGCCGTTGCTCATTTTCAACGTAGAAACACTAGGCCTATAAATGAGCGCCTTGCCTAGAGCCCAGCAAATTCTCGCTGAAACGAGCATCTTGAGGTGACTTGGGTATAAGCCTCATCATGTATCAAAAAAAAGAACCTAATGGTTCTTTTTTTTGTTTATATCGCTCAAAAATACGCACAACCACACATAAATGCGCGAACGAAAGCTCGATCACGCATTAGTGTGGTTCAGATCAATTAATATCCTTACATAAAGTGGCATATTTATGCCTATATGATAGGGAATCAAACAGATTCTGTATGAACTGGTTAAAAACTATAAGCGAAAACGAACATGACTAGTTGGCTTGAAACAGATGTAGTTATTATTGGTGGTGGTGCAACCGGTACAGGCATAATGCGTGACTGTGCACTGCGAGGCATCAAATGTATATTGGTCGAAAGAGATGATCTAGCATCGGGCACGACGGGTCGTAATCATGGATTACTGCACTCAGGTGCACGTTATGCAGTTACGGATGAAGAATCTGCACGCGAGTGTATTCAAGAAAACCGTATACTTAAAAATATCGCTCGTCATTGTGTTGAAGACACGCAAGGTTTATTCATCTCCCTACCCGATGATGACCTTGATTTTCAAAAGTCCTTCCTTACAGCATGTGGCCGAGCAGACATTGATGTTGAGCAATTAAGCCCAGAAGAAGCCCTTCGCTTAGAGCCAAACTGTAACCCAAATTTAATTGGTGCGGTAAAAGTACCCGACGGTACTATCGACCCATTTCGTCTCGCATCTTCTAATGTATTAGATGCTGTAGAGCATGGTGCACGCTTATTTAATCACACACATGTCACTGGGCTTATCCGTGAAGGGCATGCTGTACGTGGTGTGCGTTGCTTGAACATGAAAACTGGTGAACATTTCGATATTCGCTCAAAGCAAGTAATCAATGCAGCAGGAATATGGGGACAACAAATCTGCGAATACGGTGATTTGAATATCAAAATGTTCCCTGCAAAAGGATCGCTACTGATCCTTGATTACCGTATCAATAATTTAGTGATTAACCGTTGCCGTAAACCCTCTGATGCCGACATTTTAGTACCGGGCGATACCATTTCACTGATAGGAACAACATCTGAACGCATTGATTACGACAAGATCGATGACTTACATGTTACCAGCCGCGAAATCGATATTTTGCTTGAAGAAGGGGCAAAGCTCGCGCCTATTATGGCAAATACTCGCGTATTACGTGCGTATGCTGGCGTTCGCCCTCTTGTTGCTGTTGATGGCGATACCAGTGGCCGAAACATTAGCCGTGGCATTGTGCTGTTAGATCATGCTGAACGCGATGGCATGGACGGCTTTATAACGATTACAGGCGGTAAGTTAATGACTTATCGCATGATGGCTGAATGGGCAACAGACTTAGTCGCTAAAAAGCTGGGTAACACGCAACCTTGTATCACTCACACCAAACCTTTACCCGGTTCAGAGCAAGCACAGAAAAAAGTCAAACATACCGCAAGTATTGCTAAGCCTGTTTATCAATCAGCTTATTATCGCCATGGTGAACGTGCAGAAAAATTCTTGAAGAATGATAAGAAAAGCCAAGCCGTAATTTGCGAATGTGAAATGGTAACCAGTGGCGAAGTAGAATACGCCATTAAAGAATTAGACGTACATAACCTTGTCGATTTGCGCCGCCGTACCCGTGTAGGTATGGGCCCTTGCCAAGGTGAGCTTTGTTCTTACCGCGCAGCAGGGTTGTTTTCAGAATACGGTAAGAGTTCAGGTACAGAAGCGAGCCATTTACTGAGTGATTTCTTAGAAGAACGCTGGAAAGGCATTAAACCCGTTTTTTGGGGAGATGCATTACGTGAGGCGGAATTCACCTATTGGATTTATGAAGGTTTATTTGGTGTGAGTGATATACCAGATTCTGATCTGCCATCATTACCAATGCCGAACCTAGATACTAACAATTCAACCGCTACACAAACAAATAAGAACAAGAGTGAGGTCACATCATGAAATTCGATAGCTTAATTATAGGTGGCGGTGTAGCAGGATTAAGTTGTGCGATTCGTTGTGCAGAAGCTGGCATGAAAACAGCGGTGATCGCTGCTGGCCAAAGTGCTCTTCATTTCTCATCAGGTTCTATTGATTTCTTAAGTCGACTTCCAAATGGACAACCCGTTTATCACCCAATGGCTGCATTTGATGAGTTACAGCAACAAAATCCAGAACACCCCTACTGCAAACTGGGCAAAAGAAAAGTACAAGAAGCATTAGATTGGTATCAAGAAATGATCAAAGCGCGTGGTATCTATCTTTCTTCACAAGAAGATGAAGCGAACCATCTGCGCTTAACACCAATGGGAACCTTTCGTTCAACCTGGTTATCGCAGCAAACTGTACATCAATTTCCACTGACCAACACGGCTGGTGAATTAAATCATATTGCATTGGTAACAATCGATGGCTTCCGTGATTTCCAACCTAAATTAGCGGCTGATAATCTTTCAAAATTAGCGCAATTTAAAGATGTAAAAATTACCACGGCAGCAGTTGAACTACCTGACTTTGAAGAGATGCAGCGTAACCCTTGTGAGTTCCGCTCTATTGATATTTCACGAGTATTACGTGATGAGCGCAAGTTACACGCTTTTGCTAAATCAATGATTCAAGCCGTTGGTAAAGCAGACCTTGTGGTATTGCCTGCGGTATTTGGCAACGGTGATGGTGCTGCAGTAATCAAATTACTTGAAGGCTTAACAGGTTTTACAATTTGTGAATTACCGACCATGCCACCCTCGTTGCTGGGTATCCGTTTAGAAGAAGCCATGAAGTCCCATTTAAAAATGCTAGGTGGGATCATTCTTGTTGGGGATGAAGTTCAACGTGGTGATATTGAAGATGGCGAATTGAAACGTATATTTACTCGTAATCATCGTGATATGCCATTAACCGCTGATAATTATTTAATCGCAACTGGCAGTTTCTTCAGCCGTGGTATGGCTGCACAACGCTTAAATATTGATGAACCCATTTTCAACCTTGATACTGTTGCTATTCCAGATCGAGACCAGTGGTACCAACCTGAATTTTTCACATCAAAAGCGCATCCATTTTTGAAGATGGGCGTGATCTGCAATGATCAACTCCAAGCTTCTGCTAATAGTCAAACCATTGATAATCTATTCTGTGCAGGTGCGCTATTGGCACACTACGATCCCGTGTTCGAAGGATGTGGCAGTGGCGTTGCAATTAGCACCGGATTCCACGTTGCAGAACAAATGATCAGTAAACATACCGCACACCAAAATCAGAATAATAAAGAAAGGACTGTCGCATGAGCCTTCTGCAGAAAGACACCAGCTTTGACCAATGCATTAAGTGCACTGTGTGTACCGTTTATTGCCCTGTTGCCAAAGCAAACCCTGAGTACCCAGGCCCTAAACAATGCGGACCTGATGGCGAACGTTTACGCATCAAAAGCCCTGAATTTTATGACGAAACCTTAAAACTGTGTACTAACTGTAAGCGCTGCGAAACGGCGTGTCCTTCAGGCGTGAAGATTGGCGACATGATTGCGGTTGCACGCGACGAACATGCAAAAATGCCGTTAAACATTAAAACCATTCGTGATTTTGTACTGAGTCATACTGATTTAATGGGATCGATTGCGACACCGTTCGCACCGATAGTCAACACGATGACCAGCATTAAACCTGTTAAAAAGATCATGCATAAAACCATTGGTGTGCATGACCATAAATCATTACCGAAATATTCACACGGCACGTTCCGTCGCTGGTATAAACAAAACTGTACCAGTCAGGCATTGTACCCGCAACAAGTGCACTACTTTCACGGGTGCTTTGTGAATTACAATCACCCACAGCTGGGGAAAGATTTTGTAAAAGTAATGAACGCAATGAGTATTGGTGTCCAGTTATTGGATAAAGAAAAATGCTGTGGTGTGCCATTAATTGCGAACGGTTTTTTCGACAAAGCCAAGAAAAATGCCAAGCTAAATGTGCGCAATTTTGAAGCCGCGATTGAGAAGTATAATTCTTCTATTGTCTCAACGTCTTCAACCTGTTCTTTTACATTACGCGAAGAATATCCGCATGTATTGAAAGTCGACAATGCCAATGTGGCCGATAAAATTGAATATGTAACCCGTTTTTTACTTAAACAATTCATGAACGGTAATACACCGAAAATGAAGCCAATTAACAAGAAAATCGTCTATCACACACCATGTCACCTTGAACGTACTGGCGGTAATTTATACACCATCGAACTATTAAAGATGATCCCTGGTTTAGAGGTTGTCGTGTTAGATAGTCAATGTTGTGGACTGGCAGGTACCTATGGTTTCAAAACTGAAAACTACGATACCTCGATAGCAATAGGTGAAAATCTATTTAAGACAATTCGTCAATCAAATGCAGATTTTGCAATCACAGACTGTGAAACCTGTAAGTGGCAAATTGAAGAAAATACGCAGTTAGAAACCATTCACCCTATTTCATTACTTGCGATGGCAATTCAATAATAACCTCATCTTCACACCTAGGGCACTTTCGTGCCCTCTTCCATTAATCAGCACAATATATTCAAGCTGCCTCGCAAAGCAATAAATTGCATATAATCATTTTATTAGCAAATTTTCACTCTGATATAAGCATTCCTAAAATATACGCCTATAGTTGAATATTGTTACTCATGAATATACACGATGAAGCACTTTTTCAGCCTTCATGAGCAACACAAATATGGCATGGGAAAATTCGAAATACTTTATTAGCTGAAATTGATAGTAGCTAATGTGTTTATCTCTATAGTGCTTCATGTGATCAATATAGAAATAAACGCTATAGATCCCATCGCGTTCACACATCTCTGAGAGTATATGTATGCATGATTCTGTTGCTATTGATAAAACAAAACACACAAAAACTCGTCGCTTATTCTCGTATTTGTCAGTCAAGACAATTAAAGCGAAGCTCTACTTCATAACGAGCCTATTAATCTTAGGCATGCTGCTATACGGCACACTTGAAACGATATCATTTCGAAAATTAGATCATCTACAGTTTGCCATGCAAGAAATCACTCGTAGTAGTACAAATTTATTGACACTTCGTCGCTATGAGAAAGATTTTCTTACGCGATTAGATACGCAGTACATTGAACGTTTCAACAATGAAGCAACCACTTTAAATCAAAGAGTTAAAGACATTAAATCCATTATTGAACAATACCAGCCTGAACATGGTAATGACCTTCGCGTATTACTTTCAGAACTCGAACAATATGAAATACAATTTAATGTCATCGCCGACCAGAGCCAAATCATCGGGTTAACCACCGATGAAGGGTTAAGAGGCAACATCACAACATTTGCTAATTCTGCGGAAGAGCAACTCTTAATATCGGGAAATGATCACCTCTATCGTATGCTGCTCACTTTACGGTTGAATGAAAAAGATTTTATGCTTTCAATGAATATTGACCATTTCACGGCGTTTCAAAATAATGTCGACTCTCTTATGGTCGCCATAAAAAATACCGACCTTAGTACTAAACAACAGAATAAGTTAATTCGCAGCTTAAATCGTTATCATTTAGTGTTTGATGAACTTGTTGAAGGTTATAGCGTCATTGGTCTTACGCCGAATACTGGGCTCTATGGTGATTTACGAAACATTGTCCATACCGTTGAAAGTCAACTATTAGTGATTGAAACAGATTTATTGACCGATATTAATACCATTCAAAAACAAGAAAAATTAACACTCGCGATTATTGGTATAACGACAACACTTATCATGGCAACCTTACTCATCACGATTAGCTTTCACATATCAAAACGGCTTGCCAGCGTTAATCAAGTAATGCGTGATATTGCCGAGGGAAATGGTGATTTGACCGTTCGTATGAATGATCATGGTCATGATGAATTAGCGCAACTTAGCGGCTCATTCGATCTCTTTATATCAAAGTTGCAGGCTATCATTTCTAATGTCAGCGAAATTTCTACAAAACTCTCTTCCATTTCAGTGCAATCAGAATCGGCAGTCAGCCACAGTTTAGAAAATGCTCAGCAGCAACAAGCAGAATCATCTTCTGTCGCTACAGCAGTCAACGAATTACTCGCAACCAGTAACGAAATAGCAACCAACATTAATGATGCAGCACTCACCGCAGAAAAAGTTAAAGCCGATGCTCAAGAGAGCCTAAAAACCAATCAACAAGCGGAAAGCTCTATTAAAGGGCTCGTATCAGATATTTCACAGTCTCAAGTATTGATTGAAAAATTAGCGCAAGAAAGCGTTAATATAAACAGCGTGGTTTCAGTCATTCGCGATATTACCGGACAAACCAACCTACTGGCGTTGAATGCAGCCATAGAAGCAGCACGAGCAGGTGAGCATGGTAGAGGATTCGCGGTTGTAGCAAATGAAGTGCGTGAGTTAGCAGAAAAAACCCACAGTTCAACCAAAGAGATTGAACAAACGATTGAAATATTGCATTCCGGTATCGAGCAAAGTGTTGCCATTATGCAAAAAAGCCAATCACAAACAGACAGTACCGTTCATCAAACCGAAGAAGCTATTGATGCAATGAACCGTATTGTGTCTTCAATTTCAGATATCTTTGATAAGAACCTACAGATTGCCACAGCCTCAGAACAGCAAGCGATGGTATCAGCCGAGATAGACCGAAATATTACCCGTATATCCGATCTTGCTATCGACACCGTTGCGGCCGTTAATCAATCATCTAAGTCTAATAGGGAAGTGTCTTTAATGTCTGAACAACTCAACAAGGTTGTAGGGCAATTTAAGTATTAATTACCCACTCAGCTAAACCCAACTACACCGCAGTGTGCGTACCTTTTAGCACTGCGGCTATATCTTCTTTTGATTGAGCACGACAATGTAAGCGCCAACATAACAGATAAATCAAACCATACAGCACCATGCCACCAGCAAGAACACCATGCCAGGCACCATATTGCCAACACGCGATTAAATAGAAGCCACCGACGCTGCCACCAACATAATAATGAACAAGGTATAATGCAGTTGCTGTCGCTTTTGCTGTTTTCGCTTTTTGACTGACCCATGCATACGCCAGTGAGTGTGTGAAAAATGCCCCAGAACTAATAAACAATAAACCAGTAAGCATTGCGTACAGTGAATCATAAGCCGCAATCCACATACCAACCGCACTTACCGTTGTACCTAATACCATTCCACTTATCGGGCTATTAACTTGGCTCCAACGGCCACTCAGCTTAGCCGTAATAGTACCGCTGAGATAACAAAGAAAAATCATCGACGCTAAACTGATGGGCAATGAGTACGGGGGGGCAACAAGGCGAAAACCCATTACCGTATAAAGGTTAACAAACAACGCAAAGTTCAACCCTCCAATGAGCATAGCCAACCATAATTCTCGTTGTCTTAAATGACCAATTACACTGCGATTATGTGTACGGAGCTGCCCTTTCTGTGGGGTAAAATATTGCTGTTCCGGTAATAGTCGATTAACGGCTAATGCACCCAATAGACTAAAAATAGCCATACCAATCACAGCCACTTCCCAACCCCAATATTCAGTGACAAAACCACCGTATAAACGCCCAGTAATCCCCCCTAATGAATTCGCACTAATATAGCCACCTACAGCCAACATCAACGCCTTTGGGGTAAACTCTTCAGCCATATAAGCCACAGCAACAGCAGCAAAACCCGCCAAGGATATACCCATAGCACCGCGTGCTAACGTTAGCATTAACAAAGAGTCAGCTAACAGCATTGCCATACCAACAAACGGTAATAAGAAAAGGCTCAGCAGCATTACTTTACGACGACCAATGATCTCTGAACCTACTGCCCATGGCACCAAAGTAATCGCTAACGTCAATGTGCCTGCCGCCAATAACCAATTAACCTGAATAGCACTCGCGTTAAACTTGTCAGCCATTAATGGCAACATAGGTTGAAAAAGGTATAAGTTACAAAATACGAGAAAAGAGCCTAATGCTAATGCAAAACTCGCACGACGGTAGGCAGATGTTTTTATTTCAATCATGGCAATAGTACTCAAAATATAACGATTAATAGCCATCTATAATGGTATTAACCAAACAGTAGCAATATACTCATAATAAATAAAATATATAAAAACTATCATCTCGATAATCAAAGGTTATAGCTATGAACACTCGCCTGCTCACTTACTTTGTAACACTTGCAGAAACAGAGAACTTCACCCGCGCCGCGAAACGATTACACATCGCACAGCCAGCATTAAGTGTTGCCATCAAAAAGTTAGAGCAGCAATTAGAATTTCCTTTGTTTCATCGAAATGAACGTAAAATATCACTCTCTCATGAAGGTGAAGTTTTACTCAAACATGCTCGACTTATTTTGCAGCAAATTGACGATGCAAATATTGCAATGGCTGAGCTGAAAGGGCTTGAAAAAGGCGAAGTAAAGTTAGGGGTGCCAAGCATGTTGGGATCATATTTTTTCCCTGAAATATTAATGGGCTTTAAAAGTCAGTATCCCAACCTGAAACTCACCATTATTGAAGCTGGCACCCAATCAATTCGTCAAATGCTGTTAGACGGGGAATTAGACCTTGGCGTTATTCATAACGAAGATGTACCTGAGCGCCTTGAAACTGAACATTTAATTACATCGCAGATGGTTGCAGTGGTCAGTGAAGATCATCACCTTGCTTCACGACAATATATCGACTTTGAAGACTTCTTTAAGGAAGAGTTGGTCATGTTTAAACCGGGATATTTCCACCGAGAATTCATTGATGAGGTGTGTCATAACTATCATTTCACTCCCAAGATATCTTTCGAAACAAACTTATTACCGATGATTTTGAATATAGTTCGACATAACTTTTCAATTTCAGCATTACTTGAACTTGTTACAGAGCATGAAAAAGGCGTTATTCCAATCCCATTTAAAAAACCTGTGTACCTTAACATTGCAATGGCTTGGCGAAAAAATGGGTACCTATCACTGGCTGATAGAGCTTTTATCGATTTTGTTAAGAAACAGTGTAAATAAATCATATAATTTACATCTTGCCACGTTTATTCTTACTGCACCAATAACAGTTCCCTTAGTTTATAACGGCTTAATGAGCATTTGAACACTTAACAACCACAAGTGATAATTAATCATTTCATTACAGTAAGATAGGCGTATTTTTTCATACTTGTAGCACAAAATTAACACCCTTATTTAAACCCTGCTTTAGATCATAACTTATGATGTTAACTGTCGTCTCTCTCCCCCTTTTTAGGTAAATTACTCACAAACAATATGTAAGAAAATGTTTTTATAAAAAATACATTTTTGTTTTTATTTGTGATTGAAATGAACATTTCCATGTTGTTATTTCATCGCTATTTGTATGACTTAAACATCACTATATACAGTAATAATGCGGTTAAATATTCAACACGATCTCGGTTCTAAAAGTGCAGGCACGCAGACAAATTCCCTTTTAGCTTAATCACTAAAAGTCTGTGTGCTTATCGCTAATACCAATATGGATAAGAAAATGGTCATAACTTTGCATTGATTTAAAGGATTGAATCAACGACTCACAAGACAGCTAACTTACATACCAAAATTTGATTCATCCAATTTTAAAATTTCATTTTAGTTAGAGAGAAAAGCTATGTTAGAACTATTGATTGGCCTGGTGGTTACCATCGCGGTAGGCTATTTCATTGTAAAAAACTATAAACCTGCTGGCGTATTATTAACCGCTGGTTTGGTGCTTCTTATTACTGCAGGTGCTATAGGCCATACGGTACTACCATCATCTATTGCATCAACAGGTAACATACTGACAGATTCACTTGAATTCGTGAAATACATGCTTAAGTACCGTGGCGGCGGTTTAGGTATGCAAATCATGCTTTTATGTGGTTTCGCTTCTTACATGACACACATTGGCGCAAACAATGTTGTGGTTAAGCAGTTTTCTAAGCCGCTTTCGTTCATAAAATCGCCTTATATTCTTTTAGTCGCTGCTTATATCGTAGCTTGTCTAATGTCTTTAGCTGTTAGCTCAGCGACTGGCCTTGGTGTACTACTAATGGCAACACTATTCCCAATGATGACGGCAATGGGTATTTCCCGCCCTGCCGCAGTGGCAGTGTGTGCGTCACCAGCAGCAATCATTCTTTCACCAACATCTGGTGACGTTGTTGTTGCGGCTGAAAAAGCGGGTATGCCATTACACGTATTTGCTGTTGAAACCGTTCTTCCTGTATCAATTTGTGCAATCATCGTCATGGCTGCCGCGGCTTATTTCTGGAATAAATACCTCGATAAAAAAGAAAATACGCCAATGGAAAAGGTCAACATTTCTGAAATGGAAGTGAAAGCCCCTGCGTATTACGCAATCTTGCCTTTCTTACCTATCGTGGGTGTTTTCTTATTTAATGGCGAAACAATCAAAGGTCTATCATTAGACATTTACACCATTGTTGTTGCTTCTATCTTTTTAGGTGCAATGGTTGATTTCGTTGCCAAGCGTTTCAAAGGTAAAGAAACACTGGAAGATCTAGAATCTTGTTATGCAGGTATGGCTGATGCATTCAAAGGCGTGGTAATGCTGTTGGTTGCTGCCGGCGTATTTGCACAAGGTCTTATGTCTATCGGTGCTATCGATAATCTAATTGGCCTTGCAGAAGCTGCTGGTGCGGGTGGTTTCGCATTGATGGTTCTTCTAACAGGTCTAACTGTTGCTGCTGCGATTGCGACAGGTTCCGGTAATGCACCTTTTTACGCATTCGTAGAACTAGCGCCAACACTAGCTGCGAAAATGGGTTTAAACCCTGCATTCTTGATTATCCCTATGCTACAGGCTTCTAACCTTGGTCGTACTATTTCACCGGTTTCTGGTGTTATCGTTGCAACATCTGGTATGGGTAAAATCAGCCCATTTGAAGTTGTTAAACGTACGTCGGTTCCTGTTATTTGTGGCTTAATTACCGTTATTATTGGCACCATGGTTCTAGTACCAATGTATACATAAACATTATTTGCATAAGCAAGAACCAAAGTAACAATCTAAGCCCACGTTCTTGTGGGCTTTTTTAATCTTAAATAAACGTACCATAATTACAAAAAAGGTTACTGTGAATCATCTTTATTAGGGGCTTCTAAACCAATATCATCTTCAGAGTACGCCTTATGGCTTCCATCACAATACGGTTGATTACCGCTTTGTTTACACTGGCATAGCCAACGTTGTTCTGTTTTTTCTGCCGTAAAGTACATAGGTTCAAATTCAGTACCTAGGTGTGAATCGTCACAAAATGGCTGTGTGTGCGAATAACCACACACACAAAATTGGTATGTTTTACCTTTTTCTAATTGGACAAGCACTGGCTGATTATCTGCAATAATATTATTCGACATACTCCTCCCCTTTACGATAAAGATAGAATATCAATGCTACTGCTTAAACATCCCTAATGAAGCATATCTTCACTAAAGCGTGTATGTTTCGCATTAGCCATAATGCTTTTAAAAGCCTCGTGATCTACCTGCAATAGCGTCTGATGATCCCCTGCTTCAATATAGACACCTTCTAAGGTATCAAGAAGGTCATCACACACAACCGTCATATTAAATGCACCGCCAACAGGGGGAATTGCACCGTCTTCACAATCAGCAAACAAATTATATATATCCTTCTCTTTAATCAATTGATAAGACGCATTAAATTTTTCATTCAATGTGGATATACATATCTTTTTATCTGCGGGTAATACAGCCATGACCTTGTGCCCATCATGATCGACAAGCAAGACTGCTTTTGCAATATTCTTAGGGTGAATGCTTGATGCCACAGCGGTGCTTATTGAACCTGTGCTATGAAAGTGAGGAACCGTTTTATACGCAATATTATTTTTGTCTAAGTACTCATTCAATCTAGTAGAAATAGTCATAATGACCTCCAACATTACTCATACACAATAACGTCAATTTAATGTGTAGTAGTAAGGTAAGAATCATGGTTATCTTTTATATCACTACGACACAAAATATATCTGCCAGTCCGTCCTAGTTGAGTATAGTTCTGCGTCGATTGTTTAACTAGCTAAGCGGCTTCCCAACTCACTAGTCGCATAATGATTAAAACAGAAATACAAGATTGCTATACCCAAGCAGCCCTAAGATGAAGGATTCAGAGTAATATCAGCGTATTTAATTCAAGGAAAGAGATATCATTAATCTTGATCCAACAGATTAATGAAATAGGAAAGGTACAGAGATATTAAATAATGCGTCGGTGGATATAACCATCAGTTATTTCACCGCCAATAAAATCAACAGAGTCAACAACATGTACAATCATTGACGCATGTAATACAACCATTGATATTACGGCTAAACTAAACTTCTTGAACTTAATTAGAGTTGATTCAGAGATTCGACCAGTTTTTACAAGGTAAATTAACACGACCCACTTAAGTAAAGAAAAGATTGCGTACATAAAGCCCTTATTTGTATTGTAGATAGCACCCGCACATTTTACATGATTTCATAAACGAGACAAATCAACGACCAACTCAACATATAGAGTGTAAATCACACTTAACATGGCCATTTACTGAACGACTATAATTCCCGCCTCCAAAATTTATCTAAAGTAGAAACCCTAAAACAGCATTCAAGATGCACATTTTGTACACTCAACTATTACGCAATAAAACACCATCCACCATGCTGATTCATTATTATTTTCAATGAATAATACAAAAGCGCACAATGAAACGCATATATGGAATGTAAACATGAAGAAGAAGACGCTAATTGTATTGATTGTCGGCCTATTTCCAATGCTCAGCATGGCAGAATGCGTCCCAAGTGGAGTGATGGAAAACACCGTATGCGTCGATTCTAACGGGACGGTTCGTACAACATACCAACATGATGAAGAATTCCGTTCGCGTAACAACCTTGACCAACCACGAAAAAATGACCCTCGTGGTAACCCATTAGACCAGTCAGGTGATAGTGTCGGTTTTACGTTTTGGACGGATGAACCAGAGAACGAATTTGAACTAAATCTTACACCTAAGCATCAAGAAACAATCACTAAAGCGAATGACCCAACACGATCAGTGATGTTATCTGCTGAAACGTGTGATGGATATGCATGCCCTTACCCGTGATGCCTGCTGTACACCGCCCCAATAGGCATCGTCTATTGGCAACGCTTATATTCAGGTTAACTTCAGTTATATAGTTTAACATGATCAATATATTGCATATGGTGACTATTCAAAAGCCTCTATGCAATCTTAATCTGCTAGTTAAGCACCTATAGAGGCCACTAATTAACCAGTAGATTTTATAAATATGTATGCTGATATAATGGAGAAGTCGCAATGAAAAAGTCCCTCATATTACTGTGTTTCTTTTTTTCTAGTTTTACTTATGCAAACTTCAGTGGTGGAAGTACTGTAAGTGTTCCCCATATCGTCTGTATGCAAGATGGCAAAATGCTTGGCACGACAGCTATGCCTATAACCGAGTGCAACGAACTCAAAGCCGAACAAGCCAATAAAAAATAATCAACATTTTGCCGTTCACTATAACAAGGCCAGCACCTCACTGGCCTGATTAATCACCTTTTATCATGCCCTATTTATTCTTGTCAGACCACGTATTGCTTGATGCCTTTCTTATGCTTATTTAATCACTCGATAAATGAATTACAATTAATTCACTATTATGTTGTAACTAAATGGCATACGAGCAGCGTGAATTCAGTATTTAATGTCCTTATCTTGATGTTTATTGTCTCAATATTTGTAATAGAGCATACATATTGTCTCTAGAATACTTCCTATCAACTTTGAAGAGGAAGAAACATGAACCGAAAAAATATTAGTATTGAAATTTCAAAAGACCATCCTGCTTATCAGTGGGCGAAGCGCCAGTCTGATTCTGTAAATGCAATGGGCCATATCGGCACCCACATTGATTGTTATACCAAAATACCACTGGAGGCAACATATACGACACCAGTTCACATTATTAACTGTTCGGAAGCAATGCCAACGTTAGCTCAGGTTGAAACGCTTAACCTATCGGGAAAATCACTAGTTCTATATACAGGAAACTTTGAAAAGAATGGTTACGGGAATTCAAATTATGGTGCGAAATCTACAGTGCTGAATAGTGATGTACTAGATTCGATCCTGAATAGTTCACCAATGTTTATAGCGATTGATAGCTATGGGATTGGTGCGCATGGAGATGAACATATTTCGTTTGATAAGCGCTGTGAAGAGAATAATTGTTTCGTTATAGAAAACATCTGTCTGACTAAAGTAATGCTTGGCACCTTAGATTCACTGGAGATTAGTTTCGATCCAACCTCTGCCTCAACGGGTAAGCGCTGTGACGTTATTGCGGTTAGCGATGAGCAGCTAGGTAAGGAGGGGGCGGCCTGTGAATTGTAAGATCCTTAATTTGACATACCTTAACACAAAAACGTTAAGCGTCATTTTAGAAGCCGAAGGTGACTTCGATTTTCTTGCGGGTCAATATGTAGTAGTTGAGTTAGGGGAGAGTGAAAAATTACCATTTTCAATTGCCAGCTCACCAGAGGGGAACCGCAAGTTTGAACTACATTTAGGCGGCATTTCAAAAGATAGCACGTTAGCTAAAAGTGCAGTGTACCTGCAACAATGCTTTCAAAATAAAGAAAGCGTGATTGTTGAAAGCGCGAAGGGGCATGCTTGGTTGCGTCCTGCTGATGGGAAAATTGTACTGGTTGCAGGAGGTTCAGGTTACACCTATACCCGCAGCCTATTAAAGGAAGTCCTAAAACGTAACCCCGAGAGTGATATTACTCTCTATTGGGGGTGCCATAGTGAGGCTGATCTTTATGAGCATGGTTATCTTGCTGAATTAGAAGCAGCATACTCTGGCTTTACTTATATCCCTGTGACTGAAGTTACTCCAAAGAGTGTAGTGGCACGTCAAGGAGGATTACTCGCTATCGTTTATGAAGATTGCGACTTCAACACTCTGCCAGATATTTATATCTGCGGGCGCTATGAAATGGTTCAGGTTGCATATTTACACCTTAAAAATAAATGTAAAGGTCGACTAAATATTTATTCAGATGCGTTACCCGCAGCATAAATTTGTTCAGGCACAGTTTAGTGCCTGATTCAATCAACCCATAGCGCAGATGCGAAACAAAGCAACGCAGATCCTAATAACACCAATCCCAGATTTTGGATAACACCAGCGCTCCCTAAACCTGCAGCAGCATAAGATAATAAACCCTTTTGAAAATAATGAAATTGTACTTAGCAGGGACGTGACAATAGAAAACCGCTCTCTCTACGTCCAATTTTTCAGCATAACTCGCTGGTCGAAAACGCTACTGACTCAAAAGTCCACATTAACCGCCCTTCATGCAGCCAAGTCGCTTTTGCTCTTAATTAGATGACTAACACTATGATTTTGATTTGTTTACCATCAAGTCATGCCGAAGCTGAATTGATAACATGATCAACATCATATGCATTGATATAGGCAGTAAACTTCCAGATACATTTTGTATTATTTTGCGTACATAACGAGCTAAAATAGCAGGCGGTAAGCGTTAAGGAGCTTAGTGTGGTGTTCTACCCTACCAAATCGACTATTTAACATAATACGCACTTGGCAGACATTGTTTTTCGTCAATGGATTGTCGCAAATGTTTTTTAATTATGCTGATAAGTCATGTGATTGCTATTTACAATTAAATGTAATCTAAGAGATCACATGCTTAATGTTAAAAAGTCGTTATTCAGTAACATCTGATTAAATTGAGAATTTAATGATTCACTCTGTATGAACGATTATTTCATATCAAACCATTTTTTTGGTAAAGGCCTTTTAAAGTCACGTCTATGCCATAAATCATATTCATTCATGGCTACTTTATGATTTTCATAATAGTAAATGTTACCAATACCATCATCTTTTATATCATAAAAGATTGCCGTCGAATTTAAAAGAGGATATATACCACAGGTTATTTTTTTGTTTTTACTTTGTCTTAAACTTATTATGTTTTCGATTTCAAACTCTCCACTTCGAATGAAATATATTTACGCTTTGTTTTTAACAACAACCCATTCGCTTTATCTTTTATTTTTTTGTTAAGCAAAGCATTTCTTTCTTTTAAAGTACTCATTTTTGAACTCATCATACGTTATTACTAAACTAGACTGTAAGAATTCGTGATATGACTCCATAACAAGGTGAACCGATGATAAAAGATCATTTCTCTTTGAGATTTTTGTTGCGACAAATCCGTTAGTACATTCATCATAAAAACAAAAATACACATAATCAATTTTATCTATAACAATCAAATCACCAAATTCAGACTTCAATTCTTTTATAAAACATTCATAATTCATAGTTAAACTCTTAATTACAGTTTAACAACAAAAATACATTATCGGGGTGTATTGTAAATTAGGCACATTCAATACTTAGAGGAAAATCAACCCATGAGAATACTACTTAACAAGTATTGATAGGAAACATACACATGAAAAATCACATGAATCGAGTGGAGCACTGTGTAGTTAGTGTACCTTGCTTCGATCAGCTTTATTCTCATTGAGTGATCAACACAACACCAAAAGCCTTTACTAGTATAAAAAAAACATTGTTAATGTAAGTATTTATAGACAATAAGGTTAAGCGAGGTGTGTTATGTATTACATTTTAAACAAGTGCGATAAATGTAAATCAAATAGAATTCACTATATATTAAAACGTAGCTATTTTGAGGTAGTAACACATCGAAAACATAAAATGTTCAGGCTGTAACGCTGTAATGTTTTTCAAACAAAGTAAAAGCCAATCGTAATATCGCTCACTGCAAAAGACAAAAACAACGCTCAATTTCATCGAAAACATTGAATCGAACAGATCAATAAGGCAAGAACATGCATCAGTATAATAAAGACGCCATAACATATAGAATTAAAGAATGCAGAGAACGGAATAATTTAACTCAAGAGTACATAGCTAGAAAAATAAAAGTATCAAGGAAAACTTACATTGACATTGAAGCTGGAAAAACAGCTCTCAAAGTATCAACCTTATTTGACATTTCAGACTGCCTAGGCTGTAAAATTTCTTATTTACTTGGAACTGATGAGTGTGAGCCATCGGTTGGGGAAGTTTTAAATAGTCTATTGAAAATAAATGGGTATAAAATAGTAAAGGATAATAGTAATTACATTAATCCCACATAGCTTATATTTAAATTATTAACCTTTCGATGAAATTGAACATGTGCAATCACTCCCTACCTATTAACAATTCAATAACTCCCCCTACTGTCAGTTTCAAAATATACTCTGCAAAATTACTAATATTTACTCTAAGTAACACCCTATAATATTAGTCTCATTATTTCTTTGCGTACTTGGCTGACATTGTTTTTCTTGTAGATGAATTATCAAAAACGACATTACTGAGGAAGTCACAAACATACCCGTTGATAAGTTCAAGGTAAGCGGTCCCAATACCGCCATCTCGATTGTATCAAACAATGGCTTCCATCAATTCAGGTGGGTTTGGTGAGTCAGCGTGATATATCGAGTCTCGGTAAAGCCCAATCCAAATATCACAACCTTGCTCAAGCTGACCAGTATCTCGTGAGTCAGAAGGTATTGCCTTTTATCTGCACGTTCTTCCTGTTTACGGTTGAGCTGGGTAACTAGGAACACAACGCAATTTTTCATCATCAAGCATTTTTTATGCCCCCATTTTGCCCCCAAACGCCCTTTTTCGATCAGTTTTGCCCCAAAAAAAACAAGAGATATGACCCCTCCACAACCTACATTTTTAGACGATCAAGAATAAGCTCAAAAGGATCCTAACGAGCACTGATAATGTGGTTGAAATCAAGACGAGAAAATAAGCGCTTCTTCATCGCCTATCAAAAAATCAATCTTATTTATCTCAAATGGCACTTTAAATGTACAGTGTTTTAAATAAGATAGAGAGATTAGCCAATAGGAGCTCAATAATGAATAAAATCAAATTGCTTGCCTTTACTATGTTCGCCGTACTACCTGCTGCATCACAAGCTCAAGATGTGCAGACGTATTTTGGTGCTAACTACCAGCATAGTAATGTTAAAGTTGGAAGCCACCGTACGAATGTTGACGGCATTCAATTCCAAGCAGCCAGTGAATTGGGATGGGGAAATGTAAAAGGTTCGGCAGCGACACTTACTGGTAACGGTGCTGATTTAGACAATTACACCCTCTCCGTCGAAAAGCCATATAGCATTAAGCAATCAGATTTCTTTGTCGCACCAGAAACAGGTGTAACCTATGCCCGTTATAAGGATAATCAACTAAAAGAGTCTGATATGGGTCTGATGGTTGGTGCATCGTTAGGATACAATATCAACAAGCAGTTCCAGCTTGTAAGTAATTACAATCACTCATTCGGATTAACATCAAGTCATAATAATATTGATGAAGACAACTTGAGTGCCGGTATTAACTATCGATTCAACTGATAAAAATAAGACACTAGAAATACTTCCAAGAATAATATCCTTCTAGCCTAACTAACACAGTTAGGCTTTTCCCCTGTTAGTCCTTCACCTTGATAAACGTGTACTTCTTAATGTTCGGTGCTATATCAGCAACAGGAATATTGGGATAATTACCACTAGGAAACATCTGCTTTAATCCATAATAAAACGGCGGGATCGTTGAACCATCACATTGGTGATAACGTCCACCAGCAGGGATACCTACCTGCTGCCCATCTTCGATAACAACCTCAATCTAGATGAGATATCAAATGTCAGAGAACGTGTTGGATTTATACAAGGATGATTAACAAGCGAATTTGGTTACGGCTCGAGTTTAATTGTGAATCTCTTGATTGTTCACGACCAATTGCATCAATCATATTTATTTCACTGAACCTTCCTGATGTGACCTATTGTTATGTGGCATTAGTAAGTGGAGATTGCGATTCTATCGAAGGTAACCGCTATCAGGTGACGACTAATAATGTGAACTTGATAGATAGCTTTATCATCAGAGAGGAGTCGATCACCATTGAAAAGTTAGTTCCCTTGCTGGATAATTACGAACAAGCTTACAAGGATAGCCATTTTGTTGTTCGTCAAGACCAAGTTTTATTTTAGCAAGCAGGTCTAGATCTCCGAGCAACCCTTGCTTTGCGGATCAATACTTAACTCAGCGTAATCTTTGCTGGCACAAATCAGCGTCTTTACTGCTTAGAGTTAAAACTTATACATATTCTGTCATTAATGTGTCAGCGAGAATGGATGACATGATGTGAACACCAAGGGTCCCTTGAGGAGACCCCATACCAACATCATTTTCTTGCGTACTTAGCAAACATTGTTTTTCTCATCGCTGGACTGTCAAAAACGACATTACTGAGGAAGTCATCAACATGTCCGTTGATGAGTTCAAGGTACGCAGTTCCTGTACCACCATGGAATAGCTTCCATCAATTCAGGTGGGTTTGGTGAGTCAGCGTGATATATCGAGTCTCGGTAAAGCCCAATCCAAATATCACAACCTTGCTCAAGCTGACCAGTACCTCGTGAGTCAGAAGGTATTGCCTTTTATCTGCACGTTCTTCCTGTTTACGGTTGAGCTGGGTAACTAGGAACACAACGCAATTTAACTCCTTGGCCAGCTGCTTGAGTAGCTGGGTGAACCATCGATATAACACTTGGTATTGTTGTATTCGCTAATGGCCTGGCTGGCTTTGGCAAACTCAGTATCGAAGTTATACACATCCTCTGAGCTCTGATAGAACAAACCTGAATCGATACGAGATCGAGAAGAAACCATACGCTCATAAATTTGCTCTTTTGGAATTTCCAGTGAGAACGTTGCAATCCCCTTCCCTTCTTCGATAGCAACATATTCAGCAATCTTTAAAGTAAAAGCGGTTTTCCCCATCTTATGTCGAGCCCCAATGGCCACCAACACTCAATCCAACAGCAGAATTTCTAGCACGCTCAAGAGATGAAATCACAAGGCCAAGACGTTCAGTCGGTGTCCCTTCCGATGAATCAGACATCAACGTTTATCAAGTCGATGCGAGAGCCTGTTTGAGCGACGTTATTAATTGCTCGATAAATATCACGATGCATGACCTCATCAAAACTACCCATTTTTAGCGAGTAGAATATTTTACTGACTGTAGGTGCTTTCGGATCGCCAATTAAAAACAATGCACCCAACACGAATAGCTCTACAGCATTGGCTTGCGATTAAGGCGTACATGGTTAATCACTCCGTGTCGGTATCTTGCTGCTTCTAAGCCATCACACTGGATTAACACGGTTTATTTAAAGCAAAAAATGTTTTATTCCCTCCATTTATTTACAACTATGCTTAACCACATAAAAATCATGCGTAATAGTGCCAAAAAGTCAGTAAATATAAGGGCTAGCCAGCCATTTACTGAACGGCTATAATTCCCGCCTCCAAAGATTGAGGTCAACACATGCACACGAAAGCAACACCAATAAATAGCTATCCAAAGTACTGGGCAGGATGTTGGCACTAAAATATTAACTAATTGTTAATTATCAAAAAATCATTATATATCAACAAACTAAAATACACTTTGATAATATTTTTTCCATTTCCAAGCGTTTTTTTTTGCCCCCATTTTGCCCCCAAACACCATTTTTCGATCAGTTTTGCCCCCAGTATGCCCCCAAAATTGAGCTAAAAAAGAAGTCTTAAAACATCGTTCAAGATGCACGTTTTCGTCCACTCGATTATTGCGAATACTGAAATATTATTGAAAACAAAAAAGGGAGATGTATGACTACATCCCCCCTTATATTTAGTGCTTGATAAGCATTACGTTGAAAGAAATATAATTAGAAAATGTAATCCATTGTTAGGTATGCTTCGTCATTGTACGATTCACTTTCTTGACTACTTGCATTAAGTAAACGATACCCAATTTCAGTGCTGATATTCTTCGTTATGCGATAATTAAAGCCAGCTTGTCCGCCATATACATAATGCCCTTTATTATCCAATGCTTTTGTATCCTGGTATTTATAACCAACAGTGACACCTGTAACCAAATTGAATCTCTTTGCATCATCTAAGCTATATAGGTAGTCATATGACCCCATATACTTTGATAATTTGCTATTATTTGAAAAAGTATATGTCCCTAGAAAACGATGAGACTCATCTGCAATCACACCAGCTCGAAAAATATAAGTTTCGTTACTACTACCAACAAGATGATTGTTATCAGCACTTAGGCCAAGACCAGCACTGTATTCTAAATCTGAAGCCTGAACTTGAGTCGCTGCTGCTGCTGATAACATAATAAGTACGATAGCTGTTTTTTTCATAAATCACCCCAAAAAATAAAACACTGTTTTCTTTCTGAGGTCAAGATAACAAATGAAGCTGAACAAATGCTGAATTTTAAAAATCAAAAATGCAAGCAATCGTTGCATAATTTACCCCTTAAAAACAATAACTTAATATCACACCTATTAATTACGCAATACGTTCATTAACCCTACTGTGATTATTGATAATGCGATGGATTAAAGAAGGTCTGACCTAAACTCAATCGTACATACCAGTAAGTATTCAAGGATTAATATTTTTTGAAAGGCTTCATTTACCATTGCACAATAAAACACCATCCATTATGCTCGAATATCATTGATATCAATAAATAATGCAAACACATAATAAAAAGAGCATATGGAATTTAACATGAAAAAGAACGCGCTAATTGTATTACTTGTAGGCCTATTTCCAATGCTCAGCATGGCTAAATGCGTTCCAAGTGGATCAATGGAAAATACTGTCTGCGTCGATTCTGACGGGACGGTTCGTACAACATACCAACATGATGATGAATTCCGTACGCGTAACAATCTTGACCAGCCACGGAAAAATGACCCACGTGGTAATCCATTAGGCCAGTCTGATGATAGCGTAGGTTTTACAATTTGGACGGATGAGCCAGATAACGACGTTGAACTGAATCTTATACCTGAACATAAAAAAACAGCC
Source organism: Photobacterium profundum (assembly GCF_003026285.1). Classification (GTDB taxonomy): domain Bacteria; phylum Pseudomonadota; class Gammaproteobacteria; order Enterobacterales; family Vibrionaceae; genus Photobacterium; species Photobacterium profundum. Next base: position 374,969 of record NZ_PYOD01000001.1, read on the forward strand.
GCTAAAGTAAATGATCCAACACGATCAGTAATGCTACCAGCTGAAAATTGTGATGGGTATGCCTGCCCTTAACCCATGATGCTACAAACGGTTTATTGGTAATAATCTCAAAGCCTAACTAACACCGTTAGGCTTTTCCCCTGCTAATCCTTCACCTTAATAAATGTGTACTTCTTAATGTTTGGTGCAATATCAACGACAGGGATATTTGGGTACTTCCCTGTAGGAAACATCTGCTTTAATCCATAATAAAATGGCGGGATCGTTGAACCATCACATTGGTGATAACGTCCACCAGCAGGCACACCTACCTGCTGCCCATCTTCGATAACAACCTCAATCAGACACCCAACCCAGATACCACCAATTTGAGAGGATTGTGGCGGATTAGCTTTTGTGAAAAAGTCATAAGTATGGCGGCTATCCCTTCTCCATTTTGGAACCAGTTTACTAACCACCTCCATCTGCATGTCTTGATCGCCTAATATGAGCTTGCCATTACTCACAACGAGGATATAGCTTCGGTTGTATTTAATCCCATGTACACCAAGCTCAAGGTCAGAATCCAACTTCCCCCCTAGGCTCGCAATGCCACCGCCCCCTGATGCTGGTTCTATCCACGTCGACCAGCCACTCATAAGTTCAAACAATTCATACACGCCATCAACCGTGTGGTACTCAATCAGGCTCCCATTGGTATCATTAAAGCCCTTTTTGATTTCCATTAAGCCAACGTAATTGTTACTCGGTAATGTTGGCGCACCGGTAAACTTACCATTGACGTAATAGAGCCCCGCTTTTTTAGTCTTTGGATCATCGCCAACACTAATAAGCCCACCACCTTCCAACAGCCGTCTTGTCAGTTCATACAACTGAGAGAGTAAAACGAGCGAATCATCTTTTCCATTGACCTCGATACTGGGTGCTTCTTTGGCCGCTAAGTGAAGCGACATATCAGCATCACCCACATTAACAGTTTGCTCTCCATCTAATGCATGGACACCAAAGACTTCTTTTATACCAGTACTGGTTCTATATTGAAGTAATGCCCCACCAGACCCAAACCAGGTAAAGGGGCCTGTCATGGTTCCGCCGTTCGGATCTAGAAAGTTCAAAGAGGATAAATCAACCGTCTTGTCATCACCGATTGAGTAGAACTTCGCCGTGACAGCGTCATAATGTATTTCACTGCCATTCTCGACCGTAGCGTAATCAGTCCCGACTAAATCACCGTCCGTATAGGTAAATTTCAATCCTTTTGGTAACAGTACCCACCAGATGGTTGATAGTACCGGTGTATCTGGATAAGGCTTTTCAGCTGTAGGCGTAAACACCCCGCCGTCTTGTATTGCCCCAGCAGCGGCAGATTGTGCACTCACGGCAGCTTTTTCCGCTTTATTTTTCGCGACGTCAGTATCTTGCTTCAATGCAATGACAGCTTGACGATCTGCACGCACCGCGACTTTATCTCCGTATACCTGAGAGGCAGCAGCCTGCACATCCACTCCTACTTGCGGAATGTTTATCGCATCAATAGCGGTTTTATCTACTGCCATTTGACGAGCAATATCCGCGGCTTTTTGTGCGTAGTGATACGACGAATACTTGCCAGGCTCTACAGCCACATTTTCAGGGTTTATCGCCCATTTTTTGGCTTTGGGTATTTCAATCGCCAGCGCGGCCAAATCCGGTAGGTTCGTAATCTGTGATGCGTCAGGTGGGTTATCTTCTGTGAAGATCTTTACTGCGGCCTCGGTACCTTTAGCATGCCATAAAAATCCTTCGCCAATTAAAAAGGATTCCTGACTATTCGGTAGACTGGTGTGGTGAGAAATAACCGTTTTAGTGCCATCTGATGTGAGTGACATTTCCCCCGCGCCCCAAGCGTAAGGTTGGTTAATCACTGCTTTCTTTATTCCATAAGACTGAACCGCACTCGATCGCTCACTACCAATCATCATCGCGTTATTAGGTAACGCAATATCACCATTAGGGTCGAGGATACTTAAACGATGAGTCGGTTTGATATTTGAAATATCAGAGACCAGCTCATAGAGATTCGATTTGTCGACGTTCCTGACTTTGATATTGAGCCGGCTATATTCTTGATTGGGTGTGACAATCGTTACCTGGTAAAAGGTCTCGGGAATGGTTTGCAGTTCATTGGGCCATAAGTCGAGTAATGCGATGCCTGCAGCATCGGTATTCTTAACGATAACTTCAGGAATAATGATCCCGTTATAAATGACCACATCATTCAATTGCGCCATCACCGTCGCATTTGCGATTGGGGTTCCATCCGCAGTGGTTACCGTTGCCTTTACTTCACACGTTGTAATCGCCATATACCCACACCTATTCGCAAGACGCTAAACCCTATAAATCAAACGACGCTACCGTTAATCGTACCGTGGTTATTTACAGATACTGTGTGGCCATGTTTATTTATAGCGTAGCCACCTCGCCCACCAGAATTACCTCCAGCATGGCCCCACGTACCACCATTGGTCGCTTTTGATGTGCCATAACCCTGCCCTCTACCACCAACAACAACCTTTGATCTCCAAATGGCATTATTTAAAGTGTGAGGTTTAACATTAACTAAATGGCTTGTCCCTTTGTGATACGTCCATCCACTTTTATACCAAGAACTACTGCTTGAAAATGGGCCGGAATAACTCGTGCTATTTGTCTTATAAAATAAACGTGAACCTTTCCACCAAACCTCTATTTGATATCTCTTATTTTGAGTGAATTGTTTAGTGTAAATACCTGTTCTATAACTTGATGACGCATAGCTTGCAGTGTATTCCTCACCACTCGATGGCTCGCGAGAGGTCGTTGACCCACCACCTCCACCTCCTCCACGAATCGCACCATAATTATTAATAGTTACATTAGCGTTGGCCACAACAGCATCACCACCAGCTTTGCTTGGTGCTCCACTCGCACCTTGAATTTCACCGTGGTTATCAACCGTCAAGCTGCCTCTTAATCCCGTTCCTATTTCAAGTAATCTCCGTGTGACACCTTTATTAATCACTGCTCTTTTAGGTATATTTGCCGTCCAAAAAGAGCCGAATGAGTCTTTTAGCCCTCCGGTCGTCACTGTTATTACCATTTCATTCACGGCGCCATAAAAGTCAGTAATGCTTATGTCACCAGATGTTGGTATTTTGTTGTTCTGCGGAATATCAGGAACCCGTCCTGCACCACGATAATACTCAGTTAATGAGTGCGGGACGTTACCCCCAAATTCATTAACAATATCTTGGATGCTAATCGTTCCTGCAGTCTTAATCGTCATAATGTCTTCTTAGCAGACACATCCTGCTCTGCACTGACATTACCCGCAGCATCAAGCTGCCATATTATGTTTTGGCCATTGAGTATTTGTAACTTTCCTCCACTCTCTCTCATCGTAAACGCACCAAACGTACCCCGCTTATCAAGCTCTCCTTGCAAGCCAGGAATATCTTCAATACCAGAGGGAAGTAGTGATAGTGAGTCGAATATTTTCTCTTCACTGCCATTAGCTAATCGGTTATAAATTTCTAGATGCTTTTTTGTCTTTACCGTTTTAAAGACATGCCTTTTCATTCCAGTCACTAGCCCACCCATACCTCGAAAATCAGCGGTCCATAGACGAGAAATATGCGCTCTAATCGTTTGTAATACCTCAGTTGAATAATTACTGTTTATATCTGGCTTTGATAAATTATTTTGATCAGACATGCTAATAACCTCCAAGTAATATTGATACGGTTCCGCCTATACGAACATTATGTGTATCCCAAGCCATGACTTTAACGACTGGTGTACTTCCGCTATCGTCAATGATGACGTTAGTTCTCGCTATGGCAGGACTGTTCTGAGGGGTAACAATGGCACTTACGATATCGAGCCATTTTTTTGTCGGCGTAAAAATTGTTCCATTCGTATCCGTCGATTTCAAAACGAAGCGACCTGATTCAGTTTTATCTTCAACACGGATATCAACATCAATGGATGTTATGACAATGAGATCATCACGATCTTGGCCTGTAGCAAAAATACTGATTCGGATATAACGCACATTATTAGCCTGAACTTCTATTGCACCTTCTGGTGCAGAGGTCCAACTTGCATTATTACTGCTCCATTCAATTTTGATTTTTGCTGAAACATTCCCAATATGGTGAGATTGAGCAATTCTGACAGAGATTGTTGCGGCAGATAAAATCTTACCTAAGTCTTTGGTACTCACAAGAGAGGCACTTTCAGTGCCTGGTTCAAAGTAAATTGGGAAGTTGGCATTAATCTGATCTTGTACCGTATTCCAATGACGAAATTTAAAATGTTGGTCCCATGTTTCCGTTGTATTTAACGGCATCAATAACTCACCATCGATATACTCTGCATTGCTTAACACCGCACCTCTCGATGCGTCATAGTTAAGCGCAATAGCAAAGTTAGCGGGTAATGCAGCAGTTACATCGATGTGCCTTATATTACTGATATTCCCAGCAACATCTTCCACCGACATGAACACTCTAAAATCACCGCCAGAAGTAAATATTATTACGTCTGAACGAGAATCTGCACCTGCTTTTCCATAGAAAGTTGCTGTTGTTATATCACCCGTTATTGAACCGATATTTATCGTATAACTTTTTATTGGCTGGCTTGTTTTTGCGTCTTCCCACGATAATGACAACGCGTTAACTTGCATCGATGAGCGAGATATTTTCACATCTGATGGGGGCGCAACATTCAAATTCACAGATGCCGCGGTTGCACTTGGTAATGATGGATTCCAATGTCTAGCCCAGAACCGGTTATTACCTGCAGGTAGCCATTTGCTTAGGAATGTATTTCCCTTTACCTCGGTAATGACCTCGGCAGTTTCAAAGGTTGCACCAAATCTTAGCTCTGTCTTCACATAGTCAGGGTCAAGCGAATCATCCCATGAAATTATTACACCATTATTTGAAATATCGGCCTTTAGACCAAAGACGTCTGATGCTTTAAAGGCAGCATCTTCAATCGTGAATGAAATAGGACTTGGCTGAGTTAACCTTCCACCTTTAAGGACAGCGGTAACATTGGCATCATATATTCCCTTAGGAGCATCAAATGATACATCTTGATATTCAGTTCTTATTTCACGCCATGTTCCACCATCATTATTTTTATATTTAAATAGATATATTTCAGCATTAAGAAGGGCCATCCAGGATGCATTCGCAGTCGGTAACCTTACGTTCTCTCTGGTAAGCCTACGCCCTTCAATAACATTAAGGCCGACAACGTGTTCCGTCACTGTCGAACCAAGATCTACCGTTGTTGATGAGAAACCACGGTGGTATATATATGGATTAGATTCAGCAAGAAAATAATCGTTTGTATAATCAATGGCAGTAAATTTGAACCCTTCACTTCCCATCGATACAACATCTACAATTTTAACCTTTCGACCAGGGCTCGCCGCTGAATCATAAAACCACATGTACTCACACGCCGGATATGTACCGCTACCGGGTAACGGATTGTCTGCTGATGAAGGTATGGGGGCTTTAAGAGATACCTTATTACCGTCTACTGCTGAAACCATGTATGTTTCATAGTGTCCATTAGGGTAGCGAATGCCAAGGACTGCTGAGTTTGCTGATGCTGGTTGAGGAACATCAGCATCAAGATAAATAGTAAAGTGATCACCACCATCAATCATTCGGCCTGAATTTGACCAACTGACCATGTCATGGCTTAACAGAACAACATCACCTTTAGATGCCACCAGCCCTTCAATATCGGTTTCCCAATGGGTTCGACGTTTAAAAAATTCCTGTGATGCTGCAAGCAATGAGGCTTCACGTCCCGCTTGGTCTTTATTAGTACAACCAATGAAATCTATTTCCACAGGGTTATCTGGATCGCTAATACCGCCAACGGTAGCCCTGACACTTTCAGCTGCCCAATTACTGTCAGCATTCTTAAAATTGACGATAAATTCATCAGCAAGCTTCCCTGAAACATAATCAATCGAAAATGTTCTCGACTTGATATTTGACGGACTAAAAACTGCAATATGTGATAAATCGTCGGCATCCCATATGACGCCATATTTACCGGTTTGCCATGTCGTTTGCCCTCGCCCACATCGAGATATAATTTCAGCCACATTTTTAACTGACTGACTTGAATTGATTACAGCATTACACTCCAGATTTTTTCTGTTACACCATGCTGCAAATGCTTTTATCGAATCCATGTCAATTCGTGAGTCAGGTAATCCAGCGCCATATTGACGCCTACCAGCCGAATCTTTACTCCCCCTGAACCACCACAATAGCCACCATGCAGGGTTTGATGTGAATTGTTTTACCCATGTTGAACCTGTCCAAACGGGAATAGTCGACTGACAAATAGCATTAAACTGATCGACCTGTCCTGATAGCTGACCACTCGCCTTTATTGATACGCCAACACGCCTTTGCCCAGAGTAATCAGCATTATCTTCTTGGAACGCTTTTAGGCTTACCCACGATAGTCGTCTTGTTTTTTTTGTGCTTTCAACATCAATGGATGTCTTTCTCACCTTGACTAAATACTCACCACTATCATTGATATGAATTCGATGCGTTGTTCTTACCGAACTGATTTTCATACCAGTTAGACTTAACGTTAACGTGTCGTATCGTGTTTGAGTTCCATCCGTCGCTATTGTGTAAACCTCGATAGAAACAGCGATTGATTTAGAATCAACACCACCCTCATCAAGCGTATCAAAGGCAATAACCTGAAAATCTAGCTCAAGACCAACCGTATGCCCTTTTGTTGATCGAGAAACCCAGCCATCGCTCTTTTTTATTTCAACACCCTGAATGGTATCGATATTGCCAAATTTTTCCGATAAAACACCATCTGCACCAGCGGTTTGAATATTGATATTGTTATAATTGCTAATATCTGCAGTACCAATTCTAAAATCAGTTAATGTCAGATCGGATTGAATACCAAAGTTAAATGCTTGATATAGGTACTGCTCACTATTAATAAATTCGGTATAAAAATTTGAGGCGACATCAGGAAAGACGCGCATTTTTCCTATGACAATCATCATTGGCTCAAAAAGACGAATGCTATTTTTTAGGCCAGAAATAACATAACGCTTCTGCTCATTCACCTCTTGAGCATTCCCGCCACCTCCTGCTGACGGTGGTGGTACTAATGAATTGATTACAAGGCTAGCGCCAACCAATACAGCTGCAGTAACAAGAGCACTACCAACGGTACCAACGGCAAACCCACCAGCAGCCGCTAGCGCCGGTGGAAAATAAATAGAAATTGCCACTAATGCAATCATGCCTATAATTTGACCGGCTTTCCCACGAACTGCAGCCCTGACATTGATGACATCGTTATTTTTTATAACGTAATCTTCCCACCCCGAAACAAGCTTTTCATCGTTAATGAATACAACGACAGGGTGGCCATCATAAATTTCAATCCCAGCGCGAGATAAATAAGATGAAAGCGTCTCACCTTCAATAAAGGATAGGTTGTACTCCTTTCTATTATCAGTCAGTAGCGGATTGGGCAGATACGTAAGCATTGCATCTTTTAACTCAGCCATTTGTAGAATCCCTCTACACCACCATGAGCATCTATCCGCATTCTGCTCATGCGTTCCATCACAACACCCATTCCGGTCAAATTATGTAAGCATTGCCATTGCCCATTGACGAACGTCGCCACACCAATGTGAGATGGCACACCACGGTCATATAAAATAACCGGATGCCCTTCTATTGGCTCATCAACACGAATAGCAAAATCATGCTTCATTGTATTAATTGCAGCCCCTTGCTCCTGATTCTCTATGGGTCTGTCAGCGTGCTCTGGCGAGATGATTTTCAACTTCAACTCATCTCGAGCGACATCAACCGCAAGATCCAGACAGTCATATGTCAGCGGATCAAAGTTCCTACCTATATATTTTTCTGACCAATGCATTAGAACAATCCAGGTGATCTTTCTGGTGTGAATTTAATGGTAACGGCTGGCTTGTTTAGCAAATCAACGTAGCCAAGCGTTGCGGTTATTTTTTTAGGGTCAATGGACACATCCATGATGTCTAGCTCAATCCCCCACTCAACACGCTCTGGGTTGGAGCGTAAAATTTGCATGATCATGCAACTTCCACCTTCAAACCCTCGAGAGTTATCAAGTTCATCGGTTAAGACTCGTCCAACGTTATCTATAGATAGTTGTGCTTGTGGCGTTTTCCCTTCACCCTCGTCAGGTAATGAGATTTCAATAGGAAGTGCGGTATATTGATTACCACCGTGAGTGATATCTTGCGTGTCTGCCACTATTCGTGCGGGTTCATTAAAGCTCTGATGATGAATTTCAATTAAAATTAACATCGGCTCATCAGCAGATGTAGAATTAATATTAACCTTGGCTTTATTCGTATAATAACGAGGCATTATGTTAGTCCGATCGATTCAATCACTACATTCGCTTCCCAAATATTTCGAGCAACCATGTGCCATGAGAGCTTACCCTCTTGGAATCTTGCCGTAAGCGTACCTGAGCTACGAATAGGGTCTTTATAGGTAAACCAACAGGCACCTTTAATATCGTTGATATACCAATGATCAAACTTAACTTTGTCATCAAACGTAGTGGCGACTACCTTTGCTCGTCTGGTCATGATTGGCATTGAAAACTTAGGGCGTTGTTTGGGTATTCCACCTTCCATTTCTGTTCGATCAATACCAAGGTCAAGATCCTCTCCATAATCCATTGCAAGCTTTATCCCATCAGGAAAAATTGGAAGTGCCACTATCTACCTCCTAATGCGCCTTTTAACTGACCACCACGATGAATATCTTCTAAAATGACATTCACCACCATTCGCTTAAGCGTGTTGTCATATTTGGGCTGAGACTGCCTAGCCGTTACTTCATTGCTCGTCTGATTAATAACATTAACCTCAACACTGCTCATGCCATCGCCACCACTAGATGAATTACGTACACCCAGTCTTCCCTGTGCATCGCGGGTTAATGGCATAACCGCTTCTGGACCCGCTTCACCCATTAACCCAGCACCTTTGGCCATCGGGAAAAATGTTGGTTTCGTAACGACACCGCCATTAGCAAACTTCTGAATACCACCGTCAAAAACCCCACCGTTAGCAAATAACCCAACAGCAGAACTAGCAAGAGGGCCCGTAATATTTTTTTGGATTGCGATCCGAATAAGATCACTAATAATGCTTGAGGCTAGGCTCTTAAAGTCCGCTTTCCCCGTCACGACAAAATCTGTCAGTGCATCAGTGGCACCACTCATCGCATCTTGAATAGCTGCTTTTGCTTTATCACTCGACTTCTTGGCTTCTTCGGCAAACGTCTTAAACCCTGACCGCGCACCATCGAGTGCACCCATGATGTTATCTTTGTCGGGAATTTTCTCGATACTGATATCAGTACTCAATTTAAGCCGATCATTTTGCATTTTAGATAGCAATTCATTAAGAGCATTTTCCTGGCTAACCACATCATCTTCATGGCCCCTTCTTATGCTAATTTCATTCTTCATTGCTGCTATTAGTGCATTATTGTATGTATTGGTAATAGCCAGCTTTTGGTCTAATACCGATTGCTTAGCTTCTTTAAAATCAGCATCTGAAATTTGTTCTTTTTCATTCAAAGCCGTTTGCCGAGACAAGAAACTATCAAGATCAGTCAGTGAATTATCATAAGATATTCTGGCTGCACTTCGGATTCGTTTAATGCCATCAAGACTTTTCTTATAAGCCTTTTCAATGGCTTCAGTCCGACGTTTATCCGGCTTATCATTTAACGTTTTATTGAGGATGGTTATCTGCTCGCTAAGGTCTTTTGCCTTGGCTTTTAGGTTGGCAATCGATTCAGCCTGCCCAGCAAACGGCTTCATCTCTTTAATCAGTTTCAGGTTTCCCTCTGTCACTTTAAGCTCACTCTGAAGCTCGAGTAATGCATTAGATGGTCGACCAAGGTTCTTTAAATCATCCCATAGGTTGGTGAACACTGTCCCTACACTACTGGCCGCACGTTCAAGAAAACCCAAATCTTCTACCGCCTTTTTTGAAGCGTTGCTGATTTCCTCGATATACGCTTTTTGAGCCAGTGACGCAGCAGCAGCGTTGTTACCCATCGATGTAAAGGTGACGAGTTGTTTGTAGGTGGTTTTATCAAGAAAATTGAACTGCTTGTTTAATGCCAGAGCCGCTTTTAATGGTTTATCAGACAGGGATGAGATGCCCTTGGCGTACTCATCCAGCGTCGATATTCCCGCTTTCTGGGCCTTAATCCCCATAGCTATCACTTCACCAGTAACAGCCGATGCCTTTACATTCGCCCTCTCAAACACTGTAATGGCTTGTGCAGCTGCTCCTCGTGTTACACCTGCAAACTCACTCGCTGCGAGTGTTGCGTCTATCATTCCTTCCTTTGTATAACCCAGGGCTTCACCTGTTTTGTACATCTGTACTGTGGCTTCATGTAATTCACTCTGACCTTTATAAAACGCATAAAACAAACCACCCGCAATAGCGGCAGTAACCGTTATAGGATTAATCATTGCGCCAATAGCTTTTGTCACCCCTCGGATAGCGGGTTTAATGCCCCCGAACATATCTTTGATCTGTCCACCTTGCTGGAAGAGCACTTGCAACGGTCTTTGGCCACCCTGAAGTGACACAAAAATATCTGTAAATTGTGCTGGCAGCCCCTGCATAGCGAATCTCATTTGCTTAGCGGATCGACCGGCTTTTACTTCAGCGTCTGATAGCCCGTTAAAGCCAACAGCGTTTTTCTTAATTTGGTTATTGGTATGTGACAGAGTATTGCCAAGCTTGCGATTGGCTTTCTCTGTTCTATAAATCTGATTGGTGATGCCGTCATATTTACCTTGGAGATCTTCAGGTAAGACTGAGATCCCTTTAAGGATCTCTTTGGTACGTTGGTACTGTGATGACAGTTTTGGCGTATCAAGGGTTAATGCCTTATTGAGGTTAGCGGTACCTAGACCTTTTAAGCGACGTTCGAGCTTTTTAACCTGCTCGCCAGTTAAATTCACTTCACGCTGAGCAGTTTGCCCAAACTCTTTAAATTCAGACTTTATATTCTCTAGCGTTTTATCAAGGCTAGATGCATCGCCAGTAATGGGGATATTTAAAGAATCAGACATCATTAATCCTCGTTAATATTTTCCAATGCGTTTTTTTCAATCACTTGCAGGCTAAAGAAAGCATCCCGTTTAACGTCTACACCCCAGCCCTCGATATCCATCCATGAAAAAATGACGTTATAATCAAGCCCGATAACCCCATTTTGTCCACATCGCCATTGCGTCGACATTCGGCTGAATAGTTGAACAGCAGGCCAATTTTCAGGCCATACCTCTTTATCACCATCACCTGGCTCAAAATCATCCAATGACATACCCAGCATTTTTAAAGCTGCATCAATATTTTTCCCTACCAATACCGATGCAGCCTTTGTTAGTTTCCCAGTCGGCGCTCAAGCAACGTACTGCGATGCTCATCAACAATCGCAGTGAATGCATCTGGATACTCATCACACAACTTAACGATATTCGCTTTAGTAAATTCAGCATCAATGTCCCATCCCACTAAAATTTGTTGCAAGACTTTGGCGTATTGATCAAATGTTTTCTTAACAACAGCTTCATTGGTTTCAGCCAACGTGGTTGTTTTCGTGTCATTATCCCCCCAGCCATCTGATAGTTTTGCATACTCCAAGCTAGTGAAATATTTGAACGTGAGTGGCAGTTCTTGGCTTGAACCGCTAGCATCAATCAGCTCAACCTTCCCCTCAAATGAATCGGGTGTTTTACCTAGCACTAATAAAGACATCTCTTTCTCCTAAGCTTTTGTATAACGAGTGGGACGAACGATAAGACTAATGGTGACGCCGATGGCCATTACCTGATCTTTAGTCATGCTGGGTGTTTCATTCACCGAGATATAAGCGTGGTAATAGAGTGTGGCGCCATTCGGTAACGTCGCTCGGATAACCTGAGTCTCTTTTCCATCAGCCGCTTTTTTTAACGCTATATAACCAGGTAAGGTATCGTCATCAGCAATGCTCAAGGTCAGAACAACAGGGGATGTTCGCGTTGGGATCTGTGTTTCAAAGTCATTTTCAAGGAACGAATAAGTGGCGAACTGCTGATCACCTCCTGACGTCTCGGATGAGATAACCTGCGTAACCTGCTGCCAATCAGATACTTTTATCAACTTCCCTGAACTCATACCGCTAGGGAATTGAGTCGTATCTGAGGTATCAATGCCCAACAGTTTTAATGTCGCCCCCACCTTTGCGACCCGCTCATTGATATTGCTCCACCCACTTTGAACAATAACAATGTCGTTGGTCGCAACCGTACTTCCGGCAACGGTTGCGACAGCATCCGTTGCATTAGTCAGTGCAGACATGACTGCAGGTGCAGCCTTCGTTTTAGCTATCGCAAACACGACGCCATTAGGTAGTGAAACGGCCATGAAGCCTCCTCAATTAGTGGTAAACCACACGTTGAAATCTTGAGCTAAGATGTAAAACCCATCAGGATTTTCATCTGCTATCGTTACAGGTTCGGTGCGTGGTGATGATAAAAATACATCGGTACTCACCATGGCTTTCTCGATCTCTTTCATTGTTGTTGCGGCTTTTATTGCCGTCGTTTCAAAGAATATGACCCTTACGATCACGTGCGACTTATCAGCTGCAGTGTTATCCATAAAGTAAATAGGAGTACCACCGAGCCTTTCCCAAATCGCGACCGGTGCGTGAATCGCAAACGGACCTTTTACGGGGAAGCATTGATGCACCACCGATGACACAACGGCATACATCTTTTCTTCAAGCGTCATGTTGCCCGCCTTGCATTCAGTACCTTAAAAAACCGCTCTTCAAAATTCAGTCGAGCCTGCGTTTGGCCTTTATGGACCGCAGGGAAAAAGAACGGAACGGATTTTCTTTTGTATTCCGCTACCGTCACCTTGGTATTCGTTTTCCACTCGCCCGTCTTTCTATCCAGATACACCGGGTGATGCCTCACCTGGCCATACTCGATAAAGTTAAGAAAGTTAGCATTCGACGTTCCCTGTACGGCATTTTCTGACACCGTTTTGTTCCACTGGGGCATCACGTTATACACAGCGAAACCCACCTCATTAACAGAAAAACTACTGCGCCCTGAAATGATGAAATCACTGCGACCAAACCGTTTCTTTCCTTCAGCATCGAGCGACGCTTTAATCGTTTGAGCGGCCTCTTTCGTACCGGAGAACACAGCATCAACAACGTCTTCTTTGAGGCAGTCGACATAAGCATCAATGCGACTCACATCCACATGCATTTTCATGAACGTTTCTCGATCAAGAGATCCATAAATTCCATCGTTTCTTCATCAGGTAATACGTTGGTAATGGCATAGGTCATCCCTCTATGAATAAGACGCATGTCCTCATCGATGTCCTCTCTATACCGAATACGTACGCTGCCACGCCGCACAGCCGTGTCGATACCATTTCTCATGGCCTCTATTCCACGCTCAAAACGCACATTGCCCCAGACAGAACAGATCTCTGCATACTCTGTAATCGGCTGACCAGCAGCATCAACATGCGATCGGTCTGTACCTTCAATCGTAATTCGATGATTCATTCGCCCAACGTCCATTACACCCCCTTAGAGTAATCAATGTACTTATCAAGCAGGTGCTCGGAAAAAGGGCTCATCGTTAATGGCTTCTCGGTTGCCAGCCGACGCTGGGCATACATTTCCAGCGTGGCCAGCTTGACCCATGAAACCAATGGCGCCGGTAAATAGCCATACTCAGTCCTCACCTCAGTAAAAGACCGAAACAGACGCCCTTCACACAGTGCAATGGCAGCAGCCGTTAATGACTCGATATACAAATCTTCATGGTCATGATCCACGCGCAGGTGCAATTTCATGTCTTTCAAACTGATGGGTGAGGTCGCTGAATCCAACACGGCGTTTACTCCAACACGTCTTGTTCTAAATTAACGGCATCTTCCTGACCCGTTGCTTTAAGCTCATGGTCAATCGCGGCTTTTGCTGTATCAACAAAGCCCAGCTCCTCTAACTCATTAATCGTTTTCTCAGGGCCGGTGATAACAATGCCTGGGCCAATATCAAATACACGCAGGCGTTTAAGTACGAGTGCTTTTTTGTTAGCCATTGGGATACTCCATAACAGTTAAGTGGCTGAGTTTTGGTAGTACTTCACAGCCCCACCCACATCGATTAATGCACCATCAGCACGTTGATAACCAATAAAGCCTGTTTGTGCTTTTTCGGTGTACTTACTATCAGTCATGCGGAACAAGCGAAGATCCATCACTAAACGGATACGATATTTATTCAGCGCACCAAACAGAATGGATTTGGCGTCTGCAGCCATTTCTGCCATGTGTTGATTGATGGTGATAGGACGGTTCAAAATACGATCGGGGGCACCGCCAGGGTTCCCCGTCTCATAGCCAGGTACGAAGATAGGACGGTCATTTTTGTCTTTGATAACACGCAGAGCTTCAAGGGTCGTATCATGGAACATATAACCGACACCCGGTGAATTGCGGTAAGCGGGATCCACACTGTGTTCAAGAGATACAAGATCTTCATAGGTAACAAGTGCGGTTTGACCCGTTTTTCCCTTCTTACCCAATGCTGCCCCAGTAACAATACCTGCAGGCTGATTTGTACCGGTTCCCACCGTGAAGTGACGATTGGTGATACGACCGATACGCATACCCAGTAAATCTTGGATATAACCGTCAATATCAAAAAAGCTGTCTTGCAGCAGTTCCCAAGGAATGGCAATGGACTTTGATGAGTACATATATGAACCGATAGATTTATTGCCAAAGGTGGTATCTTTGGTACCAGCAGGTGCATTTTGACCAACAATTTCACCTTCCTCTGACGTCGCATCGGTTGTCGGGAAATTGATCGTGTTACCCGTAGCTGTACGCATCACCGTCGATACGCTATACATGCCGCCATACGCTTTCATCGCTTGTTCAACCTGACGGATCCATTCCGGTGCGGTGGTATATCCCCCTTCAGTAGGTACCGTGGTGCTCATGGCATTATTGATATCCGAAGGGCTACGCGCCGTCATTAACTGATACTGCTCAGGTGTCAGGGCACTGATCCCACCCAGCATATAAGCACGCATAGCGGCTGCCACATCTGACTGTTTATTGGGTTCTTTGGTATGTTTGTCACGCAAGGTGTTATTCACACCGCCGTCATCGACATCGTTTTCCAACGCTAAATCAGCAACCTGCTGCTCACGGCGAATATCCCCATCAATCGCTTGGATCTCAGCTAAAATGCCATCCAGCTTTTGGCCATCTTCCGCGCTCATGCGTTTGTCTGCAGGGTATTTATCGTTTAGTGCATTAGCTTCTTTCGCTAATTTGTCGCGCGACTCGCGCAATGCTTTAAGTTTGGACATAAAGCCCTCCTAGTTAATTAACTGCGAGTGCGCAGCGGGTTAAAACGTTCAATCGTTGCATTTGTCTGTCACGATGCTCATCACTGACATATTCCTGAGTGTCAGGCCGATTAACTGCATTAAGGAAGGCATTACAATTCCAATTCGGACGTATTGCGTTATTGGTGCTACCTTCTTTTTTCGGTGCTGGCTCTGCGTCATAAACCGTATCGGCAATCCCTGCCGCTACCGCTTCATCAGCCGTAAACCACGTTTCATTTCTCATATAATCGGAAAAGGTTTTTTCATCCCCGCCCGCACGTTTTGCATAGGTCTTAGCCAATGTGCCATCGAGTTTTTCTAGTAATGCGGCTTCAGCCAATAGATCGTCGGCATTTCCCCATGAGACTGTCCATGCCTTGTGGATCATCATCATCGCGCCTTCACCAATAATGATTTCGTCACCGGCCATCGCAAGGAACGACGCTGCAGAAGCTGCCAATCCATCAATGTGTACCGTCACGGTCGCTTTGTGCTCACGCAATGCCTGCTCCATCGTTCGAGCGGCAAAAACCGAACCACCTGGTGAGTTAATTCGAAGGTGAATATTTTTGGCCTCGATTCCACGCACAGCATTCACGAACGTCTCGGGATCAACGCCACCCCACCACTCAGCCTCGTCTTTGTCTGAAACAATGGCGTCATAAAGAAAGATTTCAGCGTCATCACTGCCCTCTGCACTTTCAATGGCAAACTTACGATCGGCCACATGACGATTTTCAAAGAGCATCTGAAAATATGTATTTTTAGGCATCGGCATTAGACTGCTCTCCATTGTTTGCCTCAGTAATTTCCGGCTTAAAGAGTTCATCCCCATCGGCAGCCGGTGCCATGTTTTCACGCTTTCTCACTTCATTAACGCTTATCCAACCAGGTTCGCCTGCTCGCCCCAATGCACTGCGATAAGCATCAAAGCGGGACTTCATATCACCCCGCTCAAGTTGTGAGGTATTGTGATCGAGAAACCGTTTACTTCTGGCTGGCCATAACTTGTAATTGAATTCCTGCTCAATCTGGGTGAGGTGACTGAGCAAGGTATAGCGAACAAACGTAGAGCCCATGGACTCGAGTCCCGACTGCCAGGATGTCGACTTGTTCGTATGCCCAACCATGAAAGGAAACACACCAAAAATTCGGCAAATTTCCTCTATAGTAAAAAGCCGCGAAGCCAGTATCTCTGCATCACGTGGGTTAATAGTGAGTTGAGCGGGTTTCAAACCACCCGACAATACCAAGGGCATTCGTGAATTCTTTTCTCTGGCTATCACCGTGTCTTTAACGTCTTTCAATTGGGTGCGCGACATCTTGGCATCAGTACTCAAGGCATAATCAAACGTTGCCCCTTCATCAAAGAATTTCCCTGACCATTTCTGACCCGCAATAGCTGTACCTATTGCTTCAGATGCCGCATAAGTGATTGGACTTGGGCTTCTCAGTCCGTCATAACCCAGCGAAGTCAGCTGAATAACATCAGCCTGATCCAACACTTCTTGCTCACCATTCTCCCGAGTGACGCGGTAATATTTGATACCCGTTAATCGGTCTCTGAACGGGTCAACTTTGTCAGGATGTAATGGGTTCCAACCAATCACTTTCGAACTTCGGTAACTGGCTCGAATAAGCTCAGCGAAACCATCACCATGGGTAAATTTTGAGGTGATCAAAAACTGCCAGGCATCCGAACTGGTCATGTCGATATTGGCGCGACAGTTAAACAGCCAGTTGTAGTCGTGATCGATAGGTTGATGCGCATCCCCATTTCTTTCATGCACATTAAAAGGCAGTACTTTAATGCTGCTACCAATGAGTTCAATACAGCGGTAAACCGTCGTTACCTTTAAGGCCGTCGTCTCAGTCACCGGCTCACCGGACGCTGTCACTCCGACGCCCAACATATCGACCAGCTCGTTAATGCTCATAGCTTGAGGATCAAGTGACGTTTCCGCTTCAGGGCTCTTGTCGGTCACCTCTTTATCCGGCGCACCAAAAAAGAATCGGGCTATCTTCCCCATCTACACGTCCTCCAAGTTGTACACTTGTGGCGTGGTTACACCTTCAGGGTTTTGCGCCATTATCGATGCGGCATCAAATAACGCCATGAGTGGGTCAATTTTTGCGGGGCCAGATTCTTGCTTGGTGATCATGACGGCATTACCAACAGGTCTTGTTCGGGCGTTCCCGACACACCACTTCATCATCATCGAGCCATCATGCTCGGCACTTTTGTCGGCCAGGCGTCGCTCAACAGTCTTAATCGCACTCATCATCTTCCAGCCCTGGGAGATACCGATGATTTTATCTTCATCAATTTGTGCATCGATAAGGGCTTCCACCAGCGATGCCAAGCCATGTTGGTCAATCCCTATTTGAACAAGCAGACCGCTATCATCCACTTCACTAACCGTTGCAACGATGTCATCCATGTCATCGCCAATTTCTTTGACCAGTGTTAAATCCCCATCCTTCTCAAATCCCTTGAAGCGTGGCGCTTGTGCTTTACGTCGCTTCAGGACAATGGGATGCGCCCAGGCATGCGTCCAAAACATCCATCGTTGTGTTTCGGCATGGCGTCCAATCACGGCCAAACCATATAAGTCATCCAAACCGCCACCATCAATGCCAATTGAAATGGCATCTGACTCCTCAAGAATGCGTGCGAGTGTCACGTCCGTTGCACAGTCAGACCAAAAATCAGCCCCAACCCATCGGTCATTACGCAGGTTCATGTCAATTTCAATATTGAGGTGTTTAGCCAGGAAGCCGATGAGGCTTTCATCCCCATCTTCCTGGGCTTTTGCCAACTCACGAATTAGAAAGCTTTCAGAAACGCTGAGTCCCATATTCGGGTTCGTTAACTTGAAATACTTCTGCTCGAGATAAGATTTATCCTTAATCATGCTTTGGGGAAATTCGTAAAGCACAGGGAGGAAATAAGGATCATTCGTTTTACCGTCACGCACTTTCCGCGCGTACTCGAGCTTGGTTCTAAACACACCAGCCGGTGGTTTATCTGATTGTGTGGTGAGATAAATCACGAACCCTTCAGGGCGTGATGCCAAACCACCGGTTGCTTCACGCAGCATGTTTTCAGCATTAGGCTTTGAACCAAATAACCAAAGCTCGTCCACCAGCACGACGGAGGCTTTCTTACCTGACACAGAATCTGATTCAGCCGCCACCACCTTGAGAGTCGAGCCGGTTTCAATATCCGTAATCGTTCTGACGTGATCTTGTACTTTAAGAATGCGCTCAAGTTCAGGGTCCGCTTTTATCATGTCCCGAGCAGGTTGATAGGAGTTGTTGGCCACCTCGATAGTCGGCGCCAAAATCAAAAACTCGGCAGACGCCCGCGTATTAAGAATCAACAGAGTCAGCATGATGCCGGCTGCAGTCGATGATTTAGAATTCTTCTTGGAGATAAGCAGCAAGATCTCTTTGATGATCTGCTCTTCTGCTTCAATGTCATAAGAGCCAAAGATGGCATCACAGAACTGGCGTAACCATGGCAGGTGAGACTCACCAATCGTTGGCTGTCTCAGGGCATCAACAACCTTCAATTCCTTCAAAATTTCCCAGGCTTCATCAGCAAGGGACTGGTTATACGTCTCAAAGGGAATAATGCTTTCACCTGCAAGGATCCTTTTTTCCCAATCCAGGTTGGCTGTAGACTGCAGTGGCATCATCACTTAACACTCCGTAATCCAGACTTTCTGAACTTGCCCGTTTTACCGGCTCTCGCCGCATCTTCTTTCTCAAATTCTTTCTTGGTTTTGGTCTTTTTCGACGGTGGCCGTTGATCAACCTCATCATAAAAAGGCATGGTCTTCAGGAACGTGGTCATGACCGGTGCCCCTTTACCAATGGCGAATAAATGCATTATTTTTGCGTCGAAAGTGAGCTTACAATTCACCTTTGTGAGCCCAATTGCAGTCATATCTTTCACCTTTACACCTAGCCAGTTGGCTATCTTTGCCGAGGTATAACCCGCCACAAAAAGGTATTCGGCGCGAAGATAATCTGTTTCAGAAACAGCAACTTCACCGATCATAATGACTTTTACTTCTGGCTCATCGCCGTCATTATTTTCGTGAGCCTTGCCATTTTTATCGTGATTATTCATACGACCCCCATTACCTGTGCTTTTTTTTCTCTACGTGAGAGCAAGGTGAGGTTACCGACCCAACCCGTACCACTATGACCGCCCCCCCCCTTGCCTATCCACACGCATTGTGCAGGATTATCTGGAGACAAAAACTATACAGTCGAGCATGGATATCACTGACTTATTGCACCTCTCAGTCGCGTTTATGGTCACGATTACGTAAGGTGTTTTCGGTTTTCGTTTTGAATTGGTGACAAAGAAAACATAACGGTTGTAAGTTTGACTTCTCATCAGTACCACCCAAGTAAAGCGGGATAATGTGGTCAACCTCCATTGCTTGCTGTGTGATCCCTGCAGCTAGGCATAACCTGCACAGTGGTTCATCCGTTAATACCGCCTTGCGTATCCGTTGCCATTTGCCACCATAAGTACGGACTGTCGCTGAACGGTTTCCATTCTTTCGTGTGACTGACGGATCTAGCGTCTTCGTGATCCTCGGCTTAAGCGTTTTCATTATTACCCCTTAGTTGCATTAATCGCAATCACTACCTTATCAGATGTATAAAATGCAACACTGAGAAACAAAAAAGCTCAGTGATTAGGCTGGGCAAGTGACCGGAGAGTACGCATCTCTGCACACTGTTATCGATAAGCTTCTTTCGGGTTATCACATGAGGGGGAATTATTAACGATAGATGTCGAATAATGCTCATATATGAAATGTAACTTTTCACGTCACTATTGTACGATGTTTTATACATATGTGTTATTTTCGCCGATGGTTAAACACAAAGAAGCAAAGGTTTAATAACAACCTGTTTTCATATAGACACCATCCACCAAACGTATCGCAAGGTATTAGCATACGTTTCAAGCCGTGCTGATTAAACATAAGGAATAATGAAATGGGTAAATTAATTCTGATTGGATTCATCTTTGCGTTAGCAGGTTGTGCGGGGGGACATGGTGATTCCTCTCCTGCCAAACAACCGACCAATGATGATGAACCTTATCATGGTCACTACGAATCAGGTGGCGGATTAAACGTTGATGTACATCAAGAGGGGGAAGCTCAAGGGATCAGTGTCGAACAAACGTTTTAACAGGGATCAAATAATGAAGCACTTCTTTATAGATAGGGACCTTAGCTTTCGTGTACTTACTGGTGATTCAGCATTAAAGGAGCTCTCACGCCTTAAGCATGGTTACCGAGCCGTCTACACTCGATGCCCAATGAACTACAAGGATCAAACCTTTATTGTCTTTGTAGACTCTGAGGTTTTTGTAACAGATGCTTATGCCACGTTCACTGAAATGATGAATACCGCAATACCTCCCCCTCCAAGCTTCCGACTTTCCATTAAAAAAATATCGAGGAAGAAATAATAGCTATAAGAAACTATTTGAGAAATGCATGGGAGACTTAACGGTCAGCATTCAGCATAAAATTAATAGGGTCACATTATGATTTTGGATATGAATTCGAGAGTTACCTCCTTTAAGAAGACAGCTGTCTTTTTAGATGCTGTTTTCACGATTACTTTAACGTTAATCACTATTGGCGCTATTGCAATTATCATTTTAAATCCAGCTAACAGTCACACCACCACTAAAATTGATGTCGCTATCGCTCTGCTAATTTCGTTTTCAGCATATGTAATAAAGGTTCTAGCTTTTGGGATCTCATATTCGCTAATAGAAATGGCTGAAAACGTAGCATATCTAGCCGACAGAGAAACAGAACGTGAGAGTCGAGAGATAAATAACAATATACATTGAAGAAAGGATTCAGACAGAGTCAGCATGTCTATGACGTAAAACGAAGTGGCGAACGATTTCATTATTCGTAACCCGTTACTTCGTGGAATGTTTTACTACAGTCCCAACATGGACTATAGTAATAAAACACTCCAAATGAGGACTTTTATTATGAGCCTGGCGAAAAACAGTGACTTTACCTCTAAAGCTCTGGCTATAGCTGGATTTAAAGCGGCTGATAACATCCTTTCATCATGGGGGTGCACCGCACAGCAAAGCCAGAAAATACTAAAGCTTTCTAAATCGTCATACCATAAGTTCAAAGCGAATCCTGAGATGACTAAATTGAGTGATGACCAGCTTGAGAGAGTAAGCTACATACTCAACATGCACCAAGCACTGCGTATTGTGTTCAGCAATCCAGCTAACATCAGTGGCTTTATGAGTATGAAGAACAACAATGACTATTTTGCAGGCCATACACCACTTGAGATTATCGAGTCAGGTAAATTTGGCGATTTGTATGAGGTCGCTCGACGTGTTGACGCATTAAGAGGTGGATTATGGGGCTAGATGTAATCAAAGGGCATCGTCTGACCAATACCAAGTATCCTGCCATTACTTTATTTGATGACGTAGCCAGTCCTGAAGAATTTGAGATTCTCTATGCAATCCAAGCGATAACCAATCCCCGATTACGTGATGAAGTCGGGGATATTTCTTTAATTAGCCAGTCAGAAATCCCTTTCCACTGTGAACGCGGTAGGAGTTATGCGATTGCCCCGTTTACACATATTAATCCAGATGGGGGTCGATTCAATGACGGCTTGTTTGGCGCATTATATATTGCCTCAAATGACCAGACAGCCGCATTAGAAGTTAAATACCACCAGCAAAAATATTGGTCAAACATTGAGGGATTAGAATATGACCGCTTCTTATTTCGTGGACTTATCATTACTCATCACCCCACTCCAATCCATATAGTAGAGCCAGACAATACAACCATCCTGGATCTTAATTGCTATACGGCATCTCAGCAGCTCGCCCGTCATTTAAAGAAAGATGGTTATCAAGCCGTACAGTATCCATCAGTACGTTCACCTGACGGTGTATGCTGGGCACTATTCACTCCTAAGCCTGTTTATGACGTAGTACAAACTTATCTTCTTGAAATGATTTGGGATGGTAAACAAATAGCGGAAGTCAACAAGGTCAAAAATATAGCCACCTAAGTTACAATGAGACCGTAATCAATATATCAAGTATAAATACGACTATTAATTTCAACGTACACGAAACAAAGACTGGTAATCGAAGTTTCCATCCACCAGCTTTCTATTGTAAAACTCTAGTATCAAGCCATATGCCCTATTGGGTTTTGAGAGCATGGATGTGGACTTTACTCAATATTTCAACCGCTATCTTGGGAACATAGATCTCGTCAGATCAGAAACAAAAAGCCTTGTAAGGTTTATTCAACCTTTTAAATTTCATATGAAAGTGTATGCTTACAGTGTGTGAGATCACCTTTTATTTGATAAGGATCTGAATGAATAACGTAAATTTACAAGCGATTCCCCCCAATCATTTATCAATAATATGTCATTTCTGTGGGAAACCACTTAATTATATTTATTTGAGAGGTGCTACAGTTGCTTTTTGCCCAAATAGTGAAGAAGAAGACATAGATAAAATGATTGATTCGATTAAACCAGAAGAGCTTGCAGAAAGAGTGAATGTCTACTGCAAATGACATGATGACTATATGCTCATTATTTTCTTTGTTTTTTAGTAAATCTGGGTAACTAACTCGATAGAGTGTGATTACCGCTCTTTCTCGTATCTGTACATTACATAATTGCGTTATTTCAAGTAAAACTGTCACTTTTTCGTATCAAATACCTCAACAACTGCAATTAAGCCTATAAGGCAAAGACAATACATCAAAGAATATTTCTTACATCGATATTAATAGCATATGAATTAATTTGCGATACACCCCAAAGAAAAACACTTTCCACTTGTTAAGTTACCACTATTGATCTATTTATAAATAATGGGCACTAAGTTGCAGTGCGCCAATACGCTTATTGAGGTGTAAATGAGCAAACTATTGATAATAGAAGATAATAAGGTAATGGCAGAGGTGCTAGCTCAAATTATTCGAAAATGCATTACTCCTAAGGAGATTCTGAAATGTTCAACTATTGAGTCTGCGCATAAGGTACTCTTGAATTCAAAAGATAACATAACAGGCATTTTTTTAGACCTAAACATAGAAAAGCGTCTTGATGGATTAGAACTTTTAGCCTTCATTCGAAATAATCACCCTACAATACCCGTTTCTATAATTACATCTGAAAGTGATACTGAAATAGTAAAGCGCACTCTTTTATGCAAGCCTCAAGATTATTTAATAAAGCCACTATCTGTGGCTAAAGTTAAACGAAGTATATTAAAGTTTGAGGAAAACAAAGAATACAAATTAAATATAACTTCATAGCCAATCACAAAGGAATTGTATGTTTAACGCAAAAGAAATAATCCATGAGTTGATTTGCGATACTGTTTTACCAATAAAACCTGACACAGTTGGCAATGATATAATTAAAGGTTTAATTGAAATTGACTCAAGTTCATTACAATATGTTCCAGTTGAATGGCAATGTAATGATCTTTGCATGCTAGCCGTAAGTAAAAATGGAATCTCTTTACAGTTCATAGCCATGATGCTAAGGAGTGATGATGTCTGCAGAGTAGCCGTTGGAAATAATGGATTATCTTTGCAGTATGTGCCGGAAGAAATTAAGAATTTTCATATTTGTGAGTTAGCACTTGATAATAATCCAGATGCAATTCAATTTGTATCTGATAAATACATTACAGAGTTACTTTTATTAACATTAGTAAAGAGGAAAGGAAGAGTATTAGCACATATTAATAACTCTTATAAAACGTCAGAACTGTGCAAGGAAGCAGTCAAGAATGACATATGGGCTTTATCTTCCGTGCCTATAGAGTTGAGATGCTATGACGTTTGTTTTGATGCAGTCAGTCGTTATGGTTTAGCTATACAATTTGTGCCCGATAATGTAGTTGATATATATATTGCGATTGCAGCTGTAGAACAAGACCAACGTGCAATAGAATACATTTCAGATGAATTAAAAACATTAAGTCTATGCGTAACCGCTGTACAACAAGATGGCGACTTGCTTGAATTTATACCCTTTAAGAACAAATCATTTGAATTATGTCTTATTGCCCTAAAAAACAAGCCATCTGCAATCAAATTTGTGCCAGATATGGTACGAAAAGCAATTTTTCATAAATATGAAATAGATGAAAACGATTCACCTGAATTAATTAAAATTGCACTCATTGCTCAGAATGATGAGTAACAAATGATGAGTAATAACTTTTACTCACTATTGGACAAAAACGAGTCAGCAACATTGCTAATTTAGCAGGTCATAAATTACTTTAGGTATCGGGTACCTCCATCTTCGTGACCAGCTTTGCCATTCCACTACAATTACAACCCACTCGCCGTATAGGCTTTCGCAATGTCTCGATCACAACATCTGCAAATAGTATCCATACACTTAGCCAAACAGAGTTAAGCCCATAAAATTACAACACCCGCCAAATGGCAGGTGTTGTTTAATCACTAATCCCAGCAAAAATCATTCGAGATCAGGCAACTTTGTACTTGCCAAGCAGGCGGTTCATCCATGGAGCATTGGTCAACCAGGTCGGAAATACCTCTGTATCATAGAAAAAAGCCCCTGCCCATAGCAGCGTGATGACGGAACCCGATGGAATAGCCCAAGCCGCGCCATCAGAGTGAATCGGTAAATGCGACGTGATCGCTCCTGCTAGTAGTGCGGTGCCAAACAGGAACCCAAGGCGGAAAGTAGAAGGAATGAGGATCATTGTTCCAAAAACCACTTCGCTGAAGCCAACAAACTTAAACAGGTGAACCAGTCCCATATGTGTAAACTTGAGTACCATAGGTTCTAGGCCAATCAGCTTACCAAACCCACTCATGACAAGCGTTAGTCCCGCCAAAATAGACAACATACGCCCCAACTGCTTTGCTTTGCTGGTTTGCTGGCGAACGTCACGAAATAGGCCACACGCGTATAAACCCACGCCGACAAGACTAGCGGCTAAGGCAAAAATGAAAAATCCAGCAGTCGCATTGAGAATCTGGTTGTCGCCAAAAAGATGAAAAAAGTCCATATTGAAAACCGTTATAAAAATTTGCACATATCAGGAGCTTAGAAGCTTAAATCCCCCCTCCCGATAATAGCAGGTGGATGGAAAACCGATGTTGGTTAGCCTATAAAATGTAACTTACAGGGATAAACTCACATCAGTCATATAGGTAATACTGTCAATAACATAGTTGACACACTCAACAATATAGTTACCAGTGTCAATTATATTGTTGGTAATGTCAACTACATGGTAATTAGCGTCAAGTATAAACTTGGTATTCTGTAAGCGAGTTTATAAATTGATAAGGCAAAAATTTAGAGAAAAGTAATAACTAGAGAGTTAATGAAGAGCAAATCAATTTAGATCTTTACTAAGTTTTTACGATGTCACATTAAATAAAAATCTTTTTAGATGTTAAATGGTTGAGAGTCTTTTTTTGCCGTAAATGTATCTGTTTAACAAAATTAAAGGCGGTAAAAACATTTTAGTAAATATGCTTTGCTCGTAGTAATGGAAGCCGATAAGCAAGGCAAGGAGTGAAGTCGATTACAAAGTGTTTGGGTCAAATCTCTGCCAACTATTCTAGCGACAATACCTGTTCATAAGGTATTATTTTACCGAAGAGCCGAAATTCAATACCTGGTTTATCTGCACTGATTTTCAGGTGAATACGGTCACTTTTTAGAGCAATATGTAGGCGGCGTTGAAAGTACAAGTAATCTTCCACCTCACGACGGAGACAACACACTGCCTCATCAACAATTGAGTTCAATGTATTGAGTTTATTAACTTTTACTAACATTCCGTCAGAAGACATGTTCTCCAGTTTTCCCCACGAGCACTGCTGTTCAGTTCTATAACACTCTCTTTCTAATTCATCTTCAGGAATGAATTTCGAGCATCGAGTATAAGGAAAATATACCTTGTAGATTATATCATCTCTTTGATGTTTTCGATAAACACCTTTGACGACGCCTTTATGGACAGATTGATTTTTGATCCAATCTGGCTGTAATTTATGGCAATCAAAAAAGTAAAGTTTTTCTCCAATAGCGTATTTTGAGTCAATTTGATTTACTGTTTCAAGTTTCCCGCATTGGATCTGTGGCCTTCGAATAATTGACAAGTTCTTTCCTATCGGTTCTTTAGGTTAGATTTCATAATTAAAACAACTTTATTGAATAGTTCAATCTCTTCTGCACTTAATCTTTGTTTCATTTTTTCACCAACCAAACTTTCTTCTATTTCAACTTTTGCTAGCAGATTTCCCCCAAGGGAAGTCACCTCTATCAACCTACTTCTTTTATCTTGTGGGTTAGGTAGCAACTCAATCCAACCCTTCTTAACCATATCTTTTATCACCAGGGAGACTTGTGATTTATCTCTATCTAAACCTTGCTCGATAGCCTTTGCTGTACAATGATCAGTTTCTTGAATAAACCGCATACATAGAATATGCATGGCGTTCAAATTTAACTCTTTTGCCCCTACCGCTTTTTTCATTTCATGCCGATAGAGTTGCATTAAATCGAATAAATTTGTTGCATTTGCATTAACCACAGTAGAACCTCAACTAATTACACAAGATTGATGTACATTTTAAAAACATACTTGACAATGTCAAGCATGTAACCAGATCTAATATTGGTTTTCGACTATGCTCTGTCTCTTACTCGACTAAGAAGTATTATCCGGTGCCCGATAGCCTGTTCTGCGGCCTTTTTACCGAGGCTGTGTGCGTTGGGACAAGCAACCACAAATCAGTCAGGTATAGGCTAGATCAACAGCAAAAAACTCACTTGGCTCGACTGATTCAGCCTCAATTTCATTTAATCCCATTTGGTAATTTATATTCTTCTTTCTCGTAAAGCAGTGCAATTTACAAGATACTCCTTTTTTAAAGAAAACTTGCTAGACACTTGTTTAAAGAATATTCACTATGTCAAAGTAGATATAATGAACAATAAAAAATCGCTGTTAACTGGTCAAATATCCGTGTTCGTTAAAAAGCATTAGCTCTGGTAGGGTAAAATCAGATAAATAGATTGTGAATGAACCTTTGCTCTAACTAACAAAGGGGCAGAATCAAGTTAGACTTTGTACTAAGATCCCAAAACGCTCCTATGGCTTATTATATCGAAAAAATGCGGAACTTTGTGATCAAACTAACTGATTTACCATAATGAGTACTTCGCGAATCTATCGATTGATATATAAAATGTAAATGTAAATGTAAATGCAAGAGCATAAATGAAAACTTCGGTCATAGCCGTTACATTACGCTCGTTCGACATTAATTCGTGTGTGACTAATTAGCCGAGGTAAGTATGGATAACATTTCAGAATTAAGAATGAAGGTGAGCCAAACTTATCTCTCTGAGCTTAAAAATGATCATGAATCTAATCCTGATGTTTATCAGTTTTTAAGAGATGTTATTGAACCAGAAGTGTATCGTTTAGGTCGTCAAAAATTAATCCCATCCGATGTTTTATTACGGTTGATAAATTCTGAATACAAACAATATATTGAAAAACCTCTTAATTCCCACTTCTCTACCTTTCTAAAAGAGACTTTGGAAATTAATAGAGAACCATATTTATAGATATCTAGCTCAAGAAGTAGTGACTAGAAAATGCTAATCCATTGCACCAACTCACCTACCCCTACCGAATACTTCCACAATCAACGGCTTTAAATTGGTTATCGTCCTCTCTCCAAATAAGAATCCAAGAACCAACAAATTAATAACGATTAAAGCGGATTGCTGTTGTTCGGTATATGTTGGCGCCTTCGTGAACCATTCAAAATCAATGTACATGACAAAGAATCCCCACATAGGACGCTGCAGGCCACGTAGAAAAAGGACTATCCGGCCTACAATTGGCAATTGCTTCAAATCACTTGCTGTCCCCTCCTGCTCAGCGATACGCTGGTTAAGCGTTTTCTCAGCATCAGCAGCAGCTTCAAGAATGGCTATCTGTTTCTTAAATTCCATTTCATCTATTTTTCGCTGTAGCTCTGCTTTCTTTTCAGGGGACATATCCGGTGGGAAATAATCCGTTATCAGCTCCTTGACCGAGCCAAATAATGAACCACCAACAACATCCGTGATTTTTGTTAATAGGCTCATATCTCACTTCCCAAAAAGTTTTTTATTCCTAAGGCGTATGCTTTAGCCAAGTCATCAAACCTTTCTTGTGCCAGTTCAAGCGAACTATCACTATCAATAAAGAACGGCTCAACAATCACACATGGCATTGAGGTTTTCTGAAGAAGTAAGCCACCACGGTCGCCCGCTTTACCTTTATAAGACGCCACGCAAGGTTTAAGGCCACGATCTTTTAATCCAAGGCAGTGAACCACTTCTTTCTGTATTGCAGAGGCAAGAAGAATACCTTTTACACTATGTTTATAGTAAAGCGTCTCAGAGCCATTAGATTTATCATTGAAGGCATTACAGTGGAAAGATACCGCGATGTCTGCACCCGTTTGATTCACCTTCTTGGGCAGTTTTGAATAAGAACAATCACGATAAATAATAATCGGATCGAATTCATACAGCATCAGCTTTTTAGCAACACAATGAGCAAGCGGCCCATTAAATTGAAATTCATTGATACCGTGAGCTCTATTTGCTGCTCCACCACTTTTCGCAGAGTGGCCAATAATTAAAGCAATTGTCTTCATTACATGCTCCAAAGTGCATGAGATTAATCCATGACTCACCTTTATGGTTTTGCGGCATTGTCATAGAGCCATTCGGCCTTCTCCCTGGATACAGCGGTATCAATTTCAATTTTATGCAGTGTTGTTGCGATGTCTTTAGTGTTTAACTCGAGCTGGTGGATGTGCTCAGCGTTAACTTTAATCTGACGGCTGTTCTCTCCATCGTGAAATGATGAATATGACACGCTACCAAGAAGTGCTACACCAGCGCTGATGGCCCCGACTAAAACGGTTACTCCTGCATGAATAGTCATGATCTACCCCTGTATGTATACACAGTAAAAATAACAGCAAAGATAAATCACTACAAGAAGGTGGTTGTGGTTTTATGGAAAGCTTTTAATCATTTTTGAAAATTAGGTGCGCATTAATCAAAGGAGAAAGCTCACCTATAATTAGCAGAATTGATTTGACTATTTAATGCATTGCTCAATAATCTGGGCAACGATAAGTTGATTGTTTTTTATGTGGCTAATGTACGTACCAATAGTTTCAACATCGACGTAATCTATCAGCAATCCCTCAAGTACCAAGATCTCTAACACTTCTAGCATTGCTACTGATGAACTCAGCATCTCATCAACATTTCTTATGTTATGTTCCGGCATGATGCAGCCTCTCCATAATATTAAACGTTGTTTGATTATGCTTAACAAAACAATTAGAGCCACCAGCACTGATTGTTTTCGTAATATTTAAGATTGTGGCCTGCATTAGTCTTAAAGCAATCACAATTACTCTAAACCATATATGGACAAATGTGAGTTACGAAGCCCTGAAACCTTTGAAATTTCGATTAACTTATATTGAGGGTTTCATTCGAATTATCTACCAACTATTAGTCAATTTCTTTCACACACTAAAAATTAGTAACCCCAAAATTAAGGGGCAAATCGTCTTTAAATTTTACACTTGCTCGCTAGGGTGGCTCCATATATGCGGTTCAGCGTAAGGGCCTGTCATGCTTGATGTCGATTCACCCACGCCGTCTAGTGCACTTTCGGTTAACGCTAGCGCGAACCAATTCTCTAGTGGTGCTAATGATTCCACAGGAAGCCCTACCTTGTGAGGTGTATTGTAACGTTTAGCATAGTGGTGGATTTCACCCATAATAAACACCACGTCTGGATCTAACTGCTTTTCAGCCTCTTCCATTAAGCGCGTTGCGTAGCCTTGTCGTTGATAGCCAGGTAATACTGCTAAAGGAGCCACCACGTAGCATTTTAGGTGTGGCGCTGCATCTATAGTAATGGGGGTGTAACACGCATGAGCCACGCCTTCATAAACGATAGAGTAGCTGCCGTCTGCAATTAGATCGTCAGCGAATTCAGCATACAGCTTTGCGTGTCGCTCATCATAAAGGCCGCCTGCTGCTGCGAAGGTTTCATACTGAATTTGGTAAGGTGTTTTCATTTTTCTTCTCTTAATATATTTTTGAACTAGAGACTAAAGCCCTAGCAATAAAAGCTGTTTTTGGATGAATCGATCTTTGATTTCCATCAGTGGGTAATCCTCTTTAGCGAACAAATAGTTCAGAGCAATCCCGTCTATTTCTGCAATGATCATATGACTGTCAACCAGAGGCGTAGCCGCAGGAATACCACATAAAATGTCTTGGAATGAGGTCATCATTAACTGGTATCGCTCATCGAATAAATCTTTCAAAAGCGCTCTTGTTGAAGGTTGACACAAAATTTGAAAATCGAATTGGTAGTACAGCTTATGTTCAGGAGAAGCCATCGATAGAAAAATTTCTTCCAGATAGTTCACCAGATTTTCTTTAGGGCTTAGCTCTTTATTAACACTAGCGCTCTTGTCGCCGACCTCATTAATAATCTCAGCCATACGCGTAAAGACTTCTTTGAGTAATCCCTCTTTATTTTTAAAGTGATGAAAAACTAAGCCTTTTGAGACGCTTGAATGTTCGCAAATAGCGGCAATGGAAGTTTTCTCATAGCCTGTAGTTGCAAACAACTCTATCGCCGATTCAATGATTTGTTTTTTTTTGTCCATTTTACTTATCTGTACCCATGTATTAATTTTCGACTGATGACTGACCGTTCGGTCAATGATGTTGAGTGAACTATATATAGGAAATTTTTTTTTTGCAAGTGGATACCCACGAATTGCTGCTAGAGAAGTAAGAGTCGCTGACTTGGTCGCCATTCCATTAGTACCACCTCGCTTAAAACACAGAGTTCTTATGACAGAAGATTCACAAGGAAAAAGACGCAACGATGCTTTAATGATCTTCTAACTAATTTGAAAAAATAATTGACAGTTCATTTGGTCCTCCCTAATATACCCAAACTGACTGCACGGTCAGTCTGGATAAGCGCGAACAAGTACTTGCTGTAGCGTCTCAGTTTTTAAAGCAATGACTGTCCCTGAACATCTGTTCATTTATTAATTTAAAAATGAACTCATAAAGAAGTACGTCTAAAAATATTCAAGTCACGCATGATGTAGTGCGTGATTTTTTTAAACTTAACCACCGACTGCACGGTCGGTCAGTTGCAACTTATGCTTAATAGGAGCAACACACTCAAACATAGATACGTAGTAGAGGAATAACATTATGTCTAGAAACAAAACATTACGAGCAAACCCTCAGGAATCATTCATCTGTGCTTTTTGTGGCACTGGTGTCGCACCTATTCAATTTGGCGGCCAACATAGAAACCACTGCCCACATTGTTTAAGTAGCGTTCATATGGATATCAAAGCTGGGGACAGAAGATCAAGTTGTCGAGGCGTAATGGAACCGATCAGTATCTTCGTTCAGAAAGATAAAGAGTGGTCACTGATTCACAAATGCTCGAAGTGCAACACGATCAGAACGAACAGAATTGCAGCAGACGATAACGAGTTACTACTCGTGACTATGGCCGCAGAGCCTCTGATGTCACTGCCTTTCCCTTCGAAAACCGTGCTATCAAACTTAAAAGAACTCAGTATTAATAGTGGTGGTGAAGATGTATTCACAGAGTAAAGTTGTTTGTCGTGTTGTTGAAAAACACGTCAACACTTATAAAGTTCAAACTAATAGTGGCGTGAAAGTAGCGCGCCTAAAAGGCAGTTATTCTTATTCAATCAATAGTAAAGAAGAGTCTCCTTGTGTGGGGGACTGGGTGGAAGCCATCGACGACGGCAATATCATACTTATTGAGCGTATTCAAAGCAGAAAAAGCTTAGTCAGTCGACGCGCCTCTGGCAGCACAACAGTACAACAGGCGATCGCAGCTAACGTTGACTACGTGATTATCGTTTTGGGGGTTGATGGCGGAAGAAATTATTCTGATCGCTTACTAGAGAGACTATTAACGGTCGCATGGAACAGCGGTGCGACACCTTTAGTGGCTTTGAACAAATCAGATCTTAATGAGACGGCTGATCTAATCAAAAGGCAGGCTGAAACGATCGCTCTTGGTGTCGATATTATCAATTGCAGCGCTACCGATGGGACCGGCATTGAAGAACTACTTTCGTATGTAAGTAACGGTAAGGTTGGTGTGTTTATTGGCCCATCTGGCGTAGGTAAATCAACGTTGACCAATACACTTTTGAAACATGAAGTTCAGACAACCAATAGCCTTCGAGTGAAGGACATGAGAGGGCGTCATACAACGTCTGGTTCGTATCTGTTTGAACTACAAAACGGCGGGGTTATTGTTGACTCTTCTGGTATCAAAGAAGTTCAAGCATGGGCGAATAATGAAGACGTCGAGTCAGTATTTGAAGAAATTTCCAGTATTTCACATGAGTGTAAATACAGAGATTGTCAGCATCAGGGGGAGCCTGGGTGCGCCGTTCAAGAAGAGTTAGAAACAGGCAACATTACGCCTGAACGATACGATAGTTACTTGCATTTAAAACAAGAAATCGCGTATTTGGACAGAAAGAAAAGTGAAAAAAGTACCCATGTCGAACGACAGCACGATAAAGAATTCGGCAGGCTTGTTAAAGCAAATTCAAGTCAAAAAAACCTAGTACGACAGGCCATGCAATAAATAGCCAATGGCTGTTTATTGCACCGAGTGAGTTTACGTTTTTCCTAACCTATTAAGTGGATGATGAACGCATTCGGCCTAACAAATTAATCGAGATACATAAGGAATTTTCCAATGAAAACACCTCACGAAATACAGTATCAGGCCTTCGCCGCTGCTGGAGGTCTTTACGACGAACGCCACGCGAAACTGTATGCTAACTTTGCAGATGATTTAATCAAAGATGGTAGCTTTTCTATCGTTCACGAAGGCGTAGCTCATGCATGCTATACCCCAATTACAGTCGATGCTGCACCACACCTTAAATGTTTTGTGCTAGCGCCTTTGGCTGTATTGCCTGAATATCAAGGAAAAGGTTACGCAACGCGCTTAATGGAAGAAGCAGAAAAGCAGTTAGATGCAGACGTGATTTTTGTGATGGGCGACCCGTGTCACTACGGTAACCGTTACAACACACCACACAATGTTTTACCACCAGTAGAAACCTTGGCACCTCTAGAGTGTTGGTTTGCCCGTGAACTCACAGCTGGCGCGTTAAACGGCGTTGGTGAGTCGGCTTCAAGCTTAACGGGGCCATACGCATCTAAATTGATGTGGAGCCATCCGAGCGAACAAGTTTAATAAGAGGGGGGCATTGCGCCCCTTTCTGAACATAACGGTAACGGTTTAATGTGGTAAGCATACACTAATATAGATTAGAAAATGTATTGCTATTTTGAGCTAATAGATGAGTTTTAAGTTTAAATGATTTTGGGGCAAAGGCGAGTTACGTTGGACTGTTTTGAAACGTCTCTAGAGGGAAATGAGTTAGATCTTATCGTCGGATAACTTAACGTATAGAAAATGAGTTGTTCTGAGTGGCTAAAAGCAACGTTACAGGCTTCATGTGTCTCAAAGTTGAACTAACCCGCTGATTTACCATAATGCGCACAATCATCATTTCCTGCGTACTTGGCAGACATTGTTTTTCTTGTCGATGGATTATCAAAAACGACGTTACTGAGGAAGTCGCCAGCATGCCCGCTGATTAATTCGAGGCACGTAGTTCCTGTACCACCATGGCGATTGTCTCGAACAATGACTACTAATGAGGGTTACACTCAATAGTACCGTCTACACTTTATACCTCAAAACAAACTAAAATAAAGGCACCGACTATAAGTGCCTTTTATTTGAATTATTGTATGTCTTATTATTGTGCTGCTATTTCAGCAGCGCGATTAGCCAAGACTTTAGCATCAACTACTGAGAATACAGTATTATGTAAACCAAAAACCTTAGAAGCTGCCAGTTTATGAGGGAAATTACCATCATTTTCATAATTCATAATACTATAAACATCACCACTTTGATGTGGAAGTCCAAACGCATGGCCGAGCTCATGAGTTATAATCGCATTCCGAACGCCGTGGAGAAGTAAAAAGTCATAATTTGATCTTATCTTTAATAAATTAAACTTATGGACTTTAGCGTTAAACGAACAACAAGATGCAAGAGGTCTATCAACGTTACCATCTTGACTTATAATTAAATCAGCAGCATTGCTGTCATGTGTTTCTTCGAAAGTTACAGCATATTTAAAAGCATTCAAAGATTGTTTCATATCTTCTAACGTATTAACTACGGCATCTTTTTCACTTGCTTTTTTATAGTAATCACTTACATCACTAATCGTGGAATCAAGAAAATATTTTATATTACCTTGAAGAGGCAAGAATGGAGAGGAGGTAACACCAACTTGTTTAGATGTATAACCAGACCACACTACATATTCATTTAGTTTTTTTGTAATGTTATTTTCAACATTATATTTTGCAAACAAATAATTATCTTCTTCACCAGGGAACATCCAACTTATCACGTTTCTACTTGATTCCTCAGCTTTCACAGGAGAATTTAATTTAAATGCTATTTTATAGTTTTTGTTAGCATGAATATCAGCTACACACGTGAATTGTAAAAGGTACTTATGGTTATGAGCAATATGTTTCGTATTGCTACCACTTAGCATATCAGTATTACCTTCAGAATCTAATAGTTTGAAACTATTACAATTACTTCCAGCCAAACTTAAGTATGGTCTAAAGGAATACTTAAAAAAACTATCAAAGTCAGTGACTCCAGCTAAGTTTGAAAATGAATTTTTATCAAAATCAATATATAAGTCCTGTGATATTGTTAGATTAGTTTTATCTACGCTTTCAATTACACTTACTGCTGGGGTAAGGCCATATTGCTCTCGTTCCGTCCCTAGCTCATGCGAACGTAAACTAATTTTCAGACTATCTACTTTCTCTGCATTAATATATTTTTCATGGTTAGGGTTACCTGCTGTCGCTGTTTCACTTGAACTTGCACTTGCACTTGCTGAATAACAAAAGCTAGCGACGGAAAGGCCAGCTAAAATCAACATATACCTGCATGATAAAACATTACTTCCAATTATTTTATTGTTCATTATTTTTCCCTTTTAAATTTGAAACCTCATTATGTTTCTCTTTTCACCAACATGACGCAATAAAAGTCCAGACAAGAAAACTCCACTTGTCATAATCAACTTATAACTCAAAGATTCAATCAAGATATCTAACCTAATTTACTCTTGTATATATAAGATAATCATAAGTGTTAATTTAATATTTATATTCTACCACCTTAGAGAAAATGAATAACATGGAGAAGAATATACCCTCAATTGCATAAGCTGGGCAGTTGTTAATATTGAAAGATAAGAAACACAAAATGAACGCTGTTTTATTGATAGGAGTAGCAATAGATAAAAACATGAAGAAATCTATAATGTTATTATAAGTAAATCATACTGATCGTTTTTATGACTACCATTCTTTGATGTGACTCCGCTTCCAATACTTTATTTCACCATTTGTAAAACTCATAAATCCCTTATCCATCTAATAGCAAAAAAATTGCAGATCAACAAAATAAAACTTCAACTGTAAATTCACTAATAAAATCGATGAGTTTATTACAAATAATATCTTATCCTCATAATATTAATCCTTATCATTTCCTCGCATACTTGGCAGACATTGTTTTTCTTGCCGATGGATTATCGAAAACGACATTACAGAGAAAGTCACCAACATACCCATTGATGAGTTCAAGGTACGCAGTTCCTGTACCGCCATGTCTGTTGTACCGAACAATGGCTTCCATCAATTCCGGTGGGTTTGGTGAGTCAGCGTGATATACCGAGTCTCGGTACAGCCCAATCCAAATATCACAATCCTGCTCAATCTGACCGGTATCTCGTGAATCAGATGGCAGTGGTCTTTTATCTGCGCGCTCTTCCAATTTGCGGTTAAGTTGAGTAACCAGGAATACAACGCAATTTAACTCCTT
Organism: Photobacterium profundum; assembly: GCF_003026285.1. Taxonomy (GTDB): domain Bacteria; phylum Pseudomonadota; class Gammaproteobacteria; order Enterobacterales; family Vibrionaceae; genus Photobacterium; species Photobacterium profundum. Next base: position 411,738 of record NZ_PYOD01000001.1, read on the forward strand.
GGCCAGCTGCTTGAGTCGCTTGGTGATATCGCCGTAAGCTAAGTCATTACGCTCGGCTTTCTCGGTAGTCATTAGTGTTAAGTAATCCACCATGATTGCAGCCAATGGAACCTCACGGTGCAACCTGCGCGATTCAGCTTCGATATACGTAATCGTGACGCTGGGTGAATCATCGATATAACACTTGGTATTGTTGTATTCGCTAATGGCTTGGCTAGCTTTGGCAAACTCAGTATCGAAGTTATATACATCTTCGGGGCTCTGATAGAACAAACCTGAATCGATACGGGCTCGGGAAGAAACCATACGCTCATAAATTTGCTCTTTTGGCATTTCCAGTGAGAACGTTGCAATCCCCTTCCCTTCTTCGATCGCAACATATTCAGCAATCTTTAATGTGAATGCAGTTTTCCCCATCTTAGGTCGTGCACCAATGGCCACCAGCGAACCAGGTAAGATGTCTTTCGGGGCTAAGATTTTATCGAGGTTAGCCAGCCCTGTTTTTAACCCAATAGCCGCCTCTCCGTTAAACCTCGCTTCGACCCCCTTAAGCCACTCTTTTCCGATATCAGACATACGGGATAGACCACCAGCACTCACTCCAACAGCAGAATTTCTAGCACGCTCAAGGGACGAGATCACAAGACCAAGACGTTCGGTTGGTGTCCCTTCCGATGGGTCAGACATCAACACCAAACCTGACTCAAGCAAACTTAACGTCTCACGCTCGACAGCTGCATTTTTCACAATGGTCACATAAGCCATTACGTTACGAGGCGATGGTGTGTTATTGACGAGATCAACAAGGTACGACAGATGGAAATCAATCTGGTTGCTACCAATGCCTAGCAGGTTACGTAATTCAGCTTCAACGGTTATCAAGTCGATACGAGAGCCTGTTTGAGCAACGTTGTTAATTGATCGATAAATATCACGATGCATGGCCTCACCAAAACTACCTATTTTTAGCGAGTAGAATATTTTACTGACTGCAGGTGCTTTCGGGTCGCCAATTAAAAACAATGCTCCCAACACGGATTGCTCAGCAGCATTGGCTTGGGATTGATAATTGATATCCATGTCTAATCCTTAATTGATGTCACTTCGTCGTAGGTTGATGGCCGTAATGCATATTCTAAATTTGCTATCCAGCCACGGTCATTCAGACCACGATGATGATCGGTGATGTAATTACTAAACCCCTGAACCAGGTAAACACACACCCACATGGTGATCCCCTTGGGTACCTTGCCTCGTTTTTTGCACTCGTTGCCATATTTCGTATAACCGACCTTGATGTGCTTCATGCATTTGTCGGTGATCTTCCGGTGCTGTTTGAGATCCATTTCATTCCAGACTGCAAGAATTTCTTCCTCGTCGATTTTGCTAATCGACAAAGGGATCTTTTGATCTTTTCTTTCTTTCTTACATTCTTTGTTAGTCGTCACCCGCTCGTCGCCTACCTGTCTTTGGTCTGTCGCTTGCCTGTCAGCTTGTCCGTCACCTTCATCAGAATCATCACTGTAACCAACTGTATTGTCATCACTTTCGCCTGTCTCTTTGTCCGTCACCTTGTTCGACTCTGGACTGACGCCGTGTGACACTGATCTGTCACAAGTGCCCGTCTCTTGTCTGTCCCCTTGTCCGTCACCCTCTCCATGATTTATATCGTAAACCTTTGAATTAGAAATAGTTCCGACTGTCCCTTTGTTCGTCCCTTTAAAATCAGCCACCCCCCAATCTTGTAACTGTTTTTTAGCCGTTCGATACGCCCTTTCTGTTAATCCAAGGCTTCTAAAATCCCCCAAAAAACACTGGCCCGCTTTCAAGCCATTCATCGGATGATCTGTTCTTCTAGCCCTATACGCCATGACCATCAGTAAGTGATTGGCATGCGGATGACCCAACAGAAACTCTGCTTCTTCAGTACGCATATATTTAATAAAACCAGCTTCGGCCATGCTTACCTACTTAGCCTTTATGGCTGTCATATAAATGAGCTCGTAAGCCAGCTTTGGATCACGAGAAGCCAGCTCTTTAATCTGCTGTAGACCTAAGAAAATAGCGACATCAATAATCATTGAGTCATTGCAACCAAGTACATTCGCTAAGTCAGAGACCTGCTGTTTATCAAGAGTCAACATAACCAGTTCCTCAAGATTTATACTCACCAAAGATATCGGGACGTAACATCTCTTTTGGGTAACCACATGCGAGCTCAATTTTAATAGCCAAAGTAGGGCTAGCACGCTTTCCATCAAAGCCAATATTCCTAAGGTGCCATATAGAACAACCACTTAAATCAGCAATAATATTTCTTTGCTCTAGAGTTAATGACCTCCAATAAAGTTCCCACTTAGCCCACATAGATTAACCCTCATAAAAACTTACCCAATATGGATGAATAAAAAATACACCCATACAGGGTTAAGTGTCAATCCTGCAGATTCCCTCTTAAAATAGAGTTAAACCCAAAAGGGGTTATTAAGAAGTGGGAGATAAAATGCAGTCAATTTATGACAACAGAGCAATGCACCTGAGAGAGCTAAGAAAAAAGTGCAATACAAACAGAGAATTATCTGAAGTAATTGAAGTTAAAGAACAAGTGATCGGGCAACTTCTGAAGGGCGAGACGGGAAAAAAAATAGGCACTGCATTAGCGAGAAGGATTGAAGAAAAATTCGACTTACCACAAAATGCTTTAGATCAGAGTCACTTTAGCCTTGAGCAAGAAGCACCAGATAATGAAACATTAGAAATTGCTCGTAAATTGAAAGAGTTAGGAGTAAACCCTGAAAAATTAGTAAAGTTAGTCGAACTTCTTAAAAATTAACTCTCAAACTCCTACCTTTTTAAAAAAGTGCATTTTGCACTTTTTTTTTGCTTGACAGCCAACCCAAAAAGGGTAAACCTAACAATGCACACCCAAAATGGGTAAGCATCTGGAGGGATAAATCATGCAAGCAGAATTGAACTCAACCATCCAAAAACGCCGTGAACGTCGAGATGCAATTCTCGCAGGTATCGCACTCTTTTTGCTCACTGCGTTCCTTACGCTTGCTGATTTGGACGCATTGCTGGTGGCTCTAATTCATGACACCCATTTTTAATTTGTCCTACGTGGGACATGGCTAGTGCGTGAACGGCAAGTGTAACTAGCCATACTTTCTTCAAAATTAGTGAGGCGTGAACAATGAAACTCTTCTCATGTAAATTTATCACTCTCAAGTGTCACCCTGACCATGTGATGCTAGGTACTGAACAACAGATCACCGTGTTCGTTACGTGCAAGTATCAAAAAGAGGTTCGAGAGCTTGCAGAGAGAGAGTTGTCATTTTGGGATCGTGAACATCACCAAGACTACAAAATATCGAAAATTGGTACCGCCACAACCACTCAATATAAAAACTACCTATCGGAACGAGAACAGGCTGGTTATAAAAACTATACCGCACAGACTGAAATGGATGATCCCGTCTTGTTCTCTTACATAGGGTTGGTACAAGACACGCTTTATCGTCTCGATAATGATTTCGCTGATACCTGCCCTATTGGTATTCGCCAAGAGATGGCTGAAAAGCTGGAGTGTGCTTTCAATGAACATATCGAGAACACGCCTGATTTTAATATCGATGCAACCAAACGCGAATATCTTGAAATCGAATGGGATGATTATGAAGCCGTCCGGCAGACTCTTCTCAACCAACGCTGCTTGCGCGTTCTTCTCCGCGAAGTCGCCCACATCAATACCAAGGGCAGCCAACCAGCACTCACGGAACCCGCTAAGCATAAACACACTGACCATCTTGATTATGGCCACTTTGCTGATATTAAGAAGCAACCTAGCCAATACACCACAGATGTCGCTGCAAATAAGATCCACTTTCTAATGGGTGGCACCGTTGAAATGGATGACATCCGCATGATCGTCAGTTTTATCAAAGACTATCAAGTGCCATACATCATGTTCACAAAATAGAAGGTGTCGCATGGGAAAAGGATACATGACGAATGCTCAGATATGCCGTTACTTCCGTATTGAACGAACAACGTTATGGCGCTGGTGCCGCAGTGGTTACTTCCCAAAACCTGATACCTACGGAACAGTAAAACGTTGGAAGATAGAAACCGTTGAACAGTTTGAGCAAAACAACAAACGCCGCACTGATTCGAGGGGCTGATATGACCACCAGCAATAAAATTGAAGGGACGAACATGCAACGATTTATCACTGATAGAAAAGCGCTGGCGCAACGTATTCGTGTAGCAAGAGAGTGCCGAGAGTTAACTCAAGTCAAAATAGCCAAATATTTAGGGCTTGCTCGTCAGACCTACTTGGATATTGAAACCGGCAAAACTGAACCGAAAGCGGGCACCCTACTCGCTATCGCTCAGATATTAAAAACGGATTATCGGTTTCTATTAACGGGTGAAAAATATAACGGTGGGATCCCGTTAACCGCCGATGATGTTAATCAATACTTCGCGAGGAATTGCGGGGATATACATTTGCAGGTAAACCTGAATTAACCCGACTTTGGCCAACATATAAAAAGACTCCATGAGGTGAGATATGAATAAGGACATAAAGGAAAGCGACCCACGTGTGATCATTACCCTCCCACAAAGCAAATGGGTAGGCGAAAACATCATTCAAGCCGTTTATGGACTCACTAGCACGGCCATCACGAATTACCGGTTAAAAGCATGGCAACAAGGTGTCCACTATCGAAAAGTTGGCATTACAGGGGTACCATCAGGCAGCAAAGCAAAAGTCCTCTACAACATCCATTCGATTAATGAGTGGATAGACGCTTATCCCCAAATGTAAGAGTAGGATCGATGAAGAAGCTACCTACCGGTGTCGAGATCCATTCAGGAAAGCTGAGGATCTGGTTCATGTTCAGAGGCAAGCGCTGCAGAGAAAGCCTATATTCTCCGCCAACGCCAAGAAACATCAAAATTGCCTTTGAGAAAAGAACCTCGGTTTGTCACGCGATCCGACTGGGTACTTTTGACTATCTGGAATGGTTTCCTCATTCAACCAATCACCAAGATATGGTCAACATCAACACGCTTACAGTAAAGGGGCTATTCGAGCGATGGTTAACACTCAAAAGAATTGAAGTCACAGAAGCGACGTTAACGAACTACCATAACCGACTCAAACAAACGCTGGCTTACCTTGATCCAGAGCTGCTTGTCAGCCACCTGACTCAAGAGCACATCTTAGATCTACGTATGGCCTTATTAAGTACGTGTTCGGCCTCAACGGTAAACACCTACATGCGAACAATAAAAGGGGTGCTGAGCTTTGCCATTACAAATGAATACTGCAGCCCTCGAGTAATAAGCGGTATCAAAGATTTAAAGCAATCCAAGTCGCCCCCTACGCCCCTTAGCCGTGATGAATTTTTTCGGCTTATCGAGGCCTGTAAAAATGAGCAGGATAAACACTTATGGGCATTAGCCGTTTACACAGGGTTACGACACGGCGAATTAATGGCGCTTGCGTGGGAAGATATTGATCTCAATAAAGGCCTTATTTATGTAAAACGTAATTTAACGTTAAAAGGTATTTTTAAATTACCTAAAACCACAGCGGGTGAAAGGGTAATTAATTTATTAGATCCCGCGATTAAAGCGTTAATAAAACAAAAACCTTTAACTTATATGATGTTGCCGGAAAGTATTACGGTTCAACAACGAGAGCATGGGAAAATAGAAATAGAAACCGTGCACTTTATTTTCTCTCCCCGTGTTACTGCTACAAAAGAAACGAAAAGTTATTACTTTCATACTAGTATTCATGATAAGTGGACGGCAGCGATAAGACGTGCAAGAATCGCCTACCGAAAACCCTATCAGACCCGACATACGTTTGCTTGTTGGATGTTATCTGCGGGTGCGAACCCTACATTTATAGCAAAACAAATGGGACATTCTAGTGCTAAAGAAATATATCAAACGTACGGAGATTGGGTTAGCGAGCATACCCAAAATCAGCTTGATGTACTGAACAAAAAATACGGCGAGAATGCCCCCAATATGCCCCTAAAAACTAACAAGTTAATGTAACCCAATGAATTTAATGAAGATAAACGAATACCCTAAATACTGGGCAGAGTGCTACGGAATTGCACCCTTCTTGCCGACCACACGTAAAGAAATGGATGCACTCGGCTGGGATAGCTGCGACATTATTATCGTGACTGGTGATGCGTACGTAGACCACCCAAGTTTCGGCATGGCGGTTATCGGCCGCTTGCTCGAATCTCAGGGTTTTCGTGTCGGTATTATTTCTCAGCCTAAATGGGATAATAAAGATGCCTTCATGGAACTTGGTCAACCGAATCTATTCTTTGGTCTGACTGCTGGTAACATGGATTCCATGATCAACCGTTACACAGCTGATCGTAAATTACGTCATGATGACGCCTACACACCGAACAACGAAGGCGGTAAACGCCCTGATCGTGCGGTTCTTGTGTATTCTCAACGTTGTCGTGAAGCGTATAAAGAAACACCGATTGTACTTGGTGGTATTGAAGCGAGCCTACGTCGCTTAACACACTACGACTATTGGTCTGATAAAGTGCGTCGCTCTGTTATTGTCGATGCAAAAGCTGACATTCTTCTTTTTGGTAATGCTGAACGCGCCTTGGTAGAGGTCGCTCACCGTATTGCTAAAGGCGAACAACTAGAAGATATGAAGAATATCCCTGGTACCGCCGTTATCATTAAAGAAATTCCTGAGCGCTTTAGAGAAATAGATTCTTCTCGTATAGAAAAACCTGGCAAAGCAATGCCAATGATCAATCCTTACGCGACAGAAGAAGAATGTAAAACCAAGCAAGAAGATGAAGTAAAAGTAGAACCCGTTGCCAAGCCTATCGTTGTAACGGCTTCTCGCCATGATCCAAAAAATACTTATATACGTTTACCTTCGTATGAAAAGTTATGTAATGACCGTATTCTGTATGCACACGCAAGCCGAGTAATGCACCTAGAAGCCAACCCGTATTCATCTCGTGCTTTGGCTCAAAAACACGGCGATCGTGAACTATGGATAAATACCCCCCCTATTCCGTTAACCACTGAAGAAATGGACTTTGTGTTTGGCTTGCCTTTCGCACGTGTACCTCACCCTTCATACGGTAAAGCGAAAATTCCAGCTTACGACATGATCAAGACGTCTGTGAATATCATGCGTGGTTGTTTTGGTGGTTGTAGCTTCTGTTCAATTACCGAGCATGAAGGGCGTATTATTCAAAACCGCTCTCAAGAATCGATTATTGATGAGCTAAAAGACATACGCGATAAAGTACCTGGTTTCACTGGTACTATTTCAGATCTTGGTGGCCCAACAGCAAACATGTACCGTTTAGGCTGTTCAGATCCTAAAGCGGAAATTAACTGCCGTCGTCCATCTTGTATCTTCCCTAAGATCTGTGAAAAGCTGAATACTGATCATAAACATACTATCGATCTTTATCGTGAAGCTCGCAAAGTTGATGGCATTAAAAAGGTATTGATTGCATCGGGTGTGCGTTACGACTTAGCGGTTGAATCGCCTGAGTACGTGCGTGAACTTGTAACTCACCACGTAGGTGGTTACTTAAAGATTGCGCCTGAACACACAGAGAAAGGCACCCTCGACCTGATGATGAAACCAGGTATGGGCACATACGATCGTTTTAAGAATATGTTCGAGAAGTACAGTAAAGATGCAGGTAAGAAACAATACCTAATCCCTTACTTTATTTCAGCGCACCCAGGTTCAACTAACGAAGATATGTTGAACTTAGCATTGTGGCTAAAAAAATATGAATATGAGTGTGATCAGGTTCAGAACTTCTATCCGTCACCGATGTGTAATGCAACCTCTATGTATCACTCTGAAACTAACCCGCTAAAGCGTGTTAAGTATAAGAAACGTGAGGAATTATTCGTTGCAAAAGGTGAACGTGAACGTCGTGTGCATAAAGCCCTATTACGTTACCACGATCCACTTAACTGGCCGCTTATTCGTGAAACGCTAATTTCTATGGGTAAGAAATACCTTATTGGTGATCGCGCCAATTGTTTAGTACCTGAAGAAGGTTCTGAGCAAGAAACGCAGCTAACACCAGCGCAACGCCGCCAATCAGGTCGTCATGGTGCAAAACGCTTTGCAACCAAGCACCCGAATCAGCCAGATATCCGTAAAGATGGTAAACGTCCGTCAGGCAACCGCCCGACCACGGGTAACCGACCAAATGGGAATACCCAGTCAAACGGTAAGCCTGCAGGTAAAGCTGGCACTAAACCTGGAAATAAGCCAGGTTCAAGAAGCCAAGGAAGTGATGCTGGTAATTACTCTGCATCTGCTAATGGTAAACCTTCAGGTAACCGCCCAAGCAAACCAGGGAAGCCAACCTCGACTCGTCAAGGTCAAGGTGGAAAACCTAACCGAAGCAGAGTAAAAGCAAAATAACTGTTTAAGTGGGCGCTGAAAATTCAGCGCCTTTTTTGTACCGTTATTTATAAGCTTTCGTTTTTACTAATTAATTTGACATTATTCGAACAACACTTAACTCACTGTTATATTAAGATGCTATAAATAAAATACTGACTATCAACGCCCTCTCTTTTTGTTGTTAGTTAACTGACATCGAAAGGACTCTCTGTGACTCATTACTACATTTTATGCCTGCTCAGCCTTCTTTTTGCCCTCTCTTTCAATGCATTTGCAGAACAACCTATCAGTTACAATGAGTGCCTCCTCAATGCTGTAAAATATCACGATCATGAATTAACACTGGGTGAAGTAAGATCAAAATGTAAAACAGAGGCGGAGCTCGCTAAAAACGAACAAGATTTACTGTCTGAACGGATGGCAAATGAACGTAAAAACGCATTCAACCCCTATGTAATTACGCCTCATAGAATGAATTACATCTTACCTGTAACGTATACCAACGATGTAAACAAAGACGCTTATGCAAAAACAGGTTGGGAGGACAGCCTTAAAGATGTCGAAGCTAAATTTCAGATCAGCTTTAAAGTACCATTGAATTACGACAGCATGTTTATCGAAGGCGACGGGTTGTTTTTTGGCATTACATTAAAATCTTGGTGGCAGGTATACGCCGATGATATTTCTAGCCCATTCAGAGAAACAAACTATCGACCTGAAATGTTCTACTTTGCACCAACGCCATGGACACCATTAGAAGGTAATACATGGGTCGCATTTGGTATTGAACATGAATCTAACGGCCGCAGCCAAGAGTTATCGCGTAGTTGGAATCGTATTTACACCGATTTTGTTTTTGAAAAGAATAATTTTGCTTTATCTTTGCGCCCTTGGTGGCGTATACCTGAAGATGAAAAAGAAACACCAGAAAGTGCAGATGGTGATGATAACCCTGATATCGAAGATTATATGGGACACTTTGAATTATCCTCAGCCTATCGCTGGGATGATTACGAATTCACCTTCTTAGGCCGTCAGAATTTCAGTGAACACAAGGGCTATGCTGAGCTCGGTTTAACATTTCCATTATGGGGACGTTTACGTGGATATGCACAATACACAACGGGGTACGGGGAAAGTCTAATAGACTATAACCACAACCAACAACGCATTGGTGTGGGAATTGCGTTAACTGATATGTTATAAAACATGATGCTATAACACAGAATAATTTACAGGGTCTCGTCCTAAAATACGTTGACGATTTTAATGAAAGGCTAAGCAATCTCGAGACACCCTTTTTACGAAAGTTACGAGGAGCTTAGCCATATACCCAAGCTACCGGGCTGGAAACCGTGTACCTGTTTTGTAAATAATATAAAGATATTATCGGAACAGCTCTGCACCCATGAATAAAACAATCGCACCAGCTGCAATAGCAGCTAACCCGATAAAGATTTTTTTCTGAATCTTTTCATCAAGGTACTTAGTCGCTAACAAGGCGAGAGCAAGTAACCCAATAATCACGCCGATCTTCAACATAGTATCAGCCCCCTAAAAACGGATAAGTCATCTTAGCACAGTACTAACTTATTCATTTAAGGGTATATTTATTATGAGTGACGAAGCAGGTTAATGATTAAAAAGTGCCACCATTAAGCAATAAGTAGCACTATATCCAAGCGAATAAATTAAATCTCAAACATCTGGTAATCTTTCAATTCAGGAATAGCTTTATGCAGTTCTTGCTCTTCTTGAGCCAGCCCTTTAATCGAACCACACAGGTCATCAGCTTTCACTGCCATTTCACCTGACCTTGCTTTTATACGCTCTTCAATACGTTGTTTTAGATCGGAGAATTTAGTTTGAAGCTCAGTGAAGTTAATTTCGCCATCTTTCATCTCATCAGATAACGCAGCAAATAAGCTCGACATGGATTCAACACTGACGTGTTTCATCGCTTCATCAAATTCTGTTTTCCAACTTTCATCTACATCAGCAAACATATCGGCTGGCATCACAAATTCATCGTTTTTGTAAAATTTATCTTGTGCTTTTTGACCATATTCATCAATCAATGCTTCAACATTGGCAAATGACTCTTTTGAATCAAAACTCGATGAAACTTCATCAAGAACATCAGTGGCAATACTCACACCATCACTGGCAATGTCAGCCATTTTCGGGAGGTACTCTTTAACGCCATTGCTGTAAGCTTCCAGAGCCTGACGCTGCATGGCATTTAAATCCAATTGCTTACCATTGATAAATACATTGTTATCTTCATCAATCATGACTTTCGGTTGGCCACTCTGATAGACAGATACGTCGCCATTCTTGATGTGAATTTCATTGGTTACATCGACAGGACAGCTTTGCGCAAATACGGCCGTTGAGCTCAATAACAACCCACCAATCAAAATACTTTTCATGATTCTTCTCTCTTATTATCTCTGCCGCTTAAGACAATTAAATACAAATTTGTACCCACTTTATTTCACCTTGAGCATGAATGCATATAAATAAACATTCTCTGGCTACTTTTCAGCACTATTCAGCAACGGTTTACATAAACAAGGCTACTATACATACAATCATATTATTCACCATGGTAATACAAACATGCTCAAAAAATTATTACTCATTGCCTTTACTCTACTGCCTATATCATACGCTCAAGCGGATGTTTCAATCTCAGGTGATGGTTTTGAATTGAGTAAAGACTGCCTAAAACTGGAATCGGATAATATTAAAATTAACTCTGAAGATTGTTCTGATGGGAAAGGAAAAAGCAAGGGTGACAAGAAAAATAGCAGTGTCCACGGTGATAACAACCCAGGGAAAGGCAATAAAGACAAAAAAGAAAAGAAGTAATCATAGTCGCAAGCTAACTCTTGGAACCTTATGTAGCAGAGCAGCTAAGAGTTCGCTTGAATTTTTATGTAATTCACGTCAACATGGTACAGCATATTCTTAATTAACCTAAAATCAGGATTATTGTGGAAAAAGTTGCCATTTTCGTTGATGTTCAAAACATCTATTACACCGTAAAAGATAAGTATAAGTGTAATTTTGATTACAATGCCTTTTGGGCTGAAGCGACACAAGGTCGTGAAGTAGTTGCAGCTTATGCTTATGCTATTCATCGAGGTGATGAAAAGCAGGGTCAATTCCAAAATATTCTTCGTGGTATCGGTTTTGAAGTAAAACTTAAACCCTTTATTCAGCGTAGCGATGGTTCAGCTAAAGGTGATTGGGATGTTGGTATCACACTTGATGTGATTGAGCATGCTGGCGATGTTGATCGTGTGATTTTACTTTCTGGCGACGGCGATTTTGATCTACTCGTCGATAAAGTACAAACCAAGTATGGGGTTGATGTTGAAGTTTACGGCGTGCCTGGACTAACAGCGACGTCACTGATTAACACTGCACATTATTACCGTGAGATCGAAAGCACACTATTGCTAGGTCGCTAATTTTCGTTCAATGTGCATTAGCATTCAAAACTAGTGTTAAAATGATGATTCAACTGTGTATCTTGGTTGAATCATCATCATTTAATAGCCAACGAACCCCATAAACTACTCGTTTATTTACCATCAGCTGGTTGAACTGATAGAAGCATCGTGATTATTGTCATCCGGCATTGGTTGCTTATCTAAGACTAGTTGTTGAATAGCTTCATAAGTCATTTTCAATGGCACAATAATAAAATATATAGAAACAATAATAACCATTACAGGGTCAGCATACACTGCATACGATTGATATTCCGTTAGCGATAAAACCTTCGCAAAAACAAAACCAATCATTACTGCGATACTTATCACAGTGTCCATTAACCATTGCTTTGCTTCTGCATCCACTAAACCTGAATTCGCACGCTTACCCTTTTTGATCAAAAGCCAATAAGCACCAATACAACCTAGAACATTAATAACACCAAAAATAAGTGCCACACCAGTATTCACATCGCGACCCCCATTCAATATTGCTTCAACGGCTGATGCAAAAGAAATACAGCACATTAGCGTTATCACTCCCCCTTTGAAAGCGATAACCATTGGCTCTACTTTGGTAATATTGATAGCTGAAGGATTCTTTCTCGGCTTATGTATATAAGATGCCGCAGCAACCGATACTAAGGTAAGAAAAAGGCTAACCAACGAGTAAGCCCCGTCAAATATGATGACTAAAGAGCCAATCCATGCCCCTAAACTAATTCCCATAACCGCAAATAACAGCGCAAAAAGAGTCGAAAAGTGAAGAAGCTTACGTTCAAGCTGAATATTACGGGTCATAAATCCTCCTTTATCGACAATTTTTTCGTCAATAAAGTGTTTTTTTAGAATATATTCATAGTATCTGTTTGACGTAGAATGTAATAATCCCTCAGCGACAACTTTTTCGTCGCTAAAGGTGGTACTTATCTAGATTGGCATAAGCACTACTCTGTGATCGGTTAAATAACATTTGTTTGTCAGCAGGAGCATTAAATTGAAAATAGCTCAGATTGAAATATTTCTTCATGCCAGTAAAACAGGATCGATAACGGAAGCGGCGCGTAAATTAAATAAGAGCCGAACAACAGTGAGTGCTTCTCTCAGCGCACTTGAAGATGATCTCGGCGTCAAATTACTCGCGCGAACAGGGAATCGTATTCAATTAACGAACATTGGTGAAAGCATTGCCAATGATTGCACTCGCCTCTTACAAATTGCTAACGATATTAAACGAAAATGCACTCTGCATATTGATGGTGTTGAATCTGTTGTTCGTATCGCCCGTGATGATGCTTTACCTGAAACATTTTGGCGCGACACACTCAACCGCTTGAAGGAAAAGTTTCCCAATACCAGCATCTCTATCTATGCAGCTACACCACCAGAATTAGAAAATTTAGTAGAACAAGATGCCGTAGACGTTGCTTATGGTTTATTGCCAACAGAATATCGTATTCCACGTTTGCTTCATTTCGACTTAGGGCAAATTCGCATGATGTCTGTTGCTCATAAAGACCACCCTCTTAGCCAATTACGAAAAGTAACCAGTGAAGATTTCGCTCGCTATACCGAAATCATTCTTGCTTACATTGAAGATGATAATTTAAAGACGGATATACCCAATTCGACCAACTACATCGCCCTAGCTTTTTATGAATACCTAAGCCATGCGGTTTTAGATGGGACGGGATGGTCTAATGTTCCTGCACTGCTAATTAATGACCACTTACGTCAAGGTACAATCAAGGTTATTAAACATAACAAAGCTATGAGCTGGCAGCCTTACGGTGAAATAGTAGAAAGTGAATCACGACGCGGATTAGTTATTCAGTGGCTATCTGAACAATTAGAAGACTATTTACTTGATGTGACAGATTAATACGCTATATATCCAATTTAGCGTGGAAATAGCCCCCATCATCTTCATTATGTGGGCTTAAAATCTACAATATTAATGAGATATCATCACTTTTCTATTAATAACGATAGTCTTATTATTAGAACACCTGTACCAAAAAAGATATTTGATCATGTAGTGTAGTCCATTAATGCAAAACCTAAAATTAGTCTTAATAAAATGTATTGTGTAAGTATGTCTTTTAAAATTACGTTGCTACACTTTTTACATCGTAAATTATAAAATGGTTGAATAGTATTGAATCTTTGATTAATCATTACCCAGCAAATAAATAGAGATGAAATACTATAAAACTTACATAAAATATACTCTGCCTCTCTAGTTAATTTATGTCAGTTATCACACCATATCTAATTAAACTTTCGTTATACGAAATTGTGGACAGGAAGACTAATGATGATAAAAAAACTTGTTGCTGAATTCATTGGCACATTTTGGCTAGTATTAGGTGGTTGTGGTAGCGCTGTGTTAGCAGCAGCATTTCCTGACGTAGGGATTGGCCTACTTGGTGTTGCACTTGCCTTTGGTTTAACCGTGGTGACGATGGCTTACGCTATTGGTCATATTTCAGGTTGCCACCTAAACCCTGCTGTAACTGTTGGTTTATGGTCTGGCGGTCGCTTTCCAGCAAATGAAATTATCCCTTATATTGTCTTCCAAGTTTTAGGTGCTATTGCTGGCGCATTTGTACTGTACATTATCGCAAGTGGTCAGGCTGGATTTGATCTTGCTGGCGGGCTAGCATCCAACGGATATGGTGAGCATTCACCTGGTGGTTACACCATGTTGTCGGGCTTTGTAACCGAGTTTGTAATGACCTTTATGTTCTTGTTCATCATTCTAGGTGTTACACACAAATTAGCCACCCCTGGTATGGCAGGGTTAGCCATTGGTTTAGCGTTAACGTTAATCCACTTAATCAGTATTCCAGTTACTAATACATCGGTTAACCCTGCTCGTAGTACTGGCCCTGCAATTTTTGTGGGTGATTGGGCTATGTCTCAATTATGGCTATTCTGGGTTGCACCTATACTTGGTGCTATCGTCGCGGGTATTATCTATCGCTGGTTGTGTCCAAACGAAGATTAATTAGATTTAAGCTAACTCAGACACTCTTTGACCGTAAAAAAAGCGAGCATTCATTGCTCGCTTTTTTATTGCTTAATTCACTGCCGCTTTTAGATGCCAGCTCTTAAAGACTAGAGGTTACGACTACGACAGTAATTGCAACAACGCCTGAACAGGGTGTCTCATTTTGATATGTTCAAAACGTTTCACCTGACTACGGCATGAATAACCTGTCACCAAACAGCGCTCGGGATCCAACTTATCAATGTTTGGCTTCCAACTCAGATTGTAAACGCCCTTAGAGATTTCAAGTTTGTCTTTCTCATGCCCAAACGTACCTGCCATGCCACAACAACCGACAGCAACAGGCTTTAGCCCTGCCCCTAATTGATTGAAGATTGCCATCCATTCTTTTTCTGCATTAGGCATTTTGGTTTTTTCAGTACAATGCGCAAACAAGTACCAATCGTCGTTGTTATTTGCAGCATCACGTAATACATCATTCGCCTGCTCAGCCAGAAGTGGTGTTAACCATTCATGAGCCGTTAGTACATGAAAATCACCACGTGTTTCTTTCAGTACCTCTTCATACTCATCGCGATAACACAGTACAAGTGCGGGATCGACACCAACTAATGGAATACCCAAAGACGCCAATTGATTCAAAAAATCAGCCGTATTACGTGCTGTTTTTGCAAACTGACGTAAAAAGCCTTTCACATGTTGTGCTTTACCGTTGGGTTTAAATGGAACCAACATGGGTTTTTTACCTAATTTTTCAATTAAGTATACAAAATCACGGATCACTTCCGCATCGTAATAGCTGGTAAACGGGTCTTGAACAATAAGTACGTACTGACTACGCTCTGCTTGTGACAGCGCTTGTAACCACGATAAATCAAAATGGGTAGCGTGATGGCCATCTAAGCCTTCCATCAATGTTGGCACCGACAGTGCTGGCATATCAACATAACCGATCGCTTTTTCTGTTAGCTTTTTCGACCATCCTGGTCGCATTATCGCGTTAAACGTAACAGGGGCTTTGGCCATAATCGGCAGATAGTTTTCGACATACGCCACCAAGTAATCTTTGGCCGGACGTTGATAGCGACTGTAGTAGATATTCATGAAACGAGAACGGAAACTAGGTACATCTACTTTAATCGGACATTGGCTTGCACACGCTTTACATGCAAGGCAACCGTTCATTGCTTCCATCACTTCATGAGAATAATCATACTCATTCTTGTTTGGGCCATAGGTATTTTTCAGACGATCTATAATCTGCTTTACCGTGGGCGTCGTCGTGAGCAGCTTCTGCTCCAACTCATCGGCATTAATACCTTGTTCGGCTAACTGGCGTAACCATTCACGTACTAACCCCGCACGACCTTTTGGCGAATGACGACGATCAGCTGTAATTTTCATTGATGGACACATAGGAGAGCTGGTGTCGTAATTAAAACACAAACCGTTACCATTGCATTCCATCGCTTGTTTAAAGCTATCACGCGTTGTTACTGGAATCTGACGGTCGTAGAAACCCCGTTTAACACCATCAACTTTGACTAACTCATCGCTGCTGTTTAACGGCGTACAAATTTTACCTGGATTCATGCGATTATCAGGGTCAAATGCCGCTTTAATCCGACGTAATTCAGTAAATAGCTCGTCGCCAAAAAATGCAGGACCATACTCAGAGCGGAAACCTTTACCGTGTTCCCCCCACATTAAGCCACCATATTTCGCGACTAAAGCAACAACTTGGTCTGAAATTTCTTTCATGGTGCGTTCTTGCTCAGGATCGCACATATCTAATGCTGGTCGAACGTGTAACACACCAGCATCAACGTGACCAAACATGCCGTAATCAAGTTTTTTATCGTCTAAAAGTTGACGAAATTCAACAATGAAATCGGCTAAATTTTCAGGTGGCACGCAAGTATCTTCGGCGAAAGCAATCGGCTTTTTATTGCCTTGTACTGCCCCCAATAAACCCACCGCTTTTTTACGCATGGTGTAAATTTTTTGAATACTTGCCAGCTCATCACATACTTGATATCCGATTAAACCATCTTTTTGCTGTTCGATGAGAATATCTAGCTTTACGCATAAATCGATAACTTGGCGTTGGTTTTCTTGAGGGTCATTATTGGCAAACTCCACCATATTAATACCCAGCATATCTTTACCCGGTACATCGGTGAGTAAATCACTAACGGTATTCCAAACAATATCTTGCTTAGCAAAATTCAAAACGCGTGAATCGACAGTCTCTACCGATAACGCTTGAGCCTCTACCATCATAGGCGCACTACGTAACGCAGAATCGAAGCTGTCGTACTTTATGTTGACTAAAGTACGAGACTTAGGAATAGAGGTAATATTGAGCTTGGCTTCAGCAACAAAGGCTAACGACCCTTCAGCACCACATAAAAGACGGGCGATATCGAATGTTTCAACGTTCTCATCAAACACATTTTTAAGATCATAACCCGTTAAAAAGCGATTTAACGGAGGAAACTTATCAACAATCTGTTGGCGTTTTTCGCGACATACCGTGGATGAAGTGTTAATAGCATTACCGACAAAGCTGACATCATTCGCATAACGAGCAACACCGTTACTGTCTAGCGGCTCGGTTTCTAATATTGAGCCATCGACCAATACGGCTTTCAGGGCTAATACATGATCCGATGTTTTACCGTACTTTAACGACCCCTGACCTGATGCATCGGTACTAATCATACCGCCAATAGTTGCCCGGTTACTGGTTGATAAATCGGGCGAAAAGAAGAAACCATAAGGACGTAGAGCATCATTCAATTGGTCTTTAATTGTACCGGTTTGAACTCTTACCCACCCCTCCTCAGCATTCACTTCTAGGATTTGGTTCATATGCCGAGATAAGTCAACAATGATGCCCGGTGTTAATGATTGGCCATTAGTACCCGTACCACCACCACGCGGTGAAAACGTTACTTTTTTATACGCCTCTTTTTGACCAAGTTGACCTATTAGGGATAAGTCATTCACTGAACGAGGAAGCACAACGGCTTGTGGCAAGAGTTGATAAACACTATTGTCGGTAGCGACAGCAAGACGGCTCGCGTAACTTTTTTCAATATCGCCGGTGAATCCAGCAGATTCTAATTCAGTCAGATAACACAGTACGACGTCGTCGATACTACTCTGATATGTCAATACAGGTAACATTGCTCTCCCTCTCCAGTGTCTTTATCGTATCCTACGAAGACTGGCTTGTTATATTTGTCAAAATAGAAATAATTTATCTATAGCCACTTTACCTCACTCTTTATCTTAAACAAAGTGTGATCAAGCTCAATGCTGTTCAATAAAATTACGCATTATCAATATATGCTTTTAAAAAACAATCATTCTTTTGCTAACTTTTTATATAGCACCGAGGGAACAATTACCGCCCAGCCAATTGTCACAACAGACCCTATAGAGTTTATCACCACAACAATCAAGCTAACCGTAGAGCGGTGTGCAAGAGATGAAACAAAGTAACCAATCACAACAATACCAATCAACGTTATTAATGCAGTTACAAAACGGTTAAACACAGATAATGTAATCGAGTATTTAGGCACAAATTCAATACTTAAGAAAATGGCTAATAGTGCAGAGAATAAATAAACATGATCTGGCAGCTGAGTAACGCTAGCAATAACACCAACCAAGATCATTGTCCCCAACCAAAACCATTTACTTGCAATACTATCTTTTAATGGTATTTCATTGGAATGGCGCCATTTACGCCATAGAATGACAATCACAATACCCAGAATAATACTGGCAATCGTATCACTCATATAATGTACGCCATACCATACTCTAGCAATAGCTTGACCAATGATCATAAGTACAATGAAGAGTGTAAATAATGAGATACTCTTTGGCCTTTTTGCAATACTGTTCTTCTCACGTACAAAGCACCACAACATACCCCACAACACAGTCGCCATTAGTGTATGTCCACTAGGAAAGCTAAAGCCATAAGCATTTGTTTGCTGTAATTCCGGCACAATGTAAAAAGGTCTTGGGGAGGCAACACCATTCTTTAATAAAGAAGATATAAATATAACGCCTACTAATATCACTAATAGCTGCAATAAGGCCATTGGTCCATAAAGAGCAATTACGACTATGGTGACGAATAAAAGGAAATACGCTTCACCGGGTAAATTAACGACTGTCATCGTTACATCAAACAATGATTTAATAATATTTGACTGTGATTTAACCCATTGCTGAAAATCATTCATTAGCGTTAATTCAAAGCGATGTAAGGCATTCACTTTATCACTCAAATCAGAATAAACTGTTATCTCACTATTTGGCGTATTCTTAATCCACTTAGCCAGTAGATTCGTGTCATCAGGGTATCGATACTCATCACTACTCACGTTGTCAGGGTCGATTAAATAAACTCGCTTTACTTCTTTGCCGAAGTGCTCTGCAAACCACGAGGCTACAACCGTATAATTTCGATGATCATCCCGTGAAGACACTAAAATGGGTGTATCAGTCACACAGCTGTATATAGCAGCACGTCCACGGTATTGCAGTAATTTATCAATGGAAACCACCAGCCCAGTTTCTTCAAGCGCTTCACGAACAGCGGCTTCTTTTGCCGTATTTTCGGGATCAATATATCCACCTGGTAACGATAGCTTTTTGGTAATAACTTCCGACAACATCACAATTTTATCGTCATGGCGAATGACACAAACCGCCCCTACAATCCCTTCAGGAACTATATTTTTTTGTACGATCTCTTTATCTACAACACTGTCTAACAAAAACTCTCCATCCCGAGAAAGGCTGTTATTACTTACTGATGTTGCATAACTTAAAGAGGAAAAAAGCAAAAAGAAAAAGCTGAGTAGCCATACAGAGAAAATAGATGTCTTGGTGTTATAAAACACGGGATAGCCTTATCGATAAGTCATTGATCTTATACCATCTTACCTATCTTTATAGTAATCGTCATTCTGATTACAGCAAGAAATGCTTTCGTAAAACATCTATTGCCACATTCGCCGTTGAATCGTAGAAGATTATATAACCGCAATTGACGCACTCCATCACCTTATAAATTGTTTGCTCAATCACATTCTTAAAAAAGTCAGCACTACAATCAACGACATTGATTCCAAAGAATAAACCCATTAGGAACTATTGATAATATTTATAGGTAACCTGTTAAACATACCTATAACAATAAATCTAACTCCACTTCCCTTATGTAGATTCTATTTATTAATAAGGCATACCAATAATGACAATAACGTTAGGAACATCCTTTGCACGCGCCTCTGTGCTTACCACCGCAATCATAGGTAGCAGTTTCTTTGCCACTTCAGTGCAAGCCGATACCATTTTGCATGCATTTAACTGGTCATACAGCGACATTACACTACAAGCCAAGAGCATCGCACAGGCTGGCTATAAAAAAGTGCTTATTTCCCCCCCGCTGAAATCATCTGGCGATGAATGGTGGGCACGCTACCAGCCGCAAGACATTCGCTTAATCGACTCACCAGTCGGTAACAAAGAAGACTTACAAAAACTGATTGCCGCCTTTAAAGCTGAAGGTGTTGAAGTCTATGCCGACATCGTGCTCAATCACATGGCGAATGAAAGCTGGAAACGTAACGACCTTAATTACCCTGGCAGTGATCTGTTGACGCAATACAGCCAAAATATGGATTACATGAACAAACAGAAATTATTTGGGGATCTGACCCAAGGCAATTTCTCTGCCAATGACTTCCACCCTGCTGGATGTATTACCGACTGGGGCAATCCGGGACACGTGCAGTATTGGCGCTTATGCGGCGGTAACGGTGACACTGGTTTACCAGATTTAGACCCTAATAATTGGGTGGTGAGCCAACAGCGTTTATACCTGCAAGCATTGAAAACCATGGGTATTAAAGGGTTTCGTGTTGATGCTGTAAAACACATGAGCGAATACCAAATAAATCAAGTGTTCACTCCTGAAATCACAGCCGGTATGCATGTATTTGGTGAGGTGATCACCAGTGGTGGAAAAGGCACTAACGATTACGATGTTTTCTTACAGCCTTATCTGAATAATACAGATCATGGCGCTTATGATTTCCCGCTATTTTCTTCTATTCGAAATGCTTTTTCTTACAATGGCAGCATGAGCCAGTTACATGATCCGCAAGCATACGGACAAGCGCTAGCAAATGATCGTGCCATCACTTTTACCATTACTCACGATATTCCAACCAATGATGGTTTCCGCTATCAGATAATGGATAAGACTAACGAAAAACTCGCTTACGCCTATATTCTGGGTAAAAACGGCGGTACCCCTCTCATCTATAGCGATGCGCTTAAGCCTGAAGAAGATAAAGACAACGGCCGTTGGCGTGATGTGTGGAATAACGCTGATATGGTAAGCATGATTCGCTTTCACAACGTGATGCAGGGCAAGTCGATGGAAACCTTGTACAGCGATAAATGCCTGCTTATCTTTAAACGTGATAAAGCAGGGCTAGTAGCCATCAACAAATGTAGCGAAGCTCGCAGTTACACAATCGACACCTATCGCTACGAATTTAACTGGTATCAACCTTACATTGATGTGCTCAGTGGCAGCAGTGAAACCATTACTTCACAAAACCACAGCTTAACCATCCCAGCGCAAACCGCTCGGATGTGGATGCAATAACCGATTTGAGTTTGTTTGATTTGCCTCATTAAGTGATTACACACCCTTGATGAGGCGAACCATAACCAACTAGAAACAGTTTATTTTTCAGAAAACATCATCAGTATATTTTAGGTTTATGTCGGCATTTTACAGCTGGTTCTATTTTTTTATTTTAAATATTAAACTAACTGTAACAAATGGTGACTAATATAATGGAAGATGATTAAGGAAATCAGATCAACAAATGAAAATGAATATATCACTTTTCATTTAACAAAAATAAAGTTAAAGTAATTACTCTATTTTACGGAATGGTACTATATTCAATTAAACTCATTTGAAGATTACATGCGAAAACCGTCAAGCATACTCACCACCATTATTACGCCCACTAATAACAACAAAATAAAAACGATTAATTTTCATTTCGAATTTTTTATTCCATTATTAAACTGGTCTGATTTGTTTTAATATATTCAACTTTTAAAATCCTATCCAAATTTGGCATTCGCCAAAAAATAAATATAAGAATTATTAAATAATGAACAAGAAGCGTCTGTTAACTCAAGCTATCGTTGCGGCGATCGCTCTTTCTTCTACACAAGCAATGGCAGCAGGTTTTCAACTTAATAGTCAATCTGCAACAGGTCTCGGTCGTGCATTTGCGGGCGATGCGGTAATCGCTGATAACGCATCTGTGATTTCACGTAACGCAGCTGCAATGACAATGTTTAAAGAAACAAGCATGTCTATCGGCTTCACGGTTATTGATACTGATGTATCAGTAAAAGATGCATCGTATAAACACTTACCTAATCACACTTTTGGGGCTGACGACATTGGCAGCACGAGTGTTGTACCCAATTTTTACATAGTGTCACCAATCAACGATAAAATGGCTTGGGGTATTTCTGCATACTCTAATTTCGGCACTGGTACTGAATTTTCAAGCGATTTCAAAGCACCTTTATTGGGCGGTACTACCGAAGTAATGAGTATGAACTTCGGAGCAAGCCTTGCTTACCGCTTAAATGAACAGTGGAGTATTGGTGGTGGTCTCGATCTAATTTATGGTCAAGGTAAACTGAAACGTGACCTAGGGCCAATCAACGCGCTTGATGCTGAAGCCGATGGTTTTGCTCTTGGTTTCAACCTAGGAACAGTTTACGAATTAAACGAGAATAACCGATTTGGCTTAAGCTATCGTTACAGCCCAACACTTGAAGCTGAAGGTGATATTCATTACGCGGGTAATGATACAGACAAATTAAGCGTACCTTTACCAGATATGGTGGAGTTCTCTGGTTACCACCTGCTGACTGAAAAATTTGCTGCACACTACAGCCTACAGTGGGTCGGTTGGGGTGCTTTCGATAAAGTCGAGACTAATGGCACCACAATTAAAGATTACAACTGGAAAGATGCTGGCCACGCCTCTATTGGTGGTACTTACTACCTAAACAACGACTGGGCGCTACGTGCAGGTTACATGTACGATATCTCAGCTGCTGATGAAGACAAATCACTATCAATTCCTGATTCAGACCGCCAGTGGTTCTCAGCTGGTTTCACATACAACATCAACAGTAAGTCGAATATTGATTTCGGTGCAACTTATTTACTGGGTCAAGATGTTGATGTAACCGAACAAGTAATCGCAGGCCAACCTCTTGCTGGCACAGTATCAGCAACAACGCGCGCAAATGCGATACTTGTTGGTCTTCAGTACAGCCGCTCTTTCTAAATAAAAATAAGAAAGATACAAACAACAGAGCCCTTCGCTTTTTTAAAAAATATGCGTCAGGGCTTTGTTAATCAAACAAGATTTTATCACTCACACCTACAATATACTTTGTTGTATTAGTATAATTACATCAACGTCAAACTTTCTTGTAATATATTGATATAAAATATATTAAATCATCTAGCTATATTTTCCTTAATACCGTCTCTAGCTTAAAATTACCTGTAAATTTTTGGTTTCTTTCGGACTCAAGGTCTATGATTTAACTATTGAACCTTATTTGGGTTTAGATATGAGTAAAACAAGAAAGATAATAACAATCCGATACGGATTAAAAGCAGGGGCAATGACTGCATTTATCGATGCAGGTAATATCGCAGAAGTCGATCCATTTGTGCTGTGGGATCATTTTACCGCCAAAAATAAAATGAAACCTGTTGGGCTAGATTTTCATGGGCACTCTGGCGTCGATACGATAAGTTACTCTGTTGTAGGCAAAGTAAAACATGTCGATTCTTCTGGCTGTCATGCGACGCTAGAAGGAGGTGACGTGCATGTTATGACCACCGGAAGCGGTATCGTACACAAAGATACATTAACCCCAGTAAATGGCGTAGTGGAAACATTTCAGCTATGGACGGCATTACCCGCAGGCAATGTGGAAATGGAAGCAGCCTATAGCACCAATTACAAAACCGCAATACTCCCCCTTGTCGAAGAAGCCGACTCAACCACCAAAGTACTTGTTGGAAGTTACAAAGGAATTAATAGCCCCGTTAGCTATAGTATTGATATCGTTTACCTTGATATTATTATTTCTCCTTACGGTA
Source organism: Photobacterium profundum (assembly GCF_003026285.1). Taxonomy (GTDB): domain Bacteria; phylum Pseudomonadota; class Gammaproteobacteria; order Enterobacterales; family Vibrionaceae; genus Photobacterium; species Photobacterium profundum. The sequence goes on from NZ_PYOD01000001.1 coordinate 435,977, forward strand.
CGTGGACATTCCAACCAAAGAGTAACCTCACTGCTGGCTTTATCTATTTACGTTCGGGTAAAGCTTATATTAGTGGGAATCAGCTACAACCCAATCAAATGGCAATATTAGATTTGAGTTCACACGCTCTAGAAATAAAAACAAGTGATATTGGCACACGTTTATTCGTTGTGCTTGGTGAACCGCTAAATCAGCCACTCATTAGTTCTGGTGCCTCTATCCATTCATCACATAAGAATCTAAAAAGCGGAGGGGAAAAAATTGAAGAACTAATGGGAAATATAGAGATATGAAAACATAAATAAAGCCGATTTCAGATTATTTCGATTAATAATCTGAAAATCTGCTTATAAACACGATATAACGAATACTAAATAGAAGCTATCTACTCGCGGTGAGCAGATTTAAACGTACCATTCGAGTTAAACCATAGTACTTGTTTTTTCTTGCGACCAATCAATATAGGGCCGTCATCAAAGAATAAGAAATTCTTCCAATTACGTTTAAACACGCCCCATTTGGTCTCAATCACATTGTATTTCTCATAACAAAAGAAGACCGTTGTATTATCTTCCCAGTCGATGAATTCTAACACTCCGTTTGGCAAAGTGGCATCATCACTATCCCACTCAGTTTGCCAATCAGTATTTTCACTCCAAATTTGTTCATTCGAGGCCCAATCACCTTTCTCAAAGTGATCAGCATCAGGGCTGTGTTTACTAATATGCTCCGACCAAATTTGAGAAGAGCGCGCTTGGGTAAACGGCTTAATTTCTTCCAAATCAGCAGCTGCGACTGGCATAGATGCGTGGGTAAAAATCCACTTGCGAGAATACTTATCTAACTCTACGTAGTTCATTCATCGACCTAACAAAACATTGACGGAAGCAATTTACATCAGTCACCGATATTGTGCCAGTTCTCTGTTAAAAAACGCTCATATAATGACAACCTAGTTTCAGCATCATTACGAATACTAATAAGGGCGTTTAGCGTATACCGCTATCGCCCCTATCTCTACTTAGCCAACCAGATACATTGAATAATTTTATTTTAAATCCCACGCATTACTGATCCAGCCACCAACATCCTCATCAAAATGACTTCCGCTATACTGAGGAACGTCTTTGACTACTTCATCATGTGCATGAGAATCTAGCAACTGAGAGATATGATTAGCCATAGGATCATTTTGTTCAGTAAGCCGTCGCCGTGTCATTACTTCTTTTATTACCTGTAAACGATACGACGAGTTCATTCTTTTCATTTTTTGATTCCTCCTCTCAGTTAAACCCCAATAAAAATAGAACCCTCACCCTAAATCGTCAAATTTGTGACTTCAATTTGTCATGTCCATTTGATATGGCAATATTTTATGTTCTGCAATAAAAACAACGCCTTATTGAGGCCTAAGGATCTCGAGAAAAAAGTAAGATAAAAATGAAGGAAATAACCACATGATTTAAATGAAATAATAAATTTTAGCTCTTTAATTAACTTTTTATTTCAGCACTATGATTACATCTTACTTATAGACTTTACTGGCCACTTTTCTATACATCAATGCTAAAAATGCATCTGCAACTTCAGTTTACAGCGACTATAAACGTTCTAATTTTTCATCACTTTTTTGTACTTTTACACTTTTTAATGCGCAAAAAATCACAAGCGATACATACCAAATTAGTCTCAAGATGTAGAGTTACTCCTCAAAGACGAGTTGGAACGAGCATCTTGAGGGGATTTGAGTATAAAATACTAAACATAATCAAATAACACGCTTGCTTACTCGTTAACATTTGCGCTTATCAATACTCTTTAATGCCACATGATTAAACGAAAGGCAGCCTCATAAAAAGATAAATACAATCATGTATAATTTAGCGACTAATTTAGAGCGCAATGCGACCTTTTGCCCTACAAACACTGCGTTGATTTTTCAAGAACAGAAATTTAACTATCAAGAACTTAATCGCATGGTTAACCAAGTGGCTAATCAGCTAGTACAATTAGGTATTAAGCCTGATGATAAAGTGGCGCTATCTTGCCCAAACATGCCAGCTTTTGTCGTTAGCTATTATGCAATTCAAAAAGTAGGTGCAGTAACAGTACCTTTAAATATTATGCTGAAGGGAGCGGAGGTTGCCTACCACCTTAATGATTCAGATGCTATCGCACTGATTTGTTACCAAGGAAATAGTGCATTACCAACAGGTCAATTTGGTCATGCCGGGTTCCTTCAAGCTAGCTGCTGTAAACACTTCATCATGATTGAAGCAGAAAATAATCAAGAAGCCTTGCCAGAAGGCACTCATGCTTTTAATGCATGGTTAGCATCATCAGAGGTCCATTTTGATGCGGTGTACCGTAAAGCAGAAGATAGCTGTGTCATCTTATACACCTCAGGTACAACAGGCCATGCAAAAGGGGCTGAATTAAGCCAAAGTAACATGCTGTGTAATGCGCAAGCCTGCCAAGCGTTAACCAACCAAAAAGGCACCGATGTGAGTATTGCGGTTCTCCCTCTGTTTCATACATTTGGTCAATCTCTAATACTTAATACCTCAGTGCTTGCTGGCAGCGCTTTAGTCTTAATTCCACGCTTTGTACCTAAAACGGTCATGCAACAGATGTACACGCATAAGGTCACGCATTTTGCTGGTGTACCAACGATGTATATCGGCTTACTCGCGTTTACTGAAAAACACGGCAATGAATATATCAATGAAATTGCAAAGAATATGAAAGTTGCTATTTCGGGTGGAGCCTCAATGCCAGTTGAAATATTAAAACGCTTTGAAGAAATATTAAATGTTCCAGTTATTGAAGGTTATGGTTTATCGGAATCATCACCTGTTGCCGCATTCAACTTACTTGAATATAAGCGTAAACCCGGAAGCATTGGACAGCCATTGCCAGGCGTAACTATGAAGGCGGTTGATAAAGATGGCGTAGAGGTCGCTCAAGGTAGAGAAGGTGAGCTTCTTATTCGCGGGCATAACGTAATGAAGGGCTATTATAAGAAGCCTGAGGAAACGGCTAAAACCATTGTGAATGGTTGGCTTCATACGGGTGACATTGTACGTATTGATAACGAAGGTTATGTATTTGTTGTCGATCGCTTAAAAGAAGTTATTATTCGTGGTGGTTTCAATATCTATCCTCGAGATATTGAAGAAACCTTCATGACACATCCAGACGTACATCTGGTTGCTGTTATTGGTGTACCTCATAAAACATACGGTGAAGAAGTTAAAGCATTTGTGGTGCTAAAAGAGGATAGAAAAATAACATCGAAAGAATTTGTTCATTGGGGTAAAGAGCGTTTAGCTGATTACAAGTACCCTCGCCAGGTTGAAATATTAGAATCGTTGCCAATGACTGCAACAGGGAAAATTCTTAAGCGAATGCTGAAATAAATAAGCATAATAAAACGTAATAACGGCTCAATTTGTGAGCCGTTGCTTTATACCTTCACCAAGATACTAAATACAGTAGACCAGTAATAAAATTAGCTTCAATCGTATGTTTATACTAATTTCTGGTTCTACTCATGCTAATAAATTAAAATCTAACTTATTTTATTTGAACTTAATCCGCAGCTTATTTAACATCTCTTTCATTCACACACTACGAATTTCTTCAGCTAAATCACGACTGATAGCCTTAAGGCGTTGAATTCATAATTTATCACTATCCACTAGGTGTATTGTATATGTTGTTTGGTAAAAAATGTCCTTCATGCACTATAGGAACACGTTTTCATCGAGTACAACGAAGTTTTGTTGAGCGTAATCTAACAAGAATTCATTACTTCAAATATACTTGCCAATCATGTCGTCACCATATTTTCTTTCATACTAAAAAGACAAACAAGTCCATTGTTGGTACATAGAATAGAGTTATTTAACTACTCCTACTGACAGCTTGATTTCTTTAATACCTCTTACTATTCTAACTTGATTTTGCGATAACCGACGCTAAATGCTAACGTTTACTATGATGAGTTATTCTTAATTAGAATATCAATAAGACAAGAGGCAGTATGAAAAGCGTTTACTTATCGATAACAGCTATACTGATGGGCTTTTCATCATCGCTATTTGCTACAGAATTACCTAAAAAATACCACCAATGTAAAAAAATACTGACGTATAACGTTTTTTTTCATGGTGCCAAAATCGGTACATTTGAACGACAGATCAATTGGAATAACAACAACGTCAATGTATATACCTATAGCAATATAGATGTATTAGTAACAAAGTCATCTCTAAAACAACATTCATCTTACAAATGGTCACCCGACAAAAATAGCTTTATTTCTCAATCATTTGATCGAGACGTAAAAGGTCTTATTTCTGGAAAATTCACGGCTAAGTTTAGCGATAATGCCAGTAAATCATCCGTAGATTCTAACGGTGTAACAATGACATTTTCAGATGACTCAATGCCACTACTGGACGCTGATGCACTGGCTAGCCAAATGCGTTTAAATGTTATCAATGGTGAGAAGACGTTTGATTTTTTATTGCAAGATGCCGATGAAGTAAATCATTATTATTTTGAAGTAAAAGGACAAGAAACGATTAATACGAACTTTGGCAAACTGAAGGCAATTCGGGTTGAGCAAACAAGAAAAAGCGACCGAAAACTATACCTATGGTTTGCACCAGATTTAGATTATCAATTAGTACTCGGTACATATAAGCGTAAAATTCTCGACTTAAAAACGACATTAAACTCAAAGAAAATAATCTGTCCACCAGTGAAAGTTGTCTCTAAGCCATTCATACCACAAACACAATAAACCTCTAAATGCGGTCTTACTGCACAAAAGAAAATCGCCTTAATTAACATCGGTTTTAACAGCTGGCCGTTATTTGGCGGTTACTTTACCACCAATAATTTTATATGCCGGCGTTCCTCGTACTAAAGTATCACGGGCAAATTGCACCTTACAGTTAGGGCAAATACACGGTTCATTCGTAAAATCTTTCGTTATTCGTTCTTTAAAACATTTCACTAATGCGCCTTTGCCGCCTTTACGGTATTTAAATAATTGTGTTTTACAACCAGCACACAATACATCAACGGTTTTGATTGGACCTTTTTTGTTCGGCTTTGCCATTTACTTTCTACACTATGTACTAAATGAAGATATTGCCCAGTAACTGCGTTCTATTTTAACGGCAGCCTCACTTGTTGAATCAAGCTGTCTATTATGTATAAATGCTCATCAAGCACGCCTGCTAAATTGCCATACTTAGGCTTATGACGATCGTTTTCCAACGGATGATGCCAGCCATGAGTTGTTTCTACAAATGTATTAGCAAACGACTCCGAAATCGATAAGCACCCAGCCAATACGGTATCAACATACGTTTGTACTATTGGCTGATGCTCGCACGGTGCTTCAGTGTTATCTTTAACGTAAACCCAAACTGTCTCATTCTCTTCAAAGGTAAAATCGTCGATAACACTGGTAATACTATCAAGATTTACGCGAACGCGGTGATAGCCTTTTTCTCTACGATCAAATTCTTTCAAAGCAATGTCATCAACAGCAACTAATACGCCATTACATCGTCCTTCACCGATTCTTGCCACTAACGGCGCTATTTTATAACTACCGTCAACTTTCCCCCAACAACGCTGTAAACCCTGTATCACAGCAGGAATCGCTTTACCCGTTTGTCCCGTTAATTGACGTGAATGACTGTTAATCAAACTTCCATAACCAAAAATATACATAAAGCTCATACCCCAATGTTGTATACCCAAGTTACCTCTAATACGGTAATCCAAAGTAGTGCGAAAACTGTATCCATTCTTGTTGCAGCTCTTCTATATTTCCACGCAAGAACTGTACCTCTTTACCGGGAGCTGCTTGGGCAAGCTTCGCCATATCAACCCGTGCAACGCATCCCATTTTAGGGTATCCGCCCAATGTTTGACGATCATTGAACAAAATTATAGGCAATCCATTCGGTGGAACTTGTATCGCTCCATACGCAATCCCTTCAGAAATAATACCACCGACTACCGTATTCAAACTTGATCCATCAAGGCGACATCCCATACGGTCGCACTGTGGGCTTACTTGGTAAGTATTAGAATAAAACATTGCCTTATCGTGTTCAGAAAACAATGCATGTTGATACGATTCAATCACTCTTAACGTTAATGGTGCTTCATAATCAGGGATGAAACGCGGTGCTACGTATAACGCTTTGTGCGTATACTTCACACGAAACTCACGCTTTAACATTGGCAGCTTATCACCCACAAGTAATGCTCGACCACCATCAATCCCCCCCACTTTATTTCGCACAATGGTAGAAACACTGCCCATCAACGGTTCACATTGAAAGCCTCCCTCTACAGCTAAATACGTACGTAGGCCTTTTCTTGGGTAATTAAACGCTAACAACGATCCTTTACGTAGACAAAACGTTTGCCAAGGCTTAACGGGGATACCATCAATAGTGGCAGCAGCATCAGCCCCTGTAATCGCGCATACAATATCAAGATCTGATTTAAAACTGGCTTGTCCTAACGTCATTTCCAGTTGTGAGCAAGACATGTCATTACCCAATAAATAGTTAGCCCAGCAATACGCATGCATATCTAATGCACCACCTTGACTTAAACCTAACTGCGCAACACCTAATCTTCCCGAATCTTGCAGTAGAGTTAACGAACCAGCACGTACTACTTCCAATTCGGCCATATTTCCCCTCCGAGATCTAAGAATGTTTGACGGTCAATTGCTTCAAAGGCCACTTTATCCCCGACTTCAAATGGTGAAATAGGGTCAGTATTTGGTGAGAATAATTGCTGAGGGCAGTTACCAATAATTTGCCAACCTCCGGGGGAATCATTTGGGTATACTGCAGTCTGTTGATCAGCAATGCCAACACTGCCTGCAGGTATTTTCAGACGAGGTTCGGCATGCCTAGAAGTGGCTATCGTATTGTCTACAGATGCAAGAAAAGCAAAGCCAGGGGCAAAACCGATAGCGCATACTGTATATATTTTCTGCTGATGTAAGGTAATAACTTGTTCTATCGAAAGTTTTTTTTCTTTGGCTAACGACGATAAATCAGGTCCTACGCTCATATCATAATACACGGGAAGCGTAATGGTTTTACCACGAATAATTGTGTATTGATCGTTACTGCTTAGCTTACGATCCTCCCCCTGCTTGAGCTCTTTACTTGCCCACGCCAACACATTTACTTGAATAGACTTAAAGTTGATCTTTAAAGGGTGGTACTGGATTAAAATTGACGTGTAAGAAGGTGTTATATCAATCAACTGTTCGGCAAAATGCAGCTCTAGATAACGGGTTAACTGTGCGATCACCTGCGTTAATTGAAGATCAATTTGATCGCCTAAATAAATAATCAGACTGGTTTCAGATACAGGCTCAATCTTTATCATGGATTAAGTACCTTATGTAATTCTGCAATGCTCACAATTGATGTTTCATTATCGCCATGTACACACACTGTATCGGCATTAAGTGCCAATCGTTTCCCATCAAGCGTAACAACATAGCCTTGAGATAATTGAATTACTTGAAGTTTAATTCTTTCAGGGTTGTGATGAACAGCACCAATTTGTGACCGAGAAACCAAAGAGCCATCAGAATCATATGCACGATCAGCAAAGGCTTCTTCCAGAAGTTCTACATGATATTGCTTGGCTATTGCTTGATAAGCCGAATTGTCGGTTCGCGCTAAAATCATCAATTTAAGTGCATTAGACGGTGCATTTTTGATTCGTTCAACATTCAAACCGGAGATAGCTTTTACTATTGATTCGAAAATATCACGGTTTACCATCATGTCATTATATAAAGCGCCATGAGGCTTAACATAAGACACTTTGTTATTATGCAATCGACAAATGGCATCTAAAGCGCCCACCTGATAGGCGATTAAATGGGTTATTGATGATAAAGCGTGAGGGATGCTACGTCGTCCAAAACCAAGCTTGTCATCATAACCGGGGTGAGCGCCTATTTGTACTTGGTAGGTAGCTGCCCATTCAACAGTTTGCGCCATAATATCAGGATCCGAAGCATGAAAACCGCAGGCAATATTTGCCATATCGATAAATGGCATAACCTTTTCGTCATTACCCATTTGCCACGGACCATAACTTTCACCCATATCGCAGTTCAATTTCATCGCGAATCCTTGCTTATAAAATTAACAACACAGCGTATAAACACGTTATAACAATAGATTAAAGCACAACTTTCTAAAAAGACTTTATAACAAGCCTATTGTTAATCAAGTCATATAATAAAAAAACTTTTATCTACATTAATAATTTATCATTTGAATACACGGATAATCAATGAGACGCTTACAAGCAAGTTTCTACTAATGAATTGAAGGGAAAACAATGAAAAAATTTCTAGTACTAATAACAGCTGTTTTTATATTATCGGCTTGTGCACCGGAAGTAGGCAGCGAAGATTGGTGTAAAGAAATGAAAGACAAGCCAAAAGGTGACTGGACGGCAAATGAAGCGACTGAGTATGCAAAAAGTTGCTTCATGAAATAATCGCCTTCAAATTCGTAAACGAGGGAAGCCAACCTTTTCTTCCCTCGTCTATGTCACTTTTATGATGCAATTCGTTTTATTTTGATGTTCTACAGATAAACGATGAATACCCCATTAAAACTAAACCTCAACAGCTTGTTTTATCAACAAGGTATTCCTCTCCATTTTGATCTCTAAATACATACTGCAGCCCTTGATCAAGCAATCGCTTTATTTTCGGTTGCTGACAGAATGTTGGCCGTATCCAGCTCTTTAAGCCATCAAGATCAGTACCCTTAAGGGTAACAACAACGGTTGGACCAATAGCATAAGCTTCTACTATTTCAACGCCCTCTTTCATTGCGACATGTTTCGCTTCATTAATCGTTTTAGCATGCTGTTTAGCAAGACGGTTCATTGCCATTAAATCGTCTGGTTTCGACGCGCTACACCCTGCTAATAGTATGCTCACTACACCAATAGCGATTATTCTTTTATAGTTCAACGCTCGTTCTTCCCAGTCTTAAGTAATACCGAAGTTACCTTAATTTACTCTCTGTATGAGATAACTAAGACAATAGACTCGTATAGAACATTTCAGTTCACAAAAATAATTAGAGGGTAATGAAAAGGGCTTCGTATTTGGAGCGACACACGAGACCCCTGATCTTCAAGGCTTAGGCGTGACCTCAACCTTGGCAAGGCTGCGATCAACCAGCTGAGCTAGTGATTGTAGAGATAACGCGTCGAGACTCTTTTTAATATGCTACAAACGTCAAAAAGCCCAATCATTTCTGATTGGGCTTTTCAATTTGGAGCGACACACGAGGCTCGAACTCGTGACCTCAACCTTGGCAAGGTTGCGCTCTACCAGCTGAGCTAGTGTCGCATGCTATATCTTTCGATACAGACTTTAATAGATGGTGCCCCGGGCCGGACTTGAACCGGCACAGCGCGAACGCCGAGGGATTTTAAATCCCTTGTGTCTACCAATTCCACCACCAGGGCACGCAATTCTTTATTGCGATGCTCCAACCAATGTGCTTTATAAAAAGCGGTTAGACACCATCTTAATAACGGTCTGCCAATGTAACGTGACCGTTAGTACAAAATTTGGAGCGACACACGAGGCTCGAACTCGTGACCTCAACCTTGGCAAGGTTGCGCTCTACCAGCTGAGCTAGTGTCGCATATTATTCTCAAGGAATAATGGAGGCGCGTCCCGGAGTCGAACCGAGGTACACGGATTTGCAATCCGCTGCATAGCCACTCTGCCAACGCGCCATATTCTTTAATGCCAAAACATCTTAAAGAATTAAGCAATCTTTCAATCGCTAACCGTTAATGAGTTGCCCCGTTGCGGTATGGGCTGCATTCTACGGATTGCTCAGTATGAGTCAACATCAAAATCATATTATTTCGATCGTTTGATTACTTTATATCCAAAACGCAATAAATAACAATCAACCGCCTATTAATCAAACAGTAACTAGTTCTCACACGATTATTTTCAAACAAATCTAAACACATACAGAAATCAAAAACCTTTATCTTTTGTTTACAAATAGTTGTTTCAAAATAACCCTGGTCTTTTTGGTATAAATATTAACGCTTCAAATATTGTTACTTTTCATCAAATAGCGCAAAATAGAGATCTACATCACACTTTCTTTTGTTGTCTAGGTTTATTAATGAAAAAGCTAACCTTTGGTCTGATCACCATGGCTGTTATTGCACTTTCAGCATGCGCACCGCAAAACCATCACCAACCAGTATCAGTTACTATTAGCTTTTTGACTCAAGTACCTTCATTGCCGTCTTTAAAATCAAAGAATGACAATTTTTATTCATCTGATGAAAAACAAGCAGAAAAGATAGAAACATGGCTATCGAAGCAAATACAAAATGCCGAAAAAGTGGCTGATAATAACAATGCCGACTTCATCGCATTCTACTCAGATCAAGATATCAAAAAAACAAAGTTAGCACCTAACTTTTCTTATATTACAGCTCTAGTACTTACACCTGAAAGCATTAAAAAGTATGGCAACACGCTGGCGAAAACCAAGCCTATTCTAGCCAGTAATATTGATTTTGGATTATCGCAATCAGGTAATAATATCTATGCATATAACCCAAATAAAACCCGTGCAGATACTTATACCCAGTCATTTAACGGTGAAGATATCGCCTATTTATCTCTGATTAATCAAAGTAAGATTGTGGGTGCAGAACCTGACTCAAAAGATCTAGCGATTATTCGTCATACGGTGGATCGCCTACAAATTAACGGTATCAATAAAATCATCTTAATTAGTCAATTTTCTGAAACGGCAACTCGACAGTTAACATCAACGATTAGAGGGTTAGACGTTATTGTGGCTCATGGTGAGAAGAACAATGCGAATATCGACAAGAGTACCTGCATCGCAACGTTTACCAGTGTATCCCCTTTATTTCAGACCTTAGATGTTACGTTTAGCGCTGATGGTAAAATAACTCAATGTACGTTTTAGCGATTATCTGAATTCACAATCATTCAATGTTAAAAAGCCTCTAACTGTTTAATGGAAAGAGGCTTTTTATATTCGTACTCAATAACGCACGTCACTTTACACTGAACGTCTTAATCTTGTACGAGTGTTACTGCATCACGTACAAGTTTGCCAATTTCATCCCATTGACCAGCTTCAATCATCTTAGGTGAAACCATCCATGTGCCGCCACAGCAAAGAATACGATCAACTGCTAAGTAATCACGGATATTTGCTTCGCCAATACCACCTGTTGGCATAAAAGACACATCTACATACGGTGCAAGCAACGACTTAACCATATTGATACCACCAGACGCTTCTGCTGGGAAAAACTTCAAGAATGTTAATCCCAGCTCTAACGCTTGCTCTACTTGGCTTGGGCTATTAACACCCGGTACCATCGGAATATTAATTTCTTGGCAATAACGTACTGTATTCGGGTTTAGGCCAGGTGCAACAACAAACTCAGCACCCGCTTCAACTGCACAATCAACTTGTTCTGCATTCAGCACTGTTCCCGCACCAATGCACATTTGTGGGTATGCTTCACGCATTAAACGAATAGCTTCAGCGGCGGATTCTGTTCTAAACGTCACTTCAGCAACGGGTAAACCGTTTTCTACTAGTGTTTTAGCTAAAGGTACGGCTTGCTCAATACTGTTGATTTGAATAACCGGAATAACTTTAAATGCTTTCAATTTTTCAATGAGTTGCTGAGACATTAACTTCTGTTCCTTACAAAATATCTTTCATTGCGTCGAGCGGAATAATCGCTCCTGGATATTGAATGACTGTTGAAGCCAAGCGATGACCAAGCGTGGCTGATGACGACGCTGATTCACCATTGAGTCGCCCTGCTAAGTACCCTGCAGCAAAGGAATCACCTGCGGCACAAGTATCAACAACATGCTCAACCCTGTTGGCTGCCACATAGCTTGTTTCTGTTACGTCTGATTGTAAATTGGTGACAATTTTACAAGGCTCACAGCCACGTTTTATAACGACTTCGTTACAACCATATTGCTTACAACGCTCAACAATATTAGTTTTACCCCATACGCGAAGATCATCGTCTTCTGTAATTAATGCAATATCGACAAAAGGAAGTACTTGCGCATACCAGTATTGAGCTTGTTTTTCTGTCCATAACTGCGGGCGGTAGTTATTATCGAACAACACTTTTCCCCCAGCCGCTTTGTGTTTTTCTAGTAACGTAATTAATACCGTTTTGGCATCTTCAGCTAAAATCGCAAGGCTGATACCACTGATGTATAGTGCATCAAATTGATGCGAGTCAATCGCCAGCTCTAGTGGCGACAACTGTTCAGAAAAATAAAACTTTGCAGCACTATCATTACGCCAATAATGAAAATGGCGTTCGCCATTCGGTTCCGTTTCAACCAAATACAAGCCAGGTAGCTTGCCTTCAATTTTGCGAACTAAATCCGTCCCTATGTTTTCTTCTTGCCAAGATGCCAACATATCCTGACTGATCTTATCAACACCTAAGGCTGTCGCATAGCTAACAGAATGATGACGAGAAGTACCCAGCCTAGAAAGATAAAGTGCTGTATTTAAGGTATCACCACCAAAGGTACGCTGCAGAGGCTGACCACTTAACTCAACCATACATTCGCCGAAAAATGCAATTTTCACACTATTACCTTTATTTTTATTTGAGTGGTACTAAAAGAGTAATTTATATTGCGGGTCTCGGCTCATCACAAAGACCCGCATTTCATCTAGTTTTAGTGAATTATTTTGCCATTACAGGCTTTGTCGATACTGTTTCTGCAGCATCTTGTTCCATAGCTTGACGCTCTGCATCTAGAATGGCTTTTGCTTCAGCTTTAGTCACTGTATTTGCTGGTGTTGCAAGGCTTACCACAACACCCGCAGCTAATGCTGTAAGCACAGAAGGGATAACGGGGTTACCCCAGAATGTCGTCCAATCTGCATTAAACATGATAGCGAATGATGCAACAGATGCTCCTGCTAGCGTTGCAAGTGCACCCTGCCAGTTATAACGAGTCCAGAAACGTCCTAACATGCCACATACAAACATGCCTGACATAACCGTTGAAATCATTTTGGTGATATAGCTAATAATGTCATTCGATGTCAGTGCGAACAGTAGTGCAAAACCAATTACAACCACCAGCGAAATACGAGAGTAAGCAACCATCTTGTCTTTCGCTGGTACTTTACCCGTGAACATAATGTAGATATCACGCATCAAGATAGAGACACCTGCAATAGCATCAGAGCTTGCACTCGACATTGTTGCCGACAAACCTGCTATCAATACAATCATGCCAACACCAACAGGTAATACCGTTGCTGCAACATAAGGGAATGAGAAGTTAGGGTTATTCAAGTCAGGATTAATTGCATGGGCAGCCATACCAATAATCGCTGGAATGATAGAGAAGAATAAGTACAGCACACCCGAGATAACAAACGAACGACGGATGGTCGATACATCTTTACCCGAGTAGATACGCTGACGGAATGACGGTGTTGCAAGTACACCTACACCCACAACCATAGCGAGTGATACAGCAGGAATAATACCTAATTTATCAATTGCTAAGAAGCTTGTTGCAGCAGGTTCCATCGCAGCATAAAGGTTATCCATGCCACCAATGTAGTCTACCGACATCACAGCCATAAGAATGAAACCAGCAAACAAAATGATAGCTTGAATGGTGTCAGTCCATACCACAGCAGTGTAACCACCGATAACAACATAGATAGTAAATGCAGCAGCAATGATCAGCTTTGCTGTATTTAGGTCTATATCTGCAATCCACGCTAAGTACATGCCGCCACCAAGAATGTGTGCGCCTAACCAACCGATTGAAGCCACAAAGATCAAAACACCAACAACGTTCTTAACAATCTTATTTGCACCAACATAGTAAGCCAGTTCTTCGCTCATGGTCATAAAGTTAAGTTCACGAACAGGCGCAAACCATTTAGCCAACAGTAAAATACCAAGAGCACCACCGATACCATACAATGCACCAGCCCAACCATTGGCATAACCAAAGCCAACTGCACCCATACTTGAACCAGTACCCACCATCGTTGCGACAGTTGTACCTAATACAAGGAATAAAGGAAGGCTACGCCCGCCAAGTAGAAAATCTTCACCTGATTTCTGGTTGCGTGATACAAACCACCCTAGCCAGATTAAAAAAACCACATACACACCGAAACCGGTGAGAAAAAGTGTACTGTTCATCTCACACCTCTTATAATCCGTCATTGCTTTTATTTAATTGGGGATAGCCGTTAACTACCCCATGATTTACTGATTCCGTCAGTATTTATTTTTTCAAGCTGGTACTTTGCCAGCTTTTTTTCTTGCTTGTATTTCATAGCAGTACGGCAATATTTAACTAAACGCTATTACCCTCAGTACCCTTTCACTTGCCAGTATGCCCTTCACGCTCGCTTCATGAGTCTTTGCTCAACGAATATCTTGGCTTCATCACACACTGGCTAGCTTCTATTTTTTACAGTGTTACTTTGAATCTAGCTGTTATTAATTAACGGCGATCATCGCGATAGCACGTCACATCAACCTCAACTTTCACATCAACAACAAGATCACACACCATACAAATACGTGCAGGTGGGTTCTCGCCGAAAAATTCTTTAAACACTTTATTGAACGATTGGAAGTAACGTGAATCCGTCAGTACTACTTTTACGTGTACAACGTCTTTCAGGGCGTAACCTGCTTCTTCCATAATGTCGACACAGTTTTGAATCGCTAAACGAGACTGGTCAACAATACCGCCTTCAATCACTTCGCCATCTGTCATTGGTGTTTGACCAGATACGTAAAGGAAACCACCCGCTTCCGTTGCACGTGCAAATGGAAGATGTTGACCGCCTGTACCCGTTCCGCCTTCGATGCCGTAGCGTTTGATTGTCATAATATTTCTCCAACTTCTTTCTATTAAAATTTACATGAATTGATGGCAGTGAAATCTATGCTTTATTTCAAATCTCTATTTGATAGCAATTTCTCGACGGCCTTGTTAATACGTCATAAACGTTAGCGTTGATGACGGTAAAGAAAGCGACCATAACGCTGCGCGTCTACTTCGCCTTTTTGATAACTGATGCAGCCATTCACCATAACGGCGTCGATTCCTTTCGCTTTTGCAATTGGGTTTTCAAAAGTAGCTGCATCTTTAATTTCTGTTGGATTAAATAAAACAAGGTCAGCGTAGGCACCTTCTTTTATTTCTCCTCGGTCAGTGAGGCAATAGCGTTTTGCCGACATGCCCGTCATCTTATGAACGGCTTCAGCCAAAGAAAATAGCTGGCGTTCGCGGCTGTAATACCCCAAGACTTTCGGGAATGTGCCCCATAAACGCGGATGCGGATGCGGGTCATTCGGTAGTCCATCTGATCCCACCATGGTTAAACGGTATTTCAATACGCGCTCTACATCGGCTTCATCCATGCAGTGATAAACAGCACCTGCAGGTTGCAGTTTTTTCGCAGCGTCCATTAAGGGAAGTGCCATTTCTATTGCAATTTGCTTTAGCATCTTGCCGGCATGCTCTGGGTATGCTTCAGACCAAGTAATAAAAATATCTATTTCATCGGTCACTTGCTTTAAATCTAAAGTCGATGAACTCGCGGAATACGGGTAACAATCACATGAGACATCTTGATGCTTTGCCGTTTTTTCCATTACATCTAAAACTTCTACGGTACGTCCCCAGTTACCGGCCCCTGCACATTTAAGGTGAGAGATAACGACGGGTACTTTACCGTGTTTACCTGTGCGGAATGCTTCATCCATCGCACCTAAAATTTGTTCAAATTCAGTGCGCATATGCGTGGTATAAATACCGTCAAATGCAGCTAACTCTTCTACCAATGCCATTACTTCTTCAGTCGGTGCTTTCTGAGCACTGGCATACGCTAAACCCGAACTTAACCCCAATGCCCCTTGCGACATTGCGTCGTGTAGTTTACTTTTCATCAGTGCAATTTCAGAGGATGTTGCAGAGCGGTGCAAGTCATCCATTTCGTTGTTACGCAATGTGGTATGCCCTACTAATGCAGCCACATTCACGGCAGGTTGAGCGTGTTGAACGGCTTCTGCATAACTCTTAAAACTTGGGTATTTAAAATCGTCTTTCTGACCCAACAAGTTCATAGGATCTGGCGGATCGTTCGCTAATATTGCTGGTGAAGCACTGATCCCACAGTTGCCTACGATTACTGTTGTTACACCTTGGCTGATCTTAGGTAAACATTCTGGATAACGAATAACGTTAGTATCATCATGCGTATGCACATCAATAAAACCAGGCGCTAACGTTTGGCCTTCTCCATCGATTAGGCATTGCGTATCGCAGCCAGCGAGATCACCAATAGCTACAATACGATCCCCTTTAATTGCAACATCAGCGTTGTATGCATCGGCACCAGTCCCGTCTACAACTTGAACATTCCGGAATACGGTATCGAACTGCATGTGTTTTCCTTTACTTAAAATGGTTAACATTTACAGTTCGAATAATGTCGCCAAAACGGTTACTTCAAACTGCGTTTAATCGCCTAAAGGCTGTCTATCCAAACCACCGCGATGACTATCAAGTGCCAACTTCAAACGACGTAATCGGTCTCGAGAACGACGCTTATGACTTAATGCCAGTTCTGTTGATATCACATCAATCAGCGCCATCATTGCGTAACGTGAAGCCGATGGTTTGTAGATAAAATCTGTTTCTTGAATCACAACAGGCAATACCACATCACTTATTTCAGCCAATGGTGAGTTTGGCGCTGTAATGGCTATCACTTTCAATCCATATTGCTTTGCAATAGAGGCTGGCTCGACCACTTCGGGGGTAAAACCCGTTGCCGAAATCACCACCATTACATCGCTACTGTCTGCGGTTGATGCAACCATTCGAGCAAGTAAGCCATCGTTATAAGCCGTCACTGCGTACCCTAAACGGAATAAACGAAACTGCAGTTCTTGCGATAACATAGTGGAGCCTCCACCCATGCCAATCGACAGCACTTGTCTTGCCCCTTGCAGCATTTCCACAACCGTTGCAATGTCTTCTTCGTTGACCACTTTACGGTTTATGTTGATCACATTTTTGATCGACTCATAAACCCCTTGAATGCCTGACTGGTCAGGGCTTTCATGAATAAAGCGCTGACCTATTGCAATCGACTGCGCTAATTTCATTTTTAAATCACGTACATTTTTACATCCAACCGCTTTTGCAAACCGCGTAATGGTTGCCTCACTTACGCCTGCTTCATCAGCCAATTGGCTAATACTGGCATTCGCTGCTGACGCTAAATCGTCTATTACTAGCTTCGCCACTTTCTTCTCTGCATCTCGCAATTGCGAGAAACGTTCTGTAATTCTTGAAACAATATCGACTTCGATAGTCACGGTTATCACCTTCCTCTCGACACCACAAATCTTATTCACATCACCTTGCCAAAACAGTGAGAAACAGCACAAAAAGCAATTCAATGTTTGATAGTTTCTAACATACCAAATATCATCAACTCGCCAAAGAGCAATAACAGCAAGGCCTGAGAGCCATGTTAGGAGAATAAAGAATGAACCAATTAAATAAAAAGCATGTTAGTAAATACCAAGACACTCATCACAAAAAATTCTCGCCGGGCACCAAAGGTGTGTGGTCAAGCGAAAAACCTGATGGGAAATACAGCTTAATTAACGAAGATATCAGTCTTCCAGCAGCTGTAATTAAACAAAGTGCCCTCACCAATAACATGGAGTGGATGCAAACGTTCGCCAATCATCATCAAGTAAAGTTGTCGCCACATGGTAAAACCACCATGACGCCAGCATTTTTCGAACAACAGCTACAAGCTGGCGCATGGGGATTAACGGTCGCCACTGCACCACATGTACAAGCTGCTGCCGAAGGTGGTGCTGAAAACATCATGATGGCGAATCAATTAGTGGGCAAAGCCAACATGGGAATGGTGGCAAATGTTATTCAACAGAATGGTGTTAACTTCTACTGTTGTGTCGATTCAACTGATAACGTCGATCAGCTAAATCAGTTCTTTGTTGATGTAGAAATAACCTTAAACGTATTGATCGAAGCAGGTGTTGAAGGTGGTCGATGTGGTTGTCGTACCCCAGAAGAAGTCATTACTTTAGCCCATCATATAAATAATCTACCCGCATTAAACTTAGCGGGTATTGAAGTCTATGAAGGAGTAATACACGGCGATAACGCAGAGCAAGATATTCGCCAATTTTTAGCTCAAACAATTCAAACCGTTGAATTATTGATTGAAGAAAAATTAATTACAGATACCAATCCGATCATTACCGGCGCAGGTTCAGCATGGTATGACGTAGTCGCTGAAAGTTTTGCAGCCTGCCTGCACTTAACAGCCATTATTCGACCTGGCTGCTACGTTATTCATGACACAGGCATTTATGAAGATGCACAGAACCTTGTAATGGGCCGCGCAGAACAAAATCACGGCTACGCATGTGAACTAGGTGGTAACTTAGAATCTGCATTGGAAGTATGGGCGTATGTTTTATCGCGTCCAGAAACCAATAAAGCGGTGATTGGACTAGGTAAACGGGATGTCGCATTCGATGCAGGCTTACCTATTCCGGAACGAGGTTACCGTAACGGTGAAGCTATTTCAGTTAAAGGCTTAGTCGCGACGGCAATCATGGATCAACATATCTTTGTTACTGTACCCGATGGTGTAGATTTGAAAGTGGGCGACATGATTGCATTTTCAACCTCTCACCCTTGCTTAACCTTTGATAAGTGGAAGTATCTCTGCGTATCAGATGATGAGCATTCCGTGACTCAGTTTGTTGAGACGTGTTTTTAATCAGCACGTTTATAAGAAGTGTGCCTTTATAAATTGATATTAACGGCTCGGTTTTTAGGCTTACTTTATCAAAAGTAATATAACAATAAGCCCTAACATTTTAATGCTAGGGCTTTTTATTGAGCAATTTAATGAAAACTAACATCACAAAAAAATAAAACAAATAGTGTCATTAAAAAAAGTCTCGTCATAACATCGTAATGAATGAATTAAGATCACACCTTTTAGCTTTAAATACCTATTTCCCGATACATTTAGACATATTTAAACCCGCTATAAATTTGATTACTTTTAAAATGTATTTATTTATTGAAGATGATCACATCGCGCTAAAAATACCGAGTTAGAAACTATCAAACAACACACCATAACCAAGGTAACCAACTGATAATAAATGATTATATCGATGTTACTTTTTCACGAGTGACAATTTGATAAATATTACAACAAGAAGATATGATAGTTACTAACACGTAGTAACTGACTGTCTCAGTTATTAATTCCTTTTAAGTATGCATTCAATTTTGTTAGCCATTACTGCTAACCTTATATATTCCGAGGCTACACATGAAGATGAAACCTTTGGCACTTTCTTTATCGTTAATTATATCGGCATTTCCTGCATTAGCTGATAAACCTAATACTGATCTTCACCTTATGCCCTACCCTCAGCAAGTTACATTGAGTGATTCAAATGGGCTAGTTGTTGACCGTAATTTTTCGGCTAAATTAACCGGATTCACATCAGAGCGATTAGAGTCTGCCGTACAACGTTTAAATAATCGTATTGAACGCCAAACAGGTTTCTTCTTAACCACGCCCATTCAAGCAGCTAATAAAACACCCCAGTTAATTATCAATGTTAAAGCTGGCGCTCCTACAGATGTTCAACAAGAAAAAGAAGATGAAAGTTACAGCCTAGATGTCAGCAGTACCCAAGCAGTTCTTAATGCCAACACACCTTATGGAGCATTGCATGGCATCGAAACATTCTTACAGCTATTACAAAACACACCTAATGGTGCTGAAGTACCGGCAGTTAGCATCGAAGACTCACCTCGCTTTCCATGGCGTGGTGCGTTAATTGATACATCACGCCACTTCATTCCGGTTAATGATATTAAACGTCAAATTGATGGTTTAGCTTCTGCAAAATTTAATACCTTCCATTGGCACCTAACTGACGATCAAGGCTGGCGTATTGAATCTTTGGCCTACCCCAACCTACACGAAAAAGGGTCTGACGGTCTTTACTATACTCGCGAACAAATTAAAGACGTTGTAGCTTATGCTAAAAATCTTGGCATACGTGTGATCCCAGAAGTCGACTTGCCTGGCCATGCATCAGCAATTGCTGCGGCTTACCCAGAGCTAATGACCGAAATAAAAGAGTATAAAATCGAACGTAAATGGGGTGTACATGAACCCTTACTCGATCCAACAAAACCTGAGGTATATACCTTCATTGATAAAATTATTGGTGAAGTCACTGAATTATTCCCAGATAAATACATTCACATTGGTGGCGATGAAGTAAATCCAAAGCAATGGAATAACAGCAAGGCCATACAAGTATTTATGGCCGAGAAAGGACTAAAGGATGCACTCGAGCTACACGCGTACTTTAACCAAGAAGTGGAAGAGATTCTTAAAAAACACGATCGTAAAATGATTGGTTGGGATGAAACTTACCACCCTGACCTACCAAAAAGTATCGTGATCCAATCTTGGCGTGGACACGATTCATTAGGTGAGTCCGCCAATGATGGCTATCAAGGTATTCTATCTACGGGATATTACATCGATCAAGCACAACCCGCAGCCATGCATTACCGTAACGATCCAATGCCTAAACCTTTACAGGTTGATGATAAAGTACACACAGATGAAAGCTGGGAAACGTGGCAATTTGAAGCACCACGTAAACGAGGCAGTGCCGTAACAGGCACATTTACGCTAATCACAGCTAAAGATGGTACTCGCCGTGGCTTTATTGATTACAAAGGCCGTTCACGTCGTGCTGTCTTTGATATTGAAACCACCCAGGGTATTACCTCTTTCTGGATGGATTCCTGGATGGGGCAAACCAAACCGCGTGTTGAGTTACAAGATGGGAAACTCACCGGGCATATGGTTGTAGGTAACGCACAATACACAATGACTGGTCAGAAAATTGCTGGCACTGATATTGAGAACAGCAAATACCCAACAGCACCCTATCCTGTCGCATTAAAGAAAGAGCAAGAACACCTGATCCTAGGCGGCGAAGTTACTCTATGGGCAGAAAATGTTAAGTATGACACCATTGATCTTCGCATGTGGCCGCGATCTTACGTTATTGCTGAACGCTTGTGGTCTGCTGAAAATATTACTGATGTAGACAGCATGTATGAACGCATGGAAACGATGGGTAACTGGGCCACCGTTTCTGTCGGCTTACAGCATGAATGGAATGCTTTAGTTGGCATGAAACGCCTCGCTAATGGTAAAGATATTCGACCACTGCAAGTATTGGCAGAAGCCGTTGAACAAGCACAGTACTATCACCGTCACCACGAAAAATCGACATATGAAAATTATGACCGATTTGATCCCTTAAACCGTTTTGCAGATGCACTTCCACCAGAAAGCCTTGAAGTTCGCCAATTGAATAAGAACGTAACGGCATTTATTGTGAATCCGAAAGATTCCACTGCGAAAATACAAATAGTTGAACAACTGCAAAGCTGGATCGATAACAATGACGCGTTGGTAACAATGATCGACGGTAACTATTTATTAAAAGACATAAAGCCAGTTGTTAAGCATGTTACTCAAGTTTCGCAACTGGGGCTTGATCTTATTAAGCAAATTGAAACTGGGAAACCCTTAACAGCCAACGAGCTGGAGTCAGCTAAAAAACTACTTAACGACGCACAGCAAATTCAAGATGAAGTGGTGGTATCAGCGGCTTACCCTGTCGAAATGCTACTACATGCAGCGTACTAACCAAGATTGCTAAATGAGCCATAAAGCCCTTGACCGATTTGTTCCTCAACGCTCAGGGGCTTTTTATTACCCACCAGATCCCATCCTACCTTTCAGTCATTGCGCCCAACTATTTAACGTGTATTATCGATGCCACTCAACATAATAGACGTGCCACAAAGCCCATAAAAAGTATAGGGTTAACAATTAGGTACGCATTAGTAAATTGTCAGAAAGGAAAAATAGCCATGGAACTTATCGATTTTTTACAAGCCGGATTATTCAGTATAGGCGTACTGCTTTTTGCACTGGCAGGCGGTTGTTTATTTATGATGCTTACAGTAAAAAAAGAACACGTTAAATGCGTTATAGAAAAGCGTATTGAGTTTGGTTTCTTCGGTGGTGCTTGCTTAACATTTTTAGGGTTGATTGCTTACGTATTAGCGTAGAGTATTCATAGCCTCACTCAGTTTCTATACTCTATCTCTGAGCGTTTATACCTCGCTCAGAGCACCTTCAAAGAATCGTTTATCGTCTAATTCAAATAAAATTCAAACACTTCACTATACTTAAAACTTAAGATTTAACTTGAGGATAAAAAGTAATGAAAAAGGCTATATTTCAAATGGTTAAATGCATTTTTTTGCGTGCCATAATATTAAGTTCTATTGTCTCCATGACCTTTATACCTCAAATAGCGTCTGCTAATGAAGGAAGATTTGCAGATAAAAAAGGCGACCTTAAAAATCGTCCACTTCACAGGCAAGATTCGGCACGGGTGAATAAGAACATACAAAACAACGTTAAAAGCAATGACATAAAGATTAAAAATAAAGATGTGAATATTAATCACGTCAATAAAAACAATAACGTTGTCATCAATAATAATCGGCATAATACCGTTGTTGTTCCCTCAAACCGACACCGCACTTACCGTAATGTCGTTGTAGTGCGCCCGCATGGTCATGTCTATTATGGTTATGGAAATTACTACAATGATAACGATGCATGGAAATGGTTAGCATTCACCGCAATAACGTTAAAACTGCTTGATAACCTTAATGAACAACAAGAAAGAGAACACGAAGCAGCGCAGGTGAAAGCCACAACAGCTCCTATTAATGAACAAATTAACTGGAGTGACGGCGGCGCATCAGGTTCAGTCACGGCGACACGTGAAGGTACAACAACCAGCGGTCGTTATTGCCGTGAATTCCAGCAAAAGATCACCGTTGGTGGCGAAAATGAAAATGCTTACGGTACGGCTTGTCAAAATCAGGATGGATCGTGGGAAATAGTATCGACGGGTAGTTAACTGTTCATAGCTAAGTGACGCTTTATTGGACGAATACATATTAAAAAAGAGGCATAATTAATATAATGCCTCCTTTTACATTTTTAATTTAATGTCTAACGTTCCGTTTACCACCAGCAGTCGCTAATGGTTTAAATTATATATTAGACACAGCAACGTTATTCTGTAATCGTTACTTTTTCAACAATGATAGCTTCACACGGTACATCATCATGACCGTATTTAGAGGTTGTTTTCGCATTAGCAATCGCATTAACAACATCCATACCTGCGCTAACCTTTCCAAATACCGCATAACCCCATCCAGCATTGGACGTGGCTGTGTAATCAAGAAAGTCGTTATCATCTAGGTTAATAAAAAATTGCCCAGTCGCCGAATGTGGTGCATCTGTTCGCGCCATTGCTAGGCTACCAACGACATTTTTAAGTCCACGATTCGCTTCATTCACAATAGCATCACGTGTCGGCTTCTCTTGCATGTCGACAGTAAATCCACCACCTTGGATCATGAAACCTTTTATAACTCGGTGGAAAATAGTGCCATCATAAAAACCATCTTGGCAATACTTTAAAAAGTTTCTTGAGCTAACTGGCGTTTGCTTCATATCAAGTTCAATCTCAATATCGCCAAAATTGGTGGTGAAAACAATCATATTTGCTGCACTATGTGGGTATAAATTCAGTATTGTCAGTATACGCAATCACAGCTTACAACTGTAGTGCCTAATTAGAGTCAATGCGTTTACTTTAACGTTACGCTTCAATTGATGAATTGAATTAGCCCTTTGACCAGTGCCTTATGCGATTAATTTCTTCGGTATCGATACTGAGTGACTCTAAAAACTCTTGATGAGCCTCTGGCTCCATTTTTTCAAACTGTATATGCCAATTTTTCATGTCTTGCTCATTAAGGCCTGCTGATTTCATAATTTCAACCCAAGCCGCTTTTGTTAGTTTATTCTGTTCTAATAATGTGGGTTGTTCTAGTAATGTGACGATCGCTTTTTTCTGCTGGCGTAACCTTTGTATTTCTTGTTCCAGAGAATTAAATTGCTCGCACAAAATATGCTCTTGAGGCATATCATCTTGGCGTTCAAGAAGAGGGGCAATGTTGGTAATAGACACCCCATAAGATCGGTAAGCAATAATCGCTTCCAACCTTTTCATCTCATTTTTGCCATACCATCTGTAACCATTATCTGAACGACTCGTTGGCAATAGCAAACCAGCTCTTTCATAATAAAGAATAGTCGTACGTGATATTTGGTACATTTTCGCCAATTGGCTAACCGTTAACATGGCCTGCTCACTTCTTAAATTAACTTTTAAAATCTACAATCAATACGAGTTACGATCATCACTATTCTCCTCTTTATCGGATCTGTTTTTCCCAATATTTTAAAGCGTAAGGTATTAATGCACTTGCGACAATAATCGACACTCCGACTATTGCTAGGCTATTAGGGATTTCTGTAAATAACCAATAACCGAGAGCCAAAGAATAAATCATCTGACTATATTCGACATTAGCAATAATGTTTGCTTCCCCCCATTTATAGGCCGTTACTCCAAGCCACTGAGCTATTGAAGAAATAACCCCCACCAGAATAAGAAGAGTAAATTCGTACATCGTTGGCCACTGCCAAGAAAGCAAACTCGGTATTAAAGCAATAATACCGACAAAAATAGCTTGATAAGTCAGCACTGCCACCCTAGGTTCAGTAGCTGCCATTTTTCTCACACAAATAACAGCAACTGCAGCCCCTAGTGCACCTGTAAGGCCAATCAAGATATAACCTTCCGATGCTTGGCTCATCGAAGGTTGCACAACAAGCATTACACCTACAAAGCCAACAGCTACCATAACGAAACGTGATAAACCCACAGACTCAGTAAGAAATAACCGAGAAATAATTGCAACAAATATCACCTTGGTAAAACCGATTGCTGTTGCATCTGCGAAAGGAATATTACTGACCGTAAGATAACCAAAATACAATGCAACGAATGCCCCGGCTACTCTTAATAAGTGCAATTTAACCATCTTCGGTTTCATCAACACATCGAGATTAACAAGGATTGAAGGTAACAACAGGATCACGAATACCAATTGTCGAAAAAATAAAATTTGAAAAACATCAATGCTTTCACTTAATACTCGAACTAAAGCCCCAACAGTGACAAATAATGCATTGGAGGCCAAAGCCAATGCTATACCTTTGATGGGTGCAGGTAACGTTTTGAAATATGAAAGTAAAGGCTGTGGAATAAATTGCCGTTTAGAAAGTAGCATTGCAGACCTCATAATGAACTGAGGTGCGATGATAAAGCCTACACTTATAGACGGGTCAACGAATAAGGGAGACGTTATTTATCTAATACCTTTCTAGTTTCACTTTATCTACTTCAAGGTCAAGAGAAAATATGATCGCTGTTGTATATATGGCTAATTTTTATCTTCACGCATATTCGACCGGATAGATCGAATGCCTAAGAAGCCAAATAAAAGTAAGATGAAAAAAGGAGCAAGCCATAGTACATACGTTTGAGGGGTAAACTTAGGTTGATACAAAACGAAATCACCAAAGCGGCTCGTCATAAATTCAATGACCTCTTGATCCGTGCTGCCAGAATTGATCATTTGATACACTTTCAAACGTAAATCTTTTGCGACTGGTGAGTTTGATTCAATCAGGTTTTGATTCTGGCATTGTGGGCAGCGTAAGGTTTTGGCTAATTCTAGTGCCCTTTTATGTTCAAGCGGAGAACGAAATTGAAAGGTTTCAACCGATTCGATTAACTGGCTATCAGCGGCAATAAAAATTTGCTCCCCACTGGCTTGAACAGGCGATACCACACTTAATATCAATGTTACAAAACCAAATAAAAAACCTAAATAAGGCACTTGGCGTGGTTTCAAATAGGGACGTATCATGCTTATTCCTTTAATTGGGCAACTAACGGCGCAAATTGTTGCTCCCAAATAGTCGGTGTTAATGCCCCTACATAGCGGTGTCGTATAATACCATTTTCATCAATCAGGTATGTTTCTGGTGTGCCGTACACCCCTAGATCTAATGCTAGCGATCCTTTAGGATCATAAATCACTTTCTTATAAGGGTTACCTGTTTGGGCTAATTCATTTAATGCTGCTTTACGTTCATCACGATAATTTAATCCAATAATGCTTAAAGACTGCTCTGTTACCAATTGCTGTAAATAAGCATGCTCCGACTTACAAATACTGCACCAAGACGCCCAAACATTCAGCAGTTGTACCTCGCCTTTCAAGCTAACTTGAGTAATGTTACCCAACTCTTGTTGCAAGCTAGGCAGAGCAAAATCAGGGACAGGGCGATCCGCTAAAGGAGACACCGTAGGAGCAGATTTACTGTTCATTCCTATTACTAACAAGATGC
This sequence comes from Photobacterium profundum, assembly GCF_003026285.1. Lineage (GTDB taxonomy): Bacteria > Pseudomonadota > Gammaproteobacteria > Enterobacterales > Vibrionaceae > Photobacterium > Photobacterium profundum. The sequence goes on from NZ_PYOD01000001.1 coordinate 462,670, forward strand.
CAGCTAATGAAGCAAGTACCAATGGAATAAATCGTGTCTTTTTCATTACAGTTACTCTACTTCCACATGATAATTGTTGATGTGAGTTTTGCCTCTTGGCTAAGGCGCTGCAGCTTCTTAGTCATTACCATGATTCTAATACGAGCAAGCACAGCCATAGCACCACCCAACATCATCAACAAACTACCGATCCATAACCAACGAACATAAGGCTTATATTGAATACGCACGGCGTAATCTGTCTTATTGATTTTGTCACCCAACGTTATATAAATATCACCTTTCCAAAACCAATGAATACCCGGCTCACTCATGTTCATTGTTCGCACCGTGTAATGCCGACGCTGTGGCTTAATAAAACCAATACGTTCAACATCATTATCAACGCCATTAATCCGTGTTACTGCAATATTGGCTTGTTCAGCGGTGTAATTCGGACCAATTAATAACTCCGTTTCTTGGTATTCAAACTGATAATCACCCAGAATTAATTGGCTACCCGGCCCCATTCTATTATTAGTTTCTTCAACGTAATAACTGACTAACGTTGCCCCCACAAGCGCAACAGCCACACCAATATGCGCGGTCACCATCGCGAGCTGGCGGCAGCATTGGCTATCAAATTTCCAATGCTTACGTGATTTTTGATCGAAATAAAGCGCCTGTAAGGACGTTAACGTAACCCACAATGCCATGATAAAGGCGACGCAGACTACAAGGTTAATGCCTCGTTCAAACATCACAGATAGTGCAACACCAATGACCACAGAAGCAGAAAGTGGGGCAATAATACGCATGATGAAATTATCTGATGTCGCATTCTTCCATTTTATCAGTGGTGCTAAACCCATGACTGCGAAAACCACGAAACTTAATGGCACGAACAAGCTATTAAAATACGGGGCTCCTACTGAAATATTTCCCAACCCAAACGCTTGGAATATCATTGGATAAAACGTGCCAAGTAAAATAGTAAGCGTCGCAACGGCAAATAAACTGTTACCCGCCAAGAACGCTGCTTCACGCGATAAGAATCCAAACCGGACGGGCTTAATATATTGACCGCCCCTTAAAGCAAACAACGCCAAAGAACTCAACAGCACCACGCCTAGAATACTTAACAACGCCACACCACGGGTTGGATCAACAGCAAATGCGTGCACAGACGTTAGTACACCAGAACGAACAATAAATGTGCCGAGTAAACTTAACGAAAAGGTAAAGATCGACAGCAATAATGTCCAACTGGTTAACGCATTTCGTCTTTCAGTCATTATCAAAGAATGCAGTAAAGCGGTACCCGTTAGCCAAGGCATTAAAGAGGCATTTTCGACAGGATCCCAAAACCACCAACCTCCCCAACCCAGTTCATAGTATGCCCACCAAGAACCCAGTGAAATACCACCGGTTAGAAACACCCACGCAGCTAATGCCCAAGGGCGACTCCAGCCCGCCCAAGGCAGTTCGGATGATGCCGACGTTGTTAACGCAGCAATGGCAAATGCGAAGCTCACCGCAAAACCGACATAACCTAGATACAACATAGGTGGATGAAAAATCAGCCCCACATCTTGCAACATTGGATTTAAATCTCGCCCTTCCATCGGTATTGGCAATAAACGTAAAAAAGGATTCGAGGTAAATAAAGTAAACAAACTAAATGCGGCAATTAACAAAGAAAGAACAACCAACACCCGCCCGATAAAAGCTTCATGCTGCACTTGTTTTTCTGGTTGATTAACGCCTGAAGGGGCTTTGTACTGATAGACAAATGCAACAGCAGCGCTCCAACCTGCAAGTGAAAATAGCCAAAATAGAAATGACCCTTCATGTCCGCCCCATACGGCGGCAATTTTAAACACTTGAGGAAGTTGCGAATTAGAATGATGCGCGATATACGCAACCGAAAAATCATCAACCGCAAAGCTGTAGCCAAGTAATACGATAGAAGATGAGATAGCGAAAAAAGCACCATAGCTTAACGGCCACGCATAGCGGATAAGATATGGGTCTTTCTTAATAAGGCCATACAAAGGGATTGTTCCGCCTAATACAGCGAAAACACACCCAAGTATTAATGCATAATGTCCAACTTCTGGGATCATTAAATTTCCTTTTTTATGCTCTAGAAGTAGTAGGAATATTTATTCTCCATCTTCCAGTAACACACTGTCGCCCGCCTTGCATTTGATCAATAACTGCGGAATTTAAACGAAAAATCGCCACAAATTTCGTGGCGATTTAGATTTCATAGCGCTTAATATTAAACCAGTGTCATTTGTCCAGCGTATAAAATAAAGGTACGTAACATCAACACACCGATAAGGCTAAGGCTAGTTACTAACATGATAAAGGCTTTATTGTGTTTAACACCGTCCGAACTAACGGCATTCAACCCCAATGGCACCAACATGCCTAACCCTATTACCCCATACCAAAACCACGATGCCCAAAAGCCTCCACCAATCGCAGCCATAACCGCCGCTTCTCTTTGTCCACCACCGAAGTAAAGACCAGAAAAGAATGCAAAAAGAACAAACAATTCGAACACCACAACCGGACGTTCAAACTTGTGAATCCATTTTACACTGGCGCTATGCGCTGATTCTTTGAAGCCAATGATACCGAATAGCAAACAAGCAGCCGCTCCCGACGATAAACTCGAGAACAAAAAGAGTATTGGCAATACAGGGTTGTTCAACAATGGGTAGGTTTTTAGTGCTGATAATAAGAAGCCAGTATAAGCCGCTAACATTACCGCTAAGAAGCCTAAGAATAGCTCAATACTATTTTCATATTTGCTAATGATCCCCATTACTTTATCAACAATCGGTAAACGACCGTTCAACAGTTTAAGTAAATCATCTTTAAAAATAATAGCTATCCAAGCAAACAACACCACCATGTAAATTTGGAACAGCATTACCCCCATCGACATGACTGACGATGTATTATAGAAAATCATGATTTTCCAAAATGACCATGGTTTAGTCAGGTGGAAAATTAGAATTACTAAACCAGCAATAATACCAAATGGTGCAAGAATAGCTGTCGCTTTAATGATGCCATTAGTGCTTGGGTGGCCTTGAATAACTTTACGTTTCAAGTATATCGAAATCATTACAGCCCCAGCAGACATGCCCGCTAGAAACAAATAGATTGCGATAATCCAATCCCACACTAAGGAATCAAAATAAAAGGCATCGGCAAAAGTAGTCATCATCCTTTTATCTCCCCTTTTCCGTAAGGCACTTTATATAACTTCGGTGATGTACCTAATTCCACCTTTTGTCGATAAACGGGTTTCTGCTCTAATAACTTCGACACTTCACTGTTTGGATCATTAAGATCGCCAAACGTCAGTGACTTAGTTGGACAAGATTCAACACAGGCCGGCAGTTTGCCTTCCTTCAGATTGGTCTTACGACAAAAATCACATTTATCTGCAGATTTTGTTTCTGGATTAAAGAAACGAACCTTATACGGACACGCAGCAAGGCAATAACCACAACCTACGCATTTGAAAGGATCAACATCGACAATGCCAGTATCAGGATCTTTGAAAGAAGCCCCTGTCGGACAAACATGCACACAAGGTGCATTATCACAATGCTGACAAGAAATCCGAGTGAACTGATAGCTCACATCCGGGTATTCTCCCTGAGGTTCACTGCGCACTATTTCTAGTCGAGAAACACCTTCAGGTACTTTGTTTACTTCACGACAAGCATCAGTACACGCAGTACAGCCAATACACAATGTTTCATCATGTACCATGCCATAGCGTTTAACGCCGTCTTCCATGGTCGCAACTAACGATTGGCGACCAAGTACACCGCTACCAGCGCTAACTCCGGTGGTAAAAATCACCGCGCCAGCACCCGCTAAAAAATTTCGTCTTGAACACGTCATACCATCATCTCCTACTTCTCTTTTTTCTGGTCTGAGTGGCAGTCGACGCACATCTTAATTTTCGACTTTCGATCAATACCTTTCATCGGATCAGTATCTGGGTGCACGGTATGGCAAGAAGCACACGATAAATCCAGCGCATGCACATCATGCGTCCAGTTAACTTCGCGTAAGTCTTTCGGCTCGTGACAGTTTACACATGTATTGTTTTGCTGTTTAATCCACGCAACATCAGCAGCAGGTTTTTCTGAACCGGCAACCGACTGAGCTGGTGCGAATTTTGTCACTACTTTTGCACCATCGCGGTGGTCTTCACCCACATTACTGTGGCAATCAACACACGTTATATCTCGACCCGTTTGTGCATGAATGGCATCACCATGCGCACCTTTTAGTACATCTTTTTCATCTTTATGACACTGCGTACAAGCGTAATCCCTGTCCCTTATAAATTTGACAACATGTTGACCTGACTCTTGATTAATCACGGCAGGGGTCGCGGTTGTGGCGTCCTGTGTGTTCGAGTCCGCGGCAACGTTTATAGAAAAACCAAAAATACACATGGCCACAAAAAATGTAATCATTGTATTCATGGCAACTTTATAATTGCCCATTATTCACCTTTTCTTCTCCATAACTGCTACTCATATACGAATAACAATCGGTGCTTAAATGTAATTTCTGTTTAAACTCTTGATTAAAATCCTGCAAAACGTTTTTCTTTTATTATTTTTCGAATCACTGCTGCTACGAAATAAACACTTTTAAACAAGTGCAACAAAAAGAAATAAAAACTATTTGCAATTGAAATCCATTCTCATTAATCTGATACCATTAGCCACAACGCTTAACATGTTTATTAAATAATATTTTTAAATGTAATAAATTGCGTCAGCCTGCAAATACCCCTTAAGTAGCATTAGAAATGACCTTTTAATGATTAAGATCAAGAAAAACCACAGCCAACCTGCTGATTTTTAAGATTTAAAGGGCAAAGAAAACCGACGATGGCCAACAGGAAAGTAAATACCCAATAAGGGGTATATGCATATTTTTACTGGTTAGATCCCACCAACAAATAAACAGATTTGATCCAAAACAAATATATATTCATTTCCATTAATAACCTTTAATAATTTGCTACTATTGGTTTGAACTCCATCTTTTGTTATTTGAGTTAGCCGCATTCACAACGCTTGGCCTTATTTAATAATTAGAAAACTGGAGTGACACATCGTGAGTAAGAAATGGACGCGAAATACTGCCGCCATGGCAGCTATATTGTCAGCGTTATGCTTATCGACTAATGCGCTGGCAACTTCTGAACAAGCAGTGGCTGATGAAAATCAGACAACTATTCAACAAGAAGGGATGCGCTTTGAGCCTCGCAACGAAAAGTTTGCTGAAGCTCACGCTGAGCAATATAAAAGCTGGAAAGCAACACAAGAGAGCGAAGAGATAGAAGATGCCCTAGTAGGCGATCCTAATATGGTCGTTCTATGGGCTGGATATGGCTTCTCTAAAGACTATAACAAAGCGCGTGGACACTTTTACGCGATTACCGATGTACGTGAAACATTACGTACTGGCGGACCAACAGATGACAAATCTGGTCCAATGCCAATGGCATGTTGGAGCTGTAAAAGCCCTGATGTGGCACGCGTAATCGATGACCGTGGTGAAGATGGCTACTTTGAAGGCAAATGGGCTCGTTTAGGCGCTGAGATCAACAACGCGATTGGTTGTTCAGATTGTCATAACACGGGCAGCGAAGAATTTGCCAAAGGTGGCCCTGCATTGCAGATGTCACGCCCATACGCTGAACGCGCAATGGAAACCATAGGCAAGAAGTTTGAAGATCAATCTCGCTTTGATCAACAAGCGCAAGTCTGTGGTCAATGTCACGTTGAATACTACTTCACCGGTCCAAACAAATCGGTCAAATTCCCTTGGGATAAAGGCACATCAGTTGACGACATGGAAGTGTACTACGACGAGATTGGCTTTAAAGATTGGACGCATGGCGTTTCAAAAGCACCGATGCTAAAAGCACAGCATCCTGGCTATGAAACATGGCGTGAAGGTATTCACGGCAAAAACAATGTGACTTGTATTGACTGTCACATGCCTAAAGTACAAAACGAAGACGGCACAGTATATACCGACCACAAAGTGGGGAACCCATTTGACCGCTTCGACGATACTTGTGCCCAGTGTCATACGCAAACTAAGGCAGCACTTAAAAGTGTCGTAGCATCGCGTAAAGCTAGCGTACTTGAAATGAAGTTACGTGCTGAGAAGCAAATTATTGCTGCACACTTCGAAGCGAAAGCGGCGTGGGATGCAGGCGCAACTGAAGCAGAGATGGAACCTATCTTAATGGATATCCGTCATGCACAGTGGCGTTGGGATTACGCAATCGCGTCTCATGGTGTCCATATGCATGCACCAGAGGTTGCATTACGTATTCTAGGTACTGCGCTTGATAAAGCTGGTGATGCTCGCGCTAAAGTTATTCGCTTATTAGCCACCAAAGGTATTACTGAAGAAATTCAGATTCCTGATATCTCAACCAAAGTGAAGGCACAACAAGCACTTGGTATGGATATGGATAAGATGAATGCTGAGAAAGATGAGTTCTTAAAGACCATCGTGCCAGAGTGGGACAAGCAAGCTGAAGCACGTGAAGCAAAGTACTAATCGTTAGTAACCTATCGAGAGGTAGCTAAAACGTTAATGCTTATCACATATAAAACAAAAGCCAGCATTCGATGCTGGCTTTTTTCGTTTTGGTCAACGTGTATTACACCTAAGTTACCTCAAAGTGATCGTGTCACATCGCTGTTGCATCAATATAGACGTTATGCAAAGTCTAGCTCAATATTAGTACAGCCTTTTTTGCAGCTAATACCAGGTTTGTCACTGGCTTCTGGCGTCACCAATAATAACTGTTGCTTACACTCTTCGCACAATACCTGCTTGCCCTGCATTACCCGTTTAATGATCGCACGTTGATCACCAAAAGATTTCTGTGTTTGCTTGTTTAAACCTGAGAAGTCGAGTTTCATAAAATCGCTGTATCGTTAAGGTACTGAATGATTAACATCCTAAGAATTATCGGGATTTTATGTTGTCTATTACACGCCCGTCATCCTTCAAATATTACCAATACCAATCAAGATAAGTAAATAATCAGATACTTGTCTCTGTTGATATAAGGTGATTGCTCTTAGTATACGGCATAAAGCCTCTCTGTTGGCTCAAAAACCAGAGATAAGAAAGTTGAATAGCTTTTAATAATAGGTTGTACTGGAAAATAAACGTGTTAACGAACTAAAATTTTAGCGCGATTAATCGCAGAAATGAGCGCGACGCGATCTAAATCGGATCGTTCACTGTCTAAGGCTTGCTGCCATGTATCAATGGCTTTTTGGTAGCGGGCATTAAGGAAGTAATCTGATGCTAATAGCATTAAAGCCGGCAGGTTATCGTTATCTAACTGCAAAGCGTAATCTAATAGTTGCTGTATATTTTCAGTCAGTTGTTGACCATTTTGGTAATACTCAGCAGTAGCTTGTGCTGAAAAAACATTGGCTTGAGGGCTATCGGCTAATCGCGCAGAATAACTAAAAGCAAGTGCTGCTTTATCGAATTCACTCACGTACATATACGCATTGCCCAACAAATACCACGCTTCACTGTTTTGCTTATCTTCACGTAGCGTATTTTGAATTTCTTCTATACGCCGTTGGTTAATTTCATTGGCAGTCATACCCGCGAATTCATCATTCGCACTATCAACAGCTAATTCTGCATGGTATGTCGGCGAACCTAACGTGGCATATAAGCAGCCAGAGCCACCAATCAAAACCAAGCTGATAGCAACAGGGATCCATAGGCGTTTATCAGATGAGCGCGACTGTTTCCACCAAATCAACATCAAACTCACGGCGATAAGTAAAACGACACCTGCAAACATCTCTAATCCCGTCCCGAATTCACTCATTTAAAAAGTACTTATCATCCAATGAATTGATGCGTTTATTTTACCTGTTTTCAATGCTAGCAGTAAGAGAATTACCGCTCTAACAGCTTATCCATTAATCTGGATCAACACTTATAAACACCACCAGCATACCTATTATACCAAGAGCGGCCCTAGATTACGCATGACCTAATAAACGGAAATTCCAGTTCTCTACCGTACCGGTTTCGATACGTAACGTTACCTTGTCACGCCAACTGGTCGACAATGCTTCACATTGGTCTAATGCAGCCAAGTATTCAGGGTTCAGCGGCTCACCGAAAAACATGTCGCATACCTGTTTTACGGTAAATGGCTTCTCTGTTTGTTGAATTAACACCAGCTGATCATCATTGCGCACGAAACCCGGTTGAATAACACGATATAACCAGCCACATCGGCTAATGTTTTGCATTTCGACAGATAGCTTGTCGACCTGCCATATTTTATTCAATTTATAACATGGCGAACGTGGTTGGCTTACTTCAACAATGGCTTCACCCCACTGGTAACGGTCACCAATACATACAGTATCTTCGGTCATTCCAAGGGTGCTTATATTCTCGCCCATACCCGGTGCTTGCCAATCACGTTCAGGGTACTGCTGCATCCAATACGCATAATGTTCAGCAGGATAATGATGTACTGCTCTTTCAACACCACCGTGGTGCTTAGGGTCAGCACACTCGTCCCCTTCAAAACCTAATACAGTAAGAAAAACGCTCTCTACAATAAGTGTTTTATCAATAGCGGTATTAAAGTCGTATTGTTGCTTCACTTTACCGAAAAATAATTGATGATTACGTTGCATGGTTACTCTTCCTGTCCTTTTGGGTTAATGCGTACATCACACAACAATGTATTCGCCATATAGTAAAAAGGCTCCCTAAGGAGCCTTTGAAGTCATTCAAACTTATAGCTCGAAATCACCTAATTCTTCGGTATTCACTTGGCGCTCAAGAAAAGCGACTAAATCATCATGACCACCAATGAATTTACCATCAAGCATAATCTGAGGCACGGTGCGAACTGTCGTATTCGCAACTTGCTCGATGAAAGCAACCATCTCTGTTTTTTCAAGATCAGTACCGAGTACTAGTGTTGTGTACTCAGTACCGCGATCATCTAAAAGCGCCTTTGCTTTTACACAAAATGGGCAATGTGGCTGAGTAATTACAAGGTTTTTGTATTCTGATAACTGTTCAATGGTCATTGTAGACATGGTGTTCCATTTGGGCTGATTAACTTTGTAGCTGTACGATAATGGAAAGCGTGGGTCAAACACAATGGTCGAATACAATATTTCAATAAAAAACTTAGTAAAAAATCAGTTTATACGAATTGGAATACGCTGCCGTCCAAACGCTTTTTTCTTTGCAGCAAACCGTCCTGCTAGCTGATAACCACAATATGAGCACTTACCTGTGTTATCGACAGCATATTCCCCAAGTTGAAACCAGTTACGTGAAATCACTTTTTCGCTGCAATTAGGACAATAGGTACTATCCCCAGCTTCATCATAAATATTACCCACATAGGCATAATGTAATCCGTTCTTAATCGCAATTTCTCTAGCTCGCTGCACAATATAAGGCGCAGTTCTGGGCTTATCATTCATTTTAAAATCAGGATGAAAGGCACTAAAATGAATGGGAATATCGGGCCCTAAATTATCAAATACCCAACGGCTTAATGCTTCGATTTCTGCAATGCTGTCGTTTTCATCAGGGATCAATAACGTCGTTATTTCAAACCACACATCGGTTTCATGACGAAGGTACAACAAGGTATCAAGTACTGGCGCAAGGTGACCGCTACAAATCTTGTGATAGAAGTGCTCTGTAAAGGCTTTTAAATCAATATTGGCCGCATCCATATAACGGAAAAAATCGATTCTGGGCGTATCACATATATAACCTGCACTCACCGCAACACTATTGATTCCCTCTTCATGGCAAGCCTGAGCAACATCGACGGCATACTCCAAAAAAATCACTGGGTCGTTATAAGTAAAAGCGATACTGCCACAATCCTGTGATTTTGCTGCTTTGGCAATTTGTTCTGGCATGGCTTGCTGCCCTAAAGTATCAATCTTACGAGATTTACTGATACTCCAGTTTTGGCAAAATTTGCAGCCTAAATTACACCCTGCGGTACCGAAAGAAAGAACAGAACTACCTGGATAAAAATGATTGAGCGGTTTTTTCTCTATAGGGTCGATACAAAACCCACTTGAACGCCCGTAACTCGTTAATACAATCTCCCCATTATGTGCTTGCCGAACAAAACACGCTCCAAGCTTTCCATCGCGCAACCGGCAATGACGTGGACACAAGTCACACACAACACGACCATCATCTAAGCGGTGCCAGTACTGTGTTTTAAAAAAGTCTGGAGGTGATTGCATGTTTATGACTCACAAAGGAAATTCATTACCTATACTAAATATAGTTCTGTACAGAATATCTGGGTGATTTCTATGGAAATAGGCCGATGACAACTCGCCCCCCTGCAATGGCTGGTCGATTTTATGAAAAGTCAGCATCACTATTGCAACAGCAGCTTAATGATTGGTGTTCGCCACCAGTGACACATCGCGGTGTAATTCGCGCGTTAATAGTGCCGCATGCTGGTTATATCTATTCAGGTGAAGTGGCTGCAAAAGCATATTGCCAACTTCAAGCAAAAAACATTAAAAAGGTCATCTTGATAGGACCAAGTCATAGATACGCATTTCATGGTTGTGCAGTGCCTAATTCACGGTATTTTTCGACACCATTAGGAAACGTATCAATCGATACACAATCTATTGATAATTTAATTAAAATAGATGATATTAAAGTGTCAGATCAAGTTCATGCGCAAGAACACTGCCTTGAAGTACAACTGCCTTTTTTACAAACATGCTTACATCATTTTACTGTGTTGCCACTGCTTACTAGTGATATTTCCTCTATCAATGTAGCAAGGATCATTAATGACCTATGGCAACAAGAAGATACATTGCTCGTAATAAGTAGCGATTTAAGCCATTTTCATCCCTATGTGGATGCACAATGTATTGATCAAAACACCTGCTCTACCATCGAACGTTTTGAACCATCATTAACTGCAGAGCAAGCGTGTGGCTCAACAGGAATTAATGCGTTGCTACTACTGGCAAAAAAACGGGGATACCAATTAACACGAATGGAATTAAAAAACTCTGGTGATACCGCTGGAGATAAGGAGAGAGTCGTTGGATATGTCAGTTACCTCATATCAGAAATTCAATAAAGGGGAATTAACTCAACTTTTAGATATTGCTCGTGAAGCTATTCGAGGGCATTTATCAACAGGCGTCATTAAATCCCCACAACTTGATTTATACCATAAGAAATTGTTGGCGCCTTCCGCCTGCTTCGTCACATTAGAAGTTAACGGACAGCTACAAGGTTGCCTTGGTTCAACTGTTGCGTACTCGCCATTGGTACTCGAAGTACACAATAAAGCCAGAGCAAGTGCGTATGAAGATCGACGCTTTATGCCTCTCACAGAAGATCAACTCGATGATTTAACCATTGAAATTTCTGTTTTATCAGAGCCTCAAATAGTCGATATAGAGTCTGAAGAAGCGTTAATAGAATTATTAAGTTCGCATAAAGTGGGTGTGATTTTATCGAATGCCAATGAACAAGCACTGTTCTTACCACAAGTCTGGAAACAACTGCCAAAGCCACAACAGTTTGTTCGTCAACTAAAACTAAAAGCAGGTTGGAACGCCGCTTACTGGTCACCTAACATTACCGTTAAAACATTCACGGTCAGTAGTTTAAAAGGTAAATACAACACGATAAAAGGCAAATACTTCTAAATAGTGGCTATCGCCATAGTGCTAATTACGCTATGGCGAGTCTTCTGTTCCATATCAGAACACTTCATTATTATACTTTTTTATTATCCTAATTTACGTTACTTCCTCATTCACACCAGTATGATTCTCGCTCAACTGATACCAATCTACACAAGTATCTGATCATTCTTGCTGGTTAATATTGTCAATTTTTCCTGAGCAATTACCTGACCATTTACTTATCTAAAATGGTATTACCTTCCCTTTTTTACTGAGTGAGTCCTTTTCGATGAAGAAACTTCTTTCTTTTTTTGCCGTCCTTTTTTTAGCACTATCAACATTGGTAGGCTGCGCATCAACCAATACAAATAACCAACCGACAGTGACGAATGGCGATGGTGAGTGGGTTAAGATTTCAGAGAAAACCGTTAACTTTAAAACCGAAACAGACACGGTATCACCTACCCCACTTATAGGTCATCGTGCGTATTCCAAAATAAAACTGACTTGTACGCAAGGCACAGTAAACATCAAAAACATCACCGTTAATATGACTGACGGTTCATCTCAAAAATTAGATACTTTGGGTACACTGACGAACGGCATGTCAACACGCGCAATGACGCTGGCTGGTGATGACCTAAAACTAAAGTCAATCGACTTGGAATACAGTAGTGTTGGCAATGTGACACTGAATGCAGTGGGTATAACTAAAAAAGCAAAAGTGGAAATCTGGGGTAAGAAAAGCGTTAAATAATAGCATTATGCTATCAATAGGATATGACCATAGAAATGGTGCTAACTGTTTTTTCTCGTTACGTTAGCACCATTTTGAATATGTTATTTCAGCATCAACACAATATTGTCAGCATAAATACTATGATTCAGAGTCCGTTTACTTCGCTTCTAAACCATAGGGCATCGACGAGAAAACATCAGGTTGCTGTTTATAGGTAGGCGCAACATGAGCTCCTTTCCAATCTAACAACATAATGGCTAAGGTATTACGGTGCTCTCCATCGAGTAGACCCACACCACCGCTAACCGATGGTACTATGCCATGTTCACGGTTTATCGCATTTTGAATTACTTTTCGGGTTTTTAGCACAACAGGATCATTGTCTAAACCAGCCAATAAGAAATTAATACCCACCTCTGCAATCACATCCTCTTTGGCTCTTTCAATAATGGTATCGATATTTTGTCGGTAATAATCAAAAACCCATTGGTAATCTTGTTCTTTAATCGGGTGTTGGTAATATTCTGAAGCAGCAAAAATAATATGGGTTAAGCCATAGATTTTATTACCAAACAGATAAGCTGAAAGCTGGCTATCTTGATTGTCTGGATAGGCTTTTTTAAAAGCCATAATAAAATCATCTACCACATCCTGTTCACCTAGCTGACGTAACCAATATACTTGATTGGCTATTTGGGCTGCCCATGCTTTGATCATAGCTTCATTGGTCGCATACTTTTTAAAGTCGTAGCGTTCTATTACATTACGCAGCTTTTCATCTTCACGATGTTTGAGACCATATTCATTTGCACGTGCCATCGAACCTAATAGATCAACACCAAGATATAAGTATTCAGGCATATTCTTGGTTGCAGCATAACGTAATTTGCTACGCTCATCTTTTTCATCAAGATAACCATCTATGCGTTGTTTTGAGTACACAGCAATCTGTTCCGGTGTATGCACTTCAGTGGCAAATTTATTTAAGCGACTTGCAACCCGCGCCATGTCTGACCATACCGCTGCGTTATATTTCGAGTCGAGTGTTTGGCGATACATTCTTAGCCCATAATGACCAGATTTAAACGCGGGTAATGTGTAGAGTTGCGATTCGTAAGTATCACGAATCATATTGGCATCTTGCTGAAAAGTACTTGTTACCACAGACGATTCAACGCTACTTGATGTCGCTTTCACTGCTGTCGATACAATCAATCCTGTTAACAATATCGACGATATAACCGGAATAATTCGTAACTTAATGTTAGATAGAGACTTTAAGACTGAAGGTTTCATACAATTCCTTGAACATTAGCCTATTCAATAACACGATGATCTGTTGTTCTTCAACAGCTCTCTAATATTAGATGCACAAAAATGCTACCAACCAAACGTCAGGGTACGGTTAAAATGATGCCAAAAGGGAAAATGGTGTTAAAAAATGAGACATCGAACTGCTTTACCCTTAGGTATGAAAAAATGACCGCTCACTCAGCGCAATACCCAAGTTACCTCAAGGTGCTCGTTTTGGGCTCTAGGCAAGGCGCTTATTTATAGACCTAGTCGTTCTACGTTGAAAATAAGTAACACCGCATAGAGCCCAATAAAACTCGCCCTTCGGGAGTGATTCAGCGTATCTACTTCTGTGTCAAATGTGCTTGAAAGGGAATGCCATTCCTACACACATTTTCCTTGAATTAAATACGCTGATATCACTCTGAATCCTGCATCTTGAGGTAACTTGGGGATAGGTTATCTGTAAATATGTCGAAACGTAAGATTAATTCGAGGTAGCATCGGTTTGACGGTTTTAGGTACGGAATGCGCCCAGTATTGCTGAGTATCACCCGCCATGATCAATAATGAGCCTGAATGCATTGTGAACTCAATTTTTTGTTTGGTGTGCAAGTGTTTTAATACAAAACGCCGCTCTTCCCCAAAACTCACCGAAGCAATGACAGGCTGAACACCTAGCTCTCTTTCATTATCTTGATGAAACCCCATATAATCACTCCCATCACGGTACTGATTGGCGAGCACCGAATTAAACGATGTATTGGTGATCGCTTGGCAGCTTTCTTTAATCGATTGCAATGTAGTTGTCCAAGGATCGGGGTTCATAGTTAAACCCGAATAGGTATAAGGTACATCTCCACACCAAGCCTGTAAGCGGGGCTGCAGAACTTGCTTACCAAAAATACGGATGGATTCTTGCCGCCAATTTAACTCGGATAATAAACACTGAAAATAATGTTCAGCTTGCGGTTGCGCAAAGTGCTGAGGTGACCAATACAATAAGCCCTGAGGAATGGTTATCCACTCCCCTTTTGAACGACTATCGTCGGCCTCTAGCGCCGTAAATAGATCATGATTCACCATTGCCCCTCAGCCAGATGTCTTCTCGTTTACCTTGTATATCCAAGTTACCTCAAGATACTCATTTCAGCGAGAATTCATTGAACATCTGCTAATGCCGTTTATCAATGGGTAACCAGTCTTGATGTTCAGGGCCAATATAATCGGCACTTGGGCGAATAATACGATTATGATCGCGTTGTTCGAACACATGCGCTGCCCACCCAGTTAAGCGGCTTATTACAAAAATAGGGGTAAACAGTTTGGTTGGTATTTTCAAAAAATGGTACGCCGAGGCATGAAAGAAATCTGCATTACAAAACAAACCTTTTTCCCTTTTCATCACAGCTTCTATACGTTCTGAGATCGCATATAACACCGCATCATCAGCTTCTTCTGATAACAATTTCGACCAATGTTTAATTAACACATTACGCGGATCAGATTCGGTATAAACCGCGTGCCCGAACCCCATTATTTTCTCTTTCTTCGACAACATAGCCAAAATGCCCGCTTCAGCTTCATCAGCAGTTTGCCATTGTCCAATCATTGACATAGCCGCTTCATTTGCACCACCATGTAATGGACCTCGTAACGTACCAATAGCGGTGGCAATACAAGAATGTAAATCAGACAATGTCGAAGCACAAACACGCGCGGCAAATGTTGATGCGTTAAATTCATGCTCGGCATAAAGAATTAACGAACAGTGCATAACTCGTTTATGTAATTCAGACGGTGATTTATCAGTCAGCATTTTTAAAAAGTAACCACCTAAGCTATCTTGATCGCAGTACGTTTCAATACGAATCCCATGATGGCTATAACGATACCAATAACAAATAATGGCAGGAAATAATGCAAGTAAACGGTCAGCTTTGTCGTACTCTTCACCAAATTCATGTTCTTGCTCTAGATTGCCTAGCATAGAACACCCTGTTCGCATCACGTCCATTGGGTGAGCATCGGCGGGTATTTGTTCTAATACCACCTTCAATGCCAGCGGTAAGCCACGATAAGAAATCAGTACCGTTTTATAAGCATCCAATTGTGCCTGAGTGGGCAACTTTCCTTTTAACAGTAAATAAGCCACTTCTTCGAAATCAGCACTCTCTGCCAAATCAGAAATATCATAGCCCCGATAAGTAAGCCCTGTTCCCGTTTTACCCACGGTACAAATCGCGGTTGAGCCTGCGCTTTGTCCCCTAAGCCCTTCACCACTTAATACTTTATCTGGCATAACCCACTCCTTGTCGTTAAAACGCATCTCTTACATGACTAGAGATTAATAGCTCTCATTAAAGATAGGTCACATTAATATATTGAGGGTTAGCACTTTGTTTTTTATTGAGAACACAACTGTAAATCGATCCATACTAAGCGGTGATCAGAACCATCTTGTGCTCGCTCTTTACCCTTTTCATTGGTAATTAAATGGCGCAAAGGGTCTTTTTTATCTGGCCAGAACACCCCTGTTTGTTTAACGCTGAGATCCACAGACGGTAATACATAATCCAATCGTAAACCGCTTAAATGCGTCCACTCATTTGAACGACCAGAACGAGGTTGCCAAGGTCGATGAAAACGACCACCTAGGCTCTTCGGTGTAAGTGTACCCGCGCTAACTGAACGATTAATCCTGCTATGGTAAATCAAGCTTTGGATCGTGCCCTTAATACCGTCTCCATCCGCTGAGTCTGCATTTAAGTCACCCAGCACCACAAACGAATCACCCTTTGATAACCCACCATTTTTACCGTTGTCATCCACTAAATAATCAGCGTTATTGATAATATCGGTTACTAAACGTAATTCATCATGATTACGACACGCATTACGCTTTTCTTCACCATCAAAAACAGGCGGAGTTGGATGGCAACACAATAAATGAATAACCTGATTATTCACTTCTATAGGTACAACAACATGATTCTTTGACGACAAACGCAATACACTTTGTGCTTGTTCACTGTAGAAGCCTTCTGGCATACAATGCGCGGGCATGTCTCTCCATAATAGATGCTGCCAGCTGCGAATTTGATCGACTTGAATGGGGTAGCGAGACAAAATCACAAAGCTAAAATGACCATGATGTTCACCAAAACCCACCCCATCTTCCGGCAGGCTAATTACGCCATCGCCATTTAAATCAAACGGACTTAATAACCCAGTATTACTTGGCGGGCAGTATTGGTAAGGGTAGTCGATTTCGTCTTGTCCATGCTGAGGTACAGCCAAATAATGACGACGAAAATTGGCTACTGCACCGTCATCACCTCCATCGCCTGGGTGATCAAATTCGCACAGTAACAACACATCAGAACGAACAGATTGAATAATGGCTGCGAGTTTAGAGAAGCGTTTATTTTCAGCGTTGGCGGTTTGTTTAAGAATTTGTCCTGATACAGGTTCAGACATAGAGACATTAAACATGGCAACACGTAGAGTTTGGGTTAACAAGAGCCACTCAAGAAGAAAGGGATAATGGTGTGATTGTAGCGATTTAACAAACGACTGTAACCACTTTACCAGTAGCTACAGTGTCATGATTTAATCTGCCTTACTATACTCTTTCATTCCACTAAACGTGTTATTGCGAGTCGAATTTGTTTAGCGTCTTCCATGGCTCGGTGCTTTATCGGACCTTGCTCTTCCAATGCCAATTGAAAACGTGATCGCTCAATACCATTTTCTTGCATTAGCCAGTGCCCAATTTCTGTCAACATAAATGAGGGTCGCATGTGCGCCGCATGATAAAGCCGGCCTAACCAAAAAAGATCCCATTGGCTATCGCAAAAAACATGTTCAAATTTACCAAGAACAGCATTTAAATGTTGGCACACTTCAACCACTTGATTTCCTTTAATTTCAAGTTCTTTTCGTGAAATTCGATGTATTTCATGTTCAGCATAATCGTCCCAATGCTGCCATACATCGCTTGCTGTTAAAGGGTTGATGAGTAAACTTTCTCCATTACCGTCTGGTAAAGAATAACCTACTTCAATTGGGTAAGATTGATCTGATAATCCAGAAGCTTCAAAATCCAACGTCGCCCACATTGCACTCTCCCTGATGCCATTATTATTAATTATTCGATGTGAAAGACACCATCCTGTTTATCTTTCACTTTTCTCGTTGTTACTTTATCGCTCAAGCCGTCAGACAATTGAATAATCTAGCTACAAAATAACTTTAGACCGAATATGCATTGCAGGAGTAAAAATTCATCAATTACTCAGCTTCAATACAATAATTAAATAACTATGCCGTTTATGTAGCAAAAAATATGCGGTTAACTGGCAATGACGTGACGTCTTATTTCCTCTAAAATGCCTCTCTATTTTTACAATGACGTATTGAGACGAAGATGACCCCAATCATTGGTTTTGCTGGCTACAGTGGTTCAGGTAAAACAACCTTACTTGAGAAGCTGATTCCGTTGTTAAAACAGCAAGGGTTACGTATTGGTTTAGTCAAACACAGTCACCATAACATCGACCCCGATAAGCCAGGGAAAGATAGTTATCGCCTTCGTCATGCTGGTTGCGACCAAACTCTTTTAGCCACAAAATCACGCCACATGTTGTATTTCGAATATTCCGCCCCCGAACGTGACGAACCGGCATTAGCAGAATGTTTGACTCAACTAGATCACGACCAATTGGACCTTGTGTTAGTAGAAGGGTTTCGGGATGAGACATTCCCAAAAATCGAAATTCATCGCCCTGCTTATGAGAAACCTGTGTTGTACTCGAATGATGAACATATCATTGCATTCACAACCGATGAAATCGTACAAGCCAAACAGCATTGCAAACTACCAATACTCGATCTTAACCAACCACAAGACATTGCCGATTTTATTCTAACTTGGCTAGGTACCTCTAAAACAAAACAACACTATTGTCCATCTTGTGGTGAAGCTAGTTTAGCCTTTCAACCACCAAAAGTGTTTTGTTGCGATACCTGTGATTTCACGTATTTTCACAATGCAGCTGCGGCTGTTCTAGCCGGTATCTGCTATAAAGATGAAATATTGGTTGCGACTAGAGCAAGAGAGCCAGGTAAAGGGATGTTAGATCTTCCTGGAGGGTTTGTTGACCCTGATGAATCGCTTGAGCAAGCCTTAACAAGAGAGTTAGAAGAAGAACTCGATTTTATCGTGCATGATGCAAAATATATCGCGTCATACCCAAATACATACCATTACAAAAGTATTGAATATAAAACCTGTGATACTTTTTTCGTTGTTACCTTAGACGAAAAACCAGCACTAAAAGCCAGGGATGATGTAGAAAAAGTCGAATGGATCAGGCTGCAAGACATTGAACTGAATAACTTTGCATTTAATTCTGCAAAACAAGCGGTCCAACAATTAAAAGACCACGCTAGCAAGTGATTTGTTGAAGGTAGCAAGCATGTTTAATCAAAAAAATGATAACTACACCGTCATTGATTCAATCTACGCCTGCTACCTCATCTACTAAAAAAAAGAATAGGGATGATGCTTTATTAACCAGCAGACGACAACATATTATGCATAAGTACACACAGCACAGAGCCATTACACATGTTAACGTTTAATAAAAATTATATTTTCACTCAGCATTTAGATACAGCAGACAGCATCCCAGCGCCTGATTTATCTAACGATATACAGTCTGAATCAGACATTCAGCGCCTTGCTTTACTTAAAAAAGCGCAAACAAAGGGTGGCATTCAACTTCAAGAATAATGGATTACAATTCAATTTTTGATGTTAGAGCTACCATTAAAAACGCAGCCAATATTCATAAATGGCATTGTTATGAACGAATATTGGCTGCGCTTTAATTTTCTTTACTCAGATTTTAACGATGAATCAAGCGAGAAAATCATCACTCCATAATGATTGCCCTGCCCATAGCTTAACGCTAGTTTACCCGCAAAGAATGAGAACTGATGAACGTCTTTAAGCTGTTTTAAAAAGCGATTTTCGTTTTTTGATAGCTTTGGATCTTTGCAAGCTTTACGCGTTGAGCCCGGTGGCGATACTGAAATATCACCCGGCATTATCCCCGCTTTCACTGTAGTGAAATAACGGTTACAGCCCGATTGCCCAACGAATTTATTATCTTGGAAAGACAACGTAATAGGTTTTGATTGATATGCAGATTCACCGTAGCGCCAACTCTCGAGTACCCAAGAACTTCCAGCTAATGTTTTAGGACTTAGCCGTGACGTTTGCTTATTCGACTCTAATTCTTGTAACGTCGTACCATTTAATTGCCATACTCGTTCTGCCACTTCTCCTGGGCAACAAATGGAATCTTTAGGACCAACTTGCACAACATCTAAAACAATCTTGCCATTTTTAATCTTAAGATCGCGAACACGTACCCGATCACCGACAAATATGGTTGCTACATTGTCAGCTTTACCTGATGCTTGAGTTCCCGACTTTGACATAACCGCTAAATTCAAAAACTGCCCTGTTCCACCTGGAGCATAATTTAATAGCACAACAGCTTCATCTTCACCGTCACCGTTTAAATCCCCGGTCGCTTTTATACCATCAATAAGCATAACTTGCGGTGCAACTACGCCCCCAGGTTGATAGGGTTCGCCTACCCATAATCCATTATTCAAAACGACTCGACGATAAGCGCCACTTTCAAAGCCCTGATAGGCTGTATTTTTTAATGCTGAAAATGAAAATGCATCATTGCTCGCATTCATAGCCACTGGATTGATTGGATCTTGAGCCTCATTATTAAGGCAATTCAATTGCAAGCTACCCTCTGTTTGCTTTATGGCTTGGCATTGCATTTTTGTACCAAACCATTCGAGAGAGGCCTCACCTTGGTGTTCCCATAAACTGACATTTTGACCGTCATATCGAGCACCACTCGCTGTTTGAGTCGAGAAGGCTAACGCTTGATCATCACCGACGGTGATCAGTGCACTGGCAGGGTCAGTTTGATTATAAAAAACGACGGTAACGGGCTTATCAGTCATATTTTGACAATCAAAATCAACAGGCGAAGGTACTTCGATCAACCCGCCAGCAACTTGTAACGCTACTATTCGACTTTTATAGGCATATTCAACACAAGCTCGCTCGTCTTGTCCTTTCCAACACTCATTACGGCCTTTAATCCAGCCCCTTTGCATCGCTTTCATTGTTGAACGTTCTGAATCAGGAATATTCTGGAGCGCTTGCTCATAAACCTTTTTCATCTTTATGTCTAATACAGCAAGGGCATCATCCGTACAAATACGCTCTTCAACCTGACTACTTGCTTTATCACAATCAAAGCTAGGAGACGTAGCCCACAAGAACGGGCTGAAAATACTTAAGACCGTTGCCAACATTGTTAATTTTAATTGCATCAGCTTATCCTGAAAATATCTGTCTTACATAAAAGGCCCCACTAATTTGATACAGCATAGAGCACTATTGGTTCAATTTATCGTCATCGTGTCTGTTAAAATAAAGAAATTCATAATTCAACTATGCGCCTCATCACACTACATACAGAATCACTACCTAACTGTTATACCCTTCTAATTCACTGATTGTGTTACCTTGTTTTGTCACTCATGCAGTTTAATAAAGGCTGGTATACCCAAACTCCCTCAATATGCAGGATTCAGAGTTAATTGAGATTACTGGGTAAAATAAGGAGATAAAAAGAATGAAAATATCGTCTATTGGCAGTGAAGGCAGGTTGATGATGGTGGCATTACTTTGTGCTGCATTATTAATTCTAGGGCATTTACTTCTGGCAAAAAGCATTGCATATCAAGCATGGGCAGAATACACCGTCGCTACCATTCCTTTTTTGTTAATTATGATTTGTGGGGCTGCAATTCGGTATGCAGTGAAACATGACGGGGATAATTCTGAGGGCTCGTAAACAAAGAGAAAAGCCTTCACATTTATTCACTAAAGCGAGTGAAAACATGAGGGCTTTTAGATGATCTGTTATGAGGGTAAATTAACGCTCACCTTGTACCTCAAAGTCATCTGAATGTAACTTCGCAGTACCGTCTGCTTGCAATAACCAATGCTCACGATGCACAACACCAAATGCTTTATTCATTGTCCAAGATGACGTTAGAATAAAACCGTTATCACCCTTGGCTTCCCATTTCGTATCTTGATAATCAACATCGCAAAAACCATCACTCATGATTTTTTGCCAAAAAGCCTGAATTTCTTCACGTCCCGTAAATACACCAAATGGTCGAGCATGCATAACACAATCAGCTTCATATTCAGCAGCACACCCTGCAGCATTTTGGGTATTAAAAGCGATTTTCCAACGTTCAATGCCTTGCTTGCAGGCGTCTAGTACAAGAGTCTTTTGTGTGTTCATTGTCATTATTATTTCCACCATTAGTAAGATTTCTAATGACAAATATAGTGAAATAATTAACACTTAAAAACCAAACAATAAGAAATGACTGTTCTATTTTCACGAACAATATATTAGAGCAAATATAAATACGGACAATTAAAGTGAATTATCTTCGTCATATGTCAGTTTTTGCGAAAGTTGTTGAATCGGGTTCGATCAGCGCAGCGGCCGAATCACTTAACTTGTCAAAGTCTGTTGTTAGCCAACACCTTAAAGTACTTGAAGATGAGCTAGGCGTAGGGTTATTAAAACGCACAACCCGCCGACAAACATTAACACCAGCCGGAAAAGATTTTTTTGAAAAATGCCAACAAATGAATCAATTGGCGACACAAGCATGGGATAACGCCAGAGAAAGTCAAATAACTCCCAAAGGGCATATTCATATTACTGCACCTCATGCATTAATGGGAACGATCGTCGCGCCAGCGGTTGGCAAGCTCGTCGCTCAGTACCCAGAAATACAACCAACGCTATCTGCCAATGACCAACGGGTAGATTTACTCCAAACCGGAATCGATCTTGCGATACGGGTAGGCGAATCACCTGCTAGTAATCTAAAGCAACGACGTATCGGGCAGTTTCGAGATGTGCTTTGCTGCGCACCACATTTCAAAATAGGAAAAAACATAGAATTTGAAAAGTGCTTATACGTGGCAAATAGTTGGCAAAAACAAAAAGTTGTTCATCATTTTGAACGTATTAGCCAAAACACTGTAATACCGGAGTCAATTTTAACCACATTTACAGCAACCCGCTTCACGGATTCGATTCATACAGCATTAGCTTTGATTGAATCAGGGGCTGGTGTCGGTATTGTGCCTGAATTTTTATTTAGGGAGGGAGCAAAGAAAGGAACATTAAAGTCAGCAATGGTTGGATACCAGCTACCGCAAGTGACGGTTTATGCGATGCATGCGTTTAATCAAACACCGCCACTCTTGGTTAAGCTATGTTCAGATGCTATTGAAGAAGTCCTTCAACAGCAATCATAATTTTTGTAGCCTTTTTATTTCTTTGTCGCACGTTGTTGCTCTTTACGCTGTAGTTTTTCTTTACGTCGTGCTTCAATAATTTTGTCAGCTTCACCACCAACATGCTGCTCACCACGTAGGTTCGCTAGCTGAACTTGCTTTTCACGTTCACGGAAACGTCCTTTTTGCTCTTCAGTATGTTTATCAATACAGCGAGGACAACTCACACCTTTTTCAAAATGCTCATGCTGCATATCTGCATCAGTAATGGGTAAACGGCAGGCATTACAAACTGAATACTGACCTTTCTCTAACTGATGATCGACCGCTACGCGACCGTCAAAGACATAACATTCACCTTCCCACAAACTTTCTTCGGCAGGCACTTCTTCTAGGTATTTAAGAATGCCACCTTCTAAGTGATACACTTCGTCAAAACCTTGCTCTTTCAAATATGCTGTCGATTTTTCACAACGAATACCACCCGTACAGAACATGGCCACTTTCTTGTGCTTCTCGGGGTCTAGGTTCTTTTCAACGTATTCTGGAAATTCACGGAACGACTCTGTTTCAGGGTTAACAGCATGCTTGAATGTGCCAATTTCAATTTCGTAGTCATTACGAGTATCGACAACAAAGACATCAGGATCAGCAATTAATGCATTCCAATCTTTAGGCTTTACATACGTACCCACAACATGACGAGGATCGATACCTTCGACTCCCATTGTCACGATTTCTTTTTTTAATTTTACTTTGGTGCGATTAAACGGTTGGTTTTCATCAAATGACTCTTTATAAACCACATCTGCTAAGCGCTGATCTTGTTTAAACCACGCCAACAATGCATCGATACCTTCGCGAGTAGATGCAACCGTACCGTTAATGCCTTCACTTGCCAGCAATAATGTACCGCGGATTTTGTTCTTTTCCATCACGTCTGTCAGTGGTTGACGGATCGCTTCGAAATTTTCAAGTGCAACAAATTTATACAATGCACATACTACATATTGAGCCATTTTATTTCCTTTTGCGGACTGGATCGTAAATCCAGAGCAGATTGCAGACTGGTTATTACTAAAAGGAAGCCAAATACCACGCCAGATAACAAGTCGTTAGTTTCAGCTTTTAATTATATTTTATATTGAGCGGATGGATTATAGCTGAGGGAACGCACGGCAAATACTCACAGTTTAAGTGGGATTAGCTGAGATCTATTTACACAAAATATTTATGATTGATTTAGAATGTCATGATCCAGCGCTTCTTATGCTGCAATGAATTTCTTTATAATATTTTTCTTCTTTATTTTTAGGGTTTTATGATGTATTTCATTCCCAAGGCGGTTTTCCCTGCCATTGTCTTTGCCAGTTTTTCGGCACAAGCTACGACGATTAGCTTTAATGATCTTTCAGTTATGCCAGCCTCTGATATTCAAATAATTGATTGTCGTTCAAGTAATCATTACAACGGTTGGCCAGAAGACGGTGCCACTCAAGGTGGCCATATTCCAGGTGCAATCAATATTGACGCCAACTGGATCAACGATCTTTCACCGGAATCGTTACAAACTTTACTCACAGAAAAACAGATCGATACGAGAAAGCCGACGTATTTATATTGCAATGAGACGGGCAGCCAACTACTCAGTTCAGCACTTAACACGCAGGGCTTAAAAAATGTCAGTATCATCGATGAACCCCTTCAGAATTACACCGGGGAACTAGAGGCTTTACCTAAATTCCAATATCTTGTTTCACCTCAATGGGTAAAAGATGTTGTAGAAGGTAAGCAGTCAGCATTTGCACCTAAAAAAGGGTATAAATTGGTCGAGGTTGCTTGGGGCCCCCCAGGTAAATACCTTGCATCACATATCCCAACGGCTCTGTACCTTAATACCAATAGAATTGAATCTGAACCATGGTGGAATCGTGTGAGTGACGAAAAACTGACTGAGATTATTCGTGATCTTGGTATTCGTTATGACACCACCGTGATTCTTTATGGACGCGATAACACAGCAGCAGCACGTGCAGCAAGTATGATGATGTATGCGGGTGTCGATGATGTACGTTTACTCAATGGCGGTTGGACCTCGTGGGTTAACGCAGGGTTCACTACTGAACCGTTACTCAATACCAACAAGGATAAAGTCGATTTTGGTAAGACTATTCCAGCTAACCCCGAATTAATCATCGATATTCCTGAAGCAAAAGAAATGCTAACCAAACCAGAAGATGAACAATCTTTAGTGAGCATTCGTACTTGGGATGAATATATCGGTGTGACTAGTGGTTACCGATACATCAAGCCCAAAGGACGTATTGAAGGTTCAAAGTGGGGACATGCAGGTAGTGATGCAAACCATCTTGAAGATTTTCGTAACCCCGATTTAACCATGAAAAGTGCTACAGATATCACTCGTATTTGGCAGGAATGGAACATTACACCCGCACAGGATGTTTCTTTCTATTGCGGTACAGGTTGGCGTGCCTCTTCAACGTTTTTCTACGCTTACGTAATGGGCTGGGAAAATATCAGCGTATTTGACGGCGGCTGGTATGAATGGAGTGGCGATAAATCGAATCCGACCAACACCGGTGATATAAAACCACCTCAAATGATGACGCTCTAACTTAGTTAATAGACAGCGCGTTTTAGGTGATGCAAAAACGGTAGCTTATATCTCTAAGCTACCGTTTTTTTCATTGAATAACGTTTAAATTACTTACGCTGAAATATAGTAACGTCTATGGCACACCGTGCCCTTTAGACGCCGCCCATACACGGAACCACTGTTCACGTGTTAGCTCAATATTCAATGATTCAACAGCGGCTTGAACACGTTCAATTTTACCTGAACCAACAATCGCTATTGGATTAGATGGCAAGCGTTTTACCCAAGCATAAATCACTTGATCAATACTTACAGCTCCCACTTCTTGACGAATCAGCTCTAATTCATCACGCACACGAATTTGCTGTTCAGATTGACCAGAAAAAATATCGCCACCAGCAAGGCAAGACCACGCCATAGGCTTAGTGCGTTTCATTTGTAAATGATCGAGTGTACCGTCATGAACAACATCAAAATTGAGCGGATTAATCTCTACTTGATTAGTAACCAATGGTGCATCAAGGCGCGATTGCAACAAATCAAATTGTGCCGCTGAGAAATTAGAAACACCAAAATGATTCACTTTTCCTTGCTGTTTCAATTGGGCAAAGGCTTCAGCGACTTCATCAGCATCCATTAGCGCATCAGGACGGTGGATAAGAAGCACATCAATATTTTCAATATTCAAACGAGACAATGAATTATTCACAGAGCCTAAAATGTGCTCTTTACTCGTATCGTAGTGATTAATTTTTCGATCAGGGAAAGAATCGGTGCATAAATTGATATCGCACTTAGTCACGATTTCAATTTGATCACGCATGCTTGGTTCCAATGCAATGGCTTCACCGAAAAGCTGCTCGCAGCTATATCCACCATAAATATCAGCGTGATCAACCGTGGTAATACCCATTTCAACGTGCTGTTTTAGGAATGAAAGACGCTCTTGAGCGCTCATACCCCAATCGCCTAAGCGCCAATAACCTTGAACAAGCTCAGAAAACTGTGGACCTTGTGGTACTAACTCAACCTTGTTAACCATCATCATTCTCCATAAAAAACTGCCCTCATCCTATGCTGGTTTCTCAATGGCAGCAATGCTATAACAATGAAACCTCGAACTAGAGTACGAAATTATGACATTTGCCGACCGCCTAAAAACCTTAATCGGAGAAGAGAGTGTGAGTGGTTTTGCACGCCGCGTAGATATCAGCGAAGCGCTTATCCGTAAGTATTTAAAAGGCAGTGAGCCAAGTTTCACCAAAGCAAACCAAATCGCAATACGGGCAAACTGCTCTTTAGAATGGTTAGCGACAGGCTGTGGTTATTTATATCGCCATGCTGAAGTGGTTGATCAAGATGCTTTAATAGCGGCATACACAGCAGTAACAGGCCAAACACTCACCAATGAACAAACCATCGAATTAGTAAAAGTGATTTCTGGCTATCAGTTTTTACGAAAACACAAAAAAGCAGATGGTTATCTAGATATTGAGGAAATGACAACATTCTTGTCTGTAGCCAAAATGGAAAGGAAATAATAGCCTGTTTTAAAAGTAATTAATTATCAGAATGAGTATAAGAAAGCACTAAAACTAAAGGCTATGACATCACACTGACCGTAAATTGACAATAAATTGACAATAATTGTACGCCGTTCTATTGATCAATATAACAACACCTTGATAGGATAAAGACATCGTTACTGACGTTATCTTTGAACTAAGGTGGTTATATGGCGAATATTGCTCTCGCAAATGTATATGGTGCTCAGCATCAATACTGGCAAGCTCAGAATGCGTTCAACGCGAATAATTCCACCAAAGAAATCGCTATACCACCAGTGGTCGCTCAACCTAGAAGTGCTTCAAGTATTCCTAACTTTACTGGGTATTCAAAAATGGGCGATGCACCACCAAAGAACCCAACAAACACAGGAAGTCGAATAAATATAACGGTATAAAATTAATTCTTAAGCAATAAATGCTAAGCATTGATTAATAAAGAATAAACATTATCGCTTTACACAAATAGCAGATCGTACAGAATCAACCTGTATGGCTTGAATAATTCGTGAAGGTGAACGAGCGTACGCTTGACTTAATGATGATACCTCTAACTTATCTTTCAGGTATTCGACATAATCATTAAATTTATGCTGTGAATGCGCTTGAGGATAAAAGCGACTACATGATTGATACCAATCGACATAATGCTTAAAGAACATGCTCGCTTGCTGGCTATTCATTGCAATCATCAGATTGGCCATATCTCGGCTCACTTGAAAGTGCTGATAATCAATAGGGGTATCCCAAAAACCGCCCCAATATTGAAAACCATTTTTAGCAAATAGCTCGATAACCTCTTCTGCCATACCCTCTCTTTCTGTTTTACCAAATCGGTATTTCATCCGGTTCGCATATTTAATACCAGCCTGCGGCTTAAATGTCGCGGTATTTGCTTTACTAAATTCAACAAATGGATTCTGTACGGGATTAATATCAATCGCTAGACCATACGCATGTAAAGACAACGAGCGTTGTCCACTGATCGATCGGTAATTAAAAGCTGAGGTATTATTATCTGTCATCGAACGATCATCATCACCTTGATAATGTTCAATGGTAACCGCTTTGTTGATCGGAAATTTGGCAGAAAATAAAGAATCAAAAATATGGCCAACATAAGGTGCAACGGCATCCAACACAACAAGATGTCCATTGTTATACCGCTTGCCATCAAAATCGACATAGTTAAATGTCACTTGCCTCAAACGTTGGCATTGAACAGGAGCAGTGTTGTCCATCACCCCTGCTTGCGTCATATTCCGACATAACACATCTGAAATAGGTGACACCGTTGCAGACGATGCTTGCCATGATATACAAAGAAGGATACTCGCAATGAAACCACCTATTTTCATCTCTATGCCTTTTGTCTTTTTCTTTTGTTACAAGAGCATCAACCGTACAATCAAAAACTCATCAACTTTCGACCCGTTGATTGATCTGCATTATTAACGGCTTTAGGTTCTGAGGGTTTATTCTGGCTACCCTTATTTGCCTTTTTCGATGCACTCTTCTTAAGTTTGCTGCCTTTATTAGCATTTTTGGACTGAGGTTTCTTAGCTGCGGGCTTTTCCGTCTTCTTTTTTACTGGCTCATCAGAAGGCTCTTGTACTGGTTGATCACACAGCACAACATAATATTCTTCGTTAAATTCAACTAAATCACCGTCATACATTTTACGGCGCTTACGTTGTTCCAACTCACCGTTAACAGCAACATAACCTTCAGATATGGCCATTTTTGCTTCACCACCGCCACTTACTGCGTTGGCAATTTTTAATACTTTATAAAGCTCAATCGGTTGAGAGGATACTTCAATACCAATCGCTTCTACTTCAATTTCTTCTTGAGACATTGTATGTCGCTCATTTGATAACTTACGTCTTAAATTGTACCGCACAATCGATACTTAGGGTAAACAAAGCAAAAAGATCTATTTTCCTGTATTCCATCCGACACATAACTCATGTATAACGGCGCTATGAAGATACCAAAACGAATCCAACCTCTGGTTGATGATGGGTTAGTAGACGACGTTCTACACCAATTAATGAGTGGCAAAGAAGCCTCTGTCTACGTTGTACGTTGTGGTGACGACATTCGTTGCGCGAAAGTGTACAAAGAAGCAGATAAACGTAGCTTTAAACAAGCTGCGCAATACCGTGAAGGCCGAAAAGTAAAAAATAGCCGACGCGCACGTGCAATGGAAAAAGGCTCCAAATTCGGTCGAGACCAACAAGAACAAGTATGGCAAAGCGCAGAAGTTGACGCGTTATACACTCTTGCTAATGCGGGGGTTCGCGTACCTCAGCCTTACGGATGCTTTGATGGCGTACTGTTAATGGAGCTTGTTACTGATGACGAAGGCTTAGTTGCCCCACGTTTAAATGACGTCTCTATTACTAAAGAGCAGGCACTTATCGACCATGCTTCTGTAATGCGAAGTGTCGTGCGTATGTTATGTGCTGGTATTGTGCATGGTGATTTATCTGAATTTAACGTATTAGTTGATCAATACGGACCGGTAATCATCGATCTTCCTCAAGCCGTTGATGCATCAGCTAACAACAATGCCAAATGGATGCTAGAACGTGATGTTAATAACATGACGGCCTATTACGGACAATACGCACCTGAATTACTTGATACTCAGTTTGCTAAAGAAATCTGGGCTCTTTATGAAGAAGGTAATCTACAGCCTGATGTAGAATTAACTGGCTGCTTTGAAGAAAGCACCGAGCTTGCAGATGTTGATGCTGTATTAGAAGAAATCAATGCCGTTATGCTTGAAGAGCAGATGCGCAAAGAACGCATTCAAGAAGTAGAAGAAAGTAATTAACTTCTGACTGCTTAAATCAACGTCTAACGCTACAAGTTAATAAAACTTGTAGCGTATTCTCAAAAAATATAAAGAAGTTATACCAAATATCGAAATGTTAGGTTTAACTTTGGCACTAAAGTCTTCATAATCACGCACTATTCTCATCCTAGTTTATTTAGTTATTAGGTTAGGAGATCATCGAAAACGATGCTGATGTTGCCAACAATAGTTGTGCGACTTCATGAAAACATATTCTTTTGTGACGTTATCTGTACAAGCTAGTCATTCTGAACGAGTCGATTTCATCGTCAAATGGGCAAACAGCTCAGCAATTACCCTCTATAATTGCTAGCTAGATGCCGACATTTCATCGTTTAATGAAAAAAGCGGTACAAATGGTCACTTAATAACCCTGAACCTATGTTCTGTTTGCGGTAATAAGTGGTATACTCCCGCCGAATTAAGAACATCATTATCTATAGAGAAAGACAATGTCAGATTTATCGAAATACAGAAACATTGGTATTTTCGCGCACGTTGATGCGGGTAAAACCACGACGACTGAACGTATCCTGAAACTTACTGGTCAGATCCACAAAACTGGTGAAGTTCACGATGGCGAATCAACAACTGACTTCATGGAACAGGAAGCTGAGCGCGGGATAACTATCCAGTCTGCAGCAGTAAGCTGTTTCTGGAAAGACCACCGTTTTAACGTTATCGATACTCCTGGACACGTTGACTTTACTGTTGAAGTATACCGTTCACTTAAAGTACTTGATGGCGGCATCGGTGTATTCTGTGGTTCTGGTGGTGTTGAGCCTCAGTCAGAAACTAACTGGCGTTACGCGAACGACTCAGAAGTTGCACGTATTATTTTCGTTAACAAACTGGACCGTATGGGTGCAGATTTCCTAACTGTTGTTGATCAGATCAAGAAAGTTCTTGGTGCTGTGCCACTAGTTATGACTCTACCAATCGGCCGTGAAGACGACTTCGTTGGTGTTGTTGACGTACTAAGCCGTCAAGCATTCATTTGGGATGACACTGGTCTTCCTGAAAACTACGAAATCACTGATGTTCCTGCGGACATGGTTGACGATGTAGAAGCTTACCGTGAAGAACTAATCGAAACTGCTCTAGAGCAAGACGATGACCTTCTAGAAGCGTACATGGAAGGCGAAATGCCTACGATTGAACAAGTTAAGAAGTGTATCCGTACAGGTACTCGTGACTGTTCATTCTTCCCTACGTACTGTGGTTCTGCGTTCAAGAACAAAGGTATGCAACTTATTCTTGATGCTGTTATCGATTACCTACCGTCTCCAACGGAAGTTGATCCACAGCCGCTAACTGATCCAGAAACTGGCGAGCCAACTGGCGAAGTAGCGACTGTATCTGTTGACGAGCCACTAAAAGCGCTTGCGTTCAAAATTATGGACGACCGTTTCGGTGCTCTTACTTTCATCCGTATTTACTCAGGTAAACTGAATAAAGGCGATACTATTCTTAACAGTGCAACTGGTAAGACTGAACGTATCGGCCGTATGGTTGAAATGCAAGCAGATGAGCGTAACGAACTTACTTCAGCACAAGCTGGTGATATCATCGCCGTTGTGGGTATGAAGAACGTTCAAACTGGTCACACTCTTTGTGATATTAAGCACGAGTGTACGCTTGAAGCGATGATCTTCCCTACTCCAGTAATCTCGATTGCTGTAACGCCTAAAGATAAAGGCGGTTCTGAGAAAATGGGTATCGCGATCGGTAAAATGGTTGCAGAAGATCCGTCTTTCCTAGTTCACACTGACGAAGAAACTGGCGAAACTATCCTTAAAGGTATGGGTGAACTTCACCTAGATATCAAAGTTGATATTCTTAAGCGTACTTACGGCGTTGACCTTATTGTTGGTGCTCCTCAAGTTGCTTACCGTGAAACTATCACGAAGCCAGTTGAAGATAGCTACACGCACAAGAAACAATCTGGTGGTTCTGGTCAGTTCGGTAAGATCGACTACATCATGAAGCCAGGCGAAGTAGGTTCAGGCTTTACGTTCACATCATCTGTTGTTGGTGGTAACGTTCCTAAAGAATTCTGGCCTGCAATCGAAAAAGGCTTCAAGGGCATGATGGATACTGGTGTTCTAGCTGGTTTCCCTGTTCTTGACGTTGAAATTGAACTTCTAGACGGTGGCTTCCACGCAGTCGATTCATCTGCAGTAGCATTTGAAATCGCAGCGAAAGGCGCATTCCGTCAGTCTATGCCTAAAGCTGGTGCTCAACTTCTTGAGCCTATCATGGCTGTTGACGTGTTCACTCCAGAAGATCACGTTGGTGATGTTATCGGTGACCTTAACCGTCGTCGTGGCATGATCAAAGACCAACAAGCTGGTCTAACTGGTTCACGTATTAAAGCTGACGTACCTCTTTCAGAAATGTTTGGTTACATCGGTCACCTACGTACAATGACTTCTGGTCGTGGTCAGTTCTCTATGGAGTTCTCACACTACGCACCATGTCCTGCAAACGTTGCAGCGACAGTAATCGAAGAAGTTAAAGCAGCTAACGAGAAGAAGTAATTCTTCCCTTTAAGCGCTAGCTGATTAAAGCCCCGATAGTGAAAACTATCGGGGCTTTTTATTATCCAGAATGGTATTACAAGCTCATTATTTTCTTAAACTCTTCTTCTGAATACTTTTTCTCGGTACTTTTAGTCATATCTGTCATCATCTTATAACGTGTTTCAGTCGCCATGCTTAATGTGCGTTGAAGCTGACCGTAAGAATAATCTGATGCCATATCTAACGCTGCTTGCTTATCTGTTTTATAGAGCGTTTTCAGTGTTTTATCCATGCTATTAACTTGCTTATATAGCTTGGTTTCTTCTTTATTCCATACCTCATTTAACATAGGTAAGTACTTGTCGGGGTTCGCGGTAGCCAAAGCGGTTAGGCTGCGGAATTGCCAATAAGCAGAGTCATCAGAATAGCTATCATCCCCTATGGTATAAGGGGTCGGATAATCTTGTAAGCTGCTATATAGCGGCACTAAAACCGATTCAGCCAATACGCCGTAACTTTGCCAGATCAAACCTTGCAGTTCTTTAGGCATATCTTTACGTAGCTGGATAATATGGGACTCTAACTGACGTTCAACACGTATTGGACGCTCACCTTTATCGGCTAAAGCCGTACCTTCATAGGTTGCACTGAGTACTTCAGCAACATCTTTTACCGACAATTTATTATCGGGCTTCATGAACAAAGGATACTGCTGCAATCGTGTATTCTGCTTATTGGATGCCGACAGCATATGTTGCCCTAACCATTCACGGTCAACATTATAAACATCACCAATAACTCCAAATGCTTTGGCAAAATTAAATGACTTAGCATCAGGCTTATCTAACAGTTCGTTTGACTTAACAAAATCCAATAATCCTTTAGAATGCAGTACATCGTTAGCATTAAGATTAACCCCATGCACTCTCAATCCATTGGCTATCATGGCATAGCTATCATCAGGTACTTTTACTGCAATCCAATGATGGCCAGAGCCGATTTCAACTAACCACGCTTCATTTACATCGGCGATATATAGGCTATTTCCCTCACCAGCACCATATTTTTCGATATATTGACCGAGTAATTCAACCCCTTGTTTAGCAGTTTTAACTTGAGGCAATATCAAAGTAGGAATAACGGCTTCAATGATGCCATTTTCAATCAGAGGATCAGCAGCCGCAGCTTTCTCATTCACTTCAGCACTGGTTGTCGCCGAAACTGCGACATTAAATTCATTAATACCACGTTCTTCGTAATATTTACCGTCGCTGTTTACCGTATTAGCATCCCAATCAGGAATCGCCGAATACGCATAAAACTGCGTAGGCATAGGTACAACAAGCCCATTACCTAATGCCCAGTCCCCTTCTTTATTTAACTGAGCTGGGCGGTACGCCAAGTGTTTATTCCAGTTATTAATGCCAAAATCTTCATTTCTAGCAATCATAATACTGCCATCTGAAGAGGCATTTTTACCAACGATAAGACCTGTACACGCATTAGCACTTAGACTGATTGCCGATAAAATAGCAGCAGAAAGCAAAGTTAAAGTCATCTTCTTCATCGTATCTCTCTATTGTTTTTTATAATGGAATAATATTCACTAATCTTGCAATATTTCTAATTTGATAAATATAAACCTTATAATTATCAATTTAATAGCTTATATCACCACAAAGATGCGTTTTGTACAGATGATCACGCTAGAAGAAATTGACTAGGATTAAATACAAATAAGGCATGATGTTTATATAACTAAACATCATGCCTCTAATATTATGATTAATTCAAACGTAAGAATGAATGCAGTACCCCAAAGCTAACTTGAGTGTATAAACGTACTTTCTAATGCGTGTTTTGATGCTTCAAAAGCCTGACAAACCGTTTTAATATCCAATCCATCAAGCGAGCCTGATTTACCTGCTTTTTCAAAAAGTAAGCACTCTTGATGTAATCGAATTAAGCCCATCGTTCCTGCTGCACCTTTTAAAGTATGTGCATGATTAGAAACCTCAGCCATGTCTAAAGCTTCAACGGCTTGCTGCAGTTTACCCAAGGTTTCACTTGAAGAAGTTGCAAACAACATGATCAATTTCTGAACTTGTTCGACACCTAATACTTGTAAATCATCACCCAATACAGATTCTTTTAATACAGGAAAAACTGAGTCAGGCTCACTCTTTTCGCCATTGTTATCGTCTTGTATATCAAGCTCAATAGTAGATACATTGTCAAATGGAATATTCTCTACAACCACCCGCTTATCTCCTTTTAGAATACTGCCAATTGTTTCTATTAATTGCTTTTCAGTAACAGGTTTAGGTAAGAAGCCAGCAAAACCAGCGGTTAAATATTGCTCTACTTCCTCCCTAAATACGTGAGCTGAAAATGCAACCATTGGCGTCGGTTCTTCCCATGATTCACCGTTAGCCTCTTCGATACGACGTAAACGATGCAATAAGGTTACACCGTCTGTATCAGGTAAATTGATATCAAGTAACGCCATATCAAATACATTCCGATTAAATTCACGCTCGGCACTTTCGCCGTCTTCTGCAGTAATCACACTATGTCCTAACCGTCGTAGAAACCCCTCTGCAACCATGCTGTTTACGGGGTTATCTTCTACCAATAAGATATGAGCTGGCGGTATTGTTATCGTAGAGCCTTCAATTCCTGTCGACAATTTCCCTCGTTCTAACGGAATGGAGAACCAGAAACAGCTACCAACATTAATGATTGAGTCGACACCAATTTCACCGTCCATTGCAGCAACAATATGTCGGCTTATCGCTAAACCTAAACCAGTACCACCAATCGTTTTCCGCCCTTCTTCTGCTTGCTTGAAGGCGTTAAATAGGATGTCTTGTTCCGCCTCTTCGATACCAATGCCACTGTCAGTGACTTCAAACAGTAACTCATCAGGCATATCTGGATTCATACTGACCGCAATCGTCACTTGACCATGGTCGGTGAATTTAATCGCATTACCCACCAAATTAATCAATATCTGACGAATACGCGTCACATCCCCCAACCAAACATTGTTCATGGTGTCATCAATGTGGTTCACTAATTGAATATGTTTAGCTAGCGCGCGACTTTCCAACATATTGTGTACGTCCAACACTAATTCTGACAGTGAGAAATCAACAGGTCGTATATCCAAATGACCAGCTTCAATTTTTGAATAATCCAAAATGTCGTTGAGAATATCTAATAACGTTTCTCCGCTGCGGTTGATCACACGCAGATAACGCGCTTGCTGGTCATTAAGCCCTGTGTCTGCTAACAGTGAAGCGGTGCCAAGCACACCATTCATTGGCGTGCGAATTTCATGGCTCATAGTCGCGAGGAAAGCTGATTTGGCGCGGTTAGCCTTTTCTGCTTCATTACGTGCTTTATCGTGATTCACCACTTCTTCGTTTAAGCGGCTATTGGTCTTTTCTAATTCAGACGTGCGTTGTGCAACTAATCGTTCTAGACTTTCTTTATGCAGTTGCAGTTCATGGCGGATTTTTCGCTCAACTTGTATTAAACGATACCGTTCAGATGCGGTATCACGGGCGACCATGATGGCACGTCCCATGTGTGCTAATTCATCATCACCTTTAATATCCAATTGAATACCAAGATCACCGCGGGCTAACGACAATAATGCTTGGCTATAATCATTAAAACGGCAGATAACGCTCGCATACACAAAGCGCCACATAATTAATACCAAGGCAGCTAAACCAATAACAGAAATACTGATAAGCGTCGTTCTTGCAACGGTAAGGGTTTCATCAACTTTTGTAACCGCTTCTTGGGTACCCTCATTTGCCGCAGTTATAATACCGTCGACAGTGCTATTTAACTGCTGAAATAAAACGAGGTTTTGTTGGTCTAGACGCTCAACATCTTTTTTGGCATACAGTAATTGCTCTAAAGCTCCAAATAATACTCCGCCACGATTTAAATTAGACGTTAATTCTGTCAGTTGCGCTGAACGACTAGGGTCTTCCACAGACTTAACACGGTAGCTCATCACATTAACGGCATGAATAAACCGTTCTTTTAAGCGGATTAAATTACCTATATCACCTAACCGTTTAGAATCATCGAGCATGTTAATGACTTGAAGAGCTAAAAACCTCAGCTCAAAAAGACGCTCAGACAAATCCATATCGACTTCAACTAAGCTATCTAACGCGTTATATACCGCCTGATTATCACCAGACTCAACTAAATCATAAATACGTGAAACGTTTGCAACCGCAATAGTGCTCGCATTCGAGACCTGGGATTGTGAAAGCGAATCAACCTGCTGTGTTGCAACGAGCATATCACTGATAAGTTCATCGGATTGAGCTTGCAGGCGGATCTGCCGCCCGACCAATAATCCCATTAAAGCGAGATTATCGATAATGCTCTTAACATCGTCGTCTAATTGAGACATTAAGTCTTCATTAAATGGGTAGCTTTTTAGTGCCGTTAAGCTATCTTTCAACCCTTCAATATAAATGGTTAACGCACGACCTTGTCGTTGACGCTCATGTTCTGTTTTTGACGTTGCTAGAACCTGAGCGGTAAAAATAATTCTGGAGCTCAAATCAGACAGGTGACGAGCTTCTACCAAAGCGGGGACTGCCGAATTAATGACTGTTTTTTCTGTTTTTGCAACCAACGAAAAGCCAGCAACACCAATCACAACAGCTAAAATCATTAGCGCAGCCATGGCTGAGAATGCTAAAAGTAGCTTGCCACCAATACCATTTCGGTTAAATGTCATAGACTAGAACCATATATATGAAAAATGGGGTTTAACCCTACCAAATAAAACATTACTATTTTGCCAGCGATATCAGTACAGATGCTAATAATCATGCTCAAAAAATCTATTATTTCGTTTTTATTACTCTTTTTTACCCTTAATTCTGCGTTTGCGCGTGAGATAAACACGTATAAGCCGCCTTTTAAACATGAAAAGCAACCGCAGAATATTCCATTTAAACCGCTTCTATCTGTATCGAAGCCATGGAAAGTTTGTGCCGTCTATCCACATCTCAAAGACTCCTATTGGCTTTCAATCAACTATGGCATGGTTGAACAAGCTAAAACCCTGGGCATTACATTAAAAGTATTAGAGGCAGGCGGTTACCCTGAACTTAAAAAACAAAAACGTCAATTACAATACTGTAAGCAATGGGGTGCTGATGCCATTATCTTAGGGACTGTCGATAGAACGGCTTATAACGGAATTTTATCGCAATTTACTGGCGATATACCTGTCTTTTCGATGACCAATGATATCGATATGACTGACCCAGATATTAAAATGAACATTAAAGCCAAAGTGGGTGTTGATTGGTATTACATGGGAAAACAAGCCGGTGTTTTTCTCGCACAGCGTCACCCTAAAGGTAGCGGAAAAGTGAAAGTGGCATGGTTACCAGGGCCTAAACAGCGTGGTGGTACAAAGCCTGTCAACTCTGGATTTTTAGATGCCATACAAAACAGTGATATCGAAGTGGTGAGCACACTGTGGGCTGATAACAGTAAAGAACTGCAGCGTAACCTTATACAGCAGCTTTTTATTGAACACCCCGATATTAATTATATTGTCGGTGGAGCTGTTGCTGCAGAAGTTGCGATCAGTGAACTTCGCACCAACCACAGAACAGACGATGTGAAAATTATATCGACCTACCTGAGTCATGGTGTCTATCGTGGATTACGCCGAGGAAAGATACTCTTTTCTCCTACAGATAAAATGGCTCAGCAAGCACAAATGTCTATCGATCAAGCTGTACGTTATCTTGAGAATAAGCCGATGGAATTCGATTTAGCACCAAAAATTCAGCCATTAACACCAGAGTACCTTCCCAAAGAGGTCATTACAGACTCTTTATCACCAGCAGAATATAGACCTGTATTTAATGTTGAAAACCATGATGTTGCCCACTAAAAATAAGTCTTTGCGCTAGCTTATACTTTCGGCCTATGTCGTTGTACATCAATAGATAGCTTTGTTATTAATGAGCGCAGATATCATTATAATTATACCCAAGCAACCTCTCGTATTTTGTACGAATAAATTGGAGTTCTACATGCAAGTCACAA
Source organism: Photobacterium profundum (assembly GCF_003026285.1). Taxonomy (GTDB): domain Bacteria; phylum Pseudomonadota; class Gammaproteobacteria; order Enterobacterales; family Vibrionaceae; genus Photobacterium; species Photobacterium profundum. Next base: position 501,584 of record NZ_PYOD01000001.1, read on the forward strand.
CACGTACAATGAACAAGAGCAAGCATATTGCCTTAGTTGCACATGACAACTGTAAACAAGATCTTTTACGCTGGGTGAAAGAGTTTGAAGAAAAACTTGAAGGACACACTCTGTATGCAACGGGCACTACAGGTCACCTTCTTTCCAAAGAAACAGGTCTTAAAATCAACTGCATGATTAGTGGTCCTATGGGAGGAGATCAACAGCTAGGCGCTTTAATTTCAGAAAGTAAGATTGATATGATGATTTTTTTCTGGGATCCGCTAAATGCCGTTCCTCATGATCCTGATGTGAAAGCACTATTACGTATTTCTGCCGTCTGGAATGTACCTGTTGCGACCAACCGAGCAAGCGCAAAGTTTATGATAACATCACCACTATTAGCAGAAGAAATTTCTATCGAAATTCCAGATTATGAAGCTTACCTTGCTGAACGTATTGGCTAAAGTCTTTCGCTAATTCGTCTTTGACTCATTGAGCCTTTTGTTTATCAGAAGGCTTTTTTATTTATTAAAAATACTTTATTCCTCACTATCCCATCTTGAAAAAGTTAATTACGCTTCTTTTTATACCTCATTGCAGACATTTTTTTATTCAGATTAAGCAAGATCGTGCAATTAGTTATAAGGTTATAAAACAGAATAGTAGTAAGAATTATTATTATAATGCAGAGGCAGTGGTGTATGAATGCATGGAGACTCACCAAACCGGAAGGATTAACACACCTAGAATTAGAGGATACAGAAAAGCCAACACCCAACTCTGATGAGATTTGCATTCAAGTCGCAGCCGTTAGCTTAAACCCTATGGACTACAAACTTGCAAGCTGGGGGTATGCAACATGGAATTATCCTCAAGTGATCGGCCTTGATGTATCTGGAACCGTCACAGAAGTGGGTAAAAATGTTGTACAGTTTAAAGCTGGCGACAGAGTACTTTTTTTTGCCGACCCACGTACTGCCGGTGGTTTTGCTGAATTCGTAACGTCTAAAGCAAATGCCGTTAGCCGCATTCCGGATTCTTTAGACTTTCAACAAGCAGCTGCACTACCCTGCGCAGGATACAGCGCATGGATGGCGGTATACGATAAACTCCAGGCTAAACCTGGTCAGCATATTGCGATTACGGGAGCAGGTGGTGGTGTCGGCGGGTTCGCTGTTCAATTAGCCAAGCTTGCAGGCGCTCATGTCTATGCGATTGCCGACCAACAGCACCATGAGCGTTTATTGCAATATGGAGCCGATGCCGTTATCGACCCTCATAAAGATAATGTCGCAATGCGGATTATCGAGCTTACCGAAGATCATCTTCTTCATTCTGTGATCGACTGTATATCTGCAAAATCAGGCAGCATGATGAGTGCATTAATCCGTTATAACGGACATATTGTGATGGTGGCAGATCAATTTAATCAAGTGCCTTTGTTGGCAACAACAAAAGCGCTTAGTTTGCACGAAGTCGCGTTACACGGCACATTCGCACACGGTTCACCTGAGCATATTTACCATCTTGCTGATATTGGTAATAACTTAAGTAACCTTGTCGCAGAAGGAAAACTTGACGCAATGGTGACTGAAGTTTTAACTTTTAAACAATTAGTCAAAGGCTTGGAAAAATTAAAAACAATGAGTCACTGTGGAAAAATAGTTGTCATCACAGATTCAGTATAGGCAGTTTCAGCTGCCACCTCCTTTTACATCGCATATCTCGCCTTCTCAAAAACTCGATAAGAAGGCTGAGTATAGCGTTATCACTATCCAGTGATAGCGACGCTAGAAGTTATACTGTACACCCAAATTAAAACTATCAGGCTTCACATCATTACCATTAATCTTCACATCAGCAATCTTAGTGTAGCCAACGTTCATCCCCCAATTCTCATTAAAATTGTAGGCCGCATTAAAGCCATACGCATACCCCGTATCAGTGTCTTCTTTATCTATGCCATCAACAGTCATCGCGACTAAGGCAACACGAGGCGTTAATGAGAATTTACCCATATCAAAACGATGGCTTACACCCACACTCGCTTCGCTAGCAGTTATTGTCTTGCTACTGATCACGGAATCATTAAGAGTCGTTTCATATTTATCTCCTGATGTAGCACTCAATTTGCCATCAACAGCAATCATGCCAAAGTCATAGCCACCTTGCGCATACACACCGTATGTTTCTGCATCTCCAGCAGGCGTACTCAATCGATAAACTTGCGTACCGCCGCCAACAAATGCGCCAGCACTGGCTGCGCTTGATACTGACAAAACCGTAATTGCAACGAGGCTTAATGTGATTTTTTTCATGTTGTGTTTCTCCAAGCTGTCTGCAAATTTGCAGAGGGAAGTATCCGATTCCTCATGCCTCTAGCGGGCATCCTTCGTGAAACACAACTATAAAACACCGTACATTAAAAATAACAGGCATAAATATGCAATGATAGTTCCTAATTATGGCTAGTTGCCATAACAACATGAAATTTAATGATATTTAACTAATGAATATAAATTAAATAGTTAAAGGCAATCGTTTTCATACCACTAAAAGCTGAGTGTTATGAATAAAAAAGCCCCAACCACATCTCGGTTGAGGCTTCTAATTCAATATTAAGCACCATGGATGTTATTTTACTTTCATACGCTTAATTTTATTCATAACCGCGTATTTATCATCAATCAGCTCATTAACAAACGATGATGTTTTTTCAGGATCAGCACAAACCCAAACATGCTTTTTCGCACGTGTGAGCGCAACATAAAACAATCTACGTTCTTCTGCATCGGCATACCCTTCATTTTTAGATTGTAAACATGCGGCTAAGCCTGTTTCACGCTCTGGAGCAGGAAATACACCACGGTTCACATCCAATATGAAAACAAAGTCAGCTTCACGCCCTTTACTACCATGACACGTCATAAACGTCATATTGAGTTGAGGCCACTGGGTTTGCCAAGCTTTTAGTTTTTCAGGACGTTGCTTATTATTTCGACCTAACAGCAACACCGTAACAGGTTTTTCATTCTGAGAAGCAAGCTGTACCAACTCTTGTTCAAGTAAATCCTGACATAATAACGTTACCGCTTTACGCTTTTGTTTTTTATGGCTTGTCAGGTCTTTTCTGAGTTGCTGCGGGTTTTGTTGAATGAAGGTATTTGCTACTTCACCGATCATGCTGTTAAAACGATAAGTGATATCTAACTCAGTGATATGACTTGAGCCAAATCGTTCAGCAAAGCCAGTCGTTAAATTAACATCGGCTCCCGCAAAACGGTAAATAGCTTGCCAATCATCGCCAACGGCAAACAAAGTAGGACGCGGTTTTGTTTCTTCTTCGCTATGACATAAAGCTTCAATTAATGTCAGGCGCTGTGGCGAAATATCTTGGTATTCATCAACCATAATAAAACGCCATTCTGGTACAAATTTCCCATCATTAACGTATTCAACCGCTTTTTGAATCATGGTATTGAAATCGATTTGTTTATTTGATTTCAAATGCTGTCCATAAGCACGAAAACAGGGCCACAATAACCCTAATTCACTTTTCATTCGTTGCTTAGCTGCAGGGTTATTGCTTTTATCAATGATCGCTAAAAGGTCACTTTTACTTAAACCACTTTGCCCTATCAATTCAATATGACGCCAAACCCAATTCGCTAGCTGCTCATTCTTCGCTTGCTGTTCCATAGAGTTATCAGCTTTAAACCCTGGAATACGCCATTGCGTTAAATGTTTCTGCCAGCGTTTTGCTGATGCAGCACTTCCCCATTGCTCTTTTAAAATAGAAGTAATCCACTGCGCTTTTGCTTTGTCATCCAATGCTAATGGGGAGACATTCGGGCGTTCATCTTCAACAGATTGAATGATCTGCGTGCCCAGTGCATGAAATGTCGCCACCTTAATTCTATCGTTTACCTTCAACGCTAAACGTTCACGCATTTCTTCTGCCGCTTTGCGACCAAAAGCTAACATCAGAATTTCTTCAGGCTGTGCTGATTGATTGGCAACAAGGTAGCCTGCACGTGCCACCAGCACACTCGTTTTACCTGTACCCGCACCTGCTAAAACCAAATTATGATCTTGATTGATTAATACGGCTTCACGCTGAGAGGGGTTAAGAGGTGATGTTTCAAATTTATCAAACCATGAGGACCATTTTTCAGATTCTGACGTTAACCACTCACGGTTATTTTCTTCGACCCAATCACTATTACCTTCTAGCCAAGGTTCTATTCTCTCGAATGCCATAGGGCGAAAAGACGCAGCAAGCTCTTGAGTTAGACCCGTTGTATTCAATGAATCATCAAGAAATTTACACAAGTTATCGTGTTCTGATTCGCGTAAGTAACCTTGCTGTGTCACAAAGCTATCAATACGATTAAGGACCTCTGGTAAGGCTTTATCAAGCCGATCAACTCGACCATGCGCCCAATCACGATATGATTCAAGAAGGCGTGCAGCAAAAGGCTTACATTGTTTCCAAGGTAAACCATGAATAGTCCAACAATATTGTTGATCAGCAGAGGTGATTTCTAATGAACCCCACACCACCCCACGATGCACTTCAATCGCACCATCCCAATCATCAAAAGAAATCGTGCTTGTTTCTGTCTGGCTATCAAGAGTTAAACTATGCTCATTCAGCTCAATACTGAAATAGTCACCTTGCACAAACCACTGTGCTAATACACTGGCACTTAAATGCATTTTTTCACCAAAATCTTCCTAATTTTCATTCAGGTTGCTTATACCTAAGTTACCTCAACATATTCATTTCAACATTTTGAGGTAACTTGAGTATATATTACCAATAGCGGTTGATTACCAACAACCCGTATTTCACCATAGCACGGCAATAAGCTGTTGATTAAAATTTCGTCTTACAGCTTGATTAGCCATTATTTTTTATGTGGTTTAACCTCAACTTTGTTATCTTATACACATTGTCATTTTTTCGTTACTCACATACGATTGTAACGGTTCATTTGCCGCTTTTTATCAGAAGATTGTTAATCATACATGCAAAAAAACCGCTTTAGATTGAATTTACGCCGCTATTGGGCCAATGACCGGATTAACTACAGTATAAGGGTACTAATTGCGCTAGTCGGTGTTGCATTACCTTGTTGGCACTTAGGCTTAACTACCGAAATCACACCACTTGTACTGGGGATTATCGCCGCTGCGCTCGCAGAAACTGATGATAACCTAACAGGACGAATTAAAGGACTGGCGATGACACTGACGTGTTTTCTTATCGCGTCTTTTTCTATCGAAATTTTATTTGATACCCCTCTATTTTTTGCGATTGGTTTATTCGTCTCTACATTCGGCTTTATAATGCTGGGGGCAATTGGTGCTCGTTACGCCAGTATCGCGTTTGCCTCGCTCTTACTCGCTGTCTATACCATGCTAGGGGCAGATACGAGCCCTAACCTATGGTATCAGCCAGTTATTCTATTAGCTGGTGCGGCATGGTATGGCTCTTTATCATTACTTTGGCATATCTTTTGGCCTAACCAACCCGTGCAACAAAGCTTAGCCCGTGTTTTTACTGAATTCTCACGCTATTTAGACAGTAAAAGTAAACTGTTTGACCCGGTTTCTAATCTTATTCCACAACCCTTACGTATTGAAGCTGCACAAAAAAATGCCCAAGTGGTTGCTGCACTCAATTCAGCCAAAGCAACACTACTGCACCGTGCGCGTCGCGGACACCCTAATGCAACAGGTGATCGCTTCTTGAAAATCTATTTTCTCGCACAAGATATTCATGAACGTGCCAGTTCTTCACATTATCGCTACCAAGATTTAGCAGCAACCTTCCAACGTAGTGATGTGCTATTTCGTTTTCAACGCTTATTGACGTCACAAGCTAATGAATGTCGCGCGGTTTCGCATGCTCTCGCGATGGGTAAACCTTATCATCACAGTGTTGAAAGTATTCGTGCGTTAGATGAACTACAAGAATCGTTAATCCACTTAAAAAATCAGAATAACCCTGAGTGGCGTTCATATTTAATTCAGTTAGATTATCTGTTCAATAACCTCGCAACCGTTGAACGCCAACTGTCTAATGTAAGCAACCCAGATGCCGCGCCTACCGATCCAGATATTGAATTGGCAGACACTGAAGCACGTGGTGCTAAAGAAATGTGGAAACGGGTTATTAGCCAGTTTAAGCCAGATTCGATGTTATTTCGTCATGCGCTACGCATGGCAATTGCGCTAACCGTTGGCTACGGCTGTATTCAATTTTTAGAGCTTGAAAGAGGATATTGGATTCTGCTTACAACCCTCTTTGTTTGTCAGCCAAACTATAGTGCGACACGCCAAAAATTGGTTCAAAGAGTCATTGGTACTTTGGGGGGATTGTTAGTTGGTATTCCATTGTTATACCTGTTTCCAGGCCAAGAAGGTCAATTAGTACTCATGGTATTGGCTGGTGTATTATTCTTCGCCTTTAGAACCGTGCAGTATGGGTTAGCAACTGCATTTATCACGCTATTAGTCTTATTCTGTTTCAATCAATTAGGCGAAGGGTTTGCGGTTATTTTGCCGCGACTTGGCGACACTCTACTTGGATGTTTATTAGCAGTACTTGCTGTCAGCTTTATTTTGCCTGATTGGCAAGCAAACCGTTTACATACAGTAATGGCATCGGCGATTAAAACCAATTGTAATTACCTTGCTCAGATCATTGGTCAGTACCGTATAGGTAAAAAAGACAGCTTAAACTACCGTATTGCACGTCGAGATGCCCATAATACCGATGCTCAACTCAGTACCGCGATAAGCAATATGCTCGCAGAACCTGGGCGCTATCGTATGTGTACCGACGAGAGTTTCCGCTTTTTAACGCTTAATCATGCCATGCTGAGCTATATTTCAGCACTCGGGGCACACCGTACGCGATTGGAGGATGAGCATACACACCAATTAGTGGCACAATCACACCGTTTGATTCACGCTCATCTTGATTGCTTGGCTGAACAATTATCAAATAATCAGGTAGTAGCAACGCCTGTTATTGATACTGAAATAGAACAACGCCTTGCTCAGTGGCGAGATGAAGACTGCACATCAGGTCGTATGGTGTTACAGCAGCTTCACTTGATTCACCGCATGTTGCCAGAATTGCATTCATTAGCGAATAAATTAGCGGCAAGAACCAATAAAAAAGCGGTGGAAGTAGCATAACCCTACTCACTATCGTCATATGCCCTTTGATACTATTCTTATATATTATCTGAGGGCATAATCCTTTGTTTCATTCCTATTCACCCCCACTTTTTTCATGTCAATTCTCTGCTCATTTAATAAACAATCGTTTATTTATCGGTCTACTGAAATATTTACTACAGTAATACCATTCTGGTTCAGTAAATGGGCAAGCATTTACGCTGGGAAATTGATTAGATAGTTATTTAGATAAATAACATTGAACAGGATGGTTTGACGATGAAAAGCAGAATGGAAAAAATAATAAAACAAACACTATTGAGCGCAGCGTTATTCACTCTCACGATTACCATGGCTTTTGCTAACAATGGATTAATCAGTGTAAAAAGCTCACACAATGTAAAAGTCACTGCAGATAAGCTCGAACAGATATTGAATGATAAAGGCATGACGGTTTTCGTTAGAATTGATCATTCAGCGGGGGCTAAACATGTTGGTGAGGTATTACGCCCTACAGAGCTCATTATTTTTGGCAACCCTAAAGTGGGAACACCTTTAATGCAGTGTAGTCAAAGTGCTGCAATAGATTTGCCTCAAAAAGCCTTGATCAGCCAAGACGAAAAAGGGCAAGTTTGGTTAACCTATAATAGTCCTGACTATTTAGTTAAAAGACACAATATTAAAGGCTGTAATGAAATAGTTACCAAAATAGAGACGGCCTTAGCCAACTTTTCAAAAGCGGCGACTATGCCCTAAAGTCCTCGTTCTGTTGTAGGGATGGTTGTGATGATAAATGCACCACAGCCCATCTACTTCATCAGCAATTAAACGCAGCATACACGATAACGTCATCAACCAACATGAAGTGACCTACTTCAATTCTATTCATAAGCCACCAACTACAACGACCTTAGTTTAAGGGGTCTGTTATGTATATACGATATTCAAAATTTTTCTTTATACCGATAGGGATCACAATGAAAACAGTAATGATTCCACCTCTTCATTGCTGACAGGCATACAACAATTAGATCAAAATACTTACACACTAACCTCCCACTAGTAACAAAAACCAAAAATAAGAAGATATATAGTAATTAACGCCAGTTATCCTAAACAATAGCTTTAAATATATCCCTATAGCTGTAAAATTCAGCCCTTCACTCTGAAACTGACTCGCGAACTATGATTGATTTATCTATTCTTCCTGTGTATTTAACCGCTGTTGTTGCTCTACTACTGATCCCTGGGCCCGACATGTTACTTATCGCCAGCTCTAGCTTAAGCTACGGAAAAAAAGTAGGGATCTTTGCAAGCCTTGGGAATGCGACAGCAGGTTTAGTGCTGACTTTACTGGCTGCAATGGGTGTATCTGCGTTAATCGCCATGAACCCAATCGCATTACAAGTATTACGCCTATTAGGCGGCGCTTATTTATTAAAAATGGGCTGGGACTGCATGCGTACTAACCCAGCCGATGCACCAGAGATAGAACAGCAAACAGGTTTAGCAAAAACACTGTATCGCCGAGCTGTTATCAGTAACTTGCTTAACCCCAAAGCCTTGATCTTCTTTGTCTTGTTTCTACCGCAGTTTGTATCAACGCACTCAACAGCAACCTCTGGCGAACAAATGCTGGTTCTCGGTTTACTATTGAATGTACTGGGCTTAATCTTCAATTTATTCTTAGTATCTATGGTTGGAAGCCTTGGTAAATCTTTGTTAAAAAATGAAAAATTCCGCACTAATCAACATAAAGTGATGGGCTTAGTCTTTTTCATTCTGGCAATATGGCTATTAGCATCGCAGGTACCAACACCCGCAATAAGCTGACTGTATTGAAAATAGAGCTTAAGATCTGAACCTCCACAAAAAAAGGCTTTAACTGCACTCTATATTAGAGCAAATTAAAGCCTTTTTTATATATACCCCAGTCAGATACATATTTAGATACAGTGAATCACTCGAATAAAGATTTACGCTTTATCTATCAACAGCACCAAGCATTCATACGGTTTTAGTCGTATCGTTTGGCTTGCTGTTCGATCTTGATACCCTTCATAGTTACCTAAGATATAACGCCCCTGAATAGCATCAATATCAGACGGTAGATCACACTCAATATCAGTACCATAGTAATTGTTAATACAAACAAGCAGTTGTTGTTCTGACTCACGGCGATAACAAAACAGCTGCATGTTATCTGGCATTAAATCGCTGTAATCTCCCGTTGTTATCACTGCAATCTCTTTACGTAATTCAATCAATTTACGGTAGAAATAGAAAACAGAATTAGGGTCATCAACAGCTTGCTGCGCGTTTATTTCATGGTAGTTTTCTGCAACAGCTAACCACGGTTTACCTTGGGTAAATCCTGCTTGCTCGGAAGCATCCCATTGCATAGGGGTACGAGAATTATCTCGGGATTTTTGCGCCAAAATAGCAAGCATATCCGCTTCACTTACACCTTGCTGATTTACCATAATGTCGTACATATTTGTACTTTCTACATCACGGTATTGTTCAATCGAGGTATAAGCGGGATTGGTCATACCAATCTCTTCACCTTGATAAATATACGGCGTGCCCTGCATCATATGAATAGACGTCGCGAGCATTTTGGCTGACTCGACTCGGTATTGCTGGTCATCACCCAAGCGACTCACTACACGGGGTTGATCATGGTTACACCAGAATAAAGCGCCCCACCCTTTGCCATTTAAGCCTTGTTGCCAATGATTAAAAATCTGCTTAAGTTGCAGGAAATCAAACGGTGCTTTGGTCCACTTTTCACCATTTTCATAATCCGCTTTTAGATGGTGAAAATTAAACACCATAGACAACTCTTTACCGTCATTCGCTGAATACTGCTGACAATGCTCTAAAGTTGTCGACGACATTTCACCCACGGTTACTGAACCGTATTTTTGAAAAACACTTTCGCTGATTTCTCTGAGGTATTCATGTACACGCGGGCCATCTGTATAGAAACAGCGCCCATCACCAACGAGATCATTTTGATAATCTTGTTGTTTAGAGATTAAATTAATCACATCTAAACGAAAGCCATCAACCCCTTTTTCAGCCCAGAAACTAATGACCTCTTTTACTTCATTACGAACTTTTGGGTTTTCCCAATTTAAATCGGCTTGTTCTTTCGCAAAAAGATGCAGGTAGTATTGATTGGTTGCTTCATCTAGTGCCCATGCATTACCACCAAACTTAGATGCCCAATTCGTTGGCTCTGCACCATTAACCGGATCTTTCCAAATATAGTAATCACGATATGGACTTAGTTTATTACCTAGTGCTGATTTAAACCACGCATGTTCAGTCGAGGTATGATTGACCACAATATCCATAACTATACGGATACCTTTTTGATGCGCTTCATCTAATAACTGATCGAAATCGCTCATGGTGCCAAAATCTGGATTCACATTATAGTAATCAGATATGTCGTAGCCATTGTCGATCATCGGTGAACAATAAATCGGGGTTAACCAAATCGCATCAACACCTAGCTTTTGAAGATAATCGAGCTTTGAAATAATCCCTTGAATATCGCCCGTACCCTGACATCCGCTGTCACAAAAACTTTTAGGATAAATCTGGTAAATAGTCGCTGTGCGCCACCATTCATTATGCTCTGTTATCATGCTTATTTACTCGGAGAGTATTGAGCAGCAGAACGCTGCCCAACAATTTACATAGTTATAGAAAAGTACGGTGTATTAGTTAGCCACAGCCTGTAACTTATCATCTGGCTCTATATCGCCCTTGGCTTGGGCACGCTTATAAAGCAATAACGTTAAGGTCATTGGCACAGCCATGGCCACTAGCATAGCGATAAGATAGACAGTCCAATATTGTGGCTGGATAGATAAAATACCCGGTAAACCGCCCACACCGATGCCGTTCGCCATCACGCCCGCGCTGCCACAAATACCCGCAGCTAAAGCTGCACCTATCATTGCGCTTAACATTGGAAATTTGTATTTCAAGTTGATGCCGTACATCGCAGGCTCAGTCACACCTAAGAAAGCAGAAATAGCGGCAGGCACTGAAATTTCACGTTCATTGTGTTTTTTGCTGATCCAAATAATACCGACAACCGCAGAGGCTTGAGCAATATTTGATAATGCAATAAGAGGCCAAATCGGTGTACCGCCCATATCTTGCATCAACTGTAAATCCACTGCGTTGGTTGTATGGTGGATCCCCGTAATAACTAATGGTGCGTAGAAAAAGGCAAAAACCATTGAACCAAGAACGGCAAAGTCACCTGTCATTGCAACTTTAGCGGCATAACCTACAGCATCGCCAATAGCACGACCGAATGGACCAATAAATGCGTGCGCTAAAATAACGGAAAGAATCAAAGAGATAAACGGCACAATCACTAAGTACAAATAAGAAGGAATAATACGTTTAAGATTAGTTTCTATGAACGCCAATGCCATACCGGCGAAAATTGCCGGAATAACCTGTGCTTGGTAGCCCACTTTCTCTATCACAAACCAGCCGAAATCCCATACTTCTGGTACTTCTTTACCAATCATATAAGCATTCATTAACTGAGGCGAAACCAGAGTGACACCCAGCACAATACCCAGAATAGGCGTCCCCCCAAGCTTTTTCACCGTAGCCCAACACACACCAACAGGTAGGAAGAAGAAAATCGCTTCACCAATCAGCCACAAGAATGAATGAACGGTTGACCAGAATTGACTGATTTCGACTAAGGTTTTGCCATCGAACATGCGAATATCGCCGATGACGTTACGGAAACCAAGAATCAAACCACCAGTAATGATTGCCGGTAATAGAGGAACAAAAATTTCAGCAAGGTGAGAAATACTTCTTTCAAGCAGACTCATGTTCTGACGAGCGGCAACCTTAGCTTCTTCTTTTGATGCTCCTGCATTTCCGGTTATGTCGGATAGCACTTTATAGGCTTCATCAACTTCAGTGCCGATAACCACTTGGAACTGTCCCGCATTGGTGAAACACCCTTTCACAGCAGGAATTTTCTCGATCTCTTTAACGTTTGCTCGCTCTGTATCGTTAAGAACAAAACGCAATCTGGTTAAACAGTGGCTAACGCTGGCAATATTGCCTGCACCGCCAATCAGTTCAACCAAACGCTCAATATGCTGTCGATTTATTTTACTCATGCCAATGTCCATTATGTTGTGAGGGTACGCTTAGCTTATTTTTATCTTTGGTTTTAACTTAATGGGAACATTCCCATTAACCGGTCATTATAATGGCAAAACACTCGCGAACATGAAATGGGAACATTCCCACAACGTGAAGGAGTTCACAAAGAGAAAGCGATTTTTCACTCTTCGTATTTATATAATTATGGCTTAACGTCGCCTTAGGAAGAAGCTCAATACAAAATCTATTGAGCAATCATGGCTTTTTGCGTGAGGTGTGTAACTTCATGGCAACCAGCGAGTTGCTTGATAAGTAAGGAGGCAGACGCTTTACCCGCTGCATAATAACCAGGATCAATACTGAAGGTATTAGGAAATATAAATGACAATAAATCCGTTGCACCCACACCAGAAACCAATACATCACTGCGGTCTAATTCTTGTAAACGCTTCGCCACTCCCATCGCTAACGTGTCACTTGCACACACAATCGCTTCGGTTTCAGGCTTAAGCACATGATCTGTCAGTTCATAAGCGCTTTCATGACTAAGTTGGCCAGTCTGATAACTCGGTTCAATGTTGGCAGATTCACAATATTCAATATACGCATTTAGCCGCATTAAACCTGTCGTCTTATCGCTAGGATCAACACCGATAAAACCAATGTTCTGCTTACCCTGCTGTTGAAGGTTCGCCATTGCCAGCTCAATAATGCCATAGTTGTCGTAACCCACAGATGAGATCCGCCCGGTGTCCACCGCAATAACAACGGCTTTGTGATTCAAACTTTCAACAACTGATAAATCACAACCGCTAAAACCAAATAAAATCACCCCATCTACATTGCGCTTTTGCAGTACTGACAAATGTTCATTGGTTTTTTCAGTACTAAATTGGCTTTCCATAATAACGGCATCATAACCCGCCGCATAAATCACATCCAAAATGCCACTCACCGCTTTGTTCTCTGAGGGAGAATCAAGCCGCGAGATAATAACTCCCACCACTTTCGCACTGCCCCCTCGCATCGCTTGGGCTGATTTAGACGGCACAAAACCTGATTCTTGAATGACTTGTTCAACTCTTTCTCGGGTTTCAATCTTCACTTTGGGATCATTGGTTAACACACGCGAAACGGTGGATTTCCCAACCCCTGCTAACTTTGCAATATCTAAAATGGTGAGTTTTCTAGTCATAAATTCATTCTGGCTTATAAGAACAGTTTCATTGTCACCGTCGGCATCGATAATTCAATTCTTTTTGTTATCAACGATGAAAAACGCTTCATCCATCCACTTTTTTCGTTAAAAGTGCTTTTTTTATCGACACTCATACCTACGGTAACGCAACTATTACGAAAAGGTATAGTCTTATAAAAGTACCGTAAAATAACAATATTACTTTGATAGTATGTGCTTAGGCTAAATATGAGTAAAAACGTTTAAGTAGGCGTTATCGATGTATGCCACCAATTTTTGTTCGGCGTTGCAAAAAACTGACAATATCCAAACAAAAAAGGAAGCAACATCAGATAAGTTGTATTTTGTACGATAAATTAGGCTTAAGATCTGCGATAGCTTGAAAAGCTCTAGCGCTATACCCATATCTTTTAGTGATAATAAATAAAAACAACTTTGTGCAGCATTTTTCTCTTCCATTTTTCTCTTAATGCACACAGGGTACAAAACCAAGGATTATTATGAATACTCACGTTGGCATTATCGATCAAGACCCCGTTAGGTTGATCACCCCTTTGCTTGATCACGGCATTCCCGCCGATAGAATGATCTTTATTGGCACTCCCAGCCAAAAAGCACAATATGAACGCCTCGCATCCATACTGACGCCACGTAATATTGATGCTGAATTTTTTGAAATACCAGATTCAATTAATATTACTTGCCTTCGCGAACGACTAAATGCTTTAGCTGATGATCTAAAAAAGAATCATCAAGAAGTATGGTTTAACGCGAGCTGTGGATTACGTCACCGTTTACTGTCTGCTTATGAAGTGTTCCGTACGTTTCATTGGCCGATCTATGTTATCGAACCTTATAGTGACGAGATGTGCTGGTTATACCCATCTGATCGCGAACAGCAGCAGGTTGAGGATCGCATTCAATTAAGCGATTACTTAACAATATTTGGTGCGCGTTGTGAGCTACCAGAAACAACAGTAACCGATGAACTCAATGACCAACTATGGGATTTGGGGCAGCGTTGGGCGGGTTCGGCGTTAGAATTAGGGCCAGGACTGGCCACACTGAATTACCTCGCGACAACATGCCGTAAAGAACAAAAATTGGATGTTGCTTTAAGCGAAAAACAACAAGGCTACAAAGAATTGGGCATGCTAATTAATGATTTGCATGAAACTGGTTTAGCGACTTACGAAAATGGTATTCTTACTTTTAAACACGAAGAAGCCCGTCGTTTTGCAAATGGTGAGTGGTTAGAAAACCTGGTTCATAGTACGGTTCGTGCAATACAAAATGAACTACCAACTATTCAAGACCATTCATTAGGTGTACAAGTTTACCGTAAGATTGGGGATCGTGAAGTACGTAACGAACTCGATGTGGCAACACTGGTTAATAACAAACTGCATATTATTGAATGTAAAACGAAAGGCATGCGTGACGACGGTGATGATACGCTCTATAAACTGGAATCATTACGTGACCTACTTGGCGGCTTACAAGCTCGAGCAATGCTGGTGAGTTTCCGCCCATTACGTCATCACGATTTAGTTCGTGCACAAGATTTAGGTTTAGCGATTATTGGCCCTGATCAGTTAAGTGAATTACAAACTCACCTGCACAACTGGTTAAAAGGTGCAGGTGGCCAGCCGCACGACCACAATATAGCCTAATTCTTTATTTCACTAGCACTTAATTTTACTAACAGCTCAATGTTCAAAAAGCCACTGCCAGTGGCTTTTTTATACTTCTAATACGAACTTCTAAAGATAACAAACATAAAAAAACCGATGCGCTAGCATCGGTTTTTAAAATCGTGTCGTACTCATTAACTATTAAATTACGCGTACAACACTCAAGTAATCACTTACTCAGCTAACATGCGACGAGCAGCATCTACAACCACTTTAATTGAACGCATTTCAGTTGCTTTTAATAACGCGTGATCAGGGATTTCTTTCTGAGTGCGATTTACAATAACACCCGCAACACAGCCTGCACGTAGACCTGAACTTGCACACATAGTTAATAGCGTTGCTGATTCCATCTCGAAGTTCAACACGCCCATGTCTTGCCATTCTTGCATTGAACCTTGGAAACGCTTAACAACACGACCACTGAATGTATCGTAACGCTCTTGACCTGGGTAGAACGTATCACTTGAAGCCGTTACGCCCGTGTGTACTGTTGCGCCTTCTTCTATAACAGCTTGCTTCATTGCAGTTGCTACATCAAAGTCAGCTACTGCTGGGAATTCCATAGGTGCAAAGTGTAGGCTTGCGCCATCTAAACGTACTGAACCTGTTGTTACAATCATATCGCCAACATTGATATGTGGCTGAATCGCACCTGTTGTACCAACACGTAGGAATGTGCGAATACCAAGCTGTGCTAGCTCTTCTACTGCAATAGAAGTAGACGGACCACCAATACCTGTAGAACAAACAATTACAGTTTTACCGTCAAGCACACCACGGAACAATGTGTACTCACGTGAACTTGCTAAAAATTCAGGGTTATCCATTAGATTTGCGATTTTTTCTACACGCGCTGGATCACCAGGAATAATTGCTAATTCTGCGCCATTGAGATCTGCTTTTGTCACACCTAAATGGAAAACTGTAATATCAGACATAATCATATCCTTGTTATTGTTTATGGCTCTGCATAGGGGAATCAGAGGTTTATTAATAATATTGTAATGTTTAGGCAGTATTCAAATCTGTTACAACAATTTGAACACTCTCAAAACACGAAGTAACGATAGCCTATAGAACCGTACTTTTGAGTGACCAAGGTCACAACTAATAAAAGACACCTAATTACATATCTCACCAAAGAGCGACACAGATCACACCAAATCGATTGCACGTGCTAAATATCACAAAAATAAAACATCACAAAAAGTAGGTAATACATTTTATCGGCACAATAAATAAGAAAAGCCCTCTACCTTTTTCAAGATAGAGGGCTTAATTATATTAATTAGTTACTTCGATAGCGGTTACTGAATTTTCACTCAGTTTACTTAGACTTTGTTTTTTGGTTCAAAGCGAAGCAATCTTAATGCATTCAACGTCACTAATGCAGTCGCACCACTGTCAGCTAAAACAGCCACCCACAATCCAGTTAAACCGAATAACGTTGTCACTAAGAAAATGGCTTTCAGACCTAATGCCAACCCAATATTTTGACGAATGTTATTTAATGTCGCTTTAGATAGCTCAATCATCACCGGTAATTCTGATAAACGGTTATGGGTAAGCGCTGCATCTGCAGTTTCTAAAGCCACATCTGTTCCGCCGCCCATGGCAATACCAATCGAAGCCGTTTTCATTGCTGGCGCATCATTAATACCATCACCGACCATGGCAACATGCGATTTTTCATTCGCAAGTTGTACTTCCGTCACTTTATCAGCAGGCAACAAGCCAGCACGGTACTCAATACCAATCTCGCCCGCAATGGCGGCAGCCGCACGTGGGTTATCCCCCGTTAACATTACTGTCTTTATACCCATAGCCTTCAGTGCCGATACCGCTTGAGCGGCATCATCACGTAAGTTGTCACGCCATGCGATAATACCAACAGCAATGCCATCTCGTACCGCTACAACTAATGTTTTGCCCTGTGCCTCTAGTGCTAATACTTGATCGTTTTGCCCGTTAGTCAATACAACGGATTCGGTTAATCTGTCTGCAGCACAGAGCAATACCGTCTCACCATTTATAATGCCTTGAATGCCACGTCCAGGTAATGCTTCACGTTCTGCCGCTTCAATAACCGTTAAACCACGATCTTGTGCTGCTTTTACCACAGCCATTGCTAGAGGGTGTAATGAACCCATTTCAACCGCAGCAGATTGCGCCAACAGTTTATCGTCGTTGCCATCCCAACTTACAAGGTCTGTCATTACAGGTTTACCCTGCGTGAGTGTTCCCGTTTTATCAAACGCAATAGTTTCAATATGACCTAGCTGCTCTAACGCTGCACCACCTTTAATTAAGGCACCTCGTCGTGCGGCGGCGGCTAAACCTGATGTAATCGCAGCTGGCGTTGAAATCACCAATGCACATGGGCACGCAATCAAGAGTAATGTTAAACCTCGGTAGATCCACTCATCCCAAGACTGTGCGAACAACAAAGGTGGAATCACAATAACCAATGCGGCAAACACAATCATTGCTGGGGTGTACCAGCGACTAAAGCGATCTAAAAAGCGCTCAAGTGGGGCTTTACGTGATTCTGCATCTTCAATCAAATGTAGAATCCGATCAATGGCGTTCTCACCTTGCTCTGAAATGATGGTTAAGCGCACCACCTTGTCAGCCACTAGTGAGCCAGCCATTACCTTCTCGCCAGGAATATGTTCAACCGGAACTGATTCGCCCGTGAGTGCACTTTCATCAAAACTAGCAATAATATCAAGTAACTGTGCATCCGCAGGCAAACGCGAACCTGGAGCCACTTCAATCACATCACCTTTCTGTAAATCTTCAGCAGCAACCTTCACTCTTGTACCATCAGCACGAATAACCGTCGCTTCTTCTGGCACAAGATCCATCAATGCTTTTACACCACTACGTGCGCGGGCTGAAGCATACCCCTCCAGCTGTTCCCCGATAAGAAATAACAACAACACCATTGCCGCTTCGGCGGTTTCGCCTAAGTACAATGCACCTATGGCTGCAATGCTCATCAAGGTTTCAATCGAAAATGGTGTGCCTGATTTAGCTAATACAACAGCTTTTTTAGCTATTGGGAATAAGCCTAAAATACTGGTCAGAGTGAACGCGATTAAGCCCATCGGTTCAGACACTTGGCTTATTAGAAATGACACCGCCATCATGCTTGCAATGGTAATGACCGCTAAATTTTGCTTTATAAAATGAGGCTTTTCTTGTTTTTGTTGTGATTTACGCCCAGTAACTAATTGAAACCCTGTTTTTTTCGCTTTGGCTTCAATCGCTTCTACCATATCGGCTGACTGGCAATTCACCACCAGCTTTTCTGTTGCAAACATCACTTTGGCACGTTCGACACCATCAAGTGTCATTAATGCTTTCTCAAGTTTACTGGCACAGCTTGGGCAATCCATACCGAGCACTTTCCAGCTTTGGCTATGCCCTAAATTTGATTGAGTTAACTGTTCTTCAAACTTTTTTTCTTCATCTTTCTGCTGTTCTAACGAAACGTTAGATGTACTACAGCAAGATGTTGAACAGCTGCTTTCACTTACAAGATCACTTTGATGATGATGCTGTTCACCTTTTGAATGCGAATGCTGATGAGTAGGCGAAACATCATGAAGATGAGGGGAACTGGAAGCAGGGCCTTCAGTATTTGAATCACCATCACCATTATTTTCTGTTTCAGTTGATACAACAGTTGCTGTATTGGTTGTACTACAACAATCGGTTGATGTGCACGCTTCTACTTGAACAGAGTTACTCTGTACTGCTGTAGCTTTAATGCTATGGATATGTGGTTTCTTATTATTGCATTGAGCACACATAGGTCACTCTCCTTAATCACTATTTTTATTCTAGCTTGGTGGGCTTTTCCACCTGCAATAACTATAAACCTTAGAGTTGAATCTAAGGTCAACAAAAAAGCCAAAATAATTTATTTTGGCTTTTTACTGTTTATAAGGATTTGAATATTAACAAGAAGTATAACTAGCGTAAGCGCCTAAAGATAACGCCGTTATCTAATATGTCAGTCCAAGGTTGGTAGTCTAACCCCATATCAAATATATACTCTGTGATTAGAGTACGTGCCGATGTTAGTAAAACTTCTGCTTTCCACGGTTTTTCAAAATAACTTTCGATACGAGCACGGTTTATTGCGGCAATCGTATCTTGGTGGGTAGCTTGCCCTGTCAGTAATACTTTCTTGGTACGGAGGAAACGTGAGTCTTGTGATATTTCGGTTAGTAACTCGACACCGGTTTTCCCAGGCATAACATGGTCTGAGATCACTAAAGCGATAAACTCGCCTTCTGCATCTAATTCGTCCATTAGCTCTAACGCTTCATCAGCCGACTCACAATCTTCAACATGAAAGTAATCATTTAACGGTGCTAAATCTTTAAGTACAGCGCTAAGCACTTCTCTCTGGTCATCTACACAGATGATATTTAACTTTTCCATAACCGTCCCTCTACGCAATAGGCAGCTTAATTCGAAATTTTGTTTTTTCTGGATCACTTTTAAGTGCAATCGTACCGCCGTAGCTCTGTACGATACGTTGCACAATAGATAACCCCAGCCCTAAGCCAAACGACAAACCTCCTTTTTTGGTGGTGAAGTTTGGTTGGAAAATTTGTCTACGAGTCACTTCTTCTATAACTGGCCCGTTATTACTAATAGTGATTAATAGTCGATTCTTCGAGCAGCGGGTAATAATCTCTATATGCGGATTATCCGTATACTCCATTGCATCACAGGCATTTTTAATGATGTTAACCCACACCTGTACTAACTCAGTCACACTTGCATTAATGGTTGGCAGCACTGCTGGTCGCAATACGACATTTACACGGCGTAAATTACTTTGCAGTAAAGCCAAAGACTTATGGATGGTGTCATTCACGTCAACATCTGGCTGACGTGCTTGATCACTCCCCCCTAGCTGTTTAACGGAACGTACAATACTTGCGGCATGTTTACCGGCTAGACGCATGTCATGAAGGTCACGCCCTATATCCCAATACTGTAAGGCTTCATCTAAGTTGGTAAGCCATGAATCAGGAATATCACCTTGTGGTACAGCTCGGGCTAATTGTCGAGCTTGGTCACGGTCTAATCGATACATATCTTGCAGGATCTTCGCTCGCTTGCGAACTTCAGCAGATGTTGCAGATTGTCCATCGCAAATACCCGAGTCTAAAAAAGGTGATACTTCTGGCTTATTTTCTTCCAGAAAACGACAAATAGCATTCTGAACACCTTCCGTTTTACTGCTTAATACCCCCACGGCATTATTCAATTCATGAGCAATACCAGCAGCAAGTTGACCTAGCGTGGTCATTTGTTCAGCGGCATACAGTGTTTGTAATGCTTGTTCTTTTTCTATTGCTTCTAACCCAGTCAACATTTGGCGCTGCGCTAATTCATGAACCATCACAGGCATAAACTGCTCAACCAGTGAACCATAGATTTCAGGCTCAATGGGTTGAGTGTTTAAATCAATCCACGCAATTTCACTGTCTTTCTCTGCAATTACTGTGGTTGATGCCACCAATGTTTGCGCAAAATAACTATGCACACCAAAAAACATGCCTTGTTCAACACGAAAAACTTTTGCCGTAAGACCACTGGTTTCATTTTGAAGAGACCCAGATAGCTCTCCCCTTTTAACCCAATACAATTTGTCGTTAAAGCCATCTTGCTTTAAGACCTGAGTACCTGCGCGAACAGAAACCGTTCGTGCGCTGTGACTAAAGTAAACATCGACAATACGCTGTAAAGCCTTCGGTTGATGCATTAATACACCCCTTTAAGCACTTATTAAATATGATCGATAAGGTGTAATAACCAAATCATCACGAAACTCATTAGCACACCAACAATACCAATAATGACACCGACTCGTGCCATCTGATTACTTTGAACATGACCTGTCGCATGCGCTAGCGCATTTGGTGGCGTACTGATAGGTAAAGACATACCAAGAGAAGCGGCAAAAGTAACGACTAGAATAAGTGTGATTTCACCACCCAATGGCGTGAGTGAAGTCATGGATGTGCCTAACGCCGCCATTATTGGCATTAACAAGTTAGCCGTTGCCGTATGAGACATGAAGTTGGCCATCAATAAACACAATACCGCCGCCCCTGCTAACACAACATATGGCGAGTAATTATCAAATGGGATGCTATGCACCATAAGACGAGCTAACCCAGTTTGATCAAGTGCTAAACCAAGTGCAATACCACCAGATACTAACCAAAGCACATCCCAAGAAATCTTCTTCAGATCTTCTTTATTGATGATGCCTGTTAATGAAAATATTGCGACAGGAATAAGTGCAACAGTGTAAGAATTCATACCATGCGATGAACCCATTAACCACAATATAATAGTTAAACCAAAAGTAATGTATACCGTGATTGCTTTCGGCGTTTTAAGGAATTTACCTTTGATGGTCAGTTCAATTTTCTCTTGCTTTGCAGGGTAAAGATAGTTGATAAGAAACCATGCAAATACAAGTAAGATAGCGACAAAAGGCACACCAAAGAACATCCATTCCCCGAACGAGATCATGTTATCTTCTGAGATATACTTCAGCGCGATCGCATTGGGCGGGGTGCCAATTGGCGTACCAATACCACCAATATTCGCAGCGACAGGCACACAAAGTGCAAAGGCTATTTTACCCGGATCTTTCACGCCAAATAATGCAATGACAGGTGCGAGAATAGACAACATCATCGCCGTGGTGGCGGTATTCGACATGAACATCGAAAAAATAGCGGTGATCAACATCAGTCCGAACATGACATATTTGGGCTGGGTACCAAACGGCTTTAACAGCACACGTGCAAGGTTAACATCAAGGCGGTATTTGGTTGCCGCCATTGCAAGGAAAAACCCCCCTAAAAACAGCATAATAATAGGGCTCGCGAACGTTGCCATAATGTCGCTAGAGACTAATAATTCACCAAAATGAGCTTGCCCCTCGCCCTGACGGAACAAGTACAGCCCTTTATCGGAAAGCAATAACAACTCAAGTACAATGATAACCACAGATGTCGCATAAATAGGGATCGGTTCAAGCACCCAGCATAATGCAGCCAGTAAGAAAATAGCGATAACACGTTGTTGGACAACAGTAAGCCCTTCAACAGGAAATGCTGACGCTGGCAACAATAGAATTATGAGTGGAATTAAGATTGGTACTATGTACCGGATGTACTGACGCATAATGATGTTATTCCCTTAAAACAAAAAATGAATCTGTTGTTCACAACTTCGGTCTATTCCTTTGTCGCTGTTTGTTATTTTTGAGTAAATACAACATTGGCATTGCGCATACAAACAGTCGTTCTTGTTGGTGGAATGACTCTGAAAAGCTGTGTTTCATTGCTGATTTGATAATCTAACCATAATCAACAACTAATCTAAGACTTTAGTAGTATTCATTTTGAGTGTAAAAGGGCTACTTTTCTTCGTTATAGATCAATTATTTCGTGAAATGTAAGTAAGTTTTAATTAAAGAGTTATAGTTCCGACTGTTCATATACAAAGGATTAAGAGAGTAAACCAACGATAATGAAGACCTAAATCACAAATACAACCAAAGCGTGACTTACATCACCATTATGGGGCGCTATATAAATAAAAGTACCTTCAACAAAAAAACGCCTTCAACAAATTGTGTTAAAGGCGCTTGGGTCGATTTAATTCATTACATTGGTGCAGCAATGTTTGTTAGATGTGCATATCAGTAACCGTTATTGTGGTTTAGTTTCCTTGCTGAATGTTTCTTCCAATATATCTTCTGATGCCATATAGGTACGAGAAGAACAAAATGGTGTCATTGGTACACTTGGCTCTAGTACTTCCAATTCTTGCTGTTTACGTTCGTGATCGTGTCCCATTTTTTTCACTTGGCGAATCACCAAAAAATACCCCAAGATACCGAAGACGATAGAGCCTACCGCCTGTCCCATTAATACCCCACCAGCACCAGCAATTTGACCGCCAAGAATTACAAATGGGATAGTACCAATGGTTGCTTTACCCATATTCAATGCCGTTGACCATGTAGGACGATTCAAGTTGTTGAAAGCAGCATTTGCCACAAACAATGCACCATTAAAAATAAAGGTAATTGCCACAAAAGAGCAAAAAATCATCACAATTTCGGCAGAATCGTCTTTTAGGCTAAACATACCTATAAGTAAATCTTGCCCTAGCCACAATACGACTGATACCAAGACACAATAAAGAGAGGTAAATAACATCGCGTCGCGTAACGTGCGATTAATACGATCCCAATGGCCTGCACCGAAGTTTTGCCCTATGATAGGGCCTACTGCACCAGATAAAGAAAACACCAACGCAAAACATACTGGCATAATTCGACCAATCACGGCGTATCCCGCAACATAATTCTCACCAAACTGCGCAATATTACTGGTAACAATTGCATTACCGATTGGTGTTGCGGTATTCGTTAATATGGCCGGAAAAGCAATTTTATATATGGTTGGGATGTATGATTTAAAGATACTAAAGTCTGGCTTTGCCACTAGGTTATGCTTGTAAATAACAGCGTAGAGCGAGAAGACCATTACCGCTAAACGCGCAAAAACCGATGCAATTGCCGCCCCTTGCACCCCCATTGATAGCCCAAAAATAAATATTGGGTCCAATATTGCGTTTACACCGCCACCAATTAATGTGGCGACCATAGAACGTCGGGCATCTCCAACTCCACGAAGTGCTGCCCCCGCAGACATAGAAATCGCAATTAAAGGGGCGCTTGGCAGTAAGATAACCAAGTATTGGGTAGCCACTTCAGCTACTCGCCCTTTCGCACCAATCATGCTTAATAATACAGGCAGTTGCCAAAGCATAATCGTCACTAAAATTGCACTGATGATAAAGGCAAATATCATTACATTGACGGTTAGTATTCTGGCTTCATCGCGTTTTTGTGCCCCTAATGCCCTTGAAACAAGTGCACCAGCCGCAATAGAGGTACCAATAGAAGCAGATGTCGAAAAGAAAACTAATGTACCCGCAAAACCAATTGCAGCCGCAAGCTCAACCTCGCCCAACATACTAATAAATAGCATGTCGAGTAGATCAACCAAGAACAGCGCCATTAAACCCACAGCCCCAGTACCCGACATAATGACAATGTGGCGCATGGGTGAGCCAGTCACAAACTTTGCGTGCGTGTTATGTGCTTTATTTGATGAGTCTTTCACTTCTGACGTTTGTGCCACATACACTCCATTCTTTTTATAGTTAATGGCACTTTACTGTTCAATAGATTGATACCATTCTGGTTCAGTAAATGGTCAAATAATTACTTGGTAAAATTGATATTAGCAATTTATACCAACAAGGACGATCAGGTATTTATCTAGATTGGTGTTACATTGTCGATCCTAAAAAAGGCGCATAAAGCGCCTCCTTAACGTATTTTAGTAATCATAGACTTAAAATCAAACTGGGTGCTTAAAGCATTCACCAATCTGGGTACTGATGGCCGTTAATACATCACGACGAGTAATCACCCCAACCAATTGTCCATTATTAATGACTGGATAAATTTTTGGTTTTTGACCAGACATTACTTCTGCGAGTTCGATAATTGAATCTTCAGGCGAAACAGTCAGTACATCTGGTCGCATACAGTCATCGACATTGTGTGTATCTTGGCAGTGATAACCCACTTTCAATAGCTTATGAATCATATCTTGTTCAGACAAAAAACCAACCACTCGTTTTTGCTCGTCGATTACAGGTCCACCAATCTGCTTAGCAGTAAGCAGTTTATCAAGCGCGACCGATAGCGACATATGCTTATCAAATGTGACTGGTCGGCTATTCATATAATCTTTTACTTTTAATGATTCCATACATCCCCCAAACCTATTGTTATAACAAGATAAACAAGTTACGAGCTTTTTTATTATTGCCGGATACTTGCTCCGATAAACTAAGTGTCGTCTATTTCCTTGAAATTACTAAATCGAAATAAGTAATTTTATTGATAGTTAAAAACTATCGCTCAATGAAATATCTATTTTTCACTTATAAAAAAGCCCTTCTGCTATCTAGTAATTAGACAGCAGAAAGGATCCTGCATGTACTATGCCATTATTCCGCAACGATACTTGGTATCATCAAAGTGCTTACATAAATAACATCATCAGCATCGCAATCGGTAATTGATCACCCGATGCTAAAACAATTTGATCACCTTTGATTTGCATTTGAAGTTTATAGTTGCCGTCTTCAAGTACTACCACGCCACCCTGCTCCATCATTTTTGCTCTTTCCAAAAGAATCGGATCTTCATCTACAATAGCTTGAGGCAAAATAAGATTAATTTGACCCGATAGTTTTTCAGAAATTTTAGCCATATTTTCAGAAGCGCGAGCAAGGCCAGGGGCAATATCTAAAGTAATATTACTGCTCACATCACCCTGTGGTGCTGTAACACTTAAATCTTCAAGTTGAACCTTTAAGCCTTTAGCAACCAATAAATCAAGTGCTAACGCCGCTTCTTGCGCCTGAGCTTGTGTCATGTTTTCGTTCAAATCATCAGCCATATCGCCCAAGCGGCTTAGCGCTGAGTAATTTAAGTCCGAGAATGCTAACTTGAAATTAAGATTGGTAAATTCATCACCATTTAAAGAGACAATTTTACCAATCGTCGCAGTGTTGGTGTTCGTCATTATCTGGTCGTTAGTATCAGATGCTTTATCATCAGCTTGCGTTAATACATTACTCATACCAACGCGCATGTCTTCAAGAGACACTTGCATCTCATTTATCTGATCAACAAAGCTAACGCTTTTTAATGCAAAATCCTGCTTACCAATCCAGAATTGACCGTCTAGTATCCCTTTAGCACTACCTGATAAATCAGTAAGCACCATGGCTTCATTTGCAGTCGTAGTAAGTTTCGCTTCTGGTAAGGCATATTCAAATTCGCCATACCCTTTAGCATCTACCACCCCTTTAAGTACTAGCGCACTGGTATCCGCTTTTGCCCCTAATTCTTCAACATATGACATAGGGTTAACCGTGATCGTAAAATCAGTTTTACGTGTAAGTGCTGTTGAAGCGGTAAAAGTAATAGGTGAAACATCTTTTCCCCATATTTCAGCAGCAATCGGTTTCAAATCATCATCAAGTACTAACTGACTTTCAGATGATATACCAAATACGCCATGCGTCATTTTGCTATCAATATGCCAAACAGTTGGCAAGCCTTCTTCTTCAAAGAAAGGCTTAAAAGCATCTTTAATTTCAACACGAGAAACGACATCAGAAGATAAGTAACCACGATCGTAACTTTCGCTGGTAATACTTACATAAGGGCTATCATATTTTCCGACTGTATCCAGATAAATTCGCTCTCCAACCTGACCAGTTGCAAAAGGCCAACACAGTACAATTAGCACTGCACCCGCACCGGCAGCCGCTTTCTTCAACATATCACTTCCTAAAATAGTTTTATAAACCCAGTTAGTTTATTACAAACAGCAGTAATGAGGTATCGATATCCCTATGAATCAAACACTAAAGAGATAATAGTTTACAGGTTTGCTAGATGCCTCTCAGTCCAATATGGCGAATTATTCTACACTTTTAAAGCCAATGAAGTTTATAAGGATATAAGGGTGAATAGTTTTGTCATTTTGTGCCTCGATGATGATCCAAGGATCATTGAACAGTTAAGCAAAGAGCTTGTCCCCTTTGCTAACCTGTTCGATATTATTAGTGCAGAAAGCATAGAAGAAGCACATGACACGCTTGAATTTATCGCACAAAATAACCAACGCGCAGCAATGGTTATTTGTGATAATGAGCTAGGCAGTGAGAATGGCGTTGATTTTATTATTCAGCTAGACCAACACCCTGTAACCCAAAAAGCACGAACCATCCTCCTCAATGATAAACCTCAGCTTGATACCATTATGCAAGCTGTTAATGAAGGACGGCTAAATTATTGCCTCACTAAGCCTTGGAATAGAGGAGAGTTTAATCGTGTATTAGTTAAAGAATTAACGACATACATTCTTAAAAACCCCCAAGAAGATTGGTTGCAATACAGCCGTACCTTAGATCATCGTCGTATTCTAAAAGCTCATATTGATCGCCAAATGTCTAATTTTCGCTCAGGTTTTATTCAAAACACCAATAGCCTTGACGACAATACACTTGCAAAACAAGTGGCTGATGCTTTGCATGACTTTTTTAATGGCAATGATGAAAGCCGAGCGTGCCGAACGTACAGCAAAGGGCATTTATTAACCAAAGAAGGCACATCGAATAATTTCCTCTGGTTAATTACCCAAGGAGAAGTCGCTTTATATAAAGAGGATGATAAGGGATGCAAACATGAAGTTGTTCGCGTAGGTGCAGGGCATTTAGTCGGCGGTATGTCTTTTGTAACCGGAGAAGCTTCATTTTCAACGGGTATCACCTTAGGGAAGACAGATGTAATCAAGCTTGATCGTCAGTTATTTACCAAGGTGATGAATTCACGTAATGAGTTACTCCCTCTTTTTACCAACCTTCTATTACGTAATTTTAACCGTCGCCTACAAGGCAGTATAAAAACGGAGCTACAGTTACAACAAACGTTAAAATCTCTTGATAATGCTCATCTACAACTTGTTGAACAAGAAAAAATGGCTATTCTTGGTCAGTTGGTGGCAGGTGTTGCACATGAACTGAATAACCCGGTATCGGCTATTTTAAGAGGCAGTGAAACACTTCAAGAAACTATCGGCAAGCTCACTGAATCTCAGCTCAATCAGGAAAACCAACGACGCGGTAATCATATTCTGCAACAAGCAATGCAATCAAGGCCATTATCTACATCAGAAACTCGCCAACGAGCTAGACAATTAGAAAGCCAACTGGGTGATCGTCAACTCGCACGTAAAGTGGTTCAGATGGGTATTGATGATCATGAACACCTTTCTGATTGGTTATTGCCGCAAAAGAACCAATTAAAAGAAGTAATGGGCGAATGGGAAAACTATTACCAAATGGGTAACTTCCTACGCTCGATCAATGTTTGCGCACAGCGTATTGCTGATTTAGTCAAAAGCTTAAAAAGCTATGCTAGGCAAGATGATGAAAGTACCCATACCGTTGATATTCATGAAGGATTAGAAGATACCTTGGTTATTTTTGAGAACCGTTTAAAGCGCCATCAGGTGACTAAAGAATATACCCAATTCCCTCTTTTTACCTGCCAACCCATTGCCCTACAGCAAGTGTGGACTAACCTCATTGCAAATGCTTTAGATGCCGTTACTGAGCCAGGTGAAATTCGTATCAAAACCCAATTTACACCCGGTAGTAATAAGCAGTTGATGGATATTGTTATCGAAGACAATGGCAAAGGTATTCCTCTAGAACAACAGAAAAAAATCTTTGAATTGAATTACACCACTAAACGAGAAGGAAACTTCGGGCTAGGTATTGGCTTGTCGGTTTGCCAACAAATAATCAACCAACATAATGGAGAAATTCGGGTTGACTCTGAACTCGATAAATACACTCGAATGATTGTAACGCTGCCCATTAACCACAGCAGCTAACGGAGAGCATATGAACAAATACCTCATCCTATGCGTTGATGATGAAAGAGAAGTGTTAGACAGCGTATTTCATGATCTTGCCATACTCGAAGAGCACTTCATGATTGAAGCAGCTGAATCTGTCGATGAAGCTAAAGAAGTACTTGCCGATGCCATTACTGATCATATACCGCTGGCGTTGATCTTATGCGATCACATAATGCCGGGCGAAAAAGGCATCGATTTTTTAATTGAATTAAAGCAACAGCCTGAAACAAGAAAAACCCGTAAAATATTATTGACAGGCCAAGCTGGATTAGAAGAAACAATACAAGCAGTCAATAATGCTAGCCTCGATTTTTATGTCTCAAAGCCTTGGAATGGCGACAAATTAAAAGAAATAGTTATTGATCAATTAACCACCTATGTCATTGAGAACGAAAAAGACTTAATGCCATGGATCAGGGTGCTTAATACTGAACGTATCATGCAGGCACTAAGCGACAATCGGTTATCTTTATCTGATATTTAATTGTCATACAAACTTTTAGAAACCGTTATAAAGTGTTATCTTGATCACAAAGAATAACCTGTCGGGTTAGTCAAGTATTCGCTGACTAATCCGATTGAATAACAGTGATCCAAAAGGTAGCCTTATGAAAGTTGCAGTCTTTAGCACTAAAAAATATGA
The DNA here is from genome assembly GCF_003026285.1 of Photobacterium profundum. Classification (GTDB taxonomy): domain Bacteria; phylum Pseudomonadota; class Gammaproteobacteria; order Enterobacterales; family Vibrionaceae; genus Photobacterium; species Photobacterium profundum. The sequence continues at coordinate 531,098 of NZ_PYOD01000001.1, forward strand.
CCAAAAATCCTTTGAATTGATAAATACCAATTATCAGCATGAGCTGACATATTTTGATTTCCGTTTAACCCAACAAACGGCAATCATGGCGCATGGGTTCGATGCTGTTTGTGCTTTTGTAAACGATGATTTAAGCCAACCTGTACTTCAAGATCTCGCCAACCACGGTGTTCGACTTATTGCGATGCGCTGTGCTGGTTTTGATAAAGTTGATCTTGATGCTGCTGAGAAACTAAATATTCAAGTTGTTCGTGTTCCAGCCTATTCTCCTGAAGCGATTGCTGAGCATACTCTTGGGCTTATGTTGAGTTTAAACCGTCGTATTCACCGAGCATACCAGCGTACTCGTGACGCTAATTTCTCGTTGGAAGGTTTAACAGGCTTCAATTTCCATGGCAAAACAGTGGGGGTGATTGGAACTGGTAAAATAGGTATTGCGACAATTCGAATACTTAAAGGGTTTGGCATGAATATTCTCGCTTACGACCCGTATGAAAACCCTATTGCAATTGACTTAGGGGTCACTTACACCACTTTAGAAGAGATCTACCGCCAAGCCAATGTGATAACTTTGCACTGCCCGATGACCCAAGAAAATTATCATATGCTCAATGCCGATGCCTTTGACCAAATGCGTGATGGTGTGATGATTATCAACACAAGTCGTGGTGGTCTACTTAATTCTGTTGATGCTATTGAAGCATTAAAAGCCAGTAAAATTGGTTCATTGGGTATTGATGTTTATGAAAATGAACAAGATTTATTCTTTCAAGATAAATCAAATGATGTGATTAAAGATGATGTATTTAGACGTTTGTCTTCATGCCACAACGTCTTATTCACTGGACACCAAGCATTTTTAACAGAAGAAGCGCTAGGTAATATTGCTGATACAACGCTCAATAATATTTTAATATTTGATCGTAATACCCTGTCAGGCAATGAACTTATTAACAAGTAACTCAATATATTCGCTATGGGTCAAACAAACAGCCTAAGCGAACATATTAAGCTAGCTTAGAAATAAAAGGCAGGAAGTGATATGACTTCCTGTTTTACGTTTTATAATCGAATTGACACCCAAACTATTTAAACTATTACCTTTCACGATTAAGGAATAATATCTTATTCATTCTTATCATTAATATTTATATTAAAGTGTTTGTATATAAGGTAAATCATGCCGTAAATCACATTCATTTGTGACTTTTGCTGCATTTTTAACCTCACACCTATCATTTTTTCAACTAAATGCATTAATAATCTATTATTGATAATCTTTGTCCATTAAAATAATATCCATTATATTTATGCCTCCATGGACCTCTTTCATGCGTAAAATTCTTTGTGCCACTGGCATCTTATTAGCATCTGTTTCAGTTGCTCATGCAAATTCATCAACAATGAGTAACTTTAGCTACGATTACGCTGAAGCTCGTATTGGTATTAGCCCGCTAACTTATGGTGCTGGTTTCAGTAAATCAATTCACCCAAACGCCCACATTCTTGCTAGCGTTGATACAGAATTTGATAGCGATTGGAACCTAGCGGCTGGTGTTGGCTTCCATGCCCCAATTAATAACTGGGCAGACGTAACTGGTGAACTGAAACTTCGTAATGAAAAAAGCGAAAAGCACGATGGTTCAGGCGGTAAAGTAGGAATGGAAGTAAACATTGGTGTTCGTCAATGGCTTGGTCCACAACTTGAAGTTGGTGGTTTAATCGGGCATACAAGTATCGATGATGATGATAATGTCATCGGAGCAATCTACGGTCGTTTCCATGCCACTGAACTGTTTTCTATTGGTGCTGAAGGCCGTTTTAACGACACTTACGGTGACACTGTTTTACTGACAACACGCTTTAAGTTCTAACGTCTATGCTTACTCGCTTACATTGACGAGTAAAATGATGAATAAAAAAAGTCCTATAGTAGGACTTTTTTATTATCTGTTATAAGTTACATGGAAGTGTTGCTAGCAATCTCATCTGCCAGCCAATCTTGGAAGGCTTTCACTCGTGGCGAAGACTTCATATCTTGTCGGCAAACTACGTAATAGCTTAATGGTGATTTCACGGGCATATCAAAAGGTATCACTAACCGTTCATTTGCTAGTTGCTCTGCGACAAATGACATTCTACCCATAGCTACACCAATTCCCCTTTCGGCTGCTTGTAGCGCTAAATCTGAACGATCAAAAGTACAGCCAACTTCAGGTAAAATTATCCCTTGTCGTTGTGCCCAATATTGCCATTCATCATTACGCCCCGCCCTTGCCCAAGGCGCCGCATCATGAAGCAACATACACATGACTAAGTTATCAGGACGATCATACAAATTGTACCTAAGCGCATATTCGTGCGTACATACCGGAAGCATGCTTTCATCCATTAACTTTTCTGAATGTAGGCCTGCATATTTACCATGTCCAAAATAAATTGCGCAATCAAATATTTCCGTTTGAAAATCGATCAAGTCATTACGGGTACGAAGATGAAAACGTAATGCAGGGTATTTATCGATAAAGCTTTTAATACGTGGCATTAACCACGTCTGTGCAAATGTAGGAGGTGCTGACACATTAAAATCACCGCTTAACTCCAGCGTTTTCAAGTCACGAATTTCATGTGCTATGTCGCCAAAATTTTGAGCAACCACAGCTTTTAGGCGTTTACCTTCATCTGTCAGCATTACTTTCCTTGGCTGTCGAATAAATAGCTTCACCCCTAGACTATCTTCAAGGTTCTTAATTTTATGGCTAACAGCACTTTGCGTCAGGCACAAAACTTCTGCTGCTCGAGTGAAACTCATTTGATCTGCTGCGATAAGAAAGCAATGAAGCCCTGAAAGTACAGAACCCGTTAATTTAGGTAGTTGCATAATGCCTCAAAATGGCACAAGAAAGAGACAGTATAATAACAAATAAAATAGCCACCGATAATCAGTGGCTAGGTAAATACGTAACTTATCCGTCTATTATTCAATGGCGTTCAAAAGTTTCTCTTTATGGTCGTCATTCAATAATGACCAATGGCAACCGTTGACTGCACCAGCAAACATCCAAAGCAACTTAAGATCGATATCAGCCCCATGCGTTTTACGCACTTTACGGAATACTTCAGCTGCACCCAATAAAAGAAAGCTGTTCACATCTGGAATACCGGCTTTTTTAACCATTCTTTCAAGTGTTAAACGCATATTGGGTAAATCACGTAGACGTCGACTCTCTTCTGAACATTTAAACGCCTTCTCTTTTTGTGAAAAAGAGATAGATTCATTGATAAGTAAGTGGCATTTATTTTTGTCACGTAAAAACAATTTCGTTATATCATAGTAGTTTACAGTTGCCGTTGTACTTTTTTTAATATGTTTAAACTTCAGGCAACCTAATTGAAGTAATTTATCATCTAACTCACCACCACCACGTATAAATATCGTGGTATCCGTCAGAATTGCATACATAGCCCCATGAATGAAAACCCCAGTCCCGCCAAACATTGACCGTTTTTCATGGCACCCAAAGTTGCTTAAATATGTTAAATAATCTTCCTTGAAAGCTGACACAGCATGTCCTCCGATTAAGCGCTAATGGTTTCGATTCTCCAGTAACGCCACACATCACGACGTCAACAAATTGACTTTCTCATATCCAATTTATAAATTCCACATATGAAACAAGTAACAGTCACTTTTGAGATTTAAGGCATATTATTTAACGCGAAATAAGAGAAAAGGGACAAAACTTGACCATATTTTTTGCGCTTTACCTCGCAAAAAATTCATGATTCTCTCCTATCTTTTATCGTATTTTTATCAGCGAGGTCTATCTTTATAGTATTAAATTAGGGAAATATAATGACAAACATCGCACTTTTACCTTCATCAAGCCACGTTTTGCCGGGCGGACGGCTAGAAATTATCGTCGCCGAAAAGCGTTATACCCGTATGGTAAAAGACTCTCTCACTTCCGGTGAAGGATTTGCTATGTGCATGATCAATGAAAATGAGGAGTCTGAAGAAATCAAAAAAATTCCCGCGATTGCTACTCACGTAAAAATAATCGACTTTAACGCACAAGAAGGCGGTCTGCTTGTTATTACGATTGAAGGTATACAAAAGATCCGATTACTCAGTATTGAAATTGACCCCGATGGTTTATTAATTGGTGAATTTAAGCCTTATCTTGAGTGGATGTACATGCCTGTCGATGATGATAACGTTAGCCTAAGAGAGAAACTGAAACTTTTTTACTCGTCTATGCCAAAAATAGGCGCCTTATATAACGAGCCTAAATACAATGACATCAGTTGGATATGTCAGCGATGGATAGAGGTACTACCTATAGAGGTGAAATATAAACAATTATTAATAACGCAAGACACAACAAAATTAACAATTCGTTTTTTAAAAAAATTACTCGACTATGAGTACTATGAATAAAACAATGGATTAAATAACAAGTAGAAATAAAATTTACATTCATATCTACTTTTTTACGAATGTTTATTGTATAAGCGTTCATACTCAAGATAAAATACCTAGAATCAATATTTACTTATTTGTAATAATGTCACATTTATCTTTTTTTTGGCTAAAAGCTGAAAGTGAAAAAATAGTTAAAGGTTTAGAGTCTGAATTCTGCACACTGGTAAAAGAGACAGTAAAGCATAACACTCTTTCACTTCCCCCGATTCCGGAGGTTTTAGCGAAGCTTCATACACTCTGTAACGATGAAGAGACGACAGTGCGTGATGTTGCCGATCTTTTGCTCGATGACCCAAGCTTAGCGGCTGCTATTATTCGCACATCAAACACAATTATGTTCAACAGACGTAATGTTATTTGTCATGATCTGCTAACGGCGGTATCTCGCTTAGGGATAATGCGAGTGCGAGATATTGCAACAGCACAAGCAATTGATGAATTAAAAAATAATACACATTGTTTTGAACACGAATGTAATATAGTGCTCTCAAGTAGCGCTATACGTTCCCGTCAATTAGCTGGTACCATGGCTTTAATATGCCAAGGATTTATAAAGACCTCGACTAAACCATTTAAACTTGAACCAGAGAAAGCATTATTAGTCGGCTTGTTGGCAGACATCGGTTTATTTGGTTTAATTAATGAATATCAAAATTACTTAAATAACGGTAATTATTTAGACCTTGATATCGCCACATATATTTTCCAACATTGCTGTAATGAAGCAAGCCCTATTGTGTTAAAACATTGGGGGTTTGATAAAGATTATATTGAAGTTTCATCTAATAAAAAAATGCCTTATTATAATGAACAAAACACCAGTTATTTAGACATTGCCCGTATGGCTAACCACCTTCTACTATTTAAAAATAATGATGATGCCATTGAAGACCATCATGTAGAGATGGATCTGACTGGTGCAGAGGTCATGTATGATTTGACTAATCTTTCAGACAGAGATTTTGATTCCGAACTTCAAAGTGTCATGAAAGCATGCGGATTATAACCAGATAGCAATATGACATAAATATATTGATTCTTAAAACAATACGGTATGTACCGTATTGTTTTCGATTGACCATCCTACATTGCAATTGATAAGCTTCTAAGTTCTGAAAAACGATTGAATAATCTCTGTTTATCATAAAGTAAGGATGCTCATGTTCTCTGGGATGCTTTTCATCTTCCTGCCGCTAATAATTGGTTATTTAATACCAGTACATAAAACATCCGTACTTGAATTTATAAATACCCAAACTAGCAGACTTGTATTGGTCATTCTGGCATTGATGGGCTTAAGCCTTGCCGGGTTAGATAACCTTGGGCAGAATTTAAGCCAAATCCTTCTCTATACTGCCACTTTCTTCATCTCCATCAGCGTCTGTAATCTTGCCGCATTACCATTGCTCGATAAATTATGGCCTACAAACACAGCACATGACCACCGTCAACTTCCACTGGGTAAAATGATCATGGAGTCGGTTAAACTGGTACTTGTTGTGGCTGGTGGCTTAATTGTGGGGATTACACTTGGCTTTGATCTTTCTTGGGTTGATCAAGCAAGTGAGACTATTCTACTTTTATTGCTCTTTTTAATTGGTATTCAATTAAGAAACAGCGGCATGACACTACGACAGATTCTGTTGAATAAAAAAGGGATAATTATTGCCCTTGTCATTATAGGGACTTCACTGCCTGGCGGTATTATTGCAGCCCTAATCTTGGATATCCCCATTACACACGGCTTAGCCATGGCCTCTGGTTTTGGTTGGTATTCACTAGCAGGTATATTGATGGGCGATGGGCTTGGGCCAATCTATGGCGGTGCTGCTTTTTTAAATGAATTAATGCGAGAGCTCATTGCGTTGAGCTTAATTCCATTAATCATTCAGCGTTACCCTAGTACAGCAATTGGTTACGCAGGTGCGACAGCGATGGATTTCACACTACCCGTAATACAAAACTGTGGCGGTATAAAATGTGTCCCTATCGCAATTGTAAGCGGCTTTATCCTTAGTTTACTCGTTCCTGTACTTATGCTGTTCTTTATCTCGCTGTAGCCTTACACAGACACATGTGTACATGTGTACATGTGTACATGTGTTACTTTGACGATAAGATTCCTATACATTCCATAATATTTCCTCATTCGCATGACTAGAAAGGCCACCTCAATGGCCTTTTTATTTATCTGATACCATCACGAAGAATCACCTAATCGGCATATCAACCTTGTCGCACTCCCTTTCAAACACATTTAATACCAATCTAGACAAGTATCTGACCATTTACTTATACAGAATGGTATAACACAAAAAAAGACACGTTGATCCCTTCAAAGAACGAGTTTATTGGGATCTATACGGCGTTGATAATTTCCAACGTAGAACCGCCACGCCTATAAATTCGCGCCAGCCTAAAGCACAATAAATTCTCGCTGAAACGAGTATCTTGAGGCGGCGTACAAATCCAGCACTATTTACTAGGATCAAAAAAGGGAAGCCGAAGCTTCCCTTTTATTTATAGATTTAGTGAGCCGTATTAGTTATTACGAATCCACTCATCCATATCAGATTTTAGGTTGTCAGATTTAGTACCGAAGATAGCTTGAACACCACTACCAGCGATAACAACACCTGCAGCGCCAAGCTTCTTAAGACGATCTTGATCAACGTTCTCAACACTTGCAACAGATACACGTAGACGTGTAATACATGCATCAAGGTTAGTGATGTTGTCTTTGCCACCAAATGCAATAACTAATTCTTTAGCCATCTCTGAACCAGCGCCAACAACGACTGCTTCACTTTCTTCTTCGTCTTCACGACCAGGTGTTTTCAAATCTAGCTTAGCAATAACTACGCGGAATACTACGTAGTAAATTGCAGCATAAATTAGACCCATAACAGGGAATAACCATAGCTTTTGAGCGTTCGCAGAAAGAACAACGAAATCAATGAAACCGTGAGAGAAAGAGGTACCGTGTACCATACCCAGCATATTTGTCATTACAAACGCAGAACCCGCAAGGAAAGCGTGGATTACGTAAAGTACAGGAGCAACAAACATGAATGAGAATTCGATTGGTTCAGTAATACCTGTTAAAAATGAAGTCAGCGCAGCTGAGATCATGATACCACCAACTTTCGCACGGTTTTCAGGCTTAGCTGAATGCCAGATTGCGATTGCTGCAGCAGGAAGACCAAACATCTTGAACATGTAACCGCCAGCTAGCTGACCGAAGCCGTTACCAGCAAGACGAGTTGCTTCATTTGCTTCTAAGTAACAAGTTAGAACACCTGTACGTGCTTCACCCGCAGCGTTTACACAGCTACCCGCCTCGAAGAAGAATGGTACGTTCCAAACATGGTGTAAACCAAATGGGATTAGAGAACGCTCAACAACACCGTAAATGCCGAATGCTAATGTTGGATTCTGGTGTGCCGCCCAATCAGAGAATGCACCAATTGCGCCGCCGATTGGAGGCCAAATGATAGAAAGAACAATCGCAAGACCGATAGAGCAGAAACCTGTCATGATCGGAACAAAACGCTTGCCAGCAAAGAAGCCTAGGTACTCAGGAAGTTGAATACGGAAGAAGCGGTTAAATGCCCACGCCGCAACACCACCAACAAGAATACCACCAAGTACGCCTGTTTCGATGTTCTCAAGACCCATCAGGTTAGCCATAACCTTCAGAGTTGCAGCCATGATACCGTAACCAACAATAGCCGCTAGACCAGCAACACCATCGTTATTTGTAAAACCAAGTGCAACACCTACTGCGAAAAGTAGTGGCATTTGACCAAATACAGAACCACCAGCTTGTTCCATAATTTGTGAAACAACGTCGGGTAGCCAGCTAAAGTTTGCTGCGCCAACTCCTAATAGAATACCAGCTACCGGCAAAACCGATACAGGCAACATTAGCGCCTTACCGACTTTTTGCAGGCTAGCAAAAAGGTTCTTAAACATATTGTGCTCCTGAGTGGAATGTTTTAATTAGAGTTCAAATGGGTGCAAGCGACATACCCCCGTAGCCATAATGCTAGCACCACTTTCTTTTTCTTTCGGCACTTAGTATAAAATGCGGTGCTAAATATAACTTGATGGCAATCAAGAATGCTAATGCAGCATGAAATTTAATTTCAAAATCAAGTGCCGATCACAATAGGCGCACATGCAGTAAAACAAAAAACAAACAGGTAACATATTGAATAATATAGTAAATATAAACATTAAAAAGACAAATAAAAAATGTAATAAATTTTCAGTTTTGTAATCCATGTTATTTTATGTAACGAAGATACTTTTAAGCTATAAGTCATAAAAAATGACCATTTGAAGACTAAACCTTGAATTGGTAATTTGAATATCAAAACAATTAACTAAAACCATTAAAAAAGGGAGCTAAAAGCTCCCTTTTTATAAATTTTATCTTTCGGCTCGCGAAAAAAGGTTAAAGAAGTTATTCGTCGTTACTTTTTCAACTTCTTCGACAGATACCCCTTTTAGCAACGCGATATATTGTGCAACATCACGAACATACGCAGGCTGATTCTGCTTACCGCGATAAGGGATTGGTGCGAGGTAAGGCGAATCAGTTTCAACTAATAAACGCTCTAACGGCAAGCTACTAACTACATTTTTAAGTTCACTTGCTTTATTGAACGTAACAATGCCCGATATCGAAATATAAAAACCAAGCTCAATCGCTTCTTGTGCCATTTCAAGGCTTTCAGTGAAACAATGCAGAACACCGCCACATTTATCTGCACCTTCTTCACGTAAAATTCGCATTGTATCTTCACGTGCCATACGGGTATGAATAATAAGTGGCTTATTCAATTCAACCGCTAAGCGAACATGCTCACGAAAGATCTCTTGCTGCTGCTCAGCCAATTCAGGCTGATAATGGTAATCTAACCCCGTTTCACCGATTGCAATAACGCGATCATGCTGAGCAAATGCTTTCAATTGTTCAAAATTAAACCCTTCTTCAATATCAAGGGGATGAACACCACATGACGCAAAAACATTTCTATGAGGTTCAATCATTTCCATCATTGCTGGAAAACTTTTAAGTGTAACGCCCACAGATAAAAAGTACTCAACACCACGATCTTTAGCTTTAGCTAACACATCATCAATGCCTGTATGAAGTTGCTCGTAATCTAATTTGTCCAGGTGACAATGTGAATCAACTAACACGGTTATTTTCTCCAATAAATCCTGTTAACCACTCTACAATGAGTAATTCAATATTCAAACCACTGTGCTTCTCTAACTTTCGATGTAGTTCGTTAATTTTTCGAACCTGCTGTATCAGAATAGTAGAAGGTACCGCTTGTGCTACTGATTGAATCTTGTCGATAGATTCACAATGCGTAAAATAATCAGTAACACTTTGTTGAAGTTTAATACAGTCAACAAGAAAGTAACTTAACCACTTCATACTAATGATACCCTCACTGCTACACAGTGATACAACATCATAAATGCCAATATGCGGTGGTTGTAAAAAAGCAGCAAATGCTTCCATCAAATGATGGTGCCGAATGTCCATTCCTTGCTCAATAAACTGCTGTGTTGCTAACGGTGCACACGCATTCAAACGAATAGATTCAATCTTGATCGTTTGCATTAATTGCTTTTCCACCCACTGCTTCACAAACTGTTCGTCAGGGGTTTCCATACGCCATTTATTACAGCGACTTACAATTGTCGGTAATAAACTATCCAGAGATTGTGCCGTTAAAATAAACTGACATCCTGATGGCGGCTCTTCCAATGTTTTCAAGATAGCGTTAGCACCCGCTTCACCCATTGAATCAGCACAGTCAATCATGATAACGCGTTGCCCTGCTAGCTGAGAGGTTTCCATTGCCCAGCGATTACATTGCCTGACAGCATCAACACCAATCTGTTTCCCTTCTTGCTCTGGCTTAATAAGATGAAAGTCAGGATGTGTACCTGCAGCAAACAATTTGCAACTATGGCAAACACCGCAGGGTTCAGAGTCACAGTTATGACACAGCACAGTTTGTGCTAATTGTTGCCCTAAAATCTCTCGTCCAGTACCTTTAGGGGCAAGTAATAGAATTGCATGGTGCAAGCGTTCCTGTATTAACAGTTGCTGCCAACTGTGCCATAGCGCTTCATGCCAAGGATAGAGCATCTATTGCTTCTCCAACCAATGATTCAATGCTTGCTTCAGATCGCTCGTTACACACTCTAACGACTGGCTAGCATCAATAATGATCACTTTAGGATTATTTTCTGATAATTCTAGAAAACGAGCACGCGCTCTATGGAAAAAATCCACATTCATTTTTTCGATACGATCTAGCTCGCCACGACCACGCGCACGTTCTAGTCCGAGTATTGGGTCAATATCCATATAAATCGTTAAGTCAGGGCAAAAATCACCTAACACGGTATCACGCAAGTTTTCCATCAATGCTTTATCAAAACCACGACCACCACCTTGGTAAGCTTGAGATGACATGTCGTGGCGATCGCCAACTACCCAGCGGCCTTCAGCTAATGCAGGTTTAATAATGTTATCAACCAACTGAATACGAGCGGCATATAACAAAAGCAGCTCAGCCATATCGGTTAATGGTTCATCTGGGTGCCCATCTTTTATCAAGGCACGCATTTGCTCTGCTAATGGTGTTCCGCCAGGTTCACGCGTCGATTCTGGGTTTTCAATACCATGTGCAGCAAGGGTATCGATCACTTGTTGAATAGCGGTACTTTTACCTGCGCCTTCAAGGCCTTCAATTACAATAAATTTAGCAGTCATCAGTTTCTTAACGTCTTTAAATAAGCGCGTACAGCACGATTATGCTCTACCAGCGATTTAGAAAATTTATGACCACCTTTACCGTCAGCCACAAAATAGTAAAATGAACTCGTTTCTGGGTTTACCGCCGCTAAAACAGATGCTTTACTCGGCATTGCTATTGGCGTTGGAGGCAAACCAAAAATGGTATATGTGTTATAAGGTGTTGGCGTGCGTAAATCACGTTTACGAATATTCCCTTCATATTTATCACCCATACCGTAAATCACTGTAGGGTCTGTTTGAAGGCGCATACCTTTATTTAAGCGGTTCATGAATACCGAAGAAACCAAGGTTCGCTCGTCATCAACAGCTGTTTCTTTTTCAATAATCGAGGCCATAATTAAGGCCTCATAAGCCGACTTTAATGGTATATCGTTATCACGAGCTTGCCATGCTGTATCAAGTAAAGCCGTCATCTTATTGTACGCGCGCTTTAACAGCTCAAGATCAGACGTACCCGCCGTATAATTATAGGTTTCAGGTAATAAGTAACCTTCGAGCTTACTAATATCTGTCGCACCAATGGCTTGAGCAATATCATCTTCTGACATGCCTTCACTTGCATGCACAACAGCTGGTGCTGTTCTTAATTGCTCTAGCCAATCAACAAATCGGTCACCTTCAACGAGAGTAATAGAAAACTGATGCTCTTTTCCTGATGTGACTAATCCAAGTACTTCTCGCAGGTTTTGATCTGGTATGATCAAATACGTACCAGCTTTAATACGTGTCAGTTGAGGCTCTAAACGGCCAATCCAACGTGTCCATTTTGATGGTGTTACCACATCAGCAGTCACTAATTGATTCAGTAACCCTCGAAAACTGGTTCCAGGTGTTACCGTTAAAAGTACATCTTCTTGATTAATCACAGACTGTTCAAGAGACTGGTTAACCTGTTGATACGACCAGCCTGCAACACCTGCTGCAAACACACCCAGTATAAGTACAACAATGAACAACTTCTTTAGCACGTATACAACCTCTTGTTTAAAGCACTGAGCAGTATTCGCTCAGAGAATTCATTTTCATTAATTTTTTTAATTGGCACTAACGCCATAAGCGCATTAGTAATAAAGATTTCATCAGCACAAAGCAATGACTCTAACGATGTTTTGACAAACTCAACACAATAGTCAGTGCTATCGAGCAATTCCAGTACGTGTGATCGCATCACACCATGTACACCTGACATATCCAATTCAGGTGTATATACGGTATTTTCACACCGCCAGAAAATATTTGATGCTGTCGCTTCCATTACATGCCCATTAACATCAAGAACAACAGCGTCCAGCCAACCGCTATCATCGACCTCTTGCTTTAATAGCACTTGTTCAAGTCGATTAAGATGCTTAAAGCCAGCAAGCATAGGAACAAGCCCAAGACGTTGCTGGCAAACACCCAACTCAATGCCATCTTGCTGCCATTCAACATAATGCTTTGGCCAATCAAAATTAGAAATGATGACCTGAGTATCAACACAGCCTGCTGGACTATACCCTCGCCCACCGACACCACGACTGATCACGACTTTGACAACGCCTTTATCTGAATATTGTTTAGCTTGTTGATACACCTGTTGAGTTACGTCATCCCAATTAGGTGCAGAAATCCGGAATGTTTGTACATTTTTTTGTAATCGTTGGAGGTGCAATCGCCATAATAGCGGTTTACCTTGCTTGATCAGCACTGTAGTAAAACTACCATCACCATATTGAGCTGATCGATCACTTATCGAAATGCTGGATTGTTCCGTTCCATTGACCAGTACCATATTGAAATATTCTTCACAGCAAAATTAAATATAAATAAATACGTATAAAAAAACGACCCGATGTAAACATCGGGTCGTTCATAATATCAGGTTATCACTAATTTTTCCTGACCACTCGCTTTAGATGTCTAAAGGGGAATGTCTAGATCTTCTTGAATAGTAACGAGCCGTTTGTACCACCAAAACCAAATGAGTTACATAAAGAGTACTCAAGGTTCTTAACTTGGCGAGCTTCACCAGCTACATAATCAAGGTCACAGCCTTCATCAGGGTTATCTAAGTTAATTGTAGGCGGTACAGCCTGATCAACAAGAGACATAATAGAAATAATAGCTTCAACAGAACCCGCCGCACCTAACAGGTGGCCAGTCATCGATTTTGTTGATGATACTAATACATCTTCAACTGCAGCACCCATAGCGCGCTTAATACCACGCGTTTCAGCTACATCACCTGCAGGTGTTGATGTACCGTGAGCGTTAATATAGCCAATTTTATCAGCATTGATACCCGCATCACGTAGTGTCGCTTCCATTGCCAAAGCGCCACCAGAACCATCAGGCGTTGGTGAAGTCATGTGATAAGCATCACCACTCATACCAAAGCCAACAAGTTCAGCGTAGATTGTTGCACCACGCGCTTTCGCATGTTCGTATTCTTCTACAACTATCACACCTGCACCATCACCTAGAACAAAACCGTCACGGTCTTTGTCCCAAGGGCGAGAAGCCGCTTGTGGATCATCGTTGCGAGTTGATAACGCTTTAGCAGCTGCAAAGCCGCCCATGCCTAGCTCTGTAGATGCTTTTTCAGCACCGCCAGCTAGCATTGCGTCAGCATCGCCATATGCAATCATACGTGCTGCATGGCCAATGTTATGAAGACCAGTAGTACAAGCCGTAGAGATAGCGATGTTAGGACCACGTAAGCCATGCATGATAGACATGTGACCCGCAATCATATTTACAATTGTTGATGGAACAAAGAACGGGCTAATTTTGCGCGGTCCTTTATCCATAAAGGCTTGATGACCAGCTTCGATAAGCCCTAGACCACCAATACCAGAACCGATAGCAACACCAATACGGTGTGCGTTTTCTTCTGTTACTTCAATGCCTGAATCTTTAAATGCTTGCACGCCAGCTGCAATGCCATATTGGATAAATAAATCCATTTTACGGGCATCTTTTTTGGTCATGTATTCTTCAGGGTTGAAGTCTTTGATCATACCGGCAAACTGAGTAGCAAATAAGCTAGCATCAAAATGCTCAATAGTACTAATACCACTAGTACCAGATAGTAAAGCCTTCCAAGAAGATTCAACCGAATTGCCAACAGGAGTTAGCATACCCATGCCAGTAACAACTACACGACGTTTTGACACGATTAATTTCTCCGGGAAAATGAGGATTAAAACAGACTTTAAAAAAATCAGGCGGTCATGGTGACCGCCTGGAGGTGTTCTTTATTACTCAGAAGCGCTGTTTACGTAGTCGATTGCAGCTTGAACTGTAGTAATTTTTTCAGCTTCTTCGTCAGGAATTTCTGTATCGAATTCTTCTTCAAGAGCCATTACTAGTTCAACTGTATCTAGTGAATCAGCACCTAGATCGTCAACGAAAGAAGCTTCGTTCTTAACTTCTGCTTCGTCCACACCTAGTTGCTCAATGATGATTTTTCTTACGCGATCTTCGATGTTGCTCATACTAATATATTTCCTTAAAACAAGAATTCGCTAATGCGATTTGCTGTAGTTTATTCATTACTACAAAAGTTGCAAGACCCTCATTGCTGGTCAAACCACGATTTTTCATGAAATCATGTCGAGTTTGACTTGCGTCATCAAGTATTGCAACTTTTTTGATTAAATCATGTACATGCCGCCGTTAACATGTAACGTTTCACCGGTTACATAAGCAGCATCTTCAGAAGCCAAGAAAGCAACAGCTGCTGCAATTTCACGCGGATCACCTAAACGACCAGCAGGAACATTTGCTAGTGTAGCAGCACGTTGCTCATCATTCAGGGCTTTTGTCATATCTGTTTCAATAAAACCTGGCGCTACCGCATTCACAGTAATACCACGAGATGCCACTTCACGTGCCATAGATTTAGTGAAACCAATCAAACCTGCTTTCGCAGCTGCGTAATTAGTTTGACCTGCATTACCCATAGTACCGACAACAGAACCAATGCTAATAATACGACCATTACGCTTTTTCATCATGGCACGTAGCACTGCTTTAGAAAGACGGAAAACAGATGTTAGGTTAGTATCCATGATATCTTGCCATTCGTCATCTTTCATACGCATTAACAAGTTGTCACGAGTAATACCCGCATTGTTTACCAAAATATCAATATCGCCGAACTGCTCTTTAATCTGCTTTAGTGTATCAGCGATTGAGTCAGGTGAAGTCACGTTCAGGGCTAAACCTTTACCTTTATCACCTAAATATGCGCTAATTGCTTCTGCGCCACTTTCAGACGTTGCAGTACCAATAACAGTTGCGCCGCGCTCAACCAAAATTTCAGCGATTGCACGACCAATACCACGGCTTGCACCTGTTACTAGAGCAACTTTACCTTCCAGGCTCATTGTATTTCCTCTTTAAATAATACTTATTTTGCTGCTTCTAAACTTGCAGAATCATTCACAACAGCACTTGTTAATGCACGATTAATGCGTTTCGTTAGGCCAGTAAGGACTTTACCAGGACCCATTTCAAGTAGCTGCTCAATACCTTCATTTGCCATGCGCTCTACAGATTCAGTCCAACGAACTGGTCCATATAATTGCTTAACAAGTGCGAGCTTAATCGCAGCAGGATCGCTCTCAGTTTGCACATCAGCATTGTTGATCACTGGAATAGAAGGCGTATTAAATTCAATAGCTTCTAATGCCACTGCTAGCTTATCTGCTGCGGGTTTCATTAGTGCACAATGTGAAGGCACCGATACTGGTAATGGAAGTGCACGCTTCGCGCCAGCTTCTTTACACAATACATTAGCACGCTCAACCGCTTCTTTATTTCCCGCAATCACAACCTGACCCGGTGAGTTAAAGTTAACCGGAGAAACGATTTGGTCTTGTGCTGCTTCTTCACATGCTTTCGCAATTGAATCATTATCCAGACCAATAATTGCAGACATTGCACCTACACCAGCAGGTACAGCTTCTTGCATTAATTGACCACGAAGTTCAACTAATTTAATGGCTTCTTTAAAGTCAATCACACCGGCACAAACCAATGCTGAATATTCACCTAGGCTATGACCTGCAAGTACTGCTGGTTGCTCACCACCTTGTTCTTGCCATACACGCCAAATCGCAACAGATGCTGCTAATAAAGCAGGCTGTGTGCGATCAGTTTGATTTAAATCTTCAGCAGGTCCGTTTTGTACCAGTGCCCATAGGTCATAACCTAGTACTTCTGATGCTTCAGCAAAAGTATACTTAACAACATCAAATTTTTCAGCAAGTTCAGCCAACATACCAACAGCCTGAGAACCTTGCCCAGGAAAAACAATCGCGAATTTAGACATTCGAGAGTCCTTTAATTTTTTTAAACTAAGTTTTTCAGTTTTAACTTAACTAATCGCTTTAAACAATCCTGTTATTTATCAGGTTGTTATTATTTTAACTTTAAGCAGTTTTTTAATCGTTATCGTTAAAAATTGAAAGCAATTAGCAACATAATTAGAATTTAACTAGGGCAGAACCCCAAGTAAAACCACCACCAAAAGCTTCCAGCAGCAAGGTTTGTCCGCGCTGGATACGTCCATCACGTACGGCCTCATCGAGAGCTGTCGGTACAGTTGCGGCCGACGTATTGCCATGACGATCGAGTGTTACCACCACTTGATCCATCGACATAGAAAGCTTTTTCGCTGTGGCTGAAATAATACGCAGATTCGCCTGATGAGGTACTAACCAATCAAGCTCAGATTTATCCATGTTATTTTCAGCAAGCGTATTTTTAACAAGATTAGATAGTTGTGTAACCGCCACCTTGAATACTTCATTACCAGCCATATACAACCACTTATCCTCAGTGAATGTTTGACCGTGATCAGGTATTGCTAGGCTTAGTAAACCGCCAAAATGACCGTCAGCATGCAAATGCGTGGAAATAATACCGGGCTCTTCACTTGCACCAATAACAACAGCCCCCGCAGCATCACCAAACAAGATGATCGTCGAACGATCCTCTGGATCACATTTGTGCGAAAGGGCATCAGCACCAATCACCAAAATATTCTTTGCCATGCCTGTTTTAATATGCTGATCTGCAATACTTAGAGCATAAACAAAACCAGAACATGCAGCCGCAATATCAAATGCAGGGCACCCTTTAATATCGAGCATCCCTTGAACCTGACAAGCAGCTGAAGGGAATGAGTGACTTGCACTGGTTGTTGCTACAATAATCAAATCAATGTCTTCTTTATCAATACCCGCCATTTCAATAGCGTTTAAAGAAGCTTGATATCCCATTACTGCCACAGTTTCATCTGGCGCAGCAATACGACGTTCGCGGATACCTGTTCGGGCAACGATCCACTCATCGCTGGTATCTATCATTTGCTCTAAATCTGCATTAGAGCGAATCTGAGATGGCAGATAACTGCCAGTTCCTAAAATTTTACTATACATGAAGACTAATAATGCCTCTCGAGTAAGACTTCTTCCAAACGGTCACTGATTTTAGTCGGTATTTGCCGTTTGACCTCGTGTACCGCTTCACCTATCGCATTTGCGAAAGCGGCAGTATCAGCTCTTCCATGGCTTTTAACCACAATACCTCGTAATCCTAACAGACTTGCACCGTTGTACTGGTCGGGGTTCAATTTCTTAAGGCTAACGAATAGATCGCTAAACAACCATTTAGCTAACAAACGTTTCATTGGGTTAGTAGAAATTGCCTGTTTAAAGCTACTAATGAAGAGATTAGCTACGCCTTCACTGGTTTTTAAACTGACATTTCCAACAAAGCCATCGCAAACAATCACATCCGCTTTGCCTGCATATAACTGATCACCTTCAATGTAGCCTATATAGTGAATATCAGGCGAATTGCTTAGCATTTCAGCACAACGTTTTACTAAATCATTACCTTTAATTTCTTCTTCACCGATATTCAGTAAAGCAACGCGAGGTTTTGACGGTAAAGATTGTTCAGCCAGTACAGAGCCCATTACTGCAAATTGAAATAACGTATCTGCATCACAGGATACATTCGCGCCTAAATCCAATAGCCACGTTTTATTTAAACCATGGGTAGGTATAGCAGAGACTAATGCAGGACGATCAACACCAGGAAGCTGTTTGAGAGTATAACGAGACAGGGCCATTAATGCCCCCGTATTACCAGCACTAACACAAGCATCTGCTTCACCATCGGAAACAGCATCTAATGCCATACGCATAGATGTACCTTGGCTTCGACGCAAAGCATGAGATGGACGAGTTTCGTCGGCAATCACAAGATCGCTATGAATGATACTAATACGAGAATGAGAGTGTTGATTAAGAAGAGTTAGTTGCGCGGCGATAGCACTATGATCACCATAAAGTTTAATTTTGAGTTCAGGGTATTGTAACAGTGCCTGCACAGCGGCAGGCACTATTACTTGAGGACCGAAATCCCCACCCATCGCATCAAGTGCAACGGTTAGACCAGTCAAGGCTCAACCTTATTTGTTGATAACCTTGCGGCCACGGTAGAAACCGTCAGCTGTCACGTGGTGACGTAGGTGAGTTTCACCACTTGCAGAGTCTACAGATACAGCTGCAGTTGTTAGTGCATCGTGTGAACGACGCATGCCACGTGCTGCACGTGATTTTTTGCTCTTTTGTACGGCCATTAACCCTACTCCTGTTAAATAACACTTACTTAGATTGTTTCAATACTGCAAACGGATTCGGACGCTCATCAGCAATAGGGAGTTTACCAAAGACTTTATCAGATGAACTCACTTTACAGTCAGCATCATCATGCATAGCAATCTGAGGTAGTTCTAATATCAACTCATCTTCGATGATTTCAACTAGATTAATCTCACCATTTTCGTCGACTTCAGCCGGCTCATAAGCTTCCGGAAACTCATCATCATCTTCATCAGTTTTGAGAAGCGGACTATAACAGAACTCCACACTAGAAGTGTGATTGAATTCTTCCTGACATCGCTGACAGGTTAACGTTACTTCTACATCAGCACTACCGTGCATGACTGCGAGGTGACGTCGGTCAAAGTCAAATGACAAGGTGACGTTTGCATCACTTTTTACGCTCTGAGTGGATTCAGCTAGACGCGTCAGTAACTCGGCTTTGATGATACCATCATAATCAAGTTGTTTCTGAGCTGCGCGAACTGGATCGACCTTCAGCGGTAATTTTACCTTTTGCATAGGGCGCGAATATTAGCCTTCTAATTAGTTTGAGTCAAAGGAAATGTGTGTGAAATAACAGCTTTTGACCATTTCGCCAAAGAAGGTTCAACCCCTCTTGCTACAATCACCACTTTCCCATCGGTTTGATGGTTATTTACTCATGAGTCAATCACTTGCTCTCCTTATAGAGAGCGAATAAATAACACACAAAAATAGTATGAAAAACGTTCTCACCAGTAGCGAAGATTGCTATCAACCACTCATTTAATGGTACTTTAGCTGAAAATTATGCCATGGCATTTTATCTATAGTCAGCGAAAAACTCGATTCCAATACCTGAGAGAGTTAGACTGTGCCTAGCATTCCTTCACAAGTACAAACCATGACACAACCTTTATTACTTGCATCAACCTCTCCTTTCAGAAAGGCGTTGTTAGATAAGTTTCAATATCCTTTTGAGACAGCAAATCCCAATACTGATGAGAGTAGCTTCTCTGGTGAATCTGCCGAAGCTCTTGTTCAAAGATTAGCAGAACAAAAAGCCAAAGCATGTGAAAACAATTACCCTGATCACTTAATCATTGGCTCAGATCAGGTCTGCGTGATCAATGATAAAATTATTGGTAAGCCCCACACAGTTGAAAATGCTTGCCTACAACTTAAAGCCGCAAGCGGACAAATTGTAACGTTTTATACAGGCTTATGCCTCTACAACGCAAAAACAGGACAAAGCGATGTTATGTGCGAACCTTTCCACGTTCACTTTCGCCAACTAACAGAGCAAGAAATCAAACGCTACATTGAACGTGAAATGCCGCTTTATTGTGCTGGTAGCTTTATGTGTGAGGGACTAGGCATCGCTTTATTCAATAAATTAGAAGGACGCGATCCTAATACTCTCATTGGCCTACCCTTAATTGCTCTACGTGAAATGCTAGAAAAACAAGGCATTCATATTTTATAGATCAAATACAGCTTAGAAAAGAGAATCAGGTTCAACGGTTCATAGAAGTAATTCGAAATCATCAATAAGACACTCGCATTGCTTCTATCATACCCAGCTCGTCCTTTATCACGATTAAACAACAATCTATTTATTCGCAAGACCAGGAACCATTAACAGCTCTTCAATCAAATCAATGACAAATACTGGGTTATATCGATTCAATGTTTCTCTATCATCGACTCCCCAAGTAATACCAACAACATCTACTCCGGCATTATTTGCAAGCCGCATATCATGAACACTATCACCAACCATTAATGCTTCATCTGGTTGTAACCCTAATTCAGCCAGCACTTCATGAATCATAAGAGGGTCTGGTTTCGATGCAGTTTCATCGGCGCATCGAGATACAGCAAAATAGTCTTGAATCTGTGTGTGTTGAAACGCACGATTCAATCCCCTTCTACGTTTACCCGTTGCTATCGCAAGAACTAACTTCTGCTGTTGTAACAATTTTAATGTTTCAACGACCCCTGAATAAAGCTGGCTATCTTGTCGGTTATCCGCAGCCACATAGAGTTCACTATATCGCTGTTGCCATAGCGTGTGTTGCACATCAGTCGCATTTGGATACAAGCTATTTGCTGTTGCTTCCAAACTTAAACCGATTGTTTGTTTATACGCGTTAACTGAAAGGCTTGTTAATCCATCCGTCATTTCAGCAGATTGATGCATACAAGTTACAATTTGAGAGATAGTGTTCATTAACGTTCCATCCCAATCAAAAATAACAACCTTGTACTTTTTCATACTTTTCCTTTATCGAGTCTGGCTAAATTCAAGTAACAAGAGCAACAAGCCTTCAGTGTAAATACCGTTATAGCTTACGTAAATTATCAAGCGAACGGGTTAACAGCGCATCTAACGGTGCACTAATATCAACTGGCTCATCAGTACTTGGATGAGTAAATTTAATATTAGCCGCATGAAGGAATAATCGATTCAAGCCCGTTTTTTTCGTGTAAGCATCAAATCGAGGATCGCCGTAGCGATCATCCCATGCAATCGGGTGCCCTTCATATTGGCAATGCACACGAATTTGATGTGTACGACCGGTAACTGGGCTAGCCTGCACTAATGTTGCGTGTTCAAAACGTTCTAATACTTTGAATCGCGTATCAGAAGCTTTACCATTTTGGTTAACACGTACAATGCTGTTCACTTCATTTTTCAATAAAGGTGCAGTGACTTTTTTACAGCTTGCCTTCCATTCACCCATAACAAGCGCGAAATAATACTTTTGCACTGTCTTTTCACGGAACTGTTCTTGCAACTTACGTAAAGCTGAGCGTTTCTTCGCCACTAATAATATACCCGATGTATCTCGGTCTATACGGTGAACCAATTCTAAATATCGAGCATCAGGGCGTAGTGCACGTAATGCTTCAATTGCGCCAAATTTCAACCCACTGCCACCATGAACAGCAGTACCCGATGGTTTATTCAAAACCAATAAATGATCATCTTCATAAATAACGCACGATTCCAATTCAGCCACTTTTGACAGTTTTGTGCTGATTGGTGCCTGATCTGCCTGTTCAGGTAAAAAAATCGGCGGTACACGGATAAGATCACCATCTTGCAACTTATATTCAGGTTTTATACGTTTTTTGTTTACTCGTACCTCACCTTTGCGCAGAATGCGATAAATCATACTTTTTGGAACGTTTTTAAGCCGAGCACGGAGAAAGTTATCGATCCGTTGGCCAGCAAAATCATCAGTAATGTCGATGAATTGCACTTTTGGTTTATCTTCTTTCATAGATTTGATTCTAACACGCATGCAAAGCAGATTGCCGCAAAAAAGTCACCCTGCTATCATTGCTTACTAGAGTAGGTAAAATTGCCTACTTTATTGACAGGGTGAACAAAGGTTCACCTTAATGGCTATTTTTTATGCACTCTTGGCAATATGCGCAGCATCTGGCGTAAGACGTTATAGTCCCAGGAGTGATTATTAGTGTGTTCAAATTATATTTTTTTTACTGATGTGATAGATACAACCGCGTTGAAGCGGTGATACCAGCTGTATATTTTAGATCTAAACATCTCGATATAGTTGGATGATAAGTGTTGCCAAATAGCACTCCTGAATTTCCAGCCGTGAGGCTGCACTCGTACATAGACCTGGAGTCCGGCACCATCAGTAAACTATCTGTAGTTGACTCACTAAAACAACGACAATAATGAGTACAATATAATGAAAAGAATGTTGATTAACGCAACTCAGAAGGAAGAGTTGCGCGTCGCATTAGTTGACGGGCAGAAGCTTTTCGATTTAGACATCGAAAGCCCTGGTCACGAATCTAAAAAAGCAAATATTTATAAAGGTCGCATCACCCGTATCGAACCAAGCCTGGAAGCTGCGTTCGTTGATTACGGTTCTGAGCGCCATGGCTTTCTTCCTCTTAAAGAGGTTGCTCGCGATTACTTTCCTGCTAATTACACCTACCAAGGCCGTCCTAATATTAAGGAAGTGCTTAAAGAAGGTCAGGAAGTTATTGTTCAAGTTGACAAAGAAGAACGTGGTAACAAAGGCGCAGCCCTTACTACTTTCATTTCGTTAGCGGGTAGCTACCTTGTTCTTATGCCTAATAACCCTCGCGCTGGTGGTATTTCTCGCCGTATCGAAGGTGAAGAGCGTACACAACTTAAGGCAGCACTAAGCACATTAGAACTACCAAAAGGTATGGGCTTAATTGTTCGTACTGCTGGTGTTGGTAAATCTGCTGAAGAACTTGAATGGGATTTAAATGTTCTACTGAATCACTGGAGTGCTGTTAAAGAAGCCGCTGATTCAAATCCTGCACCTTTCCTTATTCATCAGGAAAGTAACGTTATTGCTCGTGCAATTCGTGATTATTTACGCCGCGACATTGGTGAAATTCTTATCGATAGCCCGAAGATTTTCGACCGTGCACGTGATCATATTAAACTTATTCGTCCTGATTTCTTATCTCGTGTTAAGCGTTATGAAGGCGAAGTACCACTATTTAGCCACTACCAAATTGAAAGCCAAATTGAATCTGCGTTCCAGCGTGAAGTTCGTTTGCCTTCAGGTGGCTCAATTGTTATCGACCCAACGGAAGCACTAACCTCTATTGATATCAACTCTGCTCGTGCAACGAAAGGTGGTGATATTGAGGAAACAGCATTCCAAACTAACCTTGAAGCGGCTGATGAAGTTGCCCGCCAACTTCGCCTACGTGATCTAGGTGGCTTGGTTGTAATTGACTTCATTGATATGACGCCAGTTCGTCACCAACGTGAAGTTGAAAACCGTCTTCGTGAAGCGGTTCGTATGGATCGTGCTCGCGTACAAATTGGCCGCATATCTCGCTTTGGTTTACTAGAGATGTCGCGTCAGCGCCTAAGCCCTTCATTAGCAGAAGCAAGCCACCACGTTTGCCCACGCTGTACAGGTACAGGTGTTGTTCGTGATAACGAATCGCTATCTCTATCTATTCTTCGTTTAATTGAAGAAGAAGCATTAAAAGACAACAGTGCACAAGTACTGGCTATTGTACCGGTGGCTGTCGCTTCTTACTTATTGAATGAAAAACGCCGTTCAGTTCAGCATATTGAAAAATTCCACACAGTACGTGTTGTAATTGTTCCAAATGCAGAGATGGAAACACCGCACTTTGAAGTGTTACGTATCCGTGAAGGCGATCAAAAAGATACACTTTCTTACCAAATGCCTAAAGTCATTGAAGCTATTAAAGAAGCTGAAGCGGCAGAAGCACCACAACAAGAACGTGTTATTAAAAAGCATGAAGAACCTGTATTACAAGGCTTTGCTTCACCTAAAACACCAGCGCCTGTTGTTGCTGCAAAACCTAAACCAGCAGCACCAACGAAATCAGCTACCGAAGCAAAAGCTCAACCAGGTTTAATCAGCCGTCTATTCTCTGCGCTAACTAATCTGTTCTCTGGTCCAGCGGAACAAGAGCCAGAAAAGAAAGTTGAAACGAAGCAAGACAACCGTAATGACAACCGTCGTGGTGAACGTCAAGGCAACCGCCGTAATGATACTCGCCGTAACAAAGATAGCTCTCGTCGTAACAATCGCCAAGATACTGATCGTGATAATAGCGAGAATAACGGTGAACAACGTCAGCAACGTCAGCAGCGTCCTCGCCGCAACGAGAAGCCTCAGCAGGAACGTCAGAATGACAAACCAGCGAAGCAACGCTCTCCGCGCAACGAAGACAAACGTCAACCTCGTAAGGATGATGTTCAAGCTCAAAAAGCACCACGCCGTCAAGATGAACAACAGACTAAAGTTGAAAAACCAGTTGTTGATGTAGTTGAGAATAAGCAAAATATTGCACAGGAAAAAGTGGCGACAGTTAAACTACGCCGCCAGCGTCGTCAGCTAAGTCAAAAGATACGTATCACTGACGATGTAGAGAATACACCTGTACAAGCTCAAGCAATTGATGCAGTTGAAGCTGCACCATTAGTAGAAGAGCAAAAACAAACTTCTCCTCTACAAGAAATGGGAACTGCTGTAGCAAAAGAAGCATTAGCGACTGATACTGATACTGATACTTCTGAGCAAGACAATGAGCAGAACACTGAACAAGAAGCAGGTCAGCGTCGTAACCGTCGTTCGCCTCGTCATCTTCGTGCTAGTGGTCAACGTCGTCGTCGTATTCGTGATACACGTGAAGAGAAATCTGACCATGTTTCACACCCAACGACAGATACTAAAGGCTATGCAGCAGTAGAAACGACTGATGCGATAAACGACATGGAAAATGTTATTTCTATTGTCGAGAAGCCAAAAGCAATACGCCCAGAAACGGGTGTCGCATCTCCTGAAATGGCAATGGGTAAAGTTTGGGCTCGCGCAAGCAAGCCATCTGTTGAGACAATTACTGAAACACCAGTAGAAGTACCGACACAACCTGAAGTTATTGCTGAACGTGCTGTATCTGCTGAGCCAGCAGTTGAAACTGAAATGTTAAGCGGTGTAGCAATGCCAGAGCTTGCTATGGGCAAAGTAACGCCAATGCGCTCAACAGTTGAAGCATCAACAACATCAGTAGAAACTCAATCAGTAACTATTGATGAGCCAATTATTATTGAGCCAGTTGTCGCGGCACCTGTTGTTGAAAAAGCTGAAGTTGAAAAAGTTGAAGCCGTTGTTGAACAACCAGTCGCTGAAGTTAAAGTGATTGCAGAAGAGACGACAGTTGAAGCAACAACTGAAGAGACTGTAGTTGAGAAGCCAGTTGCTAACGTTGAAATGCCAGCGCCAGTCGTTGCAGCAACCGTACAAGGCAATGATGTCGCTACTACAGCAACATCACCTCGCGGTCGCCATGCTGTGTCTCCGATGACGAAGGCACCAGCAGTCGCTGAACCTGAAGTCAAAGAGATTACTGTTGCTATCGCCCCTTTACGCGATGTAAAAGTACAATCTCGTCAAGCTGGTAGCCAAACGGCAACAAGCAAGGCAATGGCTCCTATGACTAAACCATCATACGACTAAGCCATAACTCATATAAAAGCCATGCATTATGCATGGCTTTTTTTTGGCCCAAACGAAAATGTAATTAAATGTATCGATAAGTATATTAAATACTATGATGATTACATTCTCTTACTCTTTTAACTGAATGAGCAGCTATCGTTAGCTACAAAGTTGAAGTATGTCACATACAACTGTAGCATCCGTGTCCATTCACGCCCCTTTTAACCACCAAACTGAAGCCAATTTATAAAATGTTTGAATTCCCCCAAGTTTCACATCAATCAGTCAAGAATGACGTACTTTCAGGTTTAACCGTTGCGTTAGCCCTTATTCCAGAAGCGGTTGCTTTTGCCTTCGTGGCTGGTGTCGACCCTATGGTTGGTTTATACGCCGCTTTTATCGTCGGCTTTATTACTGCTATTTTAGGCGGTCGTCCAGGAATGATTTCTGGAGCTACTGGCGCGATGGCTGTTGTAATGGTAAGCCTTGTTGCTGAACATGGTGTTCAATACCTATTTGCTGCCGTTATGCTTGCCGGTCTATTCCAAATTCTTGCCGGTATATTTAAACTCGGTAAATTTATTCGCATGGTGCCCCACCCTGTGATGATTGGCTTTGTTAACGGTTTGGCGATCGTTATATTCTTAGCTCAGCTTGGTCAATTTAAAGTGCAGGGAGCGACAGGTGCACTTGAGTGGATGCAAGGTTCTCAGCTGTATATCATGCTTGGGCTTGTTCTTCTTACAATGGCAATTATCCATTTCTTACCGAAACTAACGACTGCAGTCCCATCATCTCTTGTTGCTATTATCACTGTTACTGTATTAGTTCATGTATTTGGTCTAGATTCTCGTACTGTTATCGACTTCGTTCGTACAATGAGCGGCGACAGTAATGCAACATTAGCAGGTAGCTTACCTACTTTTGCTTTGCCTGATGTGGGTTTCAATATGGAAACCTTACGTATTATCTTACCGTATTCGTTAATCTTAGCTGCAATTGGTCTGATTGAATCACTACTAACATTAACTGTAATTGATGAAATGACAGGAACTCGTGGTAAAGGTAACCGTGAGTGTGTTGGTCAAGGCATTGCAAACGTAACATGTTCAGTGTTCGGTGCAATGGGTGGTTGTGCGATGATCGGTCAGTCGATGATCAACATCAACTCTGGTGGTCGTGGTCGCTTATCGGGTATTACTGCCGCTGTTGGTTTACTTTGCTTTATTTTATTTGGCTCTGCGCTAATTGAAATCATTCCTCTAGCTGCACTTGTCGGTGTCATGTTCATGGTTGTTATTGGCACCTTTGAATGGGCAAGCTTTAAAATGGCGCGTAAAGTACCAAAGCATGATTTCTTCGCCATTATTCTTGTTACCTGTGTAACAGTTGCTGCCGACCTTGCTATCGCTGTTATTGTGGGTGTTATCTACTCTGCACTTGTATTTGCTTGGGATCACGCTAAGCATGTTTACGCATCATCACATACCGATGAAAAAGGAACAAAGATCTACGAAGTAAATGGACCAATTTTCTTTGGTTCGGTTTCTCACTTCCAAGATCTATTTAACGCAAAAACAGATCCAAATGACGTTATTATCGATTTTGCTAAATCACGCGTTGCCGATCACTCTGCAATCGAGGCGATTGATACAATTGCAGAACGTTATGCAAGCCAAGGTAAAACATTGCATATTCGTCATTTAAGCCCTGAATGTCGTGGCTTACTTAAAAAAGCTGGTACTCTAGTTGAAGTGAATATGCTAGAAGATCCAACATACAAAGTAGCGACAGATACGTTAGGCGGCTAAACCCAACGATAAAGACGCTAGAAAACGCCCACGACGGCTTCATTTTGTAATAGTGAAGGCATGTCGTGGGCGTTTTCATATCTATCTTTTTTGAAATGACTCTAGCCTATTTATTTCCAAAACAAGTTAGCCTATCTTTCCTTAATTCATATCCTCCCAAAGACCCCCCAATAAACTCACGTTATGACTCTCAAAAATTTGCTCTAGTCCATATCCAGTACTTTCACGTGCAGAATCGTTCGCAAGGCAATCTCACTGGATATAACCCTGCCCTATATTTTGAAGATTATTAGTGTTTTCTGGGAGATATTGATAGCAGTATTAGTATGGGGCTAGGTTGAGCGGAATCCCAGTATTTTACGGTCTATTTCTGTCCTTTGAAATCAGTATGAGTAATTTAGTGATTTATTAATAGTGATGTTTGTCTCGTCATTTCTTCGTAATTGGTTATTGCTGGGAGTGCCTATATCATATGGATTTGTGAATAAATAAGCATAGCTTATTAGGAGTTCTATACTATACCTACACTCTATATTTAAATTTATCATTGAAACCATAAGGTTTATAAAATGAAAAATTATATTGTTACAGCTACTATATGTATGGCACTTTCTAACTCTCTAATTGCTGGAGATGGCTTACCTGATCCTGGTATGGTATATGAAAAAGGTCATACAGCTATCGTTATTACAGACCCTCAAATTGATTTTTTAAGCCCTGAAGGGGTAACTTGGGGGCTAGTTGGTAAAAGTGTTACTGAAAATAAAACAGTAGAAAATATAGATAGTTTAATGAAAGTTGCAGAGAAAATGAATATTCCACTTTTTATTTCTCCACACTACTATTTTCCAACAGACTCGGACTGGAATCACGGTGGAGCACTTGAAGCCGCAATGCACAGTTTGCATATGTTTGAACGAGCGGGGCAGTTAGATCTTACAGGGTTTGACGGATCGGGTTCTGATTGGATGCCTCAATATAAAAAATATATCAACAACGGTAAAACTTATGTTTCAAGCCCTCATAAACTCTATGGTCCAGACTCTAACGATACGGTATTACAACTACGAAAAAGAGGTATTAATAAGATAATTCTTGCAGGTATGTCTGCAAATCTTTGTACTGAGTCTCATTTACGTGAATTTATGGAACAAGGATTTGAAGTACAAATTGTATCTGATGCAACTGCTGCAGCGCAGTTACCGGGGTTAGATGGATACGCTGCTGCTATGACCAATGTACGAATGATCGCCAACTCAGTCAAAACAACGAAAGAGACACTACAACAGATTAAAAAAGAATTATAGCCTTAAAAGCTAGTGAGTAACTCGGCACTTAATTGTTACCACTGCGCATACGCATATTATGCGCAGTGGGGATAAAAATATGTCATTCCTGCGCGCATCAGCAGCTAATAAGTCGAACACAGTCCCAAATAATAGGCAAGAATATCCAACAAGAACCATACAACAAAGGCGTCTTAAGGAATTAAAAATGCTCCTCAGTGAGGAACTTAAGTATATATCGAACTTAGCGACTCAGCATTGATAACCAGAAGGTTTAATAATGAAGTCTGGTTGGTAATAAAAGCCCGCTTGAACATTGCTATCGTCCACTAATAATATTTACTTTCTTGGATTAACTTTTGTCTTGTTCATTGAGGGTTGCTTGATACGCGGTTACACGAATAAAGTGCACAATATCTTGAGTAAACAACTCTACGGTTTCTTTAATCTGTTCGTATTCAAGATCAACATCATCATTTTCTAAAATACCTTTGGCTAAAATGACACCAACTCGTTCAGCCAATACTTCCTCCGTTTGACTATCAATAAGCTGAGATTCTACAAGTATACGAACGTTCCGGTCACGGGTGCCAAGCAATGCTTTAGCACTTCCAATGAGTGCACCATAAGGAAGAACTTCTGTAATTTGAAGATCTTCAAAATCGGTACTTGCACGGCTAATCATAATATTCAGCGTTGCTGTGTTAGCTCCGGCTTTATCAACAACTTCAGCACCACGTGTGAATTCTTGTTTAACGATCGTAGTTAATCGTTCAGATACTTTATCTAGCACGCGCTCTGGGATTTGGCGTACCGCTTTCGCATTTTGGTGAATACCGACGTCATTAATCAGTATTTTATTATATTCAGAAGCCTCTACTGTTGGAGATACCCACTGCAAACCTGTCGCATCTTCTATGTATTCAACTTCAACCAATTTATCATTATTTTTAATAAATTGAGTTTGTCGTTCATCTTCTGTCGGTAGGCGGCTTGAACAGCCAAGAAGAACAAGTGAAAAACTTATAATAGACAATAATTTAATATTCATACGTCGCTATGCAGTTGATTAAATACCACGCAATTAGAACACTATACGGTTAATGCTTTCAAGCACTATTTTGCAACCACGTGGTGCGTTTAAAAATATAATCACCATATTTGCCATTTCTTCATTGCTTTGCCAGCTTTGCTGCCGCAAAATTTCAGCTCGCTTCATTGCGTTAAACGATATGCCGTCATAAACGTTATCTTGCCAGAACAAGGAAATCTGCACATATGTTTGCCATCACTCAGCCAGATACTCAGCTATCCGACCATATTCAACACCAAATAAACAACAAGACAAAACCGTTAGGTGCATTAGGTCAATTAGAAACTGTCGCATTACAACTGGCTTTAATCCAACAAACTGAAAAAATTGAAATAATACATCCTCATCTACTTGTTTTTGCTGGCGACCACGGTATTGCTCAACATGGTTTAAGTATTGCGCCAAGTGAAGTAACAGCACAAATGGTGGCAAATTTTCTCGCTGGTGGCGCTGCGATTAATTGTTTTTGCCGAACAAACGACATGGCACTAAAAGTCATTGATGCTGGCATTAAGGTAGAACCAGAAGATCACCCTAATCTCGTTAAACAACGTCTTGGTCACGGCACTGAAGATTTCAGCCAGTACGCAGCAATGACAAAGAGCACCGTTTTACAAGCCCTACAATATGGCGCAGACGTTGTAGAAAAGCTAAGCCAGAAAAGTTGTAACCTTGTAGGCTTTGGTGAGATGGGTATTGGTAATACCAGCAGTGCTGCTGCCATAATGGCTGCACTGTTGAATATACCAGCTGATGAGTGTGTTGGCCGTGGTACTGGTATTGATGATCAGCAGCTACAACGTAAAGTCGACCTGATAACTCAAGCGTTAGATCTGCATGCAGAACGATTATCCGATCCTTTATCCATTCTAGCCAATGTTGGTGGGTTTGAAATTGCTCAAATTGTGGGTGGCATGCTAAAGGCTGCTGAAAATAAGATGACGGTATTGGTTGATGGCTTCATTTCTACAGCCGCAGCTATGCTTGCCGTTTCAATGTACCCTGAAGCAAACCACTACTTTATTTATTGTCATTGTTCAGAAGAATCAGGCCATCAGCGGATGCTACAACATTTGAATGCCACACCATTGCTTAGTTTAGGTTTACGTTTAGGCGAAGGGACTGGTGCGGCATTAGCACTACCACTACTGCGCTCTGCTTGTTGTTTCTATAACGAAATGGCCAGTTTTGAAGATGCAGGGATAACAGTGTGAAACACGAACCAGATAGTCAAACTATCACACAACATACAGACACAACGAATCGCTTAAACGCCACTGGTTGTAAACGCCAGTGGCAAATATTTTTGGTTGCATTGGCTTTTTTTACGCGCATTCCTATCCCTGAAAACACGCCTTACTCGTCAGAAAGACTCAATCAGGCAAACCGTTATTTTGGGGCTGTAGGTATTATTGTCGGTTTTTTAACGGCAATAATGTACTGGATTTCCGTACAGGTATTCCCTATAGAGCTCGCCGTTGCAGCCGCAATCATTTGCGGGCTATTGTTAACAGGAGCCTTTCATGAAGATGGCTTAGCCGATGTTTTTGATGGGTTCGGCGGTGGTTGGTCTGTCGAACAAAAGCTAAACATAATGAAAGATTCACGCCTTGGTACGTATGGCGCATCTGCTTTGGTGATGATGCTTGGCTGCAAATGGGCAGTGTTAATTGCGTTAGCAAAAATTGATATCTTGCTACCTGTAGGGCTATTAATAGTGATGCACACGTTAAGTCGAATCTGTGCAGCAAGCCTAATATTTTCTTATCCCTATGTAAGAGCAGATCAAGATAGCAAAGTAAAACCATTAGCTAATCAGCAAAGCCAACACGACTTGTGGGTTTTAATTGCCACAGGATTGATTATATTACTAGTCTTGCCTTTAGAGATGGCTATCAGCTTAACGTTAGTTTTACTTGTTGTTCGTTGGCTCTGCGGTAAATGGTTCCAACAACAATTAGGAGGCTACACCGGCGATTGCTTGGGGGCTGCGCAACAAATTACGGAACTTATGGGCTACCTAACCTTACTAGCCTGGCTTTCATAAAATAAACACACTGACAAAAAATAAAGAGGGAAATCCATGGTTGATCAAACCAACAAGGACGAACGCTATAAATCACGCCAAGAAAAAGTAAAAGCTGACGTCGATGCTCGTGTTGAAGCTGCTCAAGAAGAGAAAGGGCTTTTCCTCATTATTACAGGTAACGGTAAAGGCAAATCTACCTCTGGTTTTGGCACAATTGCCCGCGCTGTGGGTCATGGTTTTAAATGTGGTGTTGGGCAATTCATTAAAGGTACTTGGGACTGTGGCGAGCGTAACCTGCTCGAACAACACGGCGTACACTTTTCTGTAATGGCAACCGGGTTTACTTGGGAAACACAGAATAAAGAAACAGATAAAGCTGCCGCTCAAAAAACGTGGGCAGAATGTAAAGCAATGCTCGCTGATGATAGCTACGACGTTGTTTTACTCGATGAGATGACCTACATGGTAACTTACGGCTACGTGGAGTTAGAAGAGGTTGTGGAAGCAATTAACAACCGTCCAAATATGCAATCGGTTATCATTACAGGTCGAGCGGCGCATCGTGCATTGATTGAAATGGCAGATACGGTATCCGAAGTAAAAAGCGTAAAGCATGCCTTTGAAAATGGTGTTAAAGCACGCAAAGGCATCGACTGGTAATTAAGCAGCAACGTTAATTTTGACTTACAGAGGCAATACTGATGTGTTGCCTCTTTGTATTTGCGATTTAAAATAATTATTTTCTTTCTCTATCTCTTTCCTATTCTTATAATCTCAACTTATTATTCCTAAAACCGTAAAAAGCGGTTAGTACATTGTTTTCGGAGAATTTATGCCTTCCCAGTTACCAAAGAGCTTTAGTAAACCGTTTCTCAAAATATTTCACATTCTTGAAGCAATCCTGCTGGTTGCCATTACCTTAGCCACCTTGTTCGCCATGGTTAATGAGTTTATTCACGTTATTACCCAAAGAAACATCCAGCTGACCGATATTTTATTAATGTTTATTTATCTGGAAGTACTGGCAATGGTGCAGCAATTTGTCGCCCACGGTAAAATTCCGGTGCGCTATCCAATCTATATTGCGATAATGGCGATTGCACGCTATATCACGCTAGGCATGAAAGAGTTAGATGGGGTTTTAGTAGTATGGCTAGCTCTCGCCGCCTTTATTCTTGCAGCTGCGACGTTAGTAATCCGTGTTGGTCATCATTATTGGCCTTATGAAGCAGTAACAGACCCATTAAAGAAGCAGTCTGATGACTAAAGATTTATCAGCTAGAACGCATTCCTAAATAGACATCTATTCGTAAACAAAAAGGGAGCAATTGCTCCCTTTTTCTATTTTATAAATCAGAACTCTAAATTAGGACGACCTACACAACAATTTGTGCGATGGTATAGCCGATCATACACGCTGATATCACACCAATAAGACCTGGCATCATAAAGCTGTGGTTAAAATAGTACTTACCTATCTTTGTTGTACCTGTAACATCAAAGTTACACGTTGCGATATCTGATGGGTAATTAGGAATAAAGAAATAACCGTAAGTTGCAGGCATTAAACCAATCAATAATGCTGGGTTAAGTCCCATTGCAAGACCAACAGGTAGCATCATACGTGCCGTTGCTGCTTGGCTATTCACCACAACAGAGACAATGAATAGTGCTAGAGCGAAGGTCCAAGGGTAGCCTTGTACCATCTCAGTAATACCCGACTTAAACGATGGCATTGCATACTGGAAGTAAGTATCACTCATCCACGCGATACCAAAGATGGCAATAGCCGCCACCATTCCCGATTTAAATACCACACCTTCAGGTACTTTCTGCACGTTAGTACGCGTAACAAGCAAGATTAAACCACCAAAACCAAGCATCATCATCTGAATAATCAATGACATTGAAATCGGTTTAGTTCCCTCACCTATCGTACGAATTTCTGGCACCATCGCCACAACCACAATTGTAGCCAGTGCCAAAATAAATAGCATAACCGCATGCTTTGAAGACGATGGAAGCTTTTCATCGAGAGATGTTGACGTCGTATGAAGAATTTTATCACGCCATAATGGATCTTGTAGACGACGCTGATATTCAGGATCATCATTTAGCTCTTTACCACGACGCAAACTATATAAAGATAATAAAATAGTACCCAATAGCGTAGAAGGCACGGTTACCATTAAAATGGTTAGCAGGTGGATGCTTCCATTGATACCCGATAGCTGTGCCAAATAGTACACAACCGCGGCAGAAATTGGACTCGCTGTAATCGCAAGTTGCGATGCTACAGATGAAGCTGCCATCGGACGCTCTGGTCGAATGCCATTTTTCAATGCAACATCACCAATAATTGGCATGATAGAGTAAACCGCATGACCAGTTCCCAACATAAAAGTCATGGTGTAGGTTACAAGGGGGCCAAGAATGGTTACGCGTTTAGGGTTACTACGTAAAATTCGTTCAGCAACCTGTAACATGTACTTCAAGCCACCAGCCGCTTCTAAAATAGAGGCACAAGTAACCACAGCAAGAATAATTAACATTACCGTGATCGGTGGCGAGGTTGGCGGCATCCTGAAAATGAACACTTCTACCAACAAACCTAAACCTGAAACGACGCCTAAACCAATACCACCAAAACGGCTACCAGCATATAAGACGAGGAGGAGGAATAAAAATTCCAAATACAGCATACTCGTTATCTCCATATATCGAAAAATGCGATCTCAACACAAGACCATTAATACTTTAGGAGTATTTTGACAGCTGTATAATTCATCACTCTTGATAGAAATCAATTAATTAAAAAAATCATTTATTGGGAAAGTAATGTGTGAGCCCACTCTTAGAAACAACGCTCTATAAAAATAGAAACGCTACAATACTTTTTGTAACAATTCACTAAACATACGATTATATGCAACATTTAGAGCGGTGTTTTTTATGTATCACATAAAAAACATCATCAACAATAAGAAACAGATTTACTATAAAATAAAAAAGCTAACACAGTTTTATCACCATATTAGCTTTTAAGCTTGTATGAAGAAAAACCGTTATAACAAGCTATTCATGTCATCAGGGCATTCTTTAATATGACATAAGTTCGCATTAATATTTTGATTCCCTAATAAGCGCAACCATAATGCGGGTAAGTGTTTGGGCCTGACCCGTTTCTCTTCCATTTTTTCAGGCGATAACATTTTCCATTCATCATTATCACTTTCCTGAGCAAACGCAAAACTAAACGGTAGGTATTCAGCCATGCCTAAACGTAAATCCGTCACGATTAATTTGTCATCAATCTGTTGATAACGAACAAATTGATCGCTGAACTTTTCAAGCATAAGTAAATGCTCAGGCTTTTCATTCAACAACCACTCACCACGGGGCTTGGCAATAAAATCAATCGTCTTATCTTTATCTAATAACGACGTTAACCCTTCCCAATACGTATCACTATCTAATACAACGACACGCCACAGCACAGTATTCACAGGTGTTGGGGTAACAAATACAGGTTTATTCTCAAGTGGTGTACCCGCCAAATCCCCTTCGACTCTCGACTCGATAAGTTGCAAAGCAATCACTGACCACGCTAAATACACTGTCGAGATAGCTAGCCCTACTCCACATAGCTTTGCCATCTTCTCTCGCCAAAAAAGGCTAGCAAAAATCACCACGAGCAAGGGTATGGTATAAAGTGGATCGATAATGAAGATACTTGATACCGCAAAACTAATATCAAACGGCCAAAACAGTTGAGTGCCATAAGAGGTAAACGCATCAAGTAGCGGGTGCGTGATAAGACAAGCCGCAATAAGAAGCCAAAGCTGAGTAAAAGAAAAATGAGAAGGGCGCCACTGATGCCAACCTTGCGCTAACAACCAAGAAAACGGTAACAAGATAAATAATGAATGGCTAAAACCACGGTGTTTCACCATATCTGAAACAGGATCACCATAACCAATCAATACATCGAGATCAGGAATCGTACCTAGTGCAGCACCTGCCAGTAATATTTTTGGGGTACTTTTTTTCCCGGCGACAACCGCAGCAACTGCAGCACCTAACGCAGCTTGTGTAACTGAATCCAACCACCTTCTCCTTGTTTTTTAAGCATATTGCAATCACATTGCAAATAGATGCCTTATAAATACACTAACTGAAGGGTCCTATAATAACGACTGAAAAGTAAATAGAAAGTCATACTTTTGGTTGAGAGATAAAGTAAAACAAACACTGGCTTAACATTTTAACCAAAAAGCCCTTACAATTATAAAGCTAACGACTATCCTTATTTTGTCGTCACTAAATTACTATTTAGTTATTGCCGTTTGATACAAAGGACTTTGATTTATAAGAGGATATCAACCTATGGATAAACAGTGCCCATGCTGTAATAAACAGCTTGATGTTCCAGCACTAAAAGATATTGAAAAGAATTTCAGATGCTCGCATTGCGATGCAATTTTAACTCATAGTGAAATGCAAATTATTTCATATGGCGCTATTTACCTTATTGTTGTCACTTCACTCCTAATATTACTTGGTGAAAATACTTTCCTTGCTACAGTTATTGCGTTCATCACTTACCATTTTCTACGTCCAGTAATTGTTGAGCCTAGACTTGATATTAAATTAAGTTATATACCTAAAATTAAAAGCTTAATGCCATTTAAAACAAATAATAGCCTTTAAGGCTCCTTTCTCATTTACGGCCACTAATTTTGTTACACAAAAAACGCCCCCTCTTTTCATTCCTTCACTTTTTAATCAAAGACTTAAAAAGTGAAGGTTAACAAGCCGCTTACTTTATGAACAATATGTGCCATCGATCGCAAATTAATACCGTTGATTTCGCTAGCTTAGATAAGGATACCCACATACCTAAAAGGAAACGCTAATGCCAACAAAAGTATCTGAATATATGACGAGAAAAGTTGTCACTATCCAACCTGAAACAGGATTACGTGAAGCATTTTTTTTAATGCGAGATAATGCAATTCGTCACTTACCAGTTACCAATATTGATGGTGAATTAATTGGTTTCATCAGTGACCGAGAATTACGGCGCCCCGGGTGGGTTGATGAGTCGCCAGATATCGGCCATGAATATGACTTAACAGATGACCTACACGTGGGTGATGTTATGGTTAAAGATATCATCCATGTTAGAACGTATGACACATTAACCAAAGCCATAGGTACGATTCTTAATCACAATATTAGCGCAGCCCCTGTGTTAGATAAAACGGGGCAATTAGTAGGAATACTATCTGCCGTTGATTTATTAAGTGCTTTCCAAGATACGTTAGAGTCACAGAAAACGCATAAAAATAAGAACAAAAAAGCGATGGCTTGATTCTATTTTATAATCAATAAAGGTGTTGCGATGAACCATCTACTACACCTTTATTGTACTAAAACTAGGATACCTTTACGGTTTTACATCCTCGACATTATTAACAACCTTAGGAGTCGCTGTAGCGATCCACGCGGCGCAAAATAGAGTTAAGCGAGCATAGAAATAAAAGAATGCCATTAGACCGATAATAGAGCCAAAGGCAGCACCTGATGGTGATTTCGCTAAGCTTGGTAATATTATAGTCATCGCAAACTTGATAACCTCAAAACCAATGGCTGCCAATAAAGTACCTTGTAATAAAGCCCGCGTTTCTAACTTCTTCTTTGGTAACATCCAAAAAATCCATAAAAACATCAGATAGTTTGCTGTAATTGAAATAGTGAGAGCAATCAATGTTAGCGCAGGACGTAACCACGTGATCCCCCCTAAACCTAGCGCCTCTACAATCGTTTTCTGCGCTGAACCCGCCACTGATGTTAATGCAACAGTAAAGATAAGCGCAGCAACCAAGCCCGTAAGCGCGACAAAATCTTTCCCATATTGTAAGAGCAGGTGATCTTTATCTTCTGGTTTTCGCTCCCACACATCACGCGTTTGCGCTCGAATGGCTTCACGCAAATTACCCATCCAACTAATACCGGAATACAAGGCAATCGCTAAACCACTCAAGCCAACGGTGGTACGTTGATTAATCGCGGTGTTCACGGTATTTTCAAGGGTTTTTGCTAGGCTTGGATCCGTTACACCCGTTACGATTTTATCGATTAGTCCCGTTAGTAGATCGGAATTCGCAGCTAAAACAAAACCAGCAGCAGCAAATAGCACCATTAAAATAGGGATAAGAGATAAAAAAGAAAAGTAAGTAATCGCGGCACCAAACTGGCTGCCTAAACGATCATTAAACCGATCAGCAGCACGTAACAGGTGATCGATAGGAGGAAGCGCTTTTACCTTGCCTACTGCAAACCTACACATCGAAATAAATCGATTCATGATGGTGTTTTTCACTTCTTTTTTATCTTGTTCCATACTCTCTTTACTACTTAATCAATACATTGGAATTGACAATTAAATGCCTAAAGATTATTCAATTTCATATTGTAGTCATAATAAAACTGCAAACTAGTGAATCATTCTTAATCATAAATTTATTATGTACTTAACATTTATTATTTAATTGCTATGTATCTAAAATAGAAAAGGCTTGCCAAAAGTGGCAAGCCTTTTTACTCAAAGTACGTCATGGCTTAGTTAAATAAGCCTTTTAATAACTTATCCGCAGCATTTTTGATATTGTCATCTTTGCTTTTATCACCCAGTAACTTTTCTAAACCGCGATCAATTTCTTTCTTTGCTTTTTCTTCAAGTTCATTGTTTTGTTTAAACAACTCTTTCAAATCCAGTGCAAACGTGGGTTTAGTCCAATCACCTTTTACGTTTACGGGCACAGTCAAATCAGCAATATCATCAATATCTTTACCACCCTGACCTTTACTGCTCGCAACCACTGATGTACTAATGATGAAATCAAGACGCTCGCTTACTAGGTTAGTGTTACCCTTGCCATCAATACGTAATAACGGTGATGCAAGGTGAATATTGGTTGAGGAAGCAACACTTTTACCAATTTTGAAGGTAGCTTTTAAAGCTGAGAAATCCGTCTTCTTTTCTTCTTTCACATATTCTGCTTTTTTACCTTTCAATGTCGCTTTTGCTTCACGAATCATCTCAGGAATATTCACGCCGTAGATTGCACCATCAGCAAAGTTTATCGCAATGCTACCAGCAACATTTTCACGAATGCGCTTTTCAGCCAGCCCAGTACCCGACAGTTTTACATCGATATTACCCGTACCAGCCAGTGTTTCATTTTGTGCAACGTCTTTAAGTAAAGCATGTACATCAACACCTTTAATATGCTTTGTTACCTGATATTTTGGCAACTTACCATTTGCATCGACGGTAGCATTAGCACTAACAGTACCGCCGTATAACTTAGCATTGAAGCGCTGAAGGTTTAGTACACCTTTTTGTACTTTCATATCAACTAGCACATCAGATACTCTCGCATTCGCAACTTTCAATTTTTTAAGAGTAACGGTACCAGCGATATCCAATGTTTTTAAAGCCGATAAATCTGGCTCTTCACTTTTGCTGACTGTTGATGTTTCACCACCAGCAGAAGGCACAGAACCAGTTTCTTCTTTTGTAGTATCTTTATTGCTTGCTGATGATGCAGTGCCTAAGAATGCATCCAGATCAATATTATCACTATTAACATCAAAACGAATAACAGGGATAGTTGCACTCTTAAACGAGCCTTTACCGTCTAAAAGCAGCTCATCGATCGATGTTTCAAACCGACTTAACGTCGCTAAGCCTTTTGCAACATCATAAGTCGCATCAGCGTTTAGCCCGACTTTCATCTCTGGACGCGGTAACGTGCTGCCTTTAAGATCAGAAGATAATGTCAGCTTATCAAGTTCAGCCATATTGTAATCAGTGCTTATTTTAAAGCGTGTTGCACCACTTGCATCAAATGCAAGTTCAGGTATTTGACCTTTCGCAGTAAACGTAATGTTAGCCCAGTCGCCGACTTTTAAATGATCGACACCAAGTGTTAATGATTCAATATTATTAATACTGTCTTTTGCAGACGCAGTTAGATTTAATGCTTTAAGTTCACCGCCTTTATAATCAGTCGCAATCAACAACTGGCTATCACCCTTAGCGGTAAAGCTAAGCTCAGCATTCTTGCCTGTTATATCAAAGTTGGCCTGAGTCCATTCACCTGGTGAAAATGTATCAAGTTTGAAGTTCAAACTATCAATTGTTGTGGCTGTACCGGCTTTATCATCACGTAATTCTGCACTCGCATTCATAACTTCAACGCCAGCTAAGCTGATTGTCCACGGTTGCGTCGCTTCACTTTCTACTGGCAACTGAGTTACAGGTTCGCTATTCGTATTTTCAGTAACAGTGCCTTCAACAGCAGCTTGTTCACCTAGACCATCGAGGTTACTGACACCATCTTTACGTGTTTGAATAAATACACGCGCATCATTTAAACTGATACTACCAATCTCAAGATGCTGAGAGAAAAGAGGCATCACCGACACAGAAAGTTCTGCACTACCCAGTTTCACTAGATCAGCTTCAGCAAAACCTTGAGGGTTCTTAAACTCCGTCTCACCTAAGCTAAAACCAATACTAGGGAAAAAACGCCAGCTAATATCGCCATTAATGACTAAGTCTCGCCCAGTGGCTTTTTTAACTTGTTCACTTAATAAAGGTTTAAATTGATTGGGATCGACCAATGCAAGCAAGGCACCGATACCAACGACTATAACTAGTACAATGGCTAATAATACGTAAAGAAGCTTTTTCATTGTATCCTCTGAATTATCCGTTATTCCTGACTTTTATTACGTTAAAGTTTTTAGTCAGAGTCCATTTATGACAGCGATGGCTACAATTAGTTTCTTGACGAAAAAAACAATAACCATAATAAAATTATGTGAAAACTAAATAGTACTACACCCAAGTTACTTAGTTATATATCAATAACAAAGATATTCTATTACCTAGATTAAAGCAGAAAAAAAGGCAGTCGTTAAGACTGCCTTCATAAAGAATAACCAAATCACAATAATTAAATTAGATTAAGCATTATTTATCTTCATTTATTCGACTAGCAACCGCACCTTGCTGATTTTTATACTTTGCATTTTCACGCTTATTATAAGGTTTTTCAGCAAAATCAGATAATATCTCGAAACTTAATGCGCCAATTGGCATATTAGGGCGAAGCGCCAGTGGTAAACGACCACTGTTAAAAAATTCAAGTACTATACGACCAGACCAGCCTGGATCAATGCGGTGTGCTGTTACATGCACCATTAATCCTAAGCGTGCTAATGAAGAACGACCATCTAACCAGCCGACAATATTACTAGGCAAGGTTACGGATTCGTGTGTAACAGCCAGAGCAAGCTGACCAGGATGCAGATAAAAAGCGTCACCCTCTTCAATGTTAATTTCATCACTCATGACTTTTTCAAGCTGTGATGCGACATCTTCTTTCTTTCCTGAAAGGTCGATAAAGGGGGCACAGTGATCAGTAAAAACACGAAACTTATTACCTAAAGACACATCAACCGTTAAGCCACTAATGCAGTCGTTTGACGGTCTAGGCTCTATAAGAATTTTACCGTCATCAAGATATGTCTTGATATCCCTATCACAAAGTCTCATATCTATGTTATCTCCTGAAAACAGCCAATCCGCTTGTACTTTGACGACAATAAGCAGATATAAAAAAGGCTGACAATGTCAGCCTTAGTAATCACATTATGATTTTAGCAACTTGGCAATATGCGCCTTCAATACATCAATCGCGATTCGGTTTTTACCCCCACGCGGTACGATGATATCGGCATATTGTTTAGACGGTTCAATAAACTGCATGAACATAGGGCGTACCGTCTTTTGATACTGCACAAGCACAGATTCCATTGTACGACCACGTTCAGCAACATCACGCTGCAAACGGCGAAGTAAACAAATATCTAATGGGGTATCCATGAACAC
Source organism: Photobacterium profundum (assembly GCF_003026285.1). Classification (GTDB taxonomy): domain Bacteria; phylum Pseudomonadota; class Gammaproteobacteria; order Enterobacterales; family Vibrionaceae; genus Photobacterium; species Photobacterium profundum. Next base: position 573,276 of record NZ_PYOD01000001.1, read on the forward strand.
ACTTGCGTGCATAATTTCACGTAAACGTGGGTCCGTTAATAAAAGAATACCTTCAAGAATGATCACTTTTTTAGGTGTCATTGGTGTGGTTTCTTTTAAACGAGTGTGTTCGCTGTAGCTATATTGAGGCACTTCAACAGCTTTGCCTTCGATCAACCGTTGCAGATGGTCACAAAGTAAATTGTGGTCAAGTGCATTTGGATGATCATAATTCGTTTTAACCCGCTCATCCATGGTCAGGTGACTTTGATCACTGTAGTAACAATCTTCCGTGATAACACCGATCTGGTGATCGCCTACTTTTTCTTTTAATTCTTTATAAACAGTACTGGCAATCAAGCTTTTACCGGACGCAGAAGCACCTGCGATACCAATAATGACGCATTGGTGTGAGTTTTCAGACATATCAGAAAGCACCTGTAAGACAACGAGACGAGGCGGAAAATTAACCGCATTATTATAGGCACTTGCAGCGCCAGAAGCCAGTAAAAATGTGACTTCCAGCACGCTTTGTTAGAAACCTGTCACATTTTTCTCATATTTAGTGCCTTTACTCATTCGTATACTCTTACATTGTACGAATTGTAATCTGCTCTGTAATCACGTCACCTTGCCAGAATAATCGACTCGCAACTTGTCCAGCAAGATCAATGTATGCAGCGGCTTGCTCTGAATCAGGCGATGCTGCGACGGTTGGCTTACCACGGTCGATATCTTCACGAATCGTAATATGCAGTGGTAGTTGCGCTAATAAAGGTACGGAATATTCTTTAGCCATGCGCTCTGCACCGCCAGTACCAAAAATAGTTTCATGATGGCCACAATTGCTACAAATGTGATAACTCATGTTTTCAACCAAACCCACGATAGGCACATCCACTTTATCAAACATGCTTATACCTTTAATGGCATCAGCTAATGCTAAGTCTTGTGGTGTCGTAATAACAATCGCACCTGTTACAGGAATTTGTTGAGCAAGTGTCAATTGGATATCACCCGTACCCGGTGGCATATCAATAACAAGATAATCGAGATCTGGCCACCATGTTTCAGTGATGATTTGTTGCAAGGCTTTTGATGCCATCGGTCCACGCCAAATTGTAGCGCTCTCTGCGGGTACTAAATAGCCAACTGAATTCGTATACAAACCGCATGATTCAACAGGTAACATCATTTTGCCATCTGTTGATTGTGGCTTCTCATCTACCGTACCCAGCATCAAAGGTACAGAAGGACCATAAATATCGGCGTCTAATAAGCCAACTTTTGCGCCTTGCTTCTGCAAGCCTAACGCTAAGTTAACAGCGGTTGTCGATTTTCCCACTCCGCCTTTTGCCGAGCTTACAACTATAATATTTTTAACGCCCTTTAGCGGTTGCTTTTTACCACATGCCAATGGTGCAACACGACACTTAACAACAAACACCATACTGGCAGCTACATGATGCAACTCTTGTTGAGTAAGAATCCAATGTTCAAGTAATTCAGTAATGGCGGTAGCAGCAAAAGGAAGGGTTATGGTCACTGTACCTTGAGCAGATACCGACACAATATTTTCAGTCTCTGCCCATTCTGAAATGAGTAAAGGGTGTTCAAAGTGATTTAACCAAAGACAGATATCTGCAACATTTTCAAAGCGAATCATCGAATCATTCCCCATAAGGTTTAAGGCTCCACGTTCATATTAGACTTATTATCGCACCCACTAACAACCTAGGTATAAGCAAAGTATTGAGGTAGTTAGGGAAAAGGATGGATTCATCTTCTTTTTCTTAATCCTACCACCAATGTACCTAGACTGCTGCTGTTTAGACAGCGTTTAACTTGGATAAATCACCCAGTGACGCTAGGCAATATGCTGCTGATCAGGTAATATTTGATGCTTATTCTATTTTTACCCATCATGAGCGAAATAAGTAATTATGGCTGCGAACCCAAGAAAAATTCTGGTGACCTGCGCCCTACCGTACGCTAACGGTTCTATCCACCTTGGCCACATGCTTGAGCATGTACAAGCGGATATTTGGGTGCGCTATCAGCGCCTTCGTGGTAACGAAGTACACTTTATCTGTGCAGACGACGCACACGGTACTCCAATCATGCTTAAGGCCCAGCAGATGGGTATGGAACCTGAGCAAATGATTGCAGAAGTAAGCAAAGAGCACCAAGCTGACTTTGCTGGCTTCGATATTAGCTTTGATAACTATCACAGCACTCACAGTGACGAAAACCGTGAGCTAGCATCATTTGTTTATACTCAGCTAAAAGACAAAGGGTATATTACTAACCGTACTATTTCTCAGCTATTTGATCCTGAGAAGGAAATGTTCTTACCTGACCGTTTTGTTAAAGGCACATGCCCTAAATGTAAAGCGGAAGACCAGTATGGTGATAACTGCGATAATTGTGGCGAAACATACAGCCCAACAGATCTTATCAATCCGAAATCAGCAGTCTCTGGCGCAACGCCAATCATGAAAGATTCTGAGCACTTCTTCTTTGACTTACCACAGTTTGAAGACATGCTTAAAGCGTGGACAAAATCTGGTGCACTACAAACTGAAACCTCAAATAAAATGCAAGAGTGGTTTGAGTCTGGTCTTCATCAGTGGGATATCTCACGTGATGCACCTTACTTCGGTTTTGAAATCCCAGGTGAAACTGGCAAATACTTCTACGTATGGCTAGATGCACCAATCGGCTACATGGGTTCATTCAAGAACTTATGTGATAAGCGCGACGATCTTGATTTTGACGAATTCTGGAAGAAAGACAGCACAACAGAGCTTTATCACTTTATTGGTAAAGATATTGTGTACTTCCACAGCTTATTCTGGCCAGCAATGCTAGACGGTGCAGGTTTCCGTAAACCAAACAATGTATTTGTGCATGGTTACGTAACAGTAAACGGCGCGAAAATGTCGAAGTCGAAAGGTACCTTTATTAAAGCAGGTACTTACCTTGAGCACCTAGATCCTGAATGTCTACGTTACTACTACGCTGCAAAGCTAAATAGCCGTATTGATGACTTAGATCTTAATCTTGAAGACTTTACACAACGTGTAAACAGCGATGTTGTAAACAAGATTGTTAACCTTGCTTCACGTAACGCAGGTTTCATTGCTAAGCGTTTTGAAGGTAAGTTATCTGAAACATTTGCAGAACCAGCGCTATATGCTGAATTTGCCAACGCTGCAGACCGTATTGCTGAACTTTACGAAACTCGCGAATTTAGCCGTGCTATCCGTGAAATTACAGCTCTTGCAGATAAAGCAAATCAGTACATTGATGAAAAAGCCCCTTGGGTTGTTGCTAAGCAAGAAGGTCAAGACCAAGAACTACAAGATATCTGTTCTGTGGGTATCAATTTATTCCGTGTTCTGATCACTTACTTGAAGCCAGTAATGCCATTACTGGCTGAACGTACTGAAGCATTCTTAAACGAAACACTTACATGGGAAGGTGTGGCACAGCCATTAACTAACCATGAAGTGACAAAGTTTAAAGCACTATTCAATCGTATTGATCCTAAGCATGTTGAAGCAATGGTTGAAGCTTCTAAAGAAGATGCAGCAGCAGCACAAGCACTGATCGAATCAGCAAAACCAACTGGCCCTCTTATTGATGAGCCAATTGAAGCTGAAATTGAATTCGATGACTTTGCTAAAATTGATATGCGAATCGCGAAAATTGTATCGTGTGAAGCTGTGCCAAAAGCAAATAAACTACTGAAGTTCCAATTGGACATCGGTGGTGAAATGCGTCAAGTATTCTCGGGTATCAAATCAGCATACACACCAGAAGAGCTTGTCGGTAAGCACACTGTAATGGTTGCAAACCTTAAACCTCGTAAGATGAAATTTGGTATGTCTGAAGGTATGATCCTAGCAGCAGGACCTGGTGGTAAAGATCTTTGGATCTTAGAACCACACGAAGGTGCTCAGCCTGGTATGCGTGTTATGTAACGCTATACGCCTTAATACTAAGGAGCCTATTGGCTCCTTTTTTTATAAGCGATACCAAACTAATCAAGCCTCTGACTCATCCTTGCTCGTATAATTGTGGTCAATACTGGTATAAAACAGCATTTATGCATAAATCATTCAACCAGCCTATCATTTTTTAATTGAACTTAAATTCAATATTTAAAACTCAGAATATAGATTAAATCCAGTCCATTTAACCAATATGCTGTTAAATGTAAACATTTAGCTCCAAAGCGACCAAAAAAAAGCATTTGCATTTGTTAACAGCACTTTCGAGTTACATGCAAAAAAACACACTCAATTAGATATTACCCTACCGAATCGACGCTAATAGTGCCGTGACCTTAACGAAATCGACTATGATTTAACCACAGTGTTAACGCATAGTTAAATATTCTATTTCCCAAGCTTAAGATGGCATAAAAAATGTGATCTAAAACAGACCTTTGCACTTTAGATAACATTTTACTTCGCTTTAACACCCAAACTACTGCTAATCTGCTCCGCACTCTGATGAGTGATTTACAGAGTGAATAATTATAAGGAGTGTTCTATTCATGAATACAGATAAGAAAAAGATGTCTCTAACTGGCCGAGTTATCCTCGGTATGCTTTTAGGCATATTAACAGGATTTATCATTCGCTCTCTGTTTGCCGATACGGCTTTCGTTCACGAATATATCGTGAACGGTTTATTTGACGTAGGTGGAAAAATATTTATCGCGAGCTTAAAAATGCTTGTGGTTCCATTAGTATTCGTATCTTTAGTGTGTGGCACTAGCTCGCTAAAAGATATCAGTACTCTAGGTCGTCTTGGTGGTAAAACCGTATTATTTTATCTCGTTACTACGGCACTAGCGATTACTCTTGCACTAACAATGGGTACAATCTTCCAACCAGGTGCCGGTGCTGACCTTTCTGCTGCAACAACTTTTGCATCCAAAGAAGCGCCATCATTAGGCGATGTTATTGTTGGTATGTTCCCAACAAACCCAATCAGCTCAATGGCACAGGGAAATACACTGCAAATTATCGTCTTTGCAATTTTGTTTGGTGTTGCTATTAGCGCTGCTGGTAAAGCTGGTGAACGTATTGCCGCTCTATTCGTTGACTTAAACGCAGTAATAATGAAACTAGTTGCACTTTTGATGAACATTGCACCGTATGGTGTGTTCTTCTTAATGGCTAAACTATTTACAGGTCTAGGCTTAGATGCAATCTACAATCTTCTAGGTTACTTCTTAGTACTCAGTGCAACCTTATTACTACATGGTTTAGTGACTTACAGTGTAATGCTAAAAGCATTTTCTGGTTTAAGCCCGATTGTTTTCTTGAAGAAAATGGAAGATGCAGTAATGTTCGCATTCTCTACCGCATCTTCAAATGCAACTATTCCTGTAACGATGGAAACAGCAACTAAGCGTCTTGGTGTCAATAACAAGATTGCATCGTTCACTGTTCCTCTAGGTGCAACCATCAATATGGATGGTACAGCGATCATGCAGGGTGTCGCGACTGTATTTATCGCGCAGGCATTCAACATTGACCTCACGATGAGTGACTATCTCGCCGTAATTATGACAGCAACATTGGCTTCTATCGGTACCGCCGGTGTTCCTGGTGTTGGTCTAATCATGCTTGCAATGGTACTTAACCAAGTTGGGCTACCCGTTGAAGGTATCGCACTTATCATGGGTGTAGACCGTTTACTTGATATGATACGTACTGCGGTAAACATCACTGGTGACAGTGTTGTTACCTGTATCGTCGCTAAGTCTGAAAATGAAATGAGTATTGATACTTTCAATGACCCGAAAGCGGGTGTAAAAGACGAAGAAGTTCACTTCCATACACTAAAACAAAATAGCTAATTACACGTTTAATACCGCTGTAATCAACTAGTTCTAAGGCTTCGCTATTCTCTATAGCGAAGCCTTTTTTTCTGTATCAATATAGTGCAACACTCACTAAAACAGCGCACTTGTTTATACTCCTCCCCTCTCTTTTAAATATAAGCCATTGTTTAATTGGCTATTAAGTAAAAATATTAATCGGCATAGATATTGCTGAACAATATTGTGTATGGAATTTTATACCAATATTTGGAGGAGTTATGTTGATACTATTGCTACTCGTAATAATCTTTGGTGCTAGTTGCTTCTTCCTTTGGCAGGCAAGAGAAAATAAGCGTTTTTTACAAACTCGGTTTGATCAAGTCATCGGTCTTCGACAGCTTATTTTTTTACTACGATTTCATCGCCGTGAAACACATCACTTTTTATCTCAGTCTCATCCACTTGAAACAGCACAATTAAATGAAGTCATTGCGATAAAATCATTGATGAAGATCTTGTCTTCTCGAGCCGATAAAGTGCATAAACCCATGTATCGTATTCTTGCAAAGCAAATCAATAAATTACTGGATGAATGGTTAAGCTATTCTGTTCGCCGTAATCAAGCCGCTCATGGAAAAGCGATTCGACATGTTTTGTACTTAATTGATGATATGATCACCCAAAGCTTGCTCGCGGCAGATAAAGAAGCGCTATTTAAAACCTATCAAACCGCTTGGCCTATTACTTTAAATTCGATTGATAGTTTAAGTCGGTTTCGCTACGCCATTGATAGTTACACCTTAGGAAAAAACTCAAGTAAGCGTGAGTTAAAGGTACACATAGGTGTTATTCAGCGTCGATTAGGACAGATAGCCTTACTAACAAATAAGCCGCCGCTCACTTTCATGATTGATGATCTAATGTTGGAGTTTGAGAGCATCAATTTACAAGCAAGAAATTTGGAAGACGTTAAAGGTGAACTATACCAATTATCACTTAAAATCTCTGATACGATTTTCAATTTATTCGACATAATCTTGACTGATATCGCGACTGATATTTCTGTTCGTTTTCCTGAACTTCAGCACACTAGCAGCAATGTAGTGGCTTTTCAGAAAACACCCAACTTGTATTCTATTTCGCACTAATAGCAATATTCGTATCTCATTCTTATGATATTGCACATATAAAAAAACCCAGCCTTAGCTGGGTTTCTTCTTTATCGCTAACCTCTAAAGAGATTAACCGATGTGCGTAGCACCTTGCATGTACTTACGAAGTACGACAGGGACTTCAATACGACCATCTGCTTGCTGACCATTTTCCATGATAGCAACCATTGTACGACCAACAGCAAGACCTGAACCATTAAGAGTGTGAACAAGCTCTGGCTTCTTCTCACCTTTACGACGGAAGCGTGCTTGCATACGGCGTGCTTGGAAGTCTTGCATGTTTGAACATGAAGAGATTTCACGGTAGGTTTCTTGTGCTGGAACCCATACTTCTAAGTCGTATGTTTTCGCAGCACCAAAGCCCATATCACCCGTACAAAGAATCACTTTACGGTAAGGTAGTTCTAGCAGCTGAAGTACTTTCTCAGCATGACCTGTTAGCTCTTCTAGTGCTGCCATTGAATCTTCAGGCTTAGTGATCTGAACTAATTCAACTTTGTCGAATTGGTGCATACGAATAAGACCGCGAGTATCACGACCGTATGAACCAGCTTCAGAACGGAAACACGGTGTGTGAGCCGTCATCTTCAATGGAAGATCTGCTTCATCTGTAATCGTGTCGCGAACCATATTCGTAACAGGTACTTCTGCTGTTGGAATAAGTGACATACCAACGCCTTCTTCTGTCGCAGGTTTAGTATGGAACAAATCTTCACCAAACTTAGGAAGCTGACCAGTACCAAATAGGCTGTCTGCGTTAACTAGGTAAGGTACATACATTTCAGTGTAGCCATGTTCTTCTGTATGAAGATCTAGCATAAACTGCGCAATGGCACGGTGTAGACGCGCGAATTGACCTTTCATCACGATAAAACGTGAACCTGAAATCTTCACGGCACTAGCGAAATCAAGACCACCAGCCATTTCACCTAGATCAACGTGATCTTTCACTTCAAAGTCGTAAGCTTTTGGCTCACCCCAACGTGAAATTTCAACATTCTCGTCTTCATCTTTACCAGCAGGTACAGAATCATCCGGAAGGTTTGGTACCATCATAGTGATGCTTTGAAGCTCATCAAGAAGTTCTGCCAATGCTTTTTTCGCATCGTCTAGATCACTACCAAGATTTGCTACTTCAGCTAGAATTTTTTCAGCTTCTTCGTGATTGCCTTGTGCTTTCGCTTGACCAATCGACTTCGATCGCGCGTTACGCTGTGCTTGAAGATCTTCAGTCATCATCTGAAGGGACTTACGCTTTTCTTCAAGAAGACGTAAATTTTCAACGTCAAGGGTAAAACCACGACGCGCGAGTTTTTCAGCTGTTTCATCCAGCTCAGTTCGAAGTAATTTAGAATCTAGCATGCTAATCCTGTGCTCTTAATATTCTGAAGTGCTCGTTATTTAGGCAATTATTGCCAAAATAATCTTAAATTTCGGTACGTCAGGAACTCTGACGCCAATTGCTTTACGATACCCAAAAAGCCTTATTATTGGTAGCGCTTTAATGTGCTTTTAGCATCTAATGAAGCAAGATAATTCAACTTTTCGGCAATTTTGGTTTCTAAGCCACGATTTGTTGGTTCATAGTAACGTGTATCTTTCAATTCTGGTGGGAAATAGTTCTCACCCGCAGCATACGCACCAGGCTCATCATGTGCATAACGATATTCAGCACCATAACCCAATTCTTTCATTAACTTGGTTGGGGCATTACGCAAATGAGGCGGTACTTCATAATCAGGATGATGCGCTGCATCTTGCTTTGCTTTTGCAAACGCCACATAAACCGCATTACTTTTAGGAGCACAGGCAAGATATACAATCGCCTGAGCAATGGCACGCTCACCTTCGTATGCTCCGATGCGGGTAAAACAATCCCATGCTGATACCGCAACCTGCATTGCACGAGGGTCTGCATTACCAATATCTTCAGAGGCAATAGCTAATAATCGTCGCACAATATAGAGCGGATCACAGCCTGCTTGCAGCATACGAGCAAACCAGTATAAAGCACCGTCTGGATTAGAACCTCTAATTGATTTATGCACAGCTGAAATCATGTCGTACCAAAGGTCACCTTTATTATCAAAGCGCCCTATTTTCTCACCAGCCACTTCTGCAAGCAGTTCGAGTGTAATCTGTTTAATACCCGCTTTGTTTTCTTCTGCCATATCAATTAACTGTTCAAGATAATTGAGTGACATACGGGCATCACCACATACCAGCTCGGAAAGGCGCTCTTTTACATCATCAACAAACTCAAGATTTGTATCAGATATACCACGAGAGCTATCCTTGAGTGCTTGATCGACAACCGCCAGCACTTCAACCGTTTCTAATGATTTCAACTTATAAACACGGGCACGCGACAACAATGCGTTATTAAGCTCAAATGATGGATTCTCTGTCGTGGCACCAATAAAAGTAACAGTGCCATCTTCAATATGTGGCAGAAAAGCATCTTGCTGACTTTTATTAAAACGATGCACTTCATCGACAAATAATATAGTGCGTCGCCCTGCCATCTTATTTTCACGGGCTTTATCGATAGCAATACGGATATCTTTAACGCCAGAAGTGACAGCCGATACACGCTCAACTTCTGCATTCGCATAATTTGCCGCCACTTCAGCTAATGTTGTTTTACCTGTACCTGGCGGCCCCCAAAGAATCATCGAATGCAGGTGACCCGCCTCTAAGGCGCGTCGTAATGGTTTACCTTCACCAAGGATATGTTGCTGACCAATATACTCTTCAACAGTACGAGGTCGCATTCTTGCCGCTAATGGGCGGAAATCAGATGAAAAATCAAGACTGAAGTTACTCAAAATAACCACTCCCTTAAAGACAGAAAAGGTGGCATTAAATGCCACCTCGTTTAAATAGTGTTTTCTATGCCAAGATGAAGAAATGCTAATGTTCAGCGTTCTTATTTTTCGGCGTTTTTATCAATTGCGTTGATCATCAAGCTCTACACCTTTCGGAGGCGTAAAGGTAAACAAGTTAGCTTTTGGCACTTGCTTGCTGAACTGACGGAATTTGAAATTGCTACGCTGACCATCTTGTTCTACGACAGAAAAATTACGCACTTCGCCCGACTTTGCAACGGTAACAACAAACTTACCCATCGTCGATGTTGTATCTTTCGGCGTTAACGTAAAGGTATCTGACGTTTGAGCCACATTATAATTAGCCCAATCACTTGCACTATTACGGGTTAAAAGTACAAACGGTGTTTGCTCCGTGGCATCTTTCAACCACATCGCGGTAACTTGTTCGATAAATGGGCTGTAGTACCACAACGTTTTACCATCAGAAACCAGTAGGTTTTCATCAGGTGTGACTGTGTTCCAACGGAATAAATTAGGACGTTTAATTGTTACATCCCCTTTTCCTTCTACCAGCACATCACCTTCAGGGCTAACAACTTTCTGGTCAAAATTAGCACTGAATGCATTAACTAAACTCAAGCGAGAACTTAACTCTTGCTGTGGGTTTGCCCATGCAGCAGAAGACAATACCAATGGTGCAGCCAAAAACAGGCCTATCATTGCTTTTTTTATCATTTTACAACCTACTCATATATTCGCTGTGTTGAGGGTTTACCTCAGAACAGCATCATTAATAGTTAATCTCTTGGTGGCGGAGGCGGTGCTAATACCTCACGGTTACCATTATGACCAGGAGCACTTACAATACCGTGCGCTTGAAGCTGCTCGACAATTCGAGCCGCGCGGTTGTAACCAATTTTAAATTTACGTTGAACACCGGATACCGAACCACGGCGAGTTTCGGTCACAAATGCCGCTACATCATCAAATAGCTGATCCAGATCTTCATCACCAGATGCGGCTTCGCCTGGCAGTAAGCCTTCAGAACCTTGATCTGCACTTAAAATACTTTCGATGTACTGAGGTTTCCCTCTCGCTTTCCAATCGTTAACAACGTTATGCACATCATCATCTGATGCAAATGCACCGTGAACACGAATAGTATGGCTTTGGCCTGACGGCAAATACAACATATCACCCATGCCCAATAGCGATTCAGCACCACCCTGATCCAGAATCGTACGGGAGTCAGTTTTGGTTGATACTGTAAATGCCATACGTGTAGGAATGTTAGCTTTAATCAAACCCGTAATAACATCAACAGAAGGACGCTGAGTGGCCAAAATAAGGTGAATACCTGCGGCACGGGCTTTTTGAGCCAAACGGGCAATCAATTCTTCAACTTTTTTACCAACAACCATCATCAAATCAGCAAACTCATCGACGATAACAACAATACTTGGCATCTTTTCTAGCAGTGGCGCATGCTCTGCCATGCTGTCGCCTGGTTTCCACAATGGATCATAGATTGGAAAACCAGCATCAGCCGCTTCTTTTAATTTAGCGTTATAACCCGATAAATTCCGTACTCCAACGGCTGCCATCAACTTATAACGACGCTCCATTTCCCCTACACACCAACGTAATGCATTACCCGCATCTTTCATGTCGGTAACAACTTCGGTTAATAAGTGCGGAATGCCTTCATAAATTGAAAGTTCCAACATTTTCGGATCAATCATAATGAAACGACAATCTTCTGGCGTACATTTGTACAGTAAGCTCAGAATCATTACGTTAACACCAACAGACTTACCAGAACCTGTCGTACCAGCCACTAATAAGTGTGGCATCTTACTTAAATCTGCAACAACCGCTTCGCCAGCAATATCGTTACCTAAAACAACAGGCAATGCACTGTTCATATTCTGAAAGCGATCACTAGCAACCACTTCAGACATGTAAACTGTTTCACGATTTCGATTGGGTAATTCCAAGCCTACATACGGTTTACCAGGAATCACTTCCACCACACGTACTGCAATTGCCGATAATGCACGGGCTAAATCTTTGGCTAAGCCTGAAATACGGCTTACTTTTACGCCAGGAGCAAGATCCAACTCATAACGCGTAATAACAGGGCCAGGATAAACCCCCGCCACTCGTGCTTTGATTTTGTAATCTTCCAACTTAGATTCAACCAAACGAGCTGTTTCCATTAACTCTTCTTCTGATGCTGGTTCTACGTTCTGTCTCGCTGGGGCCAACAAATCAATGGTTGGCATTGGCGATGTTGGCACTGGAAGATCTGGCGCTGACTTCATCAAAAACGGATTGTCTAAACCCGCGGCATGCACTTGTTCTTTTTGTGCCTGACGAATTTTCTGCAAAAAGATTTCTTCATCCGTTAATTCTTCAACATTATCTTGCTGAGAACGATCTAGCTCTGATAATCCATCTTGAACACCAATTTCAATATTGCTCGGTTCAGCTTCAATCTGCTCTACAGGTGCTGGCGACATTGGTGTTGCTGTTTGAACTGTGGGGTGAACTCGCGTTTGAGCGCCGCTTGATTGGGGTATATGTACCGACGGCACAGGCACCGATGTATGTTCAGGAACCCTTTGTGATACTTGTTCTATATTTTCCGCTGGTGCTTGTATTGGCTCGAGAGGGGCTGATATATCAACTAGTGACTCATCACATATCGCTGACGCTGGCATTATAGCGCTTGCAGCAACCACTGGCGTAACAACAGGCGCAATATTCTGAGCAACCTGCATAACAACCTCTGCAACACCTTCAGGTGACAGTGTAATATCAGCAGTAGGTGTCGAAACACTTGTCGTTGTAGACGCTACAGAATGAGAGGCTGAAGCCACAAGCCCTTCATGTTGCTCTTCAACGTACATGGTGAAATCTTCATCTTTTTCTAGCTCTCGCTCTAACTCTGCAATGGTTAGCCCTTTTGCTTGAGTCGTTGATGTAATTTCAACTGGGTCTGTTTGTTCAAGATGAATGCTATCAAGCTGCTTGCCTTCAAGGCTAGCCGTTTCAACACTAGTGCTACTTACAGTACCGTTATGTGCAGCGCCGTTATTTACAAGAGTACTTTCTTGCACATCAGACTTAATAGCCAGATTAGATTCAGGGACATGAACAGAAGTCGTCACATCCATCAAAGGATCGGCTAATTGTTCGCCTTGCGCCGTCGCCACGTCTTGAGCTGCGGCACGGTTTTCAACAGCACTGCTAGCAACAACATTTCCTGCCACGGCAGTTGCCGCAACTGCTGGTTGGCGGAATGCATTATCAGAAACAGGTTGTTGTATAGCTGTTTGCGTACGGTTCGGCATTACAATATGTGGCGTTGACTCTGAATTCCAATCCTGAGAGGGCGTATCTGCTAGTACCGGCTCTGGAGAAGCACTCTTAGAAAAATCAATCTCTGACGCAGTTCTTCGACCATACGAAGCAAGTAACACATCGTCTGCATCAACCTCAGCCGACTGTTCAGGCTGAAGTTGTTTAGCATATGCCGTTTGCTGTTCATCAGGAATATCGGTTGCAAATGGCGTCAATGTTTCTGATTTGTCTGAACGTACAGCATTTAATAACCGTGACATCCCCCTAAGGGTTTTATCACCGATGGTATCAACAATGGTTAGCCAAGAAATACCCGTAAACAATGTAAAGCCAACCGCCCAGAAAAACATCAAGACCAACGTCGTACCAAGCACATTTAGCAGAGGTAATGCCATGTTAGAAACAACATCACCAATCACTCCACCTGACGAGAAATACCAAATGTCATCAAAATTTAAATCAGCTAGACCACAACTAGTAAGAAATAGCAGAAGCATGCCTAATAAGCGTGTTCCATAAATCATATAATCAATAGAAGCTGGCTCACTACGATGGCGGAATAACACCCACGCAGCTAAAACAATGGCAGCGGGTAAAGGATAAGCTAAAGAGCCTAAGGTGAAAAAGAATGTGTCGGCGACAAATGCACCCAGTGCCCCGGCCTTATTTTGAACCTGACCTTCCCAAGCAGTTTGGGACCATGATGGATCGGCGGGGTCAAAACTGACCAAGGCAACCATGATAAAAATGGCAGCCAAAATGCCTATGATCAAAAAGCTTTCAAGAATGCGTTGACCACCCGAAAGACGTAATTTGGGCTGTTTGCTTTTAACCTTCCTCAAAAAAAACTCCGGTGTAACTATTTAATTGCCAAAACAAGAATCTGACTTTTCATTCAGAATTCATACTCTTAGTTGTGAATAGCTCAATAATCTTAATATGCTTATTGTAAAGGAAATCGTCATATTTTGATGACTTATTAAAATTTTATTACCAATTAACCAATACTGACAGCAATCACACTAAGCTATTGACCATAATCAAAGGGTGAACCCATATAATCATGATAAATGGCTTAATATTATTAACCACAAGAAAACACCCTATTGTAGACGTTTATCCCTCGAAAAAATTCATCCTTTTGTCAATTCGTACTAATGCTTAATGAATTGAATAATAATCATGCAATTCGTTAATGTTTAAACCACGATGCAATAGATACAAATCGAGCGGCACTAGGCCGCTCGATTCAATTCTTTACTCAGCCACAATGTAACTAAATAACCATCTTACGATGGATCACAAAGCCATTAGCGAGTTTTGATAACCAGATTATTGGTTTGCTTAACTTCTTCCATCACAACATAAGTACGCGTGTCGTTTACACCAGGCAGACGAAGTAAGGTTTCGCCCAACAGTTTACGGTAAGCAGACATATCACATACGCGAGTCTTCAACAGGTAATCGAAATCACCTGAAACTAGATGACACTCTTGAATGTCTTCAAGTTCTTGAACTGATTTATTAAATTGTTCAAAAACGTCAGGCGCACCACGGTTTAGTGTAATTTCAACAAATACAAGTAGAGATGCATCTAGAAATTGAGGATTCAGCAACGCTGTATAACCGCTGATGTAACCTTGTCGCTCTAGTCGACGCACACGCTCAAGACATGGTGTTGGAGAAAGTCCTACACGCTTAGACAACTCAACATTTGAAATGCGGCCATCTTTCTGTAGTTCGTTCAATATGTTGCGGTCAATGCGATCCAATTCCTTGGATGGTTTCTTTTTGGTATCTACCATTTTTTATTCCACCTTCTTACTTCCTTGCAAAAAAATATACTACAACTTTCTAATATTTAGAATCAAATACTCTTATAGTCAAACTATACTGCCTTTAGATCCGTATTTTTAACCTCGTCACTAGCAACAAAAACTAGTAGACCACGGAGGTAACAGTATGATCATTGGTGTACCAAAAGAAATCAAAAATCACGAGTACCGTGTTGGTCTGATTCCAGCTAGCGTTCGCGAACTTATCTCGTTCGGCCACCAAGTTGTCATAGAAACCAATGCCGGTGCTGGTATTGGCCTCACAGATGCTGACTATCAAGCTGCAGGAGCTTCCATTATTTCTAACGCTAAAGAAGTTTTTACCAGATCAGAGATGATTATTAAAGTAAAAGAGCCTCAAGCAGTAGAAAGAACTATGTTACACGAAGGACAGATTTTATTCACCTATCTTCATCTCGCACCAGATTTCCCACAAACAGAAGACCTGATAAAAAGTAAAGCAATATGCATAGCCTATGAGACCGTAACAGATAATAAGGGTACATTACCACTATTAGCGCCAATGTCTGAGGTTGCAGGGCGCATGTCTATTCAAGCTGGCGCCCAAACATTAGAGAATTCGCGCGGTGGACGAGGGTTACTGTTAAGTGGTGTTCCGGGGGTCGAGCCTGCAAAGGTCGTTATTTTAGGTGGCGGTGTTGTAGGTTCAAATGCAGCACGAATGGCTGTAGGTATGAGAGCTGACGTGACAATACTCGATAAGAATATTGATACGTTACGCGCATTAGATGCTGAGTTTCAAGGAAAAGCAAAAGTTATTTATTCTACAAAAGAAGCCATTGATAGGTTAGTTGTACAGGCCGATTTGATTATTGGTGCTATTTTGATCCCTGGTGCAGCAGCGCCAAAATTAATTACTGCCGCTCACCTTAAAATGATGAAATCAGGGTCTGCGCTGGTTGATGTCGCGATTGATCAAGGGGGGTGCTTTGAAACCTCTCATCCTACAACACACGCTGATCCAACCTTTATAATCGATGACATTGTCCATTACTGTGTTGCTAATATGCCGGGCGCTGTTGCTCGCACATCAACCTTTGCTTTAAATAATGCCACTTTGCCTTATATCATTAACCTTGCCAACAAAGGATACAAAAAAGCACTTCATGATGATGAAGGTTTCTTGAAAGGCCTAAGCATTATGCATGGCAAAGTCACGAGTAAAGAAATTGCAGATACGTTCAACCTCCATTATACCGATCCCGTAACTGCCCTTAGTATGCACTGATTTGTAAACCATCAACCATATAAGCGATAGGTATAATAAAGAAGAAAGTTATCTAAGCTTTCTACTGTAAAATGGAAAATTTGCTAACTGATTTTCCATTTTTACCCACTATCCTCCCACCGCGTTTCACGCTACTTTGTCTTTAACTGATATTTATTTCGTTCAACTGATAAATAAACATGTTGTTAAACTCTATATCAGAGTGAATAAGTAGCAATACACCTACAGCAATTAAGGCTTTTGGATCAGTTAAATCAGTAACTTTTGGTATTATTGATTGGGCTCTTTCTTTACGTCATCATTTTACCTACAATCAGCCTTCAATAAGAAATCATCTCATTCAGCCTGGAGAAGTAATGAGTAACGTAAGACATTGTAATCTACTCATCCTTGGTTCTGGCCCTGCTGGTTACACAGCGGCGGTTTATGCAGCCCGTGCAAACCTCAATCCCGTTATGATCACAGGCATGCAGCAAGGTGGTCAGCTAACGACAACCACAGAAGTTGAAAACTGGCCGGGTGATGCGGAAGGTTTAACGGGTCCGGCATTAATGGATCGCATGAAAGAACATGCTGAAAAATTTGAAACTGAAATCATCTTTGATCACATCAATGAAACTGATTTCAGCCAACGCCCTTTTCGTTTAAAAGGTGACAATGCCGAATACACATGTGATGCGTTAATCATCTCTACAGGTGCATCTGCGAAATACTTAGGTTTAGAATCTGAAGAAGCTTTCAAAGGTCGTGGCGTCTCTGCATGTGCAACATGCGATGGATTCTTCTACCGTAACCAAAAAGTGGCTGTCGTCGGTGGTGGTAATACTGCTGTTGAAGAAGCACTTTACCTATCGAATATTGCCTCTGAAGTTCACTTAATCCACCGTCGTGATACGTTCCGTTCAGAGAAAATTCTGATTAAGCGTCTTATGGATAAAGTTGAAAACGGTAACATTGTTCTTCACACCGATCGTACTCTAGAAGAAGTACTGGGTGATGAAATGGGTGTTACTGGTGTACGTATTAAAGATACTCAGTCTAATACGACAGAAGATTTAGACGTAATGGGTGCATTCATTGCGATTGGTCACCAGCCAAACACGGCCATTTTTGAAGGTCAATTAAAAATGGCAAATGGCTATATCGGTGTGCAATCTGGCACACAAGGTAATGCTACTCAAACCAGCGTAGAAGGTATTTTTGCCGCTGGTGATGTTATGGATCACACATACCGCCAAGCAATCACTTCTGCGGGTACTGGTTGTATGGCCGCATTAGATGCCGAACGTTACTTAGACGCACTAGAACAACAAAAATAATAATCTTACCCTGGCCGCTATCTTCAATAGCGGCCAGATTCTTTCAGCCTGCTCAACATCAGCATTCGCTGTACACCATTTAAAAACGATATCTTTTATATGGATAAACAAATACAGAAAAATTTAACCAAATGGTTAAAAGAACAAAGCAAACTAGCAAAACGCTGGTTAATGCTCACTATTGGGCTGGGTTTCCTTTCTGGATTACTGCTCGTCGGACAAGCCGCACTTCTTGCTAATATTCTTCATGAACTGATCATGGAACATACCGACAAATCTGAGCTGATTAATCAGTTTATTGGTTTGATCGTTGTAGTTGCCCTTCGTGCTGCATGTAGTTGGGGACGTGAAATAACAGGATACCGCTGTGGCGAACAAATTCGCTTACACATTCGTCAACTCATACTAGATCGCCTCCATAATTTAGGCCCAGCCTATATCAAAGGGAAGCCTGCGGGTGTCTGGGCAAGCCTTGTGCTTGAGCAAGTAGAAGAGATGCAAGATTTCTTTGCTCGCTACCTGCCTCAGATGTCAATTGCAGTTTTAGTCCCCGTTATTATTTTAGTGACGGTTTTCCCTCTCAATTGGGCTGCAGGGTTAATATTTTTAATTACAGCACCGCTTGTACCTATCTTCATGGCACTTGTGGGTTTAGGTGCTGCTGATGCTAACCGTCGTAACTTTAAAGCACTCCAGCGTCTTTCAGGGCACTTTTACGACCGCTTGCAAGGCTTATCAACGTTACGTTTGTTTAATCGAGCTGAAGCGGAAGCGGAAAACCTCCATGCTGCATCAACTGTGTTACGCAAACGCACAATGGAAGTATTGCGCCTTGCCTTCTTATCCTCTGCGGTTTTAGAGTTCTTCTCTGCTATTTCAGTGGCTATTGTTGCGGTGTATTTTGGTTTTGCTTTCATTGGCGAATTAAACTTCGGGCATTACGGTATTCCAATTAGCTTATTCACTGGCTTATTTATCTTGGTACTTGCTCCCGAATTTTATCAACCTCTGCGTGATTTAGGTACGTTCTACCACGCCAAAGCACAAGCAATTGGCGCAGCAGAATCGATTGTTGAATTTCTAAATGCAGAAGCTGATGAGATGAAGGCTGGAGATACAAACTTACCGTCACCCGAAACAATAGAGCTTCATGCTACCGGTTTAGAAGTACTCAGTCCGGAAGGACAAATTCTAGCGGGTCCGCTCAGCTTTTCTATTCACTCCCAAGAGCAAGTTGCGCTTGTTGGCCCTAGTGGTGCTGGCAAAACTAGCTTATTGAATGCCCTACTCGGCTTTTTACCTTATCGTGGTAGTTTAAAAATTAATGGCATTGAACTGAATGAACTTGATCACAATCAATGGCGTCAGGCAATTAGCTGGGTTGGACAGAACCCTTTATTGGTTCACGGTACAATTCACGACAACATTACGCTAGGTAATCCATTAGCAACTGAACAACATATTGCTCAAGTGGCGAAACAAGCTTATGCCAGTGAGTTTATTGACCGACTAGAAAAAGGCTACCAGCATCGTGTGGGTGATCGCTCTGGTGGGTTATCGGTTGGCCAGGCTCAGCGATTAGCTGTTGCACGTGCCATGCTACAAAACGGTTCTTTTTGGTTACTGGATGAGCCCACTGCAAGCCTTGATGCAAACAGTGAAAAATTGGTACTTGATAGCTTGGCGCAAGCCGTTAAGGGTCAAACAACGTTGATGGTCAGTCACCGTTTAGATCAACTATCAGCAATCGACCGTGTACTTGTTTTAGACAATGGCAAGCTGGTTCAAAATGGTCATTTTGATCAAATTAGTCATGAAGGCCTTCTCGCTGACATGTTGGCACATACTGATAAGAGGGATCTCGATGCGTGATTTAGTCCCTTACCTAAAGCTTTACCGTAAGCACTGGTTTGGCTTAACTGTAGGTATGATACTCGGCTTATTGACTTTACTTGCAGGGCTTAGCCTTCTCACCTTATCGGGTTGGTTTATCTCAGCATCTGCTGTAGCTGGCTTAACTATTGCCCGACAAACATTTAATTACATGTTACCCGGAGCCGGTGTTCGTGGCTTCTCGATGGCAAGAACCGCTGGTCGCTGGGGAGAAAGAGTTGTAAGTCATAATGCAACTTTCAAACTGCTTGCCGACCTGCGTTTATTCTTTTTTAAAAAACTTACGCCATTAATTCCTGGTCGTCAGACAAATCTGCGTGATGCTGATTTGCTCAACCGTCTTGTAGCTGATGTTGACGCAATGGATCATGTTTATTTGCGCCTTGTTAGCCCTCTTGTTATTGGTGTTATCGGGTTATTAGCAGTAACAGGCTTTCTTGCTTGGTTTGACTTAACCATTGGTTTAACGCTGGGTGCCGTTCTTTTATCGCTCATGCTAGCGCTACCCGTTATTTTTTACCGCTTAGGAAAATCTAACGGTGAAGAACTGACTTATGCCAAAGCCAATTACCGAGTGAAGCTGCTTGACTGGTTGCAAGGCCATGCCGAGTTACTTCTGTTCAATGCAGAAGACCGTTACCGTAAAGAAGCAGAAAGCGAGCAAGAAAAATTACTCGCAGCACAACGCAAAATGGCAAGCCTAACAGGATTCGCGAATGCAATACTGATGGCTGCGACAGGGTGGACGCTAGTACTAATTCTGTGGATTGCCGCTGATGGTGTTGGCGGAGCAATGCCTGATCCCTTCATTGCCATGGTAGCTTTTGCGACAATGGCAAGCTTTGAAATGATGATGCCTGTCGCAGGTGCTTTCCAATACTTGGGGCAGACACTGACTTCAGCACGTCGTTTAAATGAAATTATTGAAGCAACGCCTGATACGCAATTTGATCCTAATGGGCATCAAGCTGTCGTTCACGGTGATATCAGTATTGATAATATCAGTTACACCTACCACGATAGTGAACAGCCTGTTGTTAGTAATGTCTCTATCAAGCTTAAAAAAGGTGAAAAGCTGGCATTGCTCGGGCGTACTGGTTGCGGTAAATCAACCTTGCTTCAGCTAATCACCCGTAATTGGGATCCACAGCAAGGGCAAATCAGCATTGATGGTGTTGCTTTACCCTTATGGCATGAAACATCTCTTCGTAAAGCGATTACCGTCGTTAGCCAACGGGTTGATGTGTTTAATGGCTCATTACGTGAAAATCTTGTGTTGGCGAAACCTGAAGGCACAGATGAAGAGTTCAAAGCATCACTCGTGCATGTTGGGCTAGAAACCTTGCTTGAAGATAAAGGGTTAGATACTTGGTTAGGTGAAGGTGGCCGCCAGATCTCTGGTGGTGAACGTCGCCGCTTAGGTATTGCACGGGCACTGCTTCATAACGCGCCTATCCTTCTACTGGATGAACCAACAGAAGGTCTTGATCGTCGTACCGAACAACAGATTTTAAGCCTGTTACTAGAGCATGCGAAAGATAAAACCGTCTTATTCATTACCCACCGCTTAGTTGGTCTAGAGCAAATGGATCATATTTGCTTAATGGATGAAGGTGAAATCATCGAACGCGGTAAACACCAAGAGCTGATCGCCGCTGGTGGTCGATATACTGAATTGTGTAACCGTATCTAGTTTACCTTAGACAGTAGGTTTCGATACCGAGATAAACAAAAGGCGAGGACATTCCTCGCCTTTTTCACTTTTATCTTTCAAGAATAAATCTCATTTTCTTGATTAAAATTCTTTATCAACCCTTACGCCATCATTGAAGTAGAGAATCCGCACATTGTCACCTCGATTAAACACAGAGGTTTGATCAACATCTTGAATAACATCAATGAGCTTACCTTGATCGGTTTTAATCAGCACTTCAACTAAACGATATTCAATAACGGTTTGCCCTTGCTGGCGATTATGAGCAATACCGGCCCCCGCAACAGCACCTACCGCGGTAGCGACTTCTCGACCTGTACCACCACCAAATTGGTTACCAATCAAGCCACCCACCACACCACCTAGCAATGTTTCCCAGCCGTTTCGTTGTGAATTAATCACTTCTTGTTGGGTGATATAACGAACAGATTCAACCTGGCCAAAAACAACGTCATTTACTGGTCGCGCTTCATTTCGATTATACGGTGCCGCTGTTACGATCAAAGGAAGCATTAGCAGTAACAATAAAAATTTTCTCATATATAATTTCTCCATTGACGCTAATTTTTAACTAAAAAGTATTCTTTTAAAGACTATTTAACGAGAACAATTGAGTTTTATGGCAATTTACCTACCGGAACTTGACCCGGAAAATACTTTTTTCCCGAAACCTGAAACCGCACTTGATGAACCCAATGGCTTACTTGCTTTTGGAGGTGATCTACAACCAGCCCGTTTGTTAGCGGCTTACCGCCAAGGTATTTTTCCTTGGTACTCTAATGGTGAACCTATTCTATGGTGGAGCCCTGCCCCGCGTGCCATCTTTCTGCCTAACGAATTTAAGCCCAGTAAGAGCTTACGAAAGTTCTATCGAAAATCAGGATACCAAATCACACTGAATAATGCCTGTCATGACGTTATTCGCCAATGTGCCGACTGTCGAAGTCCTGAAGAAACATGGATCACCGAAGATATGATCCAAGCTTATCAAACGATGCACAACCTTGGACACTGCCATTCGGTAGAAGTTTGGCACCAAGATAAACTCGTTGGTGGATTTTATGGTTTACAAATCGGTTCAGTGTTTTGTGGTGAATCAATGTTTTCATTAGCCGATAACGCATCAAAAATTGCACTATGGTTTTTTTGCCGCCATTTTTCAGATCAAGGTGGCACCCTCATTGATTGCCAAGTGATGAACAATCATTTGGAGTCACTTGGCGCACTAGAAATTCCACGAGCACCGTTTATGCAACAGCTGCACCAGCAAAGAGCTGCCATAATTAAACCAAATAGTTTTGTTCCTCAAACGCTCAAAATACCTATTGAATAAAGAGATTTATGAATAACCTTTCTTTACGCATCGGCCTCACACCAAACTCCGACTGCAACTACCTACCTAACGAGCAAGAGCAGCTAGGGGTGGTCATGGATGAACATTGGCTATCACCTGTAGGCTATAACATATTACTCTCGTCAGGCTATCGTCGCAGCGGTAGAGCTGTCTATAAGCCAATGTGTGAACTATGTAGTGCATGCACCCCTCTACGTGTCGATTGCCCTAATTTTGTCGCCTCTAAGAGCCAAAAGCGCCAGCTAAATCAAATGAAAAAATTCCGCTGGGAGTTTAAAGCTCAACTCGATGAAGAGTGGTTTCCACTGTATGAAAGATATATCCGTTTACGCCACTCTACAGGCTCAATGTACCCTGCGAATAAAGAGCAATTCTTTGATTTTTGCACCGCAGAGTGGATGGATACTTTGTTTTTGCATGTCTACGATGATGATAAGCTTATTGCCATCGCGGTGACCGACGTATTTGAGAATGCCCTCAGTGCTGTATATAGCTTTTTTGAACCCGATTCCACGCTATCTTTAGGTACTCTATGCGTTCTTTATCAAATTCAATATAGTCAGCAGACGGGTCGAAAATGGCTTTATCCGGGCTATCAAATTGATGGCTGTAAAGCGATGAATTACAAAGTCAGATTCCAACCACACCAGAAGTTAATACTGGGCGACTGGCAATAACTGTTCACCATACAAACAGCTGGGTGAAAATCCAAACAATTCAGCACTTACAAATGAATGTATTTTGGCAAAAAACAGATAAAAGAGACTTTAGACCGCAACAAAAGCTGACAAAGTGTACTGGCAAGGGTAGAATTGCGTCCTAAACTTTACACTCAAACAGTTTCAAGGCATTATCTTGCCCGATCAGAAGAATGGCAGGTAGCCTAAGAGGATTCAATGGCAAAAGAAGACGTAATTGAAATGCAAGGTACTGTACAAGATACACTACCTAACACGATGTTCCGCGTTGAACTAGAAAACGGTCACGTTGTTACCGCTCATATCTCTGGTAAAATGCGTAAGAACTACATCCGTATTCTAACTGGTGATAAAGTTACCGTGGAACTGACTCCATACGACCTTACTAAAGGCCGCATCGTCTTCCGCGCACGTTAATCTTTCACCAAGATTAGACTGCAAATAAAACCTAGCCAAGTGCTAGGTTTTATTTTACCTGAAACTTAAGGTTTGTTGAGCTTTCAACATTGTGACCATATTGTCTTCAGATAAAAAAACCGCCTCGAAGGCGGTTTTTATTTACTGCTAACTCAGCAATGAATGATTAGTGTGCAGCTTCCAATTCATTGTTGCTGTTGTATTGGAAATCCAACTCATTATTAATATAATCGACACGTACCGAGCCACCGTTAACTAAACAGCCGAACAATAGTTCATTCGCTAATGGCTTCTTCAAGCGGTCTTGAATCAAACGCGCCATCGGACGTGCACCCATCGCCTTATCGTAGCCTTTTTCAGCTAACCAAACACGTGCATTATCAGACACTTCCATTGATACGCCCTTCGCATCAAGCTGTGCTTGCAACTCTACGATGAACTTATCAACCACTTGATGGATAACATCTTTTTCAAGATGATTAAACCAAATAATACTGTCTAAACGATTACGGAATTCTGGTGTAAATACACGCTTAATTTCCGACATTGCATCATGACTATGATCTTGTTGAATCAAACCAATCGACTTACGCACTGTTTCTGTAACGCCGGCATTGGTTGTCATAACAAAAATGACATTACGAAAATCAGCCTTACGGCCATTGTTATCTGTTAGCGTACCGTTATCCATAATCTGCAGAAGCAAATTAAAGACGTCTGGGTGCGCTTTTTCAATTTCATCTAACAATACAACAGAGTGTGGTTGCTTGATTACCGCATCGGTTAACAGACCGCCTTGATCATAACCCACATAACCAGGAGGCGCACCGATCAAACGGCTCACAGTATGACGCTCCATGTATTCCGACATATCAAAACGCAGCAGGTCGATACCCATAGTACGTGCTAACTGAACAGTAACCTCAGTTTTACCTACACCAGTAGGGCCAGCAAACAAGAAGGAACCAACAGGCTTATTCTCTGCACCCAACCCAGCACGACTCAGTTTAATAGCTTCGGTTAGTACATCAATGGCATCATCTTGACCAAATACCAGCATCTTCAGTTTGCTGTCTAGCTTCTGAAGTACATCACGGTCACTTGAAGACACAGATTTCTCTGGAATACGTGCCATTTTGGCAATCATCGATTCAATATCGCTAACATTAACGGTTTTCTTACGACGGCTTGCTGGTGCTAAACGGCAACGCGCACCCGCTTCATCAATAACATCAATTGCTTTATCAGGTAGATGACGTTCATTGATATATTTCGCAGATAGCTCTACAGCGGCACGAATCGCTTTATTGGTAAAACGAACTTCATGGTGCGCTTCATACTTAGGCTTCAGCCCCATCAAAATCTTTGTCGTATCATCAAGCGAAGGCTCAATAACATCAATTTTTTGGAAACGACGTGATAATGCACGTTCCTTCTCAAAAATATTGCTGTATTCCTGATACGTCGTTGACCCCATACAGCGTAACTTACCATTGCTCAGTAATGGCTTGATAAGGTTCGCAGCATCGACTTGCCCACCAGATGCGGCACCCGCACCAATAATGGTGTGAATTTCATCAATGAACAATACAGCGTGATCTTCTTTCTCAAGCTGCTTCAGAATACCTTTGAAACGCTTTTCGAAATCACCACGATATTTAGTGCCTGCAAGCAAAGAACCTATATCTAAAGAATAAATCACACAATCTTGAATAATATCAGGCACTTGACCTTCAACAATACGCCATGCCAACCCTTCAGCAATCGCGGTTTTACCCACACCAGCTTCACCCACTAGCAAAGGGTTATTCTTTCTTCGGCGACAAAGCACCTGAACAGTACGCTCAAGCTCACTGTCACGACCGATAAGCGGATCAATACCACCAGCACGGGCTAACTGATTAAGGTTCGTTGCAAAGTTCTCTAGCTTGTCTTCAGACGACTGTTCAGCTCTTGGTTCTTCAGAGCCAACTTCAGGGCCATTTAAATCATCATTGTCACTGTCTTTCACAGTGCCATGAGAAATAAAGTTAACCACATCAAGACGACTAATATCACTCTTCTTGAGGAGGTATGCCGCATGGGATTCTTGTTCACTAAAAATAGCGACAAGAACGTTAGCACCTGTTACTTCACTACGACCTGAAGATTGCACATGAAAAACGGCACGTTGAAGTACACGTTGAAAGCTCAGTGTAGGTTGTGTTTCGCGGCTCTCATCATCAGCAGGAATGAGAGGAGTTGTTTGCTCGATAAATGAGTCGAGCTCTTTACGCAATACATCGAGATTTGCGCGACACGCAAGCAGAGCTTCCTGAGCAGCTGCATTCTCAAGCAAAGCCAAAAGCAAATGCTCAACAGTCATAAACTCATGACGTTTTTCTCTTGCTCGTGCAAATGCACCATTCAAGCTAGCTTCTAGTTCTTTATTTAGCATAAGGCACCTCCCCTAAATACCACTCAAAGTGGCGTGCCGGAAAAATTAAGCTTTTTCCATCGTACACAGTAGCGGATGTTCATTCTCTCTTGCGTGCATCATCACTTGTGCCACTTTTGTTTCGGCGACTTCAGCAGTGAAGGTTCCACAAATTGCTTTACCTTCGTAATGCACGTTGAGCATCAACTGTGTGGCTTTCTCCATGTCCATTGAGAAGAACTTCTGTAACACTTCTATCACAAAATCCATCGGAGTGTAATCATCATTGTTTAAAACAACTTTGTACATCGCTGGTGGTTTAACCTGAGCTTCTTCCTTATCTAATACATCTGACTCAGGAATAATCCATTCGTATAACTTACTCATAATCTCATCTTAGTCATTAGTTCAAGCGCTTGCTATATCTAGGCCCAGAAAAAAAAGATTTTATCAAAATGTTACAATATGCACTTGACTGTCTAGCTCTTTTTACTAAAGTGTAACCTGTAGTAGATATAAACTGCATCAAAACAGCATTAGTATGCAAGAATAGAAGGAATACCTTGTACACTAGTAGTTAAATGGATCTTGAATGCAAGAGGGATGTAAAGCATGGCAACAGGTACAGTTAAATGGTTTAATAACGCCAAAGGTTTTGGTTTTATCTGCCCAGAAGAGGGTGAAGGCGATATTTTTGCGCACTATTCAACTATTCAAATGGATGGATATCGAACTCTCAAAGCCGGCCAACAGGTCAACTATGAGATTCAAACAGGGCCTAAAGGTCACCATGCTAGCGAGATCATTCCAGTTGAAGGTGAACTTACAAAATAGTCACTGAAAACTATCGCATCAATTTCTAAGGTGAGCATTAGCTCGCCTTTTTCATTGAAAATACCGCTTACCTACCCACTCACCTGATTAATCATATTTACATCGGCAACTCATATTATTCACTAAAATCAATAAATATTTCATGAATAAAAAATGAATGACCTCCAACACATCTTATTAACAACACTATTAACAAATATTGGTTAATGTTCCTCTAAGAGAATCATCATATACGTCTATCATAGGCGAAAAAAGAACAAGAGCAAATCGAGACAAAGCAGATAAAAGAAGAATTGAGAGTAAACGCACTGATTGCCTTTATATCTTCATAACTTACAAGTGAACTGCTTTAATATGCAGCAGTACTATGGTCAGGAAATCATCGAGATTTGAAAGAGGGAAAGAAAAGAGTGTAACAAACGTTATTTTGCCTGAGATAGCATAGAATAAAGGCCCAGCCTAAGCTGAGCCTCAAATATCTTACAGAGTAAGAGATTTACAATTACATGTGTTCAATCATGTCATCTGCAAACTCTGAACACTTACGTAAGGTAGCACCTTCCATTTGGCGTTCGAAGTCATAAGTCACAGTCTTGTTGCTGATTGCTGATTCCATTGAACTGATGATCAAATCAGCAGCTTCAAGCCAACCCATATGACGAAGCATCATTTCAGCAGAAAGAATAAGTGAACCTGGGTTTACTTTATCTTGTCCAGCATACTTAGGTGCAGTACCGTGAGTTGCTTCAAACAATGCAACACCATCACCGATGTTTGCACCCGGTGCGATACCGATACCACCAACTTGTGCAGCTAGTGCATCAGAAACGTAGTCACCGTTAAGGTTCATGGTTGCAATTACATCGTACTCAGCAGGGCGAAGTAGGATCTGTTGTAAGAATGCATCAGCGATACAGTCTTTGATAACGATCTCTTTACCAGTATTTGGATTTTTAAGCGTCATCCATGGACCACCGTCCAATAACTCAGCACCAAACTCTTGTAGAGCTACTTCGTAACCCCAATCTTTAAAGGCACCTTCAGTGAACTTCATGATATTGCCTTTGTGTACAAGCGTTAGCGAGTCACGGTCATTATCAATTGTGTACTGAAGTGCTGCGCGAATTAGACGCTTAGTGCCTTCCTCTGAAACCGGCTTAATACCGATACCACATTGCTGTGGGAAACGGATTTTAGTTGCGCCCATTTCATCTTGTAGGAATTTAATGACTTTATCTGCTTCTGCAGTGCCAGCTTGGTATTCAACGCCAGCATAGATATCTTCAGAGTTCTCACGGTAAATTACCATGTCTGTTAGATCTGGACGTTTAACTGGGCTAGGTACGCCATCAAAATAACGAACAGGACGTACACAGATATATAAATCAAGTTCCTGACGTAAAGCAACGTTTAGAGAACGAATGCCGCCACCAACTGGAGTTGTTAGTGGACCTTTGATTGCGACTTTGTATTCACGAATGAACTCTAAAGTTTCTTGCGGTAGCCATGCATCTTCGCCATAAACTTGAGTTGATTTCTCACCTGTGTAGATTTCCATCCACTCAATCTTGCGATCACCTGCATAAGCTTTATTTACTGCCGCATCGACAACTTTGATCATTGCAGGGCTTACATCAACACCGATACCATCACCTTCAATGTATGGGATTACCGGGTTGTTAGGAACGACCAGTTTACCTTCAGAATCCAATGTGATTTTCTGACCTTCGACTGGTACAACTACTTTACTATCCATTTAAATCTCCTAGCGTCCATTTGTTATCTTTTTGTAAGATGCGCGCAAATCATACTCGAAATTTTATCGACACGCCAATACTGTTATTTTCGCGTATAATAGGCATGTCGATTTACTAATCCCCAGTACAGCAGCTATTTATGAAGCCAAATACCCCTTTTCGTCAACCTCAACGTGCCAATAATGAGCGTCGAGCATCAAGAAAGATATCAAACCCGAAGCGACCTCGCGGACCGCAAAAGATCATTTTATTTAACAAACCCTTCAATGTGTTGACTCAATTTTCGGGTGAACCAGGCGATAAAACGCTGGCAGATTATATATCTATCAAAGATATTTACCCTGCAGGGCGACTGGATAAAGACAGCGAAGGCTTATTGGTTTTAACTAATGACGGCATTCTTCAAGCGCGTTTAACACAACCACAATCTAAGCAGCCTAAAACCTACTGGGTTCAGGTTGAAGGTGTGCCAAGTGATGACGATTTGGAACAGCTTCGCAAAGGTGTCACATTAAAAGATGGGCTAACGTTACCAGCAGATATCGAACGCATGGAACAGCCCGTGATTTGGGATCGTACCCCCCCAATTCGTGAACGGAAAAATATTCCAACCACATGGCTTGCGCTTACCCTGCGCGAAGGACGAAACCGACAAGTGCGTCGTATGACGGCTCATATTGGCTTTCCTACATTACGCCTAATTCGTTATAAAATGGCTGATTGGACGGTTGATGATTTAGCGCCAGGTGAGTGGCGTGAAGTGACATTACCTAATACACAAATACGCTAAATTCTATAATTTAAGCCGTTATGTTATAAATTGGTCGCTCCAACGACCAATTTATAACTGACACAATTTGTCATCAAACCCATAATAAAAAGCTACACATTCCCCCAGACTTACACTATTATTGCCCGCAAATAGCAAACGATTGCGCCATTGAAAAATAAAGCATTACGTTTAACAAAATAAAATTATTTATATACAGCATATTGTCAATTTCTCGGTTCTTTTTACACAATGAAACAAATTTGTCTCAGCCATGAAAAAAAACGATTAAATTATTAAAGTGTGATTCTGTTCTCGGTCTGTTTCGACAGATAGCTTTCTGTTAGAATTACGCTCTTAACACTAAATTGCGACTGAAGAGAAATATGTCAGATAACAGCCAGAAAAAAGTCATTGTCGGCATGTCCGGCGGCGTTGATTCATCGGTATCAGCCTACTTACTACTTCAACAGGGTTACCAAGTTGAAGGTTTGTTCATGAAGAACTGGGAAGAAGATGATAACGAAGAATACTGCTCTGCCGCAGAAGATCTCGCTGATGCACAAGCTGTATGTGACAAATTGGGTATCCACCTTCATACCATTAACTTTGCAGCTGAGTACTGGGATAACGTATTCGAGTATTTCTTAGCTGAATACAAAGCAGGTCGTACTCCAAACCCGGATATCCTTTGCAATAAAGAGATCAAATTTAAAGCGTTTTTAGAGTTTGCCGATGAAGTTCTAGAAGCGGATTACATTGCAATGGGTCACTACACACGTCGTAGTTTCCCTACAGCTGAAGGCGAAAAGCCGAAAATGCTACGCGGTGTTGATGGCAATAAAGATCAAAGCTACTTCTTGTATACGTTGAGCCATGAACAAATTGCTCGTAGCCTATTCCCTGTGGGTGAATTGGAAAAACCTGAAGTACGCCGTATCGCTGAAGAGCAAGACTTGATCACAGCCAAGAAAAAAGATTCAACAGGTATTTGCTTTATTGGTGAGCGTAAATTCACTGAATTTTTAGGCAAATACCTTCCAGCACAGCCGGGTAAAATTGAAACCGCTGATGAAGGAAAGGTGATCGGTGAGCATCAAGGTTTGATGTATCACACGCTAGGCCAACGTAAAGGTCTACATATTGGTGGCCAAAAAGGCGGAAACGGTCTTGAAGATGCGTGGTATGTAGTTGATAAAGATCTTAAGCGTAATGTCTTAATTGTGGGTCAGGGTAAAGACCACCCTCGCCTAAAATCGAATGGTTTAGTCGCATCTCAATTAGATTGGGTAGATCGTCAACCAATTCGTCAACCAATGACATGCACAGTGAAAACCCGTTACCGTCAAGAAGATATCCCTTGTACCATCATCCCTATCGATGATGAGAATATCAAAGTTATTTTTGACGAACCTCAAATCGCGGTTACACCAGGTCAATCTGCTGTGTTCTACAGTAATGAGATCTGTTTAGGCGGCGGTATTATTGAGCAGCGAATCTAAAGGAGTCGTCACCAGTGGCACACACCTTATATGACCGTACAATCGCGTTTGCCAGCATCTGCCAAGCAGTAAAGTTGGTTCAATTAGTTGCACAAAATGGCAACTGTGATCGCGAAATTCTAGAAGCTTGTTTGAACAGTATTACTGTAACAAACCCTTCTAATACCATTGAAATTTATGGTAACGAGAGCAATCTACGGCTTGGTCTTGAAACCTTATCGCAAGAAATCGATAGCTCACCAACAGGCAGTGAAATTACTCGCTACTTAGTGAGTGTGATGGCACTTGAACGTAAATTATCAGGTCGACGCGATAGCATGGGTCAGCTTGGTGACCGCATTGATGTCATCATACGTCAGAAAGATCATTTTGATTTATTAGATGATCAAATGGTTAGCAATATCGCCAGTATTTACCTTGATATTATCAGCCCTCTAGGCCCTCGAATTCAGGTAACAGGTGCGCCAGCACATCTTCAACAGCAACAAGTACAGCATAAAGTGCGAGCATTATTGCTTGCAGCTGTTCGTGGTGCAGTGTTATGGCGTCAGGTTGGTGGTAAGCGTCGTCATTTAATTTTCGGGCGTAAGCAAATGGTTGAGCAAGCCAAAATTTTATTGGCTCGCAGTTAATTATTTTATTTTTTCTCGCTGCTCCTATTCTCAAAATAAGAGCAGCGATGTTTACACATCCTCATAAATCAGGAGAGATACAACATGGAACTGTCAGCTCTGACTGCTGTTTCCCCGGTCGACGGCCGTTACGGAAGTAAAACAAGTGTACTTCGCAGCATTTTCAGCGAATTTGGTCTGCTAAAATACCGCACTATCGTTGAAATCCGTTGGCTACAAAAGCTGGCTGCAACTGATGCTATCGTAGAAGTTCCTGCATTTAGTGATGAAGCAAATCAATTTTTAGATCGTGTTGCTACTGAATTTAGTGAAGAAGATGCACTACGCATTAAAGCTATTGAGCGCACAACTAACCACGACGTTAAAGCTGTTGAATATTTCTTGAAAGAGAAAGTAGCAGAGCTTCCTGAGCTACACGCTGTGAATGAATTCATTCACTTCGCATGTACATCAGAAGACATCAACAACCTTTCTCACGCTCTTATGCTGACTGAAGCACGTGAAAAAGTAATGTTACCTGAAGTGCGTAACGTTATTGATTCAATTAAAACGCTTGCAAATGAGTACCGCGAGATTCCATTGCTTTCACGTACACACGGTCAGCCTGCTTCTCCATCTACGATGGGTAAAGAAATGGCTAACGTTGCGTACCGTATGGAACGTCAATTCAAGCAAATCGAAAACGTTGAAATTCTAGGTAAAATTAACGGCGCAGTAGGTAACTACAACGCACACGTGATTGCTTACCCTGAAGTTGACTGGCATCAGTACAGCGAAGAGTTTGTAACGTCGCTAGGTATTACTTGGAACCCATACACAACTCAAATTGAACCGCATGACTACATCGCAGAGTTATTCGATGGCTTTGCTCGTTTCAACACAATTCTTTTAGACTTTGACCGTGACGTATGGGGCTATATTGCTCTAGGTCATTTCAAGCAAAGAACAATTGCGGGTGAAATTGGCTCTTCAACAATGCCGCATAAAGTTAACCCTATCGACTTCGAAAACTCTGAAGGTAACCTAGGCTTAGCTAATGCAATCTTCTCGCACCTAGCACAGAAACTACCTGTTTCACGCTGGCAGCGTGATCTTACTGACTCAACAGTGCTTCGTAACCTAGGCGTTGGTTGTGGTTATGCAATCATTGCTTATACTTCGACGCTAAAAGGTATTAGCAAGCTTGAAGTTAACCAAGCAGCGCTAGAAGCAGAGCTAGACAAAAACTGGGAAGTATTAGCTGAACCAGTACAAACAGTAATGCGTCGCTATGCTATCGAAAAGCCATATGAGAAGCTAAAAGAGCTAACTCGTGGCAAACGTGTTGATGGCGAAGGTATGCGCAACTTTATTGACAGTCTTGAGCTTCCTGAGCACGAGAAAACACGTCTTAAAGAAATGACACCAGCTAACTACATCGGCGATGCAGTAAAGCTAACAGACCAACTATAAGCTGGCTGTACAGACTCTTTTAAGGCTGGTTTCGACCAGCCTTTTTTATACCTATTTTTAATTTAAGTAACCCGCCACCTTTCAACTAACACTTCCCTCCTGAAATCATAACAAACCATTTTAAAATTTAAATTCTTATAAATCAAAATGATATCTTAAACATGTATTATTTATACATGTTTACTATTGCCATAACCAACACTCAGGTATAACATGCATTCAAAATACAGGTTATCGGAATTATAGGTTGGAATTATGTCTATTCACGTTAAGAACAATATTCACTGGGTAGGTCAGCGCGATTGGGAAGTTCGAGATTTTCATGGCACTGAATACAAAACATTGAAAGGAACGAGCTATAACAGTTACCTGATCCGTGAAGGTAAAAACGTGTTAATTGATACCGTTGATCATAAGTTTAGCTACGATTTCGTCCAACAACTAGAGCAAGAAATCGACCTAAACGAGATTGATCTTATCGTCATCAACCATGCTGAAGAAGATCATGCTGGTGCTTTGTCTGTGTTACTTAGCAAGATCCCAAACACACCTATTTACTGTACTGAAAATGCCATTGATTCTATTACTGGTCACCACCATCACCCTGAATGGAATTTCAATGTAGTCAAAACTGGCGATAGCATTGATATTGGTAATGGTAAATCACTCGTCTTTATCGAAACACCAATGCTGCACTGGCCTGATAGTATGATGACGTACATGACAGGAGACGCAGTACTTTTCAGTAACGATGCCTTTGGTCAACACTACTGTGACGAACGTCTGTTCAACGATGAAGTTGAGCAAAACGAACTGATGGAACAATGCTTACGCTACTATGCCAATATCCTAACGCCGTTTAGCCCGCTTGTTACTGCCAAGATTCATGAAGTGTTAAGCTTTAATCTTCCCGTTGATATGGTTGCGACATCTCATGGTGTTATCTGGCGTGATAACCCTACTCAGATTATCGAACAGTATCTTGAGTGGGCCAATGAATATAAAGAAGACAAAATCACTATCTTCTACGATTCAATGTCTAATAACACCCGAATGATGGCAGATGGTATCGCTCAAGGTATCACCGAAACTGACCCAAATGTTGCGGTTAAAATCTTCAATGTTTCTCGTCATGATAAGAATGAAATACTAACTAATGTATTTGGTTCTAAAGGTATTCTTGTCGGTTCATCAACCATGAACAATGTGATGATGCCAAAAGTCGCTGGCATGTTAGAAGAAATTACGGGCTTACGCTTTAAAGGAAAAAAGGCCGGTGCATTCGGTAGTTATGGTTGGAACGGTGGTGCTGTCGATCGTATTCACTCTCGTTTAACCGATGCGGGCTTCTTTACTACTGTCGGGTTAAAAACCAAATGGCGCCCAGATTCAAATGCAATGGAAGAGTGTCGCGAACACGGTCGTAAAATTGCTCGTGAATGGGCGTTACAGCCCCTTACTGTAACTGCGACTACACCCGCGATAAACGAACTTAATGTTGCACCTCGCAGCGTTGTAGTACCTCAAGCTGCTGTAGAAACCGTAACACCAGCAACCAATGAAACGGCAGCCGTGCAACAAGAAGTAACCAGCACCACAACGTCTAGCAACACAGATCAAAAACAGAAACAAATTTGTACTGTGTGCCAGTGGATATACGATCCAGAACTAGGCGAGCCTAATCAAGGTGTTGAACCCAAAACAGCATGGGAAGAAGTACCCGATTCATTCTTATGTCCTGAATGTGGTATTGGCAAGCAAGTATTCGAACCCATTAACTAAGGCAATAGTATGAATAAGCATATTGTTATAATCGGTAGTGGTTTCGCGGCTTATCAATTGGTCAAATCACTACGCAAACAAAATGAGCTAACCCCTATTACGGTTATTACCGCTGATAATGGTGACGATTACTCAAAGCCTGACCTAAGCCATGTATTCAGTCAGCAGCAAACCGCTAATGATCTGATTAAGCAAACAGCTGACGACTTTGCTCGCACGAACAACATCACTTTAATTGCTAATACCCGAGTAAAGGCGATAGACAGTTCAGAACAGGTGGTTCATTTTAATGACCACTGTGTCGGCTACTCTGATTTGGTGCTGGCGACAGGCGCAACCTCTTTTGTTCCACCATTTTCTGGTAATGGAACAAACGAGATCGTCACATTAAACAGCCTAATGGAATATGAAGAGCAGCAAGGTAAGCTAGCAACAGCGAAGTCTGTTCTCGTGCTTGGTGCAGGTTTAATTGGCACTGAAATCGCGATGGATTTAGCGACATCAGGTAAAAAGGTGACATTGCTAGATCGTGCCACCAGCCTTATGCCAACGTTATTACCGTCATTTATTAGTGCCAATTTATATCAAACCATGCAAGAAAAAGGGGTCGATATACAGCTAGGCAAAGACGTTAAAACGATTACCCGCCACCATCAGGAATTGATTGTGACGTTGCAAGATGGATCTTATCAACATGCAGACGTCATTATTGCTGCTATGGGTCTAGCACCTAATACACAATTAGCGCAGGAATCAGGTATTGATGTTGCCAAGGGGATTCTGGTTAATCAGCAGATGCAAACGTCAGTAAACAATGTTTATGCGTTAGGCGACTGTGCCGAACTAAATGGCAAGGTAAGAGCTTTCTTACAGCCAACCATGTTAAGTGCTATGGCATTAGCAAAAACATTACTCGGATCACCAACGCCAGTTCAACTGCCAGCTAGTTTAGTGAAAGTGAAAACGCCTTGGCTACCGCTGCATTTATCGGGCGATACCACCAGCGATAATTTAACTTGGGAAGTAAAACAAGAACCTGAAGGCTTAGTTGCCAAAGCCTTTAACCAAACAACTGGCGACCTCGCAGGTTTCATTGTTAGTCATAATCAGCTTAAAGCAGCATTCCCACTGTTAAGATTATTACCAATAGAATAATTAAAACGAGGGCTAATACCAACCTTCGATAATCACTGCTAGAAATGGATTTCATATTGAGAGGCATCACGATGCCTCTCTTTTTTGCTTCACCTAGCTAAGTCACTTAATTAAGCTTGCGTAAAAATAACAATACCGCGTCGGTTAAGGGCGTTTGCTTTTAGACTGTGTGCTTTAACTATGGGGTTATTTTCACCAAAATACGCGACTTCAAACGTATAATTTTCTACTGAAATACGCGCAGATAAATACTGTTGGATTACTGTAGAGCGGCGGAATGATAGCTTTTCATTATAATCATCAGAGCCTTGATAATCCGTATGCCCCGCAATAACGATATGCCCTTTCAAGTTGATAACTTTAGCAATAAAATCATCTAATTCCGCAATATCTTCAGGCTTCAAAATAGATTTATCAAAATCGAAATGCGACACCAATGATAGGTAGATTTTCTTCTCAGGCTCCACTGTCGGCTGTATTTCTGCAATCAGAAACTTCTTCACCGATAGGTCATCAAATTTATCAATATTTTCATCACTGACATAAGTATCTGTGGCACAGCCAGCCAGCAGGGTTAGTAGCAATGTTATACAAACAGTGCGTAAAAAAACTTTCATTATAGATCCTGTAAATACGTATAGGCGGTTAGCCATGTTATTTAGAACTTACCAACAACATTGATAAAGATACCTTCTGCGTCATAATCATCGTCATGTACGAGATCATCTTCAAAGCTCGAGAAGTTATAGCCAACCCCCACTTTCATGTTGTCGTTAATATGCTTATTCACTGATACTAATGCCCCATGTTCAAGCTGGTCATTTTCCTGATCTTTTTTCCAATGGTATTCGCCAGTGACATCCCAGCTTTTCATCACGTTATAACTTGCGCTTAAACCCGTCAGGAAAATATCGTTCTTCACTGGCACATCAGCACCAGACTCGCGCGTATAGATTTCATCTTTTTTCTTGTAGGCAACTTTGGCCCCCACATCGATATGTGCATCCACTGAGTAGATGGCTTCACCTTCTATTATGTGGCTTTTCTCGTCTTTATAATCGACATCACGATTCATATTGTCGAAATCAACCAAGTAGGTATAGCGAGTTAAAAAGTTAAGGCGATCATTAAAAATTGGACGGTACGCTACCCCCATATTACTTTCGATAAAGCGCTCGACCACTTCATCTGAAGTGGCATTCTCTGATTTGGAGTAATTGAATTTAGCAAACAGTGTGTATTCGTCGGTCAAATGGTGGGTATAGCGGTTGGTGGTAACGTACTGACGAATTTTCTCTTCACCATCATCAACACGGTACTCAACTTTATCTTTTAGAGTGTAGTTATCTTGATCGAAGGCGACGTACAAACTTGTTGCTTTGCGCTCAACCCCCACTTCATCAGGGTAATCAATGGTGCCTTGCTGAAAAGCGATTCCCGCTTCAATATCATCATCCATATCATAGTCGAAACCAAACGAATCAATCCGCCCTTTGCCATTATTTTCATCAACAAATTGGTTTTCTTGATAAACATCTATCGTATCTGTGAGCGTCGCTTTCTGACCAAAGACAATATTGTTTTTATCATCATATTCATCTTCTACATAGCTTACGTAGGTACTGTAATCGTCCGTTACATCGTAGTTAACTGTTGCTTCTGCTGCATCGCCTCGATCACCACTGGTATACTCGCCAGATAAGGTCCAATCTTCCGTAATTTTAGTTTCGGCCCCCACAGTAACGCTGTCGTTCTGATCATAACTGCTGCTCTGGTTGATGGTTTTCTGGGTTTTAGCGTACACGCTGTTATCGTCATCAAAAATATACTCAACACGTGCCCCCACAAGATCGCCATCCCCCTTTTCATCTTGGTTATTCAGCTCTTCAATATGCTTTCCGGCAACT
Organism: Photobacterium profundum; assembly: GCF_003026285.1. Taxonomy (GTDB): domain Bacteria; phylum Pseudomonadota; class Gammaproteobacteria; order Enterobacterales; family Vibrionaceae; genus Photobacterium; species Photobacterium profundum. The sequence goes on from NZ_PYOD01000001.1 coordinate 611,151, forward strand.
GCAACCTTGACGTGCTCTGTCACCATATATTGGGTTTCTAGCTCGATTTCGTCGGTATCAGTGGTGATATCGCCATTTTCTTCTTGTTCTTCAATATGCTTATAGCGCGCCAATACCTGCGATTTATCTCCGGTTTGTAATCGAAGTTGCGTACCGTAAGCTTCTTGTGCCAAATCGTCGGTTTGACTGGCGTATGAATACCCGGCATCTTTATTTTTGTACCAACCACGAACGTCATTGCCTACCGCGCCAAATGTATCGGGCATAAGATCATAAAGGCTAGCAACACCAGTAATTTCAATCGAATCGCCTTTTCGCACTTTTGCACCAGAACTCACCTCGTCGAAACTCAAACCACCATCGAAAGACACAAAGTTACTGTCTGCTTGCGTACCTTCACTATGACCAAACTCTGTTTTTAAATAGGTCCCTTCTGTCGCACGCAAGGTTAAATCGCTGGCATACATTTCATAATCTTGGTCGTCTTTTTCCTCTTGTACATACGTCGCACCAACCCCAACATTGTCGTTTACCCAACCTTTAACCCGCCCGCCCGTTGCCATCTTATCAATAGCGTCAGACCCTTCAGGTACGTATTCGTAATCAACCGTTAGGTAATTTTCTAAATCGCCACGAGGGCCGCTGTCAATCACGGTGCCAAAGTCATCGCCGACGATGTCGGAAAGTGGACGGGTTAAAATTAAGCGACCTTGGTATTCATCAATTTCATAATCACGCCCTGATTGGAGATACACCTGTTTTTCCGCAATATTAGTATCTTTATCAATGACTTTTACCGATACCTTATCGCTTCCGGGTACAACTTCGCCATGGCGTAAAAAGTACAGACTACCGCCAGTACCTAAAAATTCATCATGTGAGTACAGGCTATCGGCTTGTGATGCAAAACCAACAATATTTAGCTTATCGTCACCAAACTTGGTGGTTTCACGGGTGCGGTAATCCCCTTTGAAGCCATACAGACTACGGTTATAACCACCCGTTTCTGTGCCCGTTACACCTGTGTTGTAGTTGCCCCATAAGTAGCGTGATTTATCATATTGCACATCAAGATAAACCTTACCTTTGGTATTAACGACTTTCTGAATATTGGCATTATCGCCATAGTTACCGTAATACATTTCATCGTCATCTTCTACGATATCGAATACTGTGGTTTCATCGGCTGCAAACGGATTTTTGAACATGTCTTTTAGCGCAGCTTCTTTAGTATCAACATGAGCAACTACACGCAGCTTATCGCCAAACTTACCTTCACCGAAGTAGGCTAAACGACCACGGTTGTATATATCACCTTGGTATTGTTCATCAACACCAAGTACGTCTTTATTGCCCGATACGCGATTTTTACCTAGGTATAAATCGGCTATACCTGCTTGCGAATAGTAAGTATCCGGAATTCGGACAAATAACTGATATTTCCGTTCATCACCGTTATCGTACTCAACACGTACAGGAAACATGTATGCATCTGTCGGTAAATATTGTTCAACATAGAGACGATTATCTTCAATATCATATTCATCGTCGCCGATATAAACTTTATCAATGCCTTTTAAGCCGGTACCCATCAGCTTCGCCATGCCTGAAGATGTGGGAATGTTATGGCGCATTAATTTTGCTTCGCCGTAACTACGCCCATTCTTATCGTCTTCATCATCAAACTTATCGATATCAACTTCTTTCGTAGGTTTTACCATGTCGGCAACACCTATCGTTGATATATCCATATTTCCATCTTTATCCCAAACTTTTAGGCGAAACAGCAACTGCCTTCCAGATTTAAATTTATAATCAGTTTGGGTTTTACCGTCCCAATCGATATCAAAATCATTACTTAGTTTATCTCCGGAAAGTGTCGCTAACGGTTGAGACAAGTGGCTATCTTTACCTTGATAAACCTCTAACTGCCATTTTTTTACATAGTAGCTATAGTTGGTTTGAACATTAAAATTCAGGTTGCTATTTATCGCATCATTTTCAATTTCAACCTCATCACTCAGGCTAATATTTAATACGGGATCGACTTTGGTAATATCTCGGGTCGCCCAAATAGCACCTTCTTTCAAATAAATACGAGAGTTATCTGTTTGCTCATGAATCTCTTTTTTTATGTCTGTTGATTCGCTGCTAATTAATTCCAAACCATCTGTTACCCCAGCTTTGGCGATAAAGGGTAAGCAGGTAATAATAAGTAATGACAGTCGACTTAATTTAAAATTCTTCACTCTTTAACCTTTTAAAAATGCTGTTACAGAAAACCAAAACGAAAAAACCTAGGGCTGATGAATTTTCATCAGCCCTTTTCCTTTGTAATTACTCTTTATTAGGAACTTATCGGCTTCTTCTTTTGGCTATTACCTGCACTGGTTTTGGCTTGAACGCTAAAGTTAAATTTCGCTAACGCATGGGGGGTAATACGTTTTGCTTTAGGGTTCTCACTGATCACCTTCATCCCCGTTGGCAACGAGTCAGAATCTAACTTCACCAGGAAGTTACGCCCTTTCTTATCTGTAACCCATTGGTCGGGAACGTGGTAGCGACCGTATTCATCGGTTTCGATCTTGATGCCTTCTGTCGTAATCAAGCGCGCACCAGGAATGCCATCTTCATAGACACCTAAATTTTCGATGACGATTTCCCATAAATAACCATCGGGTGCTTTATAAAGATTACGGGTCACATTCAGCTCTTCAGCAGATAACTCTTCTTTTACATCACCTTCTAGGTGGCGTTGAATTTTACCTTGCGCATCAAATGTTATCGTTGTGCCATTATCCGTTTCTATCACCAGTAAAAATGGCGTCATTGTACGTGTCTTGAATTGGATATATGCCTTATTTGACTGCTTCAACGTGCGGTTTTTAGATTGACCATATAACTCATCAATATGAATACCGTTTATTGCTGGCACCGTATTTTCGTCATCAACCACCACAGTGTGACCATTAACCTCGAGGGTGGTTGAACCCGCAATATAGTCTTGTGGTTTAACCGTTGTAGTTAGCTCAATATCATCAGCCGTTGCATCGGCTTGGAATCCATCGCCATTGAGATCTTCAAACACCTTACCGATTATCGATGCGGTATCGAATAGTTTATCCGCTTCAATTTCCACCGTTGCCGAACCGGTGTTCGATACATTGCTATTATTAACTTTCGCTACCGCGGTATTAACATACTTGCCAAACGTCACCCCTATACTTACCCGCATCAAGTAGCGAATACGTAATTTTTCGTAAGGGTCAAAATCCACTTGAGGGAATTGCAAACTGCCTGATAGCGTAGGTTCTGCTGACACAACCACATCATCAGAAGTTTCAAATTCACCATCAGCACCGCTTAGCACCATCTCGGTAGAATCTGACACATATTGAAAACCAGCAGGGAATCGGTCATCGACAACAACATTGTTAAAGTAAGATTCATTGTTATTATCGACAATGATCTCATACTCAACAACATCACCCACTTGCGCGTCAGTCTTTGTCGCGCGCTTAGTAAGCTCTAACTCTCCCGTATTATCGGGGATCTTTTTAATATGCGTGGTTGCCTCATCTTGAGTAACCTTGCCATTTTCTTCCGTGGCTTTGAAGACATTGGTAATGTCGTCATCCAAATGCTTATTGATCGTTGCAACAATCATCATCTCTATATTGTTGCGACCATTCGACTTCATATTTTTGATCACATCGAGGTTATTCTTATTGTTTTGGTCACCTTTAATCGTAAAGTGATCAATTAAGCGCCCTTCTTCAAATTCACGACCAGTGATCACCCAATCTGTAAATACATCAATACCTTTAGTATTTTGAAGACCCGCAATATCGTCAAACAATGTTACGTTGGGTGCATTGCCCCCACCGGTATTATTAACCGACAATTGATACTGTACCGTTTTGTCATCATCGGTATAAGAAGCCTTCTCTACCGTTTTCACCACACTCAGCTGCGAACCCACTGGCGGTATTTGTAAAACTTCTAATTTGCCTGACGTACCCACCTCAATCTGTTTGGCGAGCTGCCTAGCTGCCCCCGTACCCGGTATATTGATGGTCGAATCTAAAAAGAAAGTACGTAAATCAATAGGCGTTAACATGTCTTGATTAACGATGGCTACGATGGTGTATTCAACTTTACCATGAGGCGCGATATTGATTGATGTTGCTATATCACTATCATCGGTAAACGTTCCTGACGTGGTATCAACGCCTTCGGTTACGGCTTTAATGGTCCAACTATCAAACGCATTGTCCTCATGGCCATCAATATAGGTACCCGATGCCTTATTAAACTGCGTAAGCAAATACACGTTTTTAGCAATGCCATCACTGTCATTCGCCAATGTTAAGTGGTATTCGATGGTGTTGCCTGGCACGTACTCCTCTTCAACTGCTGTTAATGTGCCTTTCACTTTTGCAGCTACCGTCGGCACCCAGTTACTTTTCACATCATTCCCATTAAGCTGGGCAATGTTTTGAATATCACTGGTTGCATGCTCATTGACTGTGCCTGTTACATCAAACGTAACGGTAGATTTAGGTGCGATATCGACTTTATAGCTGGTCTCGGAACCTTTAACAGTTAATGAGCCTGCTGGTACAACTTTCGGCGTAAAGCTGATAGTACCCGGAATGAAAGCTGGTCCAGTCGTACCGTCAATGTACTTCACTTGAACCGTAGACATATCATCGACGACAATCATATCGTCAATGTAATTTGACGAGGTATTTGCAATCGTCAGTACGAAGCTTAGTGGCTGATTAGGTGTATATTTTTCTTCAACACTGACTTTACTCACACGCGTTGAGGTCGGTGCAGGCTCGACAACTGCATCATCTTCTTGAGAAGCACCGTCAGCATCGGTGATAACCGCTGTATTTGTGATGGTGCTAATCGCATGGTCTTGAACTTTCGCCGTTACAGTGAAGGTCACCGTATCTTCTGGCGCAATATCCATCACCGCATCAATATCACTATTGTTGGCAGGATGATAAATCTTGCGGGTATTTGCCATCACGACAGTTTTACTATCACCCACTTCGTACTCGACTTTCCAGTCGGTAAATGCAGGTTCAGACATGCCCAAATTAGTATCAACAACTATGTTGGATATCTCATCGGTTAGCGCAATATTATTGGCAAAAGATTGCGATTTGTTATGTACATCAATGTGGTAAACAACCTTGCCACCATCGGTATAAGTTTTACTTTCTGAGGTCTTGGTAATTTCAACTTCTGACTTTGCAGCAGGCGTTACTACACTTGCATCTTGCCCGCTGGCTGACGCGTTATTGGTAATGTCGCCAATAACGTTATCTGCAACCTTGGCTTTAATCACAAAGATGATTGATTCATTCGGCGCAATATCTGCCTTCACCGTTTCGTCAGTGGTTTTTGCCACAATACTGTTGATGACGACTGGATCTTCAAAAATAATCGAACTGACATCAAAGGCATTGCCTATTGCAGGCACAGATGCTGATCCCCCTGCAATTTCTGCCTGGATCTTTGATACTTCGTCCCTTATTGCAATGTCATTTGCCCAGCTGCCAGAGATATTGCTAACCGTGACCGTATACGTTAGTTCCTGCCCTGGTACATATTCAGCAGCATCAACTTTTTTCGTGATTTCAAGCGTTGATTCTTTAGGAGTAATGACCACCTCTTCAGAGGCAATATCATTGGCGAACGCGGTATTGGGGATATCGCCGACAACATCGGCTGCTACTGTTGCTTCAAAAGTAACGGTAGCTTTACTTGCAGGACCAATGTCTGCCATTGCCGATACGCTACCATCAGGATTGGCAAAGACAAACCCCTCGCCGTCGACTACACCTGAAATCACTTTTAAGGAACTGATATCAAATGCAGGCCCTGTCTTCCCCCCTGCAACTTCTACATTAATCGCTGCTATATCATCAGTAATTTTCACATCATTCGCCCAAGCATCCGTCGTATTCTCAACAACTAAGCTATAGGTCATGACTTGACTCGGAATAAATGTGGGCTCATCGACACTTTTTATGATGGTGAAAATGGCTGTTTTTGGGGTAATAACGACTTCTGCCGATTTATCGTTGGCATTCGCAATATTACTGATCTCACCGACTACATTTGAAGCCACATTCGCTTTGATTGTGAATACCACATTGCTATTTGGTGCTATATCAGCGGTGGCATTCTCACCAGTACCATCAACAAAGCTCGTCCCTTTCGTAATATCGACAGTGATAGTCGCGGCATCAAATGCTGGTCCCGTTATTACGCTGCCTGCCGTTGAGTCATGTGCTATTTCAGCTTCAATTTTTGAGACCTCATCACTAATCGCAACATCGTTAGCCCAGCTATTCGTCGGGTTATACACCGTCACGGTATAAGTAATCAATTGACCTGGTACAAACTCTTTTGTATCTGCTGTTTTAGTTACCTCGATATCAAAAGGTGCAGGCTGGATAATAACGGTTTCTGAAGGAATATCATCGGCTGTCGCGGTGTTCGAAATTTCACCAATAACATTGTCAGACACAATCGCTGCAATCGTAAACGTAATGGTATCGCCCGGCTTAATATCTGCGATGGCTGAAATAGAACCATCAGGATTAGCCGATACGTAACTCTCACTTTGCTTAACAGATAACGATGATGAACTAAAGGCTGGTCCAATATTCGATGTAGACGAACTGCCCGCTATTTCAGCTGTAATTGCACTAATTGGATCTTTTATTACAACATCGTTCAGCCATGTATCACCGGTATTGGTGACTGTAACGGTATAATTAACAGTCTGCCCCGGAATAAACGTATCTGTATCAACCGCTTTATGAATTTCTAGCGAAGATGCCTGTGGCGTAATAGTGACATCAGCAGGCAGATCGTTCGCCGTTGCAATATTGGTGATATCGCCAATGACATCTTCTGCAACCGTTGCTTTGATCGTAAACGTTACATCACTGTTAGGTGCAATATCTGCTAATGCTGACGTTTGACCTGCACTAGGAACGACATAGCTACCCGTTGCCACAAATGTCGCAGTGATCGTTGCGGGATCAAATGCCGCCCCTAGTTTTGGCGCAACGCCCGTACCACCAGCAACTTCTGTTTCAATATCTTTAACCGCATCAACAATACTGACATCATTTGCCCAGCTTGCTGTTTCATTGTGAACCACAACGTTATAAGTCACCATTTGACCCGGTACAAACTCAGCAATATCAGCAGTCTTATTAATCGTAACGGTTGGCACTTCTGGCTTAATGACTACCGATGCAGTCTCGCCCATTGAATCTGTTACTGTATTTTGAACATCACCTAATACATTATCGTTAAGTGTTGCTTTTAAAGTGAAGTCTACCGTTGTATTCGGTGGAACATCTAATGCGGCATGTAAGACGTTGTTCGAATCATCAAACGTAACAAAGCTTGGATCGCCATCATGGATGACAGTCAACGAATCTACGACAAATGCCGTCCCAAGACCACCGCCTGCAATATCGGCTTGAATACTGGCAAGATCATCATCTATCTCATAATCATTCAGCCAAGCACCACCTTGGTTAGCCACTAAGACATGGTAGGTAACTTCATCGCCAACATTATAAGTCGCCTTATCAACTTGCTTACTTAACAAATGGGCAGGCGCTGAATAAACGTATGTTGCATCATCTCGCTCTAATGCACCTTCATAGCTTGCTTGTGCCACATTGGTAATATCACCTAAAATTTGATCATTCACTTTTCCTTCTAAGTGGATGTTAACAACCTCATTTGGGTGGATATTGAATGCATCAGTATAGCCACTGGTGTTATTGCTAAACTGGCCAGCAACCGCTGATGTTAATGATGACGTGGTCGTAATATCGACAGCATCCCATTGCACAAAAACGTGATCTTCCCCGCCACCAGCAATTTCTGATTTCAGTGTGTCGAGCATGTCTTGCACTTTCGTATCAACCGCATAACCTTCACCGCTATTTTTGATGCTGATATCAAAGCCAATGGTTTCACCCGGTACATAGGCAGGGGGATTGGGTTCAGATCCGCGCGAGGTCACTTTCGTCAGGGTTATTTTTCCGGGAAGCGGTTTAATCATACCCTGAAGGAGCTTGTATGCTGTGCCATCAAGGTAAGCTGTATTCGTAAATTCACCGATCGCATCATCAATCACTGTCGCCTCTATATTAATAAAAGCTCGCGTAATCGATGTGCTTCCAGGAATAGCCGATGCGATTCTAATTTCAGCATCGATGTCGCCCGTTGTACCGATTGCAGATAAATCAGTATCAGCGGTATCACCGTCCACTCGGGTAGTGATCGTCCAATTTTTTAAAGCGGGTTTTACGGTACCGTCAGCAGCTTCAACCTCAATTTTACTCAGCTCATCTTTCAGCTGAATAATAGCAATCGAATCTGAAGCATTGGCTATAGCTATTTGGAAGTTAACCTTCCCCCCAGGAATATAATTTGGCGTATCCGTAGTTTTAGCAGCAATAATTTTGGCATCACCCGGCAGCAAATCGACATGTGCGGTATCAACACCGTTAACCAATAACGTGTTGGTAATTGTTCCAGTCGCATTGCCAGAAACCAAACCCGTTACCATAAATTCAGCCGTCTCATTAGGTGCTAAATCAATAGTTGCATTCAGTGGGTGTTCGCCGGAATAGGTTCCACCGGTAATCACTGATTTGTCTAATGTTGATGTCAATTCAACAGAGTACCTAGAAAAGGCTACTTGACCATCAGTGGTTTTGATTTGGTCTATTTGATCTTCAATATGCACATCATTCGCAAAACCTTTCCCATTATTCGTTACCCATACACTGTAATGAACCAACCCTTTGGGTGCATAATACGCATCGCCCTGATCAGCCGATGTATCAAGTACAAGCTTGTCAGAATCTAAATCTGGTAGCGTCGGTAAGATGGGGTTGGTGGTATTGTTTTGGCTATCGATAATCGCAGTATTCGCATCAATAGTGCCTAACGCATTGTCTTTTATTTGGGCTTTTATGGTGAAAGTGATCCCTTCTTTTGGTGCAATATCAGCTTCAATATCCAAGTTATCTGTTGGTGAATAATTAGGTAAATAGGTATCTTTCTCGAGATCGGAACCTCGGCTAATTACATGGGTAACGACCCAAGAAGAGAACGCGGTTTCTGTCTTATCACCAGCAAGTTCAACCATGATTTTGCTTATTTCATCTTTCATGGTGATGTTATTCGCCCAACCGTCAGATTGGTTATCCACTGTTATTTGGTATTCAACTTCATCACCCGGTAAATAATGGGTGTCCTTTGAATATGTCACCCCACCTACTGATACAATCGTTTTATGATGTTCTACTTGCTTAGGCTGCGGGTCTAACACCGCCGTTGCAGATAAGCTACGATTATCTCGTGATAACCCTTTCGATGCTTTCAAGTGAGCAGTATTGGTAATTTGGCCCAACGCTGTATCGCGAATAGCGGCTTTCACCGTAAATTCAATGTAACCAAGTGGTGCAATATCGATATCGGTATCAATATCAACATTATTCCCCCCCGTAAAACCGTCTACATTAGTAATACCACTTGATTGATCAATAGATACACTCCATAACATAAACGGATTAGCCGTTGGGTTCTCTTTGCCACTACCAGACAGTTCAGCAATATCGGTGGTGATTGACGACAGAATATCGGAGAGGTGTTGATTGTAGATAGTACCCTGCTTGGTATTTTCAAGGCGGATCTTATACACAACATCTTGGCTTGGTAGATATTGAGAAATAGTCTTGCCTGCTGAGTCAAACACTGCTTTTTTTAGAGTCACATTCGCTGGCAGCATTGTTGAAACAGGAGAGATCTTTTCTAACCCATAAACATCAACGGTATTGCTAAAGTCGCCCACCGCTTTATCACTGATTTGAGCTTTGATAATGTAATCGACAAACCCGTCGTGACCAAGATCGGCAAGAGTATCGATATCATGGTCATCGCTGGTTGAGCCAGCATTAGACACACTGCCAGAATCTGTTTCTGTTGTTATCTGCCAGTGAGTAAAAGCTTGACCTGTCGTATTATCAAAATAATCTGTTTCAATACTTTCTATGGCATCTTTCACCGGAATATCAGCAATATTACTGCTACTGTTATTTTGGATATGAATACGGTATTCAACGCTGCCACCCGGCATGTATCCATTGTTGTTTGGCAGCTTAGCGCCATCGGTATCGTAATACGCAACAATCTCTTTGCTGACATCGTACTGGCGGGTTTCAGGGCGAGTCGTCACACTGGTCGTATTATCATTAACATTTAGGACATTCAGAATGTCACCAGCAGCCGTTTCTGCAACTGTCGCTGTTACGTGATAAACGAATTTACCCCCGAGCGGGATATCTGCCGTTGTCTTAAGATCGTGATTGTCGCTATAACTTCCTGGTGAAGCGAACGGTTTGAAATCACCAGAATATACTGGTTTTATGGTCCATTCAGTGAATGCTTTAATTAGGTTGCTATTAACATCTGTCACTTCCACAGATGAAATAGCATCTTCAATATTCACATCCTGTGCATGCGCCTTGCCCGTATTCTCGACGGTCAGTAAATACTCTAGTGTTTTGCCCGGTGCATAGTTCGCTTCAACTGTTTCTTTCTTATATTCAATCTGTGCTGCATAGGGCTTCACAATTAAGCCATCATTATTGATCTCACCAATGGCATCATCACGTACTGTACCAGTAATGGTGTAAACCACCTTATCGTTTGGCGCAACGTCAATAATAGTATCTAAATCGGTATTGTCTTTTACAACACCATCCAATGCTCCATCTGTCGAGCCGCCATCTTTAGGATTTGCATCTTCTATCGCAACATCAACAGTAAACTGTGGGTGGGTAGGATCATCGTCGGTGGCAAAAGGGTTACCTTCACCGCCGTTTAATAACGTAACGCGTAATTTGCTGATCTCATCTTGAATAGCAACGTTGTTAAAATAGCCTAACGCCGATGATGCAGTAATGGTATACGTGACTTTATCACCGGGCTTATACATCGCGGGGGATACTTTACGAATCACTGCCCCACCTGATTCCGCACGATGGTTTTGCACTTTTGCAAACGCTTTATACGTTTGCTTTTTGCCATTGCGATCTATCGAAACAACATTCAGATACGCAATGTTTTCGAGGGTATCTTCAATGACATTGTCTTTCACAATAGTGGTTATACGATAAACCGCTTCAGCTCCCGGCTGTAGCGCTATGTGATCATTTAAATCAGTTGTACTACCCGGCGGTATGATTTGTTCGCTAGTTGATCCTATCGTTCGCTCTACTCCCCAGCTTTCAAACGCTGTGTCTTCATTAGAATCAGGATAATGAGCGTCTTTATCATTCGCAGTTTTTACCCCCATAGTCGATAAACCATCAACAACGGATACATCATTCATTTCTTTATCAGAATGATTAGTTACCGACACCACATATACATGTTCCTGACCTGGGTGGTAGTAAACCTGCTCTGAATACTTATCAATACTGACACTGATATCTTTCTCTGGTTCGTCGATATCCGCTGACTCATCAAACTCACGATTGTTTTGATTGTCATATACTTTCACTGTATTGGTGATTTTTCCGCGATCGAGAAGACTATTAATGACAGTGCCAGTTACCTCAAAGGTAATTTTAGAATGAGGGGCAATATCGACCTGTGTATCAATATTGTCAGTGGTTTTGACTGACTTGAATTCTTGATCAACACGCGTACCTAAGCCTGTTTTTTTATAATCTATTTTCCACTCATCAAATAAACCCAGCGAGGCGATATCATCAAACACAGTAGTGTCATTTGCATAACCATCACCAATATTTTCAATCACAATGGTGTAAGTGACCTCTTCACCTACAACGTAATAAGGCTGATTTACAACTTTGGTAACACGTAGGTTAGGCATTTTAGGATGAGTGACAGCATCATCAGTCACATCATCAGCCTCTAATTTGGCATTGGCTGAATTTGAAAATGTGCCCCAAATTATATGATCTTGTGTACGATCTTTTAAGTGAGCAACCACGGTATAAGTAATTTTCCCGCGGGCTGGAATATCAGCTTTAACATCAAGGTTCTTATCCTTAACCAAACCACTCATACCAGAATCAGCTTCATCACCTTCAGCAACCGCCGTAATCTCCCATGATTCAAACGGATTTTCGGCAGGGCCAAATTCTAAAAGATCAGCACGAATGCCTTCAATATCATCAACAACATGCACGCCTTTAGCAAAACCTGCATAGTCGCCATTCTTGACTTCAATCGTGTAGGTAAAGGTATTTTCAGAATCACTGTACGTACCGAGATCAACATTTTTGCTGATGGAAATATCATGGATATACGGTGTAGAACCGACTTCTGAATTACCTCTATCACCAGCCGTCACTTTGTTGCGGATTTCACCGTTTACTTTCACATTCGTTTTAGCTGTAACGGTATATGTGACTATATCACCAGGATAAATAGTGGCATGGGTATTAATATTAGCGTTATCACGAATGGAGCTATCCAAGTCAGGCTTAGTCGGATTGGTTGCCGCGCCCGAATTATTCGTCGCAGAGGCAGTTACCGTCCAGCTATCAAACGCCTTAATATTGACACCATCAACGCTACTCGCCATTACATCCGAAATAGCGTCATCAACAGGAACATTAATCACATACCCTTGTGCTGGGTTTTCAATAGTGATGGTGTAGGTAAGGTTATCACCGGGAATAAATTGGGTTTTATCAACTGTTTTCTTTACTTGAATCTTGCCTTTTGGCATTTCAAGTCCTGATCCCCCCTCATCAATAGCATCACATCCAGGGGCATCATGAATATGGCCCACGCTATTTTCATTCACTAATGCTTCAATGTGGTAAACCACCTTGCCATTGGGCGCTAAGTCAGCCACAAATTCAAAATCACCACTTTGCTGGCTAGTTTTATTCGCGACCAAACCCGCATCAGTACCCTCACCAATTTCTTCAACACTCTTCACTTTCCAGCCAGAAAATGCATCTGATGTAGAACCATCTGCTTGTTCTGTTTGCACACAGGTTGTGAGGTTATCCACCATGGTGACATTGTTCGCAAATTTAGTGCTGTCACTATTTTCAACCGTGATGTCATAAGGCACCCACTGGCCGGGAGAATATTGGGTTGCCGTGGTCTTTTTACTTGCTAATGCGGTATCTAATACATCTAGATTAGTCGAAGTGGCAACATCAGAAATGGCGACTTGAGCACTCGTACTATCATTGACTTGGGCTGTATTATCTATAGGAGAGATCGATACCGACTTTGTAACCGCTTTAATGGTGTATTTAATCGATTCATTTGGTGCAATAGAGACCATATCATCCAAATCGACATCCGAGACTTCACCCGCTAGCTTTAATGCAGATTGACTGTTGGCCCCTATCGACGCCACTTTTACCGTCCAGCTCTGAAATGGGTTAGCACCCACATCTGTGTGATCATGCTTAGCTGATGCATCATTAGCTAACAACGATGAAATATCACTAACCGCATCTTTAACTTGATATTGGTACGCAATGCCGCGACCTGAATTTGATGCGGTAATGGTATACGTCAGCTCATCACCTACCTGATAATCATTTTTCTTATCAACAGTTTTCGTAATAGAAAGGTTAGGTTTGGCAGGATTTATAACAATAGCGTTTGAAGGGTTAGTTACTGAGTGGGCTGTCGCTTCTGCCGTATTATCAATAGAAGAAACAATATCAAGCGCAACGGTTGCCTTAATTTGGTATTCAACCCATCCACCGGTATCAATACTTACATTCGTTGCACTTAAATTACCAGATGAATTAAAACTACCGACATTTGACAACGAGCCGGATTTTGAAGCAGTAATTGAAGTAGAAGAAAAAGCAGGAACAGAGAGACCGTCAATCGAGGTTGCTTCAATAGCCATAACGGCATCAGCTACTGTCATACCTTTGATAAGCGATGCGCCGTTATTATCAATATGGACTTGATAAGTAATCACTTCGCCTGGTGCAAAATCCCCTTCGGTTACAGCTTTACTGACTGAAAAATCGTATTGAACACGCTTAACAGAAACAACATTAGACTCAATCGTCTCATGAGGGGCGGCAGTAATAAAAGAGCCGCTCACATCAATACGACCAACAACGTCATCAGCAACCCTTGCTGTAAGGTGGTAGGTAATCGTATCACCAGCTGCTAACGTCACATTTTGAGCATATAGATTACCCGAGGTAGAAAAATCACCAACGGAAGATTTAGCAGAAGAGGCATTAGCTGAAATTGACACTGCAGAGAAGGCTTTGCCTTTTCCCCCACTATCAATGTCTGCTAAAACAGCAAGTAAATCACTTTTAACTTCAATGCTTTCTACGCCGCGTCTCGCTGAATTAGTGACAACTAACTTATAATCAATATTATCGTCATTATCATATTTTGCACTAGTACTTGAGAGCGAAATAGCCACATTACTGCTGGCAGCAAAAACATGACCTGAAAAAATGACAGACAAAAGAAAAATACACAGGGGGATAAACCTGATTTGAGCTAAACCGTTATTCATAGACTTGCTGCTGACCTTGCTTCGTTATATTTTGTTTTAACGAACACATGCCTACGCTTCATATCAGGCATTAAGATCGTCAAATTTGGTCAAAGCCTAACAAGTCAATAATTTGGCGTTAAATAATAAAAGCTCGGAAAAAATCACTTCGGTATTTTATCTTCACTCATTTTCTAAATAATAAATTTACTTTTTACCCTATCATGCTTTCCTAATTGCTCGATCACTATGGTTTAGCAGCTTAAGCCTCAAAAATAAAAGTATCGAACATTGCCCCCTATATCTGGGCAATAATACCAACATCAAAAAAACAAATAAAAAACATAAGGTTAAACTGAAAATCAGGAAAATTCAGATCCAAATAACTCTACCTTCAAAATAAATTCAGCTATAAACATTCAGTTTCGACACAAAAACAAATCAAAAAAAACCAATAAGCACTGTTCTCTTCCACCAGGAATAAGGCTTAAAAAACACCCATCCTTCAATGATTTTTTATCTAGCATGATGCGCTTTGCGCTATAATCGGCACTAAGCTCAATAATTAATAGTTTGAACATGTACCAATTAACCTTCTCGTTTGAAGAATTTCTTGCCGAGTTTTGGCAGAAAAAGCCTGTTGTCATAAAAGGTGGTTTTAAAGATTTCGTCGACCCAATCAGCCCTGATGAACTTGCAGGATTGGCGATGGAAGAAGACGTCGATTCCCGTTATATCGCAAGAAACGGCGAAGAGTGGGACGTTCGTCATGGTCCTTTATCTTTTGACAATACACCTGAAGATCACTGGTCATTCATAGTTCAAGCTGCGAATCATTGGCATGAAGGTGCTGCTCGCTTAGTTACACCATTTCGTCAATTACCAAACTGGTTACTTGATGATTTAATGATCAGCTATTCAACGCCGGGTGGTGGTGTTGGCCCACACATTGATCAATATGATGTATTCATTACCCAAGGTTCAGGTAAGCGTCATTGGCGAGTTGGTCCTAAAAAAGATGATTATGAAGAAGAATTCCGCCATCCGGAACTTCGTCAAATCAAAGGCTTTGAGCCAATCATTGACGAAGTAATGGAACCTGGTGATATTTTATATATCCCCCCAGGGTTTCCACACGACGGTTACGCAATAGAAACATCCATGAGCTTTTCTGTTGGCTTTCGCTCACCTAAGAAACAAGAATTATTAAGTAGCTTTGCTGATTTCGTTATTTCTAACGATATTGGGGATGTGCATTACCACAACCCTTCAATTCCTGCGCGTAAAAATTGCGGAGCAATTTTAGAAGCGGAATGTAATGATCTTGAAGCAATGATGCGAAGCTTATTGGATCACCCTAATTTAATGAAACAATGGATGGGGGAACATCTAAGCCACAGCCGTCATGAACTTGATATCATTTCATCAGAGCCGCCTTGGCAAAAAAATGAAACCTATCAGTTTTTAGAAGATGGTGAAGAGTTCAAACGTTTAGGTGGTTTACGGGCTTTTTACCACCCAGAACAACCTAATGTTCTTTACATCAATGGTGAAAAATTCGAACTACCAGAAGAATGTTCAGAAGCTGCTAAATGCCTATGTGATGAAGAACAAGTCAGTTTACCTTTACTTGGGAAACAGCTTGATCACCCCGCATTTTTAGCAATGCTGACACAACTTATCAATATGGGTTATTGGTATCCCGTTGAATAAGAAGCAGTAATTATTTAATTTTGCACCAAACAAAATGTTTGGTGTTCTTTATTTGCAACTTTGATTCTATCCTCTCGCTCTAATTATCCCAGTTACACTTCACCTCTGTGCTTAGAAGCAACGCATTGAGCAATAAAAAACGTCAGCTAGGCTGACGTTTTGGTGAAAACAGAAAAGATACCAACAACAATACCTACACTTTAAATTGACTCGCGAGCGCTTTCTGGCGTTCTGAGATCTCCGTCAAACACTGCCCTATATCTGCAGAGCTTTCGGCATGCATTAAGATACCCTCACTCAGCTCGCGAATATTAGATACATTACGATTCACTTCACCAGAAACAGCTTGCTGCTCTTCTGCAGCCCGCATTATTTGTTCATTCATGGCTTGAATCGCACCAACGGATTCCGTAATTTGGCTTAAACTATCAACCGCTTTACTCACCTGCTCTGCCGTATCACCTGCTAGTTGGTTTCCTTCATCAATTGCACCAACAACACTGCGCGTACCTTGTTGCAAATCGTCAATTACGGTATGAATTTGTCCAACAGAATCTTTTGTTCTGCTGGCGAGCAAACGCACTTCATCAGCTACAACGGCAAAGCCTCGCCCTTGCTCTCCTGCACGCGCAGCTTCTATCGCGGCATTTAATGCTAATAAATTCGTTTGCTCAGAAATACCTTCAATCACCTTTAATATCTCATTGATATTCTCACTATTGCTTTCTAGCTCTTTAGCAATAGGTACCGCACTGTCCATGCGGTTAACAAGACTTGCCATTAAGCCTGCTGATAACTGTATAACCTGCTGCCCTTCTTGCGCTGCACTAGCTGCTTTTTTTGCAGCGTCGACAGCTGTTTCAGTGTGGCTGACGACTTGAGCTGATGTTTGGGTCATTTCTTCTGATGCCGTTGCAACCATGTCAACTTCTTTAAATTGTGATTCACTACCATCACGAGTATTGCTGGCAACATAAGCGGCTTCACCTGCTGTTTTACTCACTTCTTCTACCGTCACAACAACCTGACCAATTGTATCTTGCAGCTTATCAAGGAATCGATTGAACCAAGTTGCTAACTCTCCAACTTCGTCTTGTTGAGTAACGGCGATACGTTGCGTTAAATCGCCTTCGCCACATGCTATTTCTTTTAGGCTTTCGATAACTTGTTTAATCGGCGCGACTAACCGTGATGCTGCAAATAGCACTACTAAGATGCCAAAACCACCGATCAGTACACTCGCGATAATTTGAATATTTGATGATACAGAACGCTGGGCTTGAATCGCGCTGTCTAATGCTATTGCTTCTTCTAATACTTGCTCAGCAGGAAGTTGAACTGTAATACCCCATGTGGTGTTACCCAGCATTACAGGTGTATACGCTAATAACGTTTGTTGGTTATCACTCCAACCAATAAAATCATCTCCCTGGCTTAACCAAGAAGATAACATTTCGGGCAATCCATCTTGCGGTGTATACCTATCACCTAATCGATTTGCATCTTGGTCCCACGCAACAACCGTACCGTCGTTACTTAATAGACTAACTTTACCGACACCATTAAATAGATTGTTATCGACTTCATTAATAACGGACTGAAGGGTATTCAATTTAATATCGATTCCCATAATACCGATAGATTTACCATCCACAATCAAAGGGGTGGTTATTGAACTGATTAGATGCCGTCCAGATTCTTCACTTGAAAAAGTAGGGTCCATCACACAAGTATTTTGAGAAAGTGCACTGCATGAGAAGATATCATTCGCTGCACGCCCTGCTGTATTCAAGCTGGTATTAACAATTTTCTCTTCAGTGAATACACGTTGAACGGCTTGCTGGTTTAATGACTTTGACCAGTAGGGTGCAAATCGCCCCATACTATTGGCACCAACATAATTAGCATCATGATAATTACTGTCTTCACCGTCTAACGCATTGGGTTCAAATACCACGAATGCACTATAGATATTGGGGAAGTTATTGACCGAACGACGCAATAATTCATTAATTGAACCTCGAAGTTCTGCACTATTTGTATAATTTTCTTCAGCATTAAACTTTAAAAATAAAACGCTTTGTGCCAACATTTCAGCTCTATAAGTGGCTTCATCCATATACTGTTGAACATATATAGCCTGACGTTCCGATTGTATTTTTACGAGCGATTCAGATTGATTACGCAAGGATGTGAACGTTTGCTCACTAACAAGTTGCTGGTTTTGACTTGAGAAATAAAATGACAGCCCAGTTAATACGATTACTGTAAGTAGTATCCCTACTCCTGCCATCAGCGTGATTTTCCATTGCACAGAAAGTGAACGCATATAAACAATCCTTGTTTGTATTTGATACCAAAATGTAACGGTTATTTATTTAATTATCAATACGATAAAATATTAATTAAACATTTATATATTAACGAGATACGACATTTTTTTGACATAAAAAAAGCGCGGTTTTGACACCGCGCCTAAAGCCTGTCACAGGCTTGAACTAGTAAGCTTTTAAACAAGATACGGCATGAACATCACCGCCTTGCAAGCCTGGCTTTGTTTGAGCACACTCATCAGAGGCTATTGGGCAACGCGTGCGGAATACACAACCTGATGGCGGATTAATAGGAGAAGGAAGCTCACCTTCTAACAATTGAATTACTTTATTTTTTTCCAACTCAGGATCTGGAATAGGTACAGCAGACATTAATGCTTTGGTATATGGATGTTGTGGGTTAGCAAATAGTGCATCACTTTCACCCATTTCAACCGCATTGCCTAAATACATCACCAAGACACGGTCAGAAATATGTTTCACTACCGACAAATCATGCGCAATAAAGATTAAGCTTAAGCCCATTTCTTTTTGCAGCTCTTTTAGTAAGTTCACAACTTGTGCTTGAATTGATACATCAAGAGCTGAAACCGGTTCATCACAGATAATCATCTTTGGCTTTAATACCAATGCACGCGCAATACCAATACGCTGGCACTGTCCACCAGAAAACTCATGAGGATAACGGTTGATCACGTTAGGCAATAGACCCACTTTGGTCATCATAACTTTAACTTGCTCTTTCACGTCATCATCGTGTAAATCTGGATAGAACGCTTTTAATGGTTCCGCAATAATTTCGCCAACAGTCATGCGAGGGTTCAATGAAGCCAATGGATCTTGGAAAATCATTTGAATTTCTTTACGTTTTTCACGCATATTCGAATGGTTTAATTTTGTTAAATCTTGACCAAGCCAAACAACATTCCCATCAGTAGCTTCAACTAAACCAATAACGGCACGTGCAAATGTTGATTTACCACAACCAGATTCACCAACAACACCGAGTGTTTCACCTTCATATAAACGGATATCAACCCCATCGACAGCTTTCAGTTTCAATGGTTTGGTCCAAGGCCATCCTGATTTAGCGGCAATATTAAAGTGAACTTTTAAATCTTTAATATCTAACAATAGATTTTTTTGTGCATTCATTACCACGTCCCCAAGTCAGAAAAACAAGCACGTAAACGACCGTCAGAAAACGCTTTCAAATCTGGCGCTTCTTGTTTACAACGGCTCGATACACGGTGACAACGCTCTTGATAAGGACAACCAACAGGCAAACGCAATAAGTTTGGTGGATTACCAGGAATTGTCGGTAATTCTTCTCCTTCGGTATCTAAACGTGGAATTGCACGTAGTAAACCTTCGGTATATGGATGCGCTGGCTTATAGAAAATCTCATTGATTTTGCCATATTCCATTGTACGACCCGCATACATCACCAGTACTTTGTCACAGCTACCAGCCACGACACCTAGATCGTGAGTGATCATAATGATCGACGTATTAAAGTCTTTTTTCAGATCATTCAGCATTTCCATGATCTGTGCTTGAACGGTTACGTCTAACGCGGTGGTTGGTTCATCGGCAATCAACAGCTTAGGACGACATAACAACGCCATAGCAATCATGACACGTTGACGCATACCACCCGAAAATTCGTGAGGGTACATAGTAATACGCTGACGAGCTTCTGGAATTTTAACCGCGTCTAACATGCGTACACTTTCTTCAAACGCCTCTTTCTTACCCATGCCTTTGTGCAGCATTAATACTTCCATAAGCTGATCGCTTACTTTCATATAAGGGTTCAATGACGTCATTGGATCTTGGAAAATCATCGCAATTTGCTCAGCTCGAACTTTATTCAGTTCTTTCTCTGGCAAATTGAGAATTTCATTACCTTCAAATTTAGCACTACCGCTAATAATACCGTTTTTAGCCAATAGCCCCATAATGGCAAATACGGTTTGGCTTTTGCCTGAACCCGACTCACCAACAATGCCTAGGGTTTCACCTAGATTAAGCGAAAAATTAAGATCATTTACCGCGGTGACAATACCGTCTTGTGTTGTAAATTCTACGCGTAGATCTTTGACATCTAATAAGCTCATCATTACTTCCTTATACTTGTATACCTAACTCAGCCCATTGCGTGAGAATGTCACCATTAACAGCACTGAGTTAAGTATCACTGATTCTTATCTGTCTTTTGGATCTAGTGCGTCACGTAAACCGTCACCCACATAGTTAAAGCAGAACAGGGTTACCACCATAAATGCCGCAGGGTACATCAACTGCCACAAAGCAACTTCCATTGTTTGTGAACCTTCTTGAAGTAGTGCACCCCAACTCGTCATTGGTTCTTGAACGCCTAAGCCTAGGAAGCTAAGGAAAGATTCAGTCAAGATCATAGATGGCACAAGCAGTGTTGAATACACAGCAACAATACCCAGTACGTTAGGCACGATGTGGCGTGTAATAATTCTCCAACGGCTCACACCCGATACATGCGCAGCTTCAATAAACTCTTTACTGCGAAGTGACAAGGTTTGCCCACGTACAATACGTGCCATATCAAGCCAGGAAATCGCACCAATCGCAACAAAGATCAGCATGATATTTCGACCGAAAAACGTTACCAATACAATCACAAAAAACATGAATGGGATCGAATAAAGAATCTCAAGAATACGCATCATTACACGGTCAGTACGACCACCGATGAAACCAGATGTGGCACCGTAAAGTGTACCGATAACAACAGCAACTAGCGCCCCTAACACACCAACCATTAGTGAGATACGCCCACCAATAAGTGTACGAGTAAACAAGTCTCGACCTAAGCTATCAGTACCAAAGAAGTGACCTTCAACACCATAGCTTGGTGCTGCGTGTAATGAATACCAGTCAGTATCATCATAGGCATAATGACTTAGCATTGGACCAAAAATTACTGCTAGTGTTATTAGCGTTAATATTGCTAAACTCACCATTGCCGCTTTATTACGTTTAAAACGTGTTCGAGCATCTTGCCATAAACTGCGACCTTCGATTTCCAGTTTTTCTGAAAACGCTTCGACAGCTTCTACATTTTCTTTTTTAGTTAGCATCATCTGTCTGGCCCCTAGTAACGAATTTTCGGATCGATATACGCAAGTAAGATATCAACAACAGCATTGAAGATAATTGTTAGCGTACCAATAAGAATTGTAATACCTAAAACCAGCGAGTAATCACGGTTGAAGGCTGCGTTTACAAAGAGTTTACCGATTCCTGGCAGACCAAAGATCGTCTCAATAACCACAGAGCCAGTGATAATACCGACGAATGCAGGTCCCATATAAGAAACAACAGGCAGTAAAGCAGGCTTTAGCGCATGCTTGATAATGATATACGGGTAGCTTAAGCCTTTCGCACGTGCGGTACGAATAAAGTTACTGTTCAATGTTTCAATCATGCTGGCACGTGTAATACGCGCGAATGTAGCAACGTATAGCAGTGACATACCAAACATAGGTAATAATAAGAACTTCATTGAACCATCTTGCCAGCCACCCGCAGGCAACCAACCAAGATTGATTGAGAATATATAGATAAGAATGGGAGCCAAAATAAACGAGGGCATTACAACCCCGGCCATGGCTGTCGACATGATAGTGTAATCAATCCAAGTATTATGCTTCAACGCTGCAATGGTTCCGACGGTTACCCCCATCACCAAAGCAAAGATAAATGCAAAGAAACCAATCTTTGCTGATACTGGTAATGCTTTAACAACCAGTTCATTTACCGTGAAATCTTTATATTTAAATGAAGGACCGAAATCACCTTGAAGAATATTACCAAGGTAGGTGATGTACTGTTCTGAAACTGGTTTATCTAGCCCGTATTTAGCTTCAATGTTAGCCATTACTTCTGGTGGTAATGGACGCTCGCTTGAAAAAGGGTTGCCTGGTGCAAAGCGCATCAGGAAAAACGAAATAGTAATAAGTACCAATAACGTAGGGATGGCTTCAAAAATCCGTTTTGCGATGAATTTAATCATAAACTCTACCGTTTAATTTTTTATAGCTGTGACAGAAAGAGCGCTACACCCAAAATTCCGGGTGCAGCGTTAATAGCGTTATATATCTTGCTGTTTATTTGTCAGCAATGATGTACATGTCTTTAGTGAACAATTTATCTTCTGCGTTGTTTGACGCGTAACCACCAACTTTAGTGCTTACAAGACGCGCCTTAACGTATTGGTAGATAGGTGCAATAGGCATATCTTCAGCAAGTTGCTTTTCAGCTTCAGCGTAAAGCTTCTCACGTTCAACATCAGACGTTGAACTCAATGCTTTAGCCATGATGCCATCATAAGCTTTGCTGTTATATTTTGGATCGTTAGAACTGTTGTTACTTTGCATTAGTGACAAGAAGCTTGATGCTTCGTTGTAATCACCACACCAACCCGCACGTGTTACGTCAAAGTTACCCTGACGGCGGTTATCCAAGTATGTTTTCCACTCCTGGTTTTCAAGCTTAGCTGTTACACCTAGGCTCTTCTTCCACATAGAGGCGATAGCAACGGCTAGCTTCTTATGGTTTTCTGATGTGTTATAAAGCAAAGTAAATTCTAATGGGTTACTGCTATCAAAACCAGCTTCAGCAAGCAGTGCTTTCGCCTCTGCATTACGCTCTTTCTGGTTTAATTTACCGTACTGAGGCGTAACAGGGTTAAAGTTAGCTGTGATTTCTGGTGTTAAGAAGTAACCAGGCTTTTGGCCTTGGCCTAATAACGCTTTAGTAATAATGTCACGATCGATTGCGTAAGAAAGCGCTTTACGAACACGAACATCATTGAATGGTGCTTTATCGTTATTAAAACCGTAGTAGTACGAACAAAGGTTACCAGTAATAGAAACGTCTTCAGCGTGCTCTTTTTGTAAGCGACGGAAGTGTTCATTCGGTAGTTCATTAGTAATATCGATCTCGCCAGCTAAGAAGCGATTCATTTCTGAAACTTGGTTTTCAATAGGCAAATAAGTTACTTGGTTAATAACCGTTTTCTTATCATCCCAGTATTGAGTATTGCGCTTTAATACGATGCGTTCGTTAACAACCCATTTGTCTAAAACATATGCGCCATTACCTACGAAGTTTTCTGGTTTAGTCCAATCGTTACCAAACTTTTCAACCACTTTTTTGTTAACAGGCTTCACTGTTGTGTGGCCCATCATTTTCACAAAATAAGGAACCGCTTCGTTAAGCTCTATTTTTAGCGTATTCGCATCAACAGCGGTTACACCCAACGTTTCTTTATCAGCTTTACCCGCGATGATCTCAGCAGCATTCTTCATGGTCGTCATTTCGATATACCATGAGTAAGGTGATGCCGTTACTGGATCAGCTGCGCGCTTAAAGCTGTATACAAAATCTTCTGCTGTTACTGGATCGCCATTTGACCACTTAGCATCTTTACGCAGGTGGAAAATAAAGGTTTTATTATCTGTCGTTTCCCAACTTTCAGCGACACCAGGAATAGTATTACCGTCTGCATCTTGGTTAACCAAACCTTCAAGTAGGTCACGGATAACATGCGACTCTGGAACGCCTTCCGTTTTATGGGGATCAAGAGAAGCAACTTCAGTGCCGTTACCACGAACAAGTTCTTGTGTTGCAGAAAGTTTTACGCCTTCAGGTACTTCAGCTGCAATTGTAGAAAAAGAAGTTGCAGCAACCGTTAGGCCCGCACTGATCAGTAGTGCTTGAGTGATTTTGTTCTTATACATGCATAACTCCAATACATAATTCTTAGCATCCATGACTTTCTTCAGCTGGCATAATAATTTGCAACCCATACACCGTTAGTCCTAAACAATGCATAGCAAACCGAAGAATTGGTCAAAACATTAACAGGCATTGAAGCAATTTGCCACAAAACCATTACAAAAAGTGAGAATATTCTTAATATTGGTGCTTTATGCAGAACAAATGACCAGACAAAAACAAACGATTAGATAGATCTATTAAAAAAACCACTCCGTAGAGGAAAATCCGCCAAAAACGCTAATAAAAGCACTACTTTGAATAATAAAAGCACCAAAACGAATAACTAATCAGCATAATATGCTCATGCAAATAACATAAGAGAAAAGAGTCAATAACATAAAAGTAAAAACATGATCTTAAGGCATAAAAAAAGCGCCCTTTTTAAGGCGCTAATTCAAAACCGGTTAACAATTGAAAATAAGGAAATTTACTTGTTTTCGCTATCAAACTGGGTAATTTGCTTATCGTCACTCACAGATTGCTGTCTTTGCTCTAATAAAAGCTGTTGATCATCATCTAATTTTGCATTATCTGTAATGCCTAAATCATCCATCATCTGCTTAATCTTTTTGCTGCCTACACGTCTGTGTTTCATATAACTCTCCGCTGTTAAAGAAGACCAGATAGATAAAAATTCACATTTTTATCAGGACACTTAATAAATATGGCACATAATTTAAGTTTGCGCCTAAGCAGGTATTTCTTAATAGCGAAAAGGGGAATTATAAAGGCGCAATATCTACCTTTTTTGCACGGCTGAAGCACGTATTTTAATAACAAAAACGTATAAAAAAAGCACTGATAGATTAAGATTTCACAACGCTGTTTTTTAATGAACTTCCTGTACCTATCGCTCCGCAATAGCGCTACTATCTTCATATCGGGATGATTAATTAGATTTCAGTAATCAAGCTTGATCTTGTCGATACTTCCGTTTCCGTTCTGTTAGCATTTGTGAGTTTAGTATGGCATCAGCAAAACCAGCAGCTTGTCTCGCTCGTCCTAGTCCTACCCGTGTTCGTCATGGTTATGTGCCACCAGCACACCGTCCTCAGTACAATAAAAAAAGTGATTAATAGCTAAATTACGCTATGAGATCAATATAATAATAGCGCCTATATAGGGGCTATTTTTTTACTCGAAAATAAATTTTATTTCTCACGCTTCTCCCTCAAACTAGCAACCAGTTTTACGAAAAATAGTATTGGTATTAGGCCTTCGTTGTGAAATGATAAGCTGATAGATAGAGAGTAAGGGTAATGAAGATGGAAAGTAAGGATACTTTCTCAATTTCTCAGCTTGCTGACGAGTTTGGTATTACACTAAGAAGCATTCGTTTTTATGAAGATCACGGTTTACTTACCCCTACACGTAAAGGTAAAGTTCGCGTATATTCAAAGCAAGATCGCGCTCGCTTAAAGCTAACTTTACGAGGAAAACGTTTAGGTTTTAGCCTTGTTGATATTAGTGAACTCTTTGAATTCTACGATTCAAATAAGAGCAACAAGAAACAACAACAAGATATGTTAAATGCCATAAAACACCGCCAACAATTATTAATACAACAGCAGGCTGATATAGACGCAGTAATGATGGAATTAAATGCTGCAGAAAGAAACTGTTACTTACAGCTCGCTAAATTTGAACAGCAGAACAACAAACCACTTTCAAAGAAATGTATCGCTCCCGCTAAGCTACACCGTTAGTTTTATACTTATATAGCGTCTCTAAGCCTCTCGTGACCTTATTGTTAAGGTTAGAGTTTCTACCTCCTTTATACTCACAAATCATCATAGCCCCCTTCTTATCACCTGATAAAACATCTAATTAAGAAGCTTGAATGTTATAGCTATAAAAAACCCGGCTACAAGAGCCGGGAAAAAAACAGGGATATATCAGTGTACTAATTTATTACCAGTAAACACGTGCACCTAGTGCAAAAGAACTTTCACTATCTACTTCAGTCAGACCAATAAATGAATCAGAACCTTTATTCGAGTAACCTAGCGTTGTGCCGTCGCCGTAACCATATTCAGCATAAACACGGAACCAGCTATTCACGTTGTAATCTGAACCAACATAAACCAATGTACCATCTTGATCTTCAACGCTATCTGCGGATTGTTCTGTATATTCATAGCCAGCATATGCTGTTGCATTATCAGCCCAGCTATATGTACCCGCTAAACTGTAACCATTCTCATCAATCGAAAGGTTCGAATTTTTATCCGACAGCTCTGCGTTGTAATAAGTAAAACCAATAAGTGCAGCCCCAACGGTATATTCTACTGTACCTTCAAAATAGATATTTTCGATATCAGCAGTAATTGTATTCTCTTGAGTAAATTCAGGAAGAGAAGCTTCTGGAGTTACCGTTTCGGTGCCAATTTTATGTGATTTGTCGCGGTTTTGGCCACCACCCGCATGCAAGTTAAAGCGACCAACACTTGTACCAACATAAAGTTCTGCTAGTTCTTGGTTACTATCATCTTCAGATAGGCCGTAGTTCGCTGCAACCCAAAAGTCTTCACCATCAAAATTATATTTAATTAATGAATCATGACGAGCACCAGAAAGCGTGCTGTAACGAAGCGCAGTACCACCGAAGAAATATGAGTAATCAGCACCGTAAACATCATCTGATACTACCCATTGACGACCAAATGAAATTTTACCAAATTCTGAATCAATACCAATATAATGCAAACGGTTATTCATAGAATAATCTGAACCATCTGCTTTATAATTCAAACCAAATTCAACTTTACCAAACACATCCGTTGTGTCTGTTAATTTATATCGAGCGTCAACACCAGTACGAGAAGAGCCCGCATTTAATGTAACGTCTTTATCTTCAAGCTTTTTAACTTCCGTACGAAGCTGACCATAAAAATCAACGGTACCATCTTCTGTCTTAATAATTTCAACTGCCATAGCTGAATTAGCTAATAGTAATGTTGGGATTGCGACTGCTAATAATGTCTTTTTCATTCTACGTTCCTGTAATAACTTATAATTATTTAACTCTTCCTGAGCTGCAGAGAACTTAGCAATAACAAATACACACCGCAACACGGTAAAACCCCGAAAAAATAACACACTCGAAACAATTAACACAAAAAACAACATTGTGGAAAAACACAGAATATGAGTTATTAATCAGTATTTCCAACTAAAAAACCGCAATACCCGCTATGTAATCGAATTCATAAAGAATAATAATTCCATCACCAATAAAAAATATTTTATAAATCATAATAACCAAACGGAATAACAGCAAAGAAAAAAAGATAAAAAAACATTAACAAAAAAAATAAAAAGACCTAAAAATAGGTCAAAAAGCACTCAAATTGATAATTATGTACAAGATTTAAATTTGTTATAAATAAAACCAACAATAAGCGCGGGGAATACTTAGACGCAAAGTCATTCAGATCAAGAATTAATTAAAATAATATCTATTGATAGAACTAAGATGAAGTCATAGTAAGTTGACGCTATAAAAGTGGAGATAAATGAAAGCGACCATAAGTTTGAATAAAGTTTGTCTACAACTAAACTAATATTCAAATAAAGGTAATGAAAAAGGCAGCCATTAGCGGCTGCCTTTCATTGAAAATCGTCAACATATTTTAGATACGAGACAATACACGTGAATTAATGTACCGAAATTTTAGCTACCCAAATCTCATGAGTATCACGAGTAAATTCACCTTGTTCAATTAATCCCTTTAAATAACCAAGCCGATGATGCCCTTCAAGTAAATTAAATGGCGCTTTTAGTACTCGTCCATTTGTCGCATGTAAATCTCGCTCGTAATGAAGAACAATAGGTGCCACAGGCCACGTGCCTTGTTCAGTCATATTTCGAACTAACCAACTACGTTGAAATATTTCGTTGTTCATTCGACGTGTAAGTTTATCAACAACATCATCATGAGGTGTTTTTACGCTGTTTATAATTTGTTCACTAGTCCACGTTTGTTTTGTGAACTGCATTGCTTGAAAATCAAGCCATCCCCAGTTACATAACACCGCTTTCCAATGGCGGTACAGCCACTGCTCTAGCACCTCATCTGGAAAGCTAGGTAACATCATGTGAGCGCGAGCGCGCCATAATTCCCATGATTCACAGTGACGCCCACCAAAACCTTCAGGTTCAATTTCATAAAGTAAACGATCGCTCCTGATCATAATCCCACTCCTATGATTGCTTGTGTTCATATTTTTACCATAGCTATCTGTGATAACTGCATGAAACCAACTCAACAACGCAATAACCATTCATTAATAATGGTTAAATATGCCAGTAAGTTCAACATAGCACAGCTTTTTTTGAAACAACACCTGAATATTCGAGAAAGATTATTCAGGGCATTGTTATTTAATTGTTACATACCTCTTGTGTTGCTCTAAAATAACGCAGTTAGCAGGTAGCCAATTTGTTATTGATTTAAATTACAAAGAGGAATATTCAATCAGTACACTACAATAGAGAAAGTGGAGGAAATGTGGTTTCATGCAGCGGAAGTAATGTGATTATACCAAATCCATTAATTATCTGTTCAAATCCAGCGAGAGTTAATGGAATTGGTATGAACCTTTCACGTCATTGTTTCAGCCATTAAAAAAGGAGCTATAAGCTCCTTTTTTTTAACCTGCCTAACAATCCGTATTAGGTTATTTGTTCTGCCAACGATCAGCAGCAGAAGTGTCGGTATCTCTAGCATCGACCCAACGCGTTTCGTTGCTCGTTTGCTCTTTTTTCCAAAAAGGCGCTCGGGTTTTAAGAAAATCCATGATGAATTCACACGCTTCAAATGCTGCACCACGGTGTGCACTTGTTACACCGACAAATACAATCTGATCGCCTAACCCCAAGTCTCCAACGCGGTGAATCACACGGGTTTTTAATAATGGCCAACGCTCGCGAGCTTGTACGACGATTTCTTCTAACGACTTCTCTGTCATACCTGGGTAATGTTCAAGTGACAGTCCTGTTACGTCATCACCTTGATTAAAGTCACGAACTTTACCAATAAAGGTTACCACGGCACCGGCATCTGTTCCTTCCGATAAAAGCGCATATTCTTCAGCAACAGAAAAATCATCAAACTGAACCGAAATCATATCTAACCTCCCGTCACTGGCGGAAAAAACGCAACTTCATCACCATCTTTAATTTCAGTATCTAAATGACAAATCGTTTGATTAACCGCAACCAATAATTTACCCGATTCAAGTGCCAGTTGCCACTTATCGCCACGTTCCGTCAAATGTGCACGCAGCATCTCTGCCGTTGCATACTCAGCATTAACCTCTAAACGATCAACACCGACTAACTCTTTAACTTGGGCAAAGAAAAGTACATTAATCATGCTTCTACCTTAAAATGACCTGATTTTCCACCCGTCTTCTCGAGCAAACGAACTTGGCTAATCACCATATCTTTTTGAACAGCTTTACACATATCATAAATGGTTAATGCCGCTACTGAGGCCGCTGTTAATGCTTCCATTTCAACGCCCGTTTTACCTGCCAGTTTACAACACGATTCAATGCGTACCATATTGGTTTCATTTTCATTTGTGGCAGGCATTGCTTCAAGCTGTACTTCCACTTTTGATAACAAAAGAGGATGGCAAAGCGGTATTAGATCCCACGTCTTTTTAGCCGCTTGAATACCTGCAATACGCGCTGTTGCAAATACATCACCTTTGCGATTATGACCCGATACAATCAATTCTAGGGTTTCTGGTGCCATATGTACAAATGCTTCAGCACGTGCTTCACGTACTGTTTCAGCTTTAGCTGACACATCGACCATGTTTGCTTCACCAGAAGCATTAATGTGAGTTAGTTGATTCATCTATATTTTGTCCATGAAGAGGCATGAAAAATGACCAAGCATGCCTAAATGTGTTCATAAGTAAGGCTTCGTACTTCGCGATTCAAATGTACAATAAGGTGTTATACAACTAACACCTTACTAAATAAGCTGAAGAATCAACCGCCGATTGAAGCAAGGTTAGGTGTCATACCAGTATTGCCGGCATCAAGGAAATGGCTAACGGATTTTTCCTTTAATCCACCTCGAATACGACTGATGAGCTCTGTACGTTGTTCATCTGCCGACAGTAAATCACGAAGTTCTACTCCGTGATCACCAAATAGGCATAGGTGAAGTTTGCCTTTCGCTGAAACGCGTAAGCGGTTACAACTTTGACAGAAATCTTTTTCATAAGGCATGATAAGTCCAATCTCACCCATATAATCGGGATGACAAAAAACTTGTGCTGGGCCATCATTTTTGCCGTTGATCTTTAAGAGCCAACCATTAGCAATAAGATGATTACGAATGCTTACACCAGAAACATGATAATTTTTGAATAACGAATCCATTTCGCCAGTCTGCATCAATTCAATAAAACGTAACTGAATAGGTCTCGTTTTAATCCATGCTAGAAACTTAGGTAGCTCTTGTGAATTCTGATTTTTAAGCAATACCGTATTAATTTTGACTTGTTCGAAACCCGCGTCAAATGCCGCATCGATCCCAGACATCACCTTATGAAACATATTTTCGCCGGTGATTTGATAAAACATCTTAGGATCTAGGCTATCCACACTCACATTTATATGAGTAAGGCCAGCCTCACGCCACTCTTTGACATTCTTTTCCATACGATAACCGTTCGTGGTGGTAGCCACTTTAGTTATACCGGGCTGAGCTGCTACAGTACGGATAATATCCGTATAGTCACGACGTAAACTAGGTTCGCCCCCAGTGATACGTACTTTTGACGTTCCACATTCAGCAAAAGCCCTTGTTACGCGCTCAATTTCATCCAATGTAAGAAAAGAAGGTTTCTTTTTTTCTGTCGGCTTATAGCCATCAGGCAGGCAGTAAGTACATTTAAAATTACAGACATCTGTGACTGATAGTCGTAAGTAATAAAACTTACGATGAAAGCGATCTTCAAATTGAAGATCATTATCTAATTGTTGCGCCATGGAACACCTTTCCAAATACGGGAGGCCGATTCATTTCTAAATTGACCCTGGTGACAGTATGTCACTGGCTCTGAACACATATATTCTGATTTAAGAAAAACAGAAAACGTAGTGACCAAAGCTCGGAGTTATGGCAGCTATGCAAGCTGATTCACTAGGAAGCAATTTACATAACAGCTAATCTAATAATAAAAGTATCAGATAAAATGCCTTATTGACAAATTACTGAAAAAATATTGCTGTATTCTACCTTTTGGCGCGGATCGCGACAATACTACTAAAGGGAATATTCTTTATATTTCTTACTAATTCTGGGGGTATTATGTCCAATATTATTGAATCTGCGACCATTGACGATATAGCGCTCTATCTGCAGCGTGAAGATGGCATAGATGTAAAAGCATCCTATCAACAGGCACAAAGTGTTATTGATGGCTTCAACGACATGGCGAGCAAAGGAATTATCAAAGGCTGGTATTTTAATGACCAAGGGCATTTAGAACTGCTACCCAGTGACAATGCGCTTCGTATTATTGCTAATCAAAAGTAAAGTGCTTTGCATTTTGCAGCTTGGGTGAACAAACTGTTTGCAATATGCAAAAAAACGCACACTACCTTTCATGCAGCAAGGTATAAAACGACAAAAATAGCGGTGTTGAAATATCGGCATCACATTTGCAATGTCTACTTTATCAGACAACAACATTTGTAAATGGAGCCGACAATGACGAATTTACTACCGCTACTTTTTCAAAAACGTCATGTTCTACCAACAGGTAGAATGCCAATAAGAATAGCTCCAGGACCACAAACTGAAGCATTTAAAGTTGCTGTCACATCTACAAATGGATTTGGCGTTTGTATGTTCGACCGAGGTGAGGATAATCACCAGTTTTTTCATATAGGAACACGTGTAACAGTTGAAGATTTTGATACATCTAAAAAAGATGGTGCATTAATCGTTACGGTTTATGGACACGAAAGCTTCCGTATCAAGTCATTAGAGCAAAACGATAATGGTGTTTTCTTTGGTGAATATCAGACATTGCCACAATGGTCTGAAATGAAGGCACATAATAATCAACAATTATTGGCTGATAAATTACAAATCATGTTTGATAAATACCCTGAATTAGATAATTTACATAGAACTAAAGAATTTCATAATCTGAGTTGGTTATGCCAACGTTGGTTAGAGATTTTACCTGTACCCGCGAGTGAAAAGCAGCTACTACTCAACACACCAAACTGTCTCGATACCTGTGATTATCTTATGAGTATGATGCTTGAATCACATTAGCTTGATGCCAGATGAAAATATTCCAATATGTTGTGTATTTCGTCTTATTAATTTAAAGCATTTTTACTCGCTCAAGCTTCACACAATAATGCTTACTAAGCGTGATACAAGCAGCATATTAAAATCCAAGTCTTGTATTCATATTGCAGCCTTGTATACACTCACGGGTAAATACAGATCACGAAAGCTTGCAAATTGAACATGACAAACACGCAAAATAAAATAAAAACAAAAATCGTCGCTATTGGCGGTGGTCATGGTTTAGGTCGTATACTTTCTTCGTTGTCTGATTACGGCTCTCAGGTTACTGGGATAGTTACAACCACAGACAATGGTGGCTCTACTGGGCGAATTCGTGCTTGCCAAGGCGGAATTGCATGGGGAGATATGAGAAATTGTATCAACCAATTGATTACAGAGCCTTCTGTCGGCTCAATGATCTTTGAATACAGATTTCGGGGTAATGGTGAGTTAAATGGCCACAACTTAGGCAATTTAATGCTTACGGCACTCGATAACCTATCGGTGCGCCCTCTAGAAGCAATAAACCTTATTCGCGATATGCTCAAAGTTGAAACACAAATTATCCCCATGTCTGAGCATCCTGCCGATTTATCTGCTTTGACGCTAACGGGTGAAATCATTTGTGGCGAAACCAGTATCGACGAACTGCCAGACGTTCCACAACGTCTGTATGTTGAGCCATCAGTACCAGCGACAAAAGAAGCAGTAACGGCTATTCATGAGGCCGATATTGTTTTACTAGGTCCCGGCAGCTTTTTAACCAGCATTATGCCACCACTACTATTGAAAGAAATTGCAGGAGCATTAAAAGAATCTAATGCCAAAATTGTTTTCATCTCGAATTTAGATCTAGAAAATGGGCCTGCAGGGCAAATGTCATTAACGACAATGCTGCATTGGTGTGAGCGAGCAATGAACGGCAAGTATATTGATGCTGTCATTACTGATAAGCCGATACCTGAGCTCGCCCCCCGATACGAGCAACTAATCGAAGACTTAGCATCTAATAATCATGAGTGGCGTCATGATAGAGAAAAGTTAAAGCATGCTATTGACAAAATCATTATTGCTGGCTAACTGCTTATATCTATGCGCAGTCTCTTCAACCATCGTCCTAAATTCAGGCAGACGGTCGACTACCCAATGATCTTGCTCTTGCTTCACTCTCGACTCACATTCTTGAGCCATTAGAGCGAGATCATCTGCACCAAAGCTAGCAGCACTGCTCTTTACAGCATGACTAATATCACCAATTTGGGCTACCGTTGGTTGATCGGATAATTGACGTAAATATTGCTCTAGTTCATCACTAAATACATTGAACAAGATCGAAACGGTTTCGTCACCCACTTCATCAGCTAGGCGCTTTATTGTTTCTTGGTTAATATTAATAGCCATAATTAATCGATCTCCCTATTACTACCTACAGCATCTTGCCAGGCTTGTAATTTTCTATAAATTGTTGATGGGCTAACTTCTAGCAAACCTGCAGCACGAGGAACATTACCATCACACGCATCAATAGCAGTTTGTATTGCGCGTTTTTCGACAACCCAAAGCGGCTCAATTGCAGTCCGTTCAATGGGTTCGGTGTGTAAGATATCTTTCTGTACAATCGTAGTTTTTTGTACTCCAGAAGCAATCCTTAGAGGGGATGCAATTTCAACGCCAGATATCTCACTAATTGGCGGTGGAACCATTTGAAGTGTCACTTCTTCGCCAGAATTTAAAACGACAATATTACGAATAACGTTTTGCAATTCACGAACATTGCCCGGCCAAGCATGTAGCTTAAACAATTCAATCACGTCTGAAGAAAAACGACTAAAGTTTTTGCCTTCTTCTACAGACATTAACGCTAATAATGCATGTGCTATTTCTATCATATCGTCACTACGATCACGCAGTGGGGGTAATGCAATTGGAATAACATGCAGGCGATAATAGAGATCTTCTCGAAAGCGCCCTTCTTGAACTTCAATCCACGGATTACGATTTGTAGCACATACAAAGCGCACATCAACAGTGCTTGTTTTAGAAGAACCTACTTTTTGATATGTTCCTGTTTGAATAAAACGTAGCAGTTTGCTTTGCAAATCTAAATCCATTTCGCACAGTTCATCAAGAAACAATGTTCCTTTGTGAGCCATTTCAACAGCACCTTGCCGTTCTGTCGATGCACCTGTAAATGCACCTTTAACATGACCAAACAACTCACTCTCAATGAGTTCTTTAGGAATTGCGGCACAATTTAATGCGATAAACGGTTTATCATTACGCGGACTAGCAGCGTGAATCGCTTCAGCACACACTTCTTTACCCGTACCACTTTCCCCCGTAACAAAAACAGTCGCCTTACTCGACGCTGCAGATTCGATAACACGATATACAGCTTGCATCGGTATACTATTACCAATGAACCCCTGATATTGCGCTCCACCTTGTTTAGATTTAGATGATTGCTGACTTTTACTATTATCTTTTAAAGCATTATTCACCGTAATGCGTAAACGATCAGCTTCGCAGGGTTTGATCAGAAAATCTTGGGCGCCGTGTCTCATCGCATCGACCGCAACATCAATGGATCCGTGAGCGGTCATAATAACAACAGGTAAATTCTGATGGTTAAGACGTACAGATTCAAGTACTTCCATACCTGTCATATCAGGCAAACGAAGGTCTAACAGGATAAGCTCAGGCACAGTCTCTTTCATGAAGTTCAGTGCATCTCTTCCTGTTCCGACAATCGTGACATTTAATCCTAATGGATTTAGATAAGATTTATACAATGCCGCTACCGATGCCGTATCTTCGACCATTAGGACTTGTCTTTGTTTTATTCCGCTTTCCATTGCCACTCCACGCTACCTTTCCCTGAACTAATTGTAATCAATACATAAATTTATGTAGTCTCTATTTTTGTATTTTTGCAAAAACTTACGTTCGTTGCATTATAATTCGCAAAACGATTCGCAAAATGCGAACACCTTAAGATAGTTAGCAATAATTTATGACAAATTAATCGCTATATGCAGTATTTATAGCAAAAAAAGTCATAATAAAAAGTTGGCATAAGACATGCATTAATAAATATGACTCTTAATGTAGAGTCAACCTAGCCAACTGACGTTGTTTGTGGAATGAATTCACTAAAACAATGATGCCAACCGAAACTATTACGGTTGGTTTTTTTTTACCTGGAATTTGGTAAAAGAAGAGAGTCGCCACGAGTAGAACCTAGTCCCTGCTCGCGACGCAAAGGGGTTATAGCTCATTTTCCACGTAGAACCACTAGGTCTATAAATGGGCGTCTTACCTAGAGCCCAACAAATTTTCGCTGAAATGAGCACCTTGAGATAATTTGAGTATATCATTAACTGTTCATGATAAATTGCTGGCGTAACGTATGTATTTTGTCACGAGTTTCAGCTGCTTTTTCAAATTCTAAATTCTGTGCTAAATCGTACATCTCTGTTTCTAGTCGCTGTATTTCAACTTCTAACTGCTGAGGAGACAGATTGACATAAGTGCCTTTACTTTCAGCAACGCGGTTGAGTTGCGCTGCCTTATTCATTCTAGAACGAGAACTTGGTTTACCCAGTTCAAGAATATCACCCACTTTTTTGTTCAATCCTTGCGGAGTTATACCATTCTTTTCATTATGGATAGTTTGCTTTTCTCGGCGGCGATTAGTTTCAGAGATTGCGCGTTCCATTGAACCGGTAATCTTATCACCATAGAGAATCGCGCGGCCTTCAAGGTTACGGGCTGCACGGCCAATTGTTTGAATCAACGATCTTTCTGAACGTAAAAAACCTTCTTTGTCTGCATCAAGAATAGCAACTAAAGATACTTCAGGAATATCTAACCCTTCTCGTAGCAAGTTGATACCGACCAACACATCAAACTCACCCAGTCGTAAATCACGAAGAATCTCTACGCGTTCGACAGTATCGATGTCAGAGTGAAGATAACGTACTTTGACACCATGTTCTGCCAAGTATTCGGTTAAATCTTCAGACATACGCTTAGTCAGTGTCGTTACTAATACACGCTCACCTTTCGCTTCTCTGATCCGAATTTCAGACAGAAGGTCATCAACTTGTGTTGCAACCGGACGCACCTCAATAATAGGATCGAGTAAACCTGTAGGTCTAACAACCTGTTCGGCAATATCATTACCCGATTGCTCTATTTCATATTTACCCGGTGTTGCTGAGACATAAATAGTTTGTGGGGCTAATGATGCAAACTCATCAAACTTCATAGGACGGTTGTCGAGGGCTGACGGTAAACGAAATCCGTATTCAACTAGGTTTTCTTTACGAGAGCGATCACCACGATACATGGCGCCAATTTGCGAGACAGTGACATGAGATTCATCAAGAATGAGCAAACCATCAGCCGGTAAATAATCAAATAGCGTTGGAGGCGGCTCACCTTCCGCACGGCCACTTAAGTAGCGAGAATAATTTTCGATGCCTGAGCAAAAGCCTAATTCGTTCATCATTTCAATATCAAACTGCGTACGCTGTGAAATCCGTTGCTCTTCTACAAGCTTATTGTTATCCATAAGTTGTTTGCGTCGAACAACCAGCTCATCTTTAATTTTTTCAATAGCTTCCAGAATTTTTTCTCGGGGAGTTACATAGTGTGTTTTTGGATAAATTGTGCAGCGCGGTAAATTTTTTTCGAGTATAGCGCCAGTTAAAGGGTCAAATACGCTGATACACTCAACTTCATCATCAAATAACTCAATACGAATAGCATCATGTTCTGATTCCGCAGGAAAAACATCGATAACTTCTCCTCTTACACGAAAATGCCCACGTTCAAAGGAAACGTCATTGCGTGTATATTGCAGTTCAGCGAGACGACGGAGAATATCACGTTGATTTAACATGTCTCCACGGCGCACATGCAACATCATCTTCAGGTAGGAATCAGGATCACCCAGACCATAGATGGCAGATACAGAAGCAATAATAATAACGTCACGACGTTCTAATAACGCCTTGGTAGCGGATAGTCGCATTTGTTCAATATGTGCGTTTACAGAGGCATCTTTTTCAATGAAAGTATCAGTTGTCGGCACATACGCTTCAGGCTGATAATAATCATAATAAGAAACAAAATATTCAACAGCATTATCAGGAAAGAACTCTTTCATTTCGCCATAGAGTTGCGCTGCTAACGTTTTGTTCGGAGCCATAATAAACGTAGGGCGATTAGCTTCTGCGATTACATTCGCAATAGTGAACGTTTTACCTGAACCTGTAACCCCCAATAAAGTCTGATGAGCAAGCCCAGCATCAAGCCCCTCTAATAATTGATTAATCGCTGTAGGTTGATCACCTGCTGGTGAAAAACCAGAAGATAGAGAGAAGACTTTACTCATAATAGCGCGTCCAAAACAAGACAATAAGCCTCCATTTTGCGTTGAGATATTGTAAAGTCAATGCTAATGGTGACATTGGAAATAAGAGGGAAAAAACTAAATAATAGTCGTAAGAGATTGACCGATATTTTTTATCGGCGTATTATTCACGCCCACAGAGTTTCTCATACTCGCATTTACTCAGCTTCCTGCTGAAAATAAACATTGATGTTTCATTTTTTATTTTTTTGACAAGAAATCCATCCACAGCTTTTCCTCTTTTTGCTTTAAATCAATTCACAGTTCTATTTATAATAAAAATAATGTAGACCATTTATTCTAATAATCTACTCAAACTCAATACTTATTTTTCAATCGCACTGATTACAAGTATTTATCCGGTATTATTTATATCGATAAAAACTTACATTGAAAATCATTTTATACATCAATGATACTTTTCTAGTGTCCATCAACACAGTTATCCACAGTTTCCGTGGATAACTAAGGTAAAGCCTTGTGCTGATTGGGGTAAAGAAAATCAAGATTTTTTTACAAAAAATTCAAATCAACCAGCCGCGCTTAATTTTCATACAGCGTGATGTAAAACAAAGCTAGTCATTAATGAGAAATGCTCACTAGCCTCATTTATATACCCAAGCTACCTCAACGAGCTTCTGGTATATCAAGCCCAAAATGCAAATATGCACGGTGAGTTGCAATACGTCCACGCGGTGTTCGCTGTAAGAAACCTTGTTGAATCAAGTAGGGCTCTAATACATCTTCAATCGTATCTTTTTCTTCACCGATCGCGGCAGCTAAGTTATCTAACCCTACTGGCCCACCCATGAATTTATCGATAATGGCTAAAAGCAGTTTTCGATCCATGTAATCAAAACCGCTACTATCAACATCCAGCATATCTAAAGCTTTCTTTGCGGTATCTGCGCATATAATGCCGTTACCCACCACTTCAGCATAGTCACGTACTCGACGTAATAAGCGGTTAGCAATACGGGGTGTACCACGAGCACGATGAGCCATTTCTAGCGCGCCTTCTTCTTCCATAGAAAGACCAAGACAATCAGCACTGCGTTGTACAATATCTTTCAGATCGCCAACTTTGTAATACTCTAGACGCTGGGTAATACCAAACCGGTCGCGCAGCGGTGAAGTCAAAGACCCCGCACGCGTTGTCGCACCAATTAGAGTAAAGGGCGGTAAATCAATTTTAATAGAGCGTGCGGCAGGCCCTTCACCAATCATGATATCTAACTGATAATCTTCCATTGCTGGATATAGTACTTCTTCAACATGTGGGCTTAACCGATGGATTTCATCAATAAATAGGACATCATTTGGCTCAAGGTTGGTCAGTAACGCAGCTAAATCACCCGCTTTTTCTAATACCGGTCCAGAGGTAGTGCGAATGCTGACCCCCATCTCGTTGGCAACAATATTTGCTAACGTCGTTTTGCCTAAGCCAGGAGGACCAAAAATCAATAAATGATCGAGGGCTTCATCACGAAGCTGAGCCGCTTTGATGAAAATTTCCATCTGACCTCGAACATGGTCTTGCCCTTGATAGTCATTCAATAACTTAGGACGAATTGCTCGATCAATGACTTCGTCATCGCGGCTTTCAAAACTATTTGATATTAATCGATCAGCTTCAATCATAATGCGTTTGCCTGTTTAGCCTTATACCATCGAACGTAATGCTTCACGGATGATGTTTTCACTGCTCATCTCAGGCTTCACTACTTGAGATACCACTTTTGCTGCCTGCGGCGCTTTATAACCTAAAGCAATAAGTGCA
Organism: Photobacterium profundum; assembly: GCF_003026285.1. Classification (GTDB taxonomy): domain Bacteria; phylum Pseudomonadota; class Gammaproteobacteria; order Enterobacterales; family Vibrionaceae; genus Photobacterium; species Photobacterium profundum. The sequence goes on from NZ_PYOD01000001.1 coordinate 651,150, forward strand.
CTTACCGCTTCATCTTCAGCACGCGCACTCGAGTATTGTTGTACTTCTGCATTTGATGCTGCTGCATCTGACGCTGGTGTGAATAGATCACCTTCACCCCACCCCTTCAAGCGATCTCTCATTTCGATCACTAAACGCTCTGCTGTTTTCTTGCCAACACCGGGAATTTTCACCAATGTCGTAATATCTTCATTTTCAACACTCAAAACAAACTGACTTGCCGTCATTGCTGAAAGAATGGCTAAACCAAGCTTCGGGCCAACGCCATTGGCTTTTATAACTTCACGAAAAAGCTCTCGTTCACTTTTTTTATTAAAGCCATACAGTAATTGTGCATCTTCACGGACAATAAAATGCGTACAAATAACCGCAGCCTGACCTACCTCAGGTAGCTCGTAGAAACAACTCATTGGCATTTGAACTTCATAACCGATACCACCAACATCTATTAATACTTCTGGTGGCTGTTTCTCTAAAATTGTTCCACTAAGTCGGCCAATCACTGCACTATCTCTGTATGAGTTGAAATTGGCTCTAGGATAGTAAAGTGCTGGATGGATATCCAGCACTTTATGTCTTTAGGTGAGTAGAAAAACGAAGATGATATTCATTCTATTTACGAATTAAAAAATCAACTCACTTTCGGTGAAGATACGACTGCGTTTAAGCTGTCGGCTAAACCTTTTAATGCTTCAACACGTTGCGCTAACTGCGCCCCTTGTATCGCCACGGAATCTGATACTTTATTTGTTTCAACAACCCCTGTTGCTACTTCATGGCTTGCCGTATTTAACTCTTTTAATGCATGAACTTGGTGGCTCATAATATCTGCTAGCTGATTTACATCACCAGAAATGCTACTTACCTGATCGATAATCGCCGTCAACTCTTGGGCTGTTGCTTTAATAACCGTTTGACCGTGATGCACTTCTTTTCGGCTTTTATCCAATAATGTACGAATTTCGAGTGCCGATTCATTACTTTTGGCAGATAACTCTCGCACCTGTGAAGCTACGACAGCAAAGCCTCGTCCATGATCTCCTGCTCGCGCAGCTTCAATCGCAGCATTCAATGCTAGCAAGTTAGTTTGATCAGCAACCGTTGTGATCAAATCAGCAACAGAAACAACTTCGGCATTACTGCTTAAAATTCGTTCGATTGCATTGGTTGATGCTTCTAGTGATTCGACACTTTTTTGCGCTTGTTCACCGACCAATTGACTACGTTGTTTTAGCTCAGTAACAAATCGGTCTGATTCATCAATACCTGATGTCATATGAATCAATTGCTGGCTCATTTCTTCAGCTGAGCTAGCCTGCGATTCACAATTCATATTTAAGTGATTAACTTGCTGATGAAGCTCACCTGATTGCTGTTCCAATTGATTGGCAACATCTGATAACTGGCTAGCATTCAAATTAGCTTGATTTAATACGACAGATAGCTTTTTTTCACCTTGTTGAGCATTACTAGCAATTTGTTGACTGGTTTGTTGAGCTTGTTCAGATGCAGAAAGTGCAGCTTGTCGTTGCTTCACCGTGTAGGCTTGCGCTATACCGATAACCACCAGCGGTAATATAATACCTGACCACGTTTCAACAATGTGCGCACTATCTGTAAGTACTAGGTCTGGAAATATAAAGCCACTTAAGGTGGCGTTAACCATCCACGCTGAACTCGCAATAACGAACACACTCCACAATGCCGCCATCAAAGGCCTGGCTGTAAGAAAAAAAGCGATCAGCAATAGTGGCATCCAAAAAGATTGAGTAGAGTTGACGATACCACCACTTTGATAAACGATATTGAATGCATGCACGACCATGCCAACAAATCCAAGATTGAGCGCTAGTTCAGGCGTTTTGAATACTCTTAGCATTAAGCCAGCAAACACTTCGCAAGCAATTAATAACAGCGATGTTATTATCAACAATGAATGGTCGTGCTTATACCATTTGATTAAGCTATACATGCCAACAAAAAAGGAAAGCAGTGTAAAAAATACAAGCGTATCGACATAACGAGCTTGTTCTGTATTCCATTGATGAGAAGGCGGCAAAAATAAATGTCGCCATATTGAGATGGGAGTCATAAAAAAGCTTTCCTTGCGATAATTCGATTTATTTAATCATCCTAATAAGGTAACTAACGCGTTATGAAACTAGTTACTAGTATGACCTCTGACCAATATATGCTAATTAACAATACACCCACAAAATAAAAAGCAGCCAATGGCTGCTTTTATGATCTGGCTAACACTACGTGAAAAAATATTTATTCTTGATTTATATTAATCACTTAACGATAACGGCCACGGCGGGCACTGCTTGCTTTACCAGACATCGCAATTAATGTTTTATGGGTATGAGCATGACAAATGGCAACAGCTAATGCATCGGCAGCATCTGCTTGTGGCTTACCTGGCAATTTAAGCACCGAACACACCATATGTTGAACTTGGGCTTTATCTGCGGCTCCCGTACCAACTACCGCCTGCTTTATTAGACGAGCAGCATACTCACTTACAGGTAAGTCAGCATTGACCGCTGCGACAATAGCACTGCCTCGTGCTTGCCCCAGTTTTAACGCAGAGCTGGCATTCTTCCCCATGAAGACTTCTTCAATCGCAAAGGTATCGGGTTGGAATTGAGTGATCACTTCAGAAACACCTGCATAGATTTGCTTTAATCGGCCAGGGATATCTTCAGCAGATGTTCTAATACAGCCGCTACCAAGGTACTCAAGGTTTCGACCAACCTGACGAATAACACCGTAACCAGTAATTCTAGAACCAGGGTCTATTCCTAAAATAATCGTCATTTGTTTGCCACTGCATTAGCGATAAATACACCAAACATTACAGTTGTTCTGCAATTTCATCAGTAATTTCACCGTTATGGTAAACTTCCTGAACATCATCTAAATCTTCTAGCGCATCAATCAGGCGCAATAATTTAGGTGCTGTTTCTAAGTCTAAATCGGCTTTCGTAGAAGGCACTAGTGTTACTTCTGCATTCGCAGCGTCAAAACCTGCTGCATCTAATGCGTCTTTTACCGAACCAAAATCTGATGGTGTTGTGTATACATCAATAGAGCCATCATCATTAGTTTCAATGTCTTCTGCACCGCTTTCTAACGCTGCTTCCATCATTACATCTTCATCAAGACCTGCAGCATAAGAAATAACGCCTTTCTTATCAAACAGGTAATTAACACTGCCATCAGTGCCTAAGTTACCGCCTGACTTACTAAAAGCATTACGTACACCTGAAACAGTACGATTACGATTATCTGTCATGCATTCAACCATAACAGCAGTACCTGCAGGACCATAACCTTCATAGATAACCGTTTCTAAATCTGCTTCTCCGTCACCACCAGCGCCACGTTTAACGGCACGGTTAATCGTATCGCGGGTCATATTGTTGGATAAGGCTTTATCCACTGCCGCACGCAAACGGGGATTATTTTCTGCTTCTGGGCCACCGTCTTTGGTCGCAACAACAATCTCACGAATCAATTTAGTAAAAATTTTTCCACGTTTAGAATCTTGCGCAGCTTTACGGTGTTTGATGTTGGCAAATTTACTATGACCAGCCATGAATACTCCGAATTTTTAGTCAGCCTGTTGGCTTGAGGTTTCACGAGGATGAAGATTGGCCAGTGGAATCACTGGCCAAATAGATTACGGTGATAAATTAAAGCACAGAGTCTTTATTCAGCACTTTCTTCTTTATCTGTTTCTTTTTTTGCAATCGCAACAGCAATAGAAAGCTCTTTTAGCGACTCTGGGTTCGCTAGGCTTGGTGCATTGGTTAGCAAACAAGATGCAGCTGTTGTTTTAGGGAATGCGATAACATCACGAATGTTATCTGTACCACATAACAACATAACCAAACGATCAAGACCGAACGCAAGACCAGCGTGTGGTGGTGTACCGTACTTCAATGCTTCAAGTAGGAAACCAAACTTAGACTGCTGCTCACCTTCTTCAATACCTAAAATACTGAATACTGCTGATTGCATCTCTGCGTTGTGTATACGCACAGAACCGCCGCCCACTTCATAACCATTAATTACCATATCGTATGCGTTTGAATTCGCAGCCGCAGGGTTAACAGCTAATTCTTCAGCCGTAATACCTAATGGTGATGTGAATGGGTGGTGCATTGCATGTAGGTTACCTTCATCGTCTTCTTCAAACATCGGGAAGTCGATAACCCATAGCGGTTTCCATGCTGACTTGTCAGTCAATTCAAGATCTTCACCCAGCTTAAGACGTAGTGCACCCATAGCTTCAGTAACAACACGCTTGCTGTCAGCACCGAATAGGATGATGTCGCCCGTTTGTGCTTGGGTACGATCTAATAGGGTTGCAACCACTTCTTCGTTCAAGAATTTAGCGACTGGAGATTGAACACCTGCAAAGCCAGCTTCACGGTCGTTCACTTTCATCCATGCAAGACCTTTCGCGCCGTAGATACCCACGAACTTAGTGTATTCATCAATTTGCTTACGCGACAGTGATGCGCCACCAGGAACACGGATAACCGCTACGCGGCCTTTTTCGTCGTTAGCAGGGCCAGAGAATACTTTGAAGTCTACATCTTTTAGGATGTCAGCAACGTCTACCAATTCAAGCGGGTTACGTAGATCTGGCTTATCAGAACCAAAACGACGCATCGCTTCTTCAAATGGCATGATTGGGAACGTGCCTAGATCGACATTCAGTAGCTCTTTCCACATTTCAGTGATCATCTTCTCTGTCATTCCACGCACTTGCTCGGCGCTCATGAAAGAAGTTTCGATATCGATCTGTGTGAATTCAGGCTGACGATCAGCACGTAAATCTTCATCACGGAAACATTTAACGATTTGGTAGTAACGATCGAAACCCGACATCATCAACAACTGCTTAAATAGCTGCGGTGATTGCGGCAATGCGTAGAAGCTACCTTTGTGTACACGACTTGGTACTAAGTAATCACGAGCACCTTCTGGTGTCGCTTTAGTCAGTACTGGTGTTTCAATATCTAAGAATGCATTCTCGTCTAGGAAACGACGAACAAAGCTAGATGCTTTAGCACGTAGTTTAATGCGGTCGCTCATTTCAGGACGACGTAGGTCTAGGTAGCGAAACTTAAGACGTTGTTCTTCAGAGTTATTCTGATTAAAATCTAGTGGTAACACGTCAGAGCGGTTGATAATTTCAAGGCCTGTTGCCAAGATTTCAACTTCACCGGTTGCCATTTTTTTGTTTACTTGGCTTTCTGGACGAACGCGTACTTCACCGATAAGACGGATACAGAATTCGTTGCGCAGTTGGTTAGCCAGTTCGAATACATCTTTCATATCCGGGTCGACAACTACCTGAACAATACCTTCACGATCTCGCATGTCGATGAAGATTAGACCGCCTAAATCACGGCGACGGTTAACCCAGCCGCATAATTCTACTGTTTGTCCTTCAAAGGACTTGTTCAGGTGACCACAATATTGGGTGCGCATAAGAAATTCCTGATCTGTTTACTAATATCCTGTGAGCGATTTCAGCAAGCTAATCACTTACCTTGCACAGGCTGATTCATTCCCGACCACTAACCGCTCAATCTTTATCCAATTTAGGACGTTAAGTGTGGTCGGAATGCAAAAATGACGAAACATTATAAAGCAAAAAAACCAATGTAGGAAAAATCCGACCACTAAATCAAGGAAAAATACTCACTTCTTTGCAGATAACGTTGACCTAACGCAAACTATCTACTCACAATAAGAACTTACAGCGTTAATACGTAATTTATCAACGTTCAAAAAACACTCAATCAAGGAGGCTTGTTATGACGATTCCAACCAATAGGCCTCTTTTTCTCGGGCTTGCCATGTGGTCTCATAACCAATGGCAAAAGAATTTATATGGCTCGGGATGCAAAAATAGTGATCGCTTAGCGCGATACGCAGAAATATTTAATACTGTCGAAGGCAATACAACTTTTTATGCTACACCTGCTATTACCACAGTCAAAAAATGGCATGATGCAACACCGAATGATTTTCGATTTACCTTCAAATTGCCCAGTACTATTACCCATCAAAGCCAGTTAATGCATTGCGATCAACTTCTAGCTGATTTCTTAAACGTTATGACCCCTCTTGAAAATAAAGTGGGGCTATGGAAAATCCAATTACCTGCCAATTTTGGTCCTGATGCATTACCCACACTCAAAAAGTTTCTACAAAAAATCCCTAAACACCTTACTTGTGGTGTTGAAGTGAGGCATTACGCCTTCTTTAATAAAGGCGAAGCAGAAAAAGCCTTAAATGGATTGCTGATCGAACACCAAGCTAACCGTATTATTATGGATAGCCGCCCAGTGTTTGCCGCACCTCCAACTTCTGAAGCAGTAATTGACGCCCATCAAAAGAAACCGCATGTACCAGTGCATGCCATCGCAACGGCTACGCAGCCAATGATTCGCTTTATTGGTCACCCTGAAGATTTAAGTAACGACCCTTTCTTCAATAACTGGTTAACCCGATTACCAAAATGGATAGCAGATGGGAAGCAACCGTATTTATTCATTCATACACCCGACAATGTTTTAGCCCCAGAATTAGCTATTCGTTTGTATCAAAAATTACAACAACGTATTGCGAACAGCACATTATCATTACCTGATATCGCGCTTCCTCCCGAGCCAGAAGCAAGCCCTCAGATTACTTTACTCTAGTAATAGCGATTTCTTCCGTTAAATTGAACAATGAACAGAAGCTGTTTATGGTTTTATTATTAATTCTCTAAAGACAAATGACCTCATTTTCTCTACAATACGCGACCTTTCAGGGGGTGATGGAACACGCTTTGGGTTGAACAATAGGATCCATGTTCTTTATCAATTAAGAGGTTCGTGAGAATGGCAGGCCAAGACAATATTTTTGCTGCGCCAATTGAAAAACTCGGTGATTTTACTTTCGATCAAAAAGTAGCAGAAGTTTTTCCAGATATGATTCAGCGCTCGGTTCCCGGGTACAGCAATATCATTTCTGCTATTGGTATGTTAGCGGAGCGCTTTGCTAAACCACACTCAAAGATATACGACTTGGGTTGTTCTTTAGGTGCCGCCACGCTGTCTATGCGTCGGTCTATTCAGCAAGAAGGCTGCGAAATTATCGCGGTTGATAATTCTGCTGCCATGGTTGAACGTTGCCGACTTCATATTGATGCTTACCGTTCTGATACCCCCGTACAGGTGATTGAAGCAGATATCCGCAATATCGATATTGCCGATGCTTCTGTGGTTGTCTTGAACTTCACCTTGCAATTTCTAGTGCCTGAAGATCGTCAGATACTACTAGAAAAAATCTATGCAGGGTTACGTCCTGGTGGCATTTTAATCCTGTCTGAAAAATATATTTTTGACGATGAGCAAGCACACGAATTACTCATTGATCTTCACCACGATTTTAAACGAGCCAACGGTTACAGCGAGCTAGAGATCAGTCAAAAACGCAGCGCGATCGAAAACGTGATGCGCCCCGATAGCATTGATACGCATAAAAAACGCTTAACTGAGATTGGCTTCAGTAGTACTGAAGTATGGTTCCAGTGCTTTAATTTCGGTTCTATGTTCGCTATTAAATAAGGTATTTTGTTTTTACTATGTTTAGTTTTTCTGAGTTTTATAAGCTAATCGCCCAGCACGAAACCCTGCGTCCTTGGCTAAATACCTTGCCAAAGCAATTAAGTGATTGGGAAGAAGCAGAGCACGGCGACATGGGTCGCTGGATGCGAGCATTGAAAAAATTTCCAACAGATAAACCTGATATTATCGATATCAAAAACGAAGTGAGTGTTCGTTATGAAGATGGTGTCGCTAACGGCGAACAAAAACGTTTAGAAAGTTTGTTACGTTTATTGCACCCGTGGCGTAAAGGCCCGTACAACATGCACGGTATTCACATTGATACTGAATGGCGTTCAGATTGGAAGTGGGATCGCGTATTACCACACATATCACCGCTGAAAGGTCGTTCAGTGTTAGATGTTGGCTGTGGCAACGGTTACCACATGTGGCGTATGTTAGGTGAAGGGGCGGCATTAACTGTTGGTATAGATCCATCTAACCTATTCTTAATCCAATTCGAAGCAATACGTCGCCTTATGGGTGATGATAACCGTGCGTTTTTATTACCTTTGGGTATTGAACAACTACCAGAGTTAAAGGCATTCGATACCGTTTTCAGCATGGGTGTACTTTATCACCGCCGTTCGCCATTAGATCATATTATTCAGCTAAAGAATCAACTTCGTAAAGATGGTGAAGTAGTTCTAGAAACCTTAGTGATTGAAGGTGACGAAAACGCAGTATTAGTGCCAACAGGCCGTTACGCGCAAATGCACAATGTATACTTTTTCCCATCAGCAAAAGCGTTAAAAGTCTGGATGGAAAAATGCGGCTTTGTTGATGTTCGTATTGTTGACGAAAATATCACAACAACCGATGAGCAACGATCGACAGATTGGATGACGAATAATTCCCTGCCGGAATATTTAAACCCAGAAGATCCTACAAAAACCATTGAAGGTTACCCTGCACCTAAACGCGCTGTTTTAGTTGCTCGGAATCCTGACTAATCACTGACAAAGGGATGCTTTTCGCATCCCTTTTTTTACGCTAAACTGTCGCCGCTTATAGAAAAATAGAAGTTCTTCTGGGAGAGACCATGCTTCGCCGCAGCTTTACACTACTCACTTTAGCTATGCTTTCAGGCTGTACACTTACGCAGTCAAAAAATCACGAAGAAACCTTAATAGCCATTAATACAATGGAAAAGAATGTCAACATTCAGCTTGAGACAATGACTCAGCAAATTAATGAGAAAAATGAACATATTGCCAATTTAGAAAATGAATTATCATCAGTTTCAAAAGATGTGAAGTTCGTTAAGCATAAAGTATTAACTCAACCTAAACTGGTTGTAGAAAAACAAGTTATAACGATCCCAGCAGAAGCTAAACCTATTGATATTAAAGTCGCTAATGGCAAAGCAGTTTTAGGTCAAGAAGAATGGATTTGGCTAGATTCAGTTAAACAGAACTTTAAAGCCCGTATTGATACTGGTGCAACAACATCGTCACTTAATGCCGTAGATCTACAAGTTTTCGAGCGTGATGGTAAAGAATGGGTTCGCTTTAACTTAAGCCACCTTAATGATGAAACGAGCAAAAAGCCGGAAATCATTGAGGCGCAAGTTGTGCGTTGGGTTAAAGTTCGCCAATCTACATCAGATGAAGCAGCAAGACGCCCCGTTATCGAAGCATGGATCCAATTAGGGTCATTACATGAAAAAGTACAATTTACATTGGCTGATAGAACACAAATGACCTACCCAGTATTACTCGGTCGTGAATTTTTTAAAGACATTGCATTAGTCGATGTTGGCAAACAATTTATCCAAGGAAAGAGTCAGCCCGAAGCGGCATCAAAGACTAATAATTAAATGATGAGGATGTCATGACGTCAAGAATACCTTTTTACTTTATAGTTTCATTGCTCGTCTTTGCGGGCATTGCACTAAGCATGTACCGTCATGATGTGTATGGCGTACCATGGACACCAGGTGCTGAACGTGCTGTTTGGGAGGTAGAAGCACGGGTTGAATTTGATGCGATTGGTGATCCCGTTAAAATCTCAATGGCGGCCCCTGAAACACAACAAGGTTTTACATTAATCGATGAAAGCACGTCATCACCCGGTTACGGTGTTGCGTTAATTGATACCGATAAAGGTCGCCGTGCTGAATGGTCTATTCGTGAAGCAATGGGGCAACAAATTCTGTATTACAAAACGCAGATGCTTATCGATGATCAGGCCAATTATAAAGACACCCCTCCCAAGGGTGAGCCGATGACGGTTAGCTTAGATAACCCGCAACAAACAGCCGCCACAGCATTGCTTGACCAAGCCCGCACTCGTTCTTCTGACAACCTTACTTTGACTCGTGAATTGATTAAACAATTTAACGATAAACAAAATCAGAATGCAGGTTTGCTTCTCAATAATCTAACCCGTGAAGAAGCTATTACAGGGGTCCTATCTCTAGAGAAAATTCATAGCCGTGTGGTGGGTGGGCTTCAGCTTGAAGACGGTCGCCGCCGCCAAAGTATCAATCCAATGGTTGAAGTATGGGATACCAACACTGAAAAATGGGAGCTATTTGATCCGCTAACCGGTAACGAAGGTCGCCCAGATAACGTACTTGTATGGAATCAGCAAGGTCATTCATTATTAGATGTTGTAGGTGGTCGTAACTCACACATTAGCTTCTCGATCATTGCACAAGATATTACCCCTCAGCAGGCAACAAGAGAGAAAGTACAAGCAGAAGATCTCTTAAACTTCTCGATTCATACCCTGCCGGTTGAAGAACAAGCCATGTTCAAAACCATCATGCTTGTGCCTATTGGTGCGCTGATTGTTGTTTTCCTTCGCGTTATCATCGGGCTAAAAACATCAGGTACATTCATGCCAGTATTGATTGCTGTCGCATTTGTACAAACGCAGTTGATCACCGGTATTATCGGCTTCTTATTGATTGTGGGTACGGGTCTAATTATTCGTAGTTACCTCTCTAAGCTCAACTTACTTCTCGTCGCCCGAATATCGACCGTCATTATCTCGGTCATATTGATTATTTCAGTATTTACCGTTGTTGCCTTTAAGATTGGTTTAGTTGAAGGCCTGACAATTACATTCTTCCCGATGATCATCCTATCGTGGACTGTAGAGCGTATGTCAATTCTATGGGAAGAAGAAGGAGCAAAAGAAGTCTTCATTCAAGGTGGTGGTTCATTATTAACGGCGGTTTTAGTTTACATCGCAATGACCAATGAGATTGTTCGTCACTTAACATTCAACTTTATCGGCATGCAGCTTATTATTATGGCTGTCATTCTAGTACTCGGTAATTACACAGGCTATCGTTTAAGCGAACTTCGTCGATTCAAACCATTAACGGAGGACTAAACTATGTCTATATTGTCACAGTTCACCTCACCGTTTAAGCTGCGGGATCGCGGCATTATGGGAATGAATAAACGGAATCATAGCTATATTGGTCGCTATAACGATCGAACGCTTTATCCGTTAGTCGATGATAAGTTAAAAACGAAAATTATCGCTCAAGAAGCCGGTGCAACAGTACCCGATCTGATTGGCGTCATTGATAGCCAAGTTTTCGTAAAACGTGTCCACGACATGGTTAAAAACTGGCCTGGCTTTGTTATCAAACCTGCGCAAGGTTCTGGGGGTAAAGGCATTCTTGTTATTATTAATCATAAAGATGGTATTTATACTAAGCCATCTGGTGCACAGATCAATAGACAAGATGTTGAGCGTCACGTTACCAATACCCTTGCAGGGTTGTTCTCTCTGGGTGGTAAGAATGACGTAGCGATGATTGAAAACCTGATTCAATTTGATAATGTTTTCGATGGTTTCAGTTTTGAAGGTGTGCCTGATGTACGTGTCATCGTATTTAAGGGCTACCCTGTAATGGCGATGATGCGTTGTTCGACCGCGGCATCAGATGGTAAAGCAAACTTACACCAAGGTGCTGTTGGAGTCGGTATCGATATTGCGACAGGCAAAGCGGTACGTGCAGTGCAATTTAATCAACCAATTGAACACCACCCAGATACCGACCGATTGCTAAGCGAATTGGCGGTACCTAATTGGAGTAAGTTATTAACACTTGCAGCCAGTGCTTGGGAAATGACAGGGTTAGGCTATTTGGGTACTGATATGGTACTGGATAAAAGCAAAGGTCCTATGGTATTAGAACTAAATGCACGACCAGGTTTGGCCATTCAAATTGCTAATGGCTGCGGTTTACTACCTCGCCTACAGCATATTGAGCATTTAGGTACGACGGCTAAAATGCCACCACCAGAAGAACGTGTTGCTTATGCCGCAGATCAGTTTGGCACTAAACCAACATTCTAATCAAACAAGATAACCTGATTTCAGGTTAAGAGTAATATTTAAGCCTCAGAGACTATCTGGGGCTTTTTTATATCTCAAAATTGTGCGAATAATATTGCTCTGTTGATCTTTCAACAAACTATTCATCTAGCTTTCAAAACAAATGGAATTCACTATGTCAGCAACTATATCTAACACGTTATTTGACTCGCATGTCGATCGCACACACAGTAATAGTATAAAGTGGGATAAGTATCAGAATGCAGATGTCTTACCTATGTGGATCGCTGACAGTGATTTTCGAGTACCAAAAGAAATAACAGACGCATTGCAAGAGCATATTAATCATGGTGTTTTTGGCTATGGTAAGCCCCCTACTCGCTTAACGGAGTTACTCGTTGAGCGCATGAAAACGTTATACAACTGGGATATTCAACCAAAGTGGATTGTATTCTTACCTGGTCTAGTATGCGGCCTTAATCTCGCAGTGCGTTCATTAACAGACGCGCATCAAAGTGTGATTACGCCAAAGCCTATTTATCCTCCATTTGTATCATCTATTAAACTTGCGCAACGTACTGCTTCATACGCACCAGTCACATTGCAAGATAAACGCTGGTTAATCGACTTTACACAAATAGAAACCAACCCAAAGTCCAAGCTTCTCTTATTCTGTAATCCATTAAATCCTGGTGGAACGGTATATCGTCGTGACGAATTAGAACAAATATTAATGTTCGCTGAAGAAAATGACTTATATGTATGTTCCGATGAAATTCATTGCGACTTAATTCTAGATACGGATGTAAAACACATACCGTTTGCAAGTTTGAATAAAAGCGCCGAGCAACGGTCTGTCACGTTAGTAGCACCCAGCAAAACCTTCAATATTGCAGGCCTTGGGGCATCAATGGCTATCATTCCAAATTCTGCTCTGCGCCATAAATTCAAGCAAGTACGAGCGGGAATAGTACCCGATGTTAATGTACTCGCCTATACAGCAGCACAAGCCGCTTATGAAAGCGGACAGCCATGGTTAGAGCAACAACTTGCCTACTTACGGCAAAACCGTACCACATTAACAGCTGCCATCGACAGCATGCCTTATTTAACGATGCAGCACATTGAAGCCACCTATTTAGCATGGATTGATGCTTCTGCCTTACCTGTTACAAGCCCTTTTAAATTTTTTGAGCAGGCAGGTGTTGGCCTTTCTCCAGGGTCAGATTTTGGTAACCCCAAATTTGTACGGTTAAACTTTGGCTGTACCCATGAAACACTTACCGAAGCGTTACGTCGTATGCATGTAGCTATTAATACACTAGAAATAAATATGGCTGAATCATTTCATAAATAAAGCATATTTAGACTAAAGTTATGCTTTTACAAACCGATAAAGAGGTACCTTAAACAAGGAATCTCTTTATAACGATGCAAGTCCATACTTTAGATAAAGCACAGTTAATTAACGAAGTGCAGCTTGGTACCCAACTCAACCATGCGGTTGAAGGTGGTCGCCGTGCTGATTTTGCGTTAATGCTGGCATTTCTATCACCGGATCATCTAGAGAAGACCCCCGTAGACCCAACACCAGCATCTGAGCAAACAGAAGCTGATTTACGCGCATATTTTGAACTACCCGAACCACAACCCCTAACAAGTACTAAGCATTGTTATGACCATGCTGCCGCTCAAGCAGATGCTTTTCATAAAGGAGGGTTAACTAGTTCGCAGTTTCTTCATGAATTAAAGCCAACAGCACTGACTTTTCCCCCACTAGGTACAAAAGGTATGCCCGAAGAGTTATACCACAACCTCTCTGGTCACGAACGCCGTAAGTTACCACCAACGGAAGATGCAACCATTCAAGCATCCCCTCAAGATTTGTATTTATCATTGATACAATCAAAGCGCTATGCAGAGATGTATCATTCAGCATAATGCTACCTACTCTTCCTGCATTCGTTAGATAAATATTTATTTCGTGACAGTCATCATAGCTTTGATACCTCTCAAAGGAAGCATCTTCACACTTTACTAACATTTATTAACAGAGTCTCATTATATGCGTGTCTTTTCACATTCAACCAATTGAAAAGGCGTCAATATATTCAAATAACGTTAGTAATTTATAAGTTGGATGGTGGGAATGGATATTGCAAACTCAGTTATTTTAATAACCGCAGCAGGCAGTCCGATGGGAAAAGCAATTTCAATGCACTTTGCCTCCCTAGGGGCACAACTTGCTTTACTTGATACGAATCCATCCTCGCTAAAAAAAACCTATGAGGCTTGCCTTGCAATTGGTGGTTCCTGCGAGCAATTTTTACTAATAAGTAAAGATGAAAACACCATTATGCATGCCATAAATGATGTACATAATCATTTTGGGGCAATCGATATACTCGTCAATTATTGGTTAGGTGAAGATCTTCCAAGCTTATTTAGTGATGGGGCTGTTGATAAATTCTGCCGCTCAATGACAAAAGGAGCGACAACATTTTTCATTTTTGGCAAACAAGCTGCTAACTACATGCGAAAAAATAATCGCAAAGGTCTAATTATTAACCTTGCAGCTCATCAATTTAATAGTCAAACCACCACCGCCTCTGGTTCAAAAGCGATGATTTCAGGTTTAACGCAGAGTTGGGCATTAGAACTTGCTGAATTTAATATTCGGGTTGGTGGCGTTGTGCCAATGTGCTTCAGCCACGAAGAAAGTAGTCCGCAAAGTAACCTATTAAACCAACACCTTCAATACGAAATAGTAAGAAGTGCTGAGTATATTGTGGCAAATGACTATTTTAATGGAAGAATGATCGAAGCCGAAGTGGGATAACCCCACCTTGTTTATTGTTGATATTGATAAGAAAAATAATGAGTATTTATTCTCAGAAATAAAAACAAACTCCCATAAAAAAACCCGCCAAATTGGCGGGTTTAATAATCATGATTAGCGATTTAAGAATTAAGCTTTAGCTGCTTCTTTCTTTGCTTTCACTTTTTCTACTTTTTCAGCAACGACTACTGGCTCAGACTTCTTAATGACAGTCGTACCTTCGAAAGTTTCACCTTCAATATACGGAGTACCGTAGTAAGCAGACGTTAGTACTTCTTTCAGCTCGCAGATAAGAGGGTAACGTGGGTTAGCACCAGTACATTGGTCATCGAACGCTTCAACTGATAGTTGGTCTAGTTTCGCTAGGAAGTCAGCTTCTGGAACACCAGCAGCTTGGATTGATAGCGGGATATCTAGTGCAATTTTCAGTTCTTCTAACCATGTTAGTAGACGTTCAATCTTCTGAGCAGTACGGTCACCAGCTTGTGATAGACCTAAGTGGTCAGCAACTTCAGCATAACGGCGACGAGCTTGTGGGCTTGCGTACTGAGAGAATGCAGTTTGCTTCGTTGGGTTATCGTTCGCGTTGTAACGTACAGTATTCGAAATCAACAATGCGTTAGCTAAGCCATGTGGTACGTGGAATTCTGCACCCACTTTGTGAGCCATTGAGTGACACACACCTAGGAATGCATTTGCAAACGCAATACCAGCGATAGTTGCAGCATTGTGCACTTTCTCACGAGCGATTGGGTCAGCTGCACCATTTGCGTAGCTTGATGGTAAGTATTCTTTAAGCATTTTAAGCGCTTGTAGAGCTTGACCATCTGAGTATTCGTTCGCAAGAACAGAAACGTAAGCTTCTAGTGCGTGAGTTACTGCATCGTAACCACCAAATGCTGTTAGCGACTTAGGCATGTTCATTACTAAGTTCGCGTCAACGATAGCCATTTGAGGTGTTAATTCGTAATCAGCTAGTGGGTACTTAGCACCTGTCTTATCGTCTGTAACAACAGCGAAAGGTGTAACTTCAGAACCCGTACCAGATGTAGTAGTGATACATACTAGTTCAGCTTTTTTACCCATTTTAGGGAACTTGTAAATACGCTTACGGATATCCATAAAGCGCATTGCTAGTTCTTCAAAGTGAGTTTCTGGGTGCTCGTACATAACCCACATGATCTTCGCAGCATCCATCGGAGAACCACCACCAAGCGCAATGATTACGTCAGGCTGGAAGCTCTTCATTGCTTCAGCGCCTTTCTCAACGATAGACAGCGTTGGATCCGCTTCAACATCGAAGAAAGTGTGAACTTCAATGCCTTGTGCTTTAAGCAGTGATACTACTTCGTCAGCGTAGCCATTGTTGAATAGGAAACGGTCTGTTACTAGGAATGCACGTTTCTTGTCTTCTAGATCGCTCAATGCGATTGGAAGGCTACCACGACGGAAATAAATTGACTTAGGTAGTTTATGCCACAACATGTTCTCAGCTCGCTTCGCTACAGTTTTCTTGTTGATAAGGTGCTTAGGACCTACGTTCTCAGAGATAGAGTTACCACCCCATGAACCACAACCAAGAGTTAGAGAAGGTGCTACGTTAAAGTTGTAAAGGTCACCGATACCACCGTGAGTCGTCGGGATATTTACAAGAATACGAGCAGTCTTCATCTTGTCGCCGAAGTACTTGATACGCTCTTTGTTTACATCTTGGTTAGTATATAGACCAGATGTGTGACCGATACCGCCGATATCAACCATAGTACAAGCTTGCTCTACCGCATTTTCAAAAGAAGTTGCGCGGAACATACCTAACGTTGGAGATAGTTTTTCGTGTGCGAATTCGTCTTCGTGCTTAACTTCAACGCCTTCACCGATAAGGATTTTTGTATCAGCAGGAACGGTAACACCCGCCATTTCAGCAATTTTAGTTGCTGGCTGACCAACGATATCTGCGTTTAGGTTGCCGTTGATAAGCAAGATTTTACGAACTTTATCAGCTTCAGCTTTAGACAATACATAACCGTTGTGAGAAGCAAAACGTGCTTTCACTTCGTCGTATACTTCGTCCATAACGATAACTGCTTGCTCAGAAGCACATACAACACCGTTATCGAATGTCTTAGACATAAGTACTGATGCAACAGCACGCTTAATATCAGCAGTTTCATCAATAACTACAGGTACGTTACCCGCACCAACACCAATAGCTGGTTTACCTGAAGAGTAAGCCGCTTTAACCATACCAGGACCGCCAGTCGCAAGAATAAGGTTAATGTCGTCATGCTTCATCAATGCATTTGAAAGTTCAACTGAAGGTTGGTCAATCCAACCAATGATGTTTTTTGGTGCACCAGCAGCAACAGCAGCATCAAGCACTAATTTAGCTGCATCGTTCGTTGAGTTTTTAGCACGCGGGTGTGGCGAGAAAATGATCGCGTTACGTGTTTTAAGAGAGATAAGAGATTTGAAGATTGCAGTAGATGTTGGGTTCGTTGTCGGTACGATACCGCAAATTATACCTACTGGTTCTGCGATAGTCATGGTACCGAACTCTTCGTTCTCTTCCAAAATACCGCAAGTTGGTTCGTCTTTGTATTTGTTGTAGATAAATTCTGAAGCGAAGTGGTTTTTGATAACCTTATCTTCAACAATACCCATACCAGACTCAGCTACAGCTTGTTGAGCTAGAGGAATACGTGCGTTGTTCGCAGCTAGAGAAGCAGCACGAAAGATTTTATCAACTTGCTCTTGAGAGAAAGTTGCAAACTCTTGTTGAGCAGCTTTTACGCGGGCAACCATTGCATCTAGTTCAGCCATATTTGTAACAGGCATAGTTAACTCCTAACTTAATATTGAAAATTCTTTAGTAAGGATACGTCTTAAATCCTTTAAGGCGGCTGGATGGAAACTTAATTGTTTCAACAATCCCGCAACACACATACTTAGTAAATTGCTTTCAAAACTGATTATAAAATTTCACACCCCGAATTAATTTGATTTAGATCACTTGTAATCCAAAAGGAGTAAATTTTGTCAACTTTTGATCTCAAAGAGACTTAATCAACAACTTACAGCCAAATATACGACCTATAACCACGTTTAAAGTAAGTGAAATAAAATAAACCATTAAAAGATGCGGAAATATTACGTAATTTTTTTACATAAGATGTAAAAAACGTTATCAGTTGTGACAATAATCACATTTTTAGTCGCTAATCGATTAAACTTTGTTTCATACTTACTAGCACATGTATTACCCACTTAGAGTAATACACCACTCTATACATTTACAGGTTATTAACAACAGAAAAATCATTAGAATGTTTATTGCTAGATATAACAATTTTTAATTGGTGGATTCATCTTCTTTCGCTTAGAGTATCGCTGATTAGCAGGGACTCGGATAAGTCATCATTAGACAATAATGATTCATTTCTCATTCTCCCTTTATGTTCTTGTATTTTGTGCCTTCAATTAACTGTTATTAAATTAGAATTAATGAATACGAATCGGGAATGTAAATGCAAATCGTGAGCAAGAAGTACGCTTCTTTTTTATTAACGTTTGTCTGATGGTCAAACAATGCAGTCACTAGAATTCGCCATTTTTTTACAATTTTTCGTCGGTTTAATTGCGGCGGTAAACCCTATAGGCATCATGCCGATTTTCGTTACTTTAACGGCTCATATGGGCCCTGAAGAAAGAAATAAAACCGCGTTTACAGCCAATATTGCTGTTGCAATTATTCTGACTGTATCTCTACTTGCAGGTCAATTCCTACTTGATATGTTTAGCATTTCGCTCGATTCTTTTCGGGTAGCTGGCGGCTTATTATTGCTCACAATTGCCTTCTCAATGATGAGTGGTAAGCTCGGTGAAGATAAACAGAACAAGCAAGAGAAATCAGAATCTGCTAGCAGAGAACAGATTGGTGTCGTCCCCCTTGCCATGCCTTTAATGGCTGGTCCCGGTGCGATTAGTTCAACGATCGTATATGGTTCTCGCTTCCCAGGTATCCCTAATACACTTGGTATTGCCGCTACAATTATCGCGTTTGCGTTCTGTTGTTGGCTATTATTTAGAGCGGCACCTATTATTGTTCGATTCTTAGGTCAAACAGGCATCAACGTTATTACCCGTATTATGGGTTTAATATTAGCGGCCTTAGGCATTGAATTTATAGCAACAGGCTTAAGAGCACTGTTTCCAGGCTTAAGTTAATAGTTAGTGCAATACAGGCGCTGAATAGTCTGAAATTAATTCAAAAAAGGGCTGCGATTAGCGTAGCCCTTTTTGTATGGTGAATTCTAACTTATTCATTTTATACTCAAGTTACTCTGAATCCAGCACTTTGAGGTGACTTAGGTATACTATAATAAACCTCACCTTTTACTGATGCCTAACCATTAATGCTCAATAGCATTTCGTCATAAAGCATCATTTTTTGTTTAACGCTTAGTGAAGAACGAACATGGCAGCATTTACTCAACGGCAAAAAATTTATCAAGTCATTTTTGGCACTAGTACACGAGCTGGTCAAATCTTCGATATAGTCTTAATCATTGCGATATTAAGCTCTGAAGCCATACTTATTTTATCGTCAGTCACCGTAGTAGAAACACGCTTTCCTGAAACGTTATTTTATGCAGAATGGCTGTTCACTCTATTATTTACAATTGAATATATTACTCGATTGTATTGCTCCCCTAAACCGATTGCTTATGCTCGTAGTTTTTA
The DNA here is from genome assembly GCF_003026285.1 of Photobacterium profundum. Taxonomy (GTDB): domain Bacteria; phylum Pseudomonadota; class Gammaproteobacteria; order Enterobacterales; family Vibrionaceae; genus Photobacterium; species Photobacterium profundum. The sequence goes on from NZ_PYOD01000001.1 coordinate 670,710, forward strand.
CGGCATCATCGATTTACTAGCTATTATTCCGGCCTATGTTGCCTTTTTCATACCCGGTTCTAATTACCTACTGATTATTCGCCTTATAAGAGTATTGCGAATATTCCGAATACTTAAATTGGCGCGTTATCTAAGAGATTCCAACATCTTGCTGCGTTCTTTAAGACAAGCACAACGTAAGATATTCGTCTTTTTTAGTTCAGTACTCATTCTAGTGACAGTATTTGGTTCGTTAATGTTTGTTATCGAAGGTCCCGACAACGGCTTCACCAGCATTCCACAGAGTATCTACTGGGCAATAGTAACCATAACCACCGTAGGATATGGCGATATGATTCCCCACACCGTTATGGGGAAAGCGTTGGCTTCTCTTACCATGCTATTAGGTTATTCAATCCTTGCGGTACCTACAGGCATCATAACAGCTGAACTCAGCCAAGAAATGAAAACGCATCGCGAGTTTATTCGCTGTCCAAACTGTGCCACCAGCGGTCATGAAACAGATGCGGAATACTGTAAAAAGTGCGGGACGAAACTGCCGGAACATTTATAAGATGAATGTTACATGCTTGTGTGAATCTAGTTTATTTCGCAGCTAAAATTAAATAGAGGACAGCCAACAAAGCCGTAACATAAAAAAAGACAATACGCTTACTGTTTACTAAAACACAGCTGCGATATTGTCTTTTTTGTTTTTATATTCAGCTTGATGCGTTAAATGCTACCTAGGTCGAACGCCCACTGGTTATCAAAACCAATTTATTTACTGCTTTTCAGTAGCTAGATAATTTACCGCTTTATCAGGAAAATCAGTAAATACACCATCAACATTGGCAGTGTTGTAGAAAATATCTAACATGTCGTCAAAGTTATTGGCATACGTTGGAATTCTACCTTGGTCTGCGCGGAATGTGTACGGATGTACTTTCATCCCTTCAGCATGGGCAGCTTTAACCAACCCTGTTAATTGAATATTATCTTTAGAGGATTTATCTGATACAACCATTGGTTTCCATGGTCCGATACCATCAGCATACTTAGCAACTTGCTTCATCCCTTCTTTTTTGAACATCCAATCATAGCTGTAAGGCTGTGAATTGCCTTTGTTATCATACACCATGGTTTCATTCCAATCGGTATACGCCATTAATTGTATCAACTTCAGATCCATACCCATTGCAGGCATCAATTCTTCATGAATACGTTTTAATTCATTAAAATCGAAAGTTTGCAGGTACACATTGCTGTCTTTATCGGTATAGCCATACTCTTTCAGCACTTTTAATACCGCTTTACTGATATCTTTGCCCTCATGACGATGGAACCAAGGCGCTTTAATTTCAGGGTAAATACCAATGTCGTAACCCAAAGATTTGTTCAAACCTTGGATCATTTCAATTTCTTCTTCAAACGTAGGAACTTTAAAGTCTGACTTCCACATTGGGTAGCGTTCAGGGAAACCTTGAACCTGCTTGCCCTCTTTGTCGACATTGAACCCTTCAGTTACGCTCAGCTGCTTAATCTCAGCAAGGGTAAAGTCTATCGCGTAATATCTTCCATCGTTACGTGCTCGATCTGGAAACTTTTGCGCGACATTAGTGACACGGTCAAGATAATGATCATGAAGCACAACAAGTTTATCGTCCTTTGTCATAACAACATCTTGTTCAATGTAGTCAGGCTTCATAGCATACGCCATCGCCTTTGCAGCCAAGGTGTGTTCTGGTAGGTATCCTGATGCACCGCGGTGGGCAACAACAACTTTATCTGTTTCAGAAGCTGATTGAGCAAAAAATGGAGACATAAGTAAGGTGCTACCAATCGCAGCGGTAAGCCATAGCTTTTTCATTATTATTTTCCTTAATAATCAATACTTACCCTTCATAATATGAAAAGGGGGGAACAAGTATGAGTAAGATAAACCACGGAAAGAATAATAAAGATTTCCCTCTATTTAGCTTCGACTTATTATACTAATTGTGATCAGATTCGCTCGAATTCGAACATTACTTCTTCGAATGGTGATACCGGATCAATAATCAAAATATGAATTAAAGCAAATTAGTGCTTCTATACTTTTCTACTCTGTTTTATTTGTGCTCGCTTTTATCTTCTGTTTATCAAAAACAACAATAAAAACAAAAAAATGACATAAAAAAACCGAAGCCAATGCTTCGGTTTTCAATTTCTTTGCTTACACAGCGATTACCCAATATGTAATCGCTGACGTACTGTAATTACTTACGGCGCCAAGTTGTTCCTTGCGGACCATCTTCTAGAATAATCTTCATAGCAAGTAGCTTATCACGAGCAGCATCGGCGGCAGCCCAATCTTTTGCTGCGCGAGCATCAAGACGTTGTTGAATTAAACTTTCAATTTCTGCCACATCATCTTGGCCAGCGCCACCTTGAAGGAAAGCTTCTGGGTCTTGCGATAATAAACCTAGAATATCAGCTAGCTCACGTAAACGTGCACCTAATGCTGATGCTTGTGCAATGTTGTCAGCGATTGTTTCATCAGCCTTTAGACGGTTGATTTCACGAACCATATCAAATAATACGGAGTACGCTTCAGGAGTATTAAAGTCATCATTCATTGATGCAGTAAAGCGCGTAACAAACTCTTCGCCGCCTTCTGCTTGCGCAGTCAAATCCAAACCACGTAATGATGTGTATAAACGCTCTAGTGCCGAGCGTGCTTGTTTCAGGTTCTCTTCACTGTAGTTCAATTGGCTACGGTAATGACCCGACATCAAGAAGTAACGTACACTTTCTGCGTCATAATGACCGAGTACATCGCGAATAGTGAAAAAGTTACCTAAAGATTTAGACATCTTTTCACGATCAACCATTACCATGCCACTGTGCATCCATGTATTCACATATTGCGAACCCGTTGCACAGCATGATTGTGCAATTTCATTTTCATGGTGTGGAAATTGTAAATCTGAACCGCCACCATGAATATCGAAATGATCACCTAGAATTGCAGAGTTCATTGCTGAACATTCAATGTGCCAACCCGGGCGACCAGCCCCCCAAGGTGATTCCCAAGTAGGCTCACCAGGTTTAGACATTTTCCACAATACGAAATCAAGAGGGCTACGCTTAGCCATATCAATATCAACACGAGCACCCGCTTGAAGCTGGTCTAGGTCTTGCCTAGATAGGCGACCATATTCTTCAAACTTGCTTACTTCGAACATAACATCACCGTTACTCGCCACGTATGCAAAGCCACGTTCAATCAAACGCTCGCACATGGTAATAATTTCAGCGATGAATTCTGTTGCACGCGGTTCAATATCTGGACGTTTCATGCCTAAAGCATCAAAGTCTTTATGCATTTCACCAATTAAACGTTCGGTTAAAGAATCACAGCTTTCGCCATTTTCAGCCGCACGCTTGATAATTTTGTCATCGATATCAGTAATATTTCGAACAAACGTTAAATCGTAACCAGAGTATCGCAGGTAACGAGAAACCACATCGAAAGACACAAATGTACGACCATGCCCAATGTGACATAAATCGTAAATGGTTACCCCACAGACATACATGCCTACTTTACCAGGCTGAATGGGTTTGAATTCCTCTTTCTGTTTTGTCAGTGAGTTATAGATCTTCAACATGCTTCGTACGTACTCATTTAATGGGTGTCGATATAAGAGAAGTAATTATACCCAAACATCGTCAAGATGCGAGTTTCAGTGTGAATTTATTGGCTTCTAGCACAATGACTCACTGTATTTTTATCACCATTTGAAACATCAAAATTTGTATGAATAGGTACTAGTAAGTTAGACTTCAAAGTCTAAGCATATACAATCCATTAAAGGACAATCTCATGGTAACGCTTCACACTACTTTTGGTGACATCAAGATCCAACTTAACACAGAAAAAGCGCCTGAAACGTGTGCAAACTTCCTACAATATTGCCGTGACGGTTTCTACAACGGTACGCTTTTCCACCGTGTAATTGATGGTTTCATGATCCAGGGCGGCGGTATGTCTGCTGGTATGGTTGAGAAAGAAACACGTGAAACAATCAAAAACGAAGCAAGCAATGGCCTAAGCAACAAAGTGGGTACACTTGCTATGGCACGTACAATGGAACCGCATTCTGCAAGCTCTCAGTTTTTCATCAACGTTAACGACAACAAATTCCTAGACTTTAAATCAGCAACGCCTGATGGTTGGGGCTACTGTGTATTTGCTGAAGTTATTGAAGGTATGGACGTTGTAAACAAGATCAAAGCTGTTTCTACTGGTAACAGCGGCTACGTTCACCAAGACGTGCCAGTTGAAGACGTTGTAATCAACGACGTAACAATCGAAGAATAATCTTTGATTAGGGTGAGCGTTTGCTCACCCTCTTTCTATTATGACGACTCTCTTTATTGCAGATTTGCACCTCAGTGCTGAACGTACAGATATCACCGATTGTTTTCTTCACTTCATGCAACAAGAAGCAAGAAACATCGATGCGCTCTATGTACTCGGCGATTTATTTGAAATGTGGATTGGAGATGACGATGACTCCCCTTTCCTGCAACAGATAAAGCACGCATTCAAACAGCTCACAGATTCAGGCGTACCTTGCTACTTCATTTATGGTAACCGTGATTTTTTAATTGGATCGCGTTTTTGCCAAGAAACCGGCATGACATTATTACCTGAACACACCGTTATCGACCTTTACGGTACACCCACGTTAATCCTTCATGGCGATACACTTTGCATTGAAGATGAAGATTATCTACGTTATCGAAAAAGAGTACATAACCGTTTCATTCAGTGGTTATTCTTCTGTTTACCTTTAACGTATCGCCAAAAGGTTGGTGATAAAATTCGTAGTGGTAGCAGCAAGAATAATAAAGAAAAAACGACCAGTATTATGGATGTGACGCCAAATGAAGTCGTACGGCTGATGGCTGAACAAAATGTCGTTGACATGATCCATGGCCATACTCATCGTCCTGATGTACACCATGTTGACGTTAATGGAAAAGCCGCAACCCGTACGGTTTTAGGTGATTGGTATCATCATGGTTCCGTTTTAGTGTGTACTCCTGATGGCTGTAAACTTGAAACCCGTGATTTCAGCAAGAAAAACCAATAGTGTGGCTACATCTGGTATTCAACGATAAACCAATAAAAAAGGTACGCCAAAACGTACCTTTTTCATTTTATATTAGAATCAGTTAACGCTAACCAGCAGAGGATTCAGTACGCAAACTAGTACGACCTTTTGTCCATGACCGATACATCGTCGCTGAAGTATAAAGTACCACTGCAGTCACTAACCAAGCCAGCACATGCATATCTAACGACTGCACTAAATACGCCGCAATAACCACACCAATCGGCCCTGTAATAGCCACGACAATCGCTGCACGACTATTAATTCGATTCATACGAATAAAGCTGCCTGCAGAGAAAAAACTCAAAAATGCACAAGAACACATCATAATAGGGAAAGCCGCTAGCGGATGCATACCCAGTAAATAAACCATTGTCATACATGGTGCATATAAACCAATGCCAACAGTCATTAGCGCACCAAATAAGAAGTTACCAATAATACCAACGGCTAACTTCCAGCCAGTTAACCCCAAGCTCATCCCACCTAAAGGAAACAGCTTTAACTGCCCCGCAAGCATTAACCCAGCAACAATGAGTAAAGCAATGCTCATTACAAGTCGAATGACTTGTCGATCCCAACTAGACACTAAACGAGCCCCCCAGGTTGCACCTAAACAAGCAGCAATAACAAGGCTCACTAAGGTCGTTGGGTCAACATCGACAGCCGTTAAAAAGATCAACGATTGTACAACGGTTGCTAAAACTGCTTGGCAATTCAACGTGCCGGGTAACAGCTGATCATCAATAAGCTTAAATTGTTTATAGCCTGCCGTTTTTATAGCAAAACTACCAACACCTAATGTGTCGCAAAAATTGGCAAAGCCACCAATAAAAGCAATAGGAAGAATTCTTGTTTGCGCCTCGTGCGCTCGGTTTTTTCGCCATGACAGAAAAAGCATAGCAATAAACACGCCTCCTCCTACAAGCAATCCCGCTTGTAGCAAGGTAAATATATTCATTTAAAGTACAATCTGTTGAAAATAAAAAAATATTATCTATTAATGTCTAAAATCAGTCTTTGTCCTATATCATTGTCTTAATTTGTAATGAATATCACATTGGGTATTGATACTAATTTGTAATATAACCAATCAAAATGATTCTATTCACTAGAGTTATTAATGGGTACAATTGGCATTGTTTTCCTATTCATTTTCTTCATATTGGTTATACGAAAAGCACATGCATTCATACCTAGCACGGCAACCTATTCTAAATAAAGACAAAGTAACCGTAGGGTACGAATTACTTTTTCGAGATGGACCCAATAATTGCTTCCCCGATGTTGAAGATGAACTCGCAACCAATCGTTTATTGATCGATAATTTTTTCACTTCAGGGTCATCACAAGTGACCGCAGGGAAAAAAGCTTTCGTAAATTTCCCAGAATCAAGCCTTCTTCAAAGAACGCCTCTTCTTTTTCCCAAACAAAGCTTTGTGATTGAGATTCTGGAAAGTTGCACCCCTTCAGATGCATTACTAGACGCTATTATGGAACTTCATCAAAAAGGCTACACGCTGGCATTGGATGACTTTGTTCCAAGTGAAAATTGGCTACGTTTTCTACCTTTTATCCATATTATTAAATTTGATATACGTGCGATACCAATTGGCAGAACGCACTTTTTTATACAAAAACATAAGAAAAATAATATCAAGTTTTTAGCAGAAAAAGTCGAAACGTATGCTGAATTCATTGAAGCTCGTAATGCTGGATTTGATTTTTTCCAAGGCTTCTTTTTTAGTAAGCCCGAAATGGTACAAAGTAGATCACTGACACCATCAGCTTTAACAACAATGCAGCTTTATCAAGAAATATGCTTACCGCAAGTTAACTTTAATAAAGTTGAACAAATTATAGCCACTGATGTATCACTGTCATACAAATTACTTCGCCATGTAAACACCATTACATCGTCAAAATCGCAGCCTATTTCATCGTTCAAACAGGCATTAGTCTATTTAGGTGAAGAAAAATTACGCCGCTTTATTTCTTTTGTTGCTGCGTCTCATGCTTTGGCAGAAAAACCCCAATCGTTATATAACCTCTCCTTACAAAGAGCTAACTTTTGTGAACGTTTAAGTTTACTTACCACCCCAAAAATAGTGAGTAATCAGGCTTTTTTAACGGGCTTATTTTCACTTCTTGATTCATTACTTGATCAATCAATTGAAGAGTTAATTGAACAATTGCCTTTAAGCGCTGAAATTCAAGCTGCACTAGTGAACAAAACTGGGCCTCTCGGCATAATGCTTAAATTAGTCATCGCTTATGACCAGGCAGATTGGGGTAAAGTCTCTCTCTACAGCAAAGAACTGGGTATTGATGAAACAAACGTTGCAGATGTCTATGTTGAGTCATTAAAATGGTCGGCAATTATTGAGAAATCATCAGCGACCAAATAATCATGTCTAATCAAATCACGTTATGCCCATGTGGTAGCAAAAAACAACTTGCAGAATGTTGTCAGCCAATACATCAATCAGCAACATCAGCGACACACCCTGAACAAATTATGCGTGCGCGTTACAGTGCGCACGTTCTAGGCCTTGTTGATTTTGTTGTTGCTACCTACCACCCAAGTTGTGAAGCAGAGCAACACCGCGAAGCAATTGCAGATTCAGTTCACTCAAAATGGCTTGGGCTTCAAGTCATAAACAGTGAGATTGCTGACAATGGTGAAGGTTTTGTTGAATTCAGAGCCATGTATCAAGATGGAAAAGATCAATATACGCTGCATGAACGATCTCGTTTTCTGCAAGAAACAGTCAACGGAGAACTGCAATGGTTCTATATCGATGGCGATTATCCTGAAAACCACATAGCTGAAGAAACTGCAGAAACACCACCAGCAATTCAACCAGCAGTAAGTACCAAAACCATCGGGCGCAATGACCCTTGCACCTGTGGCAGTGGTAAAAAATTCAAAAAGTGTTGCGGATAACCTCAGCAACAAAAACACATCACTTGTCTTAAAAAGTTCTTGAGATCAGCATTAGCGGGTCTCTCTTAGCTTGCTTCTTTGCTTATCCCGCCTTCAACATTTCTTTAAATAAAAACCACCTAGCATGTCATCATTAATCATAATGGCAGTGTTAATACAAAAAATAGAACAAAAAACACTCAAGATGTTCACTAATGTGCCGACACGGTTTTATATACATAATAAACGTGGAGGGAAAGACATGATCAATACCAACAACAATCTGCCGCGAACTGCACAGAAACAGCTCAAAAAAGTGACCCAATCAACTATGATCACTGATCGCCATCAACGGGTCGAGCCTAAGCAAGAAGACGCACTCGAACAACCCGAAGAACAACAAGTAAATAAACAAAAAAAAGGGTTATTAGATATTTATGTTTGATTGGCTCATTTACTAACGTACACACTGCTACATTTTTGTTAATACAACTTAGAGCTTCCTCACGGGATACGCTGTACCTCCGTGAGAAAGCGAGTACAAATAGGCACTTTAGACGGTATCAATAATGAATTTACTATTTACATAAAATTAATGTTGCAAATTCTAATGAGCTTCGTTAGTGTGAATACCAAGCATTACACACAAGTGTATTAAGTAACTATCTATACAGAGTAAATAATTATGCGTATCCCAATGGTAAATCTACATCACCATCATCATCCTGACTAGTCTTTCGGGAGGATACGCCTCACTCTGGAAGACAGCCAAAAAATCTTCCAGTGTTTGATAAAATAAAGAATTCAAACCCTCGGAGAACATCACTTCCGAGGGTTTTTGCGTTTTAGGGCTTTAAAAGATTAACTTTACAGAATTGGATTAAGGAATATGACCATGCAAACACAACGATTAAGAATTGCGATTCAAAAGAAAGGACGTCTGAGTAAAGAGTGCCAAGATTTACTTAAGCGTTGCGGTGTTAAATTCAATATGGTCGGTGAGCGCCTAGTGGTTCATTCTGAAAATATGCCTATCGACCTACTCCTTGTTCGTGATGATGACATTCCTGGTCTTATTATGGATGGTGTTGTTGATCTTGGGGTTATTGGTGAGAATGAGCTAGAAGAAGTAGGGCTAGAACGTGCTGCTCGCAATGAACCTTCTGATTATAAAAAGCTTCGTCGTTTAGATTTTGGTGGCTGTCGCTTGTCTATCGCTATCGACAAAGATGAAACGTATAACGGACCACAAGATCTTCAAGGTAAGCGTATCGCTACAACCTACCCTCAACTTGTTAAACGTTATATGGACGAACAAGGCGTTACATTCAGCCCTTGTATGCTAAACGGCTCTGTTGAAGTCGCTCCTCGCGCAGGTCTAGCCGATGCAATTTGTGACCTTGTATCAACAGGAGCAACGCTGGAAGCCAATGGGCTAAAAGAAGCCGCGGTTATTCTTCGCTCTAAAGCTGTACTAATTCAATGTACAGCCGATCTAGGTGCCGAAAAACAAGCGCTAATTGATCGTTTGTTAACACGTATGCAGGGTGTCATTCAGGCAAAAGAATCAAAATACATCATGCTACATGCACCAACAGATCGTCTTGAGCAAATTAAAATGCTGCTACCTGGTGCTGAAGATCCAACCGTATTACCACTATCACAAAATAACAACCGCGTAGCCGTTCATCTTGTCAGTACTGAAAACTTGTTCTGGGAAACGATGGAACAATTAAAAGAATTAGGGGCGAGCTCTATTCTAGTACTGCCAATTGAAAAAATGATGGAGTAACACAATGAAAACGGTTGTTTGGCAATCTCTCAGTGAAAACCAGCAAGAATCTTTACTTCAGCGTCCAGCAATAACTGAAGGTGCAAATATTACCGCCATTGTCGCTGATGTGATTGCTGATATCCGTCAACGTGGTGATGAAGCACTATTAGATCTCACTGAAAAATTTGATCGTGTTCGCCCTGATTCAATCAGAGTGTCTGAACAGGAAGTAGCGGCAGCTTCATCACGGCTTAGCAATAGCATGAAACAGGCGCTGCAACAGGCTTATCAAAATATCTCAACATTCCACAAAGCACAGAAAATAAAGCCGCTTCGTGTTGAAACACAACCAGGTGTGGTATGTGAGCAAGTAACACGACCAATAAACTCTGTTGGTTTATACATTCCTGGTGGTAGTGCACCATTACCATCGACAGTATTAATGCTGGGTGTTCCCGCACAAATTGCAGGATGCCGTCAGGTCGTTTTATGCTCACCGCCCCCCATTGCCGATGAAATATTATATGTGGCCCAACTATGTGGCATTACAGAAATCTATAATGCTGGCGGCTCTCAAGCCATTGCAGCTATGGCTTATGGCACAAAATCAGTCACGAAAGTCGATAAGATTTTCGGACCGGGTAATGCCTTCGTGACAGAAGCAAAACGCCAAGTCAGCAATGATTTCCGTGGTTCGGCAATTGACATGCCTGCGGGCCCTTCCGAAGTATTAGTCATTGCCGATAAAACAGCTGATCCTGATTTCATTGCCGCAGATTTATTAAGCCAAGCGGAACACGGACCTGACTCTCAAGTTATTTTGTTAACACCAGAACCAAGCATAGCTGATCGTGTGGCTGATGCTATTCAGCAGCAACTGAAAGTATTACCTCGTGCTGATATTGCTCGCCAAGCCTTGGGCTCTAGTATTTTAATTGTTACAGAAACAATCACACAGTGTATCTCTATTTCTAACCACTACGGTCCTGAGCACTTAATTGTACAAACGCGTGAACCGCGAGAGTTAGTGCCTTTATTGGATAATGCTGGCTCAATCTTTCTTGGTGATTGGTCGCCAGAATCAGTGGGTGATTACGCCTCTGGCACTAACCATGTGCTACCAACCTATGGTTACACACGTACCTATTCAAGCTTAGGTCTTGCTGATTTTTCTAAACGTATGACAGTACAAGAGCTTACCGCTGATGGCCTAAAAACCTTAGCGCCTACCGTGGTTACCATGGCTGAAGCTGAAGGGTTAGATGCACATAAACGCGCTGTTACTATCCGTATCGAAAAATTGCAACAGCAAGCAATATTAAAAGCACAACAAGTTAAAGAAAAGGAGGCGTAATAATGAGCATTGAAGAATTAGCGCGTAAAACAATACGCGAACTTACGCCTTACCAATCAGCACGTCGTTTAGGCGGTAGTGGTGATATTTGGCTAAACGCAAACGAATCCCCTTTTGCAAATGAATATAGTGTCACCTGTAGCCGCCTAAACCGTTATAGTGAATGCCAACCAGCTGAGCTGATTCAAGCTTATGCTGATTATGCGGGGGTTGATAGTAAGCAAGTTTTGACATCCCGTGGTGCCGACGAAGGTATCGAATTATTAATTCGCACATTCTGCGAACCAAACCAAGACAGCATTCTTTATTGCCCACCGACATATGGCATGTATGCTATCAGTGCAGAAACGTTTGATATCAATACGAAAATAGTGCCACTAACACCGGAATGGCAATTAGATCTGCCTTCGATTGAAAATAACCTTAATGGGGTTAAATTAGTGTTCATTTGTAGCCCTAACAACCCTACTGGTAACGTCATGAAGCGTCGAGATATCGAAAAGCTACTTGATATGACCACAGACAAAGCAATTGTGGTCGTTGATGAAGCATATATCGACTTTTGCCTTGAAACCTCGACGGTAGATCTACTCGCCAAATACCCACACTTAGTGATCCTTCGTACGCTATCAAAAGCATTTGCATTAGCAGGCTTACGTTGTGGTTTTACGCTAGCCAATACTGACGTTATTAACTTATTGTTGAAAGTTATTGCACCGTACCCAGTGCCAGTGCCAGTTGCTGATATAGCTGTTCAAGCCTTGTCTGTCGCTGGTCGTGCTAAAACGAAATATCAAGTACTCGACATCAGTGCAAATCGTGCTTACTTGCAAGCCGGGTTAGGGATGCTGCCAGGTGTCACTGTCTATGATGGCTACGGTAATTATTTACTGGTGAAATTCTCACAAGCCGATGCTTTATTTACCGCATTATGGGATCACGGCATTATTTTACGACGATCTCCTATTGAAAACTGCATTCGTATCAGTGTCGGTAATCGTGATGAATGTGAAAAAACACTGGCCTTTATTCGTGCTCATGTCATATCACAAGGCAATGCATCAGCAAATAATGATGAATTAAACGCATCTAATTAAACACAAGGAAGTACATTGTGAGCAAAGAAAAAATTCTATTTATTGATCGGGATGGCACCTTAATTGTTGAGCCACCCGTTGATTTTCAAGTTGATCGATTAGATAAACTCAAGCTAGAACCGTTTGTTATACCAGCACTGTTAACGCTGCAAGATGCAGGATATAAACTTGTAATGGTGACTAACCAAGATGGTTTGGGAACAGATAGCTACCCACAAGCAGATTTCGATGCACCGCAAAATATGATGATGGAAATCTTCGAGTCGCAAGGTGTTAAGTTTGATGATGTATTAATTTGCCCACACTTCAATGAAGACAACTGCAGCTGCCGTAAACCAAAACTAGGATTAGTGAAAAGTTACCTACAGCAAGGTCGGGTTGATTTCGCAACATCTGCAGTAATTGGCGATCGTCAAACTGATCTTCAGTTAGCTGAAAATATGGCCATCAAAGGTATTCAATACAACCCACTACCTACCGATAAGAGCAGCTTAAACTGGCAGCAGATTGTAAAAGACCTAACAACAAACCCTCGTATTGCTGAAGTTGTTCGTACCACCAAGGAAACTGACATTCGCGTTAAAGTGAATTTAGACCAAACTGGTGGGAACTCTATTGAGACAGGCTTGGGCTTCTTTGACCACATGCTCGATCAAATTGCAACACACGGTGGCTTTCAAATGCAGGTTAATGTGAAAGGTGACTTACACATCGATGATCACCACAGCATTGAAGATACTGCCCTCGCATTAGGGCAAGCACTCAAAGAAGCACTGGGTGATAAACGCGGTATTGGTCGTTTTGGCTTTAGCTTACCAATGGATGAATGCTTAGCACAATGTGCATTAGATTTATCAGGTCGCCCTTATTTAAAATTTGAAGCAGAATTTGGACGCGATCAGGTTGGCGATCTTTCAACTGAAATGGTATCGCACTTCTTCCGCTCCCTTACTGATACGCTGGCGTGTACCTTGCACCTTTCATCGACAGGTCATAACGATCACCACATTGTAGAAAGCTTGTTCAAAGCATTTGGTCGCACATTACGCCAAGCAATTCGTGTTGACGGTAATGAGCTACCAAGCAGTAAAGGAGTTCTGTAATGGCAAGTGAAAATCAAAAAGTTGTCATCATTGATACCGGCTGTGCCAATGTATCTTCTGTTCGCTTTGCGATTGAGCGCTTGGGCTATACCGTTACGATAAGTAAAGAAACAAGCGTGGTACTAAATGCGGATAAATTATTTCTTCCCGGTGTAGGCACGGCAAGTGAAGCCATGAAAAACCTGCAAGAGCGAGATTTAGTTGAACTCGTCAAGCAAGTTGATAAGCCATTACTCGGCATCTGTCTAGGGATGCAATTACTGGGTGCATTATCCGAGGAACAAGGACAGAACGGAAAAGAGCTTGTTCCTTGTTTAAACCTGTGCGACGCCCCAATTAAAAAATTAAAAACAGGCGATTTACCCTTACCTCACATGGGTTGGAATACGATTACTCCGGTGGACAATCACCCATTATTTCAAGGTATTCCAGCAGGCAGCTACTTCTATTTTGTACATAGTTACGCCATGCCAGTATCTACTGAAGTTAACGATTACACCATCGCCCAGTGTGAGTATGGTCAGCCTTTTAGTGCAGCAATTCAAAGTGGCAATTATTATGGTGTGCAGTTCCATCCTGAACGTTCTAGCAAAGCAGGCTCTCAACTGATTAAGAATTTTTTAGAGATGTAGCCTGTTACTTAACATCATATTTTTCACATAAAGTGATTTACATGCATAAAAAGGATTTAGGATGATTATTCCCGCACTCGATTTAATTAATGGTCAAGTCGTTCGTTTGTTTCAAGGCGATTATGGTCAAGTCACTGAATACAAAGTAGACCCAGCAGAACAATTTAAACGATATAACCAAGCCGGTGCAAACTGGCTACATTTAGTCGATCTTACCGGCGCAAAAGACACATCAGCACGCCAACTAGACCTAATCAGCCAATTATTGGCAAGCACCCCAGCAAATATACAAATTGGTGGAGGTGTACGGTCAGAGAAAGATGTGTTTGATCTATTGGAAGCAGGCGCACAACGTGTTGTTATTGGTTCTACTGCCGTAAAACAACCAGAAATGGTAAAAAGTTGGATGGAAAAATACGGACCAGAGCACATTGTTCTAGCCCTAGACGTTAATATAGATAAAGACGGTAACCGCAACGTGGCTATTTCTGGCTGGCAAGAAGATTCAGGTGTAAGCATTGAAGCATTGCTTGAAGACTTCCTAACCGTTGGTCTAAAACACGTTTTATGTACTGATATTTCACGTGACGGCACCTTGGCTGGCTCTAATGTTGAGCTATATGTCGACCTTTGTGCTCAATACCCACAAGTACAATTTCAATCTTCAGGCGGTATCGGTGACTTAAACGATATTGCAGCCTTAAAAGGCAGCGGTGTAGCTGGCGTCATTGTAGGTCGTGCTTTATTAGACGGTAACTTTACTGCTGAAGATGCTTTCCACTGCTGGAATAGCTAGAACAAGGAGTCAAACAATTATGTTAGCTAAACGAATCGTTCCTTGTTTAGACGTTCGAGACGGTCAAGTAGTAAAAGGGGTGCAGTTCCGTAATCACGAAATTATTGGTGATATTGTCCCTTTAGCCAAGCGCTACGCAGAAGAAGGCGCTGACGAGCTGGTTTTTTATGATATTACCGCATCCAGTGATGGTCGTGTCGTTGATAAAAGCTGGGTAGCTCGTGTCGCTGAAGTTATTGATATTCCTTTCTGTGTTGCTGGTGGTATTAAATCTGTTGAAGATGCGAGCCGTATATTGCAATTTGGTGCCGATAAAGTATCGATAAATTCCCCAGCCCTTGCCAACCCTGCACTTATCACAGAACTTGCTGATAAATTTGGCGTGCAATGTATCGTGGTGGGTATTGATTCATACTTTGATGCTGAAACAGGTAAATATCAGGTTTATCAATTTACTGGTGATGAATCGCGCACTAAAGCAACTCAATGGGAAACCTGTGATTGGGTTCAGGAAGTACAAAAACGTGGCGCAGGTGAAATTGTATTAAACATGATGAACCAAGATGGCGTTCGTAACGGTTACGATCTAAAGCAATTAAATATGGTACGTGAAGTTTGCCATGTTCCTTTAATTGCTTCTGGTGGTGCAGGTGAAATGGTTCACTTTGCAGATGCTTATCAAAAAGCCAATGTGGACGGTGCACTTGCCGCTTCCGTATTCCACAAGCAAATCATCAATATTGGTAAACTTAAGCAGTACTTAAAAGAACAGAATGTGGAGATCCGACTATGAGCCTTGTAACAACAATTAATTGGAAAAAAGTAGACGGATTAGTCCCTGCTGTCATTCAAGACAACACCAGTGGTCAAGTACTGATGTTAGGGTATATGAACCAAGAAGCTTTAAACAAGACGCTAGAAACAAAACAAGTCACGTTCTGGTCTCGCACCAAAGAGCGCCTTTGGACAAAGGGAGAAACCTCTGGCAATGTACTCGAGCTTAAAAGTATCAACCTTGATTGTGACCAAGATACATTATTAGTAAAAGTGAACCCTATAGGGCCAACTTGTCACTTAGGTACACCAACATGCTTCGACAACGATGCAGAAGGCAAGCAAGAACAACCTGCATTGGTGTTTCTTCATCAACTTGAGCAAGTCTTGGCTAATCGTAAAGGTGCAGATCCCGAATCGTCTTACACGGCCAGTTTATACGCTCGTGGCACCAAACGTATTTCGCAAAAAGTGGGCGAAGAAGGCGTTGAAGTCGCGCTTGCGGCAACGTCGGGTGACAAGGCGGAATTAGTGTGTGAATCGGCAGATCTGATCTATCACCTAATTGTTTTACTACAAGATCAGGGACTAAGCTTGTCTGACGTTACTGAAAAATTGCAAGAACGTCATAACAAATAATAGGCTTAAACTGGTTATTTATAATTTTAAACCAAAGCGTTCACTGTTATTAAAATAAACAAAAAGGGAGCAATGCTCCCTTTTTTAATTCATGTTATACAACTATGTGCGGTATCGTTATTAACGACCTAACGCTTCTTTATAATGCTTTCGACAAACTGAAACATAGCGATCATTACCACCAATTTCGACTTGATCGCCATCAGCAATGGCATGACCCGTTTCATCTTGGCGAATAACCATATTAGCCTTGCGGCCGCAATGACAAATTGTTTTTAACTCTACGAGCTTATCAGCCCAAGAAAGCAAATATCGACTGCCATCAAATAGCTCGCCACGGAAATCACTGCGTAACCCATAACATAGAACAGGAATATGTAACTTATCGACGACTTCTGTTAATTGGTAAACTTGTTCTTTTGTTAAAAATTGGCATTCATCTATTAATACACAATCAATATGTGTATCTGCATACATCACGCTTAATTTAGACCAAAGATCGTCGCTTTTATTATATAGCTCAGCGTCTTCTTCCAAACCAATTCTAGAACTCACCTTCCCTGCACCAAATCGGTCATCAATTGCAGCTGTAAAAATCACTGGTCTCATACCGCGTTCGCGATAATTAAAAGATGACTGCAATAATGTTGTCGATTTACCCGCATTCATTGCAGAGTAATAGAAATACATCTGGGCCATGTGGCTCCCCTAATAAGACAATTAGCTTGGTTCAAAATCAGCCGAGATGCTACAGAAAACCCCTGTAAATTGAAAGTCTCGACCAGAGAGAAATGCTAATAATGGTGCGTAGCGCTGATAAAATGAATCAAAACGAAAAAAGCCTGTGAAAATATCACAGGCTTTCGTATTTTCTTACCGTTTAGTATGCACGCGTTATGCGTTAGCTGTTGTGCCTTTAGGGCGTCGAGACAACCAAGACAAGAGTACACATACAAGAATAAAGGTAATCGTTGCAGCCATGAAGGCAACAGGTAATGAATCCGTCATGCCAAGTACTAAGAAGCCAATAACCGATACAAACGCGACAGATAGCGCATAAGGCAACTGCGTTGAAACGTGATCAATATGATGACAACGAGCCCCCGTTGAAGACAGAATCGTTGTATCTGAAATCGGTGAACAGTGGTCACCAAACACTGAACCAGCTAATACTGCACCCAACATTGGTAACATTAATGCGATATCCGTTGCACCAGCAAGGTCTCCGGCAATCGGAAGCATAATACCGAATGTGCCCCATGAAGTACCTGTCGAGAAAGCCATAATGCCAGCAAGCACAAATAGAATCATAGGTAACAACATCGGGTTAATATTGCCCTGCACAAGAGTAGACAGGTATTTACCGGTTGCCATATCACCAATAACACTACCAATACTCCATGCAAATAGAAGGATTAGAATCGCACCAAACATCGATTTAGCACCAATCCACATTGTCTTTGCAACATCGGCCATTGGGATCTTCTGACGAATCACAGGTACTAGAGCTGAAATCAGACCAATTAAGCCACCGTAGCAAAGCGATAAACCAACATCGGTATTTTCAAAAGCACCAAGAATATTAAATGCAATACCATCTTCGGCAAGCACTTGATAACCAGTAAAAATCATAAAGAAGAATGTAGCAAATATTAGCGCAATAATAGGCAGAACCAAATCAGCAACACGACCATTGCTGCTCTCGTCGATTTCGAGCTCATCATTTAAGTCTTTTGCTCGACTATCATCATCACCTTCATCAAATCCACGGCCTTGGCTTGCCTGAATTTCATGCTTCTTCATTGGACCAACATCAATTTGGAACCATGCAACAACAAATACCATTGCAAGTGCGAAGACTGCATAGAAGTTCATTGGCGCTAGCTGAACAAAAGCACTCAGCGCTGAATACTCCGTCACACCATGTGACGCTAAAATGCCACCAATAAGGGTGATAATGTATGCACCCCAGCTTGACGCTGGCATAAGAACACACATAGGGGCAGCGGTAGAATCTAAGATATAAGCAAGTTTAGCGCGAGACACATAAAAACGGTCTGTTACAGGGCGAGCAATCGAACCAACAGCTAGGCTATTAAAGTAGTCGTCAACAAAAATGAAAACACCTAAAAATGCTGCTAATAATTTTGCACCGCGTTTGCTTTTTATACGAGTCTGCGCCCACTCTGCAAAAGCACGAGTACCGCCAGATAATGTAAGAAGTGCTGTCATCATTCCAAGTAATAAAAGGAAAGCAACAATGCTCATATTCCAACTATTAATTGCGCCATCATCGATGAACAAGCTTGATACTGTCGTTGATAAGTAACCAACGGTTGCACCTGCGGAGAAGTCTGTAAGTAATACAGCACCTAAAAGAACACCTACACCCAACGAAACAAGTACTTTACGTGTAAGAATAGCTAAACCTAGTGCCACCAATGGTGGTAAAAGTGATATAGCTGAATGGGAAAAATCTACAATATTCATGATCTCTACTACAACCGGTTCTGGTCGGAGATCTACTGTTAGTACGGTGTAATACCGCAATTTGAAGAGTTTAAGGAAAGAAGGTACCTCCTCTCCTACCCTCACAGTAGCGCTCCATAGTTAATGTAATTATATACTATGGCAGTGTTGCACCTATTCGATACAACCCCAGCAAGAACGTTCGATTAACGCCTTCTTACTTCGGCATTGGCTCCTTTCACAAGCAATCATAGGAATCACCCTCCAGCTTGTTACTTATAGACAATGCGCCTCTACCCTTAGTTAAGGAATGGTTCATTCTACGGACTGACAATTCATTTGCAACAAGTTCCAGTGCATTTTTTAACAAAAATAGTGAATAATATTGCCCGCATGGTGATTTTTTAACCATTAAATCTGAATGCTTATCTTCACTATTATGAAATCAGACACATTAATAAATAGATATGAAATGAAAATGTATTATGGCTTCTCATCAAAATCTTCCATTACATTTTTCAAAAATGAGAACATCTTTGAAAAATAATCATTATTTAATTAGTAATTAAATAAATTGTTTGGCACATTACATATAAAAGTATTACTATTGCTGTAAATTAACTTTGACTGCTATTATTATTTACAGCTAGTTTAAAACTAACAGGAAATAAAAATGTCTGACGTAATGAAAGTACTATTAAACCTACGTAGCCTTCGCGCACTTTCTCGTGAATATACAGTAGAACAACTACAAGAAGCACTTGAAAAGCTACAAAGTGTCGTTTCAGAACGCACTGAAGCTGAAGCTGAAGATTTAGCTAAAGAAACTGAGCGTAAAGAAAAACTCGACCATTACCGTGAATTGCTAATGGCTGACGGTATCGATCCTGAAGAGCTATTATCTAGCCTAGCTAAAGCACCTAAAGCTAAACGTGCTGCTCGTCCTGCTAAATATAAGTTCATCGATGAAAACGGTGAAGAAAAAACATGGACAGGTCAAGGCCGTACTCCAAGTGCACTTAAGAAAGCACTAGATGACGGTAAATCTTTAGAAGATTTCGAATTATAATTTAGCTGAACTCAAGCTGAATAAACCCAGTTAAGGCTGGGTTTTTTTATACTTAATCCAAAATATTATACCCTTCAATATAAGCAATAAACATAACCATGATTCTTGCCATATACTATTTCCACACTCTTCCCTGTTAAATTTATAGTATAAAAACACTTTCACAAACTAATGTAACCCAATGACTACCAAGCCAACACCCCCACAGTAAGTGACTGTTTTAAAAACAATTAAAGCCAAGTGCGATAGAGAATACATAAAACTTCATCTATACTAATATTATAACAATATTCTTATTTATAGTTTCCAATCTAAGTCATTATCCCAATACAAAATAACAACAAAGATGTAATCTTCAGTCCGATTACAATACAAAATACGCAGAGTAGGTTCTACCTATATAGTATTACGGTAATTCAACACAAAAAAGCCAGACATTAATGTCTGGCTTTGAAAAGCGATTATAAGTAAGAAATTAGCCTAATACTAATAACGTCAACTATCGGATTTTATCTGCTAGATGACTAACGGCCAAAGCAAAATAATGCGATCGATTCCACTTTAACAATGTTTGGTAATTACCATAAACTAGATACGCTCGACCATGATTATCATCTGGTTGAACCAACCAAGCATTAATTGCAACATCAGGTAATGGCTCACCATTAAGTTTGCGAACACCAATACTCTGCCAATTAGCTAATGATTTAGCTTTTTCCTGTTCAACGCCTTTTAAGCCTGAACTAACCGGAGAGACTAATTTAACTTGTCGCCCCCATGTATATTCATCATTCCATCCAGACATCTTCAAGTAATTGGCAGCGGAGGCAAAGACATCATCAACATTTTGCCAAATATCAATCTTGCCATCATTATTTCCATCCACAGCATAAGTCAGGAAGGAGGTTGGCATAAATTGAGGCTGTCCCATTGCACCAGCCCAAGAACCTTTCATATTCTCGGGACTGATATGACCTTCATTTAATATTTGTAATGCAGCCATAACTTGTTTACGGAAGAAAGCTTCTCTTCGCCCGTCATAAGCTAAAGTAGAAAGTGCTTCGACAACATTATAATTCCCCATAAGACGACCAAAATTACTTTCGACCCCCCATAAGGCAACAATAAATCGTGGTTGAACACCGTATTCACGACCAATTCGTTCTAAAGCTGTTTTATGTTCTTGATATAAACGGTTCGCTTGCTTTACCTTCCAATCAGGTACCGCACGAGGAATATATTCATCAAGCGTCAACTTTTTCTCAGGCTGATTTTTATCAGCCTTTACCGCACGTTCAGTATATTGAATATTGTCGAAAGCAGAATTGATAATCGACTCTGAAATTCCATTATTACGAGCTTCAACTTTTAATCCACTCACATATTCATCAAAACCTTCATTAGCAGAAAAAGCTGATGAAGATATCCCTAATCCAATGACCACCATGGCCGATATCAGTCGCTTGTGCATATTCACCTTTACGAAGTTTGTGAGGCTTTCGCTGCCTTATATTGATGTAACAAATTGGTTATTGGGGGTGGTACTTGTAAGTAATAGCCAACAGTAGAAAGTGATTCCTTCACTTTTTCTACATCAGCCAATGCCAACTTACGGCCTTCAAGCTTTAACACCATAACAAACTGCGGTGTTCCAAAGGTTCCCATTAAACTATCAGGCACATCTGAAAAGTCGTCTTTTTTATTAATATATAAGTACGTATTTTCTTTTTTTGAACTTTTATAAATTGAACACAACATCAAAAACCGCCTGTTTGTGAAATCTTCACTCAATTCAGACAACTTTTTTGCTTAATCATTCCATGAAATACCAATTTGATAAGGTACTGGATGAGAAGCTTGTCTGAATTTCCAATGCTAGGGCAAGGATAGCTTGCCGATATACCTATAGGAATATACCATGCAAGTACCTTTGTGATAACGTATCTAATTGGCTAATTCAGTTTAAGTCATATAATGAACATGACCAAAATGGCAGAATTAAAAGGGAGCTCCTTTACGCTCTCCGCCCTACACTTAGTTGATGGGGATATAAAAAAGGCGACTGATTACTTAAAAGAAAAAGTAAATCAGGCACCTAACTTCTTTGCGTCTGCACCAGTTGTAATAGATATAACCCAAGCAGGGCGTGAAATTAATTTTAAGCAGTTAAAAGAAGATGTAAAAGATGCGGGAATGATTCCTGTTGGTGTTAGTGGTTGTAAAGACGCTCGCATGCAAAATGAAGCAAAATCAGCAGGCTTTGCTATTATGAATGCTGCAAAACAGGCTAAGGATATGCCTGTTGCTATTGAACCAACGCGAATTATTCGTACCCCGGTACGTTCTGGACAGCAAATATATGCGAAAAATTGTGACCTTGTTGTCATGAGCCATGTCAGCGCTGGTGCTGAAATTATCGCTGATGGTTGTATTCATGTTTATGGCAACCTACGAGGCCGTGCAATTGCAGGTGCTAATGGCCAGCATCAAGCGCAAATTTTTTGTCAGAATATACAATCTGAATTGATTTCTATTGCTGGTAACTACTGGCTTAGTGATAAAATCAAGGAAGAGTTCTGGGGTAAAGGTGTCGTTATCTCACTTGCAGAAAATAATTTAAACATAGAGCATTTAACTCTATAACGTTTGATAAGGAATTTAATAGATGGCGCGTGTTATCGTTGTTACCTCAGGCAAAGGTGGTGTTGGTAAAACCACATCCAGTGCGGCAATCGCATGCGGTTTAGCCCTAGCTGGGAAAAAAACGGCTGTAATCGATTTTGATATCGGTTTACGTAATCTTGATTTAATCATGGGTTGCGAGCGTCGTGTTGTATATGATTTTGTCAATGTCATAAATGGCGAAGCCAGCCTGAATCAAGCTCTAATAAAAGACAAACGTGTTGATAACCTTTTTGTACTTCCGGCTTCTCAAACACGAGATAAAGATGCGCTAACAAAAGAAGGTGTAGCGCGCATTCTACATGATCTTGATGAAATGGGTTTTGAGTTCGTTATTTGTGATTCACCAGCAGGTATCGAGACCGGCGCTTTAATGGCATTGTATTTTGCCGATGAAGCCATCGTTACAACAAACCCTGAAGTATCTTCAGTTCGCGACTCAGACCGTATTTTAGGTATTCTAGATTCGAAGTCTCGCCGAGCAGAACAGGCAGAAGAGCCTGTTAAGCAACACTTGTTGTTGACACGTTACAATCCTGCACGTGTTACTAACGGCGATATGTTGAGTGTTCAAGATGTTGAAGACATTCTGCACATTCCGCTTTTAGGTGTTATCCCTGAAAGCCAAGCAGTACTCAACGCATCAAACAAAGGTGAACCCGTTATCTTTGATACAGAATCTGATGCTGGGTTGGCATACGGCGATACTATTGCACGTTTACTGGGCGAAGAGCGCCCATTCCGTTTCTTAGAGGAAGAGAAAAAAGGCTTCCTTAAACGCTTATTTGGAGGCTAATTTATTATGGCTTTGCTAGAGTTCTTCCGTCCAAAGAAGGCAACTACGGCAAGCGTAGCGAAAGAAAGGCTACAAATTATTGTTGCTGAACGTCGTTCTGCTGGTCAAGGTGCACCCTCTTATTTGCCTCAACTGAAGCTTGATCTTCTAGAGGTTATTAGAAAATACGTGCATATCAACCCAGATCAAGTAAGTGTCAATCTCGATCAAAAAGACGAAGATCTGTCTGTTCTTGAGCTAAACGTTACGTTGCCTGAAGATAAATAATAAAAAGCCCTGAAAGATACTTTCAGGGCTTTTTTAAAAAATAAAACGTACTGTCTATTTCTTATTCAGTAGCGGTAAGACGCGCTCTTCAAACAATGGTTTACGCCATGTTTTTAGCATATCAGGCAACTTATCGTCTGATTTCTGGTATTTCCACGCCCATGATATCAGCTGATTTATCTGCTTTTTAGACGCTAGGAACTCAGGTACAAGGCCTGTTTCTACCTCGACTTTAGTAACCACATCTTTGATATGTTTCACTACCTGCTTATAACCAGACAAATCGACCAAGCGGATAATTTTTTCTGGGTACTGTTCAGCTGGAATATCTTCTACATCCTGAACAATCTTTAACAGTCGATTAGCATGGCGTTGAATTTCCATACTCTCGAAACCTTCAGTCGACATTACTGATTTTGACTTAATATTATATTTAGCCAGCTTCCAAATATGCAGTTCTTTCACCACGAAGTTCAATGCGATGTCACGCTTGCGAGCTTCTAAAATTCGCCACTTCGCGGCTTGTTGCAATACCGCTAATTGCTTAGGATTTAATTGCCAAGCATTTTTCACTAAACGATAAGCTTTATCTAAATCAACACCTTGCGTACGCTTTTGCATCAAAGCTGTACACTCTAACTCTAATGCATCCATCCAGCCTTTCGCTTTTACTTTTTCAAGTAAAGTTTCATATAAAGGCAGCAAATAAAAGACATCTGCAGCGGCATAGTCGAGTTGCTTATCTGTAAGTGGGCGGGCTAACCAGTTAGTACGTGCTTCGCCTTTTTCTAGATCGACACCAACATATTCACTGACTAAAGAGCCAAAACCTGCTGAAACACCATGGCCCAAGAATGCCGCCATTAATTGCGTATCGATCATTGGTGTTGGTAAGCAGCCAGCATGATGCTGGAATACTTCCAAATCTTCACCACAAGCATGAAGCACTTTGATAACAGATTGATCACGCAGTAAATCCCAAAATGGTGTTAAGTCTTCAATTTCAATAGGATCAATCAATACAAGATTATCACCATCAAACATTTGAATAAGACCCAACTTAGGATAAAGCGTACGAGTACGTACAAACTCGGTATCAAGCATAACTACCGAATATGTGCGGGCATGATCACAGATTGTGTCTAAACGTTGAGTTGTCGTTATTATTTCAAAATTCACAGCAAACCTTATTTAACCGGCAGTTATATCGACTCATTCATTATCACAATGAATCACGATATTCAGTCATGTTATACCCACAGATATTTCGTACAAGAGCGAAAAATAGATGTGCTATTAATAGCCATATAAAAAAGAGCTATTCACTACGATTTAATCGATACTATACGAAATACCAATGAGACAACACCAAACTATATGGGTATATTTACTATTAAACGCCTTAACGAATTAATACTATACCCAAGCAACCTCAAAATACAGGATTCAGAGTGATATCAGCGTATTTAGTTCAAGGATAATGTGTGTAGGAATTGCATTCCCTTTCAAGCACATTTGACACAGAAGTAGATACGCTGAATCACTCCCGAAGGGCGAGTTTTGTTGGGCTCTATGCAGTGTTACTTATTTTCAACGTAGAACGACTAAGTCTATAAATAAGTGCCTTGCCTAGAACCCAACAAATTCTCGCTGAAACGAGCATCTTGAGATAACTTGGGTATAACAATCATTATCTCAAATAAAAAGTGCCGACTATAATAGTCAGCACTTAATTGTAACCTTTTTTCTCTCCAGCGTATTTCGGTTTTTAACTCCCGAATACATTATCAGAAACAAAGGCTTCATCAGAAATAAAATCTTCGTTATGCATCTTGAGATTTAGCTGCATTTTCTGATTCTTCACGCAAAGCACGACGTAAGATTTTACCAACGCTGGTCTTTGGTAACTCCTCGCGGAATTCAACGATCTTAGGAATTTTATAACCTGTTAAATGCTCACGACAATGTATTAAAAGCTCATCGCGCGTTAAGCTTGAATCACGAGGAACAATACACACTTTTACAATTTCGCCTGACACTTCGTGTTCTTGGCCAATTGCAGCCACTTCAAGCACTTTAGGGTGAAGCGCTATAACATCTTCAATTTCATTCGGATAAACATTAAATCCAGAAACAAGAATCATGTCTTTTTTACGATCGACAATATGCAGAAAACCTTCATCATCAAAACGAACTACGTCACCCGTTGAAAGCCAACCATCATCCGTTAAGACTTCTTTCGTCGCTTCAGGGCGCTCCCAGTAACCTTTCATCACCTGAGGGCCACGCACCTGTAGTTCACCCGTTTGATCATTCGGGAGTACATTACCTTCGTCGTCGACAATACGTACATCCGTTGAAGGTACAGGTAAGCCAATTGAGCCATTATAGTCGACCAGATTATGAGGGTAAGCCGCCACAAGTGGGGCACATTCTGTTAAACCATAACCTTCAAGCAAATACGTTTTCGTAATGTCTTTCCACTTTTCAGCAACCGCACGCTGAACAGCCATTCCACCACCAACAGATAAACGCAAATTACTGAAGTCTAACTCATGGAAGTCTTCATTATTCAATAATGCGTTAAACAACGTATTCACGCCGGTAATCGCTGTAAATTGATAACGTTGCAGTTCTTTAACAAATGTTGGGATATCTCGCGGGTTAGTAATCAATAAGTTCTGACCACCAATTTCAATAAACAATAAGCAGTTAACCGTCAGAGCAAACACGTGATACAAAGGCAGAGCCGTAACAATTAACTCTCGACCATCTGTTAATACTGGTCCGTAAGCACCTTTTGCTTGCATCACGTTAGCGAGCATATTGCGATGAGTCAGAACCGCTCCCTTTGCAACACCTGTTGTACCACCAGTGTATTGAAGGAATGCGGTATCTTCACCTGATAAGAAGGGTTTGACGTATTGCATACGTCGACCTTTCTTTAATGCAGCACGCATCGAGGTAGCATGTGGAAGGTGATACTTAGGCACCATTTTTTTCACATACTTAACAACGAAATTAACTAATGTACCTTTAGGACGAGAAAGCTGATCGCCAAGGCTGGTCAAAATAACATGGTTTACACATGTATTTTTGACCACACTTTCTAAGGTGTGTGCAAAGTTTGAAACGATCACAATTGCTTTGGCACCTGAATCGTTAAGCTGATGTTCTAACTCACGGGGTGTGTAAAGTGGATTAACGTTAACGACGACACAACCAGCACGAAGAATACCGAATAAAGCAATTGGATATTGCAACAAGTTAGGCATCATTACCGCTACACGGTCGCCTTTCTTTAACTTCAGGTCATTTTGCAAATAAGCAGCAAAAGCACGACTACGCTCTTCCAACTTACGGAAAGTCATTACCTGGCCCATATTAATAAATGCTGTTTGATCTGCAAATTTGTGTACAGATTGCTCAAACATTTCAACCAGTGACGGGTATGCATCCGGGTTAATTTCAGCCGGTACATCTTCCGGATAGCGGTTAAGCCAAACCTTATCCAATTGTATTCTCCTTCTTTTCTATGGCATTTCGCCACTAACTCTGCTGCATTAGCACATTAAACAATTGTTTATGCTCAGCATTACAGCACAACCAACAAATAATTAACATAAACTGATTAGACCAGATATATGAAGTTTGAAGTCAACATTAAAAATCTTGCGTAAAAGTCAAAATATGGCG
Source organism: Photobacterium profundum (assembly GCF_003026285.1). GTDB lineage: Bacteria > Pseudomonadota > Gammaproteobacteria > Enterobacterales > Vibrionaceae > Photobacterium > Photobacterium profundum. The sequence goes on from NZ_PYOD01000001.1 coordinate 697,928, forward strand.
GTACACATCATTAGGACTGTCGATATGACAATGATGACCACCCGCAACTTTCACCTGATTAAACTGCTGAAACCAAAGCCTTTCTGGGGTTTTTCGTTGTAATTGTTGAAAACCATTATTACCAACAATTGATAAAACTGGGCACTGAATCTGCGACATTAATGCTTGTGCATGCTCTTCAGCCATCCGATATAGTGAATCACACCGCAATCGCTCATCATGACGCCAATACCAGTGTTCGCCATCCGTTTCTGTTCCTCGTTCCACTAACGGATACAGTTCAGATTTAGTTAACTTGTTAACTACACAACGTAAATTCAACGCTTCTTCAAAGGACGCCATTTTTCGCTTTGGACGCGTAACATTTCGTTGACGATAACGTTGACGGCTCACAATGCCTTGCTTTAATCGTAAAGCGGTATTGTCTGCTGTTTCATAAAGCGGTGTTAACCCTTCAATTAACACAATACCTTGCACTTTTTCAGGAAACGCAGCTGCATAACAACCCGCGACAATAGCCCCTAAAGAATGCCCAACTAAATATAGGTTTTGCTCAGACAGAAGCTCAACAACCTGATGCAAGTCATCAATATAATCAACAAAGTGATAATAGTTATCACGATGACGATGTTCAGATAAACCATGTCCTGGCCAATCAAGCGCCACAACATGATAGTGTTTAATCAAGTCTGTAAATAACACATCAAAGCTGGCGGCATTGTCTTGCCAACCATGCAACATTAATAACGTTGGCTTCTCTGTATCGTTATTTTTTTCTATCGGTACAGACAAGCTATTATTGCTACTTTCAAACGAGCAAAGTCCAGCCAACTGTTTCTCAGCCAGCTGAATAAAAATGTTGTGCATCACGCTAAGTCTCTAATGACGGATGATATCCAGTTACTTTACTTAGTCACACGTTGCTTTACTTCGCCGCGTGTCGAACTAAATCCAGAACCAAAACCATAATTCATAAACGAACAACGAGTACCTATACAACTATGATACGCATCGAAATTATCAAGGCGTATTTCTTGTTTAATCTGCCAAATTTGAGAACCAGAAACCGTTACTACGGGAAATGTATATTCAAATTCCCCAACCTTACCTTTCTCGTTGCCATCTAGCGTACCAACAACCGTAAGTAAACGCCCTTGGGTATATTCTAGTGGCTCAAGAAACCCATCAATATAAGCAACAAATCTACCTTGTGGTTTCTCATCCAATTTTGGACGACCATCAGAGGTTAAAGGCAAGCTTGCCATTTCAATACGTGTTCGATGCTTTTCATTGGTAATCGAGGCAATAATTCCACCAAGACGTACCTCTTTATGCTGTACAAATGCGGGATCATCAACGATCGTCGCAAAGTCAGTTATTGGGGTTTCAGTCTGAGTTTTCAGGCTATCTGGTATGCTGGCGCAGCCTACCACAAAGAAGATAAACAGCCCAAGAAATAGCTTTCTAAACATTAGGTTCTCCGTCATAACGTTCAATATACGCTCAACAACTAATAACATCAGTAAACAGAGAGTTTATAGCAAGGTAAGATGATAGGAAATCGTCGAGAGGTATAAACGGTTTGCATTACATAGTGAACCGAGTTCATCTTAAATTTCAGCCAATAAAGCTACACATAGAGATCAACACCAACAAGATTTGATAATTCATCTCTCTTATTTTGATGCATCACACCAAGGTATGAATCCAGCGCTTCTCGATTTATACCTTCAGGTTGATCATATTGAATATTGGCACGTGCATTAAGAATAACATCAGGGCTTGTAGCTGGTTTTGAAACACCACTAGCAATAACAGCAGATTGTGTATTATTCACCACATTAACAGGCTTTGAAGCCTGAGGTTTTTGTTGTGGGTGAATGGAAGGTGGTAAACGAGTAATTGACACCATAATACGCCTCCGATAAACAAAGAAACGAACGTTAACATGTCGAATTTAATCAGCAGTGCTGATTGCTTGTTAATATTCGTTTCTTATCATTATTTCGTGTATCGCCAGCTATCAAAAGACGCTTTATTCGCGACCTGGTAGCTTTTTCCAAGTAACGGTATCACGTACATATACAGGGCTAGCGTCTTCAGCAGAAACCGCTTCACCACGTGCTAATGCATATTTAGCCAGCACAACCATATCTTGTGAGTCAGGATAAAGAATCTCGCCCTTTTGAGCATTAAGATTCAGCTGGCCACGTAATTCAGCATAGCTCTCCCAACCTGTACCTGCCGTTAACCAGATACCTGAATCGGTTTGATTTGCATTCTGTTCTTGTACTAGCGCATCAGGAGCAAGAACTCGCTCTTTACCTTGTAGTAACCAATCACCGTCGATTTGACGTCGATATTGTCCCCAGTAAATTTCACCCATGCGAGCATCGATAGCCGTTAACACTTGCTCTGATTGATGTTTACGGTACGTGCCTTGTGCCATTGTCATCAACGTTGAAATACCCACCATAGGTAAATCAGCACCAAATGCTAAACCTTGAGCAATACCAATACCAATACGAACACCAGTGAAACTTCCTGGGCCTCGACCAAAGGCCAACGCATCAAGTTGAGTCAACTTCACGCCACCTTCAGCCAGAACAGTATCAACCATAGGTAATATTTTAGTTGTATGTTCACGTGGTGCATATTCACAACGTGAGATAATTTCATTACCCATCATAAGGGCTACAGAACAGTTTTCAGTTGATGTATCAACTGCAAGAATTTTGGTGCTCATTCAAGCCTCTGAATGCTAGTGGTCATCATTTAGCGGCGTATCAACACCGTTAACTTCCGACAGAAACTGCCCAACACGACTGATATCACGCGTACGTGGTATCTGTGGTAGGCTTCTTAAAAAGACAGCGCCATAAGGACGCGTGACCAAGCGATTATCACAAATAACAAGCACACCTTTATCCTGCTTATCGCGGATCAAACGACCCACCCCCTGCTTTAGGGTAATAACAGCATCAGGTACTTGTACTTGTGAAAAAGGATCACCACCACGTAAGCGGCAATCTTCAATACGTGCTTTTAGCAACGGATCATCCGGTGCTGTAAAAGGCAATTTATCGATAATAACACAGCTAAGCGCCTGTCCTCTAACATCAATGCCTTCCCAAAAGGCACCAGTGGCGACTAACAGTGCATTACCCCGTTCTAAATACTCTGCTAAAAGCTTTTGTTTCGTTGTCTCACCCTGGACTAAAACGGGTAAATCTAACTTCGCACGAAAGCCTTCTGCTAAGTCTCGCACCATTTGATGAGAAGTACATAAAAAGAAACAACGCCCATTATTGGCTTCAATTAGTGGCGTAAGCATCTCCACCAGCCGATCTGCGGTGCCAAAGCTATTGGGTTCAGGTAAGAACCGAGGCACACACAACAACGCTTGTTGTTGATAATCGAATGGACTTTCTAATGAGAACTGCTGTTTAGGTTCAAGCCCTAAGCGATGGCTAAAATGACTGAAGTCATCATCGACAGCAAGTGTGGCAGAAGTAAAGATCCACGCCCCTTCTTGAAGGGCCATTTGTTCTCTGAATTTTTCAGCCACCGATAACGGTGTGATATGTAAAGTAAAATGACGCGGCGTGCATTCAAACCAATAAGAATAGCCCGTAATAGAAGTATCACAAAGGCGATTCAGACGTGCTTTTAATAACGTGGCACGTTCAAATGCTGCGTCTAACAGTTGGCTGCGCCCTAAGGCTAACTTTAATACATCGTAAGTAAGATCTAGTGCATCATTTAGACGAGTTAATTCACGTTGAACTGCAGGTGTTTTCATCGCATCACGCCAGTTTCCTCGAAAGCCGGGTTCACCTAACACAATCCGCAAATCAAAGGCAGCTTGCGTTAATCTATCAGCTGTCTTTTGTAACTGTCGCATATCTTTAGCTTCAGTCCGATAAGCAATTTCAACGTCTTTGGCTAACTCTTGAAGTTGGCGACTCGATAAGCTCTGACCAAAATATTGGCTCGCGATATCAGGCATTTGATGGGCTTCATCGAAAATAAATACTTCAGCCTCGGGGATTAGTTCACCAAAACCGGTTTCTTTTATCGCGAGATCGGCTAAAAATAAGTGATGGTTTACTACTACCACATCAGATTCCATCGCTTTACGACGAGCTCGTACAACAAAGCAATCATCAAAAGACGGACAATCACGCCCCAAACAATTATCGTTGGTAGAGGTGATCATTGGGATAACAGGGCTATCTTCTGCCACACTATCACATTCCCCCAAATCACCACTTTTTGTCGCAGAAGACCAACTACGCACTTTGATTAACTGACTCAGCAGCGTAGGATCGGCATGTACACCATGGCTTTCTGTCATTTGACGGCTGAGACGATCTAAACATAAATAGTTTGAACGCCCTTTTAGCAACGACACACGCCCCGTAAAACCCAATGACCGCATCATTAAAGGTAAATCGCGGTGAAATAATTGCTCTTGTAAATTTTTCGAGCCTGTACTGATAATCGTTTTTTTGCCACGCGCTAAAGCAGGAACAAGATAAGCAAATGTTTTGCCTGTACCCGTGCCAGCTTCTACTACTAACTGTGTTTTATTACAGATAGCATCATCTACAGCTTGTGCCATGTCAATCTGAGGTTGTCGTGCCTGAAAGCCCGGGATCGCTTTATCTAGGGCGCCTTTGGCGGCAAAAAATGACTTTATCATTCATGGTTATCTATACAGTATAAGATTGAGCATTATGCCAACTTTGTTAATCTGCGACCATAATTAATTAATACAAGTATTCGTTGTTGCCAGTGTAAAACCATAAGGAATAAAGAAATCAAATGCATATCAAAGGCTATTCATTAGCGTGATAGTTCAATTATCTTTTGACCCTGTTATAAATACACGGTACATAGAAGGGAGTTAAATTTAAAAATACTGTTCAAGGATGACCATGGAAAAGAAAACGCTTCTCACCGATTGCCCCGATGCGATAGGCCTTATCTCAAAAATCACGAACATCTGTTATAAACATCAGCTCAACATTGTGCACAACAATGAATTTGTCGATAACACCAACAAGCAGTTCTTTATGCGTACCGAATTAGAAGGATATTTTAACGATAAAACCTTCTTAGCCGATCTGGACCATGCACTTCCAACAGGTAGTCACCGCTGTTTAGTCAGTTCAGAGCGTAAACGTATTGTAATTATGGTCACTAAAGAAGCACATTGTATTGGTGATATTCTGGTAAAAGCGTACGACGGTACGCTTGATGTCGACATCGCCGCTGTTGTGGGTAATTACGATACATTAGGTAAATTAACAGAAAAGTTTGATATCCCCTTTCACCATGTGAGCCATGAAGGGCTAACGCGTGAAGAGCATGAAGATAAATTGCTCGCATGTATTAAGCAATATGAACCAAATTATGTCGTACTCGCCAAATACATGCGCATACTTACGCCTGAGTTTGTAGCTGCATTCCCACACCAAATCATTAATATTCACCATAGTTTCTTGCCAGCGTTTATTGGTGCAAAACCTTACTTACAAGCTTTTGAGCGAGGCGTGAAAATTATTGGCGCAACAGCCCACTTTGTTACCAATGATCTGGATGAAGGCCCGATTATTACGCAAAACGTGATCCCTGTTGATCATAATTTCAGTGCCAATGACATGGCGCGATCTGGCCGTGATGTTGAAAAATCAGTACTCAGTAAAGCACTGGGATTAGTGGTTGATAACCGTGTGTTTGTGCATGGTAATAGAACAATCATTCTTTAGTAACCTAATAGAATGTTTACAGACTCAATAACGAGTTGAGAGTCACAAATAATTACAACTCGTTATTTAACCTTACCTTATGCCTACTTGTTTCGTTATTTAAGCGTATTCGCTGTCAATCACATCTTTTAGTGAACACGGGTGTAATTTGATACACACATCGTTTTTCTTAAATGCATAGGTGGGATTCGCCAAACGCTCTTTTTCTCCAGAAGGTGAACTTGCTTTCAGCTTGATGCCCTTTTCAGAAAGTCGAGACCATTCTTTTTCAAGCTGAGGAAACGCTGACTCTAATACGTCTTTGAGTTCATCTGTATTCTTCGCCTTACCAGGGATCACAAACTCCACATGCTCCCAGCCCTCTTGTGGATAGGTCTTGTCACTTGGGTACGGTAATTCTAAACATTCAATCGACCAAGAACCGACATTTAATGGCTGGTGGAAACCAATTACAATAATAGGGCGACCATTAATCATATTATTTGACCACTCATCACCATACGCTAACCATGCTTGATGAAGTGCCTTCGCGATATCCAAGTCATTAACACGTAATGCGATATGATCCGCTTGGTATTGCTCTAAAGATAATCCTAGTTCATTTGCCAATGCCGTAATACGATCTAAAAAACCGGGTAAATTGGCCAACATTTGCTCAGGATGTAGACCTATGTCTGTTAGCTTCTGCATGTTTTTTCTCCAGTAATTTTTGAATCAGCCAATGAACGCATAATTATCCATAGTTTTGCCATAAGAGGAACCCTCAAACACCATACTACAGACCTTGCTGCATCTTGATTTGTGCATAATTTTCATTCGTTACCCACTCCTTAAAAAAAAACGCAAACAATACCTTTTTCAGGTTGCCAAAACACCTTAATATGTGGGTATTATTAGGGCTATACATATTAATGTATTCAAGATGCTATCTCTTAGTCCAGAGGATGTTCCGTCAAAAATACTCACGTAACGTATATTTACATTAATTGATTAGAATTCTTGTAGCCCTCTTTCGTGATTATTCTTGACGGTTTTGCTTATTGCAACTCTTGAGTACCGTAACGTTTTCATCTCGCTAATCAATATATTAGCGTTACAAACGATTTAAAGGATCTGCGTGTGAACATTCAAGCACTAATTAACGATAAAGTCTCTCAGGCACTAGAAGCCGCTGGTGCACCAGCAGGCAGTCCTGCCGCTGTTCGCCAATCAGCAAAAATTCAGTTTGGTGATTACCAAGCAAACGGTGTAATGGGTGTTGCTAAAAAGTTAGGCACTAACCCTCGCGAATTCGCTCAAAAAGTTATCGATGTGCTAGATCTTGACGGTATCGCTGAAAAAGTGGAAATCGCAGGCCCTGGCTTCATTAATATCTTCCTAGATAAATCTTGGCTTGCAGCACGTGCAGAAGAAGCACTAACCGATGACCGCATTGGTGTTGCTGCTGAGAAGCAACAGAATATTGTTGTCGATTACTCAGCGCCAAACGTTGCAAAAGAAATGCACGTTGGTCATCTTCGTTCAACGATCATTGGTGATGCAGTAGTACGTACCCTTGAATTTTTAGGTCATAACGTTATTCGTGCTAACCACATTGGTGATTGGGGTACGCAGTTTGGTATGCTGATTGCGAACTTAGAACGCGTTCAAAATGAGACTGGCGAAGTTTCGATGGAGCTTGCCGACCTTGAAGGCTTCTACCGCGAATCTAAAAAGCTATACGACGAAGATGAAGAATTTGCCGTTCGCGCTCGTGGTTTCGTTGTTAAGTTACAAAGCGGCGACGAATACTGTGCTGGAATGTGGAAAAAGCTTGTTGACGTTACTATGGTACAAAACCAGATTAACTATGACCGCCTAAATGTATCACTAACCCGTGATAACGTGATGGGCGAATCAATGTACAACGACATGTTGCCTAACATTGTTGCCGATCTAAAAGAAAAAGGCCTGGCGGTTGAAAGTGACGGCGCACAGGTTGTCTTCCTTGATGAATACAAAAACAAAGATGGTGACCCTATGGGCGTTATCATCCAAAAGCGCGACGGTGGTTTCCTATACACAACAACAGATATCGCATGTGCTAAATACCGTTTCGAGCAATTAAATGCCGATCGTGTACTTTACTTCATCGACTCACGTCAGCATCAACACCTAATGCAAGCATGGTCTATTGTTCGTAAAGCAGGTTACGTTCCAGAAGAAGTCACGCTTGAGCACCATGCATTCGGCATGATGCTAGGTAAAGATGGTCGTCCATTCAAAACACGTGCAGGCGGTACTGTTCGTCTGGCTGATCTTCTTGATGAATCTGAAGTACGTGCAGCAAAACTTATTGAAGCGAAAAACCCAGAGCTAGAAGCAACAGAGAAAGACAAAATTGCCAAAACAGTTGCAATGGCTGCGGTTAAATATGCCGATCTTTCTAAGCACCGCACAACAGATTACATCTTCGATTGGGACAACATGTTGGCATTCGAAGGGAACACTGCGCCGTACATGCAATATGCATATACACGTGTAGCTTCTATCTTTAAGCGTGCAGATGTTAATCTAGCAGATCTGACTCATCCTATTGTGATCAACGATGAGAAAGAGCAAGCACTTCTATCGACTCTTCTTCAGTTTGAAGAAGCAGTACTGAATGTTTCTCGTGAAGGTCAGCCACACCTTATGTGTACTTACCTATTCGAGCTTGCGGGTAAATTCTCTAGCTTCTATGAAGCTTGCCCAATCTTAAATGCTGAAGAAGCAGTCAAGCAGAGCCGTCTGAAGCTTGCTCTACTAACAGCTAAAACAATTAAGCAAGGTTTAGACCTTCTAGGCATCGAAACCCTTGAGCGTATGTAATAAATTTTGAGCTCTGGCTAATTATTTAAACAATACAATCTAAAAAATTAAGCCTTCTAGGGTATCTTTAGAAGGCTTTTTTATTATATATTCACGAAACAAATCAATTAGTTCAGCAGAAGTATACCTTTGAGACTTGCTCGGTATTGTTTTTGAGCATTAATACTTATCTTGATAGGCACAATATCAAGTTTTGCGTTTAGACATGGAATTAGGTTATGAGTACAGATAGCTTTGTGGAATCAACTGAAACGTTGAAAAAAACTGTTCCTCTAATGATGAAGCACAAAGTCCCAACAACCCCGACTAACTACGCTCTTTGGTATACGTATACAAAGCAACAAACCCCTGAACTCAATCTAGCTATCGATAAAGGCATTGCTGAACTTGGGTTATGTACACCCACATTATGTGAATCGTTATATCAGGAACACTTAGCCAATCAAACAGAACGAGATGTGCGACAAGTCAAACAGAGCCTTACGGCTATGGTACAAGAGCTCTCACATACAATGGCCGATGCGTTATCTGATACCGAAACATTCCAAGGGGTATTAACAAAAAGTTTTGATCAGCTCGAAACCGCAGAACAAAATGGTTTATCGCTTGACGATACAATGAAGCTTGTTAGAGATCTCATTCGAGAGTCTCGTCAAATTCAAGCTTCAACAGGTACATTTAAAGGTCAACTAAACACCGCAAAAGATGAAATAACCACACTGCGTGAAGCGCTCGCCGAAAGCCAAAAAGAAGCCAATGAAGATGCACTTACCGGTATTTTAAATCGCCGTGCTTTTGAACGAGATTTTCAACATTACATTGAAAACAACACACCACTTAGTTTAATTCTGTTAGATATCGATAAATTTAAAGATTTCAATGATAACTTCGGCCACTTAATGGGCGATCAAGTACTGAAAACCATCGCCCGCCGTTTAAAAGAAAGTTGCCGTGATTATGCTCAAGCTTATCGCTTTGGTGGCGAGGAGTTCGCTATTATTCTTCCTCATAAAATGAAGGCATCGGCACGTCAACAAGCTGAAACATTCAGACGAGCATTTGAACGAATTTCTGTCATTGATAAAAAAACAGGCCAGCGTGTTAACTCAATAACCGCATCTTTTGGCGTTGCAGAAAAGCAGCCAAATGAGTCAGGTGAATGTTTAATTGACCGCGCCGATACCTTTATGAATCAGGCTAAACAATTAGGCAGAAACCGCGTACTACCTTTAAATTAACAATAGCGTTAAACTAACAAAAGCGCTCAACGACATATATTGCATGAAAAAGGTCATCCTAATATTTGAAGCAAAAGAATGACCTTTTCCCTCACAAAGCCGATATAAAGTAAATCGCCTACGCTTAATATCAAGTGCTTTTCTCTCGGTGGTTTTTACCGCTCATCACTTTATTGCCCAAAACGCTGTCCGCCACTGTTTAGCCAATGCATTTCTTCTGGGGTCGACAGTCGACCATGAACAGCATTACGGTGTGGGAAGCGACCAAATAACACAATAACCTCATGATGGCTCACCGCATACTTATAGAAGCCTTCAAAGATCACTGCATTTTCTGGTAACACTGTCTGCCGCAAGCGATCAAAACGAAATACGCACTCTTCCTGATCTTCCTGTGTTTCTGAATGCTCTAATGGTAGATAGAAAAAAACCCGTTCAATTGGCGTTAATTCTTCATCTTGATTTTTTGCTAACCCTCGCTTACAAATAGCAAGAGCCAATGAATCGTAGCGAAATGCTGCACTTAACCCACGGTAAATATTTCGAGTAAACTGATCGAGTAAGATGATAAGTGCTAACGCACCTTTAGGCGTTTCTGCCCACTTGCCTAACTCACCTCGTCCTGCACGACTCACTAGGTCTCTATACTGCTCGGTGATTAATGTATCGGTACCTTTATCACCTTTAAACCACAAGGCGTTCTTATCATTTTTAGGGACTTCACCATCCAACTCACCAAACCAAAAGTCCAAAACTTGCTGATATTCATTAACCATTTTTATCTCCACTCAAGCAACAAAGACTTGTTTAACAAGCTAACCACTCATAAACACCTATTACTCAACAACGCTTATACCTGAATAAATACACCGACAGTTAGCAGAGTCTTAATGTCTTTATTTCAAAGATAATGTCAGAATACCGATGTACCTATTTATAGAAATCGACAATGTTTCAGCTTGTGAGCAACACTGTACTCTTAAGGAATATTTACAATGAGTTTCATACTACATTCGCGATTAGCGTCAGATACCACAATCTTAGGTGATTTACCGCTTTGTCAGGTGCTACTGTCTAAGGAAGCATTAGGGCCATGGTTAATTCTAGTACCGCGCAAAGAAGACTTAACCGAAATTCATCACCTTCCTGAAGATGAGCAGTATCAGCTTATGCGTGAATCAAGCGCGGTTGCTTCGTTATTAGAAAATAACTATCAAGCAGATAAAATTAATGTAGGGGCACTAGGTAACCTCGTTCCTCAATTGCATGTTCATCACATCGCACGCTTTAAGGTTGATGTTGCATGGCCAGGGCCAGTTTGGGGCAATACAGATGGCACACAGCGTGATGAAGAGCTACAACTCGCATTAGCAGAAGATCTTCGTGTAGATCTGAGCAACATAACAGGATTTGTTTCAGCATAACGCTGTCATGATTAACCGTTTATCAAACAGCACGCATTAAAAAGGCAACCCGCAGGTTGCCTTTCATACTCTATTTCTTATATCGCAAAGATTAACGCATAACGGTTACTGATAACTCGTTTGCATCTAAGCATCGGTACCAGACTTCTTTTGCTGATTGGCGACAACCATCACTATCGCAGCCCACTAGCTCTTTACCAATAAGTCCTTTGCGGATCCAAACGGCTAACATTGCTTCAACGCCATCAGCAGACATTCCAAAATGAGTAGCTAAATTACTACGGCTCGAACGCCCATGTTGTTCTATATATTGCTTTAGCTGTTGAAGTATCATAATAATGCCAATTCTTTTTGTTGTTTTTGCCCTTGGTATTTAAACACAATAAACAACCCAACATTAATCAATACAAAGAAAGCTATCCATCCCATGCTACTTACCGGATGGTCAGTGAAATGCGCTACTTGGTAGAAAATAGTTGCAAATGTGTATGCTAACAGCATTGTCCAGCCTGCAATAAATACAGAGAACTTCTGACCAAATTCACGAACATACGCCCCCATAGCAGCCGCACAAGGCGTATATAACAAAATGAATATTAAATAAGACATTGCCGCAGCAGAACTCACAAAGTGCGCTTGAATATTACCAAAGATAGACTGATCGACTTCTTGCTCTTCAGCTGCTGTACTTAAATCATCTAGCTCGCCGACGGTAATACCAAGGGGATCCGAATAGCTAAGATCAGCTAAGTTTGCAGGAATTGATGCTACCGCTTCTTGTAAACTTCCAAATAAATCATACTCTGCGTCTTCATCTACCGAAGGAGCATACAAGCTGTTTAGCGTACCAACTACAGCTTCTTTCGCAAAAATACCAGTGATTATACCAACCGTCGCTGGCCAGTTATCTTCTTTTACACCAATAGGCGAAAGAACAGGTGTTACGATTTGTGCCGCTCTTGATAGCACTGAATTTTCACTGTCTTCATTGCCAAATGTACCGTCAGTACCCAATGAGTTGAAAAAGCTTAGGCAGGCAACAACAACAACAATCGTCTTACCGGCACCAAATACAAAACGCTTTAGCTTCTGCCATGTTTTAATGCCCACATTACGCATAGTTGGAAACTCGTAATCTGGCATCTCCATAATGAAACTGTCGCTCTTGCCTGGATATAGCGTGTAACGAAGAACAACACCCGTCATTACAGCAGCAAAAATACCTAGCACATAAAGACCGAAAACTACGTTTTGACCATTATTAGGGAAAAATGCGGCCGCAAATAAAGCGTAAACGGGTAAACGAGCACCACATGACATAAATGGCGCCATTGCGGCTGCCAGTTTACGTTCACGCTCTTGCTCTAGAGTACGTGTCGCCATAATTGAAGGGACGTTACAGCCAAAGCCTAATACCAATGGTACAAACGCTTTACCTGGCAAGCCGACTTTCTGCATCACCTTATCTAGCACGAAGGCAGCTCGCGCCATGTAGCCAGAGCTTTCAAGCACTGCTAAGAATAAGTACAAACATGCTATAACAGGAATGAAGGTCGCAACAGTTTGAACACCACCACCAACACCATCAGCAATAACCGTCACCAACCAGACCGGTAAATGCCCATCTAATAGATAATGACCACCATCAACTAAGATCGCACCAACACTAATATCAAAGAAATCGATGAATGCACTACCAATATTGATAGAGAACATAAACATCAAATACATAACAACGAAGAAGAATGGTATACCAAATGCGCGGTGTAATAATACAGCATCAATTTTGTCGCTAATGCTTCGGCTTAATTTACCTTCTTGACGACGCACTTTTTGGCAAAGTTGATGTAAATAGGTATAACGCACATCAGCAACTTGAATATCAGGGTCAACTTCAACTAATAATTTATTACGTATATTACATGCTTTACTCTTATCTGTTTCAGATAAGCCATTAATTACCAAGGTATCATTCTCTAATACACGAATAGCTTGAGAACGAGCGTTTAGTTGATCATTAGAAAATAAACTTTCAAGTTCAGCAATTGCTGATTCAAAATTCTTACCGTAATCTAAAAGCATGTCGCCAACCGCTACACCTTGTGCAAGCATTTTATGTAGGCTAGTTTTGAAGGCTTCTACTTGTTTTAAATTGTTTGCTGATAAACATAAAACAGGGCATCCAAGCATTTTTTCTAACGCTTTAACATCCAATACCTGACGCTGACGTTGTAGCACATCCATTTTATTTAGGACGACCACCATTGGGCGTCCTAACTCACGTAATTGCAATGTCATATACAGACTACGTTCAAGGCAAGATGCATCAACCACATTAATAATGACATCAGCTGGTGTTGTTAAAATAGCGCGGGAAGCAATCGCTTCATCTAAACTATTTGCATCATTTGCACTGTCTAAGTTATAGATACCAGGCAAGTCTGTTAATGCAAAATGATCACCAGCACATTGATAGTTACCCGTCTTCTTTTCAACAGTTACACCAGCCCAGTTACCAACTTGCTGCTTTGCACCAGTAAGGCCATTAAATAAAGTTGTTTTACCGCTGTTTGGGTTACCAACAGTTAAAATATTGTATTTCATTAATGTGCCTCCACTTCAATATCTGCAGCAATTTGCTTACGTAAGGCAATATTAACACCACGAACTCGAACCTGAAGAGGATCTCCCAGAGGAGCAAAACGCACAACCGTAATTTCAGTGTTAGGCAATAGTCCCATTACCATCAACTTTTTACGGGTAGCAGTAGGAAGATCAGATAAATGGGTGACAATACCGCTTTCACCGCAAGACAACTCAGACAGTTTCATAGTAAATGACTACCTTAATAAGAATTATTAGTATTTCCACTCAAGATCTTACACATTCAGTTGCATTCTATCTTGTTTAAAATCAATATTTATCAATTCACATATGGATTCATTGATTCCAAAAATGAAAAGTCTTGTTTTAGGAAGTCTTATTCTTCTTTCAAGTATTTTGAATCCATAAAAAAAGCGCACTCAGTGCGCTTTTTCCAATTACGTACTAATACCAATCTAAACAAGTTTAACCAGGCATAACACTCAATAATCTTTGCTTCTCTTCGCTTGCTTCCTGTTTAAACACTGCGCGTGCTTTCCCTGCTATGGGTGCAGCTTGAGGTAACGGTACTTTCATTGCATTCACCGGGCGATTGTTTTTAATCAATTCGAAATGGAGATGTGGACCCGTTGAACGTCCAGTATTGCCACTTAAAGCAATGCGTTCACCCATTTTTATTCTATCGCCAACTTTGACTAAGCGCTTACTCAAATGCAGATAGCGCGTCATATAGTCACGCCCGTGCTTAACGACAATGTAATTACCCGCCAACGCGTGATATCTCGACTTCACCACAACACCGTCTCCTGCTGACAGTATTGGCGTACCAATAGGCACAGCAAAGTCGGTACCATTGTGTGGCGAGATCCGCCCTGTTACAGGGTGCTTACGATTAGGGTTAAACGACGAACTGATACGATAACGTTTCGCCGTTGGGTAACGTCGAAGAGCGCGATTCAAGCTTTGGCCATTCACATCATAAAACTGACCATCGGAGTGACGCATTATGAAAACTTCTCGATTACCACTTAAATAAAAGAGAGCCTTAACATCCCCTCGTCCCACCGATTTACCATCAATGAATTCACGATCAACAGAGACAGCAAAACGGTCACCTTTTCGGGCTTCTCGTCCAAAATCAAATTTCCATTGCAATGCTTTTACGACAGTTTGGATTTGTGACGGTGATAAACCAGCAGCTTGTGCTGAATTATAAAAGCTTCCTGAAACTCGTCCCGTTAAAAAGACTGATTGAATTACACCCGTTTTTTCAACGGCTTTATAGGTATAACCTTTAGGGCCTAACACAAAAGTATCGGTCATTTTTTTATTACGCTGAATAGAAAGCTCTTTCACTTTCCCCTCTTTATTCAACGACCATGTAATGCTTTGCCCTATATGTAAGTTTTGAACTGTTTTATTCGCATCAATTAAGCGATACATGTCGCTTATTGGTATCGCATATTGCGAGAATATAGACCCTAGGGTGTCACCTGATGTGACAGTATGGGAGTGTGCAACATCTGTTACTGCATCAAGCTTCTGCTCTAATTCATCTTTAGGCGCTAAAAACTCAGGATCGGCTTGGTCAATAACGGCACCTAAAGGCTCGCTATTATTTTCTGACAAAATTTCAATATCATCATGAGCGAGTTGAATCTCAACTCGCTGAGTAGACTGAAACGTAGGAGTAGTATGTTTACCAGGTTGCCAAAGAAGGGCAAGAGCCACCAACAATGACGTGGAGGCCAACGCAATCCGATGCTGCCGAGGTAACTGTTTAGCTGAAGAAGTTGCAACCTTGTAAAATTTCATTTTTATTTAAGACACTTGCTAAAACTTTCCCCCAACTCCTCTAGGAATTGGACATAACCTCCCTTGCCCTCAGCAATATTTGTTGCCATCGGATCAAGAGTACCTATCTTCACTTCAGTGCCATTAATTACACTGTTAATAACAGAAGGTGAAAACTGAGGCTCACTAAAGACGCAAGAAGCTTGTTGATCTTGTAATGTTCGACGAATTGAGATTAGCGTCTTCGCACCTGGCCTACGATCTGGCTCTACCGTAAAATGACCAAGATTGTTTAATCCAAATTGTTCTTCAAAATAACCATAACCGTCATGAAAAACAAAGTAGCCATGGTTAGCTACCGGCTTCAACTTATTTT
This sequence comes from Photobacterium profundum, assembly GCF_003026285.1. Taxonomy (GTDB): domain Bacteria; phylum Pseudomonadota; class Gammaproteobacteria; order Enterobacterales; family Vibrionaceae; genus Photobacterium; species Photobacterium profundum. Next base: position 713,988 of record NZ_PYOD01000001.1, read on the forward strand.
CTAGCGCTAGAATTGCCCCTTCCACCTCTGCAGTGAACTGAGAAAGGTTAGCTTCATATTCATTTTTATGCAATGGATCATGCTTAACAAGCGCGCTAGTGATCACATTTGCAGTTTGAATTACTTGCTTTGGCCCTAACCATAGATGTGGATCTATACCATCATGACTATGTTTATGGTCACCATGGTCGATAACTTTTTCATGATCATAATGGCGAAAATCGACTGAATGCGACTGTGTAATGGCTAAACTGTTCTCTTTTTCTGTTAACAATTTGGTGAGGAAACGTTCCAACTCCGGCCCCACCCATATCACCAAATCAGCATCCTGAATTTTTTTAACATCTGAAGGGCGTAATGCATAATCATGTGGAGAGGTACCCGGGGGTAAAATGCTCTCACTGGTTGTTACACCGTCTACCAGTTCTTGCACAATTAAATTTAATGGCTTCACCGTGGTCACAACCGTAAAGTCTTTTGCTGATACTGTTGTTGAAAAAGCTAACACAATGGCACTACACCACAAGGTAAAGCGACGCATAAGAGTTCCTATAAAAATTAAAGATGACGAGCAAGATAGTGTGATGTTATAATATAACACCTTACTTTTGCAAACCTCTATAAGCATTCTTTTTTATGACAACGTTAGTTGAATTACAATCGGTGACTGTCACTTTTGGTGACCGGCATGTACTTGACCAAGTATCAATGAAACTTGAACGAGGGCAGATCACAACACTGATTGGTCCTAATGGTGCAGGTAAATCGACCTTGGTTAAAGTCATTACAGGACTACGTAAACCTTCTGCAGGACACGTTGTTCGTCAAAAAGGAATTACGATTGGTTACGTACCGCAGAAGTTACAACTCAACTCAACCTTGCCATTAACGGTCGACCGCTTCATGCGTCTAGCTGGTCGCTATGACGAAAATGCAAGGAAGGAAGCATTAACCTTAGTCGGTGGCACTCACTTACATCATAGTGATATGCATTCGTTATCGGGTGGTGAAATGCAGCGGGTTTTATTAGCACGTGCACTATTGCAAAAACCCGACGTATTAGTGCTAGATGAGCCTGTTCAAGGTGTGGATGTAAATGGTCAACTTGAACTCTACAATCTAATTCAAAGCCTTCGCGATATATTAAATTGTTCGATCTTAATGGTATCGCACGATCTACATTTAGTGATGGCAAAAACAGATAACGTTATTTGTTTACATCATCATATTTGTTGTTCAGGTGAGCCCGATACAATTACTAATCACCCTTCATATGTTGCGTTATTTGGTCAACAGCAGAGTGAGCAACTCGCATTATATCACCATCATCATAATCATGATCACGACTTAGCAGGTAGCCCTGTCGGCCCATGCCAACATAATAAACAACACGGACACGATAATGCTTGAGTTTCTTCTTCCTGCGCTTGCTGCTGGTATTGGTATCGCAATTCTTGCGGGGCCACTGGGTTCTTTCGTTGTATGGCGAAAAATGGCTTACTTTGGTGATACATTATCTCACGCATCATTACTAGGGATAGCCCTCGGTTTTCTATTTGATATAAACCTAAACTTGGCGCTAATTATTTGTTGTATGGTGCTAGCCGTTATTTTAGTGAGCTTGCAAAAACAAAAATATGTCGCAACAGATACCTTACTCGGTATTTTGGCACACAGTGCATTGTCGTTAGGCTTAGTGGCAGTGAGTTTTCTTGATCATGTTCGTATCGATTTAATGTCTTACCTTTTCGGCGATCTACTGGCCGTTACAACCGCTGATTTGATGTGGATATACGGCGGGGGGATTTTAGTACTTGGTGCGCTGATCACACTTTGGCGTCCGCTACTCTCAATGACCATCAATGAAGACATGGCACAAGTTGAAGGCGTTAATGTAGACTTAATGCGACTGGCACTGATGTTAATGGTGGGCATGGTTATCGCCGTGGCAATGAAATTTGTTGGCGCATTAATTATTACATCATTACTCATTATTCCAGCAGCAACCGCCCGTCGATTCTCTCATAGCCCAGAAATGATGGCGTGTATGGCCTCTGTCATTGGCATTATTGCAGTATTTATAGGTCTTGCAATGTCATGGCATTATGACACACCTGCTGGTCCTTCTGTTGTTGTCGCAGCAGCTGCGATGTTCATGCTGAGTCAACTGAAAAGAGCAGAAAGATAGCACCGAGTATTACGAATACATTATTGTAAACAAAGAAAAGCCAGCATGCATTGCTGGCTTTTCTTTATTAACGACAAACACAATAGATTAAAAGCATGTACTTAAATACTTAATTAAAAAAGCTACGGTGTTTCTCATTACATGTTTGTTTTACTTTCATTGATACTGCTCTATTTTTTGAATCCGGCAGGTAATCAAGTAAACATTGATTATAGTTAGCATCTTTTTCTGACAGCATGAAGTTATCGACATAAAGCTGATTACAGGCATGGGTTAACATGCTTGCAGCACTCGGATCTTCCGTTCCCGTTACATACTGTAAGACACAATCTTGATACGCTGCTTTATCTTCTTTTGCTTGTAAATTACCCGCAAAAAACAGCAATACAAAGAGTATTTTGTACTTATTCATAGTCATTAAATACACCGTTCAATTTTTAGTGGTTATACTGTAATTAAAATATACTTCTGCTTAACGAACAGTGAATAAACCTCAGAAATACATTTCAGAGCAGGACACACTTCAAATAAAAAAGCCTATCTCAATAATAGACAGGCTTTTTTTATTAGCAATTAGCTATAAAGCAGTGAATGATTACCAACCAGTAACTTCACGCAGTGCTTTACCGATATCAGCTAGGCTTTTAACAGTTTTAACACCAGCTTCTTCAAGGGCTGCAAACTTATCTTCAGCAGTGCCTTTACCACCAGAAATAATCGCACCAGCATGACCCATGCGCTTACCAGGAGGAGCCGTAACACCAGCGATGTAAGAAACAACAGGTTTAGTTACGTTAGCTTTGATGAATGCTGCCGCTTCTTCTTCTGCAGTACCACCGATTTCACCAATCATTACGATTGCTTCAGTTTCAGGGTCTTCTTGGAAGAGCTTAAGAATATCAATGAAGTTAGAACCAGGGATAGGGTCGCCACCAATACCAACACACGTAGACTGACCGAAACCTTCGTCTGTAGTTTGCTTGACAGCTTCGTAAGTAAGCGTACCTGAACGAGATACAATACCTACTTTACCTTTCTGATGAATATGACCAGGCATGATACCGATCTTACATTCGTCTGGAGTAATAACACCCGGACAGTTAGGACCAATCATCACTACGCCAGCTTCGTCTAAACGTACTTTTACGTCAAGAAGATCAAGCGTTGGAATACCTTCAGTTATCGTTACGATTAACTTAATGCCAGCATCGATTGCTTCAAGGATGGCATCTTTACAGAAAGGAGCTGGTACATAGATAACTGATGCTGTTGCGCCAGTTTCTTCAACGGCTTCGCGTACTGTATTAAATACAGGAAGATCAAGATGCGTTGTTCCGCCTTTACCAGGTGAAACACCACCAACCATTTTTGTACCGTATGCGATAGCTTGCTCTGAATGGAAAGTACCTTGACCACCAGTGAAGCCCTGACAAATAACTTTCGTATCTTTATTAATTAGTACAGACATTATTTGCCCTCCGCTGCAGCAACTACTTTTTCCGCAGCTTCAGTTAATGAAGTCGCAGCAATAATATTCAGACCACTTTCCGCAAGTTTTTTCGAACCTAGAGGTGCGTTGTTACCTTCAAGACGAACAACTACTGGTACTTTAACGCCAACCTCTTCAACAGCACCGATAATGCCATCAGCAATAAGATCACAACGTACGATACCGCCAAAAATATTTACAAGAACCGCTTTAACATTCGTATCCGATAGGATGATCTTAAATGCTTCAGTTACACGCTCTTTTGTTGCGCCGCCGCCTACATCCAGGAAGTTAGCAGGCTGGCCGCCGTGTAGGTTTACGATATCCATCGTACCCATAGCCAGTCCAGCACCATTAACCATACAACCAATGCTACCGTCTAGTGCAACATAGTTAAGTTCCCACTGTGCTGCGTGTGCTTCGCGCTCATCTTCTTGAGATGGATCGTGCATTTCACGTAGCTTAGGTTGACGGTACATTGCATTTGAATCAATGTTGATTTTTCCATCAAGACACAAAAGGTTACCTTCAGCAGTAACAACAAGTGGATTGATTTCTAATAGAGCTAAGTCGTATTGAGCAAACATGTTGCCTAGACCCAGAAAAATCTTAACGAATTGCTTAATTTGATCGCCAACTAAGCCAAGTTTAAATGCAAGCTCACGCCCTTGGTATGGCTGAGGGCCAACCAATGGATCAATCGCAGCTTGGTGAATAAGTTCTGGCGTTTCTTCAGCAATTTTTTCAATATCCACACCACCTTCAGTCGATGCCATGAATACGATGCGACGTGTAGCACGGTCTACAACTGCACCTAAATATAATTCATTTGCGATGTTAGACGCTTCTTCAACCAAAATTTTCGTTACTGGTTGACCATTTGCATCTGTTTGGAAAGTGACTAGGTTTTTTCCCAGCCATTTTTGAGCAAATTCTTTAACACCGTCTTTCGTATCATGTATCTCTACGCCGCCCGCTTTACCACGGCCGCCTGCGTGTACCTGACACTTAACAACTTTCTTATCTGTACTAATACGACCAGCCGCTTCAAATGCTTCTTGCGCTGTATCACATGCGAAACCTTCTGGAACTGGCAGACCGTACTCAGCAAAAAGCTGTTTTGCTTGGTATTCATGCAAATTCATGATGTTCTATCCGTTTTATATCCCTTAGGGGGAAGTGTTATATCCATATGAAATACTCTTGGGTATTTCTTCGTCATTCTATCTTCAAGCTTTTATGTAAGCCGGACGTTGAGCCTGTCCGGCTTAGCTTTTTAGATATTAAACGTCTAGCAATAGACGTGTTGGGTCTTCTAGTAGATCTTTAATTGTTACCAAGTAACCCACTGACTCACGGCCATCAACTAAGCGGTGATCATAAGACAATGCAAGATACATCATAGGTAAGATTTCAACCTTACCATCTACAGCCATTGGGCGATCTGCAATTTTATGCATACCCAAAATTGCTGCTTGTGGTGGGTTGATAATCGGCGTAGACATCAGAGAACCGAAGACTCCACCGTTAGTAATTGTAAAGTTACCGCCAATCAACTCATCAACAGTAAGCTTACCGTCACGGCCTTTGATTGCGAGTTCACGAATACCTTTCTCGATTTCAGCAAGGCTTAGTTTGTCACAGTCACGCAGAACAGGGGTTACTAAGCCACGCGGTGTTGACACCGCAATACTGACATCGAAGAAGTTGTGATAAACAATCTCATCGCCATCAATTGATGCATTCACTTCAGGGTAACGTTTTAGCGCTTCAACAACCGCTTTCACGTAGAAAGACATGAAACCTAAACGAATACCATGACGCTCTTCAAAGATATCTTTGTATTGCTTACGAAGATCCATGATTGGTTTCATGTTCACTTCGTTAAACGTTGTTAGCATTGCTGTGCTATTTTTAGCTTCAAGCAAACGCTCTGCAACACGCTTACGTAGACGTGTCATAGGTACACGTTTCTCACTACGCGCAGCAAGAGGCGCTTCGATTTTAGCTTCAGCAACAGGTGCTGCAGCTGGAGCAGTACCATTTTTTAGGTAAGCTTCCACATCTTCACGAGTGATTCGACCGCCAACACCTGTACCTTTAACGGCAGATGCTTCAATGCTGTGTTCGCCAAGTAGACGGCGTACAGCAGGGCTTAGTGCTTCATTCGTTTCTTCAGTCAGTGAAGCCGTATTGCGCTTGTTCGGCGATGATTCAGCTGCTGCTGGCACATCCTTTGTTGGTTCACCGGCAACCGCACCCGCTTTAATCTTACCAATTAACTGCTTAGATAAAACAGTGGTGCCATCAGCTTCAATAATTGCTTCTAAGATACCATCTTGAGGCGCTGGAACTTCCAACACTACTTTGTCAGTTTCAATATCAACTAATACTTCATCGCGTGTAACAAAGTCGCCAGGCTGCTTGTGCCAAGTCGCAACTGTCGCATCAGCAACGGATTCAGGTAAATCAGGAACCAGAATTTCGATCGTCATATCGGTTTTGTCCTTTTGTTTCCAGTTCTTATTCTGTGATAGTCAGAGCGTCTTCAATTAACGCTTTCTGCTGCTTAAGGTGCACCGACATGTAACCCACAGCCGGTGACGCCGATGCAGGGCGACCTGCATAATTCAAATCAGAGCCTGTTGGCAATGCTGAACGGAAGTTATGTTGACTTGAATACCATGCACCTTGGTTTTGAGGCTCTTCTTGACACCAAACATAGTCGGTAACATGTTGATAATCAGCCAATGTAGCTTCAACATCTTCTTTAGGGAATGGGTATAGTTGTTCAATACGAACAATAGCAACATCTGTTTGTTCATTCTTACGACGTTGCTCTAGAAGATCGTAATAAACCTTACCAGAACAGAACACGACACGTTTCACTTGTGTCGGCTCTAGTGCATCCACCTCGCCAATCGCCGGTTGGAATGTACCTTCCGCTAAGTCTTCCATCGTTGAAACACACAGTGGATGACGAAGCAGTGATTTAGGTGACATCACGATCATTGGACGACGCATAGGGCGTACAACCTGACGGCGCAGCATGTGATAAACCTGTGCAGGTGTAGATGGCACGATAACCTGCATATTTTGCTCAGCACAAAGCTGCAAGTAACGTTCAAGGCGAGCAGATGAGTGCTCAGGGCCTTGTCCTTCATAACCGTGTGGCAACAGCATGGTTAAGCCACACATACGTCCCCACTTCTGTTCACCAGAACTAATAAACTGATCGATAACAACCTGAGCGCCGTTGGCAAAGTCACCAAACTGTGCTTCCCAAATGGTTAAACCACTTGGTTCTGCAGTCGCGTAACCGTATTCGAATGCTAACACTGCTTCTTCAGAAAGAACCGAATCGATAACTTCGAATGGACCTTGCTTATCATGCAGGTGCGCTAGCGGCACATAGGTGCTGGCATCTGCTTGGTTATGCAATACAGCGTGGCGGTGAAAGAATGTACCACGGCCAGAATCTTGTCCTGTAATGCGAATACGATTACCGTCATCAACTAAGGTTGCATACGCTAATGTTTCTGCCATCCCCCAATCAACAAGCTTATCACCCGCTAACATGGATAAACGGTCGTTATACAGCTTCTGCACTCGCCCTTGTAGGGTATGGCTTTCAGGGAACTGACAAATACGCTGGCCAAGCTCTTGTAAACGATCACGTTCAACTTTGCTTGCCCAATCAACTGTCCAGTCATGACCAAGGTATGGAGCCCAATCTACTGAATGCAGTTTCATCGGGCGCCATTCTTTAACCACACATTCGCCGCGGTCAAGCGCATCACGATATTCGTTAACAAAGCTTGTTGCTGTTTCTAACTCGAAGATTCCGCTATCAGTCAATGTATCAGCATAAATTTTACGCGGCGTTGGGTGCTTTTTGATTTTCTGATACATCAATGGCTGAGTTGCATTGGGCTCATCAGCTTCGTTATGACCATGGCGTCGGTAACAAACCAAATCAATAACAACATCACGTTTGAATGTATTACGGAAATCAAATGCGATACGCGTAACAAACGCTACGGCTTCTGGATCATCAGCATTAACGTGAAAAATAGGTGCTTGGACCATTTTCGCGATATCAGTACAGTATTCCGTTGATCGCATATCTTGAGGATTGGACGTTGTAAAGCCGATTTGGTTATTCACGACGATACGCACAGTACCACCAACGCGGTAGCCGCGAGCCTGAGACATGTTAAATGTTTCAGCTACAACACCCTGCCCTGCAATCGCAGAGTCACCATGAAGTGTAATCGGCAATACTTTCGAACCGTCACTATCACCTAAGCGATCTTGACGAGCACGAACAGAGCCGACAACAACAGGGTTAACAATTTCTAGGTGTGACGGGTTAAATGCGAGAGCTAAATGCACATCACCACCAGGTGTTGCGAAGTCAGCAGAGAAACCTTGGTGATACTTCACATCACCTGTCCCCCAGCTGTCCCCATGCTTACCCGCAAACTCATCAAACAAGTCTTGCGGTTTTTTACCCAGAACGTTAACAAGCATGTTGAGACGACCACGGTGAGCCATACCAACAACAACTTCACGTACACCCTGACTGCCAGCATGACGGATCAGTTCTTTCATCATTGGAATAAGGGCATCACCACCTTCCAACGAGAAGCGTTTCGCTCCAGGGAATTTTGCACCAAGATAACGCTCAAGACCTTCAGCAGCTGTTAGCTCTTCAAGAAAACATTGCTTTTCATCTTTACTAAACGTACCTGTACTTGATACAGATTCAAGACGTTGTTGAATCCAACGTTTTTCATCCGTATTTGTAATATGCATATATTCTGCGCCGATAGAACCACAATAGGTTTTCTTCAGTGCTGCATATATTTCTGAAAGCTTCATCGTTTCTTGACCAACGGCAAAAGAACCGACGTTGAAACTTTCATTAAAATCATCCTCAGTCAAATTATGGAATTCAGGGGCAAGTTCAAGAACTCGTTCCTGTTCCCACAATCCTAAAGGATCGAGGTTTGCGTGTTGATGCCCACGGAAACGGTATGCGTTAATTAACTGCAATACCTTAACTTGCTTAACATCTACATCTGGATCACTGACGGTAGCGCTTAGATGGGTTGTTTCTTTTGCTAGACGTCGGAAATAATCACGAACACGTGAATGAGGCTGTTCTACAACATTCTCATTAACTACAGGCAAATCACCAAAAACGGTTTGCCATTGTTCATCAACTAATTCTGGGTCGCTAAGATACAACTCGTAGAGGTCTTCTACATAAGTCGCATTGGCGCCAGCTAAGTGTGAAGACTCAAGCCATGCCTTCATAACGCCGTTCTGCATTGTTTTCCCTTAACCACTAGTTATCGCCGTTTTCCCGGTCTCTAAGCCGGACTTAAAAGCTAGCCTTACTAAGTAAGTAGGTCAGGCTAGCATATCGATAATTCTTTTACTTATACCGCTCGTTTAAGCAGCATTGATTTAATATGACCAATTGCTTTGGTTGGATTTAATCCCTTAGGACAAACATTTACACAGTTCATGATGCCATGGCAACGGAAAACGCTAAAAGCGTCGTCTAGATCAGACAATCGTTCATCTGTTGCTGTATCTCGGCTATCAATTAGCCATCTGTACGCTGCCAACAGACCAGCTGGTCCGATGAATTTATCTGGATTCCACCAGAAAGACGGACAAGATGTTGAACAACAAGCACACATAATACAATCGTATAAACCGTCAAGATGAGCACGATCTTCTGGTGATTGAAGGTTTTCACGTGCAGGCGGTATTGCACCATCATCAATCAGATACGGTTTCACTTTCGCGTAGTTCGCGTAAAACTGTTCCATATCAATGATCAAATCACGAATAACCGGCAAACCCGGTAATGGACGAATAACAATCGTTTTATCATTGACTAATGCTGACAACGGAGTAATACAAGCTAGGCCATTCGTGCCATTCATATTTACACCATCAGAACCACACACGCCTTCACGACATGAGCGACGGAAAGCAAGTGTCGGATCTTGTTCTTTCAGCAAAATTAATGCGTCCAGAACCATCATGTCAGAGCCTTCTGGCACATCAAGGGTATAACCTTTCATGTGCGGCGCATTATCAATGTCTGGATTATAACGATAAATTGAAAAATTCAGTTTCATGAGTCTTCCCTTCCCTAGTAAGTACGCGCTTTCGGCGGGAACGCTTCGCGAGAAATCGGTTTCATATTTACATCACGCTTCGACATTTGCTCTGTCTCAGGGTTGTAAATTGAGTGACATAGCCAATTCTCATCATCACGCTCAGGGAAGTCGAAACGAGCATGTGCACCACGACTTTCTGTTCGGAAGTTCGCAGCAACAGCTGTCGCGTATGCAGTTTCCATTAAATTATCAAGCTCTAAACATTCAATGCGCTGAGTGTTGAATTCAGTCGACGTATCGTCTAGACGTGCATCTTTCAGGCGCTCACGGATAGCTTTCAGTTCTTCTAAGCCTGTCGCCATAGCCTCACCTTCACGGAATACCGAGAAGTTGTTTTGCATACAAGACTGTAAATCTTTACGGATTTGAACTGGATCTTCACCTTTTTGCGTATTGTTCCAACGATTTACACGCGCTAAAGATGCTTCAATATCAGATTCACTTGCAGGGCGAGCTTCAGATTGCGCAGAAAGCGTTTCACCTAGATGTAAGCCAGTCGCACGACCAAATACAACTAAATCAAGCAATGAGTTGCCACCTAAACGGTTGGCACCATGTACCGATACCGAGGCAATTTCACCACAAGCAAATAGACCCTGTACTTCTTCATCTTGACCGGCACTGTTTTGTTTTAGCGCTTGACCAGAAACCTGCGTAGGTACACCACCCATCATGTAGTGACATGTTGGGATTACTGGAATGGGCTCTTTCACTGGGTCGATATGTGCGAATGTACGCGACAATTCACAAATACCAGGAAGACGAGATTCAAGTACATCTTTACCAAGGTGATCCAATTTAAGCTTAAGGTGTGGACCCCATGGGCCATCACAGCCACGCCCTTCACGAATTTCAACCATCATTGAGCGCGCAACAACGTCTCGGCCAGCAAGATCTTTCGCATTAGGCGCATAACGCTCCATGAAACGTTCGCCGTCTTTATTCAGCAAGTAACCGCCTTCACCACGGCAACCTTCCGTCACTAATACACCAGCACCAGCAATACCCGTAGGGTGGAATTGCCACATTTCGATGTCTTGCATTGGTACGCCAGCACGAAGTGCCATACCAACACCGTCGCCAGTATTAATAAATGCATTCGTTGTTGATGCATAAATACGACCTGCACCACCAGTTGCTAAAATTGTCGCCTTCGATTTAAAGTAACAAGTTTCACCTGTTTCCATACAAATGGCGGTACAACCAAGAATTGCACCGTCTTGGTTTTTAACTAAATCAAGTGCATACCACTCAGAAAAGATAGTTGTTTTATGCTTGATATTCTGTTGGTACAACGTGTGAAGAAGTGCGTGACCAGTACGGTCGGCCGCAGCCGCTGTACGCGCAGCTTGTTCGCCACCAAATGCTTTAGATTGACCACCGAAAGGACGCTGGTAAATCGAACCATCTTCAAAACGAGAAAACGGAAGACCCATTTTTTCAAGCTCGATTACTGATTTAGGTCCGTTTTGACACATGTATTCAATGGCATTCTGATCACCAATGTAATCAGAACCTTTTACGGTGTCGTACATATGCCATTGCCAATTATCAGGATGCGAATTACCAAGAGCTACGGTAATACCACCTTGCGCTGACACAGTATGAGAACGTGTAGGGAAAACTTTAGACAACAAAGCACAGCTAAGGCCTTGTTCAGAAATTTGTAGTGCTGCGCGCATACCTGCACCACCAGCACCGATAACTACGGCATCAAACTCACGAACTGCAATGCTCACTTACACACCCCACACAATGAAGAAACCTGAAAACAGGTAAACAAAAAGTACAGCTACAACACCAAATTGAATGCCTGCACGCAAAGCAGCGCATTTAATGTAATCGGTCAATACTTGCCACAACCCAATCCAGGCGTGAACAAGAATCGAGAGTAACGCCAACATAGTGAAAACCTTAGTACTCAGTTGCCCCCAAAAGGCAGTCCAAGTTTCAAAACTAAGGTCAGGACCAAAGGCGATAAAACCGACCATATAAATGGTGTAAAGGGTTAGAATGATTGCGGTTGCGCGAATCAAGATGAAATCGTGGATACCATTACGGCCGACAGTGGATACGTTGTTTACCATACTAGGCCTCCAGCAAATACAGAAAGAACAGCAACAATTACAAAGCTCACTTTCGTGCTTGCAATGCCTGTTTCCATTTCTTCAAAATATCCCATATCCATTATTAGGTGACGAACACCTACAACAATGTGATAGAACAATGCTGTTAACACACCCCATAATATAAATTTCACAAAAAAGCTGTCAGCAATGCTGGCTGCGCTTGCAAAACCTTCAGGGGAAGATAAGGAAATATTCAATAACCAAAGTAAGATTGCAACAGAAACGAACGTAATAACGCCGGATACGCGGTGTAGGATTGACGCAATCGCAGTTAAGGGGAAGCGAATCGTCTGTAGATCAAGATTGACAGGTCTTGGCTTTTTAACTTTCACGGTGTTTGCCCACTCAGCTCCATTGAAGCATTTTATTTTTATAAAACTCCCCGGCCATCTGCTACGCCAGCGAATAAGTGCAACATATACGTAACGTTAGGTTGCCAGGTTGTTTTTACATCAAATATAAACACCCTTCAACCTAAGTAACTAATATTATTAATAACTTAAGCATTCGCTTCTGGCATTAGCATAACCAGAGACCTGCCGCGAGTATACGCCCCGTAACAACCAAACACAAACCTCGTTACATGACATCTAACACGCTTTTAGAAATTCACACCTTTTTATTTAAACTTATTAACAAGTGCACACAAAACAGCATCAAAATTGACATTTGAGCCAACGAAAGGTACAACAAAAGGAGGTCCGTATTGGATTAGGATTATAATAATAGCAAAGGAGATTGTTATGGCGGATAAGAAAGCGACTCTTCATATTGAAGGGAAAGCCCCAATTGAACTACCAATTCTTGGGGGCTCTCAGGGTCCAGATGTAATTGATGTGCGTAAACTTGGCGCTAACGGTTACTTTACATTTGATCCTGGTTTTCTAGCCACAGCATCATGTGAATCTCAAATTACTTACATTGATGGCGACAAAGGTATCCTGTTACACCGTGGTTACCCGATCGATCAATTAGCCAATAACGCTGACTACTTAGAAGTATGTTACGTATTGTTATATGGTGAAGTACCAACCCGAGCTCAGTACGAATCTTTCCGTACAACTGTGACGCGTCACACGATGGTTCATGAGCAAATTGCCAGCTTCTTCCACGGTTTCCGTCGAGATGCTCACCCTATGGCAGTTATGTGTGGTGTGGTCGGAGCGCTTGCAGCGTTTTACCATGATTCATTAGATATCAACAATGATAGCCACCGTGAAATCACGGCATTCCGTTTGCTATCAAAAATGCCAACCCTTGCTTCAATGTGTTACAAATACTCAATTGGACAACCATTTATCTTCCCTCGCAACGATCTAAACTATGCAGAAAACTTCTTGCATATGATGTTTGCGACTCCGTGTGAAGAGTATGAAGTAAGCCCAGTTGTTGCGCGTGCAATGGATAAAATATTTACCTTGCATGCAGATCACGAACAAAATGCTTCAACATCTACAGTACGTTTAGCTGGATCTTCAGGTGCTAACCCGTTTGCCTGTATTGCAGCTGGTATTGCATCGCTTTGGGGGCCAGCACACGGCGGTGCGAATGAAGCCTGCCTGAAGATGCTAGAAGAAATTGGCAGCGTTGATAAAATTGAAGAATATATAGAACGTGCGAAAGACAAAGAAGACCCGTTCCGTCTAATGGGCTTTGGTCACCGAGTTTACAAAAACTATGATCCGCGCGCTACAGTAATGCGTGAAGCATGTCATGAAGTACTTGAAGAGTTGAACATTGACGACCCACTATTGGACGTAGCAATGGAGCTTGAGCGTATTGCACTTTCTGACCCATACTTCATCGATAAGAAGCTGTACCCGAATGTTGATTTCTACTCAGGTCTAATCTTGAAGGCTATCGGTATTCCAGTTTCAATGTTTACTGTTATTTTTGCCATGTCTCGTACTGTTGGTTGGATTGCACACTGGAGTGAAATGCACAGTGACCCTGATAATCGTATCGGTCGTCCTCGTCAGCTTTACACTGGTGAACTACAACGTGAATTCAAGCCTCTTCATGAACGTGAATAGCATTGATTTAACGAATAATAGTTAATCATTAGAAATTAAAAAGGTTGAGCTATTTAGCTCAACCTTTTTTGTACTCATACCGCAGCGAGATTCTGGCTCTTAGTATTTATGCGTCGTTTAAAAGTAGAACTTATACCGGGTTATCAATATCGATAAACGTCACATCAAATTGATGCTCTTGCGCTAACCATTCACCTAATGCCTTCACGCCATAACGCTCAGTGGCATGGTGCCCAGCTGCAAAATAATGAATTCCTAACTCACGTGCAGTGTGAACCGTCCGCTCAGAAATCTCACCCGAAATAAATGCATCAAGCCCTTTTTGTGCCGCTAGATCAATATAATCTTGTCCACCGCCAGTACACCAACCCACAGTTTTAATATCAGCCGGTGCATTATCCCCAATATGCAAAGGCTCACGATGTAACCCGATAGAAAGTCGAGATGCTAATTCAGCACCCGTTATCGTTTTGTCGAGTTGTCCGTACATCGCCACCGAACGGGGATTACCATCTTCTAATCCACCAATCACTTCCAGTTCAAGCATTTGTGCCAATTTAGCGTTATTACCCAATTCAGGATGCACATCTAGCGGCAAATGGTAAGCATATAAATTGATACCATTTTCAATCAGCGCTTTAATACGACGAAATTTCATACCTCGAATTTCAGCGGGTTCACCTTTCCAAAAAAAACCGTGGTGAACTAATAATGCATCCGCTTTTTCTTCAATAGCACGCTCTATTAGGGCTTGGCATGCTGTTACACCTGTTATGATTTTTTTGACCTGAGTCTTACCTTCAACCTGAAGGCCGTTCGGGCAATAATCTTTAATTAAATGAGGGCTGAGCAATTCGTTTAATGCTGCTTCCAGTTTCAGATTATTCATTATGGCTTCCTGTTATGATCTTTCTACCCAAGTTATCTTGATTATAACTTTGAAAAGTAAAAGGTATACCCAAGCTACCTCAATATGCAGAATTCAGAGTGATCTCACCGTCTAGCCGCTTTTTCAATTGATAGAACAGAAATAATATACTTGAGCATCTCAATAAAGTTCTTTTGCGCCATGTTCGGTCTGTTTTAACCAAACAGGTTTATTACTGGTTTTAACCCAATAGCGATGTAAATAACTATAGATCCGAGAACGTGTTGATATAGGTAAAAAAATGACTATAGGAAAAGATAAAAGTCCGGCAAGTACAACAAAAATACGGCGAAGGATAATCTTAAAAAGCGGAAATGGTTTGTACATACAGCCTCCAAACTGGCCTAACCTGTATGTATTCTAAGCGATAACGTACAATTAAATATATGATTCAGCACAATAATTGAACGACTTCGTTTACTGAGTAATATAGGGGTTAGCCATGCCAGATATTGTCAACGACACAACCAGAGCAAAGCAATTCAGACGTGATATCTCTGCTGTATTATCATGCCCTACCCTAACCCTTGGCGTTAAATATCAAATAGATAATGAATGGCTAGAGGAACTACGTAAACACGCATCTATTCCCAGCTATGAGGCTTATAACGGAAATCAGCGGCTTGGCTTCTATTATCAATGGTTGTGGTTAAAGATTATTAATGCTCATTCAAATTATGAATTAGTCGCTGAAGAAATGCAGCTACAATGGGATAATCAAACCGTTGGCGCGATTGATTTTCTTGTAAGAAATAAGAAAAATAATAAACTAGAACATTGGGAAGTGGCAATAAAGTTCTACCTTGAACACCAAGGTAACTGGATTGGACCTAATGCCAAAGATCAATTAGACAGAAAAATTAACCGCATGAGCTGCCATCAACTTGAATTAAGTCACCATAATGCTTATCGCACTCAATACAATTCGATTTATGGGCAACCAGCGGTAAAGCGTCTTATTATGCAAGGGCGACGATTTAATCACGATGTAGCAACAAATCATCAATCTAGCATTGAAATTAACCCTAATAGCCTTACAGGAAAATGGTGCTTTCAGGCAGAGGCTAAAATAATGTCTACCAATAGTATGCAGCTAAGAGAACTTATTAAGCAGCATTGGATATCGCCACCCGCTTACGAAGAACTAACAGCAATATTAGATACGGCTTCGTTAGTACGACCAACACAGGCTGTTTCACCTGATAATCAAATATGGTATGTCGTACCCAATGAATGGCCATGGCATAAAAAAACGCCCTAGTATCCAATAGTAACAGTGGATAGTAGAGCGTTTATTGGTATCAATTATTGTTTGCTTTACACGCTAACAATAACGAAAAACCGTCTGTTATAAGCCAGCATCAGCAAAGACTTTACTTACAATTTCTTGTGCTTCTTTTTCGATAAGGCTTAGATGTTCTTTACCTTTAAAGCTTTCACAGTAAATTTTGTAAATATCTTCAGTACCAGATGGGCGAGCAGCAAACCAACCGTTCTCTGTTGTTACTTTAAGACCACCAATTGCTGCACCGTTACCAGGAGCATGAGTTAGTCGCGCAGTAATGACATCACCAGCTAATGTTTCAGCAGCAACCATCTCAGCAGATAGCTTGCTCAGTACCGACTTTTGTTCGCCATTTGCAACAGCTTGTAATCGGTTGTACTCAGAAGCGCCATGCTTAGCCGCTAACTCTTCATAATACTGCTGTGGGTTTTTACCCGTTACCGCAGTAATCTCTGCCGCAAGTAAACATAAAAGAATGCCATCTTTGTCTGTCGACCATGGTGTACCATTCATGCGAAGGAACGATGCCCCTGCACTTTCTTCGCCACCAAAGCCTAGTTCACCAGAATATAGACCATCAACAAACCATTTAAAACCAACAGGTACTTCGCATAAATCACGACCTAAATCAGCAACTACACGGTCGATCAATGCACTAGAAACCAATGTTTTACCAACAGCAACACTTTGGCTCCACTCTGGACGGTGACGGTATAAATAATCAATACACACAGCCAAGAAATGGTTAGGGTTCATCAAACCTGCAGGTGTAACGATACCATGACGATCATAATCAGGATCATTACCAAACGCTAAGTCATAGTTATCTTTATGCGCAAGAAGACCAGCCATTGCATATGGAGAAGAACAGTCCATTCGGATCGCGCCATCTTTGTCGAGTGACATAAAACGGAATGACGGATCAATGGATTCATTGATCAATGTTAAATCAAGACCATAATGTTGACCAATCTGACGCCAATATTCAATACCGGAGCCACCTAAAGGATCAACACCAATCTTAAGATTTGCTTTTTGAATCGCCGCCATATCAACAACATTCACTAAGTCGTCAACATAAGGTGCAACAAGTTCTTTTTCTACCACTAAGTCGCTAGCACGTGCCACTTCAATCGCAACACGCTTAACATCAACTAAACCGTTAGCAATAATTTCATTTGCGCGCTTTTCGATTGCAGATGTTAGCTCACCTTCTGCTGGGCCACCATGTACAGGGTTGTACTTGATGCCACCATCTTGCGGTGGGTTATGAGAAGGCGTAATCACGATACCATCAGCTTTATCAGCATTTGCCAAGTTATGGCAAAGAATGGCATGGGATACACCCGGTGTAGGGGTATAACCATTATCTTCTTGGATAACCACTTTTACATTATTTGCCACTAAGACTTCTAATGTAGAGGTAAAAGCTGGCTCAGATAAAGCGTGAGTATCTTTACCTAAGAAAAGTGGACCCGTTACACCTTTTTCAGCACGAACTTCAGCAACAGCTTGAGCAATAGCCCAAATATGATGCTGGTTAAACGTACCTTTATCAGCCGTTCCACGATGACCAGACGTGCCAAAAGCAACGTGCTGCTGTGGATTTGAAGCACTTGGCTCAATCAAAAAGTAGTTTGCAACTAATGCAGGAATATTATGCATATCTTCTTGCTGAGCACGTTGCCCAGCGCGAGGATGGATCGCCATGTACTTATCCTTGTAAAACGAAGGCATATTGCCAGTTAAATTACACCGCAAACTTTTTCTATGATGTCAGCGTTATAGTTCATTTTAACCATAAGCTGCTCAACCATTTGACGTTTACGATCAGTATTCGTATTCGTTATAACCCAGTAAGGCGTGCCTGGGATAGCCTTCGGCTTAGTCGTTTTACCACTCGCAAGTAAAGCTTCTTCGTTATCTGCAAAGTAAACGCGGGTACGACCTTTAATTGCCGCAGCTTCAATGAAGCCGTCAGAATCGATGCGATAAAGTGAAGATAAGATCATCATAAATCGACCAATGGCTTTATCTTGTACCGCAAACTCATCAGAAATCAGCAATGTTCGCATTTCTTTCACACGATCTAGTTTCTGCTCATTTCCTGCGTCTTTGCTAACAACAATACCTTTTGGACGTACTGGCACGACAACCTCAAGTTGCTGCTCTGCAGGTACCATTAACAAGCGACGCAAAATATCGGATGCACTTTCACCAATATGTTGGGTTTGACTTGCGATATAACGATATAGCTCTTCGTCTACCTCAATACTCTTCATCGTAGTGTTCATTATCGTTCCGTTTAAAAATCACAGCGCGATTATACCGTGATCCGAGGTTATACTCTACGGTAAATACCACACCTAATAAGAGAAAATAGTCAGTGAATCTTCATTATCGTGTTGAAGGCCAAGGAAAGGTGATCGTTTTGATCCATGGTTTGTTCGGAAGTTTAGATAATCTTGGGTTACTCGCTAGATCATTGAAAGATAATTATAAAGTGATCAGCGTGGATCTACGTAATCATGGTAAGTCTGCGCATACCGACACATTCACTTATCAAGATATGGCTAATGACGTGCTTGCCGTTATTGATGAATTGAATATTGAACAATTTTCGGTTGTTGGTCACTCTATGGGTGGAAAAGTAGCCATGGCGCTCAGTGAAGTAGCAACAACACGCCTTGAGCATTTGATGATTCTTGATATGGCCCCAGTGCACTACCATGTTCATCGACATGAAAATGTATTTGCAGGTCTACGCGAAGTCGCTAAGCATACCGTTAATAAGCGAAGCGAGGCTGATGTTTACCTCGCAAAGCATGTGCTTGAACCGGGCGTTCGTCAGTTTTTATTAAAATCATTTGCGAAAGATGGCGATAATTATAATTGGCGATTTAATGTAGAAGGATTAATTGCAAATTACGCTACAATCATGGGCTGGAATGATGTTTTACCTTTTGAAGGCAAAACATTATTCATAAAAGGACAAGAATCAGAATACATATTGCCCGAACACCGTGAAAAAATTGCTCAACAGTTCCCCCATGCTAAAGCGCACATGGTCGCAAACACGGGTCACTGGCTACATGCAGAAAAACCTGAAACCGTAAATCGTATCATTCTCAGCTTTTTGCAGCGTCCTTAACATTAACAGTGAGCGTCTGTCGTGATATAGTGCGCGCCTAGTTCGATAGTTGTAAGGGATGATGTGTTATACGAGTACATGGACTTGCTTGAATCTGTCGGGCTAGATTTGCTTTTTGCTTCGATATTTTTCTTTATTGGCATGGCGATTAAAGACGTATTAAAGCAAGGTAACGTTCCTCCTTTTGGTCGCAAGATCGTTTGGATGGTACTATTTCTAGGATGTGCTGGCTTTATCACCAAAGGTCTGATTCAGATCAGCTGGGAAGGCGCAGGCTTAGGCTAAATTTCAATAGCTTGATGTATTCAACCTACATCGAGTTATGCTCATTATTATGAGCACATGATGATCTCACGGTTATCACTAAACATTTCGGGTTTAATCCTGATCTAATTTATGTAAACCGTTAACGATAACGGTCAACAACTAATAAATGGGTAATCTCTACTATGGCGAGTGTTGGACTCTTCTTTGGTAGCGACACAGGCAATACCGAAGCTGTCGCGAAAATGATTCAAAAACAACTAGGTAAGAACTTAGTTGAAGTAAAAGATATCGCAAAAAGCAGCAAAGAAGATATTGATAATTTTGATCTACTGCTTCTAGGTATCCCTACTTGGTACTATGGTGAAGCACAGTGTGATTGGGATGATTTCTTCCCTGAACTAGAGAATATTGACTTCTCTACAAAGCTTGTTGCTATCTTTGGTTGTGGTGACCAAGAAGATTACGCAGAATATTTCTGTGATGCGATGGGCACAGTACGTGACATCGTTGAAGGACGTGGCGCAACAATTGTTGGTCATTTCTCTACAGAAGGCTTTGAGTTTGAAGCTTCTAAAGCACTTGTTGATGACAACAACTTTGTTGGTTTATGCGTTGATGAAGACCGTCAACCAGAATTAACTGACGAACGCGTTGAAAAATGGGTTAAGCAAATTTTTGAAGAAATGTGCCTTGCTGAATTAGCAGACTAATCAATTTGCTCCTATATTAAAAACGCGCTTTAAGAGCGCGTTTTTTTATATCTCTACTTTATACTGCTTCGCTTTGCACTTCAGCACTCGCCTCTTCCAAAGAATTATTGCCATTACCACTTTCTATCGGACGATATTTAGGCTTTTTACGTATATACAATACTCGTCGAACTGTAGACACTACTTCACCTTTATCGTTATGCACATTAACAACAAACTCGGGAAAATATTTATCACCGTTTGACGTATTGTGTTTGATGTTTTTCACACAATCGTCAGAAATAATGAAGCTAGCTGTTAAATCTGAATCACCAGGTTTTAGGAAGTTAATATCAGCTTGTTTATCCCAAACAAAATACTCTTTCCCTAATATCCCCATTAACATCAGGGCGTAAACAGGATCAGTTAGTGAAAAAATACTCCCACCATATTGGGTACGATTAGCATTCTTATTCCACCACCTTAGCTTCAACTTAATTTTTACACAGCGAAAGTCGTCGCTGATATGAACGATTCGAATGCCAGCCCCCCAAAATGGTGGCCAAATATTCAACGCAGATCTCACAATTCGAGGTGTATAATACTTAAACACAGTCTTAATCCTTATTGACTGGTACGATGAGGCATTCTATACATTTTTTTAACATTTTTACAAACTAAAGAAAATTTGCATAACTCATAGATTCATTGCCGTTTAAGGTTTATTGTTATCTTATCGTCCCTTATAATGAACAGATATGGGGAAAGACTACTGCATTTTATTTTTGCAGGTAGCCAATAGGAAACTCAGATGTCAGATAATAATCACGCACTTAAGCAAGCAGGCTTAAAAGTCACACTTCCTCGTTTAAAAATTTTGGAAGTGTTGCAACAACCTGATTGCCAACATATCAGTGCGGAAGACTTGTATAAGAAATTGATCGATATCGGTGAAGAAATTGGTCTTGCTACAGTTTACCGAGTATTAAACCAATTTGATGATGCTGGCATTGTTACACGCCACCACTTTGAAGGTGGTAAGTCTGTTTTCGAATTAGCAACTCAACATCATCACGATCACTTAGTTTGTCTCGATTGTGGCAAAGTTATTGAGTTTTCTGATGACATCATTGAAGAACGTCAGAAAGCAATTGCAGCTAGCTTTAATGTTCGCTTAACAAATCACAGCCTATATCTTTATGGCCACTGTATTGAAGGCGACTGTAATTCAGACCCAAGCCTTCACGACGTTAAATAAGTATTAGAGCATAAATCCTTACTTCTGCTGATACACAGTAAGCATAAAAAAACCAGCCAAATGGCTGGTTTTTTATTAAACAAATAAAGCCGACTATTCAATCCGCTTTATTGGTGATTAATCACCAATCTTTGCCCATGTATCACGTAAGCCTACTGTACGGTTAAAGACTAGTTTCTCTGCTGAAGAGTCTTTATTATCAACACAGAAGTAACCAGTACGCTCAAACTGAAGCGCTTTTTCCGCTTCTGCTGTTTTTAAGCTTGGCTCAACAAAACCATTAAGTACTGTTAACGATTCAGGGTTAATCACAGAAACAAAGTCATCTGATGCTGCTGGGTTAGCAACAGTAAATAGGCGATCATAGAGACGAATTTCTGCAGGTAAACCAGCATCTGCAGATACCCAATGAATAACACCTTTCACTTTACGACCATCAGATGGATTCACACCTAATGTTTCATTATCGTAAGAACAGAAAATGGTCGTAATATTACCTTCGGCATCTTTTTCGATACGTTCAGCTTTAATTACGTAAGCGCCACGTAAGCGCACTTCTTTTCCTAACACTAAACGTTTGTATTTCTTGTTCGCTTCTTCGCGGAAATCTTCACGTTCAATCCAAATTTCACGCGTAAACGGAACTTCACGCGTACCCATTTCTGGTTTATTTGGGTGGTTACTCACTGTTAATACTTCAGCATCACCAGTAAAGTTTTCAATCACAATTTTAACAGGATCAAGAACGGCCATTGCACGTGGTGCATTCTCATTCAAATCATCGCGAATACATGATTCTAATGAACTCATTTCGATGGTGTTTTCTTGCTTAGTAACACCAATACGTTTACAGAACTCACGAATAGATGCAGACGTAAAGCCACGACGGCGTAAACCAGAAACAGTTGGCATACGTGGATCGTCCCAACCAGACACCAAGTTATCAGTGACTAATTGATTAAGCTTACGCTTAGACATTACCGTATATTCAAGATTTAAACGGCTAAACTCGTACTGGCGAGGTTGGCAATCAATCGTAATATTATCCAAAACCCAATCGTATAAACGACGGTTATCTTGGAACTCAAGTGTACAAATCGAGTGCGTAATGCCTTCTAGCGCATCAGAAATACAATGTGTGAAGTCGTACATCGGGTAGATACACCACTTATCACCTGTTTGGTGATGAGTCGCGAAGCGAACACGATAAATAACAGGATCACGCAGCACCATAAATGATGAAGCCATATCGATCTTAGCGCGAAGAGACATAATGCCTTCTTCAACTTCACCGTTCTTCATTTTTTCGAACAGTTCAAGGTTTTCAGCAACACTACGATCACGGTATGGGCTTGGTTTACCTGGCTCTGTTAAGTTGCCACGGTATTCACGCATTTGCTCTGGACTTAGCTCATCAACATACGCTAAGCCTTTATTAATTAATTCAACTGCAAACCCGTATAGCTTATCGAAATAGTTTGATGAATAACAAATCTCACCACTCCAATCAAAGCCCAACCAGTTAACATCGTTCTTAATTGACTCAACGTATTCGATGTCTTCTTTTTCAGGATTAGTGTCGTCGAAACGTAAATTACATTGACCCTGATAGTCCTGAGCAATACCGAAGTTCAAACAAATAGATTTAGCATGGCCGATATGCAGGTAACCATTCGGTTCCGGCGGGAATCGGGTATGAACGCTTTTATGTTTGCCACTATCTAAATCCGCATCAATAATTTGGCGGATAAAGTTAGTTGGACGAGCTTCAGATTCACTCATCTATTACACCTCGTGTGCTTACAGGATTTTAGAACTGACTATGATCCATAAATATGGGTCACGACTCAACAATTAGTATGCTTTGTTTACCAATATATATAAAAAAACCCCGCAGAAGCGGGGTAAATAGAACTATTACACTTTTTATGACCCTAAATGAAGGTCAAAACAACAACATTCCAATCAGGAATTCACATGAAGGATGAATTACCGAATCCTTAAATCTGACAATCTAAGGTACGAAACTACAACAGCAGCTTCTTAATAAGCTCTGGGGGGAGCTTATTAAGAAGCTGGCGAGAGAACCTCTCTCGCACAACTTTATTTTAAATCGTTAATCGGAACTTTCATTAAATTACAACGATGTTACTCGACTAAAGCGTAAACCATTCGCACTCACGGCACGCACCGATACATCACCCGAAATTACCGGCTGAGTATCATGGTTATAAGTATTCCAGTTATCACCGCCATCGGTTGAATACTGTAGTTTAAGACCAGGCATACTCACATTCATTTGTAATCTGCCGTTTTCAATTTTCGCTCCAGGAACGGGAACGCGATATTGAATACCTGCCGCATCTAACTTCGCCAATTCACGCTGACCTAATACATTGGCAAAACGTGCCCACTCAGCATTAAGCGCACCTTTATTCACTAAGTTTGTTTGCTGTGAATACTCAACACCGGCTTTGTAGTCCACCTCCCAATCAGCTTTATGCCAAGCACGCTCTGCAGCCGCTAGAACACGTGGGAATACCATAAATTCATATTGTTCATCGGTACGTACGGTTTCACTCCAAAGTTGAGCAGATAAGCCATAGAAGCCTTTGTATTCTGCTGTGCCTTTGCTTGCAAAACCGTTACCATCACGATCGAGTGATGTTTCTGCATTTTGCGGTAAGTTTTCTGGTGCGAAACCAAACATTTTACGCGTATCTGTCGCGCGTGTTGCCCAGTAGTAGCCTCGCTCTTCTGGATCCACTTCGTATGGCATATCCATGTAAACATAATCAGGGCTAGATATGATTAGATCGTAACCTTTAGCTGACCAATCATAAGCTGAAGCACCGCCGCCCCAGTAAAGAACATCCCAGAAGTTCACGCGCACATTATCGGTTGCGAAAGCTTCGGCATCCTTTGAGTACTTCAAGCCATCTTGCCATGCTTGGAAATTTTCAATACCTTGATCTGCCACTAACTGGCTAACACGCTCAGCAAAGTAACTTGGCAAGTGGTCGTAATCTGCCACGGTACCGTCATTAATCGTTTGCTGGCACATTGGTGATTTTGCAAATGGCTTATCTTGTAGAGATAGGTCAAGATCGCCCTTCCAAGCCACTTTCTCTGCCGAGTTTATATCTTGGAAGCCAGCACCTTGTTTAATGTTTTTGGCCTCATCACCACCGAAGTGCCACGTATTTAGAGGCATGCCTGCAGCTTTGTGCATTGCAGCCATTTCGGTGATCACTTTATCGACGAAAGCAACCGATGAATCCATACATGGGTTAATGAAGCTACGCTTGTCATAAAATTGCACTGTCGTCACATTGGATGTGTCTTGCGGATCCATCAAACGATATTGATTGGCTGCTTCTATATCACCCGTAGCAGCTAAACGCTTATAACGTGCTTCCATTGACACTACCGCAGCACGAGCGTGCGCAGGCATATCAATTTCAGGAATCACTTCAATACCGCGTGCCTTCGCGTACATTAAGATATCAATGTAATCTTGCTTCGAGTAGAAACCAGATCCAAAGTTATCTGATGTTGGGCCAGAGCCTAACTGAGGCAACACACATTGTATTTCTGATAAATCATGACAACGATTAGAACCGATATCTGTTAGTTCAGGTAAACCAGGAATTTCGATACGCCAACCTTCATCATCCGTCAGGTGAAAGTGGAATTTGTTCATCTTATACGCTGACATTTGATCTAACGTACGAAGAATGGCCGCTTTAGAGTGGAAATGACGACCGACATCAACCATTACACCACGATAATCAAAGCGTGGAGCATCAGTAATTTTAACCGTTGGAATCGTATTCTTATCACCCGTTGTCATCAATGCGATCAACGACTGCATACCGTAGAAAGCACCTTGGTAATCATAACCAACAATGTAAGTCGCATCTTTACGGACATCTAACTGGTAAGCGCCTTCAATTTTTTGTTCTTTGGTAAATCGCGTTGGGTCTAAAGTCACTTTTACCGCATATTGACCTTCAGTATTTACTCCTAACATCTCTAAGCGATCATTTAGCGCAACCATCATGCTACCTGGAATCGCTTCATTTTCGATATTAATGCCGCCAGCTAATGATATTGATTCACCCGTTAGCTGAGTACTCAAAGGCGTAGGAATAATTGATCCCGCAAGATCTTCTTTTACAATTAGATTAACGTCGTTATTTTTTTCGAAACGAGACTGAGCAGTAGCCAATACATTATTGTCATCAGGCGTACGCTTCCAATTATCACCAGAAATAGGTGTTAAGTATGCAGATGGATCTTCAGCATCAGTACTTTTGATTGTTTTAGGCTTGGCATCACCCGATACAACATAAGCACGAGGCATATAATCATTTTCAAATAACGTCCAGTACTCACCGATGTAAGGAATAACGACTGTTTCACCTTCAGCAAAGCCATCAAACTTATCGGTTGGTTCTAGCGTGTGTAAGTCACCTGTGACATGCGTGATTTTAAATTGGTCATTCTGAACATCCAAAATCATACGAATACTGTGGAAATAGATAGTCCAATCTTTACTATCAACAGCAGGACCATTATTTACTAGCGTCAAATTAATTAAATCGCACGATGCCCACTCTGCATTTAAGTCCTGACATTTCAGCCCATCATTTGCACCGTGATTTGTAACAAGTTCATAATTAACATCAAGATTCTCGGCAAGGTTGTTTACAATATTTTGTTCAGGCGAACCTTGTGATGCACACCCTGTTACTGCTAATGCTATAACAGATGCTAGCGCAGTTAATTTAAAAGAAATAAAGCTCATGATTTGTCTCCCGAAGCCCCCCATAGAGGGGAATTTTAATCGAGGCCTAAAAGTTAGGCACTCAAAAGAACGGTCTCCTATTCTCTTAGAGAATGTGGAGACCGTTTAATTTAAAAATAAAGCTTTGTTACGTTACTTAAGAATTTAAGTAATTAAGGCAGTTTTACAGCAGATAGGTCTTCTGAAGCTGGGATACGTTTCATTTCGCCAGCAACGATTTCAGCAAGAGGACCAAGGATAACCTGTAGGTTGTTTGAACCTAATTTAACCACACCCATTGCACCTAGCGCTTTTAGTGTCTTTTCATTAGCAAGACTGCTGTCTTTCAATGTTAGACGTAGACGCGTGATACATGCATCGATGTTTTCAAGGTTACCGTGACCACCAAGTGCTTTAAGGTACTGCTTAGCAAGCTCACCCGTTTCTTTTGAACCAGTCACACCGCTCTCTTCTACATCGTCATCTTCACGGCCAGGAGTCTTAAGGTTGAACTTAACGATAACTGTACGGAAGATTGCGTAGTAAAGACCAAAGAACACGAAACCTTGAAGAATTAGCATGTACCAGTTAACAGCTAGCGGGTTACGAGTAGATAGAACCATATCTACTAGGCCAGCTGAGAAGCCGAAACCAGCAATCCACTGCATTGATGCTGCAATGTAAACAGACAGACCAGTTAGTACTGCGTGAATAACATATAGCGGCGGAGCAAGGAACATGAATGCAAATTCTAGTGGCTCAGTAACACCTGTAAAGAATGATGCGAAACCTGCAGCAATCATGATAGATGCTACTTTTTCTTTATTCTTTGCTTTAGCCGTGTGGTACATCGCAAGAGCTGCACCAGGTAGACCAAACATCATGATAGGGAAGAAACCAGCTTGGTACATACCAGTTATACCTGGTGTAGCTGTACCTTCAGCGATTGATTTAGCACCACCAAGGAAGTTAGGAATATCATTAATACCTGCAACATCAAACCAGAATACTGAGTTTAGTGCGTGGTGTAGGCCAACAGGGATTAGTAGACGGTTGAAGAATGCATAGATACCTGCGCCTGCTTCACCCATTCCTTGAATACTTTCACCAAAGCTAACTAAGCCACCGTAAATTGCAGGCCATAAGTACATAAGTACGAAAGCAATAAAAATACCAGCAACAGACGTTAGAATAGGTACTAAACGTTTACCAGAGAAGAACGCAAGTGCTTTATGCAGTTCTACTGTATAGAAACGGTTGTAGATTTCAGCAGATACGATACCAACAAGGATACCAACAAATTGGTTGTTGATTTTACCAAAGGCAGCAGGTACTGCGCTTGGGTCGATACCTTGAATTTGTGCTACTGCACCAGGCGCTAGAAGCGTTGTAACAACTAGGTAACCAACGAAGCCAGAAAGTGCCGCTGCACCGTCTTTGTCTTTCGACATACCGTACGCAACACCAACGGCGAATAGTACAGACATGTTATCGATAATTGCGGCACCAGCCTTAATCAAAAAAGCCGCAAGTGCACTGTTCGCACCCCAACCATTTGGATCAATCCAGTAACCAATACCCATTAAAATTGCAGCAGCTGGTAGCGTTGCTACCGGCACCATTAATGCTTTACCTACTTTTTGAAAATATCCAAGAATATTCACCCTTAGTTCCCCCTATGGTTTTCTTAGAATTTGAAACAGACAACTTTATTCTGCTATCTGATTAAGTCCTTTGCAGTTTAAGAAATTAATTTCGCTCCGCAAATTAAAAGGTCATCATTTGTGATCTCAATCACCTGAACAGCCAAGATCTAAACGAATTTGCTAGCCCGATCATAAAACTTATTTTATTATTCGAAACAAAGGCGATATGTCGTTAAGATTTTTTTGATTTAACAATTACCGATGAGGTGTCAGGGTGAGATTAATACCACTTAATAATGCGAAAGAAGTAGGTTTGTGGTCAGCACGCTATATCACTGATCGTATTAATAAATTTAAGCCTACAGCAGATAAACCGTTTATTTTAGGTTTACCTACAGGCGGAACTCCTCTCACAACTTATAAGCGTCTTATTGAGCTTTATGAAGCTGGCGAAGTAAGTTTTAAGCATGTTGTGACATTTAACATGGATGAATACATTGGTATTACCGCCGACCATCCAGAATCTTACCGTAGTTTCATGTATAACAATTTCTTTAATCACATTGATATTAAAGAAGAAAATATCAATTTACTTAATGGTAATGCAGACGATGTTGATGCCGAATGCCAACGTTACGAGGCTAAAATTAAATCGTACGGGCGTATTCATTTATTCATGGGCGGTGTCGGAAATGACGGTCATATCGCATTTAATGAGCCAGCGTCTTCATTAGCATCTCGCACTCGAATCAAAACATTAACGCAAGATACCCGCATCGCGAATTCTCGTTTCTTCGACAACGATATAAATCAAGTACCTAAATATGCATTAACTATCGGTGTCGGTACTCTGCTTGATTCAGCAGAAATCATGATTTTAGTGACAGGTCACAATAAAGCATTGGCACTAGAAGCCGCTGTCGAAGGTAACGTCAACCACCTATGGACGGTATCAGCGCTTCAGTTACACCCTAAAGCATTGATTGTTTGTGATGAGCCTGCAACACAAGAATTAAAAGTAAAAACAGTTAAGTACTTCCAAGAGTTAGAAACTCAAAATATTAAAAATCTTTAACAAAAAAGGACATGTTCATGTACGCGCTTACCAATTGTCGCATTTTTACCGGTAGCGATGTGCTGAATAACCACGCTGTCATCATTGACAGCGTGAGCATTCACGCTGTTTGCCCGGTAACAGAATTACCAGAAAATATTGAACTCGTTGATTTAGACGGTGCTAATCTAACACCTGGTTTTATTGACCTACAACTCAACGGTTGTGGTGGTGTAATGTTTAATGATGAAATTAATGCAGAGACAATTCACACCATGCACCGTGCTAACCTTAAATCAGGTTGTACAAGCTTCTTACCTACGTTAATCACATCTTCTGATGAAGATATGAAAGCAGCCATTGCAGCGACACGTGACTATCAGAGCCAACATGAAAATCATTCTTTAGGTCTTCACCTTGAAGGTCCCTATCTGAATGTGATGAAAAAAGGCATTCATTCTGTTGATCATATTCGCCGCTCTGACAGTGCAATGATTTCAACAATTTGTGAAAATGCCGATATCGTAACTAAAGTAACTTTGGCACCAGAACAAAATGCGCAAGAGCATATTGAACAACTGGTTGAAGCTGGTGTTGTCGTGTCAGCTGGGCATACAAATGCAACGTATGTAGAAGCCCGAAAAGGCTTTGCTGCTGGCATTAGTTTTGCCACACACCTGTTTAATGCGATGACACCAATTGCGGGACGTGAGCCTGGTATGGTTGGGGCTATCTACGACACACCTGACGTATATACCGGTGTAATTGCAGACGGTTTTCATGTCGATTATGCGAATATTCGCATGGCACATCGTATGAAAGGTGAGAAACTTGTTTTAGTCACCGATGCAACTGCACCCGCAGGAGCAGACATGGATCACTTTATTTTCGTCGGTAAGAAAGTATATTACCGTGATGGCAAGTGTATTGATGAGAATGGTACACTTGGAGGTTCGGCACTAACCATGATAGAAGCGGTTAGAAACAGTGTCGAACACGCAGGTATCGCTCTGGATGAAGTGATTCGCATGGCTACCCTCTATCCAGCACGAGCTATTCGTGTTGATGATAAATTGGGAGCAATCAAAAAAGGCATGGTTGCTAACTTTGCTATTTTCGATCGCGATTACAACATTCGAGCGACTGTTGTTAACGGTGAATACGAGCAGAATTAAAATATGACAGGCGGACAAATTGGTAATGTAGATCTGGTTAAACAGCTTAACAGTGCAGCTGTTTACAGATTAATAGACTTGCAAGGCCCTATATCACGGATTCAGGTTGCAGACGTGAGTCAGCTTGCGCCTGCAAGTGTTACTAAGATTACCCGCCAGTTGCTTGAGCGCGGCTTAATAAAAGAGGTCGCGCAACAAGCCTCTACCGGTGGTAGACGTGCTATTTCGCTGACAACTGAGTCAGCCGCTTTCCACTCCATTGCAATTCGCCTTGGACGAAATTATATCGAGATTACGCTGTATGACCTCAGTGGTAAGCATATTACAAGTGCTGCGCATAATTTCTATTACACGACCCAACAAGAACTGACAGATGGATTATTAAGCCATATTCGTCGGTTTATTTCCGGTAATCAGAACGTAATAAAAGAACTTGTTGCTTTTGGTATTACACTGCCAGGTTTAATTAACCCTGAAAAAGGCATTGTTGAATACATGCCTCATATCGATGTCGATAATTTCCCATTAGCAGGTACAATCAAAGATAATTTTGGTGTGATTTGTTTTGTTGGCAATGATATCAGAGGCTTAGCACTTGCTGAGCATTACTTCGGCTCAAGCAAAGACTGCAAAGACTCAATTCTTGTCAGTATGCACCATGGTACTGGTGCCGGTATTATCGTTAATGGTCAGGTATTTCTTGGGTTTAATCGTAACGTTGGTGAAATCGGACATATTCAAATCGACCCTCTTGGTGATAAATGCCAATGTGGTAACTTTGGTTGCTTAGAAACAGTAGCTTCAGATCCTGCAGTTGTTACACACGTTCAAGCACTTCTAGATCAAGGCTATCCAAGTAGCTTACAAGAGTTAGATGGCATTACGATGCTGTCAATTTGTGAGGCGGCAAACAACGGTGACGAACTTGCAAGCCAGGCATTAATTAAAGTGGGGAATCAGCTAGGCAAAGCCTTAGCGATGACAATCAACTTATTCAACCCTCAAAAAATAGTGATCGCGGGTAATATTACTCAAGCAAAAAAGGTGGTTTTCCCTGCTATCCGACGTTGCGTTGAAACTCAATCACTTTCTACATTTAATAAAGACTTACCAATCGTTGCATCGGAGCTATACAACCAACCTACCATTGGCGCTTTCTCTATGATTAAGCGTGCTATGCTAAATGGTGTACTTCTACAACGACTATTAGAAGACTGATAGTGCTCATAAATTAATGCTGACTTAATATAGCTAATTAATTTGTAACAATTTATTTTTAAGGGGGAGTGTCAGACAGACATTCCCCCTTATGCTATATTACGCGCAAAACATCAGCTGAAGCTTAAATATTATATCGATGATACTAATGGGCACTCAAAAAGCACCGTTAGAACTATATTATATTTTAAGCTCTAAATTAAAGGATTGTCACTCCGGCTATGGAACTCGTTTTCGTTATTGCCGCATTTCTTGCAGGCTTCATTGCCTTGAGGTGCAAACTTCCTCCCTTAGTGGGCTTTTTATTGGCGGGCTTTGCCCTTAATAGTGCTGGCTTTCATTCAACCGAAACGCTTACAGTATTAGCTGATCTTGGTGTAACACTTTTATTGTTCACCATTGGTTTGAAACTTGATGTAAAAACGCTACTAGCCAAAGAAATTTGGGGAGGGGCAACACTTCATAATTTACTGTCTACAGCATTATTTACGTTGGCGTTACTGGGTTTTAAACAGCTAGGCATTGGCATGCTGGCTGACTTAGAACTAATGCAACTCGCACTGCTGGCTTTTGCGCTCTCGTTTTCAAGTACGGTATTTGCGATAAAAGCATTACAAGAAAAAGGAGAGCTCAACGCAACATACGGTACTCTCGCCATTGGTATCCTCATTATGCAGGATATTTTTGCCGTTCTTTTCCTCACTTTTTCAACCGGTAAAATACCCGAAATTACAGCACTAGGTTTATTTGCCCTTCCTTTATTGCGACCACTTATGTTCAAAGTTTTGGATAAAGCTGGGCACGGTGAAATGCTCGTACTTTATGCTATTTTCCTTGCATTAGTTGCAGGCGCGGGTTTATTTGAATTAGTCGGCATGAAAGCCGATCTTGGTGCACTAATTCTTGGCATGATGCTAGCCGCTCACCCTAAAGCATCAGAAATGTCGAAAACCCTCTTTAATTTAAAAGAGTTATTACTCGTCTGCTTCTTCCTCAATATAGGCTTAGCAGAACAACCAACGTTTGATGGCTTTTTAATGGCAATTCTATTACTACTGCTATTACCGATTAAAGGATTACTTTATTACGTTATCTTCAACTTTAGTCGCTATCGTGTTCGTACATCTTTATTGGGTACACTCACGTTATTTAACTACAGTGAATTTGGACTTATTGTGAGTGGCATGGCATACAAGCTAGGCTGGTTACCAGGCAACTTCCTTGTCGCCATCGCCATTGCTGTATCGTTATCATTCTTAATTGCAGCACCACTCAACAGTATGGGACATCGACTTTATACAGAGGCATCAAAATGGCTCAAAGAATATGCCCCTGAAAAGCTCAACGCAAATGATCAGCTCATTGATCTAGGTGATGCAAAAATACTCATTTTAGGTATGGGTCGTATTGGCACTGGTGCCTACGATGAGCTTGTTATCCGTTATGGAAAGCAAGTCATTGGTGTTGAAAACCGTGAAGATTCAGCACTGAATCATCGCAATGAAGGACGTAATGTCATTCATGGTGACGCCACTGACCCCGACTTTTGGGCAAGAGTCATCGCTAATCACCGTATTAAATTAATTTTATTGGCAATGCCACATAGCCAAGCAAATACCTTTGCTTTAGAACAGGTTAACTTGCGTAGTTTCGATGGGAAAGTGGCAGCTATTGCTAAATATAATGACGATGAAGAACTGCTTCATGAGCTAGGCGTAGATGCCGCTTTTAATATCTACAACGAAGCAGGAAGTGGTTTTGCTCGCCATGTATGTGAGCACTTAGAACCAAAGATTAAACCTATTTAACCTCAACTCGGGATAAGAAAGCCCCATAAACAAATCAACGGCAGCTTCGGCTGCCGTTTGTTTTTTCGTACGAAAAAACGACCACAATTAGATTTAATTCGGAAAAAATCAATTTAACTGAATGATATTCACTACAGGCTATTTTCTTTAACTGAACGAATGTTTTTTATTGCATTTACTTACAGAATACGCAATTTTAACAATCAGAAAGGGAAAAGATGAAAGCCGTCTATAAATCTAACTAGACGCTGGAATCTTAACCCGAAAGAATTTAGGGATAGAATTAAAACCGTTTGGTTGGAGTGGAAAGTATGTGTTCAGTATTTGGTATCTTAGACATTAAAAGTGATCCATCAACATTGCGTGCGACTGCACTAGAAATGTCAAAAAAGATGCGTCACCGTGGTCCTGATTGGTCAGGTATCTATTCATCGGATAAAGCAATTCTTGTGCATGAACGCCTAGCAATTGTGGATTTGAATAGCGGCGAGCAGCCACTTTACAACCAAGATAAAACACATGTTTTAGCGGTTAATGGTGAGATTTATAACCACAAGGAATTAAGTGCAGAATTTGCACCAGACTACCCTTTCCAAACCGAATCTGATTGTGAAATCATTTTAGCTCTATATAAAGAGAAAGGGCCTGAACTGCTTGATTACCTAAACGGTATCTTTGGCTTTATTCTTTATGATGCGGTTGAAGATGCGTATTTAATCGGACGTGACCATATTGGTATTATCCCGCTATACCAAGGTTATGACGAACATGGTAACTATTATATTGCGTCTGAAATGAAAGCACTTGTACCAATCTGTAAAACCATCAGTGAATTCCCTCCTGGAAGCTTTCTATGGAGCAAGAAAGGGGAACCAACACGTTACTACAAACGTGACTGGATGGAATTTGAGACGGTTGCTGATGCACCAACAGACAAAGTGGCGCTAAAAGATGCACTAGAAAGTGCAGTTAAACGCCAATTAATGACAGATGTACCTTATGGTGTACTACTTTCTGGCGGATTAGATTCATCGATTATTTCAGCTATCACCAAGAAATTTGCTGCTCGTCGTATTGAAGATGATGAGAAATCGCAAGCTTGGTGGCCAACATTGCACTCTTTTGCTGTCGGCCTAGAAAATGCGCCAGACCTTAAAGCTGCAAAAGTTGTCGCAGATAGTATTGGCACTGTTCACCACGAGCTGACTTACACGATTCAAGAAGGTATCGATGCAATTCGTGACGTGATTTACCACATTGAAACATACGATGTAACAACAATTCGTGCATCGACACCTATGTATTTAATGTCACGAAAAATCCGTGCAATGGGCATTAAAATGGTACTTTCTGGTGAGGGCGCCGACGAAGTATTCGGTGGCTACTTATACTTCCACAAAGCACCTAACAAGCGTGAATTCCATGAAGAAACAGTACGTAAGCTACTAGCGTTGAACATGTTTGACTGTGCTCGAGCAAACAAATCGATGGCGGCTTGGGGCATTGAAGCACGTGTACCTTTCTTAGATAAAGAATTCTTAGAAGTTGCAATGCGCATTAACCCAGAAGATAAGATGTGTGGCAACGGTAAGATGGAAAAGCATATCCTACGTGAGTGTTTTGAAGATCACCTACCAGAATCAGTTGCATGGCGCCAAAAAGAACAGTTTTCTGATGGTGTAGGCTATAGCTGGATTGATAGTCTAAAAGAAGTCGCTGAAGCTAAAGTCACTGAGCAACAACTAGAGACAGCGAGCTTCCGATTCCCGTACAACACGCCAACAACCAAAGAAGGCTATATGTACCGTGAAATCTTTGAAGAGCTATTTCCACTAGAAAGCGCTGCCAAGTGTGTTCCTGGTGGCCCGTCAATCGCATGCTCAAGCGCTAAAGCTATAGAGTGGGATGAGAGTTTCAAGAACAGTGCAGATCCTTCAGGACGCGCTATTGCAGCCGTTCACAACGAAGCTTATAAATAAAAGCATATAGAGAGGCGAGTTTACACTCTCCCCTCTTCTTTGTTCAAATTAGCGCAGATATAAAATAAAAAAACCGCCATCTTCGGCGGTTTTTTTATTCTCGAAACTCGGTTCTAGAAACTCATAACTCTATACTGAAACTTAACGCTCCCAGTATGCTTCTTCCAGACTATCTTCACGCTCAGGCAAGCCACGAGAAAGACGCGGAGAGTGCTGTGCAAGCACTTCGTAGCTCACTCGGTTTGCATATAAACATACCTGTGAGAATGAAGAATACGTTAGGAAGCTCTGCTGATGCTTACTTGAATTCGGCACATTCTCTTTGTGGTAATGATTGGCAGACATATCATGCAGCAGTGCTGATAGTGCGCCATCACCCGCGCCATTGGTATTCTTAATACGCTCTGGGCCACCCATGTAAGGTGCAATGTGCGAATACGCTTTAATTGGCGTTTCACATTCTGTTTTCAGCATTGGGCGGCTAAATTCATAACGGTTAAATTCAGCAATTTCACCCGGTAACAATGGTAAGCTAGTTTCACGCTTCGCAGTATCTTCTGTGTAGCCTGCAGTATAAAGACCAACAGGACCCGCGGTACATAAAACAAGATCAACCCATTCCAGAGTCTTATCTGAAGCAACTAATGGATCTGACTCTCCAGTAAGTGCTTCAGCTTCATCTTCGTTCATCGCAACAACAGTCACATGCTCACGAAGAAAGTCACGCCACCATTGTGGATCATCTTCGATAACAAACTTTGTACCCAGCGTAAGTACAACAGGTACATCATATTTCTTGGCAAATTCGATCGCTCGCATCGTTGCTTCTGGCATTGGGTCACCATCTTTACAACGAACAAGGTAAGCCGTTAGCACAAGTGCTGCAGCTGTTTCGAAAATAGACTCAGGAATATTATCAGGATGCAGTTGGTTCATGCGTCCTTCATTTATGGCGAAAGTACGTTCACCATCTTTAGACATTAGCGCAAAACAACGGCCAATAGGACCCACTACAGGTTGAAGGAAGTTCATATCCATACGGCTAGAGGTATTACAAAGATAACGGTATGCATAGCTACCAATTTCAATATCTTTGCTCATAACACCTAATAGCACTGATTTATCATCAGCCAATACAGAGTAGTTGTGTAATGTATTGCCAATCGTGCCACCCGCAAATTCATGCGTAATGAGATTATTGTCTTTTAATTCACGGTATAGCTCTTCTGCTTTTTCATCAGTGATGACAAGCGAGTGCCCTTTACTTAGCTCATAGCGTTCCAGGAATTCGTCATCAACATACGCTTCAATATCAACCAAAGTCTGATCAATACCGACCACATGAGTACGAGTTAAACGCTTTTCTTGTTTCGTTTGACTTAAAAGCGGATCACGAGCATGTACTGGAAAGTAATGCTTTGATTTTCGTTGGCCTGGAAATTTCATGTAAATGGGCTGTCTGTTGTGAGATTTTTGTGGATTCTATCACACAATATAGTACAAAAAATACTGAGCTCTCACAGTTTTTAAGAGCTCAATAAAGATATCTCAACGACGCAAACCTTTGCTACCAACCCTGAGTGTGCTGAATAACCAAATTTTCCATCATGCGAATATGTGCTTCGTTATCGTTTAAACATGGAATCAAATTAAAAACTTCGCCCCCAGCGTTTATAAAGGTTTCTTTGCATTGCTCTGCAATTTCTTCCAATGTCTCTAAACAATCAACAGAAAAAGCAGGACACATAACGTCTAACCGTTT
This sequence comes from Photobacterium profundum, assembly GCF_003026285.1. GTDB lineage: Bacteria > Pseudomonadota > Gammaproteobacteria > Enterobacterales > Vibrionaceae > Photobacterium > Photobacterium profundum. The sequence goes on from NZ_PYOD01000001.1 coordinate 751,039, forward strand.
AACGCCTTTTTTAGCCAATGCTTCAATAGTCGCTTCAGTATATGGCTGCAACCATTCTTCACGACCGAAAATTGATTGGTAACTCATACTCATATTTTCACGAGGCATTGCCAGCTTTTCAGCCAGTTTTTCGGTTGTAGTATGACAATGCTTAGGGTACGGATCACCGTTATCTGCATAACGTTTGGGAATACCATGATAAGAACACAGTAAATAATCTGGCTTACCGTTTTCAGCCCAGAACTCTGAAGCAGATAGTGCTAACGCATCAATATAATCAGGGTGATCAAAGTAATGATTAATAAAACGTAACTCTGGAATATAAGGCTGTTGTTTTAGCTCTTTTGCAATACGATCAAAAACAGCAGCTGTGGTTGTACCCGAATATTGAGGGTACAAAGGCAATACCACCACGTTGTCGCAGCCTTGCTGCTTTAATTCGGCTAAACCCGTTGAAATGCTTGGCGTACCATACGTCATACCGAGTGCCACTGGCACATTTAGCTGTTTTTCTAGCGCTTGTCGCTGACGCAGAGAATACACCATTAACGGAGAACCCTCTTCCATCCATACTGACTGATAAAGCTTGGCTACTTTAGGCGAGCGAATGGGTAAAATAACACCATGTAAAATAGGGCACCAAAGCCAACGGGTCATATCAACAACACGCTTATCATGCAGGAATTCAGCTAAGAAACGCTTGATTGCCGCCGACGATGCTTCATCGGGCGTGCCTAAATTGACTAATAAGACGCCATAGTTATTATTTTTCATTGCCACCCACTGCACATTCATCAAAATCAAGAATAAGTCTATCTTATCATTAAGCGACGAATTCAAGCTTTATAAACCAAAGAAAATATAACGTTTGATATTGCCTTTTCAATTACTGAATCAACGATATATATACCATTATTCCTAAATCACCTAGATCAACGCCCTGATCTGCTAAAATAAGGACATAAAAAAAGCGAGTAACCTAAAGGTTTACTCGCTTTTTCTTACTGGTAATAAAACCAATAATTATGCTAGTGCTTTTTCTAACTCAGCGCTAACTTCTGCAACCGCTTTAGTACCGTCAAACTTCAGGTACTGTGTGTTGCCAGCTTCTGCTTCTTTACCGTAGTAAGCAATCAATGGTGCTGTTTGGTTATGGTATACACCTAAACGAGCACGCACTGTCTCTTCTTTGTCATCTTCGCGGATAACAAGATCTTCGCCAGTTACGTCATCTTTGCCTTCAACCTTTGGTGGGTTGTAAACACTGTGATAAGTACGACCTGATGCAAGGTGAGCACGACGACCCGCCATACGCTCAACAATTACACTGTCAGCAACATCGAACTCAATTACGTAATCAACAACAACGCCCACTTCTTTCAAGCCATCAGCCTGAGGAATTGTGCGAGGGAAGCCGTCAAGTAAAAAACCTTTTGCACAATCGTCTTGGGCAATACGCTCTTTAACCAGACCAAGGATGATATCATCAGACACCAACTGACCAGCGTCAATAACTGACTTCGCTTGTTTACCTAGCTCAGTACCCGCTTTGATCGCTGCGCGTAACATGTCACCAGTAGAAATTTGTGGAATGCCAAACTTCTCCATGATGAATTGTGCCTGTGTACCTTTACCTGCACCTGGAGCGCCCAGAAGAATGATGCGCATCTTGATCCCCTTTAAAAAATAAACTGTAGTTTTACAAAGTTATCGTTTTTAAAACCTGTAATTTAAATAACGCTAAAAAACATCGGATTTAAAAAGGGTAACTTTGAAGACATGGAAAATACACTGAATAGCCCCTACTCGCAAGCCTAGAGCCCGTCTTGCCTGCGATTACATGCGTTATCAGAATACAATTTGATACAAAAACGAAAACAAACAATGCCTGATACTAAGATAATCAGTATCAGGCATAAAAGCGATTAGGCCTTAATCAAAAGCTTGTTCACCGCAGCAACATACTGTGATGGGTCTTCTAATGAACCACGCTCAGCTAACATCGCTTGGCCAAGTAACAGCTCAACCCAACGACCGAATGTTTCTTCATCCGCTTCGTTCGCCATTTGCTTCACTAAACCATGCTCTGGGTTAATCTCGAAAATGTACTGCACTTCAGGTGCATCATGACCAGCAGCAGCAAGTAATTTTGCCATCTGTGTGCCCATCTCATTTTCGTCGGTTACAACAACTGCTGGCGTATCATGTAGCTTGAACGTTGTGCGCACGTCTTTAACACGAGCACCAAGGTAACCTTTTGCACGTTCAACAACTGATTTGAATTCTTCTTCTGCTTCTTTTTGCTTTTCTTTATCTTCTTCGTTTTCAAACTTAGAAAGATCAAGATCTGCTTTGGTAATTGCTTGGAACTGCTTACCGTCGAATTCAGGTAATTGGCTCATCAACCATTCATCAATACGATCGTGCATTAAAATAACCTCTAAACCTTTCGCGCGAAATTGCTCAAGGTGAGGGCTATTCTTTGCAGCAGTAAAGCTGTCAGCCGTTAAGAAATAAATTTTCTCTTGATCTTCTTTCATACGTGATACGTAATCAGCTAAAGATACTGTTTGATCAGCTGTATCGTTCTCTGTAGAACTAAAGCGAAGTAAATTAGCAATTTTTTCTCGATTCGAGAAATCTTCAGCAGGGCCTTCTTTTAGCACTTGACCAAATTCAGTCCAAAAAGTCTGATATTTTTCTGCATCGTTCTTTGCCATACGATCCAACATGCTAAGTGCACGCTTCGTACATGCTTTACGTAGCGCTTGAGTAACCTTGTTATCTTGCAAGATTTCACGAGAAACGTTTAGCGGTAAATCATTTGAATCAATCAGACCACGCATGAAACGTAGGTAGCTTGGCATAAACTGCTGAGCATCATCCATGATAAACACACGCTGAACGTATAGCTTAAGACCATGCTTGCTATCGCGATTGTTCATGTCCCACGGGGCTGCAGATGGAACATACAACAAGCTTGTGTAATCTTGCGTACCTTCTACACGGTTGTGGCTCCACGTTAATGGCTCAGCAAAGTCATGAGAAACATGGTTGTAGAATTCTTTATATTCCTCTTCTGTTACTTCTGATTTATTACGTGTCCATAAGGCTTGAGCTTTATTTATTTGCTCCCACTTACTGCCTGTCGGTTTTCCTTCATCATCGTTTTCAGTCACTAAGATATGAACAGGAATGCCAATATGATCAGAATACTTACCGATGATGTCACGTAAACGGTGCTCGTTTAAGAATTCAGTTTCATCATCACGCAAATGCAGAATAATATCCGTACCGCGTGTTGTTTTATTGATATCTTCAACGGTGTAGTCGCCTTCACCTTCAGATGTCCAACTTACACCTTTATCTGCAGTTTCACCCGCAGCTCGTGTGTTAACCGTTACTGATTTAGCCACGATAAAAGAAGAATAAAAACCAACACCAAACTGACCAATTAATTGCGAATCTTTTGATTCATCGTTGGTCAATTTAGAAAAGAAGTCTTTTGTACCTGATTTTGCAATCGTACCTAGATGTTCAATAACATCATCACGATTCATACCAATGCCATTATCGCTAACGGTTAGCGTGCCCGCTTCTGCATTGAATGATAATTTCACACCGATATCGGCATCATTTTCAAATAAATCAGGTTGAGACAAAGCACGGAAGCGAAGCTTATCTGCAGCATCCGACGCATTAGAAATCAACTCACGCAAAAAAATCTCTTTATTCGAATATAAAGAATGAATCATCAAATGAAGTAATTGTTTGACTTCAGACTGAAAGCCACGCGTTTCCTTGTTGATATGTGTACCTTGTTCGCTCATCGAGTACTCCGAAACAGTTAGTTTACGTAATTCATTAGATATATATGGTCAAATAATGTATTTTCAACCTAAAATGGACCTTTTCATATTCTTTAGGTTTTTTCAGTACGTGTTTTTATTTTTTTATATTCAGACTGTGTTCAGTACAAATATGATATATAGACGCACAAACTATATATCCGGGGCAAAAAATGCTTAAAATTTCCACCAAATATTTGATCGGGCAACGATTCCTTTTTGACCCTTACGATAATAGCCTGATCGATCAACATGAAAGTGATGAGTTAACACGCTTAGGTAGCAATGAAAGCCGAGCCCTAGGTTTACTAATTGAAGACCCTGGCGCCATCATTACTCGTAACCGCTTACATGATTATGTATGGCGTGAGCAGGGTTTTGAAGTTGATGATTCAAGCTTAACTCAAGCAATTTCAACGCTGCGTAAAGCATTAAAAGATTCGACAAAGTCACCAGATTTTATAAAAACGGTACCTAAACGCGGTTATCAAATGATCGCTCCTGTTGAAGAATACAGCAGTGAGGCTAGCAATACAGAACATACTGTAGCAGAGACACCTGATAGTCCAGACTCTGCCGATGAGAACAACCATCACCAAGATGGCGTTCGCCACAGCGCAACTGCAATAGCACACGTTAGTCATTCATCAGGCAAGGCGACTGTTACTACTGCTGCTGTGCCAGCACAGAAAAACATGGTATTAGGCTGGGGCGCTCTAGTGCTCGCATGTCTATTACCCCTACTGGTTAACCTTAGTTTTCCACCTAAATCAGAAGCGTTTGCACCACTACTAACTGTAGATGGCATAACCGTATCAACGACAAAGATTCATCCTGTTCTTAGTGATTGGAAACCGATGATTTCAGAGTGCGTAACAACCTATTTAGAAAGCCATCAAGATAAAATTCGCCCAGTTGATATCATTGTAACTGGGGGTCAAAACAACTCAATTTGGTTGAATTATATTCACGACACATCAGTGCCAAATGAAAATGTAACGCTTCGCCTGCTAACAAGCCAAGAGGATAATTCGAAGCTATGCCAATAAAAAATAAATCGCCCCAAATGCCCTCTTTTGTCAAACGCTTTTGGCCATTTATGGTCTTACTCATATCGGGAATCTTTAGCACTTGGCTTTATTATTCAAGTGACTTTAAGTTAGAACAATTGCTGATGTCTCGTGAATGGCAATCGACCACAGTGAGCCGTATTGAAGAAACGCAATTTGATACACTGGGTATGCTACGTCGCGTAGAGCAAACGAGCCATGTTGTGTATTTACCCAATAAAACATATTCGCGCATTACACTAATGAAATTATTCAGTAATGAAGAATCACCATTAACATTACACATTTCTGAGTCTGGTAACTGGGATATTAGTGGTGGGTATTTATTGACAGAACCTGACGAATTTAAAGATATTACCTCAGGGAAAAATGAAGACTTTCAAAAGCAGCACCTTACTATTGTGAAAAAGATTTTCCGTATGGATGCTCAACAAAGCCGTCGTATTGATATTATCGATCAAAAATCAATGTTGCTAACAAGCTTAACTTACGGTTCAAATATTTTGTATTCACTGTAAGAATAACGACAATTGTAAAATGATATAAAGACTGCTTTTTTTCTAAAACCACATCCAACTTGATGTGGTTTTTTTATACATAGATTTCGCTGGTGAATAAAAAAAGGAGCTATAAGGCTCCTTTTATAGGCTAGTTCAAATTAATTATCGATGGGCTAAATTAGAAATAAACGCGCATACCGATAGTAAATGCACTGTCATCTTGGAATGTATTGCCATTTGATGACTGCTTATCGTAGCTCATATCTGCATATTCTGCATAAGATACTACACTATCGTTCAACCAATAATCAGCACCGATCGTGTACTGGTCAAGTTTATTGTTGTCTGTATCGTAATCAACATAATCATAGATACCGTATAGACCTAAGCCCATAGGCAGGTCGTAACGTGCCATTGCACCAACACCTGTCTGCTTATCGCCTGCGAAATCATAATCAGAGTACATTGCAGCTAAAGATAATGCATCGATATCGTACGTTGCGTTTAACGTCCATGATGTATCATCATCACCGCCGTACTTAACATCAGTCTTAGTACGTTCAGAGTATGTGTAAGTACCCGATAGCCCTAGACCAAAATCAGATGCCCATGCCACACCACCAGCAAATGCTTGATCAATTTCTACTTCATTTTTCAGGTTAATCCCATCATATTCTTGGCCAGTATGGTATTGCGCCATAAACGTTAGACCAAGATCAGACATGTCGTATTTGTACTGAATACCATTGGTTAGGCGATCTGTTGCTGACCAATCATTCTTGATATTTGCAGTACCAGCATATTCCCAAGAAATATCGTACTGGCCTGCTAGTGTATCTTGTACCGCAGACATACGACCGATACGAACTTCACCGAAGTTACCACCTAACGCAACTGAACCAAACTTCAAGAAGACACTGTCACCAAAGTTATCACCATCACCACTTTCAGGAATAATATTTACTTCTGTTAGCACATCACCGTTTACGTACATATCGTTAGCTAGGAAGTACGTCATACCTAAGCCAATTTCTGTACCTTCACCGGTAAACGTACTGTCTGCTCCCATCACGTTGTTATCTGTCGTTTCGTAACGAGCACGTAGGTTACCGTATACATTTACTGCAAGTTCATCGCCACTATATACCTCTGCCGCTATCGCAGATGTACTTACTATAACTGAAGCACTCGCCACTACTGAACCAATTACGGCTGCTACAACTGTCTTTTTCATGTTAGCTCCTAATTGCCAGCGTATTTATAATTAGCCTTACTTGGCCAGATACACTTGACTATGTTTTATTAAAATATCGGTAATAGCCTGATGTCTTCATCCCTCGTCAATGTGCTGCCACACACTGTCGAATACTTGGGAACATCTTCCTTAGCTGTAAACTTCATTCCAATGATGGGAGACATTAAACAATAGATAACAACAACTTATAAAGAAAAACAGACTTAAACATTATTTATATAGTTATCATTAGAAATTAACCTGATATAAAAACTAAACAGAACTACAAAAAACTCAATAGCCTTAAAGGACGAACCTAAAGTGTTGATATTTATAACATTTGAAATTATGTTGATAATTACATAAATTGAGTAATGTGATGAGAGGGGAAATATCCAGATTAGAGAATAATAAACACTGATATTTTTTAAAGTGACAGCCAAAAGACAAAAAAATACCAATCACAGATTATCTCTATGATTGGCATCTATTACGAACTCTGTTCAATTCAATCGAAAGGTCCAATGTACAGTGCTAAGCAGTTAGTTCAGTTTCTGGCGACCCGCCAATGAATGAGAAAGGGTTGTTCCATCAACCAGTTCTAGTTCACCACCGACCGGTACACCATGTGCAATACGCGTTGCTGGTACACCATACTCATGGCAAAGCTCGGCAATATAATGCGCAGTTGCTTCACCCTCTACAGTAGGATTCGTCGCCAAAATCAATTCAGCTATCGTTTCTTTTTGTAGTCGGAACTCAAGGGTATCTAAACCGATATCTGAAGGGCCTATACCATCTAATGGTGATAAGTGACCCATCAATACAAAGTAACGGCCTGAGAACTGCCCTGTTGATTCAACCGCAACAATATCTGCAGGGCTTTCTACCACACAGATCTGACCATTTTCCTGACGACGAGGATTAGCACAAACAGCACAAATATCATCTTCAGTGAATGTACGACAATCACGGCAATGGCCAATATCAGTCATTGCACGACTTAATGCATCAGCAAGCTGTAAACCGCCTTGGCGATTTCGCTGCAACAAATTGAAGGCCATACGCTGAGCCGACTTGGGACCAACCCCAGGTAGACAACGTAAAGCCTCCATTAATTGTTCCAGTAAATGACTGGTTCGCATTGATTAAAATGGCATCTTAAAGCCAGCTGGTAAATTCATACCGCCAGTAACACCTGCCATTTTTTCTTTCTGCGTTTCTTCAACACGACGTGAAGCATCGTTAAATGCCGCAGCAATAAGATCTTCTAACATGTCTTTGTCGTCTTCCATTAAGCTATCATCTAGCTGAACACGACGAACACTGTGATTGCCCGTAATAGTCACTTTTACAAGGCCAGCACCAGACTCACCAGTAACTTCCATATTTGCGACTTCTTCTTGCATTTTCTGCATGCGCTCTTGCATTTGCTGCGCTTGCTTCATCATGTTACCCATACCACCTTTACCAAACATATTATCTCTCTCTATTGGTCTGGTTGAAATTCATTATGTTTTGTAGCAATTTACTACATTACAATGGCCTAATGCTGTCTTCATCCAGCACAGCTGCAAAGCGCTGGCGGATAAAAGTGACATTAGCATCACTCTCTAAACTTTCTTTTGCTCGACCCAACTTCTGCTGATAAAGCCCTTCTCGCCATTCTAGTGGCGTCTGACCTTTACCACTTAGCTCAATCTTTAAATCAATGTCTACACTCTGTAGCTCGCCAATTGCTTGCGCCAGCTGCTCTCGTGCTTTCGGGTTATCTAGATGACTCTGCGATTGGCGTAAATACAAAGTAACCTGATTATTATCTTGCTCAAACGCTGAATTTAACGCCAGCTGTTGAACTAACCGTCCTACATTTAGCTTAGTCACTAAATCGGACCAACTATCCTGATTTGCCGCTTCTTTGACAAGTAATTTCGCCATTTCAGGTGTTTTTTCATGCTCTAACGCTTGCTTTAATTTACGCGGAGCAACCTCAAGCTTGGTATCTTCTTCAGGTACTACCTGCTGCAGCGGTTTCCACTGATACTCATCTTTTTTCTCTGGCACATTCGCTTGAGTACCATTTGCTTGAGTCGCTATCATCGACGCCGGCATCGCACTATTAGTGGCAGTGTTTCCTGTGGTAGGAACACGCATCCCCGCATGCTTGTTGGCAATACGGTCTAACACATTCGTTGCGACTTTTTTAGCTGGCGCCGGTTCACCCTTTTTTACAGGGTGCTCTTCATTACCACGTTTTGACTGGCTTCGTAACTTGTTACGCGCAGCCAGTAAGCCAGAAGCTGCTGAACGTGGTTGTGCTGGCGGTATATTTTGTGATGCAGCAGACTGTTCTGAATGAGGAGTTTGCTGTTGGTACTGTGCAGGTGGCGGCGTTGGCTCTTGTCGAGAAGGAGCCTGTGACGTCGGCACTTGCTGCTGATATTGCTGATGCTGCTCAGCCGGTACTGTACCCGCTGATTCCTGAATAGAACTTGGACTAGCCGCTAAATGTTGGTCACCATGTTGCGAAGTAACGGCTTGTGGAACGGCAGCGTGTGGTGCAGTAACTTGAGGAATAGCGGCTTGTGGCTGCGATCCCATCTGTGCTTTTAATGCTTGAACACGCTGCATACCTTGTTGAGGCGCATTAGGTGCTCTTCCAGACGGCATCGTTTGTGCAGCAGGCTCACTTGCCGGTACATTAATTGATTGAGGTGTAATCCCACTACCCGATACTGGTCTGAACGCCAACATGCGCAACAACACCATCTCAAGCCCTATACGACCATCAGGTGCAAACGCTAAATCTTGACGGCCTTGCAATGCAATTTGATAACACAGCTGAACATCTTGCGGGGTCATTGCTGAACTAAGCGTAATAATACGGTCTGCATCGGGGGCACTCATATCTAATGCAGCCGGTAATGCCTGATGCATGGCAACACGGTGTAATTGTGCAGATAATTCACGCAGTAAACTGTCCCATTCCACACCAACACTCGCGAGTTCTTCAAGCCCACCCATCGCTGTATTCGCTTGACCACCAGAAACAGCCTCTAACAAAAATAATGCTTGATCTGTATTTAACGTACCCAACATCATTGAAACCGAATCAGCATGAACCTGACCATTACCCAGCGCTATCGCTTGGTCAGTCAAACTTAATGCATCACGCATACTACCTTCAGCAGCACGTGATAACAGGCTCAATGCTTTTGGTTCAAAATCAACGTTTTCTTGAGTTAATACGTTTGATAACTGGCTTTGAATCTGATTATTATCTAAATGCTTTAGATGAAACTGCAAACAACGAGATAAAATCGTCACTGGCAATTTTTGAGGATCAGTAGTTGCAAGAATGAATTTAACGTATTCCGGTGGCTCTTCTAGCGTCTTTAATAAGGCGTTGAAACTATGACGAGATAGCATATGCACTTCATCAATTAAGTACACCTTAAAACGGCCACGAGCAGGCTTATACTGAACGTTATCAAGTAACTCACGCGTATCTTCTACTTTCGTTCTTGATGCCGCATCGATCTCTAATAGATCAACAAAACGTCCCTCATCAATTTCTTTACAGGTACCACATTGCCCGCAGGGTGTTGCTGTAACACCTTGTTCGCAATTAAGCCCTTTGGCAAAAATTCGGGCGATAGTGGTTTTGCCCACACCTCGAGTGCCACTAAATAAATATGCGTGGTGAAGACGGTTATGCGCGAGAGCGTTAGACAGCGCAGTCAATACATGTGACTGCCCTACTACATCACTAAATTGATGCGGTCGCCATTTCCGTGCCAGAACCTGATAACTCATGTCGTATAGCCCTACAAAATCAAGAATTCAATGCTAGCACAGAGAGGGTATTTGAGCGAGAGGGCGCAATGATGAGCGCCCAATCATTAGCCAGATTTAGACAATTCTGGCTAGAGGGAATAATTAACTATCGTAATCACTGTGTTTAATGATCCAAACAACCATTAATGGCCGTCGAAATCACAAATACTAAATACATTTAGGCCAATAGTTTTTAAACGCTCTTCGCCACCAATGTCTGGTAAATTAATTACGAACGCAGCATCTTCAACCACACCACCTAAACGGCGTGCTAGCTTCGTTGTCGCTTCAATTGTACCGCCAGTTGCCAGAAGATCATCAACAAGCAGAACCTTGTCTCCTTCTACAATTGCATCGACATGAATTTCAAGTATGTCTTTACCGTATTCCAATTCATAGCTTTCAGAAATGACTTCACGCGGTAATTTACCCGGCTTACGCACAGGTACAAAGCCCACGCCTAATTCTAATGCTAAAGGGGCACCAAACAGAAAACCACGCGCTTCAGTACCAATAACCTTGGTGATCCCTTTATTGCTGTAACGCTCAATCAATACCTGCATAGTGGCACGATAAGCTTCAGGATCTTCCATCAGGCTTGTTACATCACGAAATAAGATACCAGGCTTAGGGTAATCAGAAATCGATTTAATACTGTTTCTAATCAACGTTAGTTGTTCGTTATTTACTGTTTCTTTAGTCATAGTAGTTTTCCACGCACCCAATACACTCTACGAGTTGAATGCTAAAAGCGAAGTAAATGCCAGCGTTGGCAGGCTTAAACAAAAATACCAAACTGAATGATTATCTGCTTAATCAAAGAGAATGGTTCAGTTTGGTATTCTTACAGCCGGCAATTTTATTGCTTTTCTTGAGTTGTAGCAACCGACTCCATTACAGGCAATCGATTAAACCAAATAAGGAGTGTCGCAGCGATCACAATCAGCATCATTTTATGCCAAAGAAGTGGAACAATATAAATTGAAAAAGCAAAGCTAAGCACTATCGAAATATTCGCACGACGTTTTACAACAGCAGATACAGCACGATGCTGATGCCAATTATTCAAGATAGGACCAAAATGAGGGTGCTGATGTAGCCAGCGACTTAAACGCGGCGAACCTCGCATAAAACAGGCACTCGCTAACAATAGAAATGGCGTAGTGGGTAATAAAGGCAGAAAGATACCGATAACACCGAGTACAACACAAATCCAACCTATCGTTATCAGCAATGTCCGTTTAATCAAATCCCTCATTATCTACTCCAGAGTACGACATTTTTGATTCTATACCCAAGTTACCTCAGGGTGCTCGTTTCAGCGAGAATTTATTGGGTTGTAGGCAAGTAACAAAAACGCAGCCTAAAATTATTCGATAATAAGACGAGATAAAAGAGACAAAATATCGGTTATAAGGGCGTGATAACCATTTGTACAACACGCAACAACGAGATGCATAGTTCTTAACTCTTGTACAAATGGCTGGCACAATATTAGCGCGTAAACATACCGATTAATGTTAAACTTGCTGGTAGAGTTGGAATTAATAATACTGCTAAAAAACCAACAAAATAGGTGAAATTGTATGGGTCTTTAAAATCCTGTTCCATTTTATACTTCCTTCTTCGACTATTTTTAGCGACTGATAAAATTTCGATTCGAAGCTTCTTTGAACTTCATTTATTGTTTGGCTACTATAGCGAATAAAGAAAGTGACAAAAACCGAAGGAAAATGAGGGTATTCGAGCAAAGAGTCATAAAGGTTTGATTCAAATCACAATCAAAGAATAAAAGCGATCTAGACTGAATTCACCACCACTAAAAAAATAAAGCAGCTATGACAACGTCAGACATTATTTACCAAGAACTGCAAAGTAACCTAGAACAAGAGCATCTGATGCTCTCAAAAGACCTCAAACACGAAATGCAGCTCAATACATTAGTACCATCAGCATTAACTATTGAAAATGCCGATCTTAATAACCTGATCATGATGGCAAAATCCTCTTTTATTCCTAACTTGTTTGATTTGGCTATTCGAATGGAAAAAGTGGATGCTGCGGTATACTCAATAAAGTTAGGCATGTATGGCTTGTGCGTCGATTGCGAAGAAGAAATTGATGAATCAGAGCTAAAAGCCGATCCTGCACAACCGCGCTGCCATGCTTGTCGTGATCATAGTCGTTATCATCATGACTAGGCATTCCATAGCCAGTCCCTCGCTAAACAAGAAAAGGGCAACGAATCATTTTAGATTCCTCGCCCTTGCCTTGTTAGCAGTTTAAAAGCAAAGTACGTATAAAGGACTCGTACTCCTGCCCCTATTAACCATTACAGTTAGTTAAAGTCATGCTCTGCAGCCCAGATCTTAAATGCTTTCTTCTCTTTGGCTGATGCCTTGGTATACCACATTTTAAGCTGAGTTAAAGAATCGCCCGTAATCTCTATTTTTCCTGCCTCATCGACCTTCACTGCAACTTGCTCTAAATCAACCGCATAACCTTGCTCAAATACAATGCCATGTTTGCTGTTGTACTTAGCAACTAGCTCTTCCATATTACTGTAAGAACCAAAACCATCACCTTGCAGTTCTACCGTTTTAAGCACCTCTTTTGAGCCATCGGTATATTCCAGAGCCCAATCAGCACCACGATCAAAATAAGCCGTAGTCTGTGAAAGTGTCGTTAATGTGGGCAATACAATAGTGGCATCTTTATCTGCGACATTCACATCAAACAAATAAGGGCGTGTGGTATAAATGGTATTTTTTGATCCATTTTTCACTTCACCATCAAAGCGAATAACGACTTGGTGTTTACCATCGGCCAGTTCCACACTTTCAGTGGGTGACCAAAAAGACGATTCCACCTTCTTACCATCAACCACTAACAACTCAATATTCTTACTGGTCGACAGGGTTGCAGCTTGCGCCCCAGCAGTCGTAAACACCATGATTGCCAACGATGTTAAAAGCACACATTTTTTCATGTTAAATCCTTTCGTAAAACGGCAAATAATATACCCATTCATTTTGCCACTACTCTGTAACAACACTCTTCATAACATTAGAGAGTAAATCACGAGAAACAAAATGAATGTGGTCTAGATAGCAGAAAACCGCCAAGAAGGCGGTTTTCTTAAGAAGTTTTCTTCGATTGAATCAATCTTAGAAAGTTACTTCCATACCAGCTACGTAACCGAACTCAGAATCTTTTTCATCTGAAGTACCGATTTCGCCGTATACTTTAACGTTGCTGTGAAGCTGCTGAGTAACGTTCGCGTAGAATACGTTTACGTCTTCATCTTCAGGTGCCCAGTATGTGTAACCTAGAGCAAAAGTAGTTTTGTCCATAGTGTATGAACCAGCTAGAGCTGCTGTATCTGCATCAACTTTCTGCGATGTATCTGAAGCTAGCTCGTAGTCAACCTGACCGAAAGAAGCAGAGAATGCAAATGCATCCATTACATATTCAGCTTCAAGGTTGTAACCGTCAATATTAACGTTAACCGCTGAGCCACCAAATACATCGAACTTGTCAGTGCTTACGTCATCACCAGAGTATAGGTAAACACGTGCATCGAAGTTACCGAAACGCGCACCTAAACGACCTTCATAAACAGTTGCTTCGTCTGCATTACCTGCTGGGTTCGTTTCAGTTAGAAGTGCACCAGCACCGCCATAGAACTGACCATTGTCGAATACGTACTTAATAACTTGATCGCCGTTCGCCTGAACGAAATCAATACCGTCACCACCTAGCTCGTAATCTTTACCAATGCCTGAATCATCAACAAGTAAGTATTGACGACCAATAGTCAGTGTACCGAAATCACCACCAAGACCAACCCACAATTCGTCGTTAGTAACGTCGCCAGATTCCATTTCGAATGCAATACCTGCAACAGCATTCATTTTATCAGAAACTGCAATTGTTGTATTAATTGCTAGGTCACCATCATCCAAACGGATTTTAGCATCGCTATCTGCTGCATAACCTTGGAAGTACTGAACTTCAGCCGCACCAGACATATCGACTTTAACGCCGTCTGCATCATATAGGTTGATGCCTGCATTTGCTGAACCAGCTGCAGTTAGAACTGCTAGTGCTACAAGAGTCTTTTTCATGATAATCCACTGCCTTTTATTATTTAGAGTGAAATTCCTTTTTAAAGAATTCCTTTTCTTATATTCCCTCGGCTAACTCTCTGTTTGAAATGTAAACAGAAAAAGTAAACCAAGAGCGAGTAACTTGTTGAGCTCATCCTGACAGAGTTTCATTCTGCGTGTCAAATACTCTAAAACCAAAAACAAAAAAACATAAAAGCCACTTTAAAACAAACACATACCCATAAAAAAGACTACATAGCGACCACTAATTCCACTAAAACCAACCAGATCAACCTAATTTCTAAACTGTAACAAACAGGATAAAACACTAAAATAATGATTATTACGCACCAAAACCAGACCTTTAATATTATAAAACATCGGTTTTTATAGTTTTTTTATTCTGCCTTGGTATATTTAGATAACTGTTTTATAAGGTTCAATCTAATTTCGTGATATCCGTCTCACTTTATTTATAAAATATACAGAAATTAGTCTCCGCTCACATTTAGAGCTTCGTGCTATAATGCACTCCCTTACCATTATGAAGTTTCAGAGATGTTACACAGTCAGATTAAAAGTGATATCAAACAATGCTATGAGAATCTGGGAAACCAGCTGGATAATTTTATCCCTCGTCGTGCACAGAACTACCTTGTAGCTGAAATTGCTAAAACACTGGCTGGTGAATATCATCAGAAGCACCGAATGTTGGTGGGTGAAGCAGGTACAGGTATTGGTAAGTCACTCGCTTACTTACTTGGAGGGATCCCCTTTGCACTTTTCAATAATAAGAAGTTACTGATTTCGACCGCAACAGTGGCATTACAAGAACAATTAATTAACAAAGATTTGCCATTATTTAATCGTATTTACCCAAAAGAATTCAGCTTCATTCTGGCTAAGGGGCGTCAGCGCTATTGCTGCACCCACAAATTAGAAGCCTGTTGCGCCACAGATAACGACCAACAAGTGGCATTATGGGAAGAAAAACCTAAAAAGTCGGATTTAGATCTTTTAAGAAGAATGCTTAAAGCCACTCAAGACGGTAAGTGGGATGGTGACCGCGACAGTTGGCCGACAACCATTCCAGATCGCGTCTGGCCACAAATAATGGCCGATAAACACAGCTGCCATGCCGGTTTGCCCAAACACCGTAGTTGTCCATTTGCGAAAGCGAGAGAACACTTAGACAAAGCCGATGTCATTATTGCTAACCATGCTTTGCTAATGGCTGATATTGAATTAGGTGGTGGGGTAATTTTACCCGAACCAGAGCAAACCATTTATGTGATTGATGAAGCGCACCACTTACCGAAGGTCGCGAGAGACTTCTCGTCAGCGGCATCCAGCTTAAAAGGTGCGGCTACTTGGCTAGAAAAGTTAAACCAGACCATTGGAAAACTGGCAGAGTTGGCTGATTATAAAAAAGCCGCCCGCTTCCAAGATGCTATTTTAGAAAATATTCAACACCTTATTCCGACATTGCGACAAGTAGCCAATAATGTTGATGCCGGTATGTTCAGTAAAGATGGTATCTACCGTTTTGAACACGGTGAATTACCAGCATGGTTAGAACAAGAAGCAAAAGGCTGCAAAGATGCCAGTAAAAAAGCCTTGCAATCATTAGGTAAAATACACGACTTAATTTCTGAGCGCTTGAAAGACAACGAAATACAACAACGCTTAGGTGAACAAGCCCTTGCTGAATCAGGTGTTTACCTACAACGTTTAGAAAATTTAGAAAAAGTATGGGCATTGATGGCACAGCCCAAAAAAGATAAAGGTGCCCCACTTGCACGCTGGATAGAAAAAAACCCAGATAACGAAGGAGACTATATTATTCAGGTTTCACCACTTGAAGTTGGTTACCGGTTAGATCAGTTATTATGGAGCCGTGCAGCTGGTGCCATTTTGGTCTCAGCAACGCTGCGTGCTTTAAACCAATTTACTTACTTTTGTCGTCAGGTGGGTATCTATGAAATGGACAGCACGCGATTTTTAGCCCTTGCTTCACCGTTTGATTATCAAAATAACGCTCGCTTAGTTATTCCAGCCTTATCCCTTGAACCTCAAGCAGATAAATTTACCGATCTATTAATCAAAACATTGCCAGAATATTTAGAAGGTGAAACGGCCAGTCTCGTGCTCTTTTCATCATACTGGCAGATGAATAAAGTTGCTGATGAATTACGCCCACTCGCCAAGAAAAACAAATGGGGATTATTGGTACAAGGTGAAGAATCACGCCACATAACTCTAAAAAAACATAAAGAAAACTGTAAAAACGGTAAGCCAAGCATTTTATTTGGCACTGGAAGCTTCTCGGAAGGTCTTGATTTGCCGGGGAATTTATTAAAAAACTTGATAATTACAAAAATCCCATTCGGTGTACCGACCTCACCAGTAGAAGAAGCCCATGCGGAATACATCGAAAGCTGTGGTGGTAATCCATTTATGCAAATTTCAGTGCCAGAAGCCAGTAAAAAGCTGATTCAATCTGTGGGTAGATTACTGCGTAAAGAAGAAGACACAGGTCGAGTCGTACTGCTTGATCGAAGAATAATAAACCGTCGTTACGGTAAAGCCTTATTGGATTCACTACCACCATTTAAACGCGTAATAGAGTACACTTAATGCGATCAACTCAGATTATTAAGCTGACAAATACATTGAATAAGATTAATTAGAAATGTTAGATATGATTGAGCCGAGTATGATGGTCATGCTCGGCCTTATTGCTTTTTCTGCTGGATTTATAGATGCAGTTGCTGGTGGTGGAGGAATGCTAACAGTACCCGCGCTTCTATCACTCGGATTACCTCCTCATATTGCGTTAGGTACCAATAAGTTGGCCGCCACTTTCGCATCGTCTACTGCGGCATGGACTTACTATCGTAAACAATTATTCTCTCCTCTTTTTTGGCGCGCTTCGTTTATAGCGACATTCATTGGCGCTATTTTGGGCACCTTAGTCGTGAATATCATTAGCACAAGTTGGTTAGAGAAAGGGCTACCTCTCGTTATCTTAGCTATTGCCGTATACACTATTTGGCACCCACACCCAAAAGGAGATAGCAGCAAGCTACCAGAGCCAAGTAAAGCGCTAATGAAAAAACAATGGTTTCAAGGTGGTTCGCTCGGTTTCTACGATGGTTTAGTCGGACCTGGTACAGGAGCATTCTGGACAGTATCAAGCATGGCAATGTATCAGCTCGATATTTTGCGCGCTTCAGGCTTAGCAAAAGCCATGAACTTCACCAGCAATATTACCTCTTTAATCACCTTCGCTATCTTAGGGCAAATTAATTATGCTTTAGGTTTAACAATGGGTGCCTGTATTATGTTAGGGGCATTTCTCGGGGCGCATTCAGCCATTCGTTTTGGTGCTAAATTTATTCGCCCAGTATTTATCACTGTGGTGGTTATTCTTGCTGGTAAACTTGCTTGGCAAGCTTGGTTTTAATTAAGGTATTTTTTATGTCTGATCTTTCACGTTTAGAAGCTATCGTAGACCAGCTCCTTCACGAAGCGATACAGATTGATCACCAACGAAAAGAAGCAAAATACCCTTTGTTTGATGAGCAGCTGTTTCATTGTCGCAGTAAATTACTCACGCCTTGCGTGAAAGAGATTCAGCATGAAATCTCGGCTTTACGCCAAGAACGTCAAGCAGGAAAATTACTTGCATCACGTACTCAATACATCTGCGAAAGTGTTGTCGCTCAGATTCAAGCAGTGCAGCGCGAAATTGCCACACAAAATATTCGTAAAAACGAGCCGAGAAAAAAAGCAGGCTGGCGTAAACCCATTAATGAATTACGCCAAGATCTGGCCAAACACAAAGAGTGGGAAAGCCGATTAGCGGCCATGGTTCGCGATAAAGAAATGCAACTTAATCGTTGTGGTACTTACGCAGAGCAGCAAAGCATGCAAAAAGAAGTATTAGCGCTTGAAGGTCGCTTAACTCGATGCCGTTCATCATTAGCCAATATTGAAAAGAGTATTAGCCAAAGTGAACGAGGCCGTTAATTGATGTTGCCTCTTGTCTACCACCCTATATATTCTCAGCTGGATTTACCGCCAGCGCATCGTTACCCTATCAGTAAATATCGTCGTTTATACCAATATCTAAATGATTCACTGCCTATAGATAAACAAACGTCAGTTAAATTTCATCAGCCAAACACACTAACATCAGATAACATAAAACGTTTACACAATAGCGATTACGTTGACGCGCTTATCAACAATACTTTACCCGCAGCAAAAATGCGTCGAATTGGTTTTCCCTGGAGCCAGCAGCTCATCGACCGTACGCTTATGTCTACCGCAGGCACGCAGCTTACGGTTGAGCTTGCTCATCAGCATGGTATCGCCATACATTTGAGTGGGGGCTACCATCATGCTCATCATGATTTCGGCAGCGGGTTTTGTTTATTTAATGATTTAGCCCTAGCAGCTCATCATGCACTCACCCTTAATGGTGTCGATAAAGTCATGATTGTCGATTGTGATGTACACCATGGCGATGGCACCGCAACGTTACTGGCGAAACACGATGACATTATTACCTTTTCGGTGCATTGCGATAAAAATTTTCCAGCCCGAAAGCCCGACTCAGATATCGACCTAGCACTACCAAAAAACACCTCAAGTAAAGACTACCTTGATACGTTCAAAGCCATTTATACACTTGCGCTGGCACAACATCAGCCGGATTTAGTGCTTTATGATGCGGGAGTCGATATTCATAAAGATGATGAACTCGGCTATTTTGCTGTTTGCCAAGAGGGCCTATATCAGCGTGACCACTTTGTCTTCAGTACATGTGAACAGGAAAATATTCCTGTCGCAGCTGTGATTGGTGGAGGCTATCGAGAAGATCACCAAACACTGGTGGAACTACATGCACAACTAATTCATGCCGCTCTCGATATTTATAAATAACACCATTGCTGTATGATCAATTATCAACATTCAACTCAGAGCTCTATTATGTCAAAAGATATTAGAACCAAAGATAAGACTCCTTCACCTCTTTCTGATGCACCAGAAGAGATCAAGCTTGCTGTTGATCTAATCTATTTGTTAGAAAGCAACGAGATAAAACCAGAAATTGCACTTGCTGCACTTGAAATCATCAAAAAAGATCTAGAATCAAAAATACAATAATTGTCGATTTATCCCCTCATGCCCAAGAGTATCCTGAAACAATGGAGTCATTATATTGACTCTTTCTTGGCAAGGTAATGGCCATCTTTTAAAATCTCCTCTTTAGCATTATATATATATTTTCATTTCCGCCTAAATTTAAAAGCCTTATAATAAATAACTTATGCCACCATAATATAAAATAAAAATAATTTATTGGTGGTCGTTTTTTATTTCTAACATACTTCGTTATATAAGGTTTATTTATGAAAAAGGAATTTCGTATTGCAGTTATTGCAGCTGTAATCACGTTATCAGGTTGTGCATCAGATTTAGATACTACAGCAAATGTGGATCCGCAGACCAATCAAGAACAACTACAAGATAAAATTAATGCATTTAAAACAGAGATTAATGACGCAGAGATCGCATTAAAGGCAGCGGAAGCTAAAAATCTGACATGGTTTGCTACTCGTCAAATTACTGACGCAAAAGCCGCATTAAAAGAAGCCAAAGAATATTTTTTAGAGTATAAATCTGACTCTTCAAAAATGAATAATAGTATTGGGCTTTTTACCTCGACAACATACCTTCAAGCAACAACAGAATCATTAGATACGTTTACAGATAATTTAAATAAAGCAAAATCAATATATGTTGAAACAGTGACTGTATTAGAAGATGCATTGAACTACCGAAAACAACTTGAAAAAATTGATGCTAAAAAACATTATCCTAAAACAGCACAGCAGCTAGAACGTCAACTTAAAACATTGGTTGATTACGTGGCTAACGATAATAAAGATCGGGCGATTAAATCCCAACCTGAACTTGTTCGAAAACAGCATAATCTAGAAGTAAGAACAATCACAAAAATCTATTTAGCTGATAACCAAAAAGAACTTCAACGCCAGAAGAAGGCAGGTGTCGCACAGCACGCGCCAAAAACATTACTACATGCTGAAGCCAAACTAAAAGCGTCAGAAACATTTATTGCAACAGAACCCCGTGCTATTTCTTCCATTACACAGAAAGCAGAAGAAACCCGTTTTGAACTTGCTCACTCACAGCTAATAGCAACCGCCGTACAAAATCTAAAAGCCATGCCAGATAAAGATTATGAACGCCATATCCTAAGTTATGAGCATATCTTAACTGATATTAGTGCCGCTCTAGATTCAGGTGATGTACGTGATCAACCTGTTCTTCAACAAGGAAAACACGTTATTGCCTACATCAAAGCTAACCAAGAAAGTCAAAATGACCTTATTGCTGCTTTAAAGTCACAATTAGCTGAAGCTGTAATGGTTCAAGAAGCAACAATGCTAGCCTCAACTAAAGCAGAAGAAGTAAAAACAGCAGCTGTAATTGAAGCGCCTGCAACTGAAATAGTTGAAGCCGAAGCCATCGCAGAAACACCTGCAACTGAAACGGTTAAAGCCGAAGCCATCGCAGAGTCACCTGCAACTGAAACGGTTGAAGCCAAAGCCATCGCAGAGCCACCTGCAACTGAAATTGTTAAAGACAAAACAGCTGCATAGCTCGAATTAAAATATTTGATTTACTGCGAATAACAATAAAGGAGAGGGATTACCTCTCCTTTATATTTTTCAACATTCTGTACCAAGATTCCTTAGAACTCTTGGTTCATTTTTGTCAGATACATCAATAAATTTTTTCGCTCAACATCATCTAACTGAGCGGTAATATCTTGAGTTAACGATAAATGCAAATGATCGTGCTCTTGATACATCTCTACCCCTTTCTCGGTTAAATCAACGAGAATAGAACGGCGATCTGACTCATGCGGGCGGCGTTGTATTAATTCAGCCTGCACCATTTTATCGACTTGAACAGTTAACGTTCCTGTTGTCACACCAATTTTATCTGCTAGCTCTTTCATTCGCATTGCGCCATGAGCCCCCAGAATTTCAACAATATGCACCTGCGGTAAAGAAAAGCCTTTCCCGCGTACAACAGATTGCTCCCAAGAGGACAGCTTCTCGTAAAATTCAATGATCGTGTGATTTAACTGTTCAATATCTTTCATTCAATATCCGCAGCCGAAGCTAAGCACTTCGACACTCATTAACTTCAATGGTCAGGTGGCTAATCTTAGCGAAATTTACCAGTAATTGCTTGTATTCCTCAACCAATTTAGGCTTTGTGCTCACAACCGAAATCATTGCAGCATAATGATCGGCGCTGACTTTCCAAATATGAATATCACTGACTCGATCATCATTATCAGCCTCTAATTGACTGATGATTTTCTGGCGATATTCCTCATCAATACTTTGATCTAATAATATAGGTCCGGTCTGTTTCATTAGACCATAAGCCCAACGGGTAATAATAACCGCACCAACGATACCCATAAATGCATCAAGCCAGTTCCAGCCCAAATACTTACCAAAAATAAGCGCTACAATAGCCAATAATGATGTAAGTGCATCTGCCATTACGTGAAAATAAGCTGCTTTTAAGTTGTGATCATGATGATGCTCGCCTTGGTGATCAGTGGCATGCCCGTGATCGTGATGTGAATGATCATGGTGGTGATCATCTTTCAGCAAAAATACACTCACAATATTAATGATTAAACCTAATACCGCGACCGCAATAGCTTCATTAAATTGAATCGCCTCTGGAGACCATAAACGCTGTAATGATTCAACCAGCATGACTAATGCCACCAGCCCTAAAGCTACCGCACTGGTAAAGCCACCGAGTACACTCACCTTACCAGTACCAAAAGAAAAGCCGTCACTATTCGCATGTTTACGGGCGTAACGATAAGCAAAAATAGTGATCATGAATGCCGCTGCATGTGTGCCCATATGCCAACCATCTGCAAGTAACGCCATAGAACCAAATACGGTACCTGCAACAATTTCTGCCACCATCATCACTAGTGTTAGGCATAACACATAATAAGTTCGCCTCTCTCCGCTATGATTTAACGAGACAAAATCATGTCTATGTTTCCATGCTGCTAATGATTGTGTGTTCACCGACTTCTCCATATCCACTTCGTTTAAACGTTCTATCTTGAAATCATATAATGCGACAAAACAAATGATTTGATAGATATATAGTTTGATAATCAAAGTATTCTGACATCATATTGTTTGACTATCAAAGTATATTTTTAAACAAAACCCATTACGATACGCCTTAACCCTAGGGGAACCTCAAGCACAAGACCTCGTTTTTATTGCTCGTGTAATAAAAATAAAAAGTGATGAATGACAAATACAATCATTAGGCGTACCTATACCCAAATCACTATTCCCCTAGTAATAACGATCACTAAGATTAAGGAAATGAAAATGGGATGTTGCAATCAACCACCGAATGGCGGTTCAAATAATATAGGATTACTCTTGAAAGTTGTTGCTGTACTGTTTACTGTCATTATGCTGTTGGCTTTTTTGTTCAATTAATTCGCAAAAATGAGCCACAAATAAATACTACGCTTACTATACTTCAATCACTTGACCTTACCCTTAGGGAAAGGTTTAAGCTTCGACTATCTCATTATGTAGCCATACTTGTGGCTTAATTAATCATGACTTAGGTAATAGCACTAAAACATGAATGTTAAATACTGTTCAGACAATTTGTTTGCTGTCGTACTGGTTGTAATCATTAGTTTGATTGCAAAGCCAGTAATGGGCATGTCTGTCAGTATGGAGCCAATGAGTAATACCCTTTCATCAATATCGATAAACACGTCGAAAGCAAAAGTTCCAACCTCGAAGACGGCGATGAACATGCCTATGGGCTGTCACGGTATGATGGGAGAAAACCAAACAACGACCAGCACGACAGCAGTACAAACATCAATGAATATGATGAATTGTGCCTCTCACTCTGGGCAAATGAGTGACTCTTGCTGCGACATGACGCAATGTAATGTGGTGTCTGGTTGGATTCCGACTAATCTCGCTTTCACTACGCATCTTCTTCGTAACAACCCTACTCCATCAATACTAAACCTCAACCCGATAGCGCGAACAGAAACCCTGTTCCGCCCACCGATAGCATAGCTCCCACTGTAAACACACTGCTGGCTATAAAACTGCATCTAGAATATTTAACACCTTTCTCTATGTCGCTACGCAGTAATTAAACCCTTTAAATAGTGAAAGTCATTTAAAGGAGCAGTAATACCATTCGATATAAGTTGATGATTAGAAACTTATTTAAATGGTTATCAAACCTACAAAGTGGATGTATTTATGCAACCAAGCATACTTTCCCGCGTACTAGCACTAACACTTATGACTGTCACTGTGCAGCCCGTGTTTGCGACTACGGATATAATAAATTCAGGGTCTACTAACACCCAAATGAACGCATCAATAAATGCGAACACCGAACTCAAACGATTAATCAGTTGGGCTATCGAGCACGATGCTGGTATTCAACAAATACATTATCAAGCAGATGCGCTCCAAGATATGGGTGTCGCAACCTCTCAATGGATGGATCCAAAACTCAAAGTGGGCGTTGGTGGTTTACCGGTTGATAGCTTTGCCTTCGATGACGATCCTATGACCAATATTTCTGTTGGATTAATGCAACAGTTTGGACGCGGTAATACGCTTGATTTAAAACAGAAGCAAAGTGATCAACAAGCTAATAGCATTCGTGAGAAAGCCGATATACGTGATCTCGAATTAGAAAATGCCATTACCACACAATGGAACGAGCTCGTATTCCAGCAAAATGTCTATGGCTTATTACAGAAAAACCAAACGCTATTTAGAGAACTTGAACATTATCTCAGTACCAATTACGGCGTTGGTTCAAATCAAACTCAAGATATTATTCAAGCTCAGCTTCAAATCAGCCTTATTGATGACAAGCTGCAAGCTAATCAACAAATGCAGCAAAAAATCAAAGCTCAGCTATCAGAATGGATTGGCGATAATGCTTTTACCATGCAAGCCAATAACTACCCAAGTTGGGTAGTACTTAATGATTATTTATCGACAAGTACAGGGGCTAGTTCATCGATAACGTCCGAAGATAATTACCAAGCATTGGTCAGTCATCCGTCTATTCGCATGAGCGACTTACTGATTAAAAGCAGTGAAACAGGTATCGATATCGCCAACGAAGCCTATCTGCCTGAATTTGGTGTTGAGGTCATGTATGGCTATCGACAAGCCAACGGCATGGGAGGCCAACCGGCATCTGATTTAATGAGCGTTTACCTAACTATGGATATCCCACTGTTTACGGAAAAACGCCAAGATAAAAAGTTGTCCTCAGCACAGCATCAACTTGGCGCGGCGAAATCGCAACGCGACCTTCTTCTTCAACAAATGAACGCCAAAATAAATGCACTGACAGTTGATCGCTACAACCTAGAACAACGCATTGAACGCTATCAAGATTCATTGTTAAAACGGGCTAAAGAAAAAACGCGCGCCATTGAACGTGGCTATCAAAACAATACCAGCCAGTTAGATGAATATATTCGTGCCGCCAGTGATGAACTCACATTGGCTATCGAACAAGAGCGTCTTCAAGCCGATTTAGAAAAAACAAATAGTGGCTTGGCTTACCTGTTAAATAAATTTTAGGAATAACAATGAATAAGACATTTTCAGTCGCAGTCATCACATTGGCTATTGGCGGCGCACTTGGCTACTTTGCCGCAACGACTTTCTCTCAAAACAATGATGTTCAAGAAACGGCGACCTCCAGTGAAAAACAGCCTTTGTATTGGGTCGCCCCCATGGATCCTAACTATCAGCGTGACAAACCCGGTAAGTCACCAATGGGAATGGACTTGATCCCATTCTATGAAGAAGAACAAAGTGGTGGAAAGAAAGACCCCGCGGGAACAGTATTTATTTCTCCGGCCGTTGAAAATAATTTAGGGGTAAAAACAACCAGTGTCATTAATGATAAATTATCCCCAAAAATAAACACCGTCGGTTACATCGCTTTTGATGAGAGTCAGTTATGGCAAATTAACAGCCGTGTAAGTGGTTGGATCCAAAAGCTGAATATCAATGCTATTGGTGAAAAAGTACAAAAAGGCGATGTTTTATTCGATCTTTATTCACCAGAGCTGGTTCGGGCACAAGAAGAATTACTGAACGCAAAACGCATTGGTAAAGCTGTACTTGTACAAGGGGCCAAAGAACGCCTCTCTTCTCTAGGTGTCGACAACAATCAAATCAATGCCATATTGCGCAGAGGTAAATCCTTTAAGAATATCGCCATCAAAGCTCCTGCTGACGGCGTTATTACTGCCCTAAACGTACGAACTGGGGCTTATTTATCACCAGCACAAAACGTGATCAGTGGTGGTTCATTAGACAATATTTGGGTTGATGCCGAAGTATTCGAGCGCCAATCAACCTGGATACAGTCTGGTATAGCAGCTGACATGACGCTTGGCGCCCTACCCGGTAAGCATTGGCAAGGTAAGATCGATTATGTCTACCCGATCCTTGATCCTAACACCCGTACCTTACGTGTACGCCTTAAATTCCCCAACGCCGACGGCGCTCTTAAACCGAACATGTTTGCCAATATAACCTTGATACCACAAAGCAATAATAAGGTCTTGCTCGTGCCTAACCAAGCCGTTATTCGTTCTGCGGGTATGTCGCGTGTGGTATTGGCATTAGGTAATGGTAAATTCCGTTCAACACGTGTTGAAACAGGCCGTGAATCAGGAAACCAAATCGAAATCGTTAAAGGGCTCAATCCAAACGATACCATCGTTACTTCTTCACATTTCTTATTAGATTCTGAATCAAGCTTAAGCGCCGACCTCAGCCGAATAAGCAATCGTAACGAAACCAAAACAGCCGTTAGCGCACCAGTACACGATATGGCTAGTCATTCGACGGAGCAACCAGCAAAGCAATCAACAGATAATTCGGCTTGGACAACAGGTGTTATTCGCAACGTTATGCTTGATCATAAAATGCTAACCATCCAACACTCCCCTATTCCAGAGTGGCAATGGCCCGCAATGCAAATGGATTTCATGGTAAAAGACGATGTTGATATGAACCAGTTTGTCGGCGGTCAAAGCATTCGATTTCTAATCGAAAAAACAGCAAAAGGCCAATATGTTGTCGCAGATGTGGATCAAGTAAATACCGATAACGATACCAATAACAATGCGGAGGTTGCACAATGATCAGTGCTATCATTCGCTGGTCGGTCAAAAACCGTTTCATGGTACTTGTTGCCACGTTATTTCTGGTTGCCGCCGGTATATACAGCGTTAAAAATACCCCGATAGATGCTATTCCTGATCTCTCTGATGTTCAGGTTATTATAAAAACCAGCTACCCGGGGCAAGCACCGCAAGTCGTTGAAGATCAAGTTACTTACCCATTAACAACAGCCATGCTGGCTGTGCCGGGGGCTGAAACCGTACGGGGATATTCCTTCTTTGGCGATTCCTATGTTTATATCATTTTCAACGATGATACCGACATGTACTGGGCTCGTTCGCGTGTTTTGGAGTATTTGAGCCAGGTCGCACCTAAGTTGCCACCTAGCGCAAAACCTACCCTTGGGCCCGATGCTACCGGTGTGGGCTGGGTATACAGCTACGTGCTGACCGACAAAACAGGTAAGCATGATTTAAGCGAATTACGCAGCATGCAAGACTGGTTCTTAAAGTATGAGCTGCAAACAGTTGATGGAGTATCAGAAATTGCGACCGTTGGCGGAATGGTCAAGCAATACCAAGTACAGATTGATCCTTCAAAATTACGCGCTTATAACCTGACCTTACAGCAGGTTAACAAAGCAATTCAGGCTGGAAACCAAGAAGCTGGCGCGTCAGTCATAGAAGTGGCTGAAGCTGAGCATATGGTGCGAGCAACAGGGTATATTTCAAGCATATCGGACCTTAAAAACGTACCATTGAAGGTCACGGACAAAGGCACACCACTACTACTCGGTGATATTGCTGATATTAATCTTGGTCCACAAATGCGCCGAGGTATTTCAGAGTTAAACGGCGAAGGTGAGGCTGTCGGTGGCATCATTGTGATGCGCTATGGTGAAAATGCCCGTGAAGTGATCCATAACGTAAAAGCAAAACTTGCCGATTTACAGCGCAGTTTGCCTGATGGCGTTGAGATAGTACCCACATATGATCGCTCAGAGCTCATCGATAATGCCGTAGAAAACCTCTATGAGAAATTGCTGGAAGAATTCATTGTCGTAATCATTGTTTGCGCCCTATTCTTATTCCACATTCGCTCATCGTTGGTCATTATGATCAGCATGCCCATTGGCATTTTGGTCGCATTTATCATCATGCACTGGCAAGGCATTAATGCCAATATTATGTCACTCGGCGGTATTGCCATTGCCATTGGTGCAATGGTCGACGGCGCGATCGTAATGATAGAAAACGTACACAAGCATATTGAGCGAACACCGCTAACCAATAAGAACCGTTGGCAAGTGATCACCAAAGCGGCAGAAGAAGTCGGTGCGCCGCTGTTCTTCTCACTATTAATCATTACATTAAGCTTTGTGCCCGTATTTGCCCTTGAAGGTCAAGAAGGCAAGATGTTCTCGCCGTTAGCATTCACTAAAACCTACGCGATGGCAGCTTCTGCTGGCCTAGCGATCACATTAGTGCCTGTTTTGATGGGGTATTTCATTCGCGGCAATATTTTTCCTGAACACAAAAACCCCGTTAACCGTGCTGTTGTCGGTTTATACCGACCATTGCTGAACCTTAGTCTACGCTTTCCAAAAACAATCATTATTATTGCTTTTGCTTTAATGGCCTCGGCTTATTACCCAATACACAAAATGGGCAGTGAATTCATCCCGCCTTTGGATGAAGGCGATTTGATGTACATGCCAACCACCTACCCGGGAATTTCGATTGGTAAAGCCAGAGAGCTACTGCAACAAACCGATAAACTGATCAAAACAATTCCTGAAGTCAAAACCGTATGGGGCAAAATTGGCCGAGCTGAAACAGCGACCGATCCGGCACCATTAACCATGGTTGAAACCATCATTCAATTTAAGCCTGAAAGTGAATGGCGAGAAGGCGTGACCAAGGCAAGTTTGCGTAAAGAGCTCGATGCACTAGTGCAATTTCCTGGGGTAACGAATGCGTGGGTAATGCCGATTAAAACCCGTATCGACATGCTGGCAACAGGCATTAAAACTCCTATTGGCGTCAAGATTGCGGGACCAGATCTAAAAGAGATTGAAGGTATTGGCGAACAGCTTGAGCAAGTACTGAAAGATATCGATGGCACAACCTCTGTGTATGCGGAACGCGTCGCGGGTGGACGTTACCTTACTATCGATATCAAACGTCGTGCTGCTGCGCGTTACGGGCTGAATATTCAGGATATCCAACAGGTGATCAGTACTGCTGTTGGCGGCATGAATGTAGGGGAAACCATTGAAGGCTTAGAGCGCTACCCTATCAATGTACGCTACCCGCAACAATACCGAGATTCATTAGACAAGTTGCAAACCTTACCGCTTGTTACCCCTAATGGGGCGCGTATCGCACTGGCAGATGTTGCTGATGTACGTTTTGAAGATGGTCCACCTATGATCAAAACAGAAAACGCACGTCCAAATGGCTGGGTATTTATCGATATTGAAGGTCGAGATTTAGGTTCATACGTGAAAGAGGCTCAACAACGTGTGGCTGAACAGCTCAAGCTGCCTGCCGGTTATTCACTTGTCTGGTCAGGACAATATGAATACATGGAACGTGCTAAAGCCCGCTTAACGACCGTGGTTCCAGCAACCATCGCGATCATAATGGTATTGCTGTACCTCAGCTTCCGTCGTGTGGGCGAAGTCATGATTATCATGGGTACATTACCACTCGCGATGGTAGGTGGTCTGTGGCTTATGCATATCCTCAACTATAACTTCTCTATTGCTGTTGGCGTTGGTTTCATTGCCTTATCAGGTGTTGCTGTCGAAATCGGGGTCATCATGTTGGTTTATCTCAACCAAGCTTGGCACTACAAACAGCTTCACGCTGAAGAAAACCAACAAACCTTAGGCAAGGCTGATCTTGCAACGGCTATCAAAGAAGGCGCAGGTTTACGTGTTCGCCCCGTAATGATGACCGTGGCAACCGTCATTATCGGTCTCATTCCTATCATGTATGGTGATGGTACGGGATCTGAAGTCATGCAGCGTATTGCAGCGCCCATGATCGGCGGCATGGCATCAGCACTACTGCTTACGCTCGTTGTACTGCCTGCGGTCTTTAAGCTATGGAAAGAAGTAAGCCATAAATTGAAGTGATTTAGCTATTTATCTCGTTAGCTAACGAAGTAGGCAAATCACAAAGTAACTAACAAAGTAAAAAGGCTGTGTTATTTCTCTCTCAAATAGCACAGCCAATCAATAAAATGAAAAGGAATTAATAATGAAAGTATTTACATTACTCGCACTGACTTTGGCTCTTTCTTCTACCACCGCTTTAGCAGCAGGTGATCACTCTGGTATGGACCACGACAGTATGGACATGAAGAACATGGCAGGTATGGATCATAGCAAGATGAACCATGGCGACATGGATCACAGTAAAATGGATCATGGCGCTATGATGTCTGCAGTGGGTATGCCCGCGCCTGCTGAACAGGCAACTCAGACAATTCAGGTAAGTCTGAGTGATGATATGAAACTAAAATTTGAACCATCACTGAACCTTAAACAAGGTGATATTGTCCGCTTCGTTATCATTAATAATGGACAGATACCTCATGAGTTTTCCATTGGCAGTATTGATGAACAGAAAAAGCACCGCGACATGATGCGATCAATGCCAAACATGGAACACAGCGATGGCAGCACGATCAGCTTAAAAGCGGGAGAGAAAGGCGAGATAACATGGCATTTCATGGGACAACCATTCGTTGAGGTCGCATGTAATATTCCCGGTCATGCTGAAGCTGGAATGAAAATGAATTTCGTCTTAGCGGCAAAATAAATCACGCCTTCTTGTTTGTTTATAAGATCAGTTTTGTAAAATCAGGTTCGTCATTCCTGATTTTCACTATCAATAAATTCCCCTATCACGCGCATCAACCTGATGCGCTTTTTTCTCCTGAATAGTTATCGATTTTATGAAAATACTCATTATTGAAGATGAAACCAAACTAGGTAAATATCTCCAACTCGGATTAAATGAAAGTAGCTTCACCACCGATTGGGTAAATAATGGTTTGGATGGATTACATCAAGCCATGTCGCCTGAATATGATTTAATCCTTCTTGATGTCATGTTGCCGGATCTTGATGGTTGGGAGATATTAACCAAAATAAAAGCATACTATCCAACACGCCCAATAATTATGCTGACAGCACGAGACAGTGTTGAGGATCGGGTAAAAGGCTTACAGTTAGGCGCAGATGATTATCTAGTTAAACCCTTTGCATTTATAGAGCTTATTGCCCGTATACAAAACCAAGTTCGAAAAAATGAAAATGTCGCAACAAAAACAACACTCACTATTGCGGATTTACACATCGACCTTCTTCGACGGCGTGTTACACGCAATGACCAACATATAGATCTAACAGCTAAAGAATTTTTATTATTAGAGTTATTGGTTTCGCGTGAAAAAGAAGTGCTATCTAAGGCATTTATTGCCAGTAAAGTATGGGATATGAATTTTGACAGCGATACTAATGTTATTGAAGTTGCGATTCGCAGGCTACGCAAAAAAGTAGATGATCCGTTTGAATTCAAGCTCATTCATACCTTACGAGGTATGGGATATGTGATGGAGAATCGAGAGTGAATAAACCGTCATCACTAACAATAAATATTGCTGTCTGGTTTGGCTTAAGCTTATTGTTTACTATCACTATTGTAGCTTGCATCATTAGCGCCTCTCTCTATAGCCATTTTAATGCTTTGGATAAAGAAAAGTTGCAGGCTATTGCAAATACAGCTAATGAATTAATTAAAGAACAGACACTTAGCAACTCCTACTCAACACTTAATACTATTATTAATAACGAGGAAAATATAAGCCTGTTTATCTACAATAAGAAGGATGAGCTATTATTTAAAGATGAACAATCACATATATTACTCTCTCCTGCGCAATGGGAACTGAATATAATCAACAATTGGGTCCAGAATGAAAATCAGTACCGAGGAATAAGAATATCAGGAGGAAGCAATATCTCTACCCCCGTTTTTATTTCAGTGGTTATGAATAAAGAGGTACATCAAAAGTTTTTAAATAAAATGTACACCTTACTTTTTGCAATTTTTATGGTTACTGCAATCAGCTTAAGTATTGGCGGATACTACATCGCATGGCGAGCACTAAAACCATTAAGAAACCTAGGAATAACACTCACTCAAATTAATGCCTCATCATTATCAACTCGTCTGAGCGATCAGGCTGCACACCAAGAGCTAGCACCTTTGATCCATGCCTTTAATGAAATGCTCGCTCGGATTGAAAGTTCTTTTTCCCAATTGTCATTTTTTAGTTCCCACCTCGCCCACGAATTACGTACACCACTGTCTGCAATCATTTTACAAAACCAAGTGCTACTGCAAAATGAACGCGATAAAAAAACGTATCAAGAAGCCCTTCGCTCTAATCTTGAAGAGCTGGAATTCTTATCTAAAACTGTTACTGACATACTGCTGCTTACACAAGCGCAAAGCAACCAGCTACTATTTAAAGTCGAGATCATTGATCTCAAATCCTTAGCCGAAAAAGTAATTGAATACTATCAACTTTTAGCGGAAGAGAAAGGCGTAAAATTCACCGTTATTGGTGATTGTATCGTTCATCATGATAGCGCCCACCTACGTCGTATTATTGGAAACTTACTCTCGAATGCAACTCGTCATGCAGATCCTGATAGTGAAATTACTATCGTAATCATACCAAATGAAAAACTTGTCACTTTTTCAGTAACGAATCAAGGCAAGTCAATCAATATCAATGAACAGCATCTTATTTATCAACATCAATATCGTAGCCCTGCCTCAAGTAATATTAATTCTACAGAGGTCAATATCGGTGTAGGGCTCAATATATGCCAAACTATTATCAAAGCGATGGGAGGAAAAATTACGCTATATTCAAAAAATAAGGAGACAACCTTTACGGTCAGCCTCCCCATTAAGTATGCTTGAATATAGAATAAAAACAGGGAGGTAACGATACCTCCCTCTGTCATACCAAATAACTTTAGTTATTCGAATCATGGATACGGTAATGGTACTTAACATTTACCAGGGCTTGATATTCAATCACGTTAGGCTGTTTAGCAAATTCTTTTACTGTTACTTCTTTATCTTCAATCATAATAGATTTGGCATCTAAGTCGCGCGAAGAAACATTAAGAATGGGTCTTAGCTCTGTTGACGATTTTCCATTCAAACTATTCAAAATATCATAACCTTGCTGATACGCTGAACTACGTGTTGCAGTTACATCAGACAATAATGTGGCAGTCCCTGTTTGCACGGTATAGTTTGCAGCTGATCTCATATAAGTTTTATCCATTGATTCAGCTGAACTAGCCATCACTTGTGTACTCATTAATACTAAACCAGTAACTGCCAATAATACTTTTTTCATCTTTACTTTCCTTTCTTGTTATTTATTACCAACAAGAATAACCAAGTAAATTGACAGCTAGCTGTCGTGAAAATTACATTTTTGTCAGGTTGAATATAAATATATTAAAAGTAGAAATACCAAGGCTATTATTCATATTAACACAAACGATAATATCTATAGAGTGAATAATATCCCCCTTTATATTCAGTGAGCAAATTCTGAACCGTAACTGAATTCGAGCCAATACCTGCCACCAGATCTATTAATAATCCGTATAATGCCGAAAAAAATACCCTTAATTACATCGTATAGGATAATAATGGCCTTTCTCCGATTAATCACAGCTTTGTGCTTATCTGTCATATCAATATCACCGAGCATTGCTCAAGAGCTACCACAAGAAATAAGACAAAAAGAGCTCACTATGATTGATGACAAAGTCGTACTTGGTCGAACAGAAAAAGTCTACTTGCCAAATATTACAGCCCTGAACGACATTGGTATTCCAGCAAAGATTGATACGGGGGCTGATTCAACCTCTATTCACGCCGAAAACATCAAGATTACTGCTACCAACCCGATATTTAACGGCTTGGAAGGCAAAGCCCTACTGGATGCGATAGCCATTGAATTTGATGCGCTAACCAGCACTAAGCTGCGAGATCGCGAAGATAAATCCGATATTATGGTGAGCTTTGATATTATCCACCCTTACAGTGGTGACACTATCGCAGTCACCTTGCCGCTATTTCGCCTAGCGATGATAAAAAGCCGCGAAGAAGGCCACCTTGCTCGTCCTGTTGTTGAGTTAAGTTTACAAATTGCAGGCAAAACAGTTCTTACCGAAGTCAACCTAACTGACCGCACACGTTTTTCATATCCGATACTTATAGGCAAAACCTTCTTACGAGATACCGCGTGGGTTAATGCAGGCTATGACTACTTACAAGAACAAGACACAGCATTGATCATCGGTCGTAAAGAGCGGGCACTTATCAATGATATCCCCCTTGAGACTAGCGTATCTTTCACTAACCGTTATAGCATCTTGCATGCACTTAATATCAAAGTGGACGAAAAAGCCAAACAAGTAAGCTTTACGGTTGAAGGTGATAATAAACAGCATAAAAAGATGACTGTTCCTTTAGTTAAAATGCTTAAATTTAGTAATGCTCAGCGACCACTAGTTTATGTACCAGTACAGCTTGGCTCGATAGACGACGACAACGTATTCAACCAACCATTATTGGTTTACTTACGTGATAGATCTAAAAATAGTAGCCAACTACGTTTAGGGACTGAAGCACTTAATCAAAACTTTATCGTCGATTTAGGCAATACTTATCTTACAGAGCGCCCTATTGCACTATTCAGCTCTGTTTCAGACGAAAAAACCTCATTTATAATGAGCCCTAAAGAACAAATTACCATTGATGGTATTACAGTAAATGCCAAGCCCTCTGCGACAATCAAAACACCTTTAGTTAAGGTCTCTCACATTACTGAAGACAAAAGAGACACGGGCCGTATGGTCAGTTATGAGTTAACGGATATAAACAATAACGTCCATTCATTCGAGAAACCGATCAAGCGAAAGATTAAAGTGGGAGATGATGTTCGCCCTATTGTTGTTTCAGAGATCACCTTACCGTCTTCATTGCTGATCAAAGATGTTGCTTTAAAAGCAATACCAACCAAGAATAATGATCCCTTCCGTTTTGACGTTACGCCAAACCTAGTGCACGGTTCATTACTGATCAATGCACGTACAACCAATTTAATTCATCGTCATGCCGCATTAAAAGCCGGCTATATTGAACAAGCTCAAGTTGCAGGTTTATCTTTCCCGGTAAAACTTGATACTGGTGCCGACGTAAGCTCAATGCACGCTACTGACATAACAACATTCGTTAAAGATAACAAAGAATGGGTATCATTTACTTATACGAATACAAGTAACGTAAAGAAGACGCTAACGAAAGAGGTTATCGACGAAATGCGTATTAAAGGTAGAGTGGGCGAAAAATCTAATGTGCGACTTGTCGTCAATATGCAGGTTAAGTTAGGCAGTGTTGAAAAAGAAATTGCAGTAAACCTTCGAGATCGTAGCCGCTTTAAATACAGCATGATACTGGGCAAGAATTTCTTAAATAATGACATTATCGTCAGCAGTGATCAGCAATTCATTCTAACCAACAGCGCTTCATAAGATATAGCCAACCTAAATAAGTGTCTTTTTTAAAGCTAAACAGTGAATAAGTTTGTATTAAAAAGCGGCGTTACCGATCAACCCACAGATTGAACGGTAACGCCGCTTTTTTTAATAACTAAAAAGAACCAAGTCTTTAAATTTACACACCAGCACGCTTTAGCAAGCCATTCATCAATGATGAACTTGCTTTTACTTGCTTCGATTTATTCTTTAATTCACGCGCCAAAGCAACATCATGGATATCGTTCGCAATATAAATCATTGATTGATACATATCACGCGGAGTCTTAATGCGTGCTGTGTCATTAAGTGGTGTGATAATTTTAACGACATCGCCTCCTGTTTTTTTATTCTCATTAGCATACTTAAGAATTGAATCGAACAGCTTATCCAAATCAATCATAAAATCAGAGTTTTCTACACCCTGCTTCTGCATCTCTTTCTGGTTTCTCTTTCTTACTCGGTTGATAATAAATGCAGGTGTATTAAGTTTCTTATAAGCGACGAAACCTGCAAGAATGAGTAAGGCAACACCACCCGCTACGTAACCCCAGATAGAACCTGACGACTCAACAACTGGTTGAATCACCTCGGCAGCATTTGTAACAGACACTGGTACATCAGACATATTTGTGACCTTTAACTAGAATAATACGGAACATCACAGACATTATGCATTTAGTTCCCACAGGACTATGCGTTTTATCAATATTTAAGTTGAATAGAGTGACAGAGATCTAAGGTTTGACAATTTATTGCGCATATTCAGCAATAATATCCCCCTGTACGACTGTAATGAATCCGACAAACAGATTACAGATGGAATATTTCACGGTTAAATATGCAGATAACAGCAACCATATAAAAGCAGTGTCACCCTTTCAGTATAGGGCTTCTCCGTTTGCTTTCTTCTTTCAACAACCTTCCGTTTTTAGGTACATGGTCGATGCTTTTGCAGGAGAAGTAATAGGGTTACCTTTCGCAGCTAACAATGCAAAAAAGCTCCACACTACACTGAGCCCAGCACAGATACTCAACGGTAACACCCAGCTCCCTACTGATTCGTGCAGAACGCCCATTACAATAGGCCCTGACGCTGCCAATAGATAGCCACAACATTGTGCCATACCTGATAATGCCGCCGCTTGATGTGCGTTTTGCGTACGAATACTCACGAGTGCGAGCGCAAGAATAAAACCACCACCAGCCCCTACACCAAATAACATTACCCAAAGCATGGCTAATGGAGGGATGGTTATCAATCCAACAATGCCGATGAAAACCAGTAAAGTCATGCATACTGCCAACGCACGTTTATCATGAATTTTAGCCATCAAAGGGATCAAAATAATCGCAGGTACAGCCGTTGCCAATTGAAGCATGCCGTGGATAAATCCTGCTTCTTGATGGCTATAACCATAGTCGATCAAAATAATGGGTAACCAACTGATAAAGATATACATCAGCAGCGAGTTCAACGCTAAGAAAACAGTAATATGCCAAGCACTGGTTGAACGCCAAAGGTAGCTATGGCTATCAATCTCTGCCGTATCTGATGTTGGGGCGCTATGTTTTTTTAATTGTGGTAGCCAAAGCCCAATCGCAATAACTGGGAAGACAACAATTCCCCCCAAAGATAGTGACCAATCAGGGATAGCAGTAATAGATAACGTATCTGCCATATTCATCACTGGAATTGCAAAACTCGCACTTAACGTTGAACCAACCCCCATCATCAATACATACACCGCTGTAATCGTTGCCACCTTATTGGGGAAATCACGCTTCAATAAACTGGGCAGTAAAACATTAGCGATAGCAATACCAGCACCGATAATCACGGTGCCAATAAACAGCCAACTGGCAGAGCCCAACGACCTTACAATAATGCCCGTCAGTATTAACACCAATGCAGCCATCAATGATTGTTCAAGCCCACGATTACGCCCCAGAATTGACGCAATAGGAGAGAAAAAAGCAAACGCTAATAATGGCAAAGTGGTTAACATGCCTGCTTGCATCGCAGATAAATCTAACTGTTCGCGAATCACGTCCAACAAAGGACCAACACCAGTAATAGGGCTACGTAAGTTAAGTGATATCAGTAAAATGCCCACAATAAGCAAAAAAGCTGTCGATGCTTTTGGAGGCGTTGAAGATAAAAGCGGTTGTGGCATAAAAATGCTCCTGTTATTCACAATAGCACTAGATTACTCTTACTTTTTCTTACCGTATTGGGCTATATTGACAATATATATCTATAAACAGTCAATGTATGTTACCTCTTCAGCCTTACTTTCCCGAATTCGACTCTGACGAGTACCCTCAAAAAGTCGTTGCTTTGCAACTGACTGGAGGTGAAAAAGAAGCCGAAACACCCTTTCACCAGCACCGAAAATGTCAGATTGTGCTTCCCTTAACAGGCTTCGTAAAATGTAAAATTGCGGATGCTATATGGATGGTGCCCCCACATTGTGCGGTATGGATCCCAAGCCACGTACCACACAGCAACAAGATCTCGGCTGACGCGAATGTCTGTATGCTTTTTATCGATCCGGATGCGATTGTTATGCCTGATCAGAGCTGCACGATTTCTATCTCACCGTTGGTGCGAGAATTGATCGTTCACCTCACAATGCAAGATCAACATTACTTACTCACCAGCCAAACTGCACGACTAGTGGATGTATTGATCGAGCAATTAGCCACTATGCCAACAGAACACTTTGATTTTCCTATTCCAGTGGAACCTAGACTGAATGCGATCGCTTTAAGGTTACTTGCTGCTCCATCAGATCGACGCACGATCGGTGAGTGGGCTACACAATTTGCAATGAGTGAACGTACCTTGGCACGCCTAGTCAAACAAGAAATTGGGTTAACGTTTGGAAAATGGCGCGGTCAATTACATATCGTGGTGGCGCTACAAAAATTAGCGTCAGGCGACTCAGTACAGCGGATTGCTGATCACTTGGGATATGAATCGGTCAGTGCATTTATTACATTCTTTAAGAAAACCCTCGGACGCCCTCCAAAACAATATATGAAAGGGCGTGAAGCATAGTTACTAACTAAAAAAATAAAGCCGCTAGTTCCTCTCAGAACATAGCGACTTCATCATCTTTAAGTTAACCGCGTATTGGCTTAACCTTTAGATTTGATCCAATTATCGATACTTGTCTCTACCACTTCCATAGGCTGATCACCGTATTTAAGTAACTGGTCATGAAACTCTGCCCAATCAAATTCGTTACCCAATTCAGACTGTGCTTTCTCCAGCATTTCTTTGATCACCAAATAGCCAGATTTGTACGAAACAGCCTGACCAACATACGCAGCATAACGGAAGCTTTCTGATTCAATATCACCATCACCCAGTGCAGAATTACTACGCATATAATCACGTGCCTGTTGGATACTCCAACCTTTGGCATGAATACCGGTATCTACAGCCAAGCGCATATTTCGGAGTTGGGCTTCGTTCAAGCTACCAAAATACTGTAAGGCATTACACTCTTCAGCATCTTGATAAATCCCACCTTGAAAATCATCATAGTTCAGATCCACTTTACACATACCCGTCGCATTGACGAAAGTCGGCTTACCCTCTTCATTCAACTCACCATATATGCTCATTTCCATACCCAGCCATTCGGTATATAACGCCCACCCCTCGGCATAGGCGGTGTACCCAACGTTTTTAATATATTCCGGCTTATTGGCTGGTGGATATTCAATAGAATAGGCATTTTGGAAGTGGTGGCCCGGCGCTGCTTCATGCAGCAACAAAGTAGAGACATTCCACTTTTGCAGGCTGTAGTCAGGGTTGGTATTTAAGTTAAATTCATTGCCACCGTAAGAGGCCACCCCTGCATACAATTCACGACTATCAGGCACAGGTACAATGCTGTAATCCGTTTCAATTGGCTTAAAGTACTTGGCGACTACATCGTTAGCATCATTTTTAAACTTGTAGTAGTCGACTAGTGCTGCCTCACAGGCAGACGAGTCTGATGCAGAGGTGCAGGCTTGCGCATACGGCGTACCCGTAATCGTCCGGCCATCTCGGCCATAGAAGAAAGTTTCGCTATTTAGATAAGCAAAGAATTCAGCAAGGTTAATATTGCCGTTATCGTCCGCCAACGTGAACGTTTTATCTTGAATAACATTTCCGGCAGCATCTCGCCAATCAGCAATGACCGTTTTGCCGCGCTTTTCTACAATCAGCTTAGCGACTCGTTCCATTTCGGCTTTAGCATCTGCCACTAGGTCTTCACCTAACTGACTGAGTTCCATCGCTGGTTTCCCCGTGGTACTGTTGCGATCCAGTTGCCACTGATACCATGCCTGCCCATTAGGTAAATCACCCCAACCTATATTGGTATCAGTCAATGCCCCTGCCGGATCACTACCACGAGCAGCACCCATAAAGTCGCCTTTCAGGTAGGTAACTAGATCACTTGTTGCCGCAATCGCATCATCCACAGCCCTCTCGTATTCAGCAATAAAAGCTGGCTCATAATCACCACTGTGGCTATTAATATCATCCAGACCGATTTTGAGTAAGGCATAAGTATCTTTAGTTACAGTATCTTCCGTACTTTCAATCAGGCGTTGTATTAACACTTTAGGTAATTGTGCATGCTCAATCTCACCCATTGAATACTGGGAATGTAAATTGTTAACCCAAGCTGTAAATTCACGAACGACCTGAACATGACTTTTATACGCTTCAACATCTTTCTGCTTAGCACCCGCCGTTTCTGCATTCCACTCGATATAGTTATAAAAATGGGTGATCGGAATCGTGAAATTACCGAAACGAGTATTAGGCAACGACGCTCCACGAATGCCGATGTTTCGGTCAAAACGGAACGTGTCGTAATAAATTTTATCTTCATCAGATAATGCACTGCGATCGAGCGCTTCAAGTTTATCTAGGTACAGTCTATCTACCGATTGTCGCGAAGAAGCCATCTGATCGGTTATCTGACCAAACGTCGTATTATCGAGTATATCCATCGCCTCTTGGTAACCAGAAAAAACGCCCCTCATATCTACCGCAACATCTGGTGTCAGTTTTGGCTGCTCAATAATGTTAGTTTCATCGTTACAACCTGCCAACGATGTTAATGCTAATATTGCCAGCGACAAAGAGGACAGACGCATAGTTCCACTATGTTTCATTGTGTATTCCTTTTTATTTTTATAATCGTATCTCATTGATGAATTGTGCAATTCACCGGCAAGGCTAAAGGAATACATATGTCGATATTGTGAACGTATTCACACTATAAATAGCCTAATTTTTATTCAATTAAGCGGTTATTCTTGCAACTGTAATTTTATTCAAGCTGCGACGGGAAAGGCTAATAAAGCAAGCGCTTAATTGCATGAATACAAAGGGCTGGTGCATATATAAAAATGAAGTCGAGTGAAGTAAAACCCAAATCTTGATTGAAGATCAAACTTATTAAATTAAGTGTGAACTCAGCACAGATATTCTTTCAATAAATAGAATAAAGCAGATAAATAACAAATAGCAGGTAAAAAAATGGCTTCCGAAGAAGCCACTATATTATCTAGTTATGACGACTAGTATTCCCAGTGCTCAAGACTGTGAGCGCCAGAGAATTGGTTAGGGAAGTAATCTTCACATGTACCTTCACGCCATACATCGGCTGTTGCACAGTGTAGACCACCACCAAATGCGTAAGCATCACGTAAATCAACCGGTACAACATCAAAGCCGAGCTTATCGAATTGCTCCATTTGTGCGGTTTCAGATGCTTCAACACAGACTGTTTTATGATCTAAGATCAATGTATTCATCGACAACCAAGTGCTTGAGTAACAAAGCGGTGGTGGGTTATCCCACGCTGGGCTGACCGCTTCTACAATTTCCCAATCATTTTTCTCGAAGATTTCACGCTGTCCTTTGAATAATGGACGATTAGGGTTCAGCAACATTAAACCAGGACGTAACGGACAGAAGGTCGCATCAATATGAATTGGATGGTTATCTTCAAAGCTTAACGTGTGAACACGGTAACCTTGAGATTCATACTTACGCTTTATCCAACGAATACCCGCTAAGTTGGTGGTAAGACCGTGTTGTACAAAAATATCTTTACCTAAACGCATTACATCAGCGGCATCGAACAGAATATCAGTTTCTTTGGTGCTGTACTCTTTACGCAGTGAGCGCTCCATGGTTTCTGCATCAGACAGGTATTCGTAAGCCGCCACATAGTCCATACGGAAGCTATCATCAGACAAACGTGGACGCGGTGCTTGCTCAATCATACAATTTGGATCTGATTCAAAATACTCACGCATCAAATCTACATAAGCCAAATATTCAAAGTAACGGCTACGGAAGCTCATTGGTGCCATCAGCATGCTCTTACCCATGGTAAGTAGGCAGTCACGTGGAGGCATTACGCCAAAACCAGAGCTGATGCTGAAATCAGGAGTGGTAATGCGCTCATGCCAGTCGACTGCCCCTGGGCGGTCAACGATGATATTGCGATCTTCTAAAATCTTCGCAAAACCATTCAAGCATTCATTGGCACGTTCGATAGACTCTTGAGAACGACGACCTGCCTTACCACCTCTCATTGGAGAACCAGCTGGTATTTTTTCATTACTTGCCGGGCAAGCTTCCGGAATATGTTGATTATCCGCAATACCAACAATAACGTGACGAAGTGGATCGAAGTCATTATAAGACTCAACATGTAGACCTTGTCTTACATAAGGTACACCAGAATCTTTTCTTTCTAGTGGTAAAGAGGCATTAGGATATAGATCGTTAGAAATACTCATTACAAATCTCCAATAGAATGAATATAAATCAAGAAGTCGTGCTTCCATATATTATTAATGTTGTCACCTTATATTTAAGCAACAATATGCCAGCCATAATCCATGATAAATATTATTAATAATAATTTCTTTATTCTGATTAGCAGTTATATTCGCTGCTCTTCAATAACACTAATATCGCGCTAAACGCCGACTGATAATAGTCATTTACTGCTAACAACTGACTGTTCCCTGCTCTGATGTTGTTTTTATTATATAGCCAATAAAGTATTCATTTCGATAACTGATATACCCAGCCTAAACAATACAATCCATTACAGAATATTCACATTTCGCATAATTATGCATAAATCACCCCCATTTAAATAGAAGATAGTTATTACTCCTATTCCATTGCGGTATCGCATTGATGTTATTTATAACGGTGTAACATCACATTTATAAAGTGATTAGTTGGCATTCATTTTTTTTCAAGGGTAAATATAATGCGATACGACGAGGGAGGTACATTTATGTGTCAACGTGTTATTGCCAACACCCCTAAATTTCTGATGTTCGACTTACAAAAAATAGAAGAAACAGAACACATGATATTTGGAGCGGACTATATATTAATACGCCCTAAAACAGCGGGATGCACGCTGCATTTAGCCAATACTAACTACCAGTTAAGAGTAGGACAACTGATATTACTCGCACCATTTAACCCATTTAGGCTATCATTAGACCAACATCAAAGTGTGCCAACCGACTGTGATACATTGCATTTCAGATTAAATGCAATGGGGCAAACATTCGTCGATAGTGTTCAATTTTATACTATCAAAACCATGCTAGAGCAGTCACGCAATGGTACTTTATTCGAAGGTCAGGGCATTTCTGATATCCACCACTTATTAGATAAGATGGAAAATTCCTTTGAGTTTTCTCAAGTGCTAAATCTGCTTGGTTTACTCGAAAAATTATCAGCAATGATACCAGCCCGCTATCTTGCTAATAACCGTTTTGAAGTGAATAATATTAAACGCACAGAAAACCGCGTCCATATTGTACAAGAATATATTGCGAATAATTTAGCAGAACAATTATCTGTGGCATTAGTAGCAGAACAACTTCATATGGCTGATAGTACTTTTTCACGGTTTTTTCATGCTAACCTTGGGGTTACTTTTCGGCAATATGTTATCGAGCAACGTGTTAGACAAGCGGCTAGATATTTAGTCATGACAGATTGGACTATTGCTCATATCGGCTCTGAAGTAGGATTTTCATCTTTATCAAACTTTAATTCAAAATTTAAAAGCCTATTACGTGTTACGCCACGAGAATACCGTGCGAATCATATTGATATGCGTAAAGATATTGAAAGCAGTCGAGCTGTAGA
Source organism: Photobacterium profundum (assembly GCF_003026285.1). Taxonomy (GTDB): domain Bacteria; phylum Pseudomonadota; class Gammaproteobacteria; order Enterobacterales; family Vibrionaceae; genus Photobacterium; species Photobacterium profundum. The sequence goes on from NZ_PYOD01000001.1 coordinate 794,810, forward strand.
AGGTCAAATACAAAAACAGCTATCAGATACAATGATATAACTGGAATCAAATAGCGTTTTATATTTTAAAAGAGAGTAACAATAATTTGCTACTCTCTTTTTATTAGTGAGAAGGGAACGAAACAGTTGATGGTTGGTGACTAAAATATTTAGCGACTAACCAATAAGTACCACAAGCAAATAATGAGGAGTAAATCGGTGCTTCAACCCAACCTAAATTGAATTGTAAAAAGAATAAACAACCCGAACTAAATCCGATGATCATCGAAAATAACGCCGCATATATATTGGCAGACACAAAGTGAGCAAGCAATGTAGGGGCAACCAATGCAGCCATTAATGTACCTGAGCCCAATATTGCCAACATAGACAGCATAAAAGGAGGAGCAAGCAACATAAGCACAAACCCCGTTCCACCTAATAGCCACACCGCACTTCGATTCAATATTAATAATGATTTTTCTGATAACCGACAATTGGGCCAAATAGCCTGACGCAAGTCATGCGATACAGAACCCGCAATGGCATGCAAAACAGAATTAGCTGTCGACTTCATAGCAAATAAAATAAACAGTGTGACAACGGCTGACATTGAAGGGGATAGAAAGTTGGCGAGAAAGGTAGGCATAGCTTCATCTGGTGTTGCTAGACCGGGTACTTTTAAACGTGTATATAGCCCCGCTAAGGGCACGAGGCTAAGCAAACAGGCAATGGGGGTCATATAAGCTGCCACATGATGTAGCTTGGTGGTTTTTGCCAACGCCATGAACCGAACAGACATATAAGGTAATGTTGCACTGTAAATAAACGCGTAAGGCAATACCATGAGTACATGCCAAACCGAGGAACCATAAGGACCAGAATCAGTCGGGGCAAGTAATTCAGGATCGATCGCATTTAAGCCTGAAATAAGCTCACTGGGTGACATATCGGAAAAAATAGTCACAACGATAATAAGGGCTGAGACGCACATTCCTATTACCATAAAAGCATCGGTAAATGCGACAGCTGCTAGCCCACCAATAGAGGTATACAAAATAATGATACCAACCATTAATAATGCAGCCGTATCTTGATCGATACCTAACCATTGCCCAGCCAGTAACCCAAGTGCCTTTATTTGCCCCACCAAGAAAACCAGCAATAAAATAATCGTGATAATGGCGGCAAAGGCTTGAGTGAAACGCTTAACAATTTCGGGGCCTTCATGGCTGCGGGCAATATATTCAGGAATGGTGAAACTACCCATTTGCTCTGCTTTTTGATGTAAAAAACGCGCACAAAATAAGACCGCAAATACCATAGCTGGCGCAAAAAAGAAATTACCAAGTAATTCAATAGCACCGTATTTATAGGCAACACCAGGGGATCCCATGAACCCCCAGCCTGAAAACCCTGTTGCAACAATCGTCGCGGCACCAATGAAAGGGCCAAGGCAGTTGGCGGCTAATAAAAAACCACCTTCACCATTACCTGTTTTCATAATTTTATTACTATATAGCGCGAGTCCTACCATGATGCTCACCGTCACCAATAGGAGCACCCAGTTAAATGAGGTGATCATCGTAGCCTCCGGTTAATGTTCTAGTTGACTATTTTTGAGAGCAACGCGCTTCTTGGTCATACTAATAACAATCTCGCCCATACCGCCGCCTATCACTAAGATGCCACCGATACTTTGAAGCAACGTGAGTGATTCGCCAAACATCGCAATACCAATGCCCGCCCCAACCACCGTTTCGAGGTACGACACACAGGCTAACTCTGCTGCTTTCAAGTGCTTCGCTGCAATAGTCAGTAACGTTAATGCACCAAAACCAATAAAGAATCCCATCGAAATTAACCAGATCCAAGAACTGGTATTCATATCAGCAAGCGAAGGAGGTTTAACGACAAAACATACCCCAATAGCCACAGCACCAAACAAGAAGTTGAAGAAAGAACGTGAATCGGAGCTTACATCAGTACGATAGCGACTGAAGAACAAATACAAACCGTAACCGACCCCAGAAGCTAACCCAAGCATATCGCCGATGAAGTTTTCTTTAGAGAAAGACAGAGATACGGTCAATCCATCACTCGCACTGTAATTAATAATTCCGATAATAAACAAACACCCAATGAATACTGCTGTTAATAGTGAAGCAGTCAACTTAGATATTTTTTCTTTAAGAAAAATAGCCGCTAAAATGGTCGAGAATACCGGACCGGTGTAGATAAGAAATACCGCATTGGCTAAGGTGGTGTATTGGGTGGCAGAAACATAAGCTGCTAGGCATAAACCTAAACAGGCACCGCTCGCAATAACCGTTGATGTTATTTTGGTGGTTTTTATCAGTGATGTTTTACCTTGATAAAACATCAAACCTAAAATACAAATCGCGCCAACAGTCATGCGTGTAAATGCGATAACATCACCGCTAGTATTAATATTTCGGGCAAACAATCCAACACACCCCATTAGGGCAGCCGAAACTATCATCGTGGAATAGCCCAACGTTTTGGTGTTCATGATTTACTCCTTTGATTATTGTCATCAGGATGATCGCAAAGCATTCCACCGCCAGTGATTTGGTAATAACCGTACACCAGCATTACCACCACACATAGAGCAACATTAGCGAGTATAAATACATCGACAGACCAATATCCTGTAAGCATCTTCATTCCCTTTTCAAGGCTAAAATAACAACATACGAAAATGAGCAATGAAGTATGTTGTGATTGATATTTATATTGATTGAGTACTGACTCAATAACTAGTCAAAACCTGCCGTCTACTTGCTAATTACTGCTCAATAGTTGAAAACACGATCAAAAAAGGCAGCCCGATGGCTGCCTAATAGAAGGAATAATAGATACGCTTAAGCTAGCGATTTAATACGGTTTTCATATACGTTTAATTAATTAAATTACCTTTGCAGTATTTAATCTTCAGCAACGAATACGTACATATCACCACGGCAATAGTTAACACTGTATTCCATTAACTGCCCAGAAATATCAAATGCAACCTGCTTAATCACTAAAACAGGTACTGTTGATTTAAGGCCTAAATGATCAAGAAACTCATCCGTAGGCATTTGGGCACTGACTCTACTTTTCGTTCGAGTCAAAATAATGTTCTGACTACGAAAATACTCATACAGTGATACTTGAATATCATCTGCGTCGGCGATTAAATGCGCAGGAACATAGGATTCTTCAATTGAGACAGGTTGGTCGTCAACATAACGGATCCGCTTAAGTAAAAATACTTCATCGTTTACCGAGATATTAAGCTGTTCTGCTACATCGGCATTGCTTGCAACGATTTCTTTTTTAATCCATAACGTATCTGGACGCTTCCCTTTTAAAACAACTTGCTGAGAGAACCCTTTCGGCTCTTTTAACGAATACTCTAGCGTGTCACTTACCATAGTGCCACAGCCCCGAGAACGTACAACAACCCGATCCTTATCAAGTACATCAAGCGCTTTGCGAACAGTAATACGTGAAATACTCAGCATTTCGCTCAACTCACGTTCTGTCGGAAGAAAATCACCACCCACCAGCATTTTTTGCTGAATCGCCTGTTTAATGGTCTCTGATACTTTCACGTATAGTGGTGATTTATCTTTTTGCGCTATACGCGCCTTAATAAGTGAGATCAAGCTATTGTAATCATTCATCTATTCATGCTTTTCCTTGAGTACTGATTTGATTATACCCAAGCGGATAGGCTGTAGCCAGAGTGCTAAACAAACAGTTATTGCCATCAACGCCGCACAAATTTGATAAGCGATGTGATAACTACCTGTCATATCAACGGCAATAGCGGCTAAAACGGGGCCAATAAAACCACCAGACCCCCAAGCAGTGTAAAGCACACCGTAATTTGCTCCATAGTTTTTTAAGCCATAAAAACTTGCCATAATCGAAGGGAAAACAGCTAAAAGTGCACCATACCCTATACCAGCGACACCCGCACCGATGATTAACAGCACGCTATTATCATAACTTGCAAATAACAGCATATTGACGCCCTGCAAGGCAAACGCCAGTGTCAATGTGCGAACACCACCTAATTTATCCGACAATATTCCTGTTGCTAGACGACCACCAGAGTTAAATAAAGCTAATGCAACCACCAAGTAAGCCCCGTCGGTAATATCTGCTTGAACGGCAGCTATCGAGGTAATATTAGCAATAACCATTAAACCAGCAGCAGAAGAAAATGCATACATTAGCCACAAAATATAGAATTCTCGCTTTTTAACCATTTCATTCCATGGCGTTTCCGTAAATTTATCTACCGTAGAGTTCTGGTGAGTTAAATTAGTCGTTTTGTTCTTAGGCAATTTCGCAATATAATTTTCTGGCGGATTATCGATTGTACAAGCAAGCGGAAAAGCAATGAGCAATAACATGCAGCCCAAAACAAAAAAGCTCTGGCTAATACCATACTGTGCAATCAAGTAACTCACTAGCGGAGCAAGGTAAATGGATGCAATACCAAATGCTGTTGCAATTAAGCCATTCACCAACCCTTTTTGGCTACTATGAAACCATTTCATGACAACAGGATTTAAACACGCATAAGCAAATCCAATTCCGCATCCAGTAAGTACACCAAAAGTCACGGTCAATACCAGAGGAGATAAGCTGATACTTGAAAGTAACAAGCCCCCACCCGCTAATAACGATCCCGTCATAAGCACCTTTCGCGGACCAATTTTATCTTGCACAAACCCCGCACCGAGCACTGCTAATGACAGAACAACAATAGAAACAGTATAAGGGAAAGATGCCTGTGAATTACTCCAGCCATGCTCAACAACCAGCGCATTTTTAAACACACTCCACGCATAGAGAATACCAATACATAGATTCACGCCGCAGCTAGCCATTAGCACTTGAATGGCTCTATCTTTGAAGCTCATGAGCTTTTCCAACATGGTTAGAATAATACCCAATCGAATAAGTAAAAAATCATCTTTTATGCGTAAGAAAAATCAATAAGAATGAGCAGGCACTTATTTAAGTTGGTATTCATTATGAAAAGAAAGAGAAATAAGTCACCTTACTTCTCTTATCAATTTATTTGAGAGTACTATTTTTGATAACTAGATGATCAGAGATTTATCTAGATGGCTGATACATTAATAACGTAATAAATAGTCAGCAATTTCTGTTTGGCTTGGGGCACAATCACCACCTCGATGGCTAACCACAAACGAAGCGACTGCATTTCCAAGTAATACGGCATCAGGCAACTCCCAGCCCGACACTAAACCCGCGAGTACACCACCTGCATGGGAGTCACCAGCTCCAATCGTATCAACAACATTAGCTTTAAAAGGCGATACACACCCTGTCATGTGGCTATCTGTAAACAATGCGCCATCACTATCGATACGTAAAATTAATGGGCACTGATATTTATCAAACCACGAAGTAGTAAACATATCAGCGGAAGTCATACCTAATACTTCCGCTTCTTGTCGATTAAGTGACACTATTGGTTTAAGAGCTAATAAACGGGAGAATAATTTAGGGGGTATTTCGACAATCCTAGGCCCAAAATCAACAAATATATCAACCGTTGTTGGTAAAGATTCCAACCAAGAAATAAGTACTTCACCACTCTCTGATGCTAGCTGATAACCCGATACATACACTAAAGCATCATCGGCAAGCGTTAAGCTGGCAAACAAAGACCTCGTCCACTGATTTTCAACGCCACTTACAGAGACAAAAGTGCGCTCGCCATCTGGCTCAACTAATGCCATACACCAGCCATTGTCACCATTATCGTTACGAAGCACGCTATTAACACCCTTCTCTGCCATGGCACTTTCAATCAATGTCGCCCAATTCCCCTTCCCAAGAGGCAAAGCATTAAGGGAGTCGATACCCAGTCTCTTCAGGGTTATAGCAATATTAAGGGCACAACCTCCAACATGAATCCCTTTCTCAGTAACTTCTGTATCTCCGCCTCGCTCAGGTAATTTCGGGGTATCAACCACGATATCAACCACCGCGGCACCCACCACACAAAGCTGACGTTGGTTATTCAGCTTTGGAATTAATTCCAGCAGTGCATTATGCGGCATAAGCTCGCTCCTTCACCAAGCGTAGCTCGGTAAATGCTATGCTGTACTTGGTGAAATCAAGTTGGTTAGCCGCATCTAGCTGAGCTTTTAAATCGGGATCAATACTGTTAATACCATTAATAGCCCCGCAAATTGCAGTAGCCATCGCACCAATAGTGTCGGTATCGCCACCTAGGTTGGCACACAAAATCGCACAACGATTAGGATCCGTACCTGCAAGTTCAACCATCGCGATTGCAGCAGGCACAGACTCAATCGTACTGGTGCCAGCACCAACAAGGTCATATATTTTCTGCATAGCACTTTCAACACCAATGTTCTCTCGCGCTACGGATAAAGCCAGTTCAATTCTCGCCCCCATAGATGCACTAAAAGTAGTAATGTTTTTAGTCTGTGCTGCATTCGCAATAGCGGGTAACTGATCGCTAATAGTTTGCCAAGTCACACCATCGACTGCTTTAGAAACAGCCCAAGCAATAACAGTTGCACCAGCAATCGCGACATCAGATTTATGAGTAGGACTTGATGCTAACCAGACTTGCTCAATAAAGTCATCCAGCGAGCATGTCGGCATTAAGCACCCTAACGGTGAAACGCGCATTGCTGCACCATTTGTTACACCATTATTTTCCAATTCATCAATCGGTGTTCCAGCTTTAATCGCCGTCATTGCCGCCTTAGAAGATGGACCAAACACATTTTTGTTGAATGCATCAAAACCATCAGCCCATGTCATCACGTTTCGGGCAATGATCTCAGGCACAACCGTTCCATCACATTCTAGAATCGCATCTGCTAAAGCCAATGCCATCGAGGTATCATCGGTAAAATGGCAAGCATCAAAATAGCACGCAGCATTGTTTTCTGCAGGGCCTGGAAGAAAACGGTCAATCCAACCAAAATGAGCTTTAACACGCGTTCGCGGCCATAACTCTGATGGCATTCCCATAGAATCTCCAAGGGCCTGACCATAAAACGCACCAAGGATTCGACTTTCTGTGTTGTTATTCATTCTGACTACACCTAAAAAACTAAAATTTGAGTCTCATCCGCCTCAAGATAAGGCGGACAGAAGTGCTAAGTTATGCTTTAGCGATTTTTTGTTTTGATTCGTTATCACCTTCAATGGTTATTTCGCTAATTTCACCACTCGACTCGCGGAAGAAGAACATGAATAAGATGAAGATAACGGCAATCATAATCGCCCCAAACCCCCACATTCCGGACCAATTAAACGTCAGACCATTCAGTGGCTCTGGGTAAGCAAACATCTTCTCCATCATTACGCCACCTAGGCGATAACCCAGCAGGCTACCCAAGCCCTGACAACAAAGCGTAATCAAGCCTTGCGCAGCGGTACGCATGTGTTTAGGCGCTTTTTTATCAACATAGATATAGGCGGTAACGAAATAGAAGTCATAGCTAACACCATGAAGCAAAATACCGGCGAACAACAATGAGTACAGGTACCATTGGTCGGCACTACCGTAAACGAAGAAACCGTAACGGACTGCCGCAGTAAATAGACCAAGCATTAATACCTTTTTAATACCATAACGCTTGGTAAAGAATGGTAATGCCAGCATAAAGAATATTTCAGAGAACTGCCCTAGCGTCATCCAACCTGTTGCGTTGCTCATTCCAACTTCGGTCAGATAGCCATTGGCAAAAATGTAGTAAAAAGCAAGTGGCATGCTAAACATGAATGAACAGATAAAGAACGCAAGGAAGTTTTTGTCTTTCAGTAAGACCAAAGCATCAAGACCAAGCATCACTTTCAGGCTTAGCTTGCCTGTACTCTTTGGCGGTGTGTTGGGTAGCGTTAAAGCAAATACACCTAAAATAGCTGAACTCACAGAAGTAACAATCAGAGGAATGTTTGTTGCAGAAATATCGCTGTAGCCTAACCAGCCCGGTAAGAAACCACACGCAATGCCTGAAGCAATCCAGCCAATCGTTCCCAACACACGTATCCGCGGGAAGTCACGCTCTACATCGTCAACATGGGAAAAAGCAATACTGTTGGTTAACGCGATAGTCGGCATATAAGTCAATGAATACAGCAACAATAACGGGAAGAAACTCGAGAACTCAGTTTGCTGTGCGGCAAAATACATCAACACCGCGCCGGACAATAACATGACGGATAACACTTTCTGAGCAGGAAAAAACCTGTCAGTAATGGAACCCACCAAGATTGGCGAGATAATCGCAGCTATTGCAGTACACGCATAAGACCAAGCAATTTCTGTTGGCGTAAATCCGTTAGTATTCAAAAACTGCCATAAAGGAACAAACCAAGCTCCCCAGATGAACCATTCAATAAACATCATGAATGACAATTTTTTATTTGTTTTAGTCATTATTATTTCCTGTAGTAGTAGGGCAAGACCAAGACTATTACTTAGGTAATACCAAAACAATACCAGAGAGGTTAAATGGTGATCAAGTTAATAGTTTTTATTACTCTATTATCATTAATCAATAAGTTAGAACATCAGACTTTTGTCTTATTAGAATAAGTATAGGTTTACTCATCAAAGAGCAAGCATATGCCACATGTTCGCCGGAGAAAGGTAAGGAAAGAGGGAAAGTTTTAGGGTAAGTGAGAGTATCTAACTGCATTTATTATGCAACTGGTTAAAAAGCTATAATGAGTAAAAGTATTGCAGCTATCTCTAACTTATATGGGCATTGTATTCTGGAAAAGTATAAAAACGAGAAGCTACACTTTCAAACCGGACTATTGTCCTAATTCATTTCAATCACGCCCTATTATGATTCTTGTCATTCAGAGAACAGTTAGGAATTATCTCAATGACAGCACATATTAATGGTAAACCAGAAGACTTTGCAGACACAGTCATCATGCCTGGAGATCCTCTTCGTGCAAAATATATTGCCGAGACTTATTTAGAAGATGTTAAACAAGTTACCGACATCCGCAATATGCTTGGGTTCACTGGCTACTATAAAGGCCATCGAGTATCCGTTATGGGACATGGTATGGGTATCCCTTCTATGGTGCTATATGGGCATGAGCTAATTCACGACTTTGGTGTTAAGCGTATTATTCGTATTGGTAGCATTGGTGCAACCCAAAAAGATGTACATATGCGTGACGTTATTCTAGCTCAAGCAGCTGGTACCGATTCTCCAACCAATGCCAAACGCAGCAGTGGCTACCATATGGCAACATCCGCCACTTTTGACTTACTCCATCACGCCTACACAGTTGCACAACAAAACCAGGTCGACGTAAAAGTGGGCAACATTTTTACCGGGGATCTTTATTATGATCCAGACATGGAAATGATTTCAGCCCTTGAAAAGTTCGGCGTGCTTGGTGTTGACATGGAAGTGGCGGGGCTATATGGATTAGCTCACCAATTTGGTATAGAAGCTCTTGGGATATTGACGGTATCTGATCACTGCATCACGGGTGAAGAAACAACAGCAGAAGAGCGTCAATTATCATTTAATCATATGATTGAAATTGCCCTAGAAACTGCTATCAAATAAGCCTGAAAGCTATTATCTCTGCCTCTACATATTGGAGTGACGATGAAAAATAAAATAACACTCACAGCGATTAGCTTTTTGGCCAACTTTGTTATGGCAGGCTTCGCGACACAATTCGGCATGCTCGTAGAACCCATTGCTGATATGTATTCAGCAAACGTTAACGATGTTGCCTTTATTTTCTCCCTGCTTAACGGGGGAGCCTTAGCTGGTACTATTGCCGCATTTTTTCTTATAGAGAAAATAGGTATCAAACGCATTACTGTTTTAAGCTACAGCGCTATTGGTATAAGTGCACTCGGTTTGTACCTCGCCCCCTCTTTAGCACTTGTCATGCTCGCAATGACGATCATCGGCTTTTGCGGTGGCGTTGGTCTGTGTATTGCTGGCACCATTGTCGTATCCGTCTGGAAAGACAAAATCCAAAGTACGATGCTGGTCGTGCAAGATGCAACCTTCAATGTTGCTGGCGTAGTATTCCCTCTGGTTACCACTTACGCTCTGACTAACTCACTGTCATGGAGCATAAGTTACTTAACGGTCGGCTGTGTTGCTATTGCTACCGCACTTGTCGCACTTATGACTAACTTCAAATCATGCGAGGGATCTGAACAAGAAGATACTAATGGTAATAAGTCGGAATGGAATTTAGGTATTATCAGCGGTGGGGTGGGCTTATTTCTAGGTATGCTTGCGCTATACACCTTCTTGACTTGGGCACCAATGTTTGTAAAAGAAAAGTTTGCGATTCCATTTGAAGATGCGGGCAACATTATCACCCAATATTGGTCTGCAGCATTGGTAGGGGCACTTGTTTCAACCGTCATTGTATCGCGCATGAAGATTCAACACTTTTTAATTACAATTATCTCTTTTGCTATGATGCTAACAGCACTGATTGTAACAACTGAACAACTAAGCTGGCTTCCTTACCTCACTTATGGCTATGGCTTTGCTTGTGCTGCGTTATACAACGCGTTCATTGCTTACGGTGTTTCATTTGTTAAATCAGCAAGTAGCAAAAATGTCTCTTACATTCTAATAAGCGGTAGCGCTGGCGCAATGTTTAGCCCAGCGATCAGCTCTATGTTTGAAAGTATTATTGGTCTGCAAACCGTTATGTATGCAATCCCAGTCATCTATGCTGTTGTCTTAGTGATGCTTTTTGCTTCTAATAAATTAGCGAAAAGTTCAGCATCATCACTTACACACGCCTAATCATACACATCTAATCAATAGCCAGCCTGAACTGCTACAGGCTGGTTTATTTCTGCTCTACATACTTTTTTAATGCATCTAGATTCTCGATTTTAATTGTGTGCCTTTGCTTTGAAATCAAGCCTAAATTCTCTAACTCCTTCACCGCTCTACGGTAAACTCTATCTGAGGTGCCAAAACGTTCTGCCTCTAAATAATGTTTACCAAATCCATCAACGGGTAAGTCATTAAGATGCTGATGATATATATCGTAGGCAATATTATAAGCGATGGGATATAACATTCGACGAGTAAAAATCTCAACGGTATCTTGATAATCAATAGCAATAGCACTGGCAAAAAACAGTGACAAATGAGGGTGCAGCTGCAATGCTTGTTGAAGTAATACACCATCAATTACTGCTATTTCTATCGCCTCTAGAGCGATAATATCCATCTGGCAGGTGTATCCGGTAAAAAACTCCATCTCGCCAAATAGCTGAGATTCGCACTCCAGTGTACCGAGCTGAAATACCCGACCATTTCTCGCCGTTACGCCCATCGATACTCGACCACTCTCCACCAAATATAATGAAGAGACAGCTTCGCCTTGAACTAACAGTTTGTGCCCCTCATCAACAATTTTACGGTCTTTAATACAGCTCAAAATGACTTGCTCAATAAGAGAATGGTTATCTTCCCATAAGTAAGTAAAGCGTCCCTTTTGAATAGCCTGTAATTGCATATAACAACTCAATAAATAGTTAACTCGGTTGGAATTAGAATTATCGTTTGTTACCTAATCAAAGGCAAAAAATATATGGTAGATAAAGTAACCTTGCAGTGATGCTTAAGTACTAAAGTTCACACGTTTGCTCACATTCAGAGCTTCGCATTACAAATTTGAGACGCAGACACTGAAAATCTATACATTGCGTCCAGATTCATTTGCAATAAAGAGAGCTAGCCCACTATTGAGGGAAAAAAAATGCATAATGTCCATTTTTTCCTTATTGCTGAAAGCAACAGTACGACCAAAAGACAATTACTGAATGGGAATAATTATGTCGACCTTACTTTATGAGGTCATGATATTGGAGAGTTGCTGAAACACGATTTTGGGCAGTAGTAAATTAATTATCTTAATTGTTAAATCCACCTTTAGCCAGAACGTTGCTCTTGGATTATAGGCAAGATGAAGGGCTAAATCCCCTCTTCTATTCACATATATCCCTCAAAAATGTCAGTGATATTCAAAGGCCGAAATCTTGATGAGTAATACATATTGTCTCACATTATCTAACTCATTCAATAACGACGGGAAGTACCTGTTTTAAAATTAATTAACGAGTATTTTAAAATAAAAGCGCCACTCTATAATAATAAGTAGAATGGCGCGATGAAATTCCTCTTTATTACTGAACAGTGATGTATTTGTCGTTAGTCAATAACTCGATAACGATATTTACATTATCACTCACTTGCTTCGCAACACGGCCTGGGAAGGCTTCGTCTAGCTTATCCAACTTATCATATTCAGTATGCCAAATTTTACCCCACTTGGTTTCCGTATCTCGGTCACAAGCTGTCTTGATATCAGAATCATAGCAATCCCACATTTCCGGATTGGTGGTTTGTGAGTAACCATCGTATCCATATTTACCGTTAATATTAAAGTTAGTTGCTTCAACATAAGCAATCGGTATTCCGGCACAAGCAAATCCAGCATGATCAGACCATGAGCCCGTCTCTCCTTCTGGATAGCCTTCAAGTGCTGGATGGATAATATATTTCGCATCCTCACCATTTACATCTATCGAAGCTTGTAACATAGCATCGCGGAATTTTGTCTCTGTTGTGTAATTGGTTTCGTTGAGGCCTAGTGATTCGCACTCACCCTTATATTCCTCATAATCAGAATGGGCAGCATGAACATAAACGATATCACCACCGCCAACTGTGTCATAGTTGATCATACCTATAACGTTATCTAGTTCGTCATTGTCTATGGCATTTTTGACGTAATGCAATGAACCATTTAAACCGTTCTCTTCAGCACCAGGAAATAATATACGGACGTTATAAGGCAGATCGGTTAGTTGGAGTTTTTCAGCAATTGCAATTGCGGCAGCAAGGCCTGCTCCATTGTCTGTCGCCCCTAAAGAGCCATGGTCTGACCCCGTGGAGTCATAGTGGGCAGAGAGTACAATTGTTTTATCCTGAGCTCCCTTCTTTTCAATAATATAATTATTCGAAATAAGTATGGTATCAACACCACCCACTTTTTTTGTGTAAGTAAAAGGTTGAATCGTTACATCATAACCAAACCCTGTTAGCTTATCGTATATCCATGCACCTGTTTCGAGTTCTTGTTGTGTGCTTGCTTCTCGTGCACCTATACCTTGTGTTTCATCAGCAATTTCGACCAAATAATCCATCGCTTTTGCGCCATAATCAATCTCTGCTGTTTTACCGTCGTCGTTATTATTATCGTTATTACAACCTGCAAGAGTAAGCGCTACCGCCAATGCGGAGCAGTAAAAAATTCCATTTTTCATGATCGTACCTTCTATTTATTATTGGTATATAAACAATCCATAGGTATTATCTGTAATATTTGGTATGCAACTGTGATATTCATCTTATTTAAATTTAAATTGTGATCTTTATTATTAAGGTGTGTGTTATATCACCTTTTCGAATTCTTGCTCTAATTAATCGTCATCATTACTTTATTGAAAATATATTCATTTATTATTCATACCATTAGTTCAACATAATAATAAAGAGTACATAAAAATAAACTTTACCACTTAACACCCCATTAATTAACTTTGCGATATACGCTACTAATTTTTGTATAAATAATCATTGATAAAGTCATGGTAAAATTTAAAAAGTTTTCACTAAATATTCATGAATAACAATACTTCTATAACCATTTCAATTTCGGCGGGCGAAAAAATAACTATGAACATAAACAGGCTAATTTTAACTCTGATGATATCAAATACTTTTCCTCCTCCTCATACTCTTATCTTTACGGCTAGCTGAAAACTAGCGTACAGATAACGACCTGTAAGATTTTTCCGAGATTATGATTACAACTTTTATAATAAACCGGTATCAAACGGACCTGATGTTACGACAAAAAAAGCCACCCAAAAAGGTAGCTTTACGTTCTAAATATCAACGAAAAATCCGTGCGACATAAGGTGTATTTTCAGTATTATTCTTTGATTACACCAGCAACTTTAGTTTGATCCATACCGATGATGCGATTTAACACACCAAGGAATGATGAGGTATCCGAAACCGTCGATTTAACTGTAACGATTTCAGCATTACTAGGTACTAAATCCATAGCACGCTCTTGCGTATCACCACCTGGGAATTGCAAAAACAACACATTGACACTTTCTGCATGCGCATCAAACGCTTTGTCTGTTTGATGAATACCAGAACAACCAGACAAACCGAAAGCAATTAGAGACAGTAATAATAATTTTTTCATTTTTAATCCATTTGAAACCCAATAAAACGATGTATTATTAAGCCATTAAAAGCAATTAATTGCAATGCGTAAGTTAAAGTATCGTGAAATAACTTTGTACGCTCAGAAACAAAAAAGGCCGCCAATTGGCAGCCTTTCGAAAAATCGCAGTTAAAATATTATTTTTCGTTTCTACATCCATACTTATCGCAAGTAACTTTTTCTGTTGAGGCAACCCAATGCTTTGAACGTACTTTTGTGTTAATACGACATCCTGTAGTTCCACCTTTAGCACCTTTATGTACGATACCTGTAGGGGTGTGTTTTACAGTCATTTTTTAATCCTTTTTGGTGATTAGTATAGATAGTATTGTTTATCTAATTAGAACGATATAGATAAAACCTTCTGGCAGGGCAATAAAAGACGTTATAGATGATGCATATTCGAGGTAGTAGCAAATATCAAACTCAAGATATGACTTAACGGTCATAACTTGATTCATCTTAGCACTGACAAACTTAAAAAGGTTCTTTTCGCGGGAGTGTTTTAACTTGCAGCAATACAAAATAGAGCTGTTTTACTACAAAAAATAGCTTATGGTGAAAACACCAAACGTGTTGCATGCGGCATAAGCCGACATAGTGTCACTAAACTGTCAGCATGTTAACACAATATCTGCACCGTTAGTGGACATAAATATAAAGCATTAAACGTTTGTTATAGTTGTTATCCTGTAATCATGGCTTGTACTGAGTAAATGCCAGGGAAACAAGAAGTTGGGCTACTACCTATTGCCCAAATAACATATTGAAAACTAACTAAAGATGGTGTGACCGAAAACGTTGCAATGTCAAAAATTAAACTAGAAGCAGACCCCCTGTAACTTCGAGTGTGATTAAAGATAGATGACCTAATTTGTCCAGAACAGACACTGCTTCATTGTAGGGCCGATGAATAACCTATCTGAAATAGTAAAGCACTGCTGTTTAGCAATGCTTTTTTAGTCAATGCCTAACTATTTCATGTTAGAAACGCTTAATGATTTCATTGGATAATAAGTCGGTTTAAGTGATGTAGATACTTTAAGGTAACTCAAATCGTCAATAAAGAAACGACTCGTCATCGTATGCTTACCATCATTAATAAATATCTCTATCACTGACTGATCAACATACATTTCAATTTGTTGGGTTAGGCTTAACCTTGGAGCTTTGCGAGTTAAACCGAACTCTTCAGCGTAAACTTCACTCATCTGTGAACGGTCGAGAATAAACTCAGCTTCCGTCCCTTTGAGTTCAATCTTATCTCCAACACTGTTCCCTAACTCAATAGAAAAATCCACGGTGTCGATATCAAGAGTTAAATAGAAACTATTGCTTGGTAGCTGGAGAACATCCTCAAATTCAATTGCCTCACCACGCAGCGCTTCTAACTCTTCTAACGCTTTTTGAACCATAAACCCATTTTCTATTCTCAGCTCTCTTGGGAGTGATAGCATTCCTGCCCATTCATGTTTCACCGAAGGGGTATCGATATCTGGTAACCCTACCCAAGCATAGAGAATGCGACGCCCTTTATCATCGACATAGGTTTGGGGCGCATAAAAATCAAAACCATAATCTGGCTGTCGAATACTTTGCTCGCCCTCTAGCTCCATAGAACTAAAGTTCAATCGGTCACCAATTAAGTAGGTCACGGAAAAAGCATTTTTAAAATCATAAGGATTAGACGATGACACACCTTGCGGTGAAAATAGCATCACAGCTTTTCCATCTAGTTCGAAAAAATCAGGACACTCCCACATGTAACCAAAATCATTGTACGTCGTTTTGATTGGTCCCTTATGCTCCCACTTAGACAGATCCTGACTATGATAAAGGATCATCGCCCCTTTTAAATCTTGTGTTTGAGCGCCAACCACCATGTAAAAATCATCACCTTGTTTCCACACTTTTGGATCTCGGAAGTGTTCTGTGTAGTGGTCATTTTCAATGATGATTCCTTTCTTTTCTATCTCACCTGCTGTATTCATCGTTGCGTAACATTGCGTTGGAATTCGTTTCCAATTCTCATCACGTTTATTGCCTGTAAAGAACAGCAATGCACTATCGTTCTCCACAATCGCGCCACCTGAGTACACGCCATGCGAGTCATAATCTTGATCTGGATGAATAGCGGCACCATGATCGGTGAAATGAATAAAGTCTTTGGTAGAAAGGTGATACCAGTACTTCATGCCATGAACGGGACCAACAGGCGTCCATTGATAAAAAATATGATGTTCACTATTAAAGTAGCACAAACCATTTGGGTCATTTAATAAGCCAAAAGCAGGGGCGATATGATAGTTTGGGTACCCATTATCAAGGCTTCTTTTTTCCGTCATCTCAGTGATTTGAGTATGGGAAATGTCCTCTAAACGACGATATCTTTGTTCAACCGTCCAGTTTTTCTTTGCTTCTCTAGCCATACACTTAAACCCGTTATTTCGACAGTGAGTGATTCATTTACCTAGGGCTTGTTGTTTATAAAATCAGACAGTTCTTTTTCGGTCGGAAGTGCACTCATCGCCCCCTTTTGAGTTGTGGCTAACGCGCCACAAGCATTTGCCCACAGGATTGCAGCTTGAATTGTCGAAGTGCTTTGCCACTCTGATGTTTGAGACAACTTCGCCAGTAGTCCACCAACAAACGCATCACCAGCACCTGTTGTATCTACGGGCTTAACGATCGTGCCCGAAACCAGCTCTCGTACTCCATCAACATCGATAAGAACGCCCTTAGCACCTTGAGTGACCAATACAAGCTTATTGCCAAAAGACCCAATAACATCTAGCCCTTCAGCAATGCTGTTCGTATCGGTAAGAAACGCCAATTCTTCTTCTGAAAATTTAACAACATCAGCAAGTTGAATGGCATCCAATACCACGGACTTAATCTCAGCTGGATTATTCCAAACTTCATCGCGTAAGTTCGGGTCGAAACTGATGTAACCACCTGCGGCTTTCACTTTTTTAAGTGCTGTTAATGTCGAAGAACGGCTTGGTTCATTAGCTAATGCAATAGAACATACGTGCAGCCATTCCCCGGCAATAAACTCTGGTACATCTTTGATCTGAGTAAATTGGTCAGCGCTTGGTTTAACCATAAACGTAAATGTTCGTTCACCATCTTCATCTAAATCGACTAATACCGTGGATGTACGCTGATTGTCGTCTTTAACCAAATAATGTGTATCTACCTGTTCGTCTGACAGCGTCATAGCCATGAAATGCCCAAAGGGATCATTACCAACACGACCAAAAAAGGCTGCGTTTCCACCAAGCCGGGAAATCGCAACCGCGACATTAGCCGGCGCACCACCCGGACACTTCAATAAGGTATTGCTTGAATCAGGGATCAGATCCACAACTGCATCCCCAGTAACCCATACTCGACTCATAATACTCACCATTGAAAAGACTAATCATTGCTCGCTGCTGAATTTGACCGGTCAGCAACAGGGATATTCTAAAAATGCTAGTCAAACTTCCGGCTTGACGAGCAGCCCTAAAACTAGGAAAAGAGAAGCTGCAAAAGGGGGAGCAGCTTACTCCGGAGGCAACAGAAATAAATGTCGTTACTAAAGATTGGTTAAGCGGTAATTTTTACATTTTGCTTAGCCCGCTCACGTAATCCTAAAACTATCGTTAAGCCAAATGCAGTAACAAATGCAATAAGCATCCCTACTACGTAGTAACCAATTTTATCTGGAGCAATTGAAATAATGCCCGGTATACCAGCAGCACCAAGAGCTTGTGCTTTAACGTTAAACATAGTGATAAACGCACTAGATAGACCAGCTGCCGTAATAGCGGCTATAAATGGGTAGCGAAGCTTTAAGTTCACACCAAACATTGCGGGTTCAGTAATACCTAACAGACCCGTTATGCCTGATGGAATTGCAATACCTTTCATCTTCTTATCTTTGCTCATTACACCAACAGCTAATGCTGCTGCACCCTGAGAGACGTTTGACATCGCTGCGATAGGGAAAATGAATGTACCACCAGTAATGGCTATATCAGCCAGTAACTGCGTTTCAATAGCAATGAAGCTGTGGTGCATGCCAGTAATAACAAATGGCGCATAAATAAAGCCAAATAGAGCTCCACCGATAAAACCAGCTGAGTTATATAGCCAGTTAAGACCATCACCCAATAAGAAACCAATATCACGAGTAAATGGACCAACAATAGTAAAGGTCAGAAAACCAGTAATAAAAATAGCTAACATTGGAGTCAGTAGGTTATCTAATACCGACGGAATAACTTTTCTTAAACCAAGTTCAACTTTCGCCAGAATGAAAGCCGCAACCAATACAGGAAGTACCGAGCCCTGATAACCAACCTTCTCGATCTCCAAGCCCATAATATTCCACACAGGAATCGTACCGGACACTGAAGCACCACCAAAACCCCACCCATTGAGTAAGTCTGGGTGCACCATCAACATGCCGAGAGCAGCGCCCAAAAATGGGTTACCCCCAAACTTTTTGCTAGCTGAGAACGCAAGCAAAATTGGCAAGTAGACAAAAGGCGCATTAGCAAAAGTATTGATCATGCTTGCAAGGTCAGTTAGACCAGGGTTTGCATCAATCAAAGAGAGCCCATCAATAAAAAGGCCCTGAGCGGTCAGAAGGTTGTAGATACCCATTAATAAACCACCAGCAACAATTGCTGGAATAATGGGTACAAAAATGTCAGAAAGACCTTTTACTGCGCGCTGTAAAATATTTTGTTTTTGTGCCCCCGCAGAAGCAACATCATTGGTCGACATTTCACTCATGCCAGTTAACTTTGCCATTTCTGCATAAACTTGGTTCACAATGCCAGAGCCAAAAATCACTTGATACTGACCTGCTATTTTAAACTGCCCTTTCACGCCTTCTAAGTTGTCGATTGCATTTTCATCAATCAAAGACTCATCGGCTACAGCCAAACGCAAACGCGTCGCGCAGTGCGCCAGTGCGGTAATATTGCTCTTGCCACCTAAATGAGTGATTAGCTCTTTTGCTATTGATGGATAATTCATTACAGACCCCGATTTTATATCTAGTTTAACTATGCTTGAATCTTTTTTGGGAACGTTTGCAATAAAGATTCTTGCTGATCCAGACTAGATCGTCAAAGGGAAACAACAAATTGTGTGAAATTGATCGTCTAAAAGTCTCCATCATGAGCAGAAAGCACTGTAGAATCGGCTTTAACAAAGGGGTTCATAGCTGAAAAATTGCAAACAATCCCAGTTTAATGAAAGTATAACGAGATGGATTAACGAAGATGGCAAGCCTACACGATGTCGCCCTAATTGCTGGGGTATCAAAATCAACGGTGTCACGAGTTATTAATGACGAGTACGGCGTAAAAGGCGCGACAAAGATCAAGGTACAAAAGGCTATTTCAGAATGTGGTTATATTCCCAATCAAGTCGCTAAAGATCTTAAATCACAGAAAACTAATTTAGTTGGCGTTATTGTTCCACGCGTCTCTTCTCACGCCACGGCGTTAGGGGTAGATGGACTGACTAGCATTCTTGATAAAGCAGGAAAGCACGTATTACTTGCCAGTACGCACCAAGAACATCAAAAAGAACTCGAATATATACAGATCTTTAACCAAAAACGCGTGGAAGGGATCATCCTATACGCGACACATCTCGACAAAACCCTTGTTAATGCGATTCAAATATCAAACGTACCAGTGATATTAGTGGGTCAAGATGGTTCTATGCATAATATTCCGAGTATTGTTCATGATGACTACCGCGTTGGCTATGAGGCAGGAAACCGACTGACAGCAAAAGGCTGTAAAAAAATTGGCTTTATTGGTGTTCAGGGCGACGATCTAGCGGTGGATAAGCTGCGCTCTCAGGGTCTAGCTCAAGCGCTTGAGTTTAACCAGCTCTCGTTACTCTTCCACGCTCGTGGAGACTTCTCCATCGAATCGGGTTACGAAACAGCGAAAGAATATTTAAGCAAATTCACCGAAACCGATGGAATTTTTTGTGCGACAGACCGAATTGCCATAGGAGCAATACGCGCAATTCAAGAAAATGGAATCACACCAGGAAAGGAGATAAAAGTGCTTGGTGTAGGTAACGACGAACTTGCTTCTGTTTGCACCCCTTCCTTATCAACGTTTAATTATGCTTTTGATAAAGCTGGTGAAAATGCAGCAAAGTTACTATTAGAGCGAATCAACAACCAAGGTTTCGAAATGAGTAAAGTGGTACTTACTTTTCAAAATGTTGAACGTGAGACCTGTTAATCGCTATAACAACGCCAGCCTCCAAGGCTGGCGAATTATGGTGTATCTTTTAGAACCACGTTTCCATTTGAAGCGCGAATAGTACTTCGCCACCATCACCCATGGTTGCAGCATCTGCATCAAGACTGACTGCGTAATCATTAAGATCTTCGCTCCAATCCACATAACTTACCGCAAAACGTAATTCAGGGCGGTCAAAGAATCCCTTACTGGTAGATAACTTCAAGGTTGGTGCAATCGTCGCTTTGTAGAAGCTACCACTCGCTTTATCTGTTGAGTTATCTAAGTCCATATACTGATATGAGCCTTCATACACCATCTCAAAGTTCTCAGTGAACTCTTGTGCCAGACGCAGATTGACAGAAGCCCATGCAAATTCATCATTTTTCTCAAAACGGTCTTGGCTATACTCCGCCATAAACGAAGGTGCCGCACGCCAATTTTCTGCAAAACGAGTCACACCATAGGTAAACGCACGAACAGCCTGAGCATTTTCCGTCAACAAGCCATTTGAACCAATGCCTTTCAACTCAGCACCCAGACCGTCTCCAAATAGTACGCCTGACTTAGCGAACCCTTCTCCTGCACCATAAAAGCTATCAGCATGGTAAGCCAACAAAGCATGGAAGCCTTTATCTGCCGAGCCTTGCGTCAGCTCTTTGTTATCTGAAGCCGTCATACCACTTAACATGAACTGCCAGTTACCTACCCAGTTGTTTATTGTTGCGATATAGTTTTCGATATCCGTTGATGAACTATCGATATTTCCAAAATCACGACCATAGATTGAGAAGTTAGCTTTCCAATCATCCGACAGTTGGACATCATAAACACCAGCTCCGGTACCTGATAAGAAAACAATATCAGAATCTAAGAAATGGATATCGTAGTTGGCACGATCAAACCGTTTTCCAGCCCAGAACGTTGCATTTGATAGTGCTTCAGAGTCACTAAACGCACGCAAGTTCGCTAACTCGGAGTATACCTGACGCACATTCAGCTGACTCTCTTCAGCCGTCCATTCATTGTTTGTTTCTACACTATCTGCCAGCATAATATGGAAGCGAGCACTAGAACCATCATCTAGATAACGATTATGAATTAGGTTTGCTTCCACATAGTTGTCATCTTCAACGCCTAAACGGCCAATTGGAGCGCCAATAGCACCTGCAGCAGTCATGTAGGGGCCAGTTCCCGTCGCGCCATTCAAGTTATCATTAATCAGCAAGCCCGCACGAGCATAGCCATGAAACTCAAAAGATGAGGCTTGGTCGCTTGCTTCTTCTGTTACTTGTTCCGTTTTGACTAAGCGTGCTTCTAGTTCATTAATGCGTTGTTCTAGCTCTGCTACATCTGTATTCGCTATTACTGAGGTAGATCCAAGCCCTAACACCACTGCTAAGGTAAGCGTATTCATTTTCATTGTTATATTTCTCCGTTTTGGATTGCAAATAGGCATCGAATTGCAAACGTTCCCATTCATACAAATACAAGCAGATGAAATATTATTCCTACTGTAAGCAGGCATATAAAGTAACCAGTAACTCATAAAGTGAACTGATTACTCGTACACTTTATAGTTACTCGAAGAATATACATAAATCTTCGGGAACGATCCCGAAACAATGTGAAAAATGTAATTCCAATCACGTTAATAGTCGTTTTCCATAATATGTAACGCAGTAATAACTGGAATTAGACGTCTTATAGCAATGGGAAGTATTATTAATGCATTGCACACCAGCCAATACAGAGGCATGAAGCACCATAACATTGACCTAGTGTTGCAAATGATTAGAGTTGATTGATCACGATACCTTCTCCACCCCATTAAGAAAAATTGGTTCTATGATTGATAAGGCTGGTGATGAATACATTTGATAAGGAGATGCCATGTTACATCAATTAGTACTATTGCTTATGGCTCCGGTATTATTACCGCAAGGGATTTCTATCCGTAAATCAACGCCTAGATTAAAAGAAGCGGCAGGTCCACGTCATGGAATTGAAGGACAAGGTAAGTCTCTTCGGCTGCTTCTTTTAGGTGATTCTGCCGCAGCGGGAGTTGGCGTTGAACATCAATCACAGGCGTTATCAGGGCAGCTTATTAGCGCGCTATGTGATCAATTTAGAATAGATTGGCAGTTAATCGCTAAAACGGGTGTTACGACAAAGAAAGTGTGGCGAAAGCTTTCAGAGCACCCTAAGCAAGATTACGACATTGTTATTGTCTCTTTAGGGGTAAACGATGTGACCACGCCGTTGAGTTCAAGCGAATGGATGAAGCAGCAAAAGTACCTCGTTGCTCAGTTACGTGATTACTTTTCTTGCCAACAAATTATTCTCACCAAGGTTCCTCCAATGGATAAGTTTCCTGCGCTTCCCAACCCGCTTCGTTGGTATTTAGGCAGTAAAGCCAAAGCCTTTAATCGAAAACTTGCACTCTGGGTTTCTACTCAAAATGATTGCGAAATAATTACCATTGAACACCAATTAGAACCCGATCAAATGGCGAGTGATGGATTTCATCCTGGACCTGAGATCTATCAACACTGGGGAAATGCTGTTGCTCAAGTCATTAGGGCACGCTGGTTATAACGGCATAGTTTGGCGGATGTCTTAATAAGTTGTTACGGTATTCGCCCTTGCCTTTACTGAAAATCATGCATTCAGAGTAGCAATGCAGAAAAATAGGCTATGACAGCTTATGATGCAAGTTATGACAAGAGGTAGGGAAAATATGTCAGCTTATGGTGCAAACTACAAACGCTGTTGCTTGCAGCATAAGCTGACATAGCACAACGAAACAATCAGCATGTTAACACAATATCTGCACCATTAGTTGACATAAATATGAAGCATAAGTCGACATAAACTTTACCGCTTTACCATTCCTGATTCCAACCTGTAAGATACTTTCTTACAGCCTCTAAATACCTAAGAACTTTACATCTATATAGGACACTTCTGAGTTACAATCGCAAATCTACTTACTGTATGATTATGAGTATCTACAACATAAACGGTACCATTGATGTCGTCAAAAGCGTTACATCAATAAGTAATTGACTACGAGATATCTGCTTAATAGCTACAGTAAATTAAGGAAAAAAGAAGCTAAATCTATCGTAAATCATTTTCGATGAGCACCAACTCAATTTCAGATAACTCTTCTCGTGTAACGGGTTCTTTCCAAGGGTAGCTATTCGTCATACGGATAGTCGCTCGCAGTAATGGGTGATCCAAAGTCAACGGTACATTAACGTTTGTCTTAGCTTCGTTAATATGAGTCTCATGCGGGTGGTTAAGGATTTGTGTATATCCAATATTTACGGCCCAATGCAGCAACATAAACTCTTCAATCAGAGCTTCTTTTTCTTCTTCTTCACAAAGTAATTCTTCTGAACGTACGGCCTCTCGTAGCGCACCTTGAAACTGAAGCCTAATTTCTGTTGACACTAAAGATAATTTAGTTAGCCATTTATCAGAGGCTTTGGCTAACAAGTCTCTGCTGCTTAGAAGCGTAAGTAGCTGATAAGAAAAAGAATAAGTATACATTGCTTCTTGTGACACAAGGTTAATTGCCACTATCTTCGCTGGAAGTGAATATGGTAGAGCAAGAATCTCTCGAATGACATTGGATGCTTGACTGTCAAGACGTACAGACAGAGCAACCAATACATCTTCTTTAGATTGAATATGCTTATAAACAGAGCCCATCGATAATCCGGCTTTTTTAGCAATCGCCGACATCTTAAAATCGATCAACGAAGTGTCGAGGATGCATTGTGCGGCAGCGTCTAAGATGAGTTGTTCTTGTTCAGCGATAGTGTGCTTAGGTGCAGGCATAGTGAACCTTCATTCGAATAATATTCGGATGAATGCTAATAAATCCCCCCACGTGAGTCAATCTTTATAGGTAAGCTGCTACGAATACGAAAACATTGTCAATGAATATAATTCTCACTCAAGAATACCATGTCTATACTATTGATATTTAAATATAAAAATAGAGTTCTTCTCCTTAATCCCCCCTGAATTTTAAATCTCTCTATTTGACAATAAATACTATGCATTTAGGATGTGAACCATGTTCGAATACCATTCGAATGCGATTATTGTAATTAATTGTGGTGAGTTTATGAAAAAGAAAAGGTCTTCATTCGCAGGTTGGCTATGGGTGCTATCAAGCTTAGTCTTGATTATCGGTGGATTGGGGTATTACAAATACAATCAAATAAAAGTAGCTATAGATATGGCCGCATCCTTCCCAGAACACTACGAAGTCGTCGATGCCACATACGTAAAAGTTTCGGATCATACACCGACTGTCAGCGTGCTTGGCAGTGCCGCATCGCCACTGCAATCTAATTTATCCCTAGAGCTGTCGGGGAAAGTTGCCTTTGTTGGTTTCCAACCGGGTGAAAAGGCTAATGCAGGAGACCTGTTATTTCAGGTCGATATTTCTGAAGAACGCGCTCGAATAAAGTCGGCACAAGCGCGCAAAAAACATGCTCAATCAGTACTTCAACGTTATCAAACCTTGTTGGAAAAAAAATCGATTAGCCAAGAGCAATATGATCAAGCTTATGCTGATCTTATCGTGGTTCAATCTGAAATTGAGGTACTACAAGCCACAATCAAACAAAAGACCATTGTCGCTCCATTTGATGGGGTGATAGGTCTTCATGATATCAAGTTAGGAGACTATGTATCTGCTAACCAAGTACTTTCAACTTTTATTGGAGACAGTGACAAAATCTGGGTAGATTTTAGCGTTCCACAATTTTACCCAGAGCTCAAAATAAGCTCTCAAATACGTGCGAGAAACATTGATTATCTTGGTACATCATCTTTCCAGCTGGCAACTGTCATAGCAAAAGACACACAAATATCGGATACAACTCGTAGCCTGAGATATCGCGCAGAGGTTAGCCGAACTCTCGCCCCCTACACACCAAACATGCCATTGGAAGTGCTCATTCCGATAAGTGATAACAAGACGGTATATCAAGTCCCTGTTACCTCTGTTAATCAAGATATTTATGGCTCATATGTCATGAAGTTAACCGCACTCAACAGTGAGCCCGGAGCTTACCGCGCAAAACGCGCTTCCGTACAAGTTATCTCAGAGATTAATGGCTCAAAGCTAATCACTGAAGGCATACATGAAGGTGAAAAGATAGCAACTGCTGGTGCATTCAAACTCTATGAAGGCTTGTTGGTACGCTCAAAGGAGGGCACTTCACAACAAGAGTCCTCACTGGTTGCAGCTGTTGGAGAATAATAATGGATATCTTTGTTAAAAAGCCCGTTCTTGCAATAGTCATTTCTCTGATCATTATCATTGCTGGAACCATGGCATCACAACGATTATCGATCTCGCAGTTTCCCCAGATAGAAAGTTCTTCGCTAGTTATCACCACTGAGTATGTTGGCGTGTCTGCTGATGTCGTAAAAGGCTTCGTGACGGAACCAATTGAAAGAGCTGCAATGAGCGTTCCTGGCGTAGACTACGTTGATTCATCAACGACGGCAGGAATGAGCAAGGTTACGGTATGGCTCAAACTCAACGAAAATAGCACTAATGCGCTTGCTGAACTCAACTCACGGCTCAGCCAGATCTCTTATGAACTGCCAGATGGCGTGCAAGACCCAAGTGTTTCCGTTGCCCGCGTCGACAGGCCAGGAGCCACTTTTTACCTGAATATTTCTAGCACAACAATGGACAGGGCAGAGCTCACCGACTTTTTAGAACGCGATGTAACACCTTGGTTTGCGTCTGTGTCTGGAGTTCAAAGTGCGGATGTACTTGGTGGACGCAAGCCAGCTATGCGTGTGTGGCTCGATCCTCTGAAAATGGCAAGCTTGAATATTGGTGCAGATCAAGTTCATCAGGCCTTAATCGACAACAATGTAATCGCTTCATTAGGTCATGTAGAAAGCGCTAGCCAAAACATAAGCATCATGAGTAATGCACTATACCAAAGCGCCGACGATTTTCGCCAAATGATCGTGAAAAAGAGTGGTGATACTTTTATTTACCTTAGCGATATCGCTCGTATAAAGCTTGGAGAGGATCGCGGCACCGACTCTGCACGCCTAGATCTTAGTGAGTCAGTTTTTATCGGCATCGTAACTTCACCTGGTTCGAACGAAATTTCAATTGGCGATGCATTATACAAGCAACTTGTGGTCACTAATTCACGCTTACCAGAAGGAACAAGCATCACCATTGGCTATGATGGCACTCAATATATGCGAGACGCACTCAAGGAAATTTTCACCACTCTTGTCGAAACGGTGTTGCTGGTAGGCGTAGTGATTCTGTTGCTAATGGGATCATTTCGAACGGCGTTGGTGCCTTTGGTGACGATTCCTATTTCGATTTTAGGTAGCATAGCAGCGATGCTATTAGCGGGTTTCTCACTTAATTTGCTGACCATTTTGGCAATCGTCTTATCTGTAGGGCTGGTTGTCGATGATGCGATTGTAGTTGTAGAAAATGTCGCACGTCATATGCGAAATGGTAAAGGCCGAATTGAAGCAGCACTAGTAAGCTCAAGAGAACTACTGCGCCCTATTTTTTCTATGACAATCACCTTGGCTTTAGTATTTGTACCCATTGGTTTTGTCGGCGGTTTGTCTGGTGCTCTATTTAAAGAGTTCGCGTTTACGTTAGCCATTGCTGTTCTTTTTTCCGGTATCGTTGCTATTACTTTATCGCCAATCATGAGTGCCTACGTCTCTCAAGAAAAGGGGCAAGAAAGTCGCCTAACGCACAAGGTCAACCTCATATTCGACCGATTGTCAGCGCGTTATGAGAATGGACTATATCGTGTTTTCTCTCATCACCGAGCCCTATTAACAGGAGCATTTGTACTATCTCTTTTGATCGTTCCTTTCTATATGTTTTCACAGCAAGAGCTTGCTCCTGTTGAAGACCAGAGTTCGCTATTTGTTATTTCTGAAGCTCCTTCAGGTGGTTCTTTAGACTATAGCAATCAATTTATGCAAAAGGCGGTCAGCTCTATCGAGCAAATGGAAGGCATAGACATGGTATGGCAGACTCTTACTGAGTCAGGCGGTTTCAGTGGAATTAACTTCGTTCCATACGACCAACGCCCATACTCAACCTCAGATGTTGTCCAAAATATTTACTTTGCACTCAAAGAAATCACTGGCTTAAGAGTTTACCCAACGTCACCGATGCCACTGCCGACGGCTGGGCAATTTGATGTAGAAATGGTAATTCAATCGCAAGACAGTTATACCAATATGCTGCCATATGCTTACCAACTGTTAGAAGCCGCGCACAAAAGTGGCAAATTCATGTTTGTTAATACGGACCTTAAGATCGATATGCCTCATGCCCGACTCGAGTTTGACAATACAAAAATGATGGACTTAGGGTTAACAACCAAAGCGGTAACAGACCAAATATCACTGATGGTGTCGGAACAAGACGTGACACGTTTTGATAGTAATGGTAAGGCCTATCGTGTGATACCCATGGTTGATGAGCAACAGCTAAATAGCAGTGAAACATTACTCACCCTACAAATAAAAACACCGAATGGCGATTTTGTACCGTTAAGTAGTATCGCAAACTTAGAGCAAACAGTCAGCGTACGCAGCGCGAACCGATTTAACCAACTTAACTCGTTTCGTGTTTTAGGTGGATTGGTGCCAGGGACAACACCCGATCAAGCGCTGAGTATTCTAGAGCAAAAGGCAGAGAAGATATTACCGTCTGGATACCAAGTGAACTATGCGGGCGGCTCTCGTCAACTCCGCCAAGAAGGAAACAGTTTATTCTCTGTGCTTGCCGTCTCTTTATTCATGGTTTACATGGTTCTAGCGATACAGTTTAACAGCTTTCGTTCGCCACTGGTTGTATTACTCGGGTCCGTACCCTTGGCCCTTGCTAGCGGCATGTCGTTCTCATTTCTTGGTATGACAACCATGAATATCTACGCCCAAATCGGTTTTATTACTCTCGTGGGTTTAGTCGCAAAAAATGGAATTTTAATCACAGAGTTTGCGAATGAACTTCAACAAAAAGGGTATCGGAAATTGGATGCTGTCGTACATAGCGCAAAGTTAAGGTTACGACCTATTTTAATGACAACTGCTGCGACAGTACTTGGTCACTTTCCTCTAGTTTTAGTGACTGGGCCAGGCGCAGAAGCCAGAAATAGTATCGGTATTATTTTGGTAGCAGGCATGTTTATCGGCACTATCTTTACCCTATTTGTGTTACCGGCAGTCTATTTGGCTCTAGCAGAAAATCTCGATAAATCCACAAACGGCTCCTGTGATGAGAGACAAGCCTTGTTAATTAAATAAACATTGAGGGAGCTGAGGCGAGTATCGCCGTTGTTGAGTTATGGCAGATGCTTCGCAAAGGTCAGATGAAAAATGCTGGAGATATGTCTGCTAGGGAGCAATTTTACTCCCTAGCGGCCTAATTGTATCTGGAAATAAGTGTTTCTACATTCCAATTCCAAGATGCAACAGAACCAGTTTTTGTGCTTTTTCCTGCTTAGCTTTAAAGCGTTGAAGAAAGTCTGGATTCAGGGTTTTCGCGAAAGGTTTCACTTCAATCCACTTAGCGGTATCGTTCTCAATAATCTGAAAATCAGGAGTATAAGGAAGATCTCGATCATCAAGGTGATAAATAAAACCTTCAGGCTGGGCAATAAAAGACGTTATCGATGATGAATATTCGAGGTGGAGGCAAGTATCGAACTCAAGATATGACTCAACTGTCATGACTTGATTCATCTTAGCACTGACAAACTTAAAAAGGTTCTTTTCGCGGGAGTGTTTTAGCTTTCGGCGGTACATAATAGACCAGCCCATTTGTCGTTTTACTACAACAAAAATAGCTTATGCAGACTTATAGTGCAATTTATGCAGGGTATTAGGGAAGATATGCAGGCTTATGGTGCAAACTACAAACGCTAGATGGGTGGAAGCCCCCACCAGCCACATCCCGGCACACACGTCACCTGCTGCGGTTGCTCCCTTCCGGGCCTGGCCGAGTTCACAGGTTAGTGTTGCGGGAGGACCAATGGGGGCCTCCATAGATTCTTTCAGTTCTGCTTGAGAACGGAAAAGATTATCTACCAAGGCCGCATACAATGCAAGGTGTTATATCACTTCACCGAATCAACTGCTGAATTATTACTCAAAGTGATTGATTGTGATAATAAGTGATTACGAATCAGCTAAGTATCGCCCTATACTTCTTCAGGATCTTCCAATAAGAATTCACCCAATAACGCTCCACCAAGTATTAATAGCCATGCAACTAAGACAGGGTTTGGCACGTCAAACTGCGGCACAATCACTAATGTTGCAAACCCTACTGCTGGTAATACCCAAGCCAAGCGTGGCACCCAATCTCCGACTTTCACCTTTTTCATACCTTGCAGTGCCGCAATTAACCCTGTAATACACAAAGCAACTAACGCAGCATGCTGTAATCCCCCAACCCATAGCGGTACCACTAAAAACAATGGCCACCACGTATTTCCTTCTACAGTGCGCCAAGAGCGAGCGGCATACCAAATAATACATACAGCAACAATTTGTACGACGGTAGCACCAACGCTACCGGGTAATTTCCCTTCACCTTGCAAGGCCATTAGCCCCACATCCATTGCAATAACAACAGAAACAAGTAATGCACCTAATTGCCAATTACTTTTAGGCGAGAAAGCGATAGAAAAAATAGGTAACATCATAAAAATGCTAATAGATAATGCTAAAGATTGATCTGGTAATACAGCACCAAAAGAGGCTAAGCCTATCAATAAAAGCCAAGCAGCGGCTCCACCTTGAGGAAGTAACCACAGGGCTGGAATCGCTAAAGCGAGAGCAGGTACATCGCCTTGACTATAACCTAGGGCAGTAACACCTAATACAGTCAAAACTATGCTGACAAAAACGAGTAACGCGGCATACAACATGGCAGCACCTCCTTGCGTTATCCGATAGTGTTATTGAAATACATTGAAAACAGCAGCTACCGGTCGATATCAAATTTATTTTACATCAGGTTTAAATATGGACGATTTTTCAGCTCAAATCTACACCCAAGTACATCAAATTCCATATGGAAAAGTGTCAACCTATGGAGAAATAGCTAAATTTTCAGGTTTTCCTGGTTATGCACGTCATGTTGGGCGCTTAATGGCAACATTACCTGAAGGGTCGAAAATACCTTGGTACCGAGTCGTTAATGCTAAAGGAATGATTTCGTTAACCGGTAATGATCTGATTCGTCAGCGAGAAAAATTGCTTGCAGAAGGTATAGATGTATCAGAAAGCGGAAAAATATCGCTGCGTCATTACCGATGGAACGGTAACCCAGTGTAGTAAAGAGTATTCTTTACCTTTACAGCATAATATTTTAATTAGGCTGTAAAGGTCGAATTCAGCTTGTTTCTTTTACTGTACTTTAACCAGCATTAAATCTAGATTTTGGGTTATAGCCGAATCTGTAATGACGTGGTTTGCGGTATCGGTAATAAATATCAATTTACCGTTAACTTCAATACGAGCACTAATCGCATAAGTATGATTACTTTTTATATCTTGGAGTTTATACCCAAGTGAAAAGTCATAAGGAGCTTGCTTACCTTCAGACATAAATGCCTGACTGCTAATGACTTCTGCAGCTACATCCATTTTAGATACATCAGATAAAGTCACTGTAATACGCGCATTATTAGGAAGCGCAATACGCTCACGATAAGCGATAGAGCCAGTTACTGTTCCCATATCATTGTCATTTGGCACTAAAGTAGTACACGCTGTAACAACAAGAGCTAAAATCAGCGTAAATAGTAGTGCAAAAAACTTTTTCATGATTAACCCTTAAAAACTAAAACTCCATTAAGCTGAAATGTAATTACTATTTAATAACACGTAAGTTTGTGTTCTAGTTTGGTAATAACTCCTTAATAATAACATGGTAATAGGATCCACAATGAGTAAAGAACTGAATGAACTTCTCAATCTTTTACAATTAGAACGACTGGAGCAAGGTTTATTCCGTGGTCAGAGTGAACATTTGGGTTTACCTCAAGTTTATGGTGGTCAAGTTATCGGTCAGTCTCTTTCTGCCGCAAAAGAAACGGTTGATAGCCTGCGACATGTTCATTCCTTTCACAGCTACTTTTTATTGCCTGGTGATCCTGAAAAACCAATTATTTACGATGTTGAAAAACTGCGTGATGGTAAAAGCTTCAGTACACGCCGAGTTAAAGCGATTCAAAATGGCAGACCTATTTTTTACTTAACCGCTTCTTATCAAGCAGAAGAAGCAGGATTTGAACACCAATCAACAATGCCTAATGTTGCGGGCCCCGAAGGGTTAGCATCAGAAAAGGAACTGGTTCAATCTATCGCACAGCATCTGCCGAAAAAAGCTGTTGAAACCTTTGGCCGTGACCGTCCTATCGAAGTGCGCCCTGTTACCGTTGTTAATCCACTAAAACCCAAAGCTGCAGATCCCAAACAATACCTTTGGATTAAGGCTAACGGTGAGATGCCGAATGATCCTCGTATTCACCAATATGTATTGGCTTATGCATCTGATTGGGGTTTTCTGGTTACTGCCTTGCAACCACATGGCGTTACGCTTTTAACCCCGAAAATGCAGGTTGCCACTATTGACCATTCGATGTGGTTTCACCGCCCTTTCCGTCTTGATGAATGGCTACTGTATGTTATCGAAAGCCCATCAGCCAGCGGTGCGAGAGGCTTGGTACGTGGTGAAATCTACAACCAGAAAGGTGAGCTTGTCGCTTCAGCCGTTCAAGAAGGTTTAATGCGTCAGCATCTAGCTTCTGATTAAAGTCGTTACCATTCGAATTTATATCTCATTTTATAAAATTGAATAATGAAGTCTGTCAGAACAGTGTAAAACACACTTCTTTTCAGGATTTTATTACTCCGCAATAAAAAGCAGCGGGGGATTATTCATCATAATCCCCCGCTGCTTTCTCTTTTTATCTATCTTATTATTTATTAAATAACGGCTATCGTTTCTTCTTCTAACTGATGCAAATGCTCACTCGCCTGTTGCAGTTGATACATCTGCCAATAATGCCCTTGCTCCGTCAACAGCTGCTGATGCGTTCCGCGCTCGGTAATATCACCACGATGTAACACCACAATTTCATCTGCATCCATAATGGTTGATAAACGGTGAGCGATAACCACAATGCTCATGTCTTTACGCAATACATCTAATGCCTGCTGAATTTTCTTCTCTGTTCCTGAATCAATATTTGCTGTCGCTTCATCTAAAATCAAGATTTTCGGTTTCGCCACCAGCACTCGAGCTAATGCAAGTAGCTGCTTTTGACCCGCCGACAAGTTCGCCTCTCCACTACCAAATAGCGTATCTAGACCGTCTGAATATTGTCGAATTTGCTCGGACAGCCCCACTTTGTCTAAAGCGCCCCAAATCACAGCATCTGTAACATTACGCCCTAATTGGATATTTTCCCGCACCGTGTCACTCAGAATATGCGGGTCTTGCTGCACCATCGCGATACCATCACGAAATACGGTTTTATGTAGCTCAGTGAGGGGCCGCTTATCAACCAATATTTGCCCTTGTGATGCAGGGTAAAACCCCATCATTAACGAGGCTAATGTGCTTTTACCACTGCCGGTATGCCCAACTAATGCCAGGAACCCACGGTGATGTAGGTGTATATCAATATTGTTTAAGACCGTCTGTTCGCCGTCGTAACTAAAACTGACATTCTGGCATTGTAATTCACCCTGTTGGATAGCTTGTTCGTCATCACCGTAGTCTTGCTGTTTTGCGTCGATCAAAGCAAAAATACGTTCACTGGCAACCAAGGCTTGCTGTAACAGCGACAACTGCTGGGTCATTTCAATTAATGGTTCAGTTACCCGCCCCAAGTAACTGATAAACGCATAAAGCACACCGACCCCGATTAACTCAACACCGCTCACGCCAAATAATGCGACCAATGATATTAAGGCGATTCCCGATAACAAATCGATGAGTGGCCGCAATAACAAACCGTTGAGCTTCATTACCCCGACTTGTGCCCGTAAATGATTATTGGTCAATGATGAAAATTGTTCGCTGAACGCACGCTCTTGGCGCATCAATTGAATTAAGCTCATTCCCTGAATAGATTCACTCATCGAGGCATTAATATCAGCCAACAAATCACGCATTTTTCGATAAGCATTGGCACTTTTCCGCTGATAAATCACCATAATAAAAATAACAATAGGCAATAAAATCAAGACAATAACGGTTAAACGCCAACTTAAGAAACTCATAACCACCAGCATGACACTGATCAGAGTGACATTTTTTAATACCGTAGCAATCACGAAGACATAAAAATCTTTAATTGATTCAGTATCATTGGTAATTCGCGAAATAAGCTTGCCCGTCGGCATGTAATCAAATGCTGATAATGGCTGATTAAGTACCTTGCCAAATAGCTGCTTACGTACAGTTTGAACCACGCCAATCGCAATCGTATTAAAGCGAATAGATTGAGCATACTTTAGCCCCGCGCCAATAATCATCAAACCAATATAGGCAGCAGCTAACATAGCGATGGCTTCTATTGGGTAATTATCTTTCGCAATATAGTTATCGATGAAATGTTGAATTAGCCATGGTCCTGATACATCGGCCAGCGCCCCTGCAAACAAAAGCCCAATAGCAATTGCCAATTTCTTTTTATCGTTCAAGGCATACCGTAATAAACGAATTAAAACAGCTTTGTTGACGGCTTTATTTTCCATTATGCCTCCTTGATTGCGCGTTCTAATTGCTGATAACGATGCATCTCTGCATACCAAGCATCATCTTTAATCAAGTTCTGGTGTTTGCCTTTCTCTACAACCTGACCATGCTGCAACACTAAGATTTGATCTGCTTGTTCTAATGCAGTTAAACGGTGAGCAATCACTATCACTGTTTGCTTTGTTTTCGTTGCTTGTAGATTCTGTAAAATCGTATGTTCAGTTTTACCATCAACCGCAGACAGTGCATCATCCAATACCAATATTTCGGCCTCAAGCAATAATGCCCGAGCAATAGCAATACGCTGTTTTTGCCCACCAGATAGCGTGATCCCTTTTTCGCCCACTAAGGTGTTATACCCTTCCGGAAATTGAAGAATATCGTCATCGATACACGCTAATTGTGCCGCATGGCGAATTTGCTCATGAGTGGCTTCAGGTCGACCAAGTGCAATGTTGTCAGCAATAGAACGAGAGAATAAAAATGGCGTTTGGCTAACGACAGCAAATCGGCTACGCCACTGATGTAAATCAGCCGTTTTTATTGATACATCTCCATACATAATATGCCCATGCTGCAATTCTTGCTGACGCAGTAATAACGCCAGCAGTGTTGATTTACCACTGCCTATGGGCCCTGCAACACCCAGCATCTGCCCTGCACTTAAATCAAATAGGACGTGCTGCATTGCCGCTTGTTCTTGTTTGCCCCAATGAAATCGCTCAATATCCACATGTAATGTTTGGCCTGTCATTTCAAGAGTATTTTCACCACTCACAATGCTCGGTTGTTGACCAAAGATATGCTGTAAACGTTTTAAGGCTGCCGAACCTCGCTCTAGAATATTGAATACCCATGCCAGTGCTAACATTGGCCAAATCATTAACCCTTGGTAAAGCGTAAACGCGGTAAGATCTCCCAACGTCAGCCGACCTTGCGATACCATATAACCGCCACCCGCAATACTAAGGAAAAAAGACATGCCAATTGTTAGCTGAATAACGGGATCAAATTTGGCATCGACCTGCTCAACAGCCAAGTTTTTCTGTCCGACAGCATCGACAACCGCGTCAAATTCCTGTTGCTGTCGTTGCTCTAAACCAAACGCCCTGATCATTCTGACACCGTTCAATGACTCTTGAGTTTTATCTGTCAGATCAGAAAATGCCGCTTGTGATTCAGAAAAACGTGTATGTAATTGCCGACCAAAACCAAAAACGATAAACGCCATAACCGGCATCGGTAACAAAGCAAGAATCGTGAGCTCCCAGCTTAGCTGCGTAGTCATTACCAGAATAACGGCTAACCCCATGATCAATGAATCTGCTGCGGTTAGTACACCTTCACCTGCCGTCATCACCACAGCATTCACATCATTGGTTGAACGCGCCATTAAATCACCCGTTTTATAGCGCTCAAAAAAAATGGGGGAATGGGATGAAAAATGACAATAAAGCCTATTGCGTAATACCGTGCCTAACTTTGCCGCAGCACCAAACAACCACACTCGCCATATAATGCGCAGTACATATACCAGGGTCCAGAGCAGTACAATTCCACCCAGCCACATAAACATAGTCGACGAACTCATATCACCCGATACGACACCGTCCACAATCCAGCCAATTGCACGCGGAGGAAGCAACTCAAAGGCAGACACTAAACACAGAATAAAAATAGCACCACTATAACGGCGCCACTCCTGTCGAAAAAACCAACGGAGTTGCCAAAAAACCTGCATATAGCCTCCCGAAATAGCTACTCTTTATCCACTTTTGATAAGTACTTTGATTCCACCCAGAATCATTTCGTTACTAAACAAATGAAAGGTAAGTTATAGATATAAGATGAAATAAGAAACAACCTGATAACACCTATTTTCAAGATGTTAGAGAGGAATTCAACCACAATATAGTGGTCAAATTAAAAACAGAGGTTAATCCTGCTTATATTACAAACAGGATCTAAAAGCATGTGCAATAAATCAACAACACACTAAAATACCAGATTTATAGCCAGAGGTTTATAGACCGCCATAGCTTATAAAGACAATCGTTTATAAAGGCAATGCGGTGGTATATTTTAGAGGCTCCATCGCAAACGTAGACGTCACATTGGTTAATCCTTCTATGCTGTTAACCAACTTCTTATAAAACTTATCAAATGCTGCCATATCAGCAACTTGTACCTTCATCATGTAATCATATTCGCCAGCCATGCGATAGAACTCCATTACCTCTGGAAATTCAGACACAGTCTCGACAAAACAGTGATACCACTCTTTCGAATGATTACTGGTTTTGATCTGCACGAATGCAGTAAATGATAGCCCCAGCTTAATAGGATCAAGTAAAGCAACACGCTTACGGAGTATTCCACTTTCTTCCAGTCGCTTAAGGCGTTTCCAGCAAGGTGTTGTTGTCAGATTCACCGCTTCTGCTAAATCGGCTAAGGCCATTGTGCCATTTTGCTGCAACAACCGAAGCAATGTTTTGTCAACGTTATCTAAATTGTTCATTACTTTCCCTTAAAACTCACAACGGAGAATATTTTTCTCCATTATGTGTATTTTACAATAAACAAAGCAAAGCTTTTTCTCTCAAGTGCAGTACTATAATTCTAACAGTAAAAATAAGAATAATACTTGGTCACAAAATGAATAATTAAATAAGCCTAATCAGACATTTAAGGATATAACATGAATAATGAATTGCAGCCTAAAAGCCGAAACCCTCAATGGATAAATAGCGCCATACGCAAAATTGAAGCCGACTACCAGCGATCTGCTGATACGCATCTGATCAAACTTGATATCGCTTGTTTAGAAGGCATCAATATTTATCTCAAAGATGAAAGCACTCACCCAACAGGCAGCCTTAAACACCGCTTGGCACGTTCATTGTTCTTATATGCGCTATGTAATGGCTGGATTAATGAAAATACCACGATTATAGAATCATCATCAGGTAGCACTGCGGTATCTGAAGCCTATTTTGCACGCTTACTGGGCTTACCCTTTATTGCGGTTGTTCCTCGTAAAACGGCTTGCAAGAAGATTGAACAAATTAAATTTTATGGCGGTCGTGCACACTTTGTCGATAGCCCAAATGCCATCTATGAAGAGTCTCATCGTCTGGCAAAAGATCTAAATGGCCATTATATGGATCAATTTACCTTTGCAGAGCGTGCCACTGACTGGCGTGGCAATAACAACATCGCAAACAGCATTTTTGAACAAATGCAGTTGGAAGAGCACCCGATTCCAACGTGGATCGTAATGAGCCCCGGTACGGGTGGTACATCTGCCACTATTGGCCGCTATATTCGCTACCAAATGCACGACACTAAATTATGTGTTGTCGACCCTGAAAATTCGGTATTCCACACCTATTTCAACACCCGAGATATTCATTTAACGAGTACGGTAGGAAGCCGTATTGAAGGTATTGGTCGCCCACGCGTAGAGCCTAGCTTTATTCCTGATGTTATCGACGAAATGCGCACCATTCCTGATGCAGCCAGTGTTGCCACTGTGCATTGGCTTGAAAATTTACTAGGTCGTAAAGCCGGTGCATCAACCGGAACAAACCTTTTTG
Source organism: Photobacterium profundum (assembly GCF_003026285.1). GTDB lineage: Bacteria > Pseudomonadota > Gammaproteobacteria > Enterobacterales > Vibrionaceae > Photobacterium > Photobacterium profundum. The sequence goes on from NZ_PYOD01000001.1 coordinate 832,843, forward strand.
GTGTACTGCAGTTAGCGAGCGAGATGAAAGCTCGTGGCGAAACTGGGTCTATCGTCACATTGCTTTGCGACAGCGGTGAACGCTACCTAGATACTTATTTTAACGCTGAATGGGTACAAGAAAACATCGGTGATATATCACCTTACCTAGCCCAATTAGCGGCATTTGAACAAACAGGTACATTGTAAATTAGCAATTTATTTGTCTGCCTATTTTAATTCATTAATACATTTATCTAATTTGTTGTGTTTGTAAGGTTTATACCTTTCGTTTGCCGTAGCTTGTCTACGGTTTTTTTTACACTTTTTTCCGTACTCGCTCTAGGGTACGATAGCTGCTCATCTACATATTATTGAGTCGGTACCGACTGTTTTTCGGTAAGGCTACAAATAAGGACACATTCCCATGCGTAAAGCTGTTGTCGTATTCAGTGGTGGACAAGATTCCACAACCTGTCTAATCCAAGCTATTGAGAACTACGACGAAGTGCATTGCATCACTTTTGATTATGGTCAGCGTCATAAGCTGGAAATTGAAGTGGCACAATCGATAACGAAAGAGTTGGGTATCACCGCCCATAAAGTGATGGATGTTGGTTTGCTTAATGAACTGGCCATTAGCTCTTTAACCCGCGACAACATTGCCGTTTCACACGAGCTACAAGCAAACGGGTTGCCTAACTCGTTTGTTCCGGGCAGAAATATTTTATTTCTAACGTTATCTGGTATTTATGCATATCAGATTGGCGCTGAAGCCGTTATCACTGGTGTATGTGAAACCGATTTCTCTGGTTACCCTGATTGCCGCGATGAATTTGTGAAATCTCTGAATCAATCTTTGGTTTTAGGCATGGATCGTGCGCTAAAGATCGAAACACCACTAATGTGGCTGAACAAAGCTGAAACCTGGGCCTTAGCCGATCAATACAAGCAATTAGACTTTGTGCGCGAGAAAACCTTAACCTGTTATAACGGTATTATTGGTGATGGTTGTGGCGATTGCCCGTCTTGTGATCTACGCCGTGCAGGTTTAGAAGATTACTTAACGAATAAAGATACCATCATGGCTGATTTGGTGGCAAAGCAGGCTGAAGGGCAAGCTTAATGTCGTTGTAACAAGCTAAAATGCACGTAGTTACAATTACATACAAAAAAACCGGAGCGCAGTGATGAACTGACTCCGGTTTTTTAATTCGACTATAAATCAGAAGCAATCACTCTTACACGATTAATCGCGGTACAGAGAGAACTCATCTTTGCAGTCTAGTAACTGTTGGCGTGTCATCATGAATACACCATGACCACCATTAGCAAATTCAATCCAAGTAAATGGGATATTTGGATATTGCTGCTCCATGTGAACCATAGAGTTACCTACTTCGCAGATCAGAATACCGTCATCTTTCAGGTAATCTGGTGCATTGGCAAGAATACGACGAACCAGTTTCAAACCATCCGTACCTGCCGCTAAACCAAGTTCTGGCTCATGGCGGAACTCTTCGGGTAGATTGTCCATATCTTCCTGATCAACATAAGGAGGATTGGTTACAATCAGATCGTATTTATCTTTAGGTACATCACGTAATAGATCAGAGCGAAGCGGAATAACCTGCTGCTCTAAACCATGGTCGTTAATATTTTGCTCGGCCACTGCCAGTGCATCGATTGAAATATCAACCAGATCCACTTCTGCATCAGGGAATGCATGTGCACAAGCAATACCAATACAACCACTACCTGTACACAAATCCATGATTCGTGTTGGCTCTTGTTGTAAAAACGGTTCAAATTGCGTTTCAATCAGTTCAGCAATCGGTGAGCGCGGTACAAGTACACGTTCATCAACAAAAAACTCTAAACCACAGAAATACGCTTTATTTGTCATGTATGACACTGGTGTACGGTCATTAATACGACGAATAACACGTTCAACCACACGTAAACGCTCACTGCTCGTCAGGCGTGAAAAACGCACTTCTGACGGAATATCAAGTGGTAAATACAGTGTTGGAAGTACAAGCTGAACAGCTTCATCCCACGCATTATCTGTACCATGACCATAAAAAAGACCAGCAGCATTGAAACGGCTGACAGTCCAACGTAGCATGTCTTGCAAAGTGTGAAGTTCATTGACAGCTTCGTCGACAAAAATCTTATCCAAAATAGCCTCCGAAAAACGCTACAATACCGCCATACAGATGTTGGAATTTCATTATGAGTAAAAAAAATCCTAACTTAGAAGATGAGTTGTCACTCTTCCAAGATGCGGTAAAAGGCGTAAAAAAGTTCACGCATGATACCATAATCACGCGGCGCCAACAGAACTCAAAGGTTGATAAAGCCAAGGTCTCGAGTAAAGAAACCCAAAACCACGAGTTTTATTTCTCTGATGAGTTTGAACCGCACCTAAATGAGCATGGACCTACCCAATATGCGCGCACTGGTGTGTCTAAATATGAAGTGAAAAAGTTACGACGTGGTATCTATGTACCTGACATGTATTTAGATATGCACGGTATGACGCAGCAAGAAGCAAAACGCGAGTTAGCCGCAATGCTAGCAGCTTGCATTAAAGAGAATGTGTCTTGTGCCTGTGTAATGCATGGCATTGGTAAGCATATACTTAAACAGAAAGCACCTTTGTGGTTGGCACAACACCCAGATGTAATGGCATTTCACCAAGCGCCTTTAGAGTTTGGTGGCAACGGCGCATTGTTAGTATTAATTGATATATCTGAACGTTAGTGCAAGCTATATACATTCAATACGCGATTAACCCCAGACTAAACATAACGAACACCTATCGTTCGAATGTTGTTGTCTGGGCGTTATCGCACAAAAAATAACGCTGATTAATACGTATATTTTGCTAATGAACCCACATTAATAACCTGACCCTCTTGAATCAGCGTTACTTCACCACTCTCACAAATCTGCATCCGTGTTTTCACTGATGATTCACTGTAATAATGCTCGCAAGATCCATTACGTGCACTATCGATACGTGAAAATATAGTAATTGAGCCTGCAACCATTAACCCACCCGGTGACGCAAAAGTCAGCGTACTGCCCGAGGTAGAAATACGCATCTCTTCGCTAATACCGTTAGCCCATTTAATCGCACCATTAGCATTGATCGTTGGTTTTTGAGGACCGCCCTGAACACAACCGACAAGTAATGCAGCACTAATAACTGCTAATATTTTAGTTTTCATTATTACCGTTTCTTCTATTTCAAATTGGGTATAAGAATAGTGTTCATTGAATAAGCTAAAAAAGCGGCAAAACAATGCACTTATGAGTAACCATAAGCAAAAACTGTTCCACTTAGTAATATTGCTCAATGAAGCTATATAATCGTAATGGCTTATGAATTAAAAAAATAAACAACGCTGATTCAACATTAAAATCAGCGTTTTACATTGTGGTGTTTTCATGGAGGGTTTATGAGGGCACGTCTTGCCATAAAAATTCAGCTACCTCGGTATCAGGATCGTAGTCAATAGCGGCAATCGCTGACGTCCTAAACATAGGAGGTTGTATACCTTTAACGATATCTGCCGTTAAGTATCCGACAAGAGGGAGATGAGACACCAACATTACGGTTTCAGGCCGTTCAATCGCAATCAATGCTTTAAGATAAGCAGCAACATCTTCTGAATCACCATAAGGCGTAATGTTATCAGCCGTTATGACTTTCTTCGCTTCAGGTAATTCAGCGGTCATCACTTGCCACGTCTGTTGAGCGCGCAGGTATGGACTAACCCAAACCAGATCGAGGTTACCCTCTAAATGCGTCGCTAACTGGCTTGCTACCTGCTTAGATTGCTGCTCGCCTCGAATCGTTAGAGGACGTTCAGCATCACTTGGTGCAAAGTTTTGAGCTTCACCATGCCGCATGATAAAAATTCGCATGTATCTTCTTATCCAATCATGAATACCTAACGCTATGCTAGCAACTTCAGACCAGACAGCATAGCCATTCAAGCAATTCTATTGCCATTCCGTGACAGTGGGGTCACTCCTCATATTGACTACTGCCACCATAGTAACTATTCACTTTATTTCTTCTCTTTATACTCAATAATTAGACAGATTGATCACTGCTCTAACAAGCATGCCTTTTATTTCATCACTTTTTATCGATTCAGCTGATTTAACATATAGATAAATAAGATAATCAGACGTATTTCCAATTTGCCAGCTTGCTGTATGAGGGTCATAATTACTTCATTCCCTTTGAAAAAGGTTCTTCCTGTGCACATTAGCCCCAACGACCATAAGCAGTACCGCTATTTAACCTTAGCTAATGAGCTCAAGGTACTTTTGGTGCACGATGCAGATGCACCACGCTCAGCGGCAGCGTTATCTGTTCAGATAGGTCACTTTGATGACCCTGAAGATAGACAAGGGATGGCACATTTTCTTGAACATATGCTGTTTTTAGGGACCGAAAAGTACCCCCGTATCGGTGAATTTCAAACATTCATAAACCGCAGTGGCGGCAGCAATAATGCTTGGACTGGCACAGAAAACACGACATTTTTCTTTGAAGTTAGTCCCCATGCTTTTGAAGAAGGATTAGATCGCTTTGGTCAATTTTTCACCGCGCCATTATTTAATGAAGAAGCCGTCGACAAAGAACGTCAAGCCGTTGATTCTGAATATAAATTAAAACTAAACGATGACGTACGACGCCTTTATCAAGTACATAAAGAAACCATTAACCCTAACCACCCTTTCACTAAATTTTCTGTGGGTGACTTAACCACGCTGGATGATCGAAATAATACGTCGATCCGAGATGAGCTATTACATTTTTATCAAACGCATTATTCAGCAAACAAAATGGGGTTAGTGCTGTTAGGCTCCCAGTCGCTAGATGAGTTAGAAGCATATACTCATGACTTTTTCAGCCATATCAATAATACCGGGGTAGCTAAATCAGAAATACCAGTACCTCTTGTAACCGAAAAAGAAGCAAAACAATTTATTCAGATTGAGCCGATAAAAGATGTTCGTAAACTAACACTCTCTTTTACCATGCCATCAGTCGATGCCTACTATCAGCAAAAACCTTTGTCATACATCGCCCATATGTTGGGTAATGAAGGCACTGGCAGCTTGATGTCCATCTTAAAAAGTCGGGAACTGATTAATACTTTATCTGCCGGTGGTGGTGTCAATGGCAGTAATTTTCGCGAATTTACCATCAGCTTAAACTTAACACTCAAAGGCCTTGAACATACCGATGATATTGTTAAGTCTGTCTTCCAATACATTGCATTAATACAGCAACAAGGCATGGAAGAGTGGCGTTATGAAGAAAAAAAATCTGTTTTAGAATTGGCATTCCGTTATCAAGAAAAAAGTCGCCCACTTGATACGGTAAGCTATTTAGTCATGAACTTACTGCATTATGCACCGGATGATGTCATCTACGGTGATTACATGATGGCTGGCTATAATGAACCATTAATACGCGATCTACTTGCCTACTTACGCCCAGAAAACATGCGATTAGTGCTAGCAGCCCAAGGTCAGCATTACGATCAAACGGCACAATGGTATGCTACGCCCTACTCCGTGACACCATTCACAAACAAACAATTAACTGACTGGATGAATGTTACTCTCGATCCTAAACTTCTTTTACCAGAAAAAAACCCGTACCTTTGTGAGCGCCTTACCCCTCATGAACTCGCACCTAAATCAGAGTTACCGCCACAATTAATTCAAGACTTACCTGGCTTTCGCCTTTGGTATAAGCAAGAGCATGACTTTCGTGTACCGAAAGGGGTTGTTTACGTTGCTATCGATAGCCCTCACGCAGTTAACTCTCCTCGTAACATTGTCAAAACACGCTTATGTGTCGAGATGCTACTCGAGGCGATAAACGAAAAAGCCTACCCCGCTGAAATTGCTGGTATGTCATATAATCTATACGCCCACCAAGGTGGTGTAACACTGCAACTGTCTGGTTTTAGTGAAAAACAACCCTTATTGATGAAGCTAATATTGGAATGTTTTGCCAGCCGTACATTCGATGAAAATCGTTTTAATAATATCAAGGCGCAAATGTTACGCAACTGGCGTAATGCGGCAGAAGATAAACCTATCTCGCAGCTGTTTAATGAGCTTACAGGCTTACTTCAACCCAATAATCCACCTTACCCGGTATTGATCGAAGCGCTTGAGTCTATCGGTGTTGATGAGCTTCCGGCTTTTGTTGAATCAATGTTTGCAGAGCTGCACATTGATACCTTCGTTTACGGAAATTGGTTAAAAGAAGACACACTACAATTAGCAGAAATACTCAAAGATGCATTCCGTGTTACCGACCAGCTTTATGGCGAGTCTCAGCGGCCACTGGTTCAGCTTAATAAGTCTGGTACGTTAAATTACGAGATCAATGGCAAGCATGCCGATTCGGCTATTTTAATGTATTACCAATCGCGCGAAGTTTCTCCACGTAAAATAGCGGTATACACGTTAGCTAATCATTTAATGTCGACCACCTTCTTTCATGAATTAAGAACGAAGCAGCAATTAGGCTATATGGTAGGTACAGCCAATTTACCTCTAAATCGCCACCCTGGATTAATTTTGTATATCCAATCCCCAGTAGCTGGACCATTACTGTTATCTGAAGCTATCGACGATTTTACTAATGCCTTTGCACTCGTATTATTAGAGCTCAATGAAGAACAATGGCAAGCAAGCAAACAAGGATTAATCTCACAAATTTCAGAGCCTGATACTAACCTTCGTAGCCGTGCTCAGCGTTTTTGGGTCAGCATTGGTAATAAAGACGAAACATTTAGCCAGCGTAAAAAAGTGATTGAAGCACTCAAGAACCTAAACCGTGCCGATATGGTCCGATTTATCGTCGAGATTGTAAAACCACGTACTGCAAACCGTTTAGTGATGCATTACCAAGGCCAAGCTCATCAAAACCTTGAACCTTTAGATCTAGGTCAACCAATTGAATCAATAGTTGAATTCCAGCAAAACGCACGCTAAAAACAACCTCTTTTCACAGCCTTTATTACAGTATTTATATCGTAATGAAGGCTGCTAAATAAATCTAAACCTCAGTTTTATTCACATATTGTCTCTACGAATCAGTTTTATTCATTAGCCATCGCAAGCATAACGGATTAATAATCATCGTTCAGTCGACAAGCATGGACACTCCGTCGCACCCATTTTTATAAACATAAACGCTCAATAATATTCCGTTTAAGAATGAGTAAGACAAAAGAGAAAGTCATGAATCAACACTGCCCACATTGCGAAATGGATATAACTGCGCCACCAATGAGTCGCTATAACGAAAGCTTTCATTGCCCACATTGTGCAAGTATCTTGTCGCACAATGAGTTTGATATTGTGTTTTATGCTGCCATTTTTATTACTGTCGCAACGCTGGCTTTAACACTCGTCTGTAACGTAAATAGCTTTGTTGCTCTGATACTATCAATGATTGCTTACCATCTATTGCGTCCCTCTTGTTTTGAGCCTCGTTTTCGCTTACGAAACCTTAATACGATAAAAAGAAGCAACCCATTAATCCTGCCTTCGTTATTATCGAGTATTAATTCGAAAAACCAACGACAGATGAAGCCATAGTTAATACTTCTATGGGATGGTTATACCCAAGCCACCTCAAGATGCAGGATTCATAGTGACCTCAACGTGTTTAATTCAAGGAAAATATGTGTAGGAATGGCGCTCCCTTTCAAACATATTTGACATAGAAGTAGACACGTTGAGTCACTCCCGAAGGGCGAGTTTTGTTAGGCTCTATACGCCGTTGCTAATTTTAAACGTAGAACCACTAAGCTTATAAATGAGCGCCTTGCCTAGAGCCCAACAAATTCTCGCTGAAACGAGCATCTTGAGGTAACTTGGGTATAAGCACTCATAAAAAAGGTCTGCCACTATAAAAAATAGGGCAGACCTTTGAATATCGAAATTGCATATCGTCAGAAAACACAGACGCTATGGATAGAAAGATTGCTCTTCATTTGCCATCGCAACCAACTTATCACACGGTGCAAAACGCTCACCGTATTTATCAGTGTGATCCTTTAGCATCTCTACCACCCTTTTAGCCCCTAAGGTATCCATATAGCGGAATGGACCACCAAGGAATGGCGGGAAACCGATACCGAAAATTGCGCCGATATCACCATCACGTGCTGATTTAATTACACCTTCATCAAGGCATCGTGCCGCTTCATTCAACATCATTAGCGTACAACGAAGTGCAATATCTTGCCCTGCGGCTTTTTGCTCGGGTTCCAAAGAAAGCAGTTTATAAACACTCTTATCAACTTCTTTCTTCTTCGTATTGTATAAGTAGAACCCTTTGCCGCTCTTACGCCCTTTACGATCATCACTCAGTAATAGATCGAATACATCCGGCGCTTTAAACCGTTCACCCAATTCAGCCAATAATATTGGGCTGATCTTCGCACCAATATCGACACCGACTTCATCAAGCAAAGTTATTGGCCCGACCGGGAAACCAAAATCCAATAATGAACGATCGATATGTTCAATTGGTTCACCACTTAATAGCACTGCAGCGGCTTCATTCATGTATGGCGCTAGAATACGATTCACATAAAAGCCCGCTTTATCAGCGACAACAATGGGGGTTTTACCCTGCTTCTTCGCTAATGCAACGACTGTCGCTATGGTTTGCTCGGAGGTCGCACTGCCATTTTCAGTGCCTTGATGAGGAATAACTTCAACCAACGGCATTTTTTCTACCGGGCTGAAATAGTGTAAGCCAACCACATTTTCAGGACGCTCTGCTGCAGCTGCGATTTGATGGATCGGTAATGACGATGTATTACTCGCAAAAATCGTATCATCCGATGTTTGCTGCTCAATGTCTTTTACCATTTGGTGCTTTAGATTAATATCTTCAAAAACGGCTTCTATCACCACATCGACATTCGTAAACCCAGTAAATGTTGTACCACCCGTAATACTGAACATTTTATTTTGTAGTTCAGCCTTACTAATGATTCGGCGTTTACGCTGCTTGTCGAGTAACTTGAAGTTATAAACAAGGGCATTTTTAATACCATCGTTTGATATGTCTTTAATTCGAACAGGATAGCCGGCTTTCGTTGCCGTTACATGGCTGATACCACCACCCATCAAGCCACCACCCAGCACACCCACCTTTTTGATTATTGCAGGTTGAGCGTCAGAACCTGATTCTTTTTTCATGGCAGTTGTAGCGAAAAATATGCTGCGTAATGCGGCAGATTCAGACGTCATCACCAGTTCACCAAAGCACTTGGCTTCTTGCTCTAAGCCTTTCTTCATACCATGTTGCAGACCATATTTGATTACGTCTAATATGGCGTCTGCGGCGGGGTAATTACCGCGGGTTTTTTCATGTGTTTTTTTCGCTGCTTGATCAAAAACAACAGAGCGACCCAGAGCATTGCCTCCCATTGCCCACTCTTGGAACGATCCCTTGCGTTTTGGCTTACTTTTCAAAGCTTGTTTTTCAGCGATATCAAGCAAGATGCTTAATGGCACTGCTTCTTCGACAATACCCAGCTTTTTCGCTTTCTTTGCACGTAGCTGTTTGCCCGTTAGAATCATATCTAACGCATTAGCCACCCCAATTAAACGCGGTAAACGCTGTGTACCGCCAGAACCAGGTAACAAACCTAACTGAACTTCAGGTAGACCTAAGCGTGTTTTATCATCATCACTACATACTCGGCTATGACAGGCTAAAGCGAGCTCTAAGCCACCACCTAAACATGGGCCATGAATGGCCGCGACTACATGAAACGGTAATGCTTCTAATTGACCAAACAGCTCTTGCCCTTTTGCGGCTAATTGCTGCGCTTCATTTGCCGTTTGGCATGCAGCCAACATGCGAATATCAGCACCAGCGATGAAGTTATCAGGCTTGCCGGAATACACCACCATGCCTTTGACATCTTTCTGTGCTTTCAACTGTGTAAGAACATCTGTTACTTGATCGACAAATGCTGACTGTAACGTATTCATTTTTTCGTTGGGTACATCAATTTTCAACCAAGCAACGCCGTTATCGCCAAACGTTAACGAGAAAGCGGAAGGTTGAGAGTTTGAAGATTCATGCTGTGTCATTATTCTGCCTCCAAAATCATTGCTGCACCTAACCCACCAGCAGCACAAGCGGTATTCAATGCAAAACCACCGCCACGACGTTGAAGCTCTCGCAGTGTTTGCGTAATCATTCGTGCACCTGTTGCAGCAAATGGGTGACCATATGCTAATGATCCGCCAAGCACATTGAATTTATCCATATCAATTTCACCAATCGCTTGGCTACGGCCTAGTTTCTCTTCAGCAAATTTCTTTGATCCAAACATTTTCACATTCGCTAATGTTTGCGCGGCAAATGCTTCATGCATATCAATTAATGTAAGATCTGACAAGCTGATACCAGCACGATCTAATGCCATTGGCGTCGCATAAGAAGGCCCCATCAGCATATCTTGCTCAACACCAATCGCTGAAAATGCATAAGATCGAATGTAACCTAATGGTTTTAGGCCCAGCTCTTTTGCTCGACCTTCTCGCATTAACAAAATAGCCGCTGCACCATCGGTTAATGGTGTACTGTTTGCTGCAGTTACAGAGCCAAATTTACGATCAAACGCCGGACGTAGCTTGGCATAAGATTCTAACGTTGAATCTTCACGAATATTATTATCTTTATCAATCCACTGCCCGTACGGTTCAGGGAAGGCTGTCATCACTTCGCCACGAATTAAACCATCTTTCCATGCTTTACCCGCTAAAGTGTGCGAACGGTACGCCAATGCATCTTGTTCTTGGCGAGTAATACCGTGGCTTTTTGCCATTTGCTCAGCAGTTTGCCCCATGCTAATACCCGTTGAATACTCAGCAACAGCAGGTGGTACAGGCATAAGATCTTTAACACTTAATGTACTCAGCAGTTTTAAACGCTTGCTCATTGTTCGCGCTTTACTCAACGCTAATAATGTTGCAGCTAGCTTTTTTGATACACCAATCGGTAATACTGACGATGAATCAGCACCACCAGCAATACCGATATCAATCGTGCCAGAGATAATACTTTCCGCCACATTCGCTGCCGCTTGAAAACTAGTTGCACAGGCGCGACTAACACTATAAGCATCTGTGCCAATGTGCATGCCCGTACCCAGCACAATTTCTCGTGCAATATTCGGCGCTTCAGGCATTTGAACCACTTGCCCAAAGACAACTTGTTCAATTAATTTAGGGTCAAAATCGAGCTCTTGGAGCATCTCATTGACAACCATTTTCCCCATATCGAGTGCAGGCACGCCATTAAAGGCAGTAGCCTGACGAGCAAACGGGGTACGTAATCCACTTACAACGGCGATGCGCTCACCCTGACGAGTGGTGAGGTTTTGGAGACGTGTCATCGCTACTCCTTATTAATGTTAGTTACCAGTTTAAAACTGCCAGTATTGGCATGCTGAACATAGCATGTACGATTTAGAGGTCAGACCACAATAATTGTAACCAAATTGTTATTAATTTCAAACGAATGTTTTATTTTTGTGGAGTAGAGACAATAAATGCAGATAATTTATAAGATGAAACCTAAGTCCCCTCCTAAAAACATATAAGATATAGATATTAGTTAAGACAAAAAGATAACAAAGAGATAAGTCAATATGAAGAAAGCCGATATACTATGGAGAAATAGCTAGGGGGAAACTAAAGTAAGTTGGTACAACTTAACATTCTATACTTTTATTTAGACAAAAAAAAACCATACCCTAAGGTATGGTCACTATTGTATAGACAGTTAAAAACTATCTAATCTAAGTATTAAGTCAATCAACATAAAGCCAATTGCAAATCAGGATAAACCTGATAAGAGAAAGTAAAGTCAGCCTTCAAAAGGAAGTTGTCATCTTGCTCAACAGACGATAAACACAGAATGTAATACTGTTCCACAGAAACTACATTCGTACTCATCATCAGATGACAGGGACTACTATAGCTTCCCGCTGAAGTCAGAGTTTGAACCAGATCAATTTTATGGCTGATTATTCATTTATTCGTGCATCCGATGAAAAAAAACGAACAATAATCGTGATGTCGACACCAAGTTAACGGGCAAATTCATGATTAAACAATTTTTCCGTAAGAAAACGCCAGATACCACGGTCTCTGTAGATATGAATAAACAAAGACGTTATGAAGCCCTTGTCAGGGCGTGGCATCGAGACTTATACCGTTATGCATATTGGCTATGCCATGATCCTCATATAGCAGAGGATTTAGTGCAAGAAACATGTTTAAGGGCTTGGCGTTCTTTAGATAGCCTACAAGATGACAAAGCAGCAAAATCATGGTTGATTACAATTTTACGTAGAGAAAATGCACGGCGTTTTGAGCGAAAACAATTCGATCTTGTCGACATTGATGACTATGCCATTGCTGATACCCATCAACAGGGAACAGAAATGGAAATGGAACAACAAATGTTGCACCGTCAAATTATGAAGCTCGCACCTGAATATCGAGAGCCTCTCGTTTTACAAGTAATGGCCGGTTTTAATGGCGATGAAATTGCAGAAATATTGGGGTTAAACCGCAACACGGTGATGACACGTTTATTTCGCGCGAGAAATCAGTTAAAAGACCAAATAGAAAAGCAATCTGAGCGGAGGGATCACCACAATGGACGATCTTGAATTCCGTCGTCGAATTCTGGCTGATCCAAACGATAACAGTCCAGATTTGTCGGCAGCTAGAAATGAATCAATAGTCAATCGAAAGTTATACGACGAGCTATTGCAATTGGATGCCCAGCTAGAAAAAGCCATGAAGGTCGATGTGCCCGATGACTTAGCCGATCGCATTTTATTTCATCAATCTGGGCAACCTAACGAAAAACCAAAAAGTAACCGTTTTCACATGGCTATTGCCGCATCCGTTGCGTTAGCAGTAGGTATAATGATCGGCCAATTTAATCACTTTTCGCTGCCTTCTGCACAAGCTGCGGGCATTGGGCAAATTGCGTTACAACATATCCACACCGAAGCGCCTTTTGTTAATACTGTTGATGAGTCTGTTAGCTTGCAACAAGTGAACGCGAAATTGTTACCTTTTGGTCCAAGCTTGAGTGATTTACCCGGACATGTTTCCTATGTAAACCACTGCGGGTTTGGCGACAAAAATGCGTTGCACATGGTAATGGAGACACCACAGGGTAAAGTCACGGTTTTCATCGTACCTGAAGTCAGCAAAACCATGACAGCATTTAACGACAAGCAAATGGATGGCATTGTGATGCCGATTAAAAATGCGAGCTTAATTGTGGTAGGAGAAAAAGGGCAAGACGTTATGCCTATTATTAAAAGCATTGAATCAGATTTACACTGGCAAATTTAACCTTCAAATCAACCAGTAAAATGTTCATCTAACTTAATGCTGCTTATAAGCCATCATTACTTTAAATAATGATGGCTTTATTATCACCACTGGTCTTACCACTGTAACTTTATGTTACACATGTTGCATATTTGGCGATTGCTTCTCCACCACCCCACTCAATTTATGTACACTCCCCTGGGTTGAACCTTAACTAATCGATAACAATCAACAAACTAACAACTGGTCAGATTTGATAGATCTGATAACACTCTTACAATCATCCGCGATCTATCAACATAGATAGACATGCAGTGTAAATGATTAGGAATAATAATAAATATGAACAAGAAGCGTCTGTTTACTAAAACGATGATTGCTACAGCAATCACACTAATGTCTCAGCAAGCCCTTGCTGCTGGTTTCCAACTTAACGCACAATCAGCAACCGGCCTTGGTCGCGCATTTGCTGGTGATGCTGTTATTGCTGATAACGCATCATCAATGTCGCGTAACGCCGCATCAATGTCTTTATTCGATGCGCCATCATTATCGTTAGGTCTTAACGTAATCGATTCAGATATTGATGTTAAGAATGCCACTTATAATGGTGTACCTACAGGTGGTTTAAATAGTAGTCTTGATGACCAATCCGTTGGTGACTCAACTTTAGTACCAAACTTTTACTACATTCACCCAATTAATGACCAATGGGCTGTTGGTGCTAGCATCTATTCAAACTTTGGTACCAAAACTGAATTTAGTAGCGACTACTCTGCCAATGAATACGGTGGTTTAACCGACGTTAAGAGCATTAACTTTGGCTTAAGTGCTTCATACCGTATTAACCAACAATGGAGTGTCGGTGCAGGTGTAGACGTCATTTACGGCGAAGGTAAACTTCAACGAAATGATCCAATACTTGAATCAGCGGTACTAAAGGGAAAAGTATTAGATGTTGATGCAGACGGTGTTGGCGTAGGCTTTAATCTCGGTACTGTATTTGAGCTAAATGATCGCAACCGTTTTGGTCTATCCTACCGTTATAGTCCAGAGCTAGAAACTGAAGGTGATATAACTTATGGCGGACAAGATCTTAGCTCACAAAAATTATTAATGCCTTTGCCTGACATGGCTGAATTTTCTGGCTTCCACAAACTGAATGACAAATTCGCTGTTCACTACAGCGTACAGTGGATTGGTTGGAGTGCATTCGACAAGTTAGCAACCGACGGTGGTGTGACACTTAATGATTACGAATGGAAAGACGGCTGGCACTATGCACTAGGTGGTACTTACTATCTAAACAATGACTGGACATTACGTGCCGGTTACATGTACGACACTAGCGCACAAGATGAGATCACATCGATTTCTGTTCCTGATTCCGATCGCCAATGGTTCTCTGGTGGCTTTACTTACCACTTAGATGCCAAGTCTAACATTGATTTCGGTCTAACTTACCTAGTAGGTAAAGATGTAGACGTCAGTGAGAATACTCCTGGCTACTCAAGCATTACAGCAACAACCCGTGCAAACGCATTGTTATACGGTATTCAGTACAGCCGTTCGTTCTAATTTCAGCGAACATATAACTGAATAAATCGATTAAGGGAGCCTGAGGCTCCCTTTTTTATTATCCATTTAATGTATTGTTTATAGACATAAAAAGCACATTACTAACAAAAAACAATCAATTGCCTCTCAATTTCAGAGTACAGTTGAACGCTGAAATACGCAATTATAGATACACGTGTACGCTCAATTATTATAATAAAAAAAGGATTGATGCTAATTTCATCGTATTATCGCCACTAATTTTCGATTAATCAGCATAAACGTCCAATTAGTACGCTAAAACGAATAAATAAATGAAGTATTTACTCTAAAGAGTATTATTCGCGGTATTAGAATTCAGCGAACAAAGCAGAACAATGAATAAGAATAAAATAACATTATCTTTAGCAGCAGCGTTAACACTAGGCATGAGTGCCAATACAGTGGCGGCCGGTTTTCAACTTGCAGAATATTCAGCAACAGGCTTAGGCCGTGCGTTTGCAGGTGAAGCGGCAATGGCAGACAATGCAGGGGCACAATTTCGCAACCCAGCAATGCTGACTTACCTTGAAGGTACACAAGTATCAATGGGGGCTATTTATGTCGACCCAAATATCGATGTTGAAGGCGAAGTAAATGGCACACAAACCAAAGCCAGCAATATTGCAAACTCAGCTGTTATTCCTAACTTCTACCTATCACACCAACTTAACGACAAGATCTTTTTAGGTTTAGCGTTTGGTACTAACTACGGCATGGAAACGGAACTTGCGGGTGATTACCAAGCAACTCAATTTGGTAACCAAGCGAAAGTAATGTCGATTGAAATTAATCCCAATATTGCTTATAAAATCAATGAACAGTTTAGTGTTGGTGGTGGTATCCGTTATGTTATAGGTGAAGGTCACTTCGGTGCTGCATTACCAAATAACGGACCAGACCTTAAATACATGGAAGGTGATGATACCGCATGGGGCTGGCAATTAGGCTCAGCATGGCAAATCAATGAGAATAACCGCATTGGTTTTAACTACCGCTCTGAAGTTGAGTTGAACTTAACAGGTAGCGCTTCTGGAGCCGTTTACGACCTTACATCAGCAGCACAAGGCAAAAAGCCAAGCGCAAGTTACGCAGGTAGCATGGCACTAACTTTACCTGCAACGGCAGAAATTGCGAGCTTCCACCAACTAACAAATAAAGTTGCTGTACACGCTAGCTTTAACTGGACAGATTGGAGTAGCTTTGACAAATTAGAAGCTAGCATTCCATCGCTATACGGCAATAATCCAGATCTAATTAAAGAAGAAAACTGGGAAGATAACTACCGTTTAGCTGTGGGTACAACTTACCAATACACCAATAAATTGGTACTACGCTCTGGTATTGCTTACGATACATCAGCAGTAAGTGATGAGCACCGTACACAAACAATTCCAGAAACCGATCGTCTATGGCTAAGTATGGGTGCTGGTTATAACTGGTCACAAAGCCTAACACTTGATGCTGGCTTCACATATATCTTTGCCAAAGATGCTTCAATGAACGAAGTAGATCCAAACCTTGGTCAATTTAAAGGTGAAACGACTGGCAACGTATGGCTAGTGGGTATACAGGCAAGCTACCGCTTCTAAAGCCCAGCAAACATCCATCTAAAAAGTAACTCATAAAAAAGCGACCGATTCTATTGGTCGCTTTTTTAATTCATCACTGCTCTATTCTTAGATACTAAACACTAGATTCTTAAATTTAGTAATCATCTATTTCATCTAAATAGTCGTCAAACAATTCTTCATTTTCTGGCTCATCTACAGGAATTTCACCGCCTGTCGCTCTAAAGTTTTTATGTTGAATATAAGCATCACGAGTAAATACATAAGGATCAGGTGAATCTTCCAACAATGCTTCTTGTTTAACTAACGCTGCGCGATCTTCCATGCCTTCAAATGCCCACTTACCTAAACTCTGCCAAAACGTGAGTAAACTTAGTGGTAAATAAAGACCATCGGCAGCATCACCAACACCTTCACGTAAGGTAACGGGGCCATAAAATGGCACCATAAAATATGGTCCATTACCAACACCGTAGTAACCTAATGAGTCACCAAAAGCACGATCGCCAGGAGTGGTAATATCAGCGGCAGAAGCAATATCAATCAAGCCAGCAATACCAAATACAGTATTAATCCAGAAACGGTTGAAATGAGTAACCGCATCTTGAGGGTTTTGCATAATAAGGCTATTCACCATACTTGCTGGCTCATCAAGATTCGATAAAAAGTTAGCAATACCTAACCGAACGGGATTGGGCGTGTAATCAACATATGCTAATGAAATTGGTCGTGCTAAATATGGGTCAAGATAATCATAATTTAAATCCCACATTACACGGTTAAACCCTTCTAATGGGTCATACACATCATTAACTGAATCGAATTCTTCAGCATTAATCTGTTCTGCAACATTTGTTGCAACTGTTTCTTTTTCCTGATTCTCAGGCGTATTAGCACAACCGACTAGGCTAGCTGTAAACAAAACAGAAAAAATAATATTCTTAGTCAAGTGGTTACTCATAGGTATAAAAAAGCAGACTGGATAATAATATCCAGCCTGCTTCATTTGTGCCAGTAATGTTATTAATATTGTTTATTTATTGTCACAATAGTAGAAGCACCTAACGATAAGACATCACTTTGTCCGTACCAATCGCCTTGCTTTGTCATAACATTTCCATCTGAATCGATACGAGCCTTCACAATCATTTCTGATAAAGACGACATTTTACGCTCAGGTATCATACTGTCGTTATCATCTAGCGTTACCGTTACAGGGAACTGAGATGAAAGCGGTATACGACGAGCCGCAATTGGCATCGGTGCACCATCAGCAGAATGAACCGAAAGAATAAGGAAGCCTTGCGCTGGTAATGAGACAGCAGGATCGAGCGTAACATTAACCGTTACACTATCAGCCGAAACATCAACCGCATTCACTTTATCAATACGTGCTTGTGCTCGCTCAATACTACGTGTCAGCATGTTTGCACGCGGGTCATTCTCACCTATGACATTTTTCATCATGGTCCAATACGACACTGCCTGCTGGTACTCATTTCGTTCAAAAGCATCGAAGGCAAGTAATGACAATGCACGAACATCACTTGGATCGCGTTGCACGACTGAACGTAGTATCTGACGTGCAAAATCACCTTGATTAGAATCACCAACCAACATTAGCGTTTGCGCGTAACCTACCTTGATTTCAGGGTTGCTAGGATCAAGCTTATAAGCACGGAGCATTGCACCTTGTGACGTTTCAGCATCACGGTTCGCCATACCAATACGGCCTAGTAATAGCCAACCAGTCGCATCATTTGGGTTATCGTGTAAACGAGTACGCAAAGCAAGTGTTAAGTCATCCATTTCTTGATCACTTAACGGTTCTGCATTCTGACCATCCATTAAACGCTTTGACAGTTCAGGTAAACGCGATACCGTCTCTTGCCAAGCTTCAACTTTATTCAAGCTGCCAACACTTAGGTACATACCGTAACAGATACCAACAAGCAAAATTAGACCTGGAAGCACCATTAATGGGCTAATTCCAACAACTTGTTGTTTCGCCTGCATAGGTACATCATCAAGTAGTGACTGTTGCAGTTCAGAAACCAGCTCATCTTGATTAACAACCAAGCCTTCACTGTTTTCTTCCTCTAGTTCGCTAATGCGATCTTTAAAGAAAGCTTTGTTCAGTTCATC
Organism: Photobacterium profundum; assembly: GCF_003026285.1. GTDB lineage: Bacteria > Pseudomonadota > Gammaproteobacteria > Enterobacterales > Vibrionaceae > Photobacterium > Photobacterium profundum. Next base: position 851,579 of record NZ_PYOD01000001.1, read on the forward strand.
GCGGCTAGCTACATCGTCTTGTTCTTTCCCTTTATACATAGGAATAACAAAGATAGCGCCTGCAATTAAAACCAAAATAACTGTTATAATCCAAAACAGTGTCATGATTTCACCTTACCGTTTTTATTCTGAGGGTGTTGCTCCGCTTTTTCTTGCAGCTCCATCTCATTTAATAGTTCTTTGAGACGTATTTCTTCATCTGCAGCCAGTTTTCTTTTACTTTTAGCATCTTCCGTCTTACGAGAGCGAACAACTAACACAGTGAAACCAACAAGGATAAACAAGAAAGGCCCCATCCACAGAACTAAGGTAGATGCCATCAACGGTGGATCATACGTTACAAAGTTACCGTAGCGCGCAATCATATAGTCAATGATCTCTTGTTTACTCTTACCCTCTTCTAACATTTCAAACACTTTTTGGCGCATATCTTGCGCCAATGTTGCGTTAGAATCAGCAATCGTATTGTTCTGACATTTAGGGCAACGAAGGGTTGCTGTTAGGTCTTGAAACGTTTTCTCTTCTTTAGCGCTGCTAAACTTATAAACATCAATAGATGCAAAAGCAGGTAGCGCTGAAGTAACGATTAAGCCAAAAGCAAAAAACATGGCAATCACACGTTTCATCATCCTTTCGCTTCCTCTTGAAGTTCTTTAAACATTGGCTCTAATGTTTCAGCCCAGTTACGCGGGTTTACATCACCAACATGACGATAACGAACAATACCTTTAGCATCGATAAGGAATGTTTCTGGTGCACCATATACACCTAAATCCATGCCTAGCATACCGTTACCATCGAACAAGCTATGAATGTAAGGGTTGCCTAACTCATTAAGCCATTGAACTGCCTTTAGACGCTCGTCTTTATAGTTCAAGCCAATAATTTTAACGCCTTGACCTGCTAACTCATTAAGGTATTTATGCTCGGCATAACAAGTAGGACACCACGTTGCCCATACATTCAGCAGTAGTGGCTCACCTTTAAAAATGTCTTGCTCGTATAGTTTGCCTGCTTCAACTAAATCTTCCAATTTGAAGTTTGGAACAGGTTTACCCACTAGCACAGATTCAAGTTTTGTCGGGTCGTCACCATCTGCATTACGTGTAAGCTGAATCATGAAAACAACGGCTAACGCCAAAAACAGAGCCAAAGGTATAAATAAAATTTTCTTATTCATTTGTTACCTCTGCTTGCTTAGCTGTTGATTCTGTTTTCTCACTCGCTTTCTTACGAAAACGGTAACGTTTATCACTGATTGCAATTGCGCCACCAAGCCCCATTAACGCAGAACCAAACCAAATCCAGTTAACAAATGGCTTGTAGTAAATACGCACAGCCCAAGCGTTATCATCCAGCTTCTCACCCATAGCAACATATAGATCGCGGGTAACACCACTATCAATAGCAGCTTCAGTCATCATTGATCCAGCAGTACTATAAAAGCGTTTCTCAGCATGTAACGTCGTTACTGATTTACCATTACGCGTAACAGTAAAGTCTGCAATGTAACCATCGTAATTTGGCCCATCAGCATCACGTAAGCCGTCAAAGTAGAAGTCGTAACCTTGAACTTGCGTTGTTTCACCTGGCGCTAAACGAACATCACGCTCTAGATCGTAATTCGATACGAGTGTTATACCAATAATCGATACTGCTAGACCCATATGGCCCAATATCATTGCCCAGTGGCTGCGACCAAGCTTGCCTAAACCTGTCATAAAGCTATGACGGTGGGTTGCACGCTGATATAACTCAAAACCGTGCATTGTGACTATCCAAATAGACATTGTTAAACCAAGTACAGCCATTGGTTCTAATGAATCAGTAAAAATAGCAATACATGCAAAAGCTAAAGGTAACGTTATTGCACCAGAAATCAGCATTGGTTTACGTACATTAGCGACTTCGTCACGCTTCCAACGAACCAATGGACCAATGCCTAAAATAAAGGCAAACGGAATCATTAACCATGTAAACAAGGTATTAAAGAAAGGCACACCAATTGAGACGGAACCTAAGCCAATTTGCTTGTGAACTAACGGTAATAACGTACCGATAAGTACCACTAACAATGCTGCCACTAACAAGATGTTGTTGGAAAGCAATAAGTTTTCGCGGGAGAACAAACTGTAACTACCACGTGATTTAATCTTGCCACCACGTAATGCGTACAGTAGTAATGAACCACCAATAACAACGATTAAGAAGCCTAGAATAAACATGCCACGAGCCGGATCTGACGCAAATGCGTGAACCGAGACTAAAACACCAGAACGAACTAAGAACGTACCTAACAAGCTTAATGAGAAAGCTGAAATAGCTAATAAAACGGTCCACGCTTTAAACGTACCACGCTTTTCGGTAACCGCTAATGAATGCATTAACGCAGTACCTGCCAACCAAGGCATGAAAGAAGCGTTTTCTACTGGATCCCAGAACCACCAGCCACCCCAGCCAAGTTCATAATAAGCCCACCACGAACCTAGCGCGATACCTACTGTTAAAAATGACCACGCTGCAATTGTCCAAGGACGAGACCAACGAGCCCATGCAGTATCAAGACGACCAGTCATTAATGAAGCAATGGCAAAAGAGAAAGCAACAGAGAAACCCACGTAACCCATGTAAAGCATAGGAGGGTGAATAATCAAACCTGGATCTTGTAAAAGAGGATTAAGATCGCGACCATCTACAGGGAAATAAGGCAGCAAGCGTAAGAATGGATTTGAGGTAACAATGATAAACAGTAGGAAACCCACTGAAATCATACCCATTACAGCCAAAACTCGCGACACAGATTCGAGAGGCATATCGCGGCTAAAACGTGCAACAGCGGCAGCCCAGCCAGCCTGAATCAACACCCATAATAGAAGAGAGCCTTCATGCCCGCCCCATACGGCTGTAACTCGGTAATACCAAGGTAATAAGCTGTTTGAATTACTCGCGACATATGTCACCGTAAAATCATTCGTATAGAAAGACCAGCACAAGGTAATAAACGACACTGTCAGCATGCCGAAAATACCGTATGACAACGGCCGTGCCATACGCATCATTGGCTGGTTACCAATAGAGGCACCATACAATGGATAAATGCTGACTAAAGCTGACAGCCCTAGCGCAACAATAAGAGCAAATTGCCCTATTTCAGGAATCATTGAACACTACCTTGTTTTTGTTCATCTGAGTATTGAAGAGGTTCATGTGTCTTCTTCATCGCTTCAGCAACTTCTGGAGGCATATATTCTTCATCGTGTTTTGCTAACACTTCATGCGCTTCAATCGTCGTTGGGTTAACCAACACGCCTTGGGCAACGATACCCTGCCCTTCACGGAAGAGGTCTGGCAAAATACCGTTATACGTAATCGTGACAGCAGGGCCGACATCAGCAACATCAAATTTAACGATTAATGACTGTGGGTCACGCTTTACTGACCCTTCAACCACCATACCGCCTATTCGCAATCGTTGACCGACCTCTGGTTTAGTACCATCTGGTTTACCCTGTACTAACTCTGTTGGTGTATAAAACAAATCCATGTTTTGGCTTAATGCATATAGCATTAAACCAATTGTTGCGCCGAGGCCAAAGACAAGCGCTACAGCTAACGTCAGGCGCTTTTTACGTCTCGGATTCATAGTGTGTTCTCCAATTTTTTAGCTTCTTCAATTCGTTGCTCTCGAGCCATTTTATTATGTATATCCGCCAGTAGGCGCTTTCTTCTATTTAGGCTCGAAAATAAAATCCATAGTAATGCGATAGTCGAAATTCCGTATGCACCCCATACATATGATGCATACCCTCCCATCGCTAAAAAGTCACTGAATGATTCAAAATGCATCTTGGCCTCACTTCACTAAGTTACGTACCCAAGGTCGATGACTTTCACGGGCAATTATTTCATTACGGAGACGTACTAACGTCACAGCACCAAAGAAACATCCGAAACCAATCACATTGATCAGTAAAGGCCAGAGCATGCTGGAATCCATTGATGGCTTTTCAAATTTGCTAATCGTTGCACCTTGATGCAGCGTATTCCACCACTCAACCGAGTAGTGAATAATCGGTAGGTTAATCACACCAACAATAGCTAAGATACCCGCGGCTTTTGCTGCTGTTTTTTGATCATCAAACGCACTATAAAGTGCTATAACACCAAGATATAAGAAAAGAAGAATGAGTTCTGATGTTAAACGCGCATCCCATACCCACCAAGCACCCCACATAGGCTTGCCCCATATGGCCCCGGTTAGTAAGGCTATAAAGGTAAAAATAGCGCCAATAGGAGCCATGGCAGCAGCTGCCATATCAGACATTTTTACTTGCCATACCAGGCCAATAAATGCAGCAATGGCCATTGATAAATATGCTCCCATCGACAGCATTGCGGCAGGTACATGCAGATAGATGATACGAAAACTATCACCTTGCTGATAATCTGTAGGTGCGAACATTAACCCCCATATAGACCCTACAATCAGGGAGGAAAAGGCAATAATAGAAAACCATGGTAATAGCTTGCCGCACAAGCGGTAGCAATTTTCAGCTTTAGCGTAGGGATGTAACCACTTCCACATAAGTCCACTCTATTCAGTTTATAGTTGTAAGTACGTTGCAAATCTAACTGCATCTTTCATGCTGAGGATTAAAAGATAAATACCTCTGTTTGGTTATTTACACTTTTGATTAACCATTCATTGTCTTTGCTCAATAAATGGTTCTCCCTCATAAGTTCAATATTCGTTAATTCACACTGATACGTAAAGATGCCGCCACAGCGAAAGGCGATAAGGTTGCCGAACCCACCAACATTGCTCCCATTAACGCGAGTTGTCCGTTGTATGGCATACCTAAACTTGCTGCTTCAATCGCTGATGTTGCAAAGATAAGCACGGGTATATATAACGGCAAGATTAGTAGGCTCAATAATACGCCACCTTTTCTCAAGCCAACAGTTAGTGCTACACCAATGGCACCTAAAAAGCTCAATGTTGGGGTACCGATAAGTAATGTCAGTACGACCGCTTTCCAAGTTACCCAATCTAACGACAATAAAATCGCTAACAGCGGGCTAATAATCAACAAAGGCACACCCGTTAACAACCAATGCGCGATCATTTTCGCTAACGCTAATGCAGGTAAAGGTGTAGGCATTAGCAACATTTGCTCTAGTGAACCGTCGACAAAATCATCACGAAATAAACGCTCTAGCGATAACAATGCAGCCAGTAACGCAGCGACCCATACTATGCCAGGCGCAATACGCGCTAATAAATTCGGCTCTGGACCAACGCTTAACGGAAATAACGTAATCACGATGATGAAGAACCACAGTGGATTAAAAACGTCAGCTTGACGTCGAAACGCGATGAGTAATTCACGTCGCACCACTTGAGTAATAGCTTTTATCATCCTTGTTACTGCCCTAGCTTGATTTTTCGTAAATGGTTGCTGTCTGCAAACATGTCTTGGTGTGTAGTGAGTAACACAATACCCCCTCGTTCCACATGAGAGAGAAACAGGCTTTCTAACACTTTTACACCTTGCTTATCAATGGCAGTAAGAGGCTCATCAAGAATCCATAATTTATGGTTGCTAATCCATAACCTTGCGAGTGCAACACGCCGTTGTTGCCCTGCAGATAATTGTCCAGCAAGTACATCTTCACGCCCAGCAAGACCGACTTGTGCTAGCGCTTGCCATAAGCTTTTATCACCAAGCACGGGGGGATTTCCACTCATGTTTTGGTCAATACTTTCATTATGCATGGCTTGAAAGAATGCTAAATTTTCGTAAGCTGTCAGCTCTCGCTTTACACCTGTTTGGTGTCCTAAAAACAACAAATCTTGATAATAATCTTCACGAGCAGACTCAATACCTTCACTTTTCCAGCATACCTGCCCACTATCAGCACGCCCTAAACCAGCAATAATTCTTAATAATGTGGTTTTACCGGCGCCGTTGTGGCCTTCTATCTGGATTAACTCTCCAGAAGAAATCGTAAAACTCAAATTATCAAACAGTACACGCTCATCGCGAACACAACTTAGTTCTTCTACTGACAGCATATGAAATGATGCATCCTAAGTGACACAATTAATCCCGCATATTACCACATCGGCCTTCATTTTTGTTAGACGCTACGTTGCATAGATTTCGGATAAACCTAAGTAAATGTGATGTGGGTACGCATCTTTCACACCACAATTACCGCCATCATAAAAAACGCCAATAAGAATAGACAACAACAAACTAAAAAAGTGCAATCTTGTACGTTTTTTTTGCTTAATCTCAATCGGTTAACGTTGCTGCAACATGTAATTTGAATAACAATGGCACTCACGAATTCAAATGTAAAACCAGCAAGAAACATTCCTTTACACTTACCTACAGAAATTGCAAATTAAGAAAGTCACTACCGGATACTAATGCACCATTTTTATATTTATAAACTATCTAAACCGTTCAGCACCGTAATAAAGTCCTATTAAAATATTAGCGTAAAATCAATTTATTTGGACGCAAAGCAAGAAAGTCCTAAAAATAATAATTCAGCGATTCATCAGTTTCTTACTTAAATTCTGCATTTATACCAATTCCATATCGCTATAAACGAAAAAACCCCTCCCAAGAGGGAGAGGCTTTAATTATTCATATCACATTAACGTTCATTATCAATGAGTCATTAGATGCGATTATCTACGCCTTGGTGGTGCTATTTTCTGCTGAAGTCGAAGCAATAATTCTGCTTCCGCTTTTGGTAAATCACACTCTTGCATGAGTTCATTAACGTCAGCACCCAACTCAACCATTTTACTGGCTCGGCTATAGAGTTTACCTTCAGGATCTTGCATCGCCATCTCACCTTGTCGATCTGAAAGTTCTTCAAGCTGCTGCGCCATATCTGCCATCTTTTGGCTCATGCCCATCGTACCAGCACGCAATTCGTTAAATTGTTTTGCAAAGCTTTCTTGCTGTTGGCGGGCATTTTTTAGCACAACTTCAATCGCTGAAAATTTCATTTCTAACGCTTGGCGAGCTGCGCGTTCTCTGCGCACCATAACAATCGCAAAAATGATTGTAACCAACGAAAGCGCAACGGGTAACCAAGGCATAATCTGGCTAAACATTATAAATAAGCCATCTCATCCCATTCGTCATCTGATAATAATTTATTCAGATCAACGAGAATAAGTAGCTCTCCGTCACGGTTACTTACACCTTGAATGAATTTCGAACTCTCTTCCGTACCAACACTTGGCGTACTATCAATCTCAGAGCTACGTAAATAAACAACTTCCGCTACGCTATCGACTAAAATACCAATCACTTGCTTATCAGCTTCAATGATCACAATACGAGTATTATCTGAAATTTCACCTGGCATTAAACCAAAGCGAGAACGCGTATCGATCACTGTGACAACATTACCACGTAAATTAATAATACCTATCACGTAATCAGGTGCGCCCGGTACTGGCGCAATTTCTGAATAACGTAATACTTCGCGTACCTGCATTACATTAATCCCATAGGTTTCTGATTCCAACTGGAAAGTCACCCACTGTAAAACTTGATCTGTGCCGTCTTCTTTTTGGATCTCGGCTACGCTAACCTGCGACATACTGTTTCCTTTTAGTCTCACGCTCATACAATACTCTTAACATCTAATCCCTCGTTTAACATCGAGATGAGAGCATTAACATGAATTAGAGCACACATTTTTTCTTTAACCATACCGGCAAGCCAAGGGCGTTTTCCCGCCTTCTCCCTCCACCGAACACTTTGTGAAGTCAGTACTTCAGTGCCATGAAGTTTATCACAAGCCAAACCCCATTTACTGTCACCTAACATCACGATATAACTAAAATCATCTTTATAATCGTCATTTTGCAGTTTGTCTGCCATCACCCAGCGAGCAGTATCAACCACATCGAATTGCTGCTCTTTGCTGGTAAGCAAGCCAAGATACCAAGCTGGCCGCCCCATTAGATGGTTTAAATCCATCATTTGGTGGATACCACCAAGCTCAGTCAATGCCACCGCAAAGGTAACACCACAGACTTCAAAAAATAACGCTTGAAACTCTTGTTCTTTATCTAATTGATGCCATTGCTCTGGTGGTTGTTCACCACCCACTTTCAGTTGAGCGACAACATCTATATTTGTATCCGCTACTTCTGATATAGGTTCACTCGTTACGACGTCAATATCATCAGATAGAGTAAATTGTGGCTCTTCTTGCGCCACCGTCAGTAATTCTGCATCGACCTCTACAGTAATAGCATTATCTATTTCTACCTCAGTCTCAGTCTCAGTCTCAGTCTCAGTCTCAGTCTCAGAGTCTGTCGATACCGATGTCATTTGACTCAACAACCGCTGAACACTATTCAATTCTGAATAATTTTCGTCACACGTCGCTTCTTTTACGAAAGCTCGCGGTGATTCTGATAATACTTGCTCGCCGAGCATTGATGGTTGTACATCTATCGTAACCACTTGTTCAGGATCTGGCTTCGATGCTGATGTCCAATCTAGCCCTTGGTGTGCTTTCTTCGACCAGCTATCCACATTGGCTAAAATAGGCTGTTCAGCTAAAGGGGAAAGTGCTGGGGCTAATTGTGCATCAGCATCATTATCTCTCGATTCAACCAGTTGTTCAAAATCAAACGGAATACTGGTTTCATCAGAGGCGACATCATCTTCAACAACAGAAGGCTCTACCAGTAAATCGTTAAAATAATCATCCAGCGCTTGTTCACTGGATAAACGACTTTTATCGTTCATCTTGATCCAACCGCTCTAAATAATTTAATAATGTTTTATACGCGAAAACACCACGACAATTACGCGCAAACAGTGACGGTGGCATATGCTTCATGCTTGCATCACGAAACTTCGTATCTATCGGTACTGCTGATGCCCATACTTGATCAGGAAAGCGCATTTTTAATTCTTGTAATGTCTGCAATGAGGCGCGAGTACGTTTGTCGTACATCGTGGGCACAATACTTACCTTAAAACCTGATGGACGTGACTTTTGCATAATCTGTAGTGTTCGCATCATACGTTCAAGCCCTTTCATAGCGAGAAATTCGGTTTGAACGGGGATCAAAATACGATCACTGGCCGCTAATGCATTCACCATCATTACCCCTAATACCGGAGGGCAATCAATCAATACATAATCATAATCTTCGGCTAGGCTATTCAACGCTTTTTTAAGTACTAACCCCATACCACCACGGCTTCCCATCACACGATCTAAGGTCGCCAGAGACATGTGAGCCGGAATAACATCAATATTTTCAAACGCTGTATTAAGGATTAACGGCTGTACCGCGCTTCGAGTCACCTCTGGCAGCTGAAATAAATCGAAAAGACTTGCAGGCACTGAGTCTGAATCAAATTTTAAATATGTCGTCAACGAAGCATGCGGATCGGTGTCGACTAATAACACACGTTTTTTCCGCTCACTTAATAAACCAGCAAGAGTGACTGTCGTGGTCGTTTTACCGACACCACCCTTTTGATTCGCTATGCTCCAGATTTTCAAAGCCGACTCCTTACAGTCCAACTTCCACTAAAATACGTTCAGCAAAACGTTCTAGTGGTAAATCTTCCGTTGAGATACCGGCTTTTGCAACAGCTTGTGGCATACCGTAGACAACACAACTGTCTTCATCTTGTGCCCAAACAGTTGAACCATGAGTCTTTAACATTCGCGCACCTTCACGCCCATCAGCCCCCATACCAGTAAGGATCATCGATAATACTTTATCGTTATAAACCTTAGCGGCAGAGCCAAATGTTACATCTACGCACGGTTTATAGTTCATGCGATCGCCGCCATCCAATATGCGAAGGCGGGCAGAACCGGGTCTACCCTCAAGCATCATTTGCTTGCCGCCAGGTGCTAAATAGGCTACACCAGCACGCAATGTATCGCCGTCTTCTGCTTCTTTCACACTAATTTTGCTCAGATTATTCAAACGAGCAGCAAATGCAGCAGTAAACGTTGCAGGCATGTGTTGAACTAACACAATTGGGTACGGAAAGTTTACAGGTAATTGTGTCAATATTTTTTGCAATGCAACAGGCCCCCCCGTCGATGTACCTATTGCCATCAATTGGTATTTTTTGCCTGATGCTTTAAAGCGCGCCGTTGGCTTCGCGGCTGAGTGCATCGTTTGTCGAGTCGTCGAAGTCGGTGTTACGCGAGCCGCTGAGGTTCGAGCTGTTGTCGTTAGAGCAGCTTCGCGAGTTACTGCCGCATTTACAGGTGCTGAATGTCGGCTAACAGGTGCAACAGCGGGTGCCGTTCTTGGCGGGCGGCGCATAAACATGCGTTTACGTGCTAATTCGCCAACACGCTTTTGCAGCAAACTAATTGCTTCATCGCGATTTCGTGCAATATCTTCAAATTTCTTAGGCAAGAAATCTAAAGCTCCCGCATCTAACGCATCAAGTGTCGCCTTTGCCCCTTCTTGGGTTAGCGATGAAAACATTAGAATAGGCGTTGGCAGTACCTTCATTATTTCCCGAACTGCTGTAATGCCATCCATTACAGGCATTTCAATGTCCATGGTAATAACATCTGGTTGCAGTTTCTGTACTAATTCAACTGCTTCTTTGCCATTAACCGCATTGCCGATTACCTCTAAACGAGGATCTGCATTAATAATTTCACTTACTCGGCGACGGAAAAAACTGGAATCGTCCACCACCAAAACTTTAACTGTCATGTAGTTATAATCCCGTATCTACCTGATCTTAATGGTTAGGGGCATTGCCTTACCCCTAACATTATAATAATGAGTGATCAGGTTAATTAGTTTCCAGCGTAATGCTTTAATAAATTAGGCACATCAAGAATAAGTGCAATATGACCATCACTTGTAATGGTTGCACCTGCCATACCTGGCGTACCTTGAAGTAAATCATCAAGTGGCTTTATCACGACTTCTTCTTGACCAATTAACGTATCGACCACAAAGCCTACACGTTGGTGACCAATCTGTACGATAACCACATGGCCATGTACGCGTTCGCTCTTCACCGCAGCTTTACTACCTGACAACCAATCTTGGAGGTAAAACAGTGGAATCGCTTTCTCTCGTACAATGATGGTTAATTGCCCGTCAACTTTATTCGTTTTACGCAGATCTAAATGGAAGATCTCATTCACACTAGCTAAAGGCAATGCAAAAGGCTGTTCAGACACACCCACCATCAAGGTCGGAAGTATGGCTAGAGTCAGTGGAACTTTAATATCAATTCGGGTACCTTTGCCTAAGGCGGAATCAATATAAATTGAACCATTTAATTGGTTAATCGCTGTTTTAACAACGTCCATACCCACACCACGACCCGAGATATCTGAAATCTCTTTTTTGGTAGAGAATCCCGGTGCAAATATTAGGTTATAGGCTTCGTTATCTGATATTCGAGAGGCTGAATCAGCATCCATTACACCACGTTCGACTGCAATTGCGCGTAATCTGTCTGCATCCATACCGCCACCATCATCTTCAATGGTCAGCAATATGTGATCACCTTCTTGAGACGCTGATAACAAGACAGTGCCTACAGATGGCTTGCCTGTTTTTGCTCGAACATCTGGCATTTCAATACCATGATCGACAGAATTTCGCACCAAGTGAACCAATGGATCAGCAAGTGCTTCAACCAAGTTTTTATCAAGATCGGTTTCTTCACCACGCATTTCCAACACGATGTCTTTCTTTAAGGTACGTGCTAAATCTCGTACGACACGAGGGAATCGACCAAAGACTTTCTTGATTGGTTGCATGCGGGTTTTCATTACCGCACCTTGTAGATCTGCCGTGACTACATCAAGGTTAGCTACCGCTTTTGACATGTCTTCGTCATTATTGTTTAGCCCTAAACTGACTAAACGGTTTCTAACTAAAACAAGCTCACCCACCATATTCATGATGTTATCAAGCGTTGCGGTATCGACACGCACTGTTGAATCTGCTTGGGCTTTCGGTTTCACTTTTTCAGGCATAACTTGTTGAGATTTACGTTCAACAACTGACTGAGAAACCACCGCTTCAGCAACTACCTTTGCAGTAGGCATAACAGGTAATGGCTGAGTAACAACTGACGTATTACTTTCAGCTATCATTGCTTCAATAGGCTTAGTCGCGGCTTCTAATTCTTCTTCTGACGGACCTTTACCACTACCATGTAATTCATCTAACAGACGTTCAAATTCATCATCTGACATTAAATCATCATCACTAGCGGCTACATCTAGCGGGGCTGCTACGGGGATAGGTTTGGGCGTAGATTCTGGCGTCGTGGTTTGGTTCAATACAGGGCTGTTCCCAACACCATGCAGTTCATCCAATAAACGTTCAAATTCATCATCAGTGATATCACCGCTTTCTGCTTGAATTTGAGAAATTACACTTATGCCAGCAGCTGGTGCTGATTCTGGCACCTCTAGGCTGGCGGTTGGGCTCATACCTTCGCCGTGAAGTTCATCAAGCAGACGATCAAATTCGTCTTGTGTCATATCATCGACTGAGTCGCCAGCCATAGCAGATGTATTACTCTGAGCTACTGGTGGTGTTACAGCTGATAACACTGGTGTTTCGACAACAAGAACAGGTTCAGCAGTAGGAATTGGCTGAGTAAGTTCTTCCGCAGTAGGCGCCTTACTGAAACGGTGCATCGCTTCAAGTAGACTCGGCTTGGCTGGGTCTAATGGTTCACGCTCTTGAACTTGCCCAAACATGATGTTGATAGCATCTAACGCTTCAAGAATAACATCCATCAGTTCAGATGTTATCTTTCGTTTACCGGTTCGCAATAAGTCGAACACGTTTTCTGCACCGTGGCACGCATCGACAAGTTCAGCTAAAGAAAGAAAACCAGCACCGCCTTTTACTGTGTGAAATCCACGAAAAATGGCATTCAGTAAATCTGAATCATCAGGATTACGCTCTAGCTCAACGAGCTGCTCCGAAAGCAACTCTAAAATTTCCCCAGCTTCAATTAAAAAGTCCTGTAGGATATCTTCGTCTAAATCAAAGCTCATATTTTTCCCCTAAAATCCAAGACTTGATAGCAAATCGTCAACATCATCTTGCGTAGACATAACATCTTCACGCTCTTCTGCATTAACAATTGGACCTTCAGGGGTCAGCGCCGCTACCGTGAGGGTTTCTGCTCTATCGTCTTGTTCCATGCCAAAAGCTTTAAGAATATCAACCAATCGATCTTCAACTTCATGTACTAACTCAATCACACGACGAATAATTTGTCCGGTAAGGTCTTGAAAGTCCTGTGCCATCATTATTTCTGTCAGTTGATTGCGAAGTTCACTACTATCACCTTCAACCTGCACCAATAGATGATCAATGTCGTGGCACATTATTTTGAACTCTGAGAGTTCAATTTTGCCAGCCATTAAGCGCTTCCACTGAGGGTGAACTTGAAGCAATGTTTCATGAAGTTTATCAGCAATAGGTAGAGTACTTTCGACCGCATCCATCGTTTTGTTCGCTGCCGCTTCCGTTTTATCAATCACATAAGAAAGGCGATCGCGGGCGTCAGGTATTTCAGTTTTAGCTAAATCATTAATACGAGGATCAAGGCGAAAGTTTGCAAGCGAATCATGTAATTGCCGGGTTATTTTACCCACCTCAGCAAACATCGGTTCCTGTGAATCAGAAACAACAGCTTGCACAAGTGAGTTGGCTTCAGCTTGCTTACCACTTTCTAGTAAGCTAACAAGCTGTTGTGCCTGTTCGAGTGAAATCATTATTATTATTACCCTTACCCTTTACACTCAATCAGCAGCTATTACTGCATTCGCTCGAAGACTTTATCCAGCTTCGTTTTCAGCGTTGCTGCAGTAAATGGTTTCACAATGTATCCATTCACACCAGCTTGTGCTGCTTCTATGATTTGCTCGCGCTTTGCTTCTGCCGTGATCATCAGAACAGGTAGGTGCTTCAATTTTTCATCAACACGGATGTGTTTAAGTAAATCGATACCTTGCATACCAGGCATGTTCCAATCTGTAACGACAAAATCAAAATCGCCTTTTTTCAACATTGGTAATGCCGTTAAGCCATCATCAGCTTCATGGGTATTATTAAAACCCAGATCACGTAATAAGTTTTTAACGATACGTCGCATTGTCGAAAAGTCGTCAACAATTAAGATTTTTATATTTTTGTTCAAAGTTGCCTCCACTGAGGTCACAGTGTTTTTTATCTAGGTTTTATTTAGTAATACTAAACAGTATTAAGCAGCCCAAGCGGTTAGCTTAGAGCGCAAACGTTGCATAGCCTGACTATGAATCTGGCAAATTCGGGATTCACTCACCCCAACAACGGCTCCGATCTCTTTAAGATTAAGTTCTTCGTCATAATAAAGTGATAGAACCAAAGCCTCTCTTTCTGGGAGCGTTTTAATAGCATCAGCCAAAGATTGGCGGAAATTATCATCTACAACACCCTGAAAGGGAAGATTTTCTTCTCGTGACGCCTCGGTTGTTACTGCATCTTCTGATACGCCAAGATCGTCCATACCTACAAGACGCCCACAATTAACATCATTTAATGCTTGATGGTACTGATCGAGCGTCATTTCGAGATGTTCGGCAATTTCTGTATCTGTTGGGTCGCGCCCTAGCTTATTTTCAAGCAGTGCCATGGCCTCGGTTATGCGTCGATTATTCTTATACACAGATCGAGGAACCCAATCACCACGGCGAATATCATCCAACATTGCTCCTCGAATACGAATACCCGCAAAGGTTTCAAAACTCGCCCCTTTGGTTGGATCATAATTTTGCTGTGCTTCTAGCAAACCAATCATACCTGATTGAATCAAGTCTTCGACTTGTACGCTAGACGGAAGCCTTCCCATCAGGTGGTACGCAATACGTTTAACCAGCGACGAATAGCGCTCGATAAATGCCTGCGGGCTTTCCTTATATTGCCCATAAGCAAGCGCTTTATTCACCTCTTGGCACCTCTGAAGACGTTGGCTTCACCAGTAATCTTTCAACAAAGAATTCTAAATGACCACCAGGATTGTGTGGAACAGGCCAGGTCAATGCTTTGTTCGATAATGACGTTAATGCTAACGCTGCCGGACAGCGCGGGAAGGCATCAACAACAATCTTCTGCCGTTTAACCGCTTGGCGAACGCGGTCATCCAGAGGTACACAAGCAACAAGTTCAAGGTTTGCATCTAAAAAGCGTTCAGTGACTCGCGTTAACTTAGTGAATAAATCACGCCCTTCACGGTAGCTTCGCACCATGTTGGCGACAATTTTAAAGCGCTGAACATCGTATTCACGGCTTAATACTTTGATAAGTGCATACGCATCAGTAATCGAAGTAGGTTCGTCACACACGACCACCAATACATCTTGTGCTGCGCGAGCAAAACTTAATACCATATCCGAGATACCAGCGGCAGTATCAACAAGTAACACATCAATGTCATCTTGCAGGTTACCAAAAGCACGAATCAAGCCAGCATGTTGCGCCGGAGATAATTCCGCCATTTTTTGTGTACCTGATGAGCCTGGAATAATTTTAACACCATACGGACCTTCAAGAATCACATCTTGCAAGTCACACTGCCCGGCAAGTACATGTGATAAGTTTCGTCCAGAACGTAGACCTAACATCACATCAACGTTTGCCAACCCTAAATCGGCATCGAGTACCATCACTTTTTTGCCTTGGCGGGCCATTGAAATAGCCATACTTAAAGTCACGTTAGTTTTACCCACGCCACCTTTACCACCAGTCACGGTAATCACTTTCGTTGATGATAGTTTTGTCATACGGCGCAAGCCGCTTGCTTGATCGTGCATCATGTTCTCAATCATAATAATCCGCCGCCTTGCTCTCTGAACTATCACTACTCCAGAAATGAGATTGCTGACTTATTTCTTGTTCTAATAATTCATTAGCGCGTGAGACAAGGTAGTTACCTGTTGCAACTTTAATGTCTTCGGGGACACGCTGACCATCTGCTAAGTAAGCAATAGGTAATGCATTTTGTATTGTCACGCACATTACCTCACCTAAACTTAATGATTCATCCAGCTTTGTCAGCACACACCCTGAAAGCGGTATTCGACGAAAATGTTCAATGGTTTCTTGTAAAACTCGACGCTGAGCAGTTGAAGGCAAAACAAGAAAGCTGCGAATATGTGCACCACTGTTTTGCATTAAAGTATCAAGCTGCTCTGATAAACGAATATCTCGTTGCCCCATGCCCGCAGTATCAAGCAATACTAAGCGTCGATGTCTTAACTGATGAAGTATATCGGCAAGTTCTTCAGCATCTTTAGCAACTCTTACCGGACAACCCATAATTCGCCCATAAGTGGCCAATTGTTCATGTGCACCAATACGGTAGGTATCGGTTGTAACTAGTGCTATTTCATCGGCACCGAAATCCATTGCAGCTCTTGCAGCAAGCTTGGCAATGGTGGTTGTTTTACCAACACCAGTTGGTCCTAATAAAGCGACCACGCCACCGGTTTCTAAAATACAATCGCTGGTCGTAATAATTTGGTCAGCTAATAAATCCAATAATGCCGGCCATGCTTCATGAGTGGGCACATCTTCTGGAATATAACTCGCAAACTGATCAGCAAGTTCTGATGATAAGCCCATTTTTTCTAATCGCTTTATCATCATTGCGCGCATTGGTTCACGTCGTTCGACTTCTTGCCACATCAAGCCAGATAACTGATGTTCAAGCAAACTACGGATCGATGACATTTCTGAACGCATAGTCTCCATTTCATCGTTTGAACGTGGCGATTTCGCATCATAACGCGACGGATCTAAACGCGACTGATTAATACGAGAGCTATTATGGCTAAAAGAGGATTCAGCTCGGCTATCACGTCCACGACCAAATTCTGATGCTTGTTCGCGCTGTCGTGGTTCATTTTGTGGCTGTTCTTTACGTGCTGGGTACGGACGACGATAATCACCAAAATCTAATGGATTAGCCTTAGATTGTTGAGCGGTGTTCATACCACGAGCCGAAAAACCTGATTGACGATTATCACCACTGAAACGATCGGAAGCTGCTCGGTGCCCATCGCCCACATTCCGATAACTGTCTTGCCCTTGAGGTTCTCTTTGAGAATAAGGCTGGTTACGGGGTTGTCCCTGTAACGCTGAAGGTGAACGTCCACCGCGATTATCACGGCTTGTGCGATCGTTGCTATAACGATCTGAATGCTCACCGTGCTGTTTGGACTGACGGTTCAGTAATGCCGATAACGAATCCACATCAGCTTCTGCCGAGCTATCTTTTGGCTCATCACCAGTATAGTTTTGCAATACATTGGCAAAACGGCTCGCTGCTGATTGCTTTATCTGTACCTGATCTTCTGCCAGCTTTCGCTTTGCTTGACCAAGACGATTAGCTAAAGCATCACGCGTATTTTGAGATGCTTTTGGTGGTTCATTCGCAATATCTGTATCAACGGCAGCAACAATTTCAACTCCACCGGTCACTTTTTTATTGGACATTATTACCGCATCAGCACCAAGTTCTTCTTTCACTTCACTGAGCGCTGTTCGCATGTCTTTGGCAAAAAATCGTTTTATTTTCACTCTAATATTCCCGTCAAATCACGCTTTAACCGAAGTCGAGATTCCCATCAAATCCAATTAACAGACCAAGCAATTAGCCAATAAGGCTCTTCACAAACAGCGATTAATTACCGACTGCATTCACGATACGTATTTGCTTCTCATCAGGCACTTCTTGATAAGACAGCACGCGCAAGCTTGGTATTGTATTTTTAACAAACTTAGCAAGTGTTGAACGTAAGACACCAGACGTCAGTAATACTGCCGGCTCCCCTTTCAACTCTTGCTGTTGCGTTGCTTCAGTCAATGAACGTTGAAGTCGTTCAGCTAAACCAGGTTCAATACCTGACGATTCACCACCAGCAGATTGCATTGTTTTATGCAAAATTTGTTCCAATTCTGGAACCAATGTAATCACAGGCAATTCAATCTCTATACCATTGATTTCTTGTACGATTAAACGCTTCAAGCCAATTCTAACCGCCGCAGTTAGAATGTCAGGATCTTGACTCTTTGATGAGTACTCCGACAATGTCTGAATAATTGTTCGTATATCGCGGACAGGAATTGCCTCATTCAGCAAGTTTTGCATCACTTTAACCACCGCACCTAGCGGCAACTGATCCGGCACAAAACCATCAACCAATTTCGGTGTTGATTGACCTAGCATCTCAAGTAAATTCTGTACTTCTTCATGTCCGAGTAATTGTGATGCACTATTGGTCAATATTTGACTTAAATGTGTTGCCAATACCGTTGCGGAATCTACAACGGTATAACCTAATGCTTGCGCGTGCTCGCGCTGTGATTCCATTATCCATACAGCTTCTAATCCAAAAGCAGGATCTGTGGTTGTCTCACCATCAATCGTACCAAACACCTGCCCTGGGTTAATCGCTAATTCCATATTAGGGTGAATATTGGCTTCGCCACAAGCTACACCCATCAAGCTGATACGATAGCTATTCGGTGGCAACTCCAAATTATCACGAATGTGTACGGGAGGAATAAGAAAGCCAAAATCTTGTGATAGTTTTTTACGCACCCCTTTCACACGATCAAGTAACTCTCCGCCTTGCTCTTTATCGACCATAGGGATTAAACGATAGCCAACTTCAAGCCCAACAATATCGACGGGTTGAACATCATCCCATGAGAGCTCTTTTTGTGAAGGTTGCAACGCCAGTTCTGTTGATGGTGCGTCTTTTTCGATAAGCGCATCACGTTTTTCTTTCTTAATTCGCCAGTAAGCGAAACCACCTATCATGGCCGCTAATAACAAGAACGGTATATGCGGCATACCGGGTACGATACCCATTACAAATAAAATACCGCCCGTCACTACTAACGACTGTGGATTATTGAACAACTGAAAATACAGTTGTTGCCCCATGTCTTCGTCAGTATTTTGACGGGTTACCATCATCGCCGCACCAATCGACAGTAGCAGTGACGGTATCTGAGCTACCAACCCATCACCAATGGTCAGTAAGCTATATATTTGAATAGCTTCACCAAATGGCAAGTCATGTTGCACCATACCAATGATCAATCCACCAATAATATTGATGCAAAGAATCAAGATACCCGCAATCGCATCACCTTTTACAAATTTCGACGCACCATCCATCGAACCGTAAAAATCCGCTTCTTTTGTTACTTCGAAACGACGAGTACGTGCTTGATCTTGATCGATTAAACCTGCATTCAAATCGGCATCTATCGCCATCTGTTTACCAGGTAAAGCATCCAAGGTAAAACGCGCGCTGACTTCTGAAATACGTCCAGCACCTTTCGTCACAACCATGAAGTTAATGATCATCAAAATAAGAAAGACGACCAAACCAACCGCATAGTTTCCGCCTATCACAACTGAGCCAAAGGCATCAATCACTTGCCCTGCTGCATCAGGGCCTTCATGGCCATAGAGTAAAACAACTCGGGTCGAGGCAACGTTAAGGGCTAATCGCAATAAAGTGGCAATTAATAGTACAGTTGGAAATGCAGCAAAATCGAGTGGACGGCGGGTATAGATAGTAACCAGTAACACCACCAACGATAGCGCGATATTAAAAGAGAATGCCATATCCAATAGCATTGGAGGCATCGGCAAGATAATCATTGCCAATGTTGCCAATACCATGAATGGTGCGCCTACTGCAGGCAAAGATTGTAACCGGGATAACGGTAATTTATCCAAAAATGGTAGCGATAGTTTCATGAAATCTTAATTTTTCAACACGGCACACATGACAATAGTGGCTCAGATTAATGTATTCGAGCGACCAGAAAGAATAACTACCAAAGCAAGAATCATGCCTAGATATTTGTCATTTTTTTGACGACAATGGAGGTTAACAGATATTTATATAAGCAATTAGAAAAGGAGTGTATTTTGTGATTCTAGCCATTATTTACAACATTATAAGTTAGAGCGTAAATTGAAAAAGTCCTAACATGAACACTATTTAAGCAACACATCCTGTCTGGCTCATATCCAATATATACTCAAAACACATTTTAATGACGTAGCTCTGTCGGGATAGTCATCGATTCTTTTGCCAGCTTAGGGCGCTTACCTTGCCCTTTTCGATATTGCTTCAATTGGAAGATATATGCTAATACCTGAGCAACGGCAACAAATAACCCATCAGGAATATGCTGCTCTAACTCAGTGGTATGATAAATAGCACGTGCCAACGGTGGGGCCGGAACAATATCGATATTATGCTTATTCGCGATCTCTCTGATTTTCAACGCGGCATGATCTACGCCTTTAGCGATAACAATAGGAGCCGAATCGAGTTTAGGATCATAACGTAGCGCAACCGAAAAATGCTCTGGGTTGGTAATAATAACATCTGCTTGAGGCACATCAGCCATCATTCGCCGTTGTGCCATTTCACGCTGAAGCATGCGAATACGCCCTTTTACTTCAGGTTTACCTTCTGTATCTTTGTATTCATCTTTCACTTCTTGCTTGGTCATTTTTAATTGTTCGTTGTGCTGCCAAATTTGATATGGCACATCTATTGCCACAATCACCAGCAGTGAACAACAAATCAACAAAATAAATTGCATCAAAATATCAAGCGCATGAAATATATTAGACGGATAAATTTCTAGACTTAATAAGAAGAAATCGTTCAAGCTTGAATACATTAAGTAAGCAGCAACACCCGTAACCAACAAAACCTTCAGAATTGATTTAATGAGTTCAACCCAACTTTGCATGCCAAACATGCGCTTGAACCCACTCATCGGGTTCATTTTTGATAATTTAGGCATTGCCGCTTCAGCAGAAAAACTCACTCCGCCTAAACCAGCCGCACCAATCAGCGCCGCTGTAAATAGAACGATCAATACCAAACCAAGCGGAAAAACAACACTCCAGATAGCAGTAAGCATTATTGAAAATAACCGATTAAGATCGTAAATTTCTTCACGACTAAGCGAAAACATTTGTGTCATTATTTCAGCTAATGCTTTACCTAGCCCTTCGCCGTACCACATAAGCGAAACAGCACCCATTACTAATACAGCAACAGACGCTAATTCTTTGGAACGTGCCACTTGCCCTTTTTCTCGAGCTTGCTCGAGCTTTCTGGCCGTGGCGTCTTCGGTGCGTTCCTGCCCATCAGACTCAGCCATCAGCAATCCACCCTAATCAGGCTACAAATCTGCTGAAAACCAAAATCCCAAGCATGTTGATACTGAGGCAACATCCCCATAACCAAATACCAACTGATTAGTAAACCCAGTAGCAATGCAAATGAAAAGCCCAATGCAAAGATATTCAACTGTGGTGCAGCTCGCGTCATTACGCCAAACGATAAGTTTACCGTCAACAAAGCAATAACACCGGCTAATGCCATGTTAAGTGCACCTTTAAACATATGACCAAACCAACCCGCTAATTGGTAATAATCATCAGGGCGAAACATTTCTTGCCCTATCGGCAATGTTTTAAAACTCAATACAATAACATTTAGCATTTCAAGGTGACCATCTGTTGCCAAGAACAGCATGATTGCAAGAAACAAATAAAGCTGACCAAGCACAGGTGTATTCTGACCATTAGCCGGATCAACCATGGATGCAAAACCTAAACTAGACTGCATACCCAATATTTGCCCAACCAAGACAAAGGTTTGTGTCACAAATTGCGTCACTAACCCAATAGATACACCAATAACAATTTGTTGGGCCGTGATTAAAAAACCCTGCAAAGACAATAATTCAATGTTAGCGGGTACTGCAGGTAATGAAGGCATCACAGCAAAAGTAACGGTTAAACCAAGGTATAAACGAATTCTAGGCGAGACAAAACGGGCGCCAAAAAACGTCATTGTCATCATCATCGATGAAATGCGCGTAAAGGGCCAAAAATAATTCGCAAGCCAATCGAGTATAAGTGCTGACGGGTAAGTCATAGGTTATGCGTGATCCAAAAAAATCATAAGCAACGCTAATATAAAATCTGGGGGATACGATCTATGATGCGAAAAAAATAATCCATCAGCATTCCTGTCATCATATGTCCAAAAAACATCAACGCTAACAAGGTCACTATTAATCGAGGTAAGAAACTTAATGTTTGTTCATTGATCGAGGTGGCCGCTTGGAAAACTGCAACGACTAGACCAATTAATAAACCAGGCACAACAATGGCACACACCATGATAAGTACCATAAACAAAGCTTCTTGAAATATTTCGACAAACGCTTCAGGTGTCATAACACTTCCTTTTTAGATTCGATACTTAATAAGAGATCAGATGCATTAATAAACATCTAAGTACCAAAACTTCCCGCCAACGTGGTCAAAATAAGGTTCCAGCCATCAACCAAAACAAACAACATTAACTTAAAAGGTAACGATACAATCATTGGAGATAGCATCATCATACCCATTGCCATCAAGACAGAAGCGACCACAAGGTCAATGATCAAGAAAGGCAAAAACAACATAAATCCAATCTGAAATGCTGTTTTCAATTCAGAAGTAATAAACGCAGGAATCAATACTGTAATCGGCACATCTTCGGGTGCGGTCGCTGTCGAGCCAGACATATTAACGAAACTTTCTAAGTCTTTAACACGTGTTTGTTTAAGCATGAATTGACGTAACGGCACTTGGGCTGTTTCAAATGCCTGCGCGGCTGTAATTTCTTCATTGATATAGGGCTGAACAGCGTCAATATTTACTTTATCGATGACTGGCGACATCACAAAGAATGTCATAAACAGTGCAATACCAATAATAACCTGATTCGATGGCGTTTGTTGTAAACCCATTGCTTGTCGAAGAATGGATAACACCACAACAATACGGGTAAATGAGGTCATCAAAATAACAATGGCTGGTAGAAAACCCAATGCCGTCATTAAACCGAGGATCTGCAACGTTACCGAATAATCTTCGCCGCCATCAGGATTAGTGGTGACAGAAAAAGCAGGAATACCACCACGACTTGCAGATTGAATAAAGCTCGCTGCGCCTTGGTCGTTTTGCATGCTACTCACGGTTACGCTTTCACTGGCTGACGTCGCAGGTAGTACCATTGCATCCATTTCTGCCATTACAGGTAAACTGACAAAGAAAGCAAAAGCCGCCAGAACAACAGCAATAAGGTTATTTTTTATCATTGGTCTTTAATAATTTACTTAAGTGGTTCGCAAAATCACCACTCGGCTGTGCATCCATAGCCAAAGGCTGTTCTAGCTTCGTCAACAAAGAAATATTGTGCTGAGTAACACCAACCAATAATTGCTCTTCACCAACTTGTAATAAAACAATACGTTCACGTTGTCCTATCGGTAGCTGCTTCAGGACTTTAAGTGCTCCATCTGCCCCTTGAATACCAGGCAACTTCATGCGTTTTAATAACCAAGCTAAAAAAACAATAAAAATAACCACTAACACTAATGAAGCTAATGTCGTGGCTATATTCATTTCGGGAGCCAGAGAATCAGCCAATGCTGGCGCAGTAAAAACGACCAAGCAAAAGCTAACCAATGCTAAAAAAGGGGATCTCATAACAAACCTTAACGTAGTTTCTTAATGCGCTCTGTCTGGCTAATTACATCGGTAAGACGAATACCGAACTTATCATTCACGACAACAACCTCACCATGCGCTATCAATGTGCCGTTCACCATAACATCCAATGACTCACCAGCAATACGGTCAAGTTCAACAACGGAACCTTGGTTCAATTGCAGTAGGTTACGAATACTAATTTGAGTACGCCCTACTTCCATTGAAATAGTGACCGGAATATCCATGATCGTATCAAGTTTACGACGCTCATCATCCGAAATCGGCGTACTTTCATCAACAAGCTCTTCTAAAGGTGCGGGTTGTGCACCATCGACAGTTTGCTCAGCAAGTGCCGCAGCCCAATCGTCAGCCATTTGTTGATCATTCTGAGACATAATATTACCTATTTTTAATCGTCTGAATTATTAATATTGAGCAATGCAGCGCCGAGTTCATCACGGTCTAAAAAAGCTAAATCCGTTTTGACCATATCTGGTCGCTTGAGTTTTTGCGTAATCTTTAAGGCGATGTTATCACCCGACTTTCCCATCTTGGCGCGATAAGTCGGCAGATCTTCTACAAATACGGTTGCCGACTCTGGTACATCAATAGGAATAATGTCGCCAGCTTGTAATTCCATTAAATCGCGTAACGATAAATCGACATCCAATAACTTAGCACGAAGATTCACAGGTACATCCATGATCTCCTCACGCAGTGCCATACTCCAACGGACATCTTTGTCCATTTTGTCACTTTGAACACCAGCATCTAATAACTCGCGGATCGGCTCTACCATTGAATACGGCATAACAACATGGAAGTCACCACCACCGCCATCCACTTCAATATGGAAAGAACTCACCACAATGACTTCTGTTGGGCTAACGATGTTTGCCATGGTCGGGTTAACTTCTGAATCTAGATATTCAAATTCAACCCCCATGACGGGAGACCACGCTTCTCGGTAGTCTTCAAACACTAATTTCAATAGCATTTGTACAATTCGACGCTCTGTTGGCGTAAATTCACGGCCTTCAATCTTGGCGTGAAAACGACCATCTCCGCCAAAAAAGTTTTCGACTAAAATAAAAACTAAACGTGCTTCCATGGTTATCAAGGCCGTGCCTTTTAAAGGACGGAATCTCACCATGTTTAAACTGGTAGGTACATACAATGTATTTTGGTATTCACCAAATTTAATCATTTGAACGCCGTTAATCGACACTTCTGCGGTTTTACGCAACATGTTAAACAAGCTGATCCGCATGTGGCGAGCAAAACGTTCATTGATCAATTCCAGCGTAGGCATTCGACCACGGACAATACGGTCCTGTGACGAAAAATCGAACGAAGATATCCCCGTCTCACTTAAGGATTGTTCATCTTCATCTTCTACGTCGTCGACACCATGTAAAAGGGCGTCGATTTCATCTTGAGTTAATAAGTCACTCACATTAAACCTACTGCATTACGAAGCCAGTAAATAGCACACGATCGACTACTTGCTGGCCAGAGATTTTTTCCATCGAAGATTGAATAGCAAATAATGCCTGCTTACGTAAATCAATACGTCCATTAGGTGTACGTAACTGCTCGACAGTTGCGGCACCAAATGATTGCAATAATGTACTTTCAATCAACGGAATATGTTGCTGTGCGAGAGCTTCATTATTGTTACCACGCACCATTAGCTGAACTTTTACTTGTACAACACGATCACGCTTGTCACCCACAACATTAAAAATAAAGGGCTGTGGCATGATGACATAGTACGCGGGCTCGACGACTGTCGAAACTTGTTGATTTGCCGATGTTGTCGCCATCTCGGGTTCAGGTGTTTCATCACCCATTAAAAGCCATGCTGCTACAGCTGCACCAATCAAAAGCGTTACAGCCAATGCAATCAGAATAAAAAGCTTTTTTTTACTTCCCGTATTTTCAACATCATCAGCCATTCGTTTTACAATCCTTTTTTGTAATCAGCTTTAATTCATTATTTTATATCGAATACAAAAATCAGTTAACACTGCACTCAATATCCAATTTATTATCTAGGCCGCAATTCTAACGCATTAAGCATAATAGTCGACACGATCATCTGCAGGTTTAACATACATATCGACAGCCTCACCTCCCGACATAATGTTATCGTCGTGGTTATCACCACCAGCATGAGAACCATTACCTGAATGATTACCAGATTGCTGTGTGCCCGAATCATTTTGATTTTGTTGGCCAGATTGCCCTGAAAATGCCTGACGAGACGCATCCTGCTGCACTGAGCTTTGTGCTAATTGTAAGCCTTGTTGATGCAGCATTTCTCGTAACCTTGGCATTGAATGCTCAACTAAATCACGAGTTTGCTGGTTACCAACGGTAAACTGAACAGATGCCTGATCTTGGTTAAGTGACAATCTAATTTGTAATTTACCAAGCTCAGGTGGATCAAGTCGAATATCAACATGCTTTAAGTTTTTCGACATCATCATATTGATACGTTCAGAGACCTGATCACCAGCTTGATCTTTTGATAACTGCAGCGGTGACTGTGCTTGGGCTAATGCTTCACTTTTTGCCTGCATATTCAAACCACCTTGCTGCCCACTCAGGCTACTGAGTTGCTGAGAAAAGTCACTCGCTTTATTATCTGTATTTAACGTCGTATTATTTAACACACTGTCCATGCCTGTTGCTAACCCTGTATTGGCAACAGCACTATTTATCTCTTTCGTTTGAGTGCCATCAGTATTGTCGCTATCCGTTATCAACGCTGCCGCACCTGTCATGCCAATACCAACGTCCATCATTGAATGGCTCGCGACAGCTTCTGTTGGACTAGCGACAAGCGGTGATGCTGTCACCCCAGTTGACACTGTTGCTACGGCTGCTGAAGAAGATGTCGACCAAGGTATCGATGACGTTATATCTGCTTGTACAGACGGTGAGGTGTTTTTTGCTGTCGATATTGCTTGCTCATTGCTTGGCATCATCAATGCGCCAGCCATAGCGAGTCGACCACTATCTGCTGGCGATACATCTACACCCATATCTTCAGATTCAGTCACTGCACCCGACGTAGCGACAACTGAGGTACTTATCTTTGCATTATCGATCTCGCCCTCACCGATATTGGCATCATCCGCCATATCTGGTTTATTGAGCATATTCTGTGAAGACAAAACAGAGCTGTCATTTTTTTGACTACCACTGTTAACGCTGGATGATGCAAACACTTTTGCTAGCTCATCATCACTTAACCCGCCTGATTTCTGCGTTTTCGCTAACTGCTCTTTAGTTATACTCGGATTATTTTCTTGCTGAAGTGTCGTATTTTGAGTAAGCGAACCAGAGGCAAGTAACTCCCCCTCAACACCGCTGCCATTTTTTTGACGGGTAAATTTAGGGATGACAGCTTGTTCACCCTTTTCCGATCTTTGTTGCGGTGGCAATAACTTGCCATCTTGCTCACTTGGTGCTGATAACTGCTTATTTGATACCGATAACTGGTTAAGGAGCGCTTCCCCGTCAGCCATTACTTGCTGCTTTGACTCAGCATCAACGGCTACTTTTTGATCTATTCCATTAATAACAGAAGCATCCGCAACTGAAGCGTCGGTAATTGAAACAACATCGGAAACAGCGGTACTCTCACTATCAAGAGAGATATCGTTGCTACTTTTAACCTCTAATACATGTGTTTCTTCAGGTTGAATTTTAAGATCAACCGTTTGATTTTTTGCAACTAAATTATCATTAGATGACTTTTTCATCATCTCAGCTGAAGGTTCTTTATCGCCCTTAACTGCCGCTTCATACTCACTCGAAAAACGATCTGCCTGAGTGCTTTTATCTGTCAGTTTATCTACTGATGATAATTCAGTAACGGTATTATTGGTTACAGCGGCACTTTTAGAAGAACTCGCTGCCGCAGTGGCCTTCGAAGGTGGCACCATATCTGCTGACAAAAAGTTGGACGATTTCATGGCCACTCGAGATAATGAGAATAACAGTTAATCATTAAATGCAAGAATTGCGCCAAGTTTCACATTTATTATGGAGCTTATAAATTTCGTCGTGCAAATTGCAGGGTCGAAAACTCATCCATCATTTTCTGCTCTTGCCGGTCGAGCATTTTTTGTCGTTCTGTTTGCTTTTTCTCAAGCAGCCATTCGATTGAACGACGCTTTTTTCTTACTTCATTCCAGTGTTCGCTACATTGTTCAATTTGAAATTCAAACTGATGCCCAGCTTCTTTTTGTTTCGCGAGCGTTTCATCTAACTGAGTAAGAAACTTTTGTAAATGCCCATATGAACTGGCTGTTAAACCTTCCTGACCACGGGTCGATAGTTGTTTACAATAATCTAATCGATACTGTTCTATTTGCTGTAATTGTTGTAGGTAATTCTGACGTTCAATACGTGCTTGATTTAAGGCAAGAGAGGCCTGATGCTCCTCTTCTTTAGCATGCTCTAAAATCAAATTTAATGCGTTATTTGACATAATAATTCCAACTTAGAGCTTACCCACCAAGGGTCGAACGCAGCATATTCACACACATTGCATACGGGACAGCTTCTTTCATTTCTTGTTGTAAGTACGCATCTAATTTCGGCTTAAAGCTAAATGCCTGATCGATATTAGGATCGGTGCCCGGCTTGTAAGCGCCAATTGATACCAAGTCTTGGTTCTTACGGCAAATAGACAATATCTGTCTTACTGCTTTCGACATCAACATATGCTCATCATCAACAATCGCGGGCATAACACGACTGACCGAACGCTCAACATCAATCGCCGGATAATGCCCTGCATCTGCCATTTCACGAGACAATACAATATGGCCATCAAGGATAGCGCGAGATGCATCAGCAATGGGATCTTGCAAATCATCCCCTTCGGTTAATACGGTAAAAAAGGCGGTAATAGAGCCTTGATCACCAGAACCGTTACCAGCACGCTCAACTAAAGCAGGAAGCTTTGCAAATACAGACGGTGGGTAACCCTTAGTTGCAGGTGGCTCACCGACAGATAATGCGATCTCTCGCTGTGCTTGGGCAAAACGGGTCAGTGAATCCATTAATAGCAACACATCTAAACCTTGATCACGGAAATACTCCGCTATAGTCAATGCCGTTTGACAGCCTTTTAAGCGCATTAACGGTGATGTATCCGCAGGTGCTGCAATCACCACCGCACGCTTACGCCCTTCTTCCCCTAGAATTTCATCAATAAATTCTTTTACTTCTCGACCACGCTCGCCAATCAACCCCACAACAACAACCTGAGCGGTTGTTCCTCGGGTCATCATGCCCAACGTGACAGATTTACCCACACCAGAACCGGCAAATAAACCAATTCGCTGCCCTTTCCCCACAGAAAGTAAACCATTAATGGCTTTAATGCCGACATCTAACGGTTCTTTGATAGGCTTACGCGAAAGAGGGTTGATAGCAGGAGATGTAAACGAAGCACGCTTTTCAGTAAATATATCACCTAGCCCATCGAGTGGATTGCCCACACCATCAATGACGCGCCCAAGCAGTTCAGAGCCAACAGGTAAACCATTATCATGTAATACAGGGGTTACTTTAGCCCCAGGCATTACACCTAACAATTGTTCACTCGGCATTAAGAATAGTATTTCACCGGAAAAACCAACGACTTCTGCTTCTAAGTCACCATTGAGGGTTTCAACAATACATAAGCTACCGACCGGCGCACGACAGCCAATGGCTTCTAGCGTGAGGCCAACAACACGCACAAGTCGCCCAGATGCAATAGGACGGCACGCAATGCCTTTAGTTTGATATTGAGAAAGACGGCTAGCCAGTGGGGAAGACATTATAGCGCTTCGCTTCGTTGATTGTTTACACCGCTAAATTGTTCTAACAAATGGCGAATACGATCGTCGATATAATAATCAACGGTTGAGTCTCCTGATTGAACTTGTAGATCACCACGATTAAGCGATGGTTCGCCAATCAATGTCCATTTACGTTCAACAAGGTTTTCATCACCATAGGCTTGACGCACATTTTCAAGATCATCAGGATGAAGACTTAATCGTGTTTGGCGTTCAGCAATAGGCAATGTCGCAATCACTTCACGAATGGTGTTCAACATCACTTGCGGGTTGGTTTGGACTTCAACTCGAATTAGCTCTCGCGTTAAGCTAGTCACCAAACTGACTACTTGGCTTTCCACTTCCGCATCAAGCTGTTTCAGCGGGTTTGCTAATTTTTCGACTAACTGAGTAAGGTGCGATACATGCTCTGTTATTTGTGCCTGTCCCTGCTCGAGTCCTTGCGCTAAACCCTGCTCAAGACCTTCAGCATGCCCTGCTTCAAGGCCTTCAATTTTACCGACGTCGAAGCCTTCAGTGTGACCTGTGGCTTTGCCTTCATTAAAACCTTCATCACTCGCAGACTGGCGAATATCTTCCAGATCGGCAGCCGTAAGGGGCGGTGGCCCCTGCTCTTCTTCCTCTTCCAACTCTTGTGGTTGCCAAAGAGGATCATAGTTTAAGGCGTTATCACGTGGTGCTTCTTGTGTCTTGCTGTAATCTGGGTACGCCCAGCGTTCAAGCTCTTCTGCTTGATGCTCAGATACACGCAAGAAACCACGGCGACGATCATCATTCATAACAACACCCTGCTATAAATTTGCGAAAAATTGATTATAAGAACTCATCAGCACCGCCGTTACCTGTCAGCATAATTTCACCAGCATCAGCTAAACGACGAGCTACCGATAAAATTTCTTTTTGTGCCATTTCGACATCAGCTACACGGATTGGTCCCATGGCTTCTAAATCATCTTGTAGCATTTCAGCCGCACGTTTAGACATATTACGTAAGATTTTCTCACGCAGCATATCATCTGCACCTTTAAGGGCTTTTTGTAATAGGTCTTGTGGCACATCACGTAAGATAACCTGAATACCACGATCATCCACTTCAGCAAGGTTTTCGAACACGAACATCAGATCTTGAATTTGTGTGGCGGTATCTTCATCGTTCTCACGAATTTGATCCATCAACATACCTTCAACACTGTTATCGAGGTAGTTCATGATTTCTGCCGCCGCCTTCATGCCACCAATTTTCGCCGCTTGAGCACCCGCTTGACCAGCGAATTGTTTCTCCATGATGTCATTCAATTCATGTAGAGCTGCTGGTTGTACTTCTTCTAAATTAGCAATACGCATCATTAAGTCGAGTCGTACACGCTCAGGGAACTGTGCCAGTATTTCAGCTGATTGCTCGGGTTCTAAATACGATAATACAATGGTTTGGATCTGCGGGTGTTCATTCAAAATGATGCTCGCAACCTGACGAGGATCCATCCATTTCAACGAATCTAAACCACGCGAGCCACTGCCCATTAAAATTTGATCAACCAAGTTATTGGCTTTATCTTCACCTAACGCAGCAATTAATGTATTACGAACAAAGTCTTCGCTACCCATACCAATGCTGGTGTACTTCTGAATATCTTCAAGAAAATGTCGATGAACTGCTGACACTTTATCTTGGTTTAAATCTGCCATGCTTGCCATCGAACCACCCACCCGCTGCACTTGCTTGGGTTCTAGGTGGCGAATAATAGTCGCGGCATCTTGTTCACTTAGGCTTAATAACAGAATGGCTGCTTTATCAATACCTGATAGCGAGTTGGCATCAAACTTTTTTTCTTCTGCTGTAGCAACTTCATTAGCCATCTTCATTCACCCAATTTTTCACAACTTGAGCCGCTAAATCAGGCTCGTTGGCAACCAGTGCTCTGACTGCTTTTAATAAATCTTCATCTTTATGCAAATTCGGTAAATCTAAATTACTGCTGCTTAATTCGAAACCATCAACACTGTCTAATTCAGAGCCAATAAGATCAATATCATCACCAGACG
Organism: Photobacterium profundum; assembly: GCF_003026285.1. Lineage (GTDB taxonomy): Bacteria > Pseudomonadota > Gammaproteobacteria > Enterobacterales > Vibrionaceae > Photobacterium > Photobacterium profundum. Next base: position 883,158 of record NZ_PYOD01000001.1, read on the forward strand.
ATAAGATTGGCAAACCGTTCTTATCTAATGGTGTACCGTCTGCAGCTTGATGTGGATACAACAGTTTTTTCATTGCAGGGCGAATCAATACGATCACGATAACAATAATAACCAGTGCCGCAGCTAACCAACGCACCCACGTATTGAAATTCGGATTTTCCCAAATAGGTAACTCAGCAATCAGTTCTTGTGTTGGTAATGCAAATGGCATTGCTATAACTTCTAACATATCGCCACGAGCTTCAGAAAAACCAACACCACCCATCAATAAACGGCGAATTTTAAGCAACTCAGCTTCGCTTACTGGTACGCGTGTTACTTCCCCCGTTTCAGGGTTCGTTAGTGATTTATAATCAACCGCGACCGAGACCGTTTGACGGCTTACCGTGCCAGTTTGAGCACGTAGATGACTGATTACAGTATCAAGCTCAAAGTTACGGGTTGCTTCTCGGTGAGATGCGCCGTCACTAGAACCTCGACCCGATTGCATGTCAGCAATATCTTGAGGGATAGATGCATCTGCAGGAGGTTGATTACTCAAAGCCCCCGGAATACCGGCAACAATATTACCGTTATTGTAATTCTCAACCGTGTATTCACTTCGAGTTGACGGCGTCGATGGGTCAAAACGTTTGCGGGTTTCTTCTTGTGCGCTGAAATCCATCGCGACATCAACTTGCGAGGTATAATTACCAAAGCCAAGGATCGGGATTAAAATCGAATCAATTTTTTCGCGCATCGCTTGTTCTTGCTTACGCTCTAATTCATATTCTTTTCGTTGTGCAGTCGCTGATGCGTCTTCTGTACCTGAACTCAGTAAACGACCATGTTGATCTGTTACTGTTACTCGATTTGGTTTTAAACTGGGAACAGCACTTGCTACCATATCAACAATTGAATCAACTTCTGGCTGCTTCAAAGAACCATTGGTACCTAACGTTAAGAATACCGTGGCCGATGCTTCTTGATTATGACGAACAAAAACACTTTGCTTAGGCATCGCCAATAGCACCTGCGCTTTACGTACTTGACGAATTTGTTCAATCGCACGCGCCAGTTGTCGTTCTCGACTTAATTTTAAGCGCTCGCCTTCTAGGCGTTGAGATACACCAAAACCCATGTCTTGTAATAATATTTCATCGCCTTCAGCAACGGCGTTGTTCAAGCCTGCACGGGTAAGCCCTAATTGAATCGAAGAAAAATTATCTGCAGGTACACGAATCGTGTTGCCATCTAATTCGTACTTAACTTTTGTTTGATCAAAATGGTCAAGAATCGTAATCAGTTCAGCTGTGTCATAAGTACCTAAAGGACGCATTTCAGGTTCTTTAATCCACATCACCATCATTACAATTAACGCTACACAAATAGAGACAGATAGCACAAGAATAACCTGACGTAATAAATCTAGGTTTCCGAGTACACTGTCGACGCGTGTGGCACTTTTTTCTTCTGCATCAGGATTCTGCAATTCAAGATCACCGTCTGTGACCATTTGAGTTGATGCATCATTGCCTGCAACAGCTAATTCGCGGTTTTGTTCCGACACTAACTAACTTCCTGCATTATACGGGCATATTCATTAATTCTTTGTACGCTTCAACCATCTTGTTGCGTACCTGTACCGTCGCTTCAAAAGCCACGCTCGACTTATTACGGGCAATCATGACATCAGATAACGATACACTGCGATCGCCTTGATCAAAACGGGTACTTAAATCACTCGACTGACTTTGTAGCTGATTTACAGATTTAACCGCATCGTTAAACAAAGCACCAAAATCGGCACTAACTTGCTGCCCAGTTGCTGGACGAGAAGTATTTTGAGCCTCCAAGCCCATCACTTTCATTTCTGCTTGTAGTCCATTTACGTTCATTCTATTCCTCGCAAAGTCAGCATATTGACATTTTCATCGATTATCACCGCTTAAGCCCTAATACTGCAAGCTTAACGCCCGTTTTAAGCCGTAATCGTATTAAGTGGTAATTATTTATTAATCAGAGTGGGATCTCTATTCCGGCATCGCGCATTTTGGCTAATTTATAGCGTAGGGTTCGCGGACTAATTCCTAGCTGTTCAGCAACATCTTTTCGACGCCCCTCGCACGCTTTTATGGTATCTATAATAATAATAAACTCTTGTTCACGTAGCTCACTACCGAGCCCATCGCGTGTAGGCGCTGTTTGTAAAGGCTCAATGTTGGGGACAACAGGTTTATTGCCAGTGTTTAATTCTGCCTGAACGGCATTTTGCAAACCGATAGCATCTAGCCAATCTAACCCTTCAAGCAAAATATGCTCACTTTCAATGCTACGGCTATCACATAAAATGAGTGCACGTTGAATTACATTATCAAGCTCTCTTACATTACCCGGCCACTCATATTGTTGTAACTTCACTTCTGCATTCACGCTAATTACTGGCACGGGTAAACCTTGCTTCATGCAATGACGCTCGACAAAAAAACGTGCTAACGGGGTAATATCACCTTTGCGTTCAGACAGTGCTGGCCATACTAATGGGAATACATTTAAGCGGTAATATAGATCTTCTCGGAAGTGTCCTTGTGCAACATATTGCTTTAGATCGCGATTACTAGTCGCAAGTACCCGAACATTTAATTTAATACTTTTTCGACTACCTAAACGTTCAACTTCCCGTTCTTGTAATACACGTAATAATTTGGCTTGTAGGCTCAGATCCATTTCACTGATTTCATCCAGTAAAATTGTTCCGCCTTGTGCTTGTTCAAACTTACCAGGACAAGCTTGAACCGCGCCAGTAAAGGCCCCTTTTTCATAACCAAATAATGTCGCTTCCAGCATGTTATCTGGAATTGCGGCGCAGTTAATGGCAACAAAAGGCCCATCACTACGAGTAGAGTGATCATGAATATACCGTGACATGACTTCTTTACCTGAACCACTAGGTCCAAGCACCATGACATTAGCATCTGTTTTGGCGACTTTTTCGGCTAAAGCGAGTAATTTTAGACTTTTTTCATCAGCAACAATAGCTTGGCTTGAGGCACAGCGAGTAGGAGCATAACGGCTCACCATATTAAGTAATACTTCAGGTGCAAATGGCTTCGCCATATAATCGATAGCACCCTCTTTCATGGCAGATACAGCATCTTCAATATTCGCGTAAGCAGTCATCAGTAAAACCGGTGTTTTAGGCCAATTTTGCTTAATATTCCGTAATAAACCCAATCCATCCATGCCTGCCATTTGTACATCCGACACCACAATATCAACGGGTTCAGATTTTAAAATAAGCAATGCTTTCTCGGCACTATCAGCTTCTAACCATTGGTAACCCGCTAGCGCTAATGTATCAACTAATGCTTCACGAAGGCCTTTGTCATCCTCGACAACTAATACGCGGCTTTGATTCATCAAAATTCCCTTATCGCTTATTTTTATTATTCACTGTGAGCTAGCTTAACGGCTTTCTGTACTCGCCTCTGTCGCTAACGGCATTTGCTCTTGCACTAAAGGCATCGTAATACTAAAGCAAGCCCCCTGCCCTAGTTCAGAGACCAATGACAGTCTACCATCGTGTGCGTTCGCAACCATTTGGACAACCGCGAGACCGAGCCCAGTGCCTTGTTGCCGTGTGGTATAAAAGGGTTCTAAAATTTTCGCCTGCATATCTAACGCAATGCCGGGACCATTATCTGAAACTGATAAGCTTATATTGTCACCTTGTACTTTACAGGTGATTGCAATTTTACAGATTGCCTCAACATACTCTGACATTTGAATCGCATTTGTGATCAGGTTACTTAATGCGCTAGCCAATGCATTTTCATTACCTAAGATCATCACACTTTCATCATCACAATCAATGCTGAAATCAACCTTGTTCGTTAAAACTTGCGCTTCAACCATGCACTCTAATTCATTAAGTAAACTTTCAATGCTAAAGCGGCTTATAACTTTGTTATCGCCCCCTTTGGCAAACAACAACATATCATTGACTTGTTTTTCCAAGTCATGCAATCGATCAACCAGTTTGGTTTGAAAACGTTCACGAGTTTGGGTGTTCAAATTAGGTGTCGACAAATTAGCAGCATATAACATAGCGCTAGATAATGGTGTTCTAACTTGATGCGCTAACGATGCAACCATTTTACCTAACGATGATAAACGTTGCATTTCACTGATACGTGATTGTAAAAGACGGGTTTCCGTCATATCGGTAATAAAAATCAATTGCCCAGCATCAGAAGCAGAAATAGCTAGCTTTACTTTACGTCCACTACGTAATGATACCTCATGTCCATCGTCGTCTTGCGGCGCAAAAGCACGCTGGATAACCGCAAACCATCGCTCACCTTCTAACGGTGCACCAAGTAAACGGTGCGCCTCAGGATTGGCTTCGCAGACACACCCCATAGGATCAAGCAAAATTACACCTGAAGGCATAACTTCCAATACTTGTTTATAACGACTGACTTGTTGGCTCAGCGTTCCCAGCGGGGATTCTATCTCGTCCATTTTACACCGAATAGTAACGTACAAAAACCATATAAAGCATTTTCCATGCCAAAATATAACAAATAATATCAATTAGTTACAAAACAAAAAACATTGAACACAAGGTCAAAAAAATGACACATTTAAAAATTGACAGTCAAAAAGTACGAAGAGAAAGTCATAATAATACCAAATCCATTAATTATCTGATCAATTCAGCGAGAGTTAAAATGCTTTTAGACAAGGAGATAAATTGAAAATCTAGTGGCTCTAAATTGAAATTTATTGATGCAGTATAAAAGTATTTTAAACTCGCCTAAAGGGAGCATCACTGTAAGTCAATTTCTGTGTCTAGCGATTTCAAAAGAGAGCCACTCTTCTATCAACCGCTATTCTTGAACTCGACTCCCTGTAGTGTTCTGAATGGTCAGATAATTAATGGAATTGGTATAAGCCCCCAATACACAAACAGCCCTTATTCTTTCAAATAAGAGCTGTTTGTAATATATCAAAGCGGTGTCGGTATTAACGAATGTCTTCTTTGCTCAATCCGTATTTCCGCATTTTTTCAACCAAGGTTGTACGACGCATGCCCAGCATATCTGCGGCACGAGAAACCACTCCCGCTTGTGCTTCTAATGCTTGACGAATCATTTCCACTTCTAGTTCGGCTAACATCTCTTTTAGATTTAAGCCTTCTGGTGGTAAATCATTCAAACCTGCCGGATCCTCTTCTTCAACATACGTAGAGGCAAACATATCAGCCAATGCCGATTGTTCTTGCTCTTCTGTTGATAAGAAGTTGTCTTCCGGTTGAAAATCAGGAATGTGGCTATAGCGATATTTCATTGGTAAATGGTTCACATCAACCATTTCACCAGGATAAAGAATAATTAAGCGCTCAACCAAATTGGCTAATTCACGAACATTACCCGCCCATTCATGCTCCATCAGTGATGTAATAGCACGAGGAGTGAAATGAATAAGTTTCGCGCCTTCAGCTTCCATTCTTGCTAATAACTCTTGAAGTAATAATGGAATGTCTTCAATACGTTCACGCAATGCTGGCATTTCAATTGGGAATACATTCAAGCGATAGTAAAGATCTTCGCGGAATGTATTATCAGCAATCATTTCATCAAGGTTACGATGCGTTGCCGCGACAATACGCACATTAACTTTGATTGTGTTATTCCCACCAACACGCTCGAAACTACGTTCTTGTAAAACGCGTAATAATTTAACTTGCATTGACATCGGCATATCACCGATCTCATCAAGGAATAATGTGCCACCTTCGGCTAATTCAAAACGCCCTTTACGAGATGAAATAGCACCCGTAAATGCGCCCTTCTCATGACCGAAAAGCTCACTTTCTAACAATTCAGAAGGAATTGCACCACAGTTAACGGGCACAAAAGGCCCTTTACCACGCGAAGAATGGTAATGAATATTACGCGCGACAACTTCTTTGCCAGTACCTGATTCACCTAGAATTAGAACACTCGCATCAGTTGATGATACTTGTTCAATTAATCGTCGAACCTGACTAATGCTCTCACTACGCCCCACCATGCTACGGAATAACGTGTTTTTTCTTCCTAGCTGTGGCACATGCAATGTCTGCTTGCCAAGAAATTCCTGACAATGGCGTAGTGCATCTGTTAACTGATTGTAATTAAGTGGCAGTAATAACTCCCCCACATAATTAGGTAAACCTGCTAATTCATTATCGTGGTTTGATAATGCAATCACTGGAATATGATTATGAATGCGTAAAAAATCGGAAATTTTATTCAGTGATTTACCGGAGTTTATTTTCCCCAACAGACAAGCGCCCCAAGCCTTCTCCCAAAGAGAGCTATCAACTTCATTTGTTGAAACGGCTTCATGCTGTTCACCAACAAAATTAAGAATGACACTTAAGTCATGACGATGCTGCAGATCGTCATCAATAACGAGGATCTTTGCTAAACCTTGCATAAGATTGATATTGCCTGCCTTTAAGGTAATGTTCTATTTTGTGGCGTATTCGAGAGGAACAGCAACCAGAGGTATGCTGCTATTGTAATAAATGCACAGGATAAGGCAACCAGAGACAGCCAAAAGCTGTGATACCAGTACAAGGTAAAATGAAAATAGAGACAAAAAGCAGAAAAAAATAATCTAAACAAACATGCTATTGACGTAAAGAATGAGCATACCTTATTAAATTATAAAGAATTATGGGTTTTCTTTTTCATATAATAACCAAATTCTTTATTTTTAATAAAAACGATTATCTCTCGCTAAACACCAGAGATAATCGAAAATAATTGCTTCACTACATTTCAAGTTGAGTAATATTGTGAAATTCAGTCGGAATTTGCTCCCATGCTGATTTGATTTCACGCAACATATCAATGACGTCATCAATTGGTTCAGGGATGTTTTCTTGGTTTGCCTTATAGATTTGCTGGATCATAAAATCATATAGTGCATCAAGATTAGACGCGATATCACCGCCATCTTCCATTGATAAACAACTGCGTAAACTAATAATGATGTCTAGCGCTTTCCCTAAACGTTCGCCTTTAACAGCAATGTTACCTTGCTCCATTGACGCTTTGCCCTGAATAAGGCGTTCGATTGCGCCTGCCATTAACATCTGGATCACACGGTGTGGTGATGCTGATGTTAGCTGACTATCAACAGAGACTCGTTTATAAGCCTGTAGAGATCCTCTCATTGCCATGTTATTACCTTACCGAAATTTATTATAAGCCTGCATCGAGCGTTGCCCGTGCTGAAACCGTTGTAATTGACCTGCCGAGTTATCTCTATGGTGACGAATTCGAGCAAGTATACTTGTTGTACGTTCAACGGCTGTTTGCCAGTCTGCTTTATTCAAGCATTCAGGTGCAGCCATTAACTGTTGAAGAAGCTGTTCGCGCTGTTGCAGCAAACCTTGCAATAAATCAGAGGCAACATCACTATCGACCGCAAGTAGCGACTCCAGTTGGTTATCTAATTCATTCAAACGCTGCATGTTAAGCTCTCTTTATGTCTTTGTTTTTCGCTTTATAAGTGACTGTATTTACGACTTATTTAGCGTAAATCCATGCTTTTAAAACCAGAAACTAAAAGCATATTATTAAAACTGTGGCATCATGCTCATCATCGAGCCTAACTGCCCTTTCATTTGTCCCATTGCTGCATCCATCGCGACAAATTGATCGTGCGTACGTTGCTTTACGCTCTCCATACGGCGATCTAAATTCGTTTGATCGGTATTCAATCGCATCACTTGATCATTCAAGCTATTTTCACGCCCTTTAATACTGCCTGTGATGCCAGTATAAGAATGGATCAAATCTTCAATGCGGCGAGCAAAGCCGTTTTGCCCACCAAAGAATTCGCCCACGTCGTTAAAGTTCTGATCAAGTTGCTTATCTAATATGTCGTAATCGACTTCTAAGCGCCCCGCCATGGTCGTTGTAATGCCCAGTTCACTCAGTGTTTGAATTGATTCAGGTGCGCCTTCAACGGGATTAGCAAATGCCCCTCGAAGTTGATTCGTAACAGAACGAGTAATGCTATCACCCACTAATGGGCCTTTTTCTTGCGATTCAGGATCAAACCGACCCAATTCTTGGCTTACATCGAAGAACTGATTATAAGCATTAACGAACTGTTCTATCGAACCACCCACTTGATTGCGATCGTAGCCTACATCGACCACAACATCAGGCGTATCGACGCCATCAGTCAGCTTTTTAAGATCAATATCAACACCATTAATCGCATCTTCAATGTTGTTCGTGCTGCTTGTAACTGATGCTAAGCCATCAATTAACACCCGTGAATCCACAGCAGGCTGCATTTCCCTCATCGAATTAGCATCGTTATTAATGTTAAAACCAAATTTTTGTAATGTGCTGAATGCAGGCGCCTCAACGTTTACTTTAATGCTATTTTGTTCACCTGTTTTATCTGCTGCTAGCACAAGGCGAGCGCCATTATCATCTTTGATAACGGAGGCCATTACACCGGGGTTGTCTGGTGCTCGGTTAATCAACCGAACAACATCAAGAATTTTACTTTCATCGGCTGGAATATCGACCGTAAACGGCTTACCACCCAATGCCATTGATAGTTTACCCGCTCCCATTTTCTCTTTTTCATCAAAAGAACTGGAAACAATTTTATGAGACTGAGCAAGCTGCTGAACATTAACGGTGTATTTTCCAGGAATGGCTTCAGAAGAGACGTTTGCAGCTAAAACCTCATCGTTGTCAATCGATACGCTACGTGCAGACATCACGTCATTACGACGAAAATCTGCCATCAAATTTTTCATGGTATCTAACGAGCCTTTTAGTCTTCCGTAAGCACTTAAGCTCACATCAACCTGATCACGTTGTTGATTAATACGTGATTCTTTGGGTGCTCGTTCAGCATCGACAATGCTTTTTACCATACCGTTAATATCAAGACCGGAAGCGGTACCCGCTGCGCCTATATTCATTAACTACCTCAAATGATGACAATAATTACACTTGCGTTGTTACTAACCCCCCTGAGTGTGATGCAATTTGGCGGGATAGCGTTAAAATATCTTCGTCTGGAATCTGTCTAACAATTTCACCACTGCTCTTATCATAAATAGTGACAATGCTGCGGCCTGATTCTTCATCAATACGAAATGCGAGCCCTTTATTTAGGGTGCCAACAAACTCTTCAAGGCGTTCAACCACTTTTTCAAGTTGTTGGCGCTGCATTTCATTTTGCTTCTCGACCGATGCTGTTTGTTCAACGCGACGAATATCCGTTTGCCCTTTATCACTACTTTGCTGAATATGACTTTGATTCAGTTTATCGGAGATCGGCGGCAAACCTTGAGAATCAGCAGAAGATAAAGCAAATTTTGTGCCAGAATTACTGAGTTGTACTGAGGGAGATGAGCTTGCTATAGGTTTTACATCCATAACCATTCACCTTTATATATTGCAAAATGCGCTAATACAGGACTAACGAACGATAGAAAAAAGGCATAAAAAAACGGCAAGGGCAATGTGATTACCCTTGCCGTTCTTCGCTGGATTAACCCAGTAGGCTTAGTGCAGCTTGTGGTGCTTGTTTTGCTTGCGCAAGAATCGAAGTAGAAGCCTGAGAAAGAATCTGGTTCTTTGTCATTTCTGTCGTTTCTTTTGCGAAATCTGTATCACGAATACGGCTGTTAGAAGCAGATACGTTTTCGTTAACGTTATTCAAGTTGTTGATTGTGTGGTTCAAACGGTTCTGAGATGCACCTAAGTTTGCACGGTCTGAATCGATTTGCTTCAGAGCGTTATCAAGTACAGCGACCGCTTGCTGTGATCCACCAACACTTGTTACATCGATTTTTTGAACAGAAGCACCACCAGTACCGGCAGCAGCATCAGCCATACCCAGTGCTGCAACAGTTGCTGCACCTTCAAACTTAATTTCTTGGTCAGAATCAGCAACCACTTGTAGTGCTAACTTATCAACCATATTACCTGCGCCATCATCCACTTGAATAGTAGAAACTGAAGCATTCACATTACCAACAGCACCGTTAATTTTAGTGGCTAGCTCTTCAATGTCATCGCCAGCTTTTATTTGAACAGCAGTGCCATTGATTTTAAGATCTTCTGTTGCCATTGCATCAGAAACTTCCCAAGAAGAATCAACACCAGCTGTACCTTTCGTCGATGTGCTGTTCATCGCATCAGCACGGATGTCATTGAACGAAAGTTGTACTGCTTCACCTGAATCAGCACCAACTTGGAAAGAACGTGCGCCAAATGTACCGTTTAGCAATTTAGTACCACCAAAAGAAGTGGTTTCTGCGATACGGTTAATTTCATCTTTTAGTGCCGTAACTTCTTCTTGAATCGCAACACGGTCATCTGTAGAGTTCGAGCCGTTCGATGACTGTAGAGACAAGTCACGCATACGTTGCAAGATACTGGTTGTTTCCTGCATTGAACCTTCGGCTGTTTGTGCCATAGAGATACCGTCGTTTGCGTTACGTACAGCAACGTCTAAACCACGGCTCTGGGTCATCAAACGGTTAGAGATTTGCAGACCAGCCGCATCATCTTTCGCACTGTTGATTTGACTACCCGTAGACAAACGCTCCATTGATTTACCTGTAGCTTCGGTTGCCTGGCCAAGGTAACGCTGAGCGGTCATCGCAGAAACGTTAGTATTTACTGTAACTGCCATAATTGTATCTCCTTAATTATTCTTAATGGCTTAACCAGCCCAGCCGGCAAGACCTATATAATCTTTATTCAAGAGTTGTAACGGCATGGAATAGAAAACCTTTAAGCTTTTTTTTGTTTTTTTTTCAAAAGAGACAAAAGTGTGACTCAAGAAGGGTTCAATGATGAATCGTGGGAAGATTATCTGATAATAAAAAACGGCAAGAGGTTGCCTCTTACCGTTTTAAAATATAAAGCTGAACAGTTTTGCAGTCGTGTTTATTGCAGCAATATTTATTGTAACAATGTCAATGCAGCCTGTGGAATCTGTTTAGCTTGAGCCAAGATGGACGTACTTGCCTGCTGTAGAATCTGGTTTTTAGCCATTTCCGTCGATTCTTTTGCAAAATCAGTATCACGAATACGGCTATTCGATGCCGAGACGTTTTCAGATACATTCGCCAAGTTATTGATCGTGTGGCCTAAGCGATTCTGTTTCGCACCTAAATCGGCACGCTGGCTATCAATATATTTTAATGCAGAGTCTATAGTGCCTACAGCTTCTTGTGCCCCCCCCACACTTTTAACATCAACTTGTTGTACCGTCATCGCTTCACTGGCGGAGCCTGCAAATAAATCGACAGGAGCACCCGCAGCATCTTTACCTTGCGCTAGCTGCGTATTTGTCGAATCTAACGTTACTGCACCGTTTTCAGAAAATAACTGAAGCTCGCCATTGTCACGTACAGAAGCAGAAACACCAGACTGTTGACCGTTAATGCGGGTTGCTACTTCTTCAATATCATCGCCTTCAATTAGATCGACTGAAATGGGATCAGCTAAACCAGCAACGTTAATGCTAATTTTATCTCCGGCACCGGCTTGCCAGTTTTCATCAGCCATACCAGTTGCACGAAACATTTGACCGCCCATACGGGAATCATCGGCACGTACACTGGTTAACCCCATGATGATAGCTTCACCAGAGTCGGCACCAATTTGAAAAGCCGCTTCGCCAAACTGACCGTTTAGTAGTTTGCGCCCACCGAAAGAAGTTGTCTCTGCGATACGGTTAAGCTCATCTTGCAAAGCACCCACTTCTTGTTGAATCGCAACACGGTCGTCATCAGAGTTTGCACCATTGGATGACTGTAGCGATAAATCACGCATACGCTGCAGAATACTAGTTGATTCTTGCAACGCACCCTCAGCAGTTTGTGCAATCGAGATACCATCGTTCGCGTTACGCATAGCGACGTTCAAACCACGAGTCTGAGCAACCAGACGGTTTGAAATTTGAAGACCTGCAGCATCATCTTTTGCGCTGTTGATCTTACTACCCGTAGATAAACGCTCCATCGATTGGCTAAGATCGCCAGATGCTTTGTTCAAGTAACGCTGCGCAGTCATGGCAGACACGTTGGTGTTTACAGTTACAGCCATTTTGCTCTCCTTTGACTTTTCACTCTTTGGTGAAACAGCCTACCCGCAACGTCAATCTTTTAGACAGTGAAGTGGGGCCAGCCATATTAAGTTCTTTAATGAGTAATATTTTGCCACTAGTCCGCTTAAAGCAAACTGTGTGCCAATAGTTAGTATCACGGTGTTACGCGTGAGTAGTTCAAATATATTTAGTTAAACCCAACGTCATTAAGATATGTTTATTACCCATTATCTTTAGATATAATTAAATAAATTCAGGTCTTTCGTTTTTGCAAACGCTTGCTGTGATGCTTGAAGTGCCATCATATTTTGATTCAACTCAATCACTGCTGTGGCGTAATCAAGATCTTCTAATGTGCCGCGGGCTTCATTCATCACAATTTTAAAATCTTGGTGCATATCTTCTTGGCGATCTAACGTTTGCAGCCGAGTACCCACTTCAGATCTTGCGCGGTTAATGTGCTTAAACCCTTGCGCTAATTCTTCAGCAACTTGATGCAACTCCGCCGTCGCTGACGCATCAGATACATCGCTGTCTGATAGCTCGATACCACGCTTAAAAGCATCAAAGACACTGACATTCTCTTGTCTGTTTAACGCGATACTATCGCCATCTTTAATTTCCCCTTTAAGATCAACCTGCAAAGTATTCCATTGAATACCTTTATGAGGGTCAAAAGGGGCAGTGCTGACTAATGCTCCATCTTGATATAGTTCATATGATGTACTGCCCGATGACGTTGAAAAATCGACACGATATTCAGATTGATCGGCATCATTGCCATTTTTCGCTTGCGAAAGCAGTAATAATGAACCACTTTCTAGCGTGTAATCAGGCTGGTAGTCACCAAAGGGATTAGCGACTTCAAGGAAAAGTTTGTCACCCGCATCATTGATTGGCACATCAACTGATGGGGCAATTTTTGCCATTCGTTGGTAGCTATCGCCGACATAAGCCACATCACCGTTGTTATCACGGAAAAAAGGTTGTTGGCTGTATTGCGTCCCCGCGAAAACATAGTTGCCAGATTCATCGCGAGAGTTAACCAAATTCATAAATGAATCAAAGACTCCCTGCATATCTTGCTTATGAGCCACACGATCATCGCTAGATAATGATCCATTCACCATCATCATGGATTTACGTTTAGCGTCATCAAGTAGGTTCTCGACTTCAGTGATTGCCGCTTCTTCATTATTTAGGCGATTTCTTGCCATGGTAATGCTTTTTACTGATTGGTCGATCTGAGTGTTTTGCTGATCAAAATTCTGGATGTAAATAGAGGCAACAGGATCATCCCCCGCAGTTAATAATCGCTTACCAGAAGCTAATTGCTGCTGGTTTTCTTGCACTTTTATTTGCTGGCGATTCATATCATTAGATACAGAGTTATAATGATGGAAATTGGCAATACGACTAATCATGTCTGTTCATTCCTATCGTATATTTAACAAAGTATCGAAGGTGTCATTCGCAACCGACATGATGCGCGACGATGCCATATACGCTTGTTGAAACTTCATCATATTAGCCGCTTCCTCATCCATGTTTACGCCAGCAATTTCAGCCACTCGACTTTGTGCGGCATCTTTTTCAACTAAGCCCACTTCTTTTAATCGTGAAGCCGATGCTTTTTGTACACCCATTTCAGTATTTAGCCCTTCATACACATCAATCACACTAGAACGTCCGTCATTCATGATTTTCTGAGATTGAAGATCTTGCATTTTAATGAGGTTGCCATTATCACCATCAGACGCATTAAGGTTGACAGCAAAAACATCTCCCCCCATCGCACCCGACGATAATGTGAAACGCGTACCACCCACATTCACCTCACCACTAGGTGGGTATACTTGCGGAGCCTGCAAAATATTGCCTTTCATATCGAGTACGGCAAACTGGCTTGCATCAGGTGACACGGCGACCTGAAACTCATTAGGGCCACCCGCTGCGTTAATCGCTAAATCTGCATTGCCGTTTGCTTTAGTCGCAGAGCTTAAATAACTTTGAGCGGCAATTTTTGCAGGATCATCCAATAATGCTTTAATGTTACCCGCACCATCGCGGGTTGGACGAATAGCAATACGCTCACCAATGCCTATCGGTGAATCCATCTGAATACGTAATCCATCAACAGAAAATGCTGCTGGGTTTCCGCTGGGTACAACGCTCTGACGTGATCCATCTGGTGAGGTTAACGTGTGTTGGCTACCATCAAACGTAAGCCCATATTCGCCCACTTTTAGCTGGTTAATGTCTTCGATATACACTTTTAAATCGGCAGTCGAGCCAGCAGGAACACGAGCACGTGCTGCGGCAGATGCAGGGTCATTCACATCATGAAATAGGTTGCCACCTACATCACCGTTTAAATCTAAACCTTGCGATTGCAATTCATTAACCGAATCAGAAAACCCGATCGCTATGCGCCCCATTTCATCCATCGTCTGAGACAGGGTTTCATCGCGATATTGAAATAAAGCGGCAAGCTTGCCGCCAATATCGTCGTTACGAATCGGTTTCAAAGCTTTGCCTTCAACAATCGCTAACTGGGTTTGCTGTGGATCTGGCTTACCATTAATCATGCGTAATTCGCTAGATTCAGTACCCGATACCAAGGTATGCCCACTGCCAATCATGACGTTGAAGGTTTCATTATTTTTTGGGGTTACCGTTACTTTGGTGTATTGAGATAACTCATTAATCAAATTTTGATGGCGATCCATCAGGTCATTATCAGCCCCTGAAGCCGGTGTTTTGACGAGTGCTTTATGCACTTCTACCAGTTCACGACCAATATCATTCACCCGATTTAATGTGCCTGAAAGCACTTCGTTCGCTTCACTTTTTTGCTTAGCTAATGTGCCGTAGCTATCATTTAATCCCGATGCCACCAGCTTGGCTTTTTCTATCACAACTTTACGTGAACCCAGATCGTTCGGGCTATCGGCCATCGCTTTTACGGCGTCATGCCACTGATTCATATCTTCAGGAATTTTCTTAGAACTGTTGGCTAGCATATTATCTAGTCGTCCTAATTGTCCTTCCCGTTCAGTCGCATAACTTAAATTCGTGGTGGTTAGATTTAATTCATTCGTGGCAAACTGATCGTAGCCACGGCGAACTTCTGCCGCATGCACACCCGTACCATGCTGGCTACCGCCCCACCAAATGGGATCATTGGTTTGCTGCACCACAGACTGACGGCTATACCCTTCGGTATTAACATTATTAATGTTATGGCTGGTCGTATTGAGCTGTCGTTGTGCAGTCAATAAACCTTGAGAGCCCATATTGAGCAAATCAAATGCCATTACGCCTCCAGTTAGTCATAAAGTTCAATGAATCAAATAATTATCAAAGTTAAATGCAATATTCATTCCAACTTTAAGGTACATTCACTCTGTTGATTTTATTCAACTTTTCTAATGGGCATATAGAGGAAAAGCAAGAAGAGGCAAAGGCTTGCCTGACAATTGTTTGAAGGGGGGAGCACTACAATAAAACCGAATCTAGATGTACAGATCCCAGCGACTATCCGTATTACTTCATCAGCGACTTTACAGTATCCATCACACTCAATACTTTTTCCGTATATTTTGGATCTGTCGCATAACCGGCGTTATGAATATTACGAATAAATTGCGATGGCTCTTTCGGGTTTTCAAGTGCTTTAGAATAACGAGGGTTATCATTTAAAAAACGCACATAATCATTAAAACTGTCTTGGTAGTTATCATAAGAACGGAAGGCAGCTTTTTCTTGCACCGCAATACCATTATGAAATTCAAGAGTATTGGTTGCAACTTTATTACCAGACCAACGGGGATCAGCTTTAATATTAAAAAGGTTATTACTTGAACCAACTGCATTTTTTATTACTTTTTTACCCCAGCCCGTCTCTAATGCCGCTTGCGCAATTAACACGGAAGGATCGGTGCCAATCGCATTGGCTGCCTTTTCAGCATACGGACGCATGCGAGTAACAAAATCTTTTGGTGTATCAAAGGTTTCAACCGAACGTGCCATTGGCGGCTTAGCCGTATTCAATGTGCTCGCTTGCATCACTTTTAATGCATCATCCGTCGCTTGGTTAATAACCTGTTGATCAGGCTGGCGACTGTTTGGGTTAACAGGCAAGCGTAATGTTGTATCGTTCATGACTGTGCGAATCGCATTTTCAGAATCTTTATCTTCTTCACTACCGAGTTGCTGAACAATAAGATCTGCAAGCCCTAACGACCCTGTCGAACTTAGTTCGCTGGCAAGTTGCTCGTCATGCATTTGCTCAAAGAACTTTGAATTACTATTGCTGGTTAAATCAGATTCAAACGCTTCATTCGCCTGGCGCATCGATTTAAATAACATCTGGGTAAAAATAGCTTCAAACTGCTGAGCAGCAGCCCGCAGCGATCCGCTTTCATCATCACCAATGCCCGCACGAAGGCGTTCAAGGCTAGATATATCATGTACGAAACCAGGATCGATGCTTTTCATTGTGTAAGTTCTTTTATCGTAAATTCAGTGTCGTGACGAGTAACATTAAGCCAGGTACTCATGACCTAAATAATAATGAGCTGCCCTTCAATTGCACCCGCTTGTTTTAGCGCTTGTAAGATAGCCATTAAATCCGATGGTGCAGCCCCAACTTGGTTAACTGCACGTACTAATTCATCCAGTGTAATGCCCGGTTCAAATTTGAACATGCGTGAATCTTTCTCTGTAACGTCAATTTCAGAGTTCGGTACAACAACCGTTTCCCCACCAGAAAAAGGCGCTGGCTGACTGACTTGGTAATTCTCTTTGATTGAAACCGTCATACCACCGTGCGTAATCGCCGCTGGTTTTAACTTCACATTCTGACCAATCACAATGGTACCAGTACGTGAATTAACGATAATTTTTGCCGCCCCGACAGCAGGGTCAAATTCGATATTCTCTACGGTAGCAAGGAAAGCAACACGTTGGCTCACATCTCTGGGCGCACGAACTCGTACAGAGGTTGCATCTATCGCTGCTGCCATTTGAGGACCAAGAAATTCATTCACAGAATCAGCCATACGTTGAGCCGTCGAAAAGTCTGATTCAAATAAGTTGAAAGTAAGAAAATCACCTCGTCCAAAAGGGTTCGGAACTTCTTGTTCAACCATAGCGCCATTACTAATACGCCCTACGGTTGGGATGTTACCTACAAGCTTTGAGCCATCAGCCCCAGTTACACTGAAGCCGCCCACCACTAAACTGCCTTGTGCTACCGCATAAACTTTACCGTCTAAACCCTTTAAAAAGGTTTGCAATAACGTACCACCACGCAAACTTTTCGCAGAGCCAATAGACGAAACAGTGATATCAATACTTTGACCTTGCTTAGTAAACGCGGGCAAGGTGGCATTAACCGCAACCGCAGCAACATTTTTTGTTTTGGGTTTTGTACCAGCAGGTAATTGGATACCAAAATTTTGCAACATGGCATTAAAGCTTTGATCAGTAAATGGTGTCGTTTCCCCCGTACCAGGTAAACCGACAACCAGGCCATAACCCACTAATTGGTTACTACGTACCCCAGCAACTTCTGAGATATCTTTAATTCGGGCAGCTTGCAGCGGCAACGCTAGCAGTAGCATAAGGCTGATACAAAAGGTACGTAATTTCACTCTACTGCTCCGGGTTGCTCATTAATCAAAACGTGGGATTTATTATTTTCACTGTCTATATGTCATTTATAAACTGACATTGAAGAAATTAGCTAACCAGCCTTGTTCTTGCACATCTTGGCGATCACCCGTGCCTGAATATTGAATACGGGCATTGGTAATACGTGTCGATTCAATGGTATTTTCTTGGCTGATATCATCAGGACGAATCGTGCCACTAACACGAATATATTCATCCCCCGTATTCAAAGTGAGCCACTTTTCACCTCGTACCATCAGGTTACCGTTAGCAAGTACATCAATGACTTCAACTGAAATCGAGCCTTTAATACTGTTACTTTGATCCGCAGAGGTGGTTCCAGAAAATTTATTGGCATTTGCGACTTCATACGATAAATCACGATCACCAATGGTAAGCGGCTTACCACCTAGTACTAATGGGTCCATCGATAAATCTGTCGATTTATCCAAA
Organism: Photobacterium profundum; assembly: GCF_003026285.1. GTDB lineage: Bacteria > Pseudomonadota > Gammaproteobacteria > Enterobacterales > Vibrionaceae > Photobacterium > Photobacterium profundum. The sequence continues at coordinate 901,422 of NZ_PYOD01000001.1, forward strand.
TCTGAACTGGCACTTTTTTTAGCTTGCGTCTTCTCTTCCAGCATCACAGTCACAATGTCACCAATACCACGAGGTTTAGTGTCATCATATAAATCTTGTGCTTGTACCGAGCTAAATAATGACCCCGTAGCTGTCGCGTAATGCTCTGGTTTTGCTTGAGGACGAATCGAGTTCCATGCTGGATCGCCAGCTTGTGGATCTTCTCGACGACGCAACATATCAATTAAGCCTGAATCTTGCTCTGTCGACCCTTCAACCGCATCGACTGTTGTGGTAGCTTTCTCTATATCGGATGGAACCAAGTCTGGATCCATTGCACAGCCGTTCAATAGAAGAATGACAATACCAGCAAGTACCTTTTTCATTGTTAACTTACTTCCCGTTATAGCTGTTGGTTTACGTAGCTCAACATCTGATCAACGGTTGAAATGACTTTAGAGTTCATTTCATATACGCGCTGAGCTTCTATCATGTTGACCAATTCTTCCGTTACATTAACGTTCGAAGTTTCTAACATCGACTGACGAATTGCCCCTAGGCCATCAAGACCCGGTACACCTTCTTGGGCATCGCCACTCGCCCCCGTAGGTAAGAATAAGTTCTGACCAATAGGCTCTAAACCGCCTGGATTAATAAAGCCAACGGTTGTTAGCTGACCCAGCACTTGGTTTTCTTGCTGTCCACGAATACGGGCTGAGACTTCGCCATCATTACCTACAGTAATACCGACAGCATCTTCTGGAATAGCAATTTCTGGTTGCACCACATAGCCAGAGCCAGTCGTTACCATTTGGCCATCGCCATTAATAGTAAATTGACCATTACGGGTATAACCGATATTTCCATCGGGTAGCAAAACCTGGAAGAAGCCTTCTCCCTCGATCATCATATCCATCGCGTTATTGGTAGTCTGCGTATTACCCTGCGTAAACACTTTTTGGGTTGCGACAACTTTAGAGCCAGCACCTAGCATTAAACCCGACGGTAATTCTGTATCTTGAGAAGATTGGCCACCTGGCTGGTTAATGTTTTGATAAAACAGATCTTCAAATACAGCACGGCTTTTCTTAAAACCAATGGTTGAGGCGTTAGCTAAGTTATTTGAAATAGTAGATATATTTGTCTGTTGAGCGTCAAGACCGGTTTTACTTACCCATAAAGCTGGATGCATGTTAATTACCTTTTATTGGATTAGCCTAAACGCAGTAGTGAAGCAGAAGCTTGATCCATTTCTTCTGCTGTTTTCATGATTTTCACTTGCATTTCAAAATGACGCTGCAAATCAATCATACTTGTCATTTCACCAACAGCATTGACGTTACTGCCTTCTAACGCGCCTTTTAGCAAGGTTACGCCAGCATCAGCATCGTACGTTTCTCCTGGTGTTTTTGACTTAAATAAACCGTTAACATCTTTGAATAAATCACGGTTATCAGGGCGAACTAGCTTTAATCGATCGACAATTTCCATCGCATCTGGCGGCGCACCTTGTGGCAATACAGAGATAGTACCGTCGTTACCGACTTGAATTTTATTAATAGGAAGAGGGATGAAGATTGGACCGCCATTTTCACCTAACATTAAATTACCGTTGCTGTTTTGCAGCATACCAGTTTCATCAATTTTTAGGTGACCCGCACGGGTATAAGCTTCTTGACCTGAGGCGTCAAGCACAGCAAGCCAACCATCACCTTCTACTGCAACATCAAGATCACGACCTGTCGTCATCACTGAACCTTGAGAGAAATCTTGTCCGGGACGCTCTGTCATGGCAAAAACACGAGACGGTAAACCTTCACCATACGCTTGCATACTGCGCGCTTGTTCCAAGTCAGCTCGGAAACCGGTCGTTCTTACATTGGCGAGGTTGTTGGCATGTGTTTGCATACCATACATATCTTGCTTTGCACCACTCATTGCTAAATAAAGCGCACGATCCATTATTGCTCTCCCATCTCATCTGAATGGTTTAAAGCAATAAGTATGCCAATGCAATAAGTTATTTATAAATCAATACTTTGACTTATTAATGCAAGAGATATGAGAATGAAACGGAAATGAAAAGACGTTTTTTTGGCAGGTTAAGACAAATATTGCCGCTTAAAAGATAAGCGGCAATAAAGCTGATACAGATTGGCGAAAGAATCTTATCGAATCTGTAAAATAGTTTGTTGTAGCTGATTATCGACTTCTAGCGCTCGTGAGTTAGCTTGGAAATTACGTTGCGCAGTAATTAAGTCCACCAGCTCTTGTGTCATATCGATGTTTGACTGCTCAAGCGTACCGCTTTTCACTGAACCAAATGCACCTTGGCTTGCTTCACCCCAAATAGCAGCACCTGAATCTTGACCTGTTGCCCACTGGGTACCACCTTTTGATACTAAGCCTTGCTCATTCGCAACACGTACCATACCAACACGACCCAGTGTAACGTTTTCGCCGTTACTGTACGTAGCGACAATTGACCCTTTAGCATCAATATCAACTTTCGCCAAATAACCCGTTGTCGCGCCATTTTCACTGAACTTTCGGATTTCAAACGGTGCCGCATACTGGGTTGGCGAATCAAACTGCATGGTTAATGTCTGAGCTTCATCAGCACCATTAAGATCAAGCCCAGCTCCACCAGCACCTAATGCTTCAGATATAATTGGCTGACCATTATTGATTTGAGCGACAGAACCATCAGTATTGAAATCGAGCGTACTACCTTGATGTCCGTTCGCAGCTGTCGTACCACCGTTAGTGATATTAATCGGTTTTTCACCTGTTGCATCTGTGCCTGTATAATAGACAGACCAACGGTTCGGCGCTGAGTTATCTTTTACATAATATGTCGATAACTTGTATGGCTGGCCCAATGAATCATACATAGTGACAGACGTTGATTTATCGTAACTATTACTATCATTGAAATCGAACAATGTCGCATCTTTTGCCTCAGCAGAGGCTGGCAAATTCACCCCAATATCAATATTGGTTGATGCACGAGGCTGACCGAACTGATCAGGTACCTTCATTGCTTGTGGTTCATAAGACGTTACTTGATCTGTTTCTTGATCAACGCCGTAACCCAACAGGAATTGACCTTCTGAGTTAACGACCTGATTGTCTTTATTTAGATGAAATGCACCGTTACGCGTCAGGTTATTATTCTGTGGTTGCAGCTTATCGTCTGCCACAGCAAAGAAGCCACTGCCTGAAATACGCAGATCCATCGGGTTATTAGTATAAATACTCGACCCTTCATGGAATTGCTGGGCAACAACCGATGTTTGCACACCGCCACCCGTTGTGGTTTTGGCATTAGAAAAGATCGAACTTGAATATACATCACCAAATTCAGCACGAGACTCTTTAAATCCGTAAGTATTGGCGTTCGCAATGTTATTACTTGTGGTGTTTAGATCTTTTTGAGATGCGCCGATACCACTAAGCGAAATATTGAATCCCATATTCTGACTCTCCTAATACTTGTGCATTAATTTCGCATTAATTTGTTTATGCATTGGTGGTTTTATTCAACATAGAACCACCAATAATTATTCTGTGTACTGTTAACAGATTATACCTTGCCAACTTCAAGCACTTCAGCAAGCTTGAATGGCGAATTGTGGCCCGCTAGGTTTAACATAACGTTACCGTCACCATTACCCAGTAATACACTGTTAACGTTGGCATAAGTGGAGACTTCAAACTCTCGGTTTTCACCGCCTACCATACCTGACGCTTTCACTTGGTAGCGACCTTCTGGCAACGGTTTGCCGTTTTCATCTGTACCATCCCACTCAAGGCGGTGTTCGCCTGGGGGCTTAGCACCAAGATCGAAGGTTTTGATTAACTGTCCTTGCTCGTTTTCAATGCGTACCATCATGTTATCAAGAGCTTGTGGTAGTTTAACCATTCCTGTAATACCACCTTCCGCATTTTTCACACCAGTCGCACCAGGAATTAATACATCACGCCCCACAAGCGATGAGGCTTGTAATGCTTGGCTTGATGTCATGGCTGAATTCAAGCTACCAAATTGTTCATTCATTTGGTTTATGCCATCTACCGTTGCAAACGATGCCATTTGGGCAATCATCTGATCGTTGCCTACCGGTTTAAATGGGTCTTGCTGGGCAAGTTGTTTCGTCAGTAACGATAAAAAGTCATCTTGTTTTAATTCATTTTGACCAGTTACTTTTGATTGCGTTTCTTGTAGCTTTTTCTCTTGCATTCCCTTGAGTTGATCAAGATAAGACAAGTTGCTTTGACCTGCGCCTGTAATACCAGCCATAACAGTGACTCCTTACCTTATTTACCCATCTGCAATGTACTCATTAGCATCTGCTTACTGGCATCTGCTACTTGCACATTACTTTGATAAGAACGCGATGCTGAAATCATGTTTGCCATTTCTTCCATAACATTAACATTCGGCTTATAAATATAGCCTTCATCATTCGCTAATGGATGCTGCGGATTGTATTCCGCACGTAATGGCTTCTGGCTTTCAACAATACCTTTAACCTGAACAGGCACACTTTCAGCACGCTGATAGCTTGCACTGTTTAATGCTGCGGCAAAAATGGGATGACGCGCTTTATACGTTTCTTCTGCAGAACTACTGACACTATTAGCGTTAGCAAGGTTACTTGAGGTGGTATTCAAACGGACTGATTCTGCGCTCATCGCAGATCCTGTTACATTAAATACATTAAATAAACTCATTTATTAATCCCCTCTCAAGGCTTTGCTTAAATTCTTAAACTTAGCACCCAAGAAATCTAACGATGCTTGATATTCCAGTGAATTCTGCATGAACAAGTTCTGCTCCAATTGCGCATCAACCGTATTGCCATCACCAGTGTCTGGTTGAGTAGGAACACGGTACATTTGTTCACCCATTACATTTGCAGAGGCAGAAATATGCCGCCCATTAGTTCGGCTCAGACCAACGTTTGCCCCTGATGTTGCCGCTTTTAATGCGCGATCAAAATCCATATCTTTGGCCTTATAACCAGGCGTATTAGCGTTAGCAATGTTGCTAGCAAGGGTTTCAGCACGCTTACCACGCACACCAACCGAGTATTGATGTATACCCAACGCTTTATCAAAAGAAATAGACATAGTTGCCTCCACAGTAACTTGATGTATATAAAGCAAATAGGATGCCAAGTTTTAAAATGGCAAATAAACAGGTAAACAGACAGATAAGCAAAAAGCGGCCAAAGCCGCTTTTTATTCTTTAATGATTTAAATCTGTCATCACTTCAATTTGTAGATAATGCCAGGGTTGCATCGAACCATCTCAAACTTATCGGTTAGTCCAGTCAAAGATTCTGACGCACCTAACAATAAATAACCACCAGGGTTCAAACTTGCCGCCATTTGATTCAAAACTTTTGCCTTCATATCTGGCGCAAAGTAAATCAAGACATTACGGCAAAAAATGATGTCAAACTTTCCAAGTAATGCATAGCTGTCTTTTAAATTCTGCGGACGGAAATTTACCATACGCTTTACTTTGTCATTCACCTTCATTCGCCCATCGCCATTACTCTCAAAAAAGAAACGGCGACGCTCAGGCGACAAACCACGGCTTAACGCTAGATTGTCATACGCACCAGCACGACAAGTATCTAACATCGTTTGTGATATATCTGTTGCTGTAATCTGAACACCCGATGCCAACATACCTGGTCGACGATTTTGCAGCTCTAATATCGTCATCGCAATAGAATAAGGTTCTTGACCTGATGAGCTTGCAGATGACCAAATTTTAAGCGGTCGTTTACTGGTCGCCATTTCCGGTAGAATCTTATCGGAAAGCACTGTGTACGGATAAGTATCACGAAACCACAATGTCTCATTGGTTGTCATCGCATCAACGGCAGCAACACGTAATTCACGATTGCGACCACTAATCACAACTTGGAGTAATTCAGATAGAGATGAAAGCGAAAATCTGCTGACTAATGGACTTAAGCGACTACGCACTAAGTACTGTTTACTATCGCCAAGTACAATCCCGCATTGAGCTTCTAGAAAACGGCAGAAATCCCGATACTCTTGGTCTTTTATTGTTATAGCTGTCATCTACTACTCTTTATAATTATTGCTTCTTGTTTGATATTGTTATTATTGTTGCTTAGAAGGCATTGCAGCCTTAACAGCAGTACCCAATTCATCTGGGTTAAATTTAGGTATAAATGCATTTGCACCTACGCGCTCAACCATTGCTTGGTTAAAAACACCACTCAATGATGTATGCAGAATAACATGTAAATCCTTTAAATTAGGGTTATTACGTATTTCGGCAGTCAGCGTATAACCATCCATTTCAGGCATTTCAATATCTGAAATAACTAAGGCTAATTGTTCGTAAATACTGCCTTCTGCTGCCATTTCTTTAAGTTTAATAATGGCTTCTTTACCATCTTTAACTAAGACACATTCACAACCAATGGCTTCAATGGCCCGCTGAACCTGCTTACGTGCGACACTTGAATCATCAGCCACTAATACACGGCGATTATCGGGCAATTCATTAATTAGCTCTTCAAGAACCGACCCTGTAATATCAGTATTTACAGGCGAAATCTCATCAAGGATTTTTTCAACATCTAAAATTTCAACAAGTTCACCGTCAATCTCGGTAACGGCTGTCAAATAGTTAGACCTACCAGCACCTTGTGGCGGTGGCAGAATTGATTCCCAATTCATATTAATGATTCGTTCAACAGAAGAAACCAAGAAACCTTGAATTGAGCGGTTAAACTCAGAGATGATCACAAAACAATTATCTAAATCATCAATAGGTCGCCCACCCGTTGCTAGGCTCATATCAATAACAGAAATAGTTTGACCACGAATATGTGCAATCCCTTTAACCAATGGATGCAAGTTTGGCATGGTCGTCAGCTTTGGACACTGAAGTACCTCTTTCACCTTAAAAACGTTAATCCCGTAACGTTGGCGTCTATTCAGTCTAAATGTCAAAAGCTCTAATCGGTTTTGACCAACAAGTTGGGTGCGCTGATTGACCGAATCAAGTATCCCCGTCATAAAGGTGACTCCATGTTATATATTTTTCTATTTGGAAAGTGAATACGAGTAATCTCGCCTGTAATCACATATTATGATCCTAAGACTAACAAGCGTAGCCTTCGTAACTATCACCAAAGAGCCAGAATCGTGACCCAAAGAACACATTTAAAACTCTTCGTAATTTTTATCGGCTTTATGTCGATTTTCTTTAGCACTAATATTTGGGCTTCAAAACAAACCACACTCGATACAGTACAGCATACAGCCGAAAGGCATGTTGAACAATTAATCAACGTGCCAGAGCGGGGGGAGCTTAAGCTTACGGCCGCCTCGTTAGATTCTCGGTTAAGACTTTCAGAGTGCTCAGAACCTTTAAACAGTACCATACCAGGTAAGCAATCATTAACTGGGAACGTAACGGTACTTATCAGTTGTTCACCTGAAAATTGGCAAGTTTATGTGCCGGTTCGCATTCAATTGCTACTACCTCGAGTTGTGGCGGCAACACCTCTAGCTCGTGGACTTGTTTTGAATGCATCACATCTTAGTGTAAAGCTCGTAGAAAGTCGTTTCCAGCGTGGCATTGTTTTTGAACACCCAACAGAAATTATTGGTTCTAAAGTAAAACGTACCATCAAAATGGGCGAAGCCGTTCAAGGCAACGATATCTGCTTAGTGTGCCGTAATGATGCCGTCATAATAAAAGCTGGTAACGGTGGGTTAAATGTTATCACCAATGGAACAGCCTTATCTGATGGCGCTCTGGGTGAACAAATTCGAGTACAGAATACCAAATCCAAACGAATTATTGATGGTATTGTAAGCGCAGTCGGCGAAGTAACCGTTAACTATTAATCGTGGAAAATCTGGATGTTATTATCCGTATATACTACTTTTTACACCACGTAATATGGTAGAAAGCATAAACTGCATAGAATGTGTAAAAAGTGCTAAAGTTACTCTATATGCAGCCGATAGAGTTGGCGTATCCAGTTTATTGTTCAAAGGCTTAATTTATGGCAAGTATTGATCATCTGCGCAACAGTCAACCGATGACAACCGCTCGGAATAATCAGAGTAAAGTAACGACGACATCATCAGGCAGTCAACCTTCTGCAGCACCAAGCCTGGGGCGACAAGATGCTGTTTCGTTAAGTTCGCAAGGTAAAGCCGTTGGTCAAATCCACCAACAACTAGCCACAGAACCTAGCTTTGATAGTGCAAAAGTCGCGGCAATTAAAGAAGCCATTTCAAGTGGTGCTTATGTAGTTGATGCCGATAAACTCGCATCTAATATGATGAAGTTTGAAGATGAGCTACGCGGGCTATAATGTTGCCCCTAGCCTTATTTTTGATATTAAGAATGATGTGACACTATGCCTGATACTATTGAACAACTTTTGGAGCTTCAACACGCTACATTGATATCCCTTTCTCGCCTATTAGAGCAAGAAAAAGGGGCAATTGTTAATCGTCAATCAGTCGAAATTGATCGTATAGCCAAAGATAAACTCAACTTACTAAATAAAATTCAGCAACAAGATCACCTTATAGCAAGTCATGCTCAACGCCAGTTACTGACTGAAAACACCGAATGCATGCAGAAAGTAACTGAAATAAAAACGATAGTTGCACGCTGTAAAGCCGCCAATGAAGTCAATGGTGAAGCATTACAACGTGCTCAACTTAGCTTTCATAAGCTAAACAATTTATTTCAGCAGAGCCGTGGTAAAAGCCAGATGACGTATAATAGTGAAGGTGTCGCGCAAAATATTCGCACACTAGGCACGAATATTAAGGCGTAATTGGAGAGAGAATAATTAAAACATTGTCTCTTGATTCGTGGGCACATGATAAACCTCACCATGTTTTTTCATTCGGTCCATAACACTTAAATCAAGTTCCATTTCAGTTACATAGCTATCACCCACAGGGTAGCTACTAATTACCTTAGCACCTCGAATAATGCCATCAACAGCTCCATCAGTGCTTTCTACACCCAATTGCTGATCATCCATCTCCGCTCTTGCACTAATGCGCATACCATAAACTTGTTCGGTTAATTCACGGTAAGCATCAATCTTAGATGCACGCATCGCACGTATACGCTTTTCTTCGTTGGTACGACCTCGTTGTTCACTGATCGTGGCATAACCAACAGCAGTGACTATGTCTTTATTTTTGCGCATTTCCGTCAATGGCTGACAGCCGACTAACAGCAATAAGCTCAAAATAATCCAGCGACGCATGACAACTCCTAAGGTTTTAATATTATCGTATTGCGATCAATACTTGTTGCTTCAGAGCGGATGATAACGCCATTCTGAATACGCATTTTGTTTAAAGAATCTAAATCACGACCAATCCGATCGGCAGGTAAGAAACCTTGAGCAGAAGCAATTACAACCCGTGAGCGCATACCTATAATACGTGCATTCACTAATAAACCAGCCCCTTGGCGCAACATAGTGCCAGTAAGCACATAATCGACAGGCTGCTGCCCTGCAAGTTCTTTCCAGTTTCGGCTAAGGGAAAAGTCTCCGTTAGGCGTCACTTTAATAGCCCCTGTCGATTTATAATCGACCACCGTAAAACCACGTTGCTGCATCTGATACATGAAGCTTTCACTGACCGTGTTACCCAACCAGTTCGTTTCATTCATCTCTTGTAAATCAACAAAAGAAGTAATCGCCAGCGGAGTCTTTGCTGTTAAATACTGATTAGAAACAATAAGTTGCTCTGTTAACCCTTCGATAAAGTAATCCAAGGTATGACGTGGTGTTTCCGACAAAAGTAAAGGACTGCCCGTATAAAGTTCTTTTCCGTTATAAATCGGAGTTTGTGCACACGATGTGGTCAATACTGATAGTAGTATGACGATCCATTTATTCATTCTAGCCAGCTCCGGATGAAAAGAAACTTGTAGCCTGTTATCGTTCGATTAAAGAAAAACTTTATCTATTATTTCCTAAATCTTATGAAAAATGCTTTTCGGAACACTCTTTGCATATCGTCCTAGCACAGAAAACATATAAAAGAGTTGAGCATTAACTTGATATAAAAAACGGTAAGTTTTATCTTCAGTTAATCGCTAACAAGCAAATTTCATACCCAAGTTGAGTTAAACATGAAAAAAAATACAATTAAGTGCTTAAGTAGCTTGTGTTTACTAATGGCATTTCAAGCGAATGCCGCTTGGTTAGAGGTCACAGGGAAAGCCCCCATCCTAGAAAGCGACAGTACCGCACGTATCAATGCATTAGAAGATGCGACTTATCAAGCCATGTTGTATTCCGGTGCTGATATTGCCAGCTTTAATCACATAAGACCTTATTTAGCGACTGAAAAAGAAGAATACCAATTCAGTGGAAATTCAATTCGTCATGTCATGGTATTAAAACAGAATAAAAAAAGCGGCAATATGTACGTTACGGCACGTATTGATGTGTATCCATCGGCAAATAGTTGCCACAAGAATCAATACAAGAAAGGAATACTGCTAGGTGAGTTTGACCTAATATCACCACAGCATGCTTCTATGGGCAGTATTTATCAGATTGGTGATGATTTCACATCCTTATTACAACGCCAGATCCAAAGGAAATCACAAAGCTTTGTCGTATCAGGCGTCACCCAAGTTCCCATACGCCCAGGTCAACCAACGGTAATGACCATGCTGGCAGAAGACAACGACGCACAATATATAGTGAATGGACAAATTACTGATCTTACCTCGACACTCGATCAAAAATTCATTCGTGATGATCAAGTCAATCGGCAGTTTGCAGCGACGTTGCAGGTAATAGACGGTAAAACAGGGGATATTTTATTCCAAAACAACTACCGAGAAATTGCAGAATGGCCTTTTGCCAAAACAAGCCAGGTAGACACGAAAAGTGCTCGCTTTTGGCAATCAACTTATGGTCAAGCCGTACAACGTATAACCCGTAATATGATGCTAGACCTTGAAACGGCACTATCTTGTCGAACCAGCCTACCTGAAGTTATTAATGTTCATAATAATACTGTGCAGATCAATGCAGGCCGTATTCATGGTGTTAACCGTGGTGACCAGCTTCAGCTATGGCACAGTGCTGGCTTCATTGACCCAATGGGCATTGCTCGAAATCGTATGGTACAAACTGACATCACATTAACGGTTGAACGTATCTACGAAAAATCGACAGAGCTGTCTGTGGACCAAGCAAATCTTGCGAACAGCATTCAACCTGGTGATTTACTGACCAAGCAAATCGACCGTTAACACTAATTACTTAAAAAGTTGAAGAATATGAGTATAATGGCAATCAAGTGCTCCCTTAGCTCAGCTGGATAGAGCGTCCCCCTCCTAAGGGGAAGGCCGCAGGTTCGACTCCTGCAGGGGGCACCATTTAAAACATAAGCTTACAAAACCTTTCATCTTGTAAGCTTATGTCTTTGATTGAGCTAGGTAACAAAGCTTACTATTTACATCTCAAAATCAATACTTATATAAATGTTACCTAATTGCCCCAGCTCATGTTCTTTCCATTCATCAAGTGTATCAAATACCCGGTAGCCAAAATCAGCACTCATGGTGTCATTGATCTGATACCGAATACCGGTCTGACCGCCAAACGTCCAATCATTCACATCATACAATCCGAACTTATATCCCACACTACCGCCAGCAAATACCTGCCAACGACGACTCTCTGATAATGGGTAAAGATAATCATAAGCCAAATGGATGCTGGTTACCCCTGAAGAAAAACCATGGGAGTAATTAGCAACTACGCGATGTTGCTCATCAAATATAACCCCTAAACGAAATATCGGCTCAAACTCCAATGGTGCATAGTATTTCGTCCCATCAGTTATCCCTACTCCCATAAAAGACTGGGAATTTTCAACCGCACCAATGGCAGAAAAACTAAGTAGAGTAATTAACAGTATGGTTGGTTTTAAAACATGTCTATACACAATAAAAACGCCGTTTTAAATGGAGCTACAAACGTACTCAGGAGCGTAAATAATAGGAAGGCCCAGAAGGATTAATTCATATGAAGAATATCTCAAGAAAGCTAAATAAAGCTGCCTTATCATTTTATAATTAAAACAAAAACTAATATTAGAGCATCGATTATTCAATCGTACAAAAAACTTAAAATAGCTTTCGCGGAAAGCTGATATTGGAAGGAAGTTCGAATAGCCCCCTAACTTAAATTAATTAGTGAGTGTGATGATAAATATACAGCAGACTACTGTTCCTTTAATATTCATGTTGGGGCACCCAAAATTTTAAAGGCTTAGCAACGTAAATTGCTAAGCCTTTATCATTCATTCTTACGATAAGTTAAAAATTACTTTCAACTGACCAGATCATTAGAATGCGTAAATTAAGTTAAATCCGCCGCCGTTTTCTGTTGATTTAGCGCCACCAAATTCACTCAATTCATAACTATGAAGCTCTACCGAAGCAATAACGCCCGCAGCAAATGCATAAGAAACACCACCAGCAATAATATCTCGCTTACCTGTCGCCCCTACATTATTGTCGTCAAAATCAATGCTTGAGTAATAAGCAAATGGCTTAATACCGACATCCATTAAGTAGCTGGTGTAAATATCAAACGCATTCGCATCTGCCCACTTTCCATCAGGACCGAACAGGCCTGCTTTATGAATTTTTGTACCTTGGGTATAAGCAGCAGCAACTTTAAGGCCATCAACTTCATAATTACCCGCAAACGTTAAGGCCTTCTGGCTATCACCGTCATTTAAGCCAATGTTACTTGAACCAGATTCTACTTTTACTTTGTTTTCAAGGTAAGTCGTACCAAGGCTAAGACCAAAATCAAAATCGTAACTTACAGCAGCTGCGTAGTTATAATCACGGCTGACTTTCTCATGTTCAGCTAGCTCTGCGTTATAACCATCAGTTGATAGACCATAATGAGCCGAAACATTCAAGCCATTTTGGCTGTAACGGTAAGCAATTAACTCGTCACCACGACCCGTTGCCGCAAAACCACCGTCAGCACCTTCTGAATAAATCGGTGTCGCATCAGGATCGATAATCACCATATTATCCATATAGCGAGCAACATCATGATAAGCAGACCACTGCTTACCAAAACGCAGATTACCTAAATCTTCATTATTAATCGTGATATAGCTAAGACGATTTCGGAAATTACTACTACCTGAATTGGGAGAATTAACAAACTGATCCCACTCAAGTTTGAAATCAATGCTCCAGTCATTAGCCATTTTTCGTTCAGCAGCAATATTGAAAATACTACGACCTAAACTTAAGTCAGCTTCATCAGCCCACATAGGTTCAGCTAAATCAAGAACGGCTACGCCGCCTAGTTCCAGTTTATTAGTGTCATCCTGATAAATAACCTGTGCAAAAGCTTGTCCAGATAGAAGAGCAGCAGAGATGAATACAGGTAATAATGCTTTTTTCATTGTTGTTAAATATTCTTTGATATTGTGTATGTATTTCAAATGTTGCCACAAAGACATATAGAACTCTAGACGTCCGCTGGCAATTGATGTTTTTTTATGTTTTTTCACAACAAAACACCAGGATAACAATTAGCTAACGAATATGAACCCATGGGTAACATCCACCTCAAATATGAACCAGATTGTGGCGATGTAATTTAGCGGAAATATTAGTTATCACAAAATTCAGATACAAAAAAACCTCGTCGAAGTATTTAGCTTCAAATGAGGTTTATTGTTTTCACGCTTACCTACTTTCTCAATAAAAAATAGATAATTAATTTGGTGGAGCTATGCGGGATCGAACCGCAGACCTCTTCGCTGCCAGCGAAGCGCTCTCCCAGCTGAGCTATAGCCCCAAATTATTTATCAATCATAAAAACTTAATCATTTCATGTCAATAGAATCAATGTAACTGCAAAATATAGAATCAAATTCTGTGAATTTGATCAACCATATCCAATATTTGAAATTCGTTCTAATTCTATAAAGTCTTATCTTTTTAGTAAGCAAGGCTATGCTTATTAATATTTGTAAAATATGATTTTGTTCTACTCTAAGTATGTAAGCAAAACCAAGCAGACAAAATTTATGAGACATGAACACTAAATAATGGAGTGAATGTTATGAAAAAGCTCGCAACTATCTGTACCGCGATAATGTTGTCAGCAAGTTTTAGTACTTCAGCTTTTATACTTACAGGTCAAGAGGCAGATTTACCCGAAGAAGCCGTTAAACAGTGTGCAACAGCTAAAAACTTCACTGTTTGTGTTAATAATTACAAACAGGTGCATAAGAAATGAAAAAAAAGGAAGAGATTAACTCTCTTCCTTTAAATTAACGTTTAACAACTCAATAATTATGCGTTTGCTTCACGTTCAGCAATGAATGCTAGTGCCATCGTAATACGATTAACAACACGCTTTTTACCAATCAACATCATGGTTGCATCAACCGAAGGCGATTGGCCTTGACCAGTAACAGCAACACGTAAAGGCATACCGACTTTACCCATACCGACTTCAAGTTCAGTACACGTGTCTGCAATTACGACATGCAGGTTTTCAGTATTCCATTCTTCAAGCGCTTCTACTTTAGATAACACTAAAGCTAATGCATCTTTTGCGACAGGGCGTAAGTGCTTCTTCGCAGCACCAGCTTCAAACTCGCTAAAGTCTTGGTAGAAGTAACGCGATTGATCAGCTAATTCGATTAGCGTATTACAACGCTCGCCGACTAATCCAATTACATCGGTAATTTTAGGGCCGTTTGCTGTATCAATTTCTTTTTGATCAAGGTGCCATTGCAAGTATTTTGCAACATATTCAGGTTCAGCAGTCTTGATATAATGGTTATTCAACCACAGTAACTTATCTGTATTGAATGCAGACGCTGATTTACTGATTGATTCAAGGCTAAATAAGTTAATCATCTCTTCCATAGAGAAGATCTCTTGATCACCATGAGACCAACCTAAACGGATTAGGTAATTAAGTAATGCCTGCGGTAAATAACCTTCATCACGATACTGCATTACGCTAACTGCACCATGGCGCTTAGACAATTTAGCGCCATCATCGCCAAGAATCATTGCACAGTGTGCGAATTCTGGTACTGGTGCACCGAGTGCTTCATAAATATTGATCTGACGAGGGGTATTGTTGATGTGATCTTCACCACGAACAACCTGAGTAATGCCCATATCCCAATCATCAATCACAACACAGAAGTTATATGTTGGGCTGCCATCAGTACGACGAATAATCAGATCGTCAAGCTCACTATTAGCAATTTCGATGCGACCACGAACTTTATCTTCAAATACAACCGTACCTTCTTTCGGGTTACGGAATCGAATACAGAATGCGCTATCTTCTGTTGCAGCTGCATTGGCCGCTACAATTTTTGGATGGTTAGCATCGTAACGAGGCTTAACACCTGCTGCCATTTGCTCTTCACGAAGTTCGTCTAGTAACTCTTTCGGGCAGTAGCACTTATACGCTTTATCTTCAGCTAATAGTTGATCGACCAACTGATTATAACGATCAAAACGCTTAGTCTGGTAGTAAGGACCTTCATCCCAATCCATTCCTAGCCATTCCATGCCTTCAAGAATGGCATCGATCGCTTCTTGTGTAGAGCGTTCAAGGTCAGTATCTTCGATACGAAGTACAAATTCGCCGCCCATGTGCTTAGCAAATAACCATGAATATAGTGCTGTACGAGCACCACCTACGTGCAGAAAGCCTGTTGGGCTTGGTGCAAAGCGAGTTTTAACCGTCATGTAAATTTACCTTATGAATAAAGGATCAGGCAGTGAGGGCCACTGCATTAAGATTATTGCGGGGTATTTTAACACTGTGAAGTAAATCTACAATCACCAGTGATAAGAAGAAAGAAGGAGTAATTCACCCCACCATATTCACAATCGATGAGGTGCAATAAATAATGATGAATATTCGCGGGCTACCAAATAGTAACTGCAGTGGTATCTACTTCATTATTTTAAGTTTTTCATAGCCCACTGCATGAACTGTTGTTGTTCATCGGCTGATAAATTACTAAACGTATTATGTAAAAATGTCATTTTGGCTGCAGGGTTTGGTGTAACCGATTGAGGGGCAATTGCAGTGTAACTAGCAATAGTCACAGCGGCACGCCCTTCTTGCCCTTGATTGTAAGCCTGTAACTCTTGCTGATAGTCACGGAAAGATTGCATCCCACTCGCATTTAATACATCAATTTTATAGTTAATATTTTTGCCATTAACATCCGTAAAAACAAAAGATGGCGATTTCTCAAAGGCTTTGGCTTCTTGAATTGTGCGCATTTTGTCGTAAGTAAGCGATAACGGTTGATCGTTAGCGTTGAATTTCAATATATACGACGGAGAATTATATTTTCGGCGCTTCGCATCTTCAAAAACAATTTGTCCGACCGTAATTAAAATTTGATTTTCACCTTTTTGAATATCAACTTGTTGTTCGGGAGAAAAAATACCGTTACCAACTTTGCCACCGTTCACTACAATCGGGTTAATTTCTGGTTGAAGTGTCAATACTGTATCTGCAGCAGCTTGCCCGCTTCCAAGTGCCAATAAGATCGCAACACCGAGTGATTTCATTTTCATAATATTTGCCCTGTAATACAACAAGAAAGGGCGAACGTCTTCGCCCTTGGATTAATGGTTGAATCTACAGATTAGAAGTAGTATTCAACACCTACAGATAACTCATCAAATGAACCTGATTTCCAACGCTCTTTACCATCGGCACCAACAGCCGCATCACCAAAGTCATTAGTACGCGCACGCGCATACAACACAGCTGATGGGTCAACAAAGTACATGGCTTGAACTGAGATGACATCATCATCAGTATTCTTTATGGTTTTCCCATCAACTTCTAACTCAAAATTGGCAGCATATGCCGCTTTAAATTGCCAATCACCAGTGGTGTACATAAGGCCTGTAGAAATTGCGTCTTGCTTCTCGTCACGACCAACTTTCGTTGATGCTTCCATGTATTTGTATTGAGCGAAGAATGAAATACCGTTATCAAACCAACCTTGAAGACCTAATAAATACGTGTCATTTTCCCAATCTTGGCCTTCAGATTCAATATTACGGTTGCCTTCATACGCAGCATCAAACTGGAGAAAACCTATATTATAGTGCGCTGCAAGGCCGCCCCAGTAATCGTCACCAGAACCTGTACTTGCAGAATCACCAGCACCGACAGCCACATCAAAACTTAAACCCCCCGCATAAGTTGGAGAATCCCAACGAATGGTATTTGATTGACGATCTTGGTATTTAGCGCCACCAATTGAACCACCCCAATCGTATACATCACCCAAACCAGGGTTCGACGCAGGCCAGTCAATTAACTCGTAAATAGGTGTTAATACACGCCCTAAACGAACTTGACCTAACTGGTCACTCTCAAAACCAACAAAGGTGTCACGTTCACCAAGACCAGCACCCTCACCACCAAAACTAGGATCAACATAACCGCCTTCGATCTGCCAAATAAATTTAGGACCGAAGTTTTTAAATTGCTTTGAGCCACGGAAACCGATACGTGACTCATTATTTAATTGAGTGCCACCAAGGTCATCATTCACCGCTTTATCACCCGTATCATAATCACGATACGCCGCTTGCAGTGCAATAATACCGTAAACTTCATATGATGCTGAATCTTGTAATTGTTGGCTATCAACCCCATCGCCATCAGCGGCAAAAACAGAAGCAGATAACACTAAAGAAGAGACTGCTAAACCTAATATCGTTTTTTTAAATTCCATGGATAACTCCTAATAATAAAATAGCTGTATATGTATGCATCCTTAAGTTGGCCGCCGAAGGTCTGCATACAAGATATTTATAAACATTGTTTCAATAGGAGAAGAGGTTACAAGCTTTTTTTATTTCAGGAAGTTAACGCAGGAGAATTTATGACCGCGTTCAAACTAGATAAATATAAAAATAAATAAATACATTAAAGTCAGTAACTTGCAAGGGAATCATTAAAATACATAAACGTCAAAACATCATACTGACTGTGAATCAACTCTCATAAAGCCAAATTTGGAAGGATAAAAGCAGACCCATTGCGCGTGAATTTACAAATACATGCTTTGTTTTATATTTATTGAGAGCAAAAAAATGATCTACCTCGCAATTTGAAATAGAAGCATTGAACTAGTTAACCCGATTCTCTCTAAAATTGACGTTTTTATTTAATACATATTTAGCATTAGCAATTAAGCTACATAAGCATCAAATACTCCAAAAAGGAATTCTACTAATTCATATCAATATCCAATAGAAGCAGTTAAAAACAGTAAGATACAGTATTCACAAATCAAATAATGCCCAGCGGTAACGATCACTAATTCACATTGCTGCGATTGGCCTCTAATAATCATTATTAATTTTATAGAAAGAAGTACAAGATTATAACGAACAAAAGATAGGACTTAGATATGGATTATTAAGTATTAGGCTAAAATAAATCATCAATTAAATTAAAAGCCTTATAAAAACCGGAGAGTCCGTTCTCCAATATTACACTATTTAAAAATCAGCTGGATTTCCTTTCCCCCCCAGAGTTCGGCAATTAAACCAAGGTACAAAAACTGTTTCACCAGAAGGAAGTTTACAGTATGTTTGACCAAACCCACCGCCATTACCGCCAGAAGAAGAAGCACTAACTGGTGAAGACAATAGCAATACCATAAATAAACTTGAAGCAAGAAAAGTTAACTTGGATTTCATATAACCCCCATAAGAATGTGACTTTTGTCACACTGAGTATAGGAGTTAATAATATACATGCCATTTTATAGAATTAATTTTCATCAAAAATTTATATACTTATTTACAGTTTCTTTTTTCAATACAAAATAAAAGTCAGCCTAAGATAAGGCTGACTTAATTAAAATACTGCTAAATAAATGATTAGTTGAAGCTATAAGGAATAATTACCTGCAAACGTAAATCTGTTTCATCAGCAGATGCCGCACCTGTATATTCATCACGCTCTAGCACTGTACCGTGTAAACGTACTGTTGTACCTTTTAATGAGCCATACTGAAGAGAATATGCAACTGTTGCATTAAATGCGTACTCACTTTCATAATCCCAATCGCCTTTAGCACCTTCAGCTGCAGATTTACCACCAGTACCGTAACCAAAGCCTAGGTAGTAATTCCAACCATTACCTTGGTTGTAAGCAACACGGTTGTACCATGATAATTCACCAGATTTGTTCCAGTCAGATAGTGCATCCCACCATAGAGAGTAATTACCATTTGTCATACCGTAGGTGTAAATCATACGAGGGTTAACATCACGGTCATTTTCACTTGATGCGTATTGCACATCAGACATCCATGAAACTTTACCGAAGTTTGCATTAAATGACAGACCAGTCGTATAACCAAGACCTTCATATTGATCATCATCATCTACACCGTAGAAATCATAAGCAATGGTCATAGTATCGTTAATGTTATAGCGTGCGTATGCTTTATAGCCTGTTGTATCAACTTCTTCACGCTTGCCTGAAACAACGTTATTAGCCCAATCAACATCGGCATAACTAACATCGGTAGTCTGACCTAGACCAAACTGCAAGAATAAATCTTTCGTAGCATCGACTTGTAGACCTAGCGAGTGAGTAATACCCCAGCTCGTATCAGACCAAAGAGCTGGTGCGTAATCATCTTCACTTAATAACCAAGGAGCGGTGTATTGATCAGCAATGAAGTATGTCGCTTTCACTTTACCAAAGTTAGCATTCAATTCTGCACCACGGTATGTACCAGGAACGAATGACCAAACATTACCAACAGTACCGTTACCATTTGCCTGTAGCATGCCGAAACGAGCATCAAAGTTTTCGCCAGCTTTGAATTTTAGCGCAGCCTTATACAGTTTAAGCTGTTCACCTTCACCTGAGCCCCAATCAAGGTTATTACAGGTTGAAATTTCATTACATAGATACTCACCAGTACCACCGTTTACAGCACTGTCGTTATATAGATCACCAGAGTAATAGCCGCCGATATCAGCACCTAACCAGCCGTCATGATAACCAGAAGTAAAATCTAAAATGGCATTGTAAGAAGAGTAGTTCAAACGGCTCCAAGTATCGCCATCCTTTCCACCAGGCTTACCAGAAGTACGAGTACGAGCACGCGTATCAACAATAAAAGTACCATTCAAGGCTGAATCTGCCATGAACTCGTTGATAGCCTCAACGTATTGGTCACCCGCTGCACTTTCTGTCGATGCCTGTACAGGCATTGCTACCACACCAAACATTGCAGCAGTTAAGGCAGAAACCTTAAATAAATTTGAACGATTTTCCATGGAATAACTCCTAAAAATACTAGCTGTTTACTTGAGTCTTAAAGGTTGGCCGCCGAAGACATCAAGTAACTCTCCTATATGTCAGCTCAATTATCTAAATCAAACTAAATCATAATTTTTTAGTTCTTTATGAACCGCTGTGTTACTTCAGGTATAAGACTACTTTCGCAGCGCAAAACATCAATAACAACTTAATTAATTGTGTGAAAAATATGACGCAGTGCAAATTAATGACACAACAGTGATCAAGCTCAAACTCTCCAGCAATAAATTTATAAATAAATAAAAATTCAATTAAAAACAATAGGTTAAATTAAAACCAAAAAGATTAAATGTGATATAACACGAGAAAGTAATCCATTCTGTTTTTATTCGTATATAAATTTTTTAGATGTTTTAAAAAAGAAAATTGAACTATTTTGAAGAGAGATTAGTGAAGAAGAGGATTAATTGAATGATATTGAAAGGTCCAGATAAGAAAATAGCTGCCTATAGTTCAAAAATAGGCAGCCTTTATACAAACTTAATTAACGATTCATAAGATCAACAAGTGCTTGTTCATCCCAAATTTCGATATCAAGCTCTTGTGCTTTGGTTAATTTAGAGCCCGCCGCTTCACCAGCAACCAATAAATCAGTCTTCTTTGAGACGCTACCTGTCACTTTTGCACCAAGGGCTTGAAGTGCCGCTTTAGCATCAGAACGAGTTAGTTGTGATAACGACCCAGTTAACACAACAACTTTACCATCAAGCGGTAATTCAACACCCTCTTCCGGTTTCTCAATGGCTGGCCAATGAATACCAACTGCAATTAAATCTTCCACAACATCCATATTGTGAGCTTCACGGAAAAAGTTAAGTAAATTATTGGCAACAACCTCACCCACATCTGGCACAACCAGTAGCTGCTCTTTCGATGCAGCAGTGATTGCTTCCAGTGTCTCGAAGTGATTAGCCAAATTAGCCGCAGTTGCTTCACCGACTTCACGAATACCCAATGAATAGATAAAGCGTGGCAAAGTGGTTTCTTTTGAATTCGCGAGTGAGTCAACCAGCTTCTGAGCCGATTTAGGTCCCATGCGATCGAGCACAGTTACAACCCCTGCTGATAGTTTGAATAACCCTGCAGGTGTTGTGACCATTTCGCGATCAACCAATTGCTCAATGACTTTTTCACCACAGCCGTCAACATCTAACGCTTTGCGCGAAACAAAGTGCTTCAATGCTTCTTTACGCTGTGCTTGGCAGAATAATCCCCCAGAACAACGCGCAACGGCTTCGCCTTCGACACGCTCAACGTTAGATTTACAAACAGGACAAGTCTCTGGGAAGATTATTGATAGTGCGTTAGCAGGCCGGCGAGATTCAACAACAGATACAATTTGTGGAATCACGTCACCTGCCCGGCGGATTATCACGGTATCGCCAATCATAACGCCCAAACGAGCAACTTCATCGGCATTGTGTAGCGTGGCATTACTCACTGTAACCCCACCAACAAAAATCGGCTCTAGTTTGGCGACAGGTGTAATAGCCCCTGTACGCCCCACTTGAAACTCGACATTGTTAAGTAAGGTCATTTCTTCTTGTGCAGGGAATTTATACGCTATAGCCCAACGAGGAGCACGAGCGACAAAGCCCAATTGTTCTTGAGTTTCAACATCATCTACTTTAATCACAACACCATCGATTTCATAAGATAGTGATTGACGACGCTCACCAATATCTTGGTAATAAGCAATAACATCTTTAATTGTTTTTAACTGGCGGATCTCAGGACACATTGGAATGCCCCAGCCTTTAAGCTGAACTAAGCGATCATATTGGCTATCAGCTAGATCCATTCCCTCAACAACGCCAACAGAGTATGCATAAAAACTCAGAGGGCGCGTTGCTGCAATTTTAGAATCAAGCTGGCGTAAGCTACCAGCTGCAGCATTACGTGGGTTGGCAAACGCCTTGTCTCCCTTTTTCAAAGCTCTTGCATTCAGCTCATCAAACCCTTTTTTGGGCATAAAGACTTCACCACGAACCTCTAACCGTAAAGGCCAGCCTTCACCCTGAAGCTTCAGTGGGATCGAACGAATGGTACGTACATTGGTCGTGATGTTCTCACCTGTCGCACCATCGCCACGGGTAGCTGCTTGAACCAGTACACCATTTTCATACATTAAGCTGACAGCTAACCCATCTAATTTAGGTTCACAACAGTAAGAAACTTGACCTGCAGTTATAAGACGATCTAACAGGCGTTTTTCAAATGCATGTAACTCTTCATCATTAAATGCATTGTCTAACGATAACATTGGCAGTTCGTGTTTTACCTGCGTAAAGCTGTCTAATGGCATACCGCCCACGCGTTGGCTTGGTGAATCTACACTCATTAATTCTGGATGATCAGCTTCTAATGCTAATAACTGCTGCATCATACGATCATATTCAGCATCAGGTATTTCAGGGTTATCTTCGACATAATAACGATGCCCATGATAGGCAAGTTGTTCACGCAAGGTATCAAGTTGCTGCTGAATATCGGTACTCATTTCACTACCTACCAAAACTGTCTTTGTTAAAATTGATCTTTTAGGTTTACCATTTCTGAATCCTGAATCAGTAAACACAAAAAAATAAGGCCCCTCAGAAGGAGCCTCATTACATTATTTGTCGATTAAGAATTACGCTTGAGAATACAGCTTTGCTTTATCTCGATATTGGGCAATACGATTAGGTGTTACCATCGCACGCTCATGATCGAGTACATCTGCATTCAAGTCATCCGCAATACGCTGCACGGTTTGTAACATCAAATTGAAGTTACTCGCCGCACTACCGTAGCATGGCAGCATCAAATAGAAAGACACACCAGGGGTTTCAAAATTATATCCACCATCTTCAGGGAAATTACCTGGTTGAACCATGTTTGTTGCAGAGAACAATACAGGCTCTGTTCCTGCTAAATCAGCATGTCGGTGATATACGGCGTTTTCACCAAAAATAAGATGATGTTGTTCAAGGCACTGGAATAGTTTAGCTCCTTGCAACATCTCACCATTACGAGCATGTACACTTAGTGCTATATAGCTTGGTGCTAAAACTGGCTCTGGCTCTGGCTCTGGCTCTGGCTCTGGCTCTGGCTCTGGCTCTGGCTCTGGCTCTGGCTCTGGCTCTGGCTCTGGCTCTGGCACAACATTCGCGATAACAGGCTCAGGCGCTAGAACTTTATTCTCTTCAGGTTTCACCTTTAGTTCTGATACTTCTGGAATATCAGAAATAGGGGTATTGAGTACTTCTGTGTAATCAGACACCACCGAAGCAGGCTCTGACTGAATAGGCAACTCAACGTGAATAGGTTGATCAGCAGCAATACGAACGGGTTCTTCTATTTCGACAGCCGCTGTAACCTGATCTGAAACAACACTATCGCTGCTAAACTTCGGTTCAATTTTTTCAGATGTGGCAGACATTTTAGGCAAATCAGCCATATCATCTATCACTTGAACTGAAGCAGGGCTATCCATTAAAGGATCGGCCTGAATTTTTTCACCAAAATGAAGTTCTGGTTCTTTTCTTTGTGAAGTATGTGCTGTTACTTCCTTTTCAGGTGCATTATTTATAATACGAACAGACCCCACACCATCATGATCAAAACCTTCGGTATCACGGTTAGAATCACCTAACTTACCGAGTGGCTTTTCACCAAATTTAGCGGGTTTTTCTTTTCTACTGGTCCACAATCCGTGCAAAAGAAGCGCAGAAATAGCTAGTGCACCAACAATAATAAGGACCAAACGCAATTCCTGCATATGAATACTCTAAATTAACTCGTTATCCCTGACGGGGTTAATGATAGTAAGATCTACCAGAGCTTACAAAATCAACATTGCTGATTTATAGCTGAATACTAACTAATGTACCAAAACTCAATTAATAATGAGAACACGAATGTCGCGATTCATGCAAGATAGTGCGGCTGAGCACAGAATCGGGCAAAAAATAAGCTAAAAAGACGTCATTTGCCTTCTCTTATTTTTCAGACAACGTGTTTGGTATTTGATTCCATACCGTACTGCCCGTTAACATGTCTCATAACCATGCCATCAAAACAACAATAATGTGGTGTTTTGAATGATGTATTTAGTAAGGAGAAATAAATGCCACAACCACAAATCACTCAATCTCCAGCAAGCGGAGCTGGATATTTTTTCCGTGGAATGTCGTTAGCAATACAACCGGGAACCCGTCGCTTTGTTATTTTCCCATTATTTATCAATATACTATTATTCGGTAGCGCATTTGGATTTGTTTTAAGCCAGCTGGGTGATTGGATAAATGGCTGGATAGCAGCATTGCCATCTTGGTTAGATTGGTTGTCGTACCTATTGTGGCCATTATTGGCAATTGCCACCTTAGTCATCTTTTCTTATATATTTAGTACGATCGCTAACTGGATAGCCGCCCCTTTTAATGGTTTATTGGCTGAACATCTAGAAGCTAAGTTAACCGGAGAACCCGCGCCAGATACCGGATTAAAAGATATTCTTAAAGATCTTCCCCGCATCATGAACAGAGAATGGATGAAGCTAAAATATTACCTGCCTAAAGCATTAGGGCTATTGATATTGCTTTGGATCCCTGCGATTGGCCAAACGGTAGGCCCAGTATTATGGTTTTTATTCAGTGCATGGATGATGACGATTCAATATGCCGATTATCCATTCGATAACCACAAAGTACCCTTTCCAACAATGCGCGATGCATTAAAAGTAAAACGTGGTAAGTCATTAAGCTTTGGTAGCTTAGTAATGGTTTTCACCATGACACCAATTCTAAATTTATTTGTTATGCCCATTGCCGTATGTGGTGCTACTGCAATGTGGGTTGATCATTACCGTGATCAACATAAGTTAAACTAAGTATCCATCATTAAGTATCATCATATTGACGAGGAGCTTTTCCTCTCCTCGTCTTTCTTCTTACGTCAAAATACCTACTCTTCAGCATAACTCCTCTTCATCACTCACTTGATTCAGCGTTATTCTCATTTTCAAACATTTTTTCTCCTCTTTATAACAATAAGATATAACCATTAATTACTTTCCAAAATGCTATTCGTGTATATGCTTAATTAGTCTTAGGTTATAACGCGTAGCGAAGGAACGAAAAGTATGAGCAAGATTTACGAAGATAATTCACTAACGATTGGCAACACTCCCTTAGTACGTCTTAACCGTGTTAGTAACGGTAATGTACTGGCAAAAATTGAAGCTCGTAATCCTAGCTTCAGCGTAAAGTGCCGCATCGGTTCAAACATGATTTGGGATGCTGAAAAGAACGGTACACTAAAAGAAGGCGTTGAACTTGTAGAGCCAACCAGTGGTAATACTGGTATTGCTTTAGCCTTCGTTGCAGCAGCTCGCGGATATAAATTAACGTTAACGATGCCTGAAAGCATGAGCTTAGAGCGTCGTAAGCTGCTTAAAGCCCTGGGTGCCAATTTGGTACTTACCGAAGCGCCTAAGGGTATGAAAGGCGCGATAGAAAAAGCAGAAGAAATTGTTGCATCAGATCCGAGCAAATATCTACTCCTACAACAATTTAATAACCCTGCAAACCCTGAAATTCACGAGAAAACCACAGGACCTGAAATTTGGGACGCAACTGATGGCGAAATCGATGTACTCGTTTCAGGTGTAGGTACAGGTGGAACACTAACGGGTGTAAGCCGCTTCATTAAACACCAGAAAGGCAAAGCAATTACAACGGTTGCAGTAGAGCCTTCTGAATCACCGGTTATCACTCAAACGCTTAATGGCGATGATGTAAAACCAGCACCACACAAAATTCAAGGTATTGGTGCAGGCTTCATTCCTGGAAACCTAGACTTAACATTGATTGATGAGGTCGAATTAGTTAGCTCAGAAGAAGCTATCGCTATGACACGCCGCTTAATGGAAGAAGAAGGTATTCTTGCTGGTATTTCCTCTGGCGCTGCTGTCGTTGCTGCAAATAAAATAGCTGCTCGACCTGAGTTTGCAGGAAAAAATATTGTCGTAGTGTTACCTAGCTCAGGTGAAAGGTACCTATCAACAGCACTTTTTGCAGGCATCTTCACAGAAAAAGAAAACCAACAGTGATCACATTTTAATGTGATCTATACCAAGTTGACGTTCGAAAAAGCTCCTTCAAGGGGCTTTTTTGTTGCATTTTGTTCTCAGCTTGATTATAAAACCGAAGCGCTTTATTTTAAGCATCGAAATAAAAGGGTCTTTAGACCTACATTAGTGCGACCCAAGTCAAAATATTTCATGAAAAATTGACTTGGATTAAGCTAAGACAGCGAACTGTTGGGTAGTTTATACTCCTAGATTAGCAAGCTAATGTAGCTCACGTTAAACTAACTTTCAGTTACAACGTTATTAAATAATTATTATATCGATAATCGGGGTGAAAAAATGTATCAGAAACAAGTTGAGATCACTGCAGAAAACGGCCTACACACTCGTCCAGCAGCTCAGTTCGTAAAAGAAGCAAAAGCATTTGACGCAGACATTACTGTTACTTCTAACGGTAAAAGCGCTAGCGCAAAGAGCCTATTCAAACTACAAACTCTAGGTCTTGTTAAAGGTACACTAGTAACTATCTCTGCAGAAGGCGCTCAGGCTCAAGCTGCTGTAGATCACCTAGTTGCTCTAATGGACACACTACACTAATACGTAGTTTGTTTATTACTTCCCCTAGTTTTTAGTTAATGTAAGGTAAGGCTATGATTTCAGGTATCCTGGCATCTCCGGGTATTGCTTTTGGTAAAGCACTACTATTGCAAGAAGAAGAGATTGTTCTTAGCAAAACTCCAATCTCAGCAGATCAGATCGACAACGAAATTCAGTGTTTTTTCGATGCGCGAAAGAAATCTGCAGAGCAACTAGAAGTAATCAAAGAAAAAGCACGTATCACCTTCGGTGAAGAGAAGGAAGCGATCTTTGAAGGTCACATCATGTTGCTTGAAGATGAAGAGCTTGAAGAGGAAATCATAGCTTTCATTAAAGATAATAAAGCGACAGCTGCTCTTGCTATTCATTCAATTATTGAAGAACAAGCAATGACGCTAGAGTCATTAGATGACGAATACTTGAAAGAACGTGCTACTGATATCCGCGATATCTGCAACCGTTTTGTTAAAAATGCACTTGGCATTAGTATCGTTAATCTTAGTGCTATCAGCGAAGAAGTGATTTTGGTTGCTAACGACCTTACACCTTCTGAAACAGCACAAATCAACCTAGATTACGTACTTGGCTTCATTACTGATATTGGTGGTCGTACATCACACACCTCTATCATGGCTCGTTCTCTAGAGTTACCTGCTATCGTTGGTACCAATGATATTACAACTCGTGTTCAAAACGGTGACATGCTGGTTCTTGATGCAATCAATAACCAAGTCGTGGTTAACCCAACTGAAGGCGAGCTAGCTAAATTCAAAGCTATCCGTGACAAGCACCAAGCTGAAGTTGAAGAACTTGCGAAGCTGAAAGATCTTCCTGCAATTACCCTTGATGGTAAGCAAGTAGAAGTCTGCGGTAACATAGGTACTGTTAAAGATTGTGACGGTATCAACCGTAACGGCGGTGAAGGTGTTGGTCTGTACCGTACAGAATTCCTATTTATGGATCGTGACGCACTGCCAACAGAAGAAGAACAGTACAAAGCTTACAAAGATGTTGCAGAAGCAATGCACGGCGAAACCGTCATTATCCGTACAATGGATATTGGTGGCGACAAAGATCTTCCTTACTTAGATCTTCCTAAAGAAATGAACCCGTTCTTAGGCTGGCGTGCAATTCGCATCAGCCTAGATCGTCGTGAAATTCTTCGTGATCAACTACGTGGTATTCTACGAGCTTCAGCGCATGGCAAGATTCGTATCATGTTCCCGATGATTATCTCTGTTGAAGAAATCCGTGAACTGAAAGCGGCGATTGAAGAATACAAAGCTGAATTACGCACTGAAGGTTTAGCTTTTGACGAGCAAATCGAAATCGGTGTAATGGTTGAGACGCCAGCTGCAGCAGCTATCGCACACCACCTTGCTAAAGAAGTATCATTTTTTAGCATTGGTACAAACGACTTAACCCAGTATACTCTTGCAGTTGACCGCGGAAATGAGCTTATTTCTCATCTATATAACCCGCTATCTCCAGCAGTACTGTTAGTGATCAAGCAAGTTATCGATGCTTCTCACAAAGAAGGTAAGTGGACTGGTATGTGTGGCGAGTTAGCTGGTGACGAACGTGCTACCCTATTACTATTAGGTATGGGTCTGGACGAGTTCAGCATGAGCGGAATTTCAATTCCACGTATTAAAAAAGTTATCCGTAACGCTAACTTTGCTGATGTTAAAGCTATGGCCGAGCAAGCACTTGCTATGCCAACAGCAGCTGAAATCGAAGCACACGTAGAAAAATTCATCGCAGAAAAAACTATCTGCTAATATAGCTTCAGATAGAATAATAACGCTTAGGAGCAATGACATGGGTTTGTTTGACAAGTTAAAGAAGCTGGTTTCTGACGACAGCAGCGAAGCTGGTGCTATTGAAATCATCGCACCAATTTCTGGCGAAATCGTAAACATCGAAGATGTGCCAGATGTTGTTTTTGCAGAAAAAATTGTTGGTGACGGTATTGCTATCAAGCCTTCTGGCAACAAAATGGTTGCACCTGTAAACGGTACAATTGGCAAAATTTTTGAAACTAACCACGCTTTCTCTATCGAGTCTGACGATGGTATTGAGCTTTTCGTTCACTTTGGCATCGACACTGTTGAGCTTAAAGGTGAAGGCTTTACTCGTATCGCAGAAGAAGGTCAAACTGTTAAAGTTGGCGACACTGTAATCGAATTCGATCTTGCACTTCTTGAAGAGAAAGCTAAGTCAACTCTGACTCCAGTTGTTATCTCTAACATGGACGAGATCAAAGAGCTAAACAAACTTTCTGGCGCTGTAACTGTGGGTGAAACTCCAGTACTACGCATCAAAAAGTAAGATTGTTTGACGCTTAAAAAACGCTGCCTTCGGGTGGCGTTTTTTGTTTGTGGAAATAAAAAAAGCGAGAAGTCTTCACCTCTCGCCGATACCTATTCATGTACTTCTCTTATTAAAAAATCATGAGAAATAACGCATCGTTATTTTTTTTCCCGCTTTATAAGCTATCTAACATCTCAACTGATGGTGCAAAGAAGTAAGCGCCTGTTACCGCTTTAGTAAAACGCAACATCTGATCTGACTTACCGTCAGATTCACCGTACATACTCTCTAACATCACATTGAAGTTATGTTGGCCAGAACAATAGGCAATGAAAAGTAAACCATGCTCACCTGTTACAGAGCCATATGGCAGGCTATGACGAACAATTTTTAACCCTTTACCTTCTTCTTTAATATCAACACGGCCAACATGTGACGCTGCTGGTACATCATCAAGTTCAATCGAATCAGGTTTAGTACGGCCAATCACTTTTTCTTGCGCTTGAATACTTAAGCGATTCCATGCAGGAAGGTTATGGATGAAACGCTGAACCATAACAAAGCTACCACCTGCAAACTCACCTTCTTTAATTAAGGCAACATCACTTCGCGCTTCAATTGTTTTTGGATTCTCAGTACCATCAACAAATTCCGTCATATCACGTGAATCTAGATATTTGAAACCATACGTTTCATCCAGTACTTCTATCTCTTTTGCCATAGGTTCAATAAAACGACGAAGCAGATAAAAATTCAAATCATGACGGCTAGAGTTAACATGCAAAAGAACATCACCACCCGTTGCAGGTGCAGTAATATCCCCTTTGCCTAATTCACGAAAATCAGAAAATTCAGCAGGGCAACCTTTTTCTAGCGACGTCCAAAACGATTGGCCAAAAGCAATGCTCGCACGAAGTTCGGCACCCGGTTGTTGTTCATTTAATACCGCTAGGGTTTGATGCAACGATTTACATTGCTCAATAACCGTATCTTTATTTCCTACAACTTTCATAACAACATAAAGGGAAAAAGGGCCAGCGTCTGGCAAGATTGCAGGTTGTGAGGTAGCCATTAAGTTCTCCTAAATACAAAGTATGACGAATCTAATTAATCAACTAGCGATTATAACTCGATTTAACCATTCTGCGTTGATCATTGTCAGCCACATAGTTAAGCAAAGCGATTCTAAATGGAAAGAGAATATGTCTCTGGCCAAATGACCTCAAGATAGTCGAATAATTTTAACCGGCAAGGATGAATAACGACTTATCTAAGTAGGTATAAAAAAACGCCCCACTTATGGAGCGTTATATAGATAGTGGGCCGTGAGTGACATTACACAGAGGTTACTTCAACTTGTAACTTTACTTGTTCTTTCGAAGCATCATTCGTACTTACAAACGATGTTGGCCCATTAAGACCCGTCGATAGAACTGGCGAAATAATCGTGCGCCATGCACCATCATCTAAACGTTCTTTGACAGTAAATGCGATTTTAACTTCTTCTGCAGAGTATTCTAATAACTCAGCACTACCGACCAATTCACGGTTGCTATTTCCTTCTTCTGACGACGTGCCAAAAATAACAGTCTCTTCACCAGGAAGTAATGACAGTGATGTGTTGACGCTTTGTTTTGTATTTTCGCTAGTCAACTCAAAGTTAACATCCAATAGCCAATCAGCCATTGCTAGCGGGCTTAAAAGTGCACTAAATAGTACTAAACCTTTACCCCATTCATTCATTTGGTTTACCTCTCTACAGGCTTATCTGCAAATGTATTCTGAACCCTTGTGCTTCTTATCAGGTATACGCTAAACCATAGCGTTAATAACATGATAATTGCCCTCGTCCAGCTGAATGCACCATGTGTGAGCGACAGGTGATACAGTTGCAATAAACAATCAGTTAAATAGGCAGCGAGTAATAATATTTTGCCGTGCTGCCATAATATATTCATTATTTTTTTATTTTTATATCGCTGGCCCGATAACCACATCAATAATATTGCGGGTAAACCCATTGCCATTCCGATATATAAACTATCTCTATATGGATAGAATATTGTCAATATTTGCGCACCTTGCTCGCGACTGGCACCAGCCATCACAAAAACAAACCATGCTTTAGCACTGAATGTTAGTGCCAGCCATAACATTTTCGATGGCTTCAATGTACCGTGTTTGTCATAAGCATCTATTGGATAAAGCAAAACAATTCCTCACACATTCTCTCTCTTATGAGCAATGGTGCCGAATAACCTTAAATTCAACCAAAGTCTGAAATGCACAATGTATTTATTACCCGCTCACAATAATCTATATTGCTAAATGAAGAACTTAATAGTGGTTAATTCTGTGGTACACCGCACTGTTCAATTTTTAATCTTGCTGTTTTGATCACACTTTTGTAAGAAAAACGCCAATATCATCTTTTATTCAGGCAACAAACAGAATGTAACACGTATTTTTCAGGCCAGGCAAACCCAACACAAAAACACTACAAATCAAACTGTTAACTACAAACTCAAACACATAGACACTTATGGCTTTATTTAATACTTGTTGAAATATTACTACATACCTATTCATTCTGATCGTTCAGATACACTCACACACAAGATACAGACAAGGTATAATGTCGCTTAAACAATCAAGGTATCAAACGATTGACCTTTAGGTGGAATGAGAATGAATATTCAAAAAGCAAGTAACGCTCCATCAGCAGAAACGCAAGCCGAAGCAATGCAAATAGCCAAAGCAACTCAAAAACCCGGCCAAACTAAAGAACAAACGCGTTTAGTGGCACAAGGGATCCAAAAAGGGATTGAGTTATATAAAAAACAACAAAAAGTAAAATCACGTGAGCGTGACAAGCTCAGAAAAAAAGACCTTAAAGAAAAACAACAACCCGTAGAGCCCTCTGAAACGCCTCCAGAGCAGATTGTTGAATACAAGCAACATTGGTTGCCTTGGGCATTACTTATTGCGTCATGGTTAGGTTTTGCTGCGTATATTGCGCTATAAATAAAAAACGTTTCCATTCAGTGAATACTTGCATGAACAAAGGATTGAACATGACCCCTCGTTCCTTATTACTCACAATAACTATTGCCATGGCTGGTTGTTCAAATGCTAACGGTGAAAACACCACTGCTGCCGACCGGTCACTACAAATGTGTGGTGATAAACCCAACTGTGTTTCAACACGTGACAAACGTGATGACTTTCAACTGACTGAATTTATACTCAATGAAAAAGGCCTCGCCCATTGGGCTGATATAGAGCAGCTCGCACTTTCTTTATCTGGTGCTAGTCTTGCTAAAAAAGCCCCTAATTACCTTCATATTGAATGCCGTAGTGCTGTCTTTGGTTTTGTCGATGATTTTGAATTACGCCTTCAAGGCAATGAAATCATTGTTCGATCTGAATCGCGAACAGGCTATTCTGATTTTGGTGTAAACCGAGAACGAGCAGAAGCATTCCGCACTATGTTATTAGAAAGCCACTACCTCACATCAGAGTAAAGTTCGAAGTTTAATTAAAAAACGCGCTTGATAATAATTATCATTTAGATTACCTTGTTCACTAATGAATAAGGAGCAACCAGATGGATAGACCTTCTTTTTTAGTCATCAGCTTTATTGGCTTAATCAGTATGGTGGCACTCCACCTTGGTGAAGTATGGTTAGAGGGCACGGCACTAATCGGTGTACCTTTCTTCATCGAATGGCTTCCACTCTATATTGCCTGGACAGTGATGATGCTAATCGGCTTATTTCAACGCACCTCCCAGTCAAACAACACGCATTAAAAAAGCCACGTCTTATCGACGTGGCTTTGACTTTATAACCGTTTTTGAATAACGATATGATGTATTTACACGTTTTTGTCTTTACCTAACGATAAAAGCCAAATTGAAACGGCAGCTACAGCAGCAAAGCCAGACAAGATAATAACGGGCATTGCGGCATAACCTAATACATGCCAAATCACAGATTCTAATGTACTCATACTCTACTTACCTTAGTTATTACCAGCCTTCCACACCTTGCATGTCAGGCAGTTTGTGTGCAATACCCTTGTGACAATCTACACAGGTTTTATCACCCGATGCTAACGCCGTTGAGTGTTGTTTCACACTGCGTGGACCTTGCTCAGAGAAATCCATGTACTCGAAGTTATGACAATTACGACATTCTTGAGAGTTATTCTCTTTCATTCGATGCCATTCTCGTTCCGCTAAATGACCTCGACGCTCTTTGAACTTCTCTTCTGTATCAATCGTCTTCGTTACATAATGAGCAAACAATTCTTTTGATGCTTGAACTTTACGTACAATTTTATCTGTCCAATTATGAGGTACGTGACAATCTGAACAAATAGCTCGTACACCAGAACGGTTAGAGAAGTGAACTGTTTCACGGATCTCTTTAACGATAGGTGCGTGACAACCTGAACAGAATTCCTCGGTATTGGTTGCTTCCATTCCGGTGTTAAATGCACCCCAGAATAATAAGCCACCCATGAACCCCATAAGTAAAACAACGCCAACGGCCACTTTACTCGGTGATCTCAACCTTTTCCAGAACGCTTTTATAATGTTCATATATAGCCTCTCTTATGATTGCGGCTATAACTAGCGCAGCGCGTCAACACGTTGGAAATCATTACCGACTAATGGTTTAGCATCAGCTTGAGGTACGTGACATTGCTGACAGAAGTAACGGCGTGGTGATACATCTGAAAGCACTTGGCCTTCACGTGTTTCATAGTGCGTTACACTGATTTTGGTTGCGCCCATTTCTTTCGCATTTTTCCAGCTGTGGCAAGCTAAACATTTATTGGCGTTTAATGACACTTCGTAATTGCGAATAGTGTGCGGAATCAAAGGTGGCTGATAAACGTAATCGCTATCAATTGTACCTTGGTCACGAGGGTAACGTTTAAATGCATCTGCAGGGCGCGTTGTTTCTAGCTCGCTTGCACCACGTAATGATTCAACACCACCAATACCGCCTGGATTCATCGTGATTTGATCTAAAACTTTGTGATTTTCTGTTGCTGGTGCGCTAGTTTCTTCAGCACTTTGCACCGCTCCAGCTAACAACATGCCAACAGTCATAACTGCTAAAACTAATCGTTTCATTGCTTTCTCCGCCTAATGGCTAAATTCGAGTCAAGCAGATGATTACCTATATGGGTTACAGGCAATCAACTACTAATATCATCCGATTATTTAAACTTTGGTGATTTTAATTGGGCACTTTTTGAAATCTGTCTGTTTCGACAGTGGGTCAGTAGCATCCAAAATCAGTTTATTAACCAAAACACGAGCATCGAAGAACGGTACAAATACCAATCCAGCAGGTGGACGGTTACGACCTCGCGTTTCTACTCGACAACGAACTTCACCACGGCGAGATTCCAATAGCACTTCATCACCACGGCGTAAACCGCGTTCTTGCGCATCATCAGGGTGGATAAAGCAAAGTGCATCAGGCACTGCTTTATACAACTCAGGAACACGACGTGTCATTGTACCTGTGTGCCAATGTTCAAGTACACGACCTGTACATAGCCACATATCATATTCTTGATCAGGCTCTTCTGGTGCTGGTTCAAACGGAGCAAAAATGATATTCGCTTTACCATCTGGCTTACCGTAGAAACGGAAACCTTCACCTTCCGGTACATATGGGTCAGAGCCTTCAACAAAACGCCAAAGTGTTTCTTTACCATCAACAACCGGCCAACGTAGACCACGTACTTGATGATAAACATCGTACGGTGCTAAATCGTGACCATGGCCGCGACCAAATGCTGCGTACTCTTCAAACAAACCTTTCTGTAAGTAGAAGCCTTGTGCTTTAGCATCATCGTTAAGCTCTTGTGCTTCTGAAAGCGGGAACTTATCAACCTGACCATTACGGAACAGTACTTCGTACATTGTTTTACCACGGTACTCAGGCATTTGTGCTAATAGATCTTCACCCCATACTTCTTCAATCTTGAAGCGCTTAGAGAATTCCATTAACTGCCATAAATCAGACTTTGAATCACCTTGTGATTCAACTTGCTGATACCAAGCTTGAGTACGACGTTCTGCATTACCGTAAGCACCTTCTTTTTCTACCCACATTGCTGTTGGTAAAATCAAATCAGATGCTTGTGCCGTTGCTGTTGGGTACGGGTCTGAACATACGATAAAGTTTTCTGGGTTACGGTAACCCGGTAAACGTTCTTCATTAATGTTAGGACCAGCCTGCATATTGTTATTACACATTACCCAGTAGGCATTTAGCTTACCGTCTTTCAACATGCGATCTTGAACAACGGCATGATAGCCAGGCTTTGGTGGAATCGTACCGTCAGGCAATTTCCAGATTTTTTCTGCAATAGCACGGTGCTTAGGGTTTGCTACAACCATATCGGCAGGCAGACGGTGTGAGAATGTACCCACTTCACGTGCTGTACCACAAGCTGATGGCTGACCTGTTAATGAAAATGGGCTATTACCTGGTTGAGAAATTTTACCGGTTAACAAGTGAATGTTATAAACCAGGCTGTTCATCCAAACGCCACGAGTATGTTGGTTCATACCCATTGTCCAAAGTGACATTACTTTCACTTTTGGATCCGCGTATTGCTTCGCCATTTCTATTAGTTTTTCTTCAGATACACCCGACATCTGCGATGCTTTTTCAACAGTGTACTCAGCAACAGATGCTTTGTACTGTTCGAAATCCATTGGGTGAAGCGCACCTGAGTTAGGGTGTTTTGCTTTCATCTGAAGAGGGTTATCGTCACGTAGACCATAACCGATGTCTGTTTCAGCACGTTTAAAGTGGGTATGTTTTGTAACGAAATCCCAGTTCACTGCATCGTTTTGGATGATGTAGTTTGCGATAAAGTTAGCAATAGCTAGATCGGTTTGAGGTTCAAAAATCATACCGTTATCAGCCAGTTCAAACGAACGGTGATAATACGTTGATAACACGTTTACTTTAACATGGGGGTGACTTAAACGACGGTCAGTAATACGTGTCCACAATACTGGGTGCATTTCTGCCATGTTAGAGCCCCACAGTACGAATGAATCTGCGTGCTCGAAATCATCGTAACAACCCATTGGCTCATCAATACCGAAAGAACGCATAAATCCACCTACAGCCGAAGCCATACAGTGACGAGCATTAGGATCGATGTTATTTGAACGGAAACCCGCTTTCATCATTTTTGATGCTGCGTAGCCTTCCATAACAGTCCACTGACCAGAGCCGAACATACCAACACTTGTTGGCCCCTTCTCTTTCAGTGCTGTTTTGAATTTCTCGGCCATCACATCAAATGCTTGATCCCAAGAAACAGGGGCAAAATCCCCTTCTTTATTATACTCGCCGTTTTTCATACGCAGCATTGGCGTTTGCAGACGATCTTTGCCGTACATGATCTTAGAAAGGAAATAACCTTTTATACAGTTAAGACCTTTATTTACCGGGGCTTCAGGATCACCCTGCGTTGCCACTACACGACCGTTCTGTGTACCAACGAGCACTGAACAACCTGTGCCACAAAAACGACAAGGCGCTTTATCCCACTTAATTTTTGTTTCATCAGAGCTAACAATTAAATTAGCCGCAGATGCTGGCAGGGTAATACCCGCAACAGCAGCTGCTGATGCTGCCGCGTTTGCTTTCACAAACGCACGTCTTGTCATTTTCATGAATCATCCTCAGATTGCGAATCAAAGTGTTCAATTTGGTGATACACTAAAAAAGTTATTAAAACATGTTCTAAATTATTTATTTTATCTATAGTATCAGTTACATAGCCTTGATTTTCAGTTTCCAAAACTACAATAACTTTTCCCTCAGGACTGTCGCCAGGTATTTCAGTATTCGGCATTTCCAGAATCTGAGCTTTTACCTCTTCTAAATATTCAGGTTTTACATGAACAACTAGGCTTGATATGTGTACTTCTTCTTGCGCCATAAGCTATTTCTCTTCTAATTTTTCGTGGTCATACTGATGGCAGATGCAGGGCAAACTGATAAGCAAGCGCCACAACCGTTACAAACGTCCGTATCCAATTCTGGTAATGCCACACCACCAGCTTGTAATTTGAAACGAATCGCCTGCACTTCACACATATCACCGCAGCTCCTGCACTCTATTTTGTTATGAGCAAAACAGTTGGAGGTAATCTGCGCCTTTAAATCCCAAGGCAGCTCCGTTGTAGGGCGGAACAATCTCTCAGGACATGCTTCAGCACATTGTGTACAAAAAGTACACTCACCACGATTAAAGTCGATAATGGGGAACCCACCATCGCCCTTTACAATAATCTGTGTTTCACACGCATTCATACACTTGTTGCAGCGGGTACAACTGTCTACAAATGTATCTTCATCTACAACCCATGGCATTCGCGGCAATGCTGGAGTACGACGCCGAGAAAGTAGATTTCGGCGGGAACGATCAAACATTTGCTAATACCTTTAGTAAACTAATATGAATGAAAATACATACTACGGACTATAAATGTGTGTATCGACGGTAAACACCTTAAAATGCTGTTCATAACCCGTCATTTTTTTACACAGTAAGTGTAAATATAGTCACAAATGCTTAAATACCCACTTAGGGCTAATTTGTGGGGTTAATTGTTTTGGATCAATAAAATAAAACGTCAACCCTCACACTATTCATCTACGGGATACAGCATCAAGTATGGTGTAATAGAAAATATTACCCAACTATTCTTAATGATTACATTGCCTTTCACTCAAAAAGGAAAGACTGTGCAAAACCGACCACTCAAACCAGTCACATCCACTATTGCCCGTGCGATGCTGGTTATACTGCTATTATCCGTCGCGACGACCAGCTTTGCGCTTTTAACATTAGCCTCGAGTTTAAACGATGCAGAAGCCATTAATGTTTCTGGTTCGTTACGTATGCAGAGCTACCGATTAGCTTATGATATCAATACAAACTCTACCGAATTAACTCACCATCTAGACCAATTTGAACAATCACTCTTTTCTCCCTCGATGGCAGCATTAGAGCATTGGACCGTTCCCACTAATATTAAAAAGCATTACTACGGATTGATCGATCGTTGGGAAAATTTACACCCTTTAATGCATACCCCTGAACAAGATCAATACTTGCAAGAAGTGGCTGAGTTTGTTCACCTCATTGATCGCTTTGTTTTTGAGTTGCAAGAATTCTCTGTGATCAAATTGCAGGTATTATCTGTAGCAGGCGGGATCGGCTTAAGCCTTATCTTAATAGTGGCACTATTTACTATTCACTTTACGCAGCGCAAAATTGTGTCGCCGTTAAACCAATTAGTTGCTGCAAGCGGAAAAGTACAAAGCGGTCATTTTGATATAAAGATTGATATTAAAAGTGATAACGAGATTGGTATTTTAGCTGACAATTTCAGCAAGATGTCGTCTGAGCTGGGTAAATTATACCGTGGTTTAGAAAAGAGTGTCGATGAAAAAACCCGTCGATTACAGCATGCAAACGAATCATTGCAGGTACTCTATAACTGCTCACAAGAATTGTCGGTTAGTCGTCTAACATCTCAAAATTTTTCAACCATGCTTGAAACATTGGTTGCGATAGAAGGGCTTACGGCTGCTAAACTAATCATAGATGAAACGAAGGTTGGCAATACAGAGATCATGGTTGGCACTGAAATAGATCAGCGTTGGCATTATCAAGATCTCAATATTGATGGACAAAATTTAGGGCAATTATGCTGGCAATATACACTACCCTGTCCAGATCAAACCCTTATAGATAACATTTCAAACATTTTGGCTCGGGGAATTTATTATAACCGCGCTCAAAAACAAAGTGAGCAGTTACTACTATTAGAAGAACGTGCAACAATTGCACGCGAGTTACATGACTCATTAGCTCAATCATTGTCATACCTTAAGATTCAAATGACGCTATTGAAACGTCAGTTAAAAGAAAAAGATAATGGCTGTGATAATACCAATAACATTGTGACAGATATAGATAGCGGCTTATCCGGTGCTTATACTCAATTACGTGAATTATTGAGCACGTTCCGCTTAACCATTAAAGAGGCGGATTTTGGTGAAGCATTAGTCGAAATGCTAGAACCACTCGATAATCAAACCGATGCCATACTGGTTATTGATAACCATTTGTCGTCGTTGAGCCTAGATGCACATCATCAAATACATGTTCTTCAAGTCATTCGAGAAGCGGTGTTGAATGCGATAAAACATGCTCAAGCTGACGAGATAATTGTCACTTGTAGTCAAAAAGATGAACAGGTTGATATCAAAATTTCCGATGATGGATTAGGCTTCGACCCTAAAAATGAAAAACTGAACCATTACGGCTTAGCCATAATGGCTGAAAGGGCTTCGCGCTTACATGGCAATATTAAGATTACAACAATGCTAGGCGATGGTTGTGAAGTTAACTTAACCTTTTCGCTTGAAATTTGAGGACAAAGTATGACGTGTTGGAAAATAATGATAGTGGACGATCATCCACTTATGCGACGTGGTATTGGTCAATTATTAAGCTTTGAACCAGATTTTGAAATGATTGGCGAAGCAAGCAACGGAACAGATGCTGTTGCTATGGCACATGAAAAAAACCCCGATCTTATTTTGCTTGATTTGAATATGAAAGGCATGTCTGGTCTTGATACGTTAAATGTAATGCGTGCTGAAGGTATTCTTGCCAGCATCGTAGTACTAACGGTTTCAGATAGTCGCTCTGATGTGAAAGCGCTGGTCGCTGCAGGTGCTGATGGGTACTTATTGAAAGATACTGAACCCGATGAATTAATTAGCCTGCTGAAGCAAGCGTTATGTGGGGGTAAAGCCTACAGTAATATCGTTCGAGAACACTTAGAAAGTAATACAGAGCAAGATTGCCTATTAAGCTCACTTACTGATAGAGAAACTCAAATATTACAAGAGGTTGCTAAAGGCTACCGTAATAAACAAATTGCAGATGCACTGTTTATTTCAGAAGCAACAGTTAAAGTACATATGAAAAGTTTACTGAAAAAGCTACAAGTAAAATCACGTACAGCAGCCACTGTTTTGTATTTAGAAGCACAAGGGCAGTAATGAAGAAAATATACTTTATTGGCTTACTTTCTTTTTTATTAGTGGGTTGTGAAACAACCGCCTTACACCACGATGGTAAGTCAGTTCAGGTTACATGGAATGACACTCAGCATATGAGTGAATGTGAACCCAAAGGCACCATAGTGGCCTCTCAGGGTACGTGGTACAACTACTGGTTATTGAACGATGGTGATCTAACAGAAGCCGTATTGAATAATCTCAGAAATAAAGCAGGGAAACTGGGTGCAAATACTATCCATCTATACGCCCCACAAACCTTTGGCACATCCGTCACGATGACTGCAAATGCTTACTTATGCCCTAAAACGTAACTCTTAAATTTTTATCAACACGTTTTAAAGAAAAACCGCAGTAACTGCGGTTTTCTTTTAGCAAGCAACTGAGGTGATGAGATCCTTTTCTCGATTTTCAACCCATTGCAGATCGAAAGGCCCCCAATCACTTAGCTTATAATACCCATCATTGTGTCGTTTACCATCTTGAATAAACGTAAGTTCGATACCAATACCCGGCAAAGCTTTCAATACATCTTGAATCGTACGGCGTGGCCAACCAGTTTGTTCAATCAACCTTGGTACATTTGGGCGTTCGGTATGCTCTACAAGTAATGCCAAATAAAGACGGCGAGCAAAAACTGGATTCAGTTCCATTGAGACCTCCATAATACAGAGGCTTCATTATTCCGAGATCCACAACTGGCATGTTGAGTTTGATCAATTAGATATTTAGTTTTCACCCTATACAAAGTCAAAAGTGAGACTTAGATCTCACTTGAATACGAATAGGAGTAAAAAAGTGGCATCTCAAACATCAGCCATACCACTTTATTAAGATCTAGCCTGTTTAACGATATTCAATGATATTTAAAACTTATAACCACCAGAAATCATAAACACCCAAGGGTCGATATCAGTTTTAATTGTCACATCATCAGTACCCGCTTTGAATTTCACATCAGTGCTGATGTCGGCGTACCATACCGACGCCCCAACAAACCAATCATCGTTGATCATATAATCAAGACCTGCATTGGCAGCCAACCCCCATGAATCTTCCAGTTTCAAATCACTCAGACCTGCATTTTTACCAGCAGCATTAAACTCTTCATTAAAGAACGTGGTGTAGTTGATACCTGCACCTACGTATGGACGCAGTTTACTGCCGCTGTCCATGAAGTAATACTGCAACATGAACGTCGGTGGTAACTGCTCTACTTCTGCGATTTCACCTAGTGGGCCTAAAGAGACTTTGTGCTTAAAAGGGGTAGCCGCTAGTACTTCAAAACTAATGTTATCAGTGATCATGTAACCAAACGTTAGGCCTAGTTGAGTATTTGAATCAATCTTGAATTCACCTAACCCCAGCACGTCATCACTACTCTCATTGGGTACAACCGATGCAATACCGGCACGCACAAGAAAATCACCTTTCTTATGTGCTAAAGCTTGAGGGGCTGCTGCGATACTGGCTATTACTGCTAATGTACAAAGGGTCTTTTTCATTATTATTATCTCCATTCCTTTTGAGCTGAATTTATTTTATTCAGGCTTATTTGGGGCTTCATGTTTGAACGGAGCAGAATGTAACCATTTATGAGTAGATTGTTATTGATTGAAATCAAATTATAAAAATTCGTCAAATTAAATAACTTTTGATTCGAATCAATAACTTAAAGTTGCATTTATCAGTAGTGTTTTTTCTCTCTAAAAGTGGGGTGGCATCCACCCTTAATGAGTTACCTGTGTCACATCAGTAACGTGTTAGCCTGACTCTTTTAAACGTTACTCCTATCTTCTTGAACTTAATTAACCATAAAAATAAAATGGTTAATTAAGCATCAATCAATATTCTGTGCTTAACATCAAAGAAACAAATGCAATTTCATTGGCTTGATAGTCTAAAGTTTGACTACAACACGTTAAAATTTTTCTTATTCTTGTTCAAAGGAATCATCATGACACCTGCTTTCTGGTGCATTATTATCTCGATCATTGTTAACTATCTTTGGGCTGGATTAGGAGGCTGGCTAACGATAAAACAAACGGGTAGATTCGATATTAACCAACCTCGAGTTCAAGAACGTGAATTGACGGGAACCGCAGCTCGAATGAAATCAGCGCAAGCGAACGGCTGGGAAATCATTCCTGTTTTTGCTATTTGTATTTTTATTGCCCACTTTGCTGGAGTGCCCGAAGAACAAGCCGCCCTGCCCGCTTACCTATTTGTAGCAACTCGCCTACTTTATATTCTTTGTTATGCATTCAAATTGAGCCCTTGGCGTTCGTTAATCTTCTTCACCAATATCATTGCGTGTGGTTGGCTTATTAAAATG
The DNA here is from genome assembly GCF_003026285.1 of Photobacterium profundum. Lineage (GTDB taxonomy): Bacteria > Pseudomonadota > Gammaproteobacteria > Enterobacterales > Vibrionaceae > Photobacterium > Photobacterium profundum. The sequence goes on from NZ_PYOD01000001.1 coordinate 944,340, forward strand.
GCTATTGCCTTTAGTTGATAAGTAGCAGCCAGACACTATCAATAGTAATATCAGTGCTTTTTATACCGACTACTAAGGTCATATTATGAGCGGTGCACAAAAGTTACTTAAAGCCACACAAGATGCAATCAAACAGAAACCAGTATTACTTGATGTATTAACTGAAAAAGAAAGGCAAAGCATTCATCAAGCCTTTACCAATGGAACACCGCTAGAACTTAATGCCGCATCGTTATTAATCATTTTTCAAGCTCCGCAGCGTTTAATCGAAGACGAACTAATACTGGCAAACGGTGTGTTGTCTGTCTATTCATGGCAAAACGAAAACAATGCAATCAGCCTCTTTACCTATTTCGATGAAACTCGCTGTCTCGTCACAATAGAAAATAACGCTATTATCGCTCAGCCAGTCACTCTAGATTCTGAAATCAGTGGGGATAGTTTTACACCTTTTACACTCACAGACGGCGAAGCAAAAAAAGTAGAGCATTTCTATCAAGAGTTTCGTCAAGATGCGAATGATGAATGGTTAAACGAATCAAAATAAGTCTGTTTTAAAAAGTGACCGCCATCACCCATTGCGAAGGTTAGCTATTCTCGCTATAAAGGAAAGCTAACAAATAACAAAAGAAAGTCAGCATTATTATGAACACAATCGCCTACGGCATTAAAAACTGCGAGACAGTTTAGATACATGAGCTGTACAAGCATTCCAAAGCTGCTGTAGCTTACCTACTGACTTACACTTCGCATCACGCTGAAGGCCAATCAGGTTAAGTAGCTTATTTGTAAAGCGATAGAAGTTACGACCTAACAGAGCACCACCATCCTTAACACCACGCACCTCACGGCCAATTACTTCTAGCCAATCTTCACGTATGAACATGGCAATAGCACGCTTAACTGTACGTATGTGAAGCCCTAGCTCTTTAGCAATGGCCGTCTGGTTGCGATAGCAAGACCAATCCTTCGACTTATCAGCATGTTTTGCAATGCTAGTCAGGACTTTCTTGTAGTTTTGGTGACGCTTAAAACGCAGGAATGAGAAATCATCGCGTAAAAATGCGACTAACTGAGTGTGTTTATGAAGAGTTTGTAGTGTATTCGCTTGTTTAGTGATCATATGTCTTCTTTTCACTAGAACACCCCGATCTGACTTTGCTACAATCACGCTCTACGCAGGTTTGATCATAGCTTGCGTATCGGTTCTTCCTGCGCTAACAGGTTTTACCGTTCGGATGTACGAGCTGCGTCAACAGTTCATCATCAAGTCTTTGGGTGTTGCTTCCGTCTTATGGCGCACCCGAAGGCGAACCCCAATAGCATCTGATTCTACTTCCCTGCAAAGCCCTATTCCAGACATACCCGTGCTTTACGCACCAATTGATCAAAATCTGATCGAATGCCTTTCTTCTCTTCTTTCAATGCATTAAAAACAAGCATTATTATTGGCTTTTTGAACAGTTCTTATTTAGGTAATTTAATAAGACGGTGTTTATTGGATCTTGCTTTGTTTAATGCTCTATTCTGTATTGTTTTATATGTCTTGTTTATGAGGGGACACTTCACGAGGGGACACTTTAGCTGTACCGAGGTGACACTTTAATTGTTATTTTCAATTTATTCAGCAACTTATCCACATACCCAGAGAGTAAAGGTAGCTGCACATATCTTTCATCCACTATACCGCACACAACGACCCGTATCCGCTATGACCTATAAATTAGGAATACTCAACTTAGACGCTAGAATGAAGAATGAACGAGCTAAAGTACCTGCATCATTCATTGTCATCATAGCGATAGCCTTAGCATCACGAAGAGAAACATAATAACGAGTAATCCACTTGCCGCCTTCACCTGTCATTTCTCGTGTCGGAACAACTACTTTAATGTTGTTCTCATCCACAACACGATTTCGCCACTTATTAAAGTCTTCTGTAATCTCAAGCTCTCCGTGCAAATCACGCAGCTCTACCACGTCTGAGCCGAAAGTTTCCTCTATAGAAAAGCTAGTAAACTTATCGTAAAAGTGTCCGATCAGAACCATATTTTCATCATTGACGTCGATAAGTCGTAAGTCTTTATTGTTAATTTTTAGTTCTGCATTTTTCATTTAAGTCTCTTTTATACAGACGTGCGAAAGCCGACCGGGGCAATTAACGACAGTCATAAGGGATTTAACACGTCTGTATTTATTTAATATTGTTTTGGGGATAGACCAGTAGATAGGTCAGGTTGTGGTGGGGTTGGCTGCGACTTTGTACATTGGCGTTCTGCCATGGTTTCCCATTCAAACGCACACCGAGCATTGAACCAGACATCTTTGTAGACGGCAGGTAGGGAACGGCTAATACCTATCGAGAGGCTGTAATCGCTGTCTTCAGTGTACCCAAGTAAGCGATTAACAAACTCTCTTTCACGTACCGCGTATTTATCAGGGAACAACGCCAGTAGTTTAGTTTCAGTATCGAGGATCGTGTACGTCTTTTCGTAAAGCTCTTTCTTATGCTCACCCCAGTAGGCCGCAATGTAAGACAAGGGAACTGTACGCTCTCGCTGCTCAATCTCGAAAGGTGTTAGAGGTCGTTTATTCCTAGCCAGCATCACGAACCTTTGCAGCTTGCTTTGTACATCTTGGCCTGTGTATCCAATGAACCATAGTTACCGTAGATAAGATCCTCTCCAATGAGGTGCATGTTCCCGCCTTCAGTTACCCATTGATAAAAGTCGTTAACCTGTTCGGGAGACATACCATGCTGTGTCATGCAACGATTACCAGCAGAATAAGACAAGGCATCCATTACGCTGTTAGCTTCTTCAATGACATTATTGGCATCATAGCTATCAGTACTTAAACCAAGTGAGCTATGGATACTGCGCAAGGTGCTCTCGTTAACTTCACCAGTAAGAGCCATATCAATTACTGAAGTTGCCATGCCACGATAACCATCGTCATTACCATTATGTATTGTGCTTAAGATGTCGGTAATCTCGCTATCAACATCGGATATATTATCGCTATGTGAGGCTAGGTTATCTTCAGCTTCACCACCTGCGTCTTCATCCACGTTAGCTTCGGGCTTATTTGGCTCTCGATACCCAGAGTCAATAAGATGTTGTTTCTCTTCCTTAGACATATTCACACCCATAAACGTTACTGGGGAATCATCAGCCATAATATTACAAGGCTCATGACTATTTGGTGTGCTGCTTGAAACCGTAGAGACAACACCTGTTGCGTCTGTTTCATTGCTTAAAGTTACTGAGTAGTACTCGCTCATTTGTATTTAACATCCTGTTCTTGGATCATCTGGTTAACTTGATTCTGTGTGTCAATTTCCATTGCTGAAGTTGCATTGGAGCTAACTATCTTCTTCAAAATCTGCTCCTGCTTAGCTGTATCTTTTAAGACACGCTCTCGTCGTTCGGCTTCTTCTGCTGCCTTCTCAGAATCCCGTTCAATAATCTGCGCCAGCTCTAGATCAAGACACTCAACGTTACACGCAAGCTGCTTCTCCAAGGCCAAAGCTGCACGGCTAATACCTGCTGCAATCTGAGGGGTAAAGACAAAGCCACGCATGTAATTAGAGAAGAGGTACGCGCTGTCTTTATGGCCTAGCGGTGCGTTCATTCCTCGCTTAAGTACGTCAAGACCGCGCTCAATTTCCTGAGTTAAATCTACTGGGTACAATGGGTAAGAGGCTGGGTCTACATCAGGATAATTCTCACTGATAAATGCCATTCCATACGCTCGCCGTTCTTGGTCTGTGGTGAAGACATTGGTGGTATTACAGTGATAGTTTGCGGCTTCTAATGCTGCTGCTCCACGTTCAGCCTTTGCCTTTGCCTTAGCTGCTTCATTATCTCGACGGGCTTGCTCTTCCTTAGCCTTCTCAGCTTCGATTAATGGCTTCGTATATTTAGACAAGGCTGCTAGTTGCTCAGCGTGTTCTGCTGTTTGCTTACGTTCAGCAGCTATGTCTTTCTCTAGTTGTTGGATTAGTTCTTTTTGGGTCATAGGTTTCTTCTTTGCTTCTTCTTTTATTTGTTTTGGTTCTTTCATTTGGAATGTCATTAGGTTTATTTCTCTTCTGTTGTTTCGTTCTGGCATGTACTAACACCAGTCATATTAAGATTTTCCATTAATTCAAAACGTACTCGGTGTCCTTTATCATCTTCTGGGTAGACGGCACGGAAGTATAAATGCTTGGCTTCAGGGCTAATCTTGTACGTTACATTGGGTTCAATGTCGTAACACTTAAGTACAAGGCGATCATTAACCGACTCTACCAAGTGGACGACACAAGGCGCTGTTGAACTTAGTGCTTGGTAGAACGACGTTACCTTTCGGCATACTGAGTATTTCAAACTTCGATTGGCGTCTACTTTGAAGCTGTAGCTAGGGTCTTTATAGATGTAAGGCTTGTTTTCCATTCGTTATTATCCTTGTTCAATTAGTTGGTTAATCGCAAGTGATACCGTTGCGTTCTCGCCGTATCTACGCTTGAACTCTTCACGGTACTCGTCAATCTTCACCAGTGTCTCTGCGCTTAGATTTACTCGCTGTCGTAGTTTTACTTCGCCATTGGTTAACTGGCGGGTCTTGATTGTTAGTGGATTATCTGTGGTCATAAAGTGGGTTCTCTGGTGTACCTTGTTGTAAAAAAATTAGTAATTAAAGATTTGTAACGGGGGTAAGACGGTATTAATAGACGTAGTGATAAGGGAGTACATCTAGACATACCGTCTCTAAATTCATCTGTAATCTTTGGCGAGGACAGATTGAACTCATTTGGTTTGCTGTGGCGAGTAGCTTAAGACACCGCAGGTTCGACGAAGCACAAGGAATGGAAAGAACCTTGGAGCAACCTGCGTCTACGTCCTGCGATGTCTTTGGAATAGTTGGAGTAGGTAGTTGGTCTACGGTACAGTTTTATTATCATCAGGATACCTTCTGACCTTAGCAGGCAACCTAATTACAAACCCGCGCCAACACTGGGCTGAGACGGTGTGGAATATTACGTGGTATGTTGAACATTATTCTGTGGTGTGGAATTGACAGACATACCTGCTTTTAATCCATTTAATTGGGAGGTAGTTAATCTCTGGAGCAACCTAATTAAAAGTGTGATGTACGTATCGTTTACAATATTCTAAATCAGTAGTGCAACCCAATTAAAATCCCCTTGATAATCCACCGCTCCCTGTGAAGAAAAACCCGCTCCTTAGATTCAAGCATGTGATAACACCGTACCTTCATCATTAGACTCATCAAAAAGTAATATCATCCGGTGAGTACCAGTATTTAAGCCCCATCACACCAATATTTAAAATCAATAACTTACCAAGGTACTCTGGTAACGTAACCTCTTCGTAAATGAGTACCTTTACAGGAAAGAGCCGATAGCTGCGCAGAGAACGCAGCCTGAAGATCACTTTAGTACCAAAGCACACAACTCACGACGAACCAAGGCTGGCCGCTAGATTATTCAAGTTAGCCTTAAGCTCATCCCGAACACGCTTACGCATCAAAGATTCACGAGTAGACATAGCTCGAATCTCTCGCTTATCACTCTTAGTCAATCCAGCGATAGGTACAGCACCACTTTGACCTTTAGCTTTATGTCTAACATATCGCTGCTGGTACTCAAGCAAGGTTTCCGCCTTAGCCTTTATTCCCGTTCTTTTATCTGTCTTACCATCCTGCTCAAACTGCTTACTTAAGACATAGAACTCCTTATCACTCTGGTGCTCAATACCTCGCATGATGTCGATAAAGATTGCAGCTATAGGCTTGATTGTCCGGTAGCCGTGGAAGCCATAGTCAGATCCCATACGGCTTCTAGTCAGGTTCTTATAGACAAAGTACAGCTCACGTCTTGCTGTCCAGTTCCAGCCTTCACGCTTTCGCAGGTAATGGCACAAGCTCCAGACTCCCATGAAGAGCTCTAAGGCTCCTTGCTCGCCCACTCTTCCCACTATGGACGAGATAATAATTCTTGCCTGTTTCTCTGGTGATAACGGTTTAACGTTCTTCCAAGATTCAGGTATGGGTGTGTTCTCGTGGATGTTCTTTAGTGTTTCCGTGTGCTTAAACAGTATGTTCTTGTACGTTTTCGCCCAGTAAACACCTGCATTGAAGTAAGCCTTATGCGTTTTCGTCGTCCACTTGTTAGGGTTTTTATGTGCAGGGTCTCCATGTGTAACTAAATGAAGCCCATGCTTGGTACAAAGATTACTTCTCACCCTTCCTTTCTTGTCTTTACGCTTAGGTTCAAAGCAATCGAAGACGGTACATATAAACTCACTCCCGTCGGTGTTCTGGTGGCTCTTTTCATATCTATCGAGAGCATCACCAAAGTGCATTGGTTTGCTCACGTCTATCTTGGTGTCAGTCATAGTTATTCTTAGTTTTAGTTAGTTGTTTAGACAGGGGGATTTCGTGTTAAAATATCTTTAGTGCGCATTGGTAGCACGGAAGAGTGGTTTGCGAATCTCGTTTTAATTGTTAACACTGTAATCATCAGCACAACAGCAATTGATCTTTACCGCACATTTAAAAACCACTTCGGAGTTCGAATCTCCACAGACAAGAAGGAACAGCTTATGAATCTAAAATGTCTTAAAGCAACGTTTATTCGTTTCATCGACAGCCTATGGTTCCGCTTACCTCTCTTTCTGCTAGGTGTGGGCGTTGCCTTCGTGCCACCAATGCGTATTAACTTATTTATTCTTAAAGCTTTTCCTTAAGAACGATTCTAATTCTTCTTAAGCGATATAAATGCTCACTTTTTACCCTTTCATATATAGCAACCGAGAGACACAGAAATACTCAGCCACAGTTTTATTCTGCGTCTGTTCTTCGGTGTTCTCGGGCATTCTTAGAGTGTTTGCGATAGGCTATACGACGTTCTCAGCACTGTTCTCGCAAAAGACGATACATTATTCGCATCTTTCTTAAGTGTTATCACAATGCTTTACAGAGACTGTCCGAGGGCGTAATTTTGAAGTGGAATCTAGGGCTGATTACTTTGATAAAGCACTAGGCAAAGACAAGATAGACAAAGGGTTATAAATTAGTCTCCGGCTCAACCTGAGATTAAGTTGAATAAGACCAAAGCTATTACTCCCTTTCTGTCTTCCCATTAAAAACCCCTCTTTGTTAGATGGTTTGTTGTAATGGTTTGTTCTATGGTTTGTTGGTGTGCATCTGGTGCACCACCCTAGTGAATCTGGTGCACTACCTCTAGTGAACGTAATGCACTAGCTGGTGAATCTGGTGCACAGGCTGGTGAACGACATGCACCAGCTAAAAGTCTCCATCATCGCAACTCAAAGCAGGAATCTTGGCTGTCTTTGTCTCCTGCCGTATCTTAACCTGAGTTAAATCCAACTTATTCATGTCTAGCTTGTACTCATTGGCCTTACCGCTTATCTGTGATCCTTTCTTGTAAGTAAGCCATGTCTTCTCTACTAGGGACTTGATAGCCTTCTTTGCTGTTCTATCAGCTATTCCAGCTTCCTTACTGATACGAGCATAAGACGGGAAGCAGACGCCATGCTTATCCATACGTGAATAGAGCGTCCACAGTACAAGCCGTTCTATTCCTGTTAGGTCTGATACTGTCATAGCGTCTCTTAAGGGAGCCATGAGATCGAAGTGGGTAGTTCTGGGCTTCTTCTTAATAGCGCTTGAATTACTGTGCGGTCTTGGGCTACTGCTTTTATTGTGCATTTTGGATGGGCTGAAAGGTTTAAAGCCTCCCTTTGGTCTTGGTTCATAATCGTAGTCGTAATCTTGCATTGGTAGGTCTCTGATTGGTCTGTTGTGGCATTGGAATTAGCCACGGAAGGAAAGACAGTCGTTTTATTGGTTCTTGACGTGTTTTATGTACAAAAAAGACGGAGCATTGCACTCCGCCTGGTCAAACATGTGAAGCCTTACTTTTCTACTTGCCCTGTTGCTTCAGGTTCCATGCAAAGGTAAAGATATCTTCCTCTGCAACTAAATAGTCAGTACCTTCCAACGTGACAACGTATAAGGCCTCGTGTATCTTCGTAAATCGCATGTCTATATCGCTCAGAATTTTCATGTAGGCGGCTTTAGTTGGTAGCTTTTGCCGCTATAGACGTCCTTAGTTGGTAGCTTTGGACGTCACTCTCTATCTTCTCAATACCGCCTCAATTGGTAGTTAAGGCATGTACTGCGTGTCTTTCGTTGTATCCGGTTCTCTATTTATTCCACTAACTCTCCTTTTCTCTGTTTAGCCTGTAACAGTTCGACCATCGTTGTGCAGTCTGTTGTCTGTGCGATGTAGTTCCGTAAACACTGTGCCTTCAGTTTCTCTCTACGCTTAAGCCAGCGAGACAAAGCACTGCGTAAAGTAGTGTGAGGTATAGGTTTACCGTTCTTCATAAGTTCATTACTCAAGTCACGAGAAGCATCACTAATATTGTTCCCGTGCTGCTGTATACGTGTGTCTATCAACCATTCGTGACCATCCAGCCATGACTTAATTACTGCCTTCTCTTGTCTACCAGAAGACTTACCTTCAGCCTTTCTACGTGCATGAGCTGCTGTAGCCCTCTCACTCCTACGCTTTGCTTCCTGTTGAGCCACAAAACCAGCACCAACAATCTGAAAGAAGATCGCAGGGTCTTCAATTGTACTCTTATCTATTGCTGCATCTGAGTAGGTAAGGTGCACCGTGATACCGCGATCATGTGCAAGTTCATCCAGAAGTCCCATAATCTGCATAGGACGACTACGACCAAGACGGGATACCTCAGTAATGACAAGATGATCGCCTGCTTGCATCTGGTTAAGTAATCCTGACAGTGCACGGTCTTCCATCTGCGTCTTACTACCTGACACCGCCTCAGTAACAACGGAATCCATAGTCATGCCAGCGTTAACTACGTACTCTTCGATGCTGTTGAGTTGTGTCTTACTCTCCTGTCTATTTCCATCAGAGATACGTACATAACCAAAGACACGACCACAGCTCTCCAGCATTGCTTCAACCTCGACATTCTGTTCCGCCGTTAACTCTTGTACCTGTGCGAAATTCTCTTCGATAGACACCATGCAACCATCAGCCTTAGTGACAACCCATTCGTTATCGTTGTAATCAGAATCCGTCAGCACTTCTAACAGGAAACCAGTACGAGCATGTAGCTTTGCGTGAGCCTTCAGCTTCAATACCTCTTCCACTTCACTTAGCACGACCTTGTTATCAGTCATGGTCTTAACCGCTTCCACTGCTGCACGTAGCTCCTTTGTCATTACAGCCTTGCTTCGACTATCTCCCTTCTGTGAATTGAAGACGTCTAATAGATTCTGGGCTGCTTCGATGTAGGTCATGGTGTCTATTCCAATATTGCTTAAAGATTAACCACACGGTTTGTTGTGTGCTTTGATGTCTTCTAGACTGCACGATATGGTATGAACTAGACAAGTAAAACAATGTGATTTAATGTAAACACTAGACCACACGGCAATACACACATAGCTTCAGCCCTTGGTATCACTGGCTTTACTGCTGTCTAGCCGTGGCTTACAGTAATCCGTCATTGGCCTAGCTATATATATGTGAGGCTTGCTTACTACTATCTTCTCTTAGAACTGACTAATCTGGAGGGGTACACGGGGGGTGAAGAGGTACAGAAGCATATAGATATCTGTATTTGGGCACGAGCTATATTTCGGATTGGGGGGAAAGGATTAAGCTGCTTTATCTTCCAGTTGTGCCTTCCGGCCTCGGCAGAAGTCTGCGGTTAAGGCAATATGCCAACCGTACTTAGACACACGGTAACGCAAGGTTGCTTCATGTATTCCAAGTTCCTCTGCTTTCTGCTTATAAATATTTCTACTCCTTGTATGAGTATTTAACTTCTTACTCATAGCATCCTCCACAGATAATCCCATTTTATCTATTCGACTTGATAAGGTTGTTGGATTTAAACCTGCGTATTCCGCTAAATCACACAAACGCCACCGTTCACCTTTGTAGTCAATATAACGTTGTGCTCGATTATTCGTAGCTTGATGCTTTGGACTTGCCCAACGAGTATTCTGCGGAGTGTAGCCTTTGTCATTATCAACACGATCTAAAGACCAAGATTCCTTTGGCTTCTCTCCCATATCTTTAACAAAAGCCTCAAATGACTCACGCCATCGGAGACAAACAGTGATACCTCGCTCTCCATAGTACTCATAACTTGGGTTGTCAGGGTTATGGCATCGTTGAATCATATTAAGCCATGTTCCATAAAGAGGGTGTTTGCAATATCCGTGCTTATACGCAGGGTGTTTACCTTCCATACAGTGCTTAATCCAAGCCCCTCTCTTACGACAAGGTAAGGTAAAGTTAGACTGTTGCTTCTCTGCTACTGTCTTACATGAAATCTTCACATGCTCACCACTAGTGATGCGCTTAGCCACTTTTTTTTGGTACTTCTCTTTGTCGCGTTTGGCCTCACACTGTTTACATCTAGCTCGATGCCGTGTTTTATTATGGTTGTCTTTACCGTTCTTATGGAATTCATTTACAGGTTTACGCGCCTTGCATTTACTGCATTGCTTATGTGTTGTCATTTTGTTCTCTTTGGATGGATTAATTGAAATGGTTTTGGCTATCGAATGACGGCCGTGGATGGTTCGACTAAATCTTTGCTGTTACTCATATTATTTTTCAGCTAATTAATTTCATTCCCTACTTACCAGCAAAATTTTGCCATATAGTAATGCACTAGTTCTAGTAAGAAATCCTCGCAATACACCACCAAGTGCATACCCAATGGGGTAAACAAAGGATTGAATGGAAAGAAGCAGAGCAAGATCAGACTATGAAACAAAAACAGTAAAAGTTATTTCATATAAGTTAATTTTACATTCAAAACAAAAAACACATGCACTAATGGGATTAAAATACTTACAAGTAGGTTAGTGCGAATGTTAACGTATGCATTATCGTATGCATTAAATCACATCTAATTTAAGTGTTAATCGTGTAAGGTAAGTTACATACCACGGAAAGCTAACTTACACCTTGGTAAGGAACGAAACTATCAATACGCAAGTTTCAGAACATCTCGACACCATACTTGATTATTGTTATGAGTAAATTAAATGAGAGAAAGCGTGAGAGTAAGGTTGCAAACCAATATGCAATAGGAGTAAGATTACGAATATTAAATCAGGAGTCGTAATATGTTTGATTCACTAGAATTTAAAAAGGTCACTACGACAGGGCGAGCTACATCGAATGACCCTGTGAGCATCACTCATAGCTTCAAGACAAAGAAGAACGAGATAATGTTCAGGTTAAGCCGTGATGTTATGGACAAATGTGATTTTAAATATCATGACAAAGTTCATATCCTATTCGCAGCAGACGATACTGTTTGTCGGATCATAAAGTCGGATCAAGCTGGAGCAGTAACATTAAGCCAGCAGATCAAAGGCAATGAAAACTCTGCGGGTTTAGTTCGTTTGACCTATAAATCGTCTCTTCCAAACTTTCTAGAAAAAGAGAGTAAAGATAAGATTCTCGATAGAGTTAGATATGTACACGAAGATGATAAAATTCAGTATGACAGTGGCGCTGTGACATTCCAGCTCAAACTTGTTGATACTGATGTAAAAGAAGAGAAATAAAAAAAGGCACCCCTAATGGAACGCCTTTTTCTAAGTCGTAAGATGATACGTCTGTTAATGTAGGTAGTGGAATACCGACTAGAGCACACTTACTAATTTGTATATTCGCAATAATAGTAACTGCTCACACAGACAAAATCAATCTTACTGTTTGTCAACACCCAAAATATGGGAGGGGCTTCTATGCCTTCAATTAGTAAGACAGGTTGTGCGTCTAAATTAGATCTACGCAATCCTATGTGTCAATGTGTGGGACGTCAGTTATGCCTTTGGTGTCCTTGTGCTTCAAATAACAGCAAACTAGGAGGATTCCAACATGACTGATAAAAAATACCCTTACGTAGAAGATGGTTATGTCTATTGCGCTCGTTTTAAACATTGGCGTTCAGGGGAATATGTTTATCCGAAGAAAGCCAAGTGTTTCCGGTTTAAAATCGGCAAGTAACTAGGACAAGACCCGTTTAACGCGGGTCTTGCCTTATCTAATCTTAAGTTACTCATTCATGTATCCAGCAATTACACCTTCCAGTAAACCAAGCCTTGTTAGTTCTTCAGCTCTTTCTGTCTTTTCCTTTAGCCTTCGCTTTGCTGCTCCTCTAGCTTGCTGTGACCTTTCAACATATGTCTTTAACTCTTTATGTCTTGGCTCAAATTCAAAGAGTAGTTCTGGTTCGTCACTTACTGTACATCCTAGCTCTAGCTCATCATGCACCTTCTCAACCAAGGTTAACGCTACGCCATGTTCAAGACCTTCCTGAAACTGTAGCTCTAAGACCTCCTGACCATAATGATCAACAAATACCATGACACCTTGGGCATGCGAGTAACACCAGAATAGATGGATAGAAGAAAAGATATTGCGCAGCTCTGCATTGAAGTCCAATCTCTTAGCAGCAATTGTCCTGACATCTCCCATATCCAAAGTAGACAAGACTTTTTCCAACTTAATCACACGTTCAAGCCTAACAGCTCTATCTTCTGTCTTAGGAAGAGCCTGTGTTCTTACGTCTTCAATCTGCTCTCTTATACCTATAATCTCAGCTTCAAGAGCAGCAGCTCGGCTAACAAAAACCTGTACTCCTTGGCCTTGTTCGATTGCAGACACGATATATTCTAAGGCTTCCTGCTTTAATTCGATGTCTCTTTGAAGCTCTGATACATGTTCATTAACCTTCCTAGTCAAATCCAAATCTGTATCACCTCTTGTGTAATGATCCATAAAAAGAGGAAATGCCTGCTTAAAGTGACGTTCAATAACAGAAGAATCCCACTGAAGGTTTAGACACTCACCACCGCCACTACTTGCTCTTGTACAGACAAAGTGGGTACTTGCAGGTGAACCATGTGTCTTTCTTCCTTTCGTAGCTACAGTCATAGGAGAACCGCAGTTCCCACACTTAATTAAAGACGTGAAAAGATTATGAGCACGCCCTTTACTGAATTGACCTGAATGATTATCTCTTTTTCTTATCGTAGACTGCACAGCTTGGAAAGAACTTACACTAACGATAGATGGGTAATAATTATTGATCGGCTCTCCAATCGGAATCCTCTTATCTTCTGAGTTCTTTTGGTGATACTGGAACTCACCTATCGCTGCACGATTTTTAAGTATTGCGGCTATAACAGCAGCTCTCCATTCAACTCCAGTCCTAAACGTTGGTACGCGGGTATCATTTAGTCTTCTCGCAATTGTCTGATAACCAGCACCGCCAGCGCACCACTTAAACATAAGCCTTACTGCCTCGGCCTTGTCTTCATCAATAACAACTTGCTCACCTTCCCACTTGAGCCAACTTGGTAAACGAGATGCTCTACACACCTTCCCTGTCTGCAATGAATCTTGCCTACGCTTCTCCCAGATAGACTTACCACGCTGACTCTTAATCATGCTCTCGTTATGTGCCCGTTCCATGTAGATAATGGACTTCATTAAGCGCATTACATCCATTTCACCACGTTTATACATTTCACCATCATGTAAAGTAACTACAACGATTCCCGCTCTAACTAAAGACTGTAACTGGTGCAAAGCCTCTTCAGGCTCAGTCCTGCTTAATCTGTCATGGTTCTCTACAAGTAAATAAGCACCCTTTGGTATCTGGCCGTCCTGTACAAGAGTAAGAAAATCGCCCAAAGCACCATTTTGTACATTCCGACCTTTGAATGCAGATATACCAAAGTCATTGAAGGCATCTTCCTGCAAAGATAAGTCTTTTTCCTCTGCGTACTTCCTTGCAGCTTCCATCTGACGTCTATAGCTATCGCCCTTCGCCTGTCTTGGTGTGGAGAATCGCAAGTATGAGTAAGCTATTTTTTTCATGTAGTGTCTATTCCATAAGTAAGGTCGTGGATATTACTCACGAGCCAATCCATGTCGAGCTTTTGACTACAAATCGAACCATTCAGACCGTACTATTTACATGGTGAATCCATGCCTCATCGTCATATATAACCTCAGTATCAAACAGTGCTGTAACGTCACTGTTAAATACATCCACGTTACCCAGATCACACTCTTGCGTCTGGTCTTGGGATAAGTCAGTATTAGGAGAATAACTAGATAGAGAAAGAGACAGCGTTTCAGCAGCCAGCTCATCGGCATTTTGCTTATAACAGACTGTCTTACCAGTAGATTCAGAGGAATAACATGACAACGATTGTTTACGGTTTATCACCCCGCGTGTGCGACACCATTAAAAAAATGAAAAAATGGCTAGAAGCAGAAAGCATTGATTACACCTTCCATGACTACCGAGTTGATGGTCTAGATCAAGCTATGTTAGAAAAATTTGAATCTCAATTAGGTTGGGAAGCAATGGTCAATAAGCGTGGAACCACCTTCCGCCAGCTAACTGACGAACAAAAAGCCAGCCTAAACCAAGAAACCGCGATTAGCTTAATGTTGGAATCACCAGCAATGATCAAGCGACCATTGCTTGTTCATAACGATAGCTATTACCTCGGTTTCAAACCAGCACAATATCAAGAAATTTTTCAGCAACTACTCTCTAAGTAATAAAGGAAACAAGGATGTCAGACAGCCCGGTAATCGCATTAGCGAAAGACCTTATGAGCCGCAATTCCGTAACACCAGAAGATGCTGGTTGCCAAGACGTGATGATTGCACGTCTAGAAAAACTCGGTTTTGTCATTGAAACGATGGTGTTCGATGATACAACTAATTTATGGGCACGCCGTGGTACACAGGCACCACTGTTTGTCTTTGCAGGTCACACCGATGTGGTTCCTGCTGGTCCATTAGAGCAGTGGCATACCCCACCGTTTGAGCCAACGATCATTGATGGCTATTTACACGGTCGTGGTGCAGCAGACATGAAAGGATCATTGGCTTGCATGATCGTTTCTATCGAACGCTTTCTTACCGAGCATCCCGATCATGCAGGTTCAATTGCTCTGTTGATTACCTCAGATGAAGAAGGACCATTCATCAATGGTACAACCCGTGTTATTGATACCCTTGAAGCACGTAACGAAAAAATTGATATGTGTATTGTGGGTGAACCATCAAGTACGCATGCAGTGGGTGATGTGGTTAAAAATGGTCGTCGTGGCTCAATCACTGGCGATCTTACGGTTAAAGGTATTCAAGGGCACGTTGCTTACCCACACCTTGCAGATAACCCTGTTCACAAAGCGTTACCCGCATTAGCTGAACTGGCCGCGACCACGTGGGATAACGGCAATACTTACTTCCCAGCCACCAGCTTTCAAATTGCTAACTTAGCGTCAGGAACTGGGGCATCGAATGTGATTCCTGGTAAGTTTGATGTGCAGTTTAATTTTCGTTTCAGCACAGAATTAACCGATGGTGAAATAAAACGCCGCGTTCACTCTATTCTAGATGCACACGGTCTAAACTATGATCTGAAATGGACACTCAGCGGTCATCCATTCTTAACGGATGAAGGCACATTGGTTGAAGCTGTCGTTGCTGCGGTCGAAGACGTGAATCACACCAAACCAGCACTGCTGACAACAGGTGGCACCTCTGACGGTCGCTTTATTGCTAGAACAGGCGCACAGGTTGTCGAGCTGGGCCCTGTTAACGCGACAATCCATAAAGTAAATGAGTGTGTGAAAGCTGCCGATCTGGAAAAGCTCACGGATATGTACCAAAAGGTCTTAGAAAAATCACTAATATGATCACAACATCCGCCCAGCAACTAACTGCTGGGCAACTCACGGGTCAAAATACTGATCACTTAGTGAGCCATCAACAACACCTTCTGCATAAAGATATGCAGCCAGCTTTTGCGGCCTTACAACAGGCTGCACAGCTCGCAGGGTTTGATTTGCAACTAGCTAGTGCTTTTCGTCCTTTTGAACGCCAATTACTCATATGGAATAATAAATTTAACGGTTTAAGACCTTTGCTTGATAGCAATAGCCAACCATTAGATGCGAGTGTGTTATCTGAATTAGATAAAATTGAAGCTATTTTACGCTGGTCTGCGTTACCTGGTGCGAGCCGACACCACTGGGGAACCGATGTCGATGTCTATGCTAAAAACTGTTTACCTGCAAATACCTCACTACAGCTAGAACCATGGGAATACCAAGCCAACGGACATCAAGCTGAACTTAATCAATGGCTAAGTGCACATATGGGTAAGTATGGCTTTTACTTACCTTACGCTGAAGATAAAGGTGGCGTTGCCCTAGAGCCTTGGCACGTCAGTTATCACCCAATAAGCCAGACCTTACAGCAACAACTTACGCTTGATCTGCTTTACCACACACTTAGTGAAAATGACGTAGCAGGAAAGTCGCAGATCCTTAAAAACCTTGATAGTCTTTATACAAGGTTCATCACTAATATTTGTGAGGTCTAAATGGAATGGTTACTCAACCCTTGGGTCATTACCGTTGTCATACTGAGTGTCGTTGTTAGCAATATTATGGCGTTGAAATACACGGCCAACATGAAGTTTGGTGATCGAGACAAAATTAAATACCTCAAAGAAAAGCACGATAAAGAACAAGCACTGCAAGATGAAGATAATAAGAAAAACAGTAACGATACTAGCAACTAGCAAAAGACAACCCACACAAAAAAGGCTTTGGTGTACTTCCCAAAGCCTTTTTATATCTGCAGTTTAGCGTTTACTCTTTTTCAATTGTGGTTATTGTGGCTATTTCTTCATTGATTTGAATTTGTTCTACTTTCTGTAGCTCAATTTGCTCAATAAGACCCAAGCTCGGGTTAAACCAACGCTCAGCAGACGTTGCAAACTCCATAGAGTCCATATCTTCGCAGTTCACATAGTAAATATTGTCTTCTTTCAGGTAAGCCGCTTCGATAGTTTCGTTTGATACCGTGAAGGTTTTGCGTACGCCAGTTTCACCCACCAGCTGTTGCCAAGCCACATTACAAGAAGCAGTATCCGGCAATCCTTGAACCCAATCGTGCTCTTCGAAATCCTCAAGCATGCTCTTTACGGATGTACCTGCTAACGTTAGTTTTAGCGAAACAGTATTCTCGCTGATATCAATATTCGGGCTCTTTTCTTTAACATCTGCACCATTCAAGCGGAAAACTGGGCTGCTATGCATCAACATCGGAATCAAGCGGCTATCTAATAAATAAGCATCCGTAACTTCATGTAGGGTACCGTCTGTACCTGCAAAGTAGAGTGTGTTGTCTACTTCACCATCATCTTGTACTTCATCTGAGTAGTAGAACTGCTGAACACCATAATTGACCAAGTCGTTGACAATGTTGATAACGTCTTCGCTGCCAGGTTCTTGTTCCAATGCCGCCAACATTTGTTCACTGTCGAGCGATTGGAAACTCAACTTCATCTCACCTTCATGTTGGCCGTCAATGCTAAACGTGTAGTTCAGTTTAGTTGCGGAGCTTGGTGCAAACTCAGAGTTTTGAATCGGGTAATTAAAAGTACTACCAGTATCTTTACCTGAGCCAGAAGAAGAAGAACCACCACCACAGCCATAAAGTGCAATTGTTACTGCTGCGATAAGCGTCATTTTTTTTAGCATAGCTTTACATTCCTTATCAAGAAAACCCAAAAAGTCGGGCTATTGTTCGAATGCCGGCATGCTAATTTTTGTGACTAAAAAGGGCAAAAAACAAAAGATAATAAAAGATAATAAAAGAAAACAAAAGCTTAATTTTATATTTATATCTTTGTTTATATTGGTTTTATATCTCGATCTACGTTAGTACAGTATTCTTCGATAAGCGCTTTCCAGCGCATGACAATATCTTTATCTTTCATACTCACACGCAATGTTTTCCACGGTTGTAAACAGGTTTCTTTAGATTCAGGCTGAGACAAACGATTGAACAGCGCTTCCGAAGGCATCACGCGCAGCAGCGCGACTAAAGATTCCATGTAGTTGAGACGAAACTGATCGAGTTTGTTCTGCTTATAGGCGATATGAGAAACGAACGTGTAGATCAACGCATTTTGAATGAGTGAATCGCCAGCCGGTGTCGTCAGCAGAGTTTTCGCTTTATCGAGGTTACCGATTTTGTAATACAAGATACCTAACCACAAACTCAATTCATCTGGCAGTACATCGAATACAGACTGAGCTTGGTTAAGGAAGTTTTCTAGTTTGGTTTTGTCTTGTTCATACAGCACAAGATGTCTGGCAATAGTGATTGCCGCAAATTCATCCGCTTGCTCTAGAGGCTCGCTAGGGAAATTGTCATCAATCAGCATCTTTTCATGCGTATCTGACAGTATCCAAACGTTTTTAGATAGTTCTGGCAAATTGAAGTATTGCGTAACATCAGTATGAATTTGGAACAGGTCACTTTGTAGGTGAGATAGACGTAATACATATTGATTGCGGAAGGCCAGTTTCCCCGTTGCTGGGTAAATCAGATTTATCTGCGCTTTAAGGATATTTTTCTCAGGGCCATCTTTCAGTTCAATATTGAGTTCGTAGTCACTCGTCTGCATGTTGCGCGCCCCCGGAAAGTAGGGTGTATCATCAATTGGGTCGAGGAAATAACTTGGAGCATCTTGGTTGGCAATATCGGTATAAGGGTATTCAATTTGTTGTTGAAGCAGTACCGCTTTGATTACTTTACGGTAATGTCTTGCTTGCGATCCAATAGCATCGATACGATTGAGCAGCAGTTCAACTTTTGGAATCAAAAGCTGATTACGAGTTTGTTGAGTTGAGATCTCTTGTTGTTGCCAAACCATGAACCCCAAAGTGATGCTACAAAGCGCTAATAGAGTACATAGTCCATAGGCGAAACGAACTCGCAAACTGTTTGGCTGGGTCATGTCTGATTGTACTATTCCAGCTTTGCGCTTCTTTGTTTTTTCAGGTGGCAATAAACAAATATTGGCAGGGTTAAGGAAGTAACCTTTACGTGGATAAGTGACAAGCAATTTAGCAGCATCGTGCTCAGGTGAATGTAGCTGTAATAGAGAGCGTAACGTGCTGATGCGATTAGTCAGAACATTCTTCGAGATGAATTTGCTTTGCCACACTGTTTCGATGATCGTGTTAACGGAAAGAGGCTGACCAACACTGGTCAGCAGCAATTCCAATAGCTCAATGGTGCGAGGCTCAAGATCTATCGTTATCGACGCCTTATGAAGAGTTTGAGTCTCTGGGTTATAGATAAGCTCGCCAATAGCAATACAGCTATTTGTTTGTTTTGCTTGTAACAGAAAGTCGCGCATACCATAACAATCATTTGGAAATGGTGAAATATTATATATTTGTTGAAGCATAAAATCTTATAAATTACGCTCCAATCATTACAGCTAGATTATGAAGCATAAGTCATATGATAGCGGAGTCATCTAAATTAGCCTAACCAAAAAGAGAAAGTGCCAAACTTTAAAGGATAGAAATATAATGCCCCTTTGTGTGGCAACAAAGGATCACTGCATAATATTGAAATGAAGTTAAAAAATCCCCAGCTTTTAAACTGAGGATTTCTGTATAATAGTCAGGCCAGTGGCAACTTTTTTATATGAGTAAAACCATTCTAGCTTGGTATAAGCATTACGTTTATGGGCGTACTAAGTAGTCAGCCTGACCTACCCACTTGTAACTTGTTAGCTCTTCTAAGCCCATAGGGCCACGTGCATGCAGCTTCTGAGTAGATACAGCAACCTCGGCACCTAAACCAAACTGCGCACCGTCTGTAAAGCGTGTAGATGCATTCACATACACAGCAGCAGAGCCTGCAGCATTAACGAAACGTTCAGCAGATTGAATATCGTTAGTCAAAATCGCATCAGAGTGGCTCGCGTTATGTTTACGCATGTGGGCAATAGCTTCTGCAACATCGGCAACCACTTTTACGCCTAACGTGAAACTTAACCATTCAGTATCAAAATCACCGTCTGCAACATGGCGCAATGCCGCCGCTTTTCCTTCAAGGAAAGAATACGCCGCATCGTCAGCAACAAATTCAACGTTACTTTTGTTTAAACGCTCTGCTAAACGAGGTAAAAAAGTCTCTGCCACTTTTTCGCTCACCAACAACGTATCCAATGCATTACACGCTGATGGGCGCTGCGCTTTGGCATTTTCAACCACATCAATTGAACGAGATATATCCGCAGAATGATCAACGTAAACATGGCTAATACCAAAGCCACCGATAATCACAGGAATGGTGCTGTTTTCTTTACACATTTTATGCAAGCCAGCACCACCACGTGGAATAATCATATCAACGTACTGATCAAGGCGCAGTAACTGCGATACTAACTCACGATCCGGTTTGTCGATGTACTGAACCGATGCCGCGGGTAACTCTGCTTTTTTCAATGCGACTTGAATAACTTTCACTAATTCCACATTAGAATGAAATGTTTCACGTCCACCACGTAAAATACTGGCATTACCTGTTTTCAAACACAATGCAGCAATATCAATCGTTACATTTGGGCGGGCTTCGTAGATAACACCGACAACGCCCAATGGCACACGACGACGGCTTAAACGCATGCCGTTTTCCAATACTCGGCTATCAAGCTCGGCACCCACAGGATCATTCAAGCTGATCACGTTACGGACGTCATTGGCAATGCCGATTAATCTGTCTTCATTCAGTAAAAGACGATCAATCAATGCCTCTGTCATTCCTGATTCACGTGCAGCATTAATATCTTTTGCATTGGCTGCTAAAATAGCGTCTTTGTTTGCCTCTAGCTCATCGGCAATGATCGCTAATGCTTGGTTCTTTTGTGCTGTCGCTACTGTCGCTAATTCGAAAGCCGCTTCTTGAGCCGCTTTGCCCATATGTTCAAGATTCACAATATTTCCTCTTTCATGCCAAGTCATCAATATACGTTACGTTGGTTTAATTACATTACTACTGTAAATAACCACTTTAAATGATGGCTTTAAATAACCACTAGATCATCACGGTGAATAGCAACAGGACCATATTCATAACCCAGCACTTTATAAATATCTTGGCTGTGCTTACCTACAATCATTGCCATATCGCGGCTTGAATAGCGACAAATACCGCGGGCTAACAAAACACCGTTGGTATCGAAAATTCGTGCTACTTCGCCACGTTCAAATGCCCCTTTTACTTCGCTAATACCTTTCGATAGTAAGCTACTGCCTCTTTCCAGTACGGCCTTAGCGGCACCAGTATCAATCACAATATCACCAGCAGGTGGGGGGCCCGCTAAAATCCAACGCTTACGACTTTCTAGTGGTGTATCTAACGGAAGAAAGCGTGTTCCTACCGACTCACCACTGGCTAAATCAGAAATCACATCGGGGCGACTACCCGCTGCAATAATCACTTCAATACCCGCACGACGAGCAACATCTGCGGCTTGTAGTTTAGTTGCCATACCGCCAGTACCTAAACCACCTACGCTACCGCCCGCCAATTTGCGCAGTGTTTCATCAATGGTATGCACTTCGCGAATAAGCTCTGCATCTGGGTTATTACGAGGATCCGCCGTAAATAAACCGGGTTGATCAGTTAATAGCAGCAGCTTATCTGCACCACCTAAAATACCCACCAAAGCAGATAAATTATCATTATCGCCTACTTTTATTTCAGTGGTAGCAACCGCATCGTTTTCATTTACAACTGGAATAATGCCGTTATCTAATAAGGCAATAAGCATATCTCGTGCATTCAAGTAACGTTCACGATCATCGAGATCGGCACGTGTTAGCAGCATCTGACCGACATGAAGACCATAAATGCCAAACAAGCTTTCCCACTCTTGAATCAAACGGCTTTGACCTACAGCAGCAAGTAACTGTTTGCTTGCCATTGTTTTAGGCAGTTCAGGATAACCTAAATGCTCTCGACCAGCTGCAATCGCACCTGATGTCACAATAATCACTTTATGACCATGGCGTCGAAGATAAGCACATTGGCGAACCAACTCAACCATATGAGCACGATCTAGCTTCAAAGTACCACCCGTTAATACACTGGTACCAAGCTTTACAACAATGGTTTGCTTGGGGGGGAGCGTTTGTTTATCCGATAAAGGCGGTGTCATAGACCCTACGTGTTTTTCAACATTCGAAAGATCGCCTTCAAGCTTTAGTGCATTAACATTTAGGTGTTTAGTATCAGCCATGGGAATAAACAAAAAGTAGATAATAAGTGTGCATTTGTTTTATCAATCCCATTGCAAGATCACAAGAGAAATGCAGCAATCATATGAAGAATTAATAAAATAAAATGGGATTCAGCTAAAAATAGAACGAAACAGTCTAAAGTACCGTTAAAATGATAAAGACCTCTTTGTCGCTAACCGCTAACAATGAAGCCTTTTAAGATCGTTTGTTTGTTATTTATTACGCAGAACCAAGTACCGCTTCTTCTAACTCAGCGCTTGCTTGTATATCCAATTGACAATCTTCTTTGACAAACTTAGTCAATTTAACATAAAAATCATCTAGTGTTTTTAGCACAGCTTCAGCATGTTTTGCCGGTAACGAACCTTTAATCCAGTTACCTTTAGCATCATAGCGACCAAAATCGTAACGGTATTCAAAGCCGATATCAGTTGCCGTTAAGACTAACCACCACCCCCAAAACTCGCGCTCTTCAGGAGATTTATTGGCACTAATACAGCTTGCTAAGCAGTCAAAGAAAAACTCACCTTCTTTGGATTGCTGTTTGCGTAAATAAGGTCCAAGCGCCGTCAGTTTCGTCATTAAACGACCATGTGGCGGAAAAATAGTATCAGTAGTCATCGCATATCCCCATCCATAGTATATGTATGTAACATCATACATAAAATACTCAACCACTTAAGTATGGTCTAACTCAGTTATAAAACCATTAAAGCCATACTAGATGCGTATTGGCAACATTTTATTTACATAATCAGACCAGACCTTACTATTTTTCTTATGCTAATTTATCTTTCAGCCATTCAATAACAGTCACCATCGAGCGATGATAACCATCATGTAGTGGTGTGTCCGGCAATGTTATTGCTTTACCGCCACGACTCGACATTTCTATTAATTGATTGTCGATTTCGCGACAAACAGGATCATTTTTTAAGCTGATTCCTAACATTGGGATATCTACTTTTCGGCGACCTAATAAACCTTGATTTTTCAACGACCACGCGGGTAAATGCGAGGTCAAACTCGATTTTGATACACCGTGTTTCCCCATACGAGAGGCAATCACATCCAAATACATACGTGGCATAGCATCCAGCATTTGAGGTTGAGTAAGCACGCTATGAATCGCACCACCTAGGCTGATACACGTTTTTAATCGTGTCGGTTCCATAAAGCCCAGTCGTATCGCGGCATTGCCACCAAAACGTAAGCCCAGCATCGCCACTTTGGTATTATCAACCCAAGGCACATCGCGAATTTGCTGTACCAATGCCTGATGAAGGCGACTAGTATCTTCGGTTAATGCCCAACGAGAGCTATGACCAACAGAAGGCATATCCAATGTCACCATGGCAAAGCCAGCCGGGCCAAAATAATCGCGGTATAAACGCCACAAGTCCGATTGCAAAGAATCTAATCCACCACTCACAATAACGGTAGGCAGCAACTTATCAGTGCGCGGTAAATGAATAAAAGCTTGGAATGTTTTACCTTCATACTTCACATCAATAGTACGTATTTGATGTGGCGTTAACGCCATGGATTCGCGATATGATTGATTTGCTTGGATCTCAGCTTGAGCTGCTAGCGTATCGCCCTTAAGGTGTGGATATGCTGCAACACTGTAATACATACTGGCTTTTAATAATGTATCAGCTGCTTTTTCTTTCTGACCCATTTCAACGTAAGCACGGGCTTTTTTTTGTAGTTTTGCCCCAACTTGCGTCCATTCATAGGTCCAGTTACCCGGTTTATATCCAATAACTGTATCCAATAATTCATCGCTAGTACGTGTTGCTGTTGAACTCGCCATCCGTGATAGAATCGCTTCCATTTCAATAGGATCAATACCTTGCCAAATCCATTGAGGCCGGCGTAAAACACGATACCACCCCTTCTCACTATCTCCATCTAATGCATTATGCACCGAGGCCGATTTTAAGTTCGCTATTTTCACCAAATTTGATGTTTCTTTGGTATTCATTCGAGGTGCAAATAACTGTTCGGACAAATTTGTTTTTGATGTATCAGACACAATGAACTCCGATATTTAAAATCAAACTACGCATTAAAGCCGGCAAAAACAAAACAAGACACTATCGTCATGATAGATTTAAGACTGCCAATGAAAACACGTAGGATCAGCATATAATTTATAGTATATCACTCAATCCTTCATTACTTTGATAGCAATCTGTAATACCAATATTGCAAAAAAAAACAGATAAAAAAAAGGCACCATCACTGGTACCTTTTTTCGCGAAATTAACTGTAATCAGCTAATCAATAATTATTTTTTTGAGATAGGCTCAACAAACGTAACAGCCATATCCCAAGGTTGCTCAATCCATGTGTCCTGTGCAATATCAACAACGTAGTCATCAATAAGGTGCTTACCAGCAGGCTTAGCACATACAGTTACAAACTTTGCTTTAGGGTACATTGCACGGATCAGTTCAGCTGTACCACCAGTATCAACAAGATCATCGATTACGATGAAACCTTCACCATCGCCGTCTGCTTGTTTAAGTACTTTCATTTCACGCTGATGATCGTGGTCGTAGCTTGAAATACACACTGTATCAACATGACGAATGTTAAGCTCACGTGCAAGAATCGCTGCGGGTACTAGCCCACCGCGACTAACAGCAATGATACCTTTCCACTGATCAGCTGGTAGCAATTTTTCAGCTAGCTGACGTGTATACATTTGCATGTTATCCCATGTGATAACGAACTTATTACTCATATCCAATGAACCTCTAAATTCAGCGATTTTATCGCCAAAAACGTTTATAAACTGTTATAAAAAAATAATTTTAGCAAGGAAAAGAGCAGAAATCACCCATACACTGATATTCACATCACGTCCCTTGCCACTCATTACTTTTACTGCAGCATAAGTGATAAAACCTAAGCCGATACCTTCTGCAATTGAATATGTTAGCGGCATAAGCAAACAAACAACAACCACTGGCGCAGCTTCTGTTAAGTCACGCCAATCAATGCTAACTAAACCCGACATCATCAGAATAGCAACATAGAACAATGCACCCGCAGTCGCATACGGTGGAACCATACCCGCTAACGGTGCAAAAAATAAAGCCAATAAAAATAGTACGCCGACAGTAACAGCCGTTAAACCGGTACGTCCACCAACTGCAACACCAGAAACACTTTCGACAAAAGATGTGGTATTTGATGTACCTAATAATGCACCAATCGATGTTGCTGTACTATCCGCTAAAAGAGCGCGATTTAGGCGAGGTAGCTTACCATCTTTATCGATTAAGTTGGCTTTCGTTGCCACACCGACTAACGTTCCTGCCGTATCAAAAAGATCGACAAACAAGAAAGCAAAAACAATTGAAATAAGCCCAACTTCCATTGCACCAGAAAAATCCAGTTGCAAGAAAGTAGGTGCAATGCTTGGTGGCATCGACATGATGCCATTGTATGACACTTCACCAAATAACACGCTTAGTGCTGTCACCGCTATAATCGCAATTAAGACCGCTGCTTTATAACCACGGTGAACCAGTGCAATCGTTAAGAAGAAACCCAATGCTGCCATTGCGGCAGGGAAACTGGTTAAATCGCCGATATGTACTAGCGTTGCTGGGTTATCGACAACAATGCCAGAGCTTTGCAGTGCTATAAATGCCAAAAATAAACCGATACCAGCAGAAATGCCGGTACGTAGTGCTAAAGGAATAGCATTAATGATCCATTCACGTACTTTCAATAAACTAAGCACGATGAAACATAGACCTGAAATAAAGACTGCCGCCAAAGCAACTTGCCATGTATGCCCCATGCCTAATACAACGGTATAGGTAAAGAATGCATTCAACCCCATACCTGGTGCTTGAGCAACAGGATAGTTAGCAACAAAACCCATGATGAAACAGCCAACCATTGCCGCTAAACAAGTCGCAACAAAGACAGCACCATGATCCATACCCGCGTTGGATAACATCGTAGGGTTAACAAAGATAATGTAAGCCATGGTTAGAAAAGTCGTCAGACCGGCTAACAATTCAGTACGAATATCCGTACCGTGCTCTTTCAGTTTGAATAGTTTCTCAAGCATTGCTCTCAATTCCTTGGAGATAATACGCAGCAGTTCAAAAAAGTTTTAAAAAAGGAAACGTTTGCGTGTCCGATTTCGGGGGCGATTATATGCCTCTAAAAACACAATTTCCAGAAAATAACCAAATCATCAGTAAATAAACTAATCAAGCGAGTAAAAAAGCACCTGACAGATCCAATTGAAAATTAAAACAACAAAAAATCAACAACTTACACCCGTCATTCAAAGTGCATTTTTTCATCAAAATTAAATTATCTTTTATAAGCAAACGTTAATATCCCTAACATATTTGTTAAAATAACGCTTCTCGATGAAATGTAATCGAATACATCTATTCGGTATCTTTTCACCATATAAATAACAAAAAATGCGATCATTACTTGGGAGGATATTGAATAGGTGAGTGAATTTATATTAATCAGTTACTTACTAGGACTTAATGGGCAAGCCCTAAACACGAAGCAAAAAAAACGCCACCTCAAAAAGAGATGGCGGCAGAATTTGGCAAATAACCAGATTTGGTTACTTAAATATTCTTAATATTTGGGGTGAACAATATGTTCGGCTAAGTAGTGTCACAACACTACTCGGCAAAATTAATAACCGAAAGAGCTCGGGTAGCTGAAGTTGCTCGTGTAAACAGAGCGGTTGTTCCAGAAGTATGCAATAGAGTCAAAAGCTTTCATTTTAATTACCTTAATCATAAGTTAGTCCAAACACATGCAACAGTTAGCATGGCTCAATTCCTTGGAGCATTTAGACCGTCGTTGGTCTCACTTAATCTCGGTTCCTTGGAGGCAATATATCGGGCTCATCCTGAGCAGTTAGTGTGTTTTATTTGTCTTCTCTAGAAGATGAACAAACTATAAACCGAACGTAATTTAATTACAATCATTTTCTTTAAGTTCGTCACACTTTTCGATAAAATCTCTTGTAGATCACCTTACATTGAAAGTTTATTACAAGATAAGCCCCCCAAAGGTTACTGGTACGCGACCAAAGCGTAACGCTGGTATTATTGATTTGTTGCCACCTTTGTGCGCCTCTATCTTAAATAACAAATAAAGACTGTCGTGAAGGTAAAAGCGAGCCTAACACAACGTTTATCATGTAAAGAGAAAGACGAATATAGCCTATATACCATGCAACAAGGTGAGCACATTGCCACTACCAGCGAGCAGCTACTTGCGAGTGCTCACAGTCTGAATACCCACATTTCACATTTTAAGATTTAGCTACCTAGCCCAATTGCACAATGGTATGCTTGGGCTAACCATGATAGTTAATTCTGCTATCATTTTGGTCGTTTATCCATCAATTACACTGGATGAAGGCCTTAGCCCAAGATTGTATAAAGGGAGTCTACTGTGTCTGAGATTAGTCAACTATCACCACAACCTGTGTGGCAATTTTTCGATCAAATCTGTTCTATTCCTCATCCATCAAAGCACGAAGAGCCATTGGCTCAACACATCATCAAATTCGCTGAAAGCGAAGGATTAGAAGTTCGTCGTGATGATGTTGGCAATGTATTCATTAAAAAGCCAGCAACACCAGGAATGGAAGACCGTAAAGGCGTTGTTCTGCAAGCACACATTGATATGGTTCCGCAGAAAAATGAAGATACTGACCATGACTTCACGAAAGATCCTATTCAGCCGTTTATTGATGGCGAATGGGTTACAGCAAAAGGAACAACCCTAGGTGCCGATAACGGTATGGGTATGGCTGCATGTCTTGCTGTTTTAGCAGCAAAAGACGTTGAGCATGGTCCACTTGAAGTCTTACTGACTATCGACGAAGAAGCTGGCATGACTGGTGCTTTCGGTCTTCAAGAAGGCTGGCTTGAAGGCGACATCCTATTAAACACGGATTCTGAACAAGAAGGTGAAGTGTACATGGGTTGTGCTGGCGGCGTAGATAGCGCAATCACACTAGAACTTGAGCGCGAAGCTGTTCCAGCAGAACATGCTGCCGTTAAGCTAGTAGTGAAAGGCTTAAAAGGCGGGCACTCTGGCTGTGATATTCACACTGGTCGTGGTAATGCCAACAAGCTACTGGGTCGCTTCTTGTTCGCCCATGCTCAAGAGCTAGGCCTCCGCCTAGCAACATTTACCGGCGGTAGCCTTCGTAATGCGATTCCTCGTGAAGCATTTGCCATCGCAACATTACCAGCAGCTAACGTAGATAAGCTGAATGAGCTATTCTCGTACTACCACTCAATTTTAGTGGCAGAGCTAGGCAAAGTTGAAACTGATATCAACCTGTTTATTGAGCCAGCTGAACTGCCTGTAGATGTATTCGCCGCAGCAACACAGACCCGTTTTAATGCTGTACTGAATGCGTGCCCTAATGGTGTTATCCGCATGAGTGATGACATCGAAGGTGTGGTTGAAACCTCACTGAACGTAGGTGTTATCACTACAGAATCTAGCAGTGTGACTATCTTATGTCTGATACGCTCGTTGATGGATTCTGGTCGTAGCAATGTTGAAGGCATGTTGAAAGCCATTGCTGATCTAGCGGGTGCACAGTGTGAATTCTCTGGCGCATACCCAGGCTGGAAGCCCGATGCTGATTCTGAAGTGATGCGTCTATTCCGTGAAACATACAAGAATATCTACGGTAATACACCTAATATCATGGTTATTCACGCAGGTCTTGAGTGTGGTCTATTCAAAGAACCATACCCGACTATGGATATGATTTCTTTTGGACCAACCATTAAATTCCCTCACTCACCTGATGAGAAAATACAGATCGCAACTGTTGATCTATTCTGGGAGCAAATGGTTGCTATCCTAAAGAACATTCCAGTTAAGAAGTAACGAGTAAAAAGATACGAGTGACGAAAGGCGAGTTCATTGGGACTCGCCTTTTTGTACCTAAGTTCTGCAGGCCAGTTTTTCTAACCTAGCATAAAAATCAAGCTCTTCGCTTTTCCTCGCCACTCGAACCTAGTTACTCAAATCTGCTTATCCATAGGATCTCAGAGCCATAGTTCTGCTCTTAAAACTAAAACCCCTCAAACGTTAATTGCTGCGCTTTCATCCCATGATCAAGCCCAACACTGATGCCTATTAAACGAATTTCTCTCCCCTTTTGACGAGTAAGAGCTTCTTTTAGCAACCCAACAAACTGTGTTTTATCTAATACGCCTAACGTATGCTCAACCGTTGTTTGTTGAAAATCGGCAAACTTAACTTTAACGCCTTGTTTCGATATATTCAGTGCCGGACGTTCTTTCTTTAATCTTCGTTCAAGTTCAGGGTATAACTTTTCAATGACTTGCCAGCATTCGCCATATTCACGAATATTCTGTGAGAACGTTGTTTCTACTCCCACAGATTTACGTAAACGTTCGACAACGACTTCTCGGTTATCGATACCTTGTGCTCGCGACCACAAAGATTGACCTAATTTTCCGAACTGCTGCAATAGTAAATGTTGATCATAAGCCTGTACGTCACGCCCGACGAATAATCCTTTTTCGTGAAGCTTTTGAATGGTGACCTTCCCTACTCCTGGGATTTTTTCTAACTTTAGGTTAGCGACAAAATCGGCCACTTCATTGGGTGTTACAACATATTGACCATTGGGCTTATTTAAATCTGACGCCACTTTAGCGATAAATTTTACCGGTGCAATCCCCGCAGACGCCGTCAAATTCAGTTCATCTTGAATTGCTCGCCGAATATCTTGTGCTATGAGTGTTGCTGAGCCGTAAAACATTTCACACTCAGTCACATCTAAATAGGCTTCATCTAATGATAATGGCTCAATTTTATCGGTATAACGCTGAAAGATAGCGCGAATATGCTGCGAAACTTCCTTATAGACCGACATACGTCCCGGAACGAGAGTAAGGTGAGGACATAGCTTCATGGCTTGCCCCGAAGGCATGGCTGAACGCACACCGTATTTACGCGCCAAGTAATTACATGTACTGATCACACCTCGTTGCTCTGAACGACCACCAATCGCAATAGGGATATTCTTCAAGGCAGGGTTATCACGCATTTCAACGGCTGCATAAAAACAGTCCATATCAACATGAATAATTTTACGCTGTTCGATCTCTACGCTGGACACTTATTTCCTCTACCCTCGCCAATCTGTAACTTACAAACCACATCAACTGTTTTTATATACAGTATCATTATAGGCTATTCAAGCAGTCAATAAAAACCAGATACATCGAAGTATCTAAACATAAGCCCGAAAAGTTACAAAAAAGTATCTTGTGAGCAAGATCTGACTCACACCACATTTCACGCTTCTTTATTCACAATACCGATGAAATTTGATAGAACTATAAATAGGACTAATTAGGTAAGGAGAACCGTTTGTTCAACAAAGTATTGGTTGTTGAAGACAGTAAAGCCTTTCGTAAATTTCTTGATGCACAGTTGCACCAAGCAGGCTTTCACGCAGTTTTCGCAGAATCGATCGCTGAGGCGAACGCAATCATTGCGAAAGACAACAACTTTTTATGCGCAGTACTCGACTATTGCCTACCTGATGGGACGGACGGCGAGATCATCGATATCGTGTTAAGTCACCACATCAAATCCGTAGTACTGACAGCACACTTCAGCCAGACCATTCGTGACAAAGTACTGTCGAAAGGCGTTATTGATTACCTACTAAAAGACAGTGCCGCTTCGGTATCTTATTTGGTACCTTTATTACAACGCTTACAGGCCAACACCCACCATAAAGCCATGGTAGTTGATGATTCAACAATGATCCGTCGTCACTTGGTCAATTTGCTTGAGCGCCAAAACCTCTCAGTAATCCAAGCTGAAAACGGGTGTGAAGCCATTAGCTTGCTAGCCGAGCATCCTGATGTCACCTTGATCATCACCGACAATGACATGCCCAAAAAAGACGGTATCACCATGACCCGTGAGATTCGTCGCATGTACAGCCGCAACCAAATCGCGATTCTAGGGTTATCGGGCAGCAGCGATAACTCCATGACAGCACAATACTTGAAAGCCGGTGCCAACGATTTCTTATACAAACCGTTTAATCAAGAAGAGTTTTATTGCCGTATTCACCATATGCTCAACATGAAAGATACATCTGACAAGCTGTATAAGATGGCTAACCAAGACACCTTGACCGGGCTATGGAACCGTCGTTATTTCTTTAACCAACAATGTGATAAAGGTTGCCAACACCGCAACATTGCCATGATGGACATCGATTTCTTTAAGAAAGTGAATGATACCTATGGCCATGATGGTGGTGACGTCGTGTTAATCCACGTAAGTCGTTTGATTCAGACCCGCTTTGAGGATGCCATTGTGGCGCGATTTGGTGGGGAAGAGTTTTGTATACAAGCATGTGGAGCATTTTCTCACTTTCAACAACGATTAGAACAATTGCGTGTCGATATCGAAGCCTTATGCATTCCTTATCTCGATAACACGATAAACGTCACTATGAGTATTGGTGCGGTATCAGGCGCAGCACAAAGCCATGCTATTGATGACATGCTGAGAACAGCCGATGATCACCTGTATTACGCCAAAGAACATGGGCGCAACCAAGTGGTGGCCCATGCTTTATAGCGATTTGGTTACCTATAAATGAAGCACTGCAACAAATTGAAAATAAAAATAAAAAAGCCTGACTCAACAGAATCAGGCTTTTAGATTGTTCGTCAGTTATTTTTCAAATAATCGTAACGTGGTAACCTACCACGCCAGTACTTCACAACTAGATAATTTGGTTCTTTTTCCAATCAGCATGACGTGCTTCTCGTGCTTCACGCTTTTTACGCGCGTCGCAAGGTTCAGGGCAGTCACACTCTTTTGCAATACCGATACCATCAAGCCCACCACAGCTACCGCTAACGCTTTTACGCTGAAAGATGTAGCCGACAGCCATCGCTACGATAACCAGTAAAAATACCGCGAAGGTTGTTAGATATACAGCCATGATTACTCTCTACTTTTTCTTCAAATAAGGTACAAAATCATCAGATAGATACTCTTTGAAGCCATTCTCCGTTTTTATTACTAATAAAATCGGTAAATTTTCTTCGTTAGCGAGTTTTATCGACTCTTCTTCACCCATAACAGAAAATGCAGTAGCATAAGCATCGGCTGTCATACTTGATGGGTGAAGCACTGTAACGGATACCACATGGTTAGCAATCGGTTTGCCTGTTTTCGGATTAATTAGGTGTGAATAACGAACACCACCTTCTTCAAAATAGTTACGGTAATCGCCTGATGTCGCCACGGCCATGTCACCTGGTTCAATAATTTCTTGTACTGAACGGCTACCATCTTCAGTTGGTTTTTCTACTGCAATACGCCAAGGTATACCTTCAAGGTTGTTACCTTTAAGGCTAAGTTCACCACCAATTTCAACCAAGTAATCAGGTACACCTAACTCATCAAAATAATCAGCTACAACATCAACACCAAAGCCTTTTGCTATTGAAGATAGATCAACATATAGGTCAGGAATATCTTTTATTAGCTTATTACCATCAACCTTAAGGTGGTGATAACCAACAATTTCACGACGCTTATTTAACTCTTCATCTGTTGGTGTTGCTTCTGGGCGAGCCTCAGGACCAAAGCTCCACAAGTTAACAATCGGGCCAACAGTAACATCATAAGCCCCATTCGTTAATTCAGATAAACGTAATGACTCTTTCACAACTTTTGCCGTATCAGCAGATACCGAAAAAGGTTCATTCGTTGTATGTTGGTTAAATTGACTGAGCTCGGAATGCTTACGATAAGTCGACATCTGATCATTCACTAATTCTAGACGACGATCAATCTCTGCCTGAATATCAGTGGCAGCGGGTAAGCCTTCCTGCTTAATCAACTTAATTGAATAGTAAGTTCCCATCGTTGAGCCGTTTAAATGAATCAACTCACGCTGATCGCCACAACCCACCAATGTCAATGTCATAACAAGCAGCATAACTGCTCGAGTAAGGAACGTCTTCATTCAACAACTCCAAAATGAAGGGATTACTTATGCTTACCAATATTAGCAACGCTTACTCTACAACATATGCGAAAGCGAGATCGTTAATATAAATAACCATAGTAAAAATATGCTTATTTTAAATGCTTATATTACGAAAATGGCTGACCCTTAACGGATCAGCCATTTTAACTATGTGTTCATGACTAATTAGCCACCGAAGTCATCCAGTAGGATGTTTTCATCTTCAACACCTAGATCTTTCAGCATGCCGATAACAGCTGCGTTCATCATAGGTGGACCACACATGTAGTACTCACAATCTTCTGGTGCATCGTGATCTTTCAAGTAGTTCTCGTAAATCACGTTGTGGATGAAGCCTGTGTAACCATCCCAGTTCTCTTCTGGAGATGGATCAGACAGTGCAACATGCCAATCAAAGTTTTCGTTCTCAGCAGCTAGCTTATCGAAATCTTCTACATAGAACATTTCACGCTTAGAACGCGCACCGTACCAGTAAGTCATCTTACGAGTAGACTGAAGACGGTGTAATTGATCGAAGATATGTGAACGCATTGGCGCCATACCAGCACCACCACCGATGAAGACCATTTCATTATCTGTCTCTTTAGCGAAGAACTCACCAAATGGACCAGAAATAGTACAATTATCACCAGGTTTTAGTGACCAAATATACGATGACATAATACCAGGTGCTACGTCAGGGTTATTTGGTGGCGGTGTTGCGATACGTACATTCAACTTAATCAAACCTTTCTCTTCTGGGTATGAAGCCATAGAGTAAGCTCGGATTGAATGCTCTTTCACAATAGATTCGTAGCGGAATAAGTTAAACTTATCCCAGTCGCCACGGTATTCTTCCGGCACATCGAAATCAGCGTATTTAATGTGATGCGGTTCAGCTTCAATCTGAATGTAACCACCCGCACGGAAAGGAACTTCCTCACCATCAGGGATTTTAAGAACCAACTCTTTAATAAAGGTTGCTTCGTTATCATTCGAAAGAACTTCACATTCCCACTTCTTCACGCCGAAGATTTCTTCAGGAAGCTCAATGTTCATGTCAGATTTAACGTTAACCTGACAAGCAAGACGCTCACCTTCACGTGCTTCGCCTTTTGTGATGTGATCAAGCTCAGTCGGTAGAATATCACCACCACCTGATTTAACTTTCACTCGACATTGACCACAAGAGCCACCGCCGCCACATGCAGACGAAACGAAGATACCGCTAGAAGAAAGAGCATTTAGCAGTTTGCCACCGGCAGCGGTTGTAATCGCTTTTTCCGGATCGTTGTTTACAGAGATAGTAATATCACCTGATGGTACCAGCTTAGATTTAGCGAAAAGAATCACTAAAACTAGAGCCAGGATAATCAAGGTAAACATCACTACGCCAAGAATAATATCCATTGACTATTTTCCTTTTATCCTGATTACAGCTGTACGCCGGAGAAAGACATAAAGCCTAACGCCATTAGACCAACAGTGATGAATGTAATACCTAGGCCACGTAGACCAGGAGGTACATCTGAATAC
This sequence comes from Photobacterium profundum, assembly GCF_003026285.1. Lineage (GTDB taxonomy): Bacteria > Pseudomonadota > Gammaproteobacteria > Enterobacterales > Vibrionaceae > Photobacterium > Photobacterium profundum. The sequence goes on from NZ_PYOD01000001.1 coordinate 979,207, forward strand.
TTCATCTTCTCACGGATACCCGCAAGAGCAACGATAGCTAGCATCCAACCCACACCAGAACCAAAACCGTAAACAACCGATTCAGCAAAGTTGTAGTCACGCTGTACCATGAAAGATACACCACCGAAGATTGCACAGTTAACTGTGATCAGCGGAAGGAAGATACCCAATGCGTTATATAGCGGCGGGAAGAAGCGGTCCAGAATCATTTCCAGAATCTGTACTAACGCTGCAATTACACCGATAAACGTGATGAAGTTAAGGAAAGTTAAATCCACTCCGTCAACAATCGCACCATCTTTCAGTAATAGGTTGTAAACTAAGTTGTTCACAGGTACAGCAATAGTCAATACGACGATTACCGCAACACCTAGACCAAAAGAAGTCTTAACTTTCTTCGATACAGCCAGGAATGTACACATACCCAAGAAGAACGAAAGTGCCATGTTCTCGATAAAAATCGAACGAACTAAAAGGCTTAGATAATGTTCCATGTTGCCCTTACTCCTTCGCTTCTACTTGTGCTGGACGAATAATACGAATTGCCCAGATCATGAAACCAATTAGGAAGAAAGCAGACGGTGCAAGCAACATCAGGCCGTTTGGTTGATACCAACCGCCATCAGAAACTAGAGGTAAAACCTCAACACCAAACAACTTGCCTGAACCTAGTAATTCACGGAAGAAAGCAACAGTGATAAGTACAAAACCGTAGCCTAAGCCATTACCAATACCATCGATAAAAGATGGAAGTGGCGCCGATTTCATTGCGTATGCTTCTGCACGACCCATTACGATACAGTTCGTAATGATCAGGCCAACAAATACAGAAAGCTGCTTAGAAATATCGTAAACAAACGCTTTAAGTACTTGGTCAACCACGATTACCAATGACGCGATAATCGCCATCTGAACAATGATACGCACACTGTTAGGAATATGATTACGTATTAGCGATACAAATAAGTTAGAAAATGCAGTAACAAACATTACCGCTAGCGTCATAACAAACGCTGTTTCTAATTTAGTTGTTACTGCCAATGCAGAACATACACCAAGAACCTGAAGCGCAATCGGGTTATTATCCAGAAACGGCGCAAACAGAATCTTTTTCATTTCTTTAGTATCAGCCATTGTTTAGGCCTCCCTCACGAACCTTAGTTAGAAACGGACCAAAGCCCATGTCACCTAACCAGAAGTCGAAGGTGTGTTGTACACCATTACCCGTCAAGGTTGCACCAGACAGACCATCTACACCGTATAGATCGCCAGCAGGAGCGCCGCCTTTAACAATACGAATTGCTGGTTTGTTGTCGTCGTTAAACAACTTCTTACCAACAAACTGAGCACGCCAGTTAGGGTTCTCAACTTCACCACCTAGCCCAGGAGTTTCACCCTGATCGTAGTAAGTAATACCCGCAACAGTGTTGCCATCAGTTTCAACAGCAACGAATGCGTACATCATCGACCAAAGACCATTACCGTGAACCGGTAAAATCAATTTTTCAATGTTGTTGTTAGCATCTTTAACCAAGTAAATCGTTGCAAGATCAGCACGACGAATAATTTTCGCCAAGTCTTGATCGCCAGACAGTTTAATTGATTGTGCTGGATCTTTTGCAGCAATACGTTGCTTATACTGAGCAGGTGTTTGTCCTGCTTCAGATTGCTCAACGAAGCTACCAGTTTTAAGATCAACAAGCTTAGGCTCGATAAACTGAGCGTAAGATTCTTTGATGTTCGTCGAATCATCCAGTAGGCCAGCTACTGAAAGGATATTTCGCTGAACGTCAAGCACTGCATTTTCTTGTTGAAGAGGGCGCAGAGCAACCGCAGCAGTTGATACTACGATTGAGCAAACAAGGCTCAATGCAACAACAACAATCAGCGTTTTTTTAATGCTATCGTTATTACTTGACATGACGTGCTAGTCTCCGTTTGATATTGCCCTGAACTACTAGGTTGTCAAATAGAGGTGCGAATAGGTTAGCGAATAGAATCGCTAGCATCATACCTTCTGGGTACGCAGGGTTAACCACACGAACCATCACAGCCATAGCACCGATCAATGCGCCGTACCACCATTTACCTTTATTGGTAAATGCCGCAGACACAGGATCTGTTGCCATGAACATCATACCGAATGCAAAACCACCTAGAACTAGGTGCCAGTGCCAAGGCATGCTGAACAGAGCATTAGTATCAGAACCAATGATGTTAAACAGAGTTGCTGTCGCAATCATACCAATCATAGTACCTGCGATGATGCGCCATGAAGCAATGCCCATGTACACAATCATTGCACCACCAAGGATGATCGCTAGCGTAGAAACTTCACCGATAGAACCTGGAATACGACCAATAAAAGCATCCATCCAAGTAATCGCGTCGCCAGTAACAACGTTGATTAGTTTTGCGTCACCACCTTGAGCCCACTGGCTTAGTGCCGTAGCACCAGTAAAGCCGTCAGCTGCTGTCCATACTGCATCACCAGAAATTTGCGCTGGGTATGCGAAGAATAGGAAAGCACGACCTGCAAGTGCAGGGTTAAGGAAGTTACGACCAGTACCACCAAAGATTTCTTTAGCTACAACAACACCGAAGGTAATACCTAGTGCTGCTTGCCAAAGTGGTAGCGTAGCTGGAACGATAAGAGCGAAAAGAATAGAAGTAACAAAGAAACCTTCATTAACTTCATGCTTACGCACCATACAGAAAAGTACTTCCCAGAAACCACCTACAGCAAACACTACTGCATAGATAGGTAAGAAATACGTCGCACCCAGTAGCATTTTACTGCCCCAGCCAGCATCTGCTGACATGGCGCCACCGAGCATTTCTGTTAACCAGTAATGCCAATCACCTGCGATGATCGAAACTAATTGATCGCCTGCATACATGTGGTTCAGTGCAACGATAGCTTGATCACCAACGTTGTACATACCCCAGAACATAGCTGGGAAAACCGCAAACCACACCATGATCATAATACGTTTTAGATCAACGCTATCACGCACATGTGAACCAGAGCGAGTCACTGTACCTGGAGTGTACATAAGAGTTGCAAACGCTTCATATAGCGCAAACCATCTCTCATGTTTACCACCTGGTTCAAAGTGATGTTCAACTTGCTCGAGTAAATTCTTGAGACCCATGAATTACCCTTCCTTCTCAATTTTGTCCAGGCACTCACGTAGCAGTGGACCAAACTCATACTTACCTGGGCATACAAATGTACATAGAGCTAGATCTTCTTCATCCAGTTCTAACGCACCCAGTAATTGTGCACTATCGCTATCACCAGCACACAAATCACGAAGAAGTAGTGTTGGTTCAACATCCAAAGGCATGACTTTTTCATAGTTGCCAATTGGCACCATTGAGCGATCACTACCATTGGTCGACGTTGTCATATTAAACAACTGACCAGGGAAGAATTGACTTAGGAAAGAACGTGTAACAGAAAACTTGTTTTTACCTGGAACAATCCAGCCTAAGAATTCTTTTTCGTAACCTTCACGAAGTGCAGATACCTGTAAATGGTAACGACCAAGGTACCCATAAGGACCTGTCGCTGAAATACCATTTAAAACAGAACCTGAAAGCACACGAATTTGGCCAGGCATTAGCTCTGAATCAGTAAGCTGCTCAATAGAAGCACCAATCTGAGTACGAACCAAACGCGGCTTATTCACAACAGGACCAGCCAATGCAATAACACGATCAGTATAAAGCTCACCCGTAAGGAAAAGCTGACCGAACGCAATCACGTCTTGGTAGTTGATGTGCCATGCAACATTTGCAGCATTAGCGCCGAATAGCATGTGAATATGCGTACCAACAAGACCAGAAGGATGTGGACCGTTAAATACGTGCTCTTCGACATTCGCTTCAGAACATCGAGGAAGGCTAGCACCTGATTTACAAACATGCACTTTATCGCTTGTTAAACGCGACAATAGCGTTAGACCAGCAACAAAAGCATCTGTTTGCTCATTGATAATAGCTTCAGGGTTAGCAGCTAGCGGATTAGTATCAACCGCTGTCACAAAGATAGCCTTTGTTTCAGAATCGATTGCAGCAACTTTGCTGAACGGACGCGTACGAAGCGCAGTCCACATACCAGACTCAACCAATTGCTCAACAATCGCAGCGCGATCTAGTTGGGATAATTGATCAGCCTTATAGCTGTTAAATGTGACTTGCTCGTCGCCTTCTACATCAATAACAACTGATTGTAGAACACGCTTAGCGCCACGATTAATTTCTGCAACCTTACCACTAGCTGGAGCAGTGAATTTAACGCCAGGGTTCTTTTTATCTTCAAAAAGAACCTGACCTTTTTTCACTACATCCCCTACGCGAGTATGCATTGTAGGACGCATACCAACATATTCTTCGCCAAGTAAGGCAACTCTTGTGATGGTATTACCATCATTTATCGCCTGGGTAGGAGTCCCTGAGATTGGGATGTCTAACCCTTTTTTTATTGTAATCATACGCACTTGCACTACATTAACGGGAAAAAGAATTTTATATTGCGCAGTTAAGACACGACTTTCCTTTGTCTGACACGGGCTCTTTTTGTAACCAGTATCGCAACATCCTATTAACCTACTTGGCACATCATTTGATGCCAAGTCGTTTTCAAGCCCGCGATTCTAGCACTAAATCACTAGATTTTGCCACGGCAAACCGCGTTAATAGGTCCAAAAATCAATTAACAACCCAAAGAGAGTACCTTTTTTGAGTGATAAGTTTGACTCAACGCACAAATGTGGGAATATCTCGATTCAACAAAATACACCCACTTACATAATTAAATTAACAGAGCGCTTACACGCTAAAAACAGTCATAATAATAGGGCAACAAAGCCCCATTTCCATTGTTAAAAAAACAGTTATCGATGTTAATCGATATTTACATCTGCATTCTCTGTAAAACGCCCATATTGCCGAACATCAATAAGAAAACGGTAATAAGAGTCATACACTTTCTTTAATGTTGGGTCTGAGTCACTTTTTTCTACTAATAATTCGTTAGTCAGTTGCTTAAGCCGAAGTAAAACGTCGTCGGGAAACACTTTCAATAACACATTATGCTCATTGAGTAAGATATCCAATGCCTGAACATTTTTTAATGTGTATTCATCCAGCATATCTTGGCTGACAGCACGTGCTGCAATCTTAATGACTTCTCTTAAGTCAACGGGCAAAGCCTGCAAAGCATCTTTGTTAATCAGGAACTCCAGATTCGTTCCTGGCTCATGCCATCCTGGGTAATAGTAGTACTTAGCTGCGTTATGTAAACCAAAGGCTAAATCATTATAAGGACCAACCCATTCTGTCGCGTCGATCGCCCCCGTTTCTAACGCTGTAAACAATTCACCGCCAGGTAAACTAACAGGAATCCCTCCTGCACGTTTCAGCACATCGGCACCGAATCCTGGTAAACGCATTTTCAATCCAGAAAGATCATCGAGAGTAGTGATTTCTTTATTAAACCACCCCCCCATTTGCGCCCCAGTATTCCCACCTGACAGTGGAACAACACCAAAAGGAGCATAGAGTTCCTGCCATAATTCAAGGCCACCGCCATAGTGAAGCCAAGCATTCATTTCTTGTGCTGTCATTCCAAAAGGAATAGAGGCGAAAAAGGGTGATGCTGGAATCTTTTTTTGCCAATAATAAGCCGCAGAATGCCCCATTTGTGCTGTACCTTTAGATACTGCATTAAAAACATCAAAACTGGGTACCAATTCCCCCGCGCCATACACTTTTATTTGTAAGCGACCTCGGCTGAGTATGTTTACTTTTTCGGCAAAATGCTCTGGGGCCTCTCCTAATCCAGGAAAACCTTTAGGCCAAGACGTCACTAACGTCCATTCAACTGTACTAATATCTTCAACATTACTTGCCGAATCATTACTATCACAAGCACTAATAAGCATCGATGCTATAAGTGCTACAATCGCTTTAACACTACGTCGCATCATCTATTACTCCTTCCGTTTGGCACACTGCAGACTATGTTTATTAGTATCAACGCTTATCAGTGCCAAACTCTTCACAAGTATAGTCAGTAATTTAGACTCTACTTACTTCCCGCTCCTTGGGAATTGCACCCAATAATACGCCAATCGGATTTCCAATGTTACTTTTCAACTCAAACTTTTAAACGAAAAAAACCGCAACAAATGCGGTTTTTATACTGAATAAATCATAACAGTCACGATCTATTACCCTAAAGAGGTATTTGTTCGTATTTCGGTTATTTAGATCCACCTTGGCATGAAGGTGATAATGGCGCACCATTTGATAACTCTTGCCATTCGCCGAGCGTGTAAGTATGAATAGCTAAAGCATGTATATCATTGGCTAACTCATGCGCGAGGGCGGAGTTCACCGCCCGGTGGCGACCAATCAAACGTGTCCCTTCAAACTGATCACTCACAACTATCACTTTAAAGTGGCTTTCAGAGCCTTCAGGTACGTTGTGCATGTAACTTTCATTTATCACTTCTAAATGAGCCGGTGAAAGTGCTTTTTGTAACTTTTCTTGAATGCGTTCCTGAATCATAACTCTTACTCACGGGTGTTTATATTCGTAAATCAACTGCTTTATTTGGCTCTTTAAATCATTACAGATTCAAAAAACAGCAGATAAAAAAGCAGTTAAATTCGATAATAGGATTGCAGTACACAGTGGTTCTGCGAAAATAGATAACTAATTTCAAACATACCTGAAAGTTACCTGTAATGAAACCTGCACTGACTCTGCATGATCGTACGTTAAAACTTAACCGTTTTCCGATACGCAAAATTGAAACTCTGCAAGCATGGGATGCTGCAGATGAGTATTTAATTAATCATACTCATGACATGGAGCTCGATCCACAGCGCCCGATTCTAATTCTGAATGACAGTTTTGGCGCTTTAAGCTGCTGGTTTGCTGAACGAGCCAATGTTACGAGCGTTACTGATTCTTTTGTGGCAAAACAAGGCTGTATAGCGAACCTAACAGCGAACCAACTGCCCAGTGTTAATATTATTGATTGCTTGGCGGAATTGCCGAAAAATCCACAATTAGTTTTAATAAAACTGCCTAAAAATAACCGCCTACTGACTTGGCAGCTACAACAACTATGTCATCTCTTACCAGAAGATTGCATTGTTATTGGCGCGGCAAAAGTAAAAGAAATTCACACTTCAACATTGAAGCTTTGTGAGAAATTTCTAGGCGAAACCAAAACATCTTTAGCTGTAAAAAAAGCCCGTTTAGTCTTTATTAAACCTAATGCTTCACTCGCAAAACCCATGCCTGAGCCTAAAACATGGGATGTGCCAGAGCATGACATCAGATTAAGTAACCATGCCAATGTATTCTCAGGTGAAAGCCTAGATATTGGGGCGCGTTTATTACTGAATCATATTCCACAAGATTATAAATATAAAGACATTATCGACTTAGGCTGTGGTAATGGTGTCATAGGTATTAAAGCTGCACGACGTAACCCACAGGCAAAAATCACCTGTGTCGATGAAAGTTTCATGGCTGCCGCATCTTGCACAGAAAATGCGAAACAGAACCTAGAAGCACCCGAGCAGCTCACCGCTATTGTTACCGATTGCCTCGCTGATATTGAACATAGCAGTGCTGATCTCGTTTTATGTAATCCACCGTTCCACCAGCAAACAACCATTACTGATCATATTGCTTGGCAAATGTTCTGTGATGCAAAGCAAGTTTTAAGACCAAAGGGGGAGTTAATCGTCATTGGTAATCGCCAGTTAGGATACGATGACAAACTTAAACGTCTATTTGGTAATGTCGAAATCATTGCGCAGAATGACAAATTCATTGTCTATCAATCTGTAAAATAGTTGAGTTCAGCTTTTTTCTATGATGAGCCACGTTAGTCTGTATCTAACATGGCTGGTTATATTTCAGTTAAGGATAAAAAGAAAAATGAAAAAGTTTTTTTTAGCAGCGTCCGTTTTTGCGTTAACAGCTTGCTCTGCACCATCAGAACCACAATTAACCCTTGCACCAACACCTGTAATTGCAACTCAACCGACCACTAACGGACAGGCGCTAAATTTAGAAAGCCGTGACTTACGTACCGCACAGTTTATTGCTGTAGTTGATAGCGGACGTCAAAATGTACAGCCATTACACGCAACACAAAATCTACGAGTTACATTGGAAGATGCCCTTGCACGTCAACTCCAGTCACAGGGCTATAAGCTAACTGACGATACACAAGACAAATTACGCCTTGATATCTTAGAAGCTATGGTTAACGTTAAACACAGCATCATGAGCCACGACCTGAGCAGTAAAATACAACTACAATTAGTGGTTGAAACGAGTAAAGGTAAATTCATTAAACGCTATTCTGGAAAGTCTGAACGTACAGGTGCAATGAGCGCATCCGTTGAGGATATGGAATTAAGCATGAATAATCTGATGACCGCGGTATTGAAAGATATTTATGCTGATGCAGAATTGAACAAATACCTTCAGGAGAACTTATAATGCAACGTTACCTTCTCGCTTTTTGTCTATTGCTGGCCTTGCCTGTAACAGCTGCGACTCAAGTATTAGTCACAACCAATCTTGGTGAGTTTACGATTCAACTGAATGAAGAAAAAGCACCAATTTCAAGCGAAAACTTTCTACGTTATGTCGAAGATGGCAGTTATGTAGACACGATTTTTCACCGTGTTATTCCAGGTTTCATGGCACAAGGCGGGGGGTTTGATCAAGAAATGAAACGCCGCGATAGTTATTCGCCAATCAAGAATGAATCAACGAATGGCTTAGAGAATAATCGAGCAACAGTTGCGATGGCACGTACACAAAACCCTGACTCAGCAACTCGTCAATTTTACATCAATTACCAAAATAATAGTTTTTTGAACGCTCAAGGTGGTCGTGCTGGTTATGCCGTATTTGGTGAAGTTGTGAAGGGCTTCTCAACTATTGAAAAAATGACTGATATACCCACCACAACTATTGGGTCTTTAGGTATGAAAGATGTTCCTCAGCAACCTATAGTTATTAAGGCTATTAAAATTATTAAATAGATTAGATAACGTCACCTGATCGTTATCTAACGTTCAGGTGACTGCTATGCTAACTCTTGTATCATCAAAGCCAGATGTTTCGTCTGAAATAATTGACAAACACATTGCCGATTATGCTCCCGCACTTGCAGTAAGTGCACTTGGCACGATGAATGGTGATGTGACCTACACTTCACTAAAAGCAACCTGTACTGAACACCTCCATGAATGGTGGAAATTATCAGTTTCTTCCGGTACGCCCGAAAATGGATATGAATCTGCCTATTGGCACCTTTTACATCTATTGGAATCTTTAGAAGAACACCAACTACTGGGTAATAGCTTTATTCAATTTAAAGTGTCCGGTTGCGCTCAATTCTTACTTGGTGTCGGTTCAATGCCTATAAAAATGCAAGGTATCAGGCCTTAGAAAGTCATGTTCACAGCCTAAGCAGAGCAATATAACGCTTACTATTTGTAAAAATGACAACTACTTAATAATAAACCGTATTTTTGACTGTCTTTTTACAGAAGTTCACAGTAGCTTACCTTTATAATTGATAGATACAGCGGCGACGCTATCAAGGGCTAGAGGTATTCATGGAACAAGCGGTAGAAGATAATAACAATCAGGGTTGGCGAGTATATCTAGAGAAAAAAGTGCTCATCATGCTGGCACTAGGCTTTTCTTCTGGACTGCCGATATTACTTGTATTTGGTACCCTGTCGTTTTGGCTTCGTGAAGCCGAAGTCAGCCGAACTGATATTGGCTTCTTTAGTTGGGTAGCACTCGCTTACGGCTTTAAATGGATGTGGTCCCCCTTAATCGATCGCTTCCCTATTCCTGTTTTTTCCCACCTATTTGGTCGACGACGCGGCTGGATGTTGTTTTCACAACTAATGATTGTGCTTTCATTATGCGGTATGGCACTCAGTAACCCTCAAGTCGATCTGGTTCAGCTCGCCATTTTTGCAGTTATTGTCGCATTTGCCTCTGCATCTCAAGATATCGTCATTGATGCCTACCGTATTGAACTTGCAACAGAACGCCTTCAAGCAGCACTTGCAGCCGCTTATATGACAGGTTATCGCCTGGCCATGATTATGGCTGGAGCCGGCTCGCTTGCATTTGCAGCATGGTTTGGTTCAGATACAGAATACGATGTAACGGGTTGGAAGTTCGCTTACTTCATCATGGCTGGCTTTATGCTGGTCGGCATTATTACAGCTCTTTGCATTAACGAACCCAGTATAGATAGTGCTGAAATTGAAAATACTGAGCGAGAATATCGTCAACAATTAATCAATGATGGTATGACTCCGAAAAAAGCCAGAATAATCGCATGGTTCTATACTGCAGCTGTTATGCCATTTAAAGACTTTTTCGATCGATATGGGCGCCATGCTTTACTGATATTAGCCTTGATCGGTTGTTACCGAATTTCTGACGTTGTTATGGGGGTAATGGCCAATGCTTTCTATGTCGATATGGGATTCACTAAGACACAAGTTGCCTCTGTCACCAAAATCTATGGTGTGATCATGACACTAGTAGGCGCTGGGCTTGGCGGTATTTTGATCAGTAAGTTCGGTACTATGCGTATATTGGCACTGGGGGCATTTTTAGCTGCCTGCACAAATTTATTGTTTATGCTCTTTACCTTTATTGGTAATAGCATTCCTATGCTTGCTATTGTTATCTCTGCCGATAACTTAAGCGCCGGTATTGCCACCGCAGCCTTCATTACTTATCTATCTAGCTTAACCAATGTCGCATTTTCAGCGACACAATATGCACTATTTAGCTCAATAATGTTGTTATTCCCGAAGTTCATTGCTGGGTTTTCAGGCATGTATGTCGACAACTTTGGTTATAACACTTTCTTCTTTACGACCGCACTGATCGGCTTACCCGTTTTACTGCTCGTTTATTTAGTGGCAACGAAAACCAAAAAGCATGATGAAGTCAGCCCCAGCCTTACTTCATAGCTCAATTCAAAGGCGATATTTACTCTAAAAATGATATTCAAAGAGGTATTCTGTTGATGCAGAATATCTCTCCTTTTTTTATAACCCAATTTCCCTTCTAAATCCCCTGTCCACTTACCTTAAAATTATGCCAATTTTATCTATCTCTGAAAAAGTTCAATTAAATGTCAAAAAAAAAACATAAAGATCACTAAAACCTTCTCTTTGAAATCGATTACAGCCGATCAAGATCACACTTAGCAAAGGATTGCGCAATCGTTACATTCCCAAAGGTGACATAAAGCAATAGAATCACTGCCATAAATACGGACAGCCCATATAAGTCCGATCATATCGACACAATTAGCGAGTATCTGATTATGCGTAAATCACTAGTAGCACTAAGCGTATTAGCAGCAACGGCACTACCTACAGTAGTAAGTGCAGCTGACTATTCTGATGACATCCACAAGAATGACTACAGCTGGTCACAGTTCAACATAATGTACGTTGTGGATGAGAAAGGCGCAGGAGCTGAGTCTAACCACGATTACCTAGAAATGGAATTCGGCGGTCGCTCGGGCATCTTTGATCTTTACGGTTACGTTGACGTTTTCAACCTAACATCAGATCCGGACAGCGACAAAGCTGGTGCAGAAAAAATCTTCATGAAATTTGCACCACGTATGTCTCTTGATGCAATGACGGGTAAAGATCTATCTTTCGGTCCTGTTCAAGAGCTTTACGTGTCGACTCTTATGGAATGGGGCGGTAATTCTGGTGTTAACACTCAGAAAATTGGTCTAGGTTCAGATATCATGGTGCCTTGGTTTGGCAAAATGGGCTTAAACCTTTACGGCACATACGACTCAAACACTAAAGATTGGAACGGTGGCCAGATTTCAACTAACTGGTTCAAACCATTCCACTTCTTTGACAACGGTAGCTTCATTTCTTACCAAGGTTACATCGATTACCAATTCGGCATGAACGATGACGAATCTTACCAGTCTAGCACTGGCGGCGCGATGTTCAACGGTATCTACTGGCACTCAGATCGCTTTGCTGTAGGTTACGGTCTGAAATTGTACGACAATGTATACGGCTTCAAAGATGGCGAAGCACTACCTTGGGCACCAAAGGCAGAATCTTCAGGTGCTGCGCACTACGTATCAGTTACATACAAGTTCTAAGAAGCCCCCCCTTCTTATTGAACATGAAAGGCGCCTATTGGCGCCTTTTTTAGTACATTTAAGAGAAAATAGCGTCAAGTTGATACTATAATTCGCAAAAATAAGACACTTATCGTTTTTAATACTCCCTCTCTTTCCAGTGTTTTTTCAGTACCTTCTTCTTTTTTGATGCCACCTGCGCAACACTTTACTTGCTTAAATTTAAGACCCTCACACAAAACTAAGAATCTACGCTAACCTTGTTTTAGATGCATTGTTCATTTTTTGACCGTACAGAACAAAGCACTACTTTAAGGCTATGTTCAAAGACAAATACAATATGAACAATGCCAAACAATGAAACAGCAACGGCATAAAAGCGAGATCTCTCCATGAAAAAAATACTCTCTACACTCAGTATTGGCTCAGCTTTAGCGTTATCTAGTACCGTTTTCGCCGTCGACTATTCCGACGATATTCACAAAAATGACTACAAATGGCTCCAATTCAACCTTATGTATGCCTATGAAGAACTACCTCGTGATCCCGATGCTCATTCTGGGCATGATTACTTGGAAATGGAGTTTGGGGGACGCTCTGGGATCTTTGATTTATATGGTTATATTGATATTTTTGATTTAACCGAAAGCAGTGCCAGCGATAAAGACGGCAAACCTAAAATGTTCATGAAATTTGCCCCACGAGTATCACTCGATGCCGTAACCGGAAAAGACCTTTCTTTTGGCCCCGTACAAGAACTCTACTTTGCAACATTGTTTAATTGGGGAGGCGGAACAGAAGCTGATTTTGAACCCAATAATTCCTTCTGGGGCATAGGGTCCGATATCAATGTGCCATGGTTTGGCAAGGTTGGGCTTAATTTCTACGGTTATTATAATATTACCGCCAAAGACTGGAATGGTTATCAAATATCGACCAATTGGTTTAAACCTTTTTATACCTTAGATAATGGTAGTTTTGTTGCTTATCAAGGTTATATTGATTATCAATTTGGTGCAGGAAGTAGCTTCCAAGGTAATTCTCAAGCCAGCCATGGTGGTGTGATGTTTAATGGTCTTTATTGGCATTCCGACCGCTATTCAGTCGGCTATGGCTTCAAATTATATAATGATGTGTATTTAATTGAAGATACAAATTCATTCGAATCAACAGGTATAAGCCACTACGTTGCAGCTACCTATAAATTCTAAGTCCCCCTCTTTCTAACCGCTCTTTTTCTGCTCTTTTTACATAGGTTCTTCATGATAATTTTCATTAAGAACCTATGTATCTTAAAAACGTAAGACGAAAGCCCTTTAAAAAGAAAAACCATCAAGCCATACCGTTATAATTCCAGCTCATGATATGATCTTAGTAATAGATAAATTTGGAATAATGCCGTGCAGATAACGATTTTAGGCGCTGGTGCCATCGGATGTTTATGGGCTTGCCGCTTAGCGAAGCAAGGTCATCACATTCACTTTTGGACAAGAACAAACAAACCATCATTCCCTATCGTATTGAATGCCTGTATTCAAACAAAAGATAGTATCCAAGCAGAAGATGGCACTCATAAAAAAAATCATATTAAAACGCCATTATCACCAGAACACTTTGATTTTACGAGCAATAACATACAAAGCATTGCCAAGAGCGAGCTTATCATTGTAACGGTAAAAGCATTCCAGGTTGAGCAAGCCTTAAACGACATAGTTGATCATACTGCACCACACACTCCCATTATGATTATGCATAACGGAATGGGAACACAGCAGCACGTTAAAACGCAGCTCATTGATCACCCTATTCTTTATGCCACCACGTCTCAAGCTGCTTTCAAGCCTAACAAAGAACAAATAAACCATACCGGATTAGGTCCAACATGGATAGGTGCTTTTAATCAATCGGCACAGGATTTCGACAGCCTTGCAGAGCTCTTTGATCAAGCTTTAGCACCTTGTGGCTGGCATCATGATATTAATGAACCGTTGTGGCAAAAGTTAGCCATTAACTGTGCGATTAATCCACTAACAGCAATTCATCAATGTCAAAATGGTGAATTAGCAAACCCTAAATTTCATAGCGTTCTCACGCAAGTTTGCCATGAAGTCGCAGAGGTCATGCAGGCAGAAGACTACGATATAACTGCAGAAAAGTTAAAGCAAACAGTCGATACCGTTATTAAGGCGACTGCGGCTAACTATTCATCCATGTATCAAGATATTTTCCAGCAAAGAAAGACTGAAATCGATTATATTACGGGTTATCTCATTACACGGGCAAAGGTACACGGCATTGCTGTACCAATGAATACCCAGCTATGGCAAGACGTTAAATTATTGGAGCAAAACCACGATGACAAATGATGATCACAACCGCACAATGACTGTTGCTGTTTGTATCGCCCCCGGTACTGAAGAGATGGAAGCGATCAATACGATTGATATTCTTTTGCGCGCAGGGTTTGATGTAACAACAGCCAGTGTTGCCTCAGACGGTGCATTAATCGTTGCTGGCTCTCGTGGTATTAAATTAGTTGCCGATGCGGCATTAGTGACGGTTGCTGATGAACAATTTGATTGTGTAGTGTTACCTGGTGGTGTGGGTGGCGCTGAGTGCTTCCGTGACAGCCCGTTACTGGTTGAGTTCGTAGAGCAGCATAAGTACGACGGTAAGCTGATTGCGGCTATCTGTGCTGCTCCTGCACTTGTTCTAGAGCATCACAACATGTTTCCGACTGCAATAATGACAGCACACCCTGCCTTCCAAGACTATATTCCTGAAGAACGTCGCCGTACTAAGCGAGTTGTATATGATGTGAATGGCAATTTGCTAACCAGCCAAGGGCCTGGCACTTCACAAGAATTTGCGTTAGAAATTATTGTTCGTTTAGCGGGTAAAGAAAAAGCGGCTGAAGTCGCGGATCCGATGGTTGTATGGCCAAATATGCATTACGACGTTTTACCAAGGATATAAAAAAAGCGAGAACCAAGGTTCTCGCTTTTTTATTTTGATGATGCTTTCAACTATGGGCGGTAAACTTTGATATTACCGTAACCATTCTCGGTCAAATATAGTGCTTGTAAGCGGCTCATTACACCACGATCACAATACAATAAGTATTCTTTGCTTTGATCAAGATCGCCAAACTGAGTCGCTAATTTATAGAACGGAAGGTGTTTTACTTCCACGCCATCAATAACAAGCGGACTTTCGTCTTCTTCATCTGGACTACGAATATCCAGAACGATTGCACCATCACCAATTTGATCAACAAGCTCTATCTCTGGTGCTTGTTCTTGGCTTTGTTTTTCAATATCTCGAATATCCATCACGCGCGCCTCTTCAATCACACGATCAAGGATAGCAAAGTCAAAATTAGCTTCTTCTTTTTCAAGCTTGGCTTTGACTGCTTTGATCGTTGGATTTTTCGAGATAACACCACAGAATTCAGGCATTGTTTTTGCGAATTCTTCTGTGCCAATATTACGAGCAATATCAATGATATCTTCTTTATCCCAATTAATAAGTGGACGAAGAATCAAACTGTCCGTCACATTATCAATCATACGTAGGTTGGTTAGAGTTTGGCTCGACACCTGACCTAACGCTTCACCTGTAACAAGCGCTTGAATACCATAACGCTCTGCAACCTGACCAGCAGCTCGCATAAACATACGTTTTAGCACAACACCCATTTGGCCGTTGTCCACTTTCTCAAGGATTTCAGCAACAACAGGTTCGAAATCAATCGAGATAAATTTAACTTTTGCTGATGACCCGTACTTTTTCCATAAGAAGTGAGAAACTTGCTTCACACCAATCTCATGGGCAGGACCACCTAAATTAAAGAAACAGTAATGAACTTTACTGCCACGCTTAATGTGCAAGTAGCTTGAAACACCAGAGTCAAAGCCACCTGAAATTAGGCTCAATACGTCTTCTTGTGTACCAAGAGGGAAACCACCTAAGCCTTTATGGCGGTGTAATACTTGATGTAGGTGATCGTAATCAACTTCAACGCGTACTGTTATATCTGGATTCTTTAATTTGACACTTGCCGATTCAACCGCTTGGTTTAGACCGCCACCAACGTAACGTTCCAGTTCAATCGACGTAAAATCATGCTGGCCACGGCGCTTAGCACGTACACAGAATGTTTTACCTTCTAGTTGTTCGCCAACAAGTTCAAGCGTTTGCTCGAAAATATCGTGCAAATCTTTAAATTCAGTCTGCTTCACTTCCAACGTATGATGAATACCTGGAGTCTGCATCAAAATCGCCAGTATTTGATCGCGATCACTGTCATCGTTTGCTGTAACTTCAATATGATAACGACGGTTATATACCGCAACGGATTCAGACACACGCTTAACCATAATGCGAATGTTGCTATCAAGAATCTTTATAAAACGTTTACGAACAGAGTCGCTTTTACAAAAGATCTCTGGATGGGGCTTAACGATAAATTTCATAACATGCTTCGCTACACTGGGCCAAATTAATACCGAACGGAATCAACGGCGCGGATTATACAGCAAGCAAGCAGTTGCTGAAACCTTGCTGTTATTGAAACCTTATAACCATAGCCGCTAAATCAAATAGACGTCACCTTTCAATCTCAAACAATTACAGAAAGATAGGTGCTCTAAAACCCCGCACCTTAAGACTAATAATAGCTATTCAGCGCTTTTCTGTATGTCTGCACTTGTCACTTCATCAGAGTAATGCGGCTTACCTTGCATGATCGAAATCTCAACGCGACGATTTACTTTCCGTTCTTCTGCCGTTTTATTGCTATTTAATGGCGCTGTATCCGCTAAACCGACCACCCGTAATCGCTTGTGATCAAACCCTTTGACTTGCTCCATTTCTTGAGCAACAGAAACTGCTCGCTGCGCAGATAAATCCCAATTTGAGCGGTATAGTTCAGAATCTAACTTCTGATTATCAGTATGACCTGAAATTCTAATAATGCCGGGAACATCTTTCACTAAGTCAGCAATCTGTCGCACTAAGGGCCGAAATTTAGGCTGTAAAAAAGCAGAACCCGCCGGGAACGCCCCTTTTTCTTTGATTCGAATAACGACTTGTTGACCAAAATTTTCAACTTCAATCGCACCATCTTGAATTTCGCGATCAAGTGCTTTTTGCATGACTTCCAATAACTGCTCTTGCGACTCAGACATCTCAGATTGATTATTTTGATTCATTTGAGTTGCCACATCAGCCGATTGCCCACCAGTTAACTTACCCGCATCACGCTTGGTGCCTCCGGCACGGTCTGATTCACCATCGTGGAAATCTAGCGTACGTTGAGTCATATCAATGGTTTGTTGCATGATAACTTCAATCGGTGTTGGCTCAGGTCGCCCAGGGCGAAATTCTTGCGCGATAACACTGGTGCCTTTAGGAATATCTTTCACTTCCAGCATATTTTGAACACCAAAAGCAAATTTCATCGAACCTGCAATCTGTTTAAATTTCAGTACATCCATCTCTGAGAATGACAACAAGAGTACAAAAAAACACATTAACAAGGTCGCTAGATCCGCAAAGGTCGCCATCCATAACGGCGCGCCAGGGGGACACTTGCAATCATCTTCTTCCATTGTGACCTCTAACCATCTACGTCTACGCCACGTTTTTTCTCATTAAGGTAATTTTTCAAGTACCCATCGATCACTCGCGGATTCTGACCATCTTGAATAGCAAGAACACCATCAAGAATTAATCGACGATTCAATTTCTCTTCGTTCTTACGTAATGACAATTTGTCAGCAATCGGTATTGCCACCATGTTCGCAACAATAGAGCCATACAAGGTGGTTAACAAAGCCACAGCCATTGCAGGACCAATTGATTTAGGGTCATCCATGTTGGACAACATCGCAACTAAACCGATTAGCGTACCAATCATCCCCATTGCTGGTGCAACATCACCAAAGGAGCTAAAAATACCCACCCCTTTTTCATGTCGCTCATTGGTTAAGCCGATATCTTTTTGTAACGTCGCCCGAACAACATCAGCATCATGACCATCAACAAGCAGATCGATACCTTTACGTAAGAAGGTGTTATCAACTTCCATTTCTTCTAACGCTAAAAATCCTCCTTTTCGCGCGGCGTCAGCCATTTCAACAATTTTAGCGATTAAGTCTTCTGGATTGTCCGTTTTGAACATGAATGCTTTCACTGCAATTTTAGCTGCACCGAAAAACTGACTAATGCTGTATTTAATCAAAACAACAAATGTGGTTCCTCCCAGTACAATCAATACCGAGGGAACATCAAAAAACATCCCTAAACTGCCACCTAGTAACATTGCCATTGCTACAAATGCGAATGAACCTACTAGGCCTATAAGCGTTGCCAAATCCACGAAAAGCTCCCCTTTTTGTGACGCATCGTATTTATTATTAAATCAACAGCGGTATTCTACAGAAGTGTACCTATATCGGCACCTTTCGTTTTTCATTTAGCTTTCTTCGTTCAAAAGACGAAAATTACTGCCTCAAACACAAAATCATGTGACATAATTTGACCCAGATTACTCTCTGCGTTACTTTTCCAACACTTAGAAAATAGTGAATGATTTATGGCCGCTAAAAAACCAGAAAATATGGCATTTGAAGCTGCATTAGATGAACTCGATTCCATTGTAAACGAGTTAGAGTCTGGTGATATTGCACTCGAAGATGCATTAAAGAAATTTGAACGCGGTATTATGCTTGCTCGCACTAGTCAGAAAAAACTTACGCAAGCAGAGCAGCGTGTAGAAATATTACTTCAAGCTGATGATGAAGCACCACTGACTGAATTTAATGAGAACAATGAATAACAATTTAACTTTATCACAGTCACTGAAACATTATCAGGATCGTAGTAACCAACATTTAGCTCAATGGCTTGAAGCGCAGCCTTTTGCCGATCAAGCATTAGTAAAAACCATGAAATATGGCACATTACTCGGCGGCAAACGCGCGCGTCCGTTTTTAACCTATATTACGGGTCAAATGCTAGGGGCTGAATGTGCCGATCTTGATACTCCTGCTGCAGCGGTTGAATGTATTCATGCTTATTCATTAATTCATGATGATCTGCCAGCGATGGATGACGATGAACTACGTCGTGGTCACCCAACATGCCACATTGCATTTGATGAAGCTTTGGCTATTCTTGCTGGAGATGCCTTACAAACACTTGCTTTCGAAATTCTAGCAGATGGTCAATTAAGTGATGACGGTAATACTCAACGTATTGCGATGATCAAAGAGCTTGCTCAAGCCTCTGGCGCTGCCGGAATGTGTGTAGGTCAAGCACTTGATTTAGAAGCAGAAGGTAAACGTGTAGATTTACAAAAGCTTGAAGCTATTCATAAGCACAAAACGGGAGCTCTTATCCGATGTGCTGTACGTTTAGGTGCTCTCGCTGCAGGTCAAAAAGGCGTAGCGGTATTGCCACAGCTAAACCAATTCGCCGACGCGATTGGTCTCGCATTCCAAGTTCAAGACGATATTCTTGATGTCACAAGTGATACTGAAACCCTAGGGAAACCACAAGGTTCAGATCTCGCGCTTGATAAAAGTACCTACCCAGCCTTACTTGGATTGGAAGGTGCACAACAAAAAACACAACAACTTTATCAAGAAGCGCTACAAGCATTGGATGCAATACCCTACAATACAACCCAATTAGAAGTTTTTGCCCGATACATTATCGAACGCAATAACTAAAATCAGTAAAAGCGCCGAAATGTTATGACTCTGGATATATCAAAATACCCTCATCTTGCCTTAGCCAATACGCCAGATGAACTACGCTTACTGCCGGTTGAAAGTTTACCGGAGGTATGTGATGAACTACGTACCTACTTGCTTAACTCAGTCAGCCAGTCAAGCGGGCATTTTGCCTCAGGTCTTGGTGCTGTAGAACTGACTGTTGCCTTACATCATGTATATAACACACCTTTTGATCATTTGATCTGGGATGTAGGTCATCAAGCTTACCCACATAAAATTCTGACTGGTCGTCGTGACCAGATGTCAACGATCCGCCAAAAAGATGGCATCCACCCATTCCCTTGGCGTGGTGAGAGTGAGTACGACGTATTATCTGTCGGTCACTCTTCAACCTCGATCAGTGCAGGTCTTGGAATGGCTATCGCCGCTAATAAAGAAGGCTTAGGCCGTAAAGTTGTTAGCGTAATTGGTGATGGTGCAATTACCGCAGGCATGGCATTTGAAGCCATGAACCATGCAGGTGATGTACATTCAGACATGTTAGTGATTCTAAATGACAATGAAATGTCAATTTCAGAAAATGTCGGCGCATTGAACAACCACTTAGCTCGCTTACTCTCTGGCAGCCTTTACACCACCATTCGTGAAGGCGGCAAGAAAGTATTAGCTGGCGCGCCACCGATCAAAGAATTGGTTAAACGCGCAGAAGAACATATCAAGGGCATGGTTGTTCCTGGCACCATGTTTGAAGAGCTAGGCTTCAACTATATTGGCCCTGTTGATGGTCATGATGTTGCTGAATTAGTCAAAACCTTGAAAAATATGCGTAATCTGAAAGGGCCACAGTTCCTTCATATTATGACAAAAAAAGGTAAAGGCTACGCACCAGCGGAAGCGGATCCAATTAATTACCATGCTGTACCTAAATTCGATCTAAGCCAAAACCCGTTACCAAAAGCGACAAATGCTAAACCGACTTTCTCGAAGATTTTCGGCGATTGGTTATGTGATATGGCAGCTGAAGATGAAAAGCTAATGGCTATTACGCCAGCGATGCGTGAAGGCTCTGGCATGGTACGCTTCTCGAAAGAATACCCAAGCCAGTATTTTGATGTCGCAATTGCAGAGCAACACGCTGTAACGCTAGCAAGTGGTATGGCTATCGGTGGATATAACCCCGTTGTTGCTATCTACTCAACATTTTTACAGCGTGGCTATGATCAATTAATTCACGATGTTGCCATTATGGAACTTCCTGTAATGTTTGCTATTGATCGTGGTGGTCTAGTTGGCGCCGATGGTCAAACTCACCAAGGTGCTTTTGATCTTAGCTTTATGCGTTGTATTCCTAATATCGTGATAATGGCACCAAGCGACGAAAATGAATGTCGCCAAATGCTATACACGGGTCATAAGCATCAAGGCCCAAGTGCGGTACGTTACCCTCGCGGTAATGGATTAGGCGCAGATATACAGCACGAAATGACCGCACTTGAAATCGGTAAAGGGATTGTTCGCCGTCAAGGTGAGAGAATTGCTATCCTGAGTTTCGGTACGATGCTGGGATATACGTTAGAAGCCGCTGAAAAATTGAATGCAACGGTGGCTGATATGCGGTTTGTGAAGCCACTTGATGAAGCGCTCATTCTAGAATTAGCCGCCAATCATGATGTATTGGTTACGGTTGAAGAAAACGCTATTGCCGGTGGTGCTGGCAGTGGCGTTATCGAGTTCATGATGAAATCAAAATGCTTAAAGCCAGTGCTTAACATTGGTCTTCCCGACCGTTTTGTTGAGCAAGGAACACAGCAAGAGCTGCATACTGCATTAGAAATTGATGCCGCTGGTATTGAAAAGCAAATTCGTGATTATATTGCTTAACTTAAGCTTTTATCGCTAAAAGGTAAGTCTCAACTTACTTGCCTTCCTCCTAGTTTCTAGCCTTTACTAGAAACTAGGGCGCTTCTCTGCCCAGCCTAATCGACCTCTCTATCTTACTCTTTTAAGCACTGCCCCTTCATAACCATTCAATTCTATATAATGCATCGGTGCACTCAACGAGCCATCGCGATTCACCCGTCGATATACACCAGGCAATGAAACGCGTAAGGGTTTTGAATTAAAATAGCTGACTTGATTACGTTCTTTAGAAGCTCGATAAACCACTAAACCACCACTGTATTGCCTTGCCATCACACCTTCATTTGGAAATTCACTGACCCAGCCAGAACGATATAACCAAAACCAGTTCGCTTTATGTAAACTCACTTTTTCTTGTCCGACTAGAAGCTTTGTTTCTGTTGTTTTTGCTTTACCTTGCTTACTTTTCCAGTAAACAGGCTTGTAGCCTTTCGGAATTTTACTGGGGTACCCAATGGAAATATCAAGCATTTTAGTCGGTTGATAAGCCCAATTTTTCGGTATACCTTGGCGATACCAGTTCGACGAGCCGTGATTATCATTATCAAACTGGGTATTATTACTGCCGTAAATAAACGTCTGATTCCAGCTATGGTAATACGTTACTTTGGGTAAATTAAAAAAGTAATATAAGGCTAAACCCGTCTCGATATCTTTATGCCATGCAATACTTGAGGTGAAATTGTTTTCGCTTCTTCCCCCTCGTGTTGTTGCCATGATTAAGCTTTTATCACCTAATTTCGCCAATGCAAAGCTATCCCACGATCGTTGCATTCGATCTAACCCCATTCCAGGGCTAAGATAATGTTCACGCAGCCATACGTCCATAATATCGCGTAACGGTGCGGGCCAAGCGGTGTACTCCCAAAGATTAAGTTCTGATATATTTGCAGCTAGCCAGCGTGTGCCAGTTTTAATTTTGACTATTTGAAGAAAGTCAGCCATCTGCTCGGCGTAAAATTTAGCTGCCTCATCATTACCAACCTTAAAAGGAAGCTCTGCAATCTGCCCGCCAGTAATTAACGTAAATTGATTTTCACCAAGCAACTTAGCCATATCATCGTTATAAGCACCGCTCAAACCTTGTCGTTGCCAATCATAATGATACCAATCACCGTATAAATCATTTATCTCAGTGCGGTTAAAATTGGTTCGATACCAACAGCTATTTCTCCACAACCCTGAGGCTGGAATTAATCTCGCTTGATGCTTAAAACGCGCACTGGCTTTTAGATTACCTCTTGTGCTGTATTCAATTTCATTAATAAATCCATCATGATTACGATCATTTTGATCATCCCAGCCAGGGAAAGATAAGGTGTTATTATCAACCTCAATCCAAGGCTTTAGACTCAAAGCAGACAGCGTTGTACCTGCTGGCCAATTTAACTTTAAGGCCCAAATTTTCAAGCCACTACTTAATACTTTCAACCCCGTGTTCATCTCACGATCTTGGTAAAAAGGGAATGATGACAGCCAAGCGGATGCTAACGTAAATTCACCTTGCCAAGTATTTTTCCGCTTTATCCACCGAGTATCTGACGAGGTCCATTTAGCGATATTGCCATCATCACCAGCAACACTTCTCATAACACTCGGAACAGTATCAGCAACTACCTCAAACTGATCAAACGGGTAAGAAGAGATCAATATTATTTCGTCTGAAGGTTTAAGGCTTAAAGGCGGTCGGGCGGTCGAAAGGTTACCATCACGAATGAGTAATAAATGAAGGGGCTGCCCTTTTAGTAAGTAATCCATCCCTCCATCAATCGAAGGAACAGATAAGACGGTATTTTCCAAGTAATGAAGATACGCATTTTCAACATCGATACCTCGTTCTGCCGTTTTTTTATTTAACCATGCGGTTTTTTCTTCAGGTCGACAGTCAAACTTCTGGGTATACATATAGCCCATAGCAATTGTTTGCAGGTTTAAAGCGACATCATCTAAACTGCCAAATACTACATCAGCATGCTGAACTTCCCACTCTTTTACCTCTTTGGCGGAATCAAACACTGATGTGGCTAACGGCTCTTCCCACACACCTGGTAATACCCAGCCAGTTGCCGTTGATGGATATACTTGGCTTAGCGCCGAGAAAGAAGTAAAAAGAAATGCAGCCCAAACAAGGTGTAACCAACCCATATCTCACCATAACCATTAGTGATTTAGTTTACATAAAGGTTAGACGAACAAATTATAGCCTGTTGATTGATTTAGCATAACGCATAAAAAAACCGCGCCATGCACGGTTTAATAATACTAGCCAACTGAAAGTATAAATACTGAAAAGCTAGCTAATATAATAATTACCAGCCAAACCAGTGGCCAACACCCCATAGGCAAATCATCGCCATAAAACCAGCAAGAATATCGTCAACCATAATGCCAAAACCACCATGCACATGCTTATCTAGCCAACTGATAGGCCATGGTTTGATCATGTCGAAGAATCGGAACAACACAAATCCTGCCAGTATCCACTGCCAACTCACTACTGGCGCAATGGCCATCGTTATCCAGAAACCAACAAATTCATCCCATACAATACTGCCATGATCATGTACTCCCATGTCATCAGAGGTTTTCTGACAAATAGTAATACCAATTACCGCAGCAACAATCGTTATTAAAATATATACCGCAAAGGGAAGTTGAACGATCAATAAATACAAAGGTATAGAGGCAACGGTACCCATTGTGCCGGGAATGATCGGAGATAAACCACTCCCAAAACCTGTGGCTAAAAAGTGCCACGGGTTTTTTAAATTTATATTATCTTTAGGATTACTCACTTTTTACTCCGCGAAATGGTCAAAACCGTGCAACTGCCAATTTAGCAGTTTATCGTTTTGGGTCAACTGAATACCTTGCCCTGGTCGCAACTGACCAACACAAGTTGCTTTAACACCTGTATGCGCTAGTGACGTATCAACTGTCCCTCGATTATGCTCTGACACAGTAAAGCACAATTCATACTCTTCACCACTGGTAAGCGCAAGTTGTTGGGCTTTTTGCCTATCACTCTCGAACGCCAGCAATTCATCAGAAAGAGGTAATTTATCAACATCAATAACGGCTGAAACCTGCGACCGTTTTAGAATATGCCCTAAATCTGAAATAAGCCCATCAGAAATATCTAATGCCGCTGAAGCGATACCAATCAATGCTTGCCCTGTAAGCACTCTAGGGTGCGCTTTATAGTGCCGTTCTAATAAGGTATTTCTTAACGCATTATCTGCAACCGTGACCTCATTAAGCAATATCGCTAACCCTGCCGCACTATCACCAAGGTTTCCGGTTACATAAATCCAATCACCTGACTTTGCCCCTGAGCGCGTGAGTGCCTTCCCTTCCGGAACAAAACCGTGAACGGTTAGGGTAATGCTTAAAGGGCCTTTCGTCGTATCACCACCAATAAGCTGCACATTAAAATATTCTGCAAGAGCAAAGAACCCTTCACAAAATTGGCTTAACCATGCTTCATTAGGTTCGGGCATGGTCAGTGCTAACGATACCCATGCAGGCGTTGCTCCCATTGCAGCTAAATCACTAAGGTTCGACGCTAAGGCTTTATGAGCAATGAGTGCAGGATCGGCATCAGCAAGAAAATGGGTTCCCGCAACAAGGGAATCCGTGCTGACAGCGAGATGGCTGCCAGTAGGCACAGAGAGTAAGGCGCAATCATCGCCAATTGCGAGGGCAACATCACGACGATTGACAGATTGGTGCTCAAAATAGCGAGCGATAAGATCAAATTCGTTACTGGCCATAATATTTTATTATTAGTTGATAGATATGATAGTAAAGAGAAAAATCAGATAGAAAAAAGGCCAGCAATTGCTGGCCTCAAAACGTCTTTTTCGATTACTTTTTGCGAAGTGTTGGCGCTGCTTTATCAAGCACACCGTTCACAAATTTGTGGCTATCTTCAGCACCGAATAGCTTAGCTAGTTCGATTGCTTCGTTGATAACTACTTTATAAGGAACATCATCGCGTTTAGTCATCTCATACATCGCTAAGCGAAGTAGAGCAAGTTCCATCTGGTCCAAATCTTGAAGTGGACGAGAAAGGTAAGGACGCATCTTGCTGTCCAATTCCTGATGGTTCTGTACAACACCATTCAAAAGATCATGAAAGTAGTTTAGATCTGTATGTGGTGCAGCAAGACTAGGTGCATCAGCCTGGTGCTCTTCTTCTTCAAATTTGTCATCAGAAAGGAACTGTTGCTCGATTTCCGCAACATTGCCTTTCGTGATCTGCCATGAATAAATTGCTTGGATAGCAAAATGACGAGCATTACGACGTGCAGCTGGTTTCACATTAACCCCCATTAGGATTCGATTTGGGACAGTACATTTACCATTTCAAGCGCGCTTAGTGCAGCCTCTGCCCCTTTATTACCAGCCTTGGTACCGGCACGCTCAATGGCTTGTTCGATTGAATCTACAGTCAGAACGCCAAATGCAACTGGAGTATTGTACTCTAGTGCGACTTGCGCCAGACCTTTATTACACTCGCCGGCAACATAATCAAAGTGTGGTGTTCCACCACGGATCACAGAGCCTAAAGCAACGATAGCGTCATAACGATCACTCTTAGCAACCTGCTGAGCAACAAGTGGTAACTCATAAGCGCCAGGGCAACGAACAACTGTAATATTGTCATCGCTTACCTGACCTTGACGTTTAAGTGCATCTAATGCACCAGCAAGTAAGCTTTCGTTAATAAAGCTGTTGAAACGTGCAATTACGATAGCAATTTTTGCGTTTGGTGCCGCGATAGCGCCTTCAATTACATTCATGGGCCTTCCTGTGACTATGTCTTTCCGATACGAGAAACCGCGGGAGTCTACCACACTTTATATAAAAGTCGCTACGGACAACCGCTGGTTTATTCGTTTGATTAAATTAAAGCCCTCTAAAGTGCTTATCGCACTTTGGGACAAAATAGATATTATTTATATTCTCGGCTGGCAATTTGCCAACCAAGCAATAATTATTCACAAATATATTCTACAACTTCTAGGCCAAAACCTGAAAGTGAATGATAACGTTGTGTACTTGATGCAAGCAGACGCATTTTTGAAACGCCTAAATCCGATAAGATCTGAGAGCCCACACCAACCTGACGAGATTGATCTTTCGGGTTCAATTTCACTTTCGGTTGTCCGTTATCGTTCGCCGCAAGGTTTTTTACTTTAGTGATAATCGTGTCATGGTTTTCTTGCTTACTCAGCACAACCAATACACCACCTTCAGAAGCAATGCGTTGCATTGCAGTTGGCAATGTCCATTGCGATGCACCTGAATGTAGAACATCTTTAAACGTGTCTTGCAAATGAACACGTACTAACGTTTCTGCATTTTCTTTCACATCACCACTACGTAATGCATAGTGAATTTCATTATCGATGGTATCACGGTACGTAATCATATCGAACTCACCAAACTCTGTTGGTAAACGACATTCTGCAATTCGTTCAATCGTGGTTTCGTTGTTATTACGATATTCAATAAGATCAGCTATCGTACCTAGCTTCAATCCATGCTTTTCAGCAAATACTTCTAACTGAGGACGACGTGCCATCGTTCCATCTTCGTTTAGAATTTCCACAATAACACTTGAAGGCTCAAGACCAGCTAAACGCGCAATATCACACCCCGCCTCAGTATGACCAGCACGGCTAAGTACGCCACCTTCTTGTGCCATTAATGGGAAAATATGTCCCGGCATCACGATATCAGAAAAGCTGGCATCTGGTGCAACAGCAGCCTGTACTGTTGTTGCACGATCTGCGGCAGAAATACCTGTTGTTACGCCAACTGCGGCTTCAATAGAAACAGTGAAGTTAGTACTAAACTGCTCAGTATTGTCTTGTACCATTAATGGTAGATTGAGTTGCTTACAACGTGCATGCGTTAACGTTAGGCAAATCAAACCACGGCCGAACATTGCCATGAAGTTAACAGCTTCTGGCGTAATTTTCTCTGCTGCAATGATAAGATCGCCTTCATTTTCACGATCTTCATCATCCATCAAGATAACCATCTTACCTTGGCGAATATCATCAATAATTTCTTTCGCAGTGCTTAAAGCCATAACAATACCCTTCTCTAATCTTTATCCTAAAAACCCAGTTCTTGCTAATAAGTCCATCGTGACTTCTGACTTTTTGTCAGCGGCTTTATCACCTAGCATTAAGCGTTCTAAATAACGGGCAATAACATCAACTTCTAAGTTAACGACACGACCAACCTGAAATGATTCCATTGTCGTTTCTGAGGCAGTATGAGGAACAATCGTTAGCTTAAATTCATCGCCACGAATTGCATTAACCGTAAGGCTAATACCATCAATCGATACTGAACCTTTTTCAGAAATATACTTTGCTAAATGCGCTGGCGCTTTCACCCAGAATTCAATAGCGCGACCAGTGTGAGTGCGTTCAATGATCTTGCCCACCTCATCAACATGACCTGATACCATATGGCCACCAAAACGGGTGGTTGGTAACATCGCTTTTTCTAAATTTACTTTCTGACCCGATTTATAGTCAGTGAATGCGGTACGCTTTAATGTCTCTAACGATAAGTCAGCAACGTAGCCTTTACCGGTTAATGCTACAACGGTTAGACAAACCCCATTTGTAGCAATACTGTCACCCAGTTTAACATCAGATAAATCAAGGTTACCTGAATCAACCGTTACCGAAATATCAGCACCTTTAGGTGTCAAAGCAGAAATTGTACCGATAGCTTCAATAATACCAGTAAACATGTTTAAAATTCCTTGGTTCGCTCAAGCGTTAAACGCGAGCAATAATACGTAAATCAGGACCAATCATACGAACATCTGTTATCTCAAGGCTAAGTACTTGAGACATCGATGTCAGTCCTTTTAAGTTAATTAAGCTACGGCTATCACACCCCATCAGTTTAGGGGCTTGGTAAATAATAAGCTCGTCAACTAACCCTGACGCTAACAATCCGCCCGCTAACTCAGCCCCCGCTTCTACCCAAATATGGTTAATATCTTGCTTTGCAAGTTCAAGCATTAGCGACGTTAAATTTAATTGCTCTGAATCATCTTCCTTTGGAATGATCACTTGAGAAACAGAGTCAGACCACGTTTCTTGCCCCATTTCAGCACGAGCTAGTAGGGTTTTCCCTGCAAGACTAAACAGTTTAAAATCGGGTGTAACTCGGTTTTTACTATCAATAATAACTCGCGTAGGTTGGCGTAAAGCGACTTCTGGGTATTCAGCGTGTACTGGCTCACCCAGTTCACTCCAGCGTACATTTAATGATGGGTCATCAGCAATAACGGTAGAGCTTGTTGATAAGATAGCACCTGCTCGAGCGCGAAAGCGTTGCACATCGGCACGAGCTTCTGGGCCTGTGATCCACTTACTATCACCATTTGATAACGCTGTTCGCCCATCAAGGCTTGCTGCTAATTTTAGCTGTACATACGGCAGCCCGGTTTTCATTCGCTTGATAAACCCGGGGTTCAATGCTTGCGCATCTGCTGCTAATAAACCCGTTTGCACCTCAATGCCCGCAATTTGCAACATTTCGATCCCACGTCCACCCACCTTAGGGTTGGGATCTACCATGGCACAAACAACACGAGAAACATTGGCATTAATTAAGGCTTGGGCACAAGGTGGAGTACGACCAAAATGGGAGCAGGGTTCAAGCGTTACATACGCAGTGGCGCCTTTCGTTTGCTCGCCAGCGGCACGCAATGCAAACACTTCAGCATGAGGCTGACCAGCTTGGTAATGAAAGCCTTCACCAACAATGGTAGAGCCTTGGGCAATAACGCAACCTACATTGGGGTTAGGTGCTGTAGTGAAGCGACCACGTTTCGCCAATTCAATGGCACGTAGCATCATGGAGTGATCAATAGATGAGAACATCGAATGCATTCTTTTAGCTTAGAGAGTAATAGCCTAGCTCGCTGATTCTTTTCGAAAGCAGCAAGCTAATACTATTCTTTTATTTTTCTAACTTGGCAATTTCTTCACCAAATTCACGAATATCTTCAAAACTACGGTAAACAGAAGCGAAGCGGATATAAGCAACTTTATCTAGCTCTTTTAATGCTTCCATTACTAAGTTACCAATCATATCTGATGGTACTTCGCGTTCACCCGTTGCGCGTAAGCGGGATTTTATCGTGTTAATAGCACGTTCTATATCATCTGCGCTCACCGGACGTTTTTCTAACGCACGCTGAATACCACCGCGAAGTTTATCTTCATTGAATGAATCACGGTTACCGTTGGTTTTTATTACTCTTGGCATCACCAATTCGGCAGTCTCAAACGTTGTATAGCGTTCATTGCACGCTAAACATTGACGACGGCGACGAACCTGGTGACCATCTGCAACTAAACGGGAATCGATTACTTTGGTGTCATTGGCACCACAAAAAGGACAATGCATCACGCCTCCTAACTTTCGTCGACTCAGTGTACCCCATTTCAAGGTTAGAAAGAGAATATAACCATGGTTTTATTTATAATCTCGTAACAAAAAGGCGGCACATTGTGGCTATTTGCTCTGAAAAGCAAAACGGCACCTAAAAAGGTACCGTTAATTTAGGCTTGAAGTACGAAGTGACTACTCTTTAATCACCGCCGCTCAAGTATTCATTAAGCGTATACAGGTAAACGCTTACAGATTTCTAATACTTTCGCTTTCGTTGCTTCGATAACTTCAGGTTTATCTGTGTTATCAAGTACATCACAAATCCAACCAGCAAGCTGCTTAGTATCTTCAACTGTGAAACCGCGGCGAGTAATTGATGGCGTACCAATACGAATACCAGATGTTACAAACGGGCTACGCGGATCGTTTGGAACGCTGTTTTTATTAACGGTAATGTTAGCTGCACCCAGTGCCGCATCCGCTTCTTTACCTGTGATACCTTTGTCGATTAAATCAACAAGGAATAAGTGATTCTCAGTACTACCAGATACAATCTTGTAACCGCGCTCTAAGAACTCGCCAACCATTGCTTTCGCATTTTCAACAACACAAGCTTGATAAACTTTGAATTCAGGCTCCATTGCTTCTTTGAAGGCTACCGCTTTTGCTGCGATAACATGCATTAGAGGGCCACCCTGACCACCAGGGAATACAGCTGAATTCAACTTCTTATAAAGAGCTTCACCGTCATTAGACAAAATTAGACCGCCGCGAGGTCCTGCTAATGTTTTATGCGTAGTTGTTGTAACAACATGTGCGTGTGGAACTGGATTAGGGTAAACACCAGCCGCAATAAGGCCCGCAACGTGAGCCATATCAACGAAGAAGTATGCGCCCACTTTATCAGCGATTTCACGCATACGTTTCCAGTCTACAACTTGAGAATACGCAGAGAAACCACCGATAATCATCTTAGGTTTGTGCTCTAACGCCAATGCTTCCATTTCAACGTAATCGATCTGACCGCTTTCATCGATGCCGTAAGGAATGATGTTATATAACTTACCAGAAAAGTTTACTGGAGAACCGTGAGTCAAGTGACCACCGTGAGCAAGGCTCATACCTAATACAGTATCACCTGCATTTAGTAGTGCCATGTAAACAGCGTTGTTAGCTTGAGAACCAGAGTGAGGCTGTACGTTCGCGTATTCAGCACCAAAAAGCTGACATGCACGATCAATCGCTAGCTGTTCTGCTTTATCAACAAACTCACAACCACCGTAATAACGCTTACCTGGGTAACCTTCAGCATATTTGTTAGTCAGCTGAGATCCTTGAGCTTCCATTACACGTGGGCTTGTGTAGTTTTCAGAAGCGATCAACTCGATGTGTTCTTCTTGGCGTGCAGTTTCTTCCTGAATGGCTGCAAAAAGTTCCGCATCATAGTCGGCAATATTCATATCGCGCTTTAGCATCTGTCTCTCCTG
Organism: Photobacterium profundum; assembly: GCF_003026285.1. GTDB lineage: Bacteria > Pseudomonadota > Gammaproteobacteria > Enterobacterales > Vibrionaceae > Photobacterium > Photobacterium profundum. Next base: position 1,011,004 of record NZ_PYOD01000001.1, read on the forward strand.
ACTAAGGTAGGTATAACCACAATATTTGGGTAAAAACGAAAAACCGCAAAGCTAGACGCCACGTGGACGCAAACGTTTTCGTATCACCAGTAATTAACGCTGTATTTTACAGAAATTGATCTAAATCAGATACCCCTAAAATCATTTATTATTACAATTTCTTCATGTTTATTATTGATGCTGACATGAATTATTTTCATATTCCAGTAAACACATTAAGGATAGGAAACATTCACTCAATATAAATTCAAGAAAAAAACAAAAAAAATAATTTACAACTGTGTAAAAAAATTATTACAGCTTCTATTTTTTTGCTTTTACCGTACTACTTCTTTCGATGAGGTTACACGATTAGAATTGCGCCCATAAATCATAAGGAGTTTTGTTTTGAGCGGTTCCAAGCATTCATTGAATGAGAATATTATTGCCATTCTCACAGGTACATTTATCGTTGCACAGGGAATATTTTTTCTTCAACAAGCAGACCTTTTAACGGGAGGCACAACAGGGCTAGCATTACTGCTTACCCAGTTTGTTGATGTGTCTTTTGGTAAGTTATATTTCTTAATGAATACGCCATTCTATCTCATGGCGTGGTTTCGTATGGGTAAATCATTTGCTATTACCAGCATCATTTCTGGTGGGCTAGTGTCTATTATTACTGACAACCTACACCTTGTATTAGAAATCAGCCGATTAGACCCTATTTATTGTGCCATTCTCGGTGGGCTGTTAATGGGCTTAGGTATGCTAATACTCTTTCGTCATCGTACAAGTTTGGGTGGGTTCAATGTACTCGTTCTGTACTGCCAAGAAAAATTTGGTATTCCAGCGGGGAAAATGCAGATGGGAATTGATATCAGTATTTTAGTGTGTTCATTCTTCTTTGTAACACCACTTGTACTCATGCTCTCGGTATTAGGCGCCGTGATGCTTAATCTTGTATTAGCCATGAACCATAAACCAAGCCGTTACAATTCAAGCACCGCGAAAGCAAGTGGCTGATTGTTATAGAAAATAAAATAGGTTCACTTAGCAAAAAGGCTTACCATTATGGTAAGCCTTTTTTAGGACAAGATAACATATAGATATCGAATCTAATTAAATTGCATCTTCGTCTTCTTCGCCTGTTCTGATTCGAACGACACGCTCAACATCGAACATGAAGATTTTACCATCACCGATTTTACCCGTTTGCGCGGTTTCGATAATCGTTTCAATACATTGCTCTGCGACTTCATCGGTCACAACAATTTCTAGTTTTACTTTTGGTAGAAAATCGACCATGTATTCTGCACCACGGTACAATTCTGTATGACCTTTCTGACGTCCAAATCCTTTAACTTCAGAAACAGTCATACCTGTGATACCCACTTCAGCTAATGCTTCGCGAACATCATCAAGCTTAAAAGGCTTAATAACGGCTTCAATCTTTTTCATTTCTCATCGTCCTTTGCTGAGTATGGGTCTATTTATGAATACAGGTATGTCACGTATAAACCTATTAACGTTAGCGCTATTATCACAGATTCAGCACTGTAATTTAAGAGTTTTCCGTTTGTAGAATAGTATTAGAATCCATCATTCGTAATAATAAAAACACCGCAAAGAGCAACACTATGCTGTTCAGGGTGAGTATCGCAATACTTCGAAACTCGGGAGAAATAAGGCTAGGTAAAAATGGAATAATACTAATACCAAAAAACATTGTGGCTGCAGGAATGAAAAAGTACAGTGGAATAAAGCCCCACATCATACCCCTAAATAACCCCGTAGTAGCGCAGATCCCAGAAAGTAACACCAACATAGCAACAATACTCGGCACGATACCTACTTGGTTATAACTAAAGATAACCGTGAATGACTCTATATATCTGAGTAAGCAAGTAGCAACTAATACTGCCAAGATCTTAGCTGCATTGGCTACATTTTTGTGTTTAAGATCGTCTAGTCCCATATTTCATCCTTGATAAGACCTTGAAAATGCATAAAACCATGCATGTAATACAATTATACTTATTAGTAACATCTAATAAGTGTGACAGCTCTCAAAGTAAAAGTTCCATTTACCTGTGCAAGCCATTAATTCAATCATAACTGCATTAGATCAAAAAACTCACTAAATTATTAATCTTCCGATAATAAAAAACCGCCACCTAAACAAGGTGACGGTTTTAATGTGTTGAAATCAATACTGGTGATTTGACCTAATATCCATTAATCATGGATAGCCAATTTATAGATTAACCAAGATTAACTCGAGCATTACGGAACATACGCATCCAAGGACTGTTCTCATTCCAGTCATCAGGGTGCCATGAGTTAGCCACAGTACGGAATACACGCTCAGGGTGAGGCATCATAATCGTTACACGGCCATCAGTGGTTGTTAAGCCAGTAATACCATTTGGCGAACCGTTCGGGTTTGCTGGGTAGTTCTGAGTAACATTACCGAAGTTATCAAGGTAACGTAACGCAACAGTACCTGATTGCTCTATCGCATTAAGGTGCTCACCATTACGTACTTCTACACGACCTTCACCATGAGAAACAGCGATTGGCATACGAGAACCAGCCATTTCGTTGAAGAACAACGAATCACTCTTCTGTACTTCAACTAGGCTGAAGCGTGCTTCAAAGCGCTCAGATTCGTTACGAACAAAACGTGGCCACAGATCTGAACCAGGAATCAGCTCACTTAAGTTCGACATCATCTGACAACCGTTACACACACCCAATGAGAATGTATCGTTACGCTTGAAGAATGCTTCAAATTGGTCACGAGCAATGTTATTAAACAACACTGATTTAGCCCAACCTTCACCAGCACCCAATACGTCACCGTAAGAGAAGCCACCACAAGCAACAAGCCCATTGAAACCTTCTAGCTGAACATTGCCAGATAGAATATCACTCATGTGAACATCTTTGGCTTCAAAACCAGCACGGTCAAAAGCCGCTGCCATTTCAACATGAGAGTTAACACCCTGCTCACGTAGAATTGCCATTTGTGGTTTGGCACCTAAATTAATTGCCGGCGCATTAACTACTGATGCACTACTCTTTGGTGCTTTTGTAATAAATGGAGCAGCAATAAATGGGGCGGCTACATCTTCATTAATGTCGAAGGTTAACTGAGCGCTAAGGCCTGGATCACTGCTATCTTTCTTCGCTTCAAACTCTTGCAATGCACCCGCTGGGTTATCACGCATCGCTTGCATCTGATATGTCGTTTCAGCCCAGACAGTACGAAGTTCAGTGCGGCTTTGCTCAAGAACGCGCTCATTGCCATTCCAGATACGAACCACGTCTTCATCAACCACGGTACCTATAACATGGCTGCATGCTGTTAAGCCATGCGCAGCAAGTACTGATTTCACCGTATCGAGGTCTTCAGTACGAACTTGAAGTACAGCACCTAGCTCTTCATTAAAAAGCATTGCCAGTACATCGTCACATGCATCGCTTTCAGACGTATTAATGTCAACTTCAACACCAGTGTGACCCGCAAATGCCATTTCAGCCAGAGTTACATATAAACCACCATCACCACGGTCATGGTAAGCCAATACTTTTTCATTACGTATTAATGCTTGAACTGCGTAGAAGAAGCCTTTAAGTAACTCAGGACTATCAACATCAGCAGGCTTGTCACCCAGTTGCTTGTAAACCTGAGCTAGTGCCGTCGCACCGAGACGGTTTTGACCACAACCCAGATCAATCAAGATTAAACTTGATTCACCTTTATCGGTACGCAGCTGTGGCGTTACTGTTTTACGGACATCTTCAACACGACCAAACGCGGTAATCACTAACGATAACGGAGAAGTAACTTCTTTCTGCTCGCCATCTTGCTCCCACTTGGTTTTCATCGACATCGAATCTTTACCAACCGGAATAGTTAAGCCAAGAGCAGGACACAACTCTTCACCTACCGCTTTAACAGCTTCGTATAAACCCGCATCTTCACCAGGGTGACCGGCTGGAGACATCCAGTTTGCCGATAGGTTAATACGCTTCATATCGCCAATGTCAGCACTGGCAATATTGGTAATCGCTTCACCAACGGCTAAACGAGCAGATGCGCCGAAATCAAGTAGGGCAACAGGCGTACGTTCACCCATCGACATTGCTTCGCCGTGGTAAGTATCATAACTCGCCGCTGTAACGGCACAGTTAGCAACGGGGACCTGCCATGGACCGACCATCTGATCACGTGCAACTAAACCAGTTACGCTGCGATCACCAATCGTAATAAGGAACGTTTTCTCAGCAACAGCTGGTAAGCGTAATACACGTTGTGTTGCAGCTTCTAATTCGATGCCAGTGCGGTCAATTGCCTGACCTTCAACTTTCAGTGTTTTTGCGTCACGATGCATTTTTGGTGCTTTACCTAATAGAATATCCATAGGCATATCGATTGGCGTATTATCGAAATGTTCATCTTCAAGTGTTAGATGACGCTCTTCTGTGGCTTCACCAACAACGGCAAACGGGGCGCGTTCACGTTTACAAATAGCTTCAAATACGGCCAGATTTTCTGGTGCAACAGCCATAACATAACGTTCTTGCGATTCATTACACCAAATTTCTAGCGGGCTCATACCTGGTTCATCATTAGGTACATTACGTAGCTGGAATTTACCGCCACGTTCGCCATCATCGACAAGCTCAGGTAAGGCGTTTGAAATACCACCAGCACCTACATCGTGAATAAATGCGATTGGGTTATCATCACCCATCTGCCAGCAACGGTCGATCACTTCTTGGCAACGACGTTCCATTTCTGGGTTTTCACGCTGTACTGATGCGAAATCTAAATCTTCTGCTGATTGACCAGACGCCATTGATGAAGCGGCGCCGCCGCCCAAACCAATGTTCATCGCTGGGCCACCAAGTACAATTAGCTTGGCACCAACTGGGATTTCTTTTTTCTGAACGTGATCGGCACGAATATTACCCATGCCACCAGCAATCATGATTGGCTTGTGGTAACCGCGAATCTCTTCGCCATTATGCGACGTCACTTTTTCTTCGTATGTACGGAAGTAACCTAGTAAGTTAGGACGACCAAATTCATTATTGAATGCCGCCCCACCGAGTGGACCTTCCAGCATAATATCTAATGCGGTAACGATACGACCCGGCTTACCGAAGTCTGTTTCCCAAGGCTGTTCAAAACCAGGCACACGTAAATTAGATACAGTAAAACCAACCAAACCAGCTTTTGGTTTACCGCCAAGACCTGTTGCGCCTTCATCTCGAATTTCACCACCAGAACCGGTAGATGCACCAGGCCATGGTGAAATCGCCGTTGGGTGGTTATGTGTTTCTACTTTCATCAGAATATGGGCAGCTTCCTGATGGTAGTTATATTGGCGAGATTCAGGGTTAGGGAAAAAGCGCCCTACTTCTGAACCTTTCATCACTGCTGCATTATCTTTATATGCCGACAGAACGTGCTCATGATTTTTTTCGTAGGTGTTCTTTATCATCTTAAACAATGACTTTTCTTGCTCGACACCGTCGATAGTCCAATCAGCATTAAAGATTTTATGGCGACAGTGCTCAGAGTTCGCTTGAGCAAACATCATTAATTCAATATCGTTAGGATTGCGACCTAACATCGTGAAATTTTCGACTAAGTAGTCAATTTCATCTTCAGCTAATGCTAAGCCCAATTTTAGGTTGGCATCTTCCAATGCCCTACGACCACCGACCAAGATATCAACACTTTGAACCGGAGCTGGCTCTGCTTGGGCAAATAATGCGGTTGCAGAATCTACATCAGTAAAGACAACTTCCATCATACGATCATGGATCAGAGCTTTTAACTCTGTAAGTTGTGCATTCGTAAGGTCTGCTGTTACTTCGATGTAGTAAGCCGTACCACGCTCTAAACGCTTAACGTTACCTAACGCACAGTTCTGCGCGATATCGGTGGACTTAGAAGACCATGGAGAGATAGTACCAGGACGAGGAGTAACAAGGAGCATAGTGCCAGTAGGCTCATGCTCTGCGATCGTCGGACCATATGTAAGCAGGCTCGCAAGCTTGCTTTGCTCATCTGAATTCAGGGGAGCAGAGACATCAGCAAAGTGCATGAACTCGGCATAAATGCCGGACACAGGTAGATTTAACTCGCGACAACGCTCTAATAGCTTATTAACGCGAAACTCAGATAGTGCGGGTGAACCACGCAAAATTTCCATGTGCGTACTACTCTCGATTAGCTAGTTGAATGAAGGTGATATTGGCCTAACACCCAACAAATATGGGTTTATTACGTCAATGTCACCTTTACCACTTTCGCGACTTTTTAGTACTTGAAAGTGAGTACATGGATTACGATGGAGCACAGTATAAAGGAATTTTTTTTGTGACGTAACTCCTGACGCAACCGTTTGCGCGTTTTTTTTACAACAACTGTAAAAAAAAAGATTTAAACCCGTTTTGAGACACACATTAACGAATTCATACAGAGTTCAAAGCAGAGTCTCTTTGCTGTAGTGCCGACCTTTGGTATAAAGAACACCAAATAATAATGATGAGCATGTTTTGTTGAGTAATAATTCGTTAATTACAAAGTTCCGAGAGCTCTTTGCCGCCACATTGGTATTAACATTGCTTTCTGGATGCCAATGGCAAGATGATAACTTGACCGATCTTGAAAAGATCCGTGAAAGCGGTGTTATCCGAGTAGGAACATTAAATAATCAGCTGTCTTATTACATTGGTAATGATGGACCAACAGGGCTTGATTATGAATTGGCTCAGCGCTTCGCCCAAAAGCTGGGGGTAAAGCTAGAGATGCAACCTATGTTTACCCTTTCTGGTTTATTCCCCTCTCTCGAACGTGGTGATATTGATGTCGTAGCGGCAGGCCTCACTATATCTAAAGACCGTATCGCAGATTATCACGCAGCCCCTGCTTATTATTATGCTAGCCAGATTGTTGTGTATAAAAATGGACAGTGGCGCCCAAGGAAACCTGCGGATTTAGCCCTCAATAAAGGTTCGTTAAGTGTCGTAAAAGGCTCTAGTCATGAAAAACGCTTAATCGAACTGAAAGAAATTTATCCTGATTTAACTTGGGACTCGATTGAAGAAACCGACTCTGATGAGCTACTACGCTTAGTGGCGAAAGGGGAACTTGATTTTACGATTGCCGATTCTGTTGATGTTGCACTAAGTCAGCGTATTCATCCCGATGTCGCAATTGCAATGGAACTGACCGAAGATGAACCGATTGCATGGTTTGTCAACAAATCAACGGATGATAGCCTGTACGCTCTGCTCATTGAATTTTTTGGTGAAATCAAACAAAGTGGTGAATTGGCTCAATTAGAAGAAAAATATTTCGGCCATGTTGGCAGTTTTGATTATGTCGATACGCGTGCATTTTTACGGGCGATTGAAAGTAAATTGCCCCGCTGGGAATCGTTATTTAAGAAGTACGCTAATGAGTTTGATTGGCGCTTAATTGCTGCGTTGTCCTACCAGGAATCCCATTGGAACCCACAAGCCGTATCGCCTACAGGTGTGCGCGGTATGATGATGTTAACCTTACCGACAGCCAAATCAGTTGGGGTTAAAAACCGCCTAGACCCAGAACAAAGTATTCGTGGTGGTGCAGAGTACTTACGCAAAATGATTAGCCGAGTACCCGACAGTATCGAAAGCCATGAAAAAGTGTGGTTTGCGCTTGCTTCTTATAATGTTGGCTTTGGTCACATGATGGATGCGCGTCGCCTTACCCACAAGCAAGGTGGTAACCAAGATACCTGGACCGACGTCAAACAACGCCTACCCTTATTACGCCAACGTAAATACTACCAGCAAAGCCGCTATGGCTATGCCCGTGGTGATGAAGCCTTAAATTATGTCGAAAATATTCGCCGCTACTATCAAAGCATCATTGGCTATGAACAAGCGCACAGCCACGATTATGATAGTGATGATGTACAAGTAGTTGATGGCTTGCAGACAATTACCTTACCGCCCGTGCCACCAAGACAAGCTAATGTGGATGGTTCACTAAACAATGAAGCAGCAATCAGCAGTGCAGAAAATACAATAGAAGATCCCGAGCCATCACAATAAACCAGTAACAAGCAATGTGATCAATCTTCCTACTCATACAAAAACAGTCCTGTATTACTCATTATGGTAATCAGGGCTGTGTGTTTTATGACCGAAGGGTCAACTATGTAAAGTTATTGCACTAAGATGGGATCGGGATCGTACGTGATTTTCAATAAGTAGGTAACAATCAAGCCATATGCATCAACGGATGCAATGCGTTCTGTGAACAATCATTTTCACAGTTTTTCAAAAGAGAAATGCTATGAGAATATCCAAACAAAAATCGACGGCTAATAACTTTAAAAAACACATGACATCAGCGGCAACACGCCGAAAGCGCCTGAGTGTCAATATTCGTCGTAAGATTCTTTGGCGCCAACGCACTTATGTACTCTCGGCAGTACTGGCAGATTAAGTCTGCGTTATCCATGTAAGAAAACAAGAAGCCCAGTTCAATTGACCGGGCTTCTTGTTTTCTAACTAAAGATTCAAACTAGGCATTATGCCAAATCTATTAATTATCTAACGCAGCTTGGCGCGCTTTCTTTTCAGCTTTCTTTTCGGCACGACGGCGCTTAAAAAAGGCTTGTAGCTGGGCTCGGCATTCTTCATCTAATACCCCTGCCTGACAATCAACATGGTGATTCACTTCATCGTAACTGAGTAAATTCATCACACTGCCCGCGGCACCCGTTTTTAAATCACTCGCACCAAAAATGACTTTACCAATTCGACTATGCACCATCGCCCCTGCACACATAGGACAAGGTTCAAGCGTCACGTATAGCGTGGCATCTAATAAACGGTAGTTTTGAATCACCTTTCCTGCTTGACGCAATGCCATCATCTCGGCATGAGCTGTCGCGTCATGTTGACCAATCGAGCGGTTCCATCCTTCACCAACAACCCGACCTTCATATACCACTACAGCACCGACAGGCACTTCGCCTTCAGCCTCTGCTTGGCTGGCAAGTTCAATAGCACGGCGCATATATAGTTCATCATGATTTTCGTCGGTGTTATCTGTCACAAGCTTTCTCATGTCTACATTTATTAGGGCGCAAATTATACCCAAACCACCTCAAGATACTAGCTGCGGTGATAACAGCTTACATTTTCCCCTCACAGTACAGCCTCATTTCAGTGACACTTTCACGCTTGTATTCAAACAAACATTACATTGTTTCACCTGAGTAAAAGTGATTTGCTATTTAGCCTAATTATCATCGAGCCAGAAATAAATATAATATCTCCCATCGGAACAAATGACGAAAAACGATATTTATTCGTCACTATAAGAATTCTCACCTACTGTGTATAAGTGGGAATACTATCAAAAAATAATAGGCCTGATTACTCACGTTGTGATTAGCCTAAATAGAGAGAAATAAAATGTCTGATCAATTTATCAAATCTAAAGCTGCTATCGCATGGGGGCCAAAACAACCTCTATCAATTGAAGAAATCGATGTAATGCTACCGCGAGCAGGCGAAGTATTAGTACGTATCGTTGCGACTGGTGTTTGTCACACTGATGCATTTACCCTTTCAGGCGACGATCCTGAAGGTATCTTCCCTGTGGTACTAGGCCATGAAGGTGGCGGTATTGTTGAACAAATTGGTGAAGGCGTAACAAGTGTTCAGGTTGGTGATCACGTTATCCCTCTTTACACTGCAGAATGTGGTGAGTGTAAGTTCTGTAAATCAGGTAAAACAAACTTATGCCAAGCGGTGCGTGAAACTCAAGGTAAGGGGTTAATGCCAGACGGAACAACTCGCTTCTATAAAGATGGCCAGCCTCTTTTCCATTACATGGGTTGTTCAACGTTCTCTGAATTCACTGTCTTACCTGAAATTTCACTAGCAAAAGTGAATAAAGAAGCCCCACTAGAAGAAGTATGTTTACTGGGTTGTGGTGTAACAACCGGTATGGGTGCTGTACTTAATACTGCAAAAGTAGAAAAAGGCGACACAGTTGCTATCTTCGGTTTAGGCGGTATTGGTTTATCTGCAATTATTGGCGCGAAAATGGCTGGCGCTAGCCGTATTATTGGTGTTGATATCAATGAAACTAAATACGAACTTGCGAAAAAGTTAGGTGCGACAGACTGCATCAATCCAACTAAATTCGATAAGCCAATTCAAGACGTTATTGTTGAAATGACTGACGGCGGTGTTGATTACTCATTCGAATGTATTGGTAACGTAAACGTAATGCGTTCAGCACTTGAGTGTTGTCACAAAGGTTGGGGCGAATCTGTCATCATCGGTGTTGCTGGTGCAGGACAAGAGATCTCAACCCGTCCATTCCAACTAGTGACTGGGCGTGTATGGCGCGGGTCTGCATTTGGCGGTGTTAAAGGTCGTTCAGAGTTACCAGAAATCGTTGAACGTTACATGGCTGGCGAATTCGCACTGGATGACTTCATTACTCATACTATGGGTCTTGAAGGTATCAATGATGCATTCGACCTAATGCACGAAGGTAAGAGTATTCGTAGTGTTATTCACTTCGATAAGTAACCTGTAGATCAAACGTAACGGCGATTATAACGCACGTTCTAATTGAACTATTCAAGCGCTGCTCTGGCAGCGCTTTTTAATATCTACTTAATTAAAGGCTATCCAATGACTTTAGAGAATGTCAGCTCCAACAAAAGTTTTGGCGGTTGGAACAAACAATATACTCACCGTTCGACTGCATTAAACTGCAATATGCGCTTTGCCATTTACTTACCACCGCAAATTGCCAGTGGTAAAAAAGTACCAGTACTGTATTGGTTGTCAGGCCTAACATGTACCGATGAAAACTTCATGCACAAAGCAGGCGCACAACGCCTAGCTGCTGAATTAGGTATGGCTATTGTTGCCCCAGATACGAGCCCACGCGGTGACGATGTTGCTGATGATGCCGATGGTAGCTATGACTTTGGGTTAGGTGCCGGCTTTTATGTCAATGCCACGCAAGCGCCCTTTAACCGTCATTACCAGATGTATGATTATGTAGTTAACGAACTGCCTGCTCTAATTGAAGCAAACTTCCCTGTAACCCAACAACGTGCTATCAGCGGTCACTCTATGGGGGGGCATGGTGCATTAACGATTGCACTGAAAAACCCAGCACGCTTTAGTTCGGTATCGGCATTCAGCCCAATAGTGAACCCTATGCAATGCCCATGGGGACAAAAAGCATTCAGTGGTTACCTAGGTAAAGACACCGAACAATGGAAAGCCTACGACACAACTGAGCTCATGAAACACACGGATGCTCGACTACCTGCATTAGTTGATCAAGGCGATCAAGACAATTTCATGGCAGAACAGTTAAAGCCGGAAGCATTGGTCACTGTGGCCAAAAGTGTCGGCTACCCATTAGAACTACGCATGCAAGAAGGCTACGACCACAGCTATTTCTTCATCGCGAGCTTTATTGAAGATCACTTACGCTTCCACGCTAAGCACTTTGCTTAATCACTGATCTTTACCAGCAAGACTAAACAGATACTTAGTTTAAGTTGGTATAAACAATACAAATAAAAAAGCCTCGCATGCGAGGCTTTTTTCATTATAGAGCTAGAAATAACAGGCCAGCTCTAACGCATATAACTGATATTACATGCTGTATGTATATGGCGCTTGAACACCTAAAGGAATACCTAGTGCCCAATATGCTAGCAAGAAGATAGTCCAACCAATCAACATCGCGATTGAGTAAGGCATCATCATTGACGCAAGCGAACCAATACCAGAACCCTTCACATAACGCTGCATGTAAACCACAACAAGTGGGAAGAATACCATCATAGGTGAAATGATATTAGAAACAGAATCACCCACACGGTAAGCCGCCTGAGTAAGCTCCGGTGAGATGCCAACAGCCATTAACATTGGTACTAAGATAGGACCAATCAATGCCCACTTAGCCGATGCCGAACCCACTAACAAGTTAACAAACGCTGTTAGTAAAATCATACCAACAATTGTCACCTGTCCCGGTAAGTTCATTGCATGAAGCAATTCAGCACCAGAAAGTGCAAGTAATGTACCTAAGTTAGATTGCGTAAATGCAACTAAGAATTGAGCAATAAAGAATGCCATTACCATGAAGCTGCCCATGCTGCTCATCGTTGTAGACATAGACTTTATAACATCGTCACTTGATTTAAAGGTACCAGCAACTTTACCGTACACCACGCCAGGAATGACGAATAGAATAAAGATTAGCGGTACAATCGACTGCATTAACGGTGCATTGAATGCAGTGATATCACCAGTCGGCGAACGAAGTGGCGACGTTTCAGGAATAACAGACGCAACCAATACCACGATACCAGCGATCATTGCCCAGCCAGCACGAGAGAAAGCTTTACTTTCTACTTCAGTAAAAGAGCCCATATCCGGCGCTTCTTCTGCATCTTCATCGATTGCAGTATTTGCCAAGCGTGGTTCAATCACTTTATCTGTTACATACCAACCAATACCCACAACAAGTATTGAAGATAGACCGGTAAACAGTAAATTAGACAATGGATTTACGATATAAGTAGGATCTAGAATTTGCGCCGCAGACTGTGTAAAGCCGGCTAATAAAGGATCAATCCCTGATGGAATAAAGTTCGCAGAGAAACCGCCCGATACCCCCGCAAATGCAGCCGCAATACCCGCAAGAGGATGACGCCCAGCAGCGTGGAAGATAATACCACCTAGTGGAATAACCAACACGTAACCCGCATCAGCAGCCGTGTGAGAAACGATTGCCACCAAGATTAACATTGGTGTTAATAATTTCGCAGGCGTGAAATTAAGCATCTTCTTAAGGCCAGTATTGATAAAGCCTGATGCTTCAGCAACACCCACACCCAACATCGCCACTAATACGATGCCTAAAGGTGCAAAGCCGGTAAAGTTCTTAACCATATTTGCTAAGAAGCTGGCAAATGACTCACCGGTTAATAAATTCTTCACTTCAACAGCTTGACCCGTAACTGGGTGAATAAACCCAAAATCAAACTGAGCAAAAACGGCAGAAAGGATCCAAACAATGATTAATCCCCAGAAAAACAATAAAGCGGGATCGGGAATTTTGTTACCTGTTGTTTCTATTGCATTCAAAAAGCGGTTCATTGCACTGCTAGGTGCAGGAGGCATTTGATCTGTTGCTTGCTTACTCATGGGAACTCCATGGAAAATGATGTTGTTATAGATTCGTGACGGTGTCTTTACCACTTTTTACCGTGGCGTATTTATCTTATCGTCCGTTAATCTGTTTGCTTCACCGTTACGATGAAAGTTACCGGTAGATTGTAATGAAAAATGACAAATAAAAAGCTGGTTTAACCATGTAATAACAAAACCTAGCAATACTATATTGTAAATAAATATTAATGCGATACATTTATCCAACAAAATAAGCACACTTTGTATTTGTAAACTCAACACCGAATATCATGTGTTACTACATCTAAATAATATAAATAGTGTAGCTGAAAACAAAAAGACACCCGAAGGTGCCTTTTCTTATGTTCATTCTAGTTTTCAGTGTTTCATGTTACTTTTTTCGATAAAAGTTCATTTCACCGCACTTAATATATTGCACGATAAAATGAAGCTAAAACGAAAATCATTCCCACTCGATAGTTGCTGGTGGCTTACCAGAAATATCATAAACAACACGTGAAATGCCATCAACTTCGTTAATGATACGGTTAGAAACCTTACCTAAGAAATCGTATGGAAGGTGTGCCCAGTGCGCAGTCATGAAATCAATCGTTTCAACAGCACGCAGTGATACAACCCAGTCATATTTACGACCATCACCCATTACGCCAACCGAGCGTACTGGTAAGAATACCGTAAATGCTTGAGACACTTTATTATAAAGATCTGCACTGTGTAGTTCTTCAATGAAGATAGCATCTGCACGACGTAGTAAGTCACAGTACTCTTTCTTTACTTCACCTAGAACACGTACACCTAGACCTGGTCCAGGAAACGGATGACGGTAAAGCATATTGTACGGAAGACCTAGTTCTAGACCAATCTTACGTACTTCATCTTTAAACAATTCGCGTAGAGGCTCCACTAATCCCATTTCCATATCATCTGGCAGACCGCCAACATTATGGTGAGATTTAATCACATGCGCTTTACCATTTTTAGAAGCAGCAGACTCGATAACGTCAGGGTAAATCGTCCCCTGAGCTAACCACTTAGCATTTTCTAGCTTCTTCGATTCTTCATCGAATACATCGATAAATACGTGACCGATAATCTTACGCTTCGCTTCAGGATCGTTCTCACCTGCTAATGCGTTTAAGAAACGATCTTCAGCTTTAACATGTACGATGTTCAAACCAAAATGGTCACCGAACATCTCCATTACTTGCTCGCCTTCGTTTAAACGAAGCAAACCGTTATCAACAAATACACATGTTAGTTTGTCACCGATAGCACGGTGAAGCAGCATTGCCACAACGGATGAATCAACACCGCCGGATAAACCTAGAATAACTTCATCATCACCCACTTGCTCTTTAATGTTAGCAATCGCGTCTTCGATGATGTTTGCTGATGTCCAAAGGTTCTCACAACCACACACGTTAAGAACGAAGTTCTCAATAATGCGCATACCTTGACGAGTATGTGTTACTTCAGGGTGGAACTGAACACCATAAAAACGCTTTTCTTCGTTTGCCATCGCTGCAAATGGGCAGGTGTCTGTTTCTGCAACTTTCACGAAACCATCAGGGATCTCAACAACTTTATCGCCGTGGCTCATCCATACATCAAGTAATGGTGCGCCATCTTCAGCAATTGCATCTTCAATATTTTTAAATAGGCCTGTTGGTTCTACAACTTTAACTTGTGCATAGCCAAATTCACGTTCAGTAGAACCTGCAACTTTACCGCCAAGCTGCTCAGACATTGTTTGCATACCGTAGCAAACACCAAACACAGGTACACCGGCTTCAAACACATATTGTGGAGCACGAGGTGAACCGTCTTCAGTCACACTTTCAGGGCCACCAGAAAGAATAATACCGTTTGGATTGAAGTCACGAATATCGGCTTCATCAACGTCCCAGCTCCAAAGCTCACAATAAACACCGATTTCACGGATACGACGTGCGATTAGCTGAGTATATTGAGAACCAAAATCCAGAATAAGGATACGCTGGTCATGAATATTAGTAGATGTAGTCATTATCGAGAAGTCTCAAAAATAATTGAAAATAGTGGGGGCTAAAAACGCCCCCGATGTTATACAAATTTTTCGCTTAGGCAAACGTTTTCGTCATGATTGAATAATCAATGAACGAATACACTAAAAACACATTTAAGCCATGCGGTAATTTGGTGCTTCTTTGGTAATTGTTACATCATGCACGTGTGATTCTTTGATGCCAGCACCAGAGATACGAACAAATTCAGCTTTAGTGCGTAAGTCGTCAATCGTCGCTGAACCAGTAAGGCCCATGCTTGAACGAAGTCCACCCATTTGCTGATGCACGATTTCTTTAATGTGACCTTTGTAAGCAACGCGACCTTCGATTCCTTCTGGAACCAATTTATCTGCTGCATTATCAGTCTGGAAATAACGGTCTGAAGACCCCTGAGACATCGCGCCAAGCGATCCCATACCACGGTAAGATTTGTAAGCACGACCTTGGTATAACTCAACTTCACCCGGTGCTTCTTCAGTACCAGCGAACATTGAACCAACCATGACACATGATGCGCCAGCAGCAATCGCTTTACACATATCGCCAGAATAGCGAATACCGCCATCAGCAATAACTGGGATACCAAACTCAGAGGCAGCATCAACGGCATCAGAAATAGCAGTTAACTGAGGAACACCCACACCTGTCACAATACGCGTTGTACAGATTGAGCCAGGGCCGATGCCGACTTTAACAGCATCTACACCAGCATCGATTAGGGCACGAGCACCTGCAGCAGTTGCTACATTACCACCAATAATTTGTAGTTCAGGGAAAGCTTCACGGGTTTCACGAATACGCTGTAAAACGCCTTCAGAGTGACCGTGAGATGAATCGATAAGAAGAACGTCAACACCAGCTTCTGCTAATGCTTTAACGCGCTCTTCGTTACCAGCACCAGCGCCAACAGCAGCACCAACACGTAGACGACCACGCTCATCTTTACATGCGTTAGGTTTGCGTTCTGCTTTTTGGAAATCTTTTGCAGTGATCATACCTTTCAGTTGGAAGTCATCATTAACCAGTAGCACTTTCTCTACACGGTATTCTTGCATGATAGCTTCAACGTCTTCACGAGAGGCACCTTCTTTTGCTGCCGCCAATTTTGTTTTTGGCGTCATCACATCTTCAACCTTCATAGAAAGGTCAGTGACAAAACGTACATCACGGCCAGTGATAATACCAACAAGTTCGTTGTTATCAGACACTACCGGATAGCCAGCAAAACCATTTTCAAGGGTAAGTTGTTTTACATCTGCAATCGTTGCAGTTGGCTTCACTGTTACTGGTTCAGACACAACACCAGCTTCGAACTTTTTAACCATGCGAACCTGGTTAGCTTGTTGTTCGATAGACATGTTTTTGTGAATAAAGCCAATGCCACCTTCTTGAGCTAACGCGATCGCAAAACGACCTTCAGTTACTGTGTCCATTGCAGCAGAAACCATAGGAATGTTTAGCGAAATCTTTTTCGTTAACTGGGTGCGCAGATCGGCAGTGTTAGGGAGAACCGTAGAGTGTGCTGGAACCAGCAAAACATCATCAAAAGTTAAAGCTTCTTGTTTGATACGTAACATTGCAATATCTCACACCGTGTTAGGGGTTAAAGGAGGATAAAATATTGCGAACAAATTATACGTATGAAGCAATCGTTTGGCTACTAAAAAATTTAAAAAAATAATTGACACTTTTATCTTGATACGTAATATATTTCGGTTAAGTTTCCGGTGTTGCGGTCAATCGTGTATACCAAAGATCTGTCTATAGATCTGCCAGTACACTTTCATTCACTTCCTGCACACCACTTTGTCTTTCGACAGTAGGTATTTCACTTCGTGACTCTATTCACTCAGACGCAATCTAACGATCGTATATTTACCGTTTCTAGCCTTAACGCTGAAGTGCGCTTATTGCTTGAAAATGAGATGGGCATTGTATGGCTCGTCGGTGAGCTATCTAATTTATCTATGCCTGTTTCGGGTCATTGGTATTTCACCCTCAAAGATTCGCGTGCTCAAGTGAAATGTGCCATGTTTCGGGGCAACAATCGCCGCGTTACATTTAAGCCAGCCAACGGCACACAAGTTCTGGTAAAAGCACGTTTATCATTGTACGAACCACGTGGTGATTATCAGCTCATTATCGAAAGTATGCAGCCTGAAGGTGATGGTCGATTACAGCAACAATTTGAACAACTTAAAATGTCGCTGGCAGCGGAAGGGTTATTTGCTCAAGTATTGAAAAAACCACTACCCGAACAACCTAAAAGAGTCGGTATTATCACCTCTAAAACCGGTGCTGCATTGCATGATATTTTAAATGTTTTACACCGCCGCGATCCCAGCTTACCTGTCGTTATTTATCCCACTATGGTGCAAGGCGATGGATCTGCTATTTCGATTGCTCAAGCTATTGGTCGAGCTAATGCACGCCAAGAATGTGATGTCTTGATTGTAGGTCGAGGGGGTGGTTCGCTAGAAGATTTATGGGCATTTAACGAAGAGATCGTGGCACGTACAATTGCCGCTAGTCAGATCCCAATTGTGAGTGCTGTCGGCCATGAAGTTGATGTGACTATTGCCGACTTTGTGGCTGATATGCGCGCACCTACCCCATCAGCAGCTGCTGAATTAGTGAGCCGTGATATCACCCACCAAACACAAAAAATACAACAAAAAAACCAGCAGCTTAAAAACGCCATTCACACTTATCTATCTAAGCGTGAAGCGAAAACAGTTCAACTCACCCATCGCTTAGAACGCCAACACCCTCAATTGCGTCTTAATCAACAGCAACAGCACCTTGATGATATTTCTAGCCGTTTAGAGCTCGCAATGGGGCGATTACTGTCAAGTCATCATCAACATGTAGAGCGTATAAACTACAAATTATCACTGCACTCACCAGTGCAAACGATTAAAAATAATCAAACCACATTAGACCAAAGAAAACGCCGTTTACTCGATGCGATGGATCACCGCTTATTAAATGCTAATCATAAACTAGCACTGGCAGCCGAAAAGTTAGAGACTGTAAGCCCATTAGCAACACTCAGCCGTGGCTATTCAATAACTAGAGATGCTAAAGGTAAAGTGATTCGTCATATTGACCAAGTGAAACCTGGCGATAAGTTAGTAACCAAAGTGACTGACGGTGAAATACATTCAACAGTGAGTGAGTAACTTCTTCCTTACTCGCAATCGAGATCAAGAATAGATGTAAATAGGTGTAGGGTTTAGATGGGTATCAATACTTACATTTTATAAAAAACGCCGCAAGATGCGGCGTTCTATACAGTCTGATTTTACACGGTGTATAGATAATTATTGCATAGATTCGAAGCGTATTGTGATACGCGATTTTGACTTTAATTCATTGCAAAAATTACAAAAATAACTGGCAGAACCGCACGCTTGAAGCTTTTCCATTTCATGTTCACAGTCAGGGCAAAAAGCATGTTTCTTGACTGTGTGTTGGCAAAAATCACAATAATACCCGTCGTCTTTCCAGCTCAATTCGCTCTGACAATCGGGGCAAACATTATCACTCATAACCTTCCCTTTCTTTCAAATCGTCCACCTACATGATGAGTGATCATATAATCAAGCACAAATAAAATTATTAAGTCTAGATCGATCCTTTGATCCAACGCATAAGCAGACTTTATCTCGATCATGATCACATAAAAAACAAATAATGAAACCGGTTTCTGTAACCGGTTTCATTATTGCGATATTGTCTCTCTGTTCATCACATTTCGTTTCATGATCTAAAGGTAAGCTTGCTATGTCGACCAATAAAATCAGCTCAGCGTTTCCTGATAACTTTTTATGGGGAGCGGCATCTGCCGCTTATCAAGTGGAAGGAGCCCATAACATAGATGGAAAAGGGCCGTCCATTTGGGATGATTTTTCTCATCAACCAGGCACCACCCACGAAGGAACAAATGGCGACGTAGCTGCAGATCACTATCATCGATTTAAAGAAGATGTGGCATTAATGGCCGAGATGGGCATGCAAAGTTATCGATTTTCGATCAGTTGGCCTCGTCTATTTCCAAACGGTCGTGGGACGGTAAATAAAGCAGGGGTTAAGTTTTATAGCGATTTAATTGATGAATTAATTAAACATGGCATTAAGCCCATGATAACCCTGTACCATTGGGATTTACCTCAAGCATTACAAAATATTGGTGGCTGGGAATCACGTGAAACGGTAGAAGCATTCGAACAGTATGCGGCATTATGTTATCAAGAATTTGGTGATCGCGTTTCACTCTGGTCCACCTTCAACGAAACACTAATTTTTATCGGCATGGGTTATTTTACAGGGGCTCACCCTCCAGGATTAAGCGATCCTAAGCGAGGAATTCAAGCGTGCCACCATGTTTTTATCGCGCATGCTAAAGCGGTTAAAACTTTCCGTGAATACCAACATCAGCAACGCATACCACAAGACGGACAAATCGGCTTTGTTAATGTCATGCAACCGCATGACCCCATCACCGACAAACCAGAAGATATTGCCGCATGTAAAATGGCGGATGATCTGCTAACACACTGGCTTTATGATCCGGTATTAAAAGGTGAATACCCTTCACATATTCTAAATGTGACTCAGTTAACATGGGGCGTACCTGTATTTTTACCAGAAGATGATGATTTACTTAAAAACAATATCTGTGATTTCATCGGAGTGAATTACTACAAGCGAGAATGGGTAGCAGCCAACCCAGATATTAGTAATACCAAAATAAATACAACAGGTAACAAAGGTTCAGGTCAAGAGTTTGGATTTAAAGATTTATTTAAATTTGTTCGTAATCCAAAATCAACATATACCGATTGGGATTGGGAGATTTACCCTGAAGGTTTATGTGTTGGAATGCTGCGTTTAAAAGAGCGATACGGTGATATTCCGTTCTACATAACTGAAAATGGTTTAGGTGCAAAAGATCCGATCATTGATGGTGAAATTGTTGACCAACCTCGTATTGATTACCTATCAAGTCACATTGACGCTGCTGAATCGGCGATTAAACAAGGAATTGATCTTCGTGGATACTACCCATGGTCTTTCATTGACTTACTGAGTTGGTTAAACGGTTACCAAAAACAATATGGTTTTGTATACGTCGACCGAGAAAATAATTTGCAGCGAAAACGTAAGAAGTCTTTTTTCTGGTATCAGGAAGTGATTAAATCAAATGGTGCTAAACGTTAACCGCCTTGTTCAAGCGTGAGCCTGCATCTTGAGGTAACTTAGGTATAATCGCCCGACTCTGTTCGGGCTTTTTATTAGCTCTAATACAGAACTAAAAAAACAACAGCGATAAACATCTCGTTTAATATATTGATTTCAACCTCGTGGAAATTGAACCAATGGCAACCATCAAAGATGTATGTAAATTAGCAGGCGTTTCAAAAGCCACAGTTTCCCGAGTATTAAATAGTACAGGGCAAGTCAAAAAATCCACGGCAGACGCCGTGTATCAAGCAATTAGTATCTTAGATTATAAACCAAACAGCCTTGCACGTGCTCTAGCCACTAACAGCACGAATACGATTGGCTTAGTCGTTTCTGCTTTTGAAGGTGCATATTTCAGTAGTTTATTACGTCAAGCATCGCAAACTGCGTTACAAGCAGGTAAACAATTACTGATCATGGATGGTGGGCATAGTAGTACAAGCGAACAATTGGCTATCGAGAGCTTAGTAGAACGTAAAGTCGATGCAGTCATTCTTTATACACGCCAAATACCTGAAACTGTACTCAAACAGTTGATGAATGATCTTTCCATTCCTCTGATTATCATTAACCAACAAGTGGAAGGTTTTGAAGATCGTTGTATCAGCTTTAATCAGTATGAAGCCGCCCAGCAAGCAGCAGAATATCTTTTAAGCAAAGGGCATAAAGAATTTGCCTGTATTACTGGACCTGAATCTTCCATTAACTCCCGTTTACGCCTACAAGGGTTTCAAGACACCTTAATCAAGCACAATCTACCAACTTGCACGGCTTATCATGGTGATTATTTTACCCAAAGTGGTTATCACGCTTGTAATGAGTTACTTGCCAGTAAGCAATCTTTCACTGCTATTTTCGCCGCCAATGACAATATGGCAATGGGAGCTATTCGGGCATTACACGATGCAGGGTTACAAGTACCTCAAGATATTTCAGTATTAGGCTTTGATAATGATCCAGCGGGTGAGTTCACTATTCCGAGTTTAACCACAATCATGCTTCCGGTAGAAAAAATGGCATATACCGCTATCAAGCAGACACTACAATTGCTCGATAATCGAAAGATCAGCCCTATTGCTCTATTTTCAGGCAGCTTGATCGTTCGAGAATCAGTTGATCATTTATGAAAAGGATTGTGATCAGCGATCTGGTACCAAAAGAACATTTATGAACACGCATCCCGAAAGCATAAGTTACAAGTTCTGCATATGGATTTTAAACAGCATAATAAACTTTAATTTGGTGATTTAAGTGAAAGATCCAGATACAACTGTATATTCAATTAATTATCAGCAATAGATAACAGCCCCCTCTATTTACAGGCTTTTTGCTTTCAACAGCCAGATCGCCTGCTAATATTTGGTCACTTTTTTTATTGATTTCTCATTCCTTTATTTTTAAAAATTAAAAAAATCGCCTTCCGGCGACCTTTAATCAGTATAAAACGCTACAAAGGGATATTATCTAGGGTTTTGTGTGGGTAACCATTATCAATTCTTGATCGCTAACGTGTTCGAACTGCACAAATAGCGCACTGTATTCAGAAAGAGATTGTATATGAGAGCCACCACATGGAATTTCAATGACTTCCTCCTCACCTAAATCACATTGCCAGTAACGTGAATCCGTTAACTGCACACCTTCACGGCGCATCACTACCGCTGCACCACTATGGCGCCAAATTTCTAGCTGCTGATTAATGAGATCAGTTAACGCGACTAAATTGGCCAGCATATCAGCCGTATTGAGCCCACGTTTGCGCAATGTTTTGCCCAAACGATAGGTATCCGTACTTTTATCTTCACTCACAATGCTTTGCTGCTGAGCATAACTATGAAAATCATAATGGCCTAATTCATCTTTACGTGAGGCATCTTTACGCCAATAGTCGCTATGTAGCACTTTATTGAGTGCTAAAGAGGACAGGTGCCCTGCGCTATGCCCACGACTTAATGCCTGTTGATAAGCCCTATCAACCGACAAGATGACAGTATCTCCTTTTCTCCATTGAGCGTCTTCAGCAATATGATGTACCACAACAAACGCCCAACCCGGCACATCACGTTTAACGGGAATATCTGTACCGACATAAAGCGTGCTCGTCGCTAAATCAACGGCACCAGTAAAACAACCAGTCACATCAAAGCAACGATCTCCCAAGCCAATAGTGCCTCTATCTGCAGGGTGATCAGGCCAAATATGACTAACAGGATGAAAACAGGTTCGATCTGTTACGACGTATACACCACGTGAAGTCGCTGGTTCACATAACTGAATTTCAGCTTCTGTTCGCCATTCTGGCACCGTAAATAACACATGAGTTGGTGTGACATCAGACATATTTGAGCCTTTCCTTATTATGGTATAAGTACCAGATAAAAAAATACCCAACGCAAGGCTGGGTATTTCAATCGATTCGCTATTAATAAAACAAATTACTTACGGCGACCGTGAAGCATTCCCGTCAAACGCTTACGCTGACGTTCTTGAGAAACAGTTAATTTCTGCTTCGTTGTTTCAAATGGGTTTTCACTATTCTGGAATTGAATACGAATTGGTGTACCCATCATTTCTAATGAACGACGGTAATAGTTCATTAGGTAACGCTTGTATGATGCTGGCAACTCATTAACCTGATTACCGTGAATAACGATAATTGGTGGGTTGTAGCCACCCGCATGCGCATACTTTAACTTCACACGACGTCCACGAACCATTGGTGGCTGGTGATCATCTTGAGCCATTTGCATAATACGTGTTAGAAGCGATGTACTAATACGCTTAGTTGCTGACTGATATGCTTCAATAACTGAATCATATAAGTGACCAACACCTGTACCATGCAATGCTGAAATAAAGTGAATACGGGCAAAATCAATGAAACCTAAACGGCGATCTAATTCTGATTTAACGCGCTCTTTCACTTCATTATCAAGCCCATCCCACTTGTTAACAGCAAGTACAAGTGAACGACCTGAATTAAGAACAAAACCTAATAGGCTTAAATCTTGATCCGAAATATTTTCACGAGCATCAATGATAAGCAAAACAACGTTCGCATCTTCAACCGCTTTTAGGGTTTGAATTACAGAGAATTTTTCAACCGCTTGGTTCATATTCTTACGACGACGAACACCAGCAGTATCGATTAGAACGTATTCTTGTCCATCACGTTCCATTGGAATGTAGATAGAGTCTCGCGTCGTACCTGGCATGTCATACACAACAACACGTTCTTCACCAAGAATACGGTTAGTTAGTGTTGATTTACCTACGTTAGGACGACCAATGATCGCTAACTTAATAGGCTGCTCTTGAAGACGTTTGTAAGCTGCTTCTGCATCTTCTTCCGTCAGATCTGCTTTTTCGATATCTTCAACTGAAGTTAAATCAATTAGACCTTCTTCGTCATTATCTTTCAATGATTCTGCAAATGGGGCTAATGCACGCTCCATCAAGGCTGTTACACCACGGTTATGTGCTGCAGCAACTTGATACATCGCATCAACGCCTAGCTTCCAGAATTCAGCACAAGCACTATCAGCATCAATACCATCAATCTTGTTTACAACAAGAAAGGTTGGTTTTTCACGGCTACGAAGGTGTTTTGCAATCGCTTCATCAGACACAGTCAGACCTGCACGACCATCAACAAGAAACAGTACGACATCTGCTTCTTCAATAGCTGCTAATGACTGTTCAGCCATTTTTGTTTCAACACCTTCTTCAGTGCCATCAATACCGCCGGTATCAATAACAATAAATTCGTGCTCTTCTAGCTCAGCTCTGCCGTATTTACGATCCCTTGTTAGGCCAGGAAAATCAGCTACCAGCGCATCCCTTGTGCGGGTAAGACGGTTGAATAACGTCGATTTACCTACGTTAGGGCGCCCAACTAGGGCAACAACAGGAATCATAAGTACCTCTTACTTTTTAGTGTCTTACAGACAATTGTCCCATTCATTCTTGCCTCCAGCTGACATTATCGTACAGCCTTCATCCGACAATAATATGCGAATAGGTATAACAACAACGGCTCCTGACTGTTTGAAACAGCAGGAGCCGACAAAAATTTCACTGCATTATACCGACTAATTACGGCATTTGCATTTTGTTGATTTTACCATCACGAGTCACAACTAGATAGCCATCATCTAAAGCAATTGGCGGTATAGCAAAACCACTACCATCTGTTGCTTGTTGAGCAACAAACTCACCAGTGTAGGGGTCTAACCAATGAAGATAACCTTCACTGTCACCTAATACTAAGTAACCAGAAATCACAGCAGGAGCACTTAGTAAGCGATATTCCAGATCTTTATTTTGCCAAAGTTCTGTGCCACTACGTGTATCTACTGCAACAATGTGATCTTTGTCTGTTACTAAGTATAACTGGCTACCATCAATAGCGAAATCTGTAGCTGATGAGTAAGCTCGCTTCCAAGCAACTTGACCACTACGCAGTTCAATTGAAACTAACGCACCGTTGTAACCTAAAGCATATAAACGCTCACCGGCAATAACAGGGCTTGCATCAACATCAACTAAACGATCTATCTCTGTAGCACCTTTTGGTGAACCAATAGGTTGCTGCCATAGCATTTGACCAGTATTCATCAATGCACCAGCAAGACGACCATTGGCCTGTCCCCAGAAAATACCGCCTGAAATCGCTACTGGTGAACTATCACCACGCAATGTCAGTGTTGGTACTTCACTGCTTAGCTGCCATTTTGCTTCACCGGTTTCAGCATCAAGCGCTTGCAACACACCACGGCTGGTATTAACTACTACCATGCCATTATCAACAAGCGGTTTTGCGAGTACTTCGCCTTCAACTTTTGTACGCCAAATTTCTTCACCGGTTTCTTCATCCAATGCAATGACATCCGCATTTTCAGTACCAATGAATAATTTACCGTAAGAAAGCGTAATACCACCAGAAAGCTTAGCCGTTACGTCGCCTTGTAAGTCTTGTTGCCAAATCACTTTACCGTTTTCAGGATCAAGTGCTTTAACAAGACCATTTCGATCAGCCGCAAAAATTTTGCCATAACCGATAGCTGGAGATAATCGAGAGAAGTAACCTTCAACGCCATCACCAATGGTCTGACTCCAGACTTGTGTTGATGCAATTGTATTCTCAACAACAGGTAATGGTGCCATCTGATTCGTATCTTCTTCACTAGCACAGCCAGCAAGAACACCAAGCGTTAGCGCAACAGTTAAAGCTCGCTTAAACACTTTTTGCATAGTCATCCGCCTTACTGAGCTAGATCATCAAGCTTCATCTGCAATGCAGGCGAGGCACCAAGTTGCTGTGCACTTATGTAAGCGTTACGAGCAGCAATAATATCGCCTTTAAGCAATAAGATATCACCGCGCAGCTCAGCAATTTTTGACTGCCAGCTTGTCGCTGTTACTTTATCAAGCTCAGCAAGCGCTTCATCGAATTTCTGTTGCTCTGCATAAATACGTGCAAGACGCGTCTGTGCAAGAGGCAAGATTGCTTGATCTTTAGTTTGGCTAATAGCCCAAGTTAGCTGCTTAATAGCACCATCTAAATCACCAAGCTCGACTTGTGTTTTCGCCAGTTGAAGTGCCGCAAGTACTGAGTACTGGCTGCTTTCATTTGCCGAAATAAACGCTTGTACATCAGCCACAGCATTTTCGCTGCCACTATCGAGAGTCGTCATTACCTGTGAATAAGCATCAGATGTCAGTTCTTTTGTTGTTTGAACTTCACCTTGGTAATAACGCCAGCCATAAAGACCACCCAAACCAATCACAGCACCAAGAACAACGGCTTTGCCGTTCTCTTTCCACCATGATTTAAGTGCTTCAACCTGTTGTTCTTCGGTCTCGTAGACTTCCACTTCCTGTCCTCTCTTAAATCAATTCAGCCAGCTTTGCTGCTACTTCATCCTGTGCCATGGTTGTTTGCTCACCACCACGGAGATCTTTTACTACCACAGTGTTATCAGCGATTTCATTCTCACCAAGAACCAGTGCAATAGCTGCGCCTACGTTATCAGCACGTTTAAATTGCTTTTTAAAATTACCGCCACCGAAGTGGTTCATAACACGTAAGCCGGGAACATTTTCGCGCAGCTTTTCAGCCAGTTTCATTCCAGCCATCATAGTGCCTTCACCAACAGTAACGACATAAGCATCAACTGAGCGACGAACGTCTGCCAGTTCAAGTGTTTCCATCAGTAAAACTAAACGCTCAACACCCATAGCAAAACCAACTGCAGGCGTTGCTTTGCCGCCAAGTTGTTCGACTAAGCCATCATAACGACCACCGCCACAAACAGTACCTTGAGCACCTAGGCTTTCAGTAATCCATTCGAATACAGTACGGTTATAGTAATCTAAACCACGTACAAGGCGTTCATTTACTTGATATTCGATACCAGCAGCGTCTAATAGTTCACATAAACCAGCAAAATGTGCTTTAGAATCGTCATCTAAGTACTCAGAAAGCTTCGGTGCGTCGACCAAAATTTCTTGTACTGCTGGATTTTTAGTATCAAGCACGCGTAACGGATTCGTGTGCATACGACGCTTACAATCTTCGTCAAGCACATCTAAATGCTGTTCTAAGAATGCAATCAATGCTTCACGGTAGGTCGCACGAGCTTCTAAAGAACCTATTGAGTTTAGCTCAAGACGAACGTGTTGATTGATGCCTAACTCACGCCATAGGCGCGCTGTCATCATGATTAATTCAGCATCAACATCAGGGCCATTCAGGCCAAAGACTTCAACACCAACCTGATGAAATTGACGGTAACGACCTTTCTGAGGACGTTCATAGCGGAACATCGGACCGATGTACCATAAACGTTGCTCTTGGTTATACAGCAAACCGTTTTGAATACCCGCACGTACACAACCAGCAGTACCTTCTGGGCGAAGGGTTAAGCTGTCACAGTTACGGTCTTCAAAAGTATACATTTCTTTTTCAACAACATCGGTGACTTCACCAATAGCACGCTTAAACAAATGCGTTGATTCAACGATAGGCATACGAATTTCGTTATAGCCATATGCGCTTACTACTTGCTTAATTGTACCTTCCACTTTTTGCCAAAGAGGAGATTGTGTAGGTAGGCAGTCGTTC
The DNA here is from genome assembly GCF_003026285.1 of Photobacterium profundum. Classification (GTDB taxonomy): domain Bacteria; phylum Pseudomonadota; class Gammaproteobacteria; order Enterobacterales; family Vibrionaceae; genus Photobacterium; species Photobacterium profundum. Next base: position 1,038,685 of record NZ_PYOD01000001.1, read on the forward strand.
ATGCCTCGAATTGCTTGAATTTGTTTCGCCACGTTTTTTCTCGTTTACCGACGGGGAATTGAGTCGAATATAAAGGTTATAAAGGAAATAGTGAACCGCTCCCTGTCAATCAGAGGGCGGTTTCGGTTTATTTCTCTACTTCTTGTACATTAATGCGGTTATTAACGTCCAACATCGCTGCTTTTGCGCGGATTTTTGTTTCTAGCTGATCAATGACATTATCATTATCAAATCGTTCTTTTTGACGAATGCCATCTTCATAAAATGCGCTTTTACGGCTACTGCCTGCAACACCCAAATGAGAAACTTCCGCTTCACCAGGGCCATTGACAACACAACCGATAATGGAGACATCCATTGGAGTCGTAATGTCTTCTAAGCGTTGTTCTAACTCGTTAACTGTACCAATAACATCAAACTCTTGACGAGAACATGTTGGGCAAGCAATAAAGTTAATACCACGAGAACGAATACGCAATGATTTAAGAATATCAAAACCAACTTTGATTTCTTCAACCGGATCGGCAGCTAATGAAATACGTAACGTATCACCAATACCTTCAGCTAAAAGCATGCCTAAACCAACGGCTGATTTAACGGATCCTGCACGCGCACCACCGGCTTCGGTAATGCCTAAGTGCAAGGGTTGTTTAATCTGCTTCGCTAATCGACGGTATGATTCAACGGCTAAGAAAACATCAGACGCTTTCACGCTCACTTTGAATTGGTCAAAGTTCAAGCGATCTAGAATGTCGACATGACGCATTGCTGATTCAACAAGTGCATCAGGCGTAGGTTCACCGTATTTCAGTTGGATTTCTTTTTCTAACGAACCACCATTAATGCCGATTCGAATAGGAATATCATAATCGCGGGCACATTCAACAACAGAACGTATACGCTCTTCATTACCAATATTACCTGGGTTAATACGTAAACAATCAACACCGTATTCAGCCACTTTTAGTGCAATACGGTAATCAAAATGAATATCAGCAACCAGCGGTATATTGACCTGCTGCTTAATAAGCTTAAACGCTTCTGCTGCATCCATTGTGGGAACAGACACACGCACAATATCTGCACCGACTTTTTCTAATGCTCTTATCTGCGCAACAGTTGCTGCAACATCTGTGGTGAGCGTATTTGTCATCGATTGAACGGCAATCGGTGCACCATCACCAATCGGCACATCGCCGACATAAATGCGAGTGGATTGTCGACGTATAATTGGAGATTCACTATGCATTACATATTCTCTTTACAGCGGAAGCTTAAATCTTGCGACTTTACCAGCAGGATACACGCTAAGATCAACAGGTTCGCCTTTGTAAGTCATTTCGACAACACCCGGCGCACCAAGTACAACTTTAAACGGTGCTGCGCCATTTAAGTTCAGCACATCACCCGTTTTTTTAATACCAGTATCAAGACGCTTACCATTCGCGTCACGAACATCAATCCAGCAGTCTCCGGCAAAGCTCAGTTTTAAATCTGAAACAATGGCACCGTCATCTGTGCTCTCCGCACTTTCAGATATAACATCCGACGCTTGCTCTGCGACAAAACTGTCGTTATCGCTCCCCGCATTAATGACTGTGGATGGGTTTGAAATTGAAACTTCATCATCAACAGCAGAAATCAAATCACTATCATTAGTGGCAGATAACACCGTTTCAGGTTCGCTTGCGGTAACAACGGTACCTTCAGCTGCCGCATTAATATCAGAAGCTGATACACCCGTTATCGTCGGATCAGATAAGTCAGAATTGGCTATGGATTCATCTAACGGTTGAGACAACTCACTAAAAACCGTTGATAAGTCAGTACCCGACTCTAGTTGCTCACTTTGCCACCACCATGCAGCGGTTAGGCCGATGATGATCGCCGCGACCCCCCAAGTAATACCCATAATTCGACTATCATGTGCTTCACGCTTCGTTCGACGAGAGAAGCTTTGCATTTCTTGTTCTTTAGGCTGTGCATGGCCAAGTAGATCCAGCTTTGCCAGTATTTCTTTTTCATTTAAGCCAACATATTTAGCATATGAACTCACATAACCACGCGTAAACGTGGCGACTTGAGATTCTTCAAAAATGTTGTCTTCAATATTATTGATAACAGAAAGTTTAAGGCGTAAACGGCTGGCAATATCTTTTTGAGAGTAGCCTAGCTTTTCACGCGCTTGTCGCAGCATATCCCCTGGACGAATCACTTCTTCTGTTGAATTATCTTCGTTCTCTTTAATATTCATTGGCTAGATATTTCTGATATTGCTGAGAATCTGGGAACTGCTCTTTAAGCAAAACGGCATACTTATCCACTTCTGTTAATCGTCCAGCCTGATTTTCTAACTGAATGAGTAGCCACAAGCTATCCGCTTTATACCCATATCTCTTGTTAAATTTAAAAAGCATGACGCGTGCATCTTTAAAATTATCAGATTCAATTTCAAGTTGCGCCAGCTGCAAAATAGATTTTGGTCTGTACGGGTCATGAGAGAGCGATTTTTTAAAATAAAATTGTGCTTGTGAATTATCACCTTTTTTAAGGCTACACAAACCTGCATTCTCATAACTGGCAGATATCAAATAATAATACGGTTGTTTAATTGCCTTTTCAAAGGCTTTGATGGCATCGTCGTAACGTTGCTCACTACACAAGAATACACCATAGTTATTTAAAACATCGCCATTTTTTGGTGAATCTCGTAATGCTTTTCTATACATACTTTCAGCAGCGTCATTCTCATCCACAGTCTGAAAGTAATATGCCATTGCGTTTTGAGCACGATAATACCTAGGAGCATACTTTAATGCTGTTTCAAGGTTTTCTCTTGCTCGTTGCCATTGACCATCATTTAAATAGCTAAGTCCAAGAGCGATCCTGGCCTCAGATGCATCGATACGATTAAATTCTTTCTTATTGCCTATTTCTTGGACTGTTATACAGCCTACCAACAAGCTACACAATAATGGGTACAACGTCCATTTAACCATGTTTTATCTCACATCGACATCCTTGTCTATACGTCTGTTTTTAGACCGTTTTGACAGGGATTTGTTCACCGTCTTGCTGCTTAACTTGTGTGCGTTTCGTGCGGTCAATCACATCACCGACTAATTGCCCACAAGCTGCATCAATATCATCACCGCGAGTTTTACGTACTGTGACTGTAAAGTCATATTCCATAAGCGTTTTCATGAAACGATCAATACGTGAATTACTCGGTTTACGGTATGGTGACCCAGGATACGGGTTGAATGGAATAAGATTAATCTTTGCAGGCGTATCTTTTAGCAATACTGCTAACTGACGCGCATGTTCCATGTCATCATTAACATGATCTAACAAAACATATTCAACAGTTACACGACCGCGGTTCGCATTTGATTGCTCAACGTACCGACGAACCGACTCTAGGAAGGTCGCGATATTGAAGCGATCATTAATTGGCATGATTTGAGAACGCAGCTCATCTGTTGGTGCGTGCAAAGAAATAGCCAAAGCAACATCAATATTACCCGTCATCTGATCAAGACCAGAAACAACTCCTGATGTAGAAACAGTTACACGACGTTTAGACAAACCAAAGCCGATATCATCCAGCATAATTTCTAATGCTGGGATCAGGTTTTTCATATTAAGAAGTGGCTCACCCATTCCCATCATTACAACATTGGTGATAGGACGACGACCCGTTTCTTTTTCAATACCAATTTCTTTTGCTGCACGCCATACCTGACCAATAATTTCAGATACACGTAAATTACGGTTGAAACCCTGTTGAGCTGTTGAGCAGAAAGTACATGCAAGAGCACAACCCACCTGTGAAGAAACACACAAGGTTGCACGATCACCGTCAGGAATATAGACAGTTTCAACATCTTGATCGCCAACACGCATGGCCCACTTAATGGTGCCATCAACTGAGTGTTGTGCTTCCGAAACATAAGGTGCACGGATTTCAGCAACACGCTTAAGTTTTTCACGAAGCTTCTTATTGATATTCGTCATTTGATCGAAATCATCACAACCGAATTGGTAGATCCACTTCATGATTTGATCAGCACGGAAGGCTTTTTCATTCAGCTCTTCTGCAAAGTATGTACGCAACCCTTTGCGATCTAAATCCAGTAGATTAGTTTTGACTGTTGTCATCGGTTGTTGCCTCATTAAAAAATGACGGATTCTATGCCTTGGCAATCTTAAAAGTATGATTGCGTGTAATAGGACAATTCAAGGCGCGAAATTGTACAGCCTTTGCCTGCCTGTTTCCACTTGTAAGCACTAAGGTTATTTTAGCAATGGCACGTAACTTCAGCGAAAAAACACCTTATGCAAAGCAAAAATGACAACGGGAAGCCGAAGCTTCCCGTTAATAATCTGTTTTGTATGAAATTTAATCAATAATTAGTCACGTGGACAAATTTCATCTTCTGTAAAGAAATAGGCAATTTCACGTGCCGCTGATTCAGGGCTATCAGAACCATGTACTGAGTTATAACGCATACTTAATGCAAAATCTGAACGAATCGTGCCACATGCAGCATTTTCTGGGTTAGTTGTACCCATTAATTCACGGTAACGATGAATCGCATCTTCACCTTCGAGTACCTGCACCATCACAGGGCCCGATGTCATGAATTCCACTAGCTCATTAAAAAATGGCTTACCTTCATGCTCAGCGTAAAACCCCTGAGCTTTAGTTGCATCAAGATGAACCATTTTTGATGCCACAATTTTTAAGCCAGCATTTTCAAAACGCTGGTAAATAGCACCAATCAAATTACGCTTAACAGCATCGGGCTTTACAATTGAAAACGTTTTTTCAATAGTCATTATAATTCTTCCTTTTGAGTCAATTCGTTCTTGGCTAAGCTATATACCAAGTAATACGCAGCTTTGAGTTATAACAAATTCTACTATGCTGCTTTCTGGTTTAGGCAAGTTATAACGTTGATAACTTGCCTTTTTCTAACGATTACAGCAATAACGCTGCAATATTGGCAACCCCTAATCCCGTTGCGCCAGCAGCCCAACGACCATCAGCATTGTCGCGGAAGCAAGCCGCTAAATCAAAGTGAATCCAGCTGCTTGTTTCACTATCAACAAAACGTGATAAGAAAGCAGCAGCATTAGATGCACCGCCCATCCCCCCCCCTTTTTGCGTTCGGCTATTCGCTGTATCCGCATAGTGAGAAGGGCAATTGCCTTGATGCCATTTTTCTAGCGGTAACGGCCATGCTGGCTCATTCACCAACTCTGACAACTCTTGTGCCTTCATCAGTAGCGTTTTATCTAAACCAAATATGGCATTGTAATCGGTTCCTAATGCCATCAAAGCAGCACCAGTTAAGGTTGCAGCATCAATAATCAATGGTGTTTTTGTTTCGCTAGCAGCAATTAAGCCATCAGCAAGCACCAAGCGCCCTTCAGCATCGGTATTAACCACTTCTACGGTTAATCCGTTTTTATACGTTAACACATCACCCAGCTTATAGGCGTTACCAGCAACCATGTTTTCTGCGCAACATAAGATCAGCTTCACACGTTGATTCAAACCTTGCTCAATGGCATAGCCTAATGCGGCTGTTACTGTCGCTGCGCCGCCCATGTCACATTTCATTGTTACCATGCCAGCACTTGACTTCAAGCTGTAGCCACCGGAATCAAAGGTAATCCCTTTGCCGACTAAACATGCAGACACAGGAGCATTGTCATCACCCGTAGGGTTGTAATCGAGGGTTAGCATTACTGGTGGTCGACTACTCGCACGGCCAACACTATGCGTGCCTATCCAGCCGTTTTCTAGAAGTTGATCACCCACTAACATTTCATAACGTATTTTATCGCCCGCAACGGATGATAAAAACGCTATCGCATCATTTGCTAGCTTTTCAGGGTACATATCTTCAGGTGTCGCATTGACGACTTGGCGTACCCAATCAGCACTTCGACGACGCGCATTAAGCAGTTCTAGTTCATCTTCATCAATAGATGCCCACTTAATTGCAACAGGAGTCATGGTTGCAGCAAAACCACAATAGAATGCCCACTGACGCTCGTAGCTCCAGCCTTCGCCATCAAGGCTGACGCTTGCTGCACCTTGCGATTGCAGCTGACGCGCAGCCTGCTGAATACGACGTAATGGGAAATCACCACTAAAGTGAATATCTGCGCCGTCTTCTTTATAACTGAGTAATGCCTTTTCTCCCCAAGCCCCTGAACTGGCTTGCGCTGATAATGTAATCCTTAACATGAAAAGCCTTTAAATTTTAATTATTCGTTTTCGATAATATGAGTGTTTTAATACTCAGCATTGCTGACCACCATGGAGCATCATGATGGTCGGCTGCTTATATTTAGCTAGCTGAATTTAAGATGTTGGCCAATGTACGCACCCCCATACCAGTTGCGCCAGCACACCACTTGTCGTTGCCACTCTTACGATAAGTGCCACTTGCATCAATGTGCATCCAGCCTTTCTTATAGTCTGTTACAAAGTACGATAAGAACGCAGCAGCGGTACTTGCACCTGGTAAGAAATCACCACTTGAAATGTTCGATAAGTCGGCAAAGTTTGATGACAGCATACCACGGTGGTTATCCGCTAATGGTAACGGCCATAAACCTTCATGCTCTTCAGCCGCTGACGCTAAGGCTTTTTGAGAGAGTGTCTGATCGAAACTTAGCAATGCGTGGTAATCATTACCTAGTGCATTCTTCGCCGCACCCGTTAATGTTGCACAATCAATGATGACTTCAGGATTTTGGCTACTCGCGTAGATAAGACCATCAGCAAGTACTAAACGACCTTCTGCGTCAGTGTTTAGCACCTCAACAGTTTTACCATTTTTATAAGTAATGATGTCGCCGAGCTTAACCGCGCGACCTGATACCATGTTCTCAGCACAACATAGGATCAATTTAATACGCTTGTTATTACCACGAGCAATCGCAAGTGCTAAACCGCCCGTCGCCATTGCTGCGCCACCCATATCGGCTTTCATTGCCGTCATGCCGGCTGAAGGCTTCATGCTGTAGCCGCCCGAATCGAAAGTAATACCTTTACCCACGATGCAGGTGTGCACAGGCGCATCAGCATCGCCTGTTGGGTTGTAATCTAGACGTAGCATTGCAGCTGAACGTTCTGAACCGCGACCAACAGTGTGCGTGCCCATCCAGCCTTCATCAATCAAGTCATTGCCTTTAATGATTTTGTACGTTACGTGCTCTGGTGCAAGTGACTTAACAAATTCACCCGCACGTGCCGCAAGCTGTGAAGGGCGTACAACGTCTGCCGATTGGTTAATAACTTCACGTACCCAGTTTGTGGTTTTAATGCGCGCCTGCAGTTCAGTTTCATCTTCAGCATTTAAGCCATCCCAAGTAACCTGGTTACCTGGCTTTGAATTACGGTGTCCTTGAATGAAAGACCAAATTGCTTCTAAGTTCCACTCACTACCCACAAGTGAAACTTGCTTTATTCCTTGTGTATCCAACTTACGACCAGCACGCTGTAAGGCACTTTCTTGATCGCCACTTAGGTGAACCGTTGTGCCATCAGCAGAAAAAGAAAGTAGCGCGTTTGTTCCCCATTGCTCTGCAGCAGCGTCATGGGATAAGAAAACAGACATAATAGAAGACATTAGAAATTCCTTGGATTCTTGATGAGGATATCAGCGCAATATAGACAAGATTAAAAAGACATTATCCTTGTCTCTTATCATCCCCACGCGATAAACAATATGCTTTTTGATAACAAGGATATGACATTTGCCAAATCACTTTAAGCAGGCTTACAGCAAGTTATGGGGGTAATAGTGCGGTTTTACAAGATATTTACAGGTTTAAATACAACAAAGCGGACCATATGGTCCGCTTTTATATTTCTTTCACTAACTCTGCTCTGTTATCCGCGCATAAACAAGTTGTTTACATCAGGATGTAGAGCGAGATCATATTGTTTTTATTGTTCAATCAAAGGTAGGGCAATTGTTCAATAATCACAATAAGTAAACGATTAATCTTCTTCTTCCATCCAACACATTTGCACAGCTTCTAACACTCTTTCACTGCAGTGGTTGGGATCATCATCAAACTCTTCTAAGTCTAGAATCCATTGGCGAAGATCGGTAAAAAGAATCAGCTTAGGATCCGTTTCTGGATACAGCTCAGATAGTTCAATCGCTATTTCTCTAGAATCCGTCCATTTTAAGCTCATGATGCTACCTCTTAATCGTTATAACGTGATTGTCACTAATATCGTTGCTTTTACTTACCTTAATACTCAATATTTTGATAAATAAAAGAACAAAACTTAGTGCTGCTCAGAAGCTAGATTGATCGTATATTTAGGGATCTCTACAACAAGATCACTATCCGAAACCGTTGCCTGACAACCTAAACGGGATTCAGGTTCAAGACCCCATGCTTTATCAAGCATGTCATCTTCTAGCTCATCACTTTCATCCAGTGAATCAAAACCTTCACGAATAACAATATGACAAGTCGTACATGCACATGACTTTTCACAAGCATGTTCAATACCAATACCATTACGCAGTGCTACATCAAGTACAGTTTCACCCGTTTTAGCTTCTAAAATTGCGCCTTCAGGGCAAAGTTCTTCATGTGGTAATACAACGATTTTAGGCATGCCTAAACCTCATCTATCGATTGACCAGCCAATGCCTGTCGAATAGATTGATCCATTCGACGTGAAGCAAATTCTTGGCTCGCTTTATCTGTTTTCTTAATACCCTGTTCAATTGCTCGGTAATCATTACCTTGACGCAGCTGAACAAGTTCCATCATTACGCCTTCCAGCGTTTCACGCTCTTCTTTTGACAGTAATGTATCACCATCGATTGCGAGAGCTGTAATTAGGCCTTCCAATACACGATCAGCTTCAACTTGTTGCTCGGCTAATGTACGTGCATCTTTATCATCTTGCGCGTGCGTCATTGACTCACGAATCATGGTTGCGACTTCATCATCACTTAAACCATAAGAAGGTTTAACTTGGATAGATGATTGAACGTTACTGCTCTTTTCCATTGCAGTAACAGACAATAGACCATCGGCATCAACTTGATACGTAACACGAATATGTGCAGCACCGGCCGCCATAGCTGGGATTCCACGTAGTGTAAATCGCGCTAAAGAACGACAATCGCTTACCATTTCACGCTCACCTTGCACCACATGTACCGACATGGCTGTTTGGCCATCTTTAAACGTGGTGAATTCTTGCGCACGAGCGACAGGAATTGTCGTGTTACGAGGAATGATTTTTTCAATCATGCCCCCCATTGTCTCTATACCTAAAGACAATGGAATAACATCAAGTAATAGCATATCTGAATCAGGCTTATTACCGACTAGGATATCAGCTTGAATTGATGCACCAATCGCAACAACTTTATCTGGGTCAATCGATGTTAGTGGCTCTTTACCGAAGTAATTACCCACCATTTCACGTACCAATGGCACACGTGTTGAACCACCAACCATCACAGTTTCGATAACATCTGTAATTTCAATGCCAGAATCTTTGATCGCTCGGCGACAAGACATCAGTGTTTTCTTTACTAAAGGCTGAATCAACGCATTAAACTGTTCACGAGTAACAGAACCTTGCCAATTCAACACATCAATCTGGGCTGTATCTGCATCTGTTAACGCAATTTTAGCGTCAGTGGCAGCATCTTGTACCATACGCATTTGTTGCGCAGTTAAATCACCAGTATAGCCCGCTTGCTCTTTAATCCAATCTGCAAGTAAGTGATCAAAATCATCACCACCCAATGCTGAATCACCGCCAGTTGCTAATACTTCAAATACACCTTTCGATAAACGTAAAACAGAAATATCAAATGTACCGCCACCTAAGTCATAAACAGCAATAACGCCCTCTTGACCTGAATCTAAACCATAAGCAATCGCAGCGGCTGTTGGCTCATTAAGTAAACGTAATACATTTAGGTTTGCTAGCTTTGCCGCATCTTTAGTGCCAGCTCGTTGCGCATCATCAAAATATGCCGGAACCGTTATAACGACACCCTCAAGATCACCACCTAATGTCGCCACAGCGCGTGCATTAAGGGCTTTAAGGATCTCGGCAGAGACTTGTACCGGATTAACTTTCCCCATACGTGTCATTAATTGGGGTAAGCCGTTATCTGACGCTTCAAATTGATATGGTAAATGCGGGTAACGTTGTTGGATATCCGCTAAAGAGCGCCCCATCAAACGTTTTACTGAAAAGATAGTATTACTAGGATCTTGCTGAGCAAGCTCTCTGGCTTCATGGCCAACAAGCAGGGATTCCTCACCATAATGAACAATTGAAGGCAAAATAGAACGCCCTTTATCATCCTTTAAGGTTTCTGGTACACCACTGCGCACAGCAGCAACGAGAGAATTTGTGGTACCCAAATCAATGCCCACCGCTAAACGATGTTGATGCGGTGCCGCACTCTGACCTGGTTCAGCAATCTGTAACAGTGCCATTATCTTTCCTGTGGAGTTAGTGCTCGGGTGAGAAGCAATTAGTCAAAGAAAGTCTCTTCAAGACGTTCAATTTCATAGCGCAGCTTATCAATAAATTTTAGCTTACGCACGGCATCTGCCGCTTCTTCCCAATCTTCCTGATTTAATAGTTGCTCAAGAGTGCTCAATTGCGATTTATATAACACTGTTATTTGCTGTTCAAAATCAAATAGCGCACTTTCAGGGTCACTTGCATCTGAGATATCTTCAAGTTCTTCACGCAACTCCATTTGCTGCATTAAGAACTCAGGATCTTGTAGCGTTTTTTGTTCGCCACGAATATCCATATCTTGCTCAGAAAGCATATATTCAGCTCGTGAGATTGGATTTTTTAGCGTTTGGAATGCGTCGTTAATTTGCGCTGCTTTTTGGACAGACATTAAGCGATCACGTTCTGAAGCTGTAGCGAAGTTATCAGGATGGAAACGACGTTGTAGTTCCCGGAACTGAGTTGACAGAAGACCACCATCCAGTTCAAATTGGAAAGGAAGTCTAAATAATTCGAAATGATTCATATCGCGTCTGGTATCTCTAAATACTAAACCTAACTGGTATATATGAAGATATAACAGTTAGGCTCAGTGGAAACTGACTTATAGCGATTAAACGTTGAAGCTTTCACCACAACCACATTCGCTTGATACGTTCGGGTTGTTGAATTGGAAGCCTTCATTTAGCCCTTCTTTGGCAAAATCAAGCTCGGTACCGTCAAGATAAACTAGGCTTTTTGCATCAATTACGATTCTTACACCTTTCTCTTCGAATACCTCGTCCTCTTCATTGATATCATCAACAAATTCGAGAACGTAAGCCATTCCTGAACATCCCGAAGTACGGACACCTAGGCGAAGGCCAAAGCCCTTACCGCGATTCTCAAGGAAAGTAGCTACGCGACCTGCTGCCGCTTCAGTAATAGTAATGGCCATACAACAACCCTCAACGTCTTAGTTTGCTTCGTGTTTCTTCTTATAATCACTAACTGCGGCTTTAATTGCATCTTCTGCAAGAATAGAGCAGTGGATCTTCACTGGTGGTAGTTCAAGTTCTTCAGCAATTGCTGAGTTCTTGATAGCTGCCGCTTCATCTAAACTCTTACCTTTCACCCATTCAGTGATTAGCGAGCTTGAGGCAATTGCAGAACCACAACCGTACGTTTTAAACTTCGCATCTTCAATGATACCTTCATCACTTACTTTGATTTGAAGCTTCATTACGTCGCCACATGCTGGTGCACCCACCATGCCGCTACCAATGTTTTTATCATTTTTATCGAAAGAGCCCACGTTACGCGGATTCTCATAATGCTCGATGACTTTTTCACTATATGCCATGATGATTTCCTCGACATTTGATGATCACAAGTTTATGACCGCTAGCTTAGTGGTGTGCCCACTCAACAGAGTTAAGATCAATACCTTCTTTGTGCATATCCCAAAGCGGCGACATATCACGCAGTTTTTCTACTGCAGTACGAATCTGTGTAATTGCGTAATCAATTTCTTCTTCTGTCGTGAAACGACCAAAAGAGAAACGAATTGAGCTATGTGCTAATTCATCATCTAAACCAAGCGCTCGCAGTACGTATGAAGGCTCAAGGCTTGCTGAAGTACATGCTGAACCAGAAGAAACAGCGAGATCTTTCAGTGCCATTAATAAAGACTCACCTTCAACGAAAGCAAAGCTAATATTCAGGTTACTTGATACACGTTGCTCTAGGTCACCATTAATATGAACTGATTCCATATCTTTCAGGCCATCAAGAAGGCGAGTACGTAGTGCTAATGTATGCACACGATCTTGTTCCATCTCTTCTTTAGCAATGCGGAATGCTTCACCCATACCAACAATCTGGTGGGTAGCAAGAGTACCAGAACGCATACCACGCTCATGACCGCCGCCGTGCATTTGTGCTTCTAAACGAATACGAGGCTTACGACGAACGTAAAGCGCACCAATTCCTTTAGGACCGTAAATTTTATGTGATGTTACTGAAATAAGGTCAACTTTCATTGCCTGTACATCGATCGGTAGCTTACCGATAGACTGTGCAGCATCAACGTGGAAAACAATTTTGTTTTCACGGCAAAGTTCGCCAATAGCGGTAATATCTTGAATTACGCCAATTTCGTTATTTACGTGCATGATAGACATTAGAACGGTGTCTTCACGAATCGCATCACGCAATTTTGCCAAATCAATTAAGCCATTTGCTTCTGGCGCAAGATATGTCACTTCGAAGCCTTCACGCTCGAGCTGGCGACAAGGGTCTAATACCGCTTTGTGCTCAGTCTTACAGGTAATGATGTGCTTACCTTTTTTGCTATAAAAACGCGCAGCGCCTTTAATTGCAAGATTGTCAGATTCTGTTGCACCAGACGTAAACACAATTTCACGTGGGTCAGCATTCATTAGATCAGCAACTTGCTCACGCGCTGTATCAACAGCTTCTTCAGCCTGCCAGCCGAAACGGTGTGAACGAGAAGCAGGGTTACCGAAATTCCCGTCCATTGTCAGGCATTGCATCATTTTTTCAGCAACACGTGGATCTACTGGGCAAGTAGCGGAATAATCAAAATATATTGGCAATTTCATTTTCATCTCCGAAAACACGGATGTCTAGCTACTAAGAGCGGACATCGACACCTATAGTGGTGCTATCGTGTGTTTTTTTATGTCCAAAAGACGTTCTTAGCGAACTATTGCTTAAGACTTGATCTTGACGACCTGAAATCTCTTGAACGTTATTATCTTTCATCAACTCACCAAGAGTGATGTTATTCAAAAAGCCGCTGATACGGGAGCTTAAGTCATGCCATAAAGTATGTGTTAAGCAGCGTACACCACCTTGACAGTCAGCTTTACCATGACACTTTGTAGCATCAACCGATTCATCAACAGCTGCGATGACCATGCCTACCGCGATGTCATTCGCGTCTTCACCTAAGCGATAACCACCACCTGGTCCACGAACACTCGCCACAAGACCAGCTTTACGTAGGCGTGAGAAAAGTTGTTCTAAATAAGACAGTGAAATACCTTGTCGTTCGGAAATATCCGCTAAAGGTACAGGACCATCTTGAGAATGCAGAGCGACATCAAGCATCGCAGTTACCGCATATCTTCCTTTTGAAGTCAATCTCATAACACACCGCTATCCACTTATGTATATAGCACGAGTGTTACATACCCGACTAAAATGGTCAAGTATTTACCCGACTATTTCAGTCAAGCTTTAGACCTGACGCACAATAGGGTTATTTGTCGCGATGTTCTAATGATTTTTCAATAGAAGAAAGAATACCACGCAGAATATTAAGCTCCTGCTGCTCTGGACGAGCACGGGTAAACATGCGGCGAAGTTTTGTCATCACCATACCGGGATGCTTCTTATTAATGAACTGGGTCTGAGTTGTTACTTTTTCAAGGTGCTCGTAGAACAACTCTAATTCTTTAGCACGCGGGTATTCATCAACTTTCTTCTCACCCGTGTACTTTTGCGACTCTAAAAATGCCATACGCACTTCATAACTAACAGTTTGTACTGCCATTGCTAAATTTAATGAGCTGTATTCAGGGTTCGCCGGAATGTAAACGTGGCAATGACACTTTTGTAATTCTTCATTCGTTAAACCAGTACGCTCACGACCGAATAAAATAGCGACGGGATGCGCAGCTGCTTCTTCAATCGTTTTGATACCTGATTCACGCGGATCAAGTTGTGGCCATTCTAATGTACGAGAACGTGCACTTGAGCCAATCACTAAACCACAATCTGCAATTGCTTCATCTAATGTTTTGACGATTTTTGCATTGGTTACGACATCTGCCGCGCCAGCAGCTAAAGCAAGAGACTTAGCGTCTATCTCACAAGCTGGGTCAACAAGGACTAGATTCGTAAGCCCCATCACCTTCATGGCACGTGCTGCTGAACCAATATTTCCTGGGTGAGATGTACCAATTAAAACAACGCTTATTTTATCTAACATGGTTTAGCAATTTCCGACTATTTTTAAGAGCGGATGGATTTTAGCACAGCCTATAAAGAAGTGGGGAAAACATGTAAAACTAAAGCGTGTTTTTCTACTTTTTTTAGTTTTCGCTAATGATGTTTAAAAAATAACCACTTCCCTTTTGCCCTAGCTCTGTTATACTCGCCGCCGATTTTTAGTTCTTTAACATCCGTTGGGAAGATCCTATGCATCCGATGCTTAATATCGCCATTCGCGCTGCGCGAAAGGCTGGTGACCATGTCATTAAATCGTTAGAAAAACCTCAAGGCATTGAAGTTGCCAATAAAGGTAGTGACGTCGTTACTAATATTGATCATGAAGCTGAAGCTATCATCATCAATTCTATTCTTAAGTCTTACCCTGATCACTGCATTCTTGCAGCAGAGTCTGGTACTAAAGAAGGCCGTGACAAAGAGTGTCAGTGGATCATCGACCCAGTGGATGGCACCAAAAACTTCGTTCGTGGTTTGCCTCATTACGCTATTTCAATTGCACTACGCATGCGTGGTCGTACTGAAGTTTCTGTAGTATACGATCCATCTCGTAACGAACTCTTCACTGCAACACGTGGTTCTGGCGCACAGCTTAACAGCCAACGTCTACGTACATCACAGCCTCGTGACCTTAGCGGTACTATTATTGCTACTGGTTTACCATTCGCAGCTAAGCAACACGCAGAAGCGCTTAACAAAGTACAATCAGCAATTTTTGCTGAATGTGACGATATGCGTCAATCTGGTTGTACAGCACTAGACCTTTGTTACTTAGCAGCAGGTCGTGTTGATGGCGTAGTTAAACTAGGCCAAAAGCCTTGGGAACTAGCCGCTGGTGAACTAATTGCACGTGAAGCCGGTGCTATCTGTACTGACTTTACTGGTAACACTAACTACCTAGTATCTGGCAACATCGTTGCTGGTAACGCACGCGTAGTTAAGCCAATCATCGCTAAAATCCGTGAACACGGTGGCGAAGCATTAGCTAAGTAATCGTTTATAACGATTCAAAAATTCTGAAGCCTCGACTATGTCGGGGCTTTTTTTATGCTTAAAATACATATCTAGGCATAGGTATATATCCAGCATCTAACCCAACGATTATCGATATGGACCAGCAAACTAAATCAATCTGGATATAACATAGATACAAAAACGGAGCCTATTGGCTCCGTTTTTTATTCATGAAGTCGAGCACCTACCTATTTAAGGCATTGCGTCGAATTCTTCACCTTCTTTTTCTACCTGTGGCGGCATTAGGTGTTCACGAGTGATACCTAATTTCAATGCCAGCGCCGAAGCAACGTAGATTGATGAATAAGTACCCACCGTTATACCAATCAATAATGCCAAAGCAAAACCGTGGATCATTGTTCCGCCTTTCATAAAGAGGGCGATAACAACAAACAAGGTTGTACCCGATGTAATCAGGGTACGGCTTAGCGTTTGAGTGATCGAGTTGTTTATCACATCAGGCGCTTCACCCTTTCGCATCTTACGGAAGTTTTCACGAATACGGTCAAATACAACAATCGTATCGTTTAGTGAGTAACCAACAACGGTTAGCAAGGCTGCAACAATGGTTAGATCAACTTCCACTTGTAGAAGAGAAAATATACCAATCGTAATAATAACATCGTGCGCAAGTGCTAATACCGCACCAGCAGCTAAACGCCATTCGAAACGCATCGAAACATAAAGCAAAATACAAATTAGCGAGATAATAATCGCCAATCCACCAGCTTCAGCCAGTTCGTCACCCACATTAGGACCAACAAACTCGATACGACGCATTTCAACGCTCTGCCCTGTCCCCACTTTTAATGCATCGATGATCTGGTTACCCAGCACTTCACCTTTTGCATTTTCACGAGGTTGCAGACGTACAAGTACATCACGAGCAGTACCGAAGTTCTGTACGATAGCATCACCAAAACCCGCCGCTTCTAACGAATCACGAATTTTAAGCAAATCGGCAGGTTGTTCAAAACCCACTTCAATTAACGTACCGCCAGTAAAGTCGAGCCCCCAGTTAAGCTTCTTCGTTGCCACTGTGCCAATTGCTACTGCAATCATCATTAGTGAAAAAACAAAAGCAAACTTTGACCAGCGCATAAAGTCGATCGCATTATCCACTTTCAATAGTTGAAACATGTCTCTGCGCCTCCTATATCGACAGTTTATCTACGCGCTTACCGCCGTAGATAAAGTTAACAACCGCACGTGTACCTATAATCGCCGTGAACATTGAAGTCAGGATACCGATTGATAGTGTTACAGCGAAGCCTTTGATTGCACCAGTACCAACAGCAAACAAAATAATTGCTGTGATAAGTGTTGTAATGTTTGCATCGGCAATCGTACTGAATGCATTACCGTAACCTTGCTGAATTGCTTGCTGAGGACTTCGGCCTTCACGCAGTTCTTCACGGATACGTTCAAATATCAGTACGTTCGCATCGACAGCCATACCGACTGTTAATACGATACCGGCGATACCAGGTAAGGTCATCGTCGCACCTGGGATCATCGACATAACACCAATAATCAATACCAAGTTCATAACGAGTGCCAGATTGGCAATTAAACCAAAACCACGGTAATAAATTAAGGTAAATAGCATTACTGCCACCATGCCCCAAATCATCGCCTGAATACCCATATCGATATTCTGCTGACCCATTGATGGACCAATCGTACGTTCTTCAACAATAGAAATAGGTGCAATCAACGCACCAGCACGAAGTAGAAGCGCTAAGTTGTGCGCCTCTGCCTGCGAATCGATTCCAGTAATACGGAAATTACGACCTAACGCAGTTTGAATCGTTGCTTGGTTGATTACTTCTTCATGTTTTTGAAGAATCACTTTACCGTCTGCTTGACGTTTACCGCTATCTTTATACTCGGTAAACACCGTTGCCATCAGCTTACCCACATTATTACGTGAGAAAGCTGTCATCTTGCTACCACCTTCGCTGTCTAACGAGATGTTAACTTGAGGACGACCATATTCATCAGCACTTGAGCTCGCATCAGTGATATGAGACCCCGCAAGGATGATACGCTTCTTTAATACAGCCGGACGCTTATCACGGGTGTATTTCACTTCACTTCCTGCAGGTACTCGACCAGCGGCAGCCGCAGCAAGATCTGCCGTACTATCGACTTCACGGAATTCAAGTGTTGCCGTTGCGCCAAGAATTTCTTTTGCGCGAGCGGTATCTTGAACGCCTGGAAGTTCAACCACAATACGGTTAGCGCCTTGACGCTGTACTAGAGGTTCAGCAACACCCAGCTCATTCACACGATTTCGAAGAATCGTGATATTTTGGTCAACTGCGTAGTTACGAATTTCTTGCAGACGGGCTTCAGTAAACTGTGCAGTAAGAACGAAACGCCCATTGCTATTGCTGTCAATAAATAGCATATCAGGATGTAACTTTGCGAGAGCCGTTTCAGCAGCTTTTAGATCTTCATCATTACGAAGGCGTACTTCGACAGAAGAATCTGTTTTGCTTATCGCACGGTAACGTACTTTAGCTTCACGTAATTCGGTACGGAAAGTCTCTTCTTGTTGACCGAGTAACTTTTCCATTGCCGCATCCATATCCACTTCCATTAAGAAGTGAACACCACCACGTAAATCAAGACCCAGCTTCATTGGTGAAGCACCAATAGATTCAAGCCAGTCAGGCGTCAGTGCAGCAAGGTTAAGCGCAACGACAAAATCATCGCCTAGCTGTTCATTGATGATATCGCGAGCACTGATCTGAGTATCAGTATCGTTAAAGCGGACAAGTACAGTACCGTTTTCGAAAGCGACAGATTTATAGGAGATGTTGTTCTTTTTTAAATCTTCGGTGACAGTATCCAGAGTAGACATATCAACCGAGGCGCCACGCGCCCCGGTGATTTGAATCGCTGGATCTTCACCGTAAACATTGGGAAGTGCATAAAGCAGACCGACGAGCAGTGCTAACACCACCATCAGATTCTTCCACAAGGGATAACGGTTTAACACTGCGATGATCCTTCAAAGCGAAAAATTATAGAGATTTCATTGTGCCTTTCGGCAGTACAGCTGTAACGAAATCTTTCTTGATAGTAACTTCATTGTTGTCGTTAAGTGCAATCACGATGTAATCAGTTTCTTCAGAAACTTTTGTGATCTTACCTAACAAACCGCCATTAGTTAGTACTTCGTCGCCTTTACCCATCGAACTCATAAGTGTTTTATGCTCTTTAGCACGTTTCGCTTGTGGACGATAAATCATAAAGTAAAAAATAACTGCAAAAAGGCCAAGCATGATAAAAAGTTGCATGCTGCCGCCTTGCGGAGCACCTTCAGCTGCAGCATTTGCCTGAGAAATGAAAAGACTCATTTAGTAACGTCCTCGTTTAAAATATTAAGCGTTTTTTAATGGTGGAACTTCTCTGTCACGACGCGCGTAAAATTCTTCTACAAATGCATCGAAACGATCTTCTTCAATCGCACTACGGATACTAGCCATCAAACGCTGGTAGTAACGTAAATTGTGGATTGTGTTTAGGCGTGAACCTAGGATTTCATTACACTTATCCAAGTGGTACAAATACGCCTTTGAATAATTACGACAAGTGTAACAGTCACAATGCGGATCTAAAGGTGTTGTATCCGTTTTATGTTTCGCATTACGGATCTTGATCACACCACCAGTAACAAATAGGTGTCCATTTCGGGCATTTCGGGTCGGCATTACGCAATCGAACATGTCGATACCGCGTCGAACACCTTCAACTAAGTCTTCAGGTTTACCTACACCCATCAGGTAGCGAGGCTTATCTTCTGGTAATTGAGGGCATGTATGCTCAAGAATACGATGCATGTCTTCTTTCGGTTCACCAACAGCCAAGCCACCCACAGCATAGCCATCAAAGCCGATATTTGTTAGGCCGTCAACAGATACATCACGTAAGTCTTCATACACACCACCCTGAATAATACCGAATAATGCATTTGGGTTTTCTTGCTTATCAAAATGATTACGGCTGCGTTGTGCCCAACGAAGTGACATTTCCATCGATTTTTTCGCTTCATCATGCGTTGCCGGGTATGGCGTACACTCATCGAAAATCATTACGATGTCAGAACCTAAATCGTACTGAATTTCCATCGACTTTTCTGCGTCCATGAAAACTTTATCACCGTTAACAGGGTTACGGAAATGCACACCCTCTTCAGTAATTTTACGTGTAGCACCCAGGCTAAATACTTGGAAACCGCCTGAATCTGTCAAAATCGGGCCATGCCACTGCATGAAGTCATGCAAATCACCGTGAAGCTTCATCACTTCTTGACCAGGACGTAGCCACAGGTGAAATGTATTGCCAAGCAGAATCTGTGCGCCCGTATCTTTTACTTCTTCAGGCGTCATACCCTTAACTGTACCGTAGGTACCAACAGGCATAAAAGCAGGGGTTTCAACCGTACCGCGTTCAAACTGTAAGCGACCGCGACGCGCGCGCCCCTGCGTTTTATCTAATTCAAATTTCACAAAGCCTCCAAAAGCCAGAGAAACAATCTGACATAATTCCCAAGTGGGATTCAATGCAATAGGCCAATTGCCCAATGCACACTTTCATTATCACATAATGCCAATCATTCGATTGATATCAAATCGCCACGCCATAAAGCGTAGCGGAATAAATAAATATCACATCACCATTACTAGGGCGTGCTGTTCTTTAAACATAATTGTTGCTGATATTTGCTATTCGCCTAACACAACAAAGGCTGCTATTTTAACAAAAGCAGCCTTAAGGCACACTGACTTAATAATAAGAAGTGTTACACGTTGTTCCGGCGAGTAATAAACATCGAATCACCATAACTAAAGAATCGATATTGATTATCGACCGCTTGTAGGTATGCATTCATGGTATGTTCATAACCAGCAAAAGCACTTACCAGCATAATCAACGTCGATTCAGGTAAGTGGAAGTTAGTCACCAATACATCCACTAGCTGGAATTCATAACCAGGGAAAATAAAGATTTCTGTATCACCAAAAAAGGGCACTAATTCAGTTCCCTTTTTAACGGCATCTTGCGCGGCACTTTCAAGAGAACGTACCGATGTGGTACCAACAGCAATAATACGACCACCATTCGCTTTGGTCGCATTAACCGCATCAACAACATCTTGAGGCACTTCAACATACTCTGAATGCATGTGGTGATCATCAATGTTATCAACACGAACAGGCTGGAAAGTACCCGCACCAACATGCAAGGTGACAAAAGCAAAATTAACCCCTTTTGCTTTTAATGCTGCCATCAGTTCATCATCGAAATGTAAACCTGCTGTAGGTGCAGCGACTGCACCAGGTTTTGCATTATAAACCGTCTGATAACGCTCTTTATCAGCATCTTCATCAGGACGATCGATATAAGGAGGAAGCGGCATGTGCCCCACTTCTTCTAAAATTTCTAAAACAGTTTTATCGCTGTTAAAACGGATTTCAAACAACGTATCATGACGTGCAATCATTTCAGCTTGATAATCGTCATTTTCGCCCAGTAATAATTCATTACCCGGCTTTGGCGATTTTGATGCACGTACATGCGCAAGAATGCTTTTATCGTCAAGCATGCGCTCAACTAACACTTCTATCTTACCGCCTGACGCTTTACGACCAAAAATACGAGCTGGAATAACACGCGTATTATTGAATACGAATAGATCGCCAGGTTCAGCTAACTCTAAGACATCCTTAAAGCCCTTATGCTGGATATTTCCAGTTTCACCAGTTAGTTGCAGTAGACGACTAGCAGTGCGTTCAGGTTGTGGATAACGAGCAATTAGCTCATCAGGTAGATCAAAGTGAAAATCAGAAACTTGCATCTTTTTATGCCCCAAATAACAGCAGGCAGCTAGTATAGGCTGCCCCACTACAATTTCAAGGAAAGATGGGAATCACAAATTAATTTTCTGTCTGATCTCGAAAGTAATGGATTACATCCTACATATAATTGCCAGCCAAATTTAAGAACGACGCCAACGGGTAAAAGCAGCCATAAATAACACACTGAAGAAGCCGACACTGCCCCCACCATCATCCGACGTTACACCCGTTGTTGAAGGTGTAGCAATATCAGCACCTGCGCCGGTATAATCAGAATTGAATGGGTTCACCGTAAATTGTGGCGTTGTCATGGTCTCTATGTTCAATTCACTGCTAAGCAGCCCAGTAATCCAATCATGGTATTGAGCCACTTCGGTATAAACACCAGGCAGCTGCCCCGCACAACCTTCACCAAAACTCACTAATCCAACTAAACGCACTCCAAAATCACTGTCGCTAGCCCTCTGCATATTTCTCCATACTAATGGCCCACCAGAATCACCAAAACAACTGTCACGGGCAAGTAAAGGAGAAGTAGAACCCGCACAAAGGAAAATGCTTAATTCATTTGCGTTAATATTCGATCCCCACACATTATCGCAGGTTGTATCAGGTACACCTGATAGTAATGTCTGTCTTAACGTTGTTGAACCAGAACTATTATCGGGATCTATTTGGGTTGATCCCCAGCCAGATACTAATAAATTCGCAGTTCGCTGACCGTTGGCAACCCAGCCATTAACAAATTCATTATCCGCTAATTGTTGTTCTGCCCGAGTCGCAGGTAAAATAGGGATAGATGCAACAGGCAAAGGGGCACCAAGTACTAAAAGCGCAATATCATTGGCAAAGCGGTTTTCATTATAAGAAGGGTGAAGAATAACTTTCGTTACAAGGACTGCATTGGATGTACGCGCGCTAAACACACTGGTAATTCCAGCCCACACTTTTACATTTTCAGCCCGAACGGTTGTTGCTCCATTTTGCATGCAATGCGCAGCGGTTAGAACAACTTGAGAAGCAATAACCACTCCACCACATACAAATGTCTCGCTGCCATTATCAGTGGAATACGTCATATTAAGATAAGCCTGCCATGGTATTTCATTCTGGGAAGATTCAATTCCTCCAATAATCTTGGCTGTTGCTGCCACTTTATCGTCTGCCTTAACCTGAAAAACAAATAATGCAGAACAAAACAAAAGGCAACTAATAAAGGCTTTAGTCATTAAGTGTTCCTACTGAGTGAACGTTTATTAACTCTAGCTTTCTATTATTATTTTTGTGGCTCGAAAATAATAATACGACCTCAAACGAGCAACAATAACTCGCTCATTACCGGACTAATCATTGATTTTGGTCATTAGTTATTACGCTAGGATTAGCTACATTCAATGATGAGAGGTTAAAAAAGATCGTCACCCATATTTTAAATATTGCTTTTATTGTCATGTTATTACGCATATTTATAACAATTACGTTCAGTGTGAATTGATGTCTCAATAAAAGAAAGAAACGATGGATACAATATTAGGATAGGTGCTGACGAGTTGTTGAAACCTAATTGCAGTAGGACTGCCGGAGGTTTATATGTTTACAGTTTCCGATATGATGACCCCAAACCCACATACCTTACAGCCACATAATACATTGGCAGATGCAAAAGCCATTATGGAAGATATTGGTATTCGACACATTCCAGTAACCGATATAGATGAGCAGCTTATCGGTATTGTGACTCAGCGTGATGTACTGTCTGCTCAAGAATCCAGTCTCGAGAGCATAACAAAAACCGACTTCCACTCTAATTTAGATACCCCTCTAGAAAAATGTATGCATCGAACTCTAATGAGTGTTGATCCCCATGCTGGCCTTAAAGAGGCTGCTGTCTATATGCAAAAACATAAAATTGGCTGTTTACCTGTAGTGGAAAAAAAACGATTAGTTGGCATAATTACAGATACAGACTTTGTTTCTATCGCGATTAACTTACTAGAGATACAAGAGGAAATAGAACCGATTGCTGATGATAACGACACCACCTAAAACAAGACTGTACCCATGAATTTTCTTGCTCATCTGCATTTGGCTGACTGCTGCCAAAGCGATATGGCAGGTAACCTTCTGGCTGATTTCGTTCGGGGCGACCCTTACAAGCAACACATTAAGCCCGTCGCCGACGGTATAAAACTTCACCGCTTTGTTGATGGTTATATTGATGCAATGCCTGAGGTAAAGGCATGTCGACACTTATTTAGTGACAACACGCGCCGTGTTAGTGGCATTGCATTAGATATTGTTTGGGATCACTTCCTTGCTGTCCACTGGCAAGATTTTCATCCTTATTCCTTAGAGCACTTTGTACAACACGCAGAGAACATTGTTCGACAATACCAATCAAATTTGCCTGAACGCTATGTTTTAATGAGTGCTCATATGTGGCAGCAACAATGGTTGATCCAATATAGAGAAAAGCCAAGCATTGAACGAGTGTTAATACGGATGGCAGCAAGACGCCCGAAGTTACATCAACTTGCGCTGTGTTCTGAACAAATAGATGATAATTATGATGAATTAGAGCGTGTCTTTCGTATCGTTTATCCCCAAATAATAACCGCAACCAAACAGCATCGCCTTACTCAACGTTAGTATCTGCTCAAGAGAAAAAACGCATAAAAAAAGGAGCAACAAGTGCTCCTCGACGATAACCTAATGATGCTTAGATTAATTAAAACTGATCTTCTTCTGTCGAGCCTGTTAATGCCGTTACTGAAGATTGACCACCTTGAATCGTATTTGTCATCTTATCGAAGTAACCCGTACCTACCTCTTGTTGGTGAGCAACAAACGTATACCCACGTTCTGCCGCTTCAAACTCAGGACGCTGTACCTTCTCAACATAGTGACGCATACCTTCACCTTGAGCATAAGCATGGGCTAATTCAAACATGTTGTACCACATGTTATGAATGCCAGCTAACGTGATGAATTGGTATTTATAGCCCATATCTGCCAACTCTTGCTGGAACTTAGCAATTGTCTCGCCATCTAGGTTTTTCTCCCAATTAAACGATGGTGAACAGTTGTATGCCAATAATTGATCAGGGTACTGTGCATGAATCGCTTCAGCAAACTTACGTGCTTCTTCTAAACATGGCTTCGCAGTTTCACACCAAATAAGATCGGCATACGGTGCATACGCTAAGCCACGAGAGATGGCTTGATCGATACCAGCACGTACACGGTAGAAACCTTCAGCTGTGCGGTCACCGATAATAAAGTCGTTATCGTATGAATCACAATCTGACGTTAACAAATCTGCTGCGTTAGCATCGGTACGCGCTATAACCAAAGTGGTTGTACCCGCGACGTCTGCCGCTAAACGTGCCGCCACTAATTTTTGTACCGCTTCTTGGGTTGGCACCAAGACTTTACCGCCCATGTGACCACATTTTTTCACTGATGCTAACTGATCTTCAAAGTGAACACCTGCGGCACCGGCATCAATCATATTGCGCATAAGTTCATACGCATTAAGCACACCACCAAAACCCGCTTCGGCATCGGCTACAATCGGTAAGAAGTAATCAATGCCTTCTTCTGGGTTCCCCCCACTAGACCACTGAATTTGGTCTGCACGACGGAATGAGTTATTAATACGAGTAACTACTGATGGTACTGAATCTACAGGGTATAACGACTGATCAGGGTACATCGTCGATGCCGTGTTGTTATCGGCAGCAACCTGCCAACCCGATAAGTAGATAGCTTCAATACCGGCTTTAGCTTGTTGAACCGCTTGGCCACCCGTCAGTGCACCTAGGCAGTTAACATATCCTTTTTTCGAAGAACCATTGACCAAATCCCACAGCTTATCAGCGCCGCGCTGGGCAATCGTATTTGCAGGGGCAAATGAACCACGTAGATTTACTACTTCTTCTGCGGTGTAAGTACGTTTAACGTGCTTCCAACGTGGATTTTCAGCCCAGTCTTTTTCAATAGCTTCTATTTGCTGCTGGCGAGTCAATGTCATAATGATGTCCCTCGTTTCATTTGGCGATAATTCGCTTAACGTAATCGTTAATGCATTCTTTTTTCGACTTTTACTGTCTAATTTTTCATCTGTTTACTGTCAGTTTAGATATTCGTAACCTGAAACTGTTAAGAAGTTTACAAGCTCGTCACTGGTTGTTAATCGCGACATAAGCGCTGCAGCTTCTTCATATTGGCCTTGTTGGAATCGTTCGCTTCCTAGCTCTTGCTCCAACACCACCATTTCTTGGTCTAGCATGTCTTCAAATAACGCATTGGTGACCACATCACCATTGCTCAATGATTTACCGTGTTTAATCCACTGCCAAATTGAAGCACGTGATATCTCAGCGGTTGCGGCATCTTCCATTAGCCCGTAAATCGGCACACAGCCATTACCCGTAATCCATGCCTCTATGTACTGAACAGCAACACGAATGTTGTGACGCATTCCCTCTTCTGTACGTTCACCGTCACATGGTGCGAGTAACTCTGCCGCAGTAATTGGGGCATCATCTTCACGGCTAATATCTAATTGGTTGTTGCGCGTACCCAATGCTTCATCAAATACGGCACGAGCAGTATCGGCTAAACCTGGATGCGCAACCCATGTGCCATCGTGGCCATTGTTCGCTTCTAATGATTTATCGGTTTGGATTTTATTGAGTACCCATGCATTGCGCTCAGGCTCTTTTGATGGAATAAATGCAGCCATCCCTCCCATTGCAAATGCACCACGACGGTGACAAGTACGCACCAATAAACGGGAATAAGCATTTAGAAATGGCTTCTCCATCGTAACAACTTGTCTATCTGGCAAAATGCGATCCGGATGGTTTCGTAGCGTTTTGATATAGCTAAAAATATAATCCCAACGGCCACAATTAAGACCAACAATATGCTCTTTCAAGCTATAAAGAATCTCATCCATTTCAAAAACGGCTGGTAAAGTTTCAATCAATACCGTTGCTTTGATTGTGCCGCGTTGCAAACCAAACTCATCTTCAGTAAAACTAAAGACATCACTCCACCATGCCGCTTCTTGATACGCTTGTAGTTTGGGTAGGTAGAAATAAGGGCCGCTCCCTTTTTCTAGTAACTGTTTGTAGTTAAGGAAGAAGTACAATGCAAAATCAAACAGTGATCCAGGAATAGGCTCCCCTTGCCACAACAAATGCTTTTCTGGTAAATGAAGACCACGAACACGGCAAATCAATACCGCCGGATCATCATTTAACGCATATTCTTTTCCGTTTTCTGGGTTGGTGTAGCTAATATTGTTATTCACCGCATCACGCAGATTACGCTGCCCATCAAGCACTTCATTCCAAGCTGGCGCAAATGAATCTTCAAAATCAGCCATGAATACTTTTACATTTGCATTCAGGGCATTAATCACCATTTTACGGTCAACGGGACCGGTAATTTCAACACGTCGGTCTTGTAGGTCGGTTGGTATATTTTGAATACGCCAATTACCGTTGCGTATGTCCGTCGTATTGGACAGAAAATCAGGTAGCTCTCCAGCATCTATTTTTTGCTGGCGTTCTTCTCGTGCAGAAAGTAATTGAGGAACTCGGGAAGCAAAGCGCTGAACTAAACGCTCAACGAACTGCAAGGCTTCACTACTTAATATTTCTTGTTGTTCTGCTGTCAGTATTGTCTGTAATGACAGTTTAACTTCATAATCCGCGTTGCCTTGATTGTCCGTCATTTTCACCCCTCCACTCACTTGTAACTTAATCACTACTTTTATCAATAATTGAAAAACCTTAAAGTCTGCAATCATCTGCGTTAACGCCCTATTTACGTTGCCGTAACAAATCAATAATTGCAAATTATTTTTTTACTACACGCTTGCAGTAGAAGAGAAGTAATCAATTTAAAACAACAAGTTAAATACTAGTAGAGTTAAAGCTCAAAACGCAAAATTAAAACAAAAAACAGTAAAAAACTCGGTTGATATAAATAGTAAGAATTACAGTGAAAAATGTAACAAGTTACGTAATTAAATTACCAGAAGTGAGCGTTAAGGATTTTTAATAAAAAACGTTTAAAACAGAAGGTGTCCATTACATTCACTATAAAGATTTTAATAACAGTATATTACGAAAACATTTTGGCTATATTTCATACAGGAGCTCAAAGTGATAATACTCACTCAATTTCATTTATTTGCAGTACGAAACATAATAAACCTACAAAAAAGAGGTATTCGATCAGAAGATAATAAGATGATATATCTTGATTTTTGGTGGGATATCAGAAGATCGTGCTGGAATATTGTCTTTTCTACCAGCACGACTTCAAAAGGACTATAAAAGTCCTTCTACTATGTCGGCAAGACCGTTAAAAGTCTTGATTCGGCTAGACGTAGGGCGCCACACTAAACCAATTTCACGGTAAGCAGCCTGCCCCGGTGGTTCAATAACAACTAAGTTTTGATTATCTAATAAGCCATGATCGATAGCCATTTGAGGAATAAAGGTTGTGCCTAACCCATTCGCGACCATCTGCACTAACGTGTGTAAGCTTGTGGCAGTAAAGGGGTTTATTTTTTCTTTGGTGGTCAGCTTACACGCAGAAACAGCATGATCCGTTAAGCAATGTTCTTTCTCTAACAAGAAAACCGATTCATCTGGTAAATCAGCGTATCGAAGGGGAACATTCACTTTTTCTGCCTGATTTTTGCTAATCACCATTTTAAAGGCATCTCGCCCTACTATCTTGCTGTGCATATTATTGATATCAACAGGCAAGGCTAAGATCAGTACATCCATTTCTCCATTACGTAACGCCGCTAACAGGTTCGTGGTGGTGTCTTCACGCAATAGAAGATTCAAGTTAGGGTGCAGTCGATTCACCTCTTGCACCAAATCGCACAACAAAAATGGTGCGATAGTCGGTATACAGCCCACCCGAAGTTGACCTTCCATGCCATCGCCAGCGCCACTTGATAATTCCATTAGATCTTGGCTACGTGCCAGTAATTCACGGGAACGTATCACGACCTCTTCCCCTGTAGAGGTAAAGACTAACGATTTGTTATCACGCTCGATTAATTGGCAGTTCAATAATTCTTCAAGATTTTGAATGCCCGAACTCAGGGTCGACTGGCTAACAAAACACTTTATTGCTGCTTTGCCAAAATGACGAGTTTCAAACAAAGTAACAAGGTAATGAAGCTGTTTTAGTGAAGGAAATTTACTCATCGTTTTTTCCGATTACTTCAATCTATTTATTCCGCTTTTTTCAATCTAACAGTTTAGGTATAGTTTGTCTCGTCCAAACAAGGAGCCTACCGAAAAGGTCGGCGACAAACAGAATATTTTAGGAGCACCAAAATGGTACTAGTAGGTCGTCAAGCACCAGATTTTACTGCTGCAGCTGTTCTAGGTAACGGCGAAATTGTTGATAACTTCAACTTCGCAGAGTTTACTAAAGGTAAAAAAGCAGTAGTTTTCTTTTACCCACTAGATTTCACTTTTGTTTGCCCATCAGAGCTAATCGCTTTTGATAAGCGTTTTGAAGATTTCCAAGCGAAAGGCGTTGAAGTAATCGGTGTTTCAATCGATTCTCAATTCTCTCACAACGCATGGCGTAACACTGCTATCGAAGATGGCGGTATCGGTCAAGTTAAGTACCCATTAATCGCTGACATTAAACATGAAATCTGTAAAGCGTACGATGTAGAGCACCCAGAAGCTGGCGTTGCTTTCCGTGGTTCTTTCCTTATCGACGAAGACGGTCTTGTACGTCATCAAGTAGTTAACGACCTTCCACTTGGCCGTAACATCGACGAAATGCTACGCATGGTTGATGCACTAAACTTCCACCAGAAAAACGGTGAAGTTTGTCCAGCACAGTGGGAAGAAGGCAAAGCAGGTATGGACGCATCTCCAAAAGGTGTTGCTGACTACCTATCTGAGCACACTGCAGACCTATAATTCTTCTTATTGAAGAGTTAACAACACCATGCTCACGGTGTTGAGGCAACGAACGCAAAAGCGTAAAGCCTAAGTCAGCCAAAGGCAAAAGAATGATGAGGCCCGGATTGCACCGGGCCCTTTTTTTATCTGAACAAAACTGCCCTTTCAATATTAATCGAACTGCCCTTGTTCCCTCCCAAAATTTAGTCACATTTATGGCCAGATGGATTAAACTGCCAACACCTATACCCTCGCATTTGAATAATAATGACAATCCAACTTGAAGTTTGTATCGACAACCTAGAATCACTTCACTATGCACAGCAAGGTGGCGCTTCCCGCATTGAATTATGTTCTTCATTAGCCCTTGGTGGTTTAACACCCAGCGCGGGTTTTATGCAATTAGCAGCCAAACATGCCTCAATTCCTGTTTATGCCATGATTCGCCCACGCCAAGGTGACTTTTTATTCTCAAGTGATGATGTTGAAATCATGCTGGCAGATATTCACGCAGCGAAACTAGCGCAGCTTCAAGGTGTCGTTATTGGGGTATTAACGAAAGAGGGTCATATCGATAGTGATATTCTTAATAGCCTAGTGAAAGAAGCAAATGGCTTAGGGGTAACATTTCATCGTGCTATCGACCAATGTATTGACCCAATGGCAGCATTAGACAACATAATGGCTGCCGGTTGTGAGCGGATACTAACATCAGGCTTACAAGCTAATGCGCTTGATGGCGTAGATATGATTGCTGAGATGGTTAAATATTGTGGTGAACGTCTGAGTATAATGGCGGGTGCCGGAGTAACGGCTACTAACGCAAAACACATTATCACTCGTACTGGTATTAGTGAAATTCACTTATCAGGGAAAAGCACACGCCCGAGTCATATGGTGCAATTTGCTAACCAAGCACATATGGGTAGCGCCGATATTGATGACTTTAGTATTCCTGTTACATCGGTTGAAAAAATCTCTGCCGTAATTAACGCAATTCGTTAGATCTATTCGTACATATAAGTTGTAAACAAAGCCTGCGAAATACAGGCTTTGTCTTTCCTATCGATTATATACCTGAAAAACCACGAACTCTTTTCGCCGGATGAATATCTTCTTCAGGCGTTATCCCGCTCGAATATGTCGCCGATTTCGTTTGAATCGAGCCATCACAGCTAATATTACCAACCGGTATTTCTGGATTTAATAAGTATTGCGTCGTTGGGTTATCGATACACGTGTTACCGTCAAAGCTAAAACCGTGGTCAACATAGTTATTAACCGTAATCAAAGAAGCCAAGTTACCAAATTGCTGATGCATCAATTCTGTCCAAGCGTAAGGTGTCGCGGGATCATACTGTCCGCCAATCATCAAAATACGCTGACCCGCTAACTTTTGTTCCATATTCTCGATATTCGCAACTGAATCTCGAGAGTTTGGCCAGTCTGCACATAACGATGCATTTTGTTCATATTGATAATGACCAAATAACTTCGATTCAGCCATAAAACGAGGTTCAGATATTGATGCCTCATTAGTACTTATCGGGCTGAGTTCATCGGTACAAATTACAGCACGAAATAGAGCATCACTTCGCAATTGATCAGACGACAGCTTTTTACTCATTCTTGGAATAGGTTGATACAAAGCTGTTCGCAAATCAGCTACATCATCATCATCCAAAAATTTGAATAACCCGGCTGAAATTGGAGCCCATTCTTTATCAGATTGGCGGCTAACAAGGCGATTCAATGTGCTGTCAGATTCCAATTTAGAAAACCAATTATATTCTTTATCGACGTAACCCTTAATGGTGTTAACGCTGTCGATCACTGTTTCGTATTTGCTCATTCTTGATGCTTCAACTAAACGGTAATTCGCCACCGTGTCAAAACCTTTCGTATTTCCTAAACGCAATTGTAGGTAGTTTTCTGTATTCGGTGACATCGAAGAATCAAGCACAATAGCCCGAACATGCTCGGGAAACTGTTGCGCATATAACGAACCTAAACGCGTACCATAGGAATACCCGATAAAATTCAGCTTATCATCCCCAAATTTCTGACGTAATTGGTCAAGATCCTTTACCACACTATTACTGCCTACGTACTGCGCAAGTGTTGCATATTCATTATCGCAATTACCGTTTTCAGCACACAGGGTAAGTTCTTCTGCATATTCACTGCGACCAGACCCCCTAGGATCCATACCAACAATATCAAATCGATTCAAAATATCATTGGGTAAACGGTTTGCTGCCATAAAGCCTGCACCATTTACGGCACTCGCACCAGGCCCTCCAAAGTTGAAAACCAAAATACCAAGGCGCTGAGACGGAATATTTGCTCGGCGAACACCGTAATAGACATCAATATCGCCATCATTCAAATTACTGTAATCTTTCGGAACCGACAAAAAACCACATTCCATGTTTTGTGGGCAAGTTCGTTGTGCGTCAGTAGTTGTTTTAGAAAAATCACTTCCACCATCGCCACCACCACAACCTGCTAGTAATAAACTAACAGCAAATCCAGATATTAATCGGTACATCAAAAGACCTTATTCAGTTAAGTTGAAATAACAAACCTATAATTGATAAAAATTATCATTACAATGACAACACATATAAAAATAAAATGATACAGCATTCAATTGCATCCTAAACAAATACTTAGCTGTAAATATCCATTTTTTGTTACATCAACACCTAAAACTCACTGAACAACTATTCTTAAGGTTACAATTAAATAATATCCCCTCTTAAGTACGTTTTATCTGGAGTGAACAATGTCCAATAATTCAGACAATCGATTAAAGAAAAAAGACTATGAATCTGAGCTAGTCAACTTGCAAGTGGAGCTAGTCAAACTTCAAGAGTGGATCAAACACTCTGGTATGAAGGTGGTCGTTATTTTTGAAGGGCGAGATGCCGCGGGTAAAGGAGGAGTAATAAAGCGTATTACTGAAAAGCTCAATCCTCGTGTTTGCCGTGTTGTTGCACTGCCTCAGCCGACAGAAAAAGAGAAAACACAGTGGTACTTTCAACGTTATGTTTCTCACCTTCCTGCCGCTGGTGAAATGATATTGCTTGATCGTAGCTGGTACAACCGCGCCGGTGTCGAGAAAGTCATGGGCTTTTGTTCAGATGAAGAATACAACGAGTTTCTTCGTTCATGCCCTGAATTTGAACGCATGCTTAAACGCTCAGGCATTATCTTGGTTAAGTACTGGTTTTCAGTCTCTGATGACGAACAAGAAAAACGCTTTTTAGAACGTATTAATACCCCAATGAAGCGTTGGAAGTTTAGCCCTATGGATTTAGAATCCCGCAATCGTTGGGCTGAATACTCCGCAGCAAAAGACGCAATGTTTGCCTATACAGACACAAAACAATGCCCTTGGTGGGTTGTCGATGCAGACAATAAAAAGAAAGCACGCATCAACTGTATTTCACACCTATTAACTCAGATCCCCTATAAAGAAATTGATTACCCAACTATCTCGTTACCTAAGGTGAATAAAGAAGGCTACGTACGTTCACCAATAGACAATCAAACTTTTATACCTGACCTGTTCAGCCAAAAATAAGTTTTGATCGCGCATAATGCTTTGTTCAAACAAAAAAGCACTTTGTTATTATCAGTTTTCTGGTAGCTTGATATCAACACGGATGGTTTAAGAGGTAGCCAGTATGGCGAAAGATTTATATTTAAAGCTCGATCTCAATCTACTACGAACATTTGTGATTCTATCGCAAGAGCTCAATATGCGAAAAGCCTCTGAGCGACTATTCGTCAGCCAACCCGCAATCAGCCAAGCCTTACTCAAACTCCGCAACCATTTTGATGACGAGCTTTTTGTAAAAACGCGACACGGTCTAAAACCAACAGCTTTCGGCGAAGAGCTGATGGATAGCATTAACCCAGTTATGGATGAACTCTCTTCTACCCTAAACTGCAGCCAAGACTTTGATCCCGCCGATCTTAATGGATCAATCCGTATTGCACTAGCGCCACATATTCTTACTTACCTTTCTAGTAAGTTATTCCATGCCATTCGTAAGGATGCACCTAATGTCGATGTACATCTTCTTAACTGGTCACCGACAACGCTTGAAGATCTGAATAAAGGTGAAATAGCCATCGGAGTTAATTTTGATATTCATCATGCGCCTAAAGAGCTTATTCGCAAAAAAGTCGGGGATGACACCTTCATTATATATGTACGAAAAGATCACCCAATAAATAAAGAAATGATTTCCCCCAAAGATGTCAAAGGCTATGAAATGGCTAACTTGATCATTCCAGATTGGAACTCGAATACCTCTCAAGCAGAGCGAGTAATGAAAAGTCATGGATTGAGTGTCAGAATTGGATTTCGTTCTGAATTACCAATGGCAGTGCTTGATGTAGTAAGACACACTGATATGGTCTACCCATCAACCACTTTTGTCCCTGAGCGAGAATTGAGAGAATTACGCGGAATGAAGGTCAGTATTGATGGTAAAGATATCACTTTCCCTATTATCGCTTATTACCATCAAAAAAATAAACGAAACCCAACAACACTTTGGTTGCACAAACTCATCAATAATTTACTGCAAAAAGAAACTGTAAAATAACGCGATATTGCCTGATAAACCTTCTTTCTTATTATTAGGCAATTCTACTTTCTACTAACCTTCCTCCTTATAAGTACTCCTTATCGACTACTTAAGCTAGTCAGATTAATTAGCTGATCTTATCAGTTAGATAATAATTGGTGATTAGATAAAAAACACCGCTCAATTTAATATTCTCTCGTCAACAAGGAAGGCCACATCGTCACCAACGAAGTGACGGGGCCAAATATGGAAAGCTTGAAATATACCTAACTATTTTCCATGAATTCAATGATTGAGAGTGCCAAATGAAGAAGACATTACTTGCTGTATCACTACTATCTCTTTGCGTTGCACCAGCTTTCGCAGCTTCTGAAACTGACAACGGAACCAGTATCTACTTAGGCTACCAACAAGCCAAAGTGAAAGGTGAAACAGGTGGCAACAAAGCAGACATCACTATTTTAGGTTTTGACCAACGCTTAGATAACAACATTGTAGTTGGTGCTTACATTGGTGGTTCAAAACTCAACAAGAATATTAACGGCAATGAATGGGCTGATCCAACACCTGCTACAAATGACATGAATATTTACTCAAGCTATTCAAAAGATGAAGTGCGAGTGGTCGGCTTCAACGTAGGTTATGCCTACGATATCAACAACGACTGGACTGTAACCCCAAAAATGGGTATCAGCCGTACCGAATGGACTCACACATCAGGGTCATTGACAGATTATGCTAATGGCAATACATCAGACCGTTATGCCGAAGGCACTACCCACAAAAATGCGCTAGATTTGGGTGTCGATGCCCAATACCAGAAAGTGAAATTTGGTTTACTGTACTCAATCTCTGATGCAGAGATTGGCGGTTCAGGTGCTGATGTTGTGTCCATATCTGATGGCGTGGGTAATAACGAGGGAAAAGTAACCACTGATCGTGAGTACAAAAATAAACTAGAACGCTCAGTTATGCTTACAGTGGGTTATGCTTTCTAAACGACTTCCATTAGATTAAAGACGCCTCAATAAAAACGGAAGCATGTATTATGCTTCCGTTTTTTGTTGAGGCTGCAATACTGTTTTTGCCTTTTGGCCACTCTCCCTAATAGCCTTTATCTTTCTATTAGGGGCTTTTTTGATCGTATTATCAAACCTACTTTTCCTCCCCTCACATATTCATCAACAACGATAATTAAGTTACTGAGTTCCAAATAAGCCTCCAATATACCCCTTCGGCATGAACACTTACCACAGGTAATAAGCATTCCTAATAATCGATATAGACCAAACTAATTATATTGTGAACAGTGTTTGATTTAATATTTATCACATCGAAACGCCGTTACTTCTGCGGATATAAAAATAATCACAACTTATTTATTTGGGTATATCATGAAAAAGACAATTTTTGCTCTAACTATCGCATCTTTACTTTCAGCTCCAGCCTTAGCATCTAAAGACGGTTTTTATATTGGTACTGACTTAGGCTCAAACCGCCTAGATAGCGAATCATTTGATACAGGCATTGGCTTGGTGGCAGGCTACAACTTCCAAATCACGCAACAGATTGTCATTGGTGTCGAAGGTGAATATCGTAGCTATGGTAAAGATAAAGTAACAATAATTGATGGTTGGTCTGCCGAATTGAAAGCTCACTCATTCGGTATCAATGTAAAACCTAAATATTATTTCAATGATAACTTTTACGCAGGTGCTCAATTGGGCTTACACAGTGTAAAAGAAGAATTCAAAGAAGACATTTTGGGGGATGTTGAGAAATTCTCTGACAGTGATACTGGCTTGTCATACGGCTTAGAAGCAGGCTATGATTTCAATCAAAACGTGACAATCAAGGCTGGTTACAAGGCTATTTCTGTTGAGCCATTAGGCGTCGACTCTGATTACAGTACATTCTACATCGGTGCTAACTATAAGTTTTAAACAGCTATAAGTTTTAAATAACTACAAGTTTAATAACTACGCCGTAAAGCACCCTGTATAACGTATTCAGGGTGTATACGGCTGTTATTAATCACTTCAAGACATTGCCTATTTCATCTGGGTTGGTATGACGAACATCTTTGCCTTTAACGAAATAGATAATATATTCACAAATATTTTGGCAGCGGTCACCAACTCGCTCAATAGAACGCGCCGACCACATTACTTGTAATACATTCGGTATTGAGCGCGGATCTTCCATCATATATGTCATCAATTGACGAATTATCGCTTCATATTCGCGATCAATACGATCATCTTCTTGGTACACTTCAACAGCTGCTTTTACATCCATTCGCGCAAATGCATCAAGTACATCATGCAACATTTTCACGGCATGTTGACCAAGAGCTTCTAACGATACTAATAAGTTATATTGTTTATTCGTGAAGTTTTCTAACGCCACTTTCGCAATACTTTCTGCTACATCACCGATACGCTCTAGATCAGTAATCGTTTTAATAATAGCGATAACTAACCGTAAATCACTCGCGGTTGGCTGACGTTTCGCGATAATACGCGTGCACGCTTCATCAATTGCAACTTCCATCGCATTCACTTTGTGATCATCTTTAATCACACGTTTGGCTAATTCAGCATCTTGCTGGTGCATTGCTTTTAATGAATCAGCGAGCTGTTGTTCAACTAGCCCGCCCATCGCTAATACATGCGTACGGATACTTTCTAATTCGGCATTAAACTGACCAGAAATATGACGGCCAAGGCTTAAATTATCTAACATATTGCGACTCCTTAACCATATCGGCCAGTAATGTAATCTTCAGTGCGTTTCTCTTTTGGGGTAGTAAAAATATCATTGGTGCTAGAGTATTCCACTAACTCACCCATGTGCATAAATGCGGTTTGATCCGACACTCGGGCAGCCTGTTGCATGTTATGGGTTACGATAATGACCGTGTACTTCATTTTTAGATCATTGATCAATTCTTCAATTGTCAGCGTCGAAATAGGATCCAATGCTGATGTCGGCTCATCCAATAACAAGACCTCAGGCTCAATCGCAATCGCTCGGGCAATCACCAAACGTTGCTGCTGACCACCTGATAAACCAAAGGCATTTTCATGCAAACGATCTTTTACCTCATCCCATAACGCCGCACCACGTAATGATTTTTCAACCGCGTCATCAAGCACTCGACGCTCTTTCAATCCTTGCAAACGCAGCCCATAAACCACATTTTCATAAATCGATTTAGGAAATGGATTCGGGCGCTGAAATACCATACCCACTCGGCGACGTAATGATGCTACATCCACTTTGCTGTCATAAATATTTTGACCATGAAGCATGATCTTGCCATCAACACGACAACCTTCCACTAATTCATTCATTCGGTTAATACAGCGTAATAACGTCGATTTACCGCAACCTGACGGACCAATGAATGACGTTACCTGCCCTTTAGCAACGCGCATATTAATATCGAATAGCGCTTGTGTATTACCGTAATGAAGATCGAGCCCTTCGATTGACATCGCCGTTTTGTCATCGGGTAACGAGGCTAAATCTAATGGTTCAAATAAGCCCATTGATGGATTAACTGAAAGCATGTATTTCTCGCTATTATATCAACGCGTTACTGCTCTAAAGAGCGGAATTTCTCACGTAGATGATTTCGAATACCAATGGCTGTTAAATTCAATCCGACGATAACTGTCACTAGTAAAAATGAGGTGGCATACACCAATGGCCGAGCAGCTTCTACATTGGGGCTCTGAAAGCCGACATCATAAATATGATAGCCAAGGTGCATAAACTTACGGTCTAAATGTACATAAGGAAAATGACCATCAACAGGTAACGTGGGTGCCATTTTCACGACCCCCACCAGCATAAGAGGGGCAACTTCACCTGCTGCACGTGCAACCGCTAAAATTAAACCAGTCATTATCGCTGGGCTTGCCATTGGTAATACTATGCGCCATAACGTTTCAGACTGCGTGGCACCTAATGCTAATGAGCCATGACGCACTGAGCTAGGAATACGCGCCAAACCTTCTTCTGTTGATACAATCACAACAGGCAAGGTTAAAATGGCTAATGTCAGTGCCGACCATAAAATACCTGGTGTACCAAAAGTAGGCGTTGGCAGTTGTGACGAAAAGAACACATCATCGATGGTTCCCCCAACCATGTATACGAAAAAGCCTAAACCAAACACACCGTATACAATGGAAGGCACACCCGCTAAGTTAATCACAGCTACACGAATAAGCTTAGTAAAGCCATTTTTACCTGCATATTCATGTAGGTAAATAGCAGCCATTACGCCTAATGGTGTCACTATAATACTCATTAGTAACACCATGAAAACAGTGCCAAAAATAGCAGGGAAAACGCCACCTTCAGTATTAGCTTCGCGGGGATCTTCGGTTAAAAATTTAACCACTTGATGCCCCCAATGCGTAAGCTTACCCAAGAATGATAAATTGTTCGGATACCACATATCCAGCACTTGTATCATCGGCAACATCACTTCATTGCCATGCATATCAACGACAACTAATGCATCATTTTGCAATTTTTCTTGCAACACAAATAGGCGTTGTTCTACCTCTGAATAAGCATCTTGTAACCGTTTTATTTCTGTATCAATCGATTGTTGTGCCGATTCATCTAATGAGATCTGTGCAGGATCGTTTGATGATTCATTCAAGGCTAACTTGCGTTGCTTTAACCGCTGCTGATTTAATTGCCAATTAATATCTGCAATTTCACTGTTTTTTAGGTTGTCTAATTGGGTACGTACAAGGCTGGCTTGTAATAAGCCGCTCTCAATATCTTCGATGCCACGACGCTGACCGCCATCAATAAAACCGATAGGATAACCGTAGAACTTACCGTTCTTATCACGATCGATAACCGCAATATTATCTGCCAATACTTGCCGTGTGATTTGCGTTTTCAGTAACGTTATAAAATCAAGCGCAACGCGCTCTCGGTTACCCGTTTTAATTAAATAGCGAGGCACAGTATTACCTTCAATGTTAGAAACATCGATTCCTGCGTCAGCTAGCTGCTCAACCGAAACACTTTTTTGTTCATATATTTCACCAATAATAATTTGGTTGCTACCATTAAACGACACATCAAATTGATATACAGGAGCCGGCCAAAAAAAACTGAGCCCTTTCCAACCAATCAATAGCAATAAACCCAATACAGC
Organism: Photobacterium profundum; assembly: GCF_003026285.1. Taxonomy (GTDB): domain Bacteria; phylum Pseudomonadota; class Gammaproteobacteria; order Enterobacterales; family Vibrionaceae; genus Photobacterium; species Photobacterium profundum. Next base: position 1,077,885 of record NZ_PYOD01000001.1, read on the forward strand.
AACCAGACTTAAACTTACCGCACCCGCAGTAAGCCATATCCAAGGCGAGCCTGATTTAAACCACTTAATCATTAATCAACATATTCCATATCTCTATAACGGCAGAATAAACTCTATTTGAATCAACGCACGAATACACACTGGCCATCCGTACTATCACGCACGTGGTTATTACAATGAACTGTACTTTTCGCGTAAACGCTGGCGAACCAATTCACCGATAGTATTAAAAATAAAGGTGAATATAAACAACACAAATGCGGCAAGAAATAAGACACGATAATGTGAACTACCGACTTCAGATTCTGGCATTTCAATTGCGATCGTTGCCGCTAATGTACGCATCCCTTGCAGAATATTCCAATCCATAATCGGGGTGTTCCCCGTAGCCATCAGCACAATCATTGTTTCACCTACAGCTCGCCCTAGCCCCATCATTACCGCAGAAAAAATACCCGGACTTGCCGTTAACAGAACCACTTTCGTCAGAGTTTGCCAATGCGTTGCACCCAATGCTAATGAACCACTGGTTAAATGACCCGGCACTGAAAAAATGGCATCTTCTGCAATAGAGAAGATGGTAGGTATAACCGCGAACCCCATCGCAATACCAACGACGAGGGCGTTGCGCTGATCGTAGCCAATACCTAATTCATTGGTAAGAAAGCCGCGCACATCACCGTCAAATAACCATTGATCGATATACGGACTCGCCGCTATACACCCGTAACCTAATAGCACAATCACAGGCATCAGAATCGCAATGTGAAAACCATTAGGAATACGGTGTCGCCATTTACCTGGTAATACTGCCCATCCCCAGCCAACCAATAAAATAGTTACAGGGAATAGAATCAAGCTCATCACAATACCTGACAGGTACATTTCTACAATCGGGGCTAGCCACAATCCTGCTAAGAAGCCGAGAATAACCGTTGGTAGCGCTTCCATTATTTCTACGGTTGGCTTTACCACATTACGCATTCTAGATGACATAAAGTATGCAGTATAAATCGCGCCAGCCAATGCTAGCGGTATGGCAAAAAACATGGCATACAATGCAGCTTTTAGCGTACCAAACACGATAGGCACCAAGCTCAACTTAGGTTCAAATTCATCACTTGCCGATGTTGATTGCCATACGTAATCAGGTTCTTGATAGCCTTCGTACCATACTTGTTGCCACAAAGAAGCAAAGCCAATCTCAGGATGAGCGTTTTTAACGGTATAGGTTTGCCATTGATCCCCTGAAATGGCTAACAAGCGATCAGCACGAGGAGAAATAACCAGTTTATCTGGTGCTTGCTCAAATAAGTGTTCTTTGTATAACACGTTACGATCTGATGTGTAGTATGCCGACAACACGCCATCTTGCTGTACAGCAAAAAAACCTTTGCGATAATATTCAGAAACCAACTCTTTTATAGGGCTAATTGAAAATTCAAAATTACGGGCCTTCACTAACGATCGCTTACCCTCACGCACAACTTCAAACCATTGCGAGACAGAATGATCAGAGGTGGTAAGCAGCAATGAATTTGCACCTGACAGCAACTCTATCTTTTCAATGTTGCCATTTTTATCACTCACATTCACGACATCACGTACTTTGGCACCAGATTGGTTTACCTGTACGACGTAAATATAATTACCACTGCGTAAATAGACGGTGCGCCCATCTGGGGTAACAATAATCTCATTAATGTTTTGTGGCACGTCTGTAATTTCGAATGAATGCGATTGCCAGATAGAGGTCGCATTTAATGAGCCGCTATTTAATGCATCGTCTTGACCTTTAAATGTCATGGCAACAATGCGGTTATCGGCCGTTTTACCCACAATAATTGCGTCACTATCTCGAGATGATATAGCAAGTTCCACAATGGCTTGTCCTTGCGGATCAAGTAAGAAACGTGATTGCCCCAAAGGGTAAGAAACACTGGCTGTGCTTATACGTTTATTATCAGGAAAGCTAACCTGAAAAAGAGGTTTTACAACGTTAACGTAACCATCGCTTTGCCCATAAGCAAAAATCGCATCGCGGGGTAAACTTTGTGCAAAGCTAACAGGATTATTGGCAATAGAATGCTGGCTAATTATAGGGGCGAGTGAGTCTTCAGGTTTCAAGCTGACAAAAGCCAGTTCGCCTTGTTTGGAAAAGCGAAAAGCGAGATCGTTATTTTCTTCAATACCAACGGCTACAACTGTATCAGGAAAAGAGGCAATAGTGACATTACGCGGCTTTACGGTGACTGACGAGAAGATCGGCAGCGTGACATAAAGCAAATAAAAGAAGATCAAAACCAAAGTAATAAGTACAGAAATGCCACCAGCTGTTACACCAAACCGCACCAATCGGTCTCTTAAACGTCGACCACGGTTTTCCCCCAACAAAAATGCGCTGGCACTCGCCATTATTACCTCTAGCTTTTTATACGTTTACTAATAATATGTCTTTTAGATGACAATTTTGTGACAAACGGATCCATAAAGATCATTGTAACCTCTTTCTTGAAGTCCCTACTGATTAAAATGACATAAAGTTGCAATAAAATGTCAGTAGTCTTAATCATTTATGATCCTATTCTTATTTCAACTCATGGAGCTTGTTTGAATGTGGACAGAATCACTCTGTGCTTCAATAATTAATATACCCAAGCTACCTCAATATGCAGGATTCAGAGTGATCTCAGTGAACACCTTGAGGTAACTTGGGTATAGTACTAATGTAAAAGTCTCACTCTACTTTTACTTGTTACTCACTATCGCGAAAAAGGAAATTCGTTATGAAACATCTCATCATTACCATTATCGGTAAAGATCGCTCTGGACTTGTAGAGCTACTATCTGACACGGTTTTCCAAAATAACGGAAATTGGTTAAGTAGTAGCCTGAGTAAACTGGCTGGTCAGTTTGCAGGTATTCTGCAAGTTGAAGTTGCTCCTGAAGACATGCCGCAACTGAATGCAGCTTTAGATAAAATAGATGAATTACAAATCCACATCGTGGAAGAAGCAAAAAAATCAGCGCCGGTGCCAGAGTTGCATCAACTAACCGTAACCGGTAATGATCGTCCAGGCATCGTAAAAGAAGTCACGACGCTTTTGAGTCAACTGAACATCAATATCAACAAATTGAAAACAGAAACTCAAAGCGCACCTAACTGGGGATACCCCATTTTCATCGCTACTTTTCAATTAGAAACCCCAGCCAATATTGATCTGGATATTATTCAAGATGAACTCGAAAAGTTAGCCGATGATTTGACTGTAGATATCGAAGATTGCGTACCTGCATAAATTGTACGTACTTCAATATAGGGAGTGAAGAGTCATTCCCTACTTTTATCAGACCACATCGCTAAGTCTACATACCTCCAGTAAACATCGGTTCACGACAGATCTATAAAATCATACAACAGGAAAACAATGAGCACGGAATCTCTCTATATTGAAAAAGAGCTTAGCTGGTTATCATTCAATGAACGAGTACTGCAAGAAGCGGCCGATAAATCGGTTCCTCTAATTGAACGGGTTCGATTTTTGGGTATTTTTTCTAGCAATACCGATGAGTTTTATAAAGTCAGATTTGCCGATATTAAACGTCGAATTCTGATCAATCAGGTACAAGGTGGCGATGATGGTGCTAAGCACCTTTTGAGTAAAATTCAAAGTCGGGTGTTAAAAATGAATCAAGACTTTGATACTTTATACAATGAGATATTACTTGAAATGGCACGTCGCCATATTTTTCTCGTAAACGATCTTCAATTAGACGAGCATCAACAAAATTGGCTGCGTCGATATTTCCGTGATTCCATTTTGCCTCACATTACGCCGATTCTGCTTACTGACGATATTGATCTACTGCAATTTCTAAAAGACGAATACTCATACCTTGCCATTGAAATGCAGCAAGGTGAAAAAAAGTGTCATGCGCTTATTGAGATCCCAACCGATCAACTCCCTCGTTTCATCGAATTGCCGGAACCTAAAGGTAAACGAAAAAAAACTCTCATTTTGCTCGATAACATTATCCGCTTTTGCTTAGATGATATTTTCAATGGTTTCTTTGAGTACGATAGCCTAACTGCATACTCAATGAAAATGACCCGAGACGCAGAATACGATCTTAGCCAAGAGGTAGAACATGGCTTACTGGAGCAAATGTCTGAAGGGCTAAATCAACGCATAACAGCAATGCCAGTACGCTTTGTTTACCAGCGTGATATGCCAGGTAATATGATCGATGTACTGTGTGGGTTACTCAAAGTTTCCCGTTACGACAGTATTATCCCCGGAGGTCGTTACCATAACTTCAAAGATTTTATCGGCTTTCCTAATGTCGGGCGTAAATACCTCGAAAATACCTCATTACCGCCGATTCAAAGCTATCATTTCACTCGTGCTCGTAATGCATTTGATGCAATTAAAACACAAGATATTTTGCTGTATTACCCCTATCACACCTTTAGCCATGTAACGGAATTTATTCGCCAAGCGTCATACGACCCCAAAGTACGTTCAATAAAAATTAATATCTACCGAGTAGCCAAACACTCTCGGGTAATTGATTCAATGATCGACGCAGCCAATAATGGCAAACGCGTCACCGTGGTTGTTGAACTACAAGCGCGTTTTGATGAAGAAGCTAACATTGAATGGGCAAAACAATTAACAGAAGCCGGAGTACATGTTGTTTTCGGTGTACCAGGTTTAAAAATTCACTCTAAATTATGCCTTATCACCCGACAAGAAGACGATAAACTGATTCGCTATGCGCACATTGGCACAGGGAATTTTAACGAGAAAACAGCACGTATTTATACAGATTTCTCCTTACTGACCTGTAACACTGAAATTGCAGACGAAGTAAGGCAAGTCTTTAGTTACATCCAAAATCCCTATCGCCCAGTTGAATTTACCCACCTAATTGTTTCCCCCCGTAACTCACGAAATCGACTCTACGATTTAATTGATCGTGAAATTGCACATGCTAAGCAAAACTTACCATCAGGTATTACACTTAAAGTTAACAATCTTGTCGATAAGGGCTTGATTAACATGCTGTATCAGGCAAGTAATAACGGCGTCAATATCAAGCTTATTGTTCGAGGGATGTGTGCGCTTATTCCAGGGTTAAAAGGGATCAGTGAAAACATTACCGCAATCAGTATTATTGACCGTTTTCTTGAGCACCCAAGGGTAGCAGTATTCAATAATAATAATGACCCAGATGTCATGATCTCTTCTGCCGACTGGATGACACGTAACATCGACCACCGCATTGAAGTGGGTTGCCTGATTAATGATCCAGCATTAAAGAAAAAAATCATCGACATCTTAAACATTCAGCTTACAGATACAGTAAAGGCACGCATTCTCGATAAAGATATGAGCAATCAATATGTGCCACGTGGCAATCGTCGTAAAATTCGTTCACAAATCGCCATTTACGATTACCTAAAACACAGTGAAAAGCAGCTGAAGAAACGAGCAGAGAAGGCGATAATAAAAAATGACACTTATTAATAACGAACGTCCTCGTGAAATTGCAGCAATTGATATGGGCTCAAACAGCTTCCATATGGTTGTAGCCCGTGTTGTAGGGCAAAGCTTGCAAATTATCAGCCGCCACAAACAGCGGGTACATCTAGCTTCAGGGCTGGATTCACAACAGAATTTAGATCAAGCTGCGATTCAACGTGGTTTAAATTGCTTAACGATGTTTGCAGAACGATTACAAGGTTTCGCACCCGAAAATGTACGTATCGCAGCCACCTATACCCTACGACAAGCTCGCAATGCCCACGTTTTTTTAAAGCGTGCAGAAAACATAATGCCCTATCCCATAGAGATCATTCCTGGCACAGAAGAAGCGCGTTTAATCTATTTAGGCGTCGCTCACACCCAACCCAATGCAGGTCGTAAATTGATTGTCGATATAGGCGGCGGCAGTACTGAGCTAGTGATAGGTGAAGAATTCGATACACATGTGCTTTATAGCAAACATATGGGGTGTGTAAGCTATAACAAAAACCACTTTCAAAATGCTAAGTTAAATAGTAAAAACTTCGCTGAAGCGCAACTTGCCGCACAACAAAAAATGGAAAGCATTACCAGTAAGTACCGTAAATTCGGTTGGGATAAAGCAGTCGGATCCTCTGGTACGATAAAAGCCATTCGAGAGGTATTAATCGCTAACGGTTACTCAGATGGGGTAATTACCAGCAAACGCTTGAACCAACTTATCGAACAAGTATTGTCATTCAAAACAACTGAAGATCTTGTTCTACTCGGTTTAACCGATGACCGTAAACCCGTTTTTGCTGCTGGTCTTGCGATTTTAAGTGCGGTGTTTAGCGCTTTAAATATAGATGAAATGATTTACTCAGATGGCGCACTACGTGAAGGTTTATTGTATGAAATGGAAGATCGTTTCCGTCATAGCGATATTCGTACACGCACGGCAAACGCCATGGCAAAGCAATATAATATCGATATTGACCAAGCAAACCGTGTGCAACATACCGCTGAATATTTTTATGACCAAATAGACACGCACCCTGGGTTAGCAAAATCAGAGCTCTCTATATTATTGAGTTGGGGCGCATTACTTCACGAAGTGGGATTAAGTATTAGCTATCCAGGGTTTCACCGTCATTCTGCTTATTTACTTCGCCACAGTACGATGCCTGGCTTTAATCTAGAACAGCAAACAGTATTAGCCACCTTGGTACGCTTTCAACGCAAAGCATTAAAACTTGAAGAAATGCCAGAGCTTAGCATCTACAAACGTAAGCATTTATACCCTTTAATTCGCACGCTACGGATTGCTACCGCTCTAAACGGGCAACGTATTGATGACCCCTTACCAAACATCAAAATTAAAGCAGAGAAAGAACACTGGCAACTGATGTTACCCGTCGGTTGGCTAAGCAGTAATAAATTATTAGCGGCGGATTTAATCAAAGAACAAGAATATTGGCAAAAGGCTGGCTGGCAGTTATCTATTGCTGAAGAGCAATGAGCATCAACAATCGAGATAACTAAAACCTAGTTATCTCGATTTATTGCGTTTAATTTAGTTTAATAAACCCCAGCTCAATAGCTGTTAATTCAATAGTTTAAGCAAGGCTAAATCGGCTTCGACCACACTTTTGGGTAATGGAATATACCCATCTTTTTCAACGACACTTTGCCCATTGTGCGATAAAACAAATTTAAAAAATTCCGTTAAAATTGGGTCTAATGGTTTATTCGGGTGCTTATTAACATATACGTAGAGGTAACGTGCTAGTGGGTAACTGCCATTTATTGAATTCTCAATCGTTGCATCCACATAGTTATCTCCCTCTTTCGCCACTGGAATCGCACGAATACCCGTCGTTTTATAACCAATACCCGAATAACCAATCGCGTTCAATGATGTTGATACCGACTGTACAACGGATGCAGAGCCTGGCTGCTCATTAACATTATTAAGAAAGTCACCTTTGCACAGCGCCCGTTGCTTAAAATAGCCATACGTACCTGATACCGAATTTCGCCCAAAGCGTTGAATATCTCGGTCAGCCCAACGCCCTGTTAACCCTAACTGCCCCCAACGTGTAATCGGCTGCGTTGCACCACAACGATACGTTCGAGAATATACAGCATCAAGCTGCTCAAAATTAATGCCCTTTAACGGGTTATCTTCATGAACGAACACTGCTAAAGCATCAATGGCAACACGAATAGCTGTCGGTTTATAACCGTATTCATGCTCAAAAGCTTCAATTTCTTTGGTCTTCATTTTACGGCTCATAGGACCTAGTTGAGCCGTCGCTTCTGTTAATGCAGTTGGGGCTGTAGACGAACCCGCGGTTTGAATTTGAATATTTACATTCGGGTATTTACGTTTAAATTCTTCGCCCCAATAGGTCATCAGGTTGGCGAGCGTATCTGAACCCACAGACGATAAATTACCAGAGACACCACTGATCTTCTGGTATTTAGCTAAATCGGCATCTAATGCCCAAGCGTTGTGCATACTGAATGCAAGTATCATGGGAAGAATACGGCGTATTACACTCATATTAGGTGATTGTCCTTATACATTCAGCCAAAAATAAAACGGCAAAAGCGACCGTCTATGGTCGCTATTGATTAAGCTTTGTTAGCGTCGCGATTATGCTGCTTGTGCCACTAACCGTTGAGGCAAGGTGAAAGAAAAGGTACTGCCTTTATCTAACTCACTTTCAATCTCAAGTTGTGAATCGTGGTGGCTCAGCGCATGCTTCACAATAGCTAGACCTAACCCACTACCACCAGTTTCACGTGAACGCGCTTTATCAACTCGATAAAAACGCTCAGTTAAGCGGTGAATATGTTGCGGTCCAATACCTTCACCACTATCAGTTACTTCTAACCTTGGGCCACCAGCTGAAAGGTACCATCGCACTGTAATATTGGCATCGCTAGGAGTGTGTTTAACGGCATTATATACCAAGTTAGACACGGCACTGCGTAACTGATCTTCATCACCAAAGACATTTAATGATGCGTCAACATCAAACGTTAAGTGTTGATTTTTATCACCACTTAACGAGATGGCCTCTTTCTCAAGAATGTCGAGCATGGCAGGTATATTAACGATTTCTTCCAACTCAATAGTCGGCGCCGCTTCAATCTTAGAGAGAGTTAACAACTGCTCGACTAAAGAGTTCATACGAACAAGTTGCTCGGTCATTACACCGTGTGCTTTACCCCACATTGGCCCCGCTAGCATCTCTGGGTCTTTCGACATTTCCAGGTAACCTTGCAGCACCGTCATAGGGGTGCGTAATTCATGGGATACATTAGCAAAGAAGTTACGACGCATACCTTCTAACTGCTTCAATTGAGAAACATCACGCACAACCATCAGGTATTCACCTTCGGTATAACGCATGATACGCAGCTCTAATGTACGGTCATAATTTAGCGGTGAAGTGATTTCTAACGGATACTCAAATTCTTGCTTGGCTATATAGCGAACAAAATCAGGGCTACGTAATAGATTACTGATCGGCTGGCCAGCATCATCCGGCCAGCGTAAACCCAATAAATGCTGTGCCAGTTTATTACACCAAACAATATTGCCTTCGCTTCTAAAAACAACAACGGCATCTGGCAGGGATTCCGCACCATTTCGGAAGCGGCGAATTAATGTGGCAAGTTCTCGACGACGACGGCGATTACGCTGCTGCAAACGATACATGCCATTAAAAAGCGGTTCCCAGCTACCAGAACCAGAAGGGGGAGTCAGGCTACGCTCTTTCCATAGCCAGTCAGACATCTTCAATTGATTATGAAAGTGCCAGATTAACTGAATCCAGGTTGCAACCAATAAGAACCACGGCAAATAGCCAAACACTAAACCGAGAATTACCCAAGGAAAGTAAAAAAATGCCAGTTCCCAAACCAGCTTTTTCCACGACAACCGCTCAACCATTCAAACTCCATATCAATGAAGACTCGCTTTCGTCCCTTCATCGCTTTTCAATATACTTCTGTTCTCTCATTCACCGTGTGGCAACAGAGATCATACTTTACTGTTGATAGGCACTGTTTAAGCTAAACAGATCTTGCTCTAAACAATCATACCATTACATACGTGTCGAGAATCGGTAACCCGCACCACGCACTGTTTGTACCATTTTATCGTGTCCGCCCGCTTCAAGCGCTTTACGTAAACGACGAATGTGTACATCAACCGTGCGGTCTTCAACATACACGTTAGTGCCCCACACATTGTTCAACAACTGCTCACGACTATATACACGCTCTTGGTGTGTCATAAAGAAATGCAGCATCTTAAACTCTGTTGGTCCCATATCTAATGGTTCATCATTAGTTGTTACACGGTGCGACACAGGATCTAACTTTAAACCTTGTACATCAATAACATCATCCAATGACGTAGGTGATACACGACGCATTACTGCTTTAAGACGTGCCATTAGCTCTTTCGGTGAAAATGGTTTGGTGATGTAATCATCAGCACCCACTTCAAGGCCACGCACTTTATCTTCTTCTTCACCACGTGCAGTTAACATTACTACAGGGATCTGACGCGTTAGTTCATCACGCTTTAGGTGCTTAATCAGGTTAATGCCTGAGCCACCCGGTAACATCCAATCCATTAGAATCAATTCGGGATAAGGTTCACAAATTTTTTCTAATGCATCATCATAATCTTCGGCTTCAATTGGTTGATAGCCTTTTTGTTCTAGAACAAAACACAACATCTCGCGGATTGGTGCTTCGTCTTCTACAACAAGAATCCTTCTTACCATAGTGATACTTACCTAGTAGTTGCTGTATTTGAGCGTCATTATGTGTGTTAAGTATGACACTTTTGTGACTCTTGGCGATAAAAACGTAACCAAGTGTTTTTCCAAGTGCAATGCATCTAGTATCTTATTGTGTTAATGACACTTCATCTGTATTCAATTACTTATGTTTATCCTTTAATCGATACTTGGCTACGACCGCCACCCACCGCTTCTACCGCAACTTGTACACCGATACGTTCAACCAATGTGCCTACGTGTGAAATCACCCCAATCTGACGCCCATCCGCCTGCAATGCATCAAGACAAGCTAATGCCATCTCTAAACTATCAGGATCTAATGTGCCGAAGCCTTCATCTATAAACAAAGAACCTAGCTGACGCGTATCCGCAGCCAACGAGGCAAGTGCCAACGCCAAAGAAAGAGACACTAAGAAGCTTTCACCACCCGATAACGATTCAACACTGCGTACTTCATCCCCCATATCATGGTCGATCACTTGCAGTGCTAACGGGCTGCCCGGTACGGGTTGTAAAGCATAACGAGGGGCTAAATCTTGCAAATGCTCATTGGCTAAAATCACCAATTGTTGCAATGTTAAACCTTGTGCCAAGGTACGGAACTTATTACCGGTAGCCGAACCAATCAACTCATTCATTTGTAGCCATAATTCAGTTTGCGTTTGCTGTTTTATTAACTGTTGAGTCAATTCACCCGATTGTAACTCAGCTTGTTTCGCCAACTCTAATTGCTGACGATGTTGGAAGACTTGCTCATCCAATGCACTTTTTTGCTGGTTCCAATCAGCAACTAATTCAGCTTGTTGCTCACTGTCTTCTGCCAGCTCATGCTGTACTAGCCACTGATGTGATAAAGCCGCTAATGCTTGATGCTCAATAACCGCTTGTTCGCGTTCCACTAACACCGTTAACGCGGAAGATAGCGCTTGTTCAATCAACTTTAGATCGTCACGTTCTTGGGCTAACCATGCATCCTCTTTACTCAGTAATGCCGTAAGCTGTTGTTCGGTTAACGCCAGTTTTTGCTGCCACTCATTCCAACGAGTTACTGCTTTTTGCTGTTCTTTCTGCGTCTCTATTTGTTGCTGTTGGGCACTTTTCAATGCGGCATCTGCGGCTGCTTGTGCTTCGCCAGACTGGCGCTGGACGGCTTGTATTTGGGTTATCGCCTCTTGTTGTTGCTTTAACGCTTGTTTATGTTGCTGCTCTACTTGCTGTAGATTATTTTCGCCAATAACCTCTACGCGTTGTAGCCAAGTTTGTTGAATGTCTTTTTTCAGTAACGCGACTTTTTCACCCGTGGTTGAACATTGCTTTTGCGTATTTTGCAGTAACGTTTCTGCCTCTGCGATCTTAGGTGCAAGCTCTGCCTGTAACTTTTCACTTGCCAGTAAGTCACGTTGGTTAGCCATAAACTGTTGAACATCCAGATTAAGCTGCTGGAAGAATCCTTCTTCACCTTGTACTTTTAATTGCTCAAGCCACACGTTGCTGGTGTATTGCTCATTCAGTGTATTCGAGCGTGATGTGCGTATTGCCTCTTGAGTTGCGCTTTGCTTTTCAAGTGATTTAAGACGCTCTTGCCATTGCATAGTGGCTTGCGCTAATTCATGAAGCTGCTTGGTTAACTTCGACTCATCCTGTTGAAGCTGTTGTAGCTGAGTGTGCAACTGACGCCCCAGCAAGATTTGCTGCTGACGTTGTTCACCACTTTGCTGTAGTTTTTTTAGATCATTGTCAGCCTGTTCAACGTCTTGCTGCCATTGGAGCAATTGCTGGTTGAGTGTTTGAAGAGCAGCTTGTGGCTGTATTACTTCAGCACTATTTACTGCGAAAAATATGCTTTCATACTGCGTGTATAGCTGCTCAATACGAATATTAAGCTGCTGAAATTCAGTATTGAGCAAGACCAAACGTTGCTGATCTCTAGGTAATGATTGCTGAAGCTGGCGTCGCTCAACATCACCATCTTGCAGTTGCTTAGTCAGCATTTGTAAGCGTTGTTGTTGGCTTTGTAATAACCCATCAACAACGGGGTTGCTGCTCGCATAAGGATGCTCAAGCGAACCACACAACGGACAAGCTTCTTCATCTTTTAATTCATTGCGGTAATCACCCAGATTCATGACAGCGCGACTTTGCTGCAGCATGTATTCAACTTCTTTCTGCTGAACCGAAAGAATATCAAGTTCTGGCTGCAATACCGTTAGACGTTGCTCTGATTGCGCTAACACACCCTGTAATTCATGCTGATCTGTTTGTAACTTGCCTGCTTGAACTAGCAGCAATACCCATTCCTTGGTTCCCGAAATAGCCTGACGCAATACATCGCGATGTTGCTGCTTTTCTGCGTACTGTGCGCGCTCTTGCGTTTGCTGTTGCTCTAACTGTTCAAGATCAAGCGTTTTGCTTTGCGCTTCACAATTCGATTTATTAATTTGCAGTGTTTGTACTTGCTGCTCTAGTACTACCCGCTGCTGCTGATTATTGTCTTGTTCAAATTCTATTTGCAGCTTTTCTTTACGCAGTACCGAGTAAGCGCGGTGTGCCGCTAAATATTGCTGTAGGTTATCTTCAACAGATGCATAATGCTCAGCCACACCTTTGAATGACTGGCTTTGCTCAAGATCAGCCGACAATTGCTGCTGACGTTGCTGCTGCACCTGCTGTTGCTGTTGGATTACCTGAAGGTGCTGCTGCTGTTCTGTAACGGTAACGCTGTTTTGCTGTAAAACATTTTCCTGTTCGGCTAATTGAATACGCAAACCATCGGCTTGCAGGTCCCACTTTGCAGCTTCTTTTATTTTGGGCTCTAATTGTTGCCACTCTTGGTCAAGCTGAGCCAACGCCTCTGTCGCTTGCTTTGCCTGTAAATCAGCATCTGCACACTTTTGTTGCTCTGTTACTAACCGAGTTTCTGTCAGTACCAGTGCTTGTTCAATCTTAGCCAGCTGTGAGCTGACTTGTTGAAGCAAAGAAAAATCGCGATGTGCCGGCTGTACTTTGTCAATTAACGTTAATTGCTCGTAACGCGGCAGAGCCAGCTCTTTTTGCTGTTGAGCTTCTATGCACTTTTGCTGCGTTTCAGCCACACGTGCTGCTAACACTGACTCAGTTTTTAGTGTTTGTTGGTGTTGTTTAAATTCGTTTAGCTGAGCATCTAATTGCTTCACTTGTTCCTTTAGTTGCTCACATTGGGTGCTTAGTAATTGCTTTTCATCGTCCGATAACAAAGCAATATCACCCAATTTATCTTGCAGCTGAGTTAATGTCTGCTTTTCAACGCGGGCACGCTCATAAGCTGCCACAGACAACTGGCCGTATATTTCACCGCCCGTCATACGTTCTAGCAGTGCAGCTCGATCATCAGCCCCCGCTTTTAAGAACGCGGCAAACTCCCCTTGCGGTAACATCACCGCACGACGAAACTGTTCGAAGGTTAAGCCGATCAAGCGTTCAATTTCAGCTTGTAGTTCTTGCTTCTTACCCGCAAAACGCTGCCCAGTATCGAGGTTTTCAAGCCATTGTTCTGCAGCTTGAACTCGCCCTTCAGCACGCCCACGAGCACGACGAACATGCCAATGCGATCGCCAATGGCTACCGTCGTTGGCAACAAAATCAACTTCGGTAAATGCCTCTGCTTTGCCGCGAGATAAAATGCTTCTTACATCGTTCGCTTTAATTCGATTTTCATCGCTATCACGTCCAATTTCAGCATCATTTTTTTTATTCGATTGCAGACGAGGAATACGATCGTATAACGCTAGGCAAATCGCATCTAATAAGGTCGATTTACCTGCACCGGTTTTTCCCGTTATTGCAAATAAACCCGCCTCACCTAGACGACCACCCGCAAAATCGATCTCAAATTTACTTTGCAAGCTGGCAAGGTTCTCACCTCGTAATGCTAAAATTTTCATTATTTACCACCTTCACTACGCACTGCATCACCATCTTGGGCATCTTCAACTTGAATCAATAACTGTTCGAAAGCAGATGCCATCGCTTCATCTGGATCACCTTGATATTTCTTCGCCCAACTTAAGGCGAACACTTGCTCGGGTGAAACATCTGATAAACGTCGATGATTTAACGAATCTTGTTGCTCTTGTTGCTGATAATGCGGGGTAATTTTAGCTAATCGCACAGCTTTACTATCGATGGCTTGCAATACTTTTTCTCGCAATAATGCTTGGGGTTTATCAAGCAGTACGTGCACTTCTAAAAATGGTTGTTGCTCACGGGGTATCTCATCAACCGATAGCGCTTCAAGCGCTTCCAACACTTGATCGAGTGGAGCCGGCGATGATGGAACTTTCAACATATCAACGGTACGAGGAATCGTTATCGACTCAATTTGGCTGACGGCTTTACCATCGAGTTCAACAATAACCGCTTGGTGGGCATAATTACGTTCAGACATTGATAGCGGAATTGGCGAACCGCAATAACGAACATGTTCTTTCTTGGCCACTCGCTGGGCTAAATGCAAATGTCCGAGAGCAACATAGGTTATATCGTCAGCAAATATGGATGCAGGTAAGGCATGTTGATTACCACCCAAAACACGACGTTCCGACATTTCAGATAATTTGCCAGACGCCATATACGCATGCCCCATACCGATCAATGCTTGCTGTTCTGTCTGTAACGCACGAGCAGCCTCTGTCATTTCGCCATATAAGGTTTCTACGCCTTTAATCAGACGATCATCATCTTCATCAAGATCTTCAGTACGCAAATCGGCGCTGCGTAAAAAAGGCACGGCTAATACCCAAGCAGCTTGCTCACCTTGTTTGTTCGTAATCGGAATCAACATGCGATCGTGATCAAGCTGTCCACTTTCATCACGGTGAATACCGCCCACCATATGCAAATCAAAAGCTTTCAATAATTCATGCGGGGCATCTAACTTACTTGGGGAGTCATGATTTCCCCCTATCATCACTACATCAAGGTTTGGCAAACTTTTCGCGACACGCGCAAGAAATCGATACAGCATGCGCCACGCACTAGCAGGAGGATTCGCGGTATCAAAAATATCGCCTGCAACCAGCAAGGCATCAATCTGTTGCTGTTCTAAGGTATCGGCTAACCAATCTAAAAAAGTTTGATGTTCATAATCACGACTATAACCATGTAGCTGGTGTCCGAGATGCCAATCTGATGTGTGAAGAATTTTCATTATGATATGTATGCGCAAGCCAAGAAAAACTTCCTCGATTGTACCCTACAAATCGTAATATCCACGCAAATCCTCATCAGAAAAATTGCGACAAAACCGCAGCAATACAATAGTATTAAGCCTCAAATGCACAACCCTAGGATTTGTAACTACCATGATGTGGTTTAAAAACATACTGACCTATCGCTTTACCCGTGAAATCGACTTAAACCCTGAGCAGATCGAAAAACAGTTGGAAGAATTCCGCTTCACACCTTGTGGTAGCCAAGACATCCAAAAGTTTGGCTGGGTACATGCGCTAGGTAAGCACGGTGATATGTTCACTCACGTCGTCGGTGACAACATTCTTGTTTGCGTACGTAAAGAAGAAAAAATGCTGCCTTCTTCTGTCATTAAGGAATCGCTTAATGCAAAAGTAGAAATGCAGGAACAAGAGCTGGGTCGTAAGCTGAAGAAAAGCGAAAAAGACTCAATTAAAGACGACATCGTGATGGATCTTTTACCACGCGCATTCAGCCGTCATCAGCAAACTTACGCACTTATCATGCCGAAACAAGGCTACATTGTGGTTGATGCGGGTAGCTACAAGAAAGCTGAAGATTTACTGGCACTATTGCGTAAATCTATCGGTTCATTGCCAGTTGTACCTGTAACTCCAGAAAAGCCTGCAGAACTGACAATGACAGAATGGGTACGTTCAAATACCTCACCAACAGGCTTCACTATTGGTGAAGAAGCTGAATTTAAAGCTATTCTTGAAGAAGGTGGCGTTATCCGCTGCAAGCAACAAGATCTAAGTTGTGACGAAATTC
This sequence comes from Photobacterium profundum, assembly GCF_003026285.1. Taxonomy (GTDB): domain Bacteria; phylum Pseudomonadota; class Gammaproteobacteria; order Enterobacterales; family Vibrionaceae; genus Photobacterium; species Photobacterium profundum. The sequence continues at coordinate 1,094,218 of NZ_PYOD01000001.1, forward strand.
TGGCACACATTGAAGCAGATAAGCTGGTAACGAAGCTTTCGCTTAACTGGCAAGATCGTATTGATTTCATTCTTGCAGATGATTTAAGCGTTAAACGTCTGAAGTTCTCTGATGAGATCAAAGATCAAAACGAGGATATCGACCGTGAAGATATGGCTGCTCGTATTGATGCAGACTTATCACTCATGTGTGGTGAATTCTCGGTATTCTTACCAAACGTATTTGAAGTGTTGGGTGGTTTAGAAGAAAAAGGTTAATCCTTCTTTATAGCCAGTCAAACATTAAAAAGAGCGCTTCGGCGCTCTTTTTTGCATCTGTTATCCCCACTTTCCAGATTCATCCTGTTTTTGCATACCTGAATAACCACTTTTTTTGCCTGATAATTGCTATGAGGCACCGATCACAGTAAAATCCGCGCTCCTTCCGCATCACTAGGTGATTGCGGCCTGATTTGCAATCAGACAACGAGAATTTGAGATATGTTTAAACCTGAATTGTTATCCCCTGCGGGCAGCCTTAAAAACATGCGCTACGCTTTTGCGTACGGTGCAGATGCCGTCTATGCTGGCCAACCACGTTATAGCCTTCGTGTTCGTAACAACGAGTTCAATCACGAGAACCTTAAGATTGGTATCGACGAAGCACATGCACAAGGCAAAAAGCTATACGTGGTATGTAACATTCAGCCACATAACTCAAAATTAAAGACCTTCATTCGCGATCTTAAACCTATCGTTGAAATGGGCCCAGACGCCTTAATCATGTCTGATCCAGGTCTTATCATGATGGTACGTGAAAACTTCCCTGAAGTGGTTATTCACCTATCAGTGCAAGCGAACGCCGTTAACTGGGCAACCGTTAAATTTTGGTCTACCCAAGGTGTTGAGCGTGTCATTCTTTCTCGTGAACTATCGCTAGAAGAAATCGAAGAAATTCGCGAAAACTGCCCAGAAACAGAATTAGAAATTTTTGTTCATGGTGCACTTTGCATGGCTTACTCTGGCCGCTGTCTTCTATCTGGTTACATGAACAAACGTGACCCGAACCAGGGTACTTGTACTAACGCTTGTCGTTGGGAATACAAAGCAGAAGCAGCAAAAGAAGACGAAAACGGTCAAATTGTTGAAGCTAACCCTGCAGATACTGGTGTTAATGTTCAGGAAGTGGAAGTTCAAGAAGCTCGCCCTGACAACACTCTTGGCCTTGGTAAGCCAACAGACGAAGTGATTCTACTTTCTGAATCTCACCGTCCTGAAGAAAAAATGGCTGCTTTTGAAGATGAGCACGGCACTTACATTATGAACTCGAAAGACCTACGTGCTATCCAGCATGTAGAGCGTCTAACGAAGATGGGTGTACACTCATTAAAAATTGAAGGTCGTACTAAATCTTTCTACTACTGTGCGCGTACCGCTCAGGTATACCGTAAAGCAATTGATGATGCTGTAGCTGGCAAACCATTTGATGAAAGCCTAATGGGTACACTAGAAAGCCTTGCTCACCGTGGTTACACCGAAGGTTTCTTACGCCGTCACACACATGATGCATACCAGAACTACGAGTACGGTTACTCAATTTCTGATACTCAACAATTTGTGGGTGAATTCACAGGTAAGCGACGTGGCGATCTTGCAGAAGTTGATGTGAAGAATAAATTCTTGGTCGGCGATAGCCTTGAAGTAATGACACCACAAGGTAACGTTGTTTTCACGCTTGAAATGATGGAAAACCGCAAGTCAGAATCTGTTGATGATGCAAAAGGTAATGGCCACTTTATGTTTATCCCAGTACCTGCTGACATGGACTTAGAGTACGGCCTACTAATGCGTAACCTAAGTAACGGTCAAGATACTCGTAGCCCTCACGGTTCTGTAGACGGTAAATAATTCGATGGCATTGCTCATTAATGATAAATGCATCAACTGCGATATGTGTGATCCTGAGTGTCCAAACGAAGCGATCACCATGGGCGAAGAGTTCTATGAAATAGATCCTGCCCGTTGCACTGAATGTATAGGCCATTACGACAAACCAACGTGTCAGTCTGTTTGTCCTATTACAAAATGTATTATCATCGACCCCGATAATGTCGAAACCGAAGATGAACTGCTTGAAAAGTTTGTCACCTTACAAGGTTTGACATAACGAAAAAAGCGCCTAAGGGCGCTTTTTTTATATCTAAGAATTCAAATATCAATCACGATTGAATTAATGCTAAACATTGAGGCGGCGGTATTTTCATTTGCTTCTTTTTCTTTGGCTTTGTTTCTTTTTTCTTATTCTGAGCAGTCTGTTTTACTTTCTTTTGTGGCTTCCAAGATGCTAGTTCAGCCCCGCAGCCATCTCCTGGAGGAGGTGGATTTTGTGCTTTACAGTTAGTGCTGCCATCAGGGCAACTTAAACGCACGTGAAAGTGATAATAATGCCCCCACCAAGGCCGTACTTTTCTTAACCAGTCACGATTTTGCCATTCCGATTTACACAGTTGTTCTTTAATCACCGGATGCACAAAAATACGCGCAACTCGATCATCAGTTGCCGCTAATTGAATTAACAAGGCTTGTTTGTTACTCCAGTTTTCATTATTAATTTTATAATCTTTAATATGTACCATCGGAAGCGGCTGTACTTCTACTAAACTTTTTTTTGCCAATGGAGCATCAGTCATCTTTAACCAAATATCAGCATCAAGCCCTGTCTGGTGGCTAGCATGCCCCGATGAAAACCGCCCACCACGTGGCATTGATATATCGCCAACTAACATATTACCAAGGCGTAATTTTTGCGCATCTGACGATAATTCTTTTAAGAACTGAATCATTTCACGATGACCATAATAACGGCCTCGTTGTGAACGAATAACCTGATACCCTTCCCCTTCTAGCGGTAACGTTTCACCGCCAGCGAGGCAACCATTGCTGTATGAACCAATAGAGTTTGATGTTCCATTGCTTGGTACTTTTACTTTTTCCCAAGGTGTGGCAGAAGTCGATAAGCTGTAACTCATCAGCATGACAGTAAGAAAAAGTATTCTATTCACAGTACCATCCCAATATTGTTATTAAATCCATTATTGAAATCATAGCGCACTCTCACTGTTGCATAGGAATAAAAAACAGCCCGTAGACTGCTTTTATTATTTATTAGCGTGATAGATAGATGTGGCTACTTCATTTGCTGATCAAGATTTAATATTGTCAGTGCATTACTTACGCTGGTCGCGACAACATCAACAACACCCGATCGTAATGCGCCTAGCAACGCTAATGCTTTACTGTTTTCAGCAGCCGAAACAACCACTGTTGGTATATGTCGCAGCTCTTCCATACTCAAACCAATCACTCGATCACTCATCATGGTATCAGCTTGGTTTCCTTGGCTATCAAAAAAATCATAACCAGCAATATCGCCAACAACACCCTTTCGAATACGTGCTTCTACAATTTCTTGCGGCGTGAACCAACCCAGCTTAACCATGTGGCTGTTTTCATTCATATCACCAACCCCAACTAAAGCAACATCAGCCCGACGAGCACGGTCTAATGTTTCTTTTACAGTGCCATTTTTCATGAAGGCTTCTTTTACTCTAATATCTTCAACGTAGGCTGGCGCATACAAGGTTTCACTAATGCCATCATATTTCTTCGCCAGTAATCGACAAATATGGTCAGCATTAATCGCATTACCCGAACGGTGAGTGCCACCGATACCACTCACAAAGCGGCATTTCTTATGAGGAACAACACCAACATGGCTAGCAATCGAAGCTATATTTCGCCCCTGCCCAACCGTCACTACCATTTCATCCGTTAAGATCGTGGCTAAATAGCTAGAAACCAGACTGGCAACCTGTTGACGTTGCGCCTCATCATCAGGCTGATCAAGTGCAATCAATGCGCGCTTTAGATTAAAACGTTCAATAAGTTGTTGTTCGAGTTTTTCGCTAAAAACAGGATGATATTTAACAGTAATTTCGACCACACCTTCTTCTCGAGCACGACGAAGCAGACGACCCACTTTGGCACGTGACATACCAAATTTTTTTGATATCTCTTCTTGAGTCGCACCATCTTGATAATAAGCGATAGCAATCTCGGTCAATAAGTCACTATCAACATGTGGGCTATCATTGGTATTTGCACTCATCGTACGATCCTTCCTAGCTGCTATTCAGCGCATTCATTACCAACAATATTACTATATGCGTGCCGTTAATTGGATAGTAAAGCTATGTATTCATTACAGACTTTGTCGACCACTAATCCCGAACAGCTTTTTCCAGTACGCACACCCAAAAGACAACCAAAATCACTAGAGGTTATTTTCATTTAAAATAAATAATTAAGATATTGATTTACTTGATATTATAGGTTGTGCAGCTTTTAGAGCATTGGAACTCTAGAGCTATATATTATCAAGCCAGACAGCTAACAGTCATGAATTACGTAGGAAAGATTGATCGGAATGAACAAGAAATTATTGAGGACGGTATAAAAAGCTAACCAACTGAGCTACCACTTCGCAGTGTCTATTTAGTTCTAATTTCCATTTTCTATAGACGTAAAAAAGCCCTAATCTTTCGATTAGGGCTTCTTCAATAATGGCGGAGTGGACGGGACTCGAACCCGCGACCCCCGGCGTGACAGGCCGGTATTCTAACCAACTGAACTACCACTCCGCAGTGTCTATTCAGCATTTAAGCAATTTGGAACTTGGCAATGACCTACTCTCACATGGGGAGACCCCACACTACCATCGGCGCAACTATATTTCACTTCTGAGTTCGGCATGGGATCAGGTGGTTCTATAGTGCTACTGTCGCCAAGTAAATTCTTTTACACAGTTCACGTTATTACTAACACAAACTTAAAATTGGGCGCCTGGCGATGCCCTACTCTCACATGGGGAGACCCCACACTACCATCGGCGCAACTGCGTTTCACTTCTGAGTTCGGCATGGGATCAGGTGGAGCCACAGCGCTATGGTCGCCAGACAAATTCTTTTATTGTCAGCATTCGCTGGCAATAGCAATCTTGGAAAATCTAACTAGTTTACAATCTGTTCTCAAACACCATTCAAGTGTTCGTGGAGTCCGTAAAAAACCCCTTGGGTGTTGTATGGTTAAGCCTCACGGGCAATTAGTACAGGTTAGCTCAATGCCTCACAGCACTTACACACCCTGCCTATCAACGTCGTAGTCTTCAACAACCCTTTAGGATACTTATAGTATCAGGGATGACTCATCTCAGGGCTCGCTTCCCGCTTAGATGCTTTCAGCGGTTATCGATTCCGAACTTAGCTACCGGGCAATGCTACTGGCGTAACAACCCGAACACCAGAGGTTCGTCCACTCCGGTCCTCTCGTACTAGGAGCAGCCCCCTTCAATCATCCAACGCCCACGGCAGATAGGGACCGAACTGTCTCACGACGTTCTAAACCCAGCTCGCGTACCACTTTAAATGGCGAACAGCCATACCCTTGGGACCGACTTCAGCCCCAGGATGTGATGAGCCGACATCGAGGTGCCAAACACCGCCGTCGATATGAACTCTTGGGCGGTATCAGCCTGTTATCCCCGGAGTACCTTTTATCCGTTGAGCGATGGCCCTTCCATTCAGAACCACCGGATCACTATGACCTGCTTTCGCACCTGCTCGAATTGTCATTCTCGCAGTCAAGCGGGCTTATGCCATTGCACTAACCTCACGATGTCCGACCGTGATTAGCCCACCTTCGTGCTCCTCCGTTACTCTTTGGGAGGAGACCGCCCCAGTCAAACTACCCACCAGGCACTGTCCGCAACCCCGATAAGGGGCCAACGTTAGAACATCAAGCATACAAGGGTGGTATTTCAAGGACGACTCCATACGAACTAGCGCCCGTATTTCATAGTCTCCCACCTATCCTACACATGTAGGGTCAATGTTCAGTGCCAAGCTGTAGTAAAGGTTCACGGGGTCTTTCCGTCTAGCCGCGGGTACACAGCATCTTCACTGCGATTTCAATTTCACTGAGTCTCGGGTGGAGACAGCGTGGCCATCATTACGCCATTCGTGCAGGTCGGAACTTACCCGACAAGGAATTTCGCTACCTTAGGACCGTTATAGTTACGGCCGCCGTTTACCGGGGCTTCGATCAAGAGCTTCGACTTGCGTCTAACCCCATCAATTAACCTTCCGGCACCGGGCAGGCGTCACACCGTATACGTCATCTTTCGATTTTGCACAGTGCTGTGTTTTTAATAAACAGTTGCAGCCACCTGGTATCTGCGACTCCCAGCAGCTTAGAGAGCAAGTCTCATCACCGCCAGGAGCGTACCTTCTCCCGAAGTTACGGTACCATTTTGCCTAGTTCCTTCACCCGAGTTCTCTCAAGCGCCTTGGTATTCTCTACCTGATCACCTGTGTCGGTTTGGAGTACGATTACTTATAACCTAT
>NZ_PYOD01000010.1 GCF_003026285.1 Photobacterium profundum
TGAAAATCCTCGTGTCGGTGGTTCGATTCCGCCTCGAGGCACCATTACAATTCCCTTTTAGTTCAGTTGGTAGAACGCCGGACTGTTAATCCGTATGTCGCTGGTTCAAGTCCAGCAAAGGGAGCCAAATAACTTTAAGTTGAGAAATCAGCTTATAGTACAAAATTTAGTGTGCCGACTTAGCTCAGTAGGTAGAGCAACTGACTTGTAATCAGTAGGTCACCAGTTCGACTCCGGTAGTCGGCACCATCTTTTGGAAAACCTCATCTTCGGATGAGGTTTTTTTTTGTCTTTTTTGTCAAAGGCATTTGACTTCACCAATAGCTACCCCTAACTCATTCACCCAAACTATCTATTGATAAGCCTAACAAAATGAAGAAAATACCGAATATACGTATAACTTCAGATATTAGTGTTAGACCATAATACGTATAATCAATACCAGTTAAACGGCTCACTGCATATATAGGTAAACCGCTCAGCAGTTTTGCACTTCAACTGACGACGTCCCCACACATAACAAGCAAGGTTAATTCTCATAAATGGCCAGCATCAAAATATCGGTGGAACGACTAACCGAAGGCTTATATATAAAGTTGCCACTGCAATGGGCTGATCACCCGTTTCTTCGAAATCATTTCAAAATTAAAGATCAGCAACAAATTCGCCTGATCCAAAAACTAGGCATTCAATTTGTTTACCTGCTGCCAGAAAAGAGTGATAACAACCCTCTTGCCCCCGAGACAACAGTAGATAACATTTCAGAACAAGAAGAGAAATTTCTCGATAAACAAGCAGAAAAACTCTGGCAAGAAAAACAAGGACGAATAGAACGCCTTAGAAACTACAAACGTAAAATTCAACGTTGTGAAAAGAATTTTGATCGCTCCATGTCACAGCTACGTTCCATTATGGGGAAAATTAAAAGCCGCCCATTAAATGCCATCACTGAAGCTAATTTTTTAGTTGAAAGCATGGTGGATACTTTAATGGAAGCAGACAATGTCGCATTGCATTTAATGAATGATAAAAAAGATTCCGAAGATATCTACTTTCATTCTCTGAATGTTGCGGTACTGTCCATGCTGTTAGGTAAGTCTCACGGTATGTCTGCGGCAGAAATTAAAGTCATTGCGTTGGGCGCACTGTTTCACGATATGGGAAAGCTTAAAATCCCAACCGCGATCTTACGAAAAACAACACCATTATCAGCCCCTGAAATCAACTATTTGAAACTGCACCCTAAATACAGTTTTGATTTAGCTAGCCTTGCTGATAACTTTCCTAAAGCCGCAATGCCTATTCTGCTTCAGCACCATGAAATGCTTGATGGTAGCGGTTATCCGAAACAGCTGAAAGCCGATGACATCGATTTATACGCTCAACTAGTCTCTGTCATTAACGCTTATGACAATCTGTGTCATCCCACGGATAAGAGCCAATCTCGCATTCCCTATAGCGCCCTGTCTTATTTATTCAAAAATAAAAAATCACAATATAACAATGATTTTTTAGCGCTATTGGTCCGGATGATGGGGGTGTATCCTCCAGGTAGCGTCGTGCAACTCTCTAACCAACAATTAGGGTTAGTGGTTTCAGTTAATTCAGATCGCTTACTGTATCCAAATATTTTAATTTACGACCCTTCAGTTCCTCCCAATGAGGCACCTATTTTAGATCTGGAAGAAAGTGAATTAAAAATCGAGCGAGCGATACCACCGAATAAGCTCCCTGAAAAGGTGCATGTTTACCTTAATCCTCGGGTACGTATTTCATATTACTTTGATCCTAATGATTAACGATAAACTCAACTTAGCTCAGGACGAGACATCAAGCATAAAAAAGCCCTTAACGTATAAGGGCTTTTATTTTAGGCTGTAACTAGTAAGTAATCACTTACCAAGTAAACATCTCTTTTATCCACGCCTCAGGTTGATTACCCGTACATTGCGCTTTCAATTTGCCATCAGTATCCCATGCGGGTAAAGACTGCGTACCACTACAATTAAAGCTCAACGTACCATTCGGCTGCCTATCATATTTCACCGTTGTGATCTTATTTGGCCAATCAAGTCGTAACACGGTAGGTTGACGACGTTGCAAGTAATTGGCATATAAACGTAACGCACCAGCAGAACCCGTAAGTTTTACTGGTTTATTGTCATCACGACCTATCCATACAGTGACGACTTCACGCCCGTCAGCACCGGCGTACCAGCTATCACGCGCTTTATCGGTTGTACCTGTTTTACCCGCTAATGCAGCCCAACCAAATGTCGGCTGCAAAAAACGCGCTGTACCTTGGCTGACAACGTTTTTCATTCCATATGTTGTAAGCCATGCAGCTTGCTCTGGCACTGCTCTAGAGGCTTTAGGAACGCTTTGATAAAGCAGATTACCTTCGAGATCGACCACGGCACGTAACGCGGTCAGTTTGGACTTTCGCCCACCATTGGTAATCGTCTGGAACATCTGCGTTACTTCAAATGGGGTTAGCGTAAATGCGCCCAGTAAAATTGACGGTAGTTTAGGAACTTCATTTCGATCAACCCCTAGTTGCTCCATGGTATCAATCACCGCCCCTAAGCCAACTTGCATCCCTAGATTAACGGTCGGTACGTTCAGCGATTTTGCCAATGCATAATACAAAGGTACTTCTCCACGAAATTTACGGTCGTAATTTCGAGGCTTCCATTGCGTTCCTTTACTGCCTTTCAATGCGATAGGTTTGTCATCAATCGTTGTGGCCAACGTAAAGCGTTCAGGATGACGAAGCGCGGCCAAATAGACTGCAGGCTTAACCAATGACCCTATTTGACGGCTCGCATCGAGGGCACGGTTAAAGCCCGCATAACCAGGACGACTTCCGCCAATCATGGCGCGAATTTCACCGGTTTGACGATCAGCAGCCACTAAAGCCGTTTCAACAGACACCCCAGCTTTTTTATTCAGCTTCGGGATCATCTCTGCCACTGTATTTTCAGCTTCTTGTTGTGAGAGAGGATCTAACGTACTAAAAATACGTAAACCAGTACCAGGAGTGAACTTATCACCCACCTTTAGCTTCAGTTCACGCTGTAGTTGCTGGAAATAAGCAGGCTGACGGGTCGCAATCATTGGCTTCGACTGTACATCTAATCCGCGAGATGCCGCTTGTTCATATTGGCCACCATTTAAGATCCCGTTATCCATCATTAAACGAAGCACGAGATCGCGACGTTGACGCGCTCGTTCAGGGTTACGCCACGGATTATAGTAAGACGGCCCTTTTACCGTACCCACCAGCATCGCTAGCTGATCAATCCGTAATTCTTGAATAGGTCGACCAAAATATAAACGAGCCCCAAGAGCAAAACCATGAACTTCTTTGGCCCCATCTTGCCCCAAATAGATCTCGTTCAAGTAAGCTTCTAAGACTTGATCTTTGCTATAGCGGTAATCAATGATCATCGCAATATATGCTTCTCGCACTTTACGCCACAGACTTCTTTCTCGGCTTAAAAATAAATTCTTCGCTAGCTGCTGAGTTAACGTACTACCGCCTTGTACTGTACGACCTGCTTTTATGTTCGCAAATAAAGCACGTGCAATCGCCAGAGGAGAAACACCATCATGATGGTAGAAATCCCGATCTTCAGTCACTAACAAGGCGTCGACCAATACCTCTGGAAACTGCTCTCTAGGCAAAAACATACGCTGCTCTGCTGTCGTTGAACCTAACATCCCCAACATTTTCGGTTCTAATCGAACATAACCCAACGGCTTTTTGGTACCGACTTGTTCTATGCTTTTTAATCCACTCTTATCAAACGTCAACATCACATGACGCTGGCTTTCTGGACCCGTTTCAAAGTCAAATGAGCGCCGGAAAAACTCAATCCGAGTCGAAGATGATGAATACTCCCCCACACGTTGAGGATTCCGTACCTTGTGATATTGCAACAAGTCCAGTTCACGGCGAACTTCTTGTAAGCTGATCGGCTGCCCAGGCTGCAGGGTTAATACACGCCCGTAAACCACGGCAGGCAAATTCCAGATCTGACCATCCATTCTATCTCGTACGATCGTATCGAGATAAATGCCGATCACTAACAACACCGCACATACCACTAAGCTGATCTTGAAACCAAGTAGCATCAACCAACGTAACCAACCAGATTTCTGAGGTTTTTTCTTTCGGGTACTTTTTTTACGTGTACCTGTTGATTTTTTAGGTGCTTTTTTAGCTGGTTCTTTTTTTACAGCCGTCTTTGTTGGAGACTTACGGCGAGGCGTTGCAGGCTTTTTAGGATCAAGCGTTTTGCTTTTAGTAACGTGTAACTTTGCTTGCTTACGCTCTGGAGCCAATGGGCTGTCAGACAAGATCGTCATAATGCTTCAACTATGGTGGTTCCCAAAATCATTGTTCTTTTATATGCAGCATAACGGTAATCGTTTTAAGCATCATAAAAGAACATTCTCATATTCTTTTTATTTAAAACTAAATGGTTAGTTCATTATTTTGTTCAGGCGAATAGTCACATATACTTTTTAGTTCTACGGGTTGGTAAATGATTAGCCGGATCATCAGGCCAAACATGTTTCGGGTATCGTCCTTTCATTTCTTTTTGTACATCACGATAAGAGCCTTGCCAAAATGCAGCTAAATCTTGCGTAATTTGTAACGGTCGTTGGGCTGGGGATAAGAGCTCCAACACTAACGGTACGCGTCCATTCGCTATCTGAGGCGATGTTTTCTCACCAAACATCTCTTGCATCCGGACTGCTAATACTGGCTTATGTCCAACTTGATAACGAATAGGATAACGAGATCCTGTAGGTACTTGAAAATGTGTTGGAAGTACAACATCCAACATTTTCGCTTGTTCCCAGCCTAACCGTGCCTCAAGGGCTGCTTTTAAATCGAGTCGAGCAATAGATTTAAGCGTGGTCATTCCGGTCATAAAAGGTAACAACCATAGTTCAGCATCAGCCAATAAGGTCTGATCATCCATGGCCGGTAAATCCAAATCAGGTAACCACTCATGCGCACAACGTGCACGCGTCAACAAATTAGAGGTTTTCTCATTCCAAGGTAAAACAGATAACCCTTTACGTATAATGGCATTTAATAACGCTTCACTCGCTTTAGCGGGATCTGGTGCATCCATCACACTGCGTTGTAAAATAATCTTACCGCAACACAAATGTTTTTCTGCGGTTAAGCGCCCTTTTTTATCATCCCAATCAAGCCATTCTTGCTCTGAAAATAAAGACGGCAATAGTTCTTGTAAGCGATGACTATCGGTTGCAACGCATGAAAAGACTCGACTATCACCTTGCCTTGTCTTCACAACATCAGCAACCACCAGCATGGCTTCATTTGCCATCGGCTCATCGGCTGGCAGCATTACCCCTTGCCCATTCGACAATTGATAGCGCCCATCGGTGCCTCTCGATAAAGCAATACGATCGGGATAACCTGCCGCCATTATCGGGGCTATCCATTCAGCAGATACCGACAATGATAACGAAGCAGGTTGGCTTAGTTTGGCGAGGTGTTGCTTAGCACGCAATTGATACTGGCGAGCACGAGGTAATTTACCGCTTTCCAGTAAATTGAGTTGAAAATGCACATCAGGGCTGTTCATGCCACGCGGTGGATCTTCCAATAAAGCCACCAGTAGTGCTGCCGTTGTCACCGCCGAGGAGCGGCCCACCGTATGGTTTGAGTCAAACTGCTGCGCTGTAATCAACATAACAGCATGACGAGGGTCGGTCCCCATTGTCTGCGTTTGCTTACCCACTTCAGTTAACTGAAAGCGCTCATCCATAATACCAAGTTGTTGTAATAAGCGCCGCGATTGCAGCAAAGCTGGTTGTGGAGGCACATCAGACCAACGTAATTCACTGGCATCATTACAGCCCCATTGGGCTAACTCCATCGCTAAAGAAGTCAGATCGGCCCGCAAAATTTCAGGCTGAGGTGTTATCGGTTGACGAGAAAGCTGCTCTTCGCTGTACAAACGCACACAAATACCCGGCTCTAAGCGCCCAGCTCGCCCCGAACGCTGTTCAGCTGATGATTGTGCAATGCGTACTTGCTCTAAGCGACTGATACCTGTTTTAGGATCCCACAGTGCAATACGCTCTAAGCCACAATCAATCACCAATCGAATGCCTTCTATGGTCAGGCTCGTTTCGGCAATATTAGTTGCTAACACCACTTTTCGTTTGCCTTTCGGTGCAGGCATAATCGCTTGTTGCTGCTGCTCATTGCTCAACAGTCCAAACAGCGGGCTGATCAACACATTATCTGCGACCCGCTCTGTCAACATATCGGCCAAACGCTTTATTTCTCCCGCTCCCGGCAAGAAAATCAATATCGAACCAGGTTCTGTATCCAACAGCTGAAGCGTTTCCCGGCAGCAGCTCTCTAATAATTGATAGTGATCACTTACCGACTTATAACGGTATTCAACTGGAAAGCACCGTCCATTCGATTCAATATAGCCAGCATCAGGCAATAAACCTTTGAGCGCATCGGCATCTAAGGTTGCCGACATCACCAACAGCTTTAAATCATCACGTAAGGCTTCTTGTACTTCCAAGGCGAGTGCTAACGCCGTATCTGCATGAATGCTACGCTCATGAAATTCATCAAATATCAGTAAATCGATACCTTTTAATTCAGGATCTTGCTGCAGCATTCGCGTCATAACCCCTTCGGTCACAATCTCTAGCTGCGTCGCTTTGCTTACCTTACTTTCACCACGAACGCGTAACCCAACCGTTTCACCTACGCGTTCACCCAGTTGTTTCGATAGATAATTAGCTATATTTCTCGCCGCTAAACGACGCGGTTCAAGCATAATAATTCGCCCAAAGAGAGCCCCACCCTGTATCGCCTTTGAGCGAGACACTAATAACTCAAGGGGTAAGCGAGTTGATTTACCAGCCCCAGGCGGCGCTTTTAGGATCAGTTGAGGACTGCTCGCTAATGTCGTCAGTAAATCAGGTAAAACAGTATCGATAGGCAATTGCGACAAGATGAAAACCTTATGTCATGATCTAATAGAGCAGGCAACATTGTACAAGAAAGTGAGGTCAAATGAGTGACATTACAGAAAAGCTCTTTTTCGCATTGGGGTTACCCCCTATAACTGATGAAAAAAATGACTGTAATCTAAAGTCCTATCAGCAACTATGTCAGCTTAAAAATACGGTTGCAGCAGAAATGCAGGGTAAGCCTATTTTTAACAATAACTTACATATTACCTTGGTATTTCTGGGTGCTGTCAAACAACAACAAAAACAGCGATTAATCACCAATGTGAATCAACTTATTGCACCTCAAGCATTTTCAGTATCATGCTCAGAATTGCACTATTGGCCACGTAGCCAAGTAATTTGGCTTGATTGCCATGCCTACCATCCAGTGCATCAACAACGCCACCAGCAGCCATCAACGTCACTCCAGACGCTAGTCTGTTTACTTCAACAAGCCGCTATCCATGTAACGAGTGATGCTGTTAGTAACCAAGCATCGGGGTATATCCCCCACATAACACTCTGTAAAAAGGTAACGTCACGCCCACACCTATCACCGTTACCCCAACAATTAGACTTTCACTTTCAACACTTTGGTCTGTATATTTCAGAGACTATCAAAACAGCTCATGGTAGCGGCGTTCAATACCGTTGCCTGCAACAATGGTCGTTAGCTGCTGCTCATATTAACAACTGATCATGTTAATAACCCAATACCGCCTAGGAACCTATAACCATGAAGTTCGATCCCCCTCTTCAATCTGCCACATTAATAAAGCGCTATAAACGCTTCCTTACTGATATTGAATTACCCGATGGCGAAATACGCACTATTCATTGTGCCAATACAGGAGCGATGACTGGTTGTGCTGAACCCGGAAATACCGTTTGGTTCTCAACATCAGAAAATAAAAAGCGTAAATATCCTAATAGCTGGGAGCTTGCAGAAACGGCAAATGGACATTGGATTTGTGTTAATACAGCACAAGCTAACCGACTGGTTGTAGAGGCAATTAACGCTGGTACCATCACAGAATTACAAGGCTATTCGTCACTTAGAACCGAAGTTAAGTATGGTAGTGAAAACAGCAGGATAGATATCCTATTAGAAGATAAAAATAAACCTGTCTGCTATATTGAGGTGAAAAGCGTAACATTATTGGATAATGGTCAAGGTTTTTTCCCTGATGCGGTAACAACTCGAGGGCAAAAACACTTAAGGGAATTGATCGAAGTGGCTCAAAATGGGCAAAGATCAGTACTTTTTTTCGCTATTTTGCATTCAGGCATTGAAAATGTGTCTGCGGCACACCACATAGACCCAGACTATTATCGTTTAATTAAACAAGCAGAACAGGCTGGCGTTGAAATCATCTGTTATAAAGCGATTTTAAATAAAGATGAGATCAAATTAAACCACTGTATAAATTTCAATCAATAATGTTGAAAAAGTGATGCTTTCTTCACATTGGTATAAAATTGAACACATACAGTAATTGCTACCAATACGCCTTTCTGCTATAGATAGCGCCCAAAATTAACCAGTGACGGTTATTAGGTATATTAGGAGATGCTATATGCCAGAGATCAAGCTTAAAAAATCACTTGGCATCCTGGCTATTGCTGGGTTAGAGCCATACCAAGAAAAAGTCGGCGAAGAATACATGGGAGAGGAGCAACTTGCGCACTTTCATCAAATTCTCGACGCATGGCGTAACCAGCTTCGTGAAGAAGTTGATCGTACTGTAAACCACATGCAGGACGAAGCAGCCAACTTCCCGGATCCAGTAGACCGCGCAGCTCAAGAAGAAGAGTTCAGCTTGGAACTACGTAATCGTGACCGTGAACGTAAGCTGATTAAAAAAATTGAAAAGACACTTCAACGTATTGAAGATGATGATTTCGGTTTCTGTGATTCCTGTGGCGTTGAGATCGGTATCCGCCGTCTTGAAGCACGCCCAACTGCCGATCTATGTATTGACTGTAAAACACTTGCAGAAATTAAAGAAAAGCAGATGGCAGGCTAATACCCTCAAAGGTATTGAACAGCAACTGATTGAAAGAGGGAGCAGATGCTCCCTCTTTTCTTTACGATCATTTTATAACGTACATCAATCATATTAAGAATATTGAAAACATTTACTTAATATAATTGGGACTTTTCTAACCACTATCTCTGTTTTAATGTGTTTATGACCACTGATACTCACTATGTCGGACGCTTCGCCCCTTCCCCCTCAGGCCCACTTCATTTTGGCTCGCTGATTGCAGCTTTAGGCAGCTACCTACAAGCGCGTTCACAACATGGAAAATGGCTTGTTCGTATCGAAGATCTTGATCCTCCACGCGAAATAGCGGGAGCAGCTGATAATATTCTACGTACATTAGAGGCATACGGGTTAACATGGGATGGCAGTGTGATGTATCAAAGTCAACGTCATGGTGCTTATCAAGCTCAAATCGATCAATGGTTACATGATGGCGATGCGTATTACTGTCAATGTACTCGAAAACAAATTAAAACAGCGGGTGGCTTTTATCCCGGAACTTGTCGCCACCTTCATCGCTCAGCAGAAAATAGTGCCGTTCGACTTAATGTTGACACACCCATTACATATTTTGTTGATAGATTGCATGGTCGAATAGACATTCCGGCGACATTAGCACAAGAAGATTTCATCATTCGCCGTCGTGATGGGCTGTATGCCTATAACCTCGCAGTGGTACTTGATGACATTGAACAAAACATAACAGAGATTGTTCGTGGTGCAGATCTCATTGAACCAACGGGACGGCAGATTGGCCTATATCGCCAATTACAGCACCCTGAAGTGAGTTATTTGCATTTACCATTAGCAGTCACCGATAACGGTAATAAGTTATCAAAACAAAATCATGCGCCAGCTATTGATAAAAGTAACCCTGTTCCAGCACTAATTGCAGCGATGTCTTTCCTTGGTATGGCACCACCAGCTGCACTTATCAAAGAAGAGCTGAAAGACGTTTTGCAATGGGGAATTCACGCTTGGTGTATCGATAATCTGCCAAAAACGACAGAAATTATCCTAACCAAGACACATTAAAATCAGGGTAAATGAGCACTGCCATTCTAAAATGGCTTGCTGTGATATATCATATGCGGCTGTTTGTTGAACCAGATGCACGAATACGAGGTGTATTATCTTTAATCGAGTAGCCAGCTTTTGCCGTAAAGTACTGAATCGCGACAGTAGTACTCGCGATACCGAGGACCAACCCTTGCAAGTTTTTCAACGCCAAGAGCACGGCATTTCACGTAAAGATATCAGCGAAAATGCGCTGAAGGTACTTTATCGCCTGAATAAAGGAGGCTATGACGCCTATTTAGTCGGTGGTGGTGTACGTGATCTTTTATTACACAAACAACCTAAAGATTTTGATATTGCAACCAACGCAACCCCGGAAGAGATTAAAAGTCTATTCCGTAACTGCCGCCTGATTGGACGCCGTTTCCGTCTTGCGCACATTTTGTTTGGTCGTGATGTTATTGAAGTCGCTACTTTCCGAGGTCATCACTCTGATGCACCTGTGAAAGTAGAAATTAAAGATAAAGCCGATGCAAAGGGCAAACAGCAGATTTCATCAAAAAGCCAAGAAGGCATGTTGTTACGCGACAATGTCTACGGCACGATAGATGAAGATGCTGAACGTCGTGATTTCACGATCAATGCCATGTACTACAGTGCTAAAGATTTCACGGTAACCGATTACGCGAATGGCGTAGAAGATCTCAATAATCGCATTGTGCGTTTAATGGGAGATCCAGAAACACGCTACCGTGAAGATCCAGTTCGTATGCTGCGTGCAGTACGCTTTGCCGCTAAATTAGACATGACGATTGAAGAAAAAACCGCAGCGCCGATTGAAGAACTTGCACCATTGTTGCGAGATATTCCATCAGCACGCTTATTTGAAGAAAGTTTAAAGCTGCTTCAAGCGGGTCAAGGTCTAGCAACATACAAGCTGCTTCGTCAATACAATCTATTTCAACAGTTGTTCCCTATTCTTGCCGATCACTTTACTGAAGATCACAGCAGCCAAACGGAACAAATGATTGAACACATTTTAGCAGCGACAGATAAGCGTATTGCAGAAGATAAACGTGTAAACCCTGCATTTATCTATGCCGCGATGTTGTGGTACCCACTAACAACACGGGCAGAAGAAATATCTTTTGCTAGTGGTTTAGCATTTTATGATGCCTTTATGGTTGCCGCTAACGACATCTTAGATGAACAAGTTCGCAGTATTGCCATTCCACGCCGTCATACCACGACAGTACGTGATATCTGGCAGCAACAAATTCGCTTTAGCCGTCGTTCTGGCAAGCGTGCATTCAAAATGATGGAACATCCTAAGTTCCGTGCAGCGTATGATTTCATGGAAATGCGTAGCCATTTTGAAGGCGATGATATTGTTGAGCTAACCAGCTGGTGGAATGAATTCCAAAATGCTGACCGCCCACTTCGCGGTAAGATGGTTCAAGAAATTAATGATGATGGAGGACGCCGCCCTCGTCGCCGCCGTCCACAACGTCGTAAAAAGCCACAAGCAAAGTCATCATCATGATCCGCTCTTATATCGCTATTGGCAGTAATCTGGGTGATCCCATTTCACAAGCAATGAGTGCTATAAAAGCCCTAAAACAGATTCCGGCAATCACAGTGGTTGCCGAATCATCGCTGTACAGCAGTACCCCGATGGGTCCACAAAATCAACCGGATTATATTAATGCTGTTGTTGCAATCGACACCACATTAACGCCGTTAGAGCTGCTGAACGCAACCCAAGCTATCGAGCTTGAGCATGGACGCGTCCGTAAAGATGAACGCTGGGGGCCAAGAACCTTGGATCTCGACATTATTCTTTATGGCGATCTGGAACATCACTGCGAACGGTTAACCGTTCCACATTATGGAATGAAAGTACGTGAATTTGTACTTTATCCACTTGCCGAAATTATCCCTGATTTGATTCTGCCTGATAGTACTGCGCTTTCGCAGTTATTGACGCAGGTAGACCGCAATGGCTTAGCTATCTGGCAAGCATAAAACATTGATCAGGGTGAGGGAGAAGTTATGAAAAAAATAACAATCAACGACCTGATGACATGGAAGAACGAAGGTCGTAAATTTGCGTCGATCACAGCATATGACGCAAGTTTTGCTCAATTATTTGAGCAACAGGAAGTACCAGTAATGCTGGTTGGCGATTCATTGGGCATGGTTTTACAAGGTAAACCTGACACCCTGCCAGTCAGTGTAAGTGATATTGCTTACCACACGCGATGTGTACGAGCTGGTAGCCCTAACTCTCTTTTAATGGCTGATATGCCATTCATGAGCTACAGCACCCCAGAACAAGCGTGTGAGAGTGCTGCAGAGCTTATGCGAGCTGGTGCTAACATGGTAAAACTGGAAGGTGGAGCATGGTTAGCTGAAACCGTCACAAAGCTTACCGAGCGTGCCGTTCCGGTATGTGCTCACTTAGGCCTTACTCCACAATCTGTAAATATTTTTGGTGGGTACAAAGTTCAAGGTCGCGATTTTGATCACGCTGAACAGATGGTCAAAGATGCTATTTTATTGAAAAATGCTGGTGCTCAAATCATTTTGCTGGAATGCGTACCTGCAAGTCTTGCAGAGCGCATAACTAAAGCAGTTGAAGTACCTGTTATTGGGATTGGCGCTGGTAACGTAACAGATGGTCAGATCCTAGTGATGCACGACATGTTTGGTATATCTGCCAACTACATGCCGCGTTTTTCAAAAAATTATCTAGCTGAAACTGGCGACATGCGTACAGCTGTCAGCAAATACCTAGAAGAGGTTGAGGCCGGTACTTTCCCTGGACCCCAACACACCTTTGAGTAAGGAATAAAAGATGCAAACATTCGTCGAAACCGCCCTATTAAGAGAGCAGATTCGCGCATTGCGTCGTGAAGGTCGTCGTATCGCTTTTGTTCCAACGATGGGCAATCTTCATGATGGTCATCTAACGTTAGTACGTAAAGCTCGTGAACATGCAGACATTGTTGTTGTGAGTATTTTTGTTAACCCAATGCAGTTTGAAAAAGCTGACGACTTAACAAACTACCCGCGTACTTTAGACAATGATCTGGCGAAGTTGAATAGCGAAGGGGTTGACCTTGTATTCACTCCAACACCTGAAGTTATGTACCCACAAGGTTTGGAACGTCAAACATTTGTTGAAGTACCAGGCTTATCGCAAATGCTAGAAGGCGCATTGCGTCCAGGTCATTTCCGTGGTGTTGCAACGGTTGTAACCAAGCTATTCAATATGGTGCAACCTGATGTCGCTTGTTTTGGTGAGAAAGATTACCAACAGCTAGCACTATTGCGTCAAATGACACTCGACATGGCAATGGATATCGACATCATTGGTGTGCCAACCGTACGTGAAATGGACGGTTTAGCAATGAGTTCTCGTAATGGTTACCTAACGGTTGACGAACGTCAACGTGCCCCAGTTTTAGCACGCACAATGCGTTGGGTGAGCAGCCAAATGCGCGGTGGTCGTACGGATTATTCTGAAATTATCGTTGATGCCAATGATCAGCTTCGTGCTGCGGGGCTTCAACCTGATGAAAGCTACATTCGTGATGCAGTAACGCTACAAGCGGTATCAGAAGAAACCCAGCAAGCGGTCATTCTGATGTCAGCACAGCTTGGTAAAGCCCGCTTAATCGATAATCAAGTAGTTGAACTGACCCAACCAGCAGCGCCTGTAGCAGAAGCGTCTGAGTCATAATAGACAACTCGCTTAGCACGACAGATAACACTGTTTAAAAAAGGCCGAATATCGAAAGATAATCGGCCTTTTTGTTACCACTAGTTAGCTTCAAATTTTCATCTTACGAACGCAAGCCAATACCGCGAGAAATCAGATAGTAAGCAATCGAATATAAGAAAAGAATAAATCCAGTCAGTACCCCAAATGATGTCACAATACCCAC
Organism: Photobacterium profundum; assembly: GCF_003026285.1. Taxonomy (GTDB): domain Bacteria; phylum Pseudomonadota; class Gammaproteobacteria; order Enterobacterales; family Vibrionaceae; genus Photobacterium; species Photobacterium profundum. The sequence goes on from NZ_PYOD01000010.1 coordinate 14,045, forward strand.
ATCAGACACCCCTAAAAAGCCGTAGCGGAATGCATTCACCATATAAACAATAGGGTTCAACTTTGACACACCCTGCCAAAACTCAGGCAATAAGTTGATCGAGTAAAATACCCCACCAAGGTAGGTCAATGGGGTTAGAATAAAGGTTGGAATAATACTAATATCATCAAATGTGCGGGCAAACACCGCATTAATCAATCCGCCAAGTGAGAACACAATCGAGGTCATCAAGATCGTAGCAATTATTACCCCTAAATGAGCAATACTGAGGTCAACAAAAAACAGCGATACCACGCTAACAATGAAACCAACCCCTAAACCACGCAATACACCACCACCGACATAGCCAGCAATAATGATGTAATTAGGGACTGGTGCCACGAGTAATTCTTCAATGTTGTGCTGGAATTTAGCACTGAAAAAAGATGAAGCTACGTTGGAATATGAATTGGTGATCACTGACATCATGATCAGACCCGGTACGATATATTCCATGTAACTAAAACCGTTCATTTCACCAATTCGGCTACCAATTAGGTTGCCAAAAATAATGAAATACAAGGTCATCGTGATAGCAGGTGGCACCAAGGTTTGCACCCAAATACGAGTAAAGCGGTGAATTTCTTTGGTGATCAGGCTTTTAAAAGCGATCCAAAATTGGTGGTTCATGCTTGTGCCTCTTTGTTTGATGATGCTTGACTCTGTGCAATTAGCGTCACAAACAATTCTTCTAAACGGTTCGATTTATTGCGCATCGACATTACGTCAATCCCTTGCGCAGTCAAAGCGGTAAAAATCGTATTCAGCCCTTTGTCCTTTTCAATATCGACTTCTAGGGTATGGTTATCAGGCAAACGCCAATTTAAGCCGTCAAGCTTCGGTTTATTACCATTAAGCTTAATATCCAAAATAAAGGTTTCGACTTCTAGCTTACCGAGTAACGCTTTCATGCTGGTGCATTCCACTAACTCGCCGTGGTTAATGATACCGATATTACGGCACAGCATTTCTGCTTCTTCTAAATAGTGGGTGGTCAGAATAATCGTGACACCCTGACGATTAATTTCACGTAGAAATGTCCACATAGAACGACGTAACTCGATGTCGACACCAGCTGTTGGCTCATCAAGAATAAGCAGCTTAGGTTCATGCATCAATGCACGAGCAATCATTAAACGACGCTTCATACCACCAGAAAGATTACGCGCACGTTCATTGCGCTTTCCCCATAGGTCGAGCTGACTGAGGTACTTTTTAGCACGCTCTCGTGCCAACGGTTTATCAACGCCATAATAACCGGCTTGGTTAACAACAATCTGCTCAACGGTTTCAAATGGATTAAAGTTAAACTCTTGTGGTACTAACCCCAATTGATTTTTCGCTTTAACAAGATCTGAGTCAATATCGTAACCAAATACCTTTACCGACCCCGAAGTCTTGTTAACTAATGAACTTATTACACCTATTGTTGTTGACTTACCTGCACCATTTGGGCCTAGTAATGCAAAGAAGTCTCCTTCTTCGACAGATAAGCTCATGTTTTTAATAGCTTCAACGCCACCCTTATAGGTTTTACTTAAATTTTTGATTTCCAGTGCGTTCATAAAATACAATCTTAATGTTAGAAATTTTCATCAAATGTCACTAGTTTTCACAAAAAGAGTAACTAATCCGATTTGCTATTAGTCCAGCTTGTGTATAGTAGAGGACATATTAAATAAAGGCATTATCATGGCAGATATTAAGCAGTTATTCGCAAACAATCTCTCTTGGTCGGAGAACATCAAGGAAGATAAACCCGAATTTTTTTCTCATCTCGCAGAATCACAACAACCACAATATCTATGGATTGGCTGTTCCGATAGTCGAGTACCCGCAGAGCGCCTTACTGGGCTAGACTCGGGCGAGCTATTTGTTCACCGAAATGTGGCGAACCAAGTCATTCACACTGACTTAAATTGTCTTTCTGTTATTCAATATGCTGTTGATGTGCTCAAGGTCAAACACATCATCGTTTGTGGGCACTATGGATGCGGTGGTGTTACCGCAGCGATTGAGAACCCTCCCCTCGGCCTGATTAATAACTGGTTATTGCACATCCGCGATTTGTACCTAAAGCATCGCAGTGACCTTGGTACACTAGCTCGTGAAGATTGGGACAACAAGCTGTGCGAAATCAATGTTGCCTCTCAGGTCTATAACCTTGGTAACTCAACAGTCATGCAACAAGCTTGGGAACGTGGTCAACAAGTGAAAATCCATGGCTGGATTTACGGTATTGATAATGGCGTATTACGCGATTTAGGCGTAACTGCAACCAGTCGCGAATCTTTAGAGGTAGCTTATCAAGCCGCAATGTCTGCAATTCTACCACCAAAAGAATTGTAATTTTTCATTGTACGTACTAAAAACAGAATATAAAAAAAGCGACTACTCAATGAGCAGTCGCTTTTTTGTATTCTATTTGTCACGCACAAGACTCTTACACCATTTGGATAATGGGTATTAGTCTTCTAGTGGTACCACTTTACCGATAAAAGGTAAGTGACGGTATTTTTGTGCGTAATCGATGCCTACACCGACAACAAACTCATCAGGAATCACAAAACCATACCAATCAACGTTTACATTGACTTCACGGCGTTCTGGCTTATCCAATAATGTACAAATACGGATAGAATTGGGTTCACGCAGAGATAAGATTTCACACACTTTATTTAGCGTATTACCAGTATCGATAATATCTTCAACGAGCAGGACATCTTTACCTTTAATGTCGTCATCCAGATCTTTTAGGATACGTACATCACGGTTACTTTCCATTGTATTGCCGTAACTTGATGCAGTCATGAAGTCAACTTCATGAGGAAGGTCAATTGCACGTGCTAAATCAGCCATAAAGACAAAAGAACCACGCAACAAGCCAACCATAACAAGGTTCTCTGATCCCTTGTAACATTCAGTAATTTGCTTTCCTAGCTCTTTTACTCGTGCCTGAACATCCTGCTCAGAAATTAATACTTCAACTGTATGTTTCATCTTATTCTCCATCAGTACGACCGCATCAGCCGCCTGCAGGCTATCTAATACCAAAGAAGGCTCATTCTATCATTCATTGATGCTAATAGTTATTTTATCGATAGTGTCAATTATACGACACACTTAAATTAAGTTGGGTTTGAATACGCTTTGTTGCTGATGTAGAGTTAGTCATACAAAACAAATACATAATACTTATAAATACTTATGGCTAGGGATCACGTGCTCATGGATACGATCGTAAAAAAAACGCGTACTCGTCTTTCACCTGAAAAAAGAAAACAACAGCTTCTCGATTTTGCTTTAGATGTATTTGCTCGCCGCGGAATAGGCCGAGCAGGACATGCAGATATTGCTGAAATGGCCAATGTGTCAGTGGCCACCGTCTTCAATTACTTTCCAACCCGTGAAGCATTGGTTGAAGAAGTATTGCTCCAAGTTGAAAACCGTTTTAGCCTTCTACTGTCAGAATGCTTAGATGAGCAAGATAAAACGTTACATGCCCGTCTACGCTGCATTTCACACACTCTTATCGATGCGGTTATCGAACAACAAGACTGGTTAAAAGTATGGTTTGAATGGAGCACATCTGTTCGAGACGATATTTGGCCACAGTTTATTAGTGGTAATAAAAAAAGTCTGAAGCGCATTGCGGTAGCATTTGAGCAAGGCAAAGAAAATAATGAAATTGATAGTGATAATTCATCTGATGATTTAGCTCACCTGCTACACGGCCTATGCTACATCTTATACTTGCAGACGAACTTACACCCAGATCAAGACCGAATGCGCGAGCAAGCAGAACGCTATATCAGCACTCTGTACCTTGCTAAGTAAGTCTAGATTTATAGACAAAAAAAGGTCAGCTCCAGCTGACCTTTTTTATCAAATAAACATTTATTATTACGATAATTTAGCGTTAATTTTGACGTTCTAACTCGCGTTGGCAAAAACTACAGGCTCATGCGGCTCTACATTGATCGCCACTTTATCACCAATATTCAATATTAAATGTGAGTTGACCACTAATGAATGCCCCTGATACTTCACGGTATAACGGCAGTTATCGCCCATAAACTGTTGCTCTACGATGACCCCGCCTCCATCAACTTGAGGCTGAACATGTAAATTCTGAGGGCGTAATAACCATTCAACATTATCGTCTTGCCGATAAGTAAGTTCAGAACTAAATTCAATGTCGCCAAATGGTGTAAATAGATGCTTGTCGTTTTTCACTGTCGCCGGAAGGTAAGAACCCGTACCTAAAAACTCTGCAACAAAACGACTGCTTGGGCGATAATAGAGATCTGTCGCGGTGCCAAATTGCTCAATAATACCGTTATTCATAACAGCAAGACGATCAGCAAACGCGAAAGCCTCTTCTCTACTGTGAGTAACAAAAATCGCAGTAACGCCCTGCGCTTTAAAAATACGACGAATTTCTTTAATCAAACCGTGACGTACTTGAGTATCAATATTCGAGAACGGTTCATCTAATAAAATTAAATCAGGCTCACAAGCTAATGCGCGTGCAATAGCAACTCGTTGCTGCTGCCCACCCGATAACTGATGTGGATAGCGATCATCAAGTTTAGTGAGGTGAACAAGCTCTAACATTTCCTGAATTTTGGCCAGAATGCGGGTTTTATCCCAATTTTTCAAGCCAAAAGCAATGTTCTCAGCCACAGTGAGGTGTGGGAATAATGCATAGTCTTGAAAGATCATGCCGATATTACGCTTTTCGGGGGGTAACCAAGTCGTTTCATCCACCACAACACGACCATTAATCGTCATGCCGCCGCTCTCTAATGGCAACAGACCTGCAATCGCTTTAAGTAAGGTTGTTTTACCGCAGCCACTCGCACCAAGCAAACAGACAATTTCGTTATCTTCAACAGGCAATGAGAGGTTCTGTAATACCGGCTGGCCGTTATAACGGCACGTTAAATTAGTAACGGATAATGCACTACTCATCAGTGTTTCTGCTCCAAAGAACGGTTAATCATCACCAATGGGATCAGACCAACGATAACTAATAAAATCGCAGGTAGAGCGGCCTGCTCTAACTGCTCATCCGAGGCAAAATTAAAAACATAGGTCGCCAATGTTTCAAAATTAAAGGGCCGTAATAATAATGCCGCATTTAATTCTTTCATCGATTCAATAAACACCAACAAACCTGCAATTAAACAACCACGACGAATTAATGGTAAATGAACACGGCGCAACATCGCTGTGGATGCATACCCCATAGTTTTTGATGCCATATCTAACGACGGAGATATCTTCGCTAAACTGCTTTCAATACTACCAATGGCTACCGCCGCAAAACGCACTACAAAAGCAAAGATTATGGCAAACATGGTGCCAGAGAAAATCAACCCAGGTCGACCTAATTCATACGATCGTGCAAGGTCATTTACTAAATGATCAACCGATGTAAGAGGGATTATCACGCCAATCGCTAGCACGGTTCCCGGTACTGCATAGCCCATTGAAGCTAAACGCATCGGCACTGCGGTATACTTGCTGCCATCTAAGCGACGATAGAAATTAACGATTAATGCCAAGATAACCGCGACTACAGCGGCAATAATTGAAACAGATAAGCTGTTAAGGCTGTATTGCAGAAATTGACTGGTCCAGCTTTCTGCAAAATAGTGCCATGCATAATAACAAAGCTGAAGTAATGGGAATGCAAAGGCCATACAGACCAATCCCCAACACCATATGATTGCACACCATTTTTTAGCACCCGTTAAGGTATAGCGAACATCATCACCATGCTCAAACTGCTGCTGAAATAACTTTTGCTTCCGGCGGCTAAAGCGTTCAGTGCTAATCAAAAAGAAAATCACTAACAACATCAACGATGATATTTTGGCTGCCGCATTTAAGTTTGAGTAGCCTAGCCATGTGTCATAAACCGCGGTTGTTAGCGTATTAACGGCAAAATAACTCACCGTACCGAAATCACCTAAAGTTTCCATTGCTACAAGAGATAACGCCACCGCGATAGAAGGGCGAGCTAATGGTAATGATATACGACGGAAACTTTGCCATGGCGAACAACGCAGCAAACGAGCAGATTGAAGCAAACTAACACTTTGCTCCATAAAAGCCGCACGAGCTAATAAGTAGATATAAGGATAAAGAACGAGTGCTAGAACAACACAAGCCCCACCCAAAGAACGAATATTAGGAAACCAGTAATCATGGATTGTTTCCCAGCCAAACACATCACGTAAGAAGATTTGAACCGGACCAGCATAATCAAACCAGTTGGTATAAATATATCCCACAATATAGCCCGGCATAGCCAACGGTAATACCAGAGCCCATTGCAGAATTTTTTCTCCCGGAATACGACACATCGCCATAATCCAAGCAGAAGGCAGACCTAACAGAAGCGCTAAAACGGAGGTACCCAACACCAACCAAACCGTATTAGCGGCATAAGTCCCCATTACGGTACTCATTAAATGAGAAAACACCTCATCAGAATCACCCAATGCGGTGTAAAAAATAGCTAGAATTGGTAGCACCAACAACAAGGATAATACCCAGCTACTGGATTGCCAAAATATATGTTTTTCTTTCATCGCCTACTACTTAGTCACTTTAACAATAAATCTGCGGCATCAGTACTAACACACATATAACAACGTCGTGCTCAATTATCATTGCAGCCTGATGACACTATTTTTCAAGCTAGAGAAACTACCACAACTGATTAGAAAAGGTACTAGGCTTTAACCAAAAAAAGGGGCATTAAGCCCCATTTTTTGTATTAATTTATAAATCAAATTTCACTTCATCAAGAAGCTTGATTGCAGCGCTGTGATACTCAGCCACTTTTTCTAGTGGTAAGTCGTCTGCTTTAAAGTCACCCCATGATGCAACAAGCTCTGAACGCTTAACACCCTCTTTAACTGGGTATTCGTAGTTTACTTCAGCATACATCTGCTGAGCTTTATCGCCGGTTAGGTATTCCATCAGCTTTTGAGCATTGTCTTTGTTCGGCGCATATTTCGCCATTGCCATGCCACTTACGTTTACGTGCGTGCCATTGCCTTTTTGTCCTGGGAAGTCGATGTAAACCGCTTCAGCCCATGCCTTCTGCTTCTCATCGTTAACCATCTTGCCTAGGTAATAGCTGTTACCGATAGCCAAATCACAAAGACCTTCTTTAACGGCTTTAACCTGATCACGGTCATTACCTTGTGGCTTACGTGCAAGGTTGGCTTTCACGCCTTCTAACCATGTTTTTGCTTCAGCTTCACCGTAGTGAGCAATCATCGACGAAACAAGTGAAATATTGTATGGGTGTTTACCTGAGCGAGTACAAATTTTGCCTTTCCACTCTGGCTTAGCAAGATCTGTGTAATCAAATTCAGTAGGTAGGTGACCAACACGATCACGTGATGAGTACACGTTACGGCTACGTAATGTCAGTGCAAACCACTCATCTTCTGAATCACGGTATTGTGAAGGAACATTTGACTCAATAACTTTGCTGTCAACTGGCTGAACAAGCTTCATATCAGCAAGTTCAACTAAGCGGCTAATATCTGTTGTTAGTACAACATCGGCTGGGCTGTATTCGCCTTCTTGCTTTAGCTTCTCTGACAAGCCTTTTTTTGCGAACTTAACGTTTACTTTAATACCCGTTTCTTGAGTAAATTCTTTAAACATTGGTTCAACCAAAAACGGCTGACGGTAAGAGTAAACATTCACTTCTTCAGCAGCAATAGCCGCTTGAGGTGCAGCAAGACCAAATAAGATAGCCGAAGCCAACAGCTTTTTCATTGAGTTAAATCCCTTAATGCAAAATGCAATGATAACAATTATCAATATCGATACAATTATACTGTAGCACTTCAACAAAACAATGCTCAGAAACAAAATAAATAAAAAAAACGGTGCTAATTAGCACCGTTTTTTTAAAGTTGTGAACTAAATATATGTTACCTATTTCGTATTCAATTTCACACAGGCAAACTTAGCTCACATCTGTTATTTCAAGCTTACAAATTCAGGATAAGCATCTACACCACAGTCATGTAAATCCATTCCAGCCATTTCTTCCTCTTCTGTAACACGGATACCAATGGTCACTTTAATAACAAACCAAACCACAAAGCTTGCTACAAATACCCATGCAAAGATAACCGCAGCACCTAATAACTGTGCACCAAATGATGCATCACCGTTACTGAAAGGCACAACCATAAGGCCAAAGAAACCACATACACCGTGTACTGAAATAGCACCGACAGGATCGTCAATCTTGATTTTATCTAGCGCGAGAATACTAAAGACAACTAATACACCAGCAACCACACCCACAATCACAGAAGCAATCGGTGATGGTGACAGTGGGTCGGCAGTGATAGCCACTAAGCCAGCCAAGGCACCATTCAATATCATGGTTAAATCCGCTTTACCCCACATTGTTTTACACACTGCCAGCGATGCAATAGCACCCGCAGCTGCTGCTGCATTGGTATTTAGGAAGATTTGACCAACAGCTGATGCGTTTTCAAAGTCAGACAACATTAGCTGTGAACCACCGTTGAAGCCGAACCAACCTAACCAAAGAATAAAGGTACCTAGCGTAGCGAGTGGCATATTAGAACCAGGTATCGGGTTAATTTCACCATTTTTACCGTATTTTCCTTTACGTGCACCCAGTAATAAAACACCTGCTAATGCAGCTGAAGCACCCGCCATGTGAACAATACCCGAGCCAGCAAAATCACTAAACCCTGCTTCAGATAGGAAGCCACCACCCCATGTCCAGTAGCCTTCCATCGGATAAATAAAGGCCGTCAAAACGACAGAGAAAAGAAGGAATGACCACAGTTTCATTCGTTCTGCCACAGCACCTGATACCACGGACATTGCTGTTGCGACAAATACAACTTGGAAGAAAAAGTCAGATTCAAGTGAATGATCAGCACCTTCTGCTTGCGTACCAATTAAGGCACCAATTGAAGGTAACCAGCCACCCTCACCATTATCAACGTACATAATGTTATAACCAACGATAAGGTATGTAGTACATGCAATCGCATATAAGCAAAAGTTTTTGGTTAAGATTTCAGTGGTATTTTTTGAACGTACCAGGCCGGCTTCTAGCATGGCGAATCCTGCCGCCATCCACATAACCAATGCACCTGATATTAAAAAGAAGAATGTATCGAGAGCATAACGCAGCTCTGTAACAGTTGTTGTCAATTCCATGGTCGTTTCCCCTGTAACTGCTAAATTTTTATTTCAAATATCTATAAGTGGGATCTACAGCGCTTCGAGATCAGTCTCACCAGTACGAATACGTACCGCATGATCAAGGTCGTAAACGAAGATTTTGCCATCACCAATTTTGCCGGTTTGTGCCGCATTAGAGATGGCATCAACAATTGCTTCAAAATTGTCAGCTTGAGTTGCAATTTCGATTTTAACCTTCGGCAAAAAATCGACTTGGTATTCAGCGCCACGATATAGTTCGGTATGTCCTTTTTGACGGCCAAATCCTTTGACCTCAGAAACCGTCATGCCTTCAACGCCAACATCAGCTAATGCTTCACGTACATCATCAAGTTTGAAAGGTTTAATAATTGCACTAATCAATTTCATTCTTCGCTCCTTAAGTTCACATTCCTTCTGGCTTATTTAATTAGTTACAAGCTTTATGCCAACTTTTAAAACAACTAAAAATCAACACATTAGGATATTCCCCTTATAGAAACGAAAAAAGGCCGCACCAATATGATGCAGCCTTTTCACTATAAGTAAGCAAAGCCGTAGGTAAAGTGTTAATACACTTAAAAACGGGTTACAAATGCCCGCCAAGCTTGCAGTACTAACTCAAAGTCTTCAAAACCACAACACGACACACTCTCTTCATCATAAAAATGCATGTCTTCATCGAAATCTTCTTCTTCTTCAGAGAACAAGTAGTTAGCTTGAATTATTGCTTCATGATCTTGCAAAATCAAACTCAGTTCATCACCCAATAATCGCCATTCTTTGGTGCTATTTTTTAATGCACCGATTTGGCCCAGGATCGTATCCATCTTCTCAAAATCTTTACCAACCTCTTCAATCAACCAACGGCCAATAATTTCATGACCCATAGAAAAAGTGGCATGATAGCTACCGTCTAGGGTGTTTTTCTTAAATTCGTAGTCCATAGTAGCTAGCCTCAAACTCTGTCGTATTCTTGGTATAATATCTGGAAGACCGCACATTCTCAGGATCTGAACCAATAATGCAACTGAATGCCACCATTGCTCGACAAATAGTTGAGCGCGCCATGAAGATCATTAAATATTCCGTCAATGTAATGGACGAACAAGGCCGCATTATTGGCTCTGGTGATATTTCACGCCTAAACCAGCGCCATGAAGGGGCAATTCTGGCACTCAACGATCATCGTATTGTTGAAATAGATGACGCCACCTCTAAACAACTAAAGGGCGTTAAACCGGGCATTAATTTCCCGATCATCTTTCAACATAAAGCGATTGGTGTTGTGGGAATATCTGGCGAACCGGATTTAGTGCGCAATTATGGCGAACTAGTAAAGATGACTGCTGAGTTAATCGTAGAACAAGCCGCATTAATGGCACAGGTTCAGTGGAATAAGCGCCACCGTGAAGAGTTAGTTCTGCAATTAATTGAAGAAGGCTCTGAATTAAATGAAAACCAACTGCTCTCTATTGCTGAACGGTTAGATTTAGATCTTGCTCAGCCTCGTATTGCTGCGATTGTAAAAGTATACCCAGTAAAAGGTAAAAGCTTATCGCTAGATCACCTGCAACGTTTAGTCCACCTGCTTGAATACCCAGAGCGGGATAATTTGGTCGGAATTGCTTCGGTATCGATGAATGAGGTTGTAGTACTCAAACCCATAAGCTTGAGCGATAACGGTTGGTCTCGCGCACTAGAGCAAAAACGCGTAAATCAATTAATGAAGCGGGTCACAAAAGAAGGAGACTTTACTATTCGAATCGCTTTAGGTGATTACTTTCCTTCATTACAAGGTCTCTCTCAATCCTTCATGACGGCAAAAGCCACGATGGAAGCCAGTAATACGATTAACAGTAAACAAGAAAATGTGCTTTTCTACCAAGATCATATCTTGCCAGTATTACTCAATGGTTTAAAAAATGACACTTGGCGTCAAGAACAATTGCTAATGCCATTAGTCAAACTGCAACAAAATGATCCTCGCGGTGTGTTAATCAAAACATTGAAAGCATTTTTTGTTCAAAATTGTGATTTAGCTCAAACGTGCGAAATGCTACATATTCACCGAAATACCCTTCGTTATCGCCTAGAAAAAATAGAGCAAGAAACATCGTTAAGTTTCAATAATATAAGTGACAAAACTCGGCTTTATTTATCCCTACTAAGCCAGTCATAAAAATCATTAATTGTGCAATTGCACAATTAATGCCGCGCTGCTTCTCCATTATTTGTCGATTCGCCTAAAGCATCCCCTCTTCTAACTCCGTACAGTTGCGGCAACTCAGACATTCTATGTTTGCTTATCATTTTTAGTTATCGCCCACAGGCGATTACATCTTTATGGAAGAATAGACGATGGTAGAAGTATCAACCCTCGGAGCTCTAGCGGCTCTAGTAGTCGCAATCAGTTTAATCCTAAAGAAAGTACCACCAGCTTACGGCATGATCATTGGCGCACTTGTCGGTGGTGTTATCGGTGGTGTATCACTCACCGACACCGTTAGCCTGATGATTGGCGGTGCACAAGGTATCGTTACTGCTGTATTACGTATTTTAGCGGCTGGTGTGCTAGCAGGTGTATTGATTGAGTCGGGTGCGGCAACATCGATTGCTGAAACCATTGTCAAAAAAGTCGGTGAAACCCGCGCATTACTAGCCCTTGCAGTAGCCACAATGATTCTAACAGCTGTAGGTGTATTTGTAGATGTGGCTGTTATTACTGTCGCGCCTATCGCGCTTGCCATTGCACGCCGTGCCGATTTATCGAAAATGGCAATTCTATTAGCTATGGTGGGCGGCGGTAAAGCGGGGAACGTGATGTCACCGAACCCCAATGCGATTGCAGCAGCTGACGCGTTTAATGTCCCTCTTACATCAGTGATGGCTGCGGGTGTTATCCCCGGTCTATGCGGTATGTTCTTCGCTTACTACATTGCAAAAAAATTAGTTAACAAAGGCAGTAAAGTCCAAAAGCATGAAGTGGTTGCCGTTGATCACAGTCGCTTACCCACATTCGGACCTTCAATTGTTGCACCTCTTGTTGCGATTGCACTATTAGCATTACGCCCGATTGCGGGTATTAATGTTGACCCTCTAATTGCACTACCTTTAGGCGGCCTAATGGGTGCTGTCGCCATGGGACGCTTTCGTGATACTAACCACTTTGCCGTTTCAGGTCTTAGCCGTATGGCTCCTGTCGCTGTCATGTTACTGGGTACAGGTACGCTTGCCGGGATTATCGCAAACTCTGGCTTGAAAGATGGTTTAATCGATATTCTAACAGCCTCTGGTTTACCTTCTTACTTATTAGCCCCAATCTCTGGTGCCATGATGGCACTGGCTACTGCCTCAACCACGGCGGGTACTGCTGTTGCATCAAGTGTCTTTAGCCACACCATTCTTGAGCTCGGTGTACCAGCACTCGCAGGTGCTGCAATGATCCACGCAGGTGCAACCATAACCGATCACATGCCACATGGTAGTTTCTTCCATGCAACTGGCGGTGCAGTGCACATGGATATTAAAGAACGTTTAAAACTTATTCCCTACGAATCTGCTGTTGGTCTGATGATCGCTGTTGTTTCTACTCTCATCTTTGGTGTATTTGGTCTGTTCGTTTAAGAGGCTCATTATTATGAAAATTGTTATCGCTCCTGATTCTTATAAAGAAAGCCTAACGGCAATGGAAGTGGCTACCGCGATTGAAGCCGGCTTTCGCCAAGTTATGCCAAATGCTGAATACCACAAACTGCCAATGGCAGATGGCGGTGAAGGAACCGTCCAGTCATTAGTAGACGCGACAGACGGCACCATTATCGAACACACGATTACCGGCCCTCTTGGCGAGCAAGTAAAAGGGTTTTATGGCTTAATGGGCGACGGTAAAACCGCAATCATCGAAATGGCAGCAGCATCTGGTTTGCATTTAGTGCCAGCAGAAAAGCGTAATCCGTTACTGACTACCAGTTTTGGTACTGGCGAACTGATTACAGCCGTTCTTGACCAAGGTGTTGAGCATATCATTGTGGGTATAGGCGGTAGCGCAACCAACGATGGTGGTCTTGGCATGGCGCAAGCGTTAGGCATCAAAATGCTGAATGCTGAAGGTAACGAACTAGGATACGGCGGTGGTGAATTAGCACAACTTGCGCGTATTGATATGTCTGGCATTGATCCTCGCCTTGCAAAAATCAAGCTTGAAGTCGCCTGTGATGTGGATAACCCATTATGCGGATTAAAAGGTGCATCGCACATCTTTGGCCCACAGAAAGGCGCGACTCCCGCAATCGTTGAGCAGTTAGATGCTAACCTTGCGCACTATGCTAAGATAATCAACGTACAGCTAGGCCAAGATGTAAAAGACATTCCTGGGGCAGGTGCAGCAGGTGGTTTAGGTGCGGCCTTACTCGGGCTGTTCAATGCGAGCTTACGCCCAGGCATTGATATTGTAATGGATGCCGTCAATCTTACCGATATCGTCTCTGATGCTGATTTAGTCATTACCGGTGAAGGGCGTATTGATAGCCAAACCATTCACGGAAAAACCCCGATTGGCGTCGCACGTGCAGCAAAGAAATTTCATACACCGGTAATTGGTATTGCAGGGTGTTTATCAGACGACTGTGATGTGGTGTACGAGCATGGCATTGATGCCGTATTCAGTGTTGTTCCACGCGCGATGGCATTATCAGATGCTTTCGAGGAAGCTGCATTCAATGTTCAGATGACTGCACGTAATGTTGCGGCCATGCTAACCGTTGGTCGACGATAGCAGTTAGTCAACAATAACAGTTATGAGCAGATAATTCGGATAATACATTCCCCCTGTATTTCCTCCCCAAAAAAGTGAGCATAGAGCTCACTTTTTTTATATCGTAAATATCAAATTTTGTTACACAATAAAATATACCTGTGATTCTTTATTGACCCATATCATTCAGGTTCTAGTCATATTGAAAGTAGTCTAATAAGGTCAGGCTATTCAACAGGACGTCTCACTATGTTTAGACTTATCAGATTAATTTCAGGACGAAATACATCCCACCGAGTAGAAGATATTTTATTGCTCATTCTTCGTATTGCCGTCGGCAGTGCCATGCTGACACATGGCATAACAAAAATACTTAATTTTAATGAAATGGCACCGGGATTCATGGATCCATTAGGCGTTGGATCTGAAGTCAGTTTCTTGTTGGTTATTTTTGCCGAAGTAATAGGGTCGATAGGCTTAATTTTGGGGGTAGTAACACGTGTTTGTGCTGCGACATTAATGTTCAACATGCTAATGGCTGTGTATCTTGTCGGAATGGTACAAGGCTGGTCAGGTATTGAGCTAGCATTCCTTTACTCAATGATTTACTTAACATTGCTAATATTAGGCGGTGGGCGAATAGCATTAGAACAACGCTGGTTAACCAAGCAACAGGCAGCAAAAAAGCCAACGACGAAAGTGGAAAAGAAATCGCACGTTGAGCAGGCTTCAGTATAAATAACGATATATTAAACTTAGACAACAGAACAAAAAAAGCTCCCACATAAAGTGAGAGCTTTTTATTTCTAAGAAACAGTTGTGTTATACGGCTTCTTGAATTATCACATCAGCCGCTTTCTTAGTATAAGAATCCATGCGATGGAAGTTCAAGTAGCGGTATGTATCTGCCGCTGTCGCATCAATCTGCTTCGCGTATTCTAGGTATTCAGCCATTGTGGGAATACGACCTAAAATAGCCCCTACCGCAGCAAGCTCTGCCGACGAAAGGTATACATTCGCCCCAGTACCTAAACGGTTCGGGAAGTTACGGGTTGATGTTGAAATAACCGTCGCTTTATCAGCAACACGTGCTTGGTTACCCATACACAATGAACAACCTGGAGTTTCAATACGCACACCAGCACGGCCAAAGATGCTGTAATAACCCTCTTCAGTTAACTGATCACGGTCCATCTTCGTTGGCGGAGCCACCCAAAGACGTGTATCAAGTTGACCACCGAATTTCTCAAGTAGTTTACCGGCCGCACGGAAGTGGCCAATGTTCGTCATACAAGAACCAATGAAGACTTCATCGATTTGCGTACCTTGAACATCAGATAGTAGACGCGCATCATCTGGATCGTTTGGCGCACAAAGGATCGGTTGATCAATGTCCGCTAAATCGATTTCGATAATATGTGCGTATTCCGCATCTTTATCAGCTTCCATCAATTCAGGGTTCGCTAACCACTCTTCCATTGCGGTAATACGACGCTCGATAGTACGACGATCACCATAACCTTCAGCGATCATCCACTTTAGCATCACGATGTTCGAATTTAGGTATTCTGAAATAGATTCTGGCGATAACTTAACAGTACAACCTGCAGCACTTCGCTCAGCAGATGCATCAGATAGTTCAAATGCTTGCTCAACACTTAAGTGTTCAACACCTTCAATTTCTAATACTCGACCAGAGAATTCGTTGATTTTACCTGCTTTTTCAACAGTCAATAAACCTTTCTGAATCGCGAAATAAGGAATCGCATGCACCAAGTCACGCAAGGTAATCCCTTCTTGCATTTCGCCTTTAAAGCGAACCAAGATTGATTCAGGCATATCAAGAGGCATCACACCTGTTGCTGCTGCAAATGCCACTAAACCAGAACCCGCAGGGAATGAAATCCCCAGAGGGAAACGCGTATGTGAATCACCACCAGTACCAACAGTATCAGGTAGTAGCATGCGGTTTAGCCATGAGTGAATCACACCATCACCAGGGCGTAGCGCAACACCGCCACGATTCATAATGAAATCTGGCAATGTATGGTGAGTATTGACATCAATTGGTTTTGGATATGCCGATGTATGACAGAAAGACTGCATGGTTAATTCAGCAGAAAAGCCAAGACAAGCCAGATCTTTTAGTTCATCACGCGTCATAGGACCAGTAGTATCTTGAGATCCTACCGTGGTCATTTTAGGTTCGCAGTATGTGCCAGGACGAACACCTTCAACACCACACGCTTTACCGACCATTTTCTGTGCAAGGCTATAACCCTTGCCAGTGTCTTCCACTGTGCCAGGACGGCGGAATACATCAGATGATGGTAGACCCAATGCTTGACGTGCGCGATCGGTTAAACCACGGCCAATGATCAATGGAATACGGCCACCTGCACGTACTTCATCAATCAGTACATCAGTTTTCAGGGCAAACGTCGAAACAACATCGCCGCTATCGTGGCTACGAACTTCACCTTTAAATGGGTAGACGTCAATCACGTCGCCCATATTCAGTGCAGATACATCAGCTTCAATTGGTAATGCGCCTGCATCTTCCATTGTATTAAAGAAGATTGGGGCAATTTTACCGCCAAGTACATAACCACCAGCACGCTTGTTGGGTACATATGGAATATCATCACCCATGAACCAAAGCACTGAGTTAGTTGCTGATTTACGAGAAGAGCCCGTACCCACAACATCGCCAACGTAAACTAATTGGTGGCCTTTTTCTTGCAGTGCTGCGATTTGCTTAATTGGGCCAATTGAACCGTGTTGATCTGGTTCAATACCTTCACGCTCACTCTTTAACATCGCAAGTGCGTGAAGTGGAATATCAGGACGAGACCACGCATCAGGGGCTGGTGACAAATCATCAGTATTTGTTTCACCAGTCACCTTAAATACGGTTAAGGTGATTTTTTCTGCTAGTTCAGGTTTAGATAGAAACCACTCAGCATCAGCCCATGATTGGATTACTTGCTGTGCAAATGTATTACCTGACTTGGCTTTCTCTTCTACATCATAGAAAGAATCGAACATTAGTAGGGTGTGAGAAAGCGTTTTCACTGCAATTGGAGCAAGCTCAGCATCATCAAGCAGAGAGATAAGTGGTTCAATATTGTAACCACCCTGCATGGTGCCAAGCAGTTCTGCTGCTTTTTCTTTACTTACGATTGGAGAGGTAGCATCACCCGTCGTGATTGCAGCAAGAAAACCCGCTTTAACATAAGCGGCTTCATCTACGCCTGGGGGAATACGGTTTTCAAACAGATCAAGCAGTACAGATTCTTCACCCGCTGGCGGTGTTTTTAACAACTCAACGAGAGCAGCAACCTGCTCAGCATTTAACGGCTGAGGGACAACTCCTTCTGCAGCACGCTCTTCGACGTGTTTACGGTAGGCTTCAAGCACGACATATTCCTCTTATTACGGTTTAGTTTTTATTAACTAAACATCCTTGGAAGTGATTGACCTCTCCGATTTCTCGTATCATTTAGACAGGCATATACAGCACCATATACGTTCGGAAGAGATCAAAACCGTTCAAACACCATACCATTTTTAACTTAAAATTAAAATCCACTCGTTTTTTACAACATTCACACTTTCGAGAAAATTACGGCTGAAACACAGCTGTTTACGATTAATTAAAAGGCACCACCGATGAATAAGTAGAAAGAGTCATAGTTTTCTTCTGTTCGACCATAAGCGACCAGGAAAGGTCCTATAGGTGAATTAATCCCCGTAAAGACACTGCCCGCCCAATACAGAGGCAGATCATTAAATGAGGTCGATGATTCGTTATACACTCCACCCCATTCTATTGAGCCGCCAACATACACCGGTGATTTGAATAAACCAAAATCATAATCTGTAATACGGTAACGGTAAATTGCCGCAGAGAATATTTTATTGTTGCCCACTAAGCTGTTTTTAGGGATACCTGAAAGGTTAAGAAAACCACCGATTTCTTTCGGGTCAAGTTGAATGTCTTCTTCTGACTCTACATGGCCAAATTCAGTTTTGCCCATAAATGTATGACGTTGATAGGTATAAGCCCCTTTCCATGCAATATCTAAGTGATAGGCAAGATCAGTGCCTTGGAGCCTCTCACCATCAACCGTCCAATCCACACTATCATCAGAAAGAGCCAACTCAATACTGAATAAATTTCCTTTACTGGGAAGTTCAAAGTCATCGAGTGTATCGATATTGTAGTTAATATAGCCCACACGGCTAGTACGTTCTCTGACTCCTAAGACTGTACCCGCTAAGCCTTGATAATCAACCTCACCAATAATGTAGCGGTATCCCAAACGCATTTCTTGCCACAGCATAGGCTGCCAGCCAACAGATGCATCAAATGTTGTGGTGTTATAAATAGTAGGTATAAATAGCTCAGTATCACTTAACTTAGGTTCATCATCATCGTCATCACTAAGTGTCAGATATTTATTACTCTTATCATATTCTGCACGTAGTAAACCAAACCACTCTTGGTCACTAATAAAAGGCATATATATTTCTGTAGCAGCACGTTTGTTATAACCATACTCAAGCTCAGTTCGCCATTCAGCCCCTGCTTCACTTAAACCTGTAACATTAAAGGCCACGCCAATGGAGTAATCAGTAGAGTTCTTAAAATCATCTTCCATCGCAAAACGAAAATCGAGATAATTAGGCCCCCAACTCTTTTCAGTGACATCAACCAGAACAATGTTTTTACCTTCATTTTTCTCAATGCTGTAATTAATACGCTCAAAACGATCCAGCGCGTAAAGATTGCGCACACTTTCGGCTAATTGCTCAGAACTGATATTTTCACCTGAGTGCAGATCGAGGCGATCGAGCAATGCTTGATCTGAGTATTGACTGTTATTCACTAACCGCACTTCATCAATATACAGATCATCAATACGAGAGAGTTGATGCCGACGTGCTTGCTTATGATCGATATAATTTTGATAAGGTATTGTGCCGCCCAGTTTCGACAATTGAGGGCTTAGAGCCATGGTGGCTAAATATCCGATGTCATATGCATCCACCATACGATCAAAATCTGTTGTACTAATGCCTTTCGTATCCGGTCGAATTAAATAATCATTCTTTGTCAGTAATTTTTTTTGTTGCTCTGCATTATTGGTCACCATGAAATCAGTCAGTTGATCCATAATGGCAAAGTAATTATTTAGCTCATCGCGCTTTTTAAAGTCATTACTAATATCAACGGCAATAACAATATCAGCCCCCATCGCTTTCACGACTGAAATAGGTAAATTATTGGTGATCCCCCCATCAACCAGTAATCGGCCATCCAGCTCCATTGGGGGTAATATTCCTGGAATTGACATACTCGCTTGCATTGCTTTCGCCAAATCACCGTTATCCAACACCACAGGTTTCAACGTTTCAATATCACTGGCTACTGCCCTAAAAGGGATAACTAAATCATCAAAACTCGTAAATTCAGGCTGATTACCTGAGGTAGAACGGATAATTTCTCCCATGTTTTGTCCTTGAACAAAACCTTTGGGCACTTTTAATTCCCACAAGTCAAAGCCAACATCAGTTTTAATCTGAAAGCGGTCTTCCTGATGTTTTTCGCGCACACGGCGATCGCTACGTTGAACACCGTCTTGATATCCATCACGCCAATTTACAGTCTCAAGAAAAGACTCTATTTCATCTGCACTCATACCGGACGCATATAAGCCACCGACATACGCCCCCATGCTGGTACCTGCGATATAATCTATTGGGATATGCATTTCTTCTAATGCTTTTAACACCCCAATATGTGCCGCCCCTTTTGCGCCGCCGCCCCCTAACACAACCCCAATTTTAGGCCTGTCTTTGGCAACCGCATCAAAGGATATAAAAAAAGCCAAAAAAGTGATGAAAATCACTAAAGTAATGTAACGAACTGGCAGATAAACATTAGAACAGCAGTTTGTAATCGATGGCTTAGTAAAGGTCATTGTGTTTGTAATCCGTGCTCTGAGTATTTTGCTCATAACTATTAAAATAAAGACTATAAATTTAATGAAATTCAATCAGATAAGTATTAAACAAAAACTGATATTCGCAATGGTCATTGCCGTTCTGTCTTCGACAGCTTTAGTCGGTTTTATCAGCCAAAATCAAGCCCGTAATGTAGTGGAAACACGACTGTTAAAATCAGAGCTTCCTGCTACCTTAATGCAAATTAGAAACACTATCGATAAAGAAGTATCGGTATTACAATTTGCGGCACAACAACTCGCCTCTAATCGCTTCATTCTGGAGTCCTTTAAGCAGCCTTCTTCTGAACAATCAAATGCTCAACTCATTCAAGTATTGAATGATATCAGAACCCAATATGATTTGTTCGATGCTTCTATTGCCGATCGCACGACAGGAGATTATTGGAATCAAACGGGTTTTTTACGCAGATTAAATCAGCAGCAAGATAGCTGGTTTTTTGGCTTTATCAATAGTGGCAACGAGAAGATGCTTAATGTTTTCCGTGAAAACAACGGAGATGTAAAACTGTTCGTCAACTACCAGCAGCTAAATGGTAGCGGAATGGCAGGGTTATCAAAATCTCTTGATGACATGGTGGCTTTTATTAATCAATTTAAGCTAGAAGAAACAGGGTTTGTTTATCTTGTCGATGCCAAAGGTACAGTACGACTACATAAAGACAGCAGTAAGATGGGTAATACTGGCCTGACTCAAATGTACAGTTCTGATGTTGCCCGCACTCTACTCAATAAAAACAACGTTAACTTTTCTGAATATACAATCGCAGGTAAAGATACGCTGCTTGCTACCAGCTATATTCCATCAATGGATTGGTATGTTGTTGCTGAATTACCAAAAGAAGAAGCATTTTCAGCATTAAACCAAGCACGAAATGAAATAATGATCTGGACAGCAGCCATTGCTGTTACTTTCATTTTCATTGCGGTTTGGTTAGGCACTAATATTACTCGCCCTATCGAACGTCTTGCTGTTGTCTTTAAAGATCTAGGAGAAGGTGAAGGTGATTTACGTCATCGTATCGATGTGCAGGGAAAGGATGAAATTGCCCAGCTCTCTGTCGGTTTTAATAGCTTTATTGGGAAGATTCATTACTCCGTAAAAGAGGTTGCTGAAACAGGAAATTCACTGCGTGATGCTGCTGAATCCGTTGCGTCACAAGCACAAATAACCTTAGATAACAGCCATAGCCAACGCGACCGTACCATTCAGGTTGTTACTGCAATCAATGAAATGGGGGCAACAGTCAATGAAATTGCGGGTAATGCCGCGAATGCAGCAGAAGCTGCACACAACGCTGAAGAAGAAACGAAAAGTGGTCAGCTTGTTGTCGCTCAAGCACGCGATACAATTAATCAACTGGCGAATGATGTTGATAAAGTGAGCGAGGTGATTAGCTCTCTGGCACACAATACCCAAGCGATTGGCAGTATTCTCGATACCATTCGCGGTATTTCAGAACAAACCAACCTATTGGCACTAAACGCAGCTATCGAAGCCGCCCGTGCTGGTGAGCAAGGACGCGGGTTTGCCGTGGTCGCTGATGAAGTGCGTAATTTAGCCAGCCGCACGTCCGATTCAACCAACGAAATCCAAACGATGATCAATCGCCTGCAAGAAGAGGCCAGTGATGCCGTTACCGCAATGCAACAAAGTCGTCAGCTAACATCAAATGGTGTTTCTGCAGCCGATGAAGCATCTGGCGCACTTGTTTCGATTAGCGATCGAATTGTCTTAATTTCAGATATGAATACCCAAGTCGCCACCGCCACGGAAGAACAATCAACGGTAGTGAATGATATAAACTGTAATATTGAAGAGATTAATGAGACCACACAACGCACTGCAGAGACGGCGTCGGAATTAGCCGATTCCAGTCAATCATTGCGGGATTTATCTAAACGCCTTGATGATATGGTCGGTACCTTCAAGCTATAATATTAAGCCTACAAAAAAGGAGAACTACGGTTCTCCTTTTACTTTTTTGCGAATCAAAATACAAAAAAGTTCATACCAGAGCAAAAAAATCTCACCTCTTAGTACTAACCAGCCTATACCGCGATAGCCTTCTTACTCATTTTTTAATAATCAACAATCTGGCACCATTTTTGATTCATCTCCCTCAACAGGGAGAAATGTAATGGATAAACGATTCTTAGCTACTTTATTACCAGCAGCAATGATGACCAGCAATGTGGATGCTGCACCATTTGATACATGCCCGTATACCTCCTTTTTACTGCAAGATGCACAAACCAAAGTATACGGTGTCAATCTATCAACTGGTGCTTACCAAACTTTACAAACCAATGTGGGTATGAACGGTAACCTTAACGCGGCTGGTTTTAATGAAACCGATAACTACATTTATGCCTACAACACGACCTCCAATCAGGTGGTGAAAGTCAGCAGCGATTTTACGGCGGTTGCCCTACCCGTAACCAATCTTTTATCGTCAAATTTCTTCGTCGGTGATGTACACAACAACATCTATTACCTTTACCGTTATGGTAAGGGGTTATACAAAATACAACTCGACAGCACCCAAGCCAACTACCTCAATTTAGTGAAAGTCACAGGCAGTAATACAAAGATGCGCCTGACTGATTTTGCCTTTCATCCTGCTGATGGCAACATTTATGCTATCGATAATAAATACGGCTACCTATATCGTATCGATCCCACGACAGGCAATAAAACGACCTTGGGGAATGCCGGTGTGACAGGCACCTTTGGGGCCGCCTATTTTGAAGCCAGTGGTCAGTTTTATTTTAGCCGCAACCAAGATGGTAATATCTATACCATTGATATTTCGGACCCTAACAATATTATTCCTATTGCTACCCTCTTTGCTAAAGGTCCTAACTCTGGGCTCAATGATGGGGTGCGTTGTGCTTCCGCCCCTGCTGCCATTACAGAAGTCGATCTAGGTGATGCACCGAATAGCTATCTCACAGCTATCGCGGATAATGGTCCTCGTCATGACCTCACCACCGCAACAACACTCTATTTAGGTACCGTTGCTAGTGATGCCGAATTAATCGCCACCGAAAGTGATGATAGTACTGGCGCTGATGATGAGGATGGTGTGATATTTACCTCATTAGAAAATGGGGAAACTTCGCTTATATCTGTGACCGCCAATGATACTGGTTACCTCAACGCATGGGTCGATTGGAACAAAGACGGAGACTTCCTCGATAACAATGAAAAAGTATTCGATAGCAAGTTATTGAATGCGGGGATGACCTCATTGCTTCTCAATGTGCCAGATTTCGCAAGCGAAGGGCAAACCTGGGCACGATTCCGCTTTAGCAGCCTCGCCAGCCTGCCACACTATGGCGGTGCACCCGATGGTGAAGTCGAAGATTATGCTATCACCCTCGAAAATAGCCAATTAAGTACTTATAACTACGGTCCTTTCACCGCAGCATTTGAAGACAGCTGGCCGATAGAGGGCGACTTTGATCTGAATGATGTCGTGATGCGCTACAGTGTTGAAGTCAAAGCCGATACCAATTATAACGTCAGCCAAATTACCTTTACTGGCACCCTACAGGCTATGGGGGCAGATTACTTCAATGGCTTCGCAATTCATTTACCAGAACTGGCACGCAATGTGGTCAATGAAGCCGATATACTATTCACCAAAAATGGAGAACTAAGCACAGATGCCGCATTAGAAGCGGGGCAAAGTAATGTGGTGCTCGTGATCTCAGAAGACTTACGCGCAGATACTGCCTCGACCTGTCGCTTTTTCCGCACCCAAGAAAGCTGTCAGGAAATAGAACGCTTTACCTTCTCACTCACTGTTCCACTTCAGGCCAATACCAAACTATGGACATTACCCGCCCCACCGTATGACCCATTCATTTTTGGAACGCCAGAAAAATACCACGGAGATGCTGCTGTTACTGGGCGGGCATTGGAAATCCACCTTGACGATTACGAGCCAACTGACTTAGGCGTGGCAAGTATCAACCTGATGACTACCCAGGATGACAATAGTGATTTAGGTGCAGGTAGTGTTTACAGAACCTCAAACGGTTTGCCATGGGGCTTCATTATTACCGAAAGCTGGGTACACCCGAAAGAAAGAATCGACATGCTCAATGCCTACCCAAGCTTCTTCAGTTACGCAACACAAGGTAGCAACGTGGATTGGTACACCGGGACCAAACGCATCAGCACCCACTTATATGGCTTGGAATAGGGAGTCACCATGAATAGATTACAACTTACCGCCAGTATTAGTATGCTTGTCTTTGGCTTGACTGCCTGTGGTGGCGGCGGAGAGGGTGATAGTGCCAATAATACCTCCGTCGAAACACCCAACAAGGACACCGTTGCCACTCTACCCCCCACGCCAGCCCCCCTTGTAGCCGAGAAAACAATGCAGGATATTGTTGTTAATAAAAATTATGACTTCTCCACAAGCTATACGCTACCAACCAATATTGATATATCTCAGCATACTGATAAACGGGCTTACATTGGTTTTTACACTGACTGGTCTATCAACGCAGCTGGCGATAACATGCCTAACCCAGCCTCACAACTCGTGCTGCAAACAACCGATAACGGTGTATTTAATAACAACCTTCAAATTGGAAAGCATCAAACTCAGCTATTACTTGTCGTACTGTTTACTGAATCGCAATTATCAACCATCACTAAGCTATACGACATTACACCAGAGCAAACGCTAAATTATCCATAAAACAGTGTCGTAAAAAGCCATCGCTATACAAACTGTAGACATAAAAAAGGCGCCTTATAGGCGCCGTTTTAGCAAATTAATGGAAGAGAATTACTTCTTCTTTTTCTTTGCTTTTGCGTTTGGTAAGTCAGTGATGCTACCTTCGTAGATCTCAGCAGCCATACCAATTGATTCATGCAGTGTTGGGTGCGCGTGTACAGTTAACGCGATGTCTTCTGCGTCACAACCCATCTCGATCGCAAGACCGATTTCACCTAGAAGCTCACCCGCATTCGTACCAACGATAGCACCACCGATAACACGGTTAGTATCTTTATCGAAGATAAGCTTAGTCATACCGTCAGCACAATCAGATGCGATTGCACGGCCTGACGCAGCCCAAGGGAAGCTTGCAGTTTCGAAGTTAAGGCCTTCAGCTTTAGCTTCACGTTCTGTTTTACCAACCCACGCAACTTCTGGTTCCGTGTAGGCAATTGAAGGAATCACTTTAGGATCGAAGTAGTGCTTCTTGCCAGAGATAACTTCAGCGGCAACGTGACCTTCATGCACACCTTTGTGAGCAAGCATAGGTTGACCTACGATATCACCAATTGCGTGAATGTGAGGTACGTTAGTACGCATCTGCTTATCAACGTGAATGAAACCACGCTCATCGACTTCAATACCAGCAACGCCAGCATCAAAAAGTTGACCGTTTGGAACACGACCGATAGCAACTAATACTGCATCGTAACGGATAGGCTCAGCAGGTGCTTTTTTGCCTTCCATTGATACATAGATACCGTCTTCTCTTGCTTCAACCGCTGTCACTTTCGTTTCTAGCATTAGGTTGAACTTGCTCTTTATACGCTTGGTATAAACTTTAACGATATCTTTATCTGCTGCAGGGATCACTTGATCAAACATTTCAACAACGTCGATCTTAGAACCTAGTGCGTGGTAAACCGTACCCATTTCTAGGCCGATAATACCGCCACCCATAACAAGCAGTTTTTCAGGTACTTCATTCAGTTCTAGCGCATCTGTAGAGTCCCAGATACGTGGATCTTCATGAGGGATAAACGGCAATTTAATTGGACGAGAACCCGCCGCAATAATTGCGTTATCAAAGTTAATGGTTGTCGTTTCTTCACCTTCAACAACAATGCTGTTAGGGCCAGTAAACTTACCGAAACCATTAACAACCGTTACTTTACGCATCTTAGCCATTCCGCCAAGACCGCCAGTTAACTGGTTAACAACTTTTTCTTTCCAAAGACGGATCTTAGAGATATCTGTCTGTGGTTCGCCAAAAACGATACCGTGGTCGGCCATCGCTTTCGCTTCTTCAATAACTTTAGCTACGTGAAGTAGCGCTTTAGATGGGATACAACCCACGTTCAAGCAAACACCACCAAGGGTGCTGTAACGTTCGATGAGTACTGTTTCCAGACCCAAGTCAGCACAACGGAAAGCTGCGGAGTAACCGGCAGGACCGGCACCAAGTACCACGACCTGGGCTTTGATTTCTTTGCTCATCTTGACCTCGTTATAGTCATTTATCCCTGACAGGCTAAAATAAAGATTCGATTTTTATCGTTTTTCGACCTGAACATTTTACAGGTGTGTTAACAGAGTGAAAAATAAAATCGTGTAGCCTGTGAGCTAGACAACAATTCCGGCATCAGATTTTTTCACTGATGCCGAAATTTAGCAGTAATAACCTTACTGTTCTGATTTTTATCTAAACAGCGATTTATATATCAAATAAATATCGGCAGTACGAATTACAGTACTAAGCGACGAATATCAGATAGACAACCGTTTAGGTAAGTAATGAAACGTGCACCTTCAGCACCATCAACCACACGGTGATCGTAAGATAGTGATAGAGGAAGCATTAGGCGAGGTTCGAAATCCTTGCCATTCCATACAGGTTTCATTTCAGACTTAGATACACCTAAGATACCCACTTCTGGTGCATTCACGATTGGTGTGAATGCAGTACCACCTAAGCCACCAAGGCTAGAGATAGTGAAACAGCCGCCTTGCATATCAGATGCAGTTAGCTTTCCAGAACGTGCTTTCTTAGAAATAGCCATTAGCTCTTCAGATAGCTCGTAGATACCTTTCTTGTTCACATCTTTAAAGACAGGAACAACTAGACCGTTAGGTGTATCAACAGCGATACCCACGTTCACGTACTTCTTCAGAATAAGGCTTGCACCGTCTTCTGAAAGAGAAGAGTTGAAAGAAGGGAATGCTTCAAGTGCTTTCGCAACAGCTTTCATGATGAACACAAGTGGAGTGATCTTCATGCCTGTATCTTTCTTCGCTTCAATTGCGTTCTGCTCTTTACGGAATGCTTCCAGAGCTGTGATGTCTGCGTTGTCCCACTGTGTAACGTGAGGGATCATTACCCAGTTACGGTGCAGGTTAGCGCCAGAAATCTTCTTGATGCGAGATAGAGGCTTAGTTTCAATCTCACCAAACTTGCTGAAATCAACTTTCGGCCAAGGTAGTAGACCCAGTGCAGAACCATCGCCACCTTTAGCTGATGCAGCAGCACCAGATTCAAGACGCTTAAGCGCATCTTTCACATAGTTTTGTACGTCTTCTTTCTGGATACGGCTCTTACGGCCAGTACCTTTTACTTTAGAAAGGTTAACGCCAAATTCACGTGCAAGACGACGAACAACAGGAGATGCATGCGCATACTCGTTGTTTTCTTGGAAGTCGCCAGTTGTTGCTGGAGCTGCTGCTTGTGCAGGCTTCGCTGCAGGAGCAGATGCTGCTACTGGAGCTGCTGCTTGAGCAACAGGTGCAGGTGCTGCGCCAGCTACTTCGAAGACCATGATCAAAGAGCCCGTAGACACTTTATCACCAGCAACGATTTTGATTTCTTTTACAGTACCAGCAAACGGTGCAGGAACTTCCATTGAAGCCTTGTCACCTTCTACAGTAATAAGAGATTGCTCTTCTTCTACTGTATCGCCAACAGCAACCATGATTTCAGTAACTTCTACTTCATCACCGCCGATATCAGGCACGTTCACTTCTTTCGCTGCAGATGCTGCTGGTGCAGCAGCGACAGGCGCCGCCGCTTGAGCAACAGGTGCTGCAGGTGCAGAACCAGCCACTTCAAAGATCATCACTAAAGAGCCAGTTGATACTTTATCGCCAGCTGCAATTTTGATTTCTTTTAGAACACCAGCAAACGGTGCAGGTACTTCCATTGAAGCCTTGTCGCCTTCAACAGTAAGAAGAGATTGCTCTTCTTCAATGCTGTCGCCGATAGCAACCATGATTTCAGTAACTTCTACTTCGTCACCGCCGATATCTGGAACATGTACTTCTTTTAGCTCAGCCGCCGCAGGAGCTGCAGCAACAGGTGCCGCCGCTTCAACTGCAGGTGCTGGCGCAGCTGCTGCGCCTTCTGCTTCAAAGATCATGATTAAAGAACCAGTAGAAACCGTGTCGCCTTCAGCGATTTTGATTTCTTTAACGATACCCGCTTGAGAAGCTGGTACTTCCATAGAAGCTTTGTCGCCTTCTACAGTGATCAGAGATTGCTCTTCTTCAACCTTGTCGCCAACGCTAACAAGAATCTCAGTTACTTCAACCTCGTCTGCACCAATGTCAGGTACATTAATTTCGATTGCCATGTTTTATTGCCTCTTACGCGTATAGCGGGTTCGTCTTGTCTGCATCGATGTCAAATTTAGCGATTGCTTGTGCAACAACAGATTTTTCGATATCACCACGTTTTGCCAGTTCAGTTAGTGCTGCAACTACAACGTAGCCTGCGTTAACTTCGAAGTGACGACGTAGGTTCTCACGGCTGTCAGAACGACCGAAACCATCAGTACCAAGAACTTTGAAAGACTCAGACGGCATGAATGCACGTACTTGCTCTGCGTAGTTCTTCATGTAATCTGTCGCGGCGATTGCTGGTTCAGTACCCATTGCAGTTGTGATGTAAGGTACTTTTTGCTCAGCTTCTGGGTGTAGCATGTTGAAGCGCTCAACATCTTGACCATCACGTGTAAGTTCATTGAATGAAGTTACAGAGTAAATATCAGATGCTACACCGTAGTCGTCGCTTAAGATTTGAGCGGCTTTACGTACTTCATTCATGATAGTACCAGAGCTCATTAGCTGAACTTTGTTGCTACCTGCGTAAGATTCTAGCTTATAGATACCTTTACGAATGCCTTCTTCAGCGCCTTCTGGCATTGCTGGCATTGCGTAATTTTCGTTCATTACCGTTAGGTAGTAGTAAATATTCTCTTGGTTCTCACCGTACATGCGACTGATACCGTCTTGCATGATAACCGCAACTTCGTAAGCAAACGTTGGGTCGTAAGAGATACAGTTTGGAATTGTGTTCGCCAGAACATGAGAATGACCATCTTCATGTTGTAGACCTTCACCATTCAGCGTTGTACGACCAGCAGTAGCACCTAATAGGAAACCACGTGCTTGTTGGTCACCTGCTAGCCATGCCATGTCGCCAACACGTTGGAAACCGAACATTGAGTAGTAAATGTAGAATGGGATCATTGGTAGATCGTTGGTGCTGTAAGACGTTGCCGCAGCAACCCAAGATGCCATTGAGCCAAGCTCATTGATACCTTCTTGCAGAACCTGACCAGACGTCGCTTCTTTGTAGTAAGAAACTACACCGCGGTCTTCAGGCGTGTATTCTTGACCGTGTGGGTTGTAGATACCAACCTGACGGAACAGACCTTCCATACCGAACGTACGTGCTTCATCACAGATGATTGGTACGATATTCTTACCGATACTTTTATCTTTCAGTAAGATATTTAACGTACGTACGTAAGCCATAGTCGTAGAGATATCACGCTTCTGCTCACCCAGTAGAGGTGCGAATTCCTCTAATCCAGGTACCTTAAATTCTTGTGTGAACTTAGGCAGACGCTTAGGCGTGTAACCGTGCAGTGCGTTACGACGAGCGTGCAGGTAGTTGTACTCTGCAGAGCCTTCTTCCAGTTTTAGATATGGAAGAGACTTCATGTCTTCGTCAGAAACGATGTCTTGTAAGCCAAGGCGATCGCGTAGGTGTTGAACATGTGTCATGTCCATTTTCTTAACACCGTGTGCAATGTTCTTACCTTCAGCCGCTTCACCCATGCCGTAACCTTTTACAGTTTTAGCAAGAATTACTGTAGGACGACCTTCAGTTTCTTTTGCATTATTGAACGCAGCAAACAGCTTAGAAGACTCGTGACCGCCACGCTTAAGTGCGAAGATTTGGTCATCAGTCATATCTGCAACTAGTGCAGCTGTTTCTGGGTACTTACCAAAGAAGTGTTCACGTACGTAAGCACCGTCTTTAGATTTGAATGTTTGGTAGTCACCATCGATAGTTTCGTTCATTAACTGAAGAAGCTTACCAGTAGTGTCTTTTGCTAGTAGCGAATCCCAGTTGTTACCCCAGATCACTTTAACAACATTCCAACCAGCGCCTTTAAACAGACCTTCTAGCTCTTGAATGATGCTACCGTTACCCATAACAGGGCCGTCTAGGCGCTGTAGGTTACAGTTGATTAGGAAACATAGGTTATCTAGCTTTTCACGAGCAGCGAATGAAATCGCACCACGTGATTCTGGCTCATCCATCTCACCATCGCCCAAGAACGCGTAAACACGTTGAGCTGATGTATCTTTAAGACCACGACCTGCCAAGTACTTAAGGAAACGTGCTTGATAGATAGCAGAGATAGGACCAAGACCCATAGAAACTGTTGGGAACTGCCAGAATTCAGGCATCAGTTTAGGGTGTGGGTATGAAGGAATACCTTTACCATCAACTTCTTGACGGAAGTTATCTAACTGCTCTTCAGTTAAACGGCCTTCAACAAACGCACGAGAATAGATACCCGGAGAGATGTGACCTTGGTAATACACCAAATCGCCGCCATCAACTTCGTTTGGTGCACGGAAGAAGTGGTTGAAACATACTTCGTAGAATGCAGAAGCAGACTGGTAAGAAGCCATGTGGCCACCTAGGTCTAAATCTTTCTTAGAAGCACGTAGTACGATCATGATTGCGTTCCAACGGATAATGGAACGAATACGGCGCTCAAGAGTAGTATCACCAGGATACGCAGGCTCTTGTGCTGCTGGAATCGTATTAATGTAGTTGGTAGTCATGCCAGTTGGCATATCTACACCGTCTAAACGAGCTTTATCCAGAACTTGTTCAAGTAAGTACTGTGCGCGTTCTACACCTTCTTCACGGACTACTGATTCTAGAGCTTCTAGCCACTCTTGAGTCTCAAGTACGTCAACGTCATTTTTCATGACTTCAGACATGCAATCTTCCTTTCGTTGATAATCTACAAAACTAACAATGTCGCGACTGTTTAATACCTTACGATATATTTATGAAGGTATTAATCCAGCCCGTCCTTGCGCTGTTGAATTCGACGAAGAGAGCGTTCACGCCTGCTATCTTCACGCGATAATTCCAACAATGTTTCCTCAATGAAAGCCAAATGTGCATGGGACGCTTCACGGGCCTTTTCAGGTTGTCCGGAAACAATCGCTTGCACAATATCGGCTCGATGCTTTCTCACTTTCCCCACTACGTTTTCACGGCGGTTCAATAGTTCAAAGTTTTGTAATACGTTTTGCTCTAGCAAAGGGGCAAGGCTACGAATGATATGAAGCAGTACGACGTTATGCGCGGATTCAGTTACCGCGATCAAATACTGCATTACAGCTGATGCTTCAGCTTTTAAATCACCTTGTTGCTGAGCTTCTTCTATCCGTGTATGACAATCACGAATACGAATAAAATCTTCTTCTGTGCCACGTAATGCGGCGTAATAAGCCGCCAAACCTTCAAGGGCATGACGAGACTCAAGTAAATCTAATTGTGTTTCAGGGTGCGACGCTAATAATTCCAACAAAGGCTCAGAAAAACTCTCCCAGAGTTTATCAGTTACAAATGTTCCGCCGCCCTGACGGCGTGTTAGCAGATTTTTAGCCTCAAGCCGTTGAATCGCTTCTCGTACTGAAGGGCGTGAAACATCGAATTGCTTAGCTAACTCACGCTCTGGAGGCAATTGTTGACCAGAAGACAAAATGCCTTCCAAGATCCAGCGTTCCAGTTCTTGCTCGATGGCATCAGAGAGCTTAGGTTGGCGAATTCGTTTATAAGTCATTTATCGTTATGCTTCTTATACTTATATCGTTTCAGGCATATCCACTCTCAAATCAAGCGTGGACAATTGGTCTTACCAATTTACTAACAGGACGAAATTTTACAGAAATAATTGTAGATGTCTAGTTGTGGCTTGACGGAAATCATAGAAACGGTGTGGATTTAACAAAAATGTCAAATTATGAAAACTTGTTAAAACAATGCGAACCATAGGTGGTAACAGAAGGTAGCGCAAATATGAGCAAGAAAATAAGCAATGGTCTGACCAATTGGCTTTATTGTTACAGCGTATTACTTAACGCTAATGTGTCTTGCTCAATTTTGATTATGATTTATCCATTCACACGCAATGTCGCTTTAAATGCATGCCAATCAAACGCTAAGCCGGGATCTGTTTTACGCCCAGGCGCTATAAATTCATGCCCGGTAATACGGGAAGAATCGATATTTGGATAATGTGTCATGATAACCCGAGATAACTCAATCAGTGTTGCATACTGAGCTTGGGTATAAGGGAGGGTGTCCGTTCCTTCCAGTTCTATACCAATAGAATAATCATTGCATTTGTCGCGCTTAGCAAATTGTGACACTCCAGCATGCCATGCCCGACAATCAAACGGTACAAATTGAATGATATCGCCATTTCGCCTAATTAAACAGTGAGCAGACACTCGAAACCCTGAAATTACCTCAAAATAGGGATGTTCGTTCGGATCCAACTTACCAGTAAATAGCTGTTCGATATACGGACCACCAAACTCCCCTGGTGGCAAACTAATATTGTGTACCACCAGCAAAGACACATCTTGCGCATCAGGGCGCTGATCAAAAAAAGGGGATGGAACATGTTTTACCCCATCAAGCCAATGATCACTGTTAACCGCTAATTTCATATTCTTCAGATAAAATAGAGAGGACTTGTATTTAGTCTCGCTGATCTTAGCGGTTAGATCTATCTTCCTTGTTATTTGATCATAAGAAACGCGACCCTCGGATCTCGCATCTTATTCACGCTCAAGGTATGATCACCCCTATAAAGCTCTGAGAAGTCATTCTCCTGTTCATTAGCACTCAACCTATTTGCGGATACGTCATGACAACAATGGAAAGAAAGCACGACAGCGAATCGCGCTTACACTATTTAAAGCAGCAACTTCCTCTCGAAATTACCCGCGCAGTCGCTGATAGCCTACGCGAAGATCTGGGTGGCGAAATCGATGCGTCGTTAGACATTACCGCAAGTTTGATCCCTGCTGACAGCCAAGGTATTGCGACGATCATCACTCGCGAACATGGCGTATTTTGTGGGCAAATGTGGGCAGAAGAAGTCTTTAAGCAACTAGGTGGCGAAGTCACTATCGAATGGCATGTACAAGACGGTGATACTGTCGAGCCGAACCAAACGCTATGTACGTTAAGCGGACCATCACGTGCGCTACTAACTGGCGAACGTAATGCAATGAACTTTATTCAAACGTTGTCGGGTTGTGCCACTACTGTCACCGAATACGCCAAACAACTTGAAGGCACTCAGACTCGTCTACTTGATACCCGTAAAACGATTCCAGGCCTGCGCAGTGCCCTGAAATACGCCGTGACTTGTGGTGGCGGTTATAACCACCGCATTGGTGTATTTGATGCTTACCTGATCAAGGAAAACCACATTATTGCGTGTGGTGGTATCAACCAAGCCATCAGCACTGCGAAACGCTTAAATCCTGGTAAACCAGTTGAAGTTGAAACCGAAAGCCTTGCAGAATTACAACTGGCAATTGATGCGGGTGCCGACATTATCATGCTCGATAACTTCACTACTGACATGATGCGCGAAGCTGTTGCTCTAAATGCAGGTCGTGCCGCATTAGAAAATTCTGGTAACGTCACGCTAGAAACTATTCGTGAATACGCAGAAACAGGGGTCGATTATATTTCGGTCGGCGCACTGACTAAACATCTTAAGGCGATGGATTTGTCGATGCGGTTTGTCTAGGCGCTTTAAGTAGCAGAAGACCAAACAGACACGCAGCAATGTAAGCATTGCTGCGAATAAAATAGAAGAGCGAGGCTCTAGGTTCATTACCTAACCTGCTCGCTTTTTTATTACTTTTTCCTTCTACAACTGACACTTATAACACTACCCACATTTTCCCTCTAATCTCAAATTCACCTCTAACCACCATATGCAACGAATGTAGTTTGCATTGAATTAATTCGAACTGCGCCGCGTAACCTTTTCATTACTATTCAGTTGCTTGAGGTCTACTCGTATTCTGCTCCCACTTAAATTTAATGCTTGCGGGCAATATCAGGGAAAGAATAATGAAAAAGGTGCAAAAAGGTTTTACCTTAATTGAATTGATGATTGTGGTAGCAGTTATTGGAGTGCTTTCCGCAATTGCAGTACCACAGTATCAAAAATATGTTGCAAAATCTGAAGCTGCATCCGCACTAGCAACGGTTGCTGGTCTAAAAACAAACATCGAAACAGCTATCGCAGAAACAGGAACCTTTCCATCATTAACAGCTACAGACGCTGGTAATGCACAATATGGTGTACCAAAAGTAACTACAGGTACTATTGCCTTTGTAGGAGCTGAAGACGCAGCTAATGGGGCCGTGAATTACCTATTTACTAAAGGAAAGGCAAGCGTTGAATTGGTTGCTAAAACTCTTACATTAACTCGTGATACAAGTGGTAACTGGGCATGTACTGTTAATTTTGGATCATCTACAGATACAGCTCTTATACCTAAGAACTGTATTTTCCAATAAAACATAATGCAAACCAACCTCGCTTCTATCTTGCATCAGGCTGATTTAATCAGCTTGGTGCAAGAGCAAAACGTGGTCGATATAGTACATGCAGAAGGCATTAACGTGCCTTCTGCGTTAACACGTTTGGGTATATTCAGCGACAGTGAACTTGCCCGCCATATCGAACACATTTTTGCTATCGCGCTGATTGATATTCACCAGTACGATTACGCAGAGTGCTGTAAAAAAATTTACCAGCGTGAATTAGTGTTGCGCCACCGGGCGATTCCGCTGCAATTTAACGATACCAACTTATTTCTGGGCATTAGCGACCCCACCAACCTCGATGCACAAGACGAATTTCGTTTTGCTACCGGTAAAAATGTTGAGCTACTACTGTTAGACAATAAGCAGCTAGAAAGCGCCATTCGACGCATTTACGGCAATGATATCGGTGAAACCGAACACGCGCGCGATATCAGTAACCAAGATTTAAATAACTTGGTTGATATTAGCGACGGGGAAATTGACGACACGACTGATCTAAGCCGAGACAGCGCCCCCGTTACTCGCTATATCAACCAAATATTATTAGAAGCAGTGCGTAAAAAAGCCTCTGATATTCACTTTGAACCTTATGAAGAAAGCTACCGGATCCGTTTTCGATGCGATGGTATTTTGCATCAACACGCTACCCCACCCACAAATTTGTCACGCCGCTTATCAACCCGTTTAAAGGTTATGTCGAAGCTCAATATTGCCGAGCGCCGTAAGCCTCAAGATGGTCGCATTAAACTGAAATTAACCCCGACGTTAGCAATTGATCTGCGGGTATCATCGCTGCCGACCTTATGGGGTGAAAAGGTGGTTCTGCGGATCCTTGATAGCTCAGCTGCTAGTTTGGATATTGATATTCTGGGCTATAACGACATACAAAAACACGACTACCTGGCCGCATTAACGCAACCGCAAGGCATGATCTTAATGACCGGGCCAACAGGCAGCGGTAAAACCGTCTCGCTGTATACCGGACTTAAAATCTTAAATACCGAAGAGCGCAATATTTCCACCGCAGAAGATCCGGTCGAGATCAATCTGCCGGGCATTAACCAAGTTCATATCAATACTCAAGTTGGGCTCAACTTTTCTGATGCGCTACGATCATTTCTTCGCCAAGATCCTGATGTGGTAATGGTGGGTGAAATACGAGACATTGAAACCGCAGCAATTGCGGTAAAAGCCGCCCAAACTGGTCACTTGGTACTCTCGACGCTACATACCAATTCAGCAGCCGAAACCATTACTCGCTTAACCAATATGGGCATTGAAGATTTTAACCTTGCGTCATCACTCAGCTTAATCATCGCCCAACGTTTAGCACGCCGTTTATGTCCGTACTGCAAAGAAATACATGATCTGGACGCTGTTATCAGAGACAAATTTGAAATACCAGTCAGTAGCCCAATTTATAAAGCCAGCGAACGAGGCTGCGATGATTGTAATAAAGGCTATATCGGGCGTGTCGGCATCTATGAAGTGATGCCATTTAGCCCAGAGCTAGCCCAAGCTCTAGTCGCGGGCGCATCAACCCTAGAGCTTGAACGTATTGCCTGCCAGCAAGGTATGCAGCGATTACAGCAATCTGGCATAGAAAAATTAATGGCGGGCACCACCAGCTTAATCGAGCTACAGCGAATACTGCATTACTGATTACTAGACTCTTGCCACTAAACACTGCTCATTCATCCCTTAAGTAGGACCAATCATGAATCCAGCCACTAAATTGCGTTATTACCACTGGCGCGGCTTTAACCAAGCAGGGCGTAAAGTCTCTGGCGTCATTATTGGCTATCAAGAACAAGAAGTTCGTAGCAAACTGACCGAACAAAAGATCCATATAAAAAAAATTAAACGACGTAAGCCTTCCACCTTCAGTAAACTCAGAAACCAAATAAAACCTGAAGACATCACAGAAACCACACGTCAGTTAGCCACTATGATCGAATCGGGCGTGCCTGTTGTTCAATCGTTAAAACTGATTTCTAACAGCCATCACAAAGCAGAAGTACGCGCAACACTCACCCAAGTCACCATGCAAGTTGAAGCTGGGGCTTCGCTGTCTAAAGCCTTGAAAACCAGTTCACCGCTATTTGATGATTTCTATTGTGATTTGGTTGCAACTGGTGAGCAAACTGGCCATCTTGCTGAGGTCTTTTCGCGTATAGCCACTTACCGTGAAAAAGGTGAAATTATGCGGAAAAAGGTCATCAAAGCGATGATCTACCCTTCCATGGTTACCCTGACCGCATTAATCGTAACAGTGATGATGTTGGTATTTGTGATCCCTCAGTTTGCTAGCATATTCAGCAGTTTTGGCGCCGACTTGCCACTGTTTACCCAGCTAGTAATTAATGCCTCAGATTTTTTGATCGCTCATGGGCTTTACCTCGCTATCGCGCTTGTGTCGGTAATGCTCCTGTATTATTACAGCCATAAAAAATCGCATACCTTTCGATTGAAAGTCGACAAGTTGAGTTTACGGTTACCCATTTTAGGCAATGTATTATTGAAAGCGACCATTGCAAGGTTTGCGCGTACCCTTGCCACTACCTTTACTGCCGGTATTCCCTTGCTCTCCGGTTTACAGTCCGCAGGTAAAACGGCCGGTAACTTGTATATTGCGAATGCGGTGTATGAGGCACATGCCAATACTGCTGCTGGTATGCCGTTATATCTAGCCCTACGCCAGTCTGGTGTTTTTCCTGAGCTGATGTTGCAGATGACAATGATCGGTGAAGAGTCCGGTTCACTGGATGACATGCTCAATAAAATGGCACTGTTGTACGAGAATGATGTCGATAATACCGTTGATAATCTGGGTAAAATTCTCGAACCTTTAATTATCATAATTTTAGGCGGGTTAATCGGCGGCTTATTAGTAGCGATGTACATGCCAATATTCAGCTTAATGAGTGTAATGGGTTAACGCTAGCGCTCATACTCACTCTAAATCACCCAGTCTTACGTATTTTTTGCAGGAGATAAGCGTCTTTATCTCCTATTGCTCACTCTGTGGTAAAAAACACGGTAAAATACATTTAGTCTCAATCCTTTATCAATATTCGGGCCCGCAATGGAATTGTTTACATACTACCCTTGGTTATTTCCGGTTTTTGCCGCTATTTTTGGTTTACTCATTGGTAGTTTTTTGAATGTGGTGATCCACCGCTTACCGATCATGATGGAACATCAATGGAAAGCAGATTGCATCGAATGCTTTCCTGAATTTGATAATGAAAAGAAGAACGAGAAAGACAACAATCCCGCTACAACTACGGCTGTTTTTAATCTTAGTGTGCCACGTTCACGTTGCCCTCATTGCCAACACGCCATCACTATGTGGGAAAATATCCCTGTCATTAGTTGGTTAGTGTTAAAAGGGAAATGCAGTGGCTGTGGCGTAAAAATCAGTGCTCGCTATCCCGCGATTGAATTGCTAACCGCAGTAATGACCACCATTATCGCGCTCATATTACCGCCATCATTATGGGCTGTTGCGGTTATCTTTTTCAGCTTCGCCCTGATTGCCCTGACTTTTATTGATATCGATACCATGTTACTGCCCGACCAAATTACCCTCCCTTTGATGTGGGCTGGTATTGCGGCTGCCCTCGTGGGCTTGAGCCCGGTATCACTGCAAGATGCCATTATTGGTGCGATGGTGGGCTATTTGTCACTTTGGAGCCTGTTTTGGTGCTTTAAGCTGATAACGGGTAAAGAAGGCATGGGGTACGGTGATTTTAAGCTATTAGCCGCTTTGGGCGCTTGGCTTGGCTGGCAAAGTTTACCTTTTGTGGTATTACTTTCTTCCTTGGTTGGCGCAGTCTGTGGCATTATCTTATTAAGAGTGCAACGTTCTGATTCACAAACACCTTTTTCATTTGGACCTTACCTCGCGATGGCGGGCTGGATTAGCATTCTATGGGGCGATCAAATTATTGGTTGGTATCTCCATTCATATATAGGAATGTAATGATGACGATGGTTATTGGGCTTACAGGCGGTATTGGTAGCGGTAAAACAACAGTTGCCAACCATTTTGGTGATTACGGCATTGATATTATTGATGCCGACATCATAGCCCGAGAGGTCGTTGAACCCGGCACGGCAGGGCTAAATGCAATTGTAGACAAATTAGGCGCTGACATCCTGTTGACAGACGGCACGCTTGATCGCAGTAAGCTAAGAGACGCTATCTTTAACGAGCATCAACTAAAAGACTGGCTCAATGGTTTATTGCACCCGTTGATTCGAGAAAAAATGCTCTCAAATATCAGCAAAGCAACATCGCCATATTGCTTATTGGTTGTTCCTTTAATGGTAGAAAATAACCTGCAAACGATGACTCATCGTTTACTAGTGGTTGATGTCGACGAGTCGGTACAAATTGAGCGCACTCAAGCACGAGATAATGTGGCACCAGAACAAGTAAAAAAAATCCTGATGGCACAAGCGTCTCGCCGAAATCGAAATGCAGCCGCTGATGACATTATTAGCAATAATGGTAATAGTGCAGAACTTAAAAATAAAGTAGCCGAATTACATCAAAACTACATAAAAATGAGCCATCTTTATTAAAGGGCTGCTTATTTCTCAATGATACAGCTGTCAAAATTAAGTAGATGACAACATATGCAAACAAACAGATTTGAACACCCACTAAATGAGAAAGTACGTATTTACTTACGTCTTGAATATTTAATTCGACAAATGACTCACGCGAGCCAATTGAGCGATCAATGGCAGCATCAAATCTTTTTCCGTGCTTTGTTTGATCTATTAGAAATTTTAGATCAAGTGCAACTCAAAACAGAGCTCGCAAAAGATCTTGAAAAACAGCGATGCAAACTGAAAAATTGGCTCAATATCGATGGGGTTGATCAAAATGCCTTATTAGAGCTACTTGATAGTATGGATATGGCACATCATAAATTGATTGCAGCCAACCGACTAGGTCAAGATTTACGAGATGATCGTTTCTTAAGTGGGATTAAACAGCGCTTTTCAATTCCAGGTGGTAGTTGTTGTTTTGATTTACCGACCTTGCATCATTGGCTACATTTGCCTCTGGCGCATAAGCAAAATGACTTAAGTACTTGGCTATCCCAACTAACTGAAATGACTGACGCATTAAACTTATGGCTACGCTTTACCCGTGAGTCGGGACAGTTACAGCCACAAATAGCCCGTGCAGGTTTCTTTCAACATACCGCAGAAGATGCCAGCCTATTACGCTTACAAATTTGCCCTAGCTATGGTGTATACCCTATGATATCAGGACATCGTGGTCGTTTTGCTATTCGCTTCATTCCTTTTGAAGAAGGTGCAACGATTGCTGATACCATTGAATTTAAATTAGCTATTTGCTGAGGTTACCCGTGTCACAATCAAACACGCCAACAACACCCACTATTGTTAAATGCCCAACGTGCAAGAAAGAAGTCGAATGGGGAGAGCAAAGCCCTTACCGCCCTTTTTGCACCAAACGTTGTCAACTAATTGATTTGGGTGAATGGGCAGAAGAAGAGAAATCAATTCCAGGCGCACCTGATTTATCTGATTCAGATGGCTGGTCGGAAGACATGAATTATTAAAAGATGGCGTAAATAACTCTTCTTTGATAAATCGCTGAAGGCAGGTTAACAATCATGTACCTGCCAATATCCATACGTTAGATATTAA
This sequence comes from Photobacterium profundum, assembly GCF_003026285.1. Taxonomy (GTDB): domain Bacteria; phylum Pseudomonadota; class Gammaproteobacteria; order Enterobacterales; family Vibrionaceae; genus Photobacterium; species Photobacterium profundum. Next base: position 54,509 of record NZ_PYOD01000010.1, read on the forward strand.
TTTTATTTGCTCATCAGCTTACGCAACACCGCTTCATTTGCTTCAGGAAAACGGTAGTTAGCTAAATCGCACAGATTAATCCACACACCGGGTTGCCCTTCTTTCCCGTACGCTTCACCACTAAACGCTTTCACCAAAAAGAAATCAAACTTTAAGGCTTTATCTGGGTAATCATGATCCAATGCCATGAAATGTTCGATCTCAGTAACGCGAATGCCCACTTCTTCAAATAACTCACGTACGACTGCCTGCTCTGCAGTTTCATTAACTTCGACTTTGCCACCCGCAAATTCCCAAAACCCACCTTGATGCGCCTTATCAGCACGACGAGTAATAAAAACCTGATCCCCTTGAGGGTTTAGAATGATCCCAGCAGAAATCCAAATAGTTTTTTTATTCAACGCCTTTCCCTTTTGTATCAATGACAAGTGATTTAAGCATGCTTGATAAGTCGACCGTCAGTGTATTTCTCTGCTCACCACAATCATTATCATCACTTTCTCGCTTCTAATTTATCTTAATAAAAAGGCCGCATCAGCGGCCTTCTTTATTAACACAGCAATGAAGAGAAGATCGTTTAGTTGATCTTACCGTGACATTGCTTGTATTTCTTACCAGAACCACATGGGCAAGGTTCGTTACGGCCAACCTTACGTTCTTCACGCTCAAACGTACCAGACTCTGCAGGCTGTTCTGCATCGCTTTCATCTGCAATTTGACTTGCAGCATTTTGATGTTGGTACTGCTGACGACGTGCAAGCTCTTCAGCCTGCTGGCGGCGTTCTTCTTCCATGCGATCAACTTCTTCTTGTTGCTGCACACGTACTTTACTCAAAATCGATACTACATCAGACTTCAAGCTATCTAGCATTTCCTCAAACAGTTCAAACGATTCACGCTTGTATTCCTGTTTAGGGTTTTTCTGTGCATAACCACGAAGGTGAATACCTTGACGAAGGTGATCCATTGCCGCTAAATGCTCTTTCCACAACGTATCAAGATTCTGCAACATCACAGTTTTCTCGAAGTTACGCAGAACTTCAGCACCAACCACTTCTTCTTTCTTCTGGTAAACTTCAATCGCTGTTGCAACAATACGCTCACGAAGTGCTTCTTCGTAAAGTTTTTCTTCTGTATCTAGCCACTCTTGAATAGGAAGCTCTAAATCAAAGTCCGCTTTTAAGCGTTCTTCAAGACCTTTAATATCCCACATTTCTTCAAGAGACTGTTGTGGAATATATGCATCAACAACAGCAAGAATCACATCATCACGATTTTGCGTAATCATGTCGCTGATATCTGCAGCATTCATCAACTCATCACGTAGTTCATAAACCACTTTACGTTGATCGTTGGCTACATCATCAAACTCAAGTAATTGCTTACGAATATCGAAGTTACGACCTTCAACCTTGCGCTGCGCATTTTCAATTGCTTTCGTTACCCAAGGGTGTTCAATCGCTTCGCCTTCTTCCATACCTAGCTTCTTCATCATGTTTGATACACGATCTGAAGCAAAGATACGCATTAAGCCATCTTCCATTGAAAGATAGAAGCGCGATGAACCTGCATCACCCTGACGACCAGAACGACCACGAAGCTGGTTATCGATACGACGAGATTCGTGACGTTCAGTACCCGTGATATGTAAGCCACCAGCAGCTAATACTGTTTCATGACGAATTTTCCAATCCGCTTTAATTTGAGCAATTTGAGCATCAGTTGGATCTTGCAGATTCGCAATTTCTTCCTGCCAGCTACCGCCTAACACGATATCGGTACCACGACCAGCCATGTTAGTTGCGATGGTTACAGCGCCAGATTGACCCGCATTTGCAATGATATACGCTTCTTTCTCGTGGAATTTAGCATTCAGTACTTCATGCTTAATACCCGCTTTTTTCAGCGCATTAGAGAGCAATTCTGATTTTTCAATCGAAACCGTACCGACAAGAACAGGCTGACCTTTAGCAAAGCGTTCTTTTATATCTTCACAAATAGCCGCGAACTTTTCAGCTTCTGTCATATAAACCAGATCGCCCATATCATCACGGACCATCGGTTTATTAGTTGGCATTACAACGGTTTCCAGCCCATAAATAGATTGGAATTCAAATGCTTCTGTATCTGCCGTACCCGTCATGCCGGATAGCTTGCTGTACAGACGGAAGTAGTTCTGGAAAGTAATAGATGCCAATGTTTGGTTTTCGTTCTGGATCTTAACGCCTTCTTTCGCTTCAACTGCTTGGTGAAGACCTTCAGACCAACGACGTCCAGGCATAGTACGGCCCGTGTGCTCATCGACGATAATGACTTCATCATCTTTAACGATGTAATCAACGTCACGTTCAAAGAGTACATGAGCACGTAAAGCAGCAGTAATATGGTGTAATAGGCTGATATTAGAAGGAGAGTATAAAGTATCGTCCTCAGCCATCATTCCCTGTTGCATCAATAACTCTTCAACAAACTCTTGACCATTTTCTGTCAGGTGAGTTTGCTTCGATTTTTCATCAACGGTGTAGTGACCTTCACCACGGAACTCTTCACTATCTTCTTGATCTTGTTTTACTAGCTGTGGGATCAATAGATTAATTTTAGTGTATAGCTCTGAGCTATCTTCAGCAGGACCAGAGATAATCAGCGGGGTACGAGCTTCATCAATTAAGATTGAATCCACTTCATCGACTACGGCGAAAAAACGTTCACGCTGTACGCGATCTTCAGGGCGGAAAGCCATATTGTCACGTAAGTAATCGAAGCCAAATTCGTTATTCGTACCGTAAAGTACATCGGCACTGTATGCTTCTTTTTTTGCTTGAGGAGGCATATTAGGCACGTTGATACCAACGGTCATACCTAAGAATTCAAACAGCGCACGGTTAGTTTCTGCATCTCGCGCGGCGAGGTAATCGTTCACTGTTACAATGTGAACACCTTTACCGGTTAAGGCATTTAAATACGCCGGTAAGGTTGCAGTTAGGGTTTTACCTTCACCAGTACGCATTTCTGCAATTTGGCAATTATTCAGTACCATGCCACCAAGCAGCTGCACGTCAAAGTGACGCATACCAAAGACACGCTTTGATGCTTCACGCACTGTCGCAAATGCTTCTGGTAGAAGTTGGTCTAATGATTCGCCTTGATCTAGACGCTCGCGGAATTCAACGGTTTTAGCCTTTAAATCTTCATCTTGTAGGCTGTCAAACTGAGGCTCTAATTTATTGATCTCATCGACAATTTTGCGCATACGACGCAGACTGCGGTCGTTACGGCTACCGATAACTTTAGTCAGTAGTTTTGATAACATGGCTATGTCGTTTCTCTTTGTTATATCAGCTTATAATACGTGCTGAATAGCTTAATCAGGGTTTCATTCGGGGAGCATTAATCCCTGTCCCGCCGGTATCTGTCATACAATATGACAATGAGGCCAACAACTGAAACAATACGGTTGTAAGAGATATTGTGCCACCCTTTTATAAATTCAAGGGCTTTACAGAAACAATCCTCATAATGAGTACTGTGTTTCAAGTATCTTCACTTACAGAACTGATATAATAAGCCATATTAACGGCATAGCCTATGGCTAAAGCTGGTGTCTTTCTTTTCATATTCGAAAAATTAGGACTTAGACCTCAATTATTGATACGGAATACGTGTTATGAGAGACCATCGCCCTCAAACCCCTTCGAGTTTGCTCGATGACAAAGGCTTAAACAACATTCAACAGCGTGCCATTGCACTAAGTAAACTCAATGCAGCCGTGAAACAACACTTGAATTGTGCTCAGCACTGCCGTGTCAGTAATTACCGCCAAGGTACATTAATCATTGAGACGTCTTCCGCATCATGGTCAATGCGTTTGAATTACGAACGTAATAGTTTAATGATGAAATTACGCGAGAAGCTATTGCCTCAATTATCAAATATTGAGGTTAAGGTGAATCCTGAGCTGGCTGCAATACAAAGAGCCAAAGAAGATAAAGTACCGGATATCATTCAAAAGCCAATCAGTGAAATAGCGGAACAACATCTACTGGCAACAGCGGCGAACGCACCAGAAAAGGTGAAACGTAGGTTAGAACGCTTAGCTCAAATTGCTCGAGACAAGCGCCAGCGATAAATAATAGATTTCATCTATATACGATTAAGACCGTATTTCAGATACAAAAAAGCCGAACTGAGTTCGGCTTTTTTTAATTCTTATCATGCAGCGAAAATTACGCTAACACCATACCTGGTTGAGCAAATGTCACCGGCACTTCTTCGTCTTGGAAAGTCGCCCATTCGTACGCTTCTTGATCGGCTAACACTGCACGCAATAATTGGTTGTTAAGTGCATGGCCTGATTTATAAGCACGCATTTCACCAATAATATTATGACCACACATGTAAAGGTCGCCAATAGCATCCAATACTTTATGTGTCACCAATTCGTTATCGAAACGTAGACCGTCATCATTAAGAATACGGTAGTCATCCAACACGATAGCATTATCGAAACTACCACCCAGAGCTAAATTCTGAGATTGTAAATATTCAATATCACGCATGAAACCAAAAGTTCGTGCACGACTAATGTCTTTAACGAATGACTTGCTCGAAAAATCGAGCACTAAGCGTTGCTGATCGGCATCAATTGCTGGGTGATTAAAATCGATAGCAAAATCTAACCGAAAGCCATTAAACGGAACAAGTTCTGCCCATTTATCACCATCTTCAATTCGTACTGTTTTTTTGATACGAAGAAAACGCTTAGGCGCATTCAATGTATCAATACCTGCAGATTGAAGCAGATAAATGAACGGACTAGCACTACCGTCCATAATCGGAATTTCAGGTGCATCAACTTCGATAATAACGTTATCAATGCCCATGCCTGCTAATGCGGCATTTAAGTGCTCAACGGTTGAGATACGCACGCCGTCCTCGTTAACAAGGGCGGTACATAACATGGTATCACGTACGGAATTCGCATCTGCAGGAAAATCTACAGGTGGATTTAAATCTGTACGGCGATAAATCACGCCAGTATTTGCTGCGGCAGGACGCAGAATAAGCGTAACTTTACGCCCAGAGTGGAGGCCCACACCAGTCGTTTGCACTATGCTTTTAAGTGTACGTTGTCTGATCATCTGCTTATATCTCAACTGTTTTTAAGCCAATCATTTACTCATCATCCTGCTATAAACAGGAAATGGTCAGAAATAATACCATGGATCTGGTCATTTCCCAAACAATTTACAGATTAGCTATCCAATCATGTACTTACAAAATAATACAATCATGGATAACTATACCACAGACCTTACTATTAAGGCTTAGTCAGCTTGCTTTCGCAAAAATGCTGGAATATCTAAATAGTCATGATCTGCCTGAGGCTTCGATTTCGGCGCTGCAGCTGCTGATGCTGGCTGTTGCACGTTACTTTCCAGTGCCGCTGATGATGGCATCATTGATGAAGGTTTCGTTTCTTCAACAGATACAGGCGCAGCTGGTGTTGCTTGTACCGGCTTAGAAGCAGTTACCAGAGTAATATCTGGCTTAGATTCTTTGCCAATACCGGTTGCAACAACCGTTACACGTAGCTCGTCGCTCATGTCTGGGTCAAGTGAAGTACCGATAACAACGGTTGCATTATCTGATGCAAACGCCTTCACGGTATTACCGACGGTCTCAAATTCGTCAAGACGCATATCTAGACCAGCAGTGATGTTTACAAGCACACCACGAGCACCAGCCAGATCGATATCTTCAAGTAACGGGCTAGAAATCGCCATTTCAGCGGCTTCTTCAGCACGATCATCACCAGTAGCAACGCCACTGCCCATCATCGCATGACCCATTTCAGACATTACGGTACGAACATCGGCGAAATCGACGTTGATCATACCAGGACGGGTTATTAGCTCTGCAATACCCTGAACGGCATTTTTAAGAACATCATTAGCCTTAGCAAATGCATCCAATAACGTAATGCCACGACCAAGCACTTTAAGCAGCTTTTCATTCGGAATCGTGATTAAAGAATCAACATGCTTAGAAAGCTCTTCGATACCTTGTTCAGCAAAAGCCATTCGCTTCTTACCTTCAAAGCTAAATGGTTTGGTTACCACCGCTACAGTAAGAATGCCTAGCTCTTTAGCTACTTCAGCAATAATTGGTGCAGCGCCTGTTCCAGTGCCGCCCCCCATGCCTGCCGCGATAAAGATCATGTCAGAACCTTCAAGTTCTGCCTTGATCGCTTCGCGATCTTCCAGTGCCGAATCTCGGCCCACTTGTGGGTTTGCTCCCGCACCCAGACCTTTAGTGATATCACCACCAATCTGAATAACAGTGCTTACACTGGTTTTACGAAGTGCCTGTGCATCAGTATTAACACTGATGAACTGAACGCCTTCAATCGATTCACGTACCATGTGATCGACGGCATTACCGCCGCCGCCGCCAACGCCAATGACCTTAATAACAGCTTCATCAGACATTTCCATCATCGGTTCAAACATGTGTTCTCTCCGTTCATCCTGTTCGCATCAGGGTTAAAATTCTTTTTTAAACCAGCCACTAATTCTAGTAAATAATCCCGAAACTGAACGTTTAGGTTCTATATCACTATCATCAAATGCCTGACTGTCCTTTCCGTAATGCAGTAATCCTACTGCCGTTGCAAAATGCGGAGCCTGAACATAGTCAGTTAATCCATTGAGCTCTAAAGGTTTACCTATACGTACTTGATTACGGAAAACCCGTTCAGCACATTCAATCAAACCTTCCATTTGTGAAGCGCCGCCCGTAAGGACGATGCCTGCCGCCAAATGATGTTTAACACCCGCATCTCGCATTTGATCTTGTATATCTATGAGCTTCTGATTAACCAGCCCTAATAACTCACTGTACCGAGGCTCTATCACTTCCGCTAAGGTTTGGCTTTGTAAGCTACGTGATGGTCGACCGCCCACGCTGGGAACATCGACTTTTGCATCTTTACTCACCAACTCACTTAACGCACAACCGTATTTCACTTTAATTTCTTCAGCATCGCCCGGAGGAGTACCAAACGCATAAGCAATATCACTAGTAACAACATTGCCTGCATATGGAATCACTTCTGCATGACGTAATGCCCCACCAGACCACACAGCTAAATCCATTGTGCCGCCGCCAATATCCACAACACAAACGCCGAGTTCACGCTCATCAGGGGTTAGCACAGCATGGCTCGCCGCAAGGCCAGAGAAAATTAAGTGATCCACTTTTAGTCCACAACGCTCTACCGCTTTAACGATATTACGCGCCATGTCATTGTGACAAGTGATCAAATGAACACTGGCTTCCATTCGAACTCCTGATAAACCAACTGGGTTTTTAATTCCCTCTTGATAATCAATAGCAAATTCCTGAGGAATTACATGTAAAGTTCGGTGTTCATCGCTAATTTTTACTGATTTCGCCGTATGAATGACATTATCAACGTCATCCTGAGTTACCTCTTTATCAGAAATAGGCACCATGCCTTTTTCTGTTTGGCAACTAATATGCTTACCTGATAACGACAAGTATACGGAAGATATCTGACAATCTGCCATTAATTCGGCTTGATCGACCGCACGTTGAACAGATTTTACGACAGATTCAAGATCATTGACTCCACCTTTATCCATTCCCCGTGACGGGCTACTACCCACTCCGATAACGTTCACATTGCCATCTGGAAGCACTTCCCCTACCAAAGCACATACTTTGGAGGTGCCGATATCAAGACCAACTATGAGTTTTTTATCTGCCGCCTTCGTCATTAGCGCACGCTCTTATTATTGTTCTGGAACAATTTTCCAACCCACAGCTGCGCCAATATCATAGCGCAAATCTACGTAATCTATTTCTTTGCCTTGTTTTTCTAATTCAGGGTAAAGCCATATAAAACGTTCAAGTCGTTCGATTCGAGCTTCTCGACCAAGTTCTAGTCGAATACCATTTGTTAACCAAATACGCCAAGCTCGACGTTCATTAAGTGCAAGAGTATCAATTTCAAAACCCGCACGTTGTAATCTGGGTTGCATTTCACGCAACACTTCAAGCTCTTCTTTACTACTGCCTTCTGGACCTGCCAAGTGAACCAGCTGTAAATCAGCAACTTGTTGCGAATCTGCTTTAAATACACTTCCCTGTTGATTCACTAAATACTTACTATTCCACACAGCAATTGGTTGGTGCTCAACAAGGTATACTTTTAATGTATCTGGCCACTGCTTTCGTACTGAGGCTTGTGCTACCCAAGGTAATGCCTCAAGTGCAGCTTGAATATCATCAACATCTTGTGTCATGAAGCTGCTTAGATGATCAAGATGCCATATCGCCTGACGTACATCGTCAGTCGTCAAATAATCCAAATCACCCTGAATAACCAGTTGTGACAAGGGTAAACGGTTTGCATCAGTCATCCAGTTCATCGTGGCACTAATCAGCCACACAGTGAAACCAATAACAAAAAGAAAAAACGCCAATCCCCCCCAGCGCTTCATTACAACCGAAGGTGAAAGGAAGCTTATTCTTTTTACGACTGCTTCAGTCATTATTAATTCGCTTACCTTTACCTATCGCAGAGGAGAATATTCCTCCAAAGCTTTAGCATAATGCTTTTTAGCCCTAACAAGCAAAGTTGGACGATTATACCGACCAACTCGTTGCTCTCCAACTGTTGTTACTACTTTTAGCCACAACAAATGAAATCAATTTCATTTTGATGATAATAACTATCTTACTATTGTTGGCAGAATAAACAAAAATAATGCCAATTATCACAAAAAAATTCTGAAAGTTACCATCACCAATAGGTCAAATGACTATTCTGCTCGCATTGCTGCGATATCTAACTGCAAGTCCGCCAATTGACGGGCTATTTTGCCTACATCACCAGCACCTTGTGTCAGAAGTAAATCATCATTCTGAAGAATATTAGCTAATACTGATGGCAAATCGTCATGGGTTGGCACAAAAATAGGGTCAATCTTGCCACGTCCACGAATCGTTCGGCACAAAGATCGCCCATCGGCACCAGGAATTGCAACTTCTCCCGCAGAGTAGACATCTAACATCAGTAAAACGTCAACCTGTTCCAGTACATGCGCAAAGTCTTCATAAAGATCGCGAGTACGGCTATATCGATGAGGTTGAAAAATCATGACCAGACGTTTCTTTTCCCAGCCCGCACGCGCAGCTTGAATCGTAACATCAACTTCACTTGGGTGATGACCATAGTCATCAACCAGCATCACACTGCCATTACCCGTATCAAACTCACCAAGGTGATCAAATCGACGTCCTGTGCCTTCAAATTCCAACAGTGCACGAATGATGGCATCATCATCAACACCTTCTTCGGTAGCAACAGCAACCGCTGCGGTTGCATTCAGCGCATTATGCTTACCTGGAATATTTAACTTCACATTTAAGTCAGGCTTTCCTGCACGTACGATGGTGAAGTGCCCCTGATGAGCATATTGCTTATATTCAACTATACGTACATCGGCATCATCAGAGAAACCGTACGTTATAATCTGACGTCCAATCCGAGGTAATAACTCTCGTACCACAGGATCATCGACACACATAACGGCCAAACCATAAAACGGTAAATTATGTAGAAAGTCGATAAATGTTTGCTTTAAGACTTCGAAATCACCGCCATACGTATCCATATGATCAGCTTCAATGTTGGTAACAACGCTAACCATCGGTTGAAGGTGCAAGAAAGATGCATCACTTTCATCAGCTTCAGCAATCAAATAACGGCTACAACCTAAGCGCGCATTTGTACCCGCACTTTTCACTAAGCCACCGTTAACAAACGTTGGATCTAAGCCTGCTTCAAAATAGATTTGAGTCATTAATGCCGTGGTTGTCGTTTTACCGTGTGTTCCCGCAATCGCAATACCATGACGGTAGCGCATTAATTCTGCAAGCATCTCTGCACGGCGAACCACGGGAATGCGAAGTTCACGAGCAGCAACAAGCTCTGGGTTATCTTGAGCAATAGCGGTTGAGACAACAACAACACTCGCGCCATTCACATTTTCAGCGGCATGCCCAAAAAAGATTTCAGCGCCTTTTCGGGTTAAACTGTCTGTTACCGCATTCGGCGCAAGATCAGAACCACTAATGCGATAGCCTTCATTCACTAAAACTTCAGCAATGCCGCTCATGCCTGCACCACCAATTCCAACAAAGTGAATACGCTCTACACGACGCATCTCTGGTACCATTGTTCTAATTTTTGCTAATTGCTGGTTGTCCAGTTTACTCATCACTCTGTTCTCTTCTTATTTTCGTGCCAACGATTTAATGACATCTGCGACGCGTACATCTGCATCAACAATCGCGGCTTCCCGTGCAGCAACAGCCATTTGCTTTAATACTTCACGATCTAATTGGTTCAATTCTTCAGCTAGCCCTGCAGCTGTTAAATCCATTTGTTCTATCATCTTTGCCGCCCCACACTGCACTAAATGGTCAGCATTCAGTGCTTGCTGGCGATCTTTGTGCATAAACGGTACAAAAATAGCACCAACACCAGCTGCCGATAGCTCCGACACAGTTAATGCGCCCGAGCGGCAAACAACAACGTCAGCCCATGCGTACGCAGCAGCAACATCGTCGATAAATTCAGTTACCTTATGCGGCACATTGGTGCTCTTTGCATAAGCCTGCTCTGTAACTTGCTGGCTACCTTTACCTGCTTGATGCCAGATCGTCACTTTGTCACCAAGTAAGCCTGCGACTTCTGGTAACGTTTGGTTAAGGATTCGTGCCCCTTGGCTTCCCCCCATAACCAAAATTCGCACAGGACCTTGTCGCTCTGCAAATCGTTCTTGAGGGCTTGCTAGTGCCGTCACATCTTGACGGACAGGATTACCAACAACGTCTTTATTAGCAAAAGCCCCCGGAAAAGCTTGTAATACTTTCGCAGCAATACGTGATAGCCATTGATTGGTTAATCCAGCAACTGCATTCTGCTCATGTAAGACAACAGGCACACCAGATAACCAAGCAGCTACACCGCCAGGACCGCTTACATAGCCCCCCATGCCCAGTACCACATCAGGCTGCCAAGCTTTTATGTATTTCCGAGCTTGTAAAATAGCACCTACAATTTTGAATGGTGCTGCAAGCAAACGCGTGATTCCTTGCCCACGCAGTCCTTTTACTTTAATGAAATCAATTTCAATACCATGTTTAGGCACTAAATCAGCTTCCATACGATCAGCGGTACCTAACCAGCGGATCTCCCAACCTTCTTGCTGCAATGTTTTAGCCACAGCAAGACCAGGGAAAACATGACCGCCAGTACCACCAGCCATCACGAGTAAGCGTTTATTCTTGTTCATCGTTGTTGTTACTGTCATTTAAACTACTGTCATCCAATTCTTCAGATTCTGCCAGACCATACTTGGCAAACAGCCTCTGTTCGTGATCAATACGGAGTAAAATACCCACCGCGGTAGCCATTATAAATAAGCTCGAACCACCGTAACTGATCAAGGGTAAAGTTAACCCTTTTGTTGGTACCATGCCTATCGCAGCACCAACATTCACCAGCGTTTGGAATGCGAACCAAAAGCTAAACCCACATGCTAAAAAGCCACCAAATAGCTGCCCAGACTGCAAACACTTGCGCCCAATGAATAGCGCTTTAAATACCAAGGCAAAAATTAATAGCAATACAACAGTAACGCCAATAAGGCCTAATTCTTCACCTAAAACAGCAAACACAAAATCCGTGTGCGCTTCCGGTAAATATTCTAATTTTTGAATGGAGTTACCTAGCCCTTGCCCCATCAGTTCGCCACGTCCAAATGCCATTAATGACTGGGTAAGCTGATATCCGCTACCAAAGGGATCTTCCCATGGGTCAAGAAAAGACGTCACTCGACGTAATCGATAAGGTTCGAAAACAATTAAAAGGCCAATGCCTAACAGTGCGCCTGAAATCATCACTAAGAACTGCCAAAGCTTAGCTCCGGCAATGAACAGCATACCCACAGTGGTAACGAACATTACAACGAATGAGCCTAAGTCAGGCTGCATTAACAATAAAAAAGCAAGAATACCCAGCACGGCAAGTGGTTTTATAAAGCCAATAAAACTAGCGCGAACCTGACTATATTGGCGGACTAAATAACCCGCCAAAAAAATAAATAATGAGAGCTTAGCCACTTCCGCTGGTTGAAGATTAAAAATCCCTAGTGGGATCCAGCGAGCCGCACCATTCACCGAACGCCCAATAAGCAGAACGATAATAAGCAATACAATTGACAGAAATAACATTGGCACGCTGAATTGCTTCCAACGTGATAATGGTACTTGTACGACCCCTGCGATGATCACTAAAGAACAAACAAGAAAGAAGGCATGGCGTAGTGCAAAATAAAAAGGGATGCCCGTTAAACGTGTCGCAACAGGTACTGAAGCTGATGTAACAATCACAAGGCCAGTGATCATTAGAGATAACGCAATCCAAACTAATTGGCGATCATACAAACACGGTGCAGGGGGTTTAGTTAACCACTCACCGACGGTTGAAGCGCCATTCTTAGCTTGGCTTAACATGCCTTTGCTCCTGCAACACGATGTTGTAAGGCTTTGGCTTGTTCAACAAATGCATCACCTCGTGCCATAAAGTTGGGGAATTGATCAAAGCTAGCACACGCTGGCGACAATAAGATCATATCGCCTTTTTGCGCGGTATCTGCTGCGATAGTCATTGCTTCAGCCATTGCCTCAGTACAAATGGGGGCATCAACCAACGACATAAACTGATTTCCATCACGGCCAAAACAGTAAAGCTGTACATTTAAGTCAGCCAAAACAGGTTTTAGTTCCGAAAAATCAGCCCCTTTCCCATCACCACCCACCAGCAGATGTAACTTACCCGGTAAGTTTAGCCCTTTAAGCGCGGCTAACGTGCTGGCTAGATTCGTTGCTTTTGAGTCATTCACCCATTTAACATCATGTTGATTCACTACCAACTGACAGCGATGTGCTAAACCGTTATAACGCTGCAAAGCACGGCATGCGGCTTGATGATCGATGTTAACAGCATCAGCCAAAGCTAATGCCGCTAAACTATTCGCTACATTGTGTCGACCAACCAATGCAATATCATTGGTTTTCATGATCGGTTGTTTATCTACGGCTAAAAACTCTTCCCCGTCTAACGTTACCAAACCATAATCTTGATTATCAAATCCAAAGCTGGTGATCTTATGGCTGAAACTAGTGGGTAAAGTAGCCAGATCATCGCGGTTGTATACCGCTAATTCTGCATGTTCAAAGATCCGCATTTTTGCCAAGCTATAATCTTCTATCCCGTCATAGCGATCCATATGATCTTCAGAAAGATTAAGGTATACCGCAGCTTTTAACTCTAACGATGAGGTTGTTTCAAGTTGGAAACTAGATAGCTCAAGCACATACAAATCATGCTCATTCGCTAACATATCTAACGCAGCAAAGCCGATGTTGCCACCGACCCCCACATTGATACTGGCTTCTTTTGCCATTTCACCAATCAGACTTGTCACCGTACTCTTGCCATTAGACCCTGTGATCGCCACGACAGGCTTTGTCACAGCACGGGCAAATAGCTCAATATCACCGACGATTTCAATACCTGCGGCTTTAGCAGCAACTAGCTCAGGTGTAGCCAGCGCAATGCCTGGACTCGCAACAATCAAATCAGCCTCTAACAGCCAATTCATATTCCATTGCCCTGCACATAGCTCAACGCTAGAAGGAAGTTTATCTTGCCCAGGCGGTATTGCGCGGGTATCAATCACTTTGATATCACGAGCGCCAGTTTGACGTAGCCAGAAATTAACAACCGACAGGCCTGTTATCCCTAAACCAATGACAACAACCTTTTTTACACCGCCTAAGCCTTTCATTTATCGAACCTTCAATGTTGCCAAAGCAATCAATACTAGCATTAACGTAATGATCCAAAAGCGCACAATAACACGTGGTTCAGGCCAGCCTTTTAGCTCGTAATGATGGTGAATCGGTGCCATGCGGAAAATACGCTGTCCACGAAGTTTGTAAGAACCCACCTGTAAAATGACAGAAACGGTTTCCATTACAAACACACCGCCCATGATCACTAATAGCAACTCTTGACGCACTAATACCGCAATCGTCCCCAATGCACCGCCTAATGCTAATGAACCTACATCGCCCATAAACACTTGTGCTGGGTAAGTGTTAAACCACAAGAACCCTAAACCAGCACCCACAATTGCGGTACATAAGACCACCAGCTCACTGGCATCTTTGAGATAAGGAATGTGTAGGTATTCCGCAAAATTGACGTTACCTGTCGCCCAAGCAATAAATGCCATACCACCAGCAACCATCACTGTAGGCATAATAGCTAAACCGTCTAGGCCATCAGTCAAGTTGACCGCATTACTGGTGCCTACAATAACAAAGTAGGTTAATACGATATAAAGCAAGCCGAGTTGTGGCATGACGTCTTTAAAGAAAGGTACAACCAATTGAGTAGCTGCGGTATCTTTACCGTGCATATACAAAGCAAAAGCAACAACCAGTGCAATAACGGATTGCCAGAAATATTTCCAACGGGCAATAAGACCATCAGAGTTCTTATGCACCACTTTACGGTAATCATCAACAAACCCGACAGCGCCATAACCGAGCATTACGGCAAGCACAGCCCAAATGTAAGGGTTTGATAAATCAGTCCACAATAACGCGGTTATCGTAATCGCAGCCAAAATCATGATACCGCCCATCGTTGGCGTACCACGCTTGCTAAAATGTGATTCTGGCCCATCATTACGGACAATCTGACCGATTTGCAGCATTTGCAAACGTGCAATAAGGCGTGGCCCCATCCATAGCGAAAGTATCAATGCTGTCAATACGCTCATAATGGCGCGGAAAGTCAGGTATTCAAACAATCTGAAAAATGGATATGATGGTTCAAGTAAATCAGCTAACCAATAAATCATTGTGTATCTTCCTGCAGCGCTGCAATCACGTCTTCCATTCGAGAACTACGTGCACCTTTTGCTAACACTGTTACCTCTTGGTAATGTTGTTGATTAATATTACGCAGATGAAGTTGCGCTTGTAATTGTTCAATTAATTTTGATTTATCTGCAAAGTGCTGCCCTTGATTTAAGTCACTAACCACAGCACTCGCACAACCGAATGTGAATACCTTATCTAAGGCTTTTGTCATGGCATACTCTGCCACTTCCCGGTGTAAGCTTGCACTCTCTTCACCCAGTTCAGCCATATCACCGAGCACAAACCAACGTTGCCCTGTAAAAGAAGCTAATAGATCAATTGCAGCTTTCACCGAAGCAACACTCGCATTATAGGTATCATCGATTAAACGTAAACCTTCTCGAGGATGACTCACATCCACTCGACCTTTTACGTTAACTACTTGCTCAAGACCCGCTTTAACCTGCTCTAACGTTGCACCAACCGTCATCGCTAACGCAGCAGCTGCCAGCGCGTTGGACACATTGTGAATGCCCGCTAACGTTAACGTTATATCAATCGTGCCAGCGGAGGTACGCATTGTAAAACAAGCTCGCCCTTCAGAGTTAATAAAAATATCAGTTGCAGAGAAATCTGCATCAATATCTGTTAAAGAAAAAGTTTTTACAGCATGTTGAGCTAAAAGTGGCTGCCACATCGCGAGATCATTGGAGTCTACATTAATGATGGCTGTACTTAAGCCTGAATCATTTAAGGGAGCGGTTAACCCTTCAAAAATTTCACCTTTCGCTTTTGCAACGCCAGCCAGCGAGCCGAACCCTTCAAGGTGCGCTGCAGCAAGGTTATTGACCAAGGCTACTTGTGGCTTGACTAAGTTGGTGGTGTAAGCAATTTCTTGTTGGTGGTTGGCACCCAATTCGATAACTGCAAATTCATGCTCAGCGGTTAAGCGCAATAACGTCAGTGGTACACCGATGTCATTGTTGAAGTTACCCGCCGTGGATAACACGTTACCTTTTTGGCTTAATATTTCAGCCGCCATCTCTTTAACTGTCGTTTTACCACAACTGCCCGTCAATGCTATCGTCTTCAGACCATGATCTTGCTCCATGCTCTGCTTTAACCATGCACCTAGTAACCCAAGTGCTTGGTGAGTATCTTTAACCACTAGCTGGGGTAGTTCAACAGGTAAGTGACGACTCACCAATAATGCCGCGGCACCGTTATCCATTGCATTTTGGCAAAAGTCGTGAGCATCGAAGCGCTCACCTTTTAACGCAATAAACAATGTATGAGCAGAGACAGTTCGCGTATCTGTCGAAACATTGGCAACAGTGATATCGTTGCCGATTAGCTCTGCACCTAAGACATCAGCCAATTGTGCTAACTGAACCTCTATCATGCTGTTTCCCCAAATAAAGCTTGCACCGTTTCACGGTCAGAATAATGAATGGTTCGATCTGCGAGAACTTGGTAGTCCTCATGACCTTTTCCAGCTAATAAAATAATATCATTCGCTCGTGCGTGTTCTATTGCATAAGTGCACGCTAATTTACGATCATGGATCACTTGTGCTTGCTGTGGCAATGTTAACCCTTGCAACATATCACTGACGATACCTGCTGGCGCTTCTGTGCGCGGATTGTCATCCGTAATAATAATCTGATCCGCTAAGCGCTCTGATATTTCAGCCATCATAGGACGCTTACCGATATCACGGTCGCCACCGCAGCCAAAGATACACCACAATTTACCCTGACAATGCACACGTAACGCTTGCAGTGCTTTTTCTAAAGCATCTGGCGTATGAGCATAATCAACTACAACCATCGGTTTGTCAGAACGTTGAAAAACTTCCATTCGACCAATCACTGCAGTCAAGCGTGGTGCTGCCGCAATCAATTTATCAATAGAGTGTCCTAAGGCTAATAACGTCGCTAATGCCAGCAATAGATTCGACACATTAAATGAACCAACAAGCGGTGCTGTAAACTGACCAGCCCCCCAGCTAGAATCAAAGCTTATATTAACGCCTTGAGTGCTGTACGCGACATCCGTTAACCATAACGCTTGTCCCTGATAACCTTCGCCTAAACGGGCTTTATCCGTTACGACTGCAACCGCATTAGGTAAGTCGGCTAACCAAGATAATCCAATATCATCATCAGCATTAATAACAGGGATGCCCGCTTGATGCTCGGTAAACAAACATTTTTTTGCATCCGCGTAATTTGCCATATCACCATGATAATCAAGATGATCGCGACTTAAATTGGTAAAGATACTGGCAACAAATTGCAAGGCTTTAACACGTCCTTGCACTAACCCATGTGATGAAATTTCCATTGCGGCAAAATCAGCACCTTGCTCGACAAGATCATGCAATACATGAGGGATTTCAATCGCATTACCCGTAGTGTTAACCGCAGGTATAAGGCTATTTAACAAACCATTACCTGTCGTTCCCATAACTCCTGCGTTATAACCAATGAGGTTTGCCCATTGTGCTAACAGTTGGCTAATGGTGGTTTTCCCATTTGTACCTGTCACAGCCAATAATTTAAGACGTGTATCGGGTTGGGCATAAAAGCGGTTGGCAATTGCTGAAAGGTACTGATTCAATTGCTGAAAATAAATAATCACGATACCGTCTTGCTCAACAATATCACCATGATTAGCGATACTATCGGCTTCAGCGAGAACAGCAGTTGCCCCAGCGTGAATTGCCGCTGGAATAAAGCCACGACCATCAACGGCATGACCATTAACAGCAACGAATAAGTCATCGACTTCAATTTGACGACTATCAATCGTCATATTCGCGACACTATGTTCACGCCACTTTTCTTGCCAATCAGATGTGGCCATCCACGGTGAAAGCAATGATCCAAGTGTGATCGATTGACTAGGACTTAACATTTACATCGCCTCAATTATTTATTTACGATATTCATTTTATCAATGGTATCGGCATCAGGCGGCACATTCAAAATTTGTAATGCACTTTGCATGACTTCAGCAAAAATCGGAGCGGCTATTGCACCACCATAATACTGCTCGCCTTTCGGTTCATTCACCATCACAACCATTGCTAAACGCGGCTTACTGATCGGGGCGACACCTGCGGTGTAGGCAATATAGTCATCACCATAACCACCCGCGATCGCTTTTTTAGCGGTACCTGTTTTCACTCCGACACGATAGCCCGGAACTGCTGCACGCCAGCCGCCGCCGCCACCTGCTTTATCGGTTACAGATTCAATCATCGTCAGTACTTTTTCGACTAATTCAGGATCTATAACCTGTTTGCCAGGAACGACTTTCTCTGTTTTTAAAATCGATAATGGACGTTTCAGCCCTTTGGCGCCCAATGTCGCGTAAACATGTACTAACTGAATGGGTGTAACAGACAAGCCATAACCATATGCAAATGTTGCTCGTTCAATATCAGACCAACGGCGTCGATTAGGGAACAAGCCCACAGCTTCACCCACTAAATTAATACCCGATGGCTCATCAAACCCAACGCGCTGATACATTTCAATAAGATCTTCAATGGGCATAGCAAGCGACAGCTTCGTCATACCGATGTTACTGGATTTTTGCAAAATGCGACCAACTGTCGCTTCTTTCTCGATCCGAGAGACATCAGAAACATAATTACTACCAACACGTAAACGACGCCCCGGTATTTTAATTAGTGTGCTTTCATCAACAATGCCACTTTCCATGGCTTCTAAAACACCAAACGGTTTCACTGTCGAACCTGGCTCAAAAGAATCGGTGATTACGCGGTTACGCATTTTATACGATTGGCGATCATTACGATTATTAGGATTAAATGATGGCGCATTAACCATTGCTAATATTTCGCCAGTATTCACATCTGCAAGCACAAGACTCGCTGATGTTGCTGGTAAATTAACGATGGCTTCTTTCATCGCACGATACGCTACCGATTGAATACGCTGATCAATACTTAATTCTAGTGGTTTGCCGGGTTCACGTTTTTGCAGAGAAATATTTTCAACCACACGCCCATAACGATCTTTTCGTACCGTGCGTCGACCGGGTTCACCTGTTAGCCAACCGTCATAGGTGCGCTCGACACCTTCTAAACCATGACCATCAATCCCAGTCACACCGATCAAGTGGGCACTGACTTCACCTGATGGATAGAAACGACGAGATTCATCTTTGAGTCCAATACCCGGTAATTTCAATTTACTGACATAATCTGCCATTGCAGGGCTAACTTGGCGGGCTAAATAAACAAAACGGCGTTTTTGGTATTTTTCCAGACGGGCTAGTAATTCTTGTCGATTTAAACCCAGCACATCCGCGAGGGCATGCCATCGCTCAACTTGCTGCATTCCGCCATTTTTATAAATTTGAACAGGATCTGCCCAAACGGCTTGAACAGGGACACTAACAGCTAATTGCTCGCCATTACGATCTGAAATAATCCCTCGAGCTGAAGGCATGGCTTTTACACGTAGTGAGCGTAAATCGCCTTCTTGAATTAATCTTCCAGGCTCGAGCACTTGAATATATGCGGCACGGCCGATGAGGCTGACCAAGGCAAGAAATATACAACCGCATATAACACCAAAGCGCCACGGAATAAATGCCGATGGCGCTTTCTGGCGTCGCTGATTTTTTGTCTTTGAGCTTTTAAATAATGCCATAAATTATTGCACAACGATTTCATTCTTAGCAGAAGGTCGTTTCATGTCGATTTCCTCTTCGGCAAAGCGCTCAACTCGGCTATGCTCCGCTAGTGAATTCTCTTCTAGAATTTGATTCCGCCATTCTATATCTAGCTGATCCCGTTCTATGAGCAGCTGCTCCTGCTGAGCTATCAGTTGCCGTGATTGATGGGTGACATACACCACAGCCAAAGCAGATATTAATATCAGGATCAACAAGATCGCAGGAACGCGTCCGACCGACACGATATCTCGTGCGATCAGACGGGCTAAATTAGAAGGCGGTTGTGGGTCTAGACTCATAGACGTTCAGCAAGACGCAGTACGGAACTACGGGCTCGCTTATTATCACCTAGCTCATCTTTCGAAGGCTTAATGGCTTTGCTCGCCATCTTTAAATCAGCAGAACCCAATGCTTTAATTTGATCTTCTGTTAATGGGAAACCCGCAGGTACTTCAGGCCCTTTGCTATTCTTGCGAATAAAGCGCTTTACCATACGATCTTCTAATGAATGGAAGCTAATTACAGATAAGCGACCTTGTGGTGCTAACACTTTAACCGCACCATTTAGCGCTGTTTCAATTTCATCAAGTTCGCTATTAATATAAATACGAATCGCTTGGAAACTGCGCGTTGCAGGGTGCTTATGCTTGTCTCTAAACGGAGATACATTTGAGATTAAAGCCGCTAATTCTGTTGTACGAGTTAATGGCGCTTTATCAGGATTTTCGCGATGCTCAACAATGCCGCGTGCAATACGTTTAGCAAAACGCTCTTCCCCAAACTCTTTTAACACCCATGCAATGTCATCTGCTTCTGCTTCTGCTAGCCACTCTGCCGCTGAAATGCCTGATGTAGGATCCATACGCATGTCTAACGGGCCGTCACGCATAAAACTAAAACCACGTTCAGCATCATCTAGCTGCGGTGATGACACACCTAAATCAAGTAATACACCGTCGACACGACCGATTAAATCACGCTCTTCCATGTATTGAGCCATGCCCGAAAACGGACCATGGATAATACTGAAACGGGGGTCATCAATAGATTGTGCTTCTGCAATTGCTTGAGGATCACGGTCGATGCCATATAGGCGACCATTTTCACCTAGATGAGATAGGATCAGGCGACTGTGTCCACCACGACCAAAAGTACCATCGATATAAATACCGTCAGGTTTAATCGCTAGACCGTCAACCGATTCATGAAGTAGGACGGAGATGTGCTCAAATTGTTCAGACATATAATTAATTGGTTTCAGCTAAAGTGAAAGCTTACTGAGGTGAGCGGTTCATTAAAATGTCACCCCAGCCTGAAGTTGGATCTTGTATCTAACAATTTACTGTTAAAGCGGTTTATAGCCAATTTTAACGTAATAAAACGAGTTATAAATAGGCTTAAGACAGCAAACCTAAAAATGGATAAATTATCGTATCAACAAAGAGACTATCACAGGTATCACAATAGCGCTTTGTCATCGCTAACAGCCTTTTCGCCTTGACACTGTCATCGCAGCTTTAAACATAAACCGCTATCGTTTATATACCTAAATTCATCAATAACTTATAACAGTATAATGAGTATTTATCGTTACGAAGGCTGTGCTGCACTTATTTTCCCATAAACCGTACTACAAAGTGTACGTATGAGACAAAAAAGTTGTCAAGCAAGTAAGAACATTTAACGTCAGAGATACGTCATAAGTTAACGGTTTTAGGTTTGATGGATAATTTCATACGATAGAAACGACAAAAGGTGATGTTAACTTCAATAAGAGAAGTCAACATCACCTTTTATTCGAATAGGTGGAGTTGGTCTATAAGCCGGGTTTTGTAGCTGCTTTCGCAGTGGCAACCATTCCTCTAGGCCTGCAATCGCTCACAGGCTCAAGCAACCTACCCGTCCCCAACGCGGGCCGCGCCATTAGGGACCTATTTGGTCTTGCTCCGGGTGGAGTTTACCATGCCACGAACTATTACTAGCCGCGCGGTGCGCTCTTACCGCACCCTTTCACCCTTACCTGTTCTCGCAAGCGAGTCATCGGCGGTATACTCTCTGCTGCACTTGTCGTGGGCTCGCGCCCCCCAGACGTTATCTGGCACCCTGCCCTTTGGAGCCCGGACTTTCCTCCCCTCCGTCAGTCTCCCTAAGGACATCAACGAAGCAGCGATCGCCTGACCAACTCCGGTGGCGGATTCTATAAGAGTCCAGCACCAGTTACCAGTAAAAGATCACACACAAGCAAAAAGCGTCTAAATATCGAACAATAAATCCGTTTTATTACGTCATTACAAACAAACGCCGTGCATTGCGATTAAGATCTTAATCGAGGTTTTCTAATCCCCACTTATAAAGCGCATTTTTCTTTACACCATGGATCTCAGCAGCCAGTGCTGCCGCTTTCTTAAGAGGAAGCTCTTTAACTAGTAAAGCCACGGTACGTAGCGCTTCAGAAGGCAAGTCATCTTTTGCTTTACGGTGTCCGGCAACTAACACCACCATTTCGCCACGGACACGATTGCTGTCTTCACTTAACCAATCGATTAACTCCCCTAATGGTGCCCCATGGATTGTTTCATACGTTTTTGTTAACTCTCTCGCTAACACAACTTGGCGTTCTGGGCCTAACACCGCTAACATATCAGCTAAGGAATCTGTAATTCGGTGCGGTGATTCATAAAAAATTAATGTGCGCTCGTCGTCAGCAAGTGATTGAAACGTATCGCGACGTCCTTTACTCTTTGGTGGAAGGAATCCTTCAAAACTAAAGCGATCAGACGGTAAACCGGCACCACTTAGTGCAGTAATAACCGCACAAGGGCCAGGTAAAGGCACAACTTTTACACCCGCCTGACGACAGCGGTTAACTAAATGATATCCTGGATCACTAATCAGAGGTGTGCCAGCATCGGATACAAGTGCGATACTGGTACCCGCTTGAAGCTTCTCGATCAAATAATCAGCTTTTTGCTGTTCATTATGGTCATGAAGCGCAAAGGTGCGGGTAGAGATAGAGAAATGCGACAGCAAGCGCGACGTGTGACGAGTGTCTTCAGCAGCGATTAAATCAACATTTGCTAAAACATCCAATGCACGGTGTGTAATGTCTGCTAAGTTACCGATTGGTGTGGGTACGATGTACAAAGTTGCAACATCTACCATGCATGAATTGGTCTCTCTCATTTGTTTAAGATCTCATCTGCAATTAATATAGTAAGTAATTTTTCACAGTTGAATGAATTCAATGCTCAATTTTACCCATAAGCGTAAAAGTGTATCACGACTCTTGGCACCTGTAGCCCTTGCCGTGATTTTGGCGGGCTGTAGTTCGTCAAACCAACAACAGGCTTCTGCCTCTAATATCACCGCAATAGCGACTGATACTTCGGCAAATTACCTCATAAAAGCAGAATCCAGTGATGGTATTGAAAGCATCGACTGGAATATTCTTGCTTTAAAAGCCTTAATTAAAGAAGGTCAATGGACTCAAGCAGATAACCAAGCAAAACACTTGAGCCGCATGTCTCTTAGCCCAATACAAATGGCTGAGTGGCAGCTTGCACGTGCAACATTGCGCTATCAGCAAGGACAACCACAAGAGGCATTGGATACATTAAATTTCCAACCTTGGTGGCCGCTTCCTGATAACCAATATAAACGTTATTTTATGCTACGCGCAGAGCTACTTGGTCAACTAGGTCAACATTCCAAAGCCGCTCGTGAACGCACGATGCTTGCTCAGTATTTGCCATCAGACCAAAAAAACGCCAATTGGCAAAACCTATGGCAAGATCTATCAAACTATAATAACAGCCAACTTCAATCTGTTAGTTTGAAGGAAGATGAAACAGTCTTGCGAGGCTGGATTCAATTAAGCATCTTGAAAAATACCTATTCACAACGACCTGTTCGCCTTAAAAGCGCCGTTGATGAATGGTTAAGTATGAATCCTTATCACCCTGCACATCAATATTTGCCGACTGAACTTGAAGCCATCATGTCACTGGAAGTAACGCAACTCGATAATGTCGCGTTATTACTTCCTCTAACAGGCCGATTTGAATCTCAAGGTAAAGCCGTGCGTGATGGTTTTATCAATGCAATGCTTGATGATACAGGTAGAGATACCGACACTGAGTTGACGGTTTTTGACACTGAAGCGGAGTCAATGACTGCGATCATGGCAAAATTACAAGCCAATGGTACGCAGTTTGTTATCGGACCTTTACGCAAAGATAAAGTAACCGCATTTCAACAAAGCAATACCAGCCAAATCAACCTGCTGGCACTTAACCAACCAGAACAGCTAGATGCAAGCCAAACTCAGTCTTGCTACTTTTCGCTATCACCAGAGCAAGAAGCAGAACAAGCCGCCCAGCATTTGTTTGCCAAGGGTCACCAATATCCGTTAGTGCTCGCACCAAAGAGCAAGTTTGGAGAGCGTGTGACTGAAGCGTTTAACGAGCAATGGCTACAGCTAACAGGTCGTAATGCCGATATTGATACCTTCGGCTCACGCAAACAGATTCAGCAACAGATATCGCGTATTTTTGGCCTGAACGACAGCCAAGCGCGTATTAGCCAAATGAATCAATTGACGGGTGTTAAGCTGGAGTCGCAGCAACGTAGCCGTCGTGATACTGATGCCGTCTATCTGATTGCGAATAAAGGTGAGTTAACACTTCTTAAGCCATTTATCGAAGTGGCAATTAACCCAGAAGTTAAACCACCACAACTTTACGCAAGCTCACGTGGCAACCCTAACGCTAATAGCGACAATAGCGAATTACGAGGGATTGAATTTAGCGATATTCCTTTAATCATAAACCCTGAATTAGGTTTTATGGAACGCTTTGATCGCCTATGGCCAAATGAAAGCAATACCAGCATTCGTTTACACGCTTTTGGTATGGATGCTTATAAGATGGTGAATGAATTACCGCAGATGCGTGTGGTTGATAATTACACCGTTCAAGGTATGACTGGCCAGTTAGGTATTGATAACCAATGCGTCGTTCAGCGCGAAATGGACTGGGCTGTATTTACGACTGATGGTATCACCCCTGCCGCTGAATAAGCGTCAACAAGGACAGGTGTATGAGGTAATGGCAGAGCAGTATTTGCAGCGCCATCACCTCAAACCTGTTGAAAGAAATTTCACTTGTCGATCAGGTGAAATCGACTTGATCATGCGTGATAAAAGCTGTGTCGTATTTGTCGAAGTGAAATTTCGTAAGCAGAATCATTTTGGTTCTGCCGCCGAAGCGGTAAACTGGCGTAAGCAACAGAAACTGAAACGTGCGGCACTGTTGTGGCTTAAAAAAAATAGCCTATCGACAGAACATACCGAGTTTCGTTTTGATGTGGTCGCAATTCAAGGCCCCGATCAGCAGATTGAGTGGTTTACCAATACCCTAGTTGAAGGTTAGTCATGCAAGAAACCATCCGTGAGAGTTTTAAAGAAAGTATCCAAACCCAAATAGCCGCTGCAGAAGCATTACCTGATGCGATATCTAAAGCCGCACAAGTTATGGTGCAAAGTCTTCTTAACGGTAATAAGATCCTTTGTTGTGGTAATGGCGGCTCCGCTGCAAATTCGCAGCACTTTGCTTCTTGTTTGATCAACCGCTTTGAAACAGAGCGCCCTAGCCTACCGGCATTATCATTAACCGCAGACACAACCACACTAACTGCGGTAGCGAATGACTACCATCATGACGAAGTCTTCTCTAAACAGGTACGAGCGTTAGGTCAAGCGGGTGATATTTTATTTGTACTTTCTACCAGTGGTAACAGTAAAAACATAATTAAAGCCATGGAAGCAGCACTTACTCGTGATATGACAATAATCGCTCTCACCGGTAAAGATGGCGGTGAAATGGCGGGCTTATTTGGTGTGCAAGACGTTGAAATTCGCATTCCGTCACAACGCACAGCCCGAATTCAAGAAGGTCACCTGCTAACGTTACACTGCTTATGTGATCTTATTGATCAAGTATTATTTCCACAGCACGAAGGATAAACAATGATACTACGCCAAGTATTGGTGGTTGCTCTGTTGATGCTATTACAGGGTTGTTCGGGGTTATCGTCGAATGATCCTCGAAATACGACACAACAGTGGCACGATCAAGAAATTGAAATGGAAGTCGGCGGGCTCGTCAATAAAGCCCCTTTTCGCCAACTGGCAAGAATAAATGCCATTGCGACAGAGGGAAATGTTTTACTGGTTGGTCAAGCGGTCGATCAGGAAACCCAATCGTTACTCGGAGAAAAAGTACGAGAACTGAGTAATGTGCAGCATGTTTACAATCAGGTGAAGGTTCGTGCTCTACCTACACTTGGTGAGATCAGTAGTGATAGCTGGATCACCACAAAAGTAAAATCTCAGATGGTGGCAAGTAAGCAGCTAAAAGACGCCTCTATTAAAGTCATTACTGAAGGACAGGAAGTATACCTATTAGGTTACGTTACTCGCACACAGGGCGATACAGCGTCAGAAATTGCCCGTAATGTGTCAGGCGTTAAGAATGTCATCAAAGTATTTCAATACCCTGAAGGTTAAACTTCGCTAGCAACGCCACTCACTAGAAAATAAAAACGCAGCTCAAAGGCTGCGTTTTTTTATTTTACGACACGAAGACTTGGACGACCTCTAGGGCGAGGTGGTTCATCATCAGGTTCATTGTCATCACTTATTTCAGCAGTCACTGCTACAGGTGCTAACGTTTCTGCCTGAACTTCTACGATACCGTCAATTTCTGCTTCTTCATTTTCATCAAAAGCATCAAGGTCAGTCGCATAAGCTGGTTCTGGATCGAACATTGTACCCGCACCATTTTCTCGCGCATAAATCGCAACAACGGCATACATAGGTACAATAACAGCATGTGGACGGCCACTAAAACGCGCATTAAAGCTAACAGCTTCATTACCCAATTCTAAGTTGCCTACCGCACGCGGCGCAATGTTCAGAACAATCTGACCATCACTTACGAACTCCATTGGCACTTGTGCACCAGGTAACGTGGCATCCACGACCAAGTGCGGTGTCAAATCGTTATCCACCAGCCAATCGTAAAACGCACGCACCAAATAAGGACGACGCGGCGTCATTTTTTCCATGTCCATTTACTGTCCAGTCAAGCGCATTTCACGCTCAGCTTCAGTAAGAGATGCAAGGAAAGAATCTCGTTCAAACACACGAGTCATGTATGCTTTAACTTCTTTCGAACCAACGCCACTTAGCTCAATACCCATTTCAGGTAAACGCCATAGTAGCGGAGCAAGGTAACAGTCTACCAAGCTAAATTCATCACTCATGAAGTAAGAATATTCAGCAAAAACAGGTGCAAGTGCTAGAAGTTCTTCACGCAATTGCTTACGTGCTTTGTCTGCTTCATCCGCAGTACCTTTGTTCACTTTTTCAGCTAACGTGTACCAGTTACGTTCAATGCGGTACATCATCAGACGACTATTACCACGAGCAACAGGGTACACAGGCATTAGAGGTGGGTGAGGGAAACGCTCATCCAAGTACTCCATAATGATGCCTGCTTGATATAAAGCGAGTTCACGGTCAACAAGAGTTGGCACTGAATTGTATGGATTTAGGTCAAGCAGATCTTCAGGCAGGTTATTTGGATCAACCAGCTCAATTTCAACACTAACACCTTTTTCAGCTAGTACGATACGCACCTGATGGCTGTAAATATCCGACGCATCAGAATACAGAGTCATCACAGAGCGTTTATTGGCAGCAACAGCCATTGACCCCTCCAGTATAATTAAATTACACAAAAAGCAATGGGGGCTGGAGCCCCCATTGCGAGATTCTTAACCGTCTAGATTACCCGATCAGTGGACATCACGCCAATATTCTTTCTTCAACAACACTGTTAATACAAAGAATATAACGATAAAGCCCATTACCCATAAGCCTAAACGCTGACGTTCAAGCTTCATCGGTTCAGCTGAATACTCAAGAAAGTTAACAAGATCACGTACAACTTCGTCATATTCGTCGGCGTTTAATTCACCGGCGCCATTAGACTTTAGCCCTACATATTCTTGAACTTCTTCACCATCAACTAGACGTGTTTCATATACTTTTGTTGGTACACCTTGCAGTTCTTCCAACACATGCGGCATACCCACGCTTGGGAATATGACATTATTCACGCCAAATGGGCGTGATGGGTCAGCATAAAAAGAACGTAAATAAGTATATAACCAATCGGTACCACGCACTCGAGCAACCAACGTCAAATCTGGAGCAGGTGCACCAAACGATGCCGCTGCGTATTCCGTAGAGATGGAATTCGTCATCAGATCACCCACTTTCGCATTTTCATCGAAAATCAGGTTATCTCTCATCAGATCCAATGGAATATCCAAATCGGTAGCAACACGCTCATAACGCTGATATTGCGTTGCGTGACAACCAAAACAATAGTTTACAAACGTTTTTGCACCACGTTGTAACGATGCCTTGTCCGATATGTCATTGTTCGCTGCATCTAAATGTACGTTACCACCCGCCGCCATAACCACAGACGGCAACAGAGCTAGTAGCATTACAATCAATTTTTTCATTTGAATGTCACCCTCTCTGGTAGTGGTTTCGTCGCTTCATTTTTACTGTAAACAAACAATAAAATGAAGAACATGAAGTACCCAAGACTGAAAATCTGAGCCATTAAAGTATAAAGTGCCGTTGCAGGTAGCGCACCAAGAATACCAAGAGCAACAAAACAGATTGTAAACTGAATAATATTCGCTAAGTGCAACTTGCTACGGTAGCGGTAAGAACGCACTTTACAACGATCAAACCATGGCAGTAAGAATAAGAAGACAATCGATGCCCCCATCGCAACCACACCTAACAACTTATCAGGTACCGCACGTAAAATGGCGTAGAACGGAGTGAAATACCAAACAGGTGCAATATGTTCAGGTGTTTTTAGCGGGTTTGCTGCTTCAAAGTTCGGTGGCTCAAGGAAGTAACCGCCCATTTCTGGATTGAAAAACAACACATAGCTGAACAAAAATGCAAACACAGCGACGCCGACTAAATCTTTTACCGTACCGTAAGGATGGAATGGGATTGAATCAATGACGTCATACTTACCACTGTATTGCTTATGGAATGGGAATTGCGTCTTGTAACCTTCCCCTTTACTGCCTTTCGGAAGCTTAGTCTCGATACCGTCAGGGTTGTTTGAACCGACTTCATGCAGTGCAAGAACATGCAATACAATCAGCAACAGCAGCACAATCGGAAGAGCAATCACGTGAAGTGCAAAGAAACGGTTTAACGTCGCACCAGAGATAACATAATCACCACGAATCCATAGTGTTAGATCATCACCGATAACAGGAATAGCACCAAACAGTGAAATGATCACCTGCGCACCCCAGTAAGACATTTGTCCCCAAGGTAGCAAGTAGCCCATGAAGGCTTCAGCCATTAACACAAGGAAAATCAGCATACCAAATAGCCACAATAACTCGCGAGGCTTTTGATAAGAACCGTAAATTAACCCACGAAACATATGCAGGTATATAACAATAAAGAACGCTGATGCGCCCGTTGAGTGCATATAACGCAATAGCCAACCGTAGTCCACATCACGCATGATGTATTCCACAGAAGCAAATGCACCATCACCAGACGGTACATAGTTCATGGTTAGCCAAACACCTGTTACTAGCTGATTAACTAGTACCAACATGGCTAATGAACCAAAAATATACCAAAAGTTGAAGTTTTTCGGCATAGGGTATTCAGACAAATGCTTCTTATAGGCATCCATCACGGGTAAACGTTTTTCAATCCAACCGAGTAAAGCGTCCATTAGGCAGCCCCCTCATCAATACCGATAATAATCGAATGATCGTTTACGAACATATGCGGCGGTACCACCAAGTTTAACGGTGCCGGTACGCCAGCAAATACACGACCAGCCATATCGAACTTTGAACCATGACAAGGGCAGAAGAAACCTGCACTGACACCGCTCACTTGCTCACTAAAACTGTCTGGTAAATAGGTAGGGGAACAACCGAGGTGGGTACAAATACCTACGGCTAAAAAGATTTCAGGTTTAACTGAACGGAACTTATTGTGGGCATAAGTAGGCTGCTGCGGTTCATCCGAATTAGGATCACGAAGCTGAGCATCATGCTCACCTAACTCTTTCAAAATGGCATCACCACGACGCACAACCCAAACTGGTTTTCCACGCCATTCGACGCGAACCATTTGGCCATCTTCCAATTTACTGATATCAACTTCAACTGGAGCCCCGGCAGCTTTCGCTCTCGCACTTGGGTTCCACGATTTGATAAAAGGTACGGCTACAGCTACTGCACCCAGACCTCCAACAACCGAAGTCGTCGCAGTTAGGAAGCGGCGTCTGCCGTTACTTACTGGCGCATTGCTCATCCAAACATTCTCCAATGTGCTCCCGCGCTGGATTATTATTATTTCCTTATGCGTCCCTGGAGCTTACGACTAACTTTAAAACAAAAAGATACAACAGGTATTTTGTTACAATTTATAGCTATGATTAACAAGCCAAATGATAAAGAAAACCCCACTTTTTGACAAGTTAAAGCTACCTTTTTGCAACAAATGTGAGAGGTATGTTCTTTTTGTTTCAAAACCTAGTTAAATACATTAAAAAACGACATTTTCAAGACAAAAAAAAGCCCAACCCGAGGGCTGAGCTTTTCTGGTACACAGTAACCAGATATAAAATCTGGCGCGTAATATTAACGCTTTGAGAACTGTGGACGACGACGTGCTTTACGTAGACCAACTTTCTTACGCTCAACTTTACGTGCGTCACGAGTAACATAACCCGCTGCGCGTAGAGTAGGACGTAGAGTCTCATCGTATTCCATAAGTGCACGGGTAATACCGTGACGAATAGCGCCAGATTGACCAGTAATACCACCACCTTTAACAGTGATGTTTAGGTCAAACTTGTCTACCATGTCTAGAAGAACTAGCGGCTGGTTAACAACCATGCGAGCTGTTTCACGACCAAAGTAAACTTCAAGGCTACGCTTGTTGATTACAATTTTGCCAGTACCCGGTTTGATGAAAACGCGAGCAGCTGAGCTTTTGCGACGGCCAGTGCCGTAGTATTGATTCTCTGCCATTGTCATAATTCCCAATTAGATGTCTAGTACTTTAGGCTGCTGTGCAGCATGGTTGTGCTCAGTACCCGCGTAAACTTTAAGCTTACGGTACATTGCACGGCCTAGAGGACCCTTAGGAAGCATGCCTTTAACAGCAGTTTCGATAACCATTTCTGGCTTCTTATCGATAAGCTTTTCAAAGCTGATTGACTTAAGACCACCGATGAAACCTGTGTGGTGGTGGTACATCTTGTCAGTTCTCTTAGCGCCAGTTACAGCAACTTTTTCAGCGTTGATAACTACAATGTAGTCACCAGTGTCAACGTGCGGAGTGTACTCCGGCTTATGCTTACCACGTAGACGAGATGCGATTTCAGTTGCTAGACGGCCAAGAGTTTTACCTTCAGCGTCAACAACATACCAGTCACGTTTTACAGTTTCTGGTTTAGCAACGAAAGTTTTCATGCTAATAATTACCCGATAATAAAATTGATTCACTTACAAAGGAATATCCCAAAAGATACTCCCTCACTGTACAGAGCCCAGTCATCACCCCTTCGAGCGGTTGGCACTCCCGACTTTCGTCGATACAGGTACGGTGGGTCGCAAGATTATAGGGAAGGGTGGAGAAAAAATCACCTTTTTTTCAAAAAAAAATGATATTTTTTCTTTTTAGTCAAAATATCGCTTAAAAGTCAGATCTTTTGATGCCTTCATTAGCAGTATTAACCTTAATTCGTTCTGAATGATTGTTAAGGTAAATGCGGTTTTGCTAGGTAATCGTGGCTTTGCATCTCAATAAGACGTGAACAACAGCGTTTAAACTCAAAATCCAAGCGACCATCACAATAAAGACTATCTAGCCCTACCGCAGCTGAGATAATCAGTTTTACATTGCGTTCATAAAACTCATCGACCATGGCAATAAATCGACGCGCGGCGTCATCTTCTTTTTCGCCCATTACAATAACGTTAGATAAGAATACCGTGTGATAAATACGTGCAATTTCCATGTAATCGGTTTGGCTACGCGCTGTCTGACATAACGTCTTGAAAGTAAAATGGACAATCCCATCAGCTTCTCGCACCGTAGGTAACATGCGGTTGTTAATTTCAATCTCGTGTTGTTGGGTTCTTGGCTCTACCGACAGTTGCATAAAGTACTGTTCAATATTGATCTGGGCTTGTTCATCTAACGGGGAATGATAGATTTCAGCTTGCTCTAAAGTACGAAGTCGATAATCAATACCAGAATCGACATTAACAACAAAACAATGTTCCTGAATTAGCGCGATTGCAGGCAAAAAACGCGCACGTTGTAAACCATTGCGATACAGGTCTTCTGGGGGAATATTTGATGTTGCGACTAATGTAATACCGCGCTTAAACAATGCTTCAAATAGCGTACCTAAGATCATCGCATCGGTAATATCAGAAACAAAAAACTCATCGAAGCAAATAATATCGGTTTCGACTTTAAAAATATCAGCAACCTGCTCAAGAGGATCTGATTGCGCACCAAGCTGCTGCATCTCATGATGAACGCGATGCATGAAGCGATGAAAGTGTACCCGCATTTTTCGCTCTGTTGGCAAACACTCGAAGAATGTATCAACCAAATACGTTTTACCTCGCCCAACACCTCCCCAGAAATAGACGCCTTTAACGGGCGTTAACGCCAGAGGCTTATGTTGCCGTTTAAAAAAACGGCCAACTAAAGACGGTTTCACTTCCGGTTGCGGAAGTAGCATGCGATGGTAGAGATCATCGAGGTGTGTAACTGCATTTGCTTGTGCCTCATCAGCAAAAAAGTCTTCTTG
Organism: Photobacterium profundum; assembly: GCF_003026285.1. Taxonomy (GTDB): domain Bacteria; phylum Pseudomonadota; class Gammaproteobacteria; order Enterobacterales; family Vibrionaceae; genus Photobacterium; species Photobacterium profundum. The sequence goes on from NZ_PYOD01000010.1 coordinate 87,220, forward strand.
CTTAAGGTCTTGTTGATATTGCTGTTTTGGCGTCATCCTGAACCCACTACCTTGTTAAGATCCGTACAAATGCTTTTAAGACTGTCAATTACAATCTGCGTTAACGTGAGACCATCGTTAATCTCAATAAATAGAGTACCATGCCTGATTCTCTGCATGTATAGTAAATAGACAGGCTTAAACCTAATTTCAATTCAGTCAAAAGGAGTTTTTTATGGCTTGGATTTATGCGCTTATTATTTTCGTTGCTGGTGCTATTGTTGGTGCGTTTGCCGCACGTTTAGGTAACAAAAGCCTAAAACAACAAAAAGAACTAAAGAAAGATCTCGATAAATCAAAATACGAACTTGAGCAGTACCGTCAAGAACTCGTTGACCATTTTGCTCGCAGTGCAGAACTACTTGATAATGTCGCTAAAGACTACAGTAAACTCTATGAGCATATGGCAAAAACATCGACCGAGCTAATGCCTAATTTACCAGAGCAAGATAATCCTTTTGCTCGACGTATTAGTACACTAGAGGCAGTTAAGCAGCCAGCAGAGCCATTGCATGATCAACCTCGTGATTATGCCAGCGGTGCAACGGGTCTTTTCAACGACAAACCTGTTGAAGAAATACCTGAAAAAGTTGAAGAATCAAAAGCTAGCTAATCAAATATATACCCATATATTGCTGACTTTGCATCATGGGTATACCAGCATTAATTTCAATCAGTTCGATGAATAGTTGTCTTTAATGCTGGGAACTTAGCTCTGGTTTACAGGTCGAAATAATCACTTGTTAAATCGGAGTTAACTAAAATGAAGAAACCTTTACTTGTTTTAAGTGCTCTCGCACTAGGTATCAGCTCTGTTATAGCCCCTGTAACAGCAACCGCGGCCTTACCTGTATCTGTCAATAACCAACAACTCCCTAGCCTAGCACCTATGCTAGAAAAAGTGACACCTGCTGTTGTCAGTATTGCGGTCGAAGGGAAGCATACATCCACACAACAACTGCCTGATTCATTCCGATTCTTTTTTGGTCCAGATTTCCCCGAAGAACAAATTAGAGAACAGCCATTTCGAGGCTTAGGCTCTGGTGTTATTGTCGATGCAGGTAAAGGCTATATCGTTACCAACCATCATGTTATTGATGGCGCAGACAAAATTATCGTTCAATTTCATGATGGTAAAGAACTAACGGCAGAGCTGATTGGCAGTGATAAAATGTCGGATATTGCTTTATTGCAAGTTAAAGCACCTAAAGATCTGACGGAAATCAAGCTCGCTGATTCTGATCAACTGCGTGTGGGGGATTATACGGTCGCAATAGGTAATCCATTTGGTTTAGGTCAAACGGTAACATCAGGCATTGTTTCAGCACTTGGGCGAAGTGGCTTAAACATTGAAAACTTTGAAAACTTCATTCAAACCGATGCTGCAATTAATAGCGGTAACTCTGGCGGTGCTTTAGTTAATCTTAATGGCGAACTTATTGGCATCAATACCGCGATTCTTGGCCCTAATGGTGGCAACGTCGGGATTGGTTTTGCCATTCCATCCAATATGGTCAGAAGCCTTGCCGAGCAAATATTAGAATTTGGCGAAGTGAAACGTGGCGTTCTTGGCGTTCAAGGTGGTGAATTAACCGCTGAACTAGCGGAAGCATTTGGCTATGAGACTAACCAAGGTGCCTTTGTTAACCAAGTAATGCCTGATTCATCGGCAGAAAAAGCGGGATTAAAAGCCGGGGATATCATCGTTTCGGTTAACGGTAAAAACATCCGTACCTTTGGAGAATTGCGAGCCAAAATTGCCACACTTGGTGCGGGGAAAAAAGTCACTCTGGGCATAGTGCGTGATGGTAGTAAAGCAAAGGATTTCACGGTAACACTACAAGAAATGGCTCAAAACACTATGAAAGCTGATAATTTACATCCAGGATTAGTCGGGGCTGAATTTGCTAACACAAGCTCTAGCGATAAAACCAAAGGGGTTAAAGTCACTAACATTGCAGAAAAATCTCTCGCAGCTCGCTATGGTTTACTGAAAGGTGACATCGTCATCGGGCTCAATCGTAGCCCCATTAAAAACTTAGGTGAATTGCGAAAAGCACTTGAAAAGAAACCAGCAGTATTAGCGTTAGAAGTACAACGTAAAGACGCTGTACTTTATTTGATCATTCGCTGATCGACTATTCGCGCTTTACCTCGCCTCGAGCTTCTCTCTCGGGGCAATATTAAATCTGAGCCCTTCTCCACCTCGCTTCACCATCGCGCTCATCGCCGTTAAATTTATTTGGTATATCTCTCTTGATCTCCGATACTTATCAAGAACTGTACGAAACGTATGGATTACACCAAATAAGCTGAATGAATCCGTTTGGTATCGAAGTCTTGGGATGCTATCCTGCGCAGTCACTTTTCGTATTTTAATATATTCAGGGAGCATTGATGCTGGCTTTCTTAAGTCGTTCTGTCTTACTAGGCATCGCTACTGCTGCGATATTACTCGTGGCTATTCCTGAATTACGTAGCCAAATGTTTACCTCTTCAGTTTCATTATCTGAACCGGATACCAAGCCAGCACAAATATCCTTTAATAATGCCGTACGCCGAGCATCACCTGCTGTCGTTAATATTTATAACCGACGATATGATGCGAATGATCGCTTAAAGCTGAGTACTCAAGGGTTGGGTTCAGGTGTCATCATGAGTGATAAGGGCTATATCATTACGAACTATCATGTCGTAGCACAAGCCGATCAAGTTATTATCGCGTTACAAGATGGCCGTTTTTTCACTGGTCAACTTGTCGGTAAAGATCAGCGCACAGATATTGCAGTATTAAAAATTCAAGCTGAAAACTTACCCGTGATTCCGCTAAACCCTAACTATAACCCGGTCGTTGGCGATGTCGTGTTAGCGATAGGTAACCCCTACAATCTGGGTCAAACGACAACTTATGGCATTATTTCTGCGACTGGGCGTTCTGGGATGAGTTTTTATGGTCGCCAAGATTTCTTGCAAACAGATGCAGCGATCAATGAAGGAAACTCTGGCGGTGCTTTAGTCAATACACGTGGTGAACTTGTAGGCATCAATACTGCCTCTTTCCAGCAAGCAACTGATATTGAAACATACGGTATTTCTTTTGCTATTCCCTATGAATTAACTCATAAGATAATGAAAAAACTCATTGCTGATGGACGTGTCATTCGTGGCTATATAGGTATTGATGGTCGTGAAATTAATCCTGTTATGGCGCGCTTATACGATGCCGATCAAGTGAGCGGGATTATTGTGATGGGCATGGATCCGAATGGACCCGCTACAAAAGCAGGGTTTAAGGCGCAAGACATCTTAGTTGAAATAGATGGCAAGCCTGTCACTGATATGCGTAATGTACTCGATATTGTGACAGAATTACGCCCAGGTAGTACGGTTGCAATGAAAGTGCTTCGAAATGGCAAGCCTTTAATATTATCAGTGCTTATTGCTGATGAACCAGAAGTACCTGAGCCTGTAGCAACTAGCAACTAGCAACTAGCAACTAGCAACTAGCCGATTCTTACAGGCTGCCATATAAAAAAACCTCGCACTGCGAGGTTTTTTTGTCATCCATCAAACAACATTAGTGATTACTCACTAATACGTTCAATGTTCATGCCTAGTGCACTAAATTTACCTTCAATGTGCTCGTAACCACGGTCTATGTGGTAAATACGGTCAACAATGGTTTCGCCTTCAGCAATGCTACCTGCAATAACTAAACTTGCTGATGCACGTAAATCTGTTGCCATAACTTGCGCACCACTTAAACCGTCAGTATCACCGCAAATAACTGTGTTACCTTCAATTTCAGCACGAGCACCCATACGAATAAGTTCAGGAATATGCATAAAACGATTTTCAAAAATCGTTTCAGTAATAATACCCGTTCCTTTCGCAACTAGGTTAAGCAATGAAAACTGAGCCTGCATATCAGTAGGGAAACCAGGATGTGGCGCAGTGCGAATGTTGACGGCTTTTAATTCTCGATCAGTCATATCGATACTGATCCAATCATCGCCAGTTTCAATGTCAGCGCCTGCTTCTTCAAGCTTCGCCAATACAGCTTCTAGCAATGCTGGTCGAGTATTACGACACAGTATTTTTCCGCCAGAAACCGCTGCAGCCACTAAAAAAGTACCGGTTTCGATACGGTCAGCAACCACTTCATGATAACCACCGCCCAAACGCTCAACGCCTTCAATCGTAATGGTATCAGTACCAGCACCTGTGACCTTTGCACCAATCGCATTTAAGAAATCGGCAGTATCAACAATTTCAGGCTCACGTGCAGCATTTTCAATAACTGTTGTGCCTTCTGCTAATGTCGCAGCAGACATAATCGTTACTGTCGCGCCAACACTCACTTTATCCATGACAATATGAGCACCTTTAAGGCGACCATCGACAGAAGCTTTAACGTAGCCTTCTTCTAAAGTAATCGTCGCACCAAGCTGCTCTAAACCATGAATATGAAGATCAACAGGACGAGCACCAATTGCACAACCACCAGGTAGAGAAACTTGTCCCTGACCAAAACGTGCAACCAATGGTCCAAGCGCCCAAATAGAAGCTCGCATGGTTTTGACTAGATCGTAAGGAGCACAGAACTCATTTACACCACTAGCATCAATGAGAACTGACCCGTTGCGGGTAATATTTACCCCCAAGCGACCCAACAGTTCCATCGTTGTATCGATATCACGCAATTTTGGTACGTTCGCAATTTCTACTGGCTTCTCAGCTAATAAAGAGGCGAACAAAATCGGTAATGCTGCATTCTTAGCTCCAGAAATGGAGACTTCGCCGCTTAATGGACCACCGCCCTGGATTCGAAACTTCTGCATCATAAACCTCTTACAGCGACATTAGCTTTTTATCACGCGCCCACTCAGCAGGCGTGTATGTCTTAATGCTCAACGCATGAATCGCGTTAGTAGCAATATGCTCCATCAATGGTGCATAGACAGTTTGTTGTTTTTTAACACGGCTCATACCGTCAAACATAGCACCCACTGCGATCACTTCGTAATGGCTACCTTCACCTTTAACAATGACTTCGTCTAATGTTAAGGCTGTTTCAAGAATTTGTTTAATTTCAGCGATTTCCACAAGCTATCCTCTTTGCTGCTCACTTTATATAGGCAGCTAACATTGATTCAACATGACTTAGGCGTAGCAAAGTTTTGAGCTGCTCTGGTACATTTAATAATGTGAAGTCACACCCCGCAGTGATTAACTGCTGAGATAAATGAAGCAACATCACCATTCCGGCAGAGTCTACCCGAGATAAGCCCGAAAGATCGAGTGTTACCTTTGAACCCTGTGGCATCCATTCACATCTTTGCTGCCAAAAAGCTGGAACTGTGTCACGTTCCAATACCCCTGACAAGCAATAATCACCATTATCCAAGCTCTGTAACGTAATCTTTGCTTTATTCATTCGCACTCGCCTCACGGCGAATTGGTTTAGCCGCAAGGGTTATCAAATTTTTTGTTACAACATCAACACCTTCGGTACGAAGCTGCCCGCTCCACTCACTTTGCTTGGTTGATATCATACTGACGCCTTCAGCCACCATGTCAAAACCCTGCCATTCTTTGGTTTTTTTATTTTTACGTAATTTAAAATCTAAACGAATAGGTGGGCGTTTCGTATCAACAATATCAACACGCACAGAAACGATGGTACGATCCGCTGGAATGGCTTTCGGTGGCTCTATTTTTATATCCTGATTGGTATATTGCGTTAACACTTGTGCATAAGAAGCCACCAGATAATCAGTAAACGCATCAACGAAGTCATTACGCTGCTCTTTCGTGGTCTTCTTAAGTTGAGGGCCTAACACTTTATACGCGGCATAACGCGTATTAATGTAAGGCAATAGCTCTTCTTTAACGACAATACGTAAATAGTCTGGGTTGGCTTGGATTTTTCCCTGCTCAGCCTTCAGACGATCAAACGTTGTCTGAGAAACTGTTGCCATCATCGTATAGGGGTTTGTAGCATCAACCGTTGCAGCGCTGGCAAACAATGGCAATGACGCTAAACAAAATAAAACATATCGAATTAATTTCATTATCTACCTACTTATTTATCACTATCGCCGCCAATGCTATATAGCACTTGACCAATCATATCTTCTAAAACTAAGGCTGATTTCGTATCTTCCATTAAATCGCCATCATGTAGCATCTCGATATCATCATCAATAAAACCAGGGCTTATGCCTAAATATTGCTCACCCAATAAGCCTGCCGTCAAAATAGCCGCAGAACTGGTTTCAGGGAAATACCCGTACTTTTTCTCAATTGCCATTGTCACAACAGGCGTAAAACTTTCAGTATCGAGGCTAATATCGGTAATACGTCCAACAGAAACGCCACCGACTTTTATCGGTGAACGGACTTTTAACCCACCAATATTATCGAAATGTGCTTTCAAAGTGTACGTATCATTAGTACCGAGGTTCTGCACATCTGCCACTTTAAAAATCAGTACAAGTAACGCGGCAATACCTGCCATGATAAATGTACCTACCCATAATTCTAATTTCTTATTTTGATGCATCCGTTTATTCCCAACATCCATTAATAACAGCACACCTTAAACGCATTAATATTTTGCGGGTGCGCAGTAAAAATATTTACTATTCGAGCTAATTACCAAACATTAAGGCTGTTAGCACAAAGTCTAGCCCTAATACTGCTAATGATGAATTAACCACGGTTCGTGTTGTTGCGCGACTAATGCCTTCAGAGGTAGGAACTGCATCATAACCATTGAATACTGCAATCCATGTAATGGTAATAGCAAACACCACTGACTTGATAAAACTATTACCAATATCTTCCCCTAGTTCCACAGAAGCCTGCATAACAGACCAAAAGCTTCCGTAGTCAATGCCTTTCCAATCAACTCCTACGAGCTGCCCCCCCCAAATGCCGACAGCACTAAACATCATCGCCAGTAAAGGCATTGAAATAACTCCCGCCCAAAAACGTGGTGCTATAACTCGCCGCAGGGGATCAACCGCCATCATTTCCATGCTGGACAACTGTTCCGTTGCTTTCATTAAGCCAATTTCGGCAGTTAATGCAGAACCTGCCCTACCCGCGAAAAGTAATGCCGTCACAACAGGGCCGAGCTCCCGTAACAATGACAATGCGACCATTTGGCCTAAACTTGTTTCGGCTCCAAAATCCACTAAAACAATATAGCCTTGCAGGCTAAGTACCATGCCAATAAATAAGCCTGATACCATAATAATGGCGATAGATAACACACCCACTGAATACAATTGCTTCATCAACAGTGGAAACATTTTTTTCGGTTGCGGTTTACTGACTAGCGCGCCGTACAGTAATAATGTTGCACGACCGATAGTCTGAAACTTTTCAATCCCTTGACGTCCGACGCTCGCAATAAAGTCAATGAGCATAATTAAAACTGCCTTTCCCTATTTATACCAGTTTAGATAAGTATTTGACTCACCCTTGTCGGTTAACATAGCCAAAATAACGTTAGTCATTTAACAATGAGATCCACTCGTTAATTCAATGACTATCTCGTTATTGACTATTTTCCGAGGAACAAACCAGACCATTTACTTATCTAGAATAGTCTTATGATTATTGTTATATATATTTATTCTTAATCGCTATTTTGATGTTCTTTTTGCAAACAAATCTTGCTCTAATGCTCGAGCTGGGTACTGAAAAGGAACGGGTCCATCAGCATCACCATCTAAAAACTGACGTACACGTTCATCAGTATTTGCTCGTAATTCATCAGGTGTACCACTACCGATAATTTTACCGCCAGATAATAAATAAACTTTATCGGCAATACTCATCACTTCAGGTACATCGTGCGATACGATCACAGAGGTAATACCTAAAGCTTGATTTAAACTGCTAATCAATTCAACCAATACTCCCATCGTTATAGGATCTTGGCCCACAAACGGTTCGTCATACATCATTAAATCGGGATCGAGTGCAATTGCCCGCGCTAATGCCGCTCTACGTGCCATACCACCGGATAACTCATTAGGCATAAGATCTGCGGCACCACGCAACCCTACCGCTTCTAGCTTAAGTAATACTAACGTATCTAATAGGTCTTCCGGCAAATCTGTATGCTCTCTTAATGGGAAGGCTACGTTGTCAAATACGGTCATATCGGTGAATAGCGCACCCGATTGAAACAACATGCTCATACGCTTTCTTACTTGATAAAGCTGTGCACGTTTTAACTGAGGAACATTAACTTGATCAAACCATATCTCACCGTGGTCGGGAGCGATCTGGCCACCGATTAAGCGTAATAATGTCGTTTTACCAATCCCTGAAGGTCCCATGATCGCCGTCACTTTACCTTTAGGTACGTCTAAGCTGACATCATCAAAAATTTTCCGGTCTCCACGAGAAAACGATACATTTTTAATTGAGACTAATGTTTCACTCGATTCCATACCCGCCCTGTTTAGTTATTCCGTCTTCTGCACTTACATGTTGAGACGCATCACTTTGAAAAAATGTATTTTTTTACAATCGATTATAAATGATAGGTACTTTATGCAACCAACTCAAGGTGATAGCGGTTAGTTTATTGTCATTTCATCGTTATCGCTCTCATTATGTGAGTTTAGCTAGTCACGATAATCAATTAACGGTCACATCTTTAACTGTCTTTTATAGTGATAATAAATAGCTTACATCATTTTGAACATTGTTTTAATGATGATAGCATGCCTTTATCTATATGGCTTACTCGATCGTTTTTAAGATAGTAATCAGACAATCTAGTCGGGTATACCAGAGAAATAGTCATTAGCAATATCAATTAGTCACGACTATCGCTTCCCTTTTGCTAAGCTTCCCGTCAAAATTGCCCTAATAATATGTAAAATTCGTTCGTTAACGTTTAAATTAATCGCAAAGCGTATTTAAAAAAATAAAGGGATAAGAATGCTCGAAGCCATTGTGTTGCTATGTATCGGTTTAGCCTTACTTGTATGGAGTGCAGATCGACTCGTGTTTGGTGCAGCAGCACTAGCAAGAAACTTCGGTATTGCACCGCTTGTTATAGGCATGACTATTCTTGCGATGGGCTCTTCAGCCCCTGAAATGATGGTATCTGCAACAGCGGCACTTGCAGGTAAAACTGACACTGCTGTCGGTAACGTACTGGGCTCTAATATCGCCAACATCGCTCTTATTCTTGGCATTACCGCTTTAATGAAGCCACTTTCGATTAGCTCCATTATTATTCGTCGCGAATTACCTCTCATGCTTGGTGTTACGCTCATTGCGGGTTTCTTGTTATGGGATGACTACCTAGGCTTTATGGAAGGTGTGCTGCTTGTCGTACTTTTCATCATATTTTTACTTGCGATGCTTAAAATTAGCCGCAATGCTAAAGACATTGGCGACCCACTTGCAGAAGAACAAGAATCAGAAATCCCAACTGGCGTAAGCAACAAAGCTGCGATTATTTGGGTTGTTGTCGGCATCATTCTACTACCTTATGCCGCAAGTATGCTGGTTGATTCAGCCGTCACCATTGCGAAACATTTCGGCATGAGCGATCTTCTTATCGGACTCACCATTATTGCTATTGGTACCAGTTTACCTGAACTTGCCGCTTCAATTGCCAGCATCTTCAAAGGTGAAGATGATATGGCTGTCGGTAATATAATTGGCTCAAACGTATTCAATATACTCGCCGTTATGGGAATTCCAGGCTTAATTAACCCATCAGTAATTAGTCCTCTCGCGATGGGTCGCGACTTTTACGTTATGTTAGGTTTGTCGGTTTTATTACTCTTAATGGCACTGGGTAAGCGTCGTCGAATCAATCGTGTAGAAGGTGGCATTCTAGTTTTTTGTTTTATGGCTTATCAGTTCCACCTTTTTTATACTATGGCAGCTTAACGGAGATTCCCTATGTCAGAGAAGTTTGATTTTTGCGCCCATGGCCGTAAAGTTTTAGAAATTGAAATTGCTGCATTACAGCAGATCTCCCAATACATTAATGGCTGTTTTACTCAGGCTTGTGAACTCATTTTAAGTAGCCACGGCAAAGTCATCGTCATGGGAATGGGGAAATCGGGTCATATTGGCAATAAAATCGCCGCAACGCTAGCAAGTACTGGCACCCCATCTTTCTTCGTTCACCCTGGTGAAGCCAGCCATGGTGATCTTGGTATGATTGAAAAAGGTGATGTCGTTCTAGCAATCTCAAACTCTGGCGAAGCCGGTGAAATTTTATCACTGCTACCCGTTATAAAACGCCTTGGCATTCCATTGATCAGCGTAACGGGCAAACCTGAATCAAGCATGGCAAAGTTCTCGCAAGTCCATTTGCAGATCACAGTTGCTGCAGAGGCTTGTCCACTGAATCTGGCACCGACATCAAGTACAACGGCAACCTTAGCAATGGGTGATGCCTTGGCTATCGCACTAATGGAAGCGCGTGGCTTTACTGCAAATGATTTTGCTTTATCACATCCAGGTGGTGCTTTAGGCCGCAAATTACTGCTGCGTATTGCAGATGTTATGCACACTGGCGACTTGCTTCCTATTATTAATGAAGCAGCCACCATTAAAGACGCCCTACTTGAAGTATCACGTAAAGGCTTAGGTATGACGGCAGTGGTCAATAGTGAGCAGCAACTCACGGGTATTTTCACTGATGGTGATTTACGTCGCTTACTGGATAAACGCGTGGACATTCATAATACCGCGATTGGTGATGTGATGGGACGCAACCCATCAACCATTGAAGCAAATGTGTTAGCAGCGGAAGGCTTAAAATTGATGGAAGATAACAAGATCAATGGATTGCTTATCACTGAAAATGGCCAATTAGTGGGTGCATTAAATATGCATGATTTATTAAAAGCCGGAGTTATGTAATGACAGATCAAGTCGATACAATTTATGGTCCGGTATGCTTAACTAACTATCAAAAAGCGAAAAACATTCGTTTATTAATTTGTGATGTTGATGGGGTGTTTTCAGATGGTCGTATTTACATGGGTAATAATGGTGAAGAATTAAAAACGTTTCATACCCGTGACGGCTATGGCATTAAGTCCCTTATGAATGCAGGTATTGAAATTGCGATCATTACAGGTCGTCAATCTGCGATTGTAGAAAATCGTATGACCGCATTGGGCATCAAACACATCTATCAGGGGCAAGATAATAAAATTTCGGCTTATAACGATATTATCGCAAACCTTAACATTGATGCTGAACATACAGCCTATATTGGCGACGATTTAATTGATTGGCCTGTAATGGAAAAAATTGGCTTATCCGTTTGTGTGGCGGATGGCCATCCACTTCTGGCTCAGCGTGCTGACTTTGTCACTCGCATTCAAGGCGGTTGCGGTGCAGTACGTGAAGTTTGCGATCTTATTCTTGAAGCTCGAGGGGAATTAGAACAGCATAAAGGGCTAAGTATATGACGTTACAACGGCTATTCTGTGCACTACTTATTGTGATTTGTGCATGGTTTGGCTACTACTTGCTTGAAAATCGATGGAAAGATGATATTCAAGTTGAGCCTGATGCGGAAAAACCATTATTTACGGGTAGTATTGTTACCAATACCGCGTTTAATGAATCAGGCATGCGTAGTTACCAAATTGATTCTGATTATTTAGAACACTTTAGTGTGAGTGGTGATACCGATTTTGATAAGCCCGTATTATGGGTATATCGCGATGGTGAAAATACAGAGTGGCGAATCAGTTCAAATACCGCCAAACTAGATAAAGACCAAGTCCTTCAAATGACGGGTAATGTACGTATATTTAACTTATTACCAGAATCCATCATGAAAGTTATGCAAACCGATACTTTACGACTGGATTTAATCACCAAAGATTTTGATACCGCAGATCACGTTGTTATTACTGGCACTGGCTTCCAAAATGAAGGCACAGGAATGAAAGGTAATATGGACCGAAGCGTGGCAACCTTATTGAATAATGTGAAAGGTAGATATGAAGCTTTACAAAATTAGCACTCTGCTGTTTCTGTGTTTAAGCACACCAAGCTGGGCATTAAGCAACGATACAGAGCAACCAATTTATATCGACTCTGATAACCAAGAATTGGATATTCAAAAAAACATCGTGACCTTTACAGGTAATGTTATTTTGCGCCAAGGCAGCATCGACATTCGTGCTGATAAAGTCGTGATTACCCGCCCAAATGGTCAGGACGGTCAAGAAACTATCGATGCCTATGGTAAGCCAGCAACCTTCCATCAAATCATGGATGATGGTAAACCTATCGATGGTGCTTCGTTAAAAATGCGTTATGAAACAGCTATCGACTTCTTAAAAATGACTGACGAAGCCATTTTGATTCAAGAAGGCAGCGAGATTCAAGGTAAAGTCATCACCTATAAAATTGATGAGCAAAGATTAGTTGCTGAAAGTGGTAATAAAAAGCGTGTTACTACCATTCTTCAACCTAAAAACCTTAACAATAACAAAAAATAAGCGGCGGCAATGGCAATACTAAAAGCAGAACACTTAGCCAAAAGTTATAACGGACGTAAAGTCGTTTCAGACGTAAGCCTTGAAGTGGAATCAGGCAAAATTGTTGGCTTACTTGGACCAAACGGTGCAGGCAAAACCACCTCTTTTTACATGATTGTCGGGTTAGTGGCACGTGATGAAGGTAAAATTACGATTGATGGTACCGACATCAGCCTTCAACCTATGCATAATCGTTCTCGCATGGGTATTGGGTATCTGCCGCAAGAAGCCTCTATTTTCCGTCGTTTATCTGTTCACGACAACCTAATGGCTGTGCTGCAAACCCGTAAAGAAATCACCAAGCAGCAACGCCAAGATAAACTTGAAGAATTATTAGATGAATTCAACATTCAGCACATCCGCAATAGTTTAGGCATGGCGCTATCAGGTGGTGAACGCCGCCGCGTAGAAATTGCACGAGCTCTCGCTGCAAATCCAAAATTCATTCTGCTTGATGAACCGTTCGCAGGTGTCGATCCTATCTCTGTGATCGACATTAAGAAAATCATCGAACATTTACGCGATCGTGGCCTTGGTGTACTGATTACCGACCATAACGTGCGTGAAACATTGGATGTTTGTGAGCATGCATATATTGTAAGCCAAGGTCATTTGATCGCAAATGGCACACCATCAGATGTATTGAATGATGAGCATGTGAAACGTGTTTATCTAGGTGACCAGTTCCGTCTATAGTTAGAAATAGATGGCAGGCCCAATAAATATAATAATAAGGTGTATAAACACGAATGAAAACCTCGCTCCAGCTTAAGCTAGGCCAACAATTGGCAATGACGCCGCAATTACAGCAAGCGATTCGTTTGTTGCAATTATCGACTTTGGATCTACAGCAAGAAATCCAAGAAGCTTTGGACAGCAATCCTTTGTTGGAGCTCGAGGAAAACCCTAGTGATTCAGATTCCAGCTCATCCGATAATGATAAAAATACGGAATCCGTGAGTTCAGAACAGAATGATTCAGAAGGTCCGACCGATACTGACTCATCAGACAATATTCAATCAGAACCTGAACCATTCGACACATCAGAAGTTATCGAGCAACATGAAATGCCCGAAGAACTGCCTGTCGATACAACTTGGGATGATGTTTATAGTTCAGGGACAGGTAGTACTGGCATTGCTGTTAATGATGAAATGCCCGTCTATCAAGGTGAAACAACTGAATCACTTCAAGATTATTTGATGTGGCAAGTTCACCTAACGCCCTTCTCAGAAACTGATTTAACCATTGCGACCGCTATCATTGATGCCGTTGACGATAGAGGTTATCTGACTTGTTCAGCTGATGACATTCTGGAAAGTATGGGCGATGAAGAAGTTGAGTTAGATGAAGTAGAAGCCGTATTGAAACGGGTGCAACAATTTGACCCTTTAGGTGTTGCCTCTCGAAATTTGCAAGAATGCCTACTACTTCAGCTTGCAACGTTCCCCAAAGATACACCATGGCTAATTGAAGCGAAAGTTTTGCTCAATCAACATATTGATTTATTGGGTAACCGTGATTATCGCCAGTTGATGCGTGAAACTAAATTAAAAGAGAGTGAACTCAAATCAGTCATGCAACTGATTCATAATTTAGCCCCACGCCCTGGCAATCGTATTATTGCGTCAGAAACTGAATATGTCATTCCTGATGTGTCTGTTATAAAAGATCATGGCAAGTGGGTAGTCACCATCAACCCTGATAGCGTACCTCGCATTCGAGTGAATCAACAATACGCTGCACTCAGCAAAACGACACGCAACAGTGCTGATAGCCTATTTATCCGCACCCATTTACAAGATGCTAAATGGTTAATTAAAAGCTTAGAAAGCCGAAATGAAACCCTTTTAAAAGTATCTCGTTGTATTGTTGAGCATCAGCAAGATTTCTTTGAGTATGGCGAAGAAGCCATGAAACCGATGGTACTGAATGATATTGCGCTCGACGTTGAAATGCACGAATCAACGATTTCTCGTGTTACTACGCAAAAGTACATGCATACGCCACGTGGCATATTCGAATTAAAATACTTTTTCTCAAGTCATGTTAATACCGATAGCGGAGGTGAATGTTCATCAACCGCCATTCGAGCACTTGTTAAGAAGTTAGTTGCGGCAGAAAACCAAGCAAAACCTCTTAGTGACAGTAAAATTGCGACTTTATTGGCAGAACAAGGCATCATGGTAGCGAGAAGAACCATTGCTAAATACCGTGAATCCTTGGGAATTTCGCCATCTAACCAACGAAAACGTCTGATCTAACCAGATATAACGAAAGGAAGATGTCTATGCAAATCAATATCACTGGGCACCATGTTGAAGTTACTCAAGCGCTTCGCGAATATGTCACAACTAAATTTGACAAGCTAGAGCGCTTTTTCGATAAAATTAATAATGTTCAAGTGATTTTGACCGTAGATAAACTACATCAAATAGCCGAAGCTACCTTGCACATTAACGGTGGTGAAATCCACGCAAAAGCGGATTCTGAAAATATGTATGCCGCTATAGACTCATTGACTGATAAACTCGTCCGTCAATTAAACAAACACAAAGATAAGCTCAACAGTCACTAATCATGCATCTTAGTAACGTATTGAGCCTGGACTGCACAAAAAGTGCAGTTCACTGCTCCAGCAAAAAACGCGCCCTAGAAATTATCAGCGAGATTGCCGCTGAGCACCTTGACCAAAATCCACAGCCTCTATTTGAATGTATTTTAAATCGTGAAAAAATGGGCAGTACAGGAATTGGTAACGGTATAGCTATCCCGCACGGTCGAATTCAAAACAGTGATCAAGCTATCGCTATTCTAATTCAGTGTCAGGATCCCATTCAATTTGATGCCATCGATAACCAACCTGTCGATCTTCTTTTTGCTTTACTCGTGCCAGATGCACAATGCAAAGAGCACTTAAAGACCCTTTCAAGCATGGCAGAAAAGCTCAGTAATAAGCAGGTTTGTAAACAATTACGAACGGCTAAAAGTGATGAAGAGCTTTATCAAATCATGACAAATGAATCATAATTATCTATACCCCGTAATGATTGAGGTAAGTTAACCATGCAGTTAATGGTCGTAAGTGGACGCTCTGGTTCAGGAAAATCCGTAGCACTACGTGTGTTAGAAGATCTTGGTTATTACTGTGTTGATAACCTTCCCGTGACTCTACTGCCACAATTTATCAGCACGGTTGAAAATAACGAACAAGATATTGCGGTAAGTATCGATGTACGTAACATGCCCTCTGAATCAGGCGCGATCCAAAAAACATTGAATTCACTCGATGATAAATTGGATGTTAACGTCATATTTATTGATGCTGACGACAAAGAATTGGTAAAACGTTATAGCGAAACCAGACGCTTACACCCTCTTTCAAAACATGATATGAGCTTAGAGCAAGCTATTCAGTCTGAAAGTGCGATTGTCGCTGATATTAAAGAACACGCTGACTTAGTGATCGATACAACCAATAAATCGATTCATGATTTAAGTGAGACGGTTCGAGCACGTGTACTTGGGCGAGAATCACGTAAGCTGATATTAGTATTTGAATCGTTCGGTTTCAAACATGGTTTACCCACAGACGCCGATTACGTATTTGATGTTCGCTTTTTGCCTAATCCGCATTGGGTTCCTGAACTCAAACCCCAAACAGGTTTAGATCAAGAGGTCAAAGAATTCCTTGTCGGGCATGCTGAAGTCAATAAATTGATTTACCAGATCCGTAACTTCATCGAAACTTGGCTGCCTCTGCTCGAAAAAAATAACCGCAGCTATCTTACCGTTGCGATTGGTTGTACTGGTGGTCAACACCGCTCTGTCTATGTTGCCCAACAACTCGCAGATCATTTTCTTCATGATGGACAACAAGTACAAATTCGCCACCGTACACTGGAAAGTAAATAATGCCAGTATTAAGCCGTGAACTGTTCATTAAAAACCGCCTAGGTCTACATGCAAGAGCAGCTATAAAGCTGGTTGAATTAACCCAAAGTTTCGAAGCAACTATCACTATCAGTAATGATGAGAAAAGTGCTACCGCAGACAGCGTAATGGGATTATTGATGCTTGAATCAGCGCAAGGTCAGCAAATCAACGTTAGTGCAGAAGGAAGTGATGCCGAGCAAGCGCTCAATGCTGTCACTGACCTCATAGAAGCAGGTTTTGATGAAGATAATTAATCGATGTTCTAGCAGTTAAATAAACACTAAACATCGATAAATGAATCGATAATGACGGTAAAAGACGTAATTTATAGCGACTATTAACACCTTCACCGTTATTGTCGTTTTAACACCAGCATTAAATATTTAATTCCTCTTAAATCTGGTGAGACAACAGCCTTTGTAATACGTTAAAATTCAAATTATTGCGCCATCAATTCATAAGGTCCCATTGCCTATGGCGGATGCTTTAGAACAAGATCAAACACATCAAACACTGCAAGAAGTGAACACAGCCCTAGAGAACGGGATGTTTGTTCATGTCCGCCGTATTCTTCAAGATATGGAACCGGAGGATATTGCTCACCTCTTAGAAGCTTCTCCGCCTAAAGAACGTCAGGTACTTTGGCAGCTAACCGATCCTGAAGAGCAAGGTGAGATTCTTGATGAGCTATCAGAAGATGTAAAAGACGGTATCGTCTCGCAAATGGAGCCAGAAAAACTGGCAGCCGTAACCGAGGGGATGGAGAGTGATGACGTCGCCTATGTATTGCGTAGCTTGTCTGATGAGAGATATCAGGAAGTGTTGGCGCAAATGGATGCCACCGACCGTCATCGAATAGAAAAAGCCCTCGCCTACCCAGAAGAGACCGCTGGCGGAATGATGAGCACCGACTTCATCACAATTCGTGGTGATGTTACGGCAGATGTTGTTCTACGTTATCTACGCATGAAAGGGGAGCTCCCTGAAGCAACTGATGCCTTGTACGTGGTTAATGAACAAGAAAAATTAATTGGCCACCTTTCTCTTTCGGCCTTAATAACCACGCAGCCTGATATCGAAATCCGTGAGGTTATGGAAGATGCTGATGAAGCGATTCCTGTCGATATGGATGATAGCGAAATCGCCAACTTATTCGAACGTCGAAATTGGGTTTCAGCCCCTGTCGTTGATGCGAATAATCATCTCGTCGGTCGTATCACTATCGATGATGTGGTCGATATTATTCGAGAAGATGCTGAACACTCGATGATGAGTATGGCGGGTCTTGATGATGACGAAGACACCTTCGCACCAGTAATGAAATCGGCACGTCGACGAAGTATTTGGCTCGGTGTCAATGTTCTTGCAGCATTAGCTGCCGCATCTGTTTCCAACATGTTTGAAGAAACGCTGGCACAAATGGCATCCATTGCTGTTTTGATGACAATCGTCCCCTCTATGGGTGGTGTGGCAGGAAACCAAACTGTTGCCTTGGTTATTCGAGGTTTAGCGGTTGGACACATTGGTGATTCAAACACGCGCTGGTTGCTAAGCAAAGAAGCCCGAGTCGGTTTAATTAACGGCATACTATGGGCGGCGATTATCGGCGGCGTGGTGGTCGTGTGGAAAGGAAATATTGTACTCGGTGCCATTATTGCCGGTGCGATGCTCACCAATCTCTTTATGGCGGGTGTGGCGGGTGTAACAATTCCAATACTATTGAAAAAATATAATATCGACCCAGCGCTTGCTGGAGGTATGGCGTTAACTACCATCACCGATATTGTTGGCCTGTCGGTTTTCCTCGGTCTTGCAACGATCTTTTTAATCTAGAAAACCGTTAGCTTTTTCTATTTAGCCTCATATAAAAAGGGACGAGGTATTTATCACTTAAGATAAAAACCTCCCCCCCTTTTTATTGGCTTAATACCGCCTTAGATAGCTCGTCGTGATATATTATTACTCGCCAGCAATCTTCATTGTGTCTAACAAAATAGAGCCTGTTTGGATTTGACTACGTGTTTCCGTGTCTGCTCCGATTGCGACAATGTTTTTCATCATATCTTTTAAGTTACCAGCAATGGTAATTTCACTGACAGGATATTGAATCTCACCGTTTTCAACCCAAAAGCCAGCAGCACCACGCGAGTAATCTCCCGTTACAATGTTAACGCCTTGGCCCATTAACTCTGTAACCAATAAACCACGATCCATCTTTTTCAGCATCTGCTCAAAGCTTTCACCCGTCGATTTCACTAACCAATTATGAATACCACCAGCGTGACCCGTTGGCTGCTGCCCCAATTTACGCGCAGCATAACTTGTCATCAGGTATGTTTGCAGCACACCATCGGTAATAATTTCTAAATCCCGCGTCGCCAAACCTTCGCTATCAAATGGCGTACTCGCCATACCACGAAGAATATGTGGGCGCTCGCTAATGCCTAACCATTCAGGGAAAATCTGCTCACCAAGCTGATCCAATAGGAATGAAGACTTTCGATATAAGTTCGAACCACTGATCCCCATAATCAGGTGGCCAAACAAACCTGTCGCTATATCAGCAGAAAACATGATCGGTGCTTCACGTGTCGACAACTTCTGTGCATCAATACGACCTAGCGTACGCTCTGCGGCGTGCTGACCTACACGCTCAGGCGTCCAAAGTTCAGAGGCTACGCGTGAAGACGTGTAACTGTAGTCTCGCTCCATCTGACCATTCTTACCTTCAGCAATCACACAACAGCTCGTACTGTGGCGGCTAGAAGCATAACTCGCAAGCATGCCATGGCTGTTACCATAAACACGCACGCCGTAATGGCTATCGTAACTTGCACCATCGCTTTGCTTAATACGGGGATCGAAATCTAATGCCGCTTGCTCTGCAGCAAAGGCAATCGATGCTGCAAAATCAGGCTCTGGTTCATCAGGATGAAACAGATCTAATTCTGGAATATTTTTTGCCATCAATTCTGCAGGAGCAGGGCCTGCAAAGGGATCTTCTGAGGTGTATCGAGCAATATCAAGTGCAGCTGCAACTGTTTGGGCAATGGCTTTTTCACTCAAATCTGATGTAGAAGCACTGCCTTTACGTTGGCCACGGTACACTGTGATACCCAGAGCACCATCACTGTTAAATTCCACATTCTCGATTTCACACATGCGCGTGGAAACACTGATACCCGTGGTTTTATTAATAGCAACTTCAGCAGCATCGGCTTGCTGTCCTGCGACTTCTAACGCTTTAGCAACTGCAGCTTCCAGCTCAACACGCTGATGTGCAACCTGTTCTCTTACGTCCATAGGATCACTTATCTGGCTTTTAATCGTTATATAATTATGATAGTTACAGAATAATGTAATTTACGCCCAAAATCGTTAGTAAACTGATAAAATAGATACATTAGCATTCTTAGTGAGCCAGTTATGAGCCGTAAAAACCAAAAAGCACCTTGGGAACCAGAAGAAGAAATCATTTGGGTAAGTAAAACCGAGATGAAACGCGACATGGATGCAATCCAAAAGCTAGGCGAAGAGCTTGTTGCTCTAACACCAAATGCTTTAGCGAAAATCCCGCTTGAAGAAGAGTTAATGGATTCAATCAAAGATGCACAGCGCTTCAAGAATGAAGCTCGCCGTCGTCAACTGCAATACATCGGTAAAGTGATGAAGCATATCGATCTTGATCCGATTCAAGCAGCTCTTGATAAACTACGTAACAAGCACTCACAGCACACTGTTGCTTTGAAGAAGCTTGAGCAAAAGCGTGATCGTTTAATCGAAAATGGCGACAGTATGATTAATGCCATAATGGTTGATCATCCTGATGCAGACCGTCAGCACTTGCGTCAACTAACTCGCCAAGCGAATAAAGAAAAAGCAAATAATAAGCCAGCAAAAGCTTACCGTGAAATTTTTCAATATCTGAAAGAGCTGTACCTAGAAAACTAATCTAGCGGCAATATAGCAAGGTTCCATGCTTGAAATCAGAGCATAAAAAAGCCAGCAACGGATGCTGGCATTTTTATATCAATTAAGTAAGTAACAGAAAATTACTCTGTACCACCTACCGTCATCGAATCAATCTTCAATGTCGGTTGACCGACACCTACAGGTACACTCTGCCCAGCTTTACCACAGACTCCAACTCCGCGATCAATAGATAGATCATTACCCACCATCGATACTTGCTGCATCGCTTCAATGCCGCTGCCAATCAGGGTTGCACCTTTAATTGGACGCGTAATCTTACCGTTTTCAATTAAGTATGCTTCAGATGCAGAGAAAACAAATTTACCAGATGTGATATCCACCTGACCACCACCAAAGTTAGGGGCGTAGATACCATTTTTCACGCTTGAAATAATTTCTTCAGGCGCATGCTCACCTGGTAGCATATATGTATTGGTCATACGTGGCATAGGTAAATGGGCATATGATTCACGACGGCCATTACCGGTAGGATCAACACCCATAAGACGAGCGTTCAACTTATCTTGTATATACCCTTTTAACTTACCGCCTTCGACTAAGACGTTATATTGCCCTGGCACACCTTCATCATCGATATTAATCGAACCACGACGATCAACTAACGTACCGTCATCAACAATCGTACAAAGTGGTGAGGTAACTTGCTGCCCCATCTGACCCGAGAACATCGAAGACCCTTTACGGTTGAAGTCACCTTCTAAACCATGACCGACGGCTTCGTGTAATAATACCCCAGGCCAACCATTACCTAACACAACGGGCATTGTACCCGCAGGGGCTGCTTCAGCTTCAAGGTTCACCAGCGCCTGACGAATTGCTTCATCGGCAAAGTTGAGTGCCGCTGACTTGCCATCTTCTTCATGCAAGAAATGCTCATAACCGTAACGACCACCACCACCAGCACTACCACGTTCACGTTTATCACCTTTCTCAACTAATACGCTGATAGATAAACGGACAAGCGGACGAATATCAGCAGCATAAGTACCATCAAGCGCAGCAACCAATACTTGCTCGTAAACACCGTTAATACTGACTGATACTTCTTTAACTAATGGTTCTTTAGTACGGATATAACTGTCGATTTCTTCCAGTAATGCTATTTTTTGAAATTTATCAAAACTGCCTAATGGATCAACGGGTGCATAAATACCAGAAGGCGAAATAGGGCTAAAGGCTTTAACACTCGCATTGCCGCCCTGACGCACAATACCACGCGCTGCTTTCGCACTTTGCGTTAACGCTAACTCGTTAATCTGATCTGAATAAGCAAAGCCGGTTTTTTCACCCGCTACAGCACGCACACCAACGCCGCGGTCAATATTAAAAGAACCGTCCTTTATGATACTGTCTTCCAGCACCAGAGATTCATGCCAGCATGATTGGAAATAGATATCAGCATAATCCACATCGCGAACCGCAATCATGCTCAAGATTTTATGAAGCTCTTCACGCCCTAACCCAGATTGGGTTAGCATGGTATTTTCTACAGTTTTCAGGGACATTAATTCTGCTCTTGTCATTTATCGCGGGTGCACACTAAAACGGGCGTGCTCAACCAACGGCATATTTGTTCTTATAGTTTGACTGAAATCTAAATCTATATCAGCCGTTAACACACCAGTACCTTGTTGCTGACAGGCTAACACCTGCCCCCAAGGGTCAATAATCATTGAATGCCCCCAGGTTTCTCGACCTTGATTATGTTCACCCCATTGCGCAGCGGCAATTAGCCAACATTGGGTTTCAATGGCTCGAGCACGTAATAAGATATCCCAATGCGCTTTGCCTGTTACTTTTGTGAAAGCCGCAGGCACAACAATAATATCGGCACCTTGTTCTCGTAGTGCGGAATACATTTGAGGGAATCGCACATCATAACAGATTGATAATCCAATTTTACCAAAGGGAGTCTCTACTACTTTTATCTCATTGCCAGGTTGAAAAGTATCAGACTCTCGGTAACTATGGTGTTTATCTTCAATCTCTACATCAAACATATGCAATTTATTATAGTGGGCAGTACATATCCCTTGATCATCAAACAGTAGTGCTGTTGAAGTGATCTTGCCATCAGGCTGAAGGATGGGCATCGACCCAATTAACAACCAAATACCTAACTGTTTTGCAAAAGCAGCAAGTTCCGTTTGTAAAGGACCATCGCCTAAAGCTTCAGCATGGCGTATATAGTCATGATTAGAACCAAAAACAAGCGTGTTTTCAGGCGTTACAACTAAACGCGCACCTTGTAATTGTAACCCTTTAAGCTTCTTTTTAAGCTGAATAAGATTTGCCTCAGGATCGGGACCTGAGTTCATTTGCACTAAACCAATCTTTGTCATAACTCACTCCCTGAAATTCTACTTTCTCTTAATTTCATCAATCTATTATTTCTTTTTATCGATTGATTCAGGAACGACGATCTCACCTTTAAATCGAGAACGCTCGGTGACTGTTGGAGAATCCAATGGTCCCTTCACCAAATAATTAACCTGAGTAAAGACATCTAACACGGGTGATAATGCTGTTGAGATAGCAAACACATACAATGCGGTTTGAGGCGCAACAGCAAAGGCCGTTAATACAGGTATACCCGATGTAAAGTCAGGGGTAAACCTGACTTGAGCATTAACCGTTTCATTCACTAAATTAGCAGAACCTTTAATGGTAAGATCGCCTGCTAACGCCTGCATTTTTATATTGTCACTATTAAATACACCATTCTCAATTTTCCCCGACCCTTTGATATAATTAAAGGCTAAGCCATCATCAAATACGCCAGAAAAATCAAGCTGCAGCTTTCTCATAATCGAATCTAGGCTAAATAAACCCAGTAAACGACCCGCACCACCAACCCCACTAATAATGCCTTTACCAGTTTCTGTTTTAATTTCACCCGTCAAGGTTTCTCTATGAATAGACCACGGCGAACCTTGCCACTGAATTGATGCATAACTGCTAAATGAAGCATCCTGAATGCCGCCCGAAATCCCAAAACGACCCATTAAATCAGAGCTGTTTTTACCTTCAACATCAAAAGCTATCTGGGTTTCATTTTGCCCACCGTCTAATGTCCAGTGGGCATCAAGGTTCAATGCTGTTGCCCCAGATTTCACCTGAAGGTTTTGCAGCACCAGCGTATTATTATCTTTGCGCAGTTTTCCTGATACTTTACCCAAGCTATAGCCTTGCAACCACATACTGTTCACCTGTAAATCTATATCAGGCATATTCGCCATCAAGGTTTTATCAAGTTCAGTGGCTTCTGGAATATCGCGTTGTGGTACGTACTTGGTTTTATCCTGTTTATCTGTAGATAATAGCTTGGGGAAATTTAAGTACACATTATCTAACGTTAATTTTAACGGGTTATTATCAACCCAAACGGCATTCCCTTTTAACTCTCGACTATCAAGGGTAAAGCCCCATTGGCTCCGTTTTCTTTGTGCGTTAAAAGTCAGATCATGCCAATCTAGAGATGCGAGAGTAAGTGTCTTCAATTGAATATCCAGCTGTGTCGGCATCGGTATTTGAGGCATACCTTGCTTCTTGCCTTTTGCTTCCGCCAGATCCAAATCACTCGTGATCTCGTTAATCAAATCAATCCATTGATCGCCATTAATACGATTACTATTCACTCGCACCTGATGCCCAGACAATGGCAAAGGCTTTAACTTTCCCTTTCCGATACTTAAAAAGCTCTGTTTAATCACTGGGCGAGACTGCAGTAAGCTTATTTGAGCTTGATACTTCGCATCAGGTACGACAATTCCCCCAGATAATGCCTCAGCAGTACCGTTTATTTTTACAGTAGCAAATTGCTTGGGAGACAACGCCCCTTCATAAGTTAACGGATAAGGGAGATTGCTATTAATACGTGAAAGTGGGGCCTGTAAATCCACCTTATAATTAAAGCCCGTATCATGCAGGCTAACGCCAACAGTACCTTTCCATTGCGCCTGCCCTGATACGTGATTGAGCAGTGGATCATTGAGTTGTTGCTGAAGTTGACTAACTTGCCAATCACCACCAAGATCAATGTCGACGTTATAACCTGTATCAACACTCCTGCCATTAAAACCAACGTTGATCGGCTGTTCGAGTAAGAGACCTTTTAAGTCAGTAGCTTTAATCACATCATTATCAAAAATTAATTGCCCATTAACATTTGCTAACTGTATAGCTGGGGTTTCAATCGCAATTTGATTATCTTTAAAGTCAGCAGTACCCCACGCCCTCACATCAGTGCCATCGAAAGGAATATCAAGCTTAAAGCGAGAGGTAACAGGACCAGTTACTTTTACCGTGGTTAATGCTGCACCAACAGAATCGACTAATGGCGTCGCCAGCATATAGTCACGTACCGCATCTCCTTTCGCGGCAATATCCACCTTTAACTTTAAATGTCCATCAGGGCTGAGCTCTGAAGCTCCCGTGACACGAGAAGCGGTAGCCCCCATAGTGATCGCATGGCGCGAATCAAGGTACATAAAGTCATTTTCAAACAATAAATCTAATTGTAGATCCGTTAATATCGGCCAAGCAGTATCAAAGCTAAATTTTGCCTTTTTCAGTGGCACCTTCGCTTGAAATATTCCCTCGTGATTTTTATAAGGAAAATCAGAAAGCTCTCCATACCAAAGCAACTGAGCAACATCCGCTTTACCACCACGAATTGCTGCTGAGAGATAATCCGTTAAATCATGCCCTAAAGCTAATGTAGGTAAATAACGCCACGTCTCTCCGGCATTATTGAGCGAGGCTTCACCATAGAAAGATAACCATGCAGGCTTTTCTGCAGGAAAATCTAAACGAAACTCACCATCGACTTTTAAGTGAGGGGTCGCAACATGCAGCTTGTCACTCCATAATCGCCAGCCTTGATCGTTTACCTGCCAATAAGCGGTTACATCCGCATTATCAATTTTTAAAGGGGCTTGAAAAACCTCACCATAAGGTAATGCATCATCTTTCAGTTTTAGAACCGCTTTACCTGATGCTAAATCGCCGGAAATATCAGCATCTAACTTACTGATGCCCGGTAAAAGCTCCCATTGCTGCATACCAAAGTGTTTTAGTTTTGCAGAAAAACGAGGTGACTCTTCACCAGTACTGGCAACGCGAATATCGGTTAAATTTCCCGTAGGCTTTAACGTATTCAACATAGATACAGCGCTGTTATCCGCAGGAAAGAAGCTAGCCAAAGACTGTAAACGTGCGATATCAAGGCTATTTACAGCCAACATCCACTTTTTAGGCTGCCATTGCGCAACAAGATCGAGATCGGGCCATTGCGTGTTATCTGTTTGAATTTTTAGATCATCACTATCAACTCGCCAAGCCGTGACATCATCGGTCAACGTCGTTGGTGTTAAAGCAACAACACCTTGTTGGATCTGAATGCTATGTAGTTGATCCGCTCTTTTCCATTCAACCTTACTATTTTCAATTTGAACGCGACTGTTAGTTATTTTACCGTCGAATAAATCTAACCACACCTCAAAGCCGATATCACTGCTTGTAATTTCGGTGCCTTTTGTTAACTGTTTATTCAACCACGGCGTAATCGACAAGTTCTGAGCTTGCGCGTAAATATGTCCCGATAAACTCGGTAGATCGCCTTTCTCAGATAAATTAGCGATAACTTTAAGCTGGCTAAGGTGCGTATCAGCAATGCTGATTACCCCTTCCGCAAGATGCTCGCCGTTAACATTTACCCATTTCAATTCACTGATATCCACCTGCTTTTTTTCACCAGCAGGTGTTAACAACGACACTTTGGAATCTGTTAAAGAAAAGTCCCCAAGGCGGACGAAAAATAAACGTTCTAATTTCTGGACGGCAGTCGTAGCTTGGTTTGCTGGGACTTTTGGGGAAGAACCCGCATAAAGGTCAAAACCTGGGATTTGTGTTAAATCGATACCTAGTTGATTGATTGTAATATTTTTGAAAATTGGACGAAATTGCCAGGCTGATTGCCAGATATCAAGCTGCATATCAATCGAACCAACCGACGCCAGTGATTGAGAATTATCACTTGCTGCAATATCAATGCCTTGCAACATTAACGACGGACCAATACTGCGCCAATGCCCTTCAACACTGTCAATTTGCAGACTCATGCCTGCCTGCTCAGATGCCCATTGACGGATCGGCTCACGGAATTCGTTTAGCTGAGGAAGAAAAAGACGCAGACCACTAATAGCAATAGCGGCCAGCACCAACAATGTCAGTACTAGCCACATTAATCCACGTACCAGACGAACTGGAACTGTTGTCACTCGATAACCTCTACAATCAATTACATCATCACTACATCAAACTGTTCTTGGATATAAAGCGGCTCAGGTTTCACTTTTACCTGCTTACCAATAAAGACTTCCAATTCAGCCAATGCATGATACTCATCACCCGCCAGCACATCGCCAACAGCGGGTGACACATAAACGACAAAACGATCGGCATCGTAAGCACGATTCACTCGCGTAATTTCACGCAAGATCTCATAACACACGCTTTCAACGGTTTTAACCGTGCCACGCCCTTCACAAGTAGGACAAGTACCACACAGTACATGTTCAATACTTTCTCGGGTACGTTTACGCGTCATCTCTACTAAGCCTAGCTGAGTAAAGCCATTGATATTGGTTTTAACCCGATCGAAAGACAGAGCTTGCTCTAATGTAGCGAGAACTCGGCGTTGGTGATCTTCAATTGCCATATCAATAAAATCAATAATGATGATGCCACCCAGATTACGTAAGCGTAATTGACGGGCAATGGCTTTAGTTGCTTCGATGTTAGTGTTGAAAATGGTTTCTTCTAGATTACGACGGCCCACAAAGGCACCGGTATTAATATCAACCGTCGTCATCGCTTCTGTTTGATCAATGATCAGGTAACCACCAGACTTCAATTCAACCTTACGATCTAGCGAGCGCTGAATCTCATTCTCGGTATCGAACAAATCAAAAATTGGCTGCTCACCGGCATAGTAGTCAATTTTGTCATTCACTTCAGGGACAAACTCTTCAGTGAACTCTTTTAATTTTTCAAAGCCAAGACGAGAGTCGACCTGAATACGATCTAATTCTGTGCCTACAAAGTCACGTAAAATACGTTGCGCTAAACCCAGCTCACCATACAGCATCGATTTTGGCTTCAGTTTGGCACGGCGTTCGATAACTTTGCGCCATAGATGCTTAAGGAATGCTGCATCTTGCCCTAGCTCATCTTCACTTGCACCTTCGGCTGCAGTACGAATAATAAAGCCACCAAGATCGTCACAGTGATATTTAACAACCTTTTTTAAACGCTCACGTTCTTCTTCACTTTCAATGCGTTGAGACACACCAACATGGCTCGCCCCTGGCATAAAGACCAAATAACGCGAAGGTAATGTAACGTCGGTCGTTAGACGTGCGCCTTTCGTTCCGAGAGGATCTTTAATCACCTGAACAACAATGTCTTGCCCTTGACGAACTAATTCTGAAATGTCCAAAACTTGGAATTGTTTTTTCTCGTTTTCAGCAACACATTCTGTATGAGGAACAATATCTGATGCGTGTAAAAATGCCGCTTTATCTAAACCAATATCCACGAATGCAGCTTGCATACCGGGTAAAACACGGCTTACTCGACCTTTGTAGATATTCCCGACGATGCCACGTTTTGATTCACGTTCAATATGTACTTCTTGTAGATTTCCGCTTTCAATCATTGCAACGCGAGTTTCACTTGGCGTCACGTTTACTAGCAGCTCAATGCTCATGGTTGCCTCAATTTATAAACTTAAAAAATTCTGAACCATGACGTCGGTTTCCACTAAAGGTAGCCCCATCACAGCATAATAACTGCCATCAATTCGCGTGATAAATTTGCCACCCAGCCCCTGAATGCCATAGCTACCAGCCTTGTCTTGTGGTTCGCCACTTTGCCAATATTTTTCTATTTCGTTTTCAGACAAAGTTTTAAACCAAACATCGGTAACCACTAACTGGGTTTCTTCACGCTCTGCTGTTGCTACCGTAACAGATGTCATCACTTGATGTTGACGCCCTGATAGTAATTTCAACATACGCTGCGCATCATTAAAATCTTTTGGCTTTTCTAAAATCGTTTCATCAACCACAACAATAGTATCAGCCCCCAAAACAGGAGTTGTTGCTGCCGCCGTTTTAGTGGCATTAATTTCCTTCACACCAGCAGCCGCTTTATCTCGCGATAATCGCTGAACATACTGCTCAGCCGTTTCACTAGGCTGATGACACTCTTCAACATCCACCACCACACGTTCAAATTGGTAGCCTAATTGTGTTAATAGTTCTTGGCGTCGAGGTGAACCTGATGCGAGATAAAGTTGTACTGCTGACATAACGACTCTTTAAATATTGATGTTCGGAACATAACCAAACTACATGAAACAAAAAGGGAGCAAAAACACGCTCCCCTTTCGTCATTGTCTAATAACAATGTAACACTAACGAATAGAAAACTTACGACGTACACGACGTAATAATAAAAATAACCATGGCCACAACAAGAAGTTAAGTAAAATTGCCCATAATTGTTGGGGATCAAAGGTAATCTCTGACACTAAATACTCAGCCCAGAATTCAACCAGTTTACCCACTAATGTGAGTACGGCGATAATAACGGCTTGCTGCCACAAGGATAAATTCCGTAGCATCTGGAAATTTAAAGCAATGATGTAACACAGTACTGACATCATCAGCCCGCGAACACCTAGGGTTGACCCTAGCATTAAATCCCACAGTAAACCGACAATCAGTGCCGACCCCACGTTAACACGGTGTGGTAATGCCAATACCCAGTAACAGGTAATCAATAACACCCATGAAGGGCGAAATGATTCCAGTACTCCAGGCCACGGGGCCGCTTGAAGAATCAATGCAAAAATGAATGTAAGCCAAATTAGCATACGGCCATTAGGTCGACTACTCGCCACTTGTCGGTACCTCTTCTAGCATATTTTCTCGTTCAGTTGGCCATACTAATAACAAGTAACGCAAGCGATCAAATTGTACCGTAGGACGGGCTTTAATCTGCGCAAATGGACGTTTGTTATCAAATGAAAACTCGGTGACATAAGCGACCGGATACCCTTCAGGGTAACGCCCACCAAGCCCCGATGAAACCAACAAATCACCCACTTCGATATCAGTGCTGCTTGGTACGTGCTCAAGCTGCATCAAATCACTCTGACCACTGCCTGATGCGATCACTCGGATGTCATTTCGTACAACCTGAATCGGAATGGCATGCGTTGGATCGATCAATAGTAATACACGGCTATTATGAGCCCCAACATACGATATTTGACCCACGATACCTTTTTCGTTGATCACAGGCTGACCTTCATAAACACCGTCAATACGGCCTTTATCGATCATAACCTGATGGCTATACGGATCAGAATCTACCGCCATTACCTCGGCTATCATCTTGCGTTCATCACGAACGAAAGGTGAACCTAATAGCTCTCTTAAACGCTGATTTTCTTGCTTTAACTGATCGAGCAATAATACTTCGCTTTGCATAACCAGAACATCACGCTTCAATGCTTTATTTTCTGACAAAATACGCTGATGTGAGCTCACTTGACTTGATACACCATCTAACATTTCTCGAGGTAAGTTAGCGGCATATTGAAGGGGAGCAATAGCTGAGTTCAGCAAATAACGTACGTTTGCAAAGGCATCAAGGCGGCTGTCGGCCAACATTAGGCTAGCCGACAGTAATATGGCAAGAAACAGGCGTAATTGCAGAGAAGGACCTCTGCCAAATATAGGTTTCATGTAACGCTATAACCTGTTTTGTCGATTGCTTGGGGTCGCATTATTCCTCGCTAAAGAGGTCGCCACCGTGCATATCAATCATTTCTAATGCTTTACCACCACCACGTGCAACACATGTTAGCGGATCTTCAGCAACAACTACTGGAATACCCGTTTCTTCTGTTAGTAGACGGTCTAGATCACGAAGCAATGCACCGCCACCCGTTAGTACCATGCCACGCTCAGAAATATCAGATGCTAGCTCTGGCGGACACTGTTCAAGTGCAACCATAACTGCAGATACGATACCTGTTAGCGGCTCTTGTAGCGCCTCAAGGATTTCGTTCGAGTTTAGCGTAAAGCTGCGCGGTACACCTTCAGCAAGGTTACGACCACGTACTTCAATTTCCAGTACTTCATCGCCAGGGTAAGCTGAACCGATTTCGTGTTTGATTCGTTCAGCTGTTGCTTCACCAATCAAGCTACCGTAGTTACGACGTACGTAGTTAATTACCGCTTCATCAAAGCGATCACCACCAATACGTACAGATGATGAATACACCACACCGTTTAGTGAGATAACAGCAACTTCTGTTGTACCACCACCGATATCGATCACCATTGAGCCTGTCGCTTCAGACACAGGCATCCCTGCACCGATAGCAGCAGCCATTGGCTCATCAATCAAATACACTTCACGCGCACCAGCACCTTGTGCTGATTCACGGATTGCACGGCGCTCAACTTGGGTAGAACCACAAGGAACAGCAACCAATACACGTGGGCTCGGGCGTAAGAAACTATTGTCATGCACTTGCTTAATAAAGTGCTGCAGCATTTTTTCTGTCACGTAGAAGTCAGCGATTACACCATCCTTCATCGGACGAATTGCTGCAATGTTACCAGGTGTACGACCCAGCATCAGTTTTGCATCATGACCAACAGCAGCAACGCTTTTGGCTGATCCGTTGCGATCCTGACGGATAGCAACTACTGAAGGTTCATCGAGAACGATGCCCTGTCCTTTGACATAAATAAGGGTATTGGCGGTACCCAAGTCAATAGAGAGATCGTTAGAAAACATGCCACGAAGTTTTTTAAACATAGTCGTCGACTAATCCTGAAAGCTCAAAATTCTTTAAATTGCGCTAAATGTACCAAGGGGCAGGGATCGAGACAAGGTATCGTTTGTCAAACCTGCCACAGATCCGCATTTAATTTAGTTAAGCAGCTGATTCATGCCCTTTTCGCTTTTATATTTGATAAATTATTTTTTTGGTAAACGCTTCGTTGTTCTTATCAGTCTAACTTTTCTCGCCACCAAATAATTCTGTCACTGCCTCGATACAAGCCAAATTGGATTTGAGCTTGCTCAATATTATCAAGCTGCCCATTGCCCGTTTTATCTACTCGCAGCCATGGATAACCAGCAGAATATAAATCTAACGTTGGCGTAACGATACCTTGGTGGCCAGCCCCCGGTGCTGTAAATGTGAATTCTCCCTCTCCTTTATCCGTATCACTAAATGTAGCTGCCGTCGTACCACCACCGACAGGAATCTTTGAAGAGTCATTTCCCTCAATAAAAGAGAAATCAGATAACGTCAGCGTTGTGCATTGATCTTCAACATTAACGACAAACGCCTGTGATTTGTCATAGTATTCAATATAGACAGGAGCCGTTATCGGGGATACCTCAGGGCCAAAAGCATCCGTTAAGCGAACCCGCCCCCAGCGGAAAATGAGAGCACTCGCCAGTTTTGAGGTATATGCCCCTCCAAAATTATCATCTGGCTGCTCGTTCAATGGTTTAAGTGGCACACTATCAGGCCCTTCACCTTCAAGGCTCAGCACAAATTGATTAAATGGGGATTGAGGAGTGGTATTTTTGACTAGCTTATAATACCAAGATGCTTGCACCTGCCCTTTACTCCAAGAAAATGCCGAGCTTGACCTTTTAATTTGATCCTTAAGCGATACACCATCATTTGAATCTTCACCATTTAGGTCGAAATTACTATCTATAGCTAATGCTTTATATCCCAACTTACTATCATAGTTTTCAGTTGTATCGCCACCTGTACTTTTAGCGGTTAAGGTATAATTAATTAAACTATTTGAATTACCTAAATAATTAAAGGCCGAGCAATTATCAGTATGCTTAGCACCTGACACTAAAAAATATTTCGGATAAAAACGCCCTATATTCTTATAGGTATAGAATGGGATGTCATTACCAGTAATCAGGTAGTTCTTCGCACCAGTGCCTCCCAACTTTGTGCTACCCACTTCACCATACGTTGCTGGTATCGCTTCAACTGATTTACCTAATACATAAGACAAAGTAGAAGGGAAGCTTAGATCACCCACATTTCCACTGCTAGGGGTTGTATCCACTGGGATCACATCTGCAGCATAGCTACTGTTAAAGTTTTCAGTAACGGCTAAACCGCTAGGGTCAGATTTAGGTAAGCCAATAGTATTAGCTATGTTTTTATCCCAGATAACCGCTTTATAGTTAACAGTAAATTCGTCACCAGCAGCTTTAAACCCTTTATCAGAATCAGTTGCAACCCCAGACAAGTTACCTTCTACATCAGCAGCCACTAACCATGGGCTTACATTAATAATTTCGCGCGATAGCCAATTTTTACCGGGTTCTTCAGGGGGTAAAGCCACACCATCAGAATGCTTAATAATCAACTGGATAGCACCAGCTTCTACGTATTTGAAATCAAAATTCGACACACCTTTTACAAAAGCCATTTTTAACGGAGTATCTGTTGCCATATTTAATGGTGATGAATCAATATAAGGGGGGACTTTCCGAGCAGCTGTCGTGACATAAGTGAAATTAAAGGCAACCTCTTTTTCCCCGTCAAAAGATTCGATCGGGTTACATTGCCCTTGCGCTGAAGGGTCTTCAGTCACAGCCGATAACTTGTATCCTAAAGGCTTATTCGCAATGGCCGATTTCCGTCCATAAGGGTAATCGCTTGTACGTTCAAGTTTGAGACCTTCAGCTTTAAAAGTTATGTCATCTGTTTCTTTTAATATTTCGCCTGACGGGCTTTTCAGCATTATTTGCATAATACCTGTATGAAAATAACTGAGTGTAAATGTCGCACTACCAGAATCGGCAATATGGTACTGGTAGCTGGCATTACCTGAATCAGTGTTACCCGGAATGAATTGACCATTACCATTGAATAACTGCCAATCACCTTTTCCCGTGCTAGTTGCAAGCCCTATTTGGCCTTCATAATCCGTTATCGGGTTGCCACTTTCTTTATCGACAACATTCACTGTTATATTAATCGGGGTACAGGTCAGTGCCGAGGTTGGATATGCTCCAAACTGAAACTCTGGCACTGTCGTATCTGATTCAACTGAAAATGCCATATAAGAAACATCTTCAACAACGTGAGAACGTTCTTTATCTGAATCTTGATCCTCATCCATCACAATACTCATTCTGGTATTATCACGATGACAGCGACGGATCCAACCTCCATTATTACCAGAACGAGATAATTTCCCGATAACCATTACTGGTGGTGCTGTAAAACCCGTATATTTGAAATCAGTTGTTTCATTACAACGAGTCAGAAAATTTTGTGTTCCACCGGAAATACCAGAACGGGCGTGCTGAAAATCATAAAACACCCGCTTACCAAATAAATCAAAATCACCGACACTAGGCATCGAAGCCATGTAAGCGACAGTTTCAGTGTTATTCGCATTACCGCCCCGCACTTCAGATTGCTCAAGCGCAACTTTAAATCCGTTTTGAGTCAGCTGGTTACCTGCGGCAGTTAGCCAGCGCGAGTTATTTTGGCTTTGTATTTCCAACATTAACGTCGGCTTACCTGAAAACTGCTGGGCTGGAAAACTAATATTTTTCCAGCCTCTATCCGCATTACTTGGATTACCGTTCTTAGAGCCTTGTAATTCTCGAACGTCATTATCTTCACGTAATTTTATTTTACTGGCATAAATTTTATGCCCATTAGACAGTGTTGTTTCACCTTCTAGTACGGCAACATAATCGACACTCTGCATTTTTTGACTTGGCGTATAATTGGCAGCAGGAGCATGAGGCTCGACTTTTTCAACAGTAAAACCAGTATTAGTAACAGATACAAGCCTTAACGTGGCAGGACCATCTTGGTCCGGTGTTAATGCATTGATTGATGGAGATAAGAAAACCAAAGGTTCAGAGTCAGTAGGAAATGCCTGTTCGAACTCAATCTTTGTAGTGGTAAAACTCACTCGACCATAGCGAAAGCCTGGTTCATTAACAACGTCATCACAAAAATGTCTCTCTTCTGCTAATTCTGATATCTGTCTATCAGTTAGCGCAGTATTAAATACTCGCACTTCATCGATACTGCCGTTGAAAAAACGTGAGGCAATACCTTGATCTTGGCCTACTTGAAAAGGCAAATTATTCGTTTGTACTTTATGCTTAACTTCTGAAGTCGCGTCAAGTTCACCATTAATAAAGATCCATTGGCTAGTTTTATCACTACCAGTTGCCTTTTTATAACGAATACTAATATGGGTCCATTCATTTAGTGGGATGGCCTTAGTACTCAACAATGAATGTTGACTACTATTACCTTGCTGCTCCCACCACCAATATATAAACCCTTCAGAGTTAATATGAAATTCATAATTCCCATCTTTTGAAATTATTGTTTTCAAATCACTATCTGGATATTGTGTCGGTTTTACCCAAGCCGAAATGGTAAAATTATCGTCAAAACTCAACTTATTATTATGTGCTATTTCGGCAAACTGGTTTTGTCCGTTAAATGTTCCATAGTTACAGGTACCAAAACCTAAATCATCATTAGTCAGTGCCCGACTTATCTTGTCGGTAATTGTATTTGCCCCATTATTAGCCGTACCATGCAATTCATTACCAGATGAATCTTTAACGCTATTGTTACCACTTTGCCAAGCATCTTCATCCATTTGCCATGACAATACAGGCTTTACAAGTTCGGAATTACACGCATTTTCAGGATCGCTGATCGGTCGACAATACCCAGTAACAGTACTCGGGTGATGATCATAATCATCAAACTTAACGACCTGATGAGAAGCTGCATCTATGTTTCCATCAATATAAGAGGATTTTTTTAGTGTTACTTTATTATTTACACTTTTAATATTACCGACAACATCACTATTCTCTATAGTGATCTCATTGGACGCAGTAACATTACCTTCAATAGCCGATTCTTTTAATTTAACTTTATTATGCTCACTTTTTACGCTACCACCAACGTCACTATCATCGATATCAATTTCATTGGAAGCTGTAATGCTACTTTCAATTGTTGAATCATGTAACTTTACTTTATTATTTATACTTGTAACGCTGCCACCAACATTACTCTTACCTATATGTACTTCACCTGACGCAGTGACACTACTTTCAATCGTTGAGCCGTGTAGCGTTATTTTGTTGTTATCACTTATAACACTACCGCCAATATCACTATCATCTATATTAATTTCACCAGATGCTAAAACTGGACCGCTAACATCTGTATCTTTAAGCTTAATTTTACCATTGCGACTAGTAATAGATTGCGTAATGACATTATCACCACCTTTAATATCAATATCACCACCAACATCGATAATGCCTCGCACTTCTATTTTTTCAGCCGTTAATTTCCCAGAAGTACTATATATATCACCGTAAACAACCGCATCCTTAATATCCAAGCCGTCATGGTTAGTACGTAAATCAATATTTGAGCCTACTTGACCGATTATATTTTCATCGAGCTTCATACCTGCATTGGCGACTAAGGTATAAGCCGTATTGGATCTAATCTTATCATTTTCCTTTAACTCCATTTTCCCATTACAGGTGAGCATTGCACCGTTTTTAGACCAATTACCTTGGCTACAAGGTGGATACTTACTCGTATTATCGAGATCATAATTTTTAGCAAAACTAGAAAATGACAATAACTGCAATAGAACAATGAATACGCACGGGAAGAACTTAAAACGTGGAAAAATATTATTCATTATCTTTTTCATCCCCTAGCAAGCCGACTTCAATCGCTCTTTTTATTTTTTGATCACCAACAGTACAAAAACCTTCACTTTCTAAACGGTAAACTGTCTGCTCTCTTTTATTCACCCCAATAACTGCACAACTCACTTTGGCTTCACAATTATTTAAGCCAGCCCCTGTAAAGGTGTAGGTTTGCTGATTACCGATAAGGCAAGAACCTTTATCAGTCGTTTGATATAACGCACTGATGTCTAGTTGGGCGCCAGACCTCGCGGCCATATCTGCTCTCGTTCCGACAACTTCATGCATGATTGCATCGCTGCTTCGTTCTATATTTCGTAGTCCAAAAGCCGCTAAAGAGCCCAAAACAACAATCATAAATAACACCATGACTAATGCTGAACCACCTTGATTACGCATGGTTGATTTAGGGTGCATTGGCAATAAGAACGTCATGGTCAAAACGAACCTCCTCTCCACGAGCTGAGATAATTAAATGAAATTTCACCAAACTATTACGCGTCAGCGTTGCGTTTGAGGTATTAAATTCCAATTCAGTGACGTTTTCTGCCATCAGGCTTCTTTCTGCATTTAAAAAATTAGGGGTATTCACCGTTTCTCGTTCTAACGCATAGTTGCTGTAACGCCAAATTTGATTGGCTTCAATACAATACGCAACAGGCGTGTCGTAAATATAAAAGCGGTTTGCTGGAGAACCAGAAGGAAAAAGCGTCTGCTCTGCTATTTTCAGCTGAACCATATTTTCAGTATTCGAGGCAGTAAAATCGACATTATCTAAAATGATGGCCGTTTTATTTTCGCCCCCAACAGGTGCCTCAGGAGAGAATATATCAACTGCACTGGTAGGATAAATGACGACTCTTTGATCTTTTCTTATTGTTCCGTCTGGAATAATGGTTAATTCATTTTTAGGGGTTAGCGGTAGATCGGAATAGATGCCAGAAGCACGCACAGGCACCCACTCGACACACGTATTACCTTGGGATAAAACCACACTATTCGGTACCGCTAAACGTAGCTCTCTGACTATTCGTTCAGCAACAAACCGACCTTCTTGCAAAATTAATTCACGAGCGGCGGTATCGACATAAATCTGTGAGCTTTTTGTAATAATACCCGCTAAAGATAAGCCCACTATCGACAATAAAACCATTGCCATGATCATTTCGATCAAAGTAAATCCTAATGCTTTCATTAAAAATTACCTCGATACACAGCAAATTGATATTGGTTATCTTGAGGGTCGATAACCACAACATCGATACGCTTGCGATCGCCACTTACTAGATCAGGTTTACCATCAAGATCAGTATCGTAATAAACACTGATATTCACTTTATAATTAACATAGATATCACTGAGATCTTCACCTAACACATCAGAAACGTTGCCACTTAAACCATGAAAATCATCCACATCATTAAAGTGTTGCCGCTCTGTCTCTGCATCTTCAGGACCGAGGTCACCTGGTGAAGTACATCTTTTTTCACCATCTGCTAAAGGATCATTATTACTAATACATACAGGTAAACCGCCTAATGCCCCACTGTTATGATCAAACTGACGACTGATGATTTCATCCATAACGGCATGGCCTAATTCAGCAGCGCGTGACGCTAATATTATTTCAGCACTTTGTCGTGACTGAGGAAACAGGCTCGTTGATATACCCGCAACAGTAATACCAATCAGTACAATCGCGATAATCAATTCAATAAGCGTAAAACCATGGTTAGCACGCATGAATATACCCTTCTTTTTCAATACAAATGGGCAATGTCTCTGAACCGATAATGGTGATTTGGCACCCATTGGTGCATTGGCTAATTCGACCTAAATTATCAAAATCCAAACCAAAAGGTAGTGGGCTAGCATTGCCTTCAATAGAAAGCGTAAAGCGGGTATTGATTGAGTCGTCAACTTGCAGGGCTGTTTGATCTTGCCAAAATGCATCACCAGAAGGAAAGGTCAAGGTTTGGCAAGACGTTGCATTCACTTTGGGTTGTTCAATATCGACTTGGCGGGCTTTATCACCGTCAAGCAGCCAACGTTGGCAAACATCACGAGTTTGCATTGCACGCATTTGGGTTAGCCGTAATGAACTAATCACCTGATCACGATACACAGGCGCGCTAATGCTATTCATACTCGAAAAGCGAGAGCTTGCCGTTACACTGATTATGCCGACCAGAATAATCACCACGATCAATTCAATTAAGGTAAAACCTCGATTATTCCTTGGCACACATCACCTACCAGTTATTTCTATTTAAAAAAGGCGCACTCATAGGCGCGCCTTTTTTAAATAGAGCTCCGAAGAGCTCTATATTTCATTAATTGGCGCTACAACCATTACCTTCCACAACGGCAACACCAGCAGGCTGTGTTGCACTTGATGCTTCAGTGTAAACGACATAACAACCTTTTTCTGTTCTGTCAGAATAACCAGTAAAAGTATACGCTACTTGCTTATCAGTAAGTTCTGCTCCACTAATTGCGGCAGGTAGAGCAACTACCCAATCATCAGTTAAACCATTAACTACACCTGAAAGCGCATCTTTCTTTGGGTAACCAAAAGCAACATTAATACTATTTGAAGTTGTTGCAGAGCTAACAGCTTCAATACCTTCAATAGCAGACTTACCGTAGGTAATACCAGATGCTCCATCAATTGCACCCTTCAAACCTTGCAGTGCTGAATTACGCGCATCATCTTGCAGGTTCAAGAAACGTGGTGCAGCTGTTACTGCCAAAATACCCAGAATAACAATCACAACCACTAATTCGATTAGCGTAAAGCCGCCTTGACGTTTCATAACTCACTCCTAATTATTGTAAATTTACTTCGACTTGGCCAAAGGCCGGTTTGTAGATAAATGAATGTCCCGCTTCAACATCTGTTGAACCTGAACCGTTGGTACCAGCCGAAGCTAGTTGGTAATAACGACACTGCTTGCTGGCATCCGAGCCTTCAACAGTGACGTAAAATAAATAGTTGCCATTGGTAGCATCTGACGATGACGTCGTCGCTAACGGCGGGTTTTGTAATAGGTTATTGATCAGATCTAAGCAGTCATTCACATCAACACTGTTTACATCACTTTTGTTACTTGCTTCTAATGCAAACGGATAACCATCGCGCACTGAATCATCAGCGATTGCTTTGGTTAATGAAAAAACCGTTCCGTCATAATTCACGACATTTTGGCTATTATCATCGGTCGGTCGACCATAAGCTTCCCACTGCGCACGGGCAGACAATGCAGCAGTGGCATACCCCCCCGCAATACCTTTAATTGATGACTTCTTGGCTTCATCCGTTATTTGAATAAAACGAGGTAATGCAACAGCAGATAATAAACCGACAACAATGATGACAATCACTAATTCAACAAGGGAAAAACCAGTTTGTTTTTTCATTTTTTACGAATACTCTTGTCAATATTACATCGTGACTTGCGTCAAAAAACCGTCGATATGTATTGTCTCATGTTCATAAGATAATTCCAGCCCTTTACCGTCAATAATTTGGTATTCACAAGAATTATAACCATTTGAGTTCACAGTTCTTTTATTAGACAAAGTTATATAAGGTGAGCTTTCTTGATCGCCAGATAATAAAAACCACATTTTCTCGCAGTTTATTTGTCTTGATTCAATCACGATTGGCCATCCAAACTCAGTAAAACTCAGTTCTATATTATCAACGGTTAAATAATTGGGTTTATCATTAAGTTCCCATAAATTACGTAGACTTACTGCATTATTATAAAAATTACTGACCGTCAATTTTACTTTTGTCTCTTCCAGTCTTTTATTCAGTTGTGACCATTTACCAAGTAGAACGGCTATTAGTAACAGCATAAGTGTCAACCAAATAAACCCTTTCAATCGAGTAAAACGATGTCGATCAAACACCCCGTGCAACATCAAGCATGCCCCACATTGGTAGGAAAATACCCAAGGCTAAAATCAAGACCATTACAGCAACAACCAACAGTAAAAGTGGCTCTATGCGTGCTGTTAAGGTTTTCAAATCGTATTCAACTTCACGATCATAAAAATCAGAGACTTCTAATAGCAAGTTATCTACCTGACCTGTTTCTTCACCGACCGCGATCATCTGCAAGACTAACGGAGTAAACACCCCTGAATCGGTTGCGGTACTGGTAATACTGTTACCGCTTTCAATTCCGTTTTTCATTTCAATTAAGCGGTTTTCTAAAAAGCGATTACCCAGCGCTTCTGCCGACATTTGAATAGCTTGGTTCAGCGGTACGCCTGCTCTGATCATTAAGGCAAAGGTACGAGAAAAACGTGACATTTGAGCGCGGTTAACAATATGGCCCACTACAGGGGTTTTAAGCCGCCAACTATCCCAACGTTCTTGACCGTTAGGGGTTCGCCGCCACATTTTGAGCGCTAATCCACTAACGATTCCGGCACCCAGCATTAGCGGCCAATAGTGAACAAAGAAATTTGACGTGCCAATTAAGATCCGAGTTGGTAACGGTAAATCGACACCAAAGCGCGCGAACATCGACGCGAACTGAGGGATCACTTTAATATTCAATACCACCATCGCGAGCATAATCGCGGAGATCACAAACAGCGGATAACGCATCGCTGATTTAATTCGGCGGCGTGTTTCCATTTCTTGTTCAAAATAGTGAGCTAACTGTAATAAGGATTCATCCAGTCGACCGGTATTTTCACCAACGTGAATCATCGAAACAAACAAGTCAGAAAAAACCCGACGATGCTGTTTCATCGCAGCCGACAATGAATGACCATTGGTTAAGTCAGTCATAACTGCATCCAATGTTTCTTTCATTAAGGGATGGCTAGCACTCTGGCCTAACCCTTTAATGGCCCTTAATAGCGGCACACCGGCTTTGGTTAAACTGTAAAGCTGACGACAAAAAATCACCAACGCTTCTAGTGGAATATCATTTTGAAATAGCTGTTTAAAATCGAAGCCATCTCCTTTAGCTTTTCCTTGACGAATTTCTAAAGGAATAATGCCTTGGCGCATCAGTACATCGGCAGCAACCTCTTGGTTAACCGCTTCTACTTGTCCGCGTTGTAATTGGCCTTTGCTACCTCGACCACGGTAATTAAATACTGGCATCAGTTATGTCCTATACCAGAAAGCCATCATTAAGATCGCCGTCACCCAGAATCAATACTTCATCTAGGCTCGTTCGCCCTTCAAGTGCTAATCCCATCGCTGAAGCAACTAAGGGTTGGTAACCTTCAGATTCACGTGCTATCTGACTAAATAAGACCGCGTTATTATCACGCAGGGCATCCATCATAGCTTGATTCATTTCGAGTAATTCAAACACCCCAATACGCCCTTTGTAACCTGTGAAGTTACAGGTTTGACAACCTCGCCCTCGGTGAAATTCACGGTGTTGATGTTCAGGGAAGCGTGCCTTTAACCACTGGATTTGGGCGGCATCGGGGGTTTCGATTTCACCACAGTCACGACATACACGACGTACTAAACGCTGGGCTAATACCGCACGCACTGCACTCGCCACTAAGTAACCAGGGGCTTCCATGTCCATCATACGCAGAGCACTGTCTATCGCATCATTGGTGTGTAAGGTGGATAACACTAGGTGGCCAGTCAACGCTGAACGCAAACCGATTTCGACCGTTTCTTGATCACGCATTTCACCCACCAGAATAATATCTGGATCCTGACGTAAGAAGGTACGTAATATAGAAGAAAACGTCAGACCAATTTTGCTGTTCACTTGTACTTGATTAACCCGTGGTAAACGGTATTCCACCGGATCTTCAGCTGTGATCAGTTTTTTACCCGGCTTATTCAATTCGCTGAGTGCGCCATACAGCGTGGTGGTTTTACCTGAACCAGTAGGGCCAGTTACTAAAATCATGCCATGAGGGCGTTTTAACTGCCGACGAAAGCGCTGCAAAATATCTATTGGCATGCCGACTTCATCGAGGTTTAGAATACCAGCCGATTGGTCAAGCAAACGCATGACAACCGATTCGCCATGTTGCACTGGCATGGTAGAAACACGCACATCAACTGAATGCCCACGTACTTTGACATTAAAACGTCCATCTTGTGGCAGACGTTTTTCAGAAATATCTAGGCCACTCATTAATTTAAGACGTAAGACTAACGCCGATGCCACACTGGCTTCATTCAATAATGTTTCATGCAGTACGCCATCGATACGTTGGCGAATACGCAATACATCGGTATCAGGTTCGATGTGAATATCTGACGCACCGACTTGAATTGCATCTTCAAATAATGAATTGATCAGCTTAACAACGGTGACTTCTTCGTTGTCATCATCAAAGCCAAAAGCAAACACTGAATCCGTTTTGTGTTCAGCTTGTAACTGCTCTGCAAACGAAACGATTTCTTTCGTGCGTCGGTAATAACGATCAAATGCCGCAATCAATTGACGTTCTCGGGCGATTACCAACTCAACGCGATATTCACCTAGCTGGTTATACACCGCTTCTTGCGTTGCAAGATCGGCAGGATCACTCATCGCCACTCGAACGGTGTCACCACGGTGATCGATGACCAATGCACGTAAACGGCGAGCATGCACTTCTGAGAGTAACGATACCGCTTCCATATCAACATTAGCGCGCGTTAAATCGACTAAAGGAATATCAAGCTGTTGCGACAAAAACGACAACATCTGTTGTTCAGTTAAGAACCCCATGTTGATCAATGTATCGCCGAGCTTTCGCCCTGTGCTTTGCTGCTGTGAAAGTGCTTGTTCTAATTGGGCTTGAGCAACAATGCCTTCATCAACCAGCAAGTCACCAAGACGTTTTCTTAATCTAATCTGCATCGTCTTAGCTCTCTTTTGCTGATAATAATGACAAGCGTTGTTGAATAAATTGTTGTGATTTCGCGGATACCCTACCCATTAATAAGGCTTGTTGATACGCTTCTTTCGCTTTATCACTATTGCTGTCACGCTCTAATGCAATGCCTAACCCCATCCACCAGCGTCCATCATAAGGCTCTGACTTCACTAATTGTTGGTAGCTATTAAGCGCCATTGCATTATTTTTAAGCTGTTGTGATAACGCACCACGCATCGCCATATAAGCAGAATTTTCTTCTTTGGGAGTTCGCGCTAATACATTTAATGCCGCTTGCGGTTGTGATTCATTCACCAAGAGCTTAGCGAGGGTTAAGCGGAGTTCTGGCTGCTCGCCACTTCGAGATAACCCTTGCTGCAACACAGCCACCGCTTTACGGGTATCCGTTTTACCGTAATACAGTGCCGCCAGCTTTTGACGCACTTTAATCCAATCTGGCTGGTATTTAATGGCTGATTCTAAATGGGTAATGGCTTTCTTGCTGTTGCCTTGCTTCAGCAATTTCATTGCTCGTTCGTATTCAATATTAGCAAGTTGCTTAGTATTCAACTCTACCGTCTCAATGCTTAAACCTTCATCATCATTCTCCCAAGACGCAGTTTCTTCAGCAACGTTCTCAGGCGGGTTTTCTTGATGTCCAGCGTACTCAACCGCTATGGGGGCCAGTTTAGGCACTGCTTTTTTAGGCGTAGCTGGCGCTCTTTGGGCTGATATTGTTTTTGTAGACATTACTTGCGCTGGTGCAATGTTAGCAACTTCTTTAATCTTCACCTCAACAACGGGCTTAGGCGCTGATTTTACTTGCAGCGCCACTTTAGGGGCTGCCTTGATTTCAGATTCAGGTTTAGGTTCAAATTTTTCTTCTGGTATAGACGCTGTGACAATGCTTTCAACTGATGCTACAGGCACGTCGACAGCTGGATTTTCAGCAATAGGCTTTGCTATTTTTACTGTGGAAAGTTCAACCTCTGCATATGAAGCGGCTACAGTCGTATCCGGTTGACCTTGTTGACCAAACCACCAGCCAACAGCCCCAGATAGCACAGTAATACACAGACCTGCGGCTGCCACTAATGGCCATTTTTTAGGTGGTACTGGCCTGATATAAGCGGCAACTAATGGATCCGCTTTAGCTGTGTTTTTTGCGTTTTGCTGCGCAAGCTCGTTAAGCTTTTTATTTATTTCACTCATGCTTAACTCCATCCCCATAATACGGGATATGTCCACTTAGGTTGTCGTGCGCTTAATGTATCTTTAATTGCCATTAGTACTTCTTTATTCGTGACTTTCCGCAGGTTGCTGCTATATGCCGCAATTAATGCCTTATGGCATAACTGATTAATCACCCTTGGAATTCCCTGGCTAGATTTCCATAGAGCACGGTAGTCAGACAGAGTAAACAAGACTTTATGGCAGCCAGCCTGCTGCAAGCGGTATTCAATATACGAAATTGTTTCAGCCAAATCTAACGGCCGTAAATTAGCGCGGAAAGTAATTCGCTGGCGAAACTGGCGCAAGTTATGTTGAGCCAAACGTTGATCTAATTCAGGTTGGCCAAGCAACACAATCTGAAGCAGTTTTTCTTGCTCCGTTTCTAAATTGCCCAACAAGCGAATGACTTCAAGCGCCTCATCGGGCAAGGCTTGCGCTT
Source organism: Photobacterium profundum (assembly GCF_003026285.1). Taxonomy (GTDB): domain Bacteria; phylum Pseudomonadota; class Gammaproteobacteria; order Enterobacterales; family Vibrionaceae; genus Photobacterium; species Photobacterium profundum. Next base: position 132,148 of record NZ_PYOD01000010.1, read on the forward strand.
CATCCAGCAATACAACCACAGTTTTCCCTTGGCTTTTTCGTTGGATCAATTCGTTGTGAATACGCTCAGTGAGCATGGTGTTATCACCATCTCGGCTTAAATTCAGTTCATTCGCTAAAGCAGCCCGCAATTCATGCCCGTTCATTGCAGGGGTCGGCAAATACGCCAGATCAAACCGTTCTGGCAGTTGATTGATCAGCATGCGGCACACCAGTGTTTTACCTGTACCCACCTCACCCGAGATTTGAATAATTCCCTCACCCATTTCTAACGCTGACAATACCGTTTGAATTGCCTCCAAATGAGGAGGTAATGCATAAAATAACGACGTATTTGGCGTTAAAGCAAAAGGGGCTTGATTTAATCTAAAGTGAGACTGATACATGGCTCAACCTTGCTCAGGGAACCATTCAGTTACCAATGCACGAGATCGTTCGATCTCTTGCTGCCACGTCTGATCATCAACCACTGTCGGCTTCAGCAAAATCACCAGTTCCGTTTTCGACTGCACTTTATTGACGTTTCTAAATAAATGCCCAAGACCTGGAATATCACCTAAGAAAGGAACTTTAGAGACTTGATCATTAATTGCTGACTTCATCAGACCGCCGATAACGACAACATCACCACTACGAGCAAAAATGACCGAGTCAGATTCTCGGATAGAGCTTTTAGCGAGTGGTAATTTATACACGCCGAATGTTGCACCTAAATCGATATCTTTGGTCTCGTTAACCACCTCAACAACAGTCGGGTGAACATGTAACAACACGCCACCCTCATCATCAATCTGCGGAGTAACATCTAATGAGATACCAGAAAAGAATGGGGTGAGTTCTATATCTGGCGCTGAAGTGCTGTTATCACCACTGACTTCACCACCAGAAATATCAGTAACGAAGTATTGATCGCCACCGACTTTAATCACGGCTTTTTGGTTGTTAGCAGCTGTCACTCGCGGGCTAGATAGCACATTCAGATCGCCTTGTGTTTCAAGAAAGCTCAGTACCGCCTCAAAATTACCATCACTGATAGTGACATTGGTTTGCCCGCCCAATAAGGATGAAATAGCATCACCACCCGGTAGGGCTGCCGGACCAGTGCGCCCAAAGATAATATCGGTACCACCAATGCTTGAGGTTATATTGCTCCAGTTAACGCCTTGCTGATAACCATCGCTAAGTGTGACTTCCATTATTTTGGTTTCAAGCACAACTTGCCGCTTTAACCGCTTTTTCGACACACCAAGAAACTCTTTCACTTCACGCAACTCATTTGGATAAGCACGCACCGAGATCAAGCTCGCTTGCGGTGAAACAACAATAGTTCTCCCTTCCCCTGAGCCAATCATTGCTTGTACCGCTTTTTCTAACTGCGACCAAAAATCGCTTTCAGACGTTGTCTCAATCGTTGTACCACCAGTAGCTGTACTTGAATTATTACCGCTTGAACCACTGTCTGAGTTGCTGCTACTGCTATTGTTCGAATTGCTGCTATTACTGTTGTTACTGCTACTATTTGAACTCGATGAACCTGAATCACTGTTCGTAATTGAGCCTGTAGTGATAGAAGTCAGGGAAATGCCACGGCGCTTAAGCTGTAAATAGTCAACAGGAATTGATTCGGTACGCAATGTCGCTGGGAATATTTGAATTATATTCCCCTTACGTGTGGCGCTATAACCATAAATATCAGAAACAACATCTAAGACTTCGTCTAACGTTACATCCCGTAATGTTAAAGAGATGCGACCTTGTACATTGGGATGGATCACCATGTTTAATTGCGTGCCTTTCACTAGGCTACCAAAAAAGGTACGTGCCTCAACATTTCGTGCGCTAACACGAAAACGTTTCTCTAAAGCTGATGATGCCATGTAATCATTAGTGCCAAAGCTCGGCATCAAATCATCATTAACCGCTGAAGGTAAATCATCTAACGGACGACTATTCGCCTCGTTTGCAGCAACATTTAACGCTTCTTTTATTTCAACCGGGTCTTGATGTCCCATATTGGTTGAACAGCCTAATAAAGAGGCTAAAAGTATTCCTATTACAAATCCACGCATGCTAGCTGCTTACCTTTCAATTATTTTTATATTGTCAGCGAATAATTCCAAACGCCACTGCTTACCGCCACGACTAACAGTGACAAAATCATCTTGAATATGAGTCAGGGTATAACCGCTTACTTTCCCACCTAAACCGATAGAAACATCATTTAAGATGGCCGTACAAGTATCAGCTTCATCGCACAATATGCTTTGTAGTGTCGGCACATAACTACGCTTTGCTGTCTGCTTTTTAGTGGGTGCACTCCAACCTAACGGTGCGGTAGGATCTTGGCTTGCCTGAGTAACACCGGTTGTTAACATCATTAAAATAACGCTAATAAAACTGAACTTAACCACCGATAAAATCCTTACTTTCACCAAGAGTGTAAACATTTAACGTAATATCAGCCCAAGGGTATTTATCAACCTGGTAGCTAAAACTTCGCCAGTAATACTTCACAGGTAATGCTTCTAGTTGCTCTAGATAATTAACCACATCAAAGTAGCGACCACGAAGTGTTAACTGTACGGGATGAATAAAATAGCCTTCATCATCGCCATTGATTAGCTGTACAGGCGCCTGTGATTCTAATGAGACAAGCTTCAAACGTGTGGTACGTCGTAACACTTCTTCCATTAAACCCGACATCTGTATTGGTGTTACCAAGCTTGCAACACGATCTGTTAATTGCTCATTTAAGCCATCAGTCTGTTGTTCTAGACGTTCGATTTTCTTATCTACGTCATTATTTGGATCACTGTTGAGCTTTCGATTGATCGCGGCAATTTGGTTATCACTGCTCACGAGTTCGTTAGCAGCTGAAACGAGCTGCCGTTTAATTGACGTAACATCTTTCATTGTCGGCTCAATCACCACAACAAAGCCGACAAACAGTAATGCCACCCAACCAGATAGTAGGATCAAGATTTGTTCGCGACGTGTCAGCAGATCAAAACGGTCGCTTAATTGCTGCCAACCATTCATTTTTTGCTCTCCTGTTGTGCCGCAGTTCTATCGGCTAATAATCTAAACGTCACGATGTTTTTCTCATTTCGCCCAAGTGATAACAGCTGAAAACGACGCTCAGATAAAGATGGGTATGCTTTAAATGCTCTTAGCCAACCAGGAACAGCATCAGGGCTTCGCGCCAACCCTTCCAAATCTAAAGCTTTACCGGTCGCACGAATTCGGCTTACCGATACATCACCGCTTGCCGCATTTGACAGCTGCTTTAACATTCCGGCATAGCCTACTTTTAGACTGTCATCATGATTTTCAATCGCTTTTAATGTGGCTTGTTTCGCGGCTAAATCTTGCTCTAGCGATCCCGCTAATTCGACTTTTAGAGGGCTAGCTACATGCTTCGCTAATGCCGCTTTGGCGCGGTCAAGCTCGGTACGTTTAGCCGTTAGTGATGCTTGTTCTGCAGCTAACTTCTCTTTAACTACGTAGTTTTGCCACTGGTACCAGCCAGTCAATGTGGCCATTACCACAACAATAATTGCCCAACTGGCAACAACATTCGGTAATGTTAAATAGTGTTTCTGTGGTTTTAATGCATCTGAATAAAGGTTAATACCAGAGCCATCAAGCTGGTTCAGTGCTGCCCATGCTACGCGAGCAGCGTTGGTGCTTAACACTGAGTATTTCGGCGTAATAGCACTCACAGAGACACTTAAACGCTGACTAAGCTCTTGTGCTAATAAGGCATCATCTTCATCATCACACGAAATGACGAGTTGGTTTATCGGGTTATCACGTAATTGTGCACTGAGGAAATCTAACGAACGTTGTAATTCAAGTGCTAGGTTATCTAATTGTAATCCATCACGTTCAGAGCCGATTAACGGGTCAGTGAAACCCCGTAGTTGACGTTGGAAACACAACGTCTGTTGTTTGAATGCAGTTAATTGTAATCCAGTACTTGAGCGACGATGAAGAATGAGCTGACTGAGTGATGAAGACGTAAATTGTCCCCATACTATTTCTTCTGCCGAAACCGCTACCAGTTCACCATTTGCATCGGCACAAATTTTAATGAGTTGTTCTATGTGCTTTCGATTAGCAACAAAAACTTGAAGTCGGTCTTTTAATGGCGCCGGAAAACCGTCTGCCACCAAATCCATTGGGGATTCATTAACAAGATCTTTAACTAAAAAAGGCAATGCCGTTGGTAATTCAGCACGCGGTATATCAGGCTTCTCAATGAGTAAACTCTGATATAAACCATGACCTAAAACTAATTTTAATTTACAACCTGAAAGCTCATGTTTTTCAAGCAACGATTTAATGACATCAGCCCATTGCCCGGCACCTGAAATATCAATGCTATCGGTTATACATTGCTGCTCTGATTCATAAACTATTGTTATAGAATCAGCAAATACAGCTAGGCAAGCTAACTTATGATGACTTTTCTTATTAAAGTATTTATTTAACAAAGCAGTAGACTTCATGAATATCCAATACAACTGACTAAATATGTGCAAATATTGCCACAACAACAACGCCAAACAACCGACACACGTCAATTATTTGACAATGGTACCCGAACATTAATCAAATGAACACATATCGATTGCTTTTTAATGTATGAGCGAATGTAACACGCCTCTACTTCTGTTGTATGTTTGAATCACTTACTAACGATACTTCAGCCCCAAAATACCGACCTTGCCCGCCATGCACACCAAGCTGTTTTAATACTTGCCATTCATTATTATTTTCCACGCCAACAGCGATAACTTTTGCATTCGAATCGGCACTAGCACCGAGCATACTACGAACAAATAGTTGATTTTCTTGTCTTTGATGAATTTCACGGATAAGGCTTCGATGGAGTTTAATATAATCCACTTTGATATCTTTTATATAATGGGTACTTACAATGGTTCTTCCCGCCTGATCGATTACCAGTTTACAACCAAGACCGACGATCATCCGTGTGACAGGTCGCATAGCATCAAGGTGCTTAACTAAATTTCCCTCTGATATTTCAAACGATAGGCGATTCAGCACTGTTCGCGGGGTTTGTAATAACTCATCTCTTAGCCAACGAACAAAACTTTTATCTAGTAGTGCGGTGATACTGACATTAATAGAAAATACATCGTTCACTGGCATTGTTTTCAGTAATTGTAATGATTTGGCAATAACCAATTTATCCATGCGAATATTAAAACCAACCTGTTCAACAGCAGGAAGGAAGCGAGACGCTTTAATTAAAACACCATTTTCATCTTTAATACGTGCTAACAATTCACGATGAAGTAATGTTTCATCATCGGCATTCACTACTGGCTGCTGATACAATATCGGGCCACCAGCATTAAATATTGCATCTAACAAGGTACGCCAACGTACACTACCTCGACTATCATCCCATTGCTGTTCTTTCTTAAATGCATACCAACTGTTTGCCCGATGAAGCTGTGCACTCCGTAATGCCATATCAGCCTCATCCATAATGCGGCCTCGTCGCTCACCGTTAGAAAAGAAAGTTACCCCAATATGGCACCAATTATCCGTTTCAAGTGGTGCTGCTGGTGTTAATCTTTCTAATGCTTTTAATAGTTGACTGGTAAATTGCTTTATTTCTTTTGCCGATTGCTGTGGGATCATAATGGCAAATTCAGCATCAAAATAACGAGAAAGAACTGTATCTGAATAGCGCTGGATTAAATTAGATAAGATCATACCCACGTCTTGGATTAGATCATCAGCAGCCTCTTTTCCCTTTTCAGTCAACAATTGATCCCATTCTGAAATACGAATCAAAATAACAGACCCATAAGTATCTTGATCTTGTACTATTGATTCAAGACGGCTATCAAACAACACACGGTTTGCTGTACCCGTTAATTGATCAAGAAATGTATGAGTACGAATAAACGTATCAAAACGGCTGCGCTCTTGACGGGCATCTTTTAACTCAGCAATCATTTGATCAAGGGCTAAACTTGCTGTTGCAGGCCACTCCTCTTCAGAACCGACAGCATATTTATCGACACGCCCAGCAAGGATCATGCGTCCTCGTACTTCTAACAGCTCTGAACCATGTAATTGCCTACGTAACCAATTCATGCCCCATACCAAGCCCATAATAATGATCATGATAGCAATACTGATTGATGACATTGCACCTACCGAATAGGTAAACTCGGTATAAGGAGGTAGTGACTTAATATCGATATTAAAGCCTGTATTTTTCTCAAGCTGGTAATGGCTAATATGCAATACATTAGGGTCGGTGAGTGGATGCAAGCCTTTAAAAGAGTATATAGATCCTGCAGAGCTACTAATTTCAAGTTCAACGACATTACTGGCTTTTAATAAATGCGGTAGCCAACGTGAGAATGCTTGCGCGCCCTCAGGATCTGCCAATTGTTGATCGATAACGTTAACCACACCATCAAGATAGTTGGTCAGATAATTTTGCCCTAATTTTCGAAAGCTAATGGCACCGCCAATAAATACAACGAAAATAGCACAAATAACAATAAGCGTGACAAAAGCAACCAAACGATTGGTTAACTTCATCCCTGATGCTTTTCTCATATAACTCCAACGTTACAAGCAGTATTGATAGACTATAAACAGTTAACTAAAAATTACAGTGTCCAACAATGCAATTTGTTAATTACGTTAACAATGATTATCACTTGTTAGTCTATTAATGTGAATCATTGTCTGTAAACATAGTGATATGATTCAATGAATTTTATCACTCAATAAACGCTAAAAGCACAGCACCCATAATCGTGGCTAACAAAACTGGAGACCTATGGATTGGATCATTTGCACAAAAAGTTTCGTTACCGTTGTTGAACAAGGCTCTCTGGCTCAAGCAGCGACTAAACTCAATACATCAAGTTCAGCATTATCAAAGCGCCTTTCTTGGCTAGAAAAGCAGTTAGGTGTGCAACTATTAAAACGTACAACACGGAGTTTAACGGTAACAGATGCAGGTAAATTATTTTATCAACGCAGTGCAAGACTACTTGATGATTGGCAGCAAATGCTGGCTGAAACCACCTCAACATATGGTGAAGTTAGTGGCGTATTACGTATTGGCGCTCCTCTTGCCACTGGCAGTCGACTATTAGTTAACTACCTGGCTGAATTTATTGAGACTTATCCTAAGATTCAAGTCGAACTACACACAGTAACCCCCGGACAACTGCCCGATCTTAACCTTGATGTATTCATCAGCCGTGAATTAACCGACTTTAATTCATCCAGTTATATTGCAACGCGATTATTTGATTTCCAGCCTGGGTTTTACGCAGCCCCAAGTTATCTCGAAGATAAACCCATAATTGAAAACCACCAGCAACTAACAATGCATAATTGCCTGCTCTTTGGTACTCATGGGCATGAGCAAGAACACATTTTTGAGAACAACTTACACTTGCGCTTACGAGGTAATTTCACCACTCAAAACCCTGAAGCATTAGTTGCTGCTGCCGTTGCAGGAATGGGAATTATTCTGGCAGGGGGTAATACGGTGAAACGCGAGCTAAGTAAAGGTTTACTGGTACCAGTATTACCAGAGCTTAAACAGCCTATCAGTTCTGCTTATGCTTATTATCCCAAACTTGATTACAACCATGTAAAAACAAAATTATTTATTGATTTTATTAAAGAAAAATCCAACCTAAAAACTGATGAAAAGTCATTCAAGAAATCATAGACAATAAAAAAGCAGCGCGAACGCTGCTTCTTCTTACATCATGCTATTCCAAACCTACAACTAAGAAGTTGATTAGAATGGGATATCATCATCAAAATCCATTGGTGGCTCATTGTACTGCTGCTGAGGCTGTTGAGGAGCCTGTTGCTGCGGTGCCTGTTGTTGTTGCTGCTGAGGTGCAAAGTTCTGTTGAGGAGCCGCTGCAGGCTGTTGAGGTTTACCCCAATTACCTTGCTGCTGTTGCTGCTGCTGACCTTGACCGCCGCCTTGACGGCCACCTAGCATTTGCATTACACCGTTAAAGCCCTGAACAACAACCTCGGTTGTGTATTGATCTTGGCCTTGTTGGTTTTGCCATTTACGTGTTTGTAATTGACCTTCGATGTATACCTGTGAACCTTTACGCAAATATTCACCAGCAACTTCAGCAAGCTTACCGAACAGCGCCACACGGTGCCATTCTGTTTTTTCACGTTGCTCGCCCGTTGCCTTATCACGCCATGATTCAGAGGTAGCTATTGTTATATTAGCTACTGCACTACCACTTGGCATATAACGGATTTCTGGGTCATTACCTAAGTTACCGACTAAGATAACCTTATTTACGCCACGACTGGCCATACTTAACTCCAAATCTGTCTGCGTACTACCTGATTATCAATAGCCGCTTAGTCAAAGTTTACACTTAATCACGCAGTTTATCATGTTGACACCGCTCAAGCATAGCGCTCAAACTGTGTTATCTAACGCAATTTTTATTCATTATCTATGTAAATAAAAATCACACGCCTCAAGCGTATTGTTATCACACAAAAATACTGCCCCGATATATATATTCACGTAAAAACACAAATTATAAGCAGGTCTGTTATTGGCTAGATTTCACTCTTTATACTGTATCTTTATACAGCTCGCACTTTCAAGCTTTTCTTGCCTATGCAATAATAACAAATCAATTAGTCGACCATAAAGCTCATATTAATATGGATTATATCGAAGTCAGGGGTGCTCGCACTCACAACCTAAAAAATATCAATCTCTCTATTCCTCGCGATAAGCTGATTGTTATCACCGGCTTATCGGGTTCTGGGAAATCATCATTGGCTTTCGATACCTTATATGCAGAAGGTCAACGCCGCTATGTTGAATCACTGTCTGCCTATGCTCGCCAATTCCTATCGTTAATGGAAAAGCCCGATGTCGACCATATTGAAGGGCTATCGCCTGCAATATCAATTGAACAGAAATCAACATCGCATAACCCACGATCAACCGTCGGTACGATCACTGAAATTTATGACTACTTGCGCCTGCTCTATGCACGCGTGGGTGAACCGCGTTGCCCAACTCACGATGTAACGCTGGCAGCGCAAACTGTCAGCCAGATGGTGGATAAAGTACTAGAGTTGCCAGAAGGCAGTAAAATGATGCTGCTTGCCCCGATCGTGAAAGCGCGAAAAGGTGAGCACATAAAAACTCTGGCGAATCTTGCTGCTCAAGGCTATATCCGAGCGCGCATTAATGGCGAAGTATGTGATCTATCTGATCCACCAACCCTCGAATTACATAAAAAACATACCATTGAGGTCGTAGTCGATCGCTTCAAGGTGCGTGATGATCTACAGCTGCGTTTAGCTGAATCTTTCGAAACGGCTTTAGAATTATCAGGTGGTAATGTATTAATTTGCCCTATGGATGAGGAGCAACCTGCTGAGCTGTTATTTTCCGCTAATTTTGCCTGCCCACATTGTGGTTATAGCATGCAAGAACTGGAACCTCGTTTATTCTCATTTAATAATCCTGCCGGTGCATGTGGCACCTGTGACGGTTTAGGCGTTCAGCAATATTTTGACCCTGACCGTGTGATACAAAATGGGGATCTAAGCCTATCTGGCGGTGCAATCCGAGGCTGGGATAAACGTAATTTTTATTATTTTCAGATGTTGAAATCAATGGCTGAACACTATGATTTTAATGTTGAATCCGCCTTTAATGAGTTACCGAAAAAAATAAAAGATCTCATTCTTAATGGCTCGGGCAAAACTGAAATTGAATTTAAGTACATTAATGACCGTGGCGATATAACGGTCCGACGTCATCCTTTTGAGGGGATCCTCAACAATATGGAACGTCGTTATCGTGAAACAGAATCGAATGCTGTTCGTGAAGAGCTGGCGAAATTTGTGTCGACTAAACACTGTTCAAGCTGTCACGGTTCACGTTTACGTCAAGAGGCACGTCATGTATTTATTGCAGATACCAACCTACCTACCATTTGTGAAATGAGCATCAATGAAACATTTAACTTTTTTGATACGCTTTCATTGGTCGGCCAGCGAGGACAGATCGCCGATAAAATATTAAAAGAAATCAAAGATCGCTTAACCTTCTTAGTCAACGTCGGCCTTAACTACCTAAATTTATCACGCAGTGCCGATACGCTATCGGGCGGTGAAGCACAACGTATTCGCCTTGCAAGCCAAATAGGCGCGGGGCTCGTCGGTGTCATGTATGTACTTGATGAACCGTCAATAGGTCTTCATCAGCGTGATAATGAACGTTTGCTCAAAACTTTGAATCATCTGCGTGATCTCGGTAATACGGTTATCGTGGTCGAACATGATGAAGATGCGATTCGCGCAGCTGATTATGTGATTGATATTGGCCCAGGTGCCGGAGTGCACGGTGGTGAAATCATAGCAGAAGGCACAATGGCAGATATCCTTAATGCGCCTAAATCCTTAACCGGCCAGTATTTAAGTGGTAAAAAATCCATTGCTATCCCAGAACACCGGACACCGATGGATCCAAATAAAACCGTTAAATTACTGGGGGCGACAGGTAATAACCTTAAAAATGTCGACGTTGAAATCCCTGTCGGCCTCTTTACCTGTATTACTGGCGTTTCTGGTTCGGGTAAATCAACGCTTATCAATGATACTTTTTTCTGTATTGCTCACCACCAGCTCAATGGTGCAACAACCGGTGAAGCTGCCCCTTATCGTGAGATTCAAAATTTAGAACATTTTGATAAGGTCATTGAAATTGATCAAAGCCCAATAGGACGTACACCACGTTCTAATCCAGCAACTTATACCGGTATATTTACGCCAATACGTGAGCTATTTGCGGGCACCCAAGAATCTCGCTCTCGTGGTTATAAACCAGGCCGCTTTAGTTTTAATGTAAAAGGCGGACGTTGCGAATCTTGCCAAGGTGACGGGCTAATCAAAGTCGAAATGCATTTCTTGCCGGATGTCTATGTGCCTTGTGACTCTTGTAAGAGCAAGCGCTACAACCGTGAAACGTTGGAAGTGCGCTACAAAGGTAAATCTATTCACGAAGTCTTGGATTTAACGGTTGAAGATGCTCGTGAATTTTTTGATCCCGTTCCCGCTATTGCAAGAAAACTACAAACATTAATGGATGTCGGTTTATCGTATATCCGCTTAGGTCAAGCTGCGACCACCCTTTCTGGTGGTGAAGCACAACGCGTGAAGTTAGCTCGTGAGCTATCGAAGCGAGATACCGGACAAACACTGTATATATTGGATGAACCAACCACAGGGTTACACTTCCATGATATTCAGCAGCTGCTAGTCGTACTGCATCGCTTGCGTGATAGAGGTAATACTATCGTGGTCATCGAGCATAATCTTGATGTGGTAAAAACGGCAGATTGGATTATCGATTTGGGTCCAGAAGGTGGTAACGGTGGTGGTGAAATTGTTGCCACAGGTACACCTGAGCAAGTCGCTCAAGTGGCTGGTTCACATACTGCATACTTCCTTAAACCTCTTTTGCCCTAAGCTGCTAAGAAATCGACGTCATAGGCTGATATAATTATCAGCCTTTATTTTGCGAAAACATGTCAACAAGCATGGATATAAAATGACAGTGTTACACTTACAAGGCACCAAGCTCGCAGAACAGCGCATGAGTAAACCACTAGTGAAACCATTCATTGTTTCGCTCGGTTTTTTATTTGTGCTAACGATGCACTACTTCCAGCATAACCCTGGCGGTTCAGGGCTTGAACTGTCATTTAATAGCACCAGTTGGATTCCATTTAGCATCGCTATTTCACTAGGGTTATTAGAAATCTGTCGTCAAAAAGTATGGCGCTACTCTCGGCTAACCCTCGTATTATTTACTTGCTGTCTATTGCTCACCTTACCTGTTTTTTATCCCAATGCTGACGCATCGGCAGTCGCTAACCGACTGATTGCACTTTGGGCAGGGTTCTTATTTTTTATCGGGTTACAGCAGTTTACGTTTACCCCAAAGCAGCGCCAGCGCATGTTGTGGTTGATTCTTATTAGTGTGTTTATTCAAACGGCTTTTGGCTGGTATCAGTTCATGTGGATGGAAGCCGATAATGCTTTTGGTTACAACACACTGATCAACCGACCTTATGGCATTTTTCAGCAACCAAATGTAATGGCAAGTTTTCTGGCAACTGGGTTAGTACTGTCATCTTACTTACTTGCACGCATTCCGATGTATCGTGGTAAGTGGTCATGGCAGCAGCTTCTGTTACTACTCACTCCCGTCATCACGATCCCAATCATTGTGGTATTGAGTTCTCGCACAGGTTGGATAGGAGCAATCGTCGGTGTTGGTCTAATGATCCCCTACCTACGTCGCTTTGCTGCAAAAGCTCAATTACGCATGTGGTTATTGATGATTGTGATGGGGTTAAGTCTATCTTGGAGCATTAATTCCGCTACAGATTGGGGGCCAAAAACTGAACGAATGACGCTTGAAAGCGCTCGTTATACTATTATCCCGCAAGCTTATAAAATGTTTCGTACCGAGCCATTAATGGGCTACGGCTATGGTAAATTTGAGCCCGCCTATATCACCCAAACTGCAAGATGGCATCAAGCGGATCCCAATCAGCCTTACGGGGTACCTAATTTAGACCACCCTCATAATGAACTGGCTTACTGGGCAGCTGAGGGGGGCATCATTCCTCTGATTGCATTGCTGCTTGCGGCGGCAGCTGTATTATTTAAAATCAGCAAGGCAAGAGAAGGCACTCAACTCGCATTGGTTGGGCTTTTCTTTCCCATCGTTTTACACACGCAATTAGAGTACCCCTTCTACCACTCATTAGCTCATTGGGTTATTTTTATCATCCTGATTTATTGGGTCGATAACCTAACAGCAAAATATAATAAACATGAAATGCAGTATGTAATGGCGATTAAATCTTTGGCGTTAGTCATGCCCATTGTCATTAGTGGTTTTATGTTAACAACCTTGTACTCGGGTTGGTTGTTAACCAAATTTGAAACGACACGTCCTGTTAATATTAATTACTTAATGCAGGTTAATAATCCTTGGGCTTGGCAAAACCGTTTTGATTGGGATTTACATTTAACGCAACTCCAGCTGGGAGCCTCGAGTCAAAACCCTGCACTCATAGAGGAATACATTCAATGGGCAACAAAAAAAGCCGTTAATTGGCCTCGTCCAGCGCTATATCATAACTTGATTTCAGCTTATCAATTACTCGGTAAGCCAGAACAAGCGAGCCAAATAAAGCAAGAAGCCGAATATTTATTTCCAGGTTCTGACTTCTCAACTTCAGAAGCACAAACCGCACTACCTTCTGGCATCATTTCCCAAGCTAACATGCTCAACGACGTAAATTAGAACAACAAAAGTTTCTATCCAATATTGATCAAAAACGGCTACCGAGGTAGCCGTTTTATTTAATTTACCAATGATGACTTTTTACTTCAATGTCGATTCCAAGGCTTTTAGGCATAATGCGACATTTTCACTACGTGCAGCATATCCCATCAAGCCAATACGCCATGCTTTACCACCTAGAGCCCCGAGCCCAGCACCAATTTCAAGGTTATAACGCTCAAGTAATGTTTTACGTACTAATGCATCATCAACGCCATCAGGAATATACACCGCATTAAGCTGTGGCAAACGCGAGGCTTCATCAACAACAAAAGTAATACCGAGTTTTTCTAAGCCTTCACGCAAGTCTAAATGAACATCTTTATGGCGTTGCCAAGCATTTTCTAATCCTTCATTTTGTAGTAATACCAAGGCTTCATGCAGTGCATACAAGCTATTGACTGGCGCAGTATGATGATAAGTTCGCTTGCCTTCCCCGCTCCAATACCCGAGTACTAAACTTTGATCCAAGAACCAACTTTGCACGGGTGTTTTACGATCTTGAATTTTATCAATCGCGCGCTGAGAAAAAGTTAATGGTGATAAACCAGGCACGCATGATAAACATTTCTGGCTACCAGAATAAACGGCATCTAACTGCCATTCATCAACCAATAAAGGAACACCGCCTAACGATGTCACGGCATCAACAATGGTCAAACAATCATGTTTACGTGCCAGTTTCGCCAGCGCTTCAGCATCACTTAACGCACCCGTTGATGTTTCAGCATGCACAAATGCTAATATTTTCGCATCTGGGTTATCAATTAACGCTTGTTCCACCAGCTTAGGATCAACAGGCTCTCCCCAAGCATTATCGACAACAACGGCTTGCCCACCACATCGTTCAACATTTTCTCGCATGCGATCGCCAAATACACCATTACGGCAAACAATGACCTTATCACCTGGCTCCACAAGGTTAACAAAACATGCTTCCATACCTGCACTACCAGGGGCAGACACAGCAATCGTAAATGTATTTTTAGTCTGAAAAGCATATTGCAGTAGCTGTTTTAGCTCATCCATCATCCCAACAAAAAGTGGATCTAAATGTCCAACTGTCGGTCGACTAAGTGCCTGTAAAACTTGAGGGTAGATATCTGAAGGTCCGGGTCCCATTAGTGTTCGTTGCGGTGGGTAAAAGCTAGTAATTGTCATTATTCTATCTTCCTGAAGTAAGTTGTAATCAATCCCTGTATTTTCGTTATTTTTCTAACTGTAGGGCGGGAATTATTAGGGTTGCACAACAACAGAATATTAAATCAACCATACTCAGTGCAAGTCTCATTCAACACTAACATAACGAATGACATAAGCGATTGCATTTTTATCGCATAAATAACCACAGAAAGATTGACAACCTAGTAACAAATCCTATTCAATGAGGAGAGTTTTTGTTCATCCTGCTGGTATTAATACCACTAGGTAAAACGGAAGAGGAGCGTTACCCAGGTATTTAGATTGCAGGGCCCCACCCTAAAGCAGCCTAAAGAGGGGGAGTAACGCCGAGATATTACTGATGGGGATCAGCGATATCGGCTATGAAGGTTGAATCCTTCTGGCTGTCACCTTTTTATGCATAAGTAACATATAAAAAGGTGGGGAGCTTCTGGTTGTAGCGCTATTCGTACGTCTCGCCTTTCTGCTCTCCTGACAATTGGATGTCGGGAATATCCTCCCGCGTAAATTCGTTTTTATCATTTTACTGAGATTGGGAGTCTTACCTTGAGCCTTGTAGATAGTAATGTAAATCCGCACACATCGTTAACCGTTGCCAAGTTTGGTGGTACAAGTGTTGCAGACTTCACCGCGATGAGTCGCAGTGCAGCAATAATTCAACATGCACCACACACACGCTTAGTCTTAATTAGTGCCTGTTCTGGAGTCACCAATATCTTAGTCGAGCTGGCTAATGGTGTTACTGACACTCAACAACGCCATGCTTTATTAACTCGCTTAACCGATATACACCAATCTGTATTAAACCAATTAGAGCAACCACAGCAAGCTAAAGAAGCTATTACTATATTGCTTCAAAATGTAGCTGAATTAGCGAAAAAAGCAGTCATTGAAAAATCAGTCCCCCTTACCGATCAGCTTGTTTCCCATGGCGAGTTACTTTCTACTCACCTATTTGCTCAAATATTGAGAGAGCTTGGCATCAAAGCCATTCGATTTGATATTCGAGATGTAATGCGTACAGATGGGCAATTTGGTAAAGCCATTCCTCAGCCCAGTATTATCCGCCAATTATCAGAACAACACCTTTTACCACAACTAAAAGAATATGTAGTGGTATCTCAAGGCTTTATAGGCTCTGACGAACAAGGAAACACAACCACATTAGGCCGTGGTGGCAGTGACTATAGTGCCGCCTTAATGGCAGAAGCTATCGGGGCATCGACTTTAGAAATTTGGACTGATGTACCAGGCATGTATACCACTGACCCACGCATCGCCACGAAAGCAAAACCAATAAAAGAAATCAGCTTCAGCGAAGCATCTGAAATGGCCAATTTTGGTGCCAAAATATTACACCCATCAACATTAGTGCCTGCAATAAGACAGCAAATACCCGTCTTCATTGGTTCATCGAAAGCCCCCGAGCAAGGTGGTACCTGGATCCGAGAAACGGTGTCTGACGCCCCATTATTTAGAGCCCTAGCACTTCGTTGTAATCAAACAATGGTGACATTAACCAGCCTCAATATGTTCCATGCTTACGGCTTCTTAGCTGAAGTTTTTCGTATTTTAGCTGAACATAAAATATCAGTGGATTTGATAACCACCTCTGAAGTGAGTGTATCTTTAACGTTAGATCAAACAGATACCAGTGGTGGCGCACCAACACTTCCAGCGCAAGCACTAGCGGAACTCAGTGAACTATGCCGCGTTGAGGTCGAGCAAGATCTTTGCTTAGTTGCATTGATTGGTAATCAAATGAGCAGCACTAAAGGATCAGCAAAAACAGTTTTCAGCACGCTTGAAGACTACAACCTACGCATGATTTGCTATGGTGCAAGCCCGCACAATTTATGTTTTCTAGTAAAAGCACAAGATGCTAAATCTGCTATCAAAGATCTCCATTGCGCTATCTTTGAATAAAGCGAAAACCATAAACTGGTAACAAAAAAGAAGGCGCTTAAATGAGCGCCTTCTTTGCGTTCAAACCAGCATTATAAATTCGGTCCTAGCCACTTTTCAGCTTCAATCAGATCCCAGCCTTTACGATCAGCATAGCTGTCGCGCTGATCTTCTTGGATCTGAGCAACCGCAAAGTAACGAGACTCCGGATGAGAAAAATACCACCCCGACACAGCTGCACCTGGCCACATAGCATAGCTTTCAGTTAATACCATGCCAGTGTTAGCCTCTGCATCTAGCAATGACCAGATGGTGCCTTTTTCTGTATGCTCGGGACACGCAGGGTACCCAGGTGCAGGACGTATACCTTGGTATTTTTCACGAATCAAATCTTCATTCGCCAGCGACTCTTCAGGTGCATAGCCCCAAATTTCTTTCCGTACCGTTTCATGCATACATTCAGCAAAAGCCTCAGCTAAGCGATCTGCAATCGCCTGTATCATAATCGCGTTATAGTCGTCGCCTTTGGCTTTAAACTGTTCAGCAATATCATACTCCCCGATACCGCCCGTTACAGCAAAAGCGCCGATCCAGTCGGCTTTGTTACTTTCTTTCGGTGCAATATAATCCGATAAGCAATAGTTAGGTCCTTTCGGTTTTTTCGTCTGTTGACGCAACCCACACAGTACCGTCATTACTTCAGAGCGAGTCTCATCGGTATATACTTCAATATCGTCACCAATATTATTTGCTGGGAATAATCCACACACACCGTTTGCTTTGATCATCCCTGTACGCTCAATTTCATCCAGCAATACATTGGCATCATCAAATAAACGCTGAGCCTCTTCCCCCACAACTTCATGGCGCAAAATTGTTGGATACTTACCACTTAATGACCAAGTCATAAAAAATGGTGTCCAATCAATATATTTACGAATTTTAGATATAGGGAAATCAGTAAATACATGTATACCCGATTTTGCTGGTACAGGGGGAATATAACTATCCCAATCGATGGCAACTTTGTTTTCACGTGCTTGCTCTAACGTAACAGGTGCTGTCCGTGGTTTTTTACGGGCATGTTGTTCACGTACCGTAATATATTCTTTATCTAAGCGCTCAATGAATGCTGGTCGCAGTTCATCGGATAACAATGCAGAACAAACCCCTACAGCACGAGAAGCATTGGATACATAAACAACAGGTGCATGATAGTTTTCTTCAATCTTAACCGCAGTATGCGCTTTAGAGGTCGTTGCACCACCAATTAGCAATGGCAGCTCAAAGCCTTGTCGCTCCATCTCTTTAGCCACATGCACCATTTCATCTAATGATGGAGTAATGAGGCCACTTAAACCTATGATGTCGACATTTTCTTCTTTTGCTACTTTCAGAATTTGATCACAAGAAACCATTACCCCAAGGTCAATAATTTCATAGTTGTTACATTGCAATACAACGCCCACGATATTCTTACCAATATCGTGAACATCACCTTTCACTGTTGCCAGCAGAATTTTACCATTGGTATAACCCGCTTGTTTTTCAGCGTTGATATAAGGTTCAAGATGAGCAACAGCTTGCTTCATAACACGGGCTGATTTAACCACCTGAGGTAAGAACATTTTACCTTCACCAAAGAGATCGCCGACAACATTCATACCCGCCATTAACGGTCCTTCAATTACTTCTAGAGGCTTAGAAGCATTAGTTCGGGCTTCTTCCGTATCTTCCACAATGAACTCAGTTATCCCTTTAACCAACGCGTGTGATAAGCGCTTTTCTACAGGCCAGCCTCGCCACTCTTGCAGCGTACGATCTTCCTCAACTTTACCACTACCACGGTATTTATCCGCAATATCCAGTAAACGTTCGGTACTATCATCACGGCGGTTTAAGACGACATCTTCCACGGCATTACGGAGTTCATCGGTTAAATCATCATAAATCGCAAGTTGCCCTGCATTCACAATCCCCATATCCATACCATTTTTAAAACAGTAATAAAGGAATACGGCATGGATCGCTTCTCGAATCGGATCATTCCCTCTAAACGAGAAAGACACATTAGACACACCACCTGAAACCATGGCGTAAGGCAGTGTACGTTTGATATCTCCTACCGCCTCAATGAAATCGACGGCATAGTTGTTATGCTCATCAATACCTGTTGCTACGGCAAAAATATTAGGATCGAAAATAATATCTTCAGGCGGGAAACCGACTTCATCCACCAAAATATGATAGGCATTAGTACAAATCTCGATTTTACGTTCACGAGTATCTGCTTGCCCTTCTTCATCAAAAGCCATCACAATAACCGCTGCACCATAACGGCGGATCAATTTCGCTTGTGCAATAAACTTGTCAACCCCCTCTTTCATCGATATAGAGTTGACGATCGGTTTGCCTTGAACACACTTCAAACCCGCTTCAAGTACTTCCCATTTTGATGAATCCACCATAATGGGTACTTTTGATATTTCCGGTTCAGTCGCACATAAATTTAAGAAGCGTACCATTGCCGCTTCTGCATCCAGCATGCCCTCATCCATATTAATATCGATAATTTGAGCGCCAGCTTCTACTTGTTGGCGCGCGACCTCTAACGCTTCATCATATAATTCATCTTTGATAAGTCGCTTGAAACGAGCAGAACCTGTTACATTAGTTCGCTCTCCCACATTTACAAATAAGGTATCAGCAGAAATAGTGAGAGGTTCTAATCCTGATAAACGACAAGCAACAGGGATATCAGGTAACTGACGAGGTTTAACATTTCGAGTAACTTGTTCCATTAAGCGAATATGCTCAGGCGTTGTACCACAACAACCACCCACCAAATTGAGAAATCCACTTTTCGCCCATTCTTCAATATGTTCAGCCATATCTTCAGGGCTAAGATCATACTCTCCAAATGCATTCGGCAACCCCGCATTCGGGTGAGCAGAAACTGCGCTTTCAGAGATCCGAGATAACTCATCAACATATTGACGTAATTCATCAGGGCCTAACGCACAGTTCAAACCAAACGAGATTGGCTTTACGTGACGAAGAGAATTATAGAAAGCTTCCGTTGTTTGACCTGAAAGTGTTCGTCCCGAGGCATCGGTGATTGTGCCTGAAATCATGATAGGTAAAACAACACCATCTTCGTCAAAAACAGTTTCAACAGCGAAAGTACACGCTTTTGCGTTCAACGTATCAAAAATAGTTTCTACTAAGATTAAATCAACGCCACCAGCAATAAGAGCACGCGTTGATTCAGAATAAGCTTCAACTAACTGGTCAAAGGTAACATTACGAAAGCTAGGATCATTAACGTCAGGCGAAATTGAACACGTTCGGTTAGTAGGGCCGAGTACCCCAGCAACAAAGCGTGGTTTAGATGGGGTTTTTAGCGTCCACTCATCTGCAGCTTGACGAGCTAATTTAGCCGCTTCAAAGTTAATCTCGGCACTCAGACTTTCCATGTCATAGTCAGCCATGGCAATAGTCGTTGCATTGAATGTGTTAGTTTCTAGAATATCAGCACCCGCTTCTAGGTACTCGCTATGAATATCCTTAATTAACTGTGGTTGTGTTAAGACGAGAAGGTCATTATTCCCTTTAAGATCTGAGTGCCAATCAGCAAAACGTTCACCTCGATAATCATTTTCATCCAATTTATAGCCTTGGATCATGGTGCCCATGCCACCATCAATGATCAGGATGTTTTCTGCTAACCGCTTCTGTAGTATTTCCTTACTCTTCACCACCACATTACTTCCTTATTTTATATTACAGCTTAATAACATCCTACCATAGCCCCTACGGAAATCTAGACGTCTAAATGCCTTTTAATAAACAAAACAAATACAGAATAAAAGAAAGTTTTTATAGCTATCATCGTCCGATGGTTTTATATTTTGTGACAATTTTACTATTTACTCTGAAATCAATTAGAGGTTGATGCATGTCGGTCTACAGTACCCTATGCTTTCTCGCAGCAGCTGCGATGGCAATTGCTTTTATAAACAGCAAGATCGGTAAGATGCAAACAACAATTGCTATTACTGCAGGCGCATTAATGTTGTCTTTAGGTATCATTATTGCTGGTCAGAATGGCTGGTTTCACTTAGAAGATATTGCAGCTGAACAGCTTGCTGGTATCGACTTTGAAAGCTTTTTACTTAAAGGGATTTTAGGCTTTTTGCTTTTTGCTGGCGGGCTAGGAATTAAACTTCCTAATCTAGAAGATCAAAAGTGGGAAATTACTGTTTTAGCCTTGGGCGCTACACTTTTTTCAACTTTTTTCATCGGTGGTGCGCTTTGGGGTATATGTCAATTATTAGGCTTTCAATTCGATTTAATCTACTGCTTAATCTTTGGCTCTTTAATATCACCAACGGACCCAATCGCTGTACTTGCTATAGTTAAAAAGCTAGATGCACCTCGTCGTATTTCAACACAAATTGAAGGGGAGTCATTATTTAACGATGGCTTTGGTCTCGTTATTTTTGTCACATTATTCACTATCGCCTTTGGTAATGAAGCCCCAACAGTCTTAGGTGTAGGGCAATTATTCCTACAAGAAGCAATCGGGGGTATTGCTTATGGCTTTATTCTTGGTCTGCTTTTCCATTATTTGATTAGCTCCACGAATGATCACTCCATGGAGCTATTACTAACACTAGGTATTCCAACTGCTGGTTATGTATTTGCCGATGTTATTCATGTATCAGGGCCATTAGCAATGGTTGTATCTGGCATTATGATTGGTAACTGGACACGTTATATTGGTTTTTCGAAAGAAAGTGAAGAGCATTTAGATCACTTTTGGGAGTTAGTTGATGAATTCCTAAATGGCGTTCTATTTTTACTTATCGGTATGACAATGCTTCAATTTAGCTTCCACCAAGAAGATTGGGTACTGATGGTAATCGCAATCCCTCTCGTATTACTGAGCCGTTATCTAAGCGTGAAACTATCTTATGTTGGCTTTCATAAGTATCGCGATTACAACCCACACTCAGTAAAAATATTAACTTGGGGTGGCTTACGTGGTGGTTTAGCTTTAGCAATGGCTATGGCTATTCCCGCTGGTGTTATTGTGATACCAGAAAAAAATATTGATGTAAGAGAGATCATTCTTGTCATGACTTATGCTGTTGTCGTTTTCTCCATCCTAATTCAAGGGTCAACGATCACCTCATTAATTCATAGAGCCAAAGAGTGGGAAGCTCAGAACAAATAACCACACAATCAGATAAATATAAAAGACCTGCAGTTGCAGGTCTTTTTTTGTTATAAAAGAACATGACTAACATCTTTAAATAAGCCTTACTTGCAATTGTGCAGCTCCTTCTGGCACTGATACCCATTATTTCACACGACAGATAGAAGTATTCGTAGGTTGTGCAGGCTTTAACACAACGATACTGCAGATAATTTCGATAACGTTAGTACCTTTCCATCCTCTTTTAGCCCAACGCAATAAAACAGGTATAGAGCTGAATACGATAGAAGTGTTTAGCAAACCAAGACTTCTATAATTGTGATCGGTGCTTTCTTATTCCTCGAGTTTTACACGATCTCGGTATGACAGGTCGCCAAGCTCTATAATAAAAAGCCTAACCAGCAGAGCAACCACTCTGCAGTGTCTATTCTGTGCTAATGTCCATTTGATACAGACGTAAAAAGCCCTCGTCTTTCCTGCTCTACCGTAAACAGGGGACTTCTTCAATAATGGCTACGTTAACGGGACTTTCTATTTACCTCGAAACCAGCGCTACCCCGGCGTAACAGGCCGCTAAGCTCTCCAATAAAAAGCCAACCAACAGAACGACCACTTCGCAGTGTCTATTCAGTTCTAACTTCCATTATCTACAGACGTAAAAAAGCCCTAGTCTTTCCTACTCTACCGTAAACAGGGGGGACTTTTTCAATAATGACTACGTTAACAGGACTTTCTATTTACCTCGAAACCAGCACGCCCCCGGCGTGACAGGCCGCTAAGCTCCCCAATAAAAAGCCTAACCAACTGAACTACCACTCCGCAGTATCTATTCAGTTTCCATTTTCTATAGACGTAAAAAAGCCCTAATCTTTCGATTAGGGCTTCTTCAATAATGGCGGAGTGGACGGGACTCGAACCCGCGACCCCCGGCGTGACAGGCCGGTATTCTAACCAACTGAAC
>NZ_PYOD01000011.1 GCF_003026285.1 Photobacterium profundum
CGTCATGATTGCTGTGGTCGTGGTCGTCATGATTGCTGTGGTCGTGGTCGTCATGATTGCTGTGGTCGTGGTCGTCATGATTGCTGTGGTCGTGGTCGTCATGATTGCTGTGGTCGTGGTCGTCATGGCTGCTGTGGTCGTGGTCGTCATGATTGCTGTGGTCGTGGTCATCATGATTGTTGTGGTCGTGGTCATCATCGTCACTCTGTTTGGAGAGAGATTGATTGACATAGCTATCCGTTAATTCGCAATTTGCATCGGAATTAATTTCAAAAAGAGACGCCGTTTCTTTCAGCGTTGACATTGCTTGCTGTATGGCTTGAGTTTGCTCTTGGGTTTGAGGGGCATGCTCGAATCCTACAATATCGGATCCTGGTGCTGTGATCTCTAAAAGAAGGTCATTACCATCTTGGGCAATATTGAGTTCTACTACACCATGGACATGAGCGTCGTGTTGACGAAAGCTATCATTAGCAAAAGCTGCAGTTGAAACTAAAGTACTAACGGCGATTGCACAGGCTGAAATGTTTGATGGAAAAGTCATTATGGTTCCTAAGTTTAAAATTAACGAGGTTATTTTTGATTAGGAATTCAACGGTGGTGCTCTTGCCTGTTGAACTGTTGGCGTATAGAAGCCTTGCTGAGTAGGAAGGATGAGTGGCGAGATAGGAGGGGGATATTTCTCAATTAGACCATTAGTTTCTGTCGGTGTCGCAATATGCGCGAGATGACAGGTATTACAATCTTGAATCTGATGCTCGGGGCTTAGTGCTTCTAATTTATGTAAAGCCGAAAGCGGTCCAATCACTGAGATTAGGACAATCAATACACTTATTGTTGCACGCAAAAAGTAAAGGTATCGACGTTTAATCACGTATGAAATCGCCACGAACAAAAGTAATGTAATAATATAACATTACTTTCTGTGCTGTTCATGGCTTTGTTAAATAAAAGTGGAGTCGTGGGCAATTATATATTTTCTTTCACTAACGTTATTGCTTGCTTCACTTCAGTTGATGTTAGCTTTCCTTCCTTAATAAACAAAACATTACCTTGTTTATCTAACACTATAATTGCAGAGCTTTCTTTCTGTAGATCCCAAGCAGACTGCACAGAGCCCGAAGCATCTAGCACCATCGATGACCATGAAAAATCTCGTTTGCTGTCTTCAGCTGATGACTTTACAAATCCACCAGTGCCCCACATAGAATCATCTTGGTTGATTATTGTGGTTGTTTGATAGTTTTCGTTAGGTAATTGAGCAACCTTTATTGCTTCAATAAATTCAGCGTTCATTTCTTTGGCTGCGCTGCGACCGGCTATTGCTTGAATCACACGTACCTTTCCGACTAGAGCTGAGTTATCCCATTCTTGATACGCGATGTTATCGTTGTTCAGTATAATTTCACCTTTGTCTGTTACCGAGACGCTAGGTGTTTTTTGCCCTAATTGAATGTTATGTGCGCTTACCATTCCTGGTAATAAGGCGGCAGCTAATAGCGCAATCATTGGCTTCTTATTCATTGTATTAATTCCATTTTTGTTAGACGCACCATTATCTTAGTTAACTTATCGTGATCTGGTTAAACCAGTACGGAATAATCGATCTTTATCACTAAAAGGTATGAATTCTATTCAAATAACGAAGGGCTGACACATGACAAACAACGTTTAGCTATTGTATCAACGAGTTTTTGCTTATTGATATGCTTTGTTCGTCGCTGCCTCAAAAAGCAAACTGGCGAAAAAATTGCATATATCGTTATATTGATTGAAACAAAAGTGATGATTAAAGGTCTACTATTATGATCATTAAGTGAGGGATTTATGCTTAGAATATTTAAGCAATACAGGCCGAATCAAATTGCCCGTTATGTGAAAAGCTACTTCCGAGGACGTTTATTCATTGTCGGTATTGGCGCTTTTGAGTTTGATTATGGTCGCTTATTACCGTCAACAAAACACGATTTGAAAGCATTGAGCACACTTTCAGAAGTAAATCGTGAGATTCAGTGCTTGGCGTTAGAAAGCGCTATGTAGCCAGAGCTTATGGGTCTCTGGCTACATATATAGATTGCTTGTGCTTATAAAGGTATGAAACACACCCCTGTACCGCCTAACCCACAATAGCCGTTAGGGTTTTTTGCTAGATATTGTTGATGATAATCTTCTGCAAAATAGAATGTACCAGCAGGCTCTATTTCTGTTGTAATAAGGCTTTCTAATTGTTGTTGTTCAAGAGATTGTTGATAACATTGCCTGCTGTGCTGAGCATATGTGAGCTGGTTAGGTGTCGTTGTATAAATAACTGAGCGATATTGAGTGCCAATATCATTACCTTGTTGCATACCTTGAGTTGGATTATGACTTTCCCAAAATAAAGTTAAAATCTGTTCTAAAGAGATAATTAAAGGATCATAAATAATCCTGACAACTTCTGAATGCCCTGTTTTACCTGAGCAAACTTCCTCATAGGTAGGGTTAGGAGTGAAACCACCACTATAACCAACAGCAGTACTATAGATGCCTGGTTGATTCCAAAATAAGCGTTCAGCTCCCCAGAAACAGCCCATGCCGATGATGATTTCGCTGTAATTATTAGGCTTCTCATCATTTAATATCGTACCATTCACTGCATGTGGCAATGATGGGGTAATGGATGTTGCTCGCCCAATTAAAGCTGTTTCAGGTGCGATTAAATTATGTTTGTTTGATGACATTGTTATATCCTTTTTACACTGCCTTTTAGATAGAAAATAGAGGATTGTTTACCAACAATCAATATTCAATGCTTTTCAGGGATGAGAGATTGGCTATGGTCTTTTGTTTTGTCACAATAATTTCGGCATCTGATTGAGATGAAACTTTACCAATGAAGCTAAATAATAATGAATGATGTTTTAAAACGGTTTGGTTTGACCGTTGTTGCAATGGTTTTAGCTACACCAGTGTTCGCAAATACGTCGCTAACCATTAAAGGATTAAAAGGGAATCTTCAGGATAATGTGGATGCTTATGTATCGGCGATCCCTAAAGATGACTACAGTACAACGCTGCGTTTTCAAGAGCAATTGGAAGATGAAATTGAAAAAGCATTAAAAGCGTTAGGTTACTATCAACCGATTTTTAGCTATGAGATTAAAGACGACGATAAGAAGTCATCCATTATCGTTACGGTTGAACAAGGGCCTATAACACGTATTGCGAAAAGTCATATTGTACTTTCAGGTATGGCAGAAAGTGATCCTGATTTTATTGCATTGGTAAAAGGTAGCGGCTTAGGGTTAGGCGAATCGCTGAATCACGGTAAATATGAATCCCTTAAATCATCGCTTTCAAGTTTAGCTTTGCGTAAAGGTTACTTCGATGCATCTTTAACTAAGAGTGTTATGGAAGTGGCTCCCTCTCGTAATGAGGCTTTTATTTCAATCGAATTTTCCAGTGGACGACGGTATAACTTTGGTGACACGACGTTTACTGGTAGCCAAATTGATGAAGATCGATTGCAATCGTTGATCCCATTTGAAAAAGATGACCCGTATTTAGCATCTAAATTGGGTGAATTTAATCAGCGTTTATCCACTGTCGGTTGGTTTTCTTCGATTTTTGTTGGTGGAGATGTACAGCATTTAGATGATGGAGCGGTGCCTATCGCTGTAAATTTAGCCCCTCAAGTACGTAATCAAATTGAAACGGGTATTGGTTACTCAACAGATGTCGGTACACGTTTAAAGCTTAACTGGAAGAAGCCTTGGCTAAATAGTGCTGGGCATAGTTTGAGTATTAAAACTGAACTATCAAAGGTGCAGCCTAAAATTGAGGCGGCGTATAAAATTCCACTTGATGATGTACTAAATGATTATTATCAGATCATTGGCGGTATTCGTTATGTTGATAACCATGATACAAAAAGTACAGAGTATAACATTGGTCTTGAAAGGCATTGGCGGCTTGAATCGGATTGGAAGCGTGTCGCTTCCTTGCGTTGGTTATACGAAGACTATAAGCAAGGGGTGGACGATAAAGGGAATGGTGAAAAAGGTATTCTGAGCATGATCATTCCAGGTATTACTTACAGCAAGACCCGCGCGAGAGGTGGTGCAATGCCAACGTGGGGCGATAAGCAACTAATATCGATTGAGTATGCTGATCCTGCTTTAGGTTCTGATACGCGTTTAGCCAGATTTCGTGGACGTAGTGCTTGGATTCGCAGTGCTGGTGAAAATCATCGAGGTATCTTACGCCTTGATGGCGGTGCTGTTATAGCGGAGAGCATTGAAGATGTACCACCGTCCATGCGTTTCTTTGCTGGTGGTGATAACAGTATTCGCGGGTATGGTTATGAATCTATAGCTCCGCGAAATGATGGTGGTCTGTTAGTCGGTGGGCAATACATGGCAACCTCAACGCTAGAGTATCAATACCGCGTTTATGGGGATTGGTGGGGGGCTGTATTCTACGATTATGGTTCGGCATGGATCAGTAACCCTGAATGGTATCGTGGTACAGGTGTGGGTGTACGTTGGGCGTCCCCTGTGGGTCCTATTCGTCTTGATTTTGCTTGGGGGCTTGAGAAAGAAAAAGACAAGTTCCAGCTCCACTTTACTCTGGGACCTGAATTATGATCTGGCTGAAGCGCGTATCATTAGGATTATTAGCTTTTATTCTCTTACTTATTATTGCTATAGCATCCCTACTTTATACTCCTGCGGGTGTGAAAATAGCGGTATGGGGGGCAATGAAAGTGTTACCTGCATTATCTGTTGAAAGTAGCAGTGGGGCGTTACTTAAGGGGTTTCAGTTAAATAAAATTCAATACAAAGACGACATCGTCGACCTGTCGGCTGATAACGTGAATTTGACGTTAGATGATAGTTGCCTACTAATACCTGAAATTTGTGTGACAGATTTAGGGCTAACAGGTGTACGTTTTTCGATGCCAGAACTGCCTGCTTCTCAGCCAGACACTGATATTGAACCTGAAACCGATCCAATTACTGAAATAGTAATGCCATTACCGATCCGTATTGATCGAGTTCGACTTGATGATATTAAATTCGATATTCTCGGCAATAAAGTTGCTTGGGAGCAATTTTCAACTGCTGCTGAGCTTGAAGGTAGCCATGTCATCTTGAAGCCAACAGACTGGCAAGGGATAGATCTCACTTTAGCATCACCATCTGAAGCTGAAGGTAGCGAGCCAGAAAAAAGTGTTACAGATTCACCCTCTCAGCCAATTGTATTGCCGGAAGTCGTACTACCAATGTCTTTTGATATTGAGCGTTTTACAATAAAAGACTTCAAACTCAATGGTGATACCCCACAAGCCGTTAATTTGTTGGAATTGGTAGCAACCGCTAAGGGCAGTGATATTGATGTAAGTAAGCTTGCGTTAGTTGTGCCTCAAGCAAAGCTAGATGCAACCGCAAATGTCTCGTTAACAGGCGATTATCCATTATTGCTTGATGCTGTAACCGATATAGCATTGGAGCCTTTACAAGGGCATAACCTTACTCTTAAAGCATCTGGATCATTAGCTAAACTGGCATTAAATGCCAGCTTAAAAGGCACTATTGATGCAATTGTTGCTGGCAATTTATCACCATTAGACTCTAAATTACCGTTTGATTTGAAAGTGTCGAGTAAGCACATTCAATGGCCGATTGATACTAAAGCTGAGTTTGACGTAGAAAATACCACGCTCAATGCGAAAGGTAGTTTGGATGGCTTTACATTTAATGTGAAAAGTAAAATCGATGGGGATCCAATGCCTGCGGTTGCTGTAAACCTTCAAGGTGACGGTGACTTAAATAAGGTGGCATTGAAAAGCCTGAAGGTCGATACGCTAGGTGGTTCGATTACGGGCAATGCAAATGCAAGTTGGAAAGATGCTGTCAAATGGCAAGGTCAATTAGATTTTAGCCATATTCAACCTGGTATTGAATGGCCAGATGCTCAGGGTGACTTGAGTGGGACTTTTCGCACCTCGGGTGGTTTAACTAAACAAGGTGGTTGGTTTGTTTCCCTACCTGAGTTAGCCATTGATGGTGTCGTTATGGATCAATCTTTTACTTTAAACGGTCAGCTTGATGCCAATGACAGAAGTGGCAAGGGCAATGTTCAGTTAGAAACCGATGGGCTGAATTTAAAGCATGGACCAAATGGCTTAACGGCAAAAGGTAAGTTAACCAAAGAGTGGGCGATGTCGGCACAAATAGATGCGCCAGATTTAGCACAATCATTACCAGGGCTTCGTGGTCGAGTGCAAGGTAAGGTTAATTTATCTGGAAAGATGGCAGAACCTAAAATTGATTTAGCTTTAAGCGGAAATACACTAGGTTGGCAAGAACAAGCGGCTTTAGAGTCTTTTGAATTGGCTGGTGAAGTGACTCCCGTTCCCCAATTAAAAGCGGATATTCGTTTAAATGCCAAAAATGGAACATTTGATACTTTTAAGCTCAATGATTTAAATCTTACATTTCGGGGAACGGAGGATGAGCATAAGCTGTTGCTTGATTTAAATGCTGATCCTGTAAGTGCTGATTTAGCATTAACCGGTAAGCTTGATCGTAGTACTGGTTGGCAAGGACTGCTCAATCAAGCCAAAATCGAGACGCCTGTAGGCCCTTGGAAACTGAATAAGCCAACAGCCTTGGGGTATAATTTAAAAACAGCATTAGCAAATGTTGCCGCACATTGTTGGCAGCAAGATAAATCATCATTGTGCTTAGTTGAAAACCTAGAGGCAGGCGCTTCTGGTCATGCAAAAGTCGCAGTTAATGATTTTGATTTTGATTTAATAAAGCCATTTATACCAGAAGAAACAACGTTAACAGGTAAAGTGGGTGCTAACTTAGAAGCAACATGGGCCCCCAAATCATCACCTTATATAAAGGCTCAAATTAAGCTCCCTTCTGGCTCTGTTTTACAACAAATTGCTCGTGATGAAGATCCTCTTATTGTTGGGTGGGATAGCGTTTCATTAAATGCTGAAGTTAAAAATGATGTACTGAATGCGGATTGGTTAGTCGCTGTAAAAAATAACGGTGATTTAAGTGGTAAAGCAACGGTTACACAGCTCACAAGTGATCAACAGCTAAATGCGAACGTTAAGATAGATCGTTTTACGCTTGATTTTCTTGAGCCTGTAATTAAGGATTATCATAAATTTGGTGGGCAGGTTGATACAGACTTAACGGTCACCGGTCCCATAAAACACCCTGCAATTAATGGTCTATTTAAGGTTACACGAGTAACGGCGACAGGGCGAAAAGTCCCTTTAGATGTTACCAATGCCGATATAACAGCATCGTTTGCTGGGTATAACGCCACCTTACAGGGTAATGTGCAAACACCTGATGGTAAGTTGCTTATCCGAGGTTCGGGTGATTGGCAAGATATGGCGGCCTGGAAAACGGAATTACATGTCAATGGTAAGGAACTTCAAGTGAGTGTTCCTCCCATGGTCGCATTAAAAGTATCGCCAGATTTGATGATTTCAGCATCGCCTCGACGCGCTGAAATTACCGGTAATGTAGGTATTCCTTGGGGACGTATTAATGTTAAGCAATTACCACAGTCAGCTGTTTCAGTGTCTGATGATGAAATCATTCTTGGCGATAACCTTAAACCAGTGAAAAATGAAGAAAGCATTCCCTTTGATATTAAAACCAATGTTTTAGTGAAGATCGGTGATGATGTGAAATTGTCTGCTTTTGGACTTAAAGCGGGCCTTATTGGTAAGCTGAGCGTTAGACAAGCAGGTAAAGGCCCACTGATTTATGGTGAGGTAAATATCACTAAAGGGTCGTCTTATCGTTCTTTTGGTCAAGAGTTAGTGATTCGTAAAGGGCAAATACTATTTAATGGTCCTGCTGATCAACCTTATCTATCTATTGAAGCCATTCGTGACCCCGATAATATTGAAGATGATGTTATTGCTGGCCTTCGAGTAACGGGTCCAGCAGATGCACCTAAAGTTGATATTTTCTCAGACCCAGCAATGCCTCAACAAAATGCGTTGTCATATATCCTTCAAGGTAAAGATATCGATAGTGAAGGTGGAGACAATAATAATGCCATGACAACCGCTTTGATTGGCATGGGGTTAGCGCAAAGTGGTCAGCTGGTGGGTGATGTAGGCAAAGCGGTAGGGGTTCAAGATCTGAGTGTCTCGACGGCAGGATCCGGTGATGATTCACAAGTCACTATTGGGGGGTATATTGCTCCTGGTCTTCAAGTGAAATACGGTGTCGGGATCTTTGATTCTATTGGTGAATTTACCGTTCGTTATCGTTTAATGACTGATCTATACGTTGAAGCAGTATCGGGACTCGACAGCGCTGTCGATCTATTATATCAATTTGAATTTAATTAATAGTATTGGCTAATGTAACGGATGTGGTAAAGGTTATGTCGTGTAAAGTTCTGGTTTATGGCACGTTAAGAGCGGGTCAAAGTAATCATCATTGGTTGAAAACAGCGGATTTTCTTGGTGCCTGTAAACTAGATAGTGGATATGCCCTTTATGATTTAGGGCTATATCCGGCTTTACTTGAAAATCATGACTGCACCTTACCTTTATATGGCGAGGTGTATAAAGTTGATAATTTGACGTTACAAGCACTGGATCGTTTAGAGGGATATCCGACGTTATACGAGCGGCACCTCGTATCGACGGTATGGGGTGAAGCATGGGTATATACATACCAATTATCTATTCAAGGTCGCCCACAGATAATGACGGGTGATTGGAATGTGTATGTAAAGCACCGTCAGTAAAATTGTACAGAATTAACGGATAAATAATCAGTAATTTAAAGTCATGATAGCGTTAGTTATCGTGCCTTATTTTTTATCCTGACTGATAGATTCTGGCATCGCGACAAGAAGTTTTTCGTAATTCTCGCCATTATAAATATTGTTATACCCCAACTTTTTCAATGCTTGCTCTGCTATCTCGGCTCGCCGACCTGAACGGCAATATAATAAAATTATTTGAGATTTATCATCAGAGAAAGATGTTATTGATCCTATTTTATCGAAAGGGATATTAATCGATTGAGGAAGGTGACCTGCCATAAATTCGTCATTAGAACGAACATCAATTAGCAGTGGGTTTCCTGTATTGTAATGCTGCCAAAATTCTTTAGCTGTAACGACTTCTGCATGCACGTTTGTTATCGTGAGGCTGGTTAATAACAATAATGCCGATATAAAAGAGGAATATACTCTCACGTGGAATGCTCTTTCTGTAATGCTAAGGGAGAATATAAACGCCTCTTAATAGAAGCGTTTACTTGAAAATGATATGAGTATTATTTTTCTTGAGCACGTTTAAAAGATGTCATTATCTCTTCTTTGGCAGCTGCGGCATCTTCCCATCCGTCGACCTTTACCCATTTACCGACTTCGAGCTCTTTGTAACGTTCAAAGAAGTGGGTGATTTGTGCTTTAAGCAGCTCAGGTAGATCATTTACATCTTGGATATGATCATACTCTTTGCTTAATTTACTATGTGGAACGGCCACTATTTTTGCATCTTCACCTGATTCATCTGACATTTTTAGCACGCCAACAGGACGGCAACGAATAACGGCGCCTGGTACTAATGGATAAGGTGTTGGTACTAATACATCAACAGGATCACCGTCTAACGATAGCGTGTCATTAACATAGCCATAGTTACATGGGTAGAACATTGGAGATGACATAAAGCGATCGACAAAAATGGCACCAGTATCTTTATCGACTTCGTATTTAATTGGATCTGCATTGGCTGGAATTTCAATAACAACATAAATGTCTTCAGGAATATCCTTTCCTGCAGGTACCTGATTAAGGCTCATGATTAACTTCCTTATATTACGTTAATAAAATGTTGTAGATATAAGAATTATAACCAGTGAATCTAAAATAAAAAGAAAATTGGTGGTTCACTATTACCTTTAGACAGAAACAAGTAAAAAGGCTGACCTATCTCTATATTATTCGATGAAGAGGCTTTCATTGAACATGTATTATGATGAAGTACAGCAGGTTGCAATGCACAACCTGCTGTTATTTTATTAGTATTGCTCTGGGTATTCTTCTATAAATGATTCAACTTGCTTAACCATATTGGTTGAGCCAACGAAGAAGGGAACACGCTGATGCAACTCAGTTGGTATGATGTCCAAGATGCGATTTTTACCATCTGAAGCAATACCACCGGCTTGTTCCATTAAAAATGCCATTGGATTGCATTCATATAATAAGCGGAGCTTTCCGTTTGGATACATTGCCGTACTTGGGTACATATAAATACCCCCCTTTAACAGATTTCGGTGAAAATCTGAGACTAAAGAGCCAATATAACGAGAAGTGTAAGGGCGGTTATCTGCAGGTACATCTTCTTGGCAGAACTTAATGTACTTTTTAACACCTTGTGGAAAACGAATGTAGTTCCCTTCGTTTATTGAGTAAATTTGACCATCTTCTGGAATCTGCATACTTTCATGAGATAAGCAGAATACACCTAATGATGGATCATATGTAAAGCCATGAATGCCATTACCTGTGGTGTAAACCAACATGGTTGATGAACCATAGATCACATAACCTGCGGCAACTTGTTGATTACCTGGTTGTAAGAAATCTTCTTGGGTGGGTGTAGTGCCAATCGGTGAAACACGACGATAAATAGAAAAAATAGTACCGACAGAGACATTGACGTCAATGTTTGAAGACCCATCAAGTGGGTCCATTAAGATGACATATTTAGCATTGCGATTTAGATCTTTATTGAACGTAACCGCTTCATCTTCTTCTTCACTCGCCACACCACATACTTGGTCTCGAGCTTCCATTGCTGCCTTGAATTTATCGTTGGCATACAGGTCAAGTTTTTGTTGTTCTTCACCCTGAACATTTTCGCTGCCTACGGCACCAGTAATATCAACTAATCCAGCTTTGTTGATTTCACGGTTGACGATCTTTGCTGCAAGTTTTATCGAGCCTAACAGTGATGATAGATCACCGCTAGCATGGGGGAAGTCATTTTGTTTCTCTACGATGAACTCACCAAGAGTTTTCATATTGGGCATGTACAATCCTTGCATCAAGTTGTCACTGGGGCGTTTATGTCAGGTACAATGTCTCGAATGGACAATTTTGCGTACCTGTTTTATAAAGTGTTACCTGTTTGTATATGACAAATTGTATAGAAAGATCTTTTTTATGGTAACGAAGTAATACAAAAGCGTGAAATGACCTTAATTTAGCCAGTGAGCCAGACGTTATGCACATTCATATTTTAGGTATATGCGGCACATTTATGGGCGGGGCTGCAACCCTAGCCAGACAATTGGGCCATAAAGTGACTGGCAGTGATGCCAATGTTTATCCTCCAATGAGTACTTTGCTTGAATCTCAGGGAATTGAGATTATTCAGGGGTATGATCCTGCGCAATTAAGCCCTGCGCCTGATTTGGTGGTTATCGGCAATGCAATGAGCCGTGGTAACCCGTGCGTTGAACATGTACTGAATAGCAATTTGCGCTATACCTCTGGCCCCCAATGGCTACAAGAGTTTCTATTACATGATCGTTGGGTTTTAGCTGTTGCTGGCACACACGGTAAGACGACAACTGCCAGCATGTTAGCGTGGATCCTTGAAGATTGTGGGTATGAACCGGGCTTCCTAGTGGGGGGAGTACTTGGCAACTTTGGTATCTCTGCCCGCTTAGGTGAAAGTATGTTTTTCGTTGTCGAAGCGGACGAATACGATAGTGCTTTTTTTGATAAACGTTCTAAGTTTGTTCATTATCACCCTCGAACGCTTGTTATGAATAATTTGGAGTTCGATCACGCTGATATTTTTGATGATTTGAAAGCCATTCAACGTCAGTTTCATCACTTAGTGAGAACAGTGCCAAGTAATGGACGCATTTTGGCACCCAAAGGTGTAGAGAGTATTCAGCAGACCCTTGATATGGGGTGTTGGAGTGAGCTTGAATTTACCGGAGACGATGGTCATTGGATTGCGAAAAAGCAAATGACTGATGGTAGTGTATTTGATGTGTACCTTGATGGCTTAATGATCGGTACAGTACGTTGGGATTTAGTCGGTGATCATAATGTGAGTAATGCACTAATGGCGATCGCAGCGGCGCGTCATGTTGGTGTTACGCCAGATCTGGGCTGTGAAGCATTAGCAACATTTATTAATACTAAGCGCCGCCTAGAATTAAAAGGCGAAGTGAAAGGCGTTAAGGTCTATGATGATTTTGCCCATCACCCAACCGCGATTGAGCTGACCTTAGGTGGATTACGCGCAAAAGTAGGCGACGAACAACGTATTTTGGCAGTACTAGAGCCGCGTTCAAATACGATGAAACTTGGGGTGCATAAAGGGGATATCGCCCCTGCATTAAATGCAGCTGATTACGTGTTTATCTATCAACCAGACACTATTCCATGGTCAGTTAATGAAATTGCCGATGGTTGTTCACAGCCAGCAGCAACGGATATTGACCTCGATAAGCTGGTGGATAAAATTGTCACTGAAGCGAAAGATGGCGACACTATTCTAGTGATGAGCAATGGTGGTTTCGGTGGCATTCATGACAAGCTACTTGCTGCTCTAGCGGCTAAATAATGGTGATTAAGGGTTTGAACAATGAAAGATAAACGCATTACCTTAGCGTGGACTGGCGCTTCTGGTGCTCCTTATGGCTTGCGTTTATTAGAGTGCTTGCTTGCTGCTGATTATCATGTGTATTTGCTGATTTCGTCTGCTGCAAGGGTGGTGTTGGCTACCGAGCATGGCTTGAAGTTACCAGCTGGCCCTGATGCTACGAAGGCTATTTTAGTTGAACATTTACAGTGCGACGCCAGTCAATTATCAGTATGTGGTAAAGATGATTGGTTCTCGCCAGTTGCATCAGGATCTGCGGCACCGAAGAAAATGATTGTATGCCCTTGCTCTACTGGAACGCTAGCCTCTGTCGCACACGGTATGTCTGACAACTTGATTGAACGTGCAGCCGATGTTGTCATGAAGGAGCGTGGGCAGCTATTAATGGTGGTACGAGAAACACCGTTCTCTACTCTTCATCTTGAGAATATGCTGAAGTTATCAAAAATGGGGGTGACGATTATGCCCGCAGCTCCGGGGTTTTATCATCAGCCTGAATCCATCAATGATCTTGTTGATTTTATGGTCGCAAGAATGCTGGATCATTTGAGTATTGAACAAGGTCTTGTTCCTCGTTGGGGATATGATCAGCGAAAAAAATAGCGCTTATTATTGAAAAAAGCCCACAACTGTGGGCTTTTTTATTTGTATTATTTGACCTATTTAAGGTGGGCCTGCGGCTTTAATACCAATACATTAATTGGTGAGTTTTCAACTACTTTTGAAGCAACAGAGCCTAGCATAACGCGATCGAGCTTCGAACGTTTATGGCTTGGCATGATGATGAGGTCGGCACCAATTTTTTCTGAATACTCAAGGATTGTTGTCCAGGTTTTCCCTTCACAAACATGCAGGTGATGTAATACTTCATCTGGAATATATTGCTCTGCAAATGCTTTGAGTTGCTTTTGAGTATCTTGCATCATTTTACGAGCTGCATCTTTGGGGAAGTAGCTCGATACCAATGACATGTGAATACCTGGTAATACATTCAATAAATGAATCGTCGCGTTAGATTGTTTTGCATGCCATACAGCCAATTCAACAGCCTTGTCTGCAAAACCTTTTTCATTTAGATCAACAGGAACCAAAATTTGCTTATACATATTATTCTCTATAATTGTATGGCTCTAAAGGAAGTGGATGCTCCCTTTAGAGTTTAGACCGTTATGCTGAGTCGTTATTTTGTCAATTCAGCTTTTGCTCGTCGGCGTTGGTTCCATCCTAAAGCACCTAAAAGAAGTAAAGTGGGAACAAAAACCCATTCTTTCATTGGTCTGACTGCCGGAAGGCTCACTTTCGTGATTTCCCAATCAAAGTCGATACCTGCTGCTTCTGCAGAGCTACCAAACTCAATCATATCAACAATCATTTTTTCACCGTCTTGACGTAGCATCAGCCCTGTTGATGCAATGCGATCATTGGGATCAATGGCATCTTCATCAAATGGTAACAGTACATGCTTAGTAATAAACTTACCTTCTAAGTTTTCACCACTGACTTGTAATTCAAGAGGTTGGCCAACCGCTAACTTATCTGCAGCGTCGACGATCAATGTACCTGGCATTTCATGCTTGGCATCGTAGACCATATCCCACCAATAACCAGGGCGGAATAATGAGAAGGTAATTAAGAGGAGTAATGCGACTTCCCACCATTTCGTTTTGGTAAACCACCAACCTTGTGTCGCGGCAGAGAAGGTTAACATTGCTATAACGGCTGATACGATAGTAAGGGTGAGGTGCCACCAGGAATCAATGTCGATCAACAATAATTGCGTATTGAAGATAAACATAAATGGCAAAATTGCAGTCCGAATATCGTAGGTAAAGCCTTGAATACCTGTTCTTATTGGGTCAGATTTGGCAATCGCTGCGGCTGCAAAAGCGGCAAGACCGACAGGTGGCGTATCGTCGGCAAGAATACCAAAATAGAATACGAATAGATGTACTGCAATTAACGGGATGATGAGTCCACTTTGTGCCCCAAGCGTTACAATAACGGGTGCCATTAGCGTTGATACCACGATGTAGTTCGCGGTTGTTGGCAGCCCCATTCCTAATATTAAGCTAATAATTGCTGTAAATAGCAGCATTAGCATGATATTTCCGCCTGAAATGAACTCGACAAAGTCAGTCATTACCAAGCCGATACCCGTTAGTGTAACTACGCCTACCACGACACCTGCAGCTGCTGTTGCGACACCGATACCGATCATGTTTCTGCCACCAGAAACAAGACTTTCGATGAGATCATTAGCACCTTCGCGTGCGGCATCGGTTAATGTTTTCTCTTTATTAAACAGTGCCAATAATGGGCGCTGTGTTAGTAAAATGAAAATCATAAAGACGGTTGCCCAAAATGCAGAAAGACCAGGAGAAAAGCGTTCAACGGTTAAGCACCAAACCAGTACAACGATAGGCAATAAGAAATACAGACCAGATTTAATCGTAGGGCCTGGGTCTGGCACTTCGGTTAGTTCTTCATCTGGGCTTTCCATCGTATGATCTTGATAGTTAGCCGAGACTTTTATCAAAGCAACATAGGCAATTAAAATCGCAACAGCAATCATTGGCGTTGCAGCTGTGCCGAATACATCTTTTGTCCAGCCGATACCGTAATAAACCGCACCACTGATCACTATCAGACCCAGTATCGTGACCACAAATGATAATAAGCTTTGTGCCATGGTTGGCTTATAACGACGTGGTAGCCCAGTCATACCTGCTTTACAGGCTTCAAGGTGGACAATATACAGCAAGGCAATATACGAAATTAATGCAGGTAAAATTGCCGCTTTAATAACTTCGACATAAGAAATACCGACATACTCAACCATTAGGAATGCTGCTGCACCCATGATTGGTGGAGTAAGCTGTCCATTAGTTGACGCTGCGACCTCAACGGCCCCGGCTTTTTCGCCGGAGAATCCGACGCGCTTCATCAATGGAATAGTAAAGGTACCAGTGGTAACAACGTTCGCGATTGATGAGCCAGATACTAACCCTGATAACCCTGATGCAACAACGGCGGCTTTAGCTGGCCCGCCACGCATATGACCTAATAAAGAGAATGCGACTTTAATGAAATAAGCCCCAGCTCCGGCTCGCTCTAACATTGCACCAAATAATACAAATAAGAAGACGAAGGAGGTTGATACGCCAAGTGCAACACCAAATACCCCTTCTGTAGTTAGCCATAAATGAGACATTGCCTTATTTAGACTAGCCCCTTTATGTGCAATAACATCTGGCATATGTGGGCCACCAAAGGTGTACAGCAAGAAGACAGCTGCGACAACCATTAGAGGCGGACCAAGTGCACGACGAGTTGCTTCAAGTAATAGGACCATGCCCATTACCGCAACCACAATATCTATTTGAGTAGGAGCGCCTGAACGTTCAGCGAGGCTGGTATAGAAAATGTAGATATAACCAGCGGCAAAACTGCCCGCTAACGCCAGGATCCAATCAACGACTGGAATATGATCGCGTGGCGAGTTTTTTAGAGCAGGGTAAGCGGTAAACGCCAGAAAAATAGCAAAAGAGAGGTGTACTGAACGTGCTTCGGTGTCGTTAAGGATGCCAAAGTTAAAAATAAATGGGAGCGGTGATGCGTACCATAATTGGAATAGTGACCAACACAGTGGAACTAACCATAAAATACGCCCAGCAATACCTGCGGGGGTTCGTGCTCCAGTATCTGCTTGTGCCACCATGTCTTGAACATCTGGTGACGTGTCTGTTGTTTTCGTCATGCAGCATCCTGTTTTTTATGATTTTTTATGGGCATGTTAAATAACATGCGCCGCAATCGCGGCGCATGGGGGCAACGGAGTGCCTCTTAAATGTAGTCAATCTTGATTATTTTGGAAGAAGACCAGCTTCTTTGTAGTAGCGGATTGCACCTGGGTGAAGAGGGATAGATAGACCATTTTTGATCATGTCTTCTTTCTTCAAGTTAGCAAATGCTGGGTGTAGACGTTTGAAGGTGCTGAAGTTTTCAAATACGGCTTTTACTACTTCGTAAACGACTTCATCAGAAACATCTGTTGTAGAAACCATCGTTGCTGCAACACCGAAGCTGTTTACATCTTCGTTTGAGCCTTTATACATGCCACCTGGTACTGTTGTTGTTGTGTAGTACGGGTTATCAGCAACAATTTTTTCAATTGCAGCGCCTGTTGCAGGTATTAGCTTCGCATCACAAGATGTTGTCGCTTCTTTGATTGAACCGTTTGGGTGACCAACAACATAGACAAAGGCGTCAATTTTATTGTCACAAAGTGCTTGTGAGCGCTCAGAACCTTTTAATTCTGACGTGAGTTTAAAGTCAGCGTTAGTCCAACCTAGGGCGTCCATTACAACACCCATTGTTGCACGGTCACCAGAACCTGGATTACCAATATTTACGCGCTTGCCTTTTAAATCTTCAACGCTATCAATACCAGCATCAGTACGGGCGATGATGTTGAATGGTTCTGTATGTAATGAGAATACAGCACGTAATTTCTTGTACGGTCCTTGTTTTTCAAATTTACTCGTACCGTTATAACCGTGGTACTGCCAATCTGATTGAACAATACCAAAATCTAATTCGCCAGCACGCATGGTATTGACGTTATAGATAGAACCACCTGTTGATTCTACAGAACAACGAACATTGTGCTCTTTGCTGCTTTTATTGACTAGTTTACAAATAGCGCCGCCTGTTGGGTAATAAACACCCGTAACAGAACCAGTACCAATGGTTACAAATTCTTGAGCGTTAGCCATGCCTGCTGTCATTACAACGCCTGCTAGTGCACTCATTTGTAGTAATTTTTTAAATGCCATGCTTGTCCCTTATTGATTGTAGTTATCTCCATTTAGGAAATGTTTTCCATCGATGGAAAGGCATCCTTGCGGAAGTAAATCAGCCAGATAATAGCAAAGTTGATGGAAATATTTAAAACTGTGTTAACAAAGATGTACAAAATGTTTGATAAAAAGGAGGGGGATAGTTGACTATTTCTTGTTATTTGTCTTTTTTATCAATTGGTTGGTGATGTTTTGTTCGAGGGGGGATAAGTTTTCTTGATTGTGAGCTTTATCTCATTTAATGGGGGCTAAAAGCCCCCGATTTTTGATTAGATGCTGTAATCGAAAAGGTCACACACAGAATTAAAGAGCTCTTCTGTTGTTGTTGTGTTGGTTGGGGTAATGAAAATTGTATCATCACCTGCAACAACACCAAGGATACCTTCTGCTTTACCTAATGAATCCAGTAAGCGAGCGATAACTTGTGCGGCACCTGGGCCGGTATGAATGACAACTAGGGCGCTGTTATGACCCACTTCCATTACGAGTTCCTTTAAAGGACTTGTAGTAGTCGGCACACCTAGTTCAATTGGTAAACAATAGACCATCTCCATTTTTGCATTACGAGTACGGACAGCACCGAACTTGGTCAGCATACGGGAGACCTTGGATTGGTTGATGTTGTCGAACCCCTGAGCTTTCAAGGCATCAACAATTTCACCTTGGGAGCTGAACTTTTCTTCTTTAAGAATAGATTTGAATGCTTTAATTAAGCGTTCTTGTTTATCTGAATTTCGCATAAGTAAATTTTATGTACAGGGACGAGGTGACGTATTTTTGCATAACCTATTGGTTAGTAGCAAACAGTGTTCATTGAAATTGACGTTTCAATCACTGTTATAGGCTCGGTCAATATCTTTTCATACAACTTATTTGATCTGTTATGCAGTATTGTTATTTGTTGCGATGAATAAATTTTGTGGAGTAAGTGCCATTCATTTATTCTTTTCCTTGTCGCACGCAGTAAGCCCACCTTATGATGAGAGTGCGTGACTTCGCAAAGCTGATTGTGTTCGATTGTATTTAACAATTGCTTGCTATAACGTCTTTAGCAGGTCTGAAATTATACTTCTATCGTAAAGGAGAACGAAAATGAAAGTTGCTGTAATTGGTGCTGCAGGTGGTATTGGCCAGGCATTGGCTTTACTGTTGAAAAACGGCTTACCTGCAGGTTCTGATCTTGCGCTATATGATATTGCTCCAGTAACTCCTGGTGTTGCGGCTGATCTTAGCCATATCCCAACTCCTGTTTCTATTAAGGGGTATGGTGGTGTCGATCCAACACCTGCATTAGAAGGTGCTGATGTTGTATTAATCTCTGCTGGTGTTGCACGTAAACCAGGAATGGATCGTTCTGATCTTTTCAATGTAAACGCAGGCATCATTAAATCTTTAGCTGAAAAAATTGCTGTTGTATGCCCAAAAGCATGCGTAGGTATCATTACTAACCCTGTAAATACGACGGTAGCGATTGCTGCGGATGTATTGAAAAAAGCAGGTGTATATGACAAGCGTCGTTTATTTGGTATCACAACACTTGATATTATTCGTTCAGAAACATTTGTTGCTGAATTAAAAGGTAAAAATCCAAGTGACATTCAGGTACCAGTCATTGGTGGTCATTCAGGTGTGACTATTCTACCTTTATTGTCTCAAGTTGAAGGTGTTGAGTTTTCTGACGAAGAAATTAAAGCATTAACGCCACGCATTCAAAATGCAGGTACTGAAGTAGTAGAAGCTAAAGCGGGTGGTGGTTCTGCAACACTATCTATGGGTCAAGCGGCTTATCGCTTTGGTCTTTCACTTGTTCGCGCCCTACAAGGTGAGCAGGGTATTGTTGAGTGTGCTTATGTTGAAGGTGATGGTAAGCATGCACGTTTCTTTGCACAGCCAGTTCTATTAGGTAAAGAAGGTGTAGAAGAAGTGATGGATTACGGCA
Source organism: Photobacterium profundum (assembly GCF_003026285.1). Lineage (GTDB taxonomy): Bacteria > Pseudomonadota > Gammaproteobacteria > Enterobacterales > Vibrionaceae > Photobacterium > Photobacterium profundum. Next base: position 19,475 of record NZ_PYOD01000011.1, read on the forward strand.
AACTAAGTACTTTTGAACAAGAAGCACTAAATAACATGCTAGATACCCTGACTTCAGATATTACACTAGGTGAAGAGTTTGCTGCTAAATAATAGCTGCATATAACTCTCATCAAAAAGCGACATTATATGTCGCTTTTTTTATGCGTTCATATTTGTAATGGCTTACATTGTTAATAGTAACTGTCGCAACCAGTATGAAGCTGAGGCTGATCGGTAATGTCATCGCATTGAATAGTGTTGCGTGTATGATCATCTTTGCTTTCAATGATCACTACATTGTTCGCTTGATCAATTGAAATTATTTCAGCCACACCCCGTTGGCATTCGATCCACATTCCCTGCTTTAGATCTTTAATTTGCATAACGTCTCCTATTACTTAAAAGCGATTTTCGATTAATATAAGTATAGATACGATCCGATGTTGGTGTTTGGATCACTGTGAGGATCGTCGGGATATAAAAAAGCCTGCACGAGGCAGGCTTTTTATCGAAATATCGATTTTACTTTGTACGTTTAACCGCTAAATGGGCTAGTTGGATTAACGCTTCTTTGTAATCAGACTCAGCAATGGGCGCTAGTGCTGCGATTGCTTTATCTGCTTCTTCTTCCGCACGTTGTTGAGTGTATTCCAAAGAGCCAGCTTCGCGCATGGCGGCAAGAATATCGTTTAGTTTGTCCATGCCATTGGATTTTTCAATCGCTTCACGAATCATGGCTGATTGCGCTTCATTACCATTATGCATAGCATGTAGCAGTGGAAGTGTTGGTTTGCCTTCGGAAAGGTCATCACCCACGTTTTTACCCATCTCCTTGCCATCTGCGACATAATCCAACACATCATCAATGAGCTGAAAAGCAGTACCGAGGTAACGGCCATAGTCTTGCAGCGCAACTTCAACTTCAGTAGAAGATTCTGTGATAATCGCAGAAATCTGAGTTGCAGCTTCAAAAAGACGCGCCGTTTTAGAGTAGATAACCTGCATATAGTTATCTTCAGTCGTATTAGGATCATTGCAGTTCATTAGCTGCAGAACTTCACCTTCAGCGATCACATTTGTTGCTTCACTCATGACATCAAGGATCTTTAACGATCTAAGACTCGTCATCATTTGAAATGAACGGGTATAAATATAGTCCCCGACAAGAACGCTCGCTGCATTACCAAATGCAGCATTGGCTGTTTCTTTACCACGGCGCATGTCTGATTCATCAACAACGTCGTCATGTAACAATGTTGCAGTATGAATAAATTCTACAAATGCAGCAGCCGTTATATGTTTGTCTCCTTGATAGCCCAAAGCTCGAGCGGCAAGAACGACAAGCATTGGACGTAAGCGTTTGCCACCACCGCTTACAATGTAAAAGCCTAGTTGATTAATAAGAGCTACATCTGAGTTCAGTTGTGCTTGTATCTTCGCGTCAACTTCCGCCATATCGTTGGCGGTGAGCGCTTGGATAGCTTTAAAATCCATTATACATCCAGCAAAATTGTTGGCCGCTTAAGGCGGAGAATTATTCAAAACAGTTATGGAATCTTACACTAAATTATATCTTTATTCATAACCCCGATTAATCATAATGAGACCGCTTAAATTATTGAACACCTTTCCACCAATTTTCTTTCTTTAATGGGTTGCCAGAAGCGTCGTTTTCACGTAACATTCGCGCCCTATTGATGACAAGATTAAGCGCATACCCATTGCCCAAAATTTACGTGGCAAATGGCCTATGCGGAGAAGCGGAGTAAGACATGTACGCTGTTTTCCAAAGTGGTGGTAAGCAACACCGAGTAAGCGAAGGTCAAACCTTGCGCTTGGAAAAACTAGAAGCTGAAACTGGCGCAAACGTTGAGTTTGATTGCGTTCTTTTAGTTGCTAACGGTGAAGAAGTAACAGTTGGTGCACCATTCGTAACTGGTGGTAAAGTAACTGCTGAAGTTGTAACGCACGGTCGTGGCGATAAGATTAAAGTCGTTAAGTTCCGTCGTCGTAAGCATTCTCGTAAGCAAATGGGCCACCGTCAGTGGTTCACTGAAGTCAAAATCACTGGCATCAGCGCTTAATAACTAGGAGAATTTAAAGATGGCACACAAAAAAGCTGGCGGTTCTACTAATAACGGCCGCGATTCAGAAAGTAAACGTCTAGGTGTTAAGCGCTTCGGTGGTGAATCTGTACTTGCAGGTAACATCATCGTTCGTCAACGTGGTACTAAGTTCCACGCAGGCACTAACGTTGGTTTGGGTAAAGACCACACACTATTCGCACTTACTGACGGTAAAGTTAAGTTCGAAGTTAAAGGTCCTAAAAACCGCAAATTCGTAACTATCGAAGCTGCTTAATTTAGCCTCGTAACGAATATTAAAGCCCTGCCTATTGGCGGGGCTTTTTATTTATGGAGGGTTTATGTCTACTCATAACCCTGCTGCTGGTATGGCTTTAGCACTGACAACGGCTGTTTTTTGGGGGGCTTTGCCCATTGCCATGAAACAAGCTGTAGAAGTGATGGATCCCTTTACCATCGTTTGGTATCGCTTTGTAACTGCTTCTATTGGTTTAGGTGTTTGGTTATTTTGGCGAAAGCAATTACCTCAAGTTAAATCTGCTAGGCTTTCAGATATTGGTCTGTTATTGCTGGGTAGTATTGGTCTTGCTGGTAACTTTGTACTGTATAACAGTGCATTAAAATTCCTAGATCCTTCAGTGGTTCAGGTCATTATTCAGTTGGCTCCCGTCATTTTGTTATTGTCGAGTGTATGGCTGTTTAAAGAAAAGTTAGGCGTACACCAAATAATTGGTGTGTCATGCTTGGTGTTCGGTTTGCTCCTGTTTTTTAATGAAAAACTAGTTGATTTATTAACGAGTTTTACAGGGTATACGCTTGGCGTATTATTAGCAGTCGTTGCCGCTTTAGTTTGGGTTGTTTATGCGCTGGCACAAAAGTGCTTGCTTAAGCAGTTCAGTTCACCTCAGATCTTACTGATGATCTATGTGATCTGTGCACTAATGCTTACGCCGATGGCTCAACCAGAGCAGCTTTTATTAATGGATTCGAGACAGTTGGGCATGTTGATGTTCTGCTGTATTAATACGCTTGTAGGATACGGTGCATTTGCTGAAGCAATGGCACGTTGGCAAGCTTCACAAGTGAGTGCGGTTATTACCCTTGCTCCCTTGTTTACGATATTATTTGTAGACCTTGCTAGTTTGATTTGGCCACAATTCTTTGTAGCAGCAGACCTTAATACTTTAGGGTATCTCGGTGCAATGGTTGTGGTGAGCAGTGCCATGTTCTGTGCAATTGGCCATAAAATTATTCGCCAGCACAAATAGCCAAGGTCCATTACAATGGTTAATACAATCTGATTAATTTAATGTGCGTAAAGCATGTAATAAGTCAGACTCGTATGTTAAACGCCACAGTGCGGAGAAAAAGATGAAGTTTGTAGATGAAGCGGTAATTCGAGCTGATGCTGGCGACGGTGGTAACGGTACCGTTAGTTTCCGTACTGAAAAGTATGTGCCTCGAGGCGGTCCTGACGGCGGTGATGGCGGCGACGGTGGTGATGTTTACCTACTCGCAGATGAAAACGTTAATACATTGATTGATTTCCGTTTTGAGCGCTTCCATGCTGCTGAACGTGGCGAAAATGGTCGTGGTGGTAACTGTACGGGTCATCGTGGTGAAGATAAGATCTTGACTGTTCCTGTTGGTACTCGTGCGATCGATGAAGAAACAGGTGAAGTCATTGCTGACTTAACGGATCACGGCGTTAAAGTGATGGTTGCTAAAGGCGGTTTCCACGGTCTTGGTAACACACGCTTTAAGTCATCTGTGAACCGTGCTCCTCGACAAAAATCAATGGGCAGTAAAGGTGAAATTCGTCATTTACGTCTTGAACTACTGTTACTTGCTGATGTAGGAATGCTTGGCTTACCTAACGCTGGTAAATCTACCTTCATTCGCTCTGTATCTGCCGCTAAGCCGAAAGTTGCTGATTACCCATTCACCACCTTGATTCCTAGCTTAGGTGTTGTACGTGTTGATGCTGAGCGTAGTTTCGTTGTTGCTGATATTCCTGGTTTGATTGAAGGTGCTGCTGATGGCGCAGGTCTAGGTATACGCTTCCTTAAGCACCTAGAGCGTTGTCGTGTACTGTTGCACATGATTGATTTGCTACCTGCTGATGGTTCTGACCCAATTGAGAATGCATTTACAATTATTAACGAGCTGGACAAATACAGTGATAAGTTAGCAAATAAACCGCGTTGGCTTATCTTCAACAAAGTTGATTTGTTGTCAGAAGAAGATACACAAGCGAAAATTAGCGAAGTCTTAGAAGCGTTAGCGTGGGAAGGTGATTACTACTGTATCTCTGCACTTACTCGTGACGGTACTAAAGAGCTAACTTACGACCTAATGACAACGATCGAATCACTTCCTCAGAATAAGTATGACGAAGTTGAAGAGAAAGTTGAGAAGGTTGAATTCAAGTGGGACGATTATCACGCTGAGCAAATTAAAAAAGCTGAAGAAGATGATGACGATGATGACGATTGGGATAACTGGAATGAAGATGATTACGACGTAGAGATCATCTACAAGCCGTAATCGTTAGCTATCATAATAGCTTACACTGATTATCTTAATGAAAGCCGCTCTTATGAGCGGTTTTTTTGTGTCTAATCAACAAGGCTATAATTGATTTGTCTGATAATTATTCTTAATGGTACTTTAAGTAGAATGTGATTGATGAGTCACTATAGCTGCTGCAATGAATGAACTAAGGGAATAGCATGACAACGGGATTGAGGCGGTTATCAGAGCCTGAACAGAGAGAAGTATCACGATTGGCAGTGGCTGCAGGACAGAAGCTACTCCAGCATGGTGCTGAAAGCACGCTAGTCACTGATGTAACCTGTCGATTAGGTGTCGCCTTGGGCGTTGAGAGTGTTGAGGTGTCGCTGTCTGCAAGCTCTATGGTCATCACGACCCTGAATCACGGACGTTGTATTACAACGACACGTCGCTGCCAAGATCGTGGGATAAATATGCAAGTTGTGACCGATATCCAGCGAGTTTGCATTATGGCTGAACGAGGGTTATTAGATATAGACAGCGTGCATCATCGTTTAGAAAAGATCAAACCTCTGAGGTATAACCGTTTCCTTGTTATTGTGATGATCGGCTTGTCTTGTGCTTCATTTAGCCGGTTAGCTGGTGGTGATTGGCCGGTATTTCTTCTGACGTTTATTGCTTCTTCTGTGGGCATGTTTGTGCGACAAGAAATTGCCCATTGCCACTTTAATCCGCTTGTTAATTTTGGTGTTACAGCCTTTGTCACAACCTTGATTTCGGGCTTAGGTCAAGTATACCAAATTGGTGAAACCCCCTTCTTGGCCATGGCATCATCAGTATTAATGCTCGTTCCAGGGTTCCCTTTAATTAATGCCATTTCTGATATGGTGAAGGGATATTCGAATATGGGTATAGCACGTTGGACTCTAGCTAGCTTGTTAACATTATCGACCAGTATGGGGATTGTTGCTGCGATGAATGTACTCGGTGTATGGGGGTGGTTGTCATGATCAATCTTGATTTTTTTATGGCATTACTTAACGATATGTTTTTCTCGATGATCCCAGCCGTTGGTTTTGCGCTGGTATTTAATGTTCCTCAAAAAGCCTTAAAGTATTGTGCGATTGGTGGGGCGTTAGGTCATGGCTGTCGCTTTGTATTATTGCACTGGGGTGTACCTATTGAATGGGCAACGTTAGGTGCCGCAACGTTAGTCGGTATGATTGGTGTACATTGGTCACATCGTTTTCTTGCCCACCCTAAAGTCTTTACCGTTGCAGCAATGATTCCTATGGTACCCGGCGTGTTTGCGTTTAAAGCGATGATTGCATTGGTTGAAATTAATCATAGTGGCTACAGTGTCGAATTATGGGGTTTGATGATAGAAAATGTTCTGAAGGCTGTCTTTATTGTGGCTGCTTTAGCTATTGGACTGGCAATGCCTGGGCTATTGTTTTATCGTCGCCGGTCAGTGGTATAAATTTATCTATGGGTATTACTTAAGGAGATATGAAGTGAAGATCAGTATGATCGCAGCGATGGCTAAAGATCGCGTTATTGGTAAAGATAATGCGATGCCATGGCATTTACCTGCAGATTTTGCATGGTTTAAGAAATCTACCTTGGGTAAGCCAATTGTGATGGGGCGTAAAACGTTTGAATCAATTGGTCGCCCTTTACCTGGTCGTTTGAATATTGTTATTAGTCGTAACCCTGCATTTAGCGTCGAAGGTGTTACGGTTGTTGCCGATATAGAAGCGGCAAAGCATGCTGCTGGGGATATTGAAGAGTTAATGATCATTGGTGGCGGCAGTATTTATGAGGCGTGCTTACCAAGTGCTGATCGCCTTTATTTAACATTTATCGATCTTGATGTTGATGGTGATACTTGCTTCCCAGATTGGGGAGATGGTTGGATTAAAAGTTATACTGAACACTATTCTTCTGATGAAAAGAACGCGCATGATATGCAATTTGTGATTTTAGATCGCAACGTCGATCTTACTTAAGGTTTTATATCAATTCAGAATGGTATTTGCTGTCAGTGTTATTCATATGAAACTGACAGCTAGTTATTTCATTGGATAATATCGTTATCGCATAGATTAATTCGCATGAGCTGGACACGCTTTTTCAAAGCGAGCATTATCTTCCCAACGTAACAATGTCATGCTATTTCCCCAGACACACCCCGTATCGAGCCCAATGACTTTCTCATCTTCATGACCACATAATGCAGCCCAATGACCAAAGATTATTTTTTTATCTAATACTTGGTGACGTGGAAGATCAAACCAAGGTACAAGTTCGCCTATGTCAGGATCGTTAGGGGATAATTTACATGCCATATCCAATCGTCCATCAGGGTAGCAAAAGCGCATCCGAGTAAGGGCATTAATCGTAAAACGGTATCGTTCAATCCCAATGAGTTCGTTAGACCAAAAATCTGGACCACAGCCATACATATTTTTTAGCAGCCAAAGGTAGTCATCGGATTGTAAACAGACTTCCACTTCACGGGCGTATTGTTGCGTTTGCGATAAGTTCCATTGAGGTGGAATCCCCGCATGTGACATGGCAAAAGGTAATGTTGGATGGTTAGCAAAAAGGGGTTGTTTACGCAGCCACTCGAGCAATTCTACTGAGTCTGGCGCGTCTAAAATGGCTTGAATTTTATCTTTCTTTTTTGGTTTGGTAATACCGTTAGCTGTCGCTAATAAATGCAGGTCATGATTGCCTAAAACAATGGTAGCGGAGCGATCTAAACCTTTCACAAAACGTAATGTTTCTAGCGACTTTGGCCCTCTCGCGACGAGATCTCCAGCCAACCACAGTTCATCATGTTTAGGGTTAAATTTAGCTTGTTCAAGAAGATAAAGAAGATCGTCTAAACAACCTTGGATATCACCGACAAGGTAGGTTGCCATACAATTCCTTAATGGAGAATATTGGGTATTGCTAACCTAAACGGAGATACTTCAGCTTTAAAGGTCTCACCATCTTCAGTGTCCATGACGTAGTGACCTTGCATTACACCAAGTGGTGTTTCAATGATCGTACCGCTGGTATAAGTATATTCTTCGTTCATCTTTATTTCTGGTTGGTCGCCAACCACGCCTTCACCTTCAATCACGAGCCGTTTCCCATTTGCATCGGTTATTAGCCAATAACGGCTTAGTAATTTGGCAGAACCTTTTCCTAGGTTTCTAATCGTAATGGTATATGAGAAAACATAACGCTGATTGTCAGGTTCAGATTGTTCCTCAATATAATGAGTAACGACATTGCATTTAATTGTTGGGGGGGAATTCGCGCTCAAGATAGTGCTTCCTTTCTTCTGGCGGAGGTAACGATTTATCTCATAGCTATTTAGAACAGTATCTGTAAAGACAGAAAACTGAGCTAAATAGCTATGAGCCGAGGAATAGTAAAATGTATCGCTGAGTGCATGATACTTTCCCTCGTTGTTTTATGCGTTTTGGTGATTCGCATCTAACCAGTTTGCCATCTTAACAAACTGTTGCAGAGTAATATTCTCTGGACGTAGTCCAGGGTTTACGCCTAAGTGCTCTAACTGTTCAACGGTTAATAGTGCTTTGTAGCAGTTACGAATCGTTTTACGACGCTGATTAAAGCCTTCACGACAAACACGGTCTAGCCACTTAAGGTTAGTACATGGGTGTGGTAATACTTCATATGGCGTTAAACGAACAACGGCAGAATCCACTTTTGGTGCTGGTGTAAATGATTCTGGCGGTACTTCTAATACCGGTGTTACTCGGCTGTAGTACTGTGCCATTACCGTTAAGCGTCCATAGGCTTTACAGCCAGGACCCGCAGCCAAACGGTTCACCACTTCTTTTTGCAACATAAAGTGCATATCTTCCACATGTTCGTGGAAAGTGAAAAGGTGAAACATCAACGGTGTTGAGATGTTGTAAGGCAAATTACCAAAAATACGCAATTTATTATTTGGTTTAATAAGTTGCGTGAAGTCGAAGCGCATTGCATCGCCTTCATAAATCGTTAACTTATCAGCCAAATCTGGATGATGACGTAAACGCTTAGCAAGGTCGCGATCGAGCTCTATAACTGAGAACTTATCTACAAGCCTACCAACAGGTTCAGTAATTGCACCAAGGCCAGGGCCAATTTCTACCAGGTTTTGACCTGGTAGTGGGTTGATCGACGAAACAATACCGTCAATGATGTATGGGTCATTCAAAAAATTCTGGCCAAAGCGCTTACGGGCGCGGTGACCTAGGTGGACTTGATCGCTGCTCATGCTTGTTTTTCTACCAATTCGAGGGCGTGCGATAGCGCTGTCCAAAGGCTACCGATATCCGCCTGTCCAGTACCTGCGAGTTCCAGTGCGGTACCATGATCTACTGACGTTCTGATGAAGGGCAGACCTAGCGTAATGTTGACCGCTTTACCAAAGCCTTTATATTTCAGCACTGGTAGCCCTTGATCGTGATACATAGCTAATACAGCATCTGCATCGGCTAAATATTTTTCATTGAAGATTGTATCTGCAGGTAATGGACCTACTAGATTCATGCCTTCTTGTTGGCGAAGTTTATCGAGAGCCGGAGTAATCACTTCGATTTCTTCCCGCCCTAAACATCCATCTTCACCCGCATGTGGATTTAAGCCACAAACGTAAATTGTTGGATTTTCGATCCCAAACTTACTGACTAAATCAGCATGCAATATTCGGGTTACTTGTTGTAAACGGTCTTCAGTTACCGCTTGAGATACATACGCCAAAGGAATATGTGTCGTCACTAATGCGACGCGTAATCCTTCTGTTGCCAACATCATAACAACTTGCGCAGTATTCGCTTGCTGAGCGAAAAACTCAGTGTGACCACTAAAAGATACCCCTGCGCGGTTAATCACACCTTTATGAACAGGTCCTGTTACTAGTGCTGCAAATTCACCACTTAAACAACCTTGTGCGGCATGCTCTAATGTTTGCAGTACGTAGTGACCATTTTGTTCATTTAACTCACCAGTAATAACGGGCGCGTTTAATTCGTGATTAGCTACAACCAAAGTACCAGCCTGATGTGGCTGCGCTGGAAGTGTAGCATCGTAGTGCTTCACTTCTAACGGTAATCCCAATTGGGCTGCACGTTCTACCATAAGCTGAGCGTTAGCACAAATAACAAGCTCGTGTGACCAAGCATGTTGGGCTAATGCGAGGATTAAATCTGGACCAATTCCAGCGGGTTCACCAGGGGTAATAACAATGCGTTTAACCTTGGTCATCATTTGTTCCTAGTTGTTCGATGTAAGCACCTGCGCGTAATTCTTGTAACCATGCTTGCGCTTCTTCATTAAATTTACGGCTAAAGAGAATGCGATAAGCGCGGTTTTTCACTGCTGCATCGGTACGATCGACATTACGGCGCTCAAGCACTTCTACGATGTGCCAACCATGAACCGTTTTGAATGGTTCACTGATGGTACCTTTAGGTAGTGTTTCTACTTTATCTTTAAACTCAGGTACGTATAGATCCGGTGTTTGCCAACCTAGTTCACCACCGTTTGCTGCAGAGCCTGGATCGGAACTCAATTTTTGAGCTTCATCAGCAAAGGTCTGTCGCCCCGCTAAGATGTCTTGGCGGGCTTTTTCTAACTGACGTTTTGCCCCGTCATCACTTAAAATAACCGACGTTTTAATTAGAATATGGCGTGCATTGACCTCTGTGACAGAAACCGTTTCTAAGCCTTTTACATCATTTACTTTAATGATGTGATAGCCAACACCGCTGCGGAAAGGGCCAATAATCGCGCCTTTGCCATTAGATTTTATTTGGTCAGCAAAAATGGTCGGCATTTCTTCTTGGCGCATCCAGCCCCATTCTCCACCTTGTAGAGCTTTAGGCCCTTTAGAGTAGCTGTAGGCGAGGTTGGCGAAGTCTGCACCATTTTTCAACTCATCAACAAGTTGTTGGGCTTGTTGTTGGGTTTCTTCGCGCTGTACTTTTGTTGCCCCTTCTTCAACTCGTAATTGGATATGACTAATATTGAATTGAACTGTTTGTAATGTTTGCTTGTTGAGTTGCTCAGCTAGCATATCAACTTCTTGCGGTAAAATATTGATACGACGACGCACTTGAATAGTACGAGCTTCACTTGCGGTCATATCACGACGCATTTGCTCGCGAAAGATAGAGTAAGATATTCCACTTTTCTCTAGCTCTTGCTGAAGTTGAGGAATAGTGAGTTCACGTTCTTTGGCTATTTCAGCGACGGCTTGATCAAGTCGAGTATCGTCAATACGAATACCAAATTGCTCTGCTTGCTGCAGCTGCAGTGTTTCAATGATCAGCTTTTCCATGACCTGTTCAGTCAATAAAGCATTATCAGGTAGCGGTTGATTCTGCTCTGCGGCATTGATGCGCACCGTTTGCAGCATCGCATTGACATCACTTTGCAAGATCACACTGTCATTGACGAGTGTCACAACTTTATCAAGTTCCTTGGGAGCAGCCATACTGCTTGCCGCCAAGCTCCAGATTGCTATACCTAGCAAAGAAATTTTCCACTTTTTCATCTACGTTCCATCTATTTTTGCAATTACGAATCAGTTCGTAATTGAATTAATTATTTAAAGAAAATGAATTGCCGTACGACATCGCATTACTCGTATCACTGGTTGCACCAAATGGTTTCGCCCCTTGTAAACCAAGCAGGCTGAAGGTGAGTGATACGTTATTGTCGTATTCGGTATTACTTAAACCTAATGAACTTGAAGCATACTTGTTGTACGTCAAACCGATTAACCAACAAGCTGAACGGTATGTTAGACCAACTTGACCTTCGACCATCTTGTTGACATTCAAATCATGGAAGTAATCAGCACGTACGCTGATTCCGCCGTGTAATGGGAACCCAGTCGAAAGCCCCAACTGAGATATGCCGTCTTGCTCATCGTTATCAGTTGAGTTAGGGTTGGCAACGTATTTATCTAAATAGCTACTCGATACATAGCGGTAGTTGGGCTGGATATACACCCCATTCTCTCGGTATTCAATCGCCCCGTTGGCAATTTGCACTTCTTTATCGCTGGCATCATATTGCATTGAGCCTTTCAAGAAGAGCCAGTCATCATAATTAAATTCCGTTTCAAGGGCGGTGGCTGAATAGCTTTCTGCTTCGTCATCCACTGTTGGTTTGTCGATATAGAATATCTGACCTAAGGAAAGGGTAAATCGTTCCTTAAAGTTACCATCAAAATAGCGTGTTGATGCACCGACTGTGAATTGATTCGCAGGGGCGACGTAATCGACACTGCTGTAGGTTTTATCACTGAACAGACCATAGTAATCTTGTTGTAAACGGGTGCTGTCGTAACCACCAACATTATTGTTATTGTCATCTTTATCATCGACAGGGTTATAAATACCTTCCTGGTCGACATTCTGAACATACAGATATTGAATTTGAGGCTCTAAGCTTTGGGTGTAATTTTGCCCCCAAATCGATGTATCACGTTCTAGGTATAAGCCACTGTGAATACGCGCCGTAGGAATAGTTCGTGATACTGTTTCTTCTATTCCGTCACGAGAGTAGCTTTTAAGATCTTGATTATAATAAGTATAAAGTAATTTTGCTTCAGAGGTTAACGACCACCAAGGTGTTGCGAACGGTAAAGTTAATGCCGGTTCAAGATGAACACGCGTCGCGTCTGGTTTATTTGCATCATCGTTGGCAAAGCTACTGATGCTACTGGCCATCGAAAAATCTAACTCGTAGGGTAGATTAGGGCGGTAATAGTTAAACTCGAGCTGCGGCATTAAACGGTATTGTGAACCTTGGCCGGTTTCGGTCAGCGGTTGGAAGTCACGTACCCGCAGGGTTGAATCCCAATATTGCTCGCGGTAAGACACTTCAGCTGTTTGTAATAAGTTGTTGTCTTCACGGTTACCGATACTAGAATCAATATCAGTAAAATAGTCGAAATCACTGGTTTTACTGTAATCAACGTCAAACAACCAATGGCTTTTGTACGTACCATTGTGTGAATAGTTAAATGCCCAGCGAGAGTCGTTATCATCTGCAGCCTTATCGCTGGCGAGGTATTCGCCTTTCAGTGAGCCTTGGCCAAATTCTGTTAGATAACGGAAATCAGTATTAAGCTGCAGTCCACGATTACTCATGTACTTTGGCGTTAAGGTTAAATCGTAGTTGGGGGCTATATTCCAATAAAATGGGGTCTCAAACTCGAAACCATCACGCGAACCATAACTGACTGATGGGTATAAAAAACCTGTTAAACGTTCTTTGCCAACCGGAACACGAAGGTACGGTAAATAGAATACGGGCACATCAAGCACTTCAAAACGGGCATTGTATAGATTAGCAAAAGGTGAATCGCCTTCTCGCTCCAATGTGGTTGCAGAGAAACGCCAACTTTTATCGTCAGCAGGACAAGTGGTGTAAGTACCATCTTTCATGCGATAAAATTGTGTACCTTGAGCGTGTGTTTTGGTGATTCTTCGTGCTTCACCACGTCCAGGTTCACAGGTTAGATTATACACCGCGTGATCCATTTCAGAATCTTCGGTATCGAGATCGCTTTGTAAGCGTTCAGAGTCGACTTCCAGCGTACCGTCATGAAAATAGACGTTGCCTTCAGCGACGACAATATTTTCAGGTTGACGAAGAGATGCCTGATCGGCCGCGATGGTACGGTTTCCTTGCTGTACAACGACATCACCCGTGTAGGTGACTTTTGTTTTGTCGAGAGCTTCTGCGTGATCGGCTGTGACTTTTATGGGGTCATTGTTGGGATCTGTCGAGCGATCTTGAGGCGCAATACAAACACCACGCACTAACTCGATCTCATCCACGTTGTCACTGGTTAGAGCAAGCTCATCATTGACATCTTCGCTTAATTTATTATTTTCATTTGCCATAGCCGGACCATACAGCGCGAGGCTGATCATGGTGGCTAGTAAGCTGCGGGAGGTTAATGACATCTGGTTAACATTCCTGTCTCAGTTTATGGCGCATAGCTATTTGGTTGCGCTTTTTACAAGCATTCCCGATAAATGACAGCTATCATAATGCAAATTTATCTCGACGGCATCTTTTCAAGCCACAGTGTCGAGTAAACCTTGAATAAATTTAACAAATTACCAGAGAGTATAGAATGCAGATGTGGGGCAAAATTCTAGGCGCATTTTTTGGTTTCCTTCTTGGTGGTCCGTTTGGATTGCTATTAGGTCTGTTTTTAGGACATAAGTTCGATAAGGCACGAAGAAATGTTTATCGTGGCGGCGGCTTTGGTGGTTTTGGCACCAGCCGAGCGAACAGTGAGGAACGTCAAGCCGAATTCTTTTATGCTGGCTTTGCTGTTATGGGTCATATGGCAAAAGCCAAAGGACATGTAACAGAAGAAGAAATTCGTGTTGCCAGTGCCATTATGGATCGGATGAATTTGCATGGCGAAGCTCGTCGTCAGGCACAAAATGCATTTCGTGAAGGCAAAGAAGATGCATTCCCTCTAGAGGAAACTTTAGCAAAGGTCCGTCAAAATTGTGCGGGGCGAGCCGATTTACTGCAATTCTTCTTAGAGTTGCAAATTCAAGCAGCATTTGCTGATGGCTCGTTGCACCAGAATGAACGCCAGCTATTACATGTTATTGCGCGTAGTTTAGGTTTCTCTGAGCGTCAGTTAGAGCAGCGTTTACACATGCAAGAAGCGGCATTTCGTTTTCAGCAAGGTGGATTTAATCAGCAGCATGGTGGTGGGTTTAACCAAGCACCAACGCGAGATCAACTCGCAGATGCCTATGAAGTCTTAGGTGTAACGGAAAGTGCAACGTCGCAAGAAGTAAAACGTGCCTACCGTAAACAAATGAATGAACATCATCCTGATAAGCTTGCAGCAAAAGGGTTACCACCAGAAATGATGGAAATCGCTAATCAAAAAGCGCAAGAGCTTCAAGCGGCTTACGATATGATCCGTAAAGAAAAAGGCTTTAAGTAATAGACTTTAATCAACGGTGTAGCAAATCAACAGTATGGTTATTAACGAATATAACCTGAAAAACGAGAGCCTTTAGCTCTCGTTTTTTTTGAATATAGAACCTTTAAGTGAAAAGGTTAGACTAGGTTTTGAGGCTTGCCTGCGACGTAGGCATTCATATTGTCAATTAATTGATTGGCTAGTGTTTGAATGGCAGAGTCTGAACCCCAAGCGACATGCGGGGTTAGAATAAGGTTGGGTAAATCGGCGTTGGCAATTAAAGGATTGCTCATATCTGCAGGCTCTTGGGTAAATACATCGACTCCAGCCCCCGCAATATCACCATTCTTTAATGCATCCACTAATGCGTCTTCATCGACTAATCCACCACGACCTGCGTTAATCAAAATACTATTGGGTTTCATACGATTGAATTCATTGCTGCCGATCAGGTTTTGAGTGTGTTCACTTAATGGGCAATGTAAAGTCACGACATCTGCATGAGCGATGACTTCATTAAAAGGCCTGTAGCCGTCTCTACAGGTTTCTTTGTCTTTATGCTCCGCGTACAACACATCCATACCTAACGCTTTAGCTAGCTTTGCTACAGCTTGTCCTAAGCCTCCATTACCAATGATTCCTAGCGTAGATCCCGAAATATCAGAAATAGGGTGGGTAAAAAAGCAAAATTGCTTCTTCTGTTGCCAAACACCTGCTTGGATATCTTGGTGATACCCCATCAGGTTTCTTTTTAAGGCGAACATCATGGCGATCACATGCTCTGGCACTGAATCTGTTGCGTACCCTCGAATGTTTGCCACCGTAATGTTGTGCTGGTGGCAGTACGCTAAATCGACATTGTTTGTACCTGTTGCAGAGATCGCGATCATTTTCAGTTGAGGTAATTGGCTCAATACATCGGCATCAAGAATGACTTTATTAGCGATCGCGATAGTCGCATGTTGCAGGCGTTGAATGACTTGCTCGGGTTTTGTTGTCGCAAATTCTTGCCATTCATGAGGGAAATTAGGCGATGGTAGTTGAATATGCTTGGGGATGGTCGCACGATCGAGAAAGACTATTTCTTGAGTGAGGGGTGTTTCAGAGACTGACGGTTGTTCAATGGATGAATGGTTTTTCATGGGAGCAAATCCGATTTGATCGTAATGAATGGTGAATAATTCATATTAAGACCAAATCTGGATGAACTCACAAGGCTTGATATTATTTTTCTTGATCTGCTGAGAGGAATTCGATGGTTTTCATCGGCACATCAGGAAATAACTCACAGGGTGCAAAAAAGTGAATGGGATCTTTGGTGCCAGGGTGCGTAAAAGCAATTTCGGCGGCATGTAAATGAAGACGATCAGCAATCGCATTTGCTTCGTCATTGGCATAAAACTCATCACCAATTATTGGATGACCTAAAGCTTGCATATGTACACGAAGCTGGTGTGAGCGACCTGTGATAGGGTGTAAACGAACTAGTGTGGTCTGCGCTTCACGAGCAACTACTTCGTAATGCGTTACTGATGGTTTTCCATCTTCGTAACAAACTTTTTGTTTAGGTCTATTCGGCCAATCACAAATCAAGGGTAAATCAACCGTCCCCGTGTCTTGGTCAGGATGTCCCCATATGCGGGCATAATAGACTTTTTGGGTAGCACGTTCGCGAAACTGTGCATGCAAATGACGTTCAGCATCTTTGTTTACCGCCAACATAATCAAACCCGAAGTCGACATATCAAGGCGATGGACAATGTGTGCTTCTGGGTAATCACGTAAAACACGGCTATACACACTGTCGTAATGTTCTGGATTCCGACCAGGATTAGATAGCAAGCCAGACGGTTTATTTAGCATGATAATGTCTTCATCATGATGAAGAATATCTAACCAAGGATCAGTGGGTGGGTGGTAGTCTAAATGCGGTAACGGTTTCATTATTTACTCTGAAAAATAGAGGTAATTAAATACAAAAGCCGCGTCAGAATAGACTGGTACACGGCTTTTGAACCTAGATTAAAAGGGGTGCATTAGTTATGGCTAACAACAATGAGACGTAATGAATCCAGTTGTATTTGTGCTTTACCAATGTAACCCGTGAGATCTTGAATTTGGCTTTCAATTAGCTCTAATTCATCATCTCGAATATTAGGGTTCACCGCTTTTAATGCCTGAAGACGGTTTAATTCAGCTTGTAGGCTATTTTCCATTTCAGCCTGTGCAGATTCGCGAACGGTCACCAATTCTTTGGCGACTTCTTGCTCTGCTTGAGCAATTAAAACGTGAATCTCTTTCTGTACTGAATTAACAAGCTTGCTTGCAAGGTGACGATTTACCGGGCTTAACTGGCGGTTGAAACCTTCAAATGCGACTTTGTTTGAGAGGTTGCTACCTTTCGCATCCAGCAAAATTCGGATTGGTGTTTTCGGTAAGAATCGACCAATTCCTGATGATTTTGGTGCTTGTGCATCAACCACGTAAACCATTTCGAGCAGTAACGTTCCGGCAGGCAATGCTTTATTTTTCAATAACGAGACGGCTGTAGCACCAACGCCTTCAGATAGCAGTAAATCAATACCACCTTGAATCATTGGGTGTTCCCAGCTAATGAAGTGCAAGTCTTCACGTGATAGCGCTGTTTCACGATCAAAGGTGATAGTACAACCGTCATAAGGTAAGCCTGGGTAGCTTGCTACCATCATGTGCTCAGAAGGGGTCACGACAATGGCGTTTTCACCTTTATCATCTTGATTCAAACCAATGGTATCAAATAAACCCAGAGAGAAAGCAACAAGGTTGGTATCGCCATCTTTTGATGATATTTTCGTCACGAGCTCATTGGCAGCATCACCACCGTTTGAGTGGATCTCTAACAGACGGTCACGACCTTGGTCTAGTTTCGATTTCAACTCGAAGTGCATTGCTGCACTTTTTTCAATCAAGTTTTCTAGATCTGCAGGTTCATGTTTTTCACATGCTAATAGCGCTATTAGATCGTCACTGACGGCTTCATAGACAGCACGGCCAGTAGGACAAGTTTCTTCAAAAGAGTTTAACCCTTCGTTGTACCAGTGCGCTAGCAAAGCTTGAGACGTACCTTCTAGGTGCGGCACATGAATTTCAATATCACGCTGCTGACCAATACGGTCAAGGCGGCCAATACGCTGTTCAAGTAAGTCAGGGTTATTCGGTAAATCAAACATTACTAGCTGATTTGCGAATTGGAAGTTACGTCCTTCAGAGCCGATCTCAGAACACAATAAGACCTGAGCACCGTCATCTTCTTGTGCGAAGTAAGCTGCTGCTTTGTCACGTTCGATAATCGACATGCCTTCATGGAACACTGTCGCACGAATACCTTCACGCTCACGTAATGCTTGCTCTAGGGTTAAGGCTGTTTGTGCGCGAGAACAAATCACGAGAACCTTCTCGTTACGGTTTGCTTTTAGCATATCCAGCAACCAGTTTACACGCGGGTCAAAGTTCCACCATGTTGCTGACTCACCTTCGAATTCTTGATAAATATCTTCAGGGTAAAGCAGTTTTATGGCTTTTTGTTCAGTCGATATAGAGCCTGACATCATGCTAGAAACACGCATCGCCGTTTTATATTGCGAAGGCAGTTCTAACGGGTACATGTTGAGATGACGTTCAGGGAACCCTTTAATCGCAGCACGTGTATTTCGGAACAATACGCGACCTGTACCATGGCGATCCATCAAACTATCAATTAACTCATGACGCACGGTTTGCGCGTGTTCATCATCAACATCGCTAGATTCGATAAGACGAAGCTTTGGCTCAATATCTTGTTCTGACAGTAAATCGATTAACGTTTTTCTGGCGTCATCATCGATTTTCTCACCAGAAAGTAAACGAGTGACGGCTTCTGCCACAGGGGCGTATTGGCGCTCTTCTTCAACAAAGGTTTCGTAATCATAAAAACGGTCAGGATCGAGTAAACGTAAACGAGCAAAGTGACTTTCACGACCGAGTTGTTCTGGTGTTGCCGTTAGCAGTAAGACGCCGGGTGTTGCTTCCGCTAATGCTTCAACTACTTGGTACTGGCGGCTTGGCTTATCTTCACTCCACTCTAAGTGGTGTGCTTCATCGACAACTAATAAATCCCAATCGGCATCTTGTGCTTGTTCGAAACGACGGCGACTTTTACGCAAGAAATCTAACGAACATAAGACGTATTGAGCAGTCTCAAATGGGTTAGTTGCATCTGCAAGTGATTCGACGCAACGTTCTTCATCAAAAATAGAGAAGTGTAAGTTGAAGCGACGCATCATTTCGACAAGCCATTGATGTTGAAGCGTTTCAGGTACAACAATCAGAATGCGTTCAGCACGCCCTGCAAGCACTTGCTGATGGATGATCATACCGGCTTCAATCGTTTTACCTAACCCCACTTCATCTGCGAGTAATACACGGGGTGCGTAACGTCGACCCACTTCATGCGCGATGAATAACTGGTGAGGAATTAAACCTGCACGCATACCACACAGACCACGTAATGGGCTCTTATGCTGTTCATATTGATTGGTAAGAGCGCGGTAGCGTAAGGCAAAACGATCCATACGATCGATTTGACCCGCAAATAATTTATCTTGTGGTTTGTTAAAGCGGATTTGGTGACTTAGGAAGATTTCACGTAACTTTACGTTTTCTTCATCAGTGTCCGTACGTGTTCCAATATAAGTAAAAAGACCGCCATTTTCTTCGACGATTTTTACCTCTAGTGACCAGCCGTCATGGCTTTCAACTACATCACCAACATTAAACATTACACGGGTAACTGGAGCATCACTTCGTGCATACAGGCGGCTCTCTTCACAGGCGGAGAACATTATGGAAACTGTTCGCTTATCTTCAGCAACAACGGTACCTAAACCTAAATCACTTTCAGTATCACTGATCCAACGTTGGCCCAAAGTAAATGGCATAGTAGTAAAAGCCTTCTAATTATTTGATATATCGGAGAATGTGTAACCCGGCACGAATTTTTTTTTGGTCTACACTGGTATTAAGTGTAAGCCAGAATCCGCTACGGTAAAAAAGGGAAGTAATGGTACTGCATGATGTGAGTAAGGTCACGGTGAAAGTGATCAATCCACCTTACAGTTTTTATTGTCACATTTATTTAAAATCTCCGGTCTTTAATAGTAACTACAAAATTTAGATTATTAACAATAGTCATTTTGGCTTACGCTTTAAGAGTGATAGTAATTTGATTGCTATCAGACTGTTACCAAGGAGGTGCTTATGGACGATTATGAACGGAAAATCTTTGTACTAGATACGAATATTCTACTTCACGAACCTCTCGCTATTTATTCATTTCAAGAACACGATGTTGTCATTCCAATGACCGTGCTGGAAGAGTTAGACCGTATCAAAGACAGTAAGCGAGATGTCTCTCGTGACGCTCGTGTTGCCATTCGGGCGTTAGAAGATATTTTCCACGACGCAACCCCAGAACAAATATCGGCCGGTATTCCATTCACTAACCAAGTAGGCAAAAAAGGCACGGTTGCGATATTTGCTGATTATGAAATAAAACAAACGGTTCAGGCTTTTTCTGATAAAGCGGGTGATAACCGTATTCTTAATGGTGTTTTATATTTACAAGAGCAGCATGCCCCTCGTGATGTTGTGCTGGTAACGAAAGACATTAATATGCGCTTACGTGCCAAAGGTGCGGGGGTCTGTCATGTGGATGATTATCGTTCTGATCAGCTAATTGATGATATTAAGTTACTGACGAAAGGTTTTCATCGTTTTGAAGGGCGTTTTTGGGAAGGTGTTGCGGAGTGCCATTCTGAAAATAGAGGACGTTCAACGGTACACACATTACCGAGTAATCTATTTGAAGCTCCGTTTATTAATCAATACTTATTAGACGATGGCGGTGATTTTACTGGTCGAATCCAAAGTATTGATGATGATAGCGTTACCGTTAAAGATATTGGTCATGATCGGTTGATGCACCGTCAAGCATGGGGAATCCACCCTAAAAATGTGTATCAAGGTATGGCGCTTGATGCCATGTTAGATCCCGACATTGATTTAGTGATCCTTACTGGCCCTGCGGGCTGTGGTAAAACTATATTGGCGATGGCGGCCGCGCTTGAGCAGGTCATTGAAAAAGGCATGTATGACAAGATAATTGTTACACGTAATACGCCGGAAATAGCCGAGTCGATTGGCTTCTTACCCGGCACTGAAGAAGAAAAAATGATGCCATGGTTAGCGGCGGTAACCGATACTATGGAAGCATTACATAAAAATGATGTGTGTACTGATGGCTCAATGAAATATATTTTTGATAAAGCCAATATTCAGTTCAAATCGATAAACTTCATGCGTGGTCGCTCTATTCAGAATGCGTTTGTATTACTGGATGAATGCCAGAATTTAACTGCCTCTCAAATTAAAACCATCATCACCCGATGTGGTGAAGGCACCAAGCTGGTCTGCTCGGGGAACTTAGCGCAGATCGATTCCAGTTATCTTTCACCCGTTACCTCGGGTCTTACCTATATTGTTGAACGCTTTAAGAATTTTGAAGGTAGTGCCAATATCTACCTTAACGGGGTCGTCCGCAGTCGTCTTGCTGAATTTGCGGAAGAAAATCTTTAATACTCTCAACGTTTCTTATTTAAAATCCTAAATATTGTGTTAAAGCTTCATCTTTTGGCTCACCCAGCACTTGTTGGGTTGGGCCAAACACGCGAATTTGTCCATTATGAATAAAAGCACATTTGTTCGATATTTTTAGCGCATCTTCTGGGCTATGAGTGATCATTAATACGGTGATTTTTTGCTCTCGTGCAATATGTTTGACCAACTCCAGCATTTCTTTTCTCAATGCGGGATCCAACGCCGAAAAAGGTTCATCCAGTAATAACAACGGGCGCTGGCGAATTAAACAACGCGCTAATGCGACGCGTTGCTTTTGACCGCCAGAAAGTTGTTCCGGCAAACGGTCAAGGTACTTACTGACCCCGACTCTTGAGGCAGCCACCACAATATTCTCTTTCTCTTGGTGTGATAACTTTAATCCTGGATGAATACCTAAACCGATATTTTCAAATACTGTTAAGTGTGGGAATAAATTATGTTCTTGAAATAACATCGATAACGGACGTTCGGCAGGTGCTTGTGTGGTGATGAGGCTACCGTTGAGGTGCAGTTCACCGCTATCTGGTTTAAGAAAACCTGCAACCATGGCAAGCAATGAACTTTTACCTGCACCACTGGGGCCGATTAACGCGATGATATCGCCTTTATTGGCGATAAGATCGAAAGACATCAATAATGATTCATTGTGAGAGGCATTCCCCTGATGGGTATAGCAATGATTTAGTTGATCGAGCTGTATCATGATCGTATTCACTTATCGATGTCCTGCTTTAGTGCTTTTAAACGGATTACGGTGAGAGTTCTGTGCTTTAGGGCTGCTTATCAATGCGTATTCGACGAGGCTAAATAATCCTAAGCTCAGCAGTAGTAATAGCAAAGCAGCAACAGCCGCAGCGTCCATTTGATAACTACCCAGTAACTGGAATAAATACAGGGGCAACGTTTGGAAATCTTGGCTACCAAACAAAGCGATTGCGCCTAAATCACCTAACGATAAAACAAAACCAATGGCTAATGCCTGTGCGATGGGTTTACGTAAGGCTCGCCACTCTACCAACTTCAGGCGTGACAGGCCGCTCATTCCAAGGCTGTGGCATAAAGGATTATATTGTTGAGCAACGTGCAACATGGGTTGGCTTAAGGTCTTAATCACATAGGGTAGTGCCATCAATGCATTCACTGTAACTACCACCCAGAATGCTGTCGCAAAGACATCGGTATATTGGCGTAGCAAAAGAAATATTCCCGTACTCAACACCAGGCTAGGTGTGACTAAAATCATAGTGCCAAGCAACTCTATACCATCAGCTTTAAATTTCTGTTGCTGGATCCGCCAATGTCGGCTGGCTAATAAAATAGCGATACCCGCAGAGGTTGCAAAAAAACACGCCAACATGGCAATTTTTAATGAATTAGTCACAGCTTGCCACAATGCTGGTTGGCTTAATTGTTGAAATAGTTGGCTGTTTAAGCCAGCCCCAATAACGGCCAAAAGTGGTGGGATCACTAACAATAAAACGCAGCTAATCCAGAAGCCATCCCAGATTTTTTCATATTTGCTATCGGTGTAATTCTGTGGCGATTGTTCTATTGAGCCTGACAACGTTGAAAGGGGTTTAGTAAAGCGTTGAGTAAACAAGACTAAGCTACAGCAAATCAACATTTGCCAAATGGCAAGAATAGCGCCAGCTGCTAAATCAAAGTCGTAGCGTAATGCTTGATAAATCGCGAGCTCAATGGTGGTGGCTTTTGGCCCACCACCCAACGACATAATAACGGCGAAGCTGGTAAAGCACAGCATGAACACTAAGCCTATTACATGGGGCATTTGCTGACGTAAACGTGGCCAAGCAATGAAACGGAATTTATTCCAACCGGTTAAGCCTAAATGGGCGGCAAGCTTATGTTGTTCGGCTGGAATACCTTCGAGGCTTTGTAATAATAAACGGGTTGCTAGCGGTAAATTTAAGAAAACATGCGCAAGTAAAATACCGTTTAAGCCGTAGATACTAAAGGGAAGCGGTTGGTCGATTAAACCAAAAAGTTCAGCCAATAAGCCACTTTTTCCATAAATGGCGAGCAAGCCAAAGACTGCGACCAACACGGGAATAACTAAGGTCATCGCAAATAAACGGAGCAACAAGTTACGCCCAACAAATTGGCGACGTGATAAGGCATAAGCAATGGGTATCGCAGGGATCAGGCTTAATACTGTAGAGAGAAATGCCTGAGTAAAACTGAATACAGTGACATGTCGAAGATAAGGATCCTGCCAAATAAGGAAAGGGTTCAACTCGGATGCTTGGCTGATCAATGCTGCAATAGCACTGATCACCAACAGAAGAATCAATCCGGCGCTGAATACGCCGGGAAGTGTGGTGCTAAAACGGTTATTCATCATTGGGTTAATGCTTGCTGCCATTCACGGATCCACGAGCGGCGCTGTGCTGCAACTTCATCTGCATTGAACTCAAGTGCTTGTGCTGGTACGGTTAATTGATTGAAACCATCTGGCAGTGCTTGCTTGGTAACTGGATACATCCAGTTACCCGTTGGCATGGCTGATTGAAAATCATCACTCAAAATGAATGCCATAAATTGATCGGCAAGTTTCGGATTGTTTGCCGCTTTTAGCTTAGCCGCGACTTCCACCTGCATATAATGACCTTCGCTAAAATTAGCCGCTTTATATTTCGCGTCTTTTTCTGCAATGATGTGGTAAGCCGGTGAGGTGGTGTAAGACAGCACCATGTCAGATTCACCTTTAAGGAACATATTATATGCTTCAGACCAACCTTTGGTGACTGTTACGGTATTTTTTGCCAGCTGTTGCCATGCTGCAGGGGCTTTATCACCGTATACTGATTTCATCCATAACATCAAACCTTGGCCGGGTGTCGAGGTACGAGGATCTTGGTAGATCACACTAATATCATCACGCTTTACTAATTCAGCTAAGCTTTTGGGTGGATTCGCTAGCTTTTCAGAATCGTAGACAAATGCAAAGTAGCCATAGTCATAAGGCACAAATGTTTTGTCTGTCCAGCCATTAGGTAGAATCACTTTGCTGGTATTGATGTTATGTTCCGCTAATAATCCAGTCTTTTTAGCTTCGGTCATTAAGTTGTTATCTAAGCCTAATAACACATCAGCCTTGGTGTTTTTACCTTCCAGACGCACGCGATTTAATATTGAAACACCATCATCTAATGCGACAAAATCGATAGTACAGTCGCATTGGGCTTCAAATGCTTTTTTGATTGTAGGGCCAGGGCCCCAATCTGATGCAAATGAGCTGTAGGTATATACCGTTAGGGTGTTGTCATTTGCTAGCGCTGGCATTGCAATTAACGCTAGAGATAATAGTGGTAGTGATTTTTTCAAGATACGCTCCTGATGCCCTTGCATCCTGCGAGGGGAAATATTTCAAATGCGCGTAGGGTGAGAAGGTATGAGCATCATGCTCTTACGTATGATTATTTTGAAGTGTGTATTTTATGCTTAATACGATAAACCATAAAACACGCACTAAAAAGTGAAGCGACCTTCTTTTCTCAATTCCTACGCCAGCATGACCTGGTTCAGGTTCTGTGGGTTCTGCAGTGCAATCTCAGCCTGTACTTTAGTTGCGACGTGCATCTGTATAAATACGGGCTCCCCAATGAGAACGGTTGTTATTGTAATCGTGCAAGTAAGCAGTTGCTAGTAGATTGCACAGGAATGATGAGATCGTACCGTCTACATGAGTGTGAAAGTGCGATAGATGGATGTTTAATCGTACGATTTTTCTGGATTACTTTGCTAGATTATATCGTTATTTCGCTTGGTTAAGTGACCAATCATAACCATAACTTACCGAATTTAATTGGATATCGTGTCCTTTTCGATATTGGTTTAAATGCGTTTGTAGCTCAGATTGATTACCAAAGTCACTGCTGAACCAATCATATATTGATGAAAGTCGTACTTGGTTTCCTGTAATACTCACGCCTTTGCTGCTATTGATGAAATCAGTCGCTGCTTTTTCGAGTTGAGTATTTTTATTTTGCCCATTAAACGCGGTATCCAATAAATTTGGGCAGCCAAAGCTGGCACAATTCACTGCGTAATGAATGCGAGGATCACGCCAGATCGGACGTAAAATCCGATGTTCAATGTCATTGAGGCTTAATTGCTGACCAGCAATGGTGATTAACGTGTCATCCCACGGACCAAAACTAAAGAACCCACCGAGTTTGGTTATGGATTTTACCGGATAATTATCAAGGATCAGCTGGACGGTAAGGCCGTTGTATAAATTCACCCAATAGGCAAATTGTTCATCTTTGCTGTATTGGCGAGGATCTATTCTGGCAAGATCGCGCAGGTATCGATCAAGGTTGTCTTTGTCGTTTGTGGTAACAGCACTGTAGCGGAACAGGGTTTGCTTGGCTTCAGTGACTAAGTATTTATCTAATATCTGTTGCCAACGGGCATGAGAGATTTGAGCTGAATTGGCGTTATTACTGGGTTGCCAATATGCCCATAATTCAGCTTTGGGGGCTGCAAAAGTCAGGGTTGAAAACAGTAATAAGGTGATAGAAATAAGTGAGCGCATTGTCGTTCTCTTCCCTAAGTTCATATAATTAAGTGCGATTTCGCAGAGTCGTTATTGATAAGACCTTGTATAAGAAGATTATATTGCATAAAAATATGAAGTATAAAAAAAGCACTTCGATTAAGAAGTGCTTTTTTGTTATTCATTTTTCATTATAGAAATTAGCTTAGTGTATTTCGAGAAAAATGGTTAAACCAAAAATGCAGGAATTTTAGATTCATACTCTGCAATCTTGTCTGCATGTTGTAGCGTTAAGCCAATGTTATCTAATCCATTTAATAGGCAGTGACGACGGAATTCATCGATCTCAAATGAATAAGTTTTATCATTTGCCGTGACTTGCATCGTTTCAAGATCAACGTTGATCTTGGCACCTTCGTTAGCTTCAACATATTGGAACAGCTCATCAACTTCTTGATCGGTTAGACGAACCGGAACCATTTGATTATTGATTGAGTTGCCGTAAAAAATGTCTGCAAAGCTTGGTGCTATCATCACCTGAATGCCGTAATCAGCCAGTGCCCACGGTGCGTGTTCACGCGATGAACCACAACCGAAGTTTTCACGTGCCAACAAAATACTTGCACCTTGATAGCGGGGTGCATTCATAATGAAGTCGGGGTTTTCTTGTTGTCCAGCATCATCAAGGAAGCGCCAATCATTGAAAAGGTGCTGACCAAAGCCTGTACGAGTCACTTTCTGCAGAAACTGCTTAGGAATGATGGCATCTGTATCAATATTGGCGGTATCAAGTGGAACCACTAATCCTGTGTGTTGTTTAAAACCTGTCATTGTTTGTTCCTTCCTGATTAAGCCGTTGTGTTATCTAAGTCGCGGATATCAACAAAGTGACCAGCACATGCTGCTGCTGCTGCCATCGCAGGGCTGACTAGGTGAGTTCGACCATCACGGCCTTGGCGACCTTCGAAGTTACGGTTACTTGTTGAAGCACAGCGTTCTTTAGGTCCTAAGCGGTCATTATTCATCGCTAGACACATTGAACAACCCGGTAGGCGCCACTCAAAACCTGCTTCAATGAAGATCTTATCTAACCCTTCTTTCTCAGCTTGTGCTTTTACTTGCTCAGATCCTGGAACAACCAATGCCTGAACATTTGCTGCAACTTTACGCCCTTTGGCAATCGCAGCGGCTGCACGCATGTCTTCGATACGCGAGTTGGTGCAAGAACCAATAAAGACTTTATCAATATCGAAATCAGACAATTTCTTGCCTGCTTCTAATCCCATGTAGGCCAGTGCTTTTTCAGCTGATGTTTTATCAACTTGTTCGCTGAAGCTCTCAGGGCTAGGAATTAATTCATCAATAGCAATAACTTGACCTGGGTTTGTGCCCCAAGTGACTTGTGGTTTGATATCTTTAGCTTCTAGCGTAACAACGGCATCAAACTGGGCATCATCATCGGTTTTCAGCGTGTTCCAGTACTCGACGGCAGCATCAAAGTTTGCATCTATCGGTGAGAATTTACGATCTTTAATGTAGTCGTAAGTGGTTTGGTCTGGGGCAATAAGGCCAGCTTTAGCACCTAACTCGATCGCCATGTTACAGACTGTCATACGACCTTCCATCGTTAGATCAGTAATGGCTTCACCACAGAATTCAACCACATAACCTGTACCGCCAGCTGCCGTTGTTTTACCAATGATTGCCAGTACGATATCTTTAGCGGTAATGCCTCTTGCAACTTTACCAACCACTTCGATTTTCATGGTTTTAGCACGTGCTTGCTTCAGTGTTTGCGTTGCAAGTACATGTTCAACTTCTGAGGTACCAATACCGAATGCCAATGAGCCAAATGCACCATGAGTGGCAGTGTGAGAGTCACCACAAACAATGGTCATACCCGGTAAAGTGATGCCTAGCTCTGGTCCCATGACATGCACAATGCCCTGATACTTATGGTTTAGGTCATATAGGGTGACACCAAACTCTTCACAGTTTTTTGCTAGGGTTTCCATCTGGATACGTGCCATTTCACCCGATGCATTAATATCTTTTGTTTGGGTTGAAACGTTATGATCCATGGTTGCGAAGGTCTTACCTATTTGGCGAACCTTGCGACCTTTCTCACGTAAACCATCAAAGGCTTGCGGTGACGTCACTTCGTGTACCAAGTGGCGGTCAATATACAGTATTGGGTTTTCACCTTCTGCAGCTACCGCGACGTGGGCATCGTAGACTTTTTCATACAGTGTTTTTGATGTTCCGGTGTTTGCTGACATTGTTCGATGTTCCTTGTCATTAATACCTGCCGTTTCACTTTTTATATGCGTGTTTAACGGCAGGTACAATTGATATCGAGTACTTAGCGATGACTCTTAAGCTTGACGAATATAAGCTGCGATTTTATCGCCCATTTCGCTAGTACTTAGTGCTGCAGCTTTACCTGCTAGATCAGCGGTTAGTTCGCCTGCTTCTAGCGCTTGAGATACGGCTTGCTCTATAGCGCGTGCGGCTTTTTCTTCGTCAAGGCTGTAACGTAGCATTAACGCTGCTGATAGAATTTGTGCCACAGGGTTAGCAATGTTTTTGCCTGCAATATCTGGTGCTGAGCCACCTGCTGGTTCATACATTCCAAATTTGTCTTGGTTAAGGCTCGCAGAAGGCAGCATGCCCATTGAACCTGTGATCATGGCGCATTCATCAGAGATAATGTCACCAAAGATGTTAGAACACAGCATCACATCAAACTGAGACGGGTCTTTGATCAGCTGCATGGTTGCGTTATCAATGTACATGTGGTTCAGCGTGACTTCTGGGTAGTCTTTAGCCACTTCCTCAACCACTTCGCGCCATAAGATCGAGCTCTGCAGAACGTTCGCTTTATCAATTGAATACACGTTCTTTTCACGCAGCATTGCAGATTCAAAGGCAATGCGTGCAATACGTTCGATTTCGTAACGGTGGTAGATTTCAGTATCGTATGCTTTCTCTTGCGGGCCTTCGCCTTCACGTCCTTTAGGTTGACCAAAGTAGATGCCACCTGTTAGTTCGCGAACAACCACGATATCGAAACCACGTTCAGAAATGTCGGCACGTAGTGGTGAGAAACCTTCTAAGCCACTGTGGATTTGTGCTGGGCGTAGGTTACAAAATAGCTGGAAGTGCTTACGCAGTGGCAATAGCGCACCACGCTCTGGTTGATCGTTAGGTGCTAGGTGTTCCCACTTAGGACCACCGACCGAGCCAAACAGAATTGCATCCGATTCTTCACAGCCTTTCATTGTTGATTCTGGTAATGGACAACCATGGTTATCAATCGCAATACCGCCGACATCGTGCTCAGAACGTTCAAGGGTAAAACCGAACTTTTCTTCAACCGCATCCAATACTTTATGCGCTTGTAGCATGACTTCTGGACCAATACCGTCACCCGGTAAAACGGCAATTTTATATGTACCTGCCATGGTTATACTGTCTCCATTTTTGATTTCTGTTTAATTTCTGCAATTTGTTCTGCGCGGTAAATGCTATTGATTACGTGAAGCAGTGCTTGGCCTGATGCTTCAACGATATCTGTAGCTAAACCGGTACCGTGGTACTTGCAACCTTTATAGTTCGCAATAATGTCTGCTTGGCCTAAGCCGTCTTCGCCTTCACCTTTCGCGGTAAGGTCAAATTTATCTAGCGCAATCTCATAACCGGTTAGGCGGTAGATACATTGGTATAACGCGTCTACAGGACCATTGCCAACAGCGGCTTCACATTTCTCTTCGTCACCACACTGTAATTTAATGCTGGTGGTTGCCATGATGCTGCCAGATTGAACGCTTAGGTAGTTCAACTTAAAGTGGTCATCTTCATCACGTAGATTGGCGAAGTACATCAGTGCTTCTAAGTCGTAATCGAAAACCTGCCCTTTACGATCGGCAAGCTTCAAGAAGTCGGCATACAAGGTATCCAGATTATAATCACCATCGATATAACCCAGTATGTCCATGTGGTTCTTCACTGCGGCACGACCTGAGCGGCTGGTTAGGTTCAACGCTTGATTTTTAAGACCAATCGACTCGGGGGTCATGATCTCGTAGGTGTTCTTATTTTTAATCATGCCATCTTGGTGAATACCAGATGAGTGACTAAAGGCATTCGCACCGACAATTGCTTTGTTAGCCTGAATTGGCATGTTACACAGTTGGCTAACCATTTTACTGGTACGGTGAATTTCTTCGTGCTTGATGTTGGTTTCGACACCCAAGAAATCAGAACGCGTCTTAATGATCATCGCAATTTCTTCTAGTGAACAGTTTCCTGCTCGTTCACCCAAACCATTGATTGTGCCTTCTACCTGACGCGCACCTGCTTGGACTGCTGCCATTGAGTTCGCAACAGACATGCCTAGGTCGTCATGACAGTGTACTGAGATAATGGCTTTATCGATATTCGGAACACGTTCAAATAGTTGCGCGACAATACCGCCAAATTCGTTTGGCAACGTGTAGCCAACAGTGTCTGGAATATTAATGGTACGAGCACCGGCATTGATTGCCGCTTCAACCATACGACACAGGTTATCGATGGGCGTACGGCCTGCATCTTCACAAGAAAATTCAACGTCATCGGTATAGTTACGTGCACGTTTAACGGCGGCAACACCCATTTCGATAACATCATCATAGCTGCGGCGCAGTTTGTCTTGTACGTGGATAGTAGAAGTAGAAATGAAAGTATGGATACGGAAAGCTTCCGCCACTTTTAGTGATTCAGCGGCAACATCAATGTCTTTCGCAACGGCACGAGACAGCGCACATACGCGGCTGTTTTTAATGTGCTTGGCAATGGTTTGCACCGACTCAAAATCACCTGGCGATGAAATAGGGAAGCCGGCTTCGATAACATCAACCCCTAAACGCTCTAACGCATAGGCAATCTGTAGTTTCTCTTTTACCGTTAAGCTAGCGGATAGAGCCTGTTCACCGTCGCGTAGGGTGGTGTCGAAAATAATGACCTGATCTTTCATTGCTACTTCCTTTTTATTGGCCTGCCTGTGTAAGGCTTAGTCTGCATCCGCTTGCGCTGGCTCTGTAATATGCAAAAACCCGCGCAGACTGCGCGGGTTTTTAGATTCTTATGTGGTGTTTCTCACCTATAAGCTACCCGCGCGAATTATTCACGATAAGGAGGAGGCTTAAGAGTAAAGAGAAACGATTTTTCATTTTTTAAATGACTTCCACAAAATTGATTAACAAATGAATACCAAATAGATAGGACGGTCGTCAACCATTAATTGATTATTTATTTGTCGGTTATGATTAATCTTATGATTTTAATATGTTTTTAATTCAGGTTCGACCAGGTGGCTATTTTGACATGGTATTACTTTAATGAATCGGAATCCGAGTTTGATACGAATACCTTATTTTATTGTTTCCATTCTTGTAACAGTTGAGTGATGAAAGTGGTGAGGAATCTTCAGGGTGCAAAGGGAGTCACAGTCATTAATTAATCATTTGATTAAATTGGAGTGAATAAATAAGTGAACGAAATTACAGCTGATCGAGTAAATTATTAATCAAGTGATTAATAAATTCAGGGACGTCATTTTATGGTGTGATATCGACATTATAAACGACTGATGCATTTGAATATCAAAAAGGTAGATAAAAGATTATGGCAGGAAAGGCTGGACGTCCGACGGGAGAATCTGATGCAAGACAGCGCTTGATTCATCAAGCGAGGATACTGTTTGTCGCACTGCCATACAGTAAAGTGTCTACGCGTATGATCGCAACCCGTGCTGATGTTAATGTGGCCCTCATCCGTTATTATTTCGGTAACAAAGCAGGGTTGTTTGAAACCATGCTACGTGAAACTGTTGAGCCTATTCAAAGTCAATTTGCAAAGGTGTTAAACAAGGGAGACATAGAAAGTATTGGTGAATTAATGCGAACTTATTACCGCATTATGGCACCAAACCCGGACCTGCCTAAGTTGATCTCTCGCGCCATGATGATGGAGCCCGGTGCATTGCAGCGGCAAACGATTGAAAATATGTTTAGTAATATTGCAGATTCGGCAACGGAATTGATGTTTAAGCCTATGAAGTTGAAAGGGCAATTGCGAGAAGGTATTAACCCTGATAAAGCCAGAATGACGTTTATTAGCATGATGGTCTTTCCATTTGTAGCACCTCCCGCCATGCTTGAATTGCAAGGTATTAAATTAGATGAAGCGTACTTAATGGAATTAGCAGACCATAATGTAAGAGTATTAACGCAAGGGATCTTAGCTGAAATAGAGGACAGTTCAGCATGAAATTAAACAGGAAGTTACTGTTAGTTCCAGCCATCTTATTTGGCATCATGGTTTTAGTGTTGGCAATAAAGTTGCGTCCATCCCCTTCTGTAAAAGCGGCAGCTAGTCGAGAACGTGCTGTCGATGTTATCCAATTACAACAACAACCAATGGCGCCTTTAGTCAGTGGTTTTGGACGAATAAAGCCTAAAGTTGAATGGCAAGCTATTGCTGAGGTCACCGGAAAAGTAATTTATCGCCACCCTAACCTAGAAAAAGGTCGAGTGATGGATGCGGGAACGGTGATTGTAAAAATTGATCCCCTTGATTATGAATTGACATTAGCACAAGCAGAGGCTGATTTACGTTCTAGCCAAGCGCAATTAGCCAAGCTGATGCAAGAGGAAGTGAACTTAAAATCCACGTTAAAAATTGAAAAAAATCGTTTAGTGATCAGTAAGAAAGAAGTGACCCGTAAAGAGGAGTTACGCCGAAAAGGGCTCACCTCACAATCTGAACTGGATTTAGAAAAGCAATCTTGGTTATCGAATCAAAAAACAGTTCAAGACATTGAAAATCAATTATTTATTTTACCTAATGAACGTAATGTTACGTTAGCTCAGCTATATGTGAATGAGTCACGCGTTGCTGAGGCAAAACGATCATTAGAAAAAACGGTGATCACTTTACCCATTGATGTACGTATATCAAATGTTGATATTGAACAAAATCAAGTGGTTAATCTTCAGCAATCGATGTTAGTCGCATATGGCATTGAGAAGGTCGAAGTGGATGCGCAAGTTGCTCTGCACGATATGCAAGTCTTGGCATCAAGCTTAACCCAATATACAGCCCATGCCGATGGACGCCCGCGGGCAGATCAGCTGGCGCTCACCGCTAGTATTCAATTATCCAGCGGTAGTTTTCAGCAGTTGTGGCCAGCAAAGGTCACTCGCATTAGTGATACCGTGAGTGTTACTCAAGCTACTGTAGGAGTGATTATTGAAGTAAAACAAGACTATAGCGCATTAGTGCCCGAGTCGGCGCCTCCCTTAGTCAATGGCATGTTTGTTGAGGCGAAAATTGAAGGGCAAGCTAACCTTCATTGGGTTATTCCTGAGCGTGCGCTTCATGGCGATAAAATTTATACCGTTGATAATAACGCGCTAAAAATTCAAACGGTGACCGTTTTATTCCGTCGTGATGGCATGGTGGCAGTTGGAGGCGATCTGGTTGATCAGCAGTTGTTGATACTCAATGATTTATTACCAGCGGTATCGGGTATGGCTGTGAAAGTCGTGACACGTAACGGTAAAAAGATCGACCAAAATAACGAAGCATTAGGAGATAAAGCCCAATGATTCGTTATTTTTCGCGCCACCCCACTGCGGCTAATTTATTAATGCTAGCGCTGTTGCTGCTGGGTTTAGTGGCACTGCCGCAAATTAAACGTGAGACATTTCCTGAGTTTTCCCCCGCTTATATTATTGCATCTGTTATTTATCCTGGCGCTTCGCCCCAAGAAGTCGAAGAAAGTATTTGTATGCGAATGGAAGATGCGGTTGATGGCTTATCCAATATCGTGGAAACGCGCTGTGAAGCTGTTGAAGGATCTGCCTCCTTAGTATTGAAATTAACAAATAGTGATGTGGTATCGCGAATGTTAGTGGATGTGCAAACACAGATTAACGCCATTAATGATTTTCCGAATGAAATCGAATCTCCGATCGTACGTGAATTGGATTGGAATGAACCCGTTGTGGATGTGGCGATCAGTGCTGATACCAGCTGGCCACAACTTAAAGCCTATGCCGAAGATCTGAAGCGCAAACTGAAATTGGATTATGGTGTGTCGTTGGTTGCGGTGGGGGGCTTTTCAGATCATCAGATCCGGATTGAACTAAAAGAAGCGGCAATTCGTCAACTCGGATTAAGTGTGGGTGATATTGCCGATCGTTTAGCACGGCAAAACATCAAGTTACCCAGTGGAAACATTGAGTTAGGTGATAAGAATTTATTGATCCGTTTTGATGAGCAAAAGATCACGCCGACCGCTTTGGCCAATACAGTGATTGGTGCTGATAGCGATGGTGGGGTATTACGTCTGGGGGATATTGCCACCCTGACTGATCGTTTCGAACTTGATGAACAAAAGATCTTATTTGATGGTAAGCCATCCGCCATTTTGAAAGTCAGTAAAAACAAAGCCGATGATGCATTGCGCATTAAAGACCGTGTACAGCAATTTGTTGAAGACGAAAGAAAAATAGCACCCACCGGGGTTACCCTGAGTATGACCAACGACTTGTCATCAGTGCTGTGGGATCGGCTTACCATGATGGTACGTAATGGTTGGCAAGGGGTTGTGCTGGTTTTCGCCACTATGTGGTTGTTCTTCACTTTCCGATATTCGTTCTGGGTGGCGGCTGGCTTACCTGTTGCTTTTCTTGGTAGCTTATTTCTGATGGCTGGGCTTGGTTTATCCATCAACATCATGTCTTTAGTCGCTCTACTGATGGCAATCGGGATCATGATGGATGATGCCATCGTGATTGCTGAATCTATCGCGGCGCACCTTGAGCGGGGGCAATCTATCACCAATGCGGTGACAAATGGGGTGAAAAAAGTTTTCCCTGGTGTTTTATCGTCGTATTTAACCACTGTGTGTATTTTCGGTAGCTTATTGTTTCTTGAAGGGGAAATGGGGGCAGTGTTGAAAGTGGTGCCTCAGGTGCTTATTTTGGTGCTTACATTGAGTCTTGTGGAAGCTTTTTTAATTTTACCGCGCCACCTAAGCCATTCGTTACAAAAGCAAAAAGAGAATGAAAAACCAGATATTGCTTTTAAAGTGTGGTTTTTAAATAAGTTTGATTCCTTTCGTAATAATCAGTTAGTTTCTGCGGTTGAAGCTGTGGTGCGTTGGCGTTATTTATTCTTAGGCAGTGTGATTGCGATGCTGTTTATTTCGCTGTCATTATTGGCTGGTGGGGCGCTAAAGTTTGTCGGTTTCCCTGAGCTTGATGGTGATATAGCAGAAGCTAGGGTGATATTGCCACCCGGTTCGTCATTGGCTCAAACTGAGAAGGTCGTACAGACAATTGTTACCGCCGCGGAAAAACTCAATGTGGAATGGAGCGACAAACAAGAGGGCGGCAATACCCTTGTCGAACATATTACCGAGCAATATAATTTTAATCCAGATGCTGATGAGAGCGGCCCACATGTTGCCACCGTACGGCTAGATTTGCGTGGTGCAGAATCTCGAAATACGGTGATCGATGAGTTTGTTGCTGCGTGGCGAGATGAAATAGGCACCATTGCCGATCCTGTTTCTTTGGTGTTTAAGCAACCCGTGATGGGCCCCGGTGGGCGAGCGGTTGAAATTCAGATGCAAAACGATGATCTCACTGAATTGAAAGCTGCCTCTATTGATATTCAGCAATATCTCAGTCAATTTGATGGCGTGTTTGGCATTCTTGATGACATGCGAATGGGCAAGCAAGAGGTGCTGGTAAAACTGCGTCCGGGGGCCGAAAGCTTTGGGGTTGACGGGCAAATGATTGCGAGCCAATTGCGTGCTGCGTATTTTGGTCAAACAGCAGATGAAATCCAAATCGGCCCTGAAAATATTGAGGTCGAAGTACGGTTTGACAAACAGGAAGCCGCGAACTTACAAACCCTGTCAAGTTTTCCAATAATGTTAAGTGATGGAAGCCAAATTCCATTAGCTTCTATATCGATATTAGAATATCAACGAAATTATGTGCGAATTCAGCGGGTAAATGGTTTACGAACCTTGAGTGTCTTTGCTGATTTAGAAAGTAGCAAAGTAAGCTCGACTGAAATTTTAAAAGCGTTTCGTAACGATTTAATGCCTCAGTTAAAACTGAAGTACCCAAATTTACGTTTCAATTTTGAAGGCGAGGCAAAAGATACCGCAGAAACCGGACAATCGATGGGGGTTGGTTTTGCGATGGGGATCTTTGGTGTCTTTGTCATACTGAGCTTTCAGTTCCGAAGTTACCTTGAACCTTTCATCGTGTTGCTAGCCATTCCATTAGCTTTGATAGGGGTGTTGTGGGGGCATTGGTTGTTAGGTCACGCGTTAAGTATGCCAAGTATTATGGGGTTCGTATCATTAGCAGGGGTTGTGGTAAACGATTCAATTTTGCTGGTGCAATACATTCGACATCATGTTGATGATGGTGATTCAGTGCATGATGCAGTCGTAAAAGCCAGCCGAGAACGTTTCAGAGCTGTCTTTTTAACATCGCTGACGACGGCTGCTGGTTTATTACCTCTGCTATTAGAAACGAGCTTACAGGCACAGGTGATACAGCCTTTGGTTATTTCCATTGTGTTTGGTATTTTCACCTCGACCTTGTTGGTACTGTTCATGATACCTGCGGCTTACGCCATTTTAGCTGATTTTGGCTTAGTGAAAAAACATCAAACATTAGTGGTTTAAACCTCACGAAAAAACAATTAAGAAGCGAAGCATGACGAAAGTGATGCTTCGTTTTTTTATGCTAGCTTTTATCGTTAATGCCAATATGGTTAATCCAAAAGTTCGGTATTTAACGCTAACGACTTAATGCCTCGAGAGGATTGTCATTTTCTCTCCTTTGAATCTTCACCCCTTTGTCATATTGATTTTCTAATCTGGGTCATAAGTCTAAAAAACGTACAGCCAGTACGGTAATTAGAACCGTGAACGAAAGGAATACGATCATGACAGTATTAGCGCCTATCCAGCGATTTGATTATGCATTTTCTAGTTTGTGTTTATGTCATCGGTTCAATCAACCAATGGCAAGCTTAAGCCTATTAGTTTCGCGTTCAGGGGATGGGCCTTTGTATGCAATATTTGGTTTATTGGTCTGGATGATAGATCGCACTCATGGTGGACAAGTGTTAGGGATTGGTTTACTAACATTTACGCTTGAATTGCCAATGTATTTATTATTAAAAAATATATTCAAGCGTGACCGTCCCAGTGAGTTACCTAGCTTTATTAGGCCACCAGATAAATACAGTTTACCGTCTGGGCATACCGCAGCTGCGTTTATTATGGCCTCTTTGATATCGTCATATTATCCAGAATGGGCATGGATAGTATGGCCTTGGGCAATAATGATTGGGTTATCTCGGGTATTACTCGGCGTGCATTTTATTTCGGATATTATTGCTGGTGCGTTATTGGGCGTTGTCTGTTTTGATATTGTAAAGGGGGCATTATGAAAATTTTGTATGGTGTGCAGGGCACTGGTAATGGCCATATATCTCGAGCAAGGGAAATGGCTCGCGCGTTTAAACAGCTAGGTGCAGAGGTTGATTTCTACTTTTCAGGACGAGCGTCAGAACACTATTTTGATATGGATTGTTTTGGTCACTACCAGTCATCAGCGGGGCTAACATTTGTTTCAGAAAATGGGCAAGTTGAACGTTGGAAAACAGTAATACAGAGTCAACCAAGTCAATTTTTAAGTGATGTGAAAGGGTGTGATCTTAGGCATTACGATGTAGTTCTCAATGACTTTGAACCGATTACAGCGTGGGCAGCCAAGCAACAAAAAGTCCACAGCATCGGCATTAGCCACCAGTGTGCATTTCTTCATGCCATTCCCAAGGTCAATGAATCTTGGTTTGATCGCGGTGTAACACGTTATTTTGCTCCGACCTCGCAGCAGTTAGGTTTACATTGGCATCATTTTGGGCAGATGATATTACCTCCAATCGTCCCATCAACCACACAGCTGCAGATCACTAATGATGGTAGCGTGTTGGTGTACCTTCCTTTTGAAAATGTGGTGCAAGTACAAGCGCTGTTATCGCGCTTCAACCATGTGAAATTTTATTGTTACCACCCCTGCATTGAGTCAGATTTTGATGATGAAAATATTTGTTTTAGAAGATTAAGCCGAGAAGGCTTTCATCATCGATTGCATCAATGCGCAGGGGTGATTGCTAATGGAGGTTTTGAATTACCTTCAGAAGCTATTGGATTAGGTAAAAAACTATTGCTCAAACCCTTACAAGGGCAATATGAGCAACAGAGTAATGTTGCGATGTTAGAGTTAATGGGATTAGCCCAGTCAATGGATAATCTTACCCCTGCATCATTGCATCGATGGTTAGAGACATATTCTGTCGGGCAAGTCATTTTTCCAGATGTTGCTTTGCACATTGCTCGTTGGGTATTGGAGGGTGAGTGGTATCACTGTGATGAATTATGGAAACACCTCTGGAGGCAAGTGGTTTTTCCTGATGTAGTCAGTGAAAATATGACTGAAAACTACCCACTGACTTGGAATTCTCATTGCTCATTATTAATAACTGACACTTATTAATGAGCGCGGCTGTGATGGATATGATGCTTTTAATTGTGGTTGAATTCGTTAAAACGAGAGAAAACATTGCTTATAAGTATATATTTATATTAATTATAGTTATTTTTGATCTTTTTAGATCGTACTTATCATCATGAATTATATTGGTTTGTATTCTGAATTTAGATTCTTATTCATCGATGGTTACATTTGCATGAGGCTGGGTATTGGTTTCATCAATCTATTTGAATAATACTGTGGGCATCCCTACTGAAGGGAACATATTTGAGAGTAAGTTATTGGCTCTTAAAATTCAGGCAATGGCATTCCTAATGCGCCCCAGTATATTTATTTTAGAGGCAAGACATGACGCGTAGAAGCTCTTCTATTCACCCTACTGATAATTACACGATGGAATCAAATTTAAGAAGTGTTGACCTTAATTTGTTGACTGTTTTTGATGCTGTTATGCAAGAGCAGAATATTACTCGAGCAGCTCATAATCTAGGTATGTCTCAACCTGCCGTCAGTAATGCGGTTGCGCGTCTTAAAGTCATGTTTAACGATGAACTCTTTATTCGTCATGGACGTGGTATTCAGCCAACACAACGTGCAAAGCAATTATTTGGTCCTGTTCGTCAAGCATTGCAATTGGTAAAAAACGAATTACCGTCGTCAATTTTTTCGCCAGAAACATCAACGCGTACTTTTAAGCTGGCGCTATGTAGCCCATCAGATATGCGTTTTGCGCCACGAATTTTCCGTGATGTAACAGAGCAAGCACCGAGCATTCGTATGCAGCTTGAAGCGGAACTCGATGCAGAATTAACACAGAAAATGCGTTACCAAGAAATCGATTTTGTTATTGATTACGTGCGCTTCGATGAACCTGGTTTTTGTAGTACAGAATTATTTAGCGATGAACTTGTGGTGATTGCTGCTGGCAACCACCCACGTATTGGCGACAGTATTTCTGAAGTAGAATTTACATCAGAAATGCATGCAGTATTAAAGTCGATGCCAGGTGTAAAGATGTTTGCAGATCATATCTATAATAAGCAGGTTTCTTGTCAGCAAGCTTACCAAGGCGCTAGCCTAAGCAACATTATGTATGTGGTTGGTCAGTCTGAATTAGTTGCTGTAGCTCCTCGTTGGTTAGCTGAATCAGTTGCAGAAAATCTACAACTTAAAGTGTTGGCTCTACCATTTGAGTCTGCAACAGTAAGTGGTTACTTAAGCTGGCATGAGTCTTCACAAAAAGATAAGGGTCATATTTGGATGCGTGATCAGTTATTAAGTATTTGTGGTGATACGACTGCTTAAGATTGTTCACATCTGAATACATGAAGCCGACGAAAGTCGGCTTTTTTATTTTATTATTAACAGCCGGTCGTAATCACTTTTTCATCTTATTTCTATCTCTACATACCCGCTAAACTTATATGAATAATTAATTTTACGCTGTGTTTTAACATCGGCTTATATTCTTACTTTGTTGCACTTTCTTACACTTGTTTAATTTCTATTAAAAACTCGTATAAAGCCTGTACTGACAAGGGTTACTACTGAGATCAAAACTACATAAAAGATAAAATATATCCCTTTATGGTTGCCTTTTTTTATACCAACTGTAGACTTCAAAACTCAAGTGAGCTTACAAGTGTAAGCTAAAATGGATAGGTAGTTATGGCTGAACACGACTTTCATATAGTAAACCGAATTCGTACCCAAGTTGCTCGTTTAGGCGATAAGGTTGCTTTGCGTCATCAGGCACAGGAACAATGGCAAGATATAACTTGGAATGAGTTTGGTGAGCAGATCCAGCAATTAGCAATTGCAATGCTGGCTCATGGTATGAATGTCCAAGATAAAGTCGCCATTTTCTCTAACAACATGCCCCGTTGGACGGTAACTGACTTTGCCGCGCTTTATAACCGCTGTGTTATTGTTCCTATCTATCCGACGAATACACCTCAGCAAGCAGCGTATGTGCTTAATGATGCCGATGTCCGTATCTTATTTGTTGGTGAACAAGCGCAACTTGATGCCGCGATTGGTATTGCTGAAGGGTGTCCAAATTTAGAGCGTATTATCACTTTATCTGATGATTTGGTGCTACCTGATAATTCTCTAGTATGCAGTTTTAATGATTTCCTTTGTACTGCTACTCCAGAGCTGGAGGCTGAACTTCAGCAGCGTCTTAATGACACCGCGATGGATGACTTGCTGACGCTGATTTATACCTCTGGCACAACAGGTACGCCAAAAGGTGTCATGCTTGATTACGCTAATATTGCCGCTCAGTTAGTCGGA
The DNA here is from genome assembly GCF_003026285.1 of Photobacterium profundum. Taxonomy (GTDB): domain Bacteria; phylum Pseudomonadota; class Gammaproteobacteria; order Enterobacterales; family Vibrionaceae; genus Photobacterium; species Photobacterium profundum. The sequence goes on from NZ_PYOD01000011.1 coordinate 60,184, forward strand.
CATGATCAGAATCTGTCGTTAGATGAAGGCGATACGTCTTTATGTTTTCTGCCTTTATCGCATGTATTTGAACGAGCATGGACGTTTTATGTTCTGCATCGTGGTGCGATAAACCATTATTTAACTGATACTAATCAGCTGAAAGAAGCATTAGCAGAAGTTAAACCCAATGTGATGGCTGCTGTTCCACGCGTATATGAAAAAATTTACTCGACAGTGCATGACAAAGTATCTCGTGCACCCTTTCACCGTAAATTAGTCTTTACTTGGGCGGTGAATATGGGGGCACGTATGGCTGTATGTCATCAAGAACACCGTCAGCCGTCGAAGTTACTCACCATGAGTCATAATCTTGCCAATAAGGTAGTGCTGTCAAAATTACGCGATATTCTGGGTGGGAACATCAAATTCATGCCATGTGGTGGTGCTAAACTTGATGAAAGCATTGGGCGATTTTTCCATGCTATCGGGATTAACGTGAAACTTGGTTACGGTATGACCGAGACAACGGCAACCGTATCGTGCTGGGATGATCAGTGTTTTAATCCTGATTCAATTGGCATGGCTATGCCTGGTGCTGAAATTAAGATCGGCGAAAATAATGAAATACTCGTGCGTGGCCCGATGGTGATGCGCGGCTATTATAATATGCCAGAAGAAACGGCGAAGAACTTCACTGAAGATGGTTTTCTTAAAACCGGTGATGCGGGTCATTTTGATGAGCAAGGCAACTTATTTATTACCGATCGCATTAAAGAGTTGATGAAAACTTCTGGTGGTAAATATATTGCACCACAAGTGATTGAAGGTGCCATTGGTAAAGATCATTTCATTGAACAAATCGCTGTTATTGCTGATACCCGAAAATTTGTATCGGCCCTGATTGTCCCTTGTTTTGATACGCTGGAAGAGCATGCTCGAGAACTGAATATCAAATATCACGATCGTCTTGAATTGGTTAAAAATAGCCAAATTGTTGAGCTAATTGAAAAACGTGTTGTTGAGTTACAAAAAGATTTAGCACGATTTGAGCAAGTGAAAAAAATCACCTTGCTGCCTAAGGCTTTCTCAATGGATAAAGGTGAACTTACACCCACGCAAAAATTGCGTCGTAAAGTGATTCATGATCGCTACCATCAAGAAATTGAGCGAATGTACGAAGAGAGCCATCGAAAAGCCAAAAAATAAACGCCGTTATTTATTTACATAAAGGAGCCGAATGGCTCCTTTGTTGTATCTGGACTGAGGTATTGTTGCTGAATAAGCAGACACATCATCATATTACCTATTTATGCCAATTTTTTATTCCCCTATACAACCTTTCTAAAAGCGTTATTCACTAAATTTATAATCAATGACAGTTTATAGGATCTGTTTTTATCGCATGGGTTGAAATGAATACAGTGAAATTAACTAACTTATAGAGCAATGATGTGAAGTCACTTTCCCCGATAGACTTAATTGCTAAAAAAGCGTTACAGTTGTTGCGGGTAACGACAACTTGTTATTGATAGTGGTCGTTCGCATAGAATGAAAAAATGATGATTTCAACTTAGGCTAAAAATAAGCCCTAACTATGTTATATCAGCCCGTATAGCTAATTACTTACACCATAGACAGCCTTAACGTACGATTACCGTCACAACGTTTCTCAATTGAATGTGTTGTCGCAACGTAAATAGTAAAAGAGTGTTTAGAGAATAATTAGCTATACGGGAGGGTGTAATCAACCTGGAGACAGAATATGGAAATGTTGTCTGGCGCAGACATGATTGTTCGTTCAATGATCGATCAAGGCGTAAAGCATATCTTCGGATACCCTGGTGGTTCAGTACTCGATATTTACGATGCTCTGCATGAGAAGAGTGATATCGAACATGTACTCGTCCGCCATGAGCAAGCCGCTGTACACATGGCTGATGGTTATGCACGTGCTACAGGTGATGTGGGTGTCGTACTTGTTACATCTGGCCCTGGTGCGACGAATGCAATCACGGGTATTGCGACGGCCTACATGGATTCTATCCCTATGGTTGTTTTTTCTGGTCAGGTTATGAGTAATTTGATTGGTAATGATGCCTTCCAAGAGTGTGACATGGTGGGTATTTCTCGCCCTGTTGTTAAGCACAGCTTCTTAGTTAAAAAAGCTGAAGATATCCCTGAGATTATCAAAAAAGCTTTTTATATCGCCTCTAGCGGCCGCCCTGGTCCTGTTGTTATCGATATTCCTAAAGATATGCTGAATCCAGCTGAAACCTTCCCTTATCAATACCCAGAATCGATTGCAATGCGTTCGTATAATCCAACAACGCAAGGGCACAAAGGTCAGATTAAACGTGGTCTAAAAGCATTACTATCTGCGAAGAAACCTGTTCTGTACGTCGGTGGTGGTGCTGTTATCTCTGAGTGTGAACAACAAATCTTAAAATTAGCTGAATCGTTGAATCTTCCGGTGGTTAATACATTAATGGGGTTGGGTGCATTCCCAGGCACACATAAAAATTGTCTTGGTATGTTAGGCATGCACGGCACATATGAAGCTAATATGGCGATGCATAATGCAGATTTGATCTTTGGTATTGGTGTTCGTTTTGATGATCGAACAACGAACAATGTTGAAAAATATTGTCCTAATGCCACGATCATGCACATCGATATCGACCCATCTTCTATCTCAAAAACAATTGCGGTGGATATCCCAATTGTTGGTTCTGCTGAAACGGTTCTAAATTGCATGCTAAAAATGCTCGATGAGCAAGAGAGCAGTAATGATCAAGAGGCAATTGCAGGTTGGTGGGCTGATCTGGAATCATGGCGCTCACGTAAGTGTTTAAGCTATGAGACTAATAATGAGCGTATTAAGCCTCAACAGGTCATCGAATCGCTTTATAAGCTAACCAATGGTGACGCTTACGTTGCTTCTGATGTTGGTCAGCACCAGATGTTTGCTGCATTGTATTATCCTTTTGATAAACCACGTCGTTGGATTAATTCAGGCGGTCTTGGCACCATGGGATTTGGTCTTCCTGCTGCCATGGGGGTAAAATTTGCCTTACCTGATGCAGAGGTCGTTTGTGTGACTGGTGACGGCAGTATTCAAATGAATATTCAAGAGTTATCAACGGCACTTCAGTACGATATTCCGGTTAAAATTATCAACCTAAATAACCGCTTCCTTGGTATGGTGAAGCAGTGGCAAGATATGATTTATCAAGGTCGCCACTCACATTCGTACATGGATTCAGTGCCTGATTTTGCAGCAATCGCCGAAGCTTATGGACATGTTGGTGTACGTATTTCAGATCCAGCAAAACTGGATAGCGAGCTGGAAAAAGCGCTAGCCATGAAAGATAAGTTGGTGTTTGTTGATATTAGTATTGATGAAACCGAGCATGTATACCCAATGTTGATCCGTGGTGGTTCAATGAGCGAAATGTGGTTAAGCAAAACGGAGAGAACATAATGCGCAGAATTATATCGGTATTACTAGAAAATGAACCCGGCGCACTTTCTCGAGTTGTCGGCCTGTTCTCTCAGCGCGGCTATAACATTGAAACACTGACTGTTGCGCCGACAGACGATTCAACATTATCACGTTTAAACATTACGACTCATGTTGAAGATGATGCTGTTTATGAACAAATTGAGAAGCAATTACATAAGCTCATTGATATTTTGAAAGTGAGTAATGTCACCGAAGCTGAACATTTAGAGCGAGAGCTAATGTTAGTTAAGGTGAAAGCGAGTGGCTTTGCCCGTGCTGAAGTGAAACGTACTGCAGATATCTTTCGAGGTCAAATCGTTGATGTTACAAGCCAGATTTACACGATTCAACTTGCAGGTACGAGTGAAAAGTTAGATGCATTCATTGCTGCGGTAAGCGAGGCTACAGATATTGTTGAAGTCGCACGGAGTGGTGTTGTCGGTCTTGCTCGTGGAGAGCGCGCACTAAAAGCGTAACATTAAATAAGGCATACTAAATAAGCTCGATGTAGGTAAATCCTATATCGGGCTTATTTTTTGCCTGTCATTAATCGCCATCAGGGAGAGTAAGTTTCTATCGTTAATAAATAGTGATACTGATACAAACAGTGCTCAAAGTACGCCTATTAGACTAAAGTCTAATAGTGACTCTGTATTGGTTAAATCTTGATACTCAATGTCTATAGCTATGTATGGAATGCAGAGAAGTTAGTGGAAAGGATTCTTGCTTATAGAGGAGGATTGATAATGGTAAACAAATTTCTAGTGCGATTTATGAGCCTGTGTTTATTGATACTTGGGTTTAAGGTGAGTGCTATTTACTTTCTACTCGCGGTACTTTTATTGAATACGCATCATAAGGAAATGTTTGGCTGGTAGCTTATGTAATGTATGTGACGGTGATGAGTTCGGTTGCAGAACGCTCGATCATGGAGATCGAGCTTTTTCTATCGGTATTAGCTAAATGGCAATCGATATGATTAGATGTATGCCTTAATGATTTCGACCGCTCGCTTAAAATGATTATTAAGTAAATCGAGAGCCCGTTGTGTATCTCGCCCTAGCACAGCTTTCATCATTGCGTCATGTTCACCATTATCATGATAACGTTCTTCATAGTGGCGGTTGCGGCTTACCCAAACGTGACGGTAACGTTCAATCTGCTCATAAACTTCACGATATAGTTCCAGCATTACCGGTGATTGGCTACCCGCAAGTAAAGCGAGGTGAAATTCGCTGTGTCGATCTTCCCACTCCGTAAAATCAACGTCTGATGCCGCAGGATTTATTTTGCTTAACTTGTGATAGGTCGTGAGAATATTGAGTTCCCACGCCTCGTCGCCATTGATGATTGCTCGTTCTAATAATACGCGAGATAAAATCAGGTTAGTCTCAAACAGATCTTCAAGTTCATCTACCGAAATTGGTGCAACCCAGCAGCCTTTTTGAGGGGCGAATTTGACGTATTTTTTCCATGATAATTGAACCAGCGCTTCGCGAATGGGTGAGGCTCCGACGTTATAGCGTGTTTTTAAGTCGGCAACGACAAGCTTTTGGCCCGGAGAAAGCTCTCCAAGCAGAATATCTTGTCGTATAACTTCCATAATCTTATTAGTCAAAGTAGGGCTAGACACTAAATTCCTCTCATTTTTATTGTTATTCCCTAATGCTAAGTATGAGCTTTCATTTGCATAGGATATTTCGATGAATATTAGTCAGCAAGAAAGTATTACTTATTAGGCTAGTCGCTCTGATGGAAATTGTAATACCAGCGAGTGACAATTTATACCCTAGGAGTATCTACTTGTTATTAAGTATACGATTTATGAGGTTAGGGTGCGATATAGAAAAGATGAATTTGTGAGTAAATGCGGATAGAGAGGATAGAAAAAAGTGTGAGTATTCGATTCGTTATAAGTATTCAGATACAAAAATGGGAGCCGAAGCTCCCATTTTAAAACTCAGTATACGACTTAAAGTACGTGTACAGAAGCTGTGTTAGTTGTACCAGAAGGAACTAGTGCGCCAGATACCATAACAACGATATCGCCTTTAGCGCCAAGACCAGTTTCTAGCGCGATTTCTTTACCGCGAGTGTAGAATGCATCAGTGCTGTCGATAGCATCAACAACGATAGGTGTAACACCTTTCGTTAGACAAAGCTGAGCAGCTGTTTTCTGGTTTGTTGTAATTGCAATGATTTTTGCAGTTGGGAAGTACTTACGTACAGAGCGTGCAGATTTACCAGCTTCAGTCGCAACAACAATTAGAGGAGCATTTAGCTTCTCTGAAGTGTCTACTGCGCCTTTACATACCGCTTCAGTAATACGTAGACGAGAGCTGTCTAGACGAGAACCTAATTCTGCTTTTAACGCTGAATCTGTACGGTTACAGATTTGAGCCATGATAGTTACAGCTTCAATTGGGTATTTACCCTTAGCTGATTCACCTGAAAGCATTACTGCATCAGTACCATCCATGATTGCGTTAGCAACGTCACCCGCTTCTGCGCGAGTTGGACGTGGGTTCTTAATCATTGAATCAAGCATTTGAGTTGCAGTGATAACAACTTTACGTGCGCGATTACATTTCTCGATCATCATCTTCTGAGCAAAGATAACTTCTTCTACTGGGATTTCAACACCAAGGTCGCCACGAGCAACCATGATACCGTCAGAAGCTTCTAGGATAGAGTCAAAGTTATCAACGCCTTCCTGGTTTTCGATTTTAGAGATGATTTGAATCTTCTCGCCACCGTTAGCAGTAAGTAGAGCACGGATTTCTTTAACATCTTCTTCTTTACGAATGAAAGATGCAGCAACGAAATCAACGCCTTGCTCACAACCGAATACTAAGTCTGCTTTATCTTTTTCAGAAAGAGCAGGAAGCTTTACAGAAACGCCTGGTAGGTTAACACCTTTGTTTTCACCAAGGTCACCGTTGTTAAGTACTTTACACTTAACTTCAGTTTCAGTTGTTTCTAGTACTTCCATTTCGATAAGACCATCATCAACAAGGATGATGTTACCTTTAGTAAGGTCTTTAGCGAAACCTGGGTAAGTTACTGCAACGCGGTCTTGGTTACCAACAACTGTAATATCAGTTGTGAATGTGAATTCTTGACCAGCAACTAGAGCGAAATCTTCGCCATTTTCTAGTTTGATAGTACGAATTTCAGGACCTTTAGTATCTAGCAAAATTGCTAGAGGCTGAGCAGATGCAGCCATTACTTCACGTAGGTTTTCGATACGTTGACCGTGTTCTTCGAAGTTACCGTGAGAGAAGTTTAAACGCATTACGTTCATACCAGCGTTAGCTAGTTTAGTCAGCATTTCTACAGATTCAGTTTTTGGTCCAATCGTACATACGATCTTGGTCTTTTTCATTGAGGACAGTCTCCAGACAATCTTTACCCAAGGGAAATTTAATCACAGTGTTATACCTGAAAGCGAGGCATCAATAATGTTGAATAATGACCTCAAGTTGAGAGGCTAATCACAAAACTGCGACTTGCTGGCTTTCGACTGCGATGATAATACAAAATTTTTACAAAAATATTGCCTTATGAAAGTAAGTTATTCACTTTCATAAGGCATCTCTGTTGATCATAAATTGTAATCTTCTCTCTATACTGTTTCACTTATTGCCTTTATGCTCATAAAGTCAAGTGATAAACAAGTCGCTAGTATAGCAGATTTACTATCAGTTATCACCTTGTGATAACTGTCATGCTTTTTGTGTGAATACTTAAAGCAATGTAGGGCAATTATGTATGTTATCAGGAATAAAGTTTTGTCATTCGTCAATTGTTGAGCGGTTTTTCTCTATTTTATGACAAACCGCCTTCCTTATTTCGTTACAACGCTGCATTTTTTCGTCATTAAAATTGTTATTAAGACTCAGGGTATCGAAATATTGTTACATATCGATGATTAGTATGCTGCTGGGGAATACCGTTTTATCGGTTAAATGGCATGGAGAATTGCGAGAGGCTGAAAGCGATTAGCACTAGAACAAAAAAAGCCTGACGAATTTCTTCATCAGGCTTTTAGAATTTGGTGGCCCCTGTCTGACTTGAACAGACGACCAAGCGATTATGAGTCGCCTGCTCTAACCACTGAGCTAAGGGGCCAGTGTGCGAGAGATTATAGGGGATGCTTTCGAGCTTGTCTAGTGAATAAAGCTGATGTTCTGTTTGCTTTTTAGGCAGTTAACACTTTATTTATAAAGGCTTATAAATAAAGTGTTTCTAATTCACAGTCATAAAAAAAGCGAGCTTATTTGCTCGCTTTTTATTAACTACCAATGACTAGGATTACTCGTCAAGGAAGCTACGTAGCACGTCTGAACGGCTTGGGTGACGAAGTTTACGTAATGCTTTGGCTTCGATTTGACGAATACGCTCACGCGTTACATCGAACTGCTTGCCCACTTCTTCAAGAGTGTGGTCAGTGTTCATATCGATACCGAAACGCATACGAAGTACTTTCGCTTCACGTGGCGTAAGGCCTGCTAGAACATCGTTAGTTGCCGCACGCAAGTTAGTTGCTGTTGCTGCATCCATTGGAAGCTGTAGCGTGTTATCTTCAATGAAGTCGCCTAGGTGTGAATCTTCATCATCACCAATCGGTGTTTCCATTGAGATTGGCTCTTTCGCAATCTTAAGCACTTTACGGATTTTGTCTTCAGGCATTTGCATGCGCTCAGCCAACTCCTCCGGAATAGGCTCACGACCCATTTCCTGTAGCATTTGACGAGAAATACGATTCAATTTGTTGATCGTCTCAATCATGTGCACTGGGATACGGATAGTACGTGCTTGGTCAGCAATCGAGCGAGTGATCGCCTGACGAATCCACCATGTTGCATAAGTCGAGAACTTATAACCACGACGGTATTCAAATTTATCAACGGCTTTCATCAGACCGATGTTACCTTCTTGGATTAGATCCAAGAATTGTAAACCACGGTTGGTGTACTTTTTCGCAATCGAAATAACCAAACGTAAGTTTGCTTCAACCATCTCTTTCTTTGCTCGGCGCGCTTTTGCTTCACCGATAGACATACGACGGCTGATGTCTTTTATACGCTCAATTGATAAGCCTGTTTCTTTTTCAAGAATACGCAATTTAAGCGATGAACGACGAAGATCTTCTTCATAGATCTTTAGACGCTCTGCGTATGGCTTGCCAGAGTTTAGTGCTTCATCAATCCAGTCTGGAGATGACTCATTACCAGCGAAGAATTTAATGAATGTCTTCTTTGGCATTTTGCTGTTATCAACACACATACGCATGATAAGACGCTCGTTCGTGCGTACTTTATCCATTGAATCGCGTAGTGAGCGAACAAGTTTATCAAACTGTTTTGGAATTAAACGGAATTGCTTAAAAATTTCAGAAAGCTCACCTACAGCGACTTCAGTCGTTGCATTGTGACGACCATGCGTATTGATGGCTAATGCCATTTTTTCGTACGAGTGGCGTAGCTCAAGGAACTTTTCACGAGCAAGTTCTGGATCAATACCAGTGTCTTCCTCTTCCTCGTCATCTTCGTCTGTTTCTAGATTTTTGTCTTCGTCTGCAAGATCTGTTTCACTTAGCTCTGAACCGATGTGAGTTGCTGTTGGTGCAGCAGTTTGCTCTTCATTCGGATCAATAAAGCCAGAGATGATGTCAGTAAGACGAAGCTCATCGGCTTCAACTTTATCAAACTGTTCAAGTAAGTAAGAGATGGCTGAAGGATATTCTGCTACTGAACACTGAACTTGGTTGATACCATCTTCAATGCGTTTTGCGATATCAATTTCGCCTTCACGAGTCAGTAGTTCTACTGTACCCATTTCACGCATGTACATACGTACGGGATCAGTAGTACGACCGATCTCGCTTTCTACGCTAGATAATGCCTGAGCCGCCGCTTCAATAGCGTCTTCATCTGTATTATCTTCTGTCATCATGATTTCATCGGCATCAGGTGCGGTTTCCACAACTTTGATGCCCATGTCATTGATCATTTGGATAATGTCTTCAACCTGATCGGAGTCTACGATATCTTCCGGTAGGTGATCATTTACTTCGGCGTAGGTCAGATAGCCTTGCTCTTTGCCTTTAGCGACAAGTAACTTTAGCTGAGACTGCGGATTTTGCTCCATAGACGGTATCCAACTTCGGGTCTGAGTGAGAATTTAGTATGCTGAAATGCAAACCATTAATTATAACAAATTTCTTAATTGTTGACTACATACTAGCCAGGACGGTTCAGTATAAGTAACTGTAACTCCTGCTTCTCTTCGACTGATAAGCCGACAGTGTTCGATTTAGCCTGCAACTTTTCTATTTGTTGTTTGACACATTGACCAATAATTCGGTCCATTGCGTCTAAAAATACATTTAGAGTCTGATCCTCGTCATCTGACAGAGGCAGTTCCCAAGCGGCCAAACGGGCCATCATGGCTTCTTGCTTATTACCACGCCAGTGCTCTAGTAGCTGACCAGTAGTGATATTGGGGTTAGTACGACATTTATCAACTATTGATAGCAATAAATTTAACCCTGGGACATCAATCCCTTCGAAATCCGTCATCTCAAACTCAAGACTATTGACGAAGTTCGGCTTTTGAATCAGCAAAGCGATGGCTTCACGCATAGGAGTGCGTTTAATTTCTGGCGCTGCAATTTTTTTAGTTTCAATACCTTGTTTAGATATTAGCTGCTGAAGTTGTGCTTCGTCAGGTAAGCCTAATTTTTTACCTAGCAGTTCACGTAAGTATAGCCGGAGTGTTCCGCCTGGTACTTTATCAATAAGGGGTACCGCCAAAATACTCAACTTGGCCATCCCTTCTTTGCTGCTTGTGTCAACCTGTCGCATCAAGGTGTTAAAGATAAATTCTGTTAATGGCATCGCCTGATTCGTACGTTCTTCAAAGGCATCTTTACCTTCTGCACGTATGCATGAGTCAGGGTCTTCTCCATCGGGTAAGAACATGAATTTCAACTGGCGGCCATCGGTCAGGAAGGGCAAGGCTTGTTCCATTGCTCGCCAAGCAGCTTCTCGACCTGCTCGGTCACCATCATAACAACATACAACTGTACTGGTTTGACGGAATAAGGTTTGAAGATGATCACTGGTTGTTGCTGTACCTAGTGAAGCAACGGCGTAATCAACACCAAACTGCGCAAGTGCGACAACATCCATATACCCTTCGACAACCAATAACTTTTCTGGCTCTCGATGTGCTTGTAGCACTTCATAGAGACCGTATAACTCACGACCTTTATGGAAAATTGGGGTTTCCGGTGAGTTGAGGTATTTAGGTGTACCATCACCTAATACTCGCCCACCAAAACCAATGACACGCCCACGGCGATCATGAATCGGAAACATCACTCGTCCACGGAAACGGTCGTAGCGTCTGCCACTGTCGTTTTCGATTAGCATTCCAGTGGTAACAAGTGCTTTTTGCGATTCAGGATCTCGGCCAAAACGGCTGCGAACCATATCCCATTGATCGGGGATATAACCTATCCCAAATTTTTGTACAACTTCACCAGATAATCCTCGATTTTTTAAATAATCGATCGCGGTTTTTCCATCAGGTGTACGTAATTGAGATTGATAAAATTGTGAAATTAGCCCCATTTGGTCATACAGGCTTCTTTTTTCTGCTGCTCGTGGGCCAGAAGGCTTACCGCCGTCTTCTCGCGGAACTTCAAGACCTAGCTGTGAGGAAAGCTCTTCAATGGCTTCGACAAATTCAAGTCGATCAAATTCCATGACGAAATCAAGAACATTACCGTGCACACCACAACCAAAACAATGATAGAACTGTTTTTCTTGGCTGACAGAAAAAGATGGGGTTTTCTCATTATGGAAAGGACAACAAGCACCGAAGTTTTTACCTTGTTTTTTTAGCTTCACCCGCGCATCAACTACATCAACGATGTCATGTCGTGTGATGAGATCATCGATAAATGAGCGAGGGATTTTTCCTGACATACAGTGAGAGATACCTGAAAGTAATTGAAGGAATAGGGTGTTTATTAGATTGAAAATGGTGAAGAAAAAATACAAACAAGCCGTGCGTTCCTAATGGATTGCACGGCTTGCTGGTAGAACTGGGTTAGTTTTAACCTAATTTAGCTTTCACTAATTGGCTAACTTTTCCCATGTCGGCACGACCCTGAATAAGCGGTTTCAATACACCCATGAGCTTACCCATGTCTTGCATGCTGACAGCACCAGTTGAAGCAACTGCTTCATCCAATAAAGCGACAACTTCGTCATCACTTAATGGTTGAGGCATAAATTCATCAAGTACTGCAATTTCAGCAAGTTCAACATCAGCAAGGTCTTGTCGATTTGCAGCTTCATATTGAGCTACAGAATCACGGCGTTGCTTAACCATTTTAACTAATACTGCTAGTACGTCTTCATCAGAAAGCGTAATTCTTTCATCAACTTCACGTTGTTTAATAGCAGCAAGAACTAAACGGATGGCACCAAGGCGAGGTTTATTTCTCGCCTTCATTGCCGCTTTTTGTTCGTCTTTAAGACGTTCAATCAGAGTCATTACGCGGTCCTTTCGTTATCTGTGAATTAGTACAGACGAACGCGACGCGCGTTTTCGCGAGCCAATTTCTTCAGGTGACGCTTAACTGCCGCTGCTTTAGCACGCTTACGTACAGTAGTTGGCTTTTCGAAGTGCTCGCGACGACGAACTTCAGAAAGGATACCTGCTTTTTCACAAGAGCGCTTAAAGCGACGTAGTGCTACGTCGAACGGTTCGTTTTCACGTACTTTGATTACTGGCATGTAATACTCACCTCAGAGTGATTCGGTTATACACTGACGATCAATATAGTCAGCTGAATTTAAAAATGGTGCGAAATTCTAATCTGATCTAGGGGTGTTTGTAAAGCATTCACCACCATGAACTGGTTAATTTCTGTCAAGGGCGGTAACATAAGCTTCAATTACTCCCCTTAATCCCAGTTTGAAGCGTTGTTTGCTCCAAAAGACAGCGTAATTTATCAGATTGGTACCCTAATAGTATAGAGGTTGTTATGCGTATATTGGGCATCGAAACGTCTTGTGATGAAACTGGCGTTGCGATTTTCGATGATGAGCAAGGTTTGCTGTCACATGAGCTTTACAGTCAGGTGAAATTGCATGCTGATTATGGTGGTGTTGTACCCGAATTAGCTTCTCGTGATCATGTTAAAAAAACCATTCCGTTAATCAAAGAAGCATTGAAAAAAGCGGGGTTAACACCTGCAGACCTTGATGGTGTTGCTTATACTGCTGGCCCAGGTTTGGTTGGGGCATTATTAGTGGGGGCAACTATTGGTCGTAGCCTTGCATATTCGTGGGGTTTGCCCGCTGTGGCTGTACACCATATGGAAGGGCATTTACTGGCGCCAATGCTAGAAGATAACGCTCCTGATTTCCCATTTGTGGCACTGCTGGTTTCTGGCGGTCATACCATGATGGTTGAAGTTCAAGGTATTGGCGAATATCAAATTTTAGGTGAGTCTGTTGATGATGCAGCAGGTGAAGCTTTTGATAAAACAGCCAAGCTTATGGGGTTAGATTACCCAGGTGGTCCGTTGTTATCAAAGTTGGCTGAAAAGGGCACGAAAGGGCGTTTTAAATTTCCTCGTCCTATGACAGATCGACCTGGTTTAGACTTCAGTTTTTCGGGCCTAAAAACGTTTGCTGCCAATACAATTCGAGCCAACGATGATGATGAACAAACGCGTGCTGATATTGCATTTGCTTTCCAAGAAGCGGTGGTTGATACATTGGCGATTAAGTGTAAACGCGCACTTAAAGAAACGGGTTTGAAACGCTTGGTTATTGCTGGAGGGGTAAGTGCTAATTCTTACTTACGTCAAGAGTTAGGTTCATTGATGGCAAAACTGAATGGTGAGGTTTTTTATCCTCGCACCGAGTTTTGTACAGATAACGGTGCAATGATCGCGTATGCAGGAATGCAGCGATTGAAAAATCAAGAATTGATGGACTTGAGTGTAAAAGCGTATCCACGCTGGCCGATCGATCAGTTGAAACCGTTGAAAAAATAAATATTAAAGTGGTTGTTAATTGAACGCTACTTGATGTTTTAATACGCTAATTTAATAATAGGCAAGCCGTATAAATCATTCTATTTAAGTTTGGTTTTACGGCTTATTTTTTGCCAGATTTTTGTTTCTTTACCATCGAATAATCGACGAAGATTGTCATGATGGCGTAATACGATAAGGCAAGAAAGCATCGAAACTGCCATTGTATATTCAGGTTTAACGAACCATGTCAGCATTGGGGCTACAAGTGCTGTAATCAGTGAACCTAGCGATGAATAGCCAGTAATAAATACAGTTAGCAACCATGTGCCAATGAGCATTCCACTTAGATCCCAGCCAATCGGAGCCAGTGCCCCGAGTGCTGTCGCGACACCTTTACCACCTCTAAAATGGAAAAAGATCGGATATATATGCCCAAGGCAGGCTGCAATGCCAATAATGCCTAATAAAAAGGGATTAATATCGAGGAAGTAACTTAGCCAAACGGGCAACATACCTTTTAGAACATCGCATACCAATACCATGCTCGCAGCACTTTTACCGCCTAAACGTAAAACATTGGTGGCACCAGGATTACCAGAACCTGAATCTCGGGGATCGGGCAAGCGATAAAGCCGGCTAATTAAAACCGCACTTGAGATAGAACCTAATAGGTAGGCCCCTATGATGATCAGAAGAACTAATGGTGTCATGTAAAATTCCAGCTCGGTCGCGATAATGTCACTGTTGTATCATTCCGGCTTATCTGATGATAATCACCTAGTTTCATTCCAGAAATTCATGCGTGTGGTATAATGCCGCTTCAGGTTGCCATGCAATATGATGACCTGATGAATGAATGTCATGATTTTTGACGATTACGACCTGATAATACGCGCTTTTGCTCAAATTAGGTATCCGACCTCTAACAAAATTAGCGATTGAAAATGGATTTAGTATTTATCGAACATCTTGAGGTTATTGCCACAATAGGGGCGTATGACTGGGAACAAGAAATTAAGCAAAAACTCGTTATCGATTTGGAAATGGCTCACGATAATCGACCAGCAGCAAGCAGTGATGATGTGATACATGCTCTTGATTATGCGACTGTGAGTAATGCTGTGACTTCACATGTACAAAACAATGATTTTTTATTGGTTGAACGTGTGGCTGAAGAAGTCGCTTCATTGATCATGGAGAAATTCTCGGTGCCTTGGTTGAAAGTGCGTGTAACCAAGCCTGGTGCTGTGGTTAATGCTCGAGGTGTTGGGGTTCAGATTGAAAGAGGCTCGAAGTGAGCACCGTTTATATCAGCCTAGGATCTAATATTCAGCGTGAATACCATATTCACGCTGCAATTTTTGAGCTTAAAAAAATCAGTTCCGCATGTCGAATATCGCGTTTATTTGAAGCAGAACCTGTAGGGTTTAGTGGGCCTAATTTTTTTAATTGTGTTGTTGAAATAGAAACGTCGCTTTCGTTTGATACGCTGCAACAAATGTTGAAAGAACTGGAATTGCAATATGGACGATCGCCCAATGCACAAAAAAATCAGAGCCGCACGTTGGATCTAGATATTTTGTTATTTGGTGATGTATGCCGAGATTCTGCGCCCGTTTTACCTCGTTCTGATATTTATAAATTTGCTTTTGTATTATGGCCACTAACAGAACTTTGTCCTGATCGTGTTATCCCTGGTGATGACCGTACTGTTGCCCAACTATGGCAGTCATTTGAGCATTCACAGGCATTGTGGCCTGTTGAAATAGCCGTAACCGTTTAAAAAGGATATTGAACTCCATGAGTCATTTTGAAGCCTTTATGTTAGCGCTTATTCAAGGGTTAACTGAATTCCTTCCTGTCTCGAGCTCTGCACACTTAATTCTACCGTCAGAAATTTTAGGCTGGCCTGATCAAGGGCTTGCTTTTGATGTTGCAGTACACGTTGGTACGCTAGCTGCCGTTATTCTTTATTTCCGTAAAGAAGTGGTGACATTACTTTCTGCGTGGATTGCCTCTATTTTTAAAGGCAAGCATACAGCGGAGTCTAAACTGACATGGATGATTGCATTAGCCACAATACCTGCCTGTATTTTTGGTTTGTTCATGAAAGACTTTATTGAACTGTATTTGCGTTCAGCATGGGTAATTGCAACCACAACAATCATTTTTGCCATATTACTATGGTGGGTAGATAAGCATTCAGAGCATAAATTTGATGAGTATCAAACGGGTTGGAAACGTGCGTTATTTATTGGTTTAGCACAGGCCGCGGCGATTATTCCGGGTACATCTCGCTCGGGTGCGACAATGACAGCGGCGTTGTATTTAGGTTTTACCCGTGAAGCGGCTGCGCGTTTTTCATTTTTAATGTCGATACCGATTATTGTGTTAGCGGGCAGTTACCTTGGTTTGAAACTGGTGACAAGCGGTGAACCAATTGATTTCAGCGCATTAAGTATTGGGATTGCAGTGTCATTTATCAGTGCTTATGCGTGTATTCATGCATTTCTAAAGCTGGTAACACGCGTAGGTATGATGCCTTTCGTGATTTATCGCTTAGTGCTGGGTTTCGGTCTTATTGCTTTCTTACTTAGTAAATAAAGAGTACTTAGTAAGTAAATAGTACGTCGCACCTAGCATTTGAGTACTGATATAAAAAAGCCCTGTAACCGTGTCTATTATAAATAGGCTCGGTTACAGGGTTTTATTTTTTTGAAAATTTTCTATTGCTTAAGCTTTAGATTGTAAAGGCTTTATGGCTAGCTCTACTGCCGCGGTACGCTGAATTGCTAATTGTTCCTTGATGTCTTTCCCTTTGAAGCCTGCTGCAACAATCGGCTTTACGTCAACCTGTTGGGCTGCATCGAAAGCGGTGAGTAAAATATCAGCTTGTAAGTAGGCATCGCTTTCATGCCCTGTACGGCCGCGGGCATCTGCGCGGCAGCAAAGTGCAAGCTGGGTAACGCGCTCGGGTTTTCGCCAGCTATCAATTTGATCCAGAATATTGATAAATGTCGCAGGTCGCATTTCATTGGCATGATGAATTTTGGTGTGTTGAGCACATACCATTAAGGCTGTATCACGGTAATCATTGGGTACGCGTAAACGCTGGCATAGGGCTTTGATGGGTTTTAGCCCGTCTTTACAATGCATTTTGTGGCTAGGTAGATCGTCTTTAGGTGAAAGGGCTTTACCGAGATCATGTATTTGAGCTGCAAAACGAATCACTTTATTGGGTGATAACTCTGCGGCTTGTTTCGCCACCATTAAAGTATGAATACCGCAATCAATCTCGGGATGCCATTGTGCTGGCTGTGGAACACCAAATAATGCATCGATTTCTGGCATTACCACCTTTAACGCGCCACATTGACGTAATACGGTAAGAAAGACCTCTGGGTTTTCCGTCGATAATGACTTCTCCCATTCTTTCCATACGCGCTCAGGGGTTAATGCTTCGAGCTCCCCCGCAACAACCATTTCTTGCATGAGGGCGATAGTTTCAGGAGCAATCGTGAAGCCTAAATGCGCAAAGCGAGCAGAGAAACGTGCCACACGAAGCACGCGTAATGGATCTTCAACAAAAGCTGGAGAAACATGGCGTAATATCTTGTTATCAAGATCCTGCTGACCGTTATAGGGATCAATTAAACGACCATCATTTTTTTGTGCAATCGCATTAATGGTGAGATCGCGGCGCATTAGATCTTGCTCTAAGGTCACGTCAGGAGCGGAATAACAAATGAAGCCAGTATAGCCTTTGCCGGATTTACGCTCGGTGCGTGCGAGGGCATATTCTTGTTTCGTTTTGGGGTGTAAGAATACTGGAAAGTCGCTACCCACTTGCTCATAACCTTGATCAAGCATTTGTTCTGGTGTTGCCCCTACGACCATCCAGTCTTTATCGACGACTTTTAACCCTAACAGTGCGTCACGTACTGCACCACCGACAAGATATGTCTGCAAAATTTACTCCTATATTCCCGCTGTTTATTTAGCAAAGATGTATCATAAGTCTAATTATTGCTTGAAGTTCAGACCTTTTGCTTCCTTGGTAGTGTCATTGAATCCTTAAGGTATACAATAGTATCTATCAAAGGTACTTTTGCTTTATTAGAACACAGCAATAACTATTTGAATATTAACGATCCATTCACGTTCTACACATTGATATAACGCATCTACAGAAGGCATTATTAGAATTAACGCCTTTCTAGCGGCGTTATCGAACTTATAAAAGAGAACCGTGTCGGATTATGAACTAAGTCTATTTAGGTGCAGAGTATAAATCATGTACAAGGATTTTTTCGGGATAACTGAAACGCCATTTTCGATTGTTCCAAGTGCTCGCTTTCTTTATTTAAGCGAGCGACACAGGGAAGCTCTCACTCATATGCTGGCAGGGCTGTCTGATGGTGGCGGTTTTGCGCTATTAACGGGCGAAGTGGGAACAGGGAAAACAACGGTATTACGTGCATTAATCTCTCGCTTAACCCAAGAAACACAAGTGGCGGTTATTCTTAACCCTGCTTTGTCGGCTCATGACTTGTTAGCTGCTATTTGTGATGAGCTCGGGTTGAGTTATGTGGACAATGCGAGCTTTAAAGTCTTAACAGACACTATCTATCAACATTTATTGAAGAATCACAGTGAAGGAAAGCAAACTTTACTGTTAGTTGATGAAGCTCAGCATTTAATGTCTGATGTGCTGGAGCAACTACGGTTATTGACTAATTTAGAAACGGATAGCCGTAAGTTGCTGAAAGTAGTATTGATCGGGCAGCCTGAATTGCAATATTTGTTACAACAAGACAACCTTCGTCAATTGGCTCAACGTATAACCTCTCGCTATCACTTACTTCCATTAACCGCTGATGAAGTCAGTGAATATGTGAATTACCGTTTACGTGCGGTAAATTGTCTCTACCCTGTATTTGACGCTTCCGTTGTTCGTCAGCTTGCAAAAGCAACGGGCGGGGTTCCACGATTGATTAACCTTGTCTGTGATAAGGCGATGCTGCGAGCGTGTCAACATTCACGTCACCAAGTTACCAAAGTGATGATGACTCAGGCATGTGATGATGTGCTTAGTTGGCAATTACCTGCTACCCAAGCGAATCGTCATTCCTCAGCCACAATACCAACAGGATTCATTCGATGGGGAACGACAGCGCTGGTAGCTGTTCTACTCGCTGGTGGTGGCTGGTATTGGAGCAGTCAGCAGGAAGACGGTTCTATCGCGACAGCGACTGTAACAACAGTCCCCGCTTCTACCGTTCAAGTGAGCGAACCCGCTCCTGTTCGTGCTGAATCTGTTGAAGAGATTGAGATTGTTAAAGTGGCGACACCGGTAGAACGTCTTCAAGCGGCGATAACGCAAAGTCGACATGAACGACAAGCCATGCAATCGCTTTATCAATTGTGGGGGTTTGACACCGCGCTTAACCAAGCGAATTGTACGACGAGCCAACGAATTCAATTGACTTGCCATCAAGGTAATACTGATCTAAATCGATTAGGTTTAATCAATCGCCCAGCGATGGTGACTTTACAAGATAACCAACAAAAAACGTTTTATGCTGTTGTTTATGCCGTTACAGCAAAGCGCATTGAGTTATTATTTGGTGGAGAACGGATTGCAGTTAAACCCGAGTGGTTTGAGCAACACTGGCAGGGTGAATATACCTTATTGTGGCGTCCTCCTCATGGCAGTAAAACAACCATTCGTTATGGTCAGCAAGGGCCACGTGTTGCATGGCTTAGTCAGCAACTCAATTCCTTTTTAGGAGAAACTCAAACTCATTCTGATTATTTTGGTCAATCGGTATTAGATAAATTGCGTCGTTTTCAGCGATCGCAAGATTTAGCTGCAGATGGTATAGCGGGTCCTTTGACGCTAATGGTACTTGATTCTGCGTTGAATCTGCCTGGCCCGACATTGCAACCGGAGAGAAGCTAATGTCCAATTTGTTGAACGCGATAGAGCAGTCAGAGCAAGGACACTCAGCACAACAATCTCAGCCTGTTACTCATCAAGTGCCTCATGGCAATGCGGTGGTACATTCATTAAAACAAGATAAACTGACACCGAAAGTACCCAGTTGGTTACTGCCGTTGGTGATAGCTATTCTACCGGCCGTATTGATCGTCGGTTATAAGATACAAATGTCTTCTGAAACCGAGCTTACGGCACAACCGCTTGCACCACTGACTCAGCCTCAGGAAGTGCGCGTTATTGCCCCTGAGCGTGCGATACAGAGCGTAGCGGCGATTAAACCGGTAAAGGTTAAGCCGGCAAGGGTAAGCAGCGCAGACGGTCAATTTGTGTTTTTAGCCTATCCAGAGTTAGTGACAGAGCCATTACCTTTAGGTGATAGCCAATATTTAGCTCAACCAGCCTATGCTGAGATTCAGACCGACACTCGACCAGCAAGCGTTCCTGTATCTCGACAGGAGGCTGAACGTTATACCAATGAAAGTGCAAGTCGTGATCGTTCAGCATTAGCTGAGACTGATCTTTTACAATTGGATAACCTTGATTTGTCTGGTCTATCACCACAGCTTGCTCAGCAGTTGAAGTCGGCTATTGCAGCAACAGATGAGATGCCGTATTACGATAGCGAACCTACAGAAAGACGAGCAGTGCCGCAAACTAACCCTGAACCAGCCATTGTGCCTCTTGGTCAATTGCCTGTTGCCGTTCAGGAGCGCTTACCGTCACTGAATTTTGAGCAGCATATTTACTCATCAACGCCAGAAAGCCGTTGGGTGAAAGTGAATGGTCGAGAGGTGTTTGAAGGTGACGAGATCGCTGATGGTGTGAAAATCTACCGAATTGATCCACGGCAAGTTGTGTTGGCATTTGATGGTTATTTAGTTTCGATGCCAGCGCTTTCTGAGTGGTAAGTGTTTTGAGGTAGTTTGGGTATACCGTTAATAGATAAAAAAAATGGCAGCCCATAGGCTGCCATTTTTATAAGGAAATCTATTATTATGCCCAGCCGTTATTACGCTTACGGCGACGTGGAATAATATGTGGAAGTACTAGACCAAGTAGCAAGCCAAAACCAGCCACCATACTGCCATACGTAAACCACTTCATGAGTAGGTCATCTTTCTGAGTGTCAATCTTCGCACGTAACTCACGAATTTCGGCTTGAGATGCCGTTAATTGATCATTCATTTTAATGCTTTTCTCTTCCATTTCACTGATTTGAGTATTGCGTAGCGCCAGTGAATTTTTCAAACCTGCATTTTGCTCATCGCTTGATTTTGTCGCTTCAGCAAGCGCTGCTTTTACTTCTGTTAATTCACTTTCAAGCGCAGGTACACGAGCTTGTAAGCCAACTTGACGAGAAACGAAGTCTGAGTTTACCCAACCGGAGCGTCCACGGTCATCGGTAACGCGGCTAAAGCCCGTTTCTTTGTTGGTTTCCAGTAATGCTACTTTGGTACCCGCATTCACACTACCGATAATACGGAATTGAGTGCTTGGACCTTTGTGCATGTAAGTGAATAAGTTGTCCGAAATATAACGAACTTGCTCAGCTTGCACAGGAGCTGTAACAACAGCGCAAGCTAATAATAAAATGCTAATTAGATGCTTCACAATTTGATCCTTGAGGAGCCGTATTCTTTAAGAGCACAGATACTAAAAACTTTGTGCCTTAGGTGCAAGAAAAGAGGGAGGCAAAGCCTCCCTCTTTTGAACCTGAGTCACGATTAACCAAAAATAGCTTGCATGATGTAGAAGAAAACAACAGCAAGTAGGGCGCCAGCAGGTAACGTTATAACCCAAGACGCGACGATATTACGCACGACACCTAAGTTCAACGCACCAATACCACGGGCGAAAGCAACACCAATTACACCACCAACTAACGTTTGTGTTGTAGAGATTGGTAAGCCTGTACCAGATGCTAATACCACGGTTGATGCTGTTGCTAACTGAGCAGCAAAGCCTCGACTTGGTGTTAGTTCTGTAATACCAGTACCAACGGTGGCCATTACTTTGTGTCCCATTGTTGCTAGACCAATAACAATACCGATACCACCTAATGGTAGAATCCACCATGCTATTGTTGTTTTCTCTGCAATTTGTCCCATATTCTGAACGGTTGATACAACCGCAGATAGAGGACCAATCGCATTAGCTACATCATTGGAACCATGAGCAAATGCCATCGCACACGCTGTAACAACCATTAATAGGCTGAATACGCGTTCTACGCCAGCATAGCCATTGCTATCAACTGAGCTACCATCGTCAGTGTATTTTTTACTGATATAGATATAACCAAAAATCATAATCAGAGTAGATACAGCAGCCGATGCCGCCCAAGCTTCACCACTTGATAGATGTAATCCAACGTGTTTTAGCCCTTTTGTAATTGTTACCAACGCAATGACCATCGCAGTGATAAACATATAAACAGGGACAAAACGCTTGGCATTTATCAAGGGGTTATCAGTATCGAAAATGAGGCGCTGAGCACTGATAAAGATCAGGTAAGCAAAGAGACCTGAAATTAAAGGAGTAATAAGCCAGCTACCGACAATGCCCTGAACCGAGTGCCAATCCACAGCTTCAGTACCAACCGAAATACACGCAAAACCAATGATAGCACCGATGATTGAGTGTGTTGTTGATACAGGCCAGCCCATATAAGAAGCTAGCAGTAGCCATGTTCCAGCAGCAAGAAGAGCTGACATCATACCGTAAACCAAAACTTCTGGTTGATCAGTATAAAACGACATGTCGATAACACCCTTACGGATAGTATCTGTTACTTCACCACCCGCAAGGTAAGCACCTGCGAATTCAAAAATCATCGCAATGATGATTGCTTGTTTAACGGTAAGTGCCTTTGAACCTACTGAAGTACCCATAGCATTGGCAACATCATTTGCACCAATACCAATCGCCATCAAAAGACCGAAGATAGCCGCCACCAAAATAAGAATGGTGCCGTAGTTAGCCAGGATTTCCATTGTAAAACCTTGTTATTTTAAATTCTCGTGCTTAAGAGCGCGACAGCATGATTTCTAATCGCGAGCCGACACGTTGTGCCTGATCAGCGATACCGCCAACCCACTCGAGAATTTTATAAAGGAACATTACATCTACCGGGTTATATTGGTCTTCGATAGACATAAGCTGTTGGCGCAAGATAATCTGCATGGTGTCAGTGTCATCTTCGATGACGTCAAGCTGATTAATCATTTCGGCAACAAGCGTTACTTCTCTGCCTTTGAAGCCTGTTTCTAGCAGTTCATCCAATTCATTGATCACTCGACGAGCTTGGTCAGCTGAGTCAAGGCAGCGTTGGACGTATGCGACGAAATCAGGATACATAACGGCAGGGATTTGTAGCTTACGACCTAGGACTCGACCTGCGATGTCTTTTGATAGATTGGCTAGTTTATCCTGTTGAGTAAGAAGTCCTAACATGTCAGTACGGTCGACTGGCATGAAAAGGCCACGAGGAAGCTTTAGACGGATCTCACGCTTCAATACATCCGCATCTTTTTCAAGTTGCGAAATCTGTTCACGTAAGTGAGACGCTTTGTCCCAGTCTCCAGCATTACATGCTTCAAAGAATGGTATAAGCAAATCGCAACATTCATTTACGCGAGTAACGTGACGTTGCAGTGGTTTCATTGGGGATTTAGCAAAGAGCCCCATAATTGTATTTACTGGCATAGCCGATCAACCTGAGAGAGTGCCTTAAATGGCGAATTCTTGAGCGATGGTCATTGAGGCGCGCATGTTAACGTATAACTAAGTATAGGGGAACCACTTTTGATCAAGGTTTTGTTGATATTTCTCACTTGCCCCCAAGCGCATAAGGAAATATCCTTGGTTTGCCACTGTTTATAGGTATAACTATGGAAACTGAGATAGAACTGAAGCTTTTCGTTTCGCCGGAATTTTCGAGTCATTTATTGCGCAAAATATCTGAATCGAAAATACTGCAGCAAAGCAGCCGCATGCTTGGCAACGTCTACTTCGACACACCCGAGCAAATTTTGCGACAGCACGATATAGGCTTGCGTATTCGTCGCTATGATGACGTATATGTTCAGACACTAAAAACGGCGGGTCGTGTTGTTGCGGGTTTGCATCAGCGTCCGGAATACAACGCTGAAACCAATAGCACGATACCTGATCTTACTTTACATCCGGTCGATGCATGGCCAGAAAGTGTAGATGTTGCCGATATTCAACAGCAACTTCAGCCATTATTTTCAACTGATTTTGAGCGTCAACAATGGTTGGTTGCAATGCCTGATGGTAGTCAGATTGAATTGGCTTTTGATCAGGGGCATGTTAGTGCCAATGGCCAAACGACTCCCATCTGTGAAGTTGAGTTAGAACTGATTTCTGGTCAAACCGATGCTTTGTTTACATTAGCTCGCGAGCTTTGTACCGAAGGCGGTATGCGTCTGGGTAATTTAAGTAAAGCGGCACGAGGTTACCGCCTTGCTGCGGGGTATGAGGGCGATGATGTTAAAGCGTTGACCTTTGTGAATGTTGAACCTCAAGACTCAGTTGAAACGGTTTTCGTAAATACGTTAGAACATGCTTTAGGGCATTGGCATTATCATGAGCAGATTTTTGCTGAGTGTCATGATCTAGCCGCGCTTAGCGAACTTAAAAATGCCTTAAGTTTAATTCGACAAGCCTTTGTTGTTTTTGGTGGCGTGATCCCTCGCCGTGCGAGTGCATTAATTCGACAAGAATTACAGTGGCTTGAAGGTGAACTTCAGTGGTTAAATGAAGCGTCAAATATTGTGGCAATTCAGGCAGAAAAAGGGAGTTTACTGAAAAAATTAAATACCCGTAAACCATTACTTCAGCAGTTGGATGCTCGCTTTGAAGCGCTACCGACTGCCAGTGATATGTTGCAGCTATTACAATCTGCACGATATTGCGGTTTACTGCTTGATTTAAGCCGCTGGATTTTAAGTCGAGGTTGGCAGCCATTCCTTGATGACAAAATGCGGAATAAATTAGCGGATAATATTAAACCGTTTTCTGATAGTGCGTTATCTCGTTCATGGGAAGAGCTACAAGATGTTTTCCCTTCTTCTCGTGAATTAAATCGGATTGATTATTTTGATCAACAACCCCGGTTATTACGTAATTTGATGAGCGGTATGTGTTTTGCTGAGCTGTATGATGAAGGTAAACGCTCGTACTTTAGAATGCCATGGCAAGACCTTTTACAAGGTATTGAAGATCTCCATCAACTAGATGTGGTTCGTTCTCTTGTGGTCCTTCAAGGCGATGAAGAAGATCAAGCTCAGATTGAAAAATGGCTGAGTCGTAAAGAAGAATCATTGATCCATGCGATGGATCAGACGCGTCAAATGGGGATTGAATTAACTCCGTA
Organism: Photobacterium profundum; assembly: GCF_003026285.1. Lineage (GTDB taxonomy): Bacteria > Pseudomonadota > Gammaproteobacteria > Enterobacterales > Vibrionaceae > Photobacterium > Photobacterium profundum. The sequence continues at coordinate 85,133 of NZ_PYOD01000011.1, forward strand.
CTGGCCATAAACAATAGCTTGGCTAAACGTCATGTCTGATTGTTATGCTCACATTTGAAATCACATAAAAGAAGCGCGCCTATTGTTGGGCGCTTTTTTATGCTCACTTTTTATGTTTTTCGAGGTGCTCAAGGCTCGTATTGTTATTCAGGCGAGACTCTAAGTTTTCTAATCGTTCAATCAGTCGCGTTTGTGACTCGAGCATTTGTTGCCATTCTTTCTTTCGTTTTTTTTCATTCGTTTCTTTCTGTTTTTGTGGGCCAGTAATCACAGAACTGACTAAACCTGCCACCATACCAAACAGACCCACCCCACAGATTATAATTACAGCAGCCAATAATTTACCGGAAATAGTAACGGGATAGTGGTCGCCATAGCCTACGGTCGAAATGGTTACAAATACCCACCATACTGCATCAGTAGCAGAGTGAATATTAGCGTTAGGGTCGCTACCTTCTAAAATTAATATCAGCGCAGAACCGACAGTTACAAGTACCGTAATTAATAAAAAAATGGTGGCGACGGTCGCTTCTCTGCGATTACTTCGGATATGAGCCAACACTTGCTGGCTAGAACGGATTAGCCGTAATACGCGAAATATTTGTAATACGCGAATATAGCGAACAGGTTCAATGATTGGAATGCTGGCAATGAAGTCTAACCAATGGGTTTTAAGGTAGTTGATTTTCTGCTTAGAACGGCATAAATCGGTCAATAATTGGCTCCAAAACATTAAACAGATAAATGTATCAATGCCCAGAAATAGTCTGTAAACATCATCTGTTTGCGGAATAAATATTAAACTGGTCACAATCGCTAACGACATGAAAGATAATATTAAAGCCATCAAGCTCATTGGATGCAACTCATGTTTGACGCCGTCGATCTTTTTCATTATTTAATCTTCACAATCTGCTGCCGATAGTTAATATAGCTATAGTTTTTTTGAGCTTTGAAATAATTCAGGCTTTTTCGATTCAATGGGTAAAGCAATCGGTTTGTTGGGCATGATGTCGCTATCACTATAAACAACTGAGATCGTTGAAGCCAGTGCACAATTAAATAGGGAGATACCAAATGACCAAGATGGTGTTCAAACCATGGGAAAAAGGATTAACAAATATACGTCTTGTGCCTAAGCTCGTATTGTTAATGGTATTCAGTACGTTGCTACTGATTGGTAAACAATTATGGGATGCAAATACCTTTCATCAGTCAGTTGTGCAGATTCAACAAGATCGTTCTGAAGAGTTAGCCCAAGCGAACGCTGCGTTATTAAATAGTTTTCTTGCCCAAGGCGAAAGCGGCAAGGCAATGGCAGAGCAAATAATTAATACACAAGCTGCAAGCTGGCAAGAAGGCGCATACCTCTATTTAGTTGAGCGTGATACTGGAAAGGTGATTGGTCATCCTACGGCCCGTTCTATCAGTAATTTAACGGATATCACTGATCAAGGTATCTCTTTAGCGCGGTATTTTTCACAGCATACTGGTGCAGGTTCTATTGTTCTTAACGATCAGGCTCGTTTTGACTATGCGATTGAATTACCTCAGTGGAACTGGTTGGTTGTTGCATCGCAGTCTGCGTCAGTCGCTGATGGTTACTACAATGGTTTTCTTACTCAGGTGGCTTGGCAAACGGGTTTAATGATTGTGGCATTCATGGCCATTTTATTGGGTGGTTCCAGTGTGATGCTACGCCAGACACAGTATTTAGCCGATAGCATTAAAAAGTTGGCCGATCGTGATTTATCTCAACCGATCAACATGGATTGCAATGATGAATATGGCGATTTGGCGCGTGAGCTTGAACGAACGCGGGTGCAACTGCGTGATGTGATGGGTAATCAACGTGAAACATCAGCAGAACTGTCTTGCTTGGCCGAGATTATGTCGATCAGTATGGTGGAAACGAAAGAATCGGCCAAAGAAGAATTTACTGAAATTGATCAACTTGCTTCTGCAATGAGTGAAATGACCTCGACGGTACAAACAGTTGCTGAGCATGCTCGTGATGCATCAAATACCACTGAAGGTACCTCTGAGCAAGCGGCACAGGGGCAAGAGTTTGTCTCGAAAACCATCGTTACTATTAATCAACTATCTCAAGATATTACGCAATCGGCTAGTGCGGTAAATCAAGTGGAAGCACGTGTTGATCAAATTGGCAGCGTTATTGTTACTATTCAAGGTATTTCCGAGCAAACTAACTTACTGGCATTGAACGCAGCTATTGAAGCGGCACGTGCGGGTGATGCCGGGCGCGGTTTTGCGGTTGTGGCAGATGAAGTGCGTAACTTGGCACAGCGAACCCAAACAGCCACGGTTGAGATTCAAGAGATGATCTCTCAATTACAAAGCAGCGCTAATCAAGCGGTTGATTTGATGGAACAAAGTGTTGTAGAAGCTGCTGAAGGGGTTGATTTAGTGACTCGAGCTGGCGGCGAGTTAGATAAAATCGTTGAGCAAGTGCAAAAAATCAATGACATGAACTTCCACATAGCCTCGGCTGCTGAACAGCAAACGGCAGTAGCTGATGAGATGAATCAAAATTTAACCAATGTTCGTGAATTGGTTGAAGCCTCCGTGACGGTTGTAAGTGAGCTGTCAGAAACATCAGACACGATGCAAGCTTACGCTAATGATTTGGAAGGGAAGATCCAAGCATTTAAAGTGTAAAAATTATCGAGTAGTGAGAAAGCACTCATCTTCAATGTTTTTATAAAGCGCCCACCTCTAGGTGGGCGTTTCTTTGTGGTATCGTAATTAGTATATCCCCGAGCTTTCTCTTATTGGCGATAACAATTTGGTGATAACAATGGCGTGAGCGATAAGCTCATCAGGAAAAAGGATCAAAGGAACTGCGATGACTCAACACCTAGAGCGACCTGAATTATTGTCTATAGCCGCAACCAAAGCGTTAGATAAACTTCAACAAGCCCATCCTGAACTCTTGTCTCAGTGGCCAATAGAGCGTCAAAATGAACTTGAAACCGTGATTGGTTTAAGTGATTTTATTGCATCATCCTTAGTGTGCGATGGGCAATTGTTACCTTGGTTATCCGAACATCTTGATGATAAAGAGCACGCAGAGCAATACCGTCAACAACTTGAAATAAAGTTAGCGGCCACGGCAGATGATGTCGGGTTAATGCGTCAATTACGCGCCTTTCGACGCCAAGAAATGGTGTGGATTGCGTGGCGCGATTTCACGAATAAGTCCACATTAGAGCAAAGCCTTACACATCTCTCTGAGCTTGCTGAAGCCCTTATTATGGAAGCGTATCAATGGCTTTATAATCAATGCTGTAAAGAATGGGGTACGCCTACAAACTCTGCAGGTGAAGCGCAGCCGATGTTGGTGCTTGGGATGGGGAAGTTAGGTGGTGGAGAGCTCAATTTTTCTTCTGATATTGATCTTATTTTCACTTACCCCGAAAACGGTGAAACGGTAGGTGGTCGCCGTAGCATGGCAAATGCCCAATTCTTTACCCGTTTAGGTCAGCGTTTAATAAAGGCACTTGATCAGCCAACCTATGATGGTTTTTGTTATCGTGTTGATATGCGGTTACGCCCATTTGGCGACAGTGGTCCTTTAGTGATGAGCTACGCGGCACTAGAAGATTATTATCAAGAGCAAGGGCGAGATTGGGAACGTTATGCGATGATCAAAGCGCGTGTAATGGGGCGTGAAAGCTTTACCCAATACCAAGAGTTACGTCAAATGTTACGTCCTTTTGTTTTCCGTCGTTATATTGATTTCAGTGCCATTCAAGCATTGCGTCGCATGAAATCCATGATCAGCAGCGAAGTGCGACGTCGTGGTCTCAGTAATAATATAAAGTTAGGTGCGGGTGGTATTCGAGAAGTTGAGTTTATTGCCCAGTCATTCCAGCTCATTCGCGGCGGACGAGAGCCAAGTTTACGTGGTCGTGGCTTATTGGAAACCTTGGCTGCAATGAAGCAATTGGCATTACTGCCAGAAAAACAGATTGAGCACCTTGAGCAGGGCTACTGCTTTTTAAGAAAGCTAGAAAACTTACTACAAGCAATTGATGATAAACAAACCCAAACCTTACCCGATAAGCCATTAGATCAAATACGCTTAGCGTTTGCGATGGGCTACGCCGATTGGCAAGCCCTGCTTGAAGCGACAGAGCGACATATGAGTAGGGTTCATCAGGTGTTTGACGATATTATCGGTACTGAAGAGGATGACGCTGGGTGCTCTGTTAGTGAGCAATACCATGAAATGTGGGCAATGGCGAAAAATGAAGATGTTCTGCTGAGTATTATGGCAGAACTCGATGCGGCAGATCCCGCTAGCCAAGTTAGCACCATATTGGGGATGAAAGCGGAATTATCGAAGCGCACGTTAGGGCCTAGAGGGCGAGAAGTCCTCGCAAAGCTGATGCCTGACGTTTTATCTCGTATTGTTCCACGTCCTGATGCTTCGGCCGTACTGGCGCGAGTGACTAAATTAATTGTGCGTGTTGCAACCCGGACCACATATCTTGAGTTGCTTGGCGAGCACCCTGCAGCATTAGGGCAATTAATTCGATTATGTGCTGCGAGCCCGATGGTGGCAGAGCAGTTAACGCAATATCCGATTTTGCTTGATGAGCTATTAGATCCTCAACATTTATATAACCCAACCCCATTGGAACAATATGGTGATGAGTTACGTGAATACCTTGCTCGTATCCCTGAAGAAGATATGGAGCAACAAATGGAGGCTATTCGTCAGTATAAGCAAGCGCAATTATTACGCATTGCAGCAGCTGATATAGCGGGTGCGTTGCCCTTGATGGTGGTGAGTGATCACCTTACATACCTTGCTGAGGCAATTATCACAGCAGTGGTGAACCAAGCTTGGTTACAAATGGCCGAGAAGTATGGTGAGCCCACCCATTTAGTTGATCGTAATGGCAAAGGTTTTGGTGTTATTGGCTACGGAAAAGTCGGCGGTTGGGAGTTAGGTTACGGTTCTGATTTAGATGTGGTTTTCTTACATGATTGCCCTGCCGATGTTTATACCAACGGTAAAAAAGAGATTGATGGACGTCAGTTTTATTTAAGGCTAGCGCAGCGTATTGTGCATTTGTTTTCGACGCGAACATCTTCTGGGGTGTTATACGAAATTGATATACGCCTTCGCCCGTCAGGTGCCTCTGGTTTATTGGTAAGTACTGTTGAGTCTTTTGATGAATACCAACAAAAAGAAGCATGGACATGGGAACATCAAGCATTAGTGCGTGCCAGAATGATCTATGGCGATATACCATTATTCGATGCTTTTTCTGATGTTCGAAAACGCATTCTAACTCAACCTCGAGCTCCCCAACCACTACAGGCTGATGTAGTGAGCATGCGTCATAAAATGCGCGAGCATTTAGGCAGTAAAAAAGCCGGTATGTTTGGCTTAAAACAAGATAAAGGCGGTATTACTGATATTGAGTTTTTAGCGCAATATTTGGTACTACAACATTCACATATTGAACCTTATTTAACACGCTGGTCCGATAATGTTCGTATTTTTGATACTATGGCGGAATGTGAAGTATTGAGCTTGCCTCAAGCATCGGCATTGAAGCAAGCCTATTGTGTGATGCGTGATGATATTCACCGTTTGAACTTACTTGGATTACCCGCTTATGTTGATGAATCACAGTTTGTCACTGAGCGTGAAACTGTACAGCAGATTTGGCAAGAATACTTGGTACCAAGTAGTGATGAATAATACGTTTTTATTAAAAAATCATTACCTTAATGAATGCTTAAAATAAATTAATAGCCCTTATTTTTGGTCAAAGCCAACTAAGTGTATTTAAACCGCCGTAATGTAAGGCATTTTCACTTTATGTTAGTATTTGGCGATTTTCACTATCCCGGAGATAAAAATGAAACTGACTCTTCCTGATTATGATCAAGCTAGTGTTCTGGTTGTTGGAGACATCATGCTTGATCGTTATTGGTATGGACCCACTGGGCGTATTTCGCCTGAAGCGCCAGTACCTGTAGTCAAAGTTGAGCAGATCGAAGAACGCCCTGGTGGTGCTGCAAACGTTGCAATGAATATTGCCGCCTTAGGTGGGCATGTTCATTTAGTTGGGTTAACAGGGATAGATGAGCCAGCGAAAGCCTTAAATGAAAAGCTGACCTCGCTAGATGTACGGTGTGATTTTGTGTCGTTGCCTGATTACCCAACCATTACCAAATTGCGTGTAATGAGCCGTGGGCAGCAGATGATCCGGTTAGATTTTGAAGAAGGTTTCCATGGTGTGGATAAGGGCCTTATTCTGCCGCGTTTAGAGCAATCTTTAACGCATGTAAAAACGGTTATCTTGTCTGATTATGCGAAAGGTGCACTGGAGCATGTCAGTGCCATGATTAAGCTAGCACGTGAAGCGGGTAAGCCCGTCTTTATCGATCCTAAAGGTACCGATTTTGAACGCTACCGTGGCGCCACATTATTAACCCCTAATCTATCTGAATTCGAACTTGTTGCTGGTAAAGTGACGAGCGATGATGAACTAGTAGCAAAAGGTTTTGAGCTGATCGAACGATTTGATTTTGAAGCGCTATTGGTTACACGCAGTGAACATGGCATGACCTTGCTACAGAAAGGACAAGCGCCTTTACATCTGCCGACACTTGCTCAGGAAGTTTATGACGTAACAGGTGCTGGCGATACGGTAATTTCAGTATTAGCTTCTTCTGTTGCTGCGGGGAAGTCGTTAGCGGATGCTTGTAAGCTAGCCAATGCCGCGGCAGGTGTCGTGGTCGCTAAGTTAGGCACGTCGACACTATCAACCATTGAACTGACTGAAGCTATTTATGGTAGCCAAGATAGTGGCTACGGTGTGATTGTTGAAGCAGATCTTAAGCAAGCGGTATCAGTAGCAAGAAAACGTGGTGAAAAGGTTGTAATGACCAATGGTTGTTTCGATATCTTGCATGCGGGTCATGTCGCTTATCTAACGGAAGCCGCTAAATTAGGTGATCGTTTAATTGTTGCGGTGAATTCTGATAGCTCAGTGCAAGGTCTAAAAGGTCCTGGTCGTCCAGTTAACCCAGAAGATCGTCGTATGGCTGTATTAGCGGGCTTAGGTGCTGTTGATTGGGTGGTTCCATTTACGGAAGAGACGCCACAGCGTTTAATCAGTGAGATATTACCAAGTCTGCTGGTTAAAGGTGGTGATTATAAACCTGAAGATATTGCGGGCGGAAAAGAGGTTGTTGCTGCTGGTGGCGAAGTGCGTGTTCTGAGTTTTGAAGATGGCTGTTCTACCAGTAAGATCATTGAAGCGATTCGTGGCGGCAAAGGTTAATACTATTCTGGTTCACTCTGGATAAATATTGGTTTTTGATTCCACTTGCTAGAATTGAAGCATAAAAAAGCGCCATAGAGTATGGCGCTTTTTTTATATCTGTATCGTTGCACTACCTACTGTGAAGTACTACTCGATAGAAGCAATGCGAACGATAAGATTATTTTTTGGCTGCAATCAAGCCTTTGTTAACATCAATGATGTCTTGTTCGTTCAATGAACCAACCGCTTGTTTTAGCTGAATTTGACTGATGATGTACTGGTAACGAGAGCTTGATAGTTGACGGTTTGCATCGTATAAACGACGTGTCGCATCAAGAACATCAACAATAGTACGTGTACCTACATCAAAACCAGCTTCAGTTGCTTCTAGTGCTGATTTAGCTGAAATAACAGATTGTTGGTAAGCACGGATAGCACCAATCGTGGCATTTATATTGTTATAAAGAGCTCGTACATCTTTTACAACACCACGGTATGAACCTTCTAAATCTTCACTCGCAGACACATAGTTAAACTGTGCCTGTTTTACTTCAGACGTTGTTCTACCACCGGTATATACAGGTAAATCTAAATTGATACCTGCTGTTAATGTACCTTCATCGGTTCCAGTAATTTTATCGTCGTAGTTGTAACCCGCATCAAATGATAATGTTGGTAAGTGACCAGATTCAGCAAGTGAAATATTATCACGTGCAACATCTTGAGAAATACGCGATGTTAGCAAGGTTAAGTTTTCATTGGCTGCATCTTGTAGCAAGCTTTCAACGTTCGATTGTGGTGCGCTAGCAGAGAAACGTGCCGTATCTAAGATATTTAGGTTAGTGTGTTCTTGACCCGTGATCTCACGAATTTCTTCGTAGCTGTTGATTAGTGCATTCTCATTCAGAATTTCATCAGCTAATACGCTATCATATTGAGCCTGAGCATCATGCACGTCAGTGATCGCAGATAGACCAACCTCAAAACGTTGCTTAGTTTGCTCTAATTGACGACCTACCGCGGCTTTTTCAGCACGAACAAACTCTAGATCATCCATTGCTTTAAGCACATCGAAATAAGATTGTGCGACACGGTAGATTAAATTTTGCTGTGATGCGGCGTAAGAGGCATCGCTTTGGCGGGCCACTTTTTCTGCAATATCGAGATTTATCCAGCTAGAGCGATTATAGATAGACTGACTAAGGCTCAAACCACCGTTAAAACCATCAGAATCACCATCTAAAGTCGCAACGTTATATCCAGCCGTTAAATTAATTTGTGGCAGAAGTGAACTACGCGATGAGTTGATTGCCTCAAAAGCAGAATCTTTATCTGAAGCCGCTCTTAATAACTGAGGATCGTTTTGTTTTGCTTGTTGGTAGATGTTAGCAAGATCATCAGCCAGTGCCGTTTGGCTGAAACTGCCAAGCGCAACGCTAATAATGAGCGGAAGCAATTTTTTCATGGATGCCTTTCCTGGTCCTGATAAAAGATAAAAATATACGCAAAGAATCAGTGTACCTTAAGTAAGCTTACTAGGAACTGATCATTACGTAGTTTTACTTAATATATAGTTGTTTATTTAATCATATGTGATTGTAAACTATCCAACTAGGAATGATTACTTAAAAAAATTCACAAAATTTATGATAAATGTTGAATTTGATCATTGCTGCTGACCCTTTTGAATGAAAAGATAGGGGATAAAGGAGAGCATGGATGACCCAAAAAGTGCCTTTAAGTGAAAACCAACCTTTTTATACCAAGGATGATGTTGAAATTTTGTCGTCCGAGAAAGTATATAACGGCTTTTTCAACATGGTGAAATACCGCTTACGACATAAATTGTTTGATGGTAGTTGGAGTAAACCACTTGATCGTGAATTATTCGAACGTGGTCACGCTGCGGCATTGCTGCCTTATGATCCCATTGAAGACAAAGTCGTGATATTGGAACAATTTCGTATTGGCGCGATGGTGGCTGAATTTACACCGTGGCAGTTAGAAATTGTTGCAGGCATTATTGAGCCTGGTGAATCCGCTCACGATGTTGCGTGTCGCGAAGCGGTAGAAGAAGCTGGCTTAACGGTGACTGATTTAGAAAAAGTGACACGTTATTTATCTAGCTCTGGTGGTTGTTCTGAAGCATTGGATGTCTTTGTTGGTCGTGTTGATAGTACGCAAGCACAAGGGATTCATGGCCTTATTGATGAAGGTGAAGATATTCGCGTTCATGTGATAACACGACAAGAAGCTTATCAGTGGGTAGAGTCGGGAAAAATTGAGAATGCAGCCTCGATCATTGCGCTACAATGGTTGCAGCTGAACTACTTACGTTTGCAAAGTAAATAGTCAATGTCGCGAGCTAATTTTGGATTGTGCTGGCGAAGTAGTTCTGAATGATATTAACCAAATCGATTGCACTTTCAGTGGTCTAAGGACACCGTTTGAATAAGCGATATACTGTTGATCTCACGGGTTTAATGCGTTTGTATGAAACCAATTATGCGAAGCTTCTTCCATTATTGCCCAAAAGTGATGACGTCGGAGATGAATGCGCGTATTTAGTTTTTGAACATGAGTATCGACTTAAAATTACTGAGTCAACTCGCTATACCACAGTAATTTGCTTATGGTTGCATAATGAAACAGATGCAATGGAATACTTAGTGCCGCGTTTAACAGTAAGGTTATATCACGATGCAAAAGTGGCGGAAGTGTGTTCTGCTCAGCAGATTTCACGACTTAAGCCACGGTATGATTATCCCAATTTACGTATGTATCAAAAAGATGAAAAACATCAAGTTAATCGCTTTTTGGGAGATTGGCTGACCTATTGCCTCAAGAATGGGCTCAGGAAGCAATCAATTTGTTAATTGAATTAGAATAGACAAGGTTTTTGACGTTTTGCAGAAGTATTCTCTGCCACAAACGAACCCTAATAGTGTGGTTCTACTTCAAATAACTGATACTCATCTATTTGCAGATGAGTCAGGTTGTTTGTTGGGGGTGGCAACTAAAGATAGTTTTAATGCAGTGATAGACGCTGTAGATGCTTCCGCACGCCCGTTTGAAGCTATTGTAGCAACAGGTGATATCTCACAAGATCATACTGATGAATCTTATCAGCATTTTTCAGATGGTATTTCCCGCTGGTCTCAACCTTGTTTTTGGTTGCCAGGTAACCATGATTATCAGCCTGCTATGCACTCTGTTTTGCCATCGCCACAAATTAAATCGTGTGAGCAAGTGCTTGCAGGGGATTATTGGCAGGTAATATTACTTGATAGCCAAGTTCAGGGTGTACCGCATGGTGAGCTAAGTGAAGCACAATTGTTAATGCTGGACGCTACGTTAAAGGCATACCCAGAACGTCATGCTTTAATATTATTGCATCATCATCCATTAGTGGCGGGCAGTGCTTGGCTTGATCAGCATCAGCTGCACAATAATGAAGCCTTTTGGCAAATCATTGATAAGTACCCTAAGGTGAGTGCAGTCTTGTGTGGGCATATCCATCAAGAACTTGATTGTATATATCATGGCGTGCGTGTGCTTGCGACACCGTCAACTTGTATTCAGTTTTTACCTGATTCAAATGATTTTGCTTTAGACAAAACTAACCCTGGTTGGCGTTACCTTGAATTAACCCGAGAAGGGCAGTTAAATACTGATGTTTGTCGCTTACAAGGTAGACGCTTTATTCCCTTGTTTAATTCAGCAGGCTATTAAATGAAACCGTTGTTGCTTTATATCCATGGATTCAATAGTTCTCCCTTGTCATTAAAAGCGCAGGTAATGGCAGAGTACTGTAAGCAACATCGACCCGATATCCGTGTTGAGATCCCGCAAATGCCTTGCTATCCAGCACAAGCCGCCAAATTTATTGATGATTTAGTTAGCAACTTTAAGCAAGATTATACGATAGGCTTAGTCGGTAGCTCATTAGGTGGATATATTTCGACATGGTTAAATAGTCGTCATCAGCTTCCTGCTGTATTGGTTAATCCTGCGGTAAAGCCTTATGAACTACTGCAAGATTATCTTGGTGAACAAGTAAATCCTTATACCAGTGAAAAGTATTGGCTGAAGCCTCAGCATATTGATGAGTTGAGAGCCATGGATGTTAAACAACTTGCTGATCCAAAACACTTTTGGTTGTTACAACAAATGGGTGATGAAGTCTTAGATTATCGCCAAGCTGTAGATAAATATGCCGCGAGTAAACAAACAGTGGAGCCTGATGGTGACCACAGTTTTGTTGATTTTGAACGCTTTCCTGCCGATGTAATTCAATTCTTAAAGCTATAGCCATAAATAATTTAAGGTTATAGTTCGACTCACAATTGTGAGTTTTACCGTTGACCTCCGCTTGACAACTAAGCCGAGGTTACTGACTATTGTTGCCAAATTTCTAGTAGCCTTCCGTAATATGACAGAGCAAAGCTATAACGCCGGATCCATTGAGGTTCTAAATGGCCTTGAGCCAGTACGCCGCCGCCCAGGTATGTATACCGACACGGTTAGGCCTAATCACCTTGGTCAAGAAGTAATTGATAACAGCGTCGATGAAGCGCTGGCAGGTCATGCCCGAAAAGTAGAAGTGATCCTTCATGCTGACCAGTCACTCGAAGTGATCGATGATGGCCGAGGTATGCCTGTAGACATTCACCCTGTAGAAGGTGTGTCTGGTGTTGAGCTTATTTTATGTAAGCTGCATGCGGGAGGGAAATTCTCGAATGATAGCTATCAGTTTTCTGGTGGTTTGCACGGGGTAGGTATTTCTGTTGTAAATGCCTTGTCTAAACGTGTTGAAGTATCCGTAAAACGTGATGGTCAAATTTATCAAATTGCATTTGAACATGGCGATAAAGTATCAGAGCTTGAAGTGATTGGTACCTGTGGACGTCGTGCGAAAGGTACACGTGTGCATTTTTGGCCTGATGCTAGATATTTCGATAGCGCTAAATTTTCGGTTACACGGCTAAAAAGTGTCTTAAAAGCCAAGGCGGTTTTATGTCCAGGGCTTGAGATTGTTTTCACCAATAAAATTGCTGATGAAACCGTTCGTTGGTGCTACGAAGATGGATTAAAAGATTACCTGCTTGAAGGTGTAAAAGGGTATACCTTGCTACCTGAAGAGCCTTTTGTTGGCGTATTTACCAGCCAAATTGAAGCGGCTGATTGGGCGTTGCTTTGGTTGCCAGAAGGCGGTGAATTAATCACCGAAAGCTACGTTAACTTAATTCCGACCGCGCAAGGCGGCACGCATGTTAACGGTTTACGCCAAGGTCTATTAGATGCCATGCGTGAGTTCTGTGAATTCCGTAATCTACTACCACGTGGTGTAAAATTAACGGCCGATGATATTTGGGATCGTTGTGCGTATGTTCTATCGGTTAAAATGCAAGATCCTCAGTTTGCAGGGCAAACGAAAGAGCGTTTGTCATCGCGTCAATGTGCAGCCTTTGTGTCTGGTGTTGTAAAAGATGCCTTTAGCCTTTGGTTGAACGAACGACCACAACTTGCAGAGCAACTAGCAGAAACGTGTATTGCGAATGCGCATCGACGTATGCGTGCCAGCAAAAAAGTGGTTCGTAAAAAAATCGCTTCAGGACCAGCTCTTCCAGGAAAATTGGCCGACTGTTCTCAACAAGATCTTAATCGCACCGAGCTTTTTTTAGTGGAAGGTGATTCGGCGGGCGGTTCAGCGAAGCAAGCTCGTGATCGTATGTTCCAAGCGATCATGCCATTGCGCGGTAAAATTCTAAATACTTGGGAAGTGTCTGCTGATCAAGTGCTGGCATCACAAGAAGTGCATGATATTTCTGTTGCTTTGGGTATTGACCCAGACAGCGATGATCTTAGCGGCTTACGTTACGGTAAAATTTGTGTGCTTGCCGATGCCGACTCCGATGGGTTACACATCGCAACCTTGTTGTGTGCTTTGTTCATGAAGCATTTCGAAACCTTAGTACGTGCTGGGCATGTGTATATTGCAATGCCGCCACTGTACCGTATCGATTTAGCTAAAGAAGTGTATTACGCACTGGATGAAGACGAAAAGAACGGTATTTTGGATCGCTTAAGTACCAAGCGTGGCAAAGTGAACGTTCAGCGATTCAAAGGTCTGGGTGAAATGAACCCACTGCAATTGCGTGAAACAACAATGGATCCAAATACACGACGTTTGGTGCAGTTAACGATTGATGATGATACAAAAACCAATGAAATGATGGATATGCTGCTAGGTAAAAAGCGTGCAGAAGACCGTCGTTTTTGGTTGCAAGATAAAGGCGATATGGCAGAAGTCTAATTTGATTAGACCTAGCTTTTAATAACGTTTTTATTGTGTGTCGGCATGCATAAGATTGAGTTTATGGGTTGTTGGAGTACGTTTGTAGTGCTCAAACAGCCCGTAAAAATAAATATATTAAACGGATTAACCCACGATGACTGATGTCTCAATGGATGGCGTAGAACAGCTTCCGCTTAGGAAGTTTACCGAAGACGCTTATTTAAATTACTCCATGTATGTAATCATGGATCGTGCCTTACCATTCATTGGCGATGGCTTGAAACCGGTTCAACGTCGTATTATTTACGCCATGTCTGAGCTGGGTCTAAATGCGACGGCTAAATATAAAAAGTCAGCGCGTACTGTTGGTGATGTACTCGGTAAATTCCACCCGCACGGTGATTCTGCTTGTTATGAAGCAATGGTATTAATGGCTCAGCCATTTTCATATCGTTATCCGCTTGTTGACGGTCAAGGCAACTGGGGGGCACCTGATGACCCTAAATCCTTTGCGGCAATGCGTTACACCGAATCACGCTTATCGCGCTTTTCAGAGGTGCTACTGAGCGAATTAGGGCAAGGAACGGCTGACTGGGTGCCAAACTTTGATGGCACCATGAATGAGCCGAAAATGTTACCGGCGCGCTTACCGCATATTTTGCTAAACGGAATAACGGGTATTGCCGTTGGTATGGCGACAGATATTCCACCTCATAATGCTCGTGAAGTGGCCAACGCAGCCGTGCATTTACTTGATAATCCGAAAGCTGATCTTGATGAATTAATGGAATTTGTTAAAGGGCCGGATTATCCAACTGAAGCAGAAATTATTACCCCAGTTCATGATCTAAAGAAAGTGTATAAAAGTGGTCGTGGTAGTATTCGAATGCGTGCGATATGGCATAAAGAAAATGGCGATATTGTTATTACTGCATTGCCACACCAAGTGTCTGGTGCGAAGTTATTAGAACAAATCGCGAACCAGATGCGAGCCAAAAAATTGCCAATGGTTGAAGATTTGCGTGATGAGTCTGATCACGAAAACCCAACCCGTATCGTTATTGTGCCGCGTTCAAACCGCATTGATAGCGAACAATTAATGAACCACTTGTTTGCTTCAACAGACTTAGAAAAAAGTTTCCGTGTAAACCTTAATATGTTGGGTCTTGATGGCCGTCCTCGGGTGAAAGGCTTACTTGAGATCATCACTGAGTGGTTGGTTTTCCGCCGTTCAACAGTGCGCCGTCGTCTACAGTATCGTTTAGATAAAGTGGTTGCGCGCTTACATATTTTGGAAGGTTTACTCGCGGCTTATCTTAATATTGATGAAGTTATTGAGATCATCCGTAATGAAGAGAACCCCAAAGCGGAGCTAATGTCTCGCTTTGAACTTAGCGTTATTCAAGCGGATGCCATTTTAGAAATTAAACTGCGTCAGTTGGCAAAATTAGAAGAAATTAAGATCCGTGGTGAACAAGATGAGCTCGCCAAAGAGCGTGATTATCTTGAGAAACTTCTAGGGTCAGAGCGCCGCTTAAGCACTCTAATTAAAAAAGAAATTCAAGCCGATGCAGAGAAGTATGGCGATGATCGTCGCTCTCCATTGGTTGAGCGAGCAGAAGCAAAAGCGTTAACTGAGCGAGATTTGATCCCAAGCGAAGCCATTACGGTTGTATTGTCTGAGAAAGGTTGGATTCGTCATGCGAAAGGCTATGACGTTGACCCAACAAGCTTGAGTTATAAATCAGGCGATAACTACTTAGCTCATGCGCGTGGTAAGAGTAACCTACCGGCGATTTTAATTGGTTCTGATGGTCGTAGCTATGCGTTGGAATCGCACTCTTTGCCTTCGGCTCGTAGCCAAGGTGAGCCAGTAACAGGGCGACTTAATTTAACCCCAGGTACTAATCTTCGGCAAGTACTTATGGCCGATGATGAACAGATGTGGCTAATGGGCTCTGATGCGGGTTATGGCTTTATTTGTAAGAGTACCGATATGGTCTCGAAGAACAAGAGTGGTAAGGCGTTACTGACAGTACCAGAAAAAGCAAAAGTGATGGCTCCACAGCCTATCTCGAATCTTGATACCGATGAGATTTTAGTGATTACCAATGAAGGCCGAATGTTGTTATTCCCAATCAAAGATTTACCGCAATTAGGTAAAGGGAAGGGAAATAAGATCATTAATATTCCATCGGCTCGTTCTAAGTCGCGTGAAGAGTTCTTGTCACAACTCATTGTGTTACCACAAGGAGAGCAAGTCACGATACATGCTGGTAAGCGAAAGATGGGCTTAAAAGCAAGTGATCTTGATAACTTCCGTGGTGAACGTGGTCGCCGAGGCACGATGCTGCCTCGTGGTCTTCAAAATGTTACCCGCTTGGAAATCACCTCTACAGCACAGGCGTCAGATAGTCCTGAATAAGCCTGATTAGAGAAATTAATCTATATACAAACCCTTCATCATGGAGGGTTTGTTCTTTTTATTTGTCTGTCAGTTAACAGTTTCGTTTGCTAGAAAGTCGTGTAAATAGGTTTATGTTCAATTAATACACATAATTGATGTAATTTCTCTTTGCCTGAGTATACTAGCGAACGCTTGTACGCTGAGGAGAGCTCCATGATATTTTTATTGCGCATTGTAGCCATCGCAATTTTTGCCGTTTTCATGTTTGTATTTGGTTGTGGTTACTGCTTATTTAGCCCACGAAACCCTAAACATGTGTATACGTTAGGCCGTTTATTTAGCAAGATGACACGTATATTAGGGGTAAAACTCGAAGTTCGCCATGCTGCCGGTGTCAATGATTCGGGAGCGAAAGTGTATGTTGCCAATCATCAAAATAATTATGATTTGTTTACTGTTTCAGGCGCAATTATGCCTAAAACTGTGACTGTCGGTAAAAAAAGCTTGGTGTGGATGCCGCTATTTGGTCAATTCTATTGGCTAACAGGCAACATTTTGATTGACCGTGCTAACCGTAGTAAAGCCGCTGGTACAATTGGGCAAATAGTCAGTAAAATTAAAGAACAAAAAGTGTCTGTCTGGATGTTCCCTGAGGGTACGCGCTCTCGAGGTCGAGGTTTATTACCGTTTAAGACTGGTGCTTTCCACGCGGCAATTGGTGCAGAAGTACCCGTTGTACCTATCGTGTGTAGTTCAACAGATAAGATTAAATTAAACCGTTGGAATAATGGTGTTGTGATTGTTGAAATTATGCCACCTGTATCGACGGAAGGGCTAACAAGAGAAGATGTGCGTGAGCTATTAAAGACATGCCGCGACATGATGAAAGACAAGCTAATAGAGCTTGATGCAGAAGTCGCGACACGCACAGGAAAGTAAAAGGTTCATCTAGCAGGGCTTGTAGAGTAACGGGGCTAGATATTGACCTCGAATAAAAAAGTGCCACTATTTAACAAGGACATGCAGATGAGTATTCGCATGTCCTTTTTGTTTTTAATGTGTAGAAGATAGAGCTCATGATAATTGAAGAACAGGTTGTATTGGTCGATCAGCAGGGGCGAGCACTAGGTTTGCAGGAAAAAATGCAAGCTCACCGTGATGGAGCTTTGCATTTGGCTTTTTCTGTTTTGTTGTATCGTGAGACGACGCAGGGCATAGAATTTCTCATGCAGCAGCGAGCCCTGGGTAAGTATCACAGTGGCGGTTTATGGACCAACACATGTTGCTCTCACCCTAGGCAAGGTGAAACGTTAGAGCAAGCAGGTTTGCGTCGTTTAACCGAAGAGATGGGCATTGTCGGCTTAGAATCATTGGATGATATTGCAAGCTTTGTTTATCGTGCAAAACTTGATAATCAATTAATCGAGCATGAGTTGGATCATGTATTGATCGCCAACGGGGCTGAATTAGTGATCATTCCTAATTCTGAAGAAGTGAAGTCTTATCGCTGGTGGTCTAAAGCAGATCTTGAGTTAGGGCTAGCAGATACCCCAGAACTATTTACGGCTTGGTTTCCTCAAGTATTACAGTATGTAATTAATGAGTTATCAAGTTAGTAATAGCAGTAGTATCAAGCGAAGAAAGTATCTAATACCAATTTAGGCAATTATCTGATCATCCTTGCTGGTTAAAATAACTTATAACTACGTTAGAAATTTTATAATTAGAACCACTAGTTACTACAATTTCTGTCTTGTTATTATCCATTTTCTCTACGCAATTATTTGACCATTTACTTATCCAGAATGGTATAATCATCGATTCATTCTAATAGAATAGAAAAACAAAAAAAGCTGCCAAAGGCAGCTTTTTTTTATTGGTTTCATAAATCAAGATTCAAGCGAATTACTTACGAACGGCAATTGCTTCAATTTCAATTTTTACATCTTTTGGTAAACGCGCAACTTCAACACATGAACGTGCTGGGTACGGTGCGTTGTGCTCATCAAAAAACTGACCATAAACTTCATTTACCGCTGCAAAATCATTAAGATCTTTGACAAAGACAGTCATCTTTACGATATCTGAAACGCTAAGACCAGAAGACGCTACAACGGCTTTTACGTTTTCTAGAGACTGACGTGCTTGCTCTGCAATAGCTTCTGGCACTTCACCTGTTACAGGGTTTACTGGAATTTGACCAGAAGTAAGCACCATATTACCAAGGTCAACACCTTGTACGTAAGGGCCGATAGCAGCAGGAGCTTGATCTGTATGTAGAACTTGAGTCATTGGTTATCCTTATTCAGTCATTCACAACTAAAGATGAAAGCCAGCAATCGAATTACTGGCTAAAAGTGTTCTTAGTGTGCAACTCAATATCGCTTAGGTCAAAGCAAAAACGATGTAATGCATCTATATCAACGTTCTGTGACGTAAGTTAAGCGGGTATGCCCAGTCGGGTTTTGACAACCTTTTCGCACTCTTCAATACGCATGATATCTTTGGGTGCCACCATCACGGTATCATTACCACCCACGGTGCCTAGTATCTCAGCGTGAGGCTGAATATCGATTAAGCGTGCGACTAATTGCGCGCCACCAGGATGTGTCTTTACTACAACGACCAATTGGTTGTGAGTAATGAATTCAATTTGTGATGATATTGATGAGCCGACTTGAACGGGTTCATTCTCAACGGTTAAGCAGTAAACTTTCTTACCATAAGCATTAGGTACTTTTGCAACGCTTAGGCGAGACAATAAACGTGACACCGTTGATTGACTAACATCATCGTAACCTAGCTCAATTAGTCGATGCCGAATGTCGTCTTGTGTTGTGAAACTTTGCTGTTGTAACAAGCGTTTACATGCACTAGTAATGCTTTCGTCAGCAGCTGTTAAATCTATCGCGCCGTGCATATCGTATCCATTCACGGGCAACTCCTTATTATTATATGAGAGACAAAGATCGTATCGTTATTGTTTTCTTTAAATTATTTATGCACATGATGCATAATCTTTCATAAGGATAATATCAGCAACTGATGTGCGGTTATTTGACCCTTGTCACCAAATAATAAACCAATAAATCTACCAGTAAGAAGCATTATATCCCATTTCATTTATGAGATTTTTGTTATTGATTTTATTGTGTTTTTTGTCTTGTTTTTGTGACATCTCTGGCTCGGATACAGTTGCAATTTCTGTTTGTACACCAGATAACAAAACAGTGCTGTTGGTTTGGATACCTTGTTTCTCAGATGCCTGAAAAATGGGTTTGATTGCAGCGTAATGGTTGAATGTTGAGAAAGGAAGTAAAGTGTAATTCGTTGGACTCTGTGTAAGAGTTGGATCTGATTCTATATTTTGTTGATTATATTCTGGGTATTGATTTAGCTGAGAAATTAAGGGAGCCACTTCGATACTGGCTAATTCAGGGCTGGCGTATCGGGTATCGACGCCGAGTTGTTTTAGCCAATCAAAAATAAGGGTCGCAGGTACAAATTGACTGTATCGCTCTGCTGGTCGAAGATTGGTAAGATCTTCTGGGTTGTTGACTATCGCGACGGTAATACCAACAATTTCCCCTTTTTCATTAAAAACGGGCCCACCACTCATCCCTGACATAACGGGGGCGTCACTGAGGGAATATAAGCAATCTGTATTAGTATCGAATACATCTTGTAGGTATTTCCCTTCTCCTTTCACTTTATTGCCTAGTAATGAATGCCCTTCATGGATCACTTTTTCGTCTGGGTAGATCAGCCCCCATTTGGGAATACGGCTTGATGATGCTCGAACGAGGGATAAATCACAGCGAGGATGATGAATTACATCTAAATCCCAAGATACTTGAGCAACATGCCGTGCCGTGATCTGATACTCCTCATTGACTGGCACTGAAGAGCCAAACCCGCCTAGTAACATTGGCACGCCAATAATGACTAAATGATTGGCTTCATTTGAGTCAGCATGGCTAACACTGCCATTAGATTGAATACATCCTGCTATAACAATGATGGCTGCGAAAGGTAAGCTGTATTTAATAAGCCGTGATAATGGGCGAGTAGAAAAAGTCATATTTAGGTCCTTTCGATAAAAATGAAAGCCAAATGCTTTTTTATCGTGTGACCTAAAGGTAGAGGTGACGGGGGGGACGTTTAGCGTTGAAAATGAGAAAAAAAATGTTTACTCATCACTGAGTAAACATTCTTATATGTGCACCTAAATCCTTGTTATAAGAGATTCAAGTGCCAATGTTGTCTTGCGTAAGAATAAGCTCGTTGGCTTACTTTAGTTTCGTTCTGTGACGATTTCGCGAGAGAATACTTTTTCACAGTATTTACATTTTAGCTGGATATCATCATTCTTGTTGATAACCTTAAAGCTACTATCGACAGGCTCGTTATGCGTTATACAGTTACTATTTGGACATTCGAAAATAGCATTGATTTTTTTAGGTAACTTGAGTGCTAATTTTTTTGCAACTTCATAATTTTCAATTTGGTTTACTGTTGCATGGGGTGCATACAGTGCCAATTGGTTTGCTTGCTCTTCGCTAACGTAGACGTTTTCAATCTTAATCAGATCTTTAGCACCCATCGCTGATGATGGTAAATTCAAGCCAATTGTTACGCGCTGATTCGTTTTATGAAGTTTGAACAGCTTGAGTACTTTAATGCCTACGTTAGCAGGGATATGGTCGATAACAGAACCATTTTTGATTGCTTCAACCTGTAGTTGCGTTTCCTTAGTCATTATTGTTATCTCCGGCTTAAAGTTGTTCGTTAAGTACAAGTGCTAGCAGTGCTTCACGTGCGTAAACACCGTTTTCAGCTTGCTGGAAGTAATAAGCATGCTTCGTTTTATCAACGTCTACTGTGATTTCATCAATACGTGGTAATGGGTGCAGAATTTTCATGTTATCACGCGCTTCTGCCAGCATGTCTGCTGTTAGGATGTATGCCGCTTTCATGTGTGCATATTCTGACTCATCAAAACGCTCTTTTTGTACGCGCGTCATATAGAGAACATCGAGTTCAGGAATAACTTCTTCCATCGATGCATGAAGGCTGTAGCTGATGCCTGCATCATCCAGCTCTTCACAAATGTAATCTGGCATCGCTAGAATTTCAGGAGCTACAAAGAAGAACTTAATGTTGTTGAACTTTGATAATGCTTGCGTCAGAGAGTGTACCGTTCGACCGTATTTAAGGTCACCTACGAAAGCAACATTCAAGTTATCTAAGCGGCCTTGTGTTTCGAAGATGCTAAATAAATCGAGTAGGGTTTGTGTTGGATGTTGGTTTGCACCGTCACCACCGTTGACGATAGGTACACCGTTTGAAAATTCAGAAGCAAGACGCGCAGCCCCTTCTTGTGGGTGGCGCATAACAAAGGCATCAACATAAGAAGAGATAACCTGAACTGAGTCAGCTAGAGTTTCACCTTTCTTTGCCAGTGATGTATTACCACCGTTATCAAAACCGATAACTGTACCACCTAGGCGCTGTACTGCCGTTTCAAAAGACAGACGCGTTCGTGTTGATGGTTCAAAGAAGCAGCTCGCCACTACTTTGTTTTTAAGTAGATCTGGATTTGGTTCTGCTTTTAGTTTTCCAGCAGTCTCAACAATAAGTTCAAGTTCACTTCGGTTTAATTCCGGAATGGAGATGATGTGCTTTTGAAACAACGAGTTCGCCATGGCTTCTCTTCCCTATATAGATACAGTTACGAAATATGTCCGCTCTCACGCAAAAAGCGGACAAAAAAAAGCCCCCTTAAAAAAGGAGGCTCTTTTTAAAATAAATAGAAACAAAAGAAAATAAAACCAACGCCAATTTTCGGCGGTACTGAGTTAAATGATATTTAACTAGTTGGTTCATGTTATCTCTCTGTTTTGACAAATTGCGAAGAATTATACGCCCATTCTTTGTCAACGCAAGCGTTTGCGTAAACTATTCATTTTATGGGATTTTATGCAAAAATACTGCGTATTATTATCAGCAGATAATGAGTAATAACTTACTGAATACGTGGGTATTTATAGTGCTATTTTGATATGTGATTGTTGGCATAAAATGCAAATGCCGCCCAGAAGGGCGGCATTAATTATAAGAGTTTTAAGGCTTTCTACGTCAAATCTTTAAAACTCAAGAGAGTCGATTACTGACCTAATGTTGCTACCATAATTGCTTTGATGGTGTGCATACGGTTTTCAGCTTCGTCGAATACGATAGAGTGCTTAGATTCAACCACTTCATCCGTTACTTCAACGCCGTCTTTAAGCATTGGGTATTCTTGAGCAAGCTCTTTACCAACAACAGTGTCTTCACCGTGGAATGCAGGTAGGCAGTGCATGAATTTAACATGTGGGTTGCCAGTTGCTTTTAGCATATCCATGTTTACTTGGTAAGGCATCATTAGGTCGATACGTGCAGCCCAAGCTTCTTTTGCTTCGCCCATTGATACCCAAACGTCAGTGTATAGGAAATCACAACCTTTAACGCCTTCTTGAACGTCTTCAGTCATTGTGATTTTAGCGCCAGTTTCTTCAGCGATTTCACGACATTGAGCAACTAGTGCTTCCTCAGGCCAGAATGCTTTAGGAGCAACTAGACGGATGTCCATACCCATTTTAGCAGCACCAACCATTAGAGAGTTACCCATGTTGTTGCGTGCATCACCTAGGTAAGCGAATGTCATTTCGTGTAGTTGTTTGCCACGACCATGCTCTTGCATAGTTAGGAAGTCAGCAAGAATTTGAGTTGGGTGGAACTCATCAGTAAGACCATTCCATACTGGAACACCAGCGTAAGCGCCTAGGTCTTCAACGATTTCTTGACCGAAGCCACGGTATTCAATGCCATCGTACATACGGCCTAGTACACGAGCAGTGTCTTTCATTGATTCTTTGTAACCGATTTGAGAACCAGCAGGGCCCAAGTAAGTTACGTTAGCGCCTTGGTCATATGCAGCAACTTCAAATGCACAGCGAGTACGAGTTGACGCTTTTTCAAAGATAAGCGCAATGTTCTTACCCTTTAGGCGAGGCTGCTCGTAACCGTTGTACTTCGCTTTTTTCAACTCAGCAGCTAGTTCTAGCATGTGTTGAATTTCACGTGGAGTAAAATCTAGTAATTTCAGGAAGTTACGGTTGCGAAGATTAAAAGCCATGATGTTTTCCTCTTAAGAATCAGTTTTACTGACCGACAAGCTGTCTAATGTGTGACAATGCAAAATGTCGGTCGGTATTATGTATTGTTTATCGTACTATTGCGCATTTGTGAATAACTATTCCATTATTCTGCAATAATATTTGTGCCAGCTTCACCTTTAAGGATGCGTAAACCTGCTTCCAGTGAGCCGATACCGACTAATTTTCCGCCTTGATTGATGAACTCACATGAAGCATCAATCTTTGGACCCATAGAGCCCGCATCAAAGGCGTATTGCGCTAATTCGCTTGGTGTTGTGCTGCGTAATGCTTTTTGTGTTGGTTTGCCCCAATCAAGGAACACTGCGTCTGCATCGGTTAAAATTAACAGTGCATCGGCATTAAGTTGTTTAGCTAAGAATGCTGCTGACATGTCTTTGTCGATAACTGCTTCTACACCAACTAACTTACCGTTTTCTTTTTTCACTGGGATGCCGCCACCGCCCGTACAGATCACTAGATGCTGTAGGTTAATTAAGGCTGTGATAGCGTCATCTTCAATAATGCCTGTTGGTTGTGGGCTTGGCACAACACGGCGGAAGTACTCACCATCTGGTTTTACTGTCCAGTGGTATTTTTCTGCCAATTCGCGTGCTTCTGCTTCATTGTAAACAGGGCCAATTGGTTTTGTTGGGTCTGCAAACGCTGGATCTTCAGGATCTACGCTCATCTGTGTTACAAGGCAAGATACGTTCTGCTCTGGCAGAATGTTCTTCAACTCTTGCATTAAGATATAGCCAATCATGCCTTGGGTTTCTGAACCTAGTACATCGAGTGGGTATGGGCTTACTTTCGTGTATTCCAGCCCCTGTAGTGCTAATAAGCCAACTTGTGGGCCATTACCGTGTACTAACACTACGTTATATTCTTTCGCAATTTCTGCGATGGATTTTGCTGCCGTAGCAATGTTCTGACGCTGAATATCTGCTTCTAGTGGCTCGCCGCGACGTAATAGGGCGTTACCACCAAGTGCAACAACAACAGTTTGCTTGGTCATGGGATCGTCTCTCTTGGTTTTATTTTTATTGGCCGGTATTTTCTACCGGCCATATTTTTTGCTTAGCATTACTGCTTTGCACTTGAGCTTTTTATGGCTCAAGGTTTCTTGACTATGGCTTAGATACCGTCACGTTCGATTGGGCAACTCATGCAGCGAGCACCACCACGACCACGGCCTAGTTCGTCACCTGGGATAGGTAGAACTGTGATACCTGCTTTGTCGTATTTTTCGTTAGTGTAAGTGTTACGCTCGTAACCGATAACCACACCAGGCTTAACAGTTAGTACGTTGTTTGCATCATTCCACTGCTCACGTTCAGCTTCGAAGCTGTCACCACCAGTAGTGATTAGGTTTAGTTGATCAACACCAAGTGCTTTCTCGATTGCAGTAACGAAGTAACCTTCTTCTTTCACATTTACTGCGCCAGACTCATCACCTGTTAGGCTCCAGCACTGCACGTCTTTACGCACAACTTCTGGGTAAACAGAGAAAGTATCTTCACGCATGTGTGTCATCACTGTGTCTAGGTGCATGCAAGAGCGGTGCTTAGGTAGTTGCATTGCAATAATTTGCTTTGCTTCACCGTGTTTGAATAAGCTAGATGCTAGCTGCTCAACACCTTGTGGTGTAGTACGCTCTGACATACCGATAAGCACTGCGCCTTTACCGATAACCAGTACGTCGCCGCCTTCAATCGTTGAGTTGTCGTACATTTTTTCTTCGTCGCCGTAGTACTTGATAAAGTCTTGACCAGCGAACGTTGGGTGCCAGCGGTAGATTGCGCGAACATGGTTTGTTTCGCGTTGACGAGCCGCTTTCGCCATTGGATTGATTGATACGCCGCCGTATACCCAGCAAGATGTGTCGCGAGTAAATAGGTGGTTTGGTAATGGTTCAATGATGAAATCAGTAGGTTCGTGCATACCTTGCATCATTGAAGCAGATTTTACTGGTAACTCTGCGTAGCTAAGGCCGCCAAGAAGAATTGAAGATAATTCAGTATTTGGCAGGTCTGCAAGGAAACAACGTACGTCATTTGCAAATGCTAGACCTAAACGGTAATCAGAGATTTGAGTAGTAAGAAGCCACTCTTTCGCTTCAGGTACTGCTAATGTATCTGCAAGAAGGTCACCAAGAAGCATTACTTCTACGCCTTGATCACGAAGTGTTTTAACAAACACATCATGCTCTTCGCCAGCACGTTCAACAGCTAGTACATCATCAAATAATAGGTCGTGGCAGTTTGATGGTGTTAGGTGAGTTAGGGCACGCTCTGGACGGTGAACAAGAACGCGACGTAATTGACCTACTTCAGAACCTACATAGAACTTACTCATGATCGTATCTCTCTATTATTATGCCGACTTAATACCGTCAGCTTTATTTGTTTTTGCGAGGTCGAAAGTTTATTTAATTAAATCCTTCGCTTCGTTTCTGTAATTTATTCTACTCTTTCACTAATAAGAGTCTTAGAGGTTTGTCACACTTTACCTATTAATACACTAAGCTAAGGTGTCGGTTTTATTAACATTATTCATGCATTTGTATGTGGTTTTCAGACGTGGGTTTTTATGTGATTAAATCAACTTAATGCGTAAAGTTGACCGTGTAAGTTATTGATATTTGGTGTTATTGGTTTTTTGTTGGGTGTTTTATTCAATACTGATATTAGTTTGATTTTGTATAAAAAATAATCTTATGCACTTAAAGTGGTTGCTTATATAGATAAAAGGTTACATTTAATATAATAGTAACAAATATTTTTCTTTTTATTTTGTTGTGACACGTTTTTGTAGTTTTAATACATGATTATTCTATGCATTAAACAACCGCTTTTTACTTGTAGTTATTATTTGTTGTAATGGTTGTACTTACCTTTAATTATTAATTTGGTTTTTATTTTAATTTGAAATGTTGGTGGTGATTTTATTAGCGTAAATTATTTATTAAATAAGATGACTTTATTTTATTGTGCAGGGAGGGGGATGAATAGCGACTTTATTTTATCGTAAGTAACAGTTTCATTTTTATTGGTAGTATTGCCAATAGTGTGCGATTTAACAATGATGAGCGTGAGTATTCTAAAATATAAAAGCACTTGGTTCTTTACCGCCTGTTATTGTGCATGATCGTGGGGAGGGTTTAATAAGCAGGCAGATATGTCTATACCCAAGTTACCTCAAGATGTTCGTTTCAGCGAGAATTTATTGGGCTTTAGGAAAGGCGCTAATTTATAGACCTGGTTCTACGTTAAAAATTAGCAACGCTGTATAAAACCCAATAAAACTCGCCCTTCGGGAGTGACTTAACGTGTCTACTTCCGTGTCAAATGTGTTTGAAAGGGAATGCCATTCCCACACATACTTTCTTTGAATTAAACACGTTGAGGCCACTCTGAATCCTGCATCTTGAGGTGACTTGGGTATAAAGCGATGCTTTGGTCATAAGGAAAGAGACGGAGTGCATTAGGAAGGTGAAGGCATGAGTTGATAATGAATAGAAATAACAAAGCCACCCAGAGGTGGCTTTAACGTTAGGATTTATAGGTTATAAATCTTTTCTATTAAGGGTTATAGCATTGCGCCAACACTTAACATAACCATTGTAAGAACAATAAGAATACCAAGTAGAGGAGCGACCCATTTAACCCAGCGCACATAAGGAACACGAGCGATAGCCAAGCCACCCATAACAACAGCAGAGGTTGGTGTTACTAGGTTAACGACCCCAGATGCTGATTGGTATGCAGTCACAACAAGTTCACGTCCAACACCTGCGAAGTCAGCCAATGGCGACATGATAGGCATGGTTAATACAGCAAGACCTGAAGATGATGGGACAAGGAATGATAGTAAGATTTCTAACCAGTACATCACGTTGATGAACACAACAGAAGACAGACCTGTTACAGCATGCTCTGCAGAGTTTAGAATGGTATCAGTGATCATACCGCGGTCCATGATAACCACGATACCACGTGCGATACCGATGATCAGTGCTACACCCAGTAGGTCACGAGCACCATCAATGAAGCTGGTGGTGAACTCTTCTTCACTCATGCGAGCGATGATACCGATGATGATGGTTGCGCCAAGGAACATCGCTGAAATTTCAGCCATCCACCAACCTGCAACAGACACACCGTAAATCATGATGCCGAAAGAGACAGCAAAAAGCGCTAAGATAATTTTACGTGTTGTTGTGAACTCAAGCATTTCGCTAGAGCGATTACCTAGGAAGTGTGAAATGTTTTCTTCGTACTTATCATAAACAATTGATTTAGTTTTATCTGCACGAACCATTTTTGCATAACGCATAACGTAAGCAACACAGATTAACCAGCCCACAACCAACATTGCGATACGTAGACCGATACCATCAGTGAATGGAATACCCGCTGCGTTTGCTGCAATAACAGTGGCAAATGGGTTAATGGTTGAACCAAGTGTACCAATACCTGCACCTAATAAAACGGTTGCAGCGGCGACAACAGGGTCAAAACGTGCAGCTAGCATTACTGGAACAAGTAACGTGTAAAAAGGTAACGATTCTTCTGCCATACCATAGATGGTACCGCCGGCCGCAAACAATGCCATAAGAATCGGTATCATTAACTCCTCACGCCCATCCAATCGGGCTGTAACGCGCTCGATACCTGCATCAATAGCACCAGTCTTAGTAACTAGACCAAGAAAACCACCGATGATCAAAATAAATAAAGAGACATCAATCGCTGCTGCTTCGTAGCTATTGTGATCATAGAAGCCATCAATAGGCGCTAACAATACATCGACAATACCTTGTGGGTTACCCTCAACCGCATGATAAGTACCTGTAATTGGCACTTCTTTTCCAAGGCTTTCATTCATTTCACGATCATATTGACCGGCAGGCACTATCCAAGTAAGTAGTGCGACTACGGCGATAAGACCAAATAATATTGTGTAGGCTGAAGGGAATTTAAAGTTGGCAAAGAAGCCACCTTTTTCTTCCTTGTTTACGGTTTGAGTCGTCATAATTGTCTCCTTGCACCTTATGCTTATTATTTTTAGCATTCGGTGTAAACCAGCACGCCACATCAGAAATTAGGCGTAAAAGGGCTTGCTAAGCATACTGCTCAGTAAAAGTATTCTGGATGTCGAGGGTGGGGTTCTTACCCTATGGGATCAGTTATGCAGTGTAACTGCTCAGCCTCAGGATCGGCATCTGATGTATTCATGATTGTATCTCTCTGTATTTATTTGTAGCTCAATAGTCTTAATTGCCATCGAGTCTGTTTTTGTTTTGCGCCCTGATTTTAGTCTTCTGGTGCCACGTTATCTTTGGGGTTGTTCACATTTTTCTGGCACTGCATTTTGACTTAACCGATGATGATGCTTGTTGTTTAGGGTATTTTGCGACAATTACTGGGTGAATATGCTTTTAGTCATATTTTATGGTAATTGGTTTTATGCGTAATACGAAATGGGTATATGCAGCTAAGCGGTGATTATAAGGCGTTTATGTCTTTTTATGTTGTTATCACTAAGCGCGTGTCTATGCGTTTTTTTTCAATAAGTCGTAGGTTTTAAGTTTTTTAAAAGTGAATAGGGTGGAACTTTATGCACTCTGCTTATGGGTAAAAGTGTGCGAAAGGTAGGGCATAAATCAGAAGAAACATTGATAAATATCAATTTTATTGAACGGTATGACTAACCGATGGTAATTACTATCAATCCATGCGATATTTGCCTGCAAATTTATTCCTCTATTGGAGTTATCCCATGTCTTATGCAGAACTGATTGAAGAGCAAAAGGAAGAAACCCGCGATATTATTGCAGCATTGCTGGAAGATGGCAGTGAGCCTGAAGCACTTTATACGATTGAGCACCACTTCTCGGCAGATACATTTGCTGAGCTAGAAGCTGCTGCAGTAGAAGCATTTAAAATGGGCTTTGAAGTACTCGAAGCAGAAGAACTTGAGCTAGCTCCTGAAGATGGTGGCGGCAAAGTTGTTTGCTTTGATGCCGTGATGGAGTCAGCACTGAATGCTGAACTGATTGACGAGCAAACTGAAAAGCTAATTGCACTTGCTGATAAACATGATATTGATTATGACGGTTGGGGTACTTACTTCGAGTCTGATGAAGATGATGATGAAGATGAGTCGGAAGATAAGCCAGAAGCTTAATACTTATCGTTAGTTAAAAAGAAGCCGACTGAAGTCGGCTTTTTTTTGTCTGTAATTTGATTAGAACATCGGTTAACGTCGTTAATTTTGTCAAACTTTTACTCGGCTCACAGAGATACAATTCTCACCTCTATTTCGATCTATTAATGTCTTATAGCTTGCGTTTGCCCCTCATTTTAATCTCATTCTCATCTTATTATGTTGTTGTTGGTTTTTCTGGAGCACGTAATGACAATCTCTTTAAATGGTCAGTGGTTACTGGCTTGTGTGCAGCGTAACTCGATTCAAGATATCGCTATTTCATTTCCAGGTGACGTACATTCAGCCTTGCTGGATGTCGGCATTATTCCTGAACCGTACTGGGCTGATAATGAAGCTAAAGTACAATGGGTCAGTGAGTGTGATTGGGTTGTCTCACGCCATTTTGAACTGACAGAAGATGATATAGCCTGCAAGGCTTTAGATTTGGTGTTAGATAATCTCGATACCGTGGCTGAAATACGAGTAAATGGTCACAGTGTTGCTGATTTTCAAAATATGTTTATGCGTCATAAAGTGAATATTTTACCCTGCTTATTGGTGGGTAATAATAGGATTGAAATCGTATTACATCGCGCAGATATTGCTGCTAAAAACCGTGCAGATCGTTTACCGTTCCCTATCCCATGGGCGGTGGGTAACAACCAGATCCCTCATATGAATACCCTCCGTAAAACCCAATGCCATACAGGGTGGGATTGGGGGCTTTGTTTATCTGTTATTGGTATTTATGGCGACATTCTGCTTCAGCCTATTCAACAGGTGCGTGTGAGCCATGTGAGTACCGAGCAGCATTGGGATGATTGGCGTTGTGATCTTGAGGTCACGATTCATTATGAATCAATACCTAACTCAGGATTAGCATCCGCATCTGTTTCATTTGATGGGCAAACGTATCATTTGGCATTGGATCAAACATCGACCCAATCAACCGTGCTATTTAGAGTGGATCATCCTAAGCGCTGGTGGCCAGCAGGTTACGGTAAGCAGCGGTTGTATGACTTACAGGTTGTGGTTAATGGCTACCATATCGAGAAAAAAATAGGGCTTCGCAAGCTTGAATTATGCACTGAAGATGATGACATCGGCCAGAGCATGGTATTTAAAGTTAACGATGTGCCAATCAGCGCTAAAGGTGCGAATTGGATTCCTATGGATGCACTGCCAAGCCGGATAAATGATCAGCGTTATCGGCAATTACTTGAAGATGCGGTTGCCGCCAATATGAATATGCTGCGGGTATGGGGCGGTGGTATGTATGAAAAAGACATTTTTTATCAATTGTGCGATGAGTTAGGTTTACTGGTTTGGCAAGATTTGATGTTTGCATGTGCGCTGTACCCATCAACACCTGATTTTATTACTGAAGTACAAGCTGAAGTGGAATTTCAAGTGAGGCGTTTAAAGGATCACCCTTCAATGGCTCTATGGTGTGGTGATAATGAAGTGATCGGCGCTATCGGTTGGTATCCCGAATCTCGTGAGAACCGAGAAAAATATGTGGTGAATTACGACCGGCTCAATCGCGCGTTATCAGAAACGGTCACGCGTGAAGATCCTTCTCGTCGTTTTTGGGCGAGCTCCCCGTGTAATGGGGAGTTAGACTTTGGCGATGCGTGGCATGATGATCATCGTGGTGATATGCATTTTTGGGATGTGTGGCATTCAGGTAAAGATCTCGAAGAATATCGCAGTGTAACCCCCCGATTTTGCTCTGAATTTGGTTTTCAATCGTGGCCGTCACTGCCAACGGTGCGCACCTTTGCACCTGAAAAAGACTGGAATATCACCTCTCCAAGCTTTGAATCGCATCAAAAAAATGCTCGAGGTAATTCAATTATTACCGAGATGTTTACCCGTTACTTCCGTTTCCCTAATGGCTTCGCCAACATGCTTTATGTGAGCCAAGTACAACAAGCGCTTGCAATTAAAACAGCAAGTGAATATTGGCGAGCCCAAAAGCCAGTCAATCGCGGTATTTTGTATTGGCAACTGAATGATTGTTGGCCTGTGAGCTCATGGTCATCATTAGAATACAGTGGCCGATGGAAGCAACTGCATTACCATGCGCGACGTTTTTTTGCGCCGCAATTGGCGGCGTTTGTGCCTAATGACGGCGGGGTTGTTTTGCATCTGATTAATGACTCACGAAAAAGTGCTGAATTAAAAGGTGAGGTGGTGTGGCAGAGCTGGCAAGGTGAAATCTTATATCGTGAACCAATCTCGCAATATCTGGAACCCGATAAAAATATTGTGGCATGGCAATGGTTAGCTGAAGATTTACAGCAGCATGAAGCGGATGGCTTTTTTCATGTGCATTTAACCTGTGGACAAGAGGTGATAGAGAATACCTATTTCCCTTTAAGGCCGAAGCATTGTGAACTGGCTGCTCCTGAATTACGCTATGAAGTTGCTGATATTAATAACCAGCTTTACGTAATGCTAAATTGTGAACATCCTGCGTTCTTTGTTCATTTGGAATATGCTGGTGAAGGGCGCTTTGACGATTCTAGTTTTACGTTAGTATCTGAGTATCAGAAACAAGTGAAATATCTTGGCCCAGCGACCTATGAAGAGCTTGTTGCGGGGCTAACTGTTTACCATTTGCACCAGAGCTACCAGCCTTAATCGAAGTGCTCGCTAGTTAATAAAAAATGAGCCAGTAGAGAAAGCTATTGCTTGCCTACTGGCTTTTTTATTTAATTACGGATATCACCTAAAAGGTTTTGAGCATGCGAACTTCACACGCATCGTGACCGGTATCTCCCATAGCATGTGGAATATGAACAAACCCCAATGACTCATACAAGGCAATCGCTTCTGTTAGATTCTCGGTTGTTTCGAGGTAGCACCCTTTATAGCCGTATTCGCGGGCAAACTTTAGCGCTTTTACCGCTAAGCTTCGGGCTAGCCCTTTGCCACGCAATTCGTTTAGGAAGTACATTTTCTGCAACTCACATAATCCATCAGTATTGCTTAGTGCTGCAACGCCTCCACCGCCAAGTATTCGATGATCTTTTTCAACTACCCAATATTGGCAGCCATCCGGTTGATAAACCTCACTCATTGAATCGAGCGTTGGATCGGCTACGCCATAGCCTTTATCTGCGGTTAAACCATATTCTGCTGACACCTTTCGAATAATGGCAGCGACGGAAGCATTATCTAAAGGGGTTAATGGACGAAGGGTATAATCGTGTTGTTTGCTAGCGGTATGAATCGCTTTGTTGTAGCGCGTAAGGCTGTTTTTGAGTTTGGCGATCTCATCGCTGTCCATTTGGTCCAGTACCGTTTGCACATGAAGGTTGAGCTGGGTGTGTAAAGACGTCAGTGTTTGTTGGCCCAGTAACGTTAGCTGAGAGAGTTGGCTGCGTTTATCATCAGGATTCGGGGTGCTTTCAACTAAACCTAAATTGAGTAAGACAGCTAAAGTTCGACTCGCATTCGATTTATCAACCTTGAGTTTATCTGCCATTTGGCTAACGGTGCATGACATATATTCAAGTTCAATCAATGTATGAGCTTGCACGGGGGTTAACTTTAACAACCCACAATGGTTATCCAGTAAACCGAGTTGGCGAACCAGCTGGCGAGAGAGTTGGCGGAGTTCTTCTGGTTGCATGGCATGATCTCTCAAATCAATATAGTTGCGATATATATCTATATTTACTTGCGTACCGCAACAAAGTCAAGCAAAGACCTTTAGTGATAGATTGCTACTTCTACAGATTGCTAAGAAATAAGTGATTCTTCTGGCGTTATTGCAATTGAAATATTCAAAATTAATATGAATTGAGCTTATTATCATCAGGTTGCAGTATGAGATACTGGCTATTATTTGTTAAATAAATAATCTGTTGGTGGGTCATTCAATCACTGACCAGATAGCTATCAATGCAGCATTTATAAAAATAAAGGAATAATAAAAATGGAAAATCAGGTTAGGTTTTATGGCCGAGGGCGTGAGTTTTTCGGCATCTGGATCGTGAATCTTCTGCTCAGTATTATCACGTTAGGGGTCTACTCGGCCTGGGCTAAGGTCAGGACCAAGAAATACTTTTATGGGAATACGG
The DNA here is from genome assembly GCF_003026285.1 of Photobacterium profundum. GTDB lineage: Bacteria > Pseudomonadota > Gammaproteobacteria > Enterobacterales > Vibrionaceae > Photobacterium > Photobacterium profundum. Next base: position 118,651 of record NZ_PYOD01000011.1, read on the forward strand.
ATGTGGCTGGTGACCGATTTGACTACCATGCCAAGCCGATTCAGATCCTCAAGGGGCGTATCATTGCCATGCTATGTGTCACCGTTTGGTTTATATCGAGTAATTTCTTCCCAGTGGTCTCTGCCATCTTGTTCATTGCTTTTATTTTGCTGATGCCGTGGCTGATTCGAAACAATACCCGTTTCGATGCCCGAGTGACGAGTTTCCGCAATGTCCATTTTGACTTTACAGGCTCGCTGAAAGAAGCCTACGGGGTGTTCCTTGGCTGGCCGGCTCTCTCTTATCTCTTGATCTTTTTGTGTATCTTTTTCGCTGGAGCAGTAGGGGGAAGCTACCCTATCTGCGGTGTCATTCTGGGTTTTTTGACCTGTGTTTTCGGCTTTATTCTTTATGCATGGGTATCGGCGCAGGTAGCGTCATACTTCATTAATGGCTACCGATATGGTGATCGGGCCTTTAGTGGAACCGTTGATCTTAAAGTCTATATCAAAACCTATCTGTTAGGTGGCCTTCTGGGGGCTGCGCTTACTCTGATCCCGCTGATTATTGGTGGGGTATTGGGTGGATTCTCCCTATTGGCCCAGTTCAGCTCACCAGACCAATTTGCTGATCAGGGCACATCATTGGGGATGGTTGTTGGTATGTTGGCTGGCTATGCCTGCATGGTTCTTATCATGCTTGTCGTAATGGGTTTTGTACAGGCTAGGTTACGTAACTATCTGTTTGGACAAATTAAAAGTGACGGCGAGCTAGAATATAGTTTTGGCTCCCAGATGACGGCTTGGGGGCTTGTTGCACTGATGGTTACCAACTTCCTACTGATGGTCGTTACGCTGGGCTTTGCTCGTCCGTGGGTAATGGTGAGGAGTGCCAACTATGTTGCCGATGTTACGGTCGTAAATGGTGATCTTGAACAGTTGGTGGTTGAAGGTGCCGATATGACAACCAATTCAGCAGTGGCAGACGAGGTGGCCAATGCCTTCGATCTGAATATAGGGATCGGATGATTGTCAGCGGCTTTTGCCATCCTCCCCGAAGTTCAGAAAAGCGTAATGCCAGCGTGGAGTTACTGTCGCAAGGCCTATTGCGGCTGGTGACGGAGCAGGAGCAGGAGCAGGAGCAGCAAGAGTTGCCTGTGGCTGAGCTTGAGATCAGTGAGCCTCTGGGCGATCTGCCGATTAAGCTGATTTTTCCGAATGGAATGCAATTCATTCCACATGATTCACGGTTGCTAGAGAGCGTCTTTCATACTCGCCAACCTTCTCGACTGCATCGAGTCGAGCGGAACTTGTCGATGATTGCAGGTAGCCTAGTGGCGATGGTCATGTTGTTCGTTTTGTTTTTTACCCACGGAATGCCTTGGTTAACAGGAACCCTAGTTAAGGTGATGCCGACGCAGGTGTCGGTTGTCGTCGGGGAGCATGTGTTGGCTACGCTGGATGAGCATATTCTGGAGCCCAGTGAGCTCATTATGGAGCAGCAAACTTCGATTAACCAGAGGTTTGTTGGAATGACCGCCAAGCTGCCGCCGATACCGGTGGAACCCAAATTGCTATTTCGCAACTGGGATGCGGGACCGAATGCTATGGCGCTCAGTGATGGCTCGATAATTGTTTTGGATGCGCTGGTTGATCTGGCTGAAACACCGGAACAGCTCGACAGTATTTTGCTGCATGAATTGGGACACATTCAGCACCAGCACATAATGAAATCCTTGGTGCGTTCTACCTTACTTTCAGCCTCTGTAGCGGTGTTAACCGGCGAGAGCACTGGCTTGATTGATACACTTAGTGGAGCTGGAGTGTTTCTGGCATCGCAGGGTTACTCCCGAAGCGATGAGCAAGAAGCGGATGCATACGCAGCTGTTCAAATGAAGCGGCTCTATGGCACTGTGCAGCCCATGCAGCAGATGTTTGAAAGCCTGAAATTGCTGGGTGCGAAGGGGGAACTGCCAGAGTGGCTGAATACTCACCCTGCCTTAGAGTCAAGGATTGAATCGTTGGCCGAGTAATACCATTCTGGATAAGTAAATAGTCAGATAATTGCGCAGGAAATGTTGATAATAACAAAGCAGTAATTGAAGTAACTCGTTATTCTAATTATAAAATTTATAATGTGGTTATAAACAATTTAAACCAGCAAGGATGGTCAAGTACTTGTCTTGATTGGTATAACAGTCTTTCTGGGTTTTTGGTTGTTGCTGCTGGCGTGTGTTTTGCGCCTAGTGGTGACATACCAGCATATTAAGAGCGTTGTGACGAGTATCGTTTTCCGTCTGCTCTTTTCGTTGCCAAATACGTTCGTGGAAATAATATACCACGGTATTTATCGCTGGTTCTATCAGCGCCATCATGCCGCCAATGAGTGCATCGCCTGTCAGTAAATACACCACAGTAAATGCAACGGAGAAATGTACCATGGCAAAACTGATGGTTTTACTGGCTGGGGCACTGTAGTGCGATTTTTTCAATAAATTGGTCTGCCACGCTTTTTCATGGAAGTAAAAGGCCACAGTGTTGACCATCGGTTCGATCATCGCAATCAAACTACCGATCAATAGATCGCCAGTTAATAAGTATGCAACGGTAAAAGCGACTGTAAAGTGAAGTGCGGCAAAACTGATGGTCTTTTTCATGGTGACGTCCTCTCTCTTGATGCCGCTATTATTACGAATTATTCTCAATTATAAAATTCGATTGTTTATATTAGTTCGATAGGCAAGGACTATTAATATGGGGTGAGGCGGAGTTGAAAGGCGAAGAGAAAGCATTAGTTAGAATATGTGTGATTCTCAATCATACGGTGGACTATTTATTCTGTTAGCGCTTAGAATTTAAAACAAAAAAAGCCCGACGCTTACGCGTCGGGCTTATTCAATCATGAACTGTAAAGCGAGGGCTTACAGTGCTGCGATCGTTTCTTTTTGAGCTTCTAGTTTCACCAAGGTTTCCTGGTAACCTTCTAGTTTCTCACGTTCTTTCGTAATAACAACTTCTGGCGCTTTAGCAACAAAACCTTGGTTGTTAAGCTTACCTTCGATACGCTTAATCTCACCTTGTGTCTTTGCTACTTCTTTATCAAGACGAGCAAGCTCAGCATCTTTGTCGATAAGACCTGCCATTGGGATCATCAACTCAGATTTACCCACAAGCGATGTTGCACATGCAGGTGTTGCTTCACCTTCAGCTAGTACTTTGATGCTGTCTAGTTTGGCAAGAGAAGTCAGTACTATTTCGTTTGCTTGGATACGAGCTGCATCTTTTTCATCTGCAACTTTAATCATCACGTCTAAGCCTTTGCTTGGCGCGATGTCGTATTCAGCACGTAGGTTACGGATACTTGAGATAAAGGCTTTCACCCACTCAAGATCGGCAACAACGTCAGGGTTGAAGTTATCTTCATTAAACTGAGGCAGAGCCTGAGTCATGATAGTTTCACCGTCAACACCAGCAACCAGCGGTTTCACACTCTGCCAGATTGATTCTGTAATGTACGGAAGTACAGGATGAGCAAGACGCAGTGTCTTCTCTAGAACCGTAATGAGTGTGTAACGCGTTGCACGTTGCTGTGCTTCAGAACCTTTCCATAGTACAGGCTTAGTTAATTCTAAGTACCAGTCACAGAACTGGTTCCAAATGAATTCATACAGTGTGTTTGCTGCCATATCTAAACGGAAGTTATCGATGTGGGCATTAAACTCTTTCGCTGCTAGTTCGAACTGAGATTGAATCCATTGGTCAGCTAAAGAGAATTCCATCTCTGCAGCATTGCCAAGATCTGAAGTCATACCACAATCTTGATCTTCTGTGTTCATCAGTACGTAACGGCTTGCGTTCCATAGTTTATTACAGAAGTTACGGTAACCTTCTAGACGCTTCATATCCCAATTGATATCACGACCAGTCGATGCCATTGCAGCAAGTGTAAAGCGTAGTGCGTCAGTACCGTAGGCTTCAATACCGCCTTCGAATGCTTTACGCGTTTGCTTTTCAATTTTTGCAGCAAGCTTTGGCTGCATCATGTTGCCACAACGCTTTTCAACTAACTCTTCAAGGCCAATACCGTCAATCATATCGATTGGGTCAAGTACGTTACCTTTAGATTTAGACATTTTGTCACCGTTTTCATCACGGATTAGACCCGTAACGTAAACAGTTTTGAATGGTACTTGTGGTTTACCGTTTTCATCTTTACAGAAGTGCATGGTCATCATGATCATGCGAGCAACCCAGAAGAAAATAATATCAAAGCCAGTTACAAGTACATCTGAAGGGTGGAATGTTTTAAGGTCAGGCGTTTGTTCAGGCCAACCTTGAGTTCCAAATGTCCAAAGTGCAGATGAGAACCATGTATCAAGTACATCATCGTCTTGGCGCAGTACAACAACAGGTGCAAGATTGTTATTAGCACGTACTTCTTCTTCAGTACGGCCTACATACACTTTACCTTCGTTGTCATACCAAGCTGGGATACGGTGGCCCCACCAAAGTTGACGAGAAATACACCAATCTTGAATATCACGCATCCAAGAGAAGTACATGTTTTCGTATTGCTTAGGTACGAATTGAATTTCACCGTCTTCAACTGCTTTTGTTGCAGTCTCTGCAAGTGGAGCAGCACGTACGTACCACTGGTCTGTTAGCATTGGTTCGATAACCACACCACCACGATCGCCGTACGGTACAGTCAGATCGTGATCTTTAACTTCGTCAAGTAGACCTAATTCATCAAATTCTGCCACGATAGCTTTACGTGCAGCGAAACGTTCCATGCCATGGTATTTAGCTGGAAGTTCTGAACAGTAAGCATCGTTTGCTTCACCGTTAGTATCGAACACTTCAGCTGCATCACGGATGTCTGCATTGAAGGTTAGAATGTTGATCATTGGTAGGCTGTGACGTTTGCCTACTTCATAATCGTTGAAATCATGCGCAGGGGTAATCTTTACACAACCCGTGCCTTTATCCATATCAGCGTGTTCATCGCCAACAATCGGAATTAAACGACCAACGATGGGTAGTTCGATATGTTTACCGATAAGATCTTTATAACGAGGATCTTCAGGGTTCACTGCAACACCCGTATCGCCAAGCATTGTTTCTGGACGCGTGGTTGCTACAACGATGTAATCTTTGCCGTCTGCTGTTTTTACGCCATCCGCAAGCGGGTAACGGAAATGCCACATAAAGCCTTTTTTGTCTTTATTTTCAACTTCAAGATCCGAAATTGCAGTGTGCAGTTTTGGATCCCAGTTAACGAGGCGTTTACCACGGTAGATAAGGTCGTCTTCAAATAGACGAACAAATACTTCTTGAACCGCGTTAGACAAACCGTCATCCATAGTGAAGCGCTCACGCTCCCAGTCTACAGATGCACCTAGGCGGCGAAGCTGTTGAGTGATGTTACCACCCGACTCAGCTTTCCATTCCCAGATCTTATCGATGAACGCATCACGACCGTAGTCGTGCTTAGTTTTGCCTTCTTCAGCAGCAATTTTACGTTCCACAACCATTTGGGTTGCGATACCTGCGTGGTCAGTACCGACTTGCCAAAGGGTATTTTTACCTTTCATTCGCTCACAACGGATCAGGGTATCCATAATGGTATCCTGAAATGCGTGGCCCATGTGCAGGCTACCAGTGACGTTTGGCGGTGGAATCATGATGCTGTATGCATCTTTAGATGTATCACCGTGAGGCTTGAAGTAACCAGCCTCTTCCCAGCGCTGATATAGCGCTTGTTCAATTGATTGTGGGTTGTATGTCTTTTCCATAGCGCTCTTAGAAGGATCGATGTGGGAATTAGGGCGTCTCAGGGGCAGTGGCGGTCTGTATTTGAATGCCAGCAAGGCGATAAGCCTTGTAACGTTCACGTGCCAACTGCTTGAGGTTTTCATCGCAAGGGACGAAGTCTATCACTTGTGGGAAGGTTACGGCAAAATTTGGTGTATCTTGACCCAAATTTATTAGCAAGCCCCGTCGTCCACTATGTCGTAAACCGGGCCAGCCTATTTCAACAGGTGATCCGCCTCGTGGTCCTTCTCCAATTAAATTGTGAGGAACGAAGTTATCAGGCTCTTGTTGCCATAAATACTCATCAAGTTGTTCTGCTTGTGCCTTATTTTCAGCTAGCAGATAAACTTTGTTACCTTGCTGGTAACTCAATGCTGCCTGATGACAAGAAAAATGAAGCAGATAGTCGCTATCAGCTTCAAGATGTTTATCTTCAATTATATAAAAAGTAGCATGAGTCATAATATTTTTCTCAAAAAGAAAGGGACCTTTAGGCCCCTCTTTTTAGCTGTCTTATTCGACGTTTTCGAGGCCTGCGCGGTTTAACAGGAACTGGACCAGTAATGGTACTGGACGACCTGTTGAACCTTTCTCTTTACCGCCAACCCAAGCTGTACCCGCGATATCGAGGTGAGCCCAGTTATACTTTTTCGTAAAGCGTGATAAGAAACAACCAGCTGTAATTGTGCCAGCGCCTGCTGAGCCAAGGTTTGCCATATCGGCAAATGGGCTTGCAATTTGATCTTGATATTCATCAGACATTGGTAAACGCCATGCGCGATCACCTGATTGCTCAGATGCGTTGATCAATTCATGCGCTAGTGGGTTATGGTTACCCAGTAGTCCACTAATGTGATGACCAAGTGCGACAACACATGCGCCAGTCAGGGTTGCAACATCGACAACACACTCTGGTTCAAAGCGCTCTACATACGTTAGCGCATCACAAAGTACTAAGCGGCCTTCAGCATCGGTATTCAACACTTCAACTGTTTGGCCTGACATCGTGGTAATAATGTCACCAGGTCGATAAGCATTGCCACCTGGCATATTTTCACAGCCAGCTATAATACCAACTACATTGATCGGTAGATTTAGCTTAGCCAGTGATTTCATTGCACCAAATACTGATGCTGCACCACACATGTCGTATTTCATTTCATCCATTTGAGCGGATGGTTTAATTGAAATACCACCTGAATCAAAGGTTAACCCTTTACCGACCAATACAATTGGTTTCGCGTCTGGATCAGCACTGCCTTTGTATTCAATGACTGACATCATGGCTTCATTTTTAGAGCCTTGACCTACCGCTAGATAAGATGTCATGCCAAGCTCTTTCATTTCCTGTTCACCAATAATTTTGGTGGTGACAGTGTCAAAATCATCAGCAAGGCGACGTGCTTGTGAGGCTAAATACGCTGGGTTAGCCACGTTTGGTGGCATGTTACCTAGATCTTTGCTCGCCTTAACACCTGATGCGACAGCAAGACCATGGGTAATAGCGCGTTCACCTAGTGACAGTTCACGACGTGTTGGTACATTAAAAACTAATTTACGTAGTGGTCGGCGAGTCTCTGGTTTGTTACTCTTAAACTGATTAAAGGTGTATAGACTATCTTTTGTGGTTTCAACAGCCTGACGAACTTTCCAGTATGTATCACGACCTTTTACATGTAGTTCAGTTAAAAAGCAGACAGCTTCCATTGAACCTGTTTCATTTAACGTGCTGATGGTCTTTTTGATAATTTGTTTGTATTGGCGCTCATCAAGTTCACGTTCTTTGCCACAACCCACCAATAATACTCGCTCTGAGAGTACGTTTGGTACATGGTGAAGCAGTAGCATTTGTCCGGGTTTACCTTCGAGGTCACCACGGCGCAATAAAGAGCTAATATAACCATCACTGATTTTATCTAGCTGTTCGGCAATTGGAGAAAGTCGACGTGGTTCAAAGACGCCTACGACGATACAGGCACTGCGCTGTTTCTCGGGGCTGCCACTTTTTACACTAAACTCCATGCGTACTCCTACATCCTATTAAAGACAATTAATGCTAAATGTTAGATAATACCGCACTTATCTTGCTGGACCGCTTTTTCGGTATAGGATTAAAGTGCAGGCTAACAAATAGCCGAAAGATAAAAAAATAACTGATTTACCGAAAAACTATAGTGATTCCACTAAAAAAACAAGTTTTCTATGGGTATATAACGCGTGATTATTGTTAGGTATTTGACTCGTGAGACATTAAAAAGCCAATTAGCCGTTTTATTTGTGCTTTTTTTGGTCTTTATCAGTCAGAAGTTTATTCGCATTCTAGCAGATGCAACCGATGGTTCGATCCCCGGTGATCTAATTTTGACCTTGATGGGGCTGTATATGCCATCAATGGCATTGTTGATGCTGCCTCTTAGCCTTTATATCGGTATTTTGCTGACTTTTGGTCGTCTCTATGCTGAAAGTGAAATCACCGTAATGAATGCAACAGGGATCGGAAATAAGTTTCTTATCCAAGCGGCATTATTGCTGGCGATGATTACCGGATCGGTTGCGGCATTTAATTCCTTGTGGCTAGCGCCATGGAGCTCTGAGCAAGAAACCCAAGTCATGGAAAGAGTCGAATCTGATGTGGGGCTTGATTTATTGGTTAAAGGTCAATTTCAACCCGCTCCGGATGGAAAAGGGGTCGTCTTTGTTAATGATATTACCGATAAAGGCAGCAAACTCGAAAAAGTCTTTGTCGCTCAAATCGTTGCTCGTGACACTATGCGCCCCAGTGTGATGGTGGCAGAACGCGGGTACGTGAGTGAGTTAGATGATGGTCGTCAGATACTAGATCTTAAAGATGGTACGCGTTATGAAGGTGTGCCGACTCGATTAGATTACTCTATTACTGAGTTTGAAGATTACCAAGCATTGATTGGTCAGCGTGCTATCCGTGAGAAAAACCGAGATTGGGATGCTTTGCCTACCCCTACATTGATGCAACACTCCGAACTGGCTGCTCGCGCTGAATTTCAGTGGCGCGTATCAATGTTTTTATGTATCCCCTTATTAACAATGGTTGTTGTTCCTCTATCATCAGTCAACCCTCGACAGGGGCGGTTTGCAAAACTCTTCCCAGCCGTTTTGATCTATTTAGTTTATTTCTTAGCGATAAGTGCCGCGAAATCAGCAGTAGAAGATGGAAGTTTGCCTTCGTACATTGGGCTGTGGTCTATCAATGTTGTGATGTTTGTTGTTGCTATCGCCTTAAACTCTTGGGATACCATGCCAATCCGAGTGTTAAAAGATAAATTACGGAGACGCGGTTAATGTTTAAGATTTTAGATTGGTACATTGGCCGAACGATTATCGCAACAACGGCGTTGACGCTCTCAACTTTGGTAGGGCTATCTGCCATCATTAAATATGTTGAGCAGCTGCGTAAAATAGGTGATGGCACTTACGACTTATGGAAAGCATTGATTTATGTTTTGTTGAGTATTCCACGTGATATTGAAATGTTTTTCCCGATGGCGGTATTACTCGGGGCATTGATTGGTTTAGGCATGTTAGCGTCGAGCTCTGAATTAGTTGTTATGCAAGCAGCTGGTTTTTCGAAGCTTGATATTGGCTTATCTGTTTTAAAAACAGCCGTTCCTCTTATGCTTATTGTGATGGTGCTAGGGCAGTGGGGGGCACCTCAGGCACAAAAGTCGGCGCGAGAATTACGTGCTATTTGGACTTCAGGAGGCAATATGCTTTCGGTTCAAAGTGGCGTGTGGGCCAAAGATGGTAATGATTTTATTTATATTGGTCGCGTGCATGAACAAAGCACTTTAAATGCGGTGAATATTTGGCAATTTGATGACGAAGATACACTCTCTAAAATGGTCTTTGCGAAGTCAGCATCTTTTACCGATGAACAAGGTTGGTTGCTTGCTGATGTGACGGTAACAAACATTTCGAAAATACAGCAAACCAATACGAAATTTGACACGCTGCCTTGGAAGACTTCACTGTCTCCTGATAAGTTAGCTATTGTGACGGTAAAGCCTGAAGAGCTGGCATTATCTGGTGTGTATGATTACGTCAGTTATTTAAAAGAATCGAAACAAGATGCATCTCGTTATGAATTGGCATTTTGGCGAAAGTTGCTTCAGCCAATTTCGATTGCCGTTATGATGTTACTTGCATTGTCTTTTGTATTCGGACCATTGCGTTCGGTAACCATGGGGGCAAGGGTATTATCTGGAGTAATCTTTGGGTTTACTTTCTACATATCTAACGAAGTATTTGGACCAATGAGCCTTGTCTACCGGCTCCACCCTGCGATTGGAGCTCTAGGTCCGAGCCTTGTATTTCTACTGATTACAATTTATCTACTTAGACGTAAGTTATAGTTAAAACGTCGTATTGAACGATGTAAAAAAGGAGCCGTTTGGCTCCTTTTTTTTATGGTAATCACAACGGCTATCTAACGTCAGTGACAATCATTTCACATTCGGCCATCAGATCTTGAAAAGACTGTTTTGTTGTACTGAATGGGGATAATAAGTTACCTAACCCAAATGCAGATGTTCCCATGCGAATGAACGCTTGCGTTAAACGAATATTAGAGCCGTCTGTATTCTGTAGACGTAGTTTCCATGCTCGCATTCCTAGTGTCTGTCCTCCCTTACACCAAAAGTATGCGAAGAAACTAATGACAACGGCAGCTAAATAAAAACTGTAAACCAGACTCGCGACAGGGTGAGTACCAAGATAAGCACTTGCATCTTCGTAACCAGTAATATCTAAAATACCAAAATGTAATAAAGCGGCAATCAACGTCATCACTGCTCCGCCAGCCAACATGAGTACAGCCGCGACGACTAAGCAGTCATATAGCCATGCCCCCAAGCGGCGGAAAATACTAGGATATTGTTTTGACTGTTGAGCACTCTTTGATTGTTTCTTTTTCATGTTTGTACCAACCCACTTCCTGTTAGTGCGATATAAAGCGATTCAAGAATTAGTGACGTGCCACTGTCTACTTTAAAAGCGATGAGCATGAATACTACCATTGCACTTCTTCTTTCTGCAGAGTTCTATTCATATTTTTCGATGTGTTACTTTGTTTTGTTTTATTTATGAACGGATTGCCTATTGTTGGTCAAATAAGGAACGGTTGGTTTTTTATTGAAGATTTATACAGAATAAAGGCTTGCGTATCAGTCTTGTATACGTATAATGAGCCGCATCTGCCCGAGTGGTGAAATTGGTATACACGACGGATTCAAAATGCGTTGCGTCTTGAAAAGTTATGTGATAATCTCTTTTTTAATCAATCGGTTAGATGATAAAAAGACTCTATAAAAAAGTTGTATATAGTTGTATAAATGCGAGTGTGTTGGAATAGGTAGACAAAACGGTCTCAAACACCGTCGCCGAAAGGCGTGTGGGTTCAAGTCCCACCACTCGCACCAAATTAAAGAAAGTCGCTTAGGCGGCTTTTTTGCGTTTTAAAACATAATAAATACAAATCAAAGATTTGTAGACACTTCACTAACATTAAAACTACGTTTTAACGCACTCAGCGCCTTAAGTTAAAGCAGTATTAAAATGTATAATTCAAAAGTGAATTTAAAAAGTTAAAAAAAAATGTTAAGGATGATAGGACGATGACGAGGGCGCACGCCTACACCTTAACATTTTTTTAAATTGTTGGAACACCTGTAAAAATTTTGTCAGTTGCAGATTCTTCTCTTTTGTTTATTTCAGAACAATCTATAAAGAAATTGATATTTTCATAAGATAATTTCATAGAACACTCTGAATATACTTCCACTTGATAACCCATTTTTTCAAAATCAGTATGATATGTAGAAGAAATTTTATCACGACTCTCTTTATCGTAAATATTTACAAGAGCCGTATCACCTAACCATGTAGTAATTTGAACCAATTTATCGTCTAACGGATGATCCTGCTTTAAATACTTAACAACTTCAGGCTTTTTAGGCTCAATAACTTCAACAGGTTCAAGAACCATTGTTTTATTAGGACTTGAATCTAAACTTTTCAATGATTTATTTTCTAACTCAACAAATTCGATATTATCTAATTTAACATCAGTCTTTAATTCCGTCTTTTTGTCTTCATTCAAAAAAGCAAAAGGATTAAGTGAAAAATCAAAAAATAGAAAACCAATAATCATAGCAAAAGTTACAATAGCCGCTAAAATAAAAGGCCATGAAAACCAAACAAGTTTAACACCAACAGCATCTAAATCCTCTTCAACATCACCATCACTAAGAAGATGAGATTTATAACATTTAAAAATCTCTTTATCATAGGTTTTTGTTTTATTACCTATCATCTTTCTGTCAGAATCTCTAACGTAATAAGTAAATACATTATTACCCATTGTTTTTTGCTTCATAACTTCATAATAAATTTCAACAAAGCCCAGAATATCACGAGGTATTCTATTATAATCTTGAGTAATTAAATAAATATCATAGCCAGCTTGTCTATGCGTAGAAAAAAAGTTTTCTATATCTAAAACCTCAGATTTTTTTCTTTGTTTATTCAAAGCAAAATGAGCCTCATCAACAACAATAAGAGGAGCACGACCTTTATCATCTCTCCAGTCGTCTTGATAATCCTCTACATTCAAAAAAGTATCAGAAAAATCACCTTTTTCACTTTCAACTATTTGAATTAAATCACGATCAATTTCTAATATCTCAGATAAATAATCTTTGTTCAGTGAAAGATTAGTTATAACCTTTCTATTTTTTCTTAAAGCAGGTAAAACTACCTGTTGGGTAGCCATAAAGCTCTTACCCGAACCTGGCACCCCATAAATCATTCTAACAGCCATATATATTTCCCTCGTTACTGTTTTTTTAAAATTATTTAGAACCTAATCTAACAAATGGAATTAATTGAAGAAGCAATTTCACGCCATGAGCAGAAAGATATATAGTAAAAACTTCATGCAAACCTACCGCAGCCGCAGCATCAATAAAATCAGATGGTAAAGCATCGTAATATTTTGAAAAATCGATAAAATCTAACATTTCACTTAAACTATCAAGAAGTAGTAAAATAGCAGTCATAACACTATCGAAAATAAATAAAAACAAATCATTAAAAATATCATATAAAGTTGTAACTAACTTTTTAAATAATTCTAAAATATAATTTAAAGCATCATTTAGCATAACCCCCCCTTAAAATATTTGTCTAAATGCATAAAAAGAAGCGTTCATAAGTAAAATTATTCTAATTAATTCAATTAAATTAAAATTATTTTCACCAATAGGCAAATTTTCTAAATCAATTTTATGTTCACCAAAATCGACAATATCAAAATCAAAATTAAGTTTTAACTCAGGAAAATCACCATCTTTTTTGAATGGATTTAAAGAAGCAAGGAATGCACCTATCCCACCATCATTAAAACCTTGAATATGCTTATTCAAAACACCTTGAAAACCTTCAGTATAAATAGGGGTGTACCAACCATCTAAATCAGGTGTACCTGCTTCACCCCAATCAGTACCAGAGCCAGAACCAGAACCAGAACCTTCACCTTTACCAGAACCAGAACCTTCACCAGTTCCATGTGTCGGTGGACAATAAGGACCAACTACGCAAGGACGATCAGAACCATCATCAGAACCATCCCCCATGATATCCCCTTTATCTATATCAATTTCAGTCTCAATAACTTCTTCACTTATAACCTTGCCCGTACAATCAGTAACAACTATTTTTTTAATAATAGTTTTTTTAACATCATCTTGAACTTGTGAAGTGTTATAACCAACATCTATGACAGTCGTTGTGATTTTACATTCATCATCTTTTTCAACTTTTTCAGATGAAACTTGTTTAGCGGGTGGATCACAATATTCTTCTAATTGTCCCTCCAGCCAGTACGAGCCTTGATCAAATTGAGCCTCGCACCATTGTTTAAAAGTGTAATCGTAATTGTCATCGACATAACAAGAAGATTCAGGCAATGAATTTAAAGAAGAACCAGATTCACCAGTGTATTGATAAATAGCTTTTCTACAATCGACAGAAGTATCAGCAGTTAAATCAGAAGTAGAAACTTGTTTTACAGCACTTTTACAATATGCAAAAACTTCAAAATCGTAATAACCGCCATAATCAGAAGATTTAGCAAAAAATCTTTCTTCAGGTAGAAACTTAATAACTTTTCTTGCATCTTCTAATAATTGTTCATAAGTACAACCATCAGAACCACAGATATAAAGATTTAAAGTATCATCATTTGGATCACCACCAAGAACAGCAGAAGAACCTAATGAACGTCTAACACTATAATCAATAACCTTAGAATGTTCATAATATGCATAACTTAACTTATCTTTAATTGCAGAATTACCACAAAAGAATTCGTCAAATTGTTCAGGAGTGTAAATACCATTATCAGGTTCAGGATTAGGATTTGTTGGATCTATTCCATAACCCTTATATGTACAAATATATGAACCTTCATATAAATAACCAGTCGGTATTTGTAAAATATCTAAATCAGAATCAGCACAATTTTGAATAGTATAAGAATTATGAAGATAAGAGCCACGACCAAAAATGCTTGTTTGAATACTACAACTTGAATCAGAATCATCACAACCACCACTATGTCTAAAATCAAAAGGTGAAGTTGTATTTATAAAAGGTTCTACAATATGTTTTTTATTATGAGCATCACCATAATAAATATGCATACTTTTATGACTACCACCTCTCCAATCTTTATAACCGATTACATAATCAGTCATTTGAAAATCAGAAGCGTAAGCTTTATTTGGAACAATAAACAACAAAGAAACAACCAAGACATAAAAAGCCATTGTTAAAGTGTTATAAATATCATTTTTAAAAAATTGTTTAATTGTTTTTATGTACTCCATTGATTACCTCTAATTTGATTTAAAACCTTGAACAAATGCAATTGCAGCCGCAGCACCAACTAAAAAATAAATTGATAATGACAAAGCTTGTGAAGCAGATTCAAATGTTGAAAAGTCCATATATTTCCTTTTGTTAATAAATTTGGTGATCGACATTGGACTCGAACCAATAACCGAACCTGTATTCAAATCAATAAATACAACTCCCTTCTACCATTGAAATAGTCGATCATATTTTTGTAAAAAAAAAGGGCAGCAAAAGCCACCCAATTTTTCAAACCATTAAGCAGTTTTGATTTTAGAACGTGCAACCTGCAAAGCTTTCTTAGCAAGTTGGTAGCCGATTATCGCACCACCCGAAACTACTAAAAAGCTAACGATTGGCGCTATATCAAATAAAGCCGTAATTTGTTCTACTGGAGTTACTGGATCCATATTATTTTTTCCTTATATTATTTAAAGTTATATTGTTTATATTCATGATCATAAATCAAATGAAGAAGTTAATTTGAAAAGTCTATTATGCAGTTCTTATTAAACTCGCCACTTGACCAATAACCCACCCCAGAATCCAAGCAGAAATTACAGCAGCAAAACCAGCTTCGAAAGAAGATGCATGATCAGTTATTGTTAAAACGTAATCCACATTAAGCCTCTAATTCAGGCATATCAGATAAATTATAATTTAAGTATTTATCTTTGTGTTTTAGCCAGAATGGTGCAGAAACCATTTGACCTCTTAATTCTTCTAAATATTTTATATTTTCTTCGGTCGCTAATTTATCATTAACAGAAAGGTAGATATCAGAACCATTTTCAAGCTCAACTTTTAATTGTCTTTGAACAAAACTTTTAGGCTCACCTGTTTTTTTATCATTATATTCAACAGTCTTTTCAAGGTATCTACGAACCTCGCATTTTACATACATCATATTTTTTCCTCGTTATATAATTATTATTTATTTATCTTCTCTCTATGTTTTATAACTAATTATTTTTTTGTCAAGCCTTAACTTGAATATTTTTAATTTAATGTTTCAATATAAATAATCAAAAAACAATAACGAGGGAATTAAACATGAAAAAAATAATGTTAATAAGTGCTATATTAATTAGCGGTTGTGCAACACAAGAAGTAATAAAAGAAAATAAATTTGATAAACATTCAAATGATATATTGATAAAAGAAATCGGAAAATTTGAAAATAAAGAAAAGTCGTATGAAGAAATTGAAATTAATTTAATTAAAATATTAGAAGACGAAAAAACCAAAAATAAAAATATTGAGTTTAATTTTACTAACGAGTCAAAGTTAGAAGACTTATTAAACGTCTTTGAATTTTACAAAATAAACACAATTGTTGATTCTAAGATAGACACCAAGCAAAGAGTCATAATAAATAAATATGATGGTGATTTAAAAAGCCTAATAAGTGCAGTAAGTGAAAACACAAATTTAACTTTTGAGCAGAAAAACGAAATACTATATATAACAGAATTAAAAAATTACAAAATAAAAGTTGTTCAAGATAAAGAAATAATTGACGCAGTAAAATTAGAACTTGAAAAATTAGAAGATGAAATAAAAGAATTGGTTGTAAGTGACACAGCAGGAGTTTTTTCATTCAAAAGCGACTACAAAACATTTAAGAAAATAGAATCAATAATAAAAGATATAAATAACAATACAAGTTTAATCAATATAGATTTAAGCTTAATAAATGTAGAAATAAAAGAAAGTGATGGAAATGGATTCGACTGGAAAACTCTTAATATTCTTGCAAACCTCGATGGTTCAGAAATGCTAAACAACGGATTTAGTTTAACAAGTGGAAATAGATTAGGAATAACAGGGAAAAACTTTAATTTTAGTTTAGTAATGAATGCTTTAAACGAATACGGACAAACAGAAGCAATTCAAAATACAAGCATTAAAACCTTATCAGGTAAAGAAGCAGTTTTAAAGACAACAGAAAGGACACCTTACATAGACAAAATAGAAATTATGAATAATGGAGAATTCACAGAAAAAGGTTTTACAACATCAGAAACAGAAACAGGCTTAGAACTTAAAATATTACCATATTTCGACAAAGATTCTAAAATGTTAAACATAAAGGTAGACCTTAAAAATAGTTCCTTAAAAGGCTTTTTAAACGTTTCTAACGATGATTTTGAACTTAACCAACCCAACACAGAAGAACAAGAATTTAACAGTGTTGTAAGGATTAGAGCAGGTGAAACAAGCGTTATTGGTGGTTTAATTTATTACAAACAAAATAAAAGTGGAAATAATATATTTAATGAAATTACACAAAGTAACAAAAAAGAATTTTCTAAAAATGCTTTATTTATTTTAATTAGACCAACAGTAAAATCATACATATATAAATAATTTTAAATCAGGAAACACTTAATGTAAGTTAACCAAGGAAAGGGCAAGCCCTTTCGATTATTCAAAAGCCCTAAAAGGGCTTTTTCATTTTTAAAAGACAAAAAAAAAGAATGTGTAGGGCATTCTTTTTCTTTTTAACATAGAATTTTAATAAACAGGAGCTTTTGTTTTTTGGCATCCATGCCAACAGTTCCTATATAAAGTTATATAAGAATAAAAAGTTTTGTCAATAGTATATACAAATTATTTTTTAATTATTTTGTATTTTTTAAAGTTTAAATATGATTCATCAATTTCAATAAAGCCATCAACGTTTAATATATCGTTTAATTGTGCGTTTAAATTAAATGTATAAGTTTCATCACCATCAAAAATTGAAGATTTAACATTAGTAATTTCACCATGTTTATTTTCAACTTTAGAATATCTAAAACATTTTTCAAAATGATTAGTTGCGAAAACAACAAAAGAAGAATAATCATTACTCTTAACCATATCGATTGCTTTTTGAAGATTAGAATCTTCATGAATTTTAGAAGTTAAAAGATCTTGTTGATTAGAGATTTTTCTTAAAAAACGCCACAGTCCAAGATTGTTTTTAAATCCAAAAATACCATAAGCTCGATAGTTCCAAAGTGATCTATGAAATGAAACTTTATCAAGTTCAACTTGTTCATTATCCAAAGTAGTACCATTGTAAGAGCTAACATTAACCGTTTTCATAATGTATTTAGTTATGTAGTTTATAACGTTATTAGACTTTTTATTACTTGTTAAAACATCAATTTTACAGCTTCTATTTGTATAGCCGAAAGTTTGCAAAAACATTTTCTCAAGAGTAAGTTTTTTACTTTCAATAATTTCTTTCTTAGTTTTTTTATAAAGACCTAACATTGATTTACTTTGGTTTTTAGTCATATTCTTAACCACAGAATCATTAACCAAAAACTCTTTTTTAGTTAATACTAAAATGTGTTGGTGAATACCTCCGTTTTTATGAGGTTCACGACACCAAAGACCAATTAAAGGTATGTCATTACGATTGGCTCTTGATTGGATATTTCTCCAACCCTTTTGCAACTCTTTTGCATTATCAGTTGGAGTTGTTTTTTTATCCCAATGAGTTTTATCATTAGCATTAAAAGATCTTGGTAAGTGCTCAGGTCTATTCGTTAAAGTAATAAACCTACAAGCCCAAGAACCGTCAGATGTAAGCTCATTGATGTAATTCTTAATCATCATAAGCTCATTGATTTTATTCTTCTTAGAAAGCTCTTGAAGCTCTTTTAAAGTCAATTCTTGATTATCATCTAACTCAATATATTGATTAGAAAGATACTCATCAGCAGCAATTTTAGATTCAGTCATGATTTTAAATACTCTATCACTCATGTAACTTGAAACATTACCTCTTTTAATTTCTTGCAACTCCATTTGTTGCTTTAAAACTTTAAATAACATATTAGATACAATTTTAAAATCTTGCATCTTAGATAAAGCCACAGCTTCACGATTAGGATGTTTTTTATCCTTTGGTAAGAATGTTTTGAATGTTAAACCGAAAAAATTGAATGAAGTATCTAATAAGACTTTATTAGCTTTAATGTATATACAGAATTTTAAAGCAATTTCTTTAATATCTTTAACCATCATTATTTTAAAAGCTTCATGATTTACTTGAAAATCACCAATCGCAGAAAAAGCAAGATTTTGATCAATCTCACCTTGATGATATAAATTATTTAATAATTCAGATTTAGCCTCAAAACCTTTTACGTTTGAAACGATGTAATTGTTTATTTGTGCTTCTTTAAAAAAAGTGTCATCTACTTCACTATTTAAAGTATTTAAATATTTTTCCATTTTTACCCCTACAGTAATTTATATTGTATCTACAGTTATTACATAACGAAAAAATAAGTCAAGTATGTGCATACAATTTGACAAAATAAATATCTTTGATATTTGTATATTAAGAGAATGACAATTTTAAATTGTATACTCACTATACAAAGTCCCTTTGTGTTCGCCACTTCGTGGTATATCTGCAAAGTAAACTTTGCTTTTCTGATTAAATAAATAAGGAGAAATAATCATGATTAAACAGAATATAAGATACTTAGAAAGAAAAATGAAAAAGGAAATTGAAAAGAATCCTAAATCTGAAATTGTTGAAATGTATAAAAAAGCAATTGATAAAGAGAAAGAAGAGTTAAAATACTGGAATTCTGTCAGAGAAAAAAACAAAGTTAATTTTATAGATATAAGCAAGGAGAAAAAATAAATGGAAACAATGAAAGTAGAAGAGTGTTTAAAATATATTGATAATTATAATGAATATATATTGACCCTAATTATTATAATGGCTTTATTATATGCATCAAGAATTATATTGATAATAGATGATAAACTTGAAGAAAAAAGAAATAGAAAAATAAGCAAGGAGGAATAATTATGAACACAGAACAAAAATTAAACCAAGCTCAATTAAAAGATTTGAAAAGAAAATTAAATGAGAATGAAGAAAATATAAAGGCTTGCTTATGGATGCTTGAAATTTCAGAAATGGAAAATCCAAAATGGGAAGAAGAAAAACATCAAGCAAGTTGTAACATTGCTTATTTACAAGATAGATTAAATCAACACAGGAATCTTAGAAGAGAGTTAATTTTAAACATTAAAAAATTGGAGGTAATTCTATGATTGGTAAAATAATAAGATGGTTTTTATTGAATAACATTGATGATGATATCATCAATGAAAAATCAAACATAATTCAGTTTCAAAAGGAAATTGAAAATAATAACAATTCTGAAATAAGAAAAGAGATGTCAAAGGAATTAAAGGACAAAGCAAAAATAAGACTTGAAATATTAGAAAATTTAAAGAGGAATAAAAAATGAAAACAATATTAAGATTTGAAAAAATAAAAACTTTTGAAGCGTTGAATCTATCCAACGCTCATATAAACAGATACATGGAAACGCCAAACGCAGATACTAAAATTCGCAACAAAAAAATATTTGGTTCAGGGAATGTTGTAAAAGACGTAAAAGAACGTTTAAACAAGAATGGTATTAAACCAAGAAAAAACGCAGTCCTTTGCATGGAAGCTCTTTTAACACTTTCACCAGAGTATTTTACAAGTAAAGAAGCAACAAAAAACTTTACTATTGCAGCAGCGAAATGGCTAAGTGATGAGTATGGAGAAAATGTTTTAAGTGTAGATCTACACCTTGACGAGTCAACACCACATATTCACGCTATAATATTACCTATAACCGAAGATGGAAGGTTAAGCGCAAGAGATTTATTTAATAAACTAACTTTAAAGAAGTTTCAAAAATCTTATTGTGATCTAATGAGCGAAAAAACAGGAATTGATTTTGACTATAAAGAGGGAAGTAAGGCAAAACATCAAAACGTTAAAGAGTATTACACAAAAATAAATAAGGAATTGCCAGCATTAAAAGAAAATGATGATTTAAAAGCTAAGGTTGAAAATCTTGAAAATGAATTAGATGAAAAAGAAGATGAAAATTATCAATTAAATGGAAAGATAAAAAAATTAGAAAAAGATATTTCAATTCAAAATGAAGAAATTTCACAGCTTAAAAGTTTTATTGAAAAACTAACAAAGAAATTCAAT
>NZ_PYOD01000012.1 GCF_003026285.1 Photobacterium profundum
TCTTTATATAATATTAAATTTAATGCTTTTCAATCTTTTCGTAACTATTTATAAATTAAAAAGAGAACATTAATTTATAAATACATTCAACAGTATATAAAATCAATACTTTCAACATTTCACTTGAATAATGATTACCCAGAAGGTCAAATTTTTGGCCGCGGATGGCAATAAAGTTAGATACCACTCTAAAAAGAAGAACGTTGTACTCACAACTTTTGGAATGAAATCGCCATTTAACTTTTTCAGTATTGCATCTACTCATTTTAGGTATATAGTGAAATAACAAAACCACTGGATAAATAACCATGACTTTTCAACATCACGAGCAGCCACAAGATATTCTTCAAAAGCTAAACACTATTGGTTCAGCTCAACGAGAGCGTTTGGCGTTTATTGATTTTGCACTGTATTTTTTTGGTGAAGTCACACGTAAGGATTTGATAGATAGGTTTGCAGTAGGACACGCAGCAACGACTCGCGATTTAGCCTTATATAAAGAGATGTTACCAGATAACCTAAAGCTGGATATGCGCTCAAAAAAGTATTATAAGCAAAATACGTTCTCGCCACTGTTTACACTCGATCTAGAGAAAACGTTAGCAACAGTCTCCTTGGGTTATGGTGATGGATTTTCTGGCCACCAAGCGTTTCCAATCTGCTGTGAATCACCTCAATTACTCACCTTACCGAAAACACCGATTATGGCGACGTTATGTGAAGGCATTTATAGAAACAAATTAATTGAAGTGGAATACATTTCAACGTCCAGTGGTAAATCGAGCCGAATTATCGCCCCACACAGCCTTGTTGATTCAGGTAATCGCTGGCATGTACGTTCGTATGATCGCAAGAATGAGCGATTTATGGATGTTGTATGTAACCGTGTTACCAATGCAATCATTCTTCATGAAGCACCGCACCATCACGAACTTATTGCAGAAGACCGTCAGTGGCAAAAATTTATTAACCTAGAGTTAATCCCCCACCCTGAGCAATGTAACCCTGAAGCTATCGAGCTCGATTATGAGATGGTTGATGGAAAAAGAGTGATTGAAACTCGCGCGGCTTTAGCGGGTTATTTACTTCGTAAATGGGAAGTAGATTGCAGTAAAAATAGAAGCTTGCATAAAACCGTAGGGTATCAGCTGACACTGGGAAATCATCAAGCCCTATACCAAGTCAATAGCGCAACATTAGCACCAGGTTATACCACTTAAATAACGTTAGTTAATCAGCCAAAGACCAACTAATATCAATAAAGAGCCGCTAATAAAAGCGGCTATTTTATCGTTTTAATATCTAGAAATCACATGCCAAAGTTAGCAGCCCATTGCATCATTAAACCACTGACATATGCGCCGTATGTACCTAATGCGTAACCAAATACAGCAAGAAGAATACCTACAGGTGCTAATGATGGGTGAAAAGCTGCAGCAACGACTGGCGCAGATGCTGCACCACCAACATTTGCTTGGCTACCAACTGCCATGAAGAACAATGGAGCACGAATTAGCTTAGCTACCGTTATCATCAAAATAGCATGAATAGATAACCAAGTAATACCTATGAAGAAGTAGCCAGGATTATCAAAAATGGCGGTAATATCCATATTCATACCAATCGTGGCAACAAGGATATAAATAAAACCAGAACCGACTTTTGATGCACCAGCATGCTCCAGTCTACGTGTTGCGGGTAGGCATGAAGCAATCAACGAGAATGTGGTAACTAAAACGATTAACCAGAAGAATCCAGAAGTAAGGCTATATTTCGCTAATTCTGGTGCATTGATTTGGATCCAAGGTGCAATCTTGTCACTGAAAAAATGTGCTAAGCCTGTTAAACCAAAGCTGACAGCAATAACAAGCATGACATCAGCTGTGGTAATTGGTCGTGCATTCTCTTTTTCATATTTAGTGACCGTTTCTTTAAGGTCATCAATTGAGCTTGTATCGGCTTTTAACCATTTATCCATCCGTTTTTGATTACCAGCCATAACCAATAGGATTGCCATCCAAATATTGGCACAAATGACATCAACAGTAATCATCGCAGAGAACAAGTTATCATCAACATTGAATACTTCTTTCATTGCTGCTTGGTTAGCACCGCCACCAATCCACGACCCAGCGACGGTTGTTAAACCACGCCAAACATCACCGCTTACAAGATCAGGGTTTATTTGATCAATAAGAATGATGGCAATCGGTCCACCAATCATAATGCCAAACGTACCCGTTAAGAACATGATGATTGCTTTTGAGCCAAGACCTGCAATTTTTTTTAAGTCAGCCGAGATAATAAGTAATACGAGTGCCGCTGGTAGTAAGTAACGACTGGCAACAAAATACAATTTCGATGAGCTAGGATCAATCAAACCGAATGAATTCAGTAATGAAGGTAAGAAATAACAAAGTAACAAACCTGGTACAAACTTATAGAATTTCTTCCAAAACGGATGTTCACTCTTTTCTGTAATAAATACCAGACCAAGAATAGCAGCGAGTAGCCCCATAACCACTGCATCATTAGTAATGAGATTTGTTGTATTTTGCATTTTCTTCCTTGTTGAATTGATCCATCGGTAGCAATCAATTGAACTGTTAATTTTTAAAGGTGGGAATATACATTAAATACACATAGAGAAACAAATATTAATATCTGGTTACATTTCAGGATGAATCACTGAGATAATATAACTCACAAGAAGATATAACCATGATGAATACCTGAGTTTTATTTTGTACAATAAATGCAGCTTTTGATTGTTTTTTGCGCGCAAAATCAGCCTAAAGTCTGAACTTTATATAACGGATATTTTTTGATACTTTTAACATTATGAGGGAAGTAGACAAAAACCGCGTTCAATTGCGGTTTTTATTTAGGATGGTTTATAACATTAATTGTTATTTTGGTATGTTGAAATTTTTATCGTTTGAGCAAGTAAATGTATAATAATTACTCCGCTCGGTGAACACAGCAAAGCCTAGCCCTAAACAATAAGCACCGTTTAATTCATGCATATAAGTTAATGTATCTTGATTTTTCACCACAAAATAGCTGTCATTTTCACAGATAACACGAATTTTCCCATCATCACCTTGAGAGAATGCCTTAACCTTTGTACCGCATAAGGTATAACTTACATCAACGTAATCATCTGCTTGCTGATCAACTGACTTTGAACAGCCTGTAAGTACGAATAGTGCAACAATAACACTGAGCAATGATTTCACTGAGTCTCTCCTTATTATCTAATATCCCTAGTTACTTAAAAATGTAGGATAATAAATTCCCACAGAGCAAGCCTCTTAGGTATAAGTGTAATAGCAGAAAAAACTTTCGCAAAAAAATACTGTTTAGCTTCGCTTTTTTATCACTTTTTTGCTTAACCATTCATATTGCGTTTTTCATCAATACGTCGACGATGCCAAATGGAATAATGGCGCAAGCCAGCAGGACCATGAGAGATAAAAACTGACATCACTAATATAGTGATAAAAAGCTCAGGCTTGTGTTGTGGTATTACCCAAAAAGACGCTAACAAAAGTAGCTTAACAAAGGTAAGCACCCCTTTTAACTGGATAAGCCACAATCGGGAACGTAAGATCTCCATTAACATCATAATCATACCTGTCGACATAGCAAGCATCCACCAGCCTACCCATAACGCTTTATCGACACCATAAAGGATTCCACCACTAGAGGCTGCGATTCCTAAAATGTGTAATGCTCTTATCCCCGTTTTACCTAAGCGCTGGGTCCAAAACCGAGCTTCTGACATACCGTGTTGTTCATCTTTTCGTTTACCTTTTCTATGGCCGTCAGAGGATAACTTACTGTGGCGAGGTTCCTGCTTATTATCTTTATTTGTCATTGCATCATCATTACTGCTTGTTGAGCGGTAAGAATAACGGATAGCGATAAAAGTTGCGAGAGACCTCTATGATTACAAGCTCGTTATATTGACTAGGCTAGTTATCTAAATGACATTATGCAGATTTAAACTCAGCAATCTGACCTTCAGTAACTAAATAGCAATCCATACCAGCTGAAATAGCAGCAGAACGACCTAACTCAGTGTCTTCAAAGACAATGCAATTTTTAGGCTCGATCCCAATACGCTTAGCTGCTTCTAAAAAAGTATCTGGATTGGGCTTATGATTTTCAACATCATTCGACGTAACCACCGCATCAAGGTAAGGCATTAAGCCCGTTACTTCCAATAGTTCATCAGCATGGCGACGTTGGCAACCAGTACCAATAGCTATCTTTTTAGATAATGCTTTCTGTTGCTTTAGCACGTTAAACGTTGCTGGAATGAGATCTCCTTTGTGGGGAATATCATCAAAGATACGCAGCTTACTTTCGGCTAATAATACTGGGTCGCAATCTAATTGATATTTTTCATTTATTGCATACGCCGTTTTAATGGTTGGCATTCCCCCTAAGGTATAAAACCACTCTCGATCAAATGGAATATCAAACGCTTCACATGTCTCTTGCCATGCATTTAAGTGCGCCGGCATTGAATCGACTAACGTACCATCCATATCAAAAATAATGCCTTTGTATTTAGTTAAATCCATTTTTTACTCCTCACTCATTCGTTTATATAAACACTATGCCTGACTTTGCCAACGTTACTCAATAAACATGTTTAAAACAAACGCAATACATTAACCATCGAAAAAATAAATATATAAAGTAAAAATATCACCCTTTTATATATCAATGTAAATCAAATATATATTTAAAACCTGTGAGGTATGACACATTCAATGTCAACACCATTAAACATTGATTAGAACAATTATATTAACCTGACTTTTCCGTAACCTAAGAAACATTAACAGTCTAAATTTAACGTCCTATTTCACTTCAATACTTATTCTTCACAGCATTAAATTCCTCTTACGCATATTGCATTGCAGTTACATGACTCTTTACACAAACATCATAATAATCAAATTGCATATTAAAAATTATTGGTGCACTCAATTTATATGAACAAAATTGATTATACGTTCCATATAAACAACGAGGTAAACAATGGAAGGTTTAACTTACCGTCAAGCATCAAGATTTTTAGACATGGCAACAATGGGAATAAAAAAGGGAGACGTTGACACATTTCTTGCGGTTGATGACCGAAGTGCATGGATAGATGCTCAATTTGTAGAACCTTATGCGTCCCACCTAAATCAAACAAACTACCAAGCTCAACAACGAGGTAAAAATACTGTTACGCAAGAAATGCGCGTATGTGCTTGGTTCGATATCGCATTATGGCAAGGAGCACAACTAAGACAACGTATGGCATTTGCACTTAGCCAAATACTGGTTGTAGGGGATCGTGATGCACAGTTAGCTCCCTACCCTGCAGACATGGCAAGTTTCTACGATTTACTGACAGAAAACGCGTTTAGTAATTATCGAGATTTACTCGAAAAAGTAACACGGTCGCCTGTTATGGGGCTGTTTTTAACCCTAGAAGGTAACAAAGCCGAAAGTGTGACGGGTCAACCACCAGATCAAAACTATGCTCGAGAAGTGATGCAATTATTCTCTTTAGGTTTACATAAATTAAACCTTGATGGTACGTATATTCTAGACAATAACGGCATACCAGAAGACACCTACACCGATGATGATATAGATAACCTTGCACGTTTATTTACAGGTTGGGAACAAGATGGGAATAATCTATCGACCCCCATGGTAATTAACGATATGTATCACGATATGGGTAATAAGAGGATTTTAAATCACAACTTTCCTGAGGGTGTTGGCGCTGAACAAGAATTGCAGCAATTTCTTGATGTGATAATGGCACATCAAAATACAGCCCCTTTTATTAGTACGTTACTGATCAAACGCTTTGTTACTTCAAACCCCACTCCTGCTTATGTCGAGCGTGTTTCAAATACATTTATCAATACTAACGGTGAGCTTGGTGCTGTCATTAAAGCAATTCTTACCGATCCAGAAGTATTAAAAGAGAACTCCATCAATATTGCAAAAATGCGAGAACCTCTTTTAGCAATGACCTACTTTTATCGAGCAATGGATGCATACCCAGGGCAAAGTGGTGACATTGTTTATGACACAATGAATTACCAAGATACTTTCAGCCAATACCCTTTGGGATCACCGTCTGTTTTTAATTTCTTTTCGCCCGATCATAGCCCTCAAGGTTACTTAATGAATGCAGGGCTTACCGCACCTGAATTTGAGCTGATTGATTGGAGTCAGATCATTAAAATCAGCAACGTATTTTACCGAACAGCCTTAGATTATGGTCAAAACAGAAATAAAACAAACAACAAAAAAGAAATGTACATTGCGCCATTAGACATGGAAGAAGCAGCAAACAATGAAGACAAAGCATTACTACTATCATTGGTCAGAAATCGCTTTTTACATGGTGAAATAATACCCGAACTAGAGGCGCGTCTAAGTGCTATTTATGATACCCACGACAGAAAATACTGGGCGGTTCCTAAAATTATTTTCTTCGCCCTTATCTCCCCTAACTTCATGGTACAGGAGTAACGATTATGAGTATTTCTCGTCGGAATTTTCTTAAGGGTTCAGCAATAGCCTCCGTTTCATCTGCATTACCGCTTTCGCTAACATTGCCAAGTAATGCATTTGCAGCAGGTGGTGATGACTACAAAGCCATTGTCTGTTTGTTTTTATATGGAGGTAACGATTCATTTAATATGATCGTACCTTCATCGGGCAACAACTACGATAATTATGTACTTGCTCGCCCCGATATTCATTTAACTAGTGCTGAAATACTCACCATTCCTAATACTGAAAGCGGTCAAAAAGTATCAATCAACAGTGGCATGCCGAAATTAGCGCAATTAATGACAGAAGGTAATGCGACTGCAGTAGTAAACGTAGGTACCTTGTTAGAGCCTACAAACAAAGACAATTATGACACGGTTAAACGTCCTGCAAGCTTAGGTGCGCATAACAAGCAACAAATTGCCTGGCAAGTTGCGTGGAATACCGCGGAATATCATCCTTATGGTTGGGCTGGAATGATGATGGATATTCTAGCCAACGATGCTGCGACAGTATCTGAAAGCTTATCGATGAGTGGCAATGCGCTGCTAGGCGGTCAAACATCGCAAGACTTACGTATTAGTAGTGATGGTGTAAGAGCAATGGATGCGCTCGGTCACTCTAACGCTGTTAACAATAACTTTAATACTTTAGTTAATTCACCTTATGGTTCCGACTTTTCTTTGGAATACATCAATCGCTTAAAAGGCATTATCGATTTTCAAGCTGAACTTGATAGTGTAATGAATAATTTTCCTGCAGATGAATCTATTCCTGCCTCTTATTTAGGTAATCAATGCAGAATGGTGAAACGCATAATGGAAGCTAGCACGCAGTTAAATCATCAACGACAAGTATTCTTCATTTCTATTGGAGGTTTTGATAATCACAATAATCAACGGGGCAAGCATGACGGTGTACTGACACAAATTGATGAAGCAATCAGCGCATTTCATTCATCTTTAGAGTCTGTAGGGCTACAAGATAAAGTGGTCACATTTACCATGTCTGATTTTGGTCGTACCGTTCGAAACAACAGTAATAAAGGAACAGATCATGGTTGGGGCAGCAACCAATTAATCGTCGGTAACGCGGTAAATGGTGGACAAATCTACGGGCAATATCCTGAATTTATGTATGACGGTGTAAATGCAGCAGGTAACAAATTTATGCCTTCTACATCGTCAGAACAAATGGCAGCAACGCTTTGCCGTTGGTTTGGATTATCAGATACTGGCGTCGACTATATTTTTCCATCTTTAAACCCTGCAAACGATAATGCTTTTGCAAGCCGTTATCTCGGTTTTTTAGGTGATGCCTCAATCCCCCCCTCTGTACCGTCGTTATTAAGCATTGCAGCAGTATCTGCATCAACAACCCGCAGTGGGCACACTCCACAAATGGCAATTGATGGCGATTCAATAAGTAAATGGACAGCAAAAGGTCAAGATATTACTTTTACTATTGAGCTTACTCATATTGCTGATTTAAGCGAAATCAAATGGTCACAAGCAAGAGGTGATGAACGTCAATACTACGTTGATGTTGAGATTAGCACTGATGGTACAAGCTACACACCAGTGAGTAGTATTACTACACCAGGAAATAGTACAGCACTTGTTAGCTTTCCTATCACAAAGAAAAACGTGAAGTATATTAGGCTAACATGCAACGGTAATAGTGATAGTAATTGGAATAATTTCCAAGAAATAGAAGTTTGGGGGAATTAGTACCCGCAATACGCAATCAATTAACCCAGAAACCTAAGTACAACAAAGGCACAGCAACGTGCCTTTATCTTTTATTCTCCTTCTTTATAACCCTCAGTTTCTTTGTTCCTACCTCACTCACTACAAATAAGTATGCATT
The DNA here is from genome assembly GCF_003026285.1 of Photobacterium profundum. Taxonomy (GTDB): domain Bacteria; phylum Pseudomonadota; class Gammaproteobacteria; order Enterobacterales; family Vibrionaceae; genus Photobacterium; species Photobacterium profundum. The sequence goes on from NZ_PYOD01000012.1 coordinate 8,452, forward strand.
CAATAATAACCAACGTAAACAATACATAAAAATTTTATTGTTATTCTTCTGTTAGTTAGCAACATTAACAATTCGTAGCTCTAATCTATAAAAAACTTAAAAAATGCATGGACTTTCTTACTTGAAAATCATCACCACATCTTTCGTTAACAATAAAAGCACAAATAACGCGCCAAACAACAGATTAAACCAGTTGATAAACCCAAAAAAACGAGCATTAAAGAAACAATAATTTAACAAAATGGATTTTTTATACATTTTACTTGCATAACAACCCACCATAGGTAGTATAAGACTCCAGTGACGATTAATGCAGTAAGTCAGCATGAGTATTCAAGTAAGCGGTATCAATAAGTTCTACGGCAACACACAAGTTCTTCATGATGTGAACTTCACGTGTAATACAGGTGAAACCCTTGTGTTGTTAGGTCCAAGCGGTGCAGGTAAAAGCTCTCTACTTCGTGTATTGAACCTGTTAGAAACAGCAAACAGCGGCGAATTGAATATCGCTGATGCGTTTTTTAACTTCGCCACTGAAGTACAAGAAAAAGACGGGCTTAAATTACGTCGTAAAGTCGGTATGGTTTTTCAGCAATACAACCTATGGCCACACATGACAGTCATAGAAAACCTTATTGAAGCGCCCGTTAAAGTTGCAGGACTAAATAAAGACCAAGCAATTAAAGAAGCAATAGAGATTCTAGAAACACTGCAACTGGCAGATAAAGCAGATGCATGGCCAATGCAATTATCGGGGGGCCAGCAACAACGTGTCGCGATTGCCCGCGCACTAATGATGAAACCTGACGTGTTGTTATTTGATGAACCAACAGCGGCACTTGACCCTGAAATCACCAATCAGATCGTCAAGATCATTAACGAATTAAGCGAAACTGGCATCACACAAGTTGTTGTGACCCATGAAGTCGATTTTGCGAAAAAGATTGCAAGTCATGTTCTGTATCTTGAAAAAGGATACATCGTAGAGCATGGCACAAAAGAGGCATTCATTACTCCGGCTACCCCTGAGTTCGCAGAATACCTAGCCCACTAATTACCCTTTTAAATTTACCTTTTATTTTGGCAGAAAGCTCTTCTATGCCTAAAAAACGAATACACGGAGTATCGCGATGAAAAAGATTTTACTGGCTTCTCTTATTGGTCTTGCTTCAGCAAATGCAGCTGCACAGGAAGAAATTAAATTCGCGATGGAAGCGACTTATGCTCCGTTTGAATATGTAGACGAAAATAATCAAATTCAAGGTTTTGACGTTGATTTAGCCAATGCGCTTTGTAAAGAAATGGACGCTAAATGTAGCTTTCACAATCAAGCATTCGACAGTTTAATTCCAGCACTTAAATTTAAGCGTTACGATGCGGCTATCTCTGGTATTGATATTACTGAAGCACGTCAAAAGCAAGTCAGCTTCACCAACCCTTATTACGATAATTCAGCAGCATTCGTTGCCATTGAAGGAAAAGTAGCAAACCAAGCAGCACTAAGCGGTAAGCGTGTAGGCGTACAAAATGGTTCAACACACCAAAGTTATTTAATCGATCAAATGGCTGGCGTAACAACAGTGCCATACGCAAGCTACCAAGATGCATTTATTGATATGCAAAATGGTCGTATCGATTCTGTCTTTGGTGATACTGCCGTTGTTGCTGAATGGTTTAAAAAGAACGACACACTCACTTACGTTGGCGACCAAGTCACGAACCAAGAATACTTTGGTAACGGTTTTGGTATTGCCGTAAACAAAAAGAATGAAGAGCTGGTTAACCAATTAAATGCTGCACTTAAAACAGTGAAAGCGAATGGCCAGTACCAAGAAATTTTCGATAAGTACTTCGGTAAGTAATATGGTTTTTTCGGGTTACTCAATGTCACTCGTAGAGGCAAGCTGGATGACCATCCAGCTGGCTTTTACCAGTTTATTAGTCGGCTTAGTTTTAGCTGTTATTTTTGCAAGTGGCGAGATGTCTCGTAGCCGCCTTGTAGCTTGGCCGACAACTGCATTCGTTACAATTCTTCGTGGTTTACCTGAAATATTAGTGGTGCTGTTTATCTTTTTCGGCTCAGGTCAGGTGCTCTTTATGATCACAGGTGACTATGTTGATATCAGCCCATTCGTATCAGGAGTCGTTGCCTTGTCACTCATCTTTGCTTCTTATGCTGCTCAAACGATACGTGGCGCATTAAAAGCGGTGAATAATGGTCAACGTGAAGCAGCAAGTGCTCTTGGTATAAGTAAAGCACATAGTTTTTTTCGCATTATTTTGCCACAAGCGGTTAGGCATGCCCTACCCGGTTTGACTAACCAGTGGTTAGTACTGCTGAAAGATACAGCCTTAGTATCATTAATTGGCGTAACCGATTTACTTAAACAAGCACAGCTCACTTCTGCTGCAACGCATGAAGCCTTTACTTGGTATGCCACTGCTGCTGCTATTTATTTGGTGATTACACTGATTACACAACGTGCGGTTAAAGTAATTGATAAGAAATTTACTGTTCAAGGCCTTAGCGCACCACAAGGAGCAACCGCATGAATGAACAACATGTTTGGCAAATGCTAGGTGGTTTGGCAACAAGTCTTGAACTGACAGCCGTTTCTCTATTAGTAGGTTGTACGCTTGCGTTATTAATGACATTAACACTGATCATGCGAACAACGGGTTTACATTGGATCAGCCGTGGCATTATTACATTGTTCACAGGCACACCACTACTGGTTCAAATATTCTTGATTTATTACGGCCCAGGGCAATTTGAAGCAGTACGCGAAAGCTTTCTTTGGAATTGGTTAAGCCAACCTTGGTTCTGTGCGATGTTAGCTTTGGCATTAAATACGGCGGCATACAGCACACAGTTGTTTAAAGGGGCTTTCAACGCCATTCCTTCTGGTCAATGGCAAGCATGCCGTGCTTTAGGTATGGATAAAGTCGCGACACTACGCGTTTTATTACCCTTTGCCATTCGTCGTGCAATACCGGCTTATTCGAATGAAGTTATCTTGGTTTTTAAAGGAACGTCGCTAGCCAGCACGATCACGATTATGGATCTGATGGGTTACGCACAACGTATTAACGCCCAGACTTATGACACCTTGATCGTGTTCAGTGTTGCAGGCGTATTCTACCTTGCTGTGAATGGCATTCTAACGCTGATTTTCCGCCAAGTTGAAAAGAAAGCTTTGGCGTTTGAAGTTGCTCATTAAACGAAGTACACCTTTACTAACCCGTTACTTAAAAAGCCGATAGCACAAAGTGTGTTACCGGCTTTTTCTTTATATATCTTTGGTCCTTATTTTAACCTAAACCATTACTCGGCTCATTATCACAAACCCTACATCCTCACCTTGTAGAATAAAAAACACTTATTTATAGTGGTGAAATAAGTATTTCCACATTTACGATAAGCTCCTATGACAGCGATCCTCAGAAATATCTATCAACACACTCAAGGTCATTTTCTTCGCTCACTCATTACCATCGCTATTCCGATTACCTTACAAAGTATTCTATTCTCCAGCAAAGGCCTTATTGATGTTTTAATGTTAAGCCAGTTGGATGAAATCGATGTCGCCACCATTGGTGTTGCTAGCCGTGCCATTTTTGTTACTACCATTATGTTAGGGGGAATTACCACAGGAGGAGCATTATTAACGGCACAATATTGGGGAGCAAAAGATACTCAGGGGGTCAGAGAGAGCACCGCATTAACCTGGCTTGCAACCATGGGGACTGCCTTAATCACCGTATGCGTTTTCTTGGTATTTCCTTCTCATATCATGGGACTAGCTACTGACTCAGCACTTGTGAATCAGCGGGGCAGTGAGTATTTAATGATCACGGGCTTCAGTATGATTGCTGTCGCCTGTGTCGGTAGTATGTCTGCAGGGCTACGTTCAATGCATCAACCCGGAATCAGCACACTGTTCAGTACGCTCGGTATTATTGCAAACATCTTCCTTAATTGGGTGCTGATCTTTGGTCACTTTGGATTACCCGCACTCGGTATTAAAGGAGCAGCCATTGCCACGCTACTTAGTTCCGTGATTGAAGTCATTGCCTTATATGGCTACCTATATGGTAAGCAGCACTTATTGGCATTTAGCTTCCTCGATATAAAACGCATCATCAATAAAGATAAGTTCACCCTGTTTTTTTCACTGTCATTACCTACAACTTTTAACTTTTTAGCCTGGGCTGCTGGTCTTTTTACCTACACCGCAATAATGGGACAAACTGGCGTACAAGGTTTAGCTGCATTATCAGTCATTATACCAATTGAATCCCTTTCCCTTAGCTTATTGGTGGGCATTGCGAATGCAGCTGGTGTGTTAGTTGGTAATCAAATTGGCGCCAAAAATTATGACGCTGTGTATTATCAAGCGATTAGCTTCGCTTGTATTAGTTTTCTGGTTTCACTTTTGGTGGCAATGGGCCTATACAACTTAAAAGCACCATTATTAGATATGTTCACAGCACTCACACCAGGCACGCGCCAACTCGCCGAAAGTTTCATCATTATATTATGTTTTGGTGTTGTGTTACGTTCCGTGCCCACCACATTAGTGGTCGGCGTATTGCGGGCTGGCGGTGATGTGAAATTCTGTTTATACCAAGATATGCTAACACAGTGGGCATTCGGTATTCCCCTCACCGCCCTTGGCGCCATTTGGCTGAACTTCCCACCAGAATGGGTCTACGCATTGTTTCTATTAGAGGCGGTCTTCAAATGGTTTGCTTGTATACATCGCTTACGCAGTCGCAAGTGGATCAAGAATTTAATAGCAGCTTAAGTTTATAAATTCAGATAGTAAAAAGCCCCTCATAACAAAACGGAAGGGGCTTATTTCATGCTGTTATTAGAAACAACATCAAGCTATTTTTCGATTATTAAACGATTTTCACACCAGCTGGCATAAAACGTTCAGGTGTTAAAAGCACACTCTCTGATTCATCATCCGTTTCTGCACACAACAACATACATTCAGATGTTTCACCACGCATCTTTGCTTTCGCTAAGTTAGTTAGCACCACAACCTGCTTACCCATCAGTTCTTCTTCAGTGTAATAAGGCACAAGGCTAGTCACTGTTTGCAGCGTCTTCTCACCCACATCAATTTGTACAATATACAGCTTATCTGCATTTTGGTGGCGGGCGACTTCGATAATTTTACCGACGCGTATATCTAACTTTGCAAAATCTGGATAAGTGATAGTGTCCATTTTATTACTCCAACAGGATTTAGTGGTAACGTTTACATTATCATTTGAACGCTTTTTTGCAAGGAATATTGGCTTAGCTTCCTATTAATTGTGTGATCTCTATTTCTCCCCTTCCCAGCACCAATTTCTATACCAATGATTTTATCGATATAAATTCCCAAATAAAGGCTTAACTATATTGTTCATTACATCACTTCTGTAGACTCCACTGAAAACGATTACATTAACTTTTAGTGCTGATTTACAAGGAATAGTTGCAGCCTATCTATCAACTCTATGATCTTAATTTGCGTTATTTTCACAACCGTTGTTAAATAGAGTAGGCAAAAAGAATACTGATATTTATTGGGATAATGTATGGCAACTATTAAAGATGTAGCAAAAGAAGCAGGTGTTTCTGTTGCTACGGTTTCACGTGTTATTAACAAGTCACCCAAGGCAAGTAAATCTGCTATTGATGCTGTTAGTATTGCCATGCGCAAACTGGGTTATCGTCCGAATGCCAATGCACGAGCATTGGTTAGTCAATCGACGAATACACTGGGGGTATTGGTTGGTGATGTGTCCGACCCTTTCTTTGGTTCAATGGTTAAATCCATCGATGGTGTGGCGCGCAACAACGGTAAACATATTCTTATTGGTAATGGTTATCACGATGCAGATACTGAACGTGATGCAATTGAGTTATTAATAAACAGCCGTTGTGAATCATTAGTTATTCACAGTAAGGGCTTATCTAATGAAGAACTTATTGCCTACGCTAAAGAAGTATCAGGGTTCGTTCTGATTAACCGATATATCCCAGAAATTGCCGAAAAATGTATCGCGTTAGATAATCATAAAGGCTCTTATCTTGCGACTGAATATTTAATACGTCATGGCCACCAGCATATTGCCTATGTCTGTTCAAACCACCAAATTGAAGATGCGGAACAACGAAAAGCCGGCTACCAAGAAGCCCTTAAAGCACATGGTTTACATCACCCTGAGAGCTATATTGAATATGGCAGCCCAGACGAGCAAGGTGGCGAACAAGCAATGACTAACTTGCTTGCTAAAAACCTACCGATTACCGCTGTCGCCGCTTATAACGACTATATGGCGGCGGGCTCGCTGTCTATTTTGGAAGAAAATGGGATTCAAGCACCTGAAAACATGTCGCTAATTGGTTTCGATGATGGATTAATCGCGAAATATTTACATCCAAAATTAACAACCATTCGCTACCCCATTCAAATGATGGCTGAACATGCGGCGCAATTATCATTGAAATTAGCCAATAAAAATCAACCAATTGAGCCAGAGAAAGTAGATACCGATACCCATATGTTCATGCCAACATTAGTGCGCCGCTTATCAGTCGATAAAGTAAAAAGCTAGTTTAGTAAACAATAAAAAAGAGCCTTAACATTCATTGTCGAGGCTCCTTTCTATTTAGGGTATGGCTTTTAACTAGGAGTAGCTACGCAACAGAAAATCTATACGTTGTTTGATGCTTATATGTTTGTTCAGGTTTTACAATACAAGACGGTTGCTGCCATTCAGGGTGGTTGGGAGAATCAGGTAAAAATTGGGTTTCTAACGCAAAACCTGCATGGTTGATGTACTCACCGCCTTCTCTATTCGGACAACCCGCTAAATAATTACCAGTATAAAGCTGTATAGCAGGCTTTGTAGTCTGTAATTCTAACCGTAATTTTCCATCTGGCGAAGTCACTCTTGCTGCCATTGCTTTGCCTTGATGACATTCTGTTGCCAATAAAAAAGAATGATCATAACCCGCGGCTAATTGCTGATCGTGGTCTGCCATAAAATCTTGCTTCAATTCCTTTGATTGCATGAAGTCAAAGCTCGTACCCTGTACATCTTTCAATTCACCAACCGGAATGCCCTTCTTATCAGAAGGTAAATACTGTGAAGCATGAATCATGAGCGAATGACCAAGACAATCTGACTGTGAATCTGCCCCCAATAAATTAAAGTAAGCATGATTCGTCAGGTTGATCGGGCATGCTTTATCGGTTGTTGCACTATACGCGATAATCACTTCATTTTTATCTGTTAGGGTATAACAAACAGACGCATTGACCTTACCAGGAAAACCTTGATCGCCATCGGGTGATTCAAGTGTAAAGACTATTGTTTGCTCACAGGCTTGTTCAACCTGCCAGCGACGATGAGTAAAACTATCAGGCCCCCCGTGTAAACAATTACCCGCTTGATTCGTCAACACTTGGTGCGTTTCATCATTAATAACAAATCTGCCAGATTCAATACGGTTCGCATAACGGCCAACAGTTGCCCCTAAATAGGCTTGTTGCTGTTGATGCTGCTTCATTGTTGCAACACCCAGTAATACTTCGCGGGTCGTTTCACCAAGATCCACACAACAACTTAACCATGTAGCGCCAATATCCATAAACGATACCGACATACCATTGCTGTTTGTTAACGTAAAAATCTTCGCGGGGTTGCCATCAAAGGCAATATCTTGTGTCATAGATTGATGCAATGTATTACTCATCATCAGTCCTTATTAAGCCGTTACTGATTCAAGTGTTGCTATGTCTACAATTTCACCAGCACCAGGCATGGCTTTACACACGTAAATAGATTCTTTCAGCCCTGTTTCTGCTTCATATTTTGCTTCTACAACCGCTTTAACGCTGTCAACCAATACTGGTGGCATAACTGCGACAATACAACCACCAAAGCCACCGCCAGTCATACGAACGCCACCTTCTTCACCAATGCATTCTTTAACCATATCAACCAATACATCAACTTCACGTACCGTAATTTCAAAATCATCGCGCATAGAGGCATGAGATTCAGCCATTAAACGCCCCATCTGCTTGATGTCATCAGCACTCAATGCAAGCGCAGCTTGTTCAGTACGATCGTTTTCGGTAATCACGTGACGCGCACGCTTCGCCACCATTTCATCAAGCTCATTCACACGTTCATTAAATTGATCGATGGTGACGTCACGTAACGCTTTTACACCAAAAATACGCGCAGCTTCTTCGCATTGTTCACGACGTGTATTGTATTCACTGCCTACTAAGCCGCGTTTTTTATTCGAGTTAATAATAACCACAGCCATATCTTCAGGCATAGATACAGGTGTCGTATCAAGCGTTCGGCAATCAATTAATAGTGCGTGGTTTGCTTTACCTTCTGCAGAAATTAATTGATCCATGATGCCGCAATTACAGCCTACAAATTGGTTTTCAGCTTGTTGACCATTTAAGGCAATATCTTGCTGAGTAATCATTAAGTTATAAAGCACTTTAAATGTCTGACCAATGACGACTTCAAGCGCAGCAGATGAACTTAAACCCGCGCCCTGAGGAACATTACCGCTTACCGTAATGTCTGCCCCATTAAATTCATAACCACGCTCTAATAAGCATTTCACTACACCTTTCACATAGTTAATCCACATGCAGTCTTGATCAAAGGTGATCGGTTGAGATAAATCAAACTCTTTTATTTCATTACTGTAATCAACGGCAACAACACGAACGATACTGTCTTCACGGCATGAAGCCGCCACAATAGTTTGATAATCAATCGCGCACGGTAATACAAAGCCATCGTTATAATCTGTGTGTTCACCAATAATGTTTACACGACCCGGCGCTTGAATAATTTGGCTTGGAGCATATCCCAATAGATCAGTGAATACAGACGTTACGCTATGAATTAAGGCTTGAGATTTATTGTTTTTTGTCATGTTCTTACTACCTAATAATCTGTTGAATAAGGGTTAACGTTGCGATTCACTGCTATTGTTCACGAAAATGAATATCACTCAGTGCGCGTAATTTGTCTGCTGCTTGTTCTGCGGTTAAATCACGTTGACTTTCAGCCAGCATTTCATAACCCACCATGAATTTACGTACTGTTGCAGAGCGCAAAAGAGGCGGATAGAACAATGCATGAAGCTGCCAATGTTCGATGCTTGTGTCGCTATCCTGACCTTCTTTAAAGAAAGGGGCGTAATGCCAACCCATCGAATACGGGAACGAGCACTTAAACAGATTGTCGTAACGGCTAGTCAGCTTTTTCATGGCTAGCGCAAGGTCATCGCGCTGCTCATCCGTTAATTCATTCATACGGCGTACATGCGTTTTCGGCATTAACATTGTTTCAAATGGCCATGCAGCCCAATAAGGTACAACAGCAATCCAATGTTCAGTTTCAACCACGGTACGAGATCCGTCTTTCATTTCACTGCTAACGTAATCAACCAGTAAGTTAGTGCCGTTTTCTTGATAGTACGCTCTTAAATTGTCGTCTTTACGGGCAATTTCATTCGGTAAAAAACTGTTCGCCCAAATTTGTCCATGCGGGTGAGGCTGAGAGCACCCCATCGCTGAACCTTTATTTTCAAAAGCTTGAACCCAAACATAATCTTGACCCAGCTCTTCAATCTGTTCGTTCCATGTATCAACAACACTGCGAATAGCGGGTACAGACAATTCTGGTAATGTCTTGCTATGATCGGGAGAGAAACACACTACACGGCTAAGCCCTCGAGCACTCTCGCTACGAAATAATGGGTTATCAGATTGCGGTGCGTCTGGTGTATCAACCGTTAACGCAGCGTGATCATTATTGAATACGTAGGTGCCAGTATAATCTGGGTTTTTATCACCAGACACTCGTGCATTCGTTGGGCATAAGAAACATCCACTATCATATTGTGTCTCAACTGCAGGCTCTGGTGTTTCATCAGCCCCCTGCCAAGGACGTTTTGCCCGATGAGGTGAAACTAAAACCCACTGACCCGTTAAAGGGTTATAACGACGATGCGGATGATCGGTTGCGTCAAAAGTGTCGCTGTTCAAATTTGTGCTCGAATCCATATTCGACATAATCAAAATTGCCTATTCAAAGTTGTACGAAGCAAGGCTTAAATGGACACAATAAATGCGGTTCACGCATCTAGCCCTACTGCTTAAATATCTTGATGTACTAAATATATTGCTGAAAATGGGGTTTAATATCCCTGAGGGTTTTCTGACTGCCAACGCCACGTATCTTGTGCCATATCGGTAACCTTGTAGTGGGCTTTCCAACCTAATTCTTGTTCTGCTTTTTGCGTATTAGCCCAACACTCAGCAATATCACCTGAACGACGAGGACAAATTTTATAGGCAACATCATGGCCACACGCTAGGCTAAATGCATTTACCATTTCTAATACACTACTACCCTGCCCTGTGCCTAGATTGTAGATATGCAAACCTGATTTTTGTCCAACAACATTTAGCGCCGCTACATGACCATCCGATAAGTCCATCACATGAATATAGTCACGAACGCCTGTACCGTCGGGAGTTGGATAGTCATCACCAAATACAGATAAGTACTCACGACGACCAACGGCAACTTGCGCAATAAATGGCATTAAGTTATTAGGAATACCTTGCGGGTCTTCGCCCATAGAACCTGATGGGTGTGCACCAACTGGATTAAAATAGCGCAGTAACGTAATGCTCCATGTCGGATCGGCAAAATGGATATCACGCAAGCATTCCTCAACCATATATTTACTACGACCATATGGGTTAGTAACATCGCCTGTAGGGGTCAATTCGTTAATTGGCATTTCAGTCGGATCACCATAAACCGTTGCCGAAGAACTAAAGACGAGACTTTTCACATTTGCTTTTACCATTTCATCGACAAGCACCAGCGTACCGTGAACGTTGTTATCATAATATTCAAGTGGCTTTTCTACCGATTCACCGACCGCCTTTAAACCTGCAAAATGAATAACAGAGTCAATTTTTTGCTCGCTAAAAATTTGTGAAAGAATTGTCTGGTCACGTACATCGCCCTCATAAAATAGAGGCGTTACACCAGTTAATGCATGCACTCTTTCAAGTACTGCTGAATTACTGTTTGATAAGTTATCGAGAATAATAGGCTCTAGCCCTGCATTAATCATTTGCACACATGTATGGCTGCCGATATAACCCATTCCACCAGTAACTAATACCTTCACAATCTCTCTCCAAATCTTGATTAACGATTAACTGCTAAAAAGTGTATCAAGCAAAACATACTGAGATCCGTGATCAAAACCACACTTGTGTAAACGTTTCCACTAAAATATAAAATACATAAATCGCATCGAAAAATGCGCAACTTCCATTAAGTCGAGGAACAACAAGGATTGATTCATAACAGAGGTGGAATATAAGCCATATATCCCAATAGATAATGTAAACGATTACTTGCGTAGTAATTGAATAGTTACGCTGATTTGATACAAAAATATCATCAAATGTACGAGTAAAAAACGCATGAGGGTGTCGATAATTTTACTAAAACATCATAAAATGGCTTTTGCTGCATCCCTATACTTATTTTAAATGCAGCGCTTTGGTATTAAGTACGTTTACGGTTCGATCGCATTCTTAACAAGTAATATAAGTTAGCTTCTAAAGCATGTTCATCCTCTACCTGATAACCGTAAATACGCATAAACTCCCAGGAGGGAAGAATGGCAACGTTAAAGGAAATAGCAAACGAAGCTGGCGTATCGCTCGCCACGGTTTCTAGAGTGTTGAATGATGATCCGAGCCTCAGTGTAAAAGAAGAAACAAAGCGTAGAATATTTGAGATTGCAGAAAAGCTCGAATATAAAACATCATCATCGCGTAAGGTTAGCACTAAACAACGCCTTAACTTCCTTGCTATATACAACTACAAGCAAGATGTTGAGTTTAACGACCCTTATTATTTATCTATTCGTCACGGTATTGAAACTCAATGCGAAAAATTGGGCATTAGTCTTACCAATGTGTACGAGTCGAAGGTTAATAATAAACTCAAACATATCGATGGCATATTATTAGTAGGTCGCTTACCCAATGAGCAACTTGCTACAGTAAAATCGCTATCTACAAATATTGCTTACGTAGACTATACCGATTTTGATCAAGACTTCGATTCTGTCGATATCGACCTTGCTCGTATCAGTCAAGAAGTCATTAATTTCTTTATCGCGCAAGATTACAATCGTATTGGATTCATTGGTGGGCAAGACTGTGCCAATAAGTCTGATGTGCGAGAGGTCGCATTTACTGAATACGGTCAGCTTAAAGGCGTAGTCTCTTCTGCTGATATCCATCGTGGTGATTTTACTAGTTCATCAGGCTATAAACTGGCGAAAAAAATGCTTGCTGGTGATCACCCCAAAGCATTGTTCATTGCTTCCGACTCTATTGCAATTGGGGTTTTGCGTGCCATTCATGAGCAAGGTCTCTCTATACCAGAAGATATAACTCTGATTAGTGTGAATGATATACCCACAGCAAAGTTCACCTTCCCTTCATTGTCTACCTTTAGAATTCATTCTGAGTTAATGGGCAGTCAAGGCGTTAATTTGCTGATGGAACGCAGCCGAGATGGCCGCACAATCCCTATTCGCTCTTATGTACCCAGCAAGCTTAGATTAAGAGATACAACGAAAAAATAACAGCTTATCTCTGCTTCAATACGAATGGTACTTTTGTGCCATTTTTTATGCCTATCGCAAAAGCTTAGACAGACCAGAGAATAGACTCTAACTGAGTTAAAAAGAAGACTTACTCATCTATTACATTCGTATTTTACTAAAACTTAATCAACATTCACCTTAAAGTATAACTCCACCCAGAAAGTACTCTTAATAGCTATCAACAAACATTTCCCTTAATAACCACCAAAAAGTATACCTTTCGCGTACATTAAACCATCGACCAGTCGATTTTTTCACTCCAGCCACCTCTTTTATATGCTAAATGCTCATATTCTTTCCCGCCAAGAATGTTAGTCGGCTCACAAACTCAAGAACAAAATGTGACCAAGTTAAAGCAAAATAGTTTTACTGATTTATTTTACTAAAATTTTAACTAACATAGCTCTCAGATTATAAAAATATGTCCGGGAGGCATTGTGAATAACTGGGAAAACTTTAACCATCTTAGCGAAAATAGAATAGCGCCACGCGCTTACTTCTTCTCTTACGACGCATTAAATAAAGCTAAGAGTTTTCAACGTGATCTGAGTAGTCACTTCATGCTACTTAGTGGGCAGTGGACATTTAATTTTTTCAATAATCCAATGCTTGTTCCTGATGAATTTTACAATCAAGAAATGGCAGAGTGGGATAGCATTCAAGTTCCGAACATGTGGCAAATGGAAGGTCATGGTAAGCTTCAATACACTGATGAAGGCTTTCCTTTCCCTATTGATGTTCCTTTTGTTCCGACTAACAACCCAACAGGTGCATATCAACGTACTTTCACCTTGGGTGACGCATGGGATGAACAACAAACAATCATCAGATTCGATGGCGTTGAAACCTATTTTGAAGTGTATGTAAACGGTCAATATGTAGGGTTCAGTAAAGGCAGCCGCCTAACCGCAGAGTTTGATATTTCAGAACAAGTAAAAGTGGGTAAAAATTTACTCTCTGTTCGTGTTATGCAATGGGCTGATTCTACCTATATCGAAGATCAAGACATGTGGTGGACTGCCGGGATTTTCCGTGATGTTTACCTTATAGGTAAAAAGCCCGTCCATGTTTACGACTATACAATACGTACAGATTTCGATACTCAATACCAAAGTGCAACACTTTCTGGCTCTGTCGTCATCGAAAACCTACAAACCGCACAGGCTTCAGGCTTCCAACTTGAATATGCGTTATATGATGGTAATCAGCTTATCTCCGATGGCTCAGTCGATAACCTAGCTATCGAAGAATGCCACACAGCTACTTTTGCTATTGATGTAACTAACCCTGTTCACTGGACAGCAGAAAATCCGCATTTATATCACCTATTCCTCACACTGAAAGATCATACTGGCAGTACCATCGAAATCATTCCACAACGTGTTGGTTTCCGTGACATAAAAGTAAAAGATGGCTTGTTCTATATCAATAACCAGTACGCCATGCTTCATGGAGTTAACCGCCATGACAATGACCATTTAAATGGTAGAGCGGTAGGCATGGATCGTGTAGAAAAAGACCTGATCTTAATGAAACAACACAACATCAACTCAGTACGTACCGCTCACTACCCTAACGATCCTCGTTTCTATGAAATGTGTGATATTTACGGTTTGTTTGTGATGGCTGAAACCGATGTAGAAACCCATGGTTTTGCTAACGTCGGCGACTTAAGTCGTATTACCGATGATGCCGAATGGGAAAATGTGTTTGTTGATCGTATTGAACGTCAAATTCATGCGCAAAAGAACCACCCTAGTATTATCATGTGGTCTTTAGGTAATGAGTCTGGCTACGGCTGCAATATTCGCGCAATGTGTAAAGCAGCAAAAGCCATTGATGATACCCGCCTTGTTCATTATGAAGAAGATCGTAATGCTGAAGTTGTAGATATTGTTAGCACCATGTACTCCCGCGTTCAGCTGATGAATTATTTTGGTGAACAACCCATGGACAAGCCTCGCATTATTTGTGAGTACGCTCATGCAATGGGTAATGGTCCGGGCGGGTTAACTGAATATCAAAATGTCTTCTACAAACATGATCATATTCAAGGGCATTTCTTATGGGAATGGTGTGATCACGGTATTCTTGAACAAGACGAAAAAGGCCGTGACGTTTATAAATACGGTGGTGACTACGGTGATTACCCGAATAACTATAACTTCTGTATGGATGGTTTGGTGTATTCAGATCAAACCCCAGGTCCCGGTTTACGTGAATACAAACAAGTTATCTGCCCAGTAAAAGTCAGTGTAAAAGATGCAGAAAATGGCCTTATCACTGTTGAAAACAAATACTGGTTCTCGACCTTAGATGACATCACCTTACTGGTCGATATTCGTGCTGAAGGTGAAACACTGGCTCAATACCAACTTTCAGTTGCCAATGTAAAAGTCGGTGAAAGCCGTGACCTTCAAGTTGCTCTACCTGAATTAGATGAACGTGAAGTCTTCATTAATGTCTCAGTACGAAAGAATTCAAGTACACGATACAGTGTCGCAAATAGCGAGCTGGGCATATTCCAATTCCAAATAAAAGAAAATACCGCGCAATTACCTACATTCACACACACCAATAGCACTGCGCTTAATGTTAAAGAGCAACGCCTAGAGTGGATAGTTGAAGGTTACAACTTCGAGCTGACGTTCTCTAAAATTAGCGGTCAATTAACATCTTGGCTGAGCAACGGTATTGAAATAATCGCTAGCTCACCAAAGATGAATTTCTTCAAGCCAATGATCGACAACCATAAGCAAGAGTATGAAGGTTTATGGGAACCTGCTCATCTGCAAATAATGGAAGAACATTTCCGCACACTACATATAGAGCAGCAAGACGGGAATGTTATCGTCACTGTTAACAGCATTGTTGCTCCGCCAGTTCTAGATTTTGGTATGCGTTGCACTTATATCTATGAAATTCATTCAGAAGGTCAAGTAAACCTCTCACTTACAGGAAAAAAATACGGGGAATACCCACATGTAATTCCTGTACTTGGATTGGATATGGGGATCAATAAGCAATTCGAACACGTTGAATATTACGGTCGTGGTCCTGAAGAAAACTATCTCGATAGTAAACAGTGCAACATCATTGATGTTTACCAGTCAACAGTAACAAGAATGTTCGAGAACTACCCTTTCCCACAAAATAACGGCAACCGCCAAGACGTGCGTTGGGCATCGCTAGTGAACCGCCAAGGTAATGGTCTGTTTGTTAAACCACAACAGCCTATTAATTTAAGTGCATGGCATTACACCAGTAAACACTTGCATGAAGCACAACATATCAATGAATTAGAAAAAAGCGGTTATATCACGCTAAACCTTGATCATAAGCTAATGGGATTAGGCTCCAACTCTTGGGGTTCTGAAGTATTAGATTCTTACCGTGTTTACATGAACGATTTCCAATACGCCTTAACGCTACTGCCATTTAGCCAAGCGAATTGCCGTGCAAATTACCTGGCGGGTCAAGATTTTTCACTCAACACACAAACAGCCCAAAACATCCAAGAAAACACACCAAGCATGATTGGCGGAGATAAATAGATGATTGTTTTAGAGAACCTCGAGCAACTCAAAACATTATACCGCGACGGACGTAAATGGAATCGCTGTGTCGAAGCTATCGAAAACATCGGCAATATTCGTGATGGCGTTTACCACTCGATTGGCGATTCACTGGCTTACATGATTGAAGATGGTGTGGCTAAAAACTCAGAGCACTTCATCGGAAACCGTCGTTACTTTGATATCCACTACTACCTCGAAGGCCAAGAAACCATTGAGGCAAACCACAAGCAGCAACTTGACGTCGTCATGCCTTATCAAGATGAAACGGACCGAGAATACCTTGCTGGCTCTGGCACCTTACAAACGGTTGGTCAGGGGCAAGTGGTCATATTCGACAATAACAACGCTTACCGATTCATCGGTGATAAGCGAATTCGCAAGGTAGTGCTTAAAGTCACGATTGAAGATGGCTACTTCCTAAATAAATAACTTAACTCAAAAACCATAAATTAAACCAATAACAAGGCTGTGTAATACATGCAGCCCATTTATACTTGACGTGTAATAACGGAGAAACACAATGTCTGAGTCTATAAGAGGCACAATTGGAAAATTTGCCCTACTATCAATGACCCTAGCGGCCGTTTTTAACTTCCGCAACGTGGTAAACAACAATATTGAAATCGGTTTATCATCGGCACCCATGTTTATTATTGCGACTCTTTTTTACTTCATTCCATTTTGCTTAATTGTAGCTGAGTTTGTTGCCTTAAATAAGAACTCAGAATCTGGGGTGTACGCTTGGCTAAAATCCACACTTGGTGGACGTTGGGCATTCTTAGGCGCATATACCTATTGGTTTGTTAACCTATTTTGGTTCACATCTTTATTACCCAACGTTATAGCTTTTGCTTCGTATGCTTTCTTAGGTTACGAAGTAGTCTTTAGCCCAATAGTCACCACAATTCTATGTACCGTACTATTTGCTGTTGCTACTTATGTATCGACTACTGGTGCAAAGCTTCTAGGCTCTATTACTTCTATTACCTCAACACTTGTTTTACTACTCACAGGTTCGTATATTCTGCTGGCTGGTGGTGCGCTTCTTGGCGGTACAGTACCTGCAGATCCAATTACTGTAGAAAGTATGACACCCACCTTCTCTTGGGCATTCCTAGGGGTTATCACATGGATTTTCATGGCAGCAGGTGGTGCAGAATCAATTTCAGTTTACGTAAATGATGTAAAAGGCGGCCATAAGTCGTTCGTTAAAGTAGTTATTCTTGCTGGTATCCTGATCGGTGCGCTCTATTCTATTTCATCATTACTCGTGAATGTATTTGTACCTAGAGAAGCATTAACATTTACCGGTGGTTCGGTGCAAATTTTTGAAGGACTGGCATTACACTACGGACTTTCAACTGAATTAGTAAACCGTTTTGTTGGTGTTGTCTTATTTGCTGCAATGTTTGGTTCCCTACTAATGTGGACTGCAACACCAGTTAAGATCTTCTTCTCTGAAATACCTGAAGGTATATTTGGTAAAAAAACCGTTAAACAAAATGAGCATGGTGTACCTGTTCGTGGTGCATGGATTCAATTCTTAATTGTTATTCCACTGCTTATCATCCCCGCTTTAGGCTCTGAATCAGCTCAAGACTTAATGAACACCGTTATCAATATGACAGCAGCGTCAGCGATGCTTCCACCAATCTTTATTATGGTTGCATACCTAATGCTACGTTTGAAATTTGATCACCTAGAACGTGATTTTAAAATGGGGTCTCGCAATGTTGGTATTGCTATTGTTTCCATGTTATTAGTTATTTTCTCTATTGGTTTTATTGCATCTACATTCCCTACTGGCGGTAATATTGCAATGATTCTGCTTTATAACGTTGGTGGTATTATTATTTTCCTAGGTTTTGCATGGTGGAAATACAATCAGTATGAAAAAAAGCTAGCAATGACTAATACAACAGAGCTTAATACCGCGGCGGAGTAGCCCTGCCGCCACGTCTGAAAAGTTAGACACAAAAAACCAGTAAATTTAATAACATACAGAAAAAACAACCCTCACTGGTGGTGCCTTTGAGGGTTTTTCGACTGACGACAATCATTAAAACCATGTAATTAACCTTTAAATCAATAAGTTAATTAACCTCCTCCGTCACAACTCTAAAATAAATCTTCCCAACTTGAAGTACTATGCTATCGCGTGTATATACTGTATACAAATAGAGACCCCTCCCATTTTATGGATGCTGTATGAAAAAAGCTTTACTTCGTTTTATTGTATTACTGTTACCCCTACTATCAATTACGACGGTAGCAACACTGTACATATATCATGAAGATGCTAACCAGCTAGAGCTACGCATTCAGGAAAAAGAACTCACAAAACACCAATCTGTCCTTCATATCACCCGCTTACACTTCACACCAATTATTGATGATTTACGCTATTTAACGACCAAGTCACAAGAACTCGCTTTTACGCCTGAGTTAACACTAAATCAAAAAGATCGGATGTTAGAAACCTTTATTCGTATTATGAAAACAAGGAATCATTACGATCAAATACGTCTGATCAATGCTAATGGAATGGAAGTACTGCGGGTTAATAAAAAAGGCGACGATATAGTCTTAGTACCCAGCAACGAACTTCAAGATAAAAGTAAGCGGCCTTATATTCAAAGAGGCCTTCAGGTACCAATTGGCAGTTTTTATACTTCGCAATTCGATCTTAATGTCGAAAACGGTAAAATTGAAATCCCCATTAAACCCATGCTGCGTTTTGTTAGCCATTTCAAATCCAATGGCGAATCTTGGTTAATCACATTAAATTATCTAGGAGACGATTTTTTACATCAAATACAGCAAGAATATAACTGGGGACAAGGTGGCGGAAATTGGCTCGTCAATAATGATGGACAATGGCTTCTAGGTCCAAATAAAGAAAGTTCTTGGCAATTTGACTTAAATAATGCCATTGGTACAAAAGACTTTTTTCAGCAGTACCCTAATATTTGGGCTGAAATAGGAAAAAAGAAACACGGTCAAATACGTGCTGGTGATTACCTTTATACCTATTCTCGCTTCTTTTCTAGTAAAGAATTAAGCAGTACCAAATTATTTGTCCTTCCTTTTGAGGGGGCAGATTTACCTTGGACAATTATTTCAAGAGTCAACATGCCGAGTTTAGTGACTGAGCTGTCCTTTTCTCAACAACGTATCATTAAATTTGCCACCTTTGGTATTCTCGTAATGGCATTAGTCGCGGGTTCTATTGTGCTTGCTTGGCATCTGTATCAACAATTAATTAATGAAAAGAAGCTAAAACAAGAAATTGATGACAATGCTCAACGTTACGCATCGGTATTAAAAAATGCGCCTGATGGTTTAATAACGTTGAATAATAATTTAGAAATAACCGCTTTAAATCATTCGGCTGAACGTGTTTTTAATATCACTGATACTGCCGAAGCCATGGGAAAAAATATCACTGAGATAGTTCATGATACAAAAGCAAAAAACGCACTGAACAAACTCATCTATCAAGTTCAGCTTGCTATGGCAGATGGTAACAATACCCCAATCAAGGCTAGTATCCAGCTGCCGAATCATACAAGCATAAAATATATCGCTCTTATTGCTAGTGAAACTGTTTTCAGTTCAACCAGTGAAATCTTGCTTCATATTAGTGATGTCACTGATTGGATTGAAAGAGAGTTAAAGTTAAAAAGTCTATCTCATGCAGTAGAGCAAAGTGATGATACTGTTCTTATTACAGATAAGAACGGTATTATTGAATATGTTAACCACTCTTTTGAAGCGTTTACTGGCATCACCTCAGCTGAGGCGTTAGGACGAGATTCACGCACTTTAATGAAGGGGGCTAATGAAACAACCAGTGAAATAAAGCATATTCATCAACAATTAAAAGCAGGAAAAACAATTCACCGCGTTATTACACGGAAAAAATCTGATAATACGGTTTGCTATGAAGACGAAACAATTTCACCAATTCGTAACGATACCGGGAAAATAAGTCACTACATATCGACGGGAAAGGATATTACAGAACGCGTGCTGTTTGAAAGTAAGCTTCATAAACTCGCTCATTATGACCTTTTAACTGAACTACCTAATCGTCTACTTCTCCTGCAGTACATTGAACAAGCCATCACGAACGCAGAAGAGATGAAAACATCTGTTGTCGTATTCAATATAGATCTCGATTTTTTTAAAAAGATAAATGATTCTCTTGGTCATGATGTGGGTGATAAAGTATTAATCACCATTGCCAAACGTATTACACGTTCACTTCGAGATGAAGACGTTCTTGCTCGTTTAGGGGGCGATGAGTTTGCCATTTTAATTCAGTCGGATACCTCATCGCAAAGTATTGCTACTCTGGCTGAACGCATTATAAATAATATTTGTGCCTCTTTATCTATAGAAGAAAAATCATTATCGATTACAGCAAGCATGGGTATTGCCGTTTACCCTGAAAATTCTGTAGATAGTGATGCCTTATTAAAAAACTCGGATATTGCACTTTATCACGCTAAAGATCAGGGACGTAATCGATATTGTTTTTTCACCCCCAAAATGGGTATAGAAAGTGTACAACGTCTTCAACTTGAATCTGACCTACGTAAAAGTCTAGGTACTGATCAGTACACGTTTTTTTATCAACCTAAGGTGAATGCTAAAACCCATAAAGTATGTGGTATTGAAGCATTATTACGTTGGAAGAATGAAGAAGGTCAGATCCAATCGCCATTAGGGATCATTCCGATTCTTGAAAATTCAGGGCTTATTGTCAATGTTGGCGAAACGCTGATCAATCAAGCCTGTGAACAGTTAGCAATTTGGCAGAGTAACGGGTTAGACCTACACTTTGCATTAAATATCTCTGCACGCCAATTATTGCATTCAGACATCGTAGATACTGTGTATAAAGCCGTTACTATGTCAGGCTGTAATCCCCACTACCTAGAGTTAGAAATAACGGAAAGTGTCGTCATGGCCGATGTGAAGTTAGCCTTCGATAAGCTCATTAAATTAGAAGCTCTTGGTGTGAAAATTGCCATCGATGATTTCGGTACGGGATACTCTTCACTCGCCTACCTTAGTCGATTCCCAATACATATTTTGAAGGTAGATAGAGAGTTTGTTCAAGACCTGCCAATGAACAAAGATAGCGTTACAATCACGCGTTCTATTATTGAACTAGCACATAACTTATCGATGCTCGTTGTAGCAGAAGGTGTCGAAAACGAAGATCAAATTAAATTTTTGACCAACATTGGCGTTGAAGAGTTTCAAGGCTACTACTTTGGTAAACCTATGCCAATCGATGAATTCGAAGTGAAATTTATCACTGATAGTGCAAATGCTGAAGATATTCTGAATGAAAGCTAGTCTGTTATAAACAATAAACGTCTCAGATGTAAAAAACGTCCATACTTAAGTTATTAAAGCTTCTATTCAGCAAGAGGCTGACTTACTATATTCAAGATATTATAAAGGGGCAGCATTATGAGCTTTAGTGATTATTTAGATGATTTTATTAAACAACGCGATCAACGCCCTCAAACACCTGCTCGTCAACAGTTTAGACGTCAACCTGCACAATCAGTGCAAGATGCTACAAATCAGAGCAAAGCACGTGAAGCCATGGCACGAGAACAAGAAGATGCTTCAGAACGTGCGACAGAGGAAACAAAGCAACCTCATACACGTATTCATGGGCGTTGTATGACAGCTCAAGAATTATATGCACTTGACCAACAAAAAGTAGACGCGATACCTGTTAGTCAATCACGATTAGATTTTATTCAGCAATTAAAGAAAGACCTAAAACTGAAAAAACATTCAGATTCTTAATTAAGTGTATTTAATAATCTAAAAACCCGAAGTGTATAGACCTAGAACATACAGTAGCTGGTTTAGTACCAGCTCTTTTATCCTAGAATAACAACCATTACATCTATACATAATTAACCTTAAACTGACAAAACAATTCATACTAACTATATTATTGATTACTCTTCCCTCCACTTACGTAACAAACATTATCAAGAGAACCACCCCAAAAACTTGTTCTATTATATTTAACCACCGTCAATTAGAACAAAAAATGAACTATTCACAGCAGTTAGATTCCTAACAGATTAAAAGATGAAATTTAATTTAATAAATATTGCTGAATCCACTCCAAAATAAGCCATAAAGATTCTCCGCATATTCCACTGTTTATTTTTCATACCCTATCAGTACAGATTTAACTGATATTTTACACAACAGAGAATATATAAAGCATATTTGGCAGTACCATAAAAATATCATATGCATGATTAATATCATTTTTTTTAAAAAATGCATCTTAACTTGCTTATAAAGTATCGTTTATTCAACATATATATCCACATGGAACCAACACATCATACCAATCTTATTTTCTACACAAACGTCACAAAAAAATCACTTTAGACAAACTAAAGATAACACCCCAACAAACAAGCAACATTTGAAACATTAAAGCTCTGTGAGGCCTACACTATTAGAGCGCTTAGCACAATATAGGCACAAGAGATTTTAGCGGTTAATATTGACCATTAAGAAAAGTATGAAAAGACTAAATCATGAATACTACAATTCAAATAAACGAGCTAGAATCTTTGCTCATTGCGATTATTGTGCTTTTTCTTGGCTACTTCATTAATACAAAAGTAACGGTTCTTCGGAAGTATAATATTCCAGAACCTATTGTAGGAGGCCTAATAGTCGCGGTTATAATTGCTTTAATACATCAGCAAGGCATCGACATTACTTTCAAACTCAGTATTAAAGACACTTTAATGCAGATGTTTTTTGCTACCGTCGGCCTAGCTGCAAGCTACAAGCTACTGGCACAAGGTGGTTCACGCGTATTTTTATTTTTAGGGTTAGCAACGGTTTTCATCATCATCCAAAATGCTGTTGGTGTAACACTAAGTACCTTACTTGGCTTAGACCCTATTATTGGCTTAATAGTGGGCTCAATAACACTGTCTGGCGGACATGGTACGGGTGCTGCTTGGGCACAAAGCTTTGCAGCAGATTACAATCTACACGTTCTTGAACTGTCTATGGCCTCTGCAACATTTGGCTTAGTGATGGGCGGAATTATTGGTGGACCTGTTGCACAGCGCCTGATTAACAAACACAAATTGAAGTCATCGTTTGGTGATGGTGAGCATCACCATATTGAACATCCTGATCTGATTACTTATAGCGATAAAGAAGAAGATCGTATTACGTCAAAGAACACCATTGAAGTACTGTTCATCTTGTTGATCTGTGTTGCAGGTGCTGCACATGTGAAAGAACTTGTTGATAGCTTTGGTATTTCTTGGCTTCGTATCCCTGACTTTGTTTATGCATTGTTTATTGGTGTTTTTATCACCAACATTAGTGAAACAACAAAAGTTTATAAGATCAACAGTGAAACGGTTGATGCGTTAGGTACCATTTCATTATCACTCTTTTTGGCAATGGCCTTAATGAGTCTTAAGTTGTGGGAATTGCTTGAATTGGCTTTACCAATGCTGATGATCCTAACAGTACAAACGGTCGTGCTTGCTGCGTTTGCGTATTTTGTTACCTTCCGCGTTATGGGCAGGACGTATGATGCTGCAGTTATTGCTGGTGGCCACTGTGGTTTTGGTATGGGTGCCACACCAACGGCAGTGATGAACATGGGGTCTTTAGTGTCACGAAATGGACCATCACCCCAAGCTTTCATGGTTGTTCCTATTGTTGGTGCTTTCTTTATCGATATCGCGAACTTGATAGTTTTACAAGGTTATTTAAGTTTTATTCAGTAGCACTTTACATTCATGCTAAATTGCGTAACTGACAAATAGCGGAATATCAAAGGGGATGACATTTTGTCATCCCTTTTTTTGAGGTTATATTTCGTGATACAGCGCTCATCGCGGAAAATTGAAGTTAATAACGAACAAACGTTACACAATGAAACCATAAATTTCATACCTCATTTGTTACGTTTGTTGTAATCTAGTCTTAGTGTTAAATGAGATACAGCACACATCCATTGTCATTATTTGGGCACAACTTTTACGCATTCATAGGTAGAGATGAACAATGAAAAAGAATAAAAACAAGAACAACAATGATGCTAAATTACTTAAGAAAGCCATGGAGCTAGGCTTTGCATTCGCTAAAAAGCAAGGATATGGAGACTTAGAGAAAACCGTTTCATCCACAGAACGTGTTGAATGCATTTACCGTTTACTCATCGAATGTAAGCAAATTACCCCTCTTGCCATTGATCAAGAAGATGGCGTAAACATGAAGCATAAGTTGGTGCTTTGGATAACCCGTCTACTACCACCTGATCACGAATTACTGCAATAATTACCGTCATACTAATCACATTATTCGCTATATCATTTAGCGCACAACAATCAGCAAGCAGATTACAAACTGACTGCTGATTTTTGTATCTAGCTTTTTTATAACAACACGTTACCTAATTCTTTGCCTTCATTGCAATTACAACAAACAAATGTTGCCACCTTGTTTACAGCCATGTAACTTATTATCATCACTCAGATAATATCAAGGATGGTCATAAATGCGTCGTGTCGTATTTAATCAAAAAGGTGGGGTTGGTAAATCCAGCATTGCAGCTAATTTGGCAGCCTTAAGCGCGGCTAAAGGGTATAAAACATTATTGATTGATCTGGATGTTCAAGGTAACAGTAGTCACTATTTAGGCTACGACGTTAACTCTGAAAGTAAACAAACCATAGCAGATCTATTAAACCAAACCGTTGGCTGGTTTAGTGTTTCCACACCTGTGATTGAATTCCCACAACCCACGTCATTTACTAACCTTGACATTATTCCATCTAGCCCACGATTAGAAAAAATCGAATCTGAATTAGAACGCCGCTATAAGATATATAAGCTTCGTGATGCGCTAGATGAACTAGACAAACGATATGAGCGTATTTATATCGACACCCCACCCAACCTAAACTTTTTCAGTAAAGCCGCCTTAATTGCCGCTCAGCGCTTACTTATCCCCTTCGACTGCGATAGCTTTTCACAGCAAGCACTATTAACGCTACTCAATAATTTATCGGAATTACGAGAAGACCATAATCCTACACTCGAGGTTGAGGGTGTTATCGTCAATATGTTTAATGCTCAGGCTAACTTCCCAAAGAAAATCATTGCTGACTTGAAGGATCTCGGATTACCGATTCTTGAACCTTACCTACCTCAGTCGATAAAAATGAAGGAATCACACTATCATCAAAAGCCACTTATCCATTTGCTGCCGGCACATAAACTCACGAAAAGTTTTGAACAGTTATTTATAACACTTGAAAAAAGTGCACCCGTGCTAGCTGAAGTAGAAACCTAACATTACCGTCAAATAATCATTGATGACACTGGTGAATAACTAGAAAACCATCAGTCGTCATCAGTGCCATCACATTAAGGTTGCGAGTTAAACATTAAAAGAATCATCTGCAATCTCTATCATCATGATAAATCTCAACAACTTCCCCTCAATTTATTCGCCTTTTTACGCTCACACGACCACCAAACTGGTTACTCTGCGAGCAAATGGATGTAAATTAATAAAAAAGCGATCTCAAACACTTGCGCGATATAAATCGAATCGCTACTATTCTCTCGTTCCCAAAAACGAACAAACAATTTGCTCGCTTAGCTCAGTTGGTTAGAGTACTTGCATGACATGCAAGGTGTCACTGGTTCGAGTCCAGTAGCGAGCACCAAATTTCAGATAGCACGCAATAGCTTGTTATTACACAGTACAATTTGCTCGCTTAGCTCAGTTGGTTAGAGTACTTGCATGACATGCAAGGTGTCACTGGTTCGAGTCCAGTAGCGAGCACCAGTTTTAGATAGCACGAAATAATTTGTTATCACACAGTACAATTTGCTCGCTTAGCTCAGTTGGTTAGAGTACTTGCATGACATGCAAGGTGTCACTGGTTCGAGTCCAGTAGCGAGCACCAAATTCTCTTAGAGATACATCAAGCCTGCTTTTAGCAGGTTTTTTTGTATCTGATGTTTATTGCTATAATACCTACCATCGAACTTAATACTAAGTAAACGCTGAAGCCAAACACAATACAGGTGCGAACTTTTGTTGCGACACGTGAAGATTGAAAAACAGAAAAGAAAATCGCTGCTGGACCTATTATTAGCATCCTGCCAGAACTTAGCTATATCACGCCGCTGCCTTCATCGGCGTAGCCCCTCTGTGAATAGAGAAAGCGGACATTATAAAGGACACTGAAAAATACAAGGCAGTAGCCCTAAGTGAGAGTCGTTAGATAGAGTTCAACTCTTCTTGCTAGCAAACTCGTTAGCAAATCGATTAACCAACCAGCGACCATAACCGTCAATTAAAGCTGTAACCTCAGCTACTGACGAATTATCGTTATCTAAAATTGCAAGAGCTTGATTGATCCCATCACTCTGCACCTCCTCATAGGTAAGTACTGTTCGTGCACACCTTTCTAGGCTTTGGTGCCAACTATTGTCTATCTCTGCAACCAGTGAGTAAGAGGTCCGAATTAGTTTCTTTGCGATAAACTTCCCTTTAACAGCAACATTATCCGTATTCAACTGGGCTTGAGTAGCCTTTAACATACAATCGAGATCACTATTAATAGCACGAGAAACTTGAATACTTGGCCTATGTTTTCTGAAGAATACTGATAAATCGTTCCCCCAAACACAACAGCAACAGTGTTTGAGCCAAAATTGCCAATGATATTCTTCAACAGAGTCCATCACCTCATCAACATGTCCGAGATCAAAATCAACTTTGCTTATTATTGGGAAATCACGACAAATGATTGATGCAAGCTGTTCTAGTTGTAATTGTTGAGCGTAAACTAAAGGAGAATGAAATATTACCGAAATATCTAAATCCGATTTGTATAGCACAGCCTCCCCACGAGCAATACTGCCGTAAAGATAAATACTATGAATTTGATTTGAGAATGTTGAAACAAGTAAATTAAATTTTTCAACTATAAGTGGTTGAAATTCTCTTTGTATATTTTGGGGTGAGCAACGGTTAAGAACATAACCGTGTTCATCTAAGCCATTATCAAGATCCATATCACCCTGACATTCGATTTCCATGCTCATCACTTTCCTTGAAATATAAAACACCGAACATAAGTTACACCACGGCTAACTCACCAAGCACACTCAACTCCATACCAAAACTGCGAAGTAAAATGTGTCAACTTGATGTTTTTATAATTCTACTTTTTTTAGTATGCGTGCAGGGTTTCCACCGATAACTACGTTGTCAGGAAAACACTTCGTAACAACTGAGCCAGATGCAACTACAACGTTATTACCTAGTATTACTCCAGGATTGATTGTTGCATGCCCTCCTATCCAGCAGTTATCACCAATAACTATTGGTTTGGCAAATTCAGACCCACTATTCCTCTCAATAGGGTTAATTGGATGACAAGCAGTATAAATGCCGACTTGAGGACCTATGAAACAATTATTTCCAATCATAACCTCAGCACAATCCAATATTACGCAACCAAAATTCACATAAAAATTATTACCTACGGATATGTTTCGCCCATAATCACAATTAAAATTTGGTTCTATTTTTATGTTCCCTTCGATACTCCCAAGTAGCTCATGAAGAATTTTTTCCCTCTCATCTTTCTGCATCCGAGTCGTTTGATTATATTTGAAAGTAAGATTTCGGGCTTTTAAGCGCATATCTGATAACACTTCATCACTAGGATCATAAATGTCGCCCGATAGCATCTTATCCAATTCACTCATTTTTCATTTCTCTTTCATTAGTTCGACTGAGCCACATAGAAACATAGACATAATGACTCCCATGAAGTGCTAGCCTCCACTTCGTAGGTTCGCTGTAACAGCCCGAGCCATAATGTATGTGATTAACTTACATACATGGAAGGCTAGCACGAGTAAACATAACATACTTTTCATTGACTTAGACACGTACAAAGAATCAACTTAGGTTGCCTCTAAAGCACTTGCGGTGGCTCACTCTTATCGATAACGCATTACCCCATGATATAAAAACATGCCGATACTATCCCTTAGTGAAAGCAATTCAAGCTATGCGTGGCAACCACCGAGCACGACGCTTATTAGTTGAAGGGGCACACAGTTACCTGCATCCCGCTAAGATCTCCGCTGAAATGCAGTAAAGACATCATAGAGATTGCTTGGAAAGCACAATTAAGATTGCGCCGTCGATCCTAAACAACGATTAGTGATGCAAACTCCGATAGGCGTTGGCTGGCTGCTACGATAAGTAATTGACCCACGAGCATAGACTGAAGACTGGTACCACGACGTAATAAGTAAGGTAGGTAAGACTGATTACAATAATCAGTAATCCACGAATACCAGCATGTTAATCGTCGAAAGTTACTGGCTTCATTTAAGACGTCAGCTCATCTCTCACCGATATCATGGTTCTGGCTTTACTTGAGTACGATTTTGCACATGCTGCTTGACATGGAGAGCTATACCAACGAATGCATAACACGTTTACTACTATGAAAATTTAGTTGAATTTTAATGCCTAAAAATCAAAACTAAAGACAAACCCACAATGGTGAGTGTAGTAAACCGTGTTGATGCATTTGTTATATTACCTATTGATAAACGACATGAAATCGTTCCAATACAAGAATCATGTCCTCATTAGGCTCGATATTTAACTCTGAACATTCAGCAGCAAAGAAACGCCAATGAGCTTCACGCCACCATTTCAGTGAACGGTTGCCCTCACCTTCTGCATAAGCAAATTCTGCGGTGACTTCGTTATATTTACATGTTTCAACTGAATCAATCTCGATGATACAAACTGGCCTACCATTCCAATCAACAACCACTTGTAAATGTCCAACTGTTGGCATTGGTTCTTCACCAGATTCATACCAAACATTTAGGCTACAAGTTGCTGTCTTTTGACCAATTCGGATTAACTCAGCACACAGATTGGCATTCTGTTCATCAGCACAAAAATAGTCTGAACTGAGTGATTGATACTTTTTACGCTCAGTTTCAGAAAGTGAACTGAGATACTTATCCAAGTAGACTTGAGACTGTTCTTCCATGAAACCCTCTTAATTTATTTTTGCAATAATAAGTTGCACCATAGCTAGCTCAACAAGCGCACTGAACTCCATACCAAAACTGCGGAGTAAAACGTATCAACTTGATGTTTTTTAAATGCGATTCAGCGTAATCTACACACTAACCGCAACATATCTTTATGCTGAATACCATTTTCAAAGATTGGTTCATCGTAATTATCGAGAAAGAAATCCTGTAAAATAGAATCCACTCTAAAATCGTACCGCTGATAAAACGATAATTGATACCCAAAAGTGCCCGTACCAAGTTCAACGTTACTGAAACCAATTATAGATAATTCTTTTAATGCAAATTGAAGTAACTTTGAACCAATACCCTTTTTCTGATACTCCGGAGCTGTTGCAACATTATAGATTTCAGAAGTTGATTCGTTCAACGGTTTAGTTACGCAAATACTAACTATTACGTCACCATCAAATGCAGCAAAACAATCTGAGCCATCTAAATATTTTTTGATGCACATTTCAGAAGGATCAGCTTCAAGTAGTAATTCCATTGGGGCTAACTTTGCTGATACTTGTTTAAACTGAATCAAAGTATTTTCCTTTTAGAACCCTTAAAGTATTTAACGAATGGTATTGATTTAGCCAAACATAGCTTTAGTATCCACGGCGAAGATTCTGTAGGCAACATGTTGATTCAAAAAATAATAATGCGGTCTAAAGTTTTAACTACTTTTGTCAATATCCCACCGGCAATCATCGGGATGGAAGCCTGTGGTGTAAAGGCCTCGTTGAACTACGAGGCTTCAAACGGGCGACCGTGGCACTAACAGCCAAAAATGCACGAATTATCTGGTCGTTACTCCGCCACGGTACCGACTACGGACCGATTAAAAACTAACAGTTGTAGAATCACATTTAAAATGAAGTAACAAGCTTCACCGGGTCATTGCAATAGCCAATGATGATGTATGGTTAAGACTATTTGCGGGAAAACCTGATATGCAGGCGGGCAATAAAAAGCCTTCTAACGAATGAAGAGCGGCAGTCCCAAACCTAGCATTCTCTGACGCTGTTGTTGGCAACCGGAGGAGTCCATGTAGCCTGCATAACACGTTTACTACAATGCAGGTTAAGTTGAATTTTACTGCCTTAATCTCTGAAACTAAAGGCACACCTAGAATGCCGAATGTAGAAAATCGTGTTGATGCATTTGTTATGCATTACAGCCCACCAGCTAAATCCAAGTAATTCCCTGTAGAAAATGATGACTTGTCTGATGCTAACCAATAAATTGCCTCTGCCACTTCAGCAGGTTCTCCACCTCTTTGAAGTGGAATTATGCTCTTTAACCTTTCAACTCGCTCAGGCTCTCCACCATCAGCATGCATTTCAGTATGAATTAATCCAGGACGTACACAATTAACTCGAATACCTTCCGCTGCAACTTCCAATGATAAGCCTTTAGTTAAAGTATCAATTGCTCCTTTAGATGCAGCATAGTCAATATATTCATTTGGAGAGCCTGAACGTGAAGCGCCAGAAGATACATTAACAATTACGCCACCGAAGCCACCATGCCGTGTAGACATTCGTTTTACTGCTTCTCGACAACATAAAAAGTAACTCGTGACATTATTTGTAAATATTGAATTAATCCGAGCAGCTGTCATATCTTCTAAACGTGATTGTTTTTTCAAGATACCCGCGTTATTAACAAGGACAGATAGTGAACCTAATTCTCTATCGACGGTAGAAAACATTCGAATGACATCATCTTCGCAAGAAACGTCA
Organism: Photobacterium profundum; assembly: GCF_003026285.1. Taxonomy (GTDB): domain Bacteria; phylum Pseudomonadota; class Gammaproteobacteria; order Enterobacterales; family Vibrionaceae; genus Photobacterium; species Photobacterium profundum. Next base: position 39,705 of record NZ_PYOD01000012.1, read on the forward strand.
GCTTGAACAGTAATACACTTTTCACCTTCCGCTATTATTGCTTGAGCTAATTTATTCGCGGATTCTGAATTAGATTTATAGTTGATACATACAGCATACCCTTTTCTCGCAAAAAGTTGAGCTGTTGCGGCACCAATTCCTCGTCCGCCACCTGTAATCACTGCCACTTTTTGAACGCTCATATCTATCCTTATATTCTGAGTAAAAGTAATGCATAACGTCCGCTTAAGCTTTGAGCAACAAAACCGAACATTCTGCATTGCACCGTAAACACAGTGGCATTTTGAACCAAAAATGCCACGCGTTGCAAATCAGCTTGAAGCGCTTGTTATAACGCATTTGCCACCGATGCTAACCATTGGGGAACATTACTTCTATACCAATTAATGTACTTGGTTGTTTCTGGGTTATTCCGGCTAACCAATATGTTGACCACCTCAATGATTATCCAACATTTAGCTATTATCAGATCCTTCATTAGCTCTGCTTCCGGCAACGATGAATTATACTGACTGTACTGCCGAATGATTAACTCATATTCAGAAACTGCCCCTAGTCCACTGACTAAAGGTGCCAAATCAATCGCAGGGCTTCCATGACCGAAACGCTCCCAGTCAAATAATACAAGCTCCCCATTGGCTCTAGTGCCCCAATTACCATCATTGGTATCACCCGATATTAGTCCTGAACATTCAAATATGCAGCTAGATAACGACTGCATTAATTTTATTGAAGACTGCGCACTCTCGGGTAGATCTAATATGCTGAGAGCTTCAGTTGTAGCTACATTAGTCCATTCATGTTTTTTAACAGGGAAAGATGGAACATATTGAGAGCGATGAAGACTTGCCAATTGCTCACACACTTTAGGATTCGATTGCAATTTGTTCAGCGAGATACTGTTTGGAATACGTTCTATAAATAAATTCCGTCCATCGAGCTTGACTAAGTTCGGAATGTTAACTCCAGCTAAATTAGGGGCTGCTGACTGGTAGAAGTTAATCTCAACGTCTGATGCACCTTGCTTAAGTACACAATCTACCCCTTCAAGCACCTCAATAGAAACTCTAGCCGAACCCATTTGAGATATGTCTTGTTTGCTCATAAATCTCCTGCGTTATAACGCTGGCATAACACGTGCTAACCCTGATTTATCCAAACCAATTACTCTTCAAACCAAAACCGCCGAATGTAATAAACATCGTGTTGATGCGATTGTTATTTTTATACTTTTTAATGCCACTGAACTGACATTTTATAATATGAAACACCTGATTTATCAAATTCACAACCCTCGACTTCTAACCCAAATTTTTGGTAAAAACCTAGGGCTGTTGTACGCGCATCACACCAAAAATATCTAACATTCAAACATTCAAACATTTCAAATTGAGAACAATATACTCAATGACTTTTGAACCAATACCTTTTCCCTGGTGCTCATGTAAAGTTGCGAATTTTCGTAATCTAGCCTCGTTACCATCAATATAAACTGACGCAACACAAACCAACTCCCCATTGATAAATGCACCATAGTGAGTCGCTGATTCATCGCCCTTAACTTTACAAAATGACACCGACTTATTTGGCCACAAAACACGACGCCTAAGTGGTAATGCCTCTTCCCAAGTAACCTGCTGTATATTCATATTCCCTCGAAAACATAACGTCTAACATAAGTTACACCACGATCAACAAACAAAACACATTGAATTCCACACCAAAACTGCGGAGCAAAACGTGTCAACTTGATGTTTTTGTTAGGTTTTCTCACATTTAAACACCTCAACTATTCGATACGGACCAGGCTCACAATGACTAAACTCTTCTTGCTCAATTAGATCTATAGCTGATTGCAGGGTCTTCAATAAGCAATGTTCGGTCGTGTCAATTACTTCAGCCATACGGTTACACGAAAGCGGAGAACATTCTGCCGAAGCATTGTTCGCATACGTGACTATATCAAACCCTAAAGAAACTTTTGATTTAGGGACTTCAACGTTTGTGGGAAAGGATTCCTCGGGAAAAATTCTACCCAAGAGTCGTCATAGTCCCACTGCTTTTCATACACTTCATAGTAGAATAAAGTCATCCCCTTTAAATTGATTGAGTGTTCAGAAGCTAACTTATACATGTAACCAACAGAAATCATATTTTCTCCCACTTGAGCCACTCAAAAACCTAACATTTTATTCTACGAAATGAATTCGTATATCCTCACTAAATCAGCATATAACGACGTCAATCATGAATGACATTAAGTACGCTACCGCCTTCGGTACGTCCACGTATTCGTGCCAGAAAAATGTAGACAGTATGATACCAACCGAGTTTGATATGCAACTTAATGAAAGTTTAATAATTTAGGCGATTACTATCTATTAAAACAACCATCAAACAGTAAATGCTTTTAAAATACGATCAGAAAATAAACAGTAAACTAATAAAATTTGATCAATTTCAAGTAGCTAGACAACAAAACCGCCATAAACCATGAGCAACACAGTCCATCACACACTCTTTGTGGGAGCACTCTTCGGCATTCAAGTAAGATAAACAACTCATATCTCCCCTTCTTGAAGAGCGTTTTATTCATAACAGCAACAAGCTGATGAGCAAGGTATTGTGCTAACCATAACAAAAATACAGGCACCAATGCATAACATTGCATACACTCATTGCACACCTCCATCATGAGGTAAGTAAACCACACCAATTAAAATCAATAACCCAAAGGCTAGGAATGCTATGAGTAAAAATCAGGTTACCTTTTCATTTAGTGGTCAGGCTGCAAACCAGCATGTTGATTTCATTGTTACAGACTCAAGGATCAAAAAAGACAAAATCATTGATTTAGGCAAGATTTCAGTCTCAGGAGGCAAAGGAAAACTCACTCTCACCGTGGACGTTAGCCGAAACGGCAATCAGGACGTTGCCAGCTGGTACAAAAAATCCGTTAATAACAACACTCGCCACATGGTTCATACAGCCCGCGGCAGCAATAGCCCAGAGAAGTTAAATTTTGCCGTTAAAGGTACGCTATCCATTGGCAGTCAGCGCTTTGACGTCTGCATTGGTCAAGGCCATTATGCAACCACCAATAACTGGCATATGGCTGGAAATACTATTTCAGCGAGAGCCAACAACAAATCAGCCTACCTCGACAATGTATATTTCATTACTACATCAGGCAGCGATGAATTCAATGTGGCAGATGCCAACACAATCAGCGAAGGTAAAGGTTTTGACTTGTGGACATCGACCAATACGGAATCACTGACCCCACGTTTTGATCTTGAAGGAGACGCACTTCACCCCTTCCCCTATCATTCAGGTCTCTTACCCAGCATAGGTACGATGCAAAGTGGCTACGCCTTTGATACAACAGGTACTGCACCTACCCACCGCGACTTTCATCTACAACTTTTGAGCTCCAATAATAGTCAGTATCAGAATGTCTTGTTTAAGCTAAACAGGATCACCAGCGCGATTGAAGGCAATGACGTACTTAAACAAACCACCATTCAATTCGAAGGGGATGGCAAACCCTACATGATGAACTATGGCGTTTCGCATGCCGCCCTTCCACTAGGAAACCAAAGTTATATTTATGCGGGTGAGTACAATAAGCAATGGATGACAACGCTAGCCAAACAGAATCCGGATTTCAGATTCAGAGATTTAGTATTAAGTGGCTCCCATGATGCCGGTATGTACGAAATACATATCAATGATCCTAAAATCGCAATTCAAAAAATGCTCGATTCCAACCCAGTGCTAGCAAGCCTAGAGTTGGTCGGGACGCAGGCCGGTGAACAGTTGCTGGCTAACTTATCACTGACACAAAAAGATAATGCGTATACCCAGCTTGTTACTGGTACCCGCTACTTTGACTTCCGTCCGGCCTATGGCGGTAATGTGTTCTCCATGAACCAAACCTACCACTTACACAATTTTATTCCCGGCGTAGTATTTAATGATTTCCTAACCGATATCGACAAATACCTCAAAGAAAACAGCAACGAATTTGCGATTGTCCGCATTGCCAAATCCGGTATCGACACCGACAACTTTACGCCTCTCAATCAAGAACAGGTCGAAGCGTGTTTACAGGCTAGCGTATCTCCGTCTGTTGGTTATCAAGTAACAAACAGCCTAGATAGTTTCCATGAATTAACCTTAAGCCAAGTCGCTAAGGGGAAACGGCTTATCGTATTGTTTGGCGCCAGTAATGTGAATGACAGTTATAATGATGAGGATTATTCTGCCTCGTTGAATGATCCCTCTGCTGTCATTACAGCCCTAAACAGCACTGTGCAGAAAAATGCCCAGTACCAATATACGGTACTCCAACTGCAAAATACGGGTTCGGCTGCTCTGAAACACTACAAAAGCCAAATCGCCCTGCACGTCACAGCCTGGTTAAACGATTTAGTGTTTTCCGGTACCGGCAACTTACTCCAAGCTACCAAACCCACCTTCGATCATGCCACCTACACTTGGCTGACACAGCCAGACACGGTAGAAGCAATCGCAAAACAAAATGGGCCAGTCGTGGTTCAGAATGATTTTGTCGACATCGCCTTGTACCAGCATGCGCTAGCCTTAAGTCAGCAGCGATATACGCAACGAGTTAAAGAAGAAAGTAATGCAATGGCAGAAGCTTAACGCTAACTAAACTTTAAAAAGGTGCCCTTGGCACCTTTTCTTATTTCAACGAATCGCAACCACTTCAATTGTATTCTCATCAAACACAGCCTTTCTCAAGAGATGTGTTCACTTTGCTTAATTCGAACATCTTAGTGTACTAAGAGATATGAGAAAATATAAAGCTTAACCCATATTTATATATTAAAAATTCTTGGAGCCATTTAGAACCACACGAATCTTTGCAAGAAAGTTTTCTAACTTAAGCAGGAAAAATCAGTTTATAACAATCTAACTAAATCATTAATGGACAATTTCGAGTTACGAAGTACGGATGATGTCCAAAGTTCAGATAACTTTTTCTATGTCAAACTCGCTAGTTAACTACAAAACAGTGACCGACTTTACTCGTCCGCTACAAACTATGTAAGTACATATGCCAAAGCATTATATAACCCTACGTTATAGAAACTTCGAGTAGTCCTTTTCCTCGGTATGTTCCGCTTCTAGACCCAGATCCTTTTGAAGGTGACTACTTAACTGTTCTACGAGAATAAGTTTAGTTCGCGAATAAGCAATTTTTTTTTCACTTCCCCCCTTGAAGTAAGCCATTATATCCTTAATGTTCTCCTTCCAATTCCATACAACTTTCACTTTATCACCTTTTTTCTTCTTTAATTTGTCATTATTATGAAAACATGCAGATAAATAAGCCAACAACCATTACTAACACCAACTATAAGCAGAGATTATGGATAACCGATTGCGACACCTCTCAGGTCTAAGGTACTTTGAAGCTGCTGCACGACTAAGTAGCTACAGCAAAGCAGCTGAAGAACTCTTCGTAAGCCAAGCTGCTGTTAGTCAACAAATTAGACAACTCGAAGAGCAACTCGCATGTAAGCTCTTTATTCGAAAGGGACGAGAAATGACGCTTACCCAGAAGGGGCAGACGTTACTAAAACATGTCTCTTGTGGTTTCAAATCCATTTTAAGCGGTTTAAATCAAATTAAATCAGAACCTTTTGAGGGCGTATTAGTCGTAGGAAGCCCTCCTTCATTTGCTTCGCGGTGGCTATTACCTAGATTATGGAAATTCTCATTAAGGCACCCTGAAATTCCAATCAAAGTACTAGCTAGTAGCGATGCTCCGAACTTAAAGCTTGGTGAAGTTGATATCGCAATCATACAAGGCGAGAACCTTTGTATAGAAGATGGTTTATCGCATGAAGTACTTATGAACGAACCTGTTTACCCTTATTGCTCCCTAAAACTCGCGAATTCTATCAAACTTAGTAAACCAGAAGACCTCTTAAAATGTTGGCTAATATCCTTTGGAAGTGGCTGCTTTCCTTGGGATTTGTGGTTCGAACAAGCTAATGTTTCAACTGAGGGAAATGATATTCAATGGATGACAGTGGGTACATTTGATATGGGCCTTACTACGGTAATGGCTGGGCATGGTGTTTGCTTGGCTACCGACAGCCTAGCTGGCGATCTCATTGAGCGAGGGCTTCTTGTTAAACCATTCGATATAGGGATGACACCCGGAGTGCAAGTGAATCTGTGTATTGACCCTAGCTCCCCAAGAAAGGAACGTATTCAAGCATTTACCCAATGGCTCCATGAAGAAGTATCTGAGAATAGCGCCCTATCATAGCTCTAATGCTGGCTAAAAAGAGCAATCAGCGTAATTTACAGGATGTTGCCGTAAAACTTACACATCATATGAGGGAGTGAAATACCATTCCTAGGCTCACAATCTGAGTTTACTTAACCATTCGATAAACAATGACTGGAAAATAGTTCAAATGAAAGTGCAATATCTGTGCTAACAAACTTTGGGGCATAAGCGTACTAACGATGTTCGCGCTGGCACGCCTTTGGATATTTTCTTGAGCTAAGGTTTAAAAACATATTCTCTGTGATATTGCATGTAGCTCCGCTGTTCGGATAGTAATGGTGAAATGTGATGAATTTCGTTTCTTGGTAAACCAAGACGATTAAGTCGTTCATCACAACATTGAGACCCGATAATCACCACACCTTCGTCGGTAAATGTGATATAGCCCTTATCAAAAAGCTGATCCATTCTTTTGTCCAGCCACAATCCATTAAATTTATCATGGGCTTCTTCGTAGACTTCACACTGCGCTAGTGGTTTGATATGCGATGCCACGCAATTCGCAGCAGGATATTTCACACCAGTTATATTATGCTTTTTCTCCATTTCATGGATAAGACGGCGGTAGTCATTTTGGCGTCTTGGAAAACGTGAAAACGAGTCAGATAAAACTTTGTTAAGTTGTGTAATCAGCTCTAAGTGATCACTAGCTATATTATCCGTCATAACTTCAACAAATTCTTTCCCCTACACTTTATCGGTGAAAACAAAATTCTTAAACTTGTGCCTCTGAATAGCTTCAATTAACCCCTTAATACCTTTGTGAAAAGAGATGAAATGATGTTGATGTTCTTTAAACGTGATCGCTATTTCAACATGAATTATGTACTGATCTGTTGGCTTTCTGCTGTTGTAACGAGGCTTGATCCAAATAGCATTCCCAAACTCCGAATCAGGATTGTCAGCTATCTCCTGAGTTTTGGCGTTTAGGTTGAAAAGAAGATGAGGAAGATGCTTGTTTTGCGAGCGGATAAACTGTGTGCTGAGTTTATCTGGATTATATATCGCACATAACTGATTAAAGACATGTTCGAACAAGTAGACCATATGTGGTCTTACACTAAACCAGTCCTTTGTTTTTGGCTTATTGGTAAAGTCGTTAAATATTGCTTTGCTTTTGACGCCGATATTTGTCGGGTGTGAGGAAGCAACAGTTTCTGGACGCCCATCAAATGAAGTGCCCTCAAATTCGATTCCAGATAGTCTCTCTTTAATCAGTGGCATCCCCTCTGCTCGCCACCATGAGATAGAAACTTGACCACCTGACATGCCCCCTATATCAAACGCTTTGATATAGAATGACTCCGAAAAGTCGATACTTTCTTTGTTAGAATCAGTATCAATACCAAACTCACATAGGTGAGATTCAATCCTTTGGATAAACTCAGAGGCAGTTAAGGGCAAAGGTTCTCGCTTCAATGAGGTTTTGAGCTATTCCCATAACATAGGATCGTCTCTCAACCCCCAAACCATCTGGCCCCTTGAATATCTCGTCAATTTTTTCGTTGACAATCAAAGGTTTAACCATAAATCCCATCTCAATTATTAAACAAAACTACCATTTATAGTTGCAAGAATATTGTAGTGGCCAAGAAATATTGGTCACGATCTTAGGGTTTTGCGCAGAATATAGCTGCGTTACTGCATTTGATTGTCCCATAGTATTAATTAAAATATGGTAAATACACATTAACAGGCTATGAATGAGTAATGGCACTAACAAAGAAAGGGGCAAAAACGTGTTTCAAGTTAGCCTAGTTAATGTCCGGAAATGGCACAGAATTACCGCCTTTAGCAACTAAATCTCTACTACGTTCTGCCCCTGATAGTGATAAAATCTCCGCATCAGAATTAACGAGAAACTCTATGTTTATCCATCATGTTAACGGCATCGACTGGCTGGTGATTACAGCTTTTGAAGAACTGAAAACTATATTTATCGAAGAAGCCGGTGCGATCCCCTTTTGCTTCTCTACCGCCAGCGAATTGAACCTGATTGATCAAGCCAAGCGCACTTATGGATATTTGCCTACACTCAGCGGCGTAATCACCGATACCGGCACTTTTCAAAGCCAGGATAACGAAGAAGATTTGAACCCACAGCTTGCCTGCCTAGTTGAGGGGCGTGGTAGGATGTTTATCTATTATGGCGGCTTTGTTGCTTTTGTGGATGACGAGCAAACCTTTATTACCCGAATGGACTGAAAATTATTCAGTAAGTTGAAATCGGCGAATTGGCATCCCTAGCCGTTCATCCGCAAGCGTTTCGTTTATTAACAGGGGGCGAATTGAATGGAGCCGGATCCTAGCTTCAATAAGAAAAGCAATGCTGCGGTTAACTGGCTAGCTGTATCCCTAGCAAGGAATGGGGCAAGAGCGTGTCAGACAGTGATCATGTGCTCACCAAGATCGCGTTGGCTCGCCTCTGGACATAAGTATGTTAGAGAAAAGGCCATGGACGTGACCTTTTTGCTTATTTATCCGCGAGACGTTTTTCAAATGTTATGTTCAAGCAATTGTGAATCTACTTAACCAGCATTGTTATTGGTCTTTTCTGCTAAAAATAAATTGAAGGCATCAGCATAAATTTCTTCGATTTCTTTAGGTTGTACGATCAGAAATGTACAAGCCGTAGCTGTGAAATTTTCAATGCGCTCGATTGGAGACAAATCTTTGGTTTCAGGTCGCATAACTTTTAAAACGTCATCTATTTCGTTGAGCTCGCCTTCACAGATTGAGGCATCCAATTTATGACCAAAACGATTCCGAATTTTATTGATTCTCTCGATGCCCTTTTTTACATAGACAACGGCATTTCCCTGCTTCGGTAACAAATTAACTTTTTGAGCAAATGATAGTCTGATTTGGTCGATATCACTTATTCCATATTGATGTGAAAGATACAAATTTAGATAATACTCAATGATAAGATGGCATTTCAGTACCCGCCCTAAATCATCATGACCTTTTCCCATTAACGAGTTAAACCTTGAATTACTCTCTTCAAAATGAGCATTCAACATTTCCATATGAGGAATGAGCTTTTCTGCCACCTGTTTTATTTGACCACTCACCTCAACCCCCTAAGTTTTTTCATATCAATTCATTTCTAACGAGCAATCAACAGCCATCTTTTAGAACTCCATAACCAAGTTAACACACACTGTACATATGGTCAGCATCATACTTTTCAAGATTTATTTTTCATTCCCCTTCGAAGAATCGGTAGTCATTTGATATGTAACTTGATGGGGGTCTAATTAATTAGGCATTAACTACCGACTTATAAGTCAACAAACACTAAATGCGCAATTTTTAAGCATCGTCTGGCATAGCAGAGGTTCACCACATTGAAATCTATGGGATATGTAAGGCTAAGCAAGAAGGAAAATCACGCTCTTAACCCATTATGTGCGTCGCGGGATCTAATTTGATTAAGTTCTGACCACTAGCAATGACAAATCTTCACGTAATACTGATCATTCACTATATAGTCCACTCAGCAGGCGTGAAGTAACTCAAGTTTCTAGACTCTCATTTTCTAGTTTTTACTTTATCTAAACTGAACAAGTTGATTTTCAGAAAAACAACATTTTTTTAATAAGATCATAAAAAACAATACAATAATAAGAAAACCATAATCTCATTTTCCTATACAAAATCCCAAATGAGACTGGAACTGACACAAAAAAATACTTGCATCCCAGCCTAAATAACACTACTGTGCATTCATACAGTACAGTATAGATACACAGTACTAATTAACCACTGGTATAAGGATGACAAACCATGACAGCATTATTGAATAACCTACAATCGGTTACTGCTTCTCAGGCATATAAATCAACCTTTACAACAAACTCTACCATGCCTAAATACCAGTCGGTTAAATGCCCAATTGATGTTTCATTTACCGATGAGTCGCAAACTCAACTCGCCTACTTTCTACGTTTATTAAAGCAGGCAAGCTTGCAGAGCCGTTGGATTATGTTCATTGGCGACGAAGCAATGATTGATAAAAAGCTTCTTATAAACGCAGGCGTTAATATTAGTAAGGTGCTAGTCTTAAAAAATAAAAAGTCGTTAGATAATCAAGCGTTGATGACAAAAGCATTAATTAGTGGCAATTGCAGTGCAGTTATAGCGGCGGGTAACATTACTAGCTTCCAAACAGATGCTATTCGCCAAGCATCAGAACAAGGTCAAACACTCGCTTTCGTTATTAATCACGCAACAAAACATAAGGTTACCCTTCATTAATTCGCGATAAGTGCTAGAAAAAACGAATAGTGTTGTTGTTTAATCAAAATATCTGATTAAACTTTTGATCTGTAGCAATGAAAAGGGTTATCCACTGCTATTAAGTTAATCAATGTCACATAATTTCTGAAATTTACCAAAAAAGCACAATGAAATGCTTTATTATCTACGACCTATAGTTATATACACCGGATTTTATTTTGGATAATAAACTTGGTTTAGGTGCGATGACCGCACTGGTAATAGGCTCTATGATTGGTGCGGGCGTTTTTAGCCTTCCTCAAAACATGGCTTCAGTGGCTAGCCCAGCAGCTGTAATGATTGGTTGGAGCATTACAGGTGTAGGCATGATTTTTCTCGCCCTCGCTTTCCAACATCTTTCCCATTTAAAACCAGAAATTGAAAGTGGCGTCTTTGGTTACGCACAAGCAGGTTTTGGTGATTTCATTGGCTTCTGTTCTGCATGGGGTTATTGGCTAAGCGCAATGCTTGCCAACGTTTCTTATTTAGTGATCGTCTTCAGCACGCTAGGTATGTTTTTCGATCAACCCGATATGATTTTATTTGGCGAAGGAAATACCTGGCTTGCTGTTGCGGGCTCCTCCATTTTATTGTGGCTTGTACACGCTTTAGTTCTTCGTGGTATTCAAACTGCAGCCATTATTAATATGGTAACAACCATCGCAAAACTTGTTCCCCTCTTTATGTTTATTGCTTTTGCCTTTGTAGCATTTAAGTGGGACACCTTTATTTTTGATTTTACTGGGCTTCATTTTGGTGAAGAGCATGATCTACTTTCCCAAGTAAAAAGCACCATGCTAATTACCGTCTGGGTTTTCATAGGTATTGAAGGCGCAGTGGTTGTTTCGAGCCGCGCAAGACACCGTAGAGATATTGGTAGAGCAACCATTCTTGGCTTATTAACCGCTCTATCTATTTATGTACTGGTAACGCTGCTTTCTATGGGTGTCATTACTACTCAAGAATTGGCGACCTATAAGAACCCATCAATGGCACAAGTGCTCACGCATATCTTAGGCCCTTGGGGTGGTGTTATTATAGGTTGTGGTTTGTTAATTTCGGTATGCGGAGCATTCTTAAGCTGGACTGTACTAGCCTCTGAAGCGCCCTACCTTGCCGCTAAAGATAAGATGTTTCCTAAGTGTTTTGCTACTCTGAATACAGCAGGAAGCCCTGTAAACTCTCTATTATTAACGAACGTCTGCATTCAAGTTTCTTTATTTTTCGTGATGTACGCAGGGGGAACATATGACACCCTACTAGCCATCGCTTCTGAAATGATCTTAGTGCCTTATTTCTTCGTTGGTGCATATACATTGCAGCTAGCTATCCAGACTAAAAATCGCGGTTCGCTGTTATTTGTTGGGATTTGTGCAAGTAGTTACGGCTTATGGCTTCTATATGCTTCGGGCTTAAATTACCTGCTACTTTCTGCATTACTTTACCTTCCTGGTTTGTATTTCTACGTCAAAGCTAAACGTGAACAAGGCGTAAAAGTATTCGTTGGGAAAGAAAAAGCGGCGGCTAGTATGCTCACCGTTGCTGCGTGTTTTGCAGTCGGTATGCTTTGGACGGGTATCTTATAATTCTGTTAATTTTACTCGTTCTAAAATAGCAGACACAAAAAAGCCAGCTTAAAACTGGCTTTTCTTTTATCTATAAATACTAATTTGGCATTAGAGCATTAATCAAATACTGACTCGTAACTGTTCATTATTGTCTTCTATAAAGCCAATGTGGCAACCCGACTTCTCTTCGATTAATAATAATTGTTCTTCATCCAAAGAATATGGCAAAGAAATCACAATCTCATCAATGTGCTCTGAGCGCGCTAAACGCAACAAGCGTACAAGATTACTGGCATCACTCACATTGGTAGAAAGCACTTTTAATGCTTGCATTTGCAACTGTTCAGAAACACTTAACCCGCTAGGTAGAGATGACCTCCATGATATCTCAAACGCAGGTATACACGCTTTTATCGCATCTAAAAAAGTGAATCGATGCTTACAAGACGCAGATAAGAATAACGTGTAATCAAACACTACATTTTCTTTTTTTGAGGATGCGGCTAATATTTCCATATTTCTCCTTAAAAGAAAAATCACTTACCTTTACTAATATTTCTAGTGCAATTAATTGCACTCGCCATTTACTATACGATTAAGTTGTTTAGAAGGTATTCTCAGTTTTAAAAAGCTTGCACTAGATCTTACTTTTCCAGCATAAAAACCAATAATCAAATACAATGAAAACATACATTTAACAACTAGAAAACCTAACCTAAACATATTTCACACTAAACGTATAACTCTCTCTTTTTTCGTAAGAGATATAATAACAACTAACATTAACTCCATTATTCACATTGACATTAATACATAAGTTATTATTTTACTGAGTATAATTAGAAGATGAATATGTTAAATATCTCCCTCAAAAACACATATATTAACAATGATTATATTTAACACTTAAGCATATAATTTTATTATTACCGAAGAACTTACGTGCATATTCTTGGTTTTATTTATACGCATAAAAAAGCCCCAGAGACTATTAATGACTAATAGATTATCTGAGGCTTTTAAATCTTACTTACACATTACATTTTATGCTGCAGCTAATTGCTCTTGGTCTGATTTTTTCAAGAGTGCATAGCTAATACCGGTTACCAATGTACCTGCAGCAATCGCCACTAAATACAGAAGTGCTGGGCTAATAGCATTTGGAATAAGCAGAACAAATAGACCGCCATGTGGTGCCATTAGTTTTGCACCAAACAACATAGATAATGCACCGGTTAACGCACCGCCAGCCATACAACATGGGATTACACGCATTGGATCGCGCGCTGCGAAAGGAATTGCACCTTCAGAGATAAAGCAAAGACCCAATACAAATGATGCTTTACCCGCTTCTGACTCACTTGAGTTAAACTTACGTTTCGCAAGGAATGTTGCTAACCCCATGCCCATTGCAGGCACCATACCCGCCGCCATTACTGCTGCCATTGGTGCATACGTTTGTGACGCTAATAGACCCACACCAAATGTATATGCCGCTTTGTTTACTGGGCCACCAAGGTCGAAACACATCATGCAACCAAGAATAATACCCAGCAGCACTGCGTTTGCAGAACCCATGTTATTCAAGAATTCAGTTAAGCCAGTCATTGCTGCAGCAACAGGGCCACCAACAACGTAAATCATGATTAAACCGGTGATTAAACTCGCAACAAGCGGAATAATCAAGATAGGTTTAAGGGCTTCCATCGATTGCGGTAACTTCACTTTATCGGCTAAGAACTTCGCACTGTAACCAGCAAGGAAACCTGCAACAATACCGCCAAGGAAACCAGCTCCCGTTGAACTCGCTAACATACCGCCAATTAAGCCAGGTGCTAAACCCGGGCGATCAGCAATAGAGAAAGCAATAAATCCGGCAAGCACTGGAACCATTAATGCGAAGGCTGAACCACCACCGATTGTCATTAGTGCCGCTGCTAATGTTCCTTCTTCTTTAAAGGCTTCGATACCAAAAACAAAAGAGAGAGCAATAGATAAACCACCTGCAACAACCAATGGCAACATGTGCGATACACCCGTCATAAGGTGTTTATATGCGCCTGCCTTTTCTTGCGTCTGGTCGCTAGAAGATGCACTGCCCGCTTCGTGTTTGTATACCGAGGCACTTGCAAAGGCTTTGTCCATTTCTTGCTTCGTTTTCTTCAGTGCTAAGCCTGTACTTGTCTTATACAGCTTTTTACCATCAAAACGGGCTAAATCCACTTCGATATCAGCTGCAATGATCACAAGATCGGCAGCTGCAATTTCTTCATTGGTTAATTGGTTTTTAGCACCAACCGACCCCCGTGTTTCAACTTTAATATCATAACCTTGGCGCTGACCTTCTTGCTCAAGCGCTTCAGCCGCCATGAATGTGTGCGCAACACCAGTAGGACACGCTGTAATAGCAACAATCTTCTTCTTACCAGATGTATGACTAACAGCAGCTTCTGCACTTAGTTCAGATGCTGACAACACAGCTGCTTTATCAATAGCAGTTTCTAAATAGGCTTTTGGATCTGAGAAGCAAGCAGACACCGCAGATTGATAGACTTTTTTACCCGCAAAACGTGATGTGTCAACTGCTGTGCTCGCGGCAATCACAATGTAGTCAGCCGCTTTAATTTGTTCTGTTGTTAGTGATGTAGCAGCTGTAACCGTTGACTGACACTCAATGTCAGCATTCCATTTTAGCTCTGCTACTGCTTTTTCTAATAAGCCAGCAGCAATTACGCTGTTGGCAATGCCACTAGGACAAGCTGTTACGATTGCAATTTTCATGTTGATACCCTCAGATCCGTGTTAGCACTTCACATTATTAATTGAATTATCCAGTTCATTTGTACCCGCAAGTACACAACCAGAAATAGTGACTCTTTCTTTCATCGCATTAACCGCGTTAATATCTTCAACCCCCACGCCGACTTGGCTGACAGCTAAAGCAGAAAGCGCAGTTGCGAAACGAAGAGTTTCTTGTTTCGACCACTTATTGATATGTCCCCAGCACATTCCAGCCACCAGCGTGTCACCAGCACCAACGGTACTAACAACCTGCATTTTTGGTGGTTGCGAACGTAACCAGCCTTCATTATTCAGCCACATCACACCATCTGCCCCTAAAGAAACCACTACATTAGCGATGCCTTGTTCAGCCAGTTGTTCTGCAACCTCTGTAAAATCGTGTTCCGTTGTTAACTCTCGACCTGCCCACTGTGCAAGCTCTTCATCATTGGGCTTAACTAACCATGGATTCTTGCTAAAGCCGGCCACTAATGCCGCTTTACTACTATCAAAAAGCACCTTTTTGCCTTTTTGATGTAAACGCGCGATCCAATCTGCACATAATTCAGGTGTAATACCTGCAGGTAAACTACCTGCAATCACAAATACATCATGTGTTTCAGCTAATTCGAATAACGTCTGTTCAAACCGATTGATATCATCTTGCGATACGGCAACACCCGGGAAATTTATATCACTGACTTTTCCAGTACTTTCAACAAGCTTTACATTAATGCGGCTAGCACCCTTTACGCGGATAAACTTATCTTTCGCGCCAATCTCTTCAAACAATTGACAGAAAGGTTCTTGGTTATCGGCACCTAATAGCCCTGTAACCGTTACCTCTGCACCTAATTCAGCCAACACTTTTGCCACATTAACGCCTTTACCCGCAGGATGAAGGCTGCCTTTGTTCACAACATTAACGGTGCCAAGGGATAATGAATCTAAGCTGCCAGTTAAATCCAATGCTGGGTTTAATGTAACAGTGACCACTTTCGGCTTAATAACGCCTGTAGCTATAGTTGTCGTATTCATCATTACTTACCTTCACCTAAGCCATCAGCTATTGCTTGACCAATCGATTCAAGCGCCAGTTCTGCATCATCACCTTGAGCGGTAAACTGCAGTTCATGTCCACATTTCACACCCAATGCAATCACTTTCATCAAGCTTTTCGCATTCGCAGGTTTTCCTTCGCCGTTAAGGTTAACTACCTGAATAGCGGAGTTGAATTTCTTCGCGACACTCACTAACATCGCTCCTGGGCGAGCATGTAAGCCATGTGAGTTTCGAATTTTGAACGATGCTGTAGAGCCTTCTAAGGTTTCTTGAGTCAGTAAAGACACAACTTTGTCTGCATCTGCCGTTGCCAATTTATCGGCCTGTGCTGTATAGATAAGCTGCGTTAAAAAACCCAAATTTGATACATGTGCGCTGTTACACGCTGCAACCATAATCAAACCTTTAACTGCTTGGCCATTTTCTTCAAACGCCACGGCTGGGGTCACAAAAGACAATGCAGTACGTGACACATCTTGATTGCTCTTTGCTAACCAAATGCCTTGACCTAAATGCGTAGCACCTGCTGCAATCGCATCTGCTACACAGCCATTACCTGCAAACTGACGATTCTTAATAAGCCCAGTCGCAACGGCTGTTAGTTGAATCAAATCTGTTGCAGGAAATGCCAGTTGAACAAGACCGGCATCGAACTCTGCTTCTAGTTGCGCTTCACCATTTAAGATAGAAATGATGCCACTTTCGCTATCGCAATTTTTTAATTTCTCTTCAACGCCATCAGCTGAAAGCACTTTCGTTAGCTGCTTCAAAATACCAAGGTGCTCATCAGATTTAGCGGCAATACCAATTGCTAAATAAACCGTTTTGCCATTACCCCAGTTAACGCCTTGTGGGAAATGATGCACCTTTACACCTGTCTGCTTCACCAAACCGCGAGTATCTGTTGTACCGTGTGGAATCGCGATACCGTTACCTAGAAATGTTGAATTCTGCGCTTCACGTGCAAGCATGCCATTCACATACCCTGCTTCGACTAACCCTTGTGTTTCAAGGCTTGCTGCTAATGCTTTAATCGCATCTTCTTTACTGGTCGCGGTTTGCTTTAACTGAATATCGTTCTTAGATAGTGACAACATGAATTCACTCCAATGGCATTTTCTGTCTTCTATTTGTCTGATTAAGCGCTAATCACTGAGGAAAAAATCTCTATTCATACCCAGTTAAAATGCCCATCGACACGTCGTTTAATTATAAGTTACTGCTTAAACTTAAAAGCTGAATCGTTTCAGCTTTTGGTGCAATTAAAAGTTTCAGTAAAGCCACTTAACATTTTCGAGCTTTGCTGAAACCTTTCAGCAGACATACTGAATCGTTTCAGCTATGATTGCAATTGTTCTATAAAGGATCATTTGCGATTATATGATCAAGCGCACAGATCTCTTTTTAATCTCAACTATAAGCAAACGATAAGAACTCATCATGACATTAGATGAAATTGCAAAATTGGCTGGTGTTTCTCGCACAACAGCTAGCTATGTCATAAATGGCAAAGCTAGCAAATACCGGATCAGTGAAAAAACACAAGTAAAGGTAATGGCAGTTGTTAATGAGCATAACTTCCGTCCTGATCACGCTGCGACCTCTCTTCGTGCAGGCAGTAGCCGATCGTTTGGTCTAATTATTCCTGATTTGGAAAACAGCAGTTATGCCAAGTTAGCGAAATTGCTTGAAAGAAATGCGCGTAAAGCAGGCTATCAATTGATCATCTCATGCTCTGATGATGATCCTGATACAGAAATGAAAGTTGCTGAGACACTCTTAAGTCGTCGTATCGATGCGTTACTTGTGGCCAGTGCCCTACCTGCTGATAATACCTTTTATCCACGTATTCAAACTGGCGGCGTACCCGTTATTGCACTCGACCGTGCATTAGACGATGAAATCTTTGCCAGTGTAATCAGTGAAGATTTAGAGGGAGCATTTGAGCTTACTCAAACCCTTCTCAATAAAAGTGTGAATAGTATTGGGCTGGTAGGAGCCGTACCTGAATTAGGTGTGTCGAAAGAGCGTGAGCAAGGTTTTTTAACAGCTATTCGTCGTCATCAACCTGATATCACTATGCGCGTTGCCTATGGCGATCACTTCAGCCAAGAACAAGGGCAAAAGCAGGTGCAGCAATGGATTGATTCAGGGCATTTTCCTGACGCCATTCTCGCCACATCTTATACCTTATTTGAAGGCATTCTTGATTGTTTACTGGCTAATCCCGAATTGATGTCGAAAATTCATTTAGCGACGTTTGGTGACAACCGTTTATTGGACTTTTTACCCATTAAAATTCAGTCGTTACCCCAACAATTTGAGCTAATTGCAGACAATGCCCTAGAACTAGCACTCAATGCCACAGCTGGGCGCTACCGTACCGGAGTTGAAGTTGTACCAAGAAAAATAAAAAGACGATAACGTAAAAATAGGGCTGTGAGTGATGTGAATAAGGAGAATTCAGCCTATATTCACATTAACTCAATTAACGTTACAGCTACGTTCAATATTAAGAAGAAACGTTATGACACGTTTTACTCGTTATCAAATTTGGTTTCACTGGCTTAGCCTACTGCTTATTGCTATTACCTATGCTGCCATTGAGCTGAAAGGCGTTGTGCCTAAAACAACCCCCTGGCATGACTACCTTAAACTCATTCATTTCAATGCCGGTAGCTTTGTCTTGATTTTGATGTGTATTCGGCTTTTTTTTCAGCGTAACCAGATAACACCCGAGATTATTCCTCCTCCTCCCCAGTGGCAATTAACCTTGTCGAAGGTTATACATTACGTAATGTATGCGGCTTTTATTCTTCTACCCTTATTAGGGTTAATTATGCTGGCTGTCGGGGGTAAGCAATGGGATCTCGTAGGAATATCAATGCCTGCTTTTTCAGTACCTGATAAAGAAACCTCAAAGTCGATTAAAGAGATTCACGAAACTATTGCCGACATTGGATATTTCTTGATTGCATTACATGCAGGGGCTGCTATTTACCATCACTATGTGGTGAAAGACAATACGCTACAGCGGATGCTACCTAAATAGCATTCTCAAATAGCAGTTAACAAAAAAGAGAGACTATTCGTTACGACTAACAAGCTCTCTTTTTACCATCAAGTAGAGTACTTATCTGCATCTCTTAACTGTTTAAATGCCACTTTACTTAAACGAAAAAGACGTTTGGCTTGATTGAGATAATCGGTTTTATCACCCTCAATTCTTCGACGATTAAGCTGTGTATTAACACCATCTTCATACGCAAATTGTAACAGCACCCCTATTTCATCGAGGTTAAATGCCGCTTTATTTTCACTTACGCACACTGGAATAATATGATCAGGCGATAACAATTCTTGGTTATATTCAACGGCGGCTTTAATGGTTTTAGCTTTGGCTGTAGTTGGCTGCTCTATGTTGTAAGGTGGTTGCCACTCTTGCACAGGCTGAAGGCGATCAACTTGATTGACCAAAGCCAATATCTGCGGTTTTTTTCGTGATAGGTTTTTCGGCTGTATATAAAATTCATCAATCGCTGCTTTGAGATGAGTGTCTAATGTTCTGGCTGATTGATTGGCTTTAAGTACCCACAATACAAGATCACTGTTAGCAATTTGATCAACAATGAGAGCTTCTGTTTTAGTATCGCCATCAATTCCAGGAAGATCGACTAAATGGATCAGATCGACACCAT
Organism: Photobacterium profundum; assembly: GCF_003026285.1. Taxonomy (GTDB): domain Bacteria; phylum Pseudomonadota; class Gammaproteobacteria; order Enterobacterales; family Vibrionaceae; genus Photobacterium; species Photobacterium profundum. The sequence continues at coordinate 59,426 of NZ_PYOD01000012.1, forward strand.
CGACTTCGCACTTATGAACATGAATACTGTCGGTTGAAGGAATAGCACTGACTTCTGCAACCATACTGCCAACCACTGCATTCACCACCGACGATTTTCCCGCACTCACTTGCCCGATAATAGCAACACGCAACGGTTCAATACTAGGTTCGACTCGTGCACGGTCTTTAGTGACAACGTCACTCTCGGCAAGTTCTGTGTCTCTGGCTTTAAACCGCCCACTGTATAAATCGATCGCCACAGAAACCACTTCTTGTAACAACGTCTTCTTCAAGCGATGTTGTACATCGGCACTCACTTCATCAAAAAGCCGACCAACAATCTGACTTCTGGCTTCGGCAATCCAACCAGCTGGGGTAACGGCACGAAAAATACGATAGACATCGTACGCTTTCTTTGCGGTATCCATTTTGTCTTTGTGGGCATACCCTTGCTTGATAGTGGTTAGCTTTATTTTTTCTGAAAATGGGATGTTTTCTTTTAGAAAGTGACGATAACGATGGCTTACCTCTTCTACCATCAATAAAAACTCAGGGGCAGTAAATGCTAAATCGTGAGCGGTAGCATTCGGCGCATATTCACGGGCAACGTGAGAGGCTAAATCAAAACTATGCTCACGCAAACTGCCCCACTCATCATCAGTTTCTAATTTTTGTTGAATCGTAATATTAACCTTTTTCCACACCTGAAGATCAAACTCAGACCATTCAGCATTAGGCTCAACAGTGGCTTTCTTAAAGTCATCGTCAGTTAACATTGTCTGTTGTGAGCCATCTTGTGCTTGGCTTTGCTTAAACTGGTCTTGTTCAAACAGGCGCTGTTTAGTGGCCCTTTGCTTCAAGAAAAGAAACGGCAAAAAGATAACGAGACAAAACACGGCTGATAAGCCTAAAAATAACAGCCATTGCCCTTTTTCAAACAACGAAATCGCACCAAAAACAGCCAAAATAATAAAGGGAATAAATATCGCTGTAATCATTAAAGGCACAAAGCCATTCGATAAACGGCTCAATAATTGATAACTATTTTTAAGCTGTTTCATCTTTTATCCTGTTTTAATGCTTGCTCTCTATCGTTAGGATCTTTACCCTGACATTTTTCTAATGTCTCTGTTTTCTTCATTTCAGTTTCAGCGACATTTTTAATATTTTCAAACGCTTGCTCAAAAATGGCTTTCATTTCGTCTTTGGTTACCGTTTCACCTTTACTCTTATGGTATAAGTACTTACATGCAGCACGGCCAATCGCGTATGTCGATGAAAAGCTCATTGCAGCAGCGGTTGCACTACCGATAGTTTGACCATAGACCGGAATAAATTTCACTAATTGCCGAATACCCAACTTCGAAAGATACTGCACCATAAAGCCAGTACCCAATGTGCCTATAAATTCAATGAAATCTTGTTTAGTCCACTCGACTCCGTATTGATTGCCTAAACTGTGCAGCATCTTTCCTTGTATAGCAGGTACCGAGACAAACCCTACCGCAGGAATAGCATCACTTGCACCAGCAGCGCCTGCATACCACAGCACTTCAGTTTTCAGTTTATTGAAATTACCCTCTTCACGAGAAATATGCGCTTTGGTATTTGTGAACAAACTTAAAATCGGCAGCATGTCTGCCAAGGTAGCTTTCAGCGTATCTAGTCCAATTACGTCACCCGTTTCAGGCAAGAAATCCGCTTGAATAAACGGAACACTTTTGCCCCAAACATGCTCAACTTGGGTTTGATTATGCAAGATAGCTTGTTGTTGCTCGGTATGAGAGCCCAATGAACTAATGGCAGTGTGAACAATCAGAAGATGCTTTATATCGCCTGATTTTTTAATCTGTTTAAGCGCATTCAGTACATCACTTTGTTCTGGCTCTTCTGCTTTTAGCACCACAATTAAGGCATGGCTTCGATCTTTACAGGCTTGAATATCGTCATGAGGATCGTAATTAGCTTCAGAAAGCCCACGCGTATCAAGAAAACACAATAATGGGTTATCGGCAGGATAATGATAGCTATGTGCCGTTTGGGTACAGGGTTTAAAACCATTGCCAATTTCAACCGCAGAGTTACCCGTTAAAGCTTGAATTAACGTCGACTTACCCGCGCCCGTTTTGCCTAACAACCACAATGTGGGTAAATGCTGCTGCCATTCTGTGAATGCAGGTTCAATATCGGGGTTCACTGACGGATTTATGTAGCTAAACACTTTCTTAAAAAAGCTATTCATTGCCATATATGATTCTCTACTTACGTGATGCATATACCCAAGTTACCTTAAGATGCTCGTTTCAGCGAGAATTTGTTGGGATCTTGGCAAGATACTGATTTATAAACCCTGTGTGCCTTTATTTTATATCTTTATTCAATACCGTTACAAAAAAGACTAAAACACCATAGATGCTTTAGCCTTTCGTTATATATACAACTTTTACTTATAACAATGTTTAATACAAATGAAGACGGTTAATCTTTCGCTTCAACTAAATCTTCTTGAGCGGCTTCTAATGGGGTTTCATCTTGATCTAACTTCAACCAAGTTACGAATAGTTCATACCAAATAGCCAATACAACCGCCCCCAAGAATAAACCAATAATACCAGCTGCTAACATACCACCGATTGCACCAATCAAAATAACGGGCATAGGTACATCAACACCACGCCCCATTAGCATTGGTTTTAAGAAGTTATCAGAGATACCCGCTAGCAATACCCAAACCGTGAAGATCGTTGCCGATGTTGTATCTTGTGTCGAGAACACATAAAAGATAACAGGTGCAACAATAATAAGAGCTGGAAGCTGAGCAATACCCAAGATCAACACGCCGAGTGTAATTAAACCCGCAGCAGGCACACCGAACACGAACATGCCCGCGCCCACCAGCATTGACTGAATAAAGGCAACGCCAACAACACCCAGTAACACACTGCGAATAGTTGCCGCTGTTAGTGTTGTCCATTCTTCACCGTGTTTACCCACAACACGAACAGCCACGGTTCCGATTGCCTCAGAACATGCTTTGGAATGTGTCATAAAACCAGCAGCAATCGCCAATGAAATAATAAACATCACTAAGGTTGCTAAACTGCTACCCACCAAAGATGCCATGGTGCCTACAGCAGTTTTAATTTCTGGCAAAAAGTGCGTGACAGCTTTTTCTAAATTCGTCGAAAACAACGACCACACTTCAAACAACTTATCACCAATAACGGGAATATCAGCAATGCGCTGTGTTGGACCGGGAATTTTAATGTCGCCGCTTTGTACTACGTCAGTTAAGTGTGTTACTGCATCAAAAATAGAACCTGACACCAAAACAAAAGGAGCAACTAACAGCGTAATACCCAGCAATGCCAGTATTGTTGCCGACAAGCCACGGCGACCGCCTAACATTGCTTCCAGTTTCTGAGTTAAAGGCAATAAAGCCACGGCAATAATTGCCCCCCATAAAACAGGAATAACAAACGGTTTTATAATGTCATACGTCCATACAATTAGGATAAACAACAATCCAATTCGAATGGCAGATTCAACCATGTTATTGACAAATACTTTACTCTGCTGAGCGTCTATTTGTTGCTTAGCATCTACTTGTTTATCCATTTTGTTTTTCCTGATTACTTTGACTCGAACTCACTAAACTGGCTACGACAATCGCCATATAAAACACACCAGCAATTGCTTCAAGGTATACAACAACTTGTGCAAAAGGTGATAAAGGGCTGATATCACCATAACCTAGTGTGGTTAAGGTGACGAAACTGAAATAAGCCATGCGAGAGAAGTTCTCTACCCATGGGGCGGCAGTCATGCCTGTAAATGCTTCAGGTGAAAATTCCATTACTAACAGATAGATAATGGTCCACATTAAGCCTAAAAGAAGAAATAACGAGACAGAGCCAACAACTTTGTTGGAATCGACACTGCCAGTAAACAATATTTGACGAGCAACAGATTTAAACGTCCCAAAGAAGAAACTAAACATTAGCCCCAACATGATTAAATCCATTTGCTGTACACCTAACAAGTTCCGAATAATTGTGGCAACTAACCAGCACCCGGCCAATGTCATCATGAATCGGTACCAATTTTTATCAAACCGCAAACTCACTAAACAGACCAAAAATGTAAGCGCAGTAAAGCCTTCCAATATATATTCAAGTAGACCGAATTTATTCGGTAACACCTCGACGAGTGACGTACTCACTAACAACATAACAAGCGCTACAGTCATATAATAAAAGTTGTTCGCTTCATTTATTTTCTTCTTCGGAACATTGTTGTTCTGATTATTATTTGTCTCTACGGTCATAATTATCCTCGCAGTTATTATCTGAAATCGGGAATAAATTTTTCACATTACTCTTCTGGTTTTTCTTGCTGCACCATAATGGATGCAGACAAACCAAACCGTAGTGCGACACCTTCAGGTAATTCATCAAGGGCAATACGAACGGGAATACGCTGTGCTAATCGTATCCACTGAAACACAGGGTTCACGTTGGGCAGTAAGTTATATCCTACGGTGCCATCTTTAGGGGCAATACCCCAACCTAACGATTCAACAACCGCATCAATGGGTTTGTCGGGATGTGCCATTAGCGTGACTTTTGCTTTACTGCCAATTTGTATTTGCTCTAACTGGTTTTCACGAAAGTAGCCAAATACCCAGAAGCTATTACTATCGACTAACGCAATTAAAGGCTGATTGGCCACCGCTTGTGTGCCGTTACGGATATCAATATTGGATACGTAGCCATCAACCGATGCATACACATTGGTGAATTCCATGTTCAACTTCGCAGCTTTTAATTGCTCTTCTGCAGATTTAATTTGCAGCAGTGATTCTTCATACGTGATTTGCCTACGTACAAGATCTTTATGAGATACCGCCCCTTTATCTTTCGCGCGAATATCAAGTAATCGATCATATTCGATCTTTTTACCGCGCGAACTTACTTTTGAACGCGCGAGTGAGACTTCAGCCTGTGATAAAGACACAGCATAAGTGCTTGGATCGATTTGGAACAGTAAATCACCTTTACGGACAAATTGGTTATCATTTACCGCCACATTCACAATGGGCCCTGAAACACGAGGGGCTACTTTGATTATATTTGCCCGTACTTGACCATCTCGCGTCCATGGATTATTGAAATACTCTTCATATTTCTGATACCCAAGATAGATTGCGCCTCCTATGATTAGGATATTAAGCGCTATAACAAATAGTTTTTTAATCTTGTTCAAAATCACACCTAAAATCGTAAAAAGAAACTATCAATCGCGACAACATAAAAAACAGAAATCGCAATAAACGTAATTGATGGAAATGCTATTAATCGAGATAGCCGTGTTTTATTTAAAATAGCGACGGTTATCCATGTCGCAATAATGGCAATAATCATCACTAATAAAAAAGGCGAATAGTAAATATCACCGAATTGTAATTCATGAGGGATCTGCACTATTCAGCCCTCTCATTGCTTGTAGAGTCAGTAAAGCCGAGTTCATCTTCAAATAAAGGTTTAGGTTGCTTAACGGGATCGGGCAATAACGGTGGTAATACTTGAGGATTATCTAGCTTATCACCCCAGTCTGTTCTTTCTTTCATTTGTTGAATTTGAGCATCTTTAATAAACGCTTTACCAGTGTTCGCTTCCCAGCCACCGCCTAATGCTTTGTATAACGCAACAACTTGATTGGCAACATTGCCTTTGATTTGCGCATAGCTGTCTTCACTTCGTGTCATCGTTTCTACCGAATTCAGCAAACGTTCAAATGTAATTTGTCCATTTTCATATTGCGTCATAGAAATATTATAGGCACGTACTGCCGAGCTAACAGAACTTAAACGAAGGGCTTTTTGCTGTTGGTATAACTCGTAAGACTCCAAGGCATTACTAACTTCTTGAACAGCGACTAACACTTTTTTATTGTAGTTAGTCAGGCTTTCTTGAAAACGTGCATCCTCTAAGCGCACATTATTTTTCACCCGACCGTATTGAAATATATTCCAAGAAAAACTGGGGCCAGCAGCTAGCGTAAGTGAATCACTGAAACTAAAGCTACTGCCTGATCGCACCGTACTATTGACACCAATGGAACCAAATAAAGAGAAACTTGGATATAACGCCGATTCTGCAACACCAATTTGAGCACTTTGCGCATGTGCTTGTAACTCTGCAACCTGTAAATCAGGACGGCGAAGTACCAAAGACGCATCAACACTTGTGCTCATGCCAGGGGCACGAGGGACCAATGAATAATCATCATAACTCGCGGCTGTACGTTTTGCGTTAGCTTGGGAATAACCCGTGTTGTACGCCTTAATTCGAGCATCGATAGCGTCAGATTGAAGGAAAGGCTCAACCTCGAAAGGCATAACACCTAACAACACTGCTAAAGCATTTCGAGCTTGATTCATGCCAATTTCTAATGATGGTAGTGCCGCTTGCGTGGCATATAATTGACTTTTAGCTTGCTGAATATCCAGTTCGGTAACATTGCCTGAATCGAACTGAACCTGAGTAATATTAACCACGCGCTCTTGCACTTCAATATTACGTTTAGATAATAAAATACGCTCTTGGAATGTGCGGTAATTAACGTAATTACGCGCCACCTCGGCAGAAATAGTTACCGCCACATCATTGTAAGACGCAATAGTCGCGTACATTGCAGCTTCAGCAGATTCAATACCCCGTGAATATTTGCCCCAAATATCCATTTCCCAACCAGCATCAAAAGACAAAGCAGCATTGTTAAATGAATTTTCATTATTATAAGCACGCGCTAAGTTACCTGATACAGTTTGTACTTGCGGGTAACGGAATGAATCAGAAATACCTAACACCATTCGTGCTTGCAGAATACGTAACCCTGCAGACTCTAGGTCAAGGTTTTGCTGGTTAGCACGTTCAACCAAGGTATTTAATGTGGGATCATTAAATTGCATCCACCATTGTTCAATATTCTTGTTCGCTTGCTCGGTATCATTTTGAGTCCAAGCCTCTGGCATTTTTACTGACTCGATAGCCTTATAATCTGGCCCTACAACGGTACAAGCTGTTAAGCTGCATAACGGCAGTATAGTGATACATGTTTTTAAGTGTTTCTTAAACATTGCTCATACCCCTAAAACCTCTTCTGTCGCAAATTCACCCAACTGATATCCTCATACGCTACTTTGCATTGATTCATCGCTTCAAAGACATTCTTCTTTAAGTTTAGGAAAATATATAAACCTGCTATATCTGTATGAGAATAGTCACTCAAATCCAAGCCATTGAAAAAGCTTTCAAGTTTTTCTTCAGTGCTCTCATAATTAATGGTGTAAGAATGAAAAATTTCATTCAGCACTTCATTTTTACGCCCCCCCGCCAAAGACTGTGCCATCTGTGGTAGTACTTGGTCGGCGTAGGTTGCTCTTACTTTGTTAACTAACATATTTGTTTGGAATTTTTGATCAGCCATTACAAATGTATTCAAGTGGTTATTTAATAAATTGCATGCACTTGTAAATTTAGCGAGTGCTTCTGGTGAGGTTTGGTCAAAATATTTATGATTAATTTTGCTGCTCCACATCATCATTTTTTTTATCGTCACATTCATCGTAACGACATGCCAACGGCAACGTAAACGATTCAACAATGAAGGATTGTGTATTTGGTGCGAGCGTAATACACCCATTATATGTCTGAAAAAACGCTCTCTCATAACAAGAAACAGATGCTCAGGTCTGGATGAAAATGGAAAGTAATAAGAAAAAATGATCATGAATACGACAAGATAAAACAACAACATAATCGTAAGAATGATGCCGAAGTGATATGTCATCGTATTATCAATACCTAAAATAAACAGCCCCAATAAAAAGAAAATTGTGATGGGGCCTTTGAATAAATAAAACGCCACAAAGGTATAGATAAAGAGAAACGCACCCAGCTCTATACCTAACGACAGTTGAGGTAAAATAAAGACATAGGCAGGTACAGCAAACAAAAAACCAAAAGTAAATAACACTAATAACAACACAGGGTGAACGGGTAAGTAAGATAATACCGATGCAAAGATGGTGGCAAAAATTACGAAGCTATATCCCCCCGGAGGGTTAAAATATATCCATAAAATACCGGCGACCCAGTAAGTCACAAAAACCTTTATAGCAGTTTTTGCATTTTCAGCATCCCATAATAAAAAACGCCCTGGCTTCTTAGGAAACGTTTCGTGAAAAGAGACACGCCCTGTAAGTGAATCAATACAACTTGCTGTTACTGCTAAGCGTGATAGCTTTTCGTGCAGGGTATTAATCAAATATCCAAATGTAATAACAGAACCTTTTTCAAGGTGAGTACATTGAGATATTTTTTGTGTATTAATATCGACCTTTAGTGGTTCCCCTACCTCACGCACGGTATCTTTATCATCCCAAGCGTCTTGCGATGCGGTAAATAAGGTATCTATTCGTGATACAGCATCTTGATAGTCGTTGATCAAAGAAGGGACATCGATAGATTGCTCATCTTTACTCTCAGCGACAAAGATAAGTAGAAGCGTCACTTGTTTGTAGTAATACAGTGCCAAATCCCATTCTTTTTTATACGCCGACAAATCACTGCATTCTGTACTTATTGTACTGTACCTTTGCTCTAAAGCATTTTGTGCGGCATAAAGCTGTTTAACTGCATCTTGTAAGGGGACTTCTTTGATCTCTGGCTCGTCGGTTGCTTCTAGTTCATCTTCATTTTTTTCGCTTGGATTTTTCTCTTTCGGTTGTTCATCGGCGCTTTGAATTTCTACTGGTGCAGCTACTAAACGATTAAAAAGTGTTTGTTGCAGCTGACTTAAATCATCGGTTAACTTACGTAAGTTTTGTTCTGTTTTGGTAGGGAAAACAAACACGCCGACTAAGGTATAAACAATGACGCCAAACGATGTCATGAAAGTACGATCGACACCGTATGTAAATGCACCTGCTGCATCACCACCGTTCGACATCATCAACACCATTACACCAGTTAACATGAACAGTGTCGGGTCTTGCTTGTAAGCATTACGGATATAAAACACAAAGGAAATAACAATGGATACCGCTAACATGTACAGCAAACGATCTTGCGCGAATAGTCCAACCAGCAACAACCCAATGATCGCGCCCACAATCGTACCAAGTACACGTAATGTACCTTTAGCAAGGGATTCACGGCGGCTGCCTGTTGACGCGATAAGCATAACAGTTGTTGCTGCCGTTGACGCTTGAGACCAGCCCATTGCCATTGGAATTAAAAAAGCCAACGTCAGACTAAGTGCTACTTTTGATGCGAACTTAAACTTCTCGCTTAAGCAAAAAGGAAGAAGCCAGTTGTTAAATGACAGTATTGACCTTAAAACATTAGGTTGTTCCAATTGTTTGGTGCCTCTAACTGACATCCATATTCCTTATCAAAAAAATCACGTTTGGCACACCTCAAGGTTAGGTCAAAACGGGAAATTAGCGTAATTAAATGTTTCAATCTACTGATAAGTATGGAATCAGGAAATATTCAGATTTTTTAATCTCGCCCAAAATAGCAAAAACCAAAAAATTCTAATTGATTAAAAGGCGAAACATTCAAAGAAGATAAAGTAATATTAAAGAGGCATACTGCTTACGCAGTTAAAAGAGGTTACTTGGGTATATGAATATAAAATATAGTATTTTTTAGATATAAAAAACCCCAATACATTCATATTGAGGATTTGAGAAAGATGTTCTATCTATATATCGATAAGAAGACTAATGCTTTATTGCTGTGCTTGTATTTTCTCTATTACAGAGGTGAATAACTTTACACCTGATAGCATGCGGCTTTCATCAATGTCGAAATCACCATTGTGATGCCCAGCTGTTAAGTCAGATCCCACTAAACAATATACAGCCTTTCCACCTTTGGATTGCACCCGATCAACCAGATAACCAGCATCTTCACTTGCACCGAAGTCTTTCTGGCGTACAACTTGGGTAAAGCCACTGCCGTAGCCAACACTCTCTAAGATATCGACCATTTCAGGATCATTATGCAAACCGATTGCTTCACCTTGTGCTTGTATTTCAACCCGCACGCCGTGCATCATGGCTGAAGCTTGAGCGATTTGTTCGACCTGCTGATACATGTAACTGTTCAATTCACGGTTTTCACCACGAGTTTCACCTTTTAGAACAGCATGTGCCGGTATTACATTACGCCCTTCACCTGAAGTAAGCTGACCAATGTTTACACGAGTCATTCCGTCACGGTGGCGAGGAATGGCTAACATTTGTGTAACTGATGTACAGGCAGCAGCAAGGGCATTACACCCCACATTTGGCTCAATACCAGCGTGTGCTGGCTTACCTTTAAAATGAAGATCAAACTTAGAGCTACAAAGGAAATGCTGAGGATCACAAACTAATGTCCCACTTGGTACATTCATTCCAATATGTGCAGCTACAAAGTAATCAGCATCGTCTAACCAACCACTTTCTGCGATCGCTTTACCTGCACGGCAGCCTTCTTCGGCAGGTTGAAAGAGTAATTTGATTTTACCATTCAGTATCTCTTTATTTTCAGCAAGCACTTCAGCTAGACCTAACCCCATTGCCGCATGGGCATCATGACCACAAGCATGGGCGACACCAGGCGATAGAGACGAAAAACCTAAAAAACAAGGTCGGTGGGAATCATTCTGGCTTTCCATTACCTCTACAGCATCAATATCGAAACGAAAAACATATACAGGCCCTTCTCTGCCTGTATCAAGCAGCGCACCAACACCGGTAATACCCTGCATTTTAGATATGGTATTCTCGTCTGTTCCCCAATTCAGTGCTCGTTGTTGCTCTGTTGCTATCGCACGTTCATCACGACCCATGATCGTATCGGACGCTATGATCTGATCAGAGAAAAATAACTCAAAACCTAAGTCTTCTAAATGACCCGCAATACGACTTGTTGTAAAAAACTCACACCATGCAGCTTCTGGATAGCGATGAAGCTCGCGACGGTAATTCATTAAACGCTGTGACAGCGCCTGCTCATCAAACGTTATTCTTTGTACCACGACATCATCCTATTACTTATTATGGCAAACAAAGTTAGTACCCTGTTAGCTCCATAAATCCTTGTCCCGAATGGCTACCTACCACCTTGATTGGGCCTTCCCAGTATGGAAAGACAAAAGGTAACCACTGTTCCTTTCGGACAGCTTCCACTTTTAATTTTAAATCTTGTGATCTCACATCTAAACGCCAATTCAGCGGAACACTCTTACCTTCAACTGACGTATATCTAATAGGGGTTAATTGAATATCGTTAGCGCCTAATTGCACCACTCGACCGTCAGGCCAACTGCGAGAACCAAAATAATACGACTGGGTGTTTTTTTCTCTTACTTGAGAAATCATTAAGGCACTGCCGTCATCAAGGTGCATAGAGAACCAATCCCAACCTTGTTGGCTCTTTGACAGCATACTGCTGCTCCACTCTCGATCGTACCAGCCTTTCCCTGTCACATTATATTGAATGCCATCAAGTGTAATACTGCCGTTGAGACTCAGAAAAGGTGCACTGTAATAGTAAGAAGCGATATCGTCAGACGCATGTTTTTTGCTGTAGCCATCTTCACCTTGCAAGATGATTGAACCGACATTGTTAATATGCAACCGTGCAGACATATCGTCATCTTCAAATTCTAATAAGCCAGGAAATGGACCCTGACCTAATGCGCGCCACGACCAGTTATCTAACCATGCACGATAAGGCTGTTGCAGTACCCCAGCTTGACCAATACCACCCCGAGAAAAACGCTCAGCTTTCCATGCTTTTTCATCGGTCGTTATAACAGCATGCGCCATGTAGATTTGAGGTTTATTCCAACCAATCGCTTTACTTTGTTCTAACCCTGTTGCAATACGAAACAAGGTCCATTGGACGGCTATTTGCTTACCTGCATCGGTTTCAAGATTGGCGGTTAAGTACCACCACTCTGACTTAAATGACGGGTGACTATTATGATCTCGAGGAAAGCTAAGTTCATACCCTTTAACAACAGGTTGATACTCATTAGTATTAGATTGCTTTAACACCTCAACGGTATTTGAAGCAGGCTCACTTTGATCACAGCCGACTAGCGGTAAAAGCAGCAATAACGTTACCCAGAAGAAATATTTAATATTCTGCATAAACATTAAAATGCCTCTCGTAGTGATAAAATAGCGGAACGTTTAACCAATCGCCATACCGGCCATGCGCCAGCACACAGCAATACAAACAATGCTGTGCCTAAAGATATTAAATACTGACTCGGGAAGAAACTGATTGGCATTGTCCAACCAAATGAGTATTTCAATACAACATCTATCAATAGCTGCGCTAATACTAACCCTAATGGTAATGCCATTAACGCAGTTAATAACCCAATAACCAGAAGCTGACCGCCGCCAAGAGCCGCTAATTCACGCCCAGTCATACCCATGCAGCGTAGTAATGCAAACTGCCTCTGCCGTGAAACTTCACCAGCAATGGTCGCGACAAATAAACCACAGACAGCAATAAATAACGTCAATTTACCCAAGGTTTCAGTCACAATAAAGGTACGGTCAAATACACGCATTGCCTGATTCAATAAGTTAGCATTGTTACTTATTCTTTCAGGCTGCAGGCGGAATCGTTCTCCCATTCTGGCCATCAAATCCGTACTATCGGTATTATCATTCATGTGAATGGCCAACCCAACTTGGCCATCCTTAGGCCATAAGGCTTGCCATGTTGGCTGTGAAATTAAAACCTGACCGTATGGGTTACCATAATCATAATACACCCCTGTGATTAACCAATTTTTCAGCATGGGGGCAGGTAAATCAATAACATCACCGGGATACCAACCATTTTTAAGCGCAAGTGATTCACTCACCATCACAGTACGCTCGGTATGTAACTTTTCCCAATAGTTAGGCTCTACCACTTTAATCGATAATGCTTTCTTTTCACCTTTACTTGAGCCTACACTCATGACTTGTAAGGTACCCGCATCGGTCTGTGTTTCTTTACGCCATTGCCACCATACCTGATCAACTTCAGGCTGCTCAGATAACCACTTAGACATACGAGGCGCAACATTTGTTGGCGGACGCACATAGATATCAGCAGCTAATCGCTGATTTAGCCACGTTTCTGTTGTCGTGCGAAAACTGCCTACCATGGTTTCCATACCAATATTTGAGGCTAAAGCCAGCATAAATGCCATTGCTGCAACGCCGCGATAACTCAGGCTTGCAGCTGCATCTGAAAAAAACCAACGTAATCGAGCATCTTTGAAGATTCGCCCTAACCCTTGGAATAACTGCCATAACAAAAATGGCATCATTAACCCTGATGCAATCAAAATGAAAGCAATAAGCACAAACCCAGCTAACTGACCATGCGGCAACTGATAGACAGCAAAAGCAGCACCGATAAACACACAAGAAAATAAAGCTTGTAGGGCAAACTCTCGTCCAGTGAAACGAACAAGTGCCATATGAGTTGCTAAGCGTGCAGGTGGCGTTTTAATTAAACGTAACATTGGCCAGCCGCATGCTAATAAACTACCAAAGACAGCAATGGCAACACTGGCTAAACCCCATGTCCAATGCCAATCAATCGACATATTCACATTGGCGCTATAGAGATCGTTTAACGTCGCGGCAACTGAAGGGAGTAATTGCTGAGCAAGTAATAATCCTAAAAGATTTCCGCCAACTAAGCCTAGAATAATCCAGACGATAAGCTCAATGCTCAATGCACCAGCCAGTTGAAACCCAGAAACACCAGCTTGTCGTAGTAACCCAACTAGAGGTTGACGCTGTGCCAAAGATAATGACATAGCTTGATAAAAAATGAATAAGCCGATAACAAACGATAGCATGCCCATAGCAAACAAATTCAGGTGAAATGCTTCGGTTAATGGCTCTAATTTCTCACTTTGGTGACGCTCTAGTGTTAAACCAGGCGGTAACATTTGCGTTAACTTTGCTAATGCTTTTGGTGACATTTCACCACAAGCGACAGTTGAAAAACCTGCGCTTGGCTGAAGCTCTCGAATCAGTGCCATATCGGCAATCATACGAGGTCCACCCACGCGCTCATCACTTACAATATGTAACGGCCCGATCTTTCGCCCTGAATCTAATGTCAGTTTATCGCCCTCTTGCACACCAATATAATTGGCTAGCTGAGTACCAATCATAATTGGATAAGGCGGTTGCATTATATTCATTAACTGACTTTGATCTTGTACGGTTGTGTGACCTTTAACTAGCGGGAACATAGCAATTGGATCAATGCCTATGATTTCAAAATCACGCGCTTGGTCTGTAACAATACGGTGCTGTTCTATGGGCATACAGGTTTTTAAGCCCGCGCGGCGCATTTGAATATAGAAGCCTTGAGGTACTTTAAGTCCCGTTTGGCTATTTCGAATACGATAAGGGAAAGGGTTGGCAAAAAGTTGTTCGCCCTGCTGGTAGCTTTCTTTCGCTTGCTGATTCACGGCCATTACACCAACAAGCAGTGCAATACCCAGCGTTAAACCTAACCAAACAAGTAATATTTGAAATGGATGACGTTTATAATGCCCCCACAGAGCTTTAGCTACGGGGCTTGACATGTAAGCGTCCTCCTTGAAGACGAATACAACCATTCATATGAGAAGCAACCTGCTCGCTGTGCGTTACCATCAGCAAGGTACAATCGAGCTTTTTCGTTAAATTGATAAGCAAACGAATAACCGCACTGGCATTACGCTCATCTAAACTGCCCGTTGGTTCATCGGCCAATAAGATGGTAGGTTCCATATACAATGCGCGGGCAATTGCCGCTCGCTGTTGTTGACCACCCGACATCTCTTCAGGATAGCGACCAAGCAAAGGCATAAGATCTAGCGCTGAAATGATTTGTCGCCACAATTCAGGCTTTTCTGGTAATTTTTTAAGTTGGCGACAGAAGCGAATATTATCGGCAATGGTCAATGTCGGTAATAAATTAAATTGTTGAAAAACAAGTCCGATATTATGTCGGCGAAATGCAGTACGCTCACGCTCTGAAATAGAATGAATAGGTACTTTATCCATCCAGATTTCACCCGAATCAGCAGTGTCTAATCCTGCAATTAGGTTTAATAAGGTACTTTTACCAGAACCACTCTCGCCCATTAGCGCAAGTTGTTCTCCTTGTTTAAGATCAAGCTCTGCACCCTGTAAAACAGAATGGTGTTCACCACCATCCTGATAACCTTTACAGAGCTTCACAAGTCGTAACATCAACACTCACCAAAATAAAATAACATCATTTATCATTTCTATAGACAGTGAAATTTACAGTAAAGCCAGACAACGAGAAAGGCTTTTGCGTGTTATCGTCATAAATAAATGTAATACGTTACATTTTCGCTTTAAATAAAACGAATAACCTACACTCAATCAACATATTCTGTATCAAATTTCCTATTTTCGTTATGTTATATAAATAGCAATTAAGATATACACCTTGCTTTATATTTATCGGAAACTGTACATTCTGTACTTAATCAAAGTTTACTAACGACGCCCTTTAAGCCACCAAATTATTCATCCATGCTTTTGATCTAACTCTAATTGTAGAACCAAACCATTTAATAACTTCTTCAAGTGCAAGTAATGCGTAAACCCATTCAAGTGGTAACTTCAGCACGAGCGCGCAAAATGCTGTTACTGGAATACCTATAGCCCACTGTGCGATGAGATCTTGATACAAGCAAAAACGAATATCCCCTCCAGCACGAAGTACTCCCACAATCATTGTCATCGGTATACTTTTTAGTACGATAGAGATAGCTAAAACCACAAAGAAGTGCTCTGTCAGTTCTCTTGTTTCACTCGAAATAGCAGAAAAAAGATCCAAAATTGAGTCTTGGATCAATAGCATGCCAATGGCAAGAATGATGCTACAAATAAGATTAAATATCGATACTGCCCATGCTTGCTGATAGGCTTCTTCCATGTTATTTGCACCAAGCTGATTACCAATCAGAACAGCTGACGCATTAGAAATACCAATTAACATCGCAAGTGATAAAGATTCGATTGGCGTCATGATAGATAAAGCAGCTAAACCTTCAACACCTGCTTGACCAATTATAGCGTGGTAAACAAAAATACCCGAAGACCATGCTAAATGATTAAACGTCGTGGGTAACGATAAACTTAAAAAGCGTTTAACCCGCTGCCACTCACAGACTACGATCAAGGTTTTAGTCGTAAATGCGAGAAGGTGTTTACGTGAGTATAAATAGGCATAAAGTAAGGTAACTTCAACAAGACCACTGATTAATGTTGCCCATGCGGCACCAACAATCCCCATTTCAGAAAAACCAAATTTCCCGAAGATCAGCACCCAGTTAAGGAAAATATTTAAACCAATGCCAATAGCACTAAAGAAAGTACTCACACCAGGTTGGTGCATCGCACGTAACCCTACCGCCATACTGATAACCCACGCCATCGCAAACATACTAAATGACGTAATAGCGAGGTATTTTGCCCCTAGTGCAATAACGTCAGGCGATTGAGTCGCTAACCCGATCACTTTTTCAGGTATCCAGAAAAATACGCAGCCTAAAATCACCGCCGTTATTGTACTCATTACCCAGGTTAACGCTGTACCTTGCTTTACCCCTTCTCTGTTTCCTGCTCCCCAGTATTGTGCCGTTAACAATGCACCACCAGTGCTAACACCAAACAACATAATCACCGCGACAAATAGCGCTTTGCCTGCAATCCCCATAGCAGCGACTTCTAGTTCACCCAACTGCCCTAGCATTAAAATATCAACAAGACTTCTGCTCGAAAACAGCATTGACTGCAAAGCAATAGGCAATGCAATAAATAACAAGCGGCGTAAAAAATCACCACGTAAATGCGATAATGCCAGTGAAAGCATGCGGGCCTCGGCAAGAAGTAAATCACCGCCTTAATGATTCTGTAATCAATAAGAAGTGCGAAGTTAAAGAAATATGAAAGACAGAGCAGATATTATCCGCTACAGTTTGAATAGCTATGATTTTTAACAATTAAATGTACTTAAATTCAAATATTAAGTGCATAACTACGCGTATTACAAGAAATAATTAATCTCACTTCCTTACACCAATCGTTGCAAGCAAGGAGCAGGCATTACATGATTAAAACAATTCTGGTAGTCGGGGCATCAGGTTATGTTGGCAGTCACCTAGTACCAGAACTCGTAAATAGCGGTTATAAGGTAAAGGCAACAGGGCGTAGCTTAAAATTACTGAAAAAGCGAGGCTGGGATGCAATTCCCAATATTGAGCTCCATGAACTTGATTTAAGTAAAGATACTGACCTCAAACCACTTCTTGAAGGTGTTGATGCCGTATTCTTTCTTGTTCATGGTATGAACCATGGTCATGATTTTATCGATGTTGAATTAGGAACAGCTCGGCACTTTAGCCAAGGGTTAAAGCTCAGTAATGTAAAGCGTGTTATCTACCTTGGTGCGCTTCAATCTGACTCGAGTGACTCTAAACATTTACTTGCACGTAAAGCGACAGGTGAAATCTTACGTGAAAGTGCTATTCCGGTGACTGAATTACGTGCAGGCATCATTATTGGCCCTGGTTCTGCGGCATTCGAAGTGATGCGAGATTTCGTTTACCACTTACCAATAATGCTAACGCCTAAATGGGTAAAATCACGAAACTCCCCTATCGCTTTACACAACTTACTCCACTACTTATTAGAGCTACTTAAATTCGAACCAACTCGACATCAAATCATGGATGTTGCAGGACCTGACCCATTAACCTATGAGGATCAAATGCGTTCATTGGGTAGATTAATGGGGAAAAAGATTCACGTTGTTCCACTCAGTTTTCTCACGCCCACAATGGCTGCCTACTGGCTAAAAATTATCACCTCTGTGCCCACCAATATTGCCAAAGCATTAATCGGTGGGTTACGTTTTGATTTACCTGCCGATGGTACTGCGATTCAATCTTTAATCCCTCAGCATCTATTACCCTACGATGAAGCAGTTAAAGAAGCACTTCGACAAGAAACTGAAGTGGTTCGCAGTCAAATTTGGGGGTTCGACCCTGACGCCCTTGCCCGCTGGCAAACGGGTTACGGCTATTACCCCAAGCAAGCGGGATATACACTAAAGACCGATGCAAGTGCAGAAGACCTTTGGCGTCAAGTTCAATTAGTGGGTGGTAAAGAAGGGTATTTTTTTGCTAACAGCTTATGGCGAATTAGGGAGTGGATGGATTTTGCCATTGGAGGTGATGCATTAAAGCGTTATCGACGCGATCCAAACACCTTAGAACAAGGTGATAAGATTGACTCGTGGAAAGTTATTAAACTCGTACCTAATAAGTTCCTATCATTACTGTTTGGTATGAAAGCCCCTGGACTTGGACGCCTTGAGTTCACCATTGAAGATAAAGGCGATCATCGAGAAATCGATATTCGCGCTTGGTGGCACCCTGAGGGGTTCTCTGGCTTACTGTATTGGTTCGCCATGATGCCTGCACACCTTTTTATCTTCAGAGGTATGACTTATGCCCTTGTGAAGCGCTGTAAAGCAAAAGCTCAAGCTGGTAATCATGAAACGATTTAACTAATTATTCACCCGTTAGCCTAAGCAATAGAACAAGACAGAAATTGAAATAACTAGTGGTTTTAATTATAAAATTTCTAACGTAATTATTATCGATTTTAACCAGCAAGAATGTTCAGGTACTTATTTAGGTTGGTATAAATAGCAGGCATAAAAAAAGAGGCGAATCTATCGCCTCTTTTTTTCACGCTTTATCAATACCTTATAAGGAATCGATATGTGACCGATTATGCAGCTTGTAATGCTTTCTCAGCAATACGTGCATTCTGCATCTTGGTCATTTTAATCGCAGCAATAGGACCGGTTATCAAGGTCGCAGCGATGATGAAGGACACTGGCACCGCTGTAATCACAATGAAGGACTGCAACGCATTTAAGCCGCCATCACCCGCAAGTAATAATACTGCAGCAACCGCACCCATAATAACAGCCCAGAATATACGCTGTTTACGATCCGGTTCATTATCGCCCGACACAACCATTGCGATAGAATACGCCATCGAATCGCCAGTTGTCACAACAAACGTTGTGGTCAATACCAAGAATGCAGGAAGTAAAATTCCACTTAATGGTAATTGCTGAAGCGAAGCAAGCAGTACAGCAGGTAAACCAGCATCGTTTAGTGGGCCAGAAATAATTCCAGGAGTTTGTAGCTCAAGGAAGATACCTGTACCACCCAATACGGTGAACCAGAAGTTAGTCACAATCGGTGCGCCAACAGCAACAGCCAATACTAACTCACGAATACTACGACCTTCTGAAATACGTGCAATAAAGATTGCCATCATAGGTGCGAAACCAATGAACCAGCCCCAGAAGAACCATGTCCACCATACGTTCCATCCAGGCGTGCTGTTAGTCAAGCTCATCGTTGGCATGTGCTGTAAGTAACCAGCAAACGCGTTACCAAACTGTTCAAAAATAAACTGTGTTGGACCTAAAATAAGGATTGCTAATAGCAAGGCAAATGCGCCGATCACGTTCAAACGGCTTAGCCACTGTAAACCTTTATCCATACCTGATGCTGCAGATATAGCACAAACAGAAACAACGGCACCTAAGATCATTAGCTGAGTACTGCTGTCATTTTTAATGCCAGTGAGCACTTCTAGGCTATAGCCCATTTGTGATGCTAAGAAACCGATTGGACCAATCGTACCGGCTGCTACTGCAATAATAGAACATGCATCAATAACAGCACCAAACCAATGGTTTTCAAGACGGTCACCAACTAGAGGGAACAACAATGCACGTGGACGCAGTTTAATACCATGGTTATGGTGTGCATACATCAATACGATAGTTGCTAACGTACCCAGTACAGACCATGCAAGAAAGCCCCAATGTAAAAAGCTTTGGCTTAATGCGGGAACAACAGCTTCGGATGTGGAACCAACGATACCAGGGTAGCTTGGTGACGGTGTAATAAAGTGATAAATAGGTTCGGCCGCAGACCAGAAAACACCACCACCTGCTAATAACGTACACATAATCATCGCTAACCAGCGAAATGTGCCAATAGTAGGTTTGGTTTCAACACCCATACGGGTTTTTCCGTAACGGCTTACTGCGATACATAACGCAATGGCAAAGTTAGCAACCATTAGCCATTGCCACCAGAAGCCAAATTGTCCGGCTGCTGCTGAGAATAATTCTTGGATCAGGAGTGTAAAACGGGGAAGATCAATAAGGGCAGCCAATAAGAAAAGGCTAATAAAGCCAATCGTTAGTGCTGGAACGAGTTTACCGTCAAGACGACGCTTTGATGTACTTGATGTAGCTGTAATATCTTTGCCAATCTGGCATGCATTGCTTTGCATAAAATACTCACGGTGTGTGTGAGGGGCGTCACATTAGCAGCATGATCATTATTATTCCAGAGAAAAATGCGTTTATTTTTAGTCACTAAGCGATTTATTTACATGAATAGTATTCCAATATTATTTAAACCATCTTCGATATCAGATAGTTAGAACACTAATTATCATCACTTTAATAAATTAACTCACTTCACTCTTTTCACCTCTCACTAACGCTTGAGTCGCTCTTTTTTTAGCCAAGCAGCTGTTCAATATACATACTTTTATCAAAAATAAAAAAGCAAAAAAAAATGGACCCTATTGGGCCCACTTTGATTTGTACTCTAATGAATTTACACTTACAGGCTGCGTGTTGGCAATTCTGGTAGGTGCTCACCATTATTAGCTGGGTATATTACAAATTCTCCGTGATATTTCACCTTCGACTTGTAATCTGTCACTTTAAAAAGTAACAAACCAGATGCAAATGCAAGATCAATGAACGGTTGAACATTTCCTCGCACATACAAAGATAATGGCTTTACCAATTCACCCTGCTCGTCAAAGGCGTTCTGAAGCTGCTTACTACATACAACTAATGATGCCTGTCCGTCTGTAAAGTGTGTCACCTTACGGTTTACTTCGAACTCTGTAGTGATAAGCCAGTCAGCATGCTCTAGCGCAGCATAAAATGCCTGTAGTGTTGCTTGTGTTATACACTTTTCTTTACCATCTGCATTTATCACACCTGAAAATGTTTCGGCTAAGCACTCAAAATTCAATTTCAGTTGGGCGTTTTTACCCATACTGCGACCTTGCTGTTGCCACATCATTAAAGTTTTTACAACGCTACGGTCAAAATTTTGCTGCTTAATCGATTTTGTTACCCATGCATTCAAGTAATGCGCTTCACTGACTGGGTTTCGCGGTGTTTTACCTGATGCTTGTGATGATTCCAGCGTATTCAAGCCGATTGTGACCACTTTGTAGATTTCTTGAGAGAAAATTGCCATGTTATTCCTTTGTACATGTGCTTAATCATGGCTGTGATTAAGCACATATCATTTTTATATCTTAAGCTTTAGATTCAACTGCACCGCTAAAGGTTATGCATTTTTTGCTAGTAACCAGTAAAACACAGCAGATAATACAGCACACAGTGCCATTGTCGCTGCCATCGGCCATACTGTCGAGTTATGTAATAAGGCGACAATACCACTTACCACGGTGCCCGTACCAAAACGTAATGTACCGGCTAATGAAGATGCAGTACCTGCCATATGTGGATATTTAGATAATAAACATGCCATGGTATTACTACCAATAATTGAGATAGTACCAACGAAAAGCATGACAGGAACAACGACTCCCCACAAGCCAAGATTAAACACTTGCCCAACGATAAGCCCAATACCGGCAATAAGCTGAATAATCAAACCAAAACGTAGCATCCAGTGTGAGCCTACCTTTTTCACCATTCGACCATTTATACTTGTCATTAAAATTAAGCAAAGTACGTTAAGGCCAAATAAGTAACCAAAGTTTTGGGTACTGACATGGTAAATATCGATATAAACAAACGAACCAACGGTAAGAAATGTAAACATACCAGCGAAAGAGAAACCACTACAAAATACCAAACCAACAGCCGTTGGTGTGGTCATTAACTTGGCATAATTTCTAAACGTTGAACCAATATGAAAAGGTAAACGCTTTTCAACCGCCAGTGTCTCTGGAATTTTCCATACCACAGCAATAATAACCAATACGGCACATATCGCGAGCAACCAGAATATAGAACGCCAGCCAAACCAAATTGACATATAACCGCCAATCATTGGTGCTGCAAGTGGCGCTATCGTCATTACTAACGTAACAAAAGACATAGTACGAGCAAACTCATCGCGCTCGAACATATCTCGTACTAAGGCCTGAATAATCACGGCAGCAGAGGCACCAGCAAAACCTTGTGCCGCACGGAACCACATAAGCTCATGAATATTTGTGCTTAACGCACTCATCACCCCAGCAATAGTAAAGAATACAATACCAATGATAAGAATAGGACGACGACCATAACTGTCTGCTAATGGCCCATGTAGTAATTGTCCGATAGCAAAACCAGCAGTATAAGCGGTTAATGTTGCTTGAACTAAGCTTGGAGAAACCATCAAATCTTTGGCGATCGCAGGCATCGCAGGTAAATACATATCGATAGCAAGCGGGGTTAACGCAGCAATCGCCCCCAAAATAATAATAAGTTGCAGGCTCAGTCGTTGACTGTCTTGTTGGGTCATAATTTCACTATTGTATGTGCCATAGAAAAAACAGCAGAATGGAAGATAAAGAAAGTTATTGTACGATGAATAGATGTTTTTTATTCTTTCCTATTAGGAATAGATAAGTTTCTATTTTATGCAGCTTTACTCAATATTCATAAATGTTCGTAACGAAAAACACTAAACATTACGATACTCAATTAACGTTGTACCCAAGTGAGATCAAAATACAGGATTCAGAGGTAACTTGAGTACACGTTATAAAAAAGCATAACAAGATAGGAAACCTACGTTATGCCTTCAGTTTTAGCTCAATACATTACTTTTTCAGAAAAGAAGCAATCTCTTCTTCTGTTAAGCGACGGTACTCACCTGGTTCTAAGTTTTCATCTAGAACAACAGCACCGACTTGCTCACGGTGAAGACCAACAACTCGGTTACCTACAGCAGCAAACATACGCTTAACTTGGTGATATTTACCTTCAGTGATCGTTAGTATTGCTTCACGTTCACTTAAAATTTCTAATTTAGCAGGGCGAGTAATATCTTTCTCACCGCGTAGCTGAACTCCCTCTAAAAACGTTTGAATCGTTTCTTCAGGTACAGGATCGGCCAACTCAACATGGTAGACCTTTTCACAAACATGACGAGGAGAAGTCACACGGTGTGACCATTGGCCATCATCGGTAAGTAACGTTAACCCTGTTGTATCGCCATCCAAACGCCCTGCAACGTGCATTTTTTCAGGGCTTACTTCATCAAACAAAACGAAGACTGTAGGGTTATGATCATCAACATGCGAACAAACAAAACCTTCAGGCTTGTTCAGCATGAAGTATTGCGGTCCTTGTAAGGCTAGTTTTTTGCCATTAAATTCAACATCGCAATCGTCGGTGATTTTCAGTGAAGCACTCTTAACAACGTTGCCATTCACTTCAATCATTTTATTACTTAATAATCTACCGGCTTCTTTACGAGTAATACCTAAAGTGGTAGCTAAGAATTTATCAAGCCTCATTACGGGCTCCGCGTGTAACAAAAGGGACGGCATTATAAAAAGCTCACGCCTAACTTGCATTAAAAACTTACGAATTCTAACCAACTAAGTGAGATTCAATTTTTTGAGACAAAATTTTCGCCTTTTTTTAAAATCTATAACTAAGCTCAAAAAGCTGAACATTTTTGTCTTATATGGGTCTTATAACAGTAGACTAATAACACAGTTGTTACGTATAACCTGTATGCTACTAACGTTACTCAAGAACAAAAAAAGAGTGATACTGGTTACTAATCAAAATAATGATACGCCTTATAACAAAGGTCTAATTATGAATATATCTCTTATTGCGCCAAGCTCGTCGTCTGTAGACATGCTAATGAAACTCATTGAAGAACTTTTTGCTTATGAAGCTCTACCTCAAAGAATAGAGCAGACTAATCATGCAGTTAACCAACTAATCAGCAATCCAGAACTTGGGCAAGCATGGTTAATTGAAGTTGAACACGAAGGCGATAAAATCATCGCGGGTCATATCATCGTCAGCTACAGTTTTAGCCTTGAGTACGGTGGACGTGTTGGGCTTATCGACCAATTTTACCTAAAACCTGATTGGCGCCAACAAGGGATAGGAACAGAATTAATCCCACAAATTGAACATCATATGGCGCAATCAGGAATCCACGCACTATCACTAGAAGTTAATATCGGTAATGCCGGTGCTCGTAGCTTCTATGAAAGGCATGATTATGTTCCTCGTCGACAGTTTTGTATGATGACAAAAACCATCACCCCAAACGAAGTACCGTTGAACATCGCGTCATAACCTACAACACCACAACATTAATTACCCGCACATGAAGAAGAAGGCGCATCACAAGATGCGCCTTTGTCATTTACAGCTGTAGCAAGAACCATTAAATCACCTTACAAGCAAACTCCCGTTAATTACGATGCACAACAGAGTGCGTGCAAGGCTTTGGTGCCAATAGGCTCAGCATGCTGTAATGGTACTACCGCCAATCGTTGACTGTGCTGAGCTTGTACTGCTTCAATGTACGGTAGTTGCTGTGCCGCCCTTTCTTGCATCAATGGCGCTGTCAGTGGCGCCTGTACCAACGCATGATTCACGACCCACGCCCACGGTGAAATTCCTGCACGTTGTAAATCGGATTGCAAACTCACCGCTTCTTGTACCGGTGTCGGCTCTGCCAATGTGGTAATCACGACTTTAGTTAATATCGGATCTTGCAGTTGCATCATCGGCGTTGTGAAGTGCATACCTTTGTCACCCATTTGGCGTGACACTTCTTTATGGTAAGCACCTGTCGCATCAAGCAATAATAAAGTATGCCCAGTTGGCGCGGTATCCATCACCACAAAGCGCTTATTCGCATCACGAATCACACGAGAGAATGCTTGGAACACGGCAATTTCTTCTGTGCACGGTGAACGTAAATCTTCTTCCAGTAATGCTTTGCCTGCCTCATCCAGGTTTTTACCTTTGGTCGCCATCACGCGCTCACGGTAACGTTGAGTTTCAACCTCAGGATCAATACGGCTCACCTCTAAATTCGCTAACGAACCGTTCAACGTTTCACTCAAATGCGCAGCAGGATCGGAGGTGGTTAAATGCACATCGTGACCCCGTAAGGCCAGTTCTGTAGCCAATGCCGCAGCAATGGTGGTTTTCCCTACTCCACCTTTGCCCATCAGCATCACTAAACCATGACCGGCTTCAGCCAGTTCATCCACCAAAGTATCAAGGTGCGGGTAGGCATCCTGTTGAATCGTCGTGACGTCAGACGTTGACGACTCACTAACACTCTCCACCGAGGTTGAGACTAAAGCACGCAAGCTATCTAAGCCCACAATATTGCTCGATAACAAAGGTAATCGATCTTGTGGTAGCCGCTGCAAGCCTTCAGGCATCGCCACCAGCGCATGTTGTTCACGCTGATACACCGCCAACGCCAGCGCATCATTGTCGATAGCTGCTTCAGGGTATAAACCATTGATCGCAAGGTACTGCTCTTTTAAACCAATATCCCCCAACTCAACATGGGTTCGCGCGACTTCTTGTAACGTCGATGCTTGTGCACGTGCCACCAAAATCAAACGCGTTTGCGTCTTATCTGACAATGCATCCACTGCTTGCGAATATTTTTCACGCTGTTTATCAAGCCCAGCCAGTGGACCTAAACAAGATGCATCGCCCTGCCCGTGCTCTAAAAACTCATTCCAAGCACCCGGTAATTGCAGTAAGCGAATAGTGTGCCCCGTTGGGGCTGTATCAAACACAATATACTGATACGTAGTTTGCAAGGTTTTGTCAGTCAGCAGAGCCGTAAATTCATCAAATGCGGCAATCTCAGTAGTGCATGCCCCAGATAGCTGCTCTTCGATACTATTGACGACCGCTTCTGGTAACTTACCACGCACTGGGCCTACAATTTTCTCACGATATGCCTGTGCAGCTGCCTGCGGATCAATTTCAATAGCGGACAAATTCTCGACATGTTGAATAGGGGTGATCTGATTACCGATTTGGGTATCGAACACTTGACCGACATTCGAAGCCGGATCGGTGCTCACTAACAACACTCTATTGCCTTGCTCTGCTAACGCCAATGCCGAAGCACACGCCAGTGATGTTTTGCCGACACCGCCTTTACCCGTAAAAAACAGAAACGGTGGGGGGGTATGTAAAAATCCAATCATGACACAGCCCTTTTGATTAACACTTACATGAAGATGAACAACATGATGTTGAAGTCGATGCATTCACTGATGTTTCAGAAGCAGTAACGTTAAGCCCTGCCCAACGTGTTAATTCCTCACGTGTGGCATAGCGCCCTGTCAATACAACTTGGTCGTTCACTAATGTCAGTGGCAAACCTTCTGCACCTGCTGTTTCTAGAAATCCAGCCACGGCAGCATGCTCTACAAATGCCATTGGTTGTTGCGCTAAATTAAAACGCTCGATGTCCACATTTTTCGCTTTTAGCCAATCCACATCGGCAGAAAAAGCCACCAGTAACGCATCAACATCCGTCCCGCAGACACCACTTGAACAACACATCGATGGATCAAATACTTGAATACTTTTCATCTTATTACTCCTAGCTATTCGCGTTATTGGTTTGCACTTGACCCTTGGTCACGTAATTATTTTTCATTTTTAACGTGAAATTCACCAAGGCAATCAGTACTGGTACTTCCACCAGTGGACCAATAACCCCTGCAAATGCTTCCGGTGAGTTCAAACCAAACACTGCTATCGCAACAGCAATTGCTAATTCAAAGTTATTACCTGTCGCGGTATACGCTATGGATGCATTCTTATCAAATGGCACACCCATCTTTTTCGCCGTAAAAAAGCTAATCAAAAACATCAATACAAAGTAGATAACCAATGGAACAGCCACCAGCACAACTTGCATTGGTAATTCAACAATCATCTCGCCTTTCAAGCTAAACATCAGAACGATGGTGGCTAATAGCGCAATTAACGTAATAGGTGAAATAGCAGGAATATACTTCTCGGTGTACCACTGCTCCCCTTTCTTCGCGACCAATACCTTACGACTAAGAAAACCAGCAATAAACGGAATACCAAGGTAAATAAAGACACTTTTTGCAATTTCACCAATCGATATGTCTACCAACTGACCTTTAACGCCAAAGTAGGGTGGCAGTACTGTAATAAATAACCATGCCATGAAACTGTATGTCACGATTTGGAACACACTATTCAATGCCACTAATGCCGCAGCGTATTCTTTATTGCCGCCACCTATGTCATTCCATACCAGCACCATTGCGATACAACGTGCTAAACCGATTAAAATAACGCCTGTCATTAGGCTTGGATGATCACCTAAAAAGATGACTGCCAACGCAAACATCAAAATTGGTCCGACTAACCAGTTCATCACAAGTGACAACGTAATGGCTTTCTTATCTTCCAGTACCTTACCCATTAAGCTGTAATTCACTTTCGCTAATGGTGGGTACATCATCAAAATAAGACCAATCGCTAGCGGTACATTTGTTGTACCAACCGACAGCGATGTATTCCAATTTGCAATAGCATCAGGAAAAGAAACACCCAACACAACACCCACAGCCATCGCTATGAATATCCACAATGTTAAAAATCTATCGAGAAAACCTAATTTAGGTTGCATATGAGCCTCACTCAGAACTTGAATGTTAATCGTTAATCGTTAATCGTTAATCGTCGAAATACGATTATTAAGGTTAAATAAATATAAGACAATCGCCTTTTAACGATTAATATACGCCTTTCTCATACCGGATCAATCGTTAATTGACGATTGACGATAATTACGACTCAAAGACTATCAGAATCATCTTCATTCACTTCCATCGTTCCTCAATATTTTACGCAACCTTAGCACTGCTTTCTTATCGCCATCCGCCTTATTTATCGTTACACTGATAACCTGTTTTATGTGCATTATCGAGTTTATGTATACCCTTCGTCCTTACCAACAAGACAGCGTGAAAGCCACTGTTCACTACTTTCGTAAAAACACCAGCCCAGCCGTTTTAGCATTACCTACCGGAGCAGGTAAAAGCCTTGTCGTGGCTGAACTAGCACGTATCGCTCGTGGTCGAGTATTAGTGTTAACGCATGTAAAAGAGCTTGTTGAACAAAATCATGCAAAATATGAGAGCTATGGCTTAAAAGCCTCTATATTTTCTGCAGGGTTAGGACGAAAAGAAACAGATCAACAAGTTGTGTTTGCCTCGGTGCAATCAATGGCCAATAGTTTAGAACTGTTTGCTAATGAATTTTCATTACTAGTGATTGATGAATGCCACCGGGTGCCTGATGATGAAAATAGCGCGTATCGCCGTGTAATCACTCATGTTCAAACTATTAACCCTGGCATCAAAATTCTAGGGTTAACGGCAACGCCTTATCGATTGGGTACTGGGTGGATTTATAAATACCATACCCGTGGACAGGTAAAGACTGAACAAGAACGCTTCTTTCGTGATTGCATTTTCGAGCTACCTATTCGTTATTTGTTGGATGAAAATTTCCTAACAGAACCCAAAGTGATGGATATGGCGGTTATCGGGTATGACTTTTCTAGCTTAACGCCATCTGCATCGGGTAATTATCGAGAATCAGATTTAGACAGTATTATCGAAAAATCATCCCGTGCTACACCTATGATTATTGAGCAAGTAATTGATTATGCAAAAGATCGTAAAGGTGTGATGATCTTTGCGTCTACCGTTAATCATGCTCAAGAAATTCTGGGATATCTTGCGCATGAAAATGCAGCATTGGTTGTTGGCGATACACCGTTAGATGAACGCGACCGCATTATTAATGCATTCAAACGCCAAGAAATTAAATACCTTGTGAATGTATCAGTACTCACTACAGGGTTTGATGCTCCACATGTCGATTTAATCGCAATATTACGTCCAACAGAATCCATCAGCTTGTATCAGCAAATAGTCGGACGCGGCTTGCGTTTGTCTGAAGGTAAAGAAGATTGCTTAATCTTAGAATATGCCGGTAACTGCTACGACTTGTATCAACCTGAAGTTGGCGATCCTAAGCCCAACAGCGACAGTGAAGTGATTATGGTTCCCTGCCCTGCTTGCGGATTCAATAACAGCTTTTGGGGTAAGCTCGATCCCGCTGGATTTTTGGTTGAACATTATGGTCGTCGTTGCCAAGGGTATTTTGAAGACGATGACACAGGTGAACGCGAAGAATGTGGTTACCGTTTTCGGGCTAAGTATTGTGAAGAATGTGGCGCAGATAATGATATAGCTGCTCGTCGTTGCCATCAATGTAATGCGGTAATGGTTGATCCAGACAAAAAGCTGCGTGATGCATTAAAATTGAAAGATGCCATGATCATGAAGTGTACAGATTTTCGTTTAGAGCCAGGAAAAAACAAATTTGATAAACCCCAGCTTAAAGTAATTTATGTGAGTGATGAAGGGGCTGAAATTAGCGAAGTATGGCCACTTTCGAACAAAACGCAAAAAGAGAATTTTTTGAAGAAATTCATTAACCCTCACCTTGTTGATCGCCATCGCCCGTTTACTGATACTGCGCCAACAAAAGTAGCGAATAACGAACACCGCTTACGTCCACCAGAAATTGTTATCGCGAGAAAGAGCGGTCGGTTTTGGGCGATTCGAGACAAATTATTTGATTTAGACCAATATCAAAAAGTCGAAGTACCTGTCGCTAGATAATTATCCTTTAGAGTAAAAAGCCGAACATTGGGCACTGTAAGTACCCAATGTTCGCAGTACTAAATTAACGCTGAATTAACCCAGTTTTTATCGCATATATCGACTTCTGATAGATTCTCTATAATCATAAATAGGTGCTTCCTGTTCATAACTTTCCTCATCGTTATGATCTAAACGACTTTTATCATAGGTATATGGTAGGTATACACTTGGTGGTTCAACGCTTGTTGTATCGGTAAGTGTTTTCAGATACGAGACTATTGCAGCCTCCTGATCAGCATCTAATCGAAGATTACCAACAGCAAACCCCGCGAAGTTTTCATTGATCTCAGGAGCTGGCCAACAGTTTTCTGCTATAGCTTGTTCAGCCGTTATATACTCGTTAGAACATGTTGCTTTCACAGTAGCCGTATTATAAAAATGGACAAGTTGCTCTAACGATTTAAACCAACCATTATGGGTATAAGCTTTAACAAAATATGGGGATGGTCGTTTATCAACATTACGCAATGTTGGTACTTTATGTTCACCTAAATGATCACTATTCGAGGTTGTGGCAAATAAGCCTACATCCGGTGCTGGGTCATTAGGTATTTTATGATTTCTTGGTACCCCTATGTTGAAGTAGAAATCATTGGTATAACGTTCAAACTTGCCAACACCATTATTATTCCCGCTCTGGTGGCAAAAGAAGCACCTAGCTTGACCATAAAAAAGATCATGTCCTTCATTTTCCTGATCAGTAAAATCATCAAACGGGAATAATCCATCATAATCATTTTTTAATGCTAAATCTCTTTTAGAGTCAAAGCGGTTATTATCGCTAGACATTTGCCAAGCAGCTAAAGCGACCGAAAATCTCGCAAATATCTCATCCACTTGACTATAGCTACAGTAAAGGTGCTCTCCCCAAGCATATTGGTATAACTGTCTACCCCATGTCGTTCCTCTAACCTGCGTACATACCTTAAACTTATCGTCCTTCGCCTGCTCAAGTGGGTTAATAAATGGGCTTGCATGTGCTTGATCAGCTACGGGACCTAAATATTTTTTATACATCGTTTCGTATTTGCTATTTAGACCCGCGAATACATCAATATTATGTACAGTTTCAATTAAATCACCTTCAGCACGGCCGTTCCAGAATGCTCCACCACACGGTGCAGGAGCAAAACCAGGACAAGCCACGTCAAAAAGTTTCAACCCTTCTGGGTCTCCCACCTCATTTAAAAATTGTGCATATTGATTTGTAGGTGGTTTGAGGTTACCAACTTGAACACCATCGGAACCTGTAACAGCTACATCTTCAAGGTTTATATTTGAATCACCATTAGTACCACCAGTACCAGCAGAATGGCACGTCGAGCACGACATATTTCTTTGTAATGAGATTTTTTCAAAAAATAGACGCTTACCCATCTCCTCCAGATAGGTCAGATCCTCATCACTTGCATTTGCTGTATTAGGTAAAAAGCCAACACCAACAATTAAACCTATAACAGCACTATAATGCTGCATCCTTTTTTTCTTTTTTAACATTATATTATTTGATATTTCACTCATCAGTTCCACCTGCTATCAACCTATATTAAAAATCATCTTAAATAAACAAAAACGAAACACCATCCACACAAGAAATAACATCAACAGATTAAACCTAGTATATTAACCAGTTAAATATAATATCAAACACTATAAATCTCACACAAAAGACAAGAGTTATAAAATAACATTACAAACCCATACATCACTGTACGACTTAACCATTTAAAAACATTAAAACAAAGAACAAATAGAAATAAATGAGTTAAAACAATAAATTAAACCAAAACCCACCATTCAAAAGAGTGTCAATTATAATAACGAATCTCACTTCTCACTCATCACCTCTTATTTCTCACACTATTAACACCACACTCAAATCAACAACAGAATAGCAAATAAAATAATATACACCACCCACCAAAAAATCATATTAGACTCTAACCTTGAAAACTATTCAGTTAATAACTTATACTTCATACCGCTTATTTTAGTTAAATCAATTTAAAACATGATGCGTTCTTGTTTTGTCCTATCAAAATGAAATCTGTGCTACGTATACGAGAAAAGTTGATCAACTTATATTAGTATCAGAATGAATCGCTGATACCCACCCTGATTTATTTTTTAATCAAATATTTAAATGGATTTAGTATGCTAAAACTTATAAAA
Organism: Photobacterium profundum; assembly: GCF_003026285.1. Classification (GTDB taxonomy): domain Bacteria; phylum Pseudomonadota; class Gammaproteobacteria; order Enterobacterales; family Vibrionaceae; genus Photobacterium; species Photobacterium profundum. The sequence continues at coordinate 91,643 of NZ_PYOD01000012.1, forward strand.
AATGGAACGATTCTAACCCCAAAAGGGCTCATAAAAGCTGATATACTTATTTGTAATGATAAAATCATCGGCATAAACTCTTCCATAACAACAAGTAATCTAAAGTTACCTTGTGAAGAGTTAGATGCTTCTAATCAATTTGTTCTTCCAGGTATTATTGATCAACATGTTCACCTTATTGGCGGCGGTGGTGAAAGTGGCTTTTCAAGCCGTACACCTGAAGTACAAGTGAGTAAATTGGTAAAAGCAGGCATTACCTCAGTACTTGGTTTGTTAGGTACAGACAGTGCAACCCGACATGTCGAATCACTCTACGCAAAAGTTAAAGCATTAGACGAAGAAGGTATTTCTGCCTATATGGTAACAGGATCTTATCGTGTACCTTCACCAACCATTACTGATTCAGTTTATAAAGATGTTGTGTTTATTGATAAAGTATTAGGCTGCAAAATAGCTATCGCCGATCACCGTGCTTCTCACCTTAGTGTTGAAGAGCTTATACGGATAGCTTCGGAAGTACGAGTGGCTTCTATGTTAGCGAATAAGCCCGGTATTATTGTGGTTCACATGGGTAATTCAAAAGAGACATTAAAGCTAATTGATCAAGCTCTTGAAAATAGTGACATTCCTATTAAGCACTTTTTACCTACTCATGTTAACCGTAACGATAACTTATTAAATGACGCAATTAAATTTGCGCTAAAAGGTGGGAGTATTGATTTAACTTCAGGTGTTGACCCTAACCTTGGTGCAAAAGGTGCAGTCAATCCAAGTAAAGCTATTATACAAGCACTTGAAGCTGGTGTGAATCTAGATCAGTTAACATTAAGTTCTGACGGCAATGGCAGCATTCCTGAATTTGATGACAATGGTAATATGTCGGGAATGGGAATAGCTGGCTTTGATAGTTTACTCGGTACAATTCGAGAATTGATTGCAGCAGGTTTACCACTGGAAAAGAGTTGGAATACAGTATCAAGCAATGTCGCAAGCAGATTGAAATTAGATGACCGCGGTTGTTTAGAGATAAATCAAATGGCAGATCTCGTATTCCTGAATGAAGCTGACCTTGCGTTAACACTCACAATGGCAAAAGGCAAAGTGCTATTCAAACAAAATGAGTATTGTGTAAAAGGTACGTTTGAATAATTTATTGTTCTAGCCTAGCCCCTCAATAAAAGAACCGCATCAAACGATGCGGTTATTATAAACGTTAGATTCAAAACCTAATCGGTGTGGCCTACATTCATCTATCGATTAAAAATCGTAGTTCAAGTTAACACCCCAATTACGACCAGGTTGAGTACGGATATCAATACCTTGAGCCGATGCTGTTTGACCTTCTAGATCTTGATACTGCCAATATTTCTCATCAAGAGCATTAAATAAGCCAGCACGAAGTGTTAAATCTTTCATTGGGCGGTAGTAAGCAGTTAAGTCAACAACCGTATAGCTAGATGCATCTAGATTATCGTCTTGTTCCCAATCCGTTTTACTTGCCACCATAGTAACATTTACAACACTACCCCACTGTTCGTTTGGAGCGTCGTAACCCAAACCAACAACAGACGTAAATGGCGCAATAGTATCTAATGTTTTGCCCGTATTTTTATCTTCACCATCAAGGTACGCTAAAGATAAACGTGCATATGACCCCATAGGGGCACCTACAGCTTCATCTAACCACAAGCTACCTTTAAATTCGGCACCGTATATTTCAGCTTCATCAACGTTTTCATTGGTTGTAATATCAATGCCACCAGTGTTTACCGTCGAGCTCTTAATGAAGTTTGTGTAGTCGTTATAGAAGGCAGACAGTTCTAACGCACCCACATTATTATTTGCGCGTAAACCGACCTCATAAGACTGGCTTTCTTCTGGCTTCAAATTAGGGTTTGAAACAATTTTATAGCCATGCGCAGCATTATCTTTATCGTAATACAACTCATAAATTGATGGCGCACGGAAACCTTCGCTGTATTGCGCGTAAGTACTGAAATGTTGATTCCAATGATATACCGCACCTAAGCGCGATGTGAGTGCATCACTGTTATGGTCTTCTAACCCTGAAGACTGCTCTGGTGAAGCTTTGTAATCATCATAACGAAGCCCTGCCGTAACCACCAACGCTTCATCTAATAGATAGACTTGATCTTGTACAAAAATGCCACGCTTCTCAGACTCTGATTTAGGCACTTCAGTGCTACCTGGCTTAGATGTACCTGAATCTAAGAAGTAATCAGTGTAATCTAAATCAAAGCTCGCATTTGATGCTGAAAGACCGTACGTAAGCTCATGACGATTATTCGTAAACTGAATTTCTTTTTGGAATTGAGCATCTAACTGTGTGCTTTCATCGGTACCAGAACGAGCACGGTTACGATTTCCGTAATTACCCGTATGATCATAACTCTTATGATCTGCCTCACTCTTGCTCCAGTTTACTTTCCATTCTAAAGAATCAAAAGCCACATTATCTGCAAGCCACTCATATTCAAAGCCTAGACGTACTCTTTCATCTTTGTCGTCTGCACTGTTATTGGTATATACGAAGCCCGGCATAAAGCCACCACCACCATCATATCCATTACGAGAAAGGATTTGACCGTCTGCACTGCGTGTATAGTACTCGCCTGTAAATCCAATGCGGTTGGCATCGTTTATTTGGTAAAACATTTTACCTAGAATATTATGCGATGTGATGTTAAAAGGATCAGCAGCACCACGATCAGGCCCCTCAATGTTCGCACCATCACCATGGGTTTCAGTCTCATGCCCATCACGGTAGGTGTAGATCAGCATTGTTTCTAAATCGCCAGTACGGTTAGCGACTTCAATCGTTGCTTTATATTCATCACTTACGCTGGCATAACCTGTTTTTAAACTTACGTGGCTATCATCGCCAGCTTCAAGTAAATCTTCTGGGTTCTTTGTACGTAAGAGTACAGTACCACCTAAAGCATCACTGCCGTATAAGCTAGATGATGGCCCTTTATTCACTTCGATTGCAGTTAGTGTATCAACTTCAAAGGTATTGGCATTTTTACGCATAACATCTGCGCCAGGGTTATAAGATGATGGCTGCTCTACGCCATCAACCATCACTTTAACGCGGCTGCCAGACATACCTCGAATAGTAAAATCTTCCATACCAAAGCGACCACGTCCATTTACCGTAACACCTGGCTCATACTTCAATGCATCTTTCACATCGTTCGACAGATTATTCTCCATGTCTTCAGACGTTACTTTAGCTACGCTAGAGGGAATGTTCTTAATACTTTGTTCCGAACGCGTACCTGATACAACTATTTCGTCGAATACTGAAACTGCCTCTTCTGCGTGAAGTGCTGGAGAAAGTGCAATAAATATTGAGCTCGCGATGAATGTAAGTTTTTTACTCATAACCCCTACTTATAAATAGATTTGTTAGTAATTCCGTTGCTGCATAGTATACAGATACAAATGAGAATTACTATCGTTATCATTGCCATTTGATATTTATAAGGGCAAATGCAGTGGAGTTAAATATCGATTACTCTATTGAACACGCTCTTTTTTCATCCAAAGTAATGAAGCCAAACCTATAAGGTTCGTTTCATTACGTTAAAATGGTCTGTATAGAGATTTAGTCTTGCTAAGAATAAAGCTGACTGTTAGTATGCGCGCTCGTTTTTACGACATTGAGTAAGGTCGCATTACTCAGTGAACTTATGAATTATAGAGTATTTAATATGAAATTTGATGCAATTGTACGTACTGATCTAGGTAAAGGTGCGAGCCGCCGTCTACGTCTTACAGAAAAATTCCCAGCTATCATCTACGGTGGCGAAGCTGCTCCTGTTGCTATCGAGCTTCTTCACAGTGACGTGATCAACCAAATGGATAAGCCTGAGTTCTACGAAGGTATCATCCTTGTGATCGACGGTCAGGAAGTTGCTGTTAAGCCTCAAGACATCCAACGTCACGCGTTCAAGCCAAAAGTTGAGCACATGGACTTTAAACGCGTTTAATTGCGTTGTTCATTCTCAATATAAAAGCGCCTTATGGCGCTTTTTTTATGGCTATAAAATATGCTTAAGCTAGAAAAGACTTTGCTGCGGATTATCATCGACCTGCTGAACTTCTATCGAACTCCCTTTTGCACGACGTAAAATGCGCAGATAGCGTTGCTTACACAGCCTAATTACCTGCCGCTTTTGATCTGACGTCATTACTTGCCAATTAAAGCGCTCATCTCGACTGCGATAACACCCTTTACAATATCCACGGTTATTCACTTGGCATATTCCAACACAAGGGCTGGGTACGGTGAAGAAATCTAATTGCTCCATTATCCCCTCGCTATGAAATATATCTCTATTAATATTTAGTTTATACCCAAGTTAGCGCTATCGACCTTTTTGTGCAAACTCTTCATTACAAAATGCCAATTTATGCAACTAACTTGCTAAAGTATGCTTTATTCTGGTAAGGTTTAAGCGGTTATTAAGATTGATAACAGGGTTGTAATTAATCGCATCATTATATTTAACATCAATATCGATGCATATCAGGAGGGATCCATGGATTTTTTTGTACCATCTTCGTCTAACTCAGCTCAGGCTGAATCGGTTTTTTCTTCTATTGCTCAACACATTGCAGCACCATCTCAAGAAAAGCGCATTCATAAGCTTCAATGGAAACACGAAGGCGAAATCTGTGCTTGTGAGGTAGGTCAATCATTACCTGAAGTATTTCGTACCGATGAGAAAGTATTAGCTATTTTTGATTGTGGTGATGTATTCAAAGTATGTACACCAAGCCGTGGAGCAATCAAATTTGACCCTATTCACGCGAGCAAATCAACACTCTTAAACGTTGAATACTTTGATTAATTTATCGTGGTAAAAAGCTGATTAGCAGATACTAAAGGTAATTATGCTAATAGAAATGAGCACTTAAAAACGCGCTAACAGCGCGTTTTTTGTTTCTAGCGCATACTTAACGTTGGCTAAAACAACCCCATCTGGGGTGCGGTAATATCATCAAAACACTTACCTATAAACGGTAAAATACCATCAGCGACAGGCTTTAATTGCTTTTCAAGGTAATGGTTATAGTCAATCGAGCTTTGTCGATACTCTTTCGGCTCTGAGCCAGAGATCGTAAACACGTACTCGATCACTCCTTTATTTTGGTATTGCATCGGGCGACCAAGTTTGGCATTCATCTCATCAGCCATTCGAGCGGCACGCACTTGTGGTGGAATATTCTTTTGGTATTCATCAAGATTTCGTCTTAAACGCTTGCGGTAAACCAAACGATCATCAAATACTCCAGCTAACGTTTTATTGGTGTAGTCACGAATGTATTCATCGGGATCTTGGTCATGAAAAACCATCTCATATAAAGTTTTCTGGAATTCTTGAGCTAACGGCGTCCAATCTGTACGAACCGTTTCTAATCCCTTAAAGATTAGTTTCTCTTTACCATCTTGAATAATTAATCCAGCGTAGCGCTTCTTACTGCCTGTTTCAGAGCCTCGAATCGTCGGCATTAAAAACTTGTGATAATGGGTTTCGTATTCAAGCTCTAAATAGCATTCAAGATTAAAGTCATCTTTTAGACGCCGTACCCACTCCGCATTAATGCTTTTCACCAATTGGTTACCAACGATATCCGCTTCTTCTTGGGTATGACTTTTACCTAATGAAACAAAGACAGAGTCCGTATCACCGTAAATAACGTTATAACCGTTGTCTTCAATCAGATCTTTCGTGACTGATAATACTTCATGCCCACGCATCGTAATTGACGAGGCCAACCGGTGATCGAAAAAGCGGCAGCCAGATGAACCAAGTACGCCATAAAATGAGTTCATGATGATCTTAATCGCTTGAGAGAACGCTTTTTCACCATTACGTTTTGCTTGATCGCGCGCAGACCACAACTCTTCAATCATCGCGGGTAAAAAATGTTTTTCTCGATGAAACTGCCCGCCACGAAAACCCGAAATCGCTTGGTTAGGTTCTTTACCTTCATCTTGCAATAGCCCTTCCACCAACCCCATAGGATCAATACGGAATGAGCGAATAATCGACGGGTACAGTGATTTAAAATCAAGTACCAGTACAGAATCATACAAACCGGGGTTAGAATCCATCACATAGCCACCGGGGCTTGCAATCCAGTTTTCACCCGCAAGATTCGGGGCTACATACCCAGCACGGTGTAATTGCGGTAAATACAAATTAGTAAATGCAGCAACAGAACCACCGACTCTATCAAGCTCTACACCTGTTAAACGGCTTCGCTCAATCGCGAACTCAAGCAAATGAGTATATTCAAATATACGGGTAACCAGCTTACAATCTTGTAAGTTATATTTAGCCAACGACAGCTTATCGTTTTTAAACATATGGTTAATTTCAGCCATACGATCATGCACGTTATGAATATGCTTACCTTCGCCTAACAGCTCTTGCGACACAGAATCTAACGACCAAGAACGAAAGCTATAGGTTGCCGTTTTTAATGTATCAATACCATCTAGCACCACACGACCAGGAATAGAGATAAAGCCTTGATTAGGGTTTTGACTAGATTGACGCCAATGCGGTGTTTGTTTACCACGACCAATACGTAAACTGATTGCATTCCATTCAGCACGTTTTAGTAATAAGCGGAAATCAAAATCAATCACATTCCAACCAATAATGATGTCGGGATCGTATTGAATAAACCATGATTCAAGCGCCAATAATAAGGCTTTTTCTGATTCAACCCACTGAATCCATAACTCGCCTTCTTCACCCTCTTTTGGCTCACCTATCATAATGACCCGGCTATCCATATCGCTATGTAACCCCACCGAATACAGCACGCCTTTTTCTGAGCACTCTATATCAAGCGATACAATCGACAATTTAGGTACATAGTCAGTCGCTTTGGCTTTTACTTGTGAATATTCAGTGTACCCCAATTTGTCTTTCGCCCCCCCTGTAAAGGTAATCCCTCCACGAATGAATCGTTCCATTAAGAAGCGATCAGCAAGGCGAATATCTCCTTCAAATACTTCTATCCCGTCATTATTTAAAACCTTAGAAACTTGAAGGCTGTCTCTTATCGTTTGGGTATAGCAGGCAAAAAGTGATTGATGTTGAAAAGTTTTAAGAGGCAATGCCTTCCAATCGACTTGAAGGTTAGCGGTTCGTAGCGCATTGTCGGCTTGTTTTTGCGCTTCAGAAGATACAAAACAGACTGGTTTATCACCATGAACTAATAATCGAGCGGGACCTTGGTCCGTTTTAACCCATAGCACGACTTCAGTCTGACCTTGGGCATCACGACTTTGGCGTGTTAAAATGAAACCAGTAGATTGAACCTGCAAAAAAACCTCAGAAGCTGCTAGCAATAAAGAAAAAATTAACCAATTTTACGCTCAATTTTATCAAATTCAGCCACTATCCAGCCGCCAAATTGTTCAATCATAAATAATGCCGCACGTTTCGGCACTTGTGTGCCTTCTATTAAAGTAAATAAGCGTTCAACTTCGACATTTTTCTCAGGGTAATAACGCAAAAATATATCGGCACAATCACTCAATGAATGCGCTAAACACTTTTCACGATGCATCACTAACGCAAAACAACTACGCAGCATTTTTTTACTGATAAATTGGCAATATTCTAGGTAGTTTTTAACTACTTTTGTGGTCATTATCTTATGCCGATAATCCGCTAACATTGCCTTAATATCACCGTTCATGGTTTTAGCCACGTCCCAGCTTGGTTCAAAACAACCAAACCGCGTCGATAAATCGTCACCGTATAAGCTTACGCAGCAATGCTTGAGCCAAAAGCCCCACTCAAATATGCCGCCAATAGAAATGACATCGCTAAATTGCCCTATCCGCAAATCAAGACTAGGCACTTTCGGTTGATAGGTGGTTATACGCCACTTGACTGTATTTAAAGCAGATTCTTCAGATGAGTTAAGATTTCGATTAAGCACAACCGTGATATTTAAATCAGAATAACCCCATACTGCTTTTCGTTGAGCAACACTGCCATATAAATAAACACTATGAAGTGCCGAACCAAGAGCCGCACGAAGTTGATTAACGGTATCAATCAATACTGGCATATATTCTGGTTGAAAAGGTGTTTGATTATTTAAAGTTGGTAACGCTGCTGCCACTTGATCACTCTCGCTATTATTCTTTTGTAAGCGCGCAGTTGTTTATGCTGATCACACCTACATCACCCGACTAATTCTACCAAAGCTAAGCTGCAAAACAATCAGTGTCTTTTTCCTTCAAGGCTCCACCACCGCTAAATAGCCCTATATTTCATAAATAAGTGTAATATCAAAACTATAAACTACTTAATTGCCAAGCACCCAGCTTATTCACCTTAACTATTAGACTTAAACCTTAAATAAATATTTCAATATGTGTTTTATTGTATATCTTTGCTACACAGCTCACACAAGTGCTCTCAATTGCATAGCTAGCATCACATTAAATTGAAACCAATAAGCGTTTAATGTGCAACCTGACAAGTTAACTAGTGGATTAGCACTGTAATGAGCAATACAAATAGCATTTTCAACCAACCAAAGCCATTTAAGATGATATTTTTCATTGAGCTTTGGGAACGTTTTGGTTACTACGGTCTTCAAGGTATTTTAGCTGTATATTTTGTTGAGCAACTAGGTTTTAGCCAACAAGATTCTTTTGTTACTTTCGGTGCATTTGCCGCTTTAGTGTACGGTTTGGTCGCGATAGGCGGTTACGTTGGCGACCATATTCTCGGTACAAAACGTACAATGATATTTGGCGCCATCGTGTTAGCTATCGGCTATTTTATGATGGGATTTTCAATTTTAAATCCAAACTTTATTTTCTATGCGTTGGGTACAGTTGCAGTCGGTAACGGTTTATTTAAAGCCAACCCTTCAAGCTTATTAGCGAAATGTTATGACGAAAATGATACTCGTCTTGATGGTGCTTTCACGCTGTATTACATGTCTATTAATGTGGGATCATTAGTAGCACTTTCACTTAGCCCTGTTATTGCTGCAGAATATGGTTACGCGACAGCATTTGTAATCTGTGGATTTGGTTTAATTGCCAGTTTGATGAGTTATGTAGTTTTCCGCCATACTGTTGAGGGCTTAGGCTCTGAGCCGGATAATAAACCAGTCAATTATCAACATTTCCTTATTGTTATTCTGGGAACAATAGCATCTATAGCCTTATGTGCTTGGCTACTGAATAACATTATGATGGCGAATATCGTACTTGCTCTTATTGGTATTGGTGTTGTCGGCATATTCTTAAAAGAAACAATACGCTTAACAGGTGCTGCACGTAAGAAAATGATTGTTGTATTGGTACTGATGCTACAAGCGATCGTTTTTTATGTTCTTTACGCACAAATGCCTACATCATTGAATTTCTTTGCAATATATAACGTACGCACGGAAGTTATGGGGTTTAATGTCAACCCTGTTAGCCTACAAGCCTTGAACCCTTTCTGGGTGGTATTATGTAGCCCGATACTGGCTTATCTATATACGTCGTATGGCAGTAAAGGCCGAGATTTATCAATGCCAGCTAAGTTTACTGTAGGCATGTTTATGTGTGCATTTGCTTTTTTAGCCGTCGCTGCTGCTGGTAACTGGTTTGCCGATAGCCAAGGTATGGTATCAATGTGGTGGATGGTACTTGTGTATTTATTCCAAAGTATTGGTGAATTGATGATAAGCGGATTGGGCTTAGCTATGGTTGCTAGCCTAGTGCCTCAACGCTTAATGGGCTTTACTATGGGAGCTTGGTTTCTAACCCAAGCAGCTTCATTCATTATCGGTGGTTATGTTGCGACCTTCAGCGCCACACCAGAAAATGTTACAGATCCACTTAAGACGTTACCGCTATACAGTGAAGTCTTCTTAAACATTGGTATCGTAACACTCGGTGTAGCATTTGTTATGGCCTTTACAGCCCCATTATTAACTCGCATGATGCAAGATGAAAAAGTAGAAGAAAACGTAAATTTAGCCACAAATTAATTCCCCTTCATTCAAACTATAACGGGAGCGAATCTTATTGGTTCTCTCTCGTTTTTCATTCTAGAATCGCAATATTATGATGAATAAATATTGAAAAATTAAACTCAATAGCTAAATCCATTTCTTTAACGCTAATTAGAAAAAATTAATTATTGCTCATAATAACAGCAATAATTAAAGGCGCATTTACAAAATAAATAACTTAATTAAATCTATGTTCCCAGTAAATACAAAAGAATAAAGCAGCCTACTTAATAAACACCACAATAAAAACTAATCATATCCATTAGAAAATATAACTAACAATATGAGTTTTTTGAGACAATAGACTTAAATCAACTCGTCGTATTAATGTTAATATCAGCAGCGACTTACAAATACTTACAATTTTCAATTTACTTTGTTATTTAACAAGGATGGAGTGTAGTTATGTGGAATAGACTGAACAAGTCAATGATGGTGTGCCAAATGATGTTTGGCCTCTCCTTCTATGGCGTAATGGTTATTTTAACCCGTTTTTTTTTAGAAGACCTTGGTTACAGTGAAGCCGATACCATGATGGTTGTAGGTGCGTTTTCATCTATTGGTCCTCTTTTTGCTATCGCTGGTGGATTCATAGCTGACAAATTTTTAGGTTCATACCGCTCTTTAACAATCAGTTATTTCGGATTTGCTCTAGGTTACACATTATTAGTATTAGGCGCTTCAACCAGTAATGTACCAATGAGCCTTGTTGGTATTGCACTTGCGAGTTACGCTCGTGGCCTTATGTCTCCTTCATACCCTAGTCTATTTAAGCGTACATTTAAAACTCAAGAAGAATTCGAAAACGGTTATCCGGTTAACTATTCCGTTAATAACATAGGTGCACTTTTTGGACAGTACCTATTCCCAATGTTCGTTCTCGCTATTGGGTTTAATGGCAGCTTTATGTTGTCAGCTTCTATGGCATTCGTTGCATTCATCATTCTAGTTGTTTCTCATAAGCCTTTATTGACGGTTGGTGCTGAAATAGATCAACAACCTGTTAGCCCTAAAAATTGGCTTCTATTCAGCCTTGTTTCTCTTGGTATGATTGGTCTTGTTTTCTTCATGTTCTCAAACATGGATATTGGACAAAACATTGTCTATGCGATAGGCGCAGCTGCAATTTTATACTTCATTTCTTTAATGGTTAAGTCGAACAAAGCAGACGCGTTAAAGATGGGTACAATATTGATCATGACTGTACTAACAACAGCATTCTTTGTTTACTATGGCCAGATGATGACATCGATGACCATGGTAACAATCAATACGATGCGTGGTGATCTATTCGGATTTATCCCAATTGCACCTGAAGCGTCAATGGCAATGAACCCACTATGGTGTATTCTTGGTGGCCCCGTTATTGCGATGACTTTTACTTCTTTAGAAAAGCGTAATATCAATTTTTCAACGGCAACAAAGGTTGGCTTCGCCTTTATTCTAACCGCTATCGCATTTGGTATTCTTACCGTTGCTGTAATGTCTGTTGGCCCTGAAGCTGTTATTCGTCCTGAAGTATTCTTGGCAATTCACTTCTTCCAAGCGTTTGCTGAAGTAATTGTGGGCAGTATGGTTGTCGCTTTCATCCTCTCTGTTGCACCGAAGCATATTGAGAACTTCTCGGTAAGCTTATTCTCTGTCGCAATTGCATTAAGTGGTATCGTTGGTGCGGTATTCTCTACATCGATTGCACTAGAAAAAGGTCAGGCGATTACACAAGAAATCGTACAAACAGTGTATGGTGACTACTTCAGCCTACTTACTATGCTAGCTGTCGTGATGGTATTAGTGGCATTTTTTGCCTCTTTCGTTATCCGTAAGATGCTTGAGAAAAGTGCAGAATCAGAGAAAATGGTACTGTCTGAAGCTCAATAAGCAAGTATCATTTAGATGATGTTTTATGCTAAAAGCCTCCTTATTGGAGGCTTTTTTAATGGAGAAAACAAATAAGTAACTATCTGTAGCCGTGAAGCTTTTACTGATAGAAAATGTACATAAGCCGTTCATTTATCCCCTTTTCATTCAGCAGCTAAAAACCTGCTTGTTAATCCCCGTTGTAGCGCCTAGTATATCGTCCTTAAATAAGCGGGTTCTTATACGTTTATTATCTGCTGAAGTTTGAATACCGATACATCTACTGATGTCATTCATCAAAAGCATCATAAGTCGTGTGCATTTAGCAACCACGACACTTCAACACAATGGACATTTAGCTATGCGCGCTTTTGTATTACGAGCCAGATCTGCCCCTACCAATAGTCAACTGCTATTAGAATCAGTCGGTCAAGAAGCCCACACTGAAATTTTGGCTCATACCTTGATGAACGCTATATTTGTGGCTCAATCGCACCGTGACGATGTTATTGTTCATTTGGTATTAGAAAGCACGCAAGACTTCTCTCGCACGATTAGCTTTACGTCAAGTGAAATCACTAATGTTGGTGGCTTCCACGAACAAGCCTTACTCACAAAAATTGCAAGAGCATTAGATTTGTCACAAGGCATGTCTAAAGAGCAAGAACGTAAGGTTGAACCGGGTATTACCGTTCGTACCATGAGCTTCGAAAGACTAGTTCAAGAATTAGCTGAAGATTACCAGCTATTCATGATGGACAAAAAAGGCACCAACATTCGTGAGCAAGAGTTTGAAGGCAACCCTTGTTTCTTGTTGACCGACCATATTCCTATGCCCAAGAAGAGCTTTAACAGCTTAAAACGCCTTGGGGCAACAAAGATCAGCCTTGGGCCTAAGATGCTGTTTGCATCGCAATGTGTGGTGCTGATCCACAATGAATTAGATATTAATATGTAATGCTAGGGCGTATTGACGTATTTAAAACGTCAACACGCTCTAATGAACGGCATGTATTGTCGTTCATATTTTGCTTTCATATATAAAACGCAGTTAAACTGAACATAGATAAAGCTATGGATTCATTAGTATGCGTATTTTGCTCTTACTCTTCACCTGCTTTACTATCTTATCTTGCTCTAGTACACCAAGCCCTGCGATAAACTATTCAGCAACCCAACAAAACTGTGTGCGCAAGCTAATCCAATTTAAGCAAACAGTTAAAACACAAGGCGTTCAAGATGCACAACTCTTCTGGACGCCCGATTACCCTTCACTTGCTTTTGATCGCTTTAGCGTTGCATTAATCTCTCAATTAACATCCGATCAAAGTAAAGCTCAATGGTTAAACTATGTATCTCGACAAGCTGAGATTCAACGCAAAATTGAATACAAAAATTTACGCAACAAAAACGCAATCAATTTTGAAAACCAAGAAAGCTGTGCCAAACAATTAACAACATCATTAGCCGAAAACAACCAATTCTGGTCGCAACTACAGCAACACCCGCCAATTATCACGTCTAATTACCAAAATTGGCAACGCATTATCGGTCTTTACCCTGTTAGTAAGCTTTTCGCGACCCCTTCTATTCATACAGAAAAAAAGCGTATATTAAGTGGGTTTATTGAGCCTGTAGATGATGACACTATCGCTTATGCTATACCTGATAAACCAAGATTAACGCAGCAAGAAATACAAAGCTGGTTTTCACAAACAACGGCTCGTGCTGATCTTCACTGGCCCTTGCTAACAGATGATCAACTCACCCAATTATTGGCTTTTTATACCCCTGAATTTCGTGTTGAATCGGTATCTCTTGATGATAAGCCCGGCTTAGTAACCTATGTTTCAGATGATCAGGCTGCTGTTAATACCAATGAACCGATTGTTTATGTCGACCATAGCTTCACTCAATTCCATGGCAGAATATTACTCCAACTGAATTACAGCCTCTGGTTTGCAAACCGTACGGCTAAATCTTCTCTCGCCCCCTATGCGGGTAAATTTGATGGTGTATTATTCAGACTAACGTTAGATGAGCAAGGAAAGCCCTACATTCTCGATAGCATCCATCATTGTGGTTGTTACCATATGGTTTTTGCATTACATGAAGAATTACAGTTTTCGCCAACAAGTACCAAGATTGAGTCCCCCACTCGCCTCCATATATACCAACCGCAAAGTGCAGATATATTGAAAATTAGTGTATCAAATGGAGAGCACATGATTAAAGATGTGTATTGGGGGGAAAGTAACCCTTTCACTCGCCATTTAACCTCACTCAATTATCAAACATTACGTAGCTTACCAACACCAGAAGGGCTAAATAAAAGCCTGTTTGATAAGAATGGAATGTTGCTTGGCAGTGAACGGTTAGAACGTTTTTACTTATGGCCATTTGGGGTAGCCTCGCCAGGAACAACCCGTCAAATAGGTCAGCATGCTGTCGCCTTTATTGGTGAAAGGCATTTTGATGACGCAAATATATTCGACACGCTATTCCTGAAGCCGTGATAGTTCGAGTGTTTCATATAGCATGAATAGGCTGAATTCTATATGGATATTAATATTTAATGTCTTGTAAATAGTGCACACCTAAAAACGTTGCATTTTATTTGTTATTCTCATTCCAGTTTTGATAGAAATCATTACCATCTCGTACAAAGTTAAAAGATAACACTTAACAAACTGTATTTATTAACAAATAAAATAATAAACCTCATATCGAATCGACCTTCTCATATAATATACCGATACTTATCCCTTTCCTGATTAGACTTACAATAGCAATCCATCAGAAAACGTAAGTCATTAAATAATAAACAAATATAAGCAGATTACGCTAAGTTTTAGATTGTTCATACTGGATTTAAATGCAAAAAAAAGCTCCATTCTGGGAAACGGAGCCATAAATGAAACTATCCTATTCATATCATAATAATTATATGCGTAAAGTTGCATTAATGCCTATATTTTAATACATACATTAACTTTCGTAATTAAACGCACGGTGAACTGTATGACTAAAAAAGCCAATTTTAAAAAGAACGGTATTTTTTGGGAATTGTATGAAAGCCCCGATGAAATCGTAAAATTTCTTGATTCTGATTCTGAGTTTGCGCAAACCGCAATGAAGATATCGTTAACCCATGCCTATTTACGTGTTAATGATGTGACAGAGCTCAATAGAGATGCATTTGATATCTTAGATAACAAAGAGAAGTTTCTTCTACTGAAAGAAATGAATCAAGAGCAAACAGACGAATTATCCCGATTTGTGATGGGGCATTTTTATCATTATATTTCCTAGAAAAAACGCTAATGCGTAATGCAGTTCACTTAACGTGAGCAGCATTACGCTATTGCTGACTTTATTTGTATATATTCCGTTATTCAAATACATGGTCAGACGATACTACAATAATGCCTTTATCTGACACGTGAAATCGTTGTGCATCCAATTTGGAGTTTAATCCTATTTCTGTACCAGCAGGGATTTTCACATATTTATCTATTATACAGTTTTGAATGTTTGCCCCCTCGCCTATTTCAACCCCTTCTAGAATAATGCTATTAACTACAACTGCTGCATTAGCTATATTAACCTTAGGAAATAAAATAGAATTCTGTACTGAACCACCAGCAATAACAACACCACTTGATATGATAGAATTGATAAAAATACCTTCGTTACCCGTAGCCGATGACACAGTTCTAGCTGGTGGTAATTGGGGTTCATAAGTACGGATTGACCAATCTTGTTGGTAGAGATCCATAGGTGGAACAGGTTGCAACAAGTCCATGTTTGCTTGGTAATAAGAATCTATCGTTCCCACATCTCGCCAATAAGCATCTTGCGTTACTCGCCCCTCTTCCCCACCAAAATGATGGGCGTACACTCCACAACCATCGATCAATTTAGGAATAATGTCTTTACCAAAATCATGGCTTGAATATGGGTTTTCTGCGTCATTTTCTAGCACTTTTAGTAGCGTATCAGTTGAAAATACATAGATACCCATTGATGCTAAGCTTTTGCTCGGGTTACTTTTAAGTGCTACTGGTTGATCCGGTTTTTCTGAAAAAGCGACAATCCGTTTATCATGATCGGTCTCCATGACGCCAAATGCCTTTGCTTCTTCAATCGGTACTTCCATGCAAGCAACGGTTAAATCAGCATTGCTAGCTTTATGCTGTTCAAGCATCGGTGCGTAATCCATTCGGTAAATATGGTCACCCGACAACACCACGACGTATTTAGCTTCGCTTCGAGATAACAGCCATAAGTTTTGATAAATAGCATCTGCCGTACCGCTATACCAACTATCCCCCTTACGCATTTGCGGCGGAACATTCGTAATATATTCACCTAATTCGGGATTGAAGATAGACCAGCCGTCGCGGAGGTGCTTTTGCAATGAGTGGGACTTATATTGAGTCAATACTAATACTCGTCGTAAACCGGAGTGCAGGCAATTTGCCAAAGTAAAGTCGATAATGCGGTACTTACCACCGAAAGGCACGGCGGGTTTTGCTCGATGATCCGTTAAAGGAGATAACCTTGAACCTACACCACCTGCTAATATCACTGTTAACGTTTCTTGCATCATCTGATTATCCCTTTAATGAATTAGGCTATATTCTAATAATACAATTACCAAGCCAACCGTAACCCACTAATAAATAACCTAAATTTTTACATAACGCTAATTCACCGCACCACTATAGAGCAAAGTAATACAAAATATGCACTTTATTGACTCATCACTAAAGTTACTCAATGCGTGTTTAAGTGACTAAGCATATAAAACGGTGCCCTAAGAGCACCGTTTTCATTTGAATCAATAGATTAGATCAGTCATGCTCTAGCATCTTACTGGGAACAAGTTCGAGCTCTTGATGCTCTTTATATTTCTCATCTAATAAATCTAATTCCCTTTTCATTTCGCATATCTCTTTTTCCATATAAGAAATATTACGTTTCAACATTTTACGTTCCATAATCCGCTCCTTACATACTCAAGACTAACCCTTAATAGGTAGGATATCGAAATCTAAAAGCAGTTAAAGTGCGGCTAACAACATTCACATTATTTTTCGTCACACAAAAACGAGTCATTCAGCTTGTATCAAGCATAATCAAACAATTCTTTTTCTGATATTAAATGTAGTATGATATTAACAAGGCGAATTGAAATAATGAGTTCTATACCCAAGTTACCTCAAGATGCTTATTTCTGCGAGAATTTGTTGGGCTCTAGGCAAGGCACTTACTTTAAATTTATAAATAAAGCTATTTAATATTTTATAAATCACTCACACTGAAGTGCCACAAATATGACGAGTTGCAAAATAAAAGCGGTAGTAATATGACGCCTATCATTGTAAGCCTCAGAATACAAAACAAAACATTAATATTTTGATATAAATCGCATTTTTTCATATTATCATAAAATATTTTATGATAATTTGCATGTCTTCTTTTTCATGCAATCGTTCTAAGTTTTATATGACTCAAGCTAAAAATATAATGTTACTGATACTATGCCTATTGGTAGGTCTTATATTGGATATGGCTTGGGTAAAGAACGGCATTAATCAAAAGACAAGAGATACCATTCAAGGCCTTGATATTGCTATTAATTATCAGTTAAATCAAATAAAAACGGATCTAACATTAATTGATTCTAATACAACCCCCTGTGATAAAAAGAACAGAGAAGAGTTGGAGAAATTAAATTTTTATTCATCAGTAATACAAGAAATCAGCTATATAGAGAATGGTGTCTTTCTTTGCAGCGATCGTATTAAAAATTCAAATATAAAAGTAGAAAGCAGTCACTTAGCTAAATTTGAAGAACAGAGCGGATACGTCATTTATAGAGCAACAAGTCAAAGACGACATATTGATGCATTATTTTTCATGGTACCAACACCTAGCGGTTGGTACCGAATCATGCTTGATAGTCGCTATATTGATTATTGGATTAAGCAATATACACATAAAGATCAACTTTCTGGTTGCTTAGGAAACATTGATGACAGTTTTGTATGTTTAAACTCACCACCATTCAATGATTTCATTTTTAGCGAACAAATACGATCAGAAAAATACTCTTATGCATTAACAGTTGGATATGTTGAGGCATCATTAAAAAAAGTTTATTTCAAGCAACTTCCTTATGCTACTGCCATTATCATTACACTATCAATATTCATCGTATTATTGCTTAACCTATCAGTAAATTTTCGACGTTCAATAAAGTCAGATATTCAGCGTGGAATTAACAACAGAGAATTTCACGCTTATTATCAACCTATTGTGAATTCCAAAAGTGGCCATTGGATCGGTGCTGAATTACTTGTACGCTGGCTACACCCTAAACATGGTGTAATTTCACCAGCTGAATTTATTCATACTGCTGAAAGTACAGGGCTAATAAATACGATCACACTTCACCTTCTAGAGCGTGTAGCATATGAAAAAACACAGATTCAGGCAGAAAATGATGACCTGTATATATCAATCAATGTAACGGCATCAATGATTATTAACTCTAGGTATGTGACTGAGTTAATTTGTATTATTTCTAAGTACCCTAGCCTACAACATAATGTGGTTTTTGAATTCACAGAACGTGAAACATTTTCACCCACAGAATTAGTCGAGCTTAAACTTGGTATGCAGCGTCTACGTGAAGTTGGGATTAAGTGGGCACTTGATGACTTTGGTACAGGTTACGCAGGCTTATCAACACTGCAAAGCTTACGTTTTGACATCTTAAAAATTGATCGTACATTTGTTGCCTCTTCTGTTACAGATGCGGTAACTCACTCTATATTAGATAATATTGCTGAGATGGGGCATACATTGCATTGTACGATGGTTGCAGAAGGTGTTGAAACCGCGGAACAAGCAGAATATGTCGATGATTTAGGTATTGAGGCAAGCCAAGGCTATTTTTACGCCAAGCCGATGCCGTTTGACGATTATCTAAGTGGGATATGTAAACCAGCATCTGCATCTCACTCTGAAGCGGTCGAAACGAATACAACAACCGCGCACCAGCAAGCCATCAAATAAATCGAACTTCACGAATAAGTTAAAGGGTTGCTTCAACAGCCCTTTTCCTTTATCACGTATAAAATTCCTTCTTCCCCCTACCTCACCTCAAAAAACCATGTTCTAATAGTCACTCATTTACGAAAAGAGACATATCAAGTACATGGAAACATCAAATTTGATTTCATATGACGACGTTATTGACGCAGCTTACGACATCTTTCTAGAGATGGCACCTGAGAGCTTAGAACCAGTAGACGTGATCTTATTCACCGCACAATTTGATGACCGTGGAGCAGCCGAAGCCGTTGAAACACGCGATGATTGGGGCAGCCACGTTGGCTTTGACGTTGATAAAGAACTGTACGCTGAAGTACGTATTGGCTTAGTTAACGAAGAAAATGATCAGCTTGATGACGTATTCGCTCGCATGCTAATTAGTCGTGACCCTGAACACAAGTTCTGCCATATCTTATGGAAGCGTGATTAAGACATCACAGCTAGATACAAAAAGGCGATGCATTTCTAATTAGAAAACTCTAACTTAGAAAGCATCGCCTTTTTAGTACTGTATCGCTAATGACCTAAGCCATTAATTATACATTCCAAGCATTACACCAAAACGGGTGTATCTTGTTGGTGACTACGTTTCACCCAAATCAAGCTCAATACAACTAATATTGACATTACTGTCATGACAGAGCCAACACTAAACTGATCATCTGCACGCATGAAAGATGCCGACAAAGTCGCGATTCCGGCACCCAAGTTTTGTAACCCACCAAGAATTGCCCCAGCCGTTCCAGCGTGTTGCGGAAATGGCTGAATAGCTGCTGTTGTTGCCGCAGGAAACAAAATACCAGCGCCAATGAAGTATATAAATGCCCCACCAATTAACGAACTGACTGTTACTAATCCTGCCATACCTGGAATAAGAACTGTAAGTGAACCCAGAATAATGGCTAACATACCTAAATACATTACGCGGCTATTACCAATACGCTTAACCAATGCCGAAGACATCCAAGAACCCGCTAAATATCCCGGTAATGGCAATACAAATAACCAACTTACTGTCTTTGAATCTAGCTTAAGTACACTGCCTAGCAATACACCTGCTGCAGCTTCAAAAACAGCGATGCCTGCAAAAGTAGCAATTAAGCAAAGTACATAACCTTGGAAACGACGGTTACTCAACACATAACGATAGCTAACGAGTACGCGTTCATTACGGCGATTCTCTACCGGAAGTGTTTCAGTAAACATAAACATCATCGCCAATGTTACGATAGCACCAAACACTAATAAGAATATGTAACTTGCCGACCAATCAAACATTGATGACAAATATCCACCTAATACCGGTGCAATAAGAGGGGAAAATATAACCCCCATACTCACAAGACTATTGGCTTTATGTAAATCTTCACCGTCATAGCAATCACGCGTTACTGTTCGGCACATCGCACCGCTACAGCCCGTACCTGCACCCTGAATAAAACTGGCTAATAAGAATAATTCAAAGCTTGGTGCTAGTAACGCACCAATGGTACCGATTAAAAAAATCACCATGCCAACTATAATGACTGGTCGGCGACCTATACGATCAGATAGCGGACCATAAACGAACTGCGATAATCCGTATGGAATTAAATAAGCCGCCATTACCGCTTGTAGATAAGAAGACTGAACACCAAAATCGTGTGCCATTGCTGGGATGGCAGGCACATACATTGTTTGGGTCATTTGGCCAGCAGCGGCCAAAATAATAACTAGAAATAGTAACTTTGCCATTTGGCTAGAAGAAGATTGCTGAGTCACAACCTGTACCCTCAAAAAAACAACATAAGAAAAACAAGTGAATACTCGAATGAATAATCCACTAATAGTATGAAAAGCCACGAACAAACAGGATAACAATAACTAAGACTAATTCTGGGTTAATGTATAGCGTCTAGCTCTGTCTTAAGTGCGGTGATAGTAATGGCGAATAGCCAATCAGGCAAGAAAATTGCGTAGTATTAAGCACTAAACTTTATCATGATTTGCATTAGAAAAAGTAATGAATAAATAGTGCCTGTTTTATTTATTTATCGAATACAAAAAAGCCTCGAAAAACGAGGCTTTTGCTAAAGAACTATCTATCACAACGCAATGTATAGAAATCACACAAAACGTTCAATGATTAATCAATCAAAATGAAAGCGATGCTTGCCGTGGCTAGCTTTCGTTTTCAGATAACTTTCATTACCGTCTTTGACGTGGGCTTTAGTGCCAACCACTTCAGTAATAATAATGCCGTTTTCTTCGAGTTCTCGAATTTTCTTCGGGTTGTTTGTTACCAAGCGAATTTCATTAAGACCTAATGCTTTAAGCATTAATGCTGCTTCTGTAAAATCACGAAGATCGTCGCCAAAACCAAGGTGGTTATTCGCTTCATAAGTATTCATACCCTGACTTTGTAGTTCATAAGCATCAATCTTATTATATAATCCAATACCACGCCCTTCTTGACGTAAATAAAGAATCACCCCACCCATTTCACCCATTTTTTCAATGGTTTCATCTAACTGTTCACCACAGTCACAACGTGAAGAGTGGAAAACATCACCAGTTAAACACTCTGAATGCATACGTACCAATGGTACTGCCGGTTTCGTATCTGCAGCTTGGAAAATAACGGCCACATGCTCTTTACCAGATTCAAGACCATTGAAAGAAAGCAAATCAGCCGGAATGTTACTCTTCTGGCCAACTTTAAAAGGCACTCGTGCTCTTATATTTACCATGTTGTTCCTAAGTACGTCTTAATGCCTTTAGGGTCTACAATTCAAAAAATATTACAACGAACATTGCGTGAGCGTTATGTTTGAACGTCTACCCTATAGACTGATAATCTTTACAAAATACTCATGTGTCGCGCTTCATCTCAGCATAGATATAACTAAACGATAGTACGACAGATGAATATTCCTCTGCTTGTTGCTAGATAATATCTAAAATATTCACACTTAAAAAGTATAGTAAGAGTAAGGGTATTATTTTTTGACTACCTTAAGCCGCCTTACCTCACCTTGTTTTGTTATATTATAACAAAATCAAACGAAAGGCATTATGCAACCTGTTGCTAGGTGGGTAACTTTTTTACTGACTCAAGCCATAACGTTTTTCTAATAAAGAGTGTAAAAATACGCAGGCAGACAAAATAGTAAAACTCATTACACCTAACATAATTGCAGCCATTCTCATCCAATTATCACCCATGATCAATCGCTCTGACACCATTTGATAAGTAGACTGCATCCAGATTAAGGCTGACAACCCAAGCGCAACTTGGATGAACCTAGCAACCCATCGCTGGCGAATCGATAGTAATAGTGGAAAAACGACCAAAGCAATACATAAAACAACATTACCATTTCGTAAAAAATGTGCCGCGAGCAGCCAAAAACTTAATACTATAGGCAAGAGCAAAAAAGAAAGTTTTAATGAACGCACAATGTTCTCCATGCTAAGTTAAGTAACTCGTAAGTTCTAATATGTATTTTATGATTTCGAGTATCGTGTATAAAAAATCGCTTTAACCTGATTCAACATACAGATTAAAACGATTTTTAAAGCTAACTATACTTTAGCGATCTCAAGGTACAGAATTCAGACTAACATCAGAATGTTTAATTCAATCGACTAGATCATCAGATAAGTACTCAGGGCTGCTAGCAATTCGCATTTAGGTTTTAGCTTTGTGTTTGCTCTATCACTTCAGCCATAGATATAAGCTTATCGAGAATACGCTCACCATCTGCTCGTAAACCATTATGTTCGTATTCATTCGTCATCCATGCTTTTGCATTGGGCATTAAAGCCAATGTTTCACGCGAATAATCAAACTCTACATACATATCTTCAACGTAAACCGCAGCAGTAACTGGTACGGTATTCTTAGCTAATAGATCAACATCATACAACTGCGGCCAATCTGCTTTTTCAGCCAGTAAATCCGCAGCTGTTTTTAATGGCCTAAGGGTTTCTAATTGATCGAACATCCATGGGTATACCATTTCGCCAGTAAAGCAGAAATCTTCACCAGAAACATAATTGCATTGCGGATAGTGTTCACGAACACGGTGTGCAGACCACTGTGATGCATCTTGCTGACAGTAAATTGATTCATGCAAAATGGCATAAATCGGGTTAGTCAGGTATGACTGCTCAGCTAGCATCGCGGTTAAGAAACTGTAACTCAGTTCAGGTTTACTATTTACGTCAACAAAAGCGTCTTCCAGTAAGTAATACATGGCCAACGCACCACCGCTGCGACCAAGATTGATACCAATCAACTGGAATTGCTCTACAGTAAAGCGCTGACCATTAGGCAGTATAATTTCATTATTCAGCAAGTAATCGGCAATACGATTACACATACCTTGTGCTGCAGGAAATGCATGGAAGAACTGTTGGGTTTTATCCAATACACGTTGATACGTCGCTTGATACACATCATCAGCATGACGTGTCATCGATGGAATACCGCCCGTGATATAAGCACGAGACAAACTCTGAGGATAATAAGACAAATAATGTAACGCACAGAAGCCACCAAAACTCTGCCCTAACAACGCCCACTGTTGAATACCCAACTGCTCGCGAATCGCTTCAGCATCACGCACAATATTATCAGCACGAAATTGGCTCAAGTACGCGACTTGTTGTTCTGGTGTTTTACTGGCTAAAGTTTGATGACTAATCACCGTACTTAACCCCGTACCACGTTGATCCAACAATAGAATACGGTATTGTTTTAAAGCACGCTTAAACCAGCCACTGTTACTATCTGGACGCGGAGCTGGGAAACCAGGGCCACCTTGTAAGTAAACAAGCCACGGTAAATCAGTACCTTGCTTATCTTTCGCGACAACCTCTCGAGCAAACACGCGGATTGTTTCACCATCTTGATCCGTGTAATCCAGAGGTAATTCAAATTGGTGCTGGCGATAAAACAAATCATCAACATAAAAACATGCTTGCATCGGCTTCCTCCATGAAGAAAGTAAACTTAAATAACAAACAGTTATATTACAAACTCCCTTTGTACATTACCAGCATGCATTTACATTTAACAATACTTTACATACACAACATTCACTTAACCGATAAAAAACATTTCACTCAAATAAAAATAATAGTGAGAGAAACAATATAGTTATTCATGCAATTGCTTTCGTAGAATATTAATATTCACTTTCAATATATAAATACTACCCTTGTATTTATATACTGTGTGTTCAGTTATAATTTTTGCATCATCATGAACTGATTGATTAATATCGTATATAAATAACAACAGCACCGCATTAATCACTCGTTCTAAATTACATGCTATTGAGGGCTCCGCTAACAATGAACAATATCACTTGGGTTCGCTGGAAACAGCCCTTATTTATATTCATTGCCGGAATAGTTTTGATTATTGCCTCATCAGAAATGTTGAGTTTTTACCTCTTTAAACATGAAGTTAAGCGTAGATTAGACAACCTCCATTACTTTTATCAAGATCGTTACCTTTCTATTGGTGGTGAAATTGAACAATTAGCTGATGCGGTATCATTCACATGTAATAAAAACGATATCGCTTTAATGCGCAAACATATTGAAGAATCACCCGCGATACAACTAATTGAATTACATACTAAAGACGGAATGTGTTCCATTTATGGAAATAACAGTGAACTCGTAAAAAAATTACCCAACCAAACAACAATAAATGATAATAAATTTGCTATTGAGTCCTACCTTCATAATCGCTTAAAAATCACGATTAACGATGAGCGAGGGATGTTTATTGTCATAACCGAGCCCTTTGAACAGGTTTTCCTTCGAAGCGAACTGTGTAAAGACTGTTATGCCGTAGAGTTACATGTCGAAGACCAATTTTTACCTTTATTTGAAAAAGAAAAAAATGAAACCTATTTTTTCATCGCATCTCAACAATTCACTAAGCGTATATTCCTCAATGTGTATTCAACTAAGCTTGGGATAACGTCACTGATTAAAGCCGACGTCATTTTTGTTCAGGCCATTTTATGCATAATATTACTATTGATTTGTTTATTACTTGGCCTATTAAAGGGTCAGAACAGTACATTAAAGGAACTTATATATTTAGGGTTAAAAAATAAAGAATTCATTCCGTTTTATCAACCTATAATTGACTCATCTAGTAAGCAGGTTGTTGGGTGTGAGATCTTAGTTCGCTGGATTAAAAAGAATGGCGAGATAATTTCACCAAACCTATTTATTCCTATTGCTGAGTATAATGGGCAAATCTTTGAGCTAACATATGACTTACTAAACCAAGTTTCCGCTGATATCGGCAAGTTCGCATTAAAACACCCCGACTTTTATGTCAGCCTTAATGTCGTACCTGAACAGCTAGAAGATGATAATTTTGCTGAAAATGTATTTAAGATCCTTAAAAATCATAATATTGAAGCAAACCATATTGCGTTTGAAGTGACTGAGCGAACACCATTTACTAAGATAAAAAAAGCAGAAAGAGAAATCAATCAATTAAAAAACCAGAAAATTGATATTAAATTAGATGATGTTGGAACAGGATATGGCGAATTTACTTTTTGTTTTAAATGTACACGACTACGTTATTAAAATGTTAATATAAGTGTGGAAATAAAAAAAGATAAATAATTAAATGCTCTCCCCAGAATAATATCCAGCAGTAATTGGCTGAATGATACCCCTTCTTTAGCAAGGTGACGGCGCAATGTTGATTGTGTTGTGAAAAGAGCCTTCGCCATACCATCGACACTCCACTTACGCTTCGGATCTAGCGTTA
>NZ_PYOD01000013.1 GCF_003026285.1 Photobacterium profundum
TTACTCACCCGTCCGCCGCTCGTCAGCAAATTAGCAAGCTAATTCCTGTTACCGCTCGACTTGCATGTGTTAGGCCTGCCGCCAGCGTTCAATCTGAGCCATGATCAAACTCTTCAATTAAAGTTTTCTTGGTCTTTCGACCGGCTCAATGATTTTTACTGATATTCTTGTTTCGTTTCTTCTTACGAAGAAATGAAACATAAATTGACTGTGTCATCTTGCGATGATTAAGGTCACTCAGTTCATTGATAAATCTTTCGACTTAAAATCTCACGAGTGCCCACACAGATTGCATGGTCAAATTGTTAAAGAACATACTGACTAGGTTGCTGGCTAAGCGCCGTGCTCCGTGTCAGTGAGGTCGCATTATAGGGAGTTTTATGAAGGTGACAACACTTAAATTCACTTTATTAACCGTTCGAACAATTGTTAAACAATCAGCTTTGAAATTGGAAATAAAACAAACAACACTAGCAATATTACTCCTGCAAATTAAAAAGCGCCTTGTTGCACAGGCAACAAAGCGCTACTTCAATCACATTTCTTTTGCTCTTTCTGCTCTTTTTAACTTATAGCTTCATTGCTTCGTTACCAGACGCTCATCTTCAATCAGTAACTCGATTGGCTTACCTGTCTCCAACTTACCAGAGAGGATCTCTTGAGCGAGAGGGTTCTCTATATACTGTTGAATAGCACGCTTTAATGGTCGTGCACCGTATACAGGGTCAAAACCAGCTTTCGCAACAAAGTCTAAAGCACTTTCTTGAACCATCAGTTCATAGTCTTTTTCTTTTAAACGATTAACTAAACGCTCAATTTGAATGCTAGCGATGTGTTTAATATTTTCTTGCCCTAACGGATGGAAAACAACAGTTTCATCGACTCGGTTAATGAACTCAGGTCGGAAATGATGGCTAACAACCTCAAGCACCATATTTTTGATACCTTCATAGTTTAAGTTACCAAAATTTTCCTGAATCCGATCTGAGCCAAGATTAGAGGTCATGATGATAACGGTATTTCGAAAATCAACCGTACGCCCCTGCCCATCAGTCAATCGACCATCATCTAGTACTTGCAGCAAAATATTGAAAACATCAGGGTGTGCTTTCTCGACTTCATCCAACAAAATGACTGAATAAGGACGACGACGAACTGCTTCAGTTAAATAGCCGCCTTCTTCATAACCGACATAACCAGGAGGTGCTCCGACTAACCGTGCAACAGAATGCTTTTCCATGAATTCTGACATGTCGATACGCACCATGTTGTCTTCACTATCAAACATGAAGTTTGCCAATGTTTTACACAGTTCAGTTTTACCCACACCGGTTGGACCTAGAAATAGGAACGATCCAATTGGACGATTCGGATCTGACAAACCAGCACGGCTTCGTCTAATGGCATTCGCCACAGCTTCAACCGCTTCATTTTGTCCGATTACACGTTGATGTAATTCATCTTCCATACGCAATAACTTATCACGTTCGCCCTCTAGCATTTTGGCGACAGGAATACCCGTTTGCTTAGAGAGTACTTCAGCTATTTCAGCATCTGTAACCTTGTTCTTCAACAAGCTCATTTCTTGCATCTCAGCTTGAGCTGCTAGATCCAGTTGCTTTTCAAGTTCCGGTATTTTCCCATACTGCAATTCTGACATACGGTTAAGATCACCAGCTCGTCGCGCAACCTCCATATCCATACGTGCTTGCTCAAGTTCAGATTTAATATGTTGAGTACCAGAAAGTGCTGCTTTCTCAGCATTCCATACTTCTTCTAGTTCTGCATATTCACGTTCTTTAACATCAAGCTCTTCACAAATATCATTCAGACGTTTTTGACTCGCACCATCACTCTCTTTACCGAGTGCTTGCTGTTCAATTTTTAATTGAATAATTCGGCGTTCTAAACGATCGAGTGATTCAGGCTTCGAATCAATTTGCATACGAATGCTCGACGCGGCTTCATCAATCAAGTCGATCGCTTTATCGGGTAACTGTCGATCTGATACATAGCGATGTGACAAACTCGCCGCTGCAACAATGGCAGGATCGGTAATTTCGACATGGTGATGCAGTTCATAGCGCTCTTTCAGCCCTCGCAGAATCGCTATTGTGTCTTCTACTGTCGGTTCATCCACCAGCACTTTTTGGAATCGACGCTCTAGTGCTGCATCTTTCTCTATATACTGTCGATATTCATCAAGGGTTGTGGCGCCTACACAGTGTAATTCACCCCGTGCTAATGCTGGTTTTAGCATATTACCAGCATCCATTGAGCCTTCGCCTTTACCCGCCCCGACCATAGTGTGTAATTCATCAATAAATAAAATCACACTGCCTTCTTCTTGAGAAAGTTCGTTTAAGACCGATTTTAAACGCTCTTCAAATTCCCCTCGAAATTTAGCGCCTGCAATCAAAGAACCCATATCAAGAGAAAGTACCCGCTTATGACGTAACCCTTCAGGGACTTCACCATTCACAATTCGCTGAGCTAACCCTTCAACGATGGCTGTTTTACCCACACCGGGCTGACCAATAATAACGGGATTATTTTTAGTTCTACGCTGAAGCACTTGGATGGTACGACGTATTTCATCATCACGCCCAATAACAGGATCGAGCTTGCCTTGCTCCGCTCTTTCCGTTAAATCAATGGTGAATTTTTCTAATGCTTGCCGGTTCTCTTCCGCATTTTGATCATCGACTTTTTGTCCACCACGTACCTGGTCAATAGCTTGTTCAATTTTAGCCGCTGTTAAGCCGAGCTCTTTAAGCAGTTTACCTAAAGGGCCTTTATCATCGACAGCCGCCAGAATAAATAATTCTGATGAAATAAATTTGTCTTTACGTTTCTGAGCCAACTTATCACACATGTTTAGCAATAAGCCCATACCGTTTGATAACTGCACTTCACCGCCAATACCCGTTACTTTAGGTAAATGATCGAGTAATTCAGCTAAGCGAGAACGTAACTGAGAGATATCGACATTCAACATCGTTAACAATGGACGAATCGTACTTCCATCCTGATTAAGTAATGCCACCATAAGGTGTGTTGGTTCGATGTACTGATGATCTCGCCCTAAAGCCAACGACTGTCCATCAGATATCGCCATTTGAAATTTGCTTGTAAATCGGTCAAGACGCATGAGTTCTCCCAATATTTGATTAACTACTTACCCATAAAGTATATGGATGCCCTGAAGATTTTTTTCAAGCATTCATCACAAGTGATTCGCGACTAACCATAAAATAACGCTCTATCATCGTTATGATTTCTTCATTGATAACAAACATTATCTCTACAGTGTCTCTTCTATGAGAAAGATAGATTATTTAACCTTAAAAAATAAACAGAATGACAGAGCCTATATTGACAACTCTTTATAGAACGGCATACCATAAATAGAACGTCATTCTGTATAGTGAGAAATCATATGTTTAAGAAAAGTCTAATAACAGTCACTGTGGCATTAGCAGTATTGGCTTCATCTACTAGCGCAATGGCACAACGAGATATTCAAGAGAAAAGACAAGATGTACGCCAAGAGGCGCGCATTGAGAATCGAACTGAAGATAGAATTGATAGTCGTCGTAACCCAACGACGGTGGCAACAGTGAATACCGTGGTTATGATTCAAGGGGCAATGGTTCGCACTGTAAGCTATAACGGCATCGTATTATTGCATGACACAATCAACCAACGTTTCTACCGCGCAAAAAATAGTGGCTATGAAATTTACACCGTTCCTTATGGTGCAAAAGTGATTGAGCTATCAACGGCAAACCCTACCAATATAACCTTGATCCACTAATATT
Organism: Photobacterium profundum; assembly: GCF_003026285.1. Taxonomy (GTDB): domain Bacteria; phylum Pseudomonadota; class Gammaproteobacteria; order Enterobacterales; family Vibrionaceae; genus Photobacterium; species Photobacterium profundum. The sequence goes on from NZ_PYOD01000013.1 coordinate 3,822, forward strand.
CTAATTTGCTGAATCAGATCGACAAATTCAGGTTAATCTACCGCAAATAAAAAAGGCTCTGTTTATAAGCAGAGCCTTTTTCAAAACAACTTTATCAGCATTAATCTAACCAAATTAACGACGCTTGTCGGCCAGTGGTTAGTTCTCGACGGTATGAATAAAACAGTTCAGGTTCATTCACTGTACAGTGATCACCACCATATACCTGCGTGATACCGTACTTCTGTAAACGCTGCATGGCTAACAAGTAAATATTCGCCAACCATTTATCGTTACCGCTTTGACCATCAACCACTTTAGCCTGTGGTGTAAACGCCAATGCCGCTTGTGGATCAACAGCCATAAATTGCTGGCGAACTTCACCACCAACTTCAAATGCTGTTGGTCCAATAGCAGGTCCAAGCCATGCCATTATCTCATTGGCCGGCACTGAAAATTTATCCAATGCGGCTTCAATAATCCCACCAGCTAGGCCTCGCCACCCTGCATGTACAGCCGCCACTTGTGTTCCGTCTTTGTCACACAACAGCACAGGTAAGCAATCAGCAGTCATAATGACACATGCTAAACCAGGTTCACTGCTATAGCTGCCATCCGCATCGATTAACCCAGTAAGAGGCTGTTTCAGATCGATCACCTTGCTACTGTGAATTTGATTAAGCCAAGCAGGAGCCTGGACTAAACTCAATTCATGTTGCAACAAGCTTCGATTTTGTTGAACACGTTCTGTGTCATCCCCGACATGTAAACCAAGGTTTAAGCCATTATAAGGCGCAAGACTAACGCCACCCTTACGGGTAGTGCTGACTGCTTTAACACGCTTAGGTGCAGGCCAATCGGGGATTATCAACATCTTAGAAGTCGTCTTCGTCGTTTTCGATTTTATCTTTACGAAGAATATCGATCATCGCAAGAATATCGTTTGGCAATGGAGCACGCCATTCCATTAGCTCACCTGTAATTGGGTGAGATAAACGTAGCATACGTGCGTGCAACGCCTGACGGTCGAATGAACGCAATGCTAAGATCAGCTCATCAGATGCATGACGAGGTGGACGAGGACGACCACCATATATTGCATCACCCACTAGCGGATGGCTCATATACGACATATGAACACGGATCTGGTGTGTACGACCCGTTTCAAGACGAAGTACTAAACGTGTATGTTCACGGAAGTGTTCAGCTACACGATAGTGTGTGATCGCTGGCTTACCTAATTCGTGAACAGCCATACAAATACGCTTAGTCGCATGACGACCGATCGGCTTTTCAACTGTACCGCCTCCCGTCATTTTACCCATCGCGATAGCTTCGTATTCACGAGTGATCTTACGTTTTTGTAACGCACGCACTAAACGTGTTTGCGCTTGAATGGTTTTAGCAACCACCATCAAACCCGTTGTGTCTTTATCAAGACGGTGCACAATGCCGGCACGTGGTACTTCAGCCAATGCTGGGCAATGAAATAACAAGGCGTTAAGTACTGTGCGGTCAGGCGTACCTGCACCAGGGTGAACAACAAAATCACGCGGCTTATTGATTACAAGGATGTGTTCATCTTCATAAACAATATCAAGCGGGATGTCTTGTGCCACCCAACGGACTTCATCTTCGATCTCAGCTTTTATGAATAGTTCTTCGCCACCCATCATTTTTAGACGAGGTTTATTGACGATTTCACCATTCACTGAAACCATGTTCTTCAAAATCCATTCTTTAACACGTGAACGTGAGTAGTCTGGATATAATTCAGCGATAACCTGATCTAGGCGCATGCCCAGTTGGCTATCATTTACTGTATTTGTTAACTCTATTTGCTGGGCCATAGCGAACTTTTTTAAAAAGCGTGGGACTAATTGCCATACGCTGCGTAAAATATACCAAGCTAAAAACTAACCGTGGTATAACCTAATAGTCTCATTGTATCTGTTAACGGCTCTTACCGTAATGGATCCGCAGAAATAAAATTTTTTTCAAGGAAGCTGACGCCGTAATGAAACGCCTGACAATCACGACTCTTCTTGCCGTAGCCATTCTTTCAGGCTGCTCAAGTACTGAAGAAGTTGTACCCGATATTCCGCCAGCAGAGCTCTATGTTACTGCTCAACAAGCATTACAGAGTGGTAGTTGGACAACAGCTATAGAACGTTTAGAGACTTTGGACTCGCGTTATCCTTTTGGCGCGTACTCTGAACAAGTCCAATTAGACCTCATTTATGCTTACTACAAAAATGATGATTTGGCTTTAGGCGAAGCGACTATTGCGCGTTTTAACCGTCTAAACCCAGCTCATGAGAAGTCTGACTGGGTGCTTTATATGCGCGGATTAACGCAAATGGCACAAGATCGCAGCTTCATGCATGATATTTTTAGTATCGATCGCCATGACCGAGATCCTGAACCAGCACGTAAAGCCTTCCGTGACTTTAAACGTTTGTTAGATCGATACCCTAATAGTCAATATGCCGCAGATGCTAAAGCTCGGATGATTTTCATTAAGAATCGTCTTGCTGATTACGATCTAGCAACGGTTGATTTTTATATTCGCCGTGAAGCATGGATTGCCGCTATAAACCGCAGCCAGCAAATTCAGAGGTTATACCCTGATACACAGGCTGCACGTAAATCGCTCCCATTGATGCTAACAGCCTACGAAAAATTAGGTTTACAAGAGCCGATAGAAAACACGAAAAAGCTGATTGCGTTAAACCCAGTTAACTAAATACTCTCGTGGTATGTGTCAAATATGCAAACGGCAGCCACTCGGGCTGCCGTTTTTGTATTCGTGAGTGATGAATATTCTATTTAAATCATAAAATAGAGATATGCACATAAACCTGCGATTCATGCCTAGACAGGAACATGGTTAAACTTCATTCAAACCCATGTTTTAAATTGAAAAAACTCCCTAGTTAGCACAAGCCACCAGCGTCTCTAGTTCCTTCATACTGCCTTAACTATCTAGTCCTCGACAAGCACTTTATTGATAGTTTTTATTAAAAAATACAACTTGATCACAGAATTTTTTCTATTTATATCCCATAGACCAAAGTGTGATACAGGTCACATTATAAAGCCGGGATTTTAGTAATCTGAAGTTAACCCAACAAGGGGTAGCACAAGAGGAAAGATAATTATGACATTAGAAATTACTGGTAAAAACATTGACATCACTCCTGCTATCCGTGAACGTCTTGACTTTAAATTCAAGAAGTTAGAGAAGTTCCAGCTACCACTAGTCAATAAACATGTGATGATTAGTAAAGAGCCAAGTAAAACATTTAAGATTGAAGCATCCGCCGCTATTCCTGGAGGAAAAATTGTCGCCTCAGCGGAGCACAATGACTTATTCGGTGCGATCACCGAGCTTTACCAAAAACTAGAACGTCAAATTAATAAGCAAGCACACAAACCTGCAGCACGCCGTGCGAGTCACAGTGATAAGCCAGTCATTGAAGAAGATGAAATCGAAGCAGAAGATGCATAATAAATAAAAGAGGATTCCAAACAGCCCTGCTACTATAGCGGGGCTGTTTACTTTCAGTGACCCCACTTCAAATACCTAACAGACCAAGAAGAAAGCCTTATATTGACCTTGACAAGATAACGTAGGATTAATAATGTTGAGTCATATTCACAACAAAACATTTACTCATGATGACAATACGCCTGTTTTTCTTTAGCTTCTTTTTTATGTCACCCTAGTGGAGGCGATTCGTTACGCAAAAAATAAGCTAAAGACGAATAGACAGCCTCCTCTGACCAAGGAGGCTTTTTTGTATCAGAAAAGCCGATACGCAAGCAGGGAATACAATGACCGAACAATACTACTCACTTGATGATATTCGTAAAAATGTTAGCCGCATTGATAACGAGATACTTAAACTACTGTCTGAACGACGCTTACTGAGCTTAGAAGTCGCTAAAAGTAAAATTGGTACTGCGAAACCAGTACGTGATCAAGCGCGAGAACAAGAACTCTTGCTTCGTTTGATTGAAACAGGCAAGTCGCAGCAGCTCGATGCTTTATATGTTACGCAAATTTTTCATACCATTATTGAAGACTCTGTATTATTTCAACAAGCGTATCTACAAAAATTAGCGAACCCTGATAGCTTACAGCCTGTGGCACGTGTGTCTTTCCTTGGAGCGAAGGGTTCATACTCTCACCTTGCAAGTCGTAATTACTTTAGCCGTAAGCAAACCAAACTCGTTGAGATGAGCTGTTCTACATTCCGTGATGTGTTGAATGTTGTTGAAACAGGCAATGCTGATTATGGAGTGCTACCAATTGAAAATACCAGCTCTGGCTCAATCAATGAAGTGTATGACTTACTGCAACACACTAGCTTATCGATCGTCGGTGAAATAACCCAACCGATAGAACATTGCTTGCTCACTGTTGGGGATGCTGATGTCAAAGGTATTAACACCTTATATTCCCACCCTCAGCCACACCAGCAGTGTAGTGAATACTTACATTCGATGGGCGACATTACACAAGAGTACTGCTCTAGTACCGCCGAAGCGATGCAAAAAGTAGCAGAGTTAAACCTACCGAATGTAGCAGCCATTGGTAATGCATCAAGTGGTGAACTTTACGGTCTTACCCCAGTAAAAGGTAATATTGCCAATCAACAAGAAAACTTTACTCGCTTCATTGTTGTTGCCCGTAAACCAGTTGATGTCACGTCACTGATCCCAGCAAAAAGTACCTTGATTATGTCTACGGCTCAAAAAGCGGGGTCACTGGTCGAGTGCTTAGTGGTATTGCGTAACTTGAACATTAATATGACCAAGCTAGAGTCACGTCCTGTGATTGGTAACCCATGGGAAGAGATGTTCTACTTAGATGTTGAAGAAAATTTAAAGTCTGATGTGATGCAGCAAGCATTAGAAGAGTTAACACGTCTGACGCGCTTCATTAAGGTGCTAGGTTGTTACCCAAGTGAGAATGTAAAACCAACAGAAGTTGAATTCGAAGAATAGTACCTATATAAAAGCGAGTATCTTATCTAGATACTCGCTTTTTAAATTCTTTCTTGATTGATGTTACGAACGGTGGGTTGAATCGTTCGCTTGTCTTAACAAACCTTGGCTTTCAGCAAGGAAGTGTCCCGCATAATCACCAAACCAATTCTCGACCTGATTAAATGCTTGTTTAAAGGCATCTTTATCTTGCGTCTCGAGCATCTCGATAGCCTCACCAAAACGTTGATGGAAGCGCTTAATCATCGCTATATTTTGCGGTGCAGACATAATAATATCAGCATATAACTGTGCATCTTGAGCAAACAATCGACCAACCATCGCAAGTTCAAGGCGATAAATCGGTGAGCTTAATGACATGAGTTGTTCGATCTTTGGATCTTCCTCAGCCAAATGTACACCATAAACAAATGACGTAAAGTGGCGTAAAGCTTGGATCAGCGTCATACCTTGATCATGTTCAATCGCACTAATACGGTTTAGCGTCGCGCCCCAAATCTGAAATTGCTCGAGTAGCCATTGATAATTTTCAGGGTTTCGACCATCACAATACACAATCACTTGCTTTGCCAAGCTAGAAATATCTGGACCAAACATTGGATGTAGACCGATCACAGGACCATTGTGCACTTCAAGCATTGCCTGTAATGGACCACTCTTGATCGAGGTTAAGTCAGCAAGAATACAGTCATCTGGTAAATTGGAAAGTTTACCAATTATTTGTTCAGTGATGTTAATCGGTACTGAGACAACAACCATGCCTGCATCGGCAAGGATCTCATCCGCACGATCCCAATCTTGGCTACCTAATTGACGAACTTGGTAACCTGAAAGTTCAAATAAACGGCAGAACAACCCACCCAGCTGACCATGCCCACCCACAACAACAATAGGACGAAGTTCAGGCTTTAAACACTTAAACCCTGAATCATTTTCACTCGAATAAGATTCGCGCATGGTACGACGCAAAATGTCTTCAATCAGATCAGGCGGTACACCTTTTTGCTCAGCTTCATGACGGCGTGAGGCTAACATCGCAGCTTCACGGTCTGGCGCATAAATAGGTAAACCATGCAGGCTTTTTACATGACCTACTTCTTCTACTAATGATAAACGGCGAGCTAAAAGCTCTACCATTTGCTGATCAACATCATCGATTTGATCTCTTAATTTACTCAGTTCAGCAACCATGATCTCACTGTCCGTATTTATCTGCTAAGTATCTGACGAATTGAATATTACCGTTTAGCATCGTGCTGTTTATTCAGTGCAAAGAAAAAGCGCTTATTTATAAGTATAAATGGGCGCTTTTTTTGGCTAAACCAGTATTACGTTTAAATGATACGAAGTAATTTAACCTTCGCAACGATCCTTTAAGAACGGCGTTAATTCTTTACGAGTACGACGCAATAGCGCTTCTGTATCTTCCCAACTGATACATGCATCAGTAATCGAGACTCCATAAGCCATTTCTTCACGCGGTAAGTCGGCGCTTTGGCTACCTTCATTTAAATGGCTTTCAATCATCAAGCCAATAATCGATTTATTACCTTCACGGATTTGATGAAGTACATCTTCAGCAACTAACGGCTGACGACGGTAATCTTTACGTGAATTCGCATGGCTACAGTCTACCATCAAGGATGGTGAAAGGCCTGATTGCTGCATCTCATTTTCACACTCAGTGACCGAGACTGAATCATAATTCGTTTGCTTACCACCACGTAAAATCACATGACCATCAGGGTTTCCTTGAGTGTTCAACAGCGCCACCTGACCTTCTGGATTAATCCCCATAAAACGGTGCCCAGAAGCTGCTGCTTGCATGGCATTGATAGCCGTCGCTAAACTTCCATCGGTACCATTTTTAAACCCAACGGGCATTGAAAGGCCACTTGCCATTTCACGGTGTGTTTGTGATTCTGTAGTACGAGCACCAATAGCAGCCCAACTGAATAAATCACCTAAGTATTGAGGACTAATTGGATCAAGCGCTTCTGTTGCTAAAGGAATCCCCATTTCAACCAAGTCAATGAGTAGCTGACGACCAATATGTAGCCCTTCTTCCACTTCAAAAGAACCATCAAGATGCGGGTCATTAATAAGACCTTTCCAACCAACTGTTGTACGTGGCTTTTCAAAATAAACGCGCATTACAATGTACAGTTGATCACTTAGCTCTTCAGAAAGCTGCTTCAATTTTTGTGCGTACGCTTTCGCTGCGTCAATATCGTGAATAGAGCATGGTCCGCATACCACAAGCAAACGGTGGTCACGCTTGTGAGTAATATCTGCAATGGTTTGACGAGATTCACGAATGAAGTTTAATGCAGTTTCACTGAGCGGTAACTTGGTTTTAAGTTCTTGAGGGGTGATCAATACGCATTCATCTTGAATATGTACATTATTCAGTTGGTCTTTTTGCATGGTGGCTTTCCTCAATCTATTCTGGGTAGTAGAAGGCAAAGCCGTTCTCACTAACTATATTCAATATTTAACAGGTATCTCCTGCTCTCTGGTTAACACCATAACAAGTGATTTCCCTTCTTGGCAACACCCTGTAAAGAATAAATACCACTTGTAAATAAAAGTTTACACTAAATGGTTTTTTGGCTATCTGAACAAACACAGGTAACCTATCTAAAGAGCCCACTCGTTCAACACTATTATCATGGAACTGATTTTTTCATTACTCCAACAACTCAGTGTGTACTTAGTTATTGCTTATCTGCTAAGTAAAACTCCGTTGTTTATGCCTCTCACTACGGTATCTGGGCGTTTATCCCAACGTTTTTCATGCTATGTCTTGTTCTCTCTTTTCTGTATTTTAGGCACCTACTTTGGCCTCAATATTGAAGATGCTATCGCGAATACGCGCGCGATAGGTGCTGTAATGGGAGGGTTACTCGGTGGACCCATTGTGGGGTTTGCTGTGGGCTTAACTGGTGGCATGCATCGTTACAGCATGGGAGGCTTTACTGATGTCGCTTGCGCTATCTCAACCACAGCTGAAGGGTTGCTTGGTGGGCTCTTACACAGCTACTACGTACGCCGCGGGCAAGTCGACCAGCTCTATAGACCTTTCATCGTTTTCACTATTACATTAGTCGCTGAAATCATTCAAATGTTTATCATTTTAATCGTGGCTGAGCCCTACGATAAAGCCTTACACCTTGTCAGCGCCATAGCCTTACCAATGGTCATTGCTAACTCGCTAGGCGCAGCTTTATTCATGAGTATAATTCAAGATAGAAAAACGATTTATGAAAAATATTCAGCTGCATTTTCAAGTCGAGCATTAAAAATAGCCCAACGCTCTGTCGGTATTTTAAGCCAAGGATTTAATGAAGAAAGCACAAAAGAAATAGCCAAAATCGTTTATGAAGAAACGGGCGTTGGCGCAGTAGCGATTACTGATAGAGATAAAATATTAGCGTTTATTGGCATCGGTGATGATCACCATTTACCCGGTACACCAATATCATCGGGCTATACTCGTCGATCGATAGATAACTGCGAATTGGTTTACGCAGATGGCCATGATATGCCTTACTGTTGTTCGCTAAGTAATCGCTGTAAATTAGGTTCTGCACTTGTTATTCCTTTAGTGGGAGGAAACAACGATGTGCTAGGAACAATCAAACTGTACGAACCAAAGCGTAAACTTTTCTCTACAGTGAACCTTACATTAGGTGAAGGCATTGCTAAGTTACTTTCAAATCAAATTTTAACCGGACGCTATGAACAACAACAAATCTTACTGACTCAAGCAGAGTTGCGTTTATTACAAGCTCAAGTTAACCCTCACTTCCTATTCAATGCCCTCAATACGATTAGTGCAATAATTCGTCGAGACCCTGATAAAGCACGCCAGTTGATCCAACATCTATCACAATTCTTCCGTCGTAATTTAAAGCAAAACATCGAAACCGTTACCATTAGTGAAGAACTACAACATGTTCGTTCTTACTTGGAAATTGAGCTCGCTCGTTTTTCTGATCGCCTGAATGTTGAAGTCATTGTGCCTGATGAGCTAATGAGCGTTAATTTACCGACGTTTACCTTACAACCCTTAGTCGAAAATGCCATTAAGCACGGCACTTCATCATTACTCGAAAATGGTCAAATTATTATTCGAGGGTACGTTTTTGACAATCATTTGGTTCTGGAAGTAGAAGATAATGCAGGCACCTACCAACCAGTCAGCGAAGAAAGTGGGCTCGGCATGAAAATTGTCGATAAGCGGTTAAAAAATATGTTTGGACAACAATACGGTTTAAAAATGAGTAGTCAGCCTAATGTATGGACGCGGGCTACAATTACACTACCTGAAGACAAAACCTTGCTGCACAGTGATATAAACAAAATACACGTCGAAGAAAATAAGCAAAATAGCCGTAATGGAGAAAACACAGCATGATTAAGGCTATCGTTATTGATGACGAACTATATGCTCGTGAGGAACTGATCGATCTTTTGCTTGATAGCGGCGAGATCGATGTTATCGATAGTTGTAATAACGCGATTGAAGGGTTAAAAAAAATAAATGCCCTAAAGCCTGATGTGATTTTCTTAGATATTCAAATGCCACAAATAACCGGGATCGAGATGCTGAGTATGCTAGATCCCGACACAATGCCTAAAGTCGTGTTTGTTACCGCTTATGATGAATATGCCCTTAAAGCATTTGAAGACAATGCTTTCGATTATCTATTAAAACCCGTTGAAACATGCCGACTCAATAAAACAATTAAACGTCTTAAGCGTGAGTATGAAGCAAAAGACTATTCGCCACTCATGTCAGACATGTTGGAATTGATTCCCTGTACAGGTCACAACCGCATTTTACTATTACGTCCTGAAGACATTGAAGTGGCTTACTCCGATTTATCGGGGGTGCATATTTTAAGTACAGAAACAAAATCCAGTACTCAGTTAACCCTTAAAATACTGGAAGAAAAAACACCTCTTATTCGCTGCCATCGCCAATACTTAGTTCACCCACAAGCTATCCGAGAAATTAAGTTATTGGATAATGGTCTCGCCGAGATAACAACTCAGTATGGTTATCAAGTCCCCGTCAGTCGCCGCTATTTGAAAGAGCTCAAAGATCGGTTTGGCTTAAGCTAAATAACACAAAATTATTACAGAGTCCAACCACTAGCTCTTATACCAATTCCATTAATTATCTGCCCATTCAGAACACTACTGGGAGTCGAGTTCAAGGATAGTGTTTGATAGAAGAGTGGTTCTCTTTTAAAATCGCTAGACACAGAAGTTGGCTTCCAGTGGTGTTCCCTTCGGGCGAGTTTAAAATACTTTTATACTGCGTTAATACATTTCAATTTAGAGCAACTAGATCCTCAATTTATCTCCTTGCCTAAAAGCATTTTAACTCTCGCTGAACTGATCAGATAATTAATGGATTTGGTATTACCCATCAGGAAGAACTAGTGGCCGCCAACACCATCAAACGATACATATCGCTCAAAGCCTTGCTGCCAGAATATTTTATATAAACCATCTTCATCTCGGCGAAACTCACAGACACCCCATTCCATTTTTCCTTCCATACCAAATTGCTTCACCTGTTCTAGAGTACAGTACGACTCAACCCCTTTCTGATACCCTTGTAAGTATGTTTGATAGTCGACTGAAATGCCCTCACCGACGAGCTTTGCATCCTCAAGTAAACTCTCCTCAGCGGCGGCCTTCTCCCCCCATCTCCCCTTATTCACTCCTAGTTGGTACCAATCTCCATTCACAATTAATGACTGTCTAGCATTCGATATCGAACACCCTTGCAACAGCCCTCCAATAAAAAGTCCGATGACCACTTGTTTTATCATCATTAGCTCCCGACATAACAACTCATAACTGACAATAAGTTAAGTTGCTTAATTTACACTGAATTTTTACGGACCTTTCCTGTCATGGCTCGCAAAATAAAAAATTAATACCATTTCACGTTAATTATCACACATAACCACTCAATCAAATTACCGACCGCTTACCCCGCTATACAACCACTCACTGTTTTACTGCGTGCATCTATCGTCCATCACTTTACTATTGTAAGCGTTATCAAATTCCCAACATCACAGCGAGAAAACAAAATGACTTGGTTCTTACTCTGCGTTGCTGCACTAATCGGTGGTTACTTCATCTACGGTGCCTTTATTGAAAAGATATTTGGCATAAATGAAAATCGCCAAACACCGGCATATAGTAAACAAGATGGCGTAGATTATGTGCCAATGTCGAACAAGAAGGTTTACCTTGTTCAGTTATTAAACATCGCGGGTGTAGGTCCTATTTTTGGTCCGATTATGGGCGCGCTATATGGCCCAGCAGCCATGTTATGGATTGTATTAGGGTGTATCTTCGCCGGCGCAGTACATGATTACTTCTCGGGTATGCTGTCGATTCGTAATAATGGTGCATCAGTACCGACAATTACGGGACGCTACCTAGGCAACGGTGCAAAACATTTTATGAATATCTTTGCTATCGTACTGTTGCTATTAGTTGGTGTGGTATTCGTATCTGCGCCTGCAGGCATGATCACTAACCTTGTGAACGAACAAACTGGCATTGATATGTCAATGACGACAATGGTTGTGATTATTTTTGCTTATTACATCATCGCGACAATTGTTCCTGTTGATAAAATCATCGGTCGTTTCTACCCGTTATTTGGCGCGTTACTTATCTTTATGTCTGTGGGGCTTATTACCGCTATCGCATTCTCCAGTGAGCACACGCTACTGGGTGATTACGAGATGAGCCAAATGTTCACAAACATGAACCCGAATGACTTGCCTCTGTGGCCTGCACTGTTCATCACTATCGCTTGTGGTGCTATTTCTGGTTTCCACGCAACCCAGTCGCCACTGATGGCTCGCTGCCTCGAGAATGAAAAGAACGGCCGCTTCGTATTTTACGGCGCAATGATTGGTGAAGGTGTTATCGCATTAATCTGGTGTGCCCTAGCATTGTCTTTCTTCGGCTCTGTTGAAGCGCTATCAGAAGCAATATCTACAGGCGGCCCTGGTAGTGTGGTATACAACTCATCTATCGGTTTACTGGGTGTGTTTGGCGGTATTATTGCTTTCTTAGGTGTGGTTATCTTACCGATTACCTCTGGTGACACTGCATTCCGTTCAAGCCGTCTAATCCTTGCTGAATATTTCAATATGGATCAGAAAGCCCTGCGTAACCGCCTACTAATGGCATTACCATTATTTATTCTTGGTGGCATTCTAACGCAAGTCGACTTCGGTATTATCTGGCGCTACTTCGGCTTTGCAAACCAAACAACAGCCGTAATGATGCTGTGGACAGCCTCTGCTTACCTACTGCGTCACAATAAACTGCATTGGGTAGCGACTGTACCAGCAATGTTCATGACAACAGTTTGTATTACCTTCATCTTAAACAACAGCCAACTAGGCTTTGGTTTATCAATGATGACATCAACAATTACGGGTCTTGTAGCAATGCTAGCGATTACAGGCTACGTCATTAAGAAATCGAAAGGTAAAGGCGAAACTGACCTTGCCAATGAAGAAGACGGTAAGTTAGAAACTGTATAAGTTTTAGTTCCCCCTAAAACACAAAAACCAGCCACTAGGCTGGTTTTTTTATAGTAATGAGAAATACATAATTAACTCTTTGGTCGGTCATATTGAGTTCTTGCTTACCCATCAGTCTTTTCCATCGACTTGTTACTCTGCTTTATCATCGTTGAGTATTTGCTTATTCAAGATGGTATTAACGAGAAACATTATGAATTCAAGGGTATTGTTGAAAAGTGATTACGCTGGATTGCTCATTTTTAGACAAAAAAAAGCCCACCGTAAGGTGGGCTTTTTCGATAAACGTCATACGTTTAAGATTACTTGCGAACAAGCTTCTCTTTGATACGTGCTGCTTTACCAGAACGCTCACGTAGGTAGTACAGTTTGGCACGACGTACTAAACCACGACGCTTAACAGTAATGCTATCAACTACTGGAGAGTGAGTTTGGAACGCACGCTCAACGCCTTCACCGTTCGAGATTTTACGAACAGTAAATGCAGAATGTAGACCACGGTTACGCTTAGCGATAACCACGCCTTCGAACGCCTGTAGACGCTCACGATCGCCTTCTTTTACTTTAACCTGAACAACAACTGTGTCGCCCGGTGCAAAAGTAGGTAGATCTTGTTTTAGTTGCTCGTCTTCGATCTGCTTGATGATGTTACTCATTGCTATATCCTAGAATAAACTGATACTAAATTAAATAATGCTTGCTTTATATTCGCGAATAAATTCCGCGAGCAAGAATTCCTGATCGTCAGTCAGAGCTAGATTTCCCAGGAGCTCTGGTCTTCTTAGCCAAGTGCGGCCCAACGATTGTTTTAATCGCCAGCGACTAATATCCTTATGGTTTCCTGACATCAATACTTTTGGTACTGCATGCCCGTCTAACACATCAGGACGCGTGTAATGTGGACAATCTAACAGACCATTTGCAAAAGAATCTTCTTCTGCTGACGCAAAGTCACCCAGCACGCCCGGTACAAACCGAACCACAGCGTCAACTAAGGTCATGGCTGGAAGTTCACCCCCAGTCAGTACAAAATCCCCAATAGACCATTCTTCGTCTACTTCCTGTTGGATAATGCGCTCATCTACCCCTTCATATCGACCACAGATAAGAATCAGGCTCTCATTCTGTGCTAACTCCTCAACACCAGCTTGATCAAGCTTACGGCCCTGAGGGGAGAGGTAAATCACTTTAGCCTTGCCTTTAGCAGACTTTTTAGCGGTATGAATGGCATCGCGCAAAGGCTGCACCATCATTAACATACCTGGTCCACCGCCGTATGGTCGATCATCAACCGTACGGTGTTTATCTTCCGTAAAATCACGAGGATTCCACGTATCGATAGACAAAAGGCCTTTTTTTACCGCCTGGCCTGTTACCCCAAAATTGGTAATAGAAGTGAACATTTCAGGAAAAAGGCTTATAACACCAACCCACATGTGTTCGCTCGCTTAGTTACCAGAGGTTAAAATCCAGGATCCCAGTCAACTTCGATCCGCTGAGCAGTGCGATCAATCGACTTGATGACCTGCTCATCGAGGAACGGTATTAAGCGTTCCTTCTGTCCAAAAGCATCTTTCAGGTTAGCTTTCACAACTAATACATCGTTTGACCCTGTTTCCAGGATATCTGTCACTTTACCTAGATCGTAACCTTCGGTAGTAACAACAGACATGCCATACAATTCACGCCAGTAGAATTCTTCTCCTGACAGTGCGGGTAGTTGATCTGCATGTACAGCGACCTCAGCGTTAGTGAAAATCTGTGCATCCTCACGGATGTCCAGGCCCTCTAACTTAGCCACTATGCCCTGACCATGCTTCTTCCAGGATTCAATCTGGATTGGCTTCCATTCACCCTTTACTTTAATAAGCCAAGGTTGATAGGCGAAAATACTTTCAGACTGTTCAGTGTAGGAGAAAACCTTGAGCCAACCCTTGATACCGTAGGTGGCACCCAGTTTACCGACAACAACTAAGTCTTGGTTTTGTGAGCTCATAGTTCTATATCTCTACCTGATTTTGCTAAATTAAGCAGCTGCTTTAGCAGCGTCTTTGATTAGCTTAGCTGTGCGGTCAGACACAGTTGCGCCAAGACCAACCCAGTGATTAACACGGTCAAGATCTAGACGTAAACGCTCTTCCTGACCCTTAGCTAGCGGGTTGAAGAAACCGATTTTTTCGATGTTACGACCGTCGCGTGCGCAACGAGAATCAGCAACAACGATTTGGTAAAATGGACGCTTCTTAGCGCCGTGACGTGCCAAACGAATGGTAACCATATCGTCCTCTTTAGTTTTGCATTACTGTAAATAAATTGGCCCCGTCTAATAAAACGGGGCCAGTGCCAAATTTTGAAGCCTCGGAATTTTACTCTTTGAGCCGATGAATGCAACTTATTTAGCTACTTTTTCACCAATCAGATAAAACAAAAAATAAAAAACCGATAAATATGAACAAATTAACGCCCAGGGAACATGCCGCCACCAGGCATCATGCCCTTCATATTACGCATCATGTTCTTCATTCCACCTTTTTGCATTTTTTTCATCATCTTTTGCATCTGGGTGAATTGCTTCAGTAGGCGGTTAACATCTTGCACCTGTGTACCAGAACCCGTTGCGATACGCTTTTTACGCGATCCTTTGATAATCTCTGGACGTGAACGTTCACCTTTAGTCATGGAATTAATAATAGCTTCCATTTGTAAAAACATACGATCGTCAACTTGATCTTTTACATTATCGGGTAGTTGAGACATGCCTGGCAATTTATCCATCATGCCGCCCATGCCACCCATGTTCTTCATTTGTTGAAGCTGGCTACGGAAGTCTTCAAGGTCAAAACCTTTCTTTTCTTTAAACTTCTTTGCTAATTCTTCTGCTTGGCTTTTATCTACATTACGCTCTAGGTCTTCGATCAGTGACAGTACATCACCCATGCCCAGAATACGCGAAGCCACACGATTAGGATGGAACGGTTCTAGTGCGTCGGTCTTTTCCCCCACACCCAAGAATTTAATCGGCTTACCAGTAATATGACGCACAGATAAAGCTGCACCACCACGAGCATCGCCATCGACTTTCGTCAGAATGACACCGGTTAACGGTAGTGCATCGTTGAAGGCTTTCGCAGTATTTGCCGCATCCTGACCTGTCATGGCATCGACCACGAACAAGGTTTCAACCGGATTAGCTGCTTTATGAATATCTTTAATTTCATCCATCATCACATCATCAACATGCAGACGACCTGCTGTATCGACAATAACGACGTCATAAAACTTCAATTTACCATGAGCAACTGCAGCGCTTACGATATCAACCGGCTTTTGCTCTGCTGATGATGGGAAGAAATCAATCCCAATATCGTTCGCGAGCGTTTCTAGCTGTTTGATCGCCGCTGGGCGGTAAACATCGGCAGAAACAACAAGAACATTTTTCTTTTCGCGTTCTTTAAGTACTTTACCTAACTTACCAACACTGGTGGTTTTACCCGCACCTTGCAGACCCGCCATCAAAATGACCGCTGGAGGCTGACAAGCTAAGTCCAGTGCTTCATTTGATTCACCCATAACCGACTCAAGCTCAGCTTGAACAATTTTGATGAACTCTTGACCAGGAGTAAGGCTTTTAGATACTTCACTACCTACAGCACGCTCTTTTACGCGCTTGACGAATTCGCGAACAACTGGCAGCGCAACATCAGCTTCGAGTAACGCCATACGTACTTCACGTAGCGTATCTTTGATGTTGTCGTCCGTCAGGCGACCACGGCCACTGACATTTTTAAGCGTTCGCGATAAACGCTCCGTTAAATTTTCGAACATGTGCTACTCGCTCGTTACGCAATAAAATCTAAATAATTACAGTTAGTATACCGCAATCCTGCATCCGCTTTCATGTTATAGATAGCGACTATTGTTTGAGCAGGGTATAATTGCGATCTCTAACCATCTTAACTAGTTAACAGTTTACTATGGATACGTTAATAGCCTTAGTGGCCGCTTGCTTTTATTTTCTCGCTCTGGGACTTGTTGTTCCAGGCTTAACCAATAGTAATGGAATTAAAACTAAGCCGGTTTTTATTGCGGCTTTAGTGGCAATAACGTTACATACCTTGCTGTTGAAAGACTTAATTTTGGGTGGCGCAGGGCAAAACCTCAGTATATTGAATGTTGCCTCGTTGATCAGTTTGATCATTGCAACATTAACAACATTCGCGATGTTACGCATGCGAGTATGGTTTTTGCTTCCTGTTATATATAGCTTTGCTGCCATTAATTTATCGGCCGCAACATTATTGCCCGGTGCCTTTATTACCCATTTAGAAGGTCACCCTCAAGTCTTATTTCATATATCTCTTGCATTGTTTTCTTATTCAACACTTATGATTGCGACCTTGTATGCTATTCAATTAGCATGGTTGGATCACAAATTAAAAAATAAGAAGAGCTTGAAAATTAATCCTAACATTCCTCCTTTAATGATGGTGGAACGTCAGCTTTTCAAGATCATTTTGGTCGGTAATTCACTTTTAACCGTTACCCTGATTTCTGGCATCTTTTTTATTCAAGATATGTTGGCACAAGGCAAAACCCATAAAGCGGTGCTTTCTCTACTTGCGTGGGGGGTTTATAGCGTATTACTTTGGGGACACTACCAAAAAGGGTGGCGTGGTCGTAGGGTAATCTGGTTTAGTTTAGTCGGTGCATTTCTTCTAACACTTGCTTACTTTGGTAGCCGTTTTGTGAAAGAAATCATAATTGGGGGCTAAAACCGTCTAATAATGAAGTACTATTGACACTTGTAATCAAATAAGTACAACTGTACTTGTGAACAAAACGTTAAGGAACTAGATTTTTGGACGACATATCCACGGGAGTATTATTCTCCCTACTGATATTGCTACTCATTATTTCCGGATATTTTTCCGGCTCTGAAACCGGCATGATGTCCCTCAACCGTTACAAGTTGCGGCATTTAGCGAATCAAGGGCACCGTGGGGCAAAACGTGTTGAAAAACTGCTTTCCCGCCCAGATCGCCTTATCGGTCTGATTCTGATTGGCAACAATCTCGTCAATATTCTAGCTTCAGCCATTGCGACCATAATCGGAATGCGCCTATACGGTGATCTCGGTGTTGCGATAGCAACGGGTGCCCTCACCTTAGTGGTATTAGTATTTTCTGAAGTCACGCCAAAAACACTGGCAACGATTTACCCTGAACGCGTTTCTTACCTCAGTAGTCTTGTGCTTAACGTGCTCATGAAAGTGCTGTATCCGCTGGTCTGGTTTGTAAACGGCATTACCAATGGCTTTTTGCTTCTTCTCGGGCTAAAAGTCGATAACATGGATAGCTCAAAGCTTAATTCAGCTGAATTACGTACGATTGTTGATGAAGCTGGCGGCTTAATCCCTCGCCGTCACCAAGATATGCTTTTATCTATTCTAGATTTAGAAAATGTGACCGTCGAAGACTTAATGGTCCCGCGCAGTGACATTGCCGCTATCAACATTAATGACGATTGGAAATCCATCACGCGTCAACTCATCCACTCGGCACATGGCCGTATCGTGCTATATCGGGATACGATTGATGAAGTCGTTGGTATGTTACGTGTACGTGAAGCATACCGTTTGATGATGGAAAAAAATGACTTCAGTAAAGCAAACCTGTTGCGTGCCGCCGATGAAGTGTATTTCATTCCAGAAGCTACCCCACTCAATACTCAACTCTTAAAATTCCAACGTAATAAAGAACGCATTGGTTTAATTGTGGATGAATACGGTGATATTCAGGGCTTGATTACACTGGAAGACATTCTTGAAGAAATTGTGGGTGAGTTTACGACATCTATTGCACCGACCTTAGCGGAAGAGGTCACATCACAAGCCGATGGCAGCTTGCTGATCGAAGGCAGTGCCAATATTCGAGACCTTAATAAAAGTCTGAATTGGAGTTTACCGACCGATGGCCCGCGCACGCTGAACGGTTTGATTTTAGAGCAGTTAGAAGATATTCCAGATAGCCAATTAAGTATCGAAGTCGCAGGGCATCAAATGGTCATTATGGACGTATCTGACAACATGATTAAATTGGTTAAGATCTTACCAACGACGTTAAAGCAAGCAGGCTAATCTCCTGTAATGCAGCAAAGAAAAAAGCCAGCAATATATCTGCTGGCTTTTTTGATTCTAATTAGCAGTGGCGTATCTACTTTACATCGAGCTCTTTCAACATACTTTCAGGCAAGGCTAATTCGTCATTCTTATTAACATTAATCCCTTCAGCAAGAATTGTTTTAGCAATATCTTTTGCTTCTTCTAATGAATGCATACTGTATGTACCACACTGGTATTCATTCAATTCTGGGATTTTATCTTGCGATTCGACCTTTAGTACATCTTCCATGGCTGCAGTCCAACCAGCGGCAACATCTTGCTCGCTAGGTGTGCCAATTAAACTCATGTAAAAACCCGTACGACACCCCATTGGTGAGATATCAATAATTTCCACACGGCTTGAATTCAAGTGGTTACGCATAAAGCCTGCGTATAGGTGCTCAAGTGTATGAATTCCACGCTCACTTAAAATATCCATATTAGGACGACAGAAACGAAGATCAAATACTGTGATTGTGTCACCTTTGGGCGTTTGCATGGTTTTTGCCACACGTACCGCAGGGGCATTCATTCGCGTATGATCAACAGTAAAACTATCTAATAACGGCATAACATCCTTCTCCTTTGCCTAGCGTTTAGTTCTCTATACTGAGGGAAACATAACCGCGCGGTCGTTCAATTAGAACGGCCACCAGCTGCGGTTATCGTCTAACTCTTTGCGGCATTGCTTTAACTGCCAACCATAATCTTTTGATTGTTTCTCAACTTTACGGGCAATCTTAATCAAGGTTGGTTTACTTTTGTAAGAACCACGCTTAAAGCCACCTCGCCCCTCATGGTACGCCAAGTATTGACTATAAGCATCCCATTTAGAGATACCTAACTGACGCTGAGTTTCATGGGTGTACCAGCCAATAAAGTGTAGTGCATCATCAAAATTTGTTCGTGACCCACCATTTTTTGTCGCTTTTTGATAATCTTCCCAGGCTGGATCTTGCGCTTGTGCGTAACCATACGCACTACTCACTCTGCCCCAAGGAATAAAGCCTAAAATGTAATCTTTTGGTG
This sequence comes from Photobacterium profundum, assembly GCF_003026285.1. GTDB lineage: Bacteria > Pseudomonadota > Gammaproteobacteria > Enterobacterales > Vibrionaceae > Photobacterium > Photobacterium profundum. The sequence continues at coordinate 23,598 of NZ_PYOD01000013.1, forward strand.
GGCGAGCATCATGACGAAAACTACTTTCTTGTTTAATAAATGCCATCGCAACATTAATGGGAGTACCCCATTCTTTTTGCATATCAACAGCATCATCATACCAACTCGGATTTTCTCTAAAAATACTACAGATATTAGATTGGTTTTTCGGTGGAGGAGTCGCACAACCCGTCACTGTCAGTAAAACACCAAACAGTATCAGTAAGCGTACAGCAGACAGCATATTTTCATTCACCAAACAGTGTGTGAACAAACCTAACTTAAGTTAATGCAATCCAAAAATCGGTTTGAACCAAGTGCATTTATCATGGTCTGAATTAATGACAGGCAGTAAAGCTGTCGTCATCCCTGCGAAATTATTTATGGGCGGCTATATATATAGCCGCCCAACTTTTAATCTTATTATTCTAAAATTAAAATCACTTCAAATCACTTCAAATCAGCAAAGTAATCATCTAAAAATTGTTCAAATGATACCGTATCACCTTGTTCAATTTTACGTTGCTTATCTACTGACATTTTAGCTTCAACATCAAATTCTGATTGAGAGTAAAAGCCATAAGGCCGCTCAGCCATCGTTTGACTGTGCTCTGTTGCTAGCTGATATCCAACGGAGCCGATACCTTCATTTTGTTTCACACTTTCTAGCAATTGAGCAGATAGCGTTAGATCAGGGTTAAGAATCCAACCTTTCAATCGTTCACAAGTTTCCTGATATTTATTGTCACCTGCTGCTTTATCCATCACAACCGCAACATCTTGCAGCTCTTTGAATACGCGCACGCCCCAATCTTGTAGCGATAAGCGCTCACCATTACAGCCAATTTTCAACATCAAATCAGGGTTTCGACCATCAAGCACAACGCGATTCCAGTTATCACGCCAGCATGCTAATTCTGAGTCATCCATATCATCAGACGGTGTAAGCACGGCCCACGTAAGGAATAAATCAAGGAATCGAACCTGATCTTCCGTAATACCAATAGGACTGAAAGGATTCACATCTAATGATCGTACTTCAATATACTCAACACCAGCACGACCGAGTGCTTCTGAAGGCTTCTCGCCATCTTTGGCTACACGCTTAGGGCGGATAGGTGCATACAATTCATTCTCAATTTGCAGTACATTGCTATTTAACTGACGGTACTCACCATCCACTTTCACGCCAATGTCTGCAAAGTCATCAGACGGTGTACGGATAGCTTTATTCAAACCATCAAGATATTGATCTAGGCTATTAAAGCCAATTTTCAACGAGCTTTGTGCATTATTGGTATAACCCAAATCACTTAGGCGTAAAGCTGTCGCATTCGGTAGGTAATAAGTACCACAACCTAACTGCTTAAAATCGACTGAAGAATTATTTTTATTCAGGAATGAACCGCATAACGCTGGCGACGCACCAAATAAATACGGGATTAACCAACCAAAACGATAGTAGTTTCGAATCAGGCCGAAATACGCATCTGAAATAGAATCTTGACGATCTTGCTCGCTTTGATCACCGAACAATTCTTGCCAAAATGATTCAGGGAAAGAAAAATTGAAGTGCACACCAGAAATAACCTGCATAACGCTGCCATAACGATGCTTCAATCCTTCACGGTACAAAGTTTTCATACGTCCGGTATTTGAACTACCGTATTGCGCTAGCGTGATGTCATTCTCTTTACCGACAAAACATGGCATCGACATTGGCCATAAACGTTCGTCACCCATTTGGCGATACGTAAACTGGTGAATATCACTTAATTGCGTCAATAAATGGTCAACATTTTGCGATACTGGAGTTATAAACTCTAACAGTGATTCTGCAAAATCGGTGGTAACCCACTTATTGGTTAATGCTGATCCTAATCCAACCGGATGCGGTTGATCTGATAAGTTACCTTCCGATGTAATTCGCAGCGCTTCACGCTCAAGACCACGACCGAGTTGTGTTAAGGCATCAGAATTAGCGGAAATCTGCTGCAACCTTTGTGAAAAATCCATGAAGGCCATTCTCGTTTATTATCATAATTGAAAAAGTAGAGTAATCATTATTGGTACTGATTACCATTAGTTTTATGGAGAAACACTTTTACTATATGGAAAAAACCGACGCTCTAACACGCCGGTTTTTCATCAAATAATTAAGGTGGCCCCTTAAAGATTAGGCTGAATTGTTTTCAACGGAATACCCAGAGTTTCAAACTGTGGCGTCAACGCTTTCGCATCACCCACCACGATGATTTGATAATCTTCTGGCTTAAACCACTTTTGGGCTAATTCATTTAGACGTTCTTTACTGATATTCGCAACAATTTCATTACGCTCTTCAACAAAGTTATCAGGCAGTGAATACGTTAGGATCTGACCAAGCAGTTGTGCCTTTTTACTTGGTGTTTCATAACTGAGTGCATCTTTCTGCCCAACAGCTAAACGCATAAAGTCGACTTCTTTATCTGTTACACCTTCTGTGCTCATTTTTTCAAGTTCAGCCAAAAACTCTTTCGCCGACGCTAAGCTAGCATCAGCACGCACTTGGGCATAAAACACAGATAACCCCACCTCTTTCCCGCCGGTTTGATAACCACCAGCGCCATAGGTATAGCCTTTATCTTCACGCAAATTTAAGTTGATACGGCTATTGAAGTTACCCGCTAAATTGAAATTAGCCAATTGCGTTTCGTATAACTCACCAGTTGCATCATAAGGTAAACCTTGGCGAACAAGACGAATGATCGTTTGTGGCGCACCCGGTTTATCAACCATCCAAATCGCTTGTTTTTCTATGCTCGGTAATACAATCGCGCTAGGTACTGGTTTAGCCGCCCCTTGCCAATTTGATAAAAAATCAATTTTTTGGGTTAATTGCTGTTCTGTTACATCACCTACAACAACGATATCAGCGCCGTTCGGCGTGTAATAGGTGTTATAAAAGTCTTTTACATCTTTTAAGGTAATACTGTTTAAAGATAACTTAGTACCTTCTGGCGGTAGACTAAACGGGGTCCCTTTATACAAAATTTCACGCGTTGCTTGGCTTGCTAGCCAATCAGGACGTTGATGTTCGTATACCGCACCTTCAATCGCTTGTGCTTTTAAACGGTCAAAATCAACTTCATTGAAAGCAGGTTTAAATAAACGCTCTTCCAAGATAGCCAGCGTTTGTACTATGTTTTTATCCAGCGATGTTACCGAGACGGTTGTACCGTACAAGCCAGCATTAAAACTAACAGTACTGCCCAACGAATCTAATCGTGATGACAATTCTTCTGCGGTTGATTGAGTACTTGCTTCATTCATCATGGCAGCAACAAGCTTAGATAACCCTGTTTTCCCCATTGGCTCAAAACGACGCCCAGCAGGAATAACCATTTGTAACTCTACCGTTGGGGTTTCTTGGTATTTGGTACCAAGCACTTTAATACCATTGGCTAACTCAAATTGGTACAAGGTTGGCATTACAGCTTCCACCGGCTGTGAAGGCTGTGGCATTACATTGCGATCAAAGTTATCAACCGGTTCACGTAATGCTAATTGTTTATCTGTTAGCTTTTTATGCTCAGGAATAATACGAGGCATTGGCGTGTAATTTGACTTAGCGGCAACCAAATCAGTTTTACCTTTAGGCACAACACTTAAGGTAACGTTAGGGTTACCATTTACGTACTGCATATACGCAGACTCAATGCTCTCTGTCGAAACATCACGTAATTGTTGTAGCTCTACACTTAAATGATTAGGGTTACCGTAAAATGTCTGATAGGCAGCCAATTGAGATACTTTTCCGCTCACACTTTGTAAGCCAAAAATAGCATTCGCTTCGACCATGCCTTTTAGTTCGTTCAGCTCTTTCTCACTGACCCCTCGTTCTTCTAAATCATCAAGGGTGGATACCACTTTACTGCGCAGCTCTTTTAAGTTGCCTTTCTCACCACTTTGTCCAATCGCATACACATACATGGTACACGCAAGCTCTGCACAATCATGGTAGGCACCCGCATCAACAACATCACCGGTTTTCACTAAGTTTTGATAGAGCAGACTATTTTTACCACCGCCAATCACTTTGGCCAGCATATCAAGTGATGCTTCATCTTCTGAGCCGTTAAATGACGTCGGCCATGCCATCATCAACATAGGTTGCTGAACTTTATCTTCTAAGGTTATATAGCGGTCAGCATCCAGCGTAACGGGTTGCTTAGGCATATCTTTAACTTCAGGGCCACGAGGGATTGAGCCAAAGTATTTATTAACCCATGCTAATGTTTGTTCTTTGTCTAAATCACCACCGATCGTTAGCGTGGCATTATTCGGACCATACCAACGCAGGAAGAATGCTTTTAGATCATTAACATCAACACGTTCAAGATCTTCAACATAACCAATAGTTTGCCATGAGTAAGGGTGAGTACGTGGATAAAGGGCTTCGCCAAGGCGCTCATAAACTAAACCATAAGGGCGGTTTTCATAACGCTGAGCGCGTTCATTTTTAACCGTTGAGCGTTGAATTTCAAATTTACGTTGAGAGACAGCACCGAGTAAAAAGCCCATGCGATCTGACTCTAGCCATAACATTTTTTCTAATTGATTCGCAGGTACCGTTTCGAAATAATTTGTACGGTCTCGATTGGTCGTTCCGTTTAACGTACCACCAGCCTCGGTGATCAAACGAAAATGCTCTTGATCGCCAACGTGCTCAGATCCTTGAAACATCATATGTTCAAAGAAATGAGCAAAACCTGATTTACCTTCTTGTTCACGGGCAGAGCCAACATGGTAGGTCATATCGACATGCACTAATGGGTCTGATTTATCTTCGTGTAGAACAACGGTTAAACCGTTCTCAAGTGTATATTTACTGTAAGGAATTACAGGCTGCCCTTTCACTCCTGCAACTTGCTCGACGAATGTAACACCTTCAGGCAATGTTGATGTCTCTTGCCCTATTTGATTACTACACCCTGCAATTGATAGCAACGTGACACTTAAAACCCACTTTTGCACTATAGCATTCCTTATAAAAAACCTTGTACTACTAGAGCCAACACAATGTAACGCATAGCTTTGCCGATCATAATAATGATAAAGCTCAGCCAATGGTGCATTCGCAACCAGCCCGCAGCTAAACATAAAGGGTCACCAATAATGGGTAACCAACTAAAGAATAAGCTCCAGTAGCCATATTTTTTTAACCACTGTAATGCTTTATGACCATGTTTTTCTTTAGAAGTTTTATCTGGTAGTAAACGCCCTAACCAGTAATTCGTCATTCCACCAAGTGTATTACCTATCGTCGCCACTAATACCACAAGCCATAGGGCATTATCACCCAACTTAATCGTTGCAATAAGGTTGGCTTCAGAGCCGCCTGGTAACAACGTTGCACTTAGAAAACCAGTGGTGAACAATACCCATAATGCTGAATCGCCATTTAATAAATCTAACATCTTATTTACTTACATCAAGCTAATCGAAAAAAAACACTGCATATTAAATGCTTGTCGCTAAAAACAATTTTGCTACGAGTACGATCGGTTTCGAGCAGCTTATATACACAAATCCCCTCAGATTAGGCATTTTAAGCGTCAATATGTACTCTTAATAGCTTATTTGCCAACGGTTTCAGTTATCACTCACTGTTTGCCAGTCGTCATATTGCTTCCTTGTTTAGTGGGTTAATTTTACTGGCTAACGGAAAGTTACGTTATTAGCCTTAATAATGAATACCCCTTATACCAAGCTACAGATATAAAAAAAACGGATAGCGTTAAACTACCCGTTTCAAAATGTGTACTTATAGATATCACAAACAGAACTAACCCTATCAATTAACGCAACGAATTAACGCCTAACGTTAAATCATAGTTATGGTTGTTCTTCATTAACCGACAAGAGCTAATAAAATACCTGCAGCAACCGCTGAACCTAATACCCCTGCAACATTCGGCCCCATAGCATGCATTAATAAGAAATTTTGCGGATTAGCTTCTAAGCCGACCTTATTCACGACACGTGCTGCCATCGGTACAGCAGAAACTCCCGCAGCACCAATTAATGGGTTGATGTCTTCCTTGCTGAAACGGTTTAGTAATTTAGCCATCAACACACCACCACCAGTACCCACACTGAATGCCACTGCGCCTAATAGCAAAATACCCAAGGTTTCAAATTGTAAGAACGTGTTCGCTTCAAGCTTTGAGCCCACACCTAAACCCAACATGATCGTTACAATATTAATCAGTTCATTTTGAACCGTATTAGATAAACGATCGACCACGCCAGATTCACGCATCAAGTTACCTAAACAGAACATACCGATTAATGGTGTTGCTGATGGTAAAAACAGAATAGTCATCAATAATACTGCCAACGGAAAGAGTACTTTCTCTGCCTTACTGACATGACGCAATTGCTGCATTTTAATTTGTCGTTCTTCCGGCGAGGTTAACGCTTTCATAATCGGTGGCTGAATAATCGGCACAAGAGCCATATAGCTATAAGCAGCTACGGCTATCGCCCCTAAGAGATCAGGCGCTAAACGACTGGCAAGAAATATTGCCGTTGGTCCATCTGCACCACCAATAATCGCAATGGATGATGCATCGGCAAGTGTAAATTCCATTCCTGGAACAAGATTCAGTAAAATTGCACCAAATAAGGTAAAGAAAATACCAAATTGAGCAGCTGCACCTAATAACAATGTTTTAGGGTTAGCGATCAATGCACCGAAATCAGTCATTGCTCCCACGCCCATGAAGATCAATAACGGGAAAACACCCGTTTCAATACCCACATGGTAGATGTAATACAATAATCCGCCCGGCTCGGTAAATCCCGAGTTAGGAATATTCGCAAGAATAGCGCCAAAGCCCATTGGCAATAACAGTAATGGTTCAAAGCCTTTACGAATAGCAAGAAACAGTAACCCACTGCCAACCAAAATCATGATGATTTGACCGAACTCGAAATTCGCTATCCCTGTCTCTGCCCAGAGTTTTAATAAACCGTCCATGGTACCCTCTTACGCCAAACTTAGTATTGGCGAACCAACCGAAACAGAATCACCCTCTTTAACATGCAACTCTTGAATAACACCATTACGAGCTGCACGAATTTCTGTTTCCATCTTCATCGCTTCAAGCACAATCAATACATCACCTTCGGACACTTGATTGCCCGGTTTCACATTGATTTTAAAGATACTTCCCGCTAGAGGTGCTGAAATATCTTCCGCATTACTCGCTGCAGCGACGGGTGCCGGTACAGAGGCTGATGTTGCAGATACAACACTTGATAGCTCACCACTTGGACCGACTTCTACGTTATAAACCTGCCCGTTAACTTTCACACTGTACGCTTCAATATCACCGGTAGAGGTGGCTGGTTTGCTCACAGGTGCAGTAACAGCAGATTCCGCTTCAGGTGCTGGTTCAAATGCTTCAGGGTTATTACGATTTTTAAGGAACTTCAAACCAACTTGTGGAAATAACGCATACGTTAATACATCATCCACAGAGTCCTCAGCTAACTTGATATTGTCAGCTTCTGCTTTAGCCAATAAGTCGTCCGTTAGGATTGAGAGTTCATCAGCAATAAGATCAGCAGGGCGACATGTGATAGGTTCAGCGCCTTCAAGCACTCGAGCCTGAAGTTCTGCATTCACTGGCGCAGGCGCTTGACCATATTCGCCTTTCAGTATGCCAGCCGTTTCTTTTGCAATATTCTTGTAACGCTCACCCGTAAGCACATTCAATACAGCTTGAGTACCCACAATCTGCGATGTCGGTGTTACCAAAGGAATAAAGCCTAGATCCTTACGAACTCGAGGGATCTCTGCTAATACGTCATCAAAACGTTCAGCGGCACCTTGCTCTTTTAACTGGCCTTCCATGTTAGTCAACATGCCACCAGGTACTTGCGCAAGAAGAATTCGGGCATCAACCCCTTTTAAGCTACCTTCAAATTTCGCATATTTTTTACGAACTTCACGGAAGTAAGTCGCAATAGGTTCAATCTGCTGCAGATCTAAGTTGGTATCACGTTCTGTGCCTTCCAGCATCGCAATGACAGTTTCGGTAGGTGTATGACCATAAGTTTGGCTCATTGAAGAAATAGCCGTATCAAGAATATCTAAACCAGCTTCTACCGCTTTTACTGCCGTTGCTGCAGACAATCCCGTTGTTGCATGGCAATGAAGGGCAAGCGGTACATCACATGATGCTTTAATGCGTTTAACTAACTCTTCAGCTTCATAAGGCTTAAGCAGGCCAGACATGTCTTTAATACAAATAGAATGACAACCAAGATCTTCTAAGCGCTTAGCTAGATCAGTCCATGTATCTAAATTGTGCACAGGGCTTGTTGTGTATGAAATCGTACCTTGAGCATGAGCACCAACATCGATTGTTGATTTCACTGCTTTTTCAAAGTTACGTACATCATTCATTGCATCAAAAATACGGAATACATCCATACCATTTGCATGAGCACGTTCAACAAACTTCTCGACCACGTCATCGCCATAGTGGCGATACCCCAATAGGTTTTGCCCACGTAGCAACATTTGCATCGGTGTTTTAGGCATCGCTTGTTTTAAAGCTCGTAAGCGTTCCCATGGGTCTTCACCCAAAAAGCGAATGCATGAATCAAATGTTGCTCCACCCCATGTTTCAAGGGACCAATACCCCACGTTGTCTAATTGCTCTGCGATTGGCAGCATATCTTCAATACGCATGCGGGTGGCAAACAGTGACTGGTGAGCATCACGTAATACAACGTCAGTGATAGCTAAAGGCTTAGACATGATCGAAAACTCCTTGTAAGTGTAATTTGCCTATAAATCATTTTTAGGCATTACGTTGACGATACAGATGTACCGCGGCAGATATTGCTGCCACAACGTCAGGTTGAACCCCTGCATGATTTGACTCAACATTTGTCATAGGCTTTGGAATTGAAACTGCATCTGCAGGGGCCAGTTTTGACAAAAGTTGAACTAAATAGATTAAGACGCTCAGAAATCCAAAAACCACAAACATGCCAGTTAACATGATTGTTGCTGCTTCCTGTAGCAAACTTCCTAAATCAGCCATCATAGATTCCTTTCATTATTTTGTGACTGGTGCGTTAAGGATTATCACGACATGAAAAAATAAGTCAAATTTATTAACAAAATCACTTCATTTAGTTGAAGATTGTACTCATTTTTACCTATCCAATAAGAAAATAGTGATAAAACAGTCTATTTCTCATAAATCGTAGAAAAATAAGAAACTAACAGTGCCTACTCCCATTAAATAAATCAACAACAAGCTATATAAAACAACACATAAAGCTTCAAGAATCACGCTTACGTTAACGTAAGGTTAATGAAAATATTTTAATTTTTTAATCTAAAATAATGATAAATCAAACAATTACAAACAACAGGTAAAGAGTGCGATTATATTCACAAAACTTATCGTTATTTTATATAAAGAATCAATCTGATGGCATTTATAGGCTCTACTCCAGCGGATTATAGAATAAAGTACCCAGTAAAATTTCACGGTTGAACAAGGCTGAAAGTAATGCTTAATACCGATTCCGTTAATTATCTTACCATTCAGAATACCACTGGGAGTCGAGCTCAAGGATAGTGTTTGATAGAAGAGTGGTTCTCTTTTGAAATAGCTAGACACAGGAGTTGGCTTCCAGTGGTATTCCCTTTGGGTGAATTTAAAATGCAGTGTTATAAAGGTAGGTGGTATTGGAGATAGAATATCAAAATTTAGATACAAAAAAGCCCAGCCGAAGCTGAGCTTTAAATAATGGTGCACGCGGGAGGATTCGAACCTCCGACCGCCTGGTTCGTAGCCAAGTACTCTATCCAGCTGAGCTACGCGTGCACTAATTCTGCTTTACTACAAAGACAATCACGAAATATTGTCATTGCGTTTTAATGATGGTGCACGCGGGAGGATTCGAACCTCCGACCGCCTGGTTCGTAGCCAAGTACTCTATCCAGCTGAGCTACGCGTGCACTAATTCTGCTTTACTACAAAGACAATCACGAAATATTGCCATTGCGTTTTAATGATGGTGCACGCGGGAGGATTCGAACCTCCGACCGCCTGGTTCGTAGCCAAGTACTCTATCCAGCTGAGCTACGCGTGCACTAATTCTGTTTTACCACAAAGACAATCACGAAATACTGTCATTGCGTTTAAATGATGGTGCACGCGGGAGGATTCGAACCTCCGACCGCCTGGTTCGTAGCCAAGTACTCTATCCAGCTGAGCTACGCGTGCACTAATTCTGCTTTACTACAAAGACAATCACGAAATATTGTCATTGCGTTTTAATGATGGTGCACGCGGGAGGATTCGAACCTCCGACCGCCTGGTTCGTAGCCAAGTACTCTATCCAGCTGAGCTACGCGTGCACTAATTCTGCTTTACTACAAAGACAATCACGAAATATTGCCATTGCGTTTTAATGATGGTGCACGCGGGAGGATTCGAACCTCCGACCGCCTGGTTCGTAGCCAAGTACTCTATCCAGCTGAGCTACGCGTGCACTAATTCTGTTTTACCACAAAGACAATCACGAAATACTGTCATTGCGTTTAAATGATGGTGCACGCGGGAGGATTCGAACCTCCGACCGCCTGGTTCGTAGCCAAGTACTCTATCCAGCTGAGCTACGCGTGCACTGATGTTGCTTTACTTATCTTCCTGCTAAGAAAGATACTTATTAAAACAAGTCACTACTAAGTAGCAAACTAGCGTTAACGAAAGAATGGCGGTGAAGGAGGGATTCGAACCCTCGATACGGGATAAACCATATACTCCCTTAGCAGGGGAGCGCCTTCAGCCTCTCGGCCACCTCACCACACGAATTAGATGGTGCACGCGGGAGGATTCGAACCTCCGACCGCCTGGTTCGTAGCCAAGTACTCTATCCAGCTGAGCTACGCGTGCACTAATTCTGTTTTACGACAACGACAACTGAAGAATGTCATTGCTTATAAATAATGGTGCACGCGGGAGGATTCGAACCTCCGACCGCCTGGTTCGTAGCCAAGTACTCTATCCAGCTGAGCTACGCGTGCACTGATGTTGCTTTACTTATCTTCCTGCTAAGAAAGATACTTATTAAAACAAGTCACTACTAAGTAGCAAACTAGCGTTAACGAAAGAATGGCGGTGAAGGAGGGATTCGAACCCTCGATACGGGATAAACCATATACTCCCTTAGCAGGGGAGCGCCTTCAGCCTCTCGGCCACCTCACCACACGAATTAGATGGTGCACGCGGGAGGATTCGAACCTCCGACCGCCTGGTTCGTAGCCAAGTACTCTATCCAGCTGAGCTACGCGTGCACTAATTCTGTTTTACGACAACGACAACTGAAGAATGTCATTGCTTATAAATAATGGTGCACGCGGGAGGATTCGAACCTCCGACCGCCTGGTTCGTAGCCAAGTACTCTATCCAGCTGAGCTACGCGTGCACTGATGTTGCTTTTCCACAATGCCATTAAAAAATAATGGCGGTGAAGGAGGGATTCGAACCCTCGATACGGGATAAACCATATACTCCCTTAGCAGGGGAGCGCCTTCAGCCTCTCGGCCACCTCACCGTGTTTCGGGGGCTCATATTACTGCCAGCCAAAAATAAGTCAAACACTTTATTGCCAAAAAACGGCAATAGCAGCACGCATGCACATTTAATAGCCAACACGGCAACTAATCCAACGTAACTATCGAAATATTTGGCATATTTCGTTAAAGCTAACAAAATATAATTTGTATCTAGGTCAAGCTTGAGACAAAAAAGGCCAGCATACTATCGCCGACCTATTTGTATTAGAAGTTGCCAGAACCTTGAGTTCCGTTTTCTTTTTCAGCTTGAATTCGCATGTAGATTTCTTCACGGTGAACAGATACTTCTTTAGGCGCGTTAACACCAATGCGAACTTGGTTACCCTTAACACCAAGTACAGTAACTGTTACTTCATCACCAATCATTAGCGTTTCACCAACGCGACGAGTCAAAATTAGCATTCGTGTGCTCCTTGAGTTATCTCAGTTTTATAAGAATTAATAGTTATTATCCAGCAAAATTTACTACAGCGTAAATGGTCTCAGCTCAATAAATAGCGAGAAGAGGTAGATTATCCAGACTTTGCTGCTCTACCACAAACCTTTTGTGGATGATATCAACAGCTAACTTATGATTATCTTTATCTATCAAAAAAGAAAGGCAATCAGTTTGTTGCTGCTTATGGTGCACAATAATGCCTGCTTCTGATAAGAAAATACGAATTTCATCCGCATATTCCAATACATCATTCCCTATCATAGATAGAGTTGAAACATCACCAATATGGCGCATTTTTTCATCTAACACTAGTCTAAGTCGTGCTAAATCGTCATTTGAAGCAACAATTTGTGTGGAATCTGCTTTTGCAGTCACACTCCAAACCTCCACCCCAAATATACTTAATTGTCTTTGTAGCTCATCTTTAGATAGCTCAACCTCCAACAATGCTTGATTACCTAAAATGGCAATACCAACAATAGAAGGTGTTGACGCTATGTCAAAATTTACAAGAGTCCCCTCTCCCTCATCAAACGATGAAAGCACCCGTAAAGGAACACTGTGCTGAAGAGCATACTCAACTGACTGTAATTGTAGCACTTTAGCACCTTTACTCGCCATTGTTCTCATATGTTCAAAATGAATCACATTTAAACGTCTGGCATCAGGCACTAAACGGGGGTCTGTCGAATAGACCCCATCTACATCTGTAAATATTTGGCATTCAGTTGCATTCAAAGCGCTCGCAATCGCAACAGCAGTCGTATCTGAACCGCCTCGCCCTAAGGTCGTGATATTGTTATCACTATCACGCCCTTGAAAGCCTGCCACAACAACAACGTCACCTTGTTCAAGTAACGCCGTTAAACGCTTTGTCTCAACTTCAGTGATACTGGCATTATTAAATACATTATCCGTTCGAATAGTCACTTGATCAGCAGTTAAGGATTGCGCCTTAATGCCTCGCCTATTCAAAGCCATCGCAAGTAAAGCAATAGACACTTGCTCACCCGCTGATAATAAGACATCCAACTCTCTAGGTGTTGGAATCTCATCAATTTGTTTTGCCAACCCTAACAAGCGATTTGTTTCACCTGCCATCGCTGACAATACAACAACTATCTGATGACCTTGCTGATATGTTTTCATTACACGATCAGCTACAGCTTCAATTCGGTCAATACTACCTACCGACGTACCACCAAACTTCTGCACTAATAATGTCACTTCACCTCTCCAATATTTACAATTTTTCAGTTAACCAAGGAGTAACAGATTCAAGAGCTGCTGGTAATGCAGCTGCATCTGTGCCGCCAGCTTGAGCCATGTCAGGACGACCGCCACCTTTACCACCAACTTGCTGGGCAACCATATTCACAAGCTCACCCGCTTTCACTTTGCCAGTAAGATCTTTCGTTACACCAACGATTAAACCAACTTTATCGCCACTTACATTACCAAGAACAACGATACCGCTGCCTAACTTATTCTTTATTTCATCTAGCATGCCACGCAGTGCTTTATTGTCAGCACCATCAAGCTGAGTGATCAATACTTTCACTCCATTGATTTCTTTCGCTTGATCAAGCAAACCTGCACTTTCTTGTGCGGCAAGTTTATCTTGAAGCTGCTGAATATCTTTTTCTAATTGCTTACTGTGTGCCAGTAACGCGCTCACTTTTGTTGCAACAGAAGCAGCATCAGACTTAACAATACTTGCCGTTTCAGACAACAATGCTTCTTGTGCATGTAATGCATCAATAGCAGCAGCGCCCGTTACCGCTTCAATACGACGAATACCGGCCGCAATACCACCTTCAGAGGTGATCTTGAATAAACCAATATCACCGGTATTTTTCGCGTGAATACCACCACATAGCTCAGTTGAGAATTCACCCATGCTAAGTACGCGTACTTCATCATCGTATTTCTCGCCAAACAGTGCCATTGCACCTTTTTGCTTAGCAGATTCAATATCCATGATGTTGGTATCAATACTGTGGTTCAAACGAATTTGTTCATTAACAACACGCTCGATTTCACGCAATTGTTCAGGTTTAACAGCTTCAAGATTAGAGAAGTCAAAGCGCAGTGCATCAGCCTTCACTAATGAGCCTTTCTGAGCAACGTGTTCACCTAGCAAGTTACGCAATGCAGAGTGCAGCAAGTGTGTTGCTGAGTGGTTCAATGTAATCGCAGCGCGACGAGCTACATCAACTTGAGCTTCAAGTTTATCGCCAATGTTAAGCGCACCTTGTACCAGTGACCCTTGATGACCGATTGCAGCGCCGAACTTTTGCGTATCAGTTACATTAAACATTGTGCTTTCTGCTGTTAGAACACCAGCATCACCACATTGACCACCAGACTCTGCATAGAACGGTGTGTTATCAAGGATGATTAATGCATCTTCACCAGCAAGAATGCTATCAACTGCTTCACCATCGCGGTAAAGCGCAATGATACGACTTTGTGCTGCTGTGCCAGTGTAGCCACAGAACTCAGTGTTAACGTCTACTTTGATTGATTCATTGTAATCAACACCAAATTTACCCGCTTCGCGCGCACGTTGACGTTGTGCTTCCATCGCATTATTGAAGCCTTCTTCATCAATGGTGAAATCACGCTCACGTGCAACATCGTTGGTTAAATCTGCAGGAAAACCGTATGTGTCATACAGTTTAAATACCGTTTCACCATCAAGCTCTTTGCCGCTTAAGTTATCTAAAGCATCATTTAAGATTGTCAAACCACGGTCAAGTGTACGACCAAAGTTGTCTTCTTCAATCTTCAATACTTTTTCAACAAGCGCTTGTTGTTTCTTCAGCTCTTCACCAGCAGTGCCCATGATTTCAGCTAAAGGACCCGCTAGCTTGTAGAAGAATGCACCGGTTGCGCCTAATTTGTTACCGTGGCGTACTGCACGACGAATAATACGACGAAGCACATAACCACGACCTTCGTTTGAAGGCATAACACCATCAACGATTAAGAACGCACAAGAACGGATGTGGTCAGCCACAACGCGCAATGATTGATTAGACAGATCTTCGTAACCAATCACTTCTGCAGACTTTTTAATTAGAGTCTGGAAGATATCAATTTCATAGTTAGAGTGAACGCCCTGCATAATCGCAGCAATACGCTCAATACCCATACCAGTATCAACAGAAGGCTTAGGTAACGGCTCCATTGTGCCGTCAGCTTGACGGTTAAACTGCATGAATACGTTGTTCCAGATCTCGATGAAACGGTCACCATCTTCTTCTGGTGTACCAGGACGACCGCCCCAAATATGTTCACCGTGATCATAGAAAATTTCAGTACAAGGGCCACAAGGGCCGGTGTCACCCATCTGCCAGAAATTGTCTGAAGCGTAAGGTGCCCCCTTGTTGTCGCCGATACGTACGATACGATCTGCAGGGATACCCATTTCTTTATTCCAGATGTCGAATGCTTCGTCATCTGTTTCGTAAATCGTTACCAATAGACGATCTTGAGGCAAGCCCAATACATCAGTTAAAAACTCCCAAGCATACTTAATCGCGTCTTGCTTGAAATAATCACCGAAACTGAAATTACCCAGCATTTCAAAGAAAGTATGGTGACGGGCAGTAAAGCCAACATTTTCTAGATCATTGTGCTTACCACCGGCACGTACACAGCGTTGAGCAGTTGTCGCTCGAGTGTAGCTGCGCTTTTCAATACCTAGAAAAGTATCTTTAAATTGATTCATACCTGCATTGGTAAACAACAACGTTGGGTCGTTGGCAGGTACAAGAGAAGAGCTCTCCACTATTTGGTGGCCTTTGCTCTCAAAAAACGCTAGAAACGCACGGCGAATCTCATCAGTGCTCATGTACATTGGGAAATCCTGAATAGATGCTTTATAGAAACCAGAATTATCGCCTTTAAGCGATAGTATCGGACTAAGATAAATTTTTTGGCGGTCATTGTAAAACAACCACTGTGGGAACGGGAAATATTATGTTAAAAATTAACGTAAATAATGACACTTTAACCACTAAATATGCGGTTAATTGCTAGAAGGAGGCTATGTGGCAGTCGTTAGAGCAAATCGTTATAATTGATTTCAGGTTACTCATCATCTCGAATATTCAATGCATAGCTTATTTGGTCTGAGTCAAACCCTCGATATTCCATAAAACGATAACGCTTGGCTTTTTCTTTAAGTGTATCGGCATCACTAATACCAAACTTTCGCAGAGCAACATCTTTCGCATGTTCAAACCAATCAACATCGCACTCTTCAAAAACTAAATTAATGATAGCCTCAGATATACCTTTCTTTTTTAACTCTTCTCTAAGACGCAGCTCTCCCAGCCCTTTCGCAATACTATTTCGTACAATGAGTGATGTATAGCGGTGATCATTCAACCAACCATGCTCAAGGCAATCGGTAATTGCACTGTCGATTTCATCTTGCCCATAGTGTTTACCTTGAAGTTTTATTCGTAACTCCATTTCGGCATGATCACGGCGTGATAAATACCCAATAGCCACTTGTTTAGCTGTTACTTTGTGAGAGCTATTCTTTGTCATATTAAATTTCCATTAAACAAAAAGCGGGCTTTGTATACGCTACAAAGCCCGCTTTCTTATTCATTTATGAAAACTGTTCCAGAAGAGATATACCTTCATATTACAGCTGCTTCAGCTCTCTTATTTTAGAGCTTCAGCTTCATCTTTTTTTGAACCTGATTTTTTTGCATCAGTTTCTTCTACTTCTTCCACTGCTGGTGATAACAGCATGTCACGTAGTAGTTTTTCAATCTCTTCAGCTATTGCTGGATTTTCGACTAGGTGCTTACAAGAATTAGCCTTACCTTGGCCAATTTTATTACCTTTATAGCTGTACCAAGCACCCGCTTTTTCTACAAGCTTATGCTTAACACCTAGATCAATGAGTTCACCGTTACGATTAAAGCCTTGACCATAAAGAATTTGTGTTTCAGCCTGCTTAAACGGTGCAGCAATTTTATTTTTAACAACCTTGATGCGTGTTTCGTTACCAACAACTTCATCACCATCTTTAATTGCACCAGTACGGCGAATATCAAGACGAACAGATGCGTAGAACTTAAGGGCATTACCACCAGTAGTCGTTTCTGGGTTGCCAAACATCACACCAATTTTCATACGAATTTGGTTGATGAAGATACACATACAGTTTGATTGCTTCAGGTTACCAGTCAGCTTACGCATCGCTTGAGAAAGCATACGTGCTTGTAAACCCATATGTGAATCACCCATCTCGCCTTCAATTTCAGCTTTAGGTGTTAAAGCCGCAACAGAATCGATTACGATAAGATCAACAGCACCAGAGCGTGCTAGTGCATCACAAATTTCTAATGCTTGCTCACCCGTGTCTGGTTGAGAAACAAGTAACTGGTCAATATCAACACCCAGCTTCTGGGCATAGATTGGATCCAATGCGTGTTCAGCATCAATAAAAGCACACGTTTTATTTACGCGTTGCGCCGCGGCAATTGTTTCAAGCGTTAGCGTTGTTTTACCTGATGATTCCGGACCATAGATTTCAACGATACGCCCCATAGGTAAACCACCAGCACCTAATGCGATATCAAGTGAAAGTGAACCAGTTGAAATAGTTTCAATATCCATTGTGCGGTTGTCGCCCAACTTCATGATTGAACCTTTACCAAATTGCTTTTCAATCTGACCTAACGCTGCGGCAAGAGCCTTCTGCTTATTATCGTCCATTCGACTCTCCAACGGATGCTTAAATGAAATTACTGAACTTGCTTAATGATGATCAGTATACTGTCTATTCATACAGTGTCTAGCACTGTGTGATATTTTTTTTATCTTTGCACTTCGCCTGAAAATAACAAAGTACCATCAAGCTATTGTAACGAGCCGCTGAAGCATGCCAGATAACGATTTTTCAATCGCTTGCTCTCTTACAGCGTTGCGATCACCGTCAAATAAACAGGTTTCAGTATATAGCCACCCTGTTTTATCTGCCCAAGCAAGGCATACCGTACCAACAGGTTTTAATGCTGTACCACCACCAGGGCCAGCAATACCGCTGATGGCAACACTGATATCAGCATTAGAATTATCTAATGCACCTCTTGCCATTTCCATTACAACGGGTTCACTGACGGCACCATGTTCAGCTAATGTCTCTGCTTGCACATTGATCATTTGCTGCTTGGCTTCATTACTGTAAGTCACAAACGCGCGATCAAACCACGCAGAACTGCCTGCTATTTCAGTGATCGCCATCGATACACCACCACCAGTGCATGATTCAGCCGTTGTGGCTACCCAGTCTTGTTGTGATAACGCAGCACCCAGTTGTTCAGCTAGGTTCAATATCCTATTCATTTCTCAATCCTTATTCGGCCTGCAGTACAATAAAAGTTATTTCATATCAATATTATTAAACGTCAACCTTAAACATGTTTACCGCAAGCACCTCTGTCAGAATACCTAAATAACCGCTACGGTTATCAACTTACTCACTTGAAAATAAATTCCCTGTATTGAGACTTTGCCGACTAGTCTGATTCACGTATCCTTAGTACCAGAATTTAATCCAGCAGCAACAGTAGGCAATATCGTGACAGTAAAAGGTTTAGAAACACACACTCCCATGATGCAGCAATTTTTACGCATTAAAGCTGAAAACCCTGACACTTTACTGTTCTATCGCATGGGTGATTTCTACGAACTATTTTTTGATGATGCTAAAAGAGCATCTCAACTACTGGATATTACGCTGACTAAGCGTGGTTCATCAAATGGTCACCCCATTCCTATGGCAGGCTTACCCTACCATGCTGTAGAAGGGTATTTAGCAAAGCTAGTTCAACAAGGTGTATCTGTCGCTATTTGTGAACAAATTGGCGACCCTGCCACCAGCAAAGGCCCTGTGGATCGCCAAGTTGTACGTATTGTGACGCCAGGAACGGTCAGTGATGAGGCGCTACTAAGCGAACGTCGAGATAATTTAGTGGCCGCTATTTATCAAAATAGCAAAGGCTTTGGCTACGCCACACTGGATATTACGTCTGGTCGTTTCATGCTCTCAGAGCCTGAAACTGAAGAAGCAATGCAAGCAGAACTGCAACGCACCAGTCCAGCAGAGCTGCTTTACCCCGAAGACTTTACACTAATGCACATGATTGAAGCCATAAAGGGGACACGTCGCCGTCCTATTTGGGAATTTGATCTAGACACTGCACGCCAACAATTAACCATGCAATTTGGTACCCGTGACTTAATTGGCTTTGGTGTCGAAAAAGCGGAACGTGGATTATCGGCTGCTGGGTGTTTACTGCAATATGTGAAAGATACTCAACGTACAGCCCTACCTCATATTCGTGCCATTACTTTAGATAGCAAAGATCATTCAGTTATTTTAGATGCTGCGACACGCCGTAATTTAGAACTGACCCAAAACTTATCGGGTGGCTTTGATAATACCTTAGCATCGGTACTTGACCATACAGCAACTCCAATGGGCAGCCGCTTATTAAAACGCTGGTTGCATCAACCCATTCGAGATACAAAACAACTCAATCATCGCTTAGATGCTATCGCCGCATTTAAAGATACAGGCATGTTTATTGAGGTTGCTGAAGTACTACATCATATGGGCGATCTAGAGCGTATTTTAGCGCGACTAGCACTACGTTCTGCTCGTCCTCGTGATCTAGCACGTATGCGCAGCGCATTACAATCGTTGCCTCAACTAGCTGAGGTATTGGCTGACATTGAGCAACCACGTATCGGCGAATTGGCGAATTCGTCTGCACCAATGGACGATCTTTGTGAACTGCTTGAACGAGCAATAATAGAGAACCCACCTGTAATTATTCGTGATGGTGGTGTATTAGCACCTGGCTATAACGCTGAATTAGATGAATGGCGTGATCTTGCTGATGGGGCGAAAAAATTCCTCGATGATCTTGAAACGCGAGAACGAGAGCAGCATGGGATTGATAGTTTAAAAGTAGGCTTTAATCAGGTTCACGGTTTCTTTATCCAAATTAGCCGAGGACAAAGCCATTTAGCACCCGATCACTATGTTCGCCGCCAAACCCTCAAGAATGCTGAACGTTATATTATTCCGGAGCTAAAAGAACACGAAGACAAGGTACTTAACTCTAAATCTAAAGCCCTAGGTTTAGAAAAGAAATTGTGGGAAGAACTGTTTGATCAGTTACTGCCTCACTTAGAGCAGCTACAAAATGCAGCGAGTGCCTTAAGTGAATTAGACGTATTAGCCAATCTTGCGGAACGTGCTGACACCCTAAACTATTGCCGCCCAGAGTTAACCGACCAAACGGGGATTGAGATCGCAGCTGGTCGTCATCCGGTTGTCGAACAAGTACTGAGTGAACCGTTTATTGCTAATCCAATATCTCTTCATCATGATCGTCGCATGTTAATTATTACCGGCCCAAACATGGGTGGTAAGTCGACCTATATGCGTCAAACAGCCCTTATTGCTCTTATGGCCCACGTGGGTTCGTTTGTGCCAGCTGAAGCCGTTAAAATAGGTTCTCTGGATCGTATTTTCACTCGAATTGGAGCCTCTGATGATTTAGCTTCTGGTCGCTCTACCTTCATGGTCGAGATGACTGAAACCGCCAACATTCTCCATAATGCAACAAGCAAAAGTTTAGTCCTAATGGATGAGATAGGTCGTGGCACCAGTACCTATGATGGCCTATCATTGGCATGGGCAAGTGCTGAGTGGCTAGCTGAAAAAATCGCAGCGATGACTTTATTTGCGACCCATTATTTCGAACTAACAGAGTTACCCTCCATGATGGATGGTTTAGCCAATGTCCATTTAGATGCAGTTGAACACGGTGATGAAATTGCTTTCATGCACGCCGTACAAGAAGGGGCGGCAAGCAAATCATATGGATTGGCCGTAGCCAGTTTAGCGGGTGTACCTAAAGCGGTTATCAAACGTGCAAAGGCTAAGCTAACCCAACTAGAAACAACCGGTCACCAGCAAGCAATAAAAAATCCATCGAAAGCACCAAGAGAAGAACAGCAACTTACTTTGCTTCCTGAACCGAGTGACGTTGAAGAAGCATTAGCCAAAGTCAATCCTGATGAGATGACACCACGTCAAGCATTAGACGAGCTATATCGATTAAAGGCATTAATGTAATTAACCTAACCGCTCAAATTTGTAGAAAATAAAAAAGGACGCATCGGCGTCCTTTTTTGTTTCTTATATTTCTAGAATAAATGACAAAAGGTGTAACAAAATGGGCTCATTTATTTCAACAAAATATAATTAAATTATTGCGCACCTTGATTAAACAGCGACTCAATGTTCAGTCCTTGATGGGTCAACATATCACGTAAACGACGTAAGCCTTCCACTTGAATTTGACGAACACGTTCGCGGGTTAAACCGATTTCACGACCAACATCTTCTAAGGTTGATGCTTCATAGCCAAGTAAACCGAAACGACGAGCAAGTACTTCGCGTTGCTTAGGATTCAGCTCTTGTAGCCAATGAACGATGGAGTTTTTGATGTCGTCATCTTGCGTTGATGATTCAGGGCTTCCTCCTTTTTCATCCGGAATAATATCAAGTAACGCTTTTTCAGAATCACCACCAATTGGATTGTCGACCGAGCTAACACGTTCATTCAAACGCAGCATGCGATTAACATCATCAACAGGTTTCTCTAATTGCAGCGCGATATCTTCTGCAGTAGGTTCATGATCGAGCTTTTGAGCGAGTTCACGTGCAGTTCTTAGGTAAACATTCAGTTCTTTTACGACATGGATTGGTAAGCGGATGGTGCGGGTTTGGTTCATGATCGCACGTTCTATTGTTTGGCGGATCCACCACGTTGCATAAGTCGAAAATCGAAAGCCTCGTTCTGGATCAAACTTTTCAACTGCTCGAATAAGCCCGAGGTTTCCCTCTTCCACCAGATCAAGCAAAGCAAGACCACGATTGCTGTATCGACGAGAAATTTTAACAACTAAACGTAAGTTGCTTTCAATCATACGTTTACGTGCAATCTCATCACCACGTAATGCTCGGCGCGCATACAAGACTTCTTCTTCTGCCGTTAGCAGTGGTGAAAAACCAATTTCACCGAGGTAAAGTTGTGTTGCATCAAGCGCTTTTTGCGTGGTTCCATATTTAGAAACATCAACATCATCACTCGAGCTTTCCTCCGGCTCAGCTTTAGTACTCGCTGCTGCCGCATCGGCTATTGCCTCGATATTAATATCTTCATCAAGGTTTAATGTGTCAGTTTTTTTTGCTGTGCTGCTTCTACTCATAGCGCCTCCCAGATGGCGAGTTAGCAAGACATTACAACTTCTCTATGTCATTCTATTTTTTGGGCAAATACCGCATTGGATCAACGGATTTACCTTTATAACGAATTTCAAAATGTAAACGAACACTGCTTGTACCCGAGCTACCCATTGAAGCAATCTTCTGCCCGGCTTTTACTGTTTGCTGCTCTTTCACAAGCATTTTATCGTTATGGGCGTAAGCACTAAGGTAATCATCGCTATGCTTAATAATAATGAGATTACCGTAGCCACGAAGTGCGTTACCAGCATAAACCACTCGACCATTTGCTGATGCAGCAATCGTTGCACCACGTTGACCGGCAATGTCTATGCCTTTATTTCCATTTTCTGAATTGGAAAACTTTGCAATAACGCGCCCATTATTTGGCCAGTTCCAACTAGCGACCTTGTTACTGGTTGCTGGTTTTTTTGTTGCTGAATTGTTACTTTTTGTCGCTTTTTGAGAGTACTCCTTTGTGCGATCTTGATCAACTTTTTTATTGACTGTTTTTTGCTCAACTTTCTTTGGTTGCACTGGAGGTTTGGGCTTCGTTTTCTTTTGCTGCGCAGGTGATTTTGGCTTAGCAGTATTAGCTGTTGTTTTTACTGGGGGTTTAACAACAGCGACAGCAGCAGTGCCGTATTTGGGTGCAACGTATTTCGAATTCCAAAGATCAAGTTTTTGTCCGGGATAAATCGTATAAGGGTATGACAATTTATTCTGAGCAATTATTTCTTTAACTTCTTTACCTGTTACATAAGAAATAAAATAAAGCGTATCGCCTTTTTGAACTCGATAGTAACTGCCGCGAAAACTACCACGATCAACTTGAGAGTAATCTTTATTAAGGCTAGAAACAGGTGCAGGCGTGTGACTGCTACAGGCAGACAACAGCAGCAGACAAGCTGCAACTGAGGCTATACACCATATGTTTCCCTTCACACGCAGCCCCATCACTTTATGCTAAATCTCCAGCAACCAAAGGAACAAACCTAACGGCTTCAATATCTTGAGAAACAAACTGTTCGCCATTACGAGTGATCTTTTTTAATACTTGTAAGTCATCGCCAACAGGAATAACTAACCGTCCACCGTCAGTAAGCTGCGCCAATAATTCCATTGGCATTTCTTCTGCAGCTGCGGTAACAATAATGGCATCAAATGGGCCTTTATTATGCCAACCTTTCCATCCATCCCCATGTTTAGTCGATATATTATGGAGATTTAATTGTTTTAGGCGACGTTTAGCTTGCCATTGTAGTGCTTTAATACGCTCAACTGAATATACATGATCAACTAATTGAGCGAGTACCGCGGTTTGGTAGCCCGAGCCTGTGCCAACTTCCAACACGTGTGATTGTGCCGTTAATTCGAGTAACTCTGTCATCTTACCGACGATATAAGGTTGAGAAATGGTCTGTCCGCTGCCGATGGGTAATGCATTATTCTCATACGCTTGGTGAGAAAAAGCCTCATCAATAAACAGTTCTCTTGGAACACCGGTTATTGCATTGAGTACTTTCTCATTTCGAATACCATGACGTTGTAAAATAACCATCAAGTTATGTCGTTCTTTCGCGTAACGCATCCCTATTTTTTCCCCACTTCATTCATCCATAACTCAACACTCTCAAGAGCATCATGCGCCGTTAAATCAACCTGCAACGGAGTAATCGACACCAAGCTTTGCTCTACGGCATGAAAATCAGTGCCAGGCCCTGCATCTTGGCATGCCCCTGGAGGACCTAACCAATATAATACTTTCCCTCTAGGATCCACATCTTTAACCATCTGTTCTGCACGATGACGGGCACCTAAGCGCGTCACTTTCCAACCTTTTAACTCAGAAAAAGGAATGTCAGGTACATTGATATTCAAGATCTTATTTTTAGGTAACGGCTTCTCTAGCAAGTTCACAACAATACTTTTTACCACTTGTGCTGCGGTATCAAAATGCGTTGAACCCACCAACGAAATAGCAATAGCAGGTACACCTAAGAAGTGCCCTTCTGTCGCGGCTGCAACCGTACCTGAATACAGCACATCATCGCCCAAATTAGCGCCGTGGTTAATGCCTGCTACCACGATATCGGGTCGATAATCTAGCCATTCATTCAATGCAAAATGCACGCAATCTGTCGGAGTGCCATCGACAGAAATACGTCTATCTCCCTCTTCGCGAATACGAAGAGGGTAATCGAGCGTTAATGAATTCGATGCGCCAGAGCGGTTTCGATCAGGCGCAACAACAGTCACTTCTCCCAGTTCACTTAACACTGTCGCTAGCGTGTTAATGCCCTCGGCAAAAATGCCATCATCATTACTGATCAATATTCGCATGCGTACTACCTTCTTGTTCGACAAGTAATTCTCTGACTACTGACGTCGCAAAACAGCCGGCAGGTAACGCAAATGATAATACAACATCATTGCCATCAAATTGCCATTCCATCTCTTTTGGTTTCAGTAATAAAGTACGACGTTCATGGCGCATTCGATTATCACGGATCAACTTCAGTAATGAAGGTTCATTAGCAATAATAGCTAACTCAAAAGCCTCTGCATCTGCAGCTGTCGGCAATGCATTATCACCCACTAACGGTGCAGTAATATTAACAAGCCCCTTATCAATACTAGCTTGCAATTCTTCGGTAATAGATTCGGCAAGGAAGCAATTGTCTTCACCGGCATTTTGCAGGCAATCACCAACCATTAACGAATTCACGCTGCCTTGTTCAATACGGGTTGATAACACCATATTAAATAGCCATGAACGAGCGGCTGACAAGTAAAAACTACGCTTGCTTTTATCACGTAAGCGGAACTCGTCATTGCCCCAGCTGCGTGCTTTAATCACATTATTACCACCGTGACCAAAACGTTGCTGACCAAAGTAATTTGGCACACCATGCATTTTTACTTGTTCTAGTTTTAGGGCTAATTCTTCAGGGTTGGTTAGATCAAGCAGGCGTAGCTGGAACCAGTTACCAACAAGATCACCCGGTCGTAATTTTTTGTCATGACGTGTTGTTTCGAGTACTTCAATACCTGGATGCTCAGCAACAAAATCCGTTAAATCAGGATCTGCCTTACCCGGTAAGTGAACACTGATCCATTGCTCAGTCACAGCATGGCGATCTTTAAGACCGGCCCAGCTCACATCTCGAGATTTAACACCGCAAGCCTTCGCAAGTTCATTCACTACATATTTGGTATTTTCACCCACTTTGCGGATCTTGACCATGAAGTGCTCGCCTTTGCCTGCGAACTCAAAACCTAAATTTTCTTTTACTATGAAATGCTCTGGCAGTGCTTTAATTTGCCCCTGACATGTTGGTTTTTCATATAGCCAACTAAAATTATCCATTACATTCAGCATATTATCAGACATCACAACACCGTCATTATTGAGCATTAATTAGTACTACCGCTTCGCAAGCAATGCCTTCTTTTCGCCCAGTAAAACCGAGGCGTTCTGAAGTCGTCGCTTTAACATTAACATTGCCGATATCTGTTTCTAAATCTTCAGCAATCGCTTGGCACATCGCATCAATATACGGGGCCATTTTAGGGGCTTGGGCAATGATGGTTACATCAAGATTACCAAGACGATACCCTTTATCTTTTACTTTACTGTAGACATCTCGCAATAGAAAACGGCTATCAGCCCCTTTCCACTCCGCGTCTGTATCTGGAAAGTGACGCCCAATATCACCCGCGCCAATAGCGCCTAACAAGGCATCACAAACAGCATGAAGTGCAACGTCGCCATCTGAATGGGCAATAAGACCTTGCTCATAAGGGATGGCAACGCCACCAATAATAACGGGACCTTCACCACCAAACTTATGTACATCAAACCCGTGTCCAATTCGCATCAGATCTATTCCTTCATTAATTGTTCTAAGTAGAAACCAGCCAAGGCTAGATCTTCAGGTTGGGTCACCTTAAGGTTGTCTGAGCGCCCTTTTACTAGCTGTGGGATATACCCACAATACTCCAGAGCCGACGCCTCGTCGGTAATAACCGCACCTTCTTTGAGTGCGTACAGTAATGAATCTTTTAGTTGCTTCACTTTAAACATTTGCGGTGTAAGTGCATGCCAAAGATTATTGCGTTCAACCGTTGATACAATGCCCTGCAGCCCATTAATTTGCTGGCAACCTCGTTTCATGGTATCGCGAACCGGCGCCGCAAGAATCGCTCCACAGTCACTGCGTATCGCCGCTTCAACGAGTCGTTCTAAATCATTAAGCCGCACACAAGGACGCGCAGCATCGTGAACCAACACCCAGGTATTTTCATCATCAATCGCGGCTAAACCAGCAAACACAGAATCTGCACGCTCGACACCACCATCAACCACGGTAATTCGTGGGTCGTTAGCCAGTGGCAGTGAAGTAAAATAGGGATCTGTTTGGCTAATAGCAATAATCACTCGTGTAATAGCAGGGTGACTAAACAAACGATCAATCGTGTGTTCTAAAATTGTTTTACCCGCGATATGTAAATATTGCTTAGGACGATCAGCAGCCATACGGCTACCAATACCAGCCGCAGGTACAACCGCAGTAAATTGTTGATTCATGGCACAGTTCATTCTGAGTTAAATAAAGGTGATTAGTTATCGCCGATGATCCGGAAGAAAGTTTCATTTGGCTTAATCATGCCAAGTTCATTTCTTGCCCGCTCTTCTACCGATTCTTGACCACGATGCAGATCATCAATTTCGGCGTACATTTGCTGATTACGCTGAACGAGTTCCGCATTGGCTTTTTGCTGAATACCGACATTAGCTTCAACGGCTAAGTAATCCATCAAGCCATTTTTACCCAACCAAAAATCATATTGGAGCCAACACAAGGTAGCCAGTAGCAGCACAGATAACAGACGCATGCACTTCCCCACTTTTCTTGTTAATTACTTGATACTCATTATATGAGGATAAATAGCCATTACATTGGTTAACGATACATATCATGATTGCTAAACAGTGAAATGAATATTCGCTGTAATAATCCCATAAAGCGCACTTTGTGACTAGCACTAGGCTTTTAGTCTGGCTTATTCAGAGATAAAAAAGACACGAGATATAAAAAAACCGCCTCAAAAGAGGCGGTTTCAGAAGAATCGGGGTTAACAACCCAAAGTCATTGCTTAATAATTAAGCTTGACCTTTAACTTCTTTAAGACCGTTGAAAGGTGCTTTCGCGCCTAGAGCTTCTTCGATACGAATTAGCTGGTTGTACTTAGCAACACGGTCAGAACGGCTCATAGAACCAGTTTTGATTTGGCCTGCAGCTGTACCTACCGCTAGATCAGCGATAGTTGCATCTTCAGTTTCGCCAGAACGGTGAGAGATAACTGCAGTGTAACCAGCATCTTTAGCCATCTTAATTGCAGCTAGAGTCTCTGTAAGAGAACCGATTTGGTTGAACTTGATAAGGATAGAGTTAGCAACGCCTTTCTCGATACCTTCAGCAAGAATCTTTGTGTTTGTAACGAATAGATCGTCACCAACGATTTGAATCTTGTCGCCTAGAAGTTCAGTTTGGTGCTTGAAGCCAGCCCAATCTGATTCGTCAAGACCGTCTTCGATAGATACGATTGGGTATTGGTTAGCAAGGTCTTGTAGGTAGAAGTTAAATTCTTCAGAAGAGAAGATTTTGCCTTCGCCTTTCATGTTGTAGTTGCCAGCTTCTTTGTCGTAGAACTCAGATGCAGCACAGTCCATTGCTAGCGTAACGTCTTTACCTAACTCGTAACCAGCAGCTTCAACAGCTTCTTGGATTGCAGCTAGTGCAGCAGCGTTAGATTCTAGGTTAGGAGCGAAACCACCTTCATCACCAACTGCAGTGCTTAGGCCTTTAGCCTTAAGTACTTTAGCAAGGTTGTGGAATACTTCAGCGCCAATACGTAGTGCTTCTTTAAGAGTCTTTGCGCCAACTGGCTGAATCATGAACTCTTGGATATCAACGTTGTTATCAGCGTGCTCGCCACCGTTGATGATGTTCATCATAGGTAGAGGCATAGAGAATACGCCAGCAGTACCGTTTAGTTCTGCAATGTGCTCGTATAAAGGCATGCCTTTAGCTGCAGCGCCTGCTTTAGCGTTTGCTAGAGAAACAGCTAGGATTGCGTTAGCACCAAACTTAGACTTGTTTTCAGTACCGTCTAGGTCGATCATTACCTGATCGATAGCAGCTTGGTCTTTTGCATCTTTACCAAGTAGTGCTTCAGCGATAGGGCCGTTCACAGCTTCAAGAGCTTTAAGAACGCCTTTACCTAGGTAGCGAGATTTGTCGCCGTCACGTAGTTCAAGAGCTTCACGAGAACCAGTTGATGCGCCAGATGGAGCAGCAGCCATACCGACGAAACCGCCTTCTAGGTGAACTTCAGCTTCTACTGTTGGGTTACCACGTGAATCGATGATTTCACGACCTAGAACTTTAACGATCTTAGACATTGTGTTTCCTCTTGCTTATCTTCAATTTAAAAGCTAAAAAATAGCCGTAGTGGGTTATCTCTACAGCTATCCGTAATCCTTACTTATTTAAGTTCACCACGCAGTTGTTGACCTGCTGCCTTCACGAAACCTTCAAAGAGAGGGTGACCATCGCGAGGAGTTGATGTGAACTCAGGGTGGAATTGAGCAGCCACAAACCATGGGTGGTTAGGTAGTTCAATAATTTCCACTAATTTCTTGTCTGCTGACAGACCTGAAATTTTCAATCCAGCTTTTTCTAGTTGCGGAAGCAAATTATTATTCACTTCATAGCGGTGACGGTGACGCTCATGAATGCTTGCGTTACCGTATAGCTCACGCGCTTTAGAACCATTTTTCAGGTGACATAACTGAGAACCAAGGCGCATTGTACCGCCTAAGTTTGACTCTTCTGTACGCTTCTCTACTTGACCTTCACCATCTACCCATTCGGTAATTAGACCAACGACTGGGTTTTTAGTTTCAGCATTAAATTCAGTAGAGTGTGCATCCGCTAAACCTGCAACATTACGAGCAAATTCAATCAATGCTACCTGCATACCCAGACAAATGCCTAAGTACGGAATTTTGTTTTCACGAGCATATTGTGCTGTACGGATTTTACCTTCAATACCACGCCCGCCGAAACCACCAGGAACTAGAATTGCATCTAGACCTTCAAGTACTTCGGTACCTTTAGACTCTACATCTTGTGAATCAACATATTTGATCTTCACAGATAGACGGTTCTTCAGACCAGCGTGTTTCAATGCTTCGTTTACTGATTTGTATGCATCAGGCAGTTCAATGTACTTACCTACCATACCGATTGTTACTTCTTCGGTTGGGTTTGCTTCTTCGTAAATTACTTGTTCCCACTCAGCCAAGTTCGCTTCTGGTGCTGTAATACCAAAACGCTGACATACAAGATCATCAAGACCTTGAGCTTTAATAAGTTGTGGGATTTTGTAGATTGAATCTACATCTTTCATTGAGATTACAGCTTTTTCCTGCACATTACAGAACAACGCAATTTTCGCACGCTCGTTAGCAGGAATAACACGATCAGAACGACATACTAAGATGTCAGGCTGAATACCAATCGAAAGTAATTCTTTTACCGAGTGTTGTGTTGGCTTCGTTTTCACTTCCCCTGCCGCGGCAAGGTAAGGAACTAACGTTAGGTGCATGAACATAGTACGTTCACGACCTTTCTGTACTGCTAACTGACGAATAGCTTCCATGAAAGGTAACGATTCGATATCACCAACAGTACCACCGACTTCAACGATAGCAACATCATGGCCTTGAGCACCTGCAATCACACGTTCTTTAATTTCGTTAGTGATGTGAGGGATTACCTGAATTGTTGCACCAAGGTAGTCTCCGCGACGCTCTTTACGAAGTACTTCTTCGTAAACACGACCAGCAGTAAAGTTATTACGCTTAGTCATTTTGGTGCGGATAAAACGCTCATAGTGACCTAAATCAAGGTCGGTCTCTGCACCGTCTTCCGTAACGAATACTTCGCCGTGTTGAGTTGGGCTCATAGTGCCTGGGTCAACGTTGATGTAAGGGTCTAGTTTCATCATGGTCACTTTAAGACCACGTGCTTCTAAAATTGCCGCTAATGATGCTGCTGCAATGCCTTTACCTAGTGAGGATACGACCCCGCCCGTAACAAAAATATAATTCGTTGTCATGATTAACCTGGAAGATTGGTGTAGAGGATAAAGTGTATCTGGACGGGAAATTAGTATACCAGACCCACTTTATTGCCACAACGTGAAAACTATCACAGCATTCATCGTTTTTTTTTGTCTCAAATCAATTATACCGACTGCATAAGCCGATTGGTCAAAAATCAACCGACAAATGTTACTCTTTTTTGCCAAAAAGGCCAGTGAATATAAATCGAATAATCAATGAATTAAATTTATGATGCGGTTATTTATTGCGTTCAGCTTGTTTCACTTTTTCCCATTCTTTATCCAGCACCTCTAGCGAACAACTGTCTAAGCGCATCCCTTTTTCTAGCACACTTTTTTCAACTTGGCGAAATCGATTTTCGAATTTTTTATTCGCGCATTGTAATGCTCGCTCTGGCTTTACCTTTAAATGACGGCTTAAATTCACGACAGAAAAAAGCAAATCACCCATTTCTTCTTCGATATTGGCTTGATTAGGTGATATTTGTATGACTTCATCCATGACCTCATCTAATTCTTCTTTTACTTTATTAACCACAGGAGCAATAGTATCCCAATCAAAACCATGCTTTGAGCAACGTTTTTGAATTTTGTCGGCACGGCTCAAGGCGGGTAAGGCGAGGGGAATATCAGCTAATACACTTTCATCGTGCCCTTTTGCATCTCGCTCTTTCGCTTTTTCAGCTTCCCAGTTGGTATTAATTTCTTCGTCATCAGCAAACTCAGCATCACTAAAAACATGAGGGTGACGGCGCGTTAATTTTTCATTTAACCCTGCAACCACGTCATTAAAATCAAACAAACCTTGCTCTTTTCCTAGTTGGCTATAAAAGATTATTTGAAACAATAAATCGCCTAACTCTTCACGTACATCGCTCCAATTTTTTTGCTCGATAGCATCGGCAACCTCGTAAGCTTCTTCAATCGTATGCGGAATGATCGAAGAAAAATCTTGTTTAAGATCCCACGGGCATCCTTTTTGAGGATCACGCAGTGTCGCCATAATGTCGATTAACTGTTCGATTGGTGCTGATTTATGTTCGCTCATAATGGATCGCTATTGGTCTTTTGCGGTGATAAATATGGCTATGTCACGCATGCCGTTTGATTGCAGATTACCAGAAACAAAAACGGGAAGCACAATGCTTCCCGTTTTTACGTTATTGTACGATTGATTGACTAAACCAACCGTATTGAGGCTTCGACCTTATTAATACAAGCGCTTGGCTTCAGCGACATCTTTAACTTGCTCGATACGCTTAAGTACTTTACTCAGCACTTCTAAATCAGTGAGTTCTAAGTCAAAATCCATAATCGACATCTGTTTCTTGTAATCAATTCGACTTTTCATTCCCGCCACTTTTGCTTTTTCATTGGCTAAAGTATTGGTCAGCTCTTTAATCAAGCCATTCCGCTCAGAGGCTGTTACCCGAACTGTAATATTATAATTACCCACGAAACCACCCCCCCACACCGTATGAATGATACGTTCTGGTACATGATGACGAAGTTCTGCAAGTTGTTCACAGTCATTACGATGAACAGAAATACCACGACCTTGGGTGACAAACCCCACAATTTCATCACCAGGAATCGGCTGACAACAACGTGCTAAATGCGTCATTAAGTTATCGACGCCTTCAACAACAACAGCATCACGTTGAGGCTTTTTCGCACTGGTACTAATTTTGGTACTCGCTTCAGTCAGCTTATCCACTAACTGTTGGTCTTCCTCTTCTGCCGTTGGCTTATTAATAATCATGCTAATGTGATTAACCACTTGGTTAATACGCAAATCACCACTACCAATACCAACGAACAATTCATCTACGTTTTTAGCATTGAAACGCTTTAATGCATACACTTCTGCATCTTTAAGCTTGGCGCCGATTTTATTCAGTTCAAGCTCTAAGATTTCACGCCCCGCTATCATGTTTTTATCATGAGCTTGCCTACGGAACCACGCATGCACTTTGGCTCTTGCTCGACCAGAGGTTACAAAGCCTAAATTAGGGTTTAACCAATCCCGTGACGGATTCGCTTCTTTCTGGGTGATGATTTCAACCTGCTCACCCATCTGTAAATGATAAGTGAACGGTACAATACGCCCTTCTACTTTGGCGCCAATACAGCGGTGCCCAACTTCAGAGTGAATATGGTAAGCAAAATCGAGTGGGGTTGCATTTAACGGCAAATCAACGACATCACCTTTGGGCGTAAAAGCATAAACACGATCATCAAAGACTTGGCTACGTAACTCATCCAGCATTTCGCCAGAATCTGACATTTCTTCTTGCCACATAAGTAGCTTACGAAGCCAATTAATTTTCTCATCATAAGATGACTTCGCAGCGCCAGATGATGATCCTTCTTTGTATTTCCAGTGTGCTGCCACTCCTAATTCAGACTCTTCATGCATTTGCTTAGTACGAATCTGAATTTCAATCGTACGCCCTTCAGGTCCTAATACTACGGTGTGAATCGATTGGTAACCATTCGGTTTTGGATTCGCAACATAATCATCAAATTCTTTCGGAAGATGACGATACTTAGTATGCACTACGCCTAATGCGGCATAACAATCTTGTAACTGGTCGGCAATAATACGTACCGCTCGAACATCAAATAGCTCATCAAACTCTAAGCTTTTCTTTTGCATCTTTCGCCAGATACTATAGATATGCTTAGGACGACCGTGCACTTCAGCTTTGATGTGTGACGCTTTCATTGATTCATCTAAATCAGAGACAAAATGATCAATATAATATTCACGGTCGATACGGCGTTCTGATAGTTGCTTAGCAATTTGCTTATACACATCAGGATGCTGATAGCGGAAAGCATAATCTTCGATTTCCCACTTAAGCTGACCAATGCCTAAGCGGTTTGCTAATGGCGCATAAATATTGGCACATTCACGTGCAGCTGCTCGGCGTACCTCATCCGGCTCATCTTTTACTTCACGTAAATTACAAATACGCTCTGCGAGCTTAATGACAACACAACGGAAGTCATCAACCATAGATAACAACATGCGACGAATATTATCGACCTGTGCCGATTGCTCGGCACCTTCTGTAGTCGCATTCAACTGACCAATCGCGGCCATTTGCTCAACACCTTTTACCAATTGCATGATAGTGGTGGTGTTATCTTCTTTAACTTGCTCGTGTTGATAAATCCCAGCTTCAACCAGCGGGACTACTAACGCAGCTACCAGAGTGTCAGTATCCATACTCAGGGTAACTAGAATTTCTACCATTTCGCGGCCACGCCATAATAATAATGGCGTAGACTCTTCCTTAGTCGTTATTTCGATACATCGCTGATAGGTCTTTTTTAAGCGTTTAGACGCCTTGGCATCTTGCTGCAGGCTATCAACCCATGATGAAAGCTCAAATGTATCATTTTCCTTTAAATGCGCACCGCGAACTGCGACCATGTTTCTGTCCTGTATTCTCTGTATTGGTGATAACTACCAAATCAAAGTTTGGTAACCACTCTCTTTTTTTTAACAGCCTTGGCTTTAACAAACAATGCCATCGACTCTAAATGCCCCGTCTGTGGAAACATATCTAACATTCCAAGACGTTCCAACTGATAACCTTTTTTCAGTAATACCTGACTATCTCGTGCGAGCGTAGCCGGGTTACATGATACATATACTACCCTTTCAGGCTTAAGCTTCACTACGTGCTCCATCACACCTGCAGCACCTGCACGTGCGGGATCCAATAATATTTTATTGAACGGTTCTCGAGCCCATGCAAGCTTTGTAACGTCTTCATCTAGATTCGCTTGATAAAACGCAGCATTACTCTGCTTGTTGCACATGGCGTTCTCTGATGCACGATGAACCATTTCATCGATGCCTTCAACTCCAACCACTGCTTTTGCGTGTTTTGCGAGCGGTAAACTAAAATTACCTAGCCCACAAAATAAATCCAACACACGGTCGTTAGGCTGAAGATCGAGCCAATCTGTCGCTTGTTCTACCATTTTCTTATTCACATCACGATTGACTTGAATAAAGTCTTTCGGTGAAAAATATAATGTTAAATCATCTAAGCGATAGTACGGGGTTTCGCCATGAATCAACTCAGCGTCATCTGAGGTTGGCGCTAAGAATAGGATAACATTTTGCTCTTGGGCAAAATTAAGAATCAGCGTCATATCTTTGTCAGAAAAAGGCTTTAGATGTCGAATCAATACAACACGGCCATTATCGGCTTCAATAAGCTCAATATGACCAAGATGCCTTTGTCCTTTCAATGTAGATAACAGACTACGTAAAGGGGGTAAAAGTTCATTCAATGACTCGGCAAGCACTGGGCACTGCTTCACATCAACAATGTCTTTGCTCTGTTTTTTACGAAAGCCAAATTGTAACTGGCCGTCTTTACCTAGCAGAACACTAAATCGAGCGCAGCGACGATAATGATGCTCAGCCGCTATAATAGGAGTAACTTGCTCGACAGCCGTCGTTTGTTGGTCACCAGCAAATTTTACCATCAGGTCGCTTAATGCCTGCTGTTTAGCAAGTACTTGACCTTGATGCGATAAATGTTGCAAGTTACAACCGCCACACTGGTCATAGATCGGACAATGCGGTTTAATACGCGCTGGACTGTCGATAAGCCGTTTTATGACTTTAGCACGCGCATACTGCTTTTTATCATCAGTGACCTGAACCAATGCTTTTTCACCCGGCAACAAACCGTCAACGAAAATAGATTTATTGTTTAGATGACCAATACCAGCACCCAGATGATCTAATCGATTAATAACGATTTCTTTGTGCTTAGTATCAGTAATTTTACGTTTTTGAGGCTTAAAAAAGCGTGCCATAGTGTTTTGACTCACGAAAAGACATTGGTTTATTGTCGAATAGCCCTAGTTTCTTTAAGCTAGGGCCACAAATGGACCACAATTCTCCCACAGAATCGCATTCTTGTAATTAAGAGAACAATGAGCAGATACGGACTTCGTGCCAGGGTCTTCACCCTGACATTAGCACCAACACTAATTATAGGCCTATTATTGAGTGCCTTCTTCACGATGAGCCGCTATCGAGATCTTGAGCACCAGCTGATTTCTACGGGTTCTAGTATCATCGAACCTTTAGCTATTTCATCTGAATATGGGATGACAGACAAGAACCGTGAAGCAGTGCGCCGTCTGATCAGCTACACCCACAGAAAGAACTCTCAAATAATTCGAAGCATTGCGGTTTTTGATGCAGATAATCAGTTATTTGTGACCTCTAATTTTCATCGTAATTTTGAAGCCTTGATGTACCCCACGGGTCAACCTATTCCATTATTACTTGAAACACGATTAAGTGATAACTCACTGATATTAAGAGCTCCGATATTAGCCGAAGGGCAGTTTGGCAGTAACAACTCGATCAGCTACCAAGGTAAAGCATTGGGCTATATCGCCCTAGAGTTAGACCTTAGCGCCTTGCGCCTACAACAGTATCAAGAAGTCTTCACGGCTTTGATGGTATTACTATTTGGACTTACGCTGTCTTCATTATTTGCGTACCGCTTGATGCAAGATGTGACCCGCCCTATTTCGCATATGGTGAGTGTCGTCGATAGAATTCGACGAGGGCATCTCGACATTCGAATTGAAGGGCAACTGCTTGGTGAGCTGGATACGCTTAAAAATGGTATCAATGCCATGGCTATCTCGCTGTCTGAGTACCATATCGAAATGCAACAAAGCATCGATCAGGCCACTTCTGATTTACGAGAAACGCTTGAACAGTTGGAAATTCAAAACGTTGAACTGGATATTGCAAAAAAACGCGCTCAAGAAGCAGCACGTGTAAAATCGGAATTTTTAGCCAATATGTCGCACGAATTACGAACACCACTCAACGGTGTTATTGGTTTTACCCGTCAGATGCTAAAAACGCGATTGAGTTCAAGCCAGCACGACTATTTGCTCACCATTGAAAAATCGGCCAATAACCTCTTAACCATCATTAATGACATCCTCGACTTCTCTAAATTGGAAGCGGGCAAGTTATTACTTGAAAATATTCCATTCGACTTCACTGAATCACTTGATGAGGTAATGCGTTTACTGGCACCAAGCGCACACGAAAAAGGGCTTGAGCTAACACTTAAAGTTGATCATCGTATTCCTGCTGGCTTAATTGGCGATCCGTTGCGTATTCAGCAAGTTGTCACAAATTTGATCGGTAATGCAGTGAAATTTACCGAACGAGGCAACATTGATGTGTCGGTTGAATTAAAAGCCAGTAAAGATGAAAACATCGAGCTGCAGTTTACCGTTCGCGATACTGGTATTGGTATTTCAGAGCGCCAACAAGCCCAGTTATTCCAAGCCTTTAGCCAAGCAGATGCCAGTATATCCCGCCGCTATGGCGGTACAGGTTTAGGGCTTGTTATTACCCAGAAATTAGTCACGCAGATGGGCGGAGAAATCAGCCTAACCAGTCGCTTACACCAAGGATCAACATTCTGGTTCTCGTTAAAAATGCTAAAAACCGATCTTCCGGTCTCTCAACCAATCGATACTACCTCGTTGGTAGGTCAGAAGGTATTGTTGATCGAACCAAACATGCAGGCGGCATCAGTAGTACAACAACGCCTTATTAGAGCTGGTATGTTTGTGACTTATCGTTCCACGATGCCTGAAGAGGTAGAGCATCATCACTTTGCCTTAATTTGTCTACCTCCCGGTCAACAGCCACCGATCGCGATACTCTTGGATCGCGTATTCAAAGCAGAACAAGTTACTGATAAAGTTATCGTCAGCCTGCCAACGACTGAATTAGCCTTATCTGAACGCCTGATCAATGCTGGGGTATCAGCTTGTTTAGGTAAGCCTCTTTCACACCGTAAACTGTTTGAAGTGCTGAATAATGAGCCTGATGACATCTTAGAACCTGAGTTATTATCATTACCAGAACCTGCTCAAAAAATTGAGCCTCTCACTGTAATGGCCGTTGATGATAACCCTGCTAACTTGAAGCTAATCTCAGCATTATTAAGTGAACGAGTCGAAACGGTTATTACCGCAACAGGTGGTAGAAAAGCGGTTGAATACGCGCATCAAAAAGCATTTGATCTGATCTTCATGGATATTCAAATGCCTGAAATGGACGGTGTAACGGCATGTGAAGCGATTCACAAAACGGAGTTAAACCATTCAACACCCGTCATAGCGGTAACAGCACATGCTATGCCTGGCGAGCGTGAGCGCTTAATTAATGCAGGTATGGATGATTACTTAACCAAACCTATCGAAGAGCATATTCTTCAGCAAATTTTGGCGAAGTGGAATCAACATCCAGAGAATGAATATAACCAAAATACGATTATTGATATTGAACCCGAAGTGGTTTCAATGCAGCAACAGCCGGCTCAAAACAGCAAAGATATCAGCTGGGATTGGGATTTAGCACTGAAGCAAGCTGCAGGAAAAGAAGATCTCGCCAAAGATATGCTGCAAATGCTGCTCGATTTCATGCCAGAGGTTGAAATGCTGGTCAATGAAGCACTGGATGGAAAAGATATTGAGTTATGGCCACCGATTCACAAACTACATGGTAGCTGTGCATACAGTGGTGTACCTCGATTGAAGAGCTTATGTTATACCATCGAAACACAGCTTAAGGCCAATGCAACAGTCGAAGATATCGAACCTGAGCTCTTTGAGTTAATGGATGAGATGAACCTCGTTGTAAAAGCCTCGAAGGCATTTAGAAACAAATAAAGCATTTGCTTAAACAGGTACTACATAAGATAAAAAAGCGCCGACGGTAATGACCATCGGCGCTTTTTTAATAGAAGACTTTTACTTAGTCGGATTCTCGCAATTCAGCTAGCTTTCAAGAATAACAGTTGCAACGGCATACCGTTTTTCATCGGCTAAAGTCAGGTGCACATGTTTCACACCCATGCTCTCTGCCAGTTCTGCTGCCTTGCCCGATAAGGAGAGTAAAGGCTTACCGCGTTCATCATTACTGACGATAAAATCTTGAAAGGATACGCCACACGCAATGCCAGTGCCCAAGGCTTTCGACGCCGCTTCTTTGACCGCAAATCGCTTGGCTAAGTAACGGGCTTTCAACTTGAGGCTGTGGTAAATCTCCAACTCGGAGGGCGCAAGAATACGTTCAGCAAAAGTATCACCAGAACGGGCAAAAACTCTCTCTACCCGTTCAATATCAGCAATGTCTGTACCCAATCCGATAATCGCCATTAACGACGCGCGTCCAGCACTTCTACTTTCATGTCTGCTACAGCTTTGTTCAAGCCATCGAAAGCTGCACGGCCAATGATCGAATGACCAATATTCAATTCGTACAGTTCAGGCAGTGCCGCTATTGGCTTCACATTGTGGTACGTCAGGCCATGACCCGCGTTCACTTTGATACCTAAACCATGTGCGTAAGTCGCTGCTGAAGCAATTTTGTCTAGCTCAGCTTGCTGGGCTTCTTCTGTTTCAGCATCGGCATAATGACCAGTATGCAGCTCAACAAATGGGGCGCCACACGCCAAAGTTGCGTCAATTTGCGCGCGGTCTGCATCGATGAACAACGACACCTTAATACCTGCAGCAGTCAGCTTTTGCGTTGCCGCTTTAATTTTTTCTAACTGACCAGCAACGTCTAAACCACCTTCAGTGGTCAACTCTTCACGTTTTTCTGGCACTAAACATACGAATTCTGGCTTAGTGTCTAATGCGATGCTTACCATCTCATCAGTCACTGCCATTTCTAAATTCATACGCGTTTGAATAGTTTCTTTCAGAATACGAACGTCACGATCATTGATATGACGACGGTCTTCACGTAGATGAACCGTAATACCATCTGCACCTGCACGTTCTGCAACTTCAGCTGCATGCACAGGATCAGGGTAACGCGTACCACGAGCATTACGTAATGTTGCAATATGATCGATATTGACGCCAAGAAGTATGTTGTTCATTTTCCGCTATTCCTTGTTCGAGGGATAAACAACTCCCTACTTTTTAATGGTTTCCCGCCAAGATACGGCTTTAAGGCTATCCGTGTAAAGCGTTTTGCAGCCCTGAGCTGATCTGGAGTTTCAAAGCGTCGAGCAGCAATTGCCAATAATTGATTACCGGTAAAAGTGAGGTGCCCAGTCATCATTGATGCGATGAAGCCTTTTTGCTCTCGATAGTTATACGTCATAAGATCATCAACGGGTAAACCACTACCTGCACAATGAAGAAAATCAATGCCGTAACCTAGGTGATGCAATAAGGCTAATTCGAAACGTCGTAATGCAGGCTCTGGGTTATCCGCTTGCACTAACTCACGTAATGCATTCAAATAATCCATAAACAGCACAGGATAAGGGGTGTCGTTTTCAAGTACTCGGGCCAATACTTCGTTAAGGTAAAATGCCGAATAGAGAATGTAGCCGCGCATGGGCAGACTAATACTGATAGGCTCGGCGTGGGTCAATGTTTTCATTGAGCCACGGCCGGTCCATTTCATAAACAGAGGGGTAAAAGGCTGAAGGGTGCCTTTTAGATTGGAACGCTTTCGTCGTGCACCTTTCGACAAAATAGTAAGACGGCCATAATCCTCGCTGAAAACATCAAGGATCAGACTCGTCTCACTATATGGACGAGAGTGAAGGACAAAACAACGCTGTAGCCCCTCCATTGTGTTCCTTATAGGTCGTCGATGTAACCTAGGCTGCGCAATGCACGTTCGTCATCTGCCCATCCTGATTTCACTTTAACCCATAGCTCTAGGTACACTTTACGTTCAAACAAGTCTTCCATATCAATACGGGCTTCACGACCGATGACTTTCATCTTCTCGCCGTTTTTACCAATAACCATTTTCTTCTGGCCTTTACGCTCAACCAAAATCAAACCGTTGATATCAAAACCATCCATCTTAGGGTTGTAATCAAAACGCTCGATTTCAACCGTAACAGAATAAGGAAGTTCTTCGCCTAAGAAACGCATTAGTTTTTCACGAATGATTTCAGATGCCATAAAGCGTTGTGAACGGTCTGTCACATAATCTTCAGGGAAGTAATATTCACCTTCAGGAATGTGAGCACGTACAATCTTTTCTACCGCATCAACATTAGTACCGCTTTTCGCAGAAATTGGCACAACATCCACAAAGTCC
The DNA here is from genome assembly GCF_003026285.1 of Photobacterium profundum. Lineage (GTDB taxonomy): Bacteria > Pseudomonadota > Gammaproteobacteria > Enterobacterales > Vibrionaceae > Photobacterium > Photobacterium profundum. The sequence goes on from NZ_PYOD01000013.1 coordinate 64,363, forward strand.
ATCTTCTTCGATAGAGCATCTAAATGCGGAAATAAATCGCCTTTTTCTTTAACGTTATCAACTTTGTTGATCAACAATACTGTAGGTAGCCCACTTTTCTTAAGCTTATTCAGCACCATTTCGTCATCAGCAGTCCACACTGTACCGTCGACCAAGAACAATACTAGTTCAACATCAGTCAATGAGCTGCTTGCGGCACGGTTCATCAAACGGTTGATCGTACGTTTTTCTTCAATGTGAAGACCAGGAGTATCGATAAACACCGCTTGATAACCATCACGGGTATCTACACCCATAATACGGTGACGAGTGGTTTGTGGTTTACGTGAAGTGATCGAAAGCTTCTGCCCAACCAAACGGTTAAGTAGAGTTGATTTACCAACGTTAGGTCGGCCTACGATGGCTATAAAGCCGCAATGTTGCTTCTCTGTCATGATTCCAACTGCTTAAGCGCAAGTTCTGCTGCTGCCTGCTCTGCCTTGCGCCGACTGCTGCCTTTACCAATAACAGGCTTATCCAAGCCTGTCACTTCACATTGCACCGTGAACTCTTGATTATGAGCTTCACCATGCACCTTAGTTACAGTATATGCTGGAAGTGCTAAACGACGACCTTGTAAACACTCTTGCAGACGTGTTTTTGGATCTTTCTGGTTAATACCAGGCTGAATCGTTTCAAGACGAGACTGATACCAAGATAAAATAACCTTGCGTACCTGTTCCGTATCACTATCCAGATAAATTGCACCGATAATCGCTTCTACGCAATCTGCTAAAATTGAATCGCGACGGAATCCGCCACTTTTCAGCTCTCCTGGACCCAGTAATAAATAATCACCAAGTTCAAATTCACGGCCCAATTCAGCTAACGTTTTGCCACGAACAAGCGTTGCTCGCATACGGCTCATATCACCTTCATCCACATGAGGAAAACGGTGATATAAGTCATCGGCAATAACAAAGCTTAAGATCGAATCGCCTAAAAACTCTAAGCGTTCGTTATGCGTTCCATTAGCACTGCGGTGTGTCAGTGATAATGTCATCAACTCAGTACTATTAAATTGATACCCCAGCTTACGCTGGAGTCTATTCGCAGGAGATGTCATTTTATCTCAATCAGTTTATGCTACCAATGCGGTTAAAACGCACATCAGTAGGAATCCAAGATGGTAGTACGCTATCAGTACTTCGTTCAAACTCAAAGCTGATCCAGATCGCGACCGCCTTTCCGACTAAATTCGCTTCTGGAACAAAACCCCAGTAACGACTGTCTGCACTATTATCGCGATTATCACCCATCATAAAATATTCACCTTCAGGCACAACCCACTCAGTGATTCCCGGACGAGGCTGGTAAGCCAATGTACGGTCACGTTTTAATGGATTCACTAAAATTTGATGATCTACATCACCCAACTTTTCATTAAATCTCACTAAACGTGTCATATTTTGAGTGAATTCACTGTCAGTCATATTGCTTAACGGCACGACCTTACAATCTGTAGTGCCTTTCGGCGCAATACAAATTTGCTTATCGGCGCTGTAACGAACAGTGTCGCCAGGCATACCAACTACACGTTTTATGTAATCAATATTCGGTTGAGGTGGGTATTTAAATACCACAACATCGCCACGTTCAGGTTCACTTGTTTCAATCAACTTATGACGGAAAACAGGATCGCGCAAACCGTATGCGAATTTCTCAACCAAGATGAAATCACCAATAAGTAGCGTTGGCATCATCGAGCCGGATGGGATCTGGAACGGCTCATAAATAAATGAGCGAAATACCATTATAAGCGCAATCACCGGAAACATAGAGCTAGTTGATTCTATCCAGCTCGGTTGCGGTGCTACGGTTTCTAGGGTTTTAACATCTACTTGATCGCCAGCATTTGCAGCTGCCGCATCAATTTTCAATTGACGCTTTGGCGCCCAGACAAACCTATCTAGAGCCCAAATGAGCCCGGTAAATAATGTCGCAAGTACCAAAATTAACGAAAAAGTATTAGCCATTGTATTCCCTAATCAATGTAACAGTTCAGCTTTATATCGCTGATCTACTCAAAAATATGTTTACGCATTAAATGAAAATGCTGATTTAATTATTATAAATCAGCATTTAAGGTATTAATATAAACACACAGGTAAATAAGCTATCTACTTATTTTTTACCTACATGCAAAATAGCTAAGAACGCTTCTTGAGGCAGCTCGACATTACCGATTTGCTTCATACGTTTTTTACCATCTTTCTGCTTCTGTAGCAGTTTCTTCTTACGACTGATATCGCCACCGTAACACTTAGCAATAACGTTTTTACGTAACTGCTTAACGGTTGCACGGGCAATGATCATACCGCCAATCGCCGCTTGAATCGCAATATCAAACATCTGACGAGGAATGAATTCCTTCATCTTGTCGACTAAATCACGACCGCGACCATTCGCATTATCTTTGTGCGTAATGATAGCAAGTGCATCAACACGATCGCCGTTAATCATTACATCAACACGTACCATGTTTGATGGTTGGTAACGCTGGAAGTTATAATCTAGCGATGCGTAACCACGTGATGTCGATTTCAAACGGTCGAAGAAATCCAAGACCACTTCTGACATCGGAATATCATATGTCAGCGCAACTTGGTTACCGTGATAAACCATATCGACTTGCATACCACGTTTTTCGATACACAAGGTAATTACATTACCTAGGTATTCTGATGGTACCAAGATATTACAACGTGCAATTGGCTCACCAATAACGGCAATATCATTCACTGCTGGTAACTTTGATGGGCTATCAACATAAATGGTGTCGCCACGTGTAGTTTCAACTTCATAAACTACGGTTGGTGCCGTGGTAATAAGCGCCAGATCGTATTCACGTTCCAAGCGTTCTTGAATGATTTCCATGTGCAGCATGCCAAGGAAACCACAACGGAAACCAAAACCAAGTGCAGAAGAACTTTCTGGTTCATAGAACAAAGATGCATCATTTAGGCTTAATTTACCCAGTGCATCACGGAAGTTCTCGTAATCATCAGAAGATACAGGGAACAGACCGGCATAAACCTGAGGTTTCACTTTCTGGAAACCAGGTAATGGTGATTCACAACCATCTTTAGCTGTAGTGATCGTATCACCAACAGGTGCACCTAAGATGTCTTTAATACCACAAACAACCCAACCTACTTCACCAGTGTTCAGCTCTGTCGTGTCGATTTGCTTCGGTGTAAAGATACCTAAACGGTCAATATTCCAAACCTGACCAGTACTCATCATCTTAATTTTTGCATTTTTCTTTAGTGAGCCATTTTTAACTCGAACCAAAGATACTATGCCTAAATAATTATCGAACCATGAGTCAATGATCAAGGCTTGTAACGGACCTTCAGGATCACCTTCTGGTGGTGGAATAGCAGCAACAATGTTTTCAAGAACATCATCAACGCCTAAACCTGTTTTAGCAGAACAACGTGTTGCATCTACTGCATCGATACCTACGATGTCTTCTATTTCTTCCGCTACACGCTCTGGATCAGCAGCTGGTAAGTCGATTTTATTCAAAATCGGCACCACTTCTAGGTCCATTTCCATCGCTGTATAACAGTTGGCTAATGTCTGAGCTTCTACGCCCTGACCGGCATCAACCACCAGCAAAGCCCCTTCACAGGCTGCTAATGAACGCGATACTTCGTATGAGAAGTCAACGTGTCCTGGTGTATCGATGAAATTAAGCTGATAAGTTTCACCATCTTTAGCCGTATAGTCGAGTGTTACACTCTGGGCTTTGATAGTGATACCGCGTTCGCGTTCAAGATCCATGGAATCTAAAACCTGCGCAGACATTTCACGGTTGGAAAGGCCACCACAGACTTGAATTAGACGGTCGGATAAGGTCGACTTACCATGGTCGATATGTGCAATAATCGAAAAGTTACGAATGTGCTTCATGAATGGCGTGACTAGCTCGTGATTTAAATGAATGGGATCTTTTGATCAAGTTGACGGATTCTACCGAATTTCAGGGCTACTCGCTATCTTTCGATGCAGCATTTATCATCTTATCTGATGATAATGGTTGCCCCAACACTCGAATCAGGCTCGGTTCATAGTCCGAATTGCCGTCTAAACGCTTAGCATATTGCCGCGCAAGTAGCAGCCCAATGGCTGCACTGATCATAGATGTAATAATAACGCCGAGTTCACTAGAGCCTGCTAAATCAACAAACCACCACTGCCCTACCACTGCACCCGCAACTAAAAATAGCAGCGGAACAATGTACACCAGCAGTGCAGAACTCAGCATACTTTTTTCTGATAATCCAATTTCAACAACTTCACCAATCTTTAGCGACTTGTCCGTCGCTAACATCACTTGGTGTGCTCGCCCAGGTATTGCTTTGGTCACAATACCTGTTCCACAGTTATCACGTGACGCACAATGACCACAACTGGTTTGTTGCTGACAACTAACAGTGACATTACCTTGCTCTACGGCGATTACCGTTGCCAGCGTACGCATCATGGTTTTGTACCCTCAACAGCCGGACTAACAGCAGGAGAATCCACAAAAGAAATAGACTCAGCAATACGTCGTGCAGTGGCTGGCGGAATATCACCAACGACAGTCACTTCTTTATCACCAAGTACATGGCTATGTAAAGTACGACGACCTTGCCTTACAAGCTGCTCACGTACAGTATAGTTGTCAGCATCAGAAACGTAGATAGAAAGGCTAAATAGCCCATCACTGTACATTTTACTTTCAACAGGGCGCTCTGTTAACACCAAGCGGTGGCGATTACGTGAAACAGACTCAAAACCTTGAGGTAACCAATTCACCGACCAGCCAAGATCAGCTTGAGGCTGTGGTGGTAGTTGTACAACAGCTGGCAAATCAACCGTACTTAAATTTTTAAGCACTTCACCGACTTTAGGGTTTACCACATAAGAAACGGCGCGATACTGCTCTAATGGTTCACCGTCACGATCCAGTAAATCAGCACGCATCACTAAATGGCTACGTGTATCTACCCACAATAAGTAGGAGTAACGTGTCCCATCTTTGGGAGCAACACGTATAACATCACAAGCCACACCGGCTTCACGTGCACGCCCCATCGATATGAAATCATAGAAATCCGACAATTCATGAATATTTGTTTTCATGACTGGAGGCAACGGTGCCACCATTTTATTGCTATCGATGGTGAACGGATCTAACCCCGGTTCAAAATAACTGACTTCACGACCACGCTGAATCACCTCACGTGGTGGACCACTAAGGTAAATAAGATGTGCATACGTTTTACCATCTTCTACAGCATGGCGATAACGCAACGGTTCAATACTATTTTTCTTAATTAGTATGTAAGAGAGCTCATAACTGAGGTCTCTACTAGCCTCATCCATTTGATGCAACAAAGCCTCTGCTGAAGCTATAGGTTCTTCAGCAGAGGCTTGTATTGGCATCAACAATAGGCTGACCAGTGTCACGGCACCGACCAGAATTTTTATCATTAATCCGCCACAGATGAATTTGCTTCTAATAATGTTCTATCAATACTGCCATCTTCAGCATTAAAGCGAAGTTGCAATTCATAATCTTGCAGCATCGCGTTAATACGGCGACGTTGCTCCATTAATTGCGCTTCACTTGGTGCACTATTGTGCGCACCAGTACGGACAGAATCACGCGTTAAGCTGACAGGTTCAGCTTTTCCTCCAAACGGAATGGTTTGAAGTACTGGTAATTGTGAATTCGTTGCATCTGCAACCAATGCATCATCACCGCCATTGTATTGTTGAACACCAACAATAACAGCTAATGATACTGACGCTGCAATCGCCACTTGACCAAACTGAGTCATCCAAGCAGGTAAAGTACGCTTAGCCTGACGCGGTGTAGGCTGAGATTCAGTTTTTTGTGCAGTTCTGATATCAATAACAGGGGTATCAACAACAGGAACAATTACATCAGGTTCTACACTAAAATCGGTTAACCCTACATGAGCAGGTTCATTATCCAACGCTAACGCAACGCTTCCAGCAATATTCCATTCTTTGCATTGCGGGGCGTCACCTCGGATAACATCACCAATAAGGTTGAAGTCATGCCAAGATTGTTCGCTTTCTTTGTCTACGGTCAGCGCATTAATAATACTCTGATCGAGCTCTTCGCCATCAACTAGCGCCGAAATCTTTTCTTTATCAGCCATTTCTCTTCACCGTTTGGCTTAACATTATCGCTGCATAAGAGGACGTATGCGTTTTTCAACCGCCTCTCGAGCACGGAATATGCGTGATCTTACAGTACCTACAGGGCAATCCATTATTTCTGCAATATCTTCATAGCTTAAACCATCCAGTTCGCGCAATGAGATCGCAGTTTTAAGATCTTCCGGCAATGATTCTATGGTACCAAAGACAACCCGCTTTAATTCTTCAGACAACATTTGGTTCTCAGGGTTCGAAATTTCTTTCAATGCACCGCCAGTTTCGTAATATTCTGCATCTTCTGCATCAACATCGGAAGCGGGTGGACGACGTCCCTGAGCCACTAAATAATTCTTCGCAGTATTAACAGCAATACGGTATAGCCATGTATAGAAAGCACTTTCACCACGAAATGTAGGTAAAGCTCTATACGCCTTAATAAAGGCTTCTTGTGCAACATCAGGGACATCGCCTGAGTTACTGACATACCGCGCAACGAGATTACAAACTTTATTTTGATATTTTATTACCAAAAGATTAAACGCTTGCTTATCTCCTCGTTGGACTCGCTCTATTAATACCTGATCAGTTTGCTGCTCGCTCATTCGAGCGTGTACTCCTATATCTGTCTTGCACTCGGATTCGTACTATTACAGGCCAATGTTACGTTAATAACTAATTTATGCCGTATTAACCACTTACCTGTTCAAGTGTTTTATGCAGACTAAGATTGCTAAAAAAACGTCTGTAAACACTCAGCTAAAACACAGTAGTATGAAAACATTTATGAGCGTGAGCACTATGTATGACTCGAGAAAAACGGCAAAGTTCCTAGCCGAAAGAAATAATTTCTTAGTAATAGTGCGCGATTTTTTTATCACTATGACGCATTATACAACGATAAGTGCTTCATATGTTACACCAACTGTGCATGCTAGCGAGACAAATCAATGTCAAAAAAATGCATTTATTTGATGGGGTCTTCGCTTTTAACTTTAATAAGTAAACCACACGAACACGATATAAAACAATAATGTGGATACTTCACTTTGCTAAAGTAATTATTTAACTTTTGCTGATGTACATACTCGATGACGAGCAATAAGGATTTGATGGTCACTATGACCATTCAGGATGGATTTTGGTAATATATGGCGGATTGCCACAGGGATATGATATCGATATGAACAAAAATCGTGAACATCATTGCGATGTTTTAGTCATTGGTAGCGGTGCTGCCGGTTTAACATTAGCACTTCGTTTAGCACCTTTAAGTAAAGTTGTTGTTGTCAGTAAAGGTACACGCAGTGAAGGAGCAACATACTACGCACAAGGTGGTATTGCTGCAGTTTTTGATGAATCAGACAGTATTGAATCACATATAGAAGACACCCAAATTGCAGGTGCACATTTATGTGATGATAATGTTGTTCGCTTTATTGCGGAGAATGCCAAAGAATCGGTTCAATGGCTGATTGATGGCGGTGTACCCTTTGATCGTGAAGAACAAGATAATGATGATGAAACCCCTCGTTATCATTTAACGCGTGAAGGTGGCCATAGTCACCGACGTATATTGCATGCCGCCGATGCCACAGGCATGGCAATGCAAAACTCACTGCAAGATAACGTTCATAACCACCCTAATATCGAAGTATTAGAGCGTCATAATGCGCTTGATCTTATTACTCATCAGAAACTAGGTAACGACGATACGCCAAACCGTGTATTAGGTGCTTATGTCTGGAACCGTAATAAAGAAGTGGTTGAAACAGTACATGCCAAATTTGTTGTACTCGCAACAGGTGGCGCTTCAAAGGTATACCAGTACACATCAAACCCAGATGTATCTTCTGGCGATGGTATTGCCATGGCATGGCGTGCAGGGTGTCGAGTAGCTAACCTTGAATTTAACCAATTTCACCCAACATGCTTGTTCCACCCTGACGCACGAAACTACCTCTTAACCGAAGCATTACGTGGTGAAGGGGCATATTTACGTCGCCCTGACGGTAGCCGTTTCATGAGCGATTTCGATGAACGCGGTGAGCTTGCGCCACGCGATGTCGTCGCCCGCGCTATCGACTTCGAGATGAAGCGTTTGGGGGCCGATTGTATGTTTCTGGATATCAGCCATAAGTCTGATGATTTTATTACGAAACATTTCCCAACAATTTATGAAAAACTATTAACGTTCAACATTGATATCACCCAAGAGCCAATCCCAATCGTGCCAGCTGCGCACTATACCTGTGGTGGTGTAATGGTCGATACCAAAGGTCAAACAGATTTAGACGGTTTATATGCGATAGGCGAAGTCAGTTACACTGGCTTGCACGGTGCAAACCGCATGGCTTCTAACTCATTATTAGAGTGTGTCGTATATGCAAGTTCAGCCGCTGAAAGCATCAGTTCGAAATTAGATAGCATCGGTATGCCTGATCCTCTTCCCCATTGGGATGAAAGCCAAGTTAACTGTTCAGATGAAGAAGTCGTCATCCAACACAACTGGCATGAACTGCGTCTGTTTATGTGGGATTACGTCGGCATTGTACGTTCAACCAAACGTTTAGAACGCGCAATGCGTCGAATTCAGCTGCTTAAACAAGAAATTGATGAATACTACGGTAACTTCCGCGTGTCTAACAACCTGCTTGAACTACGTAATTTAGTCCAAGTCGCAGAGCTAATTGTTCGATGTGCGCTAGAACGAAAAGAAAGCCGAGGTTTACACTTCACCTTAGATTACCCTGAGCTGAAAGAAAACTCAGGACCAACCATTCAAACGCCGGATCAGCCTTGTTAAGCTGCCAACGTTGTTAGCAATGCTATTTAATCTAAGTGTCTTTCTTAAAATCCCAGCTTTGGTTGGGATTTTTTTGATCATTATTCAATGAGCAACGTATCTCGTATGAATTCTGCATCACTCTACAATCTCGCCATATGACACAGCATTGCCAATGCTCGGTACTCTTCATCCTTGCAGGCATCATGACTAACACATACCCAACTTACCTCTTGTGCATGTTGCATTCGAAATAAGATAAACCAACGGGTAACAACTTTTATTTTATTAATTTGCCACTTCTGTTGTTGCCAATTAACCGCACCAGAAACCGTAATACTGAGGTTCCCTTGCTGATGACAATAATGTTGGTAGCGTTCAAGCCACTCAATCCATAAACATTCCAAAAGAAATATAACAACGATCTGCGGTAGCCATGACATAAAAAGAGATGCGAAAAGAGCAATTGCTACACCAAGATATAAAGTACTTAGTGCAGCAAGGATTTTTTGCGAAGGGTGTAGACGAAGATTAACGAAGCTTGCTGTTATTGTGAGCAACAATTTTGTCTACCATTGCAGCATGAGCAGGGTTTTCACTGCGACCATGGCCCATCATCCAAGTAAACAAATCTGGATCATCGCTGGTCAATAACGACACGAAATCACGTTGCTCTTGATCGGGTAAGTCGTCTAAGCACTCTTCAAAAAAAGGCATGATGATTACATCCAGTTCAAGCATACCACGTCGACATGCCCATTTTAGGCGTGCTCTTTCATCTGAACTCAACATATACAACCTCGTTATCTAATCTGAATATTCCTAGCGGTAGCAAAACATTATTGTACTACCCTAAAATTTGCCACCAATATTAGCAGCCACTTATTTCCTCTACCATGCGCAAAAACAAGCAAACACTGAAGATGAGACATATGATCAATAATAGTCTGATGTTTTACTCAAGTATTCACACGATAATCGGTTCGCAAAGCTGACAAATGGTAATAAGCAATTTAACATGGTGGTCAAACTTACCATTTATTTGTAATGGCTCACATAACGCGGTTAGTTAAACAATCGCAGTATTGTCTTTTGAGTCGTGGTTACAATGTTAACTATGGAATATCCAATGAGCATCGAGTTTAACGCACTGAATTTCAAAAAAGTCGCATTAACAGCACAAGATAAACTGCCTGAATTGGCACTCATCAACCTCGATGATTGGGGATTAATCACTCTAATTGGTGACGACAAGAAATCTTACCTACAAGGTCAAGTAACCTGTGATGTGGTATCACTGCCAGTCAACTCATCGACCTTAGGTGCTCATTGTGATGCCAAAGGTAAAATGCGCACCATTTTTCGCTTGTTTAATCACAATGAAGGCTATGGATTTTTACAGCGTAAAAGCGTTATGGACACACAATTACCTGAATTGAAAAAGTACGCTGTATTTTCAAAAGTCGACATCGATGCAAGCAATGATGTTTTACTGGGTCTTTCTGGTGAACAAGCACAAGCCGTTATTGATCAACACTTCCCTGGCAACGGTGATGTACGTGTCATTACCGCTGGCACCGCCATTAAAGTTAACGATGATCGTTGGTTGTTCGCCATTGCACCAGAACAAGCTGAACAACTCATTAATACCCTTGTAGAAACACACAATAGCATGCAGCTATCTGATAGCACATTATGGGATCTCTACGATGTACTGTATGCCATTCCCCGCGTGGATGCAGTAACCGCACTAGAGTTCATTCCTCAAGCTGTCAATCTACAAGCAGTTGACGGAATCAGCTTTAAAAAAGGCTGTTATACAGGACAAGAAACGGTAGCACGTGCGAAATACCGTGGTATCAACAAGCGTGCTATGTATATCGTTACTGGGGAAGCGACACAATGCCCACTTACTGGTGACGCATTAGAACGTAGCGTGGGTGATAACTGGCGTAAAGGTGGTACCTTATTAGCGAGCTACCTGTATGCCGATGATCAAGCTATTGCCTTGGTTGTATTACCGAACGATCTTGACGAAGGTACGCAATTTCGTCTTGCTGAACAGCCGGAAGCTATCTGGACACAACTTGATTTACCTTACTCGTTAGACGATAAATAAGATGCAAACCTCTGTTATACATTTTCTGGATAATGAGGGGGTCGATTACCGTCTACTCCCGCATTCAAAACCTGCAAAAACAATAGAAGAAGCAGCCAAAGAGCGAGGCGTTGCACCTGAACAAATGGTGAAATCGATCTTGCTCCGCGATATGAGTGGCTTTCATGTTTTAGCGTGTGTACCTGGGCCTGCACAAGTCGATCCAACCAAAGTACGCGCTATGTTTGGCTGTCGTCGTATGACCTGCGCAGACGCAGCCGATGTAGAAAAGATCACCGGATTAGTCATTGGTACGGTTGCCCCTGTCGGATTAAAGCAACCATTGCCGCTGATCTTTGATCATTCCATCAAAGCGCATGAAAGAGTCAATATTAGCAGTGGGGATCGGATGGCTGGCATTGAGCTGGAAACCGACGACCTTTTACTGCTTTGCGATCCTATGTTTGCCGATATTTGTCGCTAATATTGGAATAAAAATATAGCCACTATCAAGAATTAACATTCATCATTAAAACGTCCGAATAAAAGCGGCTTACTTAAGTCGTTTTTATTTCATTTGCTTAATTTGCATAATATATACATGCCGTTACATAAAAGCTGTGGCGTATTTAATAAATTTTCAGTAAACATCTTTTGCATAGTTTTTCATCAATGTAGAATGGTTTTTCAATAAATATTGTTTATTGAGAGAGAGTTTTGCAATGTCACACCCCCAAACACAGATAGCTTCATCACATTCCCACCACGCGATTTCATGCAACCACTGTGACTATCATGTCTCGAATATACAGCCTCAAGCTTATGTTATTGATCCTAATGGCAAGCGAATTAGCACTGACTCTATTAGCCAAAGCATGACAGCTTTATATGGTATTAATCAGCAGCTTGTTGAAGCTGTAATGACAGGGGAAAATGAAGATGATAATGCCAAAGCATTACATCAAATGGTACTGGCGCTCAGTGGAAAGCTCTATCGCCATAACTGCCAACAGTGTGCAAACCAATTTTCGCTCAACCCTCAAAAAGACAACCATGCTTGCCCACACTGCTGGTCTCAAAATATTGTGCAAATGAACGGTGGTGAACAATGTCCAAAGTGCCAACAAGGTGAATTAAATTAGATCATTGAACGAATAAATACATACTAAGGCGTAGCCAAAACTCAGCATTTTGGTTACCCAACTCCCTTTCCTTTATCACATCCCTTTCCCCGCCTTCTGCAGCAGTGTATAACAACTAACGAAGTGAGCTATGTGGGGTAAATAATGGAAAGTAAAAGCAAAGATATTAACTGGCGAGGCGTCGATCTCAACCTACTTGTTGCTTTTTCAGCACTAATGGAAACACGTAGCGTGACAAAAGCAGCCGCCAAATTATCGATTGGTCAATCAGCAATGAGTCACAATTTATCTCGGCTTCGTTTATTGCTGAACGACCCACTGTTTGAGCGCCAAGGGCATCAAATGATCGCGACTCAACGCGCGATTGAACTGTCATCAACCATTGAAAATATCCTCAACCTGGTAATGACACAGGTTTTACGACCAGATGACTTTGATTCGCAGCATTATCAAGGCACGTTTCGTATCGGCTTAACCGACTACGCTGAATTACTGTTTGCTCCAGCCCTGTTTGATGCCATTTCACGACTGGCACCTAAATGCCAGCTCAGCTTTTGCAATGTCGATAGGCATAACTACATCAACAGCTTCAACGATAAAAACCTCGATGTGGTGATTGGCTCCATGACTGATTTGCCCAAAGAACTTGAAAGCCAATATTTATACACCGAAGATCATGTGTGCTTATTCGATCAATCGGCTACAGGCTTAACAATACCTGTCAGCTTGGCACGCTACATCATTACACCGCAAGCATTGGTATCACCCGATGGAAAACTCGCAAGCCCTATTGATAACCAATTACAAGAACAAGGCTTTAAACGTCATATCGCATTAGGATCGAGTAATTTTATGACGATTAGACACCTTTTAAAAGATCGTAATCTATTGTGTGTGGTATCACGATTAATGGCCAAAATTGATATTTTTAATGACAGCCTAACCCAATGCAACCCCCCTGTTGATATTCCTGATTTTCATATCAATATGCTGTGGTTACGTCGAAATAGCACCCATCAAAGAATGGAATGGTTACGCCAGATTGTGAGTGAAACCGTGACTGAACGCGTCGCGTCCCTGCGAGGAAAAAGTGAAGCAAGATGACGCGGTGAGGTAAATACAATATAGATTGGGCAACTTGGCACAAGCTCAGTATTGAATAAGTTTAACAGCCAGAGAGGCGATATCAACAGTGCCTCTCTTCTGCTTGTATGTGCTTAAGAAACAACATTTACTTAAGCAGACATGCTAATTACTATTTAACACTCGGTTCTTGGATTTGATAAAGCTTATGTGTGTCGCAAGGCTCATCACAATCACATTCTTTATCTACACCCACGTTTGCTAAACCACCACAGCTTCCACTGATCGTTTTCTTTTTCACAACCCAGCCAATTGCCATTGCCGCGATCACTAATAAGAAAACAGCTATTGTTAATACAAATGTCATAACGTAAACCCTCCTATCTTAGTTAGACCTTGGATTGTCGACTTTCTATTCATCGTGGTGCCAATTTTTATCGGCACCGGTTTCTTCTTGCCAGCACATCCGCAGCCACAATCGCCTTTATCTCGCTTGCATGGCCGACCTTGTTCTGCTGTTGTCAGGGCTTCTTTTTCTACTTTCCCCGTCATAACAGCATCAATAGAGCTACGTTGAGGCACTTTTATGACACTGAAGCCCGCATTCAGTAAACGCCCTAAAGAGCGTTGACCAACATTGCCTAGCACAATTTCTTTAACACCTAATTCACTCAGTCGACGTTGAATAACTTTCTTATGCTTACAACCTAGCTCTTTACTGCCTGTATTTTCAATGCGCTCTATAAATTGTCCTTGCGAGTCATAAACCATAAAGGCAGCTGCCTTACCAAAGTGCCCTGCAACTTGAGAGCGAAGAGTGATTGCTATTGCGATACACATATCAGTGTTCCTCTGTTTCAGTCTCAACGATTTCTACGTTTTTAGGCTGAGTGATAGATGATGAAAAAACCGTCTTTGCCTGACGTTGAGCTTGAGGTAAATGGGTACCTTGCAAGTCGATTGCTTGCCCCGTCACTAAAGCTTGCGCCACTTTTTGACGAGCACGAGACACAATACTACCCAACGTCTGACGAGATACTCCTAACTCGTGAGCTGCCGCCAATTGCTGCATACCATTCATATCAACTAAACGCAGCGCTTCCAACTCATCATCGGCCAGCACTATTGAGGTCAATTCAGTCATTGGAATACCATTCGGCTTAAAACATGAATATGCGGGACGGCAATTAATCTTTCGCTGGATCTTTGGTCTACCCATAAACCCCTCACTTTGGTTAAAAATATATCAACACACATTATTGGCGTATGCCAAAAACCACGTATTGATCCAACACAGCTAAACACTAAAAAAATAATAGCGATTATTTGAACATTGAGTTTCAGAAGAAAATGCTGTGAACCATGACGAGGTGACTGCGGAATCACATAATAAAAAGACATACTGAAGAGGTATAGCGAATCAAGCTGGTCTCATAATATGCAGCAAAAAACGCATAAAACCATATAAAACAGCCACTAAAAACACCTAAACACTCAATTAGAGCGTCATTAAATTAAATCTAACAAGGTATATCCAGAAGTAACCATTAGCATATTATGCTAAAAGCAAATATTGGTGACTAATGATGGTCTGCTCAATTTAATTTAACATTATTATTATGCTGATAAAGTCACATCTTCGTAATGCAAATAGTTTTATAATACGCCCCGTTGAAAAGACGAAATCAAGGTTAAAATTTATATGCGCATGTTCAAACGCTACCTGCCCAAGCTTATCGCTAAGCATGTAAGCCGTTTATTTAGTGGAAGAATATATATTGATGGCCGAGGAGGCTATCAGTTCGACAAAGGAATGTTACTTGTGCCCGTAAAAGCCCAAGAGCGACATTATAAAACCGTGAACGAGGTTAATCTCGAAATCAAACGCTTAAAAGAAGTCTATTGACGACGCTGTTTATTATCTTATTCTAAAAAGCTCACCGAGTACTTATGAGTAATAAAGTACTTCGATGAGCTTTTTTACTTTTTAGTGCAGAGTCATTATGACTCTTATCGACTCAACTATTCAGTCTCATCGATGAGGCTTTGATAACCTTCAGGATCAAGCAAATCATCAAATTCACCGTCATCTTCTGCTTTAATTTGAAATAACCAGCCATCACCATATGGATCACTGTTTACCAGTTCTGGGGAATCACTCAGTTCTTCATTCACAGCAACCACAACTCCTGTAAGCGGCGCATAAATATCAGATGCTGCTTTCACCGATTCGGCAACAGCACAGTCTTCACCCACTTCGGTATCAGAATCAACGTCTGGTACATCAATAAAAACCATATCACCTAACAATGCCTGTGCATGGTCAGTAATACCGACAGTATAGATACCGTCACCTTCAGAACGTACCCATTCGTGGGTGTTAGAGAATCTCAATTCAGAGGGAACATAACTCATGGTGTAACTTCCTTATGAAATGACTGCTTTACTCGTGTTAGGTTCGATTGAAGCAGATGATGAAAACACATAAAACAATGTCAAATCAGATAGCTTGCATGAAATACGGGCTACCATTTTAGCGCTAACGCACACGACATTGATTTCTTGTATTTACTGTAGGAGAAAAAAACAATTTTGTGATCACTTTATGTTTTAAATTATCAAAAACAAAAAAAGGCCACCTCTATTGAGGTAGCCTTTTTATAATCACATCAGGTCTGTATGACGAAAAACAACAATATTTAGCGTTTAGCAAGATCCGGTAATTCACCCGATAATCCTAAAGCACGGCGCATGAATTCATCTTTCACACCCGGCGCTTTATCAGCAAATAACATGCCTAAGTCACGAACCAGTTTTTTAGCCGGATTACTGCCGTCGAACAAATCACGGAAACCCTGCATGGTAGTGATCATCTTCGCGGCTTCTGCTTTACGCCAACGTTCATAATGGCGAAGATTGCTCTTCTGACCAATATCTTGTTCTTGCAACCATAACGCTTTTAGCTCTTGCGCCAAGCTCGCTGCATCTAACAAACCCAGGTTGACTCCCTGACCAGCTAAGGGATGGATCGTATGAGCAGCATCACCGACTAACGCAACACGTTCACGCACAAAATCACGGGCATACCGCATCTTTAATGGGAATGCTTGACGCAACCCTTCCACCTTACATAAGCCTAATCGGTTATCAAATGCCGCTGTCAATGACTTATTAAATTCGCTATCAGACAACCCACATAGCTGTTCTGCTTCTTCTGGGGCTACCGACCATACGATAGAACACAAATCACTTTCAGCTAACGGCAAGAAAGCTAGCGGGCCTTGTGGACGAAAAACCTGACGAGCGGTTTTATCATGAGCCTCAGCACAGCGAATATTGGCCACAATAGCACTGTGCCCATAATCCCAATGCGTTAATGGGATATCTAATTGACGACGTACCCATGAGTTCGCACCATCAGCACCTACCACTAATTTTGCAGTTAAGCTCTTGCCTGATTCCATCGTTAACCATGCTTCGCTTTCACCAAAAGCAATGTTTTGGCATCGCTCTGGCGCCATTAGGGTGACGTTATTAAGCTGTTTAATACGATCGAGCAACGAAAGTTGAATAACACGATTTTCAACGATATGACCTAGATCTGGCTGCGATAACCTTTCGGCATCAAATTGAATCTTGGCAAAGCTATCTTGCTCCCATACTTCCATTCGGTTATACGGACTGAATCGGCGAGACTCGATGCCTTGCCAAGCGCCTACTCTACGTAAAATACGTTCACTCGCACGGCTTAAGGCTGACACTCGTACATCCGGTAATGAAGTCAATTCAGGATCAGGCAATTGTCCTTCAATAACAGCAACACGCAATTCCGTTTCAGCTAATGCAGCTGCAAGAGTTAAACCCACCATACCGCCACCAATAATGGCAACATCAACACTCTGCATCATGATTATCGTTCTACCTGTCCCATAGCACGCCTTAACAGCGGTGCTTTTAACGTATCAAAAAGATTCATAGCCATAAGCCCCGTGTTTCGACCAGCAACAAGAGGAAAACTATCATTCGCAAATACACTCACTAACCCTGCTGTCATCAATACGGTTGCTTGACGATCAGGCAGTCGACGTTGTCGATAACGGCTCAACACCGCCGCCTCACCAACATCTGCGTCTTGTTCAAAGCTATTAACCACTTCTTCGGCTAATGTCATTACATCACGTAAGCCTAAATTAAAGCCTTGGCCTGCAATCGGGTGTAACGTCTGTGCGGCATTACCCACCACAGCCACACGGTGTGATGTTAACGCTTCAGACTGACGAAGTAATAACGGGTACGCAACACGCTTACCTGTTTTCACTAACTCCCCCAGACGCCAACCAAATGTACTTTGTAATTCAGCTAAAAAGCGATCGTCATTCCAGCTCATCACCGTTGATTGGTACTCAGGTTTAATGCACCACACCAATGAACTCCGCCCTTCCGACATTGGCAATAACGCCACGGGACCATACGGCGTAAAACGTTCAAAAGCCCGGCCTTGATGCGCTTGTGCTGTGGTAATGTTGGCAATAATTGCGACTTGTTCAAAGTCATGCTCATGCCGCCCGATCCCTAAAAGATCACAGCAACTCGAGAGTGCACCGTCAGCAGTCACTAATAATTGCGTTTGGATTTGCTTGCCAGAATCAAGACAAAGCGTCACATTTTGCTGAGTACGAGAAATATCAACAATAGAATCAGGGCAATATAACTCTACGTTATCTAACTCATTTAACTGCTGGTGAAATAATTCCCCAGCATCAGCTAATTCAATAACATAGCCAAGCGCATCAATCGCTTGTTCTTCTGCATCTAATCGTACAATACCAGCATGACCACGATCAGAAACATGAATGTGAGCGATAGGCGTAGCAACCGACGATAGCGTAGACCACACACCAATTTTACTCAGTAAACGGCTCGAGCCGAATGACACGGCAATACTACGCGCATCATATCCTGGGTGTTGGCCTACATTCGGTGCAACAGCTTCAACTACAGCAACGCGTAATTGACGTTTAACGTCTCGTTTGTTACTAAGCTTGTTCAGTGCAATGGCAAGTGTCGCCCCCGCCATTGCCCCACCAGCAATCACTACATCATACTGCTTCACATTCACTTCCTTAATTCGCGCTGTGACTTTTTGCTATTGATGAATCTTCACTATCTATGAACCTAGTTATTTATGAAGCTAGCTATTAATGCAATGTCGGTTTGTCATCTTGTTCTTTTTGAGCAATATCTTCAGGTGTACCAGCAACCGTTGGCAGTTCAACAGAACTTGGACGTTCACCTAATTCAACCAAACAGGTCAAGACACACATAGGTACATGCTCAAGCACTTGCTCGAAAAATTCGGCTTGCTCGGCTAAGTCTTCATCTTCATCAATGCCCAGCAAAGCAATTTCTTGTAACTCTGCCAGTACTTCGTTCACTTCCGCTGAAAACTGCGTTTTATCTAGTCCCATTAAACCTAAACCAGAAATAAAACTGCTAACCCACTCTGTTAGGGCTTCAGCACGATCAACCAGATCAGTGTTCTCATCTGGGATCAGTAAAGTGAAGCTAAAGATGCTGTTCGTTAATTCAGATGCAGTCGAGGTAAAGACCGTGTGCGCCATGCCACTAAGTTCAGCTGTCGCTGCATCAAATACAGTACGTACAACGCCTTTAGCGCCATCAAGCAAGGGCTTGCCTTCATTAGCATAATCAGCAACAGGGCCTAACCAGTTGTCGTCTTCTACGTTCAGACCGCCAGAAATCATTCCCGTCAGCAAACCATGAAGTTCTGATGGTGACACAGAAAAACCGTGTGTTTTTAATTCACTTTCAATCGCTTCAAAGGTGGGTAACTTCTCTTCGTTCATGCGGCTTTTTACCTTATGTTCATTGACGTCATCTATAATATGGTATGCTACCACTTAGCCTTAAAACAGGCTAATACCCTTTATGTAAACCATCGACCCTGTTTGTTGTTGCATTAGTTTTCAGCAGACTGGTTAATATCTGAATAGTTGACCAATATTCATCATAAAGCGTGATTAACATGCTTGCATGTTGAAAGGGCTTTTTCTATATTGACCACCTATCGCAAGCAAAGTGTTGACGTTACAACATTTTGGCACGGAGCAGATTAGAATTTTATGAGTACTCAGGCAGTTGAAATTGAAGTTTTGGGCCGAACCTTAAAGGTTAACTGTCCAGCAGGTCAGGAAGATGCACTGCGTGAAGCCGCAGCGGATTTTGATCAACGTCTAAAAGATATGTCTGAGCGCACTAAAGTGACAAATCCCGAGCAACTTTTAATGTTTGCTGGGTTAAATGTGTGCAACGAGATGCACTCAGAAAGAAAAGAACATAAAGGCAACGCATCTAATTTTTCAAATAGAATCAACCTATTAACAGAAACTTTAGATAAAGCTTTGCAAAATCAACCAAAGCGTTGATAATAAATTGACCCTAGGGTGTACGTCAGTGTATCAACGTCCCCGAGCCGATAAGCAAATAACCCGGATCAGCTTTTATTAGCTATTGTGCAAGCTCAGCTAGACTGAGAAGCCTGCGGCTAATGTTGCTGAACCACCTTGAACATCTGGTTCAAGGGCCTAGATGCGCAACGGCACCTTGGGGCATACCGCCTTTTACTATGAGCTACGATCTGAGTGTCTTCACACTTAGTTGAGTTTACCCTCTAGCATCGAACAACCTCAGTCATTGGATGACCCATGAGTTCACCTGTTCAGCAAATCACATCACCTCGACAACAGATACGTCAACAAATTAGACAAGCTCGCCGCGCATTATCAAAAAATGAACAACACACAGCAAGCCAACAACTTTTGTCGCAATTCAAACAATTGCCTTACGTATCGTCAGCACAACACATCGCTTTATATCTCGCTAACGACGGCGAAATAGATACGACCCCATTAATACAATGGTTATGGCAACAACAAAAATCGGTCTACTTACCGGTACTCCACCCTTTCAGCCAAGGGCATTTATTGTTTTTGCATTACACCGCTCAAACCCGCATGACGACGAATAAATACAAGATTAAAGAACCCGTGCTCGATGTCCGGCTTGTAAAACCAGTTCCTGTACTTGATATTATTTTTACCCCTTTGGTCGCATTCGATAAAACAGGGCAACGACTTGGCATGGGCGGAGGATATTATGATCGTACTCTTTCTTCTTGGCATAACCACAAAACGGGACCTCGCCCTATTGGCTTGGCACACAATTGCCAGCAGGTAAACTGCCTACCTCATGAAGCTTGGGATGTCCCTTTACCTGATATCATTACGCCATCCGGCCATTTTAATTGGTAACTGTTTCTTTCAAATCTGTCGGAAAAATCACCACAAACAAAAATTCCCCCTTTCCTTCAGACAAAAAAGCCAACACAACGCAAACGTTTGGCTTTTTATGTGCCACAACTGATGCGCTAAATATTTGTTATTCATGGGTTTATGTTTTTTGTTTTTAAAAACAAAGATCTCAGTCAAAAAAATCTCCTGACGAGCCATATACTCTTCGCTATAATCAGCGCTCTGATTGGATCAGATAACTGTTCAGTTTGGTATTACTAGGAGAAAGGCATGACACAAGATGAAATGAAGAAAGCTGCTGGCTGGGCTGCACTGGAATACGTGACTAAAGGTAGCATTGTGGGTGTGGGTACAGGCTCAACTGTTAATCACTTCATCGATGCACTAGAAACACGTAAAGAAGAAATCAAAGGTGCTGTTTCAAGTTCTGTTGCTTCTACTGAACGTCTAGAAAAACTGGGCATTACTGTATTTGATGCAAACGAAGTTGCTGGGTTAGATATCTATGTCGATGGCGCTGATGAAATCAACGCTGAATACGACATGATCAAAGGTGGCGGTGCCGCTTTAACGCGTGAAAAAATCGTGGCAGCCATTTCTGATAAGTTCATTTGTATTGTTGATGACACTAAACAAGTTGATGTTTTAGGTCAGTTCCCATTACCAGTTGAAGTCATTCCAATGGCACGTTCTTTCATCGGTCGCGAGCTTGTAAAGCTTGGCGGTGACCCTGAATACCGTCAAGGTGTGGTCACTGATAATGGCAATATCATCATTGATGTACACAACATGGCTATCACTGATGCAAAAGACATTGAAAAGAAAATCAATGCCCTACCAGGCGTTGTGACTGTTGGTCTATTTGCTGCCCGTGGCGCTGACGTTCTATTGGTTGGTGCACCTGAAGGTGTAAGAAAATTTGAGAAATAATTGCGTATAGTTAAACACTAACGTTATTTCCTTACAAAGCGGCATAATATATGCCGTTTTTTATTATCTATTTCGTAATATTCTTACCCTTATTGCTCATTTTTTGATACTTTAATAAACAGTATGTAGCACTTTTTTGAGTGTAAGCTCAAGCTACTGGTGTGCAGGAAAGGGATATCCGCAACCGCTATAAGCCACAACTCCCTTTCACTTAATCAGTACGCTTTGATCCCTTACTCATGTTTTTAAGGAAGAGAACCAATGGCTAAAGTTTCACTGGATAAAGAAAAGATTAAAGTTCTTTTATTAGAAGGTCTACACCCTTCTAGTTTAGAGGTTTTACAGCAAGCTGGTTATACCAATATTGAGTACCATAAAGGCTCACTTGCAGGTGAAGAACTGCTTGAAGCAATCAAAGATGCACATTTCGTTGGTATTCGTTCCCGTACTCAGCTTACTGAAGAAGTCTTTAACGCTGCCAAAAAACTCAATGCTGTTGGTTGTTTCTGTATTGGTACAAACCAAGTTGACCTTACTGCGGCCAGTAAGCGCGGTATCCCTGTCTTTAATGCTCCCTTCTCAAATACACGAAGTGTTGCTGAGTTAGTTCTTGGTGAAATACTTTTACTTGTTCGTGGTATTCCAGAGAAAAATGCCAAAGCACACCGTGGCGAGTGGCAGAAATCAGCAGATAACTCTTTCGAAGCACGCGGAAAGCGTCTAGGTATCGTGGGTTATGGTCATATTGGTACCCAGCTGGGTATTTTGGCTGAAAACCTCGGCATGCGTGTGTACTACTACGATATTGAAAACAAGCTATCACTGGGAAATGCTACCCAAATTGGCACAATGTCTGAGCTACTGAATAAGTGTGATGTAATCAGCTTACATGTACCTGAAACATCTGATACACAAGATATGATGGGCGCAGAAGAGTTCGCGCGTATGAAGCCAGGTTCGATTTTCATTAACGCTGCTCGTGGTACGGTTGTTGATATTGATGCTTTATGTGGTGCATTAGAAAGCAAACACCTCGCTGGTGCTGCTATTGATGTATTCCCGACCGAGCCAAAAACCAATAGCGATCCATTTTATTCGCCACTAGCCCAATTCGATAATGTTCTGCTTACACCGCACATTGGTGGTTCAACACAAGAAGCACAAGAAAATATCGGTGTTGAAGTTGCAGGTAAGATTGTGAAGTACTCAGATAATGGCTCTACCTTATCTGCTGTTGGCTTCCCTGAAGTATCATTACCTGAGCACCGTAACTGTTCTCGTTTATTACACATTCACGAAAACCGTCCGGGTATTTTGAACCAAATAACGACTATTTTTGCATCTGAAGGAATCAACATTGCTGCTCAATACCTACAAACAGGTGCTGAGGTTGGTTATGTGGTTATTGATGTTGAAATTGAACGAGCAGAAGAAGCACTAGAAAAGTTAAAAGCGATCCAGGGAACTATTCGTGCACGTATTTTGCACTAAGTTCAGAGTAAATCGGTATCTGCTGATATTCTAATTTCAGGATAATCAGACACTAAAAAGGAGAACATGATGTTCTCCTTTTTATTTAATACCATTCTAGATAAGCAAATGGTCAGAGGCTTGTGGAGATTGGTATAAGTATTACTCTTCAAGCCTAAAGACCACTTCAACACGATCTCGAATGGTGATCTGAGAATCTTGATAAGACGCTTCAGTATTCGCTCCAGAGTCCATAGCCATTGCACGCATCATTACAGGGCGTACCATTGATGGCTGATAGTTAATCTTCCATACCCCATCGATTTTTTCACCAAAGCCCGCAGCTAAAGATTTCGCTTTCGCTTGCGCATCTTTAATTGCAGCAAGACGTGCTTGTTCAGCAAACTCTGCTTCATTACTCACTTTAAGCTGAATATTATTGATCCCATTAATACCATCACCTAGTGCACCGTCTAGATACGTATTAAGATTTTCTAACTTTTTTACTGTCACGGTTACATTGCGGCTAGCACGGTAACCCGTTAATTCAGGCTTTTGATCTTTCGGGTAATGATATTGTGGGTTAAGACGAATGTTAGCACTTTCAATATCATTACGTTCTACACCCGCTTTCTTTAAGCGCTCATTAAATGCTGTTACCGCTTTATCTACCGCTTGTTTGGCTTCTTTAGCGGTTGGACGAGTTTCTGTTACTTCAACAGAAAACACAGCCATATCAGGTTGAGCAATCACTTCGCCTACACCTGTTGTTTCAAGGTGTGGAAAACTGACATCAGCAGCCACCGCGCCTGCAGAAATGAATGAACTCGTGCCTAAAACAACTGCCAGTAAATGCTTCTTCATTCTGATTTCCTATTGATTAATTTACGCTTCAATTATTTGTTCTTGTGTATTCGACAACAAGATAGCTAAAAAAATCCCGACAGATTATATTTTTATGTACACTGTTTCATTTGTAAATTAGTGTCAATACAATCGTTTAAAAATAGGTCTAAGTAATGACTGACTTTTCATCATTCACTAGCCCTCCATGCCTCTCGATTAAGCTGTCACTATTGCGGTAAAACCTGTCGGGCATACTGAATTAAACGTTCCGATAGTTCGGTTAACACACCACTTTCTAATGCCCAATGATGCCAATACAGATTACGTATCAAAGAAAGTCCAGGTGTAACATTGACGAGTTCTCCGCGCTCAAGTTCTCTTTGGATCTGTACTTCAGGGATCAAACAATATGCGATCCCTTCCGTGGCGATCCGCACAAATGCTTCAGAGGATCTTACGGTGTGTTTCATTACACTACCGATTGGTAAATTAAAATATTGCTGCACAAATACTTCATGCATATCATCATGATGATCAAACACGACCCCTGGGGCTGATATTAAGTTAGTTTGGGTAACACCATTCGAAAAATATTTTTGCTGAAAATCTGGGCTTGCGACACATAAGTAATTCATTCGTCCAAGATAATCAGCCACGCATCCAGCTATTACCCCTGCCTCCATACTGATCGCCCCAACAACTTCTCCACTACGCAGCTTGTCTAAGGTGCGAGCTTCATCTTCGACCAGTAAGTTCAGTTCGATAAAGCGTGATTTTAATAGTGGGCTTAATGCCGGTAATAACCATGTTGCCAAGCTATCAGCATTTGTCGCCAATGCGACCGATAGTGGTTGGCTAATATCATCTGGTGTGATTTCTGGCAGGACTTCTTGTTCTAATAACCTAACCCGACGATATAAACCCAATAGCTTCTGCCCTGCCGCCGTCGGTCTGGGTGGTTGCTCTCTGACTAACAGAGGTTGTGCCATCAGCTTCTCAAGTTGCTTAATGCGCTGAGACACTGCCGATTGGGTAATACATAGCTTCTCTGCTGCTCGCTCAAAACCACGCAGGGCAATCACAGCATCCAACGCTGCTACCCAACGATAATCGACTCCTCGCATAGTCATCGCTCCTTTTTTAATATCATGACTCAACATCAAAACTATCATATTAGAAACTCTAATAATCTATAAGTTTTATTAGTTGTACTTAACATAAAGCCAGAGGGTAAACTTTCACCATCAAATATTACTCAACGACACAATTTAAAGGCAACCTAATATGAATGTTTGGGTTTTATTGCAAGGGTTTGGATTAGGCGCAAGCATGATCATTCCAATAGGCGCACAGAATGCCTATGTACTAAATCAAGGTATTAAGCGTAATCATCATTTAACAACGGCGACAATTTGCAGTGTATGTGATGTGTTGTTTATTAGTTTAGGGATATTTGGCGGTGGTGCGCTGCTAGCAAGTAATGAAGTCTTGCTTTTTACTGTCACCATTGGCGGTATTTTGTTTTTACTCTTTTATGGCTGCATGTCTTTAAAAAGTGCACGACAAAATACACAACCAGAAAAGCAACATACACAAGCAATCCCTCGCGGGCGTCGTGCCGTTATTCTTGGCGCATTAGCCGTTACGGTATTAAACCCACATTTATATTTAGATACTGTTGTTATTCTGGGTTCTATTGGTGGACAGTTCGAAGGCAGTGATCGTATCGCATTTGCGGTTGGTACGATATTAGCGTCTTTCGTATGGTTTTATAGCTTATCCGTGGGCGCCTCAAAGCTCGCCCCAACACTTTCAAAACCAAAAGTAAAAGCAGGTATTGATATTGCAGTTGCTGCCATGATGTTTTTCATCGCAGGACATTTGATTACAGAATTATGGAGTAACTATGTTGTTAAGTAATGAACGAGTAGAAGCTCGTTTACCAAATAAAGTAGAGCACATTTATCAAGTAAATATCGACTTGTTCACTCAATCCGGTGTGCATTATCAAGAATGGCAGCACGAGCCGATTTTTGATTTCGCTACTGACCAGCGTATCAGTGATGAACTCGGCATTACAGCTGCACCAACAAAAAGCTTATTCATGAAGTTAAAAGGTGGTGGTCATTGTTTATTATTGACCCATCGTGACAACCGCCTTGATAGCAAGTTGGTGAAATCCTTAGTGGGTAAACGCGTATCAATATGTAGCAATGAAGAAATGATTGCCGCGATTGGCTGTGAACCAGGTGCCGTATGTCCGTTTGGTTTGCCCGAAAATATTACGCTGATCATAGATCCTGTACTGTATGGCTTTGACGAAATTATGTACACCCCAGGTAAGCCAACGTCTACATTTTCTTTCGCTGGTGCAGATCTAGATTCATTACTAGCATTGTTACCAAATCCACAAATTCAGTTACCAGTACAGCAATAATGATGAAATGAAGGGAGACACAGACATAAAAATGGAGCCAGTCGGCTCCATTTATCTTTGTCTATTTTAAACTAGATTAACCTTCCAGCTTATTTAAATGTACATCCATTTGTGGGAATGGAATACCAATATCTTCTTTATCAAGCTCTTCTTTAATCGCTTGAAGAAGATCAAAATATACCGCCCAGTAATCACCTGTTTCAACCCACGGGCGAACCACAAAGTTAACTGATGAATCAGCTAATGCGACAACACCAATAGTCGGAGCTGGATCTTTTAATACGCGGGGATCAGCTTCAACAACACGCGTCAGCACTTCTTTCGTTTTTTTCAAATCAGCGTTATAAGAAACACCAATCACGTAATCAATACGACGAGTCTCATGACGAGAGTAGTTAGTAATTGCACTACCAATTACTGCACCGTTGGGTACAACGACCATTTTATTATCAGGTGTTGTTAGAATAGTTTGGAAAATTTGGATTGATTCAACAGAACCTGCCACCCCACCAATCTCTACATAGTCACCAGACTTAAATGGACGGAAGGCAACAATCAATACGCCAGCAGCAAAGTTAGATAACGACCCTTGCAGTGCTAAACCAATCGCTAAACCAGCGGCACCAATTACCGCAACCACAGAGGCAGTTTGAACACCTAAACGGCCTAAAGCGGCAATAAGAACAATGACGAATAACAAGTAACGAACTAATGAGTGTAAGAACTCAACAACGGCTTCGTCCATGTCTTTCTTACGCAGCACTTTCGCTACGCCATTGGCAATGCTTTTTACAATGATATTACCAATAAATAATATCAATACTGCCGAAATAAGATTCACAGCATATTGCAGTAATAACTCTTGGTTATCAGCCACCCAATTACCGGCACTTAACATCGTTTCTGTTAATTCATTATCTGTAATTGTATCGACAACCTTGTCAGTAACGCTCTCAGTCATTATAAGTCTCTCTAATTATTAGTCCCGTAACCACCAACTATTATTTTTACGCAGCGCATTCTCAGATATGTTGCGTAGAAGAGTCATAATATCGGGTCAAACTTGTCTATTAATATAACAGCGTTTTTATAATTTGCTGCCAAAGATTTACTAAAGTCAGAATTATTAAGTAAATTATTGCTGTTAGGGTAATAAAAAATATCTAACAAAAATAAATAATCATAAATAAAATCGAAGAAATAATATCTAAAGATCTAACGTATTGTTTCAATACAAAAAAAACCCGCTAAATGCGGGCTTTAATAATCTCAATGTCCAACGCCTAAGCGTGGATTATTCTGTAATAAATTACAGTACGTCGATTGCGTTAAGGTCAGAGAATGCTTTCTCTAGACGCGTAACCATTGACGCTTGACCAGCACGTAACCAAACGCGTGGATCGTAGTATTTTTTGTTTGGCGCAGATTCGCCAGTTGGGTTACCGATTTGACCTTGTAGGAAATCACGGTTTTCAGCTTCGTAAGTACGAACGCCATCCCATGAAGCCCACTGAGTATCAGTATCGATGTTCATTTTGATAACACCGTAACCGATAGACTCTTGGATTTCTGCTTCAGAAGAACCAGAACCACCGTGGAATACGAAATTTAGTGCGTTAGGTGCGATACCGAACTTCTCTGCACAGTATGCTTGAGAATCACGTAGGATAGTTGGAGTAAGAACAACGTTACCCGCTTGGTAAACACCGTGTACGTTACCGAAAGAAGCAGCGATAGTGAAACGTGGGCTAATAGCGTTTAGTTTCTCGTATGCGTAAGCTACATCTTCAGGAGAAGTGTAAAGCTCAGACGCATCCATATCAGAGTTATCAACGCCATCTTCTTCGCCACCAGTACAACCTAGTTCGATTTCTAGAGTCATACCCATCTTAGCCATACGCTCTAGGTACTGACCACAGATTTCGATATTTTCTTCTAGAGACTCTTCAGAAAGGTCGATCATGTGAGAAGAGAAAAGAGGCTTACCAGTTTGTGCGAAGAACTCTTCACCAGCGTCTAGTAGACCGTCGATCCATGGAAGAAGTTTCTTCGCAGCGTGGTCAGTATGAAGAATAACTGGAACACCGTAAGATGCAGCTACAGCGTGAACGTATTTTGCACCAGCAACAGCACCAAGGATTTGTGCACCTTGACCTTCAAGTTTAACGCCTTTACCAGCGAAGAAACCAGCACCGCCGTTAGAGAACTGAACAACAACAGGCGCTTTAACTTTAGAAGCTGCTTCTAGAACACCATTGATAGTGTCAGTGTTAACAACGTTAACAGCTGGAAGAGCAAATTTGTTTTCTTTTGCTACTGCAAATACTTTCTGAACGTCGTCGCCAGAAATTACGCCAGGTTTTACAAAATCGAAGATCTTAGACATAACAATTAGTCCTATTAACTTACGTAGTCGGTGTTAAATATTAAACGAAATTTTGCAAACGTTTGCTTCTGGTCAGCATTCTATAAAAAGTTGATCAGATTCACAAACATTAAAAGAAGGGAGCATTCACTCCCTTCCTATTTAATTATGCTTTTGCACGTTCTTCTAGCATAGCAACTGCAGGTAATACTTTACCTTCAACGAACTCAAGGAACGCGCCGCCGCCAGTAGAAATGTAAGAAACGTCAGCCTTGATACCGAACTTGTCGATAGCCGCTAATGTGTCACCGCCGCCTGCAACAGAGAAACCTTCAGAATCTGCAATTGCTTTAGAAATACCAGCAGTACCCGCTTCAAAGTTTTTGAATTCAAATACGCCAACAGGGCCATTCCAAAGAATTGTCTTTGCATTGCTGATGATTTCAGCAAGAGCGGCTGTTGAATCTGGACCTAGGTCGAAGATCATGTCGTCGTCTTGAACTTCAGAAACGTGCTTGATTTCAGCTTCTGCGTTCTCATCGAATGCTTTTGCACATGCAACGTCAGTTGCAACAGGAATCGCACAGTCTTTCATTAGCTTTTTAGCTGTTTCAACTAAATCTGCTTCATACAGTGATTTACCAACGTTGTGGCCTTCAGCTGCAATGAATGTGTTCGCGATACCACCACCAACAACAAGTTGGTCAGCAATTTTAGATAGCGACTCAAGAACAGTCAGCTTAGTTGATACTTTAGAACCACCAACGATTGCAACAAGTGGACGAGCAGGATTGTCCATTGCTTTGCCAAGTGCTTCAAGTTCAGCAGCTAGTAGAGGACCAGCACACGCGATAGGTGCGTTCATGCCAACACCATGAGTAGATGCTTGTGCACGGTGAGCCGTACCGAATGCATCCATTACGAAGATGTCACATAGTGCTGCGTATTTCTTAGAAAGCTCTTCTTCGTTCTTCTTTTCGCCTTTGTTAAAGCGAACGTTTTCAAGAACAACTAGCTCACCAGCGTTTAGTTCAAGACCATCTAGGTAATCTTTCGCTAGTTTAACGTCACAATCTAGTGCGTCATTTAAGTAGTTAACTACAGGCGCTAGAGAAAACTCTTCGTTGTACTCGCCTTCCGTTGGACGACCAAGGTGAGAAGTAACCATTACTTTAGCGCCAGCTTCTAGGCAACGCTTAATTGTAGGTAGAGATGCAAGGATACGTGCATCAGAAGTAACTTTACCTTCTTTAACTGGTACGTTTAGATCTGCACGAATAAATACGCGCTTACCAGCAAGTTCCAGATCAGTCATCTTGATTACAGACATTGTTCGTCCTCTCAACAGTGTTAAAAATAAAAATTAAAGTTTGTACGAGTCCAGCACGCTTGATGCTAAGCCCTAATAATTCTTTATTGCGGTTTAGCTTCGCTATGTTGTGCAGCATCAGAAGCATGCATTGCCAACGCCGTATCTAACATACGATTTGCGAATCCCCATTCATTATCACACCACACAAGCAACTTGATTAAATGCTTATTACTGACACGAGTTTGTGTGCCATCGACTATCGCGCTATGGGGATCGTGATTAAAGTCAATAGAGACCAAAGGTGCTTCGGTGTAATCCACTATGCTTTCTAATGTACAACGAGACACGTCAGACAATGCTTGATTTACGTCATTAACTTTCACATTTGTCTGAACTGTGACACTTAAATCCATCGCAGTGACGTTAATTGTAGGAACTCTGACCGAAATCGCTTCAAATTTGTCAGCAAATTTCGGAAATATACGTCCAATTCCAAGATGCAGTTTTGTATCAACAGGGATAATAGACTGACTCGCGGCACGCGTTCGGCGTAAATCTGAATGATAACCATCAATTACTTGTTGATCATTCATCGCAGAGTGAATGGTTGTGATAGTGCCAGATTCAATGCCAAAAGCTTCATCAATAACTTTAATAACAGGTACGATACAATTCGTCGTACATGAACCATTAGAAACAATGCGGTGTTCTGATGTGAGTGTTTTGTGGTTAACACCATAGATAATGGTATTGTCGATATCATTCGCGGCAGGGTGAGAGAATAAAACTTTCTTGGCACCTGCTTTGATATGGGCAAGACCATCTTCGCGAGAACCATATACTCCAGTACAATCAAGCACTATATCGACATCTAAATCATGCCAAGGAAGGAGGTTTATATCGCTTTGATGCAAGATACGAATATCATCCCGTTCTCCATTTTCATGAGCAACAAACAAATGCTCCTGATCATGTGAGACAGGCTTAAAGAAACGTCCATGGCTAGAGTCATATTGTAATAAGTGAGCCATAGCTTCAGGCTCAGCCAATTCATTGACTGCCACAACTTTGATGTGGTGATGTTTGCCGCTCTCATACAATGCGCGAAGCACACTGCGTCCGATGCGACCAAATCCGTTAATTGCGACTTTTAGTGTCATATCCGTGCTACAAAAGTAATCAACAGCGCTAGTGTATAACAAGCTCCGCTTGGAATCACGATAATTGTGACAGCTCTCACTCAACACAAAGATAAAACAATGAAATCAACTAAGTAAGAACAAAAAACACTAATAACAAAGATGAAAACACTGAAAAACAGTCGTTTTAGTTCACATTTATCAATAAAAAAGGCTCCCATCGGAAGCCTTTTTTTTACACTGCGAAATAAATCACCTTAAAATGGAGAAATACCATTCAAGGGATCATCAACAATTAAGCTAGCAGCTCTTTTGCTGTATCAACAACGTTTTCAACCGTAAAGCCAAACATCTTGAATAGCTCGCCTGCAGGTGCAGACTCACCGAATGTTGTCATACCGATGATGCGACCGTCGAAGCCAACATACTTGTACCAGAAATCAGCAATACCCGCTTCAACTGCGATACGTGCAGTCACATCAGACGGTAATACAGACTCACGGTAAGCAGCATCTTGCTTATCGAATGTATCTGTTGCTGGCATAGAAACAACGCGAACCTTACGGCCATCAGCAGTTAGCTGGGCGTAAGCTTCTGTTACTAGCTCAACTTCAGAACCTGTTGCGATAAGGATAAGCTCAGGCTTGCCTTCACAATCTTTCAGGATGTAACCACCCTTCGCGATATCAGCAACTTGTGCGTCAGTACGTGCTTGTTGTGCCAAATTCTGACGCGAGAAGATTAGCGCTGTAGGGCCATCTTTACGCTCGATTGCCAGTTTCCAAGCAACAGCAGATTCAACCTGATCACATGGACGCCATGTGCTCATGTTCGGCGTTAGGCGCAGTGAAGCAATTTGCTCTACTGGCTGGTGCGTTGGACCATCTTCACCCAGGCCGATTGAGTCGTGCGTGTACACTTGGATGTTCTGAATTTTCATCAGGGCAGCCATACGCATTGCGTTACGTGCGTATTCCATGAACATCAGGAATGTTGCACCGTAAGGTACGAAACCGCCGTGTAGTGCCATGCCGTTGATGATAGCGGTCATTGCGAATTCACGTACACCATAGTGGATGTAGTTACCGCTAAAGTCGCCAGCTTCTAGTGCTTTTGAACCCGACCACATCGTTAAGTTAGACGGTGCAAGGTCAGCAGAGCCGCCCATGAATTCAGGAACAAGCTTACCGAATGCTTCCAGTGCGTTTTGAGACGCTTTACGTGAAGCAATGTTTGCTGGGTTCGCTTGAAGATCTGCGATGATTTGGTTTGTTTCAGCTTCCCAGTTAGCAGGAAGGTCACCAACCGTACGACGTTTGAATTCAGCCGCTAATTCAGGGTGAGCCGCTGCGTATGCTGCAAACTTTTCATCCCAAGCTGATTCTTTTGCAGAGCCAGCTTCTTTCGCATCCCACTCTGCTGCAATGTCAGTAGGGATTTCGAAAGGACCGTGGTTCCAGCCAAGGAATTCACGTGCCGCTGCAATTTCTTCAGCACCTAATGGCGCACCGTGACAATCGTGCGTACCCGCTTTGTTTGGCGAACCAAAACCGATAACAGTCTTAGTACAAATAAGCGTAGGCTTACCTGTTTCCGCTTTTGCAGCTTCGATCGCTGCATTGATTGCGTCAGCATCGTGCCCGTCAACAGCAGGAATAACATGCCAACCGTACGCTTCAAAACGCTTAGGTGTATCGTCAGTGAACCAACCTTCTACTTCACCATCGATAGAAATACCGTTGTCATCCCAGAAAGCAACCAGCTTACCCAGACCCAGCGTACCCGCTAAAGAACATGCTTCATGAGAAATACCTTCCATCATGCAGCCATCACCCATAAAGGTGTAAGTGAAGTGATCAACGATATCGTGACCATCACGGTTGAACTGGTCTGCCATTGCTTTTTCAGCAATCGCCATACCTACTGCGTTGGTAATACCTTGACCCAGTGGACCCGTCGTTGTTTCAACACCCGGTGCATAACCGTATTCAGGGTGACCCGGAGTTTTAGAGTGAAGCTGACGGAAATTTTTCAAGTCGCTAATCGACAGATCGTAACCTGTTAGGTGAAGCAGAGAATAAATTAGCATTGAACCGTGGCCGTTTGACAAAATAAAACGGTCGCGATCAGCCCACTGTGGGTTTTGTGGGTTGTGGTTCATGTGGCTACGCCACAGTACTTCAGCGATATCAGCCATACCCATTGGTGCACCAGGGTGACCAGAGTTAGCTTGTTGAACACCGTCCATGCTTAGGGCACGGATTGCATTTGCAAGTTCTTTACGTGAAGACATGTCTGCTCCAGAAATTCGTAGACTGTATATTTTAAGTTATCGGTCAGCACAAATGCGACCAATTAACCATGATTCGGCGGGCGGGTATTGTCGCAAAGTCCGCCCCCTTACTGCAATCGTTTTCCTGAAGAAAATTAGCCTATTTTCAATAGGCTGAAAATAAGCACTACTAAGCTACTGTAAATAAAAGCAGTTAAGGGAAACGTTTGCTTCCTCTTTAAAAGATGACCTTACTCTTCGTGCTGTTGATTTTATAACTACTTAGAGTATTATAGCCGTCTAGACGGAGGTAGCTCTATACATACAAACGTATATCCGTGTATGCCTTGTAATGATTTACAAGCAAGTATTCACCAGAGCTATCGCTTATCAATCAATGTTAATGAAGTGAGAATACTCATGGCAAAACACCTGTTTACTTCTGAGTCCGTATCAGAAGGTCATCCGGATAAAATTGCAGACCAAATCTCAGATGCTGTCTTGGATGCAATTTTAGAGCAAGACCCAAAAGCACGTGTTGCTTGTGAGACTTACGTAAAAACCGGCATGGTAATGGTTGGCGGTGAAATCACCACTTCGGCATGGGTTGATATCGAAGAAATTACACGTGAGACGGTTCGCGAAATCGGTTACGTAAACTCTGAAATGGGTTTTGACGCAAACTCTTGTGCTGTACTAAGTGCAATAGGTAAGCAGTCTCCAGACATCAACCAAGGTGTTGACCGTGAAGATCCGCGCGAACTAGGCGCTGGTGACCAGGGCATCATGTTTGGTTACGCATCAGACGAAACAGACGTGCTAATGCCAGCCCCTGTTACGTATGCGCACCGTTTAGTTGAGCGTCAAGCTAAAGTACGTAAAAACGGTACACTTCCTTGGTTACGCCCAGATGCAAAAAGCCAGGTAACATTCGCATATGACCAAGGTAAAATTGTTGGTATCGATGCTGTAGTTCTTTCAACTCAGCACAGCGACTGTATTGATCTGCCAGTATTGCAAGAAGCAGTAATGGAAGAAATCATCAAGCCTGTTCTACCTGCAGAATGGTTGACTAAAGAAACTAAATTCTTCATTAACCCAACCGGCCGTTTTGTTATTGGTGGCCCTATGGGTGACTGTGGTCTTACAGGTCGTAAGATTATTGTTGATACATACGGCGGTGCAGCACGTCACGGTGGCGGTGCATTCTCTGGTAAAGATCCATCAAAAGTTGACCGTTCAGCAGCTTACGCAGCACGTTATGTTGCTAAAAACATTGTTGCTGCAGGTTTAGCTGCGCGTTGTGAAATTCAACTTTCATACGCTATTGGTGTTGCAGATCCAACATCTATCATGGTTGAAACGTTTGGTACTGAAAAAGTATCTCATGACATCATTGTTGATGCTGTCCGTCAAAACTTCGACTTACGCCCATACGGCCTAATCGAAATGCTTGACCTGCTTCAGCCAATCTACAAGAAAACAGCAGCATACGGCCACTTTGGTCGTGAAGAATTCCCTTGGGAAGCGACTGATAAAGTTGAAATGCTGCGCGACTTCGCTAACTTTAAGTAAGCGAAGCGGTACAACTGTTAATAAAAAGGAAGCCTTGGCTTCCTTTTTTAATATATAAAAATTAGCGTACAATCTTTAAAACCGTCGACTCATTACCAACGAAAGAAAAGTACATGACTCCTCTTCACACTCAAGTTATTAATAAAACACGCGATTGTATTGCTCTCGCTGAAAAAAAATTAAACCAGTCATTGGATATGCCCGTTGTTAGCTTTAAACAACGTGGAAAAATTGCAGGCAGTGCTCGCTATTCACAATGGGAAGTACGTTTTAATCCAGTGTTGCTCGCTGAAAATCCAGAAGCATTCATTAATGAAGTAGTGCCTCATGAAGTCGCCCATTTACTCACTTTTAAACTGTTTGGACGTGTTCGACCACATGGTAAAGAGTGGCAAACGATGATGACTCAAGTCTTTGGTATCCCTGCTCGCACCACCCACAGTTTTGATATTTCATCAGTACGCGGTTCAACGTTTCTTTATCGCTGTGGCTGCCGCGATCATCATCTGAGTATTCGTCGCCATAATAAAATTGTCCGCCAACAAACCCTTTATCACTGCACCCTGTGCCGCCAAGCATTGTCGCCAAAGGTATAATACCAATCTAGAATGGTATAAACGACCTAACATAAAATACATAAATCTCGTGCTTATACCTGTAATTCTTGTTCAAGAAATGTAATTAACAATAATAAAAACAGTGAAGTGCTTCTAAAATAATTGGATATTGATAAGCTTGTTTGACTGATTTTCAGCGCAGGATATCCAATGAACAAACCATTCACATGGCTAATACTCTTACTATTGCCAACAACGGCCCTTGCCGCTCCCCCTTCTTCATTCAGTAAAGCTAAACGTCTCGCCGTTGAGATCTATCAAGATCACCCCACCAGCTTCTATTGCGGCTGTGCTATTACATGGCAAGGGAAAAAAGGACTGCCTGATCTTGCGAGTTGTGGTTATGAAGTTCGTAAACAAGAAAAGCGGGCTAACCGAATAGAGTGGGAACACGTGGTACCGGCCGAAAACTTTGGCCGAGCGTTTGTCGAATGGCGTGAAGGTCACCCTCAATGTGTGAACAGTAAAGGCAAAGCCTATAAAGGCCGATCTTGCGCCACGAAAATGAATCCAGCCTATCGTTCTATGCAGGCCGATCTTCATAATTTAACGCCAGCGGTTGGTGAGGTGAACGGCGATCGTTCTAACTACGCATTCTTACCATGGAATGGTAAGAACGGCGCTTTTTATGGTCAGTGTGACATGAAAATTGATTTCAAAAATCGCCGCGCCGATCCACCTGAGCAATCACGCGGGGCCATTGCACGTACCTATCTGTACATGAACCAAGAATATAAAATGGCGCTATCTAGTCAACAACGTCAGTTAATGGAAGCATGGAACCGACAATATCCAGTCAGTACATGGGAATGTGAACGTGACCGTCGGATTGCTAACATTCAAGATAATCACAACAGCTTTGTGCTTCAAGCCTGTAAAAAATCAGGTTACTAGTCTTTGCATGACATGACTAACGAGAGAAATCTCTCGTTAGTCAATATCCATTATGTATCGATACTTTCATTTTCACTCAACCTTGTAATTCGCTCTTCTCGCATCCATGTTAATATTCACGCAAGAACATTAAATTATTACAGGTTATCAACCTCGCCATGAGAATCCCCCGAATTTACCACCATGAGCTATTACCTTCACAAGGCAAGGTAATGTTAAGCGATGACGCTGCCAATCACGTTGGTCGTGTTATGCGTATGCAAGTGGGTCAGGAAGTGCTGTTGTTCGATGGTAGCAATGCTGAATTCCCAGCAGTTATCAGTGCAGCCAGCAAGAAAAATGTTGAAGTTGATATTCAGTGCCGTAATGAAAATAGCATTGAATCTCCGCTTAATATCCACCTAGGGCAGGTGATTTCTCGTGGTGAGAAAATGGAATTTACCATCCAGAAATCCGTTGAACTGGGCGTTATGACGATCACACCGCTGATTTCAGAACGTTGTGGCGTAAAACTCAATGCCGAGCGTTTTGAGAAGAAACTATCACAATGGCAAAAAATCGTGATCGCAGCCTGTGAGCAATGTGGCCGTAATGTGATTCCTGAAATCCGCCCAGTAATGAAACTAGAAGACTGGTGTGCTGAAGAGTACGATGGCCTAAAACTGAATTTACACCCTCGAGCAAACTACTCAATCAATACTTTGCCTGAACCTGTATCAAAAGTACGCTTACTTATTGGTCCGGAAGGCGGTTTGTCTGCTGAAGAAATTAGCATGACAGAGCAATACAAGTTCGATGAAATCTTGCTTGGTCCGCGTGTTCTTCGTACCGAAACAACAGCAATGACAGCGATTACAGCACTTCAAGTACGCTTTGGTGATTTAGGTTAACCAAGCCAACGACAGATTAGGAGATACAAATGATCAAACTGGGCATCGTGATGGACCCAATCGAGTCTATCAACATTAAAAAAGATTCCAGCTTTGCCATGATGATGGAAGCACAGCGTCGCGGCTGGGAAATCCACTATATGGAAATGAACGACTTGTCTTTAGAACAAGGCAAAGCCGTTGCTCGCACTCGTGTTGTTAGCTTAAAAGAAGATCCAAACGGTTGGTTTGAATTCCAAAGTGAACAAGAAATCGCATTATCAGATTTAGACGCAGTACTAATGCGTAAAGATCCTCCATTCGATACAGAATACATTTATGCGACTTATATTCTTGAGCGTGCAGAAAACGAAGGCGCACTGATCGTAAATAAACCTCAGAGCCTACGTGATTGTAATGAAAAATTATTTACAGCATGGTTCCCAGAGCTAACCCCGACAACAATGGTTACTCGTCGTGCTGATAAACTAAAAGCATTCCACCAAGAACACGGTGATGTGATCCTAAAACCTTTAGATGGCATGGGCGGTTCTTCTATCTTCCGTGTAATGAAGGGCGATCCGAATGTATCTGTGATTATTGAAACCCTTACAGCAATGGGCACCACCTACTGTATGGCGCAAACATTCGTACCTGATATCAGCAATGGTGATAAGCGTATTCTGGTGGTAGATGGCGAGCCAATGCCATATTGCTTAGCACGTATTCCCGCTAAAGGTGAGACGCGCGGTAACCTGGCTGCTGGCGGTCGTGGTGAAGCACGCCCTATCAGTGAAACCGATCGTATGATTGCAGAAACCGTTGCACCGGTATTGAAAGAGAAAGGTCTGATCTTCGTTGGGCTGGATGTTATCGGTGACAAACTAACAGAAATCAACGTAACAAGCCCAACGTGTATTCGTGAAATCGAAGCTGCTTTCGATATTTCTATTACAGGTAAGCTAATGGATGCAATCGAGCGTCGATTAGAGAAATAAAGCAGTGTGATTAGAGCTCATTGATCTTTCAGCAGAGCCCATAACACATTGAATCTCTGCTCTTATTTGAATAAGAGCAGAGATCATACAACCACCTTCATTTTTACTTTTGCATTAACAACGTAGATGTTTAAAGATGGCAAGACTGCGTTCCTCTAATAAGCATAATTAGGCTAAATCAACCTCTCTCTTCGTACCTTGTCTGAAGAATTTTTACTCTTTAATCACGACAATATTGCAAGATCAACAACCCCTAATACCAATTCCCTAAAATACTCTGCATACTGTAGGTAGAGAATCATATTTTTCAATTAGCTGTCGGTGTGATCTATGAATTTAACTAACCATTTTCTAGTCGCTATGCCTAGCATGCAAGACCCACATTTTAAACGTGGGGTTGTGTATGTTTGTGAGCACAATGAAGAAGGTGCTATGGGCTTAGTCATCAATTTGCCGATTGAAATATCTGTCGGCAATATGCTTGAACAGATTGAAGTCGAGCGTGATCTTCCCTTGAATAACCCCGATAGCCTAACGCAATCGGTATTAAACGGTGGACCGGTTTCTGAAGATCGAGGCTTTGTTTTGCATCAGCCCAAAGGTCAGTTTGATTCGAGTATCAGCATTAACGACGAGCTATCGGTAACAACATCACAAGATATTTTACCGTTATTGGGTACTAGCGAAGCCCCGGAAAAATTCATCGTCGCATTAGGTTATGCAGGATGGTCTGCAGGGCAATTAGAGCAAGAGCTAGCCGAAAATAGCTGGTTAACGATGGAAGCCGACGCTGAAGTGATTTTTGAAACCCCTATAAATGAGCGATGGGATACCGCCGTCGCCCGCTTAGGTATAAACCCGGCCAACCTTTCGATCGAAAAAGGACATGCATGAGTAACTCACGCAGTGTATTAGCATTTGATTACGGCACAAAAAGTATTGGTGTTGCAATCGGTCAAGAACTAACAGGTACAGCAAACCCTTTAGCTGCACTTAAAGCAAAAGATGGCATTCCCAACTGGGATGACATTGGTAAAATATTAAAAGAATGGCAGCCCGATTTAGTCGTTGTTGGCCTACCTCTCGACTTAGAAGGTGGAGAGCTTGAAAGTATTACCCCTCGCGCAAAAAAATTCGCCAATCGTATTCACGGTCGGTTCGGTTGTGTTGTTGAGCTACACGACGAACGATTAAGTACTGTTGAAGCAAAAGCAGACTTATTTGAACGTGGTGGATACCGTTCATTAAGTAAAGGTAATATCGATTCACAATCAGCAGTGGTTATTTTAGAAAGCTGGTTTGAACGCCAATACGGTTAAATAGATACGAGTATCGAATTGCATTTCGGTACTCGTATCTTCCTCGTCATTTTCCCGATACATACACACTTTTCTGCCAGCACTCCTATCTTGATCATCATCGTTATAAATCCGCTTAAATACAGCAAATGATCATCTTGTACAGCTTTTTGAACAAAAAACAGCACCAACCTACCTCACCTGCCTAGTTATTTATGAACTGAAGATAAAGATCCAGTATTTACCTTGCTTGATCAGCTTGTACAGCTTTTGGACTACTATAACTCCAAAGCTATACAAGCTGTACATCAGGATCTTGCTACTTAATTTAAGTGTTAAATTATAGATAGTTACAACAATGAGCAGCATTTATAGCTTTAGGATCATAGCTACTCTAAAACTGCCAATCACAATTCAACGGTTACGCCATCTAACGCACTGCCGCCCATCTTATTTTGAGCCCCTACCTTGATCATCAAGCGTAGATCGTTCGCAGAATCTGCATGGTGGAGTGCATCTTGTTCAGTGATCTTTCCTTCACTAAATAATTGATAAAGTGATTGATCAAACGTCATCATGCCGGATTCACCTGACTTCGCCATTACATCTTTGATCTCATGCAATTCGCCACGACGAATAAGATCCGCCACGCGTGGCGTATTCAGCAATAATTCAAATGTCGCATGCCGACCAATACCATGTGCATCAGGGATCAACTGTTGTGCCAAAATACATTTAAGGTTTAAAGACAGATCAAACAAAAACTGATCTCGGCGTTCTTTCGGCACTAAGTGCAGAATTCTCTCCAGTGCCTGATTGGCATTATTGGCATGTAGCGTCGCCATGCACAGATGCCCGGTTTCAGCAAAGTTCATTGCGTATTCCATGGTTTCAGGCGTGCGTATCTCACCAATTAAAATCATATCTGGTGCTTGGCGTAGCGAGTTCTTTAGTGCAACTTCATAGCTCTCAGTATCTAGCCCCACTTCACGCTGTGTAACGATGCAGCGATCATGTTTATGCACAAACTCAATGGGATCTTCTACCGTTAAAATATGACCACTACGGTTTTTATTTCGAAAGCCAGTCATAGCCGCCATTGAGGTCGATTTACCCGATCCTGTCGCACCGACAATGAGCACTAAACCACGCTTTGCTAACGCCATTCTTTGCATATCAATGGGCAAATTAAGATCAGTCAAATCAGGAATATTAGTTTCAATTCGACGAATGACCATACCCGGTAATTCACGCTGCCAGAATGCACTCACTCTAAAACGCATATCACCACGAACTAATGCAAAGTTGGCTTCACGTGTCGTGACAAATTCTTGATATAACGCCCGATCCATCGCTTCATCAAACAGTGCATCAACCCCTTTACGTGTTAATTCTTCACCTAATGCATGCAGATGACCATCAACACGTAATAAACAAGGTGAATCAACGGTAATATATAAATCCGATGCTTTTTTGCTGACGACTTCATTGAGAATATCTTGCAGCTTCATTCTCGTTCCTTCGTTTAAAATTCCTATAGAAAAGGTTTATTCACGTCGATAAACCTCACACAATATAAGCCAATAATGTCTGTTTACATGATTGATGATGCACCATCGACTATGCGGCGTCCTTCTTCAGACTCAACGGCACCTTGTGCCACCAGCATTTTGACGCTTTGCTCCATGGTTTGCATACCCATAGACGATCCCGTTTGGATCATTGAGTACATTTGCGCGATTTTACTTTCTCGGATCAAGTTTCTAATTGCGGGGGTGGCAATCATCACTTCATGCGCGGCAACTCGCCCACCATTCACACTTTTAAGCAGACTTTGTGATACCACTGCACGTAATGATTCAGACAACATTGAACGTACCATGGCCTTATCATTACCAGGAAATACATCAATAATACGATCGACGGTTTTAGCTGCAGAGCTGGTGTGCAAAGTACCTAATACTAAATGCCCTGTTTCAGCAGCGGTCAGTGCCAAGCTAATAGTTTCTTGATCGCGTAATTCCCCCACAACAATCACATCAGGATCTTCACGTAAGGCAGATCGTAATGCATTATGAAAACTGTGCGTATCACGGTGTACTTCACGCTGATTGATCAAACAACGCTTACTGGTATGAACAAATTCCACCGGATCTTCAATAGTTAATATATGGCTATTAGTATTTTCATTAATGTAATCCACTAAGGCCGCAATCGTGGTGGACTTACCTGAACCAGTCGCCCCTGTTACCAAGACTAAACCACGCTGACATTGCGCGATTTTATAAAAAACATCGGGCACATTAAGTGATTCAAGGGTGGGAATAGCGACAGGAATCGTTCTAAATACTGCAGCGCCACCACGAGATTGATGAAACGCATTCACACGAAAGCGACCTACATTAGGTAATTCAAATGAAAAATCGACTTCAAGCCTTTCTTCGTATTCACGGCGCTGTGCATCGTTCATAATGTCGAACACTAAACGGTGCACTTCTGAATGGTCTAAAGCTGGTAGGCTGAGTTTTCTAACATCACCATCAACACGGATCATTGGTGGTACACCCGCAGAAAGGTGCAGATCTGACGCATTATGCTTTACACTAAAGTCCAGTAGTTCTGTGATATCCATAACTTTTCCTCAAGAATCAATTATGAGTAGTATCAAACAAAATATTGAACAGGTCATCAGCCAGATAACTTCTGCGACCGAAAAATGCGGTCGAACAACAGATTCCGTGCAACTCTTGGCGGTAAGTAAAACAAAACCAATCGCGGAAATTGATGATGCAATTGCCGCGGGTCAGCGTGCATTTGGTGAAAACTACGTGCAGGAAGGCGTTGAAAAAGTGCAGCATTTTGCAAATCATGCACAAACTGAAGAAATTTTTTGGCACTTTATTGGTCCAATACAATCCAATAAAACACGCCCAATTGCAGAGCATTTCGATTGGGTGCATTCAGTTGATCGTATTAAAACGGCACGAAGACTCAATGAACAACGTCCATCAAGTATGGCGCCTCTGAATATATTGCTACAGGTTAATACCAGCGGTGAAGAGAGTAAATCAGGCGTTAATATTAACGACTTAGCTGCTTTAGCGGATGAGATTGCAACCATGCCCAATTTGGTCTTGCGTGGATTGATGTCGATCCCACAAAAAGCCGACAGTTATGACAGTCAATATGCGGCCTTTAAATTACTGGCGGATGCACAACAACAATTACACATAAAATACCCACAGATCGACACATTATCTATGGGTATGAGCGGTGATATGGACGCAGCCATCGCAGCAGGCAGTACAATAGTACGCATTGGTACTGCGATTTTCGGCGCACGTGATTACACGTAGACAGAGACGAGAAATTCGCCTCCTCTCTACTTATTTAATAAGGATTTTTCATGGAACAACGCTCGATCACCTTCATTGGCGCAGGCAATATGGCGCGTTCAATCATTGCAGGGTTAGTTGCAAGTGGCTACCCAGCCAATAAGATTACCGCAACGGCCCCTAGCGAAGCGCGTCGTGAACCTTTAGCGCGTGATTATGGTATTCATACCGATGCCGATAACCTACGCGCTGCGCAGCAAGCTGATGTCATTGTGCTTGCGGTTAAGCCCCAGTTAATGGAAAGCGTTTGTAATGCACTGCAAGATATCGACTTCTCAAATAAATTAGTCATTTCAATTGCAGCAGGTATCTCTGCTTCTCGTTTAAATGAAATGCTAAATACCGAGCTTAATCTTGTTCGAGTGATGCCTAATACGCCATCATTGATCGGTAAAGGCATGAGTGGTCTATTCGCATCACAAAGTGTATCTGTAAATGATAAAGTCTATGCAGAACAACTAATGCAAGCAGTGGGTGAAGCCTGTTGGGTGCAACAAGAATCAGGAATTAACGGTGTGATCGCTGCAGCAGGTAGTGCACCGGCTTATTTCTTTCTCTTTATGGAAGCAATGCAAAAAGAAGCGATTAAACAAGGTTTCGATGCC
Organism: Photobacterium profundum; assembly: GCF_003026285.1. Classification (GTDB taxonomy): domain Bacteria; phylum Pseudomonadota; class Gammaproteobacteria; order Enterobacterales; family Vibrionaceae; genus Photobacterium; species Photobacterium profundum. Next base: position 108,046 of record NZ_PYOD01000013.1, read on the forward strand.
GATACAGCACGTTTACTCGTTCAGCAATCCGCATTAGGGGCAGCAGAACTAGTAAAGGCGAATCCCGAGACTGAATTATCGACCTTGCGCGAGCAAGTAACATCAAAAGGTGGAACAACGGCAGAAGCCATTCGCACATTTAACGAACACCAACTTAGTGATATCGTAGCCAAAGCAATGCGTGCTGCGGTATCTCGCGCTGAAGAAATGGAAAAACTGTTTTAAGGTTAATATATGAACTCTCTTGGTTTTTTAGTAAGTACTGTTTTCGACCTCTACATTATGGTCGTGTTAATTAGAATATGGCTACAATGGGCTCGTGCTGATTTCTACAACCCGTTCTCTCAGTTTGTAGTGAAAGCAACACAACCTATTGTTGCCCCCCTTCGCCGTATAATTCCGCCTATCGGTGGTTTTGATTTAGCAACATTAATTTTCGCTTACGTGCTAAGTATTGGTAAGTTTTTAACACTACAATTAGCACTCAATGGCGGCATTGTATTTAGCCCTGATTTCTTATGGATTGGTGCACTATCTCTGCTAAAAGCTGCTGGTGGCCTTCTATTTTGGATTCTACTGCTTCGTGCCATCCTTAGCTGGGTAAGCCAAGGTCGTAACCCAATTGAATTCGTCATGCATCAACTAACAGAACCACTAACAGCGCCTATTCGTCGTGTTATTCCGGCAATGGGCGGTTTAGATTTAAGCGTATTAGTGCTATTTCTTGGCCTGCAGTTCGCTAACTTTCTGATGGGTGATTTGATCGGTCCGGTTTGGTTCCAACTATGAGTCAAAGTGCTGTAAGTAAAACAGGCGATGATTTACTTATTCGCCTGTACATTCAACCGAAAGCAAGCCGCGATCAAATCGTTGGCTTGCACGGTGAAGAGCTAAAAATAGCAATTACAGCACCACCCGTTGATGGCAAAGCCAATGCACACTTAAGTAAATTTCTGGCAAAACAATTTCGCGTCGCTAAAAGCCAAGTGCTGATAGAGAAAGGAATGCAAGGCCGTCATAAACAAGTGCGCATTGAAAGTCCACGAGAAATCCCGCCAGTGATCGCAGAGTTGCTATAGGGCATTACAGCTATACTAAAGGAAGTTTGTAATACCCACCTAATAATTGCGGTCTTTTATTATCAGGTGGGTATCTAAAAGGATAATGTCATGATTCGTATTCTATGTTTATTGTCGGCAATGCTCTTTACCGCATTACCAGCTCAAGCAGAACAACTCAAAAATATCGGTGATCTTGAAGTGCATTATTCAAGCTTTCCATCGACATTTTTAACGCCAGAAGTTGCCAATACTTACCGTATTACACGTAGCCGATATTCAGCAGTTGTGAATGTAACCGTGCTTGATACATCAGCAACAGGCAAGCCAGCAGTGACGGCACAGCTATCTGGAAAGGCGCGGAATTTGCTAGGTACAGAAAAGAAATTAGCCTTTCGTGAAGTACGTGAAGGTCAGGCTATTTACTACATAGCTGAACTTAATCATGCCAATGAAGAGAGCTTCAAATTTACCATTGATGTATTCCAAAATGGGACTAATGGTGAAATTAAATTTGATCAAACCTTCTACGTTGATTAAACGCTAGCACAGAAAAAATAGTGCAATCGTATAACAACCTATATCAAGGAGCTGCGGCTCCTTTTTTATTTCCTACCATAACTTAATCTTCACTTTATCTCTGCTAATAAATTTCTATTGAAACTCGCATCTGTAAGCCGCTTAGGTATATCATGTCGCCCTTATTTTTCGTTTCATTAAGCATCGTAGAGGCACACCGATGAGCAAACTCGTATTAGCAACAGGCAACCAAGGTAAAGTGAAAGAAATGGCTAGCTTGCTGGCTGATTTTGGTTTTGATGTTGTTGCACAAAGTGATTTCAATGTGTCTTCGGTTGCTGAAACTGGCACCACGTTTATCGAAAACGCAATCATCAAAGCGCGCCATGCCGCTAAAGAAACGGGCTTACCAGCGATTGCTGATGATTCTGGTCTTGAAGTCGATTTCCTACAAGGTGCGCCGGGTATTTATTCTGCTCGCTTTGCGGGTGAAGATGCCACCGATCAGCAAAACCTTGAGAAGCTATTGGCAGATATGGAAGGCGTGCCAGCAGAGCAACGTACTGCCCGTTTTCACTGTGTATTAGTAATGATGCGCCATGAAAACGATCCAACACCTTTAGTATGTCATGGTAGCTGGGAAGGCAGTATCTTAATGGAAGCTCAAGGTGAAAATGGCTTCGGCTATGACCCTGTATTCTGGGTACCTGAAGATCAATGCGCTTCAGCACAACTAGAATCAACACGTAAGAAAGAATTATCTCATCGTGGCAAGGCGCTACAAAAACTCTTTGCTGCCCTGAAGGACGCATAATGTTAGTACCACCACCTCTAAGCCTGTATGTGCATATTCCTTGGTGTGTTCAAAAATGCCCATATTGCGATTTTAATTCGCATGCATTAAAAGCCGAGATCCCAGAGCTTGATTATATCGATGCCCTACTCGAAGATTTAGACATTGATCTAGCAAAATATCAGCTAGAGGCTGGAGTTCGTCCGTTACACTCCATCTTTATTGGCGGTGGTACACCTAGCTTAATATCTCCACCAGAAATCGGGCGTTTGCTTAAAGGCATTGAAGCAAGAATTCCATTTAGCCACGATATCGAAATCACCATGGAAGCCAACCCTGGTACCGTTGAAGCAGGACGTTTTGTTGCTTACCAAGAAGTTGGTATTAATCGAATATCTATTGGTGTACAAAGTTTTCAAGATGAAAAACTAACCCGCCTTGGTCGTATCCATGGTAGCGATGAAGCACGAAAAGCCGCGAAGCTTGCAACAGAGGCTGGCTTAAACAGCTTTAATATCGATTTGATGCACGGTTTACCCGACCAATCCATTGATGATGCGATGTACGATCTCAAGCAAGCCATTGCGCTAAATCCGCCACACTTATCTTGGTATCAGCTGACTATAGAACCTAATACGATGTTCTATTCTAAGCCGCCAACGCTGCCTGATGATGACGATTTATGGGATATTTTTGAGCAAGGTCATCAGATACTGGCGGATGCAGGATATGTGCAATACGAAATATCTGGCTACAGTAAGCCCGGTTTACAATGCCGCCATAACCTCAATTATTGGCGCTTTGGTGATTACCTCGGTATTGGTTGTGGCGCACACGGTAAAGTCAGTTTTGCCGACGGCAACATAACTCGTACCGTAAAAGTTAAGCACCCAAGAGGCTACTTAAACCCAACTAAGCCGTACTTGGATAAAGAAACCCAAGTTGATGCCGCAGAACGTCCGTTTGAGTTCTTCATGAATCGATTCCGCTTACTTGAGGCATGTCCAAAGCAAGATTATATGGACCGAACAGGCCTATCACTCGATACTATCGACACAAATATTCAGTGGGCATTGGAACAAAAGTATCTGATTGATACTGGCGATACATGGCAGATAACCGAACACGGTAAACTGTTCTTGAATGATTTACTGGCAGCGTTTGTCGAGGATTAATAAAAAATAACGAGTATCTTACGCGTATTCTTAGTGCGCCAAGATACTCGTATTGTTAACTGTTTCGCTAACGACTTTACTAATAAACAGTCACACTTTTCCACGTTTTTAGCGCAGGGATCAGAGATTGGATCTCTGTTTCTTGGATTTGTCTTTTGACGACTCGCTGGCACAATTCATCATCGATGAGCTGAGAATGTGAAAGTTGGTAAGGTAAATCTTTCGTCAGAGTTTGGTGATATTTGACTAGCGCTTGTTGTTGAGCGGTATTTAATTGAACCTTATGCGCACCAAAATACAACTGACCATTCTGCTTCACTTTAAACAAACGTTGCCCATCATCTAGGGTTAACGCACCATCTTGTAAAATCACTACGTTATGCCACGTTAAGTTACATTGTGAAGCCCAAGCAGGCGTCAGCATGACAATAAAAGTGAGTATCAGCATTGTTAATGTCGGCGTCGCATTTCTAGCAAAGATCATATTCATGCCCATCCCTATACAACGTAGAGTCTGCGACATGAATAGACGCAGCTCTTTAAAAGATTGATCGCCCAATACGTTCAGCGAGTAATTCTAATGCTGCTGTGCCTGCCAACGAGTTACCAGAAGGATCCAGCTCAGGTGACCACACCGTTATCGACATTTCACCCGGCACGATAGCAACAATTCCGCCACCCACACCTGACTTGCCCGGCATACCCACACGATAAGCAAACTCACCTGCACCGTCATATAACCCACAGGTTGCAAGCAATGCATTCATTTGCTTACTCTGAGTCTGGCTGATAATAGTTTTTTTCGCGCCTAAAGGAAGCCCTTTATTTGCTAAGTAGCTGAATGTACGAGCTAAATCAACGCAACTCATTTTTAGTGAACAATAACTAAAATAATTGGTTAAAACAGGCATCACTTCATTTTCAAAATTACCGAAAGAACGCATTAAATACGCAATCGATGCATTGCGATCGCTGTGTTGCATTTCAGACGATGCGACCGCTTTGTCATACGTTAAATGGGGATTACAAGACAGCTTTCGAACGAGTTCTAGCATCCGATATTGCGGCGCCGCTAAACGGCTATGTAATAAATCGGATACCACTAGCGCCCCCGCATTGATAAATGGATTGCGTGGAATACCATTTTCCAGTTCTAACTGGATCATCGAATTAAATGCATGACCAGAAGGCTCTTTACCTACACGTCGCCAAATTTCTTCAGGTTCATATAAGCTCATGGCTAATGTGAGCGACATTACCTTAGAGATGGATTGAATAGAGAAACGTTCTTGGCAGTCTCCGGCTTGGATGATCTCACCGTCGTTATAGCACACGGCAATACCTAATTTATTGGCAGAAACATCGGCTAATGCAGGAATATAGTTAGCAACTTTTCCCTGACCGATTAACGGTCTCACTTCGTCCAAAATACCGGCGAGCAACTCTTTTGTTGGCTTCATTCTTATTCTCCAAGGGCAAAAAAGCCAACACGAGGTTGGCTTTAAACGCATGATGCAATTTATTCTATGTTTGCTTTAAGCACTGCATCTAACCATATCGGTCTCGACAAATAGTCTGGGCGATAGCGGAAAAGATTACAACCTTAGCAAAACTGAGACTACTCGGTACGTGCGTACTTCATGTCCCATACGCCGTGACCTAAACGGTGACCACGTGCTTCAAATTTGGTTAACGGACGATCTTCAGGGCGCGCAATATAGTCACCGTCTGTTGCCGTATTCTTGTAACCAGGTGCCGCATTCATCACTTCAACCATGTGCTCTGCGTAGTTTTCCCAATCTGTTGCCATATGGAAAACACCACCAATTTTCAGCTTCTTACGTAACATTTCAGCAAATGCAGGCTGAACGATACGACGCTTATGGTGACGCGTTTTATGCCATGGGTCAGGGAAGAACAGCTGAACAGTGTCTAGGCTGCCATCTGGAATCATGTAATCAAACACTTCAACAGCATCGTGACACATTACACGTAAGTTAGTTAGGGCTGCTTCTTCTGCCCCCATCAAACATGCACCCACACCAGGGCTGTGTACTTCGATACCAATAAAGTCTTTCTCTGGAGCATTCTTGGCCATTTCCACCAATGATGCGCCCATGCCAAAACCAATTTCTAGCACAACAGGTGCTTCACGGTTATAGACTTCTTTCCAGTCCAGCATTTGCTGAGCAAAGTCGATACCCATTGTTGACCAGTTGTTATCCATAGCCGATTCTTGGCCTTTGGTTAAACGGCCTTCACGACGAACAAAACTACGAATCTTTCGTACAAGTTTGCCGTCTTCGGTCAATTCAGTCACGGTTACATCGCCGGACTTTTTTGAAACTTCGCTCATGGTAAATACCTAAAACTAAAAATGAAGAAAAACTAAGCGGAACGGCATTATCCAAAGTTATGGCATAAGTGCAAGTCTATCGATTGCGACAACTGCAAGTTTATGGTGGAATCATGCCCATACAGGGCTCAATAATGCCCAGCGCTATACTACCAGAACCAATAAAAATCAGTGCCACCATATCAAACTCAATAATTATAATAGCGTCTATCAACGTTAAGCAAACAACAGTGAGTAAAGTCCGTGAGTAATACCTTCTCTGATGCCATTTTAACGTGGTACGATAAATTTGGTCGTAAGACACTGCCTTGGCAACAAAATAAAACACCTTATAAAGTATGGTTATCAGAAATCATGCTGCAGCAAACCCAAGTTGCCACAGTGATCCCTTATTTTGAACGTTTTATGGAACGTTTTCCGACGGTGCAAGATTTAGCCGCAGCCGAGCAAGATGAAGTACTGCATCTGTGGACAGGCCTTGGTTACTACGCTCGCGCTCGAAATCTTCATAAAGCTGCAAAAATTATCGTCTCGGAGCACAATGCTCTATTCCCAACCGATATTATTCAGGTGCAAGCCCTACCCGGTATAGGTCGATCCACCGCTGGAGCTGTTCTGTCATTATCGCTCAAGCAACATCACGCGATTTTAGATGGCAATGTAAAACGCACATTAGCGCGTTGCTATGCAGTGGAAGGTTGGCCCGGTAAAAAGCCGGTCGAAAATGCGTTGTGGGAAATTGCAGAAAAGAACACTCCTGATTCAGGGGTCGAGCGTTACAACCAGGCAATGATGGATATGGGTGCAATGATTTGTACCCGCAGTAAGCCTAAATGCGAACTGTGCCCAATTGAAGCTATGTGTGAAGCAAAAGCACAGCTTCGCCAAACCGATTTTCCGGGTAAAAAGCCAAAGAAAGTGATGCCAGAAAAGCAGACCTGGTTTGCTATTTTGCAACACGGTGACGAAGTATGGCTGGAACAGCGACCGCCAGTCGGAATATGGGGTGGCTTATGGTGCTTTCCACAGCATGACACCGATGATTTGAGTGCATTAGTCACACAGCGTATCGGCTCAGAAAGCCACATTGTCGAAGCAGAACAACTGCATGCTTTCCGCCATACCTTTAGTCACTACCACCTTGATATCGTGCCAATTCGAATGCGATTATCTACCCCGATGAATATGGTTCAAGAAAGCGGGAAAGGTCAATGGTATAGCTTAACTACGCCACCGAAAGTAGGGTTAGCTGCACCAGTACAGCAAATACTGGAAGGCCTGCGCTACGAGCTTAATCACCCTAAAACACTATAATAACCGCAGTACTTTAAAGGGCTTTCATCGCCCTTTTTATATAAGTTTTGCCTCTTCGCTGCCTTATCCTAGATGCTAGGGTTACACTCTGGTATAACTAGCAACGTACTCATTAGGTCATGATTAAGGAGCCATTCAATGAGCCGTACTGTTTTTTGTACTCGCCTGAAAAAAGATGCTGAGGGACTCGATTTCCAACTGTACCCAGGCGATCTAGGTAAACGTATTTTTGACAACATTTCAAAAGAAGCATGGGCTGAATGGCAAAGTAAGCAAACCATGCTGATCAATGAGAAAAAACTAAACATGATGAATGTTGATCACCGTAAGTTGCTTGAAACCGAAATGGTTAACTTCTTATTCGAAGGTCAAGATGTGATCATTGAAGGTTATACGCCACCAAGCAAGTAATGCCCATCACGGTTTATTAATATATTCCGGTTAAAAGGTTTACGGGTAGAGAAAGAAAATGACATCATTGGTCGTTAATTAACTATCAATAATGTCACTTTCTGTTTGCCCACTTATGAATAAACGCCTTTTTTTACTATTATCTCTCTTCGTGCTCAACGGATGTAGTCGTGAATTCATCGAGCAACTGTACGATGTTGACTACAGCACCACCAACCGCTTTGCGAACAATCTAGCATCGCTTCCCGGCCAGTTCACTAAAGATCCTGCTGAATTAAATCGATTAATTGGATCATTTAATGGCAAAGTCAAACGCCAATGGGGCGACGATAATGCTTTAGTATCTAGTAAACGCCAATACGTTAAATATACTGATGGCTATCAAAGCCGTGCGCACGTTGATTTTGATCGCGGTATCGTTACTATCGAAACGGTTGCTAAAACAGAGCCAGAAAAACATTTAAAAGAAGCGATCACCACAACTCTGCTTACCCCCGATAACCCAGCAGGGGTCGATTTATATTCTGATCAGGCCATCGAACTAAAAGGTAAACCCTTCCTCTATGAGCAAGTTTTAGATCAAGATGGCAAACCAATTGAATGGTCTTGGCGGGCGAACCAATTTGCAGATCACCTGATAAATACCAAATTAAAGAAAAAGAAGATCCGCTATCAGCAAGCGTATTATGTAGAGATCCCTTTAGTTGCAAATAGCTCGAAGCAACGAGGGTATAAATATGCAAGTATCATTAAAGAAGCCTCTCGCCGCTACGACATTCCTGAAGATCTGATCTATGCGATCATCAAAACCGAAAGCAGTTTTAATCCCTACGCAGTTAGCCACGCCAACGCTTATGGCTTAATGCAAGTGATACCAAAAACGGCTGGCGCCGATGTTTTCAAACTCGTCAAAAAGAAGCCTGGCATACCGAGTCCGGAATACTTATTTGACCCAAGAAGTAACATTGATACAGGTACAGCCTATTTCTATATTTTGCGTAATCGTTATTTGAAAGATGTAAAGAACCCGACATCACTGCACTACAGCATGATTTCTGCTTATAACGGCGGTGCCGGTGGTGTACTTAACACCTTCAATAAAAATGATAGAAAACGGGCAATGAATGATTTAAACAGCCTTCAGCCAAATCAGGTGTATTGGGCACTGACCAATAAACACCCAAAAGCAGAAGCAAGACGTTATTTAGAGAAAGTGACCGCATTCCAAAAAGAGTTTAATCAAGGAAAAATTTAAGCTTTTGAGCAAAGCATTGAGATATTTACGGTATTTATCAACAACATTTACCTCAGCTCATCACTGGTGATAAATACCGACACCCAGTATTCAATGCATCAATTTAGTATAGATAACGCCTTTAACGAGCAAAAATCGAGCATGTAAACCATTTGCTCGATTTTTATCGAAAAAAAAGTTGACGAAAGAGCCTAAAACCCGTTTAATAGCGCTCCGTTGCCTCGATAGCTCAGTCGGTAGAGCAGAGGATTGAAAATCCTCGTGTCGGTGGTTCGATTCCGCCTCGAGGCACCATTATTTCTTTTGGTTCATTAGAATATAAGAAATACGGTGCAAGCAACGAAATAGACAATTCCCTTTTAGTTCAGTTGGTAGAACGCCGGACTGTTAATCCGTATGTCGCTGGTTCAAGTCCAGCAAAGGGAGCCAAATTCGTTTTTGAGTTAGATGTTAACTTGAAGACAACAAAGATTTAGTGTGCCGACTTAGCTCAGTAGGTAGAGCAACTGACTTGTAATCAGTAGGTCACCAGTTCGACTCCGGTAGTCGGCACCATTTCTTA
>NZ_PYOD01000014.1 GCF_003026285.1 Photobacterium profundum
AGCCAGTTTATAGCTATTCTATTTCTAGTACTCTCGCATTATCAATAAGGTATGATAATAACAAGAAAGATAACCAGTGCAAATGAACCACAAGTGGTGTTTTATTATTCATATAGATTATTGATTGTTTTGTATTTATTGGTGAATCACAATCTTACATTATGTTACTTTTTTGTAATTGCTGACGTTAGGTCTTTTCTGCTCTAATTATCATATGGCAATATTGTGATGTTTCACAAATGAAAAATAATCCGAAAGCTGTTGATAGTTATAGATATGACATTTTGTGGCAGATAATATTTGCGATTGTTATGATCATTGGCATTCTTGCCTGCCTGTTAATTCCGGAAAATGTGAACAATACCTTTTTATTGGGCTCTAGCTGGATGCTGGGTTGTGTTGTGATTGGCTGGTTTATTTCGAAAGATTAAGCACGGTCTATTTATTCGAGTGACGTAATGTTGCAGGGCTTTGACCGAAGCGCTTGCGAAATATCTTACAGAGGTAGCTAGTATCTTGAATGCCAATTTCTTCCGCTAATATAGTCAAACTGTGATTAGAGTTGACTAATCGCCAGTGTAGATGCTGAAGGCGCATTTCGTGCCAGTAATCATGTGCAGTTTTAGAGAATTCATCTTTAAACAAGCGATCAAGTTGTCGTCGACTTATGCCTATCATGGTAGCAAGTTCATCGGTGGTTTTTCTTTCTGCAAATAAGTCGCGCATCAATCCAATAGCACGGCTGACATGCCGACCTGCGCTGGTTTCATTATCCAATGATTCTAAGCGATGCAATTGCCCACGAGGCTTATCGATAATCATATCAGCTAATCCTTTCATAGCACGTGTACGACCACAATGGCGTGTTAACAACTCTATGGCTAAATCAATGGCAGCGCTGCCACCAGAACAGCTGATGCGTTTTTTGTCGATACAATATAATTGCTCTGTGCGTACTTCAATATCGGGGTAAGCCGCCATAAATTCTTGTGCATGTCGCCAATGTACCGAGACTTGGTTTCCTTTTAATAATCCAGTTTCAGCCAGCATGAAACAAGCATTGTCGATCGTGACTAATGTAACGCCATTAGAGGCTGCTTGTTTAAGCAATGCTTTATAACTGGGTGCCATTTGTTGAGCATGACGTGCCGATCGGCAGCCAAAAACAACAAGGTAGTCGTAATCAGCGAAACGTATCTGTTCCGGTGTTACCTGCACCTCTACCGATACACTGCTGCTTGAAGTAACAGTGCCAGATTTTAAACCTAAAATTTGCCATCCACAGTGGCGCTGCTGGCTATAATCTTCATTGTCAGCCGAAAAACGAAGTTTATCGATAAAACCACCAAACGGTAGCATCGTAAAATCGGGTAAAGGCAATAGCAGGAAACGAACGTCAGGTGTCATGATAGGGCCTTTATCGTCAGCTAGATTTTGATTGGAAGGCGTTATTGTTGTTGTCATGTCTGTGAGATCTTTTTACTAATGTCCATATTATACCGTATCACGTCTAAATTAGACCATTTGTTTTTATGCTTCCGCAGTAAAATTCACACACTTCCAACGGTGATAGGTGATTCATGTTGTTGTGCTTTATTTAATCAAAAGGCAAACATGAACAGAATAATATAGGTGAGATTTTCATGGTGCTTCAAACGTGGCTTTTATATTTAATTGCGGTTATTGGCCTTGCTTTTGCGCCAGGTCCTAATGGATTGTTGGCACTGACACACGGTGTATTATACGGACGTAGCAAAGCAATCTGGACTATTATTGGTGGCGTGCTGGGTTTTGTGGTAGTTATTGCATTATCCATGTTTGGTATTGGTGCGATCATTCAAACATCACCATCTGCACTTAATATATTGAAGTGGGTAGGTGGGGCATACCTTATTTGGTTAGGTATTCAGTTATGGCGAACACCGCCTGTTAATTTAATCATTTCAGAAAAAGCCATTGCAGAAAAAAAACGTTCAGCATTATTCATGCAAGGTGCTTTAGCGGCGGTTTCTAATCCCAAAGTTCTGTTATTTTTCGGGGCATTTCTACCGCAGTTTATTGATCCTCAGATGTCACTTATGACACAATTTTTTGTAATGGCTTTAACTTTCTCGGTGGTTGAGTTTACGGTTGAATTTATGCTTGCCAGCGTATCTGTTTATATTGGTCCTTGGCTTGAAAAAAGAGGGAAGCGCTTTAACCAAGTTTGTGGTGGCTTATTTATGGTGATTGGCGTTGCGCTGCCGCTTACGCAGTAATGAATAACCAAGCACTAAGAAATCTAGATCAGCCATTTAATCAGTAATTCTAAAGACGGGTTCTGCATCGTTTTCGGGCGTACAAGGTAATAACTGTTACCGGAAGCGACTGTTAACGCATGCGGAGCCACTAATCGTCCAGATTCTAAATCAAGCTTAGCCAATGTGATATCTCCAATGGCGATACCGAACCCCTGTATTGCTGCACTTACCGACAAATCTAGTGTTGCAAAATGCTGGTTTTGATCCGCGGTTAAGTATGAGCTGTTAGCTTGCTTTAACCATAATGCCCAGTCACTTTTCTGTGGAGTGGCATGCAGCCACGTAAAACCCTTCATTTCATTGGTACTTAATGTCGTTTTATCGACTGGTAATAAAGAAGTAGAACATACCGGTGTTAAAAATTCTTCAAATAATAAGTTAGTGAGCAAGGATTTCTCTTGTGGTGATTGCCCGTAACAGATCGCAGCATCAAAAGGTTCGGTTGAAAAGTTGACGTTATGTTTAATGGCGGATGTGAGCTCGACATCGATATCGGGGTAGGCTTGTTGAAAGGTCATCAGTTTAGGCAGCAACCAAGGTGTAATACAGCTTGGGGCTTTCAGTTTGACTAATTGTTTATCATTCGATACTTGTTCAACAGCACGATGAATTTGATTCATTGCTTGTTCAACAAGAGGAAGAAACTCAGAACCTTTATTAGTTAAGGTTAACCCGCGCGCATGGCGGTGAAATAGCCGTACTTTCAGTTGTTCTTCCAAAGAAATTACCTGACGACTTACGGCGCCTTGTGTCACATTCAAAATATGTGCTGCAGCAGTGAAATTTAGCTGCTGGGCAGTGATCAAAAATGCCTGAAGTTCTTTTGTTGATGGTAATCGATTTATCATACTTATTCCCAGTCGCTACTGACACTTAAGGTATGCGGTTTTGTCATGTCTAGTATGCCGACATTTCGATTCTGATTTCAAGCCAGGTCTGCTTTAATCTAAATATAAAGACATTTTGAGATTATTTATGCTGTCATTTTGCATTTTAATCCAATTTATGGCTGGGCTTTAGCCTGTTTATTCGTGTGGGAGTTTAGGGAATGAAATCATTAGCGTCAAAGTTAGCACCAAAGGCAGTAGAAAAACTCATACCATACCAATCAGCTCGACGCATAGGAGGCAGTGGCCATCTGTGGTTGAACGCGAATGAACTAGAAAGCAGTTGCCAGTATGGTGACGAGTCAAAAGGACGTAACGATATGTATAATCGTTACCCCGACTTTTTACCCCATGATATTGCATCAGAGTATCAAGCGTACTGTGAGCAAGCATCGGGTGCATTGAGCTGCGAGACTGTGGCTGTACGGGGGGCTGATGAAGCGATTGATTTGTTGATCCGTACATTTTGCCAGCCGGGTAACGACCAAATTATGATTTGTCCACCAACGTATGGCATGTATGAATTTTGTGCCGATGCTTTTTCGGTTAATACGCTAGCTGTGCCGTTACTCGATAACTTCCAACTTGATGTTGCGGCGATTAAACATCAACTGGCTGACACAAGCTTACTTTTCTTATGTTCACCCAATAACCCGACAAGTAATACCATTCATCATCACGATATTATGGAATTACTTGAAGCCAGTAAAGCGTCAACTTTGGTTGTGGTTGATGAAGCTTATATTGAATTCGCACCAGAAACGAGTGTGCTGCATTTGATGGCACAATACCCGCATCTGATTGTGATACGTACTTTATCAAAAGCATTTGGATTAGCATCGATTCGTTGTGGCTTCTTAATGGCAGATGAAAGTGTTATGTCGTACATTGCACGATTGATTGCGCCTTATCCTATTGCCGATCCAACGGCTGAAATCGCATTGAAAGCCCTTGCTCCTGAAGGCTTAAAGAGTATGCGTAGCCAAACAGATGAACTTATAACAACCCGTGAATGGTTTATTAGCGAATTGCAGGTGTTACCGATTGTAGATGTGGTTTATGCGTCGGCAACCAATTTTGTGCTTATTCACTTTAATACATCAAACAGTATTTATGATTATTTATTAGAAAAAGGCATTGTGACCCGTAACCAAGCTCATGAATCGATGCTTGAACACTGTGTCAGAATTTCCATTGGCTCAAAGAACAGTATGCTTGAAACCTTAAATGCGTTACAACAATATCAATAGGAAGAGGGATCTTATGATGAAAAAACTAATGAGTGTCGGAATTATTCTGGCGTCAGCACTATTTACTACTGCACAAGCCGCAGATGAAAAAGTGGTTCGTCTCGCGTCAGATTTTACTTATCCGCCGTTTAACTATAAAGATGCATCAGGTACTCCGAAGGGATTTGATATTGAAATTGCAGACGCACTCTGCGTCGAAGCGAAGCTAAAATGTGAGTGGGTTTCACAAAATTGGGATGGACTCATTCCAGCATTATTATCACGTAAAGCTGATGCAATTATGGCATCAATGCGTATTACAGAAGAGCGTAAAAAGCGTGTTCTGTTTACAGACAAGTATTACCAAACACCAGCACGTTTTGTAACGGGTAAAGATTCAGGAATTACAATAGATACAGCGGGATTAGACGGTAAAACCATTGGTGTTCAACTGGGTACAATTCATGATCGTTATGTAACCGATATCTATGGCGATGTGGCTAAAATTCGTCGTTACACTGGCCAAGATGAAGTGTATCTCGATCTTGAAAGTGGGCGTCTTGATGCTGTATTTGGTAATTCTGATCAACTCGTTTTAGCGTTCTTAGAAAAAGAACGCGGTAAAAACTTTGAATTAGCAGGCGAGCCAGTAACAGATAAAGCCTATATTGGCGAAGGCACTGCGTTAGCATTACGCCTACAAGATAAAAAATTAGCCGACAAATTTAACCAAGCTATTAAAACGATTCGTGAGAACGGTACTTACGAAAAGATTGCCGCTGGGTACTTTAGTTTTGATATTTATGGTGAATAAAGGCTGATTGTTATAACCCGTTTTACGTTATTTATGAATACATAAAGCAGTTACTTCGGTAGCTGCTTTTTTGTTTTTAAGGTTGATACTAAACCTTAAAATAACATCGGTCACAAAAACACCATATCTATATTGTCAGCCTAGAAAATTAGGACTAAGTTAATCATACCGACGGTCGGTCGGTTATCAGGGTATTCGTATAATATTGCGAAAAAGAAAGAGTAAGCATTTATGGCTAGAGTCGTTAAAGCACCCGACGAACGGCGTAATGAATTCATTGTTACGGCGCAAAACTTGTTCTATACCAAGGGGTACGAAAGCACATCTGTTAACGATATTATCCAGACAATGGGGGTGTCTAAAGGTGCTTTTTACCATTACTTTAGTTCAAAGCAGGCAATATTAGAGATGCTGGTCGAAAGCTTGCTGTCTCAGTATCAAGCGTTAGTTCAAGCGCTACTTACTGATCCGGCTATCGATGCGGTTAGTAAATGGCAACAACTTGTTCAAATGACGAATAATTGGAAGGTTGAGCAAAAAACGGAAATGCTTTCGTTCACTCAAATAATCAATATGGATGAGAATGTGCTACTCAAACACAAACTCGTAACGGAAAGTACCCGATTACTTGTGGCAGATTATGCCCTGATCATAAAGCAGGGTATGGATGAAGGCGTGTTCGATATTCAAGGTGATAACCAAGCTGATAGCCAAGAAGGCAACAGCCAAGATGCTAAAGATCTTGCAGAGCTATTAGTGGCGATGCTGTATGCCTTTTCTGATCGCTTTACTGAGCTTCTACTCAACCAAGATCAATATGATCAGCGACAGTCAATTGAGTTAATCCAGCGAAAACTACGTACTACGCAAGCAGCCATCGAACGAATACTAAGAGCACCTCAAGGATCGCTGCCACTTATTGATCAAAAAGCATTGAATGCTTGGTTTAGTTAGCGGAATTTAAGAGGGAGAAAGCATGCGAATGTTACCGATTATTTTACTGAGTTTGGCGAGTATATTTTCTATTGGGCTACATGCACAAACTGCCACGGAAATTGTCACTCAATCTGATCTGCAAATGCGCGGAAATTCGAGTTACAGCGAACTAACAATGAATATTATTCGTCCTGATTGGACGCGCTCGATGAGCATGAAAAGTTGGACGAAAGGGAAAGAGTTATCGTTAGTGTTAGTGACTGCACCAGCCAAAGATAAAGGTAGTGCATCACTTAAGCGTCAACGCGAAATGTGGAATTGGATACCAAGTATTGAACGTGTGATCAAGATAGCGCCATCCATGCTCGGACAATCTTGGATGGGATCAGATTTTACCAATGATGACCTTATTAATCAGTCATCTATCGTGGTCGATTATACCCACGCAATACACGATACGGAAGTGTTTGATAATGATAATACCTATGTGATTGATGCGATCGCAAAGCCTGATGCTCCCGTGGTATGGAGTAAAGTACGTTTGTGGATATCGAAAGATACGTACTTACAGCGGAAAGTGGAATTTTTTGATGAATTTGATGAGTTGGTTAATACCATGAAAACATATGATATTAAGCAACTTGGCGGACGTGATATTGCCACCAGAATGGAAATGGTACCTGCTGATAAGCCTGGAAATAAGACAGAGATGCTCACCCATCAAGCGCAGTTTAATTTTGCGATCAAAGACAGCTTCTTTTCTCAAAGTCAGATGAAGGAATTACGAGACTAATTAAAATATAGCGGGATTAGCTTAAAACACTCTGATACTTGGCGGAGCATGTATGTTAGTTAAATTAGCGTGGCGAAATTTGTGGCGTCAGAAACGGCGTACAGTGCTAACAGCATCCGCCTTAGCACTGGCGCTATTATTATCCTTGTTTATGCGTAGCCTGCAAGAGGGGGGGTATGCCAGTAATATTGACAATAGTGCCCGCTTTTTTACTGGATTAATTCAGCTACAGCACCCTGAATTTAAAGAAAGCCAAAGTATTGATGATTTATTACCTGCCACAGATGCTTTTATCGAACCTGTTCGTAATAATCCACATATAACGCATTTATTGCCACGTATTGAATCTTTTGCTCTTGCTGCAGCAGCAGAAAAATCAAAAGGTGTCATGGTGTTAGGTATATCACCTGAACTCGAAAACCGATACTCACACATTTCGCAAAGGCTCGTCACAGGTGAGTACTTAACCGACGGTGATTCTCAGGTATTAGTCGGAGAGGGCTTAGCTAAATCGTTAGGGTTAAGTGTGGGTGACGACATCATTTTATACGGGCAGGGCTATCGCGGTCAGACCGCTGCGGGTTTGTATCCGATTAAAGGCATTGTGAAGTTTCCTATTCCAGCCCTCGATCAGCAGCTGGTTTATCTTCCTCTAACGCAAGCGCAAACCTTATATAGTATTGGCGATCAAGTTACTGCTTGGGTGCTGCATACCGATGATTTAGTCAATCTTGAGCAAACAGTTAATGAGTTGTCGCGCACTTATATCAACCGTGCCGTAGTGCGTGATTGGCAAGACTTATCACCCGAGATGGCACAGCAAATAATGATGGATAAAGTGGGCGGCATTTTTATGATGTACCTACTTTATGGCATTGTTGGTTTTGGGTTGTTTGCCACGATTTTGATGATGACATTAGAGCGTCAGCGTGAATTCGGTGTCATGTTAGCTACCGGATTATTACGTAGAAAACTATTAATGCTGATCGGTATCGAATCGGCATTTATTGGTGTATTAGGTGTGGTATTAGGGTTGATATTAACCTTGCCGGTTTTACTGTGGTTTTATTACAACCCTTATGAGTTAACCGGAGAACTCGCACAGGCCGTGCTTGAGTTAGGCTGGGAACCCGTTCTAAAAGTATTGATTGCACCTTGGCTGTTTAAAGAACAAATAATGCTGGTATTGGGGTTACTTTTCTTCTGTTTGATTTACCCAATGTGGCGCATTTACCGTCTTGATCTTGTGAGCGCATTAAAAGGAGGTGCCCATGCTGATTAAACTCGCTTGGCGTAACTTATGGCGCAATAAATTACGTACCAGCATTATGCTTTTCGCCATGGTGTTTGGCTTGATTGGTGTCGCAAGCATGATCGGCTTTATGAATGGTATGTATGGCAACATGATTGATAATGCCATCGCGTGGCAAACCAGTAATATTCAAATCCACCGTAGTGAATATATTAATGAACCCGAGATCAACGACACCATCATTGGGTCAGAGCAGATCATCGAGCAATTACGAGATATGCCAGACGTTAGTGCGTGGTCGGCACGTTTTATTGCTGATGGTATGGTGGCTTCTGCACGTTCGACACGTGGGGTAAAGATCAATGGTATTGATCTGGAGGCGGAAGCGAAAGTAACGCCGTTAGTCAGTCACATTATTGAAGGTGAATGGTTATCAGAACAAGGGCGAAATCCGGTATTAGTTTCAAGTAAAACCGCAGATCGTTTGCGCTTACGTGTAGGATCAAAAGTCGTCTTAACGTTTACTGATGCCGCTAATGATGTATCGGGGGCGGCGTTTCGTGTTCGCGGTATTTTTAAGAGTCCGTCGAGCAGTTTTGATGAGAGTAATGTCTATGTCAGGCGCAGTGATTTAAGTGCTCTTGCCCATATAGATGGTGTTCATGAAATAGCCATAGTGGTAAATGAAGCCACGCCATCATCGAATATTGTTACTCAAGCGGTAAAAGCACAGTTACAGACTCAAACCAGCAAATTGAATACCATACGAGACTGGCAACAGATTCAGCCTATGTTGGCGACGATGATTAAGCAAACGGGCACCAGTACCGCAATTATTCTCGGCATTTTTGTATCAGCGATGGGCTTAGGCATTGTAAATATCATGTTGATGTCGGTGTTTGAGCGAACCCGCGAGTTTGGTGTGTTGATGGCCGTAGGTATGCAGAAGCATAAGGTGTTCTTATTGATCATGCTTGAGACAAGCTTACTTGGAATGAGTGGTGCGTTATTGGGTGTAGGTATTTGTGCTGTATTAATGATGCTATTACAAACAACCGGTATTTCATTAAATTCAATGGCTGAAGGCTTGGGGGCGTTTGGCGTTGATACGACTATATACCCGAGAGTGTCATTCGGCGAATACCAGTTAATCTTTCTTACTGTGGTTGCCGCAAGCTTTTTGGCGGCACTTTATCCGGCGCGTCAAATATTAAAGCAGCGTCCAGCAGATGCGATGGCGGAGAAACACTGATTATGAGCATTCAGATTAATCAATTGTGCAAAACATATAATCCGGAATCTGATTTTCCCGTACATGCCGTTAAGTCGCTCGATTTAACCATTGAACAAGGTGAATTTGTCGCGGTAATGGGTCCATCAGGTTCAGGTAAAACGACACTGCTGAATATGCTTGGTGGCATTGATGTTCCCACGTCTGGTGAAGTGAAAATAGACGGTAATGACATTTGCCATTTATCAGAAAAAGATTTAATTGCTTTTCGCCGCGATCATATTGGTTTCATTTTTCAAGACTACAGTTTGCTACCCGTATTAACGGCATTAGAAAACGTAGAGTTTGTTATGCAGTTACAAGGCCATAAAGAAGCTGAATGTCGCGAGCGAGCGAGTGACTTATTGGAACAAGTAGGCCTCGCTGAACAACTGCATAAAAGACCGACAAAGCTATCTGGTGGCCAGCAGCAGCGTGTTGCAGTGGCTCGTGCATTAGCACCACGACCAAGATTTGTAATGGCGGATGAACCTACCGCAAACTTAGATGCTAAAAGTACAGCAGAATTACTGGATATTATGCAGCAGTTAAATCAACAAGAAGGCACGACGTTTATTTTTTCGACTCACGATCCTCGAGTCATTAAACGTGCACGCAGAGTTATTGTGTTTGAAGACGGTCAGTTGAAAGAGGATCGTCGTCAGTGAAACGTCAGCTATCACATACCGTGTTAAAAACGATGCTAACCGTTGTTATCTCGTGTGCGTGTAGCTCAGTAGTATTGGCTCAAATACCCGGATTAGAGCCCGAGAAAAATTGGGATTTAACGGGTTACGTGAAATATATGGCAACAGGATCGTTTCCTGATAGTAAAAGCGAGAATACAACGGATGTTAAGGATCAAGGGAACAGCCTAGATAACCTTATCCATCAGCGTTTTAATTTTGAATACCGATTTAATCGTCATCTACGCGTTAATGTAGGAATGAGAAATCGATTATTCTTTGGTGATTCAGCTGAAATAGCAGGGTATGGCGATCTGGTGGGCTTTGATCCCGGCTATATGGACTTATCTAAAAATTGGGTAGATAAGAATGGCGTTGTAGGCAACAGTCAGCTTGATCGCTTGTATCTCGATTGGCAGGAAAATGATTGGCAAGTGCGTGCTGGGCGTTTTCGTATTAACTGGGCAATGGCAACCTTGTGGAATCCTAATGATATTTTCAACTCTTACTCTATATATGATTTCGACTACGAAGAACGTTCGGGCTCCGATGCCATCCTAGTAAGTCGTAAACTGGGTTTCGCCAGTGCGTTTGATCTGGTGTATAACCCAAGTAAAAACAGTGGATTGGATAGTTACGCAGGTCGATATTTGTTTAACCACCAAGGCTGGGACATGCAGTTGCTGGTGGGGAAATCTGGACTAGATCATGTTATTGGTGCAGGCTTTGCTGGCGATATTCAAGGTGCAGGCTTACGTGGTGAAATTAGCTGGTTTGAGCCCAAACAAAGCGAGTGGATGGGGGATCCACTAGAATCCTCAACAGTCGCTACTATTGAAGCAGATTATAGCTTTGGTGGGCAACGAAATTGGATGACACGTGCTTCTCTGCTGTTTATCTCCAATCCTCAAGACCCCAATAATGCATTGCTGTTCTTAAACCTACCACTAACAGCACGAACGCTGAGCTTTGCAGAGTATACGTGGTATGCCGATATTGGCTTTGATATAACAGCGTTAAGTCGATTAACGTTATCAAGCACTTATTATAATGATGGTTCATATTTTCTTGGGGCGAGTAATAGCTATTCTTTATCTGATGATTGGCAAGTATTGACCGTTTTACAGCGCTTTGATGGTAGCAACGATAGCCTATTCGGTGAAACATCTAACACCCTGGTGAATTTGCAATTTAAGTGGAGTTTTTGAATTCCTGCTGTCAGGTTAATATCATGGTAAGTGATAGGATAAACAATTACTAGATTCAGCGTTGGTAATGTGTACTAAAATACCGATTATGTAGACAAAAAAATACTACTATTTATGGCTTAGTACTATTGAGTGGATGATTGCTATAGCTTAAGTCATTAATGTTTAACTTCTTTATTTTGATTCAAATTGTTTTTATTTATTACCTTGTTTATTTGTTGAAATGTTTATTTTTGCGACACCCGAGATTGTCTTGTTTCTCTATTATTAAATAGTTAAGTTTCACGCAAACACTGAATAATAATATAAAGCGTGAGTGTGTTTAATTTAGGGGGTCACATGCGATATGAAGTTTTATCTATCGTAATTGCTAGAACTTTACCTATTATGATTGTATTACCATTTTGTGCTATTTCAGCGGAAGATAGCAATGGTAATTCATCAAGCGTAAAAGAAGATGTTTATGCTGTTATTTCAACACTCATGGATGTAGGGGCTGATATTCGAGGTGATAAATTTACTCATCAAAACGTTGGCAATCGTTCTTCAAGTATCAATAAAAGTAAGATCTTACAACAAAAAAATCTAAACACTGCTGATCTTACAGAACGAGCAAGTAGTGTCAGAAATAGTACTAAAAATCCTTCCCCCAAAAAAAATGTAACGCCTAAATTAACAGAAGTAACATTTTATCAAGATGGATTTTTAGGGACTGACAATTCTTCACGTTTAGGGGCCTATGTACGTTTTGAACAAGACAAAAATACGATAGAGCAACAAACATTGGCTGCTGAAAGTAACCCTGAAAGAGAAGGCTACTCAGTGACATTAGGCGGCGATTACTTACTTAATGAAAAATATTTGTTTGGCGTGGCGCTGGGTTTACCCTTTTATGATTCAGGTCTTGAAAACGCAGAGAGTGAAATTGATGGTTTAGTTGCATCAGGCTACTTCAGTTATTTTCAAGATCAATGGTATATGGATTTTACAGCGAGCTATGCGCTTGTTGATACTGATATTGAACGTAAAATTAGTCACTATAGTGATAATGTTATAAACAATTCTGATGATGCAGATTCTGATATTTGGGTTTTTTCGTTCGGTGGTGGTTATGTAATAAATCAAGGTTATTGGAATATCGCTTTAGAAAGTACCATTCAACATACACTATCGGATAGTGACCGCTATACAGAAAGGCCATCAAGAGGGAATTCCAATTATCTAATTTCTAAAGTAGATGATGTTGATAACTTAGAATCAACGATGTTGATTTCAGGGGCCAGTTTTTCGCATTCTTTTCGCTCGAGTTTAGGTATATTCCAGCCATATTTACGTTCGTATGTTCATTATGATTTTGATTCAAGTTCAGAAAAAGTAATTAGTCAGTTGAAAGCAGATAACTCAGGCATGATTTTGCCTATCATTATAAATTCTGATGACCAACTATATGGGCGAGCACACTTAGGGGTATCAAGTGTCTTTAATAACGGGTGGCATGGTTTTGCAGAGGCTAGTACTTTAATTGGATTAGATGATTTAGATGCTTATACCTTCACATTAGGTGTTGGTATCCCGTTTAATTAATGCTTATGTTGTAATTATATTTATACCCAAGCTACCTCAAGATACTCGCTGAGATTACTCTTAATCTTGCATCTTGAGGTAGCTTGGTTATGAGATTAGGATTAATCTTTTTCATAGGGCAGAGGTATATATCGATTTAGTCGGTCATAATTTCCATTTTTTATAAAGAAAAGCTCAAGCTGTAACATTATTCCGGGGTTAATATGGTAGTCATATTCTTTTGGGAATTCGATCTCAGGTTCTATTGTTAAATAAATCCAATCTTTATAGAGCTTTTGTGTCCACGATGCCGATACCCAATAGTTGGATATTTCATCTTCTTCACGTGTATCTGCACTTATACCTGTCGTGTATTCCATAAGATGGTTATCACTTAAGCGGTTAAAATACTCGAATGTTTGTACTAACTCCCAGTTATCATCTTCATCAAGGTACTGACCACTTGTGCTAGCCTTAAATATTTGTGTCTCGTCTTCATTCATAGCTCGGTAAAAATCGAAGTATGTGACTGCACCTGGTCCTTTTTCATGATAGAAGAAAATCTCTTGTTTTATACGGCTTGTCCAGCGCTCGCTTAAAATATCAACTCGACTTGCATTTACTCTAACAAAAGGATCCGGTGGCCACCTTACTTTTACACCGATATCAAAATTTGTTTTCCAGTTTCCCAATATTTTATCTTGAAGTCTAACGCCACCAACTGCAGAGCTGCTGCTATCATTCTCGCCAGAAATACCTCGTTGTTTGCTTTCTAAGCTATCAAAATCATCGGGGTCGGTTTCAAAAATCAGTTTCCAATTTCGTTTGGTATGCGGAAGGTCTAGCTTAAGATAAACATTAGCATCGAAATCAGAATAACCACGGTGTGAATAACGCGGCTTAAACTTAATACGTAAATAGCTACGATTCATCATTGGTTCATCTTCGTCATCTTTACCAACATACTGATCAAGTGATTCGCTGTAATCGTGTATGGTATCGGCTAATTTATCTTCTGAATCGTCCATCCACGCGAGAACAGTGTTATCGTCAGCATCTTTAATGGTATTACTTTCATCTAACAATATTTGGTTAGACGGGGTGATGTTGCTTTTTTTTGTGATTTCATTCGCGTCAATATGGGCAGTATAAAGACAAAAAAATGGAAGAGTGAAGCACATGAAAGGAAAGTCCTTCTTGTGCTCGAAAGATAAGTATTCCCGGTAGTGTATCCAAAGGTAATAAGTGGTGTTCATTTAACTACCTCAGGCAGAAAAGAAATAACTTTATTGTCATACAACCTTAATTATAGTTCTCTATAACTGTTTGTGGGTTCGGTGAAATCTTATTACTAATAATTAGAACTCGATCTCTAAATTTATGATTTTTTAAACTTTTTCATCAATAAAGTCACTTTGGAGTTATGTGTCTTAAAGGGGGCGTAGGTATTAATTTACACAGAGATACGAATTTTTACATATTTTATTTAGAGATAAAAAGTGCAATAAAATAATTCAACTACACTTAAGTTTGACTGAAAAACCATACGTAAATGTACGATATTTTGAGCTGGTTATTCTAGGTGAGGATAAGATGAATAGTACGGATTTTGATGGCGTAAAAAGGGACATATCATTGACTGTTAATGATATTTTTATCAATTTCGAAGAGGACAATCACCGTCTTCCCACTATGGAAGAATTTAGAACTATTTTTTCAAGTCATGCAGATCAGTATATTGGCCCGACGAATGAGCTAAAGGTTGAAGGTCTTGGTTGTCATTTAGAACGGCATAGACGTCGAGAACAAACACTATGGACTGCTGCTAATGAGTTAGAAGCGGAACAGCGATATTTACGCTCAGATTGTTAGTAATATATTACAGGTGCCATTGAGTGCACATACAAGAAGTGATTAACTAATGATGGATGGTTTTAGGCGATAATTGCTTTTAGGTTGTTGTTATAGATTGATTTATTAATCAAATGTCTTTTATAACTGTTGTTCTCCATAAATAATTATCGCCAATTTTAACGTAAAGCTAATGACACTTTTGATGAGGGCTGTTTATTTAAAATATGACAGATCATCCAACCAGCTTTAGCTATATCATTCAGGTTAACGCCCGTTTCTATGCCTAATCCATGGCACATATATAACACATCTTCAGTTGCAACATTTCCACTTGCCCCTACAGCATATGGGCAACCTCCTAACCCTGCAACACTGCTATCTATTACGCTTACACCCATGGTTAACGCTTGGTATATATTAGCGAGTGCTTGCCCCCAAGTATCATGAAAGTGAACAGCAAGATGATTAATTGGAATATTGCGTTGTACCGCTTCTAACATTCTACCTATACGAAGCGGTGTGCCTGTACCAATGGTGTCACCAAGCGAAATTTCGTAACAGCCTAAATCGATTAACTCTTTAGCGATAGTGGCAACTTGTTCAGGCTTTGTTTCACCATCGTAAGGGCAATCAGCAATACAAGATAAATACCCTCTAACCGGTATGTTGTATTTCTTCGCTTCGGTTATTAATGGCTCAAAGCGTTTGATACTTTCTGCGATAGAACAATTGATATTTTTTTTGCAGAAACTTTCAGATGATGATGTAAAAATTGCAACTTGATTTACCTTCGATTGAATTGCTTGCTCAAACCCTTGTAAATTAGGGGTTAAGGCTGAGTAAATAACATTGGGTTGGCGTGATATTTTTTCTAATACGTGTTTTGAGTCGGCCATTTGAGGCACCCATTTAGGTGATACAAATGATCCTGCTTCTATATGGGTTAACCCTGTTAGAGATAATTGATTGATAAGGTTGATTTTAGCTTCTGTAGTCACCGCGGCTTCATTCTGTAAGCCATCGCGTGCGCCCATTTCAACAATCGTAACATCGGTAGGGAGCAAACTTGTGCTATTCATTCTTTTTCCCTTTTCCTTTTTTCGTACTGATTTTGGTATTAGCACACCATGATGGTTGGCGTTTATCAAAGAAAGCGCTTAAGCCTTCTTGCCCTTGCTCTGACACACGAATATCGGCAATTAAATGGCTGGTATATTTGATCAACTTTTTATCAATAGGTTGGTTTTCACATGCATGACACAGTGCTTTCGCTTGTTGCAGGGCGGCAGGGCTATTGTTTAAGATAGCTTGGGTAAGTTGGATTATTTGCTGTTCTAATCTGCTTGCTTCTGTTTTCGTCTCGGTATCGACAATAAGGTGTATTAACCCGATGTGTTGCGCTGTATTTGCATCAATACGTTCGCCCGTTAGCATAAAACGCCGCGTATAACGAACCCCAATGGCACGACAAACATAAGGCCCGATTGTTGCTGGAATAAGCCCTAACTTTACTTCACTTAGACAAAACTGTGAATCAGACTGTGCGATAACGATATCACAGCAGCAAATCAGCCCTAAGGCACCACCAAAAGCACAGCCTTGTACAACAGCAATTGTTGGATGAGGGAATGTATCAAGAGTTTGCATTAGGTGGGCGAGTTGTTGGGTATCTTGATGGTTTGCTTTAACGGATTTTTCCGCCATTGATTTCATCCAATGAAGATCTGCTCCGGCTGAAAAATGCGTGCCGTTTGCTTGTAACAGTAAACACCGAATAGTAGGAATAGCAGAGAGAGTGTCTATGTAATGAATGAGGCTTTCTATCATTGAATCATCAAAGGCATTCTTTTTACTCACACGATTAAGTATGAGTGTTGCAATACCATTTGCATCGATTTCACATAAAACATCACTTGATTCGGTATCACTTTGTTTGCATGTTTTTTGTGTATGTTCAGCCAGTCGATTTTGATTCAGCTTGTATTCTTTCATTTTAGTGCTCTCTAGATTCGGGCTAAATATTTGGATTATGTAGGGCCATTACATTCGGCTATTACATTCTAAAAATGCCAAACTGGCTGTCAGGAATAGGCGCGCGTAATGCAGCAGTAAGGGCTTGCCCTACAATATCCCTTGTATCTTTTGGATCGATAATGCCGTCATCCCATAACCGTGCACTGGCATAGTAGGGGTGCCCTTGATTTTCATATAGTTCAATGATTGGTTGTTTGAAGTCATTTTCTTCTTCTGCCGACCATTGCTCGCCTTGTCTATTTTTTGCATCACGCTTTACTTGCGCCATAACACCTGCTGCTTGTTCTCCGCCCATAACGGATATTCTCGCATTCGGCCACATCCACATCATGGTTGGGTTATAGGCTCGCCCGCACATGCCATAATTGCCAGCACCATAAGAGCCACCCACAATCACGGTAAATTTAGGCACATCGGCACACGCAACAGCCATGACAAGCTTGGCACCATGTTTGGCTATCCCTTCTGATTCATATTTTTTACCGACCATAAACCCAGTGATATTTTGCAAGAACAGCAGGGGGATTTTTCGTTTGGCACAAAGCTCAATAAAATGCGCACCCTTTTGGGACGATTCTGAAAAAAGAATGCCGTTATTGGCCACAATACCAATGGGATGACCATATAAATAGGCGAAACCACAAATAAGCGTTGTGCCATAAAAGGCTTTAAATTCATCAAAATCGGAATCGTCGACGACGCGGGCAATAATTTCGCGAACATCGAACAAATGGCGTAAATTAGCGTTAATGATGCCGTAAATTTCTTCAGCATTATAACGTGGCGGCAAAGTGGTTTTTTGAGCGTTTACGGTGGGTACTTGGTTCGCGCTTGCAATAGTTTGCCTAGCAATAGTCAGTGCATGTATTTCGTTATTGGCATAATAATCGGCAACGCCCGACTTTTTGCAATGTACGTCAGCACCTCCTAGTTCTTCTGCGGTTACTATTTCACCTGTCGCAGCTTTAACGAGTGGAGGGCCTGCAAGAAAAATGGTGCCTTGCTCTTTTACGATAATAGAGACATCTGCCATTGCAGGAACGTATGCGCCCCCTGCGGTACACAAACCTAAAACAACCGCAATCTGAGGAATCCCCTTAGCAGACATTCGTGCTTGATTGTAAAAAATACGTCCGAAATGATCTTTATCAGGAAAGACTTCAGCTTGGTGGGGAAGGTTAGCGCCACCTGAATCGACAAGGTATACACAGGGAAGGTGGCAACGTTCAGCAATTTCTTGCGCGCGCAGATGTTTTTTGACGGTTAATGGGTAATAGGTGCCGCCTTTTACTGAAGGATCGTTGGCTATCACCATGCATTCGATGCCTTCAATCTTACCTATGCCTGCGACAACACCTGCACATGGAACGGATTCATCATATACACGCCATGCTGCAAATTGTCCAATTTCGAGAAAATGTGTTCCTTTGTCTAAGAGTGAGGCAACGCGTTCTCTGACAGGCAGTTTGCCTTTTTGTCGTTGACGTTCAATCGCCGATTGGCCACCACCTTGCTTGATTACATGAAGGTTTGATTGAAGATTATCGATTAACTCGACCATTATTTGTTGATTGGCGAGAAAATGCGGATCGTTCGGTTTAGCTTTGGTTTGAAGAATTGCCATGTTTCGTCCTTTTTAAATGCACCGCATTAACAGGGATCCTTGAGCCTAACGCCTTGAACAAAGCTTCTCGAACCGATCTCCTTAAGAAAAAAGCCTTAGGTTGGCAGCGCCGTTAACGAGATTCTTCAAATAATTCTCGACCAATCAACATGCGCCTTATTTCAGAAGTACCCGCGCCAATTTCGTACAGTTTGGCATCTCGTAATAATCGACCTGCTGAAAATTCATTGATATAGCCATTACCACCAAGTAGTTGAATGGTGTCTAACGCTAATTGTGTTGCTAGCTCGGCGCTGTATAAAATGACTCCTGCGGCATCTTTTCGTGTGGTTTCACCCCTATCACAAGCGGCTGCGACGGTATAAACGTACGCACGCGCGGCATTCATGCGGGTATACATGTCGGCCACTTTGGCTTGAACCAGTTGGAACTCACCAATAGAACGACCAAATTGTTTGCGGTCGTGCACATAAGGTACAACAAGATCGAGACAGGCCTGCATAATACCTAACGGACCAGCAGCAAGTACGACACGCTCATAATCCAATCCACTCATTAGAATTTCGACGCCGTGGTTTACTTTCCCTAAAATATTTTCTTGTGGAACTCGGCAATTCTCGAATACTAATTCGCAGGTATTAGAACCGCGCATTCCTAACTTATCGAGCTTTTGAGCATGGCTAAACCCTTTAAAATCGCGCTCGATAATGAAAGCGGTAATACCATGAGATTTTGCGCTAGGATCTGTTTTGGCGTAAACAACGATGGTGTGTGCATCTGGACCATTGGTGATCCACATTTTAGTACCGTTCAGGACGTAATGGTCGCCTTCTAATTCCGCTTTTAATTGCATACTGATTACATCTGAACCTGCATTCGGTTCACTCATCGCAAGCGCACCAATGTGGCTGCCATCGATGAGTTTAGGGAGGTATTTATCACGTTGACGTTGAGTGCCATTTCGAAATATTTGGTTTACACACAGGTTAGAATGCGCGCCATAACTAAGTGCGACAGAGGCTGATGCTCGGCTTATTTCTTCCATCGCAATCACGTGCGCCAAATACCCCATATCTGCACCGCCATATTCATCACTAACTGTTACACCTAATAACCCCATCTCCCCGAAGAGTGACCAGAGATGATTGGGAAACTGATTATCTCTATCAATATCTGCAGCAATAGGGGCTATATGTTCCGCAGCAAAGCCATTGACTTGCTCGCGCAACATATTGATTGTTTCGCCAAGGTTGAAGTTAAGCGGGGTGTACGCAATTTTCATAACATCTCCTAAGTCGCTTTGTAAACTTCGGTTGTTATATAAGCTATTTTTAGCTTGGTTTTGAACGGTTAAGTGCTTGGTGACAACGTTCACGGGCAGCATTGAGTTCGCTCATTACGACAGTAATATCGTTGAGTTGGCGTTGTAATGTGACTTGCTTGTCATCAATGATAGTGAGCATTTGATTAAGCTGATTATCACTTTGATTGGTATCGTATAGCGCAAACAATTCTTTAATTTCAGCCAACGAAAACCCGAGCCGTTTTCCACGTAGAATCAATTTCAATCGCACTTTATCTCGACGTTGATAAACCCGAATATTACCTTGTCGGGTAGGGTAAATAAGCCCCATATCTTCATAAAAACGAATGCTTCTTGTCGTGATATCAAATTCTTTGGCGAGCTCGCTAATTTTAAATGTTTCCACCTGATTATGTCCTCCAACTGCTTGGCGACCAGGAAAGCTTTACCATGAAACAAAACGTTAAAGACAAAACATGATCTTAATGATAGGAAAAAAGTAAAGGCAATCGATATGGTTCGATTGGGATCGTTAAGATTTAAATTGTTGCCAGCTTGTTTCTTGACGTTTACGTAAATGTTAGTGCTATGCTTACGTAAACGTCAAGAAATCACAGTACGAAAAATAGTATGCCTTGTTTAATTAGCGAGAGTACTTATCAAGATGAGCGAGTTTATCGAGGTGAACAGGTCTTTTTTGGTATAACGAATGTGCTTTGGCTAAGAGATAAGTTAACTCTGAAGAGTAAATTCGAAAGGCTGTGATCAATTGCTGTCGTCAACGAGGACGGAGTAATGGAAAAAACCATTTGGATTGTATCTGCAAAACGTACACCGTTAGGTAACTTTCAAGGCAAGCTTAAAGCGTTTTCTGCCCCTCAATTAGGGCAGATTGCCATTAAAGCTGCACTCGATGCGGTATCTATTTCACCTGATTGTATCGATGAAGTCTTTATGGGCTGTGTATTGCCTGCTGGCTGTGGTCAAGCGCCTGCTCGCCAAGCAGCTTTAGGTGCAGCGCTGCCGTATTCTGTTGGCTGCACGACGATTAACAAAGTCTGTGGTTCAGGTATGAAATCAGTCATGTTAGCGCATGATTTGATTAAAGCTGGGTCAATAGATTGTGCTATTGCTGGCGGTATGGAAAGTATGACCAATGCGCCATATCTTCTTAAAGAGTCACGTAATGGTATGCGGATAGGTCATAAAACAACATATGATCATATGTTTTTAGATGGCTTACAAGATGCCTATGAAGGTGACTTAATGGGTGTTTATGCTCAGCATATTGCTGACCGATTAAATTACACCAGAGAGCAGATGGATGAATGGGCTTCTATGTCGGTTCAGCGTGCTTTAGATGCGCAAGCACAGCAGTTATTTACCGATGAAATAGTGCCAATTTCGTTATTAACTAAAGGGGCGGCAGCACTAGAAGACAGTACGAATATACATAACAGTAAGACATTAGATTACGATGAACACCCTCACGAAATAGATCTCAAAAAAATCCCCAAACTCACCCCTGTATTTGCGATGCATGGCACTGTGACAGCTGCAAATTCAAGTGCGATTTCGGATGGTGCGGCCGCATTAGTGGTGATAGATGCTGAAATTGCGCAGCAACAAGGATTAGAGCCTCTTGCCATTATCAGGGGGCATACAACACATGCTCGTAAGCCCGCTGAATTCACTCTTGCGCCTGTTTACGCTATTGAACAATTGCTATCTAAATTAGATTGGTCGATCGATGAAGTTGATTTATGGGAAATCAATGAAGCTTTCGCTGTGGTTACACAAATAGCGGTACGCCAATTAGGCTTGGATGTTGATAAGGTAAATATTAAAGGAGGCGCGTGTGCGCTTGGGCACCCCATTGGTGCCAGTGGTGCACGTATTTTGGTTACGCTTATTCATAGCCTGAGGCAGATTCAAGCATTAGATACCGAACGCGAGCTGAATAAAAATGTGATGCGTGGCGTTGCCTCCCTTTGCATTGGAGGGGGGGAAGCAACAGCAATTGGTATTGAAATACCACTATAAGTTTTTTTGCGATAACAACGTAGTGGAAATCAACTAAAAAGGACATAGCAATGATTAAGTCTGTTCCCTTATTTATTGATGGTGAGTTTCGTCAGTCAGTGACTAATGAGTGGGTCGATGTAACTAACCCCGCGACAAATGATGTTATTGCCGAATTGCCCTGCGCAACAGAGCTTGAGATGATTGAAGCCATAACCAGTGCGACTAACGCCTTTCAGTCGTGGAAAGCTGTAGCTGTGCCTGATCGTGCGAGGCTTATGCTTCGATATCAACATTTATTGAAAGAGCATCATGACGAACTGGCAACGCTACTATCGCAAGAAACAGGTAAAATTCTAGCCGATGCCAAAGGGGATGTGTGGCGTGGTATTGAAGTGGTTGAACAAGCTGCCAATATCGCAAGCAATATGATGGGGGAAATGGTTGAGAACGTTGCAACAGACATCGATACCTATTCGATTACTCAGCCGCTTGGTGTGTGCTGCGGTATTACCCCGTTTAATTTTCCTGCAATGATCCCCTTGTGGATGTTTCCTATCGCCATTGCGAGTGGCAATACCTTTGTTTTAAAACCTTCCGAACAAGTACCGCTAACCTCAATTCGTTTAGCTGAATTATTTGAGCAAGCGGGTGCGCCAAAAGGGGTTCTACAGATTGTTCATGGTCGCAAACAACAGGTTGATTTTCTGCTGTCTCATCCAGACATTCGCACTATTTCGTTTGTGGGTTCAGTACCTGTTGCACAATATATTTATCAGACTGGTACGCAACACTTTAAACGTGTTCAGGCTTTTGCGGGTGCTAAAAATCATATGGTGGTAATGCCTGATGCCAACAAGGCACAGGTGATCAGTAATTTGGTCGGCGCTTCTGTTGGGGCTGCGGGTCAGCGCTGCATGGCAATTTCAGTGGCGGTGTTTATTGATGGGGCAAAAGAGTGGATTCCAGATTTAAAAAACGAAATGGCAAAGATTCAACCAGGATGTTGGGACGACGCTAACGCAGGCTATGGACCTTTAATTAGCGCTCCAGCAAAAGTGCGCGTGCTGGGTTTAATTCAAGAAGGAAAAGATCAAGGAGCCGTGTGCGAGCTTGATGGTAGCCAGTGTACAGTCGACGGTTTCCCTAATGGTAACTGGGTAGGGCCGACACTATTTAGTGGTGTTAAAACGAACATGTCGATTTATCAGCAAGAAATATTTGGACCAGTATTGATGTGTATCGAAGTAGACACTTTGGAAGATGCCATAACACTGGTGAACAATAACCCATATGGCAACGGAACATCCATTTTTACCGCCAGTGGCGGTGCTGCTCGTAAATACCAGCACGAAATTCAAGTCGGCCAAGTGGGTATCAATGTACCGATTCCTGTGCCATTACCTTTTTTCTCGTTTACTGGTTGGAGAGGCAGTTTTTACGGTGATTTACATGCTTACGGTAAGCAAGCTGTTCGCTTTTATACGGAAACGAAAACGGTAACAGCGCGTTGGTTTGATGACGATATTCCATCAGGCCCTAACCTTACTATTCACTTGAAGTAGCTGTTTATAACAATCTAGACAAGTATCTGATCATTCTTGCTGGTTAAAATTACTTATAGCTGCGTTAGAAATTTTATAATTATAACCACTAGTTACTTCAATTTCTGCCTTGTTACTATCAATTTTTTCCTGCGCAATTATCTGACCATTTACTTATCCAGAATGGTATTACTTGAGGCTGTAATGCCGTGAAATCGGAGTGATGTATGGATTTTGAATTAAATGAAGATCAACGTGCTTTCGCAGAAACTGCTCGACAGTTTGCATTAGAACGTCTCAGCCCAATGGCGGCCGAGTGGGATGAAAAGCATATCTTCCCTAAAGATGTTTTAAAAGAAGCGGGAGAACTGGGCTTCCTTAGTCTTTATACCCCAGAAGAACAGGGTGGTTTAGCGTTAAGTCGCCTAGATTCTTCGATTATTTTTGAACAACTCGCGATGGGATGTACATCGACTACAGCCTTCATGACTATTCATAATATGGTGACATGGATGATTGCGAGTTTCGCGACTGATGAAGCCAAGGCTGAATATTGCCCGCAATTAATCACTGGAGACTGGTTAGGCTCTTATTGTTTAACCGAACCCAATGCGGGTTCAGACGCCGCAGCCCTTACAACGTCAGCGAAAAAGGTAAAAGGCCAATACATTCTTAATGGTGCTAAAACGTTTATCTCAGGCGCGGGTGAAACCGACGTATTAGTCGTGATGGCGCGAACGGTTAATGAGGATCAAGGTAGCAATAAAAAGGCAGAGCATAAAAGTGGTGCAAAAGGTATTTCTGCGTTTATTGTACCTGTCGATGCTACTGGTATTACCTATGGACGAAAAGAGCCCAAAATGGGGTGGAACAGCCAGCCAACCCGCTCAATTACGTTTGATAATGTTGCGATCCCTGCTCGTAATTTACTGGGGCAAGAAGGGGAGGGCTTTACCTTTGCGATGAAAGGGCTTGATGGCGGCCGGATCAACATTGCTACTTGTTCTGTTGGCACAGCGCAACAAGCCTTGAATCAAGCAACCCAGTATATGAATGAGCGCAAACAGTTCGGGAAAAGCTTGGCGCAGTTTCAGGGGCTACAATTCAAATTAGCCGATATGGCAACCGAGCTTGTTGCGGCTCGTCAATTGGTTCGTTATGCCGCGAGTAAACTTGATCGACAAGATCCTGAAGCGACAGCTTACTGTGCAATGGCTAAGCGTTTTGCTACAGATATAGGTTTTACTGTGTGTGACCAAGCGTTACAGCTTTATGGTGGCTATGGTTATATCAAAGAATACCCGCTTGAACGTTATTTCAGAGATGTACGAGTACATCAGATATTGGAAGGTACAAACGAAATAATGCGCTTGATTATTGCCCGCAGGTTGTTAGCTGAAGGAACCGAAATTTTGTAGTTGGTCAATATAATCAGAAGCATGTAACCCAAAATTTAACCAACAAAAATATTAATAGCGACAAAGGATATTTGGTAATGTCATTACTTGAAGAAAATGCAGTTGAATCCATTATTCATAATCATGTTGCTGTTATAACGATGAATAACCCACCAGCGAATACATGGACAGAAACCAGCCTCAATCAGCTTAAACAGCTAGTGTGTTCGCTTAACCAAAATAAAGATGTGTATGCCTTAGTGATCACTGGACAAGGCGAAAAGTTCTTTTCTGCTGGTGCGGATCTTAAATTGTTTGCCGATGGTGATAAAACCGTCGCATTTGATATGGCACGTTGTTTTGGTGAAGCCTTTGAAGCCTTATCTTCATTTCGAGGCGTATCTATTGCTGCAATTAATGGCTATGCAATGGGAGGAGGGTTAGAAGTTGCCTTAGCATGTGATATTAGAATTGCAGAGCAGCAAGTAATAATGGCATTACCTGAAGCAAAAGTAGGGTTATTACCGTGTGCGGGAGGCACACAAAATCTGACTTTGCTTGTCGGAGAAGGTTGGGCAAAACGCATTATTTTATGTGGTGAACGAGTCACTGCCGATCATGCACTTACAATCCGCCTTGTTGAAGAGGTCGTGCCACAGGGTAAAGCATTAGAGTCCGCTATTGTGTTGGCTGAATCAGTTGCTAATCAATCCCCATCTTCTGTCACTGCGTGTAAAACCTTAATTCAACAGACTCGATCTGCGCCGTTGCAACACGGTTTGATGAAAGAGCGAGAATTGTTCGTGAACTTATTTGATACCGAAGATCAAGCTGAAGGTGTAAAGGCATTCCTAGAGAAGCGAAAGCCTAATTGGAAGAATCAATAATAATTGATAAGACCAGTAATACCTGCCTGATGAGGTAATGATTTACATGAAAAACTGATTAATCTAGGAGACGGTATGACAGGCAGAGTCAGTTTTGAAGAATTAGAGTGTGACGATAGCGATCATAAGATTGGTGTCGCGATATTAGAGAACACAGCGTCGTTAAATGCGCTGACATTCGATATGTTGGTGCAATTAAAAGACAAGCTGATGACATGGCAAGATGATGAACATATTGTGAGTGTTTTTCTCGATGGTGCGGGTGAAAAAGCCTTCTGTGCTGGTGGCGATGTTCGCTCGATGTATCATGCAATGAAAAGTGAAACGGTCAGTACATCTCAAGCATTTTTAACCGACTATTTCGCTATAGAGTATCAATGTGATTATCTTATCCATACCTACAAAAAACCGATTATTGCTTGGGGAGACGGTATTGTTATGGGAGGCGGCATTGGTTTATATATTGGCGCCAGCCATAAAGTTGTGACTCCTAAGTCACGACTAGCAATGCCTGAAATCAGTATTGGTTTGTACCCAGATGTAGGGGGAACGTGGTTCCTTAATCAGCTAGAGCCCGGTATCGGTTTATTCTTAGGCTTAACCGGTGCCCCCATTAATGCCAGTGATGCTATTGCCCTCAATATTGCCGATAACTTTCTACTTTCTGAACATAAGTCGACAGTATTAGAGCATTTACAAGGCAACTCTTGGCGAGGCATCGATGATAATCATGCCATGGTCAGTGAATTGCTCGATAGCTTGTCCCAGCCAACTATTCATCATCAACCCGCTAGCCAACTTGTGCCTTACTTTTCGCATATCCAAGCAGCATGTAGTGGTAGTGATTTGAATACTATTTGTCAAAATATTTTAGCCATGGATGGTATGGGGCAGTGGATAGAAACAGCCAAGCATACTCTTGAAGTTGGCAGTCCTATAACGGCACACATATGCTTTAGGCAAGTGACGCAATGTCAGTCATTGTCATTAGCTGAATGTTTCAAGCTTGAGCTTAGCTTATCTGTGAGGTGTGGGGCGCTGGGTGAATTCCAAGAAGGGGTACGTGCTCGATTAATTGATAAAAGTGGTGAGCCAAATTGGTTATTTAAGACAGTAAACGAGGTTGATACCACCATTATCGATACGTTATTCACGTCATTATGGTCAGAAGAAACACATCCGTTAGCGCAATTAGATCTATAACTTAAATTAATTTAGATAACCTCAAATAACCTCAAAAGAGGAGGCGTTTCATGAGCACAATTGCATTTATTGGACTGGGTAACATGGGTAGTCCTATGGCGAAAAACTTGCTAGCAGCAGGTTTTAACGTACAAGTATTTGATTTAAATGAATTGGCAGCGAAAAAGTTAGAGCCTTTAGGGGCGATTGTGTCAGCTTCTTTAGAAGATGTGGTCAAAGGGGCAACTACGGTCATTACTATGTTGCCTGCTGGCTCACATGTTCGTGCTGTGTATCTTGGTGATCATCATGGTGGTATAGGGTTGCTTAATCTTGTTTGTAGAAATACGTTTTTAATTGACTCTTCAACCATTGATCCCGATTCAGCTCGCTTAGTGGCGAATGAAGCCGCAAATAAAGGGTTACAGTTTGTTGATGCACCAGTATCGGGTGGGGTTGCAGGTGCTAAAGCCGCTTCATTAACCTTTATTGTTGGTGGTACAGAGGCTGCTTTCGGTAAAGCCCATGCGATTTTACAGCACGTTGGCAAAAATATTTTCCATGCAGGTCATGCGGGTGATGGCCAGATGGCAAAAATCTGTAATAACCTTATGCTCGGTATTTTAATGTCAGGCACCTGTGAAGCACTTAACCTTGGGATTGATAATGGTCTCGACCCCAAAGTGCTTTCTAACATCATGTTACAAAGCTCTGGACGAAATTGGGCATTAGAATTATATAACCCATGCCCTGGCGTAATGGAAAACGCTCCGGCCAGTAATAACTATCAACCTGGATTTATGAGTAAGTTGATGCTGAAAGATCTTGGCTTAGGGATGGATGCCGCTATTCAAAGTCAATCTTCCATTCCAATGGGGACATTAGCAAGAAATCTATACGCATTTCATAATGCGAACGGTAATGAAACACTCGATTTTTCAAGTTTATTTGAGTTTTATCAGCGTCAATCATAGTGCTAGCGAAAATAAGGATGCAGCATGGACCTAAGAGAGAGTGTGATCGCAATAACAGGTGCAGGGCAAGGGTTAGGGCAAATGATGGCCGTTACTTTGGCACAATCAGGTGCTGAACTCGCACTGCTTGATGTGAATGAAGAAGCACTGCGTAAAACTCAAGACCAATGTCATATGCTAAGTACTAAGGCTATGATATATAAAGTAGATGTAACGAATGAGGCCGAAGTAGAGTTGGCATTTAATGACATTATTGAAGACTTCGGTCAGCTCGATGGATTGATTAACAATGCCGGTATATTACGCGATGGGTTGTTGGTAAAAGCTAAAGATGGCGAGATCAGTAAGATGTCATTAGAGCAATTTAATACCGTGATGGATGTTAATGTAACAGGGTCTTTTTTATGCGGAAGAGAGGCTGCAGTGAAGATGATCCAGACTCAACGTAAAGGTGTCATTATTAATATTTCTAGTGTTGCACGTGCAGGAAATATAGGACAGACCAATTATGCTGCATCAAAAGCTGCAGTTGCGACGATGGCAACATGTTGGGCTAAAGAGCTTGCTCGTTATGGTATACGAGCAGCTGCTATTGCTCCTGGTGTAGTTAACACTGCAATGGCTGAACAATTAAAACCTGAAGCTGTCGAGCGTTTGAAAAAAATGGTGCCAGTAGGAAGAATAGGGGAAACCAGTGAGATCGCACATGCTGCAAAGTACATTTTTGAAAGTGATTATTTTACAGGCCGTGTACTAGAAGTAGATGGTGGTATGCGAATGTAGCGCTAATATGTCAAGTATTGGTCATGCTGAATATTAAAAGGGACGGAATCTTATCAACTCTTTCTAGTCAAAAGTATTCCAGTTCCTTTTAAGTCATTCGTTCTAGATGCATGAGTTACTAATGGCTTATGATTGACATATATCAGTTACCATAAACCATGACAAATAATGCTAAACCACCACCGATTACAAACATTAGCATCCCTAGTGTAGCTGCAATTTTATTTAATATTGGGATAAATTTATCCACAGTAACTCTCCGTCATGTCATGACCATCTACTTATCAAGATCGATATAAGAGGCAGAAGATGCCATATTTTAAGGGAAATTTCGAGTAAATTAATTACAGAAAGTGTTAATGGGTTATGCCCCCGTCAATTGAAGTATTGACTAAGACGGCTACAAATAATAACATGCATTTAAATTGCACCTTATTGATCGCAGCTAAAAAGAGTTAGCTAAAGATAAGTTATTACGTCATTTATATCGAGGAAGTTATTATGGGTTTATCATTTAAGAAAATTTTCAAAAAAGACGATAGTAAAGCAGAGCAGGAAAAAGTAGGTATAGAAGCATCTTCACAAGCAACAGCTTCAAATACAGAGGTTACACAGGAAGAAACAAAGAAAAAAGGAAAGCATGGTGAGCCGGGCTTTTGTTGCGGATCATGTTCATAGGTAAAGAAGACAAAACGATTGTGCTGTATACCCGTCGAAACAGAGCGATACAGCACAAAAATCTATTATTTACGCAAAGCGTGATAACAATAGATTAGAAAGCTTTTGGTGCAAAACCAGTTACTTCTTTAAGACCCATCTCACGACCCAGTGCTGTCATTGGGTGAACAACAACTAAACCACGAACAGACTTTTTCAGTTTACCCATGTCAGCTTGCTCTGCTTTTGTTAAAGCACGTTTGAAAGCCATTGACTTAACATCAGTGCCTTGTTGATTAACATCACGTGCTTGTTTTGTCTTTAAGCTAGCAATTTGATTGTTTAACTTAGTTAGCTCCAACTTAGCTTTAGCCGCAATTGCTTTATCACCGCGGTCTACTGCACCAGCTAGTTTACGTTTAGTTTTATCTAGCTTGTTGCTTACTTGTTGAAGTTCTTGCTTTAAATTCATGCTGTTACCTTAAAATCTACACTCACAACATCTGCCTATAGTGACATTCTAAGTCAGCATAACAGTGTTGGCCTGCACCTATTATAACAGCAACTTCCACTGTCAGTAACAAACCTTTGGTTTCAGTATGAAAATAGCGTGAATAAATCTTAAAAAACTAAAAAATTACGACTACTTATTAGCATTATTTTGAAATGATTCCGATATTTTCTTTATAGCACCATCGGATAAGGCTGGATGCGATGTTACTGCTGGAACCAATACAATGTGAATTGCAGGTAAGGGGGGAAGCCACGTTTCATCCAATTCATACAGATCTTCTGAAAGACTCGATCGTGCCATTGCCCCAATAGCCAAGCCGTGACGAACCATGCCTCTTTGCGCGCTGGCACTTGAGCTACAACTGACAAGATCGTAAGGAATCTGGTTTTTCATTAAACCCGTTAAAGCAGCAGAATGAAATTTACAATCGGGCTGAAAGAGTGCAACGGGTAATGGACGATGTTCTAATAATACATGTTGCTTAGAACCTATCCATACACCCTCATCCGTTTTTAATAAATAGCCTTCTTCAAGATTGGGAGAGCGAGTCAAGATGGCAAGATGTAACTCTCCTTTATCTAAGCCTTGTCGTAGTAAAAAACTAGAAGCACAGGTGACTTGAATATTAATCTTACTTAAGCTTTCTCGAATAATACCAATAACCACAGGCAATATAGATTCTGCATAATCATCGGGGCAACCAAGATGTAGGGCTGGGTAAGCTGTCTCTGTTCGTATCGCATTTATCGTTTCATCGTGTAAGCCTACAATACGCTTGGCATAACTGGCTAGTTGTTGCCCTTCATGACTGAGCACTAAGTGACGACCTTCCTTGGTAAATAGGTTTTTATCGAGTTCTTCTTCGAGCTTTTTCATTTGCATGCTAATCGCTGATTGTGTGCGATGAATTTGTTTGGCTGCACGTGTAAAACTGCCAGTGTCGACAAAAGCGAGAAAACTTCGCAATGAATCTATGTCCATATATGCTCCTTTTATCAGATAGCATCATCTATTCAATATTCTGATATGAGTTATCAAAACTATGCGCTAGTCATTAGAAAATCAACACGTTAAATTAAATCTACTAAATCTTAATGGTAAAGAGACGTGTATGAAATTGATCATTGGCAATAAAAATTATTCAAGTTGGTCTTTACGTGGTTGGTTAATGTTAGCCAAAAATGGGCTGGAATTTGAGGTTGTGCAATTACCCTTATTTACTAAACGTTTTTATGAGGAATTATCAGTAATATCACCAGCTCTTAAAGTGCCAGTGCTTATCGATCAAATACAGGATGGTCTAATTAAGCATGGCCAAATAAAAAGTGGCAGTGTGAAAAGCGTTCAAAAACAGAGTGCAACTAGAGCCAAAGGGCAAGACACAGTAATTTGGGATTCACTCGCCATTTGTGAATATATTAATGAGCAATATTTAAGTGGTTCAGCATGGCCCCAAACAATACAGGAACGAGCAAAAGCCAGATCGATTGCTGCTGAAATGCATTCTGGTTTCAGCGCACTTCGTAACGAGATGCCAATGAATTGTCGTGCAAAGCGAACATTAGCACTCTCGGAATCCGCGTTGAAAGATGTTGCGCGCATTGATCAAATTTGGTCCGAACAAATGTCTTATAATATAAATAAAGCTGATGATGGCTGGTTATTTGGCAAATGGAGTATTGCCGATTGCATGTTTGCACCTGTAGTTTTTCGTTTTGTGACGTATGGTGTGAAAGTTTCACCATTAGCAGAACAATATATGCAGCGCGCATTAGCATCGACTGAAATGCAACAATGGTTAGCCGATGCTTTGACTGAAACGGACATCGTTGAGGAAGACGAAGCGGGAATCGCATTATAATAACATCTTAATATCACCCTTAGTATATGTCGTATGAGGGTGAGTTTTATTGCTATAAAATTGCATATAGTTTCAATTTAAACCATACCTCTCACTTAAACAGTGTGTTTCATATAACTGTTTCACAACATTTACAACATAAAACCAATATTCAAAATGTCATTAAGTATTAGAGATGTATTTTTGGGTGCTTGTATTGTCGACGTTTTGATTAATTCATTATCGAGCGGTGATTGTATTTGTGATCTTGTTCACGATGTTGTTTGTTTTGTGGTGTTGCTTAGGACTTTATATGTTGTATATAGGTTAACGCAAAATAGTATTCTATATTTTGTGCAAAAGTAGAGGTGCATTATCTATTAGTAGACATGTGTTGGGTGACCCCCGATAACACAGGTTGAAAGGATTTAGTGCCGAAGTGGTAACGGTTGTCAGCCTTACTGCTGGGGTTGTTCTTAATAGGAGCAACACTGTCACTGATTGCCCTTTGGGGATGAAGGTGGAGGGCTACGCAATGAATCATTGACCATCAAACCGTTTGTCGGTTTGAACGTTTCCATTGTTTTCTTTTTGTTACTCTCCCTTAATTCGTTTGGCAATCCTCTATAACACATGGTGTGTAATTTTTGGTGTTTTCATCAAAAGGATAATTAAGGAGAGTGGCCGAATGGCTGAATTTGGATTTTTATCGATAGTCCCCGCGATACTGGCTTTATTTCTGGCTTTTACAACCCAACATGTTGTATTAGCCTTAGGCGTTGCTGTTATGACAGGCATGATGATCATTACAGGCGGCAACTTTATTGATGCCTCTCAAATGATGTTAGTTGATGGACCTTTTGCTCAATTGGCAAAAAGTAGTAACGCACAAATTGTCATTGTAATTACGATTATTTCAGGCTTTATTTATCTTGTCGAACAATCTGGAGGCATGAAAGCCTTTTCAAATATGGCAACGCGCTATGTGTCAAACCCAGTTAAAGCGCAGTTAGCGACATGGTGTACTGGTATCGCTATTTTCTTTACCGATTCAGGTAACTCGCTTATTTTAGGTCCAATGTTTTCGCCTATTTTTGAAAAACTAAAATTAAGCCGTGAGAAATTAGCCTATATTATCGATTCAACGTCTTCGCCTGTTTGTGTGTTAATTCCAATTATTAGTTGGGGTGTTTACTCTCAAGGGTTAATTGAAAATGCATTTGAAAATATGGGGCAACCTGTAGATGGCTTTACAACGTTCATTCAAGTTATCCCATATCAACTTTATGCCTTACTTGCTCTTGCCAGTGTGCCTATATATGCCGTAATGGGTAAAGATTGGGGACCAATGGCTGTCGCTGAGCAAAAAGCTAGGCAGCAACTTCAAGAGAAAACGAATACTGATGTTGAAAAATCAGCCCAGAGTGAATTACAAAAAAGCCCAGCTATTAGCTTGATTATGGTGCCTTTGAGTATTCTTTTAGGCTGTATTATTACCTTGTTTACCTATAACTATTACCAATATGGTGGTATTAGTGGACCGGTGATTCGTTCAACGTTAGGCACCAGTTATTTAATTGCTTCGGTATCGACGATTGCGTTCTACGGTATTAAGAATGTGATGAGTTACAGTCAAGCCTTCAATACTTTTGTTGTTGGTATGCAAAGGATAATGCAGATCATCATTATATTGTTATTAGCATGGACACTGGGTGATATTTGTAAAGAATTAGGCACGGGTTCTTATATCAGTAGAATTATGAGTGATCGACTACCTGTGTTTGTGTTACCTGCATTAATTTTTATTATTGGTGGATTTATTTCAATCGCAACGGGTTCATCGTGGGGTACATTTGCGATTCTTATTCCGATAGTCGTGCCAATTGCTAGCGCATTAGGTGCCGATCCATTGATATGTATTGGTGCTGCTTTAAGTGGTGGTATGCTTGGTGATCATACTTCACCGATCTCAGATACCACTATTTTAAGTTCAATGTCGACAGGCTGTGATCATGTTTCGCATGTTCGTACTCAGTTCCCTTATGCCATCTTAACGGCTGTTACAGCCAGCATTGGCTTTATGATTGCGGAGTTTACAAGAAACCCTTGGACTATTTTTGCAGCATTAGTACTTCAAATTTTCTTTATTTTTGTGATGACTCGTCGCAGTTCATCCGTCTCAACAAAATCGATTCAGGTATAAGGTAAGGAACATCATATGCAAACAATTTTTTGGTTAAGAGATGAAGTAAAACAAGGTGAGCGTCGAGCTGCGCTTACTCCAGCAGGGGCATCTGCACTGATCCAAACTGGTGCTGTTGTTATGGTTGAAAAAAGCTCAACGCGAATTTTCGCAGATGCTGAATACCTTGCTGCAGGGTGTGAACTGGTTGAAGGGCATAGTTGGGTAACTGCACCAAAGAATGCGTATATTCTAGGGCTTAAGGAATTACCAGAAGACGATTTCCCGCTACAGCACAAACATATATATTTTGCGCATGCTTTCAAAGGTCAGGATGAAGCCCCACAAGTTTTAGCGCGTTTTGACCAAGGAAACGGTGAAATATTAGACCTTGAATTCTTACAAGATATTAGTGGTCGACGGGTATGCGCGTTTGGTTATTGGGCGGGTTATGTAGGTGCAGCTATCGGTTTTGCGGGTTACTGCCATCGGTTGAATAGTGATTCAACGTTTCCTTCGGTAAATAGCTACCCAAATCGTGATGTTTACCTTGCTGAGTTGAAGCAGTTAATGACGCAACTACCGCAAAAGCCAACTGCGTTGGTTATCGGTGCGTATGGACGTAGTGGTCGAGGTGCCGTTGATTTATTTGCAGATATTGGTATTGAAACGGTGCAATGGGATATTAATGAAACCAAAGCGGGTGGACCTTTCACTGACATTAACAATTTTGATATTTTAGTTAATTGCGCATATTTAGCCCCGGGTACTGCGCCATTTATTACGCCTGAAAGTTTGGGTTCATCGCCACGACTAAGTATGGTCAGTGATGTTAGCTGCGATCCTAATAACCCAGATAATCCAATCCGAATCTATACTGCGTGTACAAAGTTAACTCAACCGATTGTTCAATCTCAAATTGTAGGCATTGAAGTGCAAGCGGTGGATCACCTTCCGACGGTATTACCGAAAGAAAGCAGCGAAGATTTTGCTGAACAGTTATTACCGCATTTATTAACCCTTTCTGATAATTCAGATCCTGATGGGGTTTGGTTACGTGCGAATGGCTTTTTCAACACTGCGGTTTCAGCATTGTGAATAAACCAATGTAGCTGTTAGAGGTAAGAGCCTTTGAGCTGTATCATAAAGTAACATTAATAGGGTTCACAGAAATGTGAGCCCTTTTATTATTGTAGAATCGAGTTAAAACTTGCCACTAACCCCCCTGTGTCAGGATCGTTGTCAGTGATACTATGAATTAACATTTGGATTAAGGACAACCCATGAAATACGCCGTTATATTTAAAGCCGAGATCAATCAGTTGGATGATGAATATTCCAAAATGGCAGCGAAGATGCGTGATTTAGCCATAAGAGAATATGATTGTACTGAGTTTGTAGCCACTGCTGAAGGTAGTCAAGAAATCGCGATATCTTATTGGGATAACCTCGAACACATTAAAGCGTGGAAGCAGAATGCCGAGCATTTAGTCGCACAAAAGCTAGGTCAAAATAAATGGTATAAGCACTATACCGTTGAGGTTGTAGAAGTTCTTAGGCGTTATTCATCGAAATAGAATCAGTGAAAAAATA
This sequence comes from Photobacterium profundum, assembly GCF_003026285.1. GTDB lineage: Bacteria > Pseudomonadota > Gammaproteobacteria > Enterobacterales > Vibrionaceae > Photobacterium > Photobacterium profundum. The sequence goes on from NZ_PYOD01000014.1 coordinate 35,329, forward strand.
TTGTAAAACAATAATGTAAGAAAGATGTGATGCAGATCTCTACTCCCCCCAACCTACGCCTCAAATTATTATTCTAAGGATGGTCTCAATGCTGTGTGATTAATAAATAATCACTGAACATAATAATAATTCAAGGAGAACATCGTGGTTAAATGGAACATGGGGTTAAAACAGAACGTAAAAACATGTCTTGCACTTGCCATCGCAGCGTCTTTATCTGCTTGCAGTAGTTCTGGTTCATCGACTTCACCCGATCCATCTGTTGGTAACGTAACGCCTTACGCTTGTAATGTATCAACATCAACATCAGCAGAAACTGATGATTTACGTATGTATCAAGTGATGGTTGAAAGCTTTGTAAATGGCGATGACAGTATTGGTCATGGTACTGGCTATGGAACTAGCCATCACAAAGGTGACTTACAAGGCATTATTGATTCACTCGATTATATCCAATCTTTGGGAATGAATGCGGTTTGGTTAACACCGGTATTTGATTCTGTTCCTGTAGAAGGGCAGAACCACTGGGCTGACAGACTGGATGCCACTGGGTATTTTGCAAGTAACTATTTTGCGATAGACCCGCGTTTTGGTTCGATGGAAAAAGCGAAAGAGCTGGTCGAAGAAGCTCATAAGCGTGGTTTATATGTATTCTTTGATGGGGTATTCGGACACCATAAAGATAACGTTGTCGCATCACCTCAAGGTAATTTACCTCAAGGTGAGAGTAACCCGGTTAGTTACCCTGAAAGCATGGCATTTTATAAAGAAGTGGCGACATACTGGATAACAGAATTAAAGATTGATGGTTGGCGTTTAGACCAAGCATATCAAGTGCCTACCGATGCATGGACTGAGCTGCGTAAAAGCGTTGATGAAGCCTCGAAGTCGGTTACATATGTAAATTCTGATGGCAAAACAGTTAATCCTCTTGGCTACATGGTGGCTGAAATTTGGAATAACGAAAACTACATTAATGAGACAGGCTACGGTTCAGCTGAAAACCCTGCGTTATGTTCTGCGTTCGATTTCCCTGTGCGCTACCGTGTTGTTGAAACATTTGCTGTAAATGAAAACGGCAATGGCGGAAAGGGCGGTGAATGGCTAAATGAAGGCATGTCATTACACAGTCTCTATCCGGCAGATGCTAAACCGAACCTTATGTTAGGAAATCATGACTTGGTCCGTTTTGGTGATTTGCTACAACGTGGCAATATTGCTGATGTTGATAATGATGAATACTGGCAGCGCCACAAAGCAGCCCTGTCTTTCCAAGCCGCGTACACTGGTCCTATTACCCTGTATTACGGTGACGAGATTGGCGACCAAGTCGAAGGTTTCGCAGATAAAGCACCAAGTTCAACCTGCGCTATTAATGGTTTGTGTGATGATCATGTTGCGCGTTCAACTGCAAAAATAGAAGGTGTTACCACGCCATCTGGTGGCGCTCTGAATGCTAGCCAAAAAGATCTGAAAAAGTATGTGACCAAACTGATGAACCTTCGTGCTGCACACCCTGCATTATCACAAGGTGAACGCGTTAATGTGCTGGCTAATGATTCTGTCTATGTTGATCATAAACAGTCTGGTGATGATGTTTTACTGTACATGGTAAGCACACAATCCCAATCAAATAACATCGAACTGCTCGCATCAATGGTAGGGTCAGAAGGTGATTTAGTGGATTTAATCACTGGTGAACGTTTTTCTGTTAGTTCTGGTAAGTATCAAATTCCATTAAATGGTTTTGTTGCCCGTTTCTTGAAAGTTGAAGTTCCTTCAGCTGTCGGCGCGACAGCAACTAAAGCGGCTGTGATGATGACTGGCGAAGGTTTTATGGCGCAGTGTGATAACCCAACGCTTGATGAAACAGGACCTGTGAGTAAAACATTGTACGTAGTTGGTGATTTTGCAGATGCTGGCTGGAAGCATAAAGATAACCGCGCTTTTGAGTACAAGGGTAACAATACTTACCAAGCCGTTGTCGATGAAAGGGCTGGTGGCTATCGTATGCAGTATGCAAGTAAAGATTGGTCGTCACAATATACTGCTGAAGGCCTAGAATTGAAGCTGGGTGTCGAAAATATTCTTAAAGCTGGTGGCTACGGAAAAGATACCGCAGCAATGTTACCTGAGGCAGGTAAGTACGTTTGGAGTATTCAGTTTACTGATAACGGTTTACCAGAAAACATCATGGTATCTAAGTGCCAGTAAGTCGTAATAGCAACGATGCTGATAATCATTAAACAGCAAGATTATATTTTTTCCGTTTAATTTATTAATGAAGCATCACTTCAAAAGGAGTCCTAGCATTGATAATGCATGGGCTCTTTTTTTACATATTTTGATAGTTTGGCCCGCCGCCACCTTCAGGTGGATACCAAGTGATATTCTGCGACGGATCTTTAATGTCGCAGGTCTTACAATGTACGCAGTTAGCAGCGTTGATGTGAAGTTTAGGTTTATCATCGACCGTGATGATTTCATAGACGCCAGCGGGGCAATAGCGCTGACTGGGTTCATCATAGCGTGATAAATGCGTATGAATAGGGATGTTACAATCGTCGAGAACTAAGTGGCAAGGCTGATTTTCTTCATGCTGTGTGCCTGATAAATATACCGATGACGGCTTATCAAAACTTAATATACCATCAGGCTTAGGGTAGGAAATAGGTTGGCACTGTGCGATATCTTTTAAGCACTTATGATCGGCCTGTTGATCTGTAATTGTCCAAGGCGTTTTACGCTTAAAAATAGATGCCCATACATTATGTTCAAAGGTAGCGAGTGCTCCCCCTAGCAAACTACCAAATTTGTGCAGCTCTGCACCAAAATTACGTGATTCTTGTAGCTCTTGATACAGCCAAGACGTTTGAAATAACAAGTCATAATCAGGTTCTGTTTGGGCATTTTCGCATCGTAATTGTTCAAAAATAGCATCTGCTGCAAGCATGCCTGATTTCATTGCTGTGTGGCTGCCTTTGATTTTGGCTACATTCAATGTGCCAGCATCACAACCTACTAACAGTCCTCCGGGAAACTGTTGTTTGGGCAACGATGATAATCCGCCTTTAGAGATAGCACGCGCGCCGTAAGAAATTCGCTGTCCACCGCTGAGGTGTTTACTGAAAGCGGGATGTTGTTTGAGTCGTTGAAATTCATCGAAAGGGCTGAGGTAAGGGTTGCTGTAATTCAAATCAACGATTAACCCGATGGCTATCTGGTTACCGTCTAAATGATAAAGAAAGCCACCACCAGTAGTCCCCGATTCACTTAAAGGCCAGCCTGCGGCATGAATAACGCTACCAGCATTAGGTTGTTTTATATCTGTAGGTACTTCCCATATTTCTTTTAGCCCTAATGCATAGTGTTGAGGTTGTTTATCTGCATCTAACTGGTACTTATCGAGCAATTGTTTACCTAAATGCCCTCGTGCTCCTTCAGCGAAGATAGTGTATTTGGCTTTCAGTTCGATACCCGCTTCGAAATTAGCTTTAGGGGCACCACTTTTATCTCGCCCCATATCTGATGTATTAATGCCAGTAACAGCGCCAGCTTCGTCATAATTAATACTTGCAGCGGCAAAACCAGGGAAAATTTCCACACCAAGTGTTTCAGCTTGCTGGGCGAGCCAACGACATAAATTAGCTAAACTGATCACATAGTTTTTATCGGTGTTATGCATTGGGTGAGGTGTAAGAAAATGAGGGACAGTCAGGTGATTATATTGGTTAGTCAGGTAGATGAATTGATCGTCAATCACGGGGGTAGAAAGCGGAGCACCCATTGTTGACCATTCTGGGAACAGTTCATCTAAGGCACGGGTTTCAAATAGCGCACCAGAGATAATATGTGCACCGACTTCAGCGCCTTTTTCGACAACACAAATGCTAATGTCTTGTCCTTTTTTATTTGCTTTCTGGTTGAGCTGTGCAAGCTGGCAAGCGGCAGCTAAGCCAGCAGGGCCTGCGCCAACAATCACAACATCAAACGCCATACATTCTCTATCCATGCTGTAAACCTGTCCCTACATTACTGACATAACATTAAATATAGTCCAGTTGACGTAAACGTAAATTAAACTAGGCTCAAAAGGTAACGTAGTTTTTACTGTGTTATTTCTTGAAAAGCATAGACTAACTCAAAAATAGCCATTCAAAGCACGGTATATCTGCCAAGCTACAACATTGAAAAACAGCGACAGTAAAAAAGACTGGCAGTGATAAATAATAGGATTAAAGCTTACACGAACGGCATCCCAATTTAAAAAGGAAGGCATTGTGAAAGTATTAGTAGCGATTAAACGGGTGATTGACCCTTACGTAAAGGTCAGGGTTAAGAGTGACGGTTCAGGTGTAGAGACCAATAATGTAAAAATGACGATGAACCCCTTTTGCGAAATAGCGGTAGAAGAGGCGGTTAGGCTAAAAGAAGCAGGGCATGCAGAAGAAATTATTGTGGTATCAGTCGGCGATAAAAGCTGTCAGGAACAATTGAGAACAGCATTGGCACTGGGCGCCGATCGTGCGATTCATATTGATATACCATCTTCACCAGAACCTCTCGTTGTAGCTAAATTACTGCGAGCTGTTATGGTGATTGAAGACCCTGGAATTGTATTACTGGGTAAGCAATCTATTGATACTGACAATAATCAAGTGGCGCAAATGCTAGCTGCCATCACGCAGCGCCCTCAAGGTACATTCGCATCAGAAGTGACCGTTGTGTCAGAAGAATCTCCAGTATCTGAATCGAATGGGCAGAGTAATGCCGTACTTGTAACTCGTGAAATTGATGGTGGTCTTGAAACGGTAAAACTGAATCTACCTGCAATTATCAGTACTGACTTGCGCTTAAATGAACCCCGTTATGCCTCTCTTCCCAATATTATGAAAGCAAAACGAAAACCGTTAGATGTGATAACACCAGATGAATTAGGCGTGGCTGTTACTCTGCATCAAGAAATACTTGATGTAATGTCACCGCCTGAGCGAGCCACTGGTGTTATGGTTAATAGTGTATCGGAACTGGTAGAAAAGCTGAAAAATGAAGCCAAGGTTATAGGAGCGATCTAATGAGCGAGAAAAAATTAGCAACGCTTGTTATTGCAGAACATGATAATAAAGCTGTGTCAGTGGATACATTACGAACAATTAATGCTGCAACCGCGATTGTGTCAGAAGATAAGCAAGTGGAAATCACAGTATTGGTGATTGGTTTTAATTGCGAATCGGTGGTTGAATCAATCCGGCATATTAGTGCGGTTAGTAACGTGTTAGTGGTTAATTCAGGTGTTTATCAATATTTACTCGCCGAAAATATATCGGATTTAATTGCTCATATTTGCAAAGAACATATGAGCAATGACTATTCGCATATATTAGCGCCCGCCACAACGTTTGGTAAAAATATAATGCCACGTGTTGCTGCCTTATTGGATGTGGGGCAGTTGTCGGATGTGATTGACATAGAATCACCAGACGTTGTGATTCGTCCTATCTATGCTGGCAATGCGTTAGCAAGAGTGAAGTCTAACGACGCCATTAAAGTGATGACTATTCGCAGTGCGGCATTCGATGCCATTACCATAAGTGACGCTGTCATATCGCCAGAAATCCTTAATATTGATGTGAAGTGTTTAGACATTAATATTCCGGCAGAATCATCTGAATTTATATCACAACAGAAAGTGGTAAGTGAACGTCCTGAACTACCTGCGGCTAGCGTTGTTATCTCCGGTGGGCGAGGGTTAGGCAGTAAAGAAAGTTTTGTACTCGTTGAACAGCTTGCAGACAAACTGGGAGGCGCTATTGGTGCTTCACGTGCTGCTGTTGATGCGGGGTTTGTTTCGAATGATTTACAAGTCGGGCAAACGGGTAAAATTGTTGCGCCTGATCTTTATATCGCTGTCGGTATCTCTGGTGCTATTCAGCACTTAGCTGGCATGAAAGATTCAAAAGTGATTGTGGCAATTAACAGTGATCCTGAAGCACCTATTTTTCAAATTGCAGATTATGGGCTCGTGGGGGATCTTTTTGAGATCATGCCTGAATTAATTCGCTCTGTGTAATACCAACCTAAATCAGTACCTGAACATTCTTGTTGGTTAAAACCGATAATAACTACGTTAGAAATTTTATAATTAGAACGACTAGTTATTTCAATTTAGAGCCACTAGATCCTCAATTTATCTCCTTGCCTCAAAGTATTTTAACTCTCGCTGAACTGATCAGATAATTAATGGATTTGGTATTACTTATCCAGATTGGTATAAGTAGAGAAAAAGCGGCTATATTACCGCTTTTTATATACCCTGCTTTTTAAGCTAAACCAGCTAAGCTGTGGCTTGTTGTAAGTGCTCAACCAACGCTTTTATGAAGCGTGCTGCTTCGCCTCCCGTACAAGCCCTATGGTCAAATGTCATCGATAAGGGCATTGCTTTAACCGCTATTGGTTGCCCATCTTTTATGATTACCTTTTCGATTATCCTACCTGCACCCACAATGGCGACTTGAGGTGGTGAAACAACCGGGGTAGCATAAATACCCGCAATAGCACCAAAATTAGACAACGTAATGGTGGCATGTTGTAGCTGCTCTCGACCAATTCTACGATCTCTAATACCTTTCACGGTTTTATCTAACCATTGCCGAACCCCTTTAGGACTATATTCGTCAGCATGGCGTAATACAGGTACATAAAGACCATGGGCACTATCAACTGCAATACCAATATTAACGGTACTGTGAACACAGCGCGTCATTGTTTCAGCGTCAAACCATGCATTAAGGGCGGGCTCTTGTTGGCAGGCGTTAATAACGGCTTGTATTAATCGAATAGAAATGTCTTCATTGGCCAACCAATCAGCTAATAAGGCTTCTTCTGTAATGGTAACCGCAGCAACATTATGGTGAGATTCCGCCATCGTGTTAACCATGGTTCGCCTTGCACCTTTCAGTACTTCAGTGCCAGGCAGTTGTTTATCGCATTCATTATAAATATCGGCATCGACAATTAAACCATCAGGTCCACTTCCTATAATACCGTGTAAGTCGACGCCTAATCGTTGTGCTAATAATCGTGCAGAGGGCATTGCCGTAATAATATTTTCAGACGTAGTATTCTGATCGCTTCCAACCCAAAAGTCATCGATATCAACGTGATGGTTTTGATGTGAAACATTACCGACCACCGTTGCTGCATCTTCTTTTTTGGCGGCTGTTGTTGATATAGTTGATTGTGCAGTTGCGCCCACTTCTTCAATCTCTAGCAATAGGCTGCCTATATTTATCACATCACCTTCTTTACCGTAACGGCTGATGATTTTTCCACTGTAAGGGGCGGGAATATCGACAGTGGCTTTAGCTGTTTCAACGGTAAGAACGATTTGATCAACTTTAACCACGTCACCGGATTTAATATGCCATTCAACAATTTCAGATTCGGCTAGCCCTTCGCCGAGGTCAGGTAGCATAAATGACTTCATTTCCAACCCTCCACTAATTCTCGCGCAGCTATCACAATGTCTTCTTCCTGAATCATAAAATAATCTTCATTGCGATAATAAGGCATGATGGTATCCATTCCTGTTACTCGTTTCGGTGGCGCTTTTAATAAACACATCGCATGTTCTGCTGTGCGCGCCAAAATCTCTGCACCTACACCACAGGTTTTGCTCGCTTCATGCACAACAAGTAGACGGCCCGTTTTTTCTAATGAATGAATAATTGTAGCCATATCGATAGGCTTTATACTCGCTAGATCAATCACTTCAACTTCTATACCTTGCGAAGAAAGCGTGCTTGCTGCCTGCAATGACTCCACAACACATGCCCCCCAAGTGACCAAGGTGAGATCGCGACCTTTGCGTAGTGTGAAACACGTATCTAGGGGCAAGGCTTTACCGTTATCGTTCACATCTGATTTGACGGTTCGATAAATACGCTTAGGTTCAAAAAACATGACAGGATCATTGCTACGAATAGAGGCAAGTAACAAGCCATATGCACGCTGAGGTGACGATGGAATAACGACTTTAAACCCTGGAATATGAGCAAATAATGCTTCAATACTTTCAGAATGATGTTCTGGTGCGTGTATACCACCACCAAAAGGAGCACGAAAAACAGCAGGGCAGGTAAGTCGACCTCGTGTTCGATTTCTCATTCGTGCAGCATGACACATAAGGTGTTCCATCGCGGGAAATACAAACCCTTGAAATTGGAATTCTGCAACGGGTCGTAAGCCTTGCGATGCCATACCAACCGTGACGCCACCAATTAATGCTTCGGCTAATGGCGAGTCAATAACCCGCTTGAGACCAAACTTAGCTTTAAGCCCAACCGTTGCGCGAAATACGCCGCCGTTGTCGCCGACATCTTCACCCAAGACAACCACTTTTGGGTCATGTTCCATCTCATGATGTAAAGCAAGGTTCACCGCTTCAAGTAACGTCATATCAGCCATGTTTGCCTCCTTGCATACGCATTGCTTTGTTGATTAATTCATCACGTTGTTGATGCAGCTCGGTGTTTAAGGATTCATAAAGAAAATCGAAAGCCGTTTCGGGTGCTTGTACAGGGATGTTTAGATAGCGTTCAACGGCTTGTTCTACCACTTCTTGGCAATGCTCTTGCCATTGTTTATCGTCTTGCTCTGACCATAAACCTTGACGCATTAAATAGGTTTTTAAACGACTAATAGGCTCGAACCCCCATGCTTCATGAAGTTCATCTTTACTCCGGTAGCGACTTGCGTCATCAGCAGTAGTATGGTCGCTTAATCGGTAACTGATGGCTTCAATTAACGTTGATCCTTTTCCTTTTCGTGCGCGATCTAAACTAATCTGTATCGCATCAAACATCGCGACGATGTCATTACCATCAACCGTTAACCCTGGAATACCAGCACCTTTGGCTTTTTCTGATAAATAATCAGCACCACATTGAAGGCGTCGTGGTACAGAGATTGCCCATTGGTTATTATTCACGACAAAAACCAGTGGAATATTCCACGTGCCAGCACAGTTGATTGATTCGAGAAAGTCACCTTTTGATGTGGCGCCATCACCACAGGTGACCAGTGCAGCCTTATGACTACCTTCAATTTTTAATGCGGATGCAACACCCACTGCATGGGTACATTGTGTGGCGATAGGAACGCAAAAGGGCAAGTCTCGGCAATGTGAATCATTGGGTAAATGATCTGGTGATAGTATTGCGCTGTTATGGGGTGTGGTATTGGCTGTTTTTTGATTGTTTGTAACGCTGAAATCACTGCCTCTTTCATCGCCCCCCCAATATTGAAGGTTTTTTTCCATCGCAATACCACGCGCCCACATTGCAGGCATATCACGGTAGTAAGGGATGAACACATCATCGGCTTGTAAAGCACGCCCAATCGCAATGCCAATGGCTTCTGCGCCAAGGTGAGAGGGGTAAGTCCCTAACTTACCAGTACGTTGAAGAGCAACAGCTTTATTATCATAAGTTCGGGTTAATACCATATCGCAGTAAAACCCTTTCAATGTAGACGGTTTAGCCCAAGCTGGCAGTTGATCTACGGGGTTACCATGGTGGTCTATAAACCGATGCATGGGTAATGCCTGAACATTCATCTCAAGCTCCTTCTGATGCTACGCTTCAGCAGAAGGCAGCAAATAACGTATAAACGCCAAAGGTGATACCGAGAGTTATGTGGTTTTAGGATCGCTATTCATGGTTATTGTCTGAAACTCTATTCTAGATATGTTATTAGCGATACATAATTTTGCTGTTAACACCACTTTATCTAGTGATAAATCTTGGTAAAACCAGATACGTTAAGTGTAACTAAAATGTTAAATCTTGCTTGCGATTATGACAATGTTATCAGTAAACTAAAGCGTACAGTCAGTAAAAACAGACGAAAATATGGTGTTTTAAAAGCGTGTTCAGTGAAAATTGAAAATAATCACTGTTATTCCGGCTAATTTCGCAAGATTATTGCGTAGGGGGGAAGCAAATAACAAACGAAAAAGTGACCGTATCGCTATGTCTACGGTTAGAAGTGCTTATTGTTTCTACGCCAACTTTAGATATCGAGGTTATCACGAACCCGAATGAATCTCGCAAATCGTGGAATACCACTGTTTGTTACGCCATTATAACGGAAGAGGATAGTTGTACCGATTGCTGGGGGAGCCTCTCGCTCAAAATCTTTAAAGCCAGAGCCAATTTTAAAAGTAATGTTATCAGGTGTGACTACCCATAAAGCCCCCATTTTGTCGTCGAATTTACCATTTCCTTCTGTATAACCAATAACGGTTGCTTCTGCATCTTGGTAGGATTTGAGTTTTAATAAGTTATCGCTTCGCCCTGGGTAATAACCATTATGGCGATGATGCAGCATTAATCCTTCACCGTTGCTTTCATCTAACAGTTTTAGCCACATTTCTAATGCTGTTATATCAGTAACAAATTTTTGCTTCACAATACTAACGTGAGCAATGCTATTCAGGGTTATATCGTCAAGTAATTGCTGATAACGGTGTTCAAAAGGTGCGGAGTTTGAGGGAAGGTCAAAGATCATGAACCTAATAGACTGCCATTCCTCGTCGTTTGGTTTGTTATCTAATACCGTTTGAGCAACTTGCTGAAATCTTCCTCTTGCTACCCACAGCTCACCATCTAAAGCAGTAGTGGGTAAAGAGCTGGTAAACCAACTAGGTGCATGTATGGTTTTTCCACTGCGCGTCAGTAAGGTGTTGCCATTCCAATACGCTCGTATGCCGTCCAATTTCTCACTGACTAAATAATCGGTAATATCTTCGCGCGTTTTGAGTTTGGGGGAATCGAGAAAATTTGTCTGATCAAAGTGCTTTGCTTGCATCAGTGTATTTGAATACACATTGTGTGAGTAGAAAGGGTTAAATACGGTCGATGTGAGTGCGATAGCGATTGATAGTTTAGAAAGTTTCAAACTGAGTGCTCCGTCCGCTTAATAGAATTGGCGGTAATAATGTGTGCCAATGACGGTATGCGAGAATGGGACGGTGAGTAAAATACTCAGTGTATTAATACACCCCGTTTGCGGTAGAGCTGACAATGTTAGAGTTAACACTTTCATTTCTATCGCAAACAATGTGAGGTCTGTTTTGTGAAAATCTATTGCCCACTGGGAGGATAATTAAAGGCGCACGTTTTTACTTAATAATAGTTGTAAGCCTAATCCAACCATGACACATCCTGTTAAAGATTGAAGCCACTGATTTGTTTTGGGTTTTGCTAACCAGTTTTTTGCTCGCTCCATAACAAGTGCTAATGATGATTGCCACGTCATAGCTAAAATAAAATGGATACCAGCCAGAATGAAAGATTGTGTAATAGCAGAACCTTCGGGATTGATAAATTGGGGCAAAAAAGCGAGATAAAAAATAGCGGTTTTAGGGTTCAGTACATTTGACAGAAAACCTTCTGAAAAAGAGCGCTTTATGTTGAATGCATTGTCATTGGTTTGATTTGGCATCACAGTTAAGGAGCCTGCTTTCCTACCGCTTCGTAAGCTACAAACGCCTAAGTAGATAAGGTATGCGGCACCAATGATTTTAATCGTTTGAAATAGCCACGCAGATTGGACCAAGATAAAGGATATACCCACGGCAGAAAGCGTTGCATGCACAAATAAGCCGCTGCAAATACCAAAGCTACTGGTTACACCATCTTTCCAGCCACCTCGGCTGGTATTTCGGATCACAAGTACAGTATCTAACCCTGGTGTAATCGTAAGTATTGAGATCGCGACAACAAATGTCATCCATTCTGTTATTGGCATAGTTCTATCCTTTTAACTTGTCTCTTTCAATAAACGGTTATGTGTACGTTAATGTAAACATGATAATTTGCACATTATCAGCAGAATGAATGAATGTCTTTTATTTTGTATGCCTAGCATAATCATTTGAGGCAAGTTGAGCACATTGATAAAATGCCAGTGCTTGCTGGTGATCTGCGACAAACGACAGGTTTATTTCAATTCCATCGATAGCCACATGAGTCTTATAACCGTCATTTTCAAAACGACTCATGAAGTCTTGAGCACTGTTCTGCTCTGAACCAATGGCTGTCGAGTAGATCGTTATATCATCATTAACCACTTTATAGAGTGCATGATTAATCATGTATTGATTCTTTTCTAGTGGCTCATCTTGATGTAAAGAAAGTTGAGTCAATATGCCTGAAGAGGGGGATTCTTGCGAAATACTATGATAGATATGCGCTTGATGCGGCATTTCAGAGCTTGCAGTAAAAACCAATACAATATCATTTTGGTGTCTTTCCTCATTGATCGTTAAGCGACAATGAGTATTATCTTGTTCGTAAGTCGAGTTCTCAAGCAGAGGTGTTGAGAAGGCAGATACCGTTAAAAAAATTAATTCAGTAATCATAACATTGCCTTAGCTGCTTTGTTGTTTGTTGATATTAATTGGGATGTATCAGTATTATCGATTTGATAATTATGACTATTTGAAGATAGCCAGTGTGAGGTAGACTAAATGTCTCAGACGGTGGAACTATTAATTATGAGACATTAGGGTTTAAATGATTTTTAAAAACCTGAACAATTAATTATCACTTAGCGCCGATTTACATTGTTTTACAGAGATTTGCGATATTATGATGACATAAAGGTATCATCTTGCTGATAGTATTAGAGTTATCATATGGATATATACCGTAATACTTATTGGTATGTAATTCTAAAGAATTCAAGAGGAAGAGAACAACATGTCAACTAACGTGGGATCGACAAACATGATGTCATCATGGAAAGTGGCATTAGTGCTTGGTATTGTATTGGGCTTTGTTTTGGCTACTGCTGTATGGAATCGTAATCCAGGACCAACGAAAGCTGAGTACGATACCCTGACTCAAAAAAATGTAGAATTACAGCAAGAAAAAGAGGCTCAACAAGCACAATTTGAGCAATTTGAAACAAAGAAATCATTAGAGCTAGAGCAAGTTATCTCTCAGCTAGAGCAGAAGAGCACTGAATTAGTACAGCAAAAGACTGATTATGAAGCCCAAATTGCTGAACTAAATAAAAAGCAAAAGAAGCTATCCGTTACTCAGAAAAAACTGGATACCAAAGTGGTTGAGCTTAAAACAACGGCTAAAAAGCAACAAGTTGTTCTCACTAACTCGAAAGAGCTTTATCAACAACAATTACAATTACAAAAACAAGTCGTTACTGCCAAATCAGATGTTGATAAAGCAAAGGCTACAGCTAAAAAATTCAAACAAGCTTGTGATGAATTTAAATCAGGCACCAGTTGGAATTGGGTATCGCAAGCCGATTGTGATAAATATGAAAAAAAACTTGATCTTGTTGATGCAGAGGAAGCAAAAGTCACTGCGCTTGAGGCTGAGCTAGAGCAACTAAATTCTAAAATTGAGATAGATTTACCTAAGTAATCGTTTTGTGTATCACTAATTTTTCAAGCGGGTAAGGTTGAAATATACTTACCCGTTTTTGTATTTGTAATTTCGTTTTAATGGAATAGAGATCAATAGAGAAAGGAAGAATGCCACGATGGGAAGCCTACTAACTGATATACCCTCCACTTTACCCTCGGAAATTTTTCAAGACCTTGTTAAAACCGATAGCGTTAGAATTGAACGTATTATTTCGAAAGGGCACAGTACCCCCGATTCCGATTGGTATGATCAAACAGAAAACGAGTGGGTGCTGGTTGTGAAAGGAGAAGCCAAAATTCTCTTCGAAAAAGGAATGAAAGAGCAACACCTAAAAGAAGGTGACTACGTGAATATTCTAGCTCATCAACGTCATAAAGTGAGTTGGATACATCCAACGGAAGAAACAATTTGGCTAGCTGTTTTCTATTCTTAATTATCGGGTGAATGATAGCCCATTCTGAAGAGTGAGTTGCCAACGGAAAGGGCTAGTTAATTAACGTGAGATATAAATCCTAATTACTTGTCGACATTTTTTGACCAAAGAATGTCAAATACAGGCATGGAATAACAATAAGAACAACGGGTAGTGAAAACAGTAACCCATAACCGAGTGTTAAAGACATGGGTCCCATATACACATCGGTTCCACCCAAGCCATATGCGAGTGGTAGTAGACCGACAACTGTTGTTAGAGATGTAAGAAGGATCGGTCTTAAACGATTTGCCGATGCTTCCATTATGGCGTGCAAGGTGTCTTTTCCTTCACTAAGCAGCTCATTGATCCGGTTAATCAACACCAGCGAGTTATTCACAACAACCCCCGTCATACCAAGCACGCCAATCAGAGCGAACAGAGATATTGGCTGCATGTGAACAAACAATGCCATTAACGCTGCGATTACCGCGAATGGAATAACCACCATGATCAATAATGGCTGCAATAGTGAGTTAAACATTATAGCCAGCACAAAGTAGATACCAACGATTGCAGCTGGAAAGGCGACGACAAATCCGCTCATAGTTTCGTTAGTACTTTCTGCTTCGCCACCAATTTCAATAGATACCTGTAAGGGTAATTTACTTTGTAGCTCAGTAAGCATGGTTTCACTTAATGCCACTGAACTGAGTGTCTCATCGGTTATCTGGGCTGTTACAGTAACTTCACGATCGCCGTTGTAATGTTGGATTAAACGCGGAGCTTCAATATGTTCCACTTTAGCAAGGCGGCTTAGTGGTACTTGTACACCATCTGCGGTGTAGATCTTCGTTGTGGCGAGCCTTTCAATGGTTCGATAATCTTCTTTTAGAATGACACGCAAGTCTATTTCTTGATCACCAATCCATGTTGACGTTACCGTGTCACCTTCAAAAGCAATGCGCAATGTTGATGCTAAATCAGCTACGGTAAGGTTATAACGTGCTAACCATTCATATTGAGGAATGACCTGTAACTGAGGATCTTTTAATGCCTCGTTATGAGTAACTTTACCTAGCCCTTGTTGTGTATTCAGCCAGTTAGTTACTAACGATACTGCGTCATTACGTTCTTGCTGTGTACCATTCATCACTCGCACTTCAACAGGTTCTCCGGGAGGAGGGCCACCAGCATCGACAGATAACTTTACAAATGACAGCTCTTTTACATTTTTAAGCTTATTGTTCAGATCTTTGATGATCGCATCTGCTGTGCGATCGCGGCTTTCAAAGTTAGTTAATACAATTAAACCCGTGCTTACAGGACTACTGTAAGTGAGCTCATAACTGTTGAGTTCATTTTTAGGCAGTGCGGTAATCGTTTCTTCAAGTAGAGCATGCGCTTCACGCACTTTATTCAGTGGCGTACCGGGCTGAACTTCTGTGTAGACTTCAATGTACTTTGCCGACTCTGATGGAAAGATATCAAGCTTCAGATTGGCCACTAACCCAACACCGACTGCAAGCATAATAACGGCAATCACTAATACGCTTTTTTTAAACTGTAAGCATCGTGTGAGTAAGTTAGTATAAGCATTAGTTATTGATTGAAAGTAGTCCGATGTTGTGGGTTTCGCTTCTGTTTTATTAAGTGAATTTGCAAGGTGAGCGGGCAGGGTATACGTACACTCAGCCAAAGAAAATAACAACGCAACAATAACAGTAATAGGAATCACAACAATCGCTTTGCCCATGGTGCCGGGAATAAAGAACATGGGAATGAAGACCAAAGCAGTCGTTGTTAAGCTGGCAATAATGGGTTTAATGACTTTTTGCGTACCAATAATCGCAGCTTCCAGTGCGCTCTTACCACTCTCTTTTTCTTGATAGATACTTTCGGCAACAATTACTGAATCATCTACGATTATGCCTATCACCAGTAACAATGCTGCCAACGTTATGCTATCAAGGTTCATTCCAAGTATTGGCAGAGTGGCCATTACCCCAAGTACACAGAATGGAATAGAAACGGATACCCAGAAAGCGATTTGGCGTTTCAAAATCATACTTAATACAGCTAATACGAGTATAAGACCGATGCCACCATTGGTTGATACAATAGAAAACTTGTCACTCATGTCATCGGCTAGATTGAGTCCGTAGCTGAAAGAGAAGGTATCACCGATGCGAGACTTTTCGTTTTCAATCAGTGTTTTTATATTATCGACAGTTGTAATAATATCGGCGTTTGAACCCTTAGTGATGCTGAATAGGATGGCAGACTCACCATTGATGACACCTTCTTGAGAGGCTTTTTCAAAGGTATCGATGACTTCAGCAATATCTGCTAATCGAATAAGCCCACCAGTAGGAAGCACTTTGATTACTGTTTGTGCTAATTCCTCAACAGACTTAACTTGCGTCATGGTGACAATTTTTTGGTCGCTGTTCCAAGATTCAACCATCCCGCCAGATAATGACAAATTACGGTTATTAACCGCATAGATCACTTCATCAAAGGTTAATTTATAACGACTAACTTTGATCGGGTCGATTTCAATCCAGAATTCACGTTCATTGAATCCTGTCATGCTGACGGTTCCTACTCCCGATATGCTTTTAAGCGTCTTCTCTAACTGACGGGAATAAGATTGTAGTTCACTATAATCGCCTTGGTGACTTACCCCAAACGTGAGAACTTCAAAAGAAGCTGTACCACGTTGCACTACAAGTGGCGGGTTAGTAACGTCTTTCGGCAGTCCATTTACGCGATCAACTGCTTGTTGGATATCACGTAACACTTTTGCCGTATCTGTAGATTCATCCATTTCAATAGAGATAGCAGATAAACCATCAGAAGATTGCGAGGTAAACTTTCGGATTCCTTCGACAGATTTGATCTCTTTCTCGATCAAATTGGTAATATTGACTTCCACATCTTGCGCGGTGGCGCCAGGATATTGAGTGGTAATATCAACTTCTTCAAATGCAATATCAGGTAATTCTTGGAGTTTGAGTGTGCTGAGTGAAGCAATACCCACCATTAACACCATGGTGGTTATTATACGCGCAAGAAAACTACGCTGAGCAAAATAAGCAATAAAGCCATTCATTATGAAATACCAATTATTTATCTGATTGTGTAATAGAAGGAGTTAATCTCGATACTTGAGTCGAGGCATGAATCGACATTCCCGGTTTGAAAACATGTTCTGGGTTTTTAATTTCAACCTCTATAGGATAAGCAAAGCTTTCAGGATCGATCTCAACCCCAATCCGTTTGATGCTTGAACGTACTTTTAATTGAGGGTTGGCTTCTGACCATACTTCGACTTCTTGACCCACATATAGCTCCCCAATATCAAATTCACTGGCAAGAAGACGCACGTTGAGTACATCAATATTCACAATTTGGTAGAGCAAATCTCCTTGATTCACCCATGCACCGTTTTCAACAGAACGGCTTACCACGTAGCCATTGATTGCCGAGTCAATTTGGGTACTTTTCAGATCAAGTTGCGCTTTTTTTAACTCAATGTTTGCTAGCGCCACATTGGCTGTTGCACTGTCATAATCTGCTGCAGAAATGTCGAGCTCATTTTGCGATAAGCTGTTCTTTTTACGCAGCTCTTGGTAACGACCATACAGTGATTTTTTTATTTTAAGATCGGCTTGTGCTAGATCGAGGTTGGCTTTTTGTTTACTTACCTCAAGTTCAAAATCTTGTGCTTTAATCGTGGCAAGAATGGTACCTAATTTAATCTGTTCGCCTGTTTCAATACCGACAGACTCGACAGTACCATTTATTTCAGAGACTACATTAAGGGGGTTCTTACTTTTTGTATGCCCTATAAGATCTAAGGCCATTACTGGCTGCGAAAGTAATGCGCCAAATAAACCTAAGGTCAGTAGATTCTTTTTCATTGTTGGGTTCTCATTATATTAATTGACCCTAGTGTGCGAAAAAGAATGTCGAGTTTTTGTCGAATGCTATACAACAAAAATGCGACATAAAAGTACTACACAATAAATATGAAGTGATTCGACATTAATTTGACAAAAAATTGCTAGGATAGTGAAAGGTAATAATGCAGTGCGAAAGGTCGGCGATGCTAAAGAATAAACAGGTTTTAGTTGTTGAAGATAATGAGGAACTACAAGGAATTCTTGCAGACTTTCTTGAAGTAAAAGGTGCTGATGTCGATTTTGCCGATAACGGAGAATTAGGGCTTAAATTAGCGCTCGAAAATGACTTTGACGCCATTATTCTTGATGTAATGATGCCTAAAAAAGACGGTATGCAAGTCGCGAAAGAGCTCAGAGAGAATGGCTGTACAACACCAATTTTAATGCTAACGGCACTCAATGGTCGTGAAGATCTGTTAAAAGGGTTTGAACGGGGTATAGACGACTTTGTCACTAAACCGTTTAATTTTCCAGAGCTCGAAGTGCGGTTAAGTGCATTAATTAAGCGTTATCGTGGCGACGTGGCAAACTCGCATCTTGAGTTTGGTTCGCTCACTATTGATCAGCGTTCTCATAAAGTAACGCGAGAAGGGCATCAGTTACTCGTTACCCCTGTTATGTATCAAATCTTAGTTAAGCTAACAAAAGTAGCCCCAGAAATGGTTTCTCGTGATGTACTGATCCATGAGGTATGGGGAGAAGATGCACCCGACAAAGATATTTTGCGTAGTCATATTTATTTACTGCGTAATGTATTAGATAAGCCTTTTAAAAAACCGATGTTAATTACAGTGCCGAAATTTGGTTTTAGGTTGGAAGGATAAATGAAATGGCTTAGAACATTGATGTTTCGGAAACCATTGGGCAATTCGATTGATGATGTTAAATCAAGATTGATCTTTGTGTTCTCGGTGATTGCGTTAACGTCTTCTTCGTTGGTGTTCTTCTCTTTTTCACTGCACTTAATACTCAATGAAAATACCCAAATAGAACGCCACTTGATGTCATTTGAAAGTATTGCACAAGATCATTTTACCTTGGTAAAGGATGATTTCTCCCTGCTTGGTCCTTATGTTAGAGCCTATTATAGCGAAGCAGCATTAGATAAAGAACTCAAAAGCCTATTGCCTTATGAAGAGGGGATTGTTACTCGCTTTCGTACCTTTAGTGAAGACGGATTCATGGTGTATTACGCGCCCTTTGTTGAGCCGTCGGGCATACGCGTTCCTCTTTACTTGGTGGTAGGCACCCGAGGCATGGATTTTGGTGACGATAGCTGGGGCATATTAATGTTAATTTCATTTGGATTAATGGCTTTCCTCATTGCATTTCTACGCTTTTCTCTTCGCCGAGTTTTTGATGGTTTAATGTCTCCTGTTTTAGAATTAAGCCAGCAATTAACTGCGAACAAAGAAGAAGATTTTCATGTATCAGAACGTTCAATTGATGAAATTAAAGCGCTTAAACATCACTTAAATATGTATAAACAGATGAAAGAGCGGTTAGCAAAGCAAGAGATGATGTTTGCAAAGTATGCTAGCCATGAGTTAAAAACACCAATCGCGGTAGTGCTTGGGGCTGCGAATCTTCAAGCGATGAAAGACGAACCTGATTTTCAGAGCAAACAAAGAAAACGGATTTTAATTGCAGCAAATAACATGCATGCAACGGTGGAAGTGCTGCTAAGTATTGTGAAGCAAGAAAATGTGCGAGATGCGCATCAATTACGCCCGATAAGTTCGCAAGATATTAGTCTCGATAAATACTATAAAAAGCTGAATACGGGGGTACAGCTTCTGCTTTCGGTTGAACTTGACACGCAAATTAACATGTCGCCAGCTGTGCTTGATATGGTCTTAAAAAACCTTCTGAATAATGCCATTCGTTTCACCGAAAAAGGTAAAATTGAGGTTGTGATAACCAGTAATAACATAAAGGTTATTGATTCAGGCTGTGGGCTTAATGAAGAGGTAGATACTGAACATGGGCTTGGGTTGTTAATAGTGAAGCGATTATGTGATAGCTATGGCTGGACGTTCTCATTAACTGAAAACCCAAGTGAAGGGTGTTGCGCCGAATTAAACCTATCTACTTGAATTAAATCTATCTAGTTGAATTAATAGTTAAGTGCCGTAAAACTTTAACGAATAGATTCTATTGTTCATAAAAAACGCCATCAGTTACTGGAATAGTAATAATTGATGGCGTTTTTAATAAAAGATGGATCTGATTCTAAGGTAAGAAAGTCTTAGTGCTTACGCTGTGAACCATTACGAACAAGCTCTTTACCATTTTCGTAAACATCTTGAGTAACCCAGCGTGCCAAAATCAGTTTCTGGCTATTATCGAATACTGCAACGAAAGGGCGGCCATCAGTGTTATTGGTTGCCATACCAACACCTGCAACGTCTTTTAAACCCAGACCACCATTTTCAATCGACAGTAGAAAACGCTCTAGTTCTTCTAGGTTATCAATTACATCATGTTCATTATTCATTTGTTCGGTACTCATTTTATTTAGCTAATCCACCGACTTTATACAGCATAGGTGCTGTTTCGCCATTTAATGACGTAGAAAGCAGGCAGTTTTAATTTGCTTGAACCATTACCTCTGAAAAAGAGGTATTCATGCCTCTAAAGGTAATGTTTTGCGTACTTTACAGGTGATAGGCGATGATTGGAACCATGTTTGTAGAGACTGCTGCAAAATATATCACTGCATCAAGTCGTTATTCTGGCGGTACAAACTCAGAATGTGAAGCGCTTATCATCCATACTGAGAAGAGGAATCGATGAGCTATTTATTGAGATTAATAAAAGTGCATAAGCTTGATCAAAATACGAATGCTTAGTGTAAAGAATAGGGTTAAGCATCAGGTTTGTACACTAAGGAGAAATGATGAAAACTCTACTTGTTGTTGCACTATTCGTCGGTATGCCATTTTCAGCCCATGCTGTTAATTGTACCACCTATGGATCTGGCTCTATGAAACAGACCCATTGCAGTGATGGGTCAACCCACACTAAGTACGAAAGTCCATCCAAAAAAGTGGATACAAAGAAAAAAGAGGGCTTTGTTAGTAACCAAAAATCGAGCACCAAGTTTGAGACAAGAACAGATTCACAAGGTAACCGTAAGTCTGCCACTTGTCGTACTGTCGGTAAGACTACGTATTGTGATTGATGGTTGTTTATAAAGCTTATAAAAGTTATCTCGGTAATTATAAATCCACAGTGCGATAATGGAATCTTAGTTTACAGTGTTTTTTTAGAATGGGATGATTATTTATTCCAACAAAATACATCACCAATTAACTCACCTAATTGGCTGATTTTAATGTGTTTATTTTTAATTGGTGATGTAATTATATAAGTTTCATTCTAAAATATTAATTTAAATTGATTTACATTATTGTTTTGAACGCTGTTCTATTGTGTGTATAATCTTTTTTTTACGTAGTCACCATGATTTTTTACCATGAATATAATTAGTATGGCTCTTGAAGCCAATAGTCATAAAAATAGCGGAAAGAAAAAAGCTATAGTTAAGTTCATCACTCGAGCTTTATTACATTATCCCTATATAAAAAAAATGGATGAGAATTTTGCTTATGATGAACGTAAAATGCTCTTTAAAAAGCAGCCAAATTTCGTAACTAAATGCATTACTCCTTATTTACGTAACGGTTTAAGTAAACAAGAAATTATTGATATCTTAATCAAGCACTATGACTGGTTTGAATACAAATTCTCAGCTGATGCTCGTCATAAAATATATGATGACGTACTAACCCTTTATAAACTGGAAATTGATGAGCAAGATTACTTAATTAACCTAAGCTTTGATAGAAATTCAAGAAAAGAGGGGGAGCTTACACTTACGCTTACAGATTCAAAATATAATAAATATTACGTGCTTGCGTTTACCGTTGTCGACAATGACATTTATATTGGTTGTATGCAAGGTGGCGCTAACGATAATGGTTTCAGTAAATTATTCACCAAAACAATTTATGGTTTACGTCCCAAATCATTCATGGTTGAAACATTACGTTTACTCGCTGCTAATTTGAACATCAATCATATTTATGCCGTAAAAAATTCAGCACATATATATACAGCTAAACGTTATGGAAAAAAGAGCAAAACGATTAACCTTGATTATGATCGTCTATGGAAAGAGCATAATGGTGAGTCCCATAATGATTATTTCTATGCGCTGCCTATTAAATCTGAACGCAAAGCTATGGAAGATATCAAGCGTCCAAAGCGTAAAATGTATCGTGAGCGCTATGCTTGGGTAGATAACTACGACAAAGAGCTGAAGAGTACGCTTGATTGTATCTGTAATTAAAAAAGCGGCATTCTTTAGATCATCGGTTTTCTTCTGAGAAAAAATGGCAATATATTTTATCGTATTGCCATTCTTCGTATTAATTACTGCTAGGCATTAGAACTGAGTTTTGATCCAAACCATACGGTGGTCTGAAGATACAGATTTACCATCGCCGTACTGGCCGATACGAGTATCGTTGAACAGCTTACGACCTTCTTCGTAAGACGCAGACCAGTAAACGCCACTATCAACCACATTTAAGTTTGCAGATGGGATTGCATAATCTACGCCAAGGCCAAATGTCGACGAGATACGATTTGGTTTTGGGTGAGTCAATGATTTGTCTGCTGCGTGCTCTGAAGCCCCGTTGCTGCTAGGGTACAATTCACCGTTCATCACCTCCTGGTTTACCAGTGGATCATCATGAAGTGTTTGCATCACATCACTTATACCATCACCTGCAATTGGATCTAGGTTTTGGTCACCCATGATCACGAACTTAGCGTTATCAGCTAACCCACCATTTAGGCCTGCATCATCGTAGAAGAATTCTTTACCTTGAATATATTGATTCCAGAATTTAACTTCTGCAGCATTTTGAGCTTTGTTTTTACCTGTATCGAATACTGGCGGAGTAGGGTGAGACATCAGAAGGTGAACAACTTCTTCACCATTCTCTGTTGGAATGATGATCGGTGCATCTACGTGGTTCTTCGAAGAAAGGCGAACTTGTTCCCACTCTTCTGCGGAATACCACTCATCACCACATTTCATGCCTGTAGGTATAGGGTTCTTTGGATCGTTACAATTAGTGATGGTCGGAATTTGTGCACCTTCGAGATCTTTCCATTTAAATGTTTGGAAAGAACGTGTGTTATCAGTATCAATCTCGTACTGTGACATCAACGCGAACGCATATTGGCCATGATACTTACCGAAACCCCAATCGTCGCCTAGACCTCCAATCGTACCGTTATTATCTAAATCAAGACCGCTGGCTAGACCCGTATTTGTTGAGTAAGACTCAAGGTGAGGGAATGTAATTGGTTCAAGATTCGCTTCACCACCAGCGCCATCGATGCTTTGAGCTATAGATAAGTAATTATCTTGGAATCCAATCAGTGCAGCCTTGTTTTCACCAGTACCATCGTTGTTGTATTCAGCCATCATAAGAACATTAGGACGATTTTTCTGGATAACAGCAGCAACATTACGAATCTGAATTACTTTTTCAGCTGTCTGTTTGTCAACATCAGCAATTGTACCGTCTAAGTATGTTGTTACGAGTTGTTCTTGTTTTGCTGGTACAATTTGCATCTCGGCAACAAGATCTTCGAATGTATTACGGTCAAATGAAAGGTTATAAGTCGCTATTTTTACCTCTGTTGGTTGAACGTAATCAGTATCGTTACAACCAGCAAGAAGAGCAGCACTAACAACTAAAGCAAGGGTGGAAAACTTTTTCATTGGGATGGCGTACCATTTAGAGTAATTGCGCAAATGATACATGATACACTAAAAAACCAGTGTGATTACAGTCACATATAGTTGGCATCTATTTCATTGTTTGTCTTTATTATGCGATCCATGTTGTATTTTAATTTGGGCTAATAGTAAATATCCCTACAGGGAATAATTTGTTTTTTGATTGAATTCGTATATTCAAATTACGGTGTCTTTGCTTTACTTGTCACTACAGTTATTAACGCATTATCTCTATTGTTGCTTAGGTCAATCCCTGTAGTGATCAAGTAGAACTATTCTCAGCTTTATCTGAAAAATAATTGGCTAAATGGATTCAGTAACGTCGCCATCCCAGATGTAAAATGCAATGGTGCATCTAGCAAGGTTAAGCACAGGCAGTCTTGCCCTACTTGGGTTCTTGGCGAGTGCTGATGCTCATCCGTTTGAACAATAAAATCGCCAGGGCCGTAGCTTGCATTTTCATCAACAAATTTACCTGACAAAACCAAGGTAATTTCTTGTCCCTGATGGGTGTGCTCTGGCAAGCTGCTATCAGGCTCCATATAAATGAAATTCATCTTGCTTTTACCACCAGTTGAAACAGGGGCTCGCTGTATTTTACCCGGAAGTCGGCTCCATGTTCCTATTTCTTCGTTGTGTCTCTGTAAAGCCCTTGGCAGAAGAAATTCTTTGTTATCTAGCTTGAGTACACCTGCACGAAGGTCTGGCTCTACCTCTAACTCTAACGTTAGTGGTTCTACTGGCTGAGTAAGTATTTGGCTTAACATAGCGGTAAGATCACTGGTTAAAGGCTCTGCCGGTATCGATTCTAATATTTGTGTATTGCTAGTTTCAATTTCATTTATACGTTGGCGGCAACCGCTGCAGTATTCAAGATGGGCACTCATCATAATACTGAAGGCAGGATCAAGATCGCCATCGGCATAGCGTGCCAGAGTATCATCGCTAGGATGAAAGTGAATGTTACTCATCCAACGCCTCCTTCATTTTTTGTAATGCTAATCGTAAACGACTTTTCACTGTTCCTATTGGCACCCCCAGAGCTTCTGAAGCCTCTTGGTGTGTCAGCCCTTGTAAGCAAATCATTCTCACGACAGCGGCCTGTGCTGGAGGTAATTCCTCTATTAGCTCCTGCAATTCTTGTTTAACTATCGGTTCAAATTCTTTTGGTAACTTATCTGTGTCTCGCTCTTCACTGAGTATTGGCCATAAATCATCGCCTTGTACCCAGTCTTGATGGTGCTTTGTGCGTCTTAATAAATCGAATTTTGCGTTGCGCGCAACAGAGTATATCCATGTCATCGCTGCGCCTTTAGATGAATTATAGAGATGCGCTTTTAACCATACTTTAAGCATGGTCTCCTGAACAACTTCTAAAGCCATTGATTCATCCCTGAGTTGCTTTCGGGAAAAATTTAGTAGCCTTGGGGCAACATGTACAAATAGTTGCTCGTAACTTTTCTTGCAGCGTGAGTCAGCAATATTAAACAGCAAGTCTGCAATATCAATAGCTGCTAAAACGTCCTTAGTCATAAGCTCCTTAGTGTTGCTGTATTGAGTAAGTCGAATTGAGTTTTCCATCATTACCCTAGAAGCATGGATTTAATATCTATCTAACGCAACTTCTCGGTATAAAGATCATTGTGTCACATGTTTTTAAGCAGGTAACTGCTTAAAAATATCATTAAATATTGATTATTAATATTTTTTTAATTATTTCAGATATTTAGTTTTGCTGAGATTCTTATCAAGGTCTATAAATGTAGTAAGAGTGATCGTTTATCTGCTTAGTTAAGTATATAAATTTAGGTTGTATTTTATTTAAGGAAAAGACAATGCTTATTCCTATCGGTATCAGTGCCTGTGTAATTGGAGAAAAGGTACGCTTTGATGGCGGACATAAACAAAATCGTTTTGTTACCGAGGAGCTTTCAGAATATTTTAAGTTTAAGCCAATCTGCCCTGAAGTGGGTATTGGCTTGCCGTCGCCTCGTCCTGCTATTCGCTTACTAGAAACGAATGGGAAACAACGTTTGGTTGGTAGTCAAGATTCGGATCAGGATCATACTGACAAAATGGTGATATTTACCGATAAGCAAATCCCGCAATTGCAGGAAATGTGTGGTTATATCGTATGTGCTAAATCCCCGACTTGCGGCATGGAAAGGGTAAAGTTATACATTGAAAATGGTAATACTGTGCCGGGTGGTACTACTGGTGTGTATACACGTAAGTTAATGGAGCAAATGCCTTGGTTACCGGTTGAAGAAGATGGCCGTCTGCAAGATCCTGTATTAAGAGAAAATTTTGTATTCCGCGTGTTTGCCCTCAATGATCTATACCAGTCAATCAAGGGTAACTTGACGCGTGATGCAATTGTCAAATTTCACTCCCGTTACAAGCTGGTATTGATGGCACACAACCCATCTTTATATCAAACATTAGGTAGATTAGTTGCGACAATTAATGAGTGGGAGCTCGATGAATTCTTCATTGCTTACCGCTTACAGTTTATGGATGCAATTAAATGCAGAGCAAATATTCGTACTAATACGAACGTGTTAATGCATATGCAGGGTTATTTTAAGCAGTTACTTGATAAAAAACAAAAAGCTGAATTAGCCGACTTAATTATGAATTACCGTAAAGGGCACCTCCCGCTACTGGCTCCGTTGACTTTGTTTGAACATTATTTGCAGTTACACCCCAATGCGTATTTACAATCACAGCGTTACTTGAATCCCTACCCGAAAGAATTAAGGCTTCGTTTTTCATTGTAAATGCAGTGAAAGTAGATGCTTTACAAGGAGAGGGTCATGAACAAAGATGGCTTACAATTAATATGGTTTCGGTCTGACCTGCGTATTACAGATAATACCGCCTTAATCCATGCGTGCCATTCAGGACGCCCAGTTATTGCTTTGTATATTGCCACGCCTAAACAGTGGTATGAACATACAGTTGCTCCAATACAAATTGATCTTATTCAACGACGCTTATTGGTATTGCAACAACAACTCCATACTTTGAATATCCCATTATTGATCTGTGAAGTTGACGACTATACCTCTATTCCTGAATTGATGAAGAACCTCGTTAATCAGCATCATATTTCTCATGTATTTTGTAATAAACAGGATGAATGGAATGAAAAGCAACGGGATCATTCTGTTAATCAGGCTTTGGTAGAAAAGCAGGTTAAAGTCAGTATTTTTGATGATAGCTGCGCCATAGCGCCGGGAAGGGTTAAGACTAAGCAGGGAGGGACCTTTAAGGTTTTTACACCTTTTCGACGTGAATGGTTAAATGTATACCATTCTTTATTACCTGAAGCGCAACCCGCACCACAAGCTGTCGTGCTTCACCCTATAACTTCCGAACTGCTTGCTCAAAGTGCCACATCTGTATCGTTTTCATACCCAGAGAAAGATAGTGCTTTCTGGCCCGTAGAAGAAGATGACATACGCCGGCAGTTACAGGCGTTCTGTTTAGAAAAAGTACATTTATACAATGAGCATCGAGATATTCCTGCTATTGATGGCACGAGCTGCTTATCACCTTATTTAGCAATAGGAGCATTGTCGGTAAGGCAATGTATCAGCATATTAAGAAGTGAATTTCCTCACTGCCTTGAATCTTCTGAACAAGGAGCGTTTATTTGGCTTAATGAACTGATCTGGAGAGAGTTCTATCGACACCTTACCGAGTCTTACGGGAAGTTAAGCCGAAATCAGCCCTTTCATGCCTGGACTACGAAAATTAGATGGCGCAGTGCAGATGATGAACTTAAATGTTGGCAGCAAGGAGAAACGGGTTTTCCTATTGTAGATGCAGCAATGAAACAACTGTTAGCAACGGGATGGATGCATAACCGACTTCGAATGATTGTTGCGAGCTTTCTCACCAAAGATCTGTTGATTGACTGGCGAGAGGGAGAGAAATGGTTTATGTCGCAACTGATTGATGGTGATTTCGCGTCGAATAATGGCGGTTGGCAATGGGCTGCATCGACGGGTACTGATGCCCAACCGTATTTTCGAGTGTTTAATCCGACGTTACAAGGCCAACGATTTGATCCAAATGGTGATTTTATTCGTAAATGGATAAAGGAACTGAAAGATGTTCCTAATAAATATATCCATACCCCGCACCTTTGGGATGGGGCAAATACATTGAATTACCCGAAGCCTATTGTGGATCATAAACAAGCGCGTTTATTGGCTATCGAAACATTTAAGCAGGCGAAAATATTTAATCAGGAAAATATGTTGGCTGCAAAATAGGCGGGTAATAAAGGAGAGTGAGATGTCATCGTCATCAAACAAGATCATTGCACATTTTATTGAAACCTATAGCCAGCTATCAAAAGCTAATTTAGCCGATCTTAAAAATCTATATCATCAAGATGTGGTATTTGAAGATCCTGCACATCGTATGAATGGGTGGCCTGAGCTTCATAGTTACTTTGAAAATTTATATCGCACGATTAACAGTTGTGAGTTTGTTGTGCATTCGTGGCTAGCTGATGATTCACAGGCGTTTGTACAATGGACGATGACATTCTCACATCCTGATTTGGAAAAAGGTTCGTTACGACATGTTGAAGGCTGCTCTCGACTTGAATTTAAAGATGAGCAGGTAATTTACCATCGTGATTATTTCGATTTAGGTGAAATGATATACGAAGGGGTGCCTCTACTTGGCAAAGTTATTCGGCACATTAAAACGAGGTTGGGGCAATGAAGCAAGTATTGATTACAGGTGCTAGCTCGGGAATAGGCGCGCAGCTTGCAATTGATTATGCCTCAGAAGGGTGGCAAGTCATTGCATGCGGTCAAAGTGAGGTCCGACTGGCAGAGTTGGTAAAAAACAATCCTTTAATTATGCCTTTGCCATTTAATGTCACTAATATTGTAGAAGTAAAGCAAGCGCTTGAAAGTATTGAACAGTTACCTGACCTTATTATTCTAAATGCAGGTACCTGTGAATATATCGATAACGGTGTGATTGACACTGCGTTATTTAAGCGTGTGTTTGATGTCAATTTTTTTGGTCTTCTACACTGTATAGAAGCAATGCAATCACGATTTAGCTCTTCAGCCCATTTAGTGATTATTGGTTCGTCGGCATCGTTCGTACCGCTGCCACGGGCCGAGGCATACGGTGCCTCAAAAGCGGCAGTGGCTTATTTGTCACATACGCTGGCGATCGATTTAGCGCATATCGGTGTAACGGTGACTCTGGTTAATCCCGGTTTTGTAAAAACCCCGTTGACCGATAAAAACGATTTTCAGATGCCGATGCTAGTTACGGCTGAGTATGCTTCTGAACAAATCCGTAGAGGTATCTCTGCCGGTAAAATAGAAATTAATTTTCCATGGAAGTTTAACTTGCTACTTAAATTCATTGCGCTATTGCCGCTGCGTTTGCAGTTGAAAGCGATAAAGCAGTTCACAGGGAAGCGAACATGAAAATAGCCATTATAGGTTCAGGTATTTCAGGGTTAAGTAGTGCTTGGTATTTACATAAACAGCATGACATTAAGGTATTTGAAGCTAATGGTTACATTGGTGGTCACACTGCAACGGTTGATGTAATCGTACCCAGTGGACGTTATGCCATTGATACTGGCTTTATTGTATT
Source organism: Photobacterium profundum (assembly GCF_003026285.1). Taxonomy (GTDB): domain Bacteria; phylum Pseudomonadota; class Gammaproteobacteria; order Enterobacterales; family Vibrionaceae; genus Photobacterium; species Photobacterium profundum. Next base: position 64,627 of record NZ_PYOD01000014.1, read on the forward strand.
TAATGATCGCACTTATCCGCATTTTGAGCGTTTACTGGCTGAAATTGGTATAGAGGGCCAGCCAACCGAAATGAGCTTTAGCATTTGTAATCAAGTGAATGGGTTGGAATATAACGGACATAGCTTTTCTTCTTTATTTGCTCAGAAACTAAATTTATTTAATCCTCGTTTTTATTTGTTTCTGTATGAAGTTCTGCGTTTTAACCGGTTGGCGAAAGAGGCCGCCAGCAGCAATGCGGTTCGAACGGGAACGTTAGGTGACTTTCTATCTCTTTATGGCTTTAGTGATTATTTCAATGAAAACTATATCTTGCCGATGGGAGCCGCAATTTGGTCTTCATCTATGTTTGATATGCGTGGCTTCCCGTTAGACTTTTTTCTTCGTTTTTTCCTTAATCATGGCTTACTTGATGTGACGAATAGACCTCAGTGGTCGGTTATTCCTGGTGGTTCAAGGGAATACGTTCGAAAAATCATATCGTTAATTGGAGAGTGTGTTGCTTTAAATACCCCAGTTAAAGCGGTGACCCGTAAGGACGGTATCGTTGAGGTTGAAACTGAGTATGGAGTTGAATGCTTCGATCAGGTGATTTTTGCTTGTCATAGTGATCAGGCGTTAGCGATGCTGAAAGATGCCACCGCAGATGAAAAGCGGGTACTGGGTGCGATTGAATATCAGGATAACGAAGTCGTACTTCATACCGATATCAATGTATTGCCAGAAGCACGTGCAGCTTGGGCATCATGGAACTATCGCCTTGAACAAGACAAGGTAACCGGAAAAACACAAGAGAATTTACTTTCAACACTGACGTATAACATGAGCATTCTGCAAGGGTTAGATGCGCCAGAAACCTTCTGCGTTACCTTAAACCAAAGCGAAAATATTGATCCAGCAAAAATACTGCGTAGTTTTACTTATGCGCATCCAGTGTTTTCACGTGAAAGTATTATTGCTCAGCAGTCTCGAACCGATATCAACGGTAAGCATGGCAGCTGGTTTTGTGGTGCTTATTGGTATAACGGTTTTCACGAAGATGGTGTAAGAAGTGCTTTAGATGTAGTGGAAGCAATTAATGCTAGCGAAGAGTCTGCGCTATCTAATACCAGTACTAGTACCGGAACGAACGCTAATGCGGATAGCGATGTGAACAAAGGCTTGGTTGATGCCGCTTTGAGCTGTGAAACATTGCCTCGTGAGAAATTGCCTCGTGAGAAATTGAGTAGCGAGGCAAAGCAATGAACAGCGGGATCTATGTTGGCAGTATAAGGCATCGTCGCTTTACACCTGTTAATCATCAATTCAATTACCCCATTTTTATGCCATTGATCGATTTGGATGAGATGGCAGAATTAACACAAACAATTTGTGGGTTTGGTTCATCACTGTTCAGTTTTGCTCGTTTTAAGCGTACCGATTATATGCAAGGTGAGTGTTCATTACGTCAAGCAATAAGAGACAAAGTTGAACAACTGACTGGCGAGCGGGTGAACGGAAAAATCTTGATGCTGTGTCAGCTACGCTACTGCGGGTTGTATTTTAGTCCGCTCAATCTTTATTACATTTACGACGAAGATAACAAGTGGCGTTATATGTTGGCTGAAGTCAGCAATACACCGTGGAATCAACGTCACTATTACGTTATTCCAGCTGTGGCACAGTGGCCAGAAAAGTTCTGGACTGAACAGAAAGCTTTTCATGTATCACCATTTAACCCGATGGAGCAACAATATCAGTGGCGGATTAATGAGCCGGGCGACAGGTTGTTTGTTCATATGGAAAATCATCCCAATAGTGATCAATCTTCTGATAAAAATGTATTAAATAACGATAGCAACAAAGACAAAGACCAAAGAAACGAGAGAATTTTCGATGCCACCATGGCATTACGTCGTCAGCCATTTACATCTGGTGTATTGCTAAAGTTGTTAATTAAAACACCGGTAATGGCTATAAAAGTGGTATTTGGTATTTATTGGCAAGCACTAAAGCTTTGGTTAAAAGGGGCTCCTTTTTACCCACATTCCACTAATAAAAAAGATAAATATTACGGAACTGACTCTAGTTCTTAATGTGATAAAGGTTGCACCGCATATAAGGCGGGAACCCATAAAGAAAAATTAGGGATTAATGATGTTAAGAAGTGAGATTAACTATTCGGAAGTATCAGCCTCTAAGTCAGACAACGTAGCTAAAAAAGTGGTGTTTAAAATACTTGAAAAGTTACAGGGAGTAGGGCTGATACTGATTGAAAAAGAGGGAAACACCTACCATGTTGGCGATCAAAGTGCTGACCTTCAAGCGCAATTGATGATTAATCACCCTGGCTTTTACAAGCGCATTCTAACAGGTGGCAGCATTGCTGCAGGTGAAGCCTATGTCGATGGCTGGTGGGATTCTCCAGATTTGACTAAAGTCGTTCAAGTGTTGGCTCGAAATCTACCAATACTGGATAAGCTCGAAGCCAAAGTTGGTTGGATGACTGCATTAGCAGAAAAAATCAGCCATAAAATACGTAGGAACAATAAAGATAATGCTAGGGAAAATATTTCAGCGCACTATGATTTAGGAAATGCGTTGTATTCATTATTCCTCGATTCAAAAATGCTCTATTCCTGTGCAATTTACCGTTCAGAGCAAGATGATCTACTGACTGCACAAACTCATAAAATGGATCGTCTGTGTCGCCAGCTAGATCTTAAACCGACTGATCACCTACTCGAAATTGGAACAGGTTGGGGGGCATTGGCTACTCATGCCGCGAAACATTATGGCTGTCGTGTTACTACCACCACCATCTCGAAAGAGCAGTATGATTGGGCCAAAGAGTGTGTTGAACAACAAGGGCTTGGTGACAAAATTACTCTGTTGCTTGATGATTATCGTGATTTAACCGGACAATACGACAAAGTTGTGTCTGTCGAGATGGTCGAGGCGGTCGGGAAAGAGTATTTAACAACCTATATAAAAAAATGTCAGTCGTTGTTAAAGCCAGGAGGGTTGCTGGCGCTTCAGACTATAACCATTACTGATCAGCGTTATGATAGTTATAGCCGCGGGGTCGATTTTATTCAGAAGCACATATTCCCTGGTGGTTTTCTGCCGTCGGTTACCGTTTTGGTGAATGAAATGACCAAGCAAAGCGATTTTGTGGTCAGGGATATAAAAGACATCGGCTTAGACTACGCGAGAACATTGTCTGACTGGCATAAAGCCTTCAATCAGAACACAGATAAATTAGCTCAATTAGGTTATGACCAACGTTTTGTACGCATGTGGCGTTATTACTTCTGTTATTGCGAAGGCGGTTTTTTAGAGCGCAGTATCAGTACGGTACAACTTATTGCCAGTCGTCCGAAATAAGATCAACTGGATCGTGTGATTTCATCGCGGTATATAGTTAGAGGTTCAAAAATGCCAAGATTTCATTTTCTCGCGATTACTTTTGGTTTTAATCTCTATTGGCTGCTCGCGGTTTGGGGGCAGTTTGATTATATCTGGCTGTTAATCGTGATGCTTGTCGCCTGCTGGTGGATATTTCAGGGTAGTTGGCGTTTTGCCATTATTGCCGCAACCGCTGGCATCTCAATGGATGCATTGTTGAGTTATTTCGGGGTATATCAGTTCGATGGTAATGCTATACCGCCTTGGTTAATTTTACTCTGGCTTGGTTTCGCTTCTTTTGTTTGGTTGTTAAGAAAGGTGATCCAAAATTATCCCTCATACGTACTGGTTGTTATAGGAAGTATTGGTGGAACGGTTAGTTATTTGGCGGGATTGCGTTTAGAAGCCATCAGCTGGCCAATGGGCATACCAGTTACCATGATGATAACGCTTGTGAGCTGGCTGGTTTATTCCATTATTCTGTTAGTACTCCTTAAATTATCTGTTCAACGGTGGGGGGAGGATTAGGATATGACAATTTATCTGCGTATGGCGCAATGCCTAGCCAGAACTTGGTTGGCTGCAACGGTAAGCATGATTTTGTTATTCGTCGGCTTTTCAGCCAGTGCGAGTTCTTACTGGCAGAGTTGGCAAACTGTTGGACGTGCAGAATTGAGCTGGGGTTTTTGGGAAATTTACGATTCAGAATTACGCACACCAGATGGCACCTACAGCTTTGATCAACAAGAATTGGCATTGGTGATTCGTTATCGCAGAGATATTGATGAAGAAGATCTGCTAGAAGCGACGGATAAGCAATGGATACATCTTGGGATACCTCAGTCAATGCGCAAACAATGGCTAAGAGAGCTATCAATTATTTGGCCTGATGTAAAAAAAGGCGATAGATTAATTTTTGTCTTAAATGCGCAAGGTGCTGCCTTCTATCAAGGTAACCGCTTACTGGGTAAAGTGGAGAGTGAGGAGATGGCTAAGGCTTTTCTCGGAATTTGGCTTTCACCTCAAACCGCTTATCCTGAAATGAGACGTAGATTGATCGGGTAGAGTGGTGCTTTGATCGTATTGCTCGATCTGATTACAGCTACGCTTGATGAACAACGCTATTTAGTATGATACTTAATATGAAGAGAGGGGGAAGGCAAAGAGTCGCATAAAATGCGACTTAAATAATAGCGACCAAGTCGTTAACTGTCGAGGTTAACGGAAGTTATATCTTACTAGGGTAATGATTAACAAGATGTAAAACATACCATATGAAAATAAACACCCCCAGTAACATTTGCCGTGTGAATGCACGCTTGGGCATTTAGTTTGGTATTTGTACAACAAATCCATACATTGATGATATTTTCTCTTATTTGACTGAAAAGTATAAACAGATAAAATTGACGTTATGTCACTAATAAGATTTAGTTTACCTGAATTGATGTGAAGAGAAAATCAGCTCAACACGGCAGGATTTTTCTGTGGTGCTTTGATGGTAATGCCAATCTTGATTATCACAGACTTGACGTACTAGCTTAATACCCAAGCCAAAGCCATCGTTTGTTTCACCTGTTAATAGTGAACCGTTGTTTGTGATAACTAGCTTGTCACCTATTAACTGAATGTTGATATAACCGCTATCGGTATGCTGCATCGCATTACGTATTAGATTTGCAACGGTAATACGCACGAGTACTTTGGGTAGCTGAGCCGTAATTTCGTTTAACTCAAACTCTATTTCTACAGATTTCCCCTTCAATAGGTATTGGTGTTCTTCAATTAGATCGACTATCAATTGGTCAATACGAAAGGTTTCAATTGTTGGGTGATATGCTGTATTGCGTGTAAGCCATAATAAGGTCTCTGTTAAATGACTCATTGTTAACCCTGCTCGGGTAATGCGATCTAAAGGTTTTTGACAGGCTGGTGGGGCTGCATGCCATAAATGATCCATTAATGAAGCATTGCTAAGTATAACTGCAATGGGGGTGCGTAGCTCATGGCTTGCATGTTGTAGAAATTGTGATTCACGGCTGAGAGTCTTTTCAATACTTTGAAGGTTAGTATGAATTTTTTCTGCTAACTCATCGAGTTCTCTAAAGCCGAACAAAGGAACGGGATCTGCCAAGGTTTTCAACGTTAGTTGCTGTGCCCAGTGATGAAGTTTATTAACTGGACGGGCGATGTAGCCTGCTAAAGATAGGACTAAGATTAATAAAATAATAATGGTGATGGCAGATACTACCCAGATAGACGGCATATTCGCTTCTATTTTATCCACTTCGGGTTGTAAGTACTGGTCATCAAATTTATTGACGATAAAATACATGTCGCCGCTTTGAGCAATAGCAGGGTGAACAAAGTAAGCTGCTTCAGGGAAATCATACCATTTGTTTTTTATTTCAAAACTGTAGTGTTCTTGGGCTTGTAAATCTGCTTGAGAAAAATTGTGTTTTATGATGTCAGGAAGATCTTGATAATGGCGATAGATTTGGGCGTTAAAGATGTCTAACTTGGCTTCAATAGGATCAAATCCTTGCTGCGAAATCAGCTTTTGAATATGGGCTGAATATATGGAAAGTGAATTATCCATCCCCCAAAAATAGAAACTTTTGGCTAGTAAAGAGTAGCCCAGAATTAGAATGAGTATCGCGCTACTTATAAATGCTAATACAATACGCAGTAAACTTTGATTTATTTTCATTAACGTTAATCTTCTTTGATGACCCAGCCTTTACCCGGCACAGTATGGAGAAGTTTTGGACCCGGAACTTGTTCTAACGAGCGGCGTAGGTAGTAAATATGTGCTTTTAAAGTATTGCTGTTGGGCGCGTCTTCTCCCCAAAGAGCGTCTTCGAGTTCTTCGCGGCTGATCACTTTTGGACTTGCTCGCATTAATAATTCAAGAATAGTGAAAGATGCGGGGGTAAGCTTAACGTGATGTTCACCGCGGAATACCTGGTAAGCACTATTATCAAGCGATAAATCTGCGACTTTTATTAGAGGAGTCTGGCTGCTTCGGCGACCAGAAAGTACCATGATACGAGCTAAAAGCTCACGATTATCAAAGGGCTTAGATAAATAATCGTCGCCACCTGATGCAAACCCAGCAAGCTTGTCATCGATACTGCCTCGTGCCGTTAAAAATAAGATAGGGGTCTGGCAACCTTCTTGGCGTAGCTGCTCGCACAATGTCAAACCGTTCATTTTAGGTAGACCGATATCAATTACGAGTATGTCGTAGCGATTGCTTTGTGCCAACGTGAGACCAGCAACACCATTACTGGCGTAATCTGGAACCATATTTTCAAACTCCATCAGCTGTAGCAGTGTTTCAGCGAGGTCTCGATCATCTTCGATCAGCAATACACGAGTCATAGTTACCTTTTGCGTATTCTTAAATGGGGGGGAGCTACTTAAGTGTATAAGAACAATCTACTTAATTATTACAATGCTACTTCTTAACTTGTTGACTTCATCGTTATCAATACTAAACCAATTAAGGTAAGTTTTGGGTAAAACCGTATTAAGTTAAGTAATTTATGTGGTTAGGCATTTATTATTCATCAGATTAAATAACCAGTGCGCTGATTAGCCATCCTGCGATCCCAAATGAAACGACTATTAGTATAAAACCAACATATTCTGATATGTCAGAATTTGTGAAATCAATAAACCAATATTTCATTTTTATTCGCCAATTTTGGGAAGATACATCATCAAGTGGTCGTTCATTGTTCAGTGCTATCATATTTTGTTTAATCCACTCAATATGAATATACGCATGGTTGTACCACTGAATAATGCGGTTATTGACCGAATAAACATCACGTTTATCATCAGTAACAACTTGTTTAAACAACATCTGCTGTCTAGCCAGTGATGCACAGTTAATCATACCTCTTTCACCATTACTCAATTCGACATATAAAGTAAAATCTTTTATGTATCTGGCTGTTTTTATGTGTTCAAGTTTCTTAATTTGTTTTATAAGTTCCATTTCTATTAGTCGCTCAGCCTTTTTCATCGAATTTAGAAGTAGTTTCAAAGGGGATGTTGCAAATAATAAGATAAGACAGTTCTCCCCAAAGATGCAGTAATAATTCAAGCCCCTAAAGCGTTGACCAAGTTCGTTTCCGTATTCTGAATATGTTGGTCAGATGGTTATCAATGTTAAACCAACGAAAGTAAATTTTGAGTAAAAGCCGCATTAAGTGAAGTAATTTATACGGTTAGACATTTAAGATTTATTCGATTTATTCGATTTATTCGATTTATTGGTATTGAGTTAAGACGTTTTACCGCATTTTTACCACCTCAACGTTAATGTCTCTTTTTTATTAGATTGGTTATCTCCATTGGGCGGGGTAACAGCTTATTCTTAAGAAGAGTAGTAATGACGGTCGATATTCAAAAATCTAGCTTACTGATAACTTCGTTGCTTGTCAGTGCATTGCTAGTTGGATGCAAGGGAAGTCCTTTCACTGAAAGCTTAGAAGCTGCAGAAATGGAACAGCCTATGGTTGCTAATGTATCGGTTCTGAAAGCTGAGAAAAAATCGGTAACTTTGTTTGATGAACTTCAAGGACGAGTAGTTGCTTTTCGTACCGCTGAGATACGTCCTCAAGTGAGTGGGATTATCACGGAACGTTTATTTAAACAGGGTGAAATGACAGCGAAGAACCAGCCATTATTCCAAATAAATAAAGAACCATTTCTTATTGATATTAAAGAAAAAGAGGCATCCTTAGCTCAGTCGAATGTTAATTTGCTACTAGCAAAACGTAAGTATACACGTTTACAAGCCTTGGATAAAAGTAGTGCTGTTAGTAAGCAAGCATACGAAGAAGCGGTCTTTAATCAACAAAAAGCCTCGGCAAACGTTATGCAGAACGAGGCGACGTTAGAACAAAGTAAGCTGAACCTTAAATATGCCACGATAAGAGCGCCTATCTCCGGGATTATTGAACAGGCCCTAGTGACGGAAGGGACATTAGTTAATAAAGGGGATAGCCAAGCACTCGCCATTATTAAGCAAATCGACAAAGTATATATCGATGTTAGACAACCAGCCTCTAAGCTATCAACCTTACGTAAGCTACTATCGAAAGGTGAAGCTACGAACCAGAAAGGGCTTGGTGTGAATATCAAGCTATCTGATGATAGCTCTGAAGACATTGTTGGTAAGATTGTTTTCTCTGGGATCAGCGTAGATTTGAATACCGGAGATTTAATTGTTCGTATTGTGGCTGATAACCTTAAGCGTACCTTGCTTCCTGGTATGTATGTGCGTACCGAAGTTCCTCGCCGTTCACTTAATGCCTTTTTATTACCCCAGCAAGCGATTCAACGCGCCAGCAACGGCGAAGCATTTGTTTCCGTTGTGACTGCATCTAATGATGCCATTAAGCGTAGCGTTACCCTTGATGGCATCCAAGACCATCAATATGTCGTGTCATCTGGCTTAAAAAACGGCGATTCAGTCATCATCGAAGGTTATGAGAACATTATGCCGGACGTTGAATTGAATGCTTCTGATTGGAATCCGTCTGCTCAAGCCGGATAGAAAGGAATTTAACTGTGTCTCAATTTTTTATTAATCGCCCGATTTTTGCATGGGTGATCGCTATTTTGATCATCCTCTCTGGGGTGATATCTATTCCTAACTTGGCCGTCGAGCGCTTTCCGAGTGTAGCACCGCCAAGTGTTAGTCTTTATTTAACGTATCCTGGGGCGAGCCCCCAAACCTTGAACGACAGTGTGGTGTCACTCATAGAGCGGGAAATTTCTGGTGTTAAAGGCTTAATGTATTTTAAATCGTCATCGGACTCGACAGGCAGTGCTGAAATAACGGCAACGTTTGAAAATGGAATTAACCCTGAGCTAGCGCAAGTTGAAATTCAGAATAAATTGAAAGCGATTGAAGCACGTTTACCATTATCTGTTCGTCAATCGGGTATTCAAGTGGAGTCGTCATCATCAAGTACTTTGATGTATGTGGGCTTAATCTCACCGAATGGCGAGTACACGGAATCTGAACTTAGCGATTACATGATACGTAATATTGTCGAGGAGCTAAAACGGATTCCCGGTGTAGGTCGTATTCAAATGTTTGGTGCTGAGTTTGCGATGCGCATTTGGATTAATCCTATTCAGTTAAATGCGTTCAACTTAACAGTGAGCGATGTAGCGAAAGCCATTCAAGAGCAAAATGTTCAAATTTCACCGGGTAAAGTCGGCGATGCACCGATTAGCCAAGGTCAGAAAACGGTTGTGCCATTAACTGCCCAGGGGCAATTAGAAACCCCTGAAGAGTTTAGAAACATTGTATTGCGATCTACGCCTAATGGTGGCTCAGTTCTATTGGGTGATGTAGCTGAAGTTGAATTGGGCTCTCAGAATTATCAGTATTCAAATCGTGAAAATGGGCAACCCTCAACATCGGCATCGGTAAAATTGTCGCCAGGGGCTAATGCTATTAGCGCGTCGAATGGTATTCGTTCACGCCTTGATGAGCTGAAACAAGCCATGCCCGCAGGCATTGATTACACCATTACATCTGATGCTGCTCCGTTTGCGAAAATTTCTATTACCAAAGTTATTGTGACGTTGGCGGAAGCCATGGTGCTTGTTTTTCTAGTGATGTATTTGTTCTTGCAGAATGTGCGTTACACCGTTATTCCTGCAATTGTGGCTCCGATAGCCTTGCTGGGCACATTTACTGTAATGCTGATGCTTGGTTTCTCGATTAATGTGTTTTCAATGTTCGGAATGGTGCTTGCTATCGGGATTATTGTTGATGATGCCATTGTAGTGGTAGAAAACGTAGAGCGCGTTATTTCAGAAACAGGTGTGTCTGCGAAGAAAGCAACGCAGGTGGCGATGAAAGATATCTACAGCGCATTGGTAGGAATTACTGCGGTACTTTCCGCGGTATTTATTCCGATGGCGTTTGCAGCTGGCTCGGTCGGGATTATCTTCCAGCAATTCTCGTTAGCCATGTCGGTATCTATTTTGTTCTCTGCTTTTCTTGCTTTAACGCTGACGCCTGCATTGTGCGCCACCATTTTGAAACCGCACAGTGAGACTCATGAACATAAGCGCGGTTTCTTTGGCTGGTTCAACCGTTGTTTTGAACGTTTGACTAAAGGCTATCAAAGCTGGGTGGCTAAACTAGTGGTCCGAACCGGTCGAATGATGGTGATTTACCTGGCGTTCGTTGTTGTTGCTGTGTTTACCTTCAATCAAATTCCGAGCACCTTTTTACCAGAAGAAGATCAAGGGTACTTCTTGACGTCGATTCAATTACCTTCCGATGCGACTGCTGAACGTACAATGGATGTGGTTAAGAAAGTTGAAAATTTTGTGCAATCACGTGATGCAGTTGAATCTAGCATGTCGATACTTGGTTTCAGTTTTAGTGGCTCGGGGGCAGGCTCTGCGTTTGCAGTTACTACTTTGAAAGATTGGAATGAACGGAATAGCGCAACGACTCAGCAAGAGGTACAAGCACTGACAGAGTATTTGCAAGATCTGAATGAAGGTGTAGTGTTTAGCATGCTACCGACGGCAATTGATGGATTAGGTACATCGTCGAATATTTCTTTACAGTTGCTTGATCGCTCAAACTCTGGTTATGAAAAATTTCAGAATATACAACGTCAATTTATTCAAAAAGCGCGAGAAAATAGCGCATTTTCGAGTGTGTTTTTTGAATCATTACCAGAAACCAATAGCATTAAATTGAAGATCGACCGTAAAAAAGCACAAGTATTAGGGGTTTCTTTCACGTCGATCAGTGAAACTATTTCAACGGCTTTAGGCTCGAACTATGTGAATGACTTCCCGAACAAAGGGCGTTTACAGCAAGTGATCATTCAGGCAAATGCAGAATCACGTATGCGTTTGGAAGATATCTTGAAGCTGTCTATTCGCAATGAACGCGGGGGGATGGTGTACCTATCAGAATTTATAGAGCCAGTATGGAAAGCGGCGCCTCTTCAGCTGACTCGTTTCAATGGTATACCATCGGTTGCTGTTTCGGTTGCTCCCGTTGCTGGTGTTTCAAGTGGTGCAGCAATGGCTGAAATTGAAAAAATTGTTGCCTCATTACCAACGGGAACCAGTATTGAGTGGACGGGCATTTCACGCCAAGAGAAACAAGCTGAATCGCAAACTACTTTGCTATTAGCATTTTCGATGTTAGTAATTTTCCTTGTGTTGTCGGCATTATATGAGAGCTGGACGACACCATTAGCCGTGATCTTAGTCGTTCCATTAGGCATTATTGGTTCTATCGCAGCGGTAATGGTTACTAATATGTCCAATGATGTCTTTTTTAAAGTAGGTTTAGTTACTATCATTGGTCTTTCTGCAAAGAACGCTATATTAATCATTGAGTTCGCACAGATTCAGCGATCACAGGGAAAAGGGCTCTTAGATGCGACGATAGATGCCGCTAAGATGCGATTGAGGCCGATATTGATGACATCATTAGCCTTTACCTGCGGTATTATTCCATTAGTGATAGCGACGGGGGCAAGTTCAGAAATCCAGAATTCGATTGGTACCGGAGTACTCGGTGGCATGATAAGTGGTACTGTGCTTGCTATCTTTTTCGTCCCGGTATTTTTTGTATTTATTAATGAGTTAATAGAAAAGTATAAACGCAAAGGGCAATATGCCTCAGAGGTTAACTAAGCAGCTATAGCATTAGATGATGAATAAATAAAATACGTTAAATGGTATTAAATAAAGATAGAGCGATATTACGGGTTAACCGTAATATCGTTTTTTAGTTACGCTGCTTAAAAATTTACATACTGACAAGAACTTAAATTAATTTAAAAACCTTTACGTCCATTTACCGCATTTTTACCGACCAGTTGTTATTTTAGTACCAGTTCTTCGAAGCCTACAGAACACGACGAATTTGAATATAACAACACATAGGATTCCACTTATGAAAAAGTCTAATATTGTAATCGCAACTATGCTTATCGCTTTCTCTTCAATGTCTTTTGCTGGATTGAAAGTGGTTGATTCACCAAATGGAGCGTGGGTGACTGTGACGGATAATGGAAAGCCTGTTGAGAATGCTGTTGTATCGGCGGTGAACGTTCCACAATCAAAAGCTGAGTTTAAAACAAATGATAAGGGGCGTGTATTTGTACCGCTTGCGATAAACCAATCAAGATCAGTGAAGTACAAAGCAGTTACGCAGGAAGGCAAAGAATTTAGTCGTTTTGCATTCCACGGTAAAAGCTAAGTAATAGCTGAGCATATAGCGGCTTATAACTCTATGGCGTCAAAGCGAATAGATTCGCAATGACGCTTTACTTAAGTGTGCTATCTATTTTTATCCTCATTAGAGGCAGTATGAATAAGTCAGATTTTACTTGTCATTATGCCCTGAGCATTATTGCTGTGATAGTGCTTGTTTGCGCTTCAATATACTTATACGAAATAGATTATATGCAGTTAATATTAACAGTATTGTTGAAGAGAGGCGAAGTTGTCCCTTAATAGCGCTGGAAGATTACACGTTAATCCATAATATAAGTAAGGTTTTCTTGGTAAAATTGAAAGCTAATATTCCAATTAACGATATTTAAATTGATAATTATTATCATTAGTATTGGCGTTAAATATCTTTATTGTTGTTAAATAGAATGAAAAACGCGTTTAAACTACTTTGTCTCTCATCGGCACTATTCTCATTTTCGTCAATTGCTGCTCAATTTCCCGTCACTGTTACTGATGTTTCTGGTCGTCAGGTTACGATTGAGTCACAACCTGAAAATATCGCTTTATCGACCGGTCGTGTTTTTCCATTACTAGAAATTATTTATCAGCAAGAAGCTGCTGACCATCTTGTTGCTTGGCGTGATGATATGCGCGTTTCTGCTCCTAGTATGTATGCCAATTACATTAAAGATTTCCCACAACTAAAAGATGTCCCACATATTGGGAAGATTAAATCTGGCGAATTTGATACTGAACGCTTTATTAATATGAAGATAAGACCGGATCTTTTTGTTGTCGATATTTCAAATGTAAAACTGGCAGAAGAAAAAGGGCTTATTGCTAAATTAGATAAACTTGGCATTAAAGTTATTGCTATCGATTTTCGTGAAGATCCCGTAAAAAATACTGTGAAATCTGTGACAACGTTAGCTAAAGCGCTAGGTAAAGATGAGCAAGGCAAAGCATTTGCCAATTATTATCAACAGCATGTGAAAAACTTAACGGATGTTGTTGCGACATTACCTGCGTCAGAACTCAATAAGCGCGTATTCATAGAGCGTGCGGCGGGTTATGACGGTTCTTGTTGCCAAACATTTGCGACCGGTAATATGGGCGCATATATCCCTTATTTAAAAGCAACCAATATTGCAGACAAACCCCTAAAAGGTGCTATTACAGGGCAGATGTCACCAGAAAGTGTGATAAGTAACCAGCCAGATGTGTACATCATGCAAACAACGGGCTGGATTGACAAAAAAGGAAATGCAACGAGTGGCGTTCCATTTGGTTATGCACCTCTGAATCAGGCTGCTATTAGCAAAGCAACAAGCAAGTTGATGGACCGTTCGTGGTTAAAAGCTATGAATGCTTACCAGAACAAGAACGTGTATTCGATTTATATGCCTTTCTATAACTCGCCGTACAATTTAGTGGCGATGGAATATTTTGCCAAGTGGATTCATCCGGAGCAGTTCAAAGACTTGAATCCAGAGAAAACATTTGAAGAGATGAACCTGAAGTTTGCGAACCGTAAAGCGTCAGGTGTATTTGGGCAAAATAACTTCGAGGTAATGAAGAAGTGAGTTCAATTGCACTTGAGTTAACTGCTCATCGTGCTCGTAATCAGAAAAAGAAGATTGCCTTGGCAGTCTTCTTTATTATGAGCATTATTTGCTTAATTGCAGATATTCTTATTGGATCGCAAGGTTTGACCCTTGACCAAGTATTGAATGGTATTTTTCATCCATCGTCGAGTGATATTGCTAGCCGTATCATTATTTGGGATATTCGTATGCCAATGTCATTGATGGCACCTTTAGTGGGTGGGGCTTTAGCATTAGCTGGGGCGCAAATGCAAACCACGCTGAATAATCCACTCGCCGATCCTTATACGTTCGGCGTGTCGGCTGCTGCGGGTTTTGGTGCGTCTTTAGTTATTACTAATGTGATTGCTATTCCATTTATTCCGGTCGAATACCAAGTTGCATTCATGGCGTTCATTATGTGCTTGTTAACGACATTCATGATTGCTGGCGTGTCTTCTATAAAACGCGTATCGATAGAAGGTGTAATGCTATTTGGTGTGGCAATCATGTTTGCCTACGACAGCATGCTAACTATGATGCAATACATTGCGACAGAGACACAGTTGCAAACTTTAGTGTTTTGGCAAATGGGATCATTAGATCGTGGCAGCTGGGAAAAAATTACGGTTTTAGCGATTCTGTTACCTATCGTACTTGCCATTATGATGAAGGATTCATGGAAATTATCGACGCTTAAAATTGGTCAGGAACGTGCAGAATCAATGGGGATCAATGTTAATCGGTTACGCGTTAAAACCTTATTATTAGTGTCTGTTATTACATCTCTTTCGGTTTCTTTTGTTGGTGCTGTTGGTTTTGTTGGGCTTGTTGCACCGCATATTGCCCGAATGATCTTAGGTGAAGATCAACGTTATTTCTTACCTGCTTCTTTCTTGCTGGGGGCGGTCTTATTAGAGCTGGCTTCTATTGCCAGTAAATCAATTATGCCGGGTATTATTCTGCCTTTAACCGTTGTGATGTCGATGGTGGGTATACCGTTCTTTATTTTCCTAATTGTGAAAAAGGGCGGTAAGTTCTAATGGCGCTTAAAATTAGTAATCTCTCAGTGTCATTTGGCGGTAACCGCGTGTTGAATGACCTGACAATTCCAGAAATTCATGCTGGTGAAATGGTCTCGTTAATTGGTAAGAACGGGGCAGGGAAGTCGACGGTACTCAAACAGATGACCAAGCTGATCCGATTTGATCCTCATTTGATTACCTTGGCTGGTAAGCCGTTGGTTCTTGATGAAATTGGTTATTTGCCTCAAGACCACCGTATTACCGCAAGTATCAGTGTTGTCGAATTACTTATTACGACCATGCATGTTGGATCAAACTCATTATTTACCAAAGCCGATAGTGCAGAAAATGCATTAGCTTTATTGCATAGCATTGGCATTATTCATTTAGCGAACAAAATTTGTACTGAGTTATCTGGTGGTGAAAGCCAAATGGTCGGCTTAGCACAAGCGGTTATCAATAAACCCAAAGTGTTGATATTAGATGAACCAACGTCAGCACTGGATATGAGTAATCAGCTTAAACTGCTTGAGTATGTAAAATTGTATACGCGCCAGTATTCAGCGTGCGCTTTAATGGTGGTACATGATTTGAACCTCGCGATTCAGTATTCCAATAAAGTGGCAGCATTACATGACGGACGACTTTTTGCGTATGGTGAACCGACGCATATTATTGATGAACAATTAATCAAAGACTTATTTAATGTGAAATCCCAAATCATTCAGCTCGATGACTATCCCGTGGTTGTCGTGCGTTCGTAGTTTTTTGCGATAACACTTAATCAAAAAGAAAAGCCCATATAACCCATGTTTTAATCGGTTATGTGGGCTTTAGTATCTTTAGCTTTCAAGATTACCGCTAGCTTTGTTGTTCGTTGCTATTGGCTTCGAACTCCAGAATATCACCAGGCTGACATTCTAATACCTCACATAATTTAGCGAGTGTGGAGAAACGGACGGCTTTCGCTTTTCCGTTTTTTAATACAGACAAGTTGGCTTCGGTAATTTCTACCAGCTGCGCTAAGGTCTTTAAGCGCATTTTCCGTTTTGCCATCATCACATCTAAGTTAATACGAATAGTCATTATGACTCCTTAAATCGTGTGGCTGTTTTCATCGGCAAGAGTGTATCCTTCCTTCATCACCCATGAAATGATCAGAACAATAAATCCGAAGACTATAGTCAAAAAATCCATACCAACAAAGCTAATTGCTAGCATGCGCTCACCAGGAGGGTTATTAAACGATAAAATTACCGACATTAACGCGCCATATATTACAGAAGCGCCAACCCAATAGAACACGCTGTAACCTAATTGTTGATAGTAGTTGGCATTTTCAAGGGTGAATATTTCGTTTTTTTCGTAGTTGCGAAATAAACGAATTAGCACTGTTAAAGCATACATAATGATACTGCACAGTAATAAACTAGCGACTACCGCCAAAATGCGCGTCGTGAGTGTGAACGGCAGCTGCGTGTAACTGTCGAAGTCATAACTGAGTTGAATAATACCGCGCGAGGTTAAAAAGTCGTACGGTGTTTCAACGGTTAGCCAGTAGTAACACACCGCAATAGGTGTAAGTGCAAAAAAGAACTGAAATAACAAACGGGCACGGCGACTTTGTTTTTGAATCTTAGACATAACGAACTTCCTGTTAAGTGGATGTGCAAATACTAAGATTATTTCAATCGAAGATCAATGTATAATTATCGTTTATCGATAATAAATTATTGTTATGGTTTGTTGGAATATTTTGTTTATGATTTTACTTTGTAAGATATCCTCTACTTATTAGTACTGTGTGCTGAGTGAAGTAGTTGATTTATATAAATAATCAATTTGCGTTGAAAAAAGCATTTCAATATGCAAATCATGACATAAAATTACGATATAGCAGCTGTTAAAACTTGGTACAGAAAATGCTTTATAGTATGCCTTATCTACTAAGGGAATGTTGTATATGAGTTTTATCATCGATAGACAGTTAACTAATAAATTAAAGAACAGTTATGCAAAGCTCATTCAATTCAGGGAAAAGCATCCAGAACTCGAAGAGGTAAATGCTGCTAAAATATTATTAGTTAAAGAAGAACATTTGCTTAAAGCGTTTCTTCAGGCTTATAACGGCGAAAAACGAACAAGTATTGATATTAAGTCATTACCAGAAGTTAATATGGGTACAAAAATTCATGAATGCAGAAGCGATCTTTAATTAATTGATTTGTTGATTGCGCCATCGTATGAAGTATGGAAAAATTCAGTAGTAACTTTACCAAAATGATTAAGCTGTTTAGTGCTTGTAATAATTGGTAAAGTTACTTCGTATAACCCCACTTATAGGGTGTGGGGGTCTCTACCAGAATCCGTAAAATTCTGATTACGAAGAGTTGAGTGATTGATCGCTTTTCTCTTTGTATGTCTAAAAACTGCTGAGTAGAAAGGCTGTTAATCTAAACCCCATTAGATTAAGAGTATGATATGAAAGACTTTATTAACGGATTACCAAAAGTTGAGCTTCACCTTCATATAGAAGGTTCGCTAGAGCCTGAGCTTATGTTTGAGCTAGCTAAACGTAATCAGGTACAGATTCCCTTTCAATCGCCACAAGAAGTTCACGACGCATACCAATTTCATAATCTTCAATCGTTTCTTGATATCTATTACCAGGGGGCAAACGTATTAATTCATGAACAAGATTTCTTTGATCTTACCTGGGCATATTTACTCCGCTGTAAAGAAGACAACGTTGTACACACCGAAATTTTCTTCGATCCTCAAACTCATACCGATCGTGGTATTGCTTTTAATACTGTCGTGAGCGGAATACACCGTGCCCTTGAGGAGGCTAATAAAATATTGGGTATTTCGAGCCAGTTAATTATGTGCTTCTTACGCCATCTAGACGAAACGGCTGCGTTGGCAACGCTTGAACAAGCTATACCGTATAAAGATAAAATCATCGGTGTGGGTTTGGATTCTTCAGAGCAAGGTCACCCACCAGAGAAATTCGCGAAGGTGTTCCAAAAGGCATTGAATGAAGGGTTCTTGACAGTCGCTCATGCCGGTGAAGAAGGGCCAGCACAGAATATTCACGATGCACTTAGTATGTTGGGCATTACGCGTATTGATCACGGCGTTCGCTGTGTCGAAGATCACGCATTAGTTGCAAAGCTGATTGAAAATCGTACGCCATTAACGGTATGCCCATTATCGAACATTAAGTTAAAAGTATTCGATAAAATGGAACAGCACAATATTGTCGATTTATTGCGCAAAGGTGTGTGTGTAACAATTAACTCTGATGACCCTGCATATTTCGGTGGCTATATGAATGCGAATTTTCATGCGGTGGCAAATTCACATTCAATGACAAAGAATGAGGTTGCACAGTTTACAAGGAACGGTATCGAAGCAAGTTTCATTTCAGACGATGAAAAAGCCCGTTTAGTTGTGCTGGTAGATACATATATGATGAAAGGGTAAGGAAGAGTGTACAGCTATTATCCGAAATAGGGGGTATCTATAGGTGCATCCAAATTTGCATACTAATTAATCAGCAGTCTAAGCTTTTAAATATAAAAACGGATAATGTCCGCATTCAGGTTGATATATAGATGATCTTTTGTAAATACAAAGATACTATCATTTGCTATATCAATAACCTCTCACCTCGTTATTTGAGTTGTGAACGAGTGATGTGAGGAATGTAGAATTTATTTTGAAATACATAATTTAAAGACAAGGGATTTTCATGAAAAAGGCAGTTGTGCTATTGGCGTTATTAGCGCTTGTTGGTTGTGATGAAGACGATGTAAAAGATATTCTAAAGGGTCAAACAAAAGTGTTTGCTGTTTCTGGTGTACAAGTTGAAGGTTCAACGACAGGTTTACCTGATGGTTATTATGAATTAAGCGAGCTTAACGCTGATACAAAAGCCTTACTGCCTAATGATTTTCCTGATGGTATTAAAGCAGATTTAACTAACGCTGGTATCACAGTGCACGCAGAGTCATGCGGTCAAATTGTGGTTGGTGATGAAGGGCTGTGTTTTGAAAGTGGCAATAAAGCCTGTGTACCCGATGAAATTAAGAAAGTGGGTTTAGACGTTTACAAAATTGATTTAGATGACATTAAAACAGCGCAAAATTTAGATTTTTACCCAACCTTAGCGGCTGAATTGGGTGGCCTGTTTGTTCAAATCGATTATGATGATGTTAGTTGCTCTACACTGAACTAACGATTACACATAGTTAAACTTTAAAGCCATATCATAATGATGTGGCTTTTTTGTTTTTATAACTTAACATCAAATGAGAGTGACTTATCTTTCTTATTTGTCGATGTAATACCATCACGCTAAAAAGATGAGGTCAATCGCACTCCAATGTTTCAACTATCTTCGTATTTTTCTGTTTGGGTATACTGCCCAAATTTTTATAAACAAGGAAGTGCGATATGGGCAAGGGAGACTCAGCATGTATCAGAAAAGCATTAAGTGGAAGTCTATTGAGTATGTGCTGCTTGATAGGCACTTTCAGTACTCAAGCAAGTGAGATCACTCCATACGTTGTCGGGGGATCTGATGTACCTGTAGGCGAGCAGAAGTGGATGGCGACAATACGGGTGAGCGAACTTAATGACATGCCAATTTGTGGCGCAACTGTCATTAATGAGAACTGGGTTCTGACTGCTGCGCATTGCGTTGTGATGAGTTCAGGCTCTTCAATTGATGCTGGAAGTTATTTCGTATTAGAGCCTAGTCGAATCAGTATTGTTGCTGGTATTAACGATGTAACCCAAACGGATATTGAACATTTTTATTCAGTTTCACATGTTGTTGTACATCCTGACTACACCCCCTTCGCGTTTCATAATATTAGTTATGAATCAGACGGTACAGAAGTGACAGAATTGGTACATACCGCATTAGACAATGATTTAGCCTTGCTAAGAGTTAATCGTATTTTTAGCGACATAACGCCGATAGAGCTTGCAAATGCTTCGAGTGCAGACGAGATTGATATAAGATTAAATGAACAATGGCAAGAGCATTCTCGACCTAAAAATGCAAAAGTATCCGGATGGGGAGCAACAAACTCCGAAGGGACAGAGCAATCCAATATACTTCAAGAAACAACATTATCTTTTTTACCTATTTACGAATGTTATCAACGTTTAGAAAATGGTAACGATACGCCTTTTATTATTGATACCCCTTTTAATAAAACGAAAATATGCACTTTACCGTCTGAATTATTAGAAGTTGGTGGTTCTGTTGGTAATGATTCTTGTAAAGGTGATAGTGGTGGAGCACTAAGGGCACTAAACAGTAATAATGCGTGGGTTCAGCATGGTATTGTGAGTGGTGCACCAGTTGGTATGCCTGTGTGTGGTTCGATTAACCGTCCAACCTTTTATACCCGAGTGGGTACTTATTTTGATTGGATTCAATCTTATATGGGCTCAGTACCGAACGATTCAATTCAGGAGCCTAATTTTATTAAAGACAGCCGAAAGCAATGCCTTAATGGGGTCGATGCTATTTCACCAAATAATTGTAATTTAATTGAACATGAAGACAATGGTGGGACATCTTCATGGTTAAGTTTGCTGCTGCTATCGTTCATTACAGCTTTTAGACGTAAGGCCACTGTAAAACAGGGTTAAACGCTGAATAAGTAAAAATAGGCATAAAATAAAAGCCACCTTAACTGTTCGGTTGGAAAATCCATACAGTTGGTGGCTTTTTTAGATTAATTAGAAATAAAAATTAGCGACGGAAAGTCACACTCTCAGTTTCTTCTAGATTAATACTTGTTACTGCTGGTTGTGTTTCTGCCAGTATTTTACCATGTCGAATTGAGTAACGAACAGGTACTTGGCGACGAACAGCATCAAAACCATTCTCTGCAGGTAAAATAAGTAAGCTTGCAGCCTTACCTTCATCTATCCCGTAGGTATCAAGAATATTTAATGTACGTGCTGATTTAGTACTAATCAGATCGAGTGAATTATTGATTTGATCGTAGCCCATTACTTGGCACACATGCAGACCCATATGCAAAACTTGCAGCATATTAGCTGTGCCTAGAGGATACCAAGGGTCAAATACATCATCGTGACCAAAACAAACATTAATATCAGCGGCTAGCATTTCTTTAACGCGTGTAATACCACGACGTTTAGGATAATCATCAAAACGCCCCTGAAGGTGAATGTTCACCAATGGGTTAGCCACAAAGTTAATACCAGACATCTTCAATAGGCGGAACAAGCGAGAAGCATAAGCACCATTGTACGAGTGCATCGCCGTTGTATGACTTGCCGTTACCTTATCGCCCATATCAAATTTATGCGCCAATGCAGCAACGGTTTCGACAAAGCGTGATTGTTCGTCATCAATTTCGTCACAATGCACGTCGATCAAACGGTCATATTTACGGGCAAGCTCAAACACATAATGCAGAGATTCAATACCGTATTCACGGGTAAATTCGAAGTGGGGAATTGCACCAATAACATCGGCACCTAGCTTTACTGCTTCTTCCAGTAACTCTTTACCGTTAGGGTAAGAAAGAATACCTTCTTGCGGGAAAGCAACAATTTGAATATCAACCCATTGTTTCATCTCTTCTTTTACTTCAAGCATGGCTTTTAGTGCAATAAGAGTCGGGTCTGAAACATCAATATGCGTACGAACATGTTGTACACCATTGGCAATTTGCCATTTTAGCGTTTGCTTGGCGCGCGTTTTAACATCTTCAATAGAAAGCAATGACTTACGCTCAGACCAGCGCTCGATACCTTCAAATAAAGTACCAGATATATTCCAGCTGGGTTCGCCTGCTGTTTGTGTTGTATCTAAATGGATATGAGGCTCACAGAAAGGCGGCACGGCAAGGCCACCTTCACCATCAACAATGGCACTGTCGGCATTAACGGTTAGCTCGTTATCCATTGATGTGATTGTCTTAAAACGTCCATTTTCAATCAGAATTTGATGCAGGCCTTCCGTGCCTTGTAATGTGATGTTTTTAATTAGCATATTTGAAGATTGCATCTTGTTATCCTTATGCGTTTCTCTGACGTATTATAAATACTTCTGATAATCTATTTAAGCCTGTTCTGGTGCTTTTTCAGCAACACGGTTTAAAAGCGGATTCAGAATAAGGTAGCTAATAGCACCACCTAGAACCGCATTTATAGGTACGATTCCTGGTAAGTAGTGACCCGCAGCAATACCAATTGCCACACCCGCAATAGCAGCCCAGTTTACTGTTGTAAATTCAGCATTCGCAAAATCCTTGTAACGATGACGGTTTTTCAAGAAATCTGCAATGATAATGCCGCCAATCGGTGGAATTGCCGCTGATAGGAATGTTAACCAACCAACAAAGTTATTGTATAACCAAAGTGCACATAGTGTACCGACTACACCATTAATCATGGATAGGTACTTACTTGGCAATCCTGTAATGTTAGAAAAACCTAAACCTGATGCGTAAAGTGCATTGTCATTGGTTGTCCAGATATTCAACCCAAGAACAATGATGGCAGGAATAAGAAGACCTTGTGCAATCATAACTTCTGAAATATCAGACTGGCCCGTTGCAGCAGCGCCAGCAGCACCGAATAAAAACATTAATGAGTTGCCCACAAAGAAAGCAGCCATAGTGACGAAAACTGCGCTTCTTGGTTTCTTGCCAAATCGAACAAAGTCAGCTGTTAATGTACCGGCTGAAATGAATGAGCCTACCACTAAAACTAATGCTGTTGAAAACTCCATCGGTTCTGCTGGTGTAACGGCTCTTAATCCATCGATGCCGCCCACACTATTGACCGCTTCATTGACAGAGTAACCGCCGAGAATAGCGATAGCAGGAACAGCAATTGCTGAAAGTATCATTAAGGCAGAGATGCCGAAGTAAACAGTGGCGGTCATTAGAAGACCAGAAACGAGGATGAGGATGTTGGTGTCAATGCCAGTGGCTTTATGAACGGGGATAGAAAACATTGCGACGCCAACACCAAACCAACCAACTTGTGTGCCGCCGAGAATGAGAGAAGGGAGCCAAGAGCCTTTAGAACCAAAGGAGAATCGAGCGAGAAGGTGAGTAGATAAACCGGATGAAGCGCCAATATAACCGAGACAGGAAGTGTATATACCGAGAATTAAATTACCAATAAGAACAGCGAGGAGGAAATCATCAAAAGAGAGGCCAGTACCGAGTGTCCCACCTGTCCACATACTGGCAGAAAAGAACGTTAATCCCAGCATCACCATGGTAAGCGACGCAACGCCTTTTCTTGCTGAGTTAGGAACCGGACCCAGACTATAGTTATTATCGCTAGCCATTTTATACCTCTGCTAAGTAGCTTTCGTAAATATACCCAATTACGAAAATAAAAATTCAATATTATAGGTGTTGCATATATTGTGAAAATTAAGCGATCACAATATGCATTGTTATTCTTGCTACCTTAATATAGGCAAACGGCGCGTATTGTAGTGGCTAAAATGATGCTGTCAATCTAAGTTTTGTACTTTAGGTGGGCTTTAAGCCTGGTTGTGAATATTAAGTCAATATAAACAATGTATTATGATTTTTATTTTTATTATTGTTTTCCCATGAAAACGTTTGCCTATGCGGATTTAGACTTCGTAAGTTGATTTTCTTATGTCAATATGAGCTTTTAGTGGAATGGAGGTGCTTTTTCAGTTTCTTGCTTAATCATTGCTGAATAAACACTGTTCAAATAGCATAAGTTAAAAAAAGCTGTGCATAAGTTTTTAAATGTTCTAAGAAACAAATAGGATTACATGTTTTGTTTAATAATTATGTTTTTAATACAAAAATAATAAGAAAATGACAAAATAAATAAAGAGGATAACAATAGTTGTAATAGTGTGGGTAACTCTGAGTTATTACGTTATCCACAGAAGTTGTGCATAACTCTGTGGGAAATCCTGCAAGGCTAGAAATGATGCTGGCTCTGACAATGTCAATACATTAAAAGTGAAATGGATATGAAATAATAGGAATCTTGATTTAGTTCAATTATTGGTAATAATGCGTGAAATTACGTCATTTACTTAGACTTATTGCCATTCTTTTTCAAGCCAATTTCCAAATTCTAATAGGGCTTTGTGACTGTCACTGAAATGAATCATTAGCGTTCCCATTACGGATGTGATGGATTTTGTTTGATAAGGGTATCCGATAATTACTTTAGTGAAGTGCGCTAAAATAGGCTCAAATAGAGAGGGTGTTTTAAAGCTAACATACTGGATTGTTCCTTTAATCACAGTGATATCGAGTTCAACTTTTCCCCATGAGAAGTGTCCGATTAACTGGCGGTTAAATTCAGGTGATTGACCATAATTCCAGTCCCAACTTGATATCACATGAAGTTTTTTACCCAGACCTGGAAAGCTAGGAAGCGGGTTGATATTGAGTCTTTGGCCTTTAGTTGAGACATTAAGGTGCTTACAGCATGCATTCATTAATGCTTGCTCTATGGTTTCATGATTAATAAACGGTTTTGAGTTTGATAAATTGCCATATTTTTGTAGCAGCCTATACGGATCTGATTCTTCATATTGTCTATTAGTGAAAGACTCAACCACAGAGATATCGGTGTTTACACGAATAGTGCAATGTTGAAGGAACTTACTATCTACAATTGTATTAACACTATTTGATATTTTCTTTTCTGAAATAATGATTTCGTTATTATGG
The DNA here is from genome assembly GCF_003026285.1 of Photobacterium profundum. Lineage (GTDB taxonomy): Bacteria > Pseudomonadota > Gammaproteobacteria > Enterobacterales > Vibrionaceae > Photobacterium > Photobacterium profundum. The sequence continues at coordinate 89,615 of NZ_PYOD01000014.1, forward strand.
TTGACTCGACCTATTAAATTTAATTGCTCAAGAAATAATTTGAGTATTGTATTTACGGTGGTTGAGTTAATTGCTAATTGATCACCCATGATGGAAAAATTTGAGTGGCCTGGATCTTGGTATACGGCACCCCCATAAGTTTGTCGTCGAACAATACTTAAGTTGTTCTTATGTACGTTTTGAGTATTACAAACGAGCCATGGATTTTGATCTTTGCCTATATTGATTGATGGGCGATTTCGCCATATCAGTAAAATAGCTTGATTTTTTTTGAGAGAATTAAACAATACATCTTCAACCGCTTGGTTAAACCAAGGATTGGTCGATAATGATAGGTAAGTCTTCAATTCCATCATCGGTGCCCAAAAATCAATACAGTGAAGGGATTGTACGCATTGGTGTGTATGTTTTAAACATATTTTTGATAAATAAATTAAATGGTTATGTGCGGTGTTTTTTTTAGATTACGCCTTTAGTGTCTGAAAATAAAGACGGTGAAATAGCTCAGACCCGAATGAATGTTGTAAAAGGCTATCCACCCATACTAACGAAACCAAGGGGCTGAAGATCACTTCTATGTAGTTTACTCTTTTGCACAACGCTGAGTACTTAGTTGGTTCCTCTCTACACAACCCGAAGAGTGTCGTAGTTAGCAACATTTAAAGAGTAGCCACCTGTAACCCCTGTAGAACAAATTGGTTGTGTAGGGAATTAGACTAACTCAATAGATTTAGCAATGATAAAGGCTCGCAGATTTTGCGAGCCTTTCTTATTATGAACTAAAACTAAAACTAAAACTAAAACTAAAACTAAGACAAAAAATTAGTCCATGAATTTATTGTGATTTATTAAGTTACACCTTCTCGATTTTCATCGGGATACCATGGCGAGCGGTAGAGCCAAAGGTCACGTCGCGATACAAACTGGCGCCTTTTCGGGTTGGGTCTACGGCGTTAAAGGCATTCACCGCCATACCCCCCTTCCTTTCAGGAATCCCCGTAAGGGTTTTACCATCAATAGTGATATCGCTCGCGCCAAAAGCGGTATGGCCATATCCAAGTGGCACTGCGATACAGCCTTTCGCGACGGTAGTATCTGCCTGAACGATACCCTCAATTGCGGCACCTTTGGGTGTGGCTATTCGTGCTTTGTCACCCGTCTTCAATCCATATTTTTTCGCATCGTTTTCATTCATCTGAATAAAGTTTGACTCACCGAGGGCTGTGATGCTCTTGAGTGTCACGGAATACGGGCTGCGCAGCTGATGCTTGAACGTCGAGAAGTAGAATGGATACTCATTTTCGCTCCAGAGATCGCGGATGGCGGTGCCGTCCCAGAACCTTTGCTTGTCAAATACTGGCAAGCCATCAAGGTATTCACCTGAATGGAAGTTGGTGATGTGTGCTAGACCTTCATTGTATATTTGGAATTGAGCATCCCATCTCATCATTTCATTGAAGAATTCACCTTCATATCGACTTTCTACCGTAAGGTAACGACCACCCCGTGTGAATAAGAACATGGTTGGTCCAATTTCTTCTGCCTTTAATCGTTCTTTTAACTGAGGATAAATGCGATCTACACTGGTGAATTTAATGTCTTCTTCTGTTGGAGTAGGCAGTACTTCGTCACTGTGTGCCAGATTAGCTAATACAGGGATATAGTAGTCTTCTGGCGTGTTGATCGCTTTTGCGTTACCTGTTGTATCTTTGAAAGCATTTTCACCAAAGCCATTCAGTTTGATTTGTTTCGCAACATCGATTAGGAATTGCTCCATACACACTCGGTTGCCCTCGGTATTGAGCGGTGTTTTAGGAGTAATAATAGGGAAGGACACAACATCACCCATTAACTCACTTCCCCATTGACGAGAGGCTCCCCATTGCTCGTATTGAGCCAGATCCGGAACGAAATAATCCGCGTAGATATTGGTTTCATTAAAGTAAGGGTCAGATGCGATGATCAATCCTAGTTGTTTAGGATCTTTGATAGATGCTTCTACTTGGTCTTTTAAGCCTGAGCAGGCATAAAGAGGGTTGTTTGCCCATGCAATCCAAGCCTTAAACTTAAATGGATTACCGTTTGCATGGGCTACGAGTAGCTCTCCTGCGTTGTCCTGAATGAAGGTTTCATTCCATGGCATATCAGATGGGTACGGGTTGATTCCATTTTTGATTTTTTCTTTAAATTCATTACTTTGACGATAGTCACCCGAACGTTCAGCATTAAAGCCACTAAGATGTGCATGTTCAAAGGCCATCATATCGTAGAGAGGTGAGGTGTTCTCAAAACCCATACTGCCAGTGTGTAGCATGCCGCCCTTGGCATTATGTGCTCCCACGAGGGTGGCGAGTATGATCATGGCAAAAGCAAATTGACTACCATCGCTGGCGTTACAACCGGTATTGGTTTCGATAGATACGCGACGACCGTGCGAAGTGAACTCTTTAGCAAGCTCTATGATCTTAGCTTCAGGTACCTGACATTCGGCGGCGTAATCGGCCATAGAATGTTCATTGACGCGTTTTGCCAATAGCGAGAAGGCGGTTTCAACCTTGATTGCCTGACCATCTTCCGTCGTTACTTTTCCACTGAACTTGATGTTACAAGGCTCTGAACTGTCTGACGTTGTTAGCTGTTGGCTTTTGGCATCTATCACCATTTTTGTATCAGTATCGCCTCTGCCACAGGCTGCGGCAGTCAAGAATTTACGATATAGAGGGTGTTTTTTATCGGTGACGACCAGATATGGTGCGTTGGTATAGTTGATTTCACTAATCTTGTAAGCACCTTCTTGGCTACATGAAGCTAGATAGGATTTATTATATCGCTCGTTGTTAATGATGTACTGCATCATTGCGTGCATTAAGGCGGTATCACCGCTGGAGCGAATAGGTATCCACTCACAATTTTCTGGTGTTGATGAGTTAGTGAGTGAACGTAGAATCGGATCAATTACTACATATTTGAAGTTAGGATTTTGTGTTCGAGCATCAGCCAAACGCTTAGAAGCCGAGTTTAGGCTGATTCCGCTAAGTCCGGGATTAGTACCAATGAAAATAGCAAATTCACAGTGCTCAAAATCCGTTGTGGGCAGTGCACCGCTGTTGGCCCCGTCTTCTACACCAAGTGCACATCCTGCGACTTGCTGGTGGCCACAATATGAGTCTTTGTTACCTATGTTTGGTGTACCCCAAGACGCTTCAGAGAAGCGCTTGTAAAATCCCCAGCGGGCTGGATCTTCTGAGCAACCTGTCATTAGCAGCTGGTTTTTTTTCGGTCCAAAGTCTGGATAGGCTGGATTGGCGACTGTTTTATCATCGTAGATGTCAGATAGACCTTCAACATGACCTTCACCAAATAGATTGCCACCCTCAACGACTTCCTTAATTAGTTGTTCATAGGAGATAGACTGCCAGTGATTTTCGCCTCGTTTACCTATGCGCTTCAGGCATTGAGTTACGCGGCGTGAATCGGTAATGGCATCGGGGACTGCGTTACCTCTGCCACAAAGCGTTGCTCGGTTCTCATTTCCCTGTTCACCAACGAGCTGTAACATCGCCTCTTGAGGGGATACATCCATTGCAACAGGATTTCCTGATTGGGTGGATAGAGCGTATGGGTTACCACAGACACGCAGGATTTTATCGGTATTATTGTCGATGCGAATACGTGCACCACAAACGTTGTAGCAACCAAAACACTTAGTAAAAGCAAAGCGTTGGTTTGGGTTATTAGTGAGCTTGTTGTCGGGACCCAGAATAAATTCCGGTTCGGCGCTTAATGGTGCATAACGGCTGATATCCTGATTACTCTCGCCAGCAGTTGCTTTAGAAATGCCAGCCATTCCGCCAGTGATTGTTGTTGCGGCGCCCATTTTTAAAAATTGTCTACGATCCATAATTAACGCTGCCATGTAAGTGCTGAATTTAGGTTATACGGCTGATCACTTTCTGTATCCGTTAAGCCAATGTAATAAACGTTAGGCTGGGTGTTCTTGTCTGACTGAAGAACTAACGCTTCATGCTTCTTGAGCAATTTGGAAACGTCACTATCGGGATCTTTCAGATCACCAAAGACACGAGCACCTCCGGTACAGGTTTCTACGCAGGCAGGAAGGAAGCCTTTTGAGGTGCGCTGAATGCAGAAATTACACTTGTCTACAGTGCCTGTTTTACTGTTGGTGAAACGCACGCCGTCATAAGGGCAGGTGTAAACGCAGAAATTGCAGTCGATACAGCCAGTGGAATCAACCACCACAATTCCATCTTCTTTGCGTTTAAATGTGGCTCCAGTCGGACATACTTTGGTACATACTGGGTTGTCGCATTGATTGCAAAGTAGGGGAAGATTAAGCACATACTCTTTGCCATTAATCTCAGTACTGCTTTGAAGTACTTGGGTTCTGTGCTCATCAGGTTCGTTACCATTCTCATGACCGCAGGCAGTGACGCAGGCTTTACAGCCGTTGCAGCGGCGCAGGTCGATCACCATCGCCAGCTTCTTGTTTTCTTGTTCTGAGTTGCTGGCTACTACTGATGCAATGACGGGAGAGGCCGATACCAGTGATACGGTAGTACCGCCAGCGAGCAGCTTAATCGCTTTACGTCTATCCATTTCATTTCGCCTTATTTTTATTTAATGTTTTGTACCAGCGATTATGGTGCTGTTTTGCCCAGTTCTCATCGCACTTCCCAGAGGTCATATTACTTAAACCGCCTTCAGAAATAACGGTTGCCATAAATATATGAACAATGGCGAAAGCGCCGATAGCCATAGCAGAGATAATATGAAGGGAAATAATAGCAGGTGCATATTCATGAGATGGAGCGAACTCTGGAAAATAGAGCATAAGACCAGTAGAAGAAAGAATTATAAAGTTTATTGTAAATACCCAAAACCAGAGTTTTTCACCACCATTAGCAAAACCAGCTTCAGGATGCTGGTTTTTACCAAAATTAATATAACCACCGGCTTTTATAAACCAGTCAATATCGTACTTTCTAAATAATTGTTTTTTCCACCACGTGGTAATCATGATGAAAGCACCAATCATAAATGGGAATACGGCTAATTCATGTAATGTTGCCGAGAGCTTAACGGCTGCTGCCCAAATACTACCGCCCGGTTCGAAGATTACTTTGCCCGCACCAATTATGATACCCGTGAAAATTAATATTATACAAGGTATTGCACCGAACCAATGTATAATTACGCTGCGAGTTGACCAGCGTTGAATAAGCTTGCCGCTAAAGCCGTCGTCTAGCTTGGACGTTCCATTGACTAAGACAAAAAGCCCCATAATCAGTGCAACGCCCACGACACTTCCGACTAATAACCACGACGATATCAATTGGTTAGATAATAAATCTAACCATATAGAAGATTGTTCCATTTTAAACCTTCACTTTTATTGTTTTATTATGAAAATAGCTATTGATAGTATTTTTAAATGTTTTTTATTAGTCCAGCTCTCCATTTCTTATGGGAGATTGTCATTTTAAGGTTACTTTTAATATATTTACATTCAAAGCAATCAATATTTATAAATAGCAAATTACTAAGGGTAACTTACCATGACGAGGATGTTACCATTGGTAACTTATGTAAAGTGTGATTTTTATTGTATTTTTCGATAAGGGATAATTGATCGTGATTAGTTGATTGAATTATTCGTTATTCTTTGATTAAAATCATGGGGACGTTAAGGTTATAGTTATTTTGTTGTAATTTTAGTTTTCATTATCGCGGTTTGCCAAATTTTATAGTAAGCCTCTTTAACTGCAGGGAATAGTGCTAGTGAGCGTAACGGTGGATGGGGGCAAGCCCCACATATAATAACAATGGTGCGAATCTTATTAAGTTCGCTGGAGTAACAATATCTGTATTTTAACATCCTATTTAAGAATGATGTGGTAAACCTCTTCCTTCAAGTAAGCTAACGCGATATTTCTTGGTATGTGGCCAGAGATGGCTGCTTCACCAACAGACTCTATGACTCCATAAATTGTGATGAGCTTTAAATGATTTTGGTGGTTATCAGCAGAAATTGGTAGCTGAAAGATATCGGCATATGCATCCACAAAGAAATCTTGAATGTTTTTAGAGAGAGCTGCATTGTTTGGATAGCATTTTAGTGCAGCAATTGTAAGCCCATAAATTTTTGAGTTTTCCAACATACAATTAAAATATGACTCACAAAAAATGGATACAGTATCTGTGATTGATTGACTACTTGATTGTTTGGCTATTTGTATTGACTCAATTAAGCGATTATCAATATCTTGATAGATCTGCTTTAGTAAATTTTCTTTGTTTTCAAAATGGTTATAAGCAATAGGTTTTGTTACTCCAGCTTGCTCTGCAACAGTTGCTAGCGTCAATGCTTCTGCGCCACGCTCTTTTATAATGGAAACAGCGGTTGATAATAACTGCTCTCTTCTTGCATCTTTTTCCATGCGTTTTGACATGCTATACCCTAAAAATCGCTGAAACCTATCACTACTATAGATCAAGAATTTATAATTCTATATGACATTTAATGTGATTCAGTAAGTGATAGTAACTTACTGATAATTATTATACTTTCCGTAGTCAATGCATACAAGTATGTTAAATTTCAAGTAAACGCTATTGTCGAAAACTGGAATGGTAGGTTACGGTATGCGGCATTACTTACTACTTCGAACTTTATAATTATCGATTGTTTAGAATGAAAATCAGGTGAAGAAGCCAAGCTTTGCAGGCGTGAAACTGTGGTCAATGATTAAAAATGGACTGTTCGACAATCCAAAATATTTATCTGTTTGGGATGAATTCGACGCATGGTTAGCCTTATTGTGTTTGGAAGTCATTACGCCTGAACATTAATTATAACTTTGTGAAAACCCGATTGTGCGGCTCTGGTTTTATTATAGTTATATTCCCCATTCCTTTTCCCATTCCTGCTGTGCTTTAATTTCTTCAATACGATTACGGGCACTTACTTTTGTCTTTTTGTCTGGGGGAGTTTCTTTATTTATTTTTGTTGCTGGTTTCTTCTTCGGTTTAGCATTGATTGCAAGATCGTTTGCTTGTGGGGTGGGTTTCATCATATTTCTCCTGTGGTTTTTTTCCTATAATCTTAATATGGCTTTCTAATCGTAAGGTATTGGTTTTTAAGTAATGAATCCGCTAGCGACACACATCTTGATAAAGCTGCTCGGCGAGCTTCTTTATGGTATTACCTTCAGGGTGAGTATGGGCGAATGTTCTTAAACCATATATACCCATCATTAGATAAAGTGCGCGTGCATCGGCGTTGCGTTCGCTGATAATTTCTTTTTGATCAATTGCCTTTTGCAACACTTGAGTAATTGCTTGCTGCCAGTTAGCTAGATGAAGCGTGATAATGTCATGTACTTCTTCATCTTGTTCAGCGACTTCATTGAGTGCCTTAGTCAGTAAACAAGCCCGAGAGGCATCACAGCTCTGACATTCTAAAACGATATTATCAAGATAGGATCTAAGCTCAATAAGTACTGGGCTTTGACCTGAAAAAAAATCAGTGAACTCAGCATTTCTATCTTGATGGTACTGGTCTAGTGCTGCTAAGAGGAGGCCACGCTTATTTTCGAACGCACAATAGATAGAGCCTGGGTGTAACCCCGTGGCTTTTTTCAGATCTTGCATACTGGTTTTACCGTAACCTTTATCCATAAAGGAGGTCATAGCAGATCTAAGTACCTGTTCTCTATTAAATTCTGCAACTCGCATGGCTAGTTAGTAACTCTTGTTGGGACTCTTTATATCTGAGTAATATTGTACAAGTGAAGTTCATTGTAACCAATTTTGAACGTATATTCAAAAAAGCTCTTGAATGAGCATTCAAAAAAGCATATCTTGAATGCTCATTCAAGAAACAGAGGTTGCTATGACAGCTAACTTATTTCAAATTTATGCTCTTAATAAGACTTTATCTTTAAAAAATCGCATTCTCATGGCACCGCTGACTCGTTGTATGGCAGATGATGAATTAATACCGACCCAAGATATGGCTGATTACTATGGTCGTCGAGGCGAGGCGGGGTTAATCATTTCAGAAGCAGTGGTCATTCGCCCTGACGGTCAAGGTTATCCTAATACCCCAGGTTTATTTACTCCGGCACAAATTGACGGCTGGAGAACAGTAACTAATGCAGTACATCAAAACGGTGGCAAAATTTTTGCACAGCTTTGGCATACTGGTCGTGTAGCACACCCACACTTTTATCAAGCAACAGGCAATCAAGATGTCATGGCACCTTCTGCAGTAGGTGTTGAAGGAAGTGTACCTAGAATGCGCGAGCTGACTTACCAAACACCAAAGGCTGTAACGCTTAAGGAGATTGCTCAATTAGTTAGTGATTATTCTCAAGCTGCGGCTAATGCTATTGACGCAGGTTTTGATGGTGTTGAAATCCACGGTGCAAACGGTTATTTAATTGATCAATTCTTACATCACGACAGTAACCGCCGAAGTGATGAATATGGGCTGACTCCTGAAAATATGTCGCGTTTCGCACTTGAAGTGGTTGATGCCATAGTTGCTCGTATCGGCAATGACAGAACGGCGTTACGTGTATCACCTGGTGCGTATTTCAATATGAAAGGTGACAGCCGTGACCGTGATGTTTTCGATTACCTTGTTCCTGAGCTAGAGAAACGTGATTTAGCTTTTCTACATATTGGCATTTTCGATGATGCTATGGAGTTTGACTATTTAGGGGGTCGAGCTTCAAGTTATGTTCGCAGCATTTATAGCAAGACGTTAGTGGGTGTCGGCAGTTTTACTGCTGAAACAGGTAGTAAAGCAATTTCGGATGATAAATTTGATCTGCTTGCGATTGGTCGACCATTTATTGCCAACCCTGATTATGTAGAGCGTGTTCGTGATGGGAAAGAATTAGTTGAATATTCAGATGAGATGTTGACGAGTCTTATATAATCCTGAGTATTAGTTTGTTGTTGGTAGCGATAAAGAAAAATAGGGTTCTGATAAGGTCAGATACAAAAAAAGCCGCTCAGTGAGCGGCTTCGTTGTTGTTTGGAGCGTGCAGCGGGAATCGAACCCGCATCATCAGCTTGGAAGGCTGAGGTAATAGCCATTATACGATGCACGCAATTTGTGACTTAAAAGCGTATCGCTTACAAAGTAACAAAGTTGTAGATGGTGGAGGGGGAAGGATTCGAACCTTCGAAGGCAGAGCCGTCAGATTTACAATCTGATCCCTTTGGCCACTCGGGAACCCCTCCAGGGGGATTGCTAATAAATGGTGCCGACTACCGGAGTCGAACTGGTGACCTACTGATTACAAGTCAGTTGCTCTACCTACTGAGCTAAGTCGGCACACTTTATTCAGTTTGTATTCACGCTTACGCCTAAATACTAATATGGCGGAGAGATAGGGATTTGAACCCTAGAAGGGCTATAAACCCTTGCCGGTTTTCAAGACCGGTGCTTTCGACCACTCAGCCATCTCTCCTGATGCGAAGAATAATAGTGAATACAGATTGTGTTGTAAACCCCTTACATTTCTAACCGGCTAATATGTAAACCATTTGGAGGTATTCGCAATTAAATCGCTCTGATTTGGTCAATTTATTTTAGTTAAGATTAAATAAGTATTCGTAAAGGATAAATTTTAAGTGATAGGTTGGGTGTTTTAGGCCTTTATACCAAGCATTTTGAGGTATATATGAGTGTTTTTGTCATTTTATTAAAGCAATTGCCTAAAACGACAAGGATGTTTATGCTCTTTAGCTGTTGTAAAAACGATTATAAAAAGGAAAAACAATGACTGGCTTAGTATATCCGATTGGTACTCCTGGAAAAAAATGGGAAGCAGAAGAAAAAGCGGCTTGGTTAGCAAACCAGACGATAGAGCGTTCTTACCTTGAGGAAGTGGTTACTAAACTTGAGCCCCTTAAAAAAAACTTAGAGCTGGTTCAATACGGTGCGCTTTCTTACGATGTCGAAAAATATCCACTTTATGCTGTTAAATCATTAGAGTGGGATCTGACTAAGCCGACAATTTTAGTCACAGGTGGCGTGCATGGCTATGAGACAAGCGGCGTACACGGTGCAATTAAATTTCTAGAAACTGAAGTACAGAACTACAGCGACACATTTAATATTGTTGTTGCACCGTGTGTTAGCCCTTGGGGTTACGAAATTATTAATCGATGGAATCCAAACACTATCGATCCTAATCGTTCGTTTTATAAAGATAGCCCTTCAGAAGAATCGGCTGCTTTAATGCAATTTGTAGCCTCACTTGATGTAAGTATTATGGCGCATATTGATTTACATGAAACGACTGATTCTGATGAGTCTGAATTTAGGCCTGCATTGGCTGCTCGTAATGGTATTGAGTATGACGCAGACATTATTCCTGATGGTTTTTATTTAGTGGGTGATGCTGAAAACCCAATGGATGCATTTCAAAAAGCCATTATTGAATCAGTAAGAAAAGTGACTCATATTGCTCCTGCAGATGCAGATGGCAACATCATTGGCGAGCCTATAACGCAAGAGGGTGTTATTAACTACGCAACCAAAGCGTTAGGGCTGTGTAGTGGTTTTACTGATTGTACGTATGCGACAACGACTGAAGTTTACCCTGATAGCCCGCTGGTTAATGATGATGAGTGTAATAACGCACAAGTTGCTGCGATAACGGGTGCGCTTAATTACATTAAAAGTGTAATGTAGCTACGTTATCGTTATCTCGTTTATTCTGAATCTACAAAGGTCGCAAATAGCGGCTTTTTTTATAAGTAAATAAACGTGATGTTATTTTAAAAGTAAAGTATTAACTTGTTTATAAACAGAGTATTGGGTTCATTCTATATAACTAGCATTTGTTTCATTTAAATGTCATAAAAAGCGCATATATTCCATCTACAAAATTTAATGATGTAATGGAATGAATCATGAAGATGAACAAACTGCTCGTGTTAATGGTGCTTGCAAGTTCTAGTGCAACAGCATTTGAATTGTCTGCCCCTTCACAAAATAACACTGATAATTTGGTATGGACGGGACACCTAAGCCCAGATACAGATACGATGACCTCAGCAATACTTGCGGCTCATATTTATGGTGGTACAGCTACTGTACCAGAAGCTATTAATCCTGAAAGCCAATTTGTCTTGGAATATTGCCAAGCAGTAGCGCCAATACAGTTGAATGATTTTAGTCAGAAAGCCGTAGGCTTAGTCGATTTTAATCAAAAAACGCAACTGCATAAAAGCATAAATGAAAGCAGTATTGTTGCCATTATCGATCACCACGCTATTGGTGGAAAACCCGTTAATATGTCTCAAGTTGCTGCAATTGATATTCGAGCATGGGGTTCTGCTGCTACCATTTTGGCTGATCGCGCTGAAAGTTTAAATCTTCAATTACCAAAGTCTGTTGCTTGTACAACTCTAGCGGGTATTCTATCCGATACTGTTGTTTTCCAATCGTCTACAACCACCCAATATGACCGTACTTACGCTGAAAAAATGGCATTACAAGCTGGTATTAAAGATATAGAAGTGTTTGGTCAAAAAATGCTGGAAGCTAAATCTGACCTAAGCCATGTTAGTGCTGAAGATATCCTGACAATGGATTATAAAAACTTCGAATTTGGTGGTAAGAAAGTGGGTATTGGTGTTGCTGAAACATTAACCGCCCAGCAATTGCTTGATCGACGTGATGAGTTTGTAACAGCCATGAAGTCATATAAAGAGGCTAATCAACTTGATCACCTCTTTTTCTCTGTAACCGACACCAAGAATAAGCGTGCTAACCTTTTGTGGATTGATTCTGCTGATTTGTCTGTAGCAATATTAGCGTTCGACGGTGATGTTAAAGAAGGGTGGTTATCTCTTGATGGTGTTACATCACGTAAGCGTCAGATTGGCCCTGCAATTCAACAAGCAATCGAAGCCAAGTAAGGCTTATACCCATTAGTATCTTGGTATTAAAGAGGCCGCTGATTAAAATAGCAGCCTCTTTTTATTAGTTACAACCCGAAATCAACTATCAAGTGCATTCCGTTTTTGTGTGTAAATTCTCTCCCCCTAGCATTAAGAGGCTCTTATAGCGCAGTACGCTTGTACTTTAAGTATTCCGGCTTCCAGAAAGAACTTTCTATTTTTTCAAGTAATTGCTCTTTTGTACGTTGAGGCGCTTTATTTTGCTCAACAGCTTTTTTAGCCACGGCCAGAGCAATACAGTGAGAAACCTGATGGATATCTTCTAAAGGAGGCAGCAAAGCACCATTGCCATTTTGGGCAAGTGGTGAACATTCGGCTAAAACACGGCTACTCTCCATCAACATTTCATCCGTGACACGGTTCGCACCGGATGCCAGAACACCAAGGCCAATGCCAGGAAAAATATAACTGTTGTTGCACTGGGCGATAGGATAGGTTTTGTCATTAAAAATAACAGGATCAAATGGGCTGCCTGTTGCGATCAGTGCATCACCTTCTGTCCAGCGAATAATGTCTGAAGGTGTTGCTTCAACGCGGCTGGTAGGGTTTGATAGAGGAAGCACAATTGGATGCTTACAGTGGGCATGCATTTCCATGATCACCTCTTGGCTGAATAGGCCGGGAACACCGGAAACTCCGATCAGGACTGTTGGCTCGCCATTACGTACTACATCTAACAGCGAAATGTTACCAGTCTCATTCCACTGACTGACGGTGGCACTTTTCTGGGCTAACTTATGTTGAAAGTCTAGCAGGTTTTGCATGTTGTCGGTCAGTAGTCCCCAGCGGTCAACCATAAAGATACGCGCGCGCGCAGCACTGTCACTTAGCCCTTCGGCGATCATCTGTGCCACAATGGCCTCAGCAATCCCGCAACCAGCAGAACCAGCACCAACAAAAGTAATACGTTGTTCGGAAAGCTCGGAACCGGCGGCCTTGCAGGCGGCAAGTAAGCTGCCTACGGTAACAGCGGCTGTTCCTTGAATATCATCATTGAAGCAGCACACTTTATCTTTATAACGGTTGAGTAGAGGCATGGCATTTTTCTGAGCAAAATCTTCGAACTGAATTAATGCATTTGGCCAGCGGCTCTTTACTGCCTGAATAAATTCTTCTACAAAGTCATCATATTCCTGCCCGGTAATGCGTGGATGACGCCATCCCATATACATAGGGTCTGATAAAAGTTGAGTATTATTGGTGCCAACATCCAATACGATTGGCAAGGTGTTGGCAGGATTGATACCACCACAAGCGGTATATAGGGCCAGTTTGCCGATAGGAATACCCATGCCGCCAATGCCTTGGTCGCCCAGACCAAGAATACGTTCGCTATCGGTAATAACGATAATCTTCACATCCTGACGAGCGGCGTTGTTTAAGATGTCAACGATGTTGCCTTTATCGGGGTAGCCAAGGAACAGACCACGGCCACGACGATAAATATTGGAAAATTTTTCGCAAGCAGCACCTACCGTCGGGGTATAAATGATCGGCATCATCTCTTCGATATGATTATCAATCAAACGATAGTAGAGAGTCTCGTTGGTGTCTTGAATATTGCGCAGGTAGATATGCTTATCCATATCATCATTGAAAGTTTGATATTGGCTGTATGCTCTTTCTTCCTGTTCGGTAATGGACTCAATTGCTGCTGGTAGCAGTCCCATCAGGCTGAAGTTTTGTCTCTCTTCCGGCGAAAATGCACTGCCTTTGTTGAGTAGGGCATTTTCTAGCAGAGTAGGGCCTGCATAAGGGAGGTATAACGTTTTATTATTTTCGTACATTTAACCGCGATCCTGTTTATCTTTAAAATAAGAGTTGCCTGAAACAACTCTTATTGTGATATTCAATGAGTAAATTAAAGCCTGATTAGATTGTTTCTTCTACCAGCTCCAATCCTTCTTCTGCTTCGCCAGACATCTTGTCAATCAACAGGGCAATCACGCCATCACCGGTCACATTACAGGCGGTACCAAAACTGTCTTGTGCTAAGTGAAGAACAATTTGCAGTGCAATCATTTCTTCGGTAAAGCCAAGCATTGAGCCAAGCAAGCCGACAGAAGCCATAACTGCACCACCTGGCGCACCCGGTGCCGCAACCATAGTGATACCTAACATCGCGATAAACGGTAGGGCTTCGAGCAGACTAGGTACAGAACCTGCACCTGTCATAAGAATGACTGCTACAGCTACACTTGCGATACTGATCACCGAGCCTGACATATGGATGTTGGCACACAATGGCACGACAAAATTGGCAATTGAATTTGATACGCCATTGCGTTTAGTTTGTTGCAAAGTGACCGGAACGGTCGCAGCAGAAGACATGGTACCAACAGCGGTAAAGTAGGCTGGCATCATGGTGCGAAGGATCTTTAGTGGGGATTGCTGTATAGCAATACCTGTAGTGATGAACTGGAAGGTTAACCAAACCCAGTGCATGGCGACGACAGCAAGTAACACTAGGCTAAAGGTTTGCAAAGTGGCAAATACGGTACCTTTTACTGTCATATCGGCAAATACACCAGCGATATAAAAAGGTAGTGCCGGAATTAATACTTTATTTAAAAACAGTTCAATGATATCACGGCCCTGATCACTGACTTTTTTCAGCTGATCAGCTCCGGTCGTGGATATACCCAGACCAAACATGAAGGCAATAGTCAACGCCGTCATGATGTTCATTAGTGGCGGGATCTGAATTGCTAAAAATGGATCGAGAGCGGTTTGAGCCTCGGGCAGTTGGCCTGCCCCCTCAAGTAAAATAGGGAATAGGTTCTTGGCTACCATGAACGCAAAAATACCAGCACCTAATGTTGACATATAAGCAAGGCCAACTGTCTTACTCAATAGTTTTCCAGAGTTTTTTGGCAGGCTTGCTATACCGCTGGTGACATAGAAGAGTATTAATAAGGGGATGGTAAATTTAATTAATTGGCTAACTAAATACTTTACAGTAACAAGACATTGAATAAGTACATCTGGTGCAAACATACCCATCAGTATGCCTACTAATATTCCACACAGTAATTTAATGATTAAGTTCATTTTATTGACCTTTAATTTATTAGGATACGAGTTTCTTATAATAATATGTTGACTTGTTTCTAATTTGGATTGAGAAGTTAATGTTTGATCTGTTCTTATCACTCATTGCACTTGTTAATACAATGGCTGTGTTTTTTTTATAATGTTGCAGCTGGATATTATTATTATCTGTCATTCTTGGGAAATGCTGAAAAGAAAGGCTTGGTTATTAATAAGCATCAGACTAAATTTAAAGTATGCGACCAACTTAATAGACAAATGTTCATAACTAATTGATCCTTACTGCCACCGGCTAATGGCATATAACTCTATATAAGCACTTGTTTTCATAAAAGGTGATTTTGGGATTATGACGACAGTAGAATTTATAGTATTGAGGAAGATTAATGAAAAATATAGAAACAAAATGGCTACAAGATTTTCTTATTCTTGCTGAACTACAAAATTTTTCCCATGCAGCTACTGTCCGCAATGTTACTCAACCTGCATTTAGCCGACGAATAAAATCGCTTGAAGCAGAATTAGGTTTAGTCTTGATTGATCGCAGTAAATCACCTATCGAACTGACGTTGTGCGGGAAGCAGTTTAAAACCACGGCGCAATCTATTATTCATCAAATAGATGAAGAAGTTAGTCGTTTAGCTGGGTGCTCATTTCTTGGCCGACATACGGTGCGGTTAAGTGCTGCGCATTCTATTTCCATCAGTTTGTTGCCCAAACTGCATTCAAGCCTGTTTAGCCCTAAGCTGAATACCAATTTATCTGTTGTGGCGAATGAAGTTGATGATGCCGTTGAATTGCTTATAGATGGTAAGTGTGATTTCTTATTTTCATTTTATGAAGACAGGCTGCAAGTTGCACCGTATCGTTCTATATATCTTGGCCGTAGTTTTTTGTATTGCGTTTCAGCTGTGGATGAAAGTGGAAATACGCTCTATGACCTAGCAAATAATGATGATGTCCCATGTCTGGATTATACTCCTGAGAGCTATATGGGAAGAGCACTTCATCGAGCCAATAGTAAACTTACTTCTAATACGGTCTGCTCGTCATCAATGACTGATTTTATTAAGGCTTTAGTTTTGCAAGGTAAAGGAATTAGTTGGCTTCCTGATTATGCAATAAAGGAAGAGTTAGCATCTGGCCAATTGAAAATATTAACAGAGAGAGAGCCAGTTCCATTAGAACTGTATGTTTATCGCTATTATTCTAAGCTGCACTCATCATGCGAAGCTATGTGGAACGAGTTAAGTAAAGTAAGCCCGATAAAAGAGTTGAATGGCTAATTAACAGGTGAGGTTTAAACTTCCATCAAGCATGAAAGCGTTTATTTGGAATATATAGACTCAATGCAAGCTAAGGGAAAGAATTAATTAAAAGGGCTAGTATCTAGCCCTTTTATTGTTGGTGTTATTTCTAATCTATATTAGTTATATAGTTTTGCTTTGTATTCAGGGTGCATCAAGTTCTGCACGGAGAATATTTCGTCCAAGTGCTCTTCTGCTAGTAGCTTGCGTTCCAATATCACTTCTTTAACACTTTTACCTGAATCAGCACAGATTTTACCGACAATATCACCTTCGTGGTGGCCAATAAACGGGTTCAGGTAGGTAATGATACCGATAGAGTTATAGACGAAGCTTTCGCACACTTCTTTGTTTACGGTGATCCCTTTGATGCATTTGTCGGCAAGGTTAATACAAGCATTGTTCAGCAATTGAATAGATTCAAAAATAGCCTGACCGATCACCGGTTCCATCACATTGAGCTGTAGCTGACCGGCTTCAGCGGCAAATGTGACTGTCGTATCGTTGCCGATAACTTTAAAGCAAACCTGATTTACCACTTCAGGAATAACCGGGTTAACCTTGGCTGGCATAATCGAAGAGCCGGCCTGCATTTCAGGCAAGTTTAGTTCGTTAAGACCGGTTCGTGGGCCGGAAGAAAGCAGGCGCAGGTCATTACAGACCTTAGACAGTTTGACTGCCAGACGTTTTAGCGCAGCGTGAACGGTAATATAGGCACCACAGTCAGAAGTGGCTTCAATCAGATCTTCAGACGGTACACAGTCGAGTCCGGTTGCTTCGGCAAGGTATTTTACAGCCAGCTCCTGGTAACCCGCAGGTGCGTTAAGACCAGTACCGATAGCAGTAGCACCAAGGTTCACTTCCAGAAGCAGAGAGGCTGCATACTTCAGGTTTTTGATTTCTTCTTTTAGCAAGATGCTGAAAGCATGAAACTCCTGACCCACAGTCATTGGTACGGCGTCTTGCAGTTGGGTACGGCCCATTTTCAGGGTGCCCTGGAACTCCTCGCTTTTTGCATCGAAGGCTGCTTGAAGATATTCGATTGAGCCGATCATCTTGATGATGCTGTTATATACAGCAACACGAAATCCTGTTGGGTAGGCGCAGTTGGTCGACTGGCTCTTGTTCACATGATCGTTCGGGTTGATGATGTGGTACTTGCCCTTTTCGTGACCTTTCAGTTCCAGTGCCACATTGGCGATTACTTCATTGGCATTCATGTTGACGGAAGTACCGGCACCGCCTTGGTATACATCTGAGATAAACTGATCCATGCATTTGCCGGTATCGATGATCAAGTCGCAGGCTTCAATAATGTACTTGCCAACATCGCTAGGGATAGTGCCTAGTTCCATGTTTGCTCTGGCGGCTGCTTTTTTGGTAAAAACCATACCGCGAACAAACTCAGGTACATCTGAAATTGTCATCGATGAGATAGAAAAGTTCTCATAGGCGCGCAGAGAGTGGATCCCGTAATAAGCTGATGACGGAATTTCCAGTTCACCTAGTAGATCTTCTTCAATACGTACCTTATTAGAATTGTTGGTCATAGCCGTTACCTTTGGTGATGAAAAGACACCGACACAATGGTCTTTTCATCATCCAAAGTGAAATGCTTAAATGTATGTTACGATACTTTTATTGCATAAGGGGGGGATTTAAATAGAACTGAAATCATAAATTATCCACTAGCTTATTAACTTCTTGGCCAGAGTTAATTATCACATAGTTATTTTTGTCATGTTGATTATCATCGAATTGGTTTGGTAATATTACAATTATATATGTTGCTTATTTTTTTTCTCCAGGATTTTTATAATATTTTCGGTGTTATAATTAGCAATGGATGGACCTTACGGCTGTTTCTTATACACAAATCCCCAGTTTAAAAACTGGTTTTTTTTTAGCTTCATTTCAATCTCACGAACTGCTCCTTTGTTACTAAACCAAGTTGAGTCATTACCCAATGAAGTCTCTAGTATTCGCTGGGTTTACTTGACATTAGCTAAATTAGCCTCAACTCAGGATAAGAAAGTCAAAAATTAATTAGTTTCAAACGATTAGTCTATTGCGATGATTTTAATGCAGTGAGGCGCTAAAGGGCACTGCTGAGCGGCTTCAATTATCCTGATCTGAGGTTAAATTAGCCGTCTCTTTTTGTTTGTAACGTTAAAATTATACGAAGTTATACCATCAAAGTATCAAAATGCTTCTTTTTAAGCAGCAGCTAACCACTAAACGTAGTGAGATCGTTCGTTTTTAATATCGATATGTAGTAAGGTATATATCGAATTATTAAATACTAGAGGATAGGGTATGTGGGTAAGTAAGAAACTTAGCGTGTTAGTTGTTTCATTTGCAGCGGCCTTTTCTTCAATTACGCCCGTTTATGCTGCTGAAAAAGTAACGATTTTTGCGGCATCGTCATTAACCAATGCAATGAACGAGATTGCGGATATATATCAAGATGAAACTGGAGTGAAAACGGCAATGTCCTTCGCGTCATCTTCGACGTTAGCCCGCCAAATTGCGCAAGGTGCACCTGCAGATATTTACTTATCTGCTAATAATAAATGGATGGATTATGTGTTTGAACAAGGCGTGATTGATGCTGATTTTCGACACCAGTTATTAACTAATTCATTAGTAATGGTTGCACCTAAGTCTTATCCTGATGATCATGTAATTATCAGCGCTTCTTGGAATATAAAACAAGCTTTAGATGGAACTCGTTTAGCAACAGGGGATCCCGCACATGTTCCTGCAGGGCGCTATACAAAAGAGTCGCTAGAAAATTTAGGATTATGGCAACAAGCTGAACCTTTGTTAGCAAGAGCGAACAATGTGAGAGGGGCACTTGCATTGGTAGAGCGCGAAGAAGCATTACTTGGCATGGTGTATAAGACCGATGCGTTAATCTCTACCAAAGTGAAAATTGTTGCTGATATTCCTGAATCATCGCATGTACCTATTGAATACCCTGTTGCTATTGTTAAAGATAAGTCACGAAAAGCAGTCATCGACTTTTATCAATTCCTTCAGTCTAAACAGGCGATTGATGTGTTTACTGAGTACGGCTTTGGTGTAAATAAATAATCGTTTATGTTGAAAAATGATGTTGGGGTTAAAATTGAGTGTTAACTGAATATGAGTTACAAGCACTATTACTGAGCTTGAAAATTGCAGGCATAGCGGTGTTGTTTAGCCTGCCATTTGGTATTTTATGTGCTTGGGTGTTGGCTCGTTGCCAGTTTATTGGTAAGTCGATGTTAGATGGATTAATACATCTTCCTTTAGTGCTACCACCTGTGGTTATTGGCTATGTGCTTTTGCTTACCATGGGTCGCCAAGGTGTGATCGGGAAATGGTTATATGAATGGTTCGGGCTTACGTTTAGCTTTAGTTGGCGCGGGGCTGCGTTAGCTGTGGCGGTGGTTTCTTTTCCGTTAATGGTGCGTTCAATTCGATTAGGCTTAGAAAGTGTAGATATAAAACTTGAACAAGCGGCACGCACTCTGGGCGCTAGCCCGTTAAAAATCTTTTTCACCATAACGCTACCCTTAGCATTACCGGGCATTTTGACGGGAACAATTTTGGCTTTTGCTCGTGCTTTGGGTGAGTTTGGTGCCACGATTACTTTTGTGTCGAATATTCCAGGTGAAACACAAACTATTCCACTTGCGATGTATTCCTTTATTGAAACACCAGGTGCTGAAAATGAAGCTGCTCGTCTCTGTATTATCGCTATTGTTATTGCACTGGCTTCATTGGTTGTGTCTGAATGGTTATCGCGTATTGCTCGAAAGCGTTTGGAGGCAGCATGCTAACAAGTCAGAAAATGTCGCCATTACACGTAGCTACAGTTAAAAAACAAGATCGTATTATTAATGATGTGTTGACCATAAACGTAAAGCAGAAACTTGGTGATCTTGATCTTGATATGAATGTCGATCTACCGATGCAAGGTATTACGTCTATATTCGGTCGTTCTGGTGCAGGAAAAACCTCCCTTATTAATATTCTAAGTGGGTTAACCCGCCCTGATGAAGGCTGCATATCGTTGGGAAAACGAGTGTTATACGACAGTGCGAATAATATTTTTCTGCCGCCCGAAAAGCGACGTATTGGTTACGTATTTCAGGATGCTCGATTATTTCCTCACTACACGGTAATGGGAAATTTACATTACGGGTGCGACCACAAAGATCCTGAGCATTTCAATGATATTGTGACCTTGTTAGGTATCGAACATTTATTAAATCGTTACCCGTCTTCTTTATCGGGTGGGGAAAAACAGCGGGTGGCGATTGGGCGAGCATTACTGATAAAGCCAGACATGCTTTTAATGGATGAACCATTAGCATCGTTAGATTTACCGCGTAAACAAGAGCTAATGCCATACCTTGAAATGTTAGCGAAAGAAGTGAATACTCCGATTGTATACGTTACCCACAGTCTTGATGAGATATTACGTTTGGCTGATCACATGGTAATGATCAACCAAGGGAAGGTTGTCGTTTCTGGTAATGTTAATAGCGTGTGGGGCTCGCTTGAAATGCGACCTTGGTTACCGGCAAAAGAGCAAAGTTCGCTGTTAACAGCCCGTGTAAATCTCAATCACCCTAAATATGCGTTAACGCAAGTTATGCTTAGCCATAACGCCTATTTGTGGGTGAGCCGACTGAATCAAGAACGGGGTGAGTGGATAAGAGTACGTATCCACTCAAACGATGTTTCTTTAACAAGAGTGAAACCAGAACAAACCAGTATTCGAAATGTGTTACTGGCTCGTATTGATAAAATTCACCACATTAAAGATGATCAAAAAGTAGAGATTAAACTGCGAGTTGGTGAAACTCATCTTTGGGCGAATATAACGCTTTGGGCTGCAGATGAATTAGCATTAAAAGTCGGTGATGAAGTATATGCACAGATCAAAGGTGTGAGTGTAACGAAAGATGATTTAGCGTAACTCAACACGGCCTAAAGTGATTTGAGAAAAGGGGGGTATATTCTTTTTGCCAAGAAGAAAATACCCCCCTTTGTTTGTTAAATAAAATCGATATAACGAGGCTCGAAATGTACAAGGTTAGGGAATAACTCCAGTATTTGAGCGTCATTAAGCCCAAACCATTTACACAGTGAAGCGTTAACTTGGTCGGCTGCAATACCCGGAATGATACGTCCTTTGTTATAGTCATTTTCACTGTTTAGGCTGAGATCTGGCCATTGTCCGTAGGCTTTTCCGCCTGATATCGCACCGCCTGTGACTATTTGATGCCCAGCCCAACCATGATCGGTACCCGACGCATTTGCTTGCACACGTCGCCCAAAATCAGACATAGTGACGCAGGTAACTTGCTCTGCTAATCCTTCATTTTCCATATCGGTATTGAACGCAGCAAGAGAATCACTCAGTTGTGCTAATAGATTATGATGTGGCACTTTTTGATCTTTGTGGGTATCAAAACCGCCCATACCAACAAAGAACACTTGTCGTTGGTGGGTTAGATCACCACGCGCTTTGATTAAACGTCCGACCATTTTTAGTTGCGAGGCTAAGCCACCTTCAGGGTATTCTGCGTTAGCAGGGTGTTTATCGAGAATGACTTTTAATGCTTCGTTTTCAGCGATACTCTTTTCCATGCGGTCAGAATAGTTTCGCATGTATAGGTTGTTGTAATCGCGTTGGGTAAAGTGGTTAAAGTAACCATCAATACGTACATCGATATTCATTCCATTGTAATTGCCAACCCCAGCACTGCTGATGATGGTTTGATTTGCATTTTTACTGCGTAATAGCTTTTTATCGCTGCCTATCGATATTAAAGGTGATATGTCGCCACTTGAACCTAACATATCCATCATACGACCCGCCCAACCTAATGGGTTAGCCAAGTTTTTTGCACCTGACTGCCACATTTCTTGCTGCATGTTGTGGGCCATTAAAAACTCAGGCAGCTCTACGATATGTTGGTCGATTAAACTGCGCGTTGTTGGTTGTATTAACTGGCCTGTGTTGACTAACGCAGTGGCTTGACCATTTTGAAATAACGGCAGTAATGATGACATCGCATGATGAAGACCAACCTCAATATCATTGTCTGTTAGTAAACCTGTTGTGTTGATTTCGTCTAGTTTTAGTCCTAGATCAGGCCGCGCAGCAAGGTAGTTGGTATAGGCGTTGTCTGTTACTGGCACAACCATGTTGTAAGCATCATTTCCGCCAAACAAAAATACGCAGACTAATGCTTTATGATCTGATGGCGCTGTTGTTATATCAGCGGCAGAAGTGATTGAAGGAAGTGTTGCTGCTGCGGTTGTTGCACTTAATGCTGCACTGCCTTTTAAGAAGTGTCGACGAGATAATTTCATGTGATTACTCCTGGCAGAAAAATTCAGGTGATGTAACAGCAACATACAGTGTGCTTTGAATTCGATTATCTATTTGTGTTGGGCTTATTTTGTTGATTAGCATATCGGTTAGATAGGCCGCTAGTTCATCAGACATTAAGCCCCCAAAAAATCGCTCGTTAATTAGTGCAACATAATCTGTTGGTGATGCTTCAAGTTGTTCATACTCAGAACGATTCCAAACCCAATGATTATCTTTTGTGTTTTTGTAGGCAAGAATATTACTCCAGAAGCGGTTGTGGATCCGTCGCATTATATCGGTTGTCAGTATGTTGAATTCTGGTGCTGTCAGGTCAAGATCGGCAATTTCACCTTGAGGGGCAAAATCTGAGGTGTAGAAGTTGAAAACACTGGAAGCGGCGAGTGGTGCTTGCCCTAAATTATTTTCTGTTCCTTGAAAGTTCCACCAACGCTCACCGACGGATGTCATATTCAATGCACGAGCTTGGTTGGCAACGGTAATAATAGGCTCTTTTAATAAGCCAAAGTGCTGTTTGCTGGCTTTACGTCCATTGCCTGCAGCATTTGATCTACCCTTAAAGACATCAGCATCGGTTAGTACGGCTTTTAGTGTTGCTTGAAGATCTCCTCGTATACCTTCACCGTTATCTTTGAACGCTTTTGCCACTCGTGAAATATAACCGTTACGTGGGTTACTGGTTACAAAACGCTTAATCAATAGGTTTGCAATAAACATGGGGGTATTAGCATGGTTAAATAATACATCGAGTGCTTGTTGCAGATCTTGCTCGGCACTTTGACCTGCTGCAAAACGTGTTCTCAGTACAATTTTTTCGTCTGTATCATGTCTGTTGTTATCGGCATACATAGGGGCTAAATCGTTTGTACGGCGCCAGCCAGTAAGCACCCGCGCCAGCTCTTCTACATCATGCTGGGTGTAAGTCGGAATTTTATTTCCTTTAGTATCAAGCTTAGGTTTCCCGTTACCGCGTAACTTCCATAACCCTAACGAGAAAAGCTGCATGACTTCTCTTGCATAGTTTTCGTCTGGAAAGGTATTTTTATCTGGGTTGGCTTTTTGACTACCTTCAAGCGTTAAGTAGCGGCCCATCATTGGGCTGAGTGTTACTTTTTCTAGAATATCTCGAAAGTTACCAAAAGCGTGTTCGACTAAAATATCGTAGTAATTGGCTAATCCGGCATGTCGGTTACCTATGCCGTGTTTAGATACTACAAAAATTTGGCTTAGCGCATAGGCCATACGTTGACGTAGTTGATCATTCGCTTCAAGTGCACATTGCCACCATGCCCCAAGACGCATGTTGTCGTTCACATCATCATTGGTCAAAAGAGCAAAAGCTTGTGCTTTAGGTAAATGATAAGAGGGGGATGATGAAAACTGTTGGTTAAGCCAAGCATCAAAGCCATTTTGCTGTAGTTGGTCAATCTCGCCTTGTTGAGGTCCGAACGATCCTCGATAGAGAAATTTGGCGCATTGTTGTCTGTCATCACTATAGATTGTGGTATCGGTCATGGTGATTCCTTTCTGGCTGTCATTATTTAAAGGCTCTGTTGTATAGATAAGCACGCATTATTCTAAAGAGTAGTGCGTTAAAGAGAATGAGACTTAAATTTTTAAGAATAATATTATAATGTTGTACTTCTGGCGCTGGTGTGTCATTTAAATGGCGAGTTGTTTTTTATTAAGTGACTTACTTAAGGTGCTAAGTGTATGGTTATAAAGGTTAATATTCTTATTGCATTTGATGTTTAAAATCAACATAAAATCAGATATATGGTGACAGTGATTTCGATTTTGGAATAAAGGTTGTGATTTAAAATTGCATGAATGACTTGGTAGCATTTTTTAAGTTTGTTTATTTTTTCGCTATAAGATGAATTATGAGTCATTATTTTGGCGTTTGTTCAGGTTAAATTCAGTATTACTTTTTATTTTCGAATTATTGAAAATGTGAATTTCTGGTTTGTATCTTGTTTTTTTTGAGTGATTGTAGAGGCTGTGTTTAATTTCCTATGTAAT
>NZ_PYOD01000015.1 GCF_003026285.1 Photobacterium profundum
TTAAGTTTGCTTGCCAAACACGTCATCTGCCATTTTTTTTTCCTTTGTTTTTCGATAACGACACCGCGAGCTCCGACATTTCCGCTCGACTAGTCGTCGGCAGAGTCTGATGTGTCTAAGAGACAGTCTCTTATTAGCACATCTTCCGCTTTAACCCACTAATGTCGAGTAATCGGGTAGCGATTTCTTCTACTGAAAGAGACGATGTATTTAAGTAGGGTATTGCTTCCCGCCTAAACATTCCTTCGACTTTATGCAGTTCCTTTTCACACTGCTCTAAGCTCGCATAATCGCTGTTGGCATAGCGTTCATTTCGTATGGCGACTAGGCGTTCAATATCAATGGTTAGCCCGTAGGTTTTAAAGCGATAAGGCTCTATGGCAGCAGGCAGTTTAAGGCTTGTCATATCTTCGGCGATGAAGGGATAGTTCACCGCTCTTATGCCAAATTGCATCGCAAGATACAGGCTTGTTGGGGTTTTTCCGCAGCGTGATACACCCAATAAAATCACATCGGCTTGGTCAAGATTATTCAGTGAAATCCCATCATCATGCGCGAGGGTGTATTCAATAGCTGCAATGCGATCTTGATAGCTAGCGGCATCCTTGTTAATACTATGTGAACGTTGTAACTGAGGCTCTGGTTCAAGCTGCAAATCGTGCTTTAAAGGCTCAACTAGCACATTCAAGACGTCGTAGAAATGAGCGTTACTTTGTTCAATAATAACCTTCACGTCAGGTATTACGATTGAATAGAAGACTAATGGCTTGATGCCTGTCTTTTCATAGGCTTGATTTACAAGTATTTTTACCTGTTCTGCACGTTCATTTGTTTCAATGAAAGGGTGCGTTGTTTGGTGTGTTTCTATTGGAAATTGCCCTAAAACGGCATGTCCAAGTGTCTCAGAAGTGATCGCTGTACCGTCAGAAACGTAAAACACATCACGAAAATTGGATTTGCGCTGCATAAAAAGTTGAATCCTTCAAATAATTCTGTAACGTTCACTGTATAAATACTTATAACAATAACTTTACAGGGTATAGACATCAGCCCGACCATTGTGACGCAGTATTTTTTTAACTGCCAATGCAATCGTTTCCGTTGAGATCTTGCCCACATTTAAGCTAAATCCAAAAGCAAGGAGATTCGTCGTGCAACAGAATGTAGTTTGGTACGATGCTTTATCAATGAATGACGTTGATAAAGTGGGTGGAAAAAATGCTTCGCTGGGTGAGATGGTAGCCAATCTTGCAAATGCAGGTGTGAAAGTTCCAAATGGATATGCGACAACCTCGCATGCTTTTAATCAATTTCTGGAAGCTGGCGGATTAAACAAGCGTATTTATCAACTATTAGACGAACTTGATGTTGATGATGTAAATGCGTTAAAAGTTGCGGGTGAAACCATTCGCAACTGGGTATTGGAAGCTGAATTACCCGCTGACTTAGAGCAGGATATTCGAGTATGTTATGCAGAACTCGGTAACGGTGACGACATGTTGTCTGTTGCTGTTCGTTCATCAGCAACCGCTGAAGATTTACCTGATGCTTCGTTTGCTGGCCAGCAAGAAACATTTCTAAATGTGCGAGGAATTGATGCCGTTATTGAAGCAACAAAGCATGTATTCGCTTCGTTGTTTAATGACCGTGCTATTTCATACCGTGTTCACCAAGGGTTTGATCATGAAGGTGTTGCATTGTCTGCTGGTATTCAGCGTATGGTGCGTTCAGACAAAGCTTCTTCGGGGGTAATGTTTACCCTTGATACCGAGTCTGGCTTTGATCAGGTGGTGTTTATTACATCATCATGGGGCTTAGGTGAAATGGTTGTGCAGGGAGCTGTTAATCCAGATGAATTCTACGTTCATAAGCCAACACTTGAAGCAGGTAATCATGCCGTTGTGCGTCGTACCATTGGTTCTAAACAAATCAAAATGGTTTACGCCGAGGGTAAAGAGCTAGGTACACAAGTTGATGTGATTGATACCACCGAAGAAGAACGTCAGCAATTTTCGTTAACCGATGATGAAATTGCGTCGTTAGCAAAACAAGCATTGATTATCGAAAAGCATTACGGTCGCCCGATGGATATCGAATGGGCCAAAGATGGTATTACTGGTGAATTACTGATTGTTCAGGCACGCCCTGAAACAGTACGTTCTCGCGATGACCAACAAGTGATGGAACGCTTCCATCTTAATGCTCAAGCATCGGCAATCATTGAAGGCCGTGCTATCGGCCAACGTATTGGTGTTGGTGCTGTTCGTGTTGTTGCTGATTTAAGTGAGATGGATCAGGTTCAACCGGGTGATGTACTAGTTGCAGACATGACAGACCCAGATTGGGAGCCTGTGATGAAAAAAGCATCTGCTATTGTCACTAATCGAGGTGGACGTACATGTCACGCGGCAATCATTGCACGTGAGTTAGGGATACCTGCGGTTGTGGGCTGTGGTAATGCAACCTCAATTTTAAGCACCGGTCAGCATGTCACTGTATCTTGTGCGCAAGGTGAGACGGGCTTTGTGTATGAAGGTGAACTTGATTTTGAAATTCGTCGTTCATCAGTGACTGATCTCCCAGATCTTCCTCTTAAAGTCATGATGAATGTGGGCAACCCAGATCGTGCATTCGATTTTGCATGTATTCCGAATGAAGGGGTGGGGTTAGCTCGACTAGAGTTCATTATTAACAAGATGATTGGCATTCACCCGAAAGCCTTACTTAACTACGATGAACAATCTGACGAGCTTAAAGCTGAAATCGATAAGCGTATTGTGGGTTATGAAAACCCTGTTGAGTTCTACATCGAGAAATTAACAGAAGGGATTTCAACGCTTGCTGCTGCATTTTGGCCAAAACGCGTTATTGTGCGTATGTCCGATTTTAAGTCGAATGAATACCGCAATTTAGTGGGTGGTATTAACTATGAGCCGACAGAAGAAAACCCAATGTTAGGGTTCCGTGGTGCTTCTCGTTATATTTCACCACAGTTCCAAGATTGTTTTGCACTTGAATGTGAAGCAATGAAGCGCGTTCGTGAAAAGATGGGCTTAAAAAATGTTGAAATCATGATCCCATTTGTACGTACGGTAAGTGAAGCGGCATCGGTTATCGATTTGCTGGCTAAATTTGACCTGCGTCGTGGCGAAAACGGTCTGAAAGTCATTATGATGTGTGAATTGCCGTCAAATGCAATTCTAGCGGATGATTTCTTGAAGTATTTTGATGGCTTCTCGATTGGCTCAAACGATATGACTCAGTTAACGCTTGGTCTTGACCGAGATTCTGGTGAAATTGCGCATATGTTTGATGAGCGTAATCCTGCAGTAAAAGCGATGTTATCTATGGCAATTAAAGCCGCCAATAAAGCCGGTAAATATGTTGGCATTTGTGGTCAAGGACCATCAGATCACGATGATCTCGCAGATTGGTTGATGGAGCAGGGCATTGACTCCGTTTCATTAAACCCAGATACGGTACTTGAAACATGGGTACATTTGGGTAAAAAGTAAGTTGAACTAGAATGCCTATTTAAAGCCTGCATTAGCAGGCTTTTTTTATGCCAGTTTGGGATGATGCCAATCTAGAATAGTATTATTACCCATTTTTCGCTGACAATTTTGCGCGGATAAACTCTGAATGGTCGAGGTAAATTAACTCAGCAACTTGACGGATCACGGCTTCTTCCATGGGTTCGATAATGCCATCGGCATAGGCAACTTGCCACATTGCTTCAATAAGCTGAAAGCGCTCTTCTGGCATAAGCTCACGCAGTTTTGTTGTAAATTCATACAAAGAGACTGATTTTTCACTTTTTACCATTGCTTCGGCGAGTAAATCTATAGCTCTTGCTTCATCTATATCAAGTAGCTTTATGAGTAACTGTACTTTAGCGGCCTCTTCTCTAGGATCAATTTGGTGATCAGCATTTGCAACTTCACACAATAAAGAGGCCATCGCTAAATTCATTGTCGGGGTATCAATAGCACCGCCATCGCTGCCTTCATGCATGACTTGGCGAAATAAAGTGCGTAATTGTTTGAACATAATGTGCCTCTTACTCTACGTATTGATTTGACGCTTTATTATTAATTATGGTTTGTTTAGCAATAAATCAAGGTTTCAATAGAAATGAATCCACTAGAATCGTCTTGCTCATAAAAGTTATGACAACACTCATCGCACACTGTTCCATTAAAATACAATTCTATTAATAATGTTTATACTCAATTCACCTTAGCGTGCTCGTTTCAACGAGTATTTATTGGGTTCTAGGCAAGGCGCTTATTTTACTAATACCGAAAGCGTTGCCTAAATTCTCTGGGGGTAAGAGAGCTCCATTTTTTAAAACGAGTACTGAAATTGGCAGGGTTTTGATACCCACTTGATTCACTAATATGTTGTATCGGCCATTCGGTAGCACTTAATAGACGAGCAGCATATTCCATCCGTAATCGTGTTAAATGCGCAATAGGACTATGGCAATAATATTGCTGGCACAAGCGGTGAAAGTGAGGCTCAGAACAAGGGTGCAATGCTGCTAGTTCAGCCACGCTCCACTGGCGATGAAGTTGTTCTTTAGCGCGATCAAACACTTTTTCTAATCGTTGTAGCGAGATAGGCATAGATGTTGGCAAACGATTTGTTACTAATAAGCGTATTTGTTCAACTAGATTATCTCCTAGCTGATTACCAACAGGATAGGGTAAGGACATAGATTGATGTAAGCAGTCGATAGTTTTACGTAACATATCTGCACATTGCGTTTTACTGTATGTAACTTCGTTGGGCATTGTTTTCTCCCACTCGCCATTATCACTTAGCATTACCCATGCAATATCCCATGTGTTTTCACTTTCTGTGTTTAACGTTTCGTTATCAGCATCTTTTTCTTTTTGGGTTATTCCAAATCCATTCGCAGAACCAGGTGGAACATGAATAACGCTACCGCTTTCCAGTGTCCATTTTCGCACGGGTGTTTCTAGCCAACCTTCACCGCAACAAGTAAATAGCAACATATGCATATTGGGGTTACGACGGTATACCGTAAAACTCTGGCGTGCGTAGTTTACGCCGCATTGCACGATTTGGTGTTTCTCTAAAGCCATAAGCTGACCTTGATCGATCGTTGTCGTACGGCATTGATCCGATATTTCATAGTACTCAGGCCAACTCATGCTTTCTCCTTTTTGTTTTTATCTTGTTTTGATATTCATTAATAATCGTATAAAAATATCATTTGATAGTTTGGCAAAGGTTGTTGAGAAGGTAGCATAAGTCGTTATTTACCTTTAGGCGTATGATCCACCTCACATAAGCAAACATTACAAGGGGGCAAAATGCAAAATTGGAAAGCGGCAGCAGATAAAGAATTTTGGCAAAAGACATGGCGATTGGCGATACCGGTTTCGATGCAGTCGATGCTTTTTGCCATCTTGGGTTTGGTCGATGTCATGATGGTTTCAACTCTGGGTGAATCACAGGTTGCAGCTGTTGGTGTCGGTAATCGAATATTCTTCTTTAATTTACTGATAATTGTAGGTGTGAGCGGCGCTGTAGGCGTATTAGCTGCGCAATACTTTGGTGCTGGTAGAATGGACGGTGTTCGTCGTACATTATTGCAATCTTGGGCTTGTGCTATTGTTTTAACAATACCTTTTGCAATTTTGTTTCGTTTGGCGCCTGAAAGTATCGTTAGTGTTATTACGAATGATCCAACGTTTGTTGAGCATGCCACAACGTATTTGTTTGTGTGTGGTTGGAGCATCATCTTTACCGCCATTGTTGTGCCTTTAGAATCTGCATTACGTTCGATAGGTGTCGCTAAAATGCCTACTGTCGTTGGGCTGATTGCGGTACTCATTAATGCCGCGCTAAACGCACTATTGATATTCGGTTTATACGGGTTTCCTGAGATGGGTGTTGCAGGTGCTGCATTAGGTACAACAATATCACGTGGCATCCAAACGGTTATTTTATTGGCTGTCACATATTGGAAATATAATGAGATTTTGCCAAAAGTATCAGATGCTGAAGCTGCAGTAACGGTAAAGGCGCGTAAAAAGTATCTTTCTGTTGCACTGCCGATGGTGATCCATGATGGTGGTTGGGCAATGGGATTACTGGTTTATAACTACATTATCGGGCAGCTTGGCGTGACTGAACTGGCAATCATCAGTTTATTATCACCGATAGAAGGGGTGCTAATATCAGGGTTTATTGGTTTTGCTGTAGCGGCATCAACCATACTTGGCCATGAGCTAGGGGCTGAAAATTACCAACGTGCGTGGCATCAATCATGGTGGTTCATTGGTTTAAGTGCGACGTTAGCGATGATTGTTGGCGCGACAGTATTAATGTTTCATGACAGCATTGGTGATTTATTCGCAAAAGCGGGTACGGCTAATTTGGATATGGCCGTGAATGTCACGTTAGTGCTAGCACTTGGTTTATGCTTAAAGGTGTTCAACATGGTCGGTATTGGTGGCGTGTTACGCAGTGGCGGCGATATTCGCTACAGCATTTTTATTGATTTGTTTGCACAATGGGCTATTGGTATTCCTCTTGCGATTATCACAGGTATTGTACTGGGATGGCCGCTGCATTGGGTGATGCTGGCTATTTTGACGGAAGAGGTGGTTAAAGTGTTCTTGACCACGCACCGTATTAAAGGACGTCGGTGGTTAACGAATTTGATCAATGACAATGACGACGCACCGATTAATGAAAAAGAGTGCCTTACGGCCTAGTTAACTTTGCCGTAAAAAATCAATGTGAAACATTAAAAGCAGAATTTAGTTCCACAGTGTGCATATGGAGCACTGTGGCATTGAATTTTGCTTTTTTCTGTTTGTATTTTGATACATATTTTGATGTTAATCACAGTTCAGAATCAGTTCGAAATATGTGGTAGAATCACGCCCGTTTTTATAAATATACCCAAGCTACCTCAAGATGCAGGATTCAGAGTGATCTCAGCGTATTTAATTCAAGGAAAATGTGTGTAGGAATGGCATTCCCTTTCAAGCACATTTGACACAGTAGTAGATGCGCTGAATCACTCCCGAAGGGCGAGTTTTGTTGGGCTCTATGCGGTGTTACTTATTTTCAACGTAGAATGACTAGGTCTATAAATAAGTGCCTTGCCTAGAGTCCAACAAATTCTCGCTGAAACGAGCATCATGAGGTAACTTGGGTATATACCCAAACGCCTTCAACGCTAGCGTAAATCAGCGGTTTGAGGTGGTTTGGATATACTTTATTATTTTAAATAGAAAGTTAGGAATTCCTTTGAGTCTGTCTAATACTCCTCAATCAGACGTTTTGAATAATGAAAAAACGCTGAAAGCCGCCATTAAAGATTGCATGATTCGCGATCGTTTTCGTTTGCACAAACGTGTGCAAGGTGCGGCAAGAATTAAGAATGAAAAAGCAAAACACGTTGTATTTGATGAAATTGCGCTAGATATTGCGAAATCAATGCAAACGGTTGAGCTGCGTAGAACGAATCGTCCTACGATCAAATACCCAGAATTACTGCCTGTTAGCCAAAGAAAAGATGACATTGCAGAAGCAATAAAACACAACCAAGTCGTGATTGTTGCGGGTGAAACAGGGTCGGGTAAAACCACGCAGTTACCAAAAATCTGTATGGAATTAGGCCGTGGTACCCACGGTATGATTGGTCATACTCAGCCTCGTCGTCTTGCTGCGCGTACTGTTGCAACGCGTATTGCTGAAGAGATGGAGTGCGAATTAGGTTCGTACGTTGGTTATAAAGTTCGATTTAATGACCAAGTCTCTGATCGCAGCCAAGTCAAATTGATGACAGACGGTATTTTACTGGCTGAAATTCAAAACGATCGTTTTTTAAGCCAATACGACACCATAATTATCGATGAAGCGCACGAGCGTAGTCTTAACATTGATTTCATTATGGGTTATTTGCGCGAGCTATTGCCCAAGCGCCCCGATCTAAAAGTTGTGATTACATCGGCAACAATTGATCCTGAGCGCTTCTCTAAGCACTTCAATAATGCGCCAATCATTGAAGTGTCTGGTCGTACTTATCCTGTCGAAACCCGTTACCGCCCTGTGTCTGAAGACGGTGATGATGGCGATCGTGATCAGCTACAAGCTATTTTCGATGCAGTCGATGAGCTATGCGATGAAGGCCCAGGTGATATCCTGATCTTCATGAACGGTGAACGTGAAATTCGTGATACGGCAGATGCCCTAGAAAAGCGTAATTTGCGTAATACCGAAATATTGCCTCTGTACGCGCGTTTATCTGCTAATGAACAGAATCGTGTATTCCAATCACACGGTGGTCGCCGCGTTGTTTTGTCTACTAACGTAGCGGAAACATCGTTAACAGTACCTGGCATTAAATATGTTATCGACCCTGGTACTGCACGTATTAGCCGATACAGCTACCGCACTAAAGTACAGCGTTTACCGATTGAAGCGATTTCACAAGCAAGTGCTAATCAGCGTAAAGGCCGATGTGGTCGTGTTCAAGAAGGTATCTGTGTTCGCTTGTATTCAGAAGACGATTTCTTATCTCGTCCTGAATTTACCGATCCTGAAATTCTACGTACCAACTTAGCGTCAGTTATTTTGCAAATGACGGCAATTGGCTTGGGTGATATTCACGCCTTCCCGTTTGTAGAAGCGCCAGATAACCGCAACATTCAAGATGGTTTACGTCTACTTGAAGAGTTAGGTGCTATTAATCTTAAAGCGACTGATCCCCGTAAGCGTCTATCGCCAATGGGTCGTCAGCTAGCAAGGTTACCGCTTGATCCTCGCCTTGCGCGTATGGTGTTAGAAGCCCCTAAACTGGGTTCATTGCGCGAAGTGATGGTTATTGCATGTGCATTGTCGATTCAAGACCCACGAGAAAGGCCGTCAGAGAAAAAACAAGCTTCTGACGAAAAGCATAATCGTTTTGCGGATAAAGATTCTGATTTCATCGCATTTGTTAATTTATGGAATTACGTTCAAGAGCAGCAAAAAGAGCTGTCTGGTAATCAATTCCGAAAACAATGTAAGAAAGACTATCTGAACTATTTGCGCATTCGTGAATGGCAAGATATTTACTACCAAGTGAGTCAGGTAGTAAAAGAGCTCGATTTGAAAATCAATAGCCAAGAAGCAAGTTACGACAGCATTCACCAGTCATTATTGGCCGGTATGCTTTCTCATATTGGTATTAAAGATCAGGAAAAGAACGAATATCAAGGTGCACGTAATGCGCGCTTTAATATCTTTCCTGGGTCTGGCATTTTTAAGAAACAGCCTAAGTGGGTGATGGTTGCCGAACTGGTTGAAACATCCAAGCTGTGGGGGCGTATTGCCGCTAAAATTCAGCCTGAGTGGGTTGAACCCTTAGCACAGCATTTGTTGAAGCGTAGCTATAGCGAACCGCATTGGGAAAAGAAACAAGCCGCTGTTTTTGCCTTTGAAAAAATCATGATGTACGGCATTCCGATTGTTGCTAAGCGTAAAGTGAATTACGGCAATATTGATGCGCAAGTATCGCGTGAAATTTTCATTCGCTCGGCGTTAGTTGAAGGTGATTGGGAAACAAAGCATAAGTTTTATCACCAAAACCGTCGACTATTACGCGAAGTGGAAGAGCTAGAACATAAGTCTCGTCGTCGTGATATTTTGATCGATGATGACGAATTATTTGAATTCTACGATCAACGTGTTGAGCACACTGTGGTATCGGGGCGCTTCTTCGATAGCTGGTGGAAGAAAGCATCAAAAGAAGACAGTAACCTGCTTAACTTTGAACGTGAAATGTTGTTCAGAGGCGATGCGAGCCATATTACTGATTTGGACTACCCGAACTTTTGGCATCAAGGTAACCTAAAGCTGAAATTAAGCTACCAGTTTGAACCGGGTGAAGATTGTGACGGTGTAACGGTGCATGTGCCGCTACCAATATTGAACCAAGTAGAACCCGATAACTTTGATTGGCAGATACCGGGTCTTCGTCATGAATTGGTTGTGTCTTTGATTAAATCACTGCCAAAGCCGATTCGTCGTAACTTTGTTCCAGCACCTAATTATGCAGATGCTTTTCTTTCACGTGCAGAAGCGATGTCAATGCCATTGTTGGATGCGTTAGAGAAGGAATTAAAGCGTATAACTGGCGTAACAATCTTGCGTGAAGACTGGAAAGCCGAGCAAGTTCCAGATCATTTGAAGATTACGTACCGTGTGGTTGACCACAAGAACCGCAAGCTGAAAGAAAGCAAAGATCTGTACAGTTTAAAAGATGGCCTGAAAGAGCAAGTTCAAGAAACATTGTCGCAAGTTGCTGATGATGATATTGAACAAGAAGGCTTAAAAACATGGAGCTTTGGCGCATTACCTGAATGCTATCAGCAAAAACGGGGTGGCTTTGAGGTTAAAGCGTTCCCTGCATTGGTGGATAACAAAGATTCTGTGGGTATCAAGTTATTTGAAACAGAAGAAGAACAGCGAATGGCAATGACTCAAGGTCAGCGTCGTTTGGTTCTGTTAAATGTGCCTTCACCTATTAAA
This sequence comes from Photobacterium profundum, assembly GCF_003026285.1. GTDB lineage: Bacteria > Pseudomonadota > Gammaproteobacteria > Enterobacterales > Vibrionaceae > Photobacterium > Photobacterium profundum. The sequence goes on from NZ_PYOD01000015.1 coordinate 10,561, forward strand.
TACCTGCACTCGAACTTGCCAAATAAATCGAAACTGGGTTTATATTTCAACCCATACGGTCGGGTGATGGATCTTATCGACGACTGTATTGCCTGCGGTGTTGATAAGCTTATTCAGCAGAAGGGCGGGTTGATTTGGGAACCAGAGCAATTTGCACAAACTAAAGAATACGTTCGTGCAGAACTCGGCGATACAGTTGTTGATGTTGCTCAGCAAGTAGAAGCTATTTTGACAACGGCGTTTAGCATTAACAAGCGCTTAAAAGGTCGTGTTGACTTATCAATGGCATTTGCACTGTCTGATATTAAGGCACAGATTGAAGGCTTGATCTTTAAAGGCTTTGCAACAGAATGTGGATGGCAGAGATTACCCGATATTCTACGATACATGAAAGCGATTGAACGTCGAATGGAAAAGCTTCCTATCGACCCTAATAAAGATCGTGTTCAAATCTTGAAAATTGATTCAGTAATGAGCGATTACAAAGAGTTACTGAATAAAATTCCGAAAGGGCAAGCCGTACCAGAAAAAGTGAAAGAGATCCGTTGGATGGTCGAAGAACTTCGCGTGAGTTTCTTTGCTCAACAACTGGGTACGCCTTACCCTGTTTCAGATAAGCGTGTACGCAATGCGATTAACGACTGTTAATCAATAATGATGAGCCTTTCCGCATTTAGGACGGAAAGGTTTCCTTATTCAGGAACCCTATATTCTTGAATGATTATATAAAAAAATGAAAACCTGCTGTCTGTGTTTTTTGTAAAATTGGTCGAGTTAAGCGTTGTTCAATGCCATCATAATAATGATCTGGGTCAACAAAAGCCGATTTTGTAGCTATGAAAACGGGATGCAGGTAGAATTGCCCTGAAAAATTATAATCTAACAATTTAAGTGAGCTTTGTCGTAATGAGTAGAAAAATTGAATTATTGGCACCGGGTGGTGATGTAGAAGCAATTAAAGCCGCGATTGTTGCTGGTGCTAATGCCGTCTACTGTGGCTTAGATATGTTTAATGCCCGTAACCGAGCGTCCAATCTTTCATTTGATGAATTAAGTGGCGTTTTACGACTTGCTCATCAATACGGTTGCGAGGTTTTTCTAACTCTTAACGTTGTTATCTTAGAGCACGAAATTCCAAGTTTAGTAAAGCTGCTGAATAAGCTGGTTAATAGCGGTATTGATGGCATCATTGTTCAAGATCTAGGTATATTTAACCTAGTGAAGAAACACTTTCCTAGTCTTGATGTTCACGCTTCAACGCAGTTAACTACTCATAACGAAGGTCAAATTTTATTCTTAAGTAAAGTTGGCGCAACACGCGCTAACTTATCGCGCGAATTGAACCTTGGCGAAGTAAAATCGTTAACCGCACTAGCACATGAACACGATATATTAACCGAAGTCTTTGTACACGGTTCATTGTGTATTGCCTTCTCTGGCCAATGTTACTCAAGCTCTGTGAGCGTAGGTAACTCGGGTAACCGTGGTCGTTGTAGCCAAGCATGTCGTGATGAATACGAAATTACAGCTGCTGGTAATAAATTCCCTCTTAACCTAAAAGATAACTCAGCGTATTTTGATTTACCTGAATTGGTTGATGCTGGTGTCGATTCGTTAAAGGTTGAAGGCCGTATAAAGGGTGCACATTACGTGTACACCGTTGTTGATACGTGGCGCAAGCATATCAATAATTTTGTAGAAACAGGCTTAATTCTAGAAGATGACTCAAATCTTCATAAGGTCTTTAACCGTGATTTCACTAACTCATTCTTAAAAGGTAATCTGACAAAAGACATGTTTATCGATAACCCACGTGATAACAGCGTGAATTATGCTATCGATAAAAACAACGCTATTTCTGTTGTTCAGATTGAAGATGTTAAGAAAGATTTATACGAATCTAAAAATGCCATTGGTGCAACGTTAGAAGATAAGATCAAGTTCCTTGATATTTCAAAACCGACATTAACAATCGACTTTACTGCCAAGCTAAACGAACCGTTAACGATTAGTGTTGCAACGGGCAATAAGACGTTTGTGGTTAAATCTGATTCATCATTGCGCGTAGCAGATCAGATTTCAATGTCTTCAGAAACTATCGAAAAGCGTTTTAGAAGCTTTAATAATGCCGATTTCAACCTAGAGCGTTTAGGTTTTGAAAATTTTGATGAAAACTTAACGATTCCATTTAAAGAGCTTACTGCACTAAAAAATGAAGTCGCGTTTTTATTGAATGATTCTGTCGAAGTGATTAAGCATGTAGAGGTTGCTGCTTTACCACAACATCCAAAAGTAGAAGAAAAACCAACATTGTCGATTTTGATCGCTAATGAGAAAGATCTTCACCTTTGTGATGAAACCGATGCTGATATTTACTTCAAACTACCAGAAAGCTTTAAAAAGAACTGTAAGAAATACATCAATATCTTCTTAAATAATCCACGTTTGATTCCTTGGTTCCCTGCGGTATTAATTGGTAAAGATTACTTAGAAGCGGTGAAAGTGCTAGAAGAAGTGAAGCCAAAGCGTATTGTGAGTAACAATACCGGTATCGCTTATAAAGCGTTTGAACTGAATATTGATTGGGTCGCGGGTCCATTCTTAAACACCACTAACTCTCATGCTCTCGTTACCATGAAAGAGGAACTTAACTGTTCTGGTGCATTCATTTCGAATGAAATTAACCGTGGCCAGATCCGACACATTAAGCGCCCTGAAAACTTTAAGTTATTCTATAGTATTTATCATCCGATTTTGATGATGACGAGCCGTCAGTGTTTCTTCCAACAGACTGTAGGTTGTAACAAACCAGCAATTGAAGATGGCTGTATGCTTCGATGTGAAAAAGCGACCACGATTACGAATGTTAAGGGGATCTCTTTTGCGGTTGATAAGCAAAAAGGTGGCTACCCAAGCATTTATAACGACGAGCAATTTTTAAATATCGATGTAGTAAGTGATCTTTCAGGCTTATTCGACGAATTCTTTATTGATTTAACAAACATCGGTTCAGGCTCTAAAGAAGAATTGGATAAATCGCAGTTAGTTAAGCATTTTGAAAATATTCTGAACGGTGTTGAAGAATCAAAAGTTGAACTAGCCAACATGGTAACAGTATCGACTAATGCTCAGTATGCACAGGGTTTATAATCTAGCGTGACCTGACTGTGAAGTAACGATACAGGCAAGTTCAATACAGTAATAGGGTGGTTGAGTGAATTCTCAGCCATCCTTTTTTATACGCGCCATACCGTCCTTCATCAGCAACTATTAAACAGATTTTGCAATCAGCACCTAAAATAAGGAATAGGTTTTCAATAACCATGCTACTACCAAGTGTAATGCGTGCATGTATTTACCTACTGACAGAGGAGAAGGATCATGCAACATCGATTGTTAGGTGTAATTTTAGCTGTATTAATTAGTTTAGTGTGTACGGGAAGTTTACTAGCCGCAGGTGACATGACAAAGCAAGAGCCTATTGAACTGAAAGTTTCATTAGGTAATGACAAGAATGCCATGCGTTTTTTCCCTGATAAACTTGAATTTGAAACCGGTAAACTCTACAAACTCATTTTGCATAATGAAGGGAAAGAGAAGCACTACTTTAGTTCCGAAGGCTTGGCTCAGGCTGTATTTACACGTAAAACGCAAGTAGTGAGTGCTGACGGTAAAGTAATTGCAGAGATAAAAGGAACCGTACGAGAGATTGAAGTTTATCCCGGTGGTACTGCTGAATGGTGGTTTGTACCTGTAAAAGCGACAGACATTAAAGACCTTAAATGTACTATTAAAGGGCATACCGAGGCGGGAATGACAGGATCAATCTCGATCAAATAGACAATCAGTATTGATGAAAGAAAGGTAAAATTATGATTAAGGTCTTTATTAAACATAAAGTAGAGAATGCATCGATATGGAGAACTGCCTTTGATGATTTTTTAATACAAAGACAATCTGCAGGCGAATTATCATATAGTGTTGGACATGCCCCAAACGAGCTGAACACTATATGTTTAATATTTGAATGGGATACTGTTTATAATGCTAGTACGTTTTTAAAATCTCAGGAATTAAAAAAGGCAATGCAGGCAGCAACGGTAATAGAAGAACCGGAAATATTTATTTTTGAGGTAACTTCAGAAGGAAAAACGAATACGTAATACATATTTAAAATATTCAAAAGGGTATTTAAGGTTAAGAATTTACGTATTATTGATTATTAATGGTAGATTTTAACAAGGAAAAACCCGAACCGAAGTCCGGGCTAAAGTCCACTCAGACTTTTATTATGCTAGCACTTCTATTTGACCTTTAATGATCTCAGAGTGTGTGCCAAATACTGCTTGATAGTTATCACCTTTTTCGAATACGCCAGCCGCACCGAGTGCTTTTAAGCGTGGAATATCAACTTTTGAACTATCGAATACTGTTACACGTAAGCGTGTAATACAAGCTTCTAAGTCTTTGATGTTCTCTTTACCGCCGAATGCTGCTGCAATGTCTTGTGCTAAGCCATCTTTAGATGTATTAACAGCAACACTCATTTCTTCTTTGTCTTCACGTCCTGGTGTTTTCAAATCTAACGCTTTGATCAGAGTAACAAAAACTAAGAAGTAAATAATAGCGTAGACAACACCGATAACAGGTAGTAACCAACCATTTGTTGATTGACCGAAAAGTAGCGTGAAGTCGAATAAACCGTGGCTGAAAGTTGTACCGTGCTTAATACCAAGCAGAATCATTACAACAAATGCAGAACCCGCTAGTAGTGCGTGTGCAACATAAAGAACAGGTGCAACAAACAAGAAAGCAAATTCAATTGGTTCAGTAATACCTGTTAGGAATGATGTTAGTGCTGCAGAGCCAAGGATTGACGCTACCATTACTTTATTTTCTTTTTTAGCTGTTACATACATTGCAAGACAAGCGGCTGGTAAGCCAAACATTTTAAACATGTAACCGCCCGCTAGGTTACCAGCAGTAGGGTCTCCAGCAAGGTAACGAGGAATTTCACCTTTAACTACTTCACCTGCAGCCGTTGTAAATTCACCTACTTCGTAGAAGAAAGGAGCGTTCCAAATATGGTGTAAACCGAAAGGAATTAAAGAACGTTCAACGATACCATAGATACCAAATGCTACTTCTGGTGATTGGTAAGCAGCCCATTCAGAGAATGCTGCGATACCTGCGCCAATTGGTTGCCATATTAATGCTAAAGCTCCTGCAACAACACATGCAGCTAAAGACGTCACAATGGGAACAAAGCGTTTACCACCGAAGAAACCAAGATAGGTAGGTAGTTTAATATCATGGTATTTATTAAAGAGTTGCGCAGCAACTAAGCCCATAATAACACCGCCAAATACGCCCGTATCAGTGCCTTCAGCGACAACACCCAATACGCGTGTCATGGTTAAATAACCTAATGCTGCTGCAAGTGCCGCCACACCATCATTTTTAGTAAACCCAAGTGCAACACCAATGGCAAATAACAATGCCATGTTAGCAAATACACCTAGACCTGCTTCTGTCATTATTTGTGCGACAATATCAGGTAAGAATTTTGCAACTTCAGAGTTACCGCCAATTCCAAGTAAGATACCCGCTGCTGGCATACAGGCTACTGGCAGCATGAGGCTGCGCCCCATTTTTTGCATTGTACTGAATATGTTCATTTTAACTCCATCCATTATGAACGTAATAATATATCTAGAAAACTAGATGTTAATTTTTTTTGCTTATTAAATATTAATTAGTTTTATTTCTCACGAAAAATAGCGTGAGTAATAATAGGTGCATTAATTGCAATAACCTTTGTTAATGTATTCTATTTATTGATTTTCATGGTTTGTCTTTTATTAAGCCTATTGGTTTTGAATGTTATTTATTTATTGTTATTTATTGTTTGCCTTCAATGGAGTCTATATTACGGAGGTTTTATATTAATTTACGAGTTGAACATCACATTGGAAGTAAGGAAGCGTAACGAAAGGTAACATCCATTGGTGTCAGTGTAACTGTTGTGTAACGTGCATACCGTTTATTACTTTCAGCGTTAGGTTTTGATAAGTTTATTATGAATAATCGTTACTTAGCCTTACATTCTATTTTGAACGTCATATAGCTTTAGTCATATCAAAAAGGTATTAGCCACCCCGACCTTTGCTTAAAAGGCAAAAGCCATTTGTTTGGAAGTATATAGGCAGTGTTAATGGCAATAATTATTATGTCGTCTAGCAAATAATAACAATGAAAGAGAGATAATCATGTATTCAAGTCAAATTAAAACCGCAACTGTGGCGGCATGCTTTTCTGTAACGGCACAAGAAATCATTGCACAGTTAATTGAGTCTGGTACTCAGGTGGTAGGTTATGGGCGAGTTGGGGATGAACAGCGTGCGAAGGGTTTAGAAAACAAATATAACGGTAAGCTCACTGTACTTCTTGGTGATTTAACTGATGAGGGAACGTGTCGTACATTCGTAGCTAAGTCACTTGATATTTTAGGAGGCTCAATTGATGCTCATTATCATTGCGCGGGTGTTTTTTTATGGAGCACATGGGAAGATGCAGAACCCAAAGATATTGAGCGGTTGTTCAGTGTGAACTTCACAACTGCTTGGATGCTAGGGCGTGAAATATTCTCTGCTATGAAGCGAAATGAAACGGGATCTATTATGTATGTCTCAGCTCGAGATACTATTCGTAACGTGTCTTATGGTTTTGGTCCTTATATGGCATCTAAACGTGCCCTTAATGGATTAGTGGAAAGTCAGGCAGCGGAAGGTGTTCAATATGGCATAAAGGTAAATGCTGTACTGCCTACGATCATTGATACTGAAGTAAATCGTAAAGGGATGCCTGATATCGACCATAATGAGTGGGTAAACCCATCTCAGTTCGCCAGCTTGATGATTGAATTGACTCAGCCAACAAAAACAAACCTGACAGGGGCGTTAATACCAGTACAAGGAAAAATGCTTTAGATATAAGCATAACTCTAATAATGGATAAGGTGTTCTTTGGTGATTGTAGAATTAAAACCAAAGAACACTTTAAAATGGCTGATTGAGCATAACCCACATTGCTGAGCCTTCTTCGCCAAAAGCCATTTCAAAACGGACAGGCACATTAGCGGCTAATGCACGTAAACTGAAGCCAACATCGTATTTCATATCACTGAGTAACGAATCAAGTTCGTACTGTTCAGCGACACGTCCCACTTCTATATAAAAAACTGTTTGAAACCAATCAATAGGAAATGGACTCCATTTGTTATCGCGTAAAGGGTTAAAATCTGGAATTACACGGTATTCGACGGTGCCATATAACGCTGCTTTATCATTAAACCGGTTACTATCGTAAGCACGCATTTTATTCCAACCTCCTAAACGAGCCCCTTCCCACATGGGAGTTTGATGTTTATCTAATACACCACCGCCTTCCTGTAAACTTTCTGATTGATCCCATGAAGGAGAGTAAGCACTCCAAACATTGAATGCGATTACATTTTGCCTTGTCCATGAAAAGTCATTAAGTTCTATATAATGCGCATAATCAAGTTCAATGGCATTCCAACTTTGCGTTGAATTCCCAATCCCTAAATCAACAGAAAATTGAGCATTAAAATGATAGCCTCTGGCTGGGTTCGCGGGGTAATCAGTATTATCATGCTCAAGGTAGAACCGAATACCATTCGTATTTATTACGGGTTCTTCCGCAAATTTATCAGCTGTCCATTTCGAGTAAAATAGCTCTGTCCCTAAAATTGTTTGCCCTGTTGAAAAAGGAGTACCACCACCGACATTATCTCTATTAACGGCAATACCGCGATCCAATTGGATAATTGGTAGGGCATTATCAGTACTTTCTCCCAAGGGAAGAACATAACGAAAATCAGCTTCAAACCAATTACTATATCCCTGAGTTTGTAAAGGGGAGGTGTTTTTAGGATCGTTTGATTCAAGATCGCGAATGGAATCATTACTGCCATCAAGATATAAACGCTGATTAGGGTAATAGGCGTAAGCACCAAGCATAGTGATGAATACGCGGTCTGTAAGTGGTGGTTTATAGCCACTTAGCGCAAACATTGCACCAGCAGTACGTTCTTCTTTATTATCACCGTCAACTTCACTTGTAACATCAAGCTCTTCCCCTACGAATACCGTTGCAACCATTGTCATTTGTGGCTGAATATACCCGTCAAATATCCCCACAGCTCCAGTTGTTAGACCCATACTGTCAGAACTGAATATATAGGGTAATACCACCCAGGAACTTTGCTTTTGATTGTGATTATGGGTTTTTTCTGTAATGTACTCGCTTGCGTTGGATTGCGATGTTGCAATGGTACTGAATACAAAAAACGTTAAAGAAATTTTTTTTAAGTTATATAAAGCGAAAGTATTTTCCATGATATCCATATCTATGCGGCGACTTAACGTTATTGAATAAGTATAGTACTGATAAAACAAAGATTAAGGCTGATGATAAAATGAAACAATCAATTATTCATATTGCGCTAGTAGTTAAAGATTACGATGAAGCAATAGATTTTTATGTTAATAAATTACAGTTTGAGCTGATCGAAGATACTTACCAGCCAGAACAAGATAAACGTTGGGTTGTTGTTTCTCCCCCTGGCTCTAATGGAGTGGCGTTACTATTAGCACGAGCATCAAAACCAGAACAGCATGACTTCATTGGCAATCAAGCGGGTGGGCGTGTTTTTTTATTCTTAAATACTGATGACTTTTGGCGAGATTATAACCGGATGGTCTCTGAAGGTATTACATTTGTGAGACCTCCCCAAGAGCAAGATTATGGAACCGTTGCTGTATTTGAAGATTTATATGGTAATCGCTGGGATCTGCTTCAAATGAATGATGAGCACACTATGTCTAGCAGGATGTAATACTTGTATATCTAACGCATGAATCTTAAATCAAGGATGGTGTCCAATGAAAGAAATTACACAGATTCTCGATTTTATCGTCGAGATCGAAAAGTTAAAGTCAGTTATTCGCAATACTCGCCCTGTAGGTTTAGATCGCTATGAAAATTCTGCCGAGCACAGTTGGCATGTGTGCCTTTCTGCTTTAATGCTCAAAGATTATGCTAATGAGCCCGTTGATATTAACCGCGTAATCAAGATGCTGCTTATCCATGATTTGGGTGAGATTGATGCTGGAGATACGATAATATATGCCAGTGAAACAGCTGAAAATAAGCAGAATGAAGAAGCTGGATTAAAGCGTATTTTTGATTTGTTACCTGATGGGATAGGTGAAGGATATTTGTCGCTCTGGCATGAGTTTGAAGCCGGTGAAACGGCGGAATCTAAATACGCTAAGGCTATTGATCGTGTTCCGCCGCTACTACATAACCTTCATGGTAATGGGCATAGTTGGGAAAAGCATAATATTCCCAAAGAGAAAGTTTTTTCATTAAATGGACGTAGAATTTCAGACGGAAGCCAACAACTTTGGGAGACCCTTGAAGTAAAACTACAGCAAGCTGTTATTGATGGTTTGTTAAAGTAAAGTCTATCGCTGGGTTGTTCATTTCTCTATGTGGATAAATGACAACGGTAATTGGCAAATGACATATCATCAGGCAACACCAATACGGATTCATTTTTAAAGAATAAACGATGATTTTGATGAAAGTTTCTTATGATTTTCAATCATAAAATTGTTTGAAATATTGACGTTGTAAGTGCGCGAACGTTCTGTCGCCATGTTTCTAATTGTTATGCGAAAAGATGGTGAATTAATCAGCGCTTATTACTTTCAGTACTTGCCTAAAATCTAGTTCATGCTATTTTCCACAATACGATTTATTTTTTGGAATATTGATCATGCCAAAGGCTAGTGAAATAAAGAAGTTTGCAGCTATCGAACATAACGGAAAAGTGTTTTTAGTTAAAGATATTAAGAAGCTAACACCGAGTGGTCGTGCTGGTGCAAGTCTTTATCGTATGCGCTTATACGATGTGGCAACTGGTTCGAAAACAGATGAAAGCTTCAAAGCTGATGAAATGATTAATCTGGCTGATTTCCGCCGTCATTCTGTTATGTTTTCATACATCGATGGTGATGAGTATGTCTTCATGGACAGCGAAGATTACACACCGTACAACTTTAATAAAGAAAGTATTGCTGAAGAGTTGCTTTTCATTACCGAAGAGACACAAGGCCTGCAAGTTCTAACTGTTGATGATTTGCCAGTAGCTATCGAGTTACCAGCAACGGTTGATATGGTTATTAGCGAGACAGATCCTTCAATTAAAGGTGCATCTGCAAGTGCTCGTACTAAGCCTGCAATTATGTCTACAGGTTTGTCTGTACAAGTGCCTGAGTACATTGCATCTGGCGAAAAGATTAAGATCAATACCGCAGAACAGAAGTTCATGAGCCGTGCTGATTCAAAGTAATCGAAGCTAAACTAATTTGAAAGTAGAGTGGCTATTCCGCATTTTACTTATTAATCAAAAGCACCGTATTGACGGTGCTTTTTTATAGCAATTTTTATATCCAAGTTACCTCAATATGCTCGTTTCAGCGAGAATTTGTTGGGCTCTTGGCTGGGTATATCAAGATGCAGAGTTGTTGTTACGAAACACCGATTTCGTTTTGTAACTGCGCAAGAAAACCCTTCATATATACCGTTCTTATCAGCGCTTCTTTTTGGGCCGCTTTCGTATTCATGGTGTCTTTGAGCTTAAAAAGCTTGTTATAAAAGTGGTCGACAGAAAAGTGTTTATCATCATACTGACGGTGGCCACAGAATGGGTCATCATTCGAATATAAGCTTGCGCCAAATGTAGTACCGACCTGTATGCATCGCGCAATGCCAATAGCCCCTAAAGCATCAATTCGGTCTGCATCTTGTACAACTGCAGCCTCAATAGTTTTGGTATCGATGTTGGCACTATAACTATGCGCCTCTATAGCATGCTCGATGTCAGCGTAAAAACGCTTAGGGTAGTTGATCGATTTTAAGTAAGTAACGGCTTGTTTTGCTGCAAATTTAGAGCCTAAATGCCTATCAGGGTGATTTTTGGGTAAGGATACACAATCGTGCAACCAAGCGGCAGGAATCACGATATCTAACGATGCTCCTTCTTGAATGGCAAACGCTTTTGCTGAGGCAACAACCCGCTCTATGTGGTTGATGTCATGTGCAGGATCCGTTGCCATTATACTTAATATTATATCTTTTAATTGTCGTTCTACTTGCAGCATAAATCAGTATACCTTTCTGATCATTTCGTTAGAAATATACCATTATTGTGATAAAGAATTTAAACAAGTCACTGAGTCTTGTCTAGACTAACATTAAGTGACAAGGAAGAGTTATGAAGTCGTGGTTAAACAAATGGATAGAAAGCGAATCAAGGAATAAAAACTATGATGAAAGCAAGGCTAATTTTTATCGCTGTATTGTCATTATCGGCCATAGGTTGCACAAGTGCTGATTATGATAATTATAAATTCTTTCCTGAGGAATATGTTAGTAATGTTAAATATGACAGTATTTATCATTATGGCTATAACCAAGGTTGTGAGAGTGCGTTAAAAGCAAAGAATGTAGAAGATACCGACTATCAAAAGGATGAAACATTTGATGGGGGACTAACTCGATTTAATGATGGTTGGGATGCAGGTAATGCGGCATGTAAAAATGGATTGAGGAATGTTATGTACACATTGAAAAATTCAAGCCCTGAAAGTTAATAGACTTACAAATAAATTGTTTTTTAATTATAACTTACCGACAACGGTTAAATATTTTAACGTCATCGAAAAGGTGGCGTTTTTTATGTTGATTATAAATTTTAATGCTATGTAACTATAACCATAGGTGACTAAATGAAAGAAATTTTATTATCATGGAAACTTATAGGTGTTGCGAGATAAAGTATATTTTAATCGCAGGTTTTAATTTGAAAACGTATGAAAAAATAGGCTCTAAAAAGAGCCTATTAAACGAGTTTATCAATACAGTTAATGTCGAAATTACCTAGCCAGATTATTTCTTGATCGTTTTCTTCTGATATCAAAACACCGTATTGTTATCATATTACGCTGCTTTTGACTCTGTCATAGCAGTAATTTGATACTCTTGAAAGTTGATAGGTACAGCCATATGTACTTCAGATAGAAGCAAAAAAGCACTACCGTTCATTTCTACAACAACTTGTAGATAACGTTCAATAGCATTTTTTAATATCTGAGTCGCTTTATTGCTCCTTTGAGCATCCAAAGGAGAATAGCTGTTATTACTTGCATAAATAAAAATGTTGAAAGGAGCTTTACTTTTTTCAAGTTGCTCGACAAAATTAGCGATGTTTTTCATAAAAATCCTTTTTATAAACCAATATAATAATATTGATAACTCTTATTATGGGAATATTAATTAAATTTTCAATTAGAATTGATCTACTTTGTGCGTTAATTGAGAGGTTGGAAGGTTTTTCAACTAATTTTTGCAGTACGAAATACGAAATCGAGGTGAAGTTGTAGGTCGTGGTATATTTACCACTGCTTTAATGTGAGCTTGATTATTATTTGTTAGAACAGATAAAGGCTTGCTATTAAACAGGTTTTATATGATGGTGAGTGAAGTGCATGATTTTTCGCTAATTTTTTCTAATAATATGAGATTTCTTTTTATCGCACACCTATGTATGCAACCATTAGCTTATTGGGGTGATGTTTAATTGTTATTTTAAAATAATTAAACTTATAAGAGTAAGTGTAACTATTTATTACTGAATAGATTAAGATTTGTTTTTAACTGAAAAATAAAAAGCCAACATTTGTCAGCTTTTCGTTTCGTTTCCAGTAATACTTACATAAATGTTTATAAAGATACGTTGAATGTTCTGTACGGTTTTATGGATAGCCCCTTTCCTTCTTATCTGAGTCTTTATGTATTGTCCAATGCTCATTGGAATCGTAGTTTTCATCACAGATATCAATCGAAAAGCCCATGTCGACTATCTCTTTCAATGTTAAGTTATCTGCTAACTTGGCGATTTCTCCAACTCTATTACGTAGTTCCATATCAATCCATCCTCTTTGAACAAGCTACAGCATCACCTTAACTATAGTGTGAGTTTGTGTAATTTTCTTCCTGATTGATGGCTATAAGTAGATGAATATAGCAATATGTTGAAAAAGCCTCTCGATTACATAGTGATTTGTTTGATTAGGTTGGGAGTTTTGGTCATTAATGCTGAGTATTCTTATGATTAATTTATTGTCCATAAAATCAATAACCTTGATTCCTATAAGCTCTTTAAACGGTTAAAATAGTTTTCTATGTTATCGGCTATGTAATGATGGGATCGACTTATGATTAAAAGCGCAACCAACCAGTCTCAAGGGATGTTGCTTTTTCAACTGACACTTAACCAATCTTTTGCGATTGGGACTTTGAAAGTTAAAGAAATTGTTCCTTATACTCCGCTAACCGTTATTCCGCATTCTCATTCTACCGTTTTGGGTGCTGCCACTTTGCGTGGTCAAACATTCCCTGTCATCGACATGGCTAAAGCTGTTGGCTATAGAGCGTTGGTTAATGAGGAAATAAAAGATTGTTATATTATCATTACCGATTGCCAACGAAAGCTCGTCGGTTTTATGGTACGTGGTATCAATAAAATTACAGAATGTAATTGGCATGAAATTGATGCTCCACCTGTATCGTTAGGCAATAATGTGTTTGTTACTGGTGTAACAACCGTTGAAGATAATCTTGTTCAACTTCTAGATGTTGAATTGTTGATGTCAAAGATTTTTCCTGAAGACCCAAGTAGTCTTAATCCTGTATTAACAGATATTGAACGTGAAATATTACGTCCACTTAAGATTTTATTAGTCGATGATTCATCTGTTGCTCGACGTCAGTTATCACAAGCATTAGACAGTATTAGTGTTCCTTACTTTATATCAACGAACGGGCAAGATGCGTTAAATATGATGAAAAATGCAGCGGATAATAATGATCCGTTTCAGATTCTAGTCAGCGATATTGAGATGCCAGGCCTTGATGGTTATGAACTTGCTTTTGACGTAAAGAATACGGAAAAACTGAAAAGTGTTTACATTATTTTGCATACTTCCTTATCTAGTGAGATTAGCGTTTCCCAAGCTCATCAAGTTGGTGCTGATGAAGCACTCACTAAATTTGAAGCTAACGAGCTTATCCATGCAATGTTGCGTGGTGCTGAACGCCATATTGTTGTCGCTTAATATAGAAATTAGCAGTAAGAGAGGGGGGGTGGGTCACTTTTGTTATTATTAAACTTTTACATTTTCGTGTAACTTTTTGATAATTAGATGTAACTTGTGTTTCATAGCGTGTATTTGAGGTTAAAAGAAGGCCTGTACAAAAAATAAGCTGTACAAAAAGCGAGCAGGTGGTATTATCTCGCTCAGTTCTTCAGAGAGTTATTACATGCAGCATCAAGTACAAGTTAAACTTACAGCTACAAAAACGTTATCGTTATGTACCTATATGTTTCCTTTTATTTAGCGTAACAGTGTATAATTCAACAGATTATCACGTCGCATCTGCGACATTTATATATTAAATAAGGGACACATATGTCTAACACAACTGGTATCGTCAAGTGGTTTAACGAAGAGAAAGGTTTCGGTTTCATCACTCAAGACAACGGCGGCGCTGACGTATTCGTACATTTCCGTGCAATCGCTTCAGAAGGCTTTAAAACGCTTGCTGAAGGTCAAAAAGTTTCTTTTGAAGTAGAGCAAGGCCAAAAAGGTCTTCAAGCTGCAAACGTTGTAGCTTTATAATTCTTTAATAAAAAAGAAATTGATGAAAGGTCGCCTAGGCGGCCTTTTTTGTGTCTGTAATAAATGTTGATATAAAAAAAGGAGCTTATTAGCTCCTTTTTAATGGGTGTTTTTTAGATAGAAATTATAATTGGGCGAATCATCGTTCCCAGTATGCTTCTTCAAGGCAATCTTCACGCTCAGGCAATCCACGCGATAGGCGAGGGGCGTGTTGAGTTAGTACTTCATAACTTACACGGTTAGAGTACTGACAGATCTGTGAAAAAGAAGAGTATGCTAAGAATTGAGCGGTGTGCTTACTTGAATTTGGCACATTAGCTTTGTGGTAGCAATTTGCAGACATATCGTGCAGTAGTGCAGATAAAGCAGCATCACCAGCACCATTGGTATTTTTTATTTCAACAGGCCCCCCAAGATATGGGGCTATGTGTGAATAAACACGGATAGGGTTTTTACAGCTTTCTTTGATCATTGGTCGGCTAAATTCATGCTTATTGAATTCAGCAATACGGCCAGGTAACAATGGAAGCGTTGACTCGCGCTTTAATTCATCGTCACAGTAACCTGCCATGTATAAGCCAACTGGTCCCGCAGTACAAAGAACCATATCAACCCAATCGAGTGCTTTATCTGCAGCGATTAAAGGGTCTTTTTCACCCGTTAATGCTTCAGCTTCTTCTTCGTTCATCGCAACGCAGGTGACGTGTTCTTTTAAGAACTCAATCCACCATTCTTCTTTACCTTCGATGACGTATTTAGTGCCCAATGTAAGCACAACAGGTACATCGTGCTTTTTCGCGTACTCAATTGCCTTAAGTGCAGCGCTTTTCATTGGGTCAGTTGGCTTACCACGAACCAAATATGAAGACAGCACAAGGGCTGATGCTTTTTCAAATGCGCACTCAGGTATGCTTTCTGGGCGAAGCTGATTCATTTGACCTTCGTTTATTGCGAAAGTACGTTCACCATCTTCACTTATCAGCGTATAACAACGACCTATAGGGCCATCGACAGGCTGTAAATAGTCTAAATCCATTCGACTAGATGTATTACATAAGTAACGGTAAGCGTACGAACCAATTTTAAGATCTTGGCTCATAACACCTAAAAGAATTGATTTATCATCAGCTAGCACAGAATAGTTGTGCAGTGTGTTACCAATGGTATCACCTGGGTATTCGTGGCTGATCAATTTCCGTTCTTTCAGTTCAAGGTAAAGCAATTCAGCTTTATCTTCATCAAGAACTAAAGAGTGACCTTTACTCAAAGCATGTCTTGCTAAGAAGTCATCATCAACGCGTGCTTCAATATCAACAATGGTTTGACCAACACCAACAGGGTGTGTACGTGCTAGTGGATTATCTTGTTGGATTTGAGCTACTAATGGATCACGGGCATTAACTGGGAAATAATGCTTGGATTTACGCTGACCAGGAAATTTCATGTGTAAAGGCTACGGGATTCATGGGATTTTGTTTAATGTTAACATAAAAGCGAGACATCTCTCTCATTTCATTGCAAAGTGATGATAAATTATGGCTTTATGCTTCTTTTTTAAACGTAAACAACCTACTTTCTGTTAATCGATATTAATGGATGAAATATTGACTGCTAAAAAACGATTATTACGAATAGTAAGTTTGGGCATACAGGGGGGAAGTAGCAAAAAGCCGTAACAAGTACGACTTCTTAAGGGCTGCGAAACCAATGAAAATGTATTGATATTCTATGATGAATTATTTGTCTAGCAGCTTATAATCTTGTTTAGTCGCTGAACCACCAACAGGACGATTGACTGAAATAGCGCGTCCTTTTTTCATTCCCTTTTCGTAATCGTCTGTAATTCCCTTCATTGCTTCTTGTAGCTGTTGTTTGAATGTTTCGCGATCTAGGTTTTCAAACTGCTTGTCGATGTAGTTTGACATACGCTGTTCATGATCATCGTCAGTATTTAAAACCGGTAACTTTTCAAGTGCACCTTCCAGCCACCCGGCTAAAAAAGATGCCACACGTCGAGCAACTTCTGCAGTACTTGTTCCTGTGCCCGCAAAGCTATTTCGGAATTGGCCTGTTTGTTGATTCATTTCGCGGTAAACAATATCAAACGCAAAAGCTGCAAAAATAGCTCGTTCAGCAACACCAATAAACTCTGCCTTCTTTAAACCTTTATGGTTGGTAAGTACACATTCAACACCGAAACGACGATTAATGCCTCGGATGATTTTAAGAATCTGAGTACTTACATCTGCAGGTAATAAGGTTTCAGATTTGGTTTTGCCCATTTTGATGAATTCGATATCATCTTGATCTAAGCCGTATTTCAGCATTAGACGGTGTGCCATTCGAATAGCTTGCGCTGCTTCGTTGATGTTCGCAGAGTTACCCAGCTCTAGGCATTTAGCTATTTTTTTCAGCGCCTTTCGCTTCTGTTCAGACATTCAATCACACTCTTATTCAAAACGGGCACATATTTTAACTTTTTCCGCGGTACATTTGCAAAAAATGAATGTCTTTTTTTTAAAATAATACGAGATATCTGAATAAGATCGCTCGGTGTTGTATGGAAAACAAACAGTAAATCAGTGAGGTAAAACAAACTTGGTCATTCATGTTGATTTAACCGAGGGGGGATCAGCATAATAGGCTAACGTTACGCACTTACTATTTGAATCTAAGCTGTTCGTATTGATTCTTAAATGCAGGATAATAAGCCACTATGATCGATGACTATCAGTCTATTGATGTTCCTTTTGAATTCCGTCATACCTGCTGGTTTTGCGGCGAACCGTATTATAAATTACATGCATTTATGGCATCGCCTAATTACGATAACCAAACATCACCCATCATGATTCCAGCTTGCAAAGAGTGTTTTACTTTTAGTAAATCTATAAAAGTGAGTAGCTTGGATTTACTGCGCGACAAAGTAAAAGATAAGCTTCATAAGCATTATGAAAAACACCTCCAAATTGGTGTTAATTGGACCAAACAAGAGCTTGAAGATTCAGGGATGGAAGGTCGAGCTTTTGAAGGCTTCCGTGATAAAGCTTGGATAATGTTTGAAATTGCAAAAGAGCGAGTCAATTACTCTGGTTGGGATCTTAGCGTTGATGGTATTCCTGTCGTAGGCTTAACAACAGCGTTTCAGTTTGAGTTTAATGGAATAGTATATACCAGCCTTGTTCAAGCCGTAGAGCAGTTATCTAAGGCTTATAATATCCCTCAACCATACCTTGAAGATGTTGTTGAGCTAGTGGGGCGTACTAAACTGGCTTATGCGATTCGTTTTTGTAAAACAACCTATGGCTATTCAGCCGCTGAACGTGAAACGAGTTTATTGAGTTTAAAAGCGCTACTTGCTGAACAACAAGTGCTTGATGAGCAAATGAACCTGCAACAAAAAACAGACAATGCATTACTGAATGTTCAACTTTCATCGATCAAGGAATTGATGTTGTACCGAACCATGATTTCACCACATGCTATTCTGTGGGCTTTACAGCGTGGTATTACGACATTAGTGGGGCTTTCTCAGCAAGAAGATGCCTTCTTTGAATTCTTTATGAAAGACTCTGAATTAACGGCGTTTACGTATTTTAATGGGCTGCAAATCTATTACGAAAAGCGTGAGACAGACCCTGCATGGGCAGAAAATGACGATCCAAATAGGTTGCTATTTGACCGTATTGAAAAGATGAATTGATAAAAAAGCCAGCTAGTTTTGATATGCTTTCTACTAGAAAGAACATTTCTAACTGGCTTTTTCAAAGAACATACCTTACTCAAGTATCGTGACTAAAATAGCTCTACATGCATTAGGCCGTGTTATTGATTATGCGTAGACCAGACCATCGTTTTACCATTTTCGTCAAATGCTAAGACTTCATACGGGTCTTTTTGATCGTCATATTCCATGCCTGGCGAACCCATCGGCATTCCAGCGACGGCGAGCCCAATCATACGTGCTGGCTTCTTATCTAAGAATCGTTTAACTTCATCGGCTGGTACATGACCTTCGAAAGTGTAGCCTTCGATTTCTGCAGTATGGCATGATGCGTATTCAGGGCGTAGACCCAGTTCAATTTTGATTGGTGTCAGATCTTCTTTGTATACAACATCAAGATCGAAGCCATTATTTTCCATATGTTTTACCCACTCTTTACAACAGCCACAGTAAGGTGATTGATAATTTGTCCCTTTAATGACTTGTGCAAAAGATGAAGTGCTAAGGGTAAGTAAAACAAGGGCTGATAGGTGTGAAAATTTCATGGTTAATCCTAATTTATCTAATTGATATCAAATGTAATATTGTTTGAGTTTTTGATGGAATTAAATAAATACAGGTGGGCGTAAGATGGGTTCATTACGTGAAAAAAGCTGACCTTGCGGTTCAATGAAATGATCAATGTGCGTACTTTCAGGGGTGAATAAAAAGCTAGGTAATATTGCGATGGGGCTAACTTGAGAGTGACAATCTGCATCACTACAGCATTGTGTAATGGTTGACGCTGCTTTATCCATACCTGAAGAATGTGAATCACACATGTCAGTTGAGGGTATAGATGATGAGCCCGCCGAAGACGTCATTTTATGCATTTGCATTGTAGGACAACACAGCATTGCTTCCATACAATTAGATGGCTGAACGACGTTTTTTGAGTATAGAGGACCTGCATTCGCTGTAGTTGAAAGAACAGTGAATAGCATGGTCATTAATACAAATTTTGAGACAAGCTTTCTAAGCATACTCATTTCTTCATTCGCCGTAATTACAAAGCGCTAAATTAAGGTGAAGGTTCACACTGATAGCGAAATGATTATATCTTGCTTATATTCTCAAACAATCCCTTTCCTTGATTATTCTGAAAGTATTATCGATTTTGATATAGTTTGCTGTCGTACTCTAAAGATTTTAAGCCAATGTTAATACTCAAACAGTTTAATTGCAGAATACAGAGTGATTTCAACGTGTTTATTTCAAGGGAAAGACGAATAGAAATGCTATTTCCTTTCAAGTTATTGATACTTCACATGTTGTAATTTAATACAGAAAAAAGCTGTTACATATTCATTCTTTATACAGAATAAGCCTTACTTTTCCCTGACATTAATGGCTGAATTGTACGTTTAAATATCAGTATAAATAAAAAAATGCGCTAGGAATTTGAGTATGCAATACACCGAACAAGACCGTAATATTTTACATGATACATGGATGAGCTATAAAGCAAAAATGCGTGTAACTCAAATTGAAATGGCAAAACGGTTAGGGGTAAGCCAGCTTGTATTTTCTGATATTTTGAGAGGTAAGTTACCTTTAGAGCATCAGTTCGTGACTCAGTTTTGTGATTTTATTGGTGTTGATCCCGCAATAACACTGCCATCTTTACGTAATAAAGTCGGGGCTTCTATGCCTAATTCAGTCACTGTGAAGAACACGTATATACTTGATGGTGATATAAAAAAGGTGTATTACACTGGAAACCAGCTTGTTGTTGAATATGAACACAGCGTAAGTGAAACTGCAGCATAAAATTTTCAGCGACATTATTTTGTAAGTGATACTTTTTGTTGAACAATTTAGAGCAATCTATGAAAGAGCCCCCAAGTAATTTTATTCGTATTAACGAACAAGACTGCTTGAGGGCTCTTTTAGTATTTGCTGTTTATAGGGTCAGCGGAACTTTATTTAGAGTCGGTACTATTCCATTCTGGTACAAGACAATATAAAAGCCCAGCACAGACAATTGAGGTTAACAAATCTAAAGGCCAATGCATGCCAATCCAAAGGCGACTTGTTCCCACACCTGTTGCCCATAGGGTGATTAGCAACGCAGGAATAATTTGTTTTCTTCTAAAGAGAAAACCACCCCAAAAGACAACACAAATTGCGGCAAAAATCGTGTGTCCAGAAGGCATTGAATAGTTCGTTTCACCTTGCCAATGACGAATGCGCCAGTCACTCACATTTTCTTTTGCCTGCTCAACAACTTGATCTTTTCCTGCATTATCTAATTGATAAAATTGCTCTACAGAATCAACTAAGCCAAGTTGTTGAAGTTCATAAGCATAAGGGCGGGGTACTTCAGTTATGTGCTTTAAGCCGGTTTTCGCCGCAAAGCTCAGCACAAGTAAAATACCAAATTGTATCCATAATTGAAGCATCTGTTTTTTAGGCAGCTTCATGAATAGGGGAATGGTACACAATAATGCTGTCGTTATTAAGAAATACGGACTACCGGCTGAATCCGTTAGTAAGGTATTAAGTAGCCCAATGCTGTTGTTAACATCACCCGTAAGTGGTGGATTTTGAAAAAGAACAATAACCGTGGTCATTAATACAGCAAACACAAGAAGTGCGCTTAGCCCCGAGATTTTTTTTGCGATAAAAGAAGATGCTAGCATTTGATTATATTTTTCGTTAAACAGACATGAATGGTATCAGAGGGTAGACCTCACAAAGTAAAAAAAGTGTCATATTTTGTAATTTAAAGTGAATATAAAAAACGATAGGCCTAAAAAATCATATGTTTACACTTGTTTTATATGAAATGACGATTTGTGGTAATCTCGATTTGTTACCACGCCGTTGTGGTTTAAAAAGAAAGAGATGAAAAATCATGAAAATAGCGGTTATAGGCTTAGGTGATATTGCGGTTAAAGCATATTTACCAGTACTAACGCAACGAGATGGCATTGAGTTAGTTTTTTGTACCCGTAATGAACAGCGATTAAAAGAGTTAGTAAATACGCATCGAATTACTAAATATTGTACAGATTATAAGATGTTGATTTCACATCAATCGACTGATGGCAAACGTGGTATTGATGCTGTCATGATTCATAGTGCAACATCATCGCATTATGAAATTGCTCAGTTCTTTTTATCTCATGGTATCCCTGTATTTGTCGACAAACCTTTGTCTGATTCTTATCAAGAATGTGAAGCGCTATATGAAATGGCAGAGCAACAGAAACAGCCACTATTTATGGGTTTCAATAGACGTTACATACCGCTTTATAATGCCTATCTTGATGGTGTACAACGGAATGATTCGAAACAACCTTCCTCGTTGTTACCTAAGCCGTCATTAATGTCTTTACGCTGGGAAAAAAATCGTCATAACTTACCCGGAGATATCCGTACATTTGTTTTTGATGATTTTATTCACCCACTAGACAGCATTAATGTAGCAACGAATGTGACAGAAGACGACTTACATTTAGTGACTCAATTTGATGCGAATCAGTTGGCACGTTTAGATGTTCAATGGCAAAAAAATCATACTATTTTCCATGCTTCAATGAATCGTACCTTTGGTGTGACGAAAGAGAAAATCAGTGCTAATTATCGTAATACCTCATACGAATTCGATTCATTTGTTTCTGGTACAAAGTGGGAAGGCGGTAATGAGCAGCGTATTTACCTACCTGATTGGACGCCAATGTTAACGTCGAAAGGCTTTACGGGCATGATCGAGCATTGGATCTCCGTCATTGAGCAAGGTAAACAAGATAGCTCTTTAGTTGATAGAAACTTAAGTACCCATTATTTGTGCGGTCATATTTGCCAGAAGATTGAAACGATGAAGCAGTAATTGTTCGAAAGAATTATTAATGGTTTGGCGGTTGATTGTTATAAGCGTCATTTAGAGATAAATGGCGTTGTCTTATGCATGTTCGTAAGTACCTCTTTAATTCTGAACATAAGCTTTCTATCAACCTTATTTTTATTTCTCATTTGGTGATGTTAATCGCATTTATGAGGTTAAATATTTTTGTTTATATTGCTAATGCACTAGAAGGAATGCTGAACATTTATAACTTTATCATTTACTTGGTTGATTATTAATCAATAGGATCTTGGTAAGTATTATATTAACATCTTCACCTTTTCGTGATTTTCTTAAATTACAGCTAGTTATCATTTTTTCTTCTTAAATTTCAGTCAATGATTAGTAAATTTTAAATAAGTTCAATGATGTGTTTTCATTCTGTTTAGAGTTATTTGAGTTTTTGAACAGTGTTCTTTATCCTGCCATAAACATTCACAGTTTATATGTTTACTTCAAAGAATATTAAAAATTAAATATAAAACTTGGTTTATATAAGACAGGATTCTTTACATGCTTGATTCTTTTAAAAGACGTTCAGGGATTTTTTACCCTATTTTTACAACGTTCATTATTTGCCTTTTCATTCTAACATTTTCTCGGGTCGGATTAAGCCTGTGGCAGCATGATCGCGTTAGTGATGCTACTGGCTGGTCTACTATTCTGCTCAGTGGTTTACGAATTGATATTTCGAGCCTCTGCTATTTACTGATATTGCCTGCATTGTTGACATGTATAATATTAACAAAGGGAACTGTAGGACGAATATGGTTGATTATTTTACGGCTATGGATTGTGGCGAGTTTATGGTTTGTTGTATATATGGAGCTCGCGACGCCATCGTTTATCATGGAATATGATGTTCGTCCTAATCGTTTGTTTGTGGAATACCTTGTTTATCCCAAAGAAGTTTTTGGTATGCTTTGGAGTGGTTATAAACTAGAGTTATTTATTGGCTTTGTTGTATCACTTCTTACTGTTGTCGGTGGTTGGAAACTGAGTAAACATCTTGTATCCAATCTCAGCTACCCTCGTTGGTACTGGCGTCCTGTTCTCGCTGTTTTCATTGTTGCTATTGGTGTGATAGGTGCGCGTTCTACATTTGGTCATAGGCCTTTAAACCCTGCAATGGTTGCTTTCTCCAGTGATCCATTAATGAATGATCTTACACTTAACTCTTCGTACTCCTTGTTATTTGCGGTTAAACAAATGAGCTCAGAAGATGATGCGTTTAAGTATTATGGAAGTATGGACTCTAAGAAAATTATTGGGCTGGTCCGTCAATCGACAGGTATACCTAACGATAAGTTCTTATCTGATTCAATGCCGACATTAACAACTCGTGAAGCAACCTATAAAGATAAGCCTAAAAACTTAGTTATCTTGTTACAAGAAAGCTTAGGCGCACGTTATGTGGGTGGGTTAGGGGGATTACCTCTTACACCCAATATCGATGCATTGATGCAAGAAGGGTGGAACTTTACGCGAATGTACGCAACGGGTACACGTTCTGTTAGAGGGATAGAAGCGGTAACAACGGGGTTTTCACCCACTCCTGCTCGTTCAGTTGTTAAACTAGGTAAAAGCCAGACTAATTTCTTCACTATTGCAGGTTTGCTGAAACAGAAAGGTTATCAGACCCAGTTTATCTATGGTGGTGAAAGTCACTTTGATAATATGAAGACCTTCTTTTTAGGTAATGGCTTTGTTGATATGCAAGATTTTCCGACATTTAATAACCCTAACTTTGTTGGTTCTTGGGGGGCATCAGATGAAGACTTATATACGAAAGCACATCAGCAATTCACTGAATTAGAAAAAAAGAAGAAACCATTTTTTAGTTTAGTATTTACATCATCAAATCATAGCCCTTTTGATTATCCCGATGGACGTATAACACCTTATAATTCCCCGAAACAAACCCGTGAGAATGCTGCGAAGTATTCGGATTATGCATTGGGTGAATTTATAAATAATGCGAAAGCATCAGATTACTGGAATGATACTATTTTTGTTGTTGTTGCCGATCATGATTCGCGGGCATATGGTAATCAACTTGTACCCATTGATCATTTCAGGATCCCTGCGGTCATTTTTGGTGGTGGTGTAGAACATAAGAAAGATAACCGTTTAACCAGTCAGATTGATTTACCGCCTACATTGTTGTCGATGATAGGTATAGACAATACAAGCCCGATGATTGGGCATGATATGACGAAGAATATTGACGAATCAAAACTTCGAGCAATGATGCAGTTTTATAAAAACTACGCTTGGATGGACAATAATAATAATGTTGTTATTTTTCAGCCAGAAAAAGAAGCTGCTGGCTTTCGTTATGATGAAAAAACAACGCAATTATTAAATAAAGAATTACCTGAGAATATGATTGAAATGGCAAGGGCGAATGCATTGTGGGGAAGCTTGGCTTATAAAAATGATTACTATCAATCCCAAACAACTCAGTAATCATTTGAAATAATGAGTTATGTTGTTAAAAACGCTTTCATTTATTTGAAGGCGTTTTTATGTGCAATAGACTGCGCAAAGCGTGACGCTTGCAGCATTGTTGCAGAATAACTCGGTACAAATCACGTTAAACGTCAATAATTCAGTATTATAGAGCACTTCTCATTTTGGTTGTTGGTAAGGCGTAGGGTTAAAGGGATGGGTAATTGTCGGTATAGTGTGTATTCGCATGATGGTGAAAGTATCTCGCTCATTGATAGCTATGATATTTGGGCTGATGTTGTATTAAATATCGCTGGGATTAATTTACACTCTGTAAAAGACCACATCTATATTGTTGATCATCATGCGCTTGAAGGTGATGATGATGTGTTTGTTGTTAAGCCTTCGCAAGGCATAAAAAGTACTGGACATCGACGCCAATGCTATCTTGATGATTTATTTTTAACACCTATTAATTCGTTAGAAATTGGGGAATTAACTGAGCTATTGCCTATTCCAGAAGCGAAACTTATTTTAGTGCCCTTAGCTGACTCGAAGCCTGTTTTAGATGAGTTGTTGCATAAAGATGGGAATGAGCAGATAAATGCACAATTGAGCGATATGGTGGCTATTCGTTATTCACCAATAACTCGCTTTTTAGACCCCAATAATGATGTTTGCTTGCAATTGTATATAGGAAGTAGCGTTGTTGCTATCGCAAGCTTTAGCCGTTACGTTGAAGATCACCGTTTCCCTTTTTCAAAGCATGAAATTAGCTATGAACTCGCCTTGCATACTGTATTTGTTAAACCAGAGTATCGAAATATTGGTTTAGCAACATCATTGAGTAAAGCAATTATTGCTATCGTAAAGCATGATATGAAAAGAATTCAAAAAGTGCTGAGTGTTGGTAACTTGAGGCTAAGCCCATGGTTTTCTGCCATTGCTTTAAGTGCTGGTGGAGAAGCGATTTGCGATCAAATAAGTGAAGCGTTTGTCGAGGCTAACGAAGATGTATTCGATGAGTTAGAGGAAAAAGGGCTCAAAGTTACTTACCAAGAGCCGATTATTTGTGTTGAAAGCCTCGTTTAGTCGTTATACCCAGTTCGCGCTTAAATAACGATATAGCCGGATTGGTATCGTAAGCCATTCTCACGGTCGTGAGCCAATAGAACAGGCCCATCTAAATCAACGATTTCAGCACGGGCTGCAATCGGCAATGCGGCTTCCATTGCAAGTGATGTTCCCAGCATACAGCCCATCATAACGGTGAACCCCATTTCAATTGCCTTAGATTCCAGTGCAAGGGCTTCAGTTAACCCACCTGTTTTATCTAGCTTGATATTGACCATTTCATAGCAACCTAACAGCAGTGCTAAATCTTGGCTAGTATGACAACTTTCATCTGCGCAGACTGGTACTGGGTGAGGAATACCTAACAGTTTGTTATCTTCACCTTTAGCGACAGGCTGCTCGATCATGGCAATATTTAATTCGGCGAGTTGGCTGAATATGGCGTTAAGGTCTAATTCTCCCCATGCCTCATTCGCATCTAAAATAATTTTAGTATCAGGTGCTATGACTTGAATCGCTGTGCGTATCGCTTTAACACGCTCAATGATTTGTTCACTGTCTAGCTTCACTTTGAGTAATTTTGCGCCTAACTCACAATACTCTCTAGCTTGTTCTGCCATGATCTCCGGCGTATCAATTGATACTGTCATTGCCGTGATAATATTCGATTGAATGTCAAAGCTCTGTGTCGGAAAGTCAATGCCTTTTTGCTGTTGTTCTAAGCGCCATAATGCACAATCAATGGCATTACGAGCAGCACCTGCTGATAACAACTGCGGCAGAGATTTATGCAGCTCGACGCTATATAAATCAGAGCTAGATAAATCTGAGTCATGTAGGCTGGAATGATGCTCAGCATGATTGGCGACGTGCTTTATTTGTTCGATAACGGATTCAACCGTTTCACCATACCGTGCGTAAGGCGTACATTCACCTTCTGCGATAATGCCGTTGTGCTCAATGATGACTTTTACCACATCAACATGGGTACGTGATCCACGGGAAATAGTAAATGAACGCGCGAGAGGGAATTGTTCGTGAATCGCTGTTATTTTCATTTTTTACTATCCATTTAAATTGAATGTAGTTTATCGACAATGCAAGAAACACCAAAGCGTACAGGGTCTGTTACTGGTAGGCCGTATTCAGATGACCATTGGTGGCATAGATCAAGCGCATCTTGTTCAGAGATTGCGGATGTGTTTAAACAAACTCCAATCCATTGCGCATTCGGATTTGTGAGTCTTGCAGCTTGAAGGTTAGCTTTTAAAACATCATGAATAGCTGGAATTGGCATATGAGGCAAATGACGAATATGTTGACGACCTACCTCATGGCACAAGACTAACGCATCAGCCTGGGCACCGTGTAATAATCCTAAGCTAACCCCTGCATATGAAGGATTAAATAATGATCCTTGTCCTTCTATGACATCCCATTCGTGATCACAGAAATCAGGGCTAATTCGTTCTACCGAGCCTGAAATGAAATCGGCAACCACAGCATCAATAGAGATACCCGAGCCCGTTATTAAGATCCCTGTTTGCCCTGTTGCACAAAATTTAGCTTTTATTCCTTGTTGATTCATTTCTTTTTCAAGGGCTAACGTGGTGTACATTTTTCCTACAGAACAATCGGTACCAACTGCCAATAAACGCTTTCCTTCCCGTGGCTTACCATTACCTACATCTAGGCTTTCATCATAATGGCGCACATCAAACAGTTGGCATTGATGCTTTTTAGCAAGTGAATTTAATGAAGGAAAATCCGTTAAACGTTGGTGCATACCAGATGCAATGTTAAAGCCTAATTCGAGTGCTTGTTCAAGGGTATTAACCCAAGAGGCAGGAATGTATCCCCCCGCATTCGCCGTGCCAATCATTAAGGTTTTAGCTCCAAGTTCTTTTGCTTCTTGTAATGACAGATCATCTAAGCCAAGTGAGACAGTTTCATCTGTAAGGCGAATTTGTCCGACACAAACATCAGGGCGCCATTGATGAATACCTTGCGCTGTTTTAGCTGAAAGTGGATCGGTAACGTCGCCTAGAAATAATAGGTATGGCTGAGGGATCTGCATTATACATCCTTGAATTAGTGAGTTGGCTCAGTAGAACCAAAGCATCGCCTTAGGCGAGGGATGTAACGACAGTAGTATGAACGCTTTAAATTGCCGAATACTTATATAGTAGAAGGGTATAACGTCGTGTTATAGGTGAGGAGTTAAGTTAACCTGAAGGGCACAATCTTATAGTGTTGTAGCGCGTTTATATTGGCTTGATGATGTTTGATCGTAACTGAGAAACAAATTGCTGAGCCGTTATATTCAATGGGCTGTGATCTGCAAATAAGATAGAAACAGAAAAAGAAATATCCGTTTCAAGTTTGAATTGTTTAAGTTTCCCTTCGTATAATGTCGCTGTCCACGGGTCGACAATCGCGATGCCTGCACCTTGCAATACAAGTTCTGCCGCTGCGCTATAGGTTCGTACTACAATTTGTGGCTGATAAGTAGGGTCAATGTGATGAATAGCATGATTAAGGGCGTAACCTAAAGGGTCTCGTGAATCTAGCCCGACAATCTTTGGTGACGCTGTCACACTATTAAGTAGCAGTTCTGACAGGCTAACGATGTTTGACTGTAAGGTTTCTAATGTCGGTGCATCATTAGGGTGGCAGACTAAAATCATATTAGTTGATAAAAGGTGCTCGCTGGTAATAGCTGGTGGTGTGTTCTTACCAAAGCAAATGGCTAAATCTAACTGGTTTTGAATTAAACTTTGGCATAGGCCATCACGGTTATCTGTGGCGAGCTCTATAGATAGGTTGGTATCTTGGCATACATCTGCAATCGTTGGTGTTAGTAATGAAGTGGCAAGAATCGGTGTTGCGCCAATGCGAAGGTGCTGACTGCCTTTTTTTATCTTATTAGTGAGCGAGTGTAAATTACCGAGTTGTTGATAGATTTTTTCAGTTTCGGGTTGTAACTGTCGAGCTTCTTCTGTTGCCACCAACCGCCCTTTAATACGTTGAAAAAGAGCAAAACCGAGCTGCTGTTCTGTGTGAGAAAGAATGCGTGTAACGTTAGGTTGTGAAACATGAAGCATGCGTGCCGCACCAGATACAGATCCTGACTTCATAATGGCGTAGAAAACTTCAATTTGTCGTAAATTCAACGTTGAGTCCTTTCTATATTCGATACAACCTGTATTTGGTATAACAATACTATCTGAATATTATTATGACAAATAAAGAAAAAGCCTGTAAAAACAGGCTGTAATATTCTTTATTTGCTCAAGTTTCGTAATGAAAGGTGCTATTAAGCAGCTACATTTAAAAATCTATCTTTACGATCGTTAAAACGGTTAACCAAATCATCAATATCATTTTGGCAATATGGCTTCAAGCCACTCATTACCATACGCTTACGGCCTGTACCAACCACTTCGCCATTTTCTTTGAAACAGAACATTAGGGTAACGCTACCACGTTTGCCTTCAACGGTAATTTCAGAATCCGTTAGCTCTACTGTTGGAGCAGAAAAATCAAGGCGTGTGAAATCAAGTTCCATACTTTCATAGATAACCAATGGGCGGGTAGGGTTAATCATGATTTGTTTTGATTCCATTAGCGGAACCATGATGTGCGGAAAGTTCATGCCAGAAAATTGCACATAGTTTTTTGTTACTTGGCCAATAAGCTCTTGGTCGGTTGTTGTTTCACCTTCACGGGTGATATGCAGGTATTCCTTACCTTTTTCATCAATTAATGACATGTCTGTATCAGACTTGGTATCAATATTTAGTGCTATGCCATCATTAATCATGCCTGCAAATTCAAAACGCATTTTTTGGCTTAAGCCCGTTTTTGAAAGTACCACAGAAAAAAGTAGGTCGCCTGGTACACAAAAACGTTTGTTATCTTCATCGTGGATAGGGTTGAAATCACCCGCAATTTTTTTTGCGAAGTGGCTTGCTTGCTCACGAGTAAAAGAGAATTCACCGTTTTGTTCTGAATAATACGAGTCTAAAAACATGCTTAACTTTTTAATACCTAAGTGATTAACTGTATCCCATTCTACATGAGAAAATAGTTTAAATGGTCTAGCCAGATGTTCTGTTTAGAAAACAAACAGTCCGTTATACCTAAGAGTATGACAGAAAGTGAAGTATATTTACGCGTTGATAATCATTCTTTGTTGTATCTATCAATAAAACTGAAGTTGAAGTGATTATTTAATTTTAAAAACAATAAGTTACGATATTTTTAAAGCTTGTGCCCTAGATAGATATTTGAAAAGTTTTTATGTTGAAAAATATCAACCAAGCTAGAAGGGAAAAATAGTAGGCTTGGAAGATCATCCAACTTTATCCATTCGTATCCAATTTGCGCGGGATCCATCTTATGGGGCTCGTGAGTAAAGATAGGGTTAATACCTTCTACGAATATTTCTACTTGGTGGAAATGATTGGGAAGGTAGCTTGTTGGTTGTCTATCTGATATTAAATCTCGTATACACAATACTTTCCCCATTTCAGCTTGTAAGCCGACTTCTTCTTTGATTTCTCGGTGAAAAGCATCTTCTAATGTTTCGCCATGCTCAACGCCACCACCTGGGGTTATATACCAAAAGCCGCGATCATCGTGATGTTTACACAACAGTATTTTATCATCTTTATAAAACACAGCGCGTATTGAAAGTCGTGGTGACATCAGTTTCCTGTTTATTTTCGGGTTAATATCGACCCAAATTTGAAATTAATGAGAATATAACCTTGGTTTATATAAGGATAAATGAGTTTTACAGTGCATCTACTAGCATAGTTATGTATTATTCGCGGCGCAAACATAATAAAAACAGGTCAATACCGAATTTTAGGCTAGGGTTGCTTTATCTGAGAACGATATAAAAATAGTGCAAATTATACTTCAAATGCATTTTTGTAGATTGAAGAGCAGCACACAACATCAACTTCTAACGTGTAGAAGACTCAGGAAAAATAAAGCAGCACGGAAGCTGCAAACAAAAAAAGCACCAGTATTCGAGGATACTTTCCTCGAATACTGAGTGCTAATAATGTACCAATGAATGTTGAGCTATGATGGTGTAGTCCAGCAACATTGAGTATGCGTTTGCAGCTTTTTAAATTCGACTTTTCAGCGGAATCACACGTACTGTGCCACCCACTTCAGCATTTGCCTGCTCGGGCAATACTTCCACTAAGCAATTTGCTTCACTCATCGAACGTAAAATACCAGAACCTTGCTGCCCGGTTGATTTAACCGTTAAGCGGCCATTAGCATCAAAGCTGAAAATACCTCGTGTATATTCAGTGCGGTCAGGACGAGAGCGGAAGCGTTCTGAAGCTATAGCATTCAATACTTCGGGCTGCCAGTTATTGATACCTTGAAGCTTGCGAATAGCGGGTTCAACGAACTGAAGGAAAACAACCATGACTGCAACAGGATTACCAGGCAGACCGAAGAAAGGGGTATCTGCTATTTGACCAAATGCAAGAGGGCGGCCTGGACGCATATTGATCCGCCAGAAATTAATGAGCCCAAGTTTGTCTAATACGGTCTTAATGTAGTCAGCATCGCCCACCGATACACCACCTGAAGATAAAATCAGATCCGCTTGCTCGCTGGCTTTTACTAATGTTGCTTCTAGCGATGCTTCACTGTCTTCAATAATACCTAGGTCGATAACTTCACAACCTGCTTGTGTTAGCATGGCGTGCAATGTATAGCGGTTGGAGTCGTAAATACAGTTTGTTTTTTGTGCTTCGCCTGGGTGTTGAACTTCATCACCAGTTGAGAAGATAGCAACACGAACAGGTGCGTTAATTTTAACACTATCGATACCTAAAGAGGCGAGCATACCTAATTCTGGCGCTTCAATTTTTGTGCCTGCAGCGACAGCTGTTTGTCCTAGCGCAAGATCTTCACCGGCTTGACGAACATTTTGACCAGCATATATTGCCGACATGTTCAGGTTAAAGGTGACGGTGTCACCAATTTGTTCTGCTTGCTCACGCATCACGACAGTATCGGCACATTCTGGCACAGGCGCACCTGTCATTATGCGAATAGCTTGGCCTTTCTCTAATGGGGTATCATAGCTATGACCAGCCATCACCTGCGCGACAACGTTATAGTTATCACGTTCTAAATCATCGCCACGAATAGCGTAACCATCCATTGCTGAGTTCGTGTGTTGCGGTACATTGACGGGAGATAAAATGTCGCGTGAGACAATTTGACCCAATGCGGCTTTTAGGTCGACTTTTTGTGTGCTCTGTAACGCCTCAATTTGGCTGAGAATGCGGTCTCGTCCTTCATCAACAGATAACATACCGCTCGGTGTTAAATCGCCACACAATAAGCCTTGTTTGTTTTCTTGCGTGTTGGCTTTGTATTCGTTGTTACCTTTAGCAAAAGCAACAACGAAATCAGTAAGCTTTTCAAGGTTGTTAATATCAAGTTTAGGCAGCGTTGTATCGGCATCAACATTAGCGGCAACTGCGATAATATTGCTGTCATCAGGGTGTAACCAAGGTTTGCCGACTTCTTCACGATGTAATTCAATTTTCGGGAAACTGAGCTTCTTAAAGCCTTCAACCAAAATAAGATCCAGTTGAGTTTGGTCTAATTGTGCAATCAGGTAGGGAAGAGACGCTTCTTCCTCCGGAGTCTCAGTCACCAGAGCGCGACGATAGCGCGATGAAATTAACATCTGGCTTGCACCTGCTTTACGTAAACGGTAGCTGTCTTTACCTTCTTGGTCGATATCAAAGTTATGGTGAGCATGTTTAATGACTGCAACACGAATACCGCGCTCAACCAATTTAGGCAGCATGGCTTCTAGAAGGGTTGTTTTGCCTGTTCCGCTATAAGCCGCGAAGCCTAACAATGGCAGAGAAGCGTTAAATTGACTCATAATGTCTGTCCAAATTGTTGTAGTTCTTCGGGCGTATTCAAATTAACAAAAGCGTTTGGCTGATCGCTAAAATCGACGGTGATCATGTTGCACTGGCGGTAAAGTAGAATGATTTTTCTATCGCCATTGGCGAGAAATGCTTCTAATTTTGGTAAGATGCGGCGGTGAAGTAGGGTGACTACGGGCTGAATGTGCTCGCCATCATGCGCTACTGCGATGTCTGTGTCTTCAGAGCAAGCATTGGTCATTCGTTCGACTAAGTCGTGAGGTAGTTGGGGGCAATCGCAAGGTACAAAACCAATCCACTCATCATTTAAGTGATGAATGGCAGCATGAATACCACCTAGAGGACCAGGGTAGTCTTGAATATTATCGCCAAACACAGAACCGTACTGTGCATAACGTTCTTGATTTCGGTTTGCGTTAATCGTTATCGATGACGTTTGTGGAGAGAGAGTACCGATAACGTGCTCGATCATTGCTTTGCCTGTTAATTCAACCAGGCCTTTATCGTTGCCGCCCATGCGGCTGGCTTGTCCACCCGCTAAAATTACCCAACTTGTTTGTTCAGCCGAAGGCATAATCGTCCTTATCTTTGTCTTTTGTGACGAGCTGTAAATCTGCTCGTTCTATTAGTTTTGTATTGCTGATAGTCCATTGGCGACGACAAAGTGCAGTGAGTGCATTTTGTTGGTGGCTTGTGATAACCAATGTTGAACCACGCTCCAGCAAATCTTTTGCCAGAATAACTTGTCGCTCGATTGATTCTTTATCAAGACTAGCACTGGATTCGTCCATCAAGAGTACACTGGGTTTTAACACCCATGCGCGTGCCATTGCAACGCGTTGTCTTTCACCGCCGGATAACACCGAAATGTGTTCATCAGCCAAGGTTTCTAACCCTACCATACGTAAGGCATTTATAGCTTCACTTCGTCGCGTTTGGCGGTCTTTAATGGCGAACTTTAAACCATAACAGACGTTTTCAAATACTGAACCGTCAAACATGTAAGGTGTTTGGTGCATATAAATAATGCCACCTTTGGTATTACCTTTAAAAAGACGGTAGAGCCAAGATTGATTTTGAAGATTCACTTTACCCGTTGTGGGCTTTTGTAACCCAGATAAAATTTTCAATAGTGTGGTTTTTCCTACACCATTGTCACCAGTCAGATAGATTGCATCGCTAGGACCAAGCGTGAGTTGAGGGACATGAAAAAGCAAGCGATCTTTAAATCGCATTGAAAGATCATGTGCTTGAATTGAAATTTGTGACATCACCTGTTCCTCAGCTTAATTGGTACGCAAGTGGGCTTTCCCACGAGCAACAGATAAAAAGAAGTTTAGACCTAATGCGAGAATCAGTAATACCATTCCTAAGGCAACGCCTTGGGCAAATGCACCTTTTGAGCTTTCAAGGGCAATCGCTGTGGGAATATTACGGGTTG
The DNA here is from genome assembly GCF_003026285.1 of Photobacterium profundum. GTDB lineage: Bacteria > Pseudomonadota > Gammaproteobacteria > Enterobacterales > Vibrionaceae > Photobacterium > Photobacterium profundum. Next base: position 44,915 of record NZ_PYOD01000015.1, read on the forward strand.
AATTTAAAATGTTGCCTCCAACCATCATTGAACAACCGACTTCGGTAATGATGCGACTAAAGGCGGCGATAACTGCGGCAAGCAGTGGAAAGCGAGATTCCCACATCAAGCTCATTAATGCACGGGGTAAGCTAGCACCCAGAGTTAATGCTGTTTCCCATGCACGGCGGTCACTATTTTGAAAAGCAGCGTGCATCATAGAAACAAGAATGGGAAAACAGATCATCATTTGGCCGATGATCATTGCTTGCTGCGTAAACAGCATTTTCCAGTCCCCCATAGGACCAGAACGCGATAGCATCATATACAGTAATAAACCAATCACCACTGTAGGAATGGATTGGAATGTATTAAATAGAGACAAGATAAGCCAACGCCCAGGGAACTTCCCATAGGCGAGGGCAAAACCAATCACTAAAGCGGGTATCAGCACAATGCTAATAGCCAACAAAGAAACGGAAAATGAAACGCCAACAATGCCCCATAGTGCCATGTCGCCACTAAAGAGAAGTTGAACTGCTTGTTGGGTCGTTTGCCAAATATCCATTATATTTACGTTTTTTCCGTTTCAATGTGTTTAGTAAGAGGTAACACTTTTATTGAACAACAGCATTAGCAACGAATAGCTGCTCACCGTGGCGCTGGTAGCTATTGATCATAGCTTGCGCTTTAGGGTTAACTAACCAGTCACTGAATGCTTTAGCACCTTGGTAGTTGATGTCTGGGTAACGGCTTGGGTTAACCAGAATAACTTGGTAAGGGTTAAAGAGACGTTTGTCACCTTGTACTAAGATTTTTAGATCCAGTTTGTTCTCGTATGCTAACCAAGTACCACGATCGGTTAATGTGTAGGCTTGCAGTTCAGATGCCATGTTCAATGTTGGCCCCATACCTTGCCCTACTGCTTTGTAACCACCGAAGTTAGGCTCAATTTTTGCCTGTTCCCACAAACCCAATTCTTTTTTGTTTGTACCTGAATCATCACCACGTGAAATAAAAGTAGCATTGTAAGAAGCAATGTCTGTAATGGCTTTGACAACATCTTTATCAGCATTTATTTTGGCAGGATCCGCTTTTGGACCGACTAAAACAAAATCGTTATACATCAGTTTACGTGGAAGTACACCAAAACCATCATCCACAAATTTTGCTTCAGATTTAGGTGCGTGAGTCATTACTAAATCAACATCACCATTTTGTCCCATACGCAGTGATTTACCGGTACCTGCAGCTAAAACATCAACGGTATAACCGGTATCTTTTTTAAATTCAGGCAGTAGGTAATCTAACAAACCAGAGTGATAAGTACTGGTTGTTGTCGCAAGGCGGATTTTCATGTTTTCTTGTGAGTTGCTTTGTGAACTATCTTGAGCATAAACGCTTGCCGTTGAAGCAAGGGCTAGAGTCACAATCGACGTTTGAATAAATGTCATCGGTTTTACAGTCATAAGTCTTCCTGACGAAATAAGTTACATTATTTGTAATGTATAAAATTAATAATACGCATGCATTTAGGTGCTTGAAAAAAGCACTCATTACCAACTTACAAGCAAATCAGGTGCCAAGTTGTAATTCAATGAGATGATAATGCTTTTTAAGTGTTTAACTTAATGATTTAAAACAACAAATAATTAAGTAGTCAGGCCTCGTTCCATAAATGTATGAAACGGCTTTGACTTTGTTGACCTCGATGAGACAAAATGTCGCAACTATTAAATCATTGCTGTTGTTTATTTTATGTCTGAATTTGCTTCTTCTCTCTCTTGGGCTGCTGTATCTGTACTGGTTGTTGATGATGAACCGGGTATGCGTGCTATTTTAAAAAAAGCATTAAGTAAAAAATTTGCTCAGGTTGATACCGCTGGCAGTATTGAAGAAGCAGAAGAACTCCGTAAACGCTGTCATTTTGATTTATTAATTGTAGATATTAATTTACCCGGACGCTCAGGCATTGAGTGGCACGAGGCTTTGGACCCATCAACCCGCCGCAGTGATGTGATCTTCATGACAGGGTATGCCGATTTAGATACCGCGATTAAAGCGCTACGTGCAGGTGCCTCTGATTTTATTTTGAAGCCATTCAATTTAGAACAAATGATGCAATCAGTTAGCCGTTGTATTGAACGTCGCCTAGTAGAGCGACAGAATTTTGCTCTTCAGCGAGATGTTGAACGTACATTCCCCGTCGATATTATTGGTGACGCGGTAAAAACCCAACAGATGAAGAAATTGATCGCACAGGTTGCTCCCTCTATTGCAGCTGTTCTCGTCGAAGGTGAATCTGGTACGGGTAAGGAATTAGTGGCACGTGCATTACATCAATTAAGTAAACGAACGGGTCCTTTTGTACCGCTAAACTGTGGTGCGATAGCGCCTGATTTATTAGAAAGTGAGTTGTTTGGCCATGTTTCAGGGGCTTTTACTGGTGCCAAAAAAGGGCGAGAAGGCTTATTCCGTGTGGCGAATGGGGGAACGCTTTTCCTTGATGAAATTGGTGAAATGCCCCTTTCAATGCAATCGTCTTTATTACGCGCCTTAGAGCAAAAAGCGATTCGACCTGTAGGTGCAGAGCGTGAGGTGCAAGTTGATGTAAGGATCATCGCGGCAACCAACCGAAACCTGAAAGAGGAAGTGGACGAAGGGCGTTTCCGTCGTGATTTATATTACCGATTAAACGTATTGACGGTCGACTTACCCGCCTTGCGGGATAGAGTGGAAGACATTCCTTCTCTGACACATCATTTTACCCAACAACTAGCCAAAGATTTGGGTATGAAGACCATTAACTGGACGCATGAAGATATTAAAGCCATGCAAGCATATGACTGGCCAGGTAATATTCGAGAACTTCGTAATATGATGGAACGGTGTATTTTACTGGGTAAGCCACCAGCGGAATATTGGCGAGATCTTCAAGGTGATACTGATCCCTTGCCAAGATCTGTAAATGCGACGCCAGAGGTTATTGGTGATGAAATAATCAATAATGTAAGCAGTGATTGTCGATGCTCCTCAATTTATGACGCAGAAGGTGACCAATTTTGTTACCCAACCAATTGGACATTAAAAGAGGTTGAAAAGGCGCATATCATGCAGGTTGTTGATTCGCATGACGGAAATAAATCAGCCGCTGCTCGTCAGCTTGGTGTTGCACGTAAGACATTAGAACGTAAATATAAAGAATGGATTGACGAAGAAGTCTTATGAAATTAAAACACTTAGTAATGAAATGGGTGCGTCGTTTTAGAACGATGGTGCGCTATCGTTTATTGGTGCTTACATCTGTACCCATAATAATTACATTGCTTGCTTTGATTGCACTGACTATGTATTGGACTGTGACGTATACATGGCAAAATGCATTAATGAATGTAAGAGCCGATCTCGCTGTTGCACACCATAGTATGGAGTTACTACAAAAAGAACAACGAATGCGCCTAATGTCGTTGTCATCGTCTTATGATTTTCAGACATTATTGCGAACAGATGAAGCAAAGTTAAGTGATTGGGTAAGTACTCAAACGTCAAATTATGAGTTGGATTTTGTTGTACTGCATCCCGCTTCTGCATTGGGTGAATTTTCAAAAGTAAATCGTCGATTATTACTGAAGGGCAAAGAACAAACGTTCTTTCAAGTATTGGATGGGCAAGCATTAGAAAACCTTAACCCTAATCTTCCTGCAAATGCAGAAATACCGTTAATAAAAGAAAGTGAATTTGAGTCAAGAGGCTTAATTAGCCGAAGCCTCATTCCAATTTTTAATGAAAAAAATCAACTTCAATGGATTGTTGATGGCGGTATACTTTTAAATAACAGCACCTTACTTGTCGACCGTATCCGTGATTTGGTTTACGCCGCAGATACATTACCTTTGGGAAGTATTGGGACAGTTACGCTATTTATGGATGATCTTCGTGTTAGTACGAATGTTCCGCTTGATAGTGAAGCTCGTTTTGGGCGTGCGATTGGTACACGTGTATCTGATGAAGTTAAGCAACAAGTACTCATTGCGGGCGAGAATTGGGTAGGGCGAGCATTTGTTTACGATGACTGGTACGTTTCTTCTTACGAGCCACTGCATGACCATGATGGTAACGTGATAGGTATGCTGTATACGGGTTATCTTGAGTGGCCATTATTAAAAACATTTTTGACCAATATTATTGAGTTAGGTATTGGTATTGTCATTGTTCTATTACTCTCAGGTGTGATTGTTTATCGTGGATCGCGTGATTTATTCCGGCCAATAGAAAGAATTCATAACGTAGTCAAAGCGGTACAGATTGGACTTGATCGCCGTATTGGTTCCTTAGAACTGTTTAAAAATCACGAGTTACAGATTCTTGGCCAACAGTTTGATTCAATGCTCGATCAGCTTCACCAACGTAATGAAGACATTAAAAAAGCATCTCTTGAACTCGAAGATAAAGTGCAAATTAGAACTCGTAGCTTACATGAAAAAACAGAAGAGCTAGAACAACATATCAAATTGTTGAATCAGGCGAAAATTAAGCTGGTGGCAAGTGAAAAACTAGCAGCCCTCGGTGAGTTAACGGCGGGAATAGCGCATGAAATCAATAACCCTACAGCTGTTATTTTAGGCAACGTTGAGTTGTTACAATTGGAACTCGGTGATGATACCCTGCGCGTTAAAGAAGAATTAGATGCAATTCATGAGCAAATAGACCGGATCCGAAATATTACTCGAAGTCTTTTGCAGTACAGCCGTCAAGGTGGCGTACAAGATGAAATTACGTGGCATCATGTAAATCTCATTGTTGAAGAAAGCTTAACTTTAGTGCGTTCTGGTACCAAGTCTTATGATGTGAAGGTTGAAGCTCAGCTAGATGCCAAGTGTTGTATTGAAGCGAATCGACACCAACTCTTACAAGTATTAATTAATCTACAAATGAATGGCGTTCATGCAATGGACGACAAAGGCTTATTGAAAGTCAAAACAGAAGATTGGATTGATCAAAGTGGAGAAGTATTAGGGGCGGTGGTGCGTGTTACCGATCATGGCTGCGGTATCAGTAAAGAAAATCTTAAGAGAATTTTTAATCCATTTTTTACGACGCGTAGAAGTGGAACAGGGTTAGGTCTGTCTGTTAGCCAAGGTATTATTAGCGAAATTGGCGGTGAAATTGAAGTGCAATCTGAATTAGGTAAAGGGTCAACCTTCTCTATATATTTACGAGAGAAAGCGACATCGAATAATGATCTAATGTTAGATGTTGAAGCTAATTAATTAGAATATTACGATGAGAATGTCATGCTACAACCTGGTTAATTATTAAATTAAAGCAGAATCGTAAGCTGACATACTACATCGTTAGAATTTCATTTTTTACAGTGTAGGGATTAAAAGTGATGGATTACATCATGCTTAAGCCGATAACCATAAATACTGTTGCGATAAGTGAAATTCGAGAGATAAGACCTAGGTTAGTTGGAACAATCATTTCTTGATGCTGCATAGACACTCCTTAATGTTACAGTATTATGATGAAACGATTAAATTTCATCTTGAATTTATTATAGGGTAAAACATCGCCATATTGTTGCTTACAAAGCAAGGTTCATAAAAAATTCTTATTTCTGTTCGTAAAATGTACAACAAGTTTTTTACAATACAGTAATAACGCTATATCACAGCATGTTCCTGTTCTTTTTGGTTTTGTTTGTTTTTATATTTCAATGCCTTACTTTTTATTTGTAAGTTTTTATGGCGTTGACTGTTTTTTTAGAGCAACCGCTAGAATATGACTGTAATCAGCGAGTGAACTCTAGGGCATGTTGACGTTTTCAGAATTCACAGGCTAGAGTTTGAAAACGTCAACACGCCCTAGATTGTTCTAGATCTACTTTTCTTCAGTTAATACGACATGTCATTGTTTACCTCATACACTAATAGTAAGTGTAGGTACTGGAGGTAGCACGTATGGTTGATTTTACCGAACGAATGCGCTTGAAGGGTAAAGCAGAAGAAGATATATACTTTGCTGCGCTCAACAAAAAATTAATTGAAGCGCTACATGAAAAACAAGCCAAAGACTTAGATTTAGACCATAAATATTTCAAGTCAGAAGATTCAGTAAGCAAGTAAAACTGAATAATGGCTTATGATCCTCTGAGTATACTGTAATAAGCAGAGGATAGGTTTTTGCGTTTATAATAATCAACAGGTACTATTTTTTCTTCACAATCACACTTAGCAAAAACAATGTGACAACAGGGAAAATAGAAGCAAGCAACATCCAGCTCCAGCTTTGAGTAAATAAAACCATACCGGCACCTAGAGAGCCTGTAGCTTGAAACGCTGTTATTGAAAAGTCATTAATAGCTTGTACTTTAAATCGTTCATTAGCTTGATATGTTTTAGGCAATAATGTTGTGCCACTAATAAACAAGAAATTCCAGCCTACACCCAATAATACCAATGCCCACCAATAACTATGCACACTCTGACCTAGCAATCCTGTAACAATGCAGGTAATCATTGCGATACATCCAACATAGATCAGTCGGTAAATGCCAAGGTATTTAATCAATAGTGGGGTAATGAGTGATGGTAAATACATCGCCATAACATGACTTTGAATAACCCATTTTGCACTTTGAATATTATGACCATGGTGCTGCATTGCTAAGGGGGTTGCTGTCATCAAAAATGCCATCACAGCGTAAGCCGTTAAACCTGAACCAATAGCAAGCCACAGTAAAGGTTGCTTTAATATTGCAGATAAAGGACGAGCTATTCCATCAGCATCACTGCTTTCTTTTATAACGATGGGCTTCATTGCAATAAATAAAATCATTGCGCCAATACATTCGATAACGGCTAGTGCATTGTAAGCGTTGGCATATTCAGACATATGAAGTGGGATGAGTTGCCCTATGTTAAGTAACTCGGGCCCTACGATTGCAGCTGCTATGCCCCCAACCAGTACAATACTAATAACAGTAGGGTGCTGACTCGCATTGTCACAGCTTTCTATGGCAGCAAAACGGTATTGCCCCACATAAGACAATTGAGTGCCAAGAAGGAAAGTACATAAAGTAAACCCCCAAAAGGATTCCTGTTCGATTGCAAACCCCGCAGCAAAAGCGACGCAACTACTGATAACGGCGGCAGTAATAAACGCTTTTTTTCGACCAAAGGTATGTTGAATTTTAGCCGCTGGAAAAATATTTAAGGAAACACCAATGATGAGCGCAGTAACAGGAAGTGTGGAGAGTTCAGGGTTAGGATGTAAATTTGCCCCAACAAGACCACCAAGAAACACATTGAGTGCCCCAACAGATAATACAAAGGGTTGAACCAAAGCAAGTAGCCATGCGTTCCAAGGTAAAGATTTCATGTACAGCCGATAAGTGAAGAGCAAAGTGCTAAGGTACCGTTCACGTAACATTTATGCAACGTGATACCTGGTAAAAACACGTTTATCATGAACTATTTACCTTAGAGTGAGTCGTGAGCACTAAGTCAGTTATTTCACTGTAAGTAAATTATTCTTTTGTAAATGTGTCTGCCTATAATTAACTCAAATAAGATATATAGGTTTTACAATATGAAACTTTTTGTGCTTTTTATAGGGATGCTGCTTCAAGGTCTTGCTGTCTATATCGCTTTTTTTAGTGGTGTAGGTGGCAGTAATGTTTACATAGCGACTATTATCTCAATTATTTCACTTAGTACTCTAATGGCTATTAGAAGTTTAATTGCCCCTGCCTGTACATTCATGGGAATTATCATTGGTTTATCACTATCCCATAATCAGGCCGACTTAAGTGTGCTGGCTAAATTGGAACAAGCAGTGAACGTTGCTTTTGAAGGCGTAGATTTGAGTGTGAAAGGGCTGAATTACAGCGATGTTAATGGACAGAAATCAGTGAATGTTCTAGAAATTGTAGAGCCTTTAACTGAACAAAATAGTCTTGTTGCTGTAGTGAAAAAAGAAAATATACAGTAATAATATGTACCCAACCTTGAGGTGACTTGGGTGTGTTGCATATTTAATCAATGAGAGGAATTAACAACCGCTGTCCTGCAATTATAAATGAATTTGACATCTCATTGGCTTGCTTAATTCTTGATACAGTCGTGTTGTTGTTATGTGCTAATTCGCTTAACGACTCACCAACTCTTATTTTATGAATGAAATATTTGTGTCTAACATAAAGGCGGCTGTCGATATTGTTATAAAAAGTTTCAATATTATTTTTTGGTAATAATACAATGTTGTCTCTATTTTTAAGCGTGTAGCCTGCTGTATACCCAGGGTTTAGCGCATAAAGTTGTTTACTGGATATATCAGCATGTTTCGCTATTTTCTTTAAACGAACACGATTGTTCACGATAACTTCTGTCACTGCTGGTGAGGCTGGTATCATCGCAAAATCAAGTTGATACTGGTATTCCTGTTTATGTTTTACGATATCAGCCATCGCAAGCAACTTCGGTACATATAAGCGTGTTTCTTTCGGTAATTCTAAATACCAAAAATCAGTTGAGATGCCTTTTTTCTTATTACTTTTAATGGCATTTCTGACTCGAGCTTCACCCGTGTTATAAGCGGCTATTGCATGTAGCCAGTTACCGCTAAATCTATCGTGCAAGTATTCAAGAAGATCTAACGCTGCATGGGTTGATGCAATCACATCACGACGGCCATCGTAACCTTGCCAATACTCCAATCCAAAAGACTTCCCAGTAGGTGCTGTAATTTGCCAAAGCCCTGATGCACCTTTGTTTGAATGGGCAAACTGATCAAAAGAACTTTCAATAAAAGGAAGCAGCACGATTTCTGTCGGTAAACCACGTTTCTGTATTTCTTCATACATCAGGTATAGAAAAGGTTCAGCACGTTTAGACACCGTTTTAATGTGTAAGGGGTTATCGACAAACCAATTTCGGTAATATCGAATGCGCTTGTTATTAGGTACAGGCAGTGAAAAAGACTCTCCCATTACGTTCCACAAATCGGGTGCGGAATGAGGGGGAATTGTTGTTGTACTATTAAATGTCTGACTATTTAAATACTTAAGATTAAAAGGTTCATATATAGACTGGCTGTTTTGCTTACCAGTAGCAATAAAAAAACCTTCTTGCTGCTGATGAGATATAGGGCAGTTTTGGTTAAGTTCAACAGAGGTTATAGTAATAAGGTTGTCACTTTCTGTTAGAGCGCTATTTGTCGGCTCAATGTTTTGGAGCCCTTGGCAACCGGAAATAATAAGAGTAAAAAACAATATTAGAAGCCACTGCATATTAATACCATCTACGACTAATCAATGTGATACACCTTGTTAATGATATAAAAGTATCATTAAAACCAAGCATAAATATTTCATTGATAAAAATATAGCATGAATTATTTGTCTTGCTTATGAATGAATATGACAATAACCAAAGTCTTGGTGATGAGACAATATTCTTGTTATTAAGGGGAGAGATAACGGGTTGTAAAATGTGCGATCGATAATTATTTCGAAAAAATCAGCTATTATTTAGTCATGTATTTGATAGTACTGTTAATAGGAAATGGTATGGAGATAACTCGTTATCCAGTAGGAACCATTCTTAAAGTTCGTTGCTTATCATATTGGCACTATGGCATGGCTGATGGGAGAGGTGGGGTAATACACAATTCAAAAAAACGTAGGCAAGTACAGTTTGATACGTTATATGAGTTTTCAGAAGGTAGAACTATTTTGGTTAGTTCAATTACCAGTGATGAACCAGAGAAAGCATATTTATATGCTCAACAATACTTAGGTACTCCTTATAATTTATTCAATCGTAATTGCGAACAATTTGTTCGTCAATCGCATGGTTTGCCTGTTGAGTGCACTCAATTTCAACGGTTATTTGTACTATTATTTGCAGGGCTTCTTATTACGGGGACTGAAAATAGGTTAATTAAATTAGCGGGGGTTGGCTTGCTTGTTGGCGGTATCATCGCGCCCGCAGAAAAGCGACCTTATCGACGAGCGATAGCAGGGGCTCGTTTGACCGTAGGAGGAGCGATTGTGCTTTCTAAGGTATTGCGGCTCGTTTTTCGCCGTTAGTGTGTTTTTTTGTGGTTTAGTAATATTTTGGTCTATTCTTTTTCACTGTAGTAAGTCAAATTTGGACTATTCGATCTGTAGCACAGACATTGACTTGATATCCCGTTATGTTAAAAAGACGTAACAGAGTATTTGCACTAAAAAATGGAAAGAAAGTGACTATTTTAATCGAACGAGAGCATGACCTGCATATTGATGACGTTGCCGTCATGTCAGAACAAATCGCTGATGAGCTTGCTAATAAGTATGGAATCGAATGGTCTTGGCAAGATGACCGTTTGATTATTGATCATATGTCAGCCCGTGGTTTTCTTCATTCTCAGCATGGAAAAATCACCATTCAATTGAAATTAGGCTTTGCTGCTAGCCTTTTTGCTTCAAGTATTGAAAACAGTATTTCTAAACGTCTTGATCAGTTACTGATTACGCAATAATTACCTTTTAGTGTTGTTATTTACCGAGCTGTTATTTCATTAAAATAGCTCGGTTACCTTTACCCCTCTACTTATTACCTCTCTGCTTATTATTTATCTTTATTCTTCAAATATTTGATCTCGCCCACGATAAATTACTGTTTTAGTAAGAACATTCTAATTGAAATTCCTATTCTAGTTACAAGTAGTCAGGCAATACCCACTGACTGACAGTCGAATTAACAGTAATCCCGGAGGGCGCAACAATGAGCATCTTTAAACAGACTGCAGATGAATCAAGCAAAGAGAAAAAGCTTGTACGTGATGCCATGGTCTACAACATTTGGTTAGCAGGATTAGGTGCTTATGCGAAAAGTGCCGATGAAGTTAATCAACTGTCAGGCAAAGGCAAAAGCCTTTTTGATGAGTTAATTGAGCGTGGTCGTTCAGTTGAATCAAATACAAAAGAACGTGTACATACAGCACGTAGCCAAACATCAGTCGCTATTGAAGAACGTATGCATCAAATGGTGCAAGGTTTCATCGGTATTGATAATGAACGTTTAGATCGTGTTGATGACAAAATTGATCAACTAACAGCCAATATTGAAGCGCTATTAGTTCGTCAACAAGAAGGCAAATCTGCAGTTAAGAAAACTGTAGCGAAAGAGCCAGCAAAGAAAGTAGCTAAAACACCCGCAACCCGTGGAAAAAAACCAGGCGTTGCGCGTCGTAAATCAGCAGTGAGTGCTGTAGAAAAAAAAGAAACACTTTCAGAAAAAGCAGTAGTGGCAAATTCTGAAGTAAAGCAGGAAACCGTAGTAGCTAAAGCTGTTGTTGCTGATTCTATTGCGGATAAACCAAAAACTGACGCTAAGTCTGCCGTAGTGAAAACTGAACTGGCAAAAACTGAGTCATTAAATGAGAAACCAGAAGCAGTAACTACTGCTGGCAATCAATCTGTTGTTACAAAGCCAGTAGAAGTGAATTAATACGCGCTATATACCGATGAGCTTATGCATGAAATGGTGAGCTTCAAAGAAGACTTAGCGAGATTATCTTATACAGATCAGCGTTTATACGCAGGAGATTATTATGATTGATAAAACAGTAGCAAAAGCGGCGAAAAATGTCGTAGAAAGTGGCGAAGGTGTTGCACGCAATATTTGGCTTGCAGGTTTAGGTCTATATAGCCGCACACTTGAAGAAGCTCAACAAATTAACGATAAAACGAATACTGCGTTTGATGAACTTGTTGAACGCGGCAAAGAAGTTGAAGTTCAAGCGAAAGAGTGCATTGGTAAAAATGCAGAAAAAGCGACTGACGAAGTTGAAGCTGGTATGAATGATTTATTCTATCGCTTAAGTGGTGTTGATCGTGAAAAGCTAGACCGTATGGACGATAAAATCGACAAACTAACATCAGCAGTTGAAAAGCTAGCAGAAGTAGAATAGTTACAATTTACACAGGGTTACGAGGTTATAAGCCAGCCAAGCCAGACAATAATGTAGCCCTGATAGCATATATAGACTGAGTTATAAGAGATTTTTCTAACAACGTTAGTTATATGCTTTTTAAGGTTGCGCGTGTGCCATGCACGCGCACCTCTTTTTGTTTGTGAGTTTTTGTTTTAAATATTGTTGTCACGCCAACAATGGTGAGCTGGTTGTGACTATTCTATGTATTAGGACAGGGCAAAAGGACAGTAATAATCTATATTATTACGACGTATGTCACTTAACGTTTACTGCCATGCATTAAGCCGATAGGTTATAGATGAACTTTTATTTATAAGATTCATGACCTAAAGTACTAATAAAGAATGTAAAATTTAAGGGTGGTAGTTATGTACAGTTGGCGTACCAGAGCATTCAACAAAGTCTTATCACGCGTTATGCGCCAGCGCCTTGCGAGTTGTCACTCCACATTAGAAATGCGTGAACTTATTAAGAATATTGATAGCTATGGCGCACTTATTAGCATGCCTAAAGGAATGGAAGTTGCTCCTACCAAATTTGCTAGCATCAACTGTGATTGGGTCGATATGCCTAAAAGCAGTGGTAATAAAATAATTTTGTATTTTCATGGTGGCGGTTTTTGTTTCCATAGCCCCAATACCCATAATGCTTTCTTAGCCAGACTATCCAATGCAACCAAATCGCGCGGTTTAATGGTTAATTACAGCTTGGCACCAGAATCCCCATACCCGATAGCGGCTGATGAATGTTACGCTGTCTATAATGCGTTATTGTTACAAGGGTATTTAGCGCATCAGATAATCATTGCCGGCGACTCTGCTGGTGGAAATCTTGCATTAACAACGGCTATTCGCTTGCGTGAAGCAAAGCAGCCAATGCCTGCGGCTCTCGTGCTTATGTCACCGGTTACAGATATGGCTGTAACGGGGGAGTCTGCGTTTACAAAAAGTAAAGATGATCCTTTTTTCGATTTAAGCAGCTTATTGTTGATGAGAAATAACTACATCGGATTGCAAAACCCTTGTGAGCCTGATGTCTCTCCTTTTTATGCCGATTTACATGGATTGCCACCGACTTTTATCACCGCTGGCACGGAAGAGGTCCTAATGGATGATGCTATTCGTACCGCCAATAAGATGAGTGAAGCAGGGGGAGATGTAACGATCAATATCGTTAAAGGTGTGCCTCATGTATACCCATTGTTTTATCAGCTAACCGAAGCGCGTGAAGCCATTAAGCTTATGTCTGAATATATTACAGGCAAATATAAAGAAGCTAAGCCATTAACGAAAAAGGCCAGCTAACCCCTTTCTTTCTGATAGCCTTTTTAACCGAAGGCTACCGTCCTAAAATCCTATCTCTTTGGCATTAATTTAAGTTGTATTGATTGTGCTTTCATATTGATACGTATCACTGTTTGTGGCGCCAAATTACATGCAGTTATTTACTTTGTGTATTAATTGATTATTACTTTATCAAAAAGTAATAAATACGTGATCTTGCCCAGATAAAGGTGTGATCAACACCATACTGTCACGAAAAAACTATAAGATAAGTATTCTGGTCTGTGCAGTTTTAGCGCCGTTTAGATGTAGATTAATGCTAGGGCTAGCCCAAAGGGCACGAAAGAATGAAGAAAGGTAATCAGATGAATAATGCAAACGTGTTAATGGTTGATGAAAAATACCAATCCTACCCAGAGGGGATTCGTGACAAGTTATTATCACTGCGTCAATTAGTGATTGATGTATCAAAGAAAATTGATTTGCCAGCGCAAGTTCAAGAAACAATCAATGCTAACGAACCCAGCTTTGTTGTTGATGGTGGTAGCCCGATTCGTATTGATTGGAAATCACATACACCCAATCAATATGCAATGTATTTTCAATGTAAAACTAAATTGGTCGATACATTTAAAGAATTATATGACGATACTTTCCGTTTTGATGATGATAAAGGCATTGTTTTTACCGTTGACGATGACATTGCAACTCGTGAGTTAGCACACTGCATTTCACTGTCGTTACGTTATCATCAAATTAAGCATTTACCGCTGCTAGGTGTGTAGGTTTTGAGTCAATCCTAAGCAGTTGAGACTGGAAAGAGTCAGATAGCATTTGTTAACATTGTGAATTACGTAGAATTAAGTAACTATACATCTATATAAATTGTCGCCTAAGAAGTGTGGCAATAAGACAATATAGGAAAAAGTATGGCGAAGAAATTTTACGTTGTTTGGGCTGGTCGAGAAACAGGTGTTTTCACAAGTTGGCCATATACGAAAAAGCTCGTCGATAAATTTCCGCAAGCACGTTATAAGTCATTTCCTACAGAGCAAGAAGCTGAAGCCGCATTTGCATCGGGTCGTGTAAGCACCCCAAGATCTTCAGTTAAAAAGACAGCGTCTAAGCCGTCTGCATCTCTTGCGCCTAAAACTTCCAACTTTGAAGTTAATATCTATTGTGATGGCGCGTGCGATCCTAACCCAGGTAAATCAGGCTCTGGTGTAGCTGTGTATCGCGATGGCGCATTAGCTGAGCTTTGGTATGGTTTATATAACCCTATGGGTACAAACAACACGGCAGAGCTAAATGCACTGCATCAATCGTTGCTTATTGCCAAGCAGGAAATTGAGAAAGGTCTGCGTGTTCAGGTATTAGCGGATTCTCAGTACGCGATTAATTGTTTAACGTTGTGGGCCTATAGCTGGAAAACAAAAGGCTGGAAGCGAAAGGTCGCAGGGGATATCAAAAACCTTGAATTGATTCAGCAAGCTCATGCTCTTTACGACACAATCAAAAACCGCGTAGTGGTGTCACACGTAAAAGCGCATATTGGTGTTGAGGGCAATGAACTTGCCGATCGCATGTCGGTATATGGCGCCGATCAAGAGCAGTACGACTTTTGCCAGTACTCAGATGCATTAGATATAGAAAAGATTTTAAATTATAAGCGTGGTTAATGCGTTTTATAATCATGCTATTTGATAAGTGACCAAAATAGAAAACGGGTCGTTAAGTCGGATTGTAAACCGATTTAACGACCCATTTTAGAATCATAATAAAGTATGACTTAGCCTTGTAAATCAGCCAATTTTACTTGTTGGTAGTTTTTCGCTGAATCAGAAATTTTGCCGCTATTACCAGTTTGTAGCCACTTTTTAATGCGACCAGCATCGCCAATAGGAGTGAGCTTGCCTTGCGCGTCAAGCATTACCATTAAAATTTCTTTACCATCAATCTTGGTGATCATTGTTAAACAGTGACCAGCAATGTCTAAATAACCCGTCTTAGTCATTTCTACATCCCATTTTTTACCACGAGCCAAAACATTTGTATTGGTGTAACCCAATTTGTATTTTGGTTTAGTAAAGTAAACGGTGTGAACGGGCGTTGTACTGTATTTACGGATCTTCGCATATTTATAGGCGGCTTTTGCCATCTTATTAATGTCTGAAGCTGTTGATACGTTTTTAGGATTGAGGCCTGAACTATCCACAAACCTTGTGTTGGTCATACCTAAAGCTTTAGCCTTCGCATTCATGGCTTTAATAAATGCGTCGTAGCCACCAGGGTAGTTCCCTGCCAGTGCTGCTGCAGCCAAGTTTTCAGATGACATAAGTGCAATGTGTATAGTTTCGCCACGGCTTAATCGTGATTCCATACGAATACGTGTGTAACCGTTATACATCCGTTTCTTATCAATCGGCTTGAAGGTTATTTTCTCATCTAAAGGCAATTTTGCATCGAGTGTAACCATTGCTGTCATAAGCTTAGTAATAGAGGCTAATGGCATTACCACGTTCTGGTTCTTTTTATATAAGGTTTTACCAGATTTTAAATCGGTCACATAAGTACTGACTGACGCTGTTTGAATGTTATTGGGATCTAATTTGGCAGTCGTGGCATGTGCGGAAGTGGCGATACTTACGCTTACCAGGGAAAAAATGAATAATAATGCTCTGCCCACAATTGCTCCTTGAGGATGAAATAGTCGAAATGGATAAAAAAGGAAAGAGTGCATTGTTCCCTTTAATGCCCAATACGTGCAAGTCAAGTTTATGTAAAAAAATGGAAAGATGCTGGATAATTAAGCAGTCAGACGCAGGTTTTAATGAAACGCAATGCAATTAGATGAATCAATATGCAGTGTGTGGATTATAATGAGAAAATATGTCTGACAAGTGTTGGTGAGGAGGTCATATGAAAATGGAACAATTGGAAAAATACCTGCTTAGCTTAAAAGGGGTTCAAGGTGGTTATCCTTTCGGCCCTGAAGCATATGTATTTAAAGTGATGGGGAAAATGTTTGCACTGACTGCCATTCATAATGACGCTCCCAGTATGACGTTAAAGTGCCTTCCTGCTGATGGTGATTTTTTAGTTAATGAGTTTGCCTCTATCATTCCTGGCTATCACATGAACAAGCAACATTGGATAACAATCGCTTTAACGGGTGAGCTATCAGAAAGTGTGCTGCAAGACTTAGCCGATAAATCTTATAATCTGGTTGTGAGTAAATTAACACGTGCCGATAAAGAGGCATTGTCTGCATTATAAGTGTTAGCTGCAATCGTTGCCTGTATCTACCATCAGCCTATTTAACCAGCTTCGTTCGCTGGCTAAATATGGGCTAGGTACTCATGGCTTAGGGCATTACTCAGCTTGATGCCATCGCTCGTTATAGGCCGCAGAGTAATCAGGTTCTGCTATCGTTTCTGATAAATCGGAAGTCGCGATTAAAGGCCCAATCACGGTGCGATAGGGTATAACACCAGCCCAAACGGGAATGTCGAGATCGGCGGCATCATCATTTACACCGTGTTTACCAATTTTAACTGACACTTCAGTTAGGGGTATAGCAAGAAGCTCTGTGGCGTTAAGTTCTTTATCGTTACTTAGTCTGATTGTTTCTGTACGCTTCGGAGCAATTTGTTCAATAAAGTGATTGAGTAAACGATCTTTTTCTTGGTTATCATCAATGGTTGTAAAAGTGCCAAATACCACGGCAGAACGATAATGTGCACTGTGATGAAATGCAGAGCGTGCCAATACCCAACCATCGAACAATGTGAACGTTAAACAGGTTTGTTGCCCGCCTTTAAGCCTTCTTAGTAATCGGCTGTTTTTCGCGCCGTGAATGTATAACGTCTCTTCTACACGCCATGCCAACATAGGAATAACCACCGGTCCGGTATCTTCCAAAATAGCAATATGAGCAATTAAGCTGTCATCAATGATTGCATGTAATTCTGTTGTATCGTAAACAGCTTTTATTTTGCCTTTTTTGATTGTTGTTCGTGGGGTACTTGAAAGCATAACGGCTCCTTTTAATTATGTCTTGTTGGCAATCTATCGCTTAACTGGTAGCTTAATAAGTACCACTTATTACTTTATTATGGATCCAGTTATGCCTGAGTCGTCGTTGCTGAACACCCCGATGAACGTATCATCAGTCTCGCAACCGATTGATACCGGTGACTTGAACTTGAGTCGTTTTTCTCTGGCTAATAAGAAGTTAAGCCGTCAGGAAGCATTATTTCATGCGATTCAAGAGAAAATAATTGAAGGTTTGTGGCCAAAAGGTGGAAAGCTCCCTTCAACCAGAAAATTAGCGGTCGAATTGCATGTAAGCCGTAATACTGTCATTTTTGCGTATGAACAATTAGCGGCGGAAGGCTACATCAATAGTAAAAAAGGCTCAGGGTTTTATGTGGCTGTTAAGTTACCTGAACAGTATTTATTTAAATCAGGCGAAACGTCAACGATAGCTGTCGACAAGATAGCTCCGTTGTGTGTTAACCCACTAAATATGAATAGTGCTTTTGCTCCTGGAATTCCTGACTTATCGGCTTTCCCTCACGCCAAATGGCAACGTTTTTTACAACGTCATACTTCAAGAAACGGTCTACTTGGTAACCAATCCATTCAAGGGGAATTATCGCTTCGAGAAGCCTTGAGTGATTATTTGGCCAGCAGCCGTTCTGTACGTTGTAACCCTGAACGCATTATTATTACTTCCGGTGCACAACAGGCATTGTCTATTGCTGTTATGGCAGCATTAGGTAGAGATAGTGCCGTGTTAATGGAAGATCCTGGGTATATTCAAATGAGAAAAGTACTTCAATTATTTGGTATTCCTATTGAAAATGTAAAAGTACATGAACATCAAGGGCTCGATTTAGATGCGGTGTTAAAGAGTAAGGCGCAAGCTTTGTATGTCACCCCCAGTAATCAATATCCGATGGGCACGACTTTAAATACGGAACAACGCTTACAGTTGATTGAATGGGCAAGTCAGAGTAATCGTTGGCTTATAGAAGATGATTACGATAGTGAGTTTCAATTCGCGCACCGTCCGTATACTAGTTTGCAAGGGTTAGCCGGGCAGATGGGGAAAGATGGTCATGTGCTGTATATAGGCTCGTTCAGTAAAGTCATGTTTAATGGATTACGTTTAGGTTACTTGGTAGCGCCAGAGCACCTTGTTGAACGCTGCCTAACAATAAAAGATGCACTCTCGGGCGATTCGCCAACTCATACACAAGCAGCGTTAGCCGATTTTATTATTGAAGGTGAGTTACTTCGCCACATTCGTAAAATGCGCCGTTTATACCAAGCAAAACATCAAACGTTGGTTGCGGCGATTACTCGCACGTTTTCTGGACGACTAGAAGTAATAAGTCAAGCTGCAGGGTTACATATAACGGTGAAATGGCATGGAGGGATTTCAGAGCAAGATTGGTGCGCGAGAGCACAATCGATAGGTATCATTATACGTCCGCTAACCTTCTATGAAAGCGACAGAGATAATAATGATACCAACGGTACAGAGAGTAGGGAATGGCGAAGTGTGGTCATGGGGTTCGGGAATATTGCACTGACTGATATAGAACCTACTATCGCTCAATTAGCCGACGTTTTTGATTAAGTTTATATATCCAGATTCGTTTTATAAACCAAAGTTGATATTGCACTCTGTTGATGCATTGCCAGCCAATAAAAAGCCAGCTCATTGAGCTGGCTGGTAATGCGAGTGACGTCAGTCTTTTTTTTTCAGTCAAAGAGGGGGATAGGCTTAGCTTGAAAAGTTATACGTTAAGCTAACTGGGCTTGTGATACTTTGAATTGATGATTCTTGTTTATCATCAAATTTAGCCAGTATCGAGTATTTACCTTTTGATACTTTTACTGAGACATTATTGCCGTTTCCTACTGGTAACCCATCAATGTAAAACACTGCATCTTTATTGCTTACAAGCAAGATATCAAATGAGTTAATGCCGACTTCTTTCATGATTTGAGCATTGATTTGTTCATTATATTGAACAAACAAGTTAAAGCTGACGTTGTAATCAACATTCCCTTCAAAGTCCATACTGGCTGAATTGACCGTAAATTGATTGGTACTGCTTGTAATATCAATCTGACCAAAGCGAGATTCAATGGCATCATTAACAAGCTTACTTGTGGTTTGTTTGCTTTCAAAGCAGGCACGAATAGACTCATAAGGGGAGCATTGCAGCTTACCTTCTATTTTAATAGGAAGGGGTTTTGAAAATTCAGTTTTTATACGGGTAACAACGCTATTTTTGATGGCTGTAAGCTTATCGCTATACACGTTTTTAGATTGGCGAATAGAGTGATTTAGCTTCTCAAGTTCCGCGTTATATTGAGTGACAAGTGCCGTATTTTTGTGAATTGTATCATTGTTCGTTTTAATCTTATTTGATGTCTTTTTCATTGACTCAAAGTAGTAATTTGTATTTTCTTCTGTGCCAGAGAGCATCTCTTTACTTAGTTTTTGTTGGTACTCTTGGTAGGCTTTTCTTTCGTTAACAATGGAGGCTTTTAACTGACTCGTCTGGTTGGTTAACGTGAATATACTGCTATTAACTTTCGTTAATTTTTGTAATTCAGCAGTATCATTAAACTGTTCTCTTACAGAGCTGACTTGCTCTTGCTCGGTTTTTGTTAGCAATGGGGTCGCTTGAGTACAAAACGAAACACCCACTGATATAAGAATAATGGCTTTTTTTAACATGATATAACGAACCTTAGAAATATGAGAATAGTATAAATTTTCTTTAAGTTAGTAATGTTTAGTCTGTAATTTTCGATAAGTAGTGAATTCAGTGTCTTTTATATTCCGGTTTGTCATATGACTATCGATTATCTCGAGTTTAAAAGGTTCGTACACGGTTATCCATTACGTGTAAGAACTGTACCAGAAGACTACTTTGAATATCTTTATATACTTAGGTTAGATATTTAATAATTATTCTTCTACAAAGTCATTATATTTATTAAATTTAACCATATAAATTATACATTTATCATTGTTTATGATATTTCCAATGATTCAATGCGCAATTGATTTCTTATCGTTTTGTACGTTTTATTTGAATAAAAGCTGTTTCGTCAAAAATAAGGCGATTAACAAGTCAAAATATCAACGAATTAATGGTGGAAATATAAGGGCAGATAAATAAAAAGCGGATACGCCGTAACATGATTCATATCGTTACGGCGCTGAATAAATTAGTTAACCAGTTCGTCTAATAAATCTTGGTGTGTGTAGAACGGCGACTTTGCAGATTCAGTTAAGTAAGGTTCTACCATTGAAATTAAACGTAATACGCCAGCACGAATGAGTTCCGTTTCACTGTATTTATCATCTAATAGTGTTTGGTAGTTTAACCAATTCAAACTGACTAAAAGTAAGTTATCTGATAATAGCGGTAGACTGTTATTATCGCATTGCAGCTTTCCTAAGCTAACTAAATGCGCAAGCATATCGCTACTGAGTTGCCGTAATTTTAAAATTAACGTACGAATTTTACGTTTTATCTGTGGGTTTTGACCATTCAAGTTATCTAAATTTCTGAACATGAAACGATAATGGGTAAAGAGTGCCATCACGGTATGCATGAACGGCCAGTAATCATCAAAATCTTGAACTTGTTTGGGGTACTCAATACTGATAGTTGATACTGAATTTTGTAATTCATTAATCAAAGTCGCAATAATCTCGTCTTTACCGCGAAAATGGTAATATAAATTACCTGGGCTAATTCCCATTTCAGTAGCAATGATCAAGGTACTCACTTGCGAGATACCATTCCGATTAAAAAGGTCAAGACTGACTGATAGAATCCGATCTCGAGTCTTCATTTTTCTTCCTTGTCTGACGTTTTTGGTTGTAGTTAGAATTTCGTTGTTACCAAAAGGTCTAGTGGCAACAACGAAAGGGTCAATAAGCACAACGATATTTCTATAGTCGTTTTGTAAACTTGCGTATTACTCTGTTAATAACGCAGGCAGTGCTTCAAGCAAAAACTCATATTCTGTCTGCATTTGCAGCTTTATGTCATCGCAAATGAACGAAACTAATGTGCTACCAATGAATGGCACAGATGAACTAATGGTCATCTCCACATTATTACGCGTTGTAGGGCCACTTTTTAGTTTTGCTGCGGGCTCACTAAATAGCATTTGACCAGTAATCGCCGCAGGCACACCGATAAGCTCAACTTGCATCTCACACTTTAGTTGATCACCTTCTAGCCAGTGCCATGTTTCAGATTGCTTTATTGTGTTGTAATTACCTAACAGGCTTTTTAGCATACCTGGTACATTCGCTGGCACTTCTCGTTGTGTCTCCACAAGGAAACCGTCTTCTGTTTCTTCAATTTTTACGATACGTACATTACGCGCACCGAGTTTTTGATACTTTTCGATAATCAATTCTTCTTCGCTGAAGAAACGTAAAATAGTATCGAGATCTTCTTGGTAATCATGAATCGCTGAGACTTGCATAATGTGTCCTTACATATGTATTTCACGGATGAGATTGGATAACGCCATTACGTCAGCACTATTTTGTTTAGGATCGCTGTCGTGTTTTTTCCCATCAGTTTCGGGTGCCATGTTAAAACCGGTATTCATTACCAGTTCACCTAATTTAGGGTAAACGCCGTGAACTAACGCGGCAAAAAGACCGATGCGGTTTGCAATACGTTTCGGCTTTTCAATAATTGCTTTGATAATTAAATCAGCGGCTTCCTCTGACGATAGCAGTGGAATGCCACCTTTTGCTTTACGATAATGATCGGCGATCATCGGGGTTTCCACTAACGGCATATTAATGGTCGTGAAGTTAACCCCTTGTCCACATAATTCAGCACTTGCTGTACGTGTAAATGAATCTAACGCCGATTTAGAGGCTGCATAAGCAGAAAAGCGAGGTTGGTTTGTTAATACAGCAACAGAAGACAAGTTGATGATATGCCCTGATTGCTGTTCAACCATACCTGGTAGGCTACTCAGAATTAAACGTAGCGCGCCAAAGTAGTTAATTTGCATGGTTCGTTCATAATCGTGCAATCGGTCTGTTGAATGCATAACAGAGCGGCGAATTGAACGACCTGCGTTGTTGATCAAAATATCGATGTTGCCGTGATGGCGTTTAATTTCATCCATCACCTTGTTACTTTCTTCTTCTTTGCTGAGATCCGCCTGATAGATGAACGCGCGTCCACCTCGGCTTTCAACATCATTTCGAGTTTGTTGTAGGCGTTCTAAATCACGGGCAATCAAGACCAATGTTGCGTTGGTGTCTGCCAGTTTTAATGCCGTGGTGTAACCAATACCTGAAGAGGCGCCTGTAAGTACAACCACTTTATTTTCGACACAGCCTTTTAAGGTGTGATCGATATGAAGTGATGGGTCAAGGTTGCGTTCCCAGTAATCCCAAATCTTTGGTGCGTAATCTGTTAAACGAGGGCAATTGATTGTGCTGTCTTCTAACGCTTTTAATGTGTTGTGGCAATCGAATTGGGTAGGATAATTAAACAAACATAATGCTTCTTTCGGTACTTGCATCTCTTGGCTTAACGCATCCATGAAACGACGAAGTACTGGTAACTGGCTTAACTCTTTCCATAAATGCGTTGGTATCATGCGGAATAGTCGCATATCTAAACGCATTGCCATACGTGGCGCGTGACCGGCTTCAGCAAAAATATTGATAACCTCACCTGCGCGGTAAGGGTCGGGATCGACAATATGGAAAGCTTGTCCGTCTAATTCATCTTTGTGGGCAATATGATCGATGCTATCAACAACATAATCGACAGGCACTAAATTTAAACGCCCACCTTCAAGGCCCAGCATCGGCATCCATTCTGGTAATGAACGACGTAGTTTTTGCAAAATCTTAAAGAAGTAATAAGGACCATCGACACGTTCAGCTTCACCGGTTTTTGAATCACCGATAACGATACCCGGTCGGTATGCTCGCCAAGGGATGGTTGCTGTTTCTTGAACCAGCTTTTCAGCGTCATGTTTAGTTTTGAAGTAAGGGTGTTCCAAATCTGTTGCTTGCTCTAGCATGTCTTCTCTAAACCAGCCACGAAATAGACCTGCTACGGCAATTGAACTTACATGATGGAAACAGCCTGCTTGAATTCGTTCTGCTAGCCGAAGGGCATTTTCTGTGCCTTCAACATTGGCACGCATTAAATCATTTTCATCTGCTTCTAAATCGTAGACTGCTGCAAGATGGAAAAAGTGCGTTATCTTGCCTGTTAAGTGTTTGATGTTTTCTGTAGAAAGTCCCAGATTTGACTCTGTAATTGAGCCTCTTACGGTATGAAACTTATCTTGAGGAAAAGCATGCTTTTCAATTAAATCTTGAAGTTTCTTCTCAGAAGATTCGCTACGCGCCAATACGTAGAATACTCCAGGACGTTTTGCCATACGTTGCAATAAATGGGATCCGATGAACCCTGTTGCGCCGGTAATGAAATAATTCATAACCACTCCTTACGCGTTTTTTGTTTTATAAATAAAGTCATCCACAACAGCAGCCAAACTGGTCGGATGAGGATTTTCATTATGCTACTTGTGGCGTAAATTCTCAAAGAGGAGCAACCAAAAATATCGAGTAGATCAATATTCCTTCATGGAATCTTTAGATTTAGAGTAACTGCTCACATTTGGGGTGTGCAGCGATGTGAAATCAACTCATTTAGTGCATTAGTTTTTGTATTGGTAATAGTGATGAGTCAAAGATAGAAGGTAAGCCGGTATTATATTTTTTGACTGATATACCTAGCATTAGACGTACATTTTGATCTCTGAGAATAGATAGCGGCTGGTGGCAGGGCGAATTCACCGTATCACTACAAATCAATGTTATATCGTGGTTTTCTACAAAGAAGAGATTATTCTACATAGTAAAAGCATTCATTTACTAAGAGGTGAATGACGATATTTTATTTTATGATGGCTTTTTGTGGCAAGGAATAACAGGTTGCTTGTCAGAATTGCAATCATTGTTGCTGTGTGGCCAGAGCAAATATTAAAAACGAAGCATTAAATACTTGCTCTGGTCCTGGCTATTACAAGCGTAATCCGTTGTGTAATACCATTCTGGATAAGTAAATGGTCAGATACTTGTCTAGATTAGTATTAGTTAGCACTCCATACTTGCTTGCCGCTGCGTGCAAAGTTATAACCGCCTAGTTGATCACCCTTGGCTTGTATTTCCATATCAGATAACGATTGCAGTAGCTGTTGTTGTAAGGTGCGGAAGTAAATGTTTTTAGGTATTACTAATTCAAATGCTTCTCTACATAAAGGTATAAAGCCCAAACCAAATTCACCAGCTGTGCTTTGGCTTGCACACCCCACATCTGCAAGCCCACGTGCTATGTAAGAAGCAAGCTCACGTTCACTGTTACACACATCAGCCTTTGTAAGCATACTGATATTAAAGGCATGACCATGTAACCATTCTTCTAAGGCGCGCATACTACCGGCACCTTCTTGGCGTAACGCCCAGCGCCAGCGTGAGGCGAGTAATTCTTGTGGGTTTAACGAACGTGAGTTAACGGCTTCTGCAATGTCATGACTCACGACTAGCCCTTGTTGGCGTTCGAAGGCATGTATTAGCACCCAGTTTTTATGACCTGGATATTGTTGTAATAGAGCAGGGTGACGCAAAGCCGCTTCTTCTGCATGGCCCCAATGAATTGCGCATATATCTACATGCCCTTTACTTAACATGGCTAACCCTTGTCGAGTACCTGTCGAGGTATAACCGACTAAGGCGGTACTGCCTAATTGGTTCGCCATTTTCCCAACCACCATCTGTAATAAAGGGTCGTCAGATCCCGC
Organism: Photobacterium profundum; assembly: GCF_003026285.1. Classification (GTDB taxonomy): domain Bacteria; phylum Pseudomonadota; class Gammaproteobacteria; order Enterobacterales; family Vibrionaceae; genus Photobacterium; species Photobacterium profundum. The sequence continues at coordinate 70,060 of NZ_PYOD01000015.1, forward strand.
TATTAATAAGCGATCGTTTAACACGCCGTTATGGCAAGATTCTAATAGCCATTTATCGAGCATCGATTTAGGGAATAGCCATTTACCCGTTACTTTCGTTGCGGGTAACAATGCATCGTTTGCCAAGGAGTAGACTTTCTTTTCATTCAGATCTAAATATTCAGCGACTTGTTTAGCATTCATAAACTCTGGAAAGCTAGTGGACATTACGCCTTACCTCCAGAACGATCACCTCGATGTGCACCTTTGGCTTTATCATCTAAGTTGAAGCCAGACGCATCACCTTTCACATCTAAAATCAGGTTATCCATACCGTTATAAACTTGGAAACGATTTCCTTTCGCGCGGGCTATCATGGTAATTCCCAGCGTCTTTGCTAAGTCATAGCCCATCTGAGTCGCCCCTGAGCGAGAAAGCAGAACTGGGATACCCATTTGCGCGACTTTGATGATCATCTCTGACGTTAAGCGACCTGTTGTGTAGAAAATCTTGTCTTCACCGGTTTCGCCTTTTAACCACATCTCGCCGGCTAAGGTATCAACGGCGTTATGACGACCTACATCTTCAACAAAAGATAAAATACTGGTGTCTTTACATACTGCGCATCCATGAACGGCGCCTGCGGCTTTATAGGTTTCATTATGATGAGTAAGGGATTCAAGTAAACCGTATAAGGTTGACTGGGTTAATGTCGGTTGAGGTAATGTAACACCTTCTAGTTTCTTCATTACGTTACCGAACATGGTGCCTTGACCACAGCCTGAGGTAACGGTTTTCTTACCCAGTTTCTTCTCTAAACCGTCAGTGTTCTCTTTAGTAATTACCGCGGCAGAATTGGTATCCCAATCAATAATGACAGATTCAATGGCTTCAATATCATCAATAAACCCTTGGTTTTTTAAATAGCCCAACACTAGCGCAGACGGTCTTTCACCTAATGTCATTAAGGTAACAACTTCAATCCAATTTAAGTAAACGGTAAGGGGGTGCTCGCAGGCGATCTCTTTGGTCATCATGTCGCCGTATTCATCCATCACGTCGACGGTCATTGTCTGACTGACAGAAGAGTTTGTTTTTATAATTTTTGGCAATTGGGGCATCAGAAAATCCTGCTGGTTCATCAATGTCTGTAAACAGATTATATGTATTTTTATTCTAAGGGTTCAGTATTTTAGGTGCGTCATGTTTTCTTAAATACTGAACTCGCCATATCTCACATTAACACTATGCTATATAGAGCTTAGTACTTGAAATATAGATAGAGCGAGAGATAAAGCAAGGTTCATTCCAACTTAACGATTTTTTATTTTTAAGTTAACGAGATCGTTTATTTAGACGGATTTGTTACTAGGTGATACCTCCTCCTTAGGGGTAATCTTTCCTTTATTTTTCATAATTATTCAACTTGGTCTAAATATTGCTTTTGTACGGTAGAAGAGAATCACTGTTGAGCATAACAAACAAGGATTAAGGAGCATGTGTGCAACAACTCGATGAACATAAGCGACTACAAAAAGATGAATCTATTTGGCCTATTGCCTTTCGTTTAGTGTCGGAAGAAAAGCAAGTAGGTCGTTGGACGACACTGTCTTGGACGATTGAAGATGTTGTTCTTTACGATCAAGACAGGGTGCATGAAATTGATGAATCTAAAGGCAGTTATGAGCGATTTTTAACACTTTATCGTGATGAGCGCACAGACTATCGCTTTAACCTTAGTTCTCAAGACCCTCATTTATTCATTGTTTGTGAAGAAGATAATGAACAATTATCCCCGTTATTAATTACTGCTGCGCAAAGTGTCGCCAGTAGTTATATGGACGGTGACTACCAAGTTTTACACATTAAAACCCCATTACCTGTACAGGCGTGGATGGAAGCATTCATTGGGCGACATGGCGAGTTAATTGAATTCAAGCGCAAGCGCTGTAAAGACAAGAAAGGACGTTCTAGTGGCAACTAATTTTTTCCAACGTTGGTCTAGCCGTAAATTGACTGCCAAGGAAGAGCATGAAGAGCCAACTAGCAACGATGCTTCTGTATCTACCATAACGACAAGTACTGAAGCGCGAGAGGCTGCCAGTATTGATGATTCATCGGATAGTCTTGAATCAAAATATGTTGAACCTGAACTCGGTGAATCTGCAGAGACGGTTGAAGCTGATGCAACAGACTCGTCTGAATCATTGATTGATGTTACTGAAGATAAGACTTTAACGATAGAAGATGCAGCGGATGTCACGTTTGATAGTGGTGTTGCCTCTTTTTTAAAGCAAGGTGTTGATAAAAAAGTTAAAAAGGCAGCCTTGCAAAAATTGTTTCACTCTGATGAATTTAACTACATCAGCGATATGGATGATCACACCGAGGATTTCTCGAATATTCCAACGCTAGATCCTAACGTAGCAAAGCAACTGCGTGGTTGGGTGAATAATGTATCTGAAAGCATTAAGAAAGTAACAGATGCGTTAGATGATGGAAAAGAAAGTGCTGGTGGTGATCTGACTGACGCCAATCTTATTACAGATGCTAGCACTGCGTCAGAAGGTGACGCTGCAAATCTTACTACAACAGATGAAGCATTATTATCACAAGAGCTTCCTCAAGAACTGTCACTAGTAGAGATAGCAGAGGAACAAAAGACAACAGAAGAATTAACCGAAGGTGAATCTATCCCTACCTCTTTATCTCAGATTGATAGAGAAGAAGATTTGCTTGTCGGTGTAGAAACTTACAAAAATTAATAACGAAAAAGTCTTAAAGAAAGGCAGTTGAGACATTAAGGGAATAATAACCCTATAATTGATCGGGACAAATTGACGCATTTGCATTCAAGCGAAGAGACAAAATGTCCCGACCGAGGTTGTACAAACTGTCCCTTTCCGACTTTAGTTCCTTATAGGTCATTTTATTCCGTTAAAAGTTGGTTCGGTTATTGCTCTTATAGAAGCAGAAGAACTTATCCCGTTCTTTAATCGACACTGACTAACGGTGACGAGTACACAGGAATAAGAATGTTAAAAAGTACACTAGAAGCATTTTCTGATACGAATGGTCAAGCTCGACTGAATGCCATTATAGGCACAGTAGAATTGTCGAATTTGATTCCCCCTACGGTTTCTTATGAGAGTCGTGGTGATTTATTGATCATCGGTGCTCAAGATTCGATTACAACACTGGCAAACCAATTTTCAGCCCTTCACTCTGTAACGCTGCTTGCGACAGAAAAGACGGCGATTGATGAAACGTCAAAGTCAACGAAAACTGAAAAATGTGCAAATTTGTATTTCAGTAAAAAGGTTGCCATTAAAGGTTACCTTGGCGCGTTTGAAGTGACATGTCGTGTAGACGGAACCATTACAGAAACGAAAGCCAATTTTGCGAAAGTAGCTATTGGTCGTGATTGTTTTGATCTTGTATTAGACATGACGGAAGAAGGGATAATAGCGACTGAAATTCCTGCTCCGGGTTATTACCCTGTTGGCGCAGGTAAAGCGAAGTTGGCTGATGTGATTGAAGAACTGCCTGCTATGTTAGGTACGTTTGATAAGCCTAAATACTTTCGATTAGATCCTGATCTTTGTGCGCACTCTTCTCGTGGTGTGAATGGTTGTAATCGTTGTGTTGATGCATGTCCTGCAGGTGCCTTATCAAGCCTTGGTCATGCTATCGAAATTAACCCTTATCTTTGTCAGGGAGTGGGAACATGTGCAACGGCTTGTCCTACTGAAGCGATTACATACGCATTACCTGATCCTGAAAAAACACAAAATTTTGTGCATCGTTTACTTACTCGTTATCAAGAAGAAGGGGGTGAAAAACCAACGATCCTTTTTTATGGTAACCGCGATGAAGAAACCATTACTCAAACACTGACTACACTTCCTTCTAATGTCATTCCTATTGCTTTGGAAGAGTTAGCAACTGTTGGTGTTGATACTTGGTTTGGTGCATTGGTTTATGGTGCGCATCAAGTTTTACTTGCAACTAATACGGCTTATATTCCAGCAACGATTGATCGTGTTTTGGCTGATGAACTTTCGATTGCCAATAACTTTTTAACGGAACTGGGTTATGAAGAAAATCGAATTACGCTGTTTGATTTAGCTACGGCTGATTCATTTACGGTATTTGATAATCCACTTGTTGCGCTTACACATTCTCAAACATTTGCAGAGCAACTATCAGGCACTAAGCGTGAAAAATTGTTTGCTGCACTTGAACGATTGTATGCCAATAGCCCAGAGCAACCTGAATATTCAGCTGTGCCTGACAATGCGCCTTATGGTTCTGTTGAATGTAAAAGTGATGACTGCACATTGTGTATGAGTTGTGTGGCGGTATGTCCTACGCGTGCATTCCATGCTGTGGGTGGTCGTCCAGGATTACAACTTATTGAAGAAGATTGTATTCAATGTGGTTTATGTGAAAAGGCATGTCCAGAAAAGGTTCTCACATTAAAACCTGGCTTTAATTGGAATGCTGAAACACGTAAAGCCGCTGTTGTGGTTCATGAAGAAGAAGCAGCTTGCTGTACAAGTTGTGGTAAAGCATTTGCTCCTGCATCCATGGTTAAAATGTTGACGGAAAAATTACAGAGTCACTCTCAATTTAAAGGAGATGCGATTCGTCGTTTAGCTATGTGTGAAGATTGTCGTGTGCGCGATATTTTCTCAAATATGGAAGACGATCCTGAAAGTCAGCTAAGGGTATAGGGAAAATTATGGAATCACAAAATATGTCTAATTCAGAAACTATGCCTACATCAGAAACAATAGCGCTAACAGAAGATACTCGGTTGCGTGTTGATATTTACAGCATGTTGGCACATCTACTTCGTAAAGCACCCGATCAGAATGTGATCGATTGGTTAGCGGCATTAGATGTTGAAGCTCCTAACGCATTGAAGCAAACAACAGGTATGGCAGCGGCTTGGCCATTACTAAAACTTGCGGCACAGAAAACAACATTGATGGCGACAGAAAATGAATATCAAGATTTATTCATTGGTATTGGTCGTGGCGAGATTGTGCCTTTTTGTTCTTGGTATCTAACGGGGTCATTAATGGAAATGCCTCTTGCGCATTTACGTCATGATCTTAAACAACTGGGTTTTGAACGTGATGAATCTGTCAAAGAGCCTGAAGATCATATGGCGGCCTTGTTAGAAGTGATGGCGATGCTGGTGGAAGAGGGCGAGAACACCCTACAAGCCAGATTCTTTAATCGTCATATAGCAACATGGTGTGAACGCTTTTGTGCCGATTTGAAAACTGCCAAAAGTGCTGTGTTTTACAGCGCGGTTGGCGAGCTAGCATTGCAATTTTTGACTGTAGAAAAAACGCGATTCGTAGAAGCGAACTAATATTAACGCATTCGCTTTTATTGATGTAACGAATTATAGCTATAAAAAATAATCGATTTCCTATGAGAATCGAAGAATACGACGAAGGAGCAAGCTTTATGAGTGAGCAAAGTAAACCTAATGAAAGCCGTCGCCAATTGTTGAAAAACATTGGTTTAGGCATGGCAGTAAGCGCTGTTGCTGCTGGCACAACAACGGCTGCTCATGCTGCGGTTGATAAGCAAGACGATAGCAAAAAAGAAACCCAAACTACCGGCTATCACGAAACTCAGCATGTTCGTGATTACTACGAAACCTTGTAAGCGGAGCTTTAAATGAAATTAACAAAACGTTCCGATAATGTAAGCAAGGACGAAAACCAATTAGGTATTTCTCGTCGTTCCTTTATTCGTAATACGTCACTCGCTGCTGCAGGTGGCGTTGCTGGTGCCAGCATGTTTGCTCCTGGCATGATGAAAAAAGCAGAAGCTAAAATTGTCGACCCTACATCGCCAGTTGAAATTAAACGTACCATTTGTTCTCACTGTTCTGTTGGTTGCGGCATTTATGCGGAAGTACAGGAAGGTGTATGGACAGGGCAAGAGCCTGCTTTTGACCACCCATTCAATGCGGGCGGTCACTGTGCAAAAGGTGCTGCGCTGCGTGAGCACGGTCATGGCGCTAAGCGTATTAAATATCCAATGAAGTTAGTCGACGGAAAGTGGATAAAACTTAGCTGGGAACAAGCATTAGACGAAGTCAGCAAACAAGTGCTAAAGATTCGTGAAGAATCAGGCCCCGATTCTGTTTATTGGTTAGGTTCAGCAAAACATAACAACGAGCAAGCGTATTTATTCCGTAAAATGGTGTCGATGTGGGGGACTAACAATGTCGATCACCAAGCACGTATTTGTCACTCTACTACAGTAGCCGGTGTTGCAAACACGTGGGGCTACGGTGCGATGACAAACTCGTTGAACGACATGCATAACTGTAAGTCTATTTTATTTATCGGTTCGAACCCTGCTGAAGCACACCCTGTTGCTATGCAGCACATCTTGATCGCAAAAGAGAAGAACAGCTGTAAGATTGTAGTTGCCGATCCGCGTCGTACTCGTACGGCTGCAAAATCTGACCACTATGTTTCATTACGCCCAGGTTCTGACGTTGCTTTCGTTTGGGGTGTGTTGTACCACATCTTTAAAAACGGCTGGGAAGATAAAGAGTTTATTCGTCAACGTGTCTACGGTATGGAAGACGTACGAAAAGAAGTGGCAAAATGGGCACCTGCTGAAGTTGAACGTGTTTCTGGTGTTCCAGAAGCTGATGTTTATGAAACAGCAAAATTGCTCTCTGAAAATCGCCCTGGCTGTGTAGTTTGGTGTATGGGTGGTACTCAGCATACTACTGGTAATAACAATACACGTGCTTACTGTATTCTTGAGCTTGCTCTAGGCAATATGGGTAAGTCTGGCGGTGGTGCTAATATTTTCCGTGGTCATGATAACGTTCAAGGCGCGACTGACTTTGGCGTACTATCTGATAACTTACCAGGTTACTACGGCCTTTCTGAAGGGGCATGGAAACACTGGGCAGGCGTGTGGGATGTTGATTACGAATGGCTAAAAGGCCGCTTCGATCAAGCGGATTACCGCGGTAAAAAGCCAATGAACCATGCCGGTATTCCAGTATCTCGTTGGATCGATGGCGTACTTGAAAATAAAGATAACATTGAGCAAAACGATAATATTCGTGCAATGTTCTATTGGGGGCACGCTGTAAACTCACAAACACGTGGTCCTGAAATGCGCACTGCAATGGGTAAACTGGATATGATGGTTATCGTCGATCCGTACCCAGGTGTTGCTGCTGTTATGAACGGCCGTACAGATAACGTGTATTTACTACCGGCAACGACACAGTTTGAAACAACGGGTTCTGTAACAGCAACAAACCGTTCAATTCAGTGGCGTGATCAGGTAATTGAGCCGTTATTTGAATCTAAAGCTGACCATGAAATCATGTTTAGATTATCGCAAAAGCTAGGCTTATCCGATCAGCTATTTAAGAATATTAAAGTAGAAAATAATATCCCCGTTATTGAAGATATTACCCGTGAATACAACAAAGGTATGTGGACAATTGGCTATACAGGTCAAAGCCCTGAACGTCTTAAAACACACCAACAAAACTGGCATACCTTCCACAAAACGTCGCTAGAAGCTGAAGGCGGTGTGGTTGATGGCGAAACTTATGGTCTCCCTTGGCCATGTTGGGGTACGCCAGAAATGAAGCACCCTGGTACACATATTCTTTACGACACATCGAAAACAGTCGCGCAAGGTGGTGGTAACTTCCGTGCCCGCTTTGGTGTAGAGCGTGAAGGTGAAAGTTTACTGGCAGTCGATAGCTATTCACTCGGTTGTGAGCTTGAAGGTGGTTTTCCTGAATTCACTGATAAGTTATTGAAACAACTTGGTTGGTGGGATGATTTAACCGACGCAGAAAAAGCAAAAGCAGAAGGTAAAAACTGGAAAACAGATGTTTCTGGTGGTATCCAACGTGTTGCAATTAAACACGGCTGTATTCCTTTTGGTAATGCAAAAGCGCGTTCTGTTGTATGGACTTTCCCTGATGCTGTGCCTATTCACCGTGAGCCGTTGTACACGCCACGTCGTGATCTGGTTGCTGATTATCCTACGTGGAATGACAGTGAAGCAATGTTCCGTCTACCTACATTCTATAAGTCAATTCAGGATAAAGATGTCTCGGGTGAATACCCAATGATTCTAACATCTGGTCGTCTGGTTGAATACGAAGGTGGTGGTGATGAAACCCGTTCAAACCCTTGGCTTGCTGAACTACAACAAGAAATGTATGTAGAAGTAAACCCTAAGGATGCGAATGACCTTGGTTTCCGTGATGGCGATATGGTTTGGGTTGAAGGTGCAGAGAAAGGCCGTATTCACGTTAAAGCGATGGTTACTCGTCGTGTGAAGCCGGGCTTGGCATTTCTTCCATTCCACTTTGGTGGTTACTTTGAAGGTGAAGATCTTCGTGGTAATTACCCCGAAGGCTCTGCACCGTATGTGTCGGGTGAATCAGCGAACATTGCAACAACATACGGTTATGACCCTGTAACACAAATGCAGGAAACCAAAGTAACCCTATGTAAAATATCTAAAGCGTAAGGAGTCATTCAGATGGCACGTATGAAATTTCTTTGTGACTCTAAGCGTTGTATCGAGTGCAATGGTTGTGTTACCGCATGTAAGAACGAAAACGATGATGCATTAGAGTGGGGGATTCAACGTCGACGCGTTGTAACCCTTAATGATGGTGAACCCGGTGAAACGTCTATCTCCGTTGCTTGTATGCATTGTTCCGATGCACCATGTATGGCGGTTTGTCCTGCTGATTGTTTCGAGCAAACTGAAGACGGTATCGTTCGTCACGATAAAGATCTTTGTATCGGTTGTGGCTACTGCTTGTTTGCTTGTCCATTTGGTGCACCTCAGTTTCCTAAAGAGGATGCTTTTGCTGAACGAGGCAAAATGGATAAGTGTACTTTCTGTGCTGGCGGCCCAGGCGTTGAGCCTGGCTCGATTGAAGAGAAACAAAAATACGGTGCAAACCGTATTGCAGAAGGCAAGCTGCCTATGTGTGCATCGCTTTGTTCTACAAAAGCCTTGCTAGCAGGTGATGCAGCTAAAATCTCTGACGTCTTCCGTGAGCGTGTAGTTGCACGTGGTGCGAAAGAGGCGGGTTGGGCTAATGTTGATGATCTTGCATACGATGCAAGTAAAGAACAAAAAGCCTAATTTCTTATTTGAATCGCTCGTTTGTGTGTAACAGCACACGGGCGATCCACTGTAGAAAGATGATATAAAAATAATGAAATCAGCATGTAGTCACAAAGCTGGTTTCTTTTTACAGCTGTTTTGTATAAGCAGTTAGGAGTTTTAATGACTAAGCGAATCCTACGTTGGTTCACTTTATTGGTTACTGCATTTATGCTGACGTTTACTTTGTCGGCAATAGCCAGTGAAGAGTCGAACCAAAACACAAATAATGAGCGCTTAGGTGAATCTGTCATTAAAGGTGAAATGGCAGGTTTCGCTGGCGCTGACTATTGGCGCGCGGTCAAGAATGGTCAAGAAGGGACAACAACATCAAAATCACCAGAGCATGGTGTATTGATCAGTGTTCCCGGACAGACGTGGTACATTCTGAAAGAAAAGTGGATGTCACCGTTAGGCGCATTGGCTATCTTCGGTAGCCTTGCAATGGTTGCACTCGCGTACGTCACTATTGGCCCTTTGAAGCTAAGTAAACCTAAAACTGGTCGTAAAATTAAGCGCTGGAGCCGTATGGATCGAGCCTTACACTGGAGCATGGCGTTTACGTTCTTAACGTTAGCATTCAGTGGATTAACACTGGTTTATGGTAAGCATTTCATTAAACCCATAGTGCCATCAGAAATATGGGGTTGGGTTATTTATGCCGCGAAGCAATACCATAATTACATAGGGCCTATCTTTGCTATCTTATTGTTTACCGTTTTAATTAAGTGGTGGCGTAAGAGTATAGTTAACAAAGTAGATATAGAATGGTTTATGAAACTAGGCGGAATGGTAGGTAAGCATAAAGGCAAGCATCCATCCGCTGGATTTTCTAATGGTGGTGAAAAGGTCATTTTTTGGTTGCTGATTTGGTTTGGACTGTTTATTGCTGTAAGTGGGTTTGTATTAGATTTCCCTATATTCGGTCAAACACGCCGTGATATGGAATTATCTAATCTCGTGCATATGTTCTCTGCTTTAATCTTAATTTGTGGTTTTGTATTCCATATCTATATTGGACTATTTGGTATGGAAGCGGCATTAGACGGCATGATTACAGGTGAGGTCGATGAGACATGGGCGAAAGAACACCATGATTTATGGTATGACGATGTTAAAGATTTACCTGAAAATCAGCCCGGTTATGATGAAAAAATAGATGCTGAATCGAAAGGTAAAGCAAGCCAAGATAATGTGTAATAATTGACAAGTAGTTATGTAGTGCAGACATTACGAACGTGACGAGAAGCCGATGATTTAATTATCATCGGCTTTTTATTACCTGTCGAGTATATGAAATGCCTTTATTTATAAAGCCTTATCGTTCTGTTAGAATAAATCTAGTTGTATAGTAATAATGAAATTAGGCATTTTACTTATAAAACCCTAGCGCACTATAACTTTTTAGTTAGGAACAAATAAAACATAGAAACCGAGCTTGTTGAAACACTTCCCCAAAAATATAAATAGCTTAAAAGTCTGAATATTAATCATTCATTAAAGAGACTGTGAGCTTGATACAGCCTTATTAGACCATTGTCGTATACGAAGTAGGTTAAACCATATAAAAACAATGGTATAAATAGTATATCGTTGCAATAAGGACAGTGAGTATGCTTTTTCCCTACCGTAATATTGTCATTTTAACTGGTGCGGGTATTTCTGCGGAGTCTGGAATCAGAACATTTAGAGATCAAGATGGTTTATGGGAGAACCATCATATTGAAGATGTCGCAACGCCAGAAGGATACCGTCGCGATCCTAGTTTAGTCCAAAATTTTTATAATCTACGTCGTCAACAATTAGAAAGTGGAACTGTATCACCCAACGCAGCCCACCTTGCTTTATCTAAGCTTGAAGCCAAACTTGATGGCACTGTTACGATTGTCACGCAAAATATCGACAATTTGCACGAGATGGCAGGCAGCGAAAATGTTATACATATGCATGGTGAATTATTAAAAGCACAATGCAGCGGTACAGGGCAGAGCATTCAGTGGCAAGGTGATATAAAGTTAGATGACCATTGTCATTGCTGTCAAATCCCTTCACCTTTACGGCCTAACGTTGTGTGGTTTGGTGAAATGCCTATCGGAATGGAGCGCATACATGATGCGTTACTAAAAGCGGATTTGTTTATTTCGATTGGTACGTCTGGTGCTGTATACCCTGCTGCAGGGTTTGTTCATGAAGCTGCAATGCACGGTGCGCATACCATCGAATTGAACTTAGAACCGAGCGAAGTTCAAAGCGAGTTTGCTGAAAAGCGTTATGGACCAGCGTCGAAATTGGTACCGGAATTCATCGACGAAATATTAAGTGCCAAATAGTATTTGTTCTTGCTGTATTTATCTTATAAAAAAGAGGCTCATAAGAGCCTCTTTTTATTTTATGCGTCATATCTTAAAGCAATTATCGCAAGTCAATTACTGACCAGCTTTTAGCTTTTGGTAATACTCTTCATAAATTGTATTTGCTGTACCAACATTATCTTGCCATTCACCCGCATCAAGTACGTCTTGTGGTGGGAAGATATTTTGATCATTAACAAATTCAGCAGGTAATAGCTTTTTAGCTGTTGCTACTGGTGTAGGGTAGCCGATTTCGACGGCAATTTTTGCTGCGTTTTCTGGACGAAGTAAGAAGTCGATCATCTTATGAGCTGCTTCTGTATTTTTCGCTTTGGCTGGAATAGACAAACTATCCATCCAGAAAATAGCACCTTCTTTCGGCCATACGATATCAATTGGCGCACCTTCAAGACGCGCCATATATGCAGAGCCGTTCCATAACATACCCAGTGACGTTTCACCTGCCATGTATGGGTTTGCAGGGTAGTCAGAGTTGAATACTAATACGTTTGGCATTAGTTTTTTCAATTCTTCGTATGCTGCTTTAATTTCTTCAGGGTTCGTAGTGTTAGCTGAATAGCCTAATTTACGAAGGGCAATGTGGAAGAACTCACGCGAGTCATCCATCATCATTAATTGACCTTCCCATTTAGGGTCCCAAAGATCTGCCCAACCGCTAACTTCAGACTTATCCATCATATCGGTGTTAACACCAATACCTGTTGCGCCCCAAATATATGGAATAGAGTAGTCGTTATTAGGATCAAAAGGCTTGTTCAAGAAATTAGGATCAAGATCTTTAAAATGTGGCAGCTTCGTTCTATCAATTTTTTGTAGCATACCTTCAGAATGCATCTTAGATACATAATACGTTGATGGTACGATTAGGTCATAACCTTCGCCAAATGTTTTAAGTTTAGCGTACATGGTTTCATTTGATTCGTAAGTCGAATAAATAACTTTAATGCCAGTTTCTTTCGTAAACTGTTCTAGCACTTCCGACGGAATATACTCAGACCAATTGTAGAAATACAGTTCTTCATCTGCTGCCATCGCGACATTAGTAAACATTGCAGCAGCACAGATGCCGCTGGTCATTAAAGAGGACCATTTTTTCATTATGTTGTTGCTCCTAACAAACAGGAATATCGAGAGTGCTCTCTAGCGGTATATACCGCTTCTCCTAATAAAATGGAAAAACATATCAACGATTTAACGTTAAATGATATTTCCGTTTTAGTGTAATTAAAACAAGGGGTAATTATAGCAGATCTATAAAGCTAACGTCTTAAGTTAGCGATTATAAAGGCAATCAAATCTACTTATATAAACTGATTGCCTTGCTTAAATCTTCAGAAATTACTGGCTAGCTTTTAGTTCAAGAAAGTAATTTTCATAGCGGATGTTCATATCGCCAACTGCATCTTGCCACTCACCACGATCTAAATCTTCTTGTGGTGGGAAAAGAGTAGGGTCGTCTTTGTATTTTGCGTTAGATGCTTTAACCGCTGTTAAATAACCGGTTTCTTCAGAGATTTTCGCTGCAATCTCAGGGCGAAGCAAAAAGTCGATCATTTTATGAGCGGCGTCAACATTTTGGGCATTTTTAGCTATTGCTAAGCTATCTACCCAGAAAATACCGCCTTCTTTTGGCCAAATTAACTTAATGGGTAAACCTTCTTTTTGTGCTGCAGCTGCAGAACCATTCCAAAGCATACCTAAGCCTACTTCACCTGCTAAATAGGGTGCTGCAGGGTTATCTGAATTAAAAACTAATACATTAGGCATCAGCTTTTTCAGCTCTTCTTTTGCTTCATCGATTTGCTTAGGATCTGTCGTATTACCTGAATAACCCAGTTTGCGTAATGCAATATGGAAGACTTCACGCGTGTCATCCATTAGCATTAATTGACCTTTGAATTCTGGATTCCATAAGTCAGCCCAGCTATCAAAATCGGTAGGATCATACATATCGGTATTTACGGCTAAGCCTGTCATTGCGACCACATGGGGCATCGAGTAATCATTATTTGGGTCAAAAGGCTTATTTAGATAGTTTTCATCTAATTCATCAAAATTGGTCAGCTTTGATTTATCAATTTTCTGCAACATACCTTCGTCACGCATCTTTGCAACGAAATATGTTGAAGGTACCACCAAGTCGTAACCTTGCGGGTGTGTTTTTAACTTAGCGTACATTGTTTCATTCGATTCGTAAGTCGAATAAATAACTTTAATACCAGTTTCTTTCGTGAACTGTTCTCGAAGTTCCGTAGAAATGTACGGCCCCCAGTTCATAAAGACTAATTCCTTATTTGCTGCGTTTGCTGTAGTAGTAAACATAGCGGCTACACATGCAGCACCAGTAAATAAAGCAGACCATTTTTTCATTTTTGTATCAACTCCAAAGCCCCATTGGGGAATAAAAAAACAAGTGATTAATTAGATTAATCACCTGTGTTTAGTTGGCTAATGCCAATGATGTATTCGTTGTTAGTATAGCTCTATTTAATCTTATCTCTTGCCAAGAGTTGTGAACACACAACAAGGAAGAGAGATACAATCAGCATGATTGTCGCCAGTGCATTTACTTCAGGAGAAATGCCGACTTTAACCATTGAATAAATCTTCAATGGTAGAATTTCATAACTTGGGCCAGTTACAAACGAACTAACAATAACGTCATCGAGTGATAGGGTGAAGCTTAACAACCAACCTGCAGCAACAGCCGGTTTTGCTAATGGAAGAATGATTTGCTTTAAAATCACCCACTCACTAGCACCGAGGTCACGAGCGGCTTCTAACATCTTCACATCAAAACCTTTAAGGCGGCTATATACTGTTACTACCACGAAAGGCAGACAGAATGTGATGTGTGAAAGAAGTAGAGTTAAGAAACCCAACTGAGCACCCATTAATAAGAACAACGCTAATAGCGAAATAGCCATAACAATGTCAGGCGACATCATTACAACAAACAACATACCGTTGACGAACTTTTTACCGCGGAACTGATAACGAAAGAGTGCTACTGCCGTCAAACTACCAATAATAGCGGCTGCCGAGGCAGAGAATACTGCTATCGTGATCGAGTGCCATGCTGCTTGCATCAAGCTATCATTATTGAATAATTGCTCATACCATTTAGTTGTGAAACCACCCCATTTCATACCAAATTTGCTGGAATTAAATGAGTTCACAATTAAAATCAAAATCGGAGTATATAAAAAGGCATACACCAACGACATGAAGCCAAATTTAAAGGTACGTCCCATTATTCCAGCTCCACTTTACGGTTCAGTAATTTACCAGCACGGTAGTAGGCGTAAAGCATAATTGCCATTGAGGCCGTTAACGCAATACTGGTTGCAGAACCAAATGGCCAATCTCGAGCATTTAATACTTGGCTCTTTATCACATTACCTATTAGTAGGTTCTTCGCGCCACCCAATAGGTCAGACACATAGAACATACCGAGTGCTGGCAGCAGAACAAGTAAACACCCGGCGATAATACCCGGCATTGTTAATGGAAAAATCACTTTAATAAACGTTTGGAATTTTGATGCACCCAAATCACGGGCAGCTTCAATATACGTATTATCAAGTTTTTCGATGGCTGAATATAATGGCAACACCATAAACGGCAAAAGAATATACACGAGGCCGATCATGACTGCGTACTCTGTGTACATGATACGTAATGGCTTATCAATAATATCTAAATAGAGGAGGGTATTGTTAAGAATCCCACGCGTACCAAGCATGATTTTCAAACCATAAGTACGGATTAATGAGTTAGTCCAAAATGGCACGATAACCAAAAACAGCATAAACGGACGCCACTTTTCGGGCATCTTTGCAATGGCGTACGCAAACGGGTAGCCAATAAGTAAACACAACGCAGTTGCAGTAATTGCCATGTAGAACGAATGCCACATAACTTTTGCATACAGCGGATCAAACAACCTTATGTAGTTATTAAACGTAAAGGTCATTTCAATAAGATTTGCATCATCACGGGTCAGAAAACTGGTTCCGATGATCATCAAGTTTGGCATGAAAACAAATAAAACCAGCCAACTGACGATAATTGCTATGATGATGTTTTGTAGACTAAGCTTCTTGTTCATCAGCTAATACCACTTCCCAGCTTTCTACCCAAGTTACAGCAACTTTTTGATTAAGTGAGTGGTCAACATCTGGATCATCTTCGTTAAAGAACTCACTTACCATTACTGACATGCCTGATTCTAATTCTATGACTGAATCGAGTGTCATTCCTTTATAGGTACGTTCACGCACGTAACCGATAATGCCTTTTGCTTGTTCACCGTTGTTGATTTCTTCAAGGCGAATATCTTCAGGGCGTAACAGTACTTTCAGTTTATCGCCAGTGTTGACGGCAAGATCACAATGCACTTGTGCTGTGCGGCCTTCAACCTCTGCCATAATTCGTTTTTCGTCTAAACGCTCTTTTACGGTGGCATCAAACACGTTAATTTCACCAATGAAGCGCGCAACAAATAAGTTTGTTGGTTCTTCGTATATCTCACGCGGAGAGCCGTCTTGTTCGATATTACCGTCACGCATAACAATAATACGATCAGACATCGACAATGCTTCTTCTTGATCGTGTGTAACGAAAATAAACGTAATGCCTAATTTTCTTTGCAGTTGTTTTAGCTCGAGCTGCATTTGTTTACGTAATTTGTAATCAAGAGCAGAGAGTGATTCATCTAATAATAATACTTTTGGTTTGTTTACAACGGCACGCGCAATAGCAACACGCTGTTGTTGTCCACCAGACAACTGATGTGGTTTTCGAGGTGCAAACTTATCAAGCTGTACCATGCGCAATGCATCCATAACACGAGGTTCTATTTCACTCTCGTTTACTTTTTGCATGCGTAAACCAAACGCAACATTCTCAAATACTGTCATATGGGGGAACAGTGCATAGCTTTGAAACACCGTATTGACATGGCGTTGTTCTGCTGGAACCTGAGTAACATCATTATTGGCAATAATAACCTGACCAGCGTCAGAGTTTTCAAAACCTGCAATAAGACGAAGTACTGTGGTTTTACCACAACCTGATGGACCTAAGATGGTTAAAAATTCACCATCATTAACGTTTAGATCCAAACCAGCAATAATTTGCTTACCATCGAAGCTCTTGCTTAACCCTTTAAGCTGAATGACTGGTTTCTTAGATGTTGTTGAAGCGTTCAATTCTACGTTATCTCCATCCTGAGGCTTTGCTTACACCCCAATATAAAGGCTAATTTTAGGAGGCGCATAATAGACCTCAAATCGCGCAATTCAAAGCGTTTTTTTTCAGTGTTTTTTCTAGTGGGTGCAATACGTTGTGCCTAAATTCCTTCAATCGAAAAAATGTCACTTATTTGCTACAATTTACAGTTGTTATGAACATGAAAAATAGGCGTATTTAACATGACTTTTTACCCTTTGGAATGTGCACCTGTGAGCAATATTGTTTCAGTGCTATATCAACCGTAATGAAAACGCTAAGAACCAGCATAAAAAATGATATTACGTGCCATTATCGGACAAATATTGAACAATTCAACAAGTGGTAACTACTTTTTAGTATGGCTAGGTTTTTTAAAAACGTGTTGGTGTCGTACAATGGGCGTTCCTCACACAGAATGATATGTTTATGAAAGACGCGATGAATAAAAGTTTCCATGTTGGCGGGTCGGTTGAAAAAGCGTTAAAGGGAGATGTAGAGTTGCAAGCGGTTGCTGTTCTACAAGAAGCGTGGAAGATAACTGCTCGTAACATTCTCACATTCTTACCAGCTGTGATTGGGTTGTTTTTGGCGCAAATTGCGTTATTGCTTCTTGGTCTGCAAGTTCAGCTCGGTAATCCGGCAGTATTTTTCGATGCAGTGATTACAGGAAAAGAATTAACACAAGAGATCGTTCAAGCTGGCTACATGGCTAACTTTTGGTCTGATGTATTGAGTGCACCCTTGTATGTAGGCGTAAGCTTAATGGCGCTTAATCATGCTGTTGGTTTACCGTCTAAGCCCGGGCACTTAATCAAAGGTTTTCCGTTTACGCTTGTTTCTATCATTACTATGCTCCTGATATCCTCTCTTCAGGGGATTGGTAATGCGATATTCCCAATCATCGGCTTGTTGCTGTCTATGGGTTTTAGCATGGCAATTATACTTGTTTGTGAAAAACGTATTGCGCCACTTAAAGCGATTAAAATTTCATTGCAAGCGACATTCAAAAAATTCATGCCAATGACAGCTATTTTTCTGGTTGTTTTGATTATGTTTTTTGTTTCTTTCGCAACAGCAGGCATTGGTCTTCTTTGGACGATTCCATTTTTCTTTAATGTGAAAGCAATTATATATCGCAATATGTTTGGCATTACCTTGCAGGTAACATCAACTAAAACGAAGGAAAACACATCAGAAAACAACGTGCTAACTGGTCATCATCAATCAGAGAATAAACAGCAACAACCGACACCTGTTCTAGATGATGAAACTGAAACAACAGACTCTGCACCGACGCCAAATAAAGACCACGCTGATGATGAAAACGATAACCACCAGCAAGGTAGTGGAAATAAGCCACAAAACGATGACACAGAAAAAGGCGGTAAGGTATTTAACGCATAATGAATAAAAACAAGGTTATTATTGCAGCGTTAATGTCTGCATTTATAGTGGGGTGTGGTGAAACACCTAACCCAGATGATAGAGTTAATGCTGTATCACTTTCAAAACCTAATTTTTCTGCAATGACAGATGTGAACGAAAAAAAAGCGGCTTTCTTCGCGTATTTAATGCCATCTGTTGAACAAGAAAATAAGCGAGTGACGAAAGAAAGGGATTTCTTATTAAAAATAAAAGCGGAGCTGGATGCAGACAAGTCGCTAGATAGTGAAGAAATCGATCATGCTAGGCGCCTAAGTAAAATGTATGATGTTTCCTTCATGAGTGACGGTGTAACTGATTCTTGGCTATCTCATATGTTACTCCGAGTGGATGTTTTGCCTAAAGAGTTAGTCTTAAGCCAAGCTGCAAATGAATCCGCATGGGGTACATCACGCTTTGCCACTGAAGGGAATAATTATTTTGGTCAGTGGTGTTATCGTAAAGGCTGCGGACTAGTACCGCTAGCTAGAAATGAAGGCTCTACACACGAAGTCGCTGTATTTGAATCAGCCTATCGTTCTGTTAATGCTTATTTTATGAATGTGAATCGTAACCGTGCTTATTCTGAACTTCGTGAATTACGCGCCGCTCAACGTCGCGCAGGCGAGCAGATTGAAGGGGCAAAGCTTGCTGAAGGGCTAGTTCGTTATTCAGAACGTGGTAACGCTTACGTCACTGAAATTCAAAACATGATTAAACATAACAATAAATATTGGAGCCAAGGATAAATGAAGTTAACTCATTGGCTATTAGCAGGTCTGTTTGCAACAGGATCTGCTTATGCTCAAGATGCAGCAGCACAAAATATTGAAATGCGTTATAGCACGCTTTACGGCAAGCTAAAGCAAAATGTAAAAGAAGGGCATGACGACGTACGTGTTGCACTGTATCTGACAAATCAGGCAAATGGCGAAGTCTGTAAGATTCAAAAAGGTTCAATGCGTAAAGATGAGCACTATGAAGAATTAGTAATTCCAAGTAGTAATGAACTCGCTGTTCCTGTCGATAAGAACTTACGCTCTGCAAACCCAGATGTCACTTTCGTGATTGATGATGGTATTACGTGTGATGTCTCTATGCAGGTTATTGCAAATAAGACTTACGATAATGCTATCAGCCAAGCTGAACTTGCCAATCTTGTTCCTCAAATGAATAACATGATGGGTGACTTAGGTGGCATGTTCTCTAAATGGTTCATGCCTGAAGTGAAAGGGGTGGTTGTACACTTTGCAACACCATTATCGAACCCTATTACATTAAGTAATGGCAAAACATTAACCGTAAGCGATCAAACGCTTGTGATTAAGCTTGCTGATTTAACTGAAGGTGAAAATGTTCAGCTTCCAGAAAACCCAATAAAAGTGACACCTTGGATCCCACAAGATAGTTGATTTATCAGTAATTATTGATAACTTACTAAAAATTAAAGAGAGTACATTATTCTATGATGACTCTCTTTTTTTTCATCTTTGTCTATTAGCGCAGTATTTATTTTACTTATCCTCTTAAAAAATGACCCACCTCAAAGCCAGCATTGCTCATTGTGCATAATAATCACTGTTACATTTTGTAAGTACTTAGCTATTTTCGTAACAGTACTTAAATAACCTAATTAAGAGTGGTCTATGGATAATTTAGTTGAGCGTTTTCTACGTTATGTAAGCTTTGAAACTCAATCTAACTTCTCAGTTACCCACTGCCCAAGTACCAGTGGTCAGATTGTGCTTGCAGAACAATTAAAGAATGAACTTATCGAGCTAGAATTGGTTGATGTTGAGCTTGATGAGAACGGCTATGTAATGGCACGCTTGCCGTCAAATGTAGAGCATGATGTGCCAGCGATTGGTCTTATCGCGCATATGGACACAGCGCCAGATGCTTCAGGTAAAGATGTAATTCCCCAGATTGTTGAAAATTATCAAGGTGGTGATATTGCATTAGGTATAGGTGATGAAGTACTTTCGCCGATTCAATATCCTGAGCTTAAAAAGTTGCTTGGGCACAATATTATTACCACTGATGGTACAACATTACTGGGTGCTGATAATAAAGCGGGTATTGCTGAGATTATTACGGCTATTGCGCACCTTAAAGCGAACCCAGACATTAAACATGGCGATATCTGTATCGGTTTTACACCGGATGAAGAGATTGGTCGTGGTGCAAACTTGTTTAATGTTGAAAAGTTTGGTGCGAAATGGGCGTACACCATCGATGGTGGCCCTGTTGGTGAGCTAGAGTTTGAAAACTTTAATGCCACATCAGCCGATGTTATTTGCCATGGTGTGAATGTTCACCCTGGCACGGCAAAAAATAAAATGATTAACTCGATGAACATTGCAGCTCAGTTCCAGTTAATGATGCCAACAGAAGAAACACCAGAAGGTACCGAGCACTATGAAGGTTTCTACCATTTAAAATCTATGGAACCTTCTGTTGCAAAAACGGAACTCGGCTACATTATCCGTGATTTTGATCGCGAAGGGCTTGAACAGCGTAAAGCCTTTATGCAAAGTAAAGTCGATGAGCTAAACCGTTCATTAACGAAAGGGCGTGTTGAGCTTATTCTTACCGATAGTTATTTCAACATGCGTGAAATGGTAGAGCCACATCAGCATATTATTGAATTGGCGAAAGAAGCCATGATTGCGTGTGATGTGAAACCTGATATCAAGCCTATTCGTGGTGGTACAGACGGAGCTCGCTTATCGTTTATGGGCTTGCCTTGTCCTAATATTTTCACTGGCGGTTATAACTTCCACGGTATTCATGAATTCATTACGATTGAAGGCATGGAACAGGCTGTACGCGTTATCGTTAAATTAGCTGAGAAAACATCAGAGAAGTACCAGTAAATTTGATGTGTTTTTAGTTATTGACCTGTAAAGTTGCTCTGTAAAAAAAGCGCCGTATGATTATGGCGCTTTTTTGTATCAACCTAACGAAGAAGTTGCTCTTTTTATGCTAGAACAAACTCAACATCAATATGCGGATATGTCTGACTAAGCTGCTGACTTATGCCGTTTTTTGCTGTCAGTAAAGCTTCACTATCAATAGATGTCAGTTGCTTAGCCGAAAAGCTGATCACCACCAAATAGCTGCTCCCCGTCTTGCTGATGAACAAGGCTTCTTGCTTTAGCGCTTGTGCTGTCAGTGAATCACTGATGGTACTTTCAATACGTTGATAATCTTGTTGATTTTGTAATTGTCCGCCTGCCATTTCGATAAAGGCATTTCTGATGATTGAGATGGGCTGTTTTATCATCAGGCACGCCAAAATTAGAACCATAATGGCATCACCAATGTAAAGAAGAAAACCCCACCTACTGTCAGCATTCACGTACCCGATAATAACCAAAGCTGCACCGGTGCCTGCCGACATGAAGCCATCGACGAGCGATGCACTTTTATCGATACTGAGCATGCTGCTTTTATTGCCTACCTGTTTGTTTTGATAATGATAAAATAAAGATAAGCCAAAACAGATGATGACCATCGCAATGGAGTAAATCAGTATAGGGCCTGTTTTGAGTGGCGGTAATTCTGCTCCATTGATGTACTGGACAACTTTAGACAAGTTACCGATGATTGCAGCCAGTAGCACGCCGCCAATCAATAAGCCTTTAACCAAAGAATATAAGGCTTCTGTGATAAATAAGCCAAAAGGGAAAGTGTGAGAGCGCCGCGTTTTTATCTCTGCCACTTTCAGTGCTGCGATAGATGATAAAAACATAATGAACGAGAAGTTACCGTCGAGTAATAAGGCTTCAGACCCCGACAAGTAAAAAGTCGCCCAGCCGGATAGCGCCATTACCAGATTTGCAACAACACCAATAGTCAATGATTGCTGCTCGATAGATTGTAGTTTGTGAATCATAGTTTGCTCTCAACAAAAACTGCTAAAATACGTCGTTGTTTTACCATACCTGTTTTAAGCCACCTAACGTTAACTAATCTGCTAATTAATACGTTGTTTCTACGGTTTAAATCACCACTGTTGGTATTTTCAGCCGTACTGATAGATAGTGCTCCATTACGTTGTTCAATGGTATTGAGCTAGTTCTTAGGTCTGAATCGTTACGGGTTTAATAAAGAACACATGACGGACCATAAATGGACATTTAGTTAAATTTAGTCTATAAATATACATATAGAGTAAAATGAAGAGGGTGCTATGAATACAACACCAGCGACTCACCAACAAGCTCAACTCAATGCTGGAAATGCTGTACTGCCAGTTGTTTTCAATATTTTGGATAAATGGTCTTGTACACAAGCTCAGCAGATGGCTGTACTTGGCTTAACCAGCCGTTCAACTTTGAATAAATACCGTAGCCACCCAGAGTCTGCAAAAGTATCGAAAGATTTACTAGAGCGTATGAGCTACATATTAAATATTCACAAATGCCTCCGCATAATGTTTACCGCGGAAGAAAGTGTTTATAACTGGGTACAGAAGCCCAACACACATCCTTTCTTTGCTGGCCGAAGCGCAATGGATGTCATGATGCAAGGTAAAGTAATTGATCTTTACCAGGTAGCTTCACGCTTAAATGCTTGGCGTGGTGGAAAATCGTAATGCAGTATTCAATGAAATCTTTTTCAGAACAATTATGTTTTCGATTGATCCCATCTAAATATCCACCGATAAATCTTTATGAAGATGTGGCAAATCCAGAACAGCTAGAAGCTATTTTTGCCGTCGAAGCGATTACCAATCCAAGATTAGCTGAAGAAGTCGGCGATTTTAGTGGAGTACCAGTGAGCGATCGTCTGGTCGGTATTCCTCATTGCAGCTATGTTATGGCAGCATTTACACATATAAACCCTGATGGTTCGCGGTTTAATACAGCGGATTATGGTGTGTATTATGCAGCGCCTGATATCAATACTGCGATTAAAGAGACGGTTTATCATCTTGAGCGCTTAATGGGGCATACCAAAGAGCCCGCGCAAGATATTCAAATGCGTTGCATCGATGCTTGGTTTAGTGGTGAACTTGCTGATTTAACCGATCAAGGCTCTTTAGATTCAGAGGTTTATCACCCAACGAATTATACCCATTCGCAGGCTGTTGCTAATGATATTAAAGGTACAAAAGGTGACGGAATTCTGTATCAATCAGTACGTCACCAAGGTTACGATTGCTATGCGTTATTCAAACCTAATTTAGTCAATAAAGTATGCCAATCAAAACACTTTTCATATAAGTGGAATGGGACATCAGTAAATGCCGTTCTTGAGATTAGCTTGGTGTGATTGATTAGAAAGTATTAAGCCAGCAAGGAATTGCTGGCTTATAGAAGTAATCAAGTAGGTAGATGTTATAACTCACTCAATAACAACGACGTTCTATTTCAAACCTTTCTCGGCTTTTTCAGCTTCATCTTTAATGTCAGGATTTTTTTCAAGACCATCTACAATCCAATCATTTAAGTGTTTAAGAATTGCTGTGACAGCTTGTTTTTTTGTGCCTTTCTCGCCAGAAGGAATGTCTAATTGTTGTTGTGCATGCAAGCCTGTTTCATCTTCCGCAATGTGTAGCCAGTCAGGGTGCCAGTAAAATGAATTTCCTTTATCAGTAATCCAGTTATGTACGCCGCAATTTTCACCTTTGTAGTCTAGATTTTGTGCTTTGTACTTCATACTTATTCCTTCATTCATAAACAACATCGAATAATATTGCTAAATAAGTATAGAAAATAAATAGATAGATATTGTGATCTATGATTAAAAAATCATAATCAAGACGCTGAGGTGATGAATTAAAGAGGTAATAAAGATAAAAAGGTCAGCATAAGCTGACCTTCTAAATAGTACTGAAGAGAAACGGATTACTTTAAGTAACGATTTTCTAAATGTGCTTTAAAGTGAGCTGCATTTAAACGTTCACCGGTCGCTGCTTTTAATATATCGTCAGTTGATAATGTTGAAGCCTTCTTCCAAACATGGCGATCTAACCAATTAAATATCGGCGTTAGGTTACGCTCACGAATAAGGTTTTCAATATTCATTTCAGTACGCATAGCAGACATAAACTGGGCTGCGTACATTGCACCTAATGTATAAGAAGGGAAATAACCGAAGCTGCCATCTGTCCAATGAATATCTTGCATACAGCCATCGGTATAATTGCCTTTGGTTGAAAGCCCAAGATACTCATTCATTTTTTTATCCCAAAGTCTTGGAATATCAACCACTTCAATATTTCCTTCGATCAAATCACGTTCGATCTCATAACGAAGAATAACGTGTGCAGGGTAGGTTACTTCATCAGCATCTACCCGAATATACCCCGGTTTAACACGCGTATTAAATAGGGCAAGATTCTCATTTGTTAATGCTTTATCGTTTTCGCGTTCAAATGCTTCACGTGCAGAAGGAGCAAGTAAGGCGATAAATTCTGGGCTACGAGAAAGCTGCATTTCAAAAAATAAGCTTTGAGATTCGTGAATTCCCATAGAGCGCGCTTGGCCAACGGGTAACCCTTCAAATTGCTGAGGTAACCCTTGCTCATAACGAGCATGGCCCGTTTCATGAATAACCCCCATTAACGCTGAAGTGAAATCATCTTCATCGTAACGCGTAGTAATACGCACATCGCTAGGCACACCACCACAGAATGGATGGGTACTGACATCTAAACGGCCATGGTCAAAATCGAACCCCAACTTACTCATGACTTCCAAACTAAGAGATTTTTGGTCATCAATGAAGAAAGGCCCCTTAGGTGTTAAAACCACTTCTGTATTTTGTTTTTCACGTACTTGCTGGATAAGGGAAGGGAGCCATGATTTAACATCAGCAAATAATGAATCAAGCTCAGTAGTTGTCATGCCGGGTTCATAAATATCGAGCAATGCATCATAACGACTTAAGCCTGTTGCTTCTGCGCGAATAGCGGCTTCTTTTCGTGCTAGTTCAACAACTGTTTCTAAATTCTTACTGAAATCATGCCAGTTATTGGTTTGGCGCTGAGTTCGCCAAGCATGTTCACATTTAGAACCGGCAAGCGATTGCTCTTCTACAAGTTCAGCTGGAAGAATGTTGCTCATTTGCCAAACACGCTTCATCTCTTTTAGGCTAACAGTTTCTTCTGCCGTTAATGATTCAGCTTCTGCTTGATTGAACCAATCAGCTAAATGAGAGGCAGTGGAGAGTTCATGAGACATAACGGCTAATTCAGCCATAGCTTCTGAACGAGCATCATTACCACCTTCAGGCATCATTGCAGCCTGATCCCAACCGCAGATAGCCCCAAGATGTGATAAGCGGTTAATTTTCTTTGAGTGTTTTACTAACTTTTCATAGTAAGTCATCATCAATCCTTGCGTTGACTTAGTAGCTTTAACTACTAAGAATATCGATAAATACCGGAATAAAGAATGCCTTAACTAGCAAACAGGGTATTTTACCGCAGTTGGGTCATTTATTTGCGATTACGGTTGAATTTGGCGGGTTTTATTGGTCATTACAGAGTAATATGCTGGTTAATTATCCTATAAAACGCACATTTCTATTTATTGACACAAAACTGTCAGTATAAAAATGAATAGTGTTGAATCTGACTGGTCTTTTCTGCTAAAAAGACATTGTGAAATTAATAACGTATTTTCTAAAAATACCTCTCAGAAAATCACTGTAAATATATGTAATTGGTGTCATATTGTGTGATGTGATAAATGAAGCGTGATAAGCTCTAATGTGTCAAAACACTTACAGTTTCGTAAGAATTTGTAAAGTACGCGCGCATTGAATTGATAGTCGGATATAATGCCCAAAGTAGTCGTAATTAGGAATTTTCATACCAAAATGAAAAAGACATCAAAAATATCTTCAGCAGTCGCTGGTACTGTTTTTCTCTCGTTATCTTTGCCTGCTCTAGCCGTACCAACTGTGGTTCCTGACGCTCCTGTATTAGGCGCGAAAGGCTATGTATTGATGGACTACAACACCGGTCGAGTTCTTGTCGAAAAGAACGCGAATGTAAAATTAAACCCTGCCAGTTTAACAAAGTTAATGACCAGCTATGTGGCAGGGCAAGAGATGAAGCGCGGTAACATCAGCCAAGATGATATTGTTGTTATAAGCCGAAATGCATGGGCTAGAAACTTTTCAGATTCATCTAAAATGTTTATTGAAGTAGGTACTGAAGTCTCAATGATGGATTTGTACCGCGGCCTTATTATTCAATCGGGTAATGATGCCAGTGTTGCTATTGCTGAGCATGTTGCTGGTTCTCAAGATGCATTTGTTGGATTAATGAATTCATGGGCTAAAAATTTAGGCATGAATAACAGCCAATTTGCGAATGCACATGGTCTTGATAACCCGAACCTGTACAGTACACCTTATGATATTGCCTTACTTGGACAAGCATTGATCAAAGATTTACCTGATCTGTATCCACTATATAGCGAACGTTCTTTTACTTATAACAATATTACACAACGTAACCGTAACGGATTACTCGGTGATAAAAGTATTAATGTTGACGGCATGAAAACGGGCTATACCGGCGGTGCCGGTTATAGTTTAGCGAGCTCGGCAACACAGGGAAATATGCGTTTAATTTCAGTTGTTATGGGCTCTAGCAGTACCAAAAGCCGTGAAGCAGAAAGCAAGCAGTTGTTAAATTATGGTTTCCGTTTCTTTAGTACTATCTCGCCACATAAGAAAGGGCAAGAAGTACTGAGTGAACGTATCTGGATGGGCAACTCCGATACTATTAGCCTTGGTGTAGAGAATGATACTTACGTGACGCTGTCACGTAATGATGCTAAAAAAGTAACAGCCAATATTGAATTAACAAAAGATTTAATGGCGCCGCTTGCGATTGGTGATAATGTCGGTTCAATCTTCTACCAAGTGAATGGTGAAGATGTTGCAGAAGTGCCGTTAGTCGCTTTGGAAACTGTTGAAGAAGGCGGTATCTTTAGCCGCTTAGTTGATTATATTAAAATGTTTTTTGCGAACCTATTTAAGTAATTACTAGCTTAACTGGCTGAATCCGATTATCAATTTAGAATTGAACCCACTTTCTCTGTACAAGAGAAGGTGGGTTTTTTCTAGCATGCTAATACTAATTTAGACAACTATCTGATCAGCCTTACTGACCATATAGTTATCCATAGTGGTATTAAACGTTAGTTACATCGATGAACATTGATTCATCAATATTGATATTTGAAGACGATACTTCTGCTTCAGTAAATTCATACTCAGCTCTTGCACCATTTCTATCTAGTGGTAGGTTTTCAAAATCAAAAATATTTCTATCAGCTAGCTGGCTTGGACTAATATTTTGTGTTGATTTGAAAATGCTTTCTACACGACCTGGCGTTTGCGTGTCCCAATCAATCAGCATTGCTTTAATGTTTTGACGCTGAAGGTTTTCTTGCGAGCCACATAAGTTACAAGGAATGATTGGGTATTCGCGGTATTCAGCGTAAGCGATTAAGTCTTTCTCACGGCAATAAGTAAGAGGGCGAATAACAACGTTACGTTGGTCATCAGAACGTAATTTAGGCGGCATTGATTTTAATCTTGAGCCATAGAACATGTTCAAGAACATTGTCTCAACCATATCGTCCATGTGATGACCAAGCGCAATTTTAGTCGCTCCAATCTTCTCTGCGAAAGAATATAAGGTTCCGCGACGTAAACGAGAACAAAGACCACATGTTGTTTTACCTTCAGGTATTTTCTCTCTAACGACAGAGTATGTGTCTTTATCAACGATGTAATAAGGAATGCCCAGAGATTCAAAGTAGTTTGGCAAGATATGCTCTGGAAAACCTGGTTGTTTCTGATCCAGGTTAACAGCGATCACTTTAAACTTAATCGGTGCTGATTTTTGCAAACCCAAAAGAATATCAAGCATTGCAAAAGAATCTTTACCACCACTGATACAAGCCATTACAACATCTGATTCTTCAATCATGTTGTACTCAGTAATCGCATTGCCTACATTGCGTCGAAGTTTCTTTTGAAGCTTATTAAATTCAAGGTTTTCTTTGTGCGTATCTTGTTGATTCATTCTCAAATCTCGTACTACCGTAAATGAAGTAGTGAACAGCTGATGGATTAGCGGGGGATTATAATGCTTTTTTACATGTTCAGGGAAGTGTTCTTGTGCTTAATACCAAATCCATTAATTATCTGACCATTCAGAATACTACTGGGAGTTGAGTTCAAGGATAGTGTTAGTGGTTCTCTTTTAACTCTCGCTGAACTGATCAGATAATTAATGGATTTGGTATTAGTACATAAAGTGTAAAAACGCGTTAGATTTGAACAAAAACCAAGCTAACAATAAAACTGCTTTTGAATTAAGATATTAAAAGTGCCGCTACACCATAGTTGGCAGTAAGCAGTAAAGCCATATAGGCTGCCTCAATAATAAATACGTAAGCAATATTTACGTAAAAGGGATGGTAATGGATAAATTGCATCGATGTTTAATTGCTGGCGTAGCGATAATCGCTATATCTGGATGTTCAGCTAAGCAATCACAACAGCTAGGAATGCGAAGTAGTACCGTGACAAAGGTATCGCAACAAATGTCTAATTTAGAGCTTTGTGAGACGTACTTGTATGATCGAAGCACCACACAGACTCACTTTGCGATAGCCAGTGAATGGAGTCGACGTGGTTTAAGTCGTAAGTATTGTGAAGAAACAATTAACCAACTTTATATTTCTGCTTTAGCGAGCTGGCTAGTTGCCAACAAAGACAAAAAAACGACTGACGATGCAACAAAGCCTGTTCCTTTGCCAGCAACGAACCTTTAACTATTGATATCGATATAAGCTCTGTTCTGCACGTTATTTCTGATTAAGTCCCAAGAGATTAACTGAACCCACTTAGTATAATAAAAAAGCCTCTAACGAGGCTTTTTTATTACTGCGTTATTTATTAATCTACCCTAATCAATATTAGGGGCGAGAGGGCTTACATAGCCATCAGGTTTTAACGCAAGTAAGTCACAATTTAAACTATCAATTGTATGCTCAGCAGTATTGCCGATAAAAACCGCTGATAAGCCTGTACGGCCAGTCGTTCCTAAAATAACAAGTTCAGCGTCTAACTCTTCTGCCACTTTAGGTATGACGTCTTCAGGTAGCCCTTCGATAACATGCGTTTGCTCTTCACAAATACTATATTGTTGTCGTAGTGCTTTCATTGACGTTAAGTGATGTCCACGCACTGCATCGGTATAAGAAGCGGGGTCAAACTCGGGTAACTCAATGGTAATATTAACGGGTGTGGCTGGGTATGCGTTCACAAGGTTGATTTCTGCCCCTAAAATACTTGCGACACATTGAGCTTCTTTTACAATCGCATTATTAAGTGACTCATGTGTTTCACTATCTGCGGCTAAATTAACACATGCGACAATTTTCCCATTTTCAGGCCAACTATGATCTTTAACCATAAGAACCGGGCAAGGGCACTTACGTAATAAATGCCAATCTGTTGGTGTGAAGATAACCGAACCAATTTTATCGTGTTCATGCGTTGCTTTAATTAGTAGATCTATATGGCTTGTAAATACTTCAGCAACAATTGCCTCATATGGACGGTTATGCCAAACAACCTTTATGTCTATATCTAATCCGTCTTCAGCATGTGGCTGAATGAGATCCTTAAGCCATGCTTCTCTTTGCATCACAACGCCGCGGCGCATAGCTTGTCGCTCTTCAGACGAGAGCATAGACGTCATTTCGTATGAGAAATCATAAATGGCAAGAAAGAGAGTGATCTTTACGTCGGAAGACTTGTTGGCAAGATGAATGGCACGCGATAACGCAGGTTGGTGATCTTGAGCCGGATCGATAGCAACAAGAATATTATTGTATTTTTTCATAACTGCCCCCTTACACAACTGTGCTGGCAAAATACCTTTCTGAATGATAGCAGGTAAAACTGAGTCTAATCAGATTAGTATATTAACTGTAACGTATAGAAGGTATTAAAGGGAGAGGATATAGCAATAAATATAAAAAAAGTGATACGCATCAATAGTCGTATCACTTTTCCTGAAAACAAATAATCATTAATTAGATGCTTTTTTTACTAACACCAGCAAGGCGAGATAGTTCGTCATGATCAAGGATTGTAATGTACTTACCTTTAACACTCAGCATGTCTGATTTTTGGAAGCGACCCAATAAACGACTGATAGTCTCAACCGTTAAACCTAGGTAGTTACCAATATCACCACGCGTCATTGTTAGACGGAATTCACGAGGTGAGAAACCACGCTGCGAAAAACGTAGCGATAGATTGTAAAGGAAAGCCGCTAAACGTTCTTCTGCATTTTTTTTAGAAAGCAGTAAAATCATTTCTTGGTCACCTTTGATTTCATGGCTCATCAAACGCATGATTTGCTGACGTAGCTTTGGCATCTTGCCTGATAAGTCATCAAGAATTTCAAATGGGATTTCACATACCATTGATGTTTCAAGAGACTGTGCAAAGCTAGGGTGCATCATTTCATTAATAGCATCGAAACCAACAAGATCACCAGCAAGATGGAAAGCTGTAATTTGCTCATCACCTTGTTCTGTAATGGTGTAACTTTTGATCGTACCAGAGCGGATAGCGTAAAGAGATTTTAACTCATCGCCAGCTTTAAAAAGTTCTTGTCCTTTCTGGATCGGTTTTTTTCGTTCGATAATTTGATCGAGTTGATCAAGTTCAGACTCATTCAGTGTGAATGGAATACATAACTGACTAATACTGCAATCCTGGCAGTGAATAGCACATCCACCTGACTGGATACGTTTGGTTGTAAGTTTGTCTGAAATCATAAGCCTGTCTAACCAATTTGATGTAGGTCAATATTTTAACATATTATGAAGTAATATTACGAGTAATAAAAACTCTACAACATTTGTTTGATTGCGATGTAACCAGTATGAACGCCGTACGCCAATAACAGCAAGGCGCTCGCGCGTTTAAAGTAGAGGTTTTTTAAAAGTTGTTTTGCATGTTCAGCAACTGAGCCTATCAATAACATCGCAGGCAGTGTGCCTAAACCAAAAGCAAGCATTACACTAGCACCACCAATGGCACTGCCAGAGACTGCAGCCCAACTAAGAGTCGAATATACCAAACCACAAGGTAACCAGCCCCAGAGAACCCCAAAGGGTAGCGCTGATAATGGTGATTTCAACGGCAGAAAGGATCTCGCTGTGGGGGATATGTATTTCCAAAGAAATTGCCCGAGACGTTCAATTTTTGTGATGCCTTGCCACCATTGACCAAGGTATAGCGCCAAGCCTATCATCATAAAAGCGGCAAATAAGCGTAATGAAATCAATGCACTTGAATATCCACTGTATGCAGCCATGCCTGCGAAAGCCCCCCCGATGATGGCACCCGCAATTGAATAAGAAAATAAGCGCCCTATATTATAGGCCAGTAAATAAAGCCAACGATTATTACGTTCTTGACCCGGCATACCTAAGGCTAGTGCCGCGGCTACACCACCACACATACCAATACAGTGTCCTGCGCCCATCAGCCCAATAGCAAAAGCAGCATAGAAATCTATATTCACGATTTATCGCCAGTATTCTGGTTTTCTGCCGTCTTTGTAGTTGCCTCTATTTCTTCAGCAGAAGGTGCATTTTTTGACTTAGATTCTGTTTCATCAAACAAAATATCGAAGCCTTGGCGTTCAAGATCTTCGAATTGATCGGATTTTACTGCCCATAAAAAGATAGCAACTGCAATGCATACAAAAATAATGGCGATAGGTATTAATAAGTAAAGACTAGCCATTTTCTTTTAACAACCTTAAAGAATTTGATACAACAATGATCGAACTGGCAGACATGCCAACAACAGCAATGTACGGTGCAACCATCCCTGCGACAGCAAGCGGTAATATAATCAGATTATATCCTAATGACCAAGCAAGGTTTTCTCGAATAATCTTTTTAGTTTTCAACGCTAACCGACGAGCTTGTAAGATACGGGTTAATTGGTCTCCCAATAAGACCATATCAGCTGATGATTTGGCAATGTCTGTGCCGCCACCCATTGCAACAGAAAGGTGTGCCCCAGCCAGAACTGGAGCATCGTTCACACCATCACCAATCATTAGTGCTACATCTTTGTCATCTAAACTGCGTAAGTAATCCAATTTGCCTTCTGGTGTAACGCCTGATACCAACTTATCGACATTCAGTTTATCGGCAACAAGCTGCGCGTTAACGGAATTGTCGCCAGTTAACATAGTGACTTGAATACCTGCATACTGGAATTGTCGAATTAACTCAGCACTGTCTTCGCGGATAGGGTCATCTAATTTGAATGCTGCGACAAGTTGAGTGTCGCACGATAACCAAACTTGATAACTATTATCTGCTTGATTCACTAAAGATTCGGCGTTCGTATGCCCCTCAAGTACAAATTTGATCTGGCCAATACGCCATTCTTGTCCGTTTTTAACACCTTTAAGGCCACAACCAATCACATTCTCGACGTGATCAAAGGCAAAGGCTTGGTCTCTATGCGGTGTAAATGCGCGAGCGATGGGGTGATTGGCAAAACGCTCTAATTCAGCGGAATAAGATAAGGCATCACTCTCTGCCACATGAGTAAACAGCTGAGTATTGATTAAACGGATATTACCTTCAGTTAGTGTGCCTGTTTTATCAATGACTAATTGATTTACTTTGCAAAGCGTTTCTAATACATGGCCTCTACGAAGCAATATACCTAAGCGACCGAGACTAGAGGTAGAACAAGTGAGTGCGGTGGGTGTTGCCAAAGATAATGCACAAGGACAGGTTGCAACTAATACGGCTAAAGTGATCCATAGTGCATCTTCTGGTTGTTGCTGATGCCAATAAAGCCAAGTACCCGCAGCAATAATCAAGATCCCTGCAACAAAATACCGCGCTACTATATCGGCAAGCACAGCCACTTTGGGTTTAGACATTTGCGCTTCATCTTGAAGACGCACAATATTAGAAATTAATGAATTCTGACGATCTTTGGTAACTTTAATCGTGATATTACCATCGCCATTAATTGTACCTGCAAAAACTGGCTCACCGGCTGAACGAGCAATTGGCATTGGTTCACCTGTTAACATCGATTCATCAATCGCGGTTTCGCCCTGAATAATATCACCATCTGCAGGCAAGCTTTCACCAGGCAAAATAGTGACAACGTCACCAATATTTAATGTTTTCGCTGCGACTTGGGTACCATCTTCTAATGTAGCCATAGCAGGAACTAACTTTAATAAGTTTGCACTGGCAGCTGCGGCATGTCGGCGAGCGCGCATTTCAAGGAAACGTCCCAATAACAGAAAGAAAGTAAACATTGAAATAGATTCAAAGAATACTTCACCTTTTTCAGCGACTGTTGCATAAAGGCTGGCAACATAGGCGAAAAGCAGGGCAATTGAAACTGGCACATCCATCCCTAGCGTTCGAGCTCGTAGGTTTCGCCACGCATTCATGTAAAAAGGGAGTGCAGAATACAGTAGTACTGGGGTAGCAAAAATTAAGCTAACCCAGCGAAGATAGTTTCTAAATTCAGTGTCTAGATCGCTAAACACTTCAAAATATAGTGCCACAGCAATCATCATAACTTGCATAGTGGCGATGCCAGCAATACCCAACCGATACAAATATTGTTTCATTGTGTTGTGATATTGCTGTTCTTGCGCATCAGCTTCAAAAGGGGCAGCTTTATAGCCAAGTCGGTGAATTGCCGAAAGTAGGGTGCTGAGTTTAGTTTGTTCAGGGTTCCACTTTAATAAGGCACGGTGAGTGGTAGTGTTCACTTGAATTGAAACTAATCCCGCTTCTCGCGAAAGTTGTTTCTCTATAAGCCAAGCACATGCCGCACATGATACGCCATCAAGTGAAAGTGAAACTTCTTTACAATCATCAAGGTTACGAACAAATTCTTGTTGAACTTCTTCATGGTCATAAAGTAAGAGTGATTTAAGTTGCTGTGGTACTAAATCAGCTTTTTCTGCGGGGGCAGTACGATATTCATAATAAGAAGTAAGGCCACTTTCTACAATAGTTGTCGCCACTGCTTCACATCCTGGGCAGCACATGTCTCGTGCTTTACCTAAAATGTCTACTTCATAGTGGCAATCCTGAGGAACAGGATCGCCGCAATGATAGCAGTCGGTATCTCTGCTGATTTCTTTTGTCATCCCTTATTCTGCCCGTACAACGCAATCGGATCGGAAGTAGGTAAGTTTACACGACCTTGTAACATCCAGTCACCATCAAACGCTTCAACTTCGATAAACCATGGGCCTTGTAGTGGTTCTGGCGAGTTAAAGTGATAGGTACCTTTAAGATCTGCACTAACCATTTGAGTAAAGTCTTGGTTAGCAAGCGTACGGTGGGTAAAAGTAACACGTAAATTAGGATTACTTTTGAGTTCTCCTTTATCAAATTTAACCGCAATTTGATTTTCTTCTACTGCCACTGTTGCATGAAGTTTTAATGCATCTGCCACGCGAAGGCGAGAAATGTCGACATTAATTGCTTTGCCTTTTTTGTAATAATCTTCAGCAACAAGGTCAACTTGGTTTTGAGAGAAGATATAAACAGCCGTTAAACTGTAGACAACAGAGCTTGCAGGAAGAGCGATGACAAACCAAGGCCAAAACTGCTTATACCATGGCTTTTTTTGCATGAGGACAACCTTTGATATTCAGATGAAATTAGCCCCTGAAGTTAACAGGGGCTAGGTATTATGTCTCGGTAATAAATCACACATTGCTAATAAACATGTAACTGATTATTAACGAGTAATATTACTTATCGGCCTTTTCGCTTAGATTCCAAACATAGGCAGAAATTAGCTGAATTTTTTCTTCACCTAATACATCTTTCCATGCTGGCATCACACCATGACGACCATGCATAATAGTAGCTTCAACTGCACGACGAGAACCGCCGTACAACCAAGTATTATCTGTTAAGTCGGGTGCACCAAACGCAGGGTTACCTTTACCGTCCGTACCGTGACATGCAGCACATACAACAAAACGACTTTTCCCCGCTGCTGCTTCTTTTGCATTCACTTTACGACCAGATAGACCAAGAACATAACTTGTTACTTCTTTAACGCCATCTTTACCTAGTGCATCACCCCAAGCCGGCATTACACCTTGACGACCTTCCATGATGGTTGTTTTGATGGTTTCTGCTTCACCACCATATAACCATGCATTGTCAGTCAAGTTCGGGTATCCAGCTTGGCCACGAGCATCTGAACCATGACATTGTGAACAGTTCTGAATAAACAGACGCTGACCTACTTTAATCGCTTCTGAATTAGCGGCGATATCAGTAATAGGAAGTAGGGTATTGCCTGAGGCATCGTAAGCTAGAGTTTTGAATGTTTCACCGTATTTAGCTTCGGCTTCATCCAATTCTCTTGCGTACTGATTTAATTGTTTGTTCTGCTGAGCATTAGCAAGTGAT
The DNA here is from genome assembly GCF_003026285.1 of Photobacterium profundum. Taxonomy (GTDB): domain Bacteria; phylum Pseudomonadota; class Gammaproteobacteria; order Enterobacterales; family Vibrionaceae; genus Photobacterium; species Photobacterium profundum. The sequence continues at coordinate 105,776 of NZ_PYOD01000015.1, forward strand.
GCCTTTGACTCTTCAATTGAACGAACAGTTTGGTCAGAACTTGTCCAGCCTAAAAAGCCTTTGTAGTTGCCTAATCCTGGGTAAAGGAAAAGGTAAAGTACAGCAAAGACAATCGTGCCCCAAAACATGTACGACCACCACTTGGGCAGTGGGTTGTTATTTTCACGAATACCATCGTATTCGTGTCCCATATCTTCACCTTCCTCGACACCCATTTTGTCGCGGCTACACCAAAAAAGTAGGCAACCGACACCGACTAAACTGCCAATAGTGATGATAGAGATCCATAGGCTCCAAAACGTACTCATGCTTCCTAGCTCCTGTCTTTCTCACGCGTGGCCAAATCTTGTTCTTCGTCAGCAAACACAAGGTTTGCTGCTTCACTGAACTCAGACTTGCGGCGCTTGCTATAAGCCCAAAGGATAATACCAATAAAGCTAATGAACAGCACAACAGTCCAGACACTGTGAACAGTTATAATATCCATGATATCTCCTTATTTCATCGCGTGACCAAGAGACTGAAGGTAAGCAATAACTGCATCCATTTCAGTCTTACCTTTAACGTCATCCCCTGCGCTGGCAACTTGCTCGTCAGTATATGGAACGCCGAAGTTATCTTTAAAGATCGCAAGTTTCTTAGAAGTTAATTTACCGTCAAGTACATTCTCTTCCAGCCATGGGAAACCGGGCATATTTGATTCAGGAACAACAGCGCGAGGATCACGAAGGTGCACACGGTGCCAATCGTCAGAATAACGTTGGCCAACACGTGCCAAATCAGGACCTGTACGTTTTGAGCCCCATAAGAATGGGTGTTCCCACACACTTTCACCCGCGACAGAGTAGTGACCATAACGTTCTGTTTCAGAACGGAATGGGCGAATCATTTGGCTGTGACAAACGTTACAGCCTTCGCGAATGTAAATATCACGACCTTCCATCTCTAATGCCGTATAAGGGCGAAGATTTTCTACTGGTTCAGTCGTTTGCTCTTGATAAATCAGCGGCGTAATTTCAACCAGCGCACCAAAGCTAATAGCGATGACGATAAGGATTGCCAAAAGGCCGACATTTTTTTCAACTATTGCGTGACGATTACTCATCTGTCGAACTCCTTATGCTGGTTGCTCAATTGCTTTTAGGCTTTCTTTCGGTGCTGAAATTGTTTTGTATGCGTTATACGCAAGCAAGAACATACCAGACAAGAAGATTAACCCGCCAACAAAGCGAACAAAGTAGAACGGATAAGAGGCTTGCAGCGATTCAACGAAGCTGTAAGTCAATGTACCGTCGGTATTTACTGCACGCCACATCAGACCCTGCATCACACCAGAAATCCACATTGCTACGATATATAGAACCGTACCAATTGTTGCTAACCAGAAGTGTACGTTGATCAATTTGATCGAATACATACGCTCTTGGCCAAACAGTTTTGGAATTAGGTGATATACAGAACCGATAGAGACCATCGCAACCCAACCTAACGCACCAGAGTGAACGTGACCAATGGTCCAGTCCGTGTAGTGGGATAGGGCGTTTACTGTTTTAATTGCCATCATTGGGCCTTCAAAGGTAGACATACCGTAGAAAGACAATGAAACAACAAGGAAACGTAAAATCGGATCGTAACGAAGTTTATGCCATGCACCAGATAAGGTCATGATACCGTTTATCATCCCGCCCCAAGAAGGTGCGAATAAAACAAGTGACATCACCATACCTAACGACTGAGTCCAGTCAGGTAGTGCTGTATAATGAAGGTGGTGAGGACCAGCCCAGATGTACAGAGAAATTAGCGCCCAGAAGTGTACGATAGATAAACGATACGAGTAAACAGGACGACCCGCTTGCTTTGGTACGAAGTAATACATCATACCCAAGAAGCCCGCAGTAAGCAGGAAGCCTACAGCGTTATGACCGTACCACCACTGAATCATTGCATCCACAGCTCCAGAATAAATCGAATATGACTTACTCATTGAAACTGGAATAGCAAGGTTGTTCACAATGTGAAGTACCGCTACCGTTAGAATGAAGGCACCGAAGAACCAGTTCGCAACATAAATGTGCGACGTGTTTCTTTTAATCATTGTACCGAAAAAGACAATGGCATAGGCTACCCATACAACTGCAATAGCGATACCAATCGGCCATTCCAATTCTGCGTATTCTTTACCTGTAGTCCACCCCATTGGCAATGTAATTGCCGCTGAAAGGATTATTGCTTGCCAACCCCAGAAGGTAAATGCGGCTAACTTCCCACCGAATAATCTTGTTTGACATGTACGTTGCACTACGTAATAAGACGTAGCAAATAACGCACTGGTACCAAATGCGAAAATTACTGCATTAGTATGCAGTGGACGCAAACGGCTGTATGTCAACCAAGGAGTATCGAAGTTTAGCGCCGGCCATACCAGCTGAGCTGCAATCAATACACCAACGCTCATTCCGACAATTCCCCATAGTATGGTAGCTAGGGTAAATTGACGAACGACCGTATAGTTATAGTTTTGTTCAAGCTGCTTTACTTGGCTCATGTTGCTACTTCCACTATATATTGTTCAACTACACTTATATTTCCTTGTGCGAACAACAAGTTGTCGCAATGCCACCCAAAGCTTATTGATAGCCTTGTTGTTTTTTAAACAACTCAACAATCAAATTGCTATTTTATTGTAAAAGTGGCATTTTCATTGCGCATAATACGTTAGTTAACAAGCGATTGACAGGCTGATGCCCACACATTGTTTACGGTTAAGCAACATTTATGTGAAAACTTTGAACTCTGTAACACGAGATGAGTGTAATTATGGCAGCAGAAAAATTAACAAAATCACGATTAATCCAAATTATTGTACTGATGGCTGTGCTCATTTCAGCATTTGTTTGGAGAACAGTCACCTATGAAGAAGTGCAATCAGCAGAACAAAAGGCTATTCACTGTACAATAAGTGAAGGAAAGTGCTTAATTGTTGAACAGGGCGATACTGCAGATATAACATTAACCCCATTGCCCGCTACTGCTGAATCGCCACTTGTACTACAAATCGGCAACATTAATGTTAAACCAACAGGTGTTGTTGAGGGCGTCGATATGTTTATGGGTACAATCCCAGTCATTTTTTCACAAAAAGGCGAGTATTGGGTGGGTAATTTTAGTGTTCCAGCTTGTATTCATGATGAAATGGATTGGAAGGCAACAATTACGCAAGGAAATCAAACCACAATAGTTACATTTAAAGTGAAAAAGTGATTAACATTCAAACTAGTTGAATGTTAATCACTTGCTTTGGCGAGGCTTGATTGAAGGGCTTATTTTAACAAAATAGAAATTAATTATTAAAAAGCAATAAGCCCCAAAATAAGCTTATTGCTTTGGTTTTCTGCTTCTAATCATTTTTTATTCTACGTAAATCATTTTCTTTGTCATTCCACCGTCAACAGTGAAATTTTGACCTGTAATAAAGCCAGACTGTTCACTAAGAAGAAAATTAACGATTGCAGCAGTATCCGTTATATCGCCAACTCGGCCAACAGGATGTTGGTTAGAATCAATATCCCTTAGTTGTTCATTGGTTGTGTTGATCCAACCGGGAGAAACACAATTAACTCTAATGTCGGGGCCTAAACTATTTGCCAAAGCGTGCGTTAAAGCCACTAAGCCACCTTTAGAAGCACTGTATAATTCCGTATTAGGTTCAGACTGTTGTGCGCGAGTAGAGCTAATATTGACGATGGAACCTTTCACTTTTTTTAATAAAGGTAAACACAATTTACTCATCAATAATGGCGCAGTAAGGTTAATGTTCAGAACCCGGTGCCATTCTATTAAGTCTAATTCTTCAAGCGGTGAATTGTAGGGGGTGGAGATAGCAGCATTATTGATTAAGCCATTTAAGTGACCATATTGTGTCGTGATCTCTTTAATGACCAACGCTATTTCTGCTTCGTTAGAAACATCTGCACATCTGAAACGAATACGAGGCTCTTCAGAAACTAACTTGAACCCCGCATTTTCATCAATATCAACCGCGATAACAATTGTCTCATTTCCACTGGTGTTATTTATCGCAGGGCTGTTCTCAATTAAGAATTCGCAAATTCCTTTACCGATGCCATTCGCACCGCCTGTTACCAAAATCACTTGATTAGCCATTGCATCCCTTCATTTGCTGCATACTCGAAAGATGATAATGAATAACGGCAAAAACAAAGCAGACTTTAATCAAAAAACCATAAAAAACTCAATCCTTTGCTGGATGCAAATGTAATAATGTTACTTATGTAGAAAAGTAATGACAGAAAGAAGAATAATGGATATCGCAACCAGCATCTCTGCTATTAATTCATCTGAAAGCGCTATTTTAGATGCAATTTGCAAATTACAGCAAAAAATCACAAACCCTAAGTTAGTCTTGGCGTATTTTTCAGAGCACCATGATGAAACTCTGATAAAGAACATATTGCATGAACAGTACCCTGACGCCCAAGTTTTGGGGTGTTCATCTTGCCGAGGCGTCATGACTGATGAGGGGTATAACTATGGCGATAGCATTGCTTTATGGGCGATGTGTGATTACAACGGTGCATTTGGAACTGCGTTAGTTTCTACTAATCAATCCCCATTCGAAATGGCTCAGCAAGCGGTATTAAGAGCAATAGAGAATAGTGGACGCCCTGGCGAACTTCCGGCATTGATTTTGCTACATGCCACTCCAGGGAGTGAAGAAGATGTAATTAGAGGTATTGAGCGTGAGTTAGGCGCATCAATACCGATTATTGGTGGTAGTGCAGCGGATGATTTTGTTAGCGGAAATTGGAAGCTATTTACTCATGAGCATACCAGTCAACATGGGGTCGGGGTTTGCGTTTTTTACCCATCTTGCCAAGTCAGTTATTCGTTTCACTCTGGCTATGCCAATACCAATCAATCAGCGGTTGTGACAAAAGTTGAAGGCCGAGAGATTGTTGAATTAGATAACGAACCCGCTATAAATATTTATGAAAAATGGTTAGACAAAAATTTAAGTCAAGCAAGCAATATCATTAACGAGAGTAGCCTTAACCCCTTAGGGCGCGTGGTGGGGAAAGTGCATGAGCTCGAATATTACAAACTTGCACATCCGCTAAAAGTAACAGAGCGCGGTGGAATAGAGCTTTTCGCAACGGTAGAAGAATCTGAAACCGTTTTTTGTATGATGGGAACCGATGAGCGTCTAATTACCAGAGCAGGCAGAGTGATTGACTCAGCCAATGATGTTGGTAGGAAAGGCGAGTTAGACCCTATTGGTGGCATTACCATTTACTGCGCTGGTTGCATGTTAAAAGTACAAGACAGAATGCATGAGGTCGCCAGTTATGTGAATCACGCCATGCATCAAGCTCCGTTTGTTAGTCCTTTTACTTTTGGGGAGCAAGGGCAATTTATTGGTGGTGAAAATGCTCATGGAAACTTAATGATTTCCGCCGTTCTTTTTCATAGGGATGAGTATGCTAAATTTTGAGTCGGAAAAATTACAAGAGACATTACTTGACTTGTTACGAAGCCAAGAAAGAGAGAGTCAGTTACGTGAAGAAAATTCGGCTATTTTAGCGGGTATTTCCGCTATGGCAGGTGCAAACAATAAACGTCAAGTATTCAATAGCTTATTATCTGTATTACGAAAATACATAGGCTTCGAGCACGCACTTGCTCTTACTCGCGACGACGAAACAGGCCCGCTAAGAGAGCTCGTAACAACATGTGATGTATTTGAATCAAGTTCATGGACCATTGATAGAACATTTGTACGTTGTATTAACGGTGAAAGTATCGCTTTATTCTCTCCCAAAGATGTTTCAGAGTTTAAAGAAATCTCTCCTCAAATACTCGAATACTGTAACTCAGCGTTAATGACAGGAGTGAAAGTTAGCTCTGGCGATGCTGTACTATTATTTGTGCATTCTAAAAAAGGGCAATTTACGCCTCAGTGTAGAAGAGTGCTCGACAGATTTAGACCGTTATTAGAACGTGCAATCATCGATATTGATTACCGCGAACGCTTACAATCTTTAGTAACAGCAAGAACACAAGAGCTCACACACAGCCAGCAGCGATTTAAAGATTTCGCAAAAACAGTCGGGGATTGGTTTTGGGAAGTCGATACCGACTATCAATTTACCTATATATCGGCTCCACACCTTGCGAATCATGTCATTGATAATACCACTATATTAGATATCTTTGGTGAGCAGTCTGAATTACGTGTTAAGCTATTAGACCAACTAAAAAGCAAAAAGACATTCGAAGATATTGAATGGAAATTACCTGAAGATGAAGGCGCTTTATGGATAACATTAAGTGGGACACCTTACTTCAATAAACAAGGTAAACTACTGGGTTATCGCGGCACTGCAAAAGATATTACACACAGAAAACAACGTTTAGTTGAATTACAACTCGCCAGAAAGCAGGCAGAAACAGCGAATAACGCAAAATCTGAATTTTTAGCAATGATGAGCCATGAAATACGCACTCCTTTAAATGCAGTGCTGGGCTTAATGGACACGTTAGTTGATTCGGGGCTTGATGAAAAACAAATGGAGTGGGTGAGTCAGATGGAACAATCTGCTCAATTGCTACTTACAATTATCAATGACATCCTCGATTTGTCACGCATTGAGTCAGGTAAATTTGAGCTATTCAATGCAGATATACATATTGCAGATAGTATTAACCTCGTCGTTAACCAACTAAACGAACAAGCAAAAAGAAAAAATATTACCTTAACTACTCAAATCGATGCATCTGTACCAGACAGCATGTTAGGCGATAAAAATCGAATAGCTCAAGTCATGTTTAATCTTATCGGGAATGCCATAAAATTCACCAATGTTGGTTCTGTTAGAGTCTCTGTAAAAGCAGTTAACAATAATATTGAGATTGCAGTTATCGATACAGGAATAGGCATAGCACCGTATGCACAAAAAACGTTGTTTAATCCATTCATCCAAGCTGATGGAAGTATTACACGACGCTATGGTGGTACAGGGTTAGGTCTTGCAATTAGTATGCATCTTATCAAAAAAATGGATGGTAATATCTCATTAGATAGCGTGCTAAATGTGGGTAGCTGTTTTACCGTTTCAATACCAATAACATCTGTAGTTGACGAAACAGAAAAAGATCTTCCAGAGCAATACCCAATATCAACCCGATCATTAAATATCTTGCTCGCGGAAGACAGTAACACGAATCAACTGGTTGCTAAATTAATGCTTGAAAAGCGTGGGCACCGAGTACAAATTGCAAATAATGGTGAAGAAGCTATAAATGCCTTAAAAAATGATTCACATTATTTTGATATTGTTTTGATGGATATTTCAATGCCAGTACTTGATGGGATCCAAGCCACTAAGTTATTACGAGAAGAAGAGATCACCATACCAATCATTGCACTAACAGCAAACGCAATGCAGTGCGATCAAGTTGAATATAAAAAAGTTGGAATGGATGATTTCTTAGCTAAGCCAATAAGAGCAATCGAACTTAATCAAATGCTGAGTAAATACCAATACATAACCGCATCTAAGCTGTGTGGTTAAGAATTCATAAGCTTAAAAAATCTAATAGAGCTATTAAATGCTGTCGCACTTAATAGCTCTGTAATTAATACCGAACTTGAAGAACAAGGCAAACTGACCATTTGCCGAAGAGCTTAAAGTAAGGTGCTAATTACCTATTTTATGGTAAATAGCCAATACTGTTAAATAGCACCGCATGAAACAACAAAAAGAAAGAGAGTAGAAAGAGAAGCTTTTAAATTAAGTCATTTAAATATGTCTCATTATACTCAATTTAACATAATATACATAATGCGCACTGACGGATACCAATACCAAACGCCATAAATCCAGTAATACCAAGGCTTAGGCGCTCAAATCCTTGGCTACTTAATTTTGCCGTGATGTCCTGCCAGGCTTGTTGGGCTTTATAAGTCTTAGCCTTATCTGCTGCAAGATATATCAATGCTTCATGAATATCAGTTTTTGTATGCTCTGCTAAAAAAATCACTTCGTTTTCAGTTAGATAACGGTCGCCTTTGCGTATTCTGCTTAGCTTGGCTCCGTCTATACCTAAATCTGCCGCAATTTGTTTGTCTTGAATGTAATTTTTAGCCTGTTTATAGGCATCTAACAGCTTGTTTATGTACATTGCGAAACCTCCGTTTTGTTCATTGTAGCTCTTTAATTGCCATTTTTGGCATCTTGTAATTGTCGTTATTGGCAATTAGGATTGTCGAAAGTGACAATTCATAAGCATTTGGGGTTATATATGGCTATCAACATTCAACTTAATGACGGTGTTCGTTTCTTTGATAACGGTCGAGAAATCGTTGTTGTTACCGCTGCATACGCTCCCAAGTATTTACAAGCCAAGGCTTACTCAAACAAAGAAGCTGTTGAGGTTGATGCCTTAACAGCTGAGGTTCTTGCGGGTCGCACGTTTTCTTTCTGGTCTGGTTCAATCCAGTCAATCAAGTAAGCGTTGGACTTCTCATGATGAATCACTCGCCATACTCAACCCAACAGCAGTTAAGCAATCAAGC
>NZ_PYOD01000016.1 GCF_003026285.1 Photobacterium profundum
TGTCTGGCGACCATAGCGCTGTGGCTCCACCTGATCCCATGCCGAACTCAGAAGTGAAACGCAGTTGCGCCGATGGTAGTGTGGGGTCTCCCCATGTGAGAGTAGGGCATCGCCAGGCGCCCAATTTAAGAAGGCCATCCGAAAGGATGGCCTTTTTTCGTATATACAGTGAAAATGTTTATTGTTATTCCAACCTGGAAAACTAGCGATCCAGCAGTCTTCTATCCCTTGAAATACTCTTCTCGCCTTTTAGCTATTTTCTAGCAAGTGACTCTAATACTAATCAAAACAAGCATCTGTTACTAAGCAGTACAAACTCTCCCTGCAATATCACCATAACCCTTAAACGCTTGATGGCTAAAAACAGCATTGTCGCATTCTAGCTACCTACTCATATTCATAACGGCATCATGATTCTTCCTGTGATGATTGATTGTTTCTAAAATACGGAGAACGAGAATGCCTTATATGCTTAGTTGCCAATGAACTATATAAAATAAGCGCTTAGTAGCAGGGGGCGCTGAAAGCTGTCTGGTTGATGAGGAGGGGCTTATACCTATGACTAAGTCTTTATCTAAGTTGGTATTATCTGAAGAGGTAAGAATGGCTGCGTTGATATGAGGTTATAGAATTGGTGATATTGGGAAGGGTAAGCCTTGAGGGGGTAATGAAGCCTGCAGTTAAAACTGCAGGCTTTTGTATCTTAGAAGATGATATGTGCCATTAATGCGATGACTGGTAGGGTTACGAGTGTGCGTAGAATGAAGATAACAAACAATTCCCATGCTTTTACTGGTACTTTACTACCAATTAGCAGTGCACCAATTTCAGACATGTAGATAAGTTGTGTTACCGACATTGCTGCAATAACAAAACGAGTTAGATCACTTTCGATGCCTGAAGCTAGAATCGAGGGTAAGAACATATCCGCAAAACCGACAACGATTGTTTTAGAGGCTTCAGTGGCTTCTGGTATTTGTAGTAACTCTAGGAAAGGAATAAATGGCATTCCTAGGTAATCAAAAATTGGTGTATTTTCAGCAATCACTAACGCTACGGTACCTATTGCCATTACGACAGGCAGTACGCCGAAAACCATATCAACGGCATTTTTTAGGCCATCAAGCGCGATTGCTCGAAAACTTTTTACTTCGCGAGCTTTATTTAAGGCTTGCTCTATACCGTATGAAAATATGTTGTGTCCAGCTGGTACTGCTTCATTGTCTGTCGATACTTTTGAACCATCAATGTAGGTATTCTTTTTATTCGATAGTGGTGGCAAACGTGGAACGATTATCGCGGCTACAAAACCAGCTAAACAAACTGTTAAGTAAAATGGGGCAAACATATGCTCCAAGTTAACTTGTGCGATAACCACTAAGCTAAAGGTAATAGAAACTGCTGAGAAAGTTGTACCAATGACAGCTGCTTCACGCTGAGTATATAAACCAGTCTCATATTGCTTACTTGTAAGAAGTACGCCAACACTGCCATCACCTAGCCATGATGCAATACAGTTAACTGATGAACGACCTGGCAAGCCGAAGATTGGGCGCATTATTTTCGTAAATAAGGTGCCGAAAAATTCAAGTAGACCAAAATTAAGTAATAACGGTAATAACATACCAGCAAAAATAAACACCGAAAATAATACTGGTAGTAAGTCATTGAGTACTAGCCCGCCAGTATCACCACTGTGAATCGCTTCAGGTCCTATATTAAGAAAGGTCATTACTGCAAAAATAGCACCTAGTTGCTGCACTATAAACCATGCCATCGTTGGGTTCAGTAGACCATTTAGAAAGCTATTATTTAAAATAAATTTAGGTTTAACCACTTTTGTTATTAAGGACAAAACAGCAGTAAAGCTAATGATAAAGGTTACTATCGCCGTTAATTTATCATCAAATAGGGTTTGAATTGTTTTCGCTAAAATAGCGATCGGAATGGTAATAGTGCCCTGATAATCGACGGGTGCCATAAAAAGAAAGACACCTAATAGAGAGGGAAGAAGGAACATAAGCCAATTGGCCGTTGTAATTGGCTTTGCTTGTACCTGATCCTGCATGATTAACCTTTATCTTATAAATTCACTAGTGTGAATGACTGCTTTTTATCCTTGCGGAATAACTATTCACTGATTATCCATAATCAGGAGGGAGAAGGTTACATTTTTTACGACTATTTGGGAATACTGTAAGTGCATAATTGTCTATTTATGCACTATTTGTGAGGTTTTTATTCTTTGTATGAGAGCTGTAAAGGTAAAATCAATAAGTTATAAAAAAGCATATGGCTTTTAGTTATTGGCTATCGAGTTCTATTTTTTCTGATAATAAAAAGGGAGGCTAACTAGCCTCCCTTTATGTGTTACTTATTATTTAGCGCATGGTAACAAATTCTTCAGATCCTGTAGGGTGAATGGCTACAACACTATCGAAATCAGCTTTAGTTGCACCCATCTTAATGGCAACACCGAAGCCTTGAATCATTTCATCAACTGTAAAGCCAATACCGTGTAAGCCAACCACTGTTTCTTCAGGGCCAGCACAAACTAACTTCATTTTACAAGGCTGACGATGAGATGTAACTGCAGTGTACATAGCCGTAAAACCAGACGTATACACTTTAACGTTATCTTCGCCATACTGTGCAATAGCTTCAGGTTCCGTTAAACCAATTGTACCGATCGGTGGGTGGCTAAATACAACAGTAGGGATTAGTTTGTAATCCATCTTGGCTTCAGTTTTACCGTTAAATAGACGTTCAGATAACTGACGTCCTGCTTTAACAGCTACAGGAGTCAGTTCAACACCACCTTCCATAATATCGCCAACACAATAAATACCAGCAATATTTGTTTGTTGGTATTCATCAACCTTGATATAACCACGTGAATTAGTTTCAACGCCCGTTGATGCTAGGTTTATTTTGTCTGTCGTTGGATTACGACCAATAGCCCAGATCAGTAGGTCGGTATTGTGCGACTCACCATTTTCGAAGTGTAATGTTGTTGAACCATCAGCTTCCTTGATGATTTCTTTAGGAATTGAATGCGTATGAAGGGTTGGACCTTCTGCATTCATGACTTCCACTAATGTTTCAACGATCAATGGATCAAAGCTACGCAGTGGTGATTCTTTACGAACGAACAGGTGAGTATCTGTACCTAATGCACTTAAAACACCTGCAATTTCAACAGCAATATAACCTGCACCAATGACAGCTGTACGCTTAGGCTGTTCGTTCAAGTCAAAGAAGCCGTTTGAGTCGATGCCGTGTTCAGCACCAGGAATATTCGGGATTGTTGGCTCGCCACCTACAGCAATTAGGATGTGATCTGCTGTTAAATGCTCGCCATTTACTTCAATTGTTGTTTCATTAACAAACTTAGCGAAGCCATTAATTACTTCGATTTTGTTGTTACCAAGCACATTGTCATATGCTTGATGAATACGACCGATATATGCCTCACGGTTTTTGACGAGAGTGCTCCAATTGAAGCTTTTCACATCAACATCAAAGCCATAGTCTTTTGAATAAAGATGGATAGCTTCAGCAATTTGAGCGCCATGCCACATTACTTTTTTCGGTACACAACCAACGTTTACACAGGTGCCACCCAGTGCTTTTGCTTCAATTAGAGCAACTTTTGCGCCATGCATTGCAGCACGGTTAGCTGATGCAATACCGCCACTTCCGCCACCAATACAAATGTAATCAAAATGCTTCGCCATGACTTTCTCCGCTTAATTTTATGATTTATGAGCTGAACCTAGTGTAATCAAGAAATAGAAGAGTTACGAGAGGTGTGAATCGAGAAATCTGATTCAGCTTAGATCATTAATCGAAGATAGAAAGAAGGCGATTGAAATATCGCCTTACTGAAGAGGGTATAATCGTATTAACTCTTATTCAGGTACTACCCATGTAATTGAATGGTGGCCATGATTAGGTGCAATAGCTTGTTGTAACCAAGGAAGAATAGTCTGCATTTGACTCTCTAATTTCCATGGTGGGTTGATTACAATCATGCCTGAAGCCGTCATACCACGCTCGGTCGTATCTGGCTCAACGCCTAATTCAATTTGTAAGATATTACGGATACCACACTTCTCAAGACCTTTAAGCATTTTATCGATGTTTTCGCGGTAAACCACTGGGTACCAAATTGCATAGGTCCCCGTTGCCCAGCGCTTATAGCTATCAGCTATCGCGTTTACGACATCCATATATTCATGCTTAAGCTCATAAGGTGGGTCGATCAGTACCACACCACGTCGCTCTTTAGGGGGTAAACTGCCCTTTAATCGTAAGAATGCATCTTCTTTATACATACGTACTTGGCGATCGCCTCGAAACTCTTGCAATAATAAAGGAAAATCGGCTGGGTGAAGTTCAGTTAGCACCATACGGTCTTGTTCACGTATCTGAGCGCGAGCAACACTCGGTGAACCAGGGTAATACCGCAGTTCTTCCGTTTCATTCAGCGCTTTTATTGCTTCGATATAAGAGGTGATTTCAGCTGGAATATCATCACGAGACCAAAGGCGTGCAATACCTTGTTTGAATTCACCCGTTTTTTCACTTCGCTCATCTTGCAGATCATAACGACCCACACCAGAGTGCGTATCGTGGTAGACGAAAGGCTTATCTTTTTGCTTGAGTGCATCTAGGATCAAACTTTGGACTATATGTTTAACCACATCGGCGTGGTTGCCAGCGTGGAAGCTGTGGCGATAACTCAGCATGAATTGGTCTCTGTGCGTATTTTAAAGTATTTATGTGTGGCTATTATGGCGGATTAGCCATGAATATCCAGATGAGCGGTGAACTTTAGTTGTTCACTATGGATGCCGTCTATAAAAGCTTGTGGGTAACATTCAGTTTTGTTTTATTTAATCGATAGATATTACAAGCAGTTCGACCATAATGAGTAAATAAGGGATTGAATTAACACGCCCACACACACATCTAAACAATAATAAAAGAATTAAGGATACGCGCATGTCTAACCCATTATTATCCATGACGGCTTTACCGCCGTTTTCTCTGATAAAGCCAGAGCATATAAAGCCTGCTGTTGAACAGGCTATTGCCGATTGCCGTGCGAAAGTAGAAGAAGTACTCACCAATAGCGATTTGGCAAGTTGGGAAACGATTTGTGTCCCACTTGCAGAGACGGATGATCGACTTAGCCGTATTTGGTCTCCTGTCGGGCACCTGAATGGTGTTAAAAATAGCGCTGAATTACGTGAAGCGTATGAAAGCTGCTTACCTATTTTATCGGATTACGGTACCTGGGTGGGTCAACACAAAGGTTTATATGAAGCATATAAGGCCATTAAAGCGAGTGATGAGTTTGCTACGTTGTCTCAAGCACAGCAGAAAACAATAACCGATGCGCTCAAAGATTTCGAACTGTCTGGCATTGGTTTACCTGCAAAAGAGCAACATCGTTATGGTGAAATTAGTAAGCGACTTTCAGAATTAGCATCAACGTTTAGTAATAACGTGTTAGATGCAACGATGGGATGGAGCAAACTGATTACCGATGAGTCGGCATTGGAAGGCTTGCCTGAATCCGCAATACAAGCAGCAAAAGCGAATGCAGAAGCCAAGGATAAAGAAGGCTACTTATTTACGCTTGAAATTCCCTCTTATTTACCAGTAATGACTTATTGTGCCAACCGTGAATTACGTCAGGAAATGTATCAAGCATTTGTTACTCGTGCTTCAGATCGTGGTCCAAATGCCGGTGAGTGGGATAACAGCGAAATCATTGCTGAAAAGTTAAAGCTGAGCCATGAAATTGCACGTCTATTAGGTTTTAACACTTACAGTGAAAAATCACTTGCGACGAAAATGGCGGAATCTCCAGAGCAAGTATTGGGCTTTCTTAATAATCTTGCGGTACGCGCAAAACCACAAGCTGAACGTGAAGTGGCAGAGCTACGTGACTATGCGAAAACTGAATTTGGTGCAGAAGATCTAGAACCGTGGGATTTGTCTTTTTATTCCGAGAAATTGAAACAACACCGTTATAGCATTTCAGATGAACAGCTTCGCCCGTATTTCCCTGAGAAAAAAGCCGTCGCAGGTTTGTTTGAAGTACTTAAGCGTGTCTTTGGGATGGATGTGAAGCAGCGCGAGGGTGTCGAGGTATGGGATGACACTGTTACCTTCTTCGATATTTTTGATGCAACTGGCGAGCTTCGTGGCAGTTTTTATCTTGATTTGTATGCCCGTGAACACAAGCGTGGCGGTGCATGGATGGATGAATGTGCCGTACGTCGCATATGTGCCGATGGTAGCTTACAAACCCCTGTCGCATACCTAACGTGTAACTTTAATAAACCCATTGGCGATAAGCCTGCATTGTTTACTCATGATGAATTGGTCACTTTATTCCATGAAACTGGCCATGGTATTCACCATATGTTGACGCAGGTTGATGCGCCATCTGTTTCTGGTATCAATGGTGTGCCGTGGGATGCAGTTGAATTACCGAGTCAGTTCCTCGAGAACTGGTGCTGGGAAGAGGAAGCATTGGCATTTATTTCTGGTCACTTTGAAACGGGTGAGCCTTTACCGAAAGAAATGCTAGATAAAATGTTGGCGGCAAAAAACTTTCAATCCGCGATGGGTATTTTACGTCAGTTGGAGTTTGGTCTGTTCGATTTCAGCTTATACACCAATTATGATCCAGAAGTGGGTGCCCAGGTATTAGAAACATTATTTGATGTGAAATCACGAGTATCGGTCGTACCTAGCCCTGAATGGGGACGTTTCCCGCATAGCTTTAGCCATATTTTTGCCGGTGGTTACAGTGCTGGTTATTACAGTTACCTATGGGCAGAGCTATTATCTGCTGATGCATTTTCTCGTTTTGAGGAAGAAGGTATTTTTAACCAAGCAACAGGTGCTGACTTCCTACATTGCATTCTAGAGCGTGGCGGTAGTGAAGAGCCTATGGACCTTTTTAAGCGTTTCCGCGGGCGTGAACCTCAACTGGATGCGATGCTACGTCACTGTGGTATTACTGGCTAACTAGCATCATTGAGATGTGAAGTTAATATGTAATAAAAAAGGCTCCCGAGGGAGCCTTTTTTAATCGAACAAGTTGTGAATATTAGCGTTATTCGCTTTCTTCAAGAACCAAAGGCCAACCCATGTCAGTTTGACGGGTGGCTTCTTGCTGTAGCTCAGCGCAGCTTAACGGGTTAGCTAATAGCCAAGCCGCTGGTAATGTCAGAACCAGTTTGTTCTCAGCGACCGATAAACTAAATGGCGGCTGCTGGTTGTGATCACGACGATGACAGAGAATAACGGCTAAACGTAACAGACGTAAAATACGGGCAGCACTTTGGGCTGACAGTGCATGCTGTTCCGGTAGACTTGTTAACTGCTCGCGGAAGCGACGCAGTAGTTCTGCTATCAAATGTTTCTGTGCACGAGTAAAGCCTGGTAAATCAATGTGATTGATCAGGTAAGCGGCATGTTCACCGCTTTTCTTGAACTCAATACTGGTACCGATTTCATGTAAGCATACGCTCGCATGAAGCAGATATTGTGCCTGAGGCTCCAATTGCCATTCTTCATTGCAACGAGATAGTAACGCCATCGCAGTATTAGTCACCGCACTTGCGTGACTGGTATCGAGCTGAAAACGCTCTTGAACGCTGGTAAGTGTACGTTCACGTACATCATGGTGACGCATTTTACTCATCATTTCATACACCATACCTTCACGTAGGGCGCCGCCTGCCAAAGTCATTGATTCGATGTTCAATGATTCAAACACAGCGATTAAAATGGATAAGCCGCTCGGAAAGACCAGCGCGCGTTCCAGAGTCAGACCTTCAATATCTAAGTCTTCTAAGCGTTCATACTGCATTGCTTGGCGCTGCATGCGCTTTAGCTTCGGAAGGGTGATAATTTCATCCATTCCTTGGGCCAGCATGATTTCCTGCAGGGCTTGTACGGTACCACTGGCACCCACACAAGTTTCCCAGCCTAGCTGGGTATACTGCTCAACGATTGGTTCAATCGCATTTTTTGCAGCATTAATGGCAGCGTCAAAATTTTCAGCCGTTAAGTAGCGATCTTTGAAGTAGCGTTCTAACCAAGTCACACAGCCAATTTTCAGGCTGGTTAATGCGCTGGCATCAAAACCCTCGCCAATAATGACTTCGGTACTCGCACCACCAATATCGACCACTAAACGCTTGTCACTGCCACCAGAGGTGTGGGCTACACCTTGATAGATAATCCGGGCTTCTTCTTCTCCGGGAATCACATCAACCTTGCTACCAAGGATATCTTTTGCTTTGGAAAGAAATATATCAGCATTGACTGCAGTACGGAGTGCCGCAGTACCAACAATGCGAACACGCTCAGCAGGTATATCCTGTAAACGTTCTGCAAATAGACTGAGACAGTCCCATCCGCGCTGCATTGCTTCTTCGCTTAATTCGTTTTGGCTATTCAGCCCTGCCGCTAAACGCACTTTACGTTTAATTTTAGCCAGCGTTTGCACACTGCCAGCGACTTCACGAACAATCCACATATGAAAGCTATTAGAGCCTAAATCAATTGCGGCATATAACGGTGATATTGAATTCCTTTCCATAGGCATATGTTCTTATTGTTGCTTCTGTGATTGTGGATGACGTCGGTTATTATTACGAGGACGTGATTGTCCTTGACCCTGACGGTTTCCATTAGGACGACGGTTTCCACCTTGACGCGGCGTTCGCTGAAGGCGAAGCGGTGCTGGTAGCTCGTCTAACAATGCTTCAGAGTTATACTTTGATAATGGAATTGGGTGTTCAATGTAAGTTTCGATAGCAGGAAGGTTAATTGCGTATTCTTCACATGCAAAACTAATTGAATTACCGCTTTCGCCTGCACGACCAGTACGACCGATACGGTGTACGTAATCTTCAGCATCATCAGGTAGGTCGTAATTATAAACGTGTGTTACTTGTGGAATATGTAAACCACGAGCAGCCACATCGGTTGCCACTAGAATATCAATCTCACCTTGGGTGAACTGTTCTAGAATACGAACACGTTTTTTCTGCGGTACATCGCCATTCAATAGACCAACACGGTGGTTATCGGCAGCTAGGTGACCCCAGATGTCTTCACAACGGTGCTTTGTATTAGCAAAGATTATAGCGCGATCTGGCCACTCTTCTTCGATTAGAGTCTGTAGAAGGCGCATTTTTTCCTGATTTGAAGGATAGAAAAGCTCTTCTTGAATACGATGTCCCGTTTTTTGATCCGGTTCAACAACCACACTTTCAGGGCTGTTCATGTGTTCGAATGCGAGTTCTTTTACACGGTAAGACAATGTTGCCGAGAACAACATGTTCAAACGTGCTTTAGGTGCTGGCATGCGACGGAACAAAAAGCGAATGTCTTTAATAAAACCTAAATCGAACATACGATCGGCTTCATCAAGTACAACCACCTGAATAGAGGCTAAGTCGATAACACGCTGCTTGTAGAAATCGATAATACGACCACAAGTACCGATAAGGATATCAACGCCTTCAGCAAATACTTTCTGTTGCTTTTCATACGCTTCACCACCGTATGCTAGACCAGCTTTTAGACCGGTGCTTGCAAGTAATGGCGCGGCATCATTGTAAATCTGGATAGCCAGTTCACGGGTTGGTGCCATGATTATAGCGCGAGGCTGGTTAGTTTTGCGCTCATCCGATGCCGGATTGAGAAGCAAATGATTAAAAGTCGCGGTCAAAAAGGCTAGGGTTTTCCCCGTACCTGTTTGAGCCTGACCTGCGATGTCTTGGCCGGTGAGCACAACCGGCAATGCTAAAGCTTGGATCGGGGTACAATTATGAAACCCTTGTGCGTCCAGTCCTTGTAAAACCGTAGGCTCTAAACCTAGGTCAGCAAATTTCTGCTCTGTGATGTGAGTCGTCTTCATTCGTATAGAATATCAGCTTAGGGTTGCAATACGAAACGTATTCCATTCAAATAGGGCAACGATTTGCTGGTTAAAAATAAAATCAGCTAAAAAATCAACCATTGGAGTGGAAGATGAACGACAAGATTGTGCAGCTAACAGACGCAACTTTTGACAGCGATGTAGTGAATGCTGCTGGTCCGGTACTGGTCGATTTTTGGGCTGAATGGTGTGGTCCTTGTAAAATGATCGCCCCAATTCTTGACGAAATCGCCAACGAGTACGAAGGTAAAGTGACGATCGGTAAATTAAATATTGATCAAAACGCAGCAACACCGCCAAAATTTGGCATTCGTGGCATCCCAACATTATTGCTTTTTAAAGATGGTAGTGTGGCAGCAACGAAAGTCGGGGCTCTTTCTAAGACCCAGCTAAAAGAGTTCCTTGACGCGAACTTATAAGCAGCTTTGTGTGAACTATGTGCAATTTCTCAGTTGTACATAGTTTGTCTTCCGTCTATGCTAGACGGAAGGAATCTTTAGTGCTAACGTAATGCACATAAATTGCTATTCCGTTCATTTCTTGACCAGCCCCTTGGTCAACTCTATCTTAAACTAAAATAGAACCCCGATTTTGACAGACAAGAAACCCACCACTATGAATCTTACAGAACTGAAGAACCAACCTATTCCAAAGTTGGTCGCACTTGGCGAAAGCTTGGGCCTAGAGAATCTAGCGCGCTTGAGAAAACAAGACATTATCTTCTCTATTCTCAAACAACACGCGAAAGGTGGTGAGGATATTTTTGGCGATGGTGTTCTAGAAATCCTTCAAGATGGCTTCGGCTTCCTTCGCTCTTCAGATAGTTCTTACCTTGCTGGCCCTGATGATATTTATGTATCTCCAAGCCAGATTCGTCGTTTCAACCTTCGTACTGGCGATACTGTTGCCGGAAAGATTCGTCCACCGAAAGATGGCGAACGCTATTTTGCACTACTTAAAGTAAATGCAGTTAACTACGACAAACCAGACAACGCACGTAATAAGATCTTATTTGAAAACCTGACGCCACTGCACGCGAACGATCGTATGCGCATGGAGCGTGGTAACGGCTCGACGGAAGATATCACTGCACGTGTTCTTGATTTAGCATCTCCGATTGGTAAAGGTCAGCGTGGTCTGATTGTTGCTCCGCCTAAAGCGGGTAAAACCATTTTGCTTCAAAACATTGCGCAAAGTATTGCCCACAACCACCCTGAGTGTGAGTTGATGGTTTTACTTATCGATGAGCGCCCGGAAGAAGTAACCGAGATGCAACGCCTCGTTAAAGGTGAAGTTATTGCATCAACGTTTGATGAGCCAGCTTCACGTCACGTTCAAGTGGCAGAAATGGTTATCGAGAAAGCAAAACGTCTTGTTGAACACAAGAAAGATGTTGTTATCCTGCTTGACTCAATTACTCGTCTAGCGCGTGCATACAACACTGTTGTTCCTTCATCTGGTAAGGTACTAACAGGTGGTGTTGATGCTAATGCCCTTCACCGTCCTAAGCGTTTCTTCGGTGCGGCACGTAATGTTGAAGAAGGTGGCAGCTTAACAATCATCGCGACAGCATTAGTTGATACCGGCTCTAAGATGGATGAAGTTATCTACGAAGAGTTTAAAGGTACAGGTAACATGGAATTGCACCTATCTCGTAAGATTGCTGAGAAACGTGTATTCCCTGCGATTGACTTCAACCGCTCTGGTACTCGTCGTGAAGAGTTATTGGCTAAACCTGACGAATTACAGAAAATGTGGATCCTGCGTAAGATTGTTCACCCAATGGGCGAAACAGACAGCATGGAATTTCTGATCGACAAACTGTCTATGACGAAGACGAATAATGAATTCTTTGACGCAATGCGTCGTCAGAAATCATAATCGAAACTGTTTACGTCACAGTTTGATAAAACGCCACCTTGTGTGGCGTTTTTTATGGGACAAAATTCCGGCATACTGCAACGGTAAGATCAAAAATCAAACAGTATTCAATTAGTTGCGCATTCAGTTGAGAGTACATTTCATAGGATTGAAATTTGTCTCTGGTTTGAATTTACAATATGCTCAATTTCATTGAATCAATACAACCTTACGACATATGAAAGCATCAGGATGGTCATCGTATGAATACGTTAAAAGGTTGTCCTTTCTATTTAGGAGGCAACATGCGACAAGGAATGTGCATGGTCGTCTTGCTACTTGCAGGATGTGTTCAATCTGCATTAGCGGTTGAGATTACTGAAACAAAAGTTAATGAGGTTTCGATATCACCTCAAGTGGTCAATCGTGCTGCGGCATTAATTAAATTATATGAGAAGAGTGATTTTCGTGCCCTCGAATTTAATCTTTCCCAAATATCGTCATTGAAGCAAGAAGCGGTTCGTAGTCAGATTATTCAACACGCTGTGAGTTATGATCAGCTTGATCAAGATAAAGCGAACTGGCTACAAGTTCAGGCTGAGCGTCAATCGAACTTTTCGATTATTGAGCAGGGTGATGGATACCTAGTGACGAAAGCTGCATTTCCATACGGAACCCAAGCTCGAAAGTTAGTACTTCATTGGCAGCAGACATTGCTAGCCGATAAAATGGTGACCCAAGCCGAAGAGGGTTCACTCGTACTATCAAAATGGCTCGCTGGTGATATTTTTCATCAAAAAGAACAACGTGATATCTTCCTTGAAAAGTTACCTGAGCTTTCACCTACAGCACTTAATAAATTAGTGGCTCAATTCTCTTCTGATTCCCAATTGATGTGGTTGCCTGATAACGCGATCATTGCCAGCTTAGCGAAGCAAACCGGTGACGAGTCTATGTATCGCCTATTATGGCGGCGTCGTACGGACCAATACAGCCAAGCAGAGCTTACTCGCTTAGTGAATAAGGCCCCCGAGCCTCAAGCGATTGAACAATTAATGGCTGCAACCAGTAACCCGTCATTAAAGCAACAAGCCTACCGTTCGTTAGTGTTATTAAAACCTATGCCACCACAGACTCGTGAATTCCTACAAGGGAAGCTCAATGAAGTGGATGATGGAAAAGTTGTTGCCGTGCAGTTAGCTCAACAGGGTTATGGCAGTTGGCTAGAACAATTGGCTGAATCCAGTGGTAATAAGGTATTACAAAAAAACTTACAATCGGCATTGGCTAATTTACCTTAATACCTTGTATGAGCAGATTACATGTTTTGTTACCGCAAACGCTTGGTGCTTATTCTGGTATTCAGAGGTAAGAACCGTGTGTTCAAGTTAACAAATCGTTATAATGTCGCTAATTTGATGGAAAATAGTCGTCATGTTTTACATGACACCAACGCTATTTAATCTTTTATTGGCAACGGGTAGCCCCTATGAAATTTAAGGATCTGCGAGACTTTATTGATTACCTCGAACAAGAAGGTCAATTAAAGCGCATTAAGCAGCCTATCGATCCAAATCAGGAAATCACTGAAATCTGTGATCGCACTTTACGTGCGGGTGGTCCAGCATTACTGTTTGAAAACCCTATTGGTTATGATATTCCGATACTCGCGAATCTTTTTGGCACCCCTGAACGCGTAGCTATGGGCATGGGTCGCCAAGACGTTGAAGAGTTACGTGAAGTCGGAAAATTGCTTGCTTACTTAAAAGAACCTGAGCCCCCTCGCGGTTTTCGGGATGCCATGGATAAGCTTCCCGTGTTCAAACAAGTATTGAACATGCCAACGAAACGTCTGCGTAAAGCGCCTTGTCAGCAAGTGATCTGGGAAGGTGACGATGTTGATTTAGATAAAATCCCAGTAATGAGCTGTTGGCCTGATGATGTCGCACCACTGCTAACATGGGGCTTAACGATTACCAAAGGGCCGAATAAACCTCGTCAGAACTTGGGTATTTATCGCCAACAAAAAATTGCAAAAAATAAAATCATTATGCGTTGGTTAGCTCACCGTGGTGGTGCGTTAGATCTGCGTGACTGGATGGACACTCACCCTGGCGAACCGTTTCCTATTTCTGTGGCTTTTGGTGCTGATCCTGCGACAATTCTGGGTGCGGTTACCCCGGTGCCAGATACCTTATCTGAGTATGCATTTGCAGGCTTGCTACGTGGTAGCAAAACGGAAGTAATAAAAAGCATTAGTAACGACTTAGATATACCAGCAAGTGCTGAAATTGTGCTTGAAGGCTACATCGATCCTAATGAATTTGCAGATGAAGGTCCGTATGGTGACCACACGGGTTACTACAACGAAGTTGAACGTCATCATGTGTTTACCATTACGCATATAACGATGCGTGAAGACCCTATCTATCACAGTACGTATACGGGACGCCCGCCTGATGAGCCTGCAGTATTAGGGGTCGCACTAAACGAAGTTTTTGTGCCTATTTTGCAAAAGCAGTTCCCCGAAATTGTGGATTTTTACTTACCGCCTGAAGGTTGTTCGTACCGCATGGCCGTCGTAACAATGAAAAAACAATATCCGGGTCATGCGAAACGCGTGATGATGGGGGTGTGGTCTTTTTTACGTCAGTTTATGTACACAAAATTTGTAATTGTCCTTGATGATGACGTGAACGCACGTGACTGGAATAGTGTTATTCAGGCTATGACAACAAGGATGGATCCGGTTCGTGATACTCTTCTGATAGAAAACACACCGATTGATTCACTCGACTTTGCATCTCCTGTTGTTGGTCTTGGCTCAAAGATGGGGCTTGATGCCACAATAAAGTGGGATGCTGAAACGGCGAGTACGCCTAGTGGAACCAGCCAGGTAAAACCGGATTTCAATATTGAAACGGGTACGCGCAGCTTACTCGGGCAATTTCCAGAGATTGTCGATTTCTATTTACCGCAAGAAGCAGATAAAAATAGTATGGCTATCGTGAGTATCAAAAAAGATGCTGCAGGCCATGCGACTCGAGTGATGGACGGAGTCTGGTCGTTTCTGAATCAGTTTACGGATGCGAAATTTGTGATTGTATGTGACGATGATGTCAATGTGCGCGATTGGAATGATGTTATTTGGGCGATAACTACCCGAATGGATCCAAGCCGCGATACATTACTGATCGCCAATGCGCCGATAGATTCATTGGATCTTACTTCGCCTGTTGTCGGTTTAGGCTCTAAAATGGGACTAGATGCGACCAATAAATGGCAAGGTGAAGCGGCTCGCGAATGGGGTACACCTATTACCAAAGATCCAGTAATCGTAGCAAAGGTGGATGCCATCTGGAACGAACTGGATATTTTAGATTAACTATTTAGGTTAATTCACGATGTCAGAAACTGAAACGAAGCATCAAATACACCTATTGCCTCATGATCTTGTTTTTATTGCCAGCGAGCAAGAAACGATCTTAGAGGCAGCGCTCAACGCAGGTGTTGCTTTCCCTAACCGTTGTCAGGTTGGAGCATGTGCGATGTGTATGTGCCAAAAAGTTTCTGGCGAGATAAGCTACCAACTAGAGCCTATGCTTACAGAGAAAGAGCAGGCGCAAGGTTGGATGTTTACCTGTCAGGCCGTCGCGCAGAGCGATGTGGTTTTACAGTTAGATTAGAGGAATATAATGTCAGCGATAACAGCAATGCCCACCAAATGTGAAGTGACGTCAGTAGAGCCACTTGCCTGCAATACATTTCGTATTCTGCTAAAGCCAGAACAGAATGTTGATTATAAAGCGGGTCAGTATCTACTCGCGGTAATGGGTGAGAAAGATAAGCGTCCATTTTCGATAGCAAGCAGCCCTTGCCGTGACGGTGAGCTTGAATTACATATTGGCGCTGCAGAACATAACCCTTATGCGATTGAAGTGGTTGAAACCATGAAGACAGCGTTAGCAAATGGTACAACCGTTGAAATTGAAGCACCGCATGGTGATGCTTGGGTTCGTGATGATAGCGATAAGCCGTTATTGATGATTGCTGGTGGTACGGGCTTTTCTTATGTACGTAGTATCTTAGATAACTGCTTAAGCCGTGGTGTTACTCAACCTATCTTTGTCTATTGGGGGGGGCGTGATGCTTGTCAGCTTTATGCGCACGATGAACTGCAAGCATTAGCGAAACAGCACAGTAACCTTACCTATATACCTGTCGTTGAAGATGCACCGAAAGAGTGGGTTGGTAAAACAGGGAATGTACTAGAAGCCGTTAGCAATGATTTTGTTAGTCTATCAGCGTACGATATTTATTTGTGTGGTCGTTTTGAAATGGCTGGCGCGGCTCGTGAGCAATTTACGGCAGAAAAAGGTGCAGATCGCGAGCGTATGTTTGCTGATGCATTTGCATTTATTTAACGGGAAAACAGGGTTGGATTAGCTCCTGAACCAACAACTGCGTTAGCTTATCTATGAATACCAGAAGGCGAGATCACCGATCTCGCTTTTTTTATTTTATGTGTGCTGATCTAGTTATATCACTGAAAAATAGCGCGGCATTGGGCTGGCGCTAAGGTTTCACATTGCGGTTGATTGGGTTCTGTAGCGAAATTAATGTTTCAGTCGATTGCACTTCATCGATAGCTTGAAGCTTATCAATGAGTACATATTGCAACTCTTCAATCGAATGGCACATCAGTTTAACGAAAATGTTATAAGCTCCTGTGGTGTAATATGCCTCAACGACTTCATCCAATTCTTTCAGTTTTTCTATAGCTGAATGGTAATCGCGTGCAGCATTTAAATTAATACCAATAAAACAACATACGTCATAGCCCAATAATTTAGGGTTTACCATCACTTCTGTTCCTGTGATGATTTCTGATGTACGCATTTTTTCTACCCGAACGTGCACGGTAGCCGGGCTTACATTAAAACGTTTTGCCATTTCGGCATAAGGTATTCTGGCATCATGCATTAAGGCTTTTAAAATATCGCGGTCTAAGTCATCAATTCGAGGGTGCTGGGTCATGATTTTCGTCAATCCATTGTTTATACGTAACAGCTCATATCTTATACTGGTTTAAATCCCAGATTCATACCTAACAATAAAATAGAGTTATAAGCACTGTAAAGGAATGACAGTGCTCAGTGGCTGATTCACCTCATTCCAGGTAACCAGGATCCTGTTGTCGTTTATGCGTTTTATCATTTTATTCTTGATGGGTTTTCTCACACTCCCATCTTTTGCTGAGCCGGCAAAAAATACCCTCGTTATTCACTCTTACCATCAAGGATTGTTGTGGACCGACGCCTTACAGGCGGGATTAGAGGCAACAACACGGCCTTATAATATTCCATTGAATGTCAGTTATATGGATACCAAACGTTATCAATCTGAATTCGATCTTGCCAAGCGATTAGATATTTATCGCAATAAATTAGCTAATGAGAAATTTGATGCGATCGTGGTGACGGATGACTATGCCTTGTGGTTAGTGAATCAACTTGCCGATGAAGTAGGTAATACGCCGATAATTTTGGGTGGAATTAATGATTACACACCGGCGAAGCATGAGCAGCTGAAGTTTGTTACAGGCGTATTAGAGGTTGATAGTGTTGCTGATAATATTCAATTGGCGCGTTCATTGCAGCCCAACTTAAAGCATATCTATTTTTTAGCGGATGACACATATACCGGTCGAACTTTCTGGGCGAGAGTTGAAAACTATTTGGCACAAGCCCCCATGAATGGTGTTCAATTTACGCGGCTTCCCATTGAGGAATTCTCAGCGTTATTTGACCATGCGAGTAAGCTTCCTCTCGATTCTGCTGTGATTTTTCTTAGCTATTTTAAAGATAGTGCAGGACGCTATATGGCGAGTGATGTTTTTTTACAGCAGTTCACTGAACGGGCTTCTGCACCGGTATACGTTTCTTATCGTTATATGCTGGAGCTCGGAGCGACTGGCGGAGTCGTCACAAGTGGGGTTGAACAAGGCCGTAAAATGGGCTCACTATTGGTGAAAGTCCTCAATGGAAAGCAAGGTGAAATACCTGACTTTATTAATAATTCAACCCAAATTGCGTTTAACTACCAACAGCTTAAGCGCTGGGGGTTAACGGTTGTCGATCAATATGCATTGTTAATCAATAAGCCAATTACCTGGTATGAGTATTATAATAAAGAACTGAAAGCACTCAGTATCTCGGTTGCATTGATGGGTGTGGTGATTGTTTTATTAGTACTGATGATTCGTCAGTTACGAAAGAGCGAACAACAATTACAACAAAGCCAAGCCTTGTTTGAGGGGGTGTTTGATCAAAGTTTTCAATATATTGGTATTCTAGACTCAAGCGGCGTATTGATCTCCGGTAACCTCGCCTTACAGAATTTGCTGGGGCATAAAATCATTAAATATGATCGTCCGTTATGGCGCTGGCATTGCTGGCAACAAGAAACTGCCGTTAAACTCAATCAGACATTTATCTCAGCCCAGCAAGGGCAGCTTCTTCGTTTTGAAGCGCCAGTGCAAAGTATTGATGATGGGATACGGGTATTAGATATTTCGGTCAAAAACATGCCGACAGCCCAAGGCGAAAGTGAGCAAGTGTTGATTGAAGCGCGTGATGTTACGTCACGTCATCAGATGGAAGATAAATTACGCGAGCGTGAAGTGAGCTACCGCTTACTCTACGAGCAGCAACCCGTTATTCTTTTAGCCATCGACAGTCAAGCGCGGATTCAGTCGGTTAATCAGTTTGCTGCCGATTTATTGGGTTATAAAAAACGCGATATGCTGGGACATAAAGTAACTGACTTTTACTTAGATGATGATGTTTTGCCGCAACAATTTATTTCAAACTCTAGGTTGAATGACGATCAAATTGTTTGGCGCCGGCAAGTTAGATATAAGTGTGCAGAAGGTAAATCGGTATGGGTACGTGAAACCATTCGTTCAACCCAATCGAAATTGCAGCTTTTATTGGTGGGGGAAGATATAACCTCAACACGAGAGCTGGAAGAAAAATTGGAATATCAGGCGTGCCATGATTACCTTACCGGATTACTTAATCGCAATTACTTTGAAACGCAGTTAGAAAATGTTTTAGTCGAAGCTAGAGAAAATGATATTCGTCATGCGATGTTTTATATCGATTTAGACCAATTTAAAGTGATCAATGATACGGCAGGGCATGAAGCTGGTGATGAAGCCTTAAGGCAGGTGGCATTATTGCTACAAGACATAACCCCAGAACATGCGACATTGTCGCGCTTAGGTGGGGATGAATTTGCCATTATTTTACGCCACTGTACACAATGCGAAGCAGTGACATTTGGTAATGAAATTCTACACTTGTTAGAAGGGGCTGAGTTTTTCTGGCAAAACACCCGCTTTAGCTTTAGTTGTTCGTTAGGTATTCGTTTGATTGATGAGACGGCAGGCTCTCCTCAACAGGTTCATGCGCAGGCAGATACTGCTTGCTATGCCGCCAAAGACGAAGGGCGTAATCGTCTGCACCTCTATCACCCTGACGATGAAGAGCTCAAACGTCGCGAGTTGGAAATGGAATATGTGAACCATATTCACAAAGCATTAGCTGAACAGCGATTTGAATTGCATGCCCAGCAAATTGCACCTGTGGCATCTGGCTCGACGAAGCAGCATTATGAAATATTGGTAAGAATGCGTAACAGTGATGGCAGTATGGTATCTCCAGGACTCTTTATGCCTGCCGCTGAGCGTTACAATATCGCTCACCTGATTGATCGTTATGTCGTAAAAGGGGTTATTGAGTGGCTGCAAGCCAACAAAGAGGCCGTTGAAAAGCTGGAATTATGTTCGATTAACCTATCGGGGCAATCGATGGGGAACCGAGACTTTGTCGGTTTCTTGATTGAGCAGATTCGTGATTCAGGTTTACCCCCATCAAAGCTGTGTTTAGAAATTACGGAAACCGCGGCAATCGGTAATATGAGTGAAGCCATTCAATTGTTTACTCAACTTAAGAACCTTGGCTGTCTTATTGCGTTGGATGATTTTGGCTCGGGGTTATCCTCATTTGGTTACTTGAAACGGATGCCTGTCGATATTATTAAAATTGACGGCATGTTTGTGCGTGATATTGCTGAAGATGAAATGGATTTTGCGATGGTGAAAGCGATTAATGAACTTGCAAAAAAAATGGGCAAGCAGACGGTCGCTGAATTTGTTGAAAATGAAGCTATTTTAATGCGCCTGCAAAGCCTTGGGGTGGATTACGCGCAAGGTTATTTATTTGGTAAGCCAAAGCCTTTAGCGGAATTAGTGGCGGAATTAAGCCAAGATGAAATCTCGGTGCTATAATCCTGCGCCTTATTAGCATTATATTCAGTTAAACCAGCCTTAAGCCTCTATCGCGATGTGATTGTGAAGAGAAATGCTAAGACAATTTTAGAACCGGAGCATGTTGTGCAATTAGCTTTAATTTGTGAAAACCCAGAACGCCAGAATGAACTGGATGAATTAGCACAACGCTGGGGTCTGAGCCACGATGAAAAAAGTATTTTTGCGTTAGTGCTGACAGATACCCAACTTGAGTTACGAAAATTAGACGAAGCGAAACTGGGGGCGGTATTTGTCGATCTTGTCAGTGGTGCGGCGGCGCATCGACGTAAGTTTGGTGGCGGTCGTGGTCAGGCGATAGCCAAAGCGGTTGGTTTGAAGAAAGGGGTAATGCCGCGAGTACTGGATGGTACCGCAGGTTTAGGGCGTGATGCGTTTGTATTGGCGTCGCTAGGTTGTACCGTGCAAATGGTTGAGCGTCATCCTGTTGTTGCTGCACTGTTGGATGACGGGTTAGCGCGAGCAAAACAAGACCCTGAGATTGGAGGGTGGATTAGCGAGCGTTTATCGTTACTGCATGCTTCAAGCCACGATGCATTAGTTAAGTTGGTAGAAGACCCCGATTTTATTGCTCCTGATGTTGTGTATCTTGACCCTATGTATCCACATAAGAAAAAATCGGCTTTAGTTAAAAAAGAAATGCGCGTATTTCAAACATTAGTGGGTGCGGATAACGATGCCGACAGTTTATTTGCACCAGCTATGGCATTAGCAACGAAACGTGTTGTCGTAAAACGCCCTGATTACGCAGAGTTTTTAGCTAATGCAAAGCCTTCTACGGCAATTGAAACGAAGAAAAATCGATTTGATGTGTATGTAAAGGCTGCAATGACGTAAATTATTAGGTAATCTAACTGATAATGATTAGCGTTTGCTGGGTGGGAAGATGACCAAAACTTTGTGTAAGTTTCGTCGTATTGAGATTGCAGATAAATTTTCGACGATAACGAGTATTATTAGTCAACCTAAATATGTGTGTAGTAGTTGTGCTCGTTCAGCAAACGATAAAGCTTATTTATGTAAGCCTAGTGCGCTTGGCAAGCCAGTTAAAAGTAAACGTGTGAATAGTGCACCAGTTGCGATTGTAGCCCCAAGTATTACGCCAACGTTGACCTCAACCTTACCCGTTACGAATGCAGTCTCTCAAACTACGGTACATTCATTGCCTGCACTTTCTATGGGGGCGCAAGCGCAGCTTCAGGCAATGGTAATTATTGAGCAAGAACAGGCAAAACCAGACGTTGTTTTTACCAATAAGCAGGCGAAGAAATTGAAAAAGCTAGCAAAGAAAAAGAACAAGCAACTAAAGCTAGCAGCTAAAGCCGTAAAGCAATATAACAAAGCGTTAAAGAAGGCAAAAAAAGCGTTGAATTTGTAACGTATCGAATATATGTCCCACAAAAAAGCCTCCAATTAGGGAGGCTTTTTTGTATTTCATCGATTGCCGTATTAAGACTCTTTAATTAGAACCGCTGTCATCAAACAAGTGATCACAGAAACAACAATACCAGAAACAATCATCCACGGAAGCATATCCATAGTGTGTTATCCAATAAGTAGCGACTAGAGACTGTATTGAATAACTTTTACATTCTGCTATCAATGGGCCAGATATAAGCTGAAATAACTATTAACACTTGGTAACAATTATCCATTTATAGCGTATATTTGATAACCTCAAGGTATAAAAAAGCACCCTAATGAGTGCTTTTTGATAAAGAATGTCATGTTAGTTAAATGTTAGCTTTTGGCTGGCAGCGCTAAGGTTAATGCTTGGCGTGAAACATCTGCAGCACCTTGGTTATCATTTAATTTATCAAGTACCTCTACAAGGTAAGCATAATCTGACACTGTTGGGCCAAGTTTTATCGCTTGTTCGAAATGCGTTTTTGCTTCTTCCCATTTTTGCTCTTGGATAAATAGTTGACCCAAGGCACTGTGAGTTGCTGGGTTGCTGCTATCAAAACGCAGTAGGTCTTGCAGGCGTACAATCGCAGGGTGTACATCTGGAAGGTTGAGCTCAGCGACTAATGAAATAAGACGAGGATCGGTCTGCTTTTTTAGTGAGTCGCATAATACTGTGTAAGCCTCTGAATCTGCCTTGCGTTTAATCATCTCTTTGACAAAACAACAAATCAATTCTGGGCGTTGCTTGGCTTTACGACTCAGCGCATTCCAGTGACCCATTAAGCCATCACTACCGCTGTGTTGACCGATATGGGCCATTAAGCCACATTCTGCCTGTAGCTCTAATTCAGTCACTTGTTGTGCGGTTAATACGCCTGTCTTTTCCAGTTGAGGCAATAAGCTTAATAGCGGTTGCCAGTCTTCTAGTTGGATATAACAGTCTTTTAGCAATGCTAACAAAATAGGGTTGCGATTGTTATTTTGTTTGATGTCTTGCAGTGTTGCTAATGCTTGTTCGTATTGCGCTTGACGGTACTGCAATTTAGCACGCGTTAATGCAACGGCTAGGCTGTTATCATCAAGTTCTGCTGCTTGTTGAAGATATTCATCACGCAGTGTGGCATTGCCTTGCCCCTGTGCTGCTTGTGCTGCTGCAAGGTAGTTTAGTAATGGTGTGTCACTGTGTTTTGCTGATTTAACAACAAGCTTTTCTGCTTGCTTCCAATCACCTTCAATAACTTTCATTAAACCATTTGATGTTTGTACTCGAGCTTTTCGTACTTTACGACCACTGAACCAACCGCGTGTTGAGCTGCCAGCTGATAGTAAACGCTTAAGAATGGTTTCTACTAAGAAGAACACACCAAATAGTACAACCACTAATAAAATTAGCGTTGTGAGGCTCATTTCGATGGTCTGGTTAGCGGCAGAGATCAAGACATAGCCTTGATTACCTGCAAGCATAGGACCGACGACAATACCTGCAATCAGGGCAGCTACCAGCAGTAAAAGTTTAATCATGCTGGATTCTCCTCTGAGCTGAGTGGTTTGACTTTACCGCGTAAGCGTTCGTTGATTAGATCAGAGATAATTGGTTGTGACTGTAATCTGTCAGGGTAGCTGGCTTCAATGTTTTCTTTAGCAAGCTGATCAAGTGTATTGATAAAGCTTTGCGTGGCAGGATCATCAAGATTATAGAACTGCTCTGCCCACTCTTTAGCCATCGTTAACGACGTTGCATAAACCTCACCTTGCTCGCGATATACTGAGCGAATGGCCGTTTCTAGCTTTGACTTAATATTTTCTTGCAGGTAGAAGTCTTGCTTAGGCGAAAGTAGAGGAATAACGCTGCCATCGCGTTGGCGGTATGTGACAAAGTGCTCGCTGAAATTTTTCAGTGATGTTTTAAGGTTAGTCTGCCAATCATCAACAGAGGTTGAAACGGCATTCTCTTCAACGGCCTCAGCTTCTGGAATAATCGCATTGGCTAGTGGTAGGATTGCAACTTGTTCTTGTAAACTTGTTAAGCGTAGTACTAAACCATCACGATCAATACGAGCAACCGCCTTCAACGAAGTAATGTCATTGCTCATGGCTTTACGCACATTACGTAGGCTTGGGTCGTTTAATTCTGCAATGCGATGATCGGCAGATTCAAGCAGTGTGGTTGAACTTATCACATCATGTTCAAGCCATAATTTACGACCTGCCATTTTGATTAAATAATCTGCTTCTGCAAGTAACCAATCGTTAGGACGGCGACCTTCCATTTCAGATAAGGCAAGTTGTAAACTAGAAATAGATTTATCTTGTTGCTCAATCACAACCTGTGTGCGTTGTAGGCTTTGATCAACCTGCCCAATGGTTTCTTTTTGGCTGGTTTGCACTTGGTTGGTGATATTGGCTATTTGTTGTTGCAACGCCGTAATTTGAGCTTCTTGTGCAAGACCTTGCTGGTGGCCGTGGTAATACAAACCGGCGCCAAGTGCGATAACAAGAGCAATGGCGATAGCACCGGTTTTACTGCCACTTTTCTTTTCTGCTGGTGGCGTTGCCGGTTTAGCGGTTGCTTTTTTCTCTGTGGTATTGGTTTCAGTTTTTGCTTCAGTAGCTTTAGGTGCTGCTGAAGAACTTACCGTTGAAGCCGTTTTATTTGCTTCTGCTTTAGCTGCTTCACGTTGTGTCGAGGTTTGCGGTGCCTGTGCTTTCGCACTTGATTGGCCCTGCTTATTGGTTGTTTTTGACCCTGCAGCTTGGTTGTTAGTTGCAGCGTTATCATTATTGGTTTTTTTATCAGTCATCCGATTATCCCATCGAGCCTATCTTACTTAGGAACGTGAAGAGTGCTTTATTTGAAGCACTACCCACGGTGGAAAAATTTTTATAACCAAGGCTTTGGGCTTGGTTAGCAATACGCTGGCTTGGTACGAAAAGGTGACATTGAAAAAACCAAGTCAGATATTGTTTTGGAACTAAATGTGTTAAATACGCGAGTTGTTCACCGCTCGTCACCACTAAAGTTGACACATTCTGTGCCTGCCAAGTGCGGCAAAGTGCCTCTCCATTTAATGCTAGCCAAGTGCGCTGGTAAGTTTCACAGTAACTTACCTTTGCATTCCGCTCTGTCAGCGTTTGATGGATCAGTTCTCGTCCGCCATTTCCTCGTAAAATAAGGATTTGGCGATTAGTTACATTCGCCAGTTCAGGCAGCGCGAGTAACCCTTCGCTATCACAACGCATTTGCGGAGAGATGACCTTTTGACCTGTCACTCTCTTTAACGTTGCGGCTGTTTTATGTCCAACGGCTATATAATGCACGTTTTTTGGCCAGCAGACATCCTGAGACATCAAATAATTGTGGGCCAAATTAACGGCATGAACACTGATAACAATCAGAAAATCATCAGTTTTCAAGTTTTTTAGCTGATTAATCAAGTCTGGTAGTTCATTACCAGCCTTGATTGTGAGTAATGGTTGAGCTATCGCATTGATCCCCGCAGCGTTGAGTTGCTGGGTTAGTTCGTGGCAATCCGGTTCTGGACGGGTGATCAATATAGTCATTATGCGTTGCCGTAAAGCTCGTCTAAAATTTCTTTTGCACCGTCAGCCAGTAGTTGTTCGGCAAGTTGTGTGCCCAATGCTTCACCATCAATGGCTGCTCCTGTTATCTCGCCACGAACCATTTTACTGCCATCTGGTTCACCCACTAAAGCACGTAACCAAATTTGATCGCCTTGTAGTTCAGAGTAACTGCCAATAGGCACTTGGCAGCCACCTTGTAGGTGGTTGTTCATTGCGCGTTCACAAAAAATACGTGTTGCTGTTTCAGGGTGGTTAAGGGTTGCTAGTAGCGCTCTAACACGGTGATCATCCAAACGACACTCAATGCCTACCGCACCCTGACCTACTGCTGGTAGACTTTCTTCTGGCTCAATAGCTGAGCGAATACGATCATGCATTTCTAAGCGCATTAGCCCTGCGCATGCAAGAATGATTGCATCATACTGACCTTCGTCGAGCTTACGCAGACGTGTATTCACGTTGCCGCGTAAATCATTAATGATTAAATCTGGGCGTTGTGCACGAAGTTGGCACTGTCGGCGTAGGCTAGATGTGCCCACAATGGAGCCAGCAGGCAACTCTGCAATACTGTTGTAGGTATTCGAGACGAATGCATCGCGCGGGTCTTCACGTTCACAGATCGTCACAAGACCAAGGCCTTCCGGAAATTCAACAGGAACATCTTTCATTGAGTGTACAGCGATATCTGCACGCCCTTCCAACATCGCAACTTCGAGTTCTTTAACGAATAGACCTTTACCGCCAACCTTGGCAAGTGGAGTATCCAGAATAATGTCGCCTTTGGTTACCATCGGCACCAATTCAACCACTAAGCCTGGATGTGCTTTTTCCAGTTCTGCCTGTACAAATTCAGCTTGCCACATTGCAAGTGGGCTTTTACGAGTAGCAATGCGGATCGGTTTATCGGTCATAAAAATAGGGTCCATAAGGTTTGCGTTAATCACACTAATCGTACCATTCAAGGGGCTGGATGATAATTCACTTATTGTGCTCAGTGCGTTCACGCAGTATTGTCTTGATATGTGCTATAAATAATGTGATATTTCTCACATAATGTTCAAGTGAAAAAAGTATTACAGTGCCATTACTTGTGGCTTAAGTCGTATATACTAGCTTGAAGGAACAAAGGATAGACCATTTAGTTTTATTGCTAGCCATTAATAACCTGTCACAAATCGTCACTAACTTTACGACCATAGTGAAAAGTGTTACATTGATCACGTTTTTGCTTCTGTGTCGAACGAAAATCACACTAATAGTGACAAGATTTGAGCCGCTTTCACGCTGGCAGCTCTTGGAAGAGTAATTTGCATAACTATATCCAGACGCTAAAAAATAGATTAGACGGACATAATCAGCTGCGCATTGAACGTGCACGAGCAGCGATGAATGTGCAATCTGAACAGGTTTTTGACCTGTTATCTATATTGCTTCACTATAATCATCCAGCGGTACCAGGATACCTTGAGCAAAAGGTACCATTTGGTATTGCTAACTTTGCCGTTTCTGCGTTTCAGCAGCAATTTATTGATGATTGTGGTTTGGGCGCGCAAAGTCTTATCCCTACCACAAAAATAGATGATTCAGAATGCTCAATCACTGGCTTATACGCCATGGGTAGTACGTCATCTATTGGTCAAAGCTTAACAAGTGATCTTGATATTTGGGTCTGCATTCGCACGACACTTTCAGTTAGTTGCCGTGAAAAATTAGACGCTAAATGTTCATTAGTTTCTGAATGGGCAATGACTCAAGGCGTAGAAGCTAATTTCTTCCTAATTGATGAAAATCGTTTTCGCGATAACTTTTCCGAAAAAATGACGGGTGAAAACTGTGGCTCAAGCCAACATTTATTATTACTCGATGAGTTTTATCGTTCAGCAGTTTGCCTTGCTGGTCAGCCTTTGTTGTGGTTTATGGTGCCACCAGAGATGGAAGAGTGTTACGACGAATATATCGAGTATTTAGAGTCTGCAGGGTATATTCGTCGTGATGAGTGGATTGATTTTGGTGGGCTGACGCGCATTCCTGCTGAAGAGTATTTTGGTTCTAGTTTATGGCAGCTTTATAAAAGTATCGATTCACCGTATAAATCGGTCTTAAAAGCCATTTTACTGGAAGCCTATTCTTGGGAGTATCCACATACTCAGTTATTGAGCGTTGATGGTAAACGTCGTTTCTTCTCAGAAGATCGTACAGATTTCTGTATGGATGCGTATTATCTGATGCTAGAAAAAGTGACCCGTTACCTTGAGCGTATTAACGATCATCGCCGTTTAGATTTGGTGCGTCGCTGTTTTTACTTGAAGACTCATGAAAAACTCACGCGAGAGCCTTCTTCTGGTTCAGTACCTTGGCGTCGAAAGGTACTACAGCAGCTCACGACTGATTGGCATTGGTCACAAGAGGTATTGGAAGAGTTAGATAATCGCCGTGATTGGAAAGTCGGGCAAGTAAAGCGTGCGCATAATGAATTACTTGATGCCTTGATGCTCAGTTATCGAAATTTGATTCGTTTTGCTCGTCGTAACAATATTACATCGGCAATTAGCCCTGAAGATATCAGTATCTTAGCGCGTAAATTATATGCTGCTTTTGAGGTGCTGCCTGGTAAAGTTACGTTACTTAATCCACAGATTTCCCCAGATTTACATGAACCCGATCTTACGTTGATTCAGGTACCTGCTGGTCGTACGAATACTGCAGGGTGGTATTTGTATAAACAGCCGCTCGATCCGTTGGCGATTTTAGGGCAACCATCGTTAGAGCATAACCGTTACCTCAGTAAGCTGGTGGCATGGTCATATTTTAATGGTTTGCTAACAGAGTCGACCTGTTTACACAGTGTGGCGAACGGTACGGATATGGACATTGATAAGCTGTATCAGCTTGTGAGTGACATGCGAAATACCTTCCCAATTCGTCGTCCCAATCCTGGGCTACAGGCGCTATCTAGTCCATGTGAAATTCGTCAGTTAGGGTTATTCATTAATTTGGAAAATGACCCAACGACAGAGCTGAAAAACCGTTCAGTCCGTTTTGATTTTAAAAATACTGATATTTTCAGTTACGGCACAGAGCAGAGATGCTTAGTGGGCAGTGTTGATTTGGTTTATCGTAATTCGTGGAATGAAGTGCGTACGCTGAATTTCAGTGGCGAAAATTCGATGTTAGATGCATTGAAAACCGTACTAGGAAAAATGCATCAAGATGCTATTCCACCAGAGTCGGTCGATGTGTTCTGTTATAGCAAGCATATGCGCGGTTTAATTCGCAATTTGGTTTATCAGTTGATTGCCGAGTGTATTGAAATGCGTTTAAAGCCGATAGAACAAGAAAAACGCCGTCGCTTTAAAGCAATTTGTATTGGTGATCAAACTCATGGGCTGTTTTTTGAACGCCGTGGTGTGTCAGTTCAAAAATTGGAAAATTCGGTTGATTTCTATAGCTGTATTTCGACCAACAAGCTAACAGGTACGCCCAATGTTGTTATGGGTAAAATGGATGAACCACATCCGCCTGAAATTGTTGATGCGTATGCGAGTGAAGGTTTAATCCAATTTTTCTTTGAAGATTGCGAAGACGGTTACAATATTTATATCCTTGATGAGACGAACCGTATCGAGATGTATCGTCAGTGCAGTGGAGATAAAGATGAAATGGTGCATGGGGTAAATCGTTTTTATACCTCATCGCAAGATCGTTTTAGCTATAGTGCGAATTTTATTAATTTTAATCTGCCACAATTTTATGAGATTGTGCATACTGATAATGGCGAGTTACGGGTCATGCCATTCAAGAGTGGACAACAATCTCCACGTAGCCCTACTGGTATTAACCCGCAAGCGTCAAAGATATCTTTATTATCACGCCAATCTTGATTATTGCTTGTAGTATATTGAAATAATAAGTTATAAAAAAAAGCCTTCAGTGATGAAGGCTTTTTTTTATAGACTAAATTGTTGGCTATCACCAATCAACAGTTTCACCAGCGTGAACAGAGCATTCACGTTTAACGAGTGCGAAGAACTCTTCACCACTGCGAGTACAGTGCCATTCCCCGTTATTGTATTTGAAGTGATAACCACCTGATTTAGAAGCTAACCACAGCTCGTGTAGTGGTTCTTGGCGATTAATTACTATCTGGCTACGGTTCTCAAACTCCAGTGTAAGTACATTCCCTGTTGTCTCAGATTCGATATCTGCACCTGATTCATCGATGCCTTCTTCGATGATCATCAGCGCATGATCGACCAACTTATGAAATTCAGTGTCATTCATCACATTGCGTCCTATTGCTTTTCCTATTCTTGGTGCGATTATAGAGGGCATTGAAATGATAATCACTGGCTTTCAAAAATGCACAAAGGTTTATTAGTAAGTTTAGTTGTGAGTGTTTTAGCCTTAACTGGCTGTGGACAAAGCGGTGGGCTGTATATGCCTGAAGATACGCCACAGCAAAAAGAGCAACAACAAACACAAACACAAACACAGCAAGAGTCTCAGCAGCAACAATCGCAAGAGCAGCAAGTGCAATTGTAATTATGGCTCATTGATAGAATAACAACGCGACCAGACAGGGAAGAAACAACTTGGATTACTTTAATTATCAACCGAACGGCCAATTGTGGGCTGAAGATATCGCATTAACCGAGCTTGCTGAGCGCTATGGTACGCCATTATATGTGTATTCACGTGCCACGCTTGAGCGTCACTGGAATGCATTCGACCAAGCGGTAACGGATCATCCTCATCTGATTTGCTACGCAGTAAAAGCGAACTCGAATATTGGTGTACTGAACGTATTAGCACGGTTAGGTTCTGGTTTCGATATCGTCTCTCAAGGCGAACTTGAGCGTGTGATTACCGCGGGTGGTGATCCTGCCAAAGTGGTGTTCTCTGGGGTGGGTAAAACTGCAGTAGAAATGAAGCGTGCGTTAGAGTTGGGTATTAAGTGTTTTAATGTTGAGTCTGAACCTGAGCTTGAACGCTTGAATCAAGTGGCAAGTGAGTTGGGAGTTATTGCACCGATTTCATTGCGTATTAACCCTGATGTTGATGCGCAAACGCACCCTTATATTTCTACGGGCTTGCGTGATAATAAATTTGGTATCTTCTTTGAGCGTGCGGTGGAAGTCTATCGATTGGCACATAGTCTACCTAATCTGAACGTGGTGGGTATGGATTGCCATATTGGTTCTCAGTTAACCAATATCGATCCTTTTATTGATGCGACAGATCGCCTATTAGCCTTGATCGATACCTTGAAAGCAGAGGGTATTGTGATTAAGCACCTTGATGTCGGTGGTGGTTTAGGCGTCACATACAGTGAAGAGCAGCCGCCGTTGCCATCAGAGTATGCCACTGCTTTGCTAGCTCGTTTAGGGGAGCATTCTGAGCTGGAGTTGATCTTTGAGCCGGGTCGCGCCATTGCGGCGAATGCAGGTGTATTATTGACTCGTGTGGAGTTTTTAAAGCACACCGATTACAAAAACTTCGCGATTGTCGATGCGGCAATGAATGACTTGATTCGCCCGACGCTGTACCAAGCATGGCAAAATATTGTGCCTGTGGTACCACGTAAAGGTGAAACCAAAACGTATGATTTGGTCGGCCCTATCTGTGAAACTGGTGATTTCATCGGTAAAGATCGCGAGCTATGCCTTGCCCCTGGTGACTTATTAGCGGTGCGCTCAGCGGGTGCTTACGGCTTTGTTATGTCGTCTAACTACAATACACGTACTCGTGCCGCTGAAATCATGGTCGATGGTAATACCGCTCATGTTGTACGTGAACGTGAAAAGCTTGCAGAACTATGGCAATCTGAGCACCTATTGCCGTAACCGTTGTACTAATGAATCATAACGAGAAGGAACATCATGCAGATTAATTTTTCCAAAATGCATGGGCTGGGAAATGACTTCATGGTGGTGGATTGTGTCACGCAGAATGTATTTTTTTCGCCTGATGCAATAAGGCGCTTAGCTGATCGTCACCGTGGCATTGGGTTTGACCAGCTATTGGTGGTTGAGCCACCTTATGATCCTGAAACTGATTTCCATTATCGTATTTTTAACGCTGATGGCAGTGAAGTTGAACAGTGTGGCAATGGTGCCCGCTGTTTTGCCCGCTTTGTTTGGATGAAAGGGTTAACCAATAAGTATCAAGTGGCGGTAAGTACCAAAGCCGGCAAGATGTTATTGAAGTTAGAAAATGATAATCAGGTAACTGTCAATATGGGCGTGCCTGAGTTTGAACCAAGTAAGATCCCTTTTCGCGCTAAGCAGACAGAAAAAACCTACATTATGCGAGTGGGTGAGCGCACCATATTTTGTGGTGTCGTGAGTATGGGAAATCCGCACTGTGTTACCGTGGTTGATGACTTAGATTTGACTGGTGTTGAGACTCTAGGTCCATTGATTGAATCTCATGAGCGTTTCCCTGAGCGTGTTAATGCCGGTTTTATGCAAGTGGTATCGCGCAATGAGGTCAAATTACGAGTATACGAACGCGGAGCGGGTGAAACGCAGGCTTGTGGTAGTGGCGCTTGTGCTGCCGTTGCGGTGGGTTACCTTCAAGGTTTACTGGATGAAAATGTCAAAGTCAGTTTACCGGGTGGCGATCTACACATTAGCTGGGCTGGTGAAGGCAAATCACTGTACATGACTGGGCCAGTGGCACATGTTTTTGATGGACAAATAGTATTATGACCGATGTCTCTGTGCTGGATGATTTAGCATTACTTACCGATGCGCCATTGGGTGATAAAAAGGTGGCGGAATACTTACTTAGCCATCCTGATTTCTTTGTTCTTAATCCTGAATTGCTAACGCATTTACGTATTCCTCATACTGAACGTGGTGCGGTCTCGTTGGTTGAGATACAACTTGAGCGGTTACGAAACCGCGTACAAGAACTTGAAGGTAATATAGGAGATCTAGTTTCTTTGGCTGCGAAAAATAGTGAACTATTTTCGGTTTTTTCACTGGCACAACAAAAACTGTTTCAAACCCATAATATTTACCAAGCATTAATTGTATTGGATGATCTAAGCACTCAGCTTGGGTTGGAATTCAGTTTGCGTTTGTTTGATAGCCTTGATGATCAATTATTCTTAGAGCGTCGATTATTTGATGACTTTCGTAAATCACGTCTAGTGGCTCGTCAGGTCTATTTAGGACGATTACGTAAAGCGGAAGCTGAGTTGTTATTTGAGCAACCACCGCAGTTAGGATCGTTTGTGGTGTTGCCGTTAGGTGTCGATCGTCTGATTGGAGCGCTGAGCTTTTCAAGCCCTGATGGCGGTCATTTCCAACCTGAAATGGATACCATGTTTGTTGAACAATTGGCGTCAGTATTAACCCGTTTGATTCATCATTGGGAATACAGCCGAGAGGTTATCGATTGAGTAGCTTGCCAACCGCTTTAGAGAAACCCCTTCAACTTTTCTACGAATATATTCGTAGCGAGCGTGAATTGAGTTTACATACTCAGCAGAATTATAAGCGTCAACTCTCTACAATCGCTGAGCAACTTGTGTCGTTTGAAGTAACCGATTGGACCATGGTTGATGCTGGCTGGGTACGTCAAATTGCCAGTAAAGGTATGCGTGATGGGCTGAAAGCGAGCAGTATTTCGATGCGACTATCAGCATTGCGCAGCTTTTTTGATTTTTTAGTGCAAAAAGACATATTGAAAGCCAACCCTGCTAAAGGGGTGGCAGCACCCCGCAAAGCGCGGCCATTACCTAAAAATCTCGATGTTGATGAAATGGATCAGCTGCTTAGTGTGAATGAAGATGATCCATTATCTATTCGTGATCGTGCCATGATGGAATTGATGTACGGTGCAGGATTACGTTTAGCAGAGCTGGTCAGCTTGAATGTGCGTGATATTAGCTTGAGTAAAGGTGATATTCGCGTAATTGGTAAAGGGGACAAAGAACGCATTGTTCCTTTTGCCGGGCTTGCCCGTGAATGGGTTGCTAACTGGTTAAAAGTGCGTGGATCACTGGCTTCTGGTGATGAATCGGGTTTATTTGTCTCAAAATTAGGCACACGTATCTCGACCCGTAATGTGCAGAAAAGAATGGCTGAGTGGGGGCAGAAACAAGCCGTTTCAAGCCACATCAATCCGCACAAATTACGGCATAGTTTTGCGACCCATATGCTGGAATCCAGCGGTGATTTGCGTGCGGTGCAAGAACTTCTTGGCCATGCAAATTTATCAACTACGCAAATTTATACCCATCTAGACTTTCAGCATCTGGCTAAAGTGTATGATGAGGCACATCCTCGAGCCAAACGTGGTCGTCGCTAGCCTCTAGCACTGAGCGAGCGTATTTAATATAACGCATAGATAACGTGTAGTTCCCCCATCTTGATTACAGGGCAGTTATGTTCTGCCCTTGTCGTTTTAGTTTTTTGAGGAAGCAGATGCAGTTTTATCGAAACCTTCAGCCGATCAAAGCCCTGACGTTTGATTTAGACGATACGCTTTATGATAATCGTCCGGTTATCGTGCGCGCAGAACAAGCGATGTATGATTGGCTGGCAGAGTATCACCCTTGTAGCCACACCCTCAGCAGGCAAGATTGGATGGCATTAAAGCGACATATCGCCATGGCTGATCCAATGCTTAAACATGACGTGACTTTGTGGCGCTATGAGCTAATAAAAATTGGTTTAATGCAATTAGGCTATCGTCTAGCTGATGCTGAAAAGGCTGCTCACAATGGGCTTGAAGTGGTACTTGCTGTACGAAATCAAGTCAGTGTACCAGCAGAAACGCATCGAGTATTGAGCGAGCTCGCACAACGCGTGCCTTTATTAGCGATAACAAATGGTAATGTTGATGCGGATAAAATAGGGCTAGGGCAATACTTTTCACGGGTATTAGTGGCAGGTCGTGATGGCTTAGCTAAACCGGCTCCCGATTTGTTTGTTCAAGCGGCGGCATTACTTGGGCTACCCGCTGAGAACATTTTACATGTTGGCGATCATCTAGTGACCGATGTCGGTGGGGCTAAAAAGAATGGTTTTCAGGCGTGTTGGTATAACGATCAATGCCGCAAGTTGCATTTAGAACCAAGAAGCCGACTGCTCCCTGATATCGAAATCTCTCAGTTAGCACCTTTGCTTACTCTCGTGTCTTGATGTAGAAAAGCTTACAGGGCTAAGTCATCAATCAAGTAACAAAAAGGCGAACAATGATCGCCTTTTATGTTTTTACTGTTTGAATAATAGGTTATTTTATCAAGCTGCGTTTAGGTTGGTCGTTGCTGATGAGGCGATCAAGTGAAAATAGCCCAGCGCCCCAAAAGATATTCACTAAGATCATCATTCCCCATAGCTGGTGATCATAAAAGCCTTTTTCCCACAGTAGCGGATAAGAGGCAACGGCGATGATATTAAAGACAAATAAGATTAATGCCATCGGACGGGTAAATAAACCGAGCGCTAAGAATACTGGTAAAATAAGCTCTGTTGCGGTACCAGAATAAGCGGCTAGCTGCCATGGAATAACGGGTACTTTATACTCATATTCGAATAAATATAATGTGCTGTCCCAACTTGAAAACTTCACCATGCCTGATTTAAAGAAGACCCAAGCCACCCATAAACGCGTAAATAACAGTAAAAATGGCGTTAATGGCTCTGCGATTTTTTGACCGATATTATCGATACCTCGAATGAAATTCAGCATCATTTATTTCCCTTTAGTTGACAATGAACATCTGAAAAAATGTGTTGCTGTACTAATTCACTGAGCATTGCGAGCATAGTGTCATCAGCATTACCCAGTGTTTTTTGTTGTTGGCTTAAGATAACAAGTGCGGTAGCGGCACTAGTGGTATTCATTACAAAAACTTGTTTAGCCCTGTGTTGGATAATGGCTGATTCTGGTTGATTAATATCGAATTCTTCGAAGTTATTATTCGTTACCATTTGCCATAAGGTGACCACTGCGTAAGACGAATCAAAGCATAAAGTGAGATGTGGTACTTCAAATTTTAAGGATGAGAAATCGCTCTCTGTTAACCCTTGCAGCTTGTGGAATGGAAACGATGAATGGATCGCAGGCTGATGATTTGCGCGATCAACGCACCACTCTAACGCTGCTAAATCTGCAAGGTATGGAACAGTTTGATGTAATTCGGTGGTTTGAGTAATTGCGTCATCTAGCCCTGCACCATAATGGCTTACGTCCCCTTGTTCGAGAGGGTGAGACAAGACATATTGACGCGCTAATTGGCTAAAGCATTCATCGCCTACAACGGCTTTGATTGCGGGGTAAGTCGCTTCTAAAATTTCAGATAAACTAATAATAAAGTTATTACGGTAGATCTGAATTAACTGCTCTGCAGGAAATTGCCCCCGAACAATTTGATTTGTCACATCACTTTCTTGATAGTGAAGTGCATCAGAAAATGCTTTTTGCAGATCATGCAGAGAGCGGCTAGGTGGTTGTGATTTGTCCATATTGCGCCTCTTGCATTAAAATTGTGTTGGCTTTATCAGCTTCTGCTAATAACACCGAAAGTTCAGGAATATCTAAATCCCATTCAATCAGCGTGGGTGTGGCACCGT
Source organism: Photobacterium profundum (assembly GCF_003026285.1). Classification (GTDB taxonomy): domain Bacteria; phylum Pseudomonadota; class Gammaproteobacteria; order Enterobacterales; family Vibrionaceae; genus Photobacterium; species Photobacterium profundum. The sequence goes on from NZ_PYOD01000016.1 coordinate 35,810, forward strand.
GTTGCTGTATCCAGTGACGGTACATTTGCCATACGGGGTCGCTAACGGGTTTGCTATGGGTATCAATCCAAATTTCTCCATCATCAAATTTCTTTACCGTAAAGCCAGCAAGGTGAATTTCTTTTACCGATAATGGATCTAATGCCGCAATGTATTCATTGCTGTCAAAGCCGTGATTAAAGGCACTAACATAAATGTTATTAAAGTCGAGCAGTAAGCCACAGCCAGTACGCCGTTGCACGTGATGCAGAAACTCCCATTCTGGAATCGCTGAATGCTGGAAGCTTAAATAACTTGATGGGTTTTCAACCAGCAATTGGCGACCGAGAAAATCTTGTACCTGTTCGACTTTGTCACAGAAATTGTTCAGGGCTTCTTCGGTATAAGGGAGTGGCAGTAAATCATTAAAAAACTGCCCGTCGACTGAACTCCAACTGAGATGATCTGAAACTGCAATCGGGTTTACCTCATCAACTAACTGCTTTAGTTGGACAAGGTGATCGCGGTTTAATGGATCTGCTGAGCCCAGTGATAACCCAATACCATGACAACTGATAGGGTAACTCTCGGCTATTTGACGTAGTTGTTCTCGCGCCATAGAAGCCGGATTAAAATAGTTCTCACTGTGAATCTCAAACCAGCCAATATCTGGCTGTTGAGTAATGACTTGAGATACGTGGGGAGAGCGTAAGCCCACCCCAACCATCTGCTGTTGAGACAATAAGCTCAATTACTTAGCCCTCTGTAGAACCACCAGATAAGCGGTCGCATAATCCTTTAGGTACCATCATGAATGCATCTTTTTGGCCATCAGTTTTTGATGTCCCGGCACATGAGCTGGTTTTGGTCGCACAGTCATTCTTACCGGCTTTAGCTACGCCGTAGCACTTTTCTTTTTCTTCAGCGGCAACGGCAGATGTAGAAGCCACAGTACCCGCTAGAGCAATAAGACCTGAAACAGCAGTCGCTAAAGCAATATTCGTTTTTTTCATGATGGTTCCTCAAAATTTACGTATTGCTGCGCAATTGCACAGCAAGATATTTAATTAGTTAAAATGTTATGCTGATTCGGTAGAACCACCCGATAAGCGGTCACATAGACCTTTAGGAACCATGATGAAAGCATCTTTCTGGCCATCAGCCTTTGCTGTTCCGGCACATGAACTGGTTTTGGTCGCACAGTCATTTTTACCCGCTTCAGCCACGCCGTAGCACTTTTCTTTTTCATCCGCCGCGACGGCAGATGTTGAAGCGACTGTACCGGCTAGAGCAATAAGACCTGAAACAGCAGTGGCTAGGGCGATGTTTGTCTTTTTCATAATAAATCCTCTTTAATACGTTGGCTGTTGCTGTAAGTTGCAACGTTTCCTTTGACTTAACTTATTTTGCTATGGCGCCTTAAGCGCTCTCGAAATATAAGAAAGGGTAAAGGCAGAATTAATTTCACCTTTTTTTAACTTTTTTAAAGATTCATTAATATTTCTGCTCAGGAAAAGCATAGAACAAAAATAAACAGGCAAGGTATTGTGTTGTTAAAAGTTATCAAAGCATTCTGAAAATGAGCTGGTATAATCCTCACCATTGTATAAATAACCAGTAGATAGCGATGGACGTTTCACTCCTGTTAGATGGGCTCAATGATAAACAAAGAGAAGCGGTGGCAGCACCGTTAGGAAACCACCTTGTACTAGCGGGAGCGGGCAGTGGTAAAACCCGAGTGCTCGTTCATCGTATTGCGTGGTTAATGCAGATAGAACAAGCATCGTCGTATTCCATTATGTCCGTGACGTTTACCAATAAAGCGGCTGCCGAAATGCGCGGTCGAATTAATGAGCTAATGCAAGGCTCATCGGCGGGGATGTGGAACGGTACATTCCATGGTTTATGCCACCGCATGCTACGTGCGCATTATCTTGATGCGCGCTTACCCGATGATTTCAATATTCTTGATTCTGATGATCAAATGCGTCTATTACGCCGTTTGATTAAAGCGCAAAATCTTGATGAGAAACACTGGCCAGCACGTCAAGCAGCGTGGTACATCAACGGTAAAAAAGACGAAGGCTTACGCCCGGCTAATATTGATGCTTTTAATGATCCGGTTGAAAAAACATGGTTGCGTATTTATACCGCGTACCAAGAGGCATGTGATCGTGCTGGGTTAGTCGATTTTGCTGAATTGTTGTTACGTGCCTTTGAGTTGGTTCGCGACAATAAACATATTCGTGAGCATTACCAAGCGCGTTTCAAGCACATCTTGGTGGACGAATTCCAAGATACCAACAACATTCAGTTTGCATGGCTGCGCTTAATGGCGGGTGTTGATTGTAATGTGATGATTGTCGGTGATGATGATCAGTCTATCTATGGCTGGCGCGGCGCCCAGGTTGAAAACATTCAGCGTTTCTTGCGCGACTTTGCCAATGCATCGTCCATTTTCCTTGAACAAAACTACCGTTCTACCGGTAACATTCTAAATGCTGCCAACGAATTGATTGCCAATAACAATGAACGTATGGGCAAGAAATTATGGACGGATGGTGAAGAAGGCGAGTTGATCTCGTTGTATTCTGCATTCAATGAATTGGATGAAGCCCGTTTTGCGGTGGGTAAAATCAAAGAATGGCGTAATGAAAAAGGCGGTTCGCTGAACGATACTGCCTTTTTATACCGCAGTAATGCCCAATCTCGAGTATTGGAAGAAGCCTTAATTCAAGCGGGTCTACCGTACCGAATTTATGGTGGCATGCGTTTCTTCGAACGTCAGGAAGTGAAAGATTCACTGGCATACCTGCGTTTGATGGCCAACCGAAATGATGATGCCTCTTTTGAGCGAGTGGTGAATACCCCTACGCGTGGCTTGGGAGATCGTACCTTAGAAACTATTCGTTTAGCTGCTCGTGATCGCAGTGTCACTATGTGGCAAGCTAGTGTCTCACTGCTTGAAGAGCAAGTGTTGGCGGGACGTGCAGCGAACTCGTTACGTCGTTTTATCGAGCTGGTCAATGCACTGGAAGACGATACGCGAGACTTACCTTTGTTCCAGCAAACGGATGATGTGATCCGTAACTCGGGTTTGCGTGCAATGTACGAGCAAGAAAAAGGCGAAAAAGCCCAAGCTCGTATCGAAAACTTAGAAGAATTAGTCACGGCAACCCGTCAATTTGTTGTGCCAGAAGAAGCGGAAGAGATGACGCCATTAGCGGCATTTCTGTCTCATGCGGCACTAGAAGCTGGCGAAGGTCAGGCCGATGACTTTGAAGACGCGGTGCAGCTAATGACTATGCACAGTGCGAAAGGGTTAGAGTTCCCGATTGTCTTCATGGTGGGTGTTGAAGAGGGTATGTTCCCTAGTTCACGCACGACGGAAGAAGTCGGGCGTTTAGAAGAAGAACGTCGCTTGTGTTACGTCGGTATGACCCGTGCGATGAAGAAGTTGTACATCACTTATGCTGAAATGCGCCGTTTATACGGTAAAGATAATTTCCATAAGCCATCACGCTTTATTCGTGAAATTCCAACGGAGTTTGTGGAAGAAGTGCGGATGAAGGCACAAGTCTCTCGTCCTGCAAGCAGTGGACGTTTTAGCCAAACCCAGGTGAATGATAACTTTAATCAAACCGGTTTTAATTTAGGGCAGCGTGTTAAGCACACTAAATTTGGTGAAGGAACCATTATTAACTTTGAAGGCAGTGGTGCGCAAAGCCGTGTTCAGGTCGCTTTCAATGGTGAAGGTATTAAGTGGTTAGTGACGCAATACGCTAAGCTCGATCCAATGTAACCCTGAACGACATGAAAAATAAAAAGCCCATCTTGCCAGCTTCTTGTAATAAGAACTGACAAAACGGGCTTTTTTTAGGTATGTGCTTTGTTAGTTAAGAGGCTTATTGGTTAGCCAAGGCGCTTACTGAGCAATGACTTTTCCTTCACGGCGTGGGTCAGCTGCACCTGTGAGTGATTTACCGTCAACACGAATAGCTTGAACACCAGAATTTAACTCTTTCACTTTTACCTTAAAGCCGAGCTGCTCCAGTTTTGGTGCCCATTGTTCAGCGGTCGTGTCTTGTTCTAATTCAAATGCGCCAAAGCGGTTATTCATATTGGGTAAGTTAATGGCTTGCTGAAGGTTTAATCCCCAATCAAGGTGTGCTACTAACGTCTTGGCAACATACCCAATGATTTGGCTACCACCAGGTGAACCAACGGCCATATACGGTTCACCTTCTTTCATTACAATGGTCGGTGCCATCGATGAGCGCGGACGTTTTCCAGGCTCAATCCGATTGGCAATTGGTACACCATCAGCATGGCTGCGGAATGAGAAATCCGTTAATTCATTATTGAGTAAGAATCCTCGTACCATTAAGCGTGAGCCAAAACCATTCTCAATGGTGGTGGTGATCGACACCATGTTGCGGTCTTTATCGACGATAGAAAAATGGCTGGTAGACGGTAACTCAATGGCTTCATCTAATGCGTAATTCATTGCATGTGACCAAGGTGGCTTACCCGCCGCAGTCGTTGCCAGAGCGGTATCCCCTTTCAGCAACGTTGCGCGTTGTTCGATATAACCAGCAGCTAATAAGCCCTCGGTAGGCATAGGTACATAATCGCTGTCTGCCATGTATTTACCACGATCGGCAAAGGCTAAACGAGAAGCGTCACCGAGTAAGCGCCAGCTTTGAATGTTCTCTGGACCCATTTTAGCGATGGGGTAATGGCTTAGCATGCCCATAATTTGCCCCAAGGTTAATGCCCCAGAGCTAGGTGGCCCCATGCCACATATCGAATATTGACGATAAGGCGCGCAGATGGGTTCACGTTCTTTTACTTGATAGGTAGCTAAATCCATCGTGTTTAATACACCAGGATTAGCTTTCGCCCCGCGTACGGTTTTAACAATATCGTTAGCAATCTTACCGTGGTAAAACGCACTGGCACCTTGGTCGGCGATTAACATTAATGTATCGGCATAAGCGGGATTTTTAAGGTTTTGTCCTGCTTTGATTGGTGAGCCATCTTGATTAAAGAAGTAAGCTTTAGCTTCAGCTGAACGTTGTAGATAGTCTTTATCGTTGGCCACTAATTTAGCTAAGCGTGGGCTAACAACAAAACCTTTTTTAGCCAGATTTATAGCGGGTTCAAATAGGGTTTTCCACGGTAATTTACCTAAACGCTGGTGGGTATGCTGCAGTAATTTAACAGTACCTGGTGTACCCACTGAACGCCCACCGACAACAGCGTCAAAGAACTGTAGTGGTTCGCCTTTATCATCCTGAAATAATCGTGGTGTAACGCCATAAGGTGCAGTTTCTCGACCATCAAACGATGTTAAAGCCTCTTTTTTTGCATCCCAATACATTAAAAATGCACCACCACCAATTCCCGATGACTGTGGTTCAACTAATCCCAATACTAACTGGGTGGCAACCATGGCATCAATGGCATTACCACCTTGGCGTAGCATTGCTGCTCCTGCTTCACTGGCATAAGGGTTGGCAGACGCAATCATCCAATCAGACCCTTGCACCAAGGTTTGCGTTTTTAAGCCTGTCGCGGCTTCGGGGGCAATACTATCTGCGCTTTGTTTAGCGAACGCGGGTGTGATGGCGAGGCTAGCGGTTATAAATAACGCTAGGTAAGATGCTTTCCACTGCATATGAGCTCCTTATGTCTGTCTCTCTTGATAGAAGTTCGGTCAATGAACTTCGTAGCGTAGAGAGTGACAGTGCAAAGCGCTAGTGTCTAATTGATGAGCATTTTTTGTGCTCATTCTCAATAATTTTCGTGCTTAATTACCACGATATTTTTACAACGTAACTATGATATTCAACAAGATCATACTGCCGATAGTCACAAAAAGTACGCCACAGACACCGTCGATATAAGGTGTCCATTGCTGGATTTTTTGTTGTAGACGTCTCCCTGTTAGTAACCATGCCAGCATGGCGAACCATAGAAATGATGTGATCCATAAAATCGCAATTGCGGTTATTTTTCCAGATATCGACATATCAACTGGCACTATGGTCGAGAGTAGGCTGATGAAAAATACTAACGCTTTAGGGTTTAATATATTGGTCGTAAACCCTTTCACGAGCGCTTGTTTACTATTAGCAATAATGCGTTTTGGGGCTGCAACTGTTTCAGTATGCGCTGTGGGGCGAAAGATAGGAGTCAGCACGCTTCTAACAGCACCAATACCCAGCCACAGTAAGTATGAACCCCCAGCGGCTTGCAGTAAGGCAAATAGGGTTGGCTGCTGGTGGATCAATAAGCTGGCGCCAGTCAGGCTTAAAATTGAATGCAATAAAATACCCAGAGACAAGCCCAGTGCGATCGCAATGCCCGTTTGACGCCCGTAACGTCCTGCGTTTTGTACCACTAGGGCAAAATCAGGCCCTGGGCTCATTAGCGCAATAACGTGGACGGTAACTAAGGTAAGTAAAGTGGTGACTTCGTTCATGGTGTCTCGCCGTTTGTATTCGATTGGATTGGTATGTTTTGCAGTATGACGGGGCGTGTTTGAATGCGCTTGTAAAAAAGTGACAGCGAAAAGAAAGTACAACGGAAAGAAGAATAGTGATGGTTATAAATTGGATATCGTTATTTTATGAGCGAAGGCGCAATACCGAACGTTTGTTTAAAGGTATTGGCAAAGTGCGCCTGATCATAAAAGCCGACATGATAAGCCACCTCTGTACTATTAAAACCAGCCCGCAGCAAAGCCATAGCATGCTCTAGGCGTAAACGAGCTAACCAAGCATAAGGTGTAATGCCAGTGGTTTTCTTAAATTGACGCAAGAGTTGTGACGGGCTGAGGTCACACAGTATTGCCAAGTCATTAAGGCTGATTTTTTGATCAAGATGCGCCATAAAATAATCGCGTAACTGGCGTAAATCTTTGGTACCCAGCTTCGTGACTGTGTGTTCTGTTACTTTTCCATAGTGGGTTAATAGATAAGAAAAGTATTCGATCGGCAAGCTATCTTTAGATAATTGAGACGCCAAAGGATTATCTAATTGGGTATGTAATTGAGTTAGTTGCCGAAAAAACTGATGATCGGAAATCTTATGTTGTGGGAAACAAAAGAGGTCTTTACCCGATACGGCTTCAGCCTGTTGGGTTAACCAACCAGGGCTGATACTGAAGACTTTCACGCGGTAGCCAGCACTTTCTTTTGGTTGCCCATCGTGAATTTCATCGGGGGGCATGATCACCATTTGACCCGGCCCTGCTACATGTTTTGCGCCATTGAAGAAATACTGCTGCTGCCCTTGGGTGATTAAGCCCAAATGGTAATCGAGGTGATAATGGCGTTTGAAAGAAAAGCTTTGGTAATGGGCATCAATCAAGTTGATATCATCAATATTGCTTTTACGATGACTGACTTTATTCATGCGATTGCTCAGTGATGATCGGAAGGTCGGGCTTTTCTATTATAAGTACACCATAAGTGAAGGGTATGCAGCTTGTAAAATATTCACAAGCTGCCTAGCGAAGTACTCATTAAACAGATAACGCTAATTAGGCTATAGGAGCCACTTTTTTACTGTCGCGATGGCGTTTAATTCCGTCAAAGCTAAATAAAATCAGAGCAGCCCAGATGAAGATAAACGTCATTCCATTATCGACTGTGAAGGGTTCGCCATATACCAATACTGCCAATAAGAACATTAAGCTTGGCCCGATATACTGGAAGAAACCCAGCGTCGATAACTTAAGTTTAGTGGCAGCCCCGGTAAAACACAGCAAAGGTAATGTTGTTACAACCCCCGCAGCAACAAGCAATAGATTAAGTTGCAATGGGTTATCAGCAAGGTTGGCGGTTGGGCTATCGGTAATAAAGAAAATATAAATGGTTGCCAGCGGTAGCAGTACACAAGTTTCGAGGAATAACCCTGTTTGAGCATCCAAATTAATTTTCTTACGGAGTAAACCATAGCAACCGAAACTACCGGCTAATGCCAATGCAATCCAAGGTAATGAGCCAAATTGAATTAACTGTGCTGCGACACCACATGCGGCTAATGCCACCGCGACCCATTGTAATGCCCGCAGTCGTTCACCAAGAAAAACCATGCCAAGAATGACATTGAATAAAGGGTTAATAAAATATCCTAGGCTGGCATCCAACATGTAATTGTTATTCACCGCCCAGATGAAAATCATCCAGTTAGTTCCCACCAATAGCGCTGTTACCGTTAGCATTAGCAACATTTTTGGTTTAGCGATCACAGCGCGAATTTTGCTCCAACCCTTACTGACAAAAATCAATGCAGCTAAAAAGAAGAACGACCAAATAACACGATGGCTTAGAATTTCTAACGGGCTAACATTCTGCAATGCTTTAAAGTAGATAGGAGCAATGCCCCACATCGTATAAGCAGCGAGGGCAAGAATAACCCCGCGTTGTGTTTTTTGGGCTTGTTCTTCCATGGGAATCCAAATGGTTATTTTATAAAATCAATGAGGTTTTCTCAAAAAGTATGCGGAAGCAGTATAAAGCGAGATTCTTTGAAATGGCTATATCTTTATCAATAGATTAAATGATAAACAATGTATCGCAAGCTTAACTGTTCATCTTCTTACTCTGTTTCGTATTTCTTTTCAGATATCTTTCCGGTGTGCCTTCTGCGACTGACAACGTGTTGAGTCGTTCACTTAATAAGCCCATTTAGTATAGAATAGCCCGCCCCCAATATTTTAAGAGTAGGTTTATGTCTTCCAGCAGTACCGCGGTTTGTGAACCAATGCCCTTAGCGCCAAGTGAGAAAATCTTACAGGATGTGTTTGGCTATCAATCTTTCCGTATTGGTCAGCAAGAAGTCATAGAAGCCGTTATAGAAGGCCAAGATTGCTTGGTCATCATGCCAACGGGGGGCGGTAAATCGTTGTGCTACCAGATTCCCGCATTAATCATGCCCGGTATTACCTTAGTTATTTCACCGCTTATCTCATTAATGAAAGATCAAGTCGATCAGTTGAATGCCAATGGGGTGGCTGCGGCGTATATCAACTCAACCATGTCGCGTGAAGAAGTGATGGAGACTTTTTTAGCAATGCGAGAGGGGGATTTGAAGTTAGTCTACGTATCGCCTGAACGGGTATTGATGCGTGATTTTATCGAGCGGTTGTATGAAACCCCGTTAAGCATGGTAGCCGTTGATGAAGCACACTGTGTTTCTCAATGGGGGCATGATTTCCGCCCAGAATATGCCGCATTAGGCACCCTGAAACAACACTTTGAAAACTTGCCGATCATGGCATTGACGGCAACTGCCGATGATACCACCCGTAACGATATTACCAGTCGCCTTGGCCTTACCAACCCTCATGCCTATCTCGGCAGTTTTGATCGCCCTAATATTCGTTATACCTTGCTTGAAAAGCACAAACCGATGACGCAGCTGACCCGTTACTTAACGGGGGTACGTGGTCAATGTGGGATCGTGTATTGCAACAGTCGTAAACGTGTCGAGCAAATAGCAGAAAAATTGCGTGATAGTGGGGTGCGAGCAGCTGCGTATCACGCAGGGCTCGATCATGATGAACGAGGGCGAGTACAAGAAAGCTTTCAACGTGATGATATTCATATTGTGGTTGCTACCGTGGCTTTTGGCATGGGGATCAATAAACCCAACGTCCGCTTTGTCGTGCACTACGATATTCCGCGCAATATCGAGTCGTATTATCAAGAAACCGGGCGAGCAGGGCGTGATGGCTTACCTGCAGAAGCGGTTATGTTTTATGACCCATCTGACTTAGCTTGGTTACGTCGCTGCCTTGATGAAAAAGAAGACGGAGCACAAAAGCAAGTTGAGAGTCATAAGTTAAATGCAATGGGAGCATTTGCCGAAGCACAAACATGCCGTCGTCAGGTATTGCTGAATTACTTTGGTGAATACCGTGAAGAACCGTGCGGTAACTGTGATATTTGTTTAGACCCACCTAAGCGATTTAATGCGATTGAAGTGGCACAGAAAGCTCTGTCGTGTGTATACCGTGTTAATCAAAGCTTTGGTGTGGGTTACGTGGTGGAAGTGCTGCGTGGTATGCAAAATCAGCGGATACGCGAACATGGGCACGACAAGCTCACAACGTATGGGATTGGACGTGAACATAGCCATGAATATTGGGTCAGTATTTTACGCCAGCTGATCCATCGCGGATTTTTAACTCAAAATATTTTGCGTAGCTCAACCCTACAGTTAACCGAAAAAGCGCGCTCAGTATTACGTGCTGAAATTGAACTAGAGCTAGCGGTTCCTCGACTTGATGTGGCAGCCCGCAGTGCGAAAAGCGATAAAATGGCCAATCGTCACTATGACAAGAAGCTGTTTGCTAAATTACGTAAGTTACGAAAAGCCATTGCTGATGAAGAGGATTTACCACCTTATGTCGTGTTCAATGATGCAAGCTTAATGGAAATGGCTGAAATTTTACCGACATCTCAAGGTGAAATGTTAGCGATTAATGGCGTTGGGCATCGTAAGCTAGAAAAATACGGCAGTGTTTTTTTAGGGGTGATTGAAGAGCATTTGATGGCAGGGGACAGTGACAGATAAAAAAATACCGGACTATCCGAGTCCGGTAAAAATGCGTTCAAAAAACATAAATAGTTTATGCATTGTTCGCTACAAAACAGCTTGCGTATTTGGTGAGAATATAGATTTTCACCTGTTGCCAGTTCACTGAAAATCGACGGGACGCGTTCTTCAGCAGTGTTAGGCAACAAGGCTATAAAACCATGAATTTACATTGGTAGCCATAGCCTGCTTATGGTTTGATACGCAAAGACACAGTTGGTTACAGGAAACTTACTTTCTGCGGGTATAACCTCTAAAATGAAGTTAAAGGAATAATTATGACGGATTCAGCGCCCTTATCATCCCCCCTTTTTGCAGTACGTGAATTAGATTTAGCTCATGGTCATCTTTTACTTTCTGGCCCTGATTTCGATTTTGATTCTTTTCCTGAGATAGCAGAACAGCTACTGGTATGTATTGATGCACGAGTGATCGAGAAAGAATTGAATGCGGACTTACACGTGTGGATCATTGATTTTGAAGGCAGTCGTCTATTGTTAAAAGGTGAGCATTACGCCAGTGCACTGTGGATCGAAGCGTTGTCATCGGCAGATAATGATGCCCTAGCGTTTATAGCGACACTCTTACCGTGCCAACCAGGGCAGCTGTGCTAATTTAGCGACTAAAATCGGTAAAGTAATACTGATAGCACAGGCAAACGATTGCTTGATGTAATTCAACACAACGAGGGTAGGCAAGAATATTGGTTAATGTATAATCGCCGCCTTCGGTCACTGCTGCATGGTATGAGAACCTGCTGACAGTGAAATTTTGGGTTCCCTCTCCCCCAATGACAAAAAGGTCTACTATGACTATATCTCAATTATCTTCAGTACCATCGTTCACTCTGCCACAACAACGTAAAGCCCTTTCTTTTCTGGTGTTATTTCATCTTGTGATCATTGCGTCGAGCAATTATCTGGTGCAGCTACCGTTTACTATTTTTGGCTTTCATACCACTTGGGGAGCGTTTACTTTTCCCTTTATTTTTCTTGCGACGGATCTGACTGTACGTATTTTTGGTGCCACGATGGCGCGGAAAATTATCTTTCGGGTAATGGCACCCTCTTTGGCGGTTTCTTATGTGCTATCGGTGTTGTTCTATCAAGGTGAATATCAAGGGGTGGCACATCTAGGTGAATTTAATCTATTTGTTGCCCGTATCGCGATTGCGAGCTTTATGGCGTATTTACTTGGGCAGATTTTGGATGTTTCTGTTTTTAATCGCTTGCGTCAAATGAAGCAATGGTGGATAGCGCCAACGTGTTCCACTATTTTCGGTAATGCATTAGATACATTGGCATTTTTTGCTATTGCATTTTATAACAGCCCAGATGCATTTATGGCGGCTAACTGGACTGAAATTGCGCTGGTGGATTACAGCTTTAAACTGATTATTAGCCTTGGCTTATTTGTACCCGTTTACGGTGTATTGTTGAATTATTTAATTAAGCGTCTAACAGCGGTTAATGTAACGGAGAGTGGGCTAGCGAATCAAAAGCTTAAAACACACTAACCGATAATATAGAATATAAAAGCCGGCTTTGGGTCGGTTTTTTTATACCATTTTTCTGGGTAAGGGAATGAATTCAATGCAAGTACGACAAGCCTCATTGGCAGAAGCCATAATAGTGTTGAATCAGATCAGTGAGTTTGACCATCCTGAAACAGAAGACAGTTTGAAGCAGCGTCTTGCTGGGCATACAAGCTTAATACTGGTTGCTGAGCATGAAGACCGCTTGGTTGGAGTGAAAATCGGTTATTGCCTCTCAGAGTCAACCTTCTATAGCTGGATCGGGGGGGTTGCACCAGCTGGACGTCGAATGGGGGTGGCCCAAGCCTTGTTAGATGCACAAGAAGCATGGGCGGCTGAGCAGGGCTATCAGGAAATTAAAGTTAAGTCGCGCAACTGTTTTCCTTCAATGCTGAGGTTACTGATGAGAAATAGCTACCTTATTGAAGATATTGAGAAAAAAGGCAATATGACTGATTACCGAATTTATTTTTCAAAGTTACTGACTAAGAAAAAAGAGTCTAAATGAAAATAATTCTCAATAAGTACTTGCAACTTAAGTGAGAATGGTTATTATTAACAGGCACTCAGGTGAGAGGGGAAACAAATTACCTCTTAGTTGAAGGCACGACATTGCTCACATTGCTTCCAGTGTACTTCGGCGACGGTTGAGTGTTTTTAGTGTAGGGCTAGAAACATGCAACACTTCTGCTGAGCGGCGACTACCTCCTGATTATCAGGTTTTCTTAACTTTAAGAAAAAAGGTAGCGTCGCTTTTTCTTTTCTAGCGTTATGCCAGCAGTACTAAATGCTTCACCAGCTTATTGATCCCACTTGCAGCCTCAGAAATACTTCCCGCCAACATGTAAGCTGGTGTTGTCAGTAGACGGCGTTTTTGATCCAATACAAAATCATCCACAGGGCAATCAATATGTTCACCACCCATCGCATTAAATGCTTTGGCGGTTTCAGGATCGGTCCCAATTGTACCTTTTGCCCCAGGCCCATAGATCGCAGGGATCATGGTTGGTGCTATACATAAATACGCCGCAGGCTTTTCTTCTTGGGCAAAAGCTTGGCAAGCTTTTTTAACATCTGGGTTGATCTCGCATTCTGCCCCTTTGATAGCAAAATTAGACAGGTTTTTTGCCGCTCCAAAACCACCAGGGATCAATAGCGCATCATACTCAATGGGCTTTAGGTTTACGATGTCTTCAATGTTACCACGAGCAATACGGGCTGCTTCGATCAATACATTACGCGTTTCTGTTGTTTCTTCACCAGTTAGGTGGTTAATCACATGGTATTGATCAATATTGGGGGCAAAGCAATGCCAACTAGCCCCTTCTTGCTCGATTGCCAACAAGGCTAAAACGGTTTCATGTATTTCAGCGCCATCAAATACGCCAGAGCCGCTTAAAATAACTGCAATTTTCTTCATTTTGGCTTCCTTCCTAAACAAAATAGACTGTTTTTACTTTAGCATATGGTTATTTTCGAGCGATCTGTTAACTTTTTCCACAATTAATGATCATTTTAAGATCTGGGATCGTTTTTTGCAGTTAATGGTAACGTATTGATTTTAATTGCTTTAGATGTGTTGTTTTGATTGTTTGAAAAGATTGATCAGATCTGTAAAATTAGATACTAACAAAGTTATCCACAGATTGTGGTACGTAAGTGGAAAACATCAGTTAACACTTGTCGTCTCTCATGGCATTCTAGTGTCTTACACCACAGTTTTTAATTTTTCAGTGTTGAGCATGCCAAAATCTGTGCGATGTGGCACTTTTTAATCTTTCATCTCCCGGATATAAGAATATCTCTATGGCAACTATCCCAGAAAATCCACTCATCCTAGTTGATGGATCGTCTTATCTTTATCGCGCTTATCATGCCGCGCCTAATTTCACTAATTCAGAGGGTGAACCAACAGGCGCTGTATATGGTGTGGTGAACATGCTACGCAGTTTATTACGTCAATTTTCGACTGAACACATTGCAGTGATCTTCGATGCTAAAGGCAAGACATTTCGAGATGATATTTATCCGGAATATAAGGCAAATCGCCCACCGATGCCCGATGATCTTCGAGGTCAAATTGAGCCATTACATGCAGTGATCAAAGCTATGGGTTTACCGTTGATCGCGATCTCAGGCGTTGAAGCGGATGATGTGATCGGAACATTGGCAACGCAGGCATCAAAAGCGGGTATGCCAGTACTGATTAGTACTGGTGATAAAGATATGGCACAGCTGGTTGATGAAAATGTCACGTTGATCAATACCATGACTGATGTGGTAATGGGTCCTGCTGGGGTTGTAGAGAAGTTTGGGATCGGTCCTGAGTTGATTATTGATTATCTAGCTCTAATGGGGGATAAAGTTGATAATATTCCTGGAGTGCCAGGGGTCGGAGAAAAAACAGCAAAAGCATTGCTAACAGGTGTTGGTGGTCTTGATGCTATTTATGACAATTTAGACGCTATTCCTGCACTTGGTTTTCGCGGTTCTAAAACCATGCCTAAAAAGTTGGCCGATAACAAAGAAGCAGCTTATATGTCGTATGAGCTTGCAACCATCAAATTGGATGTAGAGCTAGACAGTGCACCGCATGAACTGTTGAAGACTGAACCTGATACTGATGAGCTAACCAGTCTATTTGGTAAACTACAGTTTCGTCGTTGGTTATCTGAAATGCTAGACGGTAGCGACGGTAAAATCGTGGCTGACGAGAAAGCGTCAGAGCCTACAGAAAAGAAAGTGGTCGCTCCAACGATTGATCGCAGCGGTTACGAAACTATTCTCGATGAAGCGAGCTTTAACTCGTGGTTAGCGACGCTAACTGCAGCAGATGTTGTCGCTTTTGATACAGAAACTGACGGCCTTGATTACATGACGGCTAATTTAGTTGGTGTATCATTTGCGGTCGAAGAAGGGAAAGCGGCTTACGTGCCCGTTGCGCATGATTATCTTGATGCGCCGGAACAGCTTGATCGTGATTGGGTACTTGCTCAGCTAAAACCGTTACTTGAAGATCCCGCTCAAAATAAAGTCGGTCAAAACCTAAAATTTGATATGAGCATCTTGGCACGTTACGACATTAATATGCAGGGTATCAAATATGACACCATGCTTGAGTCATACGTGTTCAATAGTGTGGTTGGTCGCCATGATATGGATAGCCTAGCACTGCGTTACCTAGAACATAAAAATATCAGTTTTGAAGAAGTTGCCGGTAAAGGTAAAAAGCAATTAACGTTTAATCAAATTGATTTAGATGTTGCTGGGCCTTATGCTGCTGAAGATGCTGATATTACGCTGCGCTTACATAATTTATTGAACGAAAAAGTTGAATCTGATGAGCAGCTAAAGTCTGTCTTTGAAGATATTGAAATGCCGCTGGTGCCCGTACTGTCTCGTATTGAGCGTACTGGTGTATTAATCGATAGCATGCTATTGAGTGCCCAATCGACAGAAATTGCTGCGCGTCTTGATGAATTAGAAACCAAAGCGTACGAAATTGCAGAGCAAGAGTTTAACTTAAGTTCGCCGAAGCAGCTGCAAGCTATCTTGTTTGAAAAGATGGGTTTACCCATTTTGAAAAAGACCCCGTCTGGTGCGCCTTCGACTAATGAAGAAGTACTTCAAGAACTGGCGTTAGATTACCCATTACCGAAGATACTTTTAGAATACCGTGGTTTAGCTAAGCTGAAATCCACCTATACTGATAAGTTACCTAAGATGGTGAATCCGTCGACTGGGCGAGTACATACTTCATACCATCAAGCGGTAACCGCAACGGGACGTTTATCTTCTAGCGATCCTAACTTACAGAATATTCCGGTCCGTAATGCTGAAGGGCGTCGTATTCGCCAGGCATTTATTGCCCCTACAGGCTATAAGATACTTGCTGTCGATTACTCGCAAATCGAGTTACGTATTATGGCGCATTTATCGGGTGATAAAGCGTTATTAGAAGCCTTTAAACAAGGCAAAGATATTCACGCAGCAACCGCGGCAGAAATTTTAGGTTTACCTATTGAATCAGTCACCACTGAACAACGTCGTCGTGCTAAAGCGATTAACTTTGGTTTGATTTATGGCATGAGTGCGTTTGGTCTTGCTAAGCAATTGGGTATGGGACGTAATGAAGCACAAGACTATATGAATGTGTATTTTGAACGTTACCCTGGCGTGCTGGAGTATATGGAAAGCACCCGAGTTCATGCGAGTGAGCAAGGATATGTTGAAACCTTGTTTGGGCGACGTTTGTACTTACCTGATATTAAATCTCGTAATGGTATTCGTCGTAAAGCGGCTGAACGTGCAGCAATCAATGCGCCGATGCAAGGAACTGCTGCTGATATTATCAAGCGTGCCATGGTATTGGTTGATGAGTGGGTTGAACAACAAGAAACAGGGCGTGTTCGTCTATTAATGCAAGTACATGATGAACTTGTCTTTGAAGTACAAGAATCTGAGTTAGACGCGGTTTCTGCTGATGTACGTCGCTTAATGGAACTCGCGGCTGAATTAGATGTTCCTCTGATTGCAGATGCAGGGGCTGGTAACAACTGGGATGAGGCGCACTAGCGTTTTTACTCCCTTTTAGTTGTGATACAACGATGAGAGTCAGCCTAGTGCTGGCTTTTTTTTTAATGATTAATTAAACGTTATTAAAAATCATTATTAAAATTTAGTTACCAAATCATGAAAAAAAACTACAACTTTCACTTTTCTTATCTGCTCAATTGATATACAGTTAATGACGTAGGGTACAGAGGTAAGATGTTCTATCTTTCAGACCTTTTGTTTCACGTTATTGGATTTGGCTGATTCAGCCGCCCTGGTCGATTGACCAGGGCGTTTTTTCTTCTAAGCTACTATAAACCCTCATATCTTGTTTCTCATCTTTTTGTATATCCTCACACAAATGCTTTACTGCTTGTTGTTTATCTTTTTATACCTATTGGCTGTACTAAAAATAATCGAATAATATAAAGTGAACTATTATTCACACTAATTGTTAAAATTATCTTTTAAATTAGAGCGTTAAATTTAGTTGGCAAAAATTGCTTTTATTTTTAGAATTTGTAGCACATACAATTTAGAGTAATTACTTTAAAAAAGATTTAGAGCAGGTATAATGGGTATAGCTTCTTGTTCATATTTGTTATTGTTTACGGGCTTTATGCTAATAAACTTGTACATTCATGAAATAACCATCCTTTTTATTGAGGGTGGTTTTTTTTTGCCTACTTGTCACTACTGTAATTAAATTCCGAAATAAATACGTGGACGTGATATTAGTGATTCTTAATTCTCATTAAGAATAATGATTGAGCAAAGCCTATAGTCAGAGAGGATGTGGTGAAAAGGTGCTATTGATGGCAGTTATTGCGTTTATATTTGTGATGAAAAAACGCACAAAATGTGGATAAAGAACTTGCGTTGAGTTAGGAAATCATTGATGCTTTCTGGATAAATATAAAAAAACTCCTATTTCTCTCCCGTTGCCCCACCAGAAGGTGGGGAATTTTTATGGCTCCTTCCTTAGAGCCATAAACAGACGTCGTGCTCTATTAACGAGTAATATTTACTCGATTAATCATTGCTTTTGTCTGATAACGTATCACTAGTGTATGTCTCGCCATTTTCAGCCGCGGCAAGCATTAGTTGGCGCTCTAGTTCTGGTCCAAACCATGTATCTAGTTTACGACGAACTTGATCAAGTCCAATTCCCTTCAATGAAGAAAACAGCTCAATTTGTACATCACCACCAAAAGACTTTGATGACTCACGTACTTTTAGTAATTGTGCTTTACGTGCGCCGCTTTTCATTTTGTCGGCTTTCGTTAAGAGCACCAATACTGGAAGGCGGCTTTCAATCGCCCAGAAAATCATTTGCTGGTCGAGATCTTTCATTGGGTGGCGAATATCCATTAATACCACCAAGCCTTTTAGGCACTCACGCTTTTGCAGGTATTCACCTAGCGCTTTCTGCCATTTAATCTTCAATTCTAGTGGTACTTGAGCAAAGCCATAACCCGGTAAGTCGATTAGGTTACAACCTTGAGTTACTTCGAACATGTTAATTAATTGTGTACGACCTGGTGTTTTAGAGGTACGCGCTAGACCTTTTTGATCTGTAATGCGGTTAAGTGCACTTGACTTACCTGCATTGGAGCGGCCAGCAAATGCGATCTCAACGCCTGTGTCTTGTGGCAAGTGACGAATATCAGGTGCACTTGTGATGAATCCGGTATTTCTGTAGTTGAGAGGTTGATTCACTGTTAACTCCGTCAAGTCTTCATGTAGTAGACTGATTACTTTTATGTAAAATTGTGTAAAATGTACCAAAACCGTGCTTGGTTTGTGGTCGCATTGTATACCATGTAACTGAGCATTACTTGTGGTACTGGAAGCTCTATAATTATAAACGGAATGTCATGAAGAAATTAGCACTTATATTGGCTCTTCTTGCCAGTTGCTCAGTCTGGGCTCAAGGAGACGCAGAAGCTGGAAAAGCAAAAGCTGCAACATGCGCAGCTTGCCATGGCGCAGATGGTAATAGCATTATGGCGCAATATCCTAAAATTGCAGGACAACACCCTGGTTATATCGAAAAACAACTTAAAGAATTTAAGTTAGCAATGACCACAGGTGGCACACAAGGACGTAATGATCCTGTTATGGGAGGCATGGTAATGGCATTGTCTGAAGAAGATATGTCTGACCTTGCTGCTTATTTCTCTTCATTACCTATCTCTGAAAACGTTACGCCAGAATCTTCAATTGAAGTGGGTAAGCAGTTGTATAACGTAGGTGATGCTGAACGCGGTATTGCTTCATGTACTGCTTGTCATGGCCCTCGAGGTAACGGTACTAGCCTATCAGGATTCCCTAAAATCTCTGGTCAAAATGCTGAGTACATTAAGTTGCAGCTTGAGAAGTTCCGCTCTGCTCAGCGTAACAACGATATGAACTCTATGATGCGTTCAGTCGCGGCAAAACTATCAGATGACGAAATCACTTCATTATCTCAATATGTTGGTGGTTTACACTAAGTACTCTTATTCCAGTATTGATCAATGAAAAGGCAGCTTTGGCTGCCTTTTTCTTTTTAGCTTCTTTATAGAGGTAAAGTCAGTAGACCGTATATGTGAAAACTGCAAGTTAGTGACGGAAATTCATTGTTTTTAGTCTTTGAATCGTAAAATGCTGAGAGGCGTGTGCGAGATCCGCTATTCGTGATAGCCCATCTAGATGATAAAGACGGTGGGTTTGAATGACTATTTCAAAAGTATCAGGTAGTTAGTTCTATTGAAATAATATTACAAAAAAATGCTAAGAGCTGGCTTGTTGAATGAATCCTGAATGGGCGTAAAGTATGCCTTGTCGATAGGGAATACGACGAAGGATTGGGAAGCGCTAGGATGGCATGAGCAAGAGGCTCGAAGGATACACAGGATGTCTGGCGAGGAAGCCGGGTAGTTCGCAAGATGCGTAGGATTGTCATGGTTGACACTTACGGAAAAGATTTTTGTTGATACACAGCAGAAAATAGGTGCATAACGGATTATGTACCCACATGGATGGTGACATTGGTTATCAGGAAGATAACGTGCTTAATGGATAGCCAGTTTAGGATGAACTGTTTTAACATGGATTGTAGCAAGGAAGACGAAAATTCATCAGGATGATGAAGAACAACAACGTCTTGCAAGGAAAGCACAAATAACAAACGGATTATTGTCTAACCAGATCTTTACAGCTGGTTATGGGCAGACTAGACAGGATTTAGCCATATTATGGCAACCTTATAGAGCGACAGGTTTATACCTGTCGCTTTTTTCTTTATTAGCTTTCTGTTATGTTTCGCCTTCATTTTTCGATGGCTAAGCAATGCAGACATTTCTGCTATGCAATGACCTCTCGGTCAGTGAAATTAAAAATCATTTATAATCAACATGAAACTGTCTAAACAATGACGGCTATTCTTATTGTTATTAGCACGTAGTGTTTCTTTTTCGACGTACTGATAAAGCCAGAAGCCGATAGATTGGTATTCGGTTATACCCCTGATCTTACATTCTCCATAATGTTGGTCGATATAGGGTATAATGTGGCGATATATGACTCATATTTTGCTCATGAACCTAAAGTATTAGTAAGGCATGAAGCTTTACTATTGGTACGGAAGCGATTGAACATTTTATACGCCTGCAAAGGAATGGGGGCTGCTACTTAGCATAATACACACTAGCAGAAAGCTAGAATGAATGACTAAGCTGGCAATAGATGCAGATGCCTTTGCGCAATAGCATTACAAATACGATCCAACTTACATGCACTTTTTCAGCCAAAATACCGTTTATTCTTTAGTAAACAGTAATGGCTCGGAAGTTGATTTTGTTGGTAATGATATGATTTTGCTGAGGAAGACCCAGTAATGACCCGTAAAAAAAGAAGTCGCAGTGTAGGATCAGAAGGTCCTGCAGTGTACCGCGAGAAATCAACAACACAGGTTGATGTTGAAGCACGCAAAAGCCAGAAAGATAAAAAACGTAAAGGTTTGAAGTCTGGTAACCGTAACGCAGAAGCTTTGGATCCAAAGCATTACGCGAACGGTCAAAAGAAAGACCCACGTTTAGGCAGTAAGAAACCGATCCCATTAGTGATTGAGAAAAAACCAACTACCAAGAAAGAGCGTCGCTTAAGCGCCGAACAAGAATTGGATATGTTGGAAAATGATGCACAACTAATGGTGTTATTAGATCGTATTGAAGCGGGCGAGAAGCTAGGTGCTGGTTTACAGAAGCAAGTGGATCAAAAGCTAGACCGTATCGAGCATCTAATGGGCCGTTTAGGCTTACTTGAAGTTGAAGAGCCAGAAGTCACCGAAGAAGCACCTGTACGTAAAGGCGCTAAAACCGATGAAGATTTACTTGATCAGTTTGAAAATATGGATCTAGATTCTTTCGGTAAGGAGTAACCGTTGCAGGATATGACGCTTTGGTTAGGCTTGGGCGGCAGTATTATTGTCGCGCTAGCTATATATGCTGGCTATTTGTTGTTTAAGGTATATCAGCAACATCAACACCATAAAGCTTTCTTGAAGCGTGCTGCGCTTCAGCAAGCAGAGCAAATAAAAACGCGTAATACCAATATTATGGATAGCGTATTTATTATTGCTGATGCCGGAAAACAAGAACAATGTGACATGTCAGAAGTAACCATTCGTTTATATAAACTGATGGAAGTATTACAAGCTGAACAACACATTGATTTTGCCAGCAAGTTCCCAGCGATGTTTGAGCTTTATCATGTTGTAAAAGACATGCCACGTGGTGATGCCCGTAATATGATTCAAAAGAAAGAGCGAATGAAGCTCGATCTAGAACGTATGAAAGCAGAAGCGCGACTACAAGATACCATTAAGTTAGAGCTCGACGATATCCTGTCAATGAAACCATAATGGGTAGCGAGTCTACCTATTATTGAGTACTCACCATCTAGGTCATTTGATCTAGGTGGTATTTTCCTCGACCAAGAACTAGTAAGTGTTCTACATCTTTCTTGAGTGTGGCACACTGAACATCGAATTTATTCCCCCTTACAAATAGTGGAAGTACGTCATGTCAAATGAGCAGATTATTTGGGATCAAGCATTGATTGAAAAGTATAACTACTCAGGTCCTCGTTATACTTCTTATCCAACCGCTCTTGAATTTCATGAAGCCTTTACTCCTGCAGAATTTGATATGGCTTGTGCGCAGTATCCAGACCGCAAGCTTTCGCTGTATATTCATATCCCGTTCTGTCATAAGCTTTGTTATTACTGTGGTTGTAATAAGATCATTACCCGTCACCAGCACAAAGCCGATCAATATCTTGATGCCTTAGAGCAAGAGATTCGTCAACGCGCCTCTCTGTTAGGTGATCGCCAAGTTAGCCAATTACATTGGGGCGGCGGAACACCAACATTCTTAACTAAGAAGCAAGCTAGCCGTTTGATGGCACTATTACGCGACCAGTTTTCATTTGATGCTGATGCTGAAATTAGTATTGAAGTAGACCCGCGTGAAATTGAATTGGATATACTTGATCACTTGCGTGGCGAAGGTTTCAACCGTTTAAGCATTGGCGTTCAAGATTTTAATAAAGAAGTGCAAAAGCTGGTTAACCGCGAGCAAGATGAAGAGTTCATTGTTGCTATGGTACAGCGCGCTAAAGATTTAGGCTTCCGTTCGACAAATCTTGATTTGATTTATGGTTTGCCAAAACAGAACCGTGAACTATTTGCCGAGACATTACAGCAAGTACTAAAGATGAAACCTGGG
Organism: Photobacterium profundum; assembly: GCF_003026285.1. Classification (GTDB taxonomy): domain Bacteria; phylum Pseudomonadota; class Gammaproteobacteria; order Enterobacterales; family Vibrionaceae; genus Photobacterium; species Photobacterium profundum. The sequence continues at coordinate 58,259 of NZ_PYOD01000016.1, forward strand.
CGTTTATCGGTGTTTAATTACGCGCACATGCCAAGTTTATTTGCTGCTCAACGTAAAATTAAAGATGACCAGCTGCCATCAGCGAATGAGAAGTTAGGTATTCTACAAGATACCATTGCCACGTTAACCGGTGCTGGTTATCAGTTTATTGGTATGGATCACTTTGCTTTACCTGATGATGAGTTAGCTGTTGCTCAGCGAAATGGTGTTCTACACCGTAATTTCCAAGGTTACGCGACACAAGGCGATTGTGATTTATTAGGTATGGGTGTTTCAGCAATCTCAATGATTGGTGACTGTTACGCGCAAAACCAGAAAGAGCTGAAAACCTACTACTCGGATGTACAAGAAAAGCGCCAAGCATTGTGGAAAGGGGTATCTCTTGATGCCGATGACTTGCTGCGCCGTGAAGTGATTAAAGCGTTAATTTGTAACTTCCAGCTTGATATGAAAGATATTGAGCAGCGATTCAATTTAACCTTTAATGAATACTTTGCTGAAGATCTTGGTTTGCTTAAAACCTTTATCAATGATGAATTGGTTACCATTGATGGCCAATTTATTCATGTTGAGCTTAAAGGTCGTTTACTGATCCGTAATATCTGTATGTGTTTTGATAAGTACTTGCGTGACCGAGCACGCCAGCAGCAATTCTCTCGCGTTATCTAGTATAGCTTAACGCTAAAAAAAGCCCTCATACTCAAAGTTAATGATCAGCATTAATTTTGAGTATGAGGGCTTTTTTAATGGTGAAGTTTATCTTCACCATTAATGAATGATTAACGCTGTGCTGCTTTATCTTTTAGCTGTTGTTTTTCAGCATCAGATAAGAAAGCCAGTTCTAGGCCGTTAATCTGCGCCTGACGAATTTGCTCTTGAGTCAGCCCTACTTTCGGTGCTGCTACTTCATATTCGTGAGGAAGCTCGATACCTTCGACCGCAGGATCATCGGTATTTAGACATGCCAAAATACCATGTTCTAAAAACTGCTTTACAGGGTGAGAGGCAAATGATTCAACAGTACTCGTTTGAATGTTTGATGTTAGGCAAGATTCAATACCAATCTTGTTCGCTGCTAGATAATCCATCAGTTTTGGATCATGGACCGCTTTAACCCCGTGACCGATACGCACTGCACCAAGTTCTTGAATAGCTTGCCACATACTTTCTGGGCCTGCTGCTTCACCTGCATGAACCGTAACACGTAGACCTGCATCACGTACTTGAGTGAAATGTTTGATAAAGCGATCGCCAGGTTGACCTAATTCATCACCAGCCAAATCAATTGCGACTAGCTTATCTTTTTGCGTAAGCAACCCATCAAGCTCTTGCTGACAAGCCTCTTGACCAAAAGTACGGCTAAGAATACCAATTAAGTTAGCTTGAATACCGAAATCTCGACAGCCTGCCGCTACACCATCAACGACAGCTTCCACGACGCCAGCGATCGGTAGGTTATGTTTCATTGCCATGTAATACGGCGAAAAACGTAGCTCGGCATAATCAATCTGTGCATTCAGCGCATCTTCAACGTTTTCGTAGGCAACACGTCGACATGCTTCAAGGTCACCAAGAACAGCTACACCCCAATCGAGCTTAGAGAGGAAAGCCACTAAGCTTGGCTCTGCTTCAACGATCTGCACATGAGGGCGTAACCCTTCTAGATCCGTTGCAGGCAAGGCCATTCCAAATTTCTGACCTAAGTCTAAAATCGTTTGAATGCGGATATTACCGTCTAAATGGCGGTGAAGGTCGGTAAGGGGAAGCTGCTTCGTAATCATAATTATTGGTGTCCCGATCAAAACTGGTGTGTAAGTATACGCAAAGAACAAATGACTATCATTATAGTCTGAGTGAATATTCGTTGATGTGGGTAGAAACTGTATTGATGTTTACTGTATCTGTTGATTCATGATTATTTTATCAATGATTGCAGGTCATCGATAAATGCTAATAAAAAACCTATCTGATTGTTCAAATAGGCCTTTAAACTGAAATGCAGAATGAAGCTAAGCGTGATGGTGTAGATTACGACCGGTAATTAATCTGATGATATATTTAGCTCTTTGAGTTTACGGGTTAAGGTGTTTCTGCCCCAGCCAAGTAGCTTAGCGGCTTCTTGTTTATGGCCATGGGTGTGTTCTAGTGCCGTTTCGAGCAAGATTTTTTCAAATTCTGGTAACGCTTCGCCAAGTAAATTGTCGTTTCCTTGTTGAAGTGCTGTTCTTGCCCAGCATTGTAAAGAGTGATGCCAGTGTGAATCAGTTGGTTCACCATTGATGAGCGTAGGGGCTTCTAGTAGCTCGGGGGGGAGATCGGAAGGCAGAATTTCATTACCACTTGCCATCACGGTTAACCAGCGACAGGTATTTTCTAATTGCCTAACATTACCCGGCCAATTGAGATTCGTGATCACATCAACAGTATCTGGATGCAATGTTTTTACTTCAACGGCGAGTTCATCTGATGCCCGTTGTAAAAAGTGTCGTGTCAGTTGTGGTATGTCTTGGCGGCGATCTTTTAATGAAGGAATATGCACCCGAATAACATTTAAACGGTGGAATAAATCTTCTCGGAATCCACCATCGGCAACCAGTTGTTCAAGGTTTTGGTGCGTTGCCGCGATAATGCGAACATCGACATTAACCGCAGAGTGTCCGCCAACACGATAAAATTGCCCGTCAGCCAATACTCGTAATAATCGGGTTTGAATGTCTAATGGCATATCACCGATTTCATCAAGAAATAGTGTGCCGCCATTTGCTTGTTCAAATCGTCCTTGTCGTACGCTATTCGCGCCAGTAAATGCCCCTTTTTCATGACCAAACAATTCTGATTCAATTAGATCTTTAGGTATTGCGGCCATATTTAAAGCAATAAAAGCTTGGTTGCTGCGTGGGCTATGACGGTGCAGAGCATGGGCAACCAATTCTTTACCTGTACCAGATTCACCATTAATTAATACCGAAATCGATGAGCGAGATAAACGACCGATTGCTCGGAAAACTTCTTGCATCGCTGGGGCTTCACCGATAATTTCAGGGACTGCTTTTGTGTCACTTTCTGGCTGTTGTTGGCGTTTTTGCTCTTGGCTATGGTTTACCGCTCGCTCAACAAGGTTGACGGCTTCATCAATATCAAAAGGTTTCGGCAGATATTCGAATGCTCCTTCTTGATAGGCGTTGACTGCGGCATCAAGGTCAGAGTGTGCCGTCATAATGATAACGGGCAATGCTGGGAAATCTTTTTGCAATGAACGAAGCAGTGTTAATCCATCAGTGCCAGGCATCCGGAGATCTGAAACCAATACATCTGGAACATTACGCTCTAATGCTTCAATGACATTATCGGCACTGGCAAAGGTTTCGCATTGTAATCCGGCTGCATTAAGTGTGCGTTCTAATACCCAACGAATTGAGCTGTCATCATCAACAACCCATATCAATCCTTTGCTCATACTGACGTCCTCTATTATTGTTATTTTCCCTGCCTTCATGACGAGGAATATTGTGTATAAATATCGTCTTTACGTTACTTTATGGGTAAATAAATCGTGAATTTTGTATGCCCAGGCCAACTCACCACTTCTATTTTACCGTGGTGCTGATCGACTAAATTACGCGCAATGGATAATCCTAATCCTGTGCCGCCTTCTCGGGCCGTTACCATTGGATAAAATAGGGTGTCTTGAATCTCACTAGGAATCCCTGGGCCGTCATCAATAATGTCTATTTTTGCTGCTATTCGATATCTTTTACCTTGAATCAACGCTTGGTGTGCCGTGCGTGTTTTTAAGGTGATATTGCCCCCGCTCACTTGCTGTAATTCAAGAGCGGCATTACTCACAATATTTAAGATAGCTTGTTCTAGTTGTTCGGAATCCATCGTGAAGTCGGGCAAACTCGGATCGTAATCTCGATGCAGCTGAATGTTTTCACCGCAGTCGAGGTTGACGAGCTGACGCACTTTTTCAAGGACGATATGAATATTATCGATTTTTTGTAAACCGGGTCGTTGCGGGCCCAAAAGTCGGTCGACCAGATTTCGTAGGCGATCGGCTTGTTCGATGATCATCTGGGTATATTCAGTGTAACAAGGGTCTGGAAGGGTTTTTTCGAGTAATTGAGCCGCACCGCGTAATCCACCCAGCGGATTTTTAATCTCGTGTGCTAAGCCGCGCACTAATTCTTTGGCGGCTTGCTGCTGAGCATGTTGGCTCAGCTCTTGACTGATACGACGTTGCTGATCGATAGGTTTGAGTTCGAGCAGAATTAATAACTCTTTCTGCCAAGAGATAGGGCTGGCATTTAACTCTAAGGTATAACGTTTACCATCGATAACAAAGGTGACATCACTGTCTGCTAAGCCTTGACCGCTTTGCAAGGTTGCTTGGATTAAACCAATATCAAGTGAAGAATGTTGCAATAAATTAGGAAGACGGACTCCCAGTAAGCGACGTTTACTGTATGACAGTAATTGCTCTGCTGCTGGATTGACATAGCGCATGGTGAGTTGCTCATCAAGCAATATCACTGCGGTGACTAAATTATTGAGAATTATAGGGGTGAAGGCAGTCGTCACGATTATCATCCTTGTTAATATCAACCGACATGCACAGTCTGTATAAAACAGTATAGTGAAGAGATTGATATGACGCACCATATTGGTGCATTCAAGTGTAACCTGCCTGTCTACAATAGTGCATTAAAAAATCATGCATCAATCTCCATTTCAGAATGAAACCATAGAAACCGTTATAACTTAGGGCTCGCAGCCGGTGGTCTGATTCGGGTCGTCGATGCGCGATGTAGATAGACGGTAATACTGTTAGATAATGCAATTACCTTGCCGTCTTTTAATAGCTGGAGCTGTAATTGATGGCTGCCACGATCAATATCGAACAAGCTGAATGTTAAGCTGTTTTGTGGTGCAAGGTGACGGTTCCCATCCAGTACGACTTGTACCTTATAGCCTTTGGTTATTTCACGATTACTACTTGCCGTAATATCGATATGTCCTGCATTACTGCGCAGTGTTTGTTCATGAGAAGGGGTGATAAAGCGGATTGTGGCGGGAGGAAGGGCTTCAAGTGTGGATGACTTTTCCTTGGTAACCTCTATCTCATCAACTGTGGTGCTCAACGGTGCGCTGGGTGGGGTATCTAATTCATACACTTTCGTATGAGCGGCATTCGGCTGATCAGTAAAGTGGACGACACCATTTTTATCGACCCAAGAGTAAATTGTTGTTGCTTGTAAAGTGAGAGTTAAGAACAAAAGGCTAACGCCGATCGGTATAAAAAGAGGTATGTGCATGAGTATTCTCCCTAGCTGATTCATTATTTTTTCAGCTTTGAAGAAGGCAACAAGATCAAAAAGGCCTACTTGTGAAGTAGGCCTAAATCTTATTCTTTAGCAATTAATCAATTGCTTATACAGAGTAGTAAAGTTCAAACTCAAGTGGGTGAGTTGTCATATTTACTTTCTCTACATCTTCAGACTTCAGCTTGATGTAAGAATCAATAAAGTCATCAGAGAATACACCGCCAGTTGTTAGGAACTCACGATCTTCATCTAGGTTCTGTAGGGCGATTTGTAGTGACTCTGCTACCTGTGGAATTTCAGCAGCTTCTTCAGCAGGAAGATCATACAGATCTTTATCCATTGCTTCGCCTGGGTGAATCTTGTTCTGAATACCGTCAAGACCAGCCATTAGCATTGCTGCAAACGCGAGGTATGGGTTAGCCGCTGGATCGCCGAAGCGTACTTCGATACGACGTGCTTTCGGGCTTGGTACAACAGGGATACGGATGGAAGCAGAACGGTTACGTGCAGAGTATGCAAGCATTACTGGAGCTTCGTAACCCGGAACAAGGCGCTTGTACGAGTTAGTTGCTGGGTTAGCAAAAGCATTGATTGCACGTGCGTGCTTAATGATACCGCCGATGTAGTAGATAGCCATTTCAGAAAGGCCTCCATACTTATCACCTGCAAATAAGTTCTGTCCGTCTTTATTTAAAGACATATGAACGTGCATACCTGAACCGTTATCACCTACAAGAGGCTTCGGCATGAAGGTTGCGGTTTTACCAAATGCATGTGCAACGTTGTGTACAACGTACTTATAGATTTGGATTTCATCGGCTTTCGTTGTTAGCGTGTTGAAGCGAGTTGCGATTTCATTTTGACCCGCTGTCGCTACTTCGTGGTGGTGTGCTTCAACAACAAGCCCCATTTCTTCCATGATTAGACACATAGCAGAACGGATATCTTGAGATGAATCAACAGGTGCTACTGGGAAGTAACCGCCTTTAACGCCAGGACGGTGCCCTTTGTTACCGCCTTCGAAATCAGAGCCTGTGTTCCAAGCTGCTTCTACATCATCAATTTTGAAAAAAGAGCCTGACATGTCAGTGTTGAACTTAACATCGTCAAATAGGAAGAATTCAGGTTCTGGGCCAACAAGTACTGTGTCTGCTAGACCAGTCGAACGCATAAATTCTTCAGCGCGTTTTGCGATTGAACGTGGGTCGCGATCGTAGCCTTGCATAGTTGCAGGCTCAAGAATGTCACAACGAATATTAAGTGTTGAGTCTTCCGTGAATGGGTCAAGTACTGCGCTTGAAGCGTCAGGCATCATCACCATGTCTGATTCATTGATACCTTTCCAACCAGCGACGGATGAACCGTCAAACATTTTGCCATCTTCAAAAAAATCGCTATCGATTTGATGAGAAGGAATAGTGATGTGCTGCTCTTTACCTTTGGTATCGGTAAAACGTAGGTCAATAAACTTAACTTCATTTTCCTGGATCAGCGCTAGTACATTTTCTACTGACATCTTGAGTAACCTCCGGTGTTAAGATTGGGCAACTGGCCGCAAAAACTTATCAATGCTCGTTGTTGAGCTATCTAAAATAAGTAAAGCGAAAACCATGCCAACTTTTAAAAGCCCTAAAGTCGCACTGTTATGGCGTTTTGGGTGCTATGGGAATCCTTTTCTGCACCATAATGGTGATGTTACGCCCTATTATGGTGCGTTCGTGTTGGGTGATAACCACGATATGACAACTACTATTAGCTTATGCGTTTATATTGTCAATCTCACTATTGCATAATTACGCCTTTTTTTGTTTTTGATTCTTTGAGCGAATAATGGACGACAATTGCGCTAAATACGGATGAAAAACTGAAGAATTATTAAAAAATAGATGCCTTTTTCTCACTTTTTATACGAAAAAAATGCATTAAAAGTGAGGTTTAATAAGGCTTCACAAACTATTTTTAAAAAACCGGTGATATAAATCACATATTACGTGGGTTTTAGCGTAAAATCTGTTAGATTATGAGCCGTTTTTTTAACCAAGTAGCTACCCACCGTTGGTCGCTGCATGTTCTGAGTGAATGTGAAATCCATGTCTAATCAACTGATCGATAAATTAAGAAATATCGCAATTATTGCTCACGTTGACCACGGTAAAACTACCCTGGTTGATAAACTACTACAGCAATCTGGCACGTTAGAGAGTCGCGGCGAAGCCGAAGAACGTGTTATGGATTCTAACGATATCGAGAAAGAGCGTGGCATTACCATTCTTGCTAAGAACACAGCAATTAACTGGAATGACTACCGCATTAATATCGTAGATACTCCTGGACACGCCGATTTCGGTGGTGAAGTTGAGCGTATCATGTCGATGGTTGACTCAGTATTGCTTATCGTTGATGCAGTTGATGGTCCTATGCCACAAACGCGTTTTGTAACGCAAAAAGCATTCGCATATGGCCTTAAGCCAATCGTTGTAATCAACAAGATTGACCGTCCTGGCGCTCGTCCTGAGTGGGTTATGGATCAAATCTTTGATCTGTTTGATAACCTAGGTGCGACTGATGAGCAACTAGATTTCACAACTGTTTATGCTTCTGCACTAAATGGTTGGGCAACAATGGAAGAAGGTGTTGTTGGCGAAGATATGGAACCATTGTTCCAAGCGGTTGTTGATAACGTTGCAGCACCATGTGTTGACGTTGATGGCCCACTTCAGATGCAAGTATCTCAACTTGATTACAGCTCTTACGTAGGTGTTATCGGTGTTGCTCGTATCGCTCGTGGTTCTGTTAAACCAAACCAGCAAGTGACTATCATCAATGCTGAAGGCAAGAAGCGTAACGGTAAAGTCGGTACAGTTCTTGGCTACCTAGGTCTTGAGCGCCACGAAGTTGAAGAAGCTAAAGCGGGCGATATCATCGCTATCACAGGTCTTGGTGAACTGAAAATTTCAGACACTATCTGTGACGTGAATACAGTTGAAGCTCTTCCTGCACTTTCTGTTGATGAACCAACAGTAACCATGACTTTCCAGGTGAACACATCTCCGTTCGCTGGTAAAGAAGGTAAGTTCGTTACTTCACGTAACATTCTTGAGCGTCTGCAGAAAGAACTTGTTCATAACGTAGCATTACGTGTTGAAGAAACTGACAGCCCAGATCGTTTCCGTGTTTCAGGTCGTGGTGAACTTCACCTATCTATCCTGATCGAAAACATGCGTCGTGAAGGTTTTGAGCTAGCAGTATCTCGTCCAGAAGTAATCATCAAAACTATTGATGGTGAGCTAATGGAACCGTTTGAAATGGTAACTATCGATGTGGTTGAAGAGCATCAAGGTAGTGTTATGGAAAACATCGGCATCCGTAAAGGTGAGCTGAAAGATATGGCACCAGATGGTAAGGGCCGTGTTCGCATGGACTTTATGATGCCTTCTCGTGGTCTTATCGGTTTCCAAACTGAGTTCTTAACAATGACCTCTGGTTCTGGCCTTATCTACCACTCTTACGATCACTACGGTCCACACAAAGGTGGCGTTATCGGTCAACGTTCAAACGGCGTATTGATCTCTAACGGTACAGGTAAAGCAGTAACATACTCACTGTTTAACCTTCAAGAACGTGGTCGCCTGTTCTCTGAGCACGGTGATGAAGTTTATGAAGGTCAGATTATCGGTATTCACAACCGTGCTAACGATCTGACTATCAACTGTCTTCGTGGTAAGCAGCTTACTAACGTTCGTGCATCTGGTACTGATGAAGCACAAACGCTTTCTCCTGCTATTAAGCATACGCTTGAGCAAGCACTAGAATTCATTGATGATGATGAACTAGTAGAAGTTACACCAGTAAGCGTTCGTATCCGTAAGAAACTTCTTACTGAAAACGATCGTAAGCGTGCAGGCCGTGCACCGAAGTAATTCGGTTGTAATAGCTAGCTAAAAAAATCCCGTCATTGGTTATGCCATGGCGGGATTTTTGTATCTGAAAAAGAAAAAATTTTCGGTAGTGTTATGTAAAAATTCACCGCTGATTTCCCTATGCCAACCTCCTTTCCAGTATACTGCCTACCTCATCGATTCAGAGTACGACAACATGCAGCCAATCATTATTACTGGTGGACCAGGTGCCGGTAAAACGACGTTACTGAAGGCATTAAGCTGTAAAGGGTATTTAACGTTTCCTGAAGTGTCTCGTACCTTAATTCAACAACAAGCAAATTTAGAGGACGGTGTATTACCGTGGACCAATCTTCCCGCTTTTGCTGAGCTTTGTTTAGGGATGATGAATGAGCAGCGTCGATTAGCTCAGAAAGGGACAATGCCAGCGTTTGTTGATCGTGCGATTCCTGATATTTGTGCTTATCTAACGGTGGGCGGAGAAACGGTAAGCCAGCATTACCTTGATGCTGCTGCTGGTTATGCTTCTCGGGTGTTTTTTTGTGCGCCTCATGAAGCGATCTATCAAGAAGATGATGAGCGCCCTCATAGTTTTATTGAAGCTCAAGCGATTCATGATCAACTGGTAATGACGTATGAGGCGCTTAACTATGAGGTGATGCAAGTGCCATGGGGAAATATAGAAGAGCGAGCCTGTTGGATTTTGGCTCGCTTATAATGGTAGGCTGAGCTAAAGCATTACGCTTTTTTCAGATGAGAGATAAAGCGTTCAGACTCATCAATAGCGATTTGCATATCATTGATAGCACGTTGTATGTCTTTTTGTAGGGAGGTAAATTCACCCTGCAGCGAACCGATGGCTGCCGCATTCAAATTGTGCTTTAAGTACAGCGTATTATCTCGCAATGTATTGAGCACTGGCGTCATTTTGCTTTCAGCTTTGTGCATGGCGGTTAACATCTTTTTGTAGGATGTTTGGGTGGCACGTAGCTTTTTTTCACTATCGCGCTTCAATGTTGTGCTGGTATAAAGTGAAAGCTCGTTTTCCCACTCATCAAATAATGCATCGGCAACGTCTTCGATAGCAGCAATGCGTTCACTGACTTTGTCGGCCGCATCAGAACTGGCTTCATATTGATCGTTAATGTCGTTATAGGCTGTTTCTAAATCACCGCCATCGAATTGGTTTAAAGCTTTTAGTGCATCTAGTGCGCTGGTGAATTGCTCTTGAGCATCTTGTTGTGCTTTATTTGTATCTTCGACTCGGTCGACCATAATATCGCGTTTATGTACGCCGACTTTTTCCATCGCTGAATAATAAGCGCTTTGACACCCTGATAGTAGCGTGATACTTAGCAGAATGGTGAGTAAATAGGGCATCGTAAATTCCTTATTGATGTATGGTATCTGAATCGTACGCTTTCCTTTCGTAGCGATAAATTCGTATTAGAATTAAAATAGTATAAAAATTAATTAGATGAATATGGCTGAGAATAAGATAACTGGCAAGGTACATTTTCTCCAATGTCTAAAACAGACTTTTGCATATTTAACCTACCTTAATCGGCGAGTTAAACATGATCGTTTAACTATTGCAGCTGGTTCGATGGCGTATGTGACGTTACTGTCATTAGTTCCCATGATTACTGTTGTTCTTTCTGCGTTGTCTGCTTTTCCTGTGTTCGCGGGGTTGGGGGAGTTACTGCAAAATTTTGTGATTGAAAATTTTGTACCAGCCGCTGGTGAAGTCGTAAAAACGTATTTGAATGAGTTTGTCGCGAATGCCGGAAAGATGACTGCAGTTGGGGTTGGAGCATTATTTGTGGTGGCGATGATGTTAATGTCTTCCATCGATCAGGCATTAAATTACATTTGGCGAGTGCATGAAAAGCGTCGACCTGTGATTTCATTTTCTATTTATTGGATGGTGCTGACGTTAGGCCCTATCCTTGTGGGTTCAAGTATTGCGGTGAGCTCTTATTTAGGTTCATTAAATTTGCTTAATAGCGAAGCAGTGAATGGTCTTTTTCAACAAACATTACGCGCTTTACCTGTCATTATGTCGAGCTGTGCTTTCTTAGGCTTATATCTGCTGGTACCCAACTTAAAGGTGAAGTTCAGCCATGCATTATTCGGGGCATTGGTTGCGAGTATATTATTTGAGTTGAGTAAAAAAGGGTTTGCACTTTATATTTCAAATTTCCCGTCTTATCAGGTGATATACGGCGCATTGGCTGTGATCCCTATTTTATTTGTTTGGGTCTATTTGTGCTGGTGTATTGTGTTACTTGGTGCAGAAATCACAGCAAGTCTTGGTGAGCGAAAGCAGTGGCAACTGTCTTCTTGTGAGCCAATTATATCTAAAGACCGCGATGTAAAAGTTATGGTAAAAAATGAGCAAGAAAAAAGCTCAGAAGCTAAAAATAATGAAGGAATAAAGTGAATGATTGCGTTAATTCAACGAGTAAGTGAAGCCAGTGTAACGGTTGATGGCCAAGTGACTGGAACGATTGGTAAAGGCTTGCTGGTTCTGCTTGGGGTCGAAAAAGAAGATGATGAATCAAAAACGAAACGTCTGCGTGATAAAGTTTTAGGCTATCGTGTATTTGAAGACGATGCGGGAAAAATGAATTTAAATGTTCAGCAAGCGGGTGGCAGTGTCCTGGTTGTTTCACAGTTTACGTTAGCGGCAGACACGAAAAGTGGTATGCGGCCAAGTTTTTCTGTTGGGGCTGCACCTGCTGATGCGGAACGCTTGTATGATTATTTTGTCGAATGTTGTAAGGATAAAGATATCCAGACTGAAACGGGTGTTTTTGCAGCCGATATGAAAGTGGCTTTATTAAACGATGGACCTGTGACGTTTTGGCTGCAGGTGTAGTGTAAGCCACTGGTTATATAGATAACTAGAATCGCAATGGATAGACGATTAATTAGCGGAAACGCCAGAGAGAGGGATGCATGTTTCGACTGATCACACCAAAAACGGCCGACGAATTAGCACGTTATTATGATTTTCGCTGGCGAATGTTGCGTGAAGCATGGCGTATGCCAGTGGGATCTGAGCGGGATGCCTACGATGAACTAAGTGCGCACCGTATGATCGTGACAGATAACGGCGAAACCATTGCCATTGGTCGGCTGTATATGACACCAGACAATGATGGTCAGGTTCGTTTTATGGCTGTACACCCTAATTATCGTCACAAAGGAATGGGAGCCATCGTGCTTATGGCGCTGGAATCGCTGGCGCGCCAAGATGGTGCAAAACGGTTAGTGTGTAATGCCCGAGAAGATGCGATTCCTTTTTATCTGAAAAATGCTTTTACTAGCCAAGGCGAGTTGAGTGATGAGCGTGGTCCGGTACGTCACCAGCAAATGCTAAAACACCTCGACCCATTAACCGATGTTGTCCGTCATCCTGAATGGTGTCAAGAACTGCAAGAATTATGGCAATACCAGATTCCAATCAGTGACAAGATGGGGGTCAAGATAAGTCAATACACGGGGTATCGTTTTGAAGTAAGCGCATTAATTAATGCGAATCTGAATCCGAGTGAGTTTATGTTTGCAGGTAGTATTTTTACTATGGCAACGTTAGCGGGCTGGGGATTTATTTGGATGCTGATAAAAGAACGTAAGCTAGAAGCTGATATTGTATTGGTTGATAGTCATATTCGTTACGTGTCTCCGGTGAAAGAGCGGCCACGTGCCGTTGTGTCAATCGAAACCCTCAGTGGTGACTTTGATCGCCTTGCCAAAGGGCGTAAGGGGCGAGTGATTGTTGAAGTGAATGTTTACAGTGGCGAGACGTTAGCTTCTACGTTTACTGGCACTTATATGTTATTTCCTTTACAAGCTGATGCTGATAGCAGCTGCTGATCAGTACCCCAAACTCGTGTGAGCTGCTGGCAACCTTGTTTTGCTTTCAGCTCTATTGTTTGTTTAGTTGTATCTGCTAAATCCCATCTCCCTTTTAAATTGGCTTCTAGCCCTTTGCTTCTTAACTCTATTTTGTTGATTGCCATACGTCCTCTATCTGCAGAAATAGATAACGGTGATAAAGACAGTGAAAGCGAATCAACGTTTTGGCTCTGATTGCTCGTCGGTTGAGGCTGTTGTGAAGTACCCCAGTATTGAAGCAATTGTTGCGGGGTTAGTTTACTGAGCTGTAGCTGCCTAAAGGTCGCGCTTAAATCACCTGTAAAGCTATAAGCAAGGCTTGTTTGGTGCTGGGCTAAGCCTGTTCCATTAAAGGTGATATCCATAGCACCAGTAACGGGAAAAGGTATCGCTAACCATTGGGATAGAGTTGTCGCTGGTATGTTGTCACCTTGTAGTGATAGCTTCCAAGGTTGACCTGAACGATTTAAATCTACATTACCAGACGTTTCTAGTAATCCATCTTTAAAAGGCAGGATTAACTGCTTTAATTGCCAATTACCGGCCTGACTATTCATTGTGATATACGGCCCTATCATACTGATTTTATTGACGCTTGCCGCTCCTGAATTTGCGGTTAACGTACCTTGCCATAATCCAACTTGTCCATGTCTTTTCAGGATTAGGTCTTCCCCGTTAATGTTTAAGCCTGCGATTTGAAAAGGGTTTGCTGGATTGGTGTCCGTCAGCTGGGCATAGCCAACATCTAATTGAGTAACGCTGATATCAGAATACAGTGAATTCAGTGTGCGTAAATGTGTTGGCCAATTGTTGGGTAATACCCATTTAATTCCATTTACCGTTACTTGATTAAGCGCCAATACATCAGGGGTTAATGCGCCATTAAATTGAACATACCCTTCGAGAACTTTTGTTGATAGCCCATTTACTGTTATTTGTTGCGGTGAAAAGGTGCTGTTAACAATTGGTTCTTCAAAGACAGTATTTAACCATTGAATACTGCTGGCATTTAGAGAAACCAGCGCTTCATGTTGTTGCCAATGAGTGGCAGGCCACTGCCAATTTTGTACCGAAAGATTAATGTTATTGAGCGTGTAATTAGGCATCTCTATATTACTTTCAAGTACATCAAGGCGTTTAATGTCGATGGTGAGAGCGGAGGCTTTCACTTGATCAATATAAGAGCGAAATAGGGTGAGTTGGGCTTGGTCTTGTAATTGCAAGCCAGTGACCGTTAATTGGTGCAATGTGAGTAAATTAGTTTGCGTTGCCGATTGCTTATATTCAGCTTGGCCACTAAAGGTGGCGTGCTGCCATTCAAAGGATAAACCGTAGATCTTCCAGTTTTGATCTTGGTAATCACCATCAATTAAAACGTCTTTTAATGTTGTACCTTGCCATTGCATATTGGGTGTAGATAGTTGAAAGTCACCACTGAATATTCCCCATGATTGCGAACGACTCTGCCAATTATCGATCTGTAGACGGGCTTGTTCGATGCTGATTTCAGGGGTATGCAGTGTCAGGTTATTTAGGGCTAAACGTTGAACATGTAAATCGGGTAGCGTAGCTAAATTGAGGGGTTGATTTAGCGTGATGGTATCAATCAAAATACTGTCAAAAGACCAGCCAGTATTCAGTAACTTGGTGGGGGTTAGCCACAATTGAATGTTATTGGCGGATAGCAAAGGCTGTCGTTGATACATTATTTGTGGTTGTTCGAGCTGTATATGCCAAGGATCACTGATGTGGTAGCTGATATTTGCTGCTTTCAGGTGGTAATTTGTCGTAGCATCAATGGTATTGATGACGAGTCTGGTGGCATATTGGGTGTGCAGTAATGTAAGGATGATCGTGATGCTAAGCAGCATCAAAATGATAAGGGTACCGAATATTTTTCCCACTACACGCATATAGCCTCCAAAGGTCTTCCTTCAGATTGGCGTAAAAAGTGTAGAGCTGCAAGCGGATGTTTTTGATTTTATTTATCAGTTAGTCAATTTTGCGTTGCGGCTAAATGCTGGTTGATATTGTTGCTAGTTCGCAATGAACAAAAAAAAGCCCTTTTTTTCGGGAAGGGCTTTTAGTCAATCAGTCGTAAAAGGGATGATTAATCGAGCTGTGGACCAGCAGCAACCAGTTCAGCACCTTCTGTTGTATCGGTGTACTTTTCAAAGTTATTGATGAAGCGATTCGCTAGATCTTGTGCTTTGCTTTCCCACTGTAGCGGGTCAGTATACGTATCACGTGGGTCTAGAATTTCAGGGTTAACACCTGGTAGCGATGTCGGTACTTCAAGATTAAAAATTGGCATCTCTTTTGTTTCTGCATTATCGATAGAACCATCTAGGATTGCATCGATGATAGCGCGAGTATCTTGAATTGAAATTCGTTTGCCTGTGCCATTCCAACCAGTGTTAACAAGGTAAGCTTCTGCACCAGCTGCTTCCATACGCTTAACCAGTACTTCTGCATACTGTGTAGGGTGAAGTGTTAGGAATGCATTACCAAAACATGCAGAGAACGTTGGCGTTGGTTCTGTAATACCGCGTTCAGTACCGGCTAGTTTCGCAGTGAAACCAGATAGGAAGTGGTATTTAGTTTGTTCTGGCGTTAATTTTGATACCGGAGGAAGCACACCAAATGCATCAGCAGACAAGAAGATAACCTTGTTTGCATGGCCACCTTTAGACACTGGTTTAACAATGTTTTCAATGTGGTAGATTGGGTAAGACACTCGGGTGTTTTCTGTTTTCGAGTTGTCGTCGAAATCAATAGCGCCGTCAGCACGAACTGTTACGTTTTCTAGCAATGCATCACGGCGGATAGCATTGTAGATATCAGGTTCTGCTTCTTTTGAAAGATTAATGGTTTTTGCGTAGCAACCGCCTTCAAAGTTGAATACGCCGTTGTCATCCCAACCGTGCTCATCATCACCGATAAGCGCACGTTTAGGGTCAGTTGATAACGTTGTTTTACCTGTACCAGAAAGGCCAAAGAATACTGCTACATCACCGTTTTCGCCCATATTCGCTGAACAGTGCATTGACGCTATCTCTTTAAGCGGAAGGAAGTAGTTCATCATTGCGAACATACCTTTCTTCATCTCACCGCCGTACCAAGTACCACCGATAAGCTGCATTTTTTCTGTTAGGTTGAAGACCGTGAAGTTTTCAGAGTTCAGACCTTGCTCTTCCCACTTCTCATTGGTGCACTTCGCGCCGTTCATTACCACAAAATCAGGTTTAAAGCTTGCTAGCTCTTCTTCTGTTGGGCGAATAAACATGTTTTTCACGAAGTGGGCTTGCCATGCAACTTCCGTAATAACACGGATACATAGGCGAGTATCCGGGTTTGCGCCACAGTAGCCATCTACTACAAACAGACGCTTGCCAGATAGTTGCTTAGTGACTAATACTTTTAACTCATTCCAGACTTTTTGATCAATCGCTTTATTGTCGTTCTTGCCTTGGTCTGCCCACCATAGGGTATCGCGGGTAGTGTCATCTTTAACGATGAACTTATCTTTAGGCGAACGACCTGTAAAAATACCCGTATCAACAGATACAGCACCAAGCTCAGTAACGATACCTTTTTCGTATCCTTCTAGGCCTGGCTTAGTCTCTTCTTCGAATAAAACTTCGAATGATGGGTTACGAATAATATCCGTAACATTATTGATACCGTATTCAGACAGATCCACGTTTTTTGCAACCTTTTTTTCGACGTTCATAACAGTCATAGGTGCTCCTGGGTAAGATGTAGTTTAACTGTTGACCATGCTAACAACCCTAAAGGGGTAATTCAGGGAGATCCATCAAAAAATAACCACTAAAATGTTAATGGTAAGTAAAAATTCCAAATCGCAAGGGCGGTTAAGTTTACAATGATGTGAAACGTTTGCGCTAGAGGTTGAAATTAATATTTCTCTTGAAAAAAGCAGGGGAAAAGGTGTGCAAGAAGATGTAATAGAGGAGTGAAAGTGTGCTTCAGTTAAAAAAATAGCCGAATTACATTCGGCTATT
The DNA here is from genome assembly GCF_003026285.1 of Photobacterium profundum. Taxonomy (GTDB): domain Bacteria; phylum Pseudomonadota; class Gammaproteobacteria; order Enterobacterales; family Vibrionaceae; genus Photobacterium; species Photobacterium profundum. Next base: position 75,410 of record NZ_PYOD01000016.1, read on the forward strand.
CTTCTGATTTATCAATGTTTTTGCGAGATGATAATTATCAGTGTACCTGATCGCTATCATTCTTCGCGGCATTCTCGTGAAGTGCTGCTACATCAATGCTATCAAAGTCATAACTGGTACCACAGTAGTCACAATGCAGTGAGATTTTCCCTTCATCTGCGATGATTTTTTCTACTTCAATACGTTCAATTGAACAGATTGCTGATGCGCTACGTTCGCGTGAACAACCACAGTGAAATTCGACAAGTTGAGGGTCAAATAATTTCACCTCTTCTTGGTGATAAAGGCGGTAAAGTACATCTTGCGCATCTAAACTAAACAGCTCTTCGTTTTTTACTGTTTCTGTTAATTGTTCAAGGTGTTCAAAATCACCCTCTTGGCCTTGACCATCAGGTAGTATTTGCAGCAGCATTCCTGCCGCTTTTGCATTACCTTCAAATTCACCCGTACGTAAAATGATACGTGTTTTTAGTTGCTCTGAATTTGCGAAGTAACCTTCAAGTGATTCAGCAAGAGTATCCCCTTCTAAACCAACCACACCTTGGTAACGCTCGCCTTTCGTTGGCGTGATAGTAATAACGAGGTGGCCTTTACCAATAACATCGTGAATTGTTCCGTCTGTAGGTACTTCACCTTCCCAACGAGCAACACCACGCATTTTCTGCTCATGATCGCCATTGATAACAGCAAGGCGAACAGGACCATCACCTTGAAGTTGGACAGTGATAGAACCTTCAAATTTTAATGTGGCAGTTAACAGGCTTGTTGCCACCAGCAATTCGCCTAATAATTTTTGTACCGGCGCAGGGTATTCCTTACTAGCAATGATTTGCTGATAAGTGTTGCCCAGTTGTACGAGCTCACCACGTACAGATACACCTTCAAATAGGTAACGGTACAGATTATCGTTTGTCATTAGCGTGTATTCTCCAGCCGGTAAAATAGTTAGAACAATGCATTTAGGATTTTATTCAGACGATTTCATTCATCTTATGAAACTTTTTCTGTAATTGAGACCTAATAGATTACTCATTGATGTTCTTGAATTTAATGATATCGCGTCGTTGCTTTTTATCTGGGCGTTTTTCAGGGCTAGGACTACCAAAAGCATTTAACTTACGCATTTCAGCATTCTGATTTCGTAGCTTGAGGCTTTCAGTGGTTTCCTCGTATAAGGTTTGTGCTTCAGGGGCACCACGACGAACGGTTGATAATTTCTCAATCGTAATGGTTTTCTCTTCGTTGCCCTGCCTTACGCGAACTTCTGCACCCACTTCAACGATTTTGCTTGGTTTAGAGCGTTGACCGTTGTAATGCACTTTTCCGCCATCGATCATGTTACGAGCGATTGAGCGTGTTTTGTAAAACCGTGCAGCCCATAACCATTTATCAAGACGCACTTGAAGAGTGTCTGAGTTTGATGATTGATGACTCACAACGAGCTCCTTACCCTAAAAAGGGCGCTAAAAGTAGCATATTAAGTTTAGTAAATGGAGATATTGACGGGATATTTCAATGTTAAATAGACAATTAATTCTCTGCTACAGTTAGACTATTGATCGTTATTACTTTTTTTTCGTGATCTCGGTGGATATATTTCATGATTTTATTGGCGCAGCTCTGCCTTAATGCGAACTGAACAGGTATCCTGTCAGGTCTGCCTTATGTACAGCTTTTAGTGAAATGGACTTAAGAATGGTTGCAACAAAGTGGTTAGAAACGCTTTATACAAAGCGCCCATTGTCAGCGAAAACATTAACACAAATAACGACATGGTTATTAATCGTGATGTTGGCATGGATATTAGGACGATTGTTATGGTCATTCATTCAACCTGTAGACAATCTAGCACCTTGGCAAATGAAAGTAGCTTCAGTGTCTGGAGGGAATACATCAGCATTTCAAGTTTCTGATGTGCTAGCAATGAACTTATTTGGTCAATATCAACAAAATGCCCCTGTCATTAAACAACAACCCGTTAAGCAAGATGCGCCACAGACCAGTTTGAATTTAACGTTAGTGGGTGTAGTTGCGAGTAATCGCGCTGAAACGACATTAGCGGTAATCACTAACCGCGGTAAGCAAAATACCTATGGTTTAAATGAAGCGATTGATGGTACCCGTGCAACATTACAGGCTGTGTATGTTGATCGCGTTATTATTCGAAATAGCGGTCGTGATGAAACATTGATGTTGGATGGTGTTAAGTTTGGTCAATCACAACCTCAGCAGCCAGCTAGAAGCAAATCGAAACCGGTTGAAACGGCAAAGGCTGCACCTTCATCAGAGTTAGATCAAATTAAAAAGGACATTCTAGAGAAGCCCCAAAACCTCTTTACCTATATTCGCCTGTCTCAGGTGAAAAGGGATAATGAGCTGGTGGGGTATCGTGTTAATCCCGGTAAAGATAGGGTGTTATTTGATGCTGTTGGTCTAAAGGCTAATGATTTAGCGGTTAGTTTAAATGGTAGTGATTTAACAGACCCTACGGTAATGGCAAAATTATGGACCGAGTTATCTGAAGCTACTGACTTTACATTAACCGTAGAGCGAGAAGGCCAATTACACGATATTTATATTGAATTGCAATAGTGGTTCAACAGCGAAACACGCGATTAAGCGCAGGAGTTTTTTGTGAAAAAATGGATGAGTAAAAGCGCCCTGTTTTTAGCAGGTAGTTTGCTATGTAGCTCAGTGATGGCCAGTGAATTTAGTGCCAGTTTTAAAGGAACTGATATTCAAGAGTTCATTAATATTGTAGGGCGAAATCTACAAAAAACGATCATTGTCGATCCTGCAGTACGTGGGCAAGTCAATGTGCGTAGTTATGACCTTCTAAATGACGAACAATATTATCAATTCTTTTTAAATGTTTTAGAAGTGTATGGTTTTGCTGTTGTTGAAATGGATAACGGCGTACTTAAAGTAATTCGTGATAAAGACGCGAAGACATCTGCAATCCCAGTCGTTGATGGTAAAGATAAAGTCTCTGGTGATGAAGTCGTCACCCGTGTGATTGCGGTGCGTAATGTGTCGGTGCGTGAGCTTTCTCCGTTGTTGCGTCAGTTAAATGATAATGCGGGGGCTGGTAACGTGGTGCATTACGACCCTGCAAATATCATTATGATTACGGGGCGTGCCGCGGTGGTGAACCGTTTGGCTGAAATCATTGAACGGGTCGACCGTGCTGGTGATAAAGAAGTGGATGTTGTTGAGTTGCGTAATGCTTCGGCAGCAGAAATGGTACGCATCGTCGATGCATTAAATAAAAGTGCAGACGCCAAATCAACACCTGGGTTTTTACAGCCTAAAGTGGTTGCTGATGAGCGTACTAATGCCGTGTTGTTATCGGGTGATCCTCAAGTCAGAAAGCGTCTACGTAAGTTGATTAATCAGCTGGATAAAGAGATGGCAACCTCGGGTAATAATCGGGTTATCTACCTGAAGTATGCTAATGCCGAAGATATGGTTGATGTGCTCAAAGGTGTGTCAGATAACCTCCAGGCTGAAAAGCAAGGCGCAAGTAAAAAACCTGTTGGAAGCAGTAAAGGGGAGGTGATGATCTCTGCCCATACCGGAACAAATTCCCTTATCGTGACCGCACCGCCAGATATTATGCGTGCGTTAGAAAGCATTATTGCTCAGTTAGATATTCGTCGTGCGCAGGTACTGATTGAAGCCATGATTGTTGAATTATCTGAAGGTGATGGTATTAACTTCGGGGTGCAGTATGGTTCAGAAGATGGTGGCGTTATTCAATTTGGTAACTCGGGTGTACCCATTTCCCAATACGCAATTGGTTTGCAAGAAGCGCAAGATGTACCAGGATCTACAGTAACTGACGTTAACGGTAATGTGACGGTTAATGAACCAACTCAAGGTGATTTCTCTACGTTAGCAAGTGTGCTTGGCGGCGTTAACGGTGCAGCAATGGGTATCGTGCTAGGTGACTGGACGATGTTGGTGAATGCTGTCGCCACAGACAGTAATTCGAACATCCTGTCATCACCAAGTATTACGGTGATGGATAACGGTGAAGCATCGTTTATTGTCGGTGAAGAAGTGCCAGTGGTAACCGGTTCGACTTCAAGTTCAAGCAATGATAATCCCTTCCAAACGGTGGAACGTAAAGAAGTCGGTATCAAGCTAAATGTCACCCCGCAAATTAATGAAGGTGACTCTGTTCAGCTTAAAATTGAGCAAGAAGTGTCAAGTGTATTAGGTGCAAGTGGTGCCGTGGATGTGCGTTTTGCCAAGCGTCAAATTAATACCTCGGTGCTGGTTCAAGATGGACAGATGATTGCTTTAGGCGGTTTGATCAGCGAAGAAACCAAAGAGAGTGAATCCAAGGTTCCTATCTTAGGGGATATTCCATTCTTGGGCTTCTTGTTTAAATCGACCAATACGACCACAGCAAAAACGAACTTGATGGTATTCATTAAGCCAACCATTATTCGCGATGGTGTGACTGCTGATGGCCTTACTCAGCGTAAATATAACTACATTCGTGCAGAGCAATTGTATAAAGCCGACCAAGGCTTAAACTTAATGCCAAATACAAAAACACCCGTATTGCCTAAGTTTGGTGAGAATATTGAACTACCGCCAGAAGTCCGTGCCTTTGTTGCGCAGCTGGAGAATCAGTAATGGATATCGGTAGCATGGAAGACACGGCAATATCGTTGTTCCGTCTGCCATTTTCATTTGCGAAGCGTCACAGTGTTGTGCTTGAAGCCAGTGAAAGTGGTTGGACGTTATCCTATAGCGGACAACTTTCTGCGGTTGTCTTAGCGGAAGTTCGGCGTGTTGTTGGAAGTGGCTTTACGCCAATAGAATTGACCAGTAAAGAGTTTGAATTAAAACTCACTGAAGCGTATCAGCGTGGTTCTTCTGAAGCACGGCAGTTAATGGAAGATTTAGGTGCCGATGATGATTTTTTCTCGCTTGCCGAAGATTTACCTGAGACCGAAGACTTATTGGAATCGGAAGATGACGCACCAATCATTAAATTGATTAATGCCATGTTAGCAGAAGCGATCAAAGAAGCTGCGTCAGATATCCATATTGAAACCTTTGAGAAAGCATTATCAATTCGTTTCCGTGTTGATGGTGTATTACGTGAAGTGCTACAACCTAGTCGCAAGTTGGCACCGTTGTTGGTTTCACGTATTAAGGTAATGGCACGCCTTGATATTGCAGAAAAACGGGTGCCTCAAGATGGTCGTATTTCACTACGAATTGGTGGTCGTGCGGTAGATGTCCGTGTATCGACAATGCCATCATCGCATGGTGAGCGTGTTGTATTACGTTTGCTTGATAAAAATGCGACCCGACTTGATCTACATAGTTTGGGTATGACGGCAGAGAACCATAAAACTTTCCGTCATATTATCCAGCGTCCACACGGTATTATTCTTGTAACTGGTCCGACTGGTTCGGGTAAGTCCACCACCTTGTATGCCGGTTTACAGGAGCTGAATAGTCAAGAAAGTAATATTCTTACCGTTGAAGATCCGATTGAATTTGATATCGATGGAATAGGGCAAACACAGGTTAATACCAAAGTTGATATGACGTTTGCTCGTGGTTTGAGGGCTATCTTACGTCAGGATCCAGATGTCGTTATGATAGGTGAAATCCGAGATTTAGAAACGGCCTCGATTGCTGTTCAAGCATCTCTCACCGGTCACATGGTGTTATCAACCTTACACACTAATACTGCGATTGGTGCGATTACTCGATTACGTGATATGGGCATCGAGCCTTTCTTGGTTTCATCGTCATTGTTAGGGGTGTTGGCTCAGCGTTTAGTCCGTACTTTATGTGTACAGTGCCGAGAGCCTTATGAGGCGAATCCCGAGCAGAAGAAACTCTTTAATATCAGTCCTGATGAGCCATTAACGTTATATCATGCTGTAGGTTGTGAACACTGTAATAACAAAGGCTATCGTGGTCGTACTGGCATCCATGAGCTGTTATTGATTGATGATAACGTTCAAGAGCTTATCCACTCTGAAGCGGGTGAGCAGTCGATTGAAAAAGTTATTCGAGAGTATACGCCAAGTATTCGAGATGACGGTTTAGCCAAAGTTAAACGCGGTATCACGACACTTGAAGAAGTGATGCGTGTCACCAAGGAGGGCTAATGGCTGCATTTGAATATAAGGCGTTAGACGCAAAAGGTCGTCAGAAAAAAGGCGTGCTTGAAGGCGATCATGCTCGCCAGGTTAGACAGCAGCTACGCGAAAAAGGATTGATGCCGGTTGAAGTTGTGCAAACAGAAACGCGTAGTTCAGCCCAAAAAGTGGGAACGAGTAGTACTAAATTTCAATTTCGCCGTGGGATCAGTACCAATGAATTATCGCTTGTCACACGCCAACTAGCCACACTGGTTCAAGCGGGTATGCCTCTTGAAGAATGTTTAAAAGCGGTTGGTGAACAAAACGAAAAACCACGATTGCGTAATATGCTATTAGCCGTACGTTCTCGGGTTGTTGAAGGGTATACCTTGTCAGACAGTATGGCGGAATATCCTCATATTTTTGATCAGCTCTTTCGTGCCATGGTGGCTGCCGGTGAGAAGTCGGGTCACTTAGATACCGTCTTAAACCGTTTGGCTGATTACACTGAAAATCGTCAAAAAATGCGTAGCAAGCTTCAGCAAGCAATGATTTATCCGACCATGCTAACGTTGGTGGCGGTTGCCGTTGTCGCATTTTTGCTGGCAACAGTTGTGCCTAAAATTGTTGATCAGTTTGTCCAGATGGGGCAAAAGCTGCCAACCATTACCGAAGTATTATTAGCAGCCAGTAACTTTGTTCAAAATTGGGGCATCGTTGTGGTTATTGTGATTATTTCGATTATTGTGTTGATCAAAAGTGCATTAAAAAAACCTGTATTTAGATTGAAGTGGGATCGCTGGGTATTGCACATTCCAGTGATCGGTAAGGTTGCTCGTGGTCTGAACACGTCTCGCTTTGCGCGTACTCTTTCGATATGTACATCGAGTGCAATTCCACTGCTTGATGGGATGAAAGTCGCTTCAGATGTAATGACCAATACGTGGGTAAATAAGCAGATTATTGCAGCTTCAGATAAAGTACGTGAAGGTGCAAGCCTGCGTATTTCGCTTGAACAAACCAAATTATTTCCGCCTATGATGTTGCACATGATAGCCAGTGGTGAACGAAGCGGTGAGTTGGAGCAAATGTTGACCCGTGCTGCAGATAACCAAGATCGTGATTTTGAATCTTTGGTGAATATGGCGCTGGGTGTTTTTGAACCATTATTGATTGTCGCGATGGCTGGCATTGTTATGTTTATTGTCATCGCTACGTTAATGCCAATTATCGAATTGAATAATATGGTTGGTATGTAGTTTTTCCCTTGGAGGTTTTTTCATGCAACGTAAACAACGCGGCTTCACGCTGTTAGAGGTTATGGTCGTTATCGTTATTCTTGGTGTATTAGCCAGTTTAGTGGTACCGAACCTATTAGGTAATAAAGAGAAAGCGGATCAACAAAAAGCCGTTACCGATATCAGTGCATTAGAGCAATCGTTAGACATGTATAAGTTGGATAACAGTGTTTATCCAACGACCGATCAAGGTCTAGAGGCATTAGTCTCTATGCCTTCGTCATCGCCAGAGCCACGTAACTATCGTGATGGCGGCTACATTCGTCGTTTACCTAAAGATCCTTGGGGTTACGATTACCAATACGTGATGCCGGGTGAGCATGGTCCTATTGATATCTTTAGCTTAGGTGCTGATGGTCAAGAGGGCGGTGAAGGTAATAATACTGATATTGGCAACTGGAACATGTTGGACTTTTAAGTCTAGCGTTTGATTATATGAAGAAACGTGTAGCGGGTTTTACCTTAATTGAAATGATGCTGGTATTGGTACTTTTGGCAACCAGTGCTGTCGCTGTCATTATTTCATTACCAGAAAGCAAAGAAGATAAGGTAAAAGACGAAGCTGCACGTTTTCATCAACTCGTTCAACTATTGGGCGAAGATGCATTACTTAATGGCGTTGATTACGGTATTCGGATTGAGCGCCATCGTTATCAGTTTCTTGAGCTAACCCGTAATGATTGGCAACCCATCAAAGAATCGAAGTTTTTTACCGAGGTTGATGTCGGCGAAGACATTAATTTAAGGGTCGAGATCGGAGGTTATTCATGGCAAGACAAAGATCGCCTGTTTAAGCCTGGTTCATTATTTGATGAAGACATGTTTGCTGAACAAACTGATAAAAATAAAATTAAACCACCGCAGGTTGTTGTGATGGCAAGCGGTGAGTACACACCCTTTACGTTAGATTTTGAGGTTGATGGGCAAAATCAATTTTGGCACGTACAAGCTGATGAACTCGGACAGCTATTCCTGCTTCATCCCGGTGAAGAGTTAGATGTTGAGAAAAAACGATGAAGCACAATCGTGGAATGACGTTATTAGAAGTGCTGGTTGCTCTAGCGATATTTGCTATCGCAGCGCTAAGTGTGATGAAAGCAGTCAGTCAGCATTTGAATACCTTAGGGTATTTAGAGCAAAAAACTTTTGCCATTATGGTGGCTGATAATACGCTTGCCAAGGTACGCCTTTCGGGAGAGATCCCCACAACTGAAAAGCGTGGCAAATCGGAACTCGCAGGTCAAGAGTGGTATTGGTCGGTAAAGAGTACAAAAACGGCTGATGGGTATTTACGTGCTGTTGATGTCACGGTTGCCACAGATTCAGAACGAAAGAAATCCGTTGTATCGGTAAGAACCTATGTTGCGAATTAATCATCCTTGCTCTTCTCACGACTCACACTCTTCGCAGCAAGGTTTTACGTTGTTAGAGGTGTTGGTCGCCATTGCTGTTTTTGCAATGTTGAGTCTATCGGCTTACCAAGTACTGAGTAATGTTCAACTAAGCAATCAACAATCGATAGAGCACAATGATCGCTTACAGTCGATTCAACGTGCTGTTGTCATGATGGATAACGATTTCCGTCAGATAGTGGCGCGTAGAGTTCGTACACAAGGCGAAAAGCCTAGTGATAAGTTGTTGTTGGCTAGTGAATATCTATTGGGGTCATCGAGTCAGGGAATAACATTTACGCGTGCAGGCTGGCAAAACCCTCAGCAGATGTTTCCCCGAGGTGAAAATGTACGCGTTGGCTACCGCATTATTGACGATACATTAGAGCGAGTATGGTTCCGTTATCCTGATACGGTAGTTGGCACAGAGCCTTTAGTCAGAGAGATGCTGGCGGATGTAACCGACTTGTCGTTTCGCTTTTACAGTGATAATAAATGGACGGAAGAATGGTCGAAAGATGCCGTTTTACCAGAAGGTATTATGGTAAAAATGACGTTGGTTGACTTTGGTGATATTGAACGTGTGTATATGCTGCCAATATCTGCCTTGAGTGCTGAAAGTAATGAGGATCCAGCTTAATGAATCATTTGAGCCGCATCACAGCACCGAGAATGATGAAGTCGCAACAAGGTGTGGCATTAATCGTTGTATTATTACTGTTAGCGCTGATGACATTACTCGCAGCACAAATGACAGAGCGGCTACATCACAATTTTTACCGTGTAGAAAACCAAGTACTTAATCAGCAAGCCTATTGGTATGCCCAAGGAATGGAAGAGCTTGCCAAAGTTGCGATTCAGCAAAGTACCGATGATAGTGACACCATTAATTTGAATCAGGCATGGGCAACAGAAGGGCAGCGTTATCCTTTAGAAGGAGGCGAAGCCGTCGGTAACATTCTCGATCGTCAGGCATGTTTTAACCTTAATGCGCTGAAGAATGTCACGCCAGAAGCCGACGCAAACCAAAAGCCTTTTTTAGTCGCATATTTGCAAGCGTTACTGGAAGAAGTGGGTGTTGATAGCTATAACGCAGAGATGATTGCAGATTCTAGTTGGGAATATATTGATACTGATGACGTTGTTCAATCTGCTTATGGTGCAGAAGACAGCACGTACGAAGGTTTTAGCCCGCCTTATTTACCGCCCAATGATTGGATAGCGGATGTCAGTGAGTTTCGAGCAATAAACGGTGTGACGGCACCGATTTATGAAAAGGTAAAACACTTGCTATGCGCCTTACCGAGTGACGATATGGTTTTGAATGTTAATACATTAAAGCAAAGACAAGCGGCATTATTGGCTGCGTTATACAGCCCTGCATTGTCGTTGTCAGATGCAGAACGCATTATTTCTGGGCGTCGTTTTGATGGCTGGGATAGTGTTGATGACTTTACAACTGAACCAGCTATTGCATCGATTAGTGGTGATATTAAAGACAAAGCGAAAACGCACCTTGGTGTAAGCAGCAACTATTTTCAAATGGATACAGAAGTACTGGTTGATCGAGCCAGAATACGGTTAGTGGCATTACTTAAACGTGATGAGAAAGAGGTGACGGTTGTACGTCGCCGTTATGGAGGGATCAGTGAGCGAATTTCTGACAATAAGGCTAAGTAGCCGGCCTGCACAGCCGGTGCAATGGCTGGTCTGGTCGCCACAGCAAAAAGAAGTGATTGCGTCGGGTCAATTAGCCGATATGGCGCAATTAAGCGAACTTGCAGAGTATGCAGTACAGCGTCCAGTTATCGCCTTGGCACCAACAAGTGAACTATTACTCACCGACGTTGCGATTCCTGCTGGTAGTGGGCGTCAACTTACGGCGGTATTACCTTATCTATTAGAAGAGGAATTGGCACAAGATGTCGATTCTCTTCATGTACATTTGCTTAATCGCGAAGGAGACATTGCTAGTGTTGCCATCGTGGAACATAAGCTCATTCAACAGTGGTTAGAAGCATTATCTGATGCAGGTATTGAAGTCACTAAGCTGGTTCCAGATTGCTTATGTTTACCGTTATTCAATGATGGTTATAGTGCCGTTGAATTGGGGCAACAATGGTTAGTGCGTCAATCAGAAGCGCAAGGTATTTGTGCTGAGCCATCATGGCTTGGTAGTTGGCTATTGGCGCAGAAAGCCCCAATAGTACTCTCTACAGATACAGATACAGATACAGATACAGATACAGATACAGATACAGATACAGATACAGATACCTCGAATGTTGAACCCATCAATACAGAGTTGCAGCAATCGACAAATGTAATAATACATAATTACAGCCCTGCTCCCATCGGTATGCCTGGTATCTGGAAATCAGAAGCCCCTGAATTAGTGATGCAGCTATTGGCTGATGGTGCTGCTAACAATAAAACCAATCTGTTATCTGGTCCCTATAAAATTCAATCAGCATGGCGAAAACACCTTAAACCTTGGCGAAAAGTGGCTATTGCAGCTGGGCTGGTATTAACCACGGTTATTATTGAACACGTAATTTCTGTTCAAAGAATGGAGCAGCAGGCGCAAGTTTATCGTGCTGAAAGTGAACGTATATTTCGTGAGGTTTTACCTGAATTTAAACGCATACCGTCTCAAAGTTATCTGAAAAACCAGATGAACAATGCCGTCAGCCGGTTGGGAGGCGCTGGGAGCGATAAGGGGGTATTACCTTGGTTAGTCCAATTAAAACCCGTATTAAGCAAAGTGCCTCAAATGACAATTCAAAATGTAAAATACGATGAAAATCGTGGCGAATTACGTCTTCAAGCAAGTTCTACAGAGTTTCAGCATTTTGAGCAAATTCGCACACTTCTAGCTGAACAGTTTATCGTAGAGCAAGGTCAATTGAATAAAGATGGCGAGCGGGTTAATGGTACTGTCGTACTAAGGAGGAAATCATGAAAGCATGGTGGAAAGCCTTAAGCCAGCGAGAGCAACGTTTAGTCTTAGGTGGCTCAGCCGCGTTAATATTGGCGATAGTCTATTGGGGTATATGGCAACCTTTAGCCAATCGTGCTGAATTGGCTCAGAATCGCATTCAATCTGAGCGTCAGCTATTGAGTTGGGTTGAAGATAAAGCGAATCAGATAGCCAGTTTGAAAGGCGCATCTGGCAATAGTGTGGCAGTGAGCAATAAAGGGCTTAATCAAGTCATCAATGAAACGACAAGCCGTTTTCGTATTGAGCTAATTCGGATGCAGCCTCGCAATGAGTCGGTCCAAGTATGGGTTAAACCTGTACCGTTCAATACTCTTGTTAATTGGCTGGCATTTTTACATGAAGAATATGGTATTGAAGCTCAATTCCTGGATGTTTCAAGAACAAAAAGTAACGGCATGGTCGAAGTGAACCGTTTACAGCTTGGCCGAGGGTAACAGTGAAGTTTAAATTAGCAGTTGGCGCCTCTTTTGGGGTGGTATTAATCGGTAGTCTTGTTGCTCACATTCCTGCAGCTTGGCTTTTGCAACAAGCCCCTGTCGTTAAAGGGTTAACTATTTCAGGTGTTAGTGGTACGCCTTGGCAAGGAAGTGCATCTCAGGTGCAGTGGCAAAACCAACGTTTTGGACGTATACAATGGAACATGAAATTAGGTGCGTTATTGTCTGGTGAAGCGGCATTTAACGTTCGTTTTGGTAAAGGTAGTGATTTGGGATTTGATGGACGAGGCGTTGTCGGTTATCGCACATCAGGTCCTTTTAGTGAAAACTTATTGGTTTCAGTTCCAGCTAAAAATGTACTGAAATATGCCCGTGCTCCTATTCCAGCGACTGTTACGGGAAACCTTGAACTGACATTGCGAGATTACCGCTATCAAGCGCCGTACTGTGATGTTTTAGATGGCTCACTTGCTTGGACTGCTGGCAATGTAAGCTCTCCCCTTGGAACGATTAATCCTGGCCCTGTGATTGCAGATCTTAGCTGTGAACAAGGGGAATTAGTGGCAAAAATCGATCAATCTTCAGCGGATGTATCAAGTAATTGGAAAGCGTCTTTAGATAAAACTTATAACTATCGTCTTGATGGCTGGTTTAAACCTGGGGCCGAATTTCCACCTCAACTTGGTCAACAGTTAAAATGGTTAGGTACGCCAGATACGAAAGGGCAGTATAAAATCAACTATAAAGGTCGTATCTAGATACCGTTTTTTTAGCGGAACGATTTTAAGTTTACTTTCAGTCAATAGGTAGGTTAACTTTAATTGAATGAAAGCGTGATACAGGAATATGGCATGGCTGCTGATAAGAATAAACCTGAAATACTATCAACAGAGATTGTGGCACAATCTCGACTATTTAAGATTGAATCGCTAGATCTTCGTTTCTCAAATGGCGTAGAACGAACCTATGAACGAATGATGCCAAGTGGTCGTCATGCTGTTTTGATCGTACCCGTTACCGCTGATGGTGATTTATTACTTATTCGCGAATACTCTGCCGGTACCGATAACTACGAGCTAGGGTTTCCTAAAGGGTTAATCGACGCGGGCGAAAGCGCCGAGCAAGCGGCGAATCGTGAGTTGAAAGAAGAAATCGGCTTCGGGTCTAATTTGCTACAACCATTGAAAGAAGTGATATTAGCTCCCTCGTATTTTTCTAGCCGTATGACGCTTTTCCTTGCTCAAGATTTATACCCTGAACAATTAGAAGGTGATGAGCCTGAACCGTTAGAGATTGTTCGTTGGCCCGTTAGCCAAGGGGAAGAGTTGATCAATCATCTCGACTTTGCTGAAGCAAGAAGTATTACCGCCCTTTTTCTCGCATTAAAACAACTCTCACAATAGGAGTGGGTTATGGAATTATCTCACCTTATTCCCTCGGTGGTCGATATCGCTCGCGCATCTGGGCAAGTTATTTTAGATATTTACCAACGTGGTCAGTTTGAAAAACACATCAAAGAAGATAATACGCCAGTAACGAGTGCTGACTTCGCGGCTCATAAATTAGTGATTGAGCGACTCACTGAACTCACCCCTAATATTCCAGTGCTGTCTGAAGAAGATGCAAGTGTACCGTTTAAAGAGCGTAGTAAATGGGATCGCTATTGGTTGGTTGACCCGTTGGATGGTACGCAAGAGTTTATTGCTGGCAGTGGTGATTTTGCGACAATTATTGCTTTGGTTGAAGGTAATAAGCCGATTATGGGTGTAGTGTATGCGCCCGTTTCTGGGGTTGTGTATTATGCATATAGTGGGAAAGGGGCATGGAAAATCACGCCTGAAGGGGAAACCGTTCGTATTTCGACGCATAAGCATGAATTGCCGACTCAATCGATAGCTGTTGCAATTAGTCGCCGCCAAGATATCAGTGCGATTACTAATCGTTTGGATCCAGCATTAAACTATGAATTGGTACCACTTGGTTCAGCGGCATTAAAAGCCTGCCTGGTCGCTGAAGGGGCTGTCGATTGTTATTTACGCCTTGGTCCGACTGGTGAGTGGGATACTGCTGCAACGCAATGTATTGTTGAAGAGGCTGGTGGACGAATATTGAATACGCATCTTAATCCGCTGTCTTATAATGAGCGTGATACATTGGAAAACCCGAATTTTATTACACTCGGTGACGAGTCTTTGCCATGGGCAAATATTCTGACACCAGATAATCGCTTGATTGATACCTAATAAGTGTTCGCAAATTTTAATCAAATAAAAACGGAGCCAAATGGCTCCGTTTTTATTGTGTGATCTGTCTTTTTAAACCCGCTTTAAAATAAGCGATTTAAACCATTCAATGCCGCGACGCGATAAGCTTCTGCCATTGTTGGATAGTTGAAGGTGGTATTGACGAAATAATCGATCGTATTACCTTCCCCTTTTTGTTCCATGATCGCTTGACCGATATGAATGATCTCAGCGGCACGCTCACCAAAGCAATGGATCCCTAAGATCTCTTTAGTTTCTCGATGAAAGAGGAGCTTCAAGCTTCCCACTTCCGTTCCTGCAATTTGAGCACGAGCAAGATGTTTAAACTGAGAGCGACCAACCTCATAAGGTACTTTGTCTGCCGTTAGCTGCTGTTCTGTTTTACCGACAGAACTGATCTCAGGAATGGTATAGATGCCCGTAGGAATATGATCAATCAAACTGCCTTGTGCTTCACCCGTTGTAATCGCTTGTGCGACAAAGCGACCTTGATCATAAGCGGCGCTTGCAAGGCTTGGGTAGCCGATAACATCTCCAACAGCGTACACATGCTCCACATCGGTACAGTAATTTTGGTTAACGACAAGTTGGCCACGAGAATCGGGTGTTAAGCCGACCTTGTTTAAATTGAGCTTGTCGGTATTGCCTGTACGTCCATTGGCATATAACAAGCAATCTGCACGCATTTTCTTGCCTGATTCTAAATGTAGGATAACGCTGTCATCAGTGCCTTCTATTTTCTCAAATGTTTCACCGTTTCGTATCATTGCACCACTATTCCACAGGTGGTAAGACAGTGAGTCAGAAATCTCGTTATCCAAAAACTCTAATAAACGATGACGAGTATTGATGAGATCGACTTTTACGCCTAACCCTCTAAAAATAGACGCATATTCGCTACCGATAACTCCTGCACCATAAATAATGATATGGCGAGGGTCGTGCTCTAGCTGCAGAATCGAATCACTATCATAGATACGAGAATGATCAAAGTTGACGCCTTCAGGATGATAAGGACGAGAACCTGTTGCGATCACAAATTTATCGGCACTATACAAATCGGTGCTGTTATCGGCATTTTTTACTCGAACGGTATGGGCATCAATAAAGCTGGCTTCGCCAAAAATAAGACTACATTTATTTCGATCATAAAAGCCTTGGCGCATTCGAGTTTGTTTATTCACAACATCTTGAGCGTGACCTAAAATTTGGCTAAAGGTACTGTGTAGGCTGGAATTGTTTTTGCAATAGAGAGGGTTTTGATTGTATTCAATAATACGGCTGACAGCATGTCGGAGTGCTTTAGATGGAATGGTTCCCCAGTGAGTACATCCTCCTCCTACGCTATCTTCTCTCTCGATAACCGCGACATTTAATCCGGCTTTAGTTAGCCCCATTGCAGCCCCTTCTCCACCAGGGCCGCTGCCAATAATAATGGCATCAAAGTGAGTGGGCTTTTTATTTTTTGTCATTATCAGGCCTTCATTATCATCTGTGCAACATTGGCATAGCGATAGTTTAACTTTTTATGGCGTGTGGTAGAATCGGCGGTAGTCGATAGGTAGGTAATGATCACGTTGTTCTAACGAAATATGATGAAAATGTGCATTTCGCTACTTTAAAATGGTGATTATTGTTCTAATTATCGCGTGATGAATTTGTGATGAAACATTAAAACTCATAATTACTGCTTTGATTCAGCGCTCATCAGGATTTAGTATGTTCAGATGCAGGTGTAATTGCCATTCACGCTGAAGTGATAGATAAAACAGCGTATAGTTGGAACAAAGTCATAGAGAAGCTATAGGTTCATGGGGATTAGGGCTCAACAAAAAGAAAAAACGCGCCGATCACTTATCGATGCTGCGTTTAGCCAGTTAAGTGCAGACCGTAGTTTTTCCAGCCTCAGCCTACGTGAGGTAGCTAGAGAAGCCGGTATTGCCCCTACGTCTTTTTATCGTCATTTTAAAGATATGGATGAGCTTGGTTTAACCATGGTTGATGAAGGCGGTCTAATCCTTCGTCAATTAATGAGACAAGCTAGACAACGTATTGCCGAAGAAGGCAGTGTAATTCGTACATCTGTCGAAACATTTATGGAATTTATTGAAAGTAGTCCAAATGTATTTAGATTACTTTTACGTGAACGCTCGGGAACATCCACCGCGTTTCGTGCTGCGGTTGCTCGTGAAATTCAACACTTTGTTGCTGAACTAACTGAGTACCTTGAGGCAAAAACAGGTGTGACGAATGAAGAAGCCTATATTCAGGCAGAAGCATCGGTCACCTTGGTATTTAGCTCTGGTGCAGATGCGCTAGATCTTGATCCTCAGGCTCGTGAAGAGCATGAAGAAAAACTGATTATGCAATTAAGAACAATTGCAAAAGGTGCCTATTGGTACCGTAAAGAGCGTGAGCGTCGTGAGCTCAGGCATAAACTATAACCTTATTTCTGTTGGTGAAAGATATGGAAAAAGAGCAAGTTAAAGCTGAACGTAAAACATTGGTGCTATCGCTACTCGCGGGCTTATGCGGTAATGCAACGTTGGCTGTATTGACATCTAGCTATGTCACGTTTTCGATTTTCCCTGTAATTGCATTCGGTATGGCATTGTACTGCCTATATCAAGAGTACTTAAGCAAGCCCATGACTGAAGGTACTCCTGCGATCGCGTTTTCATGCTTCCTTGTTGGTGCATTCGGGTATTCCGCATTCTTACGTGCACAATTACCAGAGATGGGTTCAAACTTTTTACCTCTTATGATTTCTTTAGGTTTACTGTTCTGGGTCGCTTATAAGATGGGTATTATGAAGAATCCTGCAAAACCAGCTAAAGCTTAAGCCGGAAAAGCAGAAACAAAAAAGGCGCTAATTAGCGCCTTTTTTATTATCTATAATTTGTCGATTATAGATTTTATTTATGGTCTTACTTACGTTCTAGCAAAACACCTGCTTCCATATGGTGGGTATATGGGAACTGATCAAATAATGCAAAGCGAGTAATCTTGTGTGTTTGGCTTAGTATCTCAAGGTTTTCTTTTAATGTGTCAGGGTTGCAAGAGATATACATAATGCGTTCATAGCCTTGCACCATACGACATGTACCTTCATCCATACCTGAGCGCGGCGGATCAACAAAGATAGTGTTGCAATTGTAGCTCTGTAGATCGACGTTTTGTGCTTTAAGACGGCGAAACTCACGTTTGCCCGCCATTGCATCAGTAAAATCTTCAGCAGACATACGTACAATTTGTACGTTATCAATATTATTAACCGCAATATTGTATTGTGCAGATTCTACTGAAGGTTTAGCTAGTTCTGTTGCAAGAACACGTTCAAAGTTCTTAGCCAGTGCCAGCGAGAAGTTACCGTTACCACAATATAGTTCTAACAGATCACCTTCACTGTCTTGCGTACAATCAACTGCCCATTCCAGCATCTTTTGTGCGACTTCACCATTAGGCTGAGTAAAGCTATTTTCAACTTGCTTATAAGTTAGGGGTTGATCGAATACATTAAGTTTTTCGATAACGTAATCACGATCTGCCACAATTTTCATTTTTCGAGCGCGGCCAATGATATTCAGGTTAAACCCTTCATCATTCAAACATTGCTTTAGTTTCTTAATTTCAATTTCCCACTCTTCATCCAACTGGCGGTGGTACAGCAGTGACACTAAGATTTCACCGCTCAATGTGGATAAGAAATCAACTTGAAATAATTTGTGGCGAAGCGCTTGGTTTGGCTTTAGCGCTTCTATTAGCAATGGCATTAAATCGTTAATTAAGCGACTCGCCGCAGGAAATTGATCTACGCGGTATTTTTCGCGAGTCTCTTGATTGAACATGACATAGTAAAGATCTTCGCCTTCATGCCACATTCTAAATTCAGCACGCATGCGGTAATGCTCTGCAGGAGAGGCAAACACCTCAAGCTCGGGGGTCTCAAAATCTTCAAAGATATTTTGAATACGCTCTGCTTTTTCATCCAATTGCTGTTGGTAACCAGCGGTATTAAGTGCCGTGGATGTCATTAGTGTGCCTCAAACTGCTCAAAATAAGAGCGCAGATTTTATTGCATTACTGACCGATGTCCAGTGTTGTCCGAGATAAAAGTGCAGTTTAGGCTAATTAATAATAACAAATAGCAAACAACGCTAGACAACAAAGGCAATGATAACTAGCATCGCAGTGCGCTGGTTTGCCAAATATGGCTAGGGAACACGGTGAAATTCCGTGACTGACGCGCAGCGGTGATAGAGAACGAAAGCACACGGACGTAAGTTCCAAACACTGTTTCAGACAATTGCGCAATGCAATAGGTATGAAGCGGGAAGTTGTTGCCTAGGTGGTTACCCAACCATGCTCTTAAGTCCGAAGACCGACCAGTGTACGAAGCAAATTGTTGCTTAGTATTAAACGCGACTTAAGGTATCCATATAATGAAAAAAACGCTTTTAGCAGTGGCGTTGGCACCGTTGTGCCTTCCATCCCAAGCTTTTGCTGCCGATGAATCATCAAACGATGTCATGGTAGTTACCGCAAACCGTTTCGAACAACCAATTAAAAATGTAATTGCTCCTATTTCTGTTGTCACTAAAGAGGAAATTGATGCGATTCAAGCAAAGTCTATCGCGGAAGTATTGCGTCGTTTACCGGGTGTGCAAGTAGTTTCTGGTGGCTATGGCCAAGCAACAGAAGTGTATGTTCGAGGGACAACATCTCGTCATTTACTTGTGATGATTAATGGTGTTCGTATTGGTAGTGCAACGTTAGGTAGTGCTGATTTTAGCCAGATCCCACTAACAGGCATTGAGCGGATTGAATTAATAAGAGGCTCGCGTGCGGCACTCTATGGTTCAGATGCAATCGGTGGTGTACTTAATATTATTACGGCTTACCAACCGGGAGAATCTGTCGCTGAAGTGACTGCTGGTGGTGGTAGTAAAGGGTTCTATCAGCTTGGTGGTTCTGTAGCTGGTGGTCTGGGTGAATCTGGTTGGGGTAAGATTGCCTTGAAAACAGAAGGTGATGATGGCTTTTCTGCACGAAAAGAACCTTTTGAACAAGATGATGATGGCTTCAAAAATAGTAATGTTGTAGCCGAGGTGGGTACTCATGTAGGTGACCATTGGAAATTGAGCCTACAAGGTTATTATCATGATGGCGAAAGCGATTACGATGATTCGTATGGCGCACCTCATGCACAAAGTGAAAGTTCTCTTTTTAATATTGCCGCAAAGGCTGGGTACTCTAATGACAAGTTAGATAGCCAATTTACTGTTGCTCAAAACCAAGATGAGAACCGAAATTTCAATGATGTTAGCAATGGTAGCAAGATAAAAACTGAGCGAACCGTTGCTAATTGGCAAAATCATTATCAATTAACTGATGGACTAGAACTTGGTGGCGGTCTTGAGTGGTATCGTGATTCGGTATCAAATACTGGTACACAATATGCGGAAGATGAGCGTGATAATACAGCTGTCTACTTAACTTCTATCTATCGTATAAGTGATTGGCAGTTTGAAGGTAGTGTACGTACCGATGATAATGATAGTTATGGTACAAACAATACTTGGCAATTAGCAACAGCTTACAATATTACTTCTGAACTCAAAGTATCGGCCAATGCCGGCACTGGTTTTAAAGCGCCAACATTTAATGATTTATATTGGCCTGATTCTGGTAATCCTAATTTGAAGCCTGAAGAATCAAAAAATTATGAAATCTCATTATCTGGCACTCATCAGTTGCTTGATTGGAGCGTAACAGGGTATCAGTCAGAGATTGATCAACTTATTGCTTGGGCTCCCAAAGATGCGAGTAATCCATCTGGTGATTGGATTCCCATGAATGTTGATGAGGCTGAGATACAGGGAGTTGAGTTAACCGCAGGCTTTGCAACGGGTATGCTCTACCACGATGTGAGCTATGATTACTTGGATGCGAAAGATAAAGGCTTAGATAAACAACTTATCCGTCGTTCGAAAGATAGCGCTAAATGGAATGTCTCGTATCTTGCTGACCAATGGCAATTGGATGTGAGTGCTATTTATAAAGGCACAAGCTATGACGATGCCGCAAATACTAAAAAGTTGGATGCGTATACTTTAGTTGATGTTGCTGCTAGTTATTTTGTAACTGACAATTTATCTGTTCGAGGAAGAGTCGCGAACCTCTTTGATAAAGACTATGTAGCGAAAGAGACTTATAACGTTCAAGAGCGTAGTTATTACGCGACGGCAACGTATAAGTTTTAAGCGAATAAAAGAAACCACCTTCGGGTGGTTTTTTAATGGAGGCAAAATGAAACCAATCAAAGTTGTTGTTAGTTGGTCATCGGGTAAAGATTCAACATTAACCCTTATTAAATTGCTGAATGATCCAGATTACAAAGTTGTTGGCTTATATACGACATACCTTATCGATGAGGTGCCTTTTCAAGCAACGCCTCTTGAGGTTGTAAAAAAACAAGCGGCATTAACTGGGCTACCTTTGGTAACCATAGAATTACCAGAAGTCTTTCCCCCTAACGAGATTTATCAATCTTTAGTGGTGAACGGGCTACACAATAGTGGCTTAGAAATTGATGCCGTTGCATTCGGTGATATGTTTTGCAATGGCATTGCAGATTATCGCCGTAGTTATATAGAGCCTGCTGGCTGGGAGTGCATCTTTCCTTTGTTAGGACAAGACAGTCAACGACTAGCCCAAGAAATTGTTGAATGTGGAATTGAAACGTTAGTTGTCACGGTCGATACCAGTCAACTTGACGGTAAGTTTTGCGGTGAGTGGTATGATCATCAGTTTATCTCAAGCTTACCTATGCATACCGATCCCTGCGGTGAGGATGGTGAATTTCATACATTAGTTGTAAAAGCCCCATGCTTTAATGGTGAGTTAAAAATTGAGCTAGATAAATGTGATCGAGAAGGGCGATTCCATTATCAGCGTTATCATTTAGTCAAAGAATGATTGAATACGACAAGAAAGGTTCGGATTTATACTGTATGGCAGTATTATTAGTACTTTGTTGAATACGAAAGAAACGTGGTGAATGGTGAAAACAATACTTATCTTTGATTCTGGTGTTGGTGGTTTATCTGTATATCAAGAAATACAATCGCTTATGCCACAAATACAGTACATCTATGCTTTTGATAATGCAGCATTCCCTTATGGTGAATTAGCTGAAGATGTATTGCTTCAAAGAACTCAACGCATTGTTTGTTCATTAGCTGAAAAGCATAACGTTGATCTTGTCGTTATTGCATGTAATACAGCAAGTACGATCGTACTACCTATATTACGTGAAAATTTATCTGTTCCTGTTGTTGGTGTTGTTCCTGCGATAAAACCTGCGGCAATCCTCAGTCAAACAAAAGTCATTGGGCTATTAGCAACGCCAGCTACGATTCACCGTTCTTATACCCACGAATTGATTTCATCATTTGCAAGTGATTGTGAAGTTAGAATGATAGGTTCAACACGCTTAGTTGAAATAGCAGAAGAGAAACTTCGTGGTTTGCCCGTTTCTATCGATGAAATTGCTGAGATTATTAAGCCTTGGCAAAAAGACGTTGATTGCATCATTCTAGGTTGCACACACTTCCCTTTAATTAAAGATGAAATAAGGCAAGCATTAGATAAAGCAATTGTCATTGTTGATTCAGGAAAAGCGATAGCTAACCGAGTGAAAGGCTTATTGGGAGATTTACCGTCGAGTTATAAAAAACATTTAAACCTTACATACAACAGTGCCGCAACAAATAATGAAGCGGCACTGAATAGAAGCTTAGAGAAAATACAGCTAAATGCTATGCAACCTCTTCGCCTTCTAGATTTTTAGGATCATTAGCTTCACGAATTTTTAAAGTTCGCTGGCCATATTCTTTATTGTTTAAGTTCTGAATTGCTGTGTCAGCATCCGAGCTATTCATTACAACAAATCCAAAGCCTCGACGTTTCCCTGTGCGCTTATCTTTCATTAAACGTACAGCAAACACTTCACCATGTTCGGAAAAAAGGTTTTTCACATCACTTTCATTTGCACGGTAAGGAAGGTTACCGACATAGATTGTTTTGCTGCTTTGTGATGAATCAATAGGTTGCTCAAGAGATGGCTTTGAATCTTGCATGAAGCGTATTGCTAGACCAGTAATAACAGCACCAACAGCAAAAGCTATCGCTGGTGGAACTGAAACAAAGCTAAAGATTAAAGAGCCGATAATGGTAATCGCAATTACTGTTATCGTAGTTTGGTTAGATGATTTCATATAATAATTACATCGTCATAATTAGTAGGAGAGAATGCGTCATTGGTTATTTTAACAACAAAGTCACAATGATATTACTTTTATTGACTTGTAATTACTAGAAGGTGAATGTGACGGTCCTCTAATGTTGAGATTACAAGCCATATGTTCACATTAGATGAAATAACCATCAAATAAAGTATTTTTTATAAAAAATACTTGTCAGAGTGATCTGAGTCTCTATAATGCCGCCTCACTGACACGAAGCAGAATCAAAATAGGTTTTAGCTAAGTGAAAGTAAATGAGTTTTAAATCGAGTTATGTAAGACAAAGTTAGCTTATATCTTTAGTCTCTTTTAATAGAGTAATTAAAGAGAGTCAAAAAGATGTTTTAACTAATTAGAATTTCTTCTTGACTTCATAACTTCAAGGTGTATTATACGCCCCCTGGCTTGCTGAAGCGTTCAACGCTAAGGCATTGAAAGTCAACGTTCTTTAACAATTTGACCATGCAATCTGTGTGGGCACTCGTGAAATTTTAAGTCGAAAGATTTATCAATGAACTGAGTGACCTTAATCATCGCAAGATGACACAGTCA
>NZ_PYOD01000017.1 GCF_003026285.1 Photobacterium profundum
AGACACTGCGGAGTGGTAGTTCAGTTGGTTAGAATACCGGCCTGTCACGCCGGGGGTCGCGGGTTCGAGTCCCGTCCACTCCGCCATTATTGAAGAAGCCCTAATCGAAAGATTAGGGCTTTTTTTCATCTGTAATTAATGTTGCTTCTTTTATCTTTATGTATTTGTTACCAAACCACCGACGTTATACCATTTTAGCTAATTAACTGGTCAGGCTGATCCAGTTTCTCGTCCGCACCCTTGTTACTCTTTTCATATCACTTAAGAAAGCTATTCCAAGCATTGCAAACCTTATCAACAATCTCATTATAATTTCAAAAGCTTGATTTGTTAAATGGTGCTGACTCATCCAGCTCCAAACTTGTTCTATTGAATTCCGCTCTGGTGAATAGGGAGGGAGTTTTATGATACTGACATTAGGAAGGTTATATACAATGTCTTCGGTATACCATCCATTATCACAACGGCATACCTGCCTTTTTTGATACTTGCTGAAGACGTTGCTTCATCGTATCTTTATTGCTCCAAGGAGCAACGATTGCCTCTCCAATACTACGGCTAGGGCAAATAGCTCCAAAGATATACTTAAACTGCTGCTGTTTGATGACTCGCGGACGCGTTTCTGTCTTTGCCCTACCAGGGATCTTAAGGGTCGTAAAACTTTCTGGGTTTCATTAGAGTGCTTAGGGTGCTTTGAGCGAGAAGTTGCCCATGAGAGCTCATTTTTTGATCAATATGTAGATGTGGTCTGGATTGTATACTTTGCCAAATGTCTGAGTGATGTAGTTATGAAGATCATGACCTGTGAGTCTGCCATCATCAGGTTTAGCTGCGTTATCTTCATGTACTTGGCTAGTTGTTGCCTTTCTTGATGAAAGAGAAAGGAAGGGCGTCCAGTACGAGCCTTTTCCTTCAGCCCGTCGAGTTCATTTTAAAGAAAAACCTGAATCCATTTGTTTATACTGGTGCGACTAACCTTTAGATATTTAGCAATCTGAGTACGTGAATGACCATCTTTAAGGTGAGCAAGTGCCAAAAAGCGCATTTTCATCTGGATAGATGTTTGTTTGCTGGAAAGGGATTTAGCGTCGATATTATTTAGGCTATCCATGGTAATAACTCAGACAAAGTAGATAGCCTCAACTAGGTCATATTTTTAACTGGATGGTATAACACCAATTAAGATAAGCATAGTTGTGAATAGCCCTAGGAAGGCAGGAGTCGGTATATTATATATAGCCTGAAACGTTAATGAATCAGGCATTTATTCGGGCTAAATTATAAGTGTATTTGTAATTCATTAATATTTTGAATGATGGTAATGCCGGCCTGAGACATTTCTTTGTAAGCTAATTCTATTGTTTCTGTCGCGATTCCTCGACAAGCCTCTACGTTAACGATGACCTTGAATTGCTTACTTTTAACTAATTGCAGTGCAGTTGTCTTTACACAATAATCAGTAGCAAGGCCACCGACCAAAACAGTGCCTACTTCTTTCGCTATGAGCCATTCGATCAGCCCTGTACTAAGCTTCTCTGCTATGTCGTGATAACAGGCTCCGTATGGGTGCAAATCTGCTTCTATACCTTTCCATACAACGAAGTCATAATCAGTGACTGCTGGAAGCTCTGGGATAGTCTCAAAGCCTCTTGTGCCAGGTACTGCATGTGATACCCAAGTTAAGTCTGCATTCGGATGATCTAAAGGCTGTAACATTTGAGAATGATTATCTACAGTCCATATTGTCTTCGATTGGTGGGCATCTTTTGTGAGCACTCGAAAATTTGCTTTTTTTGCCTGTGCATTTAATGCTGGACCAATGATGTCACCCTCATTTACCGGAAGCTCATTTGGACAAAGTGGGGTAAATGCTTTTTGTGGATCAACATCAATGGCTGCAATAATCATTTGATACCTACAAGATTTGATTGAGAATATGATCAGCTTTAATACGACGAATTCGTTTAATTAGCTTTCTGACCGGAGCTGGGTAACTATCTATTTTTTCGATGAATTTATAGCTACCAACCAATTGGGTATGCTTAAGAATACAATCTAACTCTTTTTGTTTTTGGTCTGCCAATAACTGATTTTTATCATGAACTAAAATTGCATTCTCTAGGTCTAATTTCCATGCCCTTGGGTTTAAATTATTCCCCGTAATTAGCATGTAGCTCCTATCTACCCATATCCCTTTAAGGTGAAAGCTATTATCTTCGTGTTTCCATAGATGAATAGCGAGCTGTCTACGTGCTATTGCTGCTTCATTTTGTTTTGCAAAATTACGAAGGTTTACTTCATATAAATAAGGTAACCCTGCGATCGTTTTGAATGGCTCACTTGGTGGAATAAAGAAATCATTAGCTGTTTTGTCACCAATAACAATTGTAACTTTAACACCTCGTCGTATTGCGCGGCGAACTTCTCTACCAACAGTCCGAGGGAAATTGAAGTAGGGTGTACATATTATGAGTTCTTTTTGTGCACTAGCAATAAGAGTACAAATATGCTCGTTTAGTTTATTTTTACGTTTACCTAAGCCAAGTAAAGGAGTTAAACCGACTTGGTCTTCGCTAATTTCTTCAGCTTGATAATTGTAACTTGCACGTTGAAGTTGAGAACGAAGGTCTTTGATTGCACTTTTTAGAGATTTGGTATCAGGACGTATTTCTTGGTTTAAGCAATTGACTGCATCACTTTCTACTAATGTATTCGTGATAAAGCCCGCCATACTATCCGCAAGTTTTATATTGTGAATTACATGGTATCTGTCACAACGATAACGATCATGCTGCGCTAAATAGACATCGTTTAAACTAGCGCCACTATAGATAACTTTATTATCAACAATGAAACCTTTAAGGTGTAAAACGCCAAATACTTCACGGTTTCTAACTGGTACCCCTAGAACTTCAATTTGATATTGATACTTTTCAGCAAATTCACGGTAAAAAGCAGCATTGCCGTCAGATTGTGCGGCCCCAATTAGTCCTCGTTGTGCACGATGCCAATCAACCAGTACTTTGATATCTAGACTAGGATTGAGCTGTTTTGCTTCATATAGTGATGTCAGAATTGCTCTACCAGCTTCATCATCTTGCAAATATAAAGCAACTAGATAAATACGGTGCTTTGCCTGCATTATTTCAGTATGAAGGCGCTCTCTGAATGAACCAGCATCTAAAAGTGTTTCCAATTCTTCTGGCTTGTGAGCAATACATGGCAGCTGTTCAATACGCTGCCTATTTGTAATAGCTGAATCCATTATTGCCTCGTTTGCGCGACTTACGGTAGATAAACCTGTTAAATAAGAGCGGGATTATACCAGAAAATTTCTGATGTCAATGTACCCTATTGTTAGCTTATGTCACGAGTATATTAAAATGTGTCAAGTTAAGTGTTCATAACGCATCGCGACAAGGTCTTTCCCACTGCTAATATAACGTATTAATCGGTTAGACAGTATTTCAGGTAACTCGGTTTTGTCGACCAAATGGAAGTTGGCGTTTGAATAAAGTGGGATTAACTCACGAAATGCAAAACAGTAACAAGGCTTGCAATTTATTTGTATTTCCGTTGCCGCTAGCAAATCTTTAGCAACGCCTTGTTCACGAAACTCAGGATGAACAAGCATTCCTGTTAATAACTGAATGTTTTCAAATTGCTTAAACCTAACGACGCAAATTATACCTTTCTCATTATCTCCTACCCATATTGTTTCATCTTTTTTTGCTTTTCCTGCGGGGTAGTAGTTTTTATATAATCGGTTTACTAGTGGAAAACGAAGAGGTTCTAAATGGTGAAATCTAAGCTTAGTCATGGGAAAACACTGCGTAGTTAGTATGAATCGGGTAAAATATTGCGATGAGTATAAAAGGTATGGTTCGATATTAGCATGAGAATTTTACAAGAAACATCGTTGGCTGCTTTTCACACCTTTGGTATAGAGTCACAAGCTTATGCACTTATTGAGGCTGAGTCAGTTGACGATTTATTGTTGATTTGGCGTAATAAGCAATATCAGACATTGCCTAAATTAGTTTTAGGTAAGGGTAGTAACCTACTTTTTTGTGATGATTTTTCTGGTGTTGTTGTACTTAACCGTATTAAAGGAATAACGGTTAACGAGACTGCAGAGAGTTATTTATTACACGTAGGGGCAGGGGAAGACTGGCATAGCTTCGTTCAATGGACCATTGAACATAATATGCCAGGACTAGAAAACCTTGCCCTGATACCTGGTTGTGTTGGCTCCTCTCCGATTCAAAATATTGGTGCTTATGGCGTAGAGCTGCAAGATATTTGTCAATATGTCGATATTTTAAATATTGATTCTGGTGAAGTATCAAGGTTGAGTCGTAAAGAGTGTCAATTTGGTTATCGAGATTCAATTTTTAAGCATGAATTAAAAGAAACCCATATCATCGTTGCGGTCGGCTTTATTTTGAAAAAAGAATGGGAGCCTAAAACAACCTATGGTCCCTTAGCTGAGCTTAACAAGACAACGGTTGCTGCAATTGATGTTTTTAATGCCGTTTGTAGAATTAGACAGTCGAAATTACCCGATCCACAAGTGTTGGGGAATGCTGGGAGTTTTTTTAAAAACCCAGTGATAACGCAATCAATTAAAGATGCATTGTTGTATCAATACCCTCAAATGCCGAACTATAAAGTTTCAAACCTTGAATATAAATTAGCGGCTGGCTGGCTGATTGATCAGTGTGATTTGAAAGGTATGCAGATTGGTGGTGCAAAAGTGCATGAACAACAGGCTCTTGTGTTAGTAAATACGGGAAATGCTACCGCGAGAGATGTGTTGTTACTGGCTC
Organism: Photobacterium profundum; assembly: GCF_003026285.1. GTDB lineage: Bacteria > Pseudomonadota > Gammaproteobacteria > Enterobacterales > Vibrionaceae > Photobacterium > Photobacterium profundum. The sequence goes on from NZ_PYOD01000017.1 coordinate 4,830, forward strand.
AACACGTTGTTAACACAGTTAATGATAAATTTGGGGTGTTGCTCGAACATGAAGTGCGCTTTATGGGGGCGTCAAAAGAAACGACGTTGTCTGAGGTGTTAGCATGAAAGAACATGCCACGCGGTTAGCGTTAATTAAGCTATTGGCTGATGGACAATTTCATTCTGGAGAGGCTCTTGGTGAGTCTCTTGGTATTTCAAGATCTGCCATAAGTAAACATATCAAAGTGTTACAGCTTTGGGGGTTAGACCTGTTTCGTATTCAGGGGAAGGGGTATTGTATATCTACTCCGATAGAGTTACTGGATTGCGATAAGATTTTGTCTCAGGTAAAGTGTCCGCAGTTAGAGTTAATACCCATAATTGACTCGACTAATCAGTATTTACTAGATCGCTTTGGGCTTTTATCTAAAGGCACTGTTTGCTTGGCGGAATACCAGCAGGCAGGCAGGGGGCGTCGTGGACGGCAATGGCTGTCACCGTTTGGTAGCAACCTTTATTTATCTATGTATTGGCGCCTAGATGCTGGTATGGCGGCTGCAATGGGGTTGAGCCTCGTTGTTGGTGTCGCTATTGCTGAAACATTGCAATCACTTGGTGCTGATGAAGTTAGAGTGAAATGGCCTAATGATCTTTATTACAGAGATAAAAAGCTGGCAGGGATCTTAGTTGAGATGACTGGTCAGGCTGGCGATGCTGCTCACCTTGTTATAGGTATGGGGTTGAATATCAATATGCCGGATACGGAAGGGAGTAGTATTGGACAGGCTTGGACAAATCTGTCGCAAGCTTGCGATAAACTGCCAGAGCGAAACCATCTAGCTGCTGAACTTATTGATAGTTTGCAAAAAACATTAATAACTTATGAACAAGTAGGATTAGATGGCTTTGTTGAACGTTGGAATAAAATAGATAACTTTTTGAATCGCCCTGTTAAATTATTAATTGGTCAACGTGTAGTCGAAGGGATTGCTCGCGGAATTGATAAGCAGGGTGCCTTATTACTTGAAACCGAATCAGGGATTGAACCTTATATCGGTGGTGAAATCAGCCTTAGAGGTTGTTGATGCAATTATTGATTGAAGCCGGCAATACCTACGTTAAAGTTGCCCAATTATTTGAATCTGGAAAGTTTGAACTGTTAGGACGCTATCCTAGCCGTAAATTAGAAATGGTACTTGAACCACTGCTAGAGAAAGGAATTCATCGAATAGTGTTTGCTAGTGTTGGACCTGTTGAGGTTGATAATTCAATTCAGCGTATTGCTCAGATGGCCAATATTCCAGTTATGCAAGTGAAAACCTTACGGAAAGATTTTGGCGTTAAAAATGCGTATTCTGAATACCAATACCTTGGTGTTGATCGATGGTTAACATTAGTGGCTATTCGACAAGAATTTAAAAAACCAACAGTGATTGTTGATATTGGTACGGCTTTAACGTTCGATGTGTTAACTGAAGATGGTAAACATTTAGGTGGTTGGATCGCGCCTGGTTACCAACTTATGATGCAGTCAGTATTAGAAAATACTTGTAAAGTTTTTTCTGATCGTGAACACGGCGAGTGCATTACCTTTTCTGATAATACTGCTGATGGTTTAAAAAATGGCTGTCGTGCGGCATTGATTGGTTTAATTGAATATGGTTTTAAGCAAGCAAAAGATAAATTGGGTGAAGAGCCTCAAGTGATTTTGTGTGGTGGCGGAGTGCGTCATCTCCCTGTTCAATGGTCAAGGCATTATCAGCATCGTTCAGAGTTAGTGCTGGAAGGTTTAGCCTTGTATGCGAAATGCCGTTAGCTTATAGAAAGAAAGCTGTTAGCAAAAAAATCAAAAAATAGCTTTAAAGGTATTGCAAGGCTATAGATCATTCACTAAAATGCGCAGCACTAAAGCCGACTTAGCTCAGTAGGTAGAGCAACTGACTTGTAATCAGTAGGTCACCAGTTCGACTCCGGTAGTCGGCACCAGTATTTTAGTTATACCCCTGGAGGGGTTCCCGAGTGGCCAAAGGGATCAGATTGTAAATCTGACGGCTCTGCCTTCGAAGGTTCGAATCCTTCCCCCTCCACCATTTTCAAGTAGTTTGACCGCTCTTCGAGTGATGAGTTTTGCGTGCATCGTATAATGGCTATTACCTCAGCCTTCCAAGCTGATGATGCGGGTTCGATTCCCGCTGCACGCTCCATACTTCTTGTGCGCTGATATAGCTCAGTTGGTAGAGCGCACCCTTGGTAAGGGTGAGGTCGGCGGTTCGACTCCGCCTATTAGCACCACTCTCTCCAAGTCGCTCTCAAATCATTTGATATATACTCTACAAACCTATGTTTGGTTGTGTGGTCGTAATGCCACCTAATGCCGTGTCTAGAGGGACTATCCATGTCTAAAGAAAAATTTGAACGTCTAAAACCGCATGTTAACGTTGGTACAATCGGCCACGTCGATCACGGTAAAACAACTCTAACTGCTGCTATCTGTACTACACTTGCAAAAGTATACGGTGGTGATGCAAAAGACTTCGCTTCTATCGATAACGCTCCAGAAGAGCGCGAGCGCGGTATCACAATTTCTACTTCTCACGTAGAATACGATACTCCTTCTCGTCACTATGCACACGTTGATTGTCCTGGACACGCCGATTATGTTAAAAACATGATCACTGGTGCTGCTCAAATGGATGGTGGTATCCTAGTTGTTGCTGCAACTGATGGTCCTATGCCACAAACACGTGAGCACATCCTTCTTGGTCGTCAGGTTGGTATTCCTTACATCATCGTATTCATGAACAAATGTGACATGGTTGATGATGAAGAGTTACTAGAACTAGTAGAAATGGAAGTTCGTGAACTTCTTTCTGAATACGATTTCCCAGGCGATGATTGCCCAGTAATCATGGGTTCTGCACTTGGCGCACTTAACGGTGAAGCTCAGTGGGAAGAGAAAATCGTTGAACTAGCTGAAGCTCTAGATAACTACATCCCAGAGCCAGAGCGTGCAATCGATCTTCCATTCATCCTTCCAATCGAAGATGTTTTCTCAATTCAAGGCCGTGGTACTGTTGTAACTGGTCGTGTTGAGCAAGGTATCGTACGTGTTGGTGAAGAAGTTGCTATCATCGGTATCAAAGAGACTATCACTACTACATGTACTGGTGTTGAAATGTTCCGTAAGCTTCTTGACGAAGGCCGTGCTGGTGAGAACGTTGGTGTTCTTCTTCGTGGTACTAAGCGTGATGAAGTTGAGCGTGGTCAAGTTCTTGCTAAGCCAGGTTCAATCACTCCGCACACTACTTTTGAGTCAGAAATTTATGTTCTGTCTAAAGATGAAGGTGGTCGTCATACTCCTTTCTTTAAAGGTTACCGCCCACAGTTCTACTTCCGTACGACTGATGTAACGGGTACTATCGAATTGCCAGAAGGCGTTGAGATGGTAATGCCTGGCGATAACATTCAGATGAAAGTTACGCTAATCGCGCCTATCGCGATGGACGAAGGTCTGCGCTTTGCGATCCGTGAAGGTGGTCGTACAGTTGGTGCAGGTGTTGTTGCTAAGATCTTTGAATAAGATTTGACGACACGGTACCAAAAAGGGCATCATTTGATGCCCTTTTTCTGCGCTTAAATTTTGATGAGCATATTTTTTGGTCATAATGCGTAGAATAAATGTTCGTAGTAATGAAGTTTTTATCAATGTCATTAAAGGCTTAGTCCTTTCCTTCATTTAGGACCTCGCAATAGCGGGGTTGTTTTCGTCTATATTGAGACTAGTTACAGGTTGGTTGTATGAAAGCGAATGCCGAAAACCAAAACAGCCCTAGCAGTATGGATGGCCTTAAATGGGTCACTGTATTTGCTTTGTTAGCTGCCGCTGTGGTTGGTAATTACCTGTACAGTGATGTTTCTGTAGTATTGCGTGCTGCATCAGTAGTGATTCTTGTCGCTGCTGCTGGTGGTATCGCCATATTTACAGCGAAAGGTAAAACCGCGATTACGTTTGCTCGTGAATCGCGCATGGAAGTCCGCAAAGTGGTATGGCCAACTCGGCAGGAAGCTACGCAGACAACCTTTATTGTTTTAGCCGTCACTGTTGTTATGGCTTTAGCCCTGTGGGGCATCGACGGCATTATGGTCCGTTTAGTCCGCCTAGTTACCGGTGTATGAGGTAAGAGTTCATGAGCGAAGCTCCAAAAAAACGATGGTATGTAGTGCAAGCTTTCTCTGGTTTTGAAGGCCGAGTAGCACAATCACTACGCGAGCACATCAAAATGCATAGTATGGAAGACTATTTTGACGAGGTACTAGTACCAACCGAGGAAGTGGTTGAAATGCGTGCTGGCCAGCGTAGGAAGAGTGAGCGTAAGTTCTTCCCTGGCTATGTGCTTGTACAAATGGTGATGAATGATGAAACATGGCACCTAGTACGTAGTATTCCTCGTGTAATGGGGTTCATTGGCGGTACATCTGACCGTCCTGCTCCTATCTCTGATAAAGAGGCGGATGCGATTCTTAATCGTCTTCAGCAGGCGAGTGAGTCTCCAGTCCATAAAACAGTCTTCGAACCAGGTGAAGTGGTTCGTGTTACTGATGGCCCATTTGCAGACTTCAACGGTGTTGTTGAGCATGTCGATTATGATAAGAGCCGTGTTAAGGTTTCTGTTTCTATTTTCGGTCGTGCAACGCCTGTTGAATTGGAATTTGGTCAAGTAGAAAAGAACTGATCGTTTTATAATCAGTTTTGATTGTCATGGGCATGAGATTAGACTATAATTTCGCGCCCTTTCGTTAGACGGGGAGTCTATTTCTTGAAAATAGACGTTTGAACCCAAATTTAGGTATATAGCAATGGCTAAAAAAGTAGAAGCATACATCAAGCTGCAAGTTGCAGCTGGTGCAGCAAACCCAAGTCCACCAGTTGGTCCTGCTCTAGGTCAACACGGTGTTAACATCATGGAATTCTGTAAAGCGTTTAACGCACGTACAGATTCTGTTGAGAAGGGTCTTCCGACTCCTGTAGTTATCACAGTTTACAGTGACCGTTCTTTCACGTTCATCACTAAGACTCCACCTGCTGCAGTTCTTCTTAAGAAAGCTGCTGGCGTTAAGTCTGGTTCTGGCCGTCCTAACACTGAGAAAGTTGGTACTATTACTGACGCTCAGGTTCAGGAAATTGCTGAAACTAAAGCAGCTGATATGACTGGTGCTGACATCGAAGCTATGAAGCGTTCGATTGCTGGTACTGCTCGTTCAATGGGCCTAGTGGTAGAGGGTTAAGAAAATGGCTAAAATTACTAAGCGCATGCGCGTAATTCGTGACAAAGTTGATGCGACTAAATCTTACGACATCAACGAAGCTGTTGCTCTTCTTAAAGAACTAGCTACTGCTAAATTTGTAGAAAGCGTTGACGTTGCTGTTAACCTTGGCATTGATGCACGTAAATCAGATCAAAACGTTCGTGGCGCTACAGTGCTACCACACGGTACTGGTCGTGAAATCCGTGTTGCTGTGTTCACTCAAGGTGCTAACGCAGAAGCTGCTAAAGAAGCTGGCGCTGACCTAATCGGTATGGACGACCTTGCTGATCAAGTTAAGAAAGGTATCATGGACTTTGACGTTGTTATCGCATCTCCTGATGCAATGCGCGTTGTTGGTCAACTAGGTACTATCCTTGGTCCTCGCGGTCTTATGCCAAACCCTAAGGTTGGTACTGTAACTCCTAACGTTGCTCAAGCAGTTAAAAATGCTAAAGCTGGTCAGGTTCGTTACCGTAACGACAAAAACGGCATCATCCACACTACTATCGGTAAAGTGGACTTTGATGCTGCTCAACTAAAAGAGAACTTAGAATCTCTTCTAGTTGCTCTGAAGAAAGCTAAACCTTCTTCAGCTAAAGGTGTTTTCATCAAGAAAGTAAGCATCTCTACCACTATGGGTGCAGGTGTTTCGTTAGACCAGAATACTCTGGAAACGAGCCTTTAAAACTGATTTGCAGAACTGCCAGGTTAGTGTATAATTTGGCGTTCACAAATTCATGGCTGAGGTTGATTACTCGTTAATTAGCCTTCGTCAAAGACCGTAGGTGTTTTTCGAAACTTAATCTTTACCTACGTAGACGGTGCCAGAACATGATTGATTTTATCTATCTTGGATCTGCGCCGTAAGTCTCTCCTGTCATACTGACAGTGAGTGGTGTAATGACTGGGGCAACCCAGCAAAAAAAATCCAGGAGCTATATCCAATGGCATTAAATCTTCAAGACAAAAAAGCAATTGTTGCTGAAGTCAACGAAGCTGCCAATGGTGCCCTGTCTGCAGTTGTTGCTGACTCTCGTGGTGTTGCAGTTGGTGCGATGACTTCTCTTCGTAAACAAGCTCGTGAAAACGGCGTTTACCTGAAAGTTGTTCGTAACACACTAGCACGCCGCGCAGTTGAAGGTACTGATTTTGAATGTCTAAAAGACGTTTTTGTTGGTCCTTCACTAATCGGTTTCTCTAATGAGCACCCAGGTGCTGCAGCGCGTCTTTTTAAAGATTTCGCTAAAGAGAATAAAGATTTCGAGTTCAAAGCAGCCGCATTCGAAGGCGCTGTTGTTGACGCAGAAGTTCTTGCGACACTACCAACTTACGACGAAGCTATTGCACGCCTAATGATGTGCATGAAAGAAGCTTCAGCTGGCAAGCTGGTACGTACTATCGCAGCTGTACGCGATCAGAAAGAAGAAGCAGCGGCTTAATTGTCCTTGTTTTATCTGAACGCTATATTAAATTAATTGTTGATTTCAAAGAGAATTGTTATGTCTATCACAAACGAGCAAATCCTAGACGCAGTTGCAGAAATGTCTGTAATGCAAGTTGTTGAGCTTATCGAAGCTATGGAAGAAAAATTCGGTGTTACTGCTGCTGCTGCAGTAGTTGCTGGCGGTGCTTCTGCTGAAGCTGCTGAAGAGCAAACTGAGTTTGACGTTATCCTAACAGCTGTTGGCGCACAGAAAGTACAAGTTATCAAAGCTGTACGTGGCGCAACTGGTCTTGGCCTTAAAGAAGCTAAAGCAGTAGTTGACGGCGCTCCAGCACCTCTTAAAGAAGGTGTTGACAAAGCTGAAGCTGAAGCTCTTAAAGCTCAGCTAGAAGAAGTTGGCGCTTCTGTTGAAATTAAGTAATTATTACTTAGTTTCTTAGCCTGAAAAGGCTAATGGCTGGAGGCTGAATTGCCTCCGGCCTTTTTGCGCTGTAGGATAATGGTAATTTTCACATTGTTTTGTAACCATTATTCGTGCAAAAAAACAGTTTTTGATTCTTCAAGGCTGTTCCTACAATAAACAGTGTTATTAGTCACTGTCCCTTAGTTGGACAGTTTGGATCACTTATCAGCGATCTGAGGAACCTATGGTTTACTCTTATACCGAGAAAAAGCGTATCCGTAAGGATTTTGGTAAGCGTCCGCGCGTTTTGGATGCTCCATACTTGCTGTCGATCCAGCTTGATTCTTTTCAAAAGTTCATCGAGCAGGATCCAGAAGGGCATTACGGTCTAGAAGCTGCCTTTCGTTCTGTTTTTCCAATTCAGAGCTATAATGGCAATTCCGAGCTGCAATACGTTAGCTATCGTCTCGGTGAGCCGGTCTTCGATGTTAAAGAATGTCAAATTCGTGGCGTAACTTACTCCGCACCGTTACGTGTGAAGCTACGTCTTGTCATGTATGACAAAGACGCACCTGCAGGCACCGTAAAAGACATTAAAGAACAAGAAGTATACATGGGCGAAATTCCGCTCATGACAAATAACGGTACTTTCGTTATTAACGGTACCGAGAGAGTTATCGTATCCCAGCTGCACCGTAGCCCGGGTGTCTTCTTCGACAGCGATAAGGGTAAGACCCACTCCTCAGGTAAAGTGCTTTATAATGCACGCGTAATCCCATACCGTGGTTCATGGTTGGATTTCGAATTTGATCCTAAGGATAACGTATTCGTACGTATCGACCGTCGTCGTAAGCTAGCAGCTTCTGTAATTTTACGCGCACTTGATTACACCACAGAACAAATCCTTGATATGTTCTTCGATAAAGTTTCTTTCGAAGTTCAAGGTAAGTCATTAGTCATGGAGCTAGTGCCTGAACGTCTACGTGGTGAAACTGCAAGCTTTGATATCGAAGCTAACGGTAAAGTGTACGTTGAACAAGGTCGTCGTATCACTGCTCGTCATATTCGCCAATTAGGCAAAGACGGCGTTGATCAAATTGAAGTACCTGTTGAATACATCGTGGGTAAGATCTCTTCACGTGATTACGTGAATGAAGAAACCGGCGAGCTAATTGCAGCTGCTAACCAGGAATTAAGCCTGGAAACATTAGCATTGCTTTCTCAGGCTGGTCACAAGTCTATTGAAGTTCTATTTACGAACGATTTAGATTATGGCCCATACATGTCTGAGACATTACGTGTTGATAGCACAACAGACCGTCTAAGTGCGTTAGTAGAAATCTACCGCATGATGCGTCCTGGTGAGCCACCTACACGTGAAGCAGCTGAACAACTGTTTAATAGCTTATTCTTCTCTGAAGATCGCTATGACTTATCAGCTGTTGGCCGTATGAAGTTTAACAGCTCTCTTCTTCGTGAAGAAACAACTGGTTCAGGCATCCTTGATCACAGCGATATTATCGAAGTGATGAAGAAGCTTATCGAGATCCGTAACGGCCGTGGTGAAGTTGATGATATCGACCACCTTGGTAACCGTCGTATCCGTTCAGTTGGTGAGATGGCTGAAAACCAGTTCCGTGTTGGTCTAGTTCGTGTTGAGCGTGCTGTTAAAGAGCGTCTAAGTTTAGGCGATCTTGATGCAATCATGCCTCAAGACCTGATCAATGCTAAGCCAATTTCTGCTGCAGTTAAGGAGTTCTTCGGTTCTTCTCAATTGTCTCAGTTTATGGACCAGAACAACCCACTATCAGAAGTTACTCACAAACGTCGTATTTCGGCGCTTGGTCCAGGTGGTCTGACTCGTGAACGTGCTGGCTTTGAAGTTCGAGATGTACACGCGACTCACTACGGTCGTCTATGTCCTATCGAAACGCCAGAAGGTCCAAACATCGGTCTAATCAACTCGCTATCTGTATATGCGCGTTGTAACTCTTACGGTTTCTTGGAAACTCCATACCGTAAAGTAGTTGATGGTAAAGTTACCGACCAAATCGATTACCTGTCTGCTATCGAAGAAGGCCAGTATGTTATCGCTCAGGCGAATGCTGCGCTAGAAACTGATGGTAGCTTTAGCGATGAACTAATCACTGCTCGCCAGAAAGGCGATTCAGGTTTGCACCCACGCGATCATGTTCAATACATGGACGTTGCAACCAACCAGGTTGTATCTGTGGCGGCATCCCTAATCCCGTTCCTAGAACACGATGATGCTAACCGTGCACTTATGGGTGCAAACATGCAACGTCAGGCTGTTCCAACATTACGTGCTGATAAGCCGTTAGTTGGTACAGGTATTGAACGTTCTGTAGCGGTTGACTCCGGCGTAACTGCTGTAGCTAAGCGTGGCGGTCAAGTTCAGTCTGTAGATGCTTCTCGTATCGTTGTTAAAGTTAACGAAGACGAGCTAGTACCAGGCGAAGCTGGTATCGATATTTATAACCTAACTAAGTACACCCGTTCTAACCAGAATACTTGTATTAACCAGCGTCCAACAGTGATGCCAGGTGAGCCAGTATCTCGTGGTGACGTGCTTGCAGATGGTCCTTCGACCGATCTGGGTGAACTTGCTCTTGGCCAGAACATTCGTATCGCGTTCATGCCTTGGAATGGTTATAACTTTGAGGATTCCATCTTAGTTTCTGAGCGTGTTGTACAGCAAGATCGCTTGACAACAATCCACATTCAAGAGCTTTCTTGTGTGGCGCGTGACACGAAACTAGGTTCTGAAGAAATCACTGCTGATATCCCGAATGTGGGTGAAGCTGCGCTTTCTAAGCTGGATGAATCAGGTATCGTTTACATCGGCGCTGAAGTTAAAGGTGGCGACATTCTGGTAGGTAAAGTGACACCTAAGGGTGAAACTCAGCTTACTCCAGAAGAAAAACTGCTACGTGCAATCTTCGGTGAAAAAGCATCTGACGTTAAAGATTCGTCTTTACGTGTACCAAACAGCGTGTCTGGTACGATCATCGATGTTCAAGTATTTACTCGCGATGGCGTAGAAAAAGATAAGCGTGCTCTTGAAATTGAAGAGATGCAGCTTAAAGAAGCGAAGAAAGATATCACAGAAGAATTCCAGATCCTTGAGGGTGGTCTTCTTGCTCGTGTTCGTACGCTTCTTCTTTCTATCGGCTACAGTGAAGAGAAAATTGCTTCAATGGACCGCGAGCGTCTATTCGCACTTACGCTTGATGATGAGTCACTACAGAATCAACTAGAACAACTAGCTGAACAGTATGACGAATTAAAAGCTGAGTTCGATAAGAAGTTTGAAACTAAGCGTCGTAAAATTACTCAGGGTGATGATTTAGCGCCTGGTGTCCTTAAGATTGTTAAGGTTTACCTAGCTGTTAAACGTCGCATTCAACCTGGTGATAAGATGGCGGGTCGTCATGGTAACAAGGGTGTAATCTCTAAGATTTGTCCTGTTGAAGACATGCCATACGATGAAAAAGGTCAGACTGTTGAAATCGTACTGAACCCATTGGGTGTACCATCTCGTATGAACATCGGCCAGATTCTGGAGACTCACATGGGTCTTGCAGCGAAAGGTATCGGTGACAAGCTTAACGAGATGTTGAAGCAACAGCAGGAGTTACATAAGTTCCGTAACTTCCTACAGAAAGTTTACGATCTAGGTGATACTCGCCAGACTGTAGATATTGCTGCTTTATCTGATGCTCAAGTACATACGTTGATCCAGAACCTGCGTGACGGTCTACCGATTGCGACTCCAGTATTTGATGGTGCTCCAGAAGCATCTATTAAAGAGCTGTTGAAGCTTGGTGACTTGCCAGAGTCTGGTCAGCTGAAGATGTTTGACGGTCGTACCGGTGATATGTTTGAGCGTCCTGTAACCGTTGGTTACATGTACATGCTGAAACTGAACCACTTGGTTGATGACAAGATGCACGCCCGTTCTACCGGTTCTTACAGCCTTGTTACTCAGCAGCCGCTGGGTGGTAAAGCTCAGTTCGGTGGTCAGCGTTTCGGTGAGATGGAAGTGTGGGCACTAGAAGCATACGGTGCTGCATATACTCTTCAAGAAATGCTAACTGTTAAGTCAGATGACGTTAACGGCCGTACGAAGATGTATAAAAACATCGTCGACGGAGATCATCGTATGGAACCTGGTATGCCGGAATCGTTCAACGTATTGTTGAAAGAAATCCGCTCGTTGGGTATCAACATCGAGCTGGAAGACGAATAAAATTTGGCTATGCCAATTTTATTAGTTACTCCGGTATGAATATGAAGGCGCCAGCAGACTGGCGCCTTTATGGGTCAACTCCTCACAGGGGCCGAATGTGAAAGACTTACTTAAGTTTCTGAAAGCGCAACATAAGACTGAAGAATTTGATGCTATCAAAATCGGTCTTGCTTCACCTGACATGATTCGTTCATGGTCTTTTGGTGAAGTTAAAAAGCCAGAAACCATCAACTACCGTACCTTTAAGCCTGAACGTGACGGTCTTTTCTGTGCACGTATTTTTGGCCCGGTAAAAGACTACGAATGTCTTTGTGGCAAATACAAGCGCCTAAAGCACCGTGGTGTTATTTGTGAAAAATGTGGTGTTGAAGTTACTCAGACTAAAGTACGCCGTGAGCGTATGGGTCACATTGAGCTTGCTTCACCCGTTGCACACATCTGGTTCTTAAAATCATTGCCATCTCGTATCGGTTTGTTAATGGACATGCCTCTACGTGATATCGAGCGTGTACTTTACTTCGAATCTTACGTAGTAATTGAACCAGGCATGACCAATCTTGAGCGTAGCCAGCTGCTTTCAGAAGAGCAGTACTTGGATGCACTTGAAGAATGGGGCGACGAATTTGACGCTAAGATGGGCGCAGAAGCGGTTAAAGCACTATTGGCCAATATGGACCTAAATGCTGAAATCGATCTTATGCGTGAAGAATTAGAAGAAACTAATTCTGAAACTAAGCGTAAAAAACTAACCAAGCGTCTTAAGCTTGTAGAAGCATTCTTACTTTCAGGAAACAACCCAGAGTGGATGATCCTGTCTGTACTACCAGTTCTACCGCCGGATCTACGTCCGTTGGTACCGCTAGATGGTGGTCGTTTCGCTACTTCAGATCTGAATGATCTGTACCGTCGCGTAATTAACCGTAACAACCGTCTTAAGCGTCTATTAGACCTGGCTGCTCCTGATATTATCGTACGTAACGAAAAACGTATGCTTCAGGAATCTGTTGATGCATTACTTGATAATGGTCGTCGTGGCCGCGCTATCACTGGCTCTAACAAGCGTCCTCTGAAATCTTTGGCTGATATGATCAAAGGTAAGCAGGGTCGTTTCCGTCAGAACCTTCTTGGTAAGCGTGTTGACTACTCTGGTCGTTCTGTTATCACCGTAGGTCCATACCTACGTTTGCATCAGTGTGGTCTTCCTAAGAAGATGGCACTAGAGCTATTTAAACCATTTATCTACGGTAAGCTAGAAGCTCGTGGTCTTGCGACTACGATCAAAGCTGCTAAGAAGATGGTTGAGCGTGAAGAAGCTGTTGTTTGGGATATTCTAGACGAAGTTATTCGCGAACACCCAGTAATGCTAAACCGTGCACCAACATTGCACCGTTTGGGTATTCAGGCATTTGAACCAGTACTAATCGAAGGTAAAGCTATTCAGCTTCACCCACTAGTGTGTGCGGCATATAACGCCGACTTCGATGGTGACCAGATGGCGGTACACGTACCTCTAACTCTGGAAGCACAGCTTGAAGCTCGTGCACTAATGATGTCTACCAATAACATCCTATCTCCAGCGTCCGGTGATCCAATCATCGTACCTTCGCAGGATGTTGTATTGGGTCTTTACTACATGACGCGTGAGAAAATCAACGCGAAGGGTGAAGGCATGTACCTAGCTGGACCTGCAGAAGCAGAGAAAGCTTACCGTACTAAGAATGCAGAGCTACATGCTCGCGTTAAAGTTCGTATTACTGAGCACGCTTATGATGAGCAAGGCAACTTGTCTTCAGAAACCGCGCTAGTAGATACAACTGTTGGTCGTGCAATTTTATGGCAGATCGTTCCTAAAGGTCTTCCGTACAGCCTTGTAAACACTGAAGCACTAGGTAAGAAGCAAATCTCGACCCTATTGAACACGTGTTACCGTAAATTGGGCATGAAAGAGACAGTAGTCTTTGCTGACCAAATTATGTACACAGGTTTTGCGTACGCAGCACTTTCTGGTGTTTCTGTTGGTATCGACGACATGTTGATTCCTGACGCTAAGTACACCAAGATTGCAGAAGCGGAAGCAGAAGTTGCAGAAATTCAAGAGCAGTTCCAATCTGGTCTTGTAACTGCCGGCGAACGTTACAACAAAGTTATCGATATCTGGGCAACTGCCAATGAGCAAGTTGCTAAAGCGATGATGGATAACTTGTCTTTCGATACTGTTATTAACCGTGACGGTAAAGAAGAGCAGCAGAAATCGTTTAACAGCGTTTACATGATGGCCGATTCTGGTGCTCGTGGTTCTGCAGCGCAGATTCGTCAGCTAGCAGGTATGCGTGGTTTGATGGCTAAGCCAGATGGCTCAATCATCGAAACACCGATCACAGCGAACTTCCGTGAAGGTCTGAACGTACTACAGTACTTCATCTCTACTCACGGTGCTCGTAAGGGTCTTGCGGATACGGCACTTAAGACAGCTAACTCCGGTTACCTAACTCGTCGTCTAGTAGATGTTGCACAAGATGTTGTAATCACTGCAGATGATTGTGGTACGCACGCTGGTATCACCATGACTCCTCTTATCGAGGGTGGTGATGTTAAAGAGCAACTTGGTGATCGAGTTCTTGGTCGTGTTGTTGCTGAAGATGTGTTTAAACCTGGTACTGATGAAGTTCTTGCTCCACGTAACACGCTTCTTGATGAGAAGTGGTGTGACTTGTTGGAAGATAACTCTGTTGACCAAGTTAAAGTACGTTCAGTAGTAACGTGTGAGAATGACTTCGGTTGTTGTAAGTTCTGTTACGGTCGCGATCTAGCACGTGGTCACTTGATTAATACTGGTGAAGCAGTTGGTGTTGTCGCTGCCCAGTCAATCGGTGAACCAGGTACACAGCTAACGATGCGTACGTTCCACATCGGTGGTGCGGCATCTCGTGCAGCAGCAGAAAATAACATCCAGGTTAAGAGCACTGGTTCAATGCGTCTGCACAATGCGAAGTTCGTTACTAACAGCGAAAGCAAGCTAGTAATTACTTCTCGTGCGTCAGTAATGACAATCATTGATGAATTCGGTCGTACTAAAGAAAGCTACAAGCTTCCTTACGGTTCGATTTTGAGCAAAGGCGACGGTGATTCAGTAGTACAGGGTGATACTGTAGCTAACTGGGACCCGCACACAATGCCAATCATCACTGAAGTGGCTGGTCGTGTTCAGTTCGTTGACTTTATCGATGGTGTAACTGTTTCTCGTCAAACTGATGAGCTAACAGGCCTATCTTCAATCGTTATTCTAGACGCTGCAGAGCGTACTAGTGCCGGTAAAGATATGCGTCCAACGGTTAAGCTAGTTGACGACAAAGGTAACGATGTAATGATCCCTGGTACTGATATGCCAGCTCAATACTTCTTACCTGGTAAAGCGATTGTTCAACTTGAAGATAGTGCTCTAGTTGGCATCGGTGACATCTTATCGCGTATTCCTCAGGAATCAGGCGGTACTCGAGATATCACGGGTGGTCTACCACGAGTTGCTGACTTGTTCGAAGCACGTAAACCTAAAGAGCCTGCAATCCTAGCGGAAATAACAGGTGCTGTTTCTTTCGGTAAAGAAACTAAAGGTAAGCGTCGTTTGATCATCACTCCAAGTGAAGGTCAACCATACGAAGAGATGATCCACAAGTGGCGTCAGCTTAACGTATTCGAAGGCGAAAAAGTTGAATGTGGCGATGTAATCGCAGATGGTCCAGAAGCTCCACACGATATCTTGCGTCTTCGTGGTGTCCACGCAGTTGCTGAGTACATCGTAAACGAGGTTCAGGAAGTATACCGTCTACAAGGCGTTAAGATTAATGATAAGCACATTGAGACTATCATTCGTCAGATGCTACGTAAGGTTACTATCGTTAAGGCTGGTGGTTCAGAATTCCTACCTGGCGAACAGGTTGAGTTCTCTCGTGTGAATATTGCGAACCGTCAACTAGAAGCTGATGGTAAAGACATCGTAACATTCAGCCGTGACCTATTGGGTATCACAAAAGCATCGCTTGCAACTGAGTCGTTTATCTCTGCAGCGTCGTTCCAGGAAACAACTCGCGTACTTACAGAAGCAGCTGTTTCTGGTAAGCGTGATGAGTTACGTGGTCTGAAAGAAAACGTAATCGTTGGTCGTCTAATTCCAGCGGGTACAGGTTTCTCTTACCACCAGCGTCGTCAGAATGAGCGTAATGCTGAGCTAGAGCCAGTAGCACCTCAGGTTGATGCTGAACAAGCATCTCAAGACCTAGCTGCACTACTTAACGCAGGCCTAAGCGACGATTAATCATTGTTGTTTAGTGTTAGCGAAAAAAGGCATCCTTCGGGGTGCCTTTTTTTTGTTATTTGGCAAATAATAGGCAACTATTACTCATTGTGATCGTGTAAATAGTTTGGTTGGTGGAATTGATAGTGAGCAGCATTATTACTTGAGGCGTAAAGAGGTAAACATGAATGTTTCAGTGCTTTGAGGGGGGAAGGGCTTATGGGGGGAGGTAATACTAAGAAACAGCGTATAAGCTGCTCCTTAGTTTTTAGCTGTTAGATCAGGTTTGATTAAGCGCCTGGTGGGCACGCTAAGCTTTCGCTAATTAATTCAATCAGGTTATCTTCAAGACCAAATCGCAATTCTAGCAATTCACCAATTGAAGATAGGTCTTTGTCTAAATCTATCAGCGTATTTTCTTCTGCGATATCACTATAACGATCTGTGAAATTAAGAATAGGATCGGTTGTTTGAGTGATGCTCGCGTAAAGCAGTGAAATGTCTTCTGTCGGTGAATATCCTGCCGTATTCCACTTTTCCATGACCATATCGTAGATTTTGAAATGACCTGCTGAAATATAATCGACAACTTGTTGGCAAAAGAGTTGTAACTGTGAAGAGGTAGGTAATTGGCGTGTATTGCTTTCGAAGGGTGGGAGACCGGCCAATTTACAGTAGTCGATCAGTAATTGCTGCCGGGACACCAGCCAGTGATCGATAACATCACTTGTACCGCCCCACTGTTGTTGAACTTGCTCAAATTTACTTAACATGATCATACCCTCATGATCTATTTGCACTATGACGATATTGGTTAAAAATAGGTATTATAAAATACGTATTTCAAAACAAAGGCGACTCAGTACAATTACTGATGAATCTCTTTAAAAAGAGAGCCTTTTTATACGGACTTAAAATCCGTTATGTAGTTAGATTGCCAGTAAAACCGATACCCTGCAAGGATGGATGTAATATTGATGTTAAATAAACGAGAATTAGCGTATTGGTGTGTGGTAAATGATCGCAAATTATATCTATTAGATAATGCGATTCCACTATTGGAAAAGTCAGAATTAACATTTAATACTGACTCAGCACGAGTAATTGGTGAATATTTAGATCACCCAGTTTACTGGCTAGAAGCCAATAATTGTTCGCATAGTGATGATTTTTATACGCAAAGAGAATTATTAGGTATCGATCAGACGTTGTTTGATTTAGCCGGAAGGGCAACTCAGCTTTCTCATATGTTGCATACACAAAACTTTTGTTCTGTTTGTGGTGGAGCGGCGGTATTGGCGGGCGATCAATTTGCAATGGTATGCCAACAATGTAGTAATGCGCAGTACCCTCGAGTATCGCCTTGTATCATTGTGGCTGTGCGAAAAAACGATCAAATATTATTGGCACAGCACCCTCGGCATAAATCAGGAATATATACGGTCATTGCCGGTTTTGTTGAGGCTGGTGAAACATTAGAACAATGTGTTGCGCGGGAAGTTGAAGAAGAGACTGGCATTCAGGTGCACAATATTCGCTATTTTTCGAGTCAGCCTTGGGCATTTCCTTCTAACATTATGATGGCGTTTTTAGCTGATTATGAAAGCGGTGAGCTAAAACCTGATTATGAAGAATTGAGTGATGCGATTTGGGCGAAGGCGACTGAGCTACCTGCAATCGCTCCTAAAGGCACGATTGCACGAGTGCTTATCGATGAGACACTTGATCTAATAAAAGGCACTAAACATATATAAGAACCGTTAAAACAAAGGATTCGGTTCGATGAGTGGAATTCACTATGCATTAATTATAACTATTCACGAGTCGACTTTGTTTTAAACTTCATACTGAGTCGAAAATAGTGTTTCAAATTTGTTGTAATAAACATGATCGGCTTAACAATCAGGCTCTTTTGTTGTAGTCGATGAGTGATACAATACGCCCCAGAATTTATCCATGGAGTTTCGAATGAGCGAATTAAAGAATGACCGCTACCTACGTGCGTTATTAAAGCAGCCGGTAGATTGCACACCAGTATGGATGATGCGTCAGGCTGGCCGTTACTTGCCAGAATACCGTGCGACACGTAGCGTTGCTGGTGACTTTATGTCGCTATGTAAGAACGCGGAACTAGCGAGTGAAGTAACGCTTCAACCACTACGTCGTTTTCCTTTGGATGCAGCGATTCTCTTCTCCGATATTTTAACTATTCCTGATGCAATGGGATTAGGTTTGTATTTTGAAGCGGGTGAAGGGCCTAAATTTGAGCGTCCGATTACCTGTAAAGCGGATGTAGATAAGATCGGTCTACCTGATCCGGAAGGCGAGTTGCAGTATGTAATGAATGCAGTACGTCAAATCCGTAAAGATCTGCAAGGTGAAGTACCACTCATTGGCTTCTCTGGTAGCCCATGGACCTTAGCGACTTACATGGTTGAAGGCGGTAGTTCTAAAGCCTTCACTAAGATCAAGAAAATGATGTATGCAGAACCTACAACGCTACATTTACTTCTTGATAAGCTAGCAGATAGCGTTGTTGAATACTTGAATGCGCAAATCAAAGCGGGTGCGCAATCTGTTATGGTGTTTGATACTTGGGGTGGTGTACTAACGCCAAGTGACTATAACGAGTTCTCGTTACGTTATATGCATAAAATCGTTGATGGTCTGATCCGTGAAAACGATGGACGTCGTGTTCCTGTTACGCTATTCACTAAAAATGGCGGCATGTGGTTAGAGCAAATTGCAGCAACAGGTTGTGATGCAATCGGTCTTGATTGGACGATTAATATTGCTGATGCTAATCGTCGAGTAGGAGACAAAGTTGCCCTTCAAGGCAATATGGATCCATCGATTCTATATGCACAACCAGAGCGTATTCGCCAAGAAGTCGCGACGATTCTTGACGGTTACGGTGATGAAGGTACAGGCCACGTCTTTAACCTTGGCCATGGCATTCACTTAGATGTGCCGCCTGAAAATGCAGGTGTGTTCGTTGATGCTGTGCATGAGCTGTCTAAGCCGTATCACAAGTAATCGTATTAACAAAACACAAGAAGCGTCCATTATGGACGCTTTTTTATTAGCCTATTTTTGATATCGGTTGTGGATCACTTTGAGAGGTCTCGATATTTTTTTGCGAATGGATAACATAGCGAGGCCTTCCTTTCACTTCAGTATAAATTCTTCCCACGTATTCACCTAAAATACCAATAGTTATGAGTTGAATGCCTCCCATAAATACCATGACTGTCATCAATGAGGCATATCCAGGTACATCGATGCTAAAAAAGAGTTTTTGAATAATGATGGTACTGCCATAGAAAATAGAAAGGAACGAAATTGCAAAACCAATGTAACTGGCAAGCTTCAAAGGTGTAGTACTAAAATTAGTAATCCCTTCAATCGCTAAATTTAAGAGTTTTAAGCCATTAAATTTAGTTGTTCCTGCAATGCGCTCTGGTCTTTTATATTCAACGATTTCTGGGTTAAAACCAGGCCAAGAAAGAAGTCCTTTCATGAAAAGGTTCTTCTCTTGAAGTGTGATGACGATATCGACAACACGTCTGTCCATAAGTCGAAAGTCACCGACATTTTCTTCAATTTTTGAATGTGAAAGCACGTTATGGAGCTTGTAAAACCAGTTTGCAGTCACTCGTTTAAGCCAGTGATCACTGCTCCGATCTCCGCGTTTTGCTAATACTAACTCAGCGCCTTCTTCCCATTTGAGATACATAGTTTCTATAAGCTCTATCGGATCTTGTAAATCGACATCAAGAGGAACAACAATATCGCCTCGACTGTGTTCTAAACCACAGAATAGCGCAGGCTCTTTACCAAAATTTCGAGAAAAATTTATAAGGCGTACCAAGCTGTCTGTAAGTGTCAATTGTTGAATAATTGAGGCTGTTTCATCACAACTTCCATCGTTAACAAAGATGATTTCTACATCTTTTTGTTGTAGGAAGTGATCACTTCGTACCGCTTGGTAGAATGTATTGATAGTTTCTTGTTCATTAAATACAGGAACAACAAGAGATATAAGCATTACTTATCCTTTAAAAAGAGTAACTTTGAGAACTTATAACCAATTAATAAACTTAATGCTGAGAAGGTGAGCAGTGAGAGTATTGAAGGCAAGGCTAAGTGATCTCCGATATAACCAATTGAATAGCTTAAGATGCCCATGAAAAAAACGTATAGGCTATACTCTTTGGGCTTATATTTGGCTTGGAACGTGTATTTGGCATTCAAAAGATAAGAACCACTGACTGCGACAGAAAATGCCAGTACATTACTACTGCTTTGATTAAGACCATAAGTAATCAAAGTGAAGTATGTGGCAAAGTGAACGGCTGTATTTACAATGCCGATTAAAGCATAACGTGTAAACATTATAGGGCTTCCTTAATGTTTACTAAGTAATCAAGGTACTCTATGAGTGAGACATGCTCTGTTTCATTCGTTTGTGAAATATTTTTTATGCCGTTGTAGCGAACAAAACAGCGATTTACCCAGTCACTTTTATTCGTAGATAGGGGAGACCAATCATAAAATTGCGGTGCTTTTAATACTTTATGTTCAGTCTGAATGATCAAGTTATCAGTTGTATTTAATCGAGCCATTGGTTTCGTGATAAGGGCTTCATTAGTAATGTATAGTCCCCATGTTTCCAAACTTAAAAACGCTGAACTAATTACAAAGAGTGGAATGAAAACACATTTCTTTCTCAGTGTTGACCAATTAATTTGTATTATCATCGATAAAATGAGTGCAGCAAGTACACTTGCCGTTAAATAAGCTCGTCTAGCTGGTATCACACCAACAGTATACGCTGAAGCATCGATGAGCATGAGACAATGGAAAAATACAATCATAAAGGCAGTTGTATAATGCTTGGTGAACAAGGTTTTATTTCTGAGTAAATAGACAAGGGCTACTGCAGACAGAATAAGGTTGTTGAATAAAATTATTGCGCCTAATGAATCACCTGACGGTTTACTACTATTGCTGAATAACAAGCCGATTAATATTAACAGTAAACTTAAATACCCTGATAACAAGTGCCAGCGCTTAAGTGGTATGAAATGGTATTGTGCTTGTAATCTAGCGATAAAATATGTAGTTGCAAGCGATGCGACTGCAAGAACATAGTTCGTTTTATACATCGAACGACCTAGAGTATCGAGATAGTGCGCTGCTAATTGAGGGAATTCAAAAGCTAGGATCCAAGAGATAATTTGTCCTAGTGAAGTGTAATCATCAACACCATTAGCTCTAAGTTGTGTGCCGGGTGCTGTATATAGGGCGATAAAACCAGCAATAAAGCTGACAGTAGGTAAGAGGAATCGGAAGCTTTCCGTGTCTCTATTTATTCTCCTGTAAATAAATATAACAACGTGAATGATGCAGCCTAATGCACCTAAATCAAAACTACTCATTCCTGCAAAAAAGCTAAGCAGGCTAAAAAGAACAATCATGGTGATGTTAGTTGTGTTGTACCAGCTATTTATCCCTGCATAGTAATAACGAAAAACTGTAAAATGCATCAAGCAGAATGCTAGGGGCCATGCATAGTTCATTGCTCCTGCTCGCCAAAGGAATACAGCTCCAAACACGGTTGATATTGATAGTAATGTGAAGAAAATTATTAAGAATAAAGCATCACTATTTGTCTTGCCTCTACGAGCAAAAAGTAGAGGGTGAATCATGATGAGAATGATGGCAAAAACAAAGGTATTCACTATGGCAAAAGGTAGGCCGATTAAGTGAGTGCCAACGAGCACTGAAAATATCTCCCCGACTCTGGCATTCCAAGTCATGTATGTCTTTATTGCGGCTTCTACTCCCCCAAGTTGCACATAGCTTCCTAAATGACAAAAGTCATCAGAAATTAATGGGAATAATGCATTAAGAATGAAGGCAAAGAGAGTAAGCGCCCCTAAAGTAAGAGCATATCTGTTTTTTAAAAGGTTAGGCATAATCGGCATAAAAAGTGAATTCGGTAAGTGAATGTTACAGCAATCCTGTATTTACTGTCACAGTAAACCTGTAAGGAAGTACTAGAGTTGAAGCTTAATTCCCACCCAAATGTTGGTGAACATACTCTCTGATGTATGGCACAACATCTTCTTCAAACCATGGGTTCTTCTTTAACCACAGTGTATTGCGTGGTGAAGGGTGCGGCATCGGAATATACCGAGGTGCCCACTGACGCCAAGCACGCACAGTTTCAGTGAGAGTCTTGGGCTTATTATTAAGATAATAGTTTTGCGCGTATTGCCCAATGACTAATGTCATGCCGATATTGGGTAATAAGGGTAAGACCTGATGATGCCACTGTGTTGCGCATTCTGGTCGCGGCGGTAAATCGCCTGACTTTCCTTTTCCGGGATAGCACAGTCCCATCGGCATGATGGCGATTTGTTGTGGGTTATAGAAGGTTTCTGAGTCTAAATCGAGCCAGCGACGTAGTCGTTCACCGCTTGGGTCATTCCATGGAATGCCAGTTTCATGCACTTTGGTACCAGGTGCTTGACCAATGATCATCAGCTTCGCTTGTGAATGTGCTTGAATGATCGGGCGTGGCCCTGCAAGAAGATGATCCTTGCAGATCTCGCAGTGTCGTATCTGATCGAGTATGTTATTAAGATGTTTCGCCATACTGTAAGCCTCAATATCCTTTGTCAAAATCAACTTTGCAATGTAATGGTTGATTGGCAATAAAACGTAAATAGTTATCTCGAAAAATATTGAATACTTGTTCAGGAAAGCTTTCGGCTGCGATATGAGGCGTAACCGTAATTTTATCATGTTTCCAGAAGGGATGATTTTGTGCGAGTGGCTCTTGATTGAAAACATCCAGAAAAGCATGTTGAACTGAGTTTGTATCTATCGCACCCAATAACCCATGCTCACACACTGCATTACCACGCCCTACATTGAACAGTAAAACGTTATTACAGTGCACTAAAGTACCCGCATTAAGCAGTTGGTCTGTGTTAAGTGTGGCAGGTAAGGTTGAAACAACAATTGTCGCCATAGCCAGTGCATTTGTCAGGTTGGACAAAGAATAAACCTGATCAAATGCAGTTGTATCGGATATACCCGATCGATTAACGCCTATTACTTTAATGCCGAGTACGCTTGCTACCTGAGCTAAATGGCTACCGATAGAACCGGTGCCTAATATCACCATGGTTTGGCTGGTTAAAGAGCAATAAGGCTGTGGCAGCCATACACCCGCGTGTTGTTGCGTGTGATAAAGGCTGAAATGACGTGTGTAATTAAGTGTCAACCCGATAACGTATTCCGCAATGAGTTGACCAAAATGCCCGCGAATGTTGGTTAATTGATAGTCTTGACGCAACCCGGGTTTAATTAGTGCATCAATACCCGCAAAGGTGGACTGCAGCCAGCGTAGTGCAGGGGAGTCATCTAATTGCCGGGCGATCTTGGGAGGATCTGCTAATATTATCGAGGCTTGCTTGGGATCATCGGTGATTTCCAAGCTTGGTAATTGTGCTTGTTTGATTAATTGACGATAGGTCGCTTGTTGTCGAGATACAATCAGTACTTTGTTCATCGCTTTTCCTTTTGTGCGGGCGAGTTATGCATTAAACTCCCTTGCAAATCACTATCGTAGATTATCCCATGCTTAAGAATCCTGTTCAGCTTCGTGTCGAAAAACTAGAACCATGGCAACACCTTACTTTTATGGTCTCACTATGTGAGCGTATGTACCCGAATTTTGCTTTATTTTGTGAAGAAACGAAATTTGCAGAAGCGCAAAAATACCGTGTGATTGTAGATAGTATTTGGGAAATATTGACGGTTAAGAGTGCCAAAATCAACTTTGAAGGTCAGCTAGAAAGATTAGAAGACTTGGTGCCAAGTGCTGCTGATTATGATCTTTATGCGGTACACCCTGCGATTGATGCTTGTGTTGCATTGGCTGATCTACTGCATGCGATGTTAGATCGTGATCTAATGCTTGAGACATTAGAAAAGATTAGTAGCTTATCTGCAGAAACGGTTGCTGATCTTGAGTTTGCTCAAACAGGTATTGAGATAACAAACGAAAACCAAAAAGATAACGAAGCCGTTTGTGAAGAATGGGATGTCCAGTGGGCTATTTTCCGTGCACTAAAAGAAGCTGAACGACGTGATATCGAGTTGATTAAAAGTTTACGTGACGAATTGCGTGATGAGCAAGTCAGCAACATTGGTATTGCGCTGTAAACCACGATAGTCATGAACGAGTGACTGAGCAATATTTAAAAAAGGAGCCTAATGGCTCCTTTTTTACGTCTGGTAAAGAAGGATTAAAGCGCAATGAAAGATGATTCATGCAGGGATACTTACCTTGATGCAAACTTGTTAATCGCTAGTTAAGTGTAATATTTCAATCTGTAACATTAAAAGCAGTTTAATTGACTGGTTGTTGGTTCTTATTTGTTCCAATCGACTTATTTAATATTGTTACTTGAATTGTGATCGTAAAGGCGTTTATAACTGGAGGTAATCGATGAGGTATTGCCTTGTCATCTTAACTATTAATTACGTCATTACTTGTCGTGTAGGAATGAGCATGAAAGCATCCGCTTTTTTGAAAACCGTAAATAACAACAGCGACCTTGCTGTTGGCATTCGCGTGCTCCTCTTACTCTCTCTGAAACTCATTCGGGGCTGACAGGCTATATCTTTTTTCTGTCGGCTTGTGAAGAAGCTGGCAGGGTAATATTCTACATTCAAGCTCCCTCCTAGTTTCCTCCAAGCTTAAACAAACAGCTGTATCGAGGAACATTATGTCTACCAACGTATTAACTGGGCGCAATATCGCAGCCTTAGGATTCATGACTTTTGCCATGTATTTAGGGGCTGGGAACTTGATCTTCCCGCCATTCTTGGGGTTTCAAGCCGGTGAACATTTCCTATCGGGCATGACGGGTTTCCTGTTAACCGGGGTGGGACTTCCTGCGTTGGCGTTGATTAT
The DNA here is from genome assembly GCF_003026285.1 of Photobacterium profundum. Classification (GTDB taxonomy): domain Bacteria; phylum Pseudomonadota; class Gammaproteobacteria; order Enterobacterales; family Vibrionaceae; genus Photobacterium; species Photobacterium profundum. Next base: position 29,521 of record NZ_PYOD01000017.1, read on the forward strand.
CGTTGCTCTGGTGAAAGGTTCAGATAATCTGACTGCGGCTTTACCTCGCCCGTTAGCGACTAGCTTTTGGGTGATGGTGTTTATCGTGATTGGACCTGCATTTGTTATTCCCCGTGCCATCACGGTGGCGTATCAGTTCAGCTTTGCGCCATTTATTGGTGGTGACGTGTTGGTGCCGTTTTCAATCGCGTTCTGTGTTATTACTATCTTGTTCTCATTGTTTCCGGGGAAATTGGTCGACACCATTGGTAAATGGCTAACCCCTGTTTTATTGGCTATTTTAGCTGTTATGGCAGCTTTTGCGTTCTTGTTTCCTGCTGGTCAAGTGATGCAGGCGAAAGGTCCGTATGTTGATGGAGCGTTGGCAGAAGGCCTGACCCAAGGCTACATGACGATGGATGCTTTGGGCTCGATTGGGTTTGGTTGGGTAATTTTCCGCGCGATCAAAAGTATGGGGGTGGAATGTCCGAAAGCCACTGCCAAATATACCTTCATTGCAGCAGTGATGTATGCAACCGCGATGGCTGCGGTGTACATGTCGCTGGCTTACATCGGTTCAACCAGTGCTTATTTAGGAACAGATTTCACCAATGGTGGTGAGATCTTGACGGCATTTACCAATCACCATTTTGGTGTGTACGGCACCATGTTGCTGGGTTTAGTGATGATATTGGCATGTTTAACGACGGCTATCGGCGTGACTACTGCGGGCAGTGAGTTTTACAACCGTACCTTCTCTTCAGTGTCGTACAGTCGTAGTGTGTGGGTAACGATGATTTTGGCGGGTTTAGTTGCCAATGTGGGCTTGGATCAGTTATTGGCAGTGACGTTACCGGTTGTTGTCGCGTTGCATCCTATTGCCATTGCGTTGTTGATGATTGCGCCACTGCGTCATCGTGTGGCACCAGCTGCAGTATTAATGACGGTGGCGATAGCCTTGATTTTTGGTTGTTTCGATGCCGCGCATATCTTGGGTAGCATGCCGGAAACATGGGATGTTTGGTTTACGCAATATGTGCCGTTGTACCATTATTACGCAGGGTGGATTGTTCCTACGATCGTGATGCTGGTGGCTGGTTTGGTAGTGACACGTATTACCAAGCAGCCTGTAGCTGCTGTCGTGAATGCTTGACGGATAAAAAAGGGACCTTAGTGGTCCCTTTTGGATACAATGTTAAGTATGCGATGTAAATTATTCGTCGTCTTTACTTTCAATCACGCCGTGTTGTTTTTTCCATTTTTCCCAGCGTTGGTAAGCCAGTTGCTGCATGTCGGTATTTTTATCGGCTTCATCGACAATTTCTTCGCCTACTAAGCTTTCAAAAATATCCTCTAGTGTCACTAGCCCCTGAACCGTACCGTATTCATCAACCACAAGAATAAGCTGAGAGTGCTCTGTCATGAGTCGTTCAAATGCCTGTGGTACGCTCATGTTGTTCATTACAACGGGGATCGGGCGCATTATGGCACCCAATTCTTTATTTCCATGGCCAGCTTGGCTTTCAGCAAATAATTCTAGGCGATGAACGAAGCCTAAGATATTGTCTTTTTGCTCGCTATATACTAATGGGCGAGAAAAAGGGCTCTCTTTATGTTTTGATAAAAATGCATTGATTGACTGCTCTGCTTCAACGCGGAAAAGAACAGGGCGAGGTGTCATGATTTTGGTCACACTTACATCACGAAACTGCAGTAAATTCGTCAGAATCTTCGATTCACCTTCCGCTAATTCCCCCGACTCTTTTGCTAACATTGCCATTGCTGATAATTCATCTCGTAATTTTGGTTGTGCATGACCATGAGCTAAACGACGTGTGATTTGTTCTGATACCCAAACAAAAGGGGTTAATGCCCATACCATCCAGTTAAGAATCGTTGACGCTGCCGGTGCCATTTGACGCCAGTAGGTTGCCCCGAGAGTTTTGGGAATAATCTCAGAAAATAACAGAATACCGAAGGTTAAAACGGCAGAAAAAACACCGAGCCACTCACTACCAAATACGACCGTTGCTTGGGCACCTGCTGTTGCTGCACCCACAGTATGGGCAATAGTATTTAGCGTTAAAATAGAGGCCAATGGACGGTCAATATTCTCTTTTAAGGCGGCTAAACGCGGTGCCGCAGGATGGTTTTGCTGGCGTAATGAACCAATATACGTTGGTGAAATACTAAGCAAAACCGCTTCTAAAACCGAGCAAATAAACGAAACACCAATAGCAATTGTGATGTAAATCGTAAGGAGAATCATGCAAACCTGTCAGTGATAAATGTAGATGGGTATATATTAAGCGGTGTTGAGAAGAAGAAATACAACTATTTCACGAATGAGATTTGTAATGTTTTGTGAACTTGCGCTCAGTTTATGGTTAAAGAGTCCGCATATAGCCACATGATAGCTGACAAACCTTTGCCACACGGGCTTATTTTGAATTAGAGTTGTGGCGTCTGAAGAACATAAACCTTAGAGGGGAAACCAAATGAACAAGACTCAACTAATTGACCTGATCGCAGAAAAAGCAGATCTATCAAAAGCGCAAGCTAAGCTAGCTTTGGAATCAACTCTTGAGGGCATTACTGGCGCGCTTAAAGAAGGCGATCAAGTTCAACTAATTGGCTTTGGTACATTTAAAGTAAATCACCGTGCTGCACGTACTGGTCGTAATCCACAGACTGGTCAAGAAATTCAAATTGCAGCTGCGAATGTTCCTGCATTTGTTTCAGGTAAAGCACTGAAAGATGCACTGAAGTAATCTATACTCCGCCAGGTAATATTATCTGGCGGTGTTTTCTTTTATGAAGTTTTTAGTTCCTCTTTTTTCTTTTCTTCTTCTAACTGGCTGTGTGGCTAGTTCTGTTCCTGAAAACCCTATCGCACCTATTCAAACTATTTCTGGTGGTGAAATCACTGGCGATACCACATCACTCTATTGGTACTCTCATCGACAAAAGCGCGCGATTCAATTATCAGAAGTCTTAATCGTGGGTGATGCTAGTAAATATCAATCTGATTATCGTTGGCGAGAAGGCAAGTTGCGTGAGATGAAACGCCAAGGTACACAATTACATGACGATGGATTAAAGTCGTTTACAATGCATGTGCGTTACGACACTGAAGGTAATGCTGTATTCCAGCGTTATACGGTGGCAGACACAGTATTACCATTATCTGATGCTCAACTTACTGAATTAAAGATTCAAGCCAATACTGCGATTGATCTGGTGAAGAATCAAAATAAACAAGGTAAGTCATTAATTCAGGGGCGATGGGCTGGCAATCGTTTTATGCGTTGTGGTGACAATAGAGAGCTTGAAGTTGCTTTTCAGCCAACACTGTCAGATTCAATGTTGCAGCAAGTACAAGCACTGTCTCAAGATGGCTTTATGGCTGTGAATGGTAAAATACAGAAGAAAGCGTTGATAGCAGAACAACTGTTGTTGTTAAAAGGTAATACTCAGCATTGTATTTACCCACCGAAATTATTGGATGAGTAATACTTCAATTTTCGGTTAAGAATAGATAAAAAAACGCGCTGACATATCAGCGCGTTTTTTTATTGATACAACGATGTGAATAATACCTAAGATGTTTACAGAGAATCACTCAGGTTTCATCCTGTACCGAGCATATAGTTATGCTTCTAGCTCGCGTGCAATCGCACGGTAGCCGATGTCATCACGGTGGAACATGCCATCCCATGATATTTGTTTAGTAAGCGCGTAGGCACGTTTCTGGGCGTCAGAAACGCTATCACCCATTGCTGTTGCACATAAAACACGACCACCGTTAGTCACGATAGCGCCATTGTTACTGGCTGTACCGGCTTGGAATACTTTTTCACCGGCAACGTCTTGCTGTGGCAGCCCTGAAATAATTGCGCCTTTCGCGTAATCGGCAGGGTAACCACCAGCGGCTAAAACAATCCCCATCGCAGCACGTGGATCCCACTTCGATTCAACGGTATCCAGTTTCTGGTCAATAGCTGCAAGGCATAATTCAACAAGATCAGACTGTAGGCGTAACATGATTGGTTGTGTTTCAGGATCACCAAAACGGCAGTTGTACTCAATCACTTTTGGTGTGCCATCGGCCATCACCATCAAACCGGCATATAAGAAGCCAGTATAAGGTGTGTTTTCTGCTGCCATACCGCGCACGGTTGGGTAGATAACCTCTTCCATGACACGATCATGAATCGCTTGGGTAACAACAGGTGCTGGAGAGTATGCGCCCATGCCTCCAGTGTTAGGGCCTGTATCGCCATTGCCAACACGTTTGTGATCTTGGCTGGTGGCCATAGGTAGTACATTTTTACCATCGACCATTACGATGAAACTGGCTTCTTCACCGTCGAGGAATTCTTCAATCACCACACGGTGACCAGCCTCGCCAAATGCATTCCCTGCAAGCATGTCGCGCACTGCGTTTTCTGCTTCTTGTAATGTCATCGCAACGATAACGCCTTTACCTGCTGCTAAACCATCAGCTTTAACTACAATCGGAGCACCTTTTTCTTGTAGGTAAGCTAAAGCGGGGTCAATTTCAGTGAAGTTTTGGTATTCAGCGGTAGGGATGTCATGGCGAGCAAGAAAGTCTTTAGTAAATGCTTTTGAGCCTTCAAGCTGAGCAGCTGCTTGTGTTGGACCAAAAATAGCTAACCCTGCCGCACGGAATGCATCAACAACACCAATAACAAGAGGTGCTTCAGGGCCAACAATGGTTAGGTCTATCGCGTTTTCTTTGGCAAAAGCGACTAATGCTTCGATGTCTTCAACACCAATAGCAACATTTTCGACTTTAGGTTCAAGAGCAGTACCAGGGTTACCTGGAGCAACGAAAATAGTGTTTACGTCTGCAGATTGTGCCGTTTTCCACGCGAGTGCATGTTCACGACCACCATTACCAATAATAAGAACTTTCATCGTAATTCTTCCCTAATGTTCAATGTACTTACTAAATAGAGAAGCCCCTGATGTGAATCAGAGGCATAGTATTCGTTTAAACAGGCCAGCGAAATGCACTGGCCTTTTTTGCTATGTGCAACTTAGTGGCGGAAGTGACGCATGCCAGTAAATAGCATTGCCATGCCGTGTTCATCGGCTGCTGCGATAACTTCATTATCACGCATAGAACCACCCGGTTGAATAACGCATTTAATGCCAGCTTCAGCAGCGGCGTCTATACCATCACGGAATGGGAAGAATGCATCCGATGCCATTACACAACCTTCAACTTGAAGGCCTTCGTCAGCGGCTTTAATACCTGCAATTTTTGCAGAGTAAACACGGCTCATTTGGCCAGCACCAACGCCAACAGTCATGTCACCCTTAGAGTAAACAATCGCATTAGATTTTACGTATTTTGCTACTTTCCAGCAGAATAATGCGTCTTTTAACTCTTCAGCGGTTGGTTGACGCTTAGAAACTACATTAAGGTCGTCAGCTGAAACCATACCTTGGTCACGGTCTTGTACTAATAGACCACCATTAACGCGCTTAACGTCAAAGCTAGTGGTTTTAGTTGACCATTCGCCGCACTCAAGTAAACGAAGGTTTTTCTTCGCTGCAATGATTTCAATCGCTTCTGCTGATACTGAAGGCGCAATGATGACTTCAACGAACTGACGCTCAGTGATAGCAGTTGCTGTTGCCGCATCGAGTTGACGGTTAAAAGCTATGATGCCACCAAAGGCTGATGTTGGATCTGTTTGATAAGCACGGTTGTACGCTTCTAGAACGTCTTTACCTAGCGCAACACCACATGGGTTAGCGTGTTTAACTATTACACATGCTGGCTCATCGAATTCTTTCACACATTCAAGTGCTGCGTCAGTATCGGCGATGTTGTTGTAAGAAAGTGCTTTACCTTGAATTTGGCGAGCAGTAGAGACTGACGCTTCTTCAGGGTTAGCTTCAACATAGAAAGCAGCAGCTTGGTGGCTGTTTTCGCCGTAGCGCATGTCTTGTTTCTTTTCGAACTGCTGGTTAAAGGTGCGTGGGAATTTAGATTCAGTATCGCCTTCAGTATTGTCACCGTACGATGGCACCATTGTACCAAAGTAGTTCGCAATCATACCGTCATAAGCGGCAGTATGTTCAAAGGCTGCAATAGCAAGATCAAAGCGGGTCGCGTGTGTAAGTGAACCGTTGTTTGTTGCCATTTCTGTTAATACGCGATCGTAGTCGTGCGCATTCACAATGATCGTGACGTCTTTGTGGTTCTTCGCAGCTGAACGTACCATTGTTGGACCACCGATATCGATGTTCTCAACGGCGTCAGCCAGTGTACAACCTTCTTTCGCCACTGTTTCTGCGAATGGGTATAGGTTAACGACAACCATATCGATTGGTGCAATGCCATGTTCAGCCATTACTGCGTCATCTTGACCACGACGACCAAGTACACCGCCGTGTACTTTAGGATGCAGTGTCTTTACACGACCATCCATCATTTCTGGGAAGCCAGTATATTCAGAAACTTCAGTTACTTTGATATTTTTCTCTGCAAGTAGACGCGCAGTACCGCCAGTAGAAAGGATCTCTACGCCACGGTTAGCTAGTGCTTGAGCGAATTCAACAATACCAGTTTTGTCTGATACGCTAATAAGCGCACGGTGAACAGGACGAGCGTTTTCCATTGCTACCATCTCTCTAAATACACGGTGAATAGGATATTTCCCAAAACAACTGCATGATGTCGGTAGTCTTGGGAAATAGCCTCGGCTAAAATTGAAAAAACCAAGCTTTCATTGAGCTGTAGAAGCATCTGTTGTGCGTATTTTACATTAATTTCGAAGTGACGCAAACGTTTGCTCTTGGCTGTTTTCCCTATTTAACCCTACAAAATCATTGAAGCACAACGGAGTCGGTATATGTATTTGATTGGACAGCTCGCAAAATTATGTGGGGTAAGTAACGATACACTGCGGTTTTATGAAAAAAATGGCTTGATGGAGCCTGCTGGGCGTAGCAATAGTGGTTATCGCTTATACAGTGAAGAAAACTTGTCGCGCATCAATTTTATTATTAGGGCGAAAGCAATTGGATTGAGCCTCGATGAAATTCGCGAGTTGCTGGGCATTCGACTAGAAGCCAGTCAACATAGCTGTGCAGAGGTGAAAGCCATTACTCAAACGAAGTTAGATGATGTTGATATGAAAATCGCAGAATTAACGCGAATTCGAACTGCATTGAAGAAACTTAATGATGCTTGTTGTGGTCATGTGGACGATGATGCCAGCCACTGCTCGATCCTTGAGGCGCTTGATGAGCGAGATTGTTGTTCTACATTACACGTAAATAAGTGATTGAGCCAAAATGTATTGTTATCTATTACTCTTCATCTGACGATGTCGCTTCTTTGGCATTGCTAATGACATCTTTAGTGGTATCACGGAAAAAATGACCAGTGGCACGGGTAACATCACGAGTGGTATGACCGATTTCAGTGAAGCCATCCTTAATGCCTTGCTTCTCTTGAGCTGAGCAGCCTATTAAAAGTACGCTGCTTAATGTGATACACAAAAGTTGCTTTTTCATATCGCCTCTTTTCGGTTCGTGAGATGAGTTAAATAAGATATTTTAATGCGACGAACATTTCACTAAAAATTTAATGATTAACGTGATCTTACTTTTCTAGCGGGGATAGCTTGGGGATATAAACTGTGATAGCTTCAAAGCCAGTCAATAAAAATGAATGATAGGGAATATCATGTTGAATGTTAATGAATATTTTGAAGGCCAAGTGAAATCAATCGGTTTTGAAACTCAAGGCGATCGAACGAGTGTTGGTGTTATGGCTGCTGGGGAATATACGTTTGGTACCGCTGCACCCGAGCGAATGACTGTGGTTAAAGGCTCAATGGATGTGAAGCGACCTGGTCATGTAGAATGGGAGACATTCAATGCAGGGGATGATTTTGAAGTACCAGGTGATTCATCATTCGAGGTAAAAATCATGTCATCGACGGCATATCTGTGTGACTACCTTTAATTTCTGGTGCTCTATCGACTAAGTATAATGCTTGGTATCGCATCATAAAAAGCTTCGTCTCTACGAAGCTTTTTTTATAGCTATAAAAAGGTAAATAGTCATAAGTTAATTTTAAATTTATGATTTTATGCAGATTCACGCTGTAGCAACGTCGGGGAAAGTATAACCCTTTGTGCTGAGCCTGTATTTTTCTTCATTCTTTCCAGTAAACGTAAACCTGCTTGCTGACCGATTTCTTTAGCTGGTGAGGTAACAAAGGTTAACGATGGCTGAGTAAGTTCTGCTTCTGGTACATCATCAAAGCCGATTAATGCCACTTGTTGACCAATGTAATTATCCTTACCAATACTACGGTTCGCTCGGCGCACACCGTAAATAGCACCTAATGCTGTCGCTGGGCGATGGCATAAAATGGCGGTAATTTTTGGCTGGTGGTTCAATAGATACTGCACAGTTTCAGCGGCTTCTTTTTGTGAATTACCACACTCTAGCACCCACTCATTTTTGAAGGGTAAGCCATATTGCATCAAGGTTGTACAATAGCCGCCAATACGTTCTGCACGTGTTAATGAATCGCTGCTTCCACCCACATAGGCAATATGGCGGTGCCCCTGTTCAATAAGGTATTGAGTTGCCATTTTGGATGCGTGATTATTATCTGGACCGATATAATCAATATCGAACTCGACTGATGCGCGTGCCACACACACGATCGGTATCTCGTGGGTTTCTGCCATGTCGATAATCGGTTGTGTAGAACCTCTTACTGGGCTGAATACAATACCTGCGACGCTCTGTTGCACCATCGATTGAACACATTTCAAAAGCTTATCTGGTGAGTCGCCACATTGTGCTAAAAAGAGCATATAGCCGTGCTTTTCTAGTTCTTCGCTGATCCCTGCCGTAATTTCGGTATAAAAAGGATCCGTAATGTCACGTAGGATCAAGCCGATCAAGTTCGATTGATTTGATCGTAAGTTAGCCGCCGCTTTATTCCGTACATAGCCGAGATCATCAATAGCCTTATTGACTTTTTTGATGGTGGATTCAGATATCCTTCCTTTATTACCTAATACCAGTGACACGGTAGATACCGAGACTCCCGCGTATTCTGCAACATCAGTGATTTTTATTTTTCGAGGACTCATTAACAACAACTTATGGAATTTATTAGCACGCCTTAGGGTGCATTATAACGAAGTAAAACGTTATATCTATTTAACCATAACCTTATCAGGATCACAGTTTAGATAATGTGTTTTACGTCGCGGTATTTACGTGATCAAAGTATCAATAATAGTTGATAAAACGTTTTATCATTATTTTAGTGAATGACTAAAGCGCTGGCAAAGATGGTTTATTAATCTATGTTGGCGTTTTTTTAAATATTTTTGATAAAACGTTTTATCACATTGTACCTACAACAATAAAAAAGGGTTAGAGGTAGCCAATCATGTCTCATACTTCCAAGAAAACTACACTTTGGGAATTTTTCCAAAGTCTCGGTAAAACCTTCATGTTGCCGGTCGCATTGCTTGCGTTCTCCGGTATCTTGTTAGGTGTCGGCAGTTCATTGTCTAGCAGCGCAGTAAAAGAAAGCATGCCGTTGCTGGATAACATGGTGCTGCAGCTTATTTTCATGTGGATGACAAAAATTGGCTTAGTCGCCTTCATTTATTTGCCTGTGATGTTTGCCGTTGCTATTCCATTAGGTTTGGCACGTGAAGAAAAAGGTGTCGCTGCATTTTCCGGTTTTGTTGGTTATGCCGCGTTAAATTTATCGATTAACTTCTATCTGACGGTGGCGAATGTACTGGGTAACCCTGAGCAGGAAGCAGCATATGGTGTGAAGTCGATCATTGGGATTGATTCGATTGATACCGGTATTCTAGGTGCGGTGATTGTCGGTATTATTGTTGCAAAACTGCATACGCGTTTTTATACCTATAAGATGCCTGATGCATTAGCATTCTTTGGCGGCGCCCGCTTTGTACCTATTATTACCACTCTTGTTTTAGGCGTTGTCGGTTTAGTTGTTCCCCTTATCTGGCCTTACTTTGCAGCCGGTATTAACGGCGTTGGTACGGCTATTTCCCATGCAGGTCCTTTTGGTCCGTTCTTATTTGGTACCGGTGAGCGCCTATTATTACCTGTTGGTTTACACCATATTTTAGTGGCACTGGTTCGCTTCACTGAAGCGGGCGGTACGATGGATGTGTGTGGCGAGACCGTTAGCGGCGCTCTAAATATTTTCTACTCGGAGTTATCTTGTTCAACCACCGATGGTTTCTCTCCTACGGCAACAGCGTTCTTGTCGCAAGGTAAAATGCCTACATTTTTAGGTGGCTTACCTGGTGCTGCTCTTGCAATGTATCACTGTGCACGCCCTGAAAATCGCAGCAAGGTAAAAGCATTGCTGCTATCGGGTGTAGTGGCGTGTTGGGTTGGTGGTATTACTGAGCCGCTTGAGTTCTTGTTCCTATTTGTTGCGCCAGTTCTGTACTTCATTCATGCCATCTTAACGGGTTTCGGTTTCATGGTTATGGGGCTGTTAGATGTCACTATTGGTAATACCGATGGCAATATTATCGACTTCTTAATCTTTGGTGTACTGCAAGGCACAGCGACTAAGTGGTATGTGGTACCGGTTGTTGCGGCAATTTGGTTTGCGATGTATTACAGCATCTTCCGCTTCGCAATCACGCGCTTTAACCTTAAAACGCCGGGTCGTGAAGTTGAAGTGCAAGACGAGTTGGCAGCAGCTGTAACAGGTGATAAAAACTTGGGTTACAAAGGCGATATTATTTTAGCTGCATTGGGTGGTGCAGATAATATTCTAGCGTTAGATAACTGTATTACTCGTTTGCGTATGTCGGTAAAAGATATGTCTTTAGTTAACGATGCTGTACTGAAAGCTAATGGTGCGCTAGGGGTAGTGAAACTGGATGAGCATAATCTACAAGTGGTGATTGGACCGCAAGTTCATATGGTGAAAAATGAAATGCAAAGCTTAATGCCTGCATAAACGCGCTGACTTGTATTACGGGGAGCCTGGCTCCCCGTTTTTCTTTTCTGAATTTGAGGTTTGTTATGTTTGATTTTTCTACCACGGTGAATCGCTATGGTACGTATTGTACGCAGTGGGATTATGTCGAAGATCGGTTTGGCCAAGCTGATTTATTGCCGTTTACTATTTCTGATATGGATTTTGAAACTGCGCCATGTATTCAGCAAGCATTACAGCAACGTCTTGAACACGGTGTTTTAGGGTATAGCCGCTGGAATCATGATGATTTTAAGCTGGCGATAACAGGGTGGTTTGATAAACGTTTTAATGTGCAGCTGCCTGTCGAATCGGTGGTTTACGGCCCCTCGGTGATCTACATTATTTCTCAATTGGTGCAGATTTGGTCTGAGCAAGGCGACGGTGTGTTAGTACACACTCCTGCTTATGATGCCTTTGGCAATATGCTGAATGCGAACCAACGTCAGTTGTTGGAAAGCCCATTATTAAAAACAGCTGAGGGTTATCAGATTGACTGGCCACAATTTGAAGCGCAGGCGGCATTGTCCCATTGCAAAATTTTATTATTGTGCAGCCCGCAAAACCCTACTGGACGGGTATGGACGAAGATAGAGCTGGAGCGGATGGCGGAAATTTGTCTGCGCCATAACATAAAAGTGATTTCTGATGATATTCATATGGATGTTGCGTATTCCTCATATATCCCTTGGTCTGAGGTTGCAATGGATAATGATTGGGCGCTGGTCACATCGGGCTCTAAATCCTTCAATATTCCCGCGCTGACGGGTTCCTATGCATTTATGCCTGATAAGGCAACACGTGAAGCTTTTCTACTGCAATTAAAGGCAGCGCACGGCTTATCTTCCCCGTCTATTTTGGGCGTTATTGGGCATATCGCAGCCTATCAACATGGTGATGAATGGCTAGATGCATTGAAAGGCTATTTACATGCAAATCTAGAGTATGTCGCCGAGCGACTGAACTTGGAATTCCCAACCATTAACTACCAAGTACCTGAAGGCACTTACTTAGCGTGGATTGATTTGAATTCACTGAATATCAATATGGATGAATTACAGTGCATTTTAATTAACGAGCACAAAGTGGCGATTATGCGAGGCGATACCTATGGCTCTGCAGGTAAAGGGTACATCAGGTTAAATGTAGGTTGTCCCCGCAGTAAAGTGGTTGCCGGTGTAACAGCACTGATTGCTGCATTACAGACAACTCGTCAGTAATGTTTTTAATTATAAAGCGTTGGGTGTTAGTAAATACTTACCGACTTTTTATACGATAGATTTAGCGTAGCTGAGAGTTGTTACGCTAAATCTGTTGTTATGGCTACCTTTGCTTCGTTCTGGTGTTACTTCAAACTTGGTGATTGAGGTTTTATTGAAGAGTTAACCTCGAGCATTCCAGTTGGTACTCGCTTCATTTGAGCCAGAGTGAGCCCAACCAATACCATCCCCCCTCCAATGAGATGGTACTGACTAGGATGAATACCCAGCATCACAATACTCATACTGGCGGTAAATAACGGTACTAAATTCATGAACAAGGTTGAGCGTGCAGCGCCAATTTGAGTTACCCCTTTTAGCCAGCACCATGGTGCAATAATTGAGGCAGCAAAGGCGGCAAATGCGACCATAGGTAAGGCGCTAAGCGAAATGGCTGTTGTCTCGCTACTAAGCAATAAAGGCAGTTGTAGCAAGGCACCCAGAAATACTTGGCAATACACTGCGCACCAAGGTGTTAATGGTAGCTTCCAGCGATTCAGTAATACGGAATACAAAGCATAAGAGAGGCTGGAAACAAACATAAGCATGTCACCCTGTTTGAACCCTTGCGTCAGCAATTGATTCGGGTTGCCTTCACTCAACATGTATACCAAACCAATGAATGATATTAATGCCCCAATTAAGGTGTGGATTCGTAATTTCGTGCCTAGCAGGGGCACGGCGAGAAACAGACCAAATAAGGGCATTAGCGAGAGAAAAATCGCAATGTTTGTGGCGCTGGTGGTGTAAGCCGCGTAATACGCCAAGCTTTGATTTAATACCATGCCGAGCGATGCCAACACAGTCAGCTTTGTTAGGTGCACTTTTATTTGCAGGCGTTGTCGATAAACGGTTGTAAGGCAGAAGGGGGTGAGCAACAGCAAAGCGAAAAACCAGCGATAAAATGCAATAGCCCCAGGCTCGATCGTGGCTGTTGCCATTTTACTAACCACGGCATTTGTCGCCCAAATGGCAACTGCCAAAATGGGGAATAAAAAGCCGATAAACGGATAGTTAGCGTATCGACTCCCTGAGTGATGTTCAGTCATAGTAATTTTCTCTCATTGATGTAGGGGATTACAAATGATTAGATAAAACGTTTTACCTAGTAAGAGTGTTACATGGCGGGAGAGAACCTGATATGCCAAACCAGACAGTCAATTGACCGTGTCAGACAACGAACATGTGAACAAGGTGGAATGATGGAGCAACGACAATTTATGCCCCAATTAGTTGAGCAATTGCCCACAGATGTATTTATTCATTATTTCCATATCGCCGCAGGCACGGAAACTTTAGCCCATCATCATCGCTGGGGGCAGGTGCACCTTATTAAGCATGGTGTACTAGAGATGGAAGTTGAAGGACAGAAAATGGTGTCGCCTGCAGGGTACGCCATTTGGACACCAGCTAATGTGGTTCATCGGGCTTATAACCGTAAAGACATCGAATATTGTGCGATTAACATTAATCAGCACCTTGTGGCTCAGTTGCCTCGGCAAGCTTGCATGATTGCATTATCTCCTTTAGTACAGGCAATCATCGATGATTTGGTGCATCGAGAAGTGGCGGCAGTCGATAATTATCAAGATCAATGCCTGACTGATGTTCTGATTGCAAGGCTAGCCTCTGCTAAGCGTATGGATAATTTCCTACCCACTACATCAGATACTTTATTGAGTCCCATTCTAGCCTCTCTGGAGGCCGATCCTGCTGATACTCGCTCGTTAGGTGAGTGGGCCAAACATGTGTATTCCACCGAGCGTACATTAACCCGTCGTTTTCAGCGCGAGTTGAAGATGAGTTTTAATGAATGGCGACAGCGCTTAAAGGTGGTTCATGCGCTGCATTTATTGAAATTGCAGTATTCGATTAATGATGTCGCTTTTAGCCTTGGTTATAGCCAAGCCTCTTCATTTATAAAAATGTTTCGTCGTCAAACCGGTATGACACCAGAAGTTTACCGTTCGAAATTACTGACACTAACTCAGCAAGACGAAAGGTAAAGTGATTGATGAAAAGGCCACGATTGTTAGGAAACTTGATATTAATGAATATAAAAGATCACCTTAAGCGATGGATGCAAAAGGGTTGTGTTGTGAAGCTGCAAGGTTGTGTGGATGAACAAGCGTTAGAGCGGTTATCTGATCGGCAGCTAAAAACTTTGGCGACGGACGGTATAAGCAAAAACGAAAAATATGCCGCTCAGCAGTTGTTGTTTAAAAGGGCGATGAAAGAGAAAAATAAAAAGAAATAAAAAAGGCTCACACCCAAAAGTGCAAGCCTCAATAATGCTTTCCTAAACCTTTCGGTTTAGTTCATGCCGTATTTCTTTAGCTTCTTACGAAGTGTACCGCGGTTGATACCCATCATAGTTGCTGCACGTGTTTGGTTACCACGTGTGTACTGCATGATTGTATCTAATAGCGGTTGCTCAACCTCTGCAAGCACTAGCTCGTACAGATCGTCGACTTCCTGACCATTTAACTGAGCAAGATAGTTTTTTAGCGACGCTTTAACAGAGTCACGTAGTGGCTTCTGTGTGATTTGGTCTTGTGACGTTACAGTTGTAACTGTTAACGCTTCGGAAGTCAGATTTTGTTCGAACATAATTCTGTAAGCTCTTCTAGTATTTATGCAACGTTTTCGAAGTAGCCTTGCAGCGCATCGATTTGCTCTTGAGCATTCTCGAGTGCGTTGAAGGACCGACGGAAATCACCAGCTGGTGCATGTTCTTTTAAGTACCAAGACACGTGTTTACGTGCAATGCGCAACCCTAAATATTCACCGTAGAAACGATGAAGTTCTTGAACATGTCCCAACATAATGCCACTTACCTCATCCATAGATGGGGCAGGCAGGTATTCGCCGGTTGTTAAGTAATGCTGGATTTCTCTAAAAATCCACGGTCGCCCTTGTGCAGGACGGCCAATCATCAAAGCATCTGCACCCGTATAATCGAGTACAAAGCGAGCCTTTTCCGGTGAATCGATATCACCGTTAGCAATTACCGGAATTGATACCGCTTGTTTAGCTGCTCTGATGTAGTCATATTCCGCTTCACCTTTGTACATGCAAGACTTCGTTCGCCCATGAAGCGCTAAAGCTTGAATGCCACATTGTTCCGCGATTTTTGCTATGTCGACACAGTTACGGTTGTCTAAATCCCAACCCGTACGCGTTTTTAGCGTAACAGGTACATCGACTGCACCCACAACGCTACGAAGAATCTCTTCGATTAACGCAGGATGTTGCAGTAATGCCGAACCAGCCAAGCGTTTGTTAACTTTTTTCGCTGGACAACCCATGTTGATATCGATGATTTGCGCACCGTTCTCAACACTAAATTGTGCAGCTTCAGCCATCAGCTTTGGATCTGCTCCAGCAATTTGAACCGAGCGAATCCCCGATTCACCTTCATGAACCATTCGGTTCTGCGATTTAGCCGTTTTCCATAAATCTGGATTCGACGACATCATCTCGCTAACAGCCATTCCCGCGCCGTAGCGAAGGCATAGTTCACGAAATGGCCGATCGGTCACACCCGCCATTGGCGCGACTATCAGCTGGTTGTTTAGTTGATATGGACCGATTTGCAATGTCTGTACCTGACTGTGCCAGTAAGGGCGCGCATTTTACGCATTTTTTCCCTTGCTGAAAAGACCAATAATTGAGCATTTAGTTTTTGTTTAACAAAAATGTATGTTTTTCAATCGATTGTGTGTTTTTTGCACAGTAAAAAAGGTGAATTAAAATGACTAATGGCGAAAATTACGCCTTACAACCTGAAATTCGGCACCATTCATCACGTGCAACAACTGGGTCTAATGCCAATTCGTCGCTGTAATATGTGGAGACGTCTTCAGCTTGAATTTCCAATACACCTGAAATTGCTAGCTTACCGCCCGGCTTTACTAGGCTTTTTATTACCGGTGAAAGCTCACGTAATGGGCCCGCAAGAATGTTTGCAACCACCACATCTGCTTGTACGTCAGTAGGCTGATCTTTAGGTAGGAAAAGCTCTAATTTATCAGAAACACCGTTACGCTCTGCGTTATCGCGTGATGCTTGGATAGCTTGTGGATCGATATCGATACCAATGACTTTCTTTGCACCTAGCTTAAGTGCTGCAATGGCTAGAATGCCAGAGCCACAACCGAAGTCGATAATGGTTTGTCCCGTTAGATCTTGACCATCAAGCCACTCTAAACATAACGACGTTGTTGGGTGAGTACCAGTACCGAATGCAAGACCCGGATCAAGTAGTACATTAACCGCGTCTGGTTCTGGTGCTTCACGCCAGCTTGGGCAAATCCATAAACGACGACCAAAACGCATTGGGTGGAAATTAACCATCCATTCACGTTCCCAATCTTTATCTTCTAATTGCTCAATTTTGTAAGCAAAATCGTCAGCAATTAGAGGGCTGTTCTTTAGCATGTTCAGCACGAAATCCATGTCGGCTTCAGCATCGTATAAACCAATGACGTCAGTATCACCCCACAGGCGAGTCTCACCTGGCATTGGTTCGAATACTGGTGTGTCTTGCGCGTCAAGGAAAGTGGCAGATAAAGCCCCCGTTTCTTCCATTAACATATCGCCAATCGCTTCAGCGTTTTCAGCAGTTGCGTTTAGTTTGATTTGAATCCAAGGCATGGTAATTCGCTTATTATTTGGCTACGGTTTGAACATAAGGGCGAGATTCTAGCATGAAATTTCAGCAATCCACACCTCTAGTATGTCAATCACATCAGCGGTTTTTATTGATATAAAAAAAGATAGCACCCTAGGCGCTATCTTTAAGAGGTATAGCAGAGGCTTATCTGCTTAATGCTGTGGCGCGGTTACCATCGCTGGTTTGGTGAGGCTGCCAAGCACAAAAGCAATCAGCCCAATGGCCAATGTGGGCACGATGGCATGTAACCCACCTAAGTCAGGCTTAATCACCGACAAACTAATATAGCAAACCAGCCCAGATATCATTGAGGCTAACGCCCCTGTCGCCGATGCTTTTTTCCAATATAACCCAAGTACGAGTGGCCATAAGAACACCGCTTGCATGCCGCCAAAGGCTAATAGATTTAACCAGATGATCATGTCGGGCGGGTTAGTGGCGGCAATAAAGACCAAAACAGAAAAAATACCGGTTACCCACAACGATAGCTTAGAAAGGTGTTTATTGGCGTTAGGTCCTTCAGCAGCTTTGGGGTTGATGTAATTGAGGTATAAATCTTTTAATAGCGTGGCAGATGCCTGAATTAGTTGTGAGTCAATACTCGACATAATGGCCGCCATTGGACCCGCCAAGAAAATACCCGCCACCCAAGGGGACAAAACAGTCATCATCAAGGTTGGCATGATCTGATCTGGGCTGGCAATGTCGGGCACGATAGCACGACCTAATGCCCCTGATAGATGCATACCTAGCATCAGGAAAGCTACCATTGCAGTACTGATCACCATTCCCCTATGCAATGAACGGCTGTCTTTATAAGCCATACAGCGAACGGCAGCGTGAGGAAGACCAATAACGCCAAAACAGACCAGAATCCAGAAGCTCAACATAAAAGGTTGGCTTAGAAAATTATCAGGACCAAAGGGGGTAATCAATGATGGGTCAATGTGATGTAATTTTGTTATCAGTTCACCGACACTACCACCGACATGCACCACTCCTGCTAACAGGGCAATGGTGCCAATAATCATCATAACCCCTTGCAACGTATCGGTCATTACAACGGCACGAAATCCGCCTATGGTTGTATACAAGCCAACAGTTACAGCAAAGATCATTAACCCTTGTGAATAGGGTAATCCGGTGACAGTTTGTAATAACCGTGCGCCACCAACAAATTGCACCACCATGGTGCCAAAAAAAGCGAGCAATAACGCTAAAGAAGCGAAGATGACGACCGCTTTATTTTTATAGCGAGCATATAAAATATCATTAAGGGTTAAAGCATTATGCCGTCGAGCTTCAATCGCGAATTTTTTCCCGAGCACCCCTAGCGTTAACCATGCAGCTGGCAGTTGAATCATGGCGAGTAATACCCAGCCGAGCCCCATTTTATATGCAGCCCCTGGCCCGCCAATAAATGAGCTGGCGCTGGAATAAGTGGCCGCTAATGTCATGGCTAATACAAAGCCGCCCATACTGCGGTTGCCCATCAAATATTCACTTAAGAAGCCTTTAGAAGAGGTACTTCTGCCTCGACTGAAAAATGCTAAGGCAAAAACAGCGAATAAATAGATCACCAAAGGGATCAGTATTTGGCTATTCATGATCATTGTCCTTTTCAATTTCCAGAGACATATCTTGGTAGATAAACTTAACCATTAAACCGCATAACACTGTGAAAAGAATGGGACCAATAATGCAGGAGAGCAAAAACCATAGTGGAAAGCCCCAATAGAGCTCTGGCAGAGTTGTTGTAATCTCTGTTGATGAGAAAGCATAGGCTGAAATATACCACCAGATGAAATAGGCAATCGCTAATCCTACCGCCCATTTAGCCTCTTTATGAGCCTGACGGTAACGCGCAGAGAGTGTTTTCATACGCTGTTGTCTCCAATTGTGTTGGCATTACTTCAAAGGAATAGAGAGAAGGAGAGTAATGCTCATACAAATAAAAAAGGGGGGTATTGTGGCAAAAGTTATTTATCAGTGCCACTGACCTGTATCAATTTGTCAGAAAATCATGTTGAAGAAAGTAGAAATTGCAGTGAAACTGAAGAGGATGTAGTGAAAGGGGCATAAAAAAGGCCACCCAAAGGTGACCAGTTTTTTATTCACGCGTTTATCGCGAAATTATTGTAGACCAAGTTTCTTCTCTAGATAGTGGATGTTTGCACCACCATGCTGGAAGTTTTCATCTGCCATAATTTCTTGCTGTAGCGGGATATTGGTTTTAATACCATCGATGATTGATTCACTTAATGCGTTACGCATACGTGAAATTGCCACATCGCGGTTTTCACCGTATGAAATCAGCTTACCGATCATAGAATCATAATGCGGTGGTACTGTGTAGCCTGAGTAGATATGAGATTCCCAACGAATACCCATGCCACCAGGCGCGTGGAAGCGCGTGATTTTACCTGGGCAAGGTAGGAAACGCTCAGGATCTTCAGCATTGATACGACATTCGATAGCATGGCCACGAATTTGAATATCAGATTGACTGAATGATAGTGGCTGACCTGCAGCAACACGAAGCTGTTCTTTGATTAGATCAACACCCGTTACCATTTCAGTTACTGGGTGCTCAACCTGAATACGGGTGTTCATTTCAATGAAGTAGAACTCACCATTTTCGTATAGGAACTCAAATGTACCAGCGCCACGGTAACCGATCTCGATACAAGCACGTGTACAGCGTTCACCGATGTACTTACGCATCTCTTCTGTGATGCCTGGTGCTGGTGCTTCTTCAACAACTTTCTGGTGGCGGCGCTGCATTGAACAGTCACGCTCACCTAAGTGAATAGCATTACCTTGACCATCAGCCATGATCTGAACTTCGATATGACGAGGGTTTTCAAGGAATTTCTCCATGTAAACCACATCGTTATTAAAGAACGATTTAGCTTCAGCACGTGTCATCGCGATAGCTTCTGTTAGTTCGGCTTCAGTGCGAACAACACGCATACCACGACCACCACCGCCACCAGATGCTTTGATGATGACAGGGAAACCAATTCGTTTAGCGAAAGATTTATTTCTCGCTTCGTCGTCATCCAATGGACCATCAGAACCCGGCACACAAGGAACGCCCGCTTTTTTCATTGCGGTAATTGCTGACACTTTGTCACCCATCATGCGAATAGTTTCCGCTTTAGGGCCAACAAAGATAAAACCAGAACGCTCTACTTGTTCTGCAAAATCAGCATTTTCAGACAAGAAACCGTAACCAGGGTGAATCGCAACTGCCCCTGTGATTTCTGCTGCACTAATGATGCGTGGAACATTCAAATAACTTTCAGTACTTTTGGCTGAACCAATACATACCGTTTCGTCTGCAAGTAACACATGCTTAAGATCGCGGTCAGCTGTTGAGTGAATCGCAACAGTCTTAATACCTAATTCTTTACAAGCGCGCAGAATACGAAGGGCAATCTCGCCTCGGTTCGCAATAACTAATTTATCTAACATAATAGGCCTCTGTTACTCGATGATAACAAGAGGCTGATCGAACTCGATAGCGTCGCCATCTTCAGCAAGAATTGCAGTAACCACACCCGCTTTATCAGATTGGATTTGGTTCATCATTTTCATCGCTTCAACGATACAAAGCGTGTCACCAACGTTTACAGACTGACCCACTTCAACAAATGCTTTTGCTTCAGGGCTTGGCGCACGGTAGAAAGAACCAACCATTGGAGAAAGAACTTGGTGACCAGCAGGTTCTGCGGCAACAGGTGCTGCAGCTACTGGCGTAGCCGCTTCTACAGGTGCAGCTTGAGCTGGTGCAGCAAATTGAGGGGCTGCCATGTACTGCTGTGCAGGTAATGCAGATGCAGGTACATTACGGCTGATGCGTACTGATTCTTCACCTTCAGAGATTTCTAATTCAGCAATACCAGATTCTTCAACCAGCTCAATTAGCTTTTTAATCTTACGAATATCCATCTATCTTTCTCTTTTTATGTTGTTCAGTTAGCTTTCTGATTGCAGGCGTCTTACCGCAGCATTCAGGGCGAATTCATAACCATCTGGACCAAGACCGCAAATAACACCAACTGCTTTATCTGATAGATAAGAGTGATGACGGAATGGTTCTCTTGCGTGAACATTAGATAAATGCACTTCAATAAATGGAATCGCGACACCGAGTAGAGCATCACGAATAGCGACGCTAGTATGGGTGAACGCAGCAGGATTAATAATAATGAAATCCACATTGCCATGGGCTTGATGGATTGCATCAATCAATTCATGTTCTGCATTTGATTGAATGTGATCTAATGTGACGCTTAGGTTGGTTGCTTTGACAGTTAAATCAGCAACGAGTTGAGCCAATGTATGATGGCCATAGTGACCTGGCTCTCTGAGACCTAGTAAATTTAGGTTAGGTCCGTTAATAAGTAAAATTCGTTTAACGGTCGACATCTTGACGTATATCCACTTGTTTTTGAGGTTTTACTCTAACAACATGCAGTAAACTGCAAAGCTGTATCCCGATGACCTAATTTATACTGCCAAACAATGTTTGTTGAGCGATTATAGAGAAATCACCGCAAATAGCAGCAAAATACTGGTCTAATCACCGAACTTACCGCTTACACTTGTACGCTGTATGCATATTCTATGGTTTTATTAGACGGCCACTTCTACTGCAAGTTCACCAGAATAAAAGCGATAACATGGGGATGGTTCCATTTTTCGCTCATATTGAAGCGGTTTAATCAATTTGATTGAGTGATTATTGATGCCGTATCTGACTTATTTTTTGCATACATTTTTTCAGTGTAGCGTTTTTGTTATATAGATATCGAGACCAAGGTTTAAAAATTGGAACTCACAATTGCACGCTTTGTAAACAACTCTTTATTTTTGGTGAGGTGACAATGAAAAAAAGGGCAAGTGTTATTGCTACATTGACAAAAAAGCCGCCTGACGGCGGCTTATTTAAGTTGGTAACATACGGTTATAAAACAGTTTGTTTTTCTGCGATCAGTTTATCAACCACACTTGGGTCTGCGAGCGTTGATGTATCACCTAAGCTACCGGTGTCACCCGTAGCAATCTTGCGGAGAATTCGACGCATAATTTTACCAGAACGTGTTTTAGGTAAGGCATCGGTCCAATGTAGGAAATCAGGTGTCGCAATAGGACCAATTTCTTTACGTACCCAATCTTTTACTTCTTTATGCAGTTCAGCGCTGGGTATTTCACCATCATTTAGCGTGATATAAGCATAAATTGCTTGGCCTTTAATATCGTGTGGTACACCAACAATTGCAGCCTCTGCTATCTTATCGAAAGCCACTAATGCGGATTCAATTTCAGCTGTACCCATACGGTGGCCTGAAATATTCAGTACGTCGTCAACACGACCTGTGATCCAGTAGTAACCGTCTTCATCACGACGTGCGCCATCACCGGTGAAATACATACCTTGGAAGGTTGAGAAGTAAGTTTGTTCGAAGCGTTCATGGTCACCCCATAAAGTACGCATCTGCCCAGGCCATGAATCAATCATAACTAAGTTACCTTCAACGGCACCTTCTAGGATATTTCCCATATTATCAACAATAGCTGGCTGAACACCGAAAAATGGACGAGTAGCAGAACCTGGTTTTAGCGCTGTCGCGCCAGGTAATGGCGTAATTAAGATACCGCCTGTTTCTGTTTGCCACCATGTATCAACGATAGGGCAACGGCTATCGCCAATAGTACGGTGATACCATTCCCACGCTTCTGGGTTAATTGGTTCACCGACTGATCCCATTATACGCAAGGATGATCGTGACGTACCTTCAATCGCTTCTGTGCCTTTTGCCATTAATGCACGAATGGCTGTTGGGGCAGTATAAAGAATGCTGACATTATGTTTATCAACCACTTCACTCATGCGACTGGTTGATGGGTAGTTTGGCACACCTTCAAATAGCACGGTTGTTGCACCATTAGCCAGCGGACCATACACCAAGTAACTGTGACCGGTTATCCAACCAACATCGGCTGTACACCAGTACACATCGCCTTCTTGGTAATCGAAAACATATTTAAACGTCATGGTGGCATACACTAAGTAACCACCCGTTGTGTGAAGAACACCTTTAGGTTTACCAGTAGATCCTGAGGTATATAGAATGAAAAGAGGATCTTCTGCATTCATTTCTTCTGGCTCACAGTGAGAAGACGCGATTGCTGTAGCTTCATGCCACCATACATCACGCTCACTGTGCCACTCAACATTGCCGCCAGTACGCTGAAGTACAATGACTTTTTCGATACTTGTGACATTTTTATTGGCTAAAGCATCATCCACATTCTTTTTCAGTGGTACAGCGCGGCCAGCACGAACGCCTTCATCAGCAGTAATCACGAGTTTTGCGTTGGAATCAATAATACGACCCGCAAGCGCTTCTGGAGAGAAACCACCAAATACAATGGTATGTACCGCCCCGATTCGTGTACAAGCCAGCATAGCAACTGCCGCTTCTGCCACCATTGGCATGTAAAGGCAAACGACATCACCTTTGCGAACGCCTTGGCTTTTCAGTGCATTAGAGAACTTACAAACTTGTTCATGTAATTCGTTATACGTGAACGTGGCATCATCGGTAGGATCGTCGCCTTCCCAAATGATAGCGGGCTGATCACCGCGAGTCGCAAGGTGGCGGTCAATGCAGTTTGCAGATACGTTCAGTGTGCCATCTTCAAACCAGTTAACGCTGACATGGCCAGTATCAAAAGAAGTGTGCTTCACTTTAGTGAATGGTTTGATCCAATCAACAATCTGACCGTGTTCACGCCAGAAACCTTCAGGGTTGATAACCGATTGTTGGTACATCTCACGATACTGTTCATCATTTACGTGGGCTGTAGCTGCAATCTCTTGATTGACTGGATAAACATGAACTTCACTCATCGTACTCTCCTTAGTGTTTCCGTTTTTTGTCCAATCTGGGACCGGATAATATCGTTTGTCGCTGTTGATACTAACTTCCGATAGATCAACGTTTGCCACAATTAGACTTTAGGATTAGAGAGCACGATCAATGTAGAAATTGTAGCGATTACATCGAAATTACATAGAAAACATTGCATAGCACAAGACTCATCGCATTATTCACGCTGAACGGAGCGTCGGTATATCACCATGTTTTAGCCGTACATAAATTAAAGCAGCAGTAATCGTATCTTCAAGCGCGTCATGCCGCTCGGGTACCGGAAGGTCAAGGTGGCGGCTAATGGCTTCCAAACTGAGATCGTAATAAGCATTAGGCAGAAGCCGCTCTAAACGATCATGATAAAGATGGCTTACCTCAACTAATTTATTGGGCAATGCAAAACCAAATAACCGTCTGTAATAGCGATCCAAAATCGTTTTGTCATAGCGAATGTGATAACCCACTAAAGGGCGATTACCAATAAAATCAAGCAGTGTCGTTAACGCTTCTTTTTCATCTAATCCTGCGCGTAAATCTTGGTGGCGAATACGATGAATAGCGATGGAATTTGCATCTAAACTGCTTGGTGCTCTTAGGGTTAAATGGATCGATTTACTGGTGAGTATACGATTATCTTTAATAACGGTTGCTGCAATGGTGACTAATTCTGCACTGTGCGGATCTAGGCTAGTAGTCTCACAATCTACAGAGACAAGTTCATCCCCTTTATAGCGATTAAAGAATTGAGCATAAGGATTATTTTTTAATTTTCGCTGATACCAATAACGTCGAAATAGGTTCATCATTAATCCCTTATTTGGTAGTGATAACCGAGCCACTCTTTAAACTTCTTTACCACATGAAGGCTGTGGCGCAGTAGGTCTCGTTCGGCACGACTGAGGTCACTCACGTTTAATTGCTGGTTTTGTCCACCGGCTTGGTGGTTAAGCTGGTGGCGTAAACGAGTCTTGATGAATAACTTAAGGGCTTCGCTTAAATTAGAGGCAGTGTCTGGCTCTAATACTTTGTGCAATTCGAGTTGATGAATACGCTCAAAGGTATTATTGGGTTCAATGTTGTTTTCTAAGGCTAATGCGCGAATACCGTGCACGATGGGAAAAATTCCACCTCGTTTAATATCAATTCCTTGCTTGGTTGATTTTATTTTACCAAATAAGGTTAAAGGTACGTTGAAGCGCAAAGCAGGACGAGTAAAGGTCGATAACAAGAGATCTTTTGCTGCTAACTGCTGATGTAAATAGGTTTGCAGTGGATTAAGCAACACGCGATTACCGGCAACAGCATGGCTATCGGCAAGTATTGCCAAATCCATCATGGTTTCTTCGGTTGCTTGTTGGCAAGAGCGACTAATCGTATGTAACCATTCACTTTGTGATTTCACCCATTTAGGGTTGTTCACCATGACTTTTCCTGGGCAAAGAGGATAGCCGAGTTGTTGTAATGTGAGGGTTAGTTTATCCATGATATTGGCACAGTCTGGCCAATCGATACCATCTTGAATAATGAGTGCATTATCTTGATCTGTCTTTAAGATTTGCTCTCCACGTCCTTCCGATCCCATTACAATGAAGCAGCAGTAATTGTGCATGGCTGGTGGCACAATTAATTGAAATGCTTTTTCGATAATCTGCTCGTTGACCGAGGCGATTAACTCCATCACAAATAGCGTATGAATGCCGTTATTAAACAAGGTTGTTACCAACCGTTGCTGGCTACTGGCTGCTAACGATAATTCGGCAATGGTTTCTGCGCGTGCAATACGTAATGTTAGTACGTGCGAGTGAGTGGAAAATAAGCTTAATATTTGGGTTAAATCTAACATGCCAACAACTTGCCCTGCATCAAGTACTTGTACCCGTTTCACTTTATGACGGGTCATTGCAATCATGGCATTAAACAAAAAATCATCTTTGTTGACGCTAATAACTGGCGTCGTGGCGATTTGACTAACTGGGGTATCAGAAGGCAGTTGATCTAACATCACCGCATGTAGTAAATCGGTGCGGGTAACAATGCCATATTGCGGTGTTGAATTAAGGGTAACCAAGGCAGCATCAAAACCTTGGGTGCGCATTTGTTCTGTTATCCGTTTTAAGTCGGTGTCATGGGGCACAATTAGGCAGGGTTGAATGTTGTCATCATCCACTTTTGTCAAAATGAATTCGGCGAGGTTTTGTTGGCGCTGTGCCTCTTCAATGAGATTTTGGCGGCGTGCTAAATTGCCATCGAAATAGGCGGCAAATTGCCCGTTAGAGCGATACAGCTCGATGAAAATTTCACGAGGTAAGAGATAACAGAGAGTATCTTCTAGCGCGATATAATCATGACGGCTTTTATTTTCAAGCTGAGCGCGTACATCGAACATATCGTCAGTGACGTAATGGGCATAGGTTTCCGTACCATCAGAAGAGGTTTCTTCAACACCGCCCTTAATGATAATAAATAAATGGTTGCAAGCTTCACCGGTTGTAATGATCTTGTTGCCTTCACGGTAATAAGCGACATCTAATGCTTCTTTCAGCATTTTTTGCTGAGCATGATGAAGACGATCAAAGGGTGTGACTGATGTGTCGAATTTATCCGGCATGCTATACCTCGTATTAGAACCTATTTCTTTATATAACCTATTACTTCATATAGTCAGTGTCGCTGATGCCGGCGATAAGCTCTAGACGACTTTAGTCTATGAGTAATGCTGTTCTTTTTATTGTGACCGTTGGTGAGGAGTTATAAGCGGGGAAAAAGAGATTGAAAGGTTACCCTATTTATCTTTGGGGTTATGGCGATAGGTTGGGCATAATGTCGGCATTATCTCCTATTATGCATTTTGGAATTGGCATGTTTCGTAGTAGTCCCTATGGATGGACCTCGCAATATCTGTTTGGTTTTTTCTTCACTTATGGTGTTTACCTTCCTTTTTGGGCGTTGTGGTTTGCGCATTTAGGGGTGGACGCTTCTGATATTGGTTTATTGCTGGGTTTAGGTCTTGGAGTTCGCTGCGTAGCGAATGTTGTGCTGACACCGCGCATTCATAATGTGGAGCACCTTATTCCAGCCTTGCGTTGGTTTACATTAGCCTGCTTGATTGCTTGTGTTATTTATATTTTCTGCGGTGGTAGTCTTTGGGCATTAGCGGCAGTCACTGTATTGTTTAACTTGGCTGCGGGTCCTATTATTCCGCTTTCAGATGCACTCGCTAACTTTTATGCAAAAGGGAAACACCTTGATTATGGTCGTACCCGCTTATGGGGTTCAATTGCCTTTATTGCTGGTTCGACAATTGTTGGGATCTTGGCTGCTAAATATGGGGCAAGTGTTATTCCTTGGGTTGCGATTGCAGGTTTAGTGGTCGCATTATTATTTTCAATGCGCGCACCAACCATAATGCCAATTGAAACCGAGCATCATGATCAGCCCCGCCCTGCGTTAATTGATATCATCAAAAACAATAGCGTGATGCGTTTTTTAATTATTGTCGCGTTACTGCAAGGTAGTCATGCGGCCTATTACAGTTTCAGTGCTATTTACTGGAAAGAAGTCGGTTATAGCGAAGCCATTATTGGTTACTTGTGGAGCTTTAGTGTGGTGGCTGAAGTGTGCGTATTTGCATTTAGTCAGCGTTTATTTGCTAAGTGGAGCGTCAGTATGATGTTTCGTCTCGCGGCTGTAGGCGTATTACTACGCTGGGGTGTAACTGCAACCATGACAGAGTTACCTGCGCTGATACTGGCACAAGCGCTACACGGTGTGACTTTTGCGGCGGCACACTTGGCAGCTATTCGTTATATTCAGCATGCTAAAAGTAATCAGATGGTGGCATTACAAGCCCTCTATAATGCATTGCCATTAGGTGCGTTTATGGCAATTATGACGGCACTCAGTGGTTGGCTATACGGTTTGTGGGGCGCGAATCTTTTCTGGTTAATGGCTGTAATGGGCATTCCAGTATTACTGATGAAGATTGAATCAAAACCACACAGTAATGATCAGTCGCCTGAGTTAGCACAACCTATGTCGACAAATTAAGAGAGTAAGACATTGTTCTTCTAGTCTTAATTGACCATTTTTAAACGTATTACAGATCGGCACAGAAAGAACTGTGATCTACCCTGATTGGTGTACTTAATCAGATTGGTTAGTATGGGTTAACTTATCGTTAACACAATCAGGAAGTATCATGGCGCAAGGATGGATCGTCGTGCCGGTCTCGTTAGCCTATTTAGGGCTACTGTTTTTTATCGCGTGGTATGGCGATAAAAAAGTTAAATGGATGGCAAAATATCGCCCGTGGATTTATAGCTTATCCATCGCGGTGTATTGTACCTCTTGGACCTTTTATGGCACGGTTGGTCAAGCCAGCCAAAATACTTGGTCATTCCTACCTATCTATCTTGCTCCCATTATTGTTTTCACCCTCGGTTGGCGCATTCTTGCCCGACTGATCTTAATTGCGAAACGCGAACACATTACGTCTATTGCTGATTTTATCGCGGCTCGTTATGGCAAATCTCAAGGATTAGCGGTATTGGTCACGATTATCGCCGTGGTTGGTATTCTGCCTTATATTGCTTTGCAGCTGCGTGCTATTACGATGGGGATTGACCTAATCGCCCCTGAGTTAGGGAGCGGGGTTGGCATTAATGAAATGGATACCGCGTGGTTGGTTACCCTCGCATTAGCCGTTTTCACGGTGTTATTTGGTACGCGCCATATTGATACCACAGAGCACCATCGTGGCATGATGATGGCTGTCGCATTTGAATCATTAGTGAAACTCGCTGCTTTCTTGATTGTGGGTGTTTTTGCGGTGGGTTTGTTATTTGAATTACCTGACTTACAAGCGGTTAAAGCGTCGTATTTAGCATCATCAACGCCAAACATTGGCAGCTTATTGATTCATACCATGCTGACGATGGCTGCGATTATTTGTTTACCTCGCCAGTTTCATACCATTGTGGTCGAAAATAATCGGGCGCAAGATTTACATAAAGCCCGTTGGATTTTTCCGTTATACCTCGTGTTGATGGGGATATTTGTTTTACCACTGGCATTAGCTGGGCAGGCATTGATGATGCCGAATGTATCTGCTGACACGTATGTGATAAGCCTACCTTTACAACAAGGGGCTGAGAGTATTGCACTGTTGGCTTTTTTAGGTGGCACATCGGCTGCCAGTGGCATGGTGATTGTATCGACCATTGCGTTGGCGATTATGGTTTCCAATGACTTAGTTTTACCGTTAGTTTTACGTCGTTTAAGAGTATCTGGAAAAAACTTTAGCGCCTTCTCTGGGTTGTTATTGAATGTACGCCGTGCGTTGATTTTATTGTTGTTATTATCGGCTTGGGGTTTTTATCAGATACTCGATAATATTCCATCACTATCAGCGATAGGCTTGTTGTCTTTTGCTGCTATTGCGCAATTTGCACCAGCATTGTTGGGCGGTATCTATTGGCGAAAAGGGAATAAAAAAGGCGTTTATGCTGGTCTGTTTGGCGGCTCGATAATTTGGGTTATTACCATGATGGCTCAAACAAGTATGTTGGCTGGTAATGCAGATACGAACGTTTTACTTTGGTTACTTACTCCGCCACAAATCCCTGTATTACAGAGTATTACATCGGTTGATTGGGGCATGTTACTCAGTATTTTAGCGAATGTTACCTTATATACGTCGGTATCATTGATGACTCGTTCGTCGTTAACTGAACGATTACAAGCGGCAACGTTCGTGGGGGCCCCGTTACCTGAAGCTGAAAATGCGAGCTTGTATCAGACGCGTGTTACTGTGGCAGAGTTAGAAATGTTGGCGGCTCGTTTTGTTGGTCGTAAGCGTGTGCATCATGCTTTTCGTCAATTTGCTGAACAACATCAAGACCCATTATTACCTCAACAGCAAGCATCAGGTGTCTTAATCCGTCATACCGAACGGGTACTAGCCGGAGTGTTTGGGGCATCTTCTGCTCGGCTGGTATTAACGTCTGCGTTGCAAGGGCGAAATATGCAGCTTGAGGAGGTGGCCACCATTGTAGATGAAGCCTCTGAGTTGTTTGATTTTAGTCGAGGCTTATTGCAAGGGGCTATTGAACATATTAGCCAAGGTATTGCCGTTGTAGATAAGCAATTAAGGCTGGTGGCGTGGAATCAACGTTATCTTGAGCTATTTACCTTTCCTCCGGGCTTAATTCAAGTGGGCCGACCTATTGCTGATGTGATTCGGCATAACGCTATGGATGGATTATGTGGATCTGGCGATCCTGAAAAGCATGTCGCTAAACGGGTAGAGCATTTGCAGCGGGGGACAGCGCATACATCTTCTCGCGTTCGGGCTGATGGGCAAGTTATCGAAGTACAAGGTAACCCGATGCCGGGTGGTGGTTTCGTGATGAGCTTTATTGATATCACCGCTTTTCGACAAGCAGAGCAAGCATTGAAAGATGCCAATGAGCACCTAGAGGCACGGGTACAAAAGCGAACCCAAGAGCTGGAACAATTAAATCGTCGCTTGGTCAATGCAACACAACAAGCAGAGCAACAAGCCCAATCAAAGAGTCGTTTTTTAGCCGCTGTGAGTCACGATTTAATGCAGCCGTTAAATGCAGCACGTTTATTTTCATCTTCGTTATCAGAGCTTGCGACAGAAGATGAAACTATTAAGTTGTCACGTCATATTGAAAGTGCCCTCGGTGCTGCAGAAGATTTGATTGGTGACTTACTGGATGTGTCGCGATTAGAAGCG
This sequence comes from Photobacterium profundum, assembly GCF_003026285.1. Classification (GTDB taxonomy): domain Bacteria; phylum Pseudomonadota; class Gammaproteobacteria; order Enterobacterales; family Vibrionaceae; genus Photobacterium; species Photobacterium profundum. The sequence goes on from NZ_PYOD01000017.1 coordinate 60,192, forward strand.
GGCAAACTACAAGTGAATGTTCATCCATTCCCTATCCGTGAAGTACTCGATACTCTGAGTGCTGAGTTTGGTGTTTTGGCAAAACAGCAAGGTATTCAATTTGAAGTGCTGGAAAGTAATGCAGTGATTGTGTCCGATCCTAAATTATTGCGCCGTGCATTGCAGAACTTTTTAACCAATGCATTTCGTTATAACCCGCATGGCAAAGTGTTATTAGGTGTGCGCCGGATTAAAGGTAAGCTGCAGATTGAAGTGTGGGATAACGGGCCAGGTATTCCTCTTGAAAAACAGGCTGATATTTTTGATGAATTCACCCGTATTCAAACGAGTGGTGCAGATCATGGATTAGGGTTGGGACTGGCCATTGCCCGTGGGATCAGTCGTGTGCTTGAACACCCGTTATCGCTACGTTCATGGCCAGGTCAAGGCACTGTTTTTGCGCTCTCCGTTTCTCGTGGGGTATTAACTCAAAAGCAACGAACAGTGATCTCTCAGCAGGCGGCAGAAAAGGCAGCACCACTGAATGGAGTACGTGTGCTATGTGTCGACAATGAGCCTGAAATATTACTAGGGATGGAAACGTTACTGGTGCGGTGGGGCTGTGATGTGCGTTTAGCTGAAAGCGTTGTAGGCTCTATTCAGCAATTGGAAGATGGGTGGGTGCCAGAATTTGTCTTAAGTGATTACCACTTAGCTAACAACCAAACCGGATTACAAGTTTTACAGCAATGCAGTTTACGTTTGGGTAAAACTTTTAAAGGGGCAGTCATTAGTGCTGACCGAACATCAGAAACCCAGCAGGCTATTCGAGGGCATGGTTTTAGCTTTATTAGTAAACCTGTAAAGCCTTTGAAGTTACGCGCCTTATTGAATCAGCGACTGAAAAGTACAGTCAAAAACTGATGTAACAAAGCTTGAAGGGCTGATGAATAGATAAAAGAAAACGGAGCATAGTGCTCCGTTTTTTATTCTAGCCAACGTATTGTTTACGTTGTGAGTTTCTTATATTCATAGGTTTAGCGTTTAATGGTCGTGTGCTTCACCCGCACCTTTAGGGTAGCGAATTGATTCAACCATATCTTGAACATCTTTTGGTACTTCAGCGGTGAACTTGTTAACCACAATGGAAACTACGAAGTTCAGACACATACCTAGCGTACCAATACCTTCAGGGCTGATGCCGAAGAACCAGTTATCAGGTGTGCTTGCTGCTGGGTTGATAAACTTGAAGTAAATAATGTACGAGGCCGTAAACGTAATACCCGTTAGCATGCCCGCAATCGCACCTTCTTTGTTCATCTTCTTATAGAAGATGCCCAAAATAATCGCTGGGAAGAAAGAGGCTGCCGCTAAGCCGAACGAGAAGGCAACAACCTGAGCCACAAATCCTGGTGGATTAATACCAAGGTAACCTGCACCGACTATCGCGAGAGCGGCACCGACTCGTGCTGCTAATAGCTCTTGTTTATCGGTCATGTCAGGCTTGAAGCCTTTCTTTAACAAGTCATGTGATATCGAGGTCGAGATAACCAATAGTAACCCTGCAGCGGTTGATAAAGCTGCGGCTAGGCCACCAGCTGCCAACAATGCCACTACCCAATTCGGTAAATTAGCTAACTCGGGGCTTGCCAGTACAATGATGTCGCGGTTGATATTCATTTCGTTACGATCATCGCCAGAATAGAACATTTTTCCGTCGTTGTTTTTATCTTCCCACTTAACTAGGCCTGTCTTCTCCCAGTTCTTAACCCAACCAGGGGCTTGTTCTGCAGATACGCCTTGCATGTCTGGGCCGTTGATTGTCTCAATCATATTGATACGCGCAAACGCGGCAACTGAAGGGGCTGTCGTATAAAGTAGTGAGATGAACAGTAGTGCCCAACCAGCAGAAATACGCGCATCTTTCACACGAGGAACCGTGAAGAAGCGAATAATAACGTGTGGTAAACCGGCAGTACCCACCATCAATGCAGAACAGATAAAGAATACGTCAACCATACTCTTTGAACCATCGGTGTAGGCGGTGAAACCTAACTCTGTGGTTAATCCATCAAGCTTGTCAAGTACGTATGTTTCAGACCCTGTTAGCGTAGAACCCAAACCTAGTTGGGGGATACTGTTTCCCGTCATCATGATTGACGTAAATACTGCTGGAACAAGGAATGCAAAAATAAGAACACAAAATTGTGCAACCTGCGTGTAGGTAATACCTTTCATGCCACCTAGTACGGCGTAGAAAAATACGATACCCATACCGATAATGATACCCATGTTGATATCAACTTCGAGGAAGCGGGCAAATACAACCCCAACTCCACGCATTTGACCTGCTACGTAAGTAAACGAAACGAAGATGGCACAAAAGACAGCTACCATACGTGCAGTTCTAGAATAGTAACGCTCACCAATGAAATCAGGCACAGTAAACTGACCAAATTTACGTAAGTAAGGCGCAAGACACAGTGCGAGTAGTACATAACCACCCGTCCAGCCCATTAGGTATACACCGCCATCGTAACCAACAAATGAGATGATACCTGCCATTGAAATAAACGATGCTGCCGACATCCAGTCAGCTGCGGTAGCCATACCATTCGCAATAGGATGAACCCCACCGCCAGCAACATAGAACTCACTTGTTGTTCCTGCGCGTGCCCAAATGGCAATACCGATATACACCGAAAAGGTGAGACCCACTAAAATAAACGTCCAGGTTTGGATATCCATAACTAACCTCTTAGTCTTCTTGTACGTTGAACTTACGGTCGAGTGCATTCATGCGCACTACGTAGACAAAAATCAGTACCACAAAGGTATAAATGGAACCCTGTTGCGAGAACCAAAACCCTAATTTGAAGCCACCGATTTGGAAGTTGTTAAGAACATCGACAAATAAAATGCCGGCACCGAACGAAACCATGAACCAAATAGTGAGTAGGTAAGCCATTGTACTGAGGTTTTCTTTCCAGTAGGCCTTAGCCTGCTCCTTGGATTCAAACGCCATTGTCATCTCCTTACACGTCATGTTAATAATCGCGGCAAATGCGCGTTAATAAAATGTTACAGAAAGACAATAGCAACGATCTTACAACTAAACAGTGCAACTTTAGTCGTGCTAAAAACCAAAAAATCGCCCAGAAACAGGCGATTTTGTGAGATGAGATAGAAATTTAGCATGTTAATGACTTGTTGCATTAGCCGAAGGTCTAAGTCATAAGGTAAAAATCCTTGATACCAATTAGCAGGTTGTTTACTGCCACTGCGGCAAGGATTAACCCCATCACTCGGCTAATAATCGCAGCCCCTACATTACCAATATATTTCTGGATTTTATTTGCCCCAAGCATTAAGAATAACGTGACTAATAAAACACTCAGCATCACTAATGTTGTGACTATCTGATCGCCCAGCGAGTAACGGTTGTTATCCGTTAACATTACCACTGCCATCATGGCTCCTGGTGATGCAATGGAAGGCACCGCTAAAGGGTATACCGCTAAGCTACCTAGTTCAGAGTGCTGAACTTCTTGTTCGCTTATCTTACATTCTTGGTCTACTTTTCCTTCGCCAAAAATCATTGTTAGGGCAAAAAGTAGCAGAACAAGCCCCCCAGCAGCTTGAAAAGCAGGAAGGGGTATTTGCATCGCTTCCAGTAATATCTGACCGATAATAATAAAGAACAATAAAATTCCGGCAGATATAGCAATGGCTTTTAGTGCGACTAAGCGGCGCTGTTGTGCATTTAGGTGGCTGGTTTGAGCAAGGTACACGGGTACTGAGCCGATAGGATCGACAACAGCCCAAATGAGGACGAACTGGGTGAGAAGGACACTGAGCAAAATAACCCCCTAAATTAAAATCGTTAATTGTATGAAAGAATAATTAATTTTTACTGGTTTTTTCTATGATATTAATGATGTTAGCAAAAATATATTCTTTTAAGGGGGATATTTTGATATTAAATTGTATTTAAAATTTTCAGGGTTTAATAATTAGCCCTATTTACAGTGGGTAATCGGTAATTATTGCTTTCTGTGGAGTTTTGAAATGAAATGATGGTGAAGGCTCTGTTTTGGTATGTTTTTTGACAGGTATTTTCAGGTATCAACGAAGATAAATTAATACCTGATGTCTTTATAACCTATTGGGCCAAATCCATTTGCTGTAATAGAATCACGGCTTGAGTGCGGTTCTTAACCCCGAGCTTGCGAAAAATAGCGGTCATGTGAGCTTTGATTGTTGCTTCTGATACATTCAACTCATACGCAATTTGCTTATTAAGCAAACCATCAGACAGCATGCATAACACTTTATATTGCTGGGGAGTTAATGAGGCTATTTTCTGGGCAAGATCATTAACTTCATCATCTTCACCCCCGAGCCCTTCAGGAAAAAAGGGTTCTCCTTCGAGCACTTGATGTAGAGCGCTGATTAGCGCGCGCATATCACTTGATTTAGGAATAAAGCCAAATGCACCGTGGTTGCGAACCTGTTTTACAACTGTAATCTCTTCACTGGCGGATATCACGACGATGGGTAGGTCTGGATATTGGTTACGTAGTTGAATTAAACCTGACATGCCATTCGCGCCCGGCATTTTTAAATCGAGCAGCAATAAATCTACATCATGCTCTTTTTCTAACAAGCTGAGCAGAGTATCAAGCGACTCAGCTTCGAGTAGATTGGCACCGCTGATCGCCATATGCACTGATTGAAAAAGTGCATTACGAAACAAAGGGTGATCATCAGCGATAACAATCGTGTATTGAGCGTCCATGGCTACCTTTTCACTATTATTTTTAATTACGCTATCACTGCTATAAAACCAGATCAATTCGTTAACACTCAAGATAAGAGCTAGATCAGACAAGGCTTGACGATAGATGTAATAATCATGCTGAATCCGCGCATTGCTGGAAAAATAAAAAAAAAGAGCGCTATTTAGCACTCTTTTAAATTTAGTTAGTTATCAATTTTCGCTGTTAATTATTCGCAGTTTGACGCTGGATATGCTCAAGGAAAGGGGATGCTTTCATGAAGCCCGTTAGACGTGCATTCTTTTGTGGATTACCTTCTTTATCCCAAAAATCGATAGTCGGTAAGCCCAACACATTCATTTCTTTCAGCAATTGAATATCTTGCGGTGAACTCTTTGTCACATCGGCTTGCAGTAAAACAAATTTGTTTAACTCGGGCATAACCGATGCATTGTGGAAGGTGTACTTTTCAAACTCTTTACAGGCCACACACCAGTCAGCGTAAAAATCTAACATTACTGGTTTGCCCTGTGCTTTCGCCGCAGCTAATGCGCTATTAAGCTCGTTGATATTGGCGATACGTTGAAATTCTATGTTATTTGACTCACTTGCTGTTGTGGTTGTTGGCTGCGTGCCTGTAATGGCTTGATATAAAGGCTGGGTTGCAATGAATAATCCTAAGATAGCGACAACTGCCAATGTACTGCTACGCCATGATGCCGGCATGGTGGTTTTGATGTGATACAACCAACCAAATGCTGCAATGCCCAGTGCTGACCATAAATAAGGTACCCACTGGTGCGGTAAAATGCGCTCTAGTAAGAAAATAGGCACGGCTAATAAAATAAACCCAAAGAATATTTTTACATGGTTCATCCAATTTCCTGCTTTAGGTAGCAGCTTATTGCCAAACATCGCGGCAAGAATCAGCGGGATCCCCATACCAATTGCAAGTGCATACAGAGCGATGGCCCCCGTTAATAAATCACCACTTTGTGCGACATACATTAACGCGCCAGATAATGGGGCAGTTGTACACGGTGAGCAGACCAAGCCAGAGATTGCGCCCATTGCAAATACACCACCGACACTGCCGCCTTGTTGCTTGTTACTGAGCCCACTTAACCATGTTTGCACACTGCTTGGCAGCTGTAAGGTATAAGCCCCGAACATGGACAGTGCGAGTAATACAAACATGACACTTAATGCAATTAACACATAAGGGTGCTGCAGTGCTGCTTGAAATTGCATGCCAGCAGAAGCAACTACTAATCCTAATAAAGTGTATGTCAGTGCCATGCCTTGCACATAAATAAAGGCTAAGCGAAATGCCCGACCTTGGCTGAGTTTACCGCCACCTAACACAATACCAGTCAGGATTGGGTACATCGGCAGTACACATGGCGTAAACGCTAAACCGACACCTAAAGCAAGGAACAAGAAGGGAGTCCACCATTGAGCAGCAAGATCGCTAGCCAGTTGGTCTTGTTGTGTGGCAGTCGTTGCCGAGTTTGTTGCTGCAAGGTTTGAAGTATTGGCTGGTTGTTTTGTTGGTGCTCTGACAGATGTTTGAACCTGCTGGTTAGTACCTTCGCGCGCATTTGTGTTAGTTACTGCATTAGTGCTTACTTTCGCTGTTGAGCCTATGATGGCAGATAATGGAATTTGTCGAATTTCTGGTGGGTAGCAAAAACCCGCCTTGGCACAACCTTGGTAACGTACGGTGAGTGTCGAGTTATTTGTGGCTTCAAGAATCGGCACCGTCACTGTTAATGGGTCGGTATAAATATTGACTTGCCCAAAGAATTCATCTTTGTATGGTTTGCCTGTAGGAATACCTATTTGACCTAATTGGGTATCATTGCCCGTAACCGATAGCTGATGTTGGTACAGGTAGTAACCCGGTTTAACTTGCCAATCTAGGTAAACACGATCGCCTTGTTGGCTAAAATTAAACGGAAAGGCTTCATCAACGGTGACAAATTTATTGGTGCTTTGGGTGTCATTAAAGAGCCCTGATATCGAAAATTCTGCTCGTGTTGGTAGGCTAAATACACTAATTAATAGGGTTCCCAGTATTAAAAAGAGGGAAACGATACGGGACATCTCGCGATTTTTGTTCAATCCAATCATGCTTATTTGACTCTTCTACAGGCGAATCCAGATTAGGCTATTTTATCTATTAGGAACATATTAATGGCATTAACGTGTCGGCCATTACCGTAACTATACTCTTTAGGACCGCCTTTTAAACATATTGGTTTCATCGTCAGACAATCAATTTATGTTCCTGTTAGTGCATTTCGCATGAAATCGATAAAACACGTTATATGATTTGGTACATACCCCAAGCGTTGATACAGCATATAAATGGGACGTGGTGGGGAATACCAGTCATCTATCATGGTGGTGAGAGTGGATTTTTCTAGGGCATCTGCTACTACATAATTAGGTAAACACGCGATACCCAATCCGCTTATTGCTGCTTGTTTTACACTATTTAAATCGGCAATCGCCATACGCACAGGGGAATTGATCCAGATCGTTTCCGAGTGCGCTATATCAGTTTTACAAGTGAGTGCCCACTCAAACTCTGGCACGGTAGCTAAGCGGGCGTGGTGGTTTAATTCATCTGGATGACGAGGTATACCGTATTGTGCAAGATATTCTGGTGATGCGACGAGAGTACGTTGTGATTCGCCAATTCTGGCAGCAGCAAAGCTGGAGTTAGGCTGTTGCCCCACTCGAAAGACAACGTCGTATTGCTCTGGGCTGTAATCATGGTGTTGATTCGATAAATGATTAAGCGAAAGTGTGACCTCAGGATAAAGCGCTAGAAACTGATTAAACAGTGGCATGAGCTGATACGTTAACAAACCAACAGGAGCAGATATCCGTAATGCCCCTCTTGGATTTGAGCTGCTGGTATCCATTAATTCACTGGTTGTAGCTTCTAATTCGCCGAGTAATGGTTGGCAACGTTCAAAGTAATTTCGCCCCAATGGTGTTAATGCCACATTGCGACTATCGCGAATAACCAGTTGGCTGCCAAGGGTATCCTCTAGCCGTTGTAATCGGCGACTCAGGGTCGTTGGGGGAATATCTAACGCATTAGCTGCAGCTCTAAAACTTCCATGTTGGGCTATCGCAATTAGGGCGCGTAGGTCATCTAACTTCATACCATTTTTGCATCGCTGCATAACGCTTTTACCTCTATCACATGGCTTATTTAATCTACTACTATAAGTGCTCAGGCTTTCCTGTCTTAAGCCTGATGTAGCAAACTGAGACATATCAAATAAGTTGTTTGGGAATAATAGCTTATTTGGCTCGAACAAAAACGATGGGAATCCGTTTTTGTTCATGGTCTTCGCCCTAGGATGGGGCGGAGATTTAATTCTTCACTTTACCGCTTTCATGAGCAACGTGCTCAATCTCATTATTCAAAATATCATCAGACTCGTTTTGTTGCCTTACTGTTTTTAATTTCTGTTCTGCCCAACCTTTATCGCTCTTCACATATAGCATTATTGCTACACGTATCCTATATCGGCTGATCATCTGTGCTGATTTAAATTGCGTTTAACAACGTTATACATTGTGTTACTAAAACCACGGCTGACTCTAAATTCTGCCTAGTAATTATCAATATTGTCTACGTCATTACCTGGCTATTTACTTAGCCATATAAAAGAAAAAGGCTACCCGAAGGTAGCCTTAGTTGTATGTGCTTGTTTAGCGATTAAAGAATAATGCCGCCAATCAAGAAGCCTAGTGCTACTGACGTAGAGATAGTAACCACACCTGGAATAAAGAATGGGTGGTTAAATACAAGGTTACCGATACGTGTAGAGCCTGTGTCATCCATTTCAACCGCAGCTAGTAGCGTTGGGTAAGTAGGAAGTACGAACAGTGCACTTACTGCTGCAAAAGATGCGATAGCAGTAAGAGGAGCAACACCGATAGCCAATGCAGCAGGCATTAGTGCTACAGTAGTTGCGCCTTGAGAGTAAAGCAACATAGATGCAAGGAACAAGATAAGTGCTAGCATCCATGGATAGTCACTAAGTAGTGAACCCGCTACTTCTTTAATGCCATCAACGTGTGAGTTAACGAATGTAGAACCTAACCATGCCACACCTAATACACAGATACATGCTGTCATACCAGAGCGGAATGTTGGTGCTGCTGCAATTTTAGAAGCATCGATTTTTGTGAAAGTCACGATAGCGGCAGCTGCAGCTAGCATAACGGTCATGATTGCTTCGTTACGACCAAGTGCTGGGTTCTCAATAAGACCCACAGAGCTTGAGATTGCTGCTGCGTAGCAAACAACAAATGCGATAGCGCCAAGGAAGATGTACGTTGCAGGCTTCGCTGTTGGTAGAATCTCACGCTTACCAGAACCTTTAAGCTTGATAAGACCTTTTGCTAGGCGATCTTGATATATTGGATCATCTTTTAGTTCACAGCCTAGGAAGTTAGCAACGAATGCACCAACCATACATGCGATAAACGTTGTAGGAATACAAATCGCAAGCAGTGTTAGGTAACCGATGCCCATTGGTTCAAGCAGGCCAGAGAAGAAAACAACAGCTGCTGAAATTGGTGATGCCGTAATCGCAATCTGAGATGCAACAACCGCAATAGAGAGTGGGCGTGAAGGGCGAATACCTTGCTCTTTAGCCACTTCAGCAATAACTGGAAGCGTAGAGAATGCAGTGTGTCCTGTACCCGCCATCAGTGTCATAATATATGTCACGATTGGCGCGTAAAAAGTAATGTGCTTAGGATTTTTTCGAAGGAAATTTTCTGCTAATTCAACTAACCAGTCCATACCACCAGCTACCTGCATTGCTGCAATCGCTGTGATAACTGACATGATAATTAAAATTACATCAACCGGAATAAATGCTTGGCTTGTTGGTACCCCTAAAAATAGCGATAACACAATAACACCAGCACCACCGGCAAGACCGATACCAATACCACCAATTCTTGCGCCTAAATAAATAAACGCGAGAACAACAAATAGTTCTACACCAATCATAAGATTGTCCTGTCTTAAAGTTAAAAAAATCAAATAAAAAATAAATGGGAATGTTGTAGCAAAGAGGTGCGGATTTTCTTCCTGAAAACCCGCTTTATTATTTAGCGGTTACGTTAATTATTATTAGTTATAACGTTTCGCTTTGTATTCTGGGTGCATTAGGTTTTGTACCGAGAAGATGTCGTCTAGTTGCTCTTCAGTTAGAAGACCACGCTCAAGTACAACTTCGCGTACGTTTTTACCTGTTTCAGCACAAATCTTACCAACAATGTCACCTTCGTGGTGGCCAATGAACGGGTTTAGGTAAGTAACGATACCGATTGAGTTAAATACGTAACTTTCACATACTTCTTTATTCACTGTGATACCTGATACGCACTTATCACGTAGAGTTACACAAGCGTTTTTCAGAAGTGAAATAGATTCGAACAGTGCCTGACCGATTACAGGTTCCATTACGTTCAACTGAAGCTGACCAGCTTCTGCTGCGAAAGTAATTGTTGTGTCGTTACCAATAACCTTGAAGCAAACTTGGTTAACTACTTCAGGAATTACTGGGTTTACTTTCGCCGGCATGATTGAAGAGCCTGCCTGCATTTCTGGTAGGTTTAGTTCGTTCAAACCAGTACGAGGGCCAGAAGAAAGTAGACGTAAGTCGTTACAAATTTTAGACAGTTTAACCGCAGTACGCTTAAGAGCACCGTGGATCATTACGTATGCGCCACAGTCAGACGTTGCTTCGATTAAATCTTCTGCTGGTGTACATGATAGACCTGTGATTTCAGCAAGACGTTGAACAGCAAGTTCTTGGTAACCAGTCGCTGCGTTTAAGCCAGTACCGATAGCTGTTGCACCTAAGTTCACTTCAAGCAGAAGATCTGCTGTGTACTTAAGGTTTTTGATTTCTTCTTTAAGAAGAACTGAGTACGCGTGGAACTCTTGACCAACAGTCATTGGTACAGCATCTTGAAGCTGAGTACGACCCATCTTTAAAACGCCTGCGAATTCTTTATCTTTCGCGTCGAAAGCACCTTTTAGATAATCAAGTGCTTCAATCATTGTCATGATGCTGTTGTATACAGCAACACGGAAACCTGTTGGGTATGCACAGTTAGTTGATTGCGATTTGTTTACGTGATCATTAGGGTTAATGATGTCGTATTCGCCTTTATCTTTGCCCATAAGTTCAAGAGCAAGGTTAGCAACAACTTCGTTTGCGTTCATGTTTACTGAAGTACCAGCACCGCCTTGGTAAACATCAGACGGGAATTGATCCATACACTTACCAGTGTCTAGAATTAAATCACATGCTTTGATGATGTAGTCACCAACTTCTGAAGGAATAGCGCCTAGTTCTTTGTTCGCCATTGCAGCTGCTTTCTTAGTGAAAACCATACCGCGAACAAAATCAGGAACGTCAGAAATTGTAGTGTTTGAGATGTTGAAGTTTTCAACAGCGCGAAGTGTGTGGATACCCCAGTAAGCGTCAGCAGGAACGTGACGTTCACCAAGTAAATCTTCTTCAATGCGAGTAGCAACATTTAGAGTTGCTTCATTCTTTTCAAGATCAATCATCTGAGACATAAATATAGCCTTTATGGGGAATCTGCTAATAAAAATTCAAACTTTGAGCCAGTTCTGAATAAGAATCCATTCTGCAGAAGTTTTGGCTAGATGATCGTTCCTGACACCTTATTTGCTGCCGATAATACTCCCCTTTAGTGGTAAAACCATAACCGAGATCACTTTTTTGAAGCACATGAAAACATTTGCACAAGAATGAGATCTTCCTCACAAATGCTGTTAATAATTAGGCTCTCGATCATGGTGATAAATGAAGAAATATAACTAATTGTGAATGAAGTGTGTATTTATGATTGATGACGAATAATGCGGAGTAGCTTCGCGCCTATTTAGTTGAAAAATGCCACAATAGCCCCATAGTTAATGTATAGATAAAATTTAATATCTTTTAGGCAATGTCATCGGTGATGAAGACTTGCCTGTAAGTGTTCAACGACTCCTAAGAGGTAAGCTGTGTTTCCTGTATTGCTGTTTTTATTTATTCTTGTCCCTATCGTTGAAATTGGATTATTTGTTCAAGTAGGTGGTTTCTTTGGCTTATGGCCAACCCTTGCTTTCGTATTGGTAACAGCAGTTGTGGGGGCGTCATTAGTTCGCAGCCAAGGTATTGCGACCTTGATGTCTGTTCAAAGCCGATTACAACAAGGTGAAATACCGGCTCAACAAATTGTTGAAGGTGTTATGCTGGCTGTTGCGGGCGTATTGCTATTAACCCCAGGCTTTATGACTGATGCATTGGGTATGATAGTGTTATTGCCTGCTCCCCGCGCCATGCTGGCGAAGCAATTAATGAGCCGAGTAAAAGTAAACGGCATGGGTTCTGGTTTCTCGGCAGGGTTTGGCGGCGGTCAGGGGTTTGACAATCAAAGCCCATTTGGTCAGCAAGGTCCATTTGATGGTGCCGATCCTTTTGAGTCACAACGTAGTCAAGAGACGCGTAATACTGACAATCGAGACGGTGATGTGTTTGATGGCGAGTTTGAACGTAAAGACGATAAAAATGACGATCAGAATAATCGTTTGAATTAGTTTATCGAATACAAACGCTGAGCAGCGTATGACCCGACGCAATAAAAAAGCAGCCATTGGCTGCTTTTTTTGTTCATGCTATTCACATATTTTACGTGAAAAAGCGTTATTTTTTTGTATCGTGATATGTTTAAAAGCCTGCTTGTTTACGTATGTGTACAGCATATAAATAAGCACAAATACCGCTGATGATATTGGCAACGGTAATACCAATAAATAACCCTTCAGTGCCATTAAGCTGGCAGCCTAACCATGCCGCAGGTAATAAAAAGCCGAATAAGCGTAATAAATTCCACACTAGAGCATGCATTGATTTGTGCATCGCATTTAAAGCACTAATTAATAACATACACACAGCTTGAAGGCCGTAGCTGATCGGTACCACTATCAAGTAATGCCACAATTGCTCTTGTACTGCGACATCTTGGCTGAATAAGGCTGATAACGGCCAACTGAGCGGTACCATCATCACGAAAATTAACAACTGGAAGATAATGGCAAATCGCATGGCGGTGAACAGGGCTTTAAATGCACGCTCTGGTTTATCGGCTCCTAAGTTTTGCGCCATGAAAGGCATTAATGCCGAGCCTAATGCCATCATGGTAATGACCAGTAATGATTCAATGCGCATTGCTGCACCATAAGCCGCAACAGATGTTGTGCCTTGCGTAGCAAGTAACCACATTAGTAATGCACCAGATAGCGGATTTAACGCATTGGATAGCCCAGCAGGCATACCAATTTGCATCACTTTTTTCCAATCATTTAGCAGTAATGCTGGTTTCGGTTTCGCCAGCATTTTTTCTCGATAAATTAAAATAAAGAGCGAATACAGCAGGGCGAATGCCCAGCTTATGCCACTGGCAATCGCAGCACCTTTTACCCCTAACTCAGGAAATGGACCGTAACCGAAGATCAATAAAGGATCGAGCACGCCATTGATCAATCCTGCCAACATCATGATCTTTGCTGGTGTTTTAGTATCACCCGTTGCACGAATTGCACTATTTCCAGCCATCGGAATAACCAGCAATGGGATCGCTAAATACCAAATGCTCATGTATTCATTGATAATGGGCAATAAATCAGGGCTTGCGCCAATGAGTGAAAACAAAGGTTCAATTGTGCTGATACCTAAGCTTGATGCTGCAATAACCAGTATAACGGCCAGTAGAATGCCATGACTGGCAAAGCGTGCTGCTGAATGCCCAGCTCCTTGACCTAATAAGCGACCAATATTGGTCGAGATACCCACGCTAACTCCCATAGTGATGCAATTTACTGCAAAGGTAACGGGAAAAGTGAAGCTGACAGCAGCTAGAGCATCAGTGCCTAATAATGAGATAAAAAAAGTATCAACTAAGTTGAACATTAAGATCGCGACCATACCAAATACCATAGGTACAGTAAGGCGGCGCAATACATCGGCGATAGGATCAGACAGCAACCCGTGTTTGTCGGGGCGTTGATTCACGGTCTTTGGGATTACTGACAGGGACCTTTTTTCTTTTAACATAATGGTCTCGGATTTGATTCGCCCGATTACCCTAAAGCAAAGAGTGTGATCGGGCAAAAATTCTCGGGGTTATTTTCGGAATATTTAGTGCTTAGGGCTTGGGATCCTGAAAAACGACCCAACATGTGTACTTAACAGAACAAGTAAGTGACCTCTAGTGTGCTACTTGTTTATATCCCATGGATCTTACCCAATCAGGAGAGACGACCAATGAACATTCGTCCTTTACATGACCGAGTTATCGTTGAACGCCAAGAAGTTGAATCTAAGTCTGCTGGTGGCATTGTGCTAACTGGTTCTGCTGCCGAAAAATCAACACGTGGTGTTGTACTAGCTGTAGGCAAAGGCCGCATTCTAGAAAATGGCACAGTTCAAGAGTTGGACGTTAAAGTTGGTGATACTGTTATCTTTGCTGAAGGCTACGGCACTAAGTCAGAAAAGATTGATGGTAAAGAAGTCCTGATCATGTCTGAAAATGACATCATGGCAATCGTTGAATAATCCGTTCACTTTAAATAAATAATTAAGAAAGGAATAGAGACATGGCTGCTAAAGACGTTAAATTTGGCAATGACGCTCGAATTAAAATGCTAGAAGGTGTAAATGTTCTGGCTGACGCTGTAAAAGTAACATTAGGTCCTAAAGGCCGTAACGTTGTTCTAGATAAATCATTTGGCGCACCAACAATCACAAAAGATGGTGTTTCTGTTGCACGTGAAATCGAACTTGAAGACAAGTTCCAAAACATGGGCGCACAAATGGTAAAAGAAGTGGCTTCGCAAGCGAATGACGCGGCGGGCGACGGAACAACAACAGCAACAGTATTGGCACAGTCAATCATTACTGAAGGCCTAAAAGCCGTTGCTGCTGGCATGAACCCAATGGATCTTAAACGTGGTATCGACAAAGCGGTTGTTGCTGCTGTTGAAGCACTAAAAGAATTATCTGTACCATGTGAAGATACTAAAGCTATCGCACAGGTAGGTACTATTTCTGCAAATGCTGATGCAACAGTGGGTAACCTAATTGCAGAAGCTATGGAAAAAGTAGGCCGTGACGGTGTTATCACTGTTGAAGAAGGTCAAGCACTGCAAGATGAGCTTGATGTTGTTGAAGGTATGCAGTTCGACCGCGGTTACCTGTCTCCTTACTTCATCAACAACCAAGAAGCGGGTTCTGTTGATCTAGAAAGCCCATTCATTCTACTTGTAGACAAGAAAGTATCGAACATTCGTGAACTACTTCCTGCTCTAGAAGGCGTAGCAAAAGCATCTCGTCCACTGCTTATCATTGCAGAAGACGTTGAAGGTGAAGCATTAGCAACACTTGTTGTGAACAACATGCGTGGTATCGTGAAAGTTGCAGCTGTTAAAGCTCCTGGTTTCGGTGACCGTCGTAAGTCAATGCTACAAGACATTGCTGTACTAACTGCTGGTACTGTTATTTCTGAAGAAATCGGTCTAGAGCTAGAAAAAGTACAACTTGAAGATCTTGGTCAAGCTAAGCGTATTTCTATCACCAAAGAAAACACAACTATCATCGATGGTGCTGGTGAAGAAACAATGATTCAAGGCCGTGTTGCTCAAATTCGTCAACAAATCGAAGACGCAACATCGGATTACGACAAAGAAAAACTTCAAGAGCGTGTTGCGAAACTAGCAGGCGGCGTTGCTGTTATTAAAGTTGGCGCAGCAACTGAAGTTGAAATGAAAGAGAAGAAAGACCGTGTTGAAGATGCACTACACGCAACGCGTGCAGCTGTAGAAGAAGGCGTAGTTGCAGGTGGTGGTGTTGCACTAATCCGTGCTGCCTCAAAAGTTGCTGAGTCTGGTCTTGTTGGTGACAACGAAGAGCAGAACGTAGGTATTCGTGTAGCACTTCGAGCTATGGAATCTCCTATTCGCCAAATCACTAAGAATGCGGGTGATGAAGAATCAGTTGTTGCTAACAATGTTCGTGCTGGCGAAGATAACTACGGTTACAACGCTGCAACTGGCGAATACGGCGACATGATTGAAATGGGTATTCTTGACCCAACTAAAGTAACGCGTTCAGCACTTCAGTTCGCAGCTTCTGTTGCTGGTCTTATGATTACTACTGAAGCAATGATTACAGATATGCCAGCGAAAGATGCCTCTGCAATGCCTGATATGGGCGGCATGGGTGGTATGGGTGGCATGGGCGGTATGATGTAATCATCATTCTGTCGTTATTAATAACACGGTGTTAATCATTGTGCTGTAAATAACCACTGATAAAAAAGAACCCGTCTTTTGGCGGGTTTTTTGTGCCTGTGACATTGTATTTTTTGTTTATTCGCTGCTGCCATTAGTTATATTCAATGTAAGTTTCTTCCATAACGCCAGTATTGATTCGCCAATAGCCGTATAACCCCGCAACTATACCTATCAAGACAAGTATCAAGGTTTGATGTAAATATCTTACCAACAAGCTAGCACAAGCTTTTAATCGTTGTAGATAGAATGATTAAAACCATAAATCTACAGGCTAGCTTACTGATTAAATTCCTCAAAAAGCTGTACGGCAATTAATTGGCTTTAAAAACAAAGCCTTACAGGTTTATTTTAAATTGAAATACTTTGGGATTGACCATGGTTACCTTTTTGCTGTTTTTTGCCTTTAATTCTGTACGTTGTTTTGCTTTTAAAAAGAATATAGCTACTTTATTCCTGCTTAAGGATAAAAAGTGCGATTACCTCTTTATCTGTAAAAAAGCTGAAAAAGCAGTACGGTTTTTAATTTGTTTAAAATCAGCTGGTTATACGCTTTATTTTGTATTTTAACTCACCAGCCATTTATGATCACATTTTAGCTGTTTATATGTCACTTTGCTGTACCGATTTATCTTTAAGAGTATTGATGTTCTTTTAAATAAAAATAACTATGCGCAGTTCACTTTAAAATTAACCAAAAAAGCTGTACGTAATATTAACTCATTTAATTTCAATACCTTATGATGTTTTTTTGTATCTTACATTACAGTGTTTATTTGCAGTTACCTTTTTGCTGTTTAATGTTGTGAAAGGTGTACGAAGCGTGTGGCTAACACTATGCTTGGTCTGTAATTAGGCAAGAAATCGCGTAGGAAAAATCATTTTGAACTAGGCATAAATAGCAGATAAAACAAGGTATGAAGAATTAAGAGGAACGCTTTAGAAGGAGGGTTTCGGTGCATATAAATGAAAAGCAGCCAGTAACTGCTGCTTTTAATTAGATCGAATAGTAAGGCACTCGTCGATAACGTTGAGGCTAACTTTTACTGATGCTGTAAATGACGGCGATTTTTCTTGGTGGCATTTTTTTCGATATATTCGATGATCATACCGGCGATATCTTTTTCTGTTGCCGCTTCAATGCCTTCAAGACCAGGTGATGAGTTAACTTCCATAATTAGTGGGCCGCGTTCAGAGCGGAGTAAATCGACCCCTGCAACGCTTAATCCCATTGCTTTTGCAGCTGCGACTGCTGTTTTGCGTTCTTCTGGTGTAATACGGACTAAAGATGCGCTACCACCACGGTGTAAATTCGAACGGAATTCACCATCGGCTGCTTGGCGTTTCATGGCTGCAATGACTTTATCGCCAATCACGAAACAGCGAATATCAGCACCGCCTGCTTCTTTAATGTATTCCTGCACCATGATGTTGGCTTTCAGCCCCATAAAAGCTTCAATAACACTTTCTGCAGCCGTTTGGGTTTCAGCCAATACCACGCCAATACCTTGAGTACCTTCTAATAATTTAATGACCAGTGGCGCACCACCTACCATTTTAATTAAATCGGGCACATCGTCTGGTTTGCTGGCAAAACCAGTGATTGGCATACCTACACCTTTACGGCTTAATAATTGTAAAGAGCGTAGCTTGTCTCGAGATCGTGAAATAGCAATTGACTGATTTACCGAGAACACATCCATCATTTCAAATTGACGTAATACTGAACAGCCATAAAATGTTATGTCTGCACCAATACGTGGAATGATGGCGTCAAAACCAGTTAAATCATTACCTTCAAAATGAATAGAAGGCTGTACCGAGTTGATATTCATATAACAACGCAGGGCATTAATGATAACCGCTTCATGACCACGAGCTTCACATGCTTCACGTAAACGGCGGGTTGAGTATAGGGTTTCGTTCTGGGACAGAATGCCAATTTTCATTGCGTTTCTCGCGACTTATAAAGGGTGATATGGGATCAGTGTGGGAAGTTTGGCGAACTTCAATTTGCCGAATAATGGCAATACTGAATAAGCGGCGACTATGCTCTTAATCGTAAAAAAAATCGAGAGATGTGACGATGATATTTTTTTATCGAGTTAATCAAAAGTACTGATTAATAGATGATCATAAAGAGTGAAAGCTTTTGGGTTGTCATACTCCAAAAGCTGCACAAGCTGTACGCCTTATTAATAACAATGACTTATGTAGATTTATTTTGGGTTGTAATGTTGTCTTTATACGTGGTCAGCTTTTTGGTGTATTTGTCTTATTATTGTGTACAAGGGCGGGGGTGAAGCAGTAGCTCGGTCGCGATAATCTGAAATTTGATGCACCAGTACGCCGTGAAGTGAGTGCTGGTGCTTAATTGAGTGGTTATTCTAAGTGAAGGTCTAGTGGTGTTTTACTTGCTCGACCACCGATTTCACGTGTTAATTTTGGCACCATATACCCCGACACATTCTGCATCAAACCTGCCATTAATTGGCGTGCTTCAGTGTCATCAACCATAAAGTGGGTCGCACCTTGTACCTTATCTAAAACGTGTAAATAATAAGGCTGAATACCTGCGGTAAACAAGGCTTCGCTTAACGATGTAAGTGCATCAACTGAATCATTAATCCCGCGTAATAACACACCTTGGTTAAGTAGGGTGGCATTCACGCGTTTGAGTTTTGTCATGGCATCAGTTAGTTCATCATTAATCTCATTGGCGTGGTTAATATGGGTAACCAGAATCGTTTGTAAGCGACTATTGCCAATTAATGTACATAACTCATCAGTAATACGGTTAGGTATGACGACGGGCAGACGAGTGTGGATACGCAGGCGTTTAATATGAGAAATCGATTCTATTTCATCAACTAGCCATGCTAATTCGTGATCTTTTGCCATTAATGGATCACCGCCCGATAAAATGACTTCATTTAATTCTGGGTGTTCAGCAATGTAGGTCAGAGCTACTTTCCACTGCGCTTTGCCGCCTTTGTTGTCGTTGTAAGGGAAGTGGCGACGAAAACAGTAGCGACAATTTACCGCACAACCCCCTTTCACGATCATTAACGCGCGGTTTTTATATTTGTGGAGTAAGCCTGGAATAGCGTTGTCTTGTTCTTCTAAAGGATCGAGAGAGTACCCGTCATGTACTTCAAATTCTGGCTCTAAAGGCAGAATTTGTCGCAATAGTGGATCATAGGGGTTGCCAATTTCCATTCTATCAACAAAGCTCATTGGTACGCGTAACGCAAATAGCTTTCTTGCGGCTAAGCCCTTTTCCCATGGTGTTGGATCGATTTTTAGGGTTTTTAGTAGCAGAAAAGGATCTGAAATCGCATTAGCTAGATCATTAAGCCAGTTTTGCTCAACAGTTGAGGCGTTTCGGGTTATTATATGCGGCATTAAATACAACTCGAAGATGTGTAAGAGGATAGAAATGGCGTCTTTCAGCACCAATGAATTCCGCAGCGGAATGAAAATTATGCTAGATAATGAACCTTGTGTCATTATCGAAAACGAATTTGTTAAGCCTGGTAAAGGTCAAGCATTCAGCCGTGTAAAAATCCGTAAGTTACTTTCGGGTAAAGTTCTTGAAAAAACGTTCAAATCTGGCGAATCAGTTGAAGCTGCCGATGTAGTTGACGTTGAACTTGATTATCTATACAACGACGGTGAATTCTACCACTTCATGGACAACGTTTCATTTGAGCAGATTGGTGCCGATGTAAAAGCTGTTGGTGATAATGCTAAATGGTTGGTAGAAAACAACACGTGTACGCTAACACTTTGGAACGGTAACCCTATTGTTGTTACCCCACCAAACTTCGTAGAACTAGAAGTGACTGAAACCGATCCTGGCCTAAAAGGCGATACACAGGGTACTGGTGGTAAGCCTGCAACACTTATAACGGGCGCCGTTGTGCGCGTTCCACTGTTCATCCAGATTGGTGAAGTGGTCAAGGTTGACACTCGCTCTGGAGAGTACGTAGGCCGTGTGAAGTAATATTTGCTTTCACAGGTAATAAAGAAGTCGCTAAGGCGGCTTTTTTTATGTCTACAATTTGATGATTTTACTAGATTATCACTATTTCTCATTATTTTTTATGAACTCAGTTGTACAGCTGGAAGTGTAAGCTACCGTTTATAGTTATTTGTATTTAGAATGATAATTATTGATACATACATAATAATTATATTAATTGGTGGGTTATATGGATTTTAAGCCTCAGGCACAAGCTGCGTTAAAGAAAAAACTGTCTCTTCCTCTTGCTGGCGGCATTTTAGGTATTGCTGCATTCTTGGGGTTAGCGAATAATTCCGTTTTAATGACCGATGCAGGATATACCTATGTGCATCAGAATAATGTGACTGGCGAGCTGGATGTTTTTAGTGAACCTGGTATTCATTTTCGAATGCCTTTTTTATCTAAAATAACTAAATACGATCAGGTTATTACCGTTTCTTATGGTAATACAACGGGCGAAGATTTCTATCAACGCTTACCGTCTATTCAAGTCCGCTTTGCTGATACCTATATTGGCAGCATTCCCGTTACTTTCCGATTTAAACTGTCTCAAAACCCTGATGCAGTGGTAAAAATGCATCGAGAATTTCGTAATAACAGTAATTTAATCGATGCATTATTGGTTAAAAATGCACGAAATGTTACGGTGATTACAGCGACTCAATATACCGGAGAAGAATTTTTCCAAGGAGGATTAAATCAATTTAAAACAAAGCTTGGTGATCAGCTGCGTGATGGCATTTATATGACCGAGCGAAAGCAAGTTGAAATTGAGCAAATTGATTTAGCGCCAGTCGGTATTAACCAATCTAATTCGAATAAATTGCAACGCACGCAGCAATTGGTATGGAAAACCGTCCCCGTATTAGATACAGATGGTAACCCTAAGCGTCAGAACAACCCATTACAGCAGTACGGTATTGCGGTTACGCAAGTGACCATAGGCGACCCTTCACCGGAAGAGCAGTTAAACAAGCTATTGATGGATAAGAAGCGGTTAGTCGCTGATCGCATTCGTGCCATCCAAGAGCAAGAAACATCAAAAGCACAAGCAGAAACGGAACAGTTACGTAAAGAGATTCAACGCACTCGTGAAGTACAAGATGCGCAGCGAAATAAAGAGCTCGCGATTATTTCGCAGCAAAAAGAAGTAGAAATTGCTCGTCAAATTGCAGAGCGAGAAATTGTAGAGGTCGAAAAAACCAAGCGTTTAGCGGAAGTCGATAAAGAAAAAGAATTGGCGATAGCAGAAGCGAACTTGGCGATTCAAAAAGCCAATGCGTTATCAGCAGAATATGAAGCGAAAGCCATTTTGTCGAAAGGGCATGCTGAAGCTGAAATCTTAAAATCAAAATATGATGCTTATGGTGCAAACCGCGATGTCTATTTAGCTGAATTGAATCGTGATGTGTCCACTGCGTTGTACAATAACTTGAAGAACTATCAAGTACAGATGCCAACGAACTATTTTGGTGGCAGTAATGCAGGAAAATTAACCACTAATTTGGATGTAATTACGGGGTTGGGGGCATTAGGGATTTTAGAGAAGAACCAACAACTCGCCGATACCAATCAAAACAAATAGCGCGTACAAATAGCACGTATTTATTTGACCCAAAAAAAAGCACCGCCTAAGCGGTGCTTTCTACATTTCGTATATCAATGATAATTAAATCATGAATACAAAGATAATTGCTAAAGCAGATACTAGGAACGCAGTCGCGTAACAAGCGATCTTACCAACCACACCTGTGTGGAATTTTAGATCGTGCATACCATGATGTAGGCGGTGCATTGCATGCCACATTGGTAGTGCTAGTGTCGCGATAGTAAATAGTGCGCCAATGAAGCTTGTTACAAAGCCTGAAACTCGCTCATAGCTCATTGCATCCGCATCAAGTATGCCTAGTGGCACCATGATACCAAGAACAAGTACCGTTATTGGTGTTAGCATTGCGAACCAAGTACCACCAGCACCAAACAGACCCCACCATACTGGTTCGTCAGAACGTTTAGGATTTAGATTTACCACGTGGCTCTCCTTAAACTAACACTAGAACGAACAGTGAAATTGCAGCAACTGCAGCCCACTGAGCTAGTACAATAATCTTCTTATCAAGCTTTTTGCCTTTAATTTTAATCGGCATTACTTGAGGCATCATGCTGAAGAAGGTCTGTGCGTGGAACAAGCTGCCAAGAAGCGCAAGAATGTTTAATACCACCACAATTGGGTTAGACATAAAGCTTAACCAACCAGCCCAAGCTTCTGGTCCTTTCACTAGGCAACCTAGACCGAATGTCAGGCAGATAGTGAAAAAGATCAAAGGTAGAATTGTTGCTTCACGTACCATGTAGAAGCGGTAGAAAGGATCATCTTTCCACCAAGTGCGTGTCATTTCGCGAACGTAAGGTTTACGGTTGCTCATCCTTATGCCTCCTGAGGCTTAATCATGGCAATAACAAAATCTTTAGAAGATTCAACTTTACCTTGGTTAACCGCTGCTGCTGGATCGACGCTCTTCGGACAAACTTCAGAACAGTAACCAACAAATGTACAACCCCAAGCGCCGTTTTCGCCGTTAATCAGCTTCATACGCTCTTGAGCACCGTTATCTCGGCTATCTAGGTTGTAACGGTGTGCAAGTGTTAGTGCAGCAGGACCAATGAATTCTGGGTTCAAACCAAACTGAGGACATGCTGAGTAGCAAAGACCACAGTTGATACAACCTGCAAATTGCTTGTATTTAGCCATTTGCTCGGGTGTTTGGTTGTTCGGACCATCTTCAGGTGTGCGATTGTTACCAATGATGTATGGCTTGATAGCTTCAAGACGTTCGATGAACGGCGTCATATCAACAATCAAATCTTTTTCGATAGCAAAGTTAGCCAATGCTTCGATTTTCAGACCATTTGGGTAGTCACGTAAGAAAGTTTTACAAGCTAGCTTAGGTACCTTGTTAACCATCATGCCGCAAGAACCACAGATCGCCATACGGCAAGACCAACGGTAAGCTAGATCTTTATCTAGGTTATCTTTGATGTAACCCAGAGCATCAAGCACTGACATGGTTTCATTAAACGGTACTTCAAATAATTCAAAATACGGTTCTGCGTCTTTTTCTGGATCATAACGCAGGATTTCTACTTTCTGGATGCGGTTGCCTGACATTATGCCTGCTCCTTTGCTTGCTTCGCTTCAGCTGCTTCTTTTGCTGCTGCTTCTTCAGCTGCCGCACCGTATAGACGTGCTTTAGGCTGAGACTTAGTGATTGTCACGTCGCTGTATTCAATACGAGGTGCTTTATCACCGTTGTAGAATGCAAGTGAGTGCTTCAGGTAGTTTACGTCATCACGCTCTGTGCAGTTGTCATCTAGACGTTGGTGTGCACCACGTGATTCGCGACGAAGAATAGCTGAGTGAGCCATTGTTTCTGCCACTTCCAGACCGTAGCCAACTTCGATTGCATAAAGCAAATCGGTGTTGAATACTTTACCTTTATCTTTGATGCTGATTTTCTTATAACGCTCACGAAGCTCTGCTAGTTTATCAACAGTCGCTTGCATTAAATCTTCTTGGCGGTAGATACCACAACCCGCTTCCATGGAGTGACCCATTTCAGTTCGGATATCAGACCAATTTTCATCACCTTCTTGAGACATCAGCGCATCAATACGATCTTGAACTGCTTGAATCTGCTTAGTGATAGACGCTTCATTCCAACCCTTGAATTCTACTGCACGCTTCGCTGCACCTTCACCCGCAAGGCGACCGAATACAACAAGCTCAGCTAGAGAGTTAGAACCTAAACGGTTAGCACCGTGAAGGCCGACAGATGAACATTCACCAACAGCGAACAAACCAGAAATACGCGTTTCGTTATTCTTGTCTGTTTCAATACCACCCATGGTGTAGTGAACAGTTGGGCGAATTGGAATTGGCTCTTCCGCAGGATCCACGTTTACGTATGCTTTAGATAATTCACAGATGAACGGTAGGCGTTCATGTAAATACTCTTTACCAAGGTGGCGTAAATCAAGATGAACCACATCACCCAATGGGTGCTGGATGGTGTTACCTTTTTGCTGCTCGTGCCAGAATGCTTGAGAAACCTTGTCACGTGGACCAAGTTCCATGTATTTGTTCTTAGGCTGACCGATAGGTGTTTCAGGACCCATACCGTAATCTTGTAGGTAACGGTAGCCATTTTTGTTTAGCATGATACCGCCTTCACCACGACAACCTTCAGTCATCAAGATGCCAGTACCTGGTAAACCTGTTGGGTGATACTGAACGAATTCCATATCACGTAGTGGTACACCGTGGCGGAACGCCATTGCCATACCATCGCCAGTTACGATGCCACCGTTCGTATTACAGTTGTAAACACGACCCGCGCCACCCGTTGCTAGTACAACAGACTTAGCTTTAATACAGATCAATTCGCCTTCAGACATGTGAATAGCGACAAGACCTTGTACTTCACCTTCTTCAACTAATAGATCAACAACGAAATATTCGTCAAAGCGGTTGATTTGCTTGTATTTGATAGATGTTTGGAAAAGCGTGTGTAGCATGTGGAAGCCGGTTTTATCCGCAGCAAACCATGTACGCTCTACTTTCATTCCGCCAAAACGACGAACGTTTACGTCACCGTTTTCTTTACGGCTCCAAGGACAACCCCATTGTTCTAATTGGGTCATCTCGCGAGTCGCGTTTTCTACGAAATATTCAACAACGTCCTGTTCACATAGCCAGTCGCCACCACCAACGGTATCGTTGAAGTGATTGTCTAAGCTATCCTCATCCTTGATGACGGCAGCGGAGCCACCCTCTGCAGCTACAGTGTGAGAGCGCATTGGGTAAACTTTAGAAATAAGTGCAATTTCTAAGTCTGGGTTTGCTTCAGCAGCAGCGATGGCAGCACGTAGGCCAGCACCACCAGCACCGATTACAGCGATATCTGTGGTAATTGTCTTCACAGTTATCCTCCGGAGGTAAGACGATAAAAAATTTAACAGATGCGCAACAGTGCACCTATCCTTGAAATCCTAGGTATATTCTATGCAACAAAATAGATAAAAAAGTTGATTTAGACGCAGCTTTCTTATGGAAATAGCCCAAAAGTATAAGGTGATTACAATAATTGTGATTTTTATCACAAAATGTAATGTTTTGTGGATGTTAATTGACCGGTTTATTTTGTAATAATTGTTTCTGGCTCATTACTTATGTGTTTCTTCTTTTGACGCTAAGTCGCTAATAATAAAAATAAACTAAAACAAATGAGGTAGAGCAAAGAACCTAAATGTTGATTTTATGCTGGAATGGTTACTTTTATGTTGGTTAGTGGTTGGTAATCAGTATGTTCTTTTGAGGTTAACTCGTAACAATTAGTTGTATTCTATTCATAATGTGACGCAATTAATTAATTTGTTTTATTTCATATGGTTATGTTTTTAGGCGTGTTGCCTGTTCTTTGCTTTGATATTATGCCTACAGATGATTTCCCTAATAAAAAAGAAGAGTGTTATGTCTCAATCTTGGCAACCAACGGCTTCTATAAAACAGCTTAAACAACGCGCTGCTGTGCTTTCTTCCATTCGTAATTTCTTTGCTGGCAAAGGCGTTATCGAAGTCGATACGCCGGCGATGAGCCAGGCGACGGTGACTGATGTGCATCTGCATACTTTCCAAACAGAATTCGTCGGCCCGGGTTTTGCTGGGGGACAGACGCTGTATATGATGACCAGCCCTGAGTTTCACATGAAGCGTCTTTTATCGGCAGGAAGCGGCCCTATTTATCAGATTTGTAAGTCATTTCGCAATGAAGAATCGGGGCGATACCATAACCCTGAATTCACGATGCTGGAATGGTATCGACCTGACTTTGATCACCATGATTTGATGAATGAAATGGATGAGCTGCTACAACTGGTATTGCAGTGCGATAAAGCTGAGCGCATGAGCTACCAACAAGCCTTCATTCAAGTGCTTGGTGTATGCCCTTTAGAAGGGACAATGGACCAGCTGAAAGGCGTAGCACGTACACTAGGTTTGGCTGATATTGCCGATCCTGAACAGGATCGCGATACTTTACTGCAGTTATTATTCAGCATCGGTGTTGAAGGCGAAATAGGGCTGCAAGCCCCTGCTTTTGTTTATGATTTCCCGGCTTCTCAAGCAGCGTTGGCACAAATAAATTCAACAGATAACCGCGTTGCAGAACGTTTTGAAGTGTATTTTAAAGGGATCGAGCTGGCGAATGGTTTTCATGAGCTAGCCAATGGTGATGAGCAACTCGTCCGCTTTGAACAAGATAATATAAAGCGAATTCACATGGGGTTAAAGCCACAACCTATTGATTTACATCTTATTGAAGCGTTACGTGCAGGCTTTCCTGACTGTGCGGGTGTTGCGCTGGGTATTGATCGCTTGATCATGCTTGCATTAAAGCTGGATCATATTGATCAAGTTACTGCATTTCCGATCGGTATTGCCTGATTTATTAGATATTGATCTTTGATGGTGTTGAGAGGCGATATTGAGTCGCGATACCAACGACGAAAGCGCAGCTATTTAGCTGCGCTTTTTGTTTAACGTTATTGTTATCAGGGATTAGATAAACAAAAATGTGGCGACATGTCGCACTAAAGTCAGAATAATGCGGGCTGTATTTCTCTGCGCTAGGCTGAAAAATTGGGGGAACCAGCTAGTCTTTACCCACTCTTTTGCTATTGCACAGCGACGAATGATTAGGATTTCAAGGTGCTTTATCGCAATAGGAAGTACTATAATCAATCTGGCATCTAAATGCAAATGGTTATCAATTGCGTATTGTGGCTAACAATCAATGACTGACAATTAAACTGGTTCCAATCACCGCGAGCGCTGCACCAATCCATGCAGATAGTGACGGTGGGCGACGTGTATATACCCATAATAGTGGCAATATCATTATGGGAGATGTTGACGATAACAGTGCAACCATACCGACATCCCCGTAACGTAAAGCATATAAAATCAATGTCATTCCGACAGCCATTGCCAGAAAACCATTGATAGCAACCATGCCTAAAATGGGTAGGGTGATCGGATTCGTTGGCTTGGCTATGTTCGCCCCGGATATACGCAGGGTAAAATGCGCAGCGAATGCACTTGCCATTCTTACGGCAGAGGCTGCAATAGGGTCGATACTTGTTTGCATAACAGGTTTAGCGATAATGGCACCTAAAGACTGACACAGTGCGGCAGTTAGCCCCAGTGCGATAGCTACCCATAATTTGCCTTGGATGTCTTCCCAGCTATGATCGCTTTGTCGTTGACCAAAGAAAATTGCGGTGACGATACCAGAGAAAACCAGAATTCCGCCGATTAACTTCCAGCCAAGTAAACTTTCATTGAATAACCAAATACCCAGTAGGGCTGAAAATACGGCATGACATGAGAATAGCAATCCACCTCGGCGCGGACCAATACGGGTAAAACATGAAAATAGGGCTGTATCACCGATAAAAATACCGATAACACCTGACAACATCATGATAGTGACGTAATCAAATGTCATGGTTGCCCAGCCACCATTAATAAATGCCATGCTTGATAACATGAGGGTGACACACGCCATGCGCCAGCGGCTGTAGGCGAATGCCCCTAAATGGCGAGCAGGTACCATTGATATTAAACTACTTATTGCCCAGAGCATCGCAGCACCCAGTGCCAACCATTCGTATCCCATAACCATCCTTGTTAGGTGTGCAGTGAAAGAAAACGCTGTGAATATTCAATGTGAATACGCATCAGCGTTTTATTTTTGCATCATACAACAGCGTTCTTAGCTTTGTTGAATACTTGATGACGACATTTTTTAATAGTGCAGATGAATAAAGTTCATTATGTATATATCGATTTTATCCTGCTTTTTATTCTAAGATCAGGCGCGCATTCAAGGGTTGTAACGGACGTGAATTATTGCCCATAACCTCCTGTAATTTTTCAGTTTGTGCTTTTGAGCTAGTTTGTGGTTCTTGCATAACAAACCAACGTACGCCTTCACTACAAGGTGGTGTCGTTAGTGATCCATTAAAGCGGTAATATTCGCGATCTCTTGGCAGTAAATCGGCAGGGTTGAGTGATTCTTTTAGCTCGACTTTTTGCCCATCATCGGGAATCGATCCCAGTAATGTAGTGAGTTCGTTGTTACTACGAGGTCCAACATCAAACATCACGGCAACAACCGCTAACTCGCCCTTGTCTGTGGCATGTACAAAGTGCGCTTCCAGTGGATATTGCTTACCCTTTAAATAATTTTCAGAAGGGGTATGGAAATGAAACTGTTTTAATTCGAAGGTTTTCCCATCAACCGTTAACGTATTTTTACCGGTCAAATTAGCTTGAATGGTGTGACCATTATTCACGAGTTCAGTTACTTGACCTTCGTAATCAAGGTGCAATGGTGTCAGCTCTGCTTGGGTTGTTTGGTTAATATCAATTGGCGTTTGATTGACCCCTTCACCACAGGTTGCGAATGACTCTCCCCAGTGTTCAGCGCCATGTTCGCCAGTATAACTCCATTCAGCAGCGTAGCTTGTCGTTGCCCATGTGGTCATCATTGCGAATGCTAGTATGTGCAGTGTTCTTTTTTTCACTGAGAGTTCCTCTTTTTATGTAATGGGATACCTTACCAACAGATATGATGTTATTTAGCCAATGTATTTAATTTAAGCAGAGATTAAGAGCTGGCAACAATATCGAACAGTAAAGTGTGTACTCACTTCCGCAAATTGAAATTTTATGTCGCAGAAACGAAATCAATGTTCACAGTAATAAAGTAATAGCACTGAAATTAAAGGTGGGTGAGATATAAAAGCGCCCAAACTATGGATGAATAATTTGGGCGCTTTGAAAGTGCAATAAGAGTGATGATTTACGTTGTTATTACACGTTAAAGCGAGACATGTCTTGTCGCATTGCCCCTGCAGAATCACTGATTTTTTGTGCGCTTTGGCTTACTTCAATGGTTTGATTCGCTAAATGGTCAGAGACATCTTTAATCGCCTGGGTATTACGGCTGATATCTTCACTAACAGCGCGTTGTTCTTCTGCGGCGCTGGCAATATGAGTCGCCATGTCGGAAATCTCAGTAATCGCGTCGGTAATTTTACATAGACTCTGGTTGGCTTCTTCTGCATACCCCACACTTTTATCGGCCAGCTCGGTACTGGTTTGCATGCTATTTACAGCTTGGTGAGTATTCTTTTGTAAGGTATCAATCATGCTACGAATTTCTTCGGTCGAATCATGGGTACGTTTGCTCAATACTCGCACTTCATCTGCAACGACAGCAAAGCCTCGCCCTTGTTCTCCAGCTCGCGCTGCTTCAATTGCAGCATTGAGTGCCAGTAAGTTTGTTTGTTCGGCGATACCTTGAATGGTCGACAGAATTTGATTGATGCCTTGTGCATTGCTTTCGAGTTCATGAATAACCGTTGCGGCTTTTTGTACTTGATTGGCTAGCATTGTAATCGCATCACGGTTTTGCCCGATAACGTGCTGACCTTCATCACATGCATTGGTTGATGCCTGTGCGGCGGCGGCCGTCATTTCGGCATGGCTAGCTACTTCACCAGATGTTGCCGACATTTCATGAATTGCGGTGGCGATTTGATTCACATCGTTTTGCTGTTCGGCGACTTTCTGAGAGGCCTGCATGGTTTGCTTTGATGAGGTATCGGCGTACTCACTTAAGGTGTGTGAGTGTGCGACTGCATCTTTAATCATCGCTTGTAGCTGCGATAGAAATCGATTCATGCTATCAGCAAGTTCACCGATTTCATCCATGCGCTCAATCTCAATGCGTTGTGTTAAATCACCACTGCCTTGGGCTAATTGACTTACTGATTTATTTAAGTTATTCAGTGGGCGCAGTAAATTATTAATGGTCAGCGTCGCAATAATTGAAATAATGATGTACAACCCTATCGATGCCAGAACCAGAAACTTCATTTGTTCGGTAATCGAGGCGAATGCTAAGGACTTATCTTCGATGATACCCAGTGTCCAATTTGTGCCTGCAATTGGAGTGACAAAAATCATCTTCTCGCTGTTTTCAGCGTCTAGAGTGAAGGTATGAATGGTTTGGTTATTTTGCAACTGACGAATAAGATTAGGTGTTAGCTCACTATCAAGCTGGGTAAGTGGCTGCTGACTTAATGCCTCATCGCGATACGCGACAATACGGTTATTTCCATCAATTAAGAAAGCGAAACCGTCGTGATTCAACTCTAGGCTGAGAACTTGATCGATAATATGATTAACCGTTAAATCAGCGGCTAATACTCCCGAATTTTGACCGCGAAATGCTTTAGCAAAACTCACGACAATACTGCCATCGAAATCTTTATATGGGTCAGTAAGTACTAACTTATTCTTGGTGGTCGCATCTTTATACCAAGGACGAGTACGTGGGTCATAATCTGCTGGCCAATCTTCTGATTTATCACCGTAAGCAATACTACCATCTGAAAACCCTGCATAAACAGACAGGAAATGTCCTGCGCGTTTGGTTAGTAGTAGCTCGCGATCGATATTATTTTTGCTCGTAATTAATGACTCATTGGCTAGCATCATGTCACTACGTGTATCTAGCCAATTACTGATGTAACGGCTGGTGGCTTCACCAATATCTGTCATTTGGCGACTGATTTCGATGGTCGTTTCTTGCTTTAATTGGCTTATTGAAATCCAAGCTTGCACAGTACTGACGGCAGCAATGATCGTTGCAATTGCTATTTGGATTTTAAACTTGATCGTATATCTCATAAAAAAATCTCTGTATTGTGTCGACAAGTAACAGCAGACGTATAAATTTGAAATCGCCTAATATTCTTGTCGTTATATTTATTGCAATATGAACCTCTGTGATTATCGGCAGAAGCAGAATATAACTTAATGATAAAAAGCAAAAATCAGTCAATATCATGAAGTGACGGATAGGAAGTGTGATATGCAGTCATATTTACTTGGGTGAGTAAAACGCAAAAAATCATAAATGGGGAGAGATGAATATTACCCTCCCCATTATTTTAACGCTTAGGTAATAATGAGTGCAGCAGCGTATACGATAGCCAGACCCACTAGGCCAATGATAATCCCGGTTTTTGCCATGTCTTTACTTTCAATTAAGCCAGTTGAATAAGCCAGCGAATTGGGTGGGGTAGAGACAGGTAAAATCATACCGAGTGATGCCGAGAATGCGACGACCACAAGCACACCTTGTAATCCACCGATTGATGCCAAGCTTTCCATTGAAGCGGCAACTGCAGCTGCAATGGGCATTAATAAGTTGGCAGTAGCAGTGTTAGACATGAAGTTAGCCATTAACCAACAAATCATGGAGAGGGTTAATACAACTGCGATTGGCGAGAGTGAATCATAGTCGATGGAGTGAGCTAAAGCCGATGCTAAGCCCGTTTTATCTAACCCCAGGCCTATCGCGATTCCCCCTGCAACGAGCCACAGTACATCCCAGTTAATGAGCTTGATCTCTTCTTTGCCCATGATGCCCGTTAAGGTAAATACAGCGAGAGGAATAATCGAAACCACATAGGTATTCATGCCATGTAGTGCAGTGGTCATCCATAAGATGATGGTCATTGCAAAAGTGATATATACCACAATGGCCTGCCAGCTTTTTTGGAATGTACCTTCTAACTTTAATACCATGCGCTTCTGAGTTGACGGAAACAGCTTTTGCAATAACCACCAGGCAAATGCGAGCTGTGCGATGACAAAAGGCAAACCAAATATCATCCAGCCCAGAAAACTAATACTGTTGTCACCCGTTAAATATTGCAGTGCGATGGCGTTAGGTGGTGTACCTATTGGGGTTGCCATGCCACCAGTATTGGCAGCAATAGGGATACACAAAACTAAGGCTTTAATCCCGATATCTCCTTTAGGTACCGAGGCGACAATGGGTGCTAATAGTGCCAGCATCATAACGGTTGTTGCGGTATTAGACATAAACATGGAGAACACGGCCGTAATCAGCATTAAACCCAGCATGATGTATCGAGGTTCTGTACCGAAAGGTTTGAGCAAAACACGGGCGAGATTGTTATCAAGTTCATATTTAGAAGCGGCAATGGCTAAAGAAAATCCACCCATAAAAAGAATAATAATAGGTGAAGAGAAAGCACCGAAAATATCGGTATATAGCATCACCTCGCCCATTTCATGCCCAGTTGGTGGCGTTCGGAATAAGTGCAGCCCCTTATCTGAAATCATGATCAGCTCTAAGGCAATGATCAATATAGACGTGGCAAACACGGGAACGGGCTCAAGCACCCAAAGCAAGGCTGCCAGTGCAAAAATAGCGAGAAGGCGATGTTGAATAAGGGTAAGGCCTTCGATGGGAATGGCATCGATAGGGATCATCAAAATACCGAGGGGAACCCCGAAAGCAACGAGCAGCTTTACGAACAGCGATACTGATAATCTTTCCATATGATGAGTTTGCCTTTATTAAAATAATTACAAATCAGCATACTATTGGAATGCGTGAATAATCCTCGATATGGTCAATTTTTCGCATTAAAAAAGGGGCGCTAGGCGCCCCTTTTTTCTAAAACTGTTAACTTGTTACTCTTTCTCAGAGCTGTCCAACTCGGCATAAGGTTCACCCATGCGTGTTGGTTGTTCTGGTTTCATGGTTTCAACAAAACGTACCATATCTTTCGGGAATAAATTAATTACCGTAGAACCTAGTTTGAAGCGACCCATTTCTTGGCCTTTCTTCAATACAATGGCTTGTGCACCTGTTGCTGGGTAATCCCAACGACGAACCTCAGGGCCTGTTGGTGGGGTAACTGTGCCTGCCCAAACGGTTTCTATGCTGCCGACAATTGTTGCACCTACAAGTACTTGAGCGATAGGGCCATGTGCCGTATCAAAAATACAGACGACACGTTCATTACGTGCAAATAGATTCGGTACATTTTGTGCTGTAAGTGGATTTACTGAGAACAAATCACCGGGCACGTAAATCATTTGGCGCAATGTGCCATCACACGGCATGTGTACACGGTGGTAATCACGCGGTGATAAGTAAAGGGTAGCAAAATCACCGCCAATAAACTCTTCAGCCAGTGCTTTATCACCACCTAATAATTCACAAGCATCAAAATAATGCCCTTTAGCTTGGAATAAGCGACCTTCTTTAATCGGGCCTAATTGGCTAACACAAGCATCAGCAGGGTGACTTATGATGCTGTCATCGCTATTAATTGGACGAGCACCTTCTTTTAGCTCTCGAACAAAAAAATTGTTAAATGTTGAATAAGCTGCTGGATCTGGGTTACGCGCTTCAGACATATCAACTTTGTACTGACCAATAAACCAACGAATGATCGCGGTAGTTAGCTTTCCTGCTTCTAATGAAGCCAGTTTGCCTACTAAACGGGTTAAAGCATGTTTTGGGGTGCAATATTGCAGGCCAATTTTAATGTTATCAAGCACAGTGTGGTATCCAGAAAGTATCAATTAATCAACAGTCTAGTTATTCTTTTTAACATATAGGAATAACTCGAACCGAGAATATTACCTAAAAGTCGCTAAAAAGTCAGTTAATTAGGTCTAAGTATGAGGCTTTGTTCTAAGACGGCGTTATTGCATAACGAATGAAGAGCTAACAGCCTCTACGATACAGTAGAGACTGTTAGATTTTATTTAGCTTGGTTTGTTACGAGAAAACTGACGATTTGCCACGTTTTCAGACATGCTTTCGATTATTTTATGGTAGCTCTTAAAGCGTTCGCGGCTGATTTTTCCTGCGTCAACGGCTTCACGAATTAAACAGCCCGGATCGTTATTGTGTTTACAATCACGGAACTTACAGCCACCTAAATACTCTCGAAACTCAATAAAGGCTTTAGTGACTTGTTCTGTCTCTAAATGCCATAAACCAAATTCACGAACGCCTGGTGAGTCAATAAGATCACCCCCACCTTCAAAATGGTAAAGGCGAGCAGCAGTTGTGGTGTGTTGCCCTAAACCTGAGTTTGTAGAAACATCTCCGATTTCAGCTTCCACCTCTGGCATTAAGGTATTAATCATACTTGATTTACCTACACCAGATTGACCCGCAAAGATATTCACTCGGTCTTTAAGGTCATTTTTTAATTCCTCCATACCTTCACCCGTTTCAGAGCTTACATAACGCAGCTCGTAACCGACTTTTTGGTAAAGAGAAAGTGTTTTTTCCACTTGCTTGCGAACATCTGGTTCTAATAAATCGATTTTATTTAATACGATTAGAGGTTCGATGCCGACAGTCTCGGCTGCAATCAAGTAGCGGTCGATAATATTGAGTGATAGCTCAGGTAAAATCGCCGAAACAATGATGATTCGGTTTACGTTTGCTGCAACAGCTTTAACGCCATCGTAGTAATCAGGACGAGTTAGTACTGATTTACGTTTGTGAACAGCTTCTACGACACCTGAAATACCATGTAATGTTTCAACACCTGGACGCCATACCACGCGATCACCAGAGACTAAACTCTGAATGCTTCGACGTAGGTTACAACGATGAATCACCCCTGTTTGAGGATCTTCGACATCAGCATGTTGACCAAAACGGGTAATGACCAGACCCTCACGGGCTGATTCAAGCAGCGCTTCATCCCACTGGACTTCGGCTTTTTCGCGATTTAGTCGTTTATTTTGGTTAGAGCGTACGCGACGGCTCTGCCCTTGAGTCAGCTTTTTCTTTTTTGCCACAAGAATATCGCCAGTTTGGTTGGCTTTCAGTATAAGCCAAGTATGATACATGGTTTAGTCACAAAATAGGCAATATCGAATGACAATCAGCGATCAGAATCTTATTTGGGTTGATTTAGAGATGACTGGCTTAGATCCAGAAATCCATCAAATCATTGAAATCGCAACTATCGTGACCGATGCTCAATTGAATATTTTAGCCGAAGGTCCAGTTTTAGCTATTCATCAGTCAGAAGCTGAATTAGCGAAAATGGATGATTGGTGCACAAATACACATACTAACAGTGGTTTGGTTGAGCGCATTCGTCAAAGTGCATTTACGGAAGAAGATGCGATCCGACAGACTATTGCGTTTTTAGAACAATGGGTACCGAAAGGTGCATCTCCTATTTGTGGCAACAGTATTGGTCAAGATCGTCGTTTCTTATACAAGCATATGCCTGAGCTAGAACAGTACTTTCATTACCGCTATTTAGATGTAAGTACGATTAAAGAGTTAACACGACGCTGGCAACCAGAGTTACTTGAAGGCTTTTCTAAGAAGGGCAGCCACCTTGCGCTTGATGATATTCATGATTCAATCGCTGAACTACGCTACTATCGTGAGCATATCTTTACTATTTGATGGTAAAATAAGCACTTAAGGAAAAAAGTGCGGATTTTTATTTAGATCTATTGCATCCGTCATTTTTCCTCGTATAATGCGCAGCCTCGAAAGGGAATAACGTGTTTGTTCCTTTTTGTGAAAATCGGACGCGGGATGGAGCAGTTTGGTAGCTCGTCGGGCTCATAACCCGAAGGTCGTTGGTTCAAATCCAGCTCCCGCAACCAATACTTGTTGAGAGACAAGGACCAGAGATGCGACACTAGCTCAGCTGGTAGAGCGCAACCTTGCCAAGGTTGAGGTCACGAGTTCGAGCCTCGTGTGTCGCTCCAAATTAGTTTTATTGCCTAGGCGATGAAACAATAGTTGTTACCGTACTTTAACGGTGAAATATAAATCGGACGCGGGATGGAGCAGTTTGGTAGCTCGTCGGGCTCATAACCCGAAGGTCGTTGGTTCAAATCCAGCTCCCGCAACCAA
>NZ_PYOD01000018.1 GCF_003026285.1 Photobacterium profundum
ATATAAAGATGTCTACATATCTGTTTTAATTCAATTTTTATTTATTCTGTGTTAAGCTTTTGATATGTTTGATAAATTCATGATGTCAATATATTGACTTGAAAGGTCAGGTTAGAAAGTGTTACTTTACGCCGGTGAATGGTTATTCCATTGGAAGAAATAACGCATGACTTATTCAAGGATGGGCATAACAAAATAGGAACAAGTGTGGAAATATCTCGCAATCAATTGAAGCAGACGTTAGATGTATTGAGCCAAGGTTATGTATGTTTAGATGAAAATCTAAGACAGGGTGTATTGGTTTATATAGAAAGTCAGTTGATAGAGCAAACGGTTGAAAGAGATAAGTACTTGTCTTTAGAATGCTTTCATTGTGAGTATCCATATGCGCGTATGGGCTCTGCAACAGATATTGATTTCTTCGACGGTCAGGCTATGACGAAAAATGATCAAACGCCTATTAACGATCGTTTCAAAACAATCGATATACGCATTTGTTCTGTTGTTGGAACTCACCATTCAAAACCTATTTACCGCTGGAAAACTATCGGTCGCTTTCAAGAAAATGAGATATTAGAGGCAATCAATGCTTTGATAGTATCGTTAGGCTCTGATGAATATTTTAGTTACTGCGCAAGCTGTCACGAAGTTAAACCGACTGGTCATTTAAATAATAATGCTTGTGAGTGTGGTGTTGAAACAGTGCAAAACATCACTGATTTTAAAGCCAGTAATTTAAGCGCTGTGTATTAACTTGCTACGTTCCCTTTATCTTTCTGAAAGAAAAGCTCTCTGCTCTTTTGTATAAATGATCTAGCAGAGATCTTTTTTTTCTTTGATATTTATATTCAAGCTACCTTAAGATAATCAGTAATTAGTAAGACGTTCTGCTAATAAGTCGACAAAACCTTGACGGTTCACATCAAACAGCACCGTTGTATTGATTGGGTTATCGGTTAACTGATAGCGATCGACGACTGTCATACCTAATGTATGGTTTCCTTGTGTTTCAATACCTACCCAACAATTAATAGATGCAAACAGTTCTGGTTCTAATAACCAAGCAATAGTACAAGGATCGTGCAAAGGCGCCCCTTCAAATCCCCATTTTGGATCGCGATGATAAATCATAAAGAAATCAAGTAATTCAGCAGTCACTTGAGCAACTGGATTGT
This sequence comes from Photobacterium profundum, assembly GCF_003026285.1. GTDB lineage: Bacteria > Pseudomonadota > Gammaproteobacteria > Enterobacterales > Vibrionaceae > Photobacterium > Photobacterium profundum. The sequence continues at coordinate 1,176 of NZ_PYOD01000018.1, forward strand.
TTATCTTACGAATTCTCTCGATATCTTCATCCATGATTTGTGCTCTGTGGGTAACATCTAAGCCACACATCGCGATGGGAATACCCGATTTAAACACAATATCGGCCGCTTCGGGATCAACGTAAATATTAAATTCAGCGGCTGGGGTCCAATTGCCGACTTCCGCAGCCCCTCCCATTAATACAATACTATCAATCTGGCTGTGCAGTTCACGATGGGTTGCTAGTAACAAGGCAATATTAGTCAGTGGGCCTGTTGGTACAAGCGTTACGGGTTCTGTCGCTTCTTTCAGTATTTTAGCCATTAGCTCAACGGCGTGACAAGGCTGTGGGTCAAATGCAGGCTCGGGCAGTACAGGTCCATCTAATCCTGTTTCACCGTGTACGTTATCTGCAATGATCAATTCACGAGAAAGAGGTTGTAGAGCGCCACCTGCGACAGGAATATCAGTTCTGCCAACTAACGTGAGAATGCGTAATGCATTATGCAGGGTTTTTTCTGGCGTTTGATTACCAGCGCTGGTAGTAACCGCTTTTATATCAAGCTCTGGACTAGCACAAGCAAGAATAAGTGCGATCGCATCGTCATGACCAGGATCACAATCGATAATGATAGGGCGAGACATGTTATTTTCCTTTTTAAAGCGAAACCACAAATAAATTCTCACATCACTATATCGAGAATAATTAAATCTACTGTGATCCCATTGGCAATAACACATCTTTTAAATCATGGGGTTAGAGTGATAGTTCGATTCTGTGTATTGTAATGCATTTCACAAAAACTGATAAAGAACACAATAGCTCGTATTATATATTACAGAAAAATACTAAATCTTATTCATTTGCCCTATCACTTTTCTATATTCCGTCTCTGTTGCAACATCGAGTTTGTCTGCTCGATCAAGAAAGACAATACCATTTAAATGATCGAGCTCGTGTTGGAATATTCTCGCAATAAAATCAGTGAATTCAGTTTCAATGACATCACCTAAGACATTGAGATAACTAACTCGGATGTGTGTGTAACGATTTATCTTTGCCCTAATACCCGGAATACTTAAACAACCTTCCCAGTCTTTTTCCATTAAATCACTGTGCCACAATAGTTCAGGGTTTATCATGATGGTTGGCTCCATCAGTGGTGCATGTGGGTAACGATCATTAGGGCGAGAAGCGACAATAAAAGCACGAAGTGACTCACCAACTTGTGGTGCAGCAATGCCAACGCCTTGGTGTGAAAGCATAATCTGTTCAAGTGATGCAAGCAGAGGTAATGTAACGTTAATTTGTGTGGTTGATAAGGCTTCGGCCGGAACGCGTAAAAGTGGATTGCCGAGTTGAATGATTTCGAGAGATGCCTGCATGCTCTTATCCTATTTATAAGCGAGTCTATGACGACAAGTTACCGTGTATTTTCTAGTGATAGCAAGCAAAGAAAAGGGGAATGCAGTAGAAGTAGCAGCGGTAGCCTGTGTCTTTTTATGTGTAAAGAAGACTATATTAGTACCGCTGTACTTGGATCAGACCGTTAAGCTGATTGAAGTAATATTTGACCAAGGTGGTTTACTACAAAGGCGGCATCTTGTGCTGCTGCATTGACTTTGGCGATGATTTTTTGAGCGCGCTCATCGTCACCTTGAAGACTAGCGACTACTTTTTGATTCATGGCTTCAGCCATATCTGCTTTTTTCTTACAGTCGTTAAATAGCGCAGAAACAAATGAAACTTCTACTTCACCACCTTTGGTAAATAGCTCACCTGCAATGTTGTAAACAGTGTGAAATTTCTTTGCCATATCCTTTTTATCTGATTGAACATCTTTAGCCCAATCAGCCGCCCAGCCTTTGAAAATTACTGCAATTTGTGAGTTAGGTGCAATGTTAATTTGTTTCATCGAGTGTTTGTCCTTGGGTTTTCAGAGTAGGCATAATAAAGTAGCGATGAGGCTGTTTAAAGCAATACTATATTCAGGCTATTTAGGTGGTTGAAAAACAAACAGCATAACTTCAAATCAGAGATTTAAGAATATCTTCTCCCCATTAAACATCAATATTGCGAACTAACTTTTTAAGTAGACCGAGCATTTGTTCTTGCTCTTCACTATCTAGAGAGGACAGCATTGATTCATTTATATCAACAGGGATATGGATTAGTGTACTTTGTAACGCACGCCCTTCATCGGTTAGATAAATACGAAATGAACGGCGGCTTTGTGGATCATCACGGCGTTCGACGAGGTGAAGTCGCTCAAGCTTGTCGATAGTGCGTGTCGTTGTCGAGCTTTCAACTTTAGATTTGATAGCTATTTCTCGTTGAGTTACGCCTTCTTCTTCCCATAAACACATAAGAGTCGGCCACAGCGCGATGGTTAAACCATGCTTTTTGAGTTCAGTATCAAAATCATTTTTTAGTTTATTGGCAACGACATTAATAAGCCAACCAAGGCTTGATTGACGATCGAATGATGTACTCATTATTATGTTCTATCTTCTGAGTTATAGGTGAAACCACTACCTGTACTATAAGGAATAAGTGGATGATAAGCCATATTAAATGCTATGTGTTACTACATGATCCCCGTCATTTTTAACAACGAATACACTATGCCTACACAGATTAAAAAGCAGTAGAAGGCTAGCCTATTTTGTTTAAATGCAACCATATGTGAACTTGTTACTTGGGCTGAATTGGTTGTCTTGCTAAGATCTGTGCTGGTTGATTGCTTTCCTGTAAACATGGCTTTGACTAAAGGAACATGTTTTAGCTTATAAGAAATGATTGCTAGTAAATGTAAGCCTATTAGAGCAATCAGTAAACGAGCCGTTAATGCATGAACAATCCCTATCAAGTCACTATCAGCTAAGAAAGACGACTCATTTATCCATATGTCGAAGACACCCATCAAAATAAAACCCGTTAGGCTTTGAATTAATAGGCAGGTTAGTAGGGTGACAACCATCCAGCCGCCGGCGGGGTTGTGACCGATCGTATGTTTAATTTTACCTGTTAGGTAATACCATACTGTAAGTGGTGAACGTAAGAAGTGGCTGAATCGACTCGTATCACTACCGATAACTCCCCAGCATAAACGCCATAAGATTAAAATAAGCAGCGCTATACCTATAATCTCATGTGGACCATTTCCACTAAAACCTGAAGTTAATAACCCTAAGCATAGTAGCGCCTGAAGCCAATGGTATAAGCGTGTTGGTAAATCCCATACTTTCATAAAATTGTTCCGATAATGAATTTCTGGTTAATTTACACTGCAACTATTGCGCATGCAACTATTGCAGTGTAAATTAAGTGTAAATCGAAGGATTAACCAATCGTTGCTAATACATGCACAGATGATTGACAAAAAGAGGATAAAAAAATGTCTACTCAAACAATAGCGAAGCGCCTGCCGATAAGTATCAAATTTTTATTCGCTATGGTACTGGGAAGTATCAGTGCGGCTGCAATCGCTAATAGTGAAGAAAGTAAGAAGCAAGTAATCGAAGCTCGTCAGCAGAATTTTAAAACGATAGATCAAAATATGAAGCCGTTGAATAGCGCTTTAAATGCCGACCTTATTGATTGGAGCCAAGTAAACACATTAGCTGCTACGAGTCATCAAGCTGCAATCGAGCTACAAATCGCGTTTCCAAAAGGGAGTGATGCTGGTAGCCGCGCCAAATCATCAATATGGAGTAAGCCCGCAAAGTTTAATACCTTGATGACGCAGATGGAGCAGGGGTACGCCGATATGCTTGAGGGGGTTGAACGTGAAGATACAGCGTTAGTAAAACGAGGCTTAAAGCAAGTAAATGGAACGTGTAAAGGTTGCCATAGGCAATATCGCTCAGCTTGGTAAGGTTTATTTCAATTTATTTTAAGCGTCGTACTAAGGTTTACATTAAGGCAAAACAGTAAGGGGATGTGATGAATAGGGTAATAATGAAACGTATACATAAAACAGCAGCGATCATAGCTTTTCTTCTAATCGTTTCCTTTTTTTCAAGTAGCCTTTTAACCGATATATTTGGTGATTATGACGCTATTTCGCAAGTGAAAAATACTATTTTATACAGTGTTGGGTTATTAGTTATCGCAATGATGACGACGGGAATAACTGCGAACAAACTGTATGGCGCAAAAGCTCAAGGGGCTTTAGCGGTTAAGCAAAAAAGAATGAAAGTTGCGGCTGCTAATGGTGTAGTTATTCTTATACCTGCTGCGATATTTTTAGCGCGTTGGTCGGCAGCTGGTCAGTTTGATTCGGTGTATTGGACGGTACAGGCCATTGAATTAATTGCTGGAGCGACGAATGCCATTTTATTAGGGTTAAATATTCGTGATGGTATTCGGTTATCATATGCAAAACCTCGATAATATACATTTTCCACGTAGAATCTCTGGTTCATTTAAATCTCGTTGAAATGAACACCTTTAAGTGATTGAAGTATTTGTATCGACAAATTGTTAATAAAAATAGCTCTATCTAATTATTAACATAGAAGCATGATAAGATTTTTGGCATACAGTTTAGGGAAGAGCTGATGCTCTGCTTCTTCGATAGATTACGGAGAAATATAATGTTCCAAAGGTGGGTGTTCGTATTATTCATTTCAGTGTTTGTTTTTTCGCATAACGCTACAGCAGGCAATAACTTTGAGATTGTAACCTTGGGTGATCGTGGCGGTATTCAAGATGGTAACTTAACCGCATTTTTGCTGAAAGCGTCAAAAGATAAAAACTATGTCACGCTTGATGCGGGTACGTTGGTGAATGGACTTATCGTCGCAGAACAAAAGGGTACGTTTGAACACGTTAAAGTACCTGATAGCTCACCGTATAATAAAGTGGGTTACCTTCTAAAAGAACGAGTGAAAGGCTATTTTATTTCACATGCGCATCTCGACCACGTTGCAGGAATGATCATTGCGTCACCTGATGACAGTGGTAAGTCTATCTACGGTTTGGCATCAGTTAATCAGGCATTATCATCAAGCTATTTTAATTGGGTTTCATGGCCAAATTTTGGTGACCGAGGGGATGGATTTCAACTGAAAAAATACAAATATAACGATATGCCACCTAAAAAATGGTTGGATGTAAAAGGTACATCGTTACGAGTTAAAGCCTTCCCTCTTAGCCATTCAGGTATTGAATCAACGGCCTTTTTGTTCAGTAATGAAGATGCAGCAATGGTTTATTTGGGGGATACCGGCCCTGATAAAGTGGAAAAAAGTGATTCACTTAATCAAGTATGGACATCGTTGGTGCCTTATATTCAAGCGGGAAATTTAAAAGGTATTATGATTGAAGTCTCTTTTACTAATGCAGTAAAAGACACAATGTTATTTGGTCATTTAACACCAGATTGGCTAATAACAGAATTAAAACAGTTAGAAAGAAAAGCGGGTGGTAAAGGTTCACTTGAAGATTTAAAAATCGTGATTAGTCATGTGAAATACAGCCTGAAAAAAGGAGAAGACCCGAAAGTGGTTATAAAACGTCAGCTAAAAGAAAAGAATGATTTAGGTGTCGAGTTTATTTTTCCTGTTCAAGGTGAAGGGCTAATTTTATAAGGTAGCAATGCTACTAGATGTTACGGCTAACTATTTACAAAAAAGAAAAGGCAGGTGGGGGAACCTGCCTTTGAATATTGTCTAACGTTATTTCCTATCAGGAATCACTGATGTTTAATATTACTCTCAGCCTTAGCCTCAGGGTTTATGCATTTGCCACTACTGCTGAATCACTTTTAGCTTGAGCTAGATTAGCTCGAATTAGTTGCTCTGCATTATTCATTGCTTCTTTGGTTTTTGTATCGACAATATGCATGCCATCAAAGCGTTGAATCTCTTTAATCGCAACATCATGAGCAAAGATAACCAGCTCTGCATTCGCGACATCTTTTGCGGTTAATCTGTTTACAATACCATTAGCACCTTGGGTTTCGACTTTAATTTTAATGCCTAGCTTACTTGCTGCTTTTTCTAAACTTTTTGCTGCAAGGAAGGTGTGTGCAACACCTGATGGGCATGATGTAATAGCAAGTACCTGTGCTACACCTTCTTCAGAAATTGATTCAACAGGCGTGTAATTCATTGTTTCGCTGTCATCTTCTTCAGTAACAGGTTTCTTCAGTAAGTTAACGATAAGTGCAGTAACAACAGCACCTGCAATCGTACCTACAATATAGCCAATTTTACCGTCTACAACGGGTAGTACAATCCAGCCACCCCAAGGTGCGTGGTTCAATACGTTAAACATGAAGCCAGTGACGTTACCCACAATACCACCTACAACAATGGCAGGAATAACACGTATTGGGTCTGCTGCTGCAAATGGAATCGCACCTTCGGTAATACCAATCATACCCATGATAGCAGCGGCTTTACCTGCTTCACGTTCATCTTTCTTATAGCGTTTAGGTGATAAAATAGTCGCAAGTGCCATGCCTAGCGGTGGAACACAAATTGCGATGCCTACACCACCCATTAACCATGGCTGTGTATCAACTTGAGTTTGCGCAAACAGTGTTGCAACTTTATTGATTGGGCCGCCCATATCAAATGCTGTCATACCACCAAGTATTGCACCGAGTAGTACCTTACCGCTGCCAGCCATGCCTGCTAGCCATTCATTCATTGATGTCATCATGTGTGCAATGGGTTCACCAATGCCCCACATTACGATACTACATACGATGAATGTACCAATCAGTGGGTAGATAAATATCGATCCAAGTGACGTCATACTATCAGGCAGCTTAATACGTTTAAGTTGCTGCACAACAAAGCCTGCGATAAAGCCGACGACTATGGCTCCTAAGAATCCGGTATTGTATTGTTGAACTGCAATCCATGAACCAATCATTCCGGGTGCTAAACCTGGTTTATCAGCAATTGAGTAAGCAATATAGCCACCCAAAATAGCGGTAAATAAGGTTAACCCTGCAATACCCATTTCAGCGATGTCTTTTAATACACCGGTTTCTGGTACTGCACCTTTACCTGAAATCATTACTGATAAAGAAAGTAAAACACCACCGGCAACAATGAATGGAATCATATGTGATGTACCAAACAACAAGTGTTGTTTCATTCGGCCCAGTGATGCTTTAAAAGAAGAGGTAGGTACTTCAGGCTGTGTAGGTTGCATAGTTGGTTGTGCTTTTTTCTGTGGTGTTATTTGCGTTAATAACGTGACGGCTTCTTCTGCGGTTTTTGCTGCACGAAGTTTATCTGTGAATCCATCTTCAATTAATTTACTAGAAATTTGTGCTAATACTTCAATGTGGTGATTATCGCCACCATCGGGTGATGCAATCATAAAGAATATATTAGACAGTTCACCATCATCTGCGCCGTACTCTATGCCAGCACGGCTAATACCGACAGCAACAGCGGGTTTAATAACGGCTGAACTCTTTGCATGAGGAATTGCGATACCATCTTCAAAGCCTGTGCTACTAATGTTTTCTCGTGCCCATACATCTGATAAATAAGTGTTTTTATCAGAGATGCATTGAGTGTTCTCAAGAAGAGTAGCCATTTCTATCAATACATCTTTCTTATTTGTTGCTTTCAGATCTAAGCAAATTAATTGATTGGTTATTAGGGATTCAATCTTCATGATAATTCTCCGTATTAGTCATGCTTGTCTATATATTGAGGCAAAATCTAGAACTCAGATATAGGATAATTCATGCATATACTGGATTTTCGTACCCACAAAATTAAAGTGTGATTGAAGCCCTAAATCGTTTAATAGTTAATCGCCAAAAGGCAGGTGTGCTTTTTTATCGAATAAAGTGACTCGTAACTAAAAGTGCGACAGTGTTCTATAAAATATTATGACTTTACATAAGTTGAATACATTTGTTCTTTTGATTATTAAAACGTATCTTGTCATCAATGGGTGCTTTGAAAGCATAATTTGCAGAACGAATACTTTTTCGATTATTAACTGACTTGTCTTGTAGAATGTATGGATGAGTCGTTTAAATGGAGAGAACAAATGACAATTGAAGTTTGGTTAACCTTTTTGCTTGCAGCCATAGTGTTGAGTGTTTCGCCGGGTGCAGGGGCAGTGAATACGATGGCAAATACAATGAAGTATGGTTTCAAAGCAAGTTTAATCGCAAATTTAGGCTTACAAGTGGGCAGTGCATTTAATATCGTGATGGTTGGTTTGGGGTTAGGTGCATTGCTTGCACAGTCAGAACTGGCGTTTTCGGTTATTAAGTGGGTAGGTGTCGCTTATCTTATTTTTTTGGGTTATCAAAAGTTTAATGAAGTTAGCAAACTCGATTTAGGTGAAGTGAAAGCGCAAAAACCTGAACCATTAAAGTTGTTTACTAAATCCGTTATTGTGAATATAACTAATCCTAAAAGTATTGTTTTTTTGGTCGCATTATTACCGCAATTCATGAATACCAACGAACCTCAAATTAATCAAATTATGCTGTTGGGAACGACAATGTTAGTGGTGGATACAATGGTAATGATTGGCTACTCCTTACTGGCAACGCGTTTATCACACTTAATTAAAAATGAGCATCATGTGCGAATTCAAAATAGAATTTTTGGTAGTATGTTTATGGGCGCCGGATCTTTATTAGCTGTTGCAAGCCATAACTAATACATCGTTTACTATTAGCTGTTTTTAATATGAACCACACCGAGCATCTTGAGGTAACCAGGGTATTATACTCGGTGTAATTTTATTTAATTATCGAATGTACATTCGCTAGGTATCGCCTCGGAAATAATGGTTGATTCCAAAATATCAATAGCACCATTAAAGTCGATGGCGAATCCACCTTTAGGCTGCTCTACATGCTCAGCGGTGATCTCAACATAAACAGGCTGGTACGATTCATTACGCGCATTTTGTAGTGCGATTGACAAGGCTTTCATTGGTTCTACAATAGCCGAGTTTTGTATTACCCAATAATAATTAGCAGAATCACAAGGTTGAAAGCTGCGTATGCCATCTCCCCAAGTATAGATACCTTTATAGTTAACGATGTCACCTGTTTGTGGTTCAGTGCTACACCCAATTAAACCCGTAGCTAAAAGCATGGTAAATACTCGTTTTGCAAGGCGAGCAGAAAACATCATCAATTTCTCTATTAATTATTTTTTGTGACTAAATAATACCAGAGCCTCAGTTTGTGTCGTATTGATAGTGTCAATTTTTCTCATTCTTTTTAGGTATTTTTCAAAAGAATTACCGTTTCTATTCTGTTATGAGCAAAGATTAACCAAACCATTGTTTTCTGACGAAACATATTCACGTTTAGGTAACATTTATGATGTATATCAATGTCTAGAGTACGAATAAACTTGCGCGCTACCCTGTAACGTACTACTGTGGTTATAACCAGTATGTTTGGGAGGTACTTATGATTAAAGTTAACTTCGAACTGGCAAAGCAAGCCTACGCCAAGGTGTTAAAATATCCTTATGGCGGTGAAATAGAGCAATACGAATATATGACACTCCGTGTATTTCGTTGGGATTTAGCTCGAGCTGGAATGCCTATTGATAAAGCATTCGACTTACGATTAGTTGCTTCTGGCTACCGCAAGATTATGGCGCCTGCAGCAAAGGCGCACCGACCTCTTCCTGAGTGTGTTACAAATCAAATGAGCACGAGTTGGAAACATGAACATGGCTATCGTTAGCGTTTCTTTCGAATGATATATACGGCGCTTATTATTTATAAAAGGTCTTGGTAGAGGCCTTTTTGAGTATTGTGTTATTTGCGATTGGATAAGCGTCATCCATTATCATTGGTGATATTTATATATGATTAAATTCAATACCATTGACCGTAACAGTACGGTTCTTATTTATTTGTTCTAGCAAAACATTCGCTGCTGCTAAATGAGAATATGTTATGCGAGAACCGTTAGTACAGTATTGATTTGCATGATAAAGATCACCGTCATGATTGAGTGACACTTTTTGAGATGAAGGGCTACATTCTTTATTCGTTTCTATTAATCCAAATATACCTTTAGTCTCATTGAAAAATAAAGCGCTGCTATTATCTTTAGATTCTATCTGCATCGAATTGTTATTTATTGTGTCAACAAAATTGACTGATGCACTAGCGATACTTGATGTAAGTACAAATACGGCAATAAGTGGTTTCTTATACATAATAATCATACCTTCAGTAATGAATTTAAATCAGAGCAGCCAAAATATTTCAGGCTAGAGACAGTAAATATACGTGTTTTTTGTCTGTTCATAATATCAACATGTGCTGAATCATTACTGAATGTTATGATTTATTATTTAAACATACGTCCGGTCTACTCGTTAAGTACATTATTAATCTTGAGGTCGCTTGGATATTGAAAATAAAAAAGCCAGTGCGATTGCACTGGCTTTCTTGTTGCTTGTGTAAGTCAAACGTTACTGATCTTAACTATGACTTCACACGTGCTTCTTTCATTGTTTCAGGGTGCCATGCACCATCTAACTCTTCTAATTCAGGGAACTTAGAGCGATCAAATTCTGGTATTTTCCCAGCTTTAAGCTGTGTTTCGTAGTCTTTGATAACTTTGAATGCCAACTTAGAGAGTAGAAGCAATGCCACAATATTAATCAGTGCCATCATGCCCATTGACGCATCAGCTAGATTCCATACCACAGGTAGAGAAGCGACAGAGCCAAACATAACCATACCAAGAACAGCTAAACGGAAGATAAATAGACCTTTCTTCGTATTACCGTTCAAAAACATGATGTTCGTTTCTGCGTAGCTGTAGTTAGCTATAATAGATGAGAAGCAGAAAAGAATTATTGCTGCTGCCATGAAGTAAGTTGTCCAGCCACCTAGCTCACTCGTTAGTGCTTGTTGTAGTAGACCAATACCAGAAGCTGCATCAGGTTGATCCATTACGCCTGAAAGCATAATCATTGCAGCTGAAGCCGTACAAATAACGATAGTATCGGCAAATACGCCTAGCATTTGAACGAAACCCTGTGATGCAGGGTGGTTAGGATTTGGTGTTGCACTTGCTGCGATGTTTGCAGCAGAACCCATACCCGCTTCGTTAGAGAATAGACCACGAGCGATACCACTCTGCATTGCTTGAGCAATTGTATAAGCAACACCACCTGCGGCAGCTTCCTGCCAACCAAATGCGCTCTTAACAATTAATGTTAGTGCCGCTGGTAATTCAGTGATGTTCATTACAACAACAAGTGCTGCAACAGCTAAGTAGCCTACAGCCATTACAGGAACGATACGAGCAGAGGCTTTAGCAATTTTAGTTAAGCCACCCATGATGAAGAAAGCAGAGGCAATAACAATAATGATGCCCATTGTTGTTTCATCAAAACCAAATGAATGGTTCAGCGCATCTGTAATTGTGTTTGCTTGAACAGCGTTGAAGACTAAACCGAATGCAATGATAAGGAATACAGAGAATAGGGAACCCATCCAGCGCTGACCTAAACCTTTCTCCATGTAATAAGCAGGGCCGCCACGGTATTGACCGTCGACGTCTTTTACTTTGTATACTTGGGCAAGGGTTGATTCAACAAAAGCGGTTGCCATTCCGAATAGGGCAATAACCCACATCCAGAAGATTGCACCAGGGCCACCGACTGTTAGTGCAACTGCTACACCTGCCATGTTACCAGTACCGACACGAGCAGCCATTGATGTACAAAACACTTGGTAAGAACTAATACCTGTTTCGGTATTCTTACCACTTTTAAGCACGCCAACAGCGTGTTTGAATTGACGAATTTGGATGAAGCCTAAACGTACAGTAAAGTAAACACCGACACCTACAAGTAGGTAAATAAGTACTTGGCCCCACAAAACACCGTTAACCGCGTTGATAACCGTCATTAGACCGTCATTCATTGATGTTAAAACACTCATAAAATTATCCTGTAACTAAGTCTCATTCAACGGACGTTGATGAGCGAACTGAAACATCCATTTCAGTTATTGTTCATGAATACGATTCTTAATTTATATTTTTTATTTTCCACTATTGCATGGTGTTGAAACCAGTTGCATTTACAATTGTGAAACATTGAATCGATAGCATTACCCTAATAAGGCGCTGAAATTTAGCATGAAATTCCAAAATATCAGCGTGATGTAGATCACGTTTTATGAATGATTTATATGAGATGTGGGTATATGGTATTATGTTCTGTTTAATTTTTAATTATATAACAATGATTTAGGTAATCCTCGTATTGTTTTAACGAGACTGGTAAAGTACGGTGTACAATTGTAAATAAACAGATATTTAACCTACTGTTAACGTTTAATGTGGTTAATAAAGCTGCATTTCTGGTTATATTTGACTTCATGTTTGTAACAAACACGTAATAACATTATTTTATTGTGGATTTTTTAGCAGGGTATCTGAATAAAGAGTGAATCAACACAATGCTCTTTCGGGTTGAAAAAGTTGATACCAATATTAGGTACTTAAATGTGTCGTTCAATAGACATAATTTATAGCGTGGTCAGATGAAGTTTGATTATGGGAAGTTAAAACTCCCCAAAGGGAGTTTTAGAATTATCTACAGTAAACTGTGAATGCCAGTGCCTAGTCTTAATTTTTATATTATGCAGAGAAGTGTTAAACCTCAAAGGAGTTGGCGCTGTTGTTGCTCTTAGTGAATCTGATAAGAATCTTCTTTCTGATAATTCATTAAATCATGGTGTACATCATTACTTTCTAGGGTCGATTCTGTAATTTTGATCTCATGTCCACATATACAAATGTATTTGTTTTCATGGCTAACCAAATATTCATCAGATTGCCCGCATTTGTTACATGTAGGGTATATTTCCATTTTTGTCTCCTCAAGGAATCTGTTTAATGTTACTACGAGTATTTTTGGTTTGTCTCTAATGTAAAAATAGAAATGAGATTCATAGTTGATTTTTTTTACCTTACGCCAAATTACCAGTTGTTGTACTTGCTTAGAGGTTAGTTATCGACCAGATTCTTCTATATGGATCAAACTGTTACAATTACCTTGAAAACGGCTGCTTTTCGGTGCTCTTTCTAACTGGCTTAACAAGTTGTCACTAGGGTTAAAATCTCGTTCTAGGTTTAATTGAACTTCTGTTAGATAACGACCTTTACTGCACGATAAGCGTATGCGATTAACCGCATTGGTGCCTAGTGTTTGCGTCAGTTGATTTTTGAACTCAGAAACAGAGACTGTTTTTCCAATGTTTTGCTCTATATAAAGGCCAATAGGGGACGAATTTACTTTTTTCACTAGGTCAATCGCTGTTAAAAAATAGTCATCATCGTTTAAATTCTGACATGCGCCATGTTTTTTCCATTGATACTCACCAAAGCTATTTTGATAAAAAAAGTTAGGCATCCACGGCGAGATTGTTTTGATTGTTGCAGATGATAGGTTAAGTGTTGCCTGACTATCGCAGTAACCATAGTTAATGCCACAGCTTCTTTTATTTGGCCACAGGCCATGAAGCGTTAAATGTGATATCGTTTTTTCCCCACTGTTAATAGCATTGCACTCGGGTTTACGCCCTTTATAGTTAGCATGCTCGCAAAAGCCTGGTTGCCACGTAACAGCTAACACATAAGAGTCAAAATCATTGGGAATTTGGCAGCTATTTGGATTCTTTGTATTGTTTGCTGCATTACTGTTAAGTTTAAAATCTGCAGTACCACAGTCTTTGTTAACCCAACGAACAGCTGGAGATGCGCCAGGAATACGAAGCTGAATCCACTGCCCGTTTATTTTATTTATCGATAATGCTTCATAGCGTCGGTTACTGATCAATTGGATATTATCTGGATTTGTTTCTTTTCGAAAAGATTGAAAGGCAGGGCAGGTAGCCGATGCTGTAAAATTACCAGAAACAGGAATGGATCCAAATGCTGAGAAACTGGTTATTCCGACTAAAAGCAAGAATACACGAATGGTGGATACACAAAACTGATGATGTTGAGTCTGTTGAATGATAAACGTGGCAGTTTGTTGTAAGTGCAAATGAGCTTTTAGATACAGTGGCATGAGGGGAAATTCTGAGATGTAATCGATGATATTATTATAGTCTATTGAAAACAAAGAATAATAATAATTGTCAAAAAAGAATAAATTGTTTAAAATTGCGTATCTGTTACTTTTGAGTGTATTATTAGACTAAGTGTTTGTTGTTAACTTAATGCATTTATTAGGTTGCACCTATGTAGTGGTTGCTTGGTTATGTTGAATCATAAAAGGCAGTAGACGAACATATTTGGCGATATATTTAGGCTAATTATTCTGTAAAGATAAATTTATGTTCACATAGATGCTTTCTACAGGTATATTTAACATTCAAGTCGTCATCTATGACATCTAAATCGCGAATTTCAATTATAATTAAACTATCCAAGTATCATTCTTGGTGTGTTAGTTGGTAGAACTGATTTCAATCTCGTCTTTCAGATGGGTTGCTAATTGTATGCAACCTACGTAATGAACGAATGACCTATACAGAAATTTTTCTTGTATGGGAATTATTGTTAATACAATCCCCTGAGTTTTACCAAGCTCAGTGATTGATTCGTAAGATCTCCTGAGGTAATTCATGGATAGTTTTGCAGCTGCAGAAAAAGCGCTGAGTGAAATGTTAAAAGGTGTTGAATCTGGCACAACTGTTGTTGATTCAAGCACTATTATTAAAGAACCACAAAAAAACGTTAAAAGTGAAGAGCGTTTTGATTATCGTCAAGCATTGACTGACTTTGCTGATGAAGTACCAGGTCGTCAAAAAGCTGTAATTAAACGTATGCCTCTTTATAAGATCAATAACCTTATTGCTGTATTACATGAATTTAAAGAAGAAGCACGTCTTGTTCGTATGAATGAGATATTGGCACTAATGGAAAAAGATGGCGTTCATCCTGAAGAGTTAATGGGAAAGGATATCGTTTCAGAAGACGATGTTGCGGAATAATTTATCATAAACTTCTGATTATTAAGACATCTCACGAAAAACAACCCTTAGGGTTGGTTTAAGTATTCCTGACGTCAGCAATTGAATGTTATCGATTGCTGATTGAAATTCTATGTTTATAGTAATATTATTTGCCTAATTTAATATACATACCAGCCTGACTATTTTGTGTAACTATATATGTGATTGATACAAAATTTAAGTCAACATTTTCACTATTTCGAACTCGTTTTTAAGTGGAACTATTAACTGTCGTTATTTAAATTAGGTTTATAATTTAGTAAGCACTATCGACCGCCTTTCTGAATATTGAGGAAGTGCGGTTGTATCCTTTTGGCTCCATACCCTGTAATCCTTCCTTATAAACACTTTATTGCTCATAACATTCCTTATCCTTTTTTAATTGTAGTTCTGGCTAATTCGTTTTGGCCATATCATTCATATGTCTTTGCTTCAGTGGCGTAGCTCTATTCATTCTAATATTTTGCGAATTGAATCAATGATACATGCGATGAAGCTTGGCATTTCATTGTGTTGGTGTTATATATCACTATAACAGTGAGTGCGATGAGTAAGTGATCGGTGAATGACTGGAATGATGAGTTACCAATATATAAACAGTTGAGCCAGCGAATTATTGAGCAGATAGCTGATGGCACATGGCTAGAGGGTACGGCATTACCATCGGTAAGGGCTGTTGCCGCTGATTTGAAAATTAACCATTTAACCGTAATGAAAGGCTATCAGTTATTGGTTGAACAGGGGTTAATTGAAAAGAAGCGAGGTCAAGGAATGTATGTGTTACCTGGTGCTATGGATGTTATTCAAGAAAACCAGAGATCATACTTCTTACATAAAGAGTTACCTGAACTTGTAGATAAGTTAAATAGAATTGGTTTGTCGATTGATGAGCTTGTTATTGAATTAGAAAAGAATGGTAGAGTGAAAAGTGGAAGTATTGATTAAAGCTGAAAAGCTAAGTAAGTCTTATCGCCAGCAAAAAGCTTTATCGAATATAAGTTTCGAACTTAAAGCAGGGCAAGTTTTAGGTTTACTCGGTCATAATGGTGCGGGCAAATCGACATTGATTAAATCTATTCTTGGTGCCCAAAATTATATGGGTGAAATGAGTGTTTTTGGATTAAATCCACAAAAAGATCGTGCACAAATAGTTTCACAACTTGCATATATTTCTGATGTGGCAGTATTGCCCGAGTGGATGAAAGTCTCTCAACTTATTAAATATACAGCGGGTGTTCATCCTCATTTTGATCGAAAAAAAATGGATGAATTTTTATCAAAAACAGACATAAAGAATAAAAGTAAAATCGGCAGTCTTTCAAAGGGCATGAAAGTACAGTTGCACCTTGCATTGGTGATGTCGACTGATACGAGAATACTGATTTTAGATGAGCCAACGTTAGGTCTTGATTTGATTTACCGCGATACATTTTATCGTTATTTAATGGAGTGGTTTCATGATGGTGACCGAGCATTAATTATTGCGAGTCATGAAGTGTCTGAAATTCAGCACCTGTTAACAGATGTATTAATGCTTCGAAAAGGTGAAGTAGTATTACAAGCTCCATTAGCTGATATTGAAGATAACTATACAGCTGTAACTGTTGAGCAAGCGAATTTGTCTTCAGCAGAGGCATTATTTCCTATTTATGAAAAGTCAGGATTAGGGCAACATTATTTATTATTTGAAAATATTGAACGGGAGTTACTTGTACCATTAGGTAAGTTATCCCAGCCTAATCTAGCCGACATTTTCATTGCAAAGCAACAGGAGGGGCAGCTATGAGCCCTGTTATCTACATGCTTGAGAAAGAATTCTTAGAGCATAAATTGGTTACACGTTTGCCCTTGTTCTTGGCTATTTTTGCCGTTGTTAATTTTATGCTTGTGATGAGTGGTGGTGATAATTTAAATATCAGCTATCAAATTTCAGGTATGGATGAGTGGGCTGGTTTTTCTAATGTGACGGGTTATGCGGGTATTATAGGAAAGTTAAATATTATTGTAGCTGGTATTGTCGCAACAATTACCTTCTTTTCTTATGTACCGAAAACACTACGTAAAGAACGCCAAGAAGGAAGTTTGATGTTTTGGCGTTCAATGCCAGTATCAGATAACCTTGCGATAGCCGTGAAATTGATTTTTGCATTAGTAGTTATTCCTTTAGTTGCTTCTGTATTATTGCTGTTTTCTGATGTTATTGTTTGGGTATTGGCTAGTTGGTTTATGCCTGCTGATATGCTGGCGACATCATCAATCAGTTTTGCTAGCTTGATTATGCATTGGTTTGATTTTTTAGGACGTATGGTATTAGTGAGCCTAGCATTATTACCCGTTGCTTGTTTGTTGATGGTTCTGTCGCAAATCACAAATCACCCGTTAGTGACCTTATTTATTGCGGTCGTTATGATTAAATTAATGACTTATATGGTATTTGGTAGCAGCGTAGTAGGGGATTGGATTAGCCAGATTTATAATCTGCCGTTTAAGATTTTAACCAGTGATAGCCCAGTTACAGTCTTTTTTAGTCTGGGAATAGTGACATTAATCGCTTTATTAGCGGCAAGTATTGGACTCTTTTGGATGTGTGCGAAGCTACGTTCGTCAGATGACTTTGCTAGAAAGTTAGGTATGAATAGTTAATTAGACACTACCTAGAACTTTTACCTTAGAGTTATTGTTAATATAGAAAACGGAGAGCATAAGCTCTCCGTTTTTTTAAACTCAATTCGACATTTAAGCTGCAGCAACGTTCGTTATGTAATGAACTTCACTTTTGTACTTACGTACATTACGAGACAAAGTGCCTTTCGGTAGTTCAAAACGTTTTTCTGCTTCATAGCTTGATAATCCATCAAAGATTACTGCTGCAACGGCAGAACGTTGCTCTTCAGATTTAAAGATACGTTGAGCAATTAACTTAAATTGGGAATGTGTCATAACTCTACTCACTATTTTCTCTAAACTCAGATCCAATAGACTTACTATCTATTGAACTTGGTAAAAATGATTTATATGAGCTTATGATAACAACATTTACCCTAACGAAAGCTTAACCGATGAGCCTTAATCCTGTTGGAAGTGCATCACCGAACACTCGCTTAGTTTCTGCTTCTGTTAATACTTTTACTTCAGATACCATTTGAATCCAACTTTCAGGTGCTTTACTTGCTTTCAGTTTGTTAACGACTTTGGTTCTATTTGCGTCATTAATATCGAGCGTACGGTCGCCAGTCATTCGGCTCATCATTACTGCGGCAAAACCAATATTAGGATCTTTGCGCCAATCAAACTCCATGAGTTCTGGTAAACAGTATGAAATATGTTCTGACGATAGCAAGTTATGCGTACTACCATAGAAAGGGCTACGTGTGCCTATACGTCCAAGAGCCCACCAATGTGCCTGTGAGTATTGCGGTTTTTGTAAGCGGCCAAATAACGATTCGATTAGTTGTAGCTTGTTTTCGAACGGTAAATGCTCAAGAGATGCTGCTAAACGTACCATATCTTCGTAACTGCGTTCTTGCATTTCTTTGCTTAGTTTACTGTTACGCGTTGCATTCGGACTAATATATTTAGCGATATCTTTAAAAATAATAAGCTGCTGATCTTGGGTTAGCCCACCAGCGATGCGACGCCAAAATGTCCACCAATCGCTCCATGTTTGCGTATTGGAATCAAATTGTACACCGTGTTGATATAATGCCCAGATTTGTTCCATACGGAATTCATCTGCTGGGTAGCCAAAACCAGGGCGCATTGTGAAACCAGTCAGTTTCAACCAATTACGCTCATGTATATCAGAACGACGTCGGCGTTTACGACTGTCGATTAAGGTATCAGCTAATTCACGTAAACAAGGTACGTCCCAGTTATCACGCTTACCAATCATTTTTTCTAGATCACTACGCAGCGTTTTGATGGCTTTACCGCTGTTGATCGCTTGGTTATTCGTATTTTTACTGCCGCCATAAACAAGTTTAATGGCAGATTTTGCTTCATCGATACGATTAGGCAATAATTGCTCAGCAAGTGTTGAATTATCTTTATCTCGATTAAGGCGTGCTAAATTCTTACGAATCGCGAATTCGACTTTCCAACGTTTAGTTTCATCTGTCACGCTGACACATTCAATTTGTAGCGTACCCACTTCTGTTAGTTGGCAAGCTAGCGTCACTTCTTCGCGATCTTTTTGGTTTGCGGCTAATTCTGAACGATCTCGTTCACTGTCTAGCGTTGCAATAAACGGAGGAAGATCAACATAATTTCCTTCGTTATTCTCTTCATCAATTGTTAATAATCCTCCCGCTTCAATCTGGCTATCATCAGTTGATGAAATAAGATTGAAACGAACAGGTTCACCCAGAGTTAGAGCAAATTTACGTTGGGTTAAGCGAACTTCAGTACCTTCTTCAATACCTTTAGGTAGTAAACAAATACCTTGTTGGTTTGTCTTTTTATCACCCAGCATTAGGAAGAAAGAACGCGCTGAGCCACCACCAATTTTTAACTGCGCCCCATGTCGTGCTTTTGCATACGCAACGGCACCATAAGCAACGGCTAAATCAGGGTGGGGGTTACTTAACTCCGTGACACTGTCACCACGCCAATGTGAGAAAATATCAAGTGCTCGGTTGGTCAATAATGGACTATTGAATACGCCACCGTTCAGCAATACAGCTGACGGAATAATTGGCTGACCATCGATGATGTCAATCTTTGTCTCTGCATGTTGATTATGAGTCAGTAATGCATCGCGACAAACACTGTCGTGCAGATCTATAAATTGCGCAAGGTGTTTACTAATAGCAGGATCTGCCGCATACGGTAAGCCAAATTCAACAACCGCCGCTTGTCTATGACTCGGTTGGTCGTCAAATTCTGTTTCAGGAAAGAAACCGTTTAAGGCAATGTCGTGCACTTCTTGTCGCGTTAGTTCTATTGTTTTGGCTCCACCGATTAAACGTGAACCACTACCCAGTAACGTGACTTTTGCAGTATCAGGTGCGTTGCCAGACAACAGCTGTTCTTTTACTTTTCGTGTTTGCTGAATCAGCTTAGATAAACCTGCTGCACTTAATTTTTTAGTGTCACCGTGTAAACGTTGTTCTGCTTTATGGGCGAGGGCTAAATCAAGGTTATCACCCCCTAGCATAAGGTGATCACCTACACCTATACGGTTAAGGGATAACTTGCCTTTTTCAGTTCCGACTTTGATTAAACTTAGATCGGTTGTACCACCACCCACATCACACACCATTAATAATGGAATGTTTTGGAGTAGTGTTTCTGCGTTCTCTTTATTTTGAGCATACCAGTCGTAACAAACGGCTTGTGGCTCTTCTAATAAAAGTACATTGGGTAAGCCTGCCATAGCAGCAGCTTCGATAGTTAATGCGCGAGCACCTTCATCAAAGGATGCAGGTACAGTGATCACCACTTCTTGGTGGCATAATTTGCTGTCAGGGTGGTGATAATCCCATGCTTGGCGTACATGATTTAAATAACTGGCACTAGCAACAACAGGTGAAACTTTTTCAATATTACCGGTAGAAGCAATAGAAGATTGGCGGCTTGAAGACCAAGGAAGAATTGCTTCACTGCGATCAACACCAGTGTGGGATAGCCAACTTTTAGCACTAACAACTTGGCGACCTTCAACTTTTGCACCTAAATCGCGTGCGAATTCGCCAATAATAGCGTTGCTGACTTCGCCTTCGACAGGCTGAATGTCCCAAGGTAGAACAAGTTCAGCTTCATTCATTTCCCCTGGTGCTGGGTGGTAACGAAAAGATGGCAATAAGGCTTTACGCGCCACTTCACCGGGGGCAATTAGCTGATCAATTTCAAATATTTGTATCGGGCTTGATTCCAGTCGCTGTGTTTTTTCGGCAAGAAATGCAGTTTTATCTTGCGCATGATCTGATGAATGCGGTTCAGAATCTTGGGGAATTGGCGAGTAAGCAACAACTGTGTGTGTCGTACCTAAATCGATACCGACAAGAAAGCGAGGTGAAGAGGGTGAAGACATTTTTTGCTCCAGAGTCAGTCCTGAGATCATTGCACAATAGTGTGATGAAATTGAAATAAGCAATGAGAATGTTCAGGAAATATTGTGTTATAGGACAACTGGTTCAATACCATTTGATTTAAATTGATGATCAGATGTTTATTTGAAGATCAGCTATTCGTATAGAGTGGTATATAGAGACCTAAAATTACGGCGCATCGTATGATGCGCCGTATGTGTAGGGTTTTAAGCTTCGCGAACGTCGAATTCAACTTGCCATTTCTGGCCGCCATCGCTTGGAATTGCTTCTAAGCAAAGCGTGCCTAATTCTGTAACACGAGAGGCTAAGCGTACGGGAACAATCTCGCCAACACTACGACCATCAGAAACAGGAAGTGTTACCTGAATCGCGGGTAGTTCTTCTAATTCTTCTGGTTGCCACCAATCTAAGTGAGTACCAGCTGGATCTTCACGACGAACGGTTGAACCGAAGAATTTAAATTGTACTGGCTGACCAATAACAAGCCCGAACTCTTGGCTAGGTACTTCAGCATGAGAGCCTTCTTCCATACCAAATGGTGCTACACACAATGCTTCTAGTGGTGGCTCCATTCCTGGAATTGCAGGCATAGAACTTTCGATACCCACATAGTAGCTACTTGCGATACCACCACGAATACGTACACCTTGGCCTTTACGAACTGAGCCATAGTAAGACGCGCCACTTGCAACCGCTAGATCAAGATCTAATCCTTCAAGTAATTTAGCTTCTTCACTACCAGCCGTTGTTAGCCAGTTATTCATGATAGAAAGTAAGCGTTCTGAAATCAGCGATGATTTAAGTACACCACCGTTGAATAAAATCGCAGTCGGGCGAATAAAACCATCGTGAAGTTGGTCGTACTTCTCAAATAACTCATCAACCGCAGTAGACTGACGGCTTAAGAAGTGCGCTACATGGCGAGTAACCGCGGCATCTTGTG
This sequence comes from Photobacterium profundum, assembly GCF_003026285.1. Lineage (GTDB taxonomy): Bacteria > Pseudomonadota > Gammaproteobacteria > Enterobacterales > Vibrionaceae > Photobacterium > Photobacterium profundum. The sequence continues at coordinate 23,162 of NZ_PYOD01000018.1, forward strand.
CATATGGTAGGCCCATTTGCGTTAGTGCACCACGTGCAGTTTGTACTGGGTGCTCTTCTACGCTTGTGCGAGGGAAGAAGCCTTCAACCAGTGTTTGTTGCACTTCTTCTTGTGTTAGTTCGGTTTGAAGGGTGCCACCAAGCAGTTTAGAGCCGCGGCTAGGTACAACAATTGGTACTGCACTTAATTCAGCATCGCTTAATAATGCTTCTTTAGCATCACGACAAGCATGAGTAATGGCTTGTATTTGCCAAGGTTGTAACTGTTTACCATCTTGAGCGAGTTTCATCTTTAAACGATAAGCGAGGGCAAGGTCCATGTTGTCGCCACCCAGTAAGATATGGTCACCAACTGCAACACGGTTAAGTGTTAGGTTTCCATCTTCTTCAGTTACAGCAACTAATGAAAGGTCAGTTGTACCGCCACCAATATCGACAACAAGAATAATATCGCCAACATTGACTTGGTCACGCCATGTAGCATCGTTGTTCTTGATCCAGCTATATACTGCTGCTTGAGGTTCTTCAAGCAATGTAAGGTGTTTAAGACCAATGCTGCGTGCAGCATCAGCCGTTAAATCACGTGCTGCAGGGTCGAAAGATGCAGGAACAGTAATCGTGACATCTTGATCACACAGTGGGGTGTCAGGGCGTTGATTATTCCACGCGTCAGCCAAGTGCGACAAATACGCACAGGTCGCATCAACAGGGGATACTTTTGCTACTTCTTCTGGGCTATTTAGCGGCAAGAATGCATCGCGACGGTTTACACCACCGTGGCAAAGCCAGCTTTTAGCGCTAGAGATTAAGCGAATAGGGGTTTTGCTACCTAGCGTGCGCGCCATTGCACCGACAATAGCATTAGGCTGGCTATTCCAAGGTAATGAAGTATCACCTGATGCAAGCTCAGACTCGTGTGCTTGGTACATAAATGAAGAAAGTTGATCTTTCTCTTCAACATTACCTGGCGTAGTTAGTTGAGGGATTGGCATTACTTGAACGCTTGCGTCTTCATCGTGCAAATCAACATAAGACAATACGCAGTGCGTGGTACCCAAGTCGATACCAACGCTAAATTGATGTTCTTGATTATCTTGCATTATAATTCTACCTCAGCGGCTGCTACGATACGTACATCGTGACCTTCTGCTAGTTTAGGCAGTTTAACATCAGTCACTTTCCAACCACGGTGGATTAGAGTGCCATTGAATGGAGCCTCGCCAACTACGTTACCAGTAAGGCGTACTTCTGACGCATTAAAGCCAGCAGGTAGTGAGATACGGCTCTCTTCGTCTTCTGAACGGATTGGGGCAAAACTAAAGTATTCGTTTAGTACTTTATGGCCGCCTTCGTGAATAACACGGGCAGCAGCACCGATTTCAGCATCGGCGAAGCCTTTAAGGTCTTCTTGCATAAAGTCAATAAAGCGAGCTTCTTGTTGAAGCAGTGAAAGCAACTGAAGTGCAGCGTCAGGTGCCGATGTTTTTAGTTTTGGTTCAACTTCAACAATCTTTTCCACTTCAACGATTTTTTCTACTGGGATTTCGACGATCTTCTCAACAATCTTTTCGACAGGTTTTTCAACCTCTACGATTTTCTCTACTTCGACTTGCTTTTCAACAATCTTTTCCACTTCTACTGGCTTGCCTTTTTTAGCAATATACAGCACCAATAAAACCAAAACTAAACCACCTAACCAAGCATGACCTAAGTCAATCGTGGTTGGCATCGTTGACAGATCAACAGTCATACTAGAAAAATCAAAAGCCATAATTCGTTTACTCTTAACAGTGAAAAATCGATTCACTATGAACAATTTGGGATAAATACTACCATAACAGCATTGCATTACATCTAATCGAACAGCAATTTTTGTCCCAAAACTAATAAGAATCGGTGTCTTAGTCTATTTTACAACCAATCACGAGATTGACATAACTATGTCATAGCTTGATGTTGATTTTGTTAGACTTCTAAACCCAATAAAAAGCCAAGTGATATGCGTGTTTATTATTCATTTTTAGGCTCAATGTTGGTTACTTTTTAATATATTTGATACGCCATTTCTATTTGTGTCTGTGACTATCTCCATATCCTTGTGACTTCTGTATTGCACTACTACCCGTGTCAGTGTTTCAATGGGTATATTACTGGTTAGTGTGAATGCATTTCAGGTGCTGTTTTTGATGAGTATTGCTAAAAACAGTGATTTGAATTTATGCTAAATAGAGCTGATTAAAGAAATACAGGTTGAGATATGTCGTCTGATCATTATGGCACAAGTGCCAGCTATGCTCGTAAAGAGCAAGGTTACCGAGAAAAAGCACTGAAAATTTACCCTTGGGTATGTGGGCGTTGTTCTCGTGAATTTGTTTATTCTAACTTGCGTGAATTAACGGTTCACCACATGGATCATGATCATACCAATAATCCTCAAGATGGTAGTAACTGGGAATTATTGTGTCTTTTCTGTCACGATCATGAACATGAAAAATACACTGAACATGATCAACAAAGTGGCAGTGTTATTGTGGCGGGTGAAGATGATCACCAAGCTGCGACGTTTAATCCATTTGCTGATTTAAAAGCAATGATGAACAAGAAAAAATAAATTAAGCCGTAATATCGAGCGATTAGATACTTGATGTTAACGATACAGTAAAGACAAAAAGAGCGGGGCTTATACAAGCACCGCTCTTTTTTTAGGACGGAACAACAATGTTGAAGCGCTCTTATTTTATCGTTCCGCTCTAAGTGCCAAGAATCTGCATTGGTAATCGTAGTAGCTCATCACCTGTGCTCGCGAAGTACCATATAATGCCAATAAGCGAACTTACTAAGCCAACATACCAAGCGAACGAGAAGATTTGGCCATAACGATCTAATGGCAATAAATGACTCTGATGGCGGTGTTTCCATTCAAATAGAATTTCAACACAGCCCATAATCAATAAGAAACCGAATAATGTTAAGCCTAATGTATAGCTTAATACCACGCCCCCAATCGCAGCAGATAGGCATAAAGCGATACCCACTTTACTGTTCATCGAAAAGCTGATGCTTTTAAGTACATGCCCACCATCTAAAGGTAGGATCGGTAACAGGTTGAACAGGTTTAATAGGGCATTAAAAACAGCAAGCCCAGCAAAGAACATGTTTCCGGTTACCCAATAGGCAATGACGCAGGCAATTGACATGATTAAGCCAAACAGTGGCCCCATAATCGAGATAACAACATCTTGCCAACGTGTATTAATTTTTTCATCACTTAATGCTAAACCTCCCAAGAATGGGATTAAGTAAATGCCTTTCGTTTTCATGCCAAAGTACTTCATCGCACGAATATGACCGTATTCGTGAAACACTAAACAAGCCAGTAATGCTAAGGCGAACTGAATTGAGAATAACCATGAATAAGCAGCAAGACTGGCAGAAGCCAATACCACTTTAATTAACTTCGCACTTTTTAGTGCTTTCATTCCTAACGATGCAAGACCTATTAAGCTGAAACGGCGTTCTGCTTTAGGTGCAACTTGTGGGGTCTGTTGTTCAATGTCTTTTTCATTACGCGAGCCGTCAGCAACGAGCTGATCATTTACAGTCGCTTTATATTCAACCAAAAAAGGTTGCCAGCTAAGATTCACCTCTACACTGCATTTAATGATTTCATCGCCATTAGTCAGTTCAAATTCATGCAGGTGCTTATCGTTATGGTCGGTATTTGCGTTAAGTTGTGAAACTAAGGTGTTATTCCAAAATAGTTGTTGCCAGCCAGCCATAGAGCCTTCTATGCGTAAAGGCTGGCCAAGAAAATCAATTGATAGTAATTCCAAGAGTCATTCCGTTTGTCGAAGATAAATCGATGAGGATTATTGCGCGTAATTATGCCGAGGTGATGTAAAGGCGTAAAGATAAATGATGAACGAGCGTGCTTTATGGGTAATCTAACGCTGATTTAATATCGGTTAAGTTCTCTTTAATCCATTGCTTATTAATGGCACCCCAGTTGGTTATTGTGTAGTGGCCACTGTGGTTTCGCTCTCCTTTTGTTTGCTGAAAGACACATTCGATGTCTAATTCAGCAAGGCTTTTTATCGTATCTTGTGCTGTACGACGCGGCATACCCGTGTACTCAATAAGTGCTGGCACACTGGCTATACCTGTTTCTATTAAATGTGCAACGTACAGGCGGCGATAATAACTGGATTTTGTCTTACTGATTGTCATGAGAATTTAACGTCCTTTTAGAATGTTTGCTTTGAATATTAAGAGCAAAAATCCCTATATATCTGAATGGTATGTACAAATAATAGCATTAATTATCTTTCGCTTGTATTGGCAATTATTTCAATTTATGTCGTTCAAATTGTATTGATTGTTCAACTATTCGTTTTCTTAGTAATGATAAGCAGACAGTTATTGCGAATATTTTTTCACTTACTTATCAAAATTCTCATCTATGACTAGAGTTAACAGTAACTCAATGAACATGGAGTAGGCGTATGGAACACGAAAACCAACGTCGCATCGAACTAAAAGCCTTTATTTTTATCACTGTTATTTTATTTCCAACCTTGGCTTTTGCTGCTGTTGGTGGCTATGGCTTCTTTGTGTGGTTCCTACAAGTTGTAACGGGGTGAGGGGATGTAATACAGCCTGTACACAGATGCCATTAATGAAGTAATAAACGAGTAACGCTGGAGAAGTAATAATGAAAGTTTCTCGACGGAAGTTTATTAAAGCACAGGCTTTTGCCTCGGCAGCTGCTGCGGCAGGTATGTCGATACCAATAAGTGCTAGTAATGTTGTGACTGATGCTTCACTAACAAAGTTAACCTGGGAGAAAGCACCTTGTCGTTTTTGTGGAACAGGTTGTTCGGTTAACGTGGGCACGAAAGAAGGTAAAGTAGTTGCCACACATGGTGACATTAAATCACCTGTTAATCGTGGATTGAATTGCGTGAAAGGCTATTTTTTATCAAAAATCATGTATGGGCAAGACCGCCTGACTCAGCCACTGTTAAGAATGACTGATGGTAAGTATGATAAAAACGGTGAGTTTTCCCCAATCAGCTGGGATCAAGCATTTGATATCATGGCTGAAAAATGGAAGAAAACATTAAAAGAAAAAGGACCAGAAGCGATAGGCATGTTTGGTTCTGGTCAGTGGACGATTTATGAAGGCTACGCGGCTTCTAAGTTAATGAAAGCAGGTTTTCGTTCAAATAACCTTGAACCGAATGCTCGGCACTGTATGGCGTCAGCGGTTGTTGGTTTTATTCGGACCTTTGGTATTGATGAACCTATGGGCTGTTACGATGATATAGAAGCAGCCGATGCGTTTGTTTTATGGGGGTCAAATATGGCAGAAATGCACCCCATCTTATGGACACGAATAACCGATCGTCGCTTATCAGTACCTGATGTGAAGGTGTCTGTGTTATCCACGTTCGAGCACCGTAGTTTCGAGTTGGCTGATCTTCCTATTATCTTTACTCCCCAATCTGATTTAGCCATTCTTAATTATATTGCCAATTACATTATTACCAACGATAAGGTCAACAAAGACTTTACCTCTAAACATGTAAATTTCAGACGTGGAGCAACTGATATTGGTTATGGGCTACGCCCTGAAAACCCACTACAGCAAGCGGCGAAGAACCCAGATAGTGGTGATTCAACATCAATGACGTTTGAAGAATTCAAAGAATTTGTGTCGGAATATACCGTTGAAAAAGCCAGTGAACTTTCTGGTGTTAAACCAGAGAAGTTGATTGAACTTGCCGAGCTTTATGCGAATCCAGAGATCAAAGTTACCTCGTTCTGGACTATGGGATTCAATCAACATACGCGTGGCGTATGGTGTAATAATTTGATTTACAATATTCACTTATTAACTGGGAAGATATCCACACCGGGTAACAGTCCATTCTCACTAACGGGTCAGCCTTCAGCGTGTGGCACAGCACGAGAGGTGGGCACTTTTGCCCATCGATTACCCGCCGATCTAGTGGTTGCTAACCCTGAGCATCGTAAAACGGCAGAAAAAATCTGGAAACTACCCGATGGAACAATACCTGGCAAAGTAGGGGCGCATGCGGTATTACAATCTCGGATGCTAAAAGACAGTAAGATCAATGCGTACTGGATCCAAGTGAATAATAACCTGCAAGCGGGTGCCAACATAAACGAAGAAACCTTACCGGGCTACCGTAATCCAGATAATTTCATTGTGGTTTCTGAAGCCTATCCAACCGTCACATCACAAGCTGCTGATTTAATTTTGCCGACAGCAATGTGGGTAGAAAAAGAAGGTGGGTACGGTAATGCTGAACGTAGAACACAACTTTGGCATCAAATGGTGGAAGCACCTGGAGAATCAGAATCAGATCTTTGGCAGTTGATGGAGTTTTCAAAACGCTTTAAAACCGATGAAGTTTGGCCTAAAGAATTGCTTGATGCCAATCCCGATTACAAAGGCAAAACGTTATTCGATGTTCTGTATGTTAACGGTAAAGTGAACAAATACCCGCTTAGCGATCTTGCTGAAGGGAAGTTGAACGACGAAGCTAACTATTATGGATTCTATGTTCAAAAAGGTTTATTTGAAGAATATGCCGAGTTTGGTCGTGGCCATGGGCATGATTTAGCACCTTTCGATATGTATCACGAAACACGCGGTCTACGTTGGCCAGTTGTTGATGGTAAAGAAACCTTGTGGCGTTATCGTGAAGGGGCTGATCCTTATGTGAAAGAAGGGGCTGGTTTTGAGTTTTACGGCAAACCTGATGGTAAGGCGGTTATCTTCGCATTGCCGTATGAACCGCCTGCAGAAAGCCCAGATGAAGAATATGACATGTGGTTAAGTACGGGGCGTGTTATTGAGCACTGGCATTCAGGTTCAATGACACAACGTGTGCCTGAATTGTTTAAAGCCTACCCCGATGCACAAGTATTTATGCACCCTGAAGATGCAAAATCACGAGGGTTACGTCGTGGTGATGCGGTAAAAGTGGTGTCTCGCCGTGGTGAGATTATTACACGGGTAGAAACGCGAGGCAGAAATAAGCCACCAATAGGTTTGGTGTTTGTTCCATGGTTTGATGCTAGCCAGCTCATCAACAAGGTGACATTGGATGCAACCGATCCGTTGTCTAAGCAAACTGACTTCAAGAAATGTGCAGTCAAGATTGTGAAGGCATAAGGGGGAATGAAAATGAAACGATTAATGTCGGCGGTTTTATTCGCGGCGGTAGTGATTGTAGGAATAACGGTAAGTGTGGCCGCTACCGTTGATTCTGATTTAGCGACGCTCAGAAAAGCCCCGCTAAATAAAGAGCCAACCCCGCCGCCCATGACCAAGACACTCAACACAGACATAATACCTGCGCGTAGCTATCCAATGCAGCCTCCACTTATTCCTCACAAAATCGATAACTATCAGGTCGATATAAAGGCGAATAAGTGCATGTCTTGTCATGCAAGAAGTCGTGTGGCAGACACGCAAGCAACCATGATCAGCGTAACCCATTTCATGGATCGTGATGGTAATTTTTTGGCAGAGCTTTCACCTAGACGTTATTTTTGTCAACAATGCCATGTAACGCAATCAGATGCCAAATTGCTGGTGGATACTGATTTTACCGATCTTGACTCGTTAATAGGTCAAGAGCAGTGAGGGAGAAACCAGTATGTGGAATTGGATTAAAAAATGGTGGAGTGTTATCAGGCAACCCCCTAAATATTTTAGCCTTGGTTTTTTAACATTAGGCGGATTTATTGCGGGTATTATTTTTTGGGGCGCATTTAATACAGGAATGGAGTTAACCAATACTGAAAAATTCTGTGCCAGTTGTCACCAGAATGATGTGTACCAAGAAATACAAAGTACGATTCACTTTACGAACCGTACTGGTGTACGTGCTATTTGTTCTAATTGTCATGTACCACATGATTGGACAGATAAAATGGCGCGTAAGATGCAAGCTTCTAAAGAAGTGTTTGCTTGGCTTACTGGGGCAATATCGACACCTGAAAAATTTGAAGCCCGTCGGCGTGAAATGGCTGAACGGGAATGGACTAGGATGAAAAAGAATGATTCATTAGAGTGTCGTAATTGCCATGAGTTTGTTTATATGGATTTCACTCGTCAATCAACGCGTGCATCAAAGCAGCATTCAACGGCGCTCGCCGATGGCAGTAAAACGTGCATAGACTGTCATAAAGGTATTGCGCACCATTTACCAGAAATGAAAGGGGTTGAAGGCTTTTAAAATAAAAATCGTGTTTTAGTGGAAACCAAAATTGAAATGAAACGAGCTATGATTGTTCATGGCTCGTTTTTTATATTGCAAATCAGAGCCTGTAAATCAATCAGTGTAATTTGCTTAATTTTTATCATAAAGTGTGCTCTTTTCGCCACAAAGTGACGCCTTCATTGCACTTCATGTAACTAACGGCTGCTATTTCTTCCACAATACAAATATTGGTAATACAATGCTGAGCGTCAAAAAAAAACAGCTTGGGTGCTTGTCTGTTGCATACCAAATAACAAATATAACTAGGTTTCACTTTTTTATTTATGAGTAATTTTACGCCTCCCACATTTACAAAAGCGCTTTTACATCCACGTTATTGGCCAACATTATTTTTTGTTGGGCTTATGTATTTAATTAGCTGGTTACCTTATTTCATTCAATATCGGATGGGGCAAGGGGTAGGGCGTTTAGCATTACGCTTTATGAAAAAACGCCGTAGAACCATTGATCGCAATTTAGAGCTTTGCTTCCCGAATATGTCGAAAGACGAACGTGAGGTGATGATCAAGAAAAATATAGATAATACTGGTCTCGCGCTATTCGAATCCGGTATGGCTTGGTTTTGGCCTGATGTACGTGTTAACCGTCACGTTGATATCAAAGGTTTAGAGCACATGCAAAAATTGGAAGCTGAAGGGAAAGGGGCATTACTCGTTGCTGTACACTCAATGAACCTTGAGCTAGGTGCACGTGCCTTTGGTATTAAAATGTCAGGTACTGGTGTTTACCGCCCAAACAGTAATCCGTGTTATGACTTTTTTCAGTATCGAGGTCGAGCACGTTCAAACCGTACATTGATTGATCGAAAAGACGTGAAAGGTATGTTGCGTTCTCTTCGCCGTGGTGAGCGTGTTTGGTATGCACCTGATCATGATTACGGACGCCGTCGTTCAACGTTTGCCCCTTTATTTGCCGTTGATAATGCATGTACAACAACAGGCACGAGTTTATTAGTGGATGCGACAGATTGTGCCGTTGTCCCTTTTACTATGGTACGAGACAGCGCTTCTGGTAAGTATACGTTAACCATGTACCCGCCAGTTGAAGGTTTCCCTCATAAAAATCCTGAAGAAGGTGCAGCTTTTATCAATAAGATTGTAGAAAACTCAATTATGCAGGCACCAGAACAGTATATGTGGCTACATCGACGCTTTAAAACTCGCCCAGAAGGCGAAACGTGCTTATATGCACAATAATTTTAATCTGTTATCACTACGTTAGATATTTTAAAGCCCACTAGAGTGGGCTTTTTTATAGCAACTTTTAATTAACGTGCCGTTTTGATAGTTTTGCCGTGTTTGGTCTATTTCAAATCATTCTCATATAGCAGTGTATCATTTCGTTAGTTCTATTTATTATTTCGAGCTTCAGCGAGTTTGTTTTGCATTTGGATATAGCTACCTAAATGCATTGACGCAGGTTTACCACGAAGAATATATGGAAGCTCTGTTTCAGTTCTTGCATAGTTTGCTGGGCGCATTCTTACAAAAAGTGTACCCAGCATATTTTTTGCGACGGCTTGGCAACAACTATCTACCCATGATAAAAAACGACCAAACAATCCGATTTTTACCCACAATACGAATTGGCTAAATCCAAACATGGCAGCTAAAGACCAATGTACTTCAATCATTCTACATACTTCCCTTACAGTTTTTCTCATCTGTGTGAGATAAAAGGCTGAATAAACTAAGTAGTAATATGCCTATAAAAGAATGAAGATGAAGCCTCATGGTGTAACTGAATCTAACTTTAATTGACCGTAATATAACCAATATGGCCATTTTCGAAATCAAAGATTTCATTTTCGGTTGTCATGGTAGAGTGAAACAGTAACGCAACATTATCGTCTGTATTCATACTAAGTAATTGATATTTTGATATGGAAATGCATTGCGGAACGAGTAGTTGCAACGGTTTGATAACATGGCTGCCCGTGATTTAGCATTATGTTGATTCAGATCAAGGGTGTCAGTTTTAATTTTTAATAACAGATAGATATAATGTTTTACAAATATAAATACAAAGATAGGGGACGTTTAACATTAATATGGATATATTTACGATGACTAAAAGCCCACGGCAGTGGGCTTTTAGTGTCAATCATCAATTAACGTGCCGTTTTGATAATCCTGAATGGTTTGGTTTATTTCATCCATTGTATTCATCACGAAAGGTCCATAGTGCACAATAGGCTCGTCAATTGGGATGCCTGAAAGTAGCAATACGCCACTGTCTTCTAAGGCTGAAAGCGCTAACCCTTCTCCCTGTTCTAAAATCGCCATTTGCCCAGCAATAACGGTTGTGCCTTCCACTTCAATCATTCCTTTATATACATATAGCATGGCTTGGAAGTCAGGGTTTAAACAGCTGCCGAAGGTTTCGCCACTACCAGCTTGCCAATCTGCAATTGTGGTTGGCACACCTGTTTGTTGTAATGGACCAGTTAGGGTTTCCCCTTTAATGGTTAAATCACCGGCAATAACACGAATAAGGTTTTGTTCATTAAATGCTTTTTCTGTTATCTCTTCTGGCTGAAAATCATGATATTGCGCGGGTAGCATTTTTTTTGTTGCCGGAAGGTTTATCCAAAGTTGAAAGCCATGCAGCTTTCCGTCTGACATAACTGGCATTTCACTATGAATAACTCCGCGACCTGCCGACATCCATTGTGCCCCGCCATCACGTAACTCACCTGTGTTACCCATATGATCTTTATGCTGAAAGTGACCTTGCAGCATATAGGTTAACGTTTCAATTCCTCGGTGAGGGTGTGATGGAAAGCCGCCAATATAATCATCTGGAGTGTCAGATTTAAGTTCATCAAGCATTAGGAATGGAGAGAATAATCCGTTATCAAAGCCATGAATGCGCTGAATTTTAACGCCATCACCATCAGATGATGGGTGTGATTGAAGAATCTGTTTAATACGTCTAATCGCCATAAGGCCTCCGAACTGATACTCAGGTTTTGAATTCAACTGAGTGATGCAATCAGTGTAGAGCGGCGATGGAGCAGTTAACAGACAGTAGAGGTGAACAGCTTATTAGAAAAATTCGAATGAGTTGTATGCTTAAACGAACTAGATATTCAAATGTTCTTGTATTCTTTGCCATGCTTCACAAATTATTCTGAATTGATGCGCATCGCCATTAGGTCTATCTGGGTGCCACCGCAATGCAAGTTTACGCCACTGACGACGAATCTCGTTAGGCTTTGCGTTGATAGTTAGTTCTAACGTCATTAAATCTTGTTGATTGATGGTGTGAAAATTGTGTCGTGAACTTGATGGATTCTGTGCTGATTTTTTTGAAGAGTGGATGCCAATATGATCTTGATAACGATGCCAAAAAGAAGACAGTAAATTTTGAATAGTTACAGTATCAGCATCATAATTCTTCCAATTTAAATAGTATTCACGCAGTGGGTCGTTGAACGCTATTTGATTATTGTTCGAGCTAAGGTTATGAGAGAGCTGAATGTCCATTGCTTGTGCTTGCAGCCATTGCTCTGGCAGCAACATTTCTTGCAATTGGTATAGTGCGTTCATCAATAGAAAATTACGCTTAAAAAGGTCTTTTTCTGGCTCACTATCCAGCGTTGATAGTATCCCTCGTTGTTTTAATTCTTCTGAAAGGGTATGGATCATCCAACCTGTTGGTTGCTCTTTTAATAGCGTAATGATGGGCCAAATAAGCGGATTATCGTGGTGTGATTGGCAATATGATTGCTCACTATTCATTTGCATATAAAGGTCACGTCCTTGATTGCTACATTCGCAATGAATAAAGCTTATCTATTGTTTACTATAGTGAAAATTTAGAGTAATTCAATCGATTAATCAGCAGATGATATGTGAAATGATTGGCAGGTTCGTGAACGTAGACATCAAAAAGTAGGGGGAATAAATAAAAACGAGACCTTAACAAAGTCTATTTTGTTATCGATCTCGCTATGTTTTTCTAGGTACTTACGCAGTATTAGTCGCGGAAGTTATCAAACTGGAAGGGTTGGCCTAGTTCTTCATTATTACGAACTAACGCCATTGTTGCTTGTAGATCATCACGCTTTTTAGCGGTTACGCGCACTTTGTCACCTTGAATAGATGCTTGAACCTTAAGTTTTGCATCTTTAATTGCTTTCACAACTTTTTTCGCAGTGCCAGATTCAATGCCTTGCTTGAATTCAACATTACACGCCCACGCCTTACCTGTACGTACTGTGTCTTTTTGCGTCATTGATTGTGCATCAACTTCGCGTTTAGCTAGGTTTCCACGAAGAATAGACACAAGCTGCGTTAGCTGGAAGTCAGATTCAGTCGTGATTTTTACGATTTCTTTTTCAAACGTGATGCTTGCTTCAACATTTTTAAAATCAAAACGTGTTTTTAGTTCACGCGCTGAGTTATCTACAGCATTTCGAACTTCTACAAAATCGACTTCAGAAACAATATCAAAAGATGGCATGTGTTCAACCTTAGTTGTGATGTCAAAGGGTAAGTTAACCAATGTATATCAACCTAATGACAGTATATATGACACTTTACGAAAAATGCACTGTCATTAAACGGGTTAATATCGCCTTATATCAGACGTGTTGTTGGTACTAAACTTTGGTTTGGTTTTAGTCGCTAAATCTAATGGTTTAGCTTTGGCAATGCAGTATTTTAACAGAAAATAGATACAGTATTTGAGTAACTGTACCTATTTATCTGATTTTATTTACGTGTTTTGATCGCGTCAGCAAGCATATCTAGCATCGTGATGGTATCTTCCCAGTTTACACAAGGGTCTGTAATAGACTGACCGTAAACAAGTTCTTTTTCTTTACCAGCAACAACAGGTTGGTTGCCTTCAATAATAAAGCTTTCAGCCATAATACCCGCAATGTAATTGCTGCCTTCACGAATTTGAGTACAAATATCAGCTGCAACATCAAGTTGACGACGGTGTTGCTTTTGGCAGTTGCCGTGGCTGAAGTCAATAACAAGGCGTGTTGGTAAATCAAATTCAGCCAGTGTATTACATGATGTTTCAACGTCAGCTTGGTGGTAATTTGGCATTTTACCGCCACGTAAAATTACATGACCGTGCGGGTTACCTGCTGTGCGGTAAATTGTCATTTGACCGTTTTTCGCTGGTGAACAAAATAGGTGAGATTCACGTGTTGCACGAATGGCATCAATGGCTATTTTGATATTTCCGTCAGTACCGTTTTTGAAACCAACAGGACAAGAAAGGGCAGAAGCCATTTCACGGTGAATTTGAGACTCAGTTGTACGCGCGCCAATTGCTCCCCATGTGATTAGGTCAGCAAGATACTGTCCTGTAATCATATCAAGGAATTCAGTAGCAGTAGCCAAACCTAAAGCATTCACATCAACTAATAATTTACGTGCTTTATGTAAACCTGCGACAAAATCTAAGCTGCCGTCAAGATGTGGATCTGAAATTAACCCTTTCCAGCCTACAACGGTACGAGGCTTTTCAAAATATGTACGCATAACAATACAAAGCTCATCTCTGTATTGTTCCTGAACAGCAACAAGGCGTTTAGCATAATCCATTGCTGCATCTGTATCGTGAACAGAACATGGTCCTACGACAACTAAAAGTCGAGAATCCTTACCCGTTAGGATGTCTTCAACTTGACGGCGAGAATCAGCAACGTGCGCTGCAATTTCGTCAGTAATAGGAGAGACAGCTTCAATTTCTGCCGGAGTTGGCATTAACCCTAGGCTAACGGTGCGGAGTTCATCAGTTTTCATTGGCATAATACGTTTGCCTACCTTGGTATATCAAAAAATAACGACGCGTTAAGATAGCCCAAAAGCCATCAGGAATAAACCAAACTTGTGATATGGCTTATATTTTTCATTGTTGAATGCTGTTTTTTTAGCAATACCTGCTGGATTGTTAGTCAATAGTAAGCTATGACCATAAAATGACTATATGGGGTGATGTGTTAGCTGCTATAGAAACGCCTAAATACACAGAAAGATAATTACTCATGATTTATTTGTTTTTATTCTTATTTTTTGAATATTTTTTCAATTTCGTATTTTAAATACTTGCTACATGAATCATGAAACAGTAATGTCGAATAAAGTAATGAAACATGATTAACAGTCACTTACCTATTTTCTTCTGGAATGTTTTCTCTCTTGGTAAAGGTGATGGATAACAGTTGATATTGCATGTTTAATGCATGATTTTAGTGATTTATTTTAAGGGACGTACATCTAATACCGTTTTAATGGAAGTATCCTGATGACGTGATAGAAGATGATGTGTCATTAAGATAGGGCTGTTTTGTGTTTATATTGTTTATAAATGGCTTTGACAAACTTAAGCTTCTTAAATGAGGGCGATGTCATCAATGGATGATAACGACGCCTCGCGCACTTTTTAACATGGTTGTATTGGTGCCTTATGACAAATGAAAATCAGACTGAATTGAATTACTCAGAGTTACTGACAAATACCGCTCAATTAGCGAACGATGAATGTTCCATTGGTTTAGTATCGTTAGATGCTTTGAGTCAGTCACTTATCGGTATTCATCCTTATGCAGTCGTTGATACACACAAGCTGGACGACAAAAAGCAACAGGAAGTACTTGGTCTCGCGGGGGTGCATGGCGCACTTTCTGAATACTATGTCTCTGAATTGACCAACGCGTTAGTTAACGCAGCTCAAAAGATGAAGGGTAAGCCATTAAAGGTAAAACTGTCAGGGGCTGATTCGCATACACGCAGTGAGTTATTGGGCAGTGAATTAGAAAGTAAAGAAATAAACCCTGTGATTGGTTTACGTGGTGTTTCTCGTTTTGCAGAGAAGATGCATCGAGGTAGCTTTGAACTTGAGTGTGAAATTATTAAACGCGCTCGCAATGCTGAAGGTATGGCCAATATTGAATTGGTTATTCCGTTCGTTCGTACGTTAAGTGAATCTGCAACCATTATTGATCTATTAGCCGAGCAAGGTTTGTGTCGTGGTGCTGATGGTTTGAAAGTGCACATTATGTGTGAGTTACCGGGTAATGCATTGTTAGCCGAAAAATTTTTACAGTACTTCGATGGTATGGTGATTGATATTGATCAGTTGGGTCAGTTTACTTTGGGTCTCGATCAAAGTAATGCTTCATTGAGTTATTTGCATGATGATCAAAATGAAGCGGTTTTATCATTAGTGCAGCAAGCCCTTAAATCGGCATCCAATGCTGGTAAACCTTGTGATGTGATCACACATTTCATTCATCAAGCACCGAAGTTACAGCGTTGGTTGCTTGAGCATGATGTTGATACGGTTATTTGTCAGTAATCAGCGTATTTAACCGATAAATCGGCGTTAATACTTTTTAAGTAATAACATCGAATATATAGATATAGAAAAACGGCATCTTTAAAGCTTTTAGTGTAGTAAAAGCAAGATGCCGTTTTTATGTCTAGAGATAAAGACGTGATCAATCGTTATCGTAGTAATACACGCTTAAGCGGTGTTAGCTCAATCAACCATATCAATACCATCGAGATGATAAAGGTAAGAGGGATGATAGTGAGATCCCTGATTAGATCGTCGATGTTGATCATACGCGCAATGTTCAAAATATAAATAATGACTAATAGGTGGCATAAATACACCCCTAGTACATCTTTACTCCAACGAGATACGCGTGGGCAGTCACCAAATGTCGGGTTAGCTTGAAGTAAAAAGAAAATGCCTAGTACCCAAACAGGTGTACCCACCAAAAAGTCATGAATATTAAAATCTACCCCTTTAGACATTAAGAAATATGCTTCGGCTAAGTGCAGTGACATTCCCCCTAATAACAGCGACAGAGCGATAGGCTGCGAGATTGTCAGCTTATGTCGACGAATTTCAAAACCAAGCGCCACAATTAAGGTACTAAAGAAAGGACCATTACGTGTTAATAACGGCGATTCGATACCAAAAATTGGCTCATAACTACCTGCAATTAATCCAAAAATATAAAGTGCAAAGGCGATAGGAAGAATGCACTTTTCTTGTTTAATCGAGATTAACGCTGCGAGTATTGCTACGGCACTTAGTAGTGCGGGAATGTACCACAAATGCACTAAACCACCCTCAAACAGCGTGTTCAGAGGGTTTTGCAATAAGTAATTCCAATAGCCTGAACGTTCGGCTAAATATCCTTTTTCTGCTACCGTCTGTAAGTTAAACGGGGTTAGTAGATAAATAATACTCCATGCAGCCCACACTTTGAGCAAAGGAAAACTGTACCGTTTAAGTGTTTGAAAAGGGGCAGCTATTAATCGAGGCTGAACAAGAAAACCCGCTAAAATGAAAAACAAAGGTACAGCAAACCGACTTACCTGGTTAACGAGCAAACCAACCCATGGTAAATCATCAATGATTGGCATTGTCATGAATGGCTTTGCATGAATCGCGATAACGGCAAATAGGGCAATTATTCGTCCCCATTCAAAGCTAGAGATTTGTTTCATAGTCATTACTTATCGATTCGCATTTAACATCATCAAAGTTGTATTGTGACGTTTTTCAAATTGGGTAGGGAATTTAACAGGCAGGGAATTGTTGTAAATAGAGCGGTAGTAATAATTCTCTTTTTTATGATGGGGAATTGATGAATCGTGAAGCGTGTCGCACTATGAAATGGATGAATCATTTGCTTAATGATTTTTATATTAGTAACCATCAAATGTAGTTATTTCATGGTTACTAACTGTAACAGGGCGTTTGGATTATTTAGTAATCTTAAGTGTTAAGAAGAACAGCTAATTTCCAGTTTTTTTCCCCAATATGGCGGTTTATCTGCAAACTGATTAAATTCAGGATGTTCATCAAAGGGGGATGATAGCACCTGTAATAACTCATCTATCATGGCGAAATCACCATCTTCTGCTTTATCAATCGCTTGCTGAGCAAGGTAGTTTCGCAATATGTATTTTGGATTATGTTGCTTCATCCATTCTAGCCGTGATTCATCGTCGTCTTTTTCGAAATTCAGACGAACAGCGTATGCCTTAAGCCATTTTTTTAGTGGTTGGGTGCACGAGAATAAATCGTCAAAACGTTCAATGCTATTAGGTAATGCACTCACAGATAAATCAGTAGCTGAAATACTTGATAGTGTTCTGAAGAAAAGCGTGTAATCCACCATTTGTGATTGAAGTAACTCAAACAGGCTCGAAAAGAGCACAGTATCTTCTTCTCGTTTTTCGGCTAGGCCCAATTTATTACGCATTCTTGCGCTGTAATCACGCTGTAGTGTGAGGTGGTAGCTATCTAATATCGCATCAACATCTTCCTTGTCGATCAAAGGGGTGAGTGCATAGCCCAACGCTGATAAGTTCCACAAAGCAATGGAAGGTTGCTGATTAAACGCGTAGCGGCCACTGTAATCAGAATGGTTACAAATGTAGTCGGGATTATAATCATCAAGGAAGCCAAAAGGACCATAATCAAAAGTGAGCCCTAATACCGACATGTTGTCTGTATTCATTACACCGTGCGCAAAGCCTACCGATTGCCACCCTGCAATTAGCCGGGCTGTTAATTTTACAATACGCGTTAACATGCTGGCATAGATATTATGGTGCTGATTAGCTGATACTGTTTGTTTATCTTCTTGCCCACCTTCAGTCGTAAGTAAATCGGGAAAGTGATGCTTTATTAAATAGTCTGCAAGCAGTTTAAGTTCGCAGTGCTGGTGGGTATAAAACAAATACTCGAAATGACCAAAACGTAAATGGCTTTCAGCCACACGAATTAAGGTTGCACCACGCTCCATTTTTTCGCGAAAAACCAGTGTTGTGCTACCTAATAGTGCCAACGCATGGGTGGTTTTAATGCCCAGCCCATTAAGTGCTGCACTACCTAGGTATTCGCGAATACTCGAACGTAATACTGCACGACCATCACCTTGGCGAGAATAGGGCGTTTTACCTGAGCCTTTTAAATGAATATCCCATTTAGTATTCGTCGATGTTAATACTTCACCCAACAACAAGCCACGACCATCCCCAAGGTCAGGATTGTAATGTCCAAACTGATGCCCTGTATATTTCATTGCTAGCGGCGTTGTACCTGCCAACTCTTCATTGCCAGTAAAGGTGTCAATAAAGAGGCGTGTTTTTGCTTCTAGCGGGTCTAACTCAAGCATTTCAGCAACTTGTGGATTAACGCTTACCAAAAAAGGGTCAGATAGCGGCTGAGGTATTACAGCTGTACCAAAGGTTGTAGGTAATTCACTGTAAGTATTGTTGAACACAAGTTGGGACAGGGTTTTCATTGACTGCTCACTTATCAAAAGCATGATTATTTCGAGTAACTCTTCTTAAAGAGTAACAAGTTAATGCTGACTAACAAGAGACAAAAAGTAGGGGTATTACAAGCTAAGTAAGAACTAAGCCTCTCAATAACATGATTTTCTTCATTATTGACTTAGGTCTAACCATTTAAAGTGTGTTTTAGAGGGCGCTTAGCGACAAGTTGTAGTTTATTCGATAATATTCACACCAATTAGAATAACAGGCTAAATTGATATGAAAATTTCCGTTGATGGTGGATCTTTTAAAGTTGCAATTGATACTGAATATGAAGGTGTAATTGCTGAGGCAACAGATATCTTTCAAGAAACCTTAAAGCAAGCTAAATCAAATGATAAGGCTATCTTACGGTTTCTACAGATAATTATTGAACACCGCGAAAGTGATGATGCGATTGGCTATGCTGTACTAGGCTTGCTTGGCTGGTATAACGAGGTTATTAGTTCAGTTGAAGATAAAGATATCGAGCTAAATTTACCTAAGATTTTGCCTCATCTCATTAATCCGGCAGGTGATCTTACTGCAACTAGTGAAACTGAAACGAATACTTTCAAGCACTAGTTAACCATGTTTGGAGCTGTTCTGACATAAAAGTGTGAACCTGATTACGGCGATATAATCAGGTTTCTCTTATTCTTTTTGTCCTCCAGAAATGAGCATCTTGAGGTGATTTGAGTATATATAGTAATTACTTTGTCATATTGAGTGATATTGTATTATTTGAAAAATAGCTATTGGTTGTTTTATGCCGATTGATAGTTGTGAGCTCAGAGGCATCTATTTTATATTCTGATGCGTAATCTCGAAGATCGCATTTATTTCTGAGTTGACAGCCACATTCAAGACAACGTTTGGCTTCAGTTATAGCTGATTGATTTGTAAACCCTGTTTCGACTTCACTAAAATTTAATCGTCGCTGATCAACGGTTAGTTCAGGCATTGTCACTCGTAATATATGTTTCATGGCATCAGAAAAGTTAAGTTCTTTTTGTTCTGATGTCTGCCCTCGAGCTAGAGATCTCATGACTTGTGTTACGTTCGTTAAATGTGACGGATTAACAAACTGCATTTTTGAGTCATTGTTAAAGTTGAATGAGTTGCTTTGCAGGCTTTTCATATTGCCATTTAAGTAACAATCAATTGCTTTAGCTGCGGCTCTACCGTCAGCTACCGCTTCTACCGCAGTGGCAGGACCACGGCGAAAATCACCAATACCAAATATATTACGGACACCACTGTGCATTGTTGTTTCATCGCAATCGATAGTATTCCAGCGGGTTAATGGTATGTCGATATTGTCGTTATCAAGAAAACTGAGGTCTGGGGCTTGTGACACGGCAGCAATAACAGTATCAAACTCTTGGGTAATATATTCGCCAGTTGGTTCTGGACGCGAACGTCCTGATGAGTCAGGTGTGCCAAGCGCCATTTTTTCTAGGCAGACCTTATTTACCCTGTTGTGTTCATCGCCAATATTTTCTACAGGATTAGTCAAAAAGCTAAACTTGACGCCTTCCTGTTCGGCTTCATCAACTTCATAGGCTTCTGCTGGCATTTCTGCTCGAGTACGGCGATAGATCAGCGTCGTATTAGCTCCTGCTCTTACAGCAGTACGAGCGCAGTCAATTGCGGTATTTCCACCACCGATTACTGCTACTCTTTTCCCAGTTATGTATTGTTGCTCTGTTACAAAATCTTTGAGGTAATCAACCCCAAGGTAACACCCTTTTAAATCACTACCTGGGTAGCTCATACCAACGGCTTTTGATGCGCCTACTGCCATACAGACAGCATCATACTTCTCGCTTAGTTCAGATAAAGTAAGTTCTTCACCAAGTTTACAGGAGGTTTTAATCTCCATACCGTTTCGACACATTACTTCAATTTCTTTATCAAGAATAGCTTTGGGTAAACGGTATTCAGGAATGCCGTAACGAAGCCAGCCTCCGGGATTGGGCATTGCTTCAAACACGGTAACATCATAACCCTCATTGCTAAGGTAATAGCCGCAGGTTAGTCCACCAGGACCACTACCGATAATAGCGATGGATTTATCTTTATGAGGTTTTCGAGCTGGAACATAAGACTCTAGAGCAGCAAGATCTATGTCAGCTGTATGTCGTTTCAATTGACGGATTGCAAGTGGTTCATCAATTAATCGACGTCGGCAGCCTGCTTCACAGAATGCAGGACATACACGACCAATTGATAATGGCATAGGCAATGTCTGCTTAATGACTTCTATTGCTTTCTTGTGATCATTTTTCGAAATATGATAAAGATAAGACTGAATGTCGACACCTGCAGGGCAAGCCGTTTGACAAGGAGCTTCGCAGTATTCAGCTTTGTGTTCAGACAGTATTCGAATAAGCGCTTTTTTTCTACGCTTTGATAATTGTTCAGATTCTGTGATTACTGACATGCCGTCAAATGGCGTTATTTTGCACGCTTTTTTTATACCAAAACCATCAACTTCGATTTCACAAAGGTCACAGAGGTTTTTTTTTCCATTAGTATCTGAATCACAGAGTGAAGGGATATGGATGCTATGGTGTCTGGTGATAGTAAGCAGGGTTTGATTTTTATCGACCTCAAACAGTTGTCCATTTATGGTGATGCTGATCATTATTTCCTCGATATTATGTTACTTCTTGCCCATGAATTTAAATTATTCACTTTTATGGGACGAGTAGCATAAGGTATTCCTCGTCGGATAAATTTGCCCTTGCTCTTGTTTTTATTACTTTTGGAATGACATTAACCGAACTGCACTAAACCTTAAAGCAAGCTAAATCAAATGATAAGCCTATCTGACCATAGACTTATCCATGATGGTATTAGGTAGGTTTTAAAGTCGTTATTGAATTTAATATCAAAAAAAAGCCACTGAGGAGTAATTTCGGTGGCTTTTTATATTATGCGTTATCGTATATACGTAAGGCTGTGATTATGTACGAAACTGATTTAGTTCCGTACGTAATGTAGTCGCCGTATCAGCCAATTGTTCCGACAAGGTAGACGATGCATTCATGCTATCCACTACATCATTGGCGGTTTCGTTGATGATCACTACGTTGCGGTTGATCTCTTCGGTGACCAAACTTTGCTCTTCTGCGGCAGATGCAATCTGGTTGTTCATATCGTTGACCACGTTAATCGCGGCATTGATTTCTTCTAATGCAGCTTGAGCTGAATCTGTTTCAGTACGGGTTGAGAGGGCTTGTTGTTGACTCTCGGCCATCAAAACTACGATCGATTGGGTTTCGTTTTCGAGGCGAGATAACATGCCACGGATTTCTTCGGTTGATCCTTGTGTGCGATTTGCCAAGCTACGAACTTCGTCGGCAACGACGGCAAAGCCACGGCCAAATTCACCTGCACGGGCAGCTTCAATCGCGGCATTAAGAGCGAGTAAATTAGTTTGATCCGCAATACCGCCAATTTCAGACAAGATGTTCTGAATCGCGGCACTGGATTCAGCCAAGTTCTGGATTTGCGCTTGTGCATTGTTAATACGTTCTGCTAATTCGGTGACGGAACAGGCGGCGTAATCCATTTTCGCAATGCCTTCTTGGCTACTCACTTGCACCTGACTCGCTGCGGTGGCTGCCTGAACAGCAGAGCTTGCCACTTCATTGGCTGTGGCACTCATTTCATTCATAGCGGTGGCTAATGAGTTCACTTCAGCCAACTGTATCGCCAGTTTCGTTTTCGCGTCGTCTGATTTTTCGGTACCGGCAACGGCATTGCGATCCACGGCTTCCGCGGTTTCGGTCGCGTGACGCAGGGTTTCTTGCATACGTGCTACGAACGTATTGAACCAGTGCGCGAGTTGACCCGTTTCGTCTTTGCTGTGAATTTCAATACGGTGGGTTAAATCACCTTCACCTTCGGCAATATCACGCATGCGCTCAACTAACTGCATCATGATTTTGCCGATGTTGTTTGCCAGTAAAATCATGGCTACAATACCCACGATGGCTGCGAATAAGCCCGCTAACACACCATTTGTGATGGCTTGGTCGTTTTGCTCTGTGCTCCAATCGGTGAAAGCATTCACGTCTTTGGTTAACACGTTAGAAGGAATTGATACCAACACAATCCATGGTTTGCCTGTGGTATTAACTGATGATACTGCCATGATGTCGTTACCGATCGTCAGCAGTGTTTGATTGTTACTTAAGGCGAGCTGTTGAATATCGCCCCAACGTTGTGAAATATCACCAGAAACAGCCTTACCCACATCGGCAGGTGCTTTGCTGTGCGCCATCACATTACCTTGCCATGAGGTAATCATGATGTCGCCTTGGCCGTCATACAGCTCGCTAGCAAGTTGTTGGCTTTGACCTTGAAATTCAGCCAACGACCAGTCAAAACCTAATGAACCAACGATTTTTCCGTTAACTTTCAATGGTTGGCTGATAGTAGTGATCAGCTCTTTGTTGCCACGCACGTCGTAATAATACGGTTCCATAACAAACGTATTGCCCGTTTCATACGGCGCGAGATGCCACTCGTCAATACGTTCTCCATTGCTATTAAGCGATTGGTTTCGGAAGGAATCCATTGCTGTAGGTTCAAAGCCACCAGCCGAGGTAGGGGAAAAAAATGGGGCTAGGTAACCCGCTTTATTTAATGAAGCAAGGCCTTCTTGCGTGACTGGTGCAGCCCAAGGTGAGAATTCCCATACCATGTAACCGGCAAAAACACTTTTGTTTTGATTTTTAAGGCTAGCAATAAACTGTTGAACTAAAAGATCGGCGCTGCCTTGTTGTGATGCCGTTAATTCGAGCATGGTACGTAATTGGTCAAGATTAGCCAAAACCGGAGCCAGTTGGTTATTTAGCGTGTTGCTTTGCTCGTTAGCTGCAGCGATGAGGTTATTGTCTGTTGCTGTTTTTAATTGTTCAGTAACACGGTTGGTAATTTGATGCTGAACGGAAGTGAATGATTGCGTGGTAAACCACATTGCAATAGCAAGCGTGAATATCATTGCTACGCCAGAGCTGACTGCAATGCGTGTTTTAATAGATGCAAACACGTGCTGATCCCTCGTTAATATAAAAAAGATAAATAGAAAATGGTTAGATTTATTATAAAAATAGTTATTTTTGGAACCAGAGGAATTATAAAGCAAAGATAAAAACAGAAGATGTGCAGATGTAGTTAATCATTAAAGATAATGAATAGGTTATTAATGCATCAGAGGTCATCGCTAAATGGCCCTAAACAGGCATAACAAAATAGGATAGGCACAATTAACCATCTTGTCGTGCAAGATGATATTTTAATTTATGAGTACCTGCCTTTAAATACAGTCAATAAAAAGGTGAAGGCAATCCATTGAACGTCAATGATTGAAGGTAACTCTTTATTAAAACAGGTATAACATTCCAATGCTTGCTAGGTTTACTGACGAATCATAAAAGTTAATATCACTATCTTCTTCAAACCAGACCACACCAGCATTGGCAAGCCAGCCTTCCCAGCCAAAAGGTTTGTTATAGAAGGCTGTAAAGCTGGCACCATATCGATTACTGTCTGCTTTTTTACTGTAAACTGGGTTGGCCTCATCGTATTCCAAAGTTGCATAATTGGCATTGGTGACAAATTTCCAGCGATTAACTGAGTAAATATAGTTTATATTAAAAGACAGTCCATCATAGGCTACGGCGTCGCCGTCAAGATCTTGATCAATATAGGCTATAGCAGGGGTAACTCGATGTTTATTCTCGTCCCAGTTAAAAGAGTATTGAACAGAGAAGCGATTTCTATCGCCGTTACGATCCAGCAGAGCGCGATCAGCAGTAGATAACCCCAGATCTTCACCACTTCGTTCCTTATCGATATCAACTTCCCGTGCAGAGTAGCGAAGCTCTAGTCCGGTTCCGTATATTTTATCCCAGATGAGTCGATAGCCGTTGCTGGAGCGATCGGTGTTTATACGATTGGTGCCAGTAACAAAGGGATCTTCCCACACTTCGGTCGCAAGCGGCGTATGTAAAAAGCTAACACCGATTACACCTGCATTACCTATTTCTTGCCGTACACCAGCAAGGGCGGCAAAGTCGAAACGGATATAGTCTTCAAGTTGGTTACCAAAAAATACCTGGGTACGGGTGCTGGCAAAAGTGTAGGCGATCTCCAGACCGAGTACAGGTAGACCGGAGGTTTCACTATCAGGTGAGTTAGTGAGAGTGTCGATGCTTTTGTTACCAAGGTCGACACTGCCGAACTTTGCCAGCGTGTTGGATTCGACGTTGGTAACACCAGCTCCGAGATTGATAAAACCACTGAAGCCACTTTGCGGGGGAATTGGCTTCATAGCGTAAGCGGATGACACCATGGTAGTGCTGAAGACAAGAAAACTCAGGTAACGCATAGAAAATCTCATTGACTAATTAATATTAATATCAACAATAGTCATATTTCCGGTCTGGAATTTTATTAATGATAAGAAATACACTAAAAGCTTTCCAGTTAGGCTAGATCAGAAGATTAATGGATGTGGTGGAACCTGTCAGCTTAGGTTACGAACTGGCACTGACAGATTGAACTTTGGCTAAGCCATATTCCACTGCGATTTGTTATTTTTCAGGAGTGACCATTTCCATTACTTCTATATCAACAATGCGAGAACGATTCATGATGATCTTCCATCGTTGAATACGTACCGTATCGTCTTCATCTGTTTCTTTGGTGATTAAGTTAATTAAGTGGCGTTTTTCAACCGACTCCTTGGTAACCTGCCCATCATTGAGTTGGTAAATTCGCTGTGACCCTTTTTCCATTAAGCGGGTAAATACACGTAAATCAAGCATGATGGATTCAAGTGTTTGTTCATAACCACTTAAAAACTTAGTGGGTGACATACGAGTGGTACTTTTGTAGTGCAATATCGTTTCTTCACGTTGCGATACTTGGTGTTTACGCACCTTTTTAATATCGCTTTCTAATGCGTCGTAGTTGGTATACTCCAGCCATTCCAGTTGTCGACCTGTTAGGTGGCCTGTATTTGCATCGAAGAATTGTTTACGCCACTTTGCTTTACCTTTGCGCAATAGGCGCCATAACATTATTTTTAAATCGTCTTTAAATACTTCACGAGCCGCATAGATCAAAGAAAGTACCAAGATGAAAGAGGCTGTAATATCACCTAAGAAACCGCGTGCTTTAATCAGCATGATGGTAACGAAAATCATCACGATACCTGCAGCCAAACCGGTCACAATTTTCTTGGTATTTTTACCCAGTTCAATGGTTTTTTCTTTCATTGTTACTGGGTATTCAATCAAGCGCCGCAGTAAACGCATTTTGTTAGACATACGCGTTTGATCTTGCATTGCTTTTGAAGAGTTATAGTCGTGCTTAGTACGGTGCTCTGATTCTGTTTTGCAGGTTTCTAACAGCATTTCCTTTATTTCTGGATATTCTTTGCTGCGAGGTAGATGCGATACTAATGCAAGGCAACGTTGTTCGGTAAACCACGATAAGTAATTATCGATATTTTCGTAGTATTTCAGCAGTTTTTTATCAGTAGGACGACTTCTACGTAAGCGCTTTAGAATACGTACACAAAGTTGGGCAACTTCGGCGACTTCTTCTAAATCACGTTCTTGTTTATCATCTAATAATTGCTGAGCTGATTTCTCGAGCGCAAGCGCATACTGATAGGCGTATAAACTCAAACTTAAACGATACTGTTCACTGGATAGTTTACCTCGGCTGGCGAGTCGACTGTGTACCAGTGGAAGATGATTAATGTCACTGTAGTAAGTACGTTTGCCTTGAATGGCATTGTGATAAAATTCATCTTCGGTAACGATATTGGAATGTAAGCCAAGTTCACCAGGAACGAAAATATACATATCAAGCTGTCGATTAGTTGTTTCCTGGATGACATGGGAAATCTTTAGTTTATGCCCATCTTTTCTTTCGACAGTGATCACTTCGTTTATATGCCTCTATGCTGGTGGTTATTCGGTGTTTATGGTTATAATTTTAGAGTATTTAAGTGGGTATTATTAGTTGATTCTGCATTGATTTGTGTCAACAGCATGAAATTTAGCCAAATAACCGAAGATAGGTCAGGCAAGCTGAACTAACATCACGTATAATGCGCGACCAAAGTTCGTATTGATACTCGTCTATAGCGTAATGTCTCGCTGTTTGTGACTTAGCTTTACGAAATGTATCATTATTATTTACTCAGAGAGTGTCGGATTCATGATTAAGATTGGACAATACAACACATTAGAAGTCGTCAAGCTAGTTGATTTTGGCGTTTTTCTAGATGGTGGTGAAGACATTGGTAATATTCTTTTGCCAAAGAATTCTGTTCCAGCCGGCACGCAACTGGGTGATGAGCTGAAAGTTTTCATCTATTTTGATTCGCAAGATGACATCATTGCAACCACGACAGAACCATTGGTTCAGGTAGGTGAGTTTGCTAAGCTACGTGTTGTAGGCGTTAGCAGCTTTGGTGCATTTGTTGATTGGGGTTTGGTTAAAGACCTATTAGTTCCATTCAGTGAGCAACGCCGTAAGTTGGAAGAAGGCGACAACGTGATGCTTCGCGTTTATACCGATAAAGCATCGGGTCGTATTGTTGGCTCAACGAAGTTTAACCGTTTCCTTGATAACACACCGGCTAATTACACTGTTGGCCAAGAAGTGAAAGTAACTATTGTCGAAATTACCGACCTTGGCTACAAAGTTGCGATTGAAAATGAGCACTGGGGTCTTATCTTCAAAACAGAGTCTTTTGGTAAACTGTTTGTTGGCAAGAAACTGAGAGCGTTTGTGAAAGAACTTCGTCCAGACGGTAAAATCAGCTTGTCACTACAGAAAGCAGGCCGTGGCAAAGTTGACGATTTGTCAGATAAAGTGTTGAAGTCGCTTGAGCGTAAGGGTGGTTTCATGCCACTAAGCGATAAATCATCACCTGATGAAATTTTCGAAGCGTTCCGTACAAGTAAAGCAACGTTCAAGAAAACAATCGGTGGCTTATACAAGCAAGGTCTGATTGAAATCACTCGTGAAGGTATTCAGCTTAAAGACAACGACTAGTTAGCCTGAAAATATCGAACACCCCCAAAAGCCGATGATAATCATCGGCTTTTTTTGTGACTACTGCCATATATCCCTCATTTTTATCCTTTTATTGCTATGAAACTATTCTTCCAAGAGTATTCTGGGTAAGCAAATAGTTGCATTTTGACAAAACAAAAAGCGCGAGATGGAAGTACGTGCCGTATGTGTTTTGTGTTTTCTAATACCACTCTGAATAAGTGAATGATCAGAGAATTATTTAGATTGGTACCCATGATTAAAAGGATTTGATATGCAAGGCATCAAGAAATCTAAGTTAGCGGCAATGGTTGCTCTTATAGCTGCGGCACCGTTGGTTATTGCCCCCGTTTCAGCTGCAGATGTACCTGCAGGGGTTACGTTAGCAAAGGTTCAAGAGATCGTTCGTGGTAATGGCGATGAAGTGCCAACGCTGGATCCCGCGTATTCATCTGATACTGCGAGCTCTCGTGTTATTCAAGATATGTTTGAGGGGTTAGTGACTCAAGATACTGCTGGCAATATTGTTCCTGCTTTAGCAACAAGTTGGGAAAAGTCAGAAGATGGAAAAGTGTATACCTTTCATTTACGTGATGGGGCTAAGTGGTCGAATGGCGAGCCAATAACAGCGAAAGATTTTGAATATAGCTTTCAGCGTGTGATTGATCCTGCAACAGCTGCACCTTATGCCTGGTATTACACAATGGCAAACATTGTGAATGCTGATGAAATCAACAAAGGCGAGTTATCGACAGATCAGTTAGGTGTGAAAGCGCTGGATGATAAAACGCTTCAAATTACGCTAACGAAACCCGTGCCGTACTTTGCTAAAATGTTAGTACATGAATCGACGTATCCTGTTTATCAAGCTGCGATCGAAAAATACGGTGACGCATGGACGAAGCCAGAGAATATTGTCACAAGCAGCGCTTATAAGCTAAGTAAGTGGGTATTGAACGAGCGTATCGTGTTGGAAAAGAGCCCAACGTATTGGAACAATGAAAAAACACAAGTAACCAAAGTTACTTACCTGCCAATTCAAGATCTAACCGCAGAGTATAACCGCTTCCGTACTGGTGAAATTGATATCACCTCGTCATTTCCTTTAGAGCAATACAATGCGATTAAAAAGCAACGTCCTGACGAGCTATTAACAATGCCATCGTTGGGTACGTATTATTATTTATTCAATATTAATAAAAAGCCGTTTGATGATGTGCGAGTGCGTAAAGCCTTAGCCTATGCCATCGATCGTAATGTTGTAACAGATATCATTTTGGGACAGGGTCAAATTCCGGCTTATGGTGTAACGCCACCTTCAGTATCTGGTTTTGAAGCACCGAAGCTTGCATGGGAATCCATGAGCCAGAAAGAGCGTACTAAGAAAGCTCAAGCGTTATTAAAAGAAGCAGGGTTTGATAAAAAGAACCCGCTTAAGTTCGAGTTGGTTTACAACACCAGTGAATCACATAAGAAATTAGCCATTGTTGTTTCTTCGATGTGGAAGAAAAGTTTAGGTGTTGAAGTCGAACTAGCAAACCAAGAATGGAAAACATTCTTACAAAAACTATCTCAACGTGACTTTGATGTTGCACGTTATGCGTGGGTAGGCGATTACAACGAAGCATCAACGTTTTTATCATACTTTGAAAGTACTGGTATGAACTACGCAAGATGGAGCAATGTTAATTACGATGAGGCGATGAAGCTAGCCATTAAAGCACCAACAGATAGCAAACGTAATGATTATTACCAGCAGGCAGAAGAAGTATTTGCAGACGAGATGCCAGCGGTGCCGTTATATTTCTATACTCGTTCTGTATTGAAGCAAACGAAAGTGGGTGGCTATTCGAAAACGAATGCATCAGAAGGGCGTTATACGCGTGATTTGTATGTAACTCAATAAAATAATATAGATTGTTCAAAATAAAAGCAGAGCACTATTCGTATTACAAACCAGTAATACCGTGCTCTGCTTTTTATTATGATAAATAAGTTATTGTGAGAAATAAGCGGTTCACAATTAGCACGTAATCATTCACTATGAACTCAGTAGCTTATTTGGTGTGGCTTGTTCGGTATGAGTTACTCGCTTATACGACGCTCTATGTACACATGCGCTATATAAACACGTGCTATGTAAACAATAGACGAAAGGGGTTCATGAATGGTTATACAAACATCAAAAAAACGATTTAAGCATGTGCGTGCTTCTGATCTTCGCGGAATGGGGCAGTTGGCTACGCAGGCAACCATGAATGTAACCCGCATTGCTGAAGGTGTTCACCAATCTGTATGGAATACATTGGGAATGCCTGGAGGTAAAAAACCCGGTCGTACAAGAGGTATTACAGGCCTTGTTTATAACAGTATTTATGGCGTAACCCAATTATTGGGAAGCGGTGTAGATAAGGTACTTGAGAAACAACAGCCTTGGTTCGACACCTTAGATAAAGATAAAACAGAAACCAATGAGCGTACGGCAGTTTTGTCTGCATTAAATGGGATTATGGGCGATCAGCTCGTTGAGTCAAATAACCAATTAGCAATCCCGATGACCTTTTACCATCAGCAGCAAGCTTTAAGTTGGAATGATAAAAAGCAAGCACTTGTTATTCCACAAGCGAAGAATAAAGTATTGTTGATGATCCATGGTTTGTGCATGAATGATCGCCAATGGTGTGGTGAGTATGAAGGGACGGAGGTCAATCATGGTGAGCAACTATCATCCACGCTAGGCTATACCCCTGTTTATCTTCGATACAATACTGGCCTCCATGTTTCACTAAATGGAAGGGAGTTGTCTGAGCTGCTTGAACAGTTAGTCGATAGTTGGCCCGTTGAAATAGAAGAGCTGACAGTGGTTGCTCATAGCATGGGAGGTCTAGTAACCCGCAGTGCCGTTCATTATGGTTTTCAGCAATCAAAGCACTGGCCAAATGTGATTAAAAATATTGTTTTCCTTGGTACGCCGCATCACGGAGCGCCATTGGAGCGTGCAGGGAATAAGCTAGGTGCAATATTAAGTGCAATCCCTTATACCGCCCCCTTCAATAGGCTTAGCAATCTTCGCAGTTCAGGGATCACCGATTTGCGTTACGGTTATATTATTGATGAGGATTGGCAAGGGCAAGAACGCTTTGGTAACCATGCTGACGAACGTTTGAGGGTATCGTTACCGCCCCAGGTTGCTTGTTTTACTGTTGCTGCTACAACTGCCAGCCAAAGAAGCCTTTTAGCTGATAGATTAATAGGGGATGGGCTTGTTCCTCTTCACAGCGCTTTGGGTATCCATAAAGTCGAAGATCATCATTTATCGTTTGCTGAGACGTCACAGAAAATTTTCTATGGTATGAATCATATGCAATTGCTAAGTGATCCCGCTGTTAGCCAGCAGCTAGAAGAGTGGTTGAGTTATTAATTTCGGATTTTCATATTAAACAGTTCTCTCATAATCATCGTAATTGAAACCTCTGTAACTTTATCAAGATAAAAAGCAAACGATAACGTTATGTGTGAATTTCTAGCAGCAAGCTGTTGAAAAAATAAGCTAACAGTATTAATTTTTATTTTAATACATTAGTTTTTCTGAAAAAATCACCCGTAGTGATTTTCATTTTTAATTTAACGTATTGATAATAATAGTATTAATTTTCAATTATTATTAAGTTGGAGTTTTTCACGAATTTGCACTCATAAGGTGAGGTTGATCACTAATTGTAGGGCGGTACAATGCGCGTCCTTTTTGAATTTACATTCTGGTTTAAACCATGATTGCAATTTTTGGTATTATTGTTCTGCTTTTTCTTGCGTGGCTAATTTCGGTTGATAGAAAAAGAATTCCATTGAAAATGGTGTCAGTCGCCTTTTTGCTCCAAGTACTTTTTGCATTATTGGTTTTATATGTGCCTGCCGGTAAGTCGGCGCTTCAAGCCATTGCTGGTGGCGTTACTTATGTGACAGATTACGGTAATGAAGGGTTATCATTTCTTTTTGGTGGCTTAGCAACAGGCAGCGTTGGCTTTGTATTTGCGGTTAACGTGCTAGGTATTATTGTCTTTTTCTCTGCTCTTATTTCGATGCTGTACCATATTGGTATTATGCAAAAAGTGATCGATGTGTTGGGTGGGGCTCTACAACGTGTACTTGGCACGGGTAGAGCAGAATCGCTCTCTGCGACAGCCAATATTTTCGTTGGCATGTCTGAAGTGCCGCTGGTAATTAAACCTTACTTAAAGAAGATGGACGACTCCCAACTTTTTGCCGTGATGACATGTGGTATGGCATCTGTTGCGGGTAGTACCATGGTGGGTTATGCAGCTGTTGGTGTCGACCTTCAATACCTTATTGCAGCTTCGTTCATGTCTGCACCTGCTGGCTTATTAATGTCGAAGGTGATTGTGCCGCCATCGGTTGATAAGCTACAAGACGACGAGATTTCTTCTGTTGTTATTCCTCGAGCAACGAATATTGTTGAAGCACTTGCCGACGGCGCAATGTCGGGTATGCGCATGGCTGTCACAATTGGTGCCACATTATTGGCATTTATCAGCGTAATCGCATTGTTAAATGGCATGCTGGGTGATGCGGGTGCTTATTTTGGTATCGAGAACCTAAGTTTTGAATTAATCATTGGCTATTTATTCGCGCCTATTGCGTTGCTTATTGGTGTGCCTTGGGTTGATGCTGTAACAGCGGGGTCATTGATTGGTCAGAAAGTCGTTATGAATGAGTTTGTGGCATTTATCGACCTAATGAGCTTAAAAGATACGATGCAAGAACACAGTGTTGTTGTGGTGACATTTGCACTATGTGGTTTTGCCAACGTAACAACACTAGCTATTCTGATTGGCGGTATGGGCAGTTTGATTCCTGAACGTCGCCCGTTTATCGCTGAATATGGTATTCGTGCAGTCATGGCTGGCGTATTAGCTAACCTAATGAGTGCGGCTATCGTTAGTATCATTCTATTACTTTAGGTTTATACACCTAGTAACAGCAAACTAAAAAAGCGCAGTCTTCGTTTGAAGATATGCGCTTTTTTGCGTTGAAGAGCTGCTGGTATACTTACCCAGAATACTATTAGCTACACACTGAACAGTTAGCTTGTTTACCTAACTTCATTTCTCGCCAACTCATCGACATGGCATCTAGCATTAAAATCTTACCTGTTAATGCTGTACCCATGTTTGCCACTACCTTAATGGCTTCCATTGCCTGTACTGCACCCACAATACCGACCACTGGCGACATAATACCAGCTTCTACGCAGCTTAATGTTTGTTGACCGAATAGGGCACTCAAACATTGGTAACATGGTTCGTTATCTTGATAGGTATACACGCTAATTTGCCCTTCCATACGAATCGCAGCACCTGATATTAACGGTGTTTTCGTTTGGTGACATAAACGGTTTAATTGATTACGTGTTTCAACATTGTCGCTGCAATCAAGCACAATTGTGTGTTGCTGAATCAGCGGCAATAATTCATCGTCACTTAGGCGTTGTGCAATCGTATCAATGCTTGTGTAAGGATTGATGGTGGTTAACGCTTGTTTCGCTGATTCAACTTTTAACTGACCAATTGTATTATCGTTATGTAATACCTGACGCTGTAAGTTTGATACTTCAACCTTATCATCATCAATTAAAGTCAGCTTTCCCACACCTGCTGCTGCTAGGTATTGTGTGGAAGCACAGCCTAAGCCGCCAGCCCCTAGAATGAGCATGGAAGCGTCTTTTAATGCTTCTTGTCCGTCAAAGTCAAACTGACGAAGAATGATTTGGCGGTTATAACGAAGCATTTCTGCATCAGACAGTTCTGCCACAATGTATTCCTGTTTTGTAGAGAGTGGAAGGATGTGAAAAGCGAGATATCAATAATATCTCGCTTTTCTGTTCTACGTATTTAAGCGGGCGCTTTGTATATCAAAAGCTCGGTATATCTAATGCCTAATCAATTCAATGTTTAGTACATTGAGTGATTAAACAATTCGATAGTCACATCTTCACCTGGAGAAACGCGGCCACGTTCTTGTTCAAGTACAACAAAGCAGTTAGCTTGATGCATAGAGCTGAATGCACCTGAACCTTGATTACCTGTTGTGGCGACTTCAAGTTGTCCTTGTGGGTTAATTTGATAGATACCACGTTGGAAATCAGTACGCCCAGGACGTTTCTTAAAGAGCGTTGTCGCCTTCGCTGTTATGCGTTGTGGTGGCTGGTACTGAGAATGACCAGATAACTGCGCCAGCATCGGCTGAACAAGCTGGTACAGCGTTAGCATTGCAGAAACAGGGTTACCCGGTAAACCACAGAACCACGTATTATCAATCGTGCCAAACGCGAATGGCTTTCCTGGTTTCATGGCTATTTTCCAGAAACCTATTTCACCTTGCTCTTCAAGAATGTCTTTAGTGTAGTCAGCTTCACCTACGCTAACACCACCTGATGTAACCAGTACGTCAGCTTCTGATGTTGCTTTCTTGAATGCTTCACGTAGTTTTTCAGGGCAATCTGGAATGATGCCTAAATCTAATACATCACAACCAAACTTTTCAAGTAATGCTCGAATACCATAACGGTTGCTGTCGTAAATCTGACCTGCTGCTAATGGTTCGCCAACAGGGCGTAATTCATCACCCGTTGAAAAGAATGCCGCGACAGGTCGTGCAAAAACTGAAAATTCAGCAATACCCAAAGAGGCGAGTAGTGGCATTTCACGCGCTGTAATACGTGTTCCTTTAGCAACAACGGTATCACCTTGATGTACATCGTCACCAATAGGGCGAACGTTGTCATGGGCTTCTGGTTTGATTAGGAAGCTAACGTTATCACCTTTGACTTCCGTTTCTTCTTGCATGATGACAACGTCAGTGCCTTCTGGCATTTGAGCGCCAGTCATAATACGAATGCATTGGCCCGCTTCGCATACACCTTCAAAAGGAACACCAGCAAATGATTTGCCAGATAAAACAAGGGTATCGTTATCTTTTAGATCGTTAGCGCGAAGGGCATAACCGTCCATCGCCGAATTAGCAAAGGGTGGTACATTGATTGGAGAAAGAATATCTTCAGCAAGAACACGTCCCATTGCATCAGAAAGTGCAACAGTCATTACTGAATCCAGTGGCTTAACGTCAGCCAAAATTTTATCTAAAGCCGTTTCTACAGGCATTAAACCTGGTGCGTCACAACATCCCATATTGGTGTCCGTCGTTAGTTATAAGTCATAGGCTTGAATACTAATCAAGTAAGATTGAAACTCGCTCAATATTCTTGATTAGTATTTGCTTGAATGATTATTATGACAAAAAAAAGGTGTTTCAACTATTCACTTATCATTTACGTGGTGTAATTGTTTTTATTTACAGGTATCCTTCGGTCAGATTTAGCTCTGGAAGTATGTTTGTAGGCAATTTCTACACATGAATTTGTAGACGTTTTTAGTACAAACATGACACGTTGGGCTTGTTCCCGCATTAAAGCCCAGGCCAGTTGGAGGGGGAAAGAATGACAGCATTAAGCGAATCTGCATTGATGGTACGCGCGGCACTTGAAGAGCGTGGGCTTGAAACACCCATGACGAGTAAAGTGGTTAGCCGCGAAGAGAAAAAAGAAAAGATCGAATATCACATGCGTGAGATCTTAGAGTTATTGTCGTTAGATTTAACCGACGATAGCTTAATGGAGACTCCGCATCGCATCGCTAAGATGTATGTTGATGAAGTCTTTTCTGGTTTAGATTATGCGAACTTCCCAAAAATTACCGTAATCGAAAACAAAATGAAATGTGATGAAATGGTACGTGTAAAAGGCATTACGCTGACCAGTACTTGTGAACATCACCTTGTTACGATTGATGGTAAAGCGACGGTAGCGTACATTCCGCGTGGTAAAATCATTGGTTTATCAAAGATTAATCGCATCGTTCGTTTCTTTGCTCAGCGCCCTCAGGTGCAAGAGCGAATGACACAGCAAATTTTGGTTGCGCTGCAAACATTGCTTGAAAGTGATGATGTAGCAGTAACAATTGATGCGACTCACTACTGCGTGAAAGCACGTGGTGTTATGGATGCAACCAGTGAAACAACAACGACTGCACTTGGCGGTATCTTTAAAAGGATTCCTGCAACGCGTGCTGAGTTTTTCCACGGTATTCGCTAAGTAAAAATGATTTATCGGAAGCCGCGATTTTTCGCGGCTTTTTTGTCTGTAAAATTAACGCTTTGCCTAGATTCCAATAAATCCTCGCTGAAATGAGTACCTTGAGAAAATTGGCTATAGTATTTCAGTAGGCAGAGTGTTGTAAGTTTCACGGTAAGTTGAAGCTTTAAATTGAATGGGTTATGAATAGAGCGATATGGATCTTATAAAGCTTTCTCGAATTAGCATGAAACATTTGATCACCCTGCATGTCATGTTAGACACATTAAGTGTAACGGGCAGTGCAGAGCGTCTTTGTGTTAGCCCTTCATCTGTCAGTAAAACATTAAGTCAATTACGTGATAGCTTGAATGATGAGCTGTTTTACCGTCATGGTAATAAGCTTGTTGCAACGCCACTTGCACGAAGACTTGGTCCAAGTGTTCATCAGATGATTAACGACATGAACCAAATTATGACGCAAGAGGCTTTCGATCCTTCGCGTTATGAAGGTGGTTTTTCATTAGCAATGCGAGAAAGTACTTTTGAGTTAATAGCGGCAAAGTTAAGCACCCATGTTTTAAATCTTGCACCAAATATTCGCTTAGATATTTGGTCGAAAGATAGCTTAGGTTTTGATGCGCTAGCCAAAGGTAAGCTTGATTTTGTAATATTACCGCATGATAGAAGCCAGCCACCGAGCACTCAAAATAACCTTATCTGGGAAACCTTAATCGACGATGACATGGTGTGTTTGATGAATCCATCGCACCCCTTAGCCGATCAAACATTGAGTATCGATAACTACCTAAGTTATGGGCACATCGGTATTATGGATACTGATTTAAATGTCCCTTTCTTTGAGATGCAATTAGCACAACAGCATAAGAAAAGAAAAATCACCGTAACCGTGTCTGATTTTGGTAGTGCGGCATTGATGTGCCATCATAGCGATTTACTGTTTACCTGTTCTCGTCGTTGGGCAAATATTGCCTTTCAAGCTAAAGGTCTGATCAATAAGCCTTTACCGTTTAATTACGGTGATGTGGCTTATAGCTTGGTGTGGCATCAACCAAGTATGAATGATCCGGCTCACCGTTGGATGTATGAACAAATAAAAACGTGCTGTAAAGATATAGACATGTAACCTAGATAGGTTACATGTCTGTAGCTGTAGCTGCATTTGTATCTGCAAATAGCGAAGTACGAAGTGTAATGGGCTATTCAGTCGCTTTATAGATATACAGACGGTACTACAATATTTGTTACATCACGCTCTGTAAGCTGATTAGCTAAATGGGTAATATCACTTTCTTGGCACGTTTCCCATGTTAATGCTTCGCTTGTTACACCATGATGCTGAAATGCATTAAGCTTAATGCGTGTGTCTTTAGGTAATTGGGTTAAATAACTCGCAAGTTCATCAACTTCTGCATCAAAATCTGTCTTTCCTGGGATGTGTAACAACCGCACTTCGTACAACTTATTGTGTTGTACTAATAATTCAATACTTTGAAAAACACGATGATGTTGCCGCCCAGTTAGCCATAAATGGGTTTCTTCTTGCCATGCTTTTAAATCAATCATTACACCGTCTGTAAAAGGGAGTAGCTTAGCCCAGCTTGTGGTGCGTAAACTTCCATTACTATCAATCATGCAGGTTAAGTGTTGTAAATCAGACGATGATTTAATCGCACTGAATAATCCCTTAATAAAGCCCAATTGCAGTGTTGCTTCTCCTCCCGTAACAGTGATACCTGATATGAAAAAGAGGTTGTTACGTATAACATCCAGCATTTCTGCCACGGTATATTGTTGTGTTTTGGGACTAGATTGCTTCGGGCATACAGCTAAGCAATTATCACAATGGGAGCACAACGACGCATCCCAAATGACTTTGCTAGAAATTAACGTCAATGCATTCGTTGGACAAGTTTCGACACAATCACCGCAGTGATTACACATATCGATGGTCTGTGGATTATGGCAGCTTTTACACTGATAGTTGCACCCCTGTAAGAAGATCACCAGCCTGTTACCAGGACCATCGACACAAGAGAAATTCAGAATTTTGCTGACTGTCGCTGTTCGCACATTTAAACGTGTAGCAGTGGAAGTTGCAGCGATTGAATCTTCTGCATCTGGTATGCGTAGATTATGCGATTGAAGCGTTTTCTGTCTTTCACTCATGTCGAATATGTCGCTTAATTAGGTGCGTGGCTTTATTAGTAACTAGCTCTTAGTTATTGGTATGAACTGTTATGCTCGCTTTGTTTCTTATTCTGTATACATTGATCCAGTATACTTGGACTCTATATAAACTGGCGATTGCTCATGACAGGCAACACGTGGTTTACGATTCAAGATCCCCGTGTTTTCAGATGCCTCTGCGCCTAACCAAGTCGTATTGGTACGAGAGCCTTTTTCTTTAAATACCGCAACATCAGATAACTTGATCATATAGCCCGTCACACGTACTAGGTCATTAGAAGCAACGTTAGCCGTAAATTCGCGAAAGCCAAGATTTAATGCACCCTTACACAATTGGTACATTGCTTCAGGATTATCTTTAACAGTTTCATCAATCGTCAGAATTTCACTGATACCCGATGTGTAATATTGGTGATGTGCAACCAATGCTTGGATATGCGTAACAGGATCGGGTTCTGTGCCATAAGGAATACGCACGCCAGGTGTTACGCCTTTATCAAGGCTAATGCCACCTTGGGCATGCAATAGGGCACGGTTGTTATAGCCATATTTTACGGGTGTAGATTTAACAATACGATCAAGTGTGGCTGAGATCTGATGCCCTAATTGATTCGCTGTTTCATTATGGCCATATAGATTTACAGCTGTTGTGTGATGGTTTTCTTTATTTGTAGTGCCTTTTTCTAGCGAGTCTTTTTCGATTAAAATATTGACCGCCTCTGCCATACCGTAGATACCAAACATAGGGGCAAAGCGACTCTCTTCAATTAATCCTTCTTGCACCAAAAAACTATCAAAAAAATGTGATTCTTCATGTAGAAACTGCGTGCGCGCTTCAATCAGCTCATACATAACTTGGCAATAATGTGGCAAGGTTTCAGTTAAGAATGATGCTGTGTTTTGGGCTTGTTGCGCGGCTTCTTTTAAATTCATTCGCACCAATGTATTGGCACCACCCGCTAAAGGTAATGAGTTATAACAGCTGATAATTCCAAAGCCTTTTTCATCATAGGTTTTTGCATGAATAGGGTAGTTTGCAATATGAGGCTTGCTGCATTCACATATATTGGTTGTTGCTACGCGCAGTAAATCATCTGGTGTGATTTCTGGATCATACATAAACGTAAGGTTTGGTGCGATTTGCTTCAGCTCGGCATCAATTTTTAAAATAGTTCGACAGATAATGTTGTCAGTAGGACCAACATTCACGTGCATGAATGCATCGGGCAAAGTGCGATCAAGCATGACCCAAAATCTTTTCAATTTTTTGTAAATTTCATCATGTGTCAAATCTTGCACATAATCGATTAAAATATCGTCTAGAGCGCCTAAATACACTGGAATGTTGGTTACAGAAGGAACATGGTGATAAATGATTGTTAGCGCATTTAATGCATCATCAAAATCGGCAGCTGGAACTAACTCTAAATATTCAGAGCCATTTTGAAGAAATTTAGCGTAATCAGGTAAGACATAGCGTGGCTTAAAGGGAGCATGTCCTTCAAACATGTCACAGATAATACCTGCTTTTATTGCAGTATTAACACCTTCTGTTACGGGAACATAGTCAAGACTAGCTTCTGCTTCTAATGAGAGGTAGGTCGACTTTTGTTTAACTGTCAGTGTGTTATCTGTAATTATGTGTCTAAGCTTGTCTTGTAAAGTCATCACAATATATCCATTTAAACTATATGGATATAAATGTAGCGTGAACAATAAGTTTCCAGAAGTGAAAAATATAACGGTGTATATTTCTATTTGGGAAATCGGCTGTTGTCGATCACGTCTATTTAGTTATACGGAGAATAAAATGATTTCAAAGAAAGTGGCAGTATTAGTTGGTGTAGTGACGGCGGCATCATTTTTATCTGCGTGTTCAACAAAAGAGCCTGAGCCAGTAAAGCCTATTGGTATGGCTAATCCAGCTTCTGTTTTCTGTACAGAGCAGGGCGGTAAGCTTGTAATGGAAAAAGATACAGAAGGAAATAGCGTAGGGTATTGCCAGTTATCTGATGGAACAACTGTTGAGCAATGGACTTATTTTCGCGAAAATAAGAAATAATCAGAGTACTTTCTTGTGGGAGTAATAGATAAAATACCAGATTAGACATTTTATCTATGCGTCAAAATAAAGGCATGTAAAGAAATGAACCATTATATGTTTTATTGTTTTTAATCAGTATCTTAAGTGTATTTTTGTTCAGGTTAAGATGCTTATTCAACATTAGTTGAGATAATTAATGATTAAAAATAGAGTTGTTTAATTGTATGGATGGTGTTTTTTTGTCTAAATATAAGAGTATGAACATTATTTAGCGATGATCTAAGTTAGTTTAATACTGTATTACCGCATGATGTAATTTATGTCGTTAATTGGCTTTATCTATTTTTAAACAATAAGGAGCGCTATAACGATGTTTAATCATAAGCGTATTGTTATACAACGTTTCAGCACTCTTGTTGCGGTATCTTTTTTTATTTCTAGCAGTGCCTTTGCGGTAGAGTCGGGCGTTTCTTCGGATCGTTCGTCTGTAAATGCCCCTGACTCTTCAGTAAAACCACTCGCGCCTATTAATGCTAATTTACCCACAAGCAATGTTGAGTGGTCTTATCTTGAGGCTATAACGGTAAATAGCAGTCGACAGCTATGCCCTAATTCAGGGGCAGCAGTCTGTTTTAAGAGGTTGGCAGAGCAAGCCTATACAGATAATCATTTTTATCCTTTGTGGCAAAACCTCAAGCAACGAAGAGAGTTTGAATTACAGTTAAAATCTGTTGTTGATACAGGAATGGTCGTCGGGCTTAAAGATCGTTTAGATGAGCTGTATTTACTTGATAAACGTAATGACCAGCGAGCATACGATTTACTTGCTACAGATAGTTACTTTATTTACCGCAAGTATTTGAATACGATTCAGCGTAATAGAAGTACCTTGTTTACGTTGGAACAGATGAATTTTTCTTTACAGGAAAATACGTTAAGTACAAAGCATTACTTTCCAATGACAATGGATAAGCTGAGTCTTACTCGTCCCGCCAATATTCCTTTTGAGCAAAGCATGTCTGTGATTGAAACATTACAGCAATTGCCGCCCCACAGTTTAACAAACTCAGATCTGAAAGGACTTATCCGCAAAGGTGATGTTATTGTTGCAGGTAAAGATCTTGCTAAGGTGCTATTCGATTTAAATGACATGACGGAAGCTGAGTACGCTTTCATTACACAAATGCCAACGGTAACGAACAGCGGTACAATGTTAGAGGCAATTAAGCGCTTTCAACGGCGTCATGGTTTAGCTGATGATGGACTTATCGGTGCAGCAACGACAGCCCAACTAGTGATGCCGTATACTGATATTGCGCGTCGAATTGCTTTAAATATGCAGCGCTTTCGTAACATCAATATGATTGATAACCAGCCTCATATCTGGGTGAATATTCCTGATTATATGCTGAAGATTTTTGATCAAGGTAATGTGATTTTTGAGTCGAAAGTGATTGTTGGTCGAACAAGCCGTCCAACT
Source organism: Photobacterium profundum (assembly GCF_003026285.1). Lineage (GTDB taxonomy): Bacteria > Pseudomonadota > Gammaproteobacteria > Enterobacterales > Vibrionaceae > Photobacterium > Photobacterium profundum. Next base: position 64,763 of record NZ_PYOD01000018.1, read on the forward strand.
AACTTGTTCTCATCAGCAATAAATACCATGGTGGTAAACCCAACATGGAATGTACCTGAAACGATTAAACGAAAAGATGTTATTCCTAAAGTTAAGCATTCTCGCGATTACTTAACTGCGCATAATATGCGTATATTGAATAGCTGGCGTGATCGTACTGAAATTCCGGCAGATCAAATAGATTGGTCCAATGTTAATCCTAAAACGTTTCCTCATGAGTTTCAGCAAGGCCCTGGTCCAAGTAATTCTCTAGGTCGTGTTAAGTTTTTAATGCCAAATGATTATTCTATTTATCTACATGATACGCCCGCACGAGGTTTGTTTAATAAATCTAAGCGGAACCTAAGCTCTGGCTGTGTGCGTGTCGAAAAAGCGTATGATTTAGCCAATTTTATTATCGACTTTCAAAAGCGTAAGAATATTGAGCCGTTTAATGCAATGTTGAACGATGGCGATTTAGACACGGTTAGGCTGTCTCAGCGTTTAGGGGTAGATTTTGTGTATTTGACGGCGTGGGTTGATGAGAAGAACACACTGCAAATGCGTGAAGATATCTACGGATATGATAGCCAGCAAAAAGACGTGATCGATTCTCAATTTATATCCATGAAAAACTATCGTAGATAGTTATAAGATTTTTACTGAAACGAGTATCTGAGGTAACCTGGGTATATATAACAGAGCTATGTACTATCGTATTTTTTGAATAAAATAAAGCCCCTAAAAAGGGGCTAATTTAAAAATGATTCACATGTTAGTGGCTAATTTTAAAAGAGCCAACATGACGGTCTAACGTCTGAGCAAGTTCAGATAAGTTCTGGCTTGATTTTTCCAACTCTTGACTAGCCGTTAGGCCAACTTTTACCGAGCTATCTACAGTGTCCATGTTGAGGTTGATTTCATTGGCAACGCTAGATTGCTCTTCTGTAGCAGTTGCAACTTGCGTATTCATATCAAGTATTGTCATGATCTGTGCAGAAATTTGTTCAAGGGCTTGCTGAGCTTTTTCCGTTGCTAAAGAACCTTCTACAGTTAAAGATTTACTACTATCCATCGCAGTGACAGCATTTTTGGCTTCATTTTGTAGTTGGTCAATCATATTTTGAATTTCATTGGTTGACTGAGCTGTCTTGGTTGCAAGGTTTCTTACTTCATCTGCAACGACAGCAAAACCACGACCAGCTTCACCAGCTCGAGCTGCCTCAATAGCCGCATTTAGCGCTAATAGGTTAGTTTGCTCTGAAATACCTCGAATAACGTCAAGAATCGACCCTATAGATTGTGTTCTTTCTGCTAGGGAAGTAATCACCTCTGACATACTGTGCATTTGAGAAGCTAGATCAGTAATGCTACTGGTCGCCTCTTGTAAGATCTTTTGTCCTTCCTGAGTTTCTACGTTAGCACTCTCGGCAGATTCCGCGGCACTGGCTGCATTTTGAGATATTTCACCAATTGTTGCGATCATTTCATTCATTGAAGTCACGACTAATAAAGATTGTTCGCTTTGTTCGTGACCTCGTGATAATGCTTGCTGAGATTGGCTGTGAAGTTCAGTTGCAGAATTGCCTAGCTCCGTCCCTGTATTGACTACTTGACCAATAATTTCATTGATTTTGCCCACAAAGATATTAAAGGCAGTGGAAATATGGGCGATCTCATCGTTGCCTCGTACGGGCAGTCGAATAGTAAGATCTCCATCGCCTTTAGATATATTTTCTAGGGCATGCTGTAATCCGGAAAGCGGTCTTAACAGTTTGCCTAGTAGCCATATAAGTATACAGCCACAGATAGAGAAGATAGCTAAGATGGCTATTAACTGAGTAATTACAATGCCTTTCGCCGCTTCACTGACTTCCGTGATAGGGATACCAACATCGAAAGTACCGTATAATTCGCCATTAACATAAACAGGCGTCAAAATGTCATAGACCCAAACACCCTGTATATCTGCATACCACTTTGAATGTTGTGCTTTTCCTGTAGTGGCTCCATCAACGGTATAGCTATCGTTATAGGTTTTGTTTAATTTTTCAATATCACTATGAGCAACCGCTTTAACATTTTTGTTAATTACGATGGCGTAGCTAATATCTGAACGAGTTTTGAGTGATTGAACCAAGTCTTGTAAATCATTTAAAGGTTTCGGAGATGTACTTAATATATATTCGACATTTTTAGCTAACAATTCAGCTTGTGCCTGAGATTTCTTTAAAATGATCTTATCAATTTCTTGATGAGATATATAAGAGGTTGAAGTAACACTTGTTATTGCAGCAATTGCAAACATTAGACAGACAACAATTAAGATTATTTTTTTCATAACTCGTACCTTTATGCCATTTTCAGCAAGAAAGACTTAACCAATAAATATGAATGAGCATCACTAGGGTGTCGCTGATAAAATGACAATAATAAACTCATGTATCCTCAGCAACGAAGTGCTGATTTCAATGTGAAATATTACACAAAAGACTTACTGATTATCTGTTGCATAATAAAAAGATAGATACAGCTCTATATATAAATCTTATCTATATAAATCTACCTGTAGAGCAATGCCATACTTGCTTATAATTTAAACACTTTACTATGGCCTTGTATTTAAAGAGGGTAATAAGTGCATGCTAAAGAGTGAGTTTAATGTGGTAATAGGGTTATGAAAGTATTTGTTCGTTTAGTTATAAAAAAGGCTTGCCAATTGGCAAGCCTTTTCAGGTATTAATGTAATTCTTACATCAAGAGTACATGATATTACTGTGTTTGTTCAACGTGATCGCGAGTCTTCCAAAGCGAAGCTACAATGGCCGTTGTTATACTTAATGCAATGACTGCTAAAGATACTGGCGTTGGAATTGCCCATGCAGTTTCCATTAATAGCATCTTGATACCAATGAAGCTAAGAATGAACGCCAGTGCTACACGTAGGTAACAGAAACGTGTCAGCATGCCTTCCAGAACGAAATACAATGAACGTAAGCCTAATAATGCGAACACGTTAGCGGTAAAGACCAAAAACGGTTCTTGAGTGACCGCAAAGATCGCAGGAATTGAATCTAGTGCGAACATAACATCAGTCAATGCAATAACAGCAACCACTATCATTAGCGGTGTTGCAATCCAGCCTTTGCTATCTTTCACCAGCATTTTATTGCCTTTATATTCATCACTTACCCGGAAGAACCGTTTAACTAAACGAACTGGCAAGCTGTTAGAAAAATCTTCTGGTTCCTCTTCACCTTCTTTCCATAACTTGTAACCTGTGTATAGCAGGAAGGCTGCGAAGATATATAGAACCCAGTGGAACTCAGTAAGAAGTTGAGCACCAACGGCGATCATTATGCCGCGCAGAATCAGAGCACCGACAACACCTAACATCAGAATGCGAGGGCGTAAATGTGCAGGTACAGCAAATTGACCAAATATAAGGGCAAAAACAAATAGATTATCGACACTTAACGACTTTTCAAGTAAGTAACCTGTTAAGAATGCAGTGGCAGCTTGACCATTTGTATAGCTACTTTCTGGCGCCATTAATGGCCAGTATAAATAGATAACAATATTGAAAAGTAATGCAAGTGCGACCCAGAAAAGACTCCAGATTGCTGCTTTTTTGATAGTAACTTTACCACCGCGAGTTTGATACAAATCCAGCGCTAGCATAAGTACGGTTAGTATAGCGAAACCTTCATAACTAAAAAGGCTCATAGTTTTTATCCTTCCAATCGAACGCGGAAGGGTATGGATATTAGACGTGACTAATGACCTTCCGCGCATTAAAAACACTACACAAAAGGTGTAGTAAATAATGGCGTTGGTCTCGTCAAAATGGTGCTTACTGTTTTAATGAAATGATTTATATCCGCATAACGTCAATAATCATTTTTCTTTTACAGAAACAAATCCATTCTCGGCTGCCGGAAGCATGGGGCTTCGTGATGACGACAGACGAACAATTGGTGACTACTCCCCAAACAGGGGCATTCTATGCCTACTGAAACAGAGATGCCAGCACTATTTCGCCTGTATTTCTGCTTATTAATAAAAAGCTTTTCTGCGCCAATACGACGGCGTGTGTCTATTCGCTACCGTTATAATAGAGAGTATAAAAAGGGGGGATATGAGACGGGACTATCGAAAAAACGCTCCTGTAAGCCCGATATAATACCGGAATCAGTTACAGACCCCGGATTATTATGTAACTAGAAGAATTAGAACGTTTAACGATTGGTCGAGTGAGATACCGCATTCGCTAAGAGTTCTTTGGCAGTATGTTCACACGGTGGTAACTCAATATCTGTTTGATGAATCGCGGTTGTGCGCTCACCCCACTGAATAAACGTTGCTCCCCAAGTTAAACCGGCACCAAAAGCCGCTGAAAGTATTTTACTTCCTGCTTGAATCCGACCTTGTTCAACCGCTTCACATAGTGCAATAGGCACAGTTGCTGCAGAAGTATTACCGTATTTATGAATGTTAATAAACGCTTTATCTAATGGGATTTTTGCGTGATCACACAATGCTTCAATAATACGTTTGTTGGCCTGATGAGGGATAACAACATCAATATCATTACTGTCTAGTTCTGCACGGCTAAGCACCGTATTTGCCGCTGATCCCATACCACGTACGGCGCTTCGAAAAATATCACGACCAACAAAATCAAAGGCAAAATGGCCTGATTCTGGGTCGTAACGATCCATTGCTGTACCAAATTTAGGAATGGCAAGTACATCACGGCCTTTTGGGTCACAACCTAGTTGTGCTTGGAGTACACCTACAGGTTTATCTGTTTTACTTAATATGACAGCGCCAGCGCCATCACCAAATAAAACAGCGGTATCGCGCTTACTCCAGTCTAAGTACCAAGATAAACGCTCTGCGCCGATCACTAAAGCGTGACGGTAAGCCCCTGCTTGGATCATACGCGTTGCAGTCTCTAATCCGTACAAAAAGCCGGTGCATGCAGCATTCATATCAAAAGCAGCAGCGTTGCTAGCACCGAGTTCTAGCTGAACTTTCGAAGCTATATTAGGAATTAACGTGTCAGGAGAGCAGGTGGCTACAATAATTAAATCAAGTTTGTTGGCATCAATGCCAGCAGCTGCTAATGCCCGTGCGCCAGCAACATGCGCTAGATCGGATGTATTTACATGGCTGATATGACGAGATTCAATACCTGTACGGCTTTTAATCCATTCATCAGATGTTTCAACAAATGTACTGAGTTCATCATTGGTGAGTATTGCTGGTGGTAAACATTTTCCCCAGCCGGTGATTTCAGCGTAATGCAGCATAGTTCCCTTCGCTATCGTAATGGCCTCTCTTTATTCATGCGTATTTTGGCATCAATAGTAGTTGGCGTATTTTTGTGTTTAAGAATTGAATCGTAGAGATCACGTATTTTCAATTGGGTACAGAATTATTTTCTATACTACGTCAGCCGTGTATTAGTGCAAGGCAGAAGCTTATGTTTACCTTCAGTTGGTTAAGTGGATAATAGAACTGTTAACTATGATTGATTTAAACTGATGTAGGGATGAATAATGGTGCGTTTTGGTGTAATTGGAACAAATTGGATCACTGAAAAATTTATCGAAGGGGCACATGCTTCAGGAAAGATGCAGCTTAACGGAGTGTATTCTCGAGAGATGGATCGAGCACAAGAATTTGCGGCTAAATTCAGTGTTGATCATAGTTTTGATAGCCTAGAAGAAATGGCTGCAAGCGATATGATTGATGCCGTATATATTGCTAGCCCTAATTCCTTTCACGCGCCACAAGCTAAGCTGTTTATTGAAAATGGTAAGCATGTTATTGGAGAAAAGCCGCTCGCATCGAATATTCATGAAATTGAATCGTTGATTGCGTTAGCGCAAGAAAAAGAAGTTGTTCTTTTTGAAGCTCTTAAAACGACTTACAACCCAAATTTTAAAATATTGCAGCAAGCACTTCCTAAGCTTGGAAAGCTGCGAAAAGTGCACTTCACTTATTGTCAGCATTCCTCACGTTACCAAAAGTTCTTAAACGGTGAAAACCCGAATACATTTAATCCGAAATTTTCAAACGGATCATTAATGGATATTGGTATTTATCCACTTAGTGCTGCGATTGGCTTATTCGGAGAACCGAAGAGCTTTACGGCGCAAGGCGTATTATTGCATTCTGGGGTTGATGCTCACGGTACATTGGTGTTGCATTATGATGAGTTTGATGCGGTGATTTCTCACTCTAAAGTCAGCAATGGTTATGCGCCAAGTGAACTGCAAGGTGAGCAAGCATCAATTCTGATTGAAAGCATTTCAGAGTGTGAAACGGTATCGATATTACGTCAAGGTGAGCCTGCTGTTGTATTATCACAAGATCAAGGTGTAAATACTATGCAGTATGAAGCTGGCATTTTCGCTGACCTTATTGAAACAAAACAAACAATGCATTCAGGTTTAGATCGTACATGTATTGTGAGTGCCATTATCACACGCGCTCGTGAGATTATTGGTGTTCGATTCCCTGCTGATGAAATCGTGTAATAGCTGATATACAGACGGTGAAAACCATAAAAAAGGTGGTCTACAAGAGACCACCTGAATGGGGGAAGTTGATTATGATTTTAGAATCATTTCAAATAACTGTTACCAGAACATCCATGCAAATGATGTTAGTGCAATAATACAAGCAAGGTTCAAGTAGATACCCACCTTCATCATCTCACTCTGCTTAATATGCCCGGAACCAAAGACGATGGCATTCGGTGGTGTTGCGACTGGCAACATAAAGGCGCATGAAGCGGCAACGGCAATCAGTGCAGAAAGAATAACTGGCGATACACCTAATGCTTCTGCAACCGTTGCAAAAACAGGTACCAGTAGTGCAGCACTTGCCGTGTTACTGGCAAATTCAGTTAGGAATACCACGAAACTTGCAATCACTAAGATAGTAAAGAATAAGCCTGCTTGCTCAAGGAAGCCACTAAGGCTATGTGCTAAGAAAACACTGGTGCCAGTTGCTTTCAGTACGTTACTTAGACAAATACCACCACCAAACAGAATCAACACACCCCAGTCGGTAGATTTTTCGATATCTTTCCATTCAACAACACGTGATACACCAAGCAGAATGATTGCGAATAAAGCGACTAAGGTATCGAACTTGCTAAAGCCACCTAAGAAAGCATTGACTGGTTTGCTGAATATCCATAAAGAGACAGTAAGCGCAAAAATAGCGAGTGTAATTAGTTTACCGTTATCCCATTTAACTGGTGTATGGTCGAGTTCAAATGTATGCGAAAGGTTTGGCTTTAAAATGAAATAAAGTAGCGCCACTGTAATAGGAAGTAGAATCATGGCAATTGGCACACCAAACTCCATCCATTCAGTAAAACTTAAACCAACTTCAGCAGCAGCAATTGCGTTGGGTGGGCTACCAACCACTGTTGCAATACCGCCGATACTTGCACAATAAGCAATACCTAATAGAACGAACACGTAGGTGCCACGTTCACTCTTGGCGTTTACTTTATTAAGCACGCCTAATACTAGCGGTAACATCATTGCTGTTGTGGCTGTATTACTGATCCACATGGAAAGCCCTGCTGTTACACCGAAAAGCATAAAGACAGCAACAGACATTTTACCTTTAGCCAGAATAAGTACTTTATCTGCAATGGCTTTATCAAGCTCTTGCTTATGAAGTGCAGCGGCTAATGCAAACCCACCAAGAAATAAGAATATAATTGGATTTGAAAAGTTGGTTAATGCTTGGGGAGTTTGGAAAATGCCAAAGCCTACCGCGAGTACCGGAACGAGAATAGCGGTAATACTGACATGAACAGCTTCGGTAAGCCAAAGTATCGCGACAAAAGTCAGTATACAAAGCCCGATAACAACATCTTTTTCAAAAGGTAGGGTATTTAGCATGATTGAGAATAATAAGATATTTCCGATGAATATCATGCTGTTTCGATTCAGCAGCCAGTTTTTAAGTGTGAGCGTTAAGGCTGTCATAGACTTTCCTTCCATTGGTTATCGTTGTGTTTAGGAGCTGAACCACAACTGTGTAGTTGCCGGGAATGTTACACCTTATTGATCGTTTGTTAATGCCTTGGCGGTCAGTTGTTGCTCTATTGGCGGGGTAATTACAAAATTTGTGAGGTTATTGATTTCTTATGTGTGGAAATCTACCCATTGAATAGGATGGGTAGAAAACAAGACAAACATGAGAAGGGCGGGTTTTATTGGACTCGATACGGCGTTGCTTATTTTCAACGTAGAACCTTAGGTCTATAAATTAGACCTTTGTGTTTTTAGGTTGTTTGGGGGTATGGCTGTTTTATTATCGTGTAAAAATTTGTTGTTGATTGTTATATTTTGTTCAATTTTGAAATGTATTATTTTACATATAAATAAATTATCAAATGATTAACTATTGATTGATATGTTAGTAGTTATCATGTGTGGGAAATAATGGGTTAAAGAGGTATATACTAAATTTTAAGCCTCAACAAAACGTGATTTATATCGCATAAAATATTTCATTAATTAAAAATACTCGCTCTAACTCAGTGCCTTATGTATCATATGTTTAGGTTCTTTTTATGAATGAGAATCACAAAAATAATACTAAAATAAAGGCTAGGTTAAAATGAGTTCCCAAAATGCACCATTGCGCAAAAGGATACACGCAGAAGCTCAAGAACATATGAGACAAGTTAGAGCTAGGTGTCTTCGTGAATGTAAAAATAACTCAAAGAATGATAGTTGCGATGAATGATTGAAATATATATTCGGGTTTCGAATTTATTTTTCACTAAAAAAGCCAGTATTAATACTGGCTTTTTTAATGCGTTTTAAAATAATTCATACCAACTAACTATATTTAATTGATATTTTCTTTAACGTTTTTGTTATCACTTGTTGCTGGCTCAATCGGCTCTTTAGGGCCAAGAAAGCGTGGCTGAATATCTAGTACATATAAATCGATCACCGCCTTACCACGAGCGAGAACTTCTCGCAGGCGAATTTTAAAACCTGCAAAGCCTCTTGGTTCGGGTACCGCTAAACAAATCGCATCGATGTTATTGCTCTCGGCAATAAACAGTGCACGCTCACAATGGAATTTTTGGGTAATAATAACGAAGTGATCAGCTTCAAATACTTCTTTGGCGCGCACAACAGAATCTAAGGTTCTAAATCCTGCATAATCGAGCACAATATCGCTATCTGGAATGCCTGACTTCAATAAATCGCGTTTCATTGTCCAAGGTTCATTATATGAACGATGGGCATTATCACCACTCAATAAAAAAACGTTAATTTTCCCTTGTTGATAAAGCTCAAGTGCAGCTTCCATACGATAGCTGTAATAAGGGTTTAACGTTTTAGCGATGTATTTACTCGTGCCGAGTACTAACCCAATAGAGCGAGAAGGAATATGAGAAACGTCATAAAAAATACGATCAGAAGTACTCGCAGAAACCCAACGATCGATCAATAAGCTAGTACTAACTAAAATGATACAGAGAACTGCAAAAAAGCGACATATTGTGAGCAGTTTCATAACTATCCAAAGATAAAATAGATTCGATAATATTACCTTAATCTATTAATAATGTTGCGTTAAAAACGTGTCAAAATTGATGTAAATTTTACCTGTTGGTACAAATTTAAGCATAACGAGTACTTGTTTACCATATGAATTATAACTAACAGGTGGTTATTGATTGTAACTTATGCGGTTATCTTTCAATATATTAAAAAGCCCGCTCGAAGCGGGCTTGATGTTTCATTTCTGCGAAATTACGTATTAGAAAGAAGTACGTTTGTAATTACGGTAATCTGACTGCCAGAAGTTAGCATCGATTTTCTCAAGGATACGATCATCAGAGTTCTTCGGCGCTTTACCTTGTTCAATGGCTTTTTTCGCAACAGCAAATGCGATCTTACGTGATACTTTTTGAATATCTTCAAGTGGTGGAAGCAATGCCCCCTGACCGTTGATTGCAAGCGGAGAACACTCTGCCAATGCACGGCTACTTTCCATGAGCATTTCATCTGTAACACGGCGAGCATTTACTGCTAGTACGCCTAGACCAATACCAGGGAAGATGTAGCTGTTGTTACACTGTGCAATTGGGTATGTTTTACCGTTATGTACAACAGGTTCGAATGGTGAGCCTGTTGCTACCAATGCGTTACCGTCAGTCCAACGAATGATGTCGGCTGGTGTTGCTTCGACACGGCTAGTTGGGTTAGATAACGGGAATATGATAGGGCGCTCGCAGTGGGCATGCATTTCACGGATCACTTCTTCACTAAATAGACCCGGTACGCCAGATACGCCAATTAGTACGGTTGGTTTCGCATTGCGCATTACATCAAGCAATGAAACATTGTTGTCTGCTAGATCCCAATCATTCACAGTATCGCGTTTCTGAACCAGTGCCTGTTGGAAGTTAAGCAGGTTTGGCATGTCGTTAATCAGCAAGCCCCAACGGTCGACCATGAATACTTGGCTGCGTGCTTGCGCTTCAGAAATACCTTCAGATACCATTTGTGCAACAATCGCTTCAGCAATACCACAACCTGCTGAACCAGCACCCAAGAAAGAAATTCGCTGTTCAGACAGTTTACTCTTCGCCGCTTTACACGCCGCAAGTAATGAACCTACAGTAACAGCAGCTGTACCTTGAATGTCATCGTTGAAACAGCAGACTTTGTTTTTGTAACGCTCAAGCAATGGCATAGCATTCTTTTGTGCGAAATCTTCAAATTGAATTAACGCATCTGGCCAACGTTGCTTAACTGCTTGAATGAACTCATCAACAAACTTGTCGTATTCCTGTCCAGAAATACGAGTATGACGCCAGCCCATGTACATAGGGTCAGATAAACGTTGCGGGTTGTTAGTACCAACATCTAGTACAACGGGTAGAGTATATGCAGGGCTTATACCACCACAAGCGGTGTAAAGTGCTAGCTTACCAATGGGAATACCCATGCCGCCGATACCCTGATCGCCAAGACCAAGAATACGCTCGCCATCGGTTACAACAATAACTTTTACGTTTTGACGAGAGGCATTGTTTAGCATGTCTTCAATGCGGTCACGGTTCGGGTACGAGATAAACAGACCACGACCACGACGATAAATGTTAGAGAAATCTTCACAAGCCGCGCCAACGGTTGGCGTATAAATAATCGGCATCATTTCTGTGATGTGATTTTCAACCAAACGGTAGAATAAGGTTTCGTTTGTATCTTGGATATTACGAAGATAGATGTGCTTATCCATATCTTTATCAAACTTTTGGTATTGTTGATAAGCACGTTCTGTTTGTTCTTCTATAGATTCAATTGCTTCAGGAAGCAGACCTTCCAAGTTGAAGAACATACGTTCTTCTATAGAGAATGCACTACCTTTATTTAGCAGAGGTGTTTCAAGTAAAGCAGGACCGGCGTAGGGGATGTATAAAGGTCTTTTATCGTTGTTCATGCAATAGACTCTGTTTATGTTTAGAAGAAGGCATAAATGAAAATTTTAGTATAACTTTCATTTAGGGCGTCAATCGTAGAGCGTCGAGGCGCGTAATTCAAAGGATGATGACATAAATTTCGCGAACGAGATCATGTTTTTGTATATTTGTGGGGATTTTCCCCGATCCTTATTCATTAAGCGTTAAAAACAATATGCTAAGGTAATTAATAAGTTAGCTAGTAACACTAATTGTGTGATTCTACATAGTGTTTTGTAACGAAGTATACGGTTGCTGTATGACAATATAATGTTCGTATTTAAACATAAAACCCGCTGTTAGCGGGATTTATGTTATTCATTCTAGCGCAGGGAGGATGGATTAACTACTGTGAGAGCTCAAACCGTATTTTTTGATTTTTCGGTATAACGTTGCAATACCAATCCCGAGTTCATCTGCAACTAACTTCCGGTTGCTTAACCGACTAATTGCTTCTTCAATTCGAATCTTTTCCATCTCTTCTAAGCTCATAATGCTGTCATCAATAACCAGTTGATCACTTTTATGTTCTAGCACTGTGCCTTCAAAGTAGGGAGGTAATAGATCGACATCGATAGCATCACCTTCTGGTACCACATTGACGAGGTATTCAATAAGATTGCTCAACTCACGCACATTGCCTGGCCAATGGTATGCATTCAGCCGTGACATAACGGCAGGTGTAATACCCGGATAGCTAACACCGATTTTACGGGTGTGAATATCAAGAAAGAAGTGGATTAGCAGCTCAACATCTTTTCCGCGTTCTTTTAAAGTGGGTAAATGAATGGGAATGACGTTTAAACGGTAATATAAATCCTCTCTGAACTTGTTGGTGGCGATCATTTCAGAGAAATTACGGTTTGTTGCTGAAATCACGCGAATATTGACGGGAATAGCCGTATTTGAGCCAATCGGCATGACTTCTCGTTCTTCTAATACCCTTAATAATTTCGCTTGTAGCGTCATCGACATATCACCGATTTCATCAAGAAATAGGGTACCTTGATTTGCGGCTTGAATTAGCCCTGTTTTTCCTTTGCTTGATGCACCAGTAAATGCACCTTTTACGTAGCCAAACAGTTCACTTTCTAATAATTGGTCTGGGATTGCAGCACAGTTAATGGCAATAAAAGGCTTGCTGGCACGATCGCTCATATTATGAACCGCATGTGCGATAACTTCTTTACCTGTGCCGCTATCACCATTAATTAATACACTTGAAGGGCTGCTGGCAATACGAGAAATAAGCACCTTGAGTTGCTGCATTTTTTTACACTCACCAATCACACTTGTAAATTGTGCCTTCGGTACTTCGCTAATCGAGAAAGATGTATTTGGTTGATAGAAAGCCATAATAAAGAGTTGGTGCCCTTGAATATCATGGAACTGACCAACCACTAATTCTTGGCGTTTACCTAAAGAAATTATGTGCTGTTGATGACCTTTAAGGTCGTTATTGTGAATAGATAAAGGTTGGATGTTTACTTCTACCCGTACTAATTCTTCTTTTTCTATATTCAAATTAGTGAGGGCTGGCGTATTCCCATATTGAACTCGGTTATGTTCATCGAGTACTAATACACCTTGATCCATATTTTCGATAAGACTAGTAAACACTTTATCTAGCCCATGCTCTGAGTCGTTTATGTCCAAAACTTTTGAGACAAACAGCTCTGAAATGTGCCGAATATAGTCGGAAAATAGCTGAGCATTTTCTTTGATTTTTTCACGCGACTCGATATTAAATGCCACTAAGCTGATCACACCGATACAACGGTCTTCAATCATAATGGGGACGCCAAGAAAAGCAGTTTCACGACAGCTCGTTTTGTTCGTACATCCATCGCACAATGGATCGGTACGTGATTTAACGACGACTTTTTCTTGGTGTGTTTCCAAAATATAGCGAAATATTCTGGAACTTGTATTTAACTTCTTACCAAAAAATTTACTGTAAGGACCAGTACCCGCAATACGTACTAAATTGGCATCAACCACTTCTGCATCCAGTTGAAGTACGGCAGAAAGCATCTGGGTGAAGCGCAGAATGGTTGGTTGCAATTGCATTAATTCTGATTGATGTGTGGTGTTCAACATAATTCAGTTCTATCCCTAAATAATACGCCTCCAACTTAATCAAGTATTGCTTGCATCAATTTGATGTGAATCAGGCTTTTATCGTCGAGCGTTAATACGCAATAGGAATTGCTACAGGGGTCACACCTGAATATCAATATGATAATTGACACTGTGATCACTATCATTTTGGTCACTATCACTGATAGCCGATGATAGTGATAATTTGGCTATAAATATTAAGTAACTTTCCCTGTGTAAATGTAAGCTGTTGTTTTTTAATGTGTTAAATCTATTTTAGTTAATTGTTTTTTAATTGGCACAGTTATTGGATTAAGAGAACCAGAAGCTTGTTAACACCCACAAGCATTTACAGCCTCGCGCTCTTACAAATTTAATAACTGGATATACACCAATAACGAATTCATAACTGGGAAGAATAAAATGAAAAGCATTAATGAACTGATCAAGGAAATCAATGAACTAAAGTCTGAACTGCATGATAAAGATTTCTTATTAACGTGGGAGCAGAGCCCAGAAGAACTAGAGCGTGTATTAAAAACAGCGCAAGTTTTAAAAGCGATGCGCCAAGAGAATATTGCAACCAATGTATTTAATAACGGCTTAGGTATCTCTCTGTTCCGCGATAACTCAACGCGTACCCGTTTCTCTTATGCTTCAGCGATTAATATGTTGGGTTTGGCTCAGCAAGATCTTGATGAAGGTAAATCTCAAATCGCACATGGCGAAACCGTACGTGAAACAGCAAACATGATTTCATTTTGTGCCGATGCGATTGGTATCCGTGATGATATGTATTTAGGCGCGGGTAATGCCTACATGCGTGAAGTGGGTGCTGCACTAGATGAAGGCGTAAAAGAAGGTGTTTTACCGAGCCGCCCTGCATTAGTTAATCTTCAATGTGACATTGACCACCCGACTCAATCAATGGCAGATCTTGCATGGCTAGAAGAGCACTTTGGTGACTTGAATCAGCTTAAAGGCAAGAAACTTGCGATGACATGGGCGTACTCTCCAAGCTACGGCAAACCACTTTCTGTGCCACAAGGGATTATTGGTTTAATGACCCGCTTTGGCATGGACGTGACATTAGCGCATCCAGAAGGTTACGACCTTATTCCTGAAGTGGTTGAGCAAGCGCGTCAGAACGCTGAAGCATCTGGTGGTAGTTTTACTCAAGTAACGTCGATGGAAGAAGCGTTCGACGGTGCAGATATTGTTTACCCTAAATCATGGGCACCGTATCAAGTGATGGAGCGTCGTACCGAGCTGCTTCGCGCACAAGACCATGATGGATTAAAGGCCCTTGAGCAAGAGTGCCTAGCACAAAATGCGAACTTCAAAGATTGGCATTGTACTGAAGAAATGATGACGAAAACCAAGGGCGGTGAAGCTTTATACATGCACTGTCTACCAGCTGATATTACCGGTGTTTCTTGTAAAGAAGGCGAAGTGGAAGAGGCTGTATTCGAGAAGTACCGTATTGCCACTTACAAAGAAGCAAGTTGGAAGCCGTACGTCATTGCATCGATGATCATGAACCGTAAATACCAAGAACCTGGTTTGGTATTACAGCAACTGCTTGATGAGTATAAAACTCGCGTTAAATAAGCTTTTATCCTTTCGCGGGGTAGTGTGTTCTTCGTTATCCCGCATTTCTTTTTATTCACATCAATGAGGTCTGATCGTGTCTATATTCTCTCTAAAAATGGAGGTAGCAGATAACCGTCACTATAACGGTCAGCTGTCTTCTTTGTTCACCATTGATGAAGCGGAAAAAGCCCGTGCCTTCCATCAAAAAGTTGAAGGTTATCAACCAACACCGCTGCAATCTCTCGACTGTCTAGCCAAAGAGATAGGCGTTGGCAAAATTCTTGTAAAAGATGAATCTCACCGTTTCGATTTATGCGCATTCAAAATGTTAGGTGGGGCATATGCTATTGCTCGCTTGCTATGTGATGAATACCAACTTGATATTAATGTCTTTGATTTCGATACGCTCAAAAATGACATTAAAGAAAAGATGACATTCGCAACAGCAACCGATGGTAACCATGGACGCGGCGTGGCATGGGCAGCGAATAAGCTGGGTCAAAATGCAGTTGTGTATATGCCAAAAGGTGCGGCTGATGAACGCGTAAATAACATTCGCGCTTTAGGTGCTGAATGTATCGTTACCGACATGAACTACGACGATACCGTGCGATTAGCTATTAAGACAGCAGAAGAAAGCGGATGGAAAGTGGTTCAAGACACGGCATGGGAAGGTTACACCAAAATCCCAACATGGATTATGCAAGGTTATACAACATTAGCGGCAGAAGCCGTTGATCAAATGAAAGCCCACGCTGTTGCTAAACCAACACACGTGTTCTTACAAGCCGGTGTCGGTGCATTAGCGGGCGGCGTATTGGGTTACTTATGTGACCAATATGGCGCTGAAAATCTGCATTCTGTCGTCATTGAGCCCGACCAAGCAGACTGTATTTACCGTTCAGGTATCAGCGCTGACGGCGGCATGGTGAATGTTGGCGGAGACATGGCAACCATTATGGTGGGGCTGGCGTGTGGTGAACCAAATCCATTAGGTTGGCCAGTATTGCGTGATTGTGCAACCCAATTTGTTTCTTGCCAAGATAGCGTAGCAGCACTCGGAATGCGCGTATTGGGTAACCCGTTAGGTGATGATCCTCGTGTGATATCTGGGGAATCAGGTGCAGTAGGTGCTGGCTTATTAGTTGCTGCTCATTACCATCCAGATCGTGAAGCATTAATGGCGAAGTTGGGGCTGAATGAAGACTCTATTGTGCTGCTAATCAATACCGAGGGTGATACCGATCCGGTGCATTACCGTGAAGTGGTATGGCAGGGCAAGCACCCGACGCTTTGATTGTTATTTTTGCTAATTAGCTTCAATAAAAAGCAAAGGTTACATAAATATATATTAAGAAAATTAATTAGCGTCCTGTGTGTGTCATCAAAAGTGCAGGGTGCCTTGAAAATAGATCATGTCGGGTGTGATGACCACCACTCGACCCAAGGAGAATTACAATGACAATGAATATTCCTTTCAACACTGTTGTAGAAAAAGCTGAAGAATACCGCGCAGATATGACACGTTTCTTACGCGACATGATTGCGATTCCAAGCGAAAGCTGTGACGAAGAAAAAGTAGTGTTGAGAATCAAAGAAGAAATGGAAAAAGTAGGTTTCGACAAAGTTGAAATCGACCCAATGGGTAACGTATTAGGGTGGATTGGTCATGGTCCACATCTGATTGCGATGGATGCACACATTGATACTGTTGGTGTCGGCAACATGGACAACTGGGAATTTGACCCATACCAAGGCATGGAAAACGACGAAATTATCGGTGGTCGTGGTGCATCAGATCAAGAAGGCGGCATGGCTTCAATGGTTTATGCTGGCAAGATTATAAAAGATCTTGGTCTTGAAGATGAATACACGTTGTTAGTTACCGGTACTGTACAAGAAGAAGATTGTGATGGTCTTTGCTGGCAGTACATCATCGAAGAAAGCAATATTCGTCCAGAGTTTGTGGTTTCTACCGAGCCAACAGATTGCCAGATCTACCGTGGCCAGCGTGGACGTATGGAAATTCGTGTTGATGTAGCAGGGGTGAGCTGCCATGGCTCTGCACCAGAGCGCGGCGATAACGCTATCTTCAAAATGGGTCCAATTCTAAACCAACTTGAAGGGCTATCTCATAACCTAAAAGATGACCCATTCCTAGGCAAAGGCACACTGACTGTCTCTGAAATATTCTTTACCTCACCAAGCCGTTGTGCAGTTGCAGATAGCTGTGCTGTATCTATTGACCGTCGCTTAACATGGGGCGAAACATGGGAAGGTGCACTTGACGAAATTCGTGCACTACCGGCAGTACAAGAGGCACAAGGTGTGGTGTCTATGTATGAATACAACCGCCCAGCTTACACAGGTTTGGTTTACCCAACAGAGTGTTATTTCCCAACGTGGGTGATCGATGAAGAGCATGTCGCGACTAAGACACTAGAAGCTTCTTACGAATTATTATTCGACAAGAAACCAAAGGTTGATAAGTGGACGTTCTCTACCAACGGCGTTTCTATCATGGGTCGTTACGGTATTCCTGTTATTGGGTTTGGCCCAGGTAAAGAGCCTGAAGCACACGCGCCAAACGAAAAAACGTGGAAAGATCACCTAGTAACCTGTGCAGCAATGTATGCCGTGATCCCACAGATGTATTTGAAGGAACTAGAAAAATAGAACCCTGATTTCAGGTACTGCTTTAGATTGATGTAACTGCGCAATGTCGGATGATGTTTTCTTCTAACAATAAGCGTTAAACGACATTGATACCGACTTCCGTCCCGAGGGTGTCAGTTCACTCTGCCTTAGAGAACTGACCACATATCCCCCTCGGGATGGCTTTATCGTTTGAGCTAGCGAATGCAACATAGAATCAGTCGATAAAAAATAACAAAATAGTGTAATAAATGGATTTGATACGAAAAGGACAACGTGATGAAACAGAGCATTCATTCTTCAAACCGTCCAGCCGACAACGATGGTCGTCCAACTTTGATCGTTAACGGTATTGTTGTAGACGCTCATAGCGAAAGTAAAAAACAGATTTTAATTATTGATGGCAAGGTAGCCAAGGTTGCTCATACCATCAATGATTATCCCAAAGGCACCAAAGTGATTGATGCCGTGGGATTATACGTGATGCCAGGTGGTATTGATGTACATACCCATTTCAATATTGATGCAGGGTTTACCCGTAGCATCGATGATTTCTATACAGGTACCCGATCGGCAGCTTGTGGTGGTACAACCATGGTTATCGATCACATGGGGTTTGGACCTAAAGGGTGTAACCTGCATCATCAACTTAGTGTTTATAAAGACTATGCTGGTAATAATGCCGTTATTGATTACAGTTTTCATGGCGTTATTCAGCATATAAATGACGAGATTCTTGCCGAAATGGCATCTATGGTCGAAGAAGAGGGTATTTCGAGCTTCAAGCTCTATCTTACTTATGGCTATAAATTAGATGATGATTCAGTACTGCGCGCATTAACGCAGTTAAATAAAGTGAATGCGCTAACAACTGTTCATCCAGAAAACGATGCTGCAATTGCATTACGTCGTACTCAACTGTTGGAAGCCGGTAAAACCGCCCCGAAATATCACGCCATAAGCCGTCCACTAGAATGCGAAGCAGAAGCTATCGGTCGAATGATAAATCTTGCACGATTAGCCGATAATGCACCGTTATATATCGTCCACTTATCCAATGGATTAGGGTTGGACTACATTCGCTTAGCCCGCCAAAACAAACAACCGGTATGGGCGGAAACCTGCCCTCAGTATTTGTTACTGGATGAACGTTGTTACGAACGTGACGATGCATTGAAATTCATTTTAAGTCCACCATTACGACCAGTCGCAGAACGTGAAAAATTATGGCAAGGCCTTATGGATGGCAGTATTGATACCGTTGCGACCGATCATTGCTCGTTTACTTATCATGAGCAAAAACAACGCGGGAAAGACAATTTTAGTGCCTGTCCAAACGGAATGCCTGGCGTCGAAACGCGTATGCCATTGCTCTTCTCTGAGGGTGTGATGGCAGGGCGAATTACGCCAAGCCGTTTTGTGGAACTAACCAGTTATATGCCAGCAAAGCTGTTTGGATTATATCCACAGAAAGGCAGTTTTGATATTGGTGCTGACGCTGACATTGTGCTGTTTGATCCGAAAGAGAATGTCACAATCACACACGATTTATTGCACGACAATACCGATTACACCCCGTTTGAATCAATAGAAAGCCATGGCTGGCCAGTTATGACGTTAAGCCGTGGCAATGTAGTGGCGTGCATGGGTGAATTTATGGGGAAAGCTGGGAATGGCCGCTTTGTTCACCGCAAACCTTTCTCAACGCATCAAGCCGCAAAACATCACGGTGTAGAGAAAGAGTAAAACGGCAACTTCCCTTTAAAATTTTTGAACCTCAAGGAGGTAATATGAAACCCATAGCTGTAGTCGCCCTTGGCGGTAATGCATTACTGCGTCGTGGCGATGCACCCAGTTTTGACAACCAACTCGCGAACATCAAAGTCGCGGCAAAAGCCATTGCTGAAATAGCCAAAGAATACCAAGTTGCTATTGTTCATGGTAATGGCCCGCAAGTCGGTTTATTAGCGTTACAAAACCTAGCGTATGACAAAGTATCACCATACCCACTCGATGTGTTGGGTGCAGAAAGTGAAGGTATGATTGGCTATATGTTGGCGCAAGAGCTGCAAAATCTAATGCCTGAAACACAAGTGGCGAGTTTGTTAACCCGTATTGAAGTCGATGCCAACGATCCAAGCATGTTGGATCCTTCTAAGTTTGTTGGGCCTGTCTACAACGAAGAAGAAGCAGGTATCCTTGCAGAAGCCAATAATTGGATTATGAAACGAGATGGCGAATTTGTACGTCGTGTAGTGCCGTCACCCAAACCAATCAATATATTAGATAAGGTGTCTATCGATACCTTACTTGCGGCTGGGCAGGTCGTGATTTGTTGTGGTGGTGGAGGCATTCCTGTTTGCCGTGCAGAGGTGGGTTACCAAGGTGTAGAAGGCGTGATCGACAAAGATCTTTCAGCCACGTTATTAGCAAAGCAACTCAATGCCGATAAATTATTGATCTTAACCGATGCCGACGCTGTGTATTTAGATTGGGGTACTAATAACCAACGAGCACTGCGTAAGGCAACGCCTACAGAACTGAATGAATATGATTTTCCCGCCGGGTCAATGGGGCCAAAAGTCGAAGCAGCGACTGATTTTGCCACATTCGGTGGACGTGCCTATATAGGGGCGCTTGAAGAAGGATTAGAAGTATTGGCCGAACGCGCAGGTACATGCGTGAGTATGTAGGCCAAGTGCAGTGATGAGGAAAAGAGGTGGATATTGGCACCGTGCTTAACGTAGCTAATAAGCCTAATTCTTTCACATCACTGCTTTTCATGATCTGCGCCCACTCAAATTATTACCTCCAAGGGCGCATTTTTTTACCGTCAAAAAGGTAGAATATGATGAGCAATTGTTCTAAGGATATGACCTTACCCCCAGATCTTAAACTTAAAAAAGGGTCAGGGGCCATACGTACAAAATTCCCTATCTATTCCAATTCCCTACCACCTTGTAATCACGCCTGTCCTACCGGGAGTAATATACAAGAATGGCTATCCCTCGCTCAGTCAGAGCGATATGAAGATGCCTTCCAAGCATTAATCAAAAATAACCCAATGCCAGCGATCCATGGTCGTGTGTGTTACCACCCGTGCGAATCGGCGTGTAACCGTACCAACGTGGATCAAGCGGTGAGTATTCATGCCGTTGAACGTTATTTGGGTGACCAAGCGTTAGTCAATAATTGGCAAGTGCGTTTTCAGGCCGAGCCAACCGGTAAACGGGTATTAGTTGTCGGTGCGGGTCCTAGTGGTTTAGCGACAGCGTATCACCTCAAGCGTAAAGGGCATGAGGTTGAAATACGCGATGCAGCACCAATGGCGGGTGGCATGATGCACTTTGGTATTCCTGCTTACCGTTTGCCGCGTGATATTTTAGAGAATGAAATTGCACGCATCGAAGCCATGGGTATCAAGATTGTCTTGAATCACAAAGTGGAAGATTTACTGGCCGAGAAAGTGAAAGGGCAGTTTGATGCGGTTTTCCTAGCAATTGGCGCACACGTAGGTCGTGGTGTTGACATTCCGAACGATGAGCCTGAAAAAGTCAATGATGCGGTATCGTACTTACGCGATATTGAAATGGGCACTGCACCAGTATTAGGCAAACGTGTTGTTGTTTATGGCGGCGGGAATACCGCGATGGATGCAGCTCGAACTGCACGTCGTATGGGAGGCGATGTGATGGTGGTTTACCGCCGTGATCGTGCACATATGCCAGCCCATGATTTTGAATGCGTCGAAGCGATGGAAGAAGGTGTGACTTTCCATTGGCAACGAACCATCAAAGAAATAGATGGCACGACGTTTACACTGGAAAAAATGGCGATTGATGACAGTGGTTGTCCGCAACCGACGGGTGAATTTGAAACGGTGGAAGCGGATTCATTGATTCTAGCGCTGGGTCAGAATATTGATACCAAACTGACCGAATCGATACCCTGTGTTGAACACAAACACGATGGAACCGTGATCGTAAATGAACAAATGATGACGGGTTACAAAGGGTTGTTTGCAGGCGGAGATATGGTACCGAGCGACCGCACCGTTACCATTGCGGTGGGGCACGGTAAGAAAGCGGCAGCGCACATTGATGCCTTCCTTAACCACCGTAGTTTTAATAAGGTCAGCAAGCAACCGCTGATCCGCTTTGATAAGTTACACCTGTGGTACAAAACTGATGCCGAGCAGAGTGAGCAGCCCGCGATTCCAGTGATCCAGCGTGCAACTTCATTTGATGAAGTAGTGGGTGGGTTAACCGAAGAAGAAGCCTTATACGAAGCGCAGCGTTGTTATTCTTGCGGTAACTGCTTTGAATGTAATGGTTGTTTGGGGGCTTGTCCGCATGGTGCAATTACCTATCTAGGGAAAAGTAAAGGCTACAAGGTGGATTACGACAAGTGCACTGGCTGTGAAGCCTGCTATTCCCAATGTCCTTGTCATGCGATTGAAATGGTCGCGGCACTAACGGAATAGGAGCTTATCATGACAACGAACAATGATCTTATGACTAAAAATGTATCGACAGAACCTGTTATGCACACCTGTGACGGTAACGAAGCCACGGCACATATTGCTTATCGTGTTAGTGAAGTGTGTGCTATTTACCCAATAACCCCATCTTCGACCATGGCGGAATTTGCCGATCAATGGGCAGCCGAAGATAAGCGTAATATTTGGGGTAATATTCCTCTTATTGCTGAAATGCAGAGTGAAGGTGGCGCAGCTGGTACCGTTCATGGCGCGCTACAAAGTGGAGCATTAACCACAACATTTACCGCCTCTCAAGGCTTAATGTTAATGCTGCCGAACATGTATAAAATTGCAGGGGAACTTACTTCTGCGGTATTCCATGTTGCTGCCCGTTCGTTAGCTGCACAGGGTTTATCTATCTTTGGTGACCATCAAGATATTATGGCTGCTCGAGGTACCGGTTTTGCGTTATTGGCGTCATCGTCGGTACAAGAAGCCCATGATATGGCGCTGGTGGCTCATGCCGCTACTCTGGATTCTCGTATTCCCTTTATTCACTTTTTTGATGGTTTTAGAACATCGCATGAAGTGAATAAAATCGAGGTGATTTCAGATGCCCATATCAGAGAAATGATCTCAGATAAGTTAGTTCGCGAACATCGGGAGAGAGGCTTAAGGCCCGATAAACCGTTTATTCGTGGTACGGCACAAAACCCAGATGTTTACTTCCAAGGTCGTGAAACGGTTAATCCGTTTTATGCTCAAACACCTGCGATCGTGCAGCAATGCATGGATAAACTGGGAGAGCTAACAGGGCGTCATTATAAGTTACTGGAATTCCATGGCGCATCAGATGCTGAACATGTCGTGATTGCGATGGGATCTGGTGTTGAAACCATTAAAGAAACTGTCGAATATTTAGTGGCGCAAGGCAAAAAAGTGGGTGTATTACAAGTACGCCTCTATCGTCCTTTATCTGCGGAACATCTGTTGGCTGCATTGCCTGAAACAGTAATGAAAATTACGGTGCTTGATCGCACCAAAGAGCCGGGTGCCAATGCTGACCCGCTGTATCAAGATGTATTGACTGCTTTGATGGATAATCAAGATGTGTATAGCACTAAGTCTAACCAGATTATGCCGCGATTAGTGGCAGGTCGTTATGGATTATCCAGCAAAGAATTTACACCCGCGATGGTTAAAGCTATTTTCGATAACCTCGCACAAGATAAACCAAAGCATCATTTTACGGTCGGTATTATTGATGATGTGATGAACTCGCACCTTGAATACGATCCCGCTTTCGATATTGAATCAAACGACGTTGTTCGCGCTATGTTCTATGGGCTTGGTGCCGATGGCACGGTTGGGGCCAATAAGAATACCATCAAGATCATCGGGGACGATCCTGATTATTTCGCGCAAGGTTACTTTGTGTATGACTCTAAAAAGTCAGGATCGCAAACAGAGTCACACCTGCGTTTTGGTCATCACCCAATTAATAGCCCGTATTTGATTCAATCGGCGAACTTTGTGGCGTGTCACCAATCAACGTTTGTTGAGAGCACAGACATGTTGGCGAAAGCCGCTGATAAGGCAACGTTCTTACTCAATACCACGGTTCCAGCAGACAAGGTGTGGGATAGTTTACCTGCCAGAATGCAGCAACAATTAATTGAGCGCCATATGAGCCTGCATGTTATCGATGCCTACAAAGTCGGACGTGATACGGGTATGGGAACGCGCATTAATACGATCATGCAAACCTGCTTTTTTGCGCTGTCTGGTGTGTTAGATAAAGACGTCGCCATTGCGAAAATTAAAAAAGCGATCGAAAAAACCTATGCGCGTAAAGGCCCTGAAGTGGTACAGAAAAATTTCGCGGCGGTAGATCATACTTTGGCGCATTTATACCAAGTAGACGTTCAGCAGAAAGTAACAGCAACCAGCCAGCCTAAACCAGTTGTGTCAGAGCTGGCACCTGAATTTGTGCAGCAAGTGACAGCACAGATGATGGCAGGGAAAGGAGATTTAATTCCTGTTTCTATGCTCCCTGTCGATGGTACTTATCCGTCGGGTACTACTCAGTGGGAAAAACGTAACATTGCTCAGAAAATACCAGTTTGGGAGTCGCAAGAGTGTATTCAGTGCGGTAACTGTAGCATTGTCTGCCCACATGCTGCGATTCGTGCCAAGTTCTACGATAAGTCGATACTTGAGCAGGCTCCGGAAGGATTCAAATCGGCAGGTATTACTGCCCGTGGTTTCCCAGATACTCGCTATACCTTGCAGGTGTATGCCGAAGATTGTACCGGATGTACGTTATGTGTTGATGCTTGCCCAATGGTGATCGAAGAAGCGAGCGACGGGAAACCTGAACGCAAAGCGATAAACATGGAAATTAAATCGCCGTATATGGAGCAAGAAAAGCAGAACCTTAGTTTCTTTGAAACCATTGCTTATAACGATCGCTCTCGTATTGATTTCTCTAATGTGCGTGGCGCGCAGTTCTTGCAGCCGTTATTTGAATTTTCGGGGGCGTGTTCAGGTTGTGGAGAAACCCCTTACCTTAAATTGATGTCTCAGTTATTTGGTGATCGCTTAATGATTGCTAATGCGACAGGGTGTTCGTCAATTTATGGGGGTAACTTACCCACCACACCATGGTCGAAAAATACGGATGGTCGTGGCCCTGCGTGGGCAAACTCTTTGTTTGAAGATAATGCCGAATTTGGTTTTGGTTTCCGATTAGCGGCGGTCAAGCAGCACGAGATGGCAGAGCAATTGCTGGTGGAAAATAAGAAATCGCTCGATTCTCAATTAGTCGATCAGCTTCTGCATGCCGATCAGCTTACCGAAAGCGATATTCAGAACCAAATTAAACGGGTTGATAAGCTAAAAGCACAGCTTAAAGCACTGGGTACAGAATCAGCCTTAAATCTAATATCGGTAGCCGACCAGCTTATTCGTCGCTCTATCTGGATTGTTGGTGGTGATGGTTGGGCATATGATATTGGCTCAAGTGGTTTAGATCATGTATTAGCCAGTGGCGCCGATGTTAACGTGTTGGTGATGGATACCGAGGTGTATTCAAACACAGGCGGCCAGATGTCGAAATCGACACCGTTAGGTGCGGTAGCAAAATTTGCCACTGCAGGTAAGCAAGCCACCAAAAAAGACGTCGCGATGCAGGCTATTTCTTACAACAATGTGTATGTTGCTCGAGTTGCCTTAGGTGCTGATCCACAGCAGGTGTTGTTAGCGATGCGAGAAGCAGAGGCGTATCGTGGTCCTTCTATTATTATTGCCTACAGCCACTGTATTGCGCATGGCATTAATATGGAAGAGGGATTACATCAGCAGCAATTAGCGGTGAAGTCAGGGCACTGGCCGTTGTTCCGTTATAATCCGGACTTACGAGATGTTGATGAAAACCCATTCTCATTAGATACATTACGCCCGAGTATTCCATTGGCAGAGTATCGTTATAATGAAGCGCGTTATCAAATTCTTCGGAGGACGCACCCTGAAGTCGCTGCTGATATTACAGCCCGCGCACAGAAGGTGGCAGAGCGTAAATGGCAACTCTATGAGGAATTAGCGACTCGAAAACAAGGGTCAATTGCCCCTCATGTTGAGTTAGAAAATAATGACTAGATGTAAAGAGTAACTGCTTTTGCTTGCAAAGCCTGATGTTAGATTACATGTCTAACTATCAGGCTTTTTTATTTGGGGTAAACAAAGTAAATCAAAATGATAGTATTGAAAAAAGTGACTATCAATTTGATAAATTTAAAATGAAAGGTGAAATAGTCTAAGACAATACACTTGTTAGTGCAGAACTGCGATTACTGCGTTTTGATTAACGATTGATACGCATCTGGCGTATCAATATCTAAATATATTTCATCACATTTTAGACCGAGATACTTCACAGTATGCGCCATAATTAAGGGCTTCATTTTGCTGGTAATCGGTGCGTTTTTTATTATATTAATCATGTTTTTGGGTAATAAAACAGGGTGTCCAGGCTTGTTTAACGTACCGGGAAAGACGGTACATTGCCCCTTAAGTGCCCATACTTGCTGATAGATATTTGCGGGAATACATGGCATATCACCATGACAAATAAAAAAATGTTCACTTTCTACATGTTCAATACCTACTTGAATGGAACTGAACATACCTTGTTGATAATGAGGGTTTACCACGACCAATACATTATCGTGATGACAATAATGTCTGACTAACTCTTCATGTCGATGACCCGCGACAACGATCACACGCGAACAAAAATGGAGTGCGTTTTCGATACTCTCATCAAGGATTGTATGCTGGCGGTAAGGTAGCATTAATTTCCAGTCACCCATTCGTGACGATAATCCAGCGGCTGGCATTACACAATCTAGATGCTTCTGTTTCATTGTCATTCAGTGCTCGTAATTAAAGTTATATAGCCATTAAGCGAAGTAAAGGTGTTGTTATGACCCCAAATAGTCTTTTTGCTCAGCCTTCGCCCCCTTTTGTTATTGCCTTAGTGGGTGGGGGCGGTAAAACATCAACAGCATTTTGGTTAGCGCAAGAATATAAAAAACGTGGGCATTGCGTATTCGTTAGTACAACCACCAAAATGTATTTACCAGAGAGGCATCAGGCCGACTGTTTTATTAGTCGTGCCGATTTGTTTAATAAAGATAGAGTCTTAAGAGCTGATAAATCAAACAATCAAATTGATAGCCTGCCTATTAACTGCTCTTTACCCTTAAATCTTGAATCGCCTAAAAATGTGATGGAAACACCTTTACTATTATCACGACGTCAACCAAAAAAATCAGAGCCTTCTATCACTTTTTGTTATCAAGAAATAATAAATGAGACATCAGCAGCGGATAAAAAAAAGGTAGCAGGGATCACGCCAGAATGGATCGATAAACTAAAAAATGATTCGCCTTTCACAGTTTTTATTATTGAAGCTGATGGTGCTAAGTGTTTGCCAATAAAGGCACCTTCTGGGCATGAGCCTTGCATTCCTCTTAGTTCAGATATGGTAATTGGCGTTACAGGTGCAGAGGTTATTCATACTCAGGCAAGCCCCGAGAGAGTTCATAGATGGAACGTATTCTCTGCACTGACTCAATGCTCGGAAGGTGATGATATGGATCACCGAGTATTTAGTCATTTGATTGCAGATCCACAAGGAATGTTTAAGCAAGCGCCTAAACATGCCATCAAGATTTGGTTAATAAATAAAGTAGACCTTGCGTGTTCTTATTCCACTGTAAAACAGTTGGCGGAAAGGGTCATAACAGACAACCAAAAACTTGATGAAATTTGGCTTGCAGCGATGTGTGATCACTCGCCAATAAGAGAGATTGTAACGAGGTAGTCGTATGGACCTCTTACAGATAATTAGAGGTTATATTTCATGAACATTTTTTCGCAGGCAGCTCAGTTAGAACAACAGAATACTCCATTCGCTCTTACAAACATTATTGATACCAAAGGCTCTGCTCCCCGCCATTCAGGGCAGATGATTGTTAAAGCGGATGGGTCAATCATAGGCACTGTTGGTGGCGGTATGATTGAACGTTACGTTATAGAGCAAGCCATAGAAGCACTACAAGAACGCAAGCCGCGTGTTGTTAAAGGCAGGATGACCCGTTCTGGTCCCGAAGCGATGGGAATGGATTGCGGTGGTGCAATGACAGTCTTCATTGATGTATTCGGATTACGCCCTGCGTTGTTATTAATTGGTGCTGGGCATGTAAACCGTGCTGTTGCCCATGCTGCCCATGTTTTGGGGTTTGATATTACCGTTGCCGATGCGTATGAAGAAAGCCTGTCAGAAGAACATTTCCCCGAAGGTACAAAGCGTGTTTTGGGTAAAACGATGGATGATGCCATCGACCAACTCACGATTGATAAAAACAGCTTTGTAGTGATAGCCACCAATCATCAAGACCAAGATGCGATCACGAAAGTGGTGGGGTGTGACACCCAATATATAGGTTTAATGGCAAGCCGTCGCAAAGTACAAACTCTATTTACCCACCTACGTAAAAGCAATGTAAGCGAAGCCCATATTCAAGCAATTCATTCTCCTATTGGATTTAATATCGGTGCAGAAACGCCAGATGAAATTGCCATTAGTATTATGGCTGAAGTGTTAAAAGTTCAACACCAGTCAGCGGGTGGATTAATGAAAGATGATACCCGCGTGAATCGTAATAAATTAGTGCTAATTCGTGGTGCGGGAGACATTGCTACAGGCGTAGCTGTGCGTTTACACAATTCTGGTTTCAAAGTGGTGATGACGGATATTGCTCAGCCTACGGTTATTCGCTGTACCGTTTCTTTTGCTCAATGTTTATATGGTGATCCGGTAGAGGTCGAAGGTATTACAGCTCAGAAAGCACGGAGTTGTGAAGAGGTTTTTACAGCCCTAGAGCAGGGATATATCCCTGTAATGGTGGATCAAGAATGTTGCTCACTTAATAACCTTAAACCTACCTTTGTTGTTGATGCGATTTTGGCGAAACGAAATCTTGGTACAACCAAAGATATGGCTCCCGTCACGATAGCGTTAGGCCCTGGTTTCAATGCTGGTGTTGATTGCGATGCAGTAATTGAAACTAACCGTGGGCATTACTTGGGGCGCGTGATTTATCACGGTGAAACTCAGGCTAATACGGGTATACCGGGTAATATTGCGGGTTATACCCATCAACGGGTTCTTCGTGCACCTTGCAACGGTATTATGCACAACCATGTATCACTGGGTGACATTGTTGAAGAAGGTGAAGTTATCGCACATGTTGCAGATAGCCCTGTAGTGTCTCCATTAAGTGGCATGGTAAGAGGGTTGTTGAACGAAGGACTAACCGTAACAGAAGGATTCAAAATTGGTGATATCGACCCTCGTGGTATAGAGGCAGATTTCACGACGGTTTCAGATAAAGCACGTGCCATTGGTGGCAGTGTACTGGAAGCCATGTTGCACCTAGAGCAGACGACATTGAGTTAGCACAAGGTGAGTAAGGGTACTCACTTTAGCAAAATTTTTTGAAGAAGAGGGCGACGTTATGAAAACCAAAGGATATGTTCATCGCTTCATTACTTGTTACGTATTTTTTATGGTGGCAGCTATTGCTTTAAAAGGCTTTTTTATGCCTGAACACACAGGTGTACTGCTCATTGATACAGGGCTAATATCAGCAATGTATGTTGAACCCATAACGTTCGCTTTTCCTTTTGCGTTAACTGTCTGTGCATTGCTTGCGTATGTTGACATAGTGAGTCTTAAACCTACTATTTTTTGCCTTGCTTTATATACATTTTTAGCAGGGTTAGCAATTCAACAAGGACTAAATCTAGACTGTAATTGCTATGTGGCAGGTTCATTAGAATCAGCCGTTTATCGAGAGTTAGAACCTCAGTTTTATATTCTATTACTCGTTATTATTGTTACCAGTGCTTTGCATATATTCAATACACGACATTCGACACAGAACCAGCCTTATATGGTGTAATTCCTATTTTACAATAACTTAGAAGGTATCGTTATGCATATTCATAAATACTCGTCTGCACCTTGCCGTCGTGGCTTTTGGTTAAATGTTTTCATTCTTGGTTCGGCGATATTGTTGTTATTGTTTTAGTGAGAGAATTTGTATCTCTAACCGTTTTGTCTTTTGCCCAAGTAGCGCTGAAGAAAATATAACTAAGGTGATTGATTCAACTAACTCAGAGGGGTTTGAAGAGAGGGGGGGGTCTGCTGCAGACTGAAATGATTGCTGTACTCGTTGACAATGTGTCATGGCGACCTTTCTCATTTCTAAGCTATAGTACGTAAGTGAGTTTTAGCTTTAAATGGCTAATTCAGTACCCAGTACTTCTTCATTAATTTGTGACGCACCCCCCAC
>NZ_PYOD01000019.1 GCF_003026285.1 Photobacterium profundum
GTCAAGATTTGAAAGAGGATGATGCTGTGTTTAACCGCCTTGATGAGGGTGAATGGCTCACTCTTGAAAATGTTCGTCGTGCTGCGGATTCTTCCGATTGGGAAGCCTTCTGTTTAGCAATGGGCGGTGTGTTCGTGCGTCGTAATGACCAAACCGTTAAGCCTGTTTATCAAGTGCCTACCATCATGGAAAAACTGATTGATGAGTTTGGTGAAGAGCATACAACCACCCTAGCCTCTAAAACCCGTTACGGGGACGATGCCAACACTCGTGTGATTGGTGTGGTCTTCAAGGCTGCTTACCTTGCGACGCGTGGGCGTCAATGGAAAACCGAAAACAAAGAACAATTCCTTCGTGGCACCAAACGCATCATGACAGGTGTTACCGACATCTTTGAGGTGTTAGAACGCGAAGGCGAATACCAACGTATGGCTGATGAGCAATACGATCAGTACCAACAATATTTACAACGTGTCGATGAGCTTACGGCTTTTGCTTTTGATGAGTCGCAATGGCCTGCGTTCGTGGGCGCAGCCCATGACGTAGGTGATTTCGATTCATCCTTGGACTTGTGTCAATAACTGTCACCCTTTTAAAAATTGGAGCACTCAAATGATTATCAAAGGACGCATCAACGATGCTGACGATATAGAGAAGAAAACGAATACCAATGAGAAAACGGGTGAATCCCGTGACTCTGGCACAGTGAAACTGCAACTGTTTAACCCGTCTGAGGTGGTCGATTGCCGTGTATCTCCTGACGTATGGGATTCAATGGGCGGTGGTGCTGATTTACAGAAAATCATCGATAAGAAAGTCGAGTTTAAGATCCAACACGTTGAACGTTCTTTTGCGGGTGACGGTGGCAAGCACGTGAGCTTTTCAGGCTGGCATTTGTTGGCTGTTCCTTCACTTGAAAGCAAAACCACACAACAAGGCTAACCCATGACGGACTTAAACCCCGAAGACATCACAAAGATTTTATTTTGTGTCGGTTTGGTCATTTGCTTCGCGCTTGGGGCGATTAAAGGCGGTCAACGATGATTGAAATTGTTGCCTATCTGTTCGGGGCGTGGGGTTTAGGTTGGTGTTTTGGCTTCTCGATTCTAGCGTACAAAAAATTCATTGAAACTACTTACACCGGGTAAGTGTTTCTTATTTCAAACCCTCAATAATGAGAACAATACTATGTCAAAGATTAAAACAGCGTTAACCGTTCACCAAAACAAACTAGTTGCAGCTGGCCTGATGGTTGTGTCGGGCTCTTCGTTTGCTGAAGGTACTGGCGCGGCTGCTGCGTTTACGGCTGTCGGTGCTCAAGTGACGGAATATGAAGGTTATACATGGCCTGTCATTCTGGCTGTAACGGGCGCATTTATCGGTATCAAACTGTTCAAGAAATTCGTTAACAAAGCCGTTTAATCGAATAACCCTATCACTGCGTTATTCACATTCTGGGCGGCTTAGGTCGCCTTTTTTTATGGGGTTAATATGTGTCGATTACTTATCGTTTTCGTTCTTTTTTTTGGTTCTCTTCATTCATTTGCGGGTGTTGTTGCTGTTAATGGTCAATACCCATGTAATGTTGAAATGCCTAGTGCGGGCGCGCTTGGGCAGTGTTACGTTGATAGAGTACGAGTCTTTGGTTCTAGGGTTTTAGGTTTTACTCGGGATTCCAATAAAAGCCTAAGGCTTAAATTAGAGAATGGGCAGAGGCCATGGCTTTATTTTAGTGGTCAAGATGATGCTCCCGAGCCTGAGGATAAGTATTGTGATACCGCAGCAGGAAAAGGCGCATTAAGTAGTGCCATTAGTGCTTGTATGGATAACCCTCCAATGGGTTATGAAAATACCCATAGTTATTCTTGTAGCAATCAGGCAAAAGCTATCTTAGGCGGCTGTAATTCAAAGCCTATTGATAAACCTTGTACGGGGGATGCCTGTAGTGGTTCAGGCGGAGATGGCGACAGTGGCGACGGTGGCGATGGTGGCTCTTCATCCGGTGGCGGTTCAAGTGGTGGCGATGGTGGTTCTTCATCCGGTGGCGGCTCATCTGGCGGTGATGGTTCTGGCAATGGTGGCGGGAACAAAGGCGAAAAAGGTGACAAGGGAGATAAAGGCGATACAGGAGAAGCAGGCAAAGACGGTATCGATGGGGAAAAAGGTACTGACGGCATAGATGGTATAAATGGAAAAGATGGAATAAACGGGGCTGATGGTCGCGATGGCGTTGACGGTTTAAATGGCTCAAATGGTCGTGACGGTGTTGATGGTGAACGTGGTGCATCGGGTAAAAATGGCATTGATGGTGTTAATGGTTTAAATGCCGAACCCGCTGATCTTCGGCCTGTATTAAATAGCATTAGCAGTTTAAAGAGTTTTAATGCCAGTGAGTTTAATTCTGCTGCTGCAAGTCGTCGTAATTTAAGCTCTAGCCTTGATTCCATATCAGCGTTAACCAGTGGCTTGGGTGGCAATATTGATGCGCTGAAAGTCTCAAATAAAAACGCCCTATCCGATGTTAAAAATGCCACGGATAGCTTGGGCGCTAAATCCGATGAGCAAACCGCCTATCAAAAAATCATTGCTGACAAAATGGCAGAGCTTAACGATAGCTTTGGCGTGGGTATTCCTGAACTCGATAAGAAGTCTGAGCGTAATAATCAGTTACTCGATGACATAAAAAAAATGACTGAAACTAATGCTGATGTTTTAACTGCTGAAAATCAAGCCCAGTTAGATAAAGCCTTCGCGCAATTTGATGAAACCAAAAAACAAACCGACCTACTGTCGAATATAAAAGAATTAACCGCAGAACTCGGGGATAACTCGGTCACTGATAATGAATTGAAGTCGGTGAATGACAAACTCGCCCAAATGAATAATCAATTAAGTTCGAGTAACAATAAGCTAGATTCTATTGATAAAACGCTGTCTGACAATGACAAAAAAGATGATAGCCGTACCGCTCAGTTATTAGCTGGCCTTGCAAATAACAATGCTCAAGGTGAAAGCCGTTGGCGTGAAATGCGTGACCAATACAAACAAGGCAATGATGATTTAATTGATGCCGTTGGTGGTGTCGAAGGTGCTATCGATGAACAAACTGACCGCTTATTAGAAACAGGATTAACAGCTGGCGGTGTGAATGGTACGGCAAATAAATCCAACGGTATTGTTGACGGCATAATGGATGATGCATTGGGACAATATGTTGAGGCCATTGAATCCTCTACTGATGACATTGCGTTAAACGAATCCAGTTTCTCGGTGCTTCAAGATAGATTCAATGCCTTGGTGGGTGTGAACTCCACTTGTGTCTCAATGAAATTCGGCATGTTAAACATTACCTGTGAAGCCTCTGACCGCTTTAAACAGTATTTCGGTTTCATCCTGTATTTCCTCACCATGCTGACACTCTACGATATTTTATTCACGGGCATCACGCCTGATCCTGCACGCGCCCCTGGTCGAAAGAGGTTCTAAATTTATGATCCAGTTTGCTATTTTACCTATCCTCGCAACGGTCTCAGAAGCATTGGCTATTCCTGCCCTTGTGACGTCTATTTTCGCAATCGCGACGACGGTCTTTGCATGGTTTGCGACGTGGTTTACCAAGAAAATTGCGATCAATTTAACGATACTCACACTGATTCTCGGGCTCGCCTTTGCGGCATTTGTCGCCATTGAAACTATGGTGTTGGGTTTGTCGTATGTTGCCCCCGAAGGGCTGGTCAAAGGGTTCGGAATGATAGTCCCAAGCAACCTTATTCCTTGTGCGTCCACGGTTTTCTCTGCGCGTGTCGTGCGTTGGGTGTGGGAATGGAAAGCTTACACCATCAATATGATGGCAAGCTAGGAGGTGTTATGGCTGTTTATGTTGTAACAGGAAAACTGGGTGGCGGTAAGTCCATTATGTCCGTGGCGCGTATTCAGGAGCGTCTGCAAAAAGGCTGTAAGGTCGCGACCAATCTGGATTTGAATTTGGTGGCACTGCTAGGACGAAAAGCCAAGCAAAGCCGTGTACTACGTGTACCGGATAAACCCTGTCTGGATGATTTACTCGCCATAGGAAAAGGCAACCTAACACTCGGCAAACCGATATTTGATGAAAGTAAAAACGGATTATTGGTGTTGGATGAGTGTGGTACGTGGTTCAACTCCCGTTCGTGGAATGACAAAGGCCGACAAGAAATTATTAACTGGCTGCTTCATGCCCGAAAATTGGGTTGGGACATTATTTTCATCGTTCAACACCTTTCAATCATTGATAAACAAGCCCGTTTAACCTTGGCTGAGCATGTGGTTTTTTGTAAGCGAACGGATCGCATTATGATCCCTTTAGTGGGTACGTTAATCAAAGCCTTTACAGGTAATGCGGTTCGATTGCCTAAAGTGCACATGGGTATTGTGAAATACGGTGACGAACAAAATGCGCTAACCGTTGACCGTTGGAGTTGTTGGGGCGCGGGGTTGTATTCGGCTTACGATACACGGCAGGTATTTTCCCACAATTATGATCATGGTGTGTTCTCGTACTTGCCGCCTTATTACACCAATTACCGTTATCGCGTTCCAATGACAGTCAGGAATATTATGCGTATTACTAAAATTTACTTTAAAACAATTTCTCGCCCGTTGGCGTTCTTGGCGGGTATCGCTGTCTCCTACTTCATTTTTGATTCTGGTAATGATGGGATTATCTCGCAAGCGGTTGCCAGCGTAGAATCAGTGGATGTCTCAACGTACAAAAATTATAAGATTGTGTCTTATTCTAAAATGCCCAATGCCACGCCTTTCTATACGCTCAAGCTCGATGACAAAATCATTACTTCCGATGCGCTTACAAAATTAGGGTTAACTCTAACCAATGTGTCTCGCTGTCAGTTGAAGATCACCAACCAAAAGCAAGAATCACTTTCTCTAATGTGTGGACGCTAATATGAAACGTTTCTTTTTCCTTGTTGCTCTAGTTCTTGCCCTGCCCGTTAATGCCAAGTTAATTGACGGATTTGAGGCGCACAATATGCCGATTACTGAATTTGTCGATTGGTACTCTGACGCGCTGAAATTGAATGTGATTGTTGATGAGGGTGTTAAAGGCGCGGTGTCCTTCTCTGCACCCGAATTAGATACTACTGACTTTCAGCCTTTTGTTGATGCGGTACTGGTTTCAAATGGCTTTAAAATGACGCCTGATGACGGTTTTTACCGTTTATCACTGGTCGGTATCAATGATGCCAATAAAGATGAAAAGCTGGTTATCGTACCGCCAGTGACAAAGTTCTATGATTTGAATTATGTTGAAAACGTCAAGATAAGTGACTTGATTCAAGCGGTATTGACGGCTTATTCAAAGAATACAGGTGAGATGCAAACTGCCTACTCGGTGATTACTTTACCCAATATCAACGCAATGATTGTTACGGGGTCACCTTCTCAGTTGACGCAAATTGATAATCTGATTAAGCGTGTTGATGTCAGGCGTAAACAGGTGTTGATTGATGCGGTTGTGATGGATACCCGCCTTGGTGACAGTGAATCTATTGGCGTAAGTTTGGATGTGTTGTTAGAAGGTGCGGGATTTCGTTTAATCTCCAATCCTGTCTCGTCGATTAAGGAATCGTTTAAAGGCGGCAATATCATTTATGACAAAGGTGATGTGAGTGCCTTGGTGACGGCCATTACGCAAAACCAGAATACCAAGCTCTTGTCTAAACCTTATCTGTTGGTGATGGACAGAGAAAAAGGCTCTATTAATGTGGGTCAGAACGTGCCCTTCTTAGTCTCCACTGAAACCTCAAACAATGGATCATTAGTACAAAAAATTGAACGTCAAAATGTGGGGCTGGGTTTGAGTGTTGTGCCTCATATCGTGAATGATTCGGTGGTACTAGGCATAAATCAAACATCATCGAGTGTGTCAGACAGTGATATCGCCTCTGATATTATTACCAACAATCGAGAAATTAATACGGTTGTTCAAGTGCTCGATGGTCAGTCTATTATCTTGGGTGGTTTGGTGTCGGATGAGTCGAGAAAATCAGAATCTGGTGTGCCGCTATTGAAAGATATACCGTGGATTGGGGGGTTATTTAGAACAACTTCTGATAAGTCGGTAAGCTCTCAAATGTCCGTATTAATCAAGGTCACGGTAATATAACATTTCTGGTATGTTATTTTTTGACATACCAGTATGTCATCTTTTAACGTACCTTTTCATTTACGAAGTCTACCTTCGCCTAGTTCCTGAGCTTCATAAAATGGCGTAGCCATATAAGACCACGCTCTACACTCCAATTTTTCGACATAGCTAGCTGGTCGAAACAGTTACTGACTCAAAAATCCGCATTAACCGCCCTTCACACTGCCAAGCCGCTTTTGCTCTTAGCTAAACAACTAGCACTATATTTTGACTAATAAATCATCAGATTATAACAATTCTGAATTGATAACATGATCAATATCATATGCATTAATATTGCTGCGAGATTTCGTACATCAAATGTATAACTTTTTGTACATAAAGAGCTAAAATAGCAATCACCAAACGTTAAAGGGGCTTGTGTGGTTCTTTACCCTGCTAAGTCAGATATTTAACGCAATGAATATCCATAAAAGATTGTTCAGTTTGTTTTGCAGTTATGAGTTCACTTAGATTTATCGATATTGGAAATAGGAGGATTTATGAATAGAAGGAGCAAAACAAGGTTAGTTTCATCAATCGCCATTTTCATTAGCGGATATACTCCTTTATTTTTAATTATGATTATTAAAGATATTAAGGACTTTGTATGGTATGAGAAAACATTGGAAACACCTTTTTTTTGGGTTAGTAACATTAAAATACCGTATTGGGTAACAGTAACTAATTCAGACGTTGTAATCACTCTAATAATACTATCTATAATAAGCCTTTTATTACTTGGGTATGTACTGGGTAATATAACAAAGGACCCATTTGATATAACAGTAATCTCGGCAAAATGTCGTTCTAGTGAAGTGGTTAATTATACTATTCCATACATGATTTCTTTTGTCGCTTTTGATTTGAGCAAGTGGCAAGACATCTTTTCTCTAGCATTGTTTCTGAGTGTTCTTTGTTTACTTTCAATTAGGAGTCAAAGTGTCTTTATTAACCCTATTTTGGCTGCTATTGGATATGGACTATATGATTGTAGCTATAACGAAGGTGATCAAGTAAAAGAATGCGTAATGCTATCAAGAAATGACCTACTAGCTAATACAAAAGAGAAATTTGTTAAGTTAAATAACTATATGGGAATAATCTCAAAGTAAGGAATGTTGGATGCAAAGTAAACTGCAAACCCTTGAAAATATTAAAAATGTAGATTTTGGATCAATAGCCAGTCGTTTATGGGTGATAAAGAAAAATAGCAGAGCTGGTGTGAATAATTATAAAGCACTATCTGCATCAATTGATGGGTTAAATAATGATCTAGTTGGGGCATTAAAAAAATTCTTTTGTGGTACTCAAAACTCTGTCGAACCAATTAGAAATTTAGCTGCATACTCAGCTCTTACTGTTGATACTGATGAAGATAGAGCTTTAGTCCATAGCATCCAAGAAACTGATTTTTTAACGATTATAACTAAAGTTCGTCAAGGTGCAGATAATGAACCTGTTGAAAACATTCAAGAGTTCAATAATGCATGGGCTCTAGTTGTTGAGTTTACATTGGAAAATCATACATTTTATGCATTTTCTAAAGTTAAAGGTGGCTGGAACCTAAAGCGAACATCATCAGCTAAAAATTGGATTTTCAGTGATGGTGATTTTAAAAAAGTAGAAGTTGATAAAATTTTCACTTTCAGAGATTACTTTGACTTTATTGCATATGGTGATGACGTATTTATTAGAGATAAAGCAAACTATGAATTAGGACTTAACATTCGAGAAGGATTAGAAGCTAAAAGAGATGTCCTTGTTGATGCATTAGCTGAGCAAGGAATTATTACTTCTGTAGACGATTTGAAAATTGCTATTGGAACCAACAAAACCTTATTGAGGCGACTCGTAGCTGTTGAAGAGACTCGATACTATGAAGACCAACAGTTTATTGAGGAAATGAAAGAAGTTGTTGATAAACATGGCTGGCATTCAAATCTCACTGTTGATGATAATGGTAAGTTTATAATTGATGAAAATAATATTGACCTCTTCTTAAAGTTAATAAATGACAAAAGATTCATCTCTCTAATTAAAAAGCAGATGGTTGATGCAGATACTGTTGAAGTTGTTAAGCAAGAAGTTACGGAATAGCGACTAGTATGTTTAACCTTACTCCGTTTAGTAATACGGGGAAAGGTTAAACATACGTTTACGGCCATCATTCTGGTTTTGGTTAAGTTATATCTTGGGGCATTAAATAAAAATGTTAAGCAATAGTCATATATTGAGGTTTTATGTCCGAAAACAGTGACACATTGGACTCTATTGATTCCATGAAAGAAAAAGATGAAAACACTGATACATTGAACTCTATTGATTCTACAAAAGAAAAAGTATCGACGGAACGAGAAATAGATAGAATGCTTTTAAATCCCAGTATGTTTATTATAGCCTTTCTTTTTTATGGGGGGCTTATTTGGCAGTTCTGGCTTTCTGATGATGATGTTTACGTCGATAAATTAGTAACTAAAATAAATGTCACTAAAATGGTTGAAAATGGTGCAGATCTTGAATCAATAAAACATTTTTATGGAAACCTCACCGGAGAGGAGTGGGGTTTTATCTATCGCTGGGATAAAGACAAAGCTAATTTTTATCTTATTGATACACCATTACTCACTGTCTTAAAGGACTTAAAAAGTGATACTTATTTAGATTCAAATTTTAGTTCAAAGCAACGTGATGGTTTAAATACTATCATCGCTGAATACCAACAGAGAAATCCTTTTGAAGGTTTAGAACAGGCTCAAAAAGATAGTTTTGAAAATATTAGAACAAAATTAGCAAATAATTTTGACGATGTAAGTTCTGATTTCTATAAAATATCGGAAGATTTGAAGCAGAAAAATTTGTTAGTAAATCAATACCTATCAGACTCTAAAACCAGTTTATATGTATCAATTGCGTCCTTGGCATTCGCATTCATCACAACATTTGGTTCGCAGTACTTTTATTGGAGACGGAAAAAGAATATTAAAGTTGAACATGAGTTTAGCTAACAATTGTATCAACACGTTTTATAACACTCAGCATTTTTGATACGGAAACTAACAGCCAACCCTCCTGCTGCTGACTGTTAGAAAAACTAGAACTACTGATTAACTGCTTCTGCGGTTCTTCGGTAGTTCTTTCAATTGTCTTGCTGTTCTAATTATTTTAGACATGTAATCCCTATCTCCCTCAGCTCCAATTTCAATTAAAGCATTTCCCGTTATTATCCTGTCAGGTGTTAACCCCCAACCACTTGGCGTTATCAACTCCCCTTTAGCCATACGCCACTGCCTCCAATTATCATCAATTGAAGACAATTCTCGTCCAGAATAAAGTTTCATCAAGCGCCTACACTCTGGAGGGATCGACTTTCCTTTATCCCACTCCGTGACCGTTCTCACACTTTTAAAACAAAGTTCTGCTGTCTCTTTAATACTTAGCTTGCACAAGTACATACGAAAAATGAAGTTATCAGTTATCTGGTTACTATTATTCAATTGGACGCTATTTTTAAAGCAATAGATTAAACCAGAATATGTAACTCGTTTAACATAACGAACCATAATACGCACCGAGGGGTAGCTTTGTTAACATTTGAACGGCACTTACGAGTCACTAACGAAACCTTTATTAATAAGGCTATTTAAAGGTTTGGAAACAGTTAGTTATCTCAACGCACCACGCTTTTCATCATGTTAGCAAGCCGCTACGTTACGGACTGAATGAAAACCATGGTTATGTCGCTGATGTCGATATGTGGGTAAAAACGGACTATCCATCGCCGCCATCAATTAATCATGCCGTTATCAATCGGAAATAACTTTCTAAATGGAAACAATTTTGCGAGGTATATCATGTTGCATGAATCGTTCGTCAAACTTTTTTGGCGCCATTTTGACTCAATTCCCCAAGCTGCTGCGTGGTTTCATGTCAAGCCCGTGACCGTCAAACGTTGGTTATCGGGCTGGATGGACGTGAATCCGATGGCTGAGAAACTGCTCTTAATTCGTGCCCGTGGCTATTTACCCGATGATTCTCGTTGGCAAGGTTTTCGGGTTGATGAATACCGGTGCATTATCATTACACCCGAAGGCAGACAATTTAGCCCTAAAGAACTCGATTCATGGGCTGTGCGGTTTGATGAGTTTCATGCGTTAAAGCGACTGTACGAACTGGACTATATTCCTGTGCGATCCAATGTGGTCACGCCATTACCATTTCGTGGTGGTCATCGGATTAAAGCTGCAAAAAGTGACACTGTGACGAAAGAGAAAAAGAAGGAATATCGACGCGCTATGGCAGAAAGAAAAATAGCCAAGTAACTTCCCTAGCCTCTAGCTATAAATAAGCCCGCGTTCGCGGGCTTTATCAACCAAACTGAGATAACCGCCAAAGAGAAAAAGAAACACGACAGGAATAATAAAATCAAACAGTTAAGTAAATCCAAAGATCGTACACCCAACGAAATATACTTCTTGTTTTATGGTTATCATTCTTCGCCTTAGTTTTGCACATACATATAAGGAAATATGAATGAGAAGTTTAGTTATAGCTGTCTCGGTAGCATTATTATCAGCATGTGGCGGCTCGTCTGATTCACAAGCCACGGGAAACACTGCGATCTCCCCGACTCCATTAATTCAACCCAATGGTATCTATAAATCAGATAATGCAGTGATGATCATTGATACCGAGATTACTCACGGCGTCCTTGCTGCTGATTCAAGTAATAATCTGTATCTATTCGATACGGCTACAGTAAGTAATGACACATTAGATCTTAAAGGCATTCACCTTTGGTCTAATAGCATTAGCTTTTACAATGCATCACAGACAGCATCTATGACATTCAATGACAATACAGCCAGCGTAATGGCAACCATTGATAACCAGTCATTTGTTCATACTTTCGTTAAGCAGCCTGATAGTTTGTCTCTTAATCAATTAATCGGCACACATACCAATACAGATGATGGTTCAACATGGGAAATTGATTCAGCGGGTAATATTACGATTAATGGCATGTGTACTTTTTCTGGTACGTTGACCAAAAATGACCATTACTTCAAGGTTTCAGTGACGGCAACAGCTTGTAGTCCTTCAAGCTACAACGGGAATTACAACGGGGCTGCATTTACGGTGGATGATAACGGTATTACCCAACTCATAGGCGCACTTTATAGTGATGTGGGTATAGTTTGGGGAACAGTTCCGGTTAATTAAAAAATGAGCCCGTAATTGCGGGCTTAAACAATTGGCTACGCGTGATTGATCTCAATCAATAGAATATTAAGAAATCTTTTGCACATGACTTTTTCTAACTATACCTATAAAGCAAGTAATTAAAAGTTAAGGAGCAACTGACTATGCCTGATGACAAATCAGAAAGCATGAAAGAGTGCATCACCAAAGAACTAGAAGATACAAATATAGTCATTGGTGGAATGATTTCAGATCCCGGTGGACATAAGAGGAAGAACGCAGAAAAAAACTGTAAATACGAAAAAATGAAAAACCCGAAAGAATTTGAAAAAAAACATGGTTCTTCTGACTGATTTATATCGATTGCGGCTAATTCTTCAACGAAGTTAGCCGCCTCTGTATAACAACTATATTTTCATTCGTTTTGCTGATTATTCCACTCTAATTTCATGATCCGCTTTTCATGGTGTGCCAGCATCTTTTTGAGCTCACTTAGTACTGATTCATGCGCCTTTACTGAACGAAAAAGCAGGTAACAAATAATAAGGGTTGGGGGCGTTACTCCCAGTTCTGCAAAGAGCTTTATCAGTTCTCCCATCCAGATCCCCTATTTTTTCTCTTTCCTGAACGTATCCCATAAGCCAATCAACATGGCGGCTACGGCTGGAATTACGCCCGACATTTGAACACCTGACTCACCAATAGTCACATCGGCCAGTTCTGTGTTGCCTGTTAAGATCCCCGCGGCAACGCTGGCGATAAGTACCAAACCGGTTTGGGTGCTTCTCTGTTTAAAGTCGATCATAACCATCCTTTTTTACGTAGAAACTTTAAGGTGTACGCGCCAATCACGACACCGACAACGCTGATACCAATGCTTTTTACGGTTGGATTCATGCCAGTTTTACCCCTTCTAATACCGTGTCGATTGGGTAGCTCTGCCCGACTTCCATTCGTGCCATCGCTTTGATGATGTTCGCCGCGACATGATCGTTGCTGACATCAATTGGCGCATGCTTGCTGATACCCATCCATTCACTGACCATGTTGGCGTAATGGTCAGTTTCATTTTCATGGCTTGGGGCAAAGGTATGCACGATGCTGTGAATGGTATTGATACCGCGTCGCTGGTAGCTTCTTAGTACACGAGCGCCCGCTCGAAAGCCGTATTTGTTATCAGAAAAAATACAAAACCGCCCGTCTGTGCCTTGTTGGCCTAGCCAGTTATTGCGTTTGCTGTATTCAATGTTGAGCGGGTTTTTGTTACGGATACCGCGAACCGTTGAGCCTGTTGTCATGTCACTCTCGATTATGTTGTTGCTTGATGGTGTGAACGTTCGATTAGTGCGTTGATACCAAAGCATCAACGCGGTTACGCTGGTTAAAA
The DNA here is from genome assembly GCF_003026285.1 of Photobacterium profundum. Taxonomy (GTDB): domain Bacteria; phylum Pseudomonadota; class Gammaproteobacteria; order Enterobacterales; family Vibrionaceae; genus Photobacterium; species Photobacterium profundum. The sequence continues at coordinate 12,774 of NZ_PYOD01000019.1, forward strand.
CAATCAGCGTTTTCATGGTTACGCCGCCACATAGTCAGGCATGTCGTAATAGTGAATTTTATTCACGCTCTTGGTGTAATAGGCTTCAATATCATATTTTATGCTGGTATCAGCGGCGGGACTCACTCCCGATAATACAAACTGATCGCCCTGTTGAGTCATGGTTATAAGGCTAGGAAAGTTATTGCGTGGGATACCTTGCTCTACAACATGAACCAGTAGATGCTTGCTCGCACCATTGGGGTACAGCATTGCTGGCAATGGGAAACTGGCATTGTCTTTAATATCTGCCGCGTTCACTCCCGTTGCGATTTTAATAAATTGCTGATCATCAAAATCAATGTGTGTGTTGGCAATTTCAGGGATGAAATCAGGCTCACCTCCGCAATACACGCCAGCCCCCAGAATGTATGAACTCATGTTGTAAGTTTTTACATCTAGCCGCTCAACAAAGAAGGCGAAATGCGTACACCCCGTACTAGCAAGATCAATATCATTTAGCCACACATCAAACTCTTGATGTGTGCCTTGTCCATGTGCGATTTTTGATGCGACATAACCAGTCGCTTTAAAATTTTCATCCAGTTTAACAATGCCAAACCGTGTCCTTTCAGTGCCGCCGCCACTCATTAAGCGCAAATAACAGCTTGTTGTTTGTAAGGCGTCACGGCTTACCGCTGGCACTCTAAACACTTGAAACAGAACTTGCTTATAGTTGAAAGCGTTATAACGCAATGCGCCTTCTGTCGTATTAAAGCTCCAATGGTCATAACGAAATGTTCCCGACCCACCGATAGGCACTTCGCCACCCCAGTTAGGGCTTGTTTGAAGTGCTACCTGACCCGTAATAGATAACGAGTCATTGTTATCTTTTGTTCCGTAAGGTTGGTTCCATCGGTCAGAGCCTCCGTTTACAGCGGCATCAATTGCCCCCACAAATCCGGCATTTCTCAGCAAATTATTACTGAATGCATGTGGATCAACATCGCTGCCACTGCTTGCACCTTCCAACAATGTAAGACGTCTTAATAACTCCGCAGCGGTGGCTTCAAACTCATCAGCAAGAAACTCTACTTTGTTGCGTGGATCGCCAACGGGTAAACGCTGGCTTAATGTTTTCTCTGTCATCGAATCACCTCAATGATTTCTATTGTGTCGTTGTCAGTACCTGAAAAGCTCAAACTGCCAAAGCTGTCTATTCGCTGCTTTTCCCCCGCAGATAATGTGAAGCCATTACCAATGGTGACAACATCCACATTGGTTAAACTGGCTTTTAGCAAAACGTGACAACGTAATGAATTAGCATCTAATACCGCTTGCCCGCTGGCGATGGTTAATAGCGATGTCTCAACGGAGGCACCGCCAACGGGCTTGGTTAATACAGGGGTCGTGGCATAAATACGTAATGCTTGCCCTGTTTCTAGCTGCACTTTGGGTAGCTGTGAAATCGCCAGTTGTTGATTCTCAGCCAATACCACTTCTGGCAAGGATGAAATAGCAACCTGTTGATTTTCAGCAAGTTGCATGGCGGGTAATTCGGATACTTTAACGGCTGGCATTTGTGACACGGTCACGGACTTGCCATCCATTGGGGGGACGTATTGCCCAAAGCCATACAGAATTTCGACGTTGCCCGCCTCGCCCAAGTTCTCAATGGTGACTAAGCCGCTCAGGTTGTCATCAATGATTTGAGCACCTTGCTGTAATCGGTATTCCCCACGCTCTGTCTGCAGTAAAACCTTATCGTTACAGGCTTCGACATACAGAAATTCACCCATAATCTGAAATTGGTTACGTTGGCGCGGTTGCATGAATTGTTTAAAGCTCATTACTTCTTACCTCGCATCACGAACGCCACAACCAACAAGAACGCGATCACTGAAATAACAATGGTCATCTGTTTTGAGGTTGCCACTTGCCCGCCGTCGATTTTCATTTCAGCCAGCTCTTTGAGGGTTTCAAGGTTGTCGGTATTTTGCTTGGCTTGATTCCCCGCTAGCCCTGCCACGTACTGCAAGTTTTCACTGTGTGAATTGCTCACCAGTTTGGTGGTATCGCGGCTGAGTGCGATTGCATCACTGGCAATGTCTTTATTCGCATCAATGGCATCGCTGCCTAAATTGGCTGCAATCCCTAATGCTTTCACGTTGCTGGTTAACGCTAATTCGCCTAACTCTGCGGCGCGTTCCATCGCGCCGTGGTCGGTCATGGTCACATCAATGTTTGAGTCATTAACGCCTGCAATGGTGACACCTAAATTGTCACCTGAAATGGCATTCTGACCACTGGTGTTGGTACTTTCTGTGGTGTTCTTACTGGAGCTACTGCCGCCGCCACCCATTACGAACCCTCCAAGCTAAGTGACAACACGGTGTCATGTGTCGTCGTGTCTAAAATAGAAAAGCCAAAGCGTTGTAAAATGCGTGTCATGCCTTGGCGCACTGTGTGATACTTAATGGAGCGGTAGCCCTGTGATTTGACGGCCTCAATAATGGTTGGCGCGGCATGTGTCAGCCCGCGCCCTGTCATAGCTAGAATGAGGTAGTCATTCTCTGGCGTTACCATCCCCACAAACCGAACCGACACGCCTTTGCTTTTTAAGTGGTACAAGCTGGCGTGTTTGTTTTTCACTGCATCACAACAAAACTCAAATTCTGTTTTAGCGTTCTGGACGCGATCAAACGCTGGACGCAATAACAAAAATTGGCTGTGAATATCAGCGCGGTTTGGTCGCATCAGTTGTAAGCGCATTAGCCCACCTTTTTCACTAAGAACCAGACCGCCATCAACGCTAATAAGACAGGAAGCCAATTGGATAACATATTGCCGCCACCCATGTTGATGGCACCCACCTTGAAACCCATGTTGGATTCAGACGTTGCGGTTGATGGTCCTGCCGCACCACCGCCCGCACTGATTGGCATCGAACCGCCTGCCGATGCTCCGAGACCGGGGATCATTTCATCACCCCCATGATGTTGGCTAACCAAAGCCCCATAACGACAAAGAGCAAAATCTTAAGCGTTCGGGAAAAGGCTTCACCGCTAAACAATCCGCCCGCAAAGCCGATACTGCCCGCGAATAACGGCCAAAATAGAAATGGCATTTATTTACCTCGCATCATTAGCATCATGAACATCATCAAGACCACAACACCGCCGCCAATCATCAACATATTGTTGTTCACTGGCGCGTACGCTATCGGTTGACCCGTTGGCTGTTGCGCTTGCTCTTGTTTTGGGCGGTTTTCTTCGGGCGCGGCTGACGCGACTTTCTCAGATTCACTATCAAACCAAGCATCAACCAAACTTTCACCACCCGTAAAAATAGAGTCGGTAATTCCGCTGAGGCTTTCGCCCCAGCTATCCATTAAACTCATGGCGTCCCCTTATGCCGCGTTCGGCAATGGCTTGACCTGTTCAACCGCTTCAACAATCACCGGAATACTGCCGACTTCGTTTTTATCCAGCTCGAAACACAATTGGCTACGGGCGGCAGTGTTTAACATGCCATCGGCACCAAAGCCGTAACGGATAAAGTCGAGGCTAAACCAACCCACGGTTTGCTCTTTCTTTGATTGAGCAAGATCGTAAGCGTTGTCATCTTTGGTTATGTTCATTTCTTCGTAGGTATCACGAATCACACGAACACGTTGAATGGAATCATCTTTGAAGTGGATACGTTTGAGGTTTAACCCTGCGCTACGTTCTGAAAAGTCGAAAGGCGTTCGACCCGATGCCGCAGCAAACCAAGTCAACTCATACAAGCGCGGCATGTAGTAGCGTTCGGCTTGTGCTGGCAGAACGTGGGCACGAGCACGCATTGTCGGTGCTTTTACTGACGCGTCTTTGGCTTTTAGTGTGATGTGAATAAACCATATTTCACCCGCTAAGGTAACGAGGTCTGTTTGGCGAACACCAATCTTGGTACGCAACGTCGCATCACCAAATGAAATGGTATAACGACCCGCTTGCGCGTAGTTTTTACGGTGGGCTTGCAGTGCAACCAGTGTTTCACCCGACACGCTGAATTTAGCCGACCCATTCAAAGACACTTCAACACGTTCAATGTCTTTGGGATCGGTAATATCCGTCACCAATTCAATGCTGTGATAAGTCGGACCCGATACCATGCGCAATGAAGCGCGATTGCCCCAACCTACACCTTCAATTGGATCGAGTTCTTTAGGGCGTGGCGCGAAGTTTGTGCTTAACAGTTCCATGCTTGCCCCTTAACCGATTTGGTCTTCAACGGCATCAACATTATTTGATGCCCAGACAACGCCAGCTGCGACAAGCAGTGCAATCACAGCTGTGACTGCATACCCTTTAGTTTTTGCATTCATGTTTATTAGCTCTCTGTATAAACGTGGTTAAGAGCCAATAGGAAAGCAGGTGATTCGGTTTTAAGGCAAACGAAAAAAAGCCCGTGAACCTATAGGTTTACGGGCTTTTGAATATTAGACTTGAATCAAATTAAGTTAGTACTTTATTTTTTGAAATTGCTTCATCAAGAGATATTATAAAATCAGTTATAGCTATACTACTAAGTGATTTTGAATGTTGCTCTAAATGAACTTTCATTTCAGACAATAGCGATGAATAAAAACCACATTCAAGTTTTAAGTTAGGGTTCTGATGTGTTCTATTATATCGTTCTATAACTATCTTGCTTATTTTGTTTATATCCCTGCATGATTGCCCCTTAAAGGCAGACAAAAAATCTTCCGCCTTTACTTTGTTTAATATACTTCTATTCTTAAAGGAACTATATTTTTTACCTTCGGATAACATATCATCAAGGCGATCTATGTCATTTTCAGTATAAAATAGAAAGTTATCAATGTAGGCTTCCATATTTCCCGAACTCATATTTAAATAAACCTCATCAATAAAATCATTAATAGAACTCAATCGAGGTGAATCAAAATACACTCTTCCTTTATAGGCGCTGTCATATGCCCTACTATTTATATAATCGAAAAGTTTTTCCTCAGACAGATAAAGTATTGAATTCTTGGCATCGGAAATTATTTTTTCAATGTTCAAATCGCCCACGCCCTTGTCATCAAGAAAATAAAACAAAGCGATAAGGTGTTTGATTTGCCCTACTTCTGAGTAAGTTGCTTTTTCTAATTTTATTGATTCCCTTTCAATGAGCCCATTAAGTTCTTCATCCTTAATTCCCCATAATTCCCATAATTCTTCCCAACCATCAGGTATGTACCTTTTATAGGATATACCTTCTATGTACCTATAATCCACATGCCCATCGACAATGATTCTCTTCCAATCGTCAGGACTAAGATTACTATCAAACATAGAATACCCATATTTAGTGATTATACTTTTAAAATAACTTTTCTTTTCAGTACTATCTTCAGGGAAAGTTTGAAATCCATGTACCAATCCTTCAAATAATGCATCATTATTATTAAGTGTATATTCTAAAGCAATTGGGAAATAACAATAAAACAAAGACCTGATTGCTTCGTGATTATCTATAAATGAAGGGGAAAAATTACTCGATATAAAATCGAAATCAATAAGTACTTTTTTTAATACTCGAAGGTTTGTAATTTCAGCCTTTTCACTGACGCTAATTATTTTTTTGATTTCTTGTTTGTAAAGACGGCTAGTGACTGGCGATTTTTCTTGAATAGTTGTGGTAAGGTTTTCTATAAATAACCTTATGTTTGTTTTTACTTTAAATGTTTTACCAATCGTTTTTTCTTTAATATTTGAGTACGAATTTAAATCACAGTTTTCAACTGAAGAGTCACATTTTAACTTTGACTCATCAGAAATGACAATAACATTACACCCTTCATGTTCGACTAGATTGTTAATATATGCTAACGCCTCGGCTGGATGCATACCTGAACGTTCAAGGTCATCAAAGATCCACAGTTTTTTATTTAATTTGCTTGCAATATCATTACCAGAGATGTCAATTTTTGCTGATGAGCTAAAACTAACATCATCATCGACTTTTATTCTAAGAGCGCCACTTAATATCCCCTTGGCAATCTTAGTTGCTAGCTTGATACTTTTGTTTTTAAATAAAGGAAATAAACTTGAAAAAATCTCACTATCTATTTCTCTGTTATCTTTAACTCCATATAAACTTATATAACAATACGCATCATTAGGTAAGTTCTTAAGGAAGTTTTTGATAAAGAATGTTTTTCCTGTCCCCCAACCACCGGTAATTAATACTGCATATTGTGGTGATTCAAGATCAATATATGAGTGTAAATATTTGTTTATAGTTTCCAAAAAAAAACCCTTAAAACCAATCGTGACTTACTATGCACATACTAAGCCATAATTAATTTTAAATATAGAAAAACAATAACTTACCATGCTATTTTACCCATCACCCAAGTCTTTCCATCCTGTAAAATATACTCAAGCTTAACCAACGGAATAATCTCACTGGCTGGTATCCCCGTTTTGCGTTGGATGTAATGCGCACTATCATCGGCTTTTTGCATCATCACACACGCATACTGACAGTTATCAATGATCGTCTTTGATACTTCTTGCCCACGCTGAAACATGTTGATGGTGTGAATGTTGTATTTCCGCCCTAGCCTCAATAACTTGCCATGATAGCCCGTTGCTTTGCCCGTGGTGTGGCTATGCTCTGCGACTTCTTCGCAGATTACTTTTATAGGTTTGGCATGTTTACCATCACCAACGCCCCATGCAATTGAGCAGAAACGGTCAAAATCTTCTTCGGTTGTTTCTCGTTTTGGATAATACGCAATCTTAAACCCTTGCTTGGTTTTACGCCCTGCAATAACGGCAATGGCAAAGTCACGCAGGTTGGAATAGCTACGAACGACCCGACCCGCGAGTTTTCCTTGGTAGTCATTCAAGGGATCAAAAATTACGACTTGGTCGGTTGCCTTAACAAACAGCTTTTTGGCTGCGGATGTTTTCCCGCAGCCAGACATGCCAACCGCATACGCATGATGATTATCTAGCGTATTGTTTTGGTTAACAGGTTGGAGTTTCACGCGGTCACCTTTTCGTTATCATCATCGTTCGCTGCCTTCTTCGATTTTATGTCTTCTAGCTTTAACTGCCTGACTTGCATCATGCTGCTGAACCCTAATAAACCAATTGCAAACAATGCCATGATTTCATCCATATACGGTTCTAACCATGGCGGTGGCTTACCGCCGTATTTCACGATCAAAGGCGCAACCTTATAGGCTACGTTTTCGGCTTGGTCTGCATCAAATTTGAAGTCTTTGTGCACCGCCATTTTCAGTGTTGATTCTGTTGCCATTAACCCCATGAACACGATACCTGCTGCCGCTTCAATGGACATGGTTTCGGGTTCTTCTTTTGCTTTAACGTCGGTTTGTGTTGGATCAAAATCGACATCGTCATTGAAGCTATTGGTAAATCGTTTTTCATCTTCTTCTGAATGATGTTCAATCTGTTCGGCTTCTTCTGTCTTGATTGGGTCTTCTAGTTCCATGTTGTTTCCTATAGGTTGATTGGGTTAGTTGAATTTAACGATTGCACCGCCAGTAAGCCCGCCAAGGACAATGCCGCAAAGCACAGCACCCCAACCAATACGCTTTTGTTGCGGTTCTTTTTCGGTTTGATTATCGGTTGTGGTTCGGTTACGGGTTTGCTCTGCAAGGCAGGTGGTTGCTGGCTTGTCTGGTTTAACGATTGGGCTTTTATTGTCTCCGCTTTCACCGCTTGTCTCTGTTGGTGTTGGCGATGCTTCTTCAATGATGCTGGATTCTTCGGGTTGCGCTTGCTCACTGGTGATTAACTCCGCTTTAGTCACATAGAATTGATTGAATACACGTTGAACTGGATCTCCTGTCCGTTGGTCGGTGCCGCATTTATCGCACATTGAGTACAGGAATCTTGCGCGTTTACCCCGCGAGCGGTGCAAGGTACGCACATCACCACATTCGCAGCGTTGACCGCCAGCAGTCGGATTGATTGAGGCGCGTGTTGGCCATCCGTTGTTATCCATTAAAAATGCCCTCCACCACGTTGCTCTAATTCAGCCAATTTCTGATTAACGCCATTCATCCAAACCAACACCAAACGCAATGGTGCGATCAACTTTGAGGCAAACATATTGCCTTTGGCTTTTTGCACTTCTTTATCCAGTTCTACTGTGATTCCTTTCAATTCATCCATTGTTTACGGCTTCCTTTATGCGGCTAATGCGTGGGTTTCATACTGTTCGCGGATTAGCATTGATTTGGCTAATTCCGCTTCGTTATCGGTTTCATTTGGTACTAATGGATCGCTTAGAACGCTTTGCCAGTAAGCGCTTTTTTCTTTGAATCGTTCGTACTTATTAGCGTATTCAATACAGGCTAACTGTTTGGCTTCATTGACGGTTTGGCGATAGGCATCATCATCAGATTTCGATTCCATCGACCAACCACGTGCACCCGCCGCCCAGAGCAAAAAATCAAAGGCTTTCTCTTCGGCTTGCTCACCATCGAAGGACGCGCAATAACTGTTTTTTGTCGTGGCATATACGCCACGACTTTTGAGTTGGTCACGGCTTGCCCGCATTTGGTGTTCAATTTTCGCCAGCCTTGCACTTAACTTTTGTTGTACCTCTTTCGGCTTTTTGGCTTGTTTCGCTATCGCTTTTGCCTTGATGGTTTGGTCATGTTGCTTTTGAAGGCGGCGAATATAACGATCAATCGGTTTGCGCCATTGCTCTAACTTGTACCCTAATTCTTTGATAATCGCTGCCATGTTGCCCGCTTCAAAACTGGCTAAACAATCCCAACCTGGAGCGCGGCTGCAGCGGGCGATGTTATAGCGATTGCCTTTGATTAAACCTTGATTGGCATTGCCGCCTTTAGCGGCATACCCCACGGCTTTAATGATGTAAGTTCCTGCCGCTTTGGTGTGTCTGATTTTTTCTAGCTTGGCAAACCCATGCCCCCAAATGTTTTCGATACGCGAAGCCCACGCTTCAAAGTGTTCACGTTCTACTGTCCATTGCAGCAAAATATGCACATGGGGATTCGGTTCACCATCATCATTGGCTGGACATTCCGCTACCCAAATGTAGTGAAATGGATCTTCTATCGGCTCTAATTCAAATGGCTCGTTGTCAGTATTAATTCCGTGCCAGCCGCGCTGATACATCTTTTTCAAGCCATCCAGAAAACGGGATACCTCTTTGCCAATGGTGGTTTCGCCCGAGAAGATTCTTTCACGTTGCTCGGGTGAAAATGTCGGGGTTAAGAAGGTAGTAAAACCATCATGGCAAGCTGCGACATATGCCCCCGATTCGAAAATTTTGGTAACAGCACGTTGGGTTAGTTTTTCGGTGTAGCGTTCGCCAGATTGGGCTTCGGGTGCGGCACTTGGTCGGGTTTGGGTATGGTGCAAAACGCGATATTGATTTGACCAGTTACGATTCATTAATCTGACTGTGGATAACGGCTTGGTTTCATTGGTCTCTGCTAGCTCGTACAAGGTGTCATGATTGTAGAAAGCCTCGGTGCTGGATAGCACCGTATCACCGCGCTGTAGCTTGCGTTCTTGTCTCAGAATACGGTCTAACGCGGCTTGTTGTGGGTGTGTCGGACTTTTGCGCCCTTGGACAAGCCTATTGTTTTCGTCACTTCGTGCCGCCGCTTCGCGGAGATGTTTAGCGTTATAGTTAGGCAAAGAAGCAGCATGCGCTTTTTGTTTATTGGCAATAAAATCAGTATCTCGGTTAACGCGATTTAAATCCCAAAATTGTTGCGGTGTAACTTCTTGAGGTCGTGGACCACAAAAATCGAATCCTAAAAAACCGCTCTCGAAGGCGGCTTGATTGCTTTTAGTTATATCGGCTGGCTGAACTGCGCCAGCCACATAGAGAACATCGTTAGGTGGCAACATTAGCAATCACCTCCGTTAATTCCTTTCGAGTTTCTTTGATATCGGCCATAAATTGAATCGCGGTGCGGCGTTCGCCCGCCAATCGATAACTCCGCGCCAGCGCAATGCTGGCACGAATGTCATTTTTCAAAAGTTGATAAAGGGTGTTGTTCATTACAAGCCACCCATAACATCAACGGCGTTAGCAAAAGCCTGATAGATGCGACGAAACTCAGCTGCATCATTCAAGAAAAACGCGACATCTTCATGATCGCCATTAAGACGATTTTGACGCGCAATCATTAGAGAACGCTTACATTCACGATAAGCATGGTCAGCCATGTACTGTGCGGTGATTGATTTATCTAATGGGATCGCAACTTCGTGCAATGGCATAGAAGAAACCGCCGCCCCCGAAGGGGCTTTAGTCACTTGCTTAGGGATTCTTTGAATGATCATGATTCACCACCTGCTAATACCAAGTCATCATCAAGAAAGTCATCAACATTTCTCGTCACTAACAACTGAATTTGAAATGGTTGTCCTTCGACTTCTAACTCGGCCAGACCCATGCAATTATCATCAGCGCACACTTCTAGCATTTCAGCGATTAACTGCTCGATAACTTCGGCTGCACGACCAGCAGCTTTGATTGCTTCGCTCATAATGCGCCTCCCAATCGAAAAGTGGCGAGATACTGCCTATACTGACTTTGTTCTTGTTTACGCTCTGATTGGGTTTTGAAACGAAATTGTTGACGCAGTTGGCGGACTATATTTAATGAGTTTTTGGTCAATTCAGGCTTAGGATTTGCGCAGCCAGCCATGTCTGGGCAGGATTATGAGCGATTTATAGAAACTAAATCTTTGAATATACATATTCCAAATAAGTTTTTGTTAGATCAGACCCAAATTCTTGATGTAGCTAAGTGTAGTGATAAAGAAAAATATTGCTTTAGTGAGTTAGCTTATTACTCTGACTATGATTTGTATCTTGTTACTTTATCTATGAAGCTTACGAAAGATGAGCTTAAAAATAACCCGACTGAACAAGTACTGGAAGGTGTTTTGAAGGTTTTTCTAGCGTCAATTAACCCTATGGCAGCTGAATTTTATGGTGCTTCATCTGTGCTTGGAGAGAATGTTAACGCAAATAAGTATTCGCGTGAATCCATCATACTAGGTGTGGATGCCGATGTTGAAGGCAGACAGTATGTAGGATATGCGCGAGTAAAGCGTGGTGAGTATTTAAGTGTTTCTACTAGTGTAGAAGAAACCAATGAATCAGTAATTCAGTTCATCACTCGACTATGTAATATTGTTCGTAGTGGAAACTATCGTGCAAGTTTGGTTGAGGAACATTGTGATTTTGGCGGATAGAAATAAATTTTCATAACAAGGCCATCAAGATGACCCTTGCCACGGCGCATTTTTGGTATGAAATGGCTTGTGAGTTTACGGTGGTCTGTTTAGTTTTGGGGCGGGCAACTTATGGCAGGCGTTATGCACCTAGAGCCAAGATTTTCAATGGTAGATAGTTCATCGCTTATTTCCACGACATCCTTGGCCATTCGTTTAGCGACAGGCTGCCTGAAAGACCGTAGATAAGTTTGTTGTTGCTTTCTTTGCTGCCTTTATTTCTGGCAATTTAACACCATGATTTCAACGTTACTTTGCTGTGAAAGTGTTGGCGCATTTCTTTGCCTATTGGTTTGGTGCAGCAGCCAAGCATGCCTGTATTAGGTTGTCATGCAGGTTTCTCTGGCTCAAATTGTTGAAAGTGAATTGGAATTATCAGAGTATGAATTTGTTGCCGGTATGTCGCAGATTTATCGTGCGTGGAAAGATTTTCGGTCAAGTATGATCGTATTATTGGATGGAGTTGCATAACAAGGCAATTAAGGGTGACCCGTTACACTCGGCAGTTTTGGTATGAAGTTCGGTGTGCTTTGTTAGTTTAGTGCGGGGCACCTTATTGCAGGCGTTAACAGTTTTAGGTATGAAAATTAGAAATCTCAATTTACCCAAAGAAATGATTACAGCCATACAAACAGGATTGTTGCGACGGGATGTTGGTTCGTGGCAACTCAAAACTGATTGTGATAGTTACGGATATTTGCTCGAAACTGAGTTAGGTGAATTTTATGAATCAGAACAACCCATAATTAATGCCACAAAGCAGCTATCATCAGATTTCGTCATTGATGGTGTTTATGGTGTTTATGGTGATGGAAGTTTGCCTGACTACCCCGGAGCCATTCAAGATATAACTGATTTTAGGTATATCATTTGTTTTGGTTCGTCCGGTGATGGCGCACCTTTTTGCTTAGATTATCGTTCTTCAATCGAAGACCCCTCTGTAATTTGGTGGGATGATATTAACCGTCGAGAACGTAAGAAAATTATATGTGAAAAAATTGAAGAATTTTACGAAGCTTCAATTGCTTACACAAATGCTTGCGATCAACTGATCACTGATATTCAGCGCATGACTTATAGATGTGAAAGTGGCTATTATACAAACGACCCTGCCGCTTATGCTTTATTTGAACAGTCAATTTCAAAAATGGAAATGCTGCATGGGCTTTATTTTCAACGAATTGACTTTGATAGTGAAGACTTTGCTATAGATAAAATGCCCCTTATATGGGCTGCTAACTCCGGAGAGTTAGCTCGTAAGACTGTAAATTCTGATGAAGTATATAAGAAATCGAGAGATCATATCAAAAGTAGCTCAGACCGATTAAGTGGGTTGTGTAAGGAACTAATGCACAAGCATATGATTTAAAAATAAAGCAATAAAGGTGATACATTACACTCGGCAGTTTTTGTATGATCTTCTTCTGGTATACACTAACAGCCTTTATTTAAGCGCTGTTAGTGCATTCACTATTAATTCTTTAGTATCTTTCTTAGTGCCCTTGCCGTTTTCATGATTAAAGATACGTTACGACTATCCTGCTCTGCACCTATCTCTAATATCGCAGTACCTGTTAATACTTTGTTTGAAGATATACTTAATCCGTTAGGTGAAATTAGGTTTTCTTTGGCGATTCTCCACCCTATCCAACTTTCGCTTATTCCTACTTCTCGCCCAGTGTACATTCTCATTAACCGTTTACATTCCGGTGGTATCTCTTGGCCTCCATCCCAACGCGTGATGGTTCTCACACTTTTAAAACATAATTCGCTGGTTTCATTCTTGCTTAAACCGCACTCAAATTTGCGAAAAATATAGTTCCCCGTGAGTATCGAAGACACCATGACTTTTGTGAACCTTATCAATAATTACAAAGGCTTATGTTGTCCATCGTCATTATTGTTGTAACGGAAATGTCCTGTTTTTCCTATGGTGATCAGTATCTATCTGATCTATGTGAGATTCACAAACGATGAATGAAAAAGAGTTTTTACGCCTGAATGCTATTAGCGATGTTTGTAAGAAACGAATCCGACGATCAGATGCTGCAGGTATTCTGTCCTTGAGTGTTCGACAAGTTCAGCGACTGATCACTCGCTTTCGTCAGCTTGGCGCTGTTGGTATTACTCATCAACGCCGTGGTTTGCCATCTTCGAACAAAATTAATGAAGATGTTCGACTCAGATGCCTCGAGATAATGCGGGTAATAAAAAAGAAAATACCTTAACTTACCCTAGCCTCTAGTTATGACCAAGCCCGCTATTGCGGGCTTGGTATATTATAGTTGAGCGTAGATTCGTCTCAGGTTTCTATCACCACGTTTATAATCAGGTGGGTCGACTAAAAAGGTATCTGTTGTAATCTCAAGTTCTTGTATATTAGAAATGCTACACAAATCCCACTCATGTCCTAGAGTGACATGTTCACCTTGTGTTTGATAACATCTAAGAACTAAATTTCCTTTTGAAGATTCACCGACAGCCGCTGGTTGAGCAACACGGGGGGAACCACTGTATGTAAATTTGATTTCTTGCCTATTTTCAATTGCTGAGATCAGAGTATCAATCATACAACGCTCCTTTAAATACAGTAATCAACTTAACCTACGTTACACCCAACACCAAGATATTCAATAAGTTTCTACTCATTTTTCTGCTTATGTCCATCCACTCCCCATTCCAACGTCATGATCCGCTAACATCTTTTTAAACTCACTCAATACCGATGCATGTGCTTTATTGAACGGAAAAGTAGATGGCATATAATGAAAGTTTGCGGCTTTCGCCCGACACTTGAACTCCTTACTCACTAATAGTTACATCAACTAGTTTGGTATACCCGTTAAAATCTCTGCCGCAACAGTACCAAATCCATTTGAGTGCTTTTCTGTTTAAAGTTGAGCATAACCATCCATTTATTTTCCTTTGATAATAATGAGTCGCTAAATTAGGTGACAAAATCCGAGACTTGGCCGATTTTTTTGCAATTCCTCCTATTAACCGACATACATTTATGGAAACAGTTCACGCAAATGCAACCAATAAGCAATCTATTGAATATCTGTCAGGTGTCTTCTTGTGTGTGAACTATCTTCTCTAGAGCGTCTCATCAAATAGATGTTCAGTTGTAACAAAATAGTACCGTCGATGGAGAGATGACCATACCTTCACTATTTACACACAACGATCATTATTGCTTATTCCAATATCCAAAAGAAAGGATTCACATGTTTGATTTATTTTCTCGTAAAGATCCATCTCTTCCTCAAAATGACAGCCATCGCCAGCAAGAAAAGCGACAAGAACAACTGGTAAAAACACAGGAAAATTATGTTTGGGATTTGGAGAACCCAAATGTAGGACCTGTACCAATGGCAAAAGATGTACCTCAAGACGCAAACCCAACGTTGACATGGACGATCATCGTTTTGAAGACCTTAATGCCGATTGTGGAGAACCTCGTATCCAACGTAAAAGACACCGCTGAATTGGTAGACATTAAAAAAGGTGTGAATGAGGCCTCAGACGCGCTTGGTAGTTTGAAGCTAGGGCAACAATTGGCTTTTATTTCAAACACAACAGAGATGTTGAAATCACTGGTTGAGATATACCTCAGATTGGTTCGTGCAGAGGTCAAAGAGCATCGAGAGGATGAAGGCCTAGATGCTTATAAAGATCTTTTTCAAAAAATTCCGTTACCAGCAGTCGCTGCTGCTTTTCAACAAAATGACTGTTTTGCTCGTTATCGAGTCGCAGGCCAAAACCCCATGTTAATCAAAGGCGTTTCCAGTCTGGCTGATAATTTTCCGGTCAACGAAACTGATTATCAGAAAGTCATGGGGTTAGATGACTCATTAGCTGAGGCACTGGCTGAAAGCCGAGTATTTCTTTTGGACTATCATGAATTGAAGGTACTTGTCGATAACCCTCAAACCCCAGAGAAGCAAGTCTTCGCACCAATCGCATTATTCGCGCTACCCAAAGATAGAAAATCACTGATCCCAGTAGCTATTCAAAGCGGTCAAAACAAAGATGACTCCACAATCACCTATGCAGTACAGAATAATGATAATTCTTCAGAGTACTGGCAGTGGCAAGCAGCCATGACGATGGTGCAAGTTGCTGATGGTAATTATCATGAACTTTTTGTCCACCTTGGTCGTACTCACCTAGTTATTGAAGCTTTTACAATCGCGACTAATCGCTGTCTTGCTGAATCTCATCCCATTAATGTATTACTGCTTCCCCATTTTGAAGGCACCTTATTCATCAATAATAGTGCTGCCGGCAGTCTAATCGCCGCAGGTGGCCCCATTGAAAGTATTTTTGGCGGAAAAATTAAAGCAACTCAAAATGCAGCAGGAACGGATCGACTCGGACTCGATTTTTATAGGTACATGCTCCCCAATGATTTGGCTACGAGGCAAGTAGGCAATAGGGATTTTTTACCTGATTATCCGTATCGTGATGACGCGACTTTGATTTGGGAAGCGATTCATAATTGGACTACGGCTTATACCAGTATTTACTATACTGATGATGCGACTGTGACCGAAGACTACGAATTGGCAGCATGGGCTGAGTCGTTAATGACAGAAGGTGCTATTAACGGATTTAAACCCATCACGACTCGTGAACAGCTCTCGGATGTGTTGACGATGATTATTTTCACCTCCAGCGCACAACATGCAGCAGTTAATTTCCCACAACGTTCTTTGATGAGCTTCGCGCCAGCAGTAACCGGAGCTATCTGGGGTAAAGATCCGACAAATATTCAAACAGAAAAAGCTTGGTTACAAAACCTACCTCCGATGTCACAGTCTCTGGAGCAGCTTTCTTTGTTACAATTGCTAGGGGGCGTATATTATCGTCAACTCGGTGAGTATCGCAGCAACAACTTTCCTTATTTGGATTGGTTTGAGGATGACAGGATCACTGATCAAGGTGGACCGCTCAGTCAATTCCAAGCATCGTTAGCTGATATTGAACAAACAATTAATATTCGTAACGAAACTCGTCAAGAATACAGTTTCTTATTACCAAGTAAAATCCCGCCAAGTATTAATATTTAACCAGAATGAAGGCAATAATTAATTTTTTGCCTTCATAATTTGTCGGTGTGAATGCATTTTTTAAAATTGAATGCCACACCTACACACATTTTCTTTTAAGTAAACCCGAAAAATTCACTCTACATCTTATATGATAGGCGAGCTTTCTATTCAAATTACAATGTAACAACTCTTTCTCTACTTTTAAATACATGCAGCCTCTCTATTTATTACATACTCGCGCCTATTCATTTATTAATGTTTGATATGCTAATTACATTTGTAAAAAAGACAAATAATGATGAAATGGATTTTACTAACAGCCTTGTTTTTTTGTTTTTCTTTAAATGCTAAAACTGTAGATCAATATATTAAGCAATACAAAAATCTACCATGTTCAGGGTTAGTAACAAAAATTAAAGATATAGATAAAAAATATTCAATGGGTAATAAAAAGAAGAAAAAGGAATATCGAAAGCAGAAAAAATCGTTAAGAATACTGTATTCTGACTATAATTGTACCACCAAACAATATCGATGAATGATTGCGATATAACAAATTAAATCAGAAAACACAGTTCAATTAAGTGACAGTGTAACCTTTAGAGTTTGATGGGAATCTTTAGCGTGAGTTGAATCACTTCCCTAGCCTCTATACCCAACAACTAGTGACGCTCATCTAACTATTTGTATTCTTAACTATCACCTATAATTGTATAGGAGTAGTGTGGTTATTCAAGAATCCGATTGAACATTAATTGTCAGAGGTGATTATGAGTTTGTTTTATGTTGATAAGAAAGCGCAAGATAATGGCGATCATGAAGTTCACACAGCAACATGTACTCACAGCCCTGGTGTAAAAAACTGTGATCCTCTTGGGTACCACACAGCATGCAGTACTGCATTAAATGCCGCTAAAGAAATATATCCACAATCTAATGGCTGCTATTACTGTTCATATTCAAGCTACACTTCTGAAGACAAGTAAGAACAGATAAAGGGCTATTCACACTGATGATTGCCCTTTTTTACCAACAATCTGTATACATTTAGTCCCCCTTTATTTTCTTATACCCTCTAGATAAACAGTGACGGTGTCACCTATTGCTTGTTCATTTCGTTTAAATAAAATGAATAGTTATAATGTAACTAATTGTTTATAGATGCATTTAATATTTTAAGTTACTCTTTAATGTGAATTAATGCTTCGTAATGTATCGTAAATAGACGTTTTAATTTATGGTTCGCTGCCTAATAATTAGGAGTTGAACCATGCTTGTATTAAATGTTAAAAAATACACACCACTACTTGCTGTTATTCTTACAGCAACCTCTTTCAATACGACTGCGAACTCTGATTATGATTTCATATCTGGCGGGTTCCAGTTATCATCTTTTGATGAATATATTCCTACAGCCTTAGGTAAAAGTTACGACTACACGACTGGGTACTACTTGCGTGGTAGCTGGAATTTTTATAATAATTTCTTTGCTGAAGTTCGCCATGACTCTACATCTAAAGACAGCTTATCGATAACACAGACGACTGCTGGATTAGGCTATTTTCATCCTTTTACCGACAATTTTTCATTATATGGTCTTGTCGGTGTTGATGAAATTGATGTTCAATTCGACATCAATAAATTTGTGCATCAGGCTGATATTAGTATCTCAAGCATGAATGGCTATGTTGGAGCAAAAGACAATGCACTTACAGTAGAACTCGGTGCAAAATTCAATGTTCTAGATGCTTGGCAAATTGAACCAGCAATCAGAATGGCCGATTATGACGAAAAAATGTATGAACTACGATTAGCAAATACTATTCGTATTACGAAAAATATAGGTCTAGAGGCAAACTTTACTCACCGAGCATTAGGTGCGAATACATTTGGTCAAGTACAAAATATACGTGAGATGAACTACCAAGTGGGTATGCGTTACACGTTCTGATATTAGAAACTGTTGAAAAGGTGATCTTAGTATTGCCTTCTCATTTTATTATTATTAATTCACATGAATTAAATGATTCAAGGCTTCTTATAAACGCTGACTCTGGTAGATTTCTTCTTGGCTCACCCTCTAATTAAATAAACGAGCCGATAAGGAAGAAATAAATGAAAATACAATTATTAAGCCTATCACTACTCTGCTCTTCACCTGTTTTCGCCCAAGATGTTACTTTAATTAACCCTTTTGAAGTACCAACGGTACATGAAAAGGCAACCATTGAGCATTGGGAGAAAGCCCGTGATTTTCTTCAGACTCAACCTGGGTATGTTTCAACTCAACTGCATAAATCATTACAGCCTAATAGTACTTTCTTCTTGATCAATATTGCTAAATGGGAATCTACAGAAGATTTTCAACGTGCTATTTCAAACATGCAAAAAGTAATTCCAGCACTAGAACTTGATGGTGTGAAGAATTATCCCGCCTTATATGAAGTCATTCGTAATTAAACATATCACGATTGCTAATCATAATGTTAAAGAAGGATATACGATGAAAGCTAAAACGATAATAAGATTAATTGCAGCCCCTTTATTACTAGTTAACGCTATGTCTGCCAATAGTGCAGCCTACGGTGTGAGTACCGAGTGGAAAACAGACGATCCTCAGCAGATATTTGAGACGATGACTGCGCAAAAAAGTGCTTTTTCTCAGCTAGTAGAATCCGGAATTATTCACGATGTATTTGTTCGTAAAAGTGTTGTTGGTGATAAAGAATTCCCTATGATTCGTTTCGTTATTGAAGCTGATAATGAAGAGTCGGTAAAGAATATAATTAGCCAACTTCCCTTTTCTAAAAAAGACTTAGTCACAATTGTCGATGCTAGAGATCTTGGGAACAAGTGGCTAAATACAGAACTAGTTCAAGAAAACTACGCGATTGAACTAGAATGGACAGATGCACATTCTCCCTACGTTGTAGACCAAATTTTAGGTAAAGATTTACAGCAAGTTGTTGACTGGAATACCAGTGGCAAAGTGACATCTTCCTATCTGAATGTTCAAAAAATAGAAGATAAAAATTCAGCCAACAATGAAAAGTTAAGGCCTATTTATTCAATTGCGGTATTAGCGAAAGATGAGAAAACAGCAACAGAGATGGCCATGAATCTTGAAGCTGTAAAATCTGGTTTGGCGACTGTAAAGATAATGCACCTAGGATTCAAAATGAACTTATAACGCTGTATTGATTGTTCTAATACCAATAAGATAAAATCACACTGCTTTCAGGTTTGTTCATTCAAACCTGTTTTTTTGTACCTGTCTATGAGTTAAAAACAATGTTCAATGAGCAACCTTTGGCCACATATTCTACAATCGGCAATTATAATATTGATACTTTGACTCAAACTGTTACTCGTACAACCGATCAACAATCGATTAAATTATCAAAGTCTGAAATACTTATTGTTGCGTTATTATCTTCGAACCATGGTGTTACGATTTGTAGAGAGCATTTACTTGAGTGTTGTTGGCCAGGAAAAGTCGTTACACATAGCTCTTTAACTGTTGCGATTAAAAATATACGCAATGCTTTTGCGGTAATCGGTGAAGATAATATTATTGTTACCGAACCTAAAAAAGGTTACTCAATACGCCTGCAAGAAAATGATGCGCCATTACATGCACCAAAATTATCCTCAAATGGTATCGGCCCTTTACCTGAAGCAGCACTACCACAGAACATTGAACAAACAACCTACGTTACAGAAAATAAAAAGTTAAACGTAAAATCAACGACTCTTCTTTTTGTTAAAAACCATTTTGTTTCCATTGTTTTTTTTCTACTCACGTTAGTTGTTTTCAGTAAGTATTTTTTATTTGTCGAGCATACCAGCGTGAATGGGAGAAGTACCTTATACGATGGTGTAGATATTCCAGAACGCATATCTTTATCGGTTAATAGTATTCCCAACGATATGTCAGAATTGATTGTGTATCCACTTGGTGGTCTTTGCTCATCTTTTCAAATTATCGGTTTCAATGATATGAGTATTGTAGATTTTACAGCAAAGATAGATCAAGGTGATTGCAACAATGAGTAAGTTAGTTGGAAAAATAATAACGGGAGTTGTACTTGCCCTATTGTTCATTGTTTTGTTTGGTTCAGCATCAGCCTTATTAACTAAGAATTCATACCGCTTTTCTAGTCAGTATGATGGCTATGGAAAAGAAACACTAAAGATTACTTATAATCGCGGGCGTATGAAAATGCAGTTTATAGGCAAAGACACTAAAAACGCTATCGTTATATCGAAGCAGTTTTTTGGTTTTTTCCTACGCTTTGGCTCACATTACTATTTATATGCAACGGAACAAGACGGTGCAGAGAAACATCAAAGTTTTACAGTCCGTAGTTTCTTTATAAAGAATGTGAATAAGAGCGATGCTTTTTTGATTTCAGATCAGAGAGGCGTTTTTGTCGCAAAAAATGGATCACTAATTAATCTGAATAGTGTTCTTATTGGTACAAGTGGCTCATAAATTAATTGTTACAGCGTCACGCGCTGTAACAAACCCCTTCTTTTTCCGAGTTATAGATAAATCTATGGTGATATATAACGAAGCTGTTTAAATTTCTCATTAAAATAAAGTTATAGTGCATTAGGGCAGTCAGCGTGACAGCGTAATCTATAGTACCAATGTTGAATGACTCTCTTTGATTGAAATCGTTAATACAACAATCATTAAGCTTTAAATGACAACCGAGAGCCATCAAAAATTAGCTGTGCTAATAACTGTTTAGTTATATCTTGCCCGTTGCTATCAAATAGAACACCACAACTATTTAATCCACTCGCTTTTTGCGCACTGCGTACTACACCGGTAAGAGGGTAATTTTGTCCTGTTACTGGGTGTTTCACAACAATGGTTATTTTATTATCGGTATCAAATGAAGGACCATTCGCACCGTAAACGAAACAGCACCCTTTTGATGACAAATCTTTAAATTCCACCAGCAAAAGGCGATTGGAAATTGAAACATGACCTTGTAATTTCACTTCATAACGCGCCTCACTACGAAGCTGTGTTAACCCTATCATTTGTGGAATTCTGAGCGTGATTATTCGCTCGGGTTTTTGAATAATATTATCCATTTGAGTTTTAAATCGGACTATCGCCCCTTCGCCACGGTCGGAAATAGCCTTAATCGATACCCAGTACCCTTCACAAAAATAATCATCTAATTCATGTGGGCTGACTTCTGGTAAAGCCAAAATAAAATAATCGGTACCATTAGATCCAATGAATGTCGTTTCGCATTGAAACAAGCGTCCTAGCGGGGTTTTTATACTAATTGTAATACTACTACCATGGTTAATCATACATATACCGCGTATACCAGGTACTGATTCTTCACTACGTTTAGCTAAAAGCCGTTCTCTTAGCGCATTTCCATTTACATTCAAAAGACAACCCTGCCGCTTTCGGTTATTAATAATAATCATTATATTTATATACCCAAGTCACCTCAAGATGCAGGATTTTCGCTGAAACGAACATCTTGAAGTGACTTGAGTATAATCTATCAGAGTGTAGTGATGTGGCTTTAATTATCAAGCAAATCGTTACAATATAAGGAAAAAAGCATTGGTTGACCTCGAAAAATCCAATCTAAACATTCACTATTGGTATCTATGTAGGGCTTTTAAAATACATTCGCCTTAAATAATGCAATCAAAAATCAATATGGACCATTATTTCCACTCGATAAAATGCAATCATTCTAGATAATAGACATCATAATAAGGTAAAATGCCCCCTTAACAAGGAGTATTAATGGCTATTACGATTCGAGATCTAGATCAGCATTATTATATGATTGAAGATTTAAAAAAATTAACTAAAACTAACGTTACAACAAAAGCGCTTATACAAGGTGGTTACCTTGCCGTTGATCTTGGCAAGCAGCTTGAAGCTGAAATGGAATCACGAATAAAAACAGAAGATGAATTGAAACAATTAAAAGAGAAATTAGCCAACTTTATTGAAAGCCAGCGATCACTTTTAGGCGCAATTAACTAACCATTTTCTTCTCATACGAATGTTACTGTATTGGGTTTCTACTTTATTAATATGTTGAATAATTAATAAATTAAATAATAGAAACCCACTTTTAGATGGATTTGGTATTATTAACCACCAGCTCATCAAAACCCGTTTCTGCATCGTATTTACGAGAAAAGTGTTGTTCAGTAAAACTCAATAAACAGATCTCAGCAGTGTAAGACACGACACTCCCATCCATTAAATGACCACCAAATACCCTGCCTTCTTTATCAGCAACTGAAATATGAAGGTGAACATGATCAGCCGTTAATGTGCCAGAAAGTGTCAGAATTTCTAGAGGACCATCAAGCGTCAACGATTTAGACTCATCAGCAAGGCGTATACGCGCTGTTGTTAAACATCCCGCACAAGATAATAGTGAGCCGGCTTTAATATTATTCGCTTTCACATAGGCTAAAACAGAGGCTTTTAAATCGTCCCCTTGAGTTAATCGAAAGGCATGAGGTTGAATCATAATATAAGCATTTCCATATTAAGCGGATACAAAAACGGCCTCACTAGAAGCCGTTGTCAGGTAACTACATTTTCAAAAGGTAAAGATTAGGCTCGTCGACCTTGTTTCTTATTCGTACCAGTATGCGGGAACACATTGTGTATACGTTGCTTTACTTTACTTGGCACGGTCTTAGAAAAAGTGATTTTTGTTGTAAAGCGATTCTTATAGACTTTAATTTGCCCAGAGAACGGCTGCTTATGCGCTATCTCTTTACAGCCGACCAAAAAACCGTGGGGGATATCCCCTTTTGAATGCGTCAGTTCACCTTCTGTAAACTTCATCGTCATTACAGGGCGATCTTTAAAAACAAGAAAAATGACGGCAACGGCAAGTATAATGACATATTCCATTCAATGATTCCTTCTTGTACGTTTTAGTATAAGCCTATATCAAATTGAGTATTTTACTGTAACGAATCCAATATTCACTGCAAATAAATGACTCTTAATCTAATAAATCAGATAAATCTTTACGGATATCCGAAACCGTTTTACTAACAGTTTCTGTACGATTGCTCTCACTCAACAAATATTCAATCGTATCTGATAACGTAGAACCCAAATCTTGTGACTTCTCTGCTAACTTTTCCCATACACGGTAGTCAAGGTCGATCGATTTTTTACGCGTATGTACTTGC
Source organism: Photobacterium profundum (assembly GCF_003026285.1). GTDB lineage: Bacteria > Pseudomonadota > Gammaproteobacteria > Enterobacterales > Vibrionaceae > Photobacterium > Photobacterium profundum. Next base: position 36,339 of record NZ_PYOD01000019.1, read on the forward strand.
TCGGCATTGAAGTGACGCTTGCGTTTAGCTCGAATAGCTTGTTTCAGCTTATTTTCAAGCTCTGGTGACATATGCTTACCAATCCACTCAATCACTTTTGTAGGTTCGTGTTCAATGGTAAGTAAAGATTGAATAGCAGCTTCGGCTTCACTCGAATCGATATGACAGGTGATTGCCTCTCCTTCTTTCCATTTTTTGACCAAGTAAGTCCATTTCCAACCGGCTTCGAGGTTTTCAAGTTGCTGATATTTCATAAAAGGGGATAATTCTCAAAAGTCCAAAACAAACAGTGACAGCGTAACTGATTTTGGATAAAAGCTCAATTACATCACGATATTAACTGTTTGTTTTCTCACAAACCCAATATCCTGCATATCATAACTATTATGAGGGCATTGATTCCTTTATACTGCTGTCCTTTTCACAGTAACGAAAGAAAGCACAAGTCTATGCATGAAGAATCCTGGCGTACAATGATCCCAGATTACTCGAAGTACCAAACAATCATGGAAGATTATGAGAATCTTCAACCTGCTCCTGTAGGTACTTTGCAAGACCGTCTTAGTGACGCCGTCCGCCGCTTCACCGCAATTGAACTGCAACCTCGTGTTCTTCGTATTACCGCGCCTGACAACAAAGTCTATCGCGATTACGTTATTGAGCTATTAGCTAAATATGACGTAGAGAACAAGAAAAAAAAATCACAGCAGGTTGATTCTGAGGAGCAAATCAATAACAAAAATCAGAATGCTGAATCAACTGTTATTATTGCTGGCGAAAATGTGACTGAGCTAAGCCTTTTTGGTGCAGTTTATCCCCCTTCTGAAGATGGGAAAATTTCGAAAGCTCAAGTTAAACATGGTCTTGTTCATCAAGCGAACAATGGCTATCTTGTGCTTTCTGTTACAAGTATTTTAAGTAACCCTGCATTATGGCCACGATTAAAAAGCGTCTTAATGAATGGCGAGCTGGAATGGCAAGCTGCCTCTCATAAAACTCTTTACCCACTGCCGGTGCCTGAAAAGCTGAATCTGAAGCTTGTCGTGATGGGCGATCGGTATTTAATGGGTGAGTTTGATAATGGTGAGCCCGATTTCACGTCCGGCTTTTCAATGTACAGTGAATTTGAGCAAGACTTACTTATTTCAGAGCAAAGTCTTCCTTCCTATCTTGCTTACGTGAAAGCCATTATTAACAAAGCAGGTTTACCTGACCTTGCCGATGCTGATGCTATTAATGTGTTATTAGCAACAGGCGCTCGTCATGCTGAAGATCAAACACGTGTTCCGCTTTGCCCTATTTGGCACCAAGGGTTAATTTCTGAAGCTGCTATTGATGCTGACGGACAAACGATCACCGCTGAAAATTTAAAGTCTTCTTTAAAAGCACGTCATTTCCGCGAATCATACTTACCTGAACGTGCTATTGAAGACATTCATCACGGACAAGTCGTAATTGATTGTAAAGGCGAACAAATTGGCCAAGTGAATGCCTTAACCGTCATTGATGTACAAGGTCATCCTGTTTCTTACGGAGAACCCGCACGTATCTCTTGTGTTGTACACTTTGGTGATGGTGATATCTCTGATGTTGAGCGTAAAGCTGAGCTTGGTGGTAATATTCACGCTAAAGGTATGATGATAATGCAGGCATTTGTGAGTGCCGCGCTAAACTTAGATCAAGCGTTACCCTTCTCTGCCTCTATTGTATTTGAACAGTCTTACTGCGAAGTCGATGGAGACAGTGCGTCGTTAGCTGAGCTATGTACACTCGTCTCAGCCTTAGCGATGCAACCAATCAATCAACAAGTTGCCATTACGGGTGCAGTAGACCAATTTGGTCGTGTACAAGCTGTAGGTGGCATTAACGAGAAGATTGAGGGTTTCTATAAGGTTTGTCTTCACCGTGGTCTAACAGGCACTCAAGGTGTCATATTACCGAAAACAAACTTAAGTCACTTATGCTTAAATGAAGATGTTCTTGAAGCAATAAAGTCAGGACAATTCCATATTTGGGCTGTTGAAAACGTCGATGAGGCTGTTCCTCTTATTATGGGGAAAGCACTGAGAGGCGAAGAAGAAGACACTGATACAATTCTTGCGAGAATTGCAATGCGAATAGATGCCTTCCATCATGGTGATGAACCTAATGATGTCAGCTGGTTATCTATTTTTCGCAGCTGGTTTGGCCAGCACTGATCCGAGTTGTTTAGCGTACACGTGTACGCTAAATTGCTCTCATACTTTCTTGGAGCAGTAAGAATCTGATGAAACGCCAACAATCTTTTGAATACGATGAATTAGTAGCATGTGGTAAAGGTGAACTTTATGGTCCAGCTTTCCCTTCTTTACCTTCTGACAATATGCTGATGATCGATCGCGTGATTGAAATTTCAAGCGAAGGTGGCGAGCACGGTAAAGGCTTCATTCATGCGGAACTAGACATTAACCCTGACCTATGGTTTTTCGATTGTCACTTTAAAGGTGACCCTGTAATGCCTGGTTGTCTTGGCTTAGATGCAATGTGGCAGCTAGTTGGCTTCTTCCTTGGCTGGCAAGGTGGCGAAGGAAAAGGTCGTGCTCTTGGTGTAGGTGAAGTTAAATTCACAGGCCAAATTTTACCAACAGCAAAGAAAGTGACATATGACATTCAGCTTAAACGCGTTATTAACCGTAAGCTTATCATGGGCGTTGCTGACGGCCGTGTATTGGTAGACGGTAAAGAAATATACGTTGCTAAAGATTTAAAAGTAGGTTTATTCTCTGACACTACAAACTTCTAAGTCATCCCCCTTTGGGACACTTATAAGTACAAAAAAGGCTGCTATTATGCGGCCTTTTTTCTGTCTGTTATTCAATGAAAAACACTAAATTTAGTTACCCCGTAACTATAAAGAGCCAAAGCAAGGAACTAGACAGCTATGACTTTGACTACAGCTGAAGCACTTTTCCTCAACATAAAACAGCATACGAAACTAACGACAATAAAAAACCCCTTCTCCTAAGGGGCTAAATAAGGGTTCTTTCTATGAGGGAGGGATATTTTATTTATAGAGACCTGTTTGTAGTTCCTCTCTTGCGTCTCGCCAACCACCAAGCCAATTAGTACGGGCGTCCACACCTTGGTACGGACACACTTCATTAGAACGGCCATTCAAGCCAGCTTGATACCCGCGAGCTTGCGCACGTTCTAATCGATCCCGCTTTTGTCTCTTCATAGTTCGTCCTCAACCTTATTTATATTGTTTCACCACAGTTTCGTAATGACGGAGTTTTGGTGACTCCTAATATAAGAATTAGCGATCTTCACTATTTTTTCAACCTTAGAAACAACTAAGGCTCACAAATTGTGAGCCTTAGTGAAAAATAAATAATTATGACAAAAATTTATTTTCTTCTTCTGAAACCAAATAGACCTAGCAGTGTCAAAGCAAACATGCCAAAAGAAGCACCAGAACGTTCTATCGTACCTGATTCTTCTGGACGTACATCAACAGTACCGTCTGGAATTGGCACAAGTTTAACCGCAACTAATCGTTCACCACCGCTACACTGTGATTCACTCGTCAGGTTGTCATAACCAGCAGCACATCTTAGTGCCGTAGCAGAAATAACACCCGCATCATTAATCCCAGTTGCTTGTGCAATACGGAACTGATTTGCTACAGCGCTTGTATCACCATTATCGTTAGTTAGGTTATCTAACATCCACGCACCATTCGCACTCAATGGGGAGTTGGCAATCTTAGCGCCATCATTGAACAAGAATGCACGTTGGCGACGTTGGCGACCATCAACTTGGTTGACTGTTTCAGAGTCAACCCAGCCAACAACGACATCACTATTGTTAATAGCAGCTGCGTAACCATTGCTACCATCGAAGAAAATTGTTGAATCGATACTTGTATCAAGGAACTTTGTCTTACCTGCTACATTATCAAACACGAACATTTTCTGCGCATAAGAACGATTTTCAGCGCGATAGTTTTTCGCAATACCAATAACTTTGTTGTTGTCATTGATACCTGTACCAGTCGAATAGCTGTACTGGCGATCACCATCGTTATTCTCAACTTCCGTACCCGGAATAAACTTCATTGACCAATTATTATCAGCAATGCTTCCATCTTTTGGCGTAAATACAGCAGCACGTACAGCATAATAATCATCATCACGGTATTTTGTTGAAAAACCAGTAATAACAGGCTTAGCATCGACAACAGCAACTGCTTTTGCTGATGCTTGGAACGAACGGTCACGGTTATCTGGATCAAGTACTTTTTCATCAGGCGTTGTTATAATACCTGGTGTAGCCTGACCAGCACTATCAACTGTCCAGAAAGCAGCTTGATTGGCAAAGGTACTAAACTGACATTCAAAGTTCGAATACACATTACTTGGGGATGCATTCGTTACACAGCTTTTAAAACGATCATCATTAAAGCTGATATCTAAATTATCATCACCTTTAATATCATCTAGATCAGGCAACTTATCATTATCATATTCCCAAGTAGGGTTAGAGGATGAACCTCTATTATAATAAAAGCTAGGTGCATAAGAGGCAGAGCCAACCACTAATAATTGGTCATTATAAATAACCGCATCATTAGCTAATGTCTGTCCCGTTTGTTCAGCTAACTTATCATCAGTACGGCTAACAGTTGGAGGAGCTAATTCAGTTTTATTTTCACCAGCGTTAACAAAACCACGCTTATCAAACGCTCGAGCATTTCGGCCATCCTTAGAAAAATACGCTGAACTCGTGATTCCGTAGACATAATCAGCACCAGTACCTGCAACAATGCCATTTACAACAGTGTTTGGTGTTAGATGGCTACCATCATCAATAATCGTACCTAATTCTGCGGCATCATCATAACTAGCTGCTGTATTTGCAAATGTTGTTATACGTTCGCCATTAACGATCGGGAGTGCATTCGAATAATACCCTAAAGACCATGCAGCTTGCTCACGCTGAAGTCCGCCTAAACCTGTACGATCCTTTACATCATCTCGATTATAGGCAAGACCGTAATACTGCTCTTCAGACCACACATCGCACGTATTGAACCCAAGGTTATCATTACAATAACGCTCAAATTCATAACGATCGTTAAGATGTTGATAATTATCGGTTAAAAATGCAATGGTATCACGATAATTGATACCAGCAGTTCCCTTTCGACTTTCCCCTACAACCGTGTAATCATCAGGTGTACAGCTTGTTGAAGCAGTGTCAAAACAATTAGCGCCAGGTTCTGAAGCTTTAATACCCTGCCCATAAAACTCAACAGAATTATTGCTCGTATTAGCAGTCGGAAAATACTGCAGTGATTCAACGTCACTTGCGTCTGTAACCTCAACCACTTTATACACGGCAGCGTTGGCACCAGTAGCACCGGCGATAAGTATCGCCAGTGTAGAAAGCTTTAACATCTTATGTTGCATTAGGATTCCTTTTACATTGCCTCTAATTCTTCCCAGCGCTCAAATGCTACTTCAAACTCTTGCTCTGCTTCTGCAAGGCGAGCTAATGTTGCTTCGGTATCATTTTTTACGTCTTGGAAGAATGCAGGATCATTAACTTGTTCCTGCAGTTGTGCAATTTCATTTTCCAATTTTTCAATTATAAGCGGTAGACCTTCTAGCTCTTTTTGAAACTTATAAGAAAGCTTCTTTTTTGGCGTAGAACGAGTAGCCTCTCGCGGCTTATTGTTTTCTTGCTTTTTCTTCGCCTGCTCATATTCAGCAGCCTGGTTTTTAGCAATATTTGTTAGAGAGTTAGCACGTTGCTCTTGAGCATCATGATAACCGCCTACGTATTCGTCGATAACCCCATTGCCTTCAAAAATCCAGCTTGTCATCACAGTATTATCAACAAACTGACGATCGTGGCTTACTAAAAGTAAAGTACCCTGATAGTTGGCAAGTATTTCTTCTAAAAGTTCCAATGTTTCGATATCTAGATCGTTTGTTGGTTCATCGAGAATTAATAAGTTATTTGGTTTTAGGAACAATTTAGCCAGTAATAGACGGTTTTTCTCACCACCAGAAAGTGCTTTCACGGGTGTACGAGCACGACGAGGATGGAATAAGAAATCTTGTAAATAGCCTAATGCGTGACGTGTTACACCATTAACGGTCACTTCTTGCTTACCATCAGCAAGGTTATCCATTACGGTTTTTTCAGGGTCCAATATTTCACGGTATTGGTCGAAGTATGCTGCATCGATCTTAGTACCACAGTGGAACTTACCTGATGTTGGGGTGAGTTGCTCTAGCATTACTTTTAGCAATGTACTCTTACCACAACCATTTGGTCCGATAAGTGCGATACGGTCACCGCGCATAACTGTAAAGCTGAAGTCTTTGATGATTTGTGCGTCACCATAACTATATGAGATATTCTCAGCTTCAAATACAATCTTACCAGAGCGCTTCGCTTCTTGAAGTTTCATGTCGGCTTTACCAACCACTTCACGGCGTTCACTTCGCTCATTACGTAATGCTTTTAGTGCACGCACACGCCCTTCGTTACGAGTACGTCGAGCCTTAACGCCTTGACGAATCCATACTTCTTCTTGTGCTAGCTTTTTATCAAACTCTGCGTTTTGTTCCGCTTCTACACGCAGCATCTCTTCTTTATTTTCAAGATACAGTTCATAGTCACCAGGAAAAGAAACAAGTTTACCGCGGTCTAAATCAAGAATACGTGTCGCCATCGAGCGAATGAAAGCGCGGTCGTGAGAGATAAAGATGATTGAACCACGGAAGTTCTTAAGGAAACCTTCAAGCCACTCGATAGTTGCAACATCTAAGTGGTTGGTTGGCTCATCAAGAAGTAAGATATCAGGGTTACATACCAATGCACGTGCCAGCGCAGCTTTACGCTGCCAACCACCCGATAGATCGCTAAGCATTGTGTGCGGATCAAGATGTAGGCTTTCCAACACAGCAGCAATTTGACTATCAAACTGCCACGCATTCGCATGGTCAATTTTTTCTTGCGCTTTCATTAACTTATTAAGGTTTGATTCACTTGGATCAACAGCGATTAAATCCAATAAGTGGTGATATTCTTTAAGTACCTTACCCACTTCAGCCAAACCTTCAGCAACGTAATCAAACACATTACCTTCAGCATTACGCGGTGGATCTTGTTCTAGACGAGAGATTGTAAGCTCTGTCTGACGCTGAATACTGCCATCATCAAGCAATACATCGCCTGTAACCACTTTCATGAACGTTGATTTACCTGCGCCATTACGGCCCACTAAACAAACACGTTCATTTGGTTGAAGAACGAACTCCGCCTTATCAAGTAAAGCGTGATCACCATACGCAAGTTGCGCGTTACTAATATTAATTAAAGCCATTGTTTTTTAACCATGCTGCAAGGTCGGCACTATCAAACGGCCAACCAAGTTCAGAAATTGAGTGTGTAGATTCATCAGAAACAATGTCTGCGGTTACAGAACAAGCATCTGAAGACGTTGATATTACGGGTTTTATGGACACAACCGGTATTGTTACGCCGTAACGTGAAAAGAGCACGTCATCAAAGGCAATATCTATTACCTGAACGTGCTCTTGTACCCCTGCCTCTACAAGCAAGCTATAAGCTTGCTCGCAAAGGTGGCATCCTTCCGTGCTATAAAGGGTTATCAGCACTTAACCTTCCTTGTGAGTGATAATCCAGCAGTTATGAATGTGCTTGTTCTTCGCAAAATCCATTGGCAGTGTTTTATCAGAAATATTCTTAGCATCCAAACCAAGTTCATTCAATTTTTCTAAATCCATTTTGAACTGACGTTTATTGTTAGAGAAAACAATTTTGCCATCAGTACGTAGCATGCGCTTCAAGTTTTCCATTAGCATGATGTGATCACGCTGAATATCAAACGTCTGCTTCATACGCTTAGAGTTAGAGAATGTTGGTGGATCGATAAAAATAAGGTCAAATGTGTCATCAACTTCTTGAAGCCATTGCAAGCAATCCGCTTGAATAAACTCATGTTGATCACCGACTTGGTTGTTAAGCTCCATGTTTTCTTGAGCCCAACCAAGGTATGTGTTCGACATATCAATCGTTGTAGTCGATTTAGCACCACCGCAAGCAGCATGTACAGAAGCTGAACCGGTGTAAGCAAATAGGTTAAGGAAATCTTTCCCTTTCGCCATGTCACCTAACATTTTACGCGTTATACGATGATCTAAGAACAAACCTGTATCCAGGTAATCATAAAGATTAACCTTAAGGTCTACGCCATATTCGTTCACGATAATGTGACGCTCTGCATTTGATAGCTTCTGGTACTGATTTTTACCCTTCTGGCGCTCACGCACTTTTAGAATAACTTTATCAGTTTGAACACCAGTAACTTCAATCGTTGCACGTAACACGTCCATAATACGACGACGAGCAATCTCTTCAGGTACAGTTTTAGGTGCTGCGTACTCTTGAATGATCAGGTAGTCATTGTATTTATCGATAGCTGCATTGTAATTTGGCAAATCAGCGTCATAAATGCGGTAGCAGTCTATGCCTTCTTTCTTTGCCCATTTATTCAACTTAGTAATGTTCTTTTTAAGACGGTTAGCAAAATCAGGGGCTACGTTTTCTTGTTCAACATGACCTTCAACCTCACCTTCTTCTTTCTTAACGCTACCAGCCGTAATCAAATACGTTTTAAGTACACAATCTAGTGCACCGTTTGGTAGTTTGAATTGCTTGTCTGCACGCATACGTAAACAGCTAAGTAATTCATTAGAACCAGAATAGATAGACGCCGATGAACCTGCAAATGCCAACTTAAGACGATTACCAAGCTCTGTGTATAAGCTAATTAATTCGGGTGTTGTACCTAAACGCTCACCGTATGGTGGGTTACAAATAACAATACCAGCATCATAACCTTCAGGGGCTTTCAGCTCTGTCGCATCGCCCTGTTGGAAATTAATCAGTTCTTTAACACCCGCACGGCCAGCGTTATCACGCGCAATGGCTAATACACGGTGTTCCAACTCAAAACCAAAGAACTTAGTCTGAACTTTAGCAGGACCACGACGCGCTTTAACAGACGCTTCAGCATGAATTTCAAGCCATGCTTCTTTATCGAAATCTTTAATTGACTCAAAGCCCCAGCGCTTGCGCTTCAGACCCGGTGCAATATCAGCCGCCATCATTGCAGCTTCAATCAACAATGTACCTGAACCACACATTGGGTCTAGTAACGGTTGACCTGGCGTCCAGCCACTTTTCAGTACCAGTGCAGCAGCGTGCGTTTCACGTAATGGCGCACGACCAGCTTCAGTACGGTAACCACGTTGATGAAGACCACTACCTGCCATATCAAGGCCTAACACACCTTTCTCACCAGACAGGCGCATATGAATACGTAGATCTGGCTGGTCACGGTCGATATTAGGACGACGAAGATCTGCTTTCGTGAAACGGTCGACGATAGCATCTTTAACTTTCATTGCACCGTATTGGCTATTACGGATTTCACGGTTTGTACCGTTAAAATCTACGACAATACGTGTAGCGTTGCTGAAATACTCAGTCCAATTGATTGCCGCAGCGCCAAGGTACAAGTCCATGTCGTCACGAACGGTAAATTCGCTAAGAACTTGAATGATACGAGACGATATACGTGTCCATAGGCAACAACGGTAAGCGGTTGACTGATCGGCTTTAAAACGTACACCGGCATGAACAACTTGAATGCTCTGAGCGCCAAATTGTTCTAATTCTTCTGCAAGGAGGTTTTCAAGACCTCGAGATGTGATAGCTAGATATTGATTCATGGAATTCTTTTCACACTTATGTTGCCGGGAATTATAACGTAAAACAGACTAAATGCCTCTCTATTCCCCATTGCATACGCATTATTTAGTTAAATAATAATGAAATAACGATAACTCAAGGCTGATATTGATCATTCTGAACCGTAGCCTGACAAAAAACAGCGTTATTCATTAATGACAGCTATTTTTAAACCTCCAAATTTCCGCCCTCACAAGTCAAAACACCGCAGCAATAGCTCGCTTAACACTGTCCACCACTGTGGACAATTCTGTTTGTATCTATAGATTCAAATTCAACCCAAGCCTTGATCATCATTGTTCACCACGAGAAACATAAACTGTAAACAATTGATTTTTAACTTAAAAGAACCGCAACGAAACAGATTAAATCAATGTATATCCGCATATGTAAGTAATGTATTACACCACATTTTATTTCACACAAAGGCGCATACACTTATGGTTTCCACTTGGGAAAGTATTAACCGTCAGCTTGCCACCAGCCTGTAACTAAATTACGTTAAAGAGGAAATACAGGAAATACATTCAATTAATCACACTAAATTCGCTGTTAAATATCAGTTATTTGCTGTAATTTTCGCCTAAAAGAGGCAATAAAAAATATCCTTTATTAGCCAATAATTCGATTAACCTCACCAAATATGCTCGATTTTCATACAGGCTCAATGTATCCATCATTAACCATTTGCTGATTGTATTTATATAATGCTGTTCTTTGTGCACTAAATGCTTTTAGATTTTAATAACAAGAATGAAGATTTCGATTAAATTGAAGGCATTAAATGAAAGTGGGATGAGAGAAAAGCATGACTATTCCCTATCCTGTAATGAAGATAAAGCAATGAAGGGGATCGATTGGACTTACTGATTTTGAAATCGATAAAAGAGACGTCAGCGGTACAGAAGGCTTATTGGCAGGAGTAACTAGGCTCTAAATGAGGTGTTTTATATGGGGCTTTCTGAGTCTTGATAAGAAATAAAGCAGCTCGTATGTACCTATACCTATATTAACCTACGAGTGCTAGGTTCAGCATTACGTCTTCTTCGTACGCTGTTATACGATCATTCATAACCTTTATTGTGTCGCAGAAACGCATTTCCTTCGTACTAGACAGCGCTAAAGGCTCTATATCAACCATCATACATAGGCTTGCACAGCCGCTATTCTCAATAACAATGAACTTTGCCGTACCTAGAGGTGTTTGAAGGGTTACCACTTCACCACTTTCAGGCTCACAGCTTATTGATTGAGTATCAAAAAACCAACTTTTGGGCATCATCGGTTTGTGAAAACGACTTGCAGCAACAGCATTTAATGCCAGTTCTGCTTTTCGCGGTTCAGAAATATCTAAATGTGAAATGTTTTCTTTGTAGCTTTGGAAAATAGAAGCGTCATCAACAGTAAATTCACACTGTTCACTTGCCGAAGGGATAAGATGCTTAGCTGGAATACCTACGCGAAAAACCATATCACTTCCCAAATCTAACATTAGGGAATTATCCTTGAGGTCGAAATACCACATCCATGAATTATTTGGTTTTAACACGTAAACGCTCCAGAAACAGTTCTTTGTACTATGTATCAAACAATATAGAAAAAACTTTAGAAGAATTTTACGGAGGTTGAGATAAAAAAAAAGGGGAAAATATATCCCCTTTTTGTTACAAAAAAATGTAACTTTGACAATTTCTGGCGATATTTTAGCTACAGAGAACTAAAAAGGGAGCACTATTTTAAATAGTCGTTCGCCAATACTCACTTACGAGTTTGTAACAATGTCTTTTACCAATTTTGGTCCGTGATAAATGAAACCAGAATAAATCTGTACAAGCTGAGCACCCGCATTCATTTTTTCACGTGCTGAAATAGCTGAATCAATACCACCGACCCCAATGATTGGCAAAGCGCCATTTAATTCTTCAGCTAAACGACGAATAACCTCAGTACTGCGATTTTGTAGCGGACGACCACTTAGCCCCCCCATCTCATCACAATGTGGCATGCCTTTAACCAAAGTGCGATCCAATGTCGTGTTTGTACCAATAACACCATCAATTTTATTTTTGATTAGTGATTCTGCAATTTGCACAATTTCATGATCTTCTAGATCGGGCGCGATCTTCAATGCTAATGGAACATACTTACCGTGTTTATCTGCCAGCTCTTTTTGTTTATCTTTTAACTGAGACAAAAGATCATCAAGCGCTTCTCCATATTGAAGAGAGCGAAGCCCTGGAGTATTAGGTGAAGAGATATTTACAGCAATATAACCTGCATGTTCATAAACCTTTTCCATGCAGATTAAATAATCTTCTGCGCCCTTCTCGATTGGCGTATCTTTATTCTTACCAATATTAATACCAATAACACCGTCATATTTGGCTTTTTTGACATTCTCAACCAGGTTATCAACGCCAAGATTATTAAAGCCAAAGCGATTAATAAGACCTTCAGCAGGCAATACACGGAAAAGACGTGGCTTTTCATTTCCTGATTGTGGGCGTGGCGTTACTGTCCCCACTTCTACAAAACCAAAACCCATTGCGCCAAATGCATCAATACATTCGCCATTTTTGTCTAAGCCAGCAGCCAATCCAACAGGGTTTTTAAATTTGATACCCATTACTTCAACGGGACGATCAGGTACATGTTGACGATAGAAGAGATCAAGCGGAGTGCCGGTAAAACGAGAAAAGTTCTGAATAGCAAGATCATGCGCCTTTTCAGCATCTAGTTGGAAAAAAACGGATCGTGCGAGGCGATAAATCATTGTCTCTCCTTATAAAAAGCTCCAAATAAACGGGCTTATTATTCACAGTTATCCCTTCTACTTCAATGACTTTTTACGCAATTTGTATCAATAAAACAATTACTTACATTTAGATGTTTATTTACAATGAGTTACAGATTAAAATTTGTTATTAATTTATCAAAAACGACGCAAACGATTACGCTTTACATATGAAATGTGGCTTTTATGTTTACTTGCTGTTGATTTAACGATAAAAAAAGCCATTACATCAGTTATGTAATGGCTTTTTAATAAGAACCAAATTTATATCATAGACTTATGATAGTTATCTCTGGCTCCTCACATATTAGGACGACAGTTTAGGTTAAGTAGCATTAATTCACGTAAGGCAACAGAGAACTTCGCGAATTCATGGGCTGTTCCCACTTTAAATTCTGCTAGTACACTGTTCCAGCGATGAATTGCAGTCTCGTGCATCTCCATCCATGTCTCTATGCTTTGCTCTGCAGCTTCACCATTTTGATTACTGCTGATAACTGCCGAGGTTAGTTGGCGTTGCTGCCAATCCAGATCTTCTCTGAACGAAGCACGTGCCAATGCTTGCCAATGGTTTTCTACTGGCTGATTGTGTACTTGCTGTAAGAACCAATGCAAAGACAGTTTAGAGCCAACAACAAAGTAAACACGCGAGATATGATCAATATCTTTATCTAGCTCTTTCGCTATCTGAGCAATATCCATCGCAGAATACAGGCTGGTTAAGCGAGCAATATTGTGTGCCAGTTCAGCAGGAACACCTTGCTCGATCATTACATTAGCTTGATCGTTATGCTCTTCAACCTCTCCTGTTACAAGGTAACTTTCAAGGTTTTCTTGTAACGTATTCAAAATAGGCTGGTACAGTGCAATCTGCTGTTCTATTGCTAGTTTGCGTTCGCGATTACGTAATATCCAGCGCGTCGCACGGCGTAGCATACGACGGCAGCGATAAAGCATTTCGTACTGCACTTCTGCTGGTACTTTATTATCTAATTCACGAATTTGACTAAAGAACGTATCAAATCGGAAGACTTCACGCCCAACACAATAAGCTGATGAAATTTCTACAACTGTTGCTCCCGTCTCTTCTTGCAGTCGTGTGACAAAATTGCAACCCATTTCATTAGACATTTGATTCGCAAGCGATGTTGCTATCAGTTCTTTTCTCAGTGGATGTTGTTCCATTTGTGCGCGGTATTTCTCTTTAAGTTGCTTAGGGAAATACGCAGGTAGCAAACGGGCATGGTAAGGGTCATTTGCAATCTCATCGCTAACAAGATCTTCTTTTAGCACCATTTTTCCGTAAGCGACTAATACAGCAAGCTCAGGTCGGGTCAGACCCATGCCTGATTTCTCGCGCTCAGCTAGCGTCTCATCATCTGGTAAATACTCAAGTGCTCGATCCAATTTACCTTCACGCTCTAGATGATGGATAAAACGGATTTGCTCTTTCAGCAGCTGCACATGCTGTTGTTGCGTAACAGAAATAGATTCACTCTGACAATACGCATCATCCAGTACGATCTCTCCTACTTCGTCTTCCATGCTTTCAAGCACTTCATTACGTTGTTTATAAGTAAGATCGCCGCCAGCAACAAGGCTATTTAGCAAGATTTTAATGTTTACTTCATTATCAGAGCAGTCAACACCACCAACGTTATCAACGAAATCGGTATTCACTAAACCACCCGTTTTAGCGAATTCGACACGCCCAAGTTGGGTCATGCCCAGGTTACCGCCTTCACCAATCACTTTCGCACGTAGCTCACCACCATTAATGCGTAAACCATCATTCGCACGGTCGCCCACATCGGCATGTGTTTCAGTGGTCGCTTTAACGTAAGTACCGATGCCACCGTTCCACAGAAGATCCACTTCCATGCGCAAAATAAGACCAATCAGCTCATTAGGTGGTACGCTTTGCTTACGTGTGCCCAAGAGTTTTTGGATCTGCGGGGTTAGTTTGATCGACTTGCTACGACGAGAGAAGATCGCCCCGCCTTCAGAGATCAAACTTTTATCGTAATCTTCCCAACTTGAACGCGGAAGATTAAATAGACGATCTCGTTCTTCCCAAGTCTTCGCTGCATCCGGATTTGGATCCAAGAAGATATGCATGTGGTTAAATGCAGCAACTAAACGCGTGTGCTTTGATAACAACATACCGTTACCAAATACGTCACCCGCCATATCACCGATACCTACACACGTGAAATCGGTAGATTGACAATCTATACCTAGCTCACGGAAATGACGCTTAACCGATTCCCAGCCGCCTTTTGCCGTAATACCCATTTGCTTATGATCGTAACCGTTAGAGCCACCTGATGCGAATGCATCACCTAGCCAGAAATTATAATCATCTGATACTGAGTTTGCCAAATCAGAGAACGTTGCCGTGCCTTTATCAGCAGCAACGACCAAATACGGGTCATCTTCATCATGACGAACAACATTCACTGGCGGCATTAGTTCGCCATCAATAATATTATCTGTCACATCCAGTAAGGCACGAATGAAACGCTTGTAACAACGCTGCCCTTCATTCCAAATTTCTTCACGGGTTGTCATCTGTGGCTGACGCTTACAGATGAAACCGCCCTTAGCGCCTACAGGTACAATAACGGTATTTTTAACTTGTTGTGCTTTTACTAAGCCAAGAATTTCAGTTCGGAAGTCTTCTTGACGATCTGACCAACGCAAACCACCACGAGCTACTTTACCGCCACGTAGGTGAACACCTTCTATATCAGGTGCGTAGACAAATATTTCAAAGAAAGGAACCGGAGCTGGAATCTCTGGAATTTTTGAAGGACGAAGCTTCAAAGATAGCCAAGGCTTTGCATTGCCCTTTTCATCTGTTTGATAATAGTTAGTACGTTGCGTTGCAAGGATCATATCCATGAAACGACGAATGATCCTGTCATCATCAAGGCTTTCTACACGATCCAACTTATCATGCAGCTTCTTAATCAGATCTTGCTCAGCTTTTGGTGAGTACTTTTTCCTTGGTTCAAAACGCAGTGTAAACAACTTCACTAAATCACGAGCAAGATCGCTATGACTCGATAATGTTTCTTCAATGTAGTGTTGGCTGAATGGGAAACCCACTTGACGCATGTAGCGAGCATAACTACGAATCACGGTAATTTCGCGACCCGTTAACCCTGCGCAAAGTACTAAACGGTTAAAACCATCACTTTCTAAGTTACCGTGCCAAATCGAAGAGAATGCATCTTGAAAACGATCTCGCGCTTCACTTAAATCAATTCCTGTACATGCGTTATGCAGCATAGAGAAATCAAGAATCCAATACACTGTGCCATTTGCTTTAACGACTTGGTAAGGTGATTCACCAATTACACGTAAGCCAAGGTTTTCAAGCATTGGCATAACATCAGACAAGTGAATGGGCTCATCACGGTGGAAAAGCTTCAACTTAACAAAGTGTGAATCGTTCGCTTCTTCTTGAGGGCGATAAAACAACATACCTAACTTATTGTCTTCACTCAGGCTTTCTAGCTGTTCAATATCAGCCACGGCAGAACCCGGCAGCATTTCTTCTTTATACGAACGTGGGAAAGCACGTGCATAGCTTTTACCAAGCGGAATACCTTTACTTTCACCAAAATTAGCAATCAACGAGTTGCTTAAACGATCTTCCCAAGAAGCCGCGGCCTCAACAAGATTGTGTTCAATGGCTTTCGCATCAATATTGAAATTATTATTTTTAACTCTCACGATGTAATGGGTTCTCGCTAATGAACTTTCAGAGAAGAAAGTAGTAAATTCAACAGTCTGCTCAGAGCCAAAATAGTCTTTAAGAATTTCCTGTGTTTTACTGCGAAGTTCGGTGTTATAGCGCTCTTTTGTTACGTAAACCATACACGAGAAGAAACGACCGAATGGGTCACGTCGTACGAATAATCGCAGCAAATCACGATCTTGCATTTGAACAACACCACAACCCACATCTAGCATTTCTTTTTCATTTGCTTGAATGAGTTCATCGCGGGGATAAGTTTCGAGTAAATTATTTAACGCCTTCCACGAATGTGAACCTTCGGTATAGCCGCTCGCCTCAAGGATACGTGAAACGCGATCTCGAATCAGTGGAATATTCAGTGCACTCTGATGGTAAGCCGTTGACGCATAAAGCCCCACAAAGCGATGTTCACCAATAACATTGCCTTTCTCATCAAAGCGTTTAATACCGATATAATCAACATAGGCAGGACGGTGGATTTTTGATTTACCGTTACTTTTGGTTAGAATCAAAATGTCGTGCTTACGTGCTTCGATACGGGCTGATTCTGGTAAATCAGATAATAGTAAGCAATGCTCTTTATCTGTCTTATTTAATAACCCTAAACCAGTTTCATCACTTGGACAAAGCTTGTAATCCCCTTCTATAGGGTTTAAATCATATTGGTGATAACCCATGAACATGAAGTTATGACGTGTTAACCAATTAATGAATTCGACAGCTTCTTCGCGATGAACATCATTTACTGGCAAATCTGCTGTTGTAAGATCCTGAGCAATGTCTTGCATCTTATCTTGCATTGCCTGCCAGTCGTTCACAACCAGATCAATATCACTTAGCACATGTTCTAATTCTTTTTTGAGTGCTTGCATCTCTTCTTTGCTGGTTAGGCGATCAACTTCAATATGGAAAAGTGTTTGGTAATCACCCTGCTTACCACATGCTTCTACAATATTACCGTCTTCATCACGCTTGAAGAAGTACGGACCATTAAGCATAAGGTGGCTACTAATATCTAGACGGTTCAATGTCATTCGCACTGAATCAACAAGGAACGGACAATCTGGCGTTACAATTTCAACCACAGTATGTGTTGACTGCCATCCGTATCGACTAAGTGTTGGGTTGTATACTCGGACAGAGCTTTGTTCAGGTTTGTTTTGCATCAAATGGTGCCATAAGCTAAGTACAGCACCATATAAATCAGATTCATTCCGTTGAAGCAGATCATCATCTGCCAGTTGCCCTAACAATCGTTGAGCAAAAACATCCACTAATGACTGCTGAGGGGCTTCAATCTTATTCTGGATTAAGCCATATACCTTCTCAAGCAGTACCGGCACTATCGGATCGGGTGCGGTCATAGCAATTGCTCCATCATTATTATGTTTATAGTTCAGTATAGGGGGGTTTGAACGCTTTAGCGTGGTAGCTATTGTAGGGGGTTTTGTTGCAAAATGGTTACGTTAATTACACTGTAAAGAGAAGAAAAAATCGAATATGTGACTAAGGTTAAGATTTTGGCTGGCGGTTCTATCTAGCTAGATGCATATAAGCAGTAAGGCACTTCCATTCCCTTGATCATTGGTCTAACCAATTATTTCATCTATCAATTTTTCTAATAGCGAGAACAAATTTTATGAGGGAGATAGCTAATTGATATAAATAACTAGACAATCATAATGGGTGAATACTTATTAAAATGTTAATAAGTTGGTGTTATGAATTCGCCAAAAATATGCTTGCCTCAATAAGTAAAAACAAACCTGTCTTTAATACGAACAATATAATCGATTTAGATCTGCTCTATATTTTCAAATTTATTCTGTGCATTCACTTTTAACCTAAAACGCCCTCTTACACCTAACTGGCTTAGGTATGGACGAAAACGCAATGCTGGCAATTGAAGTTTAAGTCCACTATCCGTTACAACAAGTACCGTGCTAGCGGCACCAGAATAATGGTTAAGATAAGACTGATAGCTAATGTTCATCGAAAATGTATACGTCGTCATGGTACCGTACAAAAATAAAAGAAAAAACGTAAAGGATCATAAAATAGAGCCTCTTCGTTAGAGGCTCTTATTACAAAGCTAAATCAGATACTTATTGATCCAGCGCCTTCTGCACTTTTTCGAATAGATCGTTAGCAAGGTTTTCAAGCTTCGCTATTTTTTCTAATTCTGCTCGCATTAAGGCCTGACGCTGCTCATCATACAAACGGTACTTCAAGAACGGTTCAATCAAGCGTGAAGCAACTTGTGGATTACTGGCGTTCAATGCTGTTAGAATTTCGGTCAAGAACTCATAACCAGAGCCGTTCTTTGCGTGGAAGCGAACGGGATTATTAGCACAAAAGCTTGCAACCAAGTTACGGGTTCGATTCGGGTTCTTCAAATCAAATGCAGGGTGAGACATTGTTTGACGTACATTAGCTAGTGAGTCTGATGCAGGGTTAGCACCTTGCAACATGAACCACTTATCCATTACTAAGCCATCATGTGTCCATTTGTCACTAAAATCTGTCATTTGCTCTGCACGGCATGGTAATTCTGCATTATTTGCAGCAGCCATTGATGCCATAGTATCAGTCATATTATCTGAAGATACATATTGCTCTGCAACTAACGTATTGCCTTTATCTGTATGAGCAAGATAAGAAAGACAACGGTTACGCAGTGCGCGTTTAGCCATGGCTTCATGGGCTAAATCATACTCACCCTGTGAAAGAGAGCGATAGATAGCGGTTAATTCATCTTCTAGTGCATAAGCCAAGATCGACGTGATCTTACCGACAGCCGCATTGATCGCATCAACATCAACGATCTTATACCAACCGGCAATCTCATTTTCACTTGGTAATGCTAGCATTTCAGCAATAAATGCAGGATCCAATTTCTCGTCTAATAGCGCACCACGGAAAGCATCAATAACGGACTCGGGGAATTCGACTTCTGCACCTTGTTGAACATTGGTAACATTTGCACGAATGTACTTAGCAAGTAGCATTTGACCTGCGTCCCAACGTGCAAACTCATTTCGTGCATTCACCATCAAGAACACTAATTCTTCATCAGAATAGTTATACTCCAGTACAACGGGCGCAGAAAATTCACGGAGTAATGAAATAACCGGTTTTTCATTTACATTATCAAATTCAAAGATTTGTTTAGTTTCAGTCACGTTAAGTACGTGATGAATTGGCTTACCATTGCACTCTAATACAATAACATTGCCTACGCTGTCATATAATTCGATATCCATCGGGATATGAAGCGGAAGTTTAACGTCTTGCCCAGCTGTTGGTGCTGTATTTTGCTCAATAGTGACAAGGTAACGTTTCTGTTCTGCGTTATAATCGGTTGTAACCGTCACGACAGGTGTGCCCGCTTGGCTGTACCAACGACGGAACAGAGTCAGATCAACTCCCGAAGCATCTTCCATTGCTTGGGCAAAATCATCACATGTTGCCGCTGTACCATCATGACGTTCAAAGTACAGTTTGATACCTGCTTGGAATTTATCTTCACCCAATAAAGTATGCATCATACGAATGACTTCACTACCCTTCTCATACACTGTTAACGTATAGAAGTTATTCATCTCAATCACTTTTTCAGGGCGAATAGGATGAGACATAGGACCACGATCTTCAGCAAATTGAGGACCACGCATAATACGAACATTTTGAATACGATTAACGGCACGAGAACCAAGATCAGAAGAGAACTCTTGATCACGGAAAACCGTTAGCCCTTCTTTTAAACTCAACTGGAACCAGTCACGACAAGTAACACGGTTACCCGTCCAGTTGTGGAAATACTCATGACCAATTACCGCTTCAATACCTTGATAGTCAGTATCGGTTGCTGTTTTTGAATTGGCTAAAACAAACTTAGAGTTAAAAACGTTTAAGCCTTTGTTCTCCATTGCGCCCATGTTGAAGAAATCAACAGCAACAATCATGTAGATATCAAGATCATATTCTAAGCCGAAACGTTCTTCGTCCCACTTCATTGAATTAATAAGTGAAACCATCGCGTAATCTGCACGATCAAGATTACCCTTATCAACGAATATTTCTAACTCAACATCACGACCGCTCATGGTTGTGAATTTATCACGCAGTACATCGAAGTCACCGGCAACAAGTGCAAACAGGTAAGAAGGTTTGGGGAATGGGTCTTGCCACTGTACCCAATGTCGGCCATTGTCTAAATCACCTTCAGCAACACGGTTACCGTTACTTAATAAATAAGGGAAGTTTGCTTTATCAGCAATCACTTTTGTCGTGAAACGAGCAAGTACATCAGGACGATCAAGATAATAAGTAATTCGACGGAAACCCTCAGCTTCACACTGAGTACAAAAACCACCACCCGACTTATACAAACCTTCAAGCAATGTATTAGCTTCTGGATTAACTAATGTTTCGATTGTTAGGTCAAAACTTGCAGGCAAACTGCGTAGCGTTAATGTTGATTCTGACACATCATAATCAGACCATGCTGTGCCATTTACTTCTACGCGAACTAACTCTAACCCATCACCATTTAACACTAACGCCGTATCGGTTTCGACTTGGCGAACAACCTTGCTGACTGCAACAATGTGTGTTGCTGTATCATGCAGGTCAAATTCAAAATCAATATCGGTAATTGTATAGTCTGGCTTTATGTAATCTGCACGGTACTTTGCTTTAGGGCTTGCTGTTTGTGTCGATAATTCGCTCATTATTTTTTATTCCTTTGTTATCCGCTAGAACAAGAAGTCCTCACTCTAAACGACTGACGCCTGTCATTATTATTCTGCCTTTATGGCACTCAAACAAGAATTAATGTCAACTATACTCGTAAACTCATGCTTTTGTCGCTTCAGTGCGTAATAATTCAGCTAAAAATAAAGACTTATACCCAAGCTACCTCAAGATGCAGGATTCAGAGTGATCTCAGCGTATTTAATTCAAGGAAAATGTGTGTAGTAATGGCATTCCCTTTCAAACACATTTGACACAGAAGTAGATACGCTGAATCACTCCGAAGGGCGAGTTTTGTTGGGCTCTATGCGGTGTTACTTATTTTCAACGTAGGATGACTAGGTCTATAAATAAGCGCCTTGCCTAGAGCCCAACAAATTCTCGCTGAAACGAGCATCTTGAGGTAACTTGGGTATAACTCAACGTTATTGTTCAAATAATAACTGAACGCGCCCTCAATTCTTTTTTATAAACTGATATTGCATTTATTTTTCATATTTCATATCAAATCAGGCTCAAAATAATGTAAAATTTCCGGATTGCATTAAACAGCAGCATTAGATATGAATCACACAAAACTCATTGGGATTATTGACTCCCTACTTGATACCGATGCGTATAAGCTGCACATGCAGCAAGCGATTTATCATCAATACCCACACGTAGAAGCCGTTGCTGAATTTCATTGCCGAAGCAAAGAAGATCTCCGCCCCTACGCCAAAGCAATTCAAGCGCAAATTCAACACATCTCAACATTGTCATTTGCACAAAAAGAGTTAGATTACCTTGCATCACTCTCTTTCTTCAAGAAAGACTACCTTACTTATTTAAAAGACTTTTCACTCAACAGTGACCAAGTAACAGTTGATGATTCAGGTGATCAACTTTCAATCAAGATTAAGGGCAAGTGGATTGATATCATTTTATGGGAAGTCCCATTACTTGCTATCATATGCGAAATTCGTTCATCCATTTGTTACCCACACTCCACCGCAGATGACGCAATTGCACAGCTTAAAACTAAGATCGAACGTTTTTACCAAAATGCTAAAACGGTAGATGATGAGACACAAACCGTCACAGATTTAAGTCAATTTTCCCTAATTGATTTTGGTAGCCGTCGACGTTTCTCTAAAGATGTACATCATAAAGTTGTCGACTATTTAGCAGAAAATGTACCTGAGTTTAAAGGGACATCGAATTACCATTTGGCTCGAACACGTGGTTTAACTCCTTTTGGTACACAAGCACATGAATGGTTTCAAGCTCACCAACAATTAACCGGTGAACTTGCCGATTCGCAACAATTAGCACTAAATCGATGGCTACAAGAGTACCCAGATTCGCTAGGTATAGCCCTAACCGATTGCATAAATACTGATGCATTTTTGCGTGATTTTAACCAAGAGTTATCTGAACGTTTTGTCGGATTACGCCACGATAGCGGCGACCCAATTGCTTGGGGTGAAAAAGCTATTAAACATTATGAATCTTTGGGCATTGATTTAAAGACAAAATCTTTGATCTTTTCAGATAGCTTAACATTGGATAAAGCACTTTGTATTTACAAACACTTTGCCCATCGTATTAATGTTAGCTTTGGTATTGGAACACAACTAACGTGTGATTTACCGAGTGTTGAAACATTGAATGTTGTGTTAAAGCTGACGCAATGTGAAGGTCGACCAGTGGCTAAAATATCCGATGAACCAGGTAAAATCATGTGCAGAGATGAAGATTATTTAACGCAGCTTCGCCAAGCATTTAAAATAGCAAACTAAATACTATCTATTTTTACACGGCTTTATACAAAAAACTCGTCATGATGACGAGTTTTTTGTATGTTATGTATTAAACTACACCACTATTCTCGCTGCATAACCGCTTCCATACCAAATTGTGTATTAGACAGTGTTAATGTATCTGAACCTAAAAGAAACTGGCTATCTTGCTGACCACCTTCGTAAATCAAAACAATATGATCATCTTCCAAATAATAAATTCCACGGTGTTCTTTCTTTTTACCCTCATTATTCGATACTTCAGCCGAAAATAAGAAGTCAGGTCGTAATGAAATAGATAATTCAGAAATACCTTCCGCAACGTCTCGCCCCGAAATTTTCGATGAGCGCCATTCACCCGGTAAATTTTCTGGCGCTAACTTAGTGAATCGAGCACCGTCTAAAATAAATTGATTATACGTAAGCATATAATTATGGTTTTGTTCTAACTGCCCTTCAGAAGAAAATACAATATTCGTTTCATCAACATCGTATTTACCCGCCCACTCATCAACCGAGCCATCGACGCGTAATAACCGAATAATAAAATTATAAGACGACTTGAATTTAATATTCATCGCCCGATAACTTTCTCCCTCACTTTCAATACCATCATCAGTGGTACTAAACCAATACCAATCACCTAATAATAGAGGGTAATCAAATTCAGTCAGATCATCGGCAACAGAGTTAACACTGAAGCAGCTAAAGAAAAGTATAAAAGCCACCATATACGATTTATACATGTCTCAACTCCCGAAAAAATGACCTATATAAACCTTAGATGCCAATGCTCTTTTCTGCTGAAAAATATGATTTATGTCACAGTATAAACTCGGAGCTTCTCAGTTATAAGACAACGATTATCAATAGAAGAGTGATGAGAAAATGTAAATAATCAGCAGGCTGTGTCGTGCTATCGACACAAATAAAAACGGCACTGCTTTTAAGCAGTGCCGTTTTATAATTTATTACCGCAATTAACGTTGAGCGTTAACTAAATCCGCTGTAATATCGACAGCTTCATCAAGGTAAGCATCTGGTGACTCATAATCTTTCGGCACATCTTCCAGTGTAGCAAAAGGTTTTTTACCTAAAACTTTCTGGCGCTTATTCAAACGTGCTAATCGTTTACTGTCTGCTTTATCCTGTTCCGCAATACGCGTTTTCTCATTCAAAGAAATGGTATTAATATCTTTATCCTTTTTGTACTCTTGAATGTCATCAAGAATAAAACCGAATTCCATATCTTTACTTATGCGTTGCTCATGCTTCGCTTTTAAAGAAGGCAATATTGGGGAATAATTAGTTAACTTTTGATAGCTTGCAGGTTTAATGCTATCCCAAGGTAATGCGTTATCTTCAACGCTCTCACCCGTTTCAGCTGGATCTACTGCTGTTGGGAAAGCAATATCAGGTACAACACCTAAATTCTGAGTACTACCACCGTTGATACGATAGAACTTTTGAATTGTATATTGGACATGACCTAAAGGCTTATCAAACAAATCATAAATATGATTCAGTGAACGGTGCTGCTGAACAGTACCCTTACCAAAAGATTGTTCACCAAGTACAACAGCTCGACCATAGTCTTGTGTTGCTGCGGCAAAAATTTCAGATGCAGATGCACTGTATCGATTTTGCAGTACGGTTAATGGCCCATCAAAATAAACGCGATCATCAGAATCTCCATTTACTTTTACACGGCCATAACTGTCACGAACTTGAACAACCGGACCACTGTTTATAAATAAACCGGTTAATGCTGTTGCCTCTGTAAGCGCACCACCACCGTTATTACGAAGATCGATAACCACACCATCGACTTGAGATTCGTTTAGTTTTGCGATCTCTTTTTTCGTGTCTTCAGCCAAACCAACATAGAAACTAGGTACTTCAATGACACCTACTTTCTTGCTGCCAACTGTTTTCACTTCAGATTTTACAGCTCTATCTTCCAAACGGATTTTATCACGCACAATCGTTACATCGTAACTTTTGGCATTCTTTCCTTCCGGAAGAATCTCAAGTTTAACCTTGCTACCTTTAGGGCCTTTAATCAACTGAACAACATCATCTAGACGCCAACCAATAACATCGACAACGCTCTTTCCGTCTTGTGCAACACCAATAATTCGGTCGCCTGCTGCAAGTTTTTTAGAGGATGAAGCCGGGCCACCAGCGACAAGTGAGCGAATAACAGTATAATCATCAACTACTTGAAGCACAGCACCGATCCCTTCCAAAGATAGGTTCATCTCTGATTGGAATTGTTCTGCATTACGAGGAGATAAATAACTGGTATGCGGATCAACTTCACGTGCAAATGCATTCATGTAAATTTGAAATACATCTTCACTATGCGTTTGTGTGAGACGCTTTAGTGCATTGTTATAACGCTTGCTCAAGGTTTCTTTAATTTCTTTCCAATCTTTATCTGCAAGTTTCAAATTTAACGCATCGTATTTTACACGTTGGCGCCAAATTTCATTCAATGCATTACGATCTGCAGCCCAATCCAACTCTGAACGATCGACAACAAAGTCATCATTAGTATCGAATTTAATTTCGTTATCTAGCAATGTTAACGCGTATTGATAGCGATCATAACGACGTTGAAGCACTTTATTGAAAATTTCAAAAGCCCCCGATGTATCACCGACTTTAAGTTGGTCATCGAGTTGGTTTTGCCATTTTTCAAGTAGCCTAACATCAGCCGCAGTAAGGAAGCTTTTGTTGAAGTCCAACATTTCGATATAACGATCGAACATGTCAGAAGAAAATTGATCATCAAGAGAGAATTGCTTGTAGTGCGAACGTGTAAACCGCGAAGCAACCCTTTTACTTGCCGTAGCATGCTGCTTTTCAGGCGCAAGTTGTGGCAAATCACTTAATGAATACTTAGCCTCTAGGGCTTGCGCTGAGGCTGCCAGCATCATGCCAGCAGCGATCAGGGAAAAACGGAATCGACAGTTCATGCGTCGAGCATTCTCCTTTACGAACGCAGGTGCTCCATTTTTACAACCATGGTCAAACCATTAGTTAAACGAACACGCACATCGTCCTTGTTAAATTCAACGATAGATGCCGGCATGTTACCAGAGCCCATATTCACTAAAACATCGTTGCCAACTTTTACTTCATCAGCTGTTAAAGCACGGGATGTATCTGCAGGCTTTTTATTTAGCTTAGACGTTTTTGGCTTAGTGTTCTTAGGTTTAGGTGATTTAGCGTGATTTTTATTTGTTTTCGCTTCGCCATCTTTGCTTGCAGCAGCTTTAGCAACTGCTTGCTCTTTACGACGCGCACGAACTTTAGCTTTGCTTTCTTCAAGGGCTTTTTGTGCGTGTTCTACGTGCTCTTGCTCTAGAACGCCACATTCATTGCCATCAAGGTCAACACGGTTTACACCGGCTTTTACTCCATGAAGATAACGCCAAGAAGATGTGTATTGACGTAGTGCAGTACGTAATTGTGTTTTACTGACTTTTTCATCTTCATTTAAGCGCTCAGCTAAATCTTGGAAGATACCAATTTTAAGTGGCTTAGCTTCACCTTCAATAGTAAAACATTTTGGGAAACGCTCAGCAATATATGCAATAACTTCTTTACTGTTCGTTAACTTTTCAGAGTTTTCCATGGAGTTTCCTGACATAAAACGAGAGATCTCGCTGTGTGTACTGTGATCAAAAAGAAATAGTGTCGCTATTATAGTTACCTAACGATGAAAAACCACCGAAAGCATACAATTAGAGGCTTTTTTGTAGTTCTTTCACAAAAGACACTAGTCCATCCTCATCATTTTGGTCAAATCTTGACAAACTTGGGCTATCAATATCCAAAACGCCAATCAATTCCCCCTTAATTGTAAGTGGTATTACGATTTCAGAATTGCTTACGGCGTCACAAGCAATGTGTCCAGGGAAGGCATGCACATCAGAAACACGTTGTACCTTGTTTTCTGAGATAGCTGTTCCACACACACCTCGCCCTACAGGAATACGAACGCAAGCTACTTTTCCTTGAAATGGACCAAGTACTAACTGGTCACCTTTAAGCAAATAAAAGCCTACCCAGTTAATATCTTCTAACTCCATATTCAGTAACGCACTAATATTAGAGATATTAGCAATCAGATCTGGCTCTCCATCGGTCAGTGCAATTGCCTGCTGTGTTAATCTTTTATAGAACGCGCTCTTATTTTCCATGGCTTACTCCTTATATAGCCGTTAATATAGCCCTCTCACTAATAATAGGAATCATTATCATTGTGAAAGATTCTGTAAACCAAACTATTAACTGGTCTTGGCTTCTAAAGCAAGCTAAACGTCACCGTCCAAGACTCGTCGCTGCAAATATTATTGCTCTCATCGCAACGTTGGTTAGCGTGCCAATTCCCCTTCTAATGCCTTTAATGGTTGATGAAGTCTTACTTGATAAACCGGCTGATGGGGTCAAATTCTTAAATTTTTTGTTACCAGAATCACTCCATGGAGCAACGGGATACATCTTAATGGTGTTGCTCCTTGTGGTATTGATGCGCGTTGTTGGACAGGCGCTTAATATACTGCAAAGTCGGCAGTTTACCCTCGTCGCAAAAGATATAACTTATAACATTCGTGGTCATCTTCTCGATAAACTGGGACGCATCAGTATGCGTCAATACGAAGAACGCGGCAGTGGCGGTATTACTTCGCATCTTATTACTGACGTCGAAACCATCGATAAATTTATTGGTGATACGTTAAGCCGTTTTTTAATCGGCTTGTTAACGGTCATTGGTACAGCCGTGATTCTACTGTGGTTAAATTGGCAGCTTGGGTTACTCATCCTACTTGTTAACCCTGTCGTGGTTTACGCTTCTCGGTTAATGGGCAATCGCGTAAAAAACCTGAAGAAGAAAGAAAACCAAGCATTTGAAAAATTCCAACAGCGCCTTGTTGAAACGCTTGAGGGTCTATACCAGTTACGCGCATCTAACCGTGAGCGTGAATTTCTTGCCCAGTTAAAATCGAACGCAAATGACATACGTCACAATGCGGACAAATACGCTTGGCAATCAGAAGCCGCTGGTCGCGTTTCTTTTTTACTCTTTTTATTAGGCTTTGAGCTATTCCGCGCTGCTGCCATGTTGATGGTGTTGTTCAGTGATTTATCAATTGGTCAGATGTTTGCTGTGTTTGGCTACCTATGGTTTATGTTAGGCCCCGTGCAAGAGCTACTAGGTATTCAGTTTGCTTGGTACAGTGCTTCAGCCGCAATGCAACGCTTAAACAACGTATTAGTGTTAGAAGAAGAAGTGCGCCCAATACCAAAAGTGAACCCATTCGTCGACGGTGAAACATTACAGATCGAAGTGAAAAAGCTACATTTCGCCTACGATGAGGATAAGGAAGTATTACACGATCTGAATTTAGTTATTCCGGCAGGGAAAAGAGTGGCGTTAGTCGGCTCTTCAGGTGGCGGTAAATCAACGTTGATTCAATTACTATTGGGCATTTATCAGAAAAATACTGGGGATATCTTAATTAATAACCATCCTATTGAAGATGTTGGTTACGACAACCTTCGAAACAAGATGGCGGTAGTATTACAGCACCCTGTATTATTTAATGATACGTTAAGGCAGAATTTAACGTTAGGTGCTGATTATACTGATGAGCAATTGTGGTTAGCATTAGACATAGCCCAATTAACCGATGTTACTGAGCGCCTAACCAATGGCTTAGACACTGAAATTGGCCGTCAAGGTATTCGCTTATCTGGTGGGCAGCGACAACGTCTTGCTATTGCACGTATGGTCTTGTCTGATCCTGAGTTTGTTATCCTTGATGAAGCAACATCAGCTTTAGACACTGCAACAGAGGCTGCGCTACATACTGCTTTGAATGAATTTTTAGTCGGCAAAACAACACTCATTGTTGCACACCGTTTATCTGCGGTTAAGCAAGCTGATTTAATATACGTGCTGGAAGATGGACAAGTAAGTCAGACAGGTACGCATAAAGAACTTGTTAATGAGAAAGGCTTATACCAAACTTTATATGGTTCAGTGCAATCACCTGATGAAAAACAGCAATCAGTGCTGGTTCAGACTTGATCAATAACAACACCAATAGAAATGGTCAAAAAACGCTCAACCCACAAGTTATTGATCATAAAAAGCTTGATGGTAATACCAGTGAAGATAACTTGGCAGTAGCCAGAATGAACTCAAAATAATATAGTGTTCGTTTACAATTGAATAATGGCCTTTAAATAAGGCCATTCTCATATACCCGATCCATTTGGTTTGATATTAAGGATGACATCAACATGTCGATGGCTCGACGTTGCCTAGGCTGCGACTTATCTATAATGCCCCATGCAGCACCTCGTGGTAAAAGCGCATATTGCCCACGTTGTAGCACACGTCTTTACCGTGGTGGTAAATGTCGATTTAATGGCGAACTCGCTATCGCTTTAGCTTGTCTCATCCTTTTTGTTCCAACCCATATTTTTCCGTTAATCACGATACGTTTATTTGGAGTCATGATTCCAGCAACACTCCCGTCTGGTACATTTAGTCTTGCATCAGAATTTCCTGCCGTTGCGTTTCTTATTTTATTTTGTAGCTCTATTGCCCCTTTATTAGTTAGCCTGTCAGTACTAGGTGCTCAGCTCGCGTTAAAGGTGAAACATTTTCGTTTATTAAAATCATCTTTATGGATACTCACCCACTTAAAACATTGGGCAATGTACGATGTATTCTTAGTTAGCCTGGCAATAGCATGTTTCAAAGTACAAGATTATGCCGACATCTACGTAGGACCCGGTTTATATTGTTTGGTTATCTTGCAGGTGTTGATGTCTTTACTTATTACTCGTGTTAGCCCAAACCGTTATTGGGAGTCATGGCAACCAGAAAAAGATCATCCTACGTTTAAGACGATTCGACCTTTAGCTGACGAACGGGCTAAAAGTGATAATGAATGTACAAATCCAATAAATACTCAGGTACAAACACTGGAAGAGATTCATTGTGAAACATGCCACATGACACAGGCTTATTCTTCACACTGCCTTCGCTGTAATTCGCTATTGCATCACCGTAAACCAATGTCAATTCAAAGAACGTGGGCGTTTTTAATTGCGGCGACAGTCTTTATTTTCCCTGCAAACTTGTACCCTATTTCTATATTTTTGAATAACGGAAAAAGAGCAGAAGACACGATTTTTTCAGGTGTTGCATATTTAGTGAAAACCGACATGACGGGTATAGCAATCATTATCTTTATTGCCAGTATTGTTGTACCCGTCGCTAAGATATTAGGCATGGCTTACATCCTGCTTTGTATCCAATTTAAACGCAGTATATATCACAAGCAACGCATGCATGCTTTTCGTGTTATTCAATGGGTAGGCAAATGGTCAGTAATGGATTTATTTGTTATCTCCCTCATGGTGACGCTGATCGACCGTGGACAAATTCTGGACTTTACTCCTGGGCCTGGCGCTATTGCGTTTGGGGTGGTAGTGGTCTTAACAATGTTAGCAGTAGAAAACTTAGATTCTCGCCTGATATGGGACAACTATGAACAACGGACAAAATAACCAACAACCCGAAGCGGTAGATATACGCCGCGACCGTGGATTATCCCCTTTATGGCTACTGCCCCTACTTGCACTTGTGCTGGCGGGATGGCTCGTATTTAAAGCGGTGAATGACGCTGGTGAACGTATTCAAATCCACTTTAACGATGCTGCTGGCTTAATTGCAGGTAGAACAACCATTCGTTATCAAGGTCTTGAAGTCGGTATTGTTCGTGATGTGAACTTATCAGAAGATCTCCAAAGTATTTATGTCGATGCAGATATTTACCCTAAAGCCGTGCAAACATTAAAAGAAAACACGCGTTTTTGGTTAGTCAAACCTAAAGCATCAATCACAGGTATTTCAGGGTTAGATGCTTTGGTGTCAGGTAATTACATTGCCTTGCAACCAGGGGAAGGCAAAACCACCAATAAATTTACCGCGCTTGATACCCAACCTGCCGATACACCTTTGGGAGAAGGGTTAACCTTGCAGTTACGCTCACCTGATCTTGGCTCCGTCAGTATTGGCTCGCAAGTCTTTTATAAAAAAATCCCTGTCGGTGAAGTGTATAACTACACGCTAAGTGAGAACCGAAAGCAGGTATTAATTGATGTCACTATCAAACCACAATATTCAGAGCTGATAACCAATAAAAGTCGATTCTGGAATGTCAGTGGCATGAGTGCCAACATTGGTTTTAATGGTGTTGATGTTCAATTCGAGAGCCTATCTGCCATGATTGGTGGTGCGATTGCCTTTGACTCTCCCGATGAAGGCGTTGCTATCGATCCCAATCATCTATTTCGCTTATATCCAGACTTGAATACTGCAGGTCGTGGTATTGCCATAAAAGTTGAATTACCTGACGGTAATAACATCAGCACAAGTGGCGCGCCTATTATCTATCGTGGATTAGAGATCGGTAAAATTTCAAGCCTTCGCCTTGATAAAGAAACCAATAAAATTGTTGCTAATGCAGCAATCGAGCCAAGCATGAGTGACTTGCTAAATACGGGCTCTCGCTTGCTATTAGAAGAAGCTGAATTGTCTTTAAATGGAGTTAAGAATATTGGTAACCTTATTCGCGGTAACTTCTTAACCTTAATACCAGGTGAAGGCGAAAAGGCGCGAATGTTCAAAGCTATAACACAAGACCAGCTACAGGAACAGCAACCGGGTACTGTTAGCTTCGCGTTGTATGCCAATAACAGCTACGGTATAGAGCGAGGTTCTAAGCTTCGTCACCGCGGTTTAGATGTAGGCCGAGTGAAGAAAGTCTCTTTTGAAGGCAATAGAGTGCGCTTCGATGTTATTGTTCGTCCTCAATACACATCCCTTGTGCGCTCTAACAGTCGGTTCTTTATTGACGGTGGTATTCAAGCAAGCATCAGTGCAAAAGGCATCGACGTATCAATGCCACCTGCCGATCAACTGATCAGTAATGGTATTAGCTTTACCTCATCGGGCTCTAAGAGTATTCAAAATAGTTACCCTCTTTACGAAAATAAGCGTCTGTCTAACCTTGCCGCTGATAACCAACGCGGATTCGCTAAATACTCGCTCTTTGCCGATGAATTACCGCCCGTTTCAGAGGGTAGCCCTATTCTTTATCGTAACCTACAAGTTGGTGAAGTGACTGGCTATGCCCTGGTACGTGACGGTGTAACCGTGTCATTTAAGATTGAGAATAAATATCGTCATTTAATCACTCCGAGTACGGTTTTTTGGAATCGTTCAGGGGTGGAAATCGAAGCTGGGTTAGATGGAGTTAAAGTTAAAGCCGACCCTATTAGTACACTCATTAAAGGGGGTATCGCATTTGATGATATTGCCGGTGTCACAAATAAGGCAGGTTCGAAATTCAAATTGTATCCAAGCTTAAGTGACGCTCAGAACTTTGGCTTATTAGTTACCCTAACAGCACCAGATGCACGTTCTGTATCGAAAAATGCAGACATCCGTTATCAAGGTATTAATGTGGGCAAGGTTGTTAGTATCGAGCCTAATTTTGAGCTGGCTAATGTACAGATAAAAGCGCGCTTATTCCCTAAATACGCCAAGATTTTGGCAAAATCAGACAGCTACTTCTGGACAGTCACCCCCAAATTAAGCCTGTCAGGTGCAAAAAACTTAGATTCATTATTAAACAGCTATATTGCTGTGCAACCAGGTGATGGCGCTTATTCCCAAACGTTTAACTTGGGTACAGCAGAACTGATTTCATCAGGTTTAACATTGATTCTGGAAAGTGAAGACCGAGGCTCAGTGAGTGAAGGCACTCCACTTCTTTACCGTGATATTCAAGTTGGCCAAGTAATCAAAGTATCTCTAGGTGATTTATCTGACCGCGTATTGATTAAAATCCAAATTGAAAAGGAATACAGCCACCTTATTCGTACCGATACCGTGTTCTGGAATACCTCCGGCGTTGATTTCACCATCGGCTTAACAGGTGCCAAAATACAAACAGGTACCGTTGATAGTTTACTGCGTGGTGGTATTTCTTTTGCCACACCAGAAGAACAACCTTTATCACCGCTTGCTAAACAAGAAGATCATTTCTTGCTACATAGAGAAGCTGACGACAGATGGAAAACATGGCGTACCGCCATTCCTCGTGACTAGTAGCACCTAGCTGTTATAACGATGTGATTTTTGATTTAAGGAGCGCTTTTGCGCTCCTTTCTTTTTAGAATTGGTATAACGATATTTTTCACTTAACGCTATCTTTTTAATCCTACCTAGCTTGATTAAAAACCTGTTCAATCAAGCTTGAACGTTCGATTATTCCTACTATTTGGTATAGAATCTCGCCCCATTGCTAGTTAATCGAGATAGTCTCTTGAACCCTAAAATCTATATCCCAGACGCATTTATTGAAATGATCCGTGAAATCATGCCAGAGCATCTAAGCATGGATGAATTTATCGCATCATGTCGAACACCTTTACGCCGCAGTATTCGCGTGAATACATTAAAAATTAGCGTTGAGGATTTTCTTATTCGTGTATCTGATAAAGATTGGACGTTAACACCGGTACCATGGTGTGACACAGGGTTTTGGATTGAACGAGAAGATGAAAAGTCAGTATCATTAGGTAATACAGCAGAGCACATGGCTGGCTTATTCTATATTCAAGAAGCAAGCTCTATGATGCCAGTCACTGCATTACTAAAAGACAACGATGCGTTAGATTGTGTGCTTGATATGGCAGCGGCTCCTGGTTCAAAAACAACGCAAATTGCTTGTGCAATGCAAAACCGTGGCGCATTAGTGGCAAATGAATTAGCTGCAAGTCGTATTAAAGTTCTCCATGCAAACTTACAACGCTGTGGCGTTTACAATGCAGCACTCACCCACTTTGACGGCTGTGTGTTTGGTGGTTGGGCCCCTGAATCATTTGATACTATTTTGCTTGATGCGCCTTGTTCAGGTGAAGGCGCTATTCGTAAAGACGATGATGCAATGGCGAACTGGAGCCTAAGTTCCATAGAAGACATCGCAGCCATTCAGCGAAATCTTATTATTAGTGCCTTTCAGGCGCTGAAAACAGGCGGCATGATGGTGTATTCAACCTGTACACTTAACCTCAGCGAAAATCAGCACGTCTGCCATTTTCTGAAAGAAACATTTGGTGATGCCGTTGAATTTGAGCCATTAGGCGATCTATTTGAAGGTGCTGAAAAGTCCTTAACAGAGGAAGGTTTCTTACACGTTTATCCTCAAATATTCGACAGCGAAGGCTTCTTCGTTGCCCGTATTCGTAAACATGCTAGTGTTGAAACACCTAAAGTTAAAAAGCGTATGGGTAAATTCCCATTCACTATTGTTGCAAATGCTGATAAAGCCATAATTGCTGAACAACTTCAAGCAACATTGAACATTACTTTACCTGCAGAGAGTGATGTATGGATAAGAGAAAAAGAAGTATGGCTATTCCCTGCGAACCTTCGCCCACTTATTGGTGAAATACGATTCCAACGCATGGGTGTTAAATTAGCAGAACAGCACAAGAAAGGTTATCGCTGGCAACATGAAGCCGTTATGACGCTTGCAACCGGGAAAGAAGACGTTGCGATCGATTTAACTCCAGAGCA
This sequence comes from Photobacterium profundum, assembly GCF_003026285.1. Lineage (GTDB taxonomy): Bacteria > Pseudomonadota > Gammaproteobacteria > Enterobacterales > Vibrionaceae > Photobacterium > Photobacterium profundum. The sequence goes on from NZ_PYOD01000019.1 coordinate 70,943, forward strand.
AGCTAAAGAATGGTTCATGGGAAGAGATATTCGCCCAGAAAACCTTTTAGGTAAAGGTGAGGTCGTTGTGACTTACCGCGATTACCCTATTGGTATAGGCAAATGGGTAGGCAACCGAATTAAAAATGGTCTTCCACGTGAATTGGTCCGTGATACCAACTTATTCGATATATAATGCCATCTAGATAAGTCCCTGGCCATAAACCAATCTAGAGGCAACAAACGGGAAGTAATGTGCAGCTAATCTACATTCTCATTAGTTAAACTGGCAAATTATAATGTGTGAGCTAACATTGATAGTGTAATCGATAACCATATATTAACCAGTTAGCGCAAGGCTCTCACGAGCCATTCCCCTAAGCCCGAGACAGGAGTCGTTTCGGGCTATTTTTTGTCTGTTCCCCCCCCTCATGAATATGCCTTCTGCTTTTGGGGTAAACAATCTGTATCGCATTAATGAATACAGCTCATCATTTCTGACCAAACCAGACTTAGCATACTCTAACCTTCAGAATTTCGCTGCTAACATTCAACAAATAAAAAAGTAACAACATGATTATTAACAATAATTACAACCGAACAATGACGTTCTATTTTTTTGAATAAGATACACGGATTTTTCCGCTATCTTCTGTATGCTCTCCCTTTTATAGTTAAACCCATAGCAAACAGCTAATACCGAATAAGGAATACAACATGTCTAATGTACTCGTACTTAAATCAAGCATTCTTGGTGACTACTCACAATCAAATGGCCTTATCGACCATCTTGTTTCTTCATGGGGAGATAGTGTCAGTTCTGTCATTGAACGTGATTTAGTCGCAACACCTATTCCTGTATTAGATGGAGAGATTGCAGGTGGTTTGCGTGGTGGTGATACACTGACTGCTCGTCAAGAAGAAGCCCTTACACTATCTGATATGCTTATCAACGAATTACAAAACAGCGATACAATCGTTATTGCTGCGCCAATGTATAACTTCTCTGTGCCCACTCAGCTTAAAAACTGGTTCGATATTATTGCACGTGCAGGTGTTACTTTTTCATATACTGAAAATGGTCCTGTAGGGCTAATTACAGGTAAGAAAGTGATTGTTGTAACAACACGTGGCGGCATGCACAAAGATGGCCCTACCGATACAATGGTGCCATACCTTAAAACAATCCTTGGTTTCATTGGCTTAACCGATATTGAATTTGTTTACGGTGAAGCACTCGCGATGGGTGAAGAAATGGCAGCTAAAGGCATTACAAACGCTAAATCAGCTTTAGAAAAAATCAGTGCATAAGCATTGATGCTATCAATGACTTTTAGATAACCAATTAAACTGCCTGCTAAGAATTATTTTAGCTTTTTGCCTTATCGGATCACATTGTTCGATAAGGCTTTTTTATTTTATGGTGTGATATCTCAACTTCAGCCTTCACTGCTTTTAATCTGAGACCAACCTACTTAATTTGCTCTGATAATAATTGTTAATCTAGATCAGTATCTGGCAAGCATGCTACTGCATTGATCCAGTCAGAATATAAAGAGAGTAATAACGTGATTAAAACAAACCCCTTCATTGGCAACGATACCGACCGTGAACAAATCTGGCACATGCTTGTTAGCCGCGACATTAAAGCATACTGTGATGCCGATTGGTCGCAGGTGGCTGATGATTTCATCGAAGAAGAATTTTATGCAGTTAATGGTAATAAGAACCCTGACCCAGGCTCATGGAATTTAGCATTCTCGACGCTAAGTCATTACCGCGATGAATGGCTAAAACAAGCCGAACTTGCTCAGCGAACAGAATATGCAGAGCCATTAGAAGCTGCTGTTCACGCGGCAACAACATTGAATCACATTAGTATAGAAAACGGACGGGCGATTGCGCGTAAACAATTTAAAGGCGCAATTAAACGCGCTGATGGGCAATCTGATGAACTATTATGGCAAACGCTATACTATTTAAAAAGCACAGATACTGGCTGGAAAATCTGCGGGTTTACAGGTTACCTTCCCTACACAGAATAACGCTGACTGTGTGTGTTAATCAAAAAAGCCATGCGACATCCACTTATTATATTACTCCAGCCGTTAGTAATCGATGCATTGCATGGCTTTCGATTAGAAACCGAACTGTACGTAAACAGTATTGTAATTACTACCGCCTTTAATTCTGCCAAACTGGGAAGCAGATTCAAAGATTGCAGAACGGTGATGCAAACTATATCCCACCCAAACATCATCCAACGATTTCTGATTAAAGATATCACCAAGATTTACATCAAAAGAAAAATCAAGGTAGTTTAATAACTTACTTGGCTCGTAGCCCTTACGTTCCATTTCACTGCCTTCGATATAGGTAATCTTACTGGCATAGGATAAACCTTCAGCTAAACCAAAACGCCATTGCACAGGCCAATCGAAAGTGTAATAGGCTTTAATCGCGAGAACATATTCTTGCGATGAACTTTGTACATCAGATTCCCAATGCCACGCAACACCAGGCGTTAAATAGATATCTAACGGTAAACCAAATAGTTCATCAGTCAGCGGATGCCCATAGAAAATGGACGTAAGCTTATTATCAAATTCATCTTTTTCACGGTTAAACTTAAAAATATCGCCAATGTTAGAAGGTGTTGCCCAACCGTGGGCTATGCGCCAATATGATTTGTTTGATATTGATGATTTTACAGGTTTGCTGTCATCACGGAAGAAACCAAAGCCAGCATATAACTCACCTTGCCAATCAGCATCAATCGTCGCTGAATCTCTTACATTGCTATCAAAACGTCTTGCGTATGCGCCGCCCAATAAATACAAATTAGACGCGACATGATAACGCGCAGTGGTGCCAAGTTTTAAATCAATGCCGCCGTCTATAGATTCTTGATTCAACCCATAATAGTACGAGTTATAATCTGATTCTTTCCATATTAATGAAGCACTTGGTTGAACTAACCAGTTCCCTTCGTCATAACGTGCACCAATCGTAGCCACAGAATGAAAACGCATACTTGAGTCGAACATTAAATCCACTTTAGAATAAATATTTTCATCAATATTAAACTTAAACTGCAGCCCACCATCGCCACTGTCACCTCCTATTTCATTTTGGAATGATGAAGGTAGATCAATAAAATGCATTCGAATAAGTGCATTCACTTCCCAATCATCTTCTCTATATATGTTTAGACCGCCTTCTGTACCGTAAACAAAAAACCTATCACCTTGATAAAACATCATGGGTACAAACGTGCTAACAGTACTATCTTCAACTGCACTACTCGTAGAATACGGGATAGACGCCACTCGAACAGCAGCAGCAATACCCCAATTCTGTTCTTCATCTCGCTTATCACGTAGATCTTGTAATGATACAAAGCCTGTTTTCTTAGCGTCTTTTTGCTCTACGTTAGATCCATCATCACTCGCGAATGCGAATACAGGTAACGACAATACGAAACAAGCCCAACGTTTTATCAAATTTACATCCCCACAAATGCTACAGACTTATCAATTATTTGATGCAATGATTACTATCCCCTAGTTACCTCAAGATGCTCGTTTCAGCGAGAATCTTGATCTAGCTTGAGTATAACTCACTAATTTATTGTATTAGCTTAACTGTTTAGTAGTAAAAAATGCCAAAAAAAAAGCCTGATCATGATCAGGCTTATATATCGTTCTAATTTTACACAACTCAGACCTTAATACCACTATCTAGTGGTAAGCTTCTGTTATTTGTGTGCAATTTCTGCTTTCTTAAGATCTTTTACATTCTTGCTGACTTCACGACGCTCTTTAGAAAGCTCTGCGCTAACGATGATGTGGTCGTCAACACGATCTTCATAATCACCCTTCATGTTTTCAACAATCTCTAGAATCGCTTCTTGGCTCATATCTGGGCGAATGTAGTCCAATAAGTTTTCTAGCAATTCAACACGCTTGCGGTTGTCACGGATTTTACGGTCGTTATCAAGAATTTCACGCTTCAATTTGTTTTTGCGGCGTGTTTGGCGTACTAGCTCAAGGATGTTGTTCATTTTTTGTCCCTTAATAAAAATATAAATCTATCTGAACTGACTTAATGCAAGATCTTATTCGGAGGTTATAAACACACCAACAGATCACTTAATCACTCAGTTCATTATCACTGAAATCGTTATAACAGAAATTCGTATAAAACCTCAAGCAATACCACCAGCATTATGCTTTTTACGGAAAAGATATTCGAATTACACTTAGTTAGTGCCTACTAGAATCTACTGATTCTAAAATAGCTTCCTTGATTTCGTTCAAGATAATCGAACTATTGTAACAAATGATTATGACAAACATAGGCACCCCTAAAATTTAGACATTCGTGCCTGTCGATATGTGAATTAACCCACAAAATCTTCACACAATTATTTGCATTTGGCATATGAGTGCCTACTCTTCTAATAGGTTAATACGTTTTTGACAGTAATATCGCAACCTGAACAAAGAAAACTTCGTGTAACATTTCCACTATGGATTGGTTACTTTGAAGGTATTCACCACTTCAATTTGCACTATCCGTTAAATGGTTATTGCCTATAACAGTTGATGTAGAAAAATCAGGAGACAACATGTCTAAAGCAACAGGTACCGTTAAGTGGTTCAATGAAGAAAAAGGTTTCGGTTTCATCACACAGGATAACGGCGGTGCTGACGTATTCGTTCATTTTCGTGCCATTACGGGCGACGGCTTTAAAACACTAGCCGAAGGTCAAAAAGTTTCTTATGAAACGGAGCAGGGACCAAAAGGTTTACAAGCTGCAAATGTAGAAGCTATCTAATTGTAGATATATTTTATATAACAGTTTATAAAATAGGGCTTTTTAGCCCTTTTTTTCGTCATTCCTCACCATCAATTAACAACCTCAACCCAACCCATCTTTTTCCTTACATTTCTGGTCTAACTTGTTAAATTAATAAGATTTTTGAAATGTATAACTGTTATTTTTGTCACATTTTTGATGATAAGTCATTTAAACTATTTGTAACCCCTTGCCCCTCTTCCTAGCCTATGGCTTAATGGAGTTCGGCTTGTAATGCAGAAATATTTATGCCGCAAATTGAAATAGAAAACTTCGTTCCGCTACTTAGTAATAAGTGTTGTTGTCCTGAAGAGCTTCAAACTTCTTTTGTCCATAAGTAATACATTATGTTGGCTTAAGTGCGCAATAATGCGTAATAACACAATACAAATTCAGGAGACATAAAATGTCTAAAACAACAGGTATCGTTAAGTGGTTTAACGACGAAAAAGGTTTCGGCTTCATCACTCAAGATAACGGCGGTGCTGACGTATTCGTTCACTTCCGTGCAATCACTGGTGACGGATTCAAATCTCTAGCTGAAGGTCAGAAAGTATCTTTTGACGTTGAGCAAGGCCAAAAAGGCCCTCAAGCTGCAAACGTTGAAATCGCATAATTCGCTAATTAATTAGTGATCTTAAAAGGGTATCTAACGATACCCTTTTTGTTTTATAGCAATCAGCATTTAGTCAACATGCTAGGCATGACTTAGCAAATATCCTCATATTTTGCAGAATCGAGCAAGGATGAAATAACCTGCTCAAAGCTTAGCCCTGCTTCTTTTGCTGCCATTGGAAATACACTTCGTGTTGTCATTCCTGGAATGGTGTTCATTTCAATCAAGAAAACATCGCCAGATTCATCCAAAATAGTATCTACCCGACCCCAGCCTCGACATCCAAGTGCATTGTATGCGTTTAACGCTAATACTTGCATATCGCGTTCTTGTTCGCTCGTTAGATCACTAGGGCAATGATAAGTAGCACTCTGACTGCCAAATTTCGCATCATAATCAAAAAACTGTTCAGACCGAATTTGAACAATAGGTAATGCTTCGCCATTAAGCACTGCACACGTATATTCACGACCTGCTATGAATGATTCAATCAAAATATCATCATCATATTCAAAGGCAGTGATCACCGCCTCTAAGAGGTCAGCATTATTATCTACCTTTGACACCCCAATGCTGCATCCTTGAGATATAGGTTTAACCACTACAGGGCAAACAACACTCAACAACTGTGCTTTAATGTCGTCCATCGGTGCATGCTTATGAAGGGTTACCCAATCAGCACTCTTTAAACTATTACTTTGCCAAATTTCTTTACTATTGAGTTTATTTAGAGACATTGCAGAGGCTAAAGTACCACTGCCGGTATAAGGGATTTTAAGCAAATCTAACAAGGCTTGAACATGCCCGCTTTCTCCTATTCCGCCATGTAACGCAATAAACACTTTATCTAGTTTGAAAAAACCCATCAGGGTTACATCAATGTGCTTAGGATCAATTGAAATTGCTTCATGACCCAACGATTCAATCGCGTTTACTACACACTCACCTGATTTTAAAGAGACAGATCTTTCACTAGATTCTCCCCCGAGTAACACACCAATACGCATTTTATTAGACAACCCTGTAGCTCATTATATTCACTGCCCTAATAATATACTAATCAGTAAATATGCACATTGGTCAATATGAAAAAAGTGAATGTGTGTATGTTTTTTTAGACACTCCTTTGATTAAACACATGTAGTTGTTTAATTAAAAAGCAATTAGCAGTTAAACTCAATCACATAATCACGAACAAACAAGTGACGCCGTCACTTAAGAAAGGCGAAAACATGAAAACACGATCAATAAGTTATGTAGGTATTATCACACTCACTTCATGCCTGTCATTTTCAGTTATAGCAGAAACAACATCGCAGGTTTATGTCCAAGCCAGCGAAGGCAGCTTTAATAATGCGGCAATTAATCAGCTCTACACAAAGATTAATCAACAACGGCCAAACTATGTTTTCTCAGGTACTCCTCTTCAAACATTCACCGCCGCAGAAACACATTCTGCTTTTGCCTTTACTGCATTAGAGAACTCCACAATTAAAGGCAATCTAGTTCAAGCAACCTTGAAAGCGATTCAAGAATATAAAGTAACAGAAGTAAAAGCCGCAATTCGCACACCAATAGAAATGTGTTTATTACGATCTAAAACGGACGTATCAGCTAAACAAGTATTGATACAAATTGCATCTCACCCTGCAGCTTTAAAGCAAATTGACAAGTGGAAGAGTCAGTACAACGCATTAGAAGAGTTATCCATACCCAAAGGGACTGCTGAAGCCGCAAGAATGGTTGCTACGGGTGAATTACTGTCAGGCACAGGTGCAATTGGCGCTTGTATGCTAGAAGATCTTTACCCACAACTGGTTGTGACAGAGAAAAGCATTCAAGATAACAAAGATAATAGAACCCTTTTTGCACTAATGAAGCTAACAAAACGAGACTTGCCAATATCAGAAAAGCGAGCAAATAAAGAGTTAAGAGAAGTAATCCTAAAGTCAGAAAAATTGAATATTGATTAAGTCCTATTTAATTTCATCGGTAATTTATAATAATTACCGATATTTCAACATATTATAAATGATTAATTTACCGTTTAAAGCATCATGACTCTTAAGCCAAACATGGCAAATAGACCACCGGTAACATAATCAACGAGGCTTGATATTCGGCTGTATGCTCCTTTCGCTGAGTTATGCGAAAAAATCGCAGCAAGCGTAAGGTGCCAGCATAATGTAATTGATGACATTATTAACATAATAGTAAACATCAACCCCACAGTAATTTCTGGAGGCATTGAAACACTGAATAAACTAACGACAAAGAAACCAGTTTTTGGGTTTAAAATACTGGTGATAAATGCAGAAAAAAAGACCTTTCGTTTTGAGGGAAGTACTGCTTGATGAACATCTGTCGTATTTGCTCTATTTTTATCAAATCGTGCACGGTAAATCTGGCGTATGCCTAGATAAAGTAAGTAACTTCCACCACAGAACTTCATTATCCAAAATAATTGAGGGAAAAGGGAAAATAGAATGACGAGCCCTGAGCCTCCAAAGAGCGCCCATAACAATATCGCAGAGCTGACCCCAAAGGCTGAAAACGTTGCAAGTTTGCGATCATAATGCAGTGCTGTATTAATAGTAAGCAGAACATTAGCCCCCGGGGTAATAACTGCTAATATCCAAATAAGAACAACATGAGTAACAACCAACAAATAATCCATCGCCCACTTTCCTAAAGTGTTATCAAATACCTAAAAACCATAATACTCTCTAGTTTCCATGTGAAAGCATCAATATGATCGTTTTTATCCTAATATACTCACTTGATCCCATTTATTTTTTTGAATCGTCTAACCTTGATTCGCACATTTTTCATTGGTGATGTATTAAATTGAATCATACGTCCAAGTGTCCACTTTTCATACCAATTCACACCATAAAGAGCATGGTTATCAAGACTAGCCAATAGCAGTAAAATATCTTGCGTTGTCGCTGTGAACTCACTTTGTAAGCTCAAGTAATCCCAATTTTTATAACCTTTTTGAAAACTCTGTGCCAATAATCCTAGTTGATTCCATTTATACCCCGTCTCTGGGAAGTCGACGCTTTGCCCCTGTGATTGTAGTGAATACCACTTCAAAACAAGTTTCCCCCAGCCAATCAAATATGCAAGCGTATCGCACACACTAATAGCCGTGCCTTTAACATTCCCTTCTAGCGCAATTGTTCTCGACAATTCAACAGGAATTGAGCGATAGTCATCTAGCAATTTTCCAGATGCGAGGGCAATAGCATTGATTAATTCATCTTTATTCTGGGGGATTGATGGCATACATGATCCATTTAACTACCGCCTGTAATTTGTGGCGCTATTGACGCCACAAATTAAGCTAAACACCATAATAACAAAGCTCATTCAAACCCGAACGACTGAAAAATAGTATTTGTTTGATTTTTATACCGGTATTTCGTCGCGAGATTCAAACACTTCTTTCGCTACAGTCATTCCATTTATTGCAGCTGGAAAACCCGCATACACTGACATTTGAAGGATAACCTCTGTGATTTCCTTCTGAGTACAGCCTATATTCAAAGCACCATTAATATGCCCATTAAGCTGTGGCTGGCAGTTTCCAAGTGCTGTTAAAGCAGCAATTGTAACGAGTTCACGAGTACGGTAATCCAGCCCATCTCGCTGCAATATATCGCCAAAAGGATACTCAATTGTATACTTCGCAAGATCAGGGCAAACCTCACTAAAAGCATCTATTAAATTATTAGCGCCATTAGGCTCTAATTCATTCAGTTTTTCGGCACCTTTTAAGTATCTTTCACTCATTTTTCATCAACTTAGACAGACAAATCATAGAGTGATTAAAATATCATTTTCTATATCAATAACCTATAAAGATTCAAAAATAAACAGACTAATACTTATTTAAGTTGGTATAGCTCACTATCGCTACGATTCTTATCGTAGATCCCAAAAAGAAAGGAGGCATATTAGCCTCCTTCTATTTATTTGTATAAGAATGTGCAATTAATGCGTTTTATGTGTACCTACCCACTATCGACACATTCTGCCTCTACTATATTTATTCAGTGCTAACGCCAATTTCTTTGCAGTCCTCGCATATTTTCGAGACATATAGCCATAAGATCCATCGTACCCTACATGCAGCAACAAGTTTTGACCGTCTTGCATAAGACGAGAGGATTTATCACACATCGCGTAACCTAATGATTGATACACTTTCGCTTTCAATAGTTTACCAGCCAAATAATGAGCAGGTAAGCGTCGATTATTGTAATAATGGCTATTAAAAAGTTTAGAAAGTAACTCACAGCTATCAATACGCATATATCCTACATTGTATGCATTATTTGCAATGTAGTTTTCCGTCACTTCATAACCTTGCTTCATCACATAGCAGACCTCTTGCTGCGGCGGATGACTAGCCACCTTGTAGTGCTTCACATTATTCAGCTCGAAGACTAGCGTTTGCCCATTATCCACCATGAAGTTCACACAATAGGTACTGGTGCTTTTATAATCTACAGAGGTATCAGTATTTGGATTGAACACTTCGCTATAACCCAATTCAGGCTCAATCACAGAACTAGTATTTTCAGTATAAGCAATGGATGTATCTGCACGACCATCACCATCTGTATCAACTCGCCAAATTGGACGCCAACCAAACGGAATATTCACTTCACATAAAGTATATTCGACGCCAGAGTCCAATTTTACGCCACCAAAATCTAAACTCGTAGGAGGTGTAGACGCCGACACATTCCCCCCGGGGCCCGTTAGTGTAAAGTCCCAAACATCATTGGTTTCATATCCTTTAGTTAACTTAAGCACTTCCACCATGCCTTTTTCGCTGTTGGTAAATGTACATTCTACGGTTTCACCTGGGTCTAACTCGATATTTGCTTTGCGGTTATTCACATCCACTGACGAGTTTTGAGTACCCTCGGTACAAACAAGATTAGATAATGAGTAAGTAGGAGCCGGATTATCCTCTATTACGGTGTAACTACCAGCTGGTACATTCATGAAAGTTTGGCTAGCAGCGTCATTTAAGGTAAATGTTGTTCCCGCATCGCTAATATTATGTGTAAAACCAAAACCTTCTCCACCACTAGGCTCAGTCACTTTATGAATAATAATGGTACCAAGCTGTCGATTTGTGAACGAACATGCCTTAGTTGTTCCAGTATCATTTTCCGTCACTGTAAACTCACAACCAGTACTGGAAATTTGCTCCCAACCGGGCTTGAGGGTTTCAGCTATTGTATACTCACCTGGAGCCAACTCCAGAGGACCAGCGTTATCTTGAAATAGTTCGAAAGCAGATGCGTCACTATCGGCAGTAATTAGTTCAACAGAGCCTGTAAGTGGGCTACCTGCTAATGTCATTACCCAATCATTTTCAAGCCCTGCGGGTAGGGTAACTTTGTTTACCGATACTAATACCGGAGCATCAACCTCCGGTTCAATCAAAACAAAATTTGCGATATCCGAACAGTCATCAATCGTTGGCTGTGCAGGCAACGTAAGGTCAACGGTTTGAATCGCAGGTCCATCTACAATCAAGGTTCCACAGGTACTAACACTCAGCGTATATACGTCAGGAATGAGATTGCTAGCATCAATAGAAAGCACATTGTTAGTGTCATCAAACATATACGTTAAAGTATCAACGACCACATTACTGCTATTTTTAACTTCAACCTCACAGGTCAACGTTTCTGATGTCGCTAAAACAGGAATATTGACTGATACCGTCAAATCAATAAGTGCGGTACTGACAATTGAAATATTCACAGGATTCGCACTTGTCCCGCTAGATGCTGTTGCACCATCAGATGCAGTTAACAATGCCCAGTCAGACAAAATACCTGATGTTGCTGTCGCTGCAGGTACAGAGATGCGCTTATTAAAGACGACAGCGTTCGCAGCAGACTGAGTAGCTGATGTCCATAATAAATTCTCATTATTCTGTTCTAAAAGAGTCGCTAATGTATAAGCCACACCATCGAGGGTAAAATCACCATTAGCACTACCTGCTGCCGTACCCAATGCAGCATAACTTAACCCATTCCCTGTAATTGTTTCAGTGTCGGTAATCACGGCTGTAGTACTGTCTTGAGAGCCTGGTTGAATGCCAGCACCATCAGTGTCTAAGTCAAAGCTGGCGCTTGTTTGTCCTGTTATAGGAAGAGAAGAAGCAGGATCGGAATATGTAGCAACCACGGTATCACTTAGGTCAGTCACACCTGATGCTGCAGAAAATGTATGTATAAGTACATTTTCTTCTTGGTTGGGTTGTAATATAACATCACCAGAAATTACAACATCTAAAGGCACTATACCAGCCCCAACATTACCGCTAATGGTATCTGTTACATTGATCGTTATTTCACGTGCTGCTGGGTTTGTGGCATAGATATTGGTGACCACCAATACTTCCCCTGCCGTGCTTGGAATAACACTCCACTCGACCCTAATTTCAACATCTTGCTCATTGGTTACAGAGGTGTCACAAGTATCACCAAGGTTTACTGCTGTCGGTGAGGCTTGCTTGGTAACATTCCAAATATCGCCACCACCTTGTGTCGCGGTCATGTCTTTGCGCAACGATGCCGCAACGATATCTTTGACTGGAATGGGTACTGTTCGCTTTCCTTTTGTAAAATCTTCTGATTCAAACATATACGCTTGCAGTGATGACCCACTAAATTGGCTGGCACCGATAGCCAAACGGCTAGCCCAGTCAATCACACACGTTGTATTAGCATTTTGAGATATCGTCAGTTCACGGTAAATAACATCATCAATACCACCAGTTACTGTACCAGTTTGATCAATTAATTGTGGACCAACACTTAAGGTACATGAAGGATCCGAGAAAGCATTTAACGAGTCACTGGGAGATGTAATAATTTGTACATCAAAAATTTGGTCATATCCCTCAACGCCATTAAGTGCATTATCGGCAGCAATCAGCACGTTGTATTGTGCATTTGTTCCATTTTGATTATTTTTCGTTATTAAGCGATGTGGAACCAAGTCTAGCTCATGCCATCCTTTCCCTAAGTTCCCTGAGGTATAGGGCGTGTCGTTCCCTCCTAAGCTACTTACATCTTGGCAGGTAAAATTGCCATCCGTATTCGGTAACGTACCATCAGGCGTTATCAATGGAGAGCCATCATTTCGGCAACCTTCCAAGGTAAATTGCAGTGTATTGGGCGGTTCAACAAACGCAACTGAAGCACCTGAATAAAAAATCGACAACATACATACCGCACCGATCATGAGTAATCGGTTGGTTATACCAATGAATTTCATAGATTAAGCCCTTAATACAACTTGCAGGTTACGCCCACAAAAAAAGAGTGAAAATGGCAACTTTGCTTAACTACTTGAAAAGAATTCAAGCATTTCACAAAGCGTACCTCTAGCGTAGCCAATAGATATTGCCTCTTTGAGGGCTTTCATTAGAAGGGTTAACATTGATTCAAAGTGTTGAAGACAATACTTCGCGTTGCGACTGAGATAAGAATCTTACCTACGTAGGAATAATCCTTATTTCAAGAAATACGTACAAGATAAACACCTTAATAGCAGAGAAGTTAAAAGAGGAAAAAACAAAAAAAAGATGTTCTCTTTTTAATTCACGTCAATGGGTTACCATATTCTCGAGCCTAACCAGACGAGTAAACAACCATGTTCTATTGGATGGATGACGAAAAGAATGCCCTAACTGGCATTAGTCTTTTACATAATGAACGTACCGACTGTGGAACCTATATTAGCGAACAACTTATAATTGGCTATCACTCAAGTTATGAAAGTGCGCTTAAGTACGCCAAAATTATGCATCCCGATAAGCACCCTAAAATATGCCCACAATGCCTCGCTTTTTTAGCTGAAATGAAACGCATCAAAACCCAATGCCTACAAAATAGCGAACAACATGTAGATTGAAACCGATATAATCCGCGTGCTTTATGGCGCGGTTTCTCTGAAGTACTATTTACTCGGCTATAATTAATTACCTGATAAATAGACCGTCAATAAAAAGGAGGTATCGTTATTTTATTGACAGTTCATGTTTGAATTGTTCACATCAAAAATATATCCTCTCACCACTCACCTAAGAAGTAAAAAAGCGCATCTATGATAACAATTATTCAGACCCACTACTTATGCTGATATTCTTCACCAAAAATCTTGGCTGGCGAATTCAGTTTACGTTATCTCTGTTTGTCTTTATTACAGCTGTACCGATTGGCTTGATTTGGTATACAAGCTCTGAACAAGTACTATTCAAAACCATAGAAAAACTCTATCACCATTCTAGCGAGGTGATTAAGAGTCAGTTAGACGACTTTTTCACTGAAGCCAAAATCGTCTATGAACATCAATCTCGGTTAAATATTAACTTAGCCGAAACTATCAACGATCGAGACAAACTGTTGACACATATCGCCAATATCTTGAATCACCACCATGATATTGATTATTACTATTTTGCCAACAATAAAGGTGCCTTGCTGTCGTTGGGGAAATCTCAAAATGCACAATATATACGTCTTGAGTCTGATCAACCCAGCGTCGGTCCAATTAGTAGTTATAAAGCTGATTTCAGTGGAAACGGCGAGCATATCTTAAACCAAAAGGCTTTTTTTGATCCCCGCACTCGTGATTGGTATCAGCGGGCACTAGGAAAAAACCAGCCGGTATGGAGTGATATCTACCCTGGTGTCATCGAAGATATTTTAGGTATTAGCCTTTCTAAAGTGCTAAAAGACACTGACGGTAAAGTACTTGGTGTATGGGGGTTAGATCTAACGCTCAACAGTGTGACTCAGAAATTACAGAAAAGTAAATTGAGCCCAAACAGTACAGTTCTCTTAATGAATACAAGAGGCGGGATTATTGCGAGTACGAATGATCAGCACGCGCCAAAAGATGGACAACTTCTCAATGTAGCATCCGGTCAAGCACCGCTCTTACAATCCATTTGGCCAACAGTCTCGCCCGCAGAATATTACAAAAACAACTCAGCATATCAGTTCCGCTATGAAGGTGAACAATGGGTCTGTTTTACTTCCTATTATCCTCTCAGTGATAGTCGGGACATTTTAGTATTATTTCTAACGCCCGTTTCCGATTTCACATCTGAATTTATCGAAACCATGCATTTTGCCATCATCATTACAGTACTATTAGTTGGCATCGCAATATATTACGGCTCATACGGCACCAAATATATCCTCACGCCGATCATACGGCTCACACACAGCGCTGAAGCGATAAGTCAAGGTAAATGGAATCACCAAATACACCTTGATCGCCAAGATGAGCTCGGTCAACTAGCACGTTCGTTTAATAAGATGATTGAGCACTTAAAATCTTACATCGACCAACTCAATACGCATCAAGATGAAACCGTACGCTTAAATGCATTGCTCGAAAAACAAAACCAGAAGTTAGAAGAGCGCGTTCAAGCGCGTACTCTCTCACTTACCGAAGCCAATAAAAAGCTCCAACAATTAGCGTATTATGATCCTCTAACTAACGTGGCAAGCCGCCGTTACTTTTGGGATGAATTTGAACGCCAGTTACATCAGCCAACAGGACCAGCAGAATCACCGTTACACCGTGGCTGGTTGTTTATTCTCGATATCGATAACTTTAAACAGTTTAATGACCAATATGGCCATGTTGTGGGTGATGATGCACTCAAGTATTTCTCACATGTGTGCACATCATGCCTCAGTGATCAGGATATGATTGGGCGTATCGGTGGTGAAGAATTTGCGATTTGGTCAAACGTTATTCACCAAGCTGAAGCGCAAGCCATCGCCGATGCCATTCTGTCTGCGCTTTCTTTACAACCACTATTCGAAACAGAACATAATGTAGCCATTACAATCAGCGCAAGTATTGGGGTTATACCCTGCCAATATGGCGATAAAAACTGCTACGCACGTGCCGATAAACAACTGTATAAAGCGAAAGCCGCCGGAAAAAACCAAGTATGTATAAATACATACAGGTGATAATGAATTGTAAAATGCGGACATCTGTCACACGACTTTTCCCCTCTTTTTGTTAAAAAGACTTCACTCATTTAACTTAAGGAGGATAAAAATGGCGCTTCGCCCTACAGTTTATGCAGGACGTTGGATATGGGTAAACCCTCACGACTGCTTAATCACACGAGTTCGTTCAGCCAGTAATCCCTTTGGTGATTGTGAAGTTGTTTTTGACCCATTAAACCCAACATGCAGAAATGTCTATTGGAACGACGAAAGTTGGTCATTCACTGATAATGAATATTTTAGCACTGCAGCTGAATCTGTGCGTTTATCTCGTTTTGTAAAGGAACTGAAAAAGCAAATCATTGAAGAAGAACAAAAATAAACTTTAGATGCTTTCACGTTGAAAGCATCTTTACTTTCAATATGAAACCAAGTGATTAGTAACAGTTAATCGCTATTTTGTTATATGATAGGTGCTGGCTTCGCGACACATATCCTTATCTGTTAGGCGCTGTTCACAATTACTGAATCACTTTTCCTATCCATGGTCCAATAAGATCGGAAGCATTCAGAATTATTGAAAAATGATTTTCTTTATCAACGATTTCAATTTCCTTGTTTGCTTTTTCATCACTGTATTTTTGTGCAAACAGGGTTACTTTTACTGGGTCAAATGCCTCATCTTGCTTTCCTATCCATAACCCAAACTGTTTTACATCAGATAATTGAGTATCTGGCGAATAAGGCGTAACAGCGTTTGACATATTAACGGTGTTAAATGACACAATTTCAGGGTTAGCCCTTAATACTGCATCTGGAAAGTTGAATTTTACCGCCTTTGAATGCCCTAAAAATAAACCACCACTCATCGTATTTATGACAAAGTCTGACGTTTTTACTGTAGAAAACTCAAAGCGTTTATTTTCACCCTCATCGTAGTTAGTCTCTGAGCGAAAACCAAAATATGGTGAGAGAAAGACATATCCATCAACTTCAGCTCTTTGCTCCCAACTAGAATAATTAAGTACTAGGCCTGCACCTGCTGAATGTCCCCCGACAAAGATAGGAAGATTAGGATATTTTTCACGAGCAATTTCAACCATTGTATTAGTGTCTGACCACACTTGTTCAACACTTGGAGTATCTCCTCGATCCCCCCCTGAGCTGCCATGTCCTCGAATATCTGGCATATATACGGCTATATTGAAACCATCACGTAAACCAGCGCCAATGTGATTATAGGTAAGCCCACTATGAGCACCAGCTCCATGATAAAAAATTAGAAGTGCTTGTGCCTGTTGTGGCAAATAAGAGCGATATGCCAAAGAAACATCATCCGTTGCTTGTACATACTTAAGAGGCTGCACCGCTTTTTTAGGCGCATTTTTTATCTCAACAAGCGAGAAGAACTTTTCTGTATTCTGCTCATCTGAACTAGCGTATAAATTATTAGTAAGAACAATAGATAACAACATTATTCCTGCATTCATAATCATATATTTTAATTTCATTAACAGTTCCTTTATTAAACAACTATCAAATTTGGCGTTTATTCCATTAGCTCTGCCACATTAAGATATATACAATATGACTACAACGGTGGCATACGGATGCGTAATTAATGCATTTAACACTTACAAAACCCTTTTTCAATTCAATAAGTAGACACGTAAGCCACCTATAAATCTTATGGTTTCATCACATACACAGATAATTTAAAGCGACACTAGTAGAATTCAAATACAACAGTAACCTCTAAACAATCAATACAGTGATCTAAAAATACCATTGATGATACAATGCAGTTTTGCAAACCCTGCTAATTGGCGAATTATGAAAGATTGTAATCAATGCGGTAAATGTTGCATCAAATACGGAGGTGGTGATCTTTCGCCGGCAAAAAATGAAATTGATCTATGGGAAATATTCAACCCAGAAATCTTCAAATTCGTTAAAAATGGTGAGATATGGTTCGATCCTGAATCTGGAGTAAGACTTAAAAAATGCCCCTTTCTTGAACTTGCACCCAAAATAAACTCTCTTGCCCCAAATAAATATACATGCAGCATCTACTTAGATAGACCTGAAGACTGCCGTCATTACCCTAGCCTCATACCAGAAATGATTAGAGATGAATGTGAAATGATTGAAGCAATAGACTTAGACAAACCGAAACAAGCTCAAAGAAGGCTAGATTTATTAATGAAAGGTAGTCGTCCTCCAGGCTACTCATAGAACGAATCAACGATGGCATATAACGCCTTTAACTTATAAATCTCCACCAAACGCACTAACATCCACACCAAAACTGTGGAGTAAAATGCGTCAACTTGATATTTTGATTATGTTTATCTTGTGGTATCAAAAAGCAGTATTCCACTGTTCAGTGTCAACAAACCATCTTTCCTCGTGAATTTTCCCGTCAACAAACTTAAATAACACTGAAAACTGAGAGCCAGATACTTTCTCAGACTTTCAACCAACAATCGAGATGACTTCATTTTGATGGTCTTCCGCTTCAGAATAATGCCTTTACGGTTTCTAGTTAAATCACAACAGTAGGTAAAACCAAGGAAATCAAACATTTTAGGTCTGCGCGATTTACATCACTGGGTACAGAAGATATAGCCCATAAGTCATTCTTAACAGCTTCCCTGCATAGTTCTGACGTTTTATATGATTTGTGAATATGTGCTAATACTCTTCCTTTC
This sequence comes from Photobacterium profundum, assembly GCF_003026285.1. GTDB lineage: Bacteria > Pseudomonadota > Gammaproteobacteria > Enterobacterales > Vibrionaceae > Photobacterium > Photobacterium profundum. The sequence continues at coordinate 89,126 of NZ_PYOD01000019.1, forward strand.
TTCTTCACTAATGTAAGTAAAAGTAACTCGGTAATGTATTTATCAGATACAAATTGAATTGCATCTGGATTATTATCAAGTGCTAGCTCACAAAGATGAAAACTCTTGACCTCTTTTGGCACATACTGCAAAGATAATCCATTTTTCTACGGCTAATATGCAAAGCTCATTGCATTGCCATTCAGGCGGAACATATTGTAACGAAATAGGATCAATTTCTATTAAACCTTTAATTACATCATTGCCAATCAAATCAGGTTTTATTGGTAATAACAGTATCGACAATTAACTCGTTGATTATTTCTTTTGCGTTAAATATACAATTCCCTGTGATTGGCTATGAAGTCATATTCAGTTTGTATTTTTTGTTTTCTTCAAATTTCAATATGCTTCGTTTAACTTTAGCAACGGATAATGGCTTTATTAAATAATCTTGAGGCTTGCATAAAAGAGTACGCTTTACTGTTTCAGTATCACTTTCAGACGTTATTATAGAAACAGGTATTGTGGGGTAATTATTTCGAATGAAGGCTAAAAGTTCTAATCCATCAAGACGCTTTTCTATATTTAAATCTAAAAAAATGCCTGTTATATTGTCTTTTGAATTCAAGAGTACCTTATGCGCAGACTCAATACTTGAACATTTCATGATCTCCTTAGGAGTAATGCATTTTCGAATAATTTGAGCTAATACCTCTGCCATCACTTTATTGTCTTCTATTATCAAGAACTTGCTCATTCAGACTCCGATTAAGCACCACATCGCACTGCAACTTAGTTGTTATTATTCATTGATATAACAATAACCTTAACTTAACAACTAAGCGGGGG
>NZ_PYOD01000002.1 GCF_003026285.1 Photobacterium profundum
ATCCAGATCAATATTTAAAATTAGATAGTTGAAATCATTTAAACATACTACCACCCATTATTACCAGCCGTCAGCATAGTAAACTCAAATGTCAATATAATATTAAGGAATAACCCACCCCTTGTAACTGGTTGATTAATTTGTAATTAAATAACACTTACCACAAGAAAAATATAACTGACTGGCTTGATCGTTAATTAACAATAAACCTTAGAATTAGACAATTTATAATCTGACTATTTATTACTTAATAATAGCAAACCCTAATTAACATCAACCATTCCTAATAAAACAATAAAGTTGCGCAAGACAAAGCATTGACTATATTTATTTTAAAAATAAATAAAGGAGCAGAACGTGAATAGGAAAAATACTTATTTCATCTCGTTGATAGCCTTCTATGTCTACTTGCTGTTTGGTTCATTTAGCTTTGCGGCAGGTAATGAAAAAATTAAAGAAGGTGAAGCGCTTTATAATCAGAACTGTGTTTTTTGCCATCAGCCAGATGCGATTGGCAAACCGGGGTTTGCCCCATCTTTATCCAATCCTGAGTTACTTTCAATTTCCTCCGACAAGTTCCTAATGTCCACAATTCGTGATGGTCGAAAAGGGACAGCCATGGCCCCTTACGCTCATCTTAACCGTGACGGCATTAGCGCCATTGTTACCTATTTACGCAGCCATGAAACCCTGCCCAATCGTTCTGCCGCTGTTGAGGCACAAAGACCTGCACAGGGCGATCCTCGTAAGGGAGAATTATGGTTCAGAGATATCTGCGCGACCTGTCACGGCATTAAAGGGGATGGTTACCTTGCTGGTGGCTCTGGTTCAGCCATAGGGAAGATCGGCTTTTTAAGTAAGGCAAGCGATGGCTTTATTCGTGAAACCATCAAAAACGGTCGTTCCAATACCCGCATGTTGCCATTTTCTGGGCCGGACGGATTGGCAAATCTAAGTGAAACAGAAATCGAAGATATCATTAGTTATATGCGCACATTAGGTAAGTAAAGGAGTTATATACCATGAAGCGAAATAAAGTATCACGCCGAAACTTTTTGAAAGGTAGTGGATTTATTGCAAGTACCGCAGCAGGTGCTGGATTGTTTGTGGCACATAACCCTGAGCTAGAAGCTGCACCACTAACAGGGGAGCCCACCAAAAGAACTACAGCTTTAGCACAATGCCCATATTGTGGCGTTGGCTGTGGCACCATTATCCAGGTTGAAAATGGAAAGATTGTTTCCATGCGCCCAGATAAAGACCATCCAACAAACTATGGTTTGCAGTGTATCAAAGGGTTAACGGCAGCAGAGCCAATGTATGTTGACCGCATGGAAGGTGACCCGTATGTGCGCAAGGATGTGTGGGAGGAATGGAATAAACCGGATCACGGTGATATTGAATATATAAGTAAAACCAAAGGCTCGTTTGATGAAGAGCATTTTATCCGGGTACCCTACCATGATGCTTCCGATATGGTCGCTCGTAAGATCGCTCATTTTGCCAAGAAATACTCAGGAAACTCCATCTCCCTTTATGGTTCTGGTCAGCTAACAATGGAAGGCCAGTACCTAGAAAACCTGTTTATGAAAGGAGTACTGGGGTCAAACACCATTGAAGCGAATGCGCGCATGTGTATGACGTCAGCAGTAACGGGTTATTTTGCTACTTTAGGTTCAGATACCCCACCACTGGCTTACGATGATATCGAATTGGCCGACATGGTGATGCATTTTGGTCATAATGCCCGAGAGTCACACCCGATTATTTTCTGGCGTATTGCCGATCATAAAAAGAAGAAGGATATCCCAACTGTCGTTGTTGATCCCCGTGCCACCGGAACCAATAAAGGCTATGCCGACATCAACGACAAGAACAATGTTCATGTGCCTCTGCTCAATGGTGACATCAGTTTTTTGAATGCAATTGCTCATGTATTACTTAAAGAGCATAACGACGTTATCGACTGGAAGTTCCTCAAAGCGCATGTGACCGGCTGGCAAGAATATATTGATGGCGTTAAAAGGAATTATAGCCCAGAGCAGGTTCAAGATCGCATGGGTGGCGTCAACCATGATGTTTCACCAGAAAAAATCCGTCGCGTTGCCGCAATGTTTGCCGATGCAACTCGCAAGCGACTCGCACGCAGCAAGGGCAAGCAAGAGGGTGAAGGGTATGGCGGTGTCATCATCATGTGGGGTATCGGCTATAACCAACATATTCATGGTCAGCACAATGTTATCTCTATTATTAACTTGTTAACATTAACCGGTAATCTAGCCAAACCGGGGTGCGGTCCCTTCTCTATGACTGGCCAGCCGAATGCGATGGGTGAACGTTTTACCGGCGGGCTGACTGGACGCCTGCCCTTTAATGAAGGTTTAGGTAACCTCAAACATCGCGCCCATATGGCTAAAATGTGGCGGGTACCAGAGAAAAACCTAGATAACGCCGCCAGTTCACCCAACCCTGGTTATGCTGTGGGGATGATGGAACGTGCCCTCAAAGACGATCTTAAAGCCATGTTTCTGGTTTATGCGACCCACATTGACTTACCTGATCAATACAATCTGGTGCGCCCAGCACTGGCAAAAACCTTTAACGTCGTGCAGGAGATCTATCGCCATGCACCGAACAATCTTTATGCTGATGTGATCTTCCCTGCATGTACCTGGGGCGAAGTCAACGGCGTTTATATTAGCTCGGAGCGTCGGATCAATATTACAGAAAAAGCAGCGCAAGGGCCTAAAGGTTGCCGTCCTGATATGGATATGGTGATTGATAAAGGCAAGGAAATAGCAGAGTTACTGGGGATGGATGGCAATAAGATCTTTCCTTATAAACGAGGCAAAGACGGCGAATACGATGCCGAAGAAGTCTTCAGGGATGTTTGTCGTGCCTCTGTGGGAACGGATGCTGATCTCACTGGAATCCTGGATCGTGAAAAACTCGACGGCATCAGCCCATATGAGCAGCTTAAAACCCTCCGCGGTATACAGTGGCCGGCCCCTAGCTATGAAGCGGCGAAAAATGGCGGCACACAACGCCGTTACATGATGCAGGAAGGTCTATGGGAAAATCGCCCCTATGGCTACTTCCGAACTAAAGACGGCAAGGTGCATATGAAACTGTGCCAGCAGGATTATAGTCAACGTAAAGAGATCACCAAAAAATTGATGGAATTTGGTGTCAAGAAAGATCATTACACCATTGATAATCAAGATTTAATTATTAAAGCCCGAGATATGGCCTTAACACCGGATCTCCCTGATGAAGAATTCAGGGGCCAACCATGGCAAAACGTTCCTAAAGACAAATTCCCATACTGGATGGGTCTCGGCGTGGTTTATGAGCACTTCCATACTGCCAAATCAAACCGTAGCCCGACAACGCGACGACTGGTACCAGAGATGTATGTCGAAATGCATGCAGAAGATGCCAAAGATCTCGGGATTAAAGATGGTGAATGGGTGCGTGTTGTGAGCCGTAGAGGTTCGTTAGAAGCCAGAGCACAGGTCGGTGGTACGGATAGTTTAGTGAAACCCGCTCGAAATAGTGTGCCGCGCGGTTATATGTTTGGCCCTTGGAATCTGTCAGTGGCAGACAGTGCCGATCCCAAGAAAAACAAATGGCTAGCAAATGGCATCAGTAACCGTTGCTGGGATCCTGTATCCGGACAGGTCGACTTTAAAAAACTGGCTTGTCGGATAGAAAAAATATAATAGCAATGCTGTGGCAGAGTCTTTATCACTGTCACCGAGTTAGTCGTAAGGCATTAGTACTTTCATACCTGTAGTGGAATAGTGAATTTTGGTGCATGAGTACTAATGTCTTTGGGGAGTTTGTGGTTATTTATACCCAAGCACCTTGAGGCAACATGGGTATAGAGGTAGTCATTTGAATAGACGACGTTTTCTAAGGCAGCTTAGCTTATTAGCCTCCGCAGGTGTTTTCTTTAAAACGTCGTTGGTTAAGGCTGCTTTTAAAGCAAAACAGTTCACCCAACGTTATTTACGTCCCCCAGGGGCACTCAAAGAAGAAGATTTCATCAATCGCTGTATACGCTGCAATCAATGTGCAGAAATCTGTCCTAATAACTGTATCAAGTTTTTTGACTCCGAAAATGGACTTGAGTCTCATGGTACCCCCTATATTACACCACGAGAAAAGGCCTGCATTTTATGTATGAAATGTGGCGATGTTTGTCCAACAGGGGCGATTCAGCCGATAAAACGTCAATTGGAACCCATTGTACAACAAGTGAATATGGGGGTTGCTCGGGTCGATAAACAGCTGTGCTTATCTTGGCAGGGAAAATCTTGTGGGGTCTGTTACCGGGCCTGTCCACTATCAGATGTTGCGATAAAAGTTGGCTTCATGGAGCAACCTGAAGTACTCGACGCTTGTGTCGGGTGTGGCCTGTGCGAACGCAGTTGCATTCAGATTCCACAAGCAATTAAAGTCATACCAAGTCATACATTAGATGCCTTGAGGAGATCGTAATGTCGGATGAGATTGATCTTAAGCACCAAAGTCAATCGGCGGGAAAAATAAGCCAGCCATTTTTTCTTTGGCGTCATCTGAATAAATTACGCTGGTTATGTCTGGTCATTGTTTTTTTAATGTTGATTTTGATCCCGCTGCTTAGTCTTTACCAACATTTTGTTGCGGCACAGGGCTACAACCATTTAACTGGCTCAGAAAAATTTCTCTATGATTCCATGGCATTTATTACCGCCCCTTTAGTCAGCGATCCTGAGCATGAGCTTGATGCAATAAAGGGAACAACATGGTCTGGTCAGTTATTTGGCCTGAAGTTAACGGATCCATTGGCACTCGTCGGGCAAATTGCGGCTGGAATCGAAATTTACTGGCCATTTGCCCTTACGGCAATGATCCCGATTATCTTTACTCTGCTATTTGGACGATTTTTCTGCGGCTGGATTTGTCCTGCGACTTTTTTATATGAGCTAAACACCAATATGGCTGTTTGGCTTAACAAGATCGGCATACGAACGGGGAATCGGCGTTTTAACAGAATGTTTAAGTACCTGATACTGATCGTTGGCATCGTACTGTCAGCTCTGACAGGCAGCATTTTTTTTGCCAGTATTTATCCACCAGCTGTGATTGGTCGGGAATTATATTTTGCTATTGCTCTGTCGGGGTTTGGAGGCGGAACACTCTTTTTTATCCTTACCTTGTTGTTTGATTTACTCGTTGCTAAGCGGGGTTTTTGTCGATACCTATGCCCGGGTGGTGCGCTGTATTCACTACTTGGTCGTTATCGGGTATTTCGTATCAGGCGTATTGTTGAGAGGTGTAATGACTGCTCTAAATGTAATGCGATTTGTGAGTTTGGCCTCAACCCAATGGAGGATGACTTCGGGCAAGAATGCAATAATTGTTCAGCCTGCATCGCGGTCTGCCCTAAAGATGCGATGACGTTTGCTGTTGCGGTGAAAGATTATAAATATCAAGGGCATGGTCATCACAGTCGTCACTATCGCAAAAACCAGGGTGATAACAGGCTTGGTGATATCGAAGTAAAAAACCTCAACGATTGAGGATCGATCATGGACAGAAGAGCAATGGACAGACGATCATTTCTTTACCGCATATTTAAATCACTCTGGCTAACCGCCATTGCGGCTGTTCCCTATGGTATCGGCCGTATGCTCATGCCAGAAAAGAATCAGTTAGCCTCTTTGAATAAATCTCAGTTAAACCATGACAAATTAAGACCTCCCGGTGCATTAAATGATGACATTGCTTTTAAAAAGGCGTGCATCGGATGTAGCTTGTGCGCAGAAGTTTGTCCCCCTGCCTGTATTCAGTTTTACCACCTTGACGGTGCCAACAATGCCAATACTCCCTACATAGAACCCGCCCTAAGGGCGTGCATTTTATGTGGGAAATGTATGGAAGTTTGTCCAACGAATGCCCTAACTGTCACTGAAACAAGAAAAGTAAACATGGGCCGTGCTCAAATAGAACGTTTAGCCTGTTATCCCTGGGTTGACCGAGGTATTTGCGGCGCCTGTGTCTCAATTTGTCCTTTGGGTGAGACGGCTATTAGTTTTGAATTTGCCAATATGTACCGTCCTGTCGTTAATGATGGCTGTGTCGGTTGCGGTTTATGTGTTGAAGTCTGCCCACACCCGAGTTTACCAATACGTGTAATTAAAGAAGCCGATGCTATTGTATAAATAGGTGGTCAATGATGTTAAAGCACACTGTTAACTTATTATTTTGCTGTTATTTACTGATGCTCAGTATCCCGAGTTATAGTCACCATGTATTGGGACGTCCTTCATATAGCCTAAATGAAGACTCGAATACCCCGCCCAGTATGGCTGTTGAAACTCAGATCGGTAATTATTTCATCACCTACATGGTTTTTCCTGCCTTTCCCAAACCGAATGAACCGGGACGGGTTAACTTGTACGCCACCCGTATTGATAACGGCCAGACACTGAATACATCAATTACTTTTTCTGTTCGTGATGACCGTTGGTTTGGTAGCAAAGAACCCAATGAAACTATCGGTTTACAAGAAATAGATGATGGGGTTTACCGGCAAGGTTTTTTATTCAAAAAAGCGGGTGACTACGTTATTCGTGCTCATTTTGAAGCGGATGGGGAACCCTACGAAATAGACTTTCCACTTCAAGTTGGCTCTGGCAATTCTGTTGGCCCAATAGGGGCTGCTATTGGTTTTTTAATCTTTTTCTTGATCTGTATAAACATAGTGCAACGTAAACGTATTGCGCGTTCTAAAATTCAGCAGGGGAAGCAAACATCATGATTATGACCCATCCAGGCTTACCCATTGAGCTGGCCATCATCATTGGCATTAGTATGTTACTGTTAGGTTTATGGGCCTTAAAAAGTAAAGCGCCAAGTCACACTACCACTGCCAGCACATCATTAGCCCATGTCCCCATAGTAGGGACATTTTTTAAGTATATAAGCCAACACACCTGGCCGCTCTTGCTACTTAAAATAGTATTTGCGCTTCTATTTGTTTTGATTGTAGTTGCTGGGTTATGGGGCACCCCGATTGTTGAACGTAATCTTGCAACGACATTGACCTGGAATTTCTGGTGGACGGGTATCATTATCGCCATATTGTTCAGTGGGTCAGCCTGGTGCGCTATCTGCCCCTGGGATAATATCGCCAGCTGGCTGGTCAATCACAAATTATGGCATCGCTCCAACTCTAACAGCAGGCTGCAACTGAGAGTGCCCAACGTTCTGCGTAACATTTGGCCTGCCAGCCTATTATTTATTGGGTTTACCTGGCTTGAATTAGGCGTTGGTATTGTAGCCAGCCCTTATGCTACAGCATTACTGGCACTGGCGATGGTCATTTTGGCAACCACGACTCTGGCGCTGTTTAAAGGCAAAGCTTTTTGTCGCTATATGTGTCCGGTTGGCAGAACCGTCGGCGCCTATTCTCAGCTCGCACCTGTGGCATTGCGCCCCATAAATAGTGATACCTGCAGAAGCTGTAAGACATTAGAGTGTTATCACGGTTCAGAGAGCATTGCTCCTTGTCCAACCCAGCAGATCATGGGGCGTTTACAAGAAAATACCTATTGCACCTCCTGTGGGAATTGTACGCAAAGTTGTCCCTCTCACAATATTAGCTGGCAGATACGCTCACCAAGTAGCGAGGCGATCAACGATGCCCGTCCTCATACGGATGAGGCATTCTTCATGTTGATCCTTTTGGCTCTGACCCTTTTTCACGGCTTAACCATGCTTGACCACTGGCAAATCTATATTAGTCAGATAGCGCAAAATATTAATGACAGCGGCCAGCTCCTTTTGAGTTTTACCATTGGCCTGATAGCGTGCTTACTACTGCCCATTTTATTGTATGGTGTGAGCATCTGGTTAACGTCAAAGTTATGCGATGAAACTGCCGAGGTCAGTTTTAAAAAGTTATTCTCCGGCTTTGCTTTTGTCTCACTGCCGTTAGCCTTTTCCTACCATATTGCCCATAACCTGAATCACTTTATTCGTGAAAGCAGTAACTGGACAGAATTGCTTAGCAATCCACTGGGTATTGATACCCAGCCATTAAGCATGATGGAAAAACACATTCGTCATATGGCAATGATGATCCCTGAAAATATGTTATTCGCCTTGCAAGGTCTGTTAATGGCTGCTGGTTTCTTTATTGCCGTACAAGTCATTCGTCATCGGGGAAGTCATCTATTTGCAGCCCGAGGCATACAGTTACTGCCCATGCTGTTGTTCGCAACGTTAATTTCCGGCATTAATCTGTGGATGCTTGTACAACCGATGACCATGAGAATGTAGAAGGAATTGTATCGTGAATAAAGATAATCCAATAGATCGCCGGAGTTTCTTTAAACATAGCTTTGCAAAAATGGTTCAGACTGGCAACGATATTATCGAACAAAAAGCGATTGAAAAAGCGAAGGGCTGGATCCGACCTCCTTTTGCCGAGCAGGAGCTGGATTTGTTAATCAACTGCAGCCGTTGCGGCGATTGTATCAGTGCCTGTCCACACCAAGTCATTTTTCCTTTACCACTGAAACGTGGTGCTGACGTTGCTGGAACGCCAGCGATGGATATTATTAATAAAGGCTGTCACCTCTGTGCTGACTGGCCATGTGTAACGGCCTGTAATGAGAAAGCGCTGGTATTTCCGATAAATAAAATAGATGAAAAGGATAGTACGGGTGAAACAGAAAATTCTACGGAAACATCCGTAGGATCAGCAGAAGATAAAAAACGTCCGGATGCGCAGGATTGCCCTCCTATGGCCAAAGCCGCCGTCAACAGTGCTACATGTTTGCCCTACTCCGGACCTGAATGTGGAGCCTGTAAAGGCAGCTGCCCAATCCCCGACACTTTAGTCTGGCAGAATGAAAAACCCAGCATCATACATGAGAACTGTGTCGGTTGTGGATTATGTCGAGAAGCCTGTATTACCAGCCCTAAAGCCATTGAGATCAGCCCCATTGTAATTAACAGCAAAGAACAGCCGGATCGCAACCTGCGGACTCAAGAGAATGTTTAACCTTTGCAAAAGACTATTGCATCGTAAAATTGTTTTTGGCAGCACCTTTGGCGTCGCCCTTTTTTTTATGTTCATCGGTGTGGTGTGCTGGGGGGCATTCAACACGGCGCTTGAAGTAACTAACGATATGAATTTTTGTATTAGTTGCCATGAAATGGAGGAAAATGTTTATACAGAATATATCAACACCATACATTATAATAATCGTTCGGGAGTAAGAGCCACCTGTCCCGATTGTCATGTTCCAAAAGAGTGGCAACATATGTTGCTAAGAAAAATATTCGCCTCTCGGGAATTATTTCAAAAGCTTATCGGCACGATTGATACGCCTGAAAAATTTAACCTTAAGCGATTAGAATTGGCCCAGCATGTCTGGCAAAGCATGGAGCAAACCAATTCCCGTGAATGTCGTAATTGCCACAACTTCAATGCCATGGATATCGCATTTCAGGAAAGCCGTAGCGGCCTGGTTCACACCTACGCACAACAACGAAATAAAACCTGCATTGATTGCCACAAGGGTATAGCCCACCAACTTCCTGATGGCGTACTTCCCTACAAGGGAGGCAATGATGATGACCACCAGTATTATGAACAACAACAAATCGATTGTTATCAGTGTCATGAAGGGATGCCCAAACCCAATACCGATGATTGGGAGCTTTAATCCAAGCTCAACCAAAGCAAACATTCCGCCAATCAAAATGAAGCAGAAGCAAGAGCGTCTGAAGGTTATACCAAATCCATTAATTATCTGATCAATTCAGCGAGAGTTAATGGAATTAGTATTACATAAAAAATCCGGAATCAGTTACTGATTCCGGATTATGTCAGGCTCATAGGATCGTTCAACTGATCAGCATTACCCTAGGGTACTTTTTATTGTTAGAAAGCGACAGTTAAGATTTGTTACTGACCTTCCATCTCAAAGCCAGGTGTAAAGACTTCTACACGACGGTTTTGAGCACGACCATCTTCTGTATCGTTCGCTGCAACTGGCTCTAGTTCACCACGACCTTGCGCCTGAATTCGACTCTGTTCAATACCAAAGTGTGTTGCTAAATAACCAGCAACCACTGCTGCACGTTCTTCAGATAGATTTTGGTTATACGCTTCTGCACCACGGCTATCAGTGTGACCGATAACAAATAGTTCAGTTTCTGGGAAGTTAACCAGACGCTGCGCAATAGGTTGTAGCTGATCAATATCTTGCTGAGATAACGTATCGCTATCAAACGCAAACGGTAGTGCAACTGTAATTGGTTCTACTTGTACCATTGCTGGAACAGGTGCAGGCTCAGGTGCTGGTTCAACAACTGCAATCGGTGCAGGAGCGCCCCAACCATACACTAAGCTGATGCCATAGAAATGAGTGTCCCAGCTAGCATCAATGCCTGAATCTTTAAGTTCTACATCATGGTAATATTGGTATTCAAGGCGTGCCGATAAATTCTTATTAAAGAAGTATTCCGCACCTACGCCCGCCGTACCAATGATACCATCATCAGAAACGTCAATAGGGCCACTACTATCAGCGAAATAATAGAAACCACCCGCTTTAGCAAACAAATCAATAGAGTTAGTCACGTTCCATGTGAACTTACCAACAAGATCAATACCTTGCTGCTCAATTGATGTATTGGTCCCTTTAATGTCAGCTTCACCAAGGTAGGTATAACCACCTTCAACGGCAAACCACGGCACAATGTTATATCCTAAGAATACACCACCACCCCAATCCTCTTTATCAATTTGAGCTGGACCAAGACCAGAGAAATCACTGTAACTCGTACCACCGACTCGAGCACCTGCATACCACGGATTTTCTGTTGCAGCATTAACTACACCAGAAATGAGTAACGCAAGCGGAAGTATGTAATTCATTTTAGACATTTTTCAATCCTTTTATTATTTTAGTGCCACTACCATGTACACTTTTAGGCTCAGTTCTTATTCTTTACAAGCCGACTTTCTATTTCTTCCATATAGTTCAATTTTTCTTAAATCATTTCAGCACGATAGTTATTATTGTTCTATACTTTATCCTTGCATTTACCTGAAACTTATTAACTTAACTATCAATTACTTAAGGGGTTATAAGAAGCGCTTACAATTCAACGTATTCACCTACTTTATCTAAGTTTAATATTTGAACAACCATCAAATATCCCTAACGTTAATAAGTCATTAAAAACAAAAAAGTGAGTTTCACTGCACGTTTATTGGCTAATGCTGTTTTCTTAGCACTAAAAGTACATTTATTAACAATTAGAACTGTCGAAACAGTTTTAAACATGATTAATGCCAAGTAGAATACCCCTTAATATGACCATGTTTGATTTAATCACAGACAAGTAGAATATGAATGTAAATGTTTCTGATACACCTTTTGAAAACATCGATGACCCAATAAAAAATAAAATCACCGTTGGTGTTGTAGGAGGTGGAGTTGCTGGTTCAACCGTAGCACTTCGTTTAGCCGAACTTGGCATACCCGTGACTCTATTCGAAGAAGGTGCGACCTTAGTGAATGGTCCCCCTATTTGTCACTTACATGCTGGCGGTAATTTATATCGCGAGATATCAGACGAACAATGCGTCACATTGCTTCGCCAATCGATAGATACACTGCGCGTTTTCCCTCATACCGCAAACATCCGACCAACCGTTATCGCTGTACCATTACGCGATTCAGGTAATCCTGATACATTATTACCACGCTTAAAGTTACTTAAAAATGTATATAAAGAACTTATCGAGCAAGACAAAGGAAATGCTGTACTTGGTGATCCAAATGAGTACTTTAAAGTTTATCAACAACAAGATTTGATAAACCTGGCCGCTAAAAGTTTACCGTTAATGCCAATTTCACTGGATGACTGGATGATTCCAGTGGCTAAAAATTTGAATTTAAATGAGTTCAAATACCCCATTATCATGGTTCAAGAATACGGGTTAAGTATATTTAGAATAGCCGCAACGGCATCTTTAGCCTTTGAAAAATTACCAGCCTGTACGGTTTATACTAAAGCCAAAGTAACGAATATAGAAAAAAGTAATCGTGGGAACCAACAAACTTGGAACATTTCCTTTCAACGTTTTAATGAGCAACTTAATGATCATCAAACGGAGAATATAACCGTTAATTATCTCGTAAACGCTTGTGGTTATCGAACTGGATCATTAGATGATATGGCAGCCGTTACACGAAACCGCATGGTTGAATTTAAAGCCGCTTATGTCACTCAATGGCCAACATGTGAAGGTGTTTGGCCAGAGGTAATCTTTCATGGCGAACGTGGAACACCCAATGGTATGGCGCAATTAACACCCTACCCTAATGGATACTTCCAGCTTCATGGAATGACAGAAGACATAACCTTATTCAAAAAAGGGCTCGTCAGTTCAACTAAGCAAAGTGCTCAGCCAAAACTTGAAGAACACTTCATTAGTAAGCTTAAAACACAGTGGAAATCGTTTGAAGTAACAGCTCGAACGCAGCGAGCAATCAATCACATGGCACAATTTGTTCCAAATTTCGGTGATGCAATTGTAGGTGGAACCCCTCTTTTTGGTGCACAGCAAATTCCAGGGAATGACCCAACATTACGTGCAGCAGATGTTTCTTTCGAGGATCAACGTTACGCCCGCTCTGAAATTGTAAAAGCGTCGTCTGCTATATCTGCAGCAGATGCTATTTTAGACAAACTGGTAGAAGAAAGCCTGATTACTAAAGATATATTCGCTAGCTTATTGTCACGTGAAGAACAGTTTCAAGTTACGCATGCACTTAACACTACAGATGTCGTTCAAGTTGCTGAACAGTTAGCCGAAAGCAGACATTTCCCGAAAGCTTTAGCTCAGCCCGTTAATATCGCCAACAATCAAAAATAGTTTATAAGAACGACAATGACAGGAGCGTGTCAATCGCTTCTGCATTTTAAGCATCATAGATGAGTCATATTGTTCTGCCTTTATAACTTTACATTCAAATCATTTCATTAGCAGTGCTTCTTCATCAATACAATTTTGACCTACCCAGAATTGCGTTTTACCAATAGGCATACCACGGTAATGATTATTATCGATACGTTGGTATACTTTATTACCAACTAAACCAATAGTCAAAACAGAACATAATATCAATATAAAATGCTTTTCCGTTATCCTTGTTATGGCTACGTTGTTAACTTCACACCTCTTAAAATGCTGACAAGACGCCCAAAATAGTGCAATTGATATTGCACCAGTTAGCTGGCTTAGAGGTGAATCAACGACACCAGAAACTAAACTATATGCAAATCCAGATAACATAGAAAGGCCAGAAACTCTTATTAAACGGTGTTTAGTTAAATATATCGTTTTAAAAGCATAAAGAAGCAGTAACGAATAACTGATTGCTGAAATTACTCCCCAATTAACAAGTATAAGTAATATTGAGTTATGTGGACGACCAAAGGTCGTTGAGTTACATATGAAAGCATCACCACCATGCCCCAAAAATGACACCATTTGTAGCGCTTCGATCCAAACCGCTAGACGACCAGCATCTGTTGTTCGGATATTAGTCCAAGCATCAGGGCTTATGCCCAAAACTAAATATTCAGGTAGAGGTGACAGTAAAGCAAGTTTAATGATAAAGCCAGCGATAAGGGAATGAAAAAATACTGATAAAATCATTTTTCGTAATGATTTGTCGAACCACGCCCAAAGTAAAATTGCCGTGATACTACTAACTGCAATTCCTCTCCCATCAAGAGCTATAATAATTGCGAAGTTCAAAGCCAATGGTAATATAGCAAGTATATAAGTTTTAGACTGACGAATTGCAATTATTGTAAAGTACATTACTGGAATGATTATCCAAGATTGTACTTGATTAAGCATTCTAGGATTAGCAAAACTTATAATACTATGAAAAGACAATTCAATATCATATGCGACTGCTACCCAATGCCCTAAAATAACAGAAAAAAACAAAAGGTAGCTAATTAGCGTAAAATAGATAAAAATCCGAGTTCGGCCTTGATAGCAAACCATGGATATTACGGCACAAAACAACATTAGACCAATAAAATAAAAATAATCTTCTTGTGCTCTATAGAAATACAAGCCAAATAGATTCGCTATCGCTGCTGAAGAAAAAAATATTACAAATAAAACTTTAACTTTTTGACTCAGACTATTGAACTGGTGAATTATTTTATATCTAAATTCGTGATGTAATAAAACATGAATACTCATAACAATCAAAAGAAAACAAACAAATATCCTTTTATAATCATACAACCCTTTGATGTCATCTTTCAGTACAAATAAATTAAAGCTAAAGAATGCTATACCTATTAGGCTAGTCACAAAGAGTACAATGATTTTATTCGTGATTTTATTCATTGTATCCTCCATGATTTCATTACATAAAACCTATTCTAGACCAGATTTAGGAATATACCTCCATCGATATATTAATAGGTAGATACGAATGAAAACCATGAGAACTGCATTCACCTTTATCTGCGATATACACCCAATTTATCTCAACTGACTTGAGTATAGTTACCATTGTGATTTAGTTATGATTTAATCGATATCCCTTTTCAATATTACAGATAAGAGAAGTATCACTCTTACTTCACTTCTCTCACCCGCTTTAAGATCCAATGAAAATAATAACAATCATTGCGTTAAATCGGTATTAATCCAGTACTTAGAACCAGACACATTAGCATCAAGCAGCAAACCTTTTTCGCCTATTTGATAAATAGCCATTCCGCCATTATATTTCGCCGTTAACTCTGCACTCTCAGTACCCGCAACGGCACCCATTTCTGAGGTAGCTTCCCAACCATCTTTCACAAAACCATCAAATGTTTTTTGATCTTCGAAAAAGATAATTTGCTGATAGAACTTTCCGCCAAGCCCTGCAGCCAAGCCCGCACCAAACATTTTCATGTATGTACGTTTACTTGTCTTACGATTTACCGCGACACCTGCACCTTGGTTAGTATGCAACATCAATGAGAACTTTCGAGAATCAAAAACGGCATAACCATAAGCCGAATCAAACAATACTTTTGCCGAAGGTTGCTTATCAAATAATCGAGCTAGTGCAGTATCAGACATAGTATTCAATGCTTTTCGAGCTTCTTCTGGTGTCTCTGGTTCTAGCATTTCATCCAGTTTAGCTTCACCAGATTCCCATGTTTCTTTCGAAAAATCTGATACGCTATCCCATGCATCTTTGCTGGTATCACCGATAGCACTACCTAAATCCGATGCTGAATCTTTTATTTTGTCCCAGCTAGCATGAACAGGTAAAACAGATAAACCCAAAGCGATAATAATAGCTCTATATTTCACGATACTGCCCTCATATAAAAACGGTAGCCATAAGGCTACCGATTTGTAAATTAGTAAAGCTGAAGTCATTACTTCTGCTTAGGACGGAAAGGTTTAATCACTTCCTCATTGCATTCAAGGAATGGACCTTCCATCAAATCGATACAATAAGGTATAGCAGGGAATACCGCATCTAGACACTCGCGGATAGATTTTGGCTTACCCGGAAGATTGACAATCAAGCTATCGCCACGAAGACCAGCCGTTTGGCGTGATAAAATTGCAGTCGGTACAAACTTCAGCGATTCAGCACGCATTAGCTCGCCGAAACCAGGCATCATACGATCACACACAGCTTCTGTTGCTTCCGGTGTTACATCGCGCTTTGCAGGGCCTGTACCGCCAGTCGTTACAATAAGGCTACAATCTTGCTCGTCAGCCATCTTGATAAGCGTTGCTTCAATTACGTCTTGCTCATCAGGGATCACTTGGTATACAGGCTCCCAAGGCGATGTTAAGTAGTCGTTCAACGTATCGATAATTGCCTGGCCAGAAATATCTTCGTAAACACCTGCACTAGCACGGTCACTCACTGTCACAATACCGATTTTCGCTTTACTCATCTGTTATCCCTTAGACCTTAATAGATCTTATTTTGTTAGTTATTGGTGCATTGTAATCCATAATTGCCGCATAAAACGGATTACATTTATCACAATAACCAAATGAATGATTTGAAATGCAATATTAAGGAATAATCGCGTAAGGATAAAGAAAAAGAAGGTGTTTATACCCAAGCAACCTCAAGATTTAGATTCACAGTGTCTTCAATGAGAGTCTTGAAGTCATCTGGGTATACGTTAGAAACGATCATTCTTGCAATCAATGATTAATTAGCTAGAACATTCATAATGCAGATGCTAAAAATAAAACATCATTTTTTATTTCATGTCCATTCATAGACTGTGATTTAAGATTAACAGCATAAAAGAGGTCGTAATGAATACGCACAAATTGGCCAAACAATTAAAATACTCAGTTCTATTTGCTTTGGCTCTAAGTACACTTTCAGGCTGTGCACAGCTCGATGAATGGAGTAAACCCAATGTTAACGGACTACGTCAAGATCCTAGCTTCGATGTGAATGCGATTGAAAAAGGGGGCATCTCGAATATTACTATCACCTCTTCATTAAATTCCAATGAAATTACGCCTAGCGCTATTGCTCCACAATTGACTGCCGCCATTCGAGAGAAACGTTCCGACATTACAGTAAACACGAATGGACAATACAAAATTAATGCGGATGTGCTAACCAACGATATACGAAATAGTACTAACAGCAGCGATCAACTTTATAAAGTAACAACACGCTCAATAAAAGTGAACTACACCATTACAGATAAGAAGAGTAACCATACAGTCTGGACTGGAATAATAGAAACATCCCAAGATACATCGGCATCATATAAGCTTAAAAAAGATGATGGAAAAAATGAAAAGACGAGCGATAAAATATTAAATGCTTTAGTTGATAGTATGGTTGAACCTGCTGATCAGCCATTTCCCTCACCGCCAAACTTAAGTGATGTTATGCAATCAAATTTTGAAGGGTTTGCACTTAATCTGCCACAAGCTAAATAAAGTTTCACGAAATTATACCAAATATAACGTGTAGGCATTCAATCTTTACTTGATCTTAAAAACGGTAGCGATAAGGTTACCGTTTTTAAATATTCAAAATTAGCAATTAGCAATTAGCAATTAGCAATTAGCAATGGAAACATCATTTTGGGCTGCAAACTGCTTGGCCAATGCATGCTCAACCAACGCTTGTCTATAAGCAACCAGATCAGAGATTAAACCCAATTTAATATCATGCTGCTTCGAGAAAACATCTAAATCCAAACGTCGAGCCATTGTGCCATCATCATTCATTATCTCTACAATGACACTCGCAGGCTCATAACCAGCCAACATAGCGAGATCACAACCAGCTTCTGTATGTCCTTCTCTGACTAATACCCCACCGTCACGTGCCATTAGTGGAAAAATATGGCCAGGTTTCGTTAAATCAGCAGGCACAGCATCTGCTTTTACTGCCGTTTGTATAGTCAATGCACGATCATGCGCTGAGATACCGGTTGTAACACCTTTTGCAGCTTCAATCGAAACGGTGAAGTTTGTACCATAGGGATCAGAACTGTCTTGTACCATTAACGGTAATTCTAAATGCCGGCAACGCTCTTGAGTTAACGTTAAACAAATAAGACCTCGACCGTTTTTCGCCATAAAGTTGATATCACCAGAAGAAACACATTCCGCCGCCATAACAAGGTCCCCCTCATTTTCTCGACCTTCATCATCCATCAAGATAACCATCTTACCTTGGCGAATATCTTCTATGATGTGTTCAATTTTACTGATTGTCATTGTGACGTCCTTTCCCTATTTAATTACGCTGGTTTACAGTAACGAATGGATGAACGAGACCTTGCTCAAAACACCCCATATATAAACCAAATTGTCCGTGACCATCTTCATTAATGTAACGCGTTAGAATCTGATTAATTGCAGGATAAGTCAGCTCAGACCAAGGTACTTGGCTCTTATCGACAAATTCAATTTCTGATGTCTCTTCGCCAAAAGGCATAATAAAATCAATAAACCTTGCGCGGAAAATAATATAGACTTGATTCATGTGCGGTACACTAAAAATAGAATAAGGTCCTAGCACTTCAACTTCAGCTCCAGTTTCTTCTAATACTTCACGTGTCGCTGCTTGTTCAACGGTTTCTCCATTTTCCATGAACCCAGCAGGAATACTCCACTTTCCAACCATGGGTTCAACAGCACGTTTACCAAGTAAAAATTTACCTTGATGCTCAATAATACAGCCCGCAATAATCGTCGGGTTCTGATAAACCACATGCCCACAAGATTGACATGTTGGTCTCGGATGAGTATCACCAGCAGGCACCATAGCCTTCACACCTGTTGAGCCACATTGAGAGCAATATTTAATGGTTTTATGTAGCATGGTTGCCTCCTGCATGCGCTAGATAAGATAAACGAGGTCTCGCTCCTACCTTATTTAATAAACCTTTAATCGTTTAATTTTTAATCTTCTTTATTTTCACTGTCATATTCTTCAATAACACTCGCGGCTGTTCTAAATGCATCGATAGCGGCAGGTACCCCGCAATAAATGGCGGTTTGTAGCAGAACTTCACGAATTTCTTCTTTCGTGCATCCGTTATTTAAAGCACCACGAACGTGTAGCTTCAATTCATGAGGGCGATTAAGTGCGGTAATCATTGCAAGGTTAATCATACTGCGGGTTTTCAACGGTAATGTATCGCGCCCCCACACTTCACCCCAGCAATATTCTGTCACTAACTTTTGCATTGGCATTGTAAAGTCAGTCGCATTCTCTAAAGAAGCTTCAACATATTCAGCACCTAATACTTTCTTACGAATTTCTAATCCTTTCTCAAATTTATCAGACATTATTCCTCCCTTTATTAACTATTTATCGCATTCCATTTACTCACGAATACACCATTAATTATTGAGGCCTACCATTCGACCTCAATAATTTAAAATAACTGCTTATATTTAATACCGCTAAACCTTATAGACCGCCCATTAGCATGTACTTTGTTTCCATATAATCACAAATCCCTTGTCGAGCACCTTCACGACCGAGACCTGATTCTTTCACACCACCAAAAGGGGCAACTTCAGTAGAAATTAACCCTTCATTAATACCCACCATCCCGAACTCTAGGCTTTCACCCATACGCCATGCACGCTTTAATGAGCGCGTATAGACATACGACGCCAAACCAGAATCAGTACTGTTAGCACGAGCAATGACTTCATCTTCTGTTGTAAAGCTAAATACTGCAGCCAGAGGACCAAACGTTTCTTCAGTAGCAACACGCATTTCATCGGTAACATGTGTAATAACATGTGGAGGGAAGAAGTTCGTTGATGGATCCGCTTTTTCACCGAATGCTAAAGTTGCCCCTTTTTCTAAGGCATCTGTTACATGACTTTGTACTTTTTCAGCAGATGCTCGATTAATTAATGGACCGATTGTCGCGCCATCGGTAAAACCATCAGCCATTTTTAGTGTTGATACTCGCTGAACCAGCTTTTCAACAAAGACGTCATACACTGTTTCATGTACATACAAACGGTTTGCACACACACAGGTTTGACCTGCATTACGGAACTTGGCAACCATAACGCCATCAATAGCGGCATCCAGATCGGCATCGTCAAAAATGATAAATGGTGCATTACCACCGAGCTCTAGCGATAATTTTTTCACTGTTGGAGCCGACTGTGCCATTAGCAACTTACCAACCGCCGTTGACCCCGTAAAAGAGATTTTCTTTACCACTTTACTCTTTGTCAGCTCACCACCAATAGCCACAGCATCACCCGTGATAACGTTGAATAATCCTGCTGGTAATCCTGCACGTTCGGCAAGTTCAGCCAATGCAAAAGCACTAAATGGGGTGTCTGGCGCTGGTTTTAGTACAACAGCACAACCTGCCGCAAATGCAGGGCCACATTTACGAGTAATCATTGCTGCTGGGAAATTCCACGGTGTAATCGCGCCAACAACACCAATAGGTTCTTTTGACACGACAATTCGAGCATCGGTTTTGTGGCTCGGAATGATTTCACCGTATGTACGTTTCGCTTCTTCGGCAAACCATTCAATAAAGTTAGCAGCGTAAACCACTTCACCCTTGGCTTCTGCAAATGGCTTACCTTGCTCAGTTGTCATGATTGTCGCGAGATCATCGACATTTTCTAAAATAAGCTCATACCATTTACGTAACGTATTTGAACGCTCTTTGGCTGACACTTTTTTCCAACTTAAAAATGCTTGCTGGGCAACTTCAATAGCGTGCAGGGTTTCTTCATGCCCCATAATAGGTGCATAACCAATAACCTCGCCCGTCGATGGATTAGTAACAGGCTCTACATTGCCATTTTCAGCTGTTACCCATTGACCTGCGATATAACATTTTTGCTTAAACAAACTTGGATCATTCAGATTCACTTGGAATTTCCTTTCGACAGTGCACAAATTAATGGCTTAAATTTTAATAACATCGTATTCATCACAAAAGTGAACACTGTTCACAATGCTATGTTATTAGCTCATTTCAGGCAAGCTTGCCATCTTACTTCGGCAATACAATAACGGATGTTGCTCATCTGTATTCGCCAGTAAAGCATTAATGACTTGCCCAACGAGAATAGCATGGTCACCACCGGCATAGTCGTTCCATAACTCACATTCAAGAACGGCTAATGCCCCTTTAATAATAGGTAAGCCATGCTCACTTTTCTGTATATCTAACCCTTCTGATTTATCGATACCCTTTTTGGCAAATTGGTATGCCACAGCCTGCTGGTCATCCGCTAATATATGAATTGCGAACTTCTTTGTATCACGGATAACAGGATAAGAATCAGATGTATAACTTGGGCATACCAGCACCAATGCTGGGTCCATCGACAGCGCACTGAAAGCACTCGCAGTAAATCCGACGACATCACCCATATCGTTAAAGGCTGTAATAACAGTTACGCCCGTTGGAAATTGACCCATAATATTTTTATAAAGATCGTGTGAAACCATGATATTACTCCTAGCGCATAATAAATGGGTCAGCCATTGGCTCTGACGAGGTATTAATCCAAACAGTTTTTATCTGTGTGAACTCATTAATAGAATCGATACCACATTCACGCCCATAACCACTTTGTCCGTATCCGCCTATGGGTGCCGATGCTGATACTGCTCGGTATGTATTCACCCATACAATGCCAGAGCGAATACCTTTAATCATGCGGTGTGCTTTCGCGAGGTTTTGCGTCCAAATACCCGCAGCAAGGCCATATTTAGAATCATTCGCCATTGCTAAAGCTTCAGCTTCATCTTTAAATGGAATAACCGCCGCAACAGGACCAAAGACCTCTTCTTGCATTAAGGTGTCGTTGTTGCTGTTACATTCCAGAATTGTTGGGGTATAGAACCAACCAGATTGAATATCAGCACGCTTTCCACCGGTGCGTAATTTAGCCCCTTCGGTTAAGGCAACATCAACAAAACGTTCAACAATAGCGAGCTGAGAAGCCGTTGCCATCGGTCCCATTTCAGTTTCAATATGACTAGGGTCACCAACAACAATACGTTCTGCACGTTCAGTTAAACGCGTGACAAATTCTTCATAAATATCTTCTTGAACAAGAAGGCGCGATCCAGATACACAGCTTTGCCCTGCTGCGGCAAAAATACCTGCAACAGCCCCATTAACAGCACTGTCGATATCAGCATCATTAAAAATGATATTTGGTGATTTCCCACCAAGTTCAAGTGATAACTTGGCATAGTTTTCGGCTGAATTTCGAATAACATGCTTAGCACTTTCACTTCCGCCAGTAAATGCAATTTTCTTCACTAAAGGATGGCGAGTTAGTGCGTCACCACAAGGTAAACCGTAACCTGTAATAACATTAAGAGCACCTGCAGGAAAACCCGCTTCTAATGCCAACTTACCTAATTCAAGTAAGGTTGCTGAGGCATGCTCTGACGGCTTCAATACCACGGTATTACCCGTTGCTAATGCCGGAGCAATCTTAATTGCGGTTAAATATAACGGCGAATTCCAAGGAATAATGCCGGCAATAACCCCTAACGGTTCTCGCACGGTATAGCCAAATAAGTCTGGCTTATCTAACGATAATGTCTCACCTTCAACTTTGTCGGCAAGGCCTGCATAGTAATAGAAAAATTCTGGTAAATAGCCAACTTGACCTAAGGTTTCACGAATCAACTTACCATTATCTTTACTTTCTAACTGCGCAAGTTTTTCTTTATTTTCACCCACTAAATCACCAAGCTTACGCAGTAGTTTTCCGCGTTGACTTGCGGTCATGAGTCTCCACTCATCAGATTCGAAAGCGGCGTGCGCAGAACGAACAGCATCATCTACATCATTAGCATCTGCGAAAGGAAATTCACCCCACACTTGCTCTGTTGCAGGATTAATACTTTCAAATGTTTTTCCGCTTTTTGCGTCAATCCATTGTCCATTAATTAGCATCTGAAATTGTTCACGCACCATTAGCTACCTCCTGTAGTGTTACCTGTTCTTTTTGATGAGAAAGAAAATCCATGAGCATATCGTTCACCAAACTAGGGGCTTCCACGACCATCATGTGGCGTTGCTCTTCTAAAATAATGACTTTGGCATTAGGCATCCGTTTTGCCATGTCATACGCCATTGTTGGTGTAGAACCAATATCGAGGTCACCCGTTGAAATTAATGTGGGCACTGTAATTTTCTCAATAATACCAAACCCATAATTATCACTTTGACCAAATAACTGATAGGTTCGTAAATAACCAATTTTGTTATTCGTGACTATACGCTCACGGAATGCTTTTATTTGTGCAGGATTTGCACCGCGATACTCTTTACTAAACCAACGATCAATTGCAGCATCCACATTGGCAACCGGGCCAAACTTTTCAACTTCAACACAACGTGACAACACATTTTCGCGTTGAGATTCAGTGCGATTAAATACGCTATTTAGTACTATCAATTTAGCTACACGATGCTGATACTTCAGCGCAAAAGCTCTTGCTACTAAACCACCCATAGAAAAGCCAATAACAGTTACTGGCTTATTAAGCTCTAAGTGAACAACTAATCGTTCTAATTGATCGGCATAATCATCTAATGTGGCGCCTTCTGTTGGGTTTTGACTATTACCATGCCCCAACATATCGTAGCTAATAACTTGATAGTGTGGAGATAGCCCTGCAACCTGCCCTCCCCACATGGATTTATCCAGACCTACACCATGAATGAAGATGACGGGGTCGCCATCTCCACATGAAAAGTAGCTGGTTCCCTCAACTAATTTCATGTTAAATATCCTTATTACTGCTGCTCGTTAGCAAGATCTTTCAAGTCTTCATAACGATTACCAATGCGGGGATGTACACGACCGCCATCAGATGCACCTAATACCACAACAATCTCGTTTGCTGCTGGCGCATCTGCAATATTCATTTCCAGAGTAATATAGTGTGAACGCATGCCTTCATCGTCTTTATGCATCATAGGTACTTGAATTGAAGTACCGCCCGAGCCGCGTTTATTGGTAAAGCATAAATAGCTTTTCGCGTTAACAGCATCACGATAGTGATTACCAAAACGTAATGTATGGATCACCCCTGAAGCATGCTCAATTTCGCCTTCCATACCTACAACGGCTGATTTTCCGTACGCTTCTATGTTTTCACTTCCGCCCATGATTCCGACTAATTTATCGACAATTAGTGCACCTAATTCAGAACAACCATCAAGAATTTCAGGCTTCAAATCATCAACAAAACCTTTTCCATGCCATGGATTTTCAATCACTGCCGCAACAGCTGCCATTCTCACTGGACGATCTGCCTTTTTACCGCCTTCAATGATTACTTCTTCCACATAAGTACAAATTTTTCTGATTTTAAAAGCCATTGGTTGTTCCTTTCTGTTGTTTTGTCATTCACCAGTCTTATTAGACATGTTGAATCTCTGGGTTATCAATCTACGTATTATGGTATACCACGCAAATTGTGAGAAATGAAAGCATAAGTTAACAAGAATAATTTAAAATGGCATAAAGAAAAGGCAAAATACATTTAAAAATTATAGCCTTAACACGAAAAACCAAAATTATCAGCTAACAGAGGAATTTATCATTAATCTAACAACGATCACAATTTGTTAAATTTATTAACAGAGTTGTTTGTATGGTAAATACTTAAAAATATCGATAAACAAATAAATAACAACAACTTAAGCAAATTACTATGTAACAACAGTGTTAAATTTAATGGTTGAAGTGTGTTTTTACGGTGTTATGGTATACCAAGAAATCAGGTAAGATATTCACCTCATAACGATGGTGAACAATAATAAGGGGTGTCGAAAGTGAAAGCTGCTTATTGGCGGCTGCAGTTTTACTTAGACACGATCATACAGCGCATAAAGGAGCAATCCTGCTATGATATCCAGTAACAAAATGGTTAACCAACACGGATTTTTTAAAGGTGTTAACCAAACGATCACCGTCGCTTCATTAAGTATGGTATTCGCATTTGTACTCTTTTCAGTGGTACAAATTGATCTCGCCAACTCAGTCTATAGTGGTGTAAAACAATGGATAACCAGTAATTTAGGTTGGTATTACATTGCTATCGTTTCTGCCATCTTTGTATTTTCTGTTTGGGTAACATTCAGTAAATTTGGCAATATTCGTTTAGGAAAAGACACAGACAGACCGGAGTTTAACAACTTCACGTGGTTTGCAATGCTATTCAGTGCTGCGGTTGGTACGGGTTTAATGTTCTGGAGTATTGCAGAGCCATTAACCTATATCCAAGGCAACCCTTTTGCTGAAATGGCCAATGTTGCTGCAAATACACCAGATGCAGCCCAAATAGGAATGCGTATTACCACATTTCATTGGGGTCTAAGCGCTTGGAGTGTGTACGTACTGGTTGGTTTAATTTTGGCTTACTTTGCCTACCGTAAAGGGCTTCCTCTCACCATTCGCTCTGCTTTATACCCAATTTTAGGGGAGCGTATTTATGGGCCTATCGGCCATGCCGTAGATATGCTTGCTATTTTCAGTACACTTTTTGGTACAGCCACCACATTAGGTTTGGGTGTATCGCAAATGAATGCAGGTCTTAACTACTTATTTGGTATAGAAATCAACTCTATAAACCAATTAACTCTGATTGTTGTTGTTGGATCTATTGCTACATTCTCGGCAGTATCTGGGCTACAAAAAGGAATAAGATTACTCAGTGAATGGAATATACGCATCAGTCTTGTACTTTTTGCTTTTTTCCTTATCGCAGGTCCTACGGCTTATTTGTTTGGCTCTTTCTTTACCAACATGGGTGATTATCTTTCAAACTTTATTTCAATGTCTTTATGGGTCGATCCAGATCCAGAACGTCAATGGCAAGGTTGGTGGACAATCTTCTATTGGGGATGGTGGCTAAGTTGGGGTCCTTACGTGGGTATCTTCATAGCTCGAATCTCTAAAGGACGTACAGTAAAAGAGTTAATGTTAGGCGGAATTTTATCAAGCACGTTGGGCGCATTCACATGGATCACCATAATGGGTGGCACTGCAACCTACCTTGAATTATACAGCGCAAATGACTTAGTTAGCGTAGTTAATCAAAATCTTACTATGGTGTTATACAGCACAATTGAAGCCATCAATGTTAGCTGGTTAACCTGGCCTATGGCTGCCTTAGCAACAATCATGATTATCTCATGGTTTGTTACATCAGCAGATTCAGCAACACTTGTCATGTGCACCATTTTATCGATGGGAGACAAAAGTCCACCAGTAAAAATGCGCGTAATCTGGGGGGCAGGTCTTGCGGCTGTTGCAGGTATTCTGTTGGTTGCTGGTGGTTTAGAAGGGCTACAAGCAGCATCAATTGCAGCGGCTCTCCCATTCTCGTTAGTTCTTATTGTTATGGCCTACTGCCTAGTAAAAGATTTGTACTCCAGTACCAAATATCAAGAAACACCCAACATTATACCGCCCAAATTAAAGCCTGAATTGGCTTAAGAGATAGCGTTACAACATACAAACATTATATAAAAAATTTAAACCAAAAGATTGAGGCTGAACTTTCAGCCTCAATCAACACACTGTAATAAGGATGATTACCATGAAATTTTCTCTGTTTTTGCACATGGAACGCTACGACCAGGACAAGAGCCACAAGCAATCTTTGGCAGAACTGACTGAGCTCGTGCAGATCGCTGAAGAAGGCGGTTTTGAAGCAGCATGGATTGGTGAACACCATGCGATGGAATTTACCATTGCACCTAACCCTCTTGCTTTTATTACATACCTTGCCACCCATACAAGTAAAATTCGCCTTGGGGCCGGTACTTTTATTGCACCTTTCTGGCACCCTGTAAAACTGGCAGGTGAAGCAGCACTTGCTGATATTATGTGTGATGGTCGTTTAGAGTTTGGTATTGCTCGTGGCGCTTACCAAGCAGAGTTTGACCGTTTAATGAATGGTATGCCAGCAGCTGATGGCGGTAAGTACTTGCGTGAAATGATCCCAGCACTACAAGGTCTATGGACTGGCGATTACGCACATGAAGGTGAACTATACCAATTCCCAACATCCACTAGCGTACCAAAACCACTGCAACAGCCTCACCCACCAATGTGGGTTGCTGCTCGCGATCCGGATTCACATAATTTTGCTATCAGTAATAATTGCAATGTTATGGTTACACCACTTCAAAAGAATGATGATGAAGTGCAAGAGCTAATGACCAAATACAACGAAGCATTAAGCAACAATGCAGTCGCTCAGGCAGACTCTCGTCTAATGTTATTACGCCATACATTCGTTGGTGATTCTGAGCAAGACCTGCAAACAGGTACAGATGCCCTCCACCACTGGTATTCAATGTTTATGGCATGGGCACGTAATAACCAAACACCTGAAGCCGGCTTTGTTAATCGCTTAACAGAAGAAGAACTTGGCGATAGTTTTAGCAAAGAAACTTTGCGTAATAACCTAGTGGTAGGATCGCCAGAAGAAGTAACAGCACGCCTAAAATATTATGAAAAACTGGGTGTTAGCCAATACAGCTACTGGGCAGACAACAGCCTAAGTTTTGAAGAAAAGAAAAAGTCATTACGTTTATTCATTGAAAAAGTCATGCCTGCTTTTCAATAATATTAATGTCCATGATTCACGCTAAGTGACATCTGCTTTGCCCCACTTTATGGTGGGGCCTTTTTAAAACCTAGCCATCAATGGATATTCCACACTGTAGGACACATCAGATGAAAGGATATTGGATTGCTCATGTAACGGTACATGATCCTCAAAAATACACTCGATACACCGAGTTAGCTCCTGCCGCATTTCAGCAATTCAACGCAATATTGTTGGCCCGCGGTGGACGTTACCAACAACTTGAAGGGGGCGACAATCAGCGCCATGTTATTATTGAATTTCCCTCTTATGATACAGCTTTAAACTGCTACCACTCTGAAAACTATCAACTAGCCGCCTCTTTTAGACAGCACATCGCAACGGCACATATTACCATTATTGAAGGGCTATAATCTGGTATACCAACCATATCAATTGATAGCAGTTATGGGTACTATAGAAAAAGTATAAATGCTCATCGTATTTAATTAATTAGTTGATCGACCTTTCTAGCTTTAAGCGTATGATTAGCTGATATAAATAAGATCATAGTGTTTTTTATCGTGAATATTAATCTGACGCATAAAATAACGCTGCTGCATTTATACTGTTATAGATATGAAGATTAGATACTTATCTACCGGATAGTATCAATACTAAATAATTAGAACTTGCGGGTAAGTTAAGCAAGCAGATGAATAACAGCCGTGTTTGTCTATAAGAATAATGAGAGAGAATTATGCTAAGGCAGCCTGCCAACTTAATGAAGATTGACAACAATAGAGTGACTCTTAGGGAAAAGGTACTCGTCACCCTTCGCCATGCTATTTTAAACTTCCAATTTATGCCAGGTGATCGCCTCGTTGAGCGTGATCTTTGCGATCTTCTTGGTGTAAGTCGTACATCTGTTCGTGAGGCATTACGCCACTTAGAATCAGAGGGGCTCGTTGATTACCTTGAAAATAAAGGCCCTATCGTTACACAATTAACGCTTGAATCAGCAAAAGAAATATATGAATTACGTGCCAGTTTAGAAAGCCTTATTGTTCAGCTTTATACGCTTAATGCATCCGATACTCAGCTACAAATGTTAGAAACAACATTACATTTACTGACTCGTCGATTAACGATGGGCAATGTTGCAAATATTTTAGACAGCGTAAATGATTTCTATGAACTACTTTATGAAGGTTGTGGAAACCAAACAGCAGCCAAGCTGTTGCGTCAACAGCAAGCACGGGTAAACCTGTTACGTGCAACATCGGTATCGCAAGAAAATAGATATATGGAAAGCATTGAAGAAATGAGTGCTATTGTTCAAGCAATCAAGAGCCGAGATTTACAAGCTGCTCATCAAGCATGTATTAACCATGTTCGTCGTGCATCCGAAGTTGCCTTATCTGCGATGGCAGCCAAGGAAGGTGTCACTCACACCCCTCAAATCTTTGTGTCAGAACAACACATCTAAACAACATATCAAACCAACGAGTGCTATTGATAGAATAGCGCTCGTCCGTTGCTTCTCTCTAACTGCGCACCACTAGCACCAACGGCGAACTTCGCTGCAATACTTCTTGTAATCATCTCCAAATATAGCGGTAAGCACTTCCTCTTCAGGCTCGATTTGAAAGTTATTCATGAAAAAGAAAAAGATACCAAGCATCAAAAAACACGATATTGCGCCAAAGTAAAAGACTGCGGCTAATTGAAATAGCACTAACCCTAAATACATAGGGTTACGAGAATAACGGTATATTCCAGAGGTAATAAGACGAGATGCCTTTTGTGGTTTTCTTGGATCAATCGATGTTCTAGCTTTTGCAAACGAAACAATGCCAGCTAACCCAAGGATAGCGCCTAAAAAACAAGATATAAGAACAACAAAAGATTGTCCAGGAAAAACGAACACCCAAAGCGGCCAATACATTGTCAATAAATACATTCCGCCCAAAGATAGCAACAGCAATAGCGGTGGTGGTAGTTTAAGACTCATAAAGAAACTCCATATATATCGCTGAATTCAATAAATTAGTGCAACTCTAGTACAATAAATCGACGTTATAAACTAAGTATATAGCGCCATACCCTATCTATTGATGCACGGTGCAAATAATAACAAGCATACAGATTTAACTTAGAAATACGGCGATAAGTCGCATAAATAGTACAAGTATTTTACCGATATTATATTGCCAGAACTAAGTAAGACTTATAAAATCAGCCCGCTTTCTCATTTACTGTTTTCCATGTGTTATCGAGATAATTTTTATGCAAGAATTGAAATACCTCCAAGGTTACTCTTCTGATTTGACTAGCCAAGTACAGCAACTGATTGATAGTCAAAAGCTTGAAGCATTATTACTAAAGAAGTATCCCGAGAATCACAACATTAAAACAGAAAAAGCCCTGTATGATTATGTTGTTGAAATTAAAAACCAATACTTAAAGAAATCGGCCCCTATTAGTAAGGTTGCATACGATAACAAGATTAACGTTATTCACCATGCTTTAGGTCTTCATACATTTATCTCTCGAGTACAAGGTGGAAAACTAAAATCTAAACACGAAATCCGTGTTGCTTCAGTATTTAAAGACGCACCATTAGCATTTTTACGAATGATCGTCGTGCATGAACTTGCTCACCTTCGAGAAAAAGATCACAACAAATCTTTCTATCAATTATGTTGCCACATAGAGCCTAATTATCACCAATTAGAATTTGATATGCGTTTATACCTAACTCAGCTAGATATTTCTCGCAGTTCAAAATACCAGCCCCATTAATACACCAAGTAACCACAAAGTAGATGACTCTGAGTAAGCTCAGCGAGCCTTTTGAGATAATTTGGATATAAACATTAAACATATAAATAACTGAGCAAAAAATGAACTACATCGCCCCTTCTTTTACATTGTTCAGTACGTTAATCTTACTACTTTCGGTTAAACCAACATTATCGATTTGTGCTAAAAACAACGATAAAAGCTGGCGTACTATTGCTACATTTTTACTCTTTTTAATTTTTGGTTCAGTTACTTATACTATTTTACTTTTATTTTCCCCCTTCAGCCTATTAGAGCTTTTTATCGCTCCAATTTTCGTTATTGGTAGTTTATTTACTCTATTCGTAACGCACCTTAGCTTAAAGAGTATTAACCAATACCAAATCATGGCAATAAATGAACGCTTTAACGCTCAACATGACACACTAACAGGGCTCAAAAATCGCCAGTTCATGTGGCAACACATTAAACTTAAAACCCTGAGTAAACAAAAATTTGCCTTAATGCTTATCGATCTCGATAACTTTAAGCAAGTAAATGATGCATTTGGTCACTTAGCAGGTGATGCTTTATTGAAAGCCATGGCTACCCGTATTCAAGCAATATTTAAGAAAAAACACACAATAAATAATAGTGTTGAGCTTATTCGATTGGGCGGTGATGAATTCGCTATCATTCTAGATTACACAAAGAAAAATGAAGTTACCGACTGTATTCAGCTACTACAAAACATCTTAAAAAAACCTTTTTTCATTCGTGGAACTATGGTTCATATTCAAATGAGTATTGGTATTGCCTGTTACCCTGAGCATTCTTGCAGTATCACTGAATTGATAAAGTCGGCAGATGCGGCCATGTACAAAGCGAAGAAACAAGCGTCTGGTTTCTGTTTTTACTCAATAGATTACGAGCGAAGTTCTATACAGCACATTCAGCTTAACGATAAAATTCGCAACGCACTCGCTAAGAATGAATTTTCATTGCATTACCAGCCTATTTTTGAAAATGATGGTCGAACAGTTTATAGCTTAGAAGCATTAATTCGCTGGCAACAGCAAGATGGTAGTTATATCTCTCCTTCTTTATTTATTCCTGTCGCAGAAAAAGCGGGGCTAATTTCATCCATCACACAATGGGTGATCCACGCTGCTTTTACTCAGCTTGAAATATGGCAAGACTCAGGACATTACCGACACATTCAGATTAATTTATCTGCGTGCGATTTACAAAATGATGGCATTGTTGATTACTTAAAAGAACAATTGGACACTTTTAATATAAACCCCAATCAAGTCATATTAGAAATAACAGAAAGTGCCATGATTGCTGATATTACCTTGGCAAAAAATGCACTCAGAAAGCTTTACGCACTTGGAATTACACTAAGTGTTGATGATTTTGGTTCAGGTTATACATCATTGACTATGTTAAGTGATATGCCAATAAAGCAGATAAAAATTGATGCTCAATACGTGATTGAGATGAGTCGTAAGAATAATAATTTTGCCATCATTTCATCCATTGCTTTTCTGGCGAACAGTATCGGTGCTAAGGTCGTTATTGAAGGTATTGAAAACCAAAAAGTACTGACTAAAGTTTCAACATTAGAAACCGCCCTGTTACAGGGTCACTTCCTTAGCCATCCCATGAAAGCAGAACAACTTGAACCGATGTTTTCATCAACAATTAAAATAATGAGCTTACAACCTTAGAAGCCGATTGGAATAATTGGTTTTTTCATGATTTCTGATTGAAAGCCTGACAATACTTCGGGTTTTAGCCTACAATGTTCAGCTAGAAAAATGATTAGGTGTTTACATGAAAATTTGTGCTGTTGAGTTACGAAGCAACGAGGCAATTATTTGCCTTCTTTCTCTAAAAGATGGTCTGTTCGATCTTCCTCAGTGTCGTACTCAGAAGTTCATCATGCAGGACTCTCTTGATAACGAACAAATGAGAGATTTCCAATTCGCATTTAAAAAGCTATTGGATGATTACAAAGTTGAGCGTGTTGTTATTCGTACTCGTGAAACACGTGGTAAGTTCGCAGGTAGTTCTGTTGGCTTCAAACTAGAATCAGCGATTCAGTTAATTGAAGGTCTTGAAGTAGACTTCATGACAAACGCTGACATTAAGCAAAAGCTTAAGCGTAATCCGATGGGAATTGATTTCCGTGCAACGGGTCTACGTCAGTTCCAAGAAGCGGCATTCACAACAGGTTACGCTTACCTAGGTAAGTACTAATCGATTAACGCTGTGGCTGCAAAGTGGATGTGTTAACCGACACATCGACTATAAGAACATATGAAAAAGGTACCGCATAAGCTGTACCTTTTTCTTTTGTGGGTATTCAATGATTTGATTGAGTTGAACCTGCGACTAATCACGCCTCAAAGGTCGAATCACCGATTCTAACCCTTCAATTTTAAAGTCCAGTGCCAATGCCATTAGCGTGCCTAGCTCTCCCTCAGGGAACCCCTGCTTTCGAAACCACAGCAAATATTCTTCAGGCAGGTCGATTAATACTCGTCCACTGTACTTCCCAAATGGCATCTTCATATTGGCCAGCTTGATTAGGTGTTCTTTTTGAAACATATCTTTATTTATCCACATTAAACTGATGCTAGGATCTCTAAGCACTTACACTGCTGTAACTGCTTGTATGCGAATATTATACGCTTGCAGTCCATTGATGACTAACCAACGGCTTACCATTTTGTGTTACGGTACCGGTGTACACATCACCCGCGATTATTTTACCCACACCTCTGGGTGTACCTGTCATCACAATATCGCCATCCGTTAATGCCATGAAACTTTGTATTTCAGCTAATATCTCATCTGGCTTATATAGCATTAACTGAGTATCACCTTCTTGAATTAACGTTTCATTGATACTTAGCGTTAAAGCAAGTAAAGACGCTTCAGGTTGTAATGACACAAATTCACTGAATACGGCAGAACCATTAAACGCTTTGCTTCGCTCCCACGGCAGAGATTTCGATTTTAAAACATTTTGTACACTGCGCTTTGTTAAATCAATTCCGAACGCCACAGCACTGAACTTACCATTTTGATAAAGGAAAGAGATCTCTCCTTCATAATGCAGTTCATCACCATTATGTAATGCAAGTAAGGATGAAGATATAGCAGAGTTAGGTTTTACAAATAGCACCATTTCATTTGGTACTTCATTACCCAGTTCATGAATATGCTCTACATAATTTCGCCCAACACAAACCACCTTACTTGGTGTT
Organism: Photobacterium profundum; assembly: GCF_003026285.1. Lineage (GTDB taxonomy): Bacteria > Pseudomonadota > Gammaproteobacteria > Enterobacterales > Vibrionaceae > Photobacterium > Photobacterium profundum. Next base: position 33,251 of record NZ_PYOD01000002.1, read on the forward strand.
ATAGGTGCTCCATCTAACGTAATTTGATTCATTCTAATCCCTTAATAGTAACGACTGTCACTCTGCTTTAAAGGCAACGATATCACTAAACACATCAATACCACTAAATACATCGATACTCAAGCAAGCGTATAACACGCAAGATTAACAGTCTATTCAGGGTATTGAATACAGAAGAAAGCACATTGAGTTACTTTGGCAGATCTAGAATTATGCACTTATTGCTTAGATCCAGTGTTAAATATCGCTATAGCAAAAAACCGCAGTCTATTTATTCAATCGACTACGATTTTTTACAATGAGGTATATGGTTTCACAGTAATAGCGTTAGTTTTTTTTCATAAAAAAGAGCTGCACGTTTACAGGTACGCTTGTCGCGATAGAATTAAGCTTTGCCACTTGTTGTAATGCGGCAACACCACCATCTAGCTTAAAAGCCGCAGAATCAATCACTATAGGGTTAATAGAGTTAACTTGTAACCCACCATTTTCAAGCCCTGTCACTTGCAAGCTAGCCGTTAATAGTTGTTTCTTACCGTGTAAATCGAGATCAAATTCAACCTCAATCGGCATCGTCTTTCCAGCAGACAAACCTGATAAGGCATCAGAATCTACAGTCGCGCTTAGAGTCGCAACAGGGAATTGTTCTGTTTCAAATAGCATCTCTTTCATTCGATCATCACGAATTGATATCGCAGTATCGATGCTAGTAAGATCTATCGAGATTTTAACGTCACCTTTATCAGTTACTGAACCACTCACATTTCTAAATTGATGCACTTCTATTACTGCTGCATTTTTTACCGACATAAAGTTAATATTCGAACCTGTCGGGCTAAGTGTCCAATCAGCCAACACCGATGATGAAAAGCTGACTAATGCGATACCTGTTGATAGAAATATATATTTTAAAAGCTTCATAAACCGCCCTGTGATTATTTAAACTGATTTCATGACTATAGGCTAAAAATAACCCACCAAAGCCTTTTCATCTAATTTTTAGACGTCACTCTAATTACGAAACTCAAATTTTTGCCACAAAAAAGCCTGCAATCATGCAGGCCATTTATAAAAAAATATGAAGCAATAAGCCTTTACTTGAACAAAACCTATTAGCTCGCTTTCTTTAATTCAGATATTGACACTGATGACGGTAACAACTCATCAACAATCAATTTCAATAAAAAGGTTTCACGTTCTATCGACATGCCTTTTTTATCACTATTGGCGATCGTTTCTTCATTATGGACAATTGCTTCATGAATATTCATCCAAACAGGTTTCATCCCATTTTTGATTTCATAATCTTCAAAGCGTGTTTCACCTAATTCAGCATCAATGGTACATACAAAACAATATGATTCCATATGAACGATATCAAATTCAGGCTTATGCCAAGGTCGGTATTCTTCATAAATACCAAATGCACGGATATCACGAATATTTTGCGCACCCGTTTCTTCTTGAAGCTCTCGAATCAAACCCATTTCTGCATCTTCACCGTCATCAATACCACCACCGGGCAAGGTGTAATCATGGTAACGAGCGGTATAAAGCATAAGGATATTTTCACCGTCAAGAATGATACCGCGAGCCGCTTTACGATAAAAAACAGTGCCATTTAAACCTACAATATCAGGGTGCACAGAAGACTTTAATAAACGCATAGCTTGTAATAATGGCATTAATTTTGTCGCCTAATTCAATTCGAAACGAGAAAAGTCGGCTATTCTAACGTAAAAACTCACTCGTTTCAGATAATCTGTAAAATGCCGTATTACCAACTAAACAATTTTTGAAAAAAACCTTCCACACTCTTAACGCAACTTGGTTGTAGGTTTCCTTTCGGATCCCATGCTGGCAACTTACTTTGCCCCACACAACTGGCTGAATATGTGCCATTCTGTGATTGACTGTAAGTGAAGTTCGTAATTTGAGCCGGGCGACGCAACACTAATGCTTCAGGATCACGCTGCTTAATATAATCAGAATACAATCTTAGAGCTCCCGAAGAGCCTGTTAGATTAATGCCTTTATTATCATCTCGTCCCATCCAAACAGTAACAACTTCTCGTCCATCGATACCAACATACCAACTATCTCGACTTTTATCTGTTGTGCCTGTTTTACCCGCTAAATGTGATGAGGGAAACTGCGCGTTCAAATAGCGACCAGTACCAGTCGAAACTACTTTTTGCATACCATACATCGTTAACCAAGCAGCTTGTGCAGGTACTGCTGGTGATGATTTTGGCCAATGTTGATAAATGATATTGCCTTTACCATCTGTTACGGCACTTAATGCCGTAAGGTCGGCTTTATGACCACCACTCGCAATAGTTTGATACATCTGAGTCACTTGTAATGGCGTTAATGTAAACGCGCCCAATAACATAGAAGGTAACTTGGGCACTTCTTTTCGATCAACACCCAGCTTATCAAGTGTATCAATCACGGTATCGAGCCCAACAGCTAAACCAAGGTTCACGGTGGGAATATTGTAAGACTTAGCCAAAGCCTGATACAACGGTACTTCACCGCGATATTGGCGATCATAGTTACGTGGCGACCAATTTTCGCCTTTTGCCCCTTTTAACGTAAGCGGTCGATCTTTCAAGCTTGTTGCGAGAGAAAAACGTTCTGGCTGTTCAAGTGCAGCAAGATAGATGGCAGGTTTAACGATAGAACCAATCTGGCGCTTGGCATCAATTGCACGGTTAAAGCCAGCATATCCCGGACGACTTCCGCCTACCATTGCTCGAATTTCGCCAGACATACGATCAGCAATAACAACGGCAGTTTCTAGTTCTTTACCTGCTTTTTTCTCTAATTTGGGCACCGTTTGTCGAACCGCGAGTTCTGCTTTTTCTTGCGATAAAGGATCGAGCGATGTGAATAACCGTAAACCTTTATCAGGCTGATAATCATCTCCAACATTCGCTTTTAGTTCTCGTTTAATTTGCTCAAAATACGCAGGCTGTCGATTAGCAATCTGACCTTTTTCTTGTAAATCTAATGGTAACTGTATTGCGGCTTCATAATCTGCCGACTCTAGCTGTTTTGAATCAACCATCAAACTGAGAATTAAATCACGACGTTGTTTCGCACGCTCAGGGTATCGCCATGGATTATAATATGATGGACCCTTTACTAGCCCCACCAACAAAGCTTGCTGATCGACACGTAACTCAGACAAAGGGCGTCCAAAATAGAAACGTGCTCCCAACGCAAATCCATGAATAGCATCTGCCCCACTTTGTGCTAAATACACTTGGTTTAAGTAACCATCAAGGATCTGATCTTTGTCATAACGATAGTCAATGATTAACGCCATGTACGCTTCTTTAAATTTACGCCATAAACTACGTTCGCTACTTAAGAAAAGGTTTTTAGCAAGCTGCTGGGTAAGTGTACTACCACCTTGAACGGTTCTACCCGCTTTTAGATTAGCTAAAAACGCACGCGCAATCGCAACAGGAGACACACCATCATGCTCATAAAAATTGCGATCTTCCGTAGTAAGTAAAGCTTGAATTAATGGCTCCGGCATTTCATCTTTCGGTAAATAAATACGCTGTTCTTCGGCTTTTGCTTCTAACATACCCAGCATTTTAGGCTCTACACGAAGAAAGCCTAATTCTCGGTTTGACTCGACTTCTGAAATGCGTTTAATCGATGCATAGTCAAAATCAACCACAACATGCCGAGCACCTTCAACGCCTTCTTTAAATTCAAAAGGACGGCGTACAAATTCAACGCGCTGACGGCTTACCGAATACTCACCACTTTGCCTTGGCGCAGCGACTTTTCTGTATTTTAAGACTTTAAGTTCGTTGACTAAATCATCAAATCGAATCGGGGCACCCGGTTGCAGAGTCAGTTCTCTCGCATAGACAACCGAAGGTAACTGCCAAAGCTGCCCTTCAAATTTATCGCTTACGGTTTGGTTGAGTGAAAACCCCATCCATACAATGCCAACCGTACCCATTATTAGGGCACCAATCAGCGTACGCTTAACCCAGACACGTTTCGACTTCTTTGACGGCGTAGAAGGTGGTGGTGGTGAAGGTGACAGCTTCGAGTCTAATGACAATGATTCTGCTTGTTTGTTTAGATCCGGTGAGGTTTGGGATTCAAGTGGTGTGTTTGGATCACGGTGTTTGTGTTTATCTGACATAGTCATAAATAGTACTTATTACTCAGATAATGCCTGAGTCTTACCCTGCTGTGTTAATGGCTCCACAATCTATTGAGGGAGCTCTAATGGGCGCATAATAAGAAATAAGCGCCCTATAAATGTCATGCTTTTGTCAGAGCACGATGTTGCCAAGATTTGCACAGACCCAAGCACTTTAACGTCACTTGGGTATAATGATGGTAATTCAATAGAAAATCCCTCAAAATACGCGCCCGTTTATCGTTAATACGATGAATAACATCCTGTCTTTTATTGAACAATTGCTGAGAATAACTATGGAACGCGACTACAAACTTGAATGCCTGTTGACTATGCCACGCCACGAGCTAGAAGAATTTAGTCACCGTGTTATTAGCCGTATGGTACCTGAAGAGGTTATGCAGGAATTGTTCACGTTCGATCAAGAAGAAATCGATAGTGACGAGCGTATGCGCTCTGCTCAACTAGATGCCATGTTACGTATGACATCTATCGCATTAGGTGAAGTGAAAGTTGCGTTCTCTGATTCAGAAAATGCAAATCAGAATGCTATTCGTATGACTCGCCTTATTCTATGGCACTTTTATGCGATGTCATTCAACCTTGAAGCAGCAGTCACACTTGAACAGCACTGTGAACAAGTTGAAGTTATTTTAGTCGATGCACCTGATAATGCTTTTGGATGGATTAAAGTACTGACTGAGCTACTGCACAAATATGCGGAACTCAGCGAAAAGAAATAACAATCACTGAATTTTCCAGAGCAAATCTAACAAAAAAGCCGCATCAGCGGCTTTTTTCATGGAACAACGCAACATAATAAGACAAAGCTAACAGGCAATAGATGCTTGATGCTGCAAGATTAAGTCATTCATTGCAGATTCTGCACGTTGCTGAGCATGCTCTAGGGTATCTTCATGGATCATTGGCTCTACAACTTCGTAGTAGCATTTTAACTTGGGTTCTGTTCCAGAAGGGCGCACTACAACGCGTGCCCCACTGTCTAGATGGTAAATCAATACATCACTCGCGGGTAAATCAATATTTACAACCGTTCCATCTTGAAACGTTCGCTTAGATGACTTCAAATCATCGGTTTGCAAAACAGTTTGACCTGCAATCTGCATTATAGGGTTAGCCCGTAGCTTATCGCCAATAGGCGCCGCCGCTGGGTCTAATGCAATACTTCGCTGAGCATTAAGGTACAGACCATGCTCACGATAAATAGCCTCAAGCTGATCCCATATTGTTTGACCATTACTGGCTAATTCTGCGGTTAATTGGGCAAATGCCACCAAAGCCGATAAACCATCTTTATCCCACACCTCACTGCCGACGGTATAACCTAAGGCTTCTTCATAAGCGAACAAGAATTGGCTGGTTTCTGTTTCTTGTTGCATGCCTACATTCGTTAACCATTTAAACCCCGTTAGTGTTTGATAAAAATTAGCGCCAGCAGATTTCGCTATTTGCTCTAATAAGCTTGAAGATACGATAGTAGCACCGACTAGATTTTGCTCAGCTTTTGCATGCGATAACAAATAATGACCAAAGAGCACGCCAACTTGATCCCCCGTTAGCATTTTGTATTCACTATTATCTAGCTGTACAGCAACAGCAAAGCGATCAGCATCCGGATCATTCGCACACGCTAAAGTCGCACCATGTTTTTTGGCTTCTGCTATCACCATATCCATCGCACCTGGTTCTTCAGGGTTGGGGAAGTTAACCGTTGGGAATGCACCATCAGGCTCACGTTGTGCAGCGACACTGTACACATGATTAAAGCCTGCATCGTGTAACAGGGTTTCTGCCATATTGGCACCGACACCATGCATGGCGGTATAAGCAAGGCTAATGCCATCAGGTTGAGTATTATTTGAAAGTAATGGGTTTTCATTCATGGTTCGACGATATTCTTGATAGAAGTCATCATCAAGCCACACTAATAGCCCTTGTTGGTGGGCTATTTCTAAATCCATTAAATGCAGTTCTTTTTGTGCGGCCAGATCAATTTCAGCGGCAATACCGGAATCATGCGGAGGAATAATTTGCGCCCCATTGCCCCAATATACTTTAAAACCATTGTAAGCTGGCGGGTTATGACTAGCGGTTACCACAATACCTGCTGCGGTGCCTAGGTGCTTGACGCCAAATGCAACTAGAGGTGTTGCCGCAACGCGTACCGTAAGGTAAACCTTTATACCATGCGCCGTTAACGCTGATGCCGCATCGCAAGCAAATTGCTTTGAGTCGGGTCTACCATCGTAACCAATCACCACCCCTCTAAATTCAGCGTCATGTTGTTGTGCTTTTAAATAATGCGCTAAACCAATGGCAGTTTCTTGAATCACTAAACGGTTCATTCGATTAGGCCCTGCACCAACAATCCCTCTTAACCCTGCTGTACCAAACTCTAAACGACCGTTGAATCGATCTTCTAACTCGGCTGACTCTTGCGAATCAATCAGTCGTTGTAGTTCATCTCGAGTGTTAGGATCAGGGTCTCTTGATAGCCAACGAGAAATTATAGTCTTCATTCTGTCTGTTCCTACTACGTTAATATCTTACCAAAATACCATAAATGATATTCATTCGCATTTGGTTTCTTTGTATATACATGTTAATAATTGAAACAACAAATCAATTTCGCTAAATACAGTATAGAAGTTATCGTCACAACCAAAAATGAAGATAAAGCTCACCTTAGCTAACTCGGTATTTTTACAATTGAGCTAAGTAAAAACACCCCGTCTTAAACCTTAACAATGACTAAAAAAGCCGACATAATTGTTAATTAAAACCCGCAAAAATATATTTTTTCTAGTTAATTCAACTTTTTAACCGTACAAAAGTTAAATTCAAATAATAAGTGAAAAACGCCTAGCTTTTAAGGCAAAATAATATGAAACCCAACTAGTATTGAATGTGAATATTCAAATACTAATTGAACATTTTTTATATTTAATAACAGACAGTTAGAATTAATATTATTGAAGTGTCAAAAAAACACCACAAAAAAATATGGGTTGAACTATTGTTAAATTAGCTTGGGTTATTAGACAAGCAATATTAAAAACTTACAGGAGTATTACCATGCAGAATTTCAAACAGTCTCTAATCGAATTTTGGAAAGACGAAGAAGGCTTAACAACGGTTGAGTATGCTATTGCAGGATCACTTGTTGGGGCAGCTGTTGTTGGCGCATTTACTTCTCTTGGTGAAAAAGTTACATCTTCAGTTAACGCAATGGCAACTGCTATTTCTTAACTTCAAGTTTACTATTAATTTGATAATTAAGTAGGCTAAGCATATGAATCTAGTGATTCTTAGCGTTGTGATTTATTCTGCTCTTTATGATCTTAGAGAGAATAAAATACCTAATAGTGCTGTTGTTATTTTAGCATTATTTGGGCTAACTCAAGCAATAATTTCATCATTATTCATAGGGTCACTAGATTTTCATCACCTTACCGATGCCTTAATAGGGTTTATAGTCGGCTTATTGGTTTCTATTATATTGCATTATCTAGGTCTATTTGGAGCCGGTGATGCAAAATTACTCGCAGCACTGGGTATTGTGGTTGGTTTTCCAAACATATTATTATTAATTTCGATGTCTGTTATTTTTTCCGGGGTACTATCATTATTATTAATGATTTGTAAGCACGAGTTCATACCCAATTTTAGACGTTGGGCGAATATTATTTTTTATCAATTCTATCAGTCACCTCAATCTGATTCCATTGCGGTAAATGCCGTTCCTATGGGTGGTGCTATTTTACTTGCTACGCTCTATTGCGAATTTTATATGTTTTAACATTAATAAAGAGGCTAATCTATGACACATCCTGCTTCTTCTGCTATCACTGAATCAACGACTTCGAATAACTTGCTTCCTAAGCCTCGAACCATTGAACAGACAGGTATTCCTCCACGATTACTTGAGAGTTTACTGTTAAAGCATTTATCACAAGCCATTGATTTAGATGTACCTCACCTTTCACGGTCAATGGCATTACCCGGTAATCTTATCGATATTTTAGCGCAAAAGCTCAAGGCAGAAGCGCTTGTTGAAGTACGGTCTGATTTAAGAATAGATAAAGGTATTCGGTATGCATTAACCAAAAAAGGTATGCTATATGCCCAACACGAACTACAACGCGATGGGTATCTTGGGCCGACCCCTATTCCTCTTTCACTTTATAAAAAGATTGTTACCTCACAAAGCTTAAATAAAGAATCGGTTACCCCTGATAGTTTAAAAAAAGGGCTAAGCGATTTAATATTGCCAGAAAAATTGATAGGTCAGTTAGGTCCTGCACTTAACTCTGGACGAGCCATCTTTATTTACGGTTTACCGGGTACGGGTAAAACCTATGTTTCTCGTCGCCTTGTAAGAATGTTCAAATCCAATGTCTATATTCCTCATTCAGTGTGCATTGGACATCAAATTTTACAAGTTTACGATCCGATTATTCATGAAAAAGTTAACTCGGCTCCAATAACGCCAGGAATAACATCAGCACCCAGTTTACGCCTAGATAACGGGCATGATGAACGGCTACTTTTATGTAAACGACCTGAAGTCGTAGTCGGTGGTGAGCTAACCGATAAAATGTTTGAGGTATCTTATGACATGGCTCATAAGATAAACCGCGCCCCGCTTCAAATGAAAGCCAATAATGGCATTTTTCTTATTGATGATCTTGGTCGTCAAAGAGTCTCTGTTGATACGATACTAAATCGCTGGATTGTTCCTTTAGAAGAAAAAATTGACTATCTCGCCATGGCTTCAGGTGAACATTTTGATATCCCATTTGAACAAGTATTAGTTTTTTCATCTAACATTCACCCAGCCAAGCTTGCCGATGATGCATTCCTTAGACGAATTGGGTACAAAATTGAATTTGAGCCCATATCGGTTAATGACTATCAATATCTTTGGCAACAACAAGGCTTACTTCATGGGTTAAACATCCCAAGTGAAAGCCTTAACCATGTAATAGACACATTGCACAAGAATTATAATATTCCGTTATTGCCTTGCTACCCAAGGGATTTGGTGACCATGTGTCGCAATCAAATTGATTTTTTCCAGCTTGATAAACATATAACGCCATCACTCATTAATAGTGTATGGGGCAGCTATTTTGTTGATCGTGCTGAGCATGATGTATTAGGAGGTACACATGGCTAAAGGCAAAATATTTCTGACCTTATTCATTTCAATCATGATGGGGCTTGGGGCGCTGATATTGGCTAACAACTGGCTACAATCAAAACAAGCCAACCTCAATTCGCAAACCAAACCATCAGAACCCGTTACTCAGGTTGAAGTTCAAATAAAAGAAGTCATGAAAGAAGAACCTAAAGTGCCAAGAGTAACGGCTCAACAAAGAATTCCGCTTGGCACAAAAATAGAGGCAAAGCATCTTAGTATTGAATATTACCCGACTGATTTAGTGTCGACTAAGGGGTATGAAACACCAGAACAGGTAGTCGGTATGCTTGCTCGGAATGAAATATTTGAAGGTGACCTATTACGCAAAGAACGCCTTGTAACACCTGGGGAAGGAACAACGCTTGCCGCTTTAATCTCACCGAATATGCGTGCCGTTACCATTCGAGTCAATGATGTTATTGGTGTTGCTGGCTTCTTATTACCCGGCGATTTTGTCGATGTTATCTATACCAAAGAAAAATCAAACAACGCTGTAACAGTATTAAAGAAAATTAAAATTCTCGCCGTTGATCAAACCGCCCGAACAGATGATTCAAAACCCGTTATTGTACGCGCTGTCACACTAGAATTAACGCCTAAACAAGCTGAATCTTTAGTCACAGCCAAATCTAAAGGCGAATTACAGCTTTCATTGCGTAATCCCAATGATATTGAAAAAATTAAAACGAAACGTGTTTATCGCCGCACAACCGATGCAGTAACCATTATAAAAGGGACTGACACAAGTCGTGTCAATGTACGTATATAGTCACATGGAGTCAATAAAATGGAATTTACAGGTATAAAATCCCCTTACAAAAAATGCATCGTTTTTTTGAGCCTTCTGTTGGTTAGCTTATGCTTTACTACGAATGTGAGTGCCACTCGAACTGAAAGTATTTCAGTTCCGCACAATAAATCACGTTTAATCGAAATTCCAGGAAGAGCGAAGAAAATATCGGTTGGTAACCCTGCTATTGCCGATATTTTAATTCTTCGTTCTAACAAGATTTATGTGTTAGGCAAACAATTCGGCACCACTAACGTAATAATTTGGGATTCAAAAGATCGATTAATCACAGTATTAGATGTTGAAGTTACTCACGACTTAAACGCGTTAAAATCCAAGTTATATGAATTCATGCCAAATGAAAAAATTTCAGTTTATACCAGCCAAAATAAACTAGTACTAAGTGGTGAGGTATCTAGTGCTGATAAAATCGCCACCGCGGTTGAAATTGCAAATACCTTCACAGCTGACGGTGAAATTATTAATTTAATGGCTGTTGGTGGCTCACATCAAGTTATGCTAGAGGTTACCGTTGCCGAGGTACAACGCTCGTTAGTACGTGAATTTGATTCTAAATTTGTATTTGCTCGTCAAAGCGGAAATTGGACATGGGGTGGCGCAAATGGTGGAGCGAGTGTACCGAGTAATGTCGGAATCTTAGACCCGATACTAGATGCAGCTGTTTCAAATCCGCTTAATATTGATGATAACGGTTTATTTGCAAGTTTCTTAAGCAGTAACACTCTCTTTGCTGCCGCTTTTGACATAGCAAAAACAAATGGATTAGCCAAAGTATTAGCAGAGCCCACCTTAACCGCCATAAGTGGTGAAGAGGCAGAGTTTATTTCTGGTGGTGAATTCCCTATACCAGTTCCGAACGATGAAAATATTACCATTGAATTTAAAGAATTTGGTGTCGCTTTAAAGTTTCTTCCTACCGTTATGTCTGCTGACAGTATTAATCTCGCATTAAATATCGAAGTGAGTGAAATATCGAACCAAAATGCCGTTTCTATAACACCTGGAGGTACTAATTCTCAATTTTTTGTTCCTTCTCTTTCAAAGCGTGGAGCCAAAACGACGATTGAACTTGGTAATGGACAAACAATCGGTATTGCAGGGTTACTCAATGAAAACATTACCGATGTTGTTGATAAACTGCCGGGGTTAGGTGATTTACCCATTATTGGCCAATTATTTCGCAGTCAATCATTCCGTAAAGGTGAAACTGAACTTGTTATTCTTGTTACCCCTCGTCTAGCTAAACCAGTTCGTAAACAAGATATTACTTTACCAACAGATAATTTTGTTGAACCCAATGACTGGGAATACTACTTACTGGGTCGTATGAGTGAGCTAAAACGTAATGAACCCGCAGAAAATAACTATACACAAACGTCTACCTCTTCAAATTACAGTATTGCACCTAAGGCTGGATCTGAAGGTCGATTCGGACATCAATTATAAGGAATAAGATGATGAAAATAATTATGTTTGCGACCTTTATTATGGCTGTTTCTGTCTCAAGCTGTGCGAACGAATTTAATTTAGGCGATAGCCGAAACAAAATGATCCGCATGCAAACTGTCGATCCATTAGCTGAAAATAAAGTACCTGTGGGCTCTCCTCCATATAGCGGTAAAAAAGCATCAAAAGCAATCGCTTCCGGCAATGAAGGGAAGGAAGGAAAAGATTTAAAAAATAAAACATTAATCGACGAATCATAAGACAGCCAGTAGATGTATTGCAGAGAATAAGGAGTTTCCATGGTTATTAAACGGATTAATGCATCGCCCTATCGCGCTCAGAAAGGCGTAGTGGCAATTTTTGCAACATTAGCCATGGTCGTTTTAATTGGTGCGGGCGCACTTGCTCTTGATGTCGGGAATTTGGTTTTATCCAAAGGTAAGCTGCAAAACATTGTTGATTCTGCAGCCCTAAGCGCCGCAAAAGCTATTGATTTAGGAGGCGATCAAGCTGAGGCTATTGTGGCTGGAAATGAAGCCATTAATAATAACCTTACGTTAGATGGTTTTGGTTCTATGACCATTGATAACACTGATATTCATTATGAATTTTCAGATTCACTCCCCTTCGATTCATCCACAAATACAGCGACCTCACCGTATGTCAGAGTTCGTATCGAAGATGTTGATGTTGCTGATTACCTTGTCGCCATTTTTAATATCGATATGTCAGCAAGATCATCAGCTGTCGCAGGCCCAAGTAGCAGTATTACAACAACCTGTAATGTTGTTCCACTCAGTATTTGTGAAGGAAGTGAGAGTAGTACCACTCTCTCGGGCTACTCTGAAGGGTCATTACATGTATTAAAAGCCTCAAGCACTAAAGACTCAGCCATCGGATCTGGTAACTTTATGCCTATGGCACTAAAAGATGCAGATGGTAATACGATACCAGGTGCAAGCTCTTATGGAGATGCACTCGCAGGTAGTTTTGATACATGTTTAACAGTCATTGAAGATGAAATGATAACTTCAGAGCCTGGAAATATGGTTGGTCCTACTCGAGGTATCGATACACGATTTGGTATTTACGAAGGTACATTCAAAAACGATGAAAACAAATATCCGGCCGATAAAGATACCTACTACGACAGCAATAATTTAGTAGAAGTACAAACTGTTCAAATAGATGACGGGGATGGCAATACCATTGAAGAGTATCAAACCACACTATCTCACGATGCTATATATAGTTTTGCTGATTATAGCGCTAATCAAGATTTTGAAAGCTGCCTATCTGACTCTGCATGCCAGTCACAAGGGTATTTTCGCAGAGTATTAAGTGTACCTATTCTTAAATGTGATGAGATAGACAAATCAGGTGGGCGCATAGATATTCCTTTAAAAGGACTTGGCTGTTTTTTCTTAGTACAACCATTAAGTGAAACGGCTCATGTAGATGAGAAAGGTGGAGGCGGAAATAGTTCGTGGATTGTCGGCGAATTCATTAAAGATTGCCGAGTTAACACAGGCAACCCGGGCATAACACCAAGCCAGAAAGGTCCTTATAAAATTGTACTCTTTAATGATCCTGACAGTGAGGATTCATAATGAAAAGGATGCGAATTCAACAAGGGTTAGCCATGGTAGAATTTACGATTATTCTACCCGTTTTATTAATATTACTTCTATCGATATTAGAACTAGGCCGTGCCTTTTACCTCTATTCAGAACTAGAAAAATTAAGCCGCGATAGCACTCGCTACCTTGCCAATGTAATTGGATCTGGCACAACAGGCGTTTATTCATTAACAGATTCACAGGTAGCTAATGCCAGCAACCTTATTGTATACGGTACAATCAGTACTGGTAACGATAGTTTACTCCCCTCGTTAACGACTGATCATGTATCTGTCACTTTTAGCAACAATTATGTACAAGTAGAGGTCGCATATCCTTTTCAACCCGTATTAACAACACTACCCAATTTTTTTTCTGGTGATGATATTTCTCTCAACTTTACGATGACGTCCAGTTATACGATGAGGGTGCTGTAATGAAATCACTAACGTTAAATAAAAAACAAGGTGGAATAACCATTGTCGAATTCAGTATTGTAGCAGTTTTATTTTTTATCATTATCTTTGCCATTATTGAATTCGGACGTTTAATGTTTACGTGGCATGTGCTTAATGAAACCAGCAGGCGTACAGCACGATTAGCCAGTGTTTGCCAAGTTACCACCGCAGAGCAAGCCGACATACTAACAGCTGCTATTGTTGATAATGTTCCACTTCAAAATTTCACATCGAACAACATACAAATAAAATATTTAGGCAGTGATGGCAGTGCAATAACGGGCTCATTATCAGATGCATCAACATTTCTTACCATTGAATATGTAGAAGCAAGCATTGTTGAATATCAAATACATTTAATTATTCCCCTGGCTACCTTTGGTATTGATTTTTTTGCCCCTAGCTTCACAACTCAATTACCTAGAGAAAGTTTAGGCGTTACTCGCACCGGCTTATCTGACTGCTAAAGAATGGTGACATATGAATAATTTACAAGCAGTAGAAAATAAAAACAAGAGTGCTAAACAGCCCTTAGCTACCCATTTAAAAGGCTGGATTATTAGTAATAATAATCAGTTCACATCACACCTATCCGCTTACATTTCACAGTGGTCAAATGCAAAATTTATCAGTATCGCTAGCTCAGAAGTCGAGCAAAATTTAAATCAATTAAAAGAATCAAACACACCTGATTTAATTCTAATGGATGGAAAAGATGACTGGCAAGTACTTACCGTATCATTAAAACAGGCACTAAAACAAAACTCACTGATACCCGATATTGTGTTACTGGTTGACCATGCAGATACAATCATAATGCGTCAAGCACTTAAATTTGGCGTTAAAGATGTATTAACAATTCCATTTGGTGAAGAAGAACTGGATCAGGTGTTTTTTGATTGTGCAGCGATAAAGAAGAACAACGTTACATTAGGAAAAGTAAGTGTTTTTATTAATGCAAAAGGCGGAATGGGTGCATCCATAATATCGACAACTATCGCACATATGGTGACGTTACAGCATACCTCACCACCAGTGCTCATAGATACAGATGCCCAATTTGGCTGTATCTCGGATTTACTCTCAACCAATTCAAAATTTACACTCAGTGACGCCTTAGAACAAACAGACGAACTTGATGAATACGCTTTACAAGGGCTGCTATCAAAACATAAATCAGGGTTACGTTTTATTGCCAGTCGTAAAGACAAATTATTTGACACTATACCCACACATTCCCCTCTTGCATTTAATCAATTCCTAACTAAATTGAGGGCTAACTTTGAACATATAATTATAGATATGTCGCGCGGTATAGAAAAATTTACTTTACCAGCCCTATCAGAAGCCGAGTATATTTTTATCGTTGTGCAACAGAATGTACCAGCAATCAGAGAAGCTGCAAATTTAATCAAACAAATAAAACACCTTTTAGGGGTTAATGACAATAAGTTTAAGATTATTGTTAATCGTTATTCTAAGAAGATTGAAATAACACCGGATGAAATAAAAAAATCACTCCATATTGATGAGCTTTTCTTAATCCCTAATGACTTTCAATCTGTAAGCGCTTCAACAAATTTAGGTGAGCTACTTGCCACCCATTCTAGCAAACAACCGATTATTAAAGGAATGAAAGAAATCTCGAACAAAATACTCAATAAGAACGAAATGCAATTGAAAGGTATGAAACGGTTATTTTCATTCATAAGGAACTAGATATGTTTTTTAAAAAGGAACCACCATCAGAGCTCATCATTGAAAATAATCCTGTTAAAGTGAAAGCTGAGATTAAAGCTGATACCGAAGTTAAAGAACAAGAATCAAGACCACAACAGCACTCTATCAGTAAAAGTGATCGCCGAATTAAAAAAAATCTTCTAGAAGAATTATTTAACTCACTCGATTTATCACTGATAGAAACCCTCGATAGAGAGCAAGCAAAAGAACAAATTTTCGATGCTGCCTCTACCTTGCTACTTGACCAAAATGTCCCTTTAAACGCAGATGGACGAATAAGAATCATCAACGAAATTATTGATGAAATACTAGGGCTTGGTCCCTTAGAACCTTTATTAAAAGACCCTACAATTTCAGATATTTTAGTTAACGGTCATGACAGTATTTATATTGAACGGAAGGGTAAATTAGAAGCGACAGAAGCCCAATTTAGAGATGATGCCCACTTATTAAATGTCATTGACCGCATTGTTTCACTTGTCGGACGTCGTATTGATGAAAGTTCACCAATGGTTGATGCACGACTCAAAGATGGTTCAAGGGTAAATGCAATAATACCTCCTTTAGCTATCGATGGCCCTTCATTATCTATTCGACGTTTTGCGGTTGAAAAGTTGAATATAGAACAACTCTTAGACTATGGAAGTCTAAATAAACCCATGGCAGATTTACTGCAAGCCATTGTTAAAGGGCGTCTGAATATTTTAATTTCAGGTGGTACCGGTTCTGGAAAAACAACGACGCTAAATATTTGTTCAAGTTTTATCCCCTCTAATGAACGTATTATTACTATTGAAGATTCCGCAGAATTACAACTTCAACAACCGCATGTTGTAAGATTAGAAACACGACCTCCAAATATCGAAGGTAGCGGTGCAATAACCCAACGAGAACTGGTGATCAACTCATTACGTATGCGTCCAGATCGCATTGTAGTTGGGGAGGTTCGAGGTGGCGAAGCCGTTGATATGCTTGCCGCTATGAATACAGGCCACGATGGTTCAATGACCACCATTCACGCTAACACACCACGAGATGCATTAGGACGTATTGAGAATATGTTTGCTATGGCTGGTTGGAATATGCCCATAAAGAACGTTCGCGCACAAATAGCTTCTGCAGTTCATATTGTTGTGCAATTACGAAGAATGGAAGATGGTAAACGCCGTATTACCAGCATTGTAGAACTGAATGGCATGGAAGGTGACGTCGTTACCATGACCGAGCTGTTTTGTTTCAAACGTATGGGTATCGACAAGCAAGGTAATGTATTAGGTAACTATCAAGCCACGGGTAATGTTCCTTCATTTGTTGAAGCCTTTAAACATATGGGTATCAACCTGCCTTATTCGCATTTCACACCAGATAGTAGTTTACGGGGGCAATAATGGGGTTTGATATAAAAGTATATTTACTGGTCTTTTTTATAGCTGCCGTTGTGGTTTCACAAACCGTGCTCGTGTCTTCTACTGGTGCACGGGCAAAACGTTCTCGCTTGTTAAAAAATAAATTGGAATTAATAGCAGAAACGAGCGCTGGTCACAATCAACAATCATTACTGCGTAAGCATTACCTCGACAAGCTGACCCCAAGAGAACGTCAACTTGAAAACAATGCTGTTGGTGAATATTTATCAGAACATTTAACGCTAGCAGGCCTTGAATGGAAAGCATATAAAACTATATTTTGGTTAGTCATAATAAGCTTTCTATCTACAGTTATCAGCTTAGCTCTTACAAAAAGTATTACTTTCTCCGTATTAATGCCATTTTTAATCGTACTTTCATTTACATTCTGGCTTAAATATAAAGCAGAAAAACGGTTGTGCTTATTTGAAGAACAGTTTGTTGAAGCCTTAGATGTAATGAAACGAGCACTATTAGTTGGCTACCCCTTTACCGAAGTAATGAAAACAGTAAGCCAAGAGATGCCAGCACCGGTATCAGTAGAATTTGGGAAAACATTTTCTGAATTAAATTACGGTGTTGATATAAAAGTCGCATTAGCAAACTTAGCGCAACGGAACCCTTCTGTGAGCGTGTTGGCATTTAACAGCGCCGTTATTATTCAAAAAGAAACGGGGGGAAATCTAGCCGAGACATTAGAAAATCTATCTGAAGTTATTCGAGGTCGCTTTCGATTACTCCGTAAGGTACGTTCATTATCTGCAGAAGGCAGAATGTCGGCATGGATTCTTATGTGTGTCCCTTTTGTTTTAGTCATCATGATTTATCTCTCAACACCCGATTACTTAGATCCTTTATTTGAATCTGATCGAGGTGCAAACCTATTGATGATTACAGCAGTGTGCATGCTAGTAGGAATGATTTGGATTCGTAAAATATTGCGTATCGAGGTCTAATATGGATTATCTTATTACCCTTATTACAGGTTTTGTCTCTGATGAAAACCTTGCACGTTGGATATTTCTAGGGCTAGCTTTTATTAGTGTGGTTACATTCACCCTGTGTTTAGCGCTGCTTATTACAAATTTATTTAATCCTCTAAAGAAACAGTTACACAGTCTCTCTCATATAAGTAGGGATACAACCAACAAAAGCGCAGAGTCAAGTTCCCTTGAAAATACGCTAGAATCAATGGATAAATATATCTCCCCTTCCTCGATCAAGGAGCGAAATCAGACTAAAACTTTACTAATGCATGCAGGCTATGAACAAAAACAAGCCTTAACCAATTTTTACGCCATAAAAATAATCTTGGTGATTATTGCCCTCTTCGGCGTATTAATTTCATCTAAATTTCTACCCGAACTCTCTACTCAAAAAATACTGTTCTATACTTTGCTTGCAATGGCTATCGCTACATTTTTACCCAATTTCATTCTTCAAAAAAAAGCAAAAAAGCGAATCAGAAAATTATCTAATGCTTTCCCTGATGCGCTCGATTTGCTTGTTGTAACCACAGAGGCTGGGCTTGGTTTTTTAGCTGCATTAAATCGTGTTGCAAATGAAATTGACGCTATCTCACCAGAATTAAGTAATGAATTGCAAATTGTATGTAGAAAAGTACGACTCGGTGTACCTATGCCTATCGCATTAGCACAATTTATAGAACGTACCGGATTACTTGAGCTTCAAGGGTTGGTCAGCATCATCAGTCAATCCGTTAAACTTGGCTCAAGTATGGGTGACACACTACGAGAATATGCCATAGAGTTTAGAGATAGACGAATGCAAAAAGCTGAAGAAGAAGCAGCAAAAATTGGAACTAAAATGATATTCCCACTCGTTACCTGTATCTGGCCTGGCTTTTTTGTTGTTGCTGTAGGTCCTGCGATTATCGCGGTGCTAGAAGTCTTTGGCAGTAAATAAAGAATCAATTCAAAGGGAGAGATTGAATGACAATATTTAGAAAAAAGACCCAACGACTTATACTCTTAACGGTACTCGCACCACTTATTTTGCTTGGGTGTGCAAGTAACGAAAAAACGGTTGAAACGACCAACCCTAACTTTGACCACGAACTTTATGATGGCAAAGCAACACTAGGGTTAAATGGTGATTTTCCACCAGAGTCTGCAGCAGAAGCAATCGCTAGGGGTGACCAGGCTTATTTAAACAAAGATACTGATCTCGCTCTTTATGAATATATTCGAGCTCTCAGTTTTCCAGCCCAAGATAATATAGATCAAGCTTATTATAAAATTGGGTATATTCACCAACAACGCGGTAATTATGAACTAGCACAAATTGCTTATAATCGTGCCGTTATTATTAAAGATGACAACATTCAATATTCTGCAGCATTAGGTATTATTGAACTCAAACAAGGCGAAAAAAAGAACGCAGAAAAACAGTTATTGCGTGCCATAAGAATGGATCAACAGCGTTTCAAGAATGAAACATGGGACCCGACGAAACCTGATTTTGTACAACAATTAGAAATTAACCAAACATCACCATTAAATGCCTACATTGCTTATGCCGTAATTAAAGACTTGAATGCACGTCATGCTGAAGCTCAAGCGCTTTATCAAGCCTGTTTACGCATTAATCACAAATCTCGCCAAGCGCTAACAAACCTCGGATATTCATATTATTTAAGCGGAGATTTAAAACAAGCAGAAGTGATCAATAGACGCGCAACAACCATTTACCAAACAGACAAACGCGCATGGTCAAATTTAGGGTTAGTCTACATTCGCAGTAAACGTTATAGCGATGCACTTGACGCACTTCAAAATGTAATGCCCGTGGCAGAAGCACTGAATGATATTGGTTATTTCACGATGCTAGAAGGTGATTATGAAGCTGCTGTTAGCTACTTAGAACGTGCCATTAATGCAAGCCCAACCTATTACGCAAAAGCTCACCACAACTTAAAACAAGCTAAAAAACGTCAGATAGCATCTCCACCAGTCAAACTGACAAACAAATGGGGAAATGAGCAATCTCAGGCAACGGTATATTCCGTCGGAAACTGATCACAGAATAAGCGAACCTGTGACTTATCGTTAGCTAAAAGCCTAAAAAACCCGAAGTGAATATATGCCACTTCGGGTTTAGTATTTAAGTCTAACAATAACTAAGTTGCAGTGAATCCTGCAATTAAAATTGTATTACCACATTAAATCATCAGGGATCACGAAATCTGCATATGGGTCATCTTCATCTACATCTTTTTCGTCAACAATATTGTTTAGAACAACAATGTCTTCATCACGTAAGCTAATTTTATCTGCGACAACGCCAGGAATAACTTCAAAGCCATCACCAAAACGAACAATCGCCAAGCGACCTTTTACCAGCTCGTTTTGTGTTGTTTTATCAACATAAATATTTCGAACTAATGCACCATCAGTGAAATTATAGCTAATATCACCCTTAGTACGATCGATGCGATTCATTTCGATAAGCTGTTTAATCTGAGCGACAAACGCTTTCTTCATTGCTTCATCATCTCTTTGGCGATTCAGCTCTTTGTCTTGCTCTAGTTGCGCTGTGCGCTTTTCTTCAACGGCAGCTTTTGCTTCTCTTGATTGTACACGAGACTTTTTAGACGTTTTTGCTGCTTTTTTTAGTTTCTTTTTGTCAACAAGACCTGCTTTCAACATTTGCTCTTGTAAGCTTAGCTTTGCCATCGAGACTCCATAATTTCTATCAATTTGATCTATTATGCGTATTATCGCTGGCGAGGTAGAAATGGGTCAAGAATACATTCCGATTAAACGCTCTAAATAGCCAAAAAGTTCACATTACTGCTGTAACGCTTGCTTAAGAAAGTCGATTAAGGCTGTAATTCGCTGTGGTGAGAACTTACGATTAGGGAAAACCGCATACACCGCACCATCATCTTGTCGAAACTCGTCTAACACACTCACTAACGTTCCATCGGCTAAGGCTGGCTTTACATCCCAAATAGATTTCATCGCGATGCCTTTTGATGTCAGCGCCCAATGCTTCACCACTTCCCCATTATTACTGGAAAATGCCGCGTTTACAGCAACACTGTAGATTTGATTGGCTTTATTAAACTGCCATTCGGCCTGTGTTTCTCCTTCACGGCTGATCAACAAGCACGCATGATCAGCCAGTTCTTCAACACTTTGCGGATGACCATGTTGAGCCAAATATTCCGGTGATGCCACCAGCACGCGATGATTATCCGCCAAACGACGGGCGACCAAATTAGAATCTTTTAGCGCCCCAAATCGAATGGCTACATCAATACTATCTTTGACCAAATCACTGATCTTATCGGTGAGATGCAAATGAATCGACAATTGCGGATACAACGCCATAAACTCATCCAGTAAAGGCACTAAAACATTTCGACCAAAATCACATGTACAAGAAATGGTAATACTCCCCTGTAACTGCTGCTGCTTTGACAAATGGTTTAATAACTCATCTTCTTGATCAGCCGCTAATAAACAAAATTGGTAGAAATGTTCGCCTTCATACGTTAACTGTTGGTTACGTGTTGTTCTAGAAAGCAAGCGCGCATCATATTGCTTTTCTAAACGTGCCAACACTGCACTCACATTCGCAGGTGAAGCATTTAAACGACGTCCCGCAGCGGAAATGCTCCCGCTGTGCACTATTTCAATGAATGTTCTGTAATCTGCAATACCCGCCACAACACTAACCTTTCTCTGTAATTGTTCAATCAAGCGATATCTTACAATAAACAAAGCAAATAAAATTACTTTCAAATATTTTTTGTAGATGTTTACTGTATGTACTAGCTTTTCGAACCACTATTTCCTGTCACAATCATTCCATCGAACATTACACGACGGATTATTATTATGACTCACCCGCTATTCACACCAACATCGATGTCAAATAACTCTCAGCAACCAATCGCGCTTTCAAACCGAATGGTAATGGCACCAATGACACGCGCTAGAACCAGCCAACCAGGTAATATACCCAACGAAATGATGGCTGAATATTATGCTCAGCGTGCATCTGCAGGCTTAATCATTACAGAAGCTACGCAAATTTCAGATGATAGCCAAGGCTATTCATTCACACCTGGCGTATATACTTCAGAGCACATTCAAGGCTGGCGAACAGTAACCGATGCTGTGCATCAGGCAGGCGGTAAAATATTTAACCAACTGTGGCATGTAGGTCGAGTGTCGCATACTCACTTTCAGAACGGCGAAGCACCAATAGCCCCATCAGCTATACAGCCTATCGATACACAAGTTTGGATTGTTAAAGACGGTGAAGATGGCACAATGTTTCCGTGTCCAATGCCCCGTGAAATGAACACCGATGATATTAAGCGTGTTATTGCCGATTTTGCACAAGCCGCAGAAAACGCGTTAGAAGCAGGTTTTGATGGTATAGAGATTCACGGCGGAAACGGGTATTTAATCGACCAATTTCTTCGTACTAATTCTAACAAACGTACCGATGAATACGGTGGCAGCCGTGAAAATAGACTGCGCTTTTTGATGGAGGTAGTGGAAGCGGTATCTGCGCGTATTGGCGCTGAGCGTGTGGGCGTTCGCCTTGCACCCTTTGTCACATTTAAAGATATGGATTGCCCTGATATCGTCCCAACAATTTTGGATGCTGCAGAGCACCTTAATCAATGTGGTATTGCGTACATGCATTTATCTGAAGCTGATTGGGATGATGCACCTATTATTCCAGATAATTTTCGAGTAGCGCTGCGTGAACGCTTCAGCGGAACCATTATTGTCGCGGGTCGATATGATCTTAAACGTGCAGAATACATTCTAGATGCTGGGTATGCCGACTTAGTTGCCTTTGGGCGTGCATTTCTCGCCAACCCAGATTTAGCACACCGATTAGCTAATGATATTGCCTTGGCTGAAGCAGATAACACAAAACTTTTCGGTGGTAATAAAAGCGGTTATAGCGACTACCCTACAAGCATGTAATCATCAGAAGTTAGACTAATAAAACCAAGTAAAACTAAACAGAACCAAACAAAAATCAGTAGTATCACGCTACTGATTTTTCTATTTTTGATAGCTGTTGAAAATAATGGTCTCAAAACAAGGTAAGCTTGCTCCTCATTGATTCAGGCTTAGAAAGGTAAACAATGCTTCAAGGTATTCATCATGCTGCAATTATTTGCTCAGATTATGAAAAATCTAAGCAATTTTATACCGCTATTCTCGGGCTAACAGTGATTGCTGAAAATTACCGAGCAGAACGTAATTCTTACAAACTGGATTTAGCATTACCAAATGGCAATCAGGTAGAATTGTTTTCTTTTCCAAACAACCCTCCGCGACCTAGCTACCCTGAAGCTAGAGGGTTACGTCATTTAGCTTTTACCGTCGAATCGATAGACACTTTCGCATTGCATTTACAAAACGCAGGCGTGGAAGTCGAACCTATTCGTACCGATGAATATACAGGAAGACGCTACACATTCTTCAGCGATCCCGATAACTTACCTTTAGAATTATACGAAGCTTAAAATTAAAACTGCCACGTAATGTGGCAGTATTTATCGACGTTAAAACTCAAATATAAAATAGCAAGCTGTTCTATTTAGGAGTGACATTAAATAACAAATAGGCATCATGCACGCCTTGAATCAACATTTGCATACCTATGACGGTTAAGATCAACCCCATCAAGCGTGTCGTAATATTAATACCGTTTTCACCAATCATATCGACCAATTTAGGCCCATATAAAAAGCATACGAATGTAATAAGGCACAAAATAGCAAACGCAGCGATAGTAACAATAATGTTCAGCATACTGCCAGATGCAGAATAATTCATTGCTGTAGCAATCGTACCGGGGCCAGCCAAAATCGGTAAGGCGAGCGGTGAAATGGCAATGTCTGCTGGCTGTACTTTCTCGCCCTTGTCAGGAGTTGCCTGTTCATTGGTGTGTAATTTAGAACTGCTACCTTGCAGCATGTGATATCCCACTAAGAAAACTAGAATACCGCCAGCTAATCGTAGGGCTGGTAATGTAATTCCGAATATCTCAAAAATGCCCTTACCCAAAAGACAAAATGCAGCAATAATAAAAAACGCAGCGACTAGTGCTTTTATTGCCGTTTGTCGGCGTTGCTGTGGAGTGAAATCTCCTGTCATACCCACAAAAACTGCCGTATTGGCAATCGGGTTCATCATCGCAAAAAAACCCATAAACACGGTAACCGCAACAGTAACAATATCGTGCATAGCACTTCCTTCCTCAGCTGTTTACTCATGTAATTCACACAAGCGAATATTAATATTTACTAAAAAACTTTCTTTGCGCGTTAAATACTTATACCACCAGCTCATTGTAATGGCACGCACTTCACCCTATACGAGTAGCTACAAACAAAAAACGCGGGCTATTTTTCTTATTCAACAACAATTGTCGCTAAAGTCACTCTTTTGAGTATCACTTTTGCGACAATGTATTGATAAATGATATACATAAAAGAAAAAATGGCACATTTACTAATAAAGGGATTGTTACTTTGAATAGTGCACACACAAATTTACCAACGGCTCAATCAGGTTTTACTCTGATCGAACTTGTGATCGCTATTATTTTAGTAGGCATATTAGCTGTAACAGCCTTACCGCGTTTTTTAGGTGTTAAACATGATGCATCAGCCGCAGTAATGAAAGGGATTGCAGCAGGCTTTAATACTGTTGTCGAACAAGTTAATTACTTCGCTATAGTGCAAGGTGTCGAGCACCAAAGAAATGTAAAAGTAGATGCTGGTGGAACACTCATTAATACCTACTTTGGAACACCACAGGAAATATGGGACAAAAACCTCGCCTCACTAATGAACAGCGATATTCATTATCAAGGTAATGGCTATTACCAACCAGATTCACTCACCACGCCTTGTAATGAAGGGACATTCTGTGTGGTCGACCAAACTCCTGCCTCTAATGTGCTAACAGGAAAAACTGGCTGGGGCATGTTCTTCTTTCCGCGCGGTAGAACGGTTAAAGACAACTGCTTGGCGTATTATATTTTCAGTGAAAACGGTGAGGAAATAACCTTTCGTGAAGTTTCAACCTTAACAGATGGGTGTTAGCGAGGTTAACTTTTAACGCAAGCAAAGCTTAGCACTGAATAATGGTAAGCTTTGCTCAGTCGTTATTATCCCAGAAAGAGATATTTAATCGGTTACCACTTCCAATGCCCCCGTCCTATCCCTTTCACCTTGCTACCTTGTGGTGCCAAGTACCACGATGAAAACGTATTGTCAGAGCTGGCAACATGATTAAGAAAATCGGTATAAGCTTCTCCTAAATCGGTATTCTCTAATGGTGGTTCCCAATCATCAGGAATGATAATAACGAACGGATATCCACTACTATCTTTAAATCCCGCTCCAGTTTCACTGTTATTGACGGAGATACCTAAGCGAGCAGGTTTGTTCGGCAGATGTATTTCATACCCTGAATTTTTAACATATAAATAAGGATCATACGGTGCGGTATCAAGCTGAGATACATCAATCAAGGCATCATAGTCCATTGAAATACTGAACTTGTGTCCTTGTACTAAGGCTTTATCTGTCAAGGTGTTCACCATTTCAGATCCCACTTGTATCATTAGAGTTTTCGAACTAATTAAGATTTTCTGGTCAAAATCATTCAGTTGCGTAATGGCTATCGGGTAGCCTTCTTCTTGTTCGGTAGAGCCCGGTTTAAACAAATTAAGTGTACCGCTACCACTTGTGCCATCAGGGTACGCAAGGTGAAGATACCAATCATGGTTATAGCTAGAGCCTCGCGCAATAATATAGCCATATATCAACATAGAAGTAACTTGGCCATTATTCATACCAAAACCAACACGATAGCCTATGACTAAATCATTGAAATCATAATCCCCTTTTACTGGATACAGATCTTCATACGCAGCCAAAAAGTACTCTGTTGAAGATGGGTAATACACCCACGCATCAATGGGGTT
Organism: Photobacterium profundum; assembly: GCF_003026285.1. Classification (GTDB taxonomy): domain Bacteria; phylum Pseudomonadota; class Gammaproteobacteria; order Enterobacterales; family Vibrionaceae; genus Photobacterium; species Photobacterium profundum. The sequence continues at coordinate 59,129 of NZ_PYOD01000002.1, forward strand.
CAATACTTGCCCTTGTGTTATCACCAATGGCGCTTCTGCCTGCCCCGCTCCGAGCCCAGTTAAAACGGCATTATCTTCATCACTGATTAATGCCACATCTTCAAAGCCCCCAGAAAAATCATAGAACGCTTCTGGATCCCCCAATGAAATATTGGTATCTAATAATGTGACATTTAACGTAACAGCCGTAGCCAAACTTAAATCTTGACCGACGGTTATAATTAACACTTCATCAAATGAAGAGCCATTAACATCACTGTTAGCATTCGGTGTCACTCTTGAAGAACCAGTTTCACCTATAATAGTGTAATACCCCGTTCGTTCGGTAGTTCCCGTTTTAGCTAACATAGACCGCGTCGGCGTTGAAAAATCAGAGAACGTAGTTGTAACTCCTCCACTGACTACCGTAATAGAAGCGCTTTCTACCGCGACCCCTTGGCTCGAGGCTTTTTCTGTTCCGTTTGCAGCTTCATTAACATCAACAGCAAACACTAGTTTCCCACCATTATTGACACGAAAAGCTTCTAATTCTACCGCCGTAGGGTTCTTATTTTGTGTTTGTGCTCGAAACACATCAATCGTTCCGCTACCTTGTTTAATCGTGTCTTTCAATTTCACCGAAACACTTTCAGCAAGTGTATGAGTGGGAACAGTTAGTAACAATATCAGAGTAGTTAACAGTATTAATCTCATAATACAAAATCTCCACTTATAGACAGATCATTAGCAGAATCAGTAAAAATGTCATAAGCAACGATAGAGTCACTATTTGGTAAGACTAATTCAATAGAGAAAAGGGCATCTTTATTTATTCTTCCCAAATAAAAGACGTTTCCATCCGTGTCGTAAACTTTCAGATATACATTATTTCCCTCGAAATTAAATGATTGAGGATCTACACTAAACGGCTTATTTTCGAAATTAGAAAATTGAGCATTATCTGGGGCAAATTGCTCACTCAGTAATGAACTAGTTAGTTCTTCAGCCATATTCGTATTATTGTTATCGTCACCTCCTCCACATCCGACTATAAAAGATGCAATAACTAAAATATAAAAGTAGCGCATTATCCTTTACTCTTTTTTTTGATATTTGGAAGGGGACTATCCACATAGCATGCCAAAAAAAAACACTTAAATTACATAGAATTAAAAAAACACACTAGCCTTAATTATTGTTAATTTCAAATTGCAAAGCATTCTTCAACATATCATTAATACATGCATAAACTAGAAAAAGCAGTGACTTAATAATAAGAAAAAGTAAATAGTCTTTATAATAATAAGCTTCACACTTACGTCAGTAATAATTTCCGCCCCTCATTTTCGGTCAGTACTTTGGCAGTTAGAGCGTTTTATGACCTTCGTTTTTACAGCTCTAAGCTCACAGAATATCTTTATGAAGAATGAATACAAAAAAGTATTTTATTGATCACATATTTTATAAAATCTGACACCAATAAATAGAGAACCCTGTAGTATCAAGGGATAGTCAACGGAGGAGAGCTATTATGAAAATGATTATTCAAGCTTGTGCATTCTTTCTCATCCCATTTGCATCAATGGTTGAAGCGTCTTCAGGAGAGATTCGTTTCAGAGGTATGATTACAGAGCCTACATGTCAGGTCGATGCTAAATCTCAATCTTGCATTCAGGTAACAAATACAAAAATGGAAGTTAAAAAAGATATCAGCGTGGAAGAAGTGGTTCTTCACAGTGGTTTTACTAATCTGGTTGTGACACATCTATAACTGATATTGAAAGTAACGCTGTTTCTCAACATATTATCATTACAGTGCAACTTAACAAAAAAGGGCAAAATTACTGATACAGTAATCGCCCTTTTTTTGATCCTATCTTTTATCACTTACATTTTACTGCATAGCACAACAAACCATCATAAAACGTCGACAAATACGTTCACAGACCCCGAATAATCTCCAGGCATAGGTGAGCCCGAAATTGTTTTTACGGGATACGCCTTCGCATCAAAGTGACCGACACGGTGAGAGTCTAGAGGCACTTGATTGCCACTCTGATTTGGCTTAATCAATTTTCCGCTACGTTCAATCGCAATACCCACTTCACTATTAGATGAAGCATAAAATTCTGTCAGTGTTGAAGCTTTACCCATTAATGTAAGGTCCAAACTGCCATCGAAATTACAATCAAAGGTTAGGTTAACATCCCTTTTAGTATAACCATTTGGTACTGCGCCTTTGTTCATCTCGGCACTCGCGACAGTACCAAGGTCAACACTGATGTTTGAACCTTCACGAATAGTACACAAGGCTGGAGTTTTAACAGTAATATCAAGGTACGTTTCTGCAATAGGCGTCGTTGAGCTCACATTCTTCTTCAATGATGCATATAAGCTACTTACCTTCCCATTAAAGTGGGTTGCACCAATTACCGTTTTCTTAAAACGCAGATCGATCTTACCTTTTGCACCCGTATTTGCACTCGGATTATTCATCCATCCTTCAACACAGCGCTCATCGTAAGTGTTTTTCTTATCGTTAAATGGAACCGTATAATACTTATTTATTGTACCAATAAAATAATACGAGGCTATTGATAGCGACTCATTCAAATCAAAATACTGTATGTTAGCGCTGGTATATTTTGAAAGCGGAGATGTCGCTGTAAAATACGTAGTGGTATACCACGTAATATCATCTCGTGCACTGCGATCGTCCGAAACACAGCGGCACTTTCTCGGCACACGATCTGCGTTAGAACCAAACGTGAAGAAATTTTTAACAATACCACCCGGTTGATTGACAGAATCATCGACACCATCTTCATATTTCAGGTTGTAGACTGTTGTACCATTGATTGGTCCACACTCATGCAACTTCAAAGCAAACACATTACAACTGCCAAATATGAATAAAACATATAAAAGTTTGATTATGTTCATCGCCTTACTTCACACTCAGTGTCTGTTGTTTATACGCGCCAAAGTCATCTACATACGTAACTTTTACAGTATCACCTCGGACAAATTCCATATTATTCGCAATTTGAAATGCTTTCTTAGGCTGTACAACAGATAAGGCTTTATCTTTAAATTCAGTTTTTCCTTTCATCAGTGAACTAATAGCAAAGAAATACGGTGTTGGGTTGTTGATCTTCAATGTATTACCCACAACCATAACCGTTAACTGCGATTCAGCACCTTCACGTGCTTCAACTAAGTTAGCTGGTCGTGCAATTAACTTGATTTTGGTACGCATCGCAAACTGTAATTGATTTGCTTCTTCCAATGCTGGTGGCAGCTCTTGCACGTATAACCAAAATAGCGCTTCTCTGTCTATCGGTAGATTTGCAGACGTCTGCATAATGCGCAAATTTTGCTTACTGCTGCTTGCTAGCGTAAATAGCGATGGGGAAATCACAAAGCTATTATCTGGAATTGCATCGGCTTCCGATTCTAGCCATACCTGTCCACCATATTTTTTTTCATTATTATTTTTAATGACAAGATTTGCGCCTTTAGTACCTTCGGTATACACCACACGGGTAGCATTTAGGGTAAAGGCCGCTTGCGCATTTGAGACCAACAGAACTGAGCTCATTAAGAAAACAGCCATTATTACTAATCTATTCATTGTATTATTCACACTTTGTTGTACCAGTATTCATAATTTGAGTACTGGGTTGATTAATCGTAATCACGCCTTGGCACGTCGGGGTGCTGTATGCGATATCGAGCGGGAACTTACTTTGTTCGGTGGCGCTGAGTTCAACCATTACACTGCCATCAACCCCAATCACCGATTGTTTATCTTTGGTTGACACAATAGTACCCAACGGCAAGTACGTTCCCTTGGCGTCCATCATTTGTGTTACTACGCGAATCACCCTGCTCGCGTTGAAATCGACATAACTGATTACGCCACGTTCTGGCATTGTCGCAATGATCGATTTCTCTGTTTGAATATCTGTTGGCATAGACGCCGCATTTAGACTCAGCTCATTGGTTTCATAAGGCTGAATATTGGACACCAGCGCATAGCCATTTTTATTGGTTTCTTGACCGTTAACTTTGATGCCTTCACGTTCGCCGACTTTGGCAATGATGTAGCTATCTGAACGTTTAGCACCCGCAATAACGCCACCGTCAAAACCTACTAAAGTACCGCTTGCACTGGCACTGATCGTGCTGCCATTGCCGCTTGCATTGACACTTACATTCGTCTTATCTAATGAACCCGATAGAGAGGCTCTCGCATAGGCATCGGTATCTGGGCTCCACGATGCACCTACTGAATAAGAATACTCATCCACCACGCCGGATTGCCCGACCTCATATGACGTACTGTCAGATGTTGATGTTACTGAGGTGTACACGTTAGAGGCGCTCTTACCGTAATCAATTGGTACACTCATGGTCAGCATCACGGTATGGTCATCATTTTCCGTTTGGTAATCGGTATACGCCCCTGAAAGAGTGTAATTCACACGACCAATCGAGCTGCTGTACCCCACCGAGTAAGATGTACTCGCATTGCTTTTATTCCAGTATGTTTCATGGGCTAAATTCACATACACACTAGAATCAGCCACATCAAAATTTAAATTAGCGTCAATACGACTTTTACTGCGGGAAAGATCGACATCAGTGTTATAACTTGGCTCGCCGGTTTCACGATCATAATCACTGCTTACCGCCTCAGAAAAGGTACGGAAATTCTCTGATGAGAAACGATAACCTGCCAACTGTAGATCCATCGAACTCGACAGCTCTTTTGCATACAACAAGCGGAGACTGTGCCCTGAATGGTAATCATCATCCATTAAAGTGTTGGAATAACTGTAGTCCATGCTGACAGCACCCAATTCACCCATGGTGACCCCCCCCCCCGTTGCCATACCGTAATACGGATCGGAGATAGTCACTGCACCCATCAAAGTAATTTGATCAAAACCGTAACCATATTCACCATATAAGAAGCTATTCAACATCTTATTTTTACTGTCGCGATACTTACCCACAGTTAGTTCATATCGGTAGGTATCTTCTGTTAACAGCATTGGCAATTGCGTAATCGTATAGTTATAACGCTTTGATTGACCGTCTTCGCCAATGATTTCAAGGTCAACTTGGTTGTTACTTAAATATGGAAGGTCAGTAATCGAAAAATTGCCCGCTGCAACTTCCTTGGTGTATAGCAGATACTCACCTTGGTAAATATTCACCGTTGAATTCGTTTCTGCCGCGCCACGAATAACAGGCGTATAGTCTTGCTTATAACGCGGTAACATTTCACGATCTGAACGTAACGAAACACCGGTAAAGGGAATTGAATCTACCAAATAACCTTGAGTGATGGATTCCCCCACAACTGCTTCGCTTAAAGCGCTTGGTAGCGGTTTTGCGACATACGCTTGTTGGCGAACAAAATCATCATCCGTCACATCAGAAGATGCTACATTCGCGCGAAAACGCACATCATGATAGTTAGCTCCAATTTCTGCCGTCAGTGGCATTGCAAACTCATCATCACTATTTCGATTGTTATAACGAGCAGAAACTGAGTAATTCACAAAACCTGCAGTAATACCTTTATCCAACTGGCGCTGGTTAAATTCCAAATCTTCACGATTCATTAAATTGGCGTCAGGCACAAAGATATGAAGTGTCAATTCGTTCGCGTTGTAGTCAACCTGTGCACCCAGATCAGATAAGGTGTTTTCGCATGTCACATTCAATAGCGACAACTTTGCTTCTTGGGTCAAGTTTATCCCCAAGTTTTGCAGGATATCTACGGATAAACACAAACTCGGTTGCCCATCACTGTTTGGGGCAACATTAAAATTCTGATAGCCAATATAGCGTTTATTAACGTACACCCTGTAACTCTGGTTGCCCAAAGGTAGTTCACCATACGCATTCAGCAGCTTTGATATCTCCGTCTGCGTTTTCGCATCACCTTGTAGGAAATCAGTATTAAATTCGCTCGCTTGAGCTGCAATCGGTGCGAGCAACAGCAAAGGTATAATTTTACGAACCATTGTACCTCTCATCATAAATACAGGATTTGATAAACAGCTGTTGCCTCAACCTTTCCAGCTGTCACTGTCGGTGTCGTCGCATAAAAATTGGCTTTCAACGTAATGGCTTTTGTTGTGGCGTCAAAATTCGTATCTGCCGCTACCCACGACTGATTCAGAACGCGAGTACCATCATTCATCAAGACTTCTACACCCACTTTTGTCTCGTCAGTCGCATCCGACTGAATCACATTAGGGAAGTGCTCAACATTTCGAGCCTTTAAACTAATTTGTGCAGTTGTTGCTGGGCAATCAGCTGCATTAATGGGGGCCAAACTGAATGCGGTGTAATCGACATTCGCAGGTCCCGGAACTATGCTGCCCGGCGTGCCATGAATATTTGATTCTTTTGTGAAATCATTAATTGAAATAACACCTAAATTGATAATCTCTTTTTCTTCACCATTTACAAATATAACGGTGTCACAGGTAATTGTTCCTAATGCTCCTTTTATATAAATTGGCTTTTCATCAATAGCAGCTTCCGTAAAGGCACTAAATAATAAGCTTGTTAGCAAGCTAGAAATAAATACTATTTTCATAAAAAAGGAGCCCAGAGAGAATACTCTGGGCATTTCCAATATAAAGGTTAAAGGTAAGCGATTTGGTAACTTGCAACAGATGTAACAAGACCGGCTTTTGCTTCTTCAGCCGTTTTAAAGTAATTCGCAGATAAATTTACTGCTTTAGTTACTTTATCGAAATTAGTACCAGCATCAACATACCCTTTATTTAATAATGGTGTTTTATCATTAAACAATACTTGCACACCTACATTCGTTGTTGCTATTTCATCAGACGTAAGTACATCACTGAATCCCGTTACGGTTTGACCCGTTAGGCTTAATGCCGCTGTCGTTGCAGGGCAATCATCAGGATTTAAAGGCGCAATACCAAATGCAACAGGCGTTTCAGTTGATTCAGAGGCACCAGTACCAAAGTCACTAGTTGTAATTACTGGAAGCTCAACAAAAGCCACATCATTACCATCAACAATAATACCGGTATCACATGTTTGCGCTGTAATTGCCCCCGTAAAGTTCACCGTACCGCGCTGACCGTTACCCGCGGTTACTGACTCTGCATGCGCTACATTTGTTACAGACATTACTAAAAGAGCAGCAGCTGACAATACTTTCTTATTCATTTTAAACCCTATTAATTGGCACTTCTAAAAGCTCTTCTTTTTTATAACCAACGTAAATCGCCGTATTACTGAAGAGCATGTCAAATATCTGACAGGAAAGTTACCAATTGAAGTAGCCATCATCAACTGAAAAGAAAACATAATTAAATTGCCAGAAAACCCTTTATTCACTAACAGCTCACCGCCACCTAACGACAGTATAACGAACATGAAAATTGATATAAAAAAGATAAAACAACATAAAAAGAAAAACAAAACAACATACCAATCAATAAGTTATATCACTCAAAAATCAAACCCAATCGAACAAAACCACAAGCAACCATTTAGAGGTAGGATAAATAAGCGTGTTATTTTATAGACAACATGATGCCACCTTTTACATAGGGAATAGTTTTAACAAACAAAAAATCAATATATCAGGGTAAATATCAATTATTAGGGTATTAAAAAAGCAGCCATATGGCTGCTTTTTTAATTTAATGTCTGTCTAATCGTTTGTATAACTGTGCTTTGTCAAAAACCATGGGGTTGGTCAATAATAAGTACTTGTTCGTTTCATCTAAGAACATTTCTTGACTATAGCTTGCATTATTAAAAAACTTCATTTCGCTACGCAAATGCCAATATCCATCATCTCTTTCTATCGAATAGTCCAAATTTGAAAAATAAATACGGTTTTCTTTTACCTGATAATCAAACTTACAATACAACTCGAAAGTTTTAGTGCTTCCATCAAACATTTTGTATGTTATATCTACATCGCAGGTACCTGTATTCTTCTTAAATTGGTACTTTCTATTCTCAATATTACTTACAAACTCATCACTCCAATCATCCCCATACGGTATACGCGCTTTACTCGTATACCAGGCTGTATTTTCAATCGGATTTTTATTGTGATTAACCATAGAGAATATAGCGAATAATATTGACAGAACAAAGCTGACGCCAATAAGTACTTTGTATTTATTATTAACTACCATAGTAATCCTCGCCCTCGCATACTTTCTATTTTACTCAATGCATCGGCAAGCGAGCCATCTTTATTAAATATTCGAACAATAATATAGGTATCATTAAGATCGTTAATTGAAGCAAAAAATGTTTTATGTATGTGAAACACATCAACATACACTGTTTTATAGGTAATACTTTCTGGTGGAAGTGTTTGAACAGCATGGTAATACTGAGAAAACTTATCGATCACGTCTTTATATTGTCGTTTTGTTAAACTACCTCCACGAGATGAAAAGATAACTTTTACAAACTCACCATCCGGATTATTTATGTAAATAATATCTTTTTGATTTATCTCATAAGCATCATAGTCATTATTTTTAGATAAATACTGATAATATCCACCAATTACTAAGAAAATAATGGTGAGTATGAATAGTACGCTCCATAGGTAGCGACTGAATAAATACTGATAAACTGGCTGAGGGGCTTCTGCTATTTCAGACTCAGATAAAACGGGATTTTCTTTCGCCAGCTCTATCCGTATATATTGTACATCTTCAGGGCTGACTTCAAAAACATAGCCTTTTTTACGAATTGTTTTAATCAACTCCCCTTCATCAAACTGTCTAAAAATAGAGCGGAGCTTAGACATTACATTCAAAATGGATTGTTCGTTAAGCTCTTGCTCTTCCCAAACATGTTCAACAAGTGCATCTTTCGTCACAAGTTTCGATGCGTTATCAATCAGGTAAGACAGTACATCTGCCTCTTTAGGGCTTAAACTGAATGTCTTAATCTCGCCACTTGATCCACCGTTATGGACAAGGGTATTTTTGGTGGCATTAAACTGCCAGCAGAAAAATTGTATTTGCATTTATATCCACTCAGTTTACAAAAGCATGTAGCCAAGTAAGCACATACCGAATAGAAACGGTGTTGCGTTTATACCCAAGTTTATGGGAAACATTTGAAATGAGGTAGTTATAAACACTGAATTTAGTCGCCTTTCATTTTATTTATTGCCATAGAGCATAAAAAAAGCAGAAAGGTGATTCTTTCTGCTTCTTAATAATTAATCAGTCAATCCAAATGATTATCGTTGGAACGCGTAAACAGAGCCTAAATCTAAGATTTGAGTTAGCTCATCAAGTGCAGCACGAGATTCAACCACTAGCTGTGGATCAGCAAGGTCAGCATCAGTCATCGTGTCACGATAATGGCTATCTACCCACGAATTTAAACGATTGAACAGTATATCGTTCATAAACGTAGACTGATTGACGGCTTGAAGTTCTTGTTCATTCAGAACAACACGTAAACGTAAGCATGCCGGACCACCGCCATTTGCCATACTTTGCTTTAGGTCAAATATTTGTACTTTATCAATGCCTTGCTTAGCATTAATAATCGTTTGTACGTGCGCCCAAACTCGCTCATTATTTCGGCATTCTTCAGGCAAGACTAATACTGTTTCACCATTTGGCATTTCAAGTAATTGAGAGTTAAACAAGTAGCTAGTCACAGCATCTTCAATGGTTACTGCACTAGTTGGAACCTCTATAACTTTAAAGTTTCCTCCAACTTTGGCGGTTAACTCGTTATACACATCTTGTTGATTCAAAAAAGCTTGTTCATGGCAGAATAGAACGTTCTTGTTGCCCACTGCAATAACGTCATTATGAAACACACCTTGATCAATAACGTCTGGGTTTTGCTGCGCTATCACAACTTTATCACCATTTAATTGATGAAGACGCGCCACTGCTTCACATGCCTCAAAAGTATGACGAGCTGGATATTTTTTCGGGGCTGGGTATCGGCTATCAAAAGCATGACGACCATAAACAAAAAACTCGACACCTTGCTCATCATATTGATGACAAAAACGGGTATGGTTTGCAGCGCCTTCATCACCAAAGTGCTCTACAGCAGGTAACGCAGGATGATGAGAAAAGTGTTTTTTATCAGCAAAGGTTGCCTGAAGGATTCGTCCTGTTGTCTCATGTTCAATCGAGCGATGAAATTTATTTGTTAGATTAGCGGGGGTGAAATGTACTTTACCATCAGCGGTATCAGCTGAAGGAGACACTGTTGCCGCATTCGCCGTCCACATACTTGAAGCCGAACAACATGCAGCCAACACTTTAGGCGCTTGCTTAGCAGCTTGTTCAATAACATTCGCATCACTACCCATAAAACCAAGTCGACGTAGTGTGTGAACATCTGGACGCTCTTGAGGCGCTAAAATGCCCTGCACTAAGCCCATATCAGCCAGTGCTTTCATTTTCGCTAACCCTTGCTTGGCAGCTTGCTTAGGGTTGGATTGATTCGCCTGATTCTTTTCAGATGCGACATTACCGAAAGATAAGCCACTGTAGTTATGTGTAGGACCTACCAACCCATCAAAATTCGCTTCACGTGCTTTCATATACATTCCATGTTCTGATTACCGCTAAAAACATAGCACACAACATAACAAAGTATTTACATTTATGACAAGTACCAAACAAATTACTAGTTGGATCTATAGTAGTAGGTGACCTACTAGCAATTAGCATGTTTATTCAGCAGGAAACAAGGAATGCTGCTTTGTTTTATTCCCGAATGACAATACGGGCTTATATCTGAGGTTAAGCTCCCTATTATTAAAAGATTTATCGACGCATGCGTACTGGTCACAAATCAATCAGGTGACATGACTTATCTGGTAAGCACTCGCGAAATCACATAATTACCCACATTTATCTGATAGTTAAACCTAAAAAAGCCAACCGTCAATTGGTTGGCTTTTTTTCATTATGCGTGTTGGATCAAAGGTTAGGATCGACCTTAAATGCATCGTGGCTAAATAATTGATTCAGAATATCTGCCTGACTAACATCACCAAGGCTAGCAGAGTCAATATTTTCAAGAACGATACTCTGTGTATTCCCAGAGTCACTATTGGTAACAGATAAGTTAACTTTACCGTCGTTATCAAAGCTCGCGGTCAAATCACCAGAGGTGACATGTCCAAGTAGATCATCCATATCAAATTTATCATCACCACCATCTGACAATATTTGAGATAAATCGAGTTGGTCTTGATCCAATTTGAAATCAGTAATCACATCTTCATTGGACAATGTATCATCCCATGTGAACAAGTTATTACCTTCACCACCAGTCAAGAAGTCATTTCCTGCACCACCCGTTAAGACATCGTTACCATCAAAACCATAGAGGTTCTCACCACTATTATCCGCAACAAGGATATTATCCCCAGCATCGCCGAAGTTGTTAGCCACATCAAGCTGTCCGCTGTTAAGTAACGTGCCTAACTTATCTTCATCAGACATACCAGCAGGGTCATTCCCTAGCAAGGCTGCTTCCGATACACCATTAAGCACTATATTCTGAACTAAGCCGCCTTGGTCATCGTAAATTTCAAGAGTCGAATCCGTCCCATTGCCCGTCAGTTTTATAAGACTGGTCAAATTACTGAGTGACATCGAATCATACGCGCTAAAGGCATCTGTAAGGTCGATTTTATCGATACCTACTTCAAAATCCATAATGGTATCTGTCGCGACATTAGCCGCAGTACCAAAGTCACCGGCTTGCCACTTGAAGATATCTTCAACACCATCGCCAGTTCCACCTTGCTCCCCCCCCCACATAATATCCTCGCCAGCCCCGCCGACTAAGATGTCAGAAGCCACGCCACCAATTAAGATATCGTTACCATCACCACCCAATAATGTTGCTTCGGCACTACTATCAATCACCAAGTTTGCGGCATCAGAGCTAGATGAACCTCCAATCTGATTACCAGTATTGGCAAGATTATCGACCACAACATTGATATCGACAGTTGCTGATTCAGCTTTGCTGCCATCAGTTTCTTCTGATACGGCCACAACTTCTAGGTTGTTCTCACCTTCACCCAAACCAATAACATGCAAGTCAGCGAGATCCGCCTTTAATACCACCCAGACACCGCCGCCCATGTTGGTTCCAACAGGTTGGCCATTGCTATCCACCAGCTGCCCCGTGCCTAAATTACGCACTTCAATCGTCAGAATTTCTGATGCATCAGTGACAGCCGCCATCAATCCCAATAATGGAATCATGGTGTTCATTGAACCACGGATTGCAGCCGTCTGGATAAAGCTATTATCTAGAGATAATGTCGGCGCATCGGCTTTCGGGGTTACCGTTACAGGAACTTTACTGATTGCCGTGTCGTCAGTACCTGAGCCGACATTACCGCCGTCGTGGGTCGTCATAGTCAGTTCATCAGCACCACTGTAGTTGTCGTCACCGTCATAGGTAACACCGTTGTTCAGCAGTGCGTTGATATCATCCATTGAGCCTGTGACCATCACAGTATCAGTTCCCTGACCTGTCACAACAACACTGCTTCCCACAGGAGTATCAACACTCAAAATACCGTGCGCCACATTTAACGTGACAGACATAGAGCCCGTCGTGCCAGCTTCACCAAAATCGACATCACTGATCTGCATGCCTGCAATCACTGTACTGCCGTCTTCTTCCGCAGTCACAGCATTAGGTACTGTATTCACAGGCGCATCATTAACAGGGTTAACTGTGATCGTAATGCTGTCGCTGTCTGTCAATCCTTCTGCAGGACCAGTACCTGAGTTCGCCTGATCATTTGTTGTCATGGTCAGGGTATCGTCACCATTGAAGTTAGTATCACCCGTATATTCCACACCGCTCGCTAATAGCGCATTGATGTCATCAAGACTACCGGAGATAATTAAGGTATCAGATTCTTCACCCGTTACTAGTAGTCCCAATGCCGCCCAATCGAAGCTATCAGGAACATTTAAGGTTCCATCGCCAACATGCAGGGTCACCGTCATTTCACCATTAGCAGTTTCGTTAGCATCAACATCCACCACTTTCAGACTGTTAATTAGTAGAGGCACATCTTCATCAGCAGTTAAACTACTTGGAAGCACGTTAACAGGTGCATCATTTTCAGCTTCAACATCAATGTGAATAGTCTTATCAACCGCAATACTATCTATTGCTACAATACCGTTATCCACAGCGCGGATATCAACATTGATATTACCGTCCCAATTTACACTATTCGCATCACCTGGATGGAAAATCAACTTATCAAGATCTGAAGACTCAACAGTCACAACCCATACACCGCCACCCATATTAGTTGCGGTGCCCACTACACCATCCGGCAAAGCAATAGAACTAGATTCGGGAACATTTGTTAATGTAACTTGTAAACCTTCCGGCCCTTTTTCTGTCACAGTTGATGCTGAACCGTCATAACTATTTTTATCGTCAAAAGCTTCAACATTTAGGATTAAATCAATCCCTGCGGTATCGTTCTCTGTGCCTGATGCTTCAGTTTCAACGTCTGTATCCACACGATCAGCCACTGGTTGAACATCAATAGTAATACTGGTTGAGTTTTCCGCCACTTCCGTTAACGAATCTTCTTTACTGTAAACCACTACATTCAATTCAACTTCACCGCTGAAATCTTCAGGTGGAATCACTTTAATATTATCTAAATTGAAGGTTGTCTGGCCTGGTGGTAACGAAATACTCCACTCACCATTACTGTTGTTTACCGCACCTTCAATAATGAAGCCTTCAGGCACCCCCGTCAGCTTTATGGACAGGATTTGTTCAGAACCATCAATATCAACAATCGTTCCGCCAATACCAGCCAGTGATACACCGCCAGCATCTTCTTGACCAACGACCTTATCTGGACCCGTCCAGCTTACCGCATCGTTAACTGCTACAACCTCAAAATTCACATCGGTAGTGTAGGAGCCGGTATCCGTTGCTGAACCACCAGTTTGATCGAAGTTCGCCGTATCCGTAATATCAACTTTTACCCCCACACTGACTGAACCGCTAAAATCTTCCACAGGACGGAATTGAATATTGCCCAATTCACTTGCAGGTAGAGTAATTTCAGAGACTAATGAACCGTCAGCTGCAACAAAGAAACCTTTCGCCGAATCAACCGTCAGTGTTACTGACGTCACCGTTTCTAGACCTTCATTTAAAGAGGTGCTGCTATCTGCAAGCACCACACTCAAATCAAGCGTAATATCACCGTCTTCATACGCGACACCAGTGTAATCATGATCTGCGCTACCATCGGTGATCGGTTGCTTGTTACCGTCTAGTCCGTCAGTCTTCACAACGCTGATTTCAACTTCCGGCGTATGATCGCCCGTTTGTGAATTACCGGGAATGTCAACAACAGGGTTCACCTGCACAGGAATGGTGTCAGAGACTTCTTTGACATCACCACTCACTGTATCTGTCGTCACGTATTTAACGTCAAGCTCAAAATCACCGGCAAAGTCTTCAGGTAATTTAATACCAATAGCAGACAAATCAACATGACCTTCTGAGTCAACAGGCACTTTAAGTACATACTCACCCGTTTCATAGTTATATTCCGCGCCAGTTATAGACACACTATTAGGTAGCGTTGAAGCATCAATGACTAAGGTAAATACATCATTCTCATGATTTGAACCGGACGTACTAACGGAAACAAACGCATCTAACTGGTTACCAAAATCCAAGTAATTATCTTCGGTACCTGTAATGACAATATCGGGTTGCACATCAATATTTCCAGCCTCTTGATCGCCACCCGTTGTGCCGTTGAAGTCGAGTTCGATGACAGTATCAATGTCTTTACGAACACCGTTGCTCGAATCGCCTTCGTTGTTATCACCTAGATCGCGAATCTCAGCAGAAATATGAACGAAAACTGTAGAGGTCTGGTCAACTGTTGCAATAATTTGCAGATTACCCAGTTCAGATTGAGGTACCGTCCAGCTCCCATCACCATTATTAATGCCACCCATCACCAAGAACTGATCTAAGATGCTTTGATCGGTAATCGTATTACCGCTGGCATCCACCAAAGTAATGACTACTTTTTCAATAACTTCAGTACTGCTTAAATCATCTTCGATGAAACTTAAGCCATTGGTAAACGTCTGATCACCCGTTGTATTAATATTGATGTCGATAACACCATTCGCATCACTAGTAATCTTATTCGTCACATCACCGTTATTGCCCACAATCGCTAATTTGCCATCGTCTTCCACAACAGCATTAATATTGACATTGAGTGTGCCTTCTATGTTTTTAACATCAGTTGCCGCTGAATCGACATCCACTTCGGTGACTGTCACTTCCGCCTTCAATGTTAAATCAACATCAGAATCTTCAGGACCTTTCACGCGCAATGATTGTCCGCCAGATGTAATCTGAGCCACCTGAGCTGGCGTCAAGGTAATCTCCCCACCACCAGAAGAAATCAATGTGTTGCCTATGTACAAATCATAATCAGCAGGAAGATCTTTAATCACCAAGCCAGTGATTACTTCCTTGCTATCAGTAAGGTCTGGCTGCCAATTCAAGTTAACGTAGCTATCTTCGTTTCCGTTTGAGTTTTTGCTGTAATCCGTCGCATCAACAACTGGCTCAACATGGATAACCAAGTTACCGTCAAACGATTTACTGTCACCGTCATTCTCTGTCACGACCAATCGCACACCGAGATCAATATCAGCCGTACTGTTTAATGGTGGAGTTATTGTGATGCCATGCAATGTATCAAGATTCACTTCATATTTAGGGTTACCATTCGCATCCGTACCAACATAGACTAGCGATTGTTCATTACCGTTTGCATCAAAAATCTTAACGCCTTCCGGAATGTTCGAAATAACCAAGCTAAGTGTTTCTGAGTTATCTGTTGGCGCTAACGCGTGTTCGCCCGACATGACAGAGAAGTCAAAAACTGCAGAACTATCTTCATCAATCGTAGTTTCAAGACCAGTACGGCCATCGGTTAATTCTGTCCATGATGAATTGTTGAAATCAAAGTCCGGCTTATCAGCAACACCCGTTAAGTCAACTTCAATTGTTTGCTCACCAGTTACAAACTCATTCACCACATCTGTGGTTGTTGTGCCATCAGGATTAGTGACTGTTGCGGTATCTTTTATGACACCTTCAACTTTTATCGTGAAATCAATATTACTCTCTGGCGTTGGTTGTAACTGCAGCTTATCAATTTCATCATAAGCCACTTCGTATTTTCCATCGGCATCAGGTACTAATGCTTGTCCATCAAGGAACAATATAGCGCCTGTTGGTAAACCGGAAATGCGAACAAAGAGTTTTTCTGAACCATCAGCGTTGTCGTCTTGAGGTGTCAGGAAGATGTGATCTTTTAAGTCAATCCTAACATCTTCATCTGATTCAATACGCTTCACTTTCATGGTCGCATCATCAGCATCAGGATTGACATTGATGATGATTTCTTTATGAACAGAGTCAGCCGTATTTTGGTTGTCACGCTCTTCACTCTGCGCGTATACATCCAACTTAATGTCGCCACTGAAGTTATCCGCAGGGTCTACTTGTACAGAACCAATATCAGCTGCAGCAACTTTATAGATGCCAGAACCCGTAGGCGTTTCTACTAGGTTGTCACCAACTAACGTGCCTTCACCTTCTTTAATCGTAATGAAGTAATACAGATCTTCCGAGCTAGTATTAGAGCCATCGTCATCTTGCAGTACAGCTGTCAGATTCAGAACAACGTTACCCGTATCTTCTGTAACTGTATAGTGGTAGGTAGTATTGGCATCTTCCCAGGTTGGAATATCTGCTACACCATCGACATGCACAGTAAAGCTACCGTTCATACCTGGGTGCTTGCTGCTATCGGTATTGACGACTTCAGCACTCACATTGAAGTTCAAGTCACCATTAATGGTTGAGAAGTCTTCATCCGGCATAAAAGTTACGCCATTGAGAGAGAAAGTACCGTCACCATTATCGGTGAAGGCTGCTGACGGAAAGGTAATTGAACCATCGGCATTAGCCGTAATCACTACACCATTCCACATAAAGTCACCGTGCATATCACCGACAGGTGTTATGGTAACCGTACCGACAGATTCACCACGATCTGAATCACCGACATCGATATCCATGTTGATGGCAATACCGTGATAATTAGGATCAATGGTGTCTGAAGCACTGCCACTATCTTCTTGGCCCGTGCTGTTATGTGTGGTTAATGTGGCGTCTTGATCACTGATTTCTAACGTAATGACACCTGTATCAGTATCACCATCACCGTCCGTTACCTCAAAGCCAATCTCTTTGATGATATTCTCAATGTCATGGTCTAAATCATCATTAGCTACAAAATATGTTTTACCTTCGACGGTAATCAGCAACGTTCCCAGGACCTCATTGCCTTCTTTAACTTCGTATAAGTAGTAATCACCCGAAGTAGGTAAAGAATCCAGAGGGATACGAACGTTATCTACGATTAAGGCCGTGACTGTCGCATCATCCGCACCTTCACCAATAATCGTTAATACATCGGCGCTAGTGGTCGACAGCCCTTCTACTGTATTTAACGTAACATCTGTCGCGGTTGGCTCATCATCTTTAATCGTAACAGGTACATTAACTGTATTACTCTTATCACCATCTTGGTCAATCGCTTGTATCGGAAGAGTTATTATCAGTTCATCATCTGTTAGGCCACCCTCTTCGTGGTCAACATTACCTTTAAGAATAAACTCATATTTACCGCTATTACTCAGTTTAATGACAAAGATAGTCGTATTGCCAACCTTACCGAAGTAATTACCATTGTTACTATTGTAAGACAGAGTGATTTGCTGCCCATCCGACATTAGTACACCAGCGTTTTGCTGATTAAAGGTAGCAACATCAATAACGAAATCAGTAACTTCATCACTACCGCTATCGACAGTGATTTGCCCTTTCGCTTTTTCGTCTTTGCTTGATGGATCAGAGCCTTGATGGTTTTTATTATTGCCATTCAGGGCACTTTCATCGACAGAAATCGACTCAAAACCAGTAATCACAGGATCGGCACCATCGTTGATAGTCACATCGACTGAAATACCAGCAGCAAGTTTGTCACCGTCAGTATCTGCGACTTGGACTGGCACATCGATGGTAATCTTGTCACCATCAGTTGATACCATGCCATTTGCATTGCCACCTTGGTGATCAAGCGGTTGGTTTTGTATGATGGTAATAGTGATGTCTACATCATGACCATTCGCCGCTTGCACTGCGTCTACAACCACTGTCATCACGACAACACCGGCAGCAACACCCGTTAATGTACCCGTATTTGCGTTGTAGGTGAACGTAATTGGCTGATCACCCGCTGTTAATTCATTTTGTAGTTCAGTAATTAATGCATCAAGTGTATCGCTATCAATCTCAGCAGAATTAGGATCTAGACGATCGACGCCTGCAGGGACATTGATCGTAGTACTACCTGTTACAGGGTAAGGAGACTCACTACCTTCAGGTGTCAAATCACCTTCAGTGATAGTAATAGTACCCGTTTGGCCACCCCCAGCATTGGTGCCGTCATTGACCACGACATTGATATGACCCGGCGCACTGGTATCACCATCTTTATCATCTGCTAATACATCAAGAACAATGTTTTCATTATCACCTACTTTATCATCAACCTGATCAATCGGTTGTTTCTGATCAACCGTATAGTTACCGTCGATATCAACCGTGGCTTCCATGACCACCACATTCGGATCACTCACTAAAGTGACAATAATCGTGCTGCCATCTGCACTAACAGTATAAGTGGTTGCTTCACCATTACTGGTTAGGCCATTTAGCGAAGATTGCGTATCGTCAAAGTACACTTTAACAACATCGTCACTGCCAGTATCGACATCAATTTGACCTGTGCCGGAAACAACACCGTCATCCCCTTCTTCTAAGTTAACAGTGCTGTCTGCACCAAATTTCGGATCATCCCCATCAGTAATGGTGACATTCACATTCACTGGCTTTTCAAGATCATCGCCGTCAGAATCCGTCATCTGAACTGGAATATCGACAGTGATCGCGTCGTCACCCACATTCACATAAGTGCCCGAGCCATTGGTGTGATCCAGTGGACCACTTTGCTCAATGGCCATCGCTACGCTGACATCACCATTCGCTAGCTGCGTTGGCGTCAGTGTTATCTCTAAAATTTCTGCACTGCCAGCCTGTGTTATGCCCGTAATGGTAATCACACCATTGGCATCAACCGTTAGCGTAAACGTCAATGGCGCACCATTTGATGTCAGGCCATTCAACTCAGCTAAGAGGCCAGTTTGCACACCGGCTTCAACACGCATCGTATTTGAAACCAGATTGTCGTTCACGGCTTCAACCGTAAAGCTACCAGACCCTGTTGATGGGTACGCTTTACCGATAGCCGGATTTTCAAGATCACCTTCTACAACCGTTAGGTTTGCAGTAACATTTTCACCTGTCGCATCTTGACCATCTTTGATCGTAATGATGACTTGACCGCTATTACTGACATCACCGTCTTTATCTGTCGCAACGACATCCAAGGTCAGACCGATGTCATCTCCTTGTATGTTATCTTGATCAAGCGGTTCATCTTGCTTAACTGTATACGTGCCATCTTTATTCATGGTGATGGTTAGAACGGGAGCACCGTTATTGATGCCGCCATCAATCGTTACCGTGATTACATTTCCATTGACGATGTACGTTGTGGATTGACCGTTAGTGGTTAAGCCAACAAGTGACGCTTGTACCGCATCAAATTCCACCTTATCAATTGCATCACTGCCTATATCAAGGTCAATCGCACCTGATACCGTTTGGCTATTTTCGGTTTCTGTAATGGTTGTGCCACCATCAAGACCGAAGACAGGATCGGCACCATCTTGAATCGTAATATCCACTTTCGCGGCAGTATCTAAATCATCGCCATCAGTGTCTTTCGCTTGTACAGGCACGCTGATCGTAATGTCATCGCCATTGGTTTTGACGAAGCCATCGACATCTGTTGGATTGTTATGATCGAGTGGCAGATGCTGTTTGAACTCAACATTCACATTGATATCGTCACCCACTTGAGTGCCTAATAGTGTGATTGTTACTGCAACATCACCACCAGGGCTTGTGCTACCAACTAAAGTTGAGCCATCCGCACTGAGCAAGAAGACTAACTTCTCACCACCAGAGGTTAATTCTGATTCCAACTCGGTAATCAGTGCTGCTACTTGTACTGGATCTACGTTCACTGTTGTTGGATCGAGGCGATCTTCACCCGCCGTTACCATAAAGGAATCTGACGTTGTTTTAGGATAGGTCGTTCCGCCCGTTGAGGTTTCAAGATCCCCTTCAACTGCTGTCATTGTGTGGCTTTCACCGCCTGTCGCATCGCTACCGTCAGCCACTTCAATATTAATGGTACCGCTGGCGGTGTCACCATCATCATCTGTTACAGTCACTTTGATCGGCAAGTTCAGCAGGTTATTAATATCCTGATCCAACTCTCCGGTGATTTTCGCCGTGTAAGAACCATCGTTATTAATGGTGACTTCAAGTACAGTCTTGCCATCACTGTCTTTCAGCAGTAATTCGTTACCATTTACTTCAACTGTCGTAGCGTGCCCATTACTGGTGACACCATTAAAGCCAGATTGCATATTTGCATCATCAAATACGATAGATGCAATTGCATCACTGCCCGTATCAACAACAATACTGCTCGAGATAACTTGGCCTTCTTGCGTTTCTTCATTCAGAGAAATGCCAGAATCAACACCGAATGACGGCAATTGACCATCTTTGATCGTCACAATTACATTGGCAGTATCACCAAGATCATCACCATCAGTATCTTTACCTTGAATCGGTAAATTGATGGCAATACTGTCACCATCCATGCTAACAAGCCCAGTGCTATTTCCTGATTTATTGTGATCGAGTGGTTTACTTTGTACTACTTCAATAGCCACATTAACATTTTGCCCATCTTGCACTGCTGTTAACGTTATCGTGATGACTTCAACACCATTAACAGTACCCACTAAAACGCCATTAACATCGTTACTAAATTCAACCTTTTCACCAGCTGATGTTAACTCTGCTTCCAATTCAGTAATCAATGCAGCTATTTTATCTGGGGCGAAACCTACGGTTGAAACATCAAGATGGTCTTCACCACCTGTAATTGTAATTTCTGTATTGCCGCTTACTGGATAACCATCAGGGCTTAAATCTGGTTCTGTGATGTCAATTTCACCTAGCTCACCACTTGAATCATTACCATCGGATATAGTGATATTCATGGAACCATTCGTGGTATCACCGTCTTTATCAGTAGCCGTTACATTCAGAGTGATTTTTACTAAGTCACTAACGTCTTTTTGATCAACAGCTCCCATTACTTTGACTACATACGATCCATCTGTACTTATAGTCACCGTCATTACGGGATCATTGCTACTGTCGAATACTGTAATAGTACGACCAGAATCTGATACCACAAAAGTAGTTGCAGCACCGTTGCTAGTAATCCCCGTTAAACTCGGCTGAGAAGGTTGGAACACAATCGTATCAATAACGTCAGAACCAACATTCAGCGGGATTTGCCCAGAAATTAAATCATTTTTGTCTGATGTTTCATTAATAGTGACACCTAAGTCAGCATCAAATGATGGATCCTGACCATCCGCAATGTTAATGACCAACTGCCCGGTATTGCTTGTATCACCGTCATAGTCTGTAGCTGTTACATCCAGTTCAAGCTTGATGCTATCCCCGTTATTATTATCTTGTTCTAATGCTTCATCTTGCTTAACAGTATACGTACCATCTTTATTCATGGTGATGGTTAGAACTGGATCACCGCTATTTGTACCGCCGTTAATCGTTACTGTAATTACGTTACCATTCACAACATACGTTGTGGATTGACCGTTAGTGGTTAAGCCAACAAGTGACGCTTGTACCGCATCAAATTCCACCTTATCAATTGCATCACTGCCTATATCAAGGTCAATCGCACCTGATACCGTTTGGCTATTTTCGGTTTCTGTAATGGTTGTGCCACCATCAAGACCGAAGACAGGATCGGCACCATCTTGAATCGTAATATCCACTTTCGCGGCAGTATCTAAATCATCGCCATCAGTGTCTTTCGCTTGTACAGGCACACTGATCGTAATGTCATCGCCATTGGTTTTGACGAAGCCATCGGCATCTGTTGGATTATTATGATCGAGTGGCAGATGCTGTTTGAACTCAACATTCACATTGATATCGTCACCCACTTGAGTGCCTAATAGTGTGATTGTTACTGCAACATCACCACCAGGGCTTGTGCTACCAACTAAAGTCGAGCCATCCGCACTGAGCAAGAAGACTAACTTCTCACCACCAGAGGTTAATTCCAGCTCCAATTCAGTGATCAACGCTGCTACTTGTGCCGGGTCTACGCTCACTGTTGTTGGATCGAGGCGATCTTCACCCGCCGTTACCATAAAGGAATCTGACGTTGTTTTAGGATAGGTCGCTTCGCCCGTTGAGGTTTCAAGATCCCCTTCAACTGCAGTCATTGCGTGATCTTCGCCGCCTGTTGCATCACTGCCGTCAGCCACTTCAATATTAATGGTACCACTGGCGGTGTCACCATCATCATCTGTTACGGTCACTTTGATCGGCAAGTTCAGCAGGTTATTAATATCCTGATCCAACTCTCCGGTGATTTTCGCTGTGTAAGAACCATCGTTATTAATGGTAACTTCAAGTACAGTCTTGCCATCACTGTCTTTCAGCAGTAATACATTACCACTCACTTCAACTGTCGTGGCGTGTCCATTACTGGTGACACCATTAAAGCCAGATTGCATATTTGCATCATCAAATTCGATAGATGCAATCGCATCACTACCCGTATCAACAGCAATACTGCCAGAGATAACTAGGCCTTCTTGCGTTTCTTCGTTCAGAAAAATTCCAGTATCAACACCGAATGACGGCAATTGACCATCTTTAATTGTTACTGTCACAACCGCTGGGGTATCTAAGCTATCACCATCGGTGTCTTTACCTTGCAGAGGAACATCGATTGCAATGCTGTCACCATTTTCGCTGACATATCCCGTACTATTACCCGACGCGTTATGATCCAGAGGCAGAAGTTGATCGACTTTAACTGTCACACTGACATCCTGACCAGCTTGTACCGCAGTCACTGTTACGCTAACCGCAATAACACCATTTGGAAGCTTACCCACTAACACACCATTTTCGAGTGTGAATGCCAGTGTTTCACCTCCAGAAGTCAGTTCCGCTTCCAGTTCAGAAATTAACGCTGCTTGCTGTGTTGCATCAATCCCCACCGTCGTGACATCAAGGCGATCTTCACCCGCATTCAGCGTGATATCAGTCTCAGCCGACACTGGGTAGCCATTTGGACTTAAATCCGGCTCTGTAATTTCCACGCTAACAGTTTCACCACCACTGGCATTCGCACCATCGGTAATGCTGATGTTCATTGAACCTGAAGCACTATCACCGTCTTTATCTGTCGCTATGACACCCAAGTTCAAATCAGTCGACAAACTTGCTTCTTGATCAATAGGACCTGTCACTGTCACGGTATACTTGCCGTCTGTATCAACAGTGATCACCATGATTGGCTGAGCATTGCTATCAAATAATGTGATGGTGTTATCAACCACATCATAGGTCGTAGGATTACCGTTACTGGTAAGACTTTCAAGATCTGTTTGGGTCTCCGCAAAGACTAACGTTGCAATGGCATCTGAGCCCACATCCAGATTCAGTTGACCTTCTACAGCGACACCTTTATTCGATGTTTCATTAACAGTGGTGCCAGAGTCAGTATCAAATGATGGATCATCACCATCTTTAATAATGATGCCTACATTGGCAGGGCTCGTCAGATCATCGCCATCAGTATCAGTCGCCTGAACCGGTACCTTGATGTGTATTTCATCGTTTTCAGAAGTAATGTAACCCGCAGTATCACCAGTGTTTTTGTGATCCAATGGAACATTTTGCGTGATATCTACAGTCACCGTCAGATCTTGACCGTTCTGTGCCGCAGACAATTCAACCGTCAACGCAACTTGTCCATTTAACCTACCAACAATGTCGCCGTCAGCATTTAACGAGAAGGTTAATGTTTGTCCACCTGACGTTAATTCAGACGCCAACTCCAGCATTAAGGCACTGACTTGCGCAGGGTCAACTTCAACAGAATCAGGAACCAAGCGATCTTCACCGGCAGTTAATTCAAAATTACCTGACTTCGTTGCAGGATAAGAAGTATCTGTACCACCGACACCATTGCCGTCAGTATCAAGATCACCTTCGATCAGCTCAATCGTATCGGAATTACCGCCTGCTGCATCATCACCATCAGTGATCGTGATGTCCATTGAGCCGTTTGTTGTATCACCGTCTTTATCGGTTGCTGTGACACCTAAATCGACATTGATGCTATCGCTCGCACCGCTTTGATCAACTGGTCCAGTTACCGTGACTTTGTATGAACCATCGGTATCAATAGTTACTGTCATTACTGGCTTATGCGCGCTGTCAAAAACAGTCAGCGTATTGCCTGTTACGGTATACGTGGTTGGTAGCCCATTACTGTTAATGTCGACTAATTCAGGTTGGTCAGCTTGGAACACAAGGGTATCAATCGCATCTGAACCGACATTCAGTGGGATCTGACCACTAATCACATCGCCTTTTTGTGTGGTTTCATCAACGGTGACACCAGAGTCTGCACCGAACGATGGATTAGCACCATCGGTAATCGTGATATCCACATTGGCAGGCGTATCTAAATCATCACCATCGGTGTCAGTCGCTTGCACGGGTACATTGATGTGAATTTCATCATTGGCAGAGGTAATGTAGCCCGTTTCATCTGAGCCATTATGATCAAGCGGAACGTTTTGCGTAATTTTAACGCTCACCGTCAAGTCTTGACCGTTTTGCGCCGCTGACAGTTCGACCGTCAACGCCACTGTGTTGCCCAACATACCAACAATGTCACCGTCAGTATTTAGAGAGAAGGTTAATGCTTGTCCCGCAGACGTCAGCTCGCTCGCCAACTCGGTCATCAAGGCATTCACTTGTGCAGGATCAATAACAATCGAATCTGGGACTAGACGATCTTCACCCGCTTTGATAACAAACGAACCTGATTGCGAGGCTGGGTATGTCGTATCAGTATCACCCGAATTAACACCGTCACCAACCGTATCTAAGTCGCCTTCATTCAGCGTTAGCGCACCTTGGTCGTCACCCGCAGCATTGATGCCGTCAGTGATGATGATGTCCATCGCACCGTCAGTGGTGTCGCCATCTTTATCGGTGGCAGTCACGTTCAAATCAATATTGGTGGATTCGCTGTCACCTTGATCGATAGGTCCGGTCACCGTCACTTCGTATGAACCATCAGTGGCGATAGTCACCGTCATCACAGTATCGCCTGCACTGTCGAGAACCGTCAGGATATTCCCCACAACCGTGAACGTCGTCGCTTCACCATTACTGGTGATCCCTGTTAATCCAGGTTGAGCCGCTTGGAACACTATGGTATCAATCGCATCTGAGCCCACATCCAGTGGAATCTGACCGGAAATCGCATTACCTTTCTGCGTAGTTTCATCAATCGTCACGCCAGAGTCAGCACCGAACGATGGATTAGCACCGTCGGTGATCGTGATATCCACATTGGCAGGGATATCTAAATCATCACCGTCAGTATCAGTGGCCTGCACGGGTACATTGATGTGGATCTCATCATTGGCAGATGTCACATAGCCCGTACCGTTTATGCCATTATGATCCAGTGGGACATTTTGCGTGATGGTCACCGTGACTTTCACATCTTGACCTTGCTGTTCGCCCGACAAAGAAACGGTTACAGCCACAGTACCGTTCGGCAATGTACCGACTAGATTACCGTTACTATCCACTTCAAACGTCAGCGCCTCACCGCCTGAAGTCAGTTCATTTTGCAGCTCAGCGATCAAATCACTTTGTAATACTGGATCAACCTTTACTGAACTTGGAACAAGGCTGTCTTCACCCGCTTTGATAACGAATGAGCCTGATTGTGATGCGGGGTATGTGGTGTCGGTATCGTTCGGATTAACGCCGTCACCCGCCGTATCTAAATCGCCTTCGTTCAGCGTGAGCGCACCTTGGTCTCCACCTGCGGCATTGGTACCGTCAGTGATGGTGATATCCATCGAACCATCAGTGGTGTCGCCATCTTTATCAGTGGCAGTCACGTTCAAATCGATATTAGTCGATTCACTGTCACCTTGGTCTATTGGACCTGTAACCGTGACTTCATATGAACCATCTATCGCGATAGTCACTGTCATGACAGGAATATTGGCACTATCAACAACGGTAATTGTGTTGCCTGAAACAGTGAATGTCGTCACCTCACCGTTACTGGTGATCCCTGCTAATTCAGGTTGGTCAGCTTGGAACACAAGGGTATCAATCGCATCAGAGCCCACATTCAGTGGGATCTGACCGGAAATCACGTCACCTTTTTGCGTAGTTTCATCAATCGTCACACCCGAATCAGTACCAAAGGATGGATTAGCGCCGTCGGTAATAGTGATATCCACATTGGCAGGCGTATCTAAATCATCGCCATCGGTGTCTGTCGCTTGCACGGGCACATTGATGTGAATGTCATCATTGGCAGAGGTAATGTAGCCCGTTCCATTTGAACCATTATGATCCAGTGGGACATTTTGCGTGATGGTCACTGTGACTTTCACATCTTGACCTTGCTGCTCGCCTTGCAGTGATACGGTCACCGCAACAACGCCGCTTGGCAATGTACCAACCAGATTACCGTTATTATCCACTTCAAAGGTCAGCGTCTCACCGCCTGAAGTCAGTTCATTTTGCAGCTCGGTGATCAAATCACTTTGTAACGCTGGGTCGATTTTTACTGAGTCCGGAACGAGGCTATCTTCACCGGCTGTAATCACAAACGAACCCGACTGTGAGGCTGGGTAAGAAGTATCAGTGTCACCAGAGTTAACACCGTCACCCGCTGTATCTAAATCACCTTCGTTCAGCGTGAGCGCACCTTGGTCACCACCCGCAGCATTGATGCCGTCAGTGATAGTGATATCCATCGAGCCGTCAGTGGTGTCACCGTCTTTATCAGTGGCAGTCACGTTCAGGTCAATATTGGTGGATTCACTGTCACCTTGGTCAACAGGACCAGTGACGATCACTTCATACGATCCGTCAGTGGCAATGGTCACCGTCATCACGGTATCGCCTGCACTGTCGAGAACCGTTAGGGTATTACCCACAACCGTGAACGTCGTCGCTTCACCATTACTGGTGATCCCTGTTAATCCAGGTTGAGCCGCTTGGAACACTATAGTATCAATCGCATCTGAGCCCACATCCAGTGGAATCTGACCGGAAATCGCATTACCTTTCTGCGTAGTTTCATCAATCGTCACGCCAGAGTCAGCACCGAACGATGGATTAGCACCGTCGGTGATCGTGATATCTACATTGGCAGGGATATCTAAATCATCACCGTCAGTATCAGTGGCCTGCACGGGTACATTGATGTGGATCTCATCATTGGCAGATGTCACATAGCCCGTACCGTTTGTGCCATTATGATCCAGTGGGACATTTTGCGTGATGGTCACCGTGACTTTCACATCTTGACCTTGCTGCTCGCCTTGCAGTGATACGGTCACCGCCACAACGCCGCTTGGCAATGTACCAACCAGATTACCGCTCGCATCAACCTCAAACGTCAGCGTCTCACCACCTGAAGTCAGTTCATTTTGCAGTTCAGCGATCAAATCACTTTGTAATGCTGGGTCAACTTTTACTGAATCTGGAACAAGGCTGTCTTCACCCGCTTTGATAACAAACGAACCTGATTGCGAGGCTGGGTATGTCGTATCGGTATCACCCGAATTAACACCGTCACCAACCGTATCTAAGTCGCCTTCATTCAGCGTGAGCGCACCTTGGTCGTCGCCCGCAGCATTGATGCCGTCAGTGATAGTGATATCCATCGCACCGTCAGTGGTATCGCCATCTTTATCAGTGGCAGTGACGTTCAAGTCAATATTGGTCGATTCACTGTCACCTTGGTCAACAGGACCTGTTACGATCACTTCATACGATCCGTCAGTGGCAATGGTCACCGTCATCACGGTATCGCCTGCACTGTCGAGAACCGTCAGGGTATTCCCCACAACCGTGAACGTCGTCGCTTCACCATTACTGGTGATCCCTGTTAATCCAGGTTGAGCCGCTTGGAACACTATGGTATCAATCGCATCTGAGCCCACATCCAATGGGATCTGACCACTAATCACATCACCTTTTTGTGCTGTTTCATCAATCGTCACACCAGAGTCAGCACTAAATGATGGATTCGCACCGTCGGTGATGGTGATATCCACATTGGCAGGGGTATCTAAATCATCACCATCGGTGTCAGCCGCTTGCACGGGTACATTGATGTGAATCTCATCATTGGCAGAGGTAATGTAGCCCGTTCCATTTGTGCTGTTATGATCAAGCGGAACGTTTTGCGTAATTTTAACGCTCACCGTCAAGTCTTGACCGTTTTGCGCCGCTGACAGTTCGACCGTCAACGCCACTGTGTTGCCCAACATACCAACAATGTCACCGTCAGTATTTAGAGAGAAGGTTAATGCTTGTCCCGCAGACGTCAGCTCGCTCGCCAACTCGGTCATCAAGGCATTCACTTGTGCAGGATCAATAACAATCGAATCTGGCACTAAGCGGTCTTCGCCCGCTTTGATAACGAATGAGCCTGATTGCGATGCGGGGTATGTGGTATCGGTATCACCCGGATTAACACCGTCACCCGCCGTGTCTAAATCGCCTTCATTCAGCGTTAGCGCACCTTGGTCACCACCCGCGGCATTGGTACCGTCAGTGATGGTGATATCCATTAAACCATCAGTGGTGTCGCCGTCTTTATCGATGGCAGTCACGTTCAAATCAATATTGGTGGATTCGCTGTCACCTTGGTCAATTGGACCTGTTACGGTCACTTCATACGACCCATCAGTGGCGATGGTCACCGTCATCACAGGGTTATTGACACTATCAACAACAGTAATCGTGTTACCTGAAACGGTGAACGTCGTCGCTTCACCGTTACTAGTAATGCCCGTTAAGCCAGGTTGAGCCACTTGGAACACAAGGGTATCAATCGCATCAGAGCCCACATCCAGTGGGATCTGACCTTCAATCGCATTACCTTTCTGCGTAGTTTCATCAATCGTCACACCCGAATCAGCACCGAACGATGGATTAGCACCGTCGGTAATGGTGATATCTACATTGGCAGGGGTATCTAAATCATCGCCGTCAGTATCTGTTGCCTGCACGGGTACATTGATGTGAATGTCATCATTGGCGGAAGTAATGTAGCCTCCGCTGTCGCCGGTATTAGTATGATCCAGTGGGACATTTTGCGTAATAGTCACCGTGACTTTCACGTCTTGACCTTGCTGTTCGCCAGACAAGGTAACGGTTACAGCCACATCACCGTTCGGCAGTTTACCAACTAGGTTACCGTTACTATCCACTTCAAACGTCAGCGCCTCACCACCCGAGGTCAGTTCATTTTGCAGTTCAGTGATCAAATCACTCTGTAATGCTGGGTCAATTTTTACTGAACCCGAAACAAGGCTGTCTTCACCCGCCTTGATAACAAACGAACCTGATTGCGAGGCTGGGTATGTGGTATCGGTATCACCCGGATTAACACCGTCACCCATCGTGTCTAAATCACCTTCGTTCAGTGTTAGCGCACCTTGGTCACCACCTGCTGCATTGGTGCCGTCAGTGATAGTGATATCCATCGAACCGTCAGTGGTGTCGCCGTCTTTATCAGTAGCAGTAACGTTCAAATCGATATTGGTTGATTCACTGTTACCTTGATCGATTGGTCCTGTCACTTTCACGTCGTAAGAACCATCGGTAGCGATGGTCACCGTCATCACGGTATCGCCAGTACTGTCGAGAACCGTCAAGGTATTACCGACAACCGTGAAAGTCGTCGCTGCACCGTTACTGGTGATCCCTGCTAATCCCGGCTGGTCAGCTTGGAAAACGATGGTTGCGATTGCATCAGAGCCCACATCCAGTGGGATCTGACCGGAAATTACGTTGCCTTGTTGTGATGATTCATTGATCGTCACGCCTATATCTGTGCCGAATGCAGGATTGTCACCGTCTTTAAGAATAATGCCCACGGTGGCCGGTGTCGTCAGATCATCGCCATCAGTATCTGTCGCTTGAACCGGCACATTAATATGAAGTTCGTCGTTTTCAGAGCGAATGTAACCCGCCGTATCACCCGTGCTGTTGTGATCCAACGGCACGTTTTGCGCAATATCAACGCTCACCGTTAAATCTTGACCGTCTTGTACCGCAGACAGCTTAACCGTCAGCGCCACCTCGGTACCCAACATACCGACAATGTCACCAGCAGCATTCAACGAGAAGGTTAAGGCTTGTCCGCCTGAGGTCAGTTCAGCCGCAAGCTCTGTCATCAAGTCTGCCACTTGGGCTGGGTCCACTTGAACAGAGTCAGGGACTAAACGGTCTTCACCGGCAATTAACGAAAAATTACCCGATTGGGTGGCTGGATAAGAGGTATCGACGCCACCCGCCCCATTGCCGTCAGTGTCTAAATCACCTTCAGTCAATGTAATGGTGCCGTTATAGCTACCCGACGCGTCATCACCATCGGTGATGTTGATATCCATTGCACCGTCAGTGGTATCGCCGTCTTTATCAGTGGCAGTCACCTTCAAATCGATATTAGTCGATTCACTGTCACCTTGGTCGATTGGACCAGTCACTTTGACGTCGTACGAACCGTCAGTCGCGATGGTTACTGTCATCACTGGCTTGTTAGCACTGTCCAGTACCGTCAATGTATTACCGACAACCGTGAATGTCGTTGCCTGACCATTGCTGGTAATACCCACTAATCCCGGTTGATCAGATTGGAAAACAATCGTATCAATCGCATCTGAGCCCACATCCAGTGGGATCTGACCCGAAATCACCTCGCCTTTCTGCGTGGTTTCATCAATCGTGATACCCGAATCAGTTCCGAACGATGGATCCGCACCGTCGGTAATGGTGATATCTACATTGGCTGGTGTATCTAGACCATCGCCATCTGTGTCAGTCGCTTGCACGGGTACATTGATGTGGATCTCATCATTGGCAGAAGTAATGTAGCCCGTTCCTTCTGAGCCATTATGATCCAACGGTACATTTTGCGTGATCGTCACCGTAACGTTCACGTCTTGACCTTGCTGCTCACCAGATAAAGAAACGGTTACAGCAATAGTACCGTTTGGCAATGTACCAACTAGGTTACCGTTACTATCCACTTCAAACGTCAGTGCCTGATCACCTGAGGTCAGTTCATTTTGCAGTTCAGTGATCAAGTCACTTTGTAATGCTGGGTCAATTTTTACTGAACCCGAAACAAGGCTGTCTTCACCCGCCTTGATAACAAACGAACCTGATTGCGATACTGGGTATGTGGTGTCGGTATCGCTCGGATTAACACCGTCACCCGCCGTATCTAAATCACCTTCGTTCAATGTTAGCGCACCTTGATCACCACCCGCGGCATTGGTACCGTCAGTGATAGTGATATCCATCGAACCGTCAGTGGTATCACCATCTTTGTCAGTGGCAGTCACGTTTAAGTCGATATTTGTGGATTCACTGTTACCTTGGTCGATCGGGCCTGTGACCGTCACTTCGTACGAACCGTCAGTGGCGATGGTCACCATCATGACAGGGTTATTGGCACTATCAATCACCGTAATTGTGTTACCAGAAACACTGAATGTCGTCACCTCACCGTTACTGGTGATCCCCGC
The DNA here is from genome assembly GCF_003026285.1 of Photobacterium profundum. Lineage (GTDB taxonomy): Bacteria > Pseudomonadota > Gammaproteobacteria > Enterobacterales > Vibrionaceae > Photobacterium > Photobacterium profundum. Next base: position 91,174 of record NZ_PYOD01000002.1, read on the forward strand.
TAATCCTGGCTGGCTAGCTTGGAATTCAATGGTATCAATCGCATCAGAGCCCACATCCAGCGGGATCTGACCGGAAATCACATCGCCTTTATCTGTTGACTCATTAATCGTCACGCCAGAATCAGCACCGAATGATGGATTAGCGCCGTCGGTAATAGTGATGTCCACATTGGCTGGGGTATCTAAATCATCGCCATCAGTATCTGTCGCCTGTACGGGTACATTGATGTGGATCTCATCATTGGCGGAGGTAATGTAACCCGTTCCGTCTGAGCCATTATGATCCAACGGGACATTTTGCGTAATAGTCACCGTGACTTTCACGTCTTGACCTTGTTGTTCGCCAGACAAGGAAACGGTTACAGCCACAACACCGTTTGGCAGTTTACCAACCAGATCACCGCTCGCATCAACCTCAAAGGTCAACGCCTCACCGCCTGAAGTCAGTTCATTTTGCAGTTCGGTGATCAAGTCACTTTGTAATGCTGGAGCAACCTTTACTGAACTTGGAACAAGGCTGTCTTCACCCGCCTTGATAACAAACGAACCTGATTGCGATACTGGGTATGTGGTGTCGGTATCGCTCGGATTAACACCGTCACCCGCCGTATCTAAATCACCTTCGTTCAGCGTTAGCGCACCTTGGTCATCACCCGCAGCATTGGTACCGTCAGTGATCGTGATATCCATCGAACCGTCAGTGGTATCACCATCTTTGTCAGTGGCAGTCACGTTCAAATCAATATTGGTGGATTCACTGTCACCTTGGTCGATTGGACCTGTAACTGTGACATCGTACGAACCGTCAGTCGCGATAGTCACTGTCATCACGGTGTCGCCAGCACTGTCGAGAACCGTCAGGGTATTCCCCACAACCGTAAACGTCGTCGCTTCACCATTACTGGTGATCCCTGTTAATCCAGGTTGAGCCACTTGGAACACAATGGTATCAATCTCATCAGAGCCCACATCCAGTGGGATCTGACCCGAAATCACGTCACCTTTTTGCGTAGTTTCATCAATCGTCACACCCGAATCAGCACTGAATGATGGATTAGCACCGTCGGTGATCGTGATATCCACATTGGCAGGGCTATCTAAATCATCGCCGTCAGTATCTGTTACCTGCACGGGTACATTGATGTGAATGTCATCATTGGCAGAAGTAATGTAGCCCGTTCCTTCTGAGCCATTATGATCCAACGGTACATTTTGCGTGATCGTCACCGTAACGTTCACGTCTTGACCTTGCTGCTCACCAGACAAAGAAACGGTTACAGCAATAGTACCGTTTGGCAATGTACCAACTAGGTTACCGTTACTATCCACTTCAAACGTCAGTGCCTGACCACCTGAGGTCAGTTCATTTTGCAGTTCAGTGATCAAGTCACTTTGTAATGCTGGGTCAATTTTTACTGAACCCGAAACAAGGCTGTCTTCACCCGCCTTGATAACAAACGAACCTGATTGCGATACTGGGTATGTGGTATCGGTATCACCCGGATTAACACCGTCACCCGCCGTATCTAAATCACCTTCGTTCAATGTTAGCGCACCTTGATCACCACCCGCGGCATTGGTACCGTCAGTGATAGTGATATCCATCGAACCGTCAGTGGTATCACCATCTTTGTCAGTAGCAGTCACGTTTAAGTCGATATTTGTGGATTCACTGTCACCTTGGTCAACAGGACCAGTAACGATCACTTCATACGATCCGTCAGTGGCAATGGTCACCGTCATCACGGTGTCGCCAGCACTATCAAGTACTGTCAGGGTATCGCCAGTAGCAGTAAAGGTCGTTGACAGACCATTACTCGTAATGTCAGTTAATCCCGGCTGGTCAGCTTGGAACACTATGGTATCAATCGCATCTGAGCCCACATCCAATGGGATCTGACCCGAAATCACGTCACCTTTTTGCGTAGTTTCATCAATCGTCACGCCAGAGTCAGCACCGAACGATGGATTAGCACCGTCGGTGATCGTGATATCCACATTGGCAGGGCTATCTAAATCATCGCCATCGGTGTCTGTCGCTTGCACGGGCACATTGATGTGAATGTCATCATTAGCAGAAGTAATATAGCCCGTACCGTTTGAGCCATTATGATCAAGCGGGACATTCTGTTCGATAGTCACCGTGACCTTCACGTCTTGACCTTGTTGCTCGCCCGACAGGGTAACCGTGACAGCCACATCACCGTTCGGCAGTTTGCCAACCAGATTACCGCTCGTATCAACCTCAAACGTCAGCGCCTCACCACCTGAGGTCAGTTCATTTTGCAGCTCAGTGATCAGATCACTTTGTAATGCTGGGTCGATTTTTACTGAACCCGGTACAAGGCTGTCTTCGCCCGCCTTGATAACAAACGAACCTGATTGCGATACTGGATAAGAAGAGTCTGTATCTCTCGGATTAACACCGTCACCCGCCGTGTCCAAATCGCCTTCATTCAGCGTGAGTGCACCTAAGTCACCACCCGCAGCATTGGTACCATCATTAATAGTGATATCCATCGAACCGTCAGTGGTATCACCATCTTTGTCAGTGGCTGTCACGTTTAAGTCGATATTTGTGGATTTGCTATCACCTTGATCGATCGGACCTGTTACAGTCACTTCATACGATCCGTCAGTCGCGATAGTCACTGTCATCACGGTGTCGCCAGCACTGTCGAGAACCGTCAGGGTATTCCCCACAACCGTAAACGTCGTCGCTTCACCATTACTGGTGATCCCTGTTAATCCAGGTTGAGCCACTTGGAAAACAATCGTATCAATCGCATCTGAACCCACATCCAATGGGATCTGACCTTCAATCGTATTGCCTTTATCTGTTGTCTCATTAATTGTCACGCCAGAATCAGCACCGAATGATGGGTTCGCACCATCGGTAATGGTGATGTCCACATTGGCAGGCGTATCTAAATCATCGCCGTCAGTGTCAGTCGCTTGCACGGGTACATTGATGTGAATGTCATCATTGGCAGAAGTAATGTAGCCCGTACCGTTTGAGCCATTATGATCAAGCGGGACATTCTGTTCGATAGTCACCGTGACCTTCACGTCTTGACCTTGTTGCTCGCCCGACAGGATAACCGTGACAGCCACATCACCATTCGGCAATGTACCAACTAGGTTACCGTTATTATCCACTTCAAAGGTCAGCGCCTCGCCACCTGAGGTCAGTTCATTTTGCAGTTCGGTGATCAAGTCACTTTGTAATGCTGGGTCGATTTTTACTGAACCCGGAACAAGGCTGTCTTCACCCGCCTTGATAACAAACGAACCTGATTGCGAGGCTGGGTATGTCGTATCGGAATCGTTCGGATTAACACCGTCACCCGCCGTGTCCAAATCGCCTTCGTTCAGTGTGAGCGCACCTTGGTCGCCGCCCGCGGCATTGATGCCGTCAGTGATGGTGATGTCCATCGCACCGTCAGTGGTGTCGCCATCTTTATCAGTGGCAGTGACGTTCAAGTCAATATTGGTCGATTCACTGTCACCTTGGTCAACAGGACCAGTGACGATCACTTCATACGAACCGTCAGTGGCAATGGTCACCGTCATCACGGTATCGCCTGCACTGTCGAGAACCGTTAGGGTATTCCCCACAACCGTGAACGTCGTCGCTTCACCATTACTGGTGATCCCTGTTAATCCAGGTTGAGCCGCTTGGAACACTATGGTATCAATCGCATCTGAGCCCACATCCAATGGGATCTGACCGGAAATCACATTACCTTTCTGCGTAGTTTCATGAATTGTGATACCCGAATCAGTACCGAACGATGGGTTCGCACCGTCGGTGATCGTGATATCCACATTGGCAGGGATATCTAAATCATCACCGTCAGTGTCAGTGGCCTGCACGGGTACGTTGATGTGAATCTCATCATTGGCAGAGGTAATGTAGCCCACTCCATCTGAACCATTATGATCCAGTGGAACATTCTGCGTGATGGTCACTGTGACTTTCACGTCTTGACCTTGCTGCTCGCCAGACAAGGTAACGGTTACAGCCACATCACCGTTCGGCAGTTTGCCAACCAGATTACCGCTCGTATCAACCTCAAATGTCAGCGCCTCACCACCTGAGGTCAGTTCATTTTGCAGTTCAGTGATCAGATCACTTTGTAATGCTGGGTCGATTTTTACTGAACCCGGAACAAGGCTGTCTTCGCCCGCCTTGATAACAAACGAACCTGATTGCGATACTGGATAAGAAGAGTCTGTATCTCTCGGATTAACACCGTCACCCGCCGTGTCCAAATCGCCTTCGTTCAGTGTGAGCGCACCTTGGTCACCGCCCGCGGCATTGATGCCGTCAGTGATGGTGATGTCCATCGCACCGTCAGTGGTATCGCCATCTTTATCAGTGGCAGTGACGTTCAAGTCAATATTGGTCGATTCACTGTCACCTTGGTCAACAGGACCAGTGACGATCACTTCATACGAACCGTCAGTGGCAATGGTCACCGTCATCACGGTATCGCCTGCACTGTCGAGAACCGTTAGGGTATTCCCCACAACCGTGAACGTCGTCGCTTCACCATTACTGGTGATCCCTGTTAATCCAGGTTGAGCCGCTTGGAACACTATGGTATCAATCGCATCTGAGCCCACATCCAGTGGGATCTGACCGAAAATCACATCGCCTTTCTGCGTGGTTTCATCAATTGTGATACCCGAATCAGTACCGAAAGATGGGTTCGCACCGTCGGTAATGGTGATGTCCACATTGGCAGGCGTATCTAAATCATCGCCGTCAGTATCAGTGGCTTGCACGGGCACATTGATGTGAATGTCATCATTGACGGAAGTAATGTAGCCTTCGCTGTCGCCGGTATTAGTATGATCCAGTGGGACATTCTGCGTGATGGTCACTGTGACTTTCACGTCTTGACCTTGTTGTTCGCCAAACAAGGAAACGGTCACAGCCACATCGCCATTCGGCAATGTACCAACTAGGTTACCGTTATTATCCACTTCAAAGGTCAGCGCCTCGCCGCCTGAAGCCAGTTCATTTTGCAGTTCAGTGATCAAATCACTTTGTAATGCTGGATCAACCTTTACTGAACTTGGAACAAGGCTGTCTTCACCCGCTTTGATAACGAATGAGCCTGATTGTGATGCGGGGTATGTGGTGTCGGTATCGCTCGGATTAACACCGTCACCCGCCGTATCTAAATCACCTTCGTTCAGTGTTAGCGCACCTTGGTCACCACCCGCTGCATTGGTACCGTCAGTGATAGTGATATCCATCGAACCGTCAGTGGTGTCACCATCTTTATCAGTGGCAGTGACGTTCAAGTCAATATTGGTCGATTCACTGTCACCTTGGTCAACAGGACCAGTGACGATCACTTCATACGAACCGTCAGTGGCAATGGTCACCGTCATCACGGTATCGCCTGCACTGTCGAGAACCGTCAGGGTATTCCCCACAACCGTGAATGTCGTCACCTCACCATTACTGGTGACCCCCGCTAATCCTGGCTGGCTAGCTTGGAATTCAATGGTATCAATCGCATCAGAGCCCACATCCAGTGGGATCTGACCGGAAATCACATCGCCTTTATCTGTTGACTCATTAATCGTCACGCCAGAATCAGCACCGAATGATGGATTAGCGCCGTCGGTAATAGTGATGTCCACATTGGCGGGGGTATCTAAATCATCACCGTCAGTATCTGTTGCCTGCACGGGTACATTGATGTGAATGTCATCATTGGCGGAAGTAATGTAACCCGTTCCGTCTGAGCCATTATGATCCAGTGGGACATTCTGCGTGATGGTCACTGTGACTTTCACGTCTTGACCTTGTTGCTCGCCCGACAGGGTAACCGTGACAGCCACATCACCATTCGGCAATGTACCAACTAGGTTACCGTTATTATCCACTTCAAAGGTCAGCGCCTCGCCGCCCGAAGTCAGTTCATTTTGCAGTTCGGTGATCAAGTCACTTTGTAATGCTGGGTCGATTTTTACTGAACCCGGAACAAGGCTGTCTTCACCCGCTTTGATAACGAATGAGCCTGATTGTGATGCGGGGTATGTGGTGTCGGTATCGCTCGGATTAACACCGTCACCACCCGTGTCTAAATCGCCTTCATTCAGTGTGAGCGCACCTTGGTCATCACCCGCAGCATTGATGCCATCATTGATAGTGATATCCATCGAACCGTCAGTGGTATCGCCATCTTTATCAGTGGCAGTCACGTTCAGGTCAATATTGGTGGATTCACTGTCACCTTGATCGATCGGACCTGTTACAGTCACTTCATACGATCCGTCAGTCGCGATGGTCACTGTCATCACGGTGTCGCCAGCACTGTCGAGAACCGTCAGGGTATTCCCCACAACCGTAAACGTCGTCGCTTCACCATTACTGGTGATCCCTGTTAATCCAGGTTGAGCCACTTGGAACACAATGGTATCAATCTCATCAGAGCCCACATCCAGTGGGATCTGACCGGAAATCACATCGCCTTTCTGCGTGGTTTCATCAATTGTGATACCCGAATCAGTACCGAACGATGGGTTCGCACCATCGGTAATGGTGATGTCCACATTGGCAGGCGTATCTAAATCATCGCCGTCAGTATCAGTGGCTTGCACGGGCACATTGATGTGAATGTCATTATTGGCAGAAGTAATGTAACCCGTTCCGTCTGAGCCATTATGATCCAGTGGGACATTCTGCGTGATGGTCACTGTGACTTTCACGTCTTGACCTTGTTGTTCGCCCGACAAGGTAACGGTTACAGCCACAACACCATTTGGCAGTTTACCGACCAGATTGCCGTTACTATCCACTTCAAAGGTCAGCGCCTCGCCGCCTGAAGTCAGTTCATTTTGCAGTTCAGTGATCAAATCACTTTGTAATGCTGGATCAACCTTTACTGAACTTGGAACAAGGCTGTCTTCACCCGCTTTGATAATGAATGAGCCTGATTGCGAGGCTGGGTATGTGGTATCGGAATCGTTCGGATTAACACCGTCACCCGCCGTGTCCAAATCGCCTTCATTCAGCGTGAGCGCACCTAGGTCACCACCCGCAGCATTAATGCCATCATTAATAGTGATATCCATCGAACCGTCAGTGGTATCACCATCTTTGTCAGTGGCAGTCACGTTCAAATCAATATTGGTGGATTCACTGTCACCTTGGTCGATTGGACCTGTAACTGTGACATCGTACGAACCGTCAGTGGCAATGGTCACCGTCATGACTGGGTTATTCGCACTATCTACAACAGTAATAGTGTTGTCAGAAACGGTATACGTCGTTGGCAGACCATTACTCGTAATGCCAGTTAATCCTGGTTGGTTAGCTTGGAAAACAATCGTATCAATCGCATCTGAACCCAAATCCAATGGGATTTGACCAGAAATTACTTCGTTTTTATCTGTAGACTCATTAATGATAACGCCAGTATCCGTACTAAAAGACGGATCAGCACCGTCAGCAATACCGATATCAATTTTAACCGGATTATCGAGAGCATTGTTGCTGGTATCTGTGCCCTGAATAGACACATTAATATTGATTTGATCATCAACGTTGGTCACTAAGCCGCTATTGTTCGCGCCATCCGTATGATCAACAGGTTTATGTAATGTCGTCGTGATATCGACAGTAACATCTCGACCATTGGTGCTTGTATCTAAGTCAATGGTTAGTACCAGTTCGCCATTTTGCGTACCAATAATAGAATTCGTAGCTGCATCAAAGATAAATTCAACAGGCTCACTACCTGATGTGATTTCACTATTTAGCTCACTAAGTAAACTATCAAGAATGAGAGAGTCAAACGTAAAAGAGTCAGGATCGAGTGGTTGTGTTCCAGCTTCAATAGTGACCGATTGAGTAGTTTCTACCGGATATGTTCCTGCACTTAGATCGCCTTCCACCAAAGAAATAGACGCAGTATCGCCTCCTTCAGCTGTCAGAACAGCCAAGCTTTCATCTTCATTATTAGTTGCTTGTTGTTCATTGGCAGTATCGAAGCCAGCTTGCGCCAACATTTCGTCATTATCATAATTGATAACAACAAAACGGCTATTCGACGAACCCTGTACTTCATTACCAGCAGCTGCTGCTTCTAGCGTTTCTGTTGGGTCTTCGCCGGATAAAATTGCATTTTGAATTGCAGCTACATCATTCGATGAAAAGCTAGAATTACTCGCACCTTCTGCGCTAAACGATACACTATCACTAAGCTCTGAGATTTTTAGACCGTCTACGGACATCATGATACAAGCTGGGCAAGATTCATTCACAATCGTAGGGATGCCATTTTGCATCACAACAAATTTAGCACCTGCATTTGCAACGACTACATCATCTGATTGCATCTGATAGTCAGCTTTTATAGGAACAACCTTGTTCCCTGCTTTAATGATAAAAGCGACATCCTTTGAAGCCTGCATATCAACCATATTCTTTGTATCGTTCGTATCCATAAAAAGACCACTCAGTTAGCACTTGGATATGTACATACGCACATAAGATTTTATCTTTATTATTATTTTGTTAGATCAAACACCTAACTTCATCAGCATGGATAAAACCATGTATGTTTTTCAATATTTGGAAGTAATGTCTAAAAAGCACACTTTCCAATAATGGTACGTTAATCGTTAAACTGTGCTTCTATCACTTTTTTGACGTCATTTTGTGATAAAGCATTCATACTTTTAGTAAAAATAACACTTTACGTCAATATATTGGCAGTTTATCATTTGAAATAATCTGTTACAAACATACTAACAGAAGACAAATTAAACCAATTGCACATAAAAGTGTATTTTATAAGTAGTGAATAGCATAATGAGTAGATTCCTCATCCATGTTTTGTATAGAAAAACGTACCTTAAGCACCTGTGGAGCAAGATGCATTTAATGACATAAGAAAAAATAGTAAGATATGAAACTTTTACTCTATGTTTTATAAAGAATATTTTTTTAGGGCTAGAATGTAACTAGGTGTTTGTTGTATTCATTTTTAGGCTACTGCATTGGTAATTTTATGGCGAAAAAAAAACGACCACTTTCAACTACTCAATTAGACTTCGTTGATGATAAATCTGCGGCTTTATTGCTAAATACACCACATAGTGCGCGAATAATGCTTTGGGTAATGGTGTTGTTTTTTATCGTTGCAATTGCATGGGCATCTGTCGCCAAACTGGATAAAGTAACAGTGGGTACGGGTAAGGTAATACCATCATCTCAGCTGCAAATTGTGCAAAATCTAGAAGGCGGCATCGTCAAAGAGGTATTGATAAAAGAAGGGCAACATGTTGAACAAAATCAAAAGCTGCTATTGATTGATGATACTCTATTCCGATCCGATTTTCGTGAGCGAACGCAAAACTTGGCAGGCTCTCAAGCTGACTCTATACGCCTAAATGCTTTATTAAATAGCGTCACTGTTAACAAGAAAAATGCAAATAGTAACTGGCGAAAAAGTGTTGATATAAAAGATAACATTCTTAAATTTGATGCCAATTTTGAAGATAAACATAAGAGACTGGTTCAACGTCAAAAAAATGAATACAACGATAAAATTTCAAATGTTCAAAACCAGTTATCAGGAATGGCACAACAAATTAGTCAAAAAGAGCGTGAATTAATCGAAACTAAATCACGTATGAATAACCTTCGACGCAGCTACAACATCGCCAGTAAAGAATATAACATCACAAAGCCTCTAGCTGATGAAGGCGTTGTACCCAAGATTGAATTACTTAAGCTGCAACGACAACTAAACGATACTAAGCGTGAATTGACATCTGCAGAGCTACAGATACCGGTAACACAGGCAACAATTCAAGAAGTCATCTTCAAATATATTAATATTGCATCTAATTTTCGCTCTGAAGCACAAGCTGAATTGAATGAAACCAGTGACCAACTCGATAGTTTATTAGAATCACAGGTGGGTCTTGAAGATCGCGTCAATCGAACTGTCGTTTTATCTCCTGTAACAGGCACAATCCAAAAGATTTATGTCAATACTGTAGGTGGTGTCATTCAACCAGGAATGGACTTAGTTGAGATTGTGCCATCAGAAGATAATTTACTGATTGAGGCTAAAATCGCGCCTCAAGATATTGGGTTTTTACGTCCAGATTTACCTGTAATGCTCAAATTTAGTGCTTATGATTTTACAGTCTACGGTGGTTTATCCGGTTACTTAGAAACAATCAGTGCAGACACAATTCAGGATGAAGAAGGAAATAGTTATTACCAAGTACGGATAAGGACTGAAGATAACACCCTTAAAGGGCCAGATGGTGAGCCCTTACCTATCATCCCAGGCATGACCGCATCGGCAGATATCATTACAGGAAAGCGTTCTGTTTTAGATTATTTGCTTAAACCAGTGCTCAAAGCGCGTCAAACAGCGTTAAGAGAGTAATTATAATGATAATAAAACAACGCATTAAAAAAATCGCTCTACTTATTAGCCTACAATCTATGGCTATGCCTGTGATGGCTCAATCATTAGAGCAAGCTATTGCCCAAACATTAAGCTCAAACCCTGAAATTCGAAGTGCTTATAATGAATTTATGAGTCGTAACGAACTCATTGATGCATCAACGGGTGACTACCTACCCTCTGTCGATCTAGAGGCTGGTATTGGTTATGAAGACTACGATAATAAATTAGGTACTAAAGGGGAATTTGACCCTCGAAATGCAAAAATATCAATCAGACAATTACTGTGGGATGGCTCAATAACGTATAACGATATTCAGCGTAATAAAGCAGAAACAGAAGCTCAACGTTACCAATTATTGTCTGACGCACAAGATATGGCATTAACAGCCACTGAAAGTTACCTCGATGTATTACGCGCTCAAGAAATATTAGCTCTGTCTGAAGCCAACTTTGCGGTTCACCAACGCATGTATTCAGATATTAAAAAACGTGCCGATTCAGGTATTGGTTCTACTGCTGATCTTGCTCAAGTAGCAGGTCGTCTAGCTCGCTCAAACACCAATTTATTATCAGCAAAAAGTAACCTAAACGACAAAAACACAGCTTTTATTCGTACAATTGGCGCATACCCAGAAGCGTTGGAAAAACCAGAAGTCGACATCAATTACGTGGCGATCTCGCTTGATGACGCCATGGAAAAAGCACGAAAAAACAACCCTGTTATTTATGTAGCGTCTAATGACATCGAAGCTGCTCAGCAACAATATGAACAGGCTAAAGGCACATTTTATCCATCATTCAGTATTGAAGCTTCTCAAGAATGGGGAGAAGAACTCGATGGTTCACGTGGTGATACCGATGAGTTCAAAGCAATGCTAAAAATGCGTTATAACCTCTATAACGGTGGCTCTGATGCTGCAAAAAGTCGTCGTGCGGCATACCAAATCAATAAATCTAAAGATGTTCGTGATCGCGCCCACCGCATGCTAGATGAAGGCACGCGTTTAGCCTGGAGTGCCATGGAACTAGCATCTGATCAAACTAAATTTTTGCAAGAACATGTTGATGCTTCTGCTCGAACAGTCATCGCGTATGAAAAACAATTTAGGATTGGTAAACGAACATTACTCGACGTTTTGAACACAGAAAATGAGCTATTTGAATCACGAAAAGCCTACTTGAATGCCCACTACAGCGGTATTTTAGCCAAGTATCGTGTGTTAAATGCGACAGGTTTACTACTCGATGAAATGCGTGTTGATGTACCAGAAAGCTGGGTTAAAACAGTCAAATAAATAAGGGAATAATAACAATGAAACGAACTGTAACCGGTTTATTAGCACTCACCTTATTTGGCTGTTCTGTCACAGTGGAAGATCCGCCTATTGCTGAACAATCACAAGACCAGCGAGACTTCGATAAAGATGGTGTGATTAACGCCCGTGATAAATGTGCAGACACTCCACACTCAGCTATCGTTGATAACGATGGCTGCCCAACCAGCATAAACCGTGAAGAAGAGAATGATGTGCGGGTTCTTTTTGCCAATGATTCAACGGCAATACCTGAAGCCTTTTTGTCCGAAATTCAACGCATGGCTGATTTTTTAGATGTCTACCCAGAAGCGTATATTGAATTAAAAGGTTATGCGAGCCCTGTTGGTAACTCAGAATACAATATTGGCCTATCAAAACGACGAGCAACAAAAGTACGAGAGCAGCTCATTGCCGAAGGTGTTGCTCCTCAACGAATAAAAACAATTGGCTTTGGCGACGCTGAACCAATTGCAGCAGAATCAAGTGAAGCTACAAACACACTTAGCCGCCGTGTTGTTGCGCGTGTTATCGGTTCAAAAGGTAGCCTTGTTGAAGAGTGGACTATTTTTACGTTAAGAGATAATTAATGCATTTACTGATAATTGATCAAATAGAATGAAGAGAGTGGCTTTCTGGGTTCTCGCTCTATTATTATCAGCAAGTGCTATTGCACTGACGGATAAAGAGTCGAAACAGATCAATACCATCATGCAATTTTATGGCGAACGCGCTGGAAAGCGAGTGACGGCATGGCGGAATATTGTCAATGATAATGCTTTACAAGATATTGATACCAAGCTACAAGAAGTGAATGATTTCTTTAACCAGTTGATTTTTATTGATGATATCAAGTTATGGGGAAAAGAAGACTTCTGGGCGACCCCTCTTGAGTTTCTAGGTGTGGGGGCTGGTGATTGTGAAGATTTCAGTATTGCAAAATACTTCTCGTTGCGTGAATTGGGCGTTGCCGATAACAAGTTACGATTAGTATATGTAAAAGCCCTAAAGCTCAATCAATTTCATATGGTGGTAGCCTATTACCCTACCCCGTCATCTGTACCATTGCTGCTTGATAACCTTGATGGTGACATTAAGCCAGCAACAAAACGACCAGATTTACTGCCTATATACAGCTTTAATGCTAGCAAACTCTGGTTAATGAAACAGAAAGGACAAGGACAGTTAGCAGGTAAAGCTTCCAGGTTAAGTTTGTGGAATGACCTACGCCAACGTTCAGATCGTATAAAACTGAATAGACCTAAAATTAACTTTGATGAGTGACCACAATGACACTTTATAGACAACTCTTGATATGGATGCTGGTTGTATTTTTTGCGCTTATCACCTCTGTGTTTGTGATTCAATTCAACACAACACGTGACTTTTTACGTGAGCAACAATCAACAGAAATAGATAACGCGATCAGTGCTGTTGGTATGGCGTTGGCCCCCTATCTAGAAGTCAATGACACAATATCTGCAGAATCTGTTATCAACGCCACCTTTGACAGCAGCTTTTACAGCAAAGTGCACTTAAGTATGCTGAATGACAACGGGGAGATTATACGCAGCTACCCGACTCAGGTAACAGGTGTGCCCGACTGGTTTCAAAGCATAATCATCATTGAACCGATCACGCGTTCCACTACACTCACTAGCGGTTGGATGCAATTGGCAAGCCTCACTGTAACCAGCAGCTCGATCTATGCTTACCAGCAACTTTGGCAAGCCAGCTTACAACTCCTGATCGGTTTTACATCCACGTTCTTATTAGGCTTAATATTCCTCGCATTTATTTTGTCAAAAGTGCTCAAGCCACTAAAGGCGATTCAACTTCGTGCTCGTCAAATGTCGAATAATCAATTTGATGATCCTTTATCTATTCCCAAAATTCGTGAATTAAGTGATGTTGTTGTTGCGTTTAACCATATGAGCGCACAGCTTAAAATCCATTTTGAGCAACAAGCACAAGAAGCCGATAACTTACGTATTAGGGCTTATCAGGATCCAGTTTCAGGGCTGGCAAACCGTAGCTACTTAATGACTCAGCTTAATTCTTGGTTAACATCACCATCAGAAGGCGGCATTGCATTATTGAAAGTTGATTTAATCACAGATGCCTATGCACTCGATGGGTATGAGGCCGGTGACCACCTCGTACAAACACTGTCTGTTCGAATGAAAGAACTCATCAATGATGATTACACTATCGCACGTCTTAACCAATGCGAATTTATGTTACTCGCGCCAAATATCACAGCTGCAGAGCTAAAGATAATTGGCAGCTCATTACTGCACATGACATCTGAACTGCAGAGCGATCCTCTTGATCTTGCTCCAGTTCAAGCGACTGTCGGTTTAGTCATGCGCAACCATGATGACAATATTACATCGCTACTTGCTCAAGCTGACAATGCTTTAATGCAAGCAAAGCAACAACCGCAAGAGCCCCTTGCATTATTTGATGTAAAAGAGCAAAGCGACACCAGTAAACAAACCACTATGGGTAAGCAACAATGGAAAGCATTAGTAGACGAAGCTATTGCTAATAAGTTGTTTAAATTCAACTTTCAAAAAGCAATTGATCATCACCAGAATACCCTCCATCAAGAAGCATTTGCCTACATAAAGAAAGGCAGCCAACATTATTCGGCAGCACAATTCTTAGGTGCAATAGAACAATTAAATGCGGGTACACATATGGATATGCACATCATCGATGAGCTATTCATTATGCTAAATAGCGATAAAAATGTCGGTAACATTGCCGTTAATATTACAAAAAGCAGTGTGAACGACACTGGCTTCATTCGCTGGTTAGCCAATAAAATGCAATCTAACCCACAATTGAAAGAACGCATTATATTTGAGCTTCCTGAAATTTGTTTTATCAAACATAGCGACAATGCAGGGTTATTGTGTGAAATCATCCATCAAAATAACTTCGCCTTTGGTATCGATAATTTTGGACATAATTTCAGTTCGATCGGTTACCTTAATAAGTTTCGTCCGGCTTATGTAAAACTGGATTTTGCATATACTCACCAAATTGAGCATCAAGTCAAAGCTGATGTACTCGCATCAATTACCCGCACAGCGAATAATCTATTAATTACCACCATCGCCACTCGTGTTGAAACAATCAGCCAACAAGAAAAGCTGACCGAACTCATGGTGCGAGGTTTCCAAGGCTATGTGGTAGATAAAATAAATAGCGAGAGAACCGTATGAAAGACCCTCTACTGCAGTCTTTAGTCTATGTTAGCCGCTATTATGGACAGGCTAACTCTCCTGAAGCCTTGGTTGCAGATCTCCCCCTAGCCGATGGTCTTCTTACTCCATTTCTTCTACCTCGTGCGGCCGAAAAAGCAGGTTTACAAGCCAAAGATAGCAAAATTGCACTCAAAGACATCTCACCGTTATTATTCCCTGTCGTCGCACTATTAAAAGGCGGCGATGCATGTGTTGTACTAAGTGTAGATAATGAAAAAGGCGAAGTAGAAGTTGTGCTGGCGCAATCAGATGATAGCCAGCAATGGATAAGCCTTGATGACTTAAACCAGCAATACACTGGTCATTTATTTTTGATGAAAAAACGCTTTCGTTATGATGAGCGTTCACCTGAAATATTAAAAACCCGTGATGGCCACTGGTTTTGGAGTACGCTGTGGGAATCTCGTAATATCTACCGAGATGTTTTCATCGCTTCCATTTTGATCAATATATTTGCTATTTCTGCCCCTCTTTTTACTCGTCTTGTTTACGATAAAATAGTACCTAATCTTGCGTTTGACTCTTTATGGGTACTGGCAATTGGTATCACCATTATTTTTGGCTTTGATTTAGTGCTAAAAGTCATGCGCAGTTACTTCATTGACTTAGCCGGAAAAAAATCAGACCTGTTAATTTCAGCTAAAATATTTAGCCGAGTAATGGGCATTCGAATGGAAGCCAAGCCACCTTCGGTGGGTGCGTTTGCTCGCCATATGCAAGAGTTTGAATCTATAAGAGAATTTTTTACCTCTGCGACCGTTTCATCAATGATTGATTTACCTTTTGCATTGATGTTTCTTCTTATTATTTGGTTTGTTGCAGGCCCTCTAGCACTTGTTCCTTTGGTTGCGGTAACTATTCTGGCTATTTATAGCTTACTCATTCAACGCCCTTTACGCCGTAGTATTGAAGAAGGTTCTCGTCTTTCATCGCAAAAAAATGCGAACTTAATTGAAAGCTTAAGTGGCTTGGAAACCGTGAAACTGTTTGGGGCACAAAATCAGTTTCAATATCGTTGGGAAGAAGCGGTTGCCCACATGGCCAACTGGGGGATCAAATCTCGTCGTCTTACCGACTCGGTTCAAAACACGGCTGGGTTCTTACAGCAGTTTGTGTCCGTTGCCATGATCGTATTTGGCGTATATCTCATTGCTGATGGTCAGTTAACCATGGGCGGACTCATTGCCGCCACTATGTTAAGCGGACGAGCTGTTGGCCCTATGGTACAACTTTCATTGCTATCAACTCGCTATAATCAAGCAAAATCAGCGATGACAATCATCGAGCAACTCATGCAAATGCCGACAGAACAAGAAGACGGTAAGCGCTACATTCACCGTCCTGTTATCAAAGGTAAAATTGAGTTTAATAAAGTGAGTTTCACTTACCCCAATGCAACCAACGCAGCACTTAAAGACGTGAGCTTCACGATTAATCCGGGTGAAAAGGTAGCCATCATTGGGCGTATTGGTTCAGGGAAAACCACGATTGAGCGCTTGATTATGGGCTTATACCAGCCCATAGAAGGATCGGTTCAAATTGATGATACCGATATCAATCAGCTTCATCATATTGATGTACGCCGTAATATTGGCTGTGTACCACAAGATATTACTTTGTTTTTCGGTTCTATTCGCGACAACATCATACTGGGTCGCCCGTTAACGACGGACCAAGAAATTCTGCTTGCAGCAGAACGCGCAGGGGTAACAAGCTTTACGCAGCAAGATGCAGCTGGCTTAGAGAAGCAAGTCGGTGAAGGGGGCGCATCTCTTTCTGGGGGCCAGCGTCAAGCCATTGCTATTGCACGCGCGATTGTTGGTAAACCTCCCGTGCTGTTAATGGATGAGCCAACAAGCAGCATGGACAACCGTTCAGAAATGTACATTAAGCATCAATTAAAAAGCTTATCTAAAGACGAAACGCTTATTCTTATCACCCATAAAACCAGTATGTTAGATATCGTTGATCGCTTAATCGTGATGGAACAAGGGCATATTATTGCTGATGGTCCTAAAAATCAGGTGCTTAAACAATTAAGTGAAGGCAACGTTAGTCGAGCAAGGGCAAGCAACGAATAAGCCACATAGCTCAAAGAAAAGAAGCTAGCCATAACTGCCAATGATAAAATAGAAAAATAAACAGTAAGAAGTACTTGAGCAATAAAATAAAAGTGGTGAGTTAAGCGCTATATCCACAGCCCTAATTCACCACTTTTGATTGTTAAGTGCAGTCACTAAACAGAAGATAATTGTTTCTAATCTTCACTGCCCTTTTCTTCTTGTAGTTTCTCGACAACATCCGAGTACCCTTTTGGTGGTGGTGTCCAGCCACGTTCACTCTTTGCATGTTTGTCACTGCGCTCACCTTTCATCGCTTCCCCTAGAGCTTCTTCTAGCTGCATAAAGAGTTCACGATAAGAGGCATTAAACTTGTTCTCTTCCGTGCTTTCTTTCCATGTTTGATAGAGCACTTCTTTGCTTTGCGCTTCTGTTTCGACAAATGCGGCTTTAAGCTGCTCTGCACGGAATGGATGAAAGCCAACGTCTTTCAATGCTTGAGTACCTAGTGCCAATGCAGAACGGTAGGTTTCGCTAATCATATAATCAGCCCCTGCACAACGTAGCGCATAATGATGTCCTCGGTCGTAGGCACGCGCCAATATGCGAATATGCGGATAGGTTTTTCTCACATATTTCACCAATTCAACCGCACGCTCTTTATCATCGATAGCCACAATCATAACTTTGGCTTCTTCTATTCCTGATGTGTGCAGCAAATCAGGACGCGTCGCATCACCAAAGAAGCTTTTAATGCCTATACTGCGCATGTTTTCAATCTGACCAACCTCGTGATCGAGTACGACGGTTTTAACCCCATTAGCCACCAGCAAGCGATTAACAATCTGACCAAAACGACCAATACCCGCGATAATTACCGTACCTTGCTCATCAATTACATCGGCCTCTCGTTCGTTTTCTGTTTTCTGGAAACGCGGTAAAATTACCTTGTCGAACAAGATAAATAAGCCCGGTGTTAAAAACATAGACAGAGCTACAACTAATGATAGCGTCTGTGCAATATCAGTTGGCAGCACATGGTTTTGCACGGTATAGCTCAATAGAACAAAACCAAACTCACCCGCTTGTGCCAAGCTAAGAGCAAAAAGCCAACGATCGCTACCTTGCACCTTAAAGATGAATGACAGTACAAGCAACACGGTAGCTTTAATAAGCATAACCGCCAGTGTTAGACCAATTACTGTACCGAACTCACCGAATAACACATTAAAATCAATGCCTGCACCGACTGTGATAAAAAATAACCCCAGTAATAGACCTTTAAACGGCTCAAGGTTAGATTCAAGCTCATGTCTGAATTCGCTGTTAGCCAGTACGACACCGGCTAAGAAAGTGCCCAGCGCTGGTGATAACCCAACCAGACTCATTAAAGCAGCAATACCAATCACCAGCATAAGTGCTGTGGCGGTAAATATCTCTCGTAAGCCTGAACTGGCAACAAAGCGAAATAGTGGACGACTTAAAAAGTGCCCACCAACAACAACGATAACAATCGCAGTAATAACAACAATGGCGTACGCCCACCCCGGAAGCCCTACAACAAGGCTAAGCTCTTCGCTATGTTCAGATGCTGTTTGCACTAGATTTTGCGCTTTTTCTACTAACTCTGGTAACGCCAACAATGGAATTAACGCCAGCATTGGGATAACCGCAATATCTTGGAACAGAAGAACTGAAAATGCAGTACGACCGCCTTCAGTCTTACCTAGCCCTTTCTCATTAAATGTCTGCAATACAATTGCAGTTGAAGACAATGAAAAAATCAAACCAATGGTTAAAGCAACCGTCCAACCAATTCCCATAGCCATGGCAATTGCCATAACTATAAAGGTACTAAGCCCAACCTGTAGCCCTCCTAAGCCAATAAGGCGATGGCGCATATCCCAAAGCATTCTTGGTTCTAACTCTAGCCCCACTAAAAACAACATCATCACAACGCCAAATTCAGCAAAGTGTTGAATGGTGGTTGTCTCGCTACCCACTAAACCAATAACAGGCCCGATTACCACACCTGCAATTAAGTACCCTAATACGGAACCTAACCCTAATCTTTTAGCGATTGGCACTGCAATAACAGCCGCAAATAAATAAATAAATGCCTGAAGAAAATACCCCGTCATGAATAATCCTTAATAAGTCGTGGAAGATCATGATTTAGTTTTGATAACTCACTTGCGAGTACCAAATCCATCTTATTATCTCGCAAAGCAACGAGCACTTCCTTCCAATCATCGACATGTGCATGAATACGCTTTTCTTCAACAGCAGTACGCGATCCAAACAAAGCAAATGGTGCTAGAAACTGCATACCCGTTAGATCAGCCGTTTGCTCTAAAGGTTGAAGTAATTCTCGAATAGTAAAATGATTATACCCATCTGAATGATAAGCTTTTTCAGAACCACCAGCGGTTAGTGAGCATAAGAAACTTTTACCATGTAGTGCCGTACCATTTGAACCATAAGCAAAACCATATTCCAATACCAAATCTTGCCACTCTTTTAAAATCGCTGGTGTTGAATACCAGTAGAGTGGAAACATAAAGACAATAACATCGTGATCACGCAAACGTTGCTGTTCGATATCGATGTTAATTCTAAATGTGGGGTACTCACTGTAGAGATCTACCGTTGTTACATTATCAATAGTTTTGGATGCTTCAAACAATGGTGAATTAACTTCTGAACGCGATTGCGACGGGTGCGCAAAAAGGATCAGTATTTTTTTTGGTATGTCAGACATGCTGTCCCTATGATTTTTGTTTTAATTATTTTTTCTGTTTATAGCTCGATGGTTTATACCTTGATACTTAATCGACATATAACATTATCCCTACAGATTAACTTAAGCCACTGATATAAAAATAGAACAGATGAAAGAATTTACGATTAAATTACAATGAGAATATCATTATGGCTCTTTTTTTTCGTTCGTTTTTTGCTCTAAGCTTGTTGCATCCCAATAAATGTAAACAGACTCATTTTTCAATTTAAAGATCACACCATCGACCCCCAGCCCTCTTTGCCTATAAACGGCATTCCCCTTTTGATCTTCATAGTTACCAGGGGTATCCCCTATAGGTATAAAGCTATAAGTGACCTCATCAGATCGCGTTATCGTTACATGTCCTCGCCGTTGAGAAAATGTACAAGGAAACGAAATAGCTGGCTGTTCACTGCCTTTTATATATATATCGCAACGAGCGGGTGTTTCATCAGCATAAGCCACCCCATTCAACAAAACGCTTAGCAAGCCCAGTACCTCCCACCGCACTTTGCCCTTAAATACGCTATTTACCGTCTTCATCGTTCAATTCCAAGCTCATTAGACTTTTAAAGTGTATACCCAAGTAACCCTCAAGGTGCAGGATTCAGAGCACCTTAAAGTAACTTGGGCATAGCCGGATAAATGAAATTTAAGGCTCCAAAAAACAAAGCTAGATACACAAGTTGAGATGTTATAACATAACTTAAATTATATTAAGTCAAGTCTATTAGACGCGTTTAAGGGCGTGTTAAAGACATATGATAATGACAATAAGAGCCTTAATTTGAATATTTTTATCAATCAATTAACCAGCCTTCTCAAACAACATCGTCACTCAAAAGGAATATTGTCTCGTCTTTTTACTCTGATCTTCTGTGTGCTATTTCCATTCACAGTTCAAGCTCATCCTCATTCTTGGATTGATTTAAAAACTGAAATAGAGGGCAGCCAAAATCAAATAACCGGACTTAAAATGTCTTGGACTTTTGATGCAATGACATCCGCTTACATGCTTGATGGTGAAGATTTATCGACTGAAAACAAAGCAAAAACGATGCAGAAAGTCGCAGCCTCTGTAATGCAAAATATGATTGCTGAGCATTACTTTACGTACTTTTATGATGGTGAAACGCCCATCAAGTATTCTTTAGCCAGACGGGGGGTACTCACCCAAAATAGAACAAAGCTCACGCTTGATTTTGTTCTCCCACTATCGAAACCCAAAATACTCGATGGAAATCCATTAAAGCTACTGATTTTTGAGCCAAGTTATTACGTTGATATGAGCTGGCAAAAAAAAGGAGATATTCAACTTTCTCCCGATCTTGCTAAACACTGTTCATTGGAGTTAATTGAACCGAAGCCAACCTCAGAGCAAATGTCTTATGCAATGTCACTACCTGCCGATGCCGATCCTGATAATGCTCTCGGGCAATTATTCACGCAAACGGTCTTGATTACATGCTCAGAGAATAAAGGATAAATTGATGATGAAAACACAAATAGCACAACCTTTCTTCTTTTCAAAATACGGAATACTCATTTTAACGGGTTTATTTCTTGGTACTGGATATGTCATCTGGCAAGCTTGGCCTTCACTACTGATTTCAAGCATGCAATGGCAAAAAGACATTAATAATCAACTCAGTGAACTCTTATACGATGCTCAAGCCGACAGCATAGCTGCGGGGTTATCTCTAGCTGGACTTAGCTTTATCTATGGCATGTTACATTCTTTAGGGCCTGGCCATGGGAAATTGATTGTGAGCACATACTTAGCCACCCACCCCACCAAAATTAAGCTCAGTTTAACCCTCACGGTATTATCAGCATTGTTACAGGCCGTTGTTGCTATTGCACTTGTCTCAACCTTGCTTGTTATCTTTAATTCATCGATGCGTGAAGTAAACAGTGAAGCTAACCGCTTCGTTACTCTGAGTTTTTATACTGTTGTTATATTAGGGCTTGTTATTGTGTGGCGTAATTTACGTACACTTTGGCAATCTTTTCGGTTAAACCAATCCCTCAAGAATGCACAACAGCCGCAAACACCTGCCTTCGTATTCAACACAAATAACATTACAGCCATAAAACACATACCAACAAATACGGCCAAGCCTAACGTGATATTACGCTCAGCTCAAAATTCGCATACTCTCCCCGACGATAATTTTCACAGTAGTGACTGTGGTTGTGGCCATCAACATTTCGCAGACGCAGAGGTCATCAATAGCGCTTCTTCAATCAAAGAGTATTTGGTGATTATTCTGAGTATAGGCATCCGACCTTGCACGGGTGCCATTATGGTGTTGCTGTTTGCAAATATGGTAGATATGTATTGGCTAGGTGTTGTAAGTGCATTCTTAATGGCCATTGGCACGGCGCTAACAACGTCTATTATCGCAATCATGACGATAACAGGAAGACAGTTAGTTAAGCGTTATCTTAATGGGAATAAACAACAAATAGACCGTAATTCCAAAGACAATAAGAATGCAGATACTTCACTTCACTTGGCAGGAACAACTGTTCAACTAGCAGGCGGGGTTGCATTAATTTTGATGGGCGCGGTACTGCTTAGCTCTCAGCCTGTAGGCATGTCGCCCGTATTCTAAATTATCACTTCCATATTATGTAACAGCTAAATAAAAGCCCAAAATCAATTGCTTATTATTAGCAAATAAATATTGGGCTTTTATAACACTCATTAGCAATTAAATACTCATCGAATTGAATGTCAATTAACGTTAAACATAAGCATCAGTGCGATAGTGCTTTCACAATTGTATCCACATTATATTGCATCATTTCAATATAGGTAGATGCTGGTCCTTCAGAGCTGGATAACGCGTCAGAAAATAGCTTACCACCAATTTTAGCTCCAGTTTCTCGGCTAATTTGCTCAATCATTCGGTTATCGGCAATATTTTCCATAAACACCGCAGTTACATTATCTTCGCGTATTTGCGTAATAATTGCAGCAACATCAGCTGCACTGGCTTCCGATTCAGTACTTGTACCTTGTGGAGCAATGAAAGTCACATCAAAGTCTCGAGAAAAGTAACCAAAAGCGTCGTGTGGCGTTATAACGTTACGCTGTGATTTAGGAATTTTAGTAATTTCAGCATGTAACTGAAGTTCAAGTTTATCAAGCTTTTGAATGTAATGGAGGGCATTCGCTTCATAATCATTGGTGTTTTTAGGATCGACCTTACTTAGCCCCTTTTCAATGTTTCTCACATATATTTTCACATTCGCAATGCTATTCCACGCATGGGGATCAAACTCACCATGATGATGGTGATCATGTTCAGCATGCTCTTCATGATGGCCATTATCGTGCTCAGCATGGTGTTCGTGTTCAACATGATCGCTATCATGAGTATCATGTTCGTCATTATTATGATCACCTTTCATTGCATCAATTCTATCAGACGCAACCACTTTTTCACCGATAAAATTGGAAGACTCAACCAATCGTGGCATCCAACCTTCAAATTCTAATCCATTCACCACTAACAACTTTGCATGAGTAACCGCTTTTGCGTCCATAGGGCTTGGGCTATATACATGTGCATCACCATTTGCTTTCACTAATGTTGTTAATGAAATATGCTCGCCACCCACTTGAGAAACCAAATCCCCCAAAATTGAAAAACTAGCAACAACAGGCACTTTTTCTTCAGCCATAGCCGTCGAGCTCATACCTAAACCCAAAGCTATAAATGAAAGCATGAGAGGAGATTTTGACATTTTGTATTCCTTTCCGTTAATACGCAGAACTGTTTTTAAAAAGTAAGCCACCGTGTCGACCAAAAAGTAACGACACAATGTAGATACACCCCATAACAAGTACGATTGCAGGACTTGTTGCGAGGCTGACGTGAAATGAAAGAAAAAGACCGAGATAGCCGCTTATAACGGAGGTAACAAAAGCAATTAGCAGCATTCCTCCTAGCTTTGCAGTCCAAAAACGGGCGACAGCGGCTGGAAGAATCATTAACCCCACAGCCATTAGCGTGCCTAGAGCATGAAAACCTGCGACTAAATTCAGTACAACTAGTAATAAAAAGCCATAGTGAGCGACAGCACTTAGCTTACTGACGGTCTTAAAAAAAGCAGGATCAACGCACTCCATTACCAACGGACGATACAATACCGCCAGCGTGAGCAAAGAAATGGTAGCAATAGACGTTAATAAAATAAGTGCGTCGTTATTCAACGCTAATGTCGAACCAAATAACACGTGAAGTAAATCAATATTACTGCCTTTTGCTGAAATAATGAGGACGCCAGACGCGAGCGACAATAAGTAAAAAGCCGCCAAACTAGAGTCTTCTTCCGCATTCGAGTGGCGTGCAACTACCCCAGCTAATATTGCGACAATGCAACCCGCGATAACGCCACCGATGGTCATGGCTGTAACAGAAACGCCAGAGATTAAAAAGCCAATCGCAGCACCAGGTAATATTGCATGTGACATCGCATCGCCCGTTAGGCTCATCTTTCTTAAGGTAAGAAAAACACCGACAGGCGTTGCACTAGCACTTAATACGATACATCCCCACAATGCGCGTTGCATAAACGAAAATTCAGCGAAGGGTTGAATAAACAATGTATATAAATCTGTAATCATGAGATATTTCGACCATAAAATGGCAGTTCTGTCTGTGATAGAGAATTGACCGAATACTCTGTGTTAAGTGGCGACATTTCAGATGACAAGTATTGATAACCAGCCTTCGCTAAATTTTCACCTGTCATTACTGTTTCTGTTGTTCCACTGGCAATCAATTGTGTTGCAATTAGCATTACGTTAGGAAAAAATCGTCTCACTAATGCTAAATCATGAATAACTGCGAGAATGGTTTTGCCTTTACGTTGACAGTCATGAATGACGGTCATTAAATCTTCCGTTGTTTGCGCATCAATCGCATTAAAAGGCTCATCCAATAACAAAACATCGGCATCCTGCATTAACATTCGCGCAAATAACATACGTTGAAACTGCCCGCCCGATAATGTACTTATTTGTCGGTCGTCAACACCAATAAGGTTTACTTTATGCAATGCTTCTTGGAGCAAACGTTGCTCAGTTCGACCAAAAGCCCGCCAAAAACTAATTCGTTGCCATGATCCTGCCGAAACAAATTCACGTACCGTTATTGGAAATTGACGGTCTATTTGATGACTTTGTGGTAAATAAGCAATATCCTTCAAGCATCGATGACCAAGATCGATACAGCCCGAACTTGGCTTTAGTTGCTGCATAATACTTTTGAGGAGTGTGGACTTGCCTGCTCCATTCGGACCAACGACAGCTATCAATTCCCCTTCTTCAATGAATGCAGAAACCTCATCTAAAGCGAGTGACTCTCGGTAGTGAACACTCAAATTAGTAATATTAATCATAAGATCACCACTACAATAATTGACTAAGAACAGACCAAAGACAGCAGATAATCGCAACAGCAACACCTAAGCGAAAATTCACACTTCTAAGCAATAATGACGCTGAAGGTTTACTCGAAAGAGCATTAAATATTTCTTTATTACCTTTATATGAATGTAATGTTATATCATTACACTCATGGCATTTAATTGAAGAAAATAAAGAGGATTGGAATTCATGTTTCATGAGTAGTTATAACTTAAGCCAAATGCATAATTACGATTTAGTTATGTTATAACATAACACTAGCCTTATGCAAAAGGATATTAGGAAAGATATTAATCACCCACTTTCAAAGTTGAAACAATGTAGGTGGTACAATGATCTACAAAAAAGCCCTACCAATATGATTAACACATTGATAAGGCTAGCTATAATTATAATTTACTCAAGTTAGCGGAAACTGTATTAAACTTGGTCCCAAGGGCCACCAGCGCTGCCAGGTTGATCACCTTTTGTCCACCACTTCGCTTTATAAGTCACACCATTGAAGCTTGCTTGATCTCCTGCCGTGTAGGCTTTATCTGCTTTCCACTCACCAGTCGTACCATCGTTAAATTCAACCCAAACAGAACTTGAACCTGGTTGCTCGCCTTTCGTCCACCACTGTGCGGTGTACTTCACACCACCGAACAGAACAGTATCACCTGTATTGTATATTGCGTCAGCATTCCACGTTGTATCCCCACCCGTGCCTGATTCAGCTTTTACATTTACAATAACAGTCGCCACATCAGATGCTTGACCATCATTAACGGTAACCAACACGTCAATTGTGGTATCAACTTGTGTTGTAGGCGCTGTAACAGTGATATCAGCACCTGTCGCGGTTACTGCAACCGTACCAACAGATGAAGAATAGACCAATGTATCACCGTCTGCATCTTGTGCTGAAACTGAAATCACAACAGTTTTACCACTGTCAACAGTTACAGAAGCAGGCGTAATGAGTACTGGCGGCGCATTTTCAACGACGCCTGAACCTTTAACATTAACCACAACATCTTTTATCACGCTCTTTCTACCATCACTGACCGATACTGTAACTATCACCTGAGTATCTGTGGCGGTATTAACGGCTTGATAAGTTACCGTCGCAGAACCATTACCATTATCGACAACGGTGGCATTCGTGGCGGTGAAAGACAATGCATCACCATCGGTATCTGTCGCAGAAACAGAGAAACTTACCGTTTGACCAGAATCAACGACCTGTGCTGTTGGCACGCTTAATACTGGTGCTGCGTTAGGAACAGTGCCAGCACTAAACACACGGTCAATGGCTTCAGCCAAAGGCGAGCTTAATTTAGTACATTCTTTCAGCTTTGTACCATGGCTAATAAATGTGCCTTCACATTTAATATCACCATGAACTTGCCACACTATTACGCCACCAAGATCATTATCAACAATGTATTGGGCTTTTTTCTCGATAGAAGGCACATCGTCATAACTTAAGAAATATTTACCTTTCACAGCATAAGGTACTTCTGCAGCTGCATCCCATTTATGCTCCCAACCACCGGTTTGTAGAATGAAATTATAATTTGGCTGGCCTTCGAATTCTTTCCAGTTATCTAAATCAGCGGAAGATAATGTTGGCCCATCAACACCAAAGTTAACGGTACGTTTTTCAGTAGGGGCCCCAACATACGCTGTGGCTTCAGATGTTTGAACGCCACGCCCATAAAAGGCAGCACCGAAGTTAATTTTGTTCGATGGGATACCTTTTTGTGCCATCCATGTTCGCAATGTATCAAGGTTTAGCCCTTGGTATTCCTCTTCAGGGTACGGATACAATGGAGCATTGTGGCCCGCAACGTTCGACCAACCACCATTTAAGTCGTAGGTCATCATGTTGAAAGAATCCATCGACGCAACAAGACGGTTCCAGTCGTACCCTTCTAACTTTGCTGTCGATGCAGAAAATGCCGCGGTTAACAGTTTATTGGGGCCAATCCGTTCACGAATATCTTCCATTAGCTGTTCAAAGTTAGCGTAATCTTCAGGGTTACCCGCAAAATTCATTCCGCCAAAACCCGGATATTCCCAGTCGATATCAATACCATCAAAACCCAATGACATCACTTTATCTATATCAGCAAGAAAACGTGCTTTCTTTACCGGATCGGCCGCCATTTCAGGAAAGTGTTTCGACATACTCCACCCCCCCAAAGATGCCATTACCTTCACACCTTTTTGATGGGCAAGATCGATCAAGCCAGGTGCCCCACCCGCTTTCTTTAATGGAATAGGGAATTGGCCTTGAACACCTGTCGGCTCATGTAACCAACCACTTCCACTTTTTACAAACCCTTGTTCTTGTACTTTACGTAGACTGTCAGCCTCCCATGCTTCATTACCAGGATACTGATGAACATACTCGAGCTCCCCCCAAAGAATGTCAAAATCCCAACTAGAATACACATCAGGGTGTAATAATGGTCCAGGTTCTTGTACGGCATTCGGCTGGTAAATACTTTTATTACGTAAATCACCACTGTGTAATGAGCCGTCTTTTGCAACACCAAAGAACGAAAAATTAAGAATAGAGTAGATATCCATATCTACATTTAAATGCGTTGCTTCACCTTTTACACTAAACCCAGCACTTGGCCCTTTCCATGCCTCCCACTGTGTAATATAGCCAATTACATTTTTATCGTGTGTTGGCGCTGCGTAAGCGGTAGAGGCCATTCCTGCCATCAACATACCTGTAATGGCACCAGCCATTTTGCTCAGGTTCAATCCCTTTTGCATTGTTATCTCTCCACGTTATGGTCAAAAAATAATATAAATTCGAGTTGCCTTCTTTTTCATGCATATATCTTCAGGTTTTTACGTAAAAAAGAGCGTTCTTACCTTCAAAACACAACTGCATTTCTAATTGTTTTGTTTAGGCACTTAAATACTCCCTTAATTGACAGTTAGTTAACAAAAACACCAGCTGTACAATTAACGTCCTTTAAGTGTTAGCTATGTTTTTTTCTATCGCGAATAAATGTTGTCATTTTTAGATACCACATGAGAAATAAATGTAACAAAGTCGCAACAACTTTCACTTAACTACGTATTCATTCCATTTATGATTGATTTTAAACCACCGAAAAACTATACCCGAAAAGAATATTTCATGTGAAAAATAAGTACCAACATACCTAATGAATACAAAAACAGATAGTTATCCCCTTTCAACCAACCACACATTTACGTTATTGGCTATTGTTAATAAAAATGAATATTTATACCTTCAAATATTTTCTGTCGGGCTTCTTCCTATCTACTAACGTTATTAGATAGCTACCCATGGGCATGGTTTTATACATGTGAAGGAATATTACGGAGTAATATATGAGCGATTTTATTCTATTTGGCATAAACCTTTTATCTGGTTTATTTGTACTAACTCTTGGAAGCGGTGCTTTAATAATTATTTACTTCTATTTTTCTGATATTAAACAAAACAAACATGCCATTCGCCATAACTACCCTGTGGTAGGTCGCTTTCGCTATATTTTAGAAAAACAAGGCGAATTCTTTCGTCAATATTTCTTTGCAATGGACAGAGAAGAAATGCCCTTTAACCGAGCAGAACGAAGCTGGGTTTATAAAGCAGCCAAAAACGTCGATAGAACAATTGCTTTTGGCTCAACACGTAATCTAGATATTGCAGGTACAATCATGTTCATGAATTGTGCATTTCCTACTTTAGAAGAAGATGCTGCCACCCCCTCGCCTATTACAATCGGGGAAAACTGCCAATTCCCTTATACAACGAGCTCCATCTTTAATATTTCTGGAATGAGTTTCGGTGCAATATCAAAACCTGCCGTACAAGCCTTATCACACGGGGCACATCTTGCTGGTTGTTGGATGAATACAGGTGAAGGCGGTTTAAGTCCTTACCATCTAGAAGGTAAAGCTGATATTGTCTTTCAAATAGGTACCGCGAAATATGGCGTACGGGATGAGAACGGAAATTTAAGCGAAGAAAAGTTAAAAAACATCGCAGCCCACCCTGAAGTAAAGATGTTTGAAATCAAAATGAGTCAAGGTGCGAAACCAGGAAAAGGCGGAATTTTACCAGGTAGAAAAGTGACAGCCGAAATAGCAAACATAAGAGGAATACCAGAAGGGCATGACTCGATAAGCCCTAATGGACATAAAGAAATTAGGAGTGCGGGTGATCTACTCGACATGATCGCATTCATTCGACAAACAACGGGAAAGCCTGTTGGCTTTAAAGCCGTTATCGGCTCGATTGCTTGGTTTGATGATCTATTAAATGAAATAGAACAACGCGGTAAAGATAGCGCGCCTGATTTTATTACAATAGACAGCGCCGATGGTGGCACAGGTGCAGCGCCACAACCTTTAATGGATTATGTTGGACTCCCCTTAAAAGAAAGCTTACCACTTATAATTGAGCGCTTAAAAAAACATAACTTAAAAGAACAAATCAAAGTAATTGCTTCAGGCAAATTGATCACCCCTTCAAAAGTGGCTTGGGCAATCGCATTGGGGGCTGACTTTGTTGTTTCAGCTCGTGGACATATGTTTGCGTTAGGCTGTATTCAAGCACTTCAATGCAATAAAGATACATGTCCAACGGGTATTACAACGCATAATAAACGCTTACAACAAGGTCTTAATGTTCAAGATAAAACCCAAAGAGTCGCAAACTATAATAAATATATTCATTACGGTATAGGGCTTTTAGCTCACTCTTGTGGTGTTACTAACGCGCGAGACATCAATAAAAACCATATTCGTATTGTTACTGAAAATGGCTTATCTGTTGCTCTAGATAAACTCTATGAAAACCATCATTAACCATTTACAAAATACCAAAATACAAACGGGCGCTTACTAAGTGCCCGTTAATATATTATATAATATAGTTAATTAACGTTGGTTATTTGAATTTCTAAGTGCTTACTTACGAATAAACTTGTTATAAACAAACAGTAAAACAAATGCCCCAAGCGTCGCCGTTATAATACTGCCGAAATTCACACCATCAGCAGAACCTAACCCAATAAATGAACCTAACCAGCCACCCACAAATGCCCCTGCAATACCCAGAGCAATGGTCATTATCCAACCACCATCGTCATCACCAGGCATCAACCATTTAGCCAAAGCTCCCGCTATTAGCCCCAAAATTATCCAAGAAATAAATCCCATATTATTATTCCACCTAAATAAATATGTTAATAAGCCCGTGAGGCTCAATTACTCATGATCAGTATAGGCAAACATCGCTATCTTATTTGAATTTGACTTAACGCTGACAAATTAAAACACCAGCATGCCAGACTTAAGTTGACTCAAATCGGAGTCGTTATAATTTATGACCACACACGTTCCAGAGACCCCAAATGATCAAGCGCGCAACTCTATTGCTTACACTTATAACCGCGTCGTTACCCACGTTAGCCTCGCCAGATTTGATACCTCAATCAGAAGCTCAATATGTGCAATTAGCGTTAATTGAAACCATCCAAATAACAGGTGATATTAACGATAGCCTAACCAGCTTAGTCGATAGATATCTTGCGCATAAAACCACCGATTACTATTCAATTAAAGATATATCTGAAGATACCCAAGCAAATACACTAACGATCATCGTAAATTTGTATAAGCATGAAAATACAATACAACCGAATCAAAGAGTCGTTTAATTTTCAGAAAAAAGACGAGGTAACATTAACCTCGTCTTTATGGCTATAACTACGATCTTTACTTAGCTAAATATTATTTTTGATTGTGATGTCCTTTTTCGCTAAAAGAGCGATAGCCAAATGCTTCTCCATCACCGCTGATAATACTTTTTTGCTTACCGGTTTAGACACAAAGTCATCCATTCCTGCTTCATAGCATTTATCCTTTTCTTCTTTAACAACATTTGCCGTTAAAGCAATAATAGGAATGTGCGATGTATTTTGTTCCAGATTTCGTATTGCTTTTGTCGCCTCAAAACCATCCAAAACTGGCATCTGACAATCCATAAATATGATATCAAAATCATGTTCTTGATACATATCGACACCAATTTGACCGTTACTTGCAATCATGACTTCAACACCCAATTTTTCAAGCATCATTTTTGCCACTTTTTGGTTCACAACAGTATCTTCAACCACCAAAACTTTCGCTCTTGGTGTTGAAGTTTCAGGTTCCAATTCACGGGTTAAAACAGTAGCTGAATCATTTGTTATTACACCAGACTCTTCAGGTAAGCTGGCTTTTTTGACCTCGGCATTCGACTTCGGTAAGAAATTGATCTCACTCGCTTGAGGCATGTTAGCATGATGTACTGATTGTAAAAAATTTTCAGGAGTTGTCATTTCAGGTGACATGACTGGTGATATTACATTGCTTAACGCCTGAGGTACCTCTGTACCGTTTAGACTCCGTTTACAATGTAGAGGATTCGCAATGACTTCACCTGAAGTCATTTTAATAACGCGCTTAACCGTCCACTTTAGATTACTTTCTTTATACGGTCTCGATAAGCACGCTAAAATACCGACTTGTTTCGCCTTCAGATCATCGCCCATCTGAGGGCCAGCAGAAATCATCATCAGGCGAGGACAATCCAGACCCAGTTCTTTAGTCAGTAATTGCGCCAGTTCAAAACCATCAAGGTGTGGCATGATTTTATCAATGATTACTAAATCAAACGGGCTTTTATTCACAATAGCTTGCTTAACAATATCGATTGCTTGTGTTGCATCGTCACAACATATCGTTTTAGCGCCGAAATTGTTTAACTGAGCAGAAGTGATCCGCATATTCAGCATACTATCATCGACCAGTAAAACGGATATCTCCGATAATGCTTTACTGTCTTCCAATGACGCCGACACTAATACATTTTTTTCAAACGTTATTGTAAAGTAAAAGGTACTACCCTTGCCTACTTCACTGTTTATCTTTATCTCTCCTCCCATCAAATGAACTATTTGACGACAAATCGATAAACCCAGCCCTGTACCACCGTATTTACGCGTAGTACTGCCATCAGCTTGTTGAAACTTATCAAATACAGCGTCATGCATATCAACTGAAACACCAATACCACTGTCTATTACTTCAAATCGTATTGTTGTTTCAGTATCAGTTTCAGTTTCTAATTGAGTATGAAGATGAACATAACCCGTATGAGTAAATTTAATGGCATTACTCACTAAATTATTCAGCACTTGTCGTAGTTGAGTCGCATCACCAAGCAACATTGGTGGTATGCGTTTATCAATAGAGCATTGGAAGGCGATACTCTTTTCTGACGCTTTTACCAAGAAAATAGATTCCACTTCTTTATTCAATTCAAACAAGTTCAGCGATGTATGTTCTAATTCTAAACGCCCAGCTTCAATTTTAGAGAAATCGAGAATATCATTGATCAAATCAAGTAATGAAAGAGACGATATATTCAACATGTTAATATATTCTTTTTGGTCTTTTGGCATATCCATCTCTTGCAATAAAGATGATAAGCCAATGATTCCATTCATTGGTGTTCTAATTTCGTGGCTCATGTTTGCCAAGAACTCACTTTTTTTACGGTTAGCTTCTTCAGCTTCCTCTCTTGCTAATTCAAGTTCTTCGTAATGATTTCTGATTCGGTTAACAGAACTATTATATGTTTCAGTTAGCGTCGATATTTCATCATCAAAACGCCTGCCTTCTAAATTAATACGCTGGGGCACTTTATCATTATCAAAATTACTGACAGCCAAAGACATCAACGTAAGTGGGCGTACAACGATACGATAAGCAAAATACAAGATGAAAATAGCGAACAAGAAGATTTTTATTGTTTGAGAAATCAATAGAAAAATAAACTTATCAAACAATCCTTGATAAACAGTATACAGATCAGATTGAACCGTAAGCGTAGCTAACGTGTACTGCCTTTTGCCAACAGTATGTTGCATCTCCCACATTTTTTCGTGTTTATATTTTTGTAATTCACTGCCTAACTGAATAACGGTACCGTCAGAATCTGTAATCGATAGATAATGAATGCTAGGCAAATGCATTATACCTTCAGCCTGGGTCAGTAATAATTCACGATCTTCCACCCACAAACTCGCGGTAAGGCTTGATAGAAAGCTACCTTCAATTTGTACCATTCGTTCATCGATACTCGCTAAGTCTTCCTTATAATCACGGTATAAATTCAGCCCTGTAATAATTAAGGTAAACACTGTACTCATAAGTAAGATAAAAAGAAGAAGCTGCTTTGCTAATCCGATTTTTTTCTTTTTGTGCGTATTGCGATACGTCTCATTCATCCTTAAACTCGCATCTTATTGTTATTCTACTACCATAATAATAGTCACTTCACAGGGATAGTTAAGATAAGGATGTAAAATGAAAGGATTTTTTTCTATATCAACCGCAATAATGTTAAGTTGTGCCAGTTTTCAAGCGTCATCTGAAACAATTAATTATTATGTTATCGCTAAACAAGCCACTCCGTTCCAAATTGAATCACCAGATAAAACACACAAAGGAATAGTGACAGATATTGTAAAAGCGGTATTTAACGGCAGTAAATACGATATCGATTACCATGTTTACCCTTTTAACCGAATGATATCTTTATTAGAACAAGGTGGCGAAGCGAATTGGATAACCTATGGCAGTCCTAATTGGGGAGGCGTTCAAGCCGAAAACCTATCGGAGATGCCTATTTATAATGTTAAGCATTCACTCGTTACAAGTATGAATAACACATTTGACTTCAACTCGATGAAAGATATGGATGAAAAAGTTATCGTTCTTCTCCATGGTTTTAATTACCCCCAACTTGTTCCTTACTTTGACAATGGCAACGTCGAGGAATTGAGAGTTAAAGACTACAAAGCAGCATTTCGTGTCATTAAAAAACTACCCGGAGAGACGGCTTTTGTTGAAATGCAATCACGTATTAAATACAACCTCAGCCAACAAAATCTGGACACCGACGCCTATCGAATTCAATCCTTCAGCAGTGTAATTCCAGACTATCCAATTTATCTTGCTTTTGATCCAAAAATGGATGCAGATACACAAGCCTTTATCAATGAACGCCTTAAAACATTAAAAAGCACAGGTAAACTCGACGATATAATTCATAACTATATCTAGCGACTAAGACAAAACCTCCCAAACCTCAGTAAAATAGCTGAGGTTTTTTAATTGACACTATACCCAAGCTACCTCAAGATGCAGGATTCAGAGTGATCTCAGCGTATTTAATTCAAGGAAAATGTGTGTAGGAATGGCATTCCCTTTCAAAAACATTTGACACAGAAGTAGATACGCTGAATCACTCCGAAGGGCGAGTTTTGTTGGGCTCAATGCGGTGTTACTTATTTTCAACGTAGAACGACTAGGTCTATAAATAAGTGCCTTGCCTAGAGCCCAACAAATTCTCGCTGAAACGAGCATCTTGAGGTAACTTGGGTATATTACTTAAGTAAGGCATGATGGTTCAGCATCTCGAATAAAGTAATGGTCAGAACGCTGTTTCGGAAGGGAACAAAGAAATAATGACGAATTTTTTTTCATATAATCCATTGAAAATAAAGTATAAAGCACTATTTTTATTACTATTCCTTCAAACAACACATGTCGCTTATGCTAATCAGTATATCTCAGAATTAAAGTTACTCAACTACACCGACTCTTATGGGAATGTATCTTTAAGAAATGCAAAAAACCTTACTCTGCCAGATCCAATGCTTGTAACTGGCAATCTTGATTTAGAAAATAGTCGTATTCAACGTTTGCCAAAAAAGTTGACGGTTACAGGTAGTCTAAATTTAGCTTATAGCGACGTTACCGAACTACCAAGGCTTTTGAATGTGGGTGGACATATAAATCTTGCTCATTCGAAAATTACTAACCTCACAAACGGGTTACAGGTAAAAAGTGATTTAAGCTTAATGGGAACCCAACTGACCACTCTCCCTCCCTATTTGTATGTTGGTGGCAATTTATACCTTGCAAATACAGCAATAAAAGAACTTTCCACTTTCCTCGTTGTAGAAGGTAATGTTTATTTAGGAGGGGCACCCGTGCAATCCATTCCAGAAAAAGCAACTATTCGCGGTAATATCTACCAATAATCATTTTCAGTCTTATAAATAATAAATCATCAAAAACAATAGCAAACGATTGCTTTTATTTAAAAGGGTAATATCACGACTAATTATATTTAAATAAGGCATTTAACTAGATTTAAAATAATAGATTGGAAGGTTTTAGTTAGCCAGAAACATGATTACTTAATCTTATTGCCTCTGGCTACTCGGGTACTGAAAGCTATCGGGGCACAACTTTCAGCTGATTGGCAGCAAGCCAAATCTAACGCTCAAGCGCTTGTTTTATTTATTTAATCTGTGTTTTAGTCGTTTGGTTTTTGTAGTAAAACCACTTACGACGATTTTGAGTTTTCATAATATACCTCTCATTATTAACAATGAGTAAGCTTGATATTACTTATTAATTTAATACCGTTCTCACTCTCTATTTGTTCTACTATACCCAGCGAATTATGACGAACACATTACATACCAGATAAAAGTAAAACGTTCTCTGAATTCCTATCTAATCGGCATAAATAAAACTAACAAAGTGTAGTTTATTTTTAATGTGCCTAGGAATATAAAGAACAATGAGATATTTTCGTGGGAGTTATGTTCAGAAGTTACCTTATTTGAATGGAGTAAGGTTAACCAAGTTTTCTATCTTTTTCACCATACGATTTATATCTTCAAAACCAATATAAGAGGATTTTTAGTTTTTTACAAGCATCTATTGAATATATTTTGAGATAAAGATCACAATTGAGTGTACTAACACCGTAACATTAAGTTTACTTTTGTGCATAAACCCTTACTTACCAATGAATATCTTGTTTGAGATTTTATAAAATATTTCATTCAAAGTGACATTCAGATCAAACAATTACACTATCTGCAAAACAAGTAAGCCAATGATTAATAATCAAAAATTAACCATATGAGAGAAAGCACTAAAACTTGACATGGTTTCACATTTTGTTAACATATTATTGTGTTTTGCTGAGAGGTCAGGAAAATGGGAATTCACACCATCACATTAGAGCAAACCGCTAATGTGCCGAAAAAAATTCTATTTCACCTACTCTCTGATCATGAAAAATTAGGTCGTTTTTTTTATGCTGATTTTTCTTTAGTTAGACAAGGAAAGCCAGATACCAACGGAATTGGTGCTGTCAGAGAAGTGACTACAGGCCCTTTTAGGTTCCAAGAACAGATAATCGATTACAAAGAAAATGAGCACCTCCATTGCAAAATCATAAACGGAGGTCCAATTAAAGAACACGGTAGTTGGATTCGTTTTCAAAGCATCAACGCAACTCAAAGTCTTATCCATTATCGTATAAAGTTCTCCCCTAAGATCAGCGGCACTGGCTGGCTTATTAAGTACCTGATTGAAAAAGATGTACGAAAAGCATTGTCGACAATTGCTCAACAGAGTGAATCCGAATGGAAGCGTTAACTAAGGTCAATTGCTCTTCAACATACCCTCGTAATCAGCAAGTTTGATCAACCTCTAACTTGCTTTTTCTTCCTGCTCTGTTCATTGAGTATTCATTACTTAACGTTAGACCCCTTCAAACTCTTATCAATACATCATATTGAAATATAAGCATGTCTATTATATTCCTATGTTATCTGATGCTGAAAAAGAGTTGTTAGTGAATAAATATCGAACAGAATATTGATCTACTCGATATCACTTCAGATATGAAGCAGGTCTAATAAATACAGCAGATTACAATTACTCAGGATAGTGATAAATGAGACAACAGCCTCTACTTACAACTGAAAGATTGGTTTTACGCCCTTTAGAGCTATCAGACGCACCAAAAATTCAACAATTAGCAGGCGACCCCAGTATAGCGAATGGTACGATCAACGTTCCACACCCCTATGATGATGGTGTTGCAGGACAATGGATTGGTAAAAATATTGCCGGGTGGCAAAGCAAAAAATCTGCAATTTTTGCGATCACGCTTAAATCTAACAACCAACTCGTTGGTTGCATAGGCCTACACAATATAGAAGGTGAAACTGCACAATTAGGTTTTTGGATTGGAGTACCCTATTGGGGCAAAGGGTATTGTACTGAAGCATCTGCACGTATTGCCGAGTTTGGCTTTAAACGGCTAAACCTTCAGCTGCTTTATGCGCGCCACCTCAGTCGTGATTCAGCCCCAGGTAAAGTCATGCAAAAAATAGGCATGCGCCATATAACGACCAAAAACGATGCTGCCCGAGTCAATATGATTACTGAAAATGTCGAATACTATGAGTTAGGCGTGCTCGTAGAAGCGTAATGTACGAACGAAACTGCATAAGGTTCTTCATTCTCAGTGGTTGACTACAGAGCAAGTCTCTACAGCTACTTTTTGACTCTTGCCATTTGATACACGTTAACATAGCACCCATTACGAAATGCATAATTAACTGATTCACCTTCTATCACGAAACCATGCTTTTCATATAAGGCGATAGCAGAGTGATTATCAGTATAAACTGTTAGTTCAATACGCTGTACATTAAGCCAGTTTTCAGCAAGATCGATAATCTCACTAAGCAATTGGCTACCTATTCCTTGTTTTTGGTAATCATCATGTACAGCCATACCAAATGAAGCAACATGCCTGCGTCTCGCATTCTGACAGACTTCAAAGCCTAGCTGCCCCACAATGACGCCTTCTTTCTCGGCAACCAATGAATGCACACCCGAAGGTAAATCACTTAGGCGCTTATTCCATGCATCAAGCGAAGGCAACGGTAATTGAAGTGTTCCACTATAAGCATTCTTTCCTGCGTACAGATTTTTAACTTGCTCAATATCTTTCGATTCAAGATGGCGCACTATCACTTCCATACGAACTCCCTGTTCATTTAGTTTCTTTTAAAATCGCATTAACATGGCATTTAAGCAATAAAAAACAATTATCTATATCAAAGGTACCTGACTTATTGCAACTTACAGCGACTAACTAAAGGAGCCTTGTTGGTGAACATTTATCTCTTATTTTTAGCTCAGCACACAGTTATACCCATCCGCTTCTTCTAACATGGTATAAACCCATTTCAATATGCTAAAAGGACTTTGCATGGTTCATTGTGATTATTTGATCATTGGTGCAGGAATTATCGGGCTAAGCACCGCGTGGGAGCTACAAAAACGCTACCCCGAGAGTCAAATCATTGTGGTCGAAAAAGAGATGACACCGGCTTATCACCAAACAGGTCACAATAGTGGAGTGATACATGCGGGCATTTACTACACACCCGGTACTTTAAAATCTCAATTTTGTTGCCGTGGTAATATTGAAATAAAACAATTTTGTGAAAAGTACCAAATTCCCTTTGATGAATGCGGAAAACTACTTGTTGCAACATCCGATGCTGAATTAGAGAGAATGGAAGCCCTTGGTGAACGCGCAAGATTAAATGGCATTCAATTTGAAGTTCTTGATAAGCAATCATTAAGAGAGCGTGAGCCAAATATCGAAGGACTAGCGGCCATTTATGTGCCAACCACTGGTATTGTGAATTATAAAGAAATTTGTGTAAAACTTGTCGAGCTTATTGAACAAGCAGGCGGACAAGTACTCTTCAATCATCAGGTTACCTACCTAGATGAGTCTGAGACTGGTGTAACAGTGATAACAAGTAACACAACCTTCCATGCGAACTCTCTGATCGCTTGTGGTGGATTAACAGCAGATAGGCTGGTTCGAATGCTGGGTGATGAGCCAAATTTCCAAATTGTGCCATTCAGAGGAGATTATTATCAATTACCTAAGCAGCATAATAACTTAATCCACCACCTAATCTATCCAATACCCGATCCTGAGTTACCCTTTCTTGGCGTACATTTAACTCGAATGATTGATGGTAGCGTAACTGTTGGCCCTAATGCTGTTATTAACTTCTCTCGTGAACACTACGACAAGCATCATATTCACCTAAAAGACTGTGCTGAAATGATTACCTATCCCGGGTTTCGTAAAGTCATTCGCCAACACTTTTACTCTGCGTTGATCGAATTGAAAAATAGTGTGTGGAAATCTGGATATCTACAACTTGTTCAAAAATATTGCCCGACACTTCGTCGCGATGATTTACTTCCCTACCCTTCAGGTATTCGTGCTCAGGCAGTTAACCAGGAAGGTGAGTTAATAGACGATTTTCTATTTCATCGTACTAAACATTGTTTAATTGTTTGTAATGCACCTTCACCTGCTGCAACATCCTGCTTCCCTATCGCGGATTATATTGTTGACCAATTGAATGTTAGCTAAGATTCATATTAACCACATAAACTTCGTCTTATAAAAAACCATCTTTATTTCTTTATTTTATAAGACGAACCTTCAACAAGGCTAATATTTAAAAACAATAACGCCAATACAGATAGAACATTTTGATATATTGAATCACATTTAAGAAATCAAGCATTAAATAAAATTCAATCATTAAAACTGATCCAACTTGAAAAACCCCCGTACAATTATTGCTAGGTACTATACTGATATCAGTAGTGAAGTAACAAACCAAAGACATATAAGCCTTGATACTTGGCTATATAAGGAAATAAACAGAAGGTTTACTTTCACTAACATGAGAACTCAGTTTTATCATTGCAATCTAACATACTGTAATAATAGAAATTTAGATTTATTATTATTATTTTGAAATATTTTTTATGAAGGACAGGTCTTATAAGGTGATGTGAATACAAACTCTTATAAAAATGGCAATATAGCCAAACGATGAGGTGAGGATTATGTCTAGCTTGAAAGTAATTACAGCAACAGCAGTGATTTTAATGTCTACTTCCGTATTAGCAGATATTCGAGTCGCAGATACACACAATGGTGCGTGGATCACCGTAACTGAAAATGGCGCTCCAGCTGCTAATGCTTCAGTATCTGTAGCCAACGTGCCTCAACAAAAACAAAGCTACCAAACAGATGAAAATGGTCGTGTATTTATTCCATTAACATTAGAAAATTCACGTTCAGTAAAATACAAAGCAACCACAGAAACTGGTAAAAAATCATCACGTTTCGCCTTCCACTCTACAAATAAGTAAGTGGTCATAAAATTTTTAAGTCCTGATTAATTCGGGACTTTTTCTTTTTATGTATATCCAAGTTGCCTCAATATGCTCGTTTCAGCGAGAATCCTACATATTGAGGTGACTTGGGTATATCTATTTATCGGTAAATTCATCATGGCTTTTTCTATCATAATCACGACGATTTAAATCTCTGGATAAAACGAGCCCAAGCCCAATCACCTGCAAAAACAACGCCAAACTTCTAAGCTGTGATATATATTCCATCTCACTTGTATAACTATCAATCAACTCCAAGTTATCTAGATACAGCTGATTTATTTTTTCTCTTTGCTCAAATTGAACATTATTTATCTTGCCCATCAAATTAGGCAGTTCAGTAATAGATAATGATACAACCTCTTCACCTAACCAATATTTTAAGTCTTTCATTATTTGATTTTTGATTTCAGGGATTAATGGTTTACTCATATATTCACTATTTGCAAGAAGCTCTAACACATGTTCTTTTTTACGCTCTACCGTTTCAACTTGTTGCCAAATTAATGTAATTAATTTGTTATTACTTGCTTGCTGTTGAATCTGACTATTTATTTGTCGTGTTGAATCATCTATGTAAAAGTTGGTCATCAGAGCTGAAACTACATTGAGTAATAAACCAATTCCAACCAATGTCCATGTTGGTATTCGCCATGCCATTTTCAAATTGCTCATCCTTTATCACTTGCTTCATTGGCTAAGTTGTACATTAAGTATGGCAAAAAAATACTCTTCTTTTTCATTTCCAGTTACGTAATTACCGTTCTAAAAACAAATCGTTCGCTGTGACTTCGATAGCACTGCAAATTTGGTTGTTTTTACTAGACTTAATAACAACCTGAAAGCCTTATCAGCATAAAAAAATACCATTTGCAGTTCACGTAACTTTAAAACAACGATTTCTTGTATGGAGCTTTGCAAAGGCATGCACAATAAAATAATAAAAAATATTCAAACCGTTCTGTTAACAGGCTTATCTGAACAACATAAACGACAGGAGTTAAAAGACTATTTCAATCAAACGTGGGCTCTTTACGAATCCCTCTTTGAAGTTATAAATAATGATGAAGCTTATTTCAAAAAAGCAGAACCATTACGCCATCCCCTCATTTTTTACTTTGGGCATACAGCTGCCTTTTATATCAATAAGTTGAAACTTGGAAAATACATTGATTCACGCATAAACACCCACTTTGAATCGATGTTCGCCAT
Organism: Photobacterium profundum; assembly: GCF_003026285.1. Lineage (GTDB taxonomy): Bacteria > Pseudomonadota > Gammaproteobacteria > Enterobacterales > Vibrionaceae > Photobacterium > Photobacterium profundum. Next base: position 132,914 of record NZ_PYOD01000002.1, read on the forward strand.
TGGTGTAGATGAAATGTCGTGGGATGATCTTGATGCAGCCCATTATGACTGGCCAAAGGTTGATACCGTTAAAGATTATCGCAAAAAAGTGTATTCGCTAGTCAACCAATTTATTGATGAGATGCCCCTTCCCTTACCTATCACTCAGACAGATCCTGCCTGGATCATCTTAATGGGCATTGAGCATGAACGCATTCACCTAGAAACCTCTTCCGTCATTATTCGCCAGCTACCTCTGGCTGATACAACACCTCATGGTAATTGGATGCCATGCCTTGACAGTGGTGAATCACCCAACAACAGTTTACTGAGTATTGCAGGGAAAAGCATGCGACTCGGTAGACAAGATAATGACCAAACATACGGTTGGGATAATGAGTTTGGTGAACAACCTTTTACTGTCGATAACTTTAAAGCCGCTAAATTCCTTGTTTCTAATCAGGAGTATCTTGAATTTGTGAAGGCTGATGGCTATCAACAACCACGATACTGGAATGAAGAGGGAAAAGGTTGGTTAGCTTACACCAAAGCAACAATGCCCCGTTTTTGGCGGTTAGAAGAAAACAAGCTGTTACAGCGTAACCTATCAAGTGAGATCCCCTTACCTTTAAACTGGCCAGTTGAAGTTAATCAACTAGAAGCAAAAGCGTTTTGCAATTGGAAAGCAGAACAAAGCAATACTAACATTCGCTTGCTGACTGAAGCCGAATGGTATCTATTACGCGATAACATCGATACCGATTCTCCGTATTGGTCTGAAGCTCCGGGGAATATCCATTTAGAATACTTTGCATCTTCTTGCCCTGTGAACCGCTTTGAACATAACGGCCTGTACGATGTGATCGGTAATGTATGGCAATGGACAGAAACTCCCATAGACGGCTTTAACGGCTTTCAGGTTCATCCTTTATATGATGACTTCTCTACCCCTACCTTTGATGGCCTACATAACTTAATTAAAGGGGGATCTTGGATCTCAACCGGCAACGAGTCTATTAAAGCGTCTCGTTATGCTTTCCGCCGACATTTTTATCAGCATGCAGGATTTCGCTACGTAGAATCAAACCAAAAACCTGAAGAGATGGCGCAAATCAACGTATATGAAACCGATGAACTTATTTCACAGTACCTTGAATTTCACTATGGTTCTGAATATTTTTCGGTTGAAAACTTCTGCGTTAATGGTGTGAAGCAATGCTTACAAGAACTGCAACTCACTCATAGAACCAAAGCCCTTGATATCGGTTGTTCTGTTGGACGTGCTACGTTTGAACTCGCCAAAACATTTGACCATGTTGATGGATTAGATTTTTCTGCTCGTTTTATTCAGCAAGCCTGCACGCTTATTGAACAAGGTGAAAAGCGATATACCATCCGAACAGAAGGTGATTTAGTTGAATTTAAAAGCATAACGTTGGCTGAACTTAACTATGTTGATATAGCCGATAAAGTCAGCTTTATGCAAGGAGACGCCTGCAACTTGAAATCTCAATATACTGGCTATGATCTTATTTATGCCTCTAATTTGATTGATCGCCTTGGTGATCCTAAGCAATTTTTATCTTCGATCTATGATCGTATTAATACAGGTGGTTATTTAGTGATTACCTCTCCATATACTTGGTTAGAAGATTACACAAATAAAGATAACTGGTTAGGAGGCACAAAAGTACATGGCGAGAACTTTACAACCTTAGATGGACTAACAGAAAACTTAATCAGCCGATTTGAGCTTATTGCAGTAAAAGAAATTCCTTTTGTGATTAGAGAAACAAAACGCAAATTTCAACACAGCTTGTCTGAAATGACAATTTGGCGAAAACGCTGATGCTCTCTTAATCCAGCATCTTGAGGTAACTTGGGTATATCGCATCTGGATTCAAGCAACAAGTGCAGCTTACAGGCTGTAGGTTGCGCTTTTATTCTGATACATTACGCGCTCTTAGTACTCAAGATTGGATTAAACAGTGAAAACACCTTGTGTTGGTAAATGTAAAAATAACGATGGTGTGTGCAGTGGCTGTTTACGCACAATGAGTGAAGTAGGAGAATGGCGTCAAATGTCTGATGATGAACATATCAAAACAATCGATGAGATCAAAGGATTACGCACCACACATGCCTGCAGCCTATGCGGAAAGCCTGCTTACTGTGAGATCAGCGCTGGAAAATCAACATGTTGGTGTTTTGAGCTAACCAAACGCGATACATCGAACCTAGAAGCTGGAAGTTGCGTTTGTCGAGCGTGTTTATCCTCCTTACCTCTTCAAGATTAATTTTCGCAAAGTCTCCCGTATTTAATTACTTAGAATGTGATCTTCTGCTGCAACCTCAACTATCTGGCATATAAGTGCTTGATATATATGGTTGTGTTTATATAATCCTTTTACCAAACAACTAGTTGCCACCATCTATGCTTAATGTTTTTATTTTTATCGCTACACTTTTTCTATCATGTTTCTCGTACGCTTCAAATAACATCACAACGGTCATGCAGAATGAACAGGCTTGTATGAAAAATCTTGAACTGCTCATTGTTAATCAGCAAATTATTTATAGTGATAATACCCTTGCGCTACAAGAACGGCAGATTGCAGAACGTACCATCGACATTACTCGTGATGCTTTTAAAAAAAACGAAAGTTACTGCGATGCACAGCAAGCAATGGAAGCCTACGCACGAGAAAAAGATAAAGGACTCCGTTTAAATAAAGGTCAAGATAACTACTTTGGTCGAAATCAGCACAAATAGTCATTGATAATGCTGCTAAAATGACACTATCTGAAAAATATAAGATCCATAAAACAAAGGGGCTCACAATGAGGAAGTGGTTACTAGCAGGTATCTTTACGCCATTATTACTTGCAGGTTGTGAGGATAATGAACAAATCGGCTTTTCCAGTAAAAACCTACAGCAAGACTGGGTTTTAACTAACATCGATGGAAAAGAAATCACCATAAAGGAGCCAAGAGTTATTCCCAATATGGCTATCGATTCTGACCTTAAGGTATCTGGATTTGGTGGTTGTAATCGTTTTACTGGGCAAGCGGAAATCAAAGACAATAAGTTTAAAATCAACACGCTGAGCTCGACAAAAATGGCCTGTATTCAAGATGATCAAGCAACCACTGAATCGATAATGACGGTATCTCTGCAGGAATGGAGCAGCATAGCATTAGAAAATGATGTGTTAACACTAACATCAGAACAGCATATTTTAACCTTTATGCCTGAAGATATTTTAGAAGATAACGACCAGTAATATTCACATTCAAAAAGTACACTTAGCCCTACATTTTTCACGTCAATAATGTGCTTAATCAACCGAATTAGACGGCATGATTTTCATATTTCATTTTTTGTTTATTTTTCATCACAAAAACACTTTACTGTTCGAAACCCAAGCGTATACTGCGCATCTTTTCTACACAACCATACTCTTTCTGAACATTAACAAGGCACTTAACACAGCAATGCTTGAACTCTTAACTTTCGCCATTGAGCACAAAATCATTACAACCCTAGTAATAATCACGACTTTATTATTACTACGAGTATTAGTGTTAAAAATCATCCGAGGCGATCACAATTTCATTAGTGAAAAACAACGCCAATGGATGTCTCGTACAAAAAATGGTTTTGCGATTCTCATTATTATCACTATTTTTGGTATTTGGAATTCAGAAATAAAAGAGTTCGCACTGTCTTTAACGGCTATTGCTATGGCCGTTGTTATTGCCTCTAAAGAAATGATTCTTTGCATAACAGGATCGATTCATCGCGCATCATCTAGCTCCTTTACAATTGGAGACTGGATCGAAGTCGGTGATCTTCGCGGCGAAGTGATTGAACATACAATGCTATCAACGAAGATTCAGGAAATTGATATCGCGCATAACCGTTACGATTACACGGGAAAGACACTAACACTGCCCAATAGCATGTTCTTTTCACACACCATCAAAAATATGAATTTTATGAAACGCTACGTTTATCATAACTTCACGATTGTTGGGCCAAAAGAGCGTAATTTGTTCTCGTACCATGATGAGCTAATCAGCAATATCAACGACTATAGCGAAGAATTTATTGACGTTGCACGACGCTACAACAGTGTTATTGAGCGACATGCTGGTGTTGATTTACCTGGGGCAGAACCACACATTCATATTGGTACAAATTGTACCGGTGAAAGCGTAATGCATATCACAATATTTTGCCCAACAGAGCAAGCAGCCGAATTAGAGCAACACATAACATCAGATTTTATGAGGCTGGTTTACGGGCCATAATTTACATTCAAGGTGGGTTTCGCTACATTACAACGGATTAATAACAGGCCGTGATAATGAAAGTAAGTAAAAAGAAAGCGCAAATACTAAACAATGCTATTGATTCTTGGGAAGAAAAACTCACGATCAATGCAGATCAAGCTAATACATTACGACAAAGCATGCAGATTGTCGGTTTTGATTGGAAGTTATTGGCTGTATATTCGTTTTGGATTGCGATTACATGCCTCATTATCTCGGTAGGAGTCTTACTTGCCGATGATTACCTATTAGACTTACTCGCCAAGATCTTTGACGCTCCTGCTGGTGTAATATCAATAGTAACCGCGATTATGGCTGTGGGATTATATGCAGTAGGTATTCGCCGCCGACGTAAATATCCAGAAAAAAATATCAGTAATGAAGCAACATTTTTCTTTGGTGTCTTAATGACAGCAGTCTCTGTCGGCTTTTTAGGTGCAACATCTTTATACGGTGATACCCATGATGCCCCACTACTTTTACTGCTAACATCCATTTATGCGGTTCTTGGTTTACGCTTATCATCAATCTTAATTTGGCTATTTGCATTGTTCACTTTTGGTGTCTGGGTGTTAACAGAAACAAGCTTTTTATCTGATTGGGATGCCTACTTTTTAGGTATGAACCACCCTCTGCGCTTTGTTTTTGTTGGTGCAGCAATTACTGCGTTAAGCCTATTGTTCCCTAAATACCCTAAACACGAGCGCTTACAAGAACCTACCCGATTTGTTGGGTTGCTTTACCTGTTTATGTCGCTGTGGCTACTTTCTATTTTTGGTAATTATGGTGATATCGCTGCTTGGTCTCAAATAAAACAAATTGAATTGCTCCATTGGTCTATCTTGGCTGTTATTGTTTGTTTAATTGCTATTTATGTCGGTATTAAATTCAATGACACATTAAGTCGTAGTTTTGGTATCACCTTTCTTCTTATTAACTTTTATACTCGCTACTTTGAATACTTTTGGGAATCGTCACATAAAGCAATATTTTTTGCCGTTTTAGCGCTTAGCTTCTGGGCTATAGGGTCTAAAGCTGAGAAATTATGGCAAATAGGCGAGCACTCTGCTGGCGACAAACTCCCCCCTATGAAGAATCAATAAATATAAGCATGAACGAAAAACCGCTGCGATAATGGCAGCGGTATTCAAATTGAACTATTCATTATATTTTGTCTGTTTAACTGCGGATCGTATTACTAACTTCGAATACATGACGCTGGTTGATTAGGCTTGTTGCTCAAGTCGGTACAACTGAATTTCGTGCAACACTCTTTCTGTCATTAATTCATTCATTGCATCTTTAATATTGGTCTCCATTTTGGTAATGGCTGGAAATACTGATTCACGCATTTCATCTACACATTCTTTCGACACCGACATGGTCATATCAAACTCAAATGAGGCTAATACTAAGAACTTTTCCATGCGCTCTACTATTACTCTCGCCATCATTGGGTCTGCACCAATATCAAGTAACTCCTGCTCAACAACGACTTCTAGTGGTGACAATTCTTTTGGCTGCTCTTTTACTGGAAAAGCTATGATATTCGACATCTTATCCTCCAGAATTATTAATGTGTAAAGATTCTCCCCCCTAAAAACACTCCTCTTATTAAATTTAAGTATTCTTTATCCTATGTGTATTTTTTGTTAAATAAAAGTTCAAATGACTATTTTCTTAAAAAAAACACCTTATTAGTGAAGAAAAGAATAGTCACACCTATAAAAAAACAGTAGTAATAACGTTTATTTTCAAAAGGTTGAATCAAAAAAATAAACATTGTTTAAAAGTTTAATCTTCCAAGCACTAGAGTGATCCTATTGGTAATTGAGCACGTAGTGTTCAATATTAAGCAAATTGCATGACGTAAGCATATGTAAATCTCGCTATCAATGTCATATGTACTCTTTACTCGTCTCTTGCCGACTTTCTCAAGTCGGCTTTTTTTAACTTGATGAATCCAGTAAACGTTGTCTGAAAAGGCGGTATCGATTCAACCATTGGCTATCTATGCCAAACACACGCAAATTACCCATAATCACCATAACAACACCCACTATTGCAGGCCACTGCCACTCGTACCCTTCAAACCACGTCGACAGCATTAGCGCGATGATAGGAAACAACACGGTGCAGTAGGCAGCTTTTTGCGGGCCAATACGCCCCACCAGTAATAAGTACGTATTAAAACCGATTACAGAACCAAAAATGGCAAGGTATAACAATGATAATAAGTAATCTTTATCCATTGGCAGTAAAATTTCATTGCCCATCGCAATGGTAAGTATTAATAAAAACCCACTGCCATATGCCATCCCCCAAGCTGTTGTCGGTAACAAAGGCATGTGCAGTGACTGTGCTTTAGATGAAATAAAATTCCCACATGAAAAACAATAAGTACCAGCAAGAGAAAGAACTAACCCAAAAATCGCCAGTTGATTGGTTTCTGTTGATAATATTTGTGGAAGAAATAATAGCAAGACGCCAATAACACCAACAATACCGCCCTGAATAACACGTTTATCGGGTGTATTGCGTAAAAAAAGCCAACCATTAAACGCATTCAACAATGGTGCTAGCGAGAAGATAACCGCATTAAGACCACTAGGAATGTAATAGGTCGCATAATAAAAACAGATGAAATTCGTCGAAAATAAAAAGCCACCTAGCGATAAGGCAAACAAATGATTTTTCTTCGAAATTTTAAGCGATACGCCTTTTAATACTAATAACAACACCAAGACTGCAGCAGCTACCCCAAACCGATAGCTAACAGACAAAGTAACAGGGGCATCCCCTATTTGAAAGGCAATAGCTAACCACGTTGTTCCCCAAATTAACACCGTTGAAAAATACAGTATCAAATTCATCATTCATTCCTTCTTACTAACATCGTGACAGCAACGACAGAATCAAGATACACAGCTAAGAAACAAATGAATTACAGGTTATTGCGGGGAATTATATGTTCTTGCGGTTAATTCATACTTAATATATAAAAGTTGTTAAAAGCTTGTATCATTACTCCTAGAAGTTACTGATTACCACGATATTAAGGTTTGCATTGATAGAAAAAAGTGTCTGTAAAGAAACAGAAAATAACGCTATTTTCAACACGTTACAAAACAATACCGCTACCCTACATAACCAATTATGGTTACCAAATGGTAGTGGAGCGGCTATATGGAGTAATGAAAACGGTCAGGCTAATTACTGTAAACCTGATCACCACACGTTAAGTTTTTATCTTGATGGCGGTGAAAAAACTCATCGATTATACAATCGCGCTAAACCTTTATATGGAGCCCCTAATAAACTTTGTTTAATGCCCGCAGAACATCAATCTCAGTGGCGGTTTAGTTCTCGCTTTAAGTTTTTACATCTCTACTTTGGGCATAACCACCTACAAAGTACATTCGAAAAAGCATTCGATAAAGAAGGTCGAAATATTGAATTAATGGATCAAACATTTGTTGATGACAGCTATTTGAGCAATATATTCCATCACACCTTATTGCCACTAAATTGGCATGACCGTTCAGATACTCTCGCTTTTACGCACATTCAGCAGATTGTTTACGTACACTTATTAAAAAATCACTGTAATGTTCAATTTAACATGCCCAATATTACAGGTGGCTTATCACCCATCGTAGCAAAGCGAATCAATGAATATATTCATGACCATTTAGCTTCAAAGATCACTATTGAGCAACTTGCAAATATAGCTGAATTAAGTGAATTTCACTTCTCTCGCATGTTTCATCAGTCATTCGGATCCCCTCCTCATCAATATGTACTCAAACTACGTACACAACTCGCTGCAATGTTATTAAAGACAACCCAGCACCCTCTGGCTGATATCGCCATACAATGTGGCTTTTCTTCACAGCCTCATTTTACACTGCACTTTAAAACGTTTTTTTCGATAACTCCGGCTAAGTATCGCCAGCTGCAACGTTAATATACCTAAGTTATACCAAATCCATTAATTATCTGATCAGTTCAGCGAGAGTTAAAATGCTTTTAGGCAAGGAGATAAATTGAGAATCTAGTGGCTCTAAATTGAAATTTATTAACGCAGTATAAAAGTATTTTAAACTCGCCCAAAGGGAACACCACTGGAAGCCAACTTCTGTGTCTAGCGATTTCAAAAGAGAACCACTCTTCTATCAAACACTATCCTTGAACTCGACTCCCAGTGGTATTCTGAATGGGCAGATAATTAATGGATTTGGTATTACCTCAAAATGCTCGTTTCATTCATAGAGTTAATACCCTACAATCGATCATATCGCTTTCTATTTAAAAAGGATTTGTTTTATGAAGAAGATCCTCTTCGCAATTGGTCTGGCTACCCTACTCGCTGGTTGTTCTGACAATGAGGTTGGTGATGTATCCTTGGGAATGTTCACCATGAAGGATATAAAAATTTCGAATTTAGATGATGATAAGATTCCAGGAATAACCTGTCACATCGCATCTGTTGAAGCCAATTTAAGTCTTTCAGATCCAAGTGATAGCTCAATTTCTTGTCGTCAAACCGGTGATATAACACCAGAAATGCTTGCTACTATCGATAAGAGTAAATCTGGGGAAGTCGTATTTAAGAAATCTAAAAGTATTTTCTTCAAAACGATGAAAGTTAGACGTATCTACGATGCTGATAATCAAACCCTGCTCTATTTGTCTTACACGACCAAAGAAACTGAGGGTAGCTTTAAGCACAGCCTATCAACAGTGCCTTTATGGGGAACTAAAGCATACCAAGCGCCTGTAGTACAACCATAAAATAACATTCACAATTGATATACCCACTCCAGAATTTGATTCTGTCTCTTTTTCAACTAAACATAAGTGTGTTTATTGACGTTGAAAAAGAGACAACTTCACACTAATTCGTACAATCAACTTCGATGCTGTGAGCGATAAATACCCATAATAATCAGTCCGACACCTAGCAACTGTGCTACCGCTGCCGTCATAGACTGTTCACTAATATCAAATATTACCCCCGTAATCATTTGACCACTTATTACAAATAAGGCCGTTTTTAACGCCCCAATACGGGTAAGAACATGACTGTTAATTGCCACATACAAAGCACCAATAACACCGCCTAAATAAGTAAAGAGTGGGGTTTCCTGCCAGCCTGATGATGAAACCTCTAACCAAACATTGGATAACGTAAGTGGAATAATTGAAGCAACGCTAAATATAATAACAATAAATGTAAGCAGTAAAGCCCCAATAGCATGATTGTAAAATGATGCGGTGAATGGTCCCTTATCTTGGCTTAAACGTCCATTAAGAGCCCGGCAAAAACCAATTAATAGACCATTGCATAACGCTAGCAATATCATCCAGATCATGCTGTTCCCCTAAAAACTATAATCAAAAAACTGCCAGCAAGAATCGGTAAAACAGTAAATAATTGATCGCGTTTTAACTCTTTTTTCATCACACCAAACAGGCCAAAATAATCACACGTCAGGCCAAAACAAACTTGGCCTAATAAGCCCAAAACTAAAGTACCCGCCAAGCCTAATTCACTATTTACGGTTACAGCTGCCAACATTACGACTAAAGCTCCAGGAATACCGCCAAAGTAGCTCCACATAGGGGCTGAAACATTAGTAGCACTTTGGTTTATATTTACGGCTTTAGGCTGAATTGTCTTACTGACTATTGCCATCAATAAAAGCGCAATGATGGTACCCACTAGGTGTGCAGCCCAAGAAGCAGCAACTGGCGATGTAAAAAAGGCTAAAGCGCTATTCAATTTAATCATAAGGGCTAATAAGGCACCGCCAATAAGTGCAAGAACAATATTAAAATTAGGTACAGCCATCAGTTATTCACCATATAAATTACAATAGCTGCATTTTATATTGTTATTATTTTATTGATAATATATCGTTTGGAAAATCATCGTTGAGTATATGTTGACAATATGGACGTTTTCTCTGCAATTCCCGTCTTTGTAGCAGTGGTAGAGTGTGGCAGTTTTTCTCTAGCGGGAGAAAAATTAGGAGTAACCAAGTCTGCGGTCAGTAAACGAATAAGCCAGCTCGAAGCCAAGCTTGGTATACAGCTATTACAACGCACGACAAGACGTTTAAGTTTAACCGAAGCTGGTGAGCAATATTTCGATTATGCTCGTAATGCCCTGACCATTGCAAATGAAGGCGAAGATGCGATATCAATGCTTCAAGAGCAACCGCAAGGTACATTAAGGCTCAATGTTCCTATGGTATTCGGACGCTTACATATTGCACCTATGATTCCAAAATTCTTGCAGGACAATCCGAAGATCAAAGTCGAGATGATGATGGATGACAAGGTCGTCGATTTAATATCTGGCAGTTTCGATATCGCAATACGTATTGGAAAATTACCTGATTCAAGTCTTATCGCTAAGCGTATCGCTCCCTGCCATAGCGTATTATGTGCATCCCCTGATTACCTTAAAAAACATGGCACACCAAGTACACCACTCGATCTTGCTCATCATAACTGTTTAAGCTATTCCTACTTTCAAGCAGGATCTGAATGGCGCTTTAATGGCCCAGAAGGACAAATCAGTGTCGTGCCAAAAGGTAACTATTGCGTTAATAATAGTGATGCTTTATTTGAAGGATTATTGACTGGATTAGGTGTTTGTCAGATGCCAACCTTCATCGTTGCTTCTGCGATCGAACAAGGTAACTTGATTTCGCTAATACCTGAATATGAACTGCCCAAACATGCCATCTATGCGATGCTACCAGAGAGAAAACATATTCCTGCAAAAATCAGTATCTTCTTAGCGTATCTAAAAAACTATATTGATGAAAAGTCGGCGTCTTGGGATTTAAATCAAAGCCTATAGCAACCATCAAAGAGGCTGAACATCTAAAAAAAGCCTGATGATTATCTCATCAGGCTTTCTATTTTAGCTCATTACATACAGTGTTATACCAATCTGGATAAGTAAATGGTCATAAATTTGCGCAGAAAAAATCGGTAAGAACAAGATGGAAACTGAAGTAACTAGTGGTTCTAATTATAAAATTTCTAACGCAGTTATTATCGATTTTAACCAGCAATAATGAACAGATACTTATTTAGGTTGGTATTATAACAACTTCTGTTTATTCCGCTGGCACTTGTTTCACGCAGCCTTGCTCTTGGTTACGCTTAACAAGAAATACCGCGATACAACCATATACGAGTGCTTGCAGCCATAACTGCCCCCACCAATTAATCACCTGTTCAAAGCTTGCTCCCATCTGGTTCAACCGCAAGAATCCATTTATTGCGGGGGTTGATGGCACTAACTGAGCGAGTGCATTAATAGGTGCTGGAATTGCCGACACAGGCCAAATAAATCCCGCAGCAAAAACTAAAGGCAATGAACTTAACAGAATAATTAATGTTGCTAACTCACGTCGCGGAATCAGCTGGCCAATGATTATTCCAACAAAGATAACCGCCAGCAAAAATGGAATGGTCATTGCGACTAAATCAGATATCGATGCTAAGCGGCTTATGTGATAACTAGAGAAGCTGTAACCAAAATAATAGGCAACAAGCGGGATATATATCAACATCAATAAGAAAGTACGAACCAACACGATTTTCCATGCACTGTAACGTAACCAATACCCTGTACCACCTTGCAGGCGATATTCATTCTGTCCACCGCCAAGCATTCCCGCAGCAATCATCAATGTTTGATGTAAGATCAATACGAATACCGCAGGTACAACATAATTTATGTACCCCATAGTCGGGTTAAATACTGGGCGCATATTCAGCTTCATTGCAGAATACTGTTCTGATGCTAACACGAGGTTATCACCAGACATCACCATACGAGAGACTTTAGCTTTAGCCCCCAATGTGCCACCAGCAGTTGCTAAACCTTCTACTATCGTACCGTACACTAAGAAATATGAAGCATCACCCGCGTACGCAACTGTTGGGCTTTTTCCCAAGAGTACATCACGATAGAAATTAGTGGGTATCACCATCAAACCATGTACATCACCTTTAATCAGTAATGACTTAGCTTCTTCAATACTATAAACATGCTTGGTAATATTTACTTGAGGCGTAGCATCAACCATCCGCTCTAGTTCTCTGCTCATTTGGCTATTATCCAAATTCACTACCGCGATAGTTTGCTCGCGTGGTAACTGCTGAGAATACGGCAATGGATAAAGAAACGAATAAATTAGCACACCACCAAATACAGTAAAAAGCAGTGATGGATTAGTAAAAATTGCCGTCAATTCAAACTTGAAAAGCGTACGCCAACTCATGCTTGCGTTCCTTTATTTTCAGAATGTTTCGACACAGCATTCTTAGTAACTACATTTACAGCGCTATTAGAGACTGTGGCAATTTTTTTCGCTTTCATCATCGCAACCAATAAAACAAACCCGAAACACGCTAGTGCAATCATATTGGGTATGGCGTCAGCTAATGAAGCACCATAATCAACCTGCTGGATTTGAATTTCTATATAATGACTAACAGGTAACATTGCTCGCCATAACTGTGCTAAGAACGGCATATCCGTCGCAGGAAAAGTAACCCCCATGAACGCAAAGGCAGGCGCAGTAAATCCAGCCACTAAGCTTATTGCGCGTGTTGAATCAAGAGTTAGCAGAAAGAAAGCAGCCCCCATACTTTGGCAAGCCACAACCATAAGCAATTGCGACAAACTCAAAATAAGCCAACTGCCGTGCATCGGCCATTCAAGCACACCGTACATAGCCCACAAGAATATGAAGCCTTGTAACCAAAACAATAGGGTATAGGGAAGTAGTTTTGCAATAACGTGATTAATCGGACTATTTGCTAACCATGCCGATATACCTTGTTGCCGAAATTCTGCCGATATAGCCAATACCGTAGTGGCGACTATCAATATCTGCCAGATAGCGGGAATTGCGGCAGAAACCAAGAATTGCCCGTAGTGACTATTACTATTAAATAATGGCGTAATCTGGCTTTGGATAGGAACAGCCTGTCCCAATGCTTGCAATGGAACTGGTGAACCATCCGCCATGTTTTTTAGCGTGTCGATTCCTGCGGTATAAGTCCCTTGGGCTTGCACCATCGCAGAATTGATCAGCTTACCAATTAAGATATATTGGCTATTATAAAAAGCCGTTATTTCAGGAGCATGCCCTAATAACGTATTTTGCTCTAATTGGGCTGGCAGTACAACCAACGCATATATATCTGCATTTTTAAGAGCATGACTCCCCTCAGTCGCAGATGTATAGACATGAGTGACAGCCAGTGTTGGGCTCGCGTCATAATAACGCACTAAACCACGAGACAAGCGGCTGTGGTCAAGGTCAACAACACCAATAGGCAAATCACGCGCTATACCCGCAGAGAAAATAAGCCACATACTAAAAAACAGTACAACAGGCAGCCAAAAAACCATGGCTTTCAGCCAACTGTCGGATGCAAGTATTCGCCACTCACGGTAACATTGTGTAGAAAAAGCCATAAAATTACTGCTCTAAAATGACACTCATACCAACACGTAAGCCTTCTATGGCTTCCATTGGGCGTGCTTCAATCTCAAATGTACGCATATCAAACCCTTGTGAAGCATCTGTTGCACGCCATGTGGCAAAATCACCCATCACGGCAACATGTGTCACCTTAAAGCTATATGCCTCATCTCCCAATGCTGGAATCGTAGCATCAACAATCGTACCTTGATTAAATTCACTTAAACGGTCTTCGCGTACATGAAATACAGCCCAGGCATCGTTCATGTCAATAACACTGACAACAGGGAAACCTTGTGGAGCAAGTTCACCACCGTGTAATAAAACCTGTGTTACTTCACCGTTATGCCAACTGGTAATTTTGGTATCAGCCGCATACGCTTCAACTTCTGCTACTGCACCCGCGGCCATTCTTTCTTTTTCCATCGCCGCACGCTTCGTTTCAACACGCGCACCTTCACTTGCCATACCAAACATTTGATAAGCAGCTTGTTCGGTATAACGCGAAGCTTGCCATTGGGTATACGCTTCATCACGTTTTTGCTCTGCAATCACACCATCTTTATAAAGATTGTCGATACGCTTATAGGTTTTTTTCATTAAAGAAGACGCAGCTTTGGCTTTTTGCCACTGATCCCGTGCGGCGGCTATTTCTTGTACTCGAGCCCCTTTTTCAGCTTGTTCTGCCATCGCGCCCGCAGCTTGTTGACCTGCTTTGGCTTGCATTAACTTCGCATCAATTTCAGGGCTAAGTAACGTAAAGATTAACTGTCCACGCTCAACCTGATCACCTTTTCGTACTAAGACTTCATCAACACGTCCCGGTACTTTCGAGGAAATATTATATTGCTGCGCTTCAATCTGGCCTTGCATGCGTTCGGCTTGAGGCTGATAAGCCTGCCAGAAGGTGTAACCTAACCAACCGACTAATGCTACAGCAGGTATCACTACTGCTAATGGCTTTAACTTACTCATTGTTTAACCTCAAGACCTTGATATTGTTGATACTGATTGAAACTGTTCATTTCACCGCTTACTGCCAATAAACGCGATAACGAAATAACATACTGGTACGCAGCAGCTAAACGTTGAGTTTTCACTCCCGCTAAATACATTTCGGCATCAACAACATCAAGCGACGTTGATAACCCCTGGCTGAATGCCTTATCGCGCAATCGTACATTTTCTTCAGCAAGTGCAAGGCTCGATTTCAGTCCGTTGTATTCTTCTAATGATTGATTAGCTTCTCGGTACGTTTTTTCAACCAGTACAGAGAGATCTTGCTCTGCTTGCGCACGAAGATAGTTCACTTGTGTTACTGCACTGTGTGCTGCTTTTACTTTTCCTGAACGACCCGATGTATCGACAATAGGAATATTCACCCCAACCCCAACCGCCCAATCCGGTGCAGTCTTGCTGGCTAATGTATCGTCTTCATACAAGCTGTAGTTACCGTATAGGTACACTTCGGGGTAATACTTCCCCTTCTCGACATTAATAACGCCACTCGCTTGTTTTTTCTTTGCGTCTAAAATGCTCAAGCCTGGGTAGTCAGCAAGGGTTTTATCAATAAATGCATCCATAGGCGGTAGCGATTCATTAGTAAAAAGAGTTGTCGATGGCATTGCTGGAGAATTTAATTTCAGAAGTTTGGTTAACGCCACCTGTGCGATTTCTAAATCACGCGCTGATTTTTGACGATCGACACGCGCCTTATCATAAGAGGCTTCAGCTTGAAGGCGTTCAACTTTGGCAATTTGTCCCTGTTGTTCCATTTTCTGTGCATGATCTAGGTGTTTTTTCAGGCCTTGCTCTACATCAATCCGAGTCTGCAGCACTTGCTCGGTTAACACGACACCAAAATAGAATTTTGTTAAATCTTCAAATTTTGCTTGCTGTTGCATAACAAGCATATATTTAGCTTCTTCGGTTTTACCCTTAGCGATTTCTTGTGCGGCATTAATACGCCCACCAGTAAAAATAGGCCAAATAGCACGAATTGAGCTGGTGAAAATATCACGGTCGGTCAATTGGGAGGTAAGTAGCTGATCTAAAGTCGCAGCATTAGTACCAAGAATAGCGGCTAAGCCGTTAGATAATGATTCACCAGCAGGCATACTGCTCAGCAAATCAGACGGTGAAATTTCGACAGGCTTATCAAGCCTCGTATAGTTAGCAGATACACTTATATCAGGTAGATACAGATCGCTCGTTGCATCTTGTAAGTGCCTAGCTTTATCTACATTTGCGCGCTCTGCTGCTAGTGCGTCACTGCTTGTTAAAACCGTTTGCCATGCCTCATTAAAGCTGACTGATGCAGCTTGAACACTTGGTGATAAGACCAAAATAGCAACGGCCAATTGCTTTAGTGCAAATGGCTTTATTTTCATTTTCAAACCCTTTTAAGCCTTTGTATTTGACTAATTCATGTCTATTTTAGAGTATTAGCTCTATAATACAACTTACTATTGATAGGGTTAATAGTCATTCTGTAAATAATTGATGCTTACCAAATGATTAGAACAGAGTACTTAGAATTAAATTGCGAAACCAATTATCTCTAGATCATTGATCGTAGCAGATTTTATCCGTATTTCAGAAACTGATAAGATAAAAAAATAAAAAAACGGCCTACTTATTTAGACCGTTTTTTATAATTCACTGTGTAGTTTTCTGAGGTTTGCTTTGCTTAACTCGCGTTCATAAAAACGAAATTAACGAGCAAGGCTAATTAGCGATTTACCCAATAACCATTCCAGCTCTTTAATGCTGCCATCTCCGTAACGTTCTTTACACATGGCATATAAGCGATCAATACCACGCAGAGCAAATTCACTCGAATTTTCAGCTGAAACGATATGATGAAATAGCAAACGTAAGATCGCACGAAACTTTTCATCTTCAAGCGCTTCAATCCAGCTAGCTACAAACGCATCAATACCATTTTCAAGATTCAATCTTTCAACAAATAGACGAAAGATCCGACCATCAAGTGCGTTAGCAAAATCTTGTTTTTTTGGAAAATGGTGACTGATGCCAGTACGAGAAATCCCTGTTTGATTACTCAATGTTGTATACGACATTTTGTCGTAACCTAATCGTAAAATTTGATCGACAACGGCATCCATAATTGTTTGGATCGTTATCTCTGTATCTTCTTTACTACGCTTTGGCATAATTAATTGGCTCTGTATCTAGATGTTTTAATCAACAGCTTCTATTGAGTGCACGCCCAAATAGCTAATGTGATGTTCTTTTTAGTTAGTATCTTTGGCTAGTATTACAAAATGATATTCCGTTAACTAGTATCATTATCATTTTTTATCGAAACCATAACTAAAAAGCCTTCATAAATGAAAATCTTCGTAAAGCATCACACTTTATGAACGAAAAATTGGGCACCTACGCTTAGCACTTAGCGCCAAATAACCAAACTTGTTGACCTTTCAACAGGCCTTAGCGTCCAAACTTTTCGGCTTCCTTTTCAATATCTCGGTAGAGTTGCGTAACCCAAAAAGGTTGTCCATATGCTGGAACAAGTGGCCCCTTACGAGGATCTGAAGGACTAATAACAACTTGCACATTCTGAATTTTAGCTCGCTCAACCAAAAGAAATAACTCTTCAATGGCAATATCCCCCATGGCTAAACAACCAACAGACTTCGCTTTACCATGAATGAAAATATTAGCACCTGGTCGATTACGTTTTTCTAACTGTGCATATTTTAAATCAAATTCATTGGGGTAATTTAATTGCATTGAAAGATGGTACTTACTATTAGGGTTAAGGCCGATTACTTGATATATACCTTCAGGAACTTGATGATCACCCTCCCGTAACTTAGGGCCAGATTTCCCGCTAATTTTCGCAATATCATACCGTTTAATATAAACCCAAGCCTCTCCATCTTTTGCCCATAACTCAACTTGCATTTCTTCTTTTAAAGCAAATAGTGCGACTTGTTCTGGTGGATATTGTACACCAACCTGTTCAAACATAAGTGAAATACGGGGCTCTAAAATAGGAGAATAACGCTTAATTACATCACCAATAGTTCGATAACCCTTTTTAGGGTAATCGGGATAATCCCAGTTTGCTTGTACTAGCGTACTTGCCATCATTAGAAGCGCGGTAAATATAGCTTTATGCTTTAACACATCAATCCCATCCATTCTTCTTATTATATACATTCACCAACTACAACTCAGTCCCTTGGTAAATACTTTTCAGACAATAATCAACCAGTTGCAATGAGCATTGCAAAACAATTAGCAATAAAATAACAAATTTAATTATTTCAAAAACTTACTAAACACAAAAAAATCATACAATCGTTTTAAATTTATTGTTACTTTTCTTAAGGATAGATAAAATAATACAAAATAAATCACTAATAATTATGCTAACCATCAGAAACACGACTAGAATTTAAACTTGACGGACCAGTTAAAAAAGCCTTAAGTTTAACACTATGATAACATACACAAGGACGCGATGAATATGACATTACCTCTGCAGACCGAACGTTTAAAGGAAACGCTTATGGCTCAGCCTTTACCTAATGAAATGATCTTAAAGTGGGCGAGTGAACGCCCCAATGAGGTATATCTTCGACAAATAATCAACAGACAATTCGTTGATTATACGTTTGCAGAAGTCGCCGATAAAGCGCTACGTTTAGTCAGTGCTTTACGCGATATGGGTATTCAACCCGGCGATAAAGTCGCGTTAATGTCTAAAAATTGTGCTGAATGGTTTATCACCGATTTAGCTTTAATGCTTGGCAGCTATATTAGCGTACCGGTATTTCCAACAGCAGGAGCTGATACGGTTGAGCACTGTGTAACACACAGCGAATCAAAAATCCTTATTGTGGGTAAATTGGATGATGCAAAAGCGGTTAATGCCGTGGTTGAAAAGTATCCTGACTTACCGACGATATCTTTTGCCTATCCAGGTACGCCTACTTGTACCCATGAGTTCAATACGGTAATAGCAAAAAGTTTACCAAGCGAAGAGCGTCCAAAGCATGCTCAAGACGCATTAATGTCAATTGTATATACATCTGGCACATCGGGTTTACCTAAGGGTGCGATGCTCACATACGGCTCATTTTCATGGTCAGCCCAACGCATTGTCGATCACATAGGGATGCGTGATGGCGAACGCTTATTCTCTTACTTACCGCTTGCGCATATTACAGAGCGCGTTTACATTTTCGGTGCTTCTATCCTAGCGGGCATGCAGGTTGCCTTTCCTGAATCACTCGACACCTTTATCGATGATGTAAAAATGCATCGTCCAACGTTATTCATTTCTGTTCCGCGCTTATGGACATTATTCCAGCAGCGAATTCTTGATAAATTGCCACAAGCGAAACTGAATATACTACTTAAAATTCCATTCATTTCAGGAGTTATCAAACGCAAGCTTGCCGATGGTTTAGGATTAGACAAAGCACGTATGCTTGGTTGTGGCTCAGCCCCCGTATCACCAGCCCTACTTCGCTGGTATGAAAGCATTGGGCTTAATATTACCGAAGCATGGGGTATGACAGAATCTTTTGCCTACAGTACGATTAATCATCCGTTCCGTAGCGATAAGATTGGTACTGTCGGTAATGCAGGGCCAGGTGTCGAAATAAAAATTTCAGATGATGAAGAGATACTTGTTCGTGGTATGGGGATCTTCTCTGGTTATTACAAGAACGAAAAAGCAACACAAGAAAGTTTTGATAAAGATGGTTGGTTATACACAGGTGATAAAGGTTTTCTTGATGAAGATGGCTATTTGAGCATTCAAGGACGCCTTAAAGACACCTTTAAAACAGCCAAAGGTAAATTTGTTTCACCAGTACCCATTGAGAAACGCTTATTCGAGCTGTGTAACATTGAAACCATGTGTGTTATTGGATCAGGAATGCCAGCACCTATCTTGTTAGCAATTCCTCATGAATTCCCTAACTTTGACCCTAAACGTTACGAACATAAAATTGAACGTACCATCGAAAAAATCAATAAAGAATTAGAATCACACGCTAAAATCAAAGGTGTACTCATGGTGAAAGAACCATGGACCATTGAAAACGGCATCCTGACACCAACACTAAAGATCAAACGACATATTCTAGAGAATAAATACCAAGGTCTTGGTGATGACTGGCCAAAAGACACGTTAATTCAGTGGGAGAAATAGTAGTAATATAGTCAGCTAGTTCTACATTAATGCTGCAAACTGCGTTCATCTAAATGACGAAAGCCGAAGCACACTAAAAAAGAGTGCTCCGGCTTTTTTATTTACCATGACATATAGCTATATATTGAATTGACCAATGAGTGTATCTAACCGTTTACAATCACCTGATAATGCTTCAAATGCTTTTTCTGATGATTGAACTTTGAACACAACCTCTTGACTCTTACCTGCAATTTTCTGAATATTTTGATTAATATCTTCACTGACTTGGCTTTGTTGATTTGCCGCTGTCGCAATCTGCATATTCATTTCATTAATCACTTCAATCGACAGGCTAATCGCATCTAACGACTCATTAGCACTATTTGCCTGAACAACAGTTGCAGTACCACTTTCCTGGCTTCTTGTCATCGCTTGAACAGCATCATGCGCACCAAATTGTAAACGCTCAATCATCACTTGTATTTCGCCAGTACTATCTTGGGTTTTACTGGCTAAAGAACGCACTTCATCAGCGACAACCGCAAAACCACGTCCTTGCTCACCCGCTCGAGCTGCTTCAATGGCCGCGTTTAATGCCAATAAATTGGTTTGATCTGCTATGCCACGAATAACACCTAAAATAGAGGCGATATTACTGACATCTCGCTCAAGATTAGTAATAACGCCACTCGATGTTTCAATTTCATCCACTAGTTGATGAATAGATGTGACCGTATTACCAAGAATTCTTTTCGCTGCATTTGATTCATCAGCTGCAGATTGGCTTGCGCTAGCGGCCTCATTTGCATGTGCACTCACGCTATCACTTGTTACACTCATCTCATGTACTGCGGTGGTAACGTGCGCACTTTCAGCTTGTTGTTCTGATGCATTTAACACGACACCTTGTGTTTCTTTTTGAATCTGTTGCGTTTCTTCACGCACAGATTTCATTGTCACCGACACTTCAGTGATCGTAGCGTGGATCTTTGATACAAATTCATTATACGCTGTGGCTAATTGCCCTATTTCATCACAACTCTCGACAGGCACTCGTTGCGTTAGGTCACCTTCACCCGAGGCAATATTCTCCATTGTTGTAGAAAGCCGCTTTAGAGGCGCAAGGATAAGGCGAGATACAAACCATGTGATCACAATAGATAGAATAATGGCCACCAGTGCACCCATTTCTAGCACTATAATGGTAAGGCTAATCTCACCATTCATCTGCTCTTTAAGTT
The DNA here is from genome assembly GCF_003026285.1 of Photobacterium profundum. Lineage (GTDB taxonomy): Bacteria > Pseudomonadota > Gammaproteobacteria > Enterobacterales > Vibrionaceae > Photobacterium > Photobacterium profundum. Next base: position 154,169 of record NZ_PYOD01000002.1, read on the forward strand.
CAAGCTGCGCTTGCTCTATTTGAATACGAATATCTTTATATGCCGCTCGCATCTGATTAAATTCATGCTGAATCTGTTGCTGATTTTTTTGATAATAATCAGCAGCACTATCAGGATTTTCGACAATATAAGCATAATGCATTAACCATTGGCTATAGATGCTAGGTAAGGTTTGTACCGATACGCGACCCGACGCATCAATAAAACCATTATCAAGTAATATTGCGGGGGATTGAAAGCGTGTTAATGTTTCATTACTTTCATTGTAAAATTCTTTTTGGTTATAGTTTATCTTCTCTTGATTTCCTGCAGCCAAGAGCACCCCTTGCCCCGCGGTTATAATTTGATAAACATCACGATAACCTTCTTCCATTTCATTTAATACGGGCTGAACTTCATCATTTTGCAATGCGTCCGTTCGTGCTAAATCATTAAACACCACTAAAACCATACCCAAAATAGCAATAAATACAGCCACAACAAGCCAGATAGGCAAAGCAAGCTTCCAGCGAAAGGTAAGGTTATAAAACCACGACATATTTTTCCTTTAATTATTGTTATATCACGGGTGCTTAATAACAGAAATACGCGAATATGAAACAGACAGCATTTCGCATTTTTGATACGCAACAACTTTATTTTCTTCGTGAAATATCCATTGTGATAATACCGACACATTTAATAGAGCCGTTGCTGATAATATGAACAAAATGAAATTGTCATTTTTTGACTTTGGCACCAACACAAACCACAACAAATAGAAACATTTCATTAATCTATTGATATTTAATGTAATAATGTGGTTTCATTGGCACATAATAACAACATATAAAAAATAAGGTCATTACGTGTCAGCCAGCCACATAAATAAAGAATCTACCTTTTCTGACGATGAACAATTAGTTTCTACAACTGATACAAAAGGTGTCATTACTTACTGTAATCCGTCTTTTTGTCGGGTGGCTGGTTATAGCCCCGAAGAGCTCATTGGTCAAAACCACAACATAATCCGCCATTCTGATATGCCAAAAGCTGCATTTGCTGATTTATGGCAATGCTTACGAGATGGAAAAGCATGGAGAGGCATTGTAAAAAATAAAACTAAAGAAGGTGGTTTCTATTGGGTAGATGCATACGTCACACCAATTTATGAGCATGGAAAAATCATCGGTTTCCAATCTGTTCGTGTTAAACCCAAAGCACAATGGGTTAACATTGCAGCATCAGCCTATAAGCAATTACTAAAAGCCGAGAAGAAAGGACGACAAATCGCTTTCTCTTTACCAGATAGCATTAAATTTACTGCATTAGCAGTAGCCTGCGCACTACCTGTTACAGCAAGCATAATGCACACAGGAATGAGCCTACAAAGCTTATTGAGCATTGCACCTGCTGCCGTTATTGGTTTGTTTTTCCGTCAAGAACTCATCAATACACCACGTCAGCTGAGACAACTTCAATCACGCTATGACAGTGTCAGTCGATTGATTTTTTCTGGCAGTGATCAATTTTCGATAGCCGACTTTCATATAAAAATGATGTCTGCACGTATTCGAACAGTGCTAGGTCGAATGACAGATTCCGCTGAACCTTTACATGATTTAGCAGATCAGCTCAGCGATACTGCCAGCCGAGTAACGCATGCTATTAGCTCACAAAATGACAATATTCATCACGTCGCAAATGCAGTAAATAATATGTCTGATTCAGCTCAAACAGTCTCAAATTATGCCAGCGAAACTCACTCACTGTTAGATGAAACCCGCTTTCATTGCGATCAAACCCGCGTGCAACTTGACTCAACGCAAGGGAGCTTACAACAACTTTCTGCACAAGCCGAACAAGCAACGTCAGCAACACACCAGCTCAGTAGCGAAGCTGGTAAAGTAAGTACTGTAATGTCTGAAATAAGCGGTATTGCAGCACAAACCAACTTGCTGGCTTTGAATGCAGCTATTGAAGCAGCACGCGCAGGCGAACACGGCCGAGGCTTTGCGGTTGTTGCCGATGAAGTCCGTGCTCTTTCTTCTCGAACACAAAATGCGACCGAACAAATCCAAACCAGCATTGAGCAAATGCTAACCACAATTGAAAACTGGCAAAATCTGATTGAAAGCAATCGTGATAAGACGAACGAATGTGTGAATATCGCAGAGAAAGGCGCAGAGTGTTTACAAAAAGTAGAAAACAATATGCTGACGATTAACCAATTAATATCTCAGGTTTCTTCTTCTGCTACCCAACAAGAAAGCTTGTCTAGTGAAATTGGTCAACATATTCATTCCATTGCCGATGCTTCTGAGCAGAATCTTCAAGATGTTGCCGACGTAGAAAAAACAGGCTCTACACTAAAAGATAAAGTGGATGATTTTCATCATTTAGCACAGCAATTCGAAGATAAGTAATACCGAGATAAATGCTAATACGGCCTGTTTTTTACTAAACCTTATTCAACTCAGGTTCGTATTGGCATTTATACCCAAGTTATCTTGCAAGAAAACTCGCCTTACTTCTAAAAGTTCTCCCTATTGGCTCACAACGCTTACTATCTTATTGTCAGTTAGGCTATTATTGCCGTTCATTTGTAAAGTGAGCGCGCACTCTGTATGTATCATCAAACACTTAAAGATTACTTTGGCTTCGATAGCTTACGTAAAGGACAAGAAGACGTAATTACTCGTGTTCTTAACGGGCAATCTGCTGCTGCAATTTTCCCAACTGGATCAGGTAAATCTTTATGTTATCAATTACCTGCAGTCCAGCTACCTCACTTAACGCTTGTGATCTCTCCTCTTTTAGCATTAATGAAAGATCAACTTGATTTCTTGCATTCCAAAAAGATCCCAGCGGCATCTATTGACTCAAGCCAAACATGGGACGAGAGTCAACAGGTGATGCAAGGCGTTAGAAACGGCGAAACCAAGGTATTAATGATTTCTGTAGAGCGCCTGAAAAACGAGCGCTTCCGCCAGTTTATCTCTCAGGTACAAGTTTCTCTATTAGTAGTTGATGAAGCGCACTGTATTTCAGAATGGGGGCATAACTTCCGCCCCGATTACCTTAAGTTGCCATATTACCGCCAGCTACTTAACATTCCTCAAGTATTGCTGCTAACAGCAACAGCAACACCGAATGTTATTCAAGATATGAGCACTAAATTTGGCATTGCTAAGCAAGATATCATTGTAACTGGCTTCTATCGCCCGAACTTAGACCTTACAATTTTGGCAGCCGAAGATGAAAATAAGCTACCAACGCTTTATAAAGTTCTGGGGCATCACAATGATCAACCCACCATTATCTATGTCACGCTTCAACAAACAGCAGAAGCCGTTGCCGCTGCACTTAATCAACAAGGCTATCAAGCACAGGCTTATCACGCAGGAATGGACAACGATCGCCGCCAAGCGATTCAGCATGAATTCATGAGCGGTAATATCAACTGTATTGTTGCAACCATCGCATTTGGTATGGGCATAGATAAGTCCAATATCCGTAAAGTGGTTCACTTTGATCTCCCTAAATCGATAGAAAATTACAGCCAAGAAATTGGACGTGCAGGACGAGACGGTGAAAATTCTGAATGTACCGTTATAGCCAATAAAGCAGGGCTGAATATTTTAGAAAACTTCGTTTATGGTGATACTCCCGATCTAGATGCCATTGCATATATATTAGATGAAATTAAAAATCAGCCAGCCGCATGGGAAGTCATGCTTACTCGTCTTTCTAAAGACAGTAACGTTCGCTTATTACCCCTTAAAACACTACTCGTTTACTTAGAAATTCATAAGATCGTCGAGCCAAAATTCACGTATTTTGCTGATTATCGATTCAAATGTAATCTAACACCTCAAGAAATCTTTGCGCATTTTCAAGGTGAGCGTCGCCAATTTGTCGAAAATATATTTGCTTGCTCACCTAAAGCTCGCACTTGGTACTCGGTTGATTTTGAAGCTCTTTGGAATAGCTGCCATGCAGATCGTAAACGCGTAATAACCGCTATCGATTATTTTAGTGAAAAAGGTTGGATTACATTAGAAAGTAAACAAATGACCGATGTTTATCGTGTGGTTAACAATCAATATGATGTGAATGAAGAAGCAAAGAAGCTGTTTGATTTATTTCGTCAAAAAGAAAGCAGTGAAATCAAACGTATTAATAAGATGATCAATTTCTTTGAAAATACGCACTGCTTAAGCCACGACCTTGCGAGTTACTTCGCTGATAATAATGCCCCCAAGCAATGTGGTCACTGCTCGGTCTGTCGCGGTGATATTGCTGTTCTTCCACCAGCACTTCCCCTACCAGAGACATCTGACAATGTACTTAAGGCTTGGTGTGACCCATTCTTAGCAGCATGTACAACTACGCCATCAGCCGCCGCTATTACTCGCTTTTTAAATGGCATGACATCACCATTAAATACCAAAGTAAAAGCAAGACAAATGAATGGATTTGGACAGCTAGAAGCTTATCCGTTTGGCGAGACTCGTGCGCTAGTCTGCAAGGTCTATTCACTTCAAGAATAAACATCCGTTATAACAACTCGTCCATATCTACAGACAACGCCAGCAAATATGCTGGCGTTTTTCTTTACGGTATTCAACGCCCACCTTTTACACAGAAATTGCTCAAAAGAAAAAGAGTATTTCATGAAATAAATACAGTGTAAGCAGGTCTTTTAGATTAGATACCCAATCATTTTATGGCTAAAAATAGCCAATAACTATGCTGTCTAATTTGAGGAATGAACGATGAAAAAGTTAACTTTGCTATTCATAGCGTTGATATTCAGTTCAAGTACTTTTGCCTTCTCTTGGGACTCTAAAGCAGAAACCCGAAACCTAACTGCGGGAATCAGTGATTCAAAAGAAGAGGCGTACAATTTAGGTCATAATTTTGCCTCAAACATTCAGAAAGAATCACCTAATAAATTAAAAAGAACATTAGGTATCTATGAATATGGGCTAGAAACTAATTCGATAAAAGTTGAAAATTCACATGTAGAAGTTGACGAGATTTCGACAGCAAAAGGACAAGTTAAATATCGTGCCATCGTCAATATAAATTATAGTTATGATGTAAGTGGTCCAAATAGCCATTAATATTTATTACGGTACTACACAACAAGAATACGACAACATAAACATCAAACAGGTAACCAAGGTTTAACACATCGACAAACAGGAAGCCCACGCATTGGCTTCCTGTTTTTTATGTAACCCCTTCCACTTCTTCAATAGACTGAATTACTGATATTTCAGCGTATTTTCAATATGCTGAGCTGGAAATAACTCACCTATTTAATAATCTATTTCGGTGATGTCTCATTTCTGTCGCTTCAATATTGACCATTTACCATAACAAGCCCATAACATTCAAAGTATAAAAACTCAGCACCTACATAGTCATACTCGCTACATAGCAGTTATGCGATATTAGGTTAGCTGTCTAACTAGATAAATACATTTCAATTTAAAAAGGAGTTTACACACAATGTATCAATCTCTCAAAACAGGGCTTATTGCATTAACATTGGCAGTTTCGCTACCTGCTGCTGCTGAAAATTACACAATTGGCACAGGAAGCCAAAGCGGTACTTATTACCCGTTAGGCGGCATTCTTGCAAAGGTATGGAGTGACAATATCGATGACTTCAACATGCGTGCTGAAGTAACCGCTGCATCGGTAGAAAATGTTATTAAAGTCTCAAGTAATAAGCAGTTAGCGGGTATTGCTATGGGTAATGTTGTTTTACAAGCCTATGAAGGAACAAAACCTTTCCCTCGAAAAATGGATGTGTCAGTACTCTTTGCCCTTTACCCTAATGTGGTTCAATTTTTGGTACCTGCCGACTCTGACATTACATCAATTGAGCAGTTAAAAGGCAAACGCGTATCATTGGGTGCGCCGGGGTCTGGTACACGAGTGAGTGCCATTAATATTTTAAAAACATTAGGTATTGAAGAAAGTGATGTAAATGGCCAAGCCCTGAATTACACCGCAACAACCAATGCATTAGCGAATGGCCAGATTGATGCTGGTGTTATTGTCGGTAGCCTCGGTGTTGGTGCTATTACAGAATTAGCCTTAACTCGTAATATCCGTATTCTGTCGTTCACAGATGCTGAACTGGCGAAGATCGTTGAAGCGAATCCTTCCTACCAAGGCCTTGATGTGCCGGCTGATACGTATAAAAACGTACCTGACTTTAAAGCGCCAGCTGTATGGAACGTACTTGTTGCAAACAACAAGATGGACGAAGAGCTAGCTTACGATATGACAAAGGCCGCTTTCGATAATATCGATAAAATTCGACAAGTGATTGGTGTAACTAAATTCACAACGATTGAAAATATGGGGCAACTAAAAGGGATTCCTCTTCACCCAGGAGCTCAAAAATATTTAAATGAACAAACCAAATAAATCCTTTCTTTTTGGTTAGTTAAAACTAACTAAACAGAGATAATTCGTTCGATGATAATAAGAGCACTTGTTAATGATCCAAGTGCTCTATATCCAAGTTACCTCAAGGTGCTCGTTTCAGCGAGAATTTATTGGGCTCTAGGCAAGGCGCTAATTTATAGACCTAGGGTTTACGTTGAAAATAGTAAAGACACAAACGAATCCTATGTGAATAACACAGAGCAAATACTTATTATTGTTGATATAAAAATGACTATTCGTTCTACATTTCGGTTCACTCGTTTAATTGCACGGAGTAAGCGATGACGACAACCTCTTCATTCCGCCAAGTATTGGCAGACAAAATCATGTTCGTTGCAACAATCGCAGCGATTATTCTATCTGCATTTCAAATATGGCAAGGTATTACAGCAGAGCTTTCTGCCCCTATTTTCCGACCAATTCACCTTAGTTGGGTACTAGTTTTAGTCTTTCTTGTAAAGCCTCTTGTGCATATAAACAAACACCCTCACCTCTATTTACCCGCTCGTTTAATTGATATTACTTTTGCTGGCCTCACGATTTGGGCTGTACTTCGAGTTATCCAATTTGATTACGATGATATTGGCTTTTTGCTTGATGGGCTAAGCAGTGCCGATCAACTGGCTGGGGTGATTATTATTGCTTTGCTACTGGAAGCAACCCGTCGAACCGTTGGGCTTGTGATGGTCGCTATCGCGGTATTCTTTCTTGGGTATGCTTTATTTGGCAACGCGTTACCTGACGTGGTCGCAAGTAAAAGGTTCTCGGTAGAAGAAATCATTCGTTTTCATATTTTTTCAACCAATGGCGTTTTCGGCGCCCCTCTTGCTATTGCAGCCGGCGTTGTTTTTATTTTTGTATTATTTGGCGCTTTTTTACAAGTCAGTGGTGCGGGTCAGTTCTTCATTGATGGTGCATTTTCGGTCGCAGGAAAATATCGCGGAGGTCCTGCAAAAGCCAGTGTTATTGCATCTGCTGCATTGGGCTCAATATCTGGTTCAGCCATTGCGAACACCGTCACCACAGGTGCACTAACGATTCCTATGATGAAGAAGCTTGGGTATAAGCCTGAACAAGCAGCAGGTATTGAGGCAGCAGCATCTACTGGAGGTCAAATTATGCCCCCCGTAATGGGAGCTGGTGCTTTTGTCATGGCACAATTTACAGGCATTCCTTACAGTGAAATCTTACTCGTTTCGATTGCACCCGCCATTTTATATTTCGGCTGCACACTACTTTATGTACATTTAATGGCGTGTAAACTCGGTTTGCAAGGCATGGATACCGTTGAAAAATTAAGTGTGGTACTTAAACAAGGTTGGCATTTTTTAGTGCCGCTAATATTTATAACGACTTTACTGTTAATGAGCTACTCCCCTGTTTTAGTTGGTGTCGCTGGGTGTGCAGCTATTCTTACCGCAGCGATGTGCCGAAAACACAGTCGACTGACTTTTCGTGTTTTCTTACAAGGCATGAAAGAAGGCGCTCTTTTAGCACTACCTATTTCGGTAGCATGTGCAACAGCTGGTATTGTTGTTGGTGTGGTTGGCCAAACGGGTATTGGTTTGCAGTTCACCCAATTTTTGATTGCTCTTTCTGGCGGTCATTTATGGTCTGTTTTAGGCTTGATAGCCATCGCTGCCGTTATTCTTGGTATGGGGTTACCTGTAACAGCCGCGTACATCGTTTTATCCATAATGGCCGTACCCGCCTTAACTGATCTTGGCTTGGGTTTACTTACCGCTCATATGATTGTTTTTTGGTTATCACAAACATCAAATGTTACTCCCCCTATCGCTCTCGCAGCGTTTGCGGGTGCCGGTATCGCCAATGCTTCACCCATGAAATCAGCGATTCAAGCCTTTAAGCTCGCACAAGGTTTCTTCCTCATTCCAACCATGATGGCTTTTTCGGGGCTCATTTACAGCGGTGATAACATGTCTGGATTTGTTTTTGCCATTATAACTACTATAGGTTTAATTTTAGCCTTTGCTGGCAGTATTGAAGGACGTCTCATCAATCCGCTATCATTGATTGAACGGGGAACTTTATTCGTGTTAGCCGGTGGAATCATTTTTACAGATAGTTGGATACGTATAGTCGGTGTTGTCATTATCGCCGCTATCGTGTTGTTTAATACACGATCTAAAAGTAGCAAGCTTGCTATCTCAAATGATTAAATAAATAACCAGAAAAACACTACTACACCCAATCTACCTCAAGATGCAGGATTCAGAGTGGTCTCAGCGTATTTAATTCAAGGAAAATGTGTGTAGGAATGGCATTCCCTTTCAAACACATTTGACACAGAAGTAGATACGCTGAATCACTCCCGAAGGGCGAGTTTTGTTGGGCTCTATGTAGTGTTACTTATTTTCAACGTAGAACGCTAGGTCTATAAATATGTGCCTTGCCTAGAGCCCAACAAATTCTCGCTGAAACGAGCATCTTGAGGCAACTTGGGTATAAGTACCTGAGGCAATGCTTTAGGTGCTTTTTTTATGAATCAACCCATCCCCCAGAAACAATGCATCCTATGATTCAAAACAGTAAAACTTACTTTTCACAATTTATGAATAGCGATCTAGGTCACGACGTTTTAGAATAAGCCCATAAAACCAATAGGGATTAAAGTCATGACAAACGAAGAACAAGAATTCCAAGCCTGCGACGCTTGCGGCGTTTCTGCAGAAATGGGCTTTATTATCAAAGAAGGTGACGATGTAGCTGAAGTATCAATCTTCGCTCAGAGCAAAGTTGCTTTAGAAAATGAATTCAACAACTACCTTGCACTAGCCAAGGAAGTGAATGCTAACTTCGAGTATCAAGTATCAGAGCTAACAGAAGAAAGCACAGAATTAACAGCACGCATCAAATTTGAATGCAGTGCTGAAAAGCTGATTTTTGAATTAAAGAGCCGTTCTTTAGCTAAATAATCAACGCTATGTTTTGAATGAAAAGCCGACTTCTATCTGAAGTCGGCTTTTTTTATTGATAATCTAAACTATATTTAACACGACATGCTTTATAACCATGCACTGTGATCTTGTAATTTTGAGTTGTTATGCAAAATTGTGCTAGGTATTACAATAAGCATTCAAATACTTTATACGAATTTTCTCTGGTAATGCACTTAGTTTTGTATGAGAATAATCGCATATCAAAATTTTGTAAAAAATCATTTAATACGCATCGTCGCAAAAATTGAAAAGGAGATATTCAATGAAAAGCAATAAAGCGAAAATCATTTCTAGCTGGAAACCGACTAACCCACGAGAGTCAGCTGCAATGAAAGAGCTGTTAATGGCAGAAATGGGAGTAACAACAGAGCATCACCAAGGTGGTACAGGTAAAGTTGCACCTAACTCTGGACGCGTTATTCGATAAGTATCTCTCCCCTCTATGAGAGATATAAAACGCAGTGGTTTACACTGCGTTCTTGTTTTCTATTTTGATGACCATTTTTCATAATGCACCACAGAATCCAAGCTTTGTCTTGGCAGCCACCCAATTTTCTCTAATTCAGGCTTTTCATTAAAGTGTGAAACATAGCCGACACACAGATAAGCAATAATATCGATACTTTCGGGAATACCCAACGTCTCTCGGAACACAGAATCATGCACAATGCTAACCCAGCCGACGCCTAAATTTTCAGCTCTAGCTGCCAACCACAAATTCTGTATCGCGCACACTACACTGTATAAATCCATTTCAGGTTTGATTGTTCGACCAAGTACAACAGGGCCATTTCGACTACGGTCACAGGTCACACAAATTCCAAGTGGTGATTCAGTAATACCTTCTAATTTTAAACGTTTATATTGTTGTTTTTTACTTTCATCAAACATCTCTGCTGATTCGGCGTGTGCTTTTTCAAACCCTTTTTTTATCGCAGATTTAATACCGTCGCTTTGAACTAAGATAAAGTCCCATGGCTGCATAAACCCCACGCTCGGTGCATGGTGGGCTGCAGTTAAAATCCGTTCAAGAACATCTTGCGGTATTGGATCGGGCTTAAATTCACTTCGAACATCCCTTCTCGAAAATATTGTCTTGTAGACGGCATCACGTTCGTTGTCGGTAATATTCATACAGCAGCACTATTGATAGAATTATCTTCAGATTATCTTACAGAATGCTACTCAGTGCTATATCAGCATTACCAGTGAACACCTTTCATTCGCGATAAATGCTATTAGGCTTAATTTGAAGAGACAAAAAATCCGAGTATATAAATACACTCGGATTCAACATTCTCTATAAACTTTCGGGATTACTGCATCGCGGGTCTTTTGGTTACATCTTCAAATTCACCATCAATAGTCGATCCTGATTGCTGCTGGGTTTGATACCCTTGCTGCTTTAAAGCTTCTTCATAAGCAGCTGTCATTCGCTTTTTTATAAACGGTTTAGCAACCAGTGCTGCAATACCAATGAATAGTCCCATTACCGCAGCGAAGGTAATGGTAAAAAATCCGATCATAAGAGCAACAACGCTAGCTATAAAATTTTTCATGACTTAGCCCTTTCTTTATTTCTCTTCAATAGAATGCAGTCTATAACACCTTAAATGAATCAACCCTGAACAAAAAAGACAGGAAAAGAAAAGGTACATAACAAAAAATGCCAGTCAGATTAACTGACTGGCATTAGCTTAAGACTATTCATACATTAAATTAGTACTGATTAGCAATCAGCCTAATTCATCTTACTAGGGCTCTTCTGTAACCACTTTTGGTAAGTAATGCTCTGGTTTCAAACCAAACACTTCAGGTAGCGTTGTACCCACAGAAATAGATGACCATGTTCCTGTAATAATACCGATAAACATGGCAATCGCGAATCCTTCTAGCGGGCCCCCACCTAGTAGCCATAGAGCGCCTACCGTCATTAATGTTGTACCTGAAGTCACCATGGTACGAGAGAACGTTGCAGCAATCGCTTCATTATTTATTTTTTGAATCGACCATTTAGGTTTCGCAATCAACAACTCACGAATACGGTCGGCGATAATAATCGAGTCATTCAATGAATAACCTAAAATCGCCAACACAGCAGCTAATACTGTTAAGTTAAATTCCATTTGAGTTAGCGCAAAGAAACCCAACACAAAAACCACATCATGCAGCAACGCAAACAAAGAACCTGATGCGAGGCGCCACTCAAAGCGGTAGCTTAAATAACCAAGAATACACAGCATACACACGAGTAATGCTAATCCACCTTGATCTGCCAATTCTTGCCCTACCTGAGGCCCAACAATACTGGTGTTCAACACAGTAATATCGCTTGAAATAGGCGCCAGCATTTCTGTTATTGATGGTAATTCTTGACCCGTTTCTGGTATTGCATAGCGTAATACCCAGCGTCCAGGCTCACCCGATGCGATAACAGCGACATCTTGATGAAGACCAGCCTTCAATAATGGTTCGATTTCGCTGCTGGTAATCTTACTGCTTAATTGTACTTCACTGACAACACCACCAGTAAAGTCTAACCCCCAATTTAGCCCTTTAGTCGCCACTAAAAGAATAGAGACAAGCATCAATGTTATAGACACGGCACTCGTAAAGTAACGCCATTTTGTTGCATTTTTCATATTAATAATCATGGCACTACACTCTTATATTACGACGAGAATCACGACCCCACACCAAATTAATGATGGCGCGAGAAGCAAAAATACCAGTGAACATACTGGTTAAAAGACCTAAACCTAGTGTTAATGCAAAGCCCTGAATAGGACCATTACCAATGGCATACAACACAACAGCGGTGATCATAGTGGTGAAGTTGGCATCAAAGATAGTACCGATAGCGCTACTAAAGCCGCGGTCAATCGCTTGAGCCATGCTGCGCCCTTCTTTTAGCTTATCTTTAATTCGTTCAAATATAAGCACATTCGTATCAACGGCCATGCCAACAGTAAGTACTAACCCAGCAATACCCGGCAAGGTTAATACAGCACCAGGAATTAATGCTAATAAGCCAAATAACATGATCATATTGGCAATCAAAGCTACGTTCGCAACCCAGCCTAAACGGCGATACCACACAGCCATAAATAGCAATGTAACGCCCAAGCCTAAACCAAGCGCAGCAAAACCATTTTCAATATTTTCAGCCCCTAATGTAGGACCAATAGTACGTTCTTCAACAATGGTTACAGGAGCAGTTAATGAACCCGCACGCAATAACAACGCCAGTTGTTGTGCTTCGTCCATCGAACCCGTACCTGTTATACGAAAACGCATACCAAGCTGAGATTGAATGGTTGCAACACTGATAATTTCATTGGTTTGGGTAGTTTTGCCTTCGCTATCACGTCCATACTCGCTGTATGAGGTAGCCATCGGCTTACCAACGTTATCACGAGAGAAATCAGACATGATTTTACCACCCGATGAGTCGAGGGTAATATTCACTTCAGCCATGCCCATTTCGCCAAAGCTCGCACGGGCATCAACAATGTGGTCACCACCTAAAATAGGGTTTCGCCCTACTCGTACAGGCTGACCTTGTTTATTTTTCAGCTCCATCGTGCTGCCAGTGCCCTGCTCTTTTACTGCGTAAAAAGCCAAGCTCGCTGTTGCGCCAATAACATTCTTTGCCGCAGCAGGATCTTGCACACCAGGTAGCTCGATACGAATACGGTTTTCACCTTGGCGTTGCACCAATGCTTCAGTAATACCTAACTCTTCAATACGACTACGCATTGTTTGTAAGTTTTGTTGAACGGTTAAGTTACGTAATTCTGTTTTTTCTGCTTCTTTCATCGCTAAGCGAACGCTGTTACCGTCGCCGTTGGTTGCTTGCCATTGTGGGTATTGTTTTTTAACAAACTTACGAACGGCACTGTTTGCGTCAGAGTTATTCACTTTTACTGTTAGATGGTCAGCATCAGATTGCTCAACACGGGCCCCTCGAATACCTTCTTTACGGAGTAATTGGCGAAGTTCATCCGCTAAACTTGCACCTTGTGCCTTATAGACTTGGTCGATATCTACATCAAGTAAAAACTGCACACCACCGCGAAGATCAAGACCAAGCTTAATTGGTTCAAAACCCATATTCTGTAGCCATAACGGTGCAGCAGGTTCAAGCGCTAACGTTAATGTTGATTTGTCTTTCACAACATTTGCTAACACTGTTTTAGCTTGTGTTTGTTGGTTGTCATTTTCTAGCACAATGACTGTTTTATCGGCTTGCTGATCAATGCGTTTTACTGTTATACCACTCGACTCTAACTGACGTTGAATAGCCAAAGCAGAAGGGGCTGGTACTTTTTTAGCGCTAATCTGAACAGCTGCATCTTCACCATACCAAGTCGGAATCGCACTCAGTAGCATCACAAGTACCGTCACCACCAGCACGATATACTTCCATGCCGAATAATGATTAAAAATTTGTTTTGGTTTAATTTGTTTTTTCATTCTCAAGTCGCCATACAATTCACTCTGATGCGATTATTGTTCAACAATCAACATCAGGTGATTTGAGGTTTTAATAGTGACGTCATGAATAAGAATATAAAAACCAATAGCGTTCTAATTCGCTAGATATTGGTTAACTCTGAAATACTAACCCTTTAAAGGATCATTCCATTGATTTACATTCATGCGTCATTACGTACAACATCGATAAAGATTAAGTTATTTTTCGATCGATATTGGATTGCAATTGGATCATGCTCTTAATAAGCAATCACAAATTAGGCGTGAGAAAGTTGTTGCTGATATCGCGTATGGGTGAGATTACTCTCTTTCCAACCGGATATACGAGAAGAGGGAGGATTAGTGTTTAACATCCAGTTTAATACATCACTAAATTGTATTGTGTAGCCAATAACCAAGCTAGGAGCAGGCGGTACTGGTAGTTCTATTGCTAATTCATAATATGGCTGAACTTCTTCGGGATCATGACGGATAACATTCGCCTGACGTGAAGAATTAGCTAAACCAAGATGATAGGTACGACCTTCAGATGAATGTTTACGCTGCGTTTTTTCAATCGGTTGTTGAGAGAAATTCCAAACTAATGACGTGTCATGCGTTTTCTGTACATTCTCATTTTCTGTCGTGCCATGTGCATTGATAAACACAGGCTCAATGTTTGATGATTCATCAATCTTTTCAGTCACAATATGAAAAGTGTTTACAACGGATAAATCATTACTGTTAACTTTCTGATTGAAAGCACTACTTTCAGTTTGACTTGAAACAATCACAGCATTTATTTCATCATTTGATAGGCGAGCGTCAGCATGAGCGACAAAAGAAGCTCCTAAACAGATCACCATCATTAATACACGAAATAAATTTATAAACATATTTTATAATTCAAGACAAGGCTAGTCATTAAAAACTGAGACAAACGCATAATAATGTTCAATTACAACTGATACAAGTAATTATTAGAATTACCTGACTTTAACTGCGTTGAATCAATCATAATTGCCCGTTACATGGTTGAGAGGCGACCCAAATAGCCAGAAGCATACACGAGGAGTCTTGACACTATACCATCAAGGCTTCATACAAATAATCGATAAATATTCTGACTTTTACTGGCATATAAGTACGCTCTGGAAAAACGGCCCAAATATTTTTTTCTGGCATTTTATATTCTGACAGCAACTGAATGAGCTCGCCATTATCGATATAAGGCTTAGCGATGAAATCTGGTAGTCGTCCTACACCAATTCCCTGTAAGCACCCTTCTAACACTGCTTCACTGTTATTCACTCGATAATTTCCACGTACGGCAACGGTTTCAATGTGATCTTGGTATTCGAACACCCATTCTGTCGTTTGTGCCGAGTAGCTATAAATCAACGCATTGTGTTCGGTTAGATCGATGGGCGTTGTAGGGAGTGTTTTCCCATCTAGATATGCGCTGGACGCACAAATTAGGCTGCGGCTAGGCATGAGTTTTCTTGCAATTAAGGAAGAGTCAGCAAGTTCTCCGCCACGAATAGCCACATCAAACCCAGCATCAACGATGTCCGAGTAGCGATCATCCATAACCATGTCGATTTCGACCTGCGGATATTTCTTCAGAAAGCCGGGGATCAAAGGGGCTATCTTCAGTCGTCCAAAAGACATTGGAACACAGACCTTAAGCTTGCCTATTGGCGACCGTTGTCTGCTAGTTGCGGCGTCTTCAGCTTGTTGTATCCAGTAATACGCGTTTTGTGCATTAATCAAATAATGTTTGCCTGCTTCGGTGAGGCTAACCTTTCGTGTCGTTCGATGCAGAAGACGAACGCCTAAGCTCGTTTCCAATTGATTAACTCGTTTGCTTACTGCTGAGCGAGAAACGTCAAGATGACGGGCGGCTTCCGCAAAGCTTTCATGTTTAGCTACGGCAAGAAAATAAGGAATAGCGTCCAAGTGTTCCATAGAGTTTGTAGCTAGATTGGAAACAATCTAGTGAGTATATGGCATATTATCATTCTAGTCGAACCAATCTATGCTCTCTTTACTGAACTCAGTTCTAAACAACTTTAAGGAGACACCATGTCCAACAATTCTTTGCTATCTAGAAATGCAAGTGAAGAAACTGAAACCGAGTTTGAATCATTATCTCTGAAAAGTACGCGTATTTTGTACATTCTTGGCGTTGGTATTTCTGTAGCTGTGAATTTTGCATTAGCAAAATACAGTGTCATGAACGGGTTTTCTCCCCTAGAGGTGTTAGTACTACCGTTGCTGGGTTCAGCCATCATTTTATTGGCGTTGCTGGCATTGAAAGGTGAATTAAAAGCGCTCAAGGTGCAACACTTACGTTACTACATTTTTGCCGGCCTACTTGGTGTTAGCCTTCCGAATTTGGCATCAAATTTTGCACTTCAGGAAGTGGCAGCCAGTACTTTCAGTGTATTGATCACGTTGTCACCATTGTTCACTTTACTACTTTCTATACCATTTCAGAAAGCAGGGTTGACTTTCAAAAGAGTCATGGGAATAGGTATGGGATTTGTGGCGGTTTTGTTAGTTACCATATCGCCCGACTTCAAGTTAAAAGATGATGGCGGTATGTTATTACTCGCTACTTCAGTGCCCTTATTCCTCGCTATGGGCAATATATATCGTAGTAAATCTTACCCCGTTGGCGCCAATCCCATAGCTTTAGCGACAGGGGGATTGTGTATCCAAGTTTTGATTTGGTTGCCTATCAGCCTGATGGTAGGGGGCAGCTCGATCTATGACGCGCCGCAATCTAGTCGTCTGATTTTGATGTTGATGGCGATAATCTCTGCATTTAGTTATCTGCTTACCTTTCGTTTACAACAATTGACCGATGGATTGGGCTTTAGTCAAGTGGGTAATGTGGTTACAGTAACTGGCGTAGGGATTGGGATTTTCTTTTTTGCTGAGGCGTTCCATTATCGCTTGATTGTCGCTTTAGCATTGTTATTCATTGGACTCGCGATGACGAATCAACAGTCAAAACAAGTATCGAAATCCAACATAACGTTATGACATAAACGACTAAAGGAAACTAAGATGAATAATCCAATCACATTTACCAAAACACTTTACAAAATCGTGGACAGCCGAGACGTGACCGCGCTGTCTGAGATGCTTCATCAAGACGTTGTATTTAGGTTTTCCAATGCTGAACCGGTAGAAGGAAAATCGGCTGTTGTGGATGTGAATCGTCAGTTTTTTGATTCTATCACTGGCATGTCCCACACCTTTGAGGGGTTCTGGAACCAAGATGACGTAATTATCTGCAATGGCCAGGTCAACTATGTAAGGAAAGATGGCAGTCAACACTCGGCGAAATTTGCGACATTTTTAATCATAAAAGATGGTCTGGTTGTTGACTACAAAATTTATGCTGATGTATCTCAACTATACAACTAAAGCATCACATTAATCAGTGTCCAACCGTAAAGGTTGAGCATTGATTTTTTTGCGTACGCCCTGTTGTGTTGTTGCTTTTACTCATCCCAGTTAAAGATAGCGTTGGATGTATTGATGCAGTAACCTTCTATTTACTTAAATTATGATCTCTTATGTCTAGAAGCCAACGACTCTTTGACTTACTCCAATTGCTACGCTGTCATAAATATCCTGTCTCAGCTAAACATTTAGCTCAGGAGCTAAGTGTTAGTGTTCGTACTATCTACCGTGATATTGCGACATTGCAAATACAAGGTGCGGAGATTGAAAACGAAGCAGGGCTTGGCTACGTATTAAAGCCAACATTTACTTTACCTCCGCTTATGTTTTCAATGGAAGAATTAGAGGTTCTTCTGTTGGGGGCTGATTGGGTTGCCAAACAAGCGAATGGCGAGTTCAATGAAGCCGCAAAAAACGCTATCGCTAAAATTTCAGCCATATTGCCAGCTGATCATGGAGCGAAACACAACGAAGATATCATACGTGTAGCTTCTATTATTGAAGTGCCAGAATTAACGACAGAACTATCTGATATTCGGCATGCCATCAAACAACAGTTTAAAGCTGAGATTGACTATTTAGACGCACAAGGAAATTCCAGCTCACGGGTGATATGGCCTATTCTCATCGGTTTATTCCAGCAACACTATGTGCTGGTAGCTTGGTGTGAGGCAAGAGAAGCGTTTCGTAATTTCAGGCTTGATAGGATAGAACAGTGGCAGACGCTTGAACAAAAGTACCGACATCATCGTCGTGATTTACTGAAAGAGTGGCAGCAAAAAGAAGAGATCGGTGAAAAAGATGTACGCTACTGACAAAAACTGTCACTCGCATCCGTTACATTATCAATCTAATCATGCTGTACTGCTTTAGGAGCTTATATGTTTAAGATTGATTCGTTTGTTTTATATGTTGAAGACATTGAAATCAGTAATAAATTCTACACCGAGACCTTTGAGTGTGAGGGACTAGTTTTATCGCCAACGTTTGTCTCTTTCCCATTAGGTACAAGTGTTACCATTGAGTTAAAACAACTCGCCCAAGTTTCACCTTCAGCTAATACAACTGGTGGTGGTACAGAGCTATCCTTGATGGTCGAAGGTTCAAAAACGTTACGCAATCTTTACGAACAATGGGAAAAGAAAGGGGTTAAATTCCTTCAAATTCCGACAGAGTTGGTTTTCGGTCTGACATTTGTTGCAATTGATCCAGATGGACATCGCATTCGAGTATTTACTCAAAACAAATAACGAGTAATTAATACCTGGTTTATCGTTAATAATGTTCAGCCGATAAACCAGATATCACCAAACATCGTTACTTCCTCTCAATTTCACCTATTTAACGCAAAGTTACCCCCTAATTTTAATTACACAATAATTGCACCTTAGTGCGAAAAGTCTAACGCGGTTTTATCCCGTTACGTATTAATAGCCTGCCTACCACCATCTTCCTATATACGTGATGGATATGGTAAAGTTTAGTCAAGCAATGAATTAGCCACGACTTGATGGCCTCTTCCACTCAGTGTTGATAGCAAAAATACTGAAACATTTAAAAACGTAGCTTTTCCAAATCACATAAAATAAATATCTTATGTATCAGTTACATGTAACGAGGTGACAATAACAATGACAGCACACAATATCGCATTCATCGGACTAGGCACTATGGGCTTTCCGATGGCGGGTCACTTAGCTAATGCCGGTCACAGCGTAACCGTTTATAACCGCACAGCAGCCACTGCTGAAAAATGGGTTAATAGCTACAAAGGTCAACTGGCTTTAACACCCGCAGAAGCGGCAAAAAATGCCGACATCATTTTTACTTGTGTCGGTAATGATGATGACGTTCGCCATGTTTACACTGGTGAAAATGGCATTCTTTCTTCAGTAAAATCGGGCGCTATTTTAGTCGATAACACCACAGCTTCTGCTGAAGTGGCACGTGAAATCGCAGCGGCTGCACATGCCGTACACGCCGAGTTCTTAGACGCCCCCGTTTCTGGTGGCGAAGCAGGTGCAGTAAATGGTTGCCTAACTGTTATGGTTGGTGGTGACCCAGCAGTCTTTGAGAAAGCAAAACCGATTATTGATTGCTTTGCTAAAGCCGCCACATTGATGGGTGATGTGGGTTACGGTCAGGTAACAAAAATGGCCAATCAAATCTGTATTGCAGGTATTTTACAAGGCTTATCTGAAGCCATTACTTTAGCTAAGTCATCGGGCTTAGATATTGAAAAAATGACAGATGTGCTAAAGCACGGTGCTGCTGGCTCTTGGCAGTTAGAAAACCGAGCAGCAACAATGGCTGAAGATAAATTTGATTTTGGTTTTGCTATCGATTGGATGCGCAAAGATTTAGGTATTTGTTTTGATGCAGCAGACAAGCTAGGTGTAGAGCTACCCTTAGCTAAGCAAGTTGATGAGAAATATGCTGATTTACAACAGCGCGGGCACAACCGTTCAGATACTTCAGTCTTGATTAAACAATTCGATAAATAGCCATAACCGCGATTAAACAGGAAGGCATGAATTATATCATGCCTTTTTTAGCTTGAATTATTGGTTATTAGTTAACATAAAATCAAGTGCCATCAATGCGACAGGTATAGCACACCCCTCTCCTTCACACTCAACACTGTCATAAAAGTTGTTTTCAGTATTACGCGTATATATAGATGGTATGCTCTGTAATGAACCTGTGGTCAGCGAATTATTGAAGTCAAAACCACCAGCCCTACCATCGATCGATATCGTCTCTGTAGAGAACACTGCAGATTCAGGTAAAAGTTGCATTGGTTCATTCAATGTATGCAAAAACAGAACATCTGCCGACACTTCCTCTGCAGTAGCCCTGCTTGTCACTACGCTGAAAAATACCATCATAATAAACGTTGCAATATCTCTTGAGTACATACTATCTCAATTCAAATTTAAAACACCGTTCAATTTTTATCATAAAAAAAGCCACACCGAAAGTACTGTGTGGCATTTTTATGCTTCTATCGCTTAACGCGAATCAAGCATCATTTTTAAAGCGAGATGAAGATACCTGCTAAAGCGGCACTCATTAAGTTCGCAAGTGTTGCAGCAAGTACCGCTTTAAAGCCTAACTTAGCCACATCACCACGACGCTCTGGCGCCATGATACCGATTGAACCGATCTGAATTGCAATAGAACCAATATTTGCAAAACCACACAGTGCAAAAGTAATGATAATCTGACTCTGAGATGACAAGGTTTCTTTAATGCTGACAAAATCAAGGAAAGCCACAAACTCATTTAGAATCATCTTCTGACCAATAAATGATCCCGCTTGCAGCATCTCATTTGCCGGTACACCAATGATGAATGCTAATGGTGAGAAAATGTAGCCCAAAATACCTTGCATTGTTAAACCAGCAAAGCCGAACCACTCACCTACCATGCCTAGCCCTGCATTTGCCATTGCAATAACACTGACAAAAGCAATAAGCATGGTACCGATAGCAACAGCCACTTTCATACCGTTCATCGCACCAGCTGCTAATGCATCAATCGCATTACTGTGTTCACTGGTCGCCATTTCAATATCTGTTTGCTCTACAGGTGTGCTTTGTTCTGGTACTAAAATTTTAGCCATTAACAAGCTACCAGGAGCAGCCATGAAACTTGCGGCAATTAAGTATTTTAATTCAACGCCTAAACCCGCATAGCCGCCTAATACACTACCCGCAACCGACGCCATACCACCGGTCATTACGGCAAATAGTTCAGAACGCGTCATCTTAGGAAGGAAAGGTCTAACAAGAAGTGGAGATTCACCTTGAGAAAGAAAAATATTACCTGTCGCCACTAATGATTCAGCACGACTTGTACCTAGGAATTTCTGGATGCCACCACCGATCACTTTAATGACCCACTGCATCACACCAAGATAATAAAGAAGAGAGATAAGAGAACTAATGAAGATAACGAGAGGAAGAACGCGAACTGCGAAGATAAAACCAGTTGTTGCTAAATCACCAAATAAAAATTTTATCCCTTCATCAGCAAAACTTAATATACTTGCAACGCCACTACTCATTGCCCCCAACATCATCTGCCCCACGGGTATGTATAATACCAATGCGGCGAAACTTGCTTGTAAAAACAATGCCCCACCGACTGTACGCCAGTTGATTGCTTTACGATTTTCAGAAATTGCGCATGCGCACAAAACCAGTACCAAAATACCGGCTAAACTAATTAACAACTGCATTATTTCGTCCTGCTGCTTTTTTTAAAATAGATGTCGAAAAATGAAGGTGTTACTGAATGCTGCCATTGGGGATCATTAGCCTTCAGGAAGAAAGCAAAATAGGTAGGAACTAAGCTAAAGAACTTAGAAAATAAAAGATTATCCGTCAATAAAAACAACATACAAGTCACCTTGATAACAAGCTAAAATCATGCCGGTCCAACTCCGTGGGTCGTTCACATTTCCGTGGTGACAGCTTGTAACTAAGGTGGCTGGAACTCAATGGTTCTGACCGGATGCGGAGTATATAGAGATATAGATCACATTAACAACCCTATTACCGCTTATTTTTGTGATCTTGGTTTGTTTGAGTGAAATATAGGCAAATGTGATGGTAAATGGTGATTTTCTACAGGTGGGGAGTATTGGCAAGGGTGTGGAAAGCAATGTAGGCGAAAGATTATTGCTCTAATGAAAAAAGTAAGAAGGGAAAAGCCCATTTTCCCTTCTTATTACAACTTCAACGTTTTAGTTAATCAGACACAGTTAGTCGTTGGTTTAGAATTTGTAGTCAACAGACCATACAACCTGCTGAGAATAATCAAGCTTTGTTGCTTGCTCGCTGTAGTCTTGATCAAGGTAGCGGTAAGTCAAATCAGTAGACCAGCTATCATTGATTTCGTACATAGCACCTACTTGACCACCCCATACAAAATCGGTAGAACTTTCATTATTAATCTTGTTATCAGCTAAACCTGCAGATACACCTGCAAATAAATTCACTTTTTGCGCGACAGGGATCAGATAATCATAAGAAGCTAAAAACATATTTTGAGATGATTTATCCATGTAGCTATATGTACCCATTACACGGTGATGGTCATTAATGATTGCACCACCACGTAATTGGGTAGTTACATCTTCACCGTTTGATGCGTTATCACCTTTAATGGTGTCTTGCTGGTAACCAACACCGCCACCAACAAACCAATCAGTATCAGCAGCGAATGCTGGAAGAGTCACAGAAGAAGCTAAAATCAGAGTTGAAAGTACTGTAAATTTATTCAAGGGAAACTCCTAAGTATTATTATTGTAAGTTAAAGCAATATGTAAATTGCTGTGCTCCGTTTCAATAACAACTACTTTACACCTTAAAACTGAACCAAACCTTAACATAAAAAACAATGTTTTATAACTGAATTGACGCTGAACACCATGCTGATACATAGAGGATAATTAACGAATTAATTAATCAATTCCCATTAAAACGATTAAAAAAACACTCCCCTCTAAATTAGAAAATTATTATCAACTCGTAATTTTACTTAAAAGGTATGTCACTCAAAAACAACACGTATAAAAAAGAGCCTTCATATCGATAAAAGGCTCTTCTTTTCATGTCTCTGAATAAAATATTGTTTCGTTACTTGATGAACTCCGCATCAAACATATGACCCAGTTTGGCTGATTTTGTTTTAAGGTAACCTTCATTAAAAGGGTTATTACCCTCTTGTAAGGTGACACGTTCGACAACATTAATACCGTTATCAGTCAATGCATTAATCTTACGTGGGTTATTTGTCATTAAACTAACAGATTCAATATTAAGAAAA
Source organism: Photobacterium profundum (assembly GCF_003026285.1). Lineage (GTDB taxonomy): Bacteria > Pseudomonadota > Gammaproteobacteria > Enterobacterales > Vibrionaceae > Photobacterium > Photobacterium profundum. Next base: position 177,367 of record NZ_PYOD01000002.1, read on the forward strand.
CTTAGCATTCCTCTACAGAAGGCATAATCACGCATATCAGCAGCAAAACCTAACCTTTCGTTAGCTTCTACTGTATCTGCTCCTTCGTCTTGCAGATGATAAGCACGAATCTTATTAATTAAGCCGATACCTCGCCCTTCTTGCTTCAAATATAATAAGACGCCAGACCCTTTCTTGACGATATTTTCCATTGCTCGAGCAAGTTGAAAACCACAATCACAACGTTGACTGAATAATGCATCACCCGTTAAACATTCAGAATGTAAGCGAATAAGAGTAGGTTCACTGGAGGTTAGTTGACCATAAACAAGGGCAAGATGTTCTTTCCCCGTCTTCACCTCAATAAAGCCATACATTTGAAATGTACCCCATTGAGTGGGCAATTTTGCACTATCAACAAAATGAACAAGATTAAAAGGTTCTTTTTTAGCAAAATACTCTCGAACATCCATGAGAATTTTACCTAGCTCATTTCTGCCACTTCCGTCTCCACCGTCACCCCAGTAATCATCTTTATGCGAGTGCTCTTTAATAAAATGATCACCAGTGCTGACTAATAGGTGCGTAAAATATGTATTCTGACGAAATTTTTCAAATACAATAAATCGCATTACAGCACCACGAACTTCCATCCAATCATCTTTCACCTGTTCAGCAAAATCACGACTAATTTTAAAAGCGTCATCCGGTGTTTCTGCATTTAATATTTTATTTTGAATACTTAGATCTGTAAATTTTTGAGCTTGATAATAATGTTCACTACTCGGCCACACCACATCACTCAGTGTTATAGGACTTAAAGCAAAATTGGATAAAAAACCGTGATTATCTTCTGGCTCATAAAATTTTATTTCTTCAACCATTTATTATACTCCATGATGCTAAACGGGCCGATGCACTTCCGTGCACACACTGCCTTTCATTTCCTACAGTGAAGTATAGTTACATTAACAAAAAGTAAACATTTGGCGGTAAATATTTACCATTTAGTCATAAATAAGTAGATGCTAATGCCATGACCTATTCACATTTGGGGTTAAGCACCATCTAGATTACTATACGTAAATAATTGCCTGACGGAGAAAAAAATGAAGTACAAATGGATCCTGTTCGATGCGGATGAAACATTATTCCACTTTGATGCATACAAAGGCTTACAGCTGATGTTTTCACGCTTTGGTGTCGATTTCACTTCACATGATTACAGCATTTACCAAACGACAAATAAACCACTTTGGGTTGACTATCAAGATGGCATAATTTCAGCAGAACAACTTCAGAATACCCGTTTTGAAGGTTGGGCTAAAAAGCTTGAGGTGACAACTCAAACATTAAACAGTGCTTTTTTAATGGCCATGGCAGATATTTGTTCCCCACTACCTGGTGCTAAAGAACTACTTGCATCACTACACGGTAAAGTGGGTATGGGCATAATCACTAATGGTTTTACTGAACTACAAGAAATACGCCTTGAGCGCACTGGGTTCAAAACGTACTTCTCGCCACTTATTATCTCAGAACAAGTCGGCATAGCTAAACCACACGTAGGAATTTTTGAACATGCGTTAGAACACATGGGGCAACCTGAAAAACATCATGTGCTTATGGTGGGTGATAACCCGCATTCTGATATTTTAGGCGGATTAAATGCAGGCTTTGATACTTGCTGGCTGAATGTTGATGGCCACGATACACCAGAGAACATTACACCTCATTATCAGGTTAGTTCTTTAGGTGAATTACAAGCACTGCTTCACAAACAAGCAGCCTAAGTTTGATACTCTCCTTCAAGGTAAGTCAATGCTCTGTGACTTATCTATAGAGAGATAATCAGGCAGAAATATTGACTGCCTGATTCATTGTATCCATATAAAAAACCACATGAAGTGGCCATTCATAATTAAAAGCCCCAAATTAAGACTTTACAATGGCGGAATATCCCATTAGTTTAAAGTCTATCAACTTTCACACAGAAATGAATAATGCCGTATTCTCTTAAACATACAATTTGTACGCGCAACATGGAAAGATACTTACCTTCAGTATCTCATTCCACTATTTCTGTCGTCTCTGTCGTCGTAGTCACACACTTACGCTGACAGATAATGTATTTCGTCAGCTTAGCTGGCGGATACCGATTACCTCTTTTCCATATCCTCTAGCTCAGCTGACAACAACCATAAAGGTTTAGTCAATTGAATAGAAAAGATCTTATCGCCATCGGGTTTATGACCTTTGCACTTTTTCTTGGTGCTGGAAATCTCATTTTTCCGCCACTAATGGCACAACAAGCCGGTGAATATTGGTTACTTGCCATAGCTGGCTTCCTGTTAACCGCTGTTGGGTTACCAGCTCTTACAATTATTGTACTTGGCCGTTTATCATCAGCAGATAAACTTACCTCTAGCTTACCCAAATGGATGGATCGTTCATTTTGGATTTTAGTTCTGACAACATTAGGGCCTGCTTTCGTATTACCTAGGGCTGTTACTGTCGCCTATGAGATGGGAATAAAACCTTTTGTAAATGATAACTATCTCTTTATTTTCTCTATTAGCTTCTGCGCACTTACATTGCTATTGGCATTAAAACCGGGCCGTTTAGTCGATTACATTGGAAAAGTGATGACACCAGCACTCATTAGCATGCTGGCATTACTCATTATTGCTGCCATTATTAACCCCCTTGGCTCAACAAGCCCTGCAACAGATATATATAAACAAGCCCCAACCGTTAATGGACTAATTCAAGGTTACATGACATTAGATGCTATCGCTGCGGTTGCATTTGGCTGGGTGATCATTCAGGCCATTAAAAGTAAAGGGGTTACATCGACTAAGGCCATTGCAAAATACAGCAGATGGATTGCGGGGATCTATGCAATACTGATGTCTAGTTGTTACCTTGCTATGGGCTATTTAGGGGCTACATCTTCAAATATTGCACCCAATGCATTAAACGGTGGTGAAATATTAACCCGTTACGCAGCAGGTGAATTTGGACAAGCGGGACAAGTATTACTTGCCGCCATAACGTTAATGGCATGTTTAACAACCACGATTGGTTTAACCAATGCAAATGCCCAGTATTATAAAAACACTTACCGTACACCTTTTAAAATCAGTGCGACACTTATTTTAGGGTTAACTGCGATTGTTTCTAACTTCGGCTTAGAAACAATTATCGAGGTAAGTTTGCCTGCTATTTTGATCTTATGTCCTATTGCTATCGCTTTAATATTAGCAACGGTTTCTTTGCCGCTCCCCAATAAACCATCAACGACTCACACTGTGATTGTGCTGATAGCAACCCTTTTTGGTACAATTGATGCCCTGAGTATTTTAGACAAATTGCCACTTACTGTTATTGAGCCGCTCACTAAATGGTTACCATTTTACTCTGCACACATGAGCTGGTTAGTACCAGTATTCATTACAATCGTTATTTCTAAGTTGCTATCATTTCGCTCTGAAAAAATGATTCCCGCATAAAGCTCATCTAGACACTTCGCATAACAAGATGGCAGCCAGCTTACTCATAAGCTGGCTGCCATCGTCTTCAACTTAATTTACGTTCTGCGCATCATCAAACACATTGGTACTTAGTATTAAAGCTACATTAACGGCCTGTATGAGCAGTACTTAATACCAACAATCACTCTGAAATAGAATTAATACGTTGAAAAGCATTTACATTGCAGCTTAAAACTTATAAGTTAAATGCGTTGCCAATATAAACGACTAGGTTTAATTATGCTTTCTCATACAGCCCAACAATTTATGACTTCAATGAAAGTACTAAATCGTGCTGTATTGCGTGCAACGAACATTATCATCGCCATTATTCTGGTTATTATTAACTAGGCTGGCGGTTACTTCCGTCAGCCTGGCTGACGGAGGATACAGTTTTCCCTTCATCTTTTTTCAGCCTATCTGACGGTCCTAATAGAAACAATACAGGACATGTCCATTGAAAACACACGACTTACTTGCCATTGGTTTAATGACGTTCGCTCTTTTTCTTGGCGCTGGAAATCTAATTTTTCCACCTTCTTTAGGTCTAGAAGCTGGTACAAACCTTCTTCCTGCGATGGTTGGATTTCTTATTACAGCTGTTGGTTTACCCGCTCTAACACTGATTGTTTTAGGGCGACTCAGTAGCACTCAGAACTTAACCAATCCACTGCCTAAATGGTTAGCCCGTGCATTTTGGATATTGCTGTTTACGGCAATAGGTCCGGCTTTTGGTATGCCTCGTGCCATTACTGTTGCATATGAAATCGGAATAAAGCCTTTTGTTAATAGTAACCATCTATTACTTTTCTCAATCATCTTTTCTGCTGTAACGTTACTGCTTGCTTTTAAACCCGGCCATTTAGTTGATTACATTGGAAAGATAATGACACCGTTGCTCATTCTTATGTTGGTCGCACTTGCATGTGCCGCTATATTCTCCCCTTTAGCTGTACCACAAGCTCCTTCTTTCGATTACCAACAAGATGCCATTACTCATGGATTGATCCAAGGTTACATGACCATGGATGCTATTGCTGCGGTCGGATTTGGTTGGGTAATTATTCAAGCAATAAATGCAAAAGGGATTACCGAGCCTAGAGCTGTCGCTAATACTGCATGTAAAGTCGCCATTATTTATGCAGTGCTAATGACAGGATGTTATGTCGCAATGGGTTATGTTGGCGCAACCTCTGCATCTGTTGCAGCAAATGCAACAAATGGAGGCGAAATCTTAGCTAAATATGTTGCGGGGCAATTTGGCATTTATGGTCAATGGCTACTGGCTACAATCATTGTAATGGCTTGCTTAACAACAACCGTAGGATTAACCAATTCTTGTGCTGAATATTACAAACAAACCTTCAAAACACGCTTTCCAGTAACCGCAATAATCGTCGTAACGCTTACTGGTATCATTGCAAATTTAGGTTTAGAACAAATATTAGCCGTTAGTCTTCCTGCTATTTTAGTTCTGTGTCCTATTGCCATTGCGCTTGTTCTATCTTCTTTTGTATTACCGCCTCTCTCATTATCAAATAAAAAAGAAAGGTCATTTACTCATGTTATGGTTTTATTTACCGCTTTATTCTTTGGTGGAATTGATGCTCTCAATATTTTGGAAAAGACGCCTGATAACATTCACTCGCTACTCCTACAAGTGTTGCCATTGTATAACGCACACGCAAGCTGGTTGTTACCTTGCTTACTTATATTAGGGGTAAGCTATCTAAAAGCGATTAAAAAACCTCTTCCTGTTGATATGATTAATTAATATTGACTATTACAGACTCAATTTAAAAATAGTGTTTATGATTTTCATTTAGGACGAGACAATGTAAATATTCTTGCTGGTTGTTATCTCTAGAGTTGCGTTCTATAGAAAAATACCTTTAGAGGTAACAACATAGCGGTTAGTTGCCATTACATAAACCGAAAAAACATGGAGCCTATATTCGTTCTATCTTTCATAGGGGATATAAGAAACAGCTTCTGAACGTGACTGATAGCCGATACCATTAGTTACCCACAGAAAGTAGAACTTTCGAATATATAAATAATAACACTCACTTTGTTTTACAACTTTAAATTTCTTATTAAAGCTTGTCATCGCTATTTTAGGTCTCATAGTAAGATCGTAATAAATAATTGAATACGTTTAGGATGCATCTTTTAAATTATATTTTTAACGTCAAAAAAATAATCATGCGATCGAGTTAACGATTTAACATTCATTCTTGCATGGGGGTAGCTTAACTTTTTGAAGTATTGGTAATTAGACCTTTTCAATATTGTGACTACTTGTATTAACACAGTAATTGCAGAAGAAAGCGAAATGACTAAACAGACCTTCAATAAGGTCTGTTTAATTCACGCTGAGAAATGGCTTACTCTGGCTTGCGCTTACCTGTCATGAACTCTTCAAGAATCTCTGGCGTTAGTTCACCAGTTTCTTCTAAACGCTTTAGCTCTGCCACAATTAGCTTTTGCTCATCAAGAGAAGGAATCGGTAACTCAGGCTCTTGCGTAAGGTTTTCAGGTACACTCAGGTTCAGATCATCTTGCATGTTTAATCTCTTCATTAGATTCAATCACTGTAATTAGTATACAACAAACCCTACGTGGAAAACTTGATCATAACCGCCGTTGTTTTTTTACTTTATCAACTGATTAAAAATCAGACGTTTCCCTATAAAAGCTCATGCTTTTATTTCTTTTTACTCAATAAAAACTCACCACGCATTTTGGCTATCAATCATCACTTCATAGTCATGTTCTTCTTTATGAATAAGATACAGTTCAATTTCGCCTAACTTAGGATGCTTAAAATGATAGTGTCCATCAGGAAAGTGAGTACTACCATCACCTTGAAAATCGATCGTGAAATGTTCTATCGAACGCCCTAAATCATCCATGCCATGACGCTCCAACTGCGTAACCGATTTCACGCTAAACGTGCCTAATACATCAGATTTATCAAACAAAAATACATGTTCACCAATCAGCTTTTCAATATTTTTCATTGATAATGGATTCATAGCTACCTCACTGTATATGTTTAAAAGTCTTACCATCAAGATACGTTTAGTTCATTACCTACCAATAATTATAGCTCGACCTAATATCATCAATAATATGTATTGATTGGTTGTTTAATTTCATTAAACGAATAGAAGTAAGTACTGCTAAATCATAGTAAATTATCAAATTTAGGTGATTTTAGTTTTATGGATATTAATAATATCTTTTCAATAGACATCATTAGATTATCTTCTTAAAATCCTTCGAAATAAAACCTATAACCATTAGTAGATAACTGTCATCATGACTCTCTTTCGTTCTTTATTCTTTATCGCCGTTGCTTTTCTTGTTTCGTCTTGCTCTCTGCTTGAAATTAAACTCGACTCACAAACAACCCCGCTTACGACCCAAGAGCTCAACATTAGATTGTTGTCTCGTGATTACAGCATCACTTTTTTTAAGACCGTTGAAGAAGCGGCTGATGAAATTGCTCAAGCTAATCTCGACGATAACATGCAATATTCTTATACGTTACTTTGGAAGATTCACAGTGAAGAAGGGCTTCAACAATCGGTCTATCAAGCATCTCCACTGGCGAGCTTAATTGACAGCTGGGTATTCACTTACCAGATGAATGATTATTTCACCACTGGTGCGGGTGAAAATATATTCGGAGAACACCAATATATAGCAACAACAGCTAGCCAAAAATTGGTTAAAAGCGCAGATGCACTCGCGTTTAACTTATTAAAAAGAGCCGACTATGTAACAGCTCAAAAGTTTGTCGCACAATTTAGTCAACAACACCCTTTTGAAAACTTGGCTTTTAATAGAACACCCGCATTTCAAGATTGGCTAACCTTCAACGGTATTGATGAATCAGAAGCAGTAGCAACATTAGGTACAATGCCTGAAGCGTTAAGCGATCTATCAGATAGGCTAAGCTTAATGTCAAATCAGACACCTAAGCTGTTGTCGTGGAAAGCAGAGTTAGTTGCACGTAACAGTAGAGTGAATGGTGAACAGTTAAGCCAAACACTGTCAAACATCAATAATACATCACTAAAATTCCAAGAGTTTATCGATAACAATCCAGAATATATGCGCCTGTTAGCATCTGAAATGGGGAAAGAGCTACAACCATTACTGAATGATTTCGATAAAAAAGCAGGTGAAAAGTTAGGTATTATTACGCAAGAGCGTATCGCGTTAGAAATAATGGTTGAGCGTGAACGTATTGCTATTGGTCAAATGATCACGAAAGAGCGTGCTAATGTAACCACAGATTTAGATACTATCGCACAAAATGTCGTCCAAAAAGCCATAGAACAATTAACGATTATGCTGTCAGATATTCTGATTTACCTGATTTTGTTTGTATTAGTTATTTTCTTTGCACCCTTTGGATTAGGTTTTGTTGTTGGGCGTAAAACCCATAAAACAAAAGCATAATACTATTATTGATACGCAGATAGGTTGATCTTACCTAACAACTAAAAAGGCGTACTCGCTATTAACGATGTACGCCTTTTCTTTATCAATAATCGAACTCACTATGCTCAGAGCTGTCGTAACGTTGCTTAACTATACGACGCTTTTTTTTGCGATCATCTTGAATATAATCTTGAGAGTCGTCACCAAAATCTAATTTTGATTTAGCTTTCGCGCTTTTATGAAACTTTTGATCTAACTTAGCCATGTTATTTCCTGAAATACATCCAGTGTGAGTGATTAGTAATAGAACACTGGCAATATTAATGCTCTATTATGACAAAATTACGAATATTCCGTTTCGAATTTAAGACAGATGATGAGACTGTTAAATCCATCATTATGACAATGTAAATATTCGTTCCCTAAGACTAATCGAATCACAGAAGCTGTGTACAACAAGATTTTTTCACCGTCACCATTAGTATCTTTTATTAAAAATAATAAAATTAAAAACACCTCAAAATGTTGTGAACCAGTTAGCAATTTAGAATATTATTAAATTTAGCTAACTTTAAGTGTTAGACCGACTCAATCACATTATTAAAAGGTACCGCTAACATCGCTTCAATCATTTCTGCTTTTTCATTATCTTCACGAGAAATCAAATACAGTGACTGCTCCATTACAGGTGCGCCTTCCACGACATGTAATAGGCCGTCATCAACACTTTGTGCAACTACTGGCGACGGTAAATACCCAACGCCACCACTACCCAAAATATAATCTAAGGCCATACGGCTTGAATGAGTATGTAAAATTGGCGTACGTTGTAGCTCATGGATCCTGCTATGCTCAACAGAGAAACGAGTTCCCCAATCAAGATATACCAATGGGATATCTCGTACATTTTCCATCGTACAGTTTGGTTTATGCACAACCAATTGTAATTGATAATCACGTACTTTTGTTACTTGTAGATTTTCAATTCTTGGCGCTTCACTGGTAATCGCTACATCAATCGTCTTATCAAGTAATCGCTTCGACATGCTCTGACGAGGCACTGACTCTAAGCGTAATGCTAAGCCGGGTATCGAACCATATATACGGTTTATCCAATCTGAAATACCATCAAATTCCCAAAAAAGTGCAGATGCACCTATCGCTATCTGAGTGTTTAACGTTTCAGATAATGCAACATCTTGCTTCGCTCGCCCCCACGTTTGCAATATGGCTTCAGCATACGGCTGTAAACGTTCCCCCGCAGCCGTTAAATGCACATTACCGCGCTGCCTTGAAAATAAAGGGTTGCCTAGCTGCGATTCTAGCTGTCGTATTCGAAAGCTAACCGCTGATTGCGTTAGAAATAAATTATCTGCCGCACGGCCGAAATGACGTGTTTTGGTCACCTCTAAAAACGTTTTAAGTAATTCTGTATCCACAAGGCTTGCTCTCATAAAGAACGACATTAATTAGTTTGGATATTACACCGAATCACTCAAAAAGGATCGATAAATAATTTTAATCGTTATGGCGAAAATTACTTGTTTTACAAGTTTGACTCTCTGAATGATTATCTGCGAAAACCTCAGCAGGAATATAAATTAATGAGAATTTTAGGCAAATTTTACGACGATAAAAATTTCCCTCGAGGCTTTAATCGTTCAGGTGTATTCACCATCAATGAAGCCAGCATGTTAGAAAATTATGGTCGCACTATGCGCGGCTTACAAGATGGTTCAGTTGCTCCCATTGATGAATCTGAAGGTCAATTTCTAGCTGAGGTTAATGGACAGCAAGATGTCATATCTGAATTTGGACGTTGTTGGACTAAGTATTTAAATCGAACAACAACAAAAGAACGCCGCTACACATTGTGTGATTCACCACGTAAGCCTAAAGGTTTATATGACTACGATGATAGCAGCTCAGATGACAATAACCTTGATTATTAGACAGCTTTAACTCCACTAAAGTCACCCTTAATTTAATGATAACGACAAGCCATCGTCTAAAGAACGATGGCTTATTTCTTTTTGCGCTTAGAAAAAAGCTAAGCGATGTAACTTGGTAATATGTATGAAAATCTGTTTTGTTATGTACCCGTGGGATAAAGTAGAACCAGAATCTGACTCTACCTTACGTATGATTCACGAAGTCGCTAGTAGAGGGCACACGGTAGCCATTACAACGCCAAATAATTTGACAATGCGTGATAGCATGGCAATCGCATTCTGTAGCGTTTTAAAAAAGTCAGATATTTCTAACAATATACCAAGCTTTTACCGTAAAGCTGAATTTCGTAAAGCGCAGTTACCTTTAGCGGGCTTTGACGCAATCATTATGCGAGCCAACCCACCGCTAGACACAATGGCATTGAATTTCCTTGATTCAGTTCGTGATGACACCTTCATCATGAATGATATTAACGGACTGCGCGTCGCAAATAACAAGCTGTATACCGCGTCTTTACCTGATCCAAATAACGAGTTTATTCCTGTTACTCACGTTTCTAAAAATCGTGAATACCTAGAGCGTGTACTGGAGGAAAGTCCTAACGAACGCATGATAATGAAACCGCTAGATGGTTACGGTGGTAGCGGCGTTATTTTGGTCGAGAAGAGTGCAAAGTCGAGCGTTAAATCCTTGCTTGATTTCTATATCGGTGCCGACCAAAACTACGTGATCTTACAAGATTATATTGAAGGCGCTGAAAAAGGCGACGTACGTATCATGATGCTCAACGGCGAGCCTATTGGGGCTATGCGCCGTGTACCAGCAGAAGGCGATGTTCGCTCGAATATTCACGCCGGTGGAAAAGAAGTAAAACACACATTAACAAAGCAAGAGCTGCGTTTATGTAAGCACATTGGTCCGAAATTAGTCCGTGATGGTTTGTTCTTTGTCGGGCTTGATGTAATCAGCGGCAAGTTAGTTGAAGTTAACGTACTCAGTCCTGGCGGCATCACACGTATTAACCGTTTAAATCGCACTAAACTTCAGTCTGAAGTGATTGATTTCGTTGAAACGGTAGTAAAAGCAAAACACTCTAGCATCGCGCGTAAAAATGCGTTCAGTAAAGTAATTGAAGATGCTACAGCTAACTGAGCAGGAGGTGCTGGATAAGATCCAGCATCTCGTCCCTTTTGAAGGACAACTAAACGACGGTAGTTTAACTATTCGTATCAGTGAGTATCAACCGTACATTGCAACAGCGATACATAACGGCAGCCGCCTACGTGGCGAGTTAATAACAAAATGCGAATTAACAGAAGAAGAACGATACTTCGAAGAAGATCCATTTACTGGTGATTTCATTTCATCTTTACCTATCGTGTTACAAGGTGATGACTCACGCTATGAATATGACTTAAACCGTGCACCTGAACACTGTATTTATAAGGATGCATGGGGGAAAAATGTTTGGTCTACACCGTTAACAGATGCTGAAAAAGCAACATCTCATGACAAACATGCATGTTATTACCGTATTCTTAAATGCTTAATCGCAACATTAGAAAACAAGTTTGGCTTATGTTTACTGTACGACATTCATTCATACAACTATCAGCGCGTTGAGAATGAAACACCTACATTCAATGTAGGCACAAAACAAGTTAATTCACGTCGTTGGCGTAAAGAAATTAATGAACTGTTAAATGGTTTAAGCAACATTGAACTACCAAATATTGCTGTAACAGCTAAAGAAAATGATATTTTCAAAGGCATGGGATATCAAGCAACGTTTATTAATCAGCATTTCAACAATACATTGATTTTACCGATTGAAATCAAGAAAGTGTACATGAGTGAATTGGGCGGTGAAAGCTTCCCTCTTGTGATTGAAAAAATGAATGAATCGATGAAAACGGTTATCACAGAGCACGCAGCTTCTACCATTTTACGTCGAACAAAAGTAAAGCGTTTAACAGGTAGCCATATATTGGCCTCTAAACTACCGCGAGAAGTGATCAAGCTTGATCGCCAACTTTATGCGATATCTCGCGGTATCAATACCTTAAGCTATATAAACCCAACGAACTTAAAACAAGAAAAGCGCCGTTTCTTGCATAACCCGTATTCATACCAGCCGCAATTTACATATCGCCAACTGGATTTGGATCCGTACAAGTTTCGTGAGCAATTATACCGCTTACCTGTTGAAGATATTCGCGATGCTGATATTCAAAAAATGTATCGTAAAGTGATTGACCAGTTAGCGATTCGTATCGACTTGCTAACCAGTATTGGTACCGATGAGTTTTTGTATAACTCTTTACGCTACTATGGTCAGCCAGACGAACGAGATATTGCGAATGCAAATTTCATTCTTCATGCTTGCGAATACCAAGAGCCACCAGAAGCAACGATTAGTGCAGCAGAAGCCATTCAAGCATTTAAAGATGCCGCAGATGATTACGGCTTAACCTGTAAAGTGGTTGGTTCAAAGCAGCTAATTGCAAGAGCAATGGTGAGTGGACGCAGTATAAAGGTAAACACAGGCTGTATGTTCTCACAAAGAGACTTAGACGCATTAATTCACCACGAATTAGGCGTTCACTTAGTCACTTCAGTGAATTCAGATGCACAGCCACTTAAAGTATTGAAACTGGGTCTACCTGGCAATACACACACACAAGAAGGCTTAGCGATCTTATGTGAGTTTTTATCTGGTAGTTTCCCGTTACACCGTCTTAAAACACTCGCATTACGTGTCATAGCTGTTGATATGATGGTAAATGGTGAAAGTTTTAGTGCGACATTCAATACCTTAAAACATGTTCATAAGCTATCGGATGATGATGCCTTCACCATTACAACACGTGCGTATCGTGGTGGCGGTTTCACTAAAGATTTCTTATATTTGCGCGGCTTAAAAGATGCTATTCATGCCTATAAGCAAGGGGATTTAACCTCGCTATTTGTCGGTAAAACAGGCTTCGAATCGAAGGCTTTACTAGATGAGCTGATTGCACGAGAAATCTTGAAAAAGCCGACATATATCCCGAAAGCGCTTAGCATCAAGAAAGAACCAGATCCGGTAATGGATTTCTTAATAAATTCCATCAAGTAATACCAATTTAAAGCGACTTCGGTCGCTTTTTTATCTGTCATAAAAATCAAACGATACCCCATCCATAATTCTCGATACAAGCGATCTTGTGAAAAATTTGATTGCATTTCACCTGACGACGACGCTGTATTCAGTAAGATTCCCCCCCTCATTCAAGCTTGCACCATTGCAATAAGCAAGGTTAATCACGAAGGCTTTTGTCAATAAAGATCAACAGGCAATTGTTCAACATCTTAAATCACCAACCCGTAAAATAATTAGAACACAAAACATTAAGCCGCATACTATAAAATATATTTTCATCATAAAAATCAATAAAATAAGATAGATAGATAGAGTATTATTCATGTATACACTTGATATATTCAGTGCGGAGTGTAATGATTACGCCATGATTGTTTAGACCACTAAGGATTATAAGTACAAAATGATTACGACAGCACCTTGGATTGTATGCCCGTCAATATTAGCCAAGGATGAAAACAAATGGGTATTTAGAACACCAAGTATTGGCGATGGTGATCAAGCGCATAAGCTTATCGCGTCATGCCCTCCTCTAGATGTGAACTCGTCTTACTGTAACTTTCTGCAATCTACTCACTTCAAACAAACCTGCATCATCGCAGAATGCAATGATGAAATAGCAGGTTTTATATCTAGCTACCTCAAGCCAGAAAATGATAATGAATTGTTCATTTGGCAAGTTGCCGTAGCCCCCAAGCACAGAGGGAAAGGGCTTGCATTTCATATGCTAAAAGAGCTTTTAATGCGCGACAACCTGGAGCACATTAAGGCGATTGAAACAACAATTACCAAAGACAATCAAGGCTCTTGGAACCTATTCAAGAAACTGGACGAGGAAAATAATAGCCATGGTTCAGTGACAACTTTTCTAGACGAGCACAAACACTTTAAAGGTAAACACGATACCGAATACTTGTATCACATCCCTCTTACCAAAAATCATTAATTCATTGAAAAAACGGTCCCAATATGGATATCTTCAAAAAACAAGAATCAAATGTGCAATCATATGCAAATAACTTCCCTGTTATTTTTTCATCTGCAAAAGGGTGTTGGCTACACACCAATAATGGTAAACGTTACCTCGACTTCCTTGCTGGCGCTGGTTCGTTGAACTACGGCCATAACAATGACGTACTAAAACAAGCACTACTTGATTACATCGATTGTGATGGTATTACCCACGGCCTAGATATGCACTCAAAAGCCAAAGCGGAATTTTTAACCGCACTTCGTAATCACATATTCTCCCCCCGAAATCTTGATTACAAAGTGCAGTTCACTGGTCCTACTGGCACAAATGCCGTAGAAGCAGCAATGAAGCTCGCACGAAAAGTAACTGGCCGCATTAATATCGTCACTTTCACCAACGGCTTTCACGGTTGTACCATCGGTGCACTGTCTGCAACAGGGAACCAGCACCACCGCGGCGGTGCTGGTATGCCTCTGATAGGCACTTCACGTCTTCCGTACGAAGGCTACGCTGGCGTTGATGGTCTGGCTTTATTCGAAACAATGCTGAACGATAACTCAAGTGGTTTAGACAAACCCGCAGCAGTATTACTTGAAACGGTACAAGGTGAAGGTGGGCTGAATGTTGCTTCCACTGAATGGCTGAAACGACTGAGCACCATTTGTAAGCAGCACAAAATCCTACTGATTGTCGACGATATTCAAGCTGGCTGTGGCCGCACGGGCACCTTTTTTAGTTTTGAACCTTCAGGTATCAAGCCAGACATCGTTACTTTGTCCAAATCAATCAGTGGCTATGGATTACCAATGGCGCTAGTTCTACTTAAGCCTGAGCTCGACATATGGCAACCAGGTGAACATAACGGTACTTTCCGTGGTAATAACCATGCCTTTGTTACCGCAACGAAAGCCATTACAACTTACTGGGCAAACGGTGAATTTGAACAGCATATCAACCAGCGTGCAAACCAAGTCAACACCGCAATTCAACGCACCCTACGCCGTTATCCGTCACTATTTATCCGCGGTAAAGGTCGAGGTCTGATGCAAGGTATCGAATGCAAGAACGGCTCCATTTCATCAGCTATCGCCAGAACATGTTTCGACAAAGGTATGGTAATTGAAACTGCAGGCCCAAATGACGAAATCGTTAAATTCTTCTGCCCACTCACTATTAGTGAGTCCGAGCTTGAGCAAGGATTGCATATTTTCGAACAGGCAGTAGATGTCATTGCCACAAAACTGATCAAGAAAGCTTCTTAAGGGCCTTAAACATGATTGTAAGAACTCTGGAAGAGTGTAAAAACAGCGAACGCCGTATAGTATCGGACAACTGGGAAAGTATCCGTATGCTATTAAAAGACGACAAGATGGGGTTTTCATTTCATATCACCACCATCTATGACAACACCGAAACACATATTCATTACCAGAACCACTTAGAGTCAGTTTACTGTATTTCCGGCGAAGGTGAGATCGAAGTGATCGGCGATAAAACCTACCCAATTAATCCAGGGACATTATATATCTTAGATAAGAATGATGAACATTACTTACGAGCCTATAAAGACAAAGAGATGGTAATGGCTTGTGTGTTTAACCCACCGATTACTGGTGCTGAGGTCCATAACGAACATGGCGTATATCCGTTAGTGGAATAACCCTCTTCCCAAGGGGCAATCAATGCCCCCTTTTCCCAGATGTAATAAAATGAGTAAAGGATTCCCTCATGAGTTATACCGTAGAGAAAATCGGCGGTACATCAATGTCAGCATTCGATGCTATCTTAGATAACATAATGCTACGCCCTAAATCTCCCTATAATCGCGTTTTTGTGGTATCTGCTTACGGCGGTATCACCGATGCGCTGCTAGAGTGCAAACGTTCTGGAAAACCCGGCATTTACCAGTATATTGCCAAGCGTGATGAAACATGGCTAAAAGCTGTTGCCGATTTAGAAATGCGTATGCTACTCGTCAACGAAAATATGTTTGCCGATCCCCTTAATCGTAGACGTGCCGATAAATTTATCAAATTAAGGATCACTGATGCAGTAAGCTGTATCACTAACATTATAGAAACTTGTCAGTACGGCCAATTCTCTTTACGTCATTATTTGCCTCAAATCAGAGAGTTCCTATCGTCGCTCGGTGAGGCACACAGTGCCTATAACACTGCCCTAAAATTAAAAACCCTTGGCATTAACGCCACGTTTGTTGATTTGTCCGGTTGGGATAACAAAAGCTATGGCAGCCTAGATGACGTCATCAAACGTGCTTTTGCCAATATTGATGTCACTAAAGAGCTGCCTATAGTCACAGGTTATGCCTACTGTGATGAAGGACTGATGAAAACCTATGATCGCGGCTACAGCGAAATTACCTTTAGTCGTATTGCTTGTTTAACGCACGCTACTCAGGCCATCATCCATAAGGAATATCACCTAAGCAGTGCCGACCCTCGCGTCGTCGGTCCAGAAAACGTATTTCCTATGGGACATACCAACTTTGATGTTGCCGATCAACTGGCCAATTTAGGAATGGAGGCGATCCACCCCAATGCAGCGTCTGGGCTACGCCAAAATAACATTGAATTACGTATCAAAAATACCTTTGAACCCGAACATCAGGGCACACTGATTTCACAAAATTACCTACCTGACGCTGAGAGAGTTGAGATCATTGCAGGTAAAAGTAAAGTCTTTGCCCTACACATTTTTGATCAAGCCATGGTTGGTAAGGTTGATAATGTAAGCTACGAAATGATGGAAATAATATCAGACGCCAGAGTGAAATTAATTGGTAAAGAGATGAACGCCAACTCTATTACCTACTACTTAAGTGGCGGTAAAGAAATCTTAAACAAACTGCTTTATAAAGCAGAAAAACGCTACCCAAATTCGACGATTACAGGCTGTATGGTCGCGCTAATTTCAATTATTGGAGCCTCTATCAATACCAATACTGCTTTAAGCAAAGGCATACTCGCCTTAACAGACAAGCAGATTTCACCAATAGCTGCCCACTCATCCATGCGTAATGTTAACGTACAGTTTGTTGTGGAAGACAAATATTACAAAGCGGCGATCTGTGCTCTTCACTCCGAGTTTATTAACCAACCTGAAAATACAACGCGCAAAATTGCTTAGCTTTTTTTAAGGCCCCCCTAACCGGCAATGCTACCCACAAAAGAAGTGCTGCTCACTACGGTAAAAAGGCGATCTGAAGTTTAGGATTATAAAGGCGAGAGTTTACCTCTCGCCTTTACCGACTTAAAGCAACTGAAATTCCAATATATTCTGTAATACAACTTTGAATCGCTTCCCAAACCAAAATGGCATCGTTGCAATACGTGAAAATGAATTCTTACACAAATAGCTTGAGATTCACGTATAAAATGCTGACAATGCGCAGCGTATATATTTCAACGCAGAACCACTACTTCTATAAATTAGTGCCTTGCTTAGAGCCCAATAAATTCTCGCTGAAACGAGTACCTTGAGGTAACTTGGGTATAAAATAGGGGCTTTATTAATTATTTCAAAATAATTGAAACAAATGCTGCTGTTTTATGGTCAGATGAACATTATGAAATATAATACGGCTTTTACAGTTATGCACTTCGAGATTGAATCTGCTCCTGTAATTTGCGTTATCGTTGATCAAAGATAAAAGGTTTGCTATCAGTATGTCTTTTGGGGTGAGGAATCACCGCATTGCAAAATGGTCACTGGTTATGGTTTGGCTAGTTATCGTTGTCTGTTTAGGACAACGGGCTGGTTTTATATCGTCGTGCCCAATGAGTGCTGATAACCGTTCATCTGAAACATCTATTATCAATGAAAAGACTGCCAGCTCAAAGTGGGGAGCAACAGCGAATACAAGTGATAGCAACATTGATGGAGCAACTGACAAGCAATGTGACATGACAGATCACCTGCTTCAAGTTCATCAACACTCCTTTGAACATGCCCTCATTTTTATATCACTATTGATCGTTGTACTCGCTTGGCTGAGTACGATGCAATACCGCATTCCCGTTTTAACTGAACCCATCCCCCCTACCCGACGGCTTCATTTAACCTTGTGTGTTTTCCGAGAATAAACCCTCAGGCATTTCTACATCTGGCAAAAGCCAACATGATTTGTTTTAGCGTTTATTGGAGATCCACCTTGAAAAAAATATTTAACTCTTACGTTTCACTGTTCATATTGATCAGCGCGTCGTTTCTCGCACTTTTCTCACTTACAGCCAATGCATCAGATGAAAGCACTGGTTGGTTAGTAAACCCGATGCACCCCCCGCTTGAAGTTCGCTTAATGCTTACTGGGCAAAAAGATCTTGAAGCCAAAACAGTAGAAGGCTTTTTAGAAGTCAAACTAGATACCGACTGGAAAACCTATTGGCGTTCTCCTGGTGAAGGAGGCATAGCACCAAAGGTTGATTGGGAACTATCCAATAACCTCGATACTGTAGATTGGCAATGGCCAATGCCAAAACGCTATGAATTTTTGGGTGTTGAAACGCTTGGTTATAAAGAACACGTTATCTTTCCGATGACTTTTCATATTGATGATATGAACAAGCCTGTTTTCCTTTCGGGTAAATTGACTATGTCATCATGTACAAGCATTTGTGTTCTGACAGATTACGAGTTGGTATTGGATTTCACGCCAGCTAATTTACCGTTATCAACCAACGCAATGCATGTCTTTAATCAAGGTATGAGCCAAGTTCCAAAGACATCACAAGCCGTGTCTCTAGACATGATTTCATGGAACCAAGCAAAGAAAGAACTTACTGTTGTAGCAACGAATACAGCAGGCTGGAACAAGCCAGATGTATTTATTGATGGCCAATCTCAGAATGTAAAAGACACATCGTTTTTAGCCCCAAAGATCGCCATAAACGATAATCAAATGATCGCAACAATGAGTGCATCAAGCTGGTTTGGTGATCCAGAGTTACTCAATGAAGAGATGGCTGTCACAATCAGTGATGAGAATATGGCCGTTGAAATTTCAGCAACAGCAACCAATCAAATTGTACCGATGGCTGCCAATACCAGCCTACTCAAAATTATTGGCATCGCCTTATTAGGTGGACTGATTCTTAACATCATGCCATGTGTATTGCCCGTTTTAGGCATGAAGCTGAGTAGTGTAATATCAGCTGAAGGGCTACAAAAACGCCAAATTCGTACACAATTTTTAGCATCAGCAGCAGGTATTTTAACGTCTTTTTGGTTAATTGCAGGCTTTCTTGTAATACTAAAAGTCTCAGGTCAAGCTTTAGGCTGGGGTATCCAATTTCAAAATCCGTACTTTATTGGTGCCATGATCCTCATTACGGGTTTGTTCGCTGCAAACATGTTGGGCCTATTTGAAATTCGCTTATCAAGTAATGCGAATACATGGTTAGCAACCCGCGGTGATAACTCACATACCGGACATTTCGTTCAAGGTATGTTTGCAACCTTACTCGCCACCCCATGTAGTGCGCCTTTCTTGGGCACTGCCGTTGCGTTTGCCCTAGGCGCTAATTACATCACCCTATTTGCTATCTTTACCGCTCTGGCAGTTGGCATGGCAGCCCCTTGGTTGCTGATTGCTTTGTTCCCACGGTTGGCTCAAATAATGCCAAAACCAGGTAAATGGATGGACAAAGTAAAAACCTTGTTTGGTTTGATGATGCTTGCCACCAGCATTTGGTTACTCTCGTTAATGACCAGTTTCTTAAGTACAGGCTTAGTTTGGTTAATCGGTCTTAGTTTAATCACACTGTTGTTATGGCGCTTAGGTAACGTAAAAGGGCGCAAGCCTGTTATCTTCACGCTCGCCTTCTTAATCTTTGGTTCTGCTGGCGGTATGATTCTAGGCAGTGTAACCGCAGATCATTGGGCAACGCCACTGCCTGCAGATCATGCTTGGGTACCGTTGCAAACAGATGAAATAGCACGTGCTGTTAGCCAAGGTAAAACCGTTTTTGTCGATGTAACTGCCGACTGGTGTATAACCTGCAAAGCCAACAAGATTGGTGTATTACTTCAAGAGCCAGTTTATTCAACGCTTGGCGAAGAGAACATGCTGTTAATGCGTGGTGATTGGACGAAGCCATCAGATTATGTAACAGGCTTCTTGCAGTCTTACGGTCGCTTTGGTGTGCCATTTAATATTGTTTATGGCCCAGGTGCACCACTAGGGATCCAATTACCTGTGATTTTAAATTCAGATGATGTATTAAATGCCATTCGTGTCGCGAGTGGTTCATCTAATACTGTGATTTCAGCTCAGGCGAATAATAGCTAAAGGTGAATACATGTCAGAATTGAACGGAAAAACATCACCTAAAATATCTCAGAAAAAAACTGAGAATAAAGACAAGAAAAAGAAAGCGAAAGGAATACGCCACTGGCTAAAAGAAGCTGTTATGTTTATTGCTATATTGACTATTTTCAGTACAGGACTAGACATTTGGCGCAGTGGAGACATGCCATCAAATGAAGTACCAGAACTGATAACTCAAACCATTAACGATGAAACTATCGATTTAAAAGCGATGAGTTACGAGAAGCCAGTATTGCTGTATTTCTGGGCTACGTGGTGCCCGGCATGTAAATTTGTTTCCCCCACCGTAAACTGGATGAGTGATCATTTTAATGTAGTATCCGTCGCCATAACATCGGGTGATAATCGGCGAATAAATGCATTTATGGATAACAGTGACTATACCTTTCCTGTTATCAACGATGATAAAGGAAACATAAGCCGATCTTGGGGAGTATCAGCAACGCCAAGTATCGTTATCATTAAAGACGGTGAAATATCATTCATCACAACAGGGGTGTCGACACCACCAGGATTGTGGTTACGGATGTTGTTTGCTTAGGTTTTATTGACGAAGAGCGATAGTTCTTAATATGGAAACACCCGGTAAACGTATAGTTGATCGGGTGTTTTTTATAGCGAATCAGATAACTAGTCATGAATAAGTATTAGGTAACTATATCCTCGACTATTCACTCCCAATCCCAGTGACGACCTTCATGCTCTTGAGACGGTATCATACGATAACCGCTAATATTTTGGTGCTGAACATTTTGCATCGCTTTATGAAACTGCTTACGATCTAAATGAATCAAATTTTCATGGTCACCTGATTCTAAATAAATCTCATCTTGCTCTAACAACATATCATCAATCAGCATACCCACTTGGTATGCTTGACCCAATGTAGGGACAGCACCTGGTTCGCAATCTTGGAAAACATTCGATAGCTCATGCTCACTAACAAGTAAATACTGCTTACCAGTCATGCGGTTAATCTTGTCGATCATTACTCGACGATTTGAAGGAACAACTGCCATCAAATATTCGTTATTCTGATCAATTAGCATAACCGCCTTTGCGACTTGTGTTGTAGGCACATGCGCTGAAACAGCAGAGCTAAAAGACGTATCAGTATGACGATGATGTGTAAGGCTAAAATCAATATTACGACTATTGAGAAATTGCCCGATAGAGATTGCCATGGCCATGATTACCTCCTCAGAATATATACTGGCGCTATTTACCTTGCTTAATTGATGCCAAGATAATTAGTGATGCTCAGTGTTCTGGTCACAGGAAAAGTATGGAGGCTGAGCCGCTTTTTCGCGAGTTAATTATCCAATATTAAGATTTGGTTTTATCAGAATCACGTTCTATATAAGTTAGTTAATACGCCGTATTTGCCAAAACTTACGGCTCCAGTACGGATTATCTAATCGAGAGATCATAACCCCTCGCGATGTAGATGCATGTAAAAACTCAGAGTCCCCCAAATAGATACCTACATGCCGTGTTGTATATCCGGTCTTAAAAAAGACTAGGTCACCTTCTTTTGCATTCGCGACAGCAACATAGTGACCCAGTTTTACCTGCTCTGAGGTTGTACGAGGTAACATCTTTTCATACACAGAAGAATACCCGACCTGTACAAATGCAGAACAATCAATCCCACGTTTACTATTGCCACCTAGCCTATATGGTGTGCCTTTCCAAACATCATAAACATTCGTAAAATCAATGTCATTGGCATCAACTTTAGCCGTGTGTTTTGCCATAACAGAATCGAGTTCAGATGTTGATATATCAGCTTTTGTTGTTTCAGACGAAGAACACCCCACGATCATGTTCAGCATCATGCCTATAAATATTGTGTAATAGCGACTCTTCACGATTTATCCCAAACCTTTAAAGTAAAATCTCGTCGTGCATAATTATTATTTTAAGCATCTCTTTTATGAGTGGTATTATGGAGTAAATTGACCATTAGTACTATCAATAACACTCTATTCATCAAGATGGTAGGCATGTATGACGACTGTCACTTTACGCCCATATAACCTCACGGATACAGAAAGATTAGCCCATATATATACACAAGCAGCATTGATTTTGGGTAAAACACAGTACACCAAACATCAAGTACAGATGTGGGCAGATTACCCTATTCAGTATTTTGATGAATTTAAAGCCATGCTCGCAAATGGACATACCTATGTAGCAATATCTAGTTGCGGTGAGATCCTCGGATTCGGTCAGCTTTGCCCAACAGACTACGTCACTTTACTGTATGTGTTACCGGAATATTCACGTGCAGGAGTTGGAACAACGATCTATAAACAACTAGAAGATATCGCACAAGATAATCAACAAAAATGTTTAAGCGTCACTGCGAGTAAAATATCTAAAGGGTTATTCGAGAAACTGGGGTTTGAAGTCATAGATACTGAAATATCACTAAGAAATGGCATTGAATTTGAACGCTACAACATGGTTAAAATATTCATATAGGTTCTACTGAAATTCAGCACGAAAAAACCTATCAGCTTTACTTTTGCAGACAGCCTCGGCGATACTCTAGCCATCGCTAAAGTTGCGATGATTAATTAAGCCATTCATCTGGTCATTAAGGTCATTTTTAGGGTGAGTTAACCTGTACCCTAGAGTAGAAACACTAACTCGCTCATATACCACTCAAAAAAAACTGATTTATTATGCGAGCCACCTCATCGCTAGCTATCTAATCGAATACCATTCATAATGTCGTATGTTTTTGAAACGATAGTTTGCTATTAATCAATATCTGAAATAAATAATTAATAACTGCCGTTTTTCTACACCAATTTTGAATTTAGTTTTGATTTGTTGTATTTTTGTGAAATTGAGTCAATCGCTTTTTAGACCTATTCTGTAAAGTAGAACGTTTGAGTGACATTTATCATTCACGACATATCGAAGCAACTGTTTGATACAAAGGAGTTTTTGTGCTTTCTTTCATCCGCCTATTTACTGCGGCAATCTTTATTATTTTCATGACACTTTTTGCTTTGGTTTATTGCATATTTAGCCCACGCAATCCAAAGCATGTGTATTTCTTTTGCCGTTGGTTTAATCTATTACAGAAAATTGTTGGAGTACGTGTTGAAACACGTGGCTTAAAAAACGCTGAGAATGTAGGCAACAGTGTTTACATTTCTAACCACCAAAGTATATTCGATTTTGTGACTGATCCTGGCATGTTAAGACCACGAACAGTATCAATTGGGAAAAAAAGCCTATTGTGGGTTCCTTTCTTTGGTCAGCTATATTGGATCACAGGTAATATTCTGCTCGATCGTGAAAACAAATCGAAAGCACGAAATACTATACAACAAGTCGCTGAAGCTATTCGTAACCGTAACCTATCGGTGTGGATGTACCCTGAAGGCACACGTAGCAAAGGTAGAGGCTTACTGCCTTTTAAAACAGGGGCATTTCGCATGGCGATTGAAGCTGGCGTGCCAATTGTGCCAATGTGTACCAGTACAACACATAACAAAATAGACTTAAATCGTCGTGACAACGGCATTGCAATTACAGAAATGTTAGCGCCTATTGATGTCACACAGTTTAAAAATGCACGAGAGTTAGCAGACCACTGTCACGCACTTATGGCTGAGAAAATTGCAGAATTAGATGTTGAAGTCGAACGATTTGCAATGAGTAAAGTAGAAGTACCTGCAAAAACAAATTAATTTAACGCTTCATACACATATATAAAAAAGAGCACCTTCGAGGTGCTCTTTTTGTTTCTAGCACTGTCCCGTCCTGAGATAACTAAGCACTTTGAGTTATTTTATCAAACGCCGCGAGCAAAGGAGAGCTTTTCAAAATACGACCATGCCCTAGCCCTTCTGTCGAAAACAACTGTACATGCTGCATTTCACTGGCTTTTTGTGACTGTGCAAAAGAAGCAAACTTATCTGCTTTGTCATGCACAATAATTGCTGATGATTGGCGACTTTCCAGACGAACAAAAGGGTTAATAGAATCAAATGGGCATTGATATTCAACAGCAATATCATCAATCAGCTCATTGAATAACTTACTTGAATACCCAGAACGCTCAACCATAGTGACTAAATTTTCCGCGTAATTCAGCACTGGCGCTACAAGTAAAACAGGTTTACCTTCTAAGGCGCTATGTCGGCTTTCTAAAATCATCGCGCCCCCCATGCTGTGTGCAACCACACCCGCAATAGGTTCTTCTAACGCATCCAGTACGCCATCAAATGCTTTTATAAAGCCCGGTAAATGGCCATAGATACCTTCACTTTGACCATGAGCAGGATTATCGAAAGCAATGGCCGTATAGCCAGATGCTGCAATGTGTTCCATTAAAGGAAAGAACTGACTCGCCGAACCAGACCAGCCATGTCCAAGCACCCATATAGGGCCAGAACCTAGCTGATAAGTCATCATTTTACCTTCAGATGTTTCTACCAGTTTCTTAAGTAGCTTCTCAGGTAAAGAGCTTGGTTGACGGCTACGAACTGGCGTCAGCAAAATCTTTCTAGCTGTTTTTTTAGCGTGTTTTGGGGCAAGCACATGATGCAAACGCGTTGTCATGTTTACCATGTTTTTACGTACATTAAAGCGCTTACTTTGACTAAAATAAATTTTGCTGCTCATCATTTTCTCCACAATAGAACGAACGTGCTTTTTTATTATAAATAATGAAATAAAGACGACAGAAATACCGAGTTTACTTAGCTCGCCATTCTGCTAATAAGTCTTCAATTCCTAACCAAAATCTGTCTCGCTCAGGGGTTTCTAACGCTAACGATAGAAACAGATGGCTGCTTAAGTAAATACCGTATAGACGGTATACCGATTGCCACGCATCCAGATCAGCTTTTAGCTCACCACTTTGCTTCCCTTTTTCTATTTGATGGCAAAGATAATCTAACCAACGTCGCGTAATCTTGTCTAAGGTCGTTTGAATAATCTCATTGCCTTGTCTACCCTCTTTACGCGCATCGAGAAACATGCAACTACCTTGAAATGATTGATTCCAACTTAGCCAATTTGTTAGCAGTAATCGTAGTTTCTTTTCAACATTATCTGGTTCAGCCAACCTTGCAGGTTGAATAACATGCAACGAGAAATAATCACCCGCATATTCCAGTACGGCAACCTGCAAATTTTCTTTTGAATTGAAATGTGCGAATAACCCACTTTTTGACATACCAGACGCTTTCGCCAATAGCCCTATCGTCAAACTGTCTAAGCCATCCTTACTTGCTAATTCAAAAGCTGTACTCAGTATATGTTCGCGTGTAATTCGACCTTTACTCATCAATTCTCAATTTTATCGTCACATGTTAACCTTATGTGAATTTAGCACGAACGTTCTTTTTTGCAACCCTTAATTTATAAGCATGAGTCATTGCCAATCGCATTCTGATATAAAATAAATAATAACAGCAAAATTCGTTACTATCTTCTTCAGACCTATATCTTGAGGTTACTTGAGTATATAAGCAAAATGCCAGTCATAAACTGGCATTTTTATATGTTCTAGTTCGTCGTAACGATTAGCCACGCTTTTGTTGTAGGTAAGTACGACCTACAACTTGGTATGTATCTTTATGCTTAATTTCAAACATAATATAGAAGAACCATGCAACAAATTTTAGCATTTCATCGCCATCATTCATTACCCATTCAACATACTCTTCTTCTTCACCTTCATCATTTTCTTGGGTGAAAACGTGATAAATACGCTTTTCATTATCAATTTCAGCTAACTGGAATTGACCCGTCAATGATACAGCGGCATCAACGACTTCCTGCTCTTCACTGGCTTTAAGTGTTTCAAGTACTTCAGGTAGCGTTTCTTTTTGGCATAGATCTTTTACTAGTGTTTCAAATTCTTCTTGTTGCATGATTCTTCAACTCGATAGTCTAATGCCAATATTGTATCAGTAAGTCTTCTAAAATTTCACCCTGATTATAGGGTGTTTCACCCTGATTATAGGGTGTTTCACCCTGATTATAGGGTGTTTCACCCACAGTTTACCTTCCCCGAAAAGAATAAGGTAAAATGCATGCTTATTAAGCTAGATGATTCGTTATGGCTAACGATCAGTAAAACGAAATAAGTTATCGATTGATATTGGGCAATTCGCTATTTGGTGAACCTTATCTTCAGCTTGTTCTAATGAATCGTAACTACATGAGATACCATAGATATCAGTAAGAGGATTATCATTACCTAATTTATCTACAAAATTTATGCTCCATCCTGCGCTCAAAAAATCATGTATAACATGTGCTTCAACTAAGGTTTCATCGGCAAACAAACGCTTACATTCTGAAAGAACCATAATCCATTCCTCACTTGCTGATTCACTATAAATATAGTCAATATTCACCAATTGATAAAACTATCAGCATAGTTGTAGGATAATGTATTAGGGTAACGTTACGTAAACAATATAAGTGAACAGGATATAGCGATGAATAGGAGGTGTTAGAAAGGAAGAAGGATAGAAAAAGTAGAATAACGCATTAAAAAAGAAGCGCAAAGTCGCACCAACCGGCACGACTTTGAAGTATCAATTAAAGATACAGTTTTGCAACGTTTGTTGCTTCTGTCTCTGTGCCTTCTAGGCTAGAGTTCCAGTTCAAGCCAACAAGTACTTCATCTTCAGATAAAGTGATCATCCAATCTTCTAGGAAAACATCAAGTGGAATTTGAGTTGGAGTGAATTCAGCCCACTCTTCTTCACACTGTACTTTAGCATCAGCTTCAGTAGACCAGAATGGCATAACTTCTGACTCTTCAAATTCTGAAGACTCAACAGATAACCAATCACCATCTACGTTACAAAGACCCCAAACAATACGGGTTTCTTGCGTTTCAGTAACAAATAGATCTCTGTTCGCTTGAATATCTGCAGTTAACTTTGTCATTCTTTTCTCTCTTTAAAAGTGCCTTTTCGGCTTGATGTGGCTATAAATCATTATTGCAGCCACATAGTGCGATTATTTTATCAAAAAAAATACCATTCGCACGATTAAATCTTCATGAATAATGTAGATAAGCCACATATAAGTAAACCAGCACCTTTTTAATCATTATTCTAGCACTAACCTAGGCACGATAAGCCTTATCGAATATTTATCACTCGAATTCCAAGCTTTGAACAAAAGTATCAAACAGTTTTTTTTATACTTATACCCAAGCGACATCAAGATGCAGGATCCAGAGTAACTTCAGCGAGCATCTTGATGTTAGCTGGAAATATCCGTTCTCGTTCACTATTGATAATAAGGACATCTTGGAATGGCCATTTCAGATTGGCGACGCTATATCAGTACACAAGTACTGCTACCACCCCGGCCACACCTCGTCGATGCACACCTATTTCTAGGTGATAACGGTCGTAACAAGGTCGCTGTTGATATTGCTTGTGGTACAGGACGAGACACACTATACCTGCTTGAGAAGGGGTATCAGGTGTATGCCTTTGATAAAGATATCGACAGTTTAGAACACCTTTCTACTCACCCTTTGGCATGCTCTAACTCAAGTTTAGATTTGCAGTTAAGTTTGTTTGAGGAATACGCCTTCCCCAGAGCAAATATGATTAATGCCAGTGCCTGTCTATTTTTCTGCAAACCCAATGAGTTTTCAATACTCTGGCGCAACATTGATGCTGCATTAGACGTTAATGGTATTTTTTGTGGCCACTTCCTTGGAACAAATAACGATGATGTTAATACTCACACTGATCAGCCAATATTAACTCACAGCCATGAAGATATCGAAACGCTACTTAAGAAATATTACATTATCTCTTGGAAAGTAAAAAAAGAGTATTCAGCACAACTCACTGGTAAAAAACAACGCTGGCTGGTCAATACCCTCATCGCAATGAAGAAATAAAACATTGATTTTTAATCAAAATACCACCCCCTCATTAATACGCATACAAACTCACATAAAAAGCTTTTCGCTTTCATCATAAAGTGACAGAATAGCGGAAAATTCAGGATATCCCCTATCCCTTACTACTTCTTTTATCGTTAGGTTTCGCTATGCAATCACATCGTGCTGGAAATGTCTTAGCCGCTTTTTCATTTGTGCTCTGGGGCATTTTGCCTCTTTATTATCATTTCTTACCACAAGCTAACACCAATGAACTTTTAGCGTTGAGAATCATATTTTCGGTACCTGTTATGCTTCTTATCATCATGATTTTACGACAACCATTGCCGTCGTATAGTGCAATTATCAATGATAAACGCTCTTTGGTGTTCACCGTTCTAGCCAGTTTAATCATGTGCATATCATGGTATGCCTTTACGTGGGCGTTAACTCACGGGCAAGTGCTTGCCGCTAGTCTTGGCTTTTTTATAAATCCGTTATTTGCTATTGCATTTGGTGTGTTTTTTTTAAAAGAACGTTTATCGAGTGCTCAGATTGCAGCCGTTGTTTTGGGTATTGCAGGAATCAGCTATCAAGTATGGAGCTACGGTGAGCTACCCTGGATTGCATTGATCATGGGCAGCTTTTTTGCTCTATATGGGTTAAGTAAAAAATTCATTAAATATAACGCATTAACTTCTGTCACCATTGAATCAGTGATTCTGGCACCTTTTGCTATCGCCTTTATGTTATGGCAATACTTGCAAGGAACCAGTGTTGCATTATCATCAGATATACAAACACTACTGCTATATATTGGCTCTGCACCTGTGACATTAGCGCCACTGATTTTTTTTGCACTTGCTATCAACCGTACCAGTTTAACCATGGTCGGTTTAATGCAATATATTGAGCCTAGCCTGCAGTTTTTACTCGCAGTCTTCCTATTCGGTGAAATATTTGATGAAGTGAAACTGATAAGTTTTGGCTTTATCTGGCTCGGACTATTGTTATGTACACTTGAAGCGCTAACCCGTGGGTTTAAAAATAAGCATCGATTACGTGCGCAGTGATTATCCCTTGAGGTGACTTGGGGATATGTATATTGGGAAGATAAATAATGTCGACTGAAATAAAGCAATTACAACGTACCCTGACTGAATTTGCGCAAGAGCGTGATTGGGATCAATTTCATACACCCAAAAACCTTGTGATGGCACTCAATGGTGAGGTTGGCGAGTTAACTGAAATATTTCAATGGTTAACACCAGAGCAAAGTCTATCATTACCAGAAGACAAACAAGAACACTTAGAAGAAGAGTTAGCCGATGTAATGCTGTACTTATTAAGGCTTGCCGATAAATGTGAGGTAAATATTATTGAAGCATGCCATAAAAAACTAATCAAAAACAAAGCAAAATACCCTGCTGATAAATGCTTTGGTTCTGCTAAAAAATACAACGAGCTCTAGCTGAGTAATAAACGGCTTGCAGCCTTTTATGTTAGCAAAATAAGTGCTGGTGCAGTTATAAATAGCCTCGTCGCTGTTATGTTAACTGCACCATTCTATTGACGACAACACCGTATGAGGTCTTATAAATCAAGTTTGTAGTAAGGCATAACTCTACTTGGCTTCACCATACACAGTGCACCAGTCATTTTTCATATCAATCAGATACCAATTGTCTTTTTGTTTCGCTTCGTCTAGCGCTTTATCTAATCGGCCAACGGATGAATCACGATCGTACTGCCATTCACGATCTGCGTCTGTATGATGAACAATCATAGCCATACTCGGTGTATTTTGGGTGGTACTCCATTGCATCATTGCCAGATCACCGTCCGAATTTCCTACGGCAAGAATTGGCTTCTTACCAATCACGCGCTGAATACTTTCTACTTTCACTTCTTTATCATTAAGAGAGGTTATCGTGTCATTTTTAGTCACTGTCGCTTTACCATCGATCATTGTGAAGTCATAACCGAAGCTACTGCCAATCACATTTTCTGGTGGTATGTTGTAGGCATCTTCTGTCCATGCACGCATAAAGTCGACACCACCACCTGAAACAATATAGGTTTTAAAGTTATTATCCTTTAGGTATGTTAACATCTCTTTCATAGGCTGATAGGTGAGTTGTTCGTAGCTACGATTAAAGCGCGGGTCTTTCTGCTGTGATACCCATTCTTTCACTTGCTTCTGAAAAGCCTCAACGGTCATTCCTGAATGTGTCACCTTTACCAATTCCAGTAATGCCTGGTGATCTGCCGCCATTAATGACGCCATATCATCTTCTAATATCCACTTAAACGGCGTTTGAGTTTTCCACTCTGGGTGATTTTTCACTTGTTTTTTTATTTGTTCAATCGTAAAAACAAGCTGAAAGTAAGCAGGTTTTTCAGACCATAGCGTTCCATCATTATCAAAAACGGCAATACGATCATCCGGTGCTACATAATTCTTACTATTGGGGGTAGTAACGTCTTTAACAAAGGCTTCTATTGCTGTTCGGCTTTTACTTTCCCCCCAAGAAAGCAGCGTACTATCACTTGAATTACAAGTCGCAGCGAAGGCCGAAGTGGATGAAATAGCAAAAATAACAGCAAGTGAAAGAGTACGAATGTGCATTAAAATAGTCCTTTGCAAATTAAAGAATATTAGTAAAACAAAAAACATCCAGCCGAAACAATATGTAAAATTACTAGTTAGAATGGAAATAGATTCTATGTCACCCTCGTTTTTTCAGTTTTAACATAATAATTCATCGATAAACGCTCGGCATTATTACTAAGTAGACACTTTGAATTTTCTAAGTATAGAAAATTCAAAAATAACCATATTCAAAGTGTTATTACCCGATTACATCTCACTTATGATCGTCTTTATTTACCGATAGAACCCATGCTTAATAGAGAAACTCATCTGCTTTAAAATCTGAGCCATATACGGGTCAATATGCTTAAAGAAACGATGCCAACCGGCACATAAATAATTATGACCCTCTTCACCAGTAGACGATCGTGTGAAACGATTTTTAGGGCACTCACCAAAACAAGCAAATAGGTAATCGCAATTTTTACACTGCTCTGTTAACGATAAAGCTTTATCTCGCCCAAATGCTTCTTGCTGCGCAGAGTAAGCTAACTCACCTAAATCATTTTCTTTAATATTACCAATGTTATATTCAGGATAAACATAATGATCACAAGAATAGACATCGCCGGTAGGCTCCATGGCTAAACCCTTTCCACACACAGAACCAAGCGTACAAAGTGGGTTTGTTCTTCCCATCCATGTTTCAACGCTGGCTTCAAAATATTGTACGAATACACGCCCTACATCTTTTTGAACCCACTCATCAAATACCGTACAGAGAAAGTTGCCCCATGATTCTGCAGCAACAGACCACGGCTCCATAACACTATCTTCAATGTTAGGGATAAGATCGACACTGCCTAGTAACGGTATATCGCCTTTATTCCAATGCTGAGGTGCTGTTGTACGAAATGTTTTTTGTTCAACAATAGGAATGAATTGAATTTGAGGAGAGCGGACGACATCGCGCAAAAAGCGATAAACCTCGAGTGGCTGACAACTTGTTACATTGTTAATACAGGTTAAAGTTGCAAACTGTACTTTGTATTTATGCAGCAAATCAACAGCAGCCATCACTTTATGAAAGGTGCCACGCCCTGCACGGTTTTTACGATAGATATTATGAAGGTGCTCTGGGCCATCCAAGCTTAGACCAACCAAGAAATTATTAGCTTTTAAAAAACGGCACCATTCATCATTTAATAGTGTGCCATTGGTTTGCAAGTCATTCGAAATCGTGACACCTGCAGGTTTGTATTTTTTTTGAAGTTTAACAATTTTTTTAAAATACGGGATACCTAGCATAGTAGGCTCACCACCTTGCCACGAAAAAACAATTTCTGGTGTATTCTGATTTTCGATATATTGACGGATATAGAGTTCTAATGTCTCATCGTCCATTTTAGGGCTGCACCCTTTTTTATAATTCAACAGCTCTTTTTTACTTAAGTAATAACAATATTGACAGTCAATATTACACGCCGCACCAATCGGTTTAGCCATTACATGCAAGCGTTTACTTGCTTTTCCTTTAAACAACGTTGAATTTTGATCAGTCATCTTAATTCCTATATAAAAAGATAGGCTGTCGTACCATTCTCAACGTTCAAAACGCATTGAATAACCTTCCTTAGATAGAGACAACCGGCAATAAAAATAAACCATGTAATGCTTTATCGAGCATAAAAACAAAAAAGCACGTCAAGCAAAAGGCTAGGGCAGCCTGACGCGCATATAAATTTAATAATGAAGCGTAGATAATCTCATTATTAATATAAAACCTTACATTCGCTGTAAGTAGCCTTGTAATAGAAGAGATTAATTAACATTTAACGCATTGGGTTTGAAATAACAGGAATTGCGAAGAAACGTAAATTCCACGTTGGACCAAACTCATCAGCCTGCTGAACATAATAATGTAATTCTGCACCAAGTCGCACCGGCATAGAGCCAATCTTAATCATGGTATCGCCACCAAAACCAACAGGAATGGTGTACTTATCGCTACCGCTTTCATTCCAGTCAATTTGAATATTTGGACCAAAACCAATTTGCGTTGTTGGTGTTACGCGGTAACGTAGTACGTACTGGATATCGGTTAGGTTCAGATCTTCTTCTTCTTTGGTCTCGAGATTCATTTTCTTTGAATCCCCCATCCCCCACCAATGCTGAACCACACCACCATATACCCATTCATCACCTAAGTGAAATGCAGTAACAGCAGGACCAACAGCCCATTGGTCTGCACCTTGAGTGCTTAGAAAGTCTTTCGACGCTGTTGGTATTAACGAGGTAAAACCAACACCCCAAATATTATTATCTACAGGGGTTGCAGGCCCTACTACAGCGAATACGGCAGTATCACCCATGCCTGTTTCACGTTTTTTACCTGGCGCTTCCATACTTAAATGTTGGACAACTGGCCGTACTATTAAGTTATAATCTTCGCTTAACCCAAAAGACATAACAGGTTGAAATTTAAAACTATTAATTGTGTAGTCATTACCCGCTTTATCTTCATATTGATAAGTATCATTTTGGGTAAATAACATCCAAAGGTCAGAAATAGGATTATTTAACTTAGCAGCTAATTCACCAAGATCTTCAGGTTCACCCTGTACAAATTCAGGTACAACTTGTTGTGAAGCATCCGATTCATTATTCACTAATTTTTCTGTATTAGTACCATCAGCCCAAACGGGAGATACTGATACTAGTGTTGCGATAACGCCAGCTAAAATAGTCTTACTTGTCATTTTCATTTCTCGCGATAATCCTTCTTGCCACTGCTTATGGTTTATTTAGAAGGTATTAATGATGGTAACAGTCGTTGTGTTACCAATATTTATCGCCATGTTCTTTTGCAAAAACATTAATTTTTAATTAATTATTAATGACTTATATTTAGCCGAATTTCAAAGACAGACATAAGATACTATTTTTACGATTATTGAGAAAGAATATTTATAACGCAGAGATAGAAACAGGAAATATTACCAGTAAGGAAAATAAGAAGGTAAAGAAGGTATATATACATACCTCCTTACGGATCATAAATTTAGCTAATTAATCCATGATTAATCGCATATTGAATCAGCTCTGCACTTGTTTTAACATTAAGTAGACGCATCATGGCATATTTGTGAAATTCAACAGTACGTGAAGAAATAAACAATTCTTCTGCCACCTGTTTTGCCGATCTCCCTTTCACTAATAACTGTAAAACACTCAGTTGACGTGCTGTTAACGTGGGTTTCTCACTCGTCATATCAATCGAGTTTGAAATATAGCGACCACCATTCATTACAGTATCAACCGCTTTAACTAACTCTTCACCGGCTTGGTGTTTTAATACATAACCATTCGCACCCGCAGCAATTGCACCTTCCGCATATTCAGGTTCATCGTGCATGGTTAAGCAAATCATTTTTACTGATTTAAAATCACGCCTAAGGCGCGCAACAGCAGCAATACCAGTCATACCCGGCATACTAATATCAGTAATAACGAGGTCCGGTTTATGTTTTTTAACCAACGCTATTAACTCTTCACCGTCTTTCGCAATGGCTAATACGGTATGCTCTGGTTCAAGTAAACTCGCAACACCTTGTGCCACAATGAGGTGGTCATCAGCCAACACTAAATTACTCATAAAAATCGACCTCTAGAGGTATAGTTATTGAAACCATAAACCCACCTTCAGCAGGCGAATCAAAAGATGCCCTGCCATTAAACTGTTGCGTTCGCTCAGTTATACTCACCAAGCCCAAATTACCCTTTTTATCTTTAATATCAGTAGCTAGCCCAACACCATCATCATTTATTTGAAAAGAAAGCTGGTTATTACGCACTTCCAGTATTACAAAAACATTGGTGGCTTGAGCATGTTTTACAACATTGCCTAGCGATTCTTGTAGTATTCGATAAAGGTTTAATGCAAGTGCTGATGCTAGTTGTGGTAAAGGGTCTATCAAACAATGAATCTCTAACAATGTAAGCTTACCCACGCGTCTACACTCCGCTTTCAGCGCCGCGGCAAGCCCTAAATCTTCGATAATGGCAGGGTGAAGAGAACGAGATAGTGCTTGCATATCACCCGCTAACTGCTGGATAGTTAAATACAATTTTTTGGCATCATCAACTTCCACTTCATCTTTTTCAATCGCATTGACTATATTGCCAGCTTTAATACTTAACAATGCCATGCGCTGTGAAAAGTTATCATGTAGCTCTCTTGATAATGCGCGCCTTTCTACTTCTTGATTTTCCATTAAGTGCCGAGATAGCAACACTAATTGTTTTTGCTGCTCACGAGTCTTCAACCATAACGTATAACGCTCAAAAATAGCCGCAAGGTACTGAGCAAAAGTAGTAATCCTTGTAATGAAAACATCTTGCCAATGATCATGTTCATGAAAGCGACTCATTGTTATCGCTCCCCAAATTTTACCTCTTACTTCAACTGGGCATATTAAGTGAGCAATAACACCTTCCATTCGCGCATATTCAAATTCAACAGCTGTCATCACATTTAATGACATGTCATCAACAGCAATAACATTACCCGCAGAGATATTTTTCAGATATATACCTTCAGGATTAGCCAAATGAATACGTGGTTTTTCTATCCCGTCTTTCGCAACAGAACAGGCACCTTCAAGTAATCCCTCTTCCGTTAGTCTAATCATCGACATACGACCAACATCAAACAATATCATGAGCTGTTCGAGCGTTTGTTCCATTTTCGTTGGTATATCCGCCATATCCACCTCGATAAATTCACGAGATACAGTCGAAAAAAAAGCTTCAGCTTCAGATAGTTGAGAGGAGATCCAAGTCTCAGACATTCGGGTTTCCACCTATTCAAATGATAAGGTTATCCAATTTGTAACAACAGCCGTAATACGAATATAAAACGGTGTCGCACTAGCAATTAGATTCAGACGCACTAGAAATAACGCGAATTCGTGACTGCGCCAACAAAAACTATACAAAAAGCAAGATAACACGAAAAACTACGAGTGTTTTTACAAGCATTCTATCGCTTTAATACCTGCCATAAACATCGCCGTGTTTATACCGAGTTTCGAAGACTTCTTACATTGATGCTAACCGCACCACACAATTAGTATCAACTACCATCACCCACGCTATACACAATTTATGGGTAACGAAATGGCTACTACTTTCAATAAAAGCGCATTAAGTAAAATTGCACTTGGTATCGGTTTACTGACAACTGCACATTCTGCATTTGCAGCACAAGATACTTCTCGTCCTAATATTCTAGCAATTTGGGGCGATGATATTGGTTACTACAACATCAGTGCTTATAACCAAGGCATGATGGGATACCAAACACCAAACCTTGATCGTATTGCTAACGAAGGTGCATTGTTCACTGATATGTATGCGCAACAAAGTTGTACAGCGGGTCGTGCATCATTCATTACAGGTCAACATCCTTTTAGAACAGGCCTTCTAACTATCGGTATGCCTGGTTCAGAGCACGGTATTCCTGATTGGGCACCCACCATTGCGGATGTAATGAAAGACAAGGGCTACGCGACAGCACAGTTTGGTAAAAATCACTTAGGTGATCAAGATAAGCACTTACCCACTAACCACGGCTTTGACGAATTCTTTGGTAATTTATATCACCTAAATGCTGAAGAAGAACCAGAAACATACTACTACCCTAAAGACGCTGAATTTAAGAAGAAATTTGGCCCTCGTGGTGTTATCCACTCTTATGCTGATGGTCGTGTAGAAGACACAGGTCCATTAACGCGTAAACGCATGGAAACTGTCGATGAAGAATTCATTGGCGCATCGCTTGATTTCATGGAAAAAGCCGTAAAACAAGACAAGCCTTTCTTTATGTGGGTTAACGCATCACGCATGCACATTCATACTCGTCTGCAAGATAAATACAAAGGCATTACCGGCGTTGGTATTTACCCTGATGGTATGACAGAGCATGATGATCATGTTGGCTTGTTGCTGGAAAAACTGGATGATCTGAACGTTGCGGATAACACAATTGTTATTTATTCAACGGATAACGGCGCTGAAAAATTCACTTGGCCTGATGGTGGTACATCACCGTTTCATGGCGAAAAAGGCACAACCTTTGAAGGCGGTATGCGTGTACCTCAGCTTGTGCGTTGGCCTGGTGTAATTGAACCCGGCTCTAAATTCAACTCTATGATGTCTCAAGAAGACTGGTTGCCAACACTTGCCGCTGCTGCTGGCGATAGCAACCTAGTTGAAGAACTAAAGGAAGGTAAAAACTTCAACAATAAAGATTGGCGTGTACATTTAGACGGCAACAACTTCATGCCATATTTTAAAGGTGATGAAGAGAAAGGACCACGTACATCTAAACTGTACTTCTCTGCTAACGGTGAGCTAAACGCCGTACGCTGGAATGATTGGAAAGCAACGTTCGCAATGATGGACGGCGACATGCAATCTGCAATTCGTCAAACTCCTGCTTGGGCTGAAATTACCAACCTACGTGCAGACCCATTTGAAACTGCACCGCGTGAATCTGGTATGTATGTACGTTGGATGATCGACAACATGTGGTTATTCGTGCCTATGTCGCAAGAAGTGGGTAAGTTCATGGCTACACTTGATCAATATCCGTTCCAAGCAGGTACTAACTTCAGTGCTGCAGGAATCAACTACAACACACTAAAACTGCAAAAAATGATGCAATTAGCCGCTGAACAACAAGCTAAATAAAACATCATTTAAACCATTATGCCTCTGTCCAAATGAAGCGAAACCTCATTTATCAGAGGCATTTTCATTTAACAGAGGCATGCATTTAAACGCTATAGTTAGGTACTCCTATGAAACATTCGTTCTTTTCAATCAGTATTATTTGCTTATCACTATTCACCTTAATTGGCTGCAATGAACCGAGTACAAATACACAAAACAACAAGGAACAAGCCACTGAAAACCAAAACCCATTATTAACTAGCATTATGAAAAACATGGTGCATGTAGAAGGTGGGCATTTCAAGATGGGTTCAAATAATGAATCAGCGTCTCTTGCAGAACAACCGCGTCATTCTGTTACCGTAAATAGCTTCTACATCGATAAATATGAAGTCACACAAAAATTGTTTGAAACCGTTATGGGGTCGTCCAATAGCTACTTTCCTGGTGATGATTTTCCTGTTAATAATCTAAGCTGGCAGCAAGCTAATTATTTTATTGAGCAACTCAACAAACAAACAGGTAAAAACTTCCGTTTACCCACTGAGGCCGAATGGGAATACGCAGCACAAGGCGGAAATAAAACAAAAAATCATATATATAGCGGTTCAGATAATATTGCTGATGTTGCTTGGTATGCTGATAACGCCAACAATAAAGCACACCCTGTTGGCATGAAACACCCCAACGAACTTGGATTATATGACATGACAGGCAATGTGGGAGAATTCGTAATCGATACCTACGAAGAAAACTTCTACTCGCGTCTTACTGATAATCGCAATTCAAGCCAAACACCGTCAGAAAATAATCATTCGACGAACAACCCAGCGAACATTATTGATTCAAAGCATCCGCTAGCCTACAAAAGTGTACGAGGGGGAAGTTATTCATACGCTGCCAATGAATCTGAAAATTACCGTCGAGATTCAGCAAGTCAAACCGCCATTATGGCTGATATGGGGCTTCGCTTAGTACTCGATATAACGCCATAACATCTCTAGATTCTGACGTTTTTTCCGATTCACCATAAGTAAAATAAAACAAACCCGTACTATTACGAGTTATCGCAATCCATCATCTCTTTAAAATACTCATATAACTATTTCAACTTTCATCGTCCCATCTTTAAACAAGGCAATTCTATGGATAAAGCACAACACGCCGTGAATCAAATTTACCAAACGGTCAGTCAATCTGTGATTGGGCAACAACACGTGGTGAAAGCCTTGGTGATTGGTTTATTGACCAATGGCCACGTTTTACTCGAAGGGTTACCCGGTACGGCAAAGACCCGTTCCATTAAAGCCCTTGCGAATGCAATGAATGCTTCATTTGGCCGTATTCAGTTCACCCCTGATTTATTACCATCGGATGTCACGGGCACCGAGGTCTACCAAGAA
The DNA here is from genome assembly GCF_003026285.1 of Photobacterium profundum. Classification (GTDB taxonomy): domain Bacteria; phylum Pseudomonadota; class Gammaproteobacteria; order Enterobacterales; family Vibrionaceae; genus Photobacterium; species Photobacterium profundum. The sequence continues at coordinate 216,373 of NZ_PYOD01000002.1, forward strand.
GTGAACGGTAAACCCAGCCTAACCTTTCAGCCTGGTCCTGTTTTCAATTCTATTGTGCTGGCAGATGAAATAAACCGTGCTCCCGCCAAAGTGCAAGCAGCACTACTTGAAGCCATGGCCGAAGGCACATTGACAGTAGGTGATGTGACGCACCAACTACCAGAATTATTCATGGTACTGGCCACGCAAAACCCGATTGAACAAGAAGGCACATACCCACTACCTGAGGCACAAATGGATCGCTTTCTCATGAAGGTGACTGTTGATTATCCTGACGATGAAGCGGAATTAGCGATCATTCGTCTTGTGCGCAGTGAAGAAGCGCCCGCCACTGACGAACAAGCAACACAAGAAGATACAGTTACTGTCGATCCAACTTATATTTTAGAAGGTCGCGCTGCACTGCAACAGATCCATGTATCGGAGGTGATTGAACGTTATATTGTCGGGCTTGTGATGGCAACCCGCGATCCTGAACGTTACCCCAACAGTGCACTCTCAACATGGTTAACCGCAGGTGCCAGCCCACGAGCATCAATTGCTCTCGACCGCTGTGCCCGCGCTCATGCCTGGTTAGAAAGTCGTGATTTTGTCGATCCAGATGATGTGCGCGCAATAGCTCATGAAGTACTTGGTCATCGACTCATTTTAAGCTACGACGCCATTGCCGAAGGTATTACCGCCCGTGATGTGGTGAATGAATTATTAAATACCGTTGTGATTGGATAAGCTATGAGCAAAGATCAGTCGCCCCCTCCCCCCCAAGCACAAGCACGCTCAAGCGCACATGAAGGCACTGCGCCGTTGGATCCTCGTTTGTATTGTGACTACAAAACCTTGCTGCACTTGAAAGGCCAAGCTCAGGGTTTCAGCCTTCTGCCGCATCAACGCGCAGGCAGTGTGCTGGCTGGTCGTCATCAATCCCGCTTTCGTGGTCGTGGCTTAAATTTCGAAGAGCTACGTCATTATCACAAAGGCGATGATATTCGCACCTTAGATTGGCGTGTCACCTTACGTACAGGTAAGCCCCATGTACGCGCCTATAGTGAAGAAAAAGATCATAAGATCGTATTATGTGTCGATCAATCGCAAAGTCTATTCTTTGCCTCATTGGATACGATGAAGTCTGTCGCGGCGGCACACATCGCAGCCTTAAGTGCATGGCGAGTGATCGCCGATAATGATCGCGTTGGCGCCTTGATCTTTAACAACCACCAGCATCAATGGTTTGAACCGCAACGAAGCCAACACCATGTGCTTCGTCTGTTACAAACCATCACCCAATATAACCAACAGCTATCGGCACAAACGTCGCACATTTTAGAAACTAGTTCTTTAGCGTCTACTCATGCCGAGCAGACCACTACGTTACTAACCGCAATCACCCGCTTGAACCGAACCCAACCTAAAGACTGTGTTTTTGTGTTTATCAGCGATTTTCAACATACCGACGATGCATGTATTGAACAATTAAAGCAGCTGCAACGACACAATGACGTTTTGTGTGTGTGGGTTGCCGATCCTATGGAAAAAAAATTACCAGAATCAGATCGGTTTATTGCCAGTGACGGACAATTGCAATTAGAAGTCGATGCCACCGATCAGCGCTTGTTTTCTAGTTTTTCACAATCATTTTCTGATAAACATACCAGCCTCAGTGATTTACTCGCCCGGAAAAAACTACCATTAATCGAAGTTGATACTTCGGGTAATCATTTGCACCAATTCCGTACCGCATTAGGAGATCGTGCCTCATGACGATCCTTATATCTACACTCTCGACGGCTGGAAATTCGGCAACCGTCAATGCCAGTAGCTATGTCTTACGCGAATTAGTTGAAATTCCTCTACCCGCTTCTATCAGTTGGTGGCCACAAACTATCGGCTGGAAAATACTCGGTATCTGCTTCGTTATTAGTGTGCTATACGGCAGTTATCGTACAACGGTGCATTGGTGGCACAACCGCTATCGTCGTGAAGCCTTAGATGCACTTACGCATGTCAATCTCATTCAGCCTTATGCCGCTTTGGTAGAGCTATTACGTATAACTAAAATTACACTCAATTATGCCTTCCCAACACAAACAGCTTCACTAATAGGTACGCCTTTATTGACCTTCTTAGACGCCACCGCGCCAACACAACTCAATACGTCATTAGGTATACGCTGGCAACACGCCTTGTTGCACGCGCCCGATGACACTGTGTTGAGTCACGAGGAAATCCAGCAACTTCAGCAGCAGTTAATACTCTGGGTTAAGCATCATCGCCGTCAGTCAACAGCACCCATCAGTTGCTCTGACCTTAAAAGTACCTCTAGCCTCAAGAGCAACCCTAACAGCGAATCGATGACCAACAAGGAACTGCCCCATGATTGAGTTGGCCCATCCTTGGTGGTTGCTCACGTTTCCACTACCGTATTTGGTATATAAGTTCATGCCCGCCTACCGCACCCGTCGTGCGGCTGTAAAAGTCCCCTTTTTTGACGTTCTAAATACGTTAATTCCTGATGCACCGTCTGAAGGTGCGGTGAAGCTACGTCCTTCTTGGTGGCAACGCATCGCATTGTTAACGACATGGTTAATGTTGGTCTTTGCCATGACGCAACCCATGTGGCTTGGAAAATCCCAAACACGTACGCTCATAGGCCGTGATGTGATGGTTGTGGTCGATTTATCAGGTTCTATGGCAGAAAAAGATTTCCTCACTCCCTACGGGGAAAAACACACACGCCTCGATGCTGTTAAACAGGTCTTGGCACAATTCAGTCAACATCGTGATGGCGATCGTCTTGGCCTAATTTTGTTTGGTGATGCTGCGTATTTACAAGCGCCATTTACCGCCGACCATGAAACATGGCTAGCCTTGTTAGACGAAACACAAGTCGGCATGGCTGGGCAAAGTACCCATTTAGGTGATGCTATTGGCTTAGCCATCAAAGTCTTTAATGATCAAGCCGACGCTGCAAAACAAGCAGCAACCCAACAAGGTTCAGCTGTTGTCACTCGCCCAGTAAAAGAAAAGGTCGTTATCGTTCTGACTGACGGTAACGATACCGACAGCCTCGTGCCACCAATTGATGCCGCTAAAGTAGCAGCCAGTCGTGACATTCGCATTCACATGATCGCGATGGGCGATCCTCGTACTGTGGGTGAACAAGCTCTCGACATGGAAGTCATTGAACAAGTGGCGTCTCTAACTGGAGGGCAATCATTCCAAGCCTTATCACCCGCCGAACTGACTCGTGTGTACAAAAAAATCGGTGAACTGGAACCTCAACAATATGACAGCACCACGTACCGCCCAAAAACCAGCATGCACTTTATGCCAATCATGCTGGCCTTAGTGATTTACCTATTCGCCTTCTCGCTTACAACTTGGCACGCAAAGCGTAAACAGTCTCACAAAGGATCAAAAAAATCGGCTATAAGCGATATCGACACACAAAATACACAAACAGATAACGGAGGCTCACATGTTTGATTCTCTAATTTGGCATCAATTTCATTTCATGCGCCCATGGTGGTTACTCACCTTTATCCCTTTTACATGGCTTATTTTTCAACGTTGGCAGCACGACGCACAAAACGAACAGTGGCAAAAACTGCTTCCCGCCCATTTATTGGCCGCCCTTACTGTGGGTGACAATGGCTGGAAAAAACAACTACCACTTAAAATACTAACGATTGTGATCGCGGTTTCAATCATCATTTGTGCAGGTCCAACTTGGCAACGCCAGTCCTCTCCATTTGGTGAAGATAAATCGCCCGTAATGATCGTGATGGATGTGTCGCAATCAATGCTACAAACCGATACCGCACCCAGTCGCCTTAGCCGTACCAAACAGAAAGTAGAAGATTTATTAACAATGCGTGATGGAGGTCGTACAGGGTTAATTGTCTATGCTGGCAGTGCGCACCTCGCCTTGCCATTAACGCAAGACATTGATATCTATAAACCATTACTGAATGCCGTCACACCCAAAATCATGCCGCGCGATGGCAAGTTTGCAGAGTACGCTTTACCATTGGTTGAACAGCAATTTGCTTCTAATCAGCGTGATAATGCACAACCGACTGATGCATCTAATACCGATACGTCTAAAACGAATACCTCTGAACAAGTGACACAAGACCCACCAGCGTCAATTGCAGGCACTGTCGTCTTATTTACCGATGGAATGGGTGCCAATACGGTAGAAGCCTTCCAACAGTATTTTAAAGACTCACCCCATCAACTCTTGGTTGTTGCAGTCGGCAACCTCGATAAACCAAGTGATATCCCTCTCGACAATAATGGCTTACAAACGTTAACCAAGGCTTCTAATGGAAAACTTAAGATGCTTACGGTCGACAATCAAGATATGGAATGGGTTAACAGCCAAATCAACCGTCACATGCAACTAAGCCTCGACAGTGCCTTACCGTGGCAAGACATGGGGTATTACTTAGTTTTTGTAGTCGCCTTGTTATTTTTACTGTGGTTTCGCAGTGGTTGGTTGGTGCAATGGTGTATGGCAGGCATGTTAGTTCTTGGTGCCTTCTCCCCCAATACTGCTGAAGCCAGCGACTGGCATTTTGCTGATATTTGGATGACAGCCGATCAACAAGGGCAATGGTACTTCAATCAGGAAGACTACATGACTGCAGCTGAACGCTTTGCAGACCCGATGTGGAAAGGGATTGCCTTGTATTCAGCTGATGATTACAAAGCCGCCCACGCCTATTTCATGCGGGTCGACTCTGACCAAGCACTGTTTAATGCCGCCAGTGCCTTAGCCCATTCCCGTGAATACGTGGCTGCACGAAACTTATATGACGCGTTATTGGCACATAATGATGCCTTTCCTAATGCCCAACACAATCGCGATGTACTACAAGGCATTATCGACAACATCAATATGCAAAGTGAAAGTCAGGCTAACACCGAGAATGAAACTTCACGAGAACTCGGAGATGCCCCGAAAACCGCAGACGGTGCCGATGAGCAAGTCGCGAAAGAGCTGGTATTAGAAGAGGCGTTAACCGCAGAGCAATTACTACAAGATGAAGCACTGAACGCCCGCTGGATGCAGCGAGTACAAGCCGACCCTGCTCGTTTTTTATCGACCAAGTTCAATTTACAACTTAATCAAACTAACCAACTGAATCAAGCCAAGGAGGCAGAATGAACCATTGTCATTCGTTTAATTCATGGCTTGTACGTGTCCGTATTATAACTTTATTTCTCGGCGGACTGATTGCCTTCGTTTTACCTGTGCACGCTGAAACGCTGCAAGACTTAGAGTGCCAACACCGCGTAACCATCAACAGTTGGCTTAGCACCGATCATTCCGCTACCAGCACGAATATCAATACCGGCCAAGCTAATTCAGGTTTCGCATCTACCATTTCAGAAACAACATCTTCCACGCTAAAAAACGCAGCCAAACCTGTCGCCATTGGTGAACAAGTGATCCTCTACATTGAGATCGCTACCGATCGCTGGCTAACAGCAGGTACACAGATTGGTTTATTCGAGGTAGATAATGCCATTGTTTTACGGCGAAAAAATCTCGCGACGAATTTTACCCGCCGAAAAAATGGAGAAACTTGGACCCACCAACGCTGGGAAATCACCTTATATCCGCAAAAAAGTGGGCTATTTGTAATACCTCCCATTGCAGTCACCCTGCAAGTATCAGCGTCTACTAATAATAATGTGCGCGGCACCTTATTAACCCAGCCACACCGTTTTAGTGCGGCGTTACCATCACCGTATCTCACCGAAGACACGCCTTGGGTCGCGGGGGAAGATGTTACGTTGACTCAATCTTGGAGCCAAAAAGAAGAAGCACCACTGGTAGTCGGTGATGCCATTGAACGCACGATCACCTTAACAGGCAAGAATACGTCAGCCATGTTATTCCCAATATTAACGCCAGCCAACACCCCACAGGCTCAATTATATACAGCACCAGAAACATTATCCGACAGCCAAAACCGCGGGGAATATACAGCTAAACGTATCGACAGCTATACCTATATTGTTCAGCATAATGGCACAATCACTTTGCCACCTGTTCGCCTACAATGGTGGGATACACAAACACAACAATTAGTCACATTAAAAGCACCTGGTGCAGAATGGCATATTCGTCACACACCCACATCATTTTTAAAAACCTATTGGCTACATTTATTGATTTCGCTATTCAGTATCGTCTTAATGATATGGATAGTGATAAGAACAGTAAATAAATATCGAAACCAGCCACTTCCGTCACACTTTGCCTTTCTGTTAGCAATAAAACGCCAGCAATGGCCATTCGCTAATCTATTGTTATATAGAAAGCTCCATAAACACCAGCACCGGTATTTACTGTCTAGGGCTGAACAAAATGAACAGGTAATGCCTGCAACGAAAGAGAACTTAAATTTACAAGAAACACAAGCAAGTAATCAGTGGCATAAAACTGTAATGCAATGGCAAACCGCGTTATACAGTACTGTACCTACACCCCCCTCTTCGCAGCAAGGTTGGCGTTTATGGCATGGCATTAAGCAACCTGTTCGACGTTTATGGTCATGGCGAATACCTGCAGCCTTACCACAGTTAAAGAAACGGTTTCCACACACAACGCCCATGGCAAAGTCTGCGTTATCTTCAACATCGGAATTCGCAACCAAAACAATAAAAAACGCGCCACGTAATACGGAGCATAACAATAACAATGATGTCAGCAATTAATCGCATCTATTCCCTACAGCAGTCAAAGCACAGCTGGGCTGTATTATCACGATTGAATCAGAGTAAATCTCAATCCAGCACGCGACAGACGCTAAGCCCTTTGCTTCTGGGCTTGGTTATTCTATTTAGCACGTTCACGATACACGCTGAAGATCAGCCTCAATCTCAACCAACAGTTAATACTCAGGCAAGCTCGTCACTGACCTATGTAGGTACTGACGTCTGTATTGATTGCCACGAGAACGAATACAAAGAATGGCAAGGTTCTGATCATGATATGGCGATGCGCCATGCTGACACAGAATCTGTATTGGGAAACTTTAACAACGCAGAGCTAGTCAGTAATGGTAAAACCAATCGTTTCTTTAAGAAAGGGACTGACTATTGGGCCAATATCGCCGATGCCGGAGGCAAGTTTAACGATTATAAAATCAGCTATACCTTTGGCTTTAAGCCATTACAGCAATACATGGTCGAGTTTGAAGATGGCCGAATTCAACTGATCCCTTTTGCATGGGATTCCCGCCCGAAAGCCGATGGTGGCCAACGTTGGTTTAATCTTTATCCCGACATGAAAAAAACAGATGAATTTTTCTGGACCAATACGGGGCAAAATTGGAATTTCATGTGCGCCGACTGCCACTCTACAAACCTGAAAAAGAACTACGATAAAGCCACCGATACTTACAACACCAGCTGGTTTGAAATTAATGTCGGCTGTGAAGCTTGTCATGGTGCAGCCAGTGAACATATGGCCTGGACCGAAAAGCAAAATACTACCACTCTACATACTGGCTTCGATCGTGATTTAGGGTTGGCAGTAAAAGAATGGGTTTACCAAGAAGGTAAGACAACCTTACAACCGAAATCCATTACACCAACAGATCAAATCAAAGTTTGTGCACAGTGTCATAGCCGTCGTATGCAGTTGAATGAAGACGCTAATCATGTAAAAGACAAATTTCTCGATCGCTACATGTTAAGCATGATAACGCCAGAATTGTATGAAGATAATGGGCAGATTTTCGACGAAGATTACGTATTAGGTTCATTCTTACAATCGAAAATGCACGATAAAGGTGTGGTATGTTCTAACTGTCATAACCCTCATACCACTGAATTAAAAATCCCTAAAGAAGCCGTGTGTAACCAATGCCATATCGCATCTGAATACACGGCAGAAAAACACACCTTTCATGAAGCGGGAACTGATGGCGCGCAATGTACCAGTTGCCACATGCCACAAACAATGTACATGCAAGTCGATCCTCGTCGCGATCATAGCTGGCAAGTACCACGTCCAGATCTCAGCAAAAATATCGGAACACCAAATGTGTGTACCAGCTGCCATGAAGACAAAGACACCGGCTGGGCCGATAAGCAAGTGGGGAAATGGTTCCCTAATTCGCCTTATCGCAATAAAGCACATTTCGCGAACGCGTTTTATGCCGCTGATCTTGGTTATCAAAATGCAGGTGATTCATTATCTTATATTGCCCAAGATATAAAACAGAGTGACATCATTCGCGCCTCTGCCCTTCAACGCCTCGAGCGTTATCCTAGCCGTAACAGTGTGGTTGCTTTGGCACGCGCCGTTAAAAATGACAATGAGATGATTCGCCTAGGGGCTGTTCAGGGGTCGGCTCCTTATCCATTTTCGCAACGCTGGCAGATTATAGAAAAACTGTTAACGGATTCTGTACTGGCAGTTCGTGCTGAAGCCGCTGGAGCTCTCGCGAGTAGCTGGCAAGAAATGACACCCGTGCAACGTGAAAAGCTTACTGCTCCGTTACAAGATTATATCGACATCCAAAACTTCAATGCTGATCGCGGATTTGGACGCACTAACCTCGGTAATATTTATTTAGCGCAGGGGTTATATGAACAAGCAGAAAAAGAGTATTTAGGTGCTATTAGCGTCGAGCCCAACTTTGCCAATAGCTATGCCAATCTTGCTGACCTTTATCGAGGACAAGGGCGAGATAAAGATACGATCACCACATTGCAACAAGGTATGAAAGCACAACCTAATTCAGCACTATTACCCTATAGCGCTGGCCTTGCCATGTTCAGACAGAAAAATCAAAGCGAAACAATTCGTTACCTACAATTAGCAACAGAAATCGATGCGAATAACCCGCAGTATTGGTATGTTTACGGTTTAGCCGTAGAAAGTAACAATGTGTCTGAAGCGGGTAAATCACTCGAAAAAGCCTATAACTTGAGTGGTAACCCTCAACACTTATTTGCATTATGTGATCTACAAGTTCGCTATAAGAGTCCTTCCGCTTCAGTCTGTATTAGCCAGCTCGAAAAAATAGCACCACCAGAAGCTGTCAAACAATTGAAAGCTAAAATGAAATAGCTAACAATCAAACTTTTCTCCAAATACACCTAATTCAAAGGCCGCTTCGGCGGCCTTTGTTCGTTCTGTGTTTTCATCATGGTCCACTATTACGATATAGCAACAGTGTTTTACTTTTTAACCGTATTGTTAGCTTATCGGTAATTGTTAAACTACTTCCATCGCAAATAACCAAACAAAAGATACAGTCTTGGTTAAGTAAATTGCCTTTAAAAGGCATCCTAAAATTTTACACGGTGGCATGGCAAGAATGAAAAAATTAGCAACGACAGTAAGTGCTTTAATAGTTACATTTGCAGTGATATTAACCTTTTGGCCACAAACCAATACGATAGCCAAAAGTTTAAACAATGAAAAAGTATCTAGCTATACCGATTTTCAGCAGAAAATGACGGATGAAGGATGCACGGTGTTAATCGAACATAAAATCAATGCACAGGGCTACCCTATGTTCGCAGAATATCGATGCGGAGATACAATGTTCAAAAGTTGGAATCCTAAAAGAGAATCAGGAGATCACTCAGTCGATCTCTCTCTAAATTGAGCGACTAGTAAGATGGCATTACAAATATCTAACTCAACGACAATATAAACCAACATTCAGTCCTATAAGATCAAGCCCTTCTAGACTTCTGGCTGACTTAATTTAGCACCAGATTCTTTAATTCCTCGTGAATCTCCAGGGTTGTATAACGCACATTTTTCCAACGATAAACAACCGCATTGAATACAGCTTCCAAGCTGATATTGTAAGCTTTTTAGGCTTTGAATTTTCTCTTCGAGCTTATGATTCCAATCTTGTGCTAGTTTCTCCCACTCGCCTTTATTCGGTGCTTTATGCTTGGGGAGATGTTCAAGTGCTACAGATATTTCTTGCAACGTTAATCCCACATTCTGTGCTGCTTTGATTACTGCAATTCTTCTCAAGATTTGGCGCTCATATCTCCGCTGATTTGCTTGATTTCTAGCGCTAAAGATCAAACCTTTCTCTTCATAAAAATGAAGGGTTGCTACGGTAACGCCTGCACGTTTAGCAACTTGCCCCACGCTCATATCCATATGAAAACTCCTGAAAAAAGTCATTGACCTCAAGTTAACCTGAGGAATTAGAGTAGCAGTGAATAACATAAATCACACGGAAGAACGATGAGAAATAAAACGTTTCCCTATTTATCAGGACGATTTTTCGATGGCATCAGCTCGGGTCTGTTCATGATGTCACTACCTTGGATCATGCTGAAAGAGCCAAATATGGGTACATTAGTGGCATTGACAGCCCTTGTTTGTACAACACTATCCTTTTTATGTACGCCCTTTTTCTCTGTTATGACAGATAGGCATTCGAGAAAAGCTATTTTAATTTTGGTGCAAATCATTCAATCAATTACCGCGATGCTGGTCTGTATCGCTTATTGGTTTGATTGTGGTTCGCTATGGCTATTAGCGTTTTCACAGTTAATCTTTTGGGTATCAAGTAACATCGCTTGGAATGCGAACAATGCCTTCACGCAAGAAAATTACGACCAACATGAATATGCAAAAATTTCTGGTTATCAGGAAGTTGTAATGCAAAGCACAACATTAGGAGCAGGAGCCTTAGGTATTGTTTTACTTGAAATATGGGGAATCGTTGAATTTGCGGCATTTGCAGCGGTAGCTTCAGGGATTGCAGCTTTCAGTTATGTAATTACACCTTATAATCGCCAAGTTAGATCATCAGTTAAAACATCGTTCGTTAACCAACTTCAAGAAAGCAAAGGCATTTTCACCCAACATCCAACATTTTATGGGTTCTTATTAATCTCTTGTTTATCGTATCCTATCCTTACTTTTTTAGGAAAATTAGTGCCGATTTGGTTTGCTGAATTACAAATATCTGGCAATTGGGTCGCTTGGTATAACATTGCATTTGGTCTTGGTTCTTTAATGACTGGCTTATTGGTTTCACGAATACTCGCATTGGCATCTCATCGATATATAATGCAGTATTCAATGGTCATTCTCGCATTAATATTATTGGCTATGAGTGGAATGATGCAACCGTTGTATATTATTGCTTTTACACTTTGTTTTGGCTTCTTTAATGCCCTAAATAGAATTGCAAGAACCAACTGGATGCACCATACAATTCCAATGTCACAACGTGGTCGCGTAGACGGCGGGTTAGCTATGTTTTCAACGTTAGTCCAAAGCCTAAGTTATGTGTTAATAGCACTCCTCGCACATATTAATGCTATCGGGTATGGCTTTATCATCGTTAGTTTAATCGTCTTACTATCTAGCTTTGGGATGATTATTTTAGGCCGTAAGATCGAAGAGAAACCTAACCTTGCCATTGAGCATTGACATATTCAGCCCCAGTTCGCTATTACTGCTTGCCACGAAGATCAATGATAGAATAAATATATCTTATTCATAAATAGTTAAAACAAGCTATATTGGGGGTCTGGAACAATATCATTCGTTGATTCAACATTATTATGGTGATAAATCCATGCCATATTACTCCGAGGGAATTCGACTTTAAGTGCCTTTTTAATCACTTTCCCAACCTCGGCAACATCACCTATAATAACTTTCTCTATATAGCCAAACTGCATTATTTCGAATTTATCATTCGTACTTTTAGCGACTCGAAATCCACGATCCTTTTTAAACGTCAACACTTCGAAAACATCACCCAGTTGCATTGTTTTCATAAAACGTTCGCATGACGATTTAACTTGACCAATATGTAATTTTGACATGCCTACCTCATTCTTTTTAATCAAGAAGAGCCGTTTTGGCTAATAACTTACAGAACTGTGCTTTAAATAATATATCGCTAATAAAGATCACCGTAATGGTATGCTTAACAACAGTAAAAGCCACTCGGCATGCCATACCTCCATCAATAACTACCTTATATTCCAACACTCGCAACTGGTGATGTTTTGCATGATTTATGGGCTTAATTTTACCGTTATGCAACGTTAACAAATTGGGTAAACGTTCACGAATATCGCAAAGAATCTCAGTTTGATAATCAGCATACTGATAAAAAAACTTACGCAAGTGACGATTATCATCAATACAAATATTCATCGACTACCTAGTTTGAAAACACCTTAATACTATATTTATCACATACTACACCGATTAAAATAAATATGAGATACAAATAAATTTAACCATTATTTCAATTTCATTTAATTATAGCGACACTCAAACAGCAGCTATTTATTAATTAGCTGAAATTCGATGATAATCAGGTTTCCATTTAGGGCTTCCTTGTCTTTATTAAAATGTTTTATTAAACAACACACCAAAATAATGAATACCAATATCATAATCGCCACGTAACGTTCCGCCAGGCCCCACATCCGTTGTGTACTCAATAGATGGCGTACCTGCATCTAAGTATTCATAGTACATCTGCATTCGCCACTCTGCATTTAGTTCATATGTTGCACCTAGGGCATATTTCCAAATTTCACCTGTTGGCACATCAGGATATTGCTTAGTAGGATCATCTTGTGGTGAGGTTTCATAATAAACACCCCCTTCTAAACGCCAGTCAGGGGTTAATTGGTAGTGGGCACCTAAGCTAAACAACCATGTATCTTCCCATTCACGATCGATAGAAGCTGTTGTGTTAGTAAGTGTTATATCAGTTGTTTGTACTTTACTGAAATCAGTCCAACCTGCGCTCCATAACATCGTCCATTTTGGGGCAACCTGATGATAGCCACTCATTATGGCGATTGAAGGCATTACAATATTAAACGATGCGTCAGGGCTAAAATTCTTAGTAGAAATATCACCACTTAAATCATGATTATTTTCAGAACGATACGTAAAGCCAACACGGTTGTCGTTATTAATTTCATATAACGCACTTAACGTATAGCCAAATTCTAGACTATCGCCTTTACCAACCATCTGCCCTATACCCCGAAGGTTAGAACCTCCAAAGGTCTGCTCTAATTTTCCATATTCCGCAACTAAACCAACACCAACCGATAGCTCATTAGTGACTTTATAAGCAACACTAGGGCTAACTTGAACCGTTATCATGCTCACATCTTGTAATAACAGGCTGCCTTTAAAATCTGAACCATAATCAATAACCGACCCACCCGCCGAAGCAATCGCGATACCAAAAGCCAACTTATCGTTATAAGGGTGAACATAATATAAAGCACCGGCAGGTAAAGATGCGCCTGCTTGTGTACTCTCACTGCCACGACTGAACACACCATCCGACCCATTATCGTAATACATGGCATCAGAAATTGTACCTTCAATATTGAATGCCAACATCGGTCGTTCTAAGCGAGTCATACCTGCAGGATTTGCATAAGCAGTTTCTGCTCCCTCTGCTATAGCTTGGGCACCAGCACCTGCAGTACTAATGCTCATCATCCCTAGCTCTGAAAACACATAAGCGCCCGCAAAAGCATTCATCGATAAGGTACTACCAATAAGAACTGCTGCCGCCTTTGTCATAAAAGGAAGGGAGAGGAAATTAGTCATGATTATTATATTCGCCTTCATCGCAAGAGAGATAAACAATAATATTTAACTCTAAATTTCAAATGGTTAACACCCTAAATGAACACATTAGATCGTATGAAAAAGGGGTGATTAAAAGTGTTTAACGTCGTGATTTTATAGAAGTCCCTCCCCCGAAATAACCCGTAAAATTACCAGTCGTTTAATCATTGATGTCATGCTTCAAAAATATTCGTTCATCAATGTACTCACCACACAATGCCACTAGCACAGCACAAAATAAAAAACCAAAAAAATCACTGCCTTACAACTAGATAAAAATTCATTTCTATTTTTATCGAAATATATAATTGACAGCAAACTGAACAAGATTTATTATTTCGACACTTCCAGAAACAATGAATCAATTTAAGGCAATATTATGAGTCCTGAAATTATCGGTATGGCAAAAGAAGCTGCTAACATGTTTGCGTTTCTTGCCACTGAATTAGTTATTTTATTCTTGGTTGTTAGTTATCTTGTTGGTATTTTGCAAGAGTTTCTAACGCCCGCAAAAATTCAATCCATTTTAAGCTCTCGTAACGGTAAAGGTTACTTCATTGCTGCATTACTCGGCGCAATTACACCGTTCTGTTCATGCTCCACCATTCCTTTTTTAAAAGGTTTATTACGAGCACGTGCAGGGTTTGGCCCGATGATGGTGTTCTTATTTTCGAGCCCACTTTTAAACCCTATTATTATTGGCTTATTCGTGGTCACGTTTGGGGTTAAAGTTGCAATATTTTACTTCCTAACAGCGATGATCGTGTCGGTAACATCGGGAATTGTGCTTGAAAAGCTTGGTTTCGAGCGATATGTTAAGCCTGAAGCATACGAAGCGGCTGATTCAGCCTCTTCATGTGGCACAACGTGCGGTGATTCAAAGCCAAAAGTTGCAAAGGCATCTTGCTGTGGCACTCAAAAAGAGACAGTTACGGAAATGGCGGCATGTGGTGTGGGTGAACCCGCACTGGCGACAGCAACCTGTGGATCAACCGCTGAATCTGCAACGTCATCATGTGGTTCAGCAAAAGAAACTAAAGTAGAAAACCGTTGGATCCGAATCTGGAATGCGACATGGAAAGACTTTAAACAAGTATTACCGTACTTATTACTTGGTATCTTGTTAGGTTCATTCATTTACGGTTTTATTCCAACGGACTTAATCGCGCACTATGCGGGTGAAGGCAATTGGTATGCTATTCCTGTTGCTGCTGTTATTGGTATCCCACTGTATATTCGAGCAGAAGCTGTTATTCCACTTAGTTCTGCTTTAGTGGCAAAAGGGATGGCGATGGGATCAGTAATGGCATTGATAATTGGTAGTGCTGGTGCGAGTTTAACTGAAGTTATTTTACTTAAATCTATCTTCAAAAATCAAATGATTGCAGCGTTCTTAACCGTAATCATAACGATGGCAATTGGCGCAGGTTACCTATATACCTACATCTTTGCTTAATCGCGATTTATAACAGAGAACCAAATTAATTATGTCACTACAGTGCACTTAACCGCTGCTTGCACTGTTTAATATTAGAATAAAAATTGGGTCACTCTTTAGTGACCCTTTTTTTGTTACACCAATCTGGATAAGTAAGTGGTCATAAATTTGTGCGGTAAAAATAGGTCAGAACAAGACAGAAATTGGAATAACTAGTGGTTATAATTAAAAATTTCTAACGCTGTTATTATCGATTTTAACCAGCAAGAATGATCAAGTACTTATTTAGGTTGGTATTATATGCTGTCACACATTAATTCCCTCATAAAAGCGATTAACATTCACTCTTGCAAAATCACAACCAACCAGACATTGTGACACCCAGTAAAAGTGTTGATGAAACAACACGAACTCAACGTTATCAACGCAGCCGCAAAAAATAACGACTAACGGTTTGGGATAAATATGTCTTCAGAATATAAATCTACGAAAAAAGCAGGACCAAAGCCCGCTCAAAAAGTTGAACAAGTATATGAATATGCGGTTTGGTGGTTAAACCAGCGTGGTTATTCGGTATCAAAACTAAAAGAAAAGCTCACCCGAAAGACAGATAACCCTGAATGGATCGCTAGTGTTATAGAAAAATTATTAGACCAAGGTTATTTATCAGACCAACGATTTGCAGAGACATTTGTACAGTCACGCTGTCGAAGTTATGGCCCTAAAGTCTTAACTCAAAAACTGAAATTACAGGGTGTGAGTACAACTGACATAGAGCACGCACTCTGTACTATTGATGACTCAGATACTGACGAATTAATTTATCGGGTGATGACTAAGTACACGGGTAAAAAAAGTATTCGCGATATTACTATGCGACTCAAAAGCGAAGGAATCGACGATACCCGCATTCAATCTGTATTGAATACCAACATCGACACAGAGCATGAATCTCAGCTAGCAACACGTATCATTAATAAACACGCAAAAAAAATAGGCCGCAGCGGATTATTGCAAAAACTTCGAAGTGAAGGGATAAGCCAAGACACCATTGACGAACTCTTCAGCGAAGAATCAGAAGATGATGTAGTGGAAGATGACCAACACAAGGCATTAGAGCAGTTAAATAAGAAATATAAAACGCGTTTGACTGATTTTGCAGACAAAAAGAAGGCAACGGCCTTTCTTGTCCGCAAAGGTTTTAGCTTTTCTGAAGCCAACTATGCCATTGAACACCACCTAGAAGACATTTAAACACGAAAACAAAACACAATTAATGTACACTTTTCACCCGCATCGCTATAAAAATACCGATTAATATCTATATTAGATTCAATCGTTTATATATTCACCAGTTAGAAAAATAGCGCTTTACATCGTGTTCGGTATTCATTATTATTCTTCGCACTCAGGAGAGATGGCTGAGTGGTCGAAAGCACCGGTCTTGAAAACCGGCAAGGGTTTATAGCCCTTCTAGGGTTCAAATCCCTATCTCTCCGCCATATTGGTATTTAGGCGCAAGCGTGAATACAAACAGAATAAATTGTGCCGACTTAGCTCAGTAGGTAGAGCAACTGACTTGTAATCAGTAGGTCACCAGTTCGACTCCGGTAGTCGGCACCACTTATTTTGCGTGCATCGTATAATGGCTATTACCTCAGCCTTCCAAGCTGATGATGCGGGTTCGATTCCCGCTGCACGCTCCAAACAACAACGAAGCCGCTCAATGAGCGGCTTTTTTGTGTCTATAAAAACAAAATCATACGTGCTAATAACTGCGCCAATCAATAAAATCTGATTCAACAGGAATAAGACGCCAATTTTGGTCGACCCCACCTAAACGCTGATATGTAAGTACTTCAGCCCCTGCAGCTGTAGAGCCTGCGGCGACAGCCATCGTATAATTTTGATTCGAGTTTTGTAACAACAGTCCACCATTATCACCACTCAATGTCCACTTTTGTGTTTTTTGCGTACCACAATTCCAAAGTAGCACTCGGCTATTTCCAACTGATTTACCTTCAGGATCTAAACAGTATGATGGGTGGTGCAATGCTCGTAATTGAAACTCATCACTATATAAAAATATTTGATGCTGATATCCGCCACATGGCCATTGCACAATAGACGTGCCGTTGCTTATTCCTTGTCCTGAGACATCGACACAGAAGTTACTCTTTATATTTTGTATCATAAAGTGAGTTGGCATCGAGTTTCGTTTGCCATTCAATGGGATTTTATTTCCATATGCATTCGATGTTTCACGGCTGATCATTGTTGCCCCCCAACCAACGGCTTGCATCATTTTATCATAAGGGTCAAATGCATTTTCATTACTCGACCAAATCGCCATTAACTGATTATTATTACTGGCTTGTGCTGCCAATGTTGCCCAATATTTCCCATCTCCTGTGTTTCCACACACTACCCATTTATTATTCACACTTAGATTACTGGCATTAAATCCATTAGCAGGCTTATTATAAACAAAATGTGAAGGATCAGTTGCTTCCGGGCAAATGAATAACGGCATGTTGTCACCACCAATAACATCGATCATTCTTGATTGTGTTTGGTTTTTATTCCCAATCGGCCCCGCCAATCCAAAGACGATAACCTTTCCTTTAAGGCTGCCAAGTTCTGGCCAACCTTGGGTAGCAACACCTCGTCGAATATCGCTATCCCCCACATAAGCCTTTAGATCTTTCGGGCGATATATTTTGCTGCCCAGTACATTGTCTAGCATGCTTTTCAATGTCTTAAACCCATTATTGCTGTCCCAAGTGGGTGATATAACAAAATCTTTCATATCAAGTTGTAATGAAATAACATCATGGTCGGGGTTAGCATTACTCCAATTTTTTATATCTTTTAAACAATCCATGAAGTACTTATCCCCTCCACAATGATTGTTTCGATTACTAATAAAATCATGGGAAACAAAGATATTGGTATATGAAGAGTTAGGGAAAATATCGAGCTCAATTGCGCGATACCCCTGATTCAATGCGTCCCCCAAAGACGAGAACTTACTATTTTCGAACGTATTATGTGGCCGAGACCAATAGGCCTCATTATACTTCACGGTATCGTTTAGCCCTTCTGCGTGCCAGTTCCATGCAGCCAGTGCAAATGGTGATATCATCACACCTAGTACCATAGCTGTAACGGTCGACCAAAATTGCGTTTTCATGCTTCCTCCTGAATTAACATTGAACGCGGGTGCAATATTAAGGAGCACATGATTGCATTTAAGTGATCGTAAAATGACAGTTACACATTAAAATCATGCCCTGCTTCTTTGCTCACCTTCTTACAGCCTCTTATTTATTAGTTTCATCTCGCTGTCACGTAAATAACATCTTTAAGATTTAGATTAAATAACATCAAACTGAACACGCGTGCAAAAAACTAACATACAAGGATTTTCGTCATGTTTAAACAAACACTCGTTGCGACAGCACTAATCAGTGCTTCATTTTCATCGCTAGCATCTGAACTGGTTATCGCTGGACGTGATAGCAGCTACGGACAAGCGCTTCAACATATCATTACTGAATATAAGAAAGTGAACACTGACGCTAACATTACGTTGGTTCAGCGCCCGAGCAGCGGTCTGTATGAAAGTATCGTTCTTTCTATGCGCGAGAAAACAGGCAATTATGATGTGGTTTTAATAGATGATACTTGGGCGACTGAATTCCTAACCAACAAGTGGCTTGCCCCTCTATCAAAAAACATTGAAGACCCTGACTTTGTAAAAGCCCCATTCGACCTTGGTCGCTACCCTAGTGCAACGGGTGATGCCTATGCCATTCCAATGGTGGGTAATGTCGCGATGTTTGCTTGGAACAAGACCGTATTTGATAAACATAATTTATCTAAACCACAAACGTGGACGGATGTACTCACCGCAGCGGAAAAAATTGACGCGGATAAAGACAAGAGTGGGCTGGTTTTTCGCGGGGTTAAAGGCAACCCTATCGTAACGGGCTTCCTGCCGATTTTATGGGGTTACGGGGCTGATGTTGTTGATAGCAAGGGCAAGGCGGCACTCAATACGCCAGAAGCTAAACAAGCACTAGAAACCTTTTTGGCTATGAAGCAATATGCGCCGCGTGGCGTCGATGTTTACAACGCCGATGAAGTGCGTGATTCCCTGCAAAAAGGAACGGCGGCAATGGCAATCGAAGTATGGCCGGCATGGGTGCCCAATCTTGATAACCCTGAATTATCTATGGTTGTTGATGATATGGAAATTATGGCTCCACCTGCTGAAGTTGGCTCACCTTCACCAATGCTCGGTATTTGGCAACTCTCGGTACCTGCTGATTCTAACAATAAGCAAGCGGCTGAAGACTTCATAAAATTTGCCACCAGCCCTGCCATCCAAAAAACATTAGCACTGGATTATGGCATACCACCAACGCGTGAAAGTGTGTATCTCGACAGTGCGGTAACCGCTAAATACCGCTGGTATCCGCAGCAAGTTGAAGCATTGAAAACGGGTAAAGCTCGCCCACGTATTCAAAACTGGGCTGAGGTGGAAAGCATTTTAGGTGATTTCCTGCAAATGGCGATGATGGGGCAAATGACAGCGGAACAAGCACTGAATCAAGCTCAACGTCGCATTAGCCGTACTATCAAAGTGTAAGTGATATTAATCAGTTATTGAACTCTTAACTGGTTAATCGCTAACTGTTAAAACAGGCTCTGGTTACAATTTCGTATAGTACCAGAGCCTCTATCAGGTTCTATCATGTTATTTGAAAATCGCAAACAACTCACTTTGCTGCTCTCACCAGCGTTGATTATTTTAGGGTTATTGACAGTCTACCCCATTACGACTGTAGTAATTAATGCATTTGGCGACGTTAATTATATGAACAAACAATATCAATTTGTTGGCTTTGCTAATTTTATTGAATTATTCAATGACTTCTTTTTTATCAGCGCTATAAAAAACACCTTCGTTTTTACAGTCGTCGCCTCAACCGCTCAAGTGTTATTAGGCTTATGCCTGGCGCTGCTCTTTAATCGACAATTTCCCGGTC
This sequence comes from Photobacterium profundum, assembly GCF_003026285.1. Taxonomy (GTDB): domain Bacteria; phylum Pseudomonadota; class Gammaproteobacteria; order Enterobacterales; family Vibrionaceae; genus Photobacterium; species Photobacterium profundum. The sequence continues at coordinate 236,495 of NZ_PYOD01000002.1, forward strand.
GCCGCTTCGCTTTACCCGTAATTATCTACCCAATGATGCTATCTACATTGGTTTGCTCTTCTATCTGGCGTTCTTGGTATCACTATGACTTTGGCTTACTCAATAGTGTATTAGTTAAATTAGGCTTACCAGCCATGGAATGGTTGTTCGATCCCAATCTTGCCTTGTATGCCATTGCACTTGTGGATACATGGCAATGGACACCCATGGCTTTTCTGATCATTTTGGCAGGTTTGCAATCGATTCCTAAAGATATTCACGAAGCCGCGATGGTCGATGGGGCGAAAGGGCTGCGTTCTTTTGCTTACGTCACTTTTCCTCTAATCCAAAAACAACTGATGTTAGCCATGCTGCTACGTTCGATTGATACCTTCAAACTATTCGACAAAGTCTATGTCATGACTGGCGGCGGTCCGGGAAACGCAACAGAAACACTGTCTATGTTTGTTTATAAATATGGTTTCCGTTTTTTCGATTTGGGGATGGCAAGTGCAGCCGCCTTAGTCATGCTCATGATCTCTATGGCTATGACTTTGTTTTATGCCAAAAAAGTTGTTGGGAGTAAAAAATAATGTCTCGTTATCTGCATCTGTTCTTAGTCTACTCAGCTGTAGCTCTGTTCATGCTACCCATTCTTTGGATGTTTGGTACAGCGTTTAAGCCGCAGAACGAAATTCTCATGGCCAGTACCCAGTTACTCCCTAATGAAATAAGCTTTAAATCATTTGCGAATTTATGGGGTGGCAATGTCTCTATCTTTGTTATCAATACCGTTGTCATCGCATTATGCGCAACGGCAGTGTCTTTAACAATCGCCTTTTTCTCCGCCTATGCCTTGGTGCGTTATTCATTTCCGGCAAAACTCGACAGCGTCTTTTTATTACTGGTATTGGTGATCAAAATGATGCCGCCTATTGTTGTCGCCATTCCATTGTATTCACTCATGAATCAGATGGGTTTGCTGAACAGTAAACTAGGGCTAATTCTGTCGTATCAAATCTATACCTTGCCATTTTGTATCTGGATGCTGCTTGGCTTTATCCGCGATATTCCACTCGAGATTGAAGAAGCGGGTTCAATGGATGGCGCCCACCTTTTTAAACGATTAGCGTATATCGTCTTTCCATTATGTGCGCCAGGCTTGGTAGCAACGGCAATCTTTTCGATCATCTTGGGCTGGAATGAATTTCTATTCTCACTGCTGTTTATCCATACACCTGATAAATTCACTATTCCATTATTCATCTCAAACTTTATGACAGAAGATGGTACGGCATGGGGCGAGCTAATGTCTGTCGGTATTATCTCATCACTGCCCATGCTCGCTCTTGCCGGTTACATGCAAAAATTTCTCTTACGTGGTTTCTCTATGGGGCTTAAATAATGACTAAATTAATAATAAAAGACCTTTCGAAAGCTTATGGCGGCCATGTTGTCATGCCAAATATTAACCTGACCATCAATAACGGTGAATTTGTTGTCTTTGTCGGTCCTTCTGGCTGTGGAAAATCAACACTGTTAAGAATGATCGCGGGCCTTGAGTCTATTACGAAAGGGGATATTTCGCTAAACGGAAAGCAACTCAATAATGTCCATCCATCCGCACGAAAAGTCGCAATGGTCTTTCAGTCTTATGCCCTTTATCCACACATGACCGTAGAAAAAAACATGGCCTTTCCATTAAAAATGGCGGGTGTGAATAAAAGAATCATTGATGAAAAAGTCGCAGATACGGCGAAAAACCTCCAATTAGCCCCTTATCTAGATCGCTTGCCAGGGGCGCTATCGGGTGGTCAACGGCAACGGGTTGCTATCGGCCGGGCAATTGTTCGCGAACCAGAGCTTTTTTTATTTGATGAGCCCCTGTCTAACCTTGATGCCAAGCTACGTGGTGAGATGCGTATCTATCTAAAACAACTCCATCAAAAACTTGATGCCACAATGATTTATGTCACCCACGACCAAGTTGAGGCAATGACGCTAGCCGATCGCATTGTGGTATTGAACCAAGGTCAAATTGAACAAATTGGTACGCCTGAAGAACTATACCTGCAACCAAAAAATCGCTTTGTTGCCTCATTTATCGGTACGCCAGAGATGAATTTCTTGGAAGGAAACAATCAAAACCAATTATTCAAAATCGGGTTATTTAACAGTTTGAACACGATTGCATGTAATGGACCAATAACACTGGGAATCAGAGCCAATCAAGTCACTGTCGACCACGATACTTTTGATGCAAAAATGAAAGTTGATGTGATTGAACCGCTTGGCCACGCACGTTTGTATTATGGCAAGATAGGTGGACAAAAATTCACCATTGAATCACAAGAAAGCTTCAATATCGGCGAAGAGATCCCCGTTAATTTATCACAGTCAATCCAACATTGGTTTGATGCCGATGATCTTCGTATAATCAATACCAATGAGGCGCGAAATGCAGCTTAACATGCTCGGGTGCGGGGATGCGTATGACACGAATCATACCAATGCCTCTATGTTAGTTACGCAGGGTAACTTCACCTTACTGATTGATTGTGGTCCAACTGTGCCACAAGCTTTTTTTGCAAAAGTCAAAGCAACTAAGGTTGATCATAGCGGAATAGATGAAAATACGATTGACGCCATTTACCTCACTCATGCACATCCAGACCATTGTCTTGGGCTAACCACCCTCGTCAATTGGATGAAGGCTCAAGGAAGAACAAAGCCACTCATGATTGTGGGACAAAGAAAACAATGGTCTATCTTTAATGCATTATTACAGTTTGCTAGCTGGCCACACACTAGCCTTAACTTTGAATGTGAGTGGATTGATTCACTCACTATTACCCACGTTGGTCCATGGTCAGCACAAACCAGCCCAACCATCCACGCTGTTGATAATTTAAGCCTTTATCTCAGTAACGGTCAATATTCTTTATTTTTTTCAGGTGATGGACGATTAACACCAGAGGGAGAAGCACTCGCTATAAAAGCGGATGCTGCTTTTATTGAATGTGAGTACCTACTTTCTCACGCCAGTCACGGTGCTTGGCAAGATATAAGTCTACTACCGTTTACCACAAAAACACATTGCTTCCTCTACCATATCGATCCGCGATGCCGCTCCGAACTTACTCAACGCTGTCAATTACAGCCAAACATGTCTGTCGCCTATGACGGTCTTAATCTGCTATTAGGATCGAATTCACGACACAACCTAAAGGTAACCCCCAATGTTGCATGATATTTTAAAAACATCACTGGCAATCAGTGAACAAGCAGCCAATATTGCCTTAAAAGCGTTTGAACTGCGGGATGAATACATTCGGGAATCTAAAGGCTTACAAGATTGGGTTACTGAAGCCGACAGAAATGTAGAGGCTTTTATCAAACAATCATTAGCAACCGCTTTTCCTTCTCATCATTTTTTAGGAGAAGAAACAGGTGGTGATCTGATCCCTCCGGGTTGGGTTATTGATCCAATAGATGGCACAACCAATTTTTTATATGGTATTGCCGATTTTGTTATCAGCATGGCATTCGTTGATGAGAATGGCCCTGCCATTGGCATTATCTGTGCCCCCGCCCATAATCGAACAATTTACGCCGTACGTGGTGAAGGTTGTTTTGAAAACGGAAAACGCCTTAAAGTGAAAGATAATGGTGATGCTGAATTAGTGGTCGGGCTTAATTTAAATTACCAACCCGGTATACCTGAAGACTTCGTACTAAAAACACAACGTATGATCAGCCATGGACATCAAATTCGAATGTCAGGCTCTGCGGCTTGGTCACTTACACAAGTCGCTTGTGGTGAACTTGATGGTTGTTATGTCGGTGAAGTGAATGTGTGGGATGCAATGGCTGCCCAGATTATTTGTAGCGAAACAGGCCTTGATACTGCACCTTATTTCAAACACACTGGGCCGATCTATGCGTTTCCACCCTCTTCTTCATTAAAAAAGTTACTGATTGATTAGCATGAAAAAAATTACTGCGTCAGATGTTGCTAGCCACCTAGGGCTCTCGCGTTCTTCCGTATCAAGAGCCTTTACTGAGGGGGCAAGCATAGCCCCTAAGCAAAAAGCCCGCATACTCGATGCGGCAAAAGAGCTGGGTTACCAGCCCAACTTGTTTGCCCGCACATTAAGTACGCCATCACAAAAAGCTAAATCACACCTTGTGGCAATATTGGTTAGCGACTTTTCAAACCCTTATCAATCTTACCTGTTCGAAGTGCTGTCAGCCGCACTGCAAAACAACGGTAAAATGCCAATGCTAGTCAATATCAACCGTGATACAGATCTTGATACAGCTATTCTACGGTTATCAGGTTACCAGGTAGATGGCGTTATTGCGGTAGCGGGATCACTGCCAGTTCAAAGCTTTGAGCAATGCCTCAAATTAAAATTGCCGCTAGTCACACTGGGCCGCTCCGATCCAAACCACATGATCCCATCCATTCAAACCGATAACCATCTAGCTGGTAAACTAGCCGCAAGGCACCTGCTATCCAAAGGATTAACGCAACTCGGGTATATTATGGGAAGGGAAGACGGCGAAGCCTCAATTGCTCGTCATGCGGGCTTCCGTTCTGAGTTAAATGCAACAGGTATTAACATCCATACAACTTTTTTTGCAGGACGCTATGGCTACAGCGCTGGGTTTGAGGTTGGGGTACGCCATAGCGAAGATATACGACGGCTACAGGGCATTTTCTGTGCCTCTGATACATTAGCATTTGGATTGATCGACAGCTGTAATCAAGTTAATGGTATCTCTATACCCGGACAACTGCATATTATCGGTTGTGATGATGTTCCGATGGCATCTTGGCAAGGGTATCAACTAACAACTATCGCTCAACCCGTTCACGCCATCGCAGAAATGGCTCTTCATTACCTAGAAACATTATGGGCTGATAAGACCCTAGCTCCATCAGCCCCCATACGTTTACCGCCGGAATTAATGGTAAGGCGCACCTAACCTATTAACTCTTGCAGCCAGTACCAAGCCCTCTAAATGGTACTGGTTACTCGGATTCAACACCAGAATTCACCGACTCATCACTTCGTCAGCCTCTATCAAGCCCTTTACTCTTCCACGCTATCAACTGCTATAACAAACAAAGTTTTCTTACTGATTGTTAGCTTTATACATTTTCATTTTAAAAACGCCTCATACTAAGGTTAAATTTAGTTTAAACAGTAATTTCATTTGTTTGAATATTCTTAACCCCTACGCAACGTTAACATCTCCCCGCTCAATTTAACTCTCAGCTCATAGAGTTAAACCCACAATAATAATGCAATATTCCGTCAATCAGCCTGACGGGGAGGAAATCATGCTTACTGAAGTAGCTGAACTATCACGATTACAGTTTGCGACAACCGCACTGTTTCACTTTTTATTCGTACCTTTAACCATAGGGTTAGTATGCCTGCTGGCAGTGATGGAATCACTGTATGTAATAACCAATCAGCAAATCTATAAAGACATGACCAAGTTTTGGGGGAAATTGTTTGGCATTAACTTTGCCATCGGTGTTGCAACCGGTTTAACAATGGAGTTTCAGTTTGGTACTAACTGGGCTTATTATTCCCACTACGTGGGTGATATTTTTGGCGCCCCTCTTGCCATTGAAGCACTCATGGCTTTCTTCTTAGAATCAACCTTAGTGGGTTTATTTTTCTTTGGCTGGGATCGCTTATCTAAACGCCAACATTTAGCGGTCACTTGGTTAACAGCCTTAGGCTCAAACTTCTCAGGGTTGTGGATTTTAATGGCTAATGGCTGGATGCAAAATCCTGTCGGCGCTGAATTCAACTTTGAAACCATGCGTATGGAAATGGTGGATTTCGCAGAAGTTGTTTTCAACCCTGTCACTCAAGTGAAGTTCTTACATACTATTTCTGCCGGGTATACCACTGGTGCTATCTTTATTATGGGGATCAGTGCTTACTACCTTTTAAAAGGACGAGATGTTACTTTCGCTCGTCGATCATTCGCCGTAGCATCTGCATTTGGATTAATCGCAATTCTAGCCACTCTAATGCTGGGTGACGAATCAGGTTATGAACTTGGGGATGTACAACAAACCAAGCTAGCTGCAATTGAAGCAGAATGGCATACCGAAGAAGCACCCGCTTCATTCACCTTATTTGGCTTTCCTAATCAAGACACCATGGAAACAGATTTCGCCATTAAAATCCCTTATGTGATGGGTATCATCGCAACCCGCTCACTAGATGAAGAAGTTAGCGGGATTGATGATCTAATGGATAAGAGTGAAGTGCGAATTCGTAACGGAATGGTAGCCTATGGGCTGCTTAAGAAATTACGAGATGGTGAAAAAACGCCTGAAAACTTGGCGGCATTTGACGCTGTGAAAAAAGACTTAGGCTACGGGCTACTATTGAAAACGTACACCGACAATGTCGTTGATGCCACAGAAGCACAAATCCAGCAAGCCACCAAAGACACCATTCCCGAAGTAGCGCCTATCTTTTGGAGCTTCCGTATTATGGTTGCCTGTGGTGTGATTATGATGTTCCTCTTCATCATGGCACTTTGGTATAGCTGCCGTCGCACACTCACCCAGAAACGATGGTTGTTACGTTTATCACTTTATTCAATGCCCCTACCATGGATTGCCTGTGAGGCAGGTTGGGTTGTTGCTGAATTTGGTCGCCAACCTTGGGCTGTTGGTGAGATTCTACCCGTTAACATGGCTGCATCACAGCTTGAACCAAGTCAGATTATATTCTCAATGGGTATGGTTTACGCCTTGTATACCCTCTTCTTTATTCTCGAGTCATTCTTAATGTTACGCTTCGCGCGTAAAGGACCAAGTGCAATAAAAACAGGTCGTTACCATTTTGAAAAACCAGCTAACGCACCACAACAAGTATGCTCAAACAATAAGGAACAGCCATTATGATCGACTATGAAACACTTCGATTGATAGCGTGGGCTGTGATCGGGCTACTGCTAATTGGGTTTGCCATTACAGATGGCTTTGATATGGGGGTTACGGCTCTTCTTCCTATCTTAGGAAAAACAGAGAATGACCGTCGTATAATGATTAATTCAGTGGCTCCCCACTGGGACGGTAACCAAGTTTGGTTAGTCACAGCAGGTGGCGCACTGTTTGCTGTTTGGCCATTAGCATACGCCGTGTCTTTTTCAGGCTTTTACGCAGCAATGTTACTGGCTCTTGCTTCATTGTGGTTGCGCCCATTAGGGTTTGACTACCGCTCAAAAATAGATCAACCACAATGGCGTAATACTTGTGATATCGCCTTGTGCCTAGGCGGGGTGTTACCCACTGTTATTTTTGGTGTTGCTTTTGGTAACTTGCTACAAGGAATTCCTTTCGAATTGGATGAATTTCTCATCACATCATACAAAGGTAGCTTCTTTGGGCTACTCAATCCCTTTGCACTGTTATGCGGCTTGATTAGCCTCAGTATGATACTGACCCAAGGTACCACATGGTTGCAAATGAAAACGACCGAAGCTCTACACCAGCGTGTATGTACCTTCAGTCAAGTTTCAGCACTGGTAACAAGTGTCTTATTTGTGCTGGCTGGTATATGGGCATACAACTTAAACGGTTATGTCATCAACAGCGCGATCGTAACCGATGCTGCCTCGAACCCTCTTAATAAGAGTGTCAGCATTGTCGCGCATGGCTTGTTCAGAAATTTCCAGCAATACCATGTGTTATGGACTATTCCCGCAATTGCCGCTATAGCCCCACTATTAACAACCCTATCAGCAAGAGCTAAGCGAGATGGCTTCGCTTTCTTGATGTCTAGCTTAACGGTTACCTGCATTATTTTAACGGCAGGGATTACGTTATTTCCATTTATCATTCCATCAAGTCTAAATCCGTCACAGAGCCTGACGATTTGGGATTCAAGCTCTAGTGAAAAAACGCTTGGTATTGTCATCGCCATTTCACTGGTCATGGTACCTATTATTCTCGGGTATACCTTGTGGTGTTACCGCAAAATGTTCGGTCGTTTGGATACTCAATACATCGAAAACAACAAAACAAGTCTGTACTAAGGAGATATTAACGATGTGGTATTTAGTTTGGATACTGGGTGTTTGCGTTGCTTGCTCATTTGGCATCATCAATGCCGTTCGATTAGCCCATAAAGAGCAATCTTGGCTCGATACTAATGAGTGAATGGTCGCAATTTAATCGCGTCCTGCAACAACGATGGTGTCGCATGTTATCACTTTGCCTAGCATCCATCTGCATTGGCAATGTTATGTGGAATCCAACTTACTTGGTTTCACATATTGATGGCTTCAGCAACCTAACAGTCATAACACTGCTGTGGGCAAGTTGTGGCGGCGTTGTTCATGGTGTCGGATATCGCCCACGTTCAGTACTAGGACAAGTATTTGTTTTTGTACCCGTAATATGGTTCTTTTTTGCGAATATACTCATTCGTTTTAACTGGGGCTAATACGCAATAAGTTAATGTGAACATTAATGATACGTTAATAAAACTCGCCTCTACAGGGCGAGTTTTTTATTTTTAACACCTTATTCACACCAACAAAGCCATGTCCCATCATGCTTTACGAGCAATATTAAGCAACTCTTAACATCATGTTAATAACAATCAAATATATTTAACCAGCCTTATCTTTTAATGTGACTGCATGTTTTGACCCACATCAATAAAACTGCATTTATTGTTTCGTGATTCAGTCAAAACCTCACTCTTGTTATAGAAAGGTAATGTGCTATGAAATACCGACTAAAAACATTATTACTTGCGACTGGTCTATCAGTCGCTTCAAGTATGTCTTACGCCATTCCATTGAAACCTGTTGATACTGATTTCACATTACAGCTGCTCGGCTCGGGCGGTCCTATTTCCGATGATGCACGTGCATCGTCTGGCGAAGTCATTTGGTGGAAAGGAAAATCAAAAATATTAATCGATGCAGGTGCTGGCGTATTTCTACGTTTTGGTCAGTCAGGCTCTCGCATGGAGGAACTCGATTTTCTAGGCGTAACCCATTTTCATACCGACCATGTCACTGACCTGCCGGCTTTATTAAAAGGAGGCTACTTCTTTAACCGTACATCAACATTGGCAATTGCAGGACCAACAGGGCATCAACCTTTCCCTAGTCTAACTGCTTATATGGATGCTTTATTCAATCATGACAAGGGCGCATATGCCTACCTTAACGGTATTTACGATGGTAGCGACGGACTGTTCCCTGTCTCGCTACAAGATGTTGATTATCAAAAAGTAACATCTACCAAAGTATACGAAGATGACGGCCTAACCATTTACGCCAAAGACATTCCACATGGTGACGTGCCAACTGTCGCCTACCGCGTTGAGTCTGACAAAGGGGTTATGGTGATTTCTGCAGATCAAAACGGTCGTGATAAAAGCTTCATCGATTTTGCCAAAGGGGCCGATATTTTAGTGATGCCAATGGCTATCGATGAAAATGCCGATGAGATTTCTAGCTTCATGCACGCTACTCCGTCAGCAGTAGGAAAAATAGCCCAAGCAGTCAATCCCAAAATGTTGGTATTGAGTCACTGGATGGGTAAAGGGCTTGTCATGAAAGATGAATCAATCGATATCATCAAAAAATACTACAGCGGCCCAGTCTACGCAGGTCGCGATCTTTCAAGCTATCCAATGAGTGCCATTAAGGAGCAAAGCAATGAACAATAAAATAGTACTTTCAATCGCAATGACATCAGTATTGGCACTAGGCAGCGGCATCGTACAGGCTGCGACACAAGATACGCCGCCAGTGGCAAAAGAAGCCAGTAGCAACAATGGCGGAAAATGTGCCAGTGGCAAGTGCGGTACTGAAAAAATCTTTGCAAAAATTGAGTTGAATACAGATCCACAAGACAAGCTTGTACGTGCACGAGACGGTAAGTGTGGTCAATCAGGTCAAGGAATTAACGCACCAGCAACAGTCGCGCAACCAGGAAAATGTGCAGGTGGGCTATGCGGACAATAAGCCCATCAAGCAAAGGGATTGGCTTACGCAGCGAGCACATTGATGTGCTATGTCAACAGCCAGCACTCGAGGATATTAACTTTCTCGAGTTAGCACCAGAAAACTGGATGAACATGGGGGGAACCAAACGGGAAGCATTAGAGTGTGTTGCTGATAAATACCCTTTAGTGGCACACGGGCTGAGTTTATCCATTGGTGATGTACAACCACTAAATATCGAATTCGTTAAGCAAGTTGGTAAGTTTTTAGACCGCTACAACATCGATATCTATAGCGAGCACCTAAGCTTTTCTCGTGACCAGCAAGGCTATCTTTACGAATTATTACCGATACCAAGGCACAAAGAGAATATTGCGTTTTTATCGGATCGGATCAATGCCGTACAAGATATATTGCAACGCCCATTAGTACTTGAAAATATTTCGTATTATCACGAGTACCAAGGTGATATTCCTGAATCTGAGTTCTTTTCACTCTTGGTAGAAAAAACACAGTGTGAGTTATTACTCGATATTAATAACGCTTATGTCAACGCCACCAATCATGGCTATGACGCTTTGGCAATGATTAAGAGCTTACCATCTGATGCTATTCGCTATTTCCATATCGCAGGGCATTTAAAAGAAGATGATAACTTTTTACTCGATACCCATGGTAAAGACGTTTCTCACGATGTGATTCAATTTGCCAAAGACGTATTTGATTATCACGGTGCACGACCTTTGTTATTAGAGCGCGATCACTTCGTGCCTTCTCTCGAATGTATGACCGAAGAATTACATCATATTCACGATTGTGTGATGGCATCAACCCCCATCGTACATAGGTAGGCTTATATGCAACGTCCACCCAAAAATATGCAGGATCTAACCCAAGCCTTTGCTGATGGTGTGCGTCATACCAGCATAGAGCAAGCGCGCAGTATCACGCGATATCATGAATTTGTAAGAGATAATGTACGCAGTGTGATTACACATACGTTTCCGATGTTCAGTCAGCAACTGCCAAAGCAAACCATTGATCATTGGGTTAATGAGTTTCTATTACAAAGTCAGGCTATAGAGCCCGAGTTCCATCATATCGCCACCGAGTTTGTTCGATTTATACAAACACACAGTAACCTATTGCCAGCAAAGGTTGTCAGTGTTTTGGAATATGAATGGGTACTTTTCAACGCAGAAATCAATCCAGAGATCGTCACATTGCCGGTAAAACACCAGCCGGAGACTGTCACTTTTGAATCGTTATCTCGTTGTACTTTGCAGTTAAATCCAACGCTGCAACTGATCGAAGTACCTTTTCATGTTGAAAACAATGCAATTCAATTTATTGATGAAAATGAACCGTCGCAAGCTTATGCCGTTTACCGTAACACCACGCATCAAGTGTTATCACAACCGCTGGGTATGCGCGACCGGATAGTGCTTAACCCTTTGTGCCAGCACGGTGCTATCACCTTTGAAGCCTTAGCTGACACCGTTAGTGCATATATGCCTGCTCGCGACGTAAGTACTTGGGTTCTGCATTTTAATCATACAAACCTTATATGGATCGACAAAGTCTCAAACGTAGATTCAGACTTTGCAACTTCCAACCACTATTTATCAGGAGATCTCTCATGATCCAAACAATTGTCTCTTTTTTCGACAACATCTTCGAAAAATGTAAACGTCTTGATTTTCTAGCCCTACTGGCAGTTCGCCTATTCTTGCTACCTGTTATCTATGAAGGTGCTCACTCAAAAGTGATGGGGTTCAGTGGCACAGTCGCATTCTTTGCTTCACCACAAGCAGAGGGAGGGTTAAACCTACCCTTTCCTGAACTATTTGCATTCCTTGCGACGGCAACAGAAGTGCTAGGGCTTATCTGTATTGCATTGGGGCTGTTTACTCGTTTAATTTCGATCCCAATGATGGTAGTGATGAGTGTCGCAAGTGCCATGGTGCACTGGAGTCACGGTTGGTTATCCATCGCGTCAAATGACATGGAATCTGCAATACGTTTTAAAGGTTTCATTACATGGTTAGCTGAAAACTTTCCAGGACGATATAACTACATTACAGAACTGGGTGACCCTGTAATACTGAATAATGGTATGGAATTCTCTATCACCTACTTTGTGATGCTATTGGTCTTGTTCTTCTTCGGTGGTGGTCGCTATGTAAGTGCTGACTATTGGTTACGAAAAATCATTAAGAAATAACAAAGATTAACCGTCTAACTTACCTTAAATAAGTGAACGGTATTAGAAAGCCAGCTAGTTTTTATCTCTTTCTCGTAAAAGAATATAAAAACGAGCTGGCTTTTTCATTACAGATAAATGTTAGAAATAAAGAGATACACATAGTTACATTTCACAACACCGTAACAAAACAGTAAAATAGCCGTCATAAAACAAGTGTCAAATGTGCGCATAACAATATTTATACGACACAGGAAGAAGTCAATGACAACCCGAATGAGCCCATTTGAACGACGTGAAAATGATATTGAACCACGTAATGAAGCATCACAATTAACGACAATGATTGATGCTAGCATGTCACGCCGTCGTTTTATGGGTGCAGCATCTGTTATGACTGCGGGTGCGTTTATGGCAGGAATGCCCGTTTCAGCATTAGCAAGTAATGTGCAAGCAAACAGTAAATTAATGGGCTTTAGTGCTGTACCAGTAAGCACTGATGATACCGTTGTTGTGCCTGACGACTACAATGCCAAAGTACTTATTCGCTGGGGAGACGGACTGTTCCCTACTGCACCTACATTCGATCCAACAGGTAATGCACCGTCATCGCACCAAGAAGTGCAATTTGGTGATAACACCGATGGTATGACTTTCTTCCCTCTTTCAGATGATCATGGTGTATTTGCTGTAAACAACGAGTACTGCAACAACGAGTACTTATTCTCGCACCAAGGCGAAAAGATGACTGCTGATGATGTAAAAAAATCACAAGCAGCTCATGGTATTTCGATTTTCGAAGTCAAACGTACTGACAATAACAACTGGGAGCTGGTTATAGATTCAAAATATAACCGTCGTATTACCGCCAATACTGAAATGGAAATCACCGGTCTTGTTGCTGGTCACCCAGACGTCAAAACAGCAGCGGACAAAGCAGGTAAAAAAGCATTAGGTACGTTCGGTAACTGTGCAAATGGCTTTACCCCTTGGGGCACTTACCTAACATGTGAAGAAAACTTCAATGGTTACTTTGGCTCAAAAAGTACTGTTAAGGTAAACAAAGAACAAAAACGTTACGGCGTAAATGAAGCAGATTCAGGCTACCACTGGTTCCAACACGATGATCGTTTTGATATCGCGAAAAATCCGAATGAAGCGAACCGTCATGGCTGGGTTGTAGAAATCGACCCGATGGATCCTACCTCAACACCAATGAAGCGCACAGCGATGGGTCGCTTTAAGCACGAAAATGTCGCCATTGTTGTCAACAAAGATGGTCATGTCGTTGCTTATATGGGTGATGATGAGCGTGGTGAGCATTTATACCGTTTTGTTTCTAAAAACAAATATGTTGAAGGTAACGATACAGAAAACCGTAAACTGCTTGAAGAAGGTACTATTTACGTCGCAAAATTCAGTACAGAGGAAGGTAAAATTGGAGGCACAGGCCAATGGATCGATCTTACTCATGGTAAGAATGGTTTAACAAAAGAAAATGGCTTTCCAAACCAAGAATACATCCACTTATATACACGTCTAGCAGCAACGCAAGTCGGTGCAACAACAATGGACCGTCCAGAATGGATTGCCGTTCATCCCAATCAAGAATATGTATTCTGCACACTGACGAATAACAAAAACCGTGGTGTTAAAGAAGGACAGCCTGTTGGCGGGCCTAACCCTCGCGCAGCTAATCACTACGGTCAAATTTTACGCTGGCGTCAAGTAAATGATGATCATGCCCACCCTACCTTCGCATGGGATCTGTATGTAATAGCAGGAAACCCTGAAGTACATAAAGGCACCTTGTATGCAGGAAGCGAGAACATTAATAACGAAAACATGTTCAACAGCCCTGATGGTTTAGGTTTTGATGCGGCTGGTCGTTTATGGATTCAAACTGACGGTAAATATTCAAACAAGGGTGATTATGCCGGTATGGGGAATAACTCCATGTTTTGTGGTGACCCTAAAACCGGTGAAATTCGCCGCTTTATGACAGGCCCCATCGCTTGTGAAGTAACAGGGCTTACGTTCAGCCCAGATTACAAAACGATGTTTATCGGTATCCAGCATCCAGGTGAAGAACTAGAACCGTCACATTGGCCAGATGGTGGTAACAGCACACCACGTTCATCTATCGTGATGATCACCAAGAAAGACGGAAGCGTAATTGGCAGCTAACGCGACCAGTAACTCATAATAGCTTGATCGTCTGTACAAATCAGACACAGGCTACTAGGTATAGAAAGGCCGAAGCAGTTAGTAACTACTTCGGCCTTTTGCATTTCTACGGAATTAGCTACTAGAAGAATTCTAGTACAATAACTTCCCCTATATCACTAGACTAATTGCAGTATAAAAAAGCAGGCAAGGTAACGTTATGTTTGTTGCTTTCATTATCGATGGCTATAAATGTTGTCATACAAAGTAGTAATGAGGAGATAGTGAGATATAAATAACTATCAGATAAAGGAACTAGAAAGTAATGAACCGGCAATATTAAACAGGAAGGAGTCTGGCCTCTGCGTAAACCTAAACATAATTTGGAGTGTAAAACACAGACAAGCATTCCTCATACGCCAATGCGATTGCACGCTTGAAGAAGAAGGGACGACTGCGAACGGGTGTCGAGCAACAGCCCCTCGTAACCCTCTCTGCAAACTACTGGTGAAAACTAACCTTCAGCTCACGAGCGTTCGAACACTACGGTTTTGTCGTTGAATAGAAATATGCGTTTCTCGATGTGATATTGAATGGCTCGAGTCAATGTCAGGGATTCGACATCCATCCCTTTTCTAGCCAAATCAGCGGGATAATAGGTATGGTTTACGGTTTCCATTCCCTGGGTAATAATTGGTCCTTCATCCAGAAAGTCGCTGACATAATGGGCTGTAGCCCCCACCAACTTGACCCCCTTGTTATAGGCCTGATGATAAGGCTTAGCCCCTTTGAAGCCAGGCAACAGCGAGTGGTGGATGTTGATGGCCTTCCTCGCCCAGCGAACGCACATTTCATGGGAGAGCACCTGCATATAGCGGGCAAGCACCAGCAGTTCGCAACCGGTTTCAGCTAAAACGGCTTGTACCTGAGCCTCCTGCTGCGGCTTAGTATCCGCGGTGATCGGAAAGTGATAATAAGGAATATCGTGCCACTCGGCCAGTGACTGCAGATCAGGGTGATTGGAAATCACAGCTCGAATATCGACTGGAAGATTACCGGTTCGGAAGCGGTATAACAGATCGTTCAGGCAGTGCTCGTATTTAGACACCATGATCACCACTTTAGGTCGATAATCTGACGGCGTCAGCTCCCACTCCATATCAAACTCCTCGGCCCGCTCGGCAAAGGTGGCGCAAAACACAGGTTGATCAAGCGAGGCATTATCTTCCATGCGAAATACCGTGCGAATAAAAAAACGCTGATTTAGTGCATCGTCAAAGGAATTCAGCTCAGAAATGTAACAGCCAAATTCCCGCAGGAAGCGGGTTACAACATCCACCGTACCCGAGCGTCCGGGGCAGCTCGCAGTCAATATATAAGTCAAACTTTGTTGATTCATACCCTTACCCTATTCAGTACAAGTCCGGCAGCATGGTTCAAGTGCCATTTATAGAAATTTGACTCTGGCTAATCTTAAATCTGCTTCCTCATTACCATTTTCTTTTTGCTGTAGGCGCACCAAGATATAATTCAGCTCTTTGGCTAACCAAATATAGGTTTCGCGTTTGCTGTTTTTTCTGACTTTTTTCAGCTTAATGGTATTTACTTTGCCATAAGGCAGCTTCAAGAACTCCTCTCCCACCACTTCAAAATCAAGCTGACGCAAGTTACCCTTAATCACAGCTGGATAAGTAAAGCTTGATTTATCCCGCATTACATCGAGCCTTAATTGTACCTGGTAAGAAAGAGGATCAAATAAAACCTCTTTGACTTGAATCACTTTCTTCTTATTGTCATAGTTCACCCAAGCTTGCCTGGCGGAAAAATAAACCAGCATTTGATGGTCGCGGCCTGTTCCTTTCCGAGTAAAATAATAAGAGACTGGCTGCAACTTCCCGTCATGATATGTAAACTCTGTCGCCTCGTGACGTGTATCAGATATGAGGAGAAACCTGATTTTGCTTTCGCTACTCATCCGGTACTTACCATTTGGCAAACGCTCTAACTTTCTGACGCCATTTCCCAAGTGAGCGCCTTGATAGTAAGCTTCATAGTTGGCATGAAAAAGCTGCAATTCCTCACTGGCCTGAGCCAGACATGCAAAAAAAACCACAACAGTAGCAATCAGAATTTTGTTCATATATAGCTCCTTTGATACATACCTTCGTGATATATATCAGCCACTTTCCGCGGCTATATGGAGAGATAGATGCCTTCAAGCGTATTAGATCAGTATAATGGTAAACGTGCACTTCAGGAGAAGAAATGCTGCTAAAAACGTGAATATCGGGTTGGTGCAGATTTGTTGAAGCCCTCAGATAATACTCAATTATTCCATTAACACTTAGTTAAGCGAATCACAAATCTATGGCTAGAGAAAATCTGTAACTAAAAATTCCAACACCAGTCACCCAAAGTAGCTTTTGGACAAAAGTGAGTTAGATTAATCACACTAACACGTGTTGTTCAGATTAAAAAAGTATCATTGAGCCTTAAACTAATGTTAGTTGCAGTACCGCTTCTAGGGACGTCGGCCTATCTAACATTATTGCTTTGCAGCTCTTGGCAGCAGCCACTAATTATTCCTCTCAACCACAGATGAGCAGCATCATGCTCAAGTGTCTCCGGCCATAGCATCCTATAACTAACTGGTTTTAAGTTAAAAGGTAAGGGTAATTGTTGCAACGAATAGCTTTTTGCCAATTTCCTTGCAAAAATTGAGGTGCAGACCAGCATCATATCTGTATGCTGCACGAGTAAGGCTGCACTGTTAAAATCTGGTACTATAGTTTTACTATCCAAGCAGTGACCAGATTCAGCAACAACTTGATCTAGCAGCCAAAATTTATTTTCTTCGACTAGAACTCGAATTTGTGGGACTTGCAAAAATGCTGCATTCCCCCATTTTTTCTCGAGGATCGGGTGCTCCGATCGAAGTAGGCAAACATGGTGGTCTTGGTAGAGTTCATGGTTTGATTGACGCTTTAGTTCTGTTACTTGCGATGATATTTGGGCTCGTTGATCAGTGTCCTTGGCTATGACCAGTAAATCCAATTGACCTTCTCTTAATCTCTGAAGGCTATCAGCTGATTTCGACACAATGTTGATTTTCATTCCAGGAGCTAGCCTATGTAATTTGGGCAATAACAGGGGAACAACCACCGAAAATGATGTTTCACAAATACTTATCTGAAATTCTCTCTTATCTTCAGCAGGAATAAATGTATCGGGTACAAACATTTTCTGGGAGGACTGCAGCCAGTGACGAAGAGGTTGTTCAAGTTTGACTGCTTGCGCTGTTGGCTCTAAACCTCTCCCTGTCCTCACGAACAGGGGATCATTAAGCTCTCCCCCCAGTTGCTCTCTCAAACGAGTGAGTTGCTTGCTAACTGCTGATTGGGTCAAATTTAATCTAGTAGCGACACTGCTAACACTGCCTTCTTCGAGTAAGAGCAACATCAATCGTAGTAGGTTAAGATCGATGTGGTTAATATTCATTTTTTTAAAACCTTATGACGATATTCAATTAATACCCCCCGAACTCAACTATTAATAGCGCCTCACAAGGGCAAGAATATAAAAAGCATGTCAGGGGTTTAATTAAAAATTATCAGATAAACAAAAAATTTGCCGAATTGTTGGCTTAATCGATTAAAGACAATAGATGTTTCTTTATTTCATCCGTTGTGAATGCATTTTCTACTGAGTTTCGATAAATATTTTTGTAATCTTCCAGCGATAAATCAAATTGTTCAAAAGTTTTTTGCAGCTCTTTTGTCATAGTCGTATCTGACACCGTACGATTATCTGTATTGATAGTCACAACGATGCCATCCTGATAAAAGTCGTTAACTGAATGATCTGCTAAAGATTGAACCGCTTTAGTTTGCACGTTACTTGTTGGGCAAGTTTCTAAAGCAATTCGATTACTATAAACTAAGTTGTATGATGCTTTGTGATCGCGGATTGCGATACCGTGGCCAATACGTTCAGCATGTAATAGTTTTATTGCATCATGCACATTCTGACCATACCCTTGCTCACCTGCGTGAATGGTAATGCGATAACCCTTCTCGATTGCGTATTCGGTATGCTCAATATAATCATGGCAAAAATCTTGGTCTTCACTAGCCGCTAAATCAAATGCTACGATACCATTACCGATATACTTAGCCCCAGAATCAATCATTTCATAGATATCATTTTTAGGTAAAACCTTTACAACACTAATTATGAGATTGCCTTTAATGTCATACATTTCTTCAGCTTTACGCATACCACGTACAGTACTAGCAATGATCTGATCGAATGTTAGGCCATTTTGACGATGTAATTGCGGTCCATATCGAGTTTCTAAGTATTTAACATTTTCTTTTGCTGCATCTTCATAGAGTTCAAATGTTATGCGTTCGAGCGCTTCTTCTGTTTGCATCACTGATACTGGGTAATGAAACCTAGATAAGTACTCCATCAAGTTAGGACAATTCTCCGGAGCAACCATTAGTGATTTCATTACTTCAATGTTTGTGCTTGGAATTTCCACACCGAGCTGCTTAGCAAGGTCAATAATAGTTTCTGGTCGAACACTTCCGTCTAGATGGCAGTGAAGATCAATCTTAGGTAATTTAAAATAATTCATAGTTTTTTTGATTTCGTTCATTATTGTTTAACCGTTTCATTTAGCTTCTTACCAACTTGAGTCACTATCAAACAGAAAGAAGGAATAAGAAGAAACATCTGTACAGCCATCATATCTGGAGCTTCTAATTTTATTTTTTGCAGAAGACTAACGAGTATACTTGCACCACTCATCTGAAATAATCCAAGCAATGCTGCGGCTGTTCCTGCACAGTGACCAAATGGCGCCAGCGCTTTACCAGCAGCAGAACCAAGGATGAATGCAGCTCCAACAGTAGCAATACAGATTGGAACCATGAAGCCCCATGCCTCTCCGTTGTTACCAATTAATGTCATTAATAAACCAGCAAATATAATAGTAGACAAACCTGTGACTAATGTTTTATATGAACCGAAAGTATCAGTAAATTTTGGTGCCAACATACAACCCGCAATGTTTATTATTGCGTTAAAACCGAACCACATTGTGAATTGATTAATATCAAGGCCGATCCCAACCATCAACCAACCAGGCGCAGCTGACACATAAGACAAGATTACAGCCATAGCTAATAGGCACATGGTTACATGAAAAATGAAAGTAGGGTTTGTAGCGATTGGCATATAATTTTTGAAGCTAACCTTAGCATTTTCTATATCTGTATTTTCTGGTTTTGTTTCTTTGAAAAAAAGCAAAACAAACAAGCCAGCAACGATGGAATAGACAACCATAAAACTGAAATTATGTTTCCAGCCATAATTAATTGTAATCCAACCGCCTAGAATCGGCGCAAGGGCTGGCACAAAACTGATGAAACCATTTAGATAGCTAATCATTTGTCCACTACGTTTAGAGCCGAAGAAATCCCTAGCCGCTGTAAACGCGATGACAGTCGTTGCGCATGCACCAAAACCTTGTAATAAACGGGCAACAAGCATTAATTCAAAAGAATATGCTTCATAAGCCAGCCATGAGCTAGCGCAGTAAATTGCAATACCTACTAGAGCGACTGGACGACGGCCATACCTATCAGCCATTGGCCCTGCAACTAATTGTCCAAAGCCTAAGCTGAAGATAAACCAAGTAATAGTATCTTGAACATTAACTATGTTGACACCAAAGTAATCAGCCATTTGTGGCATTGCTGGCAAGTAAATATCAATAGCTATCGGACTAAACAGGATTAGCAGTATCATCATGATAACTACAGGTTTTTCTGAGTTTTGTTGTCTTTTCATAAATCACCTTTGTAATATTAGGCTAAGGTTATACAAATAGTGATATGGTGTATATTGACAAAATTTTAATTGCAACATTCCAAAAAGGAATACCAGAAGAAGTCTTCCAATAATAATAGTTTGCTTATAAATTTAGCTACCTTAATCACAACAAAATAAGTCCTTCACTGGCATGTCTGTTTTTTCAAGTTATTTCTTGATTGCCACTGAAACTCAACCTAATAATTATTAGGCTATCAACCTTAATAGATTGATATTAAAGTTTATTTATAAACATTACCGAGGAGCATTAAGACGTAAACGGTACTAAATAAGCTGATAATACACGGCAGGTCTAGCGTCCATGAACGGACTTGCAGCGTGTCAGTGTTCTGCCACCGTTTACGCCATGCCTCGGCCTTTGCTGATTAGGCTGAGACATGGTAGTAATCAGGAGTTATTTTCAACAACGCCTATTACTTCATATATTTAAATAAAAAACCAAATAACCTCAACACTAAAATGACATGATGTCGTCTCTTAGTAAAAAACTCCATATTGAATAAATAAGACGTAAAATATGATAATCATAACAGTCTAAGTGTTAATGATATATTGTGTTTTAATTTTAAGGTTATATGGATATTACTTTAGGTCTATTGGTGATTTTCACCTAATATTATAAAACAAACCAGACCTATTTGTGAATTGAGTATGAGAGGTTAAATAGAAGTGGGCGTTTTTAACGATAATGTGATCATAGCAGAGAGTAATTTAAATTCAGACTTAACACTAATGAAAAATAATAATTAACGGTGTATCAACCTCAACTATAGAGTGACTAACAGTCGTTGGTTTTATGAAACAAAAAACTCTCGAAATTATTATTAATAATGAAATTTAAATAAAATTAGAATCTTTACGAAATTTCGCTAATGATAAATCACAGGGTAGAATAATACATTCTCTCAATTAGCTCATTTAACTTCATAACAACAATCAACATTAAATTCTTATATAGAAGGCATTGTTTATACAAGAAGTTAACAGAAGCCCGGCACTAATCGTTACGTTAAATTTTATTTACCATAAAAATACGTTCTATAGCACCTATGAATGAAAGTCTGCCACTGGCAGACTTGCGTGCTGTTATACTCTGCAATCACATTAGAAAAAAAATAAGGTAAATCTACATTTATCACTGCCGATGATTTATGGACTAACTCATTTCGGGGCACAAGCGCGTTAGAGGTATCATTCTAACGCAAGTGCTTCTGATGAGGGAAAGTATCTTGAAGCCTTAACCGATTGTTAAATATCAGATTTCGACCAGAGCTGAGTTAGGTTTTTGACAGCATCTTCGTTGTTAGCTACGAACGCGATAGTTATATTGGCTAAATATGACAAATAACAAACCTCTTTTATAATCTCAGACATTTGAATTTTAGACAATTTTAGGGACATAGTTTTACCGCTAAACCTTCTCTCAGTTTGTTGGCTTAAGCCATGAGTAAAACTGCTCAGTAAGCCATAATTTCTACCCAAATATCGTTGAGAAAAATGAGAGTCACTTTCAAGTTTGATATCTAGGTTCTTAACCATTGACTCTAAACTGCCCCATGCTCCATCTTTCTTAGCGTACTTTTCAGCGGTCTCTTGGTCTTCGATGCAATGATAAACCCATAAACCTCGAATTACAGATTCAATACAAGGACGAATTCGAGCCAATGCTGAACCATGCAATTTGAGATTAATTAAATGTGCAATTGCTGTTGCATGCTCGTTAGCCAAATCTAAATGAGAAATAACTTACGCCCCGCGTGAGTCTGTTTTGATCCCAGTAATGGCGCCTAACTTCGAAGCTGAGTTTATGAAATTTACATGGTTTTGCTGCATAATCGAACTAAAGATGCCAAGCGTTGAGAATCCCTCTTAAACGCTTTGAATGCACAAGAAATAGGATATAAAGGCACATGACAATAATGTTCAGTTATATGCTGTATACCTTGATTACTAAGAGCAATCCAAATGTCTAATGTAGTTCAGTTCTCTATGTTCAGTGGTAGTAAGAAGACTAACACTACCCCACCAATCAAATCACCAAGCCCTAAAGCTTTAAGGGAAAAGGCAGTATTGAAGCAAGAGAATCGCTGCTACTTTTGTGGCAAACGTAAAGAACCAAAAGAGCTGAACTGGCTTAATAAGATTGGTTTTAAACAAAAGGCTTATGTTGTCTGCGGTACTTGTAGCTCTGAAGCTAAGTCACGTTCAATGGATGAACTACGGATAATCCTGGCGCTGAAGGCTATGGATTTCAGAACAGTTAAGATTCAGCAGTACCTTGAGTTGAGAGAAAAAGGTATTCAGATAGACGGTGTACGTGAATACAAGTTCCACTTTGAAACTATTGAGTGATTATGACCATGAGCTAAAGGTGAGTCGATAGGTGAAAACCAATAACTATCGACTTCTAAACACTAAGTCGGTAGTAGGAAAATACCAAATGACGCTTAGTTTATTAGCTGAATACTTTTCTTCGTAAAAACTTGGGGGCAACAGCTTGTCAAAATGGTGGCTAATGGAAACCCTAATGAATAGGGTTCCTTTCAACTAACAATCAGTACCTTCTGAAAACAACAATGCATTTTCTAATTCAACACCAAGGTAACGGATCGTGTTATCTACCTTTGTATGTCCGAGTAAAAGCTGGACAGCTCGAATATTTTTCGTTTTTACATAGACTAATGTCGCTTTGGTTCATCTCATCGAATGAGTGCCATACAGATTAGAGTCCAGCCCAAGATTTGACGCCCATTTACTGACTAGGTATCTATAGTACGAATGCCCAGTATCTAAAAGGATTAGCGCAACGCTCGCATCTAGGAGAAAATAACAATGAATTAGTACATTAATCCGAATCTGGCATTGATTTTTACTGTAGCTTCAATTTGACCAAATAGCCTAATTCAGGTTCTATCGCCAACGACTTTGTTGTAGAGCCGACGGCCTATCTATGCACTAGCTGTAATGATGCCAATAAGGTAAAAAGCTTCGCCATAGCAAAGCTTTTTTGTTTCCGGTTGATGATTTACTCGGGGATTAAGACTGTATCAATAACATGGATAACCCCATTACTGGCATTGAGATCACCGGCAATGAGTTTAGCGTCGTTGATTGTCACACCATCCTCGCCGTCTTCGATTTGTACTGTCTCTCCCTCGACGGTTTCAGGCAGTTTCAGCTTGCTGACTTCTTCTGAGGTGAAAGCCCCGATCAGGAGATGGTATTTGAGCACGGCCTGCAGTTGTTCTTTGTTTTCTGGCTTGAGCAGGTCAGCCAGAGTGCCGGCCGGGAGCTTTGCGAAAGCGTCATCGGTGGGTGCCAGGAGAGTAAAGGGCCCCTTGCCTTCGAGAGTGCCGGACAGGCCAGATGCCCGGATCGCCATGACCAGGGTCTGGAAGTCATCGTTGGTGGCTGCTACCTCGACCAGGTTTATCTTCTCGCCCTTCTTATAACCTGCTACCGTCAAACTGGACAAGGTACCGGGGATTAAGACTGTGTCAATAACATGGATAACCCCGTTGCTGGCATTGAGTTCACCGGCAATGACTTTAGCACCGTTGATTGTCACGCCATCCTCGCCGCTTTCGATTTGTACTGTTTCTCCCTGGACGGTTTCAGGCAGTTTCAGCTTGCTGACTTCTTCTGAGGTGATAGCCCCGATCAGGAGATGGTATTTGAGCACGGCCTGCAGTTGTTCTTTGTTTTCTGGCTTGAGCAGGTCAGCCAGAGTGCCAGCCGGAAGCTTTGCGAAAGCGTCATCGGTGGGTGCCAGGAGAGTAAAGGGCCCCTTGCCTTCGAGAGTGCCGGACAGGCCGGATGCCCGGATCGCCATGACCAAAGTTTGGAAGTCATCGTTGGTGGCCGCGACCTCGACTAAGTTTATCTCCTCGCCTTTCTTATAAGCTGCTACCGCCAAACTGGACAAGGTAAAAAGGAATAAGGCACTTAGTGAATAAGCAAAAAAGCGTTGGAGTATTTTCATTAGTGAATCCTCTGCGTCTGTTTTGGTGCCATAGAAATTCTAATATATGAGAAAAAATAGTAGTTGTGCAGAGGAAAAAGGTTGTCTCATAAATGAAAATATATGTTTAATCAGCTGCTGAGTAAATACGTTAACGCAGAATGGGGCAAAGGCGAGTCAGCATAAGTCTCGCTGACTCGATGGTGAATATTTCCGTGTTTCAACTTTTTCACGAAACACTACTGTCTAGTACTAATCTACAACAGCCAAGACCATCAGGGTTAGGACAATAGCCTCATAACCAATCACGCATTAAGAAGTACTAGTGAATCCAAGATCCCTTGACCGCTATGAATGCCGCCTTCATTTTCACTGGCAGGTTTACTGCGGATTAAGTAACCAGCATAGCCGTCTAGATCCGTTACAGGCTCACCTTGATAATGGGCGGTAAACAAGCCGATTTCGCTCACGAGATCGTTCACCAACGCCTGCTTTCCATCACGAACCGCAATGGTTGGCGTATCTCGTTCATGCGGATACAAACGCTGCATCAATGCCCATGCGTCATACTCTTCTGGCTTCAATTTGGCTAATGTCTCACTGATCTGATCTCCAAATACACAGTGACCACCACCTTCGCCTTGGTTTTTGAGTACCCACTCTTGCTTATCGGCAGAGGTATTAAACCATTCGATTGCCTCCTTCGAAATGGGCTTCATATCCGCCAAGACACTCTTGACTAATCGAGCTTCTTCTAGGGTTAACCCCCAACGGGCATACTCCTGTACAGGCATCATGGTCAGTAGCATCTGCATTGATTTACTCGTTGCAAGCTGCTGGCTGATGGTCGCGTTCATTGCCACGTAATGCATTTCAATAAACAGACGCGTTTGGCTTAATGTGTGACAGCAAATATCTTCATTCAACTCTGGTGCCCAGTAGTCTGAATATTGATAGCCCGCACGTAAGTAAACCGTGTCAATTGCGCCAACATTTTCAAGAATTAGGCGCTGATTTTGACCACTAGAAAGCTGAGTGCTCAATTGCTCAAAGGTGCGTCTTACTGTGCGAACCCCAATCTTTTGCAATGCAACTTCCAATAGGTGCTGATCGTAAACGTTGTCTTCATCTTTCTGCACAATCATCAGGAAAGTTGGCTTTTGTTCGTTCGCACTACCGCCCAGTTCAGCAAAGTGCGCCTTTACCTTTCTTGCAGAGGCAGCAATACCTATAGCGAGTTGCTCCATGCCGTGATTGTCTGCTGGCATTGCCGTATCGTCTTCTAACCAATTACGGTAAACATCGTTCCATTGGTCTTGCACAAAGCAATGCAGCTCTGTAGCGCGCTGACCAAATGGCCCCATACCTGCAGCAATACCATTGAATTCGATCACTTTAGCTCCATGCTGGCGATCATCCATAAAATCGGTACGCATCAAAAGTAGTGGCTGGCGAGCAGCTTGCTGACGCTTAGTTACATCACCGTGTGCCTGCTGATGTAGCTCCATCAAACGACCAAAAAACGGGTCAGCCTTTGCCATGGCACTAAGCGACTCTTGCAAGAAATCATGATCTTCTGACACGTTGCTCACCAACTTAGCGATCAATGGTGTAACAGAAAGCAGGTGTTGGTACACAGAGCGTTCCATCGTCATCGGTGCGATGCTGAATGGTACGTGCCTTGCCGTATTATCGGCCTGACGAAACGCGACGCCGTGCATGATTTCCCACTCAAGGATATCGTTAATGACTTCTTGAGGCATAAATTGCTTGTTGTCGTTATTCATAATGTAATGACTCTTTCTATTTTATCACTTATGCCGCGCTCACAGCCGTTAGGCCTAGCGTGCTGTTTTGATGTTCGTTTTCTTCTTGCGCTTTCTGTGCAAGGTATAAATCTCGGTAATCGCCATCTTGTTCGATTAGCGCCTGGTGTGTACCACTCTGTACCACCTTACCGCTGTTCATCACTAAGATTTGATCGGCGTTTTTAATCGTCGATAAGCGGTGCGCAACGGTGATAACGGTTCTGCCGTCTTGGATATTTTCAAGAGCCTGCTTTACCGTTTCTTCCGATTCACTGTCGATATTCGCCGTCGCTTCATCAAGCAGGAATATTTTAGGATCGTGAGAAATCGCACGAGCTAATGCCAATAACTGTCTTTCACCCACAGAAAGCGTAGCGCCGCCATTGCTTGGTTGATGATCAAAACCATCAGGTAAACGATGAATGAAGCGATCCGCTTTCACCATTTCGGCTGCTTGTATCGCTTTATCACGGCTAGCTTTTAGTGCTTTATTGTCATTGTCATTAAGCGTACTGTCATCACTCGTATAGCTATGACTAAAAGCGGCATCATGAGATAAATCGATATTATCAACGATTGAACCGCTAAAGATGGTTGGATCTTGCGATACCAAACCAAACAATTTACGTAACTGTGATTCCGGTAGTTTATGAAGCGGTTGCCCGCCAATAAGGATGTCGCCTTGCTGCTGTTGATAAAAACGCATCAACAGATTGATCACCGAACTTTTCCCGCTGCCGGTATGCCCAACAATCGCTGTAAACTCGCCGCCTTTTGCCGTAAAGCTGACATCTTTGAGTACTGGCTTATCGACTTCGTATCCCATGGTGACATTACGAAACTCAATATCGTTGTTATCATTTATCTTCACTTCCGGCATCGATTGATTATGAATTTCAGAATCATCGTCTAGCAGCTCAAAGATACGTTTAGAAGACACGGTTGCAACCTGCAATTTGTGCAGTTCCATCGATAACTGTCGGAACGGGTCAAAGAAGCGCTCAAGGTAATTCAAAAACGCATATAAAGTACCAATCTCAACAACGGCCGACATCGATGCTCCTGCAAACCACGCAACAATGCCTGCTGCTGTCAACGTCGAAATCAAGCGCGTCAGTGGCAACAACATCAAGCTATCAATTGCGACTGACTTAGCACGGAAGTTAAACCAACTTTGGTTATCTTTCTCAAACTTAGTTTGGAACGCCTTTTCTTGACGAAACGCTTGAATCAACGCCATGCCTTGCAACGATTCGTTTATTTGCCCGTTAATGTTGCTGACTTGAACTCGAATTCCGTCAAACACTGACATTGAAATCTTGCGATACAAATGCATTGTTATAAGCAAAACAGGGATCAATACCAAACTGAGTAACATCAAACGCCAATCCAATAATGCAATTGCGATGAAAATAGCCGTGATGCGCAATGCACCTTGAATCACGGTTGGAATAGTCGACACATACATATTGCGTAGCGATTCAGTATCATTGGTAATGTAAGAGACCAGTTTACCCGTAGATAACTTGTCAAATGTAGCTATAGGAAAGTTCAAAACATGGCGGAATAGTTGTTCACGTACGTCTTTAACCACCAACAATGCACTGTGTTTAAAGGTGACCGCTTGTAAATACCCAAACACCGCGGCAAATACATAGAACAGCATCACAAGCCCGATCAATGTGATAAGTTGTTGCCATTCAAATTGCTGAGGTACAATGACCTCATCCAAAACAATTTTAGCCAACCATGGAATCGCCATCTCGGCACTGACCGCAAGCGCCAACATCAAAAAGGCAAAGCCAAAACGCGCTTTGTGTGGCAATGAGAAGGTCAATAAACGGCGATAAAGTGCATTGTTTTTCATCGATTCAGGCTTCTCTGCACTATTATTTGTTCGAGCATTACTTGCTTGAGACTTACTCATCGTTTGTCTCCTCAAGATTCGACTCGTTGTCAGTATTTACATTACTGCTAATAGTTTTCCCCAACTGGCTTTGGCGTTGATAAACCATTGAATACCAGCCTTGATTCGCCACCAACTCATGATGAGAACCACGTTCTTCTACCTGCCCATCATTCAATACTAAGATATGGTCAGCTTCGATAAGATTCGTTAATCGCTGCGTTACAAGCAACATCGTTTTATGCGAATAATGCGCCTTTAAGTTTTGACGAACTTGTACCTCAGTTTTCATATCTAACGCACTAAATGGATCATCCAACAAAAGGATATCAGCACCCGACAATAGGGCTCTAGCAAGAGTCAAACGCTGTTTTTGACCACCAGATAGATTCGTACCGCCCTCTCTAAGTGAAGTATCAAAGCCTTCAGGCATCGCTTCAATTTCTGCTCGAATACCCGCCATTTCAGCCACATACTCGATTTCTGCTTGCGACGCATCAGGTTTCGCCAACGCGATATTCTCTGTGATAGAGCCTGAAAACAAGTGCGGTTTTTGAGGAACCCAAGCCAGCTTACTGCGTAAGGAACCAAACGTTAGACTGTCGCTTGGCATACCTGAAATGTGAATTATTGATGGTATCTCAAGTTGAAATTGGCGCAGTGCCAAGTGCAATAGCGTGCTTTTACCGCTGCCCGTTGGCCCAGTAATGCCGACCAATCCGCCTGATGGTAAATCAAATTTCACACTATCAAGTGCTTTACGATTCGCTTTTTGGTAAGTGAATGATTTGATATCAAAAGACATACTTGCATCCGCATCTTTTGGCAGCTTTTTGTCACCTTCTACGACTTCAATATTTTCAGCAAATAACTGCTCCAGACGACGCCATGACGTCTTACCTCGTTGAAATACATTGAACTGCCAACCAAACTGCATAAATGGCCCAAGTAGCTGCCCAAGGTAAAGCGTAAAGGTCGTGAACAATCCCACCGTAATGCTACCTTGTTCAATTAACCATGCTCCGTAGCCCAATGAAATAACGAACGACAGCCCATAGACTAATTGAATAGTGGGACCAAATGCCGCATCCACTTTTGCAACTAAAAGGTTTGCATCTACCGTTTCATCTAAAGTTTTTCCAAAACGTTGTTCTTGACGTTCAGCAATACCGTGTGAGCGAACCGCACGAATACCCGATACCGTTTCACGAGTCTCTTCGGTTAGATCAGAAAACGCAGACTGTGCCTTACCGAACGCCTTATGTAGCTTGACACCATAGCGGCGAGTAATGAGTACTAATAATGGAAAAGGAAGCAGTGCGACAGCGGTAAGTTCACCACTAACAACAAAGATCATTCCCAAAATGACCGTAATACCTGCGATCAAAGAGTCCACCAATGTCATGACCCCCATTCCCATGGTTTCTTCCACCGCATTAAGGTCGTTGGTCGCATGTGCCATCAGATCCCCTGTACTTCTGCGAGCATAAAATGCAGGTGACAATTGAGAGAACTTTTGAAACAACTCACTTCGAATAACACGCGTTATCGCAATAGAAGCACCATATAGTTTGCTTTGCCATACAAAACGCAAACCGTACATTGCCGCGCCCGAGACTATAATCCCAACGACGTGAATAATCATCGTTTGAGTGTCTAATGTGTCCGTGCTAATGCCGTCGACAATTCGACCAATCAACCATGAAGGAATCAAATTGACCAACGCAACCACCTGCAATGCCGCAAAGGCAATCAGATAGTGTCGGCCAAACATTTTAAGGTAGCTCTTTAATTTCCAAAGAATATTCATAATTACACAATTGTCTCTTGAGCTTGGTTTGCCTGAGATTGGGGCGAATGGCACCGAATTGGCTGCAGACTCGTTGCTTGCGAAGGATCATCACAATCAATTAGGCTCTTTTGTGCAACATATTCCCCAAAACTCACTTCTTGAACGGCTTCTAGCTGTTTTTGCTTAAACAAAGACGCCTTCGCAAGCGATTCTAGTTTGGTCATTTCATCCAAAGAAATAGTCTTATCTAAGTACCCCTGCATATGTTGCTGAGAGCATGCGTGAATAAATGTGGTATGGCTCTGGTTCTCTTGTTTCATACGGGTTAAAACCTGTGCCGATGGCGTTAATGCGCTGTCTTCAAACTTTGCTTTTTCACGCATCACAGCGCTCTCATAATCGTCCCTTTGCTGAGGGCTACTCATACCTTTCGCCATTTCAGCTAGCGTGTTCATTAATGGTGCAGCCAAATCAACAAGCGAAATGTCTCCGTCCATAGTTGGCAGCATCAAACCGGGTTTTCTACCTTGTGTTGCAACCAACTCTTGTCGTTTCATAATGAGTGTACTTTCCTGCTCACTCATTTTTGGGCTTGGTGCTAATGCGCTATAAATCAGAAACAGATCAAGAAACTGGCTCTGCAACTCATCAATACCCAAAGGTAGCAAGGGATTATTATCCAAACTGCGTAATTCAATGTACTGCACACCGTAGTGGCACATCGCAACTAAGGGGCGCATTTCTGCATTGACTATTTTAGGACGAACAGAACCATACAGTTCATTTTCTAATTGGAGAACAGCTCCGTTCAATTGTTGGTCTCTTGCCAAATGTGTATATCGCTTACTTGGCTTAGTTAACGCATTACATAACCCAGTAAGATATTCTTCTTTATTGTTAAAGCTCATAGGGAAGTGAGATTGCTCACTACTACCATACCCAAGATTACTCAAGCGCAGCGATGTGGCCCAGGGGAAATAATCGGTAGTCTCGTCCCACTGTTCTAATGCTCGGGGCTTACCTTGTAGATAGCTCTTATCGACGGCAGGTGAAGCCCCAAACAGGTATGGAATAATCCAGCCATGGCGTAATACATTACGAATCAAATGAAAATAACGGTCAGAAACAAACGTTTCTAACGGCAACTTACTTTCAGTATGTACATGAAGCGCCTTCCAGAAACTGTCTGGTAATGAAAAATTGTAGTGAATGCCTGAAATAAGCTGCATCCGCTTTCCATAGCGATTAGCTAGCCCTTCACGGTAGCGAGCCTTCAGCATTCCAGCATTCGAAGTACCGTAACGAGCAATAGGAATGTCGTGCTCATCAGGTAATGCAGGCGGCATACTTGCAGCCCACATCAACTCACCCTCATTCAACTTAGCCGCAACAAAGTGGTGTAAAGAAGCCAATGTTTCAAATGTATTACTTCTCTCATTAACCGCAGGCGTCACTAACTCTAGCTGCACTTCCGAAAAATCGGTGGTTACGTACGGGTGAGTAAGTGCAGAGCCCAAAGATAAAGGGTGTGGTCGTTGAGAAAGCGCCCCATTGGGTGTAATTCGAACCATTTCACGTTCAATTCCACGGCGAACATCACGCAGGGTTCCTTTCGCTTGATCGCTTGCTAAAAATGCCAGCATTTCTATAACTGGTGTCTTAACTTCAGAGGGGATGGCTTCATTTCTCATTTGTCTTATTCAATAAAAATGTTAATCATTCTATTAAGACGTAGGAAAATGAAAAAAGACGCAATTTTTAAAAATATTTTTCCAGAAAATTAAAATATAGATGGGGGCAAGACGAAGAAGCTCTTCTAAAAGAAGAAAGCGACCCAGAAAGTGAGTCGATTTATAGAAAAAATACCAATGAAATATTAAAGATCAGGCTTAACCCACACAGTTACTTTTAGCGAATTCAGCACACTCTGCTTTGGGATAGAAATCAATGATACCTTCGCGTCCCGTTTCCACATTACAGCAATTCATTAGAATTTCTTTAAGCTTAACTCGACCACGTTGAACCCGACTTTTCGTTCCGGATAATGACAACCCTAATTGTTCAGCGACTGCCTGTTGAGGTAATCCATCTAATTCTGAAAGAATCATTGCTTGGCGATATTTCTCTGGCAAACAATCAAACATCGGGCGTAAGCACTGCCCCATTGTTTGTAAATTGACAACTTCAGCAGGCACCTCTTCTTCTATTTGGTTATCCATCAGCTCTTCATAGCTTTGATGCGATCGGTAGAAATCCATAATCGTATTATGAGTAATGCGATACAGCCAATTTTTAAGTTTATCTTTAGCTTCTAGCTGGTGAATTTTCTGGCTTGCTTTAATGTATACCTCTTGCAAGATATCGTCAGCTAAGTCTAGATCACCCGTTTGTTTCACTATGTAACTTCTTAATTGGTCTTTGTGTGTTAACCACTCCGCTAGCATAGCCTTTCCTCAATTTACGATGCTTACTTACTATATTTCGATAATAATAGAATTATCAGTGAATTTAAAGTGGCAAATACCAAGTAAGTCGATTAGTTCTTATTTTTCGACGTTCCCTGCCACATTCAAGGTATCCCATGTTCGCGAAAAGGGTGGAGCATAAGCAAAATCTAAATAACCAAGTTGTTGAGTCGTTAGTTTAGCGGTAATGGCAACTGCTAAGGCATTAATAGGAGGTAAGGTAACCGAACTATTTACTGCTAAAGAGTATCACCACTCTGTTGCGCAAACTCGGAAAGGGGCACTCGTCAGTGAAACTACGTCTAAACCTCTTAAGTTTTTCACACCAGAACAAGCGACTCAGCATCGGATACTGAGTATAAGAAAAGTCACATATTCGTTATAATAAAAACACTCGGTACTTAATTTATGGCGCACCCGTGCAGGAACAACCGGATATTTTGCCTGTACAGTTTCTCACAATACTGAATGGTTTCTTCCTCTGAGCTACCTTCCTTTTTTAACGGGTAGAAGAAAAAAGGCATCATCACTAAAGCATTAAAACTATCTTTTAGCAAAATGACATCCAGCTCTGGTTCTATAAAGCCTTTTTGTTGCAAGGCAGAGAAGATCTTAATATGGAAGTCATCGGTATAAGACAAAATTGATTTATCAATATAGCTTCTTCTCGGGCCATCATTAAGTACCAACGTTTTATAAATAATACCTAATAGCTCAGGATATTCGACATCCAAATTAAAAATTGTCATGAAAAGATCTTCAATCGTATTTCTATTTGATGAGGCTTTCTCAAGTTGGTTCAGCTTTTGAAAAAAAGGTTTATAAATATCATCAAACACCGCTTTATAAAGCAGGCCTTTATTCCCAAAATAATAGCCAATTAACGCGACATCAACGCCAGCTTCCTGTGCGATCTTCCGCGTTGTTACCTTACTGTATGAATGCTTCATAAACAGGCTTCGGGCAACATCAAGAATAGCTTGGTGGCTGCAAAACTGCTCTGCTTCTTGTTTAGGTCGCCCACGAGGCTTTGCTGAATCGATCATAAACGTCTAATAATCTTCCGTAATCCAGACACTTCTCTGATTAAACATTAACCAATAATCATAAACCTCTGCCTAGTTCAACTTTCTCATATTCTGTTATCTCTTCCTAAACCGCTCTTGATTTAAATCAATTTGGTCATTGATGAATTCATCAAATAAGCCTTTATGCGGAATAATAAAGTCCGCAAAGTGAGAGCAGCGTCATGCCTATTTCATCGATAAGTTTCTTAGAATGTATTCGAGTATTTAACGACCCATAGAAATTATAAATCGTCAGCACCTGAAAATAGTTATGAATAGCGCGAAAATTTATCATTAATAAATCTTCGTGAAAAAATTCAACTCAATTTATTTCACGATTGATTGGATTGTCTTCAGTTAAGACAAAGCATCGAGTAATGATGTAATACATTCAGAAATAAACAGCTTAATCAGTGTGCCTACCTGTTAGATGAAAGACGACAAGGAATTATTTATGACCATACCAAGCAATGACAATAGTACCCCCGTCAATGAGAGCTCTACAGATTCGTTGACCAACTCTCAAACTGAAACTGAGCCCAAACAAGGTTTTATTGAAAACCATTTTAAGCTCTCAGCCCATAACACCACCCTATCCACCGAAATAATTGCAGGTATCACCACCTTCATGACTATGGTGTACATTGTGTTTGTTAACCCGCAAATACTTTCTGCCGCAGGGATGGATCCAAGTGGCGTTTTTGTTGTCACTTGTTTAATCAGTGCCATGGGCTGTATTGGCATGGGGCTTATTGCCAACCTTCCGATTGCGTTAGCACCAGCAATGGGGCTGAATGCCTTTTTTGCCTTCTCTGTTGTGGTAGGTATGGGGATAAGCTGGCAGGTCGGTATGGGAACAATTTTCTGGGGAGCAATATGCTTTGCCCTGATGTCCGCTTTTGGTATTCGGTCATGGATATTAACCAATATTCCAAGCTGCTTACGTATCAGTATTCCAAGTGGTATCGGCCTGCTTATTGCGCTGGTCGGCTTGAGCAACGCCGGGATTGTCGTCGCAAGTCCGGCAACAATGATCACCATTGGTGATTTGAGCTCGCTACAGTGTGTTTTAGGTGCACTTGGCTTCTTTATTATCGTTATTTTGGCTTCCCGTGGTATTCATGCCGCAGTGCTTATCTCTATTGTTGTCGTCACTTCAATTGCGGCCCTCATGGGCGATGTAGAATACACAGGCATTATGGCAATGCCGCCAAGTATTGAGAGTACCTTTGGCCAGGCCGATCTTGCCGGTTCGTTAGATTTTGCCCTTGCTGGCGTTATTTTCTCCTTTGCTTTAGTCAGTTTGTTTGACAGCTCTGGCACCATGATCGGTGTCACCGAGAAATGCGGAATCACGGATAATAAAGGTCGTTTTCCCCGAATGAAACAAGCCTTGATGGCAGATTCACTAACCTCTGTTGCTGGTGCTTACATGGGAACATCAACAGTAACAGCCTATATTGAAAGTTCCGCTGGTGTTGCCGTTGGTGGCCGAACTGGTTTAACTGCCATTGTCGCAGGCCTGTTATTTATCATCGTTATTTTCTTCTCTCCATTGGCTGCTATGGTACCAGGCTACGCGGTTGCTGGTGCCCTGATTTACGTCGGTATATTGATGTCTTCAGGGTTAGCAAAAATTGACTGGAACGATATGACAGAAGCCGCTCCCGCCTTTATTACTACCGTCATGATGCCGTTTAGTTTTTCAATCACTGAAGGTATTGCAACAGGCTTTATTACTTATTGCGTAATGAAAGCAGGTACAAACCGCTGGCGTGAAATTCACCCTGGCGTCGCGATTGTTGCTCTGTTGTTTATTATCAAATTTATTTTTATTGATGGTCATTAATCAGGAGCTCGTTTATGTCAAATATAATGCATAAGCATACCCAGCAACTGAGTCGGGAACAGCTCACGCGTATACTGGCTATCCTTCGCAAAGAACAAACTGCTTCACTAAAATTAACCAACCTGTCGATACTGGATTTGATTAATGGCGAGATCAACTCGGGGCCCATTGTGATTGATGAGGGCTACATCGTTGCTCTCGGTGCAGAAGCCGAGCACTTACAGGCCGAACGCATAGTCGATTGCAAGGGACAAATCGCCGTACCGGGATTTATCGACGGGCATATGCATGTTGAAACATCAACCATGACCCCTTTCGAATTCGAGCGCACAACTTTGCCTCTCGGCACCACCAGCATCGTTTGTGATCCGCATGAATTAGTCAATGTAGTTGGAAAAGAAGGATTTGAATGGTTCTTACGCTGCAGTGAAATGACACACCAGAACATGTTTGTGCAGGTGAGCTCTTGTGTTCCTGCGGTACCAGGACTTGATATCAATGGCTGTGATTTTACCCTTGATGAAATGAAAGCCTACCTCGACCATCCGCATGTGCTGGGTTTAGCCGAGGTGATGGATTATCCCTCAGTGCTTAATGGCCACCCAGCGATGTTAAACAAGCTAGCAGCATTCAGTGAACTCAATCTGGATGGGCACTGCCCGTTATTGAGTGGTCTTGAGCTGTCTGGTTATGTCGCCAGCGGTATTCAAAATTGCCATGAAACGGTGAGTTACCGTGAAGGCAAAGAAAAACTCACCAAAGGAATGGCGGTGATCATACGTGAGGGATCTGTCGCCAAAAACCTAGATGCCCTGGCCCCTTTAATCACCGAATATAGCTCACCGTTATGTTTGCTATGTACCGATGATCGCAACCCTCATGAAATTGCGAAAGAGGGGCATATCAATTATTTAGTCAAAAGGCTGATTCAACACCATAAAATAAAACCCCACCTTGCCTACCGTGTAGCTTCCTGGTCTGCGGCAAAGCACTTTGGTTTGCGTCGGTTAGGGCTCATTGCTCCTGGATATAAAGCCGATCTCAACCTGATGACTGATTTACATCAGGTCGATATTCAACAGGTATTAATTGGCGGTAAATTTGTTGATCAGTTAAAGCTCGCAGCGTCGGTTTCAGACAAACTAGCCATCTCTGCCCCTCCCTTGCAGCCAAGTATGCGACATAAGACAGTAACGGCGGATGAACTTAAAATCGACCTTAAAACAGGTAATTATAATGTGATTAGCATAGTGAAAAATGAGCTGATCACCGATCACCTGATTTGTCTCTTCGATGGTTGTCAGTTTACCGAAACAAACATTAACAAGCTCGCCATCGTTGAACGCTATGGCCACCAGCTTCCACCTGCGATGGGATTAGTGAAGGGGTTTGAACTCAACCAAGGTGCCATTGCATCCAGCGTTGGTCACGACTCTCATAATATTGTTGCTATAGGCGTTGATGAAGAAAGTATGGCCCAGGCCATCAACCACCTGTTAAGGATAGGCGGTGGATATTGTGTTGTGCAAAACGGCAAGATAACCGCAGATCTCATGTTACCGCTGGGCGGGATCATGAGTTTGGAAAGCTCAGAAATGATCGCCAGACAAATCGAGATATTAAAGGATGCTGCCAAACGAATTGGGATAACCGTTGCAGAACCATTTGTACAAATGAGTTTCTTAGCGCTTCCGGTTATTCCATCATTGAAAATGACGGTAAAAGGTCTTTTCGATGTAAACCAGTTTAAACTTATCGATCTTCGGCTTGAACCGTCACTAACCATTTAAATCAACCTTAAAAAAATCATAATCTTGTATAAGGTCATTGATGATTGGCCTTATACATAAACTTTACTTATATTCAGAAAAAGTGCGGTATCGAGAAATAAGATGGTTAACAGTTCGGTTGGGCATTTTATTTTATGCCTCCAACACTTAGAGAAGCTTGGATATTAACGCATAAAATGTGAAATTTAATACACTTATCACAGTATGTAAGGTATGCCCCCTTATATATTCACCAGCCGTATTATTTCAATGAAAGGAAGCCAGATATGAATCTGGAACAGCAACGCCAACAGGCACAGCAAGCGTTTGTAGACAGCGGAGAGAATATCGTAGTCGGTACTTTAGAGGGCATATCGATAACGTTGGAACAACTAAAAAATACAACAGCTGACTCAAGTTATGTTGTCGAAACCTTCAATTCTGGCCTCACTGCCGTTGTTTTCCACCTGCACATTGATGGTAAAAGCTGGACGTTGAAACAAAAAAGAGCAGTGAGCTTAGTCAATAATATTGACGGTCA
The DNA here is from genome assembly GCF_003026285.1 of Photobacterium profundum. Lineage (GTDB taxonomy): Bacteria > Pseudomonadota > Gammaproteobacteria > Enterobacterales > Vibrionaceae > Photobacterium > Photobacterium profundum. The sequence continues at coordinate 273,907 of NZ_PYOD01000002.1, forward strand.
AACATCGTTTTTAAATGAAGTGCAGCGCAGACGTGATCTAACAAATCTGAAGCAACGCGAGCCTGAAAGTTTTAAGCACATCGTCAATACTCAATTTGCGTCATTCAACGACGGTATTATTTTGTCTCCATGGATTGAAGGTGAGCCCCTTTCCACTTTGAATCATGACGTATTCCAACAGATTTTTACCGCCATCGTAAACCTTGAGCTACACGGTTTATTCGAATGGGATTTCTGCCCAGGTAATATCTTATTAAATAACCAAGGCGAGGTAACACTGTTCGACTTTGGTTATATGTATCAATTTAATTCTAACATTCACTTTAATAACAATGGGCTCGATACACCGCTATTTCATGGTGTCGAACGTTTTGAAACGCGTTTCTTTTTTGATTTTTCACTAAAAAACCCGAACAATTTGAGTACAGAAGCACTGTTTGATTTATACAAACTTGAAAAGCAGTGTGCCCTAGAAACCTACCAGCATAAGTTACAACAACTTATTGTACGGAATGCAGACACAAACGTAATCGCATGGCAGCAAGCAATTAATCATCGCTGGCAAAATGCACTAACAAATGACGAAGAGTTACAAACCTTATATCTGGTTGAGCGTTACCGTTCGAATGTACTCGATCTACTTGATGATTTACACGGTCAATCTTGTAGCCCTAACACCCTAAAAAAAGCCGATTTAGTATTAAGCTTAATTGACCTGCACTTTGAGATCCTGCAATCACAGAACGGTTTTTTCTTTGGTGATGAAACGTTAAGCAAAAGCGATCTAATTTCAAAGTACAAGAAATTACGAGTAGATGCCCAACGCTTTCAGCTGAATAAATAACACAAACATAAGCCGTACAACGAATAGATTTTTCAAAGTACGGCGTTAACCTCTCCTTTTTGTCTTACCTATCAATAAGCCATTTGCCTTCTATTCATTTGATACATTTATTGTATATATAATTGAATAAATACCTCTTTCACAATGAAGATACAAGTCACAAAGCATTAACAACAAAGCCAAATTGATCACATTTTATTCAGCTGCAGCTTTCCAAACCGTGTCATTTGTATATACATTAACAATTACACAACATGGAGGTGACATGAATCAACTTACAGAATCTAACCAACCACTATTTAATGTTTGGTGCCGACTGATTGGTTTGAGCAGTATTGGTATTTTTATCTTTTTCATTCCGATAACTATTAATGATAAGCAAAGTATTCCACTCGATCACATCGTAAGTTGGATTAGAAGTGGGTTAGGTGATGGCGCTTCATGGTATGCACTATTCATGATTATTGCTGGTGCTATGTACCCTATCATTACGGGTAATTGGCGAAATAACCTGACAGAGAAAGTGTTTTTGTTCCTTAAATGGCTCGGTGTGATTGCTGCCATTCTTGCTATAACTAAAACAGGTCCCGCACAGTTACAAACACCAGATATGCTTCCTTTTCTGTTTGAAAAGCTTGTGATATCTGTTGGCTTAATTGTACCCGTTGGCTCCGTTTTTCTCGCCTTCCTAGTAAGCTACGGGTTATTAGAAACGATTGGTATTTTGCTGCAAAGGCTGATGCAACCTATTTGGCGAACACCTGGCCGTTCAGCAATAGATGCCGTCGCTTCATTTGTGGGTAGCTATTCTATTGGCTTGCTGATTACAAACCGTGTGTACCTCGCAGGGCATTATTCACCGCGTGAAGCTGCCATCATTGCTACCGGTTTCTCGACTGTTTCGGCAACCTTCATGATCATTGTCGCAAAAACACTCAATCTGATGGAATATTGGAATCTATACTTTTGGCTCACACTACTTATTACTTTCGTTGTAACAGCAATTACTGTTCGTTTACCTCCTCTTTCCAAAATCAGTAATGAAGCACAATATAGAGAGCCAGAATGCGAAACAGGCCATAGAATCAAAACAGCAATACAAAATGGGCTTGAAGTTGCAGATAAAGCCCCTTCAGTTGGGAAGAACGTACTCGAAAATTTAAAAGATGGCTTCATCATGACAATCAGCATCTTACCATCAATAATGTCAGTCGGTGTTATTGGGTTACTTGCTGCGAAGTACACTCCGGTTTTTGATTGGGTTGGTTATTTATTCTATCCAGTAACTTGGATATGGGGTTTAGAAAATGGAATGGAATTAGCTAAAGCCAGTGCAGCTAGCTTAGCAGAAATGTTTTTACCTGCCTTATTAATGAAAGACGCTGATATTATTTCAAGGTTTTCTGCTGGTGTTGTTTGCGTATCATCGATTCTCTTTTTCTCTGCCTCAATACCCTGCATTCTATCAACACGAATTCCTTTAAATATTGGTCAACTTGTTATTGTTTGGTTTATCCGTACCTTCCTAAGCTTAATGCTCGCTATCCCTACAGCATTATTACTCTTTAGCTAAAAAAATGGGCTCACTCTAGGTAGTGAGCCCTCGTTATATACCTCGTTTTCTACTTTAAATTCTATGCCTATAAATTAGCACCTCACTTAGAAAGCAATAAATTCAACGTGTTATCTGTTCCGTATGAACTAACGATAGAAATGGCGATGAACGATGTAATAATTAATAGAATAAGGCTAAATAGTCTTAGGGGGGCCTGTCTGATACTCTAGTATCAACCTGAAAATTTAGTTCTCTAGAAACGGTAATATGAAAAGACTAACCATACTCGATGGTGGAATGGGCCGCGAACTCCAAGATATTGGTGCGCCATTCTCACAACCACTTTGGAGTGCACAGGCACTGATTGAATCGCCCGAATATGTCCGTAAAGCCCACCAAAATTTTATTGACGCTGGTTCCGAAATTATCATCGTCAACAGCTATGCCTGTGTACCGTTTCATCTTGGTGAAGAACGTTATAAAACCGATGGTGCAAAATTAGCTCGTCAGGCTGCGATTATTGCTGAATCTGTAGCCTTAAATAATAATTCGGTACGTGTCGCAGGGGCAATTCCCCCACCATTTGGTAGTTATCGACCCGATCTATTTTATGCAGATGAAGCTAAAAAGATCATTACAACCCTTATTAAGGCTCAAGAACCGCATGTTGACCTCTGGATAGCAGAAACCATTTCCAGCCTGCAGGAACTTGAAGTTATTCATTCTGTGTTGAAAAACTCCACCAAAGACAGCTATTACTCATTTAGTTTAAACGACAGTGGCAGAAATGAAGCGAAACTAAGATCTGGACAACCTGTTAAAATGGCCACTGCAATCGTCTGCCTTGCTGGTGCTAAAGGTATATTCTTCAACTGTTCTGTTCCTGAAGTGATGGAACAAGCGATCAAAGATGCTAAAGAGGTTATTGAACAGTATGGTACTGATGTAGAAATTGGGGTTTATGCCAATAACTTTATGCCGATAAAAACAGATCATGAAGCTAATGATACGTTGCAATCGATGCGAAAACTCTCTCCCGAAGATTATTTAGTATACGCCAAGCGTTGGTATGAACTTGGAGCGTCTACAATTGGCGGTTGTTGTGGTATTAGCCCTTCTCATATTAAGGCTTTGGCTGAATGGAAAAAGCACTAAATAACAGATAAAAAACGGGTTACCGAAGTAACCCGTTATTATTTAAATCACACTACTATTGAGCATTAAAACAGACCTTTTTGAAATCGTTCCACTCACCCACACCTGGCGCCACTTCTATACAACCTGCTTTTGTATCCATTACCGCAGTTAACGTCGTAATAAAATCCGAACCGTACGCCGCATGCTGAGCAATTGGCTTAGTATTCAGCACATATTTAGCAGCATCAATATTACCTTCAGGGGTATTATCAATAAATTGTTGAGCAAAATCTGCACGCCACTCTGTATAGGCAGTCGCAATAGTACGTTCTTTATTTCTCTTTGGCATACCTATAGATTCTGCAAAAGCCTGCATAACGCCCGGACGCTCTGAATGGTTAGCATGACCAATTCCAGCATCACGCTTAATTACGTAATTACTCCCACTTAGCATTTCAACACCGACTGTATTGCCTTGGCGATCAGCAAAATTAAAGTGTGATGCCACCACCGTACGGTGTTTATCTAGAATTTTTATGGCTTCATCAACAGATTTGGCATATCGAACAATGTAATTTTGCAACGCACCTAACTCAATAGCCATTGATGAATCAAGACCAACCCCTTTAGAATCAGTCCCTTGAAAGTTGATCACCACACCTAGGTCTTTACCCATTGTTTGACCTGAGCCATAAAAGCCGGATGCCATAACTTGAATAAAATCATCGGCTTGCAGCACCCAATAATTCCCCCCAGATAAGGATGGGGTATCGTTCACCTGTCCAACCACACCGGTACCGTCAAAACTAACAGTAGTACAACCTCTTAGTGAAGTGTCCGCAGCAGAAGCTAGTGCCGCATCCAACTGACTAAGGGTGAACATCTTTTCAACCGTGATACCACCAACTTTTGCCAATGCTTCAACAATATCAAAGTACTCTGGATTTAATTTTCGAGAGTTCTCTAATACCTTTGTTGATCGTTTTTCAAACGAAGTTAACTCAATACCTGCTAGCTGATAAACATATTCAGCCTCCTTAATACCACGGCGAACTTGCTCACCAATTTGTGCTTCAAATATCTTTGCGTAATCAGCTGGCTGTACACCCTGAATATTAACTACTGGCATGTCTGTTTGCTGAACAAAATTCTCAGGCGCATAGTATGGTTGCTGTACATTCAAACCTTCCACTGGTTCTAATGAAATTGCACTCGCATTGCCAGATAACGTTGACAGTGCTGCCATCGCAGCAATAATCGTACGCTTAAAGGTAATCATAATTTAGTCCTCATCGATTGATAAATAACTTTAGCTATCCCGCTTTGTGTTGAGGACATAATAGCGATATACTTTTCCATTATTCGGACACAATACACCCGTTGATTCCAGAATATCGGAAAGCACAGGAAATTATGGCAGAGATAAAAACAGAAGGCTTTGAGTTCTTCGGCGTGGAAGAACGAGAATTTCGTATGATGGTAATTGAGCGTATTGAAACCATGATGGTTCATTCAAAGCTGTCTAAAAATACACTTGCGCAAAAAGCGAACTTGGGCCGCTCATCATTCTATGAGAAAATGGATCGTGAAGGACGAAGTTATTTTACCCTGCTCGATATGTTTCGTATTGCCAAAGCTCTTGATATCAGCATTCTGCAACTATTTCCAATGACAGAACTTGAACGACAGCATGGCGGGCAATTACCACTCTCGGCAAGTACGTTGAATTTTCTCGATCAAATGCTCGCAGCACCAAAAGAAGACATCGAGTTTCTGAGCAATTTCTATAAAGAGTTGCAAAAACGTGAACGGAGCAGTAATTAGCTAACCGCCTTTGTAAAGTAGTCCCCAAGCCTATTTGTGCCATGCCTTGGAGCAATAGCATCCTGCCCCATTACCGTTAAAAAAAACTCCGCAGGACCACCCCATTTTTCAGGAAGTCTTTTTACAACACTCAGTATCAAACCTCGCAGCCAATCAGGTAAACAGGTGATTTTCTCTGGTTTGTTTTGCGCAAGAAAGGCGAGCTTAGCAATGTCCTTGCCTGATAGAACCTCCGGCCCACCGACATCAAGTTCCCTTTCATCCCTATCTATCGCCTCAAGGCAGAAATTGGCAAGATCTTCCCCGTGAATCGGGTTCATTTTGACGTCGCCAGCACCAAACAAATAGACTCGTCCAGCCTTTGCCATCTGATAAACCTCTTCTAAATCTGAGAAAAATCCATTTGGTCTTATCACACAAGGTGTAAGATTTTCTGAACCCAGTAAACGCAGAGCGAAACGCTCTTTCACTTTTAACAGCCTAACAGAAGGGTACTTCTCAGCATTAAACGCAGAGACATAAATAAATTTACTAACACCTGCTCGTTCTGCCTCTTGCAGTAAATTAAGGTTGGCTTGGTAATCAACGTCCATGTAACCCAATCCGTCACGCTGTCTGGTGATACCCAAGCATGAGATAACGACATCAACCTCATCGCAGGTGCCGTGTAACTCCTCAGGTTCAGTCACCTGCGCTTCGATAACCTGATCGTCACGAGCACCAAGAGACAGCAACCTAGGTTTGTTTCTTGCTATTCCCTTAAACTCAACGTTCTCAGTTATCAACTGTTTAACAATGTGCGAGCCAAGATAGCCCGTTGAACCAGCAATTAAGATACGAGGGCGTGTTTTCATTTGATGTACCTCTCTCATGGTCTATTCGTACTCTGGTCGATATGGCTCTTCACGTAAGACATGACTAATCAATAGCTTTAGATAGAATAACGGCAAAAACCAATCCAATCCTTGTGGAGCTTCAAAAGAATATATGGCAAGAACAATGCTCAGTGCATAGAACGTTATGGCAACTGGCCGCTGTAAATAGAGTGGCGTTTGAAGGATAGTTACACAAGCAACCACCATGTAGCCGCCAACTAATGCAATCCACATCATGTCGAAATCAAGAAACGCCCAGCTAAACAGCGATAACTGAACAAAGTGCGTGCCAATAAAGCCCATGTGTTGCTTAAATCCTTGCCCTTCACGGTGGAACCACCTTTTGGCACTGGACGTCGAGTTAGTGATAATGCCACCAACGATATCCACCGTTAGCAATCCCGCAATAAGGTATTGCGACCATCCCCAGCCAAGCTGCCAATAGTACGCATAAGCAACCATGATAAAGCCAGCAATAAACGGTATATAGAGCTGTAAGTTTTTCTCTGCTTTGGTTGCCCCCGGACCAATTAGCTTATCAATCCCATAAAAGAATCCCTTTCTTGCAGGTGGTATATTCCAATCAATTTTCATAGCTAAAATCTCTTTTTCGACCAGTTGGTCTTTTAAGGTAGCGCGCTTTTATTTAGAGGTAAAGGTTTTTTAGTCCACTTGGTCAGCATAGGGGGTTTTGTGATACAATTCAGTTCACACTATTGGGTACAGCAGAGAAAGTGACATGCCAAAGATCGTTGATCACGATAAAAGACGTGAAGAGATTGCCCTGAAGGCAACAGAGGTTTTTCTTGAATATGGCTATAAGAATGTCGGTATGAGGCAGCTCTGTGAACAACTCGGAATGAGTAAAAGCGCGGTTTATTACTACTACAAAAGTAAAGATGAACTATTTCGTGCTGCGACTGAGGCTATTGTTAACTTCGATGCAGGCGCTCTAGCACACCAACCCTTAGTCGCTGAAGCTTCATTCGAGCAACGAGTCGAGAACTTTGTTTTGATCTATCAACAAGTAGCGCCACGATATTTTCAAGAAATGCAGCTAGTCTCAGACTATATCCAAGTCATTGGCTTAGAGAATGTCGCCGATGATCCTTGTATGGTTCTCGCCAATCAAAAATATACGGTGATGCTAGCTAGCTATGTCTCTGCCAACCATAGCCGTGAACTATATACACTAATGCTTGGGTTACTAAACCATCAGCTTATGATGGGAAAAGAACTAGGCAAGGAATATGTATCAGCACAGGTTAAGAGATATCTGGGTGAACCACATCGATAAAATCGGCTAAGAAAAAGGCTCACTATGCCTAGCAAGCCCTGTTTATACTATTTTAGGTTGGTATTGTCACTGCAGCAGAACTATTGCAACCGAAGTACTTGGCGCACGTTGTTGTCACGCTTAATCCAGCCATCAGATTCCATTCGATTCAGTACTGGAATCATATATTTTCTGGATAAACCCGCACATTCTCTTGCTTCTGCAATATCGAAGCGATCATCAATTTGGCGACCTTGAATAATGCCCGTTACTAAACTGTCGTATAAGTTTTTCTCAAAATAGATTTTACCCTCTAATGGCACAGCAAAACCTAATCGAACCAGATTGCGCAGTTCTTTTTGAGCCCCTGGTAATTTCTCTTTTTCTGCTTCAAAGCCTTGCTTTTGGGCTTCAACCATCTTATTTAAGATCTGTTTAGCAATAGAAGAAAGTTCTGCTTCATTACGCCCGTTGCCTAGTGAGTACAGATCGTCATTTTGTCTTAACTTACCATCAGCAACTAATTGCTTTAACAAGTCACTAAGAACTGGCACTGACATCTGCACTTTACCACTGAGTTCATTAACCGATAAATCGATTTTCTCGTGCTCAAGAGTCGCAACAATATGCTCGAAACTACTCTGATAGCACTCAGGGGTGAATAGCCATTCGCCACATTCTTGATATTGCTCTTTATCTGCTAGACCGCCCTTTTTCGCATACCCGTAAAGTGCCATGTTGAGTGTGACATAATCACGCCATTCTGGTTTTTCAGGTAAGTTCATCAGTAAGTCATAGAGCTTATTACGTAGTGGTTTAGGGACTGCTCCCGTCCATAAAATTCCACCACTATTTACAATATTGCTGCCGCCATGTTGGATCAGCAATAAACGTTGATTCCAAAAGCAGCAAGCAGGGTCTTTTAGGCGTAACCGCGCAAGGTTTGTTCCTTTAAACATGAAGATGGTGGCTAACGTATTAAACGTACCAAATGCGACCTCTACTTCGCTGTTGTTTCGACATTTTCCACGTTCAGGTAGTGCGTCTAACCGAACAATGAGCTCATCGGCAACAAAGGCACCTTCTTTCGATTCCAATAAACAGAAACCGCGTTGTACATCCTTTTTCTTGATCCCTTTCAAACCAATCGCGACACGTGAAACAGGGAATGCCGTTTGGATATTCTGATGGTATGACTGCAAACTCTTCACTTGTACTTCAGTGCCAGACGGTTGCATAACCAGTTTTTGACCCACATGAAATTCACCACCACACAAGCTACCCGTTACCGTTGTACCGACACCATTCACGGTAAATACACGGTCAATGTAGAGGCGTCCTGCTTGTTGCTGGCTTACTTTCTGCTTGCTATCTTGAAGTGCTGTAGCTGATGAATCTAAAGCTGGGCGAGAAAACGTGTCTAATTTTTGGCAAATATGGTGTTTAAGTGCATCGATGCCCAAAGATTGATGGGCCGAAACACTGAGAGAATCGGGAATAAAACCACCGATTTCTAAAAACTGCTCTAACGCTTCTTCTTCCACCAGTGCGAGCATATCTTTATCGACTAAATCAGACTTGGTTATCACAAGGGTGACATTTTCTATCCCCATTGCGGTGATAACTTTAAGGTGATCAGTCGACATTGGCATCCAACCTTCATCGGCAGCCACAACAAATAGCACCATGTCTAGGCTCCACACCCCAGCTACCATGTTGCGGATAAAACGTTCATGACCCGGAACATCAATAACCCCAACCGCTTCACCATTGTTATGCTTAAAAAAAGCAAAGCCGAGATCGATAGTCATACCGCGTTTCTTTTCTTGCGGTAAATGGGCCGTTTCAATACCAGTAAGAGCTTTGATCAGTGCTGATTTACCATGATCGACATGGCCAGCAGTACCTACGACATAACTCATATTGCAACCTCCACTTTCTTCACATCTGTTACGTTAGAACAAGATCCTGTGAGATCCATCTCGAGCGGAAGATCGAACAGTGCCGCCAATTGCTGTCGAAGGTATGTGATTTCATCATCACTAATTGTGGCAAGATTTAGTTGTACCCTATCGTGCTTAATAACCCCGATGGCAGGCAGTGGCCAATTACGCATAACCTCTAACACTTTATCAGCAGATAAGCTGATGGCATTCACTTCTACCGACAACGATGGGCTTTGTTGATCAGGTAACGATCCCCCGCCAACCGTCATTTCAGATCGCACTATACGTAATCGTTCACCAAAACCTTCCACCAACTGTTGGGCTCTATTTTCGAGTGTAACTTCAGCTTGAGTGATAGAGCGTTCAGCAATACCTTGACCCGTTTTAAGCTGATTTAATTTGCGCACCGCCAGTTCTTCTAATAAGGAATAGACGATACGGCTTGGTCTGAAGGCACGCATCATCGGGTTTTTCTCTAAACGTTGAATTAACGACTGCTTGCCCGTCACCATGCCAGCTTGTGGACCACCAATGATTTTATCACCTGAAAAACAAACCAAGTCAGCACCCGCTTTTATGTAGCTCATTACGCTGGGTTCATCGGGTAAATTTTCTGTTGTTGTACCCGAGCCCTGATCAACGGCCAATACCACGTGATCAGGTAGCAGATCGGCAAGATCTTTAATATCTGGCGATTGTGTAAAGCCGCGGATCTTAAAATTGGAAGTATGAACAATGAGTACCATCGCGGTATTGTCAGTCACTGCATCAAGGTAATCATCAACAGTGGTGATATTGGTTGTACCCACTTCCACCAGCTTGGCACCCGATAGCGCTAAAATATCAGGAATACGAAAACCGCCACCAATTTGAATTTGCTCACCACGCGACACAATAACTTCTTTGCCTTTCGCGATTTCATGCAACATTAAATAAATGGAAGACGCATTATTATTAACGACTAACGTATCTTCACCTTTGACTAAATAGTGCATTAATTGCTGCAAAAGCCCTTTACGTTTACCGCGCTTACCCGTGGTTAAATCTATTTCTAAATTACTATAATGCGTATTCACTTCGGTTACCGCTTGCCATACATCAGCATCTAACGGCGAACGCCCTAAATTTGTGTGAACAATCACGCCCGTGCCATTAATAACACGCTGTAAACGTTGTTGATTGACTTGCCAGCATGCACATTCGATTCGGCTATATAGTATTTCAAGTGAAAAAGGGACGTGCTCAGGATTACGTAAATGATCTTTTTTATATCCATTCACTTGCTCTCTGACAAGGTCAGCCACAACAGGTTGACTCAAGCGCTCGATATATGGCGATAGAAAGGGTTGCTCTAACATTTTACCAATTTGAGGTATCGCAGATAAGGCGTTTACAGTCATAATTAAAACCTGTTTTCATCAATCACATTAAATAACTATTCATAGTTATTTAATAAGACTCACTGAACAAATATTAACCTAACCGTTAAGTATTTATGGACGATTTAGTATGAGCTTATTTATAATTGGTGCGAGGACAGAAGCGAAGAAAACAGTATTTTTAATAGACAATGAAACACTGAATCGAAGACTGTGAACGGTGTCATTTAAGACCACACCATGCCACCTTTCCTCTTTAAGAAGAATAAAATATGCATATTTTTCACTCTATGCGTATTTTAATAATTGATTGGTTTTTTATTTTAATAGTAAATTTTAATACTATTAAAATTTGGCGGAAGGAGCAGGAATCGAACCTGCCAAAGCCTATTCAGCTCACGTCGGTTTTGAAGACCGGGAGGGCCACCAGACCCCATCCACTTCCGTATTTCGATGGGTTAAATATACATATTAAGATGATGATTTAGAAGTGATAAAACACAAAACCGTGACGTCATAGCCAAAGATAGTAAATGCCTGATTTTATTTCTAATTTAGCCTACTGAGTAACATTTTTAATGTGCGACTTAATGTACTCATCATTGCATATAAACACCGATTTAAACTGTCAAAAACAAGTCATTAACACATAGCAATCATTATAGTTACCGCATTAAAAAAACAGCGTATAAATACGCCACTTTTATATAAAACAAGACATGGCAACACAACATATCTCATCGTATATTTTATAATTACAGACAAGTTATTTATATATTAGGAATATAATCTTGCGATTAGATAAGTTTGAAATCATTACGAACAACCCTTTAGTTTGTAAAACGATTAGTCGTATCAATCATACACAGGAGAACACCTTGTATGATGTATTAACTGTTGCTAGAGATCGTATTCATCTTGGTGCAAAAATAATTTCTCATCCTCTCGCGGGCAGTGTTAAACCGCATGAAACACCTTATAGAAGTATTATATTAAGCCATTCCAATGACGAGCTTGATTTCCAGTCACTGAATACGCTAGAACAAGCAATTGAGCGCTATCAAGTGCTATGTAAAAACAACCCCGGTCATTTAACACTGACATCAGCAAACATTGTTGAACGTTACGAGGAAAAGAAACGCAATGATTTCCAGCTTATTGATTGCCAGCTGATCAAATCAAGCTTGAGTTCATTTGGCTTACATCTGGACTAATACCAATCTAAATAAGAATCTGATCATCCTTGCTGCTTTACAAGTAGTGCGTATTTTTTTCTTAATCTACACCTACAAAAAGACCTGCATCTGCAGGTCTTTTTTTATCTACTGTATGATTTACATTTGCTTAGAATACAGTTTGCTCTGAAATATCAGTTTGAAGTGCCACTAATGATTTCTCAACAATTTGACGGCGATTATACAACTCTTCTTCAGGTTGCATCGCTGGATTACCCAATGGATATGGGATCGCAATTGCTGGAACAATACGGTTAGCACCAACTGTTTTAGAGATAGGAACTACTGTTGCTATGTGAACTACAGGCATTACTTTTTCGATTTCTTTAACCATCGTTGCGCCGCAACGTGTGCAAGTGCCTCAAGTGGAGGTGAATATAGCGGCAGTCACCCCTGCTTGTTGTAGTTTCATCGCAATTTCTGCACCATATTCTTTTGACTTAGCAACCGCAGTACCGTTACCGACTGTGCTGTAGAACATGTTGTGCAGGCTACCAATGACACCTTCGCGTTCCATATCGCGTAATACGTCAACAGGTAAAACACGGTTCGGGTTATCGTTACATGCAACAGGGTCGTAACCACCATGTGCTGTTTCATGTGTTGCACACGTTATTGTGTCTAACCCTTCAATGCTGTACTCACCGTACTTTGATGCACTTGATGATTCGATATGGTCAGGGTTACCTTTTGGTACCACACCACCCGATGTAACCAAGGCAATTTTAGCTTGGCTTAATAGCCCAATCGCTGGTTGAGGGTCTACACGGTCAAATACCGGCATTGGGTATTCAGTCGTAAATTCAGGACCCGCAAGTTTAGCAATCAACAAATCAACCGCACGCGTTGCACCACGCTTTTCAGCAAAGTAGTTCACACGAATACCGCGAGGCATGTAGCCTTCTTCCGCAGGGTCGCCTAGCTCACCGTCGGTTTCAATAAAGCGATTGATCAACTTCACCATTGCAGGAATAGCTTGGCGCATACTTGCCGCGCTGTTGCCAGTTTCTGCCATGTAAGCGTATTGACCAAATAGCTCGTAGCCTGGGTTTTCGACGTACATGCCTGAAATAGTTTTAATACCCATTTCATGAGCAACTTTCGCTACCGTACCACAAGCCATACCATAACGACCGGCGTTAAAGGCAGGGCCAGCAACAACAAGATCTGGCTTTAGTTGAGCCAAGATTTCTTGCAAGCTATGGCAGCAAAGGCTTTCATTTTCGTTTAGGTATGAATCACCACAGATAATGGTATGCGTTACTTCTGCCTTGTCTTTCAACATAGTATTGATTTGAGAACCAACACCCACAGAACCTTCAACCACTTCCATTGGAATGTGGGCCATTTCTTCGCCACCCTTTTGGGCAAAAAACTGGTTCAAATAATAAACAACTCTAAGTGTCATCTGACTATCCTCTTTAACAGGCTTTGGTTGTTAGGAAATGGAAACCTAACTCGCTTGTCGCGCCGATAATGGCTTGAAGTTCAACCGTAATCGAACCATCTTCATGTAAGCTTCCGTTAAAGCCACCCGCAACGATATCTGCATAGCGATCATGACCGATAACACGGTTCATCGCTGGCAACGTAATTAGCTGGTTAGCATTACCGTTTGTTACAACAGCATCTGCACTCTTATGTGAATCAGCAAGTGATTGGCTTTCACCGTTTTGTCCTGCGTATTCATCGGTTAACAGTACAGTTTGGATACCTGCTGCTTCGAGTTTTGAACAGTTCATCATTAGATCAGCATCTGGGTTACCAAAGCCTTCTTCACTGACGATTGCTGCATCCCAACCCATTTGTTTAGCAAGCTTAACCACAAAGTTTGAGGAGCGTTCTTTGTCACGTAATGTGACATTTTCGTTAGTCACAATCACACCCATGAAGTTGTAATCAACACCATGGTGGCGATATAAATCATAAATCACAGGGCTGTTCTGGTGTACATAGCTGGTGTTTTTATCACAAGCCGATACACAGTTACCGCTAATGATTGCCCCGTCCATAACTTCAGTTGGGTACATCAATGTTGGTAAAATACCTTTCACATCTACGCCGTAGTAGTAGGTATCATGCAGTAAGCCTTGGCTTTGTAGCATGTATACATAACCGACTTTAGGCAGTGTAGGATGTTGTGCCGCTTGCTCTAGCAATGGCTTGGTTTCGTATGTTTCGATTTCGTCAGGTGTAATATGCTCACCTAACTTACCAATCCAACGTCCTGCTTCTAACCCAACAAGGCGTACAACGGCTTCATGATCATACTGATTACAGCTTTCTTCCACTTCACATTGAATAACTAGGTTCAATGTTCTTGAGAATGGGGTGAACTCTGCACCCGGACCGCTCATGTCGATGATGCCTTCTTGGAAACCAACGATTTCACCCGTTGTTACCACTGCCATACCTTTTAATACATGGGTACGACCTTCACCAACCATGGTTTCTTCACCCAGATGACGACCTGGGAAAATATCACCACCGCCAGACACTTTTACGCGAGGTTCAATGGCATCTTTCACTGGCATAATACGAGTACTATCACCAGGTTTTGCAATGCTTAGCTCTATAGAACGAATACGGTGGTCTAATTCACACAAGTAACCTTTCAGTGCGTGCTCATCAATTACTACCGTGTTTTCTTTAATTTCACTGGTTGACCCAAAAGCCAAATCGCGAATATTAATATTGCCTAATTCGAGTTTCATTTGTTTCTCCAAACAAGCGTCCATTGGGGGAAGTCTGTCGCCTTCACAAATTGTGTATCAAGAATGGTGCATCAAGAAACTTTGATGCCACGTCCTGATTCGGCGTAGCCAACCACCCAACATGATTCTCCAGTATTGCTAAATTCAAGTAATAAGGATTCGAGACAATCTTTGGGTACTGTTGCTAGCAAACCGCCAGAGGTTTCTGGGCAGCATAATTTTTGTTGCCAGCTTTCATCTAATTCAGGTGCAAACTCAATATCATCTTTATAGGCTTCAAGGTTACGATTCGCGCCACCAGGGAAAATACCTTGTGCTGCGTAATCTTCTGCCCCCAACAAAAATGGCACTTGGTCAGCAATGAAATGCATACATACATCGCTTTTTTCTGCCATTTCTAGGGCGTGGCCTAGCAATGAATAACCGGTTACATCAGTACATGCTTTAATTGGGTACTTAACAAAAATCTGAGCCGCGTTGCGATTGAGTTTTTTCATACTGTCGGTTGACGTTTGAATCGACTCTTGGCTCGCTTTGCCTCGCTTGGCTGCGGTAGAAATTACGCCAGTACCTAAAGGTTTAGTTAGTACTAATACATCCCCGCTTTCAACAGCGGCTTTGGTTTGCACTTTTGATGGATGAATCATACCCATAACCGATAAACCAAATTTTGGTTCATCGTCTTCCACTGTGTGGCCACCAACCAGTACTGCTCCAGCTTCACGGACTTTATCCGCACCGCCTTTCAGTATCTGACCAACAACCTCTTGTGGAAGATCTACTGGGACGCAAAAAATATTCATCGCTAATGTTACTTGTCCGCCCATGGCGTACACATCGCTTAGTGCATTTGCAGCTGCAATCGCACCAAAGTCGTAAGGGTCGTCAACAATTGGCGTAAAGAAATCCAATGTTTGAATAACCGCAACATCATCGTTAATTTTATAAACGGCAGCATCGTCACTTACCGCCAGCCCAACCATTAAGTTGGGGTAATCTTGTTCGGGAAACAGGGGTGAAATGGTCTGCAGAACCTGCGCCATGGCCTTAGGGCCTATTTTGGCCGCTCACCCTGCTTTTTTGGTCATCTGCGTTAGACGCATTGCTTTATCTGTCATCTCTAATTTCCTTAGAAGTGGACGGTAAGAGCGCATACCGTTTATTCAATCAATGTTTTGCGCTCAGCGTATGTTTTGATTCTTATCGTGTTTTTTATCTAATGCTTTATCTAGTATGTTTATCGCTAAATAAAACCTTATAAATATTTCGCTTCTACCAATTTGGCTTTAGCGGCTTCTTTATCTTCTTTGGCAACCAGAATAATGGGGCCTGTACATCCCATACCCGTGCGGGCAAAAATGTTCATTTTCCATAACACCTGACAAGCATCTTCAATCTCTAAAATATCAATGCCGCCAATATCGGTATCGGTCACTTTTTCAGGAGGGGAAACAACATCAGCCTTAACATCTGATTTAGCGTCAGTAGCAACAGGTTGCTTGTATTTATTAACTAAATTGTTAATGCCAGCTAATGATGCAGCTTCCCATTCTTCATTCACTCGCTTCATTACCCCTCCCTTTGCTGCATCTGCGCATAAGCGGATTGCGCCAGCAACAACAGGAGCACCAGAAGCGCGTGAAATAATGCTAACTAATTGCCCATCAGCACAGCCATCCTTGCTTAACCCCGGTCCATAACCAAAGCCAGATGCTTCAAAGCTGCCGCCAGTAGTAAAAGATGAGAACATCTTCATCAGTAAGTTGCCGGTTAAGCTGTCTGTTACCATGACATCCGGTGTACCGCGTAATAAATCATTACCACGCATTGCAATACCACCATCAGCCCTAGACGAGTCAGCAAAATGAATATCATAACCAGCCTGTTGCAGCTCTTTTAAGCCACGTTCGCACTGGGCTGCACCATCAATATTCAACACACCAACACTTGGTTTTTCAATGCCACTCGCTTTCGCTAATGCAATACCGTAAATAGTATTTTTCAACAACGCAGCTTGACGATTCGTGTCTGATGTACCAGTAGTTGAGGCGATAAACATTTCACGACCAGTTCCTGGCGTAACAACTTTACCCATCGTGCTCACCCCTAACGGGAAGGCATAATGCAGTGTCACACAACCATCGATTTGTTTATCAGCAAATAACTGCTCCATCACTTGATGACATTCAGTTAGCTCGCTTGCAGGATGATGTTCAAACTCACCCGCTTGCTCACCACCAATTAAAACAAGTTCGATATCACTATATTGGCGTGACACAAGCTGCGCGCCATGAAGCAATTCAGCTTCACCTAACTCGCTACCAATAAGCGTTAAACCAATACGTGTTTTACGAGCACATTGCCCAGACAATAAGCCATCGGCCATCGCATTGAAGGTATCAGAAAGTTGTTGATTGATGTGTTGATTGCCTTGTTGATTGGCATTTTGCATAACAACCTCCAATCACTTATTAGCGTTAAGTAAGTTTTCTGCAACGTCACGCATTGCTTGCGCCACAATTTGCTTCACTTGTGCTTCATCGAACTGCGCCGCTTGTTTGCCTGTGTTTTTCTGAACCACAAAGCTCAAGCCATCGAACAAGTTAGTCATTCGACCTAAGAACAAGCTACCTTTACCAACCATCATGAAATTATTGATTTCACCATTCATGATCATGTCACGACCGAAGCCTAAGAAAGGTACACCCGATGGGATATGGCCTTGCGTAGGAGCGAAACCTGTCATGCCATGCTCTTTCACAAAATCAAGTAACTGCGTACGCTCTAGCTGTCCTTCTTTCACGGCTAAGGCGGCAATCATTTTGTAATTAGACTCAGGAACATTACCTGCGCCTGCGGGTTTGGTAATTTCTGGGTTTTGCATTTCAACAGAATATTTATCAATATCTGTCATTGCCATGCCCGCATCTTTTAGCGGCTTAGCAATCAATGCAGTCATCACAGCTTGTGGTGATGAACCCGTACCAATCTGATGGCGACCAACAATGTCGGTATTGATCATTGGGCTAACACCGTCATTTTCGCTGACGACACAAGCAAAACCGGCAAGGCAGTCTTCTAGCACTGGCATGTTATTTTTCACATGGTCACGCCCGTTCATGCCCAATTTGGCAACAGCACCACCAGCAACAACCATGACGTTTTTAAAAATTCCCGCTTTCACGAGTGCAGCGGCCAATGTCATTGCATGAGCAGGTGCTGCGCAGAAACCACGCACATCTGAACCCGTTGCCGTCACACAACCCACGCTTTCACCAATCGCTTTAGCAAAGTTACCGCCACCGCGTTGATTAATATCGCCACATGCTTCTTCTGAACATTCAATAATGTAGTCAATCTCAGCCACATCAATGCCTTGGCGTTTCAGGTTCATTGCAGACATGACACCTGATGCTTTGGTACATAGATTTTCAAGCATGATATGGGCAGAAAGATTTTCATCTTCATCGTGTGCAGCTTTCACACAACCGATAATTTCACCATTAAGCATTAATACTTCAGCTTGATGAGATTCATGTAAAGCAAGTACTTCATCACGCGTAATCAGCTGATGACCCGCTAATAAATCAGTGTCGCCGTACAAAGCATGATGACAAATTTGGCTATGGTACTTTTCAATAAATTCAGCGGTAAAGCACACCAAATTAAACACATCAACGTGGTTTAACATGGCGTAGAAATGTTCTTGCGAGTTAATCTCGCCGTATTTACCTTCTGCCGATGTAGATTCTTTAATATTGAACCAAGGCTGAGGTAAATCAGATAATTGTTGGGGAGTAATATTGCCGATATAACATTGGTTTGCGGGGTAACTCACTACGTCAGAAAATGGACGAAGATGTGTACCTAGATTGGCTAAATAATTATCTTGAGGATCATTTTTAGCACGAGCAGCAACTTGTGCCGACCCATTGTGAATCAAGATATCAGGTGTATGAGCCAATACATAGCTCACCCCTTTAATAACTGCGTATCCCATTGTCACTCCTGCATCCGAGCCGGATATGAGATTCGAGCCTGTCATCAGACTCGAATCGGTATTGATGAGAAGATATCAAGCTGACTGATCAGCTTAATGTGGCACTTATGCTTCTACGGGTTCTTCACGGTATTGTTGCATTTCCGCTTTAATCGCATCGACATCTAGAACCATTTCCATCATCCCAATCTGTTCTTCATAAACAGCTGGGTCGACAGCTTCTTTTATTGCGTCTTCAACCACGTGGTAACAAGAAAGTCCTAACTGGACTCCCGCCAATGGTCCTGCAAAAGTCGGATCACCTGTGGTGACAGTTTCACACGCGAGTCCAGAAGCTTCTGCTTCTGCACCACCAAGAATAACAATTACATTCTCGGCGCCGAACTCGTCGGCGAGTGCTTTAATCCGTTTTTGATTTTCAAGATCCATTGCGCCTGCGCTAGTTCAGACGAAACATTCTGTTGTAGAGAAAGCAACGTGAGCACCGGTGGTCTTTATACAAGCTTCAATTGCTTGACCAGGTATGCCGTCACGGTCTCCAAGAATGATCGCTGTTTTGGTAGCAAACACTTCTTTATTCACAATTACACCTCAGCTTCCGCTAAAACATACTTCCCAAATTGCTCACGGTACCCTTTTATTTCTGCAATGATTGCATCAACATCAAGTACCATTTCCATCATGCCTATCTGCTCGTCATAGACGTCAGCATCAACATTATTTTTTATTTCCGGCTCAACCACATGATAACAAGAGAGTCCTAACTGGACTCCGGCTAACGGACCGGCAAAAGTAGGATCACCGTTGGTTACGGTTTCACAAGCAAGGCCTGAAGCTTCTGCTTCTGCGCCGCCAAGTACGATGAGAATATTTTCTGCACCAAACTCTTCAGCAAAACCTTTGATCCTCTTCTGGTTTTCCAGATCCATAGCACCTGCGCTGGTTCAGACGAAACACTCGGTAGTAGAGAACAAAACATGGGCACCAGCAGACTTAATACAAGCTTCGATTGCCTGTCCTGGTATTCCATCTCTGTCTCCTAAGATAATAACTTTCTTATCTTTGAGCATCGTTAACTCCGAAGGATTACAGATTACTAAACTTACGTTGCAGTCAATTACTTGATACAACCCCATTATTACAACTTGCTGATTTCATAAATGTTTACTGACTATGCTTGTTCACAAACAAAGCTTTCAATCGCATTCACAATATCTTCAACTTCTAATTCTTCACCAGAAAGGTGCGTTTGTTTCTCACCGTTTTTGTAAAACACGAACGAAGGTAAGCCCATCACTTTCTGTGCCATAGCCAAACGACGATTACCTTGAATGTTCAATTTACAGAACTTCATTTGCTCGCTGTATTTCGCTTCCATTTCAACCACATCGGGCATTAGCTCTTTACAACGTACGCAGCTTTCGCTCCAGAAATCGACCATCACAATGCCATTAACATTGACTTCAGAATCGAAATTCTCTTTGGTAAGTTCGATCATTGCTTTTCCTTAATACAAAGTTTCTAACTCATTTAGATCCTTAACATTTACACGCTTGGCTTCCTGCCCAGCGTCGAATCGAATAACAACCGGTATTTCAGAGACATTAAACTGCTTAGCAATTTTCTGATTTTTGAAGATATCGATTGTGACAACGTTCTTACCAGCTTGACCTTTATTGTGCGTTTCTAGCTGATTGATAACATCGATACTGTCTTGGTTTTGTGGCGCCCAGAATGCAACCAATGCGGTGCCATCAAAATCGACAACTGATTTACGCCAGTTATCTTCTTCCTCGATATAACGGTCTGCAGCTACAGCGGCTACCGCACCATCACCTGCGGCAGTAACGACCTGTCGCAAGAATTTATCTGTCACATCACCGACAGCATAAATACCGGGAATATTAGTCTCTTGTTTATCATTAGTTACAATGTAACCATGAGAATTCAAGTCAATCAGCCCTTTGATGAAATCTGTTTTAGGCACTGTGCCTACAAACATGAATACACCGTCAGATTCGATATGGCTGATCTCACCAGTTTTAATGTTCTTCACATTGACGCCATTCACCAGCTCGTCGCCAGTAATTTCGTCTAAAACTGAATTCCATACAAAATTGATTTTATCGTTAGCAAAAGCTTGTTCTTGGGCAGTACGATCTGCCGCTAAAATACCGTGATCACGACGTACAATCATGGTGATTTTATTGACAAATTTAGTGAGGAAGAGGGATTCTTCAACGGCGGTATTACCCGAACCAACAACCACAATATCCAGCTCTTCGAAGAAGTCAGCATCACAGGTTGCGCAATACGATACGCCTTTACCACGGAATTCATTTTCACCCGGTACACCAAGAATCAGTGGCGAAGCACCAGTGCCAATAATGATACTTTTGGCCTGAAATATTTCACCCTTAGTGGTCGTTAAGGTTTTTATGTAGCCGTCATCAGCAACGCTAATGTTATTCACAATACCTTTGGTGAATTCAACGCCAAATTTGTCACAATGAGCACGGAACGCATCCATTAACTCAGGGCCAGTAGCAGACAGAACACCCGGATAGTTTTCCATCTCATCGGTTGTTGCTGCTTGACCACCCGCTTTACGTTTTTCTTCAATAATAAGCGTTTTCATTTTGCCACGAGCGGCATAAACACCGGCTGACATTCCGCCAGCACCACCGCCAATAATAATTACATCATAGAGCTCAGACATACCTTCACCGGTTTAAACTTAAAGCCTAATTTAATAGAAGTACCAAGTTTCACTTAATAACTTCACCGAATTCGATCATCAAAAAATAAGCATTGGCAGTAGCATTCGACATGACATTAAGCTAACCATTAAATACAATCCGAAATTAAAACTGGTGAATAATATTTCACACAATATTCAAAACGAAGAATAACATTCAACTTATATAAGAAACCGCTACAAACATCTAACGATACCCATCTAGCTTTAATATTAATTTCGTATCGATTTTATTGACTACACACCAACCTCTTACCAAGAATTGTGATTATAAATAGTAATCTATGTTTTTTTGTGACCAAAATCCGACTACAGAATAAAACCCTATAAAAAGACAAAAAATATGACATCCAGCGCATAATGATAGACATACCACCACACCATATGTTTCATAACCTCTTAATTTATAGTTACTTATGTGTTGTTTATGTTAAGGAATGTATGCATAAATGCGATAGAATATAATTCTAACTTTAGAAATGACTTTATTTGGTTTTTTTAGTCTTACCAAATCTTAATACCCACTCACAAAACTGAAAGATTTCGGATTAGTTTTAATAATACCTAAAATAAGAATATATACCCCAATAAAAAATGAGATAAAACGAAGATAACTAAACATTATATAAAACATATAAATATCATCGCATTTCGTAAAAATTCACAGACTTAACATATAGCTTTACACTATCAGCGTTACTGACAAGACCTTGCCAACAGCCAAGCTTGAAAATATTAATATTTGTAAACAAATGTTTGGATATAAAATTACATCTTAAGCGGCAATTACAACAATCATAAAAAACAATATATTCTATTGATAAAAAAGTCATTTTTACTGTGGCTGCTTTTTATTAAATAAAACGAGAGGGCTCACAATTTAAATTTATTCCTTAATGCTAATCTCCACCGCGAAAACAACTAAACTTTCGGAGTGAAGCAATGGAAACGCTGCAATATACCAATGGTTGGCTTAACCTCAATGAAGAACGTATTAATGAAATCAATCACTTTTGTGAAGACTATAAGCATTTCCTCAATAAAGGGAAAACTGAGCGTCAATGCGTAGCACTCTGTGTTAAACAGGCCGAAGAAAAGGGATTTCGTCCCATCTCTGAATTTAAACAACTAAACCCTGGCGATAAAGTCTACTTCGTAAACCGTAAAAAGAACGTCGCATTAGTGGTTGTGGGTAAACAACCGATCAGTGACGGTATTCGTTATGTGGTTTCTCATATTGATTCTCCTCGTTTAGATTTGAAACCTAACCCGGTATATGAAAAAAGTGAACTCGCATTAATGCGTACCCATTATTACGGCGGAATCAAGAAATACCAGTGGGCATCTCGCCCTCTTGCATTACATGGCATTGTTGCAACTAAGTCGGGAAGAAATGTCGACATCGTCATCGGTGAAGATCCACAAGATCCTGTCTTTACTATTCCAGACTTATTGCCCCACCTAGACAAAAAAGTACAGCGCGAGCGTACGGCAGCAGAAGTCCTAAAAGGCGAAGAGCTTCAGATTATTGTTGGCTCGATACCAATGGAAGTAAATGACGACAAGATTAAAGACAAAGTAAAGCATCATATTCTAACTAAATTATTTGAAAAATATGAAATTTCAGAACCAGATTTTATCTCTGCTGAATTAATGCTTGTACCCGCAGGTGAAGCCCGCGATGTAGGTATAGATGGGGGCTTACTAGGCGCGTACGGCCAAGATGATCGCATTTGTGCTTTTACCTCGTTAGAAGCAATTTTCGATATTGCTATGCCAGAACAAACTGCTGTTTGCTTCTTAGTGGATAAAGAGGAAATTGGCTCATCAGGTTCAACAGGACTTGAATCTCGCTATCTTGAATACTTTACTGGCGAGCTGCTTATCCGCCAACTTGGTAATCAATATAACGATCAAATGATGCGTCGTTGTTTATGGCAATCTTATGCCCTTTCTTCTGATGTAAATGCTGGCTTAAATCCATTATTTGAATCGGTTCATGACGTTCAAAATGCATCAAAAATGGGTTATGGCTTGGTCTTAACCAAATACACCGGTCATGGTGGTAAAGCGGGTTCAAACGATGCTGATGCCGAGTATGTCGCTGCATTACGCCGCATGTTTGATGATAAAGAAATCAAGTGGCAATCAGGTTTGTTAGGCAAAGTCGACGAAGGTGGTGGCGGTACCGTGGCTAAATACCTAGCGCATTATGGCATTAATACCATAGATGCAGGGGCGGCACTGCTTTCAATGCATTCACCGTTTGAACTTGCCTCTAAGTTTGACATTCACGAGCTCTACAAAGCATATAAAGTTTTCTTTATTGATGCACTTTAGTCTGCTGAGTATCGGAGATAAGCAATGAAAAAACGTCATCCACTGACCTTTTATATTCTCTGTTCATGCCAGTTTTGGTGGGCATTATCTTTTTACAGCTTATGGGCAATTTTGCCGGTTTTTTTAGGCGATGAACTCGGTATTGATCAAAAGACCTCATTCGCAACATTTGGGGCATATGCTGCCCTTGGTGCTGCACTGTTATTTGTCGGCGGCTGGTTAGCCGACAAAGTACTTGGTGCAAAACGTACCTTAGTATGGGGGTTTTTCTTTCAAGGCTTAGGTTATTTCATCATTGCGTACTCGGCCCTAACGGCACAACCAACTTATGTGTTTATAGGTTTAGGTACCATTATTGTTGGTCGTGGTATTGGTAGTGTTGCTCCTCCCACTATTATCGCTGCGTCTTACGAGAAGGATGACCCAAGGCTCGATGGCGCATATACCTTGTTTTACATGGTGAATAATATTGGTGCTTTCATCGCCCAATTAGGTGCTCCGATCGTTGCTTATAACATAGGGTGGACAGCAGCGTTTATTCTTTCAGCCGTAGGTATGACAGTGAACGTTATCACCTACTGGATTATGCATAAGAAGATTAACCCAGCATCAGAGGCCGACAAACTTAAGATTCCATTTAAAACCAACAGTTTGTTTCTATCTGGCGCATTAGTGACCGTTGCAATGGCAAGTTACCTACTGACCAACCTACCATTGGCACAGTTTGTATTGGCTGCAGCAGCAGTAACGATCTTGTTCTTAATCATGCGTGAAATGAAGAAAGAACAACCTGAAAGCCGTATGCGGATGATTGTAGGCTTAGCTTTAATGGGGCAAGCACTGGCATTCTTTGTGTTGTATAACCAAATGCCAACATCGTTAAACTTCTTTGCGATTAATAATATTGAACCTGAAATATTTGGTATCGCGATTAATCCGGTGTCTTACCAATCATTCAACCCGATGTGGGTTATTTTTCTTAGCCCTATTTTGGCGCATATTTACACCACGTTAGGTGCAAAAGGAAAAGATTTATCCATGCCCGGTAAGTTTGCATTGGGAATGCTAATTTGTTCAGCAGCCTTTGCTTGTGCAGGTTTCTCACAATACTTTGGTGATGAAAACGGCATGCTTAATCCATTCTGGATTGCAGCTCCTCACTTCTTATTTGCAATTGGTGAGTTGTTAATTTCTGCACTGGGTCTGTCTGCCATCGCAAAACTATTCCCGAGTCGTATTAGGGGCTTCATTTACGGTGCTTGGAATATGACATTGGCAATTGCATCGGTCGCAGGGGCTTGGGTGGCTGGCTTGTCGTCAAACACAGGTGTGGAAATGACCCCAGTAGAAAGTTTGGTGTCATACGGCAACTACTTCTATGCCTTAGCCATTGCAGCAGCTGTTGTGGGCGTAATTTGTGTGATTATGGCACCTCGCCTAAATCGTTTACTTGAAACACCACCAACAGATACACCTGAAACATTGAAAACGGCATAACTTGTTAAGCCAAGATGCATACTAATCAATTGATCAGCTAAAAATTGATAAGGTAAGTAAAGTCGCTCAAAAAAGTAAACAAAAATATAATTAGAAACAAGAAGCTAAAAAGATAGCCTCACTGCATTGTAAAAAATGCAGTGAGGCTCTTCTTTTAAAAGCTAACGACTTTATCAGCTTTCAATGTCCATAAAGACAAATCATCCAGCGTGCCAATTTCTGCCCCTTCGAGCAAAGGTAAATCAGACATGCCACGTGCATCAGTACAGGTTTTACACAATTTCACCTGAGCGCCTTGTGCTAATAAAATATCCAGCATTTGCTGAATATTGTAGCCTTCACTTGGCTTCTGCTTAACTAATGCGCAGCTTACAGAGTCTGACATAAGAAATATCTGTAATTGTGTTGCT
This sequence comes from Photobacterium profundum, assembly GCF_003026285.1. GTDB lineage: Bacteria > Pseudomonadota > Gammaproteobacteria > Enterobacterales > Vibrionaceae > Photobacterium > Photobacterium profundum. The sequence goes on from NZ_PYOD01000002.1 coordinate 299,697, forward strand.
TCATGTTCCTGTTCGTTTAAATTAATTGCTAACCGTAATGCATTAAAAGAACGTTCTGAACCGTACGGCGCTTCATTCAGAATAAAGAGAATATTTTGCATGGTTGGTACTCACTAAAAGGTTACTTGAACATAAAACAATAATTGCTTTATGCATTGTGCGGTATACTTTACGACAAGTTGAACCTTAGCGTTCTGATTTAGCTCTAGTTTTTAATCAAAGGTACGCACTTAGCAATGATGGATTTTGACGCGCTTCTTACCCTTTCTACCAACGGTAAAACCTTTGCTAATCCCCGACGGGTGGCTTTGCTCAAGGCAGTGCATACGACAGGTTCAATTAGCCAAGGGGCAAAACAAGCTGGTATCAGTTATAAAGCCGCTTTTGATGCGATTAAAGACATGAATAGTCGATCGCAAGAGCCACTGGTCACCAGTGAGAAAGGGGGTAAAGGCGGTGGTGGTGCTTCCTTAACGCATTTTGGCGAACGTTTAGTACAAATGTATGAACTGCTCGATAAGATTCAAGATATGGGCTTAAAAGCACTCAACGATGAAAATGCCCCACTTCATAGTTTACTAGGCATTATGTCTAAATTCTCTTTGCAAACGAGTGCCAGAAATCAACTATTTGGTACTATTTGCGATATTCAACGCTATGAATTACATGACTTAGTCATTATTCAACTCGCCAGTAACCATCGTATTTCTGCCACGATTACGCATGGCAGTACGGTAAGGCTACAGTTAGCTATTGGAAAAGATGTAGTTGCGCTGATCAAAGGGCCATCCATCACTGTTTTTAACGAACCAGCGTCAAAACTTGATTACGATAATCAGCTTAAAGGCACTATAAAAGCAATTAATCGGGATAAAACATCAGCAGAAATTACAGTTGGTTTAAGTGAAGATGATGAAGTATGTGCCTTAGTCGATAATGATAACCTCACAAAGACAAACACGAATATCAATACGCCAATCTATGCATGTTTCCATTCAACTCAAGTGATTATTGCCACCATGTGTTAATGCTCAGTAGAGCATTAACTTATCCAGGTTGGTATCAGCCAGGGAACTCTAAAATACACATTTGCAATGGTGGACTGTAGTTTTTTCCTTCCAATAAACAATCGGTAAAGTGCTTGTAGTCTTCATATTGCAAAATACCTAGCAGCGCCACCGAGATAAGCATACCAACCATTGAAATGCGCATTAACCATTTCTTTTTTGCCTTCAACGAGAATAAAAATGCGATGACAGACACAGGAGCAAGCGATAATAGAAAAAACCATGTATTCATCGACAAAGCGATCATGACAAACTGCATTCCATTCAAGAACTGTTAAGGGTGGTGATGGTAAGCCTTTTCCATCTATAAATTCAAAGGTATTCGTATTTTTTTGCAAAGCTTTACAAAACATTGACAAGATAAATCTACATTCATCGCCATCTTGTATCGTAATCGAGACAACTTTCATTCTTCTTCTGACAATGCCTCATTTGATATAAAACCGATTTAATAACCCATTACAACCCATTCAGATACCCCTACTTCCCCTTTAAGAATTAACTCATGTGATCCATAACTCCATTTATTCAGTCCAAGCATATTTGTTCTGATCTGAATCACATTTTGTAACAAACAAAAGTGCAAAACATCCCATTTAACTCTACATTTCACCCATCGAAACGTTTGCGTAACCGTTTCGATGACTGAGAAACACGATTTAAAAGGATTTACCGCCAAGGCTGGCAACATACTTTAAGCATCACCATTACGAATAATTAAGGCGTAACTCATGAAAAAAAACGCACTCATCAACGCTGAATTGTCTTACGTTGTTGCCACTCTCGGCCATACTGATGAGATCACGATTTGTGATGCAGGCTTACCGATTCCTGATGAAGCACAGCGTATCGATCTAGCTTTAATACCCGGCGTGCCAACTTTCATCGATACCGTTAAAGCGGTATTAGGCGAAATGCAAATCGAAGGCGTTGTTATGGCAGAAGAATTTGCTCAAGTCAGCCCAGAACTACATCAAGCCTTGGTTACACTGATTCGTAATGAAGAATTGTTATGCGGTAAAAAGATCACTTTGTCTTATGTGAGCCACGAAGCGTTTAAAGTGCATACGCAAGACAGTAAAGCTGTAATTCGCACAGGTGAATGTACACCTTATGCGAACGTAATTTTCCAATCAGGTGTTGTCTTTTAAGCACAGGTTTTGAAGAGCTGTTGTTTAACGAACAGACAAAATTGAAGACACACTGATTATCGGAATAATCGCAAGGAACTGACATGAACCAGCCAATTTTAGAACTTAAAGGCATTGAAAAAGCATTCCCTGGTGTAAAAGCGCTAGATAATGCTTGTTTGAATGTTTACCCAGGCAAGGTAATGGCTTTAATGGGTGAAAATGGTGCCGGTAAGTCGACGCTTATGAAATCCTTAACTGGAATCTATGCGATGGATGCAGGTGAAATTCGCTATCAAGGAAAAGTCGTTAACTTCGATGGTCCTCGCCACTCTCAAGAAGCAGGCATCAGCATAATTCACCAAGAGCTGAACCTGATCCCTGAATTAACCATTGCTGAGAATATCTTTCTTGGTCGTGAAAAAACCAATGCATTCGGTGGCATTAAATGGACAGAAATGTACCGTGAGGCCGATGCTCTACTTAAGCGCTTAAATGTGAAACACCACTCCCGTCAGTTATTGGGAGAGTTAAGCCTTGGTGAGCAACAAATGGTTGAGATTGCGAAAGCCTTATCTTTCAAATCTCAAGTCATCATTATGGATGAGCCAACCGATGCACTAACAGATACCGAAACGGAATCGCTGTTTAAAGTGATTAATGAGTTGCGTGACGAAGGTTGTGGCATTGTCTATATCTCGCACCGCTTAAAAGAAATCTTCGAAATCTGCGACGATATTACAGTATTACGAGACGGAAAATTCATCGGTGAACGCGCTGTAGCCGATACCGATGAAGACGGCTTGATCGAAATGATGGTAGGCCGTCGCTTAGATGAGCAATACCCTCGTATTGATGTGCGCCACGGTGAAACCTGCCTTGAAGTAACAAACCTGACAGGTGCTGGTGTCAACAATGTCAGCTTCAAACTGGATCGCGGTGAAATCTTAGGCGTCTCAGGCTTAATGGGTGCAGGTCGTACCGAGTTAATGAAAGTTATTTACGGTGCCCTAAAGCGTGAGTCAGGCGATGTAAAACTTAATGGTAAAACCATTAACCCAGTAACTCCACAAGATGGCTTAGCGAACGGAATTGCGTATATATCGGAAGACCGGAAAGGTGATGGGCTGGTACTTGGGTTATCAGTAAAAGAGAACATGTCGTTATGTTCACTCGAACAGCTTTCTAAAGGTGTTCAGCTGAAACATTACGAAGAAGTAACCGCGGTGGAAGATTTCATCCGCTTATTCAACATCAAAACCCCAACGCGAGATCAAATCATTGGCAACCTCTCTGGTGGTAACCAACAGAAAGTCGCCATCGCCAAAGGATTAATGACCCGCCCGAAAGTCTTAATTTTGGATGAGCCAACCCGTGGTGTTGATGTAGGGGCAAAGAAAGAGATTTATCAACTCATCAACCAATTTAAGGCTGAAGGCATGAGCATCATCTTAGTTTCTTCTGAAATGCCAGAAGTACTGGGAATGAGTGACCGCATCATGGTGATGCATGAAGGCCGTATCAGCGGTGAATTTATGGCAACCGATGCCGATCAAGAAAAATTACTGGCCTGCGCGGTAGGTAAAACCATCGAGCAGAACAACGAGGTAGCAGCATGAGCAGCAACGCGATGACCAAAACAGACGATTCAAAAAATAAAGCAGGTAAGCTGTTCACTAAAGAATGGTTAATTGAACAAAAATCACTGATCGCATTGATCTTACTGATTGTTGTTGTGTCTTTTCTTAACCCCAACTTCTTTACTGTCGACAACATTTTAAACATTCTTCGCCAAACCTCTGTCAATGCAATTATTGCAGTAGGTATGACGCTGGTTATTTTGACTGCTGGTATCGACCTAAGTGTGGGTTCTGTATTAGCCTTGTGTGGAGCATTTGCCGCCACCATGATTGGTCTTGAAATTCCAGCCATCATTGCCGTACCTACAGCCCTACTAGCAGGTGCAGCTTTAGGCGCTATCAGTGGTGTCATTATAGCCAAAGGTAAAGTGCAAGCATTTATTGCCACCTTAGTAACCATGACATTACTGCGTGGTGTCACCATGGTTTACACCGATGGTCGCCCTATTTCTACTGGCTTTACAGATGTAGCAGATAGCTTTGCATGGTTCGGTACAGGTTACGCAATGGGTATTCCTGTTCCTATCTGGCTAATGGTTATTGTATTTGCTTCAATCTGGTATTTATTGAATCACACTCGCTTCGGTCGTTACATCTACGCACTGGGCGGTAATGAATCAGCAACTCGCTTATCAGGTATAAACGTAGATCGCGTCAAGATTGGCGTCTACGCTATCTGTGGCCTGTTAGCTGCCCTTGCTGGCATCATCGTAACCTCTCGTCTTTCATCTGCTCAGCCTACCGCTGGTATGGGATACGAACTGGATGCGATTGCTGCTGTGGTATTGGGTGGTACCAGCCTTGCTGGTGGTAAAGGTCGCATAATGGGCACACTAGTAGGTGCGCTTATTATCGGCTTCTTAAACAATGCACTAAACCTGTTAGACGTGTCTTCATACTACCAAATGATTGCAAAAGCAGTGGTAATCTTGCTTGCGGTACTGGTAGATAATAAAAATAAGTAATTCGAAAACATAAACCTCTGAGCATTGGCACAATAAACACCCCCAACCCTTTGTTTATTGTGCCTAACAAACTGACCCGAAATATATAAGGAATATAGAATGAAAAAGTTAGCAACCCTAATCTCTGCTGCTGTTCTTTCGGCTTCTTTCAGTACGACTGCATCTGCGCAAGACACTATGGCAATGGTTGTTTCTACGCTGAATAACCCATTTTTCGTCACCATGAAAGAAGGCGCTGAGGCGAAAGCAAAAGAGCTGGGCTACAACCTGATTGTTCTTGATTCTCAGAATGACCCAAGCAAAGAACTGTCTAACGTTGAAGATCTGACTGTTCGTGGCGTGAAAGCCATTTTGATTAACCCAACCGATTCAGATGCGGTATCGAACGCGATTCGTATGGCGAACCGTTCAAATATCCCAGTACTAACACTTGACCGTGGCGCAAGCCGTGGCGAAGTAGTAAGCCACATTGCATCAGATAACGTTGCTGGTGGTGAGATGGCGGGTAAATACATCATGGAAAAAGTGGGCGAAAAAGCTCGCGTTATCCAACTTGAAGGCATTGCAGGCACCTCTGCTGCACGTGAACGTGGTAAAGGCTTCATGCAAGCTGTAGATACCTACAAAATGGATCTGCTAAGTAGCCAGCCAGCTGATTTTGACCGTACTAAAGGTCTTAACGTTATGGAAAACTTGCTAGCAGCAAACCCTGATGTTCAAGCGGTATTTGCACAAAATGATGAAATGGCACTGGGTGCACTGCGTGCTGTTCAAGCGTCTGGTAAAGATATCCTGATTGTTGGTTTTGATGGCACTGATGACGGCCTTGCTGCGGTTAAACGCGGAATGCTTGGCGCCACAATTGCCCAACAGCCTGATCTAATTGGTGCACTTGGTGTTGAAACAGCCGTCAAGGTACTAAAAGGGGAATCTGTTGAGAAAAGCATTCCTGTACCTCTAAAGGTTGTTACTGAGTAATCAATACCATGGTGAGTATCTAGGAATTCATTTCTAGATACTCTTCTGATTATTTACTTCTCCCCTCATCAACACAAAATACATCGTTTAATACCTGCCTCACATTGCAGTATTAACCCATATGTTTTGGTAAAGAACACAAATAAGAAAGGTTTTGTATGAATAAGTTAGTTGTTCTAGGTAGTGTTAACGCTGATCATGTTCTTCAGGTTGCTTCTTTTCCTCGTCCCGGTGAAACGTTACATGGTCACAGCTATTGTGTTATTCCTGGCGGCAAAGGGGCAAACCAAGCTGTTGCTGCGGCCCGTTTAGGTGCAGACATTGCCTTTATCGCGAGTGTAGGTGATGACAGTTTTGGTCATCAGATGCTAGAAACATTTGCCAATGAAGGTATGAATACTGAAGCGGTAATGGTTGAAGAAAACATGCCGACAGGCATTGCGATGATTCAGGTTGCAGCAACGGGTGAAAACAGCATTTGTATTTCAGCTGAAGCAAATGCATGCTTAACCGCTGAACGTATTAAACCTCACCACGCATTAATTGCCAATGCTAATACGTTACTCATGCAATTAGAAACACCAATAGAAACCATTGAAGCTGCAGCCACTATTGCGAAGCAATCTGGTACCAAAGTGGTGTTAAACCCTGCACCAGCGCAACCATTAACAGATGACTTATTGCAACTTGTTGATATGATTACGCCTAATGAAACTGAAGCTGAGCTGCTAACAGGCATCAAAGTTGAAGATATGGCATCTGCACAACAAGCTGCTGATGCACTTCATGCCAAAGGGATCAAATGTGTAATGATCACATTGGGCAGTAAAGGTGTTTGGATAAGCCAAGGTGGTAAAGGCCAACAAGTTGAAGGTTTCCGTGTTGATGCTACAGATACAACAGGTGCTGGCGATACATTCAACGGTGCTTTTTTGACCGGTTTACAAGCAGGTCGTAAAATGGATGACGCAATCCGTTTTGCACATGCTGCCGCTGCAATTTCAGTAACACGTATGGGTGCTCAAACATCGATTCCACACCTAAGTGAAGTAGAACGATTTCTTACTGAGCACAGCTAAATAGCAATTAAATCTGAATCGCAGCACGCATTTTAGTTACGTTTTCAAATAGTAAGCTGCGATCAGATATTGAGTCAGGGAGAGTTTAATGGCGACAATTAAAGATGTTGCAAAACATGTGGGAGTTTCTACTTCAACAGTCAGCCACGTACTCAACAAAACACGCTTCGTCAGTGAAGATATATCGACTCGCGTATTAGCCGCAGTAGACGAGCTGAACTACGCACCTTCTGCGCTGGCTCGTAGTTTAAAAGTAAAAAACACACGTACTTTTGGCATGCTCGTGACCACATCAACGAATCCATTTTTTGGTGAAGTAGTAAAAGGTGTTGAGCGTCGCTGCTATGAACACGGTTATAACCTAATTCTCTGTAATACCGAAGGCGATATCGCTCGCATGCACTCTAACCTTGATACCCTGCTACAAAAACGGGTAGATGGTTTGCTTCTAATGTGTAGCGAAGTCGACAATGAAGAATTCAATTTATTCGCTCGTCACCAGCCAGTACCGACCGTTGTCATGGACTGGGGGCCTATTGATTTTCCAAGCGATAAAATTCAAGACAACTCACATCATGGTGGTTATTTAGCAACCCGCCATCTTATTGCTCAAGGCCATACTCAAATCGGCTGCTTAACTGGCCCATTAGACAAATTGCCAGCTCAGCAACGCTTATCTGGCTTTGTACAAGCAATGGAAGAAGCTGGATTAACAATCAATAAAAATTGGATTGCATCAGGTAATTTCGAATGTGAAGGCGGTGAAAAGGCATTTGAAGATCTCTACGCGAGAGGTAGTTTACCAACTGCACTTTTCGTTTGTAACGACATGATGGCAATGGGTGTCATTAATACAGCAAATAAAAAAGGCATTTCTGTGCCTAACGATATCTCTATTGTGGGTTACGATGATATCAAATTGGCTAAATACATAACGCCATCATTAACAACCATTCACCAGCCCAAGCATCGATTGGGTCAACAAGCCGTCGATACGTTATTGGATAAAATCCAAAGCCAACGTGAAACAAACCAAGTTATCCAACTTGAGCCCACATTAGTAGAACGAGACAGCGTTAAAAAGATGTAGCCCATTTAGCTTATGATTAGTAATAAATAGTATATTCTTAATTTTTAGATATAAAAAAAGCAGGTTTATGGTGATAAGCCTGCTTAAAGTTTTTAGCACATCGTTACTTTTATTATAATTAAATCACTAGACCACCATCGATCTTCAAAGTTTGCCCAGTGATAAATGATGAACGTTCACTCGCAAGGAACAATGCCCCTTCCGCTATATCTGTTGGTTTGCCCATTCGCTTAAGTGGCGTTTTATTTGTCATGTAATCCAAGACTTTTTCTGGCAAATCTTTGGTCATTGGCGTCTCAATAAAACCAGGTGCTATGCAGTTCGCGCGAACCTGAGCCCCTTTACGAGAAAATTCTTTCGACCAACCTTTCGTCATGGCGATAACACCACCTTTGGTTGCCGCATAGTTACTCTGACCAATATTACCATCAGTACCCACAACTGAAGACATAGTAATAATAGAACCAATACCATTTTCAATCATAATAGGCGCAATAGCTTGTGTCATATTGAAAACCCCTTTCAGGTTCACATCAGCCACCATATCCCATTCTTCTTCGGTCATTTTATCAATAAGGTTATCACGCGTTATACCCGCATTATTTACCAGCACATCAATATGACCAAATTCGGCCTTAATACTTGCTATTGCCACACCGATAGATTTTCTATCACATACATTGAGCTCTAAAGCACGCACATTGTTGTATGCCGATTCAAGATCTGCCATTACTGACGCATTCATATCGCATGCAAAAACCATTTTTGCATCATTTTGTGCAAAGGTTTCTACAATACTACGTCCAATTCCTTGAGCACCACCAGTCACTATACAAACTTTATTAGTTAACATGAGCTATTCCCTTTTAAATACCAATCAAAAAGCATTGTTGATGCACACTTTGGTATACATAACGAAATCTAACAGCACAGTAAGTACCAACGCACTCAAGAGCCTTTTAATCTATTTTAGATGATTAAATCCAAATGATTACCGTCAATGATGCAAAACTGCTTTGCAATATCGAAACTGAATAGCGCAACACATCTGCAATAGCGTGCATAGAATAAATTTGATATAAGTATATACATAGTACATACAAATAAATTGATCTCAGTACCATTACTAAACAGGATGTTAAATGCTTAACAAGGTTGTCTTTTTTTTGCATGTCGTCAGAAGTGGGTCACTAAGTGAAGCGGCAAAGCAGTATGGTATTTCAGCATCAGCAGGAAGCCGATGGTTAAATGAACTCGAAGAAAAAATGGGCGTAGGCTTAGTAAAACGTACTACACGAAAAATAAGCCCAACTCAGGCAGGTCTGCACCTGTTTGAGCAATTTAGCACCATAAACAACCAAATTAATGATGTTTTCAATGAAGTTCAAAATTTAAGTAATGAAGATAAAGGCACAATTAAAATTGCAAGTACTCCCCTATTTGCAAAACATTTTTTAAGCCAGATTATTGGTGAATATGTTCATGAGAACCCTTTTATTAACTTTGTTGTAATTGAAACGGCTTTCGATGTCGATCATGTACATGATGTTGACTTCGCTATCCGTGCAAACGCGACTTACCGTGGCTTTCAAGATAAAGATAGCCTACTGGTTAAACGCACATTGCTGCATGAACCTCTTACAGTTTGCTGCTCTCCAAGTTATATTAAAAAATACGGGAAACCAATTTATCCACATGATTTAACACAACATTTATGCTTATACGCCACCACGCTTGTAGGGGGTAACAAATGGATTTTTGAACAAGATGGTGAATATAACACGGTTGAAATATCGCAAACAGTGGAAGCCGACGACAGCGAAATACTTAAAAATATTGCACTCGCAGGCGGAGGAATTGCGTATTTACCTTACAGCCTAATTCAGCGTTCTGTTGCACAGGGAAAGTTAGTCCCCATTTTGAATAACTATATCAGTAGCGAATTTGAATTAAGTTTATATTTCAAACCCAGAAAGCATATGCCCGCCCGTTGTGCAAACTTTAAAGATTTTTTGATTCAACGCGTTGAAGAGCTCACTCTCGAAAAGAAAGAAAGGAAAGAAAAGGTAAGGGATTAAAACCAGAATGACGTACTCTGGCTTTAACACGAAGCAATTCAAATATAACGTAAGCGATATTAAAAGTAGCCTTAGGAAATATTTCCTTTGTAATAAGGGTTCAACGCGCACTTGATACGTTTTAGTAAAACTAAAGCCGTTACACGCCCCCAGCCAAATAAGATCTGTTGGTGCAGGCGGAAAATCATATCGTAAAGATTGCGAACAAATCGACCACGTAAGATCAGTTTATTATTCATTAAGCTGCCCACGGCATAGTCATGCCCTACCGCAATCACCATACCACCATCGTTAAAAATAAAAGGTTTTAGCGCCTTCCCTTTTAATAAACGCTTAAACTGGCGTGCCAGATGTCCTGCAGCTTGATTCGCAGCCTGTGCTCGTGGTGGTACAAACGAGCCATCCGCTTGTGGACATTCCGCACTATCACCCAACACGAAGATTGCATCATCAAGTGTCGATTGCAGATTAGCATCAACTTTAAGCTGATTTAGGCGGTTGGTTTCCAGTCCATCTAACTGAGTTAACCACTCAGCACACTTGATCCCAGCAGCCCATACTTGTAGATCCGCAGTTATAATTTCTCCTTCTGCAGTCACTAATTCACCAGCTTCTGCACGTTGAACTCGGGTATTCGTTCGTACTGTGATCCCTTGCTTTTCGAGAGCTTTTTGTACTTTTTCTGACATGCATTCAGGACCAGCAGGCAATACTCGATCAGATGCTTCTATTAAGGTAATTGCTAGCTCTGAGCCATGACGATAACGTTGCAACTTAGCACTAACTTTAGCCAACTCTGCCGCTAGCTCCACCCCTGTTGCACCCGCACCAACAATCGATAAATGATGCTTACCTTCCGCCCTGAGTAACGGATTAATTTTCTCCCAAGCAAGTTGAGCTTGCAACGAAGAATCAAGAAACAGACAGTGGTCACTTACACCTGGTGTTTTGAAGTCGTTGCTCACAGCCCCAACAGCAATCACTAGATAATCATAATCAAGCGAAGATCCTGTACCATTTTCATTGCGTAATTGGAGCGTCTTCGTTGCTCGGTCTAAACTTGACATCGCAGCCTGAACATACTGGTAGTCATTACAACGGGCATGCTGTAAGTAACTTACCGCATCCAGTTCAGCATCAAAGGTGCCCGCAGCGATTTCATGTAGACGAGGCTTCCAATAGTGGTGAGTGGAAGGTTCAACCAGAATAATTTCATGAGTATCGCGACGACCAAAGCTTCTACCTAGACGAGTTACCAGCTCTAGACCTGCGGCACCGCCTCCCACAACAACAATTTTTGACATAGTATGCTCTACCCTTTTAACGCCAGTCTGTTGGCGTTTGGAAATCTGATAACTCGTCATAACAACGAGCGATTATGTGATGTGGGTATTATATTGATACCAAATAAAATGATAATCCGCCATTTCATCAAATGACTATTACCAACATGAAACAATTTCGAAGGGGTAAGTATAAAAAGCGCGCAACAATAAATAGAAATAAAAAAATCCCGCCGGGCATACGCCCGACGGGATAAAAGTTAGTACATAGCTATTTAGTACATGACTATATGGAATATTTTACTGATTAAGATGACTCGCATGAAAACGTAAATGCTGTTCAATAAAGCTACTGATCAAGTAGTAACTATGGTCATAGTCTACATGTTGATTTAACTCTAGTGGGTATCCACTCACTTTAGCGGCATCAGACAATTTCTTAGATGTGAGCTGATCGTCAAGGAAGCCATCGCTCTCGCCTTGATCAACCCGTGCTGGCACAAAATGTTTTGCTTTACGCATCAAGGCACAAGTATCATAGCTCGCCCAGCTTTCACGATCTTGACCAAGATAAGCCGTAAATGCTTTTTGTCCCCAAGGCACATCCATCGGGTTACTGATCGGACTAAATGCCGATACTGATTGATAGCGTTCTGGGTTGCGCATTGCTATTACCAGTGCTCCATGCCCACCCATTGAGTGACCGGAAATTGCACTTTTTTCATTTATCGGAAAATGTGTTTCAATCAATTTTGGCAGCTCATCAACCACATAATCATACATCTGATAATGACGATTCCATGGTGCCTGCGTTGCGTTAACATAAAAGCCAGCCCCCAGACCTAATCCATGCTCTACATCATCGACAATATCATCACCCCTTGGACTCGTATCCGGTGCCACAATGGCTACCCCAAGTTCGGCAGCAAGACGCTGTACACCCGCTTTTTGCATAAAATTTTCGTCAGTGCAGGAAACATCAGAAAGCCAGTAAATCACTGGTACCTTTTTTCCACATACAACCTGTGGTGGCAAAAAAATGGCAAACTGCATAGTGCAATTTAAGATATTGGAGTAATGGCTGTATTGTTTATGCCAACCACCAAAAGACTTATTTACACTAATATTTTCAATTGTCATTTTTCTATCTCTTTGCACTGCGTTGTCCCTCTAACTTCATAGAGTAAAGGGAACTGAAAAACCAAAAGCGGTTACTTTACCGATGTAAATTCAAAGGAAATTATATGTCCTGTTTCAATAAACTCATTATATTACTTTCACTAAAGATGATAATCAGCTAAAAAAACAAATTACTTTTACTAACAGGTAATAATAATGACTAATTTTATCTTGCCAGTTTGACAAGAAGAACGAATCTCTTCAGTAAATTTTCAGCGTGAAATTGCTTGCTTTTATTTCAATGAGGTCGATAATTCAATTAATATTGAATTATTTTTACGTGGTAGTAATAATGTTTAACTGGGAAGGAGTCAGTGAGTTTGTCGCTGTTACTGAGACTGAAAGCTTTACCGCAGCATCAAAACGACTGGGAATTTCAACAGCCCAAGTTAGTCGTCAAATCAGTGCGTTAGAAAAAAGATTATCCGCTAAACTGTTTTACCGTACTACCCGAAAAGTGTCTGTAACCGATGTTGGTCGCGTTTATTACCAACACTGTCGACAAGTTCTAGACGGGTTAGATGAAGCTGAAAGAGCAATCAGTAATTTGCAAAGCTCGCCTCAAGGGAAATTAAAAATTACGGCTCCCATTACCTATGGTGAAGGTACTCTTGCACCGTTAATAAACGATTTTACTCTTCAATATCCCGAGCTTGAAGTTAACCTACAACTATCAAATCAAAAAGTTGACTTGATCGACGAAGGGTATGATTTAGCTATTCGTCTTGGCCAACTAGAAGATTCTTCGATGATGGCCAAAAGGCTGGGATCTCGTACCCAATATGTTTGCGCTTCAGAAAAATATCTTTCGACCCATGGTGTGCCTTATTCATTATCTGAACTCAATCATCATAATTGCCTTCAGGGAACACTCGACTATTGGCGTTTTCAAGAAAATGGCAAACACCGTAATATTCGGATAAAAGGTAATCTTCGTTGTAACAGTGGCCATGCACTAACTGATGCTGCCCTAAAAGGACTTGGTATTGTTCAACTGCCTGACTATTACGTACAAGAATATATCGACAATCAACAGCTCATACCGTTGTTGACCCAATTTACTGAGAGTGATGATGGGATCTGGGCACTCTACCCACATAACCGTCATCTATCACCTAAAGTACGTATGCTGGTTGATTTCCTAAGCGAGCAACTAAACTAACAGCGTAAAATTGGACTAAATACGCAGAGATCACTCTGAATCTTGTAGCTTAGGTATATACATTAAAACAGATCAAAAAAAGGCTCCAAAGAGCCTTTTTTATTATTTGCTGTTCGCAATATGTGCTGCGATTGCATCCATTAATACAGGAGAAAGACAATCATAAGGTTCTAAACCTTGCGATTGTAATTGCTTACGAATTGCTCCCATATCTTCAGGATTTGTTCCTGTTTCTATAATTGATGATACAAACGCTGCGAACTCAGGTGCTGACCAACCTTTTTCTGCTGATAGTTCAGTATGAATAAAGTCTAAGCCAAAGAACGGGTGATCGGTATTGTCAATTCGCCCATACATGTGCACACCACAATCCTTACAAGCAAATCGCTTAATGGCTGCACTCTCATCAACAACCTGAAGTTTCGACTCATTATTAGTCACTTTCAGGTTATCTCTTGGTATTACAGCAACCTGTGAGAACAAACTATCGTTAGGCTTCCAACACTTAGAGCAACCACAAACATGGTTATGAGCACTTTGCCCTTTTATCTCAACAGTAACTGTATTTGAACGACAATTGCATTTTAAAACACCGCCCTCAAAATTATCTGATGTTGGTTGGATGCCGTTATCAACATTAGGATGAATATGCACACCATTCGAAGAGCAGAATACCGCTTTATATTTATTAACTATTTTATTTATCATGGTAATACCTTAAATATTATACTTGTGGTGCAAATTCAGGAGCTGCTTTCCGGTGAGCTGTATAAATTGCTTCGCCATCACTTTCTGCGTCAAAAATAACAGATACATTAGAAGAAAATAAAATAACATCACCAACTTCAGCAATATATTTATTACCTTGTTGATCACGCATTACAATTTTCCCTTTTGTGACCACTTTATATTCTACAGAATCATAAAGATATTCAAATTCAACGCCTGGTTCCATGATGAAGTGACCAATCGTTAATGCATTTGAATTATTTGTCACTGCAACTTCAGCCATTTCGCTTTTTAAGCCATCAACTTCAAGAAGTTTACTTAAATCATTCAACTTAAATGAACCAGATTTTAATAGAGTGATACCCGGCTTATCAGATAGAGTCGTCATTCTTTGTTCCTTTATTTATGTTTTATACCAACCATAGAGATAAATGATAATATTATGTGATTGGTTTCATGAAGTCCCTAAACGGAACTCTATTCAAATATTGAGAAATACCTTTAGCTTGTTATAAATACGTAATCTTTAGCGCTTACTCACACCATGATACGCAATGCGTAAAAATTCCTCACCATTAGACGTCACTGCTTTATATTGAATAGAACGTGAACTATTTAAGGATAAGGGAATAAAAACACGACCATTATCGTCAGTGTTAAATGCTTGATTTAATTGATACAACTTAGGAGTCGTAACTAATGCATTCTCTTCTGCCACACCATTTTTAGATACCGTTACCCACGAACCATTTTTTGTATCTACGATATTAATATCAGCTAACGTTGCCGCTGAAAATAAAACCAACAACGTAGAAATGGAAATATTTAATTTTTTCACTATTTACCTTCATTATAATATGGTGTCTAACGCTTAATGTATTACGGATCACTTTCGGTATAAAACCTATATATCATAGAATTTATCGATCTTGTTCAGCACTATAGTAGACAGAGTTAATATGCATATAGCATTGCTATTAAAGAAACATCAGAGCGTTTATTTATGCTCTTCGTTTTGATGGAGCAATTATGCTTCATTCCATCATTGGTGATAATCTGTCTTTTAGATAAATGACTTTTACTATACTGTAACAATACCGATAAACATGCTAATAAACACAGACTTAGCTTATATATCGGAACATTTAAATCGTACAAAACATTCATCAACATCATTATTAATAGCTATACGTAATAAACAATCTAACTTTTAATAAAGTACACGCCTCATAATGCTATAAAGATTTATTCGTCATACACCTAAATTAATCTATCTTCGATGAGTATATTTAAAGCGGTATTTCATTTAACTTTCGGCAGCACAATGTAGTAAAGAGAGCAACAAACGACGATAAATAATAACATCATCAAACCGCTGTATAAATTTCGTTCAATTCAATCACTAATACTAAGAAGTACTTCCTATACACAAAACATCAAACTTTTCACGTTAATTATTCTAAGCATGGTGTTTAGTAAAAATGAACATAATGTCATTTCATAAAGTGCTATTTTTTTGTGGTCTCAAAATGTTTCTTGTTTTATATAGCAGGTAAGTTATGTCCAATTTAAAACTTTTCAATGAACTATTACGCCCAGCCGATATTCAAATCAACGGTAAACGTGATTGGGATATCAGGCTTCATGACGAGGCTGCACTAGATAGGATTCTGGTGGATGGTTCATTAGGGTTAGGTGAAACTTACATGGATGGTTTATGGGATTGCGACAGAATTGATGAATTAGTAAGTCGCATCACCAAGCACAATTTAGAGAGTAAACTCGGTCTTAAAGCTAAGCTATTGCTAGGCGCTCATATTGGACGAAATAAGGTTGTAAGCCTATTCAATAAGCAAAGTGTCACGCGATGCAGTAAAGATGTACCCTTCCATTATGACCTCGGTAATGATTTATTCCAAACAATGTTAGATGACCGAATGACGTACACGTGCGGTTACTGGAAGCATGCGGAAAATCTCAACGAAGCCCAAGAATCTAAACTTGACCTAGTTTGCCGTAAAATGGGGCTAGAACCGGGTATGCATGTATTAGACATTGGCTGTGGGTGGGGCAGTTTCATGAACTACGCCGCTGAGCATTATGGTGTTATTTGTCATGGTTTAACCCTCTCTAAAGAACAAATGACACTAGGTATGAAAAAAGCACGCGACAAGCGATTGCCCGTTAATTTTATTCTTCAAGATTACCGACACTACTCGCCAGACATTGCATACGACCGTGTTGTATCAATTGGTATGATTGAGCATGTGGGCCCTGAGAATTACGAAGAGTTTTTCACCTGTGCAAACCGATTCCTTAAAGACGACGGAGCATTCTTGCTCCATACCATCGGTAATCCAAAATCTCAAAACGAAACTGACCCTTGGATTGATAAATACATTTTCCCCAATGGGGTGATTCCATCAATCACTCAATTAGGTGCAGCAATGGAGAACAAGTTTAACTTTGAAGACTTGCATAACATTGGTCCTGATTATGATAAGACGTTAGTCGCTTGGTGCCATAATTTTGAAGAAGGGTGGGGAGAAATTTCACATAAATACGATGAAACATTCTATCGAATGTGGCGTTACTACTTACTATCGTGTGCGGGGGCGTTTCGAAGCCGTAGCTTGAGTGTATGGCAAATGGTCTTAACGAAAGAAGGGGCTGGGCTACCGCAATACGCAAGAGCCGTGTAAGAGAAAAAGGGGCGAAAGCCCCTAACAGCAAACCTTGATCTTGCTATTGAGTAGGTAGATTCGATGTATTGTCAGCTCACAGAAGCCAGCCTAGATATATTTGAGGAAAAACGCTATGGAATCAACCGTCGTACTGTTACTCGAGCTAGGTAACTCAGCGATTTATTCAACGAATGTAAATGCCAGAACCCACAAGCTTAATACTCATTTAAAGCAATCCCGTTATTGCGCTATCGATGAATTACTGACATTGAGCAACATTGCAGCGAAAGGCTCTGTGGTTATTAAGGATATCCAAGTCTGTGAGCAATCAGGTGATCATACTGAATTTACTATCTACGTTAGTTATCTTCCGGCATTTATTGACGTGGCAGTAGAAGCCGAACGTAACAATAATGGATTCTCTTACTATGTAGAAGTCGCAGGTGTCGGTTATGTGTACTCAGCCAGTCATGCGGTAAAAGCAAGAGATATTGCCTTGATGTCGCTTAGAACACATAAACCAGACATTAAAGACTTCGAAATAACCCTTATAGATAAAGAGACAGAGAAGATGCCATCAGAAATAGAATTAGATGAGTTCTCTAGTGTGTATATGACAGCGAGAGTCATCATATGAGTTTCCATTCGTTCATGGAAGTACTCCATTACTTCTTCGTGGCTGCATTTTTCATCATCATTGCTGCCAGTGTAGCGATCAAGATTGAAAATAAAAGAAGTAGAGATTAGTTCATGAGCTGACATTCATTATCCAAACGGAGCATCCCCCCCCTTTGGGAAGATGCCACAATGAGGACGCGAACAATGAGCCCTTTAACAATAATTTTAGAAGCGCAGCAAGACATAGATGCGAATACTGACGAGTTGATGAGCGTCTTGTCTCATGCAGCCATCGGAGTCAACCTGAATAAACCGCTTAACCGAGGCCGTTGGTTAGAGGCTTATTTCATCAAAATATTGCCATCTTTAAACCCTAACGGATTAGCATTCAAGGTGGTACAAGGCTGTCGCAAGGAATCAACCAGCAATAAACTCGCAAGGTGTTTTGAAACCTTCTACGAATTTTATTGGGGCACACGACCATACCGTGCCGCGCGACCATTACCCGGCAAGATTGATAGAGCGCATAATCGAGTCCGGGAATATTCACGAATTAAAAAAGCAGTTATTGGTGAATCGACACAATCTCGCCCTCTTGGTTGCGTTAGTCACTTAGTCGGTCATATCGAAAAAGCCTCAAACCATTACTGATTCAAGGCTTTCTCATGGCTTACTAATAAAGATTGGTGAGCCATTTATCATTGTGAAAAATATTATAAACTCTTCATCAAGGTGAAAGAAATTTAGCTGGCATGCTCCATTTTGGTCGATATCGCTATTCGGTTCCAAGCATTGATAGTGACAATTTGCATCATACACTGCGCGGTCGCAGTTTCGCCCAGTAATTCAATACAGCGCTTATAAGTTGCTTCAAGCAAACCCTGATCGGCAATTAACGTCATTTCATCAGTCATCGCCAGTACAGCGCATTCTACATCGCTAAACAGCGGCGATTCTTGCCATGCGGCTAATGTCATTAAACGCTGTACGTCGATACCACTTTTTTGAGCAACAGGTGTGTGCATTTGAATACAATAGGCGCAGTTATTGATCATCGATGCACGCAGTTTAATCAGTTCTTTCAAGGTAGCTGGCAGTTCAGAGCCTGACACATAGTTTTCTAGCCCCATCATCGCTTCAATTGCTTTTGTTTGTAATCCACTAATATCAATACGCTTTTGCATTCTTATCCCCTCAATTGATTGCACTATTTTAGATATGTAAACTGTCAAATATTTTCGCAGACTGGCCCTTGTTGAGCTCCCTTCTGATTCAATAAGGACATTGTGCAGAATTCGACTGAGAGATAGAATGCCGCTATTATCTGCAATAGTTTTGCGTAAAACGCAAAGGTGAGCTGAATGTTAGATCTTGTACGAGTGTTTACCCAGGTAGTTGAATCCGGCAGTTTCTCTAAGGCGGGGCATGCTCTGCACATGGCACCCTCTTCTGTGGCCAGAAATATCGATAATCTTGAAAAACAGCTTCGAGTAACCCTATTTAAGCGCAGTACACGCCAATTATTACTCACCGAAGAGGGTCAGTATTTCCTTGTTGGTGCCAGTAAGCTAATGGAAGATGCCGATCAACTCATTCGTTCTATGGATAAAACAAACGATGTACCGAGTGGCACCTTGCGGATCTCTGTTTTTGAAAGCTTCGGAAACCTGTGTATCAACCCTATCTTGCCTGACTTTCTCAAACGCTACCCTAACGTTACCGTTGATATTGAACTAGACGATAGAATGGTCGATATGAATGCTGAGAATATCGACTTAGGTATCCGAATTGGCCGCCCTGCCGATAGCAGCCTAAATGCTAGAATGCTGATGCCGAACCATACAATTCTGTGTGCTTCTCCAAGCTACCTTGAGCGTTGCGGTACACCGACTACTCCAGAAGAAGTAAGCCAACACAACTGCTTGCTACTAAGCCGTGACAGAAAACGTAACTACTGGCATTTTTCCAATAAGAAACAACATAAGAAAGTTGCAGTTAAGGGGAATTTATATTCAAGAGGCGGGTCTCCATTAATGTCTGCAGCACTGGGTGGGACAGGCCTATTGCTACTTTCAAGCTGGATGGTATCTGACTCTATAAAAGATGGGAAACTACAAAAAGTATTGCCAGATTGGACTGCTTCACCACATGAACATGCAGGTATTGAGATTTACGCCGTTTATCGTGGTGGCAAATACCCCAAACCACAGCTCAGGGCTTTTTTAGATTATCTCGTGGATCATATTGAAGTTGGTGAACTTTATGAAAAAGTCAGAGGGGAAATCTAAGTAACGCCTGTTTAGGTAAAATATTTTACCTAATGTTAACTGGTCATGTAAGTCGATAAATGTTCAGGATTACACGACCCTAAGTCATATCTGTAACAAAGAACTGTTAACTCTGTGATAAAAGGTCTTTATACAAAAAGAAAATAATTAACTGAAGTCCCCAATAACCTATGCATAAAATCCTGCACTCAGGCAGGATTTTTTGTATTAGCCTTTATCACAGCAATGTGTTTCAAGATCAAGGCCCTTCCAACAATCGACATACAACGGCTCTCTAGTTTTAGGGTCACATTCAATTAAACAACTCCATTTACCAGTAGGGAAACACATAACATCAGTTTTACCATCAGCTTCAAAATATAAAGAACCATCTTTATACAGCACTGCAGCGTCAGCTCTTATCCAAGCATTGTAATCGCAAGCCATTTTAGTCTTCACGCACCATAGGCGTTTATCATTATTTTTTTTAACATTTCTTCGAGCCTTCTTTATCATTTTTCGTTTATTTTTATCTGCTTTCTTTTTCTTATTATTCCAAGTATTCATAACTTTCTGAAATCGCCCCCCCTGTCTTTTTCAACAAGATCTTCTCTTCGGTTTCGGTATAATTAATATATAGGCATCCTTATGACGAACGTCCGTAGCTTGCTGAAGCTACATAAAAAACTATCTAGTGTTGATACAGTTTTAGTATTTATTTCATGGCCATGGCTTTTATTTAGTTAACTGCTCGCTGAAAATAAAGCACATTTATATTTTACGAAGATTATCATGATGGCAATTACTACCGATAATTACACTAAATAACACCTTCCTTCTTGACTTCATTTCCGTAGAACCATTAACAGATATTTAATCAATTAAAGAGCTGGATTTGTCATTCATAAGCTTAAGATCGCGGTTTATCCTCAGGTTGATATTGCAAGGGTTCATCAATATTCATTTTAAGTTCTTGTGCTTTTTTCTGATGTTTATTCTTCACTTTAATCAAATGAATACGATGTTTTTCTATAACCAGAGATCTTACTTTTTTCTTATCATTACTCATAATTTTAATACTTTTCCGCAATCTTTACAGTGGTAAATTGCTTTATTAAATAAGCGCTGCCATAAATTTCGTTTAACTCTTTTTATATTTATATGCTTGCACTGAGAAGTCATATCACAACCTATAGATGTCGAAAAACAATTGATAAAAATCAATTTAAAATAAAAGACAAAGAAGTAACCCCTTAAGTTATTTGATCTTTATGAAAATATTACTCAAGGGATAACGATTAATCGAATTGAAAAATTATTAACTTATTTTTTAGTATAAGCAGTATCAATAACCTCTAAGTCATCTGAAACCCAGTAGGTATTACCGCCACTGAAGCGTTTAGAATGAATTTTAACTTTCTCAAACACATCAGCAGGTAAGGCTTTTTTTAGCTTTCCGTTTACTTGCGTGCGAATTGGTTGAATAAATTCCTTTTCCATGGGTTTGAGTAATGCAATATCTTGCTCTTTCCAGGAGATTTCATCCTCTAATCCAAATGTTTTATATACTCGAACATCCCCCTTCATCAAAGCATATACAGAAAGATAAGCTTTACTCGGCTCAATACTTTCAACAAATGTTCGATCAACAATAATTGTTTTATCTGATTCTCGCGTTATAAACTGATACAGCGCTAACTCTTTCGCTGTTAATTTTATATCAATACCTAAAACAGATATTGTCGACGCTTTATTCGATATTTTAGCTGAAGCTAATTGTTCAGCAGAATTCATCATCGCGACAGTTTTACTGAATGAGGCATCTTCAATCTGACTGATCAAATCATGTTCAAATTTTTTCCTCATTCTTACAAAAGGAATTTCAGCTAAAGTCACAATCGCATCTTTGGTATTAACAAGAGATCCTGGCTTTTTTCCCGTAATCCAGTTATCACGCAATGTTGGGAAGTAGAAATCAGAAACAAATTCAAATTCATCATTTACAAAAACATGGCTCAATGAATCTTGCTCACGCCCCAATAGTGACATGGCATAGCCCATATAAAAAGCCATTGTCTTACGACCACCAGCTATAGAAGCATAAATAGCAGTATTCGTATCCGCTGTTAGTTCAGCCACTTTACGCGTAATAAAATCAGCCATGTGTGCTTGATCAGCCTCACCTTTTGCATCAGATAAAGGCTGTCCATGATCATCTTCAATCACCCAAATATGACCTTCATTAAACACTACTTCAGGCATCCCATATTCATCAAATAACGCCTGTAGATGGCCATTTTTATACAAACCATCGATAAGCATCGCTTTTGAGCTTTCTGTTGTAATCACATACATTTCATCAGGAAAAGCTTTGCCTTGTGTATATAAGCCATAAAGCGTCTCTGTTAATACCTGAGGACTTGCACCTGTTGTACAAAGAAGAATATTTTTCATTAGATTGACCATAGCTGTAGAAGCGGCGCCATGTTTTTCACCGCGAATAAGAGAATGACAAATGTTATAAGCAGCCTATATCATGTTGGAAAATATCACCAACCGCATGTTTCGCGTAGAGGCTTCACCGCATTATCAATACCAGAAATATCGAAGATAGCCGTAACAGGCGATTCATTATAAGGGGTAACCTGGGCAACAAACTTTGATTGTCCTAACATCTGCTTAATTAAGACTATTGGATTACGCTTAAACGATGCCTTACTGTCAGTAGAAAGAGACCAATTCTCTGTTGAGGCTTTTTCAGAACCAATACGCGTTAAGACTTTCGCTTCACTGCCGAGGTATTCTCCCCAAGTGATATACATATCGGTTGTATTCTGACTACAACGTAATACAAGACCGACATTACGTCCCCATTTACTTTTTCCTGATTTTGACTCCAGTACCATGGTTACTGTTTGGCTATCATCAACAGGGTTAATCTTTTTATCGACATACCAATCACCCATTGCAGTTTTATCCAATTTCAGTGATTGTGGACCATCTAGTTTGTTCTTTTTAGCCAGCGAATCAAAACACTCTAAACGTGATAAGTCGCCATCAATTGATGCACAAGAAGCAAACGCTTTTGTATCTACATCAGCTTTTACAACGCCTGTAGCCAATAATAGTGCCATGCAAATAATATTCATTTTAGTTTTTTTCATTATGTTCATCTCTATCATTTTTCAATAAACCATTAAAATACAAAGCGCACTTTTCATTTAACGCTTCAGAAAATTTCTCTTTTTCTTCGGTGCTTGGGGCGTTATCAACCATTCGTTGAAGATCATCAAGTTCTTCTGCTATTCGTTTTTGTTCAGCTAAGGGAGGAATATTTATATTCAACTTCATCTTTGACTACATCTCATTAAGACGCATCCATGCGGCGTTTAATTACTAGGCTTTATTAAGGTATTGCTCACAACCTGGTTTATTAGCATCAATAACTAAGTTTCCTTCTACGCTGAAACCAATCGCACCCAGAAGAAAAAGAAATGCATGATTATTTTGTGTAACAACCACATCTGTTAGGCCAACGGCACAATGATTATTTTCAATCGCTTTATCCGTTGCTTCTTTTACTTGGGGAATTCCGAATGGAAAAAGGACTACAGGCACCATATCTTCTCCTTCCACACGCTCACCTGTCACAAAACCATCAGAGTTTAGATTCATGTTTTTAGTGGAGGCTACAGTCAGATCAGCTACACGTTGAGAACAACCAGACAAGGCTAATATAGCTAGTAAAGCGACAGTGACATTTTTCATTTATTACCCATTTAATTAATTTAAGTGATGCTTAACAACACCACTTGCAATCGATATGGGTAATAGTAATACTCATTATGAGTAGACATGTAATCGTAAGCTTACGAAATAAATTTAAGACGGGATAGGTATGTTCGTGAAAAAAGGCAGCCGAAGCTGCCTTTCTTTTATTAATCGTCTATTGAGAAGAACACTGCGGTAGGCCACTGCCCGCCCCTAAGCTGCCATTTACCTTGAATAATATGTTCTGCCTGTTGTTGAATGCTCAAGTTTGAAGGGAAGCGATTTTCTGAATCGTATTTATCTACCCACCAGTAACCAAAGCCTTGATCAAGCCAAATAGTTACAATCGCACCGTCATCAAAGGTCAGGTTCATTGTTCTGGCGTGTGGCAAACTAAATTTAGGTGCAGTTTCAAAAGTAATATCAAGTTGAGTTTTATTAATACAGCTCTCAACCAATTGTTCCCTATCTTCCTCGCAGTACCAGTTATCTTGCACGGTTTCTGGAGCATATAGCGAGGTATGCAAGCGACCAGTGATGATCTTCGCTTTACAGCCATTGTAATGACCTAGTAATGCCCCAACAGTGCTTAAGCACAAACTAAATGGTAATGGTGCTGCCAAATAACGGTCACAATACTCTACCTCAACAATTTTATTGGTCTGCATCTTACTCAGTAACAGATCAGATGCTTGGAGTACCTTGGTCCAAAACAAAGCACCAAATGCTTTTACTGTTCCATTCAATTCATTATGAACCTGCACTGTACCGATTTTTTCATGATGTTTAGTAACGTTTAGCTCTATCGCTTTTAGTTCTGGTACGGCGCTACATCCCGTAATCAACTGTGAGTCATACTCATTAAGGAAACCCCAGCAATGAGCAAGCTCGCCACTATAAATCTCGGCGCATAACGTCATATCACTTTTTAGCGGTGTAGTACGCTGAAGTAGTTCAATATTCGGATGGTTTGACAACCATGAGAGGCTGATCTGCTCAGAAGTAGATAATTCGCTATCACGACTTATTAGAACGACTTTCACCCTTCCCTCTCTAGCCCAACTATAAAGAACATCAATTAATGGCCACTCACCCAAATCACCAAGTGCCTCGCTATCTAGGTAAATACATAGTTCAGGTGATTTTAAGCGTGCCAGCGACTGCTCTAATGCTGTCACTAATGGACGCAACTCTCTTCGGTTAGCGTGATCAAATAGCATGAATTCACTTGGTAGTGACAGCCGGGCAAAGAAGTCATTATCTAAAAACTCAATGACTTTCCAGCGATTCAATAAATCCAGAGCATGTTGAGTCGAGTAATCAACCAGACAACGGTGACATGCCTTGTCGCAATTACACTCAATGGCCTTTTTCTTCGCTCGTTGCAGCAACTCAACAATAAATTCAGGGGCTTTAATCGCAAAACCAGCGCCACCAGCTGAAGAATCGTAAAGTACAATGGCTTGCGCTTCATGGTCTTTATAATTTACAGGCTTGGTTGTGCAACCGATCTCATCACTATTGATACCTAACTTTTCAGCCAGTTCATTACGTAGTAATACAGATATAGATCGCGCAACAGTACGGTTATTCAGTACAGTACCATCTCCATTAAAAAGCAATAATTCAAATACATCGGTACGAGTACTGTGCCCTAACTTTATTGGTCCCTTAATCGCAAAATCTCGTTCATTCCCGCCGCAGAAATGCTCGCTCTCCCGTTCGATCTCACCTTTTCCGCCACGTAAGCGTGTATGGTTATCAAGGACTTGATGTGGCGTTACACCGTCGGCATCAGGCATTGGCTCCATACGCCCACACTCTAAACACAGTGCGTAACCACTGTTTGAAAGCCCTGCACTATGATAATAGACATGACCATCGTGGCTCGATCTGAACAATGCACTCGGGTTAACACTTATTTCTTCCCAATTTGCTTGTTCAACTGTTACCCAAGGATCTTGAAATGGCACATGGACTAAACGAGAAATATCATTGTGGGGTTTATTGCGAATATCAACCGCAAAACTACCCGGCTCGATAAATCGATGGTAGCTATCAGATTTTAATGACGCATCACAGCAACGACACTCTGAAGGCATATTTCTATCAGTGCCACTGGCACCGCAATGCTGACAGCGCCAAGCCCACATTAACGATTGGATTTCATTAACCTGATCGGCAGATGCAGGGCTGTGCCAATTAAGGATCACACCGCCGGATTGGTATACTCGGCCATCGAGTACAACCTCACTGCCCGGTGCATAATCTCTTATCGCAACAGACAAATCCCGAGACGGGTAATCTCGTGCGCTATACAAATTATCAATACGATGTTCTAGTTTCTCATTTTTTGCAGACTTCGCTTCTTTAGCGGCTTTGATTAACCCTTTTCGACGATTGATGGTTTCTGCATTATCATTATTGAGTGAAACCACATCGGTAGGGAAACCATAACCAGGCAAGAACCCTTTTCTAGCAAGCTCAGATAACAGGTATTCACCTTCTAAACGTTGAATTTGGGTTTCAACTGCAGCTTGGGCTGTAGAAAGTCTATTACTATCAGCCTTAACTGCCTCACTCTGCTCACACAACAACTGATGCTCTTTTAGCCAACTTTGCAAGATTACATTCATTTGCTTAGCGGCATCTTGAACCAAGTGCGCTTTTGTACTGGCTTGTAAAACAGTACGTCTGAGCAATGTTTCTAAGCCATCACTCATAATCGTTAGCGCTTCAGTACAGCACCAATTGGTAAACAGCTCGGCTTGTGAAGCACAGTTTTCATGAGCTGAAATAAAGAAATTACCACAGCTCAAACGCAGAGAGTTTTCGCTGATATTTTTCTGACGTAAGAAAACTGATAGCAGCAGAGCATTAATATGGCGCTTTACTATATATTCACTTGATAGTGAAACATTTGGAACATGAATCGGCGTATCAAAAGCCCAACGTGTCTGACCAAAAATATGTTCACCATGTGGCGTGCTCTTGCATAGCGTTAATGCCACTGATTTTGTTTCACCACGACGACCAGCACGACCGGCACGCTGAAGATAGTTCGCTGGGTTTGGTGGCGCGTTATTCATCGCCACAACTGAAATACCACCGATATCGACGCCCATCTCCATGGTCGTCGAACAACTCAAGACATTAATTGCCCCCTTCTTGAACTTATCTTCGTAATCGCGAAGTAAGCTTGCAGGTAATTGAGCTGAATGCTCAGCAACTCTAAAATACGGCGTACGCTCAACAATACGATCAGAAATGTCAGACCACGCATTTTCTTTACGCAGGTTGGCGATCTCGGGTTGTTCTTGCCAGTCTCTCGCTTCATTCAAGGTGACAACTGAACCGTCTTCAATACGTCGCCCATAGGGATAAGGATAAGCAGGGGCTTCCAATAAACGGCAACGCTGCTCATCACGCTGCCCTTTCACATTCAGATAAGGCGTTATCTGCTCTAGTGGGGTATCAATGATTTTCTGGGTATGTGGACACTGCCATTTTTTATCAATCAAACTAAAGCTAGCCTGATGTTCTAACTCAAGACGATAACCATCACCACTGGCCGATAACACATAGCGTTGAAGCACTTTCCACGCATCTTGCAAGATGATATTTATCTGTGTTTTATCTTCTTTTTCTGCAATATCAAGATTAAAAGCCGCAACAAGTAGCCTGACCAAACGTGGCTGAACGGCGCCTTTTCTCACTTGCGGCCAACTTTGAATATTCCTGAACTGACTTTCACTATCAGGTGCAATGATCAGACCCGCACTGAACTTAGCGCCAATCCAACGCTGCTGTTCTTCAGTCAAAGAAATTGCTTTATTAGCACGAACATGGAAATTTAGGCATAAGGTTAAAAAGTTAACCCATGCAGCCTGCCCTGCTGCAGTATCATCAAACAGTGATACCCACTCTGCTGGTGCAGTATTGCCTTTATCCTTAATCGCAGGGTATTCCATTCGGATCAACCCTAGCGTTTCCAATGTGTTCTGCCGTTTCGGACGGCTGTTAAACTCGCGTAATAACAACAAACGTGACAATAGAATTGGGTCTTTCACCATATTCATGGTGTCATCAAACCGTTGATAAGAGTCTTTGATCCAATACTGGAGTTCTTTTTCTTTTGCTAGCTCATGCTCAACATCAGACCATGGGATCGTAACGTCGCCAGCGCCACCACATAAAGAAGTAATCTTCTCCTCTATGATTTCAACCATGTCATCATCGCCGTCTTCGATAAACATGGCTAAGCGAGATTTATACTTTTTAAGGTCTTTTTCCTGCTCAGGTGTAAGCGTACCGCTTTTAAGGGTTCTATCCGCCACTAGATGAAACAGCGCAGCACGGAGAAATTGACGTTCGGCATCTTGCTGAGACTTAGCTGCAAATCGTGCCGTTCCTTGCCGACTATCGGTAAACGTGATCATTCGACGCCCATGCCAAGGGCCTTTTAGCTGTTCTTTTTTACCGTCTTGGCAAAATTCTAACAACGTAGGAATAACCGTCGACAGCATAAACGGCGCGCCATTGCGGAAGTGACGATAGAAATCATAATTCTGAATTTTAGTATGCTGACAACAAGGGCAACGAAGAGCAACGCCACTCCCATCTGATTTACTGTAACCTTCAACACGATGAACGTTAAATGCCCCCTTATAGGAACTTGGTTTTAATACGCCATCGTTGTTTAACCAATATTCACCAGTTTCGTCATGAGATTGCTCTGACATAATACAAATACGGGAATGACTCTCTGAATCATCCGGTTCGGAATCATCAAAAGACTCTGCATCGTCGATTTCGATATCTAACGTAAAATCATCGATACTTGAATCTGGCTTAGTTAGGCTAAGAACACTATTTCCTGATTCTTTCTCTACACTTTCATCCGCTAACAGCAAGCTCGTACCGCAGCCATTACAGCTGGTCATTTCAAAGACTGGCGATCCACAACCACATTGCTCACGGCGAGACATGTAAACCATGCCAAAGCGCCAATCAATCGTGTCTAACGCTGTGCCCGACTTTGCTTTACAGCTTGAATTCGAACAGGCCCATAAGCCGCTCGACACGCGATGGAACAAATGCAAACGAAATGGAATGAACGCTTGGCCCTCGGCTCCAACCGTCGACGCACAAACATCCAACCATTGCAGCGCCAACTTTTCAGCCATCGGCACTTCCGTGGCCGAGAGCAACTTACAGATTTGAGCCAGCGACAACCGATTATCATCAGAGCTTAACTGTTGGCGTAATACACGAAGCGGCATAATCGATTCAAGTACGCGATAACGAACCTCGGCATCCTCGATAGCCCTTACTTGCTTAATATCCATTGCGTGTGGCGTTGAAAACTCCGCAAGTTGTGTAATTTCTCGGTGACCTTTGACCAAATAAACCTGAGTAATATCGACACCCGCGACATCAGCAAGGAAGGCTTTCAAGTCATCATCTGAATCTTTACCACCAATGGTCGCCGAGGTTGCGACAAATCGCACTTGATCAGGCGTAACATCAAATCCATGCATCACTCGACGTAATAACAACGATAGTTCCGCCGCTTGCGAACCAATATAAGTATGGGCTTCATCCAGCACAATCCAGCGAAGCTTACCCTTTGATTTAGCCAGAATAGGCTCATCTTTTTGGCGGACTAGCATGTACTCCAGCATAGTGGCATTGGTCACCAATATTTGGGCAGGATCATCGCGCAATGCTTTTCTTGATAATTGTTGGTTTGGCTGCGAACGTTGTTTTGCAACGGGCATATTTTCTTTCGTTTCACCGTTATAAAGGCAAAATTTCACATCAGAACCCAGTTCATGCGTCCAGGCTGCTAGTCGATCACGTTGGCTGTTTATCAAGGCATTCAATGGATAAAGAAAGAGTGCTTCTACCCCCTCAGCTTTACTTTTCCGTTTCGCAATATCATTGAAAATAGGAACAAGGAAACATTCTGTTTTACCAGAGCCCGTACCACTACTCACAATCACCGAACGCGGTTCATTCTGTGACAAATGCTGCCATGCCTCATACTGGTGGGCATAAGGGAACCAGTGAGATTCAAACTGGTAGTCTTCTTTTAATTCTTTGGGGGGATTCGCCATCGCATTGACGACACTAGCTTCTAATAGGCCACCCGACAAAGCTTGCATGGTTTCAGTGTGTGGTTGCCAGCCAAACGTGGCTTCAAAAACAGGATCGCCTAGAAACGCACCGTCTTTACCCGGTGCTTTTGAAAATGCTTGCCATAAAAACTCGCGTAGTGGCTTAGAACGAAGACCAAACTGACCTAATGTTGCGCGTGCTGCACGTTTAGTCAGTTGATCAATAATCGATTCAAAATATTCCATTCTCTTTTTCCTAGGCGTTAAATTTGGACTAAACCAATGATCATTTTTTGGGTTAATGCAAAGCTGTCATCAAAATACTCTGGATCAAATCGGCGGTATTCACGCATCGCATGCACCACTTCAGGCGTCATGGTTAATCCTGCTTGGCCGCTGGTTGCCAGTGCCAATAACATCGGTGCATTCATCACATTATTCTTAAACCCATGTTTACTGGTTAAGCACAGCTGAGCAAATTGAGGGTTTATTTTACTAATAACTGATTTCATTACCCCATCGGCGAAAATAGTTGGCCATGGTGAATCAACCTGACGTTGAGACAAGGTGTTTCGACAATCATAAACATGCTGCATGTAAGCAGGTGGAACCAATGCTGGCTTCTGTTCAACCAAACCAATTTTAAATTGCATCATGGCAGATAACGGCGCAAGACCAGGAAAATAAGACACAAGTTCTGATAGCTTCTTCTGTATCCGATTTTGAGCAACATCTTCCATATCCTCACCTAAACGGTTTAGCAGGTTGTCATAGAAAGCGTTAATCACCTTGGCAGCTGTTGCCACTTTTAGTGAATACCAAAGCAGCGGGAACTGTTTATCCATTTGCCAAACTTGGTCGATTTCTTTTTTGCTGGCGTTTAGCAATAAAGCCAGCATAAATTCAGGCTGCCGTGCCACACCACGCCATAAATCAAAGGTCGTTAACGGCACATGATCGAACGATAGCAATGTACGCACATACTTCCATTCTGGACGGGTAAAGTCATACGCCATTTCCTTTGCAGCCTGACTGAATGCGTCTAGTCGTTCTGCTCGGCGCCCAATGCCTGCAGCGGCTTCAAAACCGTTACGTGCCTTGGGTAATAGCTCTAAGTCTTTACTCCACATTAGCGATCGAATTCCCAGCTGTGGGTTATCGCAATACACCAACCATGCACCAGCCTCTACTTCATCATCGGGGAATACCCATACACGCTCTGTATCTTCTAAACCCGTCGCTGGTACCAATTGCAACGGCGTTTGATCTGGTCGCTCTAAAGGCACGGTATATAAATTAATAGACGAGCTCATACCTTCGCCAACAAGCTCAACACAGCTTCGTTCACGGTCAGGTTGGAGTGAGTGAACATACGCAGATAAGAAGCAGGTAAACACTGCTTGCCCGTGGTTAACCACCGATACTTTCACTTTTGCATCCAAACTTGATGACAATGCAAAGAGTGCTTGAATATCAGATCGGAAGGTTGATAATGATAAACCAGTAGATAACACGTCAATTGAAGGTAATACCGTACTGAAAAAAGCACCTCGACTAAACGGACCACGCACATCATATGCATTTAATGAAAATTGCAGCTCAATTTCGCCTTCAAGGCCATAGCCATACAGTTCATAACGATTAATCTTATCGAACAACAATTCACTATGGCTATCAACAGGCTGTTGTTCACCATCTAACAAACAGACGCCCTTGCTTGGAAAAGGTACGGTTACCGATACTGCTTTGGGTTTTTCTTGCCACCATAACTCCAATTCAACTAAAGCCGGTGGCTGTTCTTGAGCACTGAATAAATCAATGGTGACTGAGTGCGGAGTTTGCGTTATTTGAAAATCTAATTGCCCAGCGTTAGGTTGAGTCAATGCCACCATAGGAGGACGCGAAGAAGAGATAACAATTTGACCACGATTAATCTGACGACCAGGTAAGAATTCAATCGTCATGTCTTGCGGTAAACTTGCCAATCTAAAACGCTTTTTTGCCTTCCCCCCATCAATGAAAGCCACTTCACTTTGACCTAATGGTAAGGTATCAAACGGCAGCCATTGTTGTTTTGATGCATGATGCCAACGTAGCTTATCTGCTGAAATATCGTGGTGTGCACCTTGAGCCGATAAGGCCAATAAACTTGGCTTGCCGATAAAACATTTGTTCGGCAGTGTTTGGTAAGATAATTCTGCACCTTGCCAAACAAACTCGGTGTTTAACTTACTGTTCTCTCCCAATTCAACAACCGCATCACCAAATTGGTAAGCACCCGAATCACTAAGCTGATACAGAGTGCGAGCGAAAGGTTGTTCTGTCACACCAAATAAGCACTCGCAACTCAAGAAAGAAGGTAATGTATTTTCTGGCGATAGCGCAATCAACGCTTTCGTCGACTCACAACTTACATCACCCGATCCTGCTAACACCCACTCACCTTCATGCTCAGTAAATACCCACGGTTCTTCAGTATCTAAGCCACTCCCTCCTAATAAAGGGGCGTACCATGTTTGGTCATTGTCGCCACGCGCCATTAACTGAATTTCACAATCAAACCAATCTTCAGGTAAATCACTGTCCATCACATCTAGTAAGTAACGTTCAGGGTTATTTTTAGGACGAAAAGCCTTTGCTAATAACAGCGGTTTTTTACCCATAGCAAATAGACTGAAGCGTTCTGGTAACACCTGCATACCAAAAAGCTGTTGAATATATTGAGCGTTAACCCGAGAACGTAACGTAAGCGAAAGCTGACATTTCCATTTTGCATCGGCTTGACTAGGTTCATCCACCACGTAAGCATGTTGGTTATAGGTTTGTGTTAAACGTCGAACTAGACGAATAGTGCTAGGCAGGCGACGTTGAACGGCAATGGCTTGACCTAATGCACTATTGATCAAGCCTTTCGCAATATCATGATCAATATTTAACGGCAGTTTCTCGGGCCAGTTTGGTGCGACAGCATCTAGAAAGCGTAATGGATCGTGCTGTTCATCTAGCCCATATTGGTCAGTCAGCTGATAGATAGCTTCTGCAATTTTACCCACCACAGAGTAAACGGCTTCAGTACGAAACGAAGCGGCGATACAATGATCGTGTGCCTCTGCAATCGCGGCGGCATTAGGCTTAGATAATGTAAACTTGCCAAAATCTTTGATGACTTGCTCGAAATAGTTGGAGAGCTTACTGTTTGGATCGGTGATTAACTGTAAAGGTAAACCACCCTCAACAGCTACAGAGCCTAAAAACATCCGACCTTGGCCATTACTCAGTATCGGCCTGCGCCAAAAACGAAAACCTGCCGCAATCAATTTATTACGTTGACCTGCCGTTATATCTGAATCACTAACATTCAGTGAACGAAAAATCGGTTCCCAGCTCCAATGGCCGCCATTGAACTGCTTTCTCCACCACTCGGCAGCATACATTACAAATGCCCCTGCCCACTCAGAACTCATTGCCGATGGCACATAACATTCAATATTTTGACTTCGTAAACTATCAAGCAATGATGTTTGCAAAGTTAAGTATTCACCATCAGTTAGTTTGTAACTATAAAGTGGCGCACCACTAACATGGTCTAACTCACGAGAAGACAAAATATCAGCGATGCAATGTCTGAATGTATTCATTGTTGTCCTTATAACAAACGGTGGTAGAGAAGTGAAAAAAGCACTCCAGCTCTATGCGTTGAATCTAAGTACTACGGCTTCAAGTAATCAATCAAGCACTCAATATCATTTTGAGTCGTGATTTTGAGTTTTAGTACGGTTTCGCCCCGTTGCAAGCCCGGAGTGGTATAGGTATTACTGTGGCGACCTTTGTCATGCGGGTACACTGTGTGGGCAATGTCGGGCATCTCGATACTGCCGAATGGGTATGGCAGCCATACATTAGCAAATGCGCCGCTATCCGGTTTATCGATTTCTACCACAAAGCCAAAATGATTCGTAATATGCCAAGCCTGTACTTTTTTGGTTGTACGGGCTGGTTCGCCGAATTCTTCATACAGGCGATCGATTAATGTATTTTTTATCATGATGCTTTCACTGTTATTTCAACTTATAGGTAGCTTATCGCAATCCTTGCCTTGCGTGGTTTTCATAAGCTTACTATCAAGGTAGCTATCTACTTCATGTTTAAGCACACGAGTTTTTTATACTCGAGGTTTTTGTATATAAGGCTTTTTCAAATGAGTCGGCCATATCAAACGGCTATTACTATCCAGCTCTAAAACGAAAGGCACCACCCACAAACGCAAGGTGTCACTAAAGTCGAAGCTATGCTCAAGTGGTTCTTCAAAGTGCGAGTGTACGGGGTAAATAAGGAAAACATCCCCTTTGCCCTGCAAGTATTTATGCCCATACGCGAACATCTGATAAAAGTCAGATTGAGATAAATCATACTTATCACTCGAAGAAGACTTACCTGCGTTAATCAGCTTCCACTTAGTATCTAATACCGCACAGCGCCTATTCATTGATTCAGCGGTTGATTCTGAGCTTGATTCTGAGCTTGATTCAATCACCAGATCAGGCTTTAACCTGAAGTAATCACTCTTATTATGCGTTACCAGCACCTTCCCTGTCGCTTGCTTGCAAAGCTGAAAGCCTTCAGGTAATTGCTGACTCAACACAGAAGCCACATAAGATTCAAACACAGCTTCCATCGGAAACAACAGCGATTGAGCATTTGCGTTTCCTTTCATACTGAGTGGCGAAAAACCCTCTAAAATCAACCGCGACCATGCAAGTGGAGCATGATAATAACTCATCCCTCTATCGAGCTTAATTTGAGCAAAATCTTGCTTTGGCACTCGACTGGCAGGAATACCATCAAACGCAAAATCTAATTCGCGAAGTAGACGTTGGTTTTGATGTCGTTTGGTATAACCTGCGACTTTTTTTAGCGCAGCACGAATCAACCTATTCGCTGGCCTGTCTTGCAGAAATTCATCGTACTCAACAAAAAACTTATGTTTATTAATCGCGTTATGACGAATCTGCTTATCCACCAGCAGCTTACCTTTTTGATAAGCGAGGTTGTCTTGCTGTTGAATGTAGTCACTTCTTAGCCCACGCTTTACTACCTGATTCACACTTTGCAGAAATTGTTCGATAAACACTTCTAACAACGGCATTTTCAGCGTTTCGACATTGGCTGTATTGGTTATAATATGACGAAAATGACCAAGATGCTTCAGCATCATCAATAAGAGCTTGCGTGAATGGGTAATTGCGCTTTCAGAACGGTCGGACGTTTTGGCAATTTTAGGCAATACTTCAATATGCTGACCATGTGGGGTAAAAATCACCCCGACATAGTTTTTTACTTGCAGTACTTTATGGCCGTGTTTAGCGCGCAACAGAAGAAACTGACTCACTTCAGCTTCTTCCTGACACAAACAACGTTGTTCCAAATATTGAAAGGCTTCAGTTGAAATCAGCGTGAAGCTATTTTCTTTTGCCGCTTTTTTATCACAACTTAGGTAACCATATTCAAAAACAATCGGATGCGTAGCCATAGTTAAGCGCCTATTGTTTCTGTTACCTGTTGGCTTTCTACTACTTCTACAGACGTATTGTTATCTGTAGAAACTCTTGATTCAGTTTCGTTGGCTTGGTTTGGCGCATAAATACCTTTATAGGCCAGTGCATAGCTCCACACATCGGCTTCTTTACTTTTCAAGCTGTATTGCTTTTGTGCTTCGCCAAACTGCTCTAAGCCATGCTTGCTACCAAACAAAGCATTCAGCGCTTTTTGATCAAGTTGCTTTTCTGTCACGAACTGCAATGAGTCCAGCTTTTGGTTATCAGCCAGCACTAAACGAATTTTGTCCCAATCTTCAAAGAAATATTCTTCAAGTAACGGGATGATCTTGTTTTTAAATACCGATTGAAGTTCATCAAACGCCGCGTTTTCATCAACTTGATCGCGCTTTTCTTTTACGGTCATAAAGAAGGCATGGCCTAAGGTATGTTCACGGTCGTACAACACTTCAATACGTTGATTCAGTACAGTCAGTAATTTCTGTAGATCGATACCGTTCACTGATACACCAGATAGTAATTCTGGCTTTGGCATCATTTCGACGAAATCAAAACGGCGGCGCAATGCCGTGTCCATCATAGCTAGCGAACGGTCAGCGGTATTCATGGTGCCGATGATGTGTAAGTTGTCTGGTACTGAGAAATTATCCCCTGTATGTGGCAATACCACATCTATTTGCTCTGTTGCCCCTTTGCGCTTTGATGGTTCTATCAGAGTGATTAGTTCACCGAAAATCTTCGAAATGTTTCCTCGGTTAATCTCATCAATGACCAAAACAAAGTTCTTACGCTGTGTATGTACTTCCTCGGTACGGTTTGAATAGATCGCCAGATGTTTAATTAACGCTGAGTAGTATGGGTTTAAGCCACCTTTGATCTCACGTTCTCTATTGAATATTGCTTTCAATGTCTTAACACTCAGCGAATGAGTTGAATCACCTTTGTCTTTCTCAAATCGGATTGTATTGTTATCTACATCAGTCACCGTAAAGAAAGTACGGATAGTATTGACTCTAATACCACTTTCAATTTGAGACAATTCAGCAATAAAATATGACCATAGTGAATCAAAATCACTGTCACCTTTTACTGTTTTTGTTTCTCGGTATTTATCAGCCTCTTCTGAAATGACTTTAAAAATGCCATCTTTTTCATAATAAGAGACTTGATCACCTTCTGTTTTCGCACTTAATCCCTCAACAAATTCTTCATAACCGTAGCTTTGATGAAAGGTGACAAAGCGAATCCGATTAGCCATAACCAGTTCATCATATTTACCTTTCAACTCATTTCGATTTGCAAACGTAAAATTAGGTTCAGCGGCTTTCACTGATGCTTCAATAGTATGATAGGTTTTACCCGTACCAGGAGGACCATATAAGATCTGGTTTAAGGGGGTAGCCACACTTTCAATATTCATTGTTGGTTCAACCTCATAACCAGTTTGAGCATCTTCACGGATTTGGTTTAATCGCCCATTTTTTAAATCTTCATATAAATGCCAAGTCGCCATATTAACGAACATAGGGTCATAATTATCAGGAAGGTGTGAACCAATAGCTTGCTTAAACTCTTGGTTCATATCGAACCAATTACCATCGAGAGACATCCCTAGGGCAAATCGTTCATTTAAGTAAGCGGCAACAGTTCTAAAACAATGTTCATCGATAGTCGATGTACATATAGTTGGTGCGATCGCAGCAAAAACGCGATTTAACAAAGCCCAATACATTTTGTTTAATAAACCATCCGCTTTGGCTTGCTTCATGGTTTGTTGGGCTTGACGATATGCCTCTGCGCTTGGGTTATTTCTAACATGCTCAGTGATTTCACGTAATACTGATTTTGCCGTTTCAAACTCTTTATGAGAGGGCGCGCCTTGGCGTAAGCTTGATACCGAATTATCACGCTGATACCAAAGTAGATTTAATGTATCGTCGGAAATAGCCGAATCATCAGTTATTTGATTGAATGTTTTTTGATATCCAATATACCAACTAGATGTAGGGTAAGACTTTCTCTGTACATATTCATCGAACAATTCAACTAGCGTATCACCCGTTAAGCGTTGATAAGCGAGTGTTAAATCTAGTTTCAGCAAAAAGTTGATCAGATCATCTTTGTCAGAAAAGTCAGCAATGCAATAACCCACTTTTTTAGAACCCGGCTTCACCTTATCTTCTCGGCAATAAACCGAATCATCACCCTCAAAGACGAACTCGATAAAATCAGGCTCTAAAGCAGCAGGATTAACAAAACGCTGAGATAAGTATTTATTCACCTCCTGACGTCTTGAATTATCTTTGGCAGGAAACGTCATTTGCACATGTTGCTGAAGGGCTTTTCGCTCAACGATATCAACGCCTGACGCATGCTTCATTACATGCCCCTGCTGTATCAGCTCGGCCAGTGCTTTAAATACTGCGATGGCATAGAAGCTGGGCTTATTGATTTCTTTGCTACTTAAGCAAGTCTCAACATAATGCTTATATTCAGTATATTTTTGCTGTAAATCCATTTTATAACCTATAAAAAAGCACGCCCCCTATAGTAGGTAAGACGTGCTGAATGTTTGTAATATTTAAGCGCTTGCCTTCTTCGCTGCCCGCTTTTTATTTGCCTCTATTTTCTTCGCCGCTTTGGCTAAGGCTTCTGCCTCTATACGGGCTTGGGCGATGCGTTCTAGCAGCTTATCCGCAGGCTCATCGCTTGGGTCTTGCGCTACCAGCTCACCACGGAAGGCTTTGGCCAAAATACTTTGGGTTAGGCTATCGACCCGCGCCTGCGCTTTTTTCACCTGTGCTTCGATGGTATCGGCAAAAGAAAAATATTGGTCGACGAGGCGAACGATTTCTTTTTGTTCTTCTAATGCAGGGATGGGAATAGGCACTGATTTAATTGTTTTCATGTTCAAAAATGGTTGAGCAACCTGAGACGTAATACTGTTAAAAATACGTCGATACGCATTTAGTACAATTACAAGAAATTCAGAATTATATACTTGCTTATCTACAGTAATTCGGCAACTACCAGTCGTTGATAGCATTGCAATTGGTTCATTCATTGGATACATACAACAGTCCCCCGTTGTTGCTCCAACCTTTGCAAAAAGAACATCTCCTTCATTAATTTTATGACGAGATAATCCTTCAAATTTTTCAAATGATACAAATTTCCGGTTTTCACGTAAAAACTGAAAAGGTCTAATATTGACCATTCTTATTACTGGCACACCATCATCAATGTAATCAGTTTTGACATTTATTGACGCTCCAAACGGACCGTCAACTATGCTGTCTGCATAATTATCCGTTACAAAACTCAATACCTTTTGAGTCCATTGTTCAGGAATACTTGGCAACAAATCTAATACATCCAAATGAGGTTCAATTTTATCGTCAATGTTTGATGGCTTTCTCGGTTTCTTAGACTTAGCTAACTTTGCTTTCTGGCAAGTTACTAAGTATTGTTCTTTTCTAACGTCTGTAATTTCACTACAGAACTTTTCAATATCTTGGGCTGTATTAATGTCACGCCACTCTTCCGTCAATTTCCCCGATACGGCGGCGGCGAGAACGGATTGGCGGAAGCGTTTGATGATCGCGGGAATGCCATCGAGACGCGCTTTGATGGTGTCTACCTGCGCCAGCACCTCGTCGAGTTTTTCTACGATGCGGGTTTGTTCGGCAAGGGGGGGAAGCGGCAATATAGCTTTTTTAACTAAATCACCACTGATATTTTTAACGACCCCACCAACAGCTAAATTATTGAACTGGGCTCCAACATAAGAAGAGGAAAGCAAATAATAGAAATAATCACTACTAATCTGTTTGGGAAGCCTAAAAACAAACCATCCATCATGAATATATCCTGGTATTCCCATTATGTATGGCAGGCCAAAAGACATTGAATTTGAGAGTATAAAGTCACCAACATCTACAAAGCGAGATTTCATGGCTCCTTCTTTCGTGATTTTTTCAGCTGTTGAGGTTAATAATTTTTGTCCCTTCTTAGCATCACCAATTTTGATCCAGTTAACACCATCATCACTGTCGGTTAAAAAGTTTTTAATTGGACGAGGGGAGCTTCCACGCTCAACAACAACCAAATTGCCTAGACTATTCTCAGCCCACCCCTTCGGCAATTGACTCATGCCTCAACCTCCTGAGTCGTACCACCTAGTATCGCGTTACTCGCATCTAGATCTTGTTCTTTCAGCCCAAATGCTTCTTCTAGCAATTGCTTCTGCGCTTCGGCTTCATCATTGGCACCCAGTGCTTGCATTAGCTGGTAGATTTCAGACATGGCTTCGGTCAGCTCTGCCATTGCTTCACCCGCTAGCACTTCAGGCTCTGGCAGGTTTTCGGTACTAGTGGCTTCTAGGTCTTTCAGCCATGAGATATCTAGCGAATCACCTTTCTGGTCACGAATGTAATCGCGACTGAACTTACGGAAGCGGGCTTCTTCTACCTTGTGCGCTTTCTGGCTCGTCTGCTCGACCGATGTTTCACCTTCTGCATAGATCGCGCCCATTACATCCCACACGCCTTCGCTACGTGGTGATTGACCGTTTTTGTCTTCGCCATAAGCAGCAATGAAAGCATCGAAGTGTTTGTCGGTTAACGGACGACGCTTACCAAAGGTATTCATGTTGGTACGCATGTCGAATACCCATGTTTCAGTGGTACATTTTTTGTCTTGCTCGGGGTTCTTTACCGTCCCTTTTTGGAAGAAGAGTACGTTGGTTTTTACGCCTGCCGCATAGAAGATGCCAGTAGGTAAACGTAGCACCGTGTGCAAGCGACATTTATCCATAAGATCACGACGAATATCGGCACCTTTGCCGCCTTCAAACAATACGTTATCGGGAATTACCACTGCTGCACGACCGCCCGGTTCTAGGCTTTCGACAATGTGCTGCATGAAACACAGTTGTTTGTTCGAGGTTGGGTGAACAAAAGTACGGGTAATGTTTGTACCCGCTGCGCTACCAAACGGAGGGTTGGTTAAAATCACGTTCGATTTCGGTAAGGCTTCACCGTCGCTACCCAAGGTGTTACCCAAACGGATGGCACCGCCTTTGTCTTGATCGCCTTCAATATCGTGCAGTAAGCAGTTCATTAATGCTAAACGGCGAGTTTCTGGTACTAATTCAAGGCCAACAAATGCACGCTGCATTTGGAAATCTTGATCGTCTTCGCTTAAGTCATCCAAATCGTTTGTGTGTGATTTGATATATCTATCAGCTTCAATCAAGAAGCCTGCCGTACCGGCTGCCGGATCTTGAATCACTTCACGAGGCTGTGGCTGCATTAGCTTAACAATGGTGCTGATTAGCGAACGCGGGGTGAAGTACTGGCCTGCACCTGATTTGGTTTCGTTGGCGTTCTTTTGTAGCAAGCCTTCGTACATGTCACCAAAATCGTCACGACTCTTGCCTTTGTCGCCTTCGAACCAGCCAAGGCTGTCCATGTTCGACACAAGTTCAGTCAACTGGGCTGGCTGAGTAATAGTGGTGTTCACGTTTTGGAAAATCGCACGAACAATGGCGTGACTATCGTCACCCAGTTGTACCAGCATGTTGCGGTAAAACTGGTGCTGTTCACGACCAATTTTGGTTTTCAGATCCTTCCAGCGTAGTCCTTCTGGCAGCAATTCGCTTTCTTGGCCAGTTTCTTCACACATTTTCAAGAACAGCAACGACGCCAATTCGTTCACGTAGTTTTGGTAAGACACCCCACCATCACGCAGGTTGTCACACAGTTTCCACAGTTTGGCGACCAAATCATTATTGTTCATGCTTATTCTCGATATTCATTCATAGTGAATGCGCGGCGAGTGCGAAGCTTCTTTCGACCGCTTTTCTTACAAGCGTTTCGTAAAGGCTTTTGGCACTCGCGGCACTAATGGGGTTATACCCAAGTATTGTGGGCATCATAAAGTGTTACGCGGGTTGATCCCACACATAATCATTCAGCTTGGCGAGTATGGTGTCTAATTCACCATCGAAGACAGTCGTAATCTTACGTTTGCCGCCTCGGCGCTTAAAGTTGCCCGATTTAAAGGTGT
Source organism: Photobacterium profundum (assembly GCF_003026285.1). Lineage (GTDB taxonomy): Bacteria > Pseudomonadota > Gammaproteobacteria > Enterobacterales > Vibrionaceae > Photobacterium > Photobacterium profundum. The sequence goes on from NZ_PYOD01000002.1 coordinate 341,160, forward strand.
CGTCATCGACCACCACTTTCTCTTTCAAGCTTTCACCTAAGCGATCTAACCAAGTGGTTTGCTCTTCGTTCCAGCTGTTTTCGGTTTTAATGCGATTAAGGGCATTGTCTACCCGCGTTTCAAATGGCAGTAAGGCATCACCCATAGCTGCACGGCGAATATGCCCGATTAAACGCGCGGCTATGTCTTGGTTTTTGGTTTCTTGCCATGCAACACGCAGGGTCGATTCATCGAAGTGCTGGCGATCAAACCACTCTTGCAATTCTAGCAAGGCTTTACGGGTTAGATCGCGCGGCTTATTGATCACGGTTTGCAGGGCTGCATGCGCATTCTGATTACCCGTAACTAAGTTATCGAAGGCTTCTAGGAAGTCTTCCGCGTTTTCGTACTCGCCGTATAAACGCTCTACGCTGATCACTTTGTCGTCGATATCGGTAAAAATCGGCGCTTTGCGTAAGGCGTTAATATCTATTTTTAAGTGTTCAATACGTTCTACCAAGCCTTCGACTTTGTTAAACACTTCGGCGGTCCATTTCGGGCCTTTTTCTTTCAAAGTACGAGCAAAGCGGTTGAAGTCACAACCCATTGCATCTTGGCAGATATCGTCAAAACGTTTAATGGCACTGTCAATATCTGTTGAACGGTCGCGGTTGTTATTGGCATGACCGACAACACGTTGCAGTTTCGCCACCAGCTGTTCGTGGCTGTGTTCAGCAAAGCTTCGACCGTCTGCTTCCATTACCTTGTAGGTTTCTGAATCGGTGATTTCGTTCACCAAGGTTTTGAGCTCTACTTGGGGGCGTACCACCACTGGCTTCATGGTGTCGACCGATTCTAAGGTGTCGTACAAATCGACAGCATCGAAAATACGGAACGACACTTTACCCACATCGGGGCATAAACGGGTCGCACGGCCTTTCATTTGCTCGTACAAAATACGACTTTTCACTTTACGCAGAAACACCAAATTACAGATGCTTGGAATATCGATACCCGTTGTTAACAAGTCGACCGTTACCACGATATTCGGTAAACGCTCTTTGTTGTAACGGGTGATCATCGATTGCACTTTGGTTGGATCTTTATCTGAGTCACCGGTAATTTTGATAATGGCGTCGTGTTCTAATTCTGGGTATTTCACCTTGAACGCAGTTTGCAGCTGTTCTACCACCATATCGGCGTGAACGTTGTTGACACAGAATACTAAGGTTTTCTGTCTGCTTGTTGGGTCTAGGTGATTGACCAACTCTTCACACACCGCTTTGTTAAAGTTCGGCGCGATTACGCGGTTATTGAACTGGGCAACATCGAAGTTTTGTTCATCTTCAAGGGTGTCGGTAATCAATTCCCCTTGGTAACTCACCCGTTCTACCTGCTCACCTTGAGCAAAATAAATGCCTTCATTACTGCGTTCTGTGGTGATTTTAATCGGTGGTTCTTGGTCGGTTAAGTAGCCATCAATCACCGCTTTTCGGTAACTGTAGCGATAAACTGGCGTATCGAAAATTTCGACCGTGTGCAGGGCGGGTGTGGCGGTTAAGCCCACTTTAATTGCATCAAAATGATCGATAATACGGCGATAGGCAGAAATGAAATCGTTCTGGCTACGGAATACCATTTCGCCTTCGGTTTGTTCTTTATCAAGAATGTAACCGCGGTGCGCTTCATCGACAATGATGCAGTCGTAACGACCGACAGGCATGGCCTCATCACTTTGCAAAGTACGCTTGACCAATGACTGCACCGTCGCAACGTGGATCTTGGTGCTATCTTCTGGGAACTTGTCGGTTAATCCCTGAATATTGAAAATAGAATTGAAAGTATCGCCACTGATACGGGTATCTTCAAACGCGTTAAGTGCTTGCACGCCCAGTGAACGACGGTCGACCAAAAACAATACGCGTTTAAAGCGTTGTGATTGAATAAGACGATACATTAAGGCAATGGCGGTTCGAGTTTTACCTGTACCGGTTGCCATTGCGAGTAGAATTTCTTGTTGCCCTTTGATCACGGCTTGTTCAACCGCTGCAACCGCTTCTTCTTGGTAATAACGCAGACCAAGATCGCTCATGTCGGGGTTTTCAGTAAACCAACTATTGTGAACCTGTAAATTGCTTTCTAATTTGGCTATCAGCTCTTCAGGGCGGTGCCATGCAGGCAAGGCTTTGGGCATGTTCGAGGTATGACGAACATCGCGATACCAAATACCACTTTTGGTTTTATTCGTCGCGCGATAATCACGCCCGTTAGCAGAATAACAAAATGGGATATGGTAGATGTCGATACCGTTCGAATCTCGCCAAGAAGCCCGATAGCTTGGTAATTCTTCCGCAATTTGATGCAATAGATGTTCATCGTTAGCTGCGGCATCGGTAAGTTCGGCTTGCAGTAATTCAAAATCGAAATGCTTGCTATAGCGATATGCTTCAGGCAGTTTGCCCGCAACATCAATGTTATTGCGCTTGGCTTCAATCACAGCAACAGGTTTTAGCCCGACAAACATCACATAATCGGCAAAGCCAGTGTTGCCGTTTTCGTCGGTGCTGGTTGGCCATTCTGCAATCGCAATATTACGCCCAACTTGTGGACGAGTGCCCTTGGCGTAGCGCAGGTTAAGGCTGTCGGCATCCCACCCTGCTTCTCGCAATTGGCGATCGATAAGGTAGCGGGTTTCTTGCTCTGACAGATCCAGCTTACGCGCAGCGGCACGCTGGTTGATTTGCTCGCGGTATTCTTTACGCTCGCGCTCTGTCTTCTTCGCTAACTCTGCGTCTTTGGCTTTTAACTGTGCTTCTAAGGCAGCAATACGGGCTTGAGTTTGATCTTCCGTTTCTTCCTGCTTACCTTCAAGAATCGAAATATAACCGTTCAGTGCTGTTAATTTGTTCTTTTGTGCTGCTAGCTCTGAAGCCGATTCGGTTTTCTCGTTCAATGCATCAGACAATGCTTGTTTGAGTGACGAAATCTCGGTGTTATAGAACTCGTCGCTGCCCCCTTGTGGCAACTCAAACATAGGCAGTTCAAAGTCGAGATTTTTAGTGACTAGGCGGTAATACCAAACACTCACCTTAAACGCGATACGCAGCATCATTTCTGCATCGTTTAAGTCGTCGTGGTATTCATGTACCGCTTTGTTGCCCACTTTACGCAGCTGATGAAAGAACTTGATGATGTTGTCATCAACCCACGAGATCCGAGACAAATCACGAATTAAATCTACTTGGTTTTCTGGGATCTCCATATCCAACAATTTGGCTATATGCTTGGCAGACGCTTCGCCAAACATACGCAATTTCACCAATGTGGTATTGGGATCATCAGGGTAATTTTTCTCTGCCGCATACGCGATGCTGTAGAGAATGTCGTTAACCCCTTTAAGAAACTCAAAGTTAGATTTTTTCATACCTGTTCCTAGCACTTTTCAACTCGCTATATCTTACACCATAGTTTTTGTAAGGGCATGTTAACCAACATAAGTTTAAGTCATTACTTAGCTAACTACTGTTCCACTATTTATGTTTTTTTCTCAGATACTGGCTTCGTTCTCTATTTTTCGAAGTCCATTCTGATTTAGAAAAATGTTTAGCCCTATCTCTTAAGCCTTGATTATCATCAGAAGTATAATTTCGCGTCTTTTTATAAGTAACCTTAACTGCATTATCTGGCGTCTTTTTATCTTTATATTTTTCTTTCAGATATTGACTTCTTTCTCGATTTCTTTCATCCCACTCTTCTTTAGATGAAGGTTTTGATACATTTGATTTATTCGTAACATTTAGCTTTGGTGTATCTGCTGATAGAGGCGAGTGTGGTGTAAAAGTAATTCTAAATTTATTCGCTGTTTCAATAGCTTCTAAGTGCCCCTTTGAGGCAGCTTTAGCGATCCAATCTTCACCGTACTTCCTCTGAGTTGCATCATTCCTCGAAGCTAGCAACATATTTTTCCCGAGTTGCCACATAGCTTCTGAGCTACCTTGATTAGCCGCTTTTTTTATAAACAACTCGTAGTCGGCTTGGTTACCCAGCTGTTTTGCCATCTGAGCCTTAGTCAGATAAAGGTTACTTTTTTGCTGTAAACCTGATTGCTGACCGTATTTCGACGTTTTAAATTCGTGACGCCAAAATATCTCTACCCATTGTTCCAGCTGTTCTGCACGTTCAGCTAAATACATCTTATCAGGGTGCTGTAACCCTTTATCGTGAGAGTAAGCACTGACCGATTTTGGAATACCTGCAAAGTACTTAACATTTGCATTGGGTTTAATCTTGAATTTGGTTCTCAACAATTTTTCACAGAAATACTGCCAAACAATTAGATGATCGTGCACTTCTGTTTGCGGTAACTCACGAATGTCTCCAATACAATTGAAATCACCATCAAGCAATCTTTTGGCATTCCATTCACTGTTCTTAAATATGCGCGTTTCACTCACCTCACCTCGCAGAATTTCAACAACAAGAATCCGTTCTAATTCAAAAATGAATACTTCGGCACAATCTTCAGATTCATTGGAAAATGTACTTACCTGATTTGATAAACGAACGCCGTCTTCTTGCAGGTAGTTCAGTGTCGCCTGCGGTAAGATCACGCGAGTACGATTGAATTGCTCACTGTAGTTAGACCAAAAAGATGTTCTGCTGCGTATTTGTTTTTGCTCTTTTTCATCAATATCAAGCGCAATAGCACCACGTTCACTACACAGGGCGCGAGAGATCGTACTAAGTTCATAATAATTCGATAAGCCAAAGGTTTGCTTTAGCTTTGCTTGGGAAGCATCGGTTAACTCGTACCATAACGTCTGATCACTATCAGGCAAGCACATGTCTTCTAACAGCACTTTACATTCACCACGATATAATCGGTCTAAGTATTGTGTAATTAGAGCATCGCAAAATACCACTTGCTGACGTGTCACTTTAAGGGAATGGAAGCATTGAGATAACCAACCTTCAATATTGTCATCAATACTGCGTGGTGCACAATTGACTAAGTATTCAGGTATGTGTTGAAGGTAGGTATTGGCGTTTGGCAGCATTAACTTTTTAACCAAAACTCTGGGTGGTAATAAGCGGTCAAAACACATCGCGGCTAACGCATTCCAATCTTTTCTTTTCACCGCATTTAGCCAATCAATTCTGCTTGCATCAAGCTCATTTAGCCCCGGAACACCTCTAACGATGTCCATGCTTTCCAGTAACGGTTTAACCACGGTGCTAGGCCGACCATCAATAGCTAAACCTGCTTTAAAGAACGCGATATTACCTAGCGTATCGTTGGTACAAATTGCTAACCAAATAGCGCGACAAGCATTCGCTACCTTTTGATCGTTAAATCCGATCCAATGTTGCTCATTTTCAACGACATCTAACCATTCGAGAATTGAAATTTCATGGCTACGCCCTTCATCGACCAAGGTAATTAATTGCTGTAATGACCGTGGTGGAAAAGCAGGTAATAAATCACCCGCGACAGACATCTCAAAAAAATCATCAAACGATAGCCTTTCGATGCTATTTTCAGTCGCAACTTTAGGTGCACTGAATGAAAACCCTTTATTTACCGACACTTTCCACCTCGGAGAAATTACCCAAGAATTCATCATCTTTAAACTGGAATCGGAATTTCACTTTACGATCAGCGGGATCGGTTTTGTCTGGGTTAGCTTCAATTGGTCCTCGACCGGAAATAGCGACTTTCTTAAAAAATGGTGATTTGTTCGCAAACATCATGCTACTTACGTATTTTGAAACGCTGTTTGCTCGAAGAACGCTCAGTTCCATATTGCGCGCGAATGCACCTTCTGAACTTGAATGGCCTTCTATAACAATTCGCGACACTTCTTCAGCTGTGGCTTCAGTTTGAAAAATAACATTAGAGTAAATGGGAATAAACTTATCTAAAAACACCTTACCTGATGCTTTCAATTTATAATCATTTAGATCAAACAAGATTGAATCCGTGATAGAAATATCACCCGTTGTTGCATCGGCGCTAACCTCAATGCCTGCTGTTTCAAGGGCATCATTAATACCTTTAATAATAACAATTCGAGTATTCTGGCTTTCTTCATGGGCTTGCGAAATTTGCACCAACGCACTGATCAACAGCAAGGCAAAAATCATTAAAAGCACCGACATTAAATCACCAACCGATAACCAAACACCCGACTCGTCAATGTCTGAATTACGTCTCACGGCTCTGAGGTTTCGCATTATGCTTCGGCCTTATCTGCTTCAAACTCACGACGTTGAACTTGTGAATTAATTAAGTAGCCCGCAGCTTGCGATAGTTTATTGTGGATATTACTTGCCGACTCATCGAAGCCTTTAAAGAAGGTTTCAAAGCTATCATTTGCACGGGTAAAGTAGTCATCCATTGCCTTTGGTAAACCTTCTGTTACATCATTGAAGGTAGAGGCTGCTTTTGAATATTCTCGCTTAAGGTGTGCAATCTCTTTACTCATTGTTTGCGCGACATCTTGAAGTTCTGCCATCTTAGAGGCTTCATTCAAGCCAATAGCTTTAGCTACACGTTCAATAGTTTCTGCTGATTTTTGCAGTTGTTGGTGCTGTATTGTAAGTTCTTCAAGCAAGCCATGGCGTGTTTTGTATTCGCTTTCGAATACTGTTTTAAAGTTATCAACAACGCCATTTAAACCATCACGTTGTTTGCCAAGGCTTGTTTCTAATAGGTTGTTTTGCTGCTCAAAGTAGTTGGTTAGATTATCTTGATATTGATTACGGAATGCATCCAATTCTTGCTGAACAGTTTGGGACATCGATAGCACTTTTTTATCAATATCGCCAAGCCCTGAAATTAGTTCCGATTTGGCATTGCTCATCAAGCTGCTTGCTTCTTCGCCCACGGTTTCAAGCACTTTAGTTTGCTTATCGAATATTTCTTGAGACTCTTTTAATAATGACCCGATGCGACTTTCAACGTTATTAAATAGGGCTTGTTCAGATGCTTGTCTTTCTTTAAGAGACTGATCCATTGATTCTTTAATTCCTTCAAAGGCAACAGCTGCACGCCCAGCGCTCTCTTCAAAAGCAACTTGCTGAGCCCCCATACCTTGAATACCTTTGTTTAGCATCTCATCGACTTGGGTTGCAATTGTAGACATTGCACCTTGAGTATCATCTTTAAAGCTAGAAAGAATACCTTTTAATGACTCTGCAAACTCTTGAAGCTTGGTCATTGTTTCTTTCTGGAATTGATTAATAGTCTCGACCGTTTCAGCAGTACTCGTTATGACTTTTCCAACATTTTCATTCAGTTGCTCAGAAACTTTGTTGTTTTCTAATACTGCCGCTGATGTTTTTTCTAACTCAACAACAACAGGAGTAATTAGCTCAGCCTTCATTTCGGCAATAATGGTTTGCAGTAATTCTTTTTGATTCTGCTCTTTGATGTCTTTTAGTAACGTTAGCTCATCACGTATTTGAAGCATGGCTGGCGTGAGTTGTTTTTCAATCGAATGGGTCACAGCAGAAGAAATGGTATTCGCCATTTTATCGCCATCAAACGACTGGCTTAATGCACCAAACTGACCGATGACTTCTTTAAAGTTACTACCCATAGATTCCATTGCGTTAGCAGATCGAAGCTGTGCCTCAATAGCCTCTTGTTGGCGATCACTCGATAAATTTTTCAGGTAATTAATAACATTGGCTTCCACATAATGGTTAGTAAGATGATTACCAAATGACGTGTAATATGAACCAATAAAATGCGACGACACTTTCATCCAAATCATAAAGATTGCAGAACATAGCAAACCAACCAACGAGGTATAGAATGCTGTATTCATACCTTCAAGCAACTTCATCGCGGTAGATAGCAATTCACTCGAGTCACCACTCATCGAAAAGCCACTTAAACCCAGCGTAATACCTATAAATGTACCTGTAATACCAAAGCTGGTTAAAATCGCAGGAATTAGCTTGTATTTCCCTTCATCAACCTCTGGTTTCATTTGGCTAATTGGCGATTTTGACAGCAAATGGTTGCCTTGCATTTCAACATAAAGTTCATCATCTTTACGCTCATACAGCAGGTGATCAGTTACCCAATTCTTTTGCTTTTGACTAAGGTCACTCACCTTTAATGTTTGGTTGTTAACTTTTCCCGCAATGGTTTCAAGGTTAGAGAAATCAGTGCGAACAGACAAAATCGATTGCACGCTCTTAATCATTGATATAATAAAGATAGCCAAAATTGCGATAACAATAACGTCGGTTGTAATAAAGCTTATAGCGCTTGTAATAAAAGCAAGTATTGGTGACATGGTATTCTCAACGATTAAGGAAGGATTGAATTTCTTCTGGGGTAAAAATATCTTGTGCTATACGCGCAGGTAAATGCTCTGCATCATTTCGGATTGCACCGTTGACGACGACTGACGATGTTAAGCGTACGCTATAAAGCAATTCACCATGTTCATCATTATCTGAAGCCACTTTTAAGGAGCTCTCGAAAGGAAACTCTCGAAGCAACGTTGCTTGAAGTGATGATTTAGTCCATCGCAATGATTTCGTAACAGCAAACTCATTAGAAAACTCATCTTTCGAAAGCTTCCATGCATGGTTCACGGTTATAATTCTTTCTAGAATTTCATCTAAACGTAATATCATTAATTTAACGTGTCCATTGGCTTACCAGCGTAAATTGCTTGCTTGTGATTTATAGTTAGCTAAAAATTCATCTGCACTAACAACATTCCAACCTTCATTATTAGCTTCTTCTCTATCATGATTAGAAACCGCAATTCCAAACTTGTGTTTTGGCCAGGCCAATTCAAGCTTTGCGACAAGTTCGCCAAACTCATCACCAACGTAATAACCTACATCTGGTAACTTCGTACCAAACTGCTGACAAGCATGAATAGCACCATGTAAACCAGGGTCTGCAACAGCAAGTAATGCATTCCACCCACTAAGCTGATTGAGTAAGCCTTGTTCTTGGCGTAAGTCATTAATCAATTGACGTATGTCATGCGCGACAAACATGTGATCGTGTTTTGCTTGCTTACTATGACAATCGACACATAGTACTTTTAGGTTAGAAGGCTTATTATCGGATTTAACACCATTAATATGATGTGTATGAAGATGAAGGCGATGCTTGCTCATGTCTACCAAGCATTCTTCACACTTAAATTCTTTTTCAACTTTATAATGTGATGAGACGCGCTGCCAATCATCGGTATAGCCAGTTTGTGCAGATGCAGCTTGACGCTGTGGCATGTGAGGAAAGAATGAGCTATATGTTGAAAAGAACTTATTAAGGTCAAAGTTTTGAACAATAGGGTAAATACTAGAGCCAGTATTACACCCTTTATAGTTCAATTGACGTAAACAGTTTTGGCATACCTTTAATCGAGCTTTTGTTTCTCCTCTGCCAGAGCCATTAGATACAATAAACTCTCCAGATGTATCATTCGTTACAACGTATCGTTCGAACCTACCACTCGATCTCATACTTTTGAGCGTACTACAATCTGAAACATGAAAACGAGCACTATTACCATTTGCTTTAATGTACAACAAGACCTGACGGCCTTTATAACTCAATAAACCTGAGTCAATTTCAACATCTTTTAACTCGACATCTTTACCTACGCTTAGCTCAAGGTCTAATTTATCGATATTTGTCGGCTCATACTCTAAGGAGAAACCACCTTTTTCTTCTGGTTCCATAAGCTGTACTGCAGCAAGCAGGCCTGAAAAATTAACTGATAACTTCATTAGCCCCCCAAAATCTTGCGAATTTGAGTTTCAGCATTAGTGATAACCCTAAATGATACGCGTCGAGATTTTTTCTCATCTTCGATGCCATCTGTATTTACAATTGTTTTCGAAGACGAATAGCCTACAGCAGCTACATGCCCTTTTACCCAGTCATAATGATTTATTTTTACGGGTTCTAACGCCATTACATAGCTTAAAACAGTTCGTGTTCGAGACTGTGATAAACGCATATTGTTGAAATAGGCTTCACTGTCTGTTGAGCCATTGTTCCAACGACTTGAGGTATGGCCTTCGATTCTGACTTCTTGAATACTTGGCTTATAGGTATTCAAAGCCTGTAAATACCGTGGGAAAAAATCATCTAAGATCACTTGAAATTGAGGCGTTAAAGATGCTCTTCCGTTAGCAAAAAGAACCTCTGGAGCAGTAAAGTTAAAGCTTAGACTTTCACGATCAATCTCTGCTCCCCATTTGTTTAAATCAGATTCAAATTCATCAAGCAACGCAAGATAAATTGCTTGCTGATTTTCTTCATAAGTCACCGCGACTTCTTTTATTTTATCGCGCTCAATCATTGCATCACGCATTAATGCCACAGAGATAAACAAGAAAACCATCATCAAACCAGCCATCAAATCAGATACTGACATCCAATGCTCACCAGTATCAGACTGCTGCTTCGATCTACTTCCAAAAACTTTCTTCATCATTAACTCGCCATACGAGATGAACTAACGACATTATTCATTTCGCGAACCAATTTCTGGTAATCACGTGTAAACTGTTGAGTAATAGTCGCAAGCGCTTGTCCCATTTCATTCATGGTACGGTTAATCTCTTGCTGCATTTGCGAATCAAGATACTCGACCTGTTTTTCAACAGCGCTGCCAGTTTGACCGACACTTGTCGTAATTTGCTCTTCAAGGCTATCGAACGTGCGCTTCACAGCTTGCGCTTGGATTTGGAATACTTCTTCTAATGAGGTTTCTAAACGTTGCTGCATCTGATTAATCGCTGCAACTGAAGCATCTTGGGCGGCTTTCGTGTCACGCGCGAGTTCATTATTTGCTGTTGTGAGTATCTTACCGGTTTCTGCTGAGTCTTCTTTAATGCCTGAAACTAATGCTCGTATTTCACCATTCAGTTCAACCATCATATCTTCTAGATTTTGGCGAACATTATCAGTGGTATCTGAAATATTATTTGCCATCTGATTAAGAGTGCCTGATGCACTGCCAACATTCGTTGTAATGTCTTGAGCACTTTCAGCTAGCTTGCCACTAATATCTTGAGCCCCACGCATCAGTTCTTCTGAAACCTTACTAGCGCCACCTTCGATTTCAGTTTTCATTGTATTGATACTGGTATCGGCTGTCTGACTAAAATTATCAATAACACGTTGAGATTCAACTAACATATCTTCGTAATGCTTTGACGCAGCTTGCACTGATTGACCAATCGTCGAAATTGTTTCATCCATGTGTTCACGGATTTGGGGCATAGCTTCTACTGCTTTATCACGCAGATCTTTGAAAGCTTCTAGGCGTACTTCCAGCTCGGTAACTTGACCATGGCCTAGCTCCATAACTGTATGAAGTTTTTCCATTGTTGCTGGAATCGCTTCTGCACGCTCATTAATACTTGCCACTGACTTTTCAGTTGAAGATATTGCATCAACACCCAGTTGATATTTATCAGCCATATCTTCAAGTTGATGGCGGTAGTTTTCCTGCCAATCAACCAGTTTTTTCACTGACTCATCAAGACGTTTAAAGTTCTCACCAAATTGCTCTGTCAACTTTTCATTAAAATCTACAATGACTTCCTTCAATGCATTAATGACTTGCTCTGTAGCTGACTTCGACAATAAGTCACCAAATTCATCCATTTTTTGCCATAGCTTAATTTGAAAATCATCATGACGGCGATCAACAGACTTAGCATGCTCAAGCATCACTTTATTTCCATCATTAAAATCTTGTCTCAATAACTTAATCTGTGATGATAATGAGGACTCTTCATCACCTTTTATTGATTTAATAATTTCTTCTGATGCTTCTAACTGCTTAGCCATAACGGTATGAATTTCTTCTGGCCCGATTTCACCGATATCATCCTCATTACCCTTTCGGCTGATAACACCAGATAATCCTTTGTAAACAATAGAGGTAGCCATACCCATCAAGCTCGTCAAAAATGCCGTTTTTAAGCCGTTAAGTAATAATTCAATACTTCCATCAATATTCTTAGGATCGAAATCCATTAAACCAACAACAATACCAGCGAATGTCCCTAAGATGCCTAACGATGTAAGTAAGTTGGGTGTATTGGCTGTAAAGTCATCAGCCACTCCTTTGAGACTCAATGCAATAGAAACAATAAAAACCAATAAAATCAGGTAAATAAAAGAATCTGATATGATATTAGCGTTTAACGTTGAAATAATTAATGATAGATATTCGGTCATGGTTGCTATGGCTTAATAATAATTGAAACAATTGTCAGTACAGCAGTAACTATCACTAGTCTGCTTTATAAAAATGGATTATAACTTTACAGTACGGCATACTCAATGTAAGTATTTAAAATAAAGATAATCAATAAGATATTCTTCTTTTACAAATATAATAAATCGTAAGCTTATGATTTATTATATTTGTAACAATGATCAAAGAGCGCATTCAGCTCTCATTATTATAGGTATGAATAAAAAATCAATGTTATTCATAAATACACAAAGAAGAATCATAAGTATAATAAAAACAAATAAAACCTACAATACATGAGACTTATCATTACCACTTGAATTATATGATTATTTTAAAAAACATAACAACTTAAGTTGCTTAATTGTTATATTTATTGATGAGTCGGTACTTGCAGAATTTAGCATGTAATAGCAGTGAGCATTATTTCAAAATACGTGCATTTTGATTAGAGACACAAATAATTTACAACACTGTGGCCCTCTAACTTTCCAAACAATGATTTACCTTTATTATTCAAGGGTAAATTTAATGTGGTCACCAGATGGTCACATTTTGGCCACAGTAGGCTTTTCATGCAATGAAGCGATAGAGTTTAATCATGAAACTCGTTAGTGATTACTTCCACCAAACTACAGATGCAAAAAAGCCCCAGCATTTCTGCTGAGGCTTCGTTGTGTTGGCGGAGCGGACGGGACTCGAACCCGCGACCCCCGGCGTGACAGGCCGGTATTCTAACCAACTGAACTACCGCTCCAATTCTGTATGATATTCGAAGTAAATCAAACATCTAGAATATGGCGGAGAGATAGGGATTTGAACCCTAGAAGGGCTATAAACCCTTGCCGGTTTTCAAGACCGGTGCTTTCGACCACTCAGCCATCTCTCCAGTGCGGTGAATAATACGCACTGCAGATTAAGCTGTAAACCCTAAATTGCATCAAGTGCTTATTTTTCAACCTAAATCGTCATATTTTTTTATTTCAAACAAAATCAGTGGTAAACAGGTGCTATTTATTAACCGACATGCTCATTATTCACCATAATCGCAGTCAGATTTACGTGTTAAAGAGTATGCTTTCCACATTGCCCTTTTTTGATTTATCACCACACCGACCAAGTAAGTGAATATCGAACGGTCATTTTACCAATATTCAGTAACTGATTTGTATTTAGTGGCACAATACGATGATTTCATAGAATCAATCCTTTACCGGCAAAGCTAGATTATTTACATAAAAGGTAAGATAGCGGTTAATAGAGTGGCTCAGAATGTCGTTATCGATGTTAAAAAAAGAAAATAAACCCATAAATGTCGAGTATTCAGACAAAAGACAACCAGATGACACTAGCCTACATACCCTGCTAACTGGTAAAATTCGGACCATCAAAGCCCCAAACACTGATTAAGAGAGTGATTCCTCATGGGAAGAAAATTCGAAGTACGCAAATTGTCTATGGCAAAAACGGCTGGCGCAAAGATCAAGGTTTACTCAAAATACGGTAAAGAGATCTACGTCTGTGCTAAGAATGGTAGTCTAGACCCAGACAGCAACCTTTCACTCAAGCGCTTGATCGAAAAAGCAAAAAAAGATCAGGTGCCAAGCCATGTCATCGAGAAAGCGATCGATAAGGCCAAAGGTGGTGCCGGTGAAGATTTTGCTACTGCGCGCTACGAAGGTTTTGGACCAGGTAACTGCATGGTTATCGTTGACTGCCTAACAGACAACAACAACCGTACTTTCATGGATGTTCGCCAAGCGTTTGTTAAGAACCATGCGAAAATCGGTGGACCAGGTACTGTTGGTCACATGTTCGAACACCAAGCTGTATTCCAGTTCGCTGGTGACGACGAAGATATGGTGCTTGAAAACCTAATGATGGAAGATGTTGATGTAAGCGACATCGAATGCGAAGACGGCGTTATCACCGTTTATGCTCCTCATACAGAATTCTTCAAAGTGAAAAATGCACTTGCAGCAACGATGCCAGATGTAACTGTCGACGTTGAAGAAATTTCTTTTGTTCCTCAAACAATGACTGAAATCAGCGGCGACGACGTAGCTGCATTCGAAAAATTCTTAGACGTGTTAAATGACTGTGATGACGTACAGAACATTTACCACAATGCGGAAATTGCTGAATAATCCATTTTATTCATTGCATTTAAAAGCCCTGAATCATTGCTGATTCAGGGCTTTTTGTTTTCTAGACTCAATATTTTTTTGCTCGTCGTTATTCATTAATCATAATCGAGACTGGTTGCTTCAATAGCTGAGCAGGAATAACTGATAACCATCCATTGCTACGGGCATAATCAATCAGCGATGCACGATTAGTGACACCAAATATGGCAAACCGGACGATTAGATTAGCAATTTGCTTTTCTACCGCTTTAGGTGTGCGGTGGATCATCAACGCAATTTGCTTTGTCTGGCGACCACGTAATAACCAAAACAGTACAATTTCCTGAGAAGGTGTAAGTTGCATTTCCCCCAGCCGTACAGAACTAAATGATTTATGGGATTTGTCGAACGTCATGATTTCAGCAAAAGCTTCGACACAAATCAGTTCTTTAAGATTAACTGCATTAAATTGCACTCCCCACGTTTCACCGTTAATGACAACTGGTCTCTTATTGAATGAAAATGCATCGTAACCATGCGCATAGTTATGAATATCTATGGTGCTAACTGTCTTATTACTTAGCATTACATGTCTATCTTGTTGGGCAAAGATGGATGCAAATTGGGCTGTGTCACATGGTAGGTCACAATCAAATAGCCCCTCTATCTCCTTCGGAGCATTGACCAACTGTCGATAGGCTTCATTCGCAAAAACAAATTGCCCACCTTTAGATTTAAGGCCTGCTGGAGTCGGGGTTGTGTCTAGCATGTGAATTAGGACGGATAAGTATGTAGTTTGATCTAAATTCACGCTAGCTATTTTAGCAAATAGTCATGCTAAAAAAGTAGTAGAAATTACCCCTTTTTAGGCGTTAGTTTAAATAAGCTTCCACTGTTTTTTTAAGATCTAACGGCTGTAATTGGCTGTAATAATAAGCTACGTCATATATATCCTTTTTAGACAAATGCTTAACTTGTGCCTGCATAAATAAGTCTTGGCGGGTATTGTGTTTAAACGCTGTTAGTTGTTTCACTAAATAAGTATATTTTTGCCCTTTAAGGTTCGGATAAATTTTGACATAAGGCACTACGTTATCACCATGGCAACCTGAACATTGATTATTAACGAGCTCAGCACCACGTTGCAAATTCGGTTGATACTCCGTAATTGCTGCTCTCTCAGCATCTTCCTGCGCCCAAGTACCAAACGACAATAAGAAACAGCCTAAGACAATATATTTTGATACGTGCATTCACCTACCCTCTTTAGGTGGCGGTGGTAATAATGTGGGATCCAGAGGTAATCGACGAAATTTTTCCATGTCCATTTTCACTTCACCGTAATTCGTACTCAGGTAATCCAGTACAGGATCCCATGTTTCGGATAAATCCCATAACCCTTGGGTGTCAACCATCCATTGAATAGTTTCGCGCCATACCTCTTTGGTGCCACTGTTTTGCGGAATAATCATACTGGTGTGGCACGCATTACACTGGTAGTTCACCACTTCCCAACCGGGTGCCATTATCAAGCCAGATTCAGGATCTACGGGGTACGTTTTCTTTGATATCACTTCCTTCGCGCTAATGTCTTTTGTATTGACCTCTTCGGCATAAGCTGTCGATATACTAATCAAGCTTGCGCTGAGCAGTAACACGCAACATATTGCCTTACCACGCGATAAATAAGCAGATACAAGCGACTGTTTCTGCTTCAATGCGTGCCTATCATTATGTTTCATTATGCAACCCTTACCGCAATGCGGTGGCATCCATTAAACATGTAGCCTTTAGGATTCCATTGAGGTTGAACAACAGGCTGTGCATCCCCTTGGTCATCAGTCGCTTTCGCCCAAATTTCGTAATACCCTTGCTGGGGTAAAGTCAGATTCAGAGACCACTGTTGCCATGCTGCCTTATTCACGGGCTTCGCTAGCGTTGCAGTGTGCCAATGGGCGCCATAGTCATAACTCACTTCAACTTTCATCACTTCACGAGTACCTGCCCATGCATGCCCTCGTATCTCGATAGGTTTACCTAGCACTAATTCGGTGCCAGTTTCTGGGAAAGTTATTAACGACTTTACGATCATCTCTTCAATGATTTTAAAATCTTTATTATCAACTTTTTCGCCTGGTGCAATCGGATGCTTAGGAATTTGATATGCAGGTGCTGCCATTTTATGACCATCATGCACTTGATTACGGACACTAATACCCACGGCACACTTTTGAGACACCGATGCAGGACGTCCACCAAACACCACTCTCAATGGATAACCGTGTAAATATGGGATTGCATCTCCATTCATTTCCCATGCAATCAATGCGTTATCACTCAATGCTGCTTTGATTGGTACACCGCGAGAAATCGCTTCACCTTTACCACTTAAATGCGTATCAAACCCTTTATTCCCGGTATAAACCGCATCATCTTTTATACCGCAATCTTTCAAAACGTCACTCAACAATACGCCAGTCCATTCTGAGCAATATACTGCCGAATTGTTCCATTGATTACCTTTCGCGCCAGGAAAGAAACCTTTTCGACTATTCCCCCCACACTCCAATGTGAGTTGTTGCGTATGGTGAGTAAATTTCGATTTTAGTTCAGCAATTGTATACGTTTTAGACGTTATTACCGATTCTCCATCCACCGTAAATGTCCATGTCTCAGGGTCAATACTATTGAAATCTGGCATGATGCCATTCCAACGGACAAAAGGAACATTAGCAGGTGTAATTGCAGGATCAAGCATATGTTCTGGTACAGTGGCATTCAGTGGGCTGGAATTCAGCACAGTGTAATAATCAGGTAAATCGCTGGCTTTATTCCATGTGAGGGCTGACGTCTCTAGAGGAGTCATACCTACTGGTAAATTCTCGGCAAATACCCATTTCGCAGGTAACAAAGAAGCGGCTGTTGTGGCAAGGGCGTTTTGAAGGAATGCACGTCTATTCATGTTGTTTTTCACTATTATTGTTATTGGTAGAAAGGGCTTGCGATGCCGTACCATGCTTGAACGAATAGAAATACTCAGCTAACTGCTGAATATCATCTTTCGACAAAAGCTGAGCGACTTTTGTCATGGTCATATCTTTACGCTGACCGTTTTTAAATTGCGTTAACTGCTGAACAAGGTACGCATTGTTTTGCCATTTCAAATCAGGAATGACGGTATATCCGTTTACTCCAGTTTTTCCATGGCACGCTTTACACATATTTTCTAAACGTTGATAATCTTGTGCGTCTGCTGTAGGGGTAAATACAAAGCCAAATAAAACAATAATAATGATGGGAACAATATTGACCTTATCTATCGATAGCCGTTGTTTTATATATCTCGACAGATACATTTAAAAACCCCTGATTAATTCTTTGTATTGACCTGAATCAATATTAAACAGGGTAGCAGGTGTAAATAGAATTCAAATATATCGAACAGCACGTTAAATATTTCTTAACCCTTACAGCCAACATCGTAAATTGGTCAACCTTAGACTCATTGCAATAAAACACCGTTAAACAAAGTGGGGGCTATTACATCTTCTGTCGGAATAGAAGCAACCGACTCTGTTATCGCATGCACTATATCGTGAGAATTAAGCACGCTACGAACAACAATACCTCCCCAGACTAAGAACATCGCTATCGTGCTAAGCACTACTAAAAACATATGGTGCTATACGTCAGGGATAACTGTGACCGAAATTTAATTTTAATATGAAACAACTAATATCACTTAATTATTTAGCACTGATCGTCCTATCAACTATCAGCGCCTATACTTTTTCGACTGAGATTTATGACTACTTCCAGTCTTACTACATACAAGCTATTTTTGCTGTTGTTGGGTGGTCCTTAAATTGGCTAAACACATATTTACGCTATACTTTACGAGTGGATACAAGGGAAAGGTTTCATTGCTTCTAGCTGGACACTATTTCTGGTGTGTCTTTTCATCAATTATCGTTTGTTTACACCGATAATTGACCCATTCGTTGTATTACAAAGCAAGCAAGTTGAATCATAATTTACACAAAGTCAGAGAATACGCTTAGCCATATAAATCATTTACGTGCTGAACTAGGCAGAATTAATAAAATAAATTTTGATAAAACTAGCCCGATTGCCACTTCTTTAGTGCTAGATTTATTAATGGGATTTACAAACTTATTACTGATTATTGCAACTAAAAATAAGAAAATGGAAGATATTTCATACATTAACATCAAGTAAAAACCGAATAATATAGAAGGCAATCAAAATCATTATTAAAAATATCGTTCATAATCAACACGTCATATTACCCATCAACGAAGTCATATTTAATAGCAATATCAAGCCTAGTTTTTCAGATATTTTCGTAAGAGATGTAAATTATAAAATCAAACATAAAACTGTAACAAAACACCGTACAAATATAGTCAAGCAAGATACTCAACAACTTAACGTCAAATGCTTGACGCATCACAAAAATAAAATAAAATCACCTTGCTCATAGAAAAATAGACAAAACTTACTTCGTTCACAAAAAATAAGACAAATGTATAATGAAATTATTGATAAGCGAGAAGATAAAGACAGCTAGAACTAGCCGAGATATAACGCAAGTAGATATGGCTAAGAAGCTTAATTTATCTAGGCAGACCTATTTAAATCTAGAGACGGGTAAAACGTCACCACGCTGTGACATGTTATTAGATATAGCTAACGTTACTGGGTATGAAATAGGTTTTTTCTATACACGTGAAGAAGGAAAAGAACATCCTGATTGTTATACCAACCAGCAGGTAATAGCAATAATAAGAGAAGCAGCAATTTACGCAGAAAGAAAATTAACAAATGTATGAGTCAGCTATGATTAATGTTATCACTAAAAATATGCGTTGATGATCAAATCAGTTTCTAAGCGGATCTAGCTCTAATTAACCGCATGTTATGCAATAGCTTTTCTTTCAGGTACACCAACTCTTATGGCTTTGTTTATAGCATTGGTAGGGCTTCGCCAACTTGAGCGTTGTAGCTACGGAGTGTCATTGTACCGTTGGTTAGTTCTTTGTATCTGACATGACAGTTTCTGAGAGCGATCTAAAATTATACCCAGAATGCACTTGAACCTCGTTGATCTAATGCTTTGTTGTATTATGTCCAATTATCAAAGCAATAACGCTATCTATTCTTGAAGTGTGAATATCGCGTATAACGTTGATGTTGCCATTTTGGACTATCTTTAATTAGCGCTTCAAGCTGTTTGGATGGTTCAAATAGAGTTAACGAGCCCTGCCTTACTTCAACCATTTCTCTGTCGTGGTCTGCTAAATCAATGGAAAGCTGTGCTGATGAATATGGGGCATAACCAACTTCTATAAGGTTGAATATCTTACAAAGGTTAATGCGCGTAAACTTCATCGACAAAGCAGAAAACTCAAGGATAATCCATCAAGGGTCTTCGCATCTGAGCTTGGTTGCTCAAATCTGCTACTAATGCTGGTACTTCAATCTTGTTTTTTGTAAGTTTTTTAATTTTTTATTAGCTGTCACTTTTTAGCTATTAAGTCAGCATCCCTGAATACAACCTTTGCCTGTTAGCGTGTCATGGCAGTGCTTACCACCAGCCCTGCAAACTCTTCATCGAAGTACAAACTGTATAAGCTCGCAGGCGACGCCATCAAAAATTTACCGTTCTTTTTTGCAACGAATATAACGAATGTTTTGACGTACCTAAAAAACCTACAAGTCACTTTGTCTTTTTGCTTAGACACCCGTTCAAAAAGGCAGTCAAAAGTCCAAACTTTCCAACCAGCTAATTCCAGTGGCTTCCCTTCTCATTCATCTGACATATGGCATATTGAATTGCAGAACTTAATAATTTTTTAGACATGCTCCAAGCATAAATTATATTCCCAGTCGCCGTCACTTCTTTCTATATATTTAAAGTGTCTTATGCATGCATTCTTTACATGGATACAAGAAGGTATTTCACAGTTAAAACTCGAAGTGGATAAACGTTTATCCAGTTACAATCTTACTCGTCTTAAAATAATGTCTTGTCGTATTTTTCGATTAAATATTCAATATCAAGCTCAGACATGAACCACCCTATTGGACGCATGCCATTGCCATCAATAAAACATTGATTTATATTTCTTCCGCGCTCTAAGGCAGCGTATTGTTTGCACTGAGTTACCTAATATTTATGACCTTTGAATTTCACTGGAAAAGGAATTCATTTTGCCCACAACTACAAGTGGGCTTTTTATTACTTAACACAAATAAGAGAATACAAATGAAAAAAGTACTTTTAGGAATGGCTATTATCGCGGCATCTGCATCAGTTCAAGCTGATAGCGCTGTTACTCTTGGTTACGCTCAATCTGCACTTAAAGAAGCATCAAACTCTAATGGTTTTGCTTTAGGTTATTCATATGTTCCAGCAGGTCAAAAGCTAGGTGTTATCACTTCAGTGCTTCACACAAGAGGCGATGACAACAGCAACGGCATCAAAACAAATTACACAATGACTTCATTATCTGTTGGTCCAATGTACTCAGTGACAGAATCACTTGATGTTTACAGCACATTAGGTTTCATGACTGGCAAGGCAGA
Source organism: Photobacterium profundum (assembly GCF_003026285.1). GTDB lineage: Bacteria > Pseudomonadota > Gammaproteobacteria > Enterobacterales > Vibrionaceae > Photobacterium > Photobacterium profundum. The sequence goes on from NZ_PYOD01000002.1 coordinate 362,131, forward strand.
CATTAAAAGTGACTCAGTAAAAGGCACAGTGCGAGACACAGCAACAACGTTAGGTGCTGGTATTCAGTACAGCTTTGAAAATAACTTTGTTACTAAGCTTGGTATGGAAAAGACACTTAACAATGATATTGATGCAATCAACTTCATTATCGGTGGAGGCTACCGTTTCTAGGTTAATTATAGGCGCTGTTCTAGCGCTTTCTATGCTGACTGGCTGTGCAAGCACTCCTAAAAGTGCCGTTAAAGAGGTTGGCGGAATGATATTAACACCAATGTCTCACAGCCACCGCTAGAAATAAGCACATATGATAAAGCCCACTTAATCATGGGTTTTTATTGCCTGTAAATAAAGCAACTTTCATTTCACGCGAGTTCTCAAAGAAATTTATTCAGAGCTCCGTGTTTACTGAAAACCCTTGAGAATGTCGAATTGCATTCCTAAGCACCAAGGTCGAATAAACCATCTAGTTAATAAAAACGGTCTAACAATTAAAACAAAAAATAAGTAATAGGAACATTTAACGGTACAAAAAATGATATTAAAAATCATCGCAGGGTTCAAAAATAACGCTCTGGTTCATTGCTCTTCTGGGATATTTTTTTCAGAATATAACATTCTAATCAATCTCTCTGCAATTGGCTTGATTAGCTCGGTGACGAAATAGATGAATACTTATACGACCTATAGATAGAAAAAGCCCTCGTCATAAAACAAGGGCTATTTACCACGTACTTTCTGTACGGCAGTGACTACTGCTAAAACAATTATACCTGCTACTACCCCGACTACACCGTTAAACAAAGTGGGGGCTATTACATCAGCTGTCGGAATAGAGGTAACCGACTCTGTAATCGCATGCACTATATCGTGAGAATTAGGTACGCTATGAACAACAATACCTCCCCCGACTAAGAACATCGCTATCGTGCCAACTACTGCTAAAAATTTCATTAAATAAGGGGCGGCATTCACAAGGAAGGTACCAAATACACGCTTGATGGTTTTCTCTTCGCTGTTTCTTACCAAATACAAACCAGCATCATCTAATTTCACAATGCCGGCCACCAGCCCATACACACCCGCAGTCATTACTACCGCAATCAAACTGACCACCATTAATTGAGTAGGAAATGGGTGTGTTTGTACGGTACCTAAAGCGATAACAATAATTTCAGCAGAAAGAATAAAATCGGTTCGTATTGCCCCTTTTATTTTTTCTTGCTCAAACGCAACTAAATCAATGTTTTCATCTTCCGGTTGCTCTGATGTTTCTGATTCCTCTTTACCGTGTAAGAACTTATGAGTGATCTTTTCTACACCTTCAAAACACAAAAATAACCCACCGAGTAAAAGCATTGGGGTAATGAGCCAAGGCGCAATGGCACTGATTAATAACGCCGCAGGAACTAGAATTAGCTTATTCTTAAACGAGCCTTTTGCAACAGCCCACACCACAGGAATTTCACGTTCAGCCCGTACACCTGAGACTTGTTGTGCATTCAACGCTAGATCATCGCCAAGTACCCCTGCCGTTTTACGTGCCGCTACTTTTGTCATTAAAGCAACGTCATCTAAAACAGTTGCAATATCGTCTAGTAGGGTCAATAAACTTGCACCTGCCACTGGATCACTCCTTCTAAAAATTCACATTGAATAAATAATATTCTCTTTCCAGCATAGACCTTGATTCATAGCGTTAGTTTCAAGCTTATACATTTTTGACAAGAAACTCATACAAATAACGACTCAAAGACACCCAGCATCACTTTGCTAATACATTAGCAACAGAATTTTCACCAAAAGTATAACTACGCCTCGCACAACATTAGAGCATTTAATTACCATATTTGAATAACAAGCAAAAAGATGTATATTTTTTATATCAATATAACTGCGATATATAGTAGATTCGACTATAGCAAAACTACTACATTGGTACGTATGTCCAACTTAACAGACAATATTTAATCGAGCATCGTTTTTAACGATACTTATAATAAAATAATAACGGACAAGCATGACCAAATTTAATTTCGATGATTTAATAAAATCACTTTATAGCTCTTTGGTTGATCCTGATGGATTTAAACCTTTTTTATCAAAACTCATAGAACAATGTAATTTCCGCTCTGGTGCTTTAATCATGGCAAATATGGAGACAAGAGATGTCAATATCATCTGGATGGAAGGCCTAGAACTAGAAAACCTTCAATTATTCATGGAGCGTTTAGATCGTAAAGATCCACTAATAGAAGAACTAGTGAAAGCGGCGCCAGGATCGTTAATCATTGCAGGAGATGCAACGAGAGAGGTTGCAAGAATTAATGAACCCGAATTCTATCGTGATTGGATTTGTGACCTCGACATTCATTATGCTGCTGGTGCGGTCTTAACCATTGAAGGCAGCTGGGTTAGTCAAATGGTATTTCAACGACGCCATGATCAAGGCATGTTCTTACCTGATGAAATGGATATGCTGAAACAGCTTATTCCCCACATGCAGCATGCTATGCACTTACATCATATAAAGGTGGATCAAGATAAGCAGCGCTTACTTTCACAGCTGTTATTTGATCAAATACAGCAGCCCGTTATTCTGATAGATAGTACAAATAACGTCTGCCACTACAACCAAAAAGCAAGTGTTTTTCTATCTAAAAATTACCCGTTAAAAGTCGTTAATAGAAAACTTCAGTGCATTAAAGGCAATAAAAATACTGAGATCAACGTCGCTATTGATGAGTGCAGAAAAAATAACAACACCCAAACTGTCCATATTAAGACAGAAGATAACCACGTATTAGCACTTACTTTTGCTCCTTTGGTTAAAGAAAACAACAGTATTGAAAATGGTATCGCTATTTTTATTTACAATAGTGAACAAGCTCCTAACCTTGATTTGAAAATATTGCGTGATTTATTTAATTTATCTGACAAAGAAGGCAAAGTCTGTTGTGAATTAGTAAATGGACGATCTCCCGCCGAAATTGCTGATTTACACTACCTCTCATACGAGACAGTAAGAACTTATATTAAGCGTATAATGAAAAAAACGCAGACTAGCCGACAAAACGAATTGGTTGCTAAATTAATGTCCAGCCCTGCATTTTATCCTATCACTTCACCTTTAAATGTATAAAAAAGTATAAGCTAGTCTACAAAAGCATATTAATGTCCCCAAATGGGGACATTAATTTTCTGTTAATTCAATTAGTCTACAGCATATAAATTGAGTGACTTAAATTAGTCTCTATTTGACGTTACATTAAAATACAAACAACGCAACCTGGCTAGGTAGTTGATTTATTTGATATTGATTTATGACTATACATAGACTTAATGAATACGAAGAAAAGAAGCTAATACCATCTCAACATTTTTTAGTGACATCCGATAATTTCGCACGAGCCATGATTGGTGCGGATTTTATGGCCACGTAAAGTGGCCTTTTTTTATTTTTTAATGCAATTAGCGACAGTTTTCAAAGCCTGTTGAGTTCGTTCATCCCATGGATATGAGCAGTTAATTCGCATACAGTTTTTATACCTATCATCACTCGCAAATAATGACCCCGGTGCAATACTGATATTATGCACATCTAATAATCGTTGAAGTAGCTCTGACGTATTAATGTGCTTAGGCAGCACTACCCACAAAAAGTATCCACCTTCTGGTCGGGTAACCTGTGTTTCTCGTGGAAAATATTGCTCAATCGCATCTAACATTTGTTGTTGGCGCGCTTTCAATTGACGTCTTAATCGCCGTAAATGAATATCATAACCACCATGTAGAACATATTGTGCAAGTGCTAATTGATTAGGAACCGCAGTAGATAAGGTCGACATCAATTGAAGCTGCTCAATCTGCTTAGCATACCTCCCCGCGACTACCCAGCCCACTCGAAAACCTGGCGCTAAGCATTTAGAAAATGAACCACAATGCAGCACCATCCCGTTAGTGTCGTAAGCTTTAATCGGTGTTGGTTTCGACTCTGAAAAATACAGCTCGTTATACACATCATCTTCAATAAGCGGAATCATGTGCTTCATCAGCAGGCTATTAATCGCGATCTTATTTTCATCAGGCATTGAAGCTCCTAGCGGGTTTTGATATTTGCTCATCAACCAGCAAGCTTTAATGTCGTGGGTTTTGATCGCAGCTTCCAATGCGTTAACCGACATACCCGTTCGGGGGTGTGTCGCTATTTCTACCGCTTTTAAACGTAATCGTTCTACTGCTTGTAGGGCACCATAAAAAGCGGGGGATTCAATCGCCACAGTATCGCCAGGCTGTGTTACTGCCATTAAACTCAGTCCTAATGACTCCATGGCACCAGAAGTGATCACAATGTCATTGATTGATACATCAATACCATCTCGAATGTAACGTTTAGCTATCGCACGACGTAACGCAATATTACCCGGCGGCAAATCTGTCACAGTACTCTGTGCTGGCATTGTTTTCATGGTTTGTGCCAATGCACGACCAAGTTGTTTAAGAGGAAATAAATCAGGGTCAGGAAAAGCTGAACCAAATGGCATCACATCAGGTCGCTTACAAGCCGTTAGTACATCAAAGATATGCGCATTTATTTTAATTGAGCGATTCACAACTTGAGGCATGATTTGCAGTGGTTCAGCTAAACGATTTAAATGGGCAGTAACAAAGTAACCTGATTTGGGTTTGGCGTAAATCCACCCTTCGGTTTCTAACAACTCATAGGCTTTAAGCACAGTCATAGGGCTAATACTGTGTTTCTTACTCATGACTCGAATGGAAGGGATACGATCGCCAGGCAACCAAATTCGCTGTTCTATTTGCTGTTGTATTTCCGTTGCTACAGCGTGGTAGCGGGTCTGTTGGGGCGCCATTTTCCATCAACCTTAACGAATAGAAATATTATCTTGTCTGAAGAGATTATACCTATTCAGGTTAATGTTATGTTGTTTAAATAACGGCCTATCCTTGAAAAATAATATTGCTTGCCCAAAAGAAGATATAGCCCTCAATTCCCAATACCATACACACGGCAAAACTCAGGCACTTTTGATCTTCTGTTAATTGTTTGATATTCACTTTCCCACCTTATGTTCATCTTAATACGGTTTCACTAAGGCTTATTTGAACACAGCTCAAACACTTATAGGGTAATACAACCAACAGTGTTACAGGGTATAACAGTTGCTATAAGATATGAAAATTCTTAAATTGTTCTACCTCTACTCACTCATTAAGTAACCCCTGCCCTTCGAGCTGAGGCAACAGAAGCTTTAAAAATTGTAACGAGCGATGCTTAACCCATCAGGATCGATATCCGGTGTTACACCACTGATGACATCAGCGAGTAACCGTGCAGAGCCACAGGCCATTGTCCAGCCTAACGTGCCATGCCCAGTATTGGTGAATAAATTAGAAAAAGGGGTTTTGCCAATAATTGGCGTACCATCGGGCGTCATTGGACGCAACCCTGTCCAGTATTCCGCCTTGCTCATATCACCGCCATTTGGAAATAAATCTTGCACCACCATCGCGATAGTCGCTTTGCGTTGCTCACTTAAATCTAAATCATAACCAGCAAGCTCTGCGGTTCCTGCTACACGAATACGTTGCTCAAAGCGTGTCATAGCCACTTTATAGGTCTCATCCATCACAGTTGAAACAGGCGCTTGTGTCTCGTCGGTTACCGGTATCGTTAATGAATAGCCTTTTACTGGATAAACAGGAATAGCTAACCCCAATGGTGAGAGCAACGAAGAAGAATACGAGCCCATTGCCATTACATACGCATCAGCTTTCAACTCCCCCATGCTGGTTGATACAGAGTTAATCTTACCCTGCGTCTGGTTGAGCTTCTGCACGTCAACATTGAAATGAAATTTCACGCCTGCCTTTATCGCTAATTCAGTAAGTTGCTGGCAAAACTGATAACAATCACCCGTTTCATCATCAGGTAGTTGCAACCCGCCTACAAGCTTATCTTTTACACTTTCTAAACCCGGCTCGGCTGCAATACAACCTGCCACGTCTAGTTCTTCATACCGTGTACCACTTTCTGCTAGTACTTGAATATCTTTTACGACAGCTTCGATTTGTGCTGCATTTCGAAATACTTGTAATGTACCTTGCTGACGCCCTTCATAATTGATCGGCTGATGCTTTCTCAGATCAATTAAACAGTCACGGCTATAATTCGCCACGCGTAACATGCGTGCTTTATTAATTTGGTAACGTTCTTGATTGCAGTTCGCCAGCATTTTCGATGCCCATACATACAGATCGGGCGACAAACTTGGTTTAATCTTTAAAGGTGCGTGTTTTTGCGCCAGCCATTTTAATGCTTTAACTGGAATACCGGGGGCTGCCCATGGTGATGAATACCCGTATGATATCTGCCCTGCATTCGCAAAACTCGTTTCTTCTGCACTTTTTGACTGACGATCAATAACAGTAACATCATGACCTGCCTCAGCAAGATACCAAGCTGACGTTAATCCAATCACACCACAACCTAATACGATCACTTCCATACATACTGACTTTATTGATAACAAAATAATACATGCAGAATGTGCGATTTACATTTGATTAACAATCGATAAATATTAATATCTGTGTTTAGTATTTCTAAAGGCAGGTCAAATGAGCATGATTCGATTAAAAGGCAATGTGTTAGCAGGGTTAGCAACATTTGAAACAGTCGCGCGTTTTGGTAGCTTTACACAAGCCGCCGAACACCTGCACATTACGACAGGTGCGATCAGCCAACAAATCAGTCATTTAGAACAAGAGCTAAGCTTCGTACTGTTTGAAAGACACTCTCGAGGAATTCGTTTAACCAATGAGGGTAACCAGCTATACCTCGTGGTAAACCAAAGTTTGACCGATATTAGGGGTGTGATTAATCGAATCCAAAAAGCACATCATGCTGAAGGTGAAATACACCTTAAACTGACCCCCTCTTTTGCTTTTAAGTGGTTAGTGCCTCGCCTTCACGATTTCTATACTCAATACCCCGAGATTAAAATACATACCTTCGCTGAAGGAGCACTTGTCGATCACAACGATACCAATTTTGATTTAGCGATTGATTATGGGCAAACACCCTATCTACAAACACGTAATAAAAGCCAGGTATCGTTATTAATGGCAGAAAAACTCCTCCCCGTGATGAGCCCTGATTACATGAAAAAATTTGACTGGAATAACCCACAAGATACAAGTCAAAACATTTGGGAGAAAGTCAGATTACTTCACGATGCAATGCCATGGCAACATGCCGCTAAAGATGATGAATGGCGTTTTTGGTTTAAAGAAAATGGATTAACACCACTCAACGTAGATATCGGTCTTCAGCATGGGCATTATTTTAATCGTACCGACATGGCGATGGCTGCCGCAGCAGCAGGATTAGGGGTTGCTTTGGCTCGCTGTGCACTTGTAGAAGAAGACTTTTCGAAAGGCAGCCTAGTTTCACCTTTCGAGCCTTTGGATGCCAAAGCGGGTTATTACTTAATACAACACCATCACTCACCTGCCATTGAATGCTTTAAAGCATGGTTAAGACAGCAAATTAATTCATCTAATGCATAAAAAGAAACGTAACAGGCACAAGTAGCATATGAAAGTGATAAAACACCAACAATGCCAAATATCACTTTCACTATTATATTTCCAACAAGAAATACTTCACTTAACGATAAAACTTTTTTATTTGCAAAGGCGATTCATCAATTGTTTAATCCACCCAACACTTACTAAGTACGTTATCAGCCATAAAATCTTTACGTGCTTATATTCCATAAATAACACTAGGAATACCGTCGCTAATACTGCCCAGCGAGCTACGCATCTACGACCTTTCTTTATATCTTCCCGAGATAAAGAGAAAACCTTTTAAATCCGTGTATTACCAAGGTTGTCAGCTAATCATTTATGCTGCACAAAACGGTGTCTGCTCTAACGCAGATTAACGAAGTTGAATGTATTTTCAACGCCTTGGCCTATATAAAAGTGTTGCTGTGACCCCACAGTAATAGTCGTTATCATCAAAAGAGTGATGTGAAAATGAGTAATTGGTCAATTCATGATGCGCGTGAAATGTATAACACGCCCTACTGGAGCCAAGGTTACTTCGATATTAATGCGCAAGGTTCTGTTGTAGCTTGCCCTGATAAAAATGACCCAACGAATGCGATTGATCTGTCTAAACTAGCAGATGAATTAATTGCTGCAGGTGCTTCATTACCTGTACTGGTTCGATTCCCTGATATTCTGCAAAATCGCGTAGACAGCCTTTGCAGCGCATTTAATCAGTCAATCGAATCTTATGATTATCAAAATAGTTATCTTGCTGTTTATCCAATAAAAGTGAACCAGCAACAAGCCGTTGTCAGTGAAATTCTAAAAAGCCAATATGCAAAACAGCAGCGTCAACTGGGATTAGAAGCAGGCAGTAAGCCAGAACTTATGGCTGTATTAGCCATGGCGCAAGAAGCCAGCTCTGTGATTGTGTGTAATGGCTATAAAGACCGCGAATATATTCGCCTTGCGCTTATTGGTGAAAAGCTTGGGCACGAAGTGTATATCGTGCTTGAAAAAATGTCTGAGCTGAACATTATTCTTGAAGAAGCTAAGCAACTTGGTGTTACTCCTCGTTTAGGTTTGCGAGCGCGTTTAGCATCTCAAGGAAAGGGGAAGTGGCAATCAAGCGGTGGTGAAAAGTCCAAATTCGGCTTATGTGCTTCACAAGTCTTAACCGTAATCGACTTATTACGTGAACGCGATATGTTGGGGTGCCTGCAATTATTGCACTTCCACTTAGGTTCTCAGCTTGCCAACATTCGTGACGTAAGAAATGGCGTTGGTGAAGCAGGTCGTATCTATGCCGAGCTCAAAAAAATGGGGGTGGGTATTACAACGGTCGATGTAGGCGGTGGTTTAGCAATTGACTACGAGGGTACACGTAGCCAAAGCAGCTGCTCGATGAATTACAACCTGAGTGAATATGCTAATAATGTGGTTTACACCTTAGGCGATGTTTGTATCGAATACGATATTGCAATGCCGCGAATTATTTCAGAATCGGGACGAAACTTAACAGCCCACCATGCGGTACTAATTACCGATGTGATTGGTGTTGAAGGGTATAAAGCAGAAGATATCTCTGCACCTGCCGACGACGCACCACAGATTTTGCATAACATGTGGCGCTCTTGGAAAGAGCTATCAGAATCGACAAGTCACCGCTCGTTAGTGGAAATTTTCCATGATAGCCAAAGTGATTTATCTGAAGTGCATGCATCTTTCAGTATGGGATTAATCAACTTCATCGATCGCGCTTGGGCTGAACAAGTGAGCTTACGCCTGTGCTATCAATTAGAAAAACTATTATCAGCCAAGAACCGTGCACATCGTCCTTTATTAGATGAATTACATGAACGCTTAGCCGATAAATTATTTGTGAATTTTTCGCTTTTTCAATCATTACCTGATGCTTGGGGAATCGATCAGGTTTTCCCTGTATTGCCTCTATCGCAATTGGATAAAGCACCTGAAAGTCGCGCCGTGATTTTAGACATCACCTGTGATTCTGATGGTGCTATCGATCAATATGTTGAAGGGCAAGGCATCGAAAGTACGTTAGCCGTACCAAAATGGGATGATGAAAACCCCTATCGTGTAGGGTTCTTTTTAGTCGGTGCATATCAGGAAATTCTAGGTGATATGCATAATTTGTTTGGTGACACAGATACGGCAGTTGTACGATGTGATGGCGCTGGTCACTACGAAATCGAACACATTGAACGCGGTGATTCAGTCGGTGATGTATTACGCTATGTACATTTAGATGCTCGTGAATTCTTACGTCAGTATGAACTAATGGCAAAGGCGAACCTGCCTGAATCTGAGCACGCTGATATCCTTGGTGAATTGGCTGAAGGGCTAAACGGATACACCTACTTAGAAGATATGCGTAACAACAAATAGTCGTTACTCAATATCGTATTTTAATATCATATTTTGAAACCAAGATAGTTAGTCGTTATACCAATCTGAATAAGTAAATTTATGATCAGATACTTATTTAGGTTGGTATTATAATATCGGCTGACTATCTCGCATTGCCAGGAGACAACAGTGGCAACAATTGCAAATTACGCCGATTACTCATTATATTCCAATGCATTTGGGTTCTTACGACAGCCATTAAATTTCACACCACAGCAATCTGATGCCGATGTGATCATTACAGGTGTGCCTTTCGATCTTGCTACTACGGGACGTTCAGGAAGCCGAATGGGCCCCGGCGCTATTCGCCAAGCATCTATCAACCTTGCATGGGAAGGAAAGCGCTGGCCGTGGACGTTCAACTTAACCCAAGCCATTAAAATTGAAGATTGTGGTGATCTGGTTTTCGATTGTGGTGATCCTGCTCAAATGAGTGAGCGGCTTGAAATTCATGCCGATAGCTTAATACAGCAAGGAAAAACATTACTGAGTTTTGGTGGCGATCACTTCGTTACCTTGCCTTTATTGCGCGCACATGCAAAAAAATACGGTGAAATGGCATTAATCCATTTTGATGCGCATACCGATACTTACGATATGGGCAGTAAGTATGATCACGGTACAATGTTTTACCATGCACCGAATGAAGGGTTAATCGATCCTACCCATTCGGTTCAAATCGGTATTCGTACTGAACACAGTCATGCACTGGGTTTTAACGTTATTGATGCAGCGAATGCCAATGACCGCACGGTAGAATCCATTATTCAGCAAATTAAAGAGATAATCGGTACTCGCCCTGTTTACCTTACCTTTGATATTGACTGTTTAGATCCCGCTTACGCTCCGGGGACTGGTACACCAGTATGTGGCGGATTAAGTACCGATAAAGTACTGAAGATACTAAGAGGTCTTGTTGGTATTAATTTAATCGGAATGGATATAGTGGAAGTAGCACCAGCCTATGACCATGCAGAAATAACCGCACTTGCTGCGGCAACCATTGCGACTGATTTATTGCACCTTTGGGCAAGTAATCAAAACAAGAACTAACAATCACTTCTACGGGGAAGTCACCACTTCCCTGCTATTTAGCTCGATCAGTATTATCCTTTAAAGAGTCCGATTTCACGGATATGAGGGATATGCAGGTCAATCTCGATACAATCATCTTTGAATTATGTGCCATCGTGATAAGTACTGCGATATTAGGTACAGCATTTCTTTACGCCCGACAGCCGATCATTCTGGCTTATATTGCCGCGGGTATGCTAATTGGACCTCATGGGCTTGAGTGGATTCACAATGCTGGAAATGTGAGTCAAATCGGACACCTTGGCGTCATTTTACTGCTTTTCTTACTTGGGCTTAATCTTCAACCCAGAAAGTTAATTCGTCTATTTAAAGAAAGTGCCATGGTGACATTAGGTACGTGTAGTTTTTTCTTTTTATGCACTTTGGGTTTTGGTTTAGCCATTCAGCTCGCCCTGCATGATGCACTCGTTGCTGCTGCTGCTCTCATGTTTTCCAGTACGGTTATTGGATTAAAATTAATTCCGACCACAACACTGCATCACAAACGAATGGGTGAGATCATGACCAGTATCTTACTGGTGCAAGACATTCTCGCCATCACGGTTATTCTATTTCTCAATGTCGATAGTAATGACGGCATGATGCTCGCCTTTGGTATGCTCTTAGTAAAATTTAGCCTGATGTGTATTTGTGCTTATTTAGGTGTGAGATACGTTGTTCTACCCTTATTTAGTCGGTTTGATGTCATTCAAGAATACAGTTTCGTCACCACACTCGCGTGGTGTTTGCTGTGGGCAGAAACGGGGCATCAAGTTGGGCTATCTTATGAAAGTGGGGCATTCATTGCAGGGCTATCTATTGCTGTAAGCCGAGTATCTCAGGCTATTTCCATTCATTTAAAGCCTCTACGTGAGTTTTTCCTGATTCTCTTTTTCTTTTCCATTGGTGCACGTATGAATCTCACCACGGCCAATATCTACACATTATGGGGATGTTTATTCGGCGGTATATTAATCTTGATTAAAGCATGGGGATTTCGCTTCGCCCTACACGTCGCAAAAGAAAAAACCAGCATGAATAAGGAGCTCGGTGCGCGATTGAGTCAAGCCAGCGAATTTTCATTATTATTAGCCTATTCCGCCATGACAACTGAGCTCGTATCACAAGAAGGAATGATGTTTATACAAGCCGCAACACTAAGTACGTTTGTAATTTCAACCTATTGGGTTGTTAAATATTACCCTACCCCAATTTCAATGGCCAAAAATCTACGGCAAGATTAACGCAAGATAGTAATTAATAAATAGCTATAGTTTTAATTTTTTAAGTATTTACCACCGTATTGCTAGACTGGCTAGAACTTAAGCATAACTTTGAGATAAAACATAAAAATCCCCGAAGCATCAGATGCGTTCAGGGATTTGTATCTAGCAACGAGTCAGAATTAGAACTCTTTGTAACTACGGTACTTAATACTAAAGAAGATCGTATAGAGCACAGGCACGATGAGCAGCGTCAGAATAGTTGCAACACCTAAACCAAACATGATTACAGCAGCCATCGACTCGAAAAAAGCATCTGTAACCAGTGGCAACATACCTAAAATCGTCGTGATCGCCGCCATACAGACAGGACGTACACGGCTTACCGTAGATTCAAATACGGCCTTAAACGGTTCTTTTCCTTCTGAAATATCAAGATTGATCTGATCAAGTAGGACAATACCATTTTTAAGCAACATACCAGACAGACTTAGCATCGCAAGCAATGCCATAAAACCAAATGGCGTTCCCATTACCAGCAGACCCATAGTGATGCCTATCATGGCTAGAGGTACACAGCACCAAATAACCAAAGGCTTTCGTATCGAGTTAAACAAGAATACGGTAATAAGGAACATCACCATAAAACCCATTGGCAATGAAGCAAACAGCGCGGTACTTGCATCACCAGACGATTCATATTCACCTCCCCATTCTAGCTCATAACCAGGTGGTAGTTTTATAGCTTCTATCTGGGGGCGAACCTTGTTAAATAACTCGGCTGGTAAAATGTCATACTCAAAATCAGCATCAGCAAATATGGTTAAAGTACGTTTTCGATCGCGACGTTGAATAATTTGATCTTCAAATTTAACATCAAAACCATTTATTACCTGCTGCATGGGAACATAGACCGATAATGTCGGGCTCCAGATCAGCAAGCTATTGATAGACTCGATATTGACCCGCTCTTCATCTGGTAAACGCGCAACAATAGGCAAAAGATTAGTACCTTCACGATATAATCCTGTCTGTAGCCCCGCAAAGGCATAATTCAGGGTATGATCGACATCTTCCTTATTGATGCCTAAGCGACGAGCCTGAGTTTCATTAAACTTTGGTTCAATAAATTTAGTCCTTTCCCGCCAATCGTGACGTACGTTCACTGTCCCTGGGGTGGCATTAAATATTGCTATCACTTCAGTCGCAATATCACGCAGCACATCAGGATCGGAACCTTGGATCCTTGCCTCAATTTTTGCGTCTGTTGATGGACCTATCTCTAGTCGCTTAAACTTTAGCTGGGCTTGCGGGAACTCAGCCTCGATTTGTTTACGATATGTCGACATTACAGAATCAAGCATATCAAAGTCTGATGTCCGTATTGCTATTTGAGCAAAGGCTGCATAACTTTTTTGTGGTTCATAGGTCAGCATAAACCGTTGAAAACCTTTACCGATGGTGGATGATATAAATTCAACATTATCTAACTTACTTGCTATTTGCTCCATACCTGCAATGGCTTCACGAGTTTCACGAATATCTGTTCCCTCCGGCAACCAGACATCTACCAAAAAGATAGGTGTAGTTGAAGGTGGGAAAAAAGACTGTTTCACGTAACTGAAACCCATGATAGAGATGGCAAAAGCAACCACAACAGCCATTACCGATACCCAACGGAACCGCATACACACATCAAGCAAGGCTTTATAGCCGACAAAGAATGCACCTTTGTATGGATCGCTTTCTTCTTCACCGCTCGGCGCCACCGCTTCTTTACCAAAAAAGAGTTGAGCAAAAAATGGGGTTAAGGTAATTGCTGTAACCCAAGATAAGGTCAGTGAAAATAGCAAAACCCAGAACAAAGAGCCGGCAAATTCACCTGTAGAGTCAGGCGAAAGACCGATAGGCGCAAAAGCGGTAATAGCAACAATTGTTGCGCCCAACAGCGGCCACATCACCTGACCAACAATGGATTTAGCCGCCTCAAGCGTGGATTGACCACGTTGACGCCCCATCAGGATCCCTTCAACAACCACAATGGCATTATCAACCAGCATACCCAAGGCAATAATGAGAGCACCCAGAGATATTCGTTGCAGCTCTATCTCCGCCATTAACATCAGGATAAATGTGCCTAAACAAGTCAAAAAGAGAATTAATCCAATCAGGATTCCGCTCTTTACTCCCATGAATATCAGCAGCACAACAATAACAATCACGACAGCAGCTACTAGGTTCAAAATAAAATCCCGAACCGAGTTATCAACCTCCACAGGCTGGTTATACATAAACTCCGAAGTCATACCAGCAGGGCGGGCAAAATCAATATCTGCTAATTTATCATTAACTGCTTTACCTATCTCGACGACATTAACACCCTGACTGAAGGAGATACCTATATTGATCGCTTGGCTCTGGTCAAAAGTAACAAAGTGATCGGGTATTTCCTGAAATCCTCGATGGATCGTAGCGACATCTTTTAGATAAATGAGCTTATCTTTTGATGTGCCAGGAATAATTAAGTCACCTAACTCTTCGACAGATTGAAAAGCGCCTGTTGGACGTAAGCTTAAGTTTTCACCGGCAATACGAATATTACCGGAGTCGACGACCATATTCTGGGAGTTTAGCAAATTAGTAATAAGGGTTAGATCGATTTGGAACGAAGCCAGTTTACTTAATGATATTTCAATGAATACTTGCTCTTGCTGCTGTCCTTCCAGAGTGACTTTACTGACGCCCGAAACCAACTCCAATTCACGTTTCACATAATCGACATAATCTAACAGATCTTGGTAGCTATAATCATCGCCACGGACCATCATCATGACACCATACACATCACCAAAATCATCATTAACTAATGGCGTATGAACCCCAGGCGGCAATTGACCTGTCATGTCCCCCACTTTACGTCGCAGCTCATCCCAGATTTGAGGTAACTCATTTGGACCATAAGTATTTTTTATGGTCACTGTAATTTGGGACATGCCGGGAGTGCTAATGGAGACAATATCATCCACATACGACAAGGCCTGAATCGCCTTCTCTATAGGGTAAGTGACCTCTTCCTCTACCTCTGTAGCTGTGGCGCCTGGATAAACCGTTACGACAACTGCATCTTTAATAGTAAAAGGGGGGTCTTCCAATTGGCCTAAACCGAAGAATGACATTACACCGCCAATCAACAGGATCAGAGTAAACATCCAACTTATGATGCTGTTCTTAACAAAATAACTTGCAATATTCATCGTTCACCCTTCATCTGCTCAACTTTTTGGCCTTCGGTCAAACGTGAAGCTCCGTCAGATATGATCACTTCTCCATCCTTCAAACCCGCAGTGATTTCTATCATATCGCCCGAAAGAATACCTAAACGGACCTCTCGGAGCGTTACTGTCTGACTATCGCTTTGATATACCCAGACATTAGAAATTTGCTTATCCAATAACAATCCATCTTGCATCATCACTGCATTCACTGGCACCAGATACCCACGGCTATAGGTGTAAGTCATATTCTCTAAATCAACATTGACCTTAGCTTGCATGCCTTCAAGCACTTTATGCTCAGGATCAAAATCAACCGCCAAAGTGGCAATATAGCTGTGAGTCACAGGATCCTTGATCATGCTCACTTCCAAAGGTCGACCCTCAAACGTGATATCGGGATAAGCTTCAAAGGTCACATCAAAAAGATTATCATCTGTTCTATCCTCTTCCCGTATCGCAACAGAAATAATCATATCGGGTATTTGTACATCCACTTCGATCAAGTCCATTTTGTGCGTACTTAAAACAGAGACACCCGACTGGATATTTTCAAAAGCATCGAGGAATACATCACCAACTATGCCGTCAAACGGCGCCTTTAACTCGGTATACTCCAGCGTAAGCTCTGCCATACGAAACTCTGCCTTTGCCACTAAATACTCAGCGCGCATCTTGTCGAATTCAGCCTGCGACATCAGCTTTTTCTTTAACATTGACTTGCCACGTCGGTACTGGTTATAAGTCTGCTCTTTTTTGGCTCGGCGATCATTAAGCGCAATTTCGTAATCTCTCTTATCTAAAACCGCTAACAAGTCGCCTTTCTTAACCTGTGTTCCTTTCGAAACAGGGATCTCAGCAATTTTTCCATCAACACGAAAAGAGAGTTCCGCCAAATCATGTGCTTTAGCAACACCATTAAAGACTCGCCCGACTTCGTTCTTAGATTCCGGTAACTGGAATACCTCAACACGAGCTATTTTTTCTTCATATTCAATTTCGTCAACACAGCCCAACAAGGCGGTACTACTAAATAAAGTTATCGCTAAAATATTCCTTTTCATGGTTACAGCCCCCTCTCCTTAACCCAAGGCACTGCGGCTTGGCCATCTTGTAGTTCAATTGCACCGGTCGTCACTAGCCAGTCACCATCTTGTAAGCCATCTACCAGTCGGCCCTTATCAAGTTTTATTGCTACTTTTTCCAATTTAGCGCTCTCAGGTAACCAACGAAAAACAAAATTACTGCCATTATCCTGTACTAAAGCACCCGCAGGGATTTCAAGTAATTTATCATTGGCAGAACCAGGAATAGTGAGCTTCACCTTTGCATTCATGCCTGAAAGAACATTTACATGGTCGGGAGTCGGTAAAGTGAAAACAACGGTATAGCTTGCTGTTGATGGATCTGCGACTGTGCTCAGCTCTTTAAGGCTGGCTTCAAACCATTGTTCTTTTCCCTCAAAATTAATCTCGACTTTGAGTGCGTTTTCTTCTTGCTTTTGTACTCGTTGCAATGAGCCTATATATTGCTCAGCCAGCTGAAAGCTTACATCGACGAAGGATTCCGTTTGAATTCCCAACACCTGTTGTTTTTCTCTAACAAACTCAAATTCTTCCGAATAACGAGTTGAGATAGCCCCGTCATAAGGTGCCAGCAACTTAGTATAGTCACGATCGTTATTCGCCTTGTCTAAAGCTGATTTGGCGGTAGCTCGTTGGCTCTTAGACTTATCAAAATCATTTTTAGATATAAAGCCTTTACCCACCAACTGCTTAGATCTTTTATAAAGAACTCGCGCTAATTCATATTGTGATTTTGCAACCTGATATGCCTGCTCGTACATAGCAGGGTCTATCGTTGCCAATAGATCACCAGCCTTAACTTGAACCCCAGGTCTAACCAATATTTCGTTAATTTCACCAGCAACACGAAAAGAAAGTATTGCTTGGTCTGACGCCTGTACCTCCCCCGGTAAAATTCGTTCTTTTTGACCATCACCAATCTGGACCTGTATCATCTTCACTGGCCTAGGGTAATCAGGCTCACTCTCAATCTTTCTTTCATTACCGCAGGCAGTAAGAAAAGTTAGGCTAGTAATTAGCAAACAAGCCCTGAAGTAATGCAATTTCATACCTAAAAGATACCTTTTAGTGATATTTATAATATTTGCAAAAGTATAGTGTAAATATTAATCACAATTAGACTGAATTATATATGTGTAGTTAATTCCCCCTAATAATCCGACTTCTTAACTGTTGCTAATTTTAAATGTAGAACCACTACATCTATAAATAAGCGCCTTGCCTAGAGCCCAACCAATTCTCGCTGAAACGAGCATCTTGAGATAACTTGGGTATACACTTACATGGTAAGTTCATGCGAGAGAGATCATAGCAAGCAATGAAAGAGCGTGATGATAAAACGCTTATAGAAGGTTATGTGTAAGTGGAGGGTGCATATACGAATGCATTTAGCACTGTCGATGAATTTAAGAAGGTAGAACTTATACCAATCTAGATAAGTATCTGACCATTACTTATCCAGAATGGTATTATTCGCTGGACTAAAAATGATTGGTAATATTAAAAAAAAAGCTGTAACCCTTAAGCCTCAAAGAGTTACAGCGAACTACAGTCAGCATTTATACTGCAGAAAATGGTTAGCGGTTTTAACGCCTAAGTTTTTCACTTCGGTTTATTTTTCTAAGTGCATACCGAAGATGTTTATACGTTTTATCTGTCAACTTACATTGACCAAATGTAGAAGATTTGCGATTTCATTCGAATAATAATGCCTCGAATAACATCTAAGAATCCAAGGAAGCCAATGGGTTTATCTGCACTTATCCATGCCAAACCGACAGACCCAACTGGAATGTCATAACCATCGGTTTCATTAAGCTTTAATCGAACAAAATGGTGTTTATTCGCAACATTAGCACCTGTTACTTGTCGAACATTATCGTCTCGTGCTAATAAGCTACCCTGCGATTCACCCGTGGCCTCAATAATGCCTTCCACTTCTGCATTAAATACTTTTCCGGGATAAACAGCAGAAGTAAATTCAGCCATCTGCCCTGATTTTACATTACGAATAGCCTGGTGGTTAACTCGCATTAATACGTATTTTTCTTCGGTATACATCTGAATACGTGGCATAGCACCAACATATTGCCCTTCACGCATAATAAAATTCGTTAAATAACCATCAGCGGGGGCATGTACTTTCGTGTTATCTAAATTCCATTGTGCTTGCGCGACATTTTCTTGTTCGGTTACAACATCAACCTCATGGCTATTCACATTCAACTGCGATTTTTCAAAATCTAATTTAGCTTTGCTTACCGATAGTTTTGCTTTATCTAACTGAGATGCGAGTGTGATTTTCTTGGCTTTCGCCACTTCTACCGCCGTACTTTGTTCATCAAGCATGCTTTCAGTAATTGTATGATTAACAACTCTATTTTGCTCAATGTAACGATTATACGTTGTCTGTTTCCATCTCAAGTCTTCTTCAGCTGCATTAATTTCGTTCTTAGAAATTTCAATATCTTTCAATGACGCTTGGTATGACGATTCAAAAATACGGACATCTTCTTTAGAAATACTTAATGAAACTTCTGCTGAATTAAGTAATGACTCTGCTTTATTCTTCGCAATAACGTAAGGCTCATCATCAATTTCATATATTAATTGTCCTTCCTTCACCTTTTCATTAGGGCTAACGTAAATAGCTTTCACATTCCCCTTAATTTTGGTCGATGCGGGACGAAGTTGAATATGGGGGGATTGCACCAGTGAGCCACCAGACAGATCCATCGGAGCAAATGTGATAAGCCCAACCCATACAAACATCAACCAGCCTGTTCCACCTAAATAGGCAAAACTTTTCGAATACTTATTCCATGGCATACCCACTAAACGAAGTAAGTAAATAAACAAAGCCCAAACAGCTAAACCTTCAAGCATGCTCAGCCTCCTTATGTGTTGCGGTTACCGATGAAGCAGGTGTTGTTTCATGTTCATTTTTATATTCAGAAGGTGGGACACGTTCAAACTCATCATCTCCTTTCCAAATATCACGAATTCGACGCAATGCTTGCTCGCCATCTACAAAGGCAATAATGACAGCAACTACCCACACCCAGTGCCATAAGAAGCCAATCCATGTAAGGGCAGTAATCAATCCTATTTGGTGATGTTCTTTGCTTGC
This sequence comes from Photobacterium profundum, assembly GCF_003026285.1. Lineage (GTDB taxonomy): Bacteria > Pseudomonadota > Gammaproteobacteria > Enterobacterales > Vibrionaceae > Photobacterium > Photobacterium profundum. The sequence goes on from NZ_PYOD01000002.1 coordinate 381,924, forward strand.
TGCTTTATGAATTGGTAATTCATGTATCTTCCAAAAACCAATACCAATAGCTGCCACAGTGCCGATCAAAACAACCGCGGCAACGACATGCAATGCTGTATCTACGCCAGTATCAACGAATGGCATACTAAAGAGGCTCATTTACAATCTCCAATTTCATGAGAGAAATTATTATTTCGTATTTTTATTTTCGAGCATTGTTATTGATATCACATAAGAAACACCAACAAAGGATAGAATAAATCAATACCAGCCAATTATTGATTTATTCTATCCACAATGTAATATTCAGAAACAGTTTAGTGTCATTCCAACGAGATAAAATATGATTGATATTCCATTTATCAGAACGGCTTTTTTACTGCCTCTCATTGCTGGTGTTGAAAAAAATTTTGGTCTTACTTCAAATGATTTAGGTATACCGAAGCGTATTATTGATGAGCCAATGTCATTAATTCCTCTCTCTGAAGTAATGACATGGTTAGAGAATATCGAACATAAAACAAACAACCCAGCCTATATGTTAGATATTTCCTCAGAGCTAAAATTTTCTAATATGGGATATATTGGAGAATGGTTTTTATCTTGCCCAGATCTCTCTTTAGCGTTTCGTCGTATAAACTATGGTACCTCGTGCTTACAGTCAGGTACGACATTCCACGGTGAGCAATCAGGGAAAATGATGAAGTGGTGCTATAACAGTAGCCAAACCAAAGGACGTGCTCGCTTACAAGACAGCTTGCGTGTCGCTATTATGTATATGCACGCGCTAAGATATTATATGGGAGAAAAATACTGCCCAATTTCAGTAGAGATAAGTGGCCCACCTTGCGGAAAAGGTAAAGCTGAAGCTTTCTTTGGTTGCAACATTCAATGGAATGCCCCCGAAACCAAGGTGTGGATCGATATGGCTATTTTAGTTACTGGCAATAAAAAGGAATTTTCGGTTACACGCCCAATCATAATGTCTAACTTACAACTTGATGATTTACTAAACATGCCTCAACCACAAGACACCGCAAAAGTAATATTTGAACTGGTCAATTACGCTCGATATTACGGTCGCCCAAATGTTGACTTTGTAGCCAAGCTTATTGGCTTATCACGCCAACAACTTCAACGCCGTTTACATGAATATGGTTGGAATTTTACTGTCATTACGAGCTACGTTCTGTGTAATTTAGCGATTAAATATATGATGGAAGGCATGAAAATAGCCGATATTGCTAAAGAACTCGGATATACCAACCCCCAGAGTTTTAGTAAGGCTTTTCAACAATATAGAGGGGTAACCCCCTATGAATACCAACAGAAACTACTCGAACGTAGTCGTTATTAAAACATATAACAAATAGAGTTAGGCGCGCTTTTGTTTTTCACACTGCATCGAAAAGTGATCTTCCGGTGTAATGTGATACCACATATCAAATTGCGCTTTTTCATCACCTTTCAATGTTGGCTTAAAGAAAATTCTGTAACCTGTAAGATCGCGGCGTTGATCATAATTGAAAGGGTCAAGATTATGTGGGTCAGAGATAATTTCACGTGTTAATTCTAAGGGTTTTAATACGTAATCATCCCCTTTCAACTCAAAACGATAATCAATAAATAATTTAAATTCTAACTGTGTTTTTCTCTCAGATTGATAACGCACCCATTCTTCAGACATCACCGTGCCATCATCACGAAAATCATACACTACCCAACTTTCTTCATTTGAGTCTGTCACTTCAGTCGGTTCACATTGCCATTTACCATTAAAAGAAAATTGCGATGAGGCTATTGCCGAAGATGAAATCAACATAAAAGGAAGTAATAACCCCAGCGTCGATACTTTTTGTTTAAATTGCATTATTGATCCTTCCTTGAGGCCGCTTCCTAAGGGTATTACATAACGGCAAACCTCAGTGTACAGTAAACCATGGATAATTTAATAACTCATCAACCCCAACTCATAAACACACGTAACAGTCTGCTATTACTTAAACGATTTCGAAGATGCTGTGGCATTAACCTCTTACATAATTTTTCATAGATTTTGATCTATGCTGTACATATTAATTATATTTTGACGTTATTCACTTCTGTGTGTGCCATTAAAATTGCTACTACCCCTTTAATTATTCTTGGGAGGCGTTATGAACTTCAATCAATTATTAATTCCCATTGCTCCAGAGCAGCCACTTGGCGACTCATTCCATCAAGCTTTGCGTTGTGCAAATAGCAATGCATCACAAGTAACACTACTAATGGTAATCGAAGAATTAGCCGAATTAAAAGAAATAGCTAATCACTCTGGCACGACATTAGACTTACTCGATAAAGCCACCGAGGTTTATCACGCCGAATTAAAACAACATGTACTCAATCTTAAGACTCTGTATTCCAATGTGAAATTCAACACCCAAATTCGAACAGGTATCCCTTTTATAGAGATCATCAAAAGCGCAAAAGAATTTCAATCCAAAGTCATCATTATTGATTCACATCGAAGCAACAAAGAGCGAGCTTGCCAATCGGGAAGTACAACTCGGCACTTAATGCGAAAATCCGAAATTCCAATTTGGTCAATTAGCCCCAATTCAACGCCGATTCGAAACGTCGTAGCCGCGATAGATTTTTCAAATCAAGATAACGAGGGTTTCACGGATAAAATCATTTCGTTAGCCATCGAATTTTGCACGTTAACTGGTGCAGATCTTACACTTTGCCATGCTTGGCGCCTCGAATCTGAAGGTTTTTTAAGAAAATGGAGTGGCTATACCGAACTCGATATTGCCCTTGTTGCCAAAAAAATGCGTGCCGATAGAGCAACGCGTCTGAAATCGCTTCTAATGCCCTATGAGAATAGTCTGGTCAATACAAAAGTGCGGCTACTGGAAGGTGATGCGAGAACCGTGCTTCCCCAGTTTGTAGACAATGAATCTGTCGATGTTGTTATTCTGGGCTCACTTTCCCGTTCAGGTGTTGCTGGCTTCCTTATGGGAAATACTGCAGAGTCGATGCTCAATCAGCTTAATTGCTCTGTTATCACCCTCAAACCTGATGCATTTCGCTCACCTGTACTTAGTTAGTAATGCCAGAGCAGTAAATAGAAATCTATTCTAAGGGCAATGAACAATGAGATGTGCGTGATATACCCAAGTCACCTCAATATGATGGGAAAAAAGCATGGGGTAACGCCTGCCACATGGGTCAAGCTCAGCTCACAATGATTACATTGACTCTTTGTTGGCACTTTAAAGCCGAACACTATAAGACTACTTGAAAAACGTTTCTTACAGCGAGGGCAAACCAATTTTAGTTGCCTGATAGAGATGAAAGTTAGAGTACCCCTCGGTCAGAATGGATAATGAGGTCTGGCTCAATCTCTCTTCGATTAAGCGCTATATTCAGTACGTCAGTGATCAACTGTTCAGTCATCGTTGCGTCTAATGACCAACCGACTATTGCCCTCGAATAAAGGTTCATTACTGTTGCTAGATAAAGCCACTATCAGATTTTCAATTATTCATGATCGCAACATATCACTTTATGCAAACAGAAAGATCTAACCCTACGTTCTTTAAGAATCTTTTTTGATAAACAGCCAGACAAGGACGCCGACGAATATAAAAACGTTAACATTAAGTAAGGTATCCACTAATTGCAGCGTCATTTGAAGGTCTCCTTTCTTAACTCTTTGATAAAACAGACTGCGATCAACAAAACAATGTAAACGAACGGCAAGGCACCCAAGGCGATGATGCTTTTGACGGCAGCGATGCTGTTGGAGAAAATCATCACCAACCCAAGCGCTCCCAGAATCCCCCCCCAAACAAGTTTAGTCTTCGTGGATGGATTGAGATCACCACCACTGGAAAACATGGAGAGTACAAACGCCGCACTGACCACGCTCGTCACCACGAAGAGGAAGGCTGCGATAACAGTGGCACCGATCGTCAGATCGGAAAAGGGTAACTTATCGAGGACAAAAAATGTGGTGCTATCGATGTGATTGTCAATCACATCCAGGATTGCCACATCCGTTTCCAATACCCCATAAAACCCGACACTACCAAAAACGCCGAACCAGAAGATCGAGAAAATTGACGGCACTAGAACCACTCCGAGGATAAATTCCTTGATGGTCCTACCCTTTGAAATACGAGCGATGAATACGCCCACGAACGGAGACCAGGCCAGCCACCATACCATGTAGGTGAGGGTCCAGGATTGAAACCAGTTGCCCGCAACCTCATCATAAAAGGTCAGAGTATGGAAACCCTGTGTCAGGACTCTTGAGAAGTATTCGCCAGCCCCTCCCATGATCCCACCCATAATGTAATGGGTGGGTCCGGCGAGGATGACGAAGAACATCAGACAGCCCGCGATGGCCATGGCGGTGTTAGAGAGCACTGCCATCCCCTTGCCAAGGTCAACCGTCAGCGGGCCGAGGTAAGCGATGATCAGCATCCCAAAAATGACCAAGCTGATGGTCATTCCCGATTTTTCCAACCCGAACAGAGACTCCACGCCGGCCTGAACCTGGAAAACGCCAATGGCGATGGAACCGCCCACACCGATGGCGATCGCGGTGATCGCCATAAGGTCACTGAAGCCGCCCACCCACTTCGGCCAGCCTCGATCGCCGAAGACATGCCGGATGGGAGCACTGATAAGATTAGGTGTTCCCTTACGGAAACTGAAATAGGCAATGATAAGGCCAACGGTGGCATAGATGGCCCAGGCATGGAACCCCCAATGGAAGTTCGTGGCAAAGAGTGCATTCTGTGCCGCATCTGGTTGGCTCATATTGGGTAGAAAGGATTTATAGTGGAACAGGGGTTCGGCACTACCAAAATAGAGAAGACCCACTCCCATACCTGCGGCAAAGAGCATCGTCAACCAGCTCACGGTGGAAAACTCTGGCCTGTCGTCATCCTTGCCCAGCCTTATGCTCCCGTACTTGGAAAAGGCTAACCAGATACACAGGTACACCAGCAGGCAGGCGGTCAGCATGATGAACCAACCTCGACTATTGAACATGATCCCGACCACCTTCGAAGAAAATTCCGCCAAACCAGCCGTGTCAGCGATACCCCACAGTGCAATCCCGCCAGTTAAAGACAATGAGAGCAGAAGAATTGGATTCTTGAACATGAGCATTCCTTTCGGTGCTGACCAATTAAAAAAGTTACCAGAGCTTCACAGGGTCAAGTCTTGCCTTTTGCATCAGGCTAATATCATGCTTTCTATAACCCATGCTCTACCAATTACTATATGAAAAAAGCGAGAGTTGCCCCCTTACTTTTGTTCTTAATCACGCAGGTACTCGCTTAACATGAACTCATAATGACTGTAGCATTGGACGCGGATTTTGCACTCCATTGCCTAAACTGGTTACATATAGCAAAGCACTACGAGGAATTACTTCCTCAGTTTGTTTGATAACTAACTTTGGGACAAAGGCGAGTCAGAGCAGAGCGCCCTGACTCGTCACTGGACAGAAACAATTTAGCAGAACCAAAAATGCCACTTCATTTGAGCTTCTACCTTTATCCTATTTTTATCAAAGCTAACCTTGACCTGTCTAAAGCTTCATAGTTTATAGTGCCTATATTGATTGAGAGGGGTATTTCCTGTGCTCCCTCAAAAGTAAATAGTGAGAAACTATGAAACGTTTAATTTTGACGATGACATTCTTAGTATTCATGTCATTAAATAGCGTGGGTGCTTTGGCGAGTAACACATATACTAAATACGGTGTTGCGATATCCAGCGATGGTGAACGAATCGCTTATGGTATCAGTGGGGGCGGAGAAACTGCGCTTATCTTCATTCACGGCTGGAGCTTAGACAGTAGGCTTTGGCAGAACCAGCTTGGTTACTTTTCACAGCAGTACCAAGTGATCACCATGGACTTAGCAGGACATGGGAACTCGTCCTTCACCCGAAAAGAATACACCATGGTCGCTTTCGCTAATGACATTAAAGCGGTAATCGAGAAAGAACAACTTGACTCTGTCATCTTGGTTGGACATTCGATGGCTGGTGGCATTATAGCAGAAGCAGCGAAACTCATGCCGAAGAAAGTGAAGGGGATTATTGGCGTTGATACATCGCAAAACGTGGCATTAGAGTTTCCACAAAGTGACCTTGATTTAATGACCAAGCCATTTGAAGAAGACTTTCAAGGTGGCATTTCGGTATTCGTTAAAGACTCACTGCCAAAAGAGGTAGATGCAGAATTGCTCCACTGGGTAACGCAAGAACATGGCGTCTGCTCCTCCAGCTATCGCGATCAACCAGTTCCGCCATTATCTAGGCCAATATGTGAGTGGTAAAGCGAGCCGTGTGTATGAGAGCGTTAATGTGCCAGTGGTACTAGTGAATGCTCGATTATGGCCAACCAACTCGGAAAAAAATAAGAAACACATCAAAGACTACAGCATCTACTACATTGAAGACTCTGGACACTTCCCGATGCTAGAGAAGCCGAATGAGTTCAATACAATCCTGATGGAAGCGGTTAAGTCAGTTAAATAGTTTTGTTCTAGTCGTTCACTAACAACTAATAATTAAGAACAAGGTCTCGCAATTGCGAGGTCTTTTTTATTGGGCGAAGGAAAACGGATTCGTCACTCTAGCTTGTTATGGGGCATAAACGCGTTAGAAAAAGGCTGGTGAAGGCACTTTCAAGTGCATCTAGAACCATTGGGGAGAGGAATAATAGCCATAAATATTGCCTCTTTCACCATATGTCGTAAACTTACAAAAGTATGGTACAGAAAGAAGCAATATCAAGTTATGGTTGTGATAAATATCAACTTATGGTGGTAAATATCACTTTATGGTTGTTTCAACAAAAAGAGGCAATATCGAGTTTATTCTTTACCGTATACGTTGTTTTCTTGCTCTTGTACGCGGATGAATGTAGTGCGCTTTGTTAGTTGCTTAAGCTGCGAAGCACCAACGTACGTGCAGGTAGAGCGGATGCCACCCATGATATCTTGGATAGTATTTTCAACAGGGCCACGGAAAGGCAATAGTACAGTTTTACCTTCAGCTGCACGGTACTTAGCCACACCACCTGAATGTTTAGCCATCGCTGACTCAGAAGACATTCCGTAGAATTTCATGAACATTTCGCCATCTTTCTCAATAACTTCGCCGTTGCTTTCTTCATGACCGGCAAGCATACCGCCAAGCATTACGAAATCAGCACCGCCGCCGAATGCTTTAGATACGTCACCCGCACAAGAACAACCGCCATCACCAATGATACGACCGCCTAGACCGTGAGCAGCATCAGCACACTCGATGATTGCAGAAAGCTGAGGGTAACCAACACCTGTTTTAACTCGTGTAGTACAAACAGAGCCTGGGCCAATACCTACTTTAACAATGTCTGCGCCAGCAAGGATGAGTTCTTCAACCATATCGCCAGTTACAACATTACCTGCACTAATTACTTTAGTTGGGAATTCAGCACGTACTTTTTGTACATACTCAACTAGGTGTTCTGAGTAACCGTTAGCAATATCAACACAGATAAAGATTAGATCATCAGTTAACGCCATGATGTCTTTCGTTTTTTGAAAGTCGGCTTCAGAAGTACCGGTTGAAACCATTGCGTTATTAAGAACGGAAGCATCGTTACTTTTAACGAAGCCAGCCCAATCTTCTACCGTGTAGTGTTTGTGGATTGCAGTCATCACATTATGCTTAGAAAGTGATGCTGCCATTTCAAAACTACCCACTGAATCCATATTAGCAGCAATGATTGGTACACCAGACCATTGACGACCACTATGTTTGAATGTAAAATCGCGGGTTAATTCAACTTGAGAACGGCTTTTTAACGTTGAACGTTTTGGACGAAACAGTACATCTTTAAAACCTAACTTCAAGTCTTGTTCGATACGCATGGTAATTCCTTAATCTTATCGGATATTGCTCAGCGAAGCGTTTACTGGCAGGTAATCGTTTTCGTCTTATGAGCAGGCACAAAAAAACCGGAGCGTTGGCAGACGCTCCGGTTTTCAGTATTATAGAGCCAGAAACTTTTTTAACAAGTCTAATAATACGATTTTTTTTATGATATCATCCGTTAGATTATATCTACAGAAAATGCGATTTCCCTCCTATTTTTATCTGAGTTTTCTTATTTTTTAATCAATCTCTTTCATTTTTCTCAAATCCTTGCATAATTCTTAATTCCTTCGTTTTTTCCGTCTATATTTCATACAGAAAGACGTTGGTTGTAAGCATTGCACAATGGATAGGTTAGTTGTTTTGAACAAAAGAAAAATAAAAAAAATATTCCCACTTGATTTTTTTGGGGAAGATGGCAGTTGGCGTTTTATTGTACGGGCAGAAAGCCCTGATGAAATTATTGATGCTATGTATTGGCGTGCATATATTTCGTGTCATCGTAAAGATTTTGATTTACTGCATTTAGCAACAGATAAGTTTAATTATAAGTACCATTACTCATCATCTGATTCTTCAGAGCTGCATTATGGTTTAGGTGGTGAACCAATGCGGGTGAATATGATGGGCCCTATAGTCCCAATTTCTGTGATTATTAAGAAATGGGGCAATGCTGTAAGTGTTGTTGCTTAATTTATTAATCTGATTAATCACCTCTACCGAGTATTAACAAAAAAGGCCTCTTTCAGTGGCCTTTTTTGTATCTAAAAATTAGCGTTGTACTTACCTACTATAAAATCATCTACTTGTGATTCGAAGGTATTAAAAGCTGGTTATGCTCACGAACACCGAAATCAAAATACCACCAAGCATAGGAACAGTTGTCCGTTTCGCCAATTCAAACGGTGACACATCTGCCACCCCTGCAATCGCCACCATGTTAGGGGCAATCGGTGAAATATTACGACTCATACCAGCAACAAACTGCATAGGTAGTAACATCATTACAGGGGCTATACCCATTTTACCTGCAATCTCTGGCACTAAATTGGCAAACGAGAAAAATGCAGCGTTACCCGACCCCATTAAAATTGCAGATACCATGATGATTGCCACCATCACGATAGTCATCAGTATCGGACCAAAACCTGCTGATTCAGCCGCATTCACGATCACATCAATCGCACCGATGGTTTTCAAACCTTGTGCAAAGGTTTGACCTGCGACGATAAATGTCACGACATTAGCAAACTGACGTCCCATACCATCAAAGAAGATTTGGATGGAATCGACAACCGCTTTAGCATTATCACGACGAACAAACTCAAAACCAAGTGTCAGTACAATCGATACCAGCATTGCTGTGGTCACGTCCATTTTAATGCTACTGATCATCAACTTGCTGAACGTAAAAATTAATACCAAAGGTATAACGGGTAAAATGGCATAAATCGTTGGTGCTGGTGCATTTCCCTCATATTGCTTCTCGTGCGTTTCTAATTTCTCATTCAAGTGACGATGCTCGCTGGCAATATGGCCACTTTGTACATCGAAATACTTCTGCACCACAATATGCAGCACAGCAATCACAAGTAACGCCGCAGTCGCTACCACCATTTGGTATTGCACGACGTAATCAACAACATCGATGCCAATAATTTCAGCAGCAAAATTTACATTACCTTGCCCAGGGCCCATTTCTACCGCCACTGCCGTTGCAATCGGCGCACATGCCGATAAACGACTTAAACCCACGCTACGCATTAACGGGTATAACGTCACCATTAGCAGCACACCCAAACCGGAAGCACTGGTAATAAAAATCGACAAAAATTCACCAATCACGAAACACATGGCCATGAATAAATACGGCATGTGTTTGATACGTGCCAACGGGCGGGTTAACACGCGAACCAATGCTTCTGATGCCCCGATTTCATGCATATAGAATGCGAAACCAGCGATAGCCATAATCTTTAAACCTAAGCCTGCACTTTGGCTCGAAAAGGTATTTTTAATAAACTGGAAAACATCAAGCCATTGCGATCCTGTCGAAGCACTTTCAGGCAAAGGTAAGTCCTGCCCTATCAACATGGCTGCGACCATTAACACAATACCACCAGCCATCAAAATGGCTTGAGCTTTATACCCTTTTAAAACAAATGTCGCGACAAAAGCCGTCACGATCAACGCTATAATAATAGATAACATACAATCCCTTAAGTACAGTCCTGCGAAGAATTCCGCCATAAATAAACCCGAATAAAATGAATAGCGCTCAGGGTTTTAACGATAAAGAACTTACCAACAAGCACCGTCATTTAGGATTATTCATGGAGAGGAAAATCAATCAATTTAATACGGGCGTAGTCTACAGCGGGAATTAAATAAATAGTGTGATTACACTAACGAACGCAAGGTAGAATAAACACACATGAAAAATGAAATAAAACACATAAGCCATTGAAAAACAATGGATACCCAAAAGGTAGCGTGCAACTCAATTTCTCAATATAATATTGACGATTTAACACTCGCATTTAATTTTAAAATAAAACTGCATCTATTGAAAATTTAACCTTCCGCATTGCCATCTTTTATTTAACAATCATATAACTATATTCTCATTAATTCAGGTAATCATAGAACTACAGAAAAAATACTATTACAGAGATCATTGATTACATACTGTTATCATTATTAGTACTTTTATTCCAAGAATCAGACTTAGCAATTATCTGATTAATGATTACCGCTAACTCTTTTCCTTTCGAGGTTAAACTATAATTAACCGTTACTGGAATCGTTTCTTGCTGCTCTCTGTAAAGACAATACAGATAAAAGCTGTTGGATGAATACCACAACAGCTTATTTATACATAAAAATGGTTCCCCATTAAGTACAACGCCATGCTATTTGTAAAAATAGTCTTTGGGGTACAGTTTTATCAGCTTCGCATCAAATCTGCCATTTCAAGCAGCGATTGCTCAATATAAACTCGCATCAAATCGAGTTTGTCCTGCATATCGGTTCGACTTGTTATATTGAAGCAGATGGAATCATTTCGCTTAAAGTATCTAATTCCGAAACCATCATCGACAAGCGGACCGTAACCAGCTAATTCGACACCATATTCTGAGGTGGTACTAGTACAAACCACACTGTGAGTCAGGGCCTGATATCCTTCGTTGGTAAAGATTTCTGGAAGCGTATCAATTCCGATGTCATGGCCAGCAACTTTATAGCGGTATTTAAGCGCGAGTAAATGGGTATAAATCCCATGGCCAAACCGACACTCATTTGCCCTTTCAACGTGCACTCGCGTCGCTTGAATCAGTGAATCAATCTTAGCCTGAATGCTACAATCGGGGGTGCGTATATTGTGAATAAACGCCATCGACTCGGGCGTAACGGTATATAGAACATCAAGACGCCCATCAAGAAAAGTTCTGGTCATTACAGCTTCATAAGCGCTGTAGCACTTTCCATAAAGCTTATGTTCCGCTAATTGTAACGCCAACTGAACGAATGCATCAGGACTCACACCAAATTGCTTGATCTGATTTTTGCCAAACGGCTTGAAATTCAACACCCTAATTTGGTTATTGGCCGAGTGCTGGACAAACAAATCAACGGCTGCACGAGTCGTCTGTGTTAGTACACTACCTAAATCAAACTCAACTTCTTTAACTCTTTGAGCCAAAGAGCCCTCGGTATCAGTAAAGGCATCCTTTTCATCAACAGAAACCTTATCAATCGTGTCATAGATATGTGCAACCAAACGAAGCATAACGGAACCATCCACCCCTGTATGCTCGAAATTGATCCCTGTTTTACCATTTTTAAAAACGATAAATTGCAGTGATTTATCGAAAAAACGATCGCTTCCATCTCCATGCAATAGCTGCTTTGATACTTCATTTATTTCATCTGGGGTATTTTCATCCAGACACAAGACAAAAGCAGCGTCTTCAATAACTGTCATCGATTCTCTGTTATTAATCGATATCTGAAGCAAATTTGCCCTGCTTTTTGCCCAAGTATCTCGCGGCATTGTTGTTAGCACGCCTACGTTTTGCCCTTCTCCTGAAATAGAAATAATGCAATCAAGATCGGATTCAATCGATGATGGCGATCTGACATTTCCTTTTTCATCAAGAATATCAACCTGAAATATACGCTGATTATGCATGGCAACAATGTGCTTTCTAGACGATGAGACTTTAAACTTATCCATCCCTTGTTGCGCTATTCTTATTGAGGAAAAAAGGTTTTTGTACTGGTTCATACAAAGCGGCATATCTTTTTGCATGTCAACCGTGAGCTCTTTTTTATCAATCAAAGAGATAAAATTATAAATGCTGACAATAAGCGCGGCGGCAATGTTAGCTTGTGAGCAGGTCTTTACATCAAGCTTACTTTTCAGGTAATAAAAAACATTACTGTTAATCGCCAAGGGACCACGTGATTCCAAATAAATATCTTGCCAAGCAGCAGCTGACCAGTTTGAAGGTGCATGTTTACTCCCCCATTTAATCAACTCATTTTGTAGTTTTTCGCCTTCTCCACCGGGTTGAAGAAATTGATCGATCACTTTTTTGGTTCTGGTTTGCTCTTTTTGTGTTAATAACGGCTCAGCCCACTCAATAAGCTTATGACAAGTTTTATTTAAGCTTGGCACTGGCATTATCGGCAACTCTTTTTGACAACTAAATGTATTTCCCATTAATTTTTAACTCCTTAGGGGTTTGTCTATTTTTAAAATGGGTTTTGTTGAGCGCGATTATTTCCACCGCTAAGCGGTAAATACAAAGTAACGCGCAGATTAAGCCTAAGCTCTAATAATGGCTTTTAAGGCATAATCCACGCTATGTAATATTGAAGGCTGGTATTGGTATATTTATGTGCAGGGTTCAGTTTCTAGGGAAATATGTTTGCCTAACAAAGCGTGATAGAAATTATTATCTTCCAATATGCCAATCAACGGACCATCCTCGGCCAACAAAACAGGTTGCCCCGTTCGATAACGGATTTCCAAACCTTCTCGCATGGATATATCCGGATTGGTTATCACTAGGCTATCTTGTTTCAACCCCTCAAAGCAGTCTCCCGCTTGCCATACATGCAATGGTAATGCCTTACCTTGACGGGTCACTGAAGTAACGTGCCCTTGAGGATCAGTACCGATGTAAGTTTCATCATGCTGGCTTAATACCAGTTGACTATTCTGCGATTCCAGTGCGGTTACCTCTGTCATCAAAGAACGACCACATAACACATTCAATGGATTCGTGTGAGCCACAAACTCCGCAACGTATTCTGAATTAGGGTTAAGAACGATCTCTTCCGGTTTACCGTGCTGGATCAAACGTCCCGACTCCATAATGGCAATTTTATTACCCAGTTTCAGTGCCTCATCCAAATCATGGCTGACGAATACAATCGTTTTATTCAGCGTACGCTGCAGTTCGATCAGTTCATCCTGAAGCTGACTTCTAATCAGAGGATCAAGCGCAGAAAATGGTTCATCCATAAGCAAGATATCGCTATCCATAGTAAAGGCTCTCGCTAAGCCTACTCGTTGCTGCATACCGCCTGATAGCTCGTGAGGATAATTATCTTTCCATTCAGCCAAGCCTACCATCTCCAACATTTCTTCCGCGCGGCGGCGACGCTCTGCTTTACTTATACCCTGCATCTCAAGACCAAAAGCAGCGTTGTCTAGCACTGACAACCAAGGCATTAAGGCAAATTTCTGAAAAACCATCGAAATACGATTTGTACGCAAGTGGCGTAGCGCTGCTTTATCGCAATTAGCAAGGTTAATTGGCTGGTCGCCATCCTGAATATTAAGAGAGCCGCGACTAACAATATTCAACCCATTAATTGCACGCAGTAAGCTCGACTTTCCTGAGCCAGATAAGCCCATCAATACACAGATTTCCCCCTTTTCTATATCAAGGCTAACATCATGCACGCCCACTACATCGCCGGTAGCATCAATGATTTCCTGACGGCTTTTGCCATCATCTAACATGGCTAATGATTTGGCTGTTTGCTTACCAAAGATGACATCCAGATTTTTAATACTAATAGCACTCATGGTTATCCCTCTCTACTCTGACTTGCTGGCGTTTTACACAAGCGATCCAAAATAATTGCAACCAACACGATAGCGAGTCCCGCTTCAAATCCCTGAGAAATATTCACAGTATTTAGAGCGCGGACAACTGGTTTTCCTAAACCATCAGCACCGACTAATGCAGAGATCACCACCATAGACAGCGACAACATAATACACTGCGTTATCCCTGCCATAATGTTTGGCATTGCCGCCGGAAGCTCAACTTTGAACAACAACTTCATTCGGCTGGCACCGAATGCTCTACCTGCCTCGACCAGTTCTTCTGGTACTCGGCTAATGCCTAAATAGGTCAGGCGAATTGGGGCGGCAATGGCAAAAATAATGGTAGAGATAAGGCCTGGCACAACGCCTAAACCAAATAACACCAAGGTTGGAATAAGGTAGACAAATGTCGGTATTGTCTGCATTAGATCAAGTATTGGTCGCATGATGGTGTACAGCCAGGGCTTATGTGCCGCGGCAATCCCTATAGGAACACCCACGATTACCGAAAACATTGTTGCACTTAATACCAGCACAAAAGTCTCTATCATCTCTTCCCAGTAACCAAGGTTCATGATCAGCAGCAGTGCTGCAACAACAAAGATAACTAATGAGAGGCTTCGGTGAAGGAACCATGCCAAAAGAGCAGTCATAACAATGGGAACTGCAGGCGGAAACCATTTAAATAAGTCGACCAATAGCATAATCATTGATTCGAGGGTGTATGAAAGCGAGTCAAAAAATCCTGAGGCATTATAGGTAAGCCAATCGACGAAAGTTGCCATCCACTCACCAAGCGGGATCTTATGCTCTGTAATAAAGTCCACTGTTACTCCTTAATGGTCTTAATTGTATTTGTATTTTTAAGTCGTTCTGTATGTAACGATAGCGCCGACTCACTGCCACGAATTACGGTGGCAGTAGAATCAGTCAATATTGGATTTATATTAGATATTCAGATAAGTCTTCACAGCTTCATCAGCATTGCTGCCATCACGTGCCGTTACTTTATCGAGCCATTGTTCTAATATTTGCGGGTTGGCTTTTAACCACGCTTTTGCTGCAGCATCTGGCTTGGCCTTGTCGTCTAAAATGTTCCCCATCAATTGGCTTTCCATTTCTAGGCTAAAGCTCAGATTTTGCAATAACTGACCAACATTCGAACACGTTTTCAGATAGCCTTGGCGAACATTAGTGTGAACACTTGCCCCACCATAGTTAGGTCCAAAAAAGTCATCACCACCATCTAGGTAAACCATGTCAAAGTTACTGTTCATTGGATGAGGTGCCCAGCCTAGAAAGGCGATCCACTGTTCGCGGTCAACCGCTCGTTTTACTTGCGACATCATGCCAGCTTCACTTGATTCAACTAAACGGAAGCTTTTCAGATCAAATGCATTCTGATCGAGCATGTCTTGAATCAGGCGATTACCATCGTTACCCGGTTCAATACCATAAATGCGACCACGGAATTCATCTTTGTGTTTTGCCAGATCGGCAAAGCTACGTACACCAGCATCGTAAACATATTTGGGTACAGCAAGGGTATACTTTGCCCCTTCTAAGTTAGCGCGAACAGTTTCAACTGAACCATCTTGGTGATATTTGGCAATATCTGCTTCCATGGTCGGCATCCAGTTACCTAAAAAAACATCGATATCTTTATTTGCCATGGCAGAATAAGTGACAGGTACAGACAACAGCTGCGTTGATGTTTCGTAACCAAGCCCTTTAAGTACTTCGCTAGTAACCGCAGTTGTTGCAGTAATATCTGTCCAGCCCACGTCAGAGAAACGTACCGTATCGCATTGAGCGGCAAAAGCTGTTGATGCAGAGAAACTTAATAATAAAGCGGTACTACTTATAATAGTGCGCTTAATGGCTGTATTCGTCTTCATGACTTTTCCTTTTATCCATATTTTTATGTTAAGGCTGCTTTATGCAACTATTAGTTTTTTTGATGTAACTATCAGTTTTTAGGTTGTAATAACCCATAGGAAACGTAAAACGTCCTCCTAGGGTTTTGTCGCTAGCTAGTTAATTATTGTCTTTGCTAAGGAAACGCTGGGCGTTGAGCGGTACCGTTACGTTGTTCTGTTTCCCATTTCGGCGCGATCCACGTCGGCGCGTTCGATGGTGAAAGTGGTGTATTTCCTAAGATGGTATCGGCTGCTTTTTCGGCGACCATAATGGTTGGAGCATTAAGGTTGCCATTAGGAATGGTTGGGAATACAGAAGAATCGATCACACGCAAAGACTCAATGCCTCTAACTTGACAATCTTTATTCAGTACTGTCATTGGATCATTATCTGATCCCATTTTGCAGGTACAAGACGGGTGGTAGGCACTTTCTACATTTTGGCGAACCCAAGCATCCATTGCTTCATCACTGGCAATATCTGCACCTGGTTGAATTTCTTCACCGCGATAATCATCCATCGCTGGCTGAGCCAGAATTTCACGGGTCAGACGGATGCAATCGCGCCAGTCCTGTTTATCTTGTTCGGTGCTGATATAGTTAAATTCAATGTTCGGCTTTTGGTGCGGATCAGCTGATGTTACCCAAATACGGCCACGGCTTTGCGGTTTATTCGGGCCGACATGGACTTGGAAACCATGACCATCAAAAGCTGCTTGGCCGTCATATCGCATGGCTGCAGGTAGGAAGTGATACTGAATGTTTGGCCATTTTAGACCTGCACGAGAGCGGATAAAGGCGCATGATTCAAAATGGTTGGTTGCCCCTAAACCATCTTTTTGCAGTATCCAACGCGTACCAATCAACCCTTTGCTAATCA
This sequence comes from Photobacterium profundum, assembly GCF_003026285.1. Classification (GTDB taxonomy): domain Bacteria; phylum Pseudomonadota; class Gammaproteobacteria; order Enterobacterales; family Vibrionaceae; genus Photobacterium; species Photobacterium profundum. Next base: position 398,764 of record NZ_PYOD01000002.1, read on the forward strand.
ACCCTAATTTACTGTTCAGGGTAATAGGCTGATGACAAGCATATTGGAAGTACACTTCAAGGTGATCTTGCAGATTTTCACCAACACCTGGTAAATCATGTTCAACAGCAATGCCTGCTTGTTCTAATACCGCTTTAGGACCAATACCTGATAATTGAAGAAGTTGCGGAGAACCGACTGAACCCGCCGATAGCAACACTTCGGTGTTAGCATAAACAGACTGCACTTTACCGCCAACTTCAATCTCAACACCTATCGCCTGTTTGTTTTTGATCAATACTTTACGAGTTACAACACCCTTTTTCACCGTCAGGTTGCTGCGTTTCATAGCGCGGCGAAGGTAAGCATTTGAAGTAGAGGCACGTACACCTTTATCAACGGTCATATGCATAGGGCCAAAACCTTCCTGCTGATAGCCATTATAGTCATCGGTTTTCGGGTAGCCTGCTTGTTGACCAGCATCGATAAATGCTTGATATAGCGGATTTAGCTTCATATCGTTACCATTGCAGGTGCCAACAGGACCATCACCTCCGCGGTAGGTATCTTCTCCATGAATCCATGATTCAGCACGACGAAAATACGGCAGGCATTCTTGGTAACTCCAGCCTGCAGCACCCTGCTCTACCCACTCATCATAATCGCAAGCATTACCACGCACATATACCATACCATTAATCGAAGAACTGCCACCCAGTACACGTCCTCTTGGACAATGCAGGCTGCGGCTATCAAGACCAGTCTCGGGTTGTGTTTCGAATTGCCATGCATATTTTTCACTGTTCATTGGGTATGACAATGCGGTTGGCATTTGAATAAAGATACTTCTGTCACTTCCCCCCGCTTCCAGCAGTAAGATGTGATGTTCGCCCGAAGCGCTTAAACGGTCGGCCAGCACACAGCCAGCAGATCCCGCACCAACAATGATGTAATCATACGTTGTGTTCATTTGATTTCCCTTTCGATTCTACAAATAAGATTGAAGCTTACTGCTGTTACCGATATCGACTGATTCTTTTGATACCAAACATTGCAGCTACCTGACGACTTAATCGTAAGGGCATTCAAGATCGCCAAGCTCAATCATCACGCTCTTGTTCTGGGTGTAATGGTTAAGTGTATCTATGCCATTTTCACGGCCAATCCCAGATTGTTTGTAACCTCCAACTGGCATTTGAGCTGGCGAACCACCCCAAGTGTTCACCCAACAAATTCCTGCTTCTATTTGAGCTATAACACGATGAGCGCAAGAAAGATTTTGGGTAAATAGACCAGCAGCTAGTCCGTACTGCGTCGAATTTGCTCGCTTGATGACTTCATCTTCATCAGTAAATCGTAGTATCGACATTACAGGACCAAAAATCTCTTCCTGAACCTGAGGCATATCATCGGTGCAATCGACAAAAATGGTCGGTTGAACAAAGTATCCCTTATCAAGCCCATTACTAGTTTCACGCTCCCCTCCACAAACAAGGCGCGCACCAGACTCTTTACCCACTTGAATAAAGCCGAGTACTTTTTCCAGATGCTCACCAGAGATAAGAGAACCGATTTGAGTCGACATATCGGCTGGGTCACCAATAACCAGTTTGTTGGTTCTGTGAACCAGTTGCTCAATGAAATCATCGTAAATTGCATCGTGTACAAATACACGGGTACCATTAGTACAGACTTCGCCTTGGGTGTAAAAATTAGCGAGCATTGCTGCGGAAACGGCGTTTTCCAGCTTGGCATCATCAAATACAATCAGTGGTGACTTACCACCAAGCTCCATCGTAATATCTTTGAGTGTACCGGCAGCATCGGCCATCACTTTTTTGCCAGTACCTGACTCACCAGTAAACGAAATCTTAGCAATATCTGGATGACGAGACAGCATTTGACCGACACGGTAATCACCTTGTACAACATTGAAAACGCCATCTGGCACTCCAGCTTCAGTGAAAATCTCGGCTAGTTTCAATACTGACAACGGCGTTTCTTCTGAAGGCTTAAATACCATGGCATTGCCCGCAGCCAATGCTGGAGCCGATTTCCACATTGCAATCTGAATGGGATAATTCCACGCACCGATCCCTGCGCAAACACCTAGTGGTTCACGACGAGTATAGAAAAATTGACTGTGGCCCAAATCTTGTTGCTGTCCTTGAATCGCAGCGGCAAGTCCTGCGTAGTACTCAATAACATCTGTACCTGTAACAATATCGACCTCGATTGCTTCTTGGATCGGTTTGCCCGTATCTTTAACTTCCAGTTCGGCCAGCTCATTATTACGCTCTCGAAGAATGGCCACCGCCCGCATCAAGATACGGCCGCGTTCAATACCACTCATTGCTGACCATACTTTGAAGCCTGCTTTCGCTGATGCAATAGCACGATCAACATCTTGAGCTGATGCTTGACCGATTTCAGCCAATTGTTCACCCGTTGCTGGGTTAGAGGTTATAAAAGTTTCGACTGATGAAACATCAGTTGCTTGACCATGGATGTAAAGGGACTTCATTTTCATCAAAATGCCTTGATAATTAGTTTTTTATTATGAGGTTGCGTGTCAGCTTGATTAAGGGACGAGTTGCTTTTCCAAATAATCAGAAATGATCTGCTGTGCTTTTTCGGGGCAAATCCCTTTAGGGTTCAGCGCGCCTCGCAGCCAGATCCCATCGATTAATGCAGCAATTCCCTGTGCGACAAAAAGGGCTTTTTCAGCAGGTAAAACTTGCTTGAGTTCATATCGAAGATGCGACAAAAGGCGACGCTCATTGACTCGCTGAAGTCGATGTAGATCGCCATCGTGCATTGACTGTGCCCAGAATGCTAACCATGTCTTAGTCACTTTGCTGTCGACTTGATAACCATCGAAATTAGCAGACACAATCGCCTTGATCCTCGCCGTAACATCGTTACTGTCAACAGCACGAAGATGCTCGATTGATGTGGCCGATAACTGACGTAACACCGTACGCATGGTTTCTTCCAATAAACCATGTTTACCACCAAAATAGTGATTAATGATCCCTGGAGATACACCGGCTTTTCGGCTAATCAAAGCTACGCTCGCATTCGATAATCCAACCTCATCAATAACGCTCATCGTTGCCTCGACAAGCTGCGGTCGACGTATTTCTGGCATCCCTACTTTTGGCATAAATGTTACTCAAATGTTTTTTAATTGAACGTTTAATTAAAAATAGACTTACATCTTCTCAAAAGGAAGTCAAAAAAATGTTTCGTGTAGTAATGAATTTTATACATTTAAAAACTCAAGATAAAACCATAAGATATTGAATAAAAAAGAAATATGGACAAAGCAAGAAAGAATCAATTTAATTGAAATGTTTTGTGTCGAAAGCAACTTACAATGATTTTGTTCAGCAAGGTTGCTGCGTTATTTCTTTTTAAATTGTCAAATTCCCCGTATTTACCTGACTCCATTAACATTGAGTAAGAGCCTGATCACTTGTTTCATTTTTCTCTATTGCACGAACCGACTAACGAGCTTTAGAGCGGCTGTATTCTCGCCACAAAAGAGATTAAGAAAACGTAAGGAAAAGCGGTGGTAGCGAACAGGCATTCTAGTCTAAAGAGCTGAAACTAAAAATCAGGGGGGAAGGAAATTAACGACTGTGGAGAATTGAGTAGTGGAAGTACTTTTAAAGTGAGTTTACTATGTGATTTCTGATTACATTATTGCTCTATAAATAAACAAAACAGGCCCATATCCGTTGTTGGTATGAACCTGTAAGCAAATAATTATGAACGATCAAAGTCAAACTGAATAATTCGATTTGAAGACACTAATCCCGCTCGTACCATTGCTTTTTGTGCACCAATATTACCACTTTCAGTTGAGCAGTTCGGTTTTAAACCTTGTTCCGTGGCTGTATTAATCAAGTGCTGCAGTACTCGAGTTGCAATGCCTTTCCCTCGCTCAGATTCTGCAACGATCATACCTAAATCTGCATAACCTGTTTGATAGTCATCAAATAAACGGCATTCACCTGAGGCTAATAGTTGACCATTTTTCCTGTAACTCCAAAGTTCTTGGCGTTGAATCAAATTTTCGTAATATCCCGATAACCATTGTTCAGGCGCTCCGATAGCTTTGGCTGCAAATTCTACAAAATCAGCAAGTTGCTTTTGCTCTGCTAATTTCATTTCTAATGGTTCTTTTACCTCAACGCTTCGCGCTGTGTTCTTCTGATACATTAAGGCATTTACCTTAAATAATGATGAAGAGTCTAACGATAACGAAAGGTAATCGGCTTCTGCTGTACTGACAAATGCACCATTAACTACACCAATTACAGAACTATTTTGTTGAGCAATCAAGGTAAACAGTTCTGTCGCTTGAGTTTTAGCTATTGGAGACAAATAAAATTGCAACATATAGCCTTCGCCGTTTATACAACAGTATCCAACAAGGCTATTGTTCTCGTAAAAACCAAAATGCTCAGACATGGGTACAAACCCGAAATGCCACATACCATCAAGTGGAGCTGAGGATAACGAAAAGTATTGTTTTTTCAGTTCACTGACTTCACTTAATGATTCAATTTTTTTTATTTCTAACATTGTTCTTTACCTACAAATAGATCTAAATATTACTGTACGCTGAACATCATCGTTCTAAGCTTAGCTTAACGGAATGCAATTCTTTGATGAGAGAAATAATAGAATATATGCTAATTGTAAGATTGAATAAAAACGACAGTCTGTAGAAGTAAATTCCGTTGATGCTAACTCAAAATGTCCCATCCCTGATTTTGAATGACAGAAAACACCTTCATTTTAAAAAGGACACCTACCCGTTAAATAACTATCGTGAGTATAATCAAGCGCTCAAGCGACGCGATAAGTTCGACATTAGGCTCTCTGAAGAGATCATCAATATTGGCAACATGATGAACGTGTTTATGGTGATACTCGGCTGATGTTTTAAGGTCAAAATGAAAAAATTTTGCGTGTATTGTCGCATGTTTGAGGAATGATTGAATATATCACCGTTTATTGTCTTGATTTTAATGCATTATATTCTTATTGACACTGGTTTTAATACGATCAGTGCTGTACTCATTTTTCAGTCGTGGAAATACTCGTTTCCCTGCGGCGATACTCATCAGTTTATTTATGGGTAATATCACGCCATGAGAGTCATGGTTACCTTGGTATGTTTAATGGTTAAGTTTTGTTAGTTGGGATGGTTGTCATTTATGAGCGTCAAAACAGCAATGCAAAAAGTTTATCAATATGCTGAACCCAACCTTTCTTTGGTTGGCTGGATGGGCTTTATTGGTTTTCCCCTCTACTATATTGTATGGGCATACATTTTTCCCCAACCCTATGAAAACCTGACGTTAAGGCTTGCCTGCTCGTTGCTTTTTTTGGGGATAGTTGTTCGTAAAAAGCTTAAACGTCAATGGCGTAATCGTATGCACCTCTACTATCAGCTGGTGATAACACTGTGCTTGCCATTCTTCTTTTTCTATATGTTGATAATGAATAATTGGTCGACTGTCTGGTTGATGTCATTTATGTCAGCCATTTTTCTGCATATCTTGCTAGTACACACCACCTGGGTGATGTGTACCCAGGCAATTATCGGAATAGCACTTGCCGTTGTCTGCGCGTGGATAGCACAAAGCTTCAGTCTAGATATTGCTCTTGATTGGAGTCACATGCCGATATTCCTCTTTACCTACATATTCGGGAACGCGTTCTATTTACGTAATCAAGTAGAGCATGAAACTAAAGTGTCGATAGCCAAAATGTTCGGTGCCGGCATTGCCCATGAAATGCGAAACCCACTGAGTGGTCTATGCTCCTCCATTAACGTCATCCAATCGCTTATTCCCAACCAAAAAGATGAGAAAAAAACAACATATCAGCTATCCGCAGAAGACGTTTCATTGTTGAATAATGTCAGCGATGCTGCAATGAAACTCATCCATGGCGGGAATGAGACCATCGATTTGCTTCTTGCCTCCGTTGATGAAAGCGCCGTGTCTCGCTCAACATTCAGGCATCATTCTGCTTTGGCTGTAGTAGAAAGTGCTATTGAAAGCTATAGCTACAAACAATCGAAAGATCAATTAGCCATTTCTTTGAATGTATGCAGCGATTTTGATTTTTTAGGTAACGATACATTGCTTCGATACGTCATGTTCAATTTATTTAAGAATGCTTTCCATCACCGTAATACTGAAGGTTTCTATATACATGTAAGACTTAAGACGGGGAAAGAGGAAAACCAAATAGTGGTGATAGACAACGGTCTTGGTATCACTCCAGATGTCATTGGAAAGATATTTCAAGATTTTTATACCACAGGCAAATCAGGTAATATTGGATTGGGATTGCCATTTTGTAAAAAGATGATGGTGTCATTTGGTGGGAGTATTCAGTGCAAATCAGAGCCTGGTGAAGGGTGCCAGTTTACGATGACATTCCCATCTGTTCAGTCAAAAATTGTCAAAGAGATTCGGGATGAGCTAATCAGTCAGAAATCCGTTGTTCTAGTGAGTGACAATGAGAGTCTGGTTGTCAGAACTCAAGATTTGAGCCGCTCTCTGGGTTTTGAGCTGATAGTGCTAGATGTAGCAGCCGTGTTGGATAAAAAGGAGCCTGAATATGATCTTCTTATTATTGATTTCGATAGCATGGACACACGGCACAATTATTTAGATCGTATCGAGTCATTACTGTCATTTACCGAATCCAACATTGTTTACTTGCTCCATCACCCAGTACAACGCTATAAAAAGCAGGGGGTCACCCCAGTCTGGATAGAAACAAAAACGTGGTTAAAGAATGCCGACTCAATCATTAATGGTTTGCTGTTTGACTCCCATGAAGATGTAAGTAAACCAGCTCAACCTCAAAATACAGTAGAACACACCAGACGCACTATCATGGTCGTTGATGACAGCGAGTCCTTACGTAAACTCACGGCCGTGTTATTGGAAAAGCAAGGGTTTGATGTCATCCAGTTTGGAGGAGGAAAGCAAGCCATTGAAGCTTTAAATACCGATCCTGTAGACCTAATCCTCATGGACATCGAGATGCCAGAGCTCGACGGTATAGAAGCTTCACGCCTTATCCGGGCATCAAATAAGAAGTTTTCGACAGTACCAATCATTGCTCATACTGGTGATGTCTCGCTAATCGCTCTAGATTCAATCAAGTTATCAGGTATATCAGACTATATCGTTAAGCCCGCAGACAAAGATCTGCTGTTAAAAAAGATCGCCGACTTGGTTTAATAGGGAGGGACCTGCGTTATGCAGGTCCCTTTTAGAGGCTATAGCTTAATCAAATAAATTCCAACGCCGTACTCTCAAAAGCTGCTTGGCATACCGTCAATACATGATCAACATCCTTTTCCGTCATATCAGCATTAACGGATAGTCGGATTATATTTCTGTTTTTGCCTGTAGCCGGACGACAAAATACAGCGCCAAATATATTGCGATCTTCAAGATAATCTCGGACCCGCTCGGTGTTTCTCTCGCTGCCACATTCCAGAGCAATAATTTGTGATTCGCTGCGAATACTAAAGCCAATTTGTTTAAGACCGACCCTTAATGCATTTGCCCGCTCAAACAACCGCTTGCGTTTTTCATCAGCGTGTTGAATTACCCTCAGTGTTGATTCCAGTCTGGCAACCTCTTGAGGTAGGACCGTTGAACTGAATATTGCAGGGTAAGCAATGAAGGGCAGAGTTTGAGCCAACTTTTCAGGTCCCAAAATCGCACCCGCGCGATAGGCGAATGTTTTTGCTAGGCTTACAGTTACAAAGTTAACGCGATCCCGTATTCCGAGTTCGTTGATTAACCCTGAACCATTGGGCCCATGTGTCCCAAGCGAGTGTGATTCGTCAACAACCAGCGCACAGCCATATTCTTCTGCTACTTCGTAGATAGCCTCTAGAGGGGCGATAGTTCCGATAGTGCTATAGACGGAATCGACTAAAATAATGCCGTCACCATACCGCTGGATCTGTTTGCGCAGGTGAGCGACATTGTTGTGCCTGAATGGGTGAATGTCTGCACCGGAAATACGCGCGCCTTCCCACAGAGACATATGGGCAAGGAAGTCGATATACACCGGAATCTTCGGAGCGCATATAGTTTGGAGTAGTCCCACATTGGCTGCCCAGCCAGACTGGGATAACAAGCAACTCCCCATTCCTAGGTATTGGGCCAGCTGCGTTTCAAATTCGGGTTTAGAGCTCTGATCTTGCTGGAATATCGCAGACATGACGACGTTATCATCATGTTCTGAGATCGCCTGCCGGTGGGCAGACTGAATATATTGGTTGTGAGACAAAGAAAGGTAATCGTTACTTTGCATAACCACTGCCCCTTCAGACGGCCTTTTTCCTAATACCAGATGCTTCTTGTTCTCATTCGGCTCAATTAGATCCTGAATGAAGGAATCTAGCCGTTTTTCGATAAAAAAAGGAAGATGTTTGTTTATTGATTTAGCGTTCATAGTCAGATCTCTTCTTAAATACTGAAAAAACGCCAGCGCTGACATCGCTTATCTTGCTGATTTTTTAGAAAGTAGTCACTAAAAAACGACTATAAGGGGACTAAAATCCCATTGAACGGAAAAATACGTTAACAACAATGCAGTACTTAAAACGACGAAATTAATTTACGATGAAGTGAATCAGTACGCCATGCATCTTTAATGCACAGAAGGTGGAAATCGAACAATACAAAAAAGGTCGCCTAGGGCGACCTTTTTGATGATTGCGTATTTGAAGTACTTTACCGAGGTAACGTCATCTCCTAAACATTAAAGCTAGCAATGGCTTTATCCAATTCCCTTGTCTGCTCTGCAATCGCACTGGCAGCCTGAGAGTTCTGATGTACAGCATTTGAATTATCTTCGGTAATATCACGAATAGACGTTACATTCTGGCTAATATCAGCAGCCACAATACTTTGCTGCTCTACTGCAGCAGCAATTTGGGTACTGTTATCCAATACCTGCTGCATATCATCCATGATTTGTTCAATCTTAATTTCAGCACTATTAGCCCGCTCAACACTCTGTTCACCTTGTGTGCGACAACTGGCAATTTGCTCAACAACAACCCCTGTTTGCTCTTGAACTGAGGTAATAATAGATGAAATCTCTTCCGTAGATTGCTGAGTTCGGGATGCAAGCGTACGAACTTCATCTGCCACAACAGCAAATCCTCTTCCCTGCTCACCAGCTCGTGCCGCTTCTATGGCTGCATTTAACGCCAATAAGTTGGTTTGTTCAGCAATACCACGGATCACTTCCAACACAGTACCAATATTGACTGAAAGCTCCGACAAATTAATAATCTCATCACTTGTTTTATCTAACTCGCCAGACAGTGAAGTAATATGCACTTTGGTTAGTTTGATCTCAGCTAAACCAGAATCCGCAGCTTGGCTGCTTCGATTAGCATTAGCTGCTGCACCTTCTGTTGTAGATGCGATCTCTTTTACAGTTTCTCCCATCTCAGTAACAGCCGTTGCCACCGAATCTGTCTCTAACTGCTGCTGAGCCAAAGCAGACTCTGTCGCCTGACTATTTTGCTGTAGCTGCTCAGAGGCTGCACCCAACTCGGTGATCGTAGACTGAACATTGCCAATCAGTTGTCGAACGCTCGCCAAAAGCCCATTAAAATTAGACGCCATGTCGGCCAACTCATCTTTACCGCTCTCATCAGCAACACGGGTTAAGTCATGACTACGAGAAATTTCCGACATTAATTTGGTTAGGTTGTTGATGCTACGTTGAATACCGTTACTGATATACAATGACAGCAAAGCCAACACAATAACCACTATCACAACAGATACTGTAATTATGGTCATTACGCGGCTTTTAGCTTCTGTAAGCTCACTTTCTAGCTGAGTTTCCAGATCTGAGAACATAGCTTCAACATGGTGAGATGCTGTACGGATTTGACCTCGTAAACCTTCATCGTGGGCAAAACCAATCAGCCTCTTCTGCTCACTCATCTGATTAAATGTATGATTGAACTGAACAAGCTCTTCTTTAAGTTCTAAATCTTGAATGCTACCAAGCTTCTTATATAAATCACGGTACTCATCAAGGTATTTACGCTCATTTGAAAACGCAAACAGCTCTGCTTTAAGGATAAGAGAATAAACAACACTCTCGATTGCACCTTCGTGAACAGCATGCTCCATCAGGCTATCAGACTGTTCGAACATTACTTTATACTGCCCCTCAGAATGCTTTAAACCAAGGTTTTGGTAGCTTCGAATCAGCTCAAGATAACTCGTTTTATAGTTTTGCATTTTGGGCATTAAGTTATTCAATTCCGGTACATTTACCGATAACTCATCCAGCTCGACATTCAGCGTTTGTGCCTTACTTTCAAAAATAGAATAGTTATCTAAAAATTTCTTTTGATATTTCAGATCTAAACGTGCCAAAAAATCTTTTTCATTTCGACGTAAATTAAGTAGTGAAACTTCTAACGATTTAACATCTGTAACCGTTTTGTCAATTTTCATTATACGTTCATTAGCAAGGTTCGTTACCGCTAATACTAATAACAAGGCAAGCACCGACAATCCAGTCAGGCAAAGTAATTTATGTTTTATCTTCATTTGGCACGCACTCTCAACTACACAATAAGGGCTGTAAAATAAATAAGCCGGATTTCTTGGTCATGCTTTAATAAGCTACTATTACACAAGCATTTTTTATTTTATAATGGTTAACACCTAACTTGGCTCTATTAATGTAACGGCAACACTAGTGAAAAATTTAGTAATAACTCGAAATTTTTATCATGAAAATAATTACCGACTATTAAATATGCAACTTATCATTTAATTTCATCATATTAAAGAAAGTATATAGAACCACCATAAGATTAATACTCAACACCTGGCAGTGCACGCACAGCCATAATAAATATATATTATCTCGAGTAATAGCTCTGTTTTAATATCCCTAGACAATAACCATATCGAAATAGGGGAGAACAACTCTATCGGAGACTATTTATTTACATTAGAAGTAAGCGGGAAGAACAGATTAATAATATTCGCCAATATAGCCCCACACATAAGACCACCTACATTGGCAGCTAAATCAAGCCACTCGCCATAACGGTTAACATAGGGTTGTATCAATTCTATTCCGCCACTCCAACAAATAAATAACACAGCAATAAATAGCCAATTTTTCGGTTTTCTTAGTGCAACCCCAAACATAAGTGCAGCATAAGCAATGAAATGATGTGTTTTATCCGTACCCGGAACATCAGGTAAACTAGGCTGTGGGCTGAGCGAAAGAAACGTAATAATAAATAGGAGAAAAAGCGTAATAACAATCCAATAATTGTAAACGAATCGAAAAAGAGAAGTCATCTAACCTAGCCCCTACTCATTCACTTTCGATTTAAGCTCTGTTCCTGCTTCACGAAGTATATTTATAGGTGATAAGATCACTCCTTTCACCGCGCCTTGTGTGGCTTGCTGTGTAAGTTGTTCACTTTTTTCAACGATTTCATCTACTTTTGCAACAACAACCGGAACTTCTTTACGCAACTGTTCAGATTCATTCAAAACGGCTGGAATTATATTTTGGCGATACGCTTTACTTTCAAGTAATACCATTGGAATCACATCTTTGCGATAGTTTTCTAGCTCCACTAATGTTTGCGGTATCGTTTTGTTACTGACCGTATCGACAACTTGTATCACAGCAGGCATTGTCTCAGATCTGATTACTTTAACTTCTTGTAATACTGATGGGATTTTTTGATCAACCGAAGCAACGGTTTGATTAACGTCATCGATAGTCGTTTTCAACTCAGCGACAAGTGTTAATGCCTGTGGCGTAATTTCTTCAAACGTCTTTGCTACCAGTAGCCACTGATCTATTTCCAGTTTTTCTGCAGTTTCATTTAAATCGCTCATTAATTGAGGATAGCTATCTACAACCGTCGTCACCGCACTGGTAAAAGAATAAATGGTGTAACCCAAATAGAATATTGATGTCGCTAATAGTGCTTGTATAACCATTCCTAATCGAGCCAACATATTCACATCCAATGTTTTATTTATGTCACCATACCTTAAGTAATTATAAAGAAACAATATATAATCACATCGTCAAGTATTGAGACATTCATATAATAAAAAAGCAAAAACAACTACACACTGTTAAGCGTATAGCTGTTTTTTAATTAACCTCGTCTAGTTACCTATACACAAGTAACGCGACACTATGAGTAATTGTCGTCCATCACGTTAGAATCATCTTGTTGAGCTGTATGTTCATCGTTTTCATACGATGCACTGTCATCCATAACATCAACGCCTTGGTCTCGGTTATCACCCTGCATCCAGTCTCCCTTTGAGTCGTCTTCATCATGCATACCGCGTGAATTATCATTGCCTCGATGTCCCGAGTGCATAGCATGGTCATCATCCACTTCAATCGTTACCGTGCCAGTCGCCCCTTCAATCGGTGTACCAATGTCTGATTGCCCTTCGAACGTAATTTCTTCTTTTCCTTCATTTTCATCGGCAAGTTCTATCTTCACTGGGCGCGATAAGTTACCACTGATCGTGTACGAACCATCATCATTCAAAATACCGTTTGAAATAGTTGCGCCCTCTGGCAGATTACTGATTTCAACTTGATCAACATCAGAGTTACTTGTGACATCATCAGGAATATCAATCCGTATAGTACTACCCGGTGCAGCTGTTATATCAGTCTCACTATCGTTAATAGAATCGTTATCTTGTTGCGCTGCTTGTGCATCTAACGTAACAGTCTGTGTATCATGGGTTTCTTGTGTAGAAGGTTCATTAGCTTGACGTGCTGCGGGTGAAGAAGCATCAGGATCTTCATACTCCGCCACATCAAGTTGCAACGAATGTATTGCTGCACTATTACCGTCTGTCGTGCTAACGTCGAGATCCAACTGACCATTAAAATCATCATCAGTCCAAAATACCCAATTATCTTCACCATTCTCGACCAAAGCACCGTCATCACCGTTGTAATCCATCGATGTAACATCCAATGATGAATCCAAGTTTAGCGCTACCAAAATATCGTTTTCAGCCAAATGTAAGGCACCAAATTCATCCAGTGTAAAATCGCTACCTTGTTTCGATGAGCCGTCTTCTGCTTCATTAATATTCACCGTAAAATGACTGCGAACACTTTCTTCACCATCAGTCGCAACGAAAGTAATATGCGCCTCACCGGTATACCCTTCAGCAGGGACAAACGTATATTCTCCTTCACTGTTGGTTTCTAACACACCTTGACCTGTAATTAATTGCACGGATTCAATACTCAGCGTATCCCCTTGTGCATCAGACAACTGTGCCAGCATGTCAACGTCATTAAACGTTAGCGTGTTTCCGGCTTCTATTTCTGTTGTTATAACTGCATCAACGCTTGGAGCTGTATTTACAGAATTTGTATTTAAATCAGCCTCTCCTGCTTCATTTACAGCAATAGAGCTTTGTACATCACTACTTTCACCGTCATGATTTATCTGATAAGCAAAATCAACGTTACCGCTTACCTCACCTGCTGGAGTAAATAGCCATGTGCCATCTCCGTTATCAACCAGCTCACCTTGGCTACGATCAATAAGATGTACACCGTGTACTTCATCTGAAGGTGATGTTTCAATATCATCAGCCATCGCTAAAAGATCGGCAGTAGTAAGAGTTAATGCCCCACTTTCAGCCACATCGAAGTCTGCATAGGTATCTGTCGGTTGGGTTATTTGGCTTGATGCGGTTTCACCATAATCTGCAGTCGTTGCCGACACAGTAATGAAGAAGTTACCAGAAAAGTCTTGTGGTGGAGTAATCGAAAGATCATTAAAACTCCATTCGGTAACATCAACAATTTGTCCTGGTTCTGTGATCATCACAGAATGTACACCATCAGAAACTTCAAATCCGACAGGGAAACCAGTAATAACTAAATGGCTTAACACTTCTGATGAGTCGATCATATCGACGTTCAACCCCAGTAAACCTGTGGTATCTTCATCAAAAACAAGTGGTCCATCATGATCTGTTGTTATCACGGCACCATCAGCAACAGGGCGGACAAAAACAGGCATGGTTAGCATTGTGGTTAACCCATCAGGGTCACTCACTTCTATTTGCAGTTCAGTTGTTCCTGCATAATCATCTGTTGGGGTAAATGTCCATGTTCCGTCTTCATTATCTTCAATCGTTCCACTTTCATCACCGTCAGTATTAATGATGCGAGAGATGACTAAATTATCTCCATCAATATCACCAAACAAATCCAACATATCATTGGCATTAAAGGTGAAAGCACCTTCTTCGTAAGTGGTTAAATGCGCATTACCGCCATTAAACGGTGCATCATTAACAGGTAACACATCGACTTTCATACCGCCATCGACCACATTGTTACCATCTGAAATTTGGTAATCTAACTCGATTAAACCATTAAAGTCAGGCGGTGTGATGAGGTGGTACATACCATCTTGTTGTAACTGTAGGCTGCCATTCTGGGGTTGTTTCAGCGACAAGCTTTCTAACGAGAGTTGATCGCCATCACCATCACTGGCTTGGCTTAAAATATAAGCAGGATCAATCACCAGTACCTGATCTTCATCAACATCAAAACTCAAGCTTGGTGCAACAGGAAGATCATCAGTTGGAGTCACGTTTACCGATACCGTTGCCGTATCGTAAGAGCCATTACCATCAGTTACGGTATAAGAAAAAGAAGCAGGTCCGTTATAATCAGAATCAGGGGTAAAGACTACATTACCATCGTCATCTAGTGATACTTCACCATGTGTGGCCTCTGTCGCTTCAACTACAGAGATAGACAAAGTGTCGCCATCGGCATCACTGTCGTTAAGCAGTAAGTCTGCAGCCTGAATAACAAGCTGACCGTCTTCTTCCACTTCAATAGCACGAGATGTAATCGCTTCGTTGACGTCAACTAACTGTTCGGTGATATCCAACGTTTGATCAGCAGTGCTGTGATTAAGGTCGAGGTTTAAGGAGTGACTGATTTCGCTACCGTCTGACTGAATCGTCGTCATCTGAATTTCTTCAGACATGGTGCGTGACACCGTCATGTTTTGAACAACGTACGTGCCGTTGCTGCCTGTTGTACCAAGGGTAAAGTGATGAACGGGTACATCTGTCGTAAACGCGTAAGTATCTTGGTATTCGCCAGAATCTCGATACCCGCCTTGCGCATCAATCAAATTGCCATCAGCATCAAACGCCTTGATTGTCACTTCTGTTGCATGGCTGCTGGTTTCATCAAAATACCCTCCCAAGCCATCAAGCTGGAAGGTGATCTGATTAACGTCTTCCCCTTCAACCGTTACTGTTAGCATTTCATTGGTATCTAAACCATTGCGGCTTTCGTTACCTATCCCGGCTCCTTTATGAGTTCCTGCACCATTCCACGCAGCAAGCTCTCCCGTATTCACTTGAGTCGTAATCGTAACGCCATCTTCAACATAGACCGCAGTATCACCATCAACGGTACCCCAATCTTCTACAGTAGCTTTACCATCAAAAATGCGCGTTGACGTATCACTGTCGAAGCTACCGACACGAATATCTCGCGTGTCAGCCTGAATTTCATCGGTATTAGGAGTGAACTGTACTTGAGTATCAGCTGGGTACGTTAAGCCCATAACCATATCAGCCCATTCACCGTCTTCATCCAAATACTGTACAGAACCATGATCTGGAGCTGCATCTAAGCGAATAAGCGGCTCCATACCATCAAGGCTATTGTCATCTTGTGCAACAACCGGATCATTAACCGGATTAACGGTTAAATCTAGCCCTGTAGACACCGTTTCTTGACCATCAGTCACATCGAATGTTAACTGTAAATCACCATTGAAGTTTTCTGCTGGCCTAATAGTAAACGAACCATCTTCATGGTTTTCAACTGAGCCGAAGGCTTCTAGCTCTAGGTTGATTGCTGTTAAATCATCACCGTCTACGTCTGATGCATGCATCAATAACTGTTCTTGCGTCAGCGTAATCGTGCCATCTTCATTTACGTTGTAAGCCACGTTTCCGGCTACGACTGGCGTATCGTTCACAGCAACAACATCAACCTCAGCAGTAGTTGTCGCGGTCGTACCCTCTTGATCTTTTACTGCGACATCAAAAGCGACATCACCATCAAAATTAGGGTTCGGAGCAAAAGAGTAATTACCATCACCATGATCAGTCAGTATCCCATCAGTGCCTGAATACGTAACAGCATCAATACTGACCTCGCCTTCCACATCACTTGAATTAGCAAGTAATTGGGCATCAGTAAAAGTGAGAATACCGTCTTCGTTAACAGAGTAAGAGGTAGAACCTGCGACAGGGGGATCGTTAACCGCCTCCACCTGAATATCAATATTCGCTGGGGTTAAGGCTGTGCCATCGCTAACAGTAAAACTGAGATCGACGTCACCATTGAAATTCTCATTCGGTGCAAAGGTATACGTGCCATCACCGTGATCAGTGAATACACCATCAGCTCCACCGTATGTCACAGAATCGACGGTTAAATCATCCTGATCGACATCCGAAGCATTCCGTAATAACTGATCATCGGTAAAAGTAATGGTGCCGTCTTCATTCATGGTGAAGGTTTGATCATCAACAACCGCAGCATCATTCACTGCCGCAACAGTCAATGTACCATCAGAAGATACAAGGCTACCGTTTTGATCGGATACATCGAACGTGATATTCAAATCACCGTTCACATCTTGGTTCGGGGTGACAATAAACGACTTATCACCGGTTTCACTGTCAATCACAGTTTTAAAGGTGGCGTTGTCGATAGCCAGATTGGTAATGATTATGTTATCACCGTCGACATCACTAGCATTCGTCAATAAAGCCGCTTCTGTAATAATGATTTCTGCATCTTCATCGGTATTAAATTGCGGTATGCTGTCAGCGTCGATCACAACCGCATCATTCACCGCTTGCACCTCAAAATCCAGCTTACTGGTCGTGGATGCTGTTTCTGGTGCCTCGCCCTCAGTGGTGCTGTTTTCGACAGTCGTAGAGGTTACTTCTAGTGACACCAAACCATTGAAATCCTCGGCACCTTGGAAGATCAAACTACTGAGATCCCAACCCAATACATCTGCACTGTTATCATCGCCGTTTGCGATAAAAGTGTTTACCCCATCCGTCAATGTGGCGCCATCAGGTAAGCCATCGATAATAATTGATTGTAGTGATTCAGATTCATCAGCATCCAATACTGCACTATCAATGACGATCGGCACGGACTGATCTTCAATAATATCTTTGACAACAGTGATGGCATCAAGCAGCCCACCGAGGCTGTTATCATCGGGGGAATCAAATTCTAAGCGTGGATTATCCGTTGTCGCGGTTAATTGATAGGTGTGGTTTTCCCAGCCCGCTTCTTCTGGGGACAAGGAATCAATCAATACCCCTTCAAAGTACACATCAACTTGCGAATCTGCCCCTTCATAATTCAGGCGCGCAGACATATCAAACGACAAGGTCACCACATCGCCAGCTTGCACATCAAGATTAGTGTACAGGTTAGACTCATCGCCACTATTGGCTTCAAGTTCGATCACGCCACCACGATCATCACCCACCCCGTAGACATAGTCTTGATGGATTTCGATATGGTTATTCTGGTTGTCAGTATGCCAACCTGTCAGTGTGCTGTCTTGACCGACACCGTACTCTGCTAAGGTCATGTCAGTCAGTGACACGCTTAATGACGGTACATCAGCATCGGGAGTAATCGTAACTGGGGCATTGAACATCGCATCAACTGTACCGTCATTCAATGTAATGGTTAAGTTAGCATCACCGCTGTAATCGGCATTAGGGGTATACACCCAATCACCATTATCGCTTTGAGTAACGGTTCCATGCTCATCCGAACTGATACTTGCTACTGATAACGCATCGTTATCCACGTCTGTCGCATTATCAATTAACGAGGCTTCAGTGATCACAATGCTGCCGTCTTCATTCACAATGTATGAAGTTTCTGCAAGTACGGGGGCATCATTAACGGCTGCAATATCAAGGCTACCAGAAGCGGGAGTCACTGCCCCATCGCTGTCATCGACATCGAAGGTGAAAGGCACATCTCCGTTATAATCGGCGGTTGGGGTGAAGGTAAATGTGCCATCGTCATTATCGATGACGGAGCCATATTGCGCATCAATACTCAGATTAATCGCGGTCAGATCATCACTGTCGACATCAGACGCATTTTGCAGCAGCATCTCTTGGGTGAAGGTGATGGCAGTATCTTCAGTGCCGTCAACCTCGGTGGGCGTAACAACGGCTGCATCATTAACGGCTGTAACATTCAGTGTTGCACCAGAGGCCACTTCGCTACCATTCTGATCTGATACATCAAACGTTACTTTCAACTCTCCATTTACATTTTCATTTGGCGTAACAACAAATGATTTTTCACCCGTTTCAGGATCAATCGCGATTTCAAACGTCGCATTCTCGATACTTAAATTTTCGACACTTAAATCATCACCATCAACATCACTAGCATTTGCCAATAACACATCTTCGGTAAGTACGATCTGTGTATCTTCGGCACCACCGAACATAGGTGCAATTTCATCATCAATAACGACTTCGTCGTTCACGTTATTAACTTGAATTTCTAACGTTTCTGAGGCGCTTTTAGTATCAAATTCATCTTCAACAGATAAACCAGCAGCAATAGCATCTGCAACATCAACCTCAAATGTTTCACTGGTTGTTACCGTGTCTACCTCTTGATTTCGAGCTTGTCCTCCTCGGCCACCTCCAGCACTTTGTTGCTCTGAGGTTATACCTTCTCTTGGTTTAGGCGTATCATTGCCACTACCAGAAGGTTGACCTTGTGGCGTATTTCCACCAACAGGCTGTGGTGCATTTCCACCAGCCACATCATTATTCTCATTATTATCGCGGCCATTATTTGTTGGTTCTTGTGCTGTTTTATTATCAACTCGACCTTGTGATTTATCCTCATTTGCATTGTGTTCTTCTGCACGGCGTTGCCCTCCTCGCCCTTCTCGACCTGCTCCTGAAGGGTTTTCACTCATTGCAGCATTAATTTCATCAGCTAAATCTGATGACTCAGCGCCGGTAGCTGTGGCTGCAGCAACGGTACTTTGCAAATTCTGTCTATCCTGACCGCGGTTTTCATCAGCCCCTTCATCTGGCGTGGCAATATTCTCAACAGCATCATTTAATTCATTGTCATCATCATTCTTTTTATCATGATGTTTACCGCCTTTATTTTTCGCCATTAGGAACCTCTATGAAATGCCGTCATTTGTATACAAAATAAACTTCCTTTATATACCTAAGAACAACAAAAAAGGTTTGGCAAATATATTGATGAGCGATTTGTTTTTAAATGAAAAAATAGTGATATTACGCACACTTAACGTCAAGAAAATGGCTGTATTACATATAAAATATCGTTCAAATAATGAATCTTCAATAATTTGCAGTTTGTCTTGATATATAGTCAAATCTAGACCATATATTACTTTTAGAAAACCATTTCATATTCTAAGTACGACGTGTCAACTGAAGAAAAAGGGAGAGTAATAATGATAAATTACACGGAATTCAGTAGCTCTATGGACAATGACGACGACATGATTTCGATGATCATCGATCTCTATAGTGAAGAACATGGTGATGATATACGTGTAATACAAAATAAATATGCAAATCAAGATATTGAAGGATTATTTCATACCATACATTCCCTTAGAGGCGTATTGCTCACTCTCTGTGAAGAGAAAGCCACACTACAACTAGAAACCATCGAAAACTTATGCAAACGTGGCGAAAAACCGGATGTACAACTTCTTAATGAAGCTTTAGAAGAAGTGGCTAGGGTTAACCAACAAATTTTAACGTTAACGGTATAGCAAATGGTCATTGTTTCAAGGAGTCGATGCAATGGGCATAGAAAAGCACATAAAAAAAGCGTTAATAGAATCTAAACACAATGACGACATAGAGATAGAAAATAATGTCTATATCAAGAGCGCAATGACAACCGTACATAAGTCGTTGCTCTTTTTGTTTGCCGCTTTTCTGTTACTCATCATACTAGCTTCGCAAGCCCAAATTGACATCGTCGTATCATCGCGTGGTGAAATACTACTCGATTCAGATATTGAGCGTGTACAACACTTAGAAGGTGGCATTCTCGACACGATCTTAGTCAAAACTGGCGATTACGTTTACGCAGGTCAACCCATTGCACGGCTTAAATCGGTTGATCGTAATACCCAGCTTAAATCTGCTACGTTAGATATCGTTGGATTAGAAATTGAAATTACCCGTTATTTGGGGCTAATTAACCAAACCCTTCCTGACTTCTCATCGTTTAGTGCTTATCCCTCACTGATCACACAAAACACTGAGTCATGGCAAAAAGAATTTCAGAAAAACACCTCAAACCAAGAACTAATGAGCCTTGATATTGAGCATAAAAAACGCCTTATCGCCTCAATGAAAAACCGTATTAACAGTTCTCGTAAGCAATTAGGGTTAATCAACAAGCAGCTCTCAATCAAAGAAACCCTCTATAAAGAAGAAATGGCGTCTTACATCGATGTACTCAATATGAAAGTACAAGAAACAAACATGTTACGAGAAATCGAAAACCTCGATGAAGCTCTAATGAACGAGCAGTTTCAATCTGCGCGGCTGGAAAAACAACTGAATGACACCATAGCTAGTCGTAATGCCGAATACCAAACACAAATAAACCAACTCGAAAAAGATCTTTCGTTGAAAAAAGCGCAACTACCACAGCATACCGACAAAGTAGATCGCTTAACGGTGTATTCACCCGTTGATGGCGTAGTCGACAAAGTACATTTCAACTTTAAATCAGCCGTTATACCTCCTAATGAGAGTATCGCTGACATTTCGCCAATCAAAAATACATTGCACGGCGAAGCTAAAATACCAAAGAAAGATATGGGATTTGTTGAGATAGGCCAAGAAGTGAAGTTGAAGTTTGATACCTATAACTTTGCCAAATATGGGTTCGTTTCAGGCACGATAAATTCGATTAGTCGTTCGTCATACGAAGAAGAGGAAAATGAATTCTATATTGCGAAGATCACTATTCAGCAGGATTTTCTTGAAAAATCTGGTGCAAAATACACGCTATCACCTTATATGGAATTCACTGCCGATATTAAGACAGGCTCACGCTACGCCATTGATTACGCATTAAAACCTGTAATGAGTGCCATGGAAGACGCATTTGATGAGAGGTAATTATTTGTGAACACATCAAAGAATAGAATCACTGGAATCTCATTCGTCTTACTTGTAGGGTTTATACTCGCGCAAACTCTAGTTGGTTGGCGTTGGCTGAATAATAACGTCGATTACACCAGCAGCCTACAATCTAACTTATTGCAAAGTTCAGCAGCACTGGTAAGTAAAACTGAAACGCTAATGCAAGCAGTCATTGGTTGTGAGAACACACAATGTGTACCTAGTTCCCTCCATATTGGTTTGCCAATTAGCGAACTACATCAACAACTCACTGACTTTGAACACCTTGCTTCCACCGAAAAGTCTAAAGTCAGCTTAGTTGGCAATGTTGTACATCCACAACTGCAAGTATCGATTGATAAATATCTGGCTAAGGGTGATATCACAGCCTTTCAACAATCGTTACTCAACAGCTATGTCGCACTACAAGCCGCTCATCAGAACCTCATTAATATTATTGAAGCCGATTATTACAACGCACAGCAACAGCTTTTTTATCAAGCTCTTCTGATTTTCGTACTCAGTATCTGCATGGCTATTGTTCTCATGTTAATGCAAACATCTCGTAGAAAGCAGATGAACAAGCACAATACTCACGCCCATCATGATGTTGAACAGCTTGCAACTCAGCTTGAAAACATCGATGCCAAGGGTATTCAGGCACGACTTAATAATCTCGAAACAACGCCGACAGAAAGGCGTATCTTCGCCAATCTGTCATCCATGTATCAAGATGTTGAATTTCAAAAGCGCAACGCCGATTTATACCGCCAACTTTACGCCCTTATTGGCTATGAAATTCGCGGTATGACAAACACTATTCAAGGTGGGGTACGCTTAATGGCACAAGATGCTGGCGAGAATGGTGCCGTAATGGCGCGTGATATTACGCTGGCAACAAATACCTTATCCGATCTTGCTGATAACTATAATCGATTAATTTCTGGTGGTAATAAGAGTCAAACAGGCAATGTGTCTTTTTTACCTTTCATGTCTGAATTGATTGTGCACTTAACCGCAAAAACACAGCAGTCACAACGTACCTTAGAATGCGACTTAGATGATAACTTACCAGAAGTCATTGAAGGGAATTCCACCAGCTTATTTTGGGTTCTATTCTTACAACTATCTAATGCTATATCGGCACAAAATGAAAAACACATATTATTGAGAATCCGCACTGAAGCGGCAGAAGACGTTGAACAAACCCGTTTGATCTTTGAAATATTATTCTTGCCAACCGATAACGTGGATCTTGCCAGAATCCAAGATACATCATGGGATCCTGTCGAAGAGAAAAGCGGCATTAATGATGAATGGTCTAAAGCGATTTTAACCAAGGTAAGTCGTTTTAAATCATTATGGTTTCAAGCCCCCAAAATACATCTCGACGGCTTACCAGTGCAATCTTTTCAGCAGCTGCATATTGCCATTGATATTACGCCAAAGAGCTTTTATCGCGTTGAACGTTCGCTTGAAAATAAACACATTATGATTTGTACCGATTCCCCACTACAAATCGATATCATGTCACGAATTTTAACTCAATATGGTGCAACGGTTGAGGTGATCCGCACCGCCAATGACATCTTCCAATCATTACCTGTTATTGGTAATTACGATGCCATTATTATCACCGATACGCTAAAAGGCATTCAGCTAAAATCTTTCTGTAAGACATTGCATTCACGTCTGAAAAAATCTGCTAAAACGAAATTATTTCTAGCAGCATCAGAATCAAGCACGGTGCAAGATACCCATTCATATGTTGATCGCGTGTTCTATACCCCGTTAATACCGTATGAGTTCATTCCTAACTTATCAGAAGCGCTTAAAGAAACTGAAGAAACCAATACACAAACACAAAGCACTTTCTTGATTGTTGAAGATGATCGCGTTCAGCAATTCTTATTGAAAAAGCTACTTAGCAAACAAGGCTATGACTCTCA
This sequence comes from Photobacterium profundum, assembly GCF_003026285.1. Taxonomy (GTDB): domain Bacteria; phylum Pseudomonadota; class Gammaproteobacteria; order Enterobacterales; family Vibrionaceae; genus Photobacterium; species Photobacterium profundum. The sequence continues at coordinate 422,063 of NZ_PYOD01000002.1, forward strand.
TACCGTTAGTGATGGTGCACAAGCTGTCGAATATATGAAAGAACATGGTGCCGACATTGTATTTATGGACTGCATTATGCCCGGTATGGGGGGGCTAGAAGCCACAAAATTAATTCGCCAGCGGGAAGAGGAAAAGGATATCAACCAACCCGCCACTATTATTGGCGCAACCGCACTCACCAGTGCAACAGAGCACAAGTCATGTATTGAAGCAGGGATGGACTATGTCATCAGCAAGCCGTATAAAAGTGATGAAATTATTAAAGTTATTAAAAAATACATGGCAATTAAGAAGATCTGTTAGCGTTTCAACCGCAGTGTCATGTGCTTTATTATTGGGGCTATCACCGCCCTTAACAGCCTCTGCTGCCAATTTATTGGACGTGGTCGATATAGCCTTACAAGAAAACTTGTCACTCAACAGTGCTGAAACTGGCTTACGATCATCACAATATGATCTCGATATTAACCGTGGAAAGTTTCTTCCTTCGTTAAATGTATCCGCTAATACCAATTGGAATGATGGTTCAACACATCAAACATCGGGGTCTAATACCGACAACAGTTATAATGACCACGGTGTTAACGTTACTTTGTCACAAACGTTATTTAACTTGGGTGATATTTATTCACACACCAACACACGTATTGATGTTGATATTGAAACCCTAAAAACCGAACAAACACGCCAAGCCATTATCCGAGATGCATCTACAACCTATTTTGAATACTTGAAAAGTAGCGCCCAAATTCGTGCGACCCAGGCAGAGTTGAACTCTTCAATCTCCCGTTTAAAATTAATAACGCGTAACGTCGAACTAGGGAATGTGGCAGGGACTGAAAAATACGAAGTATTAGCCCAAAAAGAAGGGACTGCAAACACACTACGTACTTTGAAAAAAGATCAAAAAGTCATACTGACTCAGCTTGAAACGATTGTTCAGCGCCCTTTGAATCCCGACTATGATCTGCAATCAACGATAGAATTCACCGAGATCCCTTTAGATCGAGAACGTCGCCTAAACGATATCTTGTATACCTCGGGTTATGACTTACTTATCGCTCAGCAGCAAGTCAAAAAAAGCAAACAAACCCTAAAAGAAACGGGGGCAACCTTTGCACCTTCACTAACGGGTAGTATCGGTTATACCTATGACGATACCAATGACGTCTCAGCCACTATATTTCCCGATAATGGGGTGACAGAAGAAGCCGTTTATACCCTAAAGCTCGATGTGCCGATTTTAAATGGCGGTCGTGATTACTACCGCTATGAACAAAACAAAGTCAACATAGAACGCACCGAAATTGATTTACAAGACAGTAAAAATCAAAGCCAACAGCAGTTCGATGAATTCATATATAACATTAACGATTATTCCGCGTCGCTAGCCAGCTTAAAAACCATCATTCAAGCCAATTACGCCTCTTATAATGGCATTCAAAAAGCCCATAAATTGGGTACACGTACAATCACCGATCTCCTTTCCGCTGAAAGTAAGCTGTATAGCAGCATCCGAGATTATGAAAGTGCCCGTTACGACTACATCATTAATTTGCTACAGCTTAACGAGCTGATTGGTAACTTGAACATGAATACAATAGGGAAAATAGCCGAACAAATGTCCCCCGTTAGCGATAGGAAAACCGACTCCCCTATTCCACTGCATCTCTTAATTCAATAAAAGGAGTAAACAATGAAAAGTCATTTATTTACTCGAAAGATCAACCCTATCGATAAAGTTTACTTGGTCTTTTCTACCGTCATGACCACGCTACTCGGTTTGGTATTACCTTTTTCTATTTTAATTATTTTTGACCGTATCTTACCGAATCAATCAACCAACTCGTTGATGTTATTATTTGCCGTTATTTTGACTGCCATCTTTATCGACTATCAGTTAAAACGCCAAGAAGAATACTTAGTATCAGTTATTATGAAACGGTTTGAAAGCCAGCTAACCAATAGTGTCTTTCTTGCTATTTGTGCCGCCAATATTGAACGTTTTAACCGTCTGGAAATGGGAGAATACCTCGAACGTATTTCGACGATCCCAGATATTAAACAGTTTTTCGGCGGGGAATCGATCAAAGCGCTGATCAACGGTGGTACTAGTGCTATAACCGTATTGATCATCTTTTTGATCAATATGTGGGCAGGCTTAGCCCTTATCATCGCTTCAAGCATTTTATTTGTGACTGCACGCTTTCTTGCTCAAAAGCGAGTCGATGTTTTATCACAACGATCTGATATCGAAGGGTTAACCAATTCCAAGATCATCGAGATCGTCTCTAATCCATTAGACATTAAAAGCCGTACCATGGAATATCGCGTAGAGAGCGTGATGGTCGAAATGATCGGAGAACGTGAAACCCAAAGCATTGAATACGAACGCCTTGAATCATCTTTCAATCTCACCTTAAACTTAATTCAACAACTCTCTGTCGCCTTAGTAGTCGTGCTTTGTGCGCGTGCGGTCATCAACTTGGAAATTAGCCAAGGGGTTATGGCAGCCGTAATTCTTCTCACCAATCGCTACTTTGCCCCTTACCAGCAAGTAATGAGAACCTTGAGCCGCTGGCGGGTAAACCAAATGCACATTGAGCGTATTTGTGAACTGCTGGAATTGGAAGCCACCGCCCATGAAGATGCTCCCTTACCGGCAGTAAATACCCTGTCGCTGCATACTCAACCAATAGATGGGATAAGCCTTCCACAAAATTTCGAGCTATCTAAAGGCAGTATTCACCTCTTCACGGGCCCGAGCGGCACGGGGAAAAGCCACCTTCTGCGCTGTCTAACACGGGATACTCACGATGATACGATCACGATTCACGTCAATGAACAGCCGCTAACTGATATTGAATATGCCACATGGCGTAATGACATCATCAAAGTCGACAAAAATACCACATTAGTCGAGGGGTCGATCATCGATAACCTCACATGTTTTCGTCCACACTTGAATAATGCCGCTTTTTCTTTGTGCGAAAACTTAGCAATAAAAAACAATATAGATGGTTTGAAAAATGGCTTTTATACCCAAATATCAAGCCACACTCAGTTACCATTTTCACGTCAGGTATTATTCGCATTATTGGTTGTTCGAGCCTTACTCAGTAGTAAACCAGTATTAATGATTGATGATATCGACATGGTGTATGACGAGCAGTTTGGACGTTTATTATTATCATGTATTGCACCAAAATCTAACAACTTCATCTGCATTATCGTCAGCAACAAATTGGGGCAGCTCGACACCCGTTTGGTTAAGCATAAATTAATGAAGAAGGTGGTTGTCGCATGAGCGTATTGATCGATTTCAGCAATACTGAAGAACGACTAGGCGACTTTGGATCCGCTAAATTCAAAGAGCGTTACCGTGACTCTCCAACCATATTAGGTATCGCTTATACTTTAGTCACGCTGCAGTGGGAAGGCACCCCCGAAATATTAACCGATGCCTTTATTCCTCAAGACAAAGACATCGACAGCTTTGCCAGTACCTTGTCACGGTTAGATTACGAATGTAAAAAACAACGCCACCAGAATATGCATCAGCTGGAGCATGTTTCTGTACCTGCTTTTATCGAATTCGATAATGTATGCACCATCTTTTTAGGTATTGAAAACGGCATGGCAAAGCTGTTCGACTACCGAAACAATGTACTGCTTGAACATGCGCTTACCAATGAAGCGTGTACGGTGTGTGAAATATCGGAATATTCGAAAATATTTCGAGAACCACCACCAGAATCCCAAGACAAATCTAACTGGATAAAATACGCGTTTTACCGTTATAACGATGAAATAAAAAGTTTAGTGCTACTGAGTTTGATCATCAATGTGCTTGGTGCCATGCAGCCATTTTTTATCATGGGAGTCTACAGCTTCGCGCTAACCTCAGGTTCTGAAACCACTCTATTCTGGCTAACAGCATTAGCGATATTTCTGGCGTTTGCTGAATATGGATTCAAACGTATTCGAATGAATATACTCGCAACATCAGGTAAAGATCTTGCTACTCATATATCCCAAAATGTCATTAGCAAACTGTTATGGCTACCCTATTCGATGACATCATCAGCAGGAGTATCATCACAATTAGCCCGTTTGAAAGACATCGACCAACTACGTAAATTGGTGACCGCAGAATCAACACTCAGCTACTTTGATATGCCGTTTGTCATCATCTTCATTTTGGCAATCACTATCATTTCAGGGACTGCCGCCCTTACCGTATTAGCAGGTATTGCTTTGATGTTAGTATTCTGCGTGTATTCACGCTATATCTACACCCAAGCAACAGCCAAAAGTTCGCGTGCCAATGCCATGGTGTCTTATCAATGGAATGAGCTATTACGCAGCATTAATACCATTCAGGGGTTACCATTACTGCGTGTTATTCGTTCACGTTTTCATGCCGCACATAACCAAAGTTTGGATGATGCTAAAAGTGTCTCGATAACCAACGGTAAAATCCAATCCATGGGGCAAGGGTTAATTCAAGCCATCGGTACAGCGAGTATCATCACTGCCGTCTTAGGCGTAATGGCGGGTGAAACAGAAGCAGGTGCAATGCTTGCCATCATCATCTTAGTGTGGAAAGCACTAGGGCCTATTATGGGGATTTATAACTCCATTACTAAGTTCAAAACCATTAAAGCTGCAAGTACGCAGATTAACGCGTTAATGTCGCTCAATGACGACCGTTATCATTTAGAAAAAAGCCCGCCAATTCGACATTTCAAAGGGAATATCGCCGTTAATGGCCTTAGTCACCGCTATCAAGGTGCACCGAATGGATTAACGAACCTAGCCTTTAACGTACAAGCTGGTGACAAAGTCTCGATATCGGGTATTTCAGGTTCAGGAAAAACGACTCTTCTCAGTATGTTGGCTGGATTGGAAGATCGCTATCAAGGCGGCATTTTACTGGATGGTTACAACATTAAGCAGTTTAATAATTTCCGCTATCGTAAAGCCATTAACTACATTCCCTTTGAACTGCACATTTTTGAAGGAACGCTGGAATCTAATTTCATCATTCATGACGGTGTAATTGCGAAACATCAGATGGAAGAAATTATCGACTTCTTTGACTTACACCCCTGGTTACCCGATGGGCTAGATACACATATGTCGTCAGATTATGTCGAGCAATTACCTAATGGCGTGCAGCAATCACTGCGGATGGCATTGGGTCTCGGTTGCTGTGATCAAGGGATCATTGTTATTGATGAGCCTTTTGTGGGCTGCGAAAAAGAATACGTGAAATACATCAATAAGTTATTTACTGAGAAACTGGCAGAAGCGACGGTCATTTTTACGACTAACGACAAGTCTTATATTGCAGCCTCAAATAACTGTTTATTACTTGATCATGATGGTGCGCAAAAATACTTTGGTTTCCCAGATAAAGTAATTCAGACGATTAAGAGTTAAGGCACTATTACACATTGCTATATCAAAGATGAAAGTACCATGACGGGTTTATGTGGTAATGCGCGGTATGAATAAGGAGGGAGAATAAACACCAACTCCCCTTAGCTTTACGGCTTAAAAAGGAATTGGTGGATAGTTCAATAGCCCTTTTTGATAAACCACTTATGCTTTATCTGGCTATCTGTATTCTGTCTTACTTTACGCTTTAGCGTCTGCCTTTAGGTATAGCATGGCTCGTTGGTTTATCTTGGCTATTTTGCTTGTTTTTAAAGTTCTTACGTCTTGCCGCAATTTTCGTTTCTGGCACGTAATTCAAAATAGAAACAGGCACTTCTTTTTGAGGAACAAAGCCTTCGATTTCTTTACGAACAATCAAATGACCAAGACGAGTTTCAATCGCACATAAGTGTCTGAAGTCATCACGTGATACAAATGAAATCGCCTCACCCGTTGCGCCAGCACGACCTGTACGACCAATACGGTGAACGTAATCATCAGCTTGATCAGGCAAGTCGTAGTTAATAACACGCGTAAGATCATCAATATCGATACCACGCGCAGCAATACCTGTCGCAACCAATAAACCAAGTTCGCCTGATTTAAAATCATTCAACAGTTTTTCACGCACTGCTTGGCTTCTACCGCCGTGAATAGCCTCTGCTACGATGCCACGCTTTTCAAGCTGGCCGACTAATTTAGCGGCACCATGCTTCGTTTGAATGAAAATAAGTGCTTGCTTCCACTCATTTTCTTTAATCATGTGGCTCAACAATGCTGATTTCTTATCTTTATCAACAGTGATCAACCATTGGTCAATTTTTGGTGTTGTTGTGTTTTCAGGTGAAACCGATATCTCAACTGGACGCTCAACTGCTGTTTTAGCTAAAACGCGTACTTGATCAGACAGTGTTGCTGAAAACAGCAGGTTTTGTCTTTCTTTTGGCAAACGTTCAAGGATTTTATTGATGTCTTCGATAAAGCCCATGTCGAGCATTCTATCGGCTTCATCCAGAACCAATACTTCTAACTCATCAAAATGTAACGCTCGTTGAGTATACATATCAAGAAGTCGTCCTGGTGTTGCAACCAGAATATCGACACCGTCAATCAGACGTTGCTTTTGATCTTTATAGTCAACACCACCGTACATCGCTAACGAAGTCAGCGATAGGTGCTTGCTATATTGAGTAATGTTCGCGTCAACCTGTACTGCTAATTCGCGAGTAGGTACAAGAATAAGGGCACGAATACGCTTTGCACGTATTGGCGGCATATCACTGAATTTTTCTAATAGAGGCAGTACAAAACTAGCCGTTTTACCTGTACCCGTCTGTGCGGCTGCAATCAGGTTTTTACCCGTCAAGATGACCGGAATCGCCTTCTCTTGAATCGGCGTAGGGGTCTCGTAGCCTAATTCGGCTACTGCTTTTAAAATCGGGTCGCTTAATCCAAGGTTGGAGAATGACATTTGGCGTCTCAGGTATATGAAAAATAAACAAACTGTTAGGCTAGGTGCACTTACAGCAGAACTTAGATCACATTATACATGAACCATGAGTAACAGGCATACCCTCATGTGTATTGCTTACCTTATATAGTTATACCTTGTTTATAGGGAAGAACTGTACTTTAAGCGAGGTAAACTCCAGACATAAAGAAGCCGCTAACAATGTAGCGGCTTCTTTGAATATGGTGGAGTGTTCTGGGTGAGGTGGATTTGGAACAAATCCCTCTTGCCACATGCGCTAGACGCAAAAAGGGCGGAGAGATAGGGATTTATTACTCGCAAGCTCGTACCCTTCGGGCTATTGCCTTTTCGCACCTTCGGTACGGGCAATGTGCTTTCGCTTCGCTCAGGTGAACCCTGTCTAGGATTCTGCATCCCTATCTTCTTGGGTAAAATCCAGACGTAAAAAAACCGCTAACAGAGTAGCGGTTTCTTTGAATGTGGCGGAGAGATAGGGATTTGAACCCTAGAAGGGCTATAAACCCTTGCCGGTTTTCAAGACCGGTGCTTTCGACCACTCAGCCATCTCTCCAACGCGGTGAATAGTACAGACGCTGAAGCTAACTGTAAACCCTTTCACTAACCAAGTGCACACGGCTTGAACAAAGAAAACAAAGTACAAACAAAACGTTTTAAATTACATCTAACAATAACGTTCAGAGAGCAAATATTGTTTTTCCTTTCATGTATTAAGCGATTTCCAAGGTCTGGAAGACCGGGTACATACATGCACCGAAAGAAGAAAGACTAGGTCCCACACGAGAAGGAGCGATGGTTGCCATCTCATAGTCCATACCGAACTGATCCCATAATTGATCGAGTCCAATTCTTCGAATCAGCTCAGTACTAATATGCTCGGGTGCCGAGCCCCCAAAAACTATACAGTCGGGATCAAACCAACCTAACGTCAGTAAAATAAGCGGCTTTAATTGCATTGCAGCATGATCAAGCCACTTTGACACAACAGGATGATCAATTGGGGGGATAGCTTGAATATTATCAACTAATGTTCCATTTTCAGCTAACAACTGCATTAGCTCACGCAATGATGGCCGACGAACTTCAGGTTCTTGAACTGAAAAATAAGTCCCTATTTCACCTGCATTTTGATGGCGACCTCTGAACAGCTTACCATCCATAATCACTCCACCACCGATGCCATGACCAATTTCAATCAATAACATATTAGTCACCTCGGGCCAATGACCCGAGAAGTACTCACCAACTGCCGACACGTTACAGTCATTATCAATCCAAACCGGCCATTCAAATACCTGCCCAAACAAAAGCGCAACGTCGACTTCGCGCCAATGAGAAAGCCATGGGATAGTATGTATAAACCGACCATTGCCCAGCTGCGGTCCCGGCATTGACACACCAAGCCCCAAAATACGTGATTGCTGAATACGGTGTTTTTCAATTAACCGTAATACTGCAGACTGAATCGCCTCCATGACATCTTCAATAGGACCCGATTCTTGATAATCGAAGCTCACTGTATCGACAAGGTGACCACAAAAGTTTGCCAGTGCTACTTCAATTTTATTTATATGAAAAGCCACTCCAAATGAAAAAGCAGCATACGGACTGAGCTGTAACGGTATAATCGGTTGCCCTCTGCCAGCTTTGATCCTCTCCCCTTCACTAATAAACTGCATCGAGAGTAACTCTTTGCAAATACTGGTAACGCTTCCGCTACGCATCCCCGATAGCTCGGTAATTTTAGCGCGCGAAACAGGCGCATGGTTACGAATAATGCTCAGTACTTTTTTTTGCCCAGGGGACAATTCAAGCTGGAGAGGCTTAATAGGAGAAAGCATATATTTAACTCATTTATTAGGCAGTTAGACTAGATAATTATCCCATATATAGCCTAACTTCCACAGTCTATTTTAATTTAAATCGCTTCTAAGCCAGCTTCATCAGCCAAGCGTTTAAGCATATCAATGTCATCATGACTAATCATGTCAATCAACCCTTCTTTCATCCAGCCAATGATTTCGCTATGAACATCATAACCAAAGTATTCATTAAACCACTGGGTAGTATCTTGATCTTTCGTTGGTAAATATAAGCGTGTTGTTAGACCTGCTTTCTTATACGCTCTCAAGTCATTAATGCTGGCATGAGGATATTCACAGCACACACAGCTCGCACGTGATTCCGTTACCGCTTTTAGCTGATCGTTATAGCGCGCAAGGGTGACCACTTGCAAATTGACTTCTGGCAGCAGGTCTTTCACCCGATTTACCAATGCATGATCAAAACCAAGCAGTTGAATATGCTCAATTGCATCAGGTACTGAACGCAAAATCTCGACCATCTGTTCAGAAAACTCTTGGTGACGCAAGCGTTGCTTGGCTTCAACAATCAAACCAACATTATTTTCAACCGCCCAGTTCAGCACATCAATAAAAATCGGCACCTTAGTACCTGCAAATTCAGGTGCAAACCAACCACCAAAATCGAGTGCCAATAACTCATCAAGCGTCATCTGCTCAACATACCCTTGACCGTCAGATGTTCTTGCAACACTTGGATCATGAGTAACCACAATGTGGTTATCCTTAGTCATTGCTACATCAATTTCAATGCAACTCGTATTCGCTTCAAGAGCCGCGATAAACGCAGGCATCGTATTCTCAGGGTTATTAAGGCACGAGCCGCGGTGGCTGTTAATCAGTACTTTACCTTTACTGGCAACATCAAAATCAAATGGCATGATTACAATCCTATTAATCTTTATTGAAAAGCTTAATCAAGACTACTTCATTTCAAACAAAAGTGTCAACACTAAATAACCACTGCGTAGAACTCAACACATAACACATTAATTGCAATATAAAACAACAAGATGTATAAATGCCCACAATCTAGATCACGTTTTTAAACTTTCTGACTTTTTTCTGAAACATTGAACACTTATCATCCACTGATAACAATTAAACTTTCAGGGAAAGGTTATTAATGACAATGCTTGAACTTCAAGGCGTTACCAAAAAATTCGGTAATTTCTATGCCTCAAAAGATATTTCATTCTCAGTTAAGACCGGAGAATTCGTCACCTTGCTGGGACCAAGTGGCTGTGGAAAGACCACGCTACTCAAAATGATTGGTGGTTTCCAACAACCTGACGGTGGGAACATCGCAATTGGTGGCGAAACAGTCAACAATGTACCCGCAGAAAAACGTAACACAGCCATGTGTTTCCAGTCTTATGCTCTTTTCCCTCACCTTAGTGTTTCTCACAACATTTGTTTTGGTATGGTGCAAAAGAAAGTGAGTCGAGCCGAGCAAGACAATCGCTTAGAGAATGCCTTGTCACAAATTGGTTTAATGGATCAAAAAGATAAGATGCCGGGACAACTCTCCGGAGGGCAGCAGCAACGAGTCGCATTAGCACGAGCGATGGTAACCCGCCCAGACCTCATTTTATTCGATGAACCACTGTCAAACCTTGACGCAAAAATGCGAGAAACCGTTCGTTTTGAAATAAAAGCATTGCAGAAACAGCATAACCTTACTTCCATTTACGTCACACATGATCAAGCTGAAGCACTTGCGATGAGTGACAAGATCATCGTTCTTAACGCAGGCAGTATTGAACAAATCGGCTCACCGCAAGATATTTACTACCGCCCGAGCAACCGCTTTGTTGCCGACTTTATTGGTGCAGCCAATATTCACCAAGCATTTGTCGAACCTACCGACCAAAATAATATCTACCGTGTTAGCTGCAACCTAGGCGAAATGACTATTGAATCGCAAGAGGCACCACAAGGCGAGCAGGTATATGTTTGCTGGCGTCCTGAAGATGCAGAGCTGTGCGATGCCAATTCAGAAAATAGCTTTGCAGTAGATGTGAGATCGATGGCATTCCAAGGTAATACCCTTGAAGTATTCGGCACAATCGGAACGCACTCTGAACAAGAAATCCGTCTCCAGCTCAGCGGCCGTGATCCTATCCAAGTGGGAGACCGTATTCATGCGTGCCTAACACGACAAGCGATTCGATTTTTGGAAGAGGTTACAGCATGAAGCCCTACCTACTTTTGATTCCTGGGCTGGGTGCTATCGTGTTACTTATGGGCAGTGCCTTGTATGTGGTTATAGCGCAAAGCTTTGGTATGTTTAGCTTCACTGGCGAAACATCAGCCACACTAGAGTACTGGCAGACCATGCTCACCGATCCTATTTTATGGCGCTCAGTAGAATACTCGATGCGTACCTCTTTCTTAGGTACATTAGGCGCAATCTGCCTAGCCTATCCCATTGCTCTATGGCTACAACAAAAATTGCCCGCAAAAAATATGGTTGTGGCCACCCTGCGTGCACCCATGTTTGTTCCTGGCTTAGTGGCGTCTTTCTTATTAATGAACGTGATTGCTTACCATGGCATCATCAACGAGACTCTACTGTCTCTGGGGATCATTGATGAACCGATGCGAATGGCCAATGATAAGTTCGGCTGGAGCATTATCATTCTACAAATCTGGAAAAACCTTCCTTTCGCCTTGATCTTATTAACGGGCTCTATTGCTAGCATCCGTACTGATATCCTTCATGCATCTCAAGACCTAGGAGCATCACGTTGGAAATCTTTTTGCCAAGTAATTTTCCCTCTGACTATCCCTGCGATGCAGGCATCTTCAATTCTAATTTTCATCGGTGCACTTGGTGATTTCTCGTTTGCCTCTGTGGCTGGATCACGTAGCAGCTACTCGCTAGCAATGCTGATGAACATTACTGCTACCCAATATTATGAATGGGAAAATGCGGCAGTGATCGCCATCATCATTATGCTGTTAGCAGCCCTTAGCGCAATGGTCATTACACTGGTTACCCAACCTTTTGCCACCAAAACAAAACCGCGACTACAGGAGGCTGTAGTATGAACACAATATCAGCGAATGGTAAAAAAATTGCCGTAATTTCTATTAGCTTCTTTTTTATCGTCAACATCATTTGGCTTGGAATGCCATTTGGGATGGCAATTATCTGGTCACTGGTTGATCCGGCGCATCCTTGGAGCTACCCCGACATATTCCCACAGGTATTGTCTTTTGGGCGTTGGATACAAGTATGGCAAACCACCTCGTTACCTGAAGCACTAGCTAACAGTTATATGGTTGCTCCAGCAGTTGCGTTGCTCACTCTTACCTTGGCGATGCCGACCGCTTACGCCTTCGGTCGATTAACCTTCCGCGGCAAGAAAATCGCTGAAATGGTCTCATTACTTCCAATGGTAATGCCATCCATGATTTTAGCGGTATTCTTCAGTTCTATGCTATTAGAGCTAGGGATGACCAATCCATACCTGAATATTGTGTTGGCACACACCGTATTGGCGTTGCCATATGCAATTCGTATTCTGTCGGCGGGCTTTAAGGCTATTCCACAAGATTTAATTGATGCTTGCGCCGATATGGGCACAGGTAAAGTAGGCATGTTCAAACATGCATTTTTACCTATGCTGAAGCCGAGTATTTTAGCCTCATTTATTTTTTGCTTAGTGATCAGTATTGAAGAATTCAATATGGCTTATGTATTAGGCGCACCTGATTTCATCACGATTCCAACGATTCTGTATTCATTTCTGGGCTATTCATTTATTCGCCCCGATGCGGCTGTAGTTTCACTGATCTTAGTGATACCTAACGTGCTTCTAATGTTGATCATCGAGCGGTTGCTAAAAGGGAACTACCTGTCTCAATCCACAGGTAAAGCATAATTTCTAGTGTAGAGGAAATACCTATGTCATTTAAAAAAGCAGTTTTAGGGACAGCACTGACTGTACTGGCAACCACTTCATTTTCGACGCTGGCGTACGACGTTAGCACGATGAGTTGGGATGAAATCGAGGTACAAGCAAAAAAAGAAGGCAACATCACTTTTGCCGTTTGGTACTTACAACCTCAATGGCGCTCGTTTATAAAAAACTTTGAACAAGAAACAGGTATCAAAGTACGAGTTCCAGAAGGCACCTCTGATGGTAACCGTAACAAACTAATGGCTGAAAGCCGCCGTGACAAAGGTAGCATCGATGTCATGGCTATCGGTGCTAGCGATATGACCATTATCAATAATGGCACAACACTGTTACCACTCGAGAAACTGCCAGAATATAGCAAGCTAACAACACGTAGCGAGGGGGTCGAATCTAATGGCTATGCCGTTACCTTCTGGGGAAATCAAACAGGTTTAGCGTATGATCCAACCCGTATAGATGAAAGTAAACTGCCGCAAACTTTCGAGCAAATGGAAACATTCATCAAAAACAACCCGATGGCGTTTGGTGTTAATGACCCCAATGGCGGCGGTGCAGGACAACGCTTTATTGAATCTGCGATCCGCCATGTTTCCGGTGAATCGTCAATGGGTGAAAAAGTTGACCGTAATATCGTAAAAAGCTGGAGCAAGACTTGGGATTGGTTCCAAAACAACAAAGAAGATATGCTGATCACAGCATCTAACGCCGACAGCCTCACCCGTATCAATGACGGTGAGATCTCCATAGCACCAGCTTGGGAAGACCACCTATCCGGATTACAAAATCAAGGCGCAATCACTGATCGTATCAAGTTCTATATTCCTGAATTCGGCATGTCTGGTGGTGGTAACTTTGTTGGCGCCCCATCTAATGGACAGAACAAAGCAGCATCACTGGTATTCATTAATTGGCTGACTTCTGCAAAAACCCAAGCTGCAATGAACAAAGCCTTTGGTATTGCTCCACAACACCCAGACTCAGACGCAAGTCACGCGATGATATCAGCGGAAATGCGACAAAATTCAACGGAGTCTTTCAATGCAAAATACGCAGCTGAGCTAAAAAAACAATTTACTCGTAATGTATTGATGCAGTAATAAACGACACGACAAACACAAGAGTAGAGGAAGCAAAAGCTTCCTCTACTCTTATATATCAAGGAAAAATAATGATCAGCCAATTTGTACTTGCCGAACTTATTAAGATTGTACGTGATGTAGCCCAAACTGAAATCATGCCACGATTTCGTAACCTCAGTAACGATGCTATTTCAGCCAAAGATTTTCACAGCGATTTAGTCACGATTGCCGACCAACAAGCCGAAGTCAAAATAACAGAAAGAGTCTCTCGACTTCTACCTGGTGCACTGATTATCGGTGAAGAAGCTGTTTCAGCCACCCCACAGTTGCTAGACAAATTAGCCACCGCAGAATTAGCCGTCATCATCGATCCTGTCGATGGCACATGGAATTTTGCCAATAATCTACCTGTTTTTGGCGTTATTCTTGCCGTTGTTATCAATGGTAATACCCAATTTGGCATGCTTTACGATCCTATGTCGGATGATTGGGTAATGGCAGAGCGTGGTAAAGGGGCCTTTTACCAACGTCCGGATGGATTCAGTCAACAACTCACCATCACAGCTGAAGCCGACTTCAATAAAATGACTGGATGTTTATCTTTATCAATGTTTGATGAAAACTTACGTCAACACGTTGCTAATCAAACTATTCACTTTGAACGCATCATGTCACTCGGTTGCTCATGTTTTGAATACCGCTTACTCGCCACCAGTAGCTTTTCCTTCGTACTGACCCCATCACTCAAACCTTGGGATCACGCAGCAGGACATCTTATTCATCAAGAAGCTGGAGGCTACTCTGCGCTAATGGATGGTCGTGTTTATCAACCCACTATTTATACCGGCAACCTTCTTCTTGCCCCAAACAAGCAAGTCTGGGAAAAACTTCATCAATATCTGTCGGAATGAAAGTAAAAACATTCAACAATACAGTAAAACTTACATTAGCGGCTCTGATGCCCAGAACGCTGATGTCAAAGTCGATGCATCAAGCTGACATACTAAATCACGTAAAATCTTAGGATATAATTGATGCATCTCGAGATCTTGAATGGGTACCCACAAGTATTCGAGGTGAGCTTCATTGCTTTGAATAGGGTCCGAACGGGATAGCGACGAGCAATTCAGTTCAAACAACATGCAGGATTCTACGTTAATTGTGCCCTTAGCATCCCATTGATTCTCCACTGCTCCAATAAAACGACCAGCTTTAACTGACAAACAAGCTTCTTCCATCAACTCACGCTCCAATGCTATTGGTGCTGGTTCTGCGTGATCGATATGTCCACCAGGCAGAAACGTTTTATCATCGCTAATCACGCGAACAAGCAGCACATGCCCATCACTGATCAAAATGCCACGAGCTGTATAATGAAAAGTCATTGCTACCCTTATATAAATGCTGTGGTGGCAGATTCTACCGGCTTTTCTAATGAATAGTAGAGCGCCTTAGGATTAACCTTCCTTTGGCACAAACTCCAGACGTAAAGAAGCCGCTAACAATGTAGCGGCTTCTTTGAATATGGTGGAATGTTCAGGGTGAGGTGGATTTGGAACAAACCCCTCTTGCCACATGCGCTAGACGCAAAAAGGGCGCTGATAAATCAGCGCCCTTTTCTAAATGTGGCGGAGAGATAGGGATTTGAACCCTAGAAGGGCTATAAACCCTTGCCGGTTTTCAAGACCGGTGCTTTCGACCACTCAGCCATCTCTCCTACGCGGTGAATAATACGTATAAGAGCTGAGGCTGTAAACCCCTAAATAGTCAATTGCTTGTGAATTAAACAATCACAATAAAAAAACCAATCAACTGCTTTAAAAACAATCAGTTCGAGCAGTTTGATTGCTGATATTTAAGCTTAGAATATACGATTAAAGCCGGTTGCATAATGGATGAATAAGCGAGAAAGAAAACTTGATCTAAAACCGTGTTTTTTACTGAGCATGAACGATCGAAGATACGCTCAAAAGCACCTTAGAAATAGTAAATTTTAGTGTTATTTTCACAAATACGAATTAGATCACAAACTCAATATTATGAGCTTAACGCATGCATTTTCATTTGATACACATATGTTGAATCCAACGCAGGGTTTCTTTCGGAGGTAATTGTGTCTATCAATTCTATCGACCACACAGAGATATCAGATGTATCTTCTAAGTGGGATTACAAAGATGAAACAGCTTCAAATCTTGCCTCAAAAAAGAAGCAGCAAGCTGAAGCAAGAAGACGTATCGAAGCATTAAAAGATATTCGAGAGAGCGGTTTAAGTATTGAAGAAGCTAGAGAACTAGGGCTTCTCCATTAAGTCACTTCTATCCCCTATTTCATTCAATCATGAACTAAAGCGCCATACGGCGCTTTGGTTATGTTAATGACTTTTAACCCATAGTTTTGAAAAATCACACCAACCAACATTGTTCACCCGTATACCTTGAATTTTTAGTGGTGCAGTTAATTTAAAACTTTCTTGCCTTATCACCGTTAAGATTCGATCATCAGATAACCAAGTCAGTATCGACCGTAATACACCTTCAGCTTGCTGTTTGTCTTGTGTCGCTTGTGCCTGATGAAGTAATGCCAATAATTTTTGATATAGCGGCTGTGATAAAATTTGTGACCACAAACTGTAGGTATAAAAAAATGCCAATAAACTGGTTAGGCTACAACCCTCAATCCGAATTCCCCCTAAACTGATATCAGCCTCTTTTTGTTGTTCACCAAAAGACACACAAGTAGAAGTAACATGCTGATGATTGGCTAATGCTTGATTCAATAACTGCGCATAGTAGCGACACTCATTATTATCATCGTAACTAAAGGTGATTGGGTAATAAATCTCGCCGAGAATAAGCCGCTTTTCTAGAAGAACATCGATAATAGCCTTGCTAACTACTCTCTCTCTCAACTGTGGGTTTTTAATCATCATATAAAAATAACCAACATCGTTACATGTCGTTATATAAGTTTGCTCAGGCTGATCCAAAAAAAATGAACCTTCACTACACAATTTATCTTTCGCCCAGTCAGGATGTATCCATAATTCAATATTCTCAATTAGGGCACTCTTCCCAGAATAATAGTTGTTTCTTTTTAATCGAAATAATCGAGATGATGCAATATCAATCATAAAAGAACCAGACCCAATGGGTGCTTCAGGGTTGATAATAAGGCGACCATACTGGCTTGGCATTATTGATGCCTCAGAACGCCCTAATAATGCAGCAAGATGCCAATCAGGTCTTGATAGAGAGACTCGAATAGATTCCGGTGACAACACATCAATACTTTCAATATGCTCGTATAAGGAACGCCAATAGGGATTATTAATTAACACCTGTAAGCTAATAACAATATCATCAACTTTCATTGGAGTTTGATCTTGGTATTGCACCCCTGACTGTAAATAAAATGTCCAATTCATCCCTTCTTCATCACTTTCCCAGTGGTGGGCAAGCGATGGCTTTATTTCACCAAAATCATCTTCTGTTAGACGCTGGAAAACATGCAATATTAAATGCCGTTCAGTTCTATCAAAGGCATAATGTGGGTGCAGTGTTTTTATTTCTCGATGAAAAGGAATACGAATCGCTTGGCTGTTATGTTGGGTCGATGAAATCAGGTATTTCTTAAGTTCAGACGATACATGCCGATCATTAAAGCCTGCTAGTTTAAATACTGACTCATGCTTTCCCGCTTCTAAGGCATCCTCCATCATTTGATAACAGGCATTGATGGGCTCTTGATTACACACTAATAATGAACGCTTCCCTCGCCCAGGTTCTGGTTGCCACACTAGCCATTCTAGTACCGACATTTGTTGCAACAAGGTACGCGCATGCCGGGAAGTGCACCCTAACGCAGCAGCAACATCAGCAAGTGTGGTTTCTGATTCACCGGGTCCAAAGTATTTAAATAACAGCTCATAGGTTTCTAGCTTCTTTTTATTGTTCATTTTTTTCTCTATGTAGTCGCTCTAACTCTGCCAGAGATAATGGTTTTCGCCGAATATCATAAATCTGTTCAAGACGATCCATTCTTTCTTCTAACGACATGTGAACGATTTTTGCGAGCAAACCGTTTTGTATTTCATCACACGCTGTTGCTTTAAAAAATACCGCTAAATGATGTCTCAACATAATAGTTACTTACCTCTTCAGAACAATGAGGTAACTGTAACGGTAGCTGATATAAGGAAACAGAGAACAAATTTTCCAACTGTTCCTCTTTTTAGCCTAAACACGGAGGTGACGCACATTAAAGTTACCACCGTATTCCCGTATAAATCTCAACTTACTTTTTTCTTAACCGTACCACTAGAGCCCAAACACCTATGCGCAACTCATAGATAAGGCCAATTGAATTAATAAGCATAGTCGTCTTTTTTTTCTGGGCGCAAGCCTGTAAATTACAGATATATACATGAGTTACCTTCATAGGCTGAATATAGAGCCTATGAAGACAACCTAGATAAAAATAATTCTAATAAGTAAACAGCCAGAAAACGGATAATAATTATGAATACAATGACAACACGTTGCCCACACTGTAAAGCGATGAATCGCATACCAACAGAGCGCCTTGAAGACACAGCAGCATGTGGTTCGTGCAAAGAGAAGCTATTAGATGGAAAGCCAATTGAAGGCACGACAAGCAACTTTTTATCGTTAATCCAGAGTGACACACCTGTTGTTGTCGATTTTTGGGCACCATGGTGTAACCCTTGTGTGGGCTTCGCACCCATTTTTGAAGATGTTGCTGCAGAGCGCTCTGGTAACGCTCGCTTTGTAAAAATTGATACTGAAACACAACAGGAACTTGCAGCCCAATATCGTATTCGTAGTATTCCAACCATTATGGTCTTCAAAAATGGTCAACTACTGAATAATTTGAACGGTGCGTTACCAAAATCGCAGTTTGATCAATGGCTTAATGAAACACTTGAACAAGCAAAATAACACAGACTAAGGCATCTATTACCCAAGCTGATTTTTTATATCTCGTCACGATGCTTCTGTAAGGGAGTGTCGGGCTGAAAAATGGATAGTGATGTGGTTACAATGAGTGAAATGCGGCCATAATCATAACTCATGGAGTGACTTTTCGATAAAGCCCAGTTAGTCATATGGTTAATCTATTGGTTTTAATAAGCAGGAAAGGACATCCAAAAGACCAAAGCGTACTTTGACTTTATGGATGCCCCGACCGACTTTATGTCTCGAAGACAAATGCCTGTTATGCTTGTGGAGGTGTACCTTCACAGTTAGAAACAACAGCATCAATTTGTACTAAAGCACCCATAGGGATAGCTGAAACACCCACAACTGTTCTTGCAGGAAGATCGCCTTTGAAGAAAGTCGTGTAAATTTCGTTTACAGCATCGATATCTTCAATATTTTTAAGTTGGATATTGATTTTAACTGTATCGTCCATCACATGGTCAACACTTTCAATAATTGCCTTAATATTGTTTAGACATTGTTCTGCTTGCGCTTTTACGTCACCAGCAACTAATTCATTTGTTTTCGGGTCTACAGGTAATTGGCCAGAAACATGATTGTAGTGAGAGAAAGCAACAGTGTGTGAGTATGTCGCTTTTGGTGCATTTTCCGTATTGCTTGCTTCGATTACAAGTAAGCTTGTGTCTTCAGGAAGTTGTGGTGGTGTACCATCACCATGTGATACAGATGTATCAATTTGTACTAAAGCACCCATAGGTAAAGCTGAAGCATTAACTATTGAGCGTACAGGGACATAGTTCGGGTAAAATTTTGCACAAACTTCGTTTACCGCTTCAACATCAGCGATATCTTTAAGGAAGATAGTTGTTTTAACTACATCATCCATTACGTGATCGATGCTTTCTAAGATTGCTTTAATGTTATTTAAGCACTGTTCAGTTTGCTCTTTAACACCACCAGCTACCAACGCACCTGTTTTTGGATCAATTGGTAATTGAGATGCAAGGTTATTATAGTGAGAGAACGCAACAGTCTGTGTGTATAGACCCTGTGGCGCATTTTCTGTGTTTCTTGATACTTTAACAAGAGCACAAGGTGCCTGTGGAGTTGTGCCTTCACCGTTTGAGATAAGCGCATCAATTTGTACCAAAGCATCACTCATCGGTAATGCTGCAACTGCAACTACCGTACGTGTAGGAAGAGCACTTTGGAAGAAAGCTGTGTAAATTTCATCGATAGCTTCAATGTCTGAAATATTCTTAACGAAGATATTCAATTTAACAACATCGTCCATTACATGGCCGATACTTTCTACAATTGCTTTAATATTGTTTAAGCACTGTGTTGCTTGGTCTTTTACAGAACCAACAACAATTTCGCCCGTTTTAGGATCAACAGGTAATTGAGCTGAAATATTATTATAATGAGAAAAAGCTACAGTTTGTGTAGATACAGAACTTTGTGGTGCATTCTCTGTGTTTCTTGAAAACTTAATGATATCGCCAGACATATAGATACTTCTCTTTAATAAATTTTATTTGAAGGAATAAACTAAGTGGCGCCATGGTAAGTGAAATTATTTAGGGGAAATGTGATAGGTATCAAAATATCATTTCACTAGAAATAGCTAATTGATAGAATGAATAGTCACTATACGATTAATTATCCGCGAGTATGCGAGTAATCTGGCTGTTATGTCATTTTTTTTACGAATGATTCGTTAATTATGAATATAATCTCAGTGATTTAAATGCTCTATTAGCTTATTTAAATCCAATTTTGATACGTTGTTCACAATAAACTCATGCAAACTCAAGAATAAGCGCCATTAGTGCATTATTTATGTCGTTATAAATGCATAAATTCCCTGAAGGGTTTCACTGAGTTCCTCTTCTTCGTAAGATAATAAGCCGACGAGATATAAATCGATGCAAAAACACAACAAGTCACTAACAAATACTTGATAAATTTAGTGATATAATCCCGTTTACACCACATGGTAAACGAGATAAAAAAGCGGATAGAGCCTTTCCGAAAAAGACCATTTACCGATACGAAAAGGTAGTGGTTGACTGCAATCACTCTAAACTCATCAGCACAGCACATACTGCCGAGCAAAACCACCGGAAAGTTGAAGGTAAGATTCTTCAGTGCGAGGGGGAATCTGATGAAGTAGCAAAGACCACATTACCTCACTTCTATATCTGTGCCTCAGATCTTTTCCAACGTATTTAAAATAGCCTTATATACTTAAAAATACTCCATGGGTCACTTTAAGGCGGAACGAAATGCTGAAACACTTTCACTTTCAATCTTCTATAGTGTTATTCATCTTATTCCTTGCCGGCTGTAGCTCAACCTCTGAGACAAGACCAGACCTACCTGAATACAGTTTTCTTGATTCCACCAAAAGCTTTCTCGAATTAAATAGCACCCGATCTAATGGAGCGGTGGTTGATAAAGGAAATTTTTATCCCAAAAGTGCGTATTCATTTAGCTACCGATATTGCGCTAATAGTGTGCAACAGGCGAAGAACGATATTGCCGAATACCTCGCTCTCGCCAAAAGAACCTGTGATGCCAACATTGGTACGTTAGTCCATCAAGAAACGGCATCATGGTGTGTTTACAATGCAAATACCGTTGAAGAACGCCCTATCTTTTCAGCGCGTATATCTAGCACAGAACTTTGGGCTGACTTGTGTTTAGATGGACCCTTTGTCACTTTACGAGTCATCGAAAATACCAATGCTCCTTCTAATGAATGGCTTGGTGCTGCTCAAATATTAGGTTATCAACCTTACTCAATACATCGTACACTTATTAGCGATAATGACGTTCTAGGCAGCACAGCGTATACATCACAACCCAACGTGACAGTACAGCCCCAAGTGTGGACAGAAGAAAGTCAGTTTATTTATACCAATAAAGGGCAAACAGTTTGCTTGTTTGAACAACCTAAAGGTTCGAGTTTAGGTCACACTTACCAAGGCACAGTAATGCAGGCCTACAAAGGACGGGTAAAAGTATTAGCAACAGCCAAGTTTAAAGGGGATATTCGGATCGCACCTGCGCTTGAAAGAGTCGATTGGTATAGTGAAGCGTACATAGATGCAGCGGCTAACTCTTGGTTCGTCTGTGGATGAGGTGGATTAACGTATTATAGAACACGCTTAAAAGGTATACATCCACCCGGTAAATCTTTTGAATTACCGATTTGTTCAAATCCCATCTTTTGATAGAAAGAGGCAGCATAGAACGAAGAGTTTAATTTAACCGTTGATTGAGGTGAACAACGCTTACATACAGCTAACGCATGTAAGATAAGCTGTTTTCCAATACCTTGATGATGAAAGTCAGGATCGACAAAAAGATTAGAGATATAACAAAAATCTTTAATTAATATCGTGCCAACAACTTTACCGTCAACACGATATATATAATGTGCTGTACTTTCTTGATGACACTTCCACCATAAGATTTCATCCACACTGCAGGCTATAAGCGAATCAGCCTCTGTATTTAATACATCGATACACGTTTTTATCGACTTACTAATTAACTTAATAATATCTGAAACATCTCTATCATTTACAGCTTCAATCAACGTTGTTTCTACTCATAATCCATAACTGAAAGGCTAGTATCCCCTCATTACCTTTAATTGTCCAAAACGGAAATACGAACAGCCTCTTCAGCAGCTTCTAATGCCCCTTCTATATAACCACCATTTTCAACGGCAGCTTCAGTGCCCGCGAAATACCAACCCAGATCATTCAATGCAGAGATATTCCTAGGTAACCCGTAGCTTGGGTGAGACGCTGGTGCCATTTGATCGGTCGTCGTTGCAGTGAATGCTTGCTGGCTCCAATCTACCAACTTTACATCTATAGGACTCGCTGCTTGTTCACCAAAAATTCGCGCTAACTGGCTGACTGCCATCGACTTAATAAGCTCGTCACCTGCCGATATTCTCGTAGTTGCATCAATCCCCACAAAACCAAACAGTACCCCGACACCTCCAAACGTCGATGCATCATGTATATCAACTAAAGGGCCGACTCTACTACTTGCAGAGCCTGATAAACCATTATTACGCCAAAAAGGTTTATCATACACCGCAAAAAATTTTGCATGAGCAGCCATCCAAGTAGGCGTCGAAGCAAATGCCTTTTCAATAGCAACAGGTAAAGCGGGTTGAAATTGAACACTCTCTGCAATTAGACGTAATGGCATCGCAAAAATAACGTTTTTGGCAATAATTTGCATATCGGTGGTATGCATTTCACCTACCTGCTTATCATCGTTCATCGCAAGAGTTACATGGGAATAAACACCCGTTTTAACGACATTTTTTACGGTCGACTGTAGATATACTTTATGCGCTGGCAGCTGTTTTTTTACACCATCAATCACTGTTTGCATTCCACCAGCAACACGCATTGATATTGGTGATCCTACAAGACCCGCCTCATAACGTGTTGCAGGCGTAGTTGGATCATTATCAAACATATAAGCCCCCTCCGCATATTGAGGGAATACCGGCAATAACAAATCATCGATTAACTGTGTAATTCGTGGATGCATTGACGGCCAAAACCATGATGGTCCCATATCAACACGATTTAAACTGGCATCATTGTGAGTGCTCTTCAATGTGGTAACAGACTCTGAGTAAATACGCCCACCAACACGATCACGCCCTTCAACAATGACATAATCTTTACCCAATTTCTCTAGTTGAAGTGCTGCATATAAACCACTTAACCCTGCGCCTACAATAATAAAGTCAGTTTTCATAGCGTATCCCCAGAGACAGCATGATTAAGCTGATGTAAATGGTGTCCCGTTTTTATCCACACGATACAACCTGTGTGCCCCACTTTCGCGTTTAATCTCTCCCCTATCGGTAAACGTAACCAATCATGCTTAGTATAATTTACGTCATCATGTTCACAGTCACCATCAATGATCAAGATTTCGATACCTCCAATGTTTTCTAGCATGATCGTTGAATGCTTATCCCAACGCTCTAAACGCACAACTTCATGCTTAAAGCTGTGTAATGATTGAATCGCAACACCCGTTCGCGCTTCATCTTTCACAAATAAGTGTTGTTGGGTGCCAATATGAACGGGTTGAATATCCCCTTCTTGAAACTGCCCTAGTTTCACAAAAATCATACAGCCAGGTTCAACGGAGGGCATATGAGATGTACCGGGAGGGTTTCTCATATACGTACCTATAGGATAACGGCCATGTTCATCGGCAAACTCACCATCTAACACTAAGAACTCCTCACCGCCATCATGAATATGGGATGAAAAGTAACTATTAGGTTCATAACGAACGATGGTCGTCGCAACAGCAATCTCACCACCATCACGCTCTAACATTTTTCGTTTTACTTCTTTTATAGGTGATAACGACCATTGTGACTGCTCAAAGAATGCATTCACTTTTTTCGTAAGATCGATATTGAGTTTCATGTGACTTCCTAGACTGGCTTCTCTTTATTTAGGTACATCATTTATGTGCACCCTATCTATACGTATACAATAAACATCTATACATAACGCATTCGGTATATAAGAAAGTTTGGCTTATTTTCGTATACTCAACAAATCATAACTTCTATACTTCCGTTAAAGATTTTCTTTACCGGAAGTATAATTAAAAGTCATTAATGGCTTTGGGTTAAGCAAGAGCTGATTAAAAAGTAGTGAGTATAAGCAATGAAAATTATCGCGCATTTGAACGGATTACGAGCTTTTGAAGCCTCTGCAAGGCATCTTAGTTTTTCTATGGCGGCAAAAGAATTGAACGTAACACCTGCGGCAATAGGTCAGCAAGTGCGGTTACTTGAAGAATGGTTAGACATAAAGCTGTTTAATCGCAGTGTAGTCGGATCAGCACGCTTAACACTTACCAAGCAGGCAGTTAAAGCGCTACCCGAAATCACACGAGGCTTTGAACACCTTTCAAGTGGGCTTTCCTTATTGCAAAAGCCTGCTAATAATCATCTTCTCACTGTTACCGTAAGTCCTGCATTTGCAGCAAAATGGCTCTTAATGCGTATTGATAGCTTCCAACTTCAACATCCTGAGTTTGATTTACGTTTAGATACGAACACACGTACTGTCGATTATTTTTCAGAGGGCATTGATATTGGTGTACGTTACGGAAAGGGGAATTGGGCTGGGCTATCAGCGGCATTGTTAATGAAAGAAAAAGTCTTTCCGGTATGCTCACCCGACTTGATTCAACAAGGGCTAAAGAAACCTAAAGATATACAACATTTTCCTCTATTGCATGATCAATCTTTACCCGAAGACAGTGGTTTTCCTACTTGGCAAGGGTGGTTAGAAAATCACAATATAATGGGGATAAACACCGACCGTGGACTTCGTATCAATAACTCTGCTTCTGTTATACAAGCAGCAGTAAGTGGGCAAGGCATTGCGTTAGGTCGCAGTGTATTAGTGAAAGACGATTTAGATTGTGGCCGGCTTATTCGTCCTTTTGCTGATTCACAATCCCCAGTCGAGCTTGCGTATTACGTAGTATGGAAGCCTGAACATGATAATACTGAGAAAGTACAAGCTTTTAGGTTATGGTTACAACAGCAGGCAAAAGAAATCACCTAGATCCCCACCATTTTAAATGGGTATATCTATAATTGCTGTTTTCTTTGTGCAAGTGCGTATAAGTGACTAATACTTAGTAATCGCTTACTCATTTTTCGAGCACACATAATGAAGACATCACCCGACAAAATAATGGTCATCCTAGGTTATATGGGACTTCTTCCTTTTGCGCTCAGTATTGCGTGTATTTGGTTGGATAAAACACTTTTTAGCCTTGCCCCTACAACGGTATTTATTGCTTACAGTGCTGTAATTTTAAGTTTTCTTTCAGGTGTGCTGTGGGGAAATGCGATTGATCACATGAAACACTCTCTAAGTCGCAATGCATTAATTTTAAGTCTCCTTTTCGCCTTGATTGCTTGGGGAACACTACTACATTCGCCTGAAGTGTATGTAATTTCAATTCTAGTACTATTGTTTGGTTTTGTGGCTGTATGGTTTTCTGAGATGAAAATAAGAGAAACAGAACATGAAGAAAATCCGAAGAATTACCAACAATTACGTAACCGCTTAACAGCATGTGTGGGCTTTATGCACCTTGTCGTACTGGTAAGTTAAACCTCATCATTTCAACACTCATAAATTCGCCGACTATCAAGGATAGAATAAATAGCCGTAAACGAAAAAAGGCTACCTATATAGGTAGCCTCTTAAAATTCTTTGATTCAGTTTTATGCTTTTTTAACAATAATCTGATCTGTTTCACGTGTTTGCTGAAACCAAAAACGCTTTCTGCCTGAAGATTTAGACATGCTAGTACCCTTTTAAATATAATTTTGCATCAATATGCGTGGAGCCTGAAACGATTTACTTATTTGATGTAATTATACGAAAGGAAACTTCTAGACATGAACTTATGAGGAAGATGTTGGAAATGTTTCTTATTGCACACGGTTGTATTACATTTAAATAGGTCTATTTTTAGGCCTGTTATTTACGATTGATCATTGCTTTACACTGAGCAATCGTAAATAAATGCTGGCTCGAAGCCAGCATTACTTCGAAGAATAAATCTTCTAATTATAAAGCTACAACGTTTGCAGCTTGAAGACCTTTCTGGCCTTGTTCAACTTCAAAAGAAACCTTTTGACCTTCAGCAAGAGTTTTGAAACCCTCTGAAGCGATAGCACGGAAGTGAACGAATACGTCAGCGCCGCCGTTGTCTTGAGTAATGAAACCGAAACCTTTCTCTTCGTTAAACCACTTTACGATACCAGTTGTGTTAGACATAATATGTCCCTTATAAAAATTCATTAAAAAATTCGCAGAGTTGCGATATTGCCAAGAAGTTGAATTATTAAATGTACGTGAAGCTAAGGGAAACACTGAGGACAAAAACTGAAAGCAAATGTATCTTAGGGTTTAACTTTTACTTATACTGCATTAATAACCCTGAACAACAGAGCGAGACGAATAATACCAGACTATTGGTTGCTGTAAAGCGTTTTTTTCATTAAACACAAAAAATATCTTAGGAGGGTTTTCCAACAAAGCTAACAATCTACATTGTTTGGCTAACTCATACTAAAGCAGCAAAGCCTGCCTTGATGATACCATTAACAACCTTTTCTTCGATGGGCGGAACCATTTCATTGCCGATGGGCTAAGGCGGCACGCATACCCAAACCGATACCACAGCCTGTAATCACAACAGAAGTCATAAGCAACACGGCGGAGGTTAATCATTACTGTATCTAAAATAAGTGCACGTCGCAGCCCTACACGGTCTTGTAAACGGTAGTTCAATTAATAATAAAGATTACAAAGCTAAAAATATGGCTGAAAAATTCACTTAATTTTTATTTTTATACTCAAGGTAACCTAGGTATATTTATACAGAGTAAATTAAAACTGCCTGCTTAACCTTTAAATAAAAGCTCAAGCAAGCAGTGTTTATTTTTCAAGCAGAAGATTATCTATTATTAATAATAGATAATACCTTCACCTTGAGTCACTAATGTACCAGCTTCATTCTTCAATATTTTATCTAAGTCAAATAGAGAACCAATGGCTGAATTGCCTCGTCCTGTTTCCACGAACTTACAAACAGCATCGATCTTTGGCCCCATAGAACCAGCAGGAAAAGTAAATTCAGATAAACCAGCAGGCGTTGCCTGTTTCATTTCAGCTTGATCTTCTTTTCCATAATTACGGTAGATTGAACCATCCGTTAAAATGATAAATAAATCAGCATCGAGTTTTTCTGCTAACAACTCTGCAGTCAGATCTTTATCGATAACACATTCAACTCCAGTGCTTTTTCTGTCTTCGATACTGACAGGAACTCCACCACCACCACAAGCGATAACTAAATTACCCGCTTTTAATAAGGTTTCAATCTGTTGTAATTCAACAATATCTTTTGGCATTGGTGATGGAACAACGCGACGATAGTATTCTCCATCAGGTTTGAACATCATTGGTGATGACGCCATGATCTCTTCAGCGCGCTCTGCTGTATATACAGGCCCAACAAACTTCGTTGGGTTTGCAAATGCAGGGTCTGATTTACTCACTTCTGTCTGTGTAACCAAAGTCGCTATCGCTAAAGAATCATCAACATTACGTAATTCTTGTTGCAGCATATAGCCAACCATACCGCATGTCTGCGAACCTAACACATCCATAGGATATGGTGTAGTTTCAGGCGAGTACTCTTGATATGCTGAGTTCTGCTCCATTAATAAACCTACCTGAGGTCCATTTCCGTGCACAACGACAATCTCATGCTCTTTAGCTATTGCTGCAATACTTGCTGCTGATTGTATAATATTCTTACGTTGATTCTCGGCAGTTAATGCTTGGCCTCTTGCCAATAAGGCATTGCCGCCTAATGCTAATACTATGCGCATATGATCGTATCTCTCTATATTTTAATTATTATATTTGAATGTTTATTCCATTAAATATTAACTTTAGTAATCACTGTCACTTTATAAGTTAATTATTTTTATAATGAATTTAACCTATCACAAAAACGTTGTTATTAATTATTTTGTAACCTTGCAGTTAAAAATCAATTAATCATTTTAAATGCTTGCGTAATTAATATATCGCTATAGTAGGGTAAAAGAAATGTCGGAAATGTGACAAATATCAAGATATATCATCACTAGAAACAGTCTGGGTTAATTAGAACTATTCATTATTCGATTAAATATCCAGCTTTTTTCACACAATCTCACTTAGGCGGTCTATTTTTTATGATTGATTCGTCACTAGTGAATATTATCTCAGCCACCTCCTTTTATATTCATTGGTATTTTGTTAAATATTGATAAGTTGATCACGATATTCATACCGTGTACCAATATCAGGTTAGCAGATCATCAACAATAGTGATTTTTATTGTGTAATTGTAAAAGCATGAATACAAAAAAGCCGTGAATATTCACAGCTTTTTTATATTTTTAAACAGTAATACCGATCTAGCGATTGATCATTTGATCACGCTCTGGTCCGACAGATACCATCTTCACAGGTACACCCATTAGCTCTTCAATACGTAATACATATTTCTGTGCGGCTAATGGCAAACTTTCAAATGTACGGCAGCCTGTAATATCTTCATCCCAAGCTTCTAATTGCTCGTAAATTGGCGCAAGAGTCGCAGTTTGAGGCCAAATTGGGTTTTCACAGTGTTCACCATCATAAGCAACACAAATTTTAAGATCTGTCATGCCACTTAGGCAGTCAATTTTAGTTAAAGCAACCTCTGTTGCAGCCTGCAGATCAACACCATTACGTGTTGCTACTGCATCAAAATAGCCCATATCACGTGGGCGACCAGTTACTGCACCATATTCGTTGGCAGCTTCACGGAAGTTATCTTGTTCAGCCATTGCTGTAATTAGCGTACCAGTACCCACT
The DNA here is from genome assembly GCF_003026285.1 of Photobacterium profundum. Taxonomy (GTDB): domain Bacteria; phylum Pseudomonadota; class Gammaproteobacteria; order Enterobacterales; family Vibrionaceae; genus Photobacterium; species Photobacterium profundum. The sequence continues at coordinate 451,346 of NZ_PYOD01000002.1, forward strand.
GATGAACTAAATGACTTGGCAACAGCAATAACACGCTCAGGACGTAACGCAGGCAAACCACTACCAATACCGGCATAAGCAGCAGTCACATTCGATGATGTTGTCCAAGGATATTCACCAAATACAAGGTCACGACCAGCACCAAGCTGGGCTTCGAACAATAACCCTTTATCTTGCGCTTGTAAGGCTTTTAGCGGCTCTGTAACGTTACAAATAGCATCTTGCCAAGGTGCTGACACTTCTAGTAACCACTCTGTCATTTCTTCTGCCGTTTGGCTAAATTCAAATGACGGGTACAAGGCTTTAAGTTGTGGCAATTTCCAATCTAACATGAACTTAATACGCTCAAGTAGTACTTCTGGTTGCTTAAGCCAACCGACCAAGATACCTTTCTTCATTACCCGGTCGCCATAAGCGGGTGCTATGCCCTGACGTGTTGAACCATATGCGCCATCACCTAAACGCTCTTCTTCTAGCGTATCTTCAATAGCATGGAGTGGAAGACAAAGTGTTGCACGGTCAGAAATGCACATTTTAACACTTACGCCGGCAGCTTTAACTTCTGCTAATTCTTCAGTTAAAGGCGCAGGGCTTATCACCATGCCTGGGCCTAGCACCGCAATACAGTCGGGATTGAACACGCCGCTTGGCAGTTGGTGTAATTTAAATGTTCCGAAGTCATTAACAACGGTATGGCCGGCATTGTTACCGCCTTGAAAGCGAATACTTGCAGATGCACCACCTGCCAAATAATCTACGATACGACCTTTACCTTCATCACCCCAGTTAGCACCAACAACAACAATAGACGACATGATTCATTCTCCTCAAAAGCGAAGTGCCTATCCTATGCCTTAAGGTTGAATATGAAAAATTAATTATAATTATCACCTTGATAAGAATTCCATATGGGATTATGGTGCAGATGTTCAAATAACAGATAGGTAGTCACATGCTAGACATCCATTGGTTAAACACATTTGTTACCCTGGCCAAGCTTGAACATTTTGGTAAAACAGCCATTAAACTTCATATGACTCAGCCTAATGTTAGCCTTCATATCAAACAGTTAGAAAAGAGTACGCATGTAAAACTGATTGAACGAAATCCATTTAGATTGACCCAAGCGGGCGAACGTTTACTGCAAAGTGCACAAAATACCTTAATGGAATTGCAGACTTGTCAGGCTGATTTAAATGCCCTCAATGATCTAAGCCAAGGCACATTGACCTTAGCCGCTAGTGATATCATTTCGCGTCTATTGTTGATCTCGCCTTTTCAATCTTTCAAAAAAGAATACCCAGGCATTGACCTATCGCTACTCAACACGACCTCAGCCCAAGCAGCCGACTTAGTGAAAAGTGCAAAAGCAGATCTTGGTTTTGTTATCGCACAAAAAGAAAGCCAGCCACTCCACTTCACTGAATTACATCAGGTGAAATGGTGTGCATTAGGTAATGGATTAAAAGAATGGCAACAAGGCAGTGTACAACAAACAGGGCAACAGCAAGCAGGGCAGCAACAAGAAGAGCCCACCCTAATTCTATTAGGGCACGATACCAGAACGCGTGACTTGATTGATTTGGCACTGCCAAGCCTGAAATTACCCAGCTATCGCGTCATGGAAGTTGGCAGTGTTGATGCACAAATCGACTGGGCAGAGGCTGGCTTTGGCGTTGCTATTATTCCTGCTTTTTCTCTGCACCCGAAGTTAAATCTTCAAACAACCATTACCCCACTACCCGACTTCCCAACCACCAGCTTGGGTTATATCGTTCGTCAAAACCAAGTTCTATCTCGTGCTATCAAACAACTATTGCATTGGGTCGATGAAGAGATACAACGTTCACAACATAGTACTTAAATTTGACGCTCAATAGATACGTTTAACACAAATACAAACGCCTCTGTCAGGGTAACCAACAGAGGCGCTTTAGTGTACTTCATTAAAAATTGATGTATTTATGCTGCTTTGCTGTTACCCGGTGTGGCATCTTTGCCATTAAGGGGCTTTTTTGTATCACTATCAGTCTCTTCGTCAGATGCAGTACTTTGTTCACTCAGAACGTCAGCTAAAGTTGAACGCGACAATCGCCCTTCCACTTCACCCTCTGCATTCAATACAGGTAACGGGTGATCGCTTTCTAATGTTTCAGGAATCACCGCTTCCAACAATGCATCCGTTTGGATTGAAGGCACGTCTTCCAACATAGATTCATCAATTGCATTGCCATAATCAGCTTTCTCTACATTTTCGAGAGTTTCTTGCGTGATAACCCCTTGGTAACCCTCATCGTTAATGTAATAACCGTAATCATCTTTAGCTTTACGCATTTCTGCGACAGCTTCACCAATCGTTTCAGCCGAAATTCTCACGACTTGTGGCTTCATCACCGTTTCTACAGTCAAGGCACGTGCACGGTTAACATCTTTAACAAATGCTTCGACATAATCATCGGCTGGGTTCAACAATATATCGACAGGCTCACCTTGTTGAACCAATACACCATCACGCAAAATGGCAATTTTATCACCCAAGCGCAGTGCTTCATCTAAATCATGAGTAATAAATACGATCGTTTTATGCAGCTTTTCTTGTAGCTCAATAAGCTGATCTTGCATCTCGCTACGAATCAATGGATCAAGCGCTGAAAAAGCTTCATCCATTAACAAAATGTCGGCATCAGTACATAAAGCACGGGCTAACCCCACACGCTGTTGCTGCCCACCGGATAACTGGGATGGATACTGGTTTGCATACCCAGCCAAGCCAACGGTTTCAAGCCATTCATTGGCACGAGCTTCCCAATCATTTTTACTCAAGCCTTGAATTTGCAAACCGTAACCGATGTTTTGCAACACAGTTCTGTGTGGCATCAAGCCAAATCGCTGGAATACCATCGACATTTTATTACGGCGAAAGTCTTGTAAGCCTTTTTCATTTAGGCTCATCACATCAGTACCCGCAATTTCAATCACACCTTCAGTGGGATCGATCAAACGGTTAAAGTGACGAATAAGAGTCGATTTACCTGAACCAGATAAACCCATCACGACAAAAATTTCACCTGGGTTTATATCCAAATTGATATCACAAAGCCCGACGGTGTGACCCGTTTCAGCCAAAATATCATCTTTCGATTTCCCTGCTTTCACTTGTTTCAACACGGCTTTCGCATTGGGCCCAAATACTTTATACAGATTTTTGACCCGAATAAGCGGTGTTGTTTGTGATTTATCCGTCATGTTAGCGACCTCCTAAATGCTGTTGGGTACGCTTTGCATAGCTCTGAGAAATACGGTCAAAAATGATGGCTAATGCCACAATTGCTAAACCGTTAAGTAAGCCTAGAGTAAAGTATTGGTTAGTAATGGATTTAAGTACAGGCTGCCCTAACCCTTTAACACCGATCATTGAAGCAATAACAACCATGGCGAGTGCCATCATGATAGTTTGGTTGATACCCGCCATGATATTCGGCATAGCCAACGGGATCTGCACGCCAAATAAACGTTGCATAGGGCTGGCTCCGTAAGCTGTAGCAGCTTCAAGCACTTCTTCATCCACTAAACGAATACCAAGGTTAGTCAAACGAATAACGGGCGGCACTGCATAGATCACCACGGCAATCACACCTGGTATTTTACCAATACCCAATAACATAACGACCGGAATCAAATACACAAATGCGGGCATAGTTTGCATAATATCGAGCATTGGCGTAACGACTGATTGCACCCTATTGGAGCGTGCCATCGCAATACCTATGGGTATTCCCACCCCGATAGCGACCATTGTTGAGACTAAAATAATGCTCATGGTACGCATGGTGTTATCCCACATCCCAAATACACCAATAAGTGAAAAGGCGACAACAACACCAACGGTTAATTTCCAAGAACGGCTCGCCATAAACGCAAAGCCGGCCAACACACCAATAACAATCCACCATGGCGTGCCTAATAATAATTTTTCAAACCAGATAAGGAACGATAACAGAGGGTCGAAGAAGGCTTCGATATTGTCACCGTATTCACGAGAAAAGGAGCGGTAAGCCCCATCGAGAGTTTTACGAATTTCGAGCAGTTGATAGCGATCAAGCTGCGGAATTTCCGTTAACCATGATTTATCTGACATAACAATTTCTTCCCTAAAAATGCAAAAGCCCGACAGTCAATTGTCGGGCTCTATAAAGGTTTACAGCTCAGCTAATGCTTTCTTTACTTTGTCCGCGGTTTCAGGACTTACCCATTTCATCCAAATATCTGAGTTTTCATTCAAAAACTCTTCCGCAGCAAGCTCACCATCAGCTTGGTTATCTTCCATCCACGCTAGTAATGCATTCATTTTCGCATTAGTAAAGGCACGTGAAGATAGGTATTCCATCGCTGCTGGAGCACGCTTCGCAAAGGTCTCAGTAACAACAGTATCGACGGGAGATGGTGGGTACATCGTCACTTTTGGATCTAAACAATCTTCGTTCGTCGTACAATCTTTGAATTGCTTTTCATCAACGCCAGAACCGAAATCGACTTTCACCATTTTGTATTTACCCAAAACAGCTGTCGGAGCCCAATAGTAACCAAACCATGCTTCTTCACGTTCATATGCTTTGGCAATCGAACCCGATAGACCAGCACCTGACCCCGGATCAATCAAATCAAAACCCGCTTTATCCAACTCTAAAGCATTGAATAAATTACCCGCAGAGATCTGACAATTCCAACCAGCAGGACATCCCATGAAAGCAGATTTATCTGGGTCTTCTGGATGTTCAAATAATTTTGCGTTGGCTTTCACACCTTCGATAGTGGCTAAGGTTGGGTCTTTTTTCACCATATATTCCGGCACCCAAAAACCTTCTTCACCACCTTCTGATAAGCTGGAACCCGCATAACGAATACGACCTTCATCAACGCCTTTGTCGAGAGCCGCTTTCATCGAGTTACTCCAGAACTCAGGTGCAACATCCGGCTGCCCTTTTTCGATCATCGATGCACCTGTTGGCATCGTATCGCCCGGCACCAATTCAGCATCACACCCATAACCGTGATCTAAGATAAAACGGTCTATATTGGCAATTAATGTTGCTGAATTCCAGTTCATGTCCGCAATGGTCACTTTGCCACACTCTTCAGCGGAAGCGGTGAACGAAACAGAGGCTAAAACAAGCGATGTCGCAAGAATTTTACGCATATAAATATCCTTATTTAAGGGTTTGATTCCTTACAAACCTTTCAATAGCTTACATGAATACAATCAAATTGCATCAAACATATTCTGTCATCTAATCAATTATTGGCGACAAATAAGAAATATCCAGTGCTTTAATGCGTTATTTCACAATAAACCAACAAAAAAATGTTTAGTGCTGTAATTATTACAGCTATCAACAATTATCTACCAAGTTCCTTCCTAACAGCCATCTCAACTAATCAACGAGTGCAAATTCACTTTCACTCTCTGGTATTCAATAAGAAAGTTAATGACGATTCTATCGTTAAAAAAACAAACGCATTTTTTGTCGAGTCTGTCACATTTATTGATTAGAATAGACGCGTTAGTATTTTCTTATAGTGGATGAACAACATGTATAAACTGGTTGCATTAGATATGGATGGCACCCTACTTAATAGTCAGGGGAAGATTTCTAAAAAAACAAAACAAACCATAGCGGCAGCACGTGAAAAAGGCGTAGTGGTGGTATTAGCGTCTGGCCGTCCGCTAGAAGGAATGACCGATGCACTCAATGAATTAGGCATGACCAGCAACGACGATTACGTTTTATGCTACAACGGTTCATTAGTTCAGCGTGTAGAAAGCCAAAGTGTTATTCGCAGCCAGCTATTATTAGGCAGTGATGCAAAAAACATCGCTAGCCTAAGCCATGATTTTGGTGTTCACGTACACGGGTTTTCTCGCCGCCAAGGTTTAATCACTCCAGAGAACAACCACTACACCCAACATGAAGCGACCATCAACGGTCTTGATATTACTGAAATTGATTTCGCTGAATTAGATAATAACGAAGAAATCTTAAAAGTGATGATGATTGATGAGCCAGAGCTATTATCAAAAGCTATCGCTCAATTACCTGCGGCACTATACGATCAATACACTATCGTACAAAGTGCACCATTTTTCTTAGAGTTTATGAACAAGAACAGCAACAAAGGTGCTGGCGTAAAAGCGTTGGCAGAGCATTTAGGCATTGATGCAAGTGAAGTCATTTGCATGGGCGATGCGGGAAATGATCATCACATGCTGGAATATGCAGGGCTCGGCATTGCAATGGGTAATGCAACCGACGATACCAAAGCGATTGCGAATTATATTACTGACAATAACAATGACGATGGTGTTGCTAAAGCAATAGAGAAATTTATTATTAACGCCTAAGTATGAATTGATTACAAAAGTGAAGGTCGTGACTCACAATAGTATTAACCTTCGCTTTTATTCTTCTTTATCACCTCAAAACAATTAATTTTAACCATTGTTAGAAAATGTATAACTCTGTATTTTCTATCATGAATCAATCTATTAACCATTTATTATTTTCTTTATTCCGCTATGCTTACTAAAGCATAAGATGACACTTAACGGAATGGAGTGAGAGATGTCTGACGAGAACATGCCTAAAGTGCAGGTCGAACCAAGGGAAAGGATCGCCTCAAAATCAGAAAAACCCAAACGTATAAAAAAAGTTCGTACCAAAAAAGAGAAATCCCCTCCCAATAAAGTAAAACGTTTAACAACGTTTGTACTTTCTTTATGTATTGGTTTATTTGTTTTCTATATTGCCGCCGATCGTATTATTCCCTCTACAGATATGGCACGTGTTCGTGGATTTGTTATTCCCATGACACCTTTAGTCTCAGGACGGTTGGCCGAAGTCGCGGTAGAACCCAACGAAATTGTTAATCCTGGCGATATTTTGGTGAAAATTGATTCTGCTGATTATGAGCTCGCAATTCAAGAAGCAGAGCAAGGGTTAGTCAATGCAGGGAAAAGTGTTGGTGTACAAACAGCGTCTATTGCTTCAGCCCAAGCCAAATTAACCGATGCAATAGCCAATCAAGCCCACTTACGTGCACAAGCCACACGTATTTTGACCATGGAAAAAAAAGGTATTGTTTCGAAATCTGATGCTGATAAAACACGCGCTTCACTTGCCAGTGCTAAAGCACAAGTAGAAACTGCGCAAGCTGGTATAGAACAAGCAAAGAAACAGCTTGGCTCAACCGGTAATGAAAATAGCGAAGTAAAATCAGCATTATTAAAGTTACAAAAAGCGCAGCTTGATTTAGACCGCACGGTTATTAGAGCGCCAGCGATTGGTGGCGTAACAAACTTCCGTTTAGATGAAGGTTTCTACGCCCAAGCAGGTCAACCTTTATTCACCTTTGTTTCGGGTGAAGACGTTTGGATTGATGCCTATTTTCGTGAGAATAGTATTGGCAATATGAAAATTGGTGATAGCGTAGACATCGTTTTGGATTATGCTCCCGGTCGTGTTTTTGCAGGGAAAATAGCGGGGATTGATTGGGGGATCAGCTGGGGTGAAAATGAACAAGCAGGCAAACTCGCGGCTGTTACATCTCAAACCGGTTGGCTACGACAGACCCAGCGTTTTCCAGTGACGATTCGATTTGACGATGAAACAGCCCGAGGCTTCCGTCGAGTGGGCGGACAAGCCGACATCATCGTATATACCGAACAATCTTCAGTCATGAATACGTTTGGTCGAGTATGGATTCGTATAATGAGCTGGTTATCTTATGTCCGATAACAGCCATGAACTAGTTGCTGATATACACACTCCTCCCACGGAACAAGCCATAGCTCAGCGTCGTATTTTTCGTTACGTTATAGGGCTTGTTGTCGCGTGTGCTTTGGCATTCGGCATTGGGTGGGGGCTGTCTTTTGTTGCGCCTGTCTTTCTCGCTAAATTTCTAGTTGATCACCAAAAGCCAACCTCTCATACAATCAGTCAATTACTCTTAGCAATGACGGTAACCGTACTTATTGGCTTATCTGTCAGTGCCGGCATCACTCAGTATCCGTTGCCTTTGTTATTGCTACTGAGCTTACTGATGTTCACAGCCTATTACCTATTCATGGATCCACAGTGGAATTTTTTCGCGACCATTTTAATGATCGCGGTAATGCTACTGCCTTTCATGGGCATAATATCACCAGGTTTGGCTGTTTACATAGGTGTGGGATTAGCTACGTCTGGAGTGGTCGCTGTATTGCTATTTGGCTTACTTCACCTCTTATTACCTGATATAGCCCCTATTAATAAAGAGCAACTACAACCCGCTCCCTCGCTAACACATGACCAACGTGTATTCGAATCATTAAAAGCCTTAACCATTTCTTTTCCAATTATTGCCTATTTTTATTATTTCCAAATAACAGGTGCAATACTCACCATGGCATTCATTGGTCTTTTATCATTGCAGACCGCGGGGCAGAAAAGTATAAAAGTGAGCATGTTTCTGCTGCTGACCAATATAATCGGTGGCTTAGTGGCGATTGTGTATTACGAGTTACTTGTTATGGTGCCGCATTTCTTATTCATGCTCAGCCTTATTGCGCTGATTGGTTTGGTATTAGGAACAAAAATTTTCAACGAACCCGCCAAAGCCCCTATCTGGGCTGGCGTAATGTCAGCATTACTGGTTTTACTTGGCTCAACTGTCGCGTCCGACAGCAAGTTGATGGACGATAACTTTTACATGCGTATCGCACAGATAATGATGGCAAGTATTTATATGATTGTGGTGTCGTTTATTCTAGATAAGTGGCAATACAAGCAGGAAGTGACAAAGGGCTCAGAGTAAAACTGATTTAGAGTAAACCCCTACCTTACTGGCAAACTCCAAACGTAAAAAGTCGCTAACAATATAGAGGCTTTTTTGTAAGTATTTAAGCTAAGACAAATTATTCGATAAACCCTGTACTTATGGTTGATGCTGACCGTTCTTGATTTTCATCTATACCACTGGTTAGCTAACCCTTTTTGCAACATTGGTTCGACAGAGGTCTCTAAAATCTTTCGGCGTCAAACTGGTATGGCGTCTGAAAAATTTGGTCATATTCGTTGCCTCTTTAAATCCGAGCTGCAGCGAGATATCCAGTATCGAATACTGGCTAAAGGCCAACAAGCGTTTTGCCTCAAGCAAGACTCTATCATCAATTAACTCTTTAACACTGCGACCTGAATAATCTTTCGCAATTTTATCAAGCTGTTTGATACTTTTTCCCATTATTTTTGCCACATCCCCGACGGAAGGACGTTGACTAAAGACTTTTTCGATATACTTTTTTAATGCGTGATAATTAATATTCTTTTGACACAGGCTGGTGTTATTACACAACGCTTGATAGTTAGGTACTATTTCTTTTAGCATAAGAGCACGCATTAAATTTCGAATAATTTCATCTTTATAGCTACTACCTTCACGATGGTACTCTTGGTCAATCTGGTCAAATAAAACACCAAGGTTATCTGCTGTTTCAGTAATACAATTAACTTCTTCAACCGCTGTTGCCATTACTTCTTGGTAAGGATCGTCGCCCCCCGAGTGTAAAAACTCATTACTAAAAGAAATGACGTATCCTTCAACGCTGCAATGTTCAGAAAAATGATGGACTTGATGTTTACCCAAAGTGAGCAGTGTACCAGGCTTCAATTGATACCTTTTGTAATCAATAAAATGATAGCCCTCCCCCTGAGTTATATAGATCAAGGCGCTAAACCGTAAACGGTGTGGTTTACCGATATAGAGCAGGTCTCGTTGCTGATAGAACGTCGCGATAGTGTTAAAAGAAAGCTCTAAATTAGCACTCACATCGTTGAGCAATACTGCGGGAATATCTTTATTTATCACGATCATCCTAATAAAAAAGAGGCAACCCATGCCTCTTAGGTATCCTTCTTAATGTCATCAATAACTTAATAGTTCAGTTCTGATAACTCTGCTGCGACTTTTTGGTAATCAATCTCGATATCAGGTTCGATGGTTGTTTCCACCTCAATACTGAAAATGTACAGCGGCTTATTTTGCTTGGCAACGGAATTTTGAGTCACAAAGCTGTCCCACAAGTGGGCAATAATCAATACCGTTGAAACGCAGTAAAAAACAAAAGTCAGGTTTTTTCTCATTACTCACGTCCTCCAGTCTTGCTCTGGCATTGACCATCTTCAGCTTGCTTTCGTTGTTGACGGTGTTGTTTTGCTCGTTTTTTTTGTACCTGTTTAAACCATGATTTATTGAACGTCAAAAAGTCAGTCATCGCATTAATTGGGCATAACGTCTGACACCACGGTCGACGAACCACCAATGATGTTAATAAAATAACAATTGTCAGAACAAAAAGGTACATCGTCCCAATCATGCCAAACATAATACCAAACGGTTCGTAAGAAAATGCGACCGGATTACGAAAATATGCGCCAAGACACAATGTAGTTAATAATAATACGCGAGGGAACCACAACAGAAATTCGTTTTTGATTGTGGAGGATTTTGCATTACCGACCTTCGCTAGGCATTGCTGCACCGCACCGAAAGGACAGATATTCTGACAATAGACATTTCGGTTGTAATACAATATGTATACGATGCTTAACAGGATCAAGATTAAAGGCGTGTAATTCACGAAACCATATAGCCAAGCACCAGAAATGACCATACCCATAGTGGATGCGGTATACAGCGTTGCTGAATAAAAACCGAATACCCCCATTGAGATAATAAGCACGACCCAGTTGATCATCACTTTCTTTTTATTTCGGGTTCTGCTTGCCCACACCGCGACACCAAAAAAGACGAATGCGACTAAGTCTAACCACTGCAGCGAAGAAAAAATACTTTTCGACTCAGACAAGGTATAGCCGTAGATTTGCTCACGAACAGGCTTCGCAGCATGCTCAACCGCATCCATTAAGGCAGTTGAAGTTAGGGTCGCGCCCGTCACGCTATCAAACGTGACGTTGGTATCAATGGGTTGACCTAAAATACGGTCAACAACCCCACTCTGCATGACTTTGTCTAAATAGGTTGAAGTCTCTTTTGAATCAATAATTGCCAGTGCTTGTAATGTGCCCGAGGGTGAGATATTAATGCCAGCGAGCATCTCGCCGCCATAGCCAATACCGCTTCCAACACTTATCCATTCAACTACGTTACTTTCATTATCACTTCGAACCACACCTTGGAAGGTATTCGATCCTGCTGGTTCAAGCTGCTCCGATTGAAGGGTTAAATAGGATAATTGAGCCTGTTGATTATGTTGACTCCGATCCCCCCCTAAATACAAAAAAACAGCAAACAGTAATATTGAAAGTACACTAATAAACTTATCAAATACTTTTGATTTCGAAGACGTTTTTTTCATCATATTTTATTATCCCCGTATTATGACAATACGGGGATATACCTTATTCACTAATGTTAATGCTTATATCCTTCGGTTTCATTGCAATCAAAAGCCGCAATAACAATGCACCCACAATGATTAGCAACGTTCCAGCAAAGCCGAGTAAATACCAGCCAGCTAAACCTTCATTCTCACCCAATAAGGTAAATGCACCAGCAATGGTCAGCATCATCGAGAACCACCAGCCACCAACTAAGCACCATTTCCACAGCTTCATTCCCAGCTGATATTCTTTAGCCCATTGATTTGCCCCAGCAAACACTAATATTTGCAGCGCGCCTAATCCCATCCAAAATAGCGGGTCTAATACCGTTGATTGTGGAAACATTAAAATCCCTCCCAGTTTCCGTCATATTCCCAAGTTTTGGTGACTTTTAAATAATTTTCACTACGCAACCATTCTGGTGGCTGGTGATAGCCAGCAAATCGTCCGCCATTCCAATCACCGTGATACGCTTCTGCATCGGGGTAATAAAAGAAGTTATGCTGCATCGCAAGCAGCGCTTTACGTGTAGCACCAGTAGGGTCTCGCGGATCCGCTTCTTTCACCAACGCGTGTATCCAGTTGTTTTTACGTGTATAAGGACAAACTGCGATACACACACGGCAACCCATCCCTGTTTCAGTTGGCCCTTGGCGCCATAACTTCCAACAGCCATCTTGGTTGAAGGCAAACTTACGATAACCACGAACCACTGCATCTGGTTTATCGGCATGGCTAATCGATCCACTTGGGCACGAATCAGCACAAATCTTACACTCTTCACAAAAGTGCTGAACTTTAGTATTGATAGGTTTATCGGCTTCAAGATCAAGATCGGTGATCACCGCCGCTAATCGAATATTTGGCCCCAGCTCTGGCGTTAGTAAAATACCATTGCGCGCTGCTTCCCCCATACCCGCTTGAATAGCAAGTGGTGGCACAATGATCTCGTAATCAGAACCGGGCCATTGTGGTCGCGCAGCATAGCCAAGCTCACCTAAATAAGCGGCCATCAAACCAGCTGCATTTTTGGCTCTAAAATAACCATCATACGAGGTAGAATAGCCAATCGCTGCATACATTGGATCCCAGTTCATCGGCGTACCAAAAACAATGACATTTTTCCAGTGCTTGGGAATCGACTCATCCCACTCAGGCATGCCGCGCATGGTATTTTTAAACACAAAATTAGGGTCCATTTTGGTGATCCCTACAATGCTCATACCAAATTTAAACGCCATTTTTTTGATCAGATCAGAGGCATGTTGGGGCGATTTAAATTCCTGCTGCTCCCTTCTAACCCATTGGAAATCCACTTCATCTGGATGGCCGTTTGGCTTTGGTGGGAAATCACTGTATACCCCACGCATAAACGCAGCTGAATGGGCCCAACCTAAGGCAAATTGATCACGGTGCTTCTCGACATTTTGATCATGCTTCACTTTTTCACTAAAAGATTGGTACATGTCATCCCAACGTTCTGGATAACGCGAGTAATACTCTCTTATTCGTGTATCTGGAATTGTTTTCCAATCGGTCGTGGGTACCCAGCCATCTTTCATTAATGTTGAAAGCACGCCAGTACGGTGAAATAAGAAATCACTCCACTCAGGACGTACCAATTTACCCGCCACTTCTAACGTTGGCGCGCTATTAACCCGGAAAGGTTCACGATTAAAGAACATGTCTTTACCCGCTTCCGTTCGGCCATACCCCACATTGGCATCGGGATCGCGGCCAAGAGCAAAACCAGCACCTGCCGATGCACCAACAGTAACTGCTGCAGCGGCTACGCCTCCCATCTTTAGAAAATTACGACGCGAAGGGTTATCTGCACCTTCTATTGTGCTATTTTTAGATTTCACTGTTGCTCCCCAATACTAGCTAATTACACTTACAGCAATACTATTTTGCTGTCTGATCTCATTAATTTGGTCGCGATAAATGCTGCTATAGTGCGTTGATAGTTTATTAAGCTCTGCCAGCACATACTCAGCATCTAACCACTGCTTGGTGTGGTAATAGGTAAGAAAAAGCTGCTCAAGCAGCTCACAGTCATGTGGGTCAAACGCCAATAGGCATTTCAAATCGGGCTCTAATACGGTCCACTGATGAGCACCAATTTGAGCTTTTATTCTTAAATGCAGCACATCGTAAGAATCAGGGGTATTACTGAGGTAATGGTTGAAGGCGGCAATGGCTTCTTCATAACGTTGACATTGAAATGCTGAAATACCACTTAATCGAACCAGTTCCATGGATGTGATTTCATTATCAATCGATAATTGGATCCAGCGCTCCGCTTGTTCTGTATTTTTAAGCGCTAAATACGCACTGATCGCTGTGATGTAAGTCGCGACAATCGTTTTGTCCAAGGTGAACACTTTTTCACAATAATTAGCCGCTTGTTTAAATTCACTATCTTGGTAATAGCAGCCCGCTAAATTTTGATAACCGCCAGATAATTCAGGTGCAAGCGCAATAACCTGTTCAAACATTTCGATTGCCGCCGCATTTTCACCGGTATAGATGTGATTAAAACCAAGGTGGTTAAAACACATGTAACTATTAGGGTTAGACTTTATCCCATCTTCAAACATTGCTCGGGCATGCTCATGATCCCCTAACTGCTGATAGATAAGTCCAGCCTTTAAACTAAATTCATCATTAGATAACTGAGTTCGAAAATGATTAATAACCGCTAGCGCAAGCTGACATAACTTAGCCGACATTAAGATGTTATAAGCGGTATCTAGTTGGTTTAGCGACAAACTTCCACGACGAATGATATCGCTAAAAAAAGCGGTGAATGCTTCATGTTCTAACCAGTCATTCTTATTTTTATCCTCACCGCTATATACAGTACTAAACTGACTTTTAATAAAGTTATATTTATAATTCAGGTTATCTTCGATATTTCCCTCATATAAAAAACCGCCAGTTTTTTCCTGAAGATATTGATAGAGTTCTAACCACTTTGTATCCATCATGTCGTTACGCCAAATCATTTTGAATAATGTTATGGTACGTACAAATAAAGTGGTCAAAAGGTCAAAAAATACCGTCAACCGATAGATAACCTCCCTTTCTTTTAATTATTGATAATGATCAAATTTTATCGAGCACTCTTATACCTATATATAAATCTGCATAATTGTTTTTTCTTATATTTTATTAAGTTGAACAATTATTAGTTTATAACGATATTGCTTGGCATATCTGCATTTACCTTTTCGATAGGCTAAATCTTTATATTTTGAAAACATTGATCAATAACACTCACAGACGGCTAAAAAAGCAGTGCCAACCTGCTTTTAAACTTGATAAAGGGTTACACTGTAGTCATATAGTCATACATAATAATTATTGTTCCAAGAATTTCCATGACTACGATTTTTACCGCGTTTGTGCCCTAGCAGCCCGTAACGCTACAGCTGAACAGCGAATGGAACTCTCCGAAACATTCCAACAAATGTGCGAAATCGCTGATAATTTTGACCAAAGCCGTTGGGCTGAAGTCGACATGAACTTTCATCGCCTGATCTTTTTCTCAACAGGCAACAATTTCTATCTGCCTTTTGGTAATGTACTTGCCACTATTTTCATGAGCCTTATTCACCATTCATCAAAAGATGGTGGCGTATATATTGGTGAGCACCGTGCAATTTACGATGCCATCTGGCAGGTAATGCGGAAAAAGCACGCCAAGCTTCACAACAATTGCTTCAAGAAGAAAAACACCGCTTACCAAACGAAGTGCCTGCTTAATTCTAAAAATGCTGATATTCCGCCAATATCAGCATTCTTTATTCCTTCTCCACTTTATCGACCTAACGTTTCATAATAAATAAAAAAAGAGCCCTTAGGCTCTCTTTAATTACTCGATGATATTAACTTTTATCGCTTGGAGTCAGTCGACAGTTAGGCCCAGCATCATCAGCCGTCAGTACTTTCAGTTTCGTCACATCTGCCCCTTCAAACTGATAAAAACCATTAACTATCTTATAATTTGGTTCTTCTGTCGAAATGCCATTTGGCAGTGAATCAAATGTTGCGTCAGTAATTCTACTATTGGTAAATTTGATATGGAGAGGTGAGTCTATCTGTGCTCTAACGCGTTATTGGCCAGATTCGCACCTTTGGTACGGGCAATGTGCTTTCGCTTCGCTCAGGTGAACCTGAGCTAGGGTTCTGCATCCCTATCTTATTTGCCAAACTCCAGACGTAAAAAAGCCGCTAACAATGTAGCTACAGCGCATGCGTGAGGATATAAAACATTTCATTTTACCGAGAAAAAGAAAACACCGAACGTTTCCACGTTCGGTGTTATATACCTTACCGTTATCCACTCAAATATAAACGCTAGTGCTTATCCGAATGGCATTACCCTACAATGACGTGTCAATAATCAGAGGAAATCAGTATAGATAAGCAGATACCTACTGAAGTCTAAAGGGGTACTCTAGGCTTTTTTTCTAGCGTTCAACAACCCGTGTTACATTGCTTCCAACAGGGATTTCTACATAACTTACGGTTTGACCATTTACAGATTTATGCTCAGCAGACATCGATACACCATCGACATTTAGCACCGCATAGTTACCGTAAAACCAAGCTTGCCAGTTCAGTGTTTTCTCTGATGTGTTAGTGAGCGTCGTTTTGGTTAATCCATCATGACGTATGGTGAGCTCATGCTCTCCCATTGGCAGATAATCTACCGACAGCCAATCGATATCTGTTGTTAGGTGAGAAGCAGTAACAACCGCATTGTTTGCCGCATCCGGTTTAATACCCATTAACCCTTCGACGGTATTTGATATGAAGGTAAAAGAAATTTCCGGGTAATCACCATTAGTACCTTGAGTCGGACGTTCATGGGGCAAATCTTTCTTATCCATGATGTATTGCATCCACTTCCAAGCTTCCTCATTGCGGTTATACGGGAAGTATGTTTCTGGAATGTAGGTATAAGCTTCAATATTATTAGGAGCTTCTGGAGTTGTACCAATACCATCACCTAGGTTCTGTGAGATAAAATCCAAATAATTGTTATTTCGCTCGCCCGGCTCGGTAATCAGTTTCATTGGCATAAACCAGCTATTTTCCTTACCAAAGTCGTTCAAACGTAAACCGTCTTTTTGAACAATATTGACGTAGTTAGCCAATGGTTTATCTGGATCGGCAATGCTCCAATCTTGATTGAAAAAGTCTTTGAGTTTCTGAGCTTTCTCCTGCCACAGTTTGGCATCACTGTAGTCACCACGCGCTTCAAGCATCGCTGCATACGCAACAGTCGCTTGATATTGTGATCCTATACCGTCACCAGCTTCAATCGGGAATTCCCCGCGTTCATTATAAGTTGCCGAGCCTTCAAAAATACCACCGTAACCCTCGGCAATACCGTTAGGATCCTGCAAGTCATGCAAGGTTATATAATCAGTTAACACTTTGGTGTAGAAACGCCAAAGATCTTCATCTTCGATATAACGTTTATCGCCAGTCCATTGATATTGCTCGTAGGCTTTTTCTAAAAACTCGAACTGAGCGGGTACTTCACGCACAAACCAGTCGTCGTCTTTATAGTCAATGGTATGCGGTGAACCATCAAAGTTAACGGCCCACAAGGTGTACCATTTTCTTGATTCCGTTGAATGGCGCGCAAAGGTTTTGAACATTGAAAAGTTTTCGTTATCCAGCCCTGCCAGCTTGGCACCCGCAGCCTGATGAAGAAAATCACGCGAGTAAAATGCGGTACGATCAAAGTAACCCGCCCAGTAAGAAGGGATATAATCGGCGGTTCCGCTGCCGTCATTATTGTTTTCATCTCGATTGACTAAATCGTGCTTACCTGTCATCACGAACTGGCGGGTTTTATCAATCGCCCATTCGAATGATGCTTCAAGTTTTTGGTTTGAAGAGGTTACGGTCACTTCTTTTTCTTTCTCTACAGCAGTTGCTACCCACTGTTCTATACGGCCTTTTTCATCAGTCAAAGTAATAGTCACTGGCTGACTAAAATCCACAACATCACCAGTGCGAAGCGATGCTGAAGTACCAGATGAAACCGTAATATCCCCTATCTGCACATTTTCTAAATCACTGCCAAATGGCAGATGAAACTCAATGGTTTTGCTGTTTTTATTGATAGCAGTTAAACCAGATTGTTCTGCCACATTGAAACCAATCACTTGGTTAAACGCTGGCGCTTTATTCTTAGGACTTTTACTCAACGTGACATTATCAACACTCACACTGCCTTTGTCTGAACCAGTAAAGAAAACGTTTAACTGCTCACCTTGTTCAAGTGGGATATGTTTAAGTGCTGTGCGTTTGTATTTTTTGCTTTTTTTAATTTCGGTACTGACTAAAACCTCGTTCGCCATATTAGTCAAAGATAGAATCGCATCGTTGCTTGGGCTAATGATATAAGCAGATAAATCGTAATAACCTGTTTCTGGGATCGTCACCATTTGGCTAATACTATGGCTAGAACCAGTGGCGATTCTTCCCCGATAACGGCCTACATATGCGTTATCATCTTTAAAATTTGCAAACCAGTAGCTCCAACCCAACCCTTTGTTTTCAAATGCAGGGTTCGTCAATAAGTTTTCAATCGTCGGCTTTTTATACGCCACTTCAGCCGCGTTCATGCTGCCGCTAGCCTGTAACGCAAAAGCGCTACTCGATAATACAAGTGTACCGGCAATAACTGGTACGAGTAGTTTTAGGTTCATTACTTCTCTTCCATTTGAATATGTCGTTATCAGATAAATTTATAATTAAATAAGCTGTTTTATAGTGGCTATTATTATTGTTTAAATAGGCCATTAAATAATGGCCTTAGGGTTAGATTAAACAGCTTGAATGGGTTTTCCTGTCTCAGATTGCTTACCATTTTCATCTGATTCAGTACTGATGTGATCGTATTTTTCTGTCAGATGATTCTGAATTTTCTGATGGTATGCACCATTCAGTTTGTAGAAGCGGAAATAGATGAACAGTGCAATAGCGAAGAAGAAGCTTGGTAGCCCGATCATGACGCACTGCATACCAAAGATGGTATCGGCACTTTGCTCAACATTTGGCACATAATTTACAACAGTAAGGGCAATACCAATAAAGAATGCCGCAAACGCAGAGCCAGCTTTTACCACTAGCGTCTGAACAGAGTAAGCAATACTTTCACAACGGATCCCAAGCTTATATTCACCATAATCAACGGTGTCAGCGACCATGATCACGTTCAGTACCCAGAATAACGCCGTACCAATTTGAAGTAGTACACCCGCAGTAGAGATTAATAGTATGCTTTGCTGATCGTACATACCGATGTAAATCAGAACGATACTGCCAATAATCGGAAAGCTTGATGCACACGCCCAAAGCACACGGCGAGAAAAAAGCTTCGCCAGTTTAGGAAACAGCACTAGAGTAATAAGGTTCGCGATACCCGCATAGGCCATGTAGTACGGGAACAGATCTTCATTACCAACCACGTAGGTGAAATAGTACACCGCGAACGCCATAATAATATTGGTCGCGAGATTGTACGATAACGCCATACACAACAAACTTGTAAGCTGGCTATTTTTGTAAATAAGCGCGAGCATTTTTTTCAGCGAAACTTTCTCTTCGGCTGCTGTGCTGTCTAGTTGATCGGTCGAGTAGCGTTCTTTTACATTGCGAAGGGTTATGAACGTCGATACTGCAAAACACACAATCAACAATAAGGTAAAGACTTGGAAGCCGAAGCCTTTGTCATCGCCCCCCACATAGTTGATAAATGGCATCGCAATCGCTGCTGTCACAATCCACGCTAGGCTGGCAAAAAAACGCGGGTAAGGCACTAATTCTTCGCGTTCGCGCTTATCTAACGTCAAAGTCGGAACCAAAGACCAAAAAGGAATATCCATTAAGGTGTAAGTCATACCCCATAAAATGTAGGTTACTGCGACATAAGCAATAAGCCACGGACCTTCAATGTAGTGAGCACTAAACAGCATAAACAACACGACAGAGTTGGTGATGGTGCCGATAAGAATCCAGGGTTTGAATTTTCCCCAGCGAGTACGGGTGTTGTTAACCAACCACCCCATAATCGGATCATTCACTGCATCCCAGATTCGAGCCACTAAGAAAAGCGTTCCGACGACGCCAGCAGAAATACCCACAACATCGGTGTAGTAAAACATTAGGTACATATAAACGATGGTAATCGCAAAATCTTTACCAAACGCGCCAAATCCATAACTCAGCTTGGTGTTCATTGAAACACTCATTGTGGCTCCTTTAGCCCCCTCATTCGAGAGGGCATCATTCCATTTAGTTTCACGTTATTGGTTAGTTATATTCTTTATTTATATTGATTATTCTTTGTTGTTTTATTCGCTATTAATGTTTGTGAACCCATGCAGGCAGCCAACCTTCATGTGCCTCAATAAGATCATCAACTAACGTATAAATCTCTTCTAGCCCTAATACTGCCGCAGTATGCGGATCCAGCATGGCAGCGTGATAAATGCGATCTCGGTTTTCAGTTAAAATAGCTTCAGTCAGTAGCGTTTGAACATTAATATTGGTTTGCATTAATGCCGCTAGATGGCTTGGTAAGCGACCTACTTTCGTCGGTTGAATACCGTTAGCATCAACCAGACAGGCAACTTCCACACAGCATTCCTGTGGTAGGTTCTCAATCAGACCGTCATTTCTTACGTTGCCGTAAATCACGCTCGGCGTACCCGTCCAGATTGCATTCATAATCGTACTTGCGTACTCATGCGATTCTTTCACATCGATACTATCTGCGTTTTTAAACGCTTCCAGATCTTGTTTCCAATCAGCTATTTGCTCAACACAACGTTTCGGATACTCATCTAGTGGCACTTTATAACGTTCAATCAAATCAGGGCGATTTGGTTTAATGAAGTACGGTGTATATTCAGAAAAATGCTCTGACGATTCAGTCACAAAGTAGCCCAGCTTTTTGAACATTTCATAACGAATGAGGTTTACGCAACGACCGTTATGATGTTGGCCAGGTTTAGGTGCTTGACCATTTTCAAAGGCTGCCAGCAAATCAGGGTAAATATCTACATACTCACCTTGCGCGTTTTTCTTCTCTAATGTGAGGTAATAAGCCATATGGTTAATACCGGCACAGGTATAACGTAAATCGTTATAATCCAACTCTAAGTCGCGCGCTAATTCTTCAGCGGTACCTTGCACTGAATGGCACAGACCAACCTGCTTAATGTTTGGGTATTTTGCATACATCGCCCAAGTATTCATCGCCATCGGATTCACATAATTAAGCATGGTTGCATCTGGGCAAACCTCGGTCATGTCTTCACAGATCTGCCATAAATGAGGAATAGTACGTAATGAACGCATAATGCCACCAGGGCCTAAGGTATCAGCAATAGTTTGCTCTAGACCGTGACGCTTACAGACCTCAAAATCAGTAACAGTACACGGCTCATAACCACCAATCTGAAATGCAACAACGACAAAATCGGCATCTTGCAGAGCATCTTTTTGATTCAGGTGACAGGTTATGTTGCCTGTTGCACCAGCAGATTCCATGAGCTTTCTAACGACAATCTGAGATTCTTCTAAACGAGTTTGGTCGATATCCATCAATGCGATATGAGCATGCTTCAGTGCTGGTTTATGAAAAACGTCGCCAAGAATGTTCTTAACGAAAATAGTCGAACCCGCACCGATGAAGGTGATTTGTGGAGTCTTCATGCGATTTATATCCTTAATCTCAATAAAACTAACGTAATGTGATGGTGAAACATTACACGCCTTCTATCACCTTAATCGTCTCGGTAAGTGCTATCACTGTCCTATTTGTTAAGATTTTCACTCCGTATTGGCAAAATATGAGAAAACAGGACAAAAATAGGTAATTAAGTGAGATTCTTAAATATTTCGCTAGCATAACTCTTTCATTTTGTAACCTCTGTTCCGTATTTAGTTATTTATCAATGAGTAATAACTGAGGTATGACAAGGATCTTGGTTTCATTTCGATGGTTTTGGGACAATAGCTCAATTGTGCTATTTCCTAAGGAGCAGACATGAAGCCACGTGACAAAGATGCGATGTTGGTAACCCCTCAAAAAAATTATTCGTCGGAAAGTGTCTCTGTCAGCCCTTTATCACTCTATTCTTCACACGAGAAAATTGATGTCGAATTAAGACCACCTCACGATATGCCAGGCTACCACTGGCACGGGCAGATTGAAGTCAACATTCCGTTTGGTGGTGATGTGGAATACATTATTAATGGCAGTCCGGTTGTATTAAAGAATGGTCACATTGGATTATTTTGGGCTTCTGTTCCGCACCGACTTACAAATCCTGGTGATAGCCATAATATGGGGATTATCAATATCCCTATCCATCATTTCTTATCATGGCCATTAAACAGAGAGTTAGTTAATCAGATCACCCACGGAGCAGTATTACAATCGACGGCACCATCTTTGGTGTGTGAATTTGAAATTGCCCGTTGGGAAGCGGAATCAACACACGTAGCAGAAAGTCGCCAACAATTGGCTTCCGATGAAATAGGTCTGATGCTGAAACGAGTTTGTCTCGATGGTTGGTCTCAAATGTTAACCAGCCGCACAGATAAAACAATCCAGAATGGGCTTTCGAAACATTCACAATTTTACGTTAGCCAGATGCTGGAATACATTGCCAGCCACCACGACACTCCACTGACGGTAAAACAGATTGCGGATCACGTCGGACTGCATGCCAATTATGCAATGGGGATTTTTCAGCGCATGATGCAGCTCACGATAAAACAGTACATAACAGCCATGCGAATCAACCATGCACGTGCCTTACTAAGCGATACAGAACGCACCATTCTTGATATCTCGTTGACGGTTGGGTTTAACTCTAGCAGCCGATTTTATCAAACATTCCAAAGCTATCTAGGCATAACGCCCACGCAGTATCGGAAACTGAGCCGTGACGATCACCGATGGGCATTACAAGGCAGCAGCCCCATTCACCAATTAGAGAAAGGCGCATGTGATGGGAAAAGACCAGTTGCCGTCACTAAAGCAAAGTAATAAAAAACGACGCTATCTCGATTTTTACGCCATTCTGGATTGATATTGCACAACGCTTTACCTTCAGTGTCGTACATTAGATAATCAACTTCATGCTTTTACACATTCAAATACAGCGCTGCAATCTTGCGTTACATTCTGCTAGCTGACAATCACACGCTTTTATTGGACACTCCATTTTATGTACAAACGCTTTGAAAAACTGACCTCAGCTTTTCCTAAACAGGATCCTGAACAGCCACCAGCAAGTCTGTTCGCTTTTTGCCGCCACTACACCAAAGGGTTTGAACTCCCACTCATTGCGATGTCATTACTCAGCGCTGTTATCGCAGTGATAGAAGTGTCTCTATTTGGTTTTATGGGACAACTGGTCGATTGGCTAACGCAGCATAATCCCGACACTTTTATTGCCGAAGAAGGTGGACAGCTCATTGTAATGAGCCTAGTCGTGCTGATTGTCGTACCCACATTGGTTTTTCTTCATTCATTATTATTGCATCAAACATTATTGGGTAACTACCCAATGGCTATTCGTTGGTTAGCACACCGCTACCTGCTAAAACAAAGCGTGTCATTTTATCAAAATGATTTTGCTGGTCGGATTGCCACTAAAGTCATGCAAACGTCATTATCGGTACGAGAAACGGTAATGAAGTTACTGGATGTATTGGTCTATATCACAGTGTATTTCACTGCGATGGTGGTGCTGATTGCCCAATCTGATTATCGTTTAATGATACCAATGCTGTTGTGGCTTGCGGCTTATGTAGGTATTCAGCTCTATTTCGTACCCAAGCTAAAGGCAGTTTCAACCGAACAGGCTGATGCTCGTTCTACTATGACAGGACGCATTGTCGACAGCTATACCAATATTCAAACCGTTAAATTATTTTCACATACTGATCGTGAAACCGAATACGCAGAACAAGGGATGAAAGGCTTTCTTGACACTGTACATCGCCAAATGCGCCTCGTTACAGGGTTAAATATCAGTGTAGAGATCATTAACTACCTGCTTGTGTTCTCTATTGCTGGTCTTGCTATTTGGCTATGGACTATCTCTGCCGTCACTATTGGGGCGATCGCTGTCGCTGTAAGTTTGGCATTACGTATCAATGGTATGTCTAAATGGATTATGTGGGAGATTGGTGGTCTGTTTGAAAATATCGGCACTGTCATTGATGGTATGCGTACGTTATCTAAGCCTGTTGATATTACCGATAAAAAAGACGCACCAATACTTACTGTAAACAATGGCGGTATTCACTTTGACGATGTTAATTTCCATTACGGTGAAAAATCAGGGGTGATTGAAAAGCTGAACCTCAATATTAAACCGGGCGAAAAAGTAGGATTAGTCGGACGCTCTGGCGCAGGTAAATCCACCATGGTTAACCTGTTAATGCGCTTTCACGATGTCGAATCTGGCTCTATCAGTATTGATGGTCAAAACATTGCACACGTGACGCAAGATTCACTCCGCGCACAAATTGGCATGGTCACGCAAGATACATCATTGTTGCACCGCTCTATTCGTGAAAACATTATGTATGGTAACCCTAATGCAACGGAAGAACAGTTACTCGCGGCAACCAAACAAGCCCATGCGCATGAGTTTATTGGCTCGCTATCAGACCCATACGGTAATACTGGGTATGATGCTCAAGTAGGTGAACGTGGTGTGAAGCTTTCAGGTGGTCAACGCCAACGTATTGCGATCTCTCGAGTACTATTGAAGAACGCCCCTATCCTACTGCTAGATGAAGCAACCTCAGCATTAGATTCAGAAGTTGAAGCTGCCATTCAAGAAAGTCTGTATGAACTGATGCAAGGTAAAACCGTGATTGCCATTGCCCACCGTTTATCAACCATTGCAGCAATGGACCGTCTAATTGTACTCGATAAAGGTGAAATTGCAGAGCAAGGGTCACATCAAGAACTGATTGCTCAAAAAGGTATTTATGCACAATTATGGGCGCATCAAACTGGTGGTTTTATTGGTGATGAGACTTCCAATTTAAAAACAACAGCATAGAAATACTTCACCAAGACAATGGCGATAAAATGGCGACAGATGAAAATGTATTATCTACAAGCTAGCCCTCAGAATGAACTAGTTCATGGCGACTAGTTTTGAAGGCTAAGTGCTATTACGTCTTGGTGAAGTTCTTTGGTTACTTCATTCTTATCAAGCTCTTTCTTGTATGACATCGAAGCGAAAGTGTTACGAAGATAATCAATTACATAAATATCATACCTTAGAACACTCACCATCAAAAATAGATTTAAAATCATAATGTTACAACATAAACACTAAGAATATGGTGGCACAATAACATCAGAGTATTCGGTACTTCTACGGAAAACTTAGCCTTAGACCTAACACTTAGCCGCCTGTCATTGCTGAGATCGCTTAACTCTTAATGCTTTTGTATTTAGGCTTTCCCGCCTCTGGATCGTGGTGTTTTTGCGCTTTCAGAAAAAGCGTGCAAGAGAATTTTTCTCGAAATTTCCCTAAACAGATGTCTTTCCTAACCGTTGGCTGGTGCTGGCTAGTCGCAAGCATTCTGCTATTTTAGTTAGTATTGGTTCGTCTATCATTGGTGAATTAATCATATTCATATTGAGCACTAAATTACTTTTTAAAATACTTGAAGATACCTCTTGGATTTTGCAAGCATCAAACATTGATTCTGGTAACAGCGATATGGCGAAACCGGAATGAACGGCGGTGGCGACATTTTCGAGTATTGAACTGCTAAATACCTGACGATATGAGATATTGGCTTTTTTCAATCCACTGATGCATAAATCGCTAACGATGCAGTTATCATCATAAATGGCGACGGGTACTTCTTTCAGTTCTTTCAAATTGATATGGGTAGAGGCAGACCATATCAATCGCTCACTCCAGAGCAATAGATCGTCGGTGTAGTCTGCTTCCCCTGCAACAATAGCAATATCCAATTCGCCAGCTTCCAGCTTCTCTCGTAAGTTTCTACTACGGTCACAGACTATTCTCGCTTCAAGGTTTGGAATCTCGCGGGTCAATACTGGCATAAAGTAATTTAAAAAATCTTGGGCATAGTCCGTCGGAACGCCAAAATTGAACTGACCGGACAGGTCTCGCTCATTTAATGCCGAAAAGGTTGCGTTATTGAGTTTCAGAAACTGTTCGCTATAACCGAGTAAGGTTTCTCCGGCATCGGTTAATTGTATCCCCCGGTTGCTGCGTTCCATCAGTGTGCAACCAACTAATTCCTCTAGTCTCTTCATCTGCATACTAACAGCTGCTTGAGAGCGGAAAATGGCTTCAGCTGCTTTCTTTAATTCTCCGGTCTTAGCGACCATGACAAAGGTACGCAATAACTCAAGATCGAGCAATAGATCTATTTTCAACCTTTTATCCATCTCTGCTATCTCTTCTGCTTTATAAATTAGACACTTACGGTTCAGTTCATAAATTCTGAACTGAAGGTTAACTATTATTCGTTTGGTTGAAGTATACGTTTTTTTTATAGTTATAGGTAGTTGAGCTGTTCCGGCTTTCAAGCGCTGATACGTGAAGAAAGGGTTGGAGTTGGAATAGCAATATGTAAACAAGTTTTTGTCGTTCAATGAGATCGAAGAGAGTGGTATTACAATGAACAAGCTACCTAAGAAAATGTCTGGCGTTATATTGACTGGTCACGGAGGTTTAGAAAAACTGGAGTATCGCACTGACTTGCCAGTACCAACTCCAGAAAAAGGTGAGGTACTTATCAAGGTTGGAGCTAGTGCGCTGAACAATACCGATATTAATACCCGTATCGGGTGGTATTCAAAATGCGTAATAGAACAAACCAATGCTGGTGCTTTCGATGGCTTTCAAACTATTAATGACAATGATGCCAGTTGGTCTGGTATTCCAGTTAAGTTTCCACGGATACAAGGTGCTGATTGTTGCGGTGAAATAGTAGAAGTCGGAGAACAAGTCAGCTCTGACCGAATTGGAGAACGGGTGCTGGTGCGAACTTTGCAGCAATCGGTAATGACAGAGGCTGAGTACAATTGTATTACTTATGGCTCTGAGTGTGATGGTGGCTTTGCCCAGTATACTAAGGTACTGGCAACGGAAGCGTTTCCGGTTCGAAGCTCGTTGAACGATGCTGAATTAGCTTCGTTTCCATGCGCGTACTCAACGGCTGAAAATATGATCGATCGAGCCAACGTTAAACCCAATGATACAGTTCTCATTACAGGTGCATCCGGCGGTGTTGGGTCAGCTGCGGTACAATTGGTCAAACGACGTCATGCTAAGGTCATTGCTATCTGTAGTGAAAATAAAATGGAGCAACTTACTGCGCTCGGGGCCGATAAAGTGATTCCACGTGGACGAAACCTGCTTGATTTTTTGAGGCAAGACTCAGTAGATGTTGTAATTGATCTCGTTGCAGGTAAGCAATGGCCAGAACTCCCCAACCTACTACGAAAAGGAGGCCGCTATACTGTTGCAGGTGCAATTGCGGGGCCAATAGTGGAACTCGATGTCAGAACATTATATTTAAAGGATTTGAGTTTTTTTGGCTGTACTTACCAACCTAGATCAGTATTCGAAAACCTGATTAAATATATTGAACGTAGTGAGCTTCACCCCTTAGTCGCTAAACAATATTCATTGAAAGAAATTAAAAGTGCACAACAAGATTTTATGGCTAAAAAATTCGTAGGGAAGCTGATATTACTGCCGCCTGAGTAATATTGATTAAATTCGTTGGCACCTTTGTTTATTGAATCTAGCCCCTAAGTAAAATTGATATTAGTCGAAATGGTCGTAGCTCAATGCTGACTCAAGCGCAGTCAAATCATTGTTAATTAGCTTCACAGCTACAATCAGCTTGATCGACTCTCAACTAAGAGTATTGGCAGTGTTGCCTGATGGCAATTTACCAAAGAAGCTACAGCGCATGCGTGAGGATATAAAACATTTCATTTTACCGAGGTAACGTTTCCACGTTCGGTGTTATATGTACCTTGCCGTATCTACTCAGATATAAATGCTAGTGCTTATCCGAATGGCATTAGCTAACAATGTAGCACCTTCGGTACGGGCAATGTGCTTTCGCTTCGCTCAGGTGAACCCTGTCTAGGCTTCTGCATCCCTATCGGGTTGGTAAACTACAGACGTAAAAAAGCCGCTAACAATGTAGCGGCTTCTTTGAATGTGGTGGAGTGTTCTGGGTGAGGTGGATTTGGAACAAATTCCTCTTGCCACATGCGCTAGACGCAAAAAGGGCGCTGATAAATCAGCACCCTTTTCTAAATGTGGCGGAGAGATAGGGATTTGAACCCTAGAAGGGCTATAAACCCTTGCCGGTTTTCAAGACCGGTGCTTTCGACCACTCAGCCATCTCTCCAACGCGGTGAATAGTACAGACGCTGAAGCTGACTGTAAACCCTTTCACGAACCAAGTGCACATTGTTTAAACAGTAAAAGTAAAGTGCAAACAAAACGCTTAAAATTGCACCTGACAATAACGTTAATACGACCTATTTATTTCCTTACACGTTCTAGGCAATTACCAAGATCTGAAATATCGGATACATACATCAACATCAGCATTCTTTACGCAGCACCATAACCGCTAAATACATACCGTAACCACGAAAAAAAACCACCATACTAAAAAGTCAGATTCCATAATTAACACTTGTACTATCTACCCCTCTAAGCACTTAAAAGACAAATGCATTTTCTTTCAACATATCTGGTTATTAGCCCTTTTATTGAATAGAAATAGAGTTGAAAGTGGGATTTGAGTCACCATTTGAAAGTAACAGCAGAGCTAGGATTCATAAATAGTTTGATAAAAATCACCATTGGTACACATCTATTATGCCTTACTTACACTTTATTTTTGGACTTGCTGTTGTTGCTGTCCTTGCTTTATTGGCCAGCAAAGATCGCAAGAGCATTAAACTTCGCTATATTATTCAGCTTCTCGTGATTGAAATGGGTGTTGCTTATTTCTTACTAAATTCTTCAACTGGAACAGGTATTATCGCCGAATTTGCAGGTGGTTTTAATGGCCTAATGGCGTTCGCAGCTGAAGGTACAAACTTTGTCTTTGGCGGATTAGTCAATGAAGGTGGCTTCGATTTCTTCCTGCAAGTATTAATGCCTATTGTCTTTATTTCGGCCCTTATTGGTATTTTACAGCACATTAAAGTGCTACCAGTGGTAATTAGTGCAATTGGCTACTTACTGTCTAAAGTCAACGGAATGGGTAGACTTGAGTCATTTAACGCCATCAGCGCATTAATGGTTGGTCAATCAGAGAACTTCATCACTTATAAAGACATTTTGGGCCGTATGTCAGAGCGCCGTATGTACACATTAGCAGCCACTGCTATGTCTACAGTATCTATGTCGATAGTCGGTTCATACATGCAGCTCATCGCTCCTAAATTTGTAGTAGCCGCATTATTTTTGAACATGTTCAGCACCTTTATTATTCTGTCGATCATTAACCCTTATGATCATGAGGCAGAAGTAAGCTTTGACGATATGATGGCCGATGAAGCAATTGAAAAGCTTACTTTTTTCGAAATGCTCGGCGAATATATTCTAACGGGATTTAAAGTCGCGGTAATTGTCGCTGCAATGTTGATTGGTTTTATCTCACTCATAGCCATGATCAACGCAGGTTTCACCTTTGCTTTCGGTATTAGCTTCCAAGATCTGATCGGTTATGCGTTCTACCCGATTGCATGGCTAATGGGAATTCCTGCCAACGAAGCCTTACAAGCCGGTAGCATCATGGCAACTAAGTTAGTCTCAAACGAGTTTGTGGCAATGATGGCATTACAAGATCAGTTGGGCAGCCTTTCTGCACATACAGTTGGTACAATTTCCATCTTCTTGGTGTCTTTCGCTAACTTCAGCTCAATTGGTATCATTGCGGGTGCTGTTAAAGGGGTCAACGAAGAGAAAGGTAATATGGTTGCCCGCTTCGGCTTACGCTTACTGTATGGCTCGACGTTGGTTAGCATTCTATCGGCTATGATTGCCAACATCATGCTAGCTTAATTGCTTCTCACAACATCAAAAGGCCAGCACCTCTGCTGGTCTTTTTGTATCTGGCGAAGTGCTCTGGGTAAGGCAGGTTTAAAACCAATAATTACACCTAAAAAAGATAAACACCTCAAATAAAGCACTGAAAAATGTATTTGTCACAAAGTTATGCTGATTTACGACTACAAGATGCTTTCCAAATTAAGTTTTGTGGTAGTGGCAACGAGTTCAGCAAGCGTGGACACATCAAGTTTTTTGAAGATTTTAGAACGATAGACTTCAATACTACGAATCGAAAGGTTTAGTTCGTCAGCTATTATTTTGTTTTTCATTCCATTTATAACTCGAATTAGGACCTGTTTTTCTTTGTCGGTTAGTTGTGAGATTTTGTGTCGATACATGGTGTTATATGATAGATTTTTTGAATGCTCTAATGAATCATGTAGTACCTTGTTTAGCTCATCTCTTTTTACTGGTTTTTGAAGAAAATCAAATGCGCCATTTTTTATCGAATTCACGGCCATGGGTACATCACCGTGACCAGTTAGAAAGATGATAGAGAAGGTGCAGCCTAGTTTTATTATTTCTTCGTGTACTTTTAGCCCATCCAAAATAGGCATGTTGATGTCGAGTATGACGGTACCTTCGGTGTAGATTTCATCTCTAAGTTTTCTGATGTGCTCTAAGAAGTTGATTCCTGATGTGAATACGATCGGTTTGAAGCCTTCAATTTCTAACGATAATTGTAGAGCATCGGCCATGCTGACATCGTCGTCGACGATGTAGATATGTTTTGTTGTCATAAATTTACCCGATAAGCGGAAGAGTTATGGTGACAATTGCACCTTTACTTGTGTCGTTCTTTAGACGGATAGTTCCTTTATGGGTGCTGATTATGTCTTGGCAAATGCTTAAGCCTAACCCTAGTCCACCATCATCTTTCTTGCTCGTATGAAATGGTTCAAATAATGTAGACTCGTTCTTTGTAAACCCAGTACCTGTGTCATGAATAACGAGAATCATTGTGTCATCACTTTTCTCTAGGCTAATGTTTATTTCGTTACCTTTCTCTTGGTAAGTCGCATCAATAGCATTTGTGATGATATTGATGAGTACTTGTTGTATTGCTGTTTTGTCACCTGAAAATACAATACTTTTGGTGTGTATTTTCACATTAATATTGATGTTCTTTTTTAAAACATACCAATCAATCATCTCAATTGTTGAAAGTAGTAGATCGTCGAAAATGAATGTTGTTCTATCTGGTGGGGCTAATTTAAGCATGGTGCGATAGCGATTAATGACATTTTCTGTTCGCTCTAGTTGCACTAATATTTTGCTTAAAATGCCCTCATAAAATTCATTATCATTCTCTTTTATTGCTATTCCGCTTTCAGCATATAGCCGCATAGCCCCGAGGGGTTGGTTCATTTCGTGAGCAAGGTTACCACCAAGCTTTCCTATTAATGCCCTTTTTTGTGATAGCTGAAGTGTGTGTTGTAGTTTTTGTTTTTGGTTTTGCGTATTACGAAATTTAATTGTTAGGTAGATGTGGTATGACGGCAATACTAAAAACAGTAAGAAAATAGTCCATGCTATATTTTGATACTTTAATACGTGGTTAGTGATTGTTTCTGATAATGTTTGTGCTTGTGGATGCATTCCTAAATCGTAGAAGAGGCTGTCAAGTTCTATCTGAGCTTCGGGAACACTCCAGCCAAGAGATTTGGCTGATTTTGCCTCGAGGCTTTGTGGCTCAATTGAAAAGAGAATAGATACAATCTTTTTTGCTAATACTCTGTCAGCGTGATCCAACATAGCAAAAGACCAGTTCGGGTATAAGCGAGAGCTTACTTTACATTGAAAGTTTGGTGGTGTTTTATCATTAATTAGTCTGAATTCGTTAATGTCGATATTATTGAGTTTGGTGTACTCCTCCATAAAGCACGTAGGGATGATTACTGCATCGGCTTTATTGTTTATTAACTGTGAAATCGCATCTTTATGGGGATATCCTGTAAAAATTACGTTTTGAAAGTATTCACTGTCATAATCATAATCTTTTACTTCACGTGCATACGCAAGGTATCCGCCAAATGCAAAGTGGCTAACTGACGCGATTTTTTGTTTATAGAGATCGTTCATCGAATGGAATGGGCTATCGTTGTGTACCCATACAGCTGATGCGATAGATTGCGTTGTGCCTTCTGATAAGGGGCTTATCAATGTGGCTAACCATGACAGTGTGTTTATTTTACCTACTCGTATCGATTCACCCGGATTAATAAAGACAAACGGAATTTCTTTATCAACAATCGCTTGGCGCATTTTGTTTTGCTTAATGGAATATAGCGAGAAATGGTAATCAGGAAGCCGTAAGTTGAGTAGATTTATGATGGCTGTCCATCGATTTTGACTTTCATTAAAGCCGTGATCAGAAAAAGCGCCAATCTTGATCTCTTGCTTATTTTCAGCTGCATGGCTTAGTATCGAGTAAAATTGGCAGAAAAACGTTACAACGATGGTAGCGATTATCTTTTTCATGAAACCATAACCTTTATTTAAAAGTAAATTTTTACATTTTCTGGGGCACTAGCATTAAGCGAAATAGCAAGATCGTTAATTAAGTTTTGGGTGATAAGACCAATTAAACGGTAAAAGCCTGTTTCAGCATTCGTTATCAGTAATGTTAAACAACAATTAATCCATGGTAAAAGATGTTGAGACAGAAAGATTCTTACATTTCGCTTAGGTGTTTCATTATGCTGATTTAGATCGACCCTCTCGAGCAGTAAAGCTAATATTTCAAGACAAAAACCAATATGATCGATTGGTTGACGTTCTAATGGTTTAAATTCCAGTTGATTTTCATCCACAAACGCCTTTAGAGCAAAAGTAGAGTCTTGAAGAAGTAAGTTTTCATCATGAAGATAAACTGATCCCCATGGTGGTGCTTTTGGCATTCCTAACCCAACAAATAATAATAAGTGATCGGCGGCTTGTTCTTTTATTTCATTTTCAAGCTTATCGGATAAAGCTAAATTTTTTAAGGTTGCGGTGAGTGTTTGCCAATCAGTAGCATAACTGCCTTCTGTTACATCAAAGCTATTTTCAATCAAGCAGTTAATTGCATCTATCAATGGTGGTGATAGGTAAAATTTTGCAAGAATGTTGAGTATAAGAATATCTTCTTGATAATTATCTTTCATAGCAATAAAGCTACGGGTTACCCCTTAGCTTTCCTTTAGTTTTATGATTTTTTAATTTCGACTAAATTGGTGTTTTGAGGGTTCGCTTTAGCTAAAGCTGTTGCGCGACATTTAGTCAGGGTATTTATGCACCCTCCCTTATCGATACCTTGTGCGTTAGGGGTGAACCACATGCCTTCAGGTATTACAACAACGCCAGGCATAACACGTGGAGTTACGCGTACGGATAGTTCAACCGTTCCTCTGTCGTTATATATATGTACGATGTCTCCATTGCTGATGTTGCGTTCTTTAGCATCTACAGGGTTTATAATGACAGCATCCTCTAGAACCTCACGTAACCAAGGAACATTTTGATAGACTGAGTGAGCACGACCTTTTGGTTTACAACCAATAAGTTGAAGTGGATATTTTTTCTTTAACTCGAAGTCTTCAAAACCTTCCCATGTTGCAACATAGCTTGGCAATGGTGTAATGACATCGCCTTCTGGCAAAGTCCACTCTTTCGCGTATTTTTCGAGGATATGGGAGTAGATTTCAATCTTGCCTGTTGATGTAGGTAAAGGGTGTTTTTCAGGAGCCTTTCGGAAATCCTTGAACACATAGCGATCTGCGTTAGGATCGAAAGGCATACGAATTGTCTTTGCTTTATCCAGTACCTCAAAAGGAGGGAATTCAGGATGTTTTTTTCGACTTAATTCGTAAAGGTGCTGTTGCCATTCGTCCCAGCTACGACCTTCCGTATACTGCTTGCGAACACCAAACTTACCCGCAAGTTCAGAGAATACATCGTAAGGATGACGGCATTCGTACATTGGATCGAGTACATGCTCTGTCTTAGTTAGGTGTGTTGAGAACTTAACAATACGTGAATTTTCTAGCCATGTAATGTCTGGTAATAGTATGTCAGCAAATTTTGCACTCGCTGTCATGAAATTATCCATCACAAAAATGAATTCAACGTTTTCTTCATCTTTAATGATCTTGGCTGTGCCGTTACAGTCAGAATGTTGGTTTATCAGCCAATTACCTTGATAAACAAAAATACATTTCACATCACTATCAAGTTTATCAACACCTTTAATGCCATCTGTTTTAGATGTCATTTCCTGTCCACGTTCAATCGCTTCCAGCCATTTGAAACATGGTAGTTTAGCTTTGACGTTATTTTCCCCAAGAGGCATCTTAGTAATGTCTGTTGATTTAAATAAATAGTCAGAGCCGCCATTACTTGTACCAGGTAATCCAACTTGTCCTAGTAGCATAGGAAGCATATATATAGAACGAACGGTTTGTTCACCGTTTGCTTGGCGTTGAGGCCCCCAGCCCTGAGCAATAAATGGTGCCTTTGCGTTACCAAGTTCGCGAGCTAATGTGTAAATAGCTTTAGCTTGAATACCACAAATCTTCTCGGCTCTTTCTGGCGTTTTTGCAGTGCAGTCTGCACCATGACCAAGAATATAAGCCTTATAACCCAAAGATGCATCAAGGGGCAGAATGTTTTTCTCTACGTTACCCTCTTCTTTGTCGTAGCCGTAACAATACGTCGCAAGAAATTCTTCATCAACGTAGTTTTCCGTAATAAGTATGTAAGCTAGTGCTTCTACTAGTGCTGCATCTGTTCCTGGATGGATTGGTATCCATTGATCTTCTCGACCGCAAGCCGTGTCAGTGTATTGGGGGTCAATAATGATCGTTCTTGGCGTTTTAACACGTTTGTTGACTTGATAATTGTAGGTGTCACTACCACCACTCATCCGCGTATTGGCAGGGTTATTACCAAAATATAGAATCAAATCTGAGTTTCTAAATTCAGTCGGAGCGCTGCCCATTGTGAATTTTTTGTCTCCATAGGTGACAGCACTCGCGGTATCAATTTGATAACTACTATAGTTACCATGTGCTGGTAAGTGTCCACCAATCGAGTTAAGAAACCTTGGAACAAAATGGTATGGTGCGTTTGGCTTACCATAACCGATACGAAAGAAGATAGAACTGTTTCCGTGTTTATCAATCACGCTAGAAAGACGTTTATGCACTTCGTTAAGTGCTTCATCCCACGAGATTCGCTCGAATTTACCTTCACCACGTTTACCAATACGGCGCATTGGGTATTTCAATCGATCTGGTGAAAATGTACGTTTATGAATGGCACGTCCGCGTAAACATGCGCGAACTTGTTGCTGACCATACTCATCATCACCTTGATCATCAGTTTCGATTCTTTTTATTCTTCCATTTTCGGTAACAACTATCAGTAAACAGCTAGAATGGCAGTGAGCCCAGCAGTTATGCCACTTCGTTATTTCTTCGTAATGTGTTTTGATTATGACTGATGCGATAGCATTTAGAGGTTGCGTTGATAGAAACGCGCTTGCTCCAAAGAAGGCGCCAAGTTTTAATAATGAGCGACGCTTCGGGTTTTCTAGTACGGTATTTTTGTCTTTAAATTTAGTATTCATAATAGTCACCAACTCTTCGCTTAAAGCTGTTTAATCAAAATAAGGTCGTAGAAACAGATTCTTCCGATCAGCTCTGAAACCAAAAGGCAGGAAAAAATACCCAAACCCACAAATCTGTTACTTGATGGACGACGCATCATAATTGCAGGTACTAATGCAATAGTTAGAAGTGTTACTTTTGCAGTCATCAGAAGTTCCGATGATGGTGAAAGTGTTGCGCCCATGGTGTGGAGTGTGCTTGTAAGCCATAGTGTGTAGTTGGTATTTGTGACTATTGTAATAATTAGTGCGGATAAGCATGCGAATCGGATCGCTTGAGATATGAAGTTATCGTGTTTATCTTTGTTTACTAAGTTCATTAGAAGAAACGTTAGCCCACAACCGAGATTAAGTGCAGTTATGTAAAAGTTAACTCGTGTCCAGCTTGAGTCCCATAGTGTGACGGTTGGTAATTTGTATACTGAGCTTATTAACCAAATCATACCAATACTTGCAATGCTTGCAGTTATAAATGAAACCAAGGTAATTGTGTAATTGGTGCGCTTCCATAGAATCCACGTGGCCAAAACGCCGAGCCCACCAAAGATTGAAACAGAGAAGATTTCAAGGCTGAGTGCTGATGAGTGTTTAAGACCATTAATTATATTTAGCGCACGTGTTGGCGTCCCCATATGACTAAGTGCTGCTAAACCACCAATGGCGAGTATTGGCCATAAAGCAAGTAGTGGCTTCATATATATATCTGTAATTTCATTTGTCTTTACTGGTCGACATAGCATGAATAACGTAAATAAAATAAAGAAGCCAGCGACGCCTTGTGTGATAACGGTGAAGAAAACAAGCGGTAATTCGTGCATATTATACCTCCTTAATGTTAATGACTTGTCCAGTCGTATCGCCAGATGGTTTTGCGTTTTTGTTTAGCTTTATTACAAGCGATGGCGAAGTTAGAGAGGATTTTGGTAAAGGTGCTATTTCAGCAATATTTCCGTGTGTTTTACGTAATTCTTCAATTGAGCCAAATTCAATAGCACGTAGTGGACATGATGCTACACAGGTTGGTGGCTTGCCTTGTTCAAGTAAGTCAAAACAACCGTCACATTTTGTCATATGACCTTTTTCTTTATTGAATTGAGGGGCACCATATGGGCAGGCCATCTCACAGTAGCGACAGCCAACACAAACATCTTCGTTAACTACAACAAGCCCATCTTTTTTACGTTTATGCATTGCGCCGCTTGGGCATGCTTTCGTACAGGCAGGGTCTGCACAGTGGTTACAACTAATTGAAACGTAGTAACCAAATACATTTTGTGTCCATGTGCCGTTTGTATCCTTGGCCCATTCTCCGCCAACATATTCGTAGACGCGACGAAAGCTAGAACCAGCAGGTAATTCATTTTTATCTTTACATGAAACTTGGCAGGTCTTGCACCCTGTACAACGGCTGGTATCTATAAAAAAACCGTATTGAGTATCAGGTACTACCATGGGGAGCCTATTTAATTGTCAAATAATGGCTACATGAATAACCTAGAAATATGACGATGTGTTATTGTGGCAAGCCACAATACCTCCTTAGTTGTGATGGTAGTCACGGTTTACCGCCTCGGTTTTAACATGATTTATACGCGGTAATAATTAAATTGAATAAAGCATTAACCAGTACGTTAAATTCTTGCGCTGCTAATAATTTGTAGTCTTATGTGTTATATCAAATCCATTAATTATCCATTGTAAATATAAGTTCGATAATCTGAGTTTTTAAACAGCACTTCTACTAATTAATGCAGTTTTACCCTTTCACACTGACATAGACGTCATTGAGCAGTCATGATGCGTTTGTCCGAATGAATTTATCATCATATTTATTCGTTATCTAAGAGCTTCAACAAATTCCCGCAATATTCCATTTCATTTAAATTATCGCCCTTTCACATGAGTTCTCATTATCAGAAGGCGATCACAAATCCATCATCTTTTGATTCCGAGTGTAGCTTTTGATACTTATTAAGCTCCATTGGGGGAGTTAATTTCTCAGGCTTTTGGTGAAGATAGTCATGAAAATTTGATAGAGAGAAAAATGACAAGGTTAAGAATTAATGGTGCAAGAGCTATTGGTAATAATATTTGTCTTACCCCTTTCATTGGTTGGAATAGTTGGTACTGCCAAAGAGAACGTTTGTCGTCGCTAAAATATCTTCGGGGCTGTCGATTGATACAATCAGCCAATGGCAGCATGAGATTAACAATGGTTTACCCGCTTTATCTAACATATCAAAAGAAGAGATCAGGCTTTTTCTAATGCGAATAGCGGTAAAAGAACTTAACGATAAAGTTGGAATTAAGAATGTTGACCACTCAGCTAATAATATTATGTCTGAAGTACTCTTGTACATATCAAGAAACTTTAGGTCAAACATTAAGACCAGAGATATAGCCGAGCATCTGGGGCTTAGCCCTAACTATGTCACAAATATTTTTACTAAGAACTTAGGCATAACAATACGCCAATACATACTTAACTTAAGAGTGTCATATGCAAAAACCTTATTAATTGATACTAGCCTAAACATAACTGAAATTATTTATTTATCAGGGTTCTTCTCAAAAAATAGTTTCTATCTCGATTTTAATCACATAGCGGGTTGTTCACCAAAAGACTATAGCAAAAGTGGATTTGTCGTAAAGTTATACTGAAGTATAAACTGTTGTGCGAAGGCAACTCGAAGGTTGCCTTGCTTGTCTGTTTTTTGGCCTATTATGGCCTCTTTATCTTAGTGCTTTCCTTGTGATTTTTTTCTTATTTTATTTAGCGTTACACTTCACTTGCAACTTGCGGATTGGCTCTTTTCTTTATGATAAAAGTAATAATCGCGAGCAGAGCGATAATGCCGACTAAGAATGGCAGTATCTGCATGATCTGTCCGCTTCGACTAAAGGTGATTGTTAGCATGATCAACCAGCCACTCAGCATAGGGATAACGGTTCGGCGAACGATATCAAAAGGTGATAGTCCCGACAGACCTGCGATCGCAATGATGACTCCTGCAATTGGCGAAATAGTCCGCCCCATACCTGCTGACAACTGAATAGGCAGGATCATATCGGCGACATTGGTACCTATTTTTTCAGCTATTTGCGGCAACATTGGCGCGAAGGAGAAGAAAGCAGCATTACCTGAACCCATAAGAGCTGAGATTGAGAAGGTCAGTACAGCCATAAACAGAACAATCACACTGGCCGTGAAGCCGGCACTGCTGGCTAGGTTTAACAGCGCCTCGATAGCTCCGATTGATTTCAGACCCATAGCAAAAGTCTGGCCTGCAATGATCAGGGTAACCACAGTGGCGAACACCTTACCCATATCATTGAAGATCACCTGCAACTTTACAAATACTGGCTTGGCTTGTTTATGGCGAATGTATTCACACACCAGACCTATAAAGATACTCAGTAAGATTGCGGTATCCATACCCACTCTAATCGTACCAACCCCCATTTTGCTGAAAGTCAGCATAAAAAACAGCGGCAACATCGGTAACAGCAAATAATAAAGAGGGGCGTCAGTGCCTGTCACGTCACTATCACTTTGCAATTGCGCAGGCTGTTCTTCCTGCTTCATTTTGCTATCAAAATAGCGCTGCACGAGAGCGTGAATGCCGGCAATAATAACAATTAGAATGCTGATCACAGGAAGCTGCTCGTTAACAAAAAAGTCTGTGATATCCATTCCGGCAGTTTGCGCTGCGAGGATGGAATTGCCCGACCCCGGGCCGAACTCAATTGCACAAGTGCTGGCAAGTACCGCCGCAACGGCTGCTTTGCTGCAACCTAAGCGTATCAATACCGGATAGAGTGTTGCCATCAACAACAGTCCCAGTCCAGTTGCACTGGAAATAAACAGCGACAGTGTTTGACCTAAGATCAAGGCTAATGCCAGCATCAAATAGGGAGAGTTCAGTTTCATCAGTGGCTTTGCTGCTACCTTAACCATCACCTGGCTGGCACCGATGGCTGACATAAACATCGCAAAGCCGCCGATTAGCATGATCTTAAGGCCAAGCCCCCCAGCGCGGCTACTAAACGTGTTCCGAATATATTCGAAAATATCAAAACCAAGCCACCCTGTTGATTTATCGACAAAAGTGGCATCGTTAGTAAACACCGCGATGACCATCATGGCAATACCGGTTAAAAACAGTACTGCCTGTGGGTTGTAGTTTTTTAAAATAAGTCGGCCCGCAAAAATGAGTCCGATCAATGCTATAAGTAAGCTCATGA
Source organism: Photobacterium profundum (assembly GCF_003026285.1). Classification (GTDB taxonomy): domain Bacteria; phylum Pseudomonadota; class Gammaproteobacteria; order Enterobacterales; family Vibrionaceae; genus Photobacterium; species Photobacterium profundum. Next base: position 490,879 of record NZ_PYOD01000002.1, read on the forward strand.
TTATTCCTTTATTCGAAGTTACCAGTGATCAGAAGGTTATTATCAGCCAGCATGGTTTTACCCTTAGCGATCACACTATGCAGAGTAAAGTCATCGTTAAATATACAAATATCAGCATCGTGACCAGTCTGAATACGTCCTTTGTTAATGCCAAGCGAGTCAGCTACATTAGATGTCAGCATGGCAAAGGTCTGCTCTGGTGAAATACCTTGATCGATAAGTTTTGGTAACAGCAAAAGGTTATTGTCTACACCGGCAGCGGTCAGTCCGATTAGTTCACCCTGAGGGTTGAACTGAGGTAAACTGCCGTTACCATCGGAACTAATGGTAATTTGTCTGGCCGTAATACCCGATTCTAACGCCAGTTTCACAGCATTCTCGGGCGGGGTGAAGCGGCTACCGCCGGAGGTAATATCAATACAACCGCCACGTAAAGCAAACCCAATAGCTTCATCAAACAACCCTTCGGTTCGGGCGACATGGGTCGGTGAGAAATGATGGATCGGTAGTCCCATATCAAGCAATTCATTAATCTGAGCAAATGGCTGCGGCAGGCTACCCATATGAGTATGTAATACTCCCCGCTTTCCCGATAACAGGCTGGCGATACGGAGGTCGGATACAATTCGTACCAGCTCTTGTGTGGTAGGAAACGAGCAGCGATGATCGGCTAGCGCGATTTTCACCCCGAGAATACGGGGAATGAAGGTAAGATCATCACGGATATTGCCAGTGATGGTTTTGGTCGGCACTTCATAAGATCCAGTGTGCATAAAGGCAGTAATGCCTTCTTCTGTTAGTGCTGCCGCTTTGGCATAAAGATCTTTAGGTGAACGAGATATACCGTCGGTGCCTAAAACACCAACAACAGTAGTTGTTCCTGCCTTGATCAATTTTGACAGTGTGACCTGTGGAGTTCTACTGGCAAACCCGGCTTCACCACCTCCTCCGGTAAGATGAATATGTTGATCTATCAGTCCCGGAGCGACCATCCTCCCCCCGCAATCGATGACAGTTACATCACTCAGTCCTTTAACATTGAGTGATTGTTCAATTGCCACAATCTTGTCATTGGCAAGCAGAACATCGGTTCTGCCAATATGAACCGGGCAATAGAGGTCAGTATTTTTCAGTAGGGTAAACATAATTTCCTTTTAATCTCATTTTGGATAAATATCTCAAACCACTTGATAAAACGTGGCGATAAATTACCGTTTTAAACGGCTTATATTTATTGTCAGGCAGCATACCCATACTTTGATTGTGAGTATTTTGTTTTCTATTGCTGATTTCGAATGATAGTATGCATTCAGATCATAAAGACCAAGACACAAGGAGGATTGCTTGGAATTCAAGTGGTTAGATGATTTCATGAGTCTACGAGAACTAGGTAACTTCTCGGCAGCGGCACAAGCCAGATATGTTACTCAGTCGGCTTTCAGCCGCCGTATTCAGGCTTTGGAGGTATGGGTTGGCGTAACATTATTTGATCGGACCTCCTACCCGATAGAGCTAACCGAGCACGGGAAGAAGTTTGTCCCTTATGTGGAAAGCTTGCTAGAAATGGTTAAAGTGACAAAGGACGATTTTTCCCAGGCATCACTGAAAACAGATAAGTCCGTGCGTATTGTCTGCCTGCACTCCTTTGCGGTTAATTTACTACCTCGCCTGTTTAACCAAGCAGAACCATTATTCGAAGGACTTAATTTCGCAGTCAACCCTTCAGTGCAAGGAATAGATAATCACTTTCAGGCGCTGCTCGACAACTCAAACGATATACTTTTTGCTTACAATACCAAGGGAATGCGCCCATCATTTTTAATCGAAAATAAACTCGATCGCTGTTTAGTCTGCAAAGAAAGTATTATTCCGGTTATTTCTCCACAGTTACTTAAACTGCACCCGGACGATCAGAACTATCCCTATCTCGCTTATTCTGAACATACTTTCTTGTTTAATGCTGTAGTACCATTAATCGAAAGGATCAAGCTTCCACTAGAACAGATTTTTGAAACAACACTTAGTGAATCACTAATTAAAATGGCCGTTAACGGAGCAGGCATTGCATGGGTACCAATGCATACAATTGAGTATGAGTTAGAGCAAGGTTTACTGATTCAAGCGTTTCCAGAGCAGCCCGAAACAGTAATTTCTCTTGACGTTGTCTGTTATCGTTCAAAAAAGCCGACACGTTCTGCTATTAATCAGTTTTGGCAGGGGCTCACTCAGATCGTAGCCCAACCAGACTGAGTGTAGTTGTTACATCTCACCACTGCATCTTTCGTTTCGCTCAGGTGAACCCAGTCTAGGCTTCTGCATCCCTATCGGATTGGTAAACTACAGACGTAAAAAAGCCGCTAACAATGTAGCGGCTTCTTTGAATGTGGCGGAGAGATAGGGATTTGAACCCTAGAAGGGCTATAAACCCTTGCCGGTTTTCAAGACCGGTGCTTTCGACCACTCAGCCATCTCTCCAACGCGGTGAATAATACGTATATCCACTAAGGCTGTAAATAGCGTTACTGACCAACCGTTCAAGAATTCAGCAATCACAGCATACTTTTACTCTACACTAACAAGGAATTCGATTTCTTTTGGCTAATAACGTAAAAATCTTACATTTAACAACAATTTATTAAGACGCATACTAGCAATAACTATCACTTAGAGACGCGTATCTAAAGCTGTATATCTTGATTGAAGTTTTAGTCTCACTATTTCCTATCAATATAGTACGTTCATCTATTGTTCACTTTTGATCCTTTATGCTTCATATCATCAACTCACCTATTTTGACTCAATAAGTATAAAAATGAAAAAAGCACTTTTACTGTCTAGCCTTCTTATTCTTTCTCCAATGACTTTCGCCAATACAACAGGCTTAAACGATCAAGGTTTCTTCGGGCCGAGTGAAACCTCCGTGAAAGTGGCAAAAGAAGGGACAGATGACCAGCCTGTTACCCTTACAGGCTATATCACAGCCTCTTTAGGTGACGAAATGTATACCTTCTCCGATGGTCAAGACAATATCTCGGTAGAAATCGACAACGACAAATGGCATGGCATTAAAGTAACCCCAGAAACAAAAGTAACCATTACAGGTGAAATCGATGAAGAGTGGTTCAACTCTCACATTAATGAATGGTTCAGTACAAAAATCGATGTTGAACGAATTCAATTAGCCATTCAATAATCTGTAGTACTGCTCAGCCACTTAATCAGTCATAGCATTGCAGTTTAAGCCATTGGCTCAGTATTTTAATTTCTAGTTGCTTGGCTCGGGATTTTTTATACACAAAATACAGACTATCGCCTGTCGGTAACTCATGCATTGGGATTCTAATCAAGTCCTGCAGCCGGTCTTGGTCTGTCATAAAGTAGTCATTAAGAAAGGCGATGCCTTGATGATATTTCGCCGCTTCAGCAGCTAAAATCATATGGCTAAAATGGCTTACTTTTACATTATCCGGTAGCTCAAACCCACCTAACTCGCACCACTGCCGCCAGTCTTTACATTCGGTTCCATCTTTAAATATTGAATGTACCGATAATAAAGGCTGCTCCCACAACGCTTCTGGTAACGACTTGCCTTGCATTTCATGCCACAGCTTATGGCTGCAAAAAGGATATAGCTGTTCTTTATAAAGAAACTCACTAACAAAATTCCTTGACGGAGGATAGGCAGTAACAAAGCAGTCAGCTACTTGATCGCTACATTCAGGCTCATCAGCCACCATATTCAACGTAAGATCAATTTCAGGGTGTAGTTGCCGTAAGTTATCTAATCGAGGCACCAGCCACTTTACCGCTAGCGTACTATAAATCGCTAAACGGATTTTACCATCCTCGCCTTCTCGCAACTTCTGACTCGCGTGCGAAATACTGATCAGCGCAGAATTGACTTCCTCTTGATAACGCTCACCAATAACGGTTAACGATAGCCTTCGCCCCTGACGAATAAAAAGGTCTTCACCTAGGTATTCTTCAAGTAATTTAACCTGATGACTAACCGCACTTTGGGTAACGTGTAATGCTTCAGCCGCTTTAGAAAAGCTATTAAATCGCGCAACAGATTCAAAGCATTGAACAGCACGTAACGGAGGTAATTTCACTATTAGCTCAACTAATACTAAGTTAATTTATATCATTATACTTCATCCTTAGGATTCTCTATCCTCCAAAAATCACTTTCTGTGATCTATCGGCTAATCGTAAATTTCAAAACAATTTATTCGTTATTTCCGTTTCTACATTAATGCCTCATGCCCCGAAAAAAGGAGTCATATTATGCCTAAAATATCTGTTGGTCTTGCCATGACGCTGCTTATTGTGGGGAATTTGGTAGCCGTTTTTTCTGATGCATTAATTAAAACACTGGATGCCGATACTGCTATTTTTCAGTTTGTCTTTTTTAGACAGCTGACTGCAGTTTTGATTCTTGTTCCATTTTGTTTATCTACATCGAAAAAGAGCTTTATTGATGGGCTGAAATGGCACGCATTACGGGCTCACATTTGGCTTTTTGGTGCCATTTTTATGGTTATAGCCATTAATTCAATGCCACTCGCGACAGCAAATGCCATTTTCTATGCTGCACCGTTAATCATGTTACCGATGGCGATGATGCTTTTTAGTGAAAAGCTCACTAAACATTCTGTTGCTGCAGGTATGCTCGGCTTTGCTGGCGTATTAGTCGTTATAAGGCCAACTGAACTTAATTGGGCAGCAATGGCAGCACTCGTTGTTGCGGTTACGTTAGCCGCTAATAATTTATTAATCCGAAAACTACCAACCCATCAAACCGTTGCTCAAACATTATTGTTAACAAACCTTGCGGGTATGCCAGCTTCATTAGGTTTAGCCGTATGGGAAGGACAACCTTGGGACTGGGCACCGTTGTTAACCGCTGCTGGCTCAAGTGCATTTATTTTGATTTATGCGGCAACCTGCGTGATCGCCTACCGATCGGCTGAGAGTAACAAAATTGCCAGTGCGGAATATAGCGGCTTATTAGGTGCGGTTGGTGTGGGTTTATTGTGGTTTGATGAAGTACCTGATTTAGCAATGCTAATTGGAACAGCAATGATTATATTGCCTCTGGTATGGCTTGCCCGTATTGAGAAAAAGAAGCAAAAACAACTTTTACAGACTGAATTATAAATAAGGATTATCTTCATGACTGCTTTTTTACTTTCTCAGATAATTATTGGGTTCGCAGCCTTTTTTGATCTTTTATCTTTTCAGTTTAAAGAAAGGAAAAAAATCATCATTTGTTTCGTTTTTGCAGTCATTTTAATTGCTATTCATTTTGCATTATTAGAACAATGGACAGCAGCAGGGTTAATGGCTCTTGCGGCGGTTCGATACATCACGAGCCTTTTTACGACATCTAGACAAATGGTCGTACTGTTCTCTATAAGCTCGCTTGTTGTGACATATTTTACTTATGCTGGCTTCATTAGTTTAATCAGTTGCGCTGCGTCTCTTTTTCAAAATGGAGCCGCCTTTTCTAAAGAAGATAAACAGTTGCGCCAGTTTATGATTCTCGCGACCAGTTGTTGGATTGTGCATAACATTATTATTGGTTCCCCTACTGCTGTTCTGCTTGAGTTGCTTTTTATTACCAGTAATTTTGTAGGCTATTACCGTTACTACATTAAAACCCCAAAAGAAGTAGCGGAAGCATAAAATTCAGCGTGTAACAGAAAAGAAATTGCACTTATTTATCTTTCAACATTACAGAAGAACTCTGCTATGGTTGTTTTCGTAAGGGTGAATTAAACATAAAATCAATCTGTTGATATAAAAATCATGATGACCCCTCAACGAAACTCGATAAGTTGCTCTTTAGGAATGGAATGATGAAGAAAGTATGTTCAATGCTTGCGGGAATACTAGTCAGTATTCTACTTGCAGGCTGTACAACGAATGAAAACTACAGACCACCAGATGATCTTGAAAGTAAAGTAAGAGCAGAGCAACGTAAAGAAGAAGCTAACTGCATGCTAAATGGCTCTGCTAACTGTTTTTAATTCAAAACAACAAAGATCCAAACATTAAAAAAGCCCTGATGAATATTCTTCATCAGGACCTTTTAACAATAGCAAATAGTTAAACTAATAACGACAGCTCGGTATCGATATCAAATAGATGACAATGCGACATATCAAAATGCATTGGCTTCATATCACCGTGTTTAATCATCTGATCTTGGCTAAATGGTACTCGCGCTACCAGCTTATCTTTGCCGATAGCTAAATATAAATATACTTCATTACCCATTGATTCAACGACATTGATTTGTAGTGTTTCAATATCTTGCAATACAGCTTCATTATCAAGGTCGTCAATAACAGTTATGTGTTCAGGTCGAATACCAAACCACACCTTTTGGCCGACTTTAGATATCACTTGTTCTGATTTATCACTTGGTAATAAAAACCGTGTCCCACAACCTAAAGTAACAAAACACTGGCTTCCTTCTAGTTCAATCTTACCCTTCATCAAATTCATTGCAGGCGAACCAATAAACCCAGCCACAAACTTATTAGCAGGCTTTTGGTACAAATTCATCGGTGTATCGACCTGCATAATACGCCCTTGGTTTAGCACGCAAATGCGATCGCCTAATGTCATTGCTTCAACCTGATCATGGGTTACATAAATCATGGTTGCATTCTGACCTTCGGCTTTTAAATCATTATGAAGCTGCGCAATACTCACCCGAGTTGATACGCGTAATTTAGCATCTAGGTTTGATAACGGCTCATCAAATAAAAATACATCTGGCTTTCGTACCATTGCACGGCCCAGCGCTACACGCTGTCGCTGCCCGCCCGACATTTCACCCGGTTTGTTATCTAATAAATGGGTAATTTCTAACGTTTCAGCTGCTTCACGAATTCGGCGATCAATCTTGTGCTTATCAAGCTTTTGTTGCTTTAAACCAAAAGCCATGTTGTCGTAAACAGACATGTGTGGATAAAGTGCATAGTTTTGGAAAACCATAGAAATACCACGATCTTTCGGCGGAAGATGATTAACCAGCTTATTGCCTATAATAATCTCACCACTACTGATCTCTTCTAAGCCTGCTATCATACGTAACGTTGTCGATTTTGCACAACCAGACGGCCCCACAAATACCATGAACTCACCTTCTTCAATAGTAAGATCAACACCGTGTACTGCTTTAAATCCGTTTGGATAGGTTTTCTCTACCTGTCGAAGTACTACTTCAGCCATTTGTATATCCGTTATTATAGGTTCGAGATGCCAGACTCACGACAAAATGTGAGTTCAAAATCAGCCACTGACGCTAAAACAACGTCAGCGTAAGGCAACAGTTCAGATTCTGTCGCAGTACCAGTTAATACACCCACTTTGCGTGCGCCCGCATTAGCACCAAATTCCATATCTGAAACGGTATCGCCAAACATCACAACCTGCTCAGGCTGTATGTTACATTGCTGACAAAAGCCCAGTAATAGTGCTGGTGCGGGTTTCGGTTCTATATCGCCATCTGAAAAGCCGATGTAATCAAAAAGTTCAGTTAAACCAGCTAACTTCAAACTGTATAAAGTAGAATCGCGTGTATCTGCCGTTGCTATGCCTAGTTTAAAACCTTTTTGTTTCAGTTTTATGAGCTTATCTTTTACGCCTGGTAAGGTTTGTACTAACTCGGGGTTATCTTCAACTTGTGCGTTAAAGCGAGATTTAACAACAGCTGTAAACTCACTTAAATCACATTGGGGCTGAAGCATTTCATACCAAGTTAATGCTGTATCTTCAACGGGGTTCGAAGCCAATAAACCATGATTATCGACGTATTCACCAAAAACACCAATCGCTTCAAGTAACTGAACTTCAGTGGTGTTAATCGTTTTATTGACCACATACATCGCTTTAATATCAGCTGCGACACCCTGTGCGACACGCAGCCACATCTGATGAAACTCTAATAATGTGCCATCTTTATCGAACAATAATCCTTTAATTTCCATTGTGTTCTACTTCCTTCATTAGCTCACCCCATGTTGCCAGTATTGGCGAAGAAAAGTGGGGATGATTGCCGTTGTATACAGGGTTGATCATTCCCTCAAACTCGCCTTTTTGTATCTGCTGCCTATGCGTAGATTCTGCCTCTAGTCCAACTTCATTGGCATCACAATTGCTGATACCATAATCGCTGAAAACACCGCGTCGAATATCAAATCTGACCCACATGTAGTGAGCCATATTTATATGAATATCTATACCTTCATTGGTAATAGGCAGTGTTAAAATGACCACACCATCGGCAATACATTCGGCGTAATAATGGTTATCTTTATCTGCTACTGCCAAGTGATAATCAACCGATTGCTCACCGACATTTTGGCCTGGCAGTAGATTTCCATCATTGATACTAAAAGCTAATCCACAGCGTCTTTCGATATACACCTGCCCTTGCTGTAGCCCGGTAAGTATTCCTTCACCGCTTAAGCCATGTGAAAAAACAAAAGTAGAAGGATCACCATAAATAGATGGTTCCGTTGCTTTAGGGTTGCGCTCATGAGGTTCAAGGTGGGAATCACTGCCGCCAACACCTGCAATACGGTGCCCAGCATTCCACATTGCACTTAATGTTGTTAAGGCCTTTTCAGTCGCCATTGGCGATGAAGACCAAGTAGGATCACAACAAATTTCCATGGTATTCACTGCAGATAATTGCAGGCTATCGAAATGCCAATGCCAAGGTTTCATCATCGGATGATTAATGCTGATACTGCCTTGTTGTTGCTCACCCACCAGTGAAAGACCTTGTTTAATCAATGCGTCACTCGAGTAAGCGGTATTAAACATATTCAAGCCACAACGTGGGCCATGAACATTAAAATGCCCTTGGTCAGTTGTTACTTCAATACCCGGTAAAATGAGGGTTGTATCAAAAATCGGCAAAGCAGGGTGACAAATATTGTGCTCAGTCAGAAAGAAGAAATCTAACCCTTGCCTCTCAACGATATTCGTTGCCGCTTCTAGCGTATTGTGCCCATCAGATAACAGAGTATGAGCATGAAGATCGCCCCGATACCATTTTGATGCTGAGTTTTTAATATTGCTGTAATCGAAAATAATCGAATTATCCGCAATCAGGTTCTTCGTGGTTGCAACGCTTAACAAGTTAGCATGCTCATCAGCTTTTGATACGCACTCAAAAGTAACATCAACTTGATATTGCATCGCTTTCGGTGCGCGATTTTCGCCTTCAAGGTTATATAAATGAAGTTGCCACTGACCAGCCATCACATTACCAGCAATACCGCCAAGAGATGCGTTATCCGCGGTAATGACCAACTTTTTATGCTCTTTCACCCACAATACATTGCCGCGTAACTGCTGCTCTGCATCGTATAAATAACCGTAAAGAAAACCGGTTTTAATGGTTGTTCCGGTAATTGATATCGTTTTTGTACCAGTAGGCACATCAACATTTAGTACCTGATGCCCAAAACTCAGCTCACCATCAAATCTCAACATGGTATGTCCGTTTATTGTTTTAATCAGCAAGAGAAATAGGCGAGTAATTAACTCGCCTGTTTAAAGAGTGCTATATCGAGGGTTGTTATGAACGGTTGGCTCGATCCAGAGCTCGCTGAGCTTTTTTTGCTGCTTGCTTTAGCGCTTTCTCTGCTGGAATATTTTCGATTTGAACTTGATCCGCAGCAATTGCTAGTGCATCGCTAATTTTGCCATTCGTTGGGTCTAAGAAATCTTTACTTGCAGTAGCCGCTTGCAACAATGGTATCAGTGCTTGCGGGTTGGCTTTTGTATATGATTGATAATCAGCAACATTTTTCACGCTTTCACGTACAGGAATGTAGCCAGTAAACATAGACCAACGAGCTGTATTTTCTGCACTGGTATAGAATTCCATGAATTCAAATGCACCTTTTGCAGCGGCTTCGTCTGTGCCTGTTGGCATCACGAAAATCTGGGCACCAGCTTGAGGTGCTGCAGCGTGATCTCCCCAACCAGGCTGGGTTGTTGCAGCCAGTTGCGTGAAATCTAAATCGCCCTGATCACCCGATGAACCGGTATAACCTAAAGCACGATTTTTCACGACATCATCAATGGTTTTGTACCAATATTCCCAGCCTTGACCGCCATGGTGAATACGCATAATTTTATCTTCATGTATCCACTGGCGGAAGCTATCCCATACTTCAACCCACTCAGGAGAATCAATTAATACCGTTTTACCATCATCACTAATAAACTTAGCGCCGTTTGATAGCGCAGCATCCATTAAGTTATGTCTGCCCCACATTGGCTCCCAGCCATAATAGGTCGTATTGCCCTTTGCATCTTTTTGAGTAACGGCTTGCGATACTTTGGCCACGCCTTGCCAGGTTTTCAGATCGTTTTCGGTAAAACCATTATCGGCTAACACTTGTTTATTATAATAAAAGATCTGTGTCGTACCGTAAGCCGGTAAGCCATAAACGGTGCCATTTGGATATGTAACTTGCTGACGAAATGCACTTAAGAAATCGTTGAAGTTAAAGTCATCGTCCATAAAAGTGCGTAAATCACGCACCAACTTACGTCCAGCCATCGATTCAGCTTGTGTCGAGTCGAGTAATACTACTTCAGGCGCAGTTCTTGACGCCATTCCCGCTTGCAGTTTCTGGAATGTCTCTTGATAATTGCCTTGAAGTGCACCTTTAATAACATACTCATCTTGGCTGTTATTAAATTCGTCCATCATTTTTATCATCATTTGCTGCGGCTTCGTGCCACCTGAATACCAAAAGTTAACTTCTGTAGCTGCCATCGAAGAGCCAACGAAAGCCATATTACCCAAAACTGTGGTCGAACATAAAATTGCGAGTGTTTTCAGTTTCATATCCATCTACTCTTTAACACCGTTATCGGCTATGCCGGACAAAATCGTTTTTTGACAAACAACGAACAATATAAGTAACGGCAGTACAGCTATCGTGCTCGCTGCCATAATTTCAGACCAGTTCAATCCATAATTGCCTTCAGCAATAAAGAACTGTCGAATACCTATTGCAATAAGATTTAGCTCTTGAGTCGTAATAACCAAACTTGGCCACATGTAGCTGTTGTAGTTGGTAATAAACGTAATCAAGAACAGTGTTGCTAATGCCGAACGGCATTGTGGTAATACAATGGCCCAGAGAATTTTCATTTCCCCAGCCCCATCAATTCGTGCTGCTTCAATTAATGACGGATGAATTTTTAAAAACACCTGACGTAAGTAAAACACGCCAAAAACACTGGCTGCATTTGAAACAACTAACCCGGTATGGCTATCTAATAAACCTAAATTTGCCAATGTGATGTAAGACGGTATATAAGTCACTGCGCCGGGCAACATGTAACACCCCATCACAACAAAATAGAGCACCGTTTTAGAACGAAACTTCAGTTGCGTTAACGCATAAGCAAACATCGCTGAGTTAATAATCACCAATAGCGTTGTAAATAACGCCACACTAAAACTGTTAAATATGTACAAGCCAAATGGCGCACTGTTAAACGTATCGATAAACGTTTCCCAGCGAATAGTTTCTGGTATTAAATTAAGAGGATTACTAAAGATTTCATCATTAGACTTCAATGATCCAGACAGCATCCAAATAAATGGAAAGACCATTAATAAACCGGATAAAACTAAAAAAGCATGCTTAGAAATAATGGGGAATCTCGGTATATTTCGAATTCCTCGTTGAAACAAATTTTCACCTGAGAGGCTCGAAGTCTCTGTATTGACCGGTATCTCGAGCGTTTGTGTTGAGTTCATAACATACTCCCTTAGTAATATACCCAGCGTTTACCCATTACAGTGTTGATGATTGTTAGCACCCCAGTAATCACTAAAATAATCATCGATGTTGCCGCTGCTGGCCCCATGTCATATTGCTCAAACGCCTGTTGATAGAACAAATACAACAAGGTACGAGTACTTCCACTTGGACCGCCCTGCGTTAAAATTTGGAATTGGTCAAAGGCTTGAATAGCCGTAATCATATTAACGATGACAAGAAAGAATGTGGTGGGTGAAATCAACGGCAGCGTAATTTTAAAAAAGCGCGTTAATGGGCTGCAGCCATCAATAAGAGAAGCTTCATATAAAGACGTTGGTATCTTATTTAATGCGCTAATGTAGAACAGCATTGTCCAACCGACAGCTTGCCAAACAGTCACAACCATTACGGCAATCATTGCTGTATCACCACTTTCAAGCCATGAAACAGGTGCAATGCCTATCTTCGCAAGTAGTAAATTAACCAAGCCAGATTTTGATTCAAACACCCAAGACCAAACAATAGAAATAGCCACTGTGGGCGTAATCCACGGTGAGAAAATCACCGCACGGTAAAACTGGCTACCTCGAAAGTTCTTATGCAATAACAAGGCAAAACCTAGCCCCAACATTACAGTAGGAATTACCACACCAAGAGAAAAGATAAACGTATTCATTAACGCTTGAATAAACGCGTAGTCTTCCAACATATATTGATAATTTTCAATACCAACATAGCTATAGTCAGGTGAAATATAATCCCAATCGGTGAAGCTAATATAAATACTCCACCCAAAAGGAATAATCCAAAATGTCAGTAATGGAATCATTAAAGGTGCAATAAAAAATAATACTTTCGCCTTTTCTTTCATATTCCATTTACTGAGTAACGTTGAGCTATTGGTATAAGTACTTTCGACACTCTGCTTATCACAGGTAGCACTTGCCATGGCCTTCACTGTTTGAGTCTTCATGTTTCAACTGCTTCCTTAACAATACAACGCTAGTTTAAAGGGACTCTGTGACAGACTTATTTGAGTCAACGTCAAATTTTCCACGGTTTAACATAAGAAAATGTTATGGCACTGAATCATTACTGCTAAAAATATTTATGCTTCGATTGATTGGTGGTGTAACCAATCACAAAAGAAATTTACTTTGGCACTTCGCTGATTTGAAGTAATTAAAAAGTGCCCTGATTCAGAAGGCATCGACCCATCTAATGCCAGAACAATCTTGCCATCCAATAACAATTGTTTGGCAACTAACGAACGAACAAGCATAACGCCAACACCATGCTTTACAGCTTCTAAACCATGTAATGAGTTGCTTATCTCTAGCTGTATATTGGGTAGCGACGCTGGATACTGATTATGACAAAGCCATTGCATCCAGCTCTCTTCATAGCCTTTCACTTGAATAGCAGGCAACAATGACAAGTTTTGATTAGACAGTGCTTCTTGATTATTTAATTTAAATGCAGGGCTGCATACCATTAGCCAATGCTCTTGAAACAAACGTTCTGCACGCGTGTTTTCACTTTCGACAAAGCCATTTGTAATTTCAACATCGGTATCAATACACGGCTCACGCGATGGCCAATCAATCAATGTAAGATCGAGTCGAATAAAGGGAAAGCGAGTTGCAAAATCAGACAGTTTGGGAATCAACCAATTATGCCCAATTGAGTGATTCACTTTGATACGCAGCACATCCGATTGCTGCTCACCAAATAATATCTGTGTTTGTAATTTTAAATGGCGCAATGAGCCCGTTACGATAGGTAAATATTGTTGAGCCGCAAGTGTAAGCGTTACACCTCGTTGGCTACGTTCAAATAAAGCGCAATTTAAAAACTGTTCAAGGCTTTTAAGCTGCTGGCTAACCGCAGCTTGCGTAACATGCAGTTCACGAGCGGCAGCACCGATAGATCCAACTCGGGCAACGGTTTCAAATGCGACTAATGCACGTAACGGAGGTAACATTCTCTGCCCTTCTAACTAAGAAAGAAGCAAAGTAATTCATACACATGACAGGGTCGTTACAGAACAAAGAAAGGAATGTGACACTAAGTTACCAATCACATGCTTGTGGCTCAATGAGCCTGTATCGGTAACTTAATATAGAACGACTTAATATATTAATAACCGTTTAATATTCAATGTACAGTCGTATTTGAAAATACATTGATAATAACAGTACCCGCTAGAATCAAAGATATGCCCAAAACAGCAAACATATCTAATTGTTGACCATGCCAGAGCCAGCTAACCATCGAAACCAACACAATGCCAGCCCCGCACCAAATAGCATACGCGATACCGATAGGTACCACCTTAACGGTGATTGCTAATAGATAAAAAGCCACTGCATAACCCATAAGTACAAAGATTGTTGGTATCGGTTGAGTAAACTGTTCTGTTTTAGGCAATAACGATGTCGCTACGACCTCACATAAAATGGCAATCACCAATGCAGACATAGGTGGTATAGCTGTTAACATTTGAAGCATAGCAGAACTCGAAACATCTAATATGAGGCGCGCAGTTTACGTATTCTCTATGAAGAAACAATATAAAAAGTAATTATTTTTTATATTCACTTACCTTAGTTTTATTTATTGGCCATTTCACTATCGCCATGATAAATAGCGTAGAAGATAAAGTTAAGATCTTCAGACAATATTCACTTATTAAGAAAACGAATAGTCACATATCAAGCAACCTTACGATATGGTACTCAGAGCTACCTTAGACAAGGTTGGAATATAACAGCATATTCATTCAACCTAACTTTGCATTATTGCCGTTTTTCACATCAACCATTGCCTGATACTGTATGTGTATTAGTTATCCAGTCTATTAGGGCACACCATGAAACCTTGGTTTAAATTCATCCCACTTATTATGCTTGTTAGTTACTTCTTTTATTACGATGTTATTGATCCAATGGATAAAAATGCACCTAGTACACAAACAACGATTTCAGCATCACAAAATACAGAACAATGATATTTACCTTCAATTACGCAGATAAACGAAATAAGAACTCAATAAATAGTAACAAATAATAACTCTTGGCTACATGCAGAGTTACAAACGCTTAATAACTCAGCATTACCAGGACAATCTTACGTTTCAATTTTGTCCATACCTGTAGCACATTGATAATGGTACGCTATACTCAAGAAATGATTCCAAAATCAAAATTCTAATACTCGCTGTATTGAAAACCTCTTCCAAATCACATACCTCCAGTGTAAACAGTATGTGATTTGGTTTTTTCACTTCCTTCCTTTGATTCAAACTCTCAGCTTCCAAATGAGAACTATGTGCATTTAAAAATAATGTACGTATAATCATCATACAAACTTGGTTAAGGTTATTATTATGTCAACCATTCGAGTATTACTTTCCACGTCAACAAATCCTTGGTTTAACTTAGCCGTTGAAGACAGCATCTTCAGGTCTATGTCTAACAAGCAACGTGTTCTCTTTCTATGGCGAAATGATGATAGTGTTGTTATAGGTCGTGCTCAAAACCCATGGAAAGAATGTAATACACGAAAGATGGAACAAAATGGCATTACACTTGCGCGCCGTCAAAGCGGTGGCGGTGCTGTTTTTCATGACTTAGGTAATACCAACTTTACATTCATGGCCGGTAAACCAGAATATGATAAAGCAGTGTCAACAAACATTGTATTAAATGCGTTGAAGACGTTGCATGTGAAGGGTAAATCAACCGGACGAAATGATCTGGTTATTGAAGATAGCGAAGGAGAGCGGAAGTTTTCTGGTTCAGCATACCGTGAAACGATGGATAGAGGCTTCCACCATGGTACGTTATTATTGAATGCAGATTTAGGACGTCTCGCCAACTATTTACGCCCTGATCCTAAAAAGCTTCAAGCAAAAGGCATCCAATCTGTACGTTCTCGCGTAGCTAATTTAAACGAGATTAATCCTGAAATTAACCACGACAATGTATGCACTGCCATCATAGATGCTTTCTTTCAGCATTATGGTGAAACGGTAAAGCCAGAATATATATCACCAGAGTCATTACCAGAACTACCCAATTTCACAGAGAAGTTTGAGCATCAAAGTAGCTGGCTATGGAACTTTGGGAACACCCCAGAATTTATGCATACATTAAGTGAACGCTTTACATGGGGTGGAATTGAATTACATCTTGATATAAAAAAGGCGCACATAGTCAAAGCAAAAATATTCACAGATAGCCTTAATCCAACCCCATTAGAAACGTTGCCTAAAGCGCTTATTGACCAACCATATAGTATTGATGCTTTTAACAAAATCATTAACGAAACAGCAAAGGCTTTTCCTGAAAGCGTCAATGAGTTAGCTGAACTACAAAAATGGCTTACAACCGCGATTGCGTAAGTAAATTATAAGAATATTCAGTACACATAGTTACATGTCCCACTCAACTATATGCCCTTCATCATAAACGCCATCACTGTATGCGGGCGTATAGTTGATAAAAATATTATTTTTCGCAACGGGTACGTGCTCTGCAATAGTATTGGCAATGAGTTCCAACATGGCCATTATCTGTTGTTCCGTATTGAAATTAGGGGCGATTAAATCAACGAGTAATGGATGCGTATTAATTCCTTGAACCTCTGCCACTTTTCCTGCATGAGAGTAATGCCCTTTCAATAAGTACTCCCACGACACCATAATATGATGACTCTCTATGCCTGTAGCATCAGCCACTGCTTGCGATAAATTACAAACGACTAGTGGAATATCAACGTCACCCTCAAATGGTAACGACTTTATTCTAATCAATGGCATAAAATTCACCCCTCTCGCATACCGTTTTAACATACGCTTAATAACAATATTAATTATAGAGAAGTGTAATAAAAGCTTGTCATTTTTTGCCGTATCAAAAACGAGAAAATCATAAAGAAGTGCAATATAAAAAACATAATAATAAAAAAGCCCATCTAGATTAACTCTAAATGGACTTTTAACAAGACTATGTTATGTGTCTATTTTCTACATTTATTCTATGAAAATATAACTAGAAAGATTAACGAACAATCAACCCAAGCAAGATACCCACAGCACCAAAATCGGCGTCACTGAATGTAGTATTAGCAAATCCTAAATCCCCAAGTACAGGCATAAGGAATACAGGCAAGAACGTAATCAATAGACCTTGAGCAAATGCGCCTAACATTGCACCACGGCGCCCACCAGTCGCATTACCAAATACACCCGCTGCTGCACCAACGAAGAAGTGAGGTACAACGCCTGGAATAATAACGGTAAGCCCCATGATATAGAGTAAGAACATACCCAGTAAACCAGCCGCAAAACTTGATAAGAAACCCACTAACACTGCATTCGGTGCGTAAGGAAATACTACTGGGCAATCCAATGCTGGTTTTGCATTCGGCACCAACTTGTCGGAGATCCCTTTAAATGCCGGTACGATTTCTGCGATAACCATACGCACACCTTGCAAGATAACATACACACCCGCCGCGAAGCTGATAGATTGCATTAAGGCAAACATGAACCAGTGTTTGCCACCGCTCACTTCACGAACAAAGTCACCGCCAGCGAACAAGCACGTGACGATAAAGATGATCCCCATAGTAAACGAAATAGCCACAGGGGTATCACGCAAGAACAATAAGCTCTTAGGTACATCCATATCTTCTGTTGAATGTTCTTTATTACCGAACTTGCTACCAATAAAGCCAGCTAGCACGTAAGACAACGTCGAGAAGTGACCAATTGCCACATCATCAGAACCCGTTACTTGCTTCATATATTTATGAGCAATAGCAGGGAAGAATACCATTACAGAGCCGACAACCACCGAGCCCAGCGCAATCAGAGGTACACCCGACATACCGCTAGATGATAAAATTGCAGCAACCATCATTGACATGAACAAAGTGTGGTGGCCCGTTAAGAAAATGAATTTCCATGGTGTAAGACGGGCTATCAGTATATTCACCAGCATCGCAAAGAACATGATCATCGCCATTTCTTTACCGAATGCTTCTTGTGCTATCGACACAATGGCTTCGTTATTTGGCACAACACCAGTAATGCCGAAAGCTTGCTGGAAAATAGTGGCAAAATCACCTAACGAGTTTACAACCAGACCAGCACCAGCGCCTAGTATCACAAAACCCATTATCGTTTTAACAGTGCCTTTAATACACTCAGTTACCGGCTTTTTCTGAGCAATCAAGCCAATAAGAGCAATAAGACCAACAAGGACGGCTGGCTCTGCCAACACGTCATTCATTAGAAAGCTAAAAAATTCCATAACAGCCTCTTACAGTGCGCCAAGGTCTTGTAAGGCAACCGACAGACGTTCTTTCATCGCCACTTTATCGATCATGTTGTCTAATGAAACAATCTTGCCATCTACACCTTGTGCAGTAAGCTGCTCAGTTATATCTTTAGTACCGATGAAAATCTCACATGGTGTACCTTTTGCTGATCCCAAATCAATGTGATCCACCTCAGCCACAACGTTAAGCTCTTTGATAATTGACTTAATGCTCATTTCCATCATTAAGCTAGTACCCAGACCGTGACCACAAACAACCATAATTTTCATAATGTTCTACCTTTCTACCGTTTTATTTTTATAAGATGTGAGATTAATATTTCTCGATAATTTCACGAATTGTTTCAACACTTTGTGCATTACAAATCATTTGAATATGTTCTTCATTCATAAACAATTCAACAAGTTGAGCTATGGCTTCAACATGGCTATTGCTATCTGTTGCTGCCAGTGTCACTAATAGTTTCACGGGGTCATTTTCATCAGCGTCAAAATTCACACCCTGCTTGATAACCGTTAACCCTAAAGAAAGCTGGTTTACCCCGTCTTCTGGACGAGCATGCGGCATCGCAATACCTGGACCGACAACGTAATAAGGCCCCATTTCCGCATGTGAACGGAAAATAGCTTCAACATAGCTTGGCTCTACAGCCCCTTTCTCAATCAACGCTTGGCATGACAATTCTATTGCTTGCTGCCAGTTATCAGCACTTTCGTGAATACGTATTACATCAGTGGTAAGCAGTTCTTTAAGCATGGTTCTACTCTTTATTGTTAACGTTCCCTCGATGGGATAGCGCAACTTTAAACATCTTCGAGGTTTAATAAAGCGATCAAAATCACATTTGGTAGCGCTACCTGATAGCGCTACCAAAATTTGTGATAGCGCTACCATTTTTACCATCACACTTAGCAAGATCAGATTGGCAGCAGGGAATAAACAAGGTTAAAATGCCTAGCTCACTATCAGATTAATCAACATCCTTTATCTAATTTCATATAAAACATATAGATATAGTCAGTATATAGGGATTCAGAGTAAGCTCAGCGAGTAGGCAGAGGTAGCTTAGGATGAAGATTTAGGCTGTATTGCTAAACAAGCAGAATGTTTACCAATGCACTTTTAACACTCAGGAGATTCGATGGCAGAGCCTCGAAAACGCCGCGGTACAGGCCGAGTAACATTGGCAGACGTGGCAAAACTGGCAGGCGTAGGATCGATGACCGTATCTCGCGCATTAAGAACGCCTGACCAAGTATCAGATAAATTAAGAGATAAAATTCAACAAGTTGTTGACGAGTTAGGGTATATCCCCAACAAAGCAGCTGGTGCTTTGGCATCAGGGCAAAGCTATTCGATTGCTGTTATTCTTCCCTCGTTGGCTGAAAAAGCATGCACCTCTTTTATTCCTTCTTTTCAGCAGGTATTGAATCAGGCCGGCTATCAATTAGTGCTGGGCTACAGTAACTATTCGATGGAGCAAGAGGAAGATTTGCTCTCAACTTTACTTGCGAGCAGCCCTGCTGCGGTTGTTTTATTCGGTAGTGAACGGTCAGTAAAATCTAAAAACATCCTTGAAAATGCCAAGCTGCCCGTGCTTGAGGTTGCAGAATTAAACCCGCTTGCAATTGATATGAATATCGGTGTCGATCATTACGAGGCAGGTAAAGCAATGACTCGCCATTTAATCGGTCAAGGCTATAAGAACATTGGTTTTGTTGGCGCTCATGGCGAGCAAGCTATTTTAAGAAAACAGCTAAGAGGCTGGCAAGCTGGAATGATCGAAGGTTATTTAACACCCGATCATTTTTTAACGACCCACGAAAGCCCTAGCATTAATCTTGGCTGCGAAGGTGTGGCTAAATTATTACTGCGTCAGCGGGATCTAGATGCGCTTATTTGTAGTCATGAAGAGATAGCAATGGGAGCACTATTCGAGTGCCAAAGACGTGTATTGCCCGTACCGAAAGGTCTCGCAGTTGCGTGCTTAGATGGCTCTCAATTCAGCGAGCAATGCTACCCTAGGCTAACGGCCATACATATTGATTACCCCAAAATGGGGGAAGAAGCGGCGAGAAAATTACTAAATACATTAGATGACAATAATGAAAGCAATATTAAGCAATTAAACATAGGCTTTACACTCCAAGAGCGAGCAAGCAGCTAAGCGTTAAAACCATATAAAAACACCAGAAATGACTTAATTAAAAGCTTCTTTCTGGTGTTTTATACAGAACACGCTATAAAAATTGAATCGTTAACATTCTAATCTTTAGGCTTTTCATCGTGGCATTCATCTTCGCCACAACACGGGTTAATCACCCTTTCAGCACAGTTATACGGTTCAATGTGAATAATCACATCAACCACTTCATCAAGCTGTTTAAGGATATGGCTCTTAAAATTCTCCGTAATTTCGTGGGCCTTATCAACACTCATATCGGGATCAACTAACAGGTGAAAGTCGAGTAAAATACTGCTACCAGTGCGACGACTTCTAATAGCATGAACTTCACGGATGTCGCTGTTTTCAGATGCGTATTGTTGAATTTTTTTCTCAATATCACTATCTGCTTCAGCTTCTGTGATTTCCATAATCGCTGGCCATAAGATTTCAAAAGCCGCTTTTAAAATCATTGCCGTTACTAATAAAGCGGCTACTTGGTCAAGATAATGCAAATCAGGCACAAAGTAGTTTGCAATAACCGCAATAGCAACAGGAAGTGAACTCAATGCATCCGAACGGTGATGCCAAGCATTGGCATGCAGGGCACGACTATTAATTTTCTTCGCTTGAACAACTGTCCAACGGTACAGTATTTCTTTCACTAAAATAGAAGCAACTGCAGCACCAAAAGCAAGCATACCTGGATTGGTTTTTGCTTCATTTCCGATAGAGTTAATTGAATCCCAACCTATACCGATACCAACAATAGCGAGAATAACGCCAATGAAAATATTGGTGAGGGTTTCAAAGCGCCCATGCCCATAAGGGTGTTCTTTATCTGCTGGAGCAGTCCAATACCTTGAACCAATTAAGATTGCGGTGTCTGTTACTAAGTCAGAAAAACTATGAACACCATCGGCAATCAAAGCTTGGCTACCTGTAATCTTACCTATAGTGATTTTTAACAAGGCTAACGCAACGTTAGCTATCGAACCGACCCATGTGGCTTTACGGATCAATTTTAGTGGCACATCAGACATACTATTAACTCAAAACTACTTATATAAAAGGCCTATACCCAAATTACTTCAAGGTACTCGTTTCAGCGAGAATATTGAGATAATTTGGGAATACGTAAATTTATCATATCTGATTTACAATTTTATTTCTCACTAAGAATAGGCTTTGATACTTCGTAGCAATCACATGAAACTAAATGATCGTTGACCATGCCAGTTGCTTGCATTAACGCATAACAGATAGTCTCACCAATAAACTTAAAGCCTTTTTTCTTCAAGAACTTGCTCATTGCTTTCGATTGTTCTGTTATAGCTGGCACTTGTTCTGGTGTAGCCCATGTATTGACTACTGGCTTGTCATCTACAAACTGCCACAATGCCGCTGATAAACTGCCGTATTCTTGTTGTAGTGCAAGTGCTGCTTCTGCATTACTGAATACTGAGCGAATCTTGTTACGATGTTTAATGACATCATACTGATTAATAACCTCATCGATATGGGACTCATCATCAAGGTTTTCTGCCTGTTGTTTTACGGCAATTAATGTTTTTAAATCATATTGCTTAAATGCTTCACGGTATGCCTCTCGACGTTTGAGTATGGTGTACCAACTCAAGCCAGCTTGCGCCCCCTCTAAAGTAATAAATTCAAATAAGTACTGATCATTAAAATTGGGTCTACCCCATTCTTTGTCATGGTATTCACGCTCAATAGAGTGATTTAACGCCCAAGCGCACGTACGCTTATCCAAAATATTATCCATCTATATTTCCATCTATTTATTTAAATTTTAACGAAAATGACATTACAACGCGACTTGCTATTAAGCATAAACCCACGACACAAACATCCACCATGCAAATGGAGTCAAGTTAACAATAACTGCTCGTGATTCTTCTTTGACCTTTGTTGTTCTTATGTACAAATTCAGATGATAATAGTTTTCATTACGATCAACGGGAGCAAGGATACTCATGCCGCCATCAGTGCAATGATTGAAGACATGCCAGCTGATAGTGACGGTCATAAGGCGACGCAGTCGATGCGATGAAACAAGCTGAATCAAGCCCTGCATTTAAACAACTCAGCGCAATCCAAACTAAACGTTTTGAGGCCGTTGATGGGTCATTGTGGACCTCTGTAGGTGGACCACTCGCCGCATTGAACGTCATGCAAGACATCGTCAAACTGGTTAATAAACCGGATGCCGAATCACTTCCAACAATAATCCACAATAAAAATCTGGCAGCAGAGTAGTTCAATAATGGCACTACAAACCGTGCTGAATAGCACGCTTTGTAGTGTATGGTTTTAATAAAATAGAAAGTGAACAAATCTTGTAAAATCATGAGGTGATAAAGCGAACGAATACGAAATGCAATAACCCCAAAAGCAGCAAATAATTCGCGCAAATTATTATCTTTCCAATTGTGTGATTGGAATCACATTGAAAATGCCATTTATGCCAAAACATTAAGGATCCTTAATGTTCCGATAAATCTTACTTTAGATGCCAACCTGTATTGTTATACCTAAGTTATATTTTTCGACAACACAGTTGTTGTCGTCATTTTTTAATTAGACGATATGGAGAGGGAAATGAACATACTTGGTTATTTCCAGAAACTTGGTAATGCATTGATGTTCCCAATTGCAGTACTACCGGTTGCTGGTATGTTGTTACGCTTTGGTCAACCAGACTTATTAGATATTCCTTTTATAGCCGCTGGCGGACAAGCGATATTTACCAACTTAGCACTGTTATTTGCAATGGGGGTTGCAGGTGGCTTTTCAAAAGATAATTCAGCCGCTGCTGCAATTGCAGCCTGTGTAGGTTACTTCATTATGACCGCCGCTATCGGCTCGCTAAACCCTAATGTCGACCCAGGGGTTGCTGGCGGTATCGTTATTGGTTTAACTGCTGGGCACCTGTATAACCGCTTCCACAACATTAAATTACCTGAGTTCCTAGGTTTCTTTGCCGGTAAGCGATTCGTACCTATTATTACGGGCCTTGCAGCATTAATCTTAGCGTATGGTTTTTCTGTTATTTGGCCACCGATCCAATCTGTGATCAATGACCTTGGTCATTGGATTTTAAGCAGTGGTACACCTGGTGAGTTTGCTTATGGTGTTGCTAACCGCTTACTTATTCCTATTGGGCTTCATCACATTTTGAACACCATGGTGTGGTTCGTCTTTGGTGAATACAACGGTGCGACAGGCGAAATTGCACGCTTTATGGCTGGCGATCCAAACGCAGGATTAATTCTTGGTGGCTTCTTCCCTGTAATCATGTTCGGCCTACCTGCAGCGGCAGCGGCTTTTTATGTAACAGCCAAAAAAGAAAATAAAGCGCGTGTTGGCGGTATGCTATTAAGTGTTGCATTTACAGCATTCTTAACAGGTATTACTGAACCTATCGAATTCATGTTCATGTTCCTAGCTCCTGCATTGTATTTAGTTCACGCAATCCTAATGGGCGTGAGCTTAGTACTAGCATCAATGTTGGATATTCACTTAGCCTTTAGTTTCTCTTCTGGCTTAATTGATTACTTGATCAACTTTAATGCGCCTGCGGCTAAAAATGCTTGGATGGTTATTCCATTAGGTCTTGGCTTAGGTGTTGTTTACTTCGTTACTTTTGTCACTGTTATCCGTGTATTCAACTTGAAAACTCCAGGTCGTGAAGACGCACCGAAAACAGACAATAAAGAAGTTGATGCGGGTGACCTTGCAAAAGAATACTTAGCGGCACTTGGTGGCAAAGATAATCTAACCGATATTTCTTCATGTATTACTCGTTTACGCTTAGGCATTGTTGACCGCAGTATTATTGATGACGATAAACTGAAAAACTTAGGTGCTAAAGCTGTCGTTAATGTTGGTTCTGCCAACCTACAAGTTATCTTAGGTCCTCAAGCGGAGTCTATTGCGACACAAATGAAGTCGCTATAAGAAAGAGAATACAAAATAGCAACTTTACCCCCTAGAGTTGCTCTACGGCCTGCCCTTGGTAGGCCGTTTTTTATTATAATAGTATGACTTCTGCATCTATAATGGCGACAAAACGATGCGATATACCATCACCTAGCATTTAGCATTTAGCATTTAAAATAGGTCTCAAATGAAAATACTGGTTATCGAAGATGATCTAACCACTCGTGAATTTATCGCGAAAGGTTTACGTGAGCATGGCTTTGTTGTTGACGAAGCAGACGATGGTCATAAAGGCTTAATGATGGCGACCAGTTGCGAATATCAACTGGTCATTTTAGACCGAATGCTGCCTATTTTAGATGGAATAAAGGTCTTGGCGGCTATACGGGCAACTGAAAATCAAACACCTATATTAATCCTCAGTGCAATGGATAGCGTGGAAGATCGTGTTACAGGCCTAACAGCGGGTAGCGATGATTACTTAACCAAACCTTTTGCCTTAGCAGAGTTGATTGCTCGCGCTCAAATATTAGTAAAACGCCACCACTCTTCAACAAAAATCGTGACTGAATATGTTTACGATGATCTACGATTAGACATGAAATCACACCGAGTATGGCGAGGTGAACGTTTACTTAATTTACAACAGAAAGAGTTTTTATTGCTGCAATACTTACTGGAGCACGCTGAAAATGTAGTCTCTAGAATGAGTTTATTTGAATCGGTGTGGAGTTATCACTTTGACCCTAAAACCAATGTGATCGATGTACATATTGCAAACCTGCGTAAAAAATTAGAAGAAAATGGTGAGTTAAGTTTAATCCATACAATCCGAGGTGCAGGCTATGTCCTTCGCAGGTCCTGATAACCTTTCACGCTCTTCAATATTCAAAGTATTACTGTACTTCATTGCCTGTGTTGCACTGATTTTTATTCTATTTATCCACCAAGTCTTCGTGAGTTCTGAAACGTTTTACCATAAACAGCTAAAACGTGAACTCAATAGTGAAACAAGTACTTTCTCAATGCTGGCCGACACCGGCAATATTGAAAGCATCCATCAATCTGTCGCAAACAGAAGTAAACAAAATAACGCATTTACCTATCGCATTAGTAGTGCCTCGTATCCAACGACAAGTATTTCGTACCCAGCTGTATTAGCAGGCAATAGCGTCAACGTACAAAATATTGGCCAGCCGGAAAGCATTATTTTATTACCCAATAAAGAACAATTGGTGATTGGAATTAACCCCGAATTATTGCAAGAATACCGTGACACCGTCACCCCAATGTTGCTTACAGGTATCGCTATTCCGGTTATTTTAATGCTAGCAGGGGCAACATTATTTGCGGTTTCAATACTCAATAAACTCAGCCAAGTAAACCAAGGGATGAATCGGGTTATCTATGGTGAAAAAGGGGTCAAACTGCCTGTTAGCCGTAATGATGATGAATTTGATATCTTAGCCATCCACTTAAATTTTCTTATCGAACAAGTTGAAAAAAAAGAAAATTCACTCAAATCATTATCAGTCGGTATGGCGCATGACTTGCGAACCCCTATTGCCCGTATGAAATTACGTTTAGAGAGCTTGCTGACTACTGGTAATTCCCCTCACCAAAATGAATTAGAAGCCTGTCACGACGATCTTGAAGTCTTACTTGGCATGTTCAACGGCATGTTGGAAATCGCAAATTTAAACAGTGGTAAGCAGAACTTAGAAAAAGAATACGTTGATCTCAGTAAAATTAGCCAGGACGTGATTGAGTTCTTACTGCCAATTTCTGACGAGAAAAAACAAAATTTATACTTGCGCCAAGATGCCCCTTATCACTTACAAGGTGAGCCCAGCTTATTGTTTCGTGCCATTTATAATTTGGTTGAAAATGCGATTAAATATACCCCTGAGCGTGGAGAAATTATCATCATTGTCGATAACTTTGGATTAGTTGTAATAGACAACGGCTATGGGGTTTCAGATGAGGATAAAGAACGTATTCGTGAGCCGATGTTTCGCGTTGATCGTAGCCGAACACACCAAGGTTTTGGGCTGGGATTATCGTTAGTAGAAGCGGTTATTGTCTGTCATGGTGGCAAGCTTGCTTTTAGCGATAATAATCCTGGACTACGTGCACGTCTATTACTCCCTCCCTCTTAATTAGGCTAAAAAAGCCCCCAACAATGATGTAATGCCGATCGTTTAAAAAGACTTGAATGATCCTGTGGCTGATAGATAAGCCCTTCTTGCAATAGGCAAAGTCAGTATTCGGCGACGCCGGTTGCCAGCCCAGCAAGCAGTTGGGCTTGTCATCCTCATGGGCTTGATGTGTAATCAATCGATTAAAGAAGTCTGCGGTTTAATGGATTTTTCATTGCAGTCAACAGGAAGTAATACCTGGTCTCATGTTGCGCCGAGTGTTCTGACTGACTGCCGAAAACGCCTTGGTGAAGCGCCAATATCTTATTTATTCAAGACGTCCAGCGTAGCCTGGAGGAACCGACATTATCCCAGCAGGAGCCGCTTGGGCTACATACCCTCGCTATTGATGAGAGACTGTGCTCTATGAGCTTTGACATTTTACACTTGTCTTAACAACAAAATGTACAAATCAATCATATGAGATATAACCATTGCAAATGCAACAGCTCGAATATATGCCTCTGAAGGATAACATAAGATAAAATAAACATCGCAAGTATGATCAGCATCCCAATCTTTTGTTACATTTATACTTACTTGCAGTAAGTGCGTGATATTATTAAAAAAAATAAACCCACTCAGGTAACAAACACATGGGAACGTTTCGTCAGATATTGGATACACATCCAAATCCTTGTGTCGTTCATATCAATTTTGTTCCAAAATATGCCAATGATGCTTTCGCTGTTTTTAGTGGTCTTGAAACCGCCGAAGATGTATTGAATTTAGAAACGATTAAAGTCTTATTTGAAAAATCCCATTGGGCTGAAGCTGATCAGCGTTACCACAACGTGATTGAATTGGGTCTCCCTAGTCCGCGTCAAACCATTAATCATACAAATATGAACGGCAACCCAATGATCGCAGAAATCACAGACAATGTGGTTGACTGGGAAGGTCAAAAAGCACTCTGCACGTTTATTAGTGTCGTCACAGATCGCATTCAACGAGAAAAGCAGCTCATTAACCTCGCTGCTCGTGATGAATTAACGGGGTTATTTAACCGTCGCTACTTCATTGAAACATACAATACTCTTATCAAATCTGGGAGTATTCATGAGTATTCAATGGCGATTGTTGATATTGATTTATTCAAAAATGTTAACGACAGTTACGGTCATTTAGCGGGTGACAAAATGCTTACCCACATCGCAAATACTGTTTCAGAGTCTATGAATGAAGATGAGCATATTGCACGATTAGGAGGAGAAGAGTTCGTATTATTACTAAAAGAAGGCTCTCATGTTAAATTAGTTTCTCGCCTTGAAACACTAAGAGATACGATTCAAAATCAAAAAGTATCCGTTTTATCAACACATAACGTCCCTTCTGTAATTTCATGTACCGTCTCCATTGGACTAACTAAAATAATGAAAAATACCACCTTTAAATCAAGTTATTTCAAAGCAGATCGTGCACTTTACCAAGCAAAAAGAAATGGTCGCAATCAAGTCGTATTTGACCTGTGATAATTCAAACCATTTTATTGAGATGTAGAACTATAAGGTTATTTAACTGTATAAAAACACGGTTAAACAATCTTTAGAGTAAAATAACCAACCATGTAATGGCGACAAAACACATTGAAACAAAAACCGCAGCAGAGCCAATATCTTTTGCTCGCCCGCTCAATTCATGATGCTCAGAACCAATACGATCAACGACGGCTTCTATGGCAGAATTAATTAGCTCGACTATCACCACAAGAAACATGCTTGCAATCATTGCCAGCTGCTCAAATTTAGTCACCGGAAGAAAGCAAGTGACGATAGTCAATACAACTAATAGTACCGATTCTTGACGAAATGCTGCTTCATTTATCCATGCTGCTTTCAATCCCTGAATGGAATACCCTGCTGCATCAATAACGCGTTTTATCCCTGTAGCGCCAGGTTTCATTATTACACTCTCTATTATGAATAATACCAATCTATAATGGTATAAATGCTCATTAAAACCAACGAGCATTTTTTGTTAACTATCAAATACGGTTCGATATATAATCATCGAACCGTGTAAATATATACCCAAGTTACTTCGCCAACTGTTCGCATGTTAAAAATATATCGAGGTCAGGTTTATATTCTGCAGTCTTCACATCCATCATACCAAGAACAGAATGGAATAAATTATCTTGTGAATATCCCCCCACTTCAGCTTCTTTACTGAGACATTCGCGGTCAATATGTCGGTCTTGTTGGAACGGTGGCGATAACCACATAATCATAGGTACTGTGGTTTGCTCTTTAGGGGCGATATTATAAGGAAGACCATGCAGGTACACCCCCTCTTCACCAAGAGATTCACCATGATCAGCGAGGTAGAACATGGCGGTATTATGGCTACTTTCGTCATTTTTTAAAATAGTAATAACGCTATTTAAAATATGGTCGGTGTAGAGAATCGAATTATCATAAGTATTTAATAATTCTTCTTTTGAGCAACCTTGGATTTCGCTTGTATTACATGTGGGTTTGAAGACTTTAAATTCATCAGGATAACGATCATTATAGGTCGGTCCATGGCTACCAATTAAATGCAATACAACGACCGAATCTTGTTCTAAAGATCCGATATATTCTTTGAGTTGCTCAAGTAAAATGCCGTCATAACACGAACCTGAATGACATAAACTAGGGTCAATTTCGGCAGACATCTCGATATGCTTTACACGATCACAAGCGCCTTTACACCCACCATCATTATCTTTCCACAATACATTGATGCCAGAATGCTGTAATACGTCTAATAACCCTTCTTGATGACGGGCAGTGGTGGCATTGTAAGTGGCCTTCGTCATATCAGAAAACATACATGGCAGTGAAACTGCCGTCGCAGTACCGCAAGAACTGACATTTTTAAAACTAATCACATCTTGTTGCGCTAATTGAGGGTTCGTTTGGCGGCTATAACCATTCAGTGAATAGTTCATTGAGCGCGATGCTTCGCCAACAACTAATACTAAGACATTCTTTTTATCGTTCTTGTTGTGCTCATCGGTAGCATCATTACCAATTTCAATAAAGGGCATATCAGCTTCTACGAGTTGGTATTTACCATACCGAAAGCCAGATGTTAGATAATTAGTTGGATTGATTAGGGCTTTTATTTCATTGTGATTCCTGACTAAAGAGGCATAGTCTTTGTAGTAAATCATCGCAATAAAAACGATGACAATCAAAGACACTAAAATACTCACAACCTTTACAGCCACTTCTTTAAAAACTGATGATTGAAACACAAGCCTAAAACGGCTCAGCAAAAATATAGGTATAGCGGCTAGTGTGATTACCCAAAGCAGCAATGTGACAGAGAAGTAACTGCCCGCCTCGCCAGAATTAGTTTCAAACACATTCACTATCATCCCATAGTTAAAATATGCCCCGTAGTTATACATCGCGTAAGTTGCTAGGGTCGATAATATAATGACGAAAGCAACTATCACACGATGAACATAAGGCCAAACTAGCAGGGTAAAAATAGCATTCATTATTGCTAAAATAACAATAGGAATAGAAATGACAAAACCAGTACTCGCTGCAGGTGTAATTGCAAATAAATCTTTAAGATGTACCCATAACGCTAAGTTCTGTAATAGTGTAAAAAACACCGCAATAATCAATGTATAGATAATACTGTTAACGCGTAATTTCATATTTATTCCAATTTGACGGTTCTATTCTTTAGCTATCTAAGTCAGTTAATCATGACATATAAAACAAAACTCATAAGTTTTATGAATACTTTCCAGTCCGGATTATGAACAGCGTGCAGTAGAATGGGAATCGATAAATATCAGAAATCACAATACATAAAAACAATCTTAGTTTACTAATGTGAGAACAGTATGCATAAATACAAAAAAACATGCATCAAAGCGAGTAAACCTATAGATATAGTCTGTTGATTTGTAAGTTTATTTTTTCTAATCTCAATGAAGAACCAGTAATCCAATACCATGCTGTTGAAATTGGCATTATTTCTAGGCTCAATAACACATATCCATACATTCAGTGTGGATATGTATACATTTCACTTTTACACTCCTCCCGTTACTTACCTTTTCACCACTACAATTAGGAATACCCATGAAATGCTTCCCACGCTCATTGATCAGTTTGGGGATCATGACTTGTTGCGCAGCCAGCAATGCCATGCCTCTTTCCTCATCACAAACCGACAGTATTGCGGATCGCCTGCAATCATCTACCCCGTACTTCCAAGCTCAGTGCCACTTAACTGACACAAACAGTGCCATTCCAACCGATTGCCAATACGCCCTTTTAAATCTGACTCACCTTGATCCTGCGGCAAGAAGTACATATACGATAGCATTACTAGGAATGGGGGTAGAAAGCCCTTACCTCTTGATTACTAGACCGCACGACCTTAATAAACGAGAGATTTATTTACTTGATGCGCCACTGAATAATGGTGAATTAGCCGACAGTGAATTGGATTATATTGAATCCCGAGTGATGAATGACCTCAGCAAAAATGCACGAGTACGTCGTTCCGCTACAGCAGGCAATGCACCAAAAATCATGGAATTTGTGCTCCACCGACGTTTCAATGTAGAACGCCAAGATAAAGGTAACGTGACGCTAAAATACAAAGTTCGTTACTACAGTCACTCGCCTTTTTATGCAACATCGGGTGATAAAGACAAATATGTCGAGATCGTATTGGCTGAAGGATCGGGCGTTGATATGGGAATGGCTGGCAGTTGGTCTGATATCTACCGCCGCTGGAACAGCAATAGCAACACCAGCTATGTATATAACGAGTACTTGGATACCATTGATGTCGATATTCAAGTTAACGACAAAGCCAAATTGCAGTCAGGGCAAATTTACTTAAACGATTTATACCCTAGAATGCAGGATCAGGTTGAATCCAAAGTTGATAAAGAGACCAGCACAAACATCAAAATTGGTCTTGGTGCAATATCACCTAAATTTCCAATTAAAGATATTGAATACAGTTTCACCGACAAATACAGTATCACCAATAAAAAGCAATTTGGTTTAGTGACTAAAACCCGGCCAGACGGTTACAACATACGTTACGAAAATAATAAATACGGGTCACAACTCGATCCGGAAAATGGCTTTTGTAACCTTGGTACAGCAGATGGATGGTGCTGGGATTATGACGAACGTCGTGGCAACCCGTGGAATTTCGACAAGCTTAAAAATAATAACTCCTTAGCCTTGAGTGGTCTTCGTCCTGACTTTGTTGCCAAAATCGCAGCTAAACCATCAACGTCAGGTATCTCAACCATCGATCTAACCACCACAGTAAAAAGCTTGGCTTTATTTGGTCATAACCGTTTCATTATTGGTCGTCGTTACAGCTCAGGCAGTGAGCTCTGGACATCCAATACCTCTGCTAATTCTAATTGGAAAGAAGACCGTAATTACGAGCAGCTAACGTACCAAGATAGCTTCCCTATTACCGTTGATTGGAACAGCCCATGGTTCCTCGGTGCCGATTCTGTCACGATTCAATCGACATATTTAAGCCAAGAGTCTCCGAAATGCCTTTCCGTAGTAAATAACGTTGAAGAACAAAGTGATAGCCTCGCATTTACTGATTGTATAAAAGGGGCGAAGTCTCAATCTTTTGTATTTGATGCAGCACACCGCTATCGCAGCGTCGCCAACACCGAACAATGTTTGGATACAACAAACGGTGTGCTTACACTTAGCAACGACTGTTCAGCGTATTATGCGAAAAACACTCAGATATGGTCGTGGCAAGAACCTAATAATTTTGCCAATGATGTGCTGTTTACCATTAACAATGATCGCACTATCAATGCTATCGACGCCTCAACGACTCCTCCGAGTATCCTGACAGTCAATGACAACAGCAACATGCCAAACAGTACGATTTATACCAGTCAATTTTCAGATTTCAGCCAAGTAAACCCATAACGATTCGATTCATTTCCACCATAAACCACCTCGACCATTCTTGAGTTCAGCGGGAATGGTCGTCTTTTATCATTACGTTCAACAGAAGCGGACAACTCTATGAAAAAAACACTCTTGTTATTCACCTTCTTTTTCTCTACGTTAGCCATGAGCGCCGATAATCAACCGCTCGACGCTCCTGTAATAGAGAATCTGTCACCCAATATGCTCACTCCTGCCGCCATGACGGCAAAGCAAGGCTCACCAACTTATACTTACGTGCGTTGCTGGTATCGTCCCGATTATACCCATGACGATCCGTCTACAGATTGGGAATGGGCAAAGCAGCCAAATGGGGATTACTTTACTGTTGAAGGGTATTGGTATTCTTCTATTTCTCTGAAAAACATGTTCTTTACGACCACCCCACAAACAGATATTGCAGAACGCTGTCAGGATACCCTAGGGGTAACGCATGATACGGCAGATATTACCTATTTCGCGTCAGACACCCGATTCTCGTATAACCACTCAATCTGGACGCAAGATACGATCTCACCATCAACAGCTATCAATAAGATCATCAGTTTTGGAGACAGTATTTCCGACACTGGTAACTTATTTAATGGCTCACAATGGATCTTCCCTAACAGTAATTCGTGGTTTCTTGGGCACTTCAGCAACGGTTTTGTATGGACAGAGTACCTCGCCAAGGCCAAACAACTCCCCTTATATACCTGGGCTGTAGGTGGTGCTGCTGGTGACACCCAATATGTGGTGTTATCCGGTATTCATGACCAAGTAAACTCTTATCTCACGTATATGAAATACACCAAAAACTATCAGCCAAAAAGCAGCTTATTTACTATTGAGTTCGGTCTAAATGATTTTGTTAATTACGATCGTTCTGTTGCAGACGTCAGCGAAGATTTTCGTCGCGCGATGGAAACACTCACCAGTAACGGCGCTGAGAATATCTTGGTATTGAATTTACCTGATGCCACCAAAGCACCACAGTTTAAGTACAGCGATCCTCAAGAAGCCGTGATCATTAAACAGAAGATTGAAGCGTTTAATCAATTTGTGGCTGCACAAGTCGCTATGTACAAGCAACAAGGTGTCAATATTGCACTATATGACACGTTTGCCTTGTTTGATGCGATGACCAGTAATCCAGAGCAATACGGATTCCGTAATGCATCTGATGCGTGTTTAAACATCAACCGAAGTTCATCTAAAGACTATTTAATGAGCCATGCGCTCACTAACGATTGTGCGAGCTATGGCTCTGACAGCTATGTGTTCTGGGGAGTCACCCACCCGACTACGCAAACCCATAAAGTCATCGCAGAACAAATATTGAAAGGCACACTCGATATATTTTCTTTCCAATAACGTTATACGCCAATCTAGATAAGGAAATAACCAGATACTTGTCTAGATTGGTATAAGCGAACCATCGAATAAATAAGATGCACAAAAAAAAGCCTGTATCTACAGGCTTTTTCTTACTAGAGATATCAATCTAATACGTTAGATAAAAGCAAGCAATGGCGAAATGCATAGCAAGATACCCGTAATGATAATCATATTTGTTGCAGCACCTTTATACTTCGCCAAATGCGGTACTTTATAGACTAAATAAGCAGGAATTAAACAGCCAACCAAACCAAACACAGGGCTACAGATCGAAGTAAAAGATAAAATAGGTGCATTTATCGCGATAGCTCCCCATGCTAATAAGATAATGAATACTGTTACCATCTTATTCACTAGTGCTTTATTTACCTGCGACTCTTTATATTTACGTAACAATATATTCATCGCCAAACCACGACATGCTTCTTGAAAAGCTAAGAACACGCCAAAAAATGAAGTAACAACAGCAAATATATTGATCACAATACCCGCAATAGTTGCCCAACTACCAGGGAAGTAATGCGCGATAATGGCTAAAGCTGAAATGTTTTTTTGCATTGCTTCAGCTGCTTGTCCTTGACTAATTGCCAAGGTGAATGATACCGCAAAGAAAAACACAATGACAAACAAAATACTAAAGGCAATTTTCATTGCACGTGACGCTTTGTAACGTGCTACTTCAATGGATTTTTCATGAGAACGGTATGAAATAACCATTGGACTTAAAGATTGAATAAAAAGAATAGAGGTTAACGTAAAAGGTAAGGTAATAATCGCATCTTTAAGCATGGTACCCCAAGTGCCCATTTGTGGAATATTCGCCATATCCCAACGAGCAATCAACAGCACACCCATTACCGCAACTAACGAAAGTACTGTTACCGCCATAAAGCCGGATAACTTAAACAGCAACTTTTCACCTTTCGAACCGATAAATGCCAAGATACAAATTAATGCTAGTCCGTAAAAAATATTATCATTTAGATGCCCATGTGTGACACCAAAAGAGTGGAGGTATGAAGCACTATCATTCGTTACCGCTAAAGAGTACACCAGCACCCAAATAACCAACATAATGAAATAAAGCGCACCTAATGCTATCCCCCAGTTTTTCCCTAAATAACCGGTAATAACACCAGGGTAATCCGTACATTCTTTAGACTCAGCCAATGTATTAATAAAAAGCTTCTGAAATAAGTACATTGCTGGGTAGCCAATCACAGAAGATAATAGGAATACCCACAACCCCATAACGCCAACTTGCACGGGTAAAAATACAATACCAGCACCAATTGCCATACCTATGCTCATCACAATCCAACCGACATCAACACTGTCGAATTTAATTGCTTTCTTCCATTCACTTTCTGTCATGTTTGCTTTTTCGTGTAAAGCAGATTGTTTTGTTATTGTTGCTGAATGCTCAGCACTGCTTATATCAGCCATTATATATTCCCAGTCTATTTGTAGAGTTGATGAGGTTATTTTTATTATTGATAATTTTACTATTTATCTTCTTTCTGAATAAATCATACGCTTCGCTTTAGAGAAAAACATTTCATTTATTTCAATCTACCAACCAAAAATAGAAATTATTACTTACATTTACGGTAATACACAAAAAGAGTTTCTCCTTTTGATTCGAATCAAACCTGAATTACTGAGCAACTACTAAATACATGATCCAACTCTAATTTATCGACTTTATATTCATCATTAAACCTACGCACATAATATTAACATCAAGATAAGGCTCACATATTTGTCATTTAAATAAGAGTGTGGATTATAATTACATATAACCAAAAATAACCATTTGTGAACATGAAAATAAATTTAATATTTATCTATAAATTAAGGAACAATATTATTCCGCAAGATTATAAGGTGGGAGAATTCTAGTTATTAAATGACTTTTTTATCTAAGATATAAAAAAACCCGCAAAGTGCGGGCTTATTCGGCAGTTACCTGACTGTTGCTGAAATAACAGTCTATTGAGAGACTGCAATCACTTCAATTTCTACTTTTGCATCAAGCGGTAATCGTGCAACTTCTACACAACTACGAGCTGGGCAATTTTCGCCAAAGAATGCGGCATACACTTCATTCACTGTACCAAAATCATTTAAGTCTTTTACAAATACCGTTGCTTTCACGATATCTGCTTTTGTTAAACCTGCTTCATTCACAATTGCTTCAACATTTGCCAATGATTGCTTTGCTTGTTCCGCCACATCTTCAGGCATTTTACCTGTTTCAGGGTTTAACGGTAATTGACCTGATGTATATAGCATATTACCGAATTTCTTTGCTTGAACGTAAGGTCCAACAGCTGCTGGTGCGTTATTTGTATTAATTGTTTCTACCATCATGTTCTACTTACCTTCTATATCATTTAAACGAGAATACATAGCGTTAGAATCGCTATCTTACATAGTGTTGCTATTTTATTTGTTTACCATGATATCTAAAATCTGTACGTCAGTCTGAGTCATTGAGCCATTTGCTAACGCAGAAAGGTTACGAATAGATGCATCGGCATTATCAGCAACAATGCCTTCATTTCCTGTTACATGAATACCATCAAGTGCCATTAATGCAGATTTAACCGCAGAGCCAGCTGAAGATGATACCTTCATGGCACAACTGGTTTTAGCGCCGTCACAAATGATGCCTGCAATATCGCCAATCATGCTGCAAATAGCATTATTGATTTTGTTAAGGTCGCCACCCAGTAACCAAGTCATTCCTGCAACGGCCCCCATAGATGCAGTTGTTGCGCCACATAAAGCCGATAATTTATTTTGATGACTCTTGATATAAATAGCCGTTAAATGGGACAGCATTAGCGCACGAATGGTTTTTTCTTTATCTACTTTTAAGAAATCAGCCACAACAACCACAGGCATCGTAGCGGCAATTCCTTGGTTACCTGATCCAGAATTACTCATAGCGGGTTTCATTGCACCATCCATACGAGCATCAGATGCAGCTGCCGTTCGACGTAATACGTCTGTTAGCAAACCACCAGAAAGCAAACCACGGTCAACATTGCGTTGAAAGGTTGCGCCAATCTGCAAGCCATATTTTCCCGTTAATCCTTCTTCAGATAAGGCATCATTAAGTTCTGAAGCATGTTCAATAAAGCGAATGTCTTCAAGAGGTGCATTTAAGGCAAAATCATAAATATCTTCTAGTAACGCACCTTCAAACGGATTAACTTTCTTCGTTGTCGTCGCCGTGTTCGCGGGTTCGGCAATATAGGTTGTGATACCATTTTCTTCAATAGCCATTACATGGGTATGGCTATCTGCAATAGTCACGGCTATAAACTCATCCCCACTGATAACAGTCACTTTAGCGTATAAAATGTTATTTACATCCGCCACACCAACATGAACATTGCCTGCATCGATCAATGTTTTGGCATGAGCAACATCTTCTGGAGTAATATTCTTTAACACTTCAAGTTGGGCTTTAGCCTCTCCAGCTATGGCACCAACAGCGGCAGCAATTGGCAGACCAACCATTCCAGTACCCGGAACGCCTACGCCCATGCCATTTTTCATCAAATTAGGTGAAACCAATGCAGTAATCTTTTCTACCGTACCATTAAGTTTTTCAACAGCAATTGCAGCAGCTAAAGCGACAGATACTGGCTCGGTACAACCTAAAGCCGGTACGACTTCACGTTTAACGACATCAATAAAACCATTCCATAAATTCGTTTTCATTCTATTCACCTTAATGCGCACGATACCAAGATAACTAACCAGCTGTTAACCACTCGCTTAATATGGGATTAGAATAAGCCTTCTTTCAGGGAAAATTTTCGCTTTAATTACTACTAAACAAAGAAAATAGAGAATAAATTTCCCCGAATAAGATACTAAGTAGGATTTTTGCGGTTAGATCACACTTCTAAATTGGAAAATAAACCCAAACACCTGCGCCCTACTTTATAGATCGTCTATATTTTCATATGAATTCCTCTGTAGAGAAAAGAGCGATGAGTTTAACAATAACTAAATATGAACAAATATGGGTCGATGGTCTGAATCGGGGTGATGTATCTGGGGCAGATGAAGCGTTCGCAGCAAACTGCATTATCCACATGGCCGGCGCACCAGATCCAAACCTTTCAGTCTCAGAATTCAAAGAGTTGGTCAGTGGCTTATTAACGGCTTTTCCAGACTTACACATAGCAATAAATGACCAGATTGTATCTGGCGACAAAGTCGCAACACGGTGGACTGCGATAGGCACTCATACAGGTCCTTTAGGGGCTTCACCGCCATCAGGAAATAAAGCGAAATTCGAAGGGTTAATCTTAGATCGTGTCGTGGAAGGTCAAGTTGTTGAACGTTGGGAGCAATGGGATCAAATGGGTATGCTACAACAGATAGGCGTGGTCTAAATTTCATTAACTCAAAAAATTATACAAAGATAACCATTCCACTTAATACTGCGATAAACAACCATAACCAGCTAAAAATACACACTATATACTGTCATCATTGTAGATAGTGTGTATTTAAATTATCTCGAGCTGAGGTTAAATTAGTAAAGTGCCCTTTCTATTTCATTCAAGCTTGATGGATCATCGATAGTCGATGGCACAACATATTGTTCTCCATCTGCGATTTGGCGAATAACACGGCGCAGTATTTTACCCGAACGGGTTTTCGGTAAGCGCTCAACAATTAACGCACGTTTAAAGCACGCCACCGCACCTATTTTTGCACGAACTTGTTGCAATAATTCTGCCTCAATAGCGCCATTTTCAGAGACATAACCGTCTTTCAATACCACCAAGCCTAATGGTAGCTGCCCTTTTAGATCATCGTGTATACCAATAACAGCACACTCGGCAACAGCTTCATGGGCACCTACTACTTCTTCCATTTCTCCAGTCGATAAGCGGTGACCAGCGACATTAATCACATCATCAATACGTCCCATCACAAACAGATAACCGTCTTCATCGATATAACCACCATCACCCGATACATAATAACCAGGAAACTGACTTAAATACCCTGATTCAAAGCGATCATGGTTACGCCATACGGTCGGTAAACAACTTGGCGGTAGTGGGCGCTTTATCGCAATATAGCCTTGCTCATTCATTGCTTGTCGCTCGCCTAATTCATTAAGCACTTCAACTTGATAGCCCGGTATCGCTTTGGTCGCTGAGCCCGGTTTTAAGTCAAATGTTTCTAGCCCCAAAGGATTGCCAGCAATAGCCCACCCCGTTTCAGTTTGCCACCAATGATCAACAACAGGACGTTGGGTTTTAGTCTCTACCCATTCAAGGGTTGGTGGATCTAACCGCTCGCCAGCCATAAAAATAGTCCGCAGTTTTTTCATCGGAAATGCAGCCAGCAATGCACCGTCTGGATCTTCTTTCTTGATCGCACGAAATGCCGTTGGGGCAGAAAATAAGATACTCACGTCGTACTCTTCACACACTCGCCAGAATGCAGCGGGATCCGGTGTTTTTACCGGCTTCCCTTCATACATGATCGTGGTACAACCATGAATAAGCGGCGCATAAATAATGTAAGAGTGCCCAACAACCCACCCTATATCAGATGCAGCCCAATACACTTCACCCGGTTTTACATTGTAAATCGATTCCATGCTGTATTTCATTGCAACAGCATGTCCGCCGTTATCACGCACCACGCCTTTAGGTTTTCCGGTTGTGCCTGATGTATATAAAATATATAGAGGATCTGTCGCTTTTACTGACACACAATCATGAGGTGCAGAACGGTTGAATAACGCTACCCAATCGATATCTCTGGCTTGATTTAAATCTGCAAGGCATTCTTTTCTTTGAAATACCACGACACTGTCTGGTTTCCAACGGCTATCCATTACCGCTTGATCCACCAGCGGTTTATAAGGAATAACTTTACTAACTTCAACTCCGCATGATGCTGTTAATACGATTTTCGGCTCAGCATCTTCGATACGAACGGCGAGTTCACTGGGTGCAAACCCACCAAATACAACAGAGTGAATCGCCCCTAATCGAGCACACGCTAACATTGCCATGGCCGCTTCAGGGATCATCGGCATATAGATTACAACTCGATCGCCTTTTTCAACCCCTAAACTTGCAAGCATACCGGCGGTTTTCGCGACTTGATCCCGTAATACACGGTAGCTGTAGCGCGCTTTTTTCCCCGTTACGGGTGAGTCATAGATAAGGGCGGTTTGATCACCTCGACCATTATCGACATGATAATCGAGCGCCAAATACGCAGTATTAAGTTCGCCATCGGCAAACCATCGCTCTATACCGTTCTCATCATTACTTAATATTGTTTCAGGAAATCGAAACCAAGAAATAGACTGTGCTTGTTGTTTCCAAAAGAGTTCTGGCTCGCTGGCGGCAAAATCAAATGCATCCTGATAGGCTGACATAGTGGTCTCCTTTCGCCTATTCAAGTGAATTGGTAGGCAGTATCTACATACCTACCAGCAGTATTAAGGCTCGTTAATTAATCACGAACAATTCCATGAATTCATTAACTGAGGTTGATTCCAATTTATTTTGATCGCTACATAGATCAAATATCTTTTGGCTAGTTCCGACAGGGAAACGGGTTTGTAGGTTACGTAGGAATTTATTCTCTAATACGGGAATACCTTCCTCACGGCGACGACGGTGGCCAATTGGATATTCCACCGCAATATTTTCAGTTGAAGAACCATCGTTAAAGTACACTTGGATCGCATTCGCAATAGAACGCTTGTCGGCTTCTAAATATTCCGCGCTGTATCGAGGATCTTCTTTGATCACCATTTTGTCGCGTAATACATCGATACGTGCATCGCCTTTATGGAAATCATCTTCATAATGCTCTGCAATTAAATCACCATGTAAAAGCGGCACCGCAATCATATATTGTAAGCAATGATCACGGTCGGCAGGGTTAGCAAGATTGCCCGACTTAGAAATAATACGAATGGCAGATTCATGCGTAGTAACAACAATGCGCTCAATGTCATCAATTCGATCTTTCACCTGATCATGCAGCGTTACTGCACATTCAACGGCAGTTTGCGCATGGAATTCAGCAGGGAAAGAGATTTTAAACAATACATTTTCCATTACATAGCTATCAAACGGCTGATTGACTTTAAATTGCTCCCCGTTAAATAACACATCGTAATATCCCCACTGCGGAGCAGTCAGAACCGATGGTAGACCCATCTCTCCTTTCATGGTGATCATCGCGAGGCGCACAGCACGTGATGTTGCATCGCCCGCAGCCCATGATTTACGAGATCCCGCATTAGGTGCATGACGATATGTGCGTAATGAACAACCGTCTACCCACGCTTGCGATACCGCATCAATAATTTGATCGCGATTACCACCCAGCATTTTAGTGACAACAGCCGTCGATGCGACTCGTACCAATAACACATGATCTAACCCAACGCGGTTATAACTATTCTCAAGCGCTAACACTCCTTGGATCTCGTGTGCTTTGATCATTGCCGTTAACACATCACGCATGGTAAGTGCCGGTTTGCCTTGAGATACTGCAACACGGCTTAAGTAATCAGCGGTTGCCAAAATACCGCCAAGGTTATCGGAAGGGTGCCCCCACTCTGCAGCTAGCCAAGTATCATTAAAATCGAGCCAACGAATAATACAACCAATATTAAATGCGGCCATAACCGGATCTAATTCGTGCGAGGTGCCCGGTACACGCGCACCATGCTGTACTGTAGTACCCGGCACAATAGGGCCAAGGTGCTTGGTACACTCAGGAAAGCGTAATGCTAATAGGCCACAACCTAAGGTATCGATTAAGCAGTTACGGGCAGTATTGTAGGCTTCTGCTGATTCAATCTGTGTGTTGGCAACATAATCGGCAATCTGTACTAATAACTCGTCAGGTGCTGGGCGTTCATTCACTTCTACGTTCGTACTCATGGGTTTTGTCCTTTTAAATTCATTAATCCGTTGGTATATCCAATCTAAATACGTTGTTCTATCGGTAACCAATCTTGATGTTCAGGGCCTTGATAATCGGCACTTGGGCGAATAATCCGGTTATTTTCACGCTGCTCAAAAACATGTGCAGCCCATCCTGTTACACGGCTAATTACAAAAATCGGTGTAAACAGTTTGGTAGGAATGCCCATGAAGTGATAAGCCGATGCATGGAAAAAATCAGCGTTAGGAAACAGTCCTTTTTCACGTTTCATAATTTGCTCGACCTTTTTTGACACCTCAAATAAGTGAGTATCATTAACGTCTTTAGATAACTTGCGCGACCACTCTTTAATCAAGGCATTTCGGGGATCGGATTCACGGTAAATGGCATGGCCAAAACCCATGATTTTGTCTTTATTCGCGAGCATTTCCATTGTGCCAGCTTCCGCTTGTTCTGCGCTTTGCCATTGTTCGATCATTGCCATCGCCGCTTCGTTGGCTCCGCCATGCAGCGGACCTCGCAAACTACCGATTGCCGCCGTAATACAAGAATGCAAATCAGACAAAGTGGACGCACACACACGCGCTGTAAATGTCGATGCATTAAATTCGTGCTCGGCATATAAAACCAACGAGCAATGCATCACCTTTTTATGTAATTCCGATGGCGCTTCGTCTGTCAGCATTTCTAAGAAGTAGCCGCCAATGCTGTCTTGCGTGCTATTTGCAGTATTAATTCGTACGCCATGGTGACTGTAGCGATACCAATAACAAATAATGGCGGGCAATAATGCTAATAAGGTGTCCGTTTTCTCGCCTTGTTCTGAAAAGTCGTGCTCTTGATCAAGATTACCGAGCATTGAACAGCCTGTTCGCATCACATCCATTGGGTGTGCATTGGCTGGAATCGCTTCTAATACTAAGCATAATGCTGGGGGTAAACCGCGAGCACTTTGTAATGCTTGTTTATAATTATCCAGTTCACTTTGTGTGGGTAGCTGACCTTTTAACAGCAGATAAGCCACTTCTTCAAATTCAGCATGATGAGCAAGATCGGTGATGTCATAACCCCGATAGGTTAAACCTGTGCCCGATTGGCCAACAGTACACAACGAGGTTGTACCTGCACTCTGGCCACGTAACCCAGCACCGTTCAGGGCTTTCTTATCCTTTTGACTATCAGTTACGGCTATTACAGACATAACGGACTCCTTTATATTTCACATTATTGGATTAGGTTGATTACTTTTTATTCGATGACAATATAAGGATGTCAAAGCACATAAAGAGCATCGTAATAAATCACTACTTAATTCGTTATTTGTTGTATTTAATTATTATTTTTATTGGTTCAGTTATTACTGTTTATTCTTTTTTAAACAGATGATCTAGTTTTTGCTCGTAATCGTGATATCCCAAATAATGGTATAACTGCTCACGCGTTTGCATTTGATCAACCACATTACGCTGATGACCATCTGACTTAAGGTGCTGATAAACATTCAGAGCCGCTTGGTTCATGGCGCGAAAAGCAGACAGTGGATAAAGCACCATATCGACACCGCATTCCGCTAACTCTTCGCCTGAAAATAAGGGCGTTTGTCCGAACTCTGTAATGTTGGCTAAAATTGGGACATTCACAGCATCTGAAAATTGCTGGTATTGCTCGAGGGAATTAATCGCTTCAGGGAAAATCATATCAGCTCCAGCTTCAACACAGGCAATTGCGCGTTCAATGGCTGAATCCATCCCTTCAACGGCTAATGCGTCTGTTCTCGCCATGATAACGAAATCACTGTCTACCCGCGCATCGGCAGCGGCTTTAATCCGATCAGCCATTTCACTTTGGCTAACAATGGCTTTATTGGGACGATGCCCACAGCGCTTTTGTGCCACTTGATCTTCCATGTGAATGGCTGCAGCACCTGCGCGCTCCATCTCTTTCACTGTGCGCGCAATATTAAACGCGCCCCCAAAACCGGTATCAATATCAACCAATAGTGGTAATTGAGTGGCGGCAGTTATACGACGAACATCTTCCAGTACATCATTTAACGTTGTGATCCCTAAATCAGGTAAGCCGTACGATGCATTGGCAATCCCTCCACCCGATAAATAAATGGCTTGATGACCAACTTGTTCAGCCATCATTGCGCAATAAGGGTTAACGGTGCCAACAATTTGCAATGGGTTATTTTGGACAACCGCTTGGCGGAAGCGTTTTCCTGGGCTCATGGTGCTATCTCCTTATGATTTTATTCCTATTCGATATATCTTCTTCCGGAATTCGTTTCTTCATACGTTATATTGTGTTTCATCCCACACTAAAAAATCACTTCTTTATATCTTCTGTAAGCTGATTTTCAATCAGTTGGCGGCTGCGCATAATATGGCGGCGCATTAATAGTTCTGCGAGCTCACCATCTCGCTCTCTAATAGCAGCCAGAATGTGAATATGTTCACTCAATGCAGTAGTAGGCCTCGAATGCTTGCGTGGTGATTGAAAGCGGTACATGCGTAACAAATGGTAAAGCTCGTCACACAATAAACTGATTAACTTGGTGTTTCGGCTGGCTTTTATAATTCGGTAATGAAAGTCAAAGTCCCCTTGCTGGTGAAAATAAGAGGCA
This sequence comes from Photobacterium profundum, assembly GCF_003026285.1. Classification (GTDB taxonomy): domain Bacteria; phylum Pseudomonadota; class Gammaproteobacteria; order Enterobacterales; family Vibrionaceae; genus Photobacterium; species Photobacterium profundum. Next base: position 535,302 of record NZ_PYOD01000002.1, read on the forward strand.
CCGTCGACTTGTTCAATATGGCGTTGATGTTGTTCTAATAGATCTTGTAGGGCATCAATTTCTTTATCGGTAATATTAATACAGGCAAGCCTTGCTGCCATGCCTTCTAGTGCTTCACGTACCGCATAAATTTCGATGAGCTTTGCTTGGCTTAATTCAACAACCCGTGCGCCGACATGTGGCACTCGCTCTACCAAACCCAAGGCTTCTACCCGCATAATTGCTTCACGTAGTGGTCCGCGGCTAACACCAAAACTACGAGCTAATTCAGGTTCGGAAATTTTACTGCCAGCTTGGTATTCACCGCTAACAATAAGCTCAATCAGTTGCTCGGTCAGGTTTTCAGATTTGGTCAGCTCTTTTACACCTGATTCACACTCTGTCGTGATAGGCGTTAGCTGTATATCTTTCGAAGGCACCGAGGTAGTGTCGACAGCTTGTAGTGCTGCATCGTTCTTTTTCATTTACATTGTCAACAATTGGTCAGTTAATAATCAAAATTTAGCGTTAAAATCGCACAATTACAAGCCAATTGTTAACAATATGTATTAGACTTTGGTCTGAACTGTCGACAGATTGGTGTTTTAATGGCTTGAAAAGCATTATGCTATTCTCTCATTACGACAATACGATAAGTTCGATATTCACCATTTTTTGGCCTACCTACACCGTGTGTGTATGGTCTATTCACTCTAGACTGATTTGGTCATTAGGAATGAATTGAGAGAGCATTTATGTATACCTTCAGAAAGCAAGTTGTCGCGGTTATTGGTGCAACAGGTCAGGTGGGAACACCACTCACCAATAATTTATTGGCACTAGGTCACGAGGTTCGTGTCTTCACGCGAGATTCAAAGAACGAAAAAGTTGCTACTTTTGAAAAACAAGGTGCCAGCGTGGTTGAGGTCAAAAACATGACGAATGTTGATCTGATGGCCCAAAAACTTGAAGGCGTTGATGTACTACTTTGTGCTGTTCCTGGCTCAAAACAAATTGTCACTGAAGTTGAACCGATATGGCTAGATGCCGCGGTTAAAGCCGGAGTTAAACGGTTTATTCCCACTGAGTTTGGCTCACATACTCGTGCAATTAATTGGGGGGATGGTGTTGTTTTTGACCATAAAAAAGAACTTCATCAAAAAATCTTCGATTCAGGTATTGGGTGGACACTGATTTATACTGGTGGAATTTTTGATTACTTCTTGCCTAACTTACGCTTTTTCAGAAGTATCGTAACCTTTGGTGATTGTGAGCTACCGATCCATACCCATCATATTAATGACATTGGGGCGTTAGCTGCCTTCGCTATAACAGACGATCGGACTTTAAACCACTGTGTACAACTTGATTTCAATGTACTAACACAAAATGAAATGGTTGCCCAAATAAAAACCAACTTCCCTGATCATAAATTCGAGTATGAGCATTATTCTTCTGAGTTTATTACTGATGCCCGCAATACTGCCGGCGATGAGGTCAACGCGAAAAAAGGGGCAGAAACCGATCGTGAACGCTGGGGTATTAATTATGTTAACTATGTTGTCGGTAAATTGGCCGCATTTACGGATGAAACCCTGCGAGCCACCAAACTATATCCCGATTACCAAGTCACAATGACACCACAGCAAGCTTTGGCTGATGCTGATTTTATCTTTGATAAATAGCCTTAACGGTGTATGCGTTCACTTTTGACCTGTTCATATATGAACAGGTCATTTTTACGCTAACATAAATTCCATTAGGTTCGATATCTACCATTATTCGACCCATCCTAACCATGCTCAATAGCAACATATCATTAAAATAGCCTCATTAGATTATTGAGGTATTTACCATGAATTCTTGGGTTTCTTTATTACCCCCGATCATCGCCATTATTCTGGCAATAACAACTCGACAAGCCTATTTATCGATATTTTCAGGAATAGTCATGGGCGCGGTTTTATTAGAAGGTGAAGTGTTTGCTGGTATCACCATGAGTTTTGATGCGGTGGCTGTTACCTTTACGTCAATCAGTATGGTTAAAAGCCTTATTTTTATTTTGATGATTGGTGCAATCATCAATATCCTCCAACAATCTGGTGCAATTAACGAGGCAATTATATTGCTTACCGAGCAGAAAAAGTGGATTAAATCACCACGAGGAGCGCAACTATTAACATTTATAATGGGGACTCTAATGTGTCTAGAAGGTGTCGGCTCAATGATGATGGTTGGTTTAGTTGGACAACCGTTATTTGCCAAGCACCAACTATCAAAAGAAAAGTTAGCCTATATAGCAAACAGCACCGGATCACCTTTAGCTTGGTTATTACCAATTAGTGGAGCAGGGGTATTTCTTACAAGCTTACTGAATGCACAAATTGATCAAGGCGTGTTGCCTGGTCAGCCTATGTCCTATGTGTTTAACGCGATTCATTATCAATTTTATACCATCTTGGTTTTACTCTCAGTACCTGTTTTAGCTTTGATGAAACATGATTTTCCTTCAAAATCGCCCATGACGATGACCAAGGATAGCGTTCAAACGAAGGACTTATCGAACTCAAAAGCGATCACTGTTTTTATTCTAATGCTACCGATTGTGATACTGCTTATCTCCATCTTTTTCATTATCGTTATTACTGGCGATGGTAACCCACTTAAAGGCAATATCAGTGATGCTATTTACTGGGGGGGCTTTATTGCATTGATAGGGTCAGGTCTAGTTTACCGTCTAGTCGGCATTGCTTTTAGCCATTACATGAATTGGGTTATTGCTGGTTTTAAACAAATCTTACCTGCTGTCATTATCTTAGTTCTGGCTTTTACGCTGAGTAATATTATCGGCCAATTAGGTACGGGGACGTATTTGGCTAGCTTACTCGCAGCCAATCTACCTAGTGAGTTTGTACCTGCTATTATCTTCGTTCTGGGGATGACGATTTCTTTTTCTACTGGGAGTTCTGGTGCAACAGTGAGTATTCTTACGCCAATTGCTATTCCAATGGCGATCAGTCTGGGGTTAGATGTCGCGTTAGTTATTGGCGCTGTGATTTCTGGTGCTGTTTTTGGTGATCAAAGCTCACCAATTTCCGACTCGGTGATCGTGGCATCATCAGCGGCTAATTGTCAGCCAGAGCAACATTTTCGCACTCAGCTTCCTTTTACTTTAGGTTTCGCTGCACTCTCATTCATTGGATATATCATTGTGGGCTCAATGAGTTAATAACTTGATAGTCATGACCATGATCCACAGTCGCCTCACCTTAATCAACAGCATAGCCATTTTTACTGTTGGATACCCAGAACCAACAACGCGCTCATACGCTCATTGAAGAAATGATAATTCTAGCTCAGCAATTTTGCTACAGCTTGCTATTCAGCACTAACGATAAGCTCAATCATGATAGACGTTACTTTTGTTTCTGTTGAAAGCACTTAATATAGATAATGATAAAGCCGACCCTTGTGGAATAAATTCAAGGGTCGGCTTAGGTAATCACTACACTTATCGGTATGTACTCATAACAACAACAGCGTAATGAAGGGGGATGTTACCTCATGCTTACTTAAAGAAACCACGATAAAGCATGTATGTGTGTGCCGAGCTCCACGAGAAGTTACTTGCACCCTGTACCGCACCTGTTTCTGGGTTGTAATTCTCACGAATCGCCCCATCGCCGGTCATGCCTTCCGCGTTATTGAACAAGTCATTGGCAATACGAACCGCATCATCTGCGCGGCCATATTTATCTAGCGACGATACGCCAAAATAGAATTGGTCTAGCCATACACGACCACGCCAGTAAATATTGGCTTCATAGGCAGGGTTATCCATTGATGCCGTTGGGAAGCTAATTCCTTTGGCTTGGTATTTGGTAGAAGCATCAAACTTATCAGCATCTAGCATCACATCCATAACACGATCGGCGTACTCTTGCGTTGCAGCACCGTTGAACAATGGGCTCCAACCGTCTGGTGCTTGACCGCGCTCAACCAATGGTTTACCCGCACACATAATGCCATTCTTTTCGTAAGCAGAATCTTGACCGTGTTTGTCCACCATACGGATGTCGTAGTAGAAGTTCGTACCTTCGTCGAACATACAGGTATTGATGTAGTCCTTAATGAATGTAGCATGTTCCGTGAAACGTTTTACATCACCTTCAGCTGAAACACCCGGCGATACCAACTTAGCCATCTGCGCAAGATAGGTATTATCGGAATACATGTACGATGCCTGATCGACCGATTCTTGCAGCATCGAGAAACCTAACAAAGTACCTGACGGTGCATTATCGTTTGTACGGTTTTCAGCAAAACGGACTTCCCAGTCCAAACGTGCATCAAGCAGTTTCGCTAAGTTAACGGCACTACTATCAGTATAAGCGTATACCTCGCCATTTTGAGTCAAGGTGTTATCAAAACCATAATGCTCATTGGCGTAGCGACCCAGCTGATCCATTTCGGGATCACCCGAGCTATTAACACGAGAAAGATCGTAAATTTCACCAAAGCGAGCGGCATGATCCATACCAGATTCCCACGATGTCGCAGTCTTCGCTCCGTTGCTCACAGCCCCAACATCAAAGCCTTCTTTGTTGTCTAACAGCGTGTTGTAGTTAGCCATCGAGATAATCTTGTAGCGAGACTGACCAGCAGCATTAGGGGCATCGGGTAAAAGCTCAACTTTAGACACATCAAAGCCGAAACTCGGATCTGTTAAATTACTCGCAGACCAAACACGGACATAAATTTCATTACCTTCAGCTTTGCTGGTGTTGTGGGCAGGATCAACGGCAGCACCGTACTCTGGAATAGAGTTACCATTATGGTCACGGTTGTTTAACCACCAATTATGGTAAGCCACCAGCTGAGGGTACATTTCGTCGATAAATGCTTGTGCATCATCTTTGCGATCGAATTCACTGATGAGGGCGTTATACACTTCCATCACCGCCCAAGATGCGAGTGATGGTTTTGTATTGCGTTCATTCCAGTTCTCTGATCCTGCACCACCACGACTTTCCGGCTTGGTGTAAGTCACGACATCAAGCAAGTAGCCTTCATCTTGCGGGCGAATTTCATCATCTGCTTGCACTTGGAATTGGAACACAGTACGAATATTATCCATCGCCACATCTGGATTAAAGTGTGCCATTGCATACGCTTGCTTCCATGTATCCCACGGCCAAGTCAAGTTGCCCGAGAACCAGCGTGCTGTAACAGAAGGGGTCACTGTTGATTGCGTAATATCACCCGCAGCTGAACGCCAGTTACCATTCAAAGTCATCATGGCTTTTACACCGACACGTGCTTGCTCTGGTGTGGCTTCTGCATTCGTTAGACCTTTGGCTAAATACTCATCCCATCGAGCTTGAGATTTATTCATATAGCTTGAAGGGTTAGCTAAAATCGCTTGGACTTTTTGAGTTTCAGATTGTACTTCTTTTGCATTATGCAGGTTGGAATACGCGGTATAGAAAGTCATGCTTTCATGTTCGTCAATTTCAGCAGCAGTTACCGATTTAAATGTTAAACCGCTTGCTGCTGTTATTGTCGGTATAGAACGAGTAACACGGAATTCAGCGTCGCTATCATTTCGAATAGCCCAGTTGTCTTTCATGTCACTGAAGTTAATTTTAATTCCATTATCTGTCGCACTGATCGTGCGCTTATACTCTGGGTACATTTCAGCAATAGTTTGCGTCGTTACTCCACCACTATCATTAGGCTTTTCGTAAGCATTTTGCAGTAATTCACCATCCCAACTTAGTTCCAAATCTAAATCATTCGAAGTCAGGTTAGTGATTTTAGTTTCAACCAAAGATGTACGGTCAGTCACAAAGCGCAAGAACATCTGCACTTCAACTTGATCTGTTTTTAGAATTTGAACCAACGCGCCAGGGGTGCTGTAAATATTGGCTGTAGCATTGGCAAGATCAATCACATTACCCGATGTTTTATCAAGCAGATGCAATTTATCGAATGTTTGCCCAGACATGAAGTTCGCATATTCTTGGGTAACTTGCATGATGCCACCAAAAGCACCATAACCATTAGTATCAGCAGGTAAAAGATGGCCATGCCACGCGCCATTATCGACAAAAGCATTGTATTTTAAATTGTCGTATTCGTCATAATCACGCAGTGCATCGGGGTTACCTGCCCGATCAATAATATTGGTGTAATCGCTCGTAGGTAGTGTTGTTGTTTTATCATCCACATCGTTACTGCTGCTATTACAACCCGCCAGTGCAGCCACCGAACCAATAAGAACTGCTAAAAGTGTCTTACGAAAAACCATCATTATTCCCCCGATTATTTATCTATACCTACATGCTGTCTTTGTTATAGCTCTGTAAGTTCTTGGTACTAAAAGTAAAAATCGGGAGTATGATAATTAGTAAATATTTAAGTAAAATAGATCGAGATCACAGTTCATTTTTTACTTAAATAAGCATCTATTTTCCTATGTAACAAAAATATACTCAAAAAGCATAGTGGCATTTTCATACTTATAATAAATGACGAAAACTTACAGCCAAGCAATACAAACAGCACAGAATGATCAGTTAAGTTGGAGAGAATCACTAATGAAATGTCTTTATTCGTTACTAATAAGAATAAAAAATGGCAGTAAGGTCTCTATAGATTTTCTACTCTTTGCATAGAGGTCTAAATTACTAGCAAAAAAAGACGTCTGTATTAACGATTAAAATTTTAACTAAAACATAATTAACCGTAGTGTAAGTTATGTAACAGAGGGGTAAGGATAACTAGATATTAAAAACCAAATAAAAAGACATTTATTTTTCACCAACGTTATTGACTGCTCAAAAAACACTCAGACATTCAATTGCTCGCACAACACCGGGTTCAACTTATGCGACAACAAATGTTCAAACTCTTTCGCGGGTACAGGTTTGCTGTATAGATAACCTTGCCCATATTCACAGTTAATGAATCTCAGATAATCCGCATTCCATTGCTCTTCAATTCCTTCTGCCACCACTTTTAAATTGAGTGCTTTCGCCATCGCAATAATTGCATTTACAAGTTCACGGTCAGCATCATTAGCATGCATGTTTAGCAAAAATGTTCGATCTATTTTCAGCCTATTGAACGGGAATTTCTGTAAGTAGCTCAGCGATGAATAGCCAGTACCAAAATCGTCAATGGTAAGTTGTGCCCCCATGGATTGCAGTTTATGAAGTAATGTAACAACCTCTTCACTGTGATCAATCAATAAACTTTCTGTTACTTCAATATCTAATTTATCAACAGGTAAACCTGATCTGGCTAACCCATTACATATTTGCTTAAAGAGTTTATCGCAGTACCTAAACTGAACGCTCGAAAAGTTAATTGATATTTGTAGTGGTGATATTTTTTGCCACTCTGCGGCTTGCATACAGGCTTTATTAATGGCTAACTCACCAAGCTGGTGTATTAGTCCATTTTTCTCGGCAAGAGGAATAAACTCTTCAGGCGAAACAAAGCCAAACTTTGCATCATTCCAACGCATAAGTGCTTCAGCCCCAACAATCTGGTTGGATTCTAATTCAATAATAGGCTGATAGTAGAGTTCCAAGCTATCATTCGCAATCGCCTGCCGTAACCGTCCATCTAATTCTAATGTACGTTGCACATCCTTATTCATGTCTGTGCTATAGAAGCTAAATGCATTGCGGCCATCTTGCTTTACTCGATACATAGCAGTATCGGCACTCGCGAGCAACTGTGGAGCATTATCGCCATCTTGAGGAAATACCGATAAGCCAATACTGGTAGATACGAAAAACTCCTGTTTTTGCCAAAAAAACGGTTTATTAAATAACGAGACAATCGTTGTCGCTAATAGTTTGGCTGAGTTCAAATCTTTCAGATCAGGAATAACTAATAAGAATTCATCACCACCTAATCGCGCCAGAATATCAGAGTGACGCACAGATCCTAGCAACCTTGAAGTGCTTAATTTCAAGATTTGATCACCTGCTAAGTGTCCTAAGGTGTCATTAATTTGTTTGAAATTATCAAGGTCAATATACATGACTAATACGTTCGTCTTATTTCTTTTCGCTCTGAATAACTCTTGTTCTAATCGTTCATTACCATACTTTCGATTAGGTAAACCTGTTAATGCATCATGCGATGCTTGGTAAGCCAATTTTTCTTCAGATATTTTTCTTTTATCAATCTCTTCCGTTAAACGTACATTTTTATCTGATAGAGCCCTATGTTGTTTATTACTTTCTTCAAATTTAGTCCTCAAAATAATATTAGCGCTATTAATTTTAAAGATATATAACAGTCCAAAAATAACTGGAAAGGAAAGAAATGAAAGACCTGCGATAAACCACCCTGAAGTAAAAATATCTTTTTCATTTACCGGCTCAAACCAACTCCTTAACTTAAACGGTGTATTTCTAATCTGCATTTCAAAATAAAGGTTATTGACTAACGTACTTGTACCTTCAGCTTCTTGGCTCGCTGTTAACGAATCCCAAATAAAAATATTTCCACTATCCGCGACTAAATCCACCCGGCTTCGACTTTCAGCATATTCCTGCACGGTAAGCTGGTCGATGATAACTTGCTTATTAATATCAGCAACCAATAAAGCAACCGCCTTCCCCCCATATTTAACAGGTTTGATCAATTGAATACTGATATCACCAGACTTTTTAACCGTACGGATCATCATGTCTGGGCTTTTCATATTTTTGTATTGAGTTATATCAAAAGAAATATCTTGATGTGGCGTGCTGTTTGAAATGATTGTTTCATCATAACCTACAAGCATCAAGCGTCGATAAACTGGTTTTTGATTTATTGTAGCCGACTGTTTTAGTGCTATCAGATCTCTATCAAGATTGATCAAGCTCGCACCGAGACCGTATTTCATTGACATACCTGATGCTAAATTAGCGAAAAATGTCTGCATTTCTTTATCACTGGCGAGGTTTGTTATCTCATCATTCGTGACATAAAAGAAATACTCCAGCATGCTGGTATAGCTTTGTACCTTGAGATTAAGCTCTCGGTGCTGAGACTCTTTTAGCCGTGTCTGACCAAGATTAGTGACAGCCAAAATCAACACCAAGTATGCTGCAAGCAATACCGCAGCAATAATGATTAAACGACTACTTGATAGTTTCTGCTTCCGTTTTTTCATAAATCCTTTTATTACTATCTTTATCAATTCTACTGATTACTTTTCTTAAAGTAATCACCATAGAAATAAAATACCGACGGATAATATTTTTCAACCAACTTTTGGTAAGTCCCATCTTCTTTAATCGTAGCCAAATATTGATTAAATGCCTTACGAAGTTCTGGAGAACTCTTTCTAAATGCCACTGCCATTCTTTGATCTTGTGAAATAGGGCCTATCACCTTTATTTCTCCAGGCCATTTTTCAAGTGCAATTAAGGTGTCAGCAACATCAAGCAACGTACTTTCAGCATCCTTGTTGAGGATTGCAGGTACCATCTCATTTAATTTTCGGCTACGCTCTGGCTCTATGATATTTGCCCCTGTTTCATAGAGGTTGTATAAGTTAGGGTCTAAACAAGATTGCTCCATCGTCAGTACATCTCTTCCCTTAATAAGTTTTTTTACTTTTTCTATATCTTTGTCAATCGAGCCAGTTGGTTGAATAGGTTCCAAATCAGAGTCGGCACGCGCGACCAGCCAAACAGCAGAAGGAAAATAATCGTCAGAAAAATCAGCAAGTTCAGCTCGCCAATCCAAAATTGTCACACCATTGGCGATAATATCGCCTTCAATTAGGCTTTTTTTGCCTAATACAATTTGGTCATTTTTAAATTGAGCATTTTGACCGATTAATTTACCTATAACGTTATTCCACTCTGCCGGAACATATTGATACTCAACCCCTATAGACTCAGAAAAACCTTTTACAATATCGACATCCAAGCCGCTTAGTAATTGAAAATCATCTCTATTAATATAAGAGATAAAGTTTGCGTAAGGTACACCAATATGGCGTAAGACACCTTTCTCTTTAATTTCGTTTAGATCAGTTGCCAAGGCATTTTGGCTGAAAATGATCGCAACAAACACAATATGGCTTATCGTTTTTCTTAGTTTATTTACAGTCATCAACACACTCGATACATATTCTCTGTCATCAAGAAAACGCTGTTATAGAGCGCTCAAACATCAACTCATATATTCATACAATTCCTGGATTGCATTGACTAACCCTTTCACATCCTCTTCATCATGAAAAAGGTGTGTAGAAATTCTTAGTGCATGTGTTTCAACGGTATCATCTTTATATAATCTAAAATCAGTCGTACGAATAATATAACCGTAGTCATTACGTAACCGATCCCTAAATTCTGTAAGCAACTCACTGCTTTCAAATCCAAAAGGATTAAATGTAGTAAGACCACTCATTAACCCTTTCACGTTCGGTGAGAAGAATTTCGCGTTTGGTAAAGCTTCGGCTAATAACGATTTACACAACGCGCCTAAATGTAATACGCGATCTTCAATTCGATGCCTACCTATCTCATCCCACATTTTGCAGCTATCTGCCAGTGCTTGTTTAGCAGGGTAATTATCATTACCGATATACTGCATTTGCAATTGAGTACCAAGATACCCTGCATGAGACAACGAAGAGTTAATAAGCCAAAGTGGGTTAACACGATCATTCCAATATTCATCTAAGCGTGTTGCATTATCACGAACATATAAAATACCAGTAGCACCAGGTCCACATTGCCATTTATGACCTGAACCAGCATAGAAATCACAATCAATATCATGGAAATCTAAATCAAACATACCCACAGTATGCGCACCATCAACAAGAGTGGGCACTGCATATTGATTTGCCAATGCACAAATACGCTTTGCAGGTAATGTTGTACCGGTTTTGTATGTGATATGAGAAAATACGATCAGGCGAACATTATCATTATCATTAAGAGCATCAGCAAATGCCTTAACATAATGATCTTCAGACACGGGTTCTGAGCCGGTATAGACAGGAAGTTGTACTTCAACAATATTGACGCCAAAACGTTGTTTAATAATATTCATTGGAGATGTAGCAGCAACATGCTCATGATGAGTAGTAAGAATAACGTCGCCTTCTTCAAAATGAAGACCGTTAATTATAGAGCACATACCGTCAGTAGTATTACGGCTCAGTATTATCTCATGAGGATCTGCCCCAAAACCCGATGCAATATCACTCACCATATCTGAAACATATGGCCAAGAACCAAATTTTCCGTCCATGTCCCATGGATATTTCGCAACCGTTTTATTATTATCATTAAATTCAGCAAGTACATGCTTTGGCATAGAACCTGTCGTACCAACGTTCATGTATGTTGTTCTTTTATCAAGAACAAATTGTTTTTGTACTTTCTGCCAAAACTTCTTGTCGTTTTTACTCTGACTAACCGCCTGCCAATCGGTCTGTAAAGTGGATGCATTAACCGTATTTGCAAACATTGAAGTACTGAGCCCTGCGACAGCAACACTTGCCGTTCCTTTAATAAACTGACGGCGGTTTACGTTTTTGAGTTCTTTGTCCGTGTTACTCATTTACTTTCATCCCTGTAAATAACGTTATTATAAAAGTCATTAATAACGATACTAGTAAACGAAATCCATCGTTACAACTGGAAGCATTCGCTTTTAAATGAATTTTTTTTGCTTATTTATGAAGGAATGATCTTCATCTCAACTATTGTTTAATAAACCTATTAATTAATTCAGAATCATTAATCAGAGAGATGTGCCAAATATTGTGATGTTAGTTCAGGGATTGTGCGAAAATTGAATTAATAAACAATTAAACATTAACTATCGTGTTTGGATTTATTACAACTATCCAATAAAAAAGAAATGAATATCATGTATATTCCCGCTAAAAATATCTGAGTAATTCGAGTATAAAAACCAACATCAATTTCTTTGGATTCACTCGACAGTGCCGTTCCCAACACCACTAACAATGCTGTTAAAGCACCACTCCAGATAGGCGATTTAAATGGGTTACTGTAGATTTTATTCGCAAATATACACGTAAATAACGCAATTAGTGCCACCAAAAATGGAAACCAAGGTACTGTTACTAAAAGCTCATAGGCAATAACCGCTAATATGCCACCAATACTGTTAGTCAGTAACAAGAAAGCACTGAGTTTCACACTTTTTTGTCCTGTTATTTGCAGCGACAATATACCAATAAAGGCGAGTGTGAGCAGTGCACCGTTTATCTGAAAATAATAAAAGAAAGCAATAACGGGAAAACTGATCATCAACGCACGTAATGCCTCTTTCGTGCGTTGGGAAGATGAGGGTAATACGGGCTTAAGTTTAGCTTTTACTGATTGTGGCGCTTTATCGGGAAATAAACAGTGCATCAAAACAAACATGACGACGGCCCCAACCCCCGAAATCATCAACGCTTTCCCTAGAAATAAAGACGCAGCAGGGTTAATAATGCCCATATAAGGAATGAGTAAGGCTGAAATAATAAGAATAGTGGCAAATAAATTCCATTCAGGATCCATGAATAAATAATATGCCCCAAACATTAATAGCCCAACGAGTAACAACAGCACTAATGGGTAATGGGTCACGCCATTACTAATGCTTAAACCAATTAATACTGTTACGACCATGGCCAAAAACAATTCATCAAAGATCTGGCGAGTTAATACAGGCTTATCAACTAAAAATTTTGCCAAGAAAACGGGCATGACAAAAGACAATCCCCAATTTATGCCATAAGCAAGTGCTGCGGCAACGGTGACTCCCAACACAAAACGGGTAATACGGCGATCAACCGAAGGTTGTATTGCATTAACACTCACTAAAGACATCGAATTATCGGACATACGACATCCAACTTAATAGTCGAATCCACACACGGCCAAATATGTTCATAGTGGATTGTTCTTTGGTATACACCATCACATCAGCTTGTCCGCCTACACGTAATAGCCCCTTAGCAGACTCATTATCAAAACGGATCATCACTGGAAAACGCTGAGTTTGACGCAACCAACCCGTTTGAGCCCCAACAGAGGCAAGCTGACCGGCCTGACTGCTTTCTCCCCAATTAACTCCATAATCGATGCTAATAACTTGTCCTTTAAACACATCACCAGGTGCATAGTCTAAGGCAACCTCAACGTTATTACCGGCTTGCACATTACCTAAACTGTTTTCACGAAAATACGCTTCTAACCAAATATCTTCACCAGACACAAATGTTAATAATGGTTGCCCTTCTCGCGCATAATACCCTTCATCTAAGCGAAAATTAGACACACCACCAAATGCAGGTGCACGAACGACTGTACGCTCTACATTTAACTGCGCTTTTTGTAATGCTAATAATGCCGACTGTATATCGATATTATCGCTACCAGTTTGTCCTAACTGCTCTTTGGCTTGCTCTAAATTCGCTGAAGCCGATGCAACTTGCGCTTTAGCACTCGCCAGACTAGCTCGGGTTTTATCCGCATCCGCTTTAGTAACAATGCCTTTATCAACCATAGCCAAAACCCGCGATGCTTGGCTTCTCACATTTTCTTGATGGGCAAGTGCATCTGATAATTTAGCTTGAGCAACCGCAACTGAAGCCGTTTGCACACCAATCTGTTTTCCAGCTCGCTTTAAGCCTTGTTCTGCTTCTTTTAGCGCAATTTCATAATTACTCGGATCAATACGAATAAGTGCATCGCCAGCTTCTACAACATCATTGGGCTTAACTAATACATCAATAATTGAACCAGAGACTAATGGCGTAACAGGAATCACATGGCTGCGTACTCGCGCCATATCAGTATTAGGAATAAAGCGATCGGCGACTAAATAGAAAACAAATAGCCCAATACACAGGCATAAAACACTCTGCGTAATAGCTTGAATACTGACTTGTTTTTTAGAGGGCAGAGAACTAGATGCTAAAGGCTGCTCAGTTAACTGTGGGGCTTGTGGCTTTTCAGAATGAGACGATTGTTTATTTTGGTTCATGTCTATCCTCTTCGATTATTCTCGTAGTAAACAAAACAGAATTTTGATCTACGTATGCAACGTAATAAATCGAACTAATGATTGAAATCATTCTAATACTAATCGTCTTCTCTCTTCATTTGTTACCATTTAACGCCACCAAAGACATTTAGGAACAACAGCAAGTCTTGGCGCTAAATGATCAAAAATACCCCCCTCAATTCGTAAACTTAATCTCGTTCAACAAGCACAAACCATAATAGTCAGAGCGAGGAGATATTAATGAAAAGTATGTGGAATAAAGTAAAGCAGTTTCTTCTAACACCTTACGGTAAGGCATATCTCGTGCTAATTACGCTCACCAAGCTCTACCTTGTCTATAAATGGGCGCTAACCTATGTGAAAGAATTTGGTGGAGAAGCATTCAACATCGTAGGGGCATCGATTCAATCTGGTGAATATTTTAGTGCTACAATATTTACAGTGATATGCGCTTACTTCACCATAAAAGCGATTATTAATATTTTTAAACCATCCCAAAAATCAGAGGCAACACCTCTTATAAAGAAAGCTGACATAGAGCATGTACAATCATAACCAAGCAACATTATTCCTGCTGCATGGAAGCAGCCGTTACCTTTTCCTTTTTTCTGAAGATAATCCCATCATTTTATTATTAACAAAACCTGTATAATAGAACTCATACCAATGACGGTGATAAGGATATTTCTCTATTATGGCAGCCAACCAACTCACACCTCTAATCAAAACCGTGCATGCCGCCACATTGGTTGAATTGCTGACGCATTTTGAAAAAGATATTTACCCATTGCTCAAGACTGCGGGATTACCTGAGGATATATTGCGTTCGAAAAGTGAATTTATGCCAGAAGAGCCCATTAAACACTTACTGGCGCTAATGGCAGAAAAAGCGGATCCAGAACATTATGGTAATTTATTACGCATAGTCATTCGGGAGTATTTCATCCCAAAATTATTGCACCATATCCATGCTCCAAAAAATCTTGAAGAGGCTTTTAATTCTCTTGCAACGGCCATTATTCACGATTCACCGTCAGCAAAAATCTCTATCGAGCATTTTAAAGGAACACCTTGGTTTTGCCGCTATAAAACGAAAGAAGATACCAAGGGATTTTTTTGGGCTGAAGTATTTGCGATATTATTTACCATCGAATTTATCAACGTTATGGCAAAGACTCACTGGTTACCCACCTCGGTTGCCGTTCAGTCTTCAAACATCGAACCTATGCTTGAGATATTTAAAGGGCAATCTATTCAGTTTGTTTCAGATCGCAATGTAACTGCCATTGAGCTATCAGATTCTATTCTTAATACTCCCGTTATACTGCCTGCAAGCTTTAAAGAAAAAAAAGCCTCTAGCGCCCCAAAAAAACGAACATATATAGAAACCGTCTATCTTGCATTAACCCCCTATCTTGGCCAGCCATCAATGAATGTCAATGAAGCAGCTAAAGTATTGAATACCTCAGCGCGTACATTGCAACGCCGCTTGGCTAAAGAAAATACCACGTTCAAGATAATACGAGAGAACATCATGCTAGCTACATCTTGTCGACTAATGGAAGATGCTCGTTACTCCCTTACCGATATTTCAGCCAAGTTAGGTTATGCTGATATTGCTCATTTCTCGCGAGCTTTTAAAAAATTAACCGGATTCCCTCCGAAGGATTATCGAAATCGCTTTTTAGATAGATCTACATAATGAAAGCTCTCACCTTTAAATTAAGCCAGATACCTAATCTGGCCACATATTTTCTAATCTCTTAATGCCCTTACCTATTTGCTGTACCCCACCATCTACAATGACTTGTGCAATCACATAGTAAAGTAACGTGCAAATATCAAAATCAGATTGAATGACATTATATTTACTTCTCATACTACTAACTAAAAAGAAGATTTAACTAAAATATATCTTGTTCTTATTTGAAAAGAACTGATTAGATTTTTTACTTATCTCGAAGTATCTAATCAAATCTTCTTCATAAACATAACGGTTTGGACTTACCTTTAACGAATACTCTTTATTAATACCATGAACGTTATACTTCTTTGCAATTAACGTTCTTCTATCAATCACCCACGAATGTGGCTCTTTATTTCTTGCTATTTTAGAAGGGTAGTAAAAATGTGCTGTAGCAACAATTGATGGTTCATGTGTTATAAGTGGCCGCATAGAACCCCTAGTTATATTTTTAACATTATTAAATAAAGCATTAAAAGCATCCAATAAAGGATGCTTTTTTAATGGTATATCTAGTGACCGTGCGTCATTAATGCCAGCTTTTCAGGCTTATTATAAATTGCATGTTTTTCTATTATTTTCATTGTGTTGTCATTCATTCCAGTGACTTTAACATCACATCCTGCATTCATGAATTTCATAATCACTTTATCAAGCGCACCCACAGCGGTTATATCCCAAAAATGACAACTGGTTAAATCAATGGTCACGTACTTTGAAGGGCTATTGAAATTAAACATGTCAATGAAGGTATAAGCAGACGCAAAGAATATCTGACCATGTACCTTATGGATTGTGTGGTCATAACGAATGATAATATCATCAGTGACTTTCATGATTAACCTGCTCTGATTCGTGTAGAACACAGAAGCAATAACAACACCAACAACAACACCGATTGCTAAGTTATCGGTTAAGACAACAGAAACAACCGTTGCAATCATGATCACGTTAGAGTTTAGCGGCATGTGCCTCATCGCTGGTATTGATTTCCATGAAAACGTGCTTATAGAAACCATAATCATCACGGCAACAAGCGCAGCCATTGGAATTATCTTTAGATAGTCACCAAGGAAAACAACCATTATCAAAAGGAAAACACCTGATGATAATGTGGATAATCGAGTTCTACCACCCGATTTAATGTTAATCATTGATTGTCCAATCATGGCACAGCCAGCCATGCCACCGAACAATGATGAAACCATATTTGCTAAACCCTGACCTTTACATTCACTGTTAGTGTCACTATCTGTATCAGTAATATCATCAATGATTTTTGCAGTCATAAGCGACTCAAGAACACCAACAACGGCAAGTGCTAACGAGTAAGGGAAGATTATATTTAATGTTTCTAATGAGAATGGAATATCAGGGAACATGAATACAGGTAACGAATCAGGTAATGATCCCATATCGCCAACAGTACGAATATCTATGTTATACATCACACTGAATATA
Source organism: Photobacterium profundum (assembly GCF_003026285.1). Classification (GTDB taxonomy): domain Bacteria; phylum Pseudomonadota; class Gammaproteobacteria; order Enterobacterales; family Vibrionaceae; genus Photobacterium; species Photobacterium profundum. The sequence goes on from NZ_PYOD01000002.1 coordinate 552,547, forward strand.
GTAATTGCAATAATACAAACTAATGGTGATGGCAATATTTTCCCAACCTTAGGAATATAAGGAAATAAATAGATAATCCCTAACCCGGCAGCAGTTAACGCATAAACCTGCCACGTTACATTGGTTAATTCTGGTAATTGAGCCATGAAAATCAATATTGCTAGAGCATTAACAAACCCGGTAACAATTGAGCGTGAAACAAACCTCATTAAATTACCAAGTTTTAAAAGCCCTATTACATATTGAATAACACCGGTAAGAAATGAAGCAGCTAAAAGATATTGTAAACCATGGTCTTTAACTAACGTCGTCATTAACAAAGCCATTGCGCCGGTTGATGCTGAAATCATTGCAGAACGTGAACCGGTGAAAGCTATAACAACACAGATTGAAAATGAAGCGTATAAACCGACCTTTGGATCAAGTCCGGCGATTATTGAAAATGCAATAGCTTCCGGTATTAACGCTAATGCTACAACTATTCCTGATAATAAATCACCTTTAATATTGTCAAACCAACTTTCTTTATAAAAACTTAACATGAAAAACCTCTTTATTAATTAATGAGACATAAATTGATAAGAGATTTATTTCTAAGGCGGACTATTAATGATGTATTCCCTTTGCTTTTGTATTTTCGGCATATAATACAGCTATTGTATAAACCTACCAATCACAACTATTACTCATAATTGAATCTTAACATTCCAACTATATTCATTGATAAATTAAGTGGATTACATTTAATAGTACGAGTACCCATAAAGTATTTTTTTGCCATTAACGGTTGTAATGACTTTTATTAGTGAGGAGTTTTGTTGTGAGAAGTAAATTTTCATATTGATGCAAATAAAAAACATCCTGATTCCTCAGCCACCAGCAAGACTGAAAAATCATTATGCTTTACTACTATGGCTACATATTTTCTCGCAAAAAATCTAAAAATACCCTCATCTTTGAAGAGACTAGATTTCTATTTTGATAAATCGCATAAGTTGAACTTAAATGGAGACACGGGCTAAATTGATGTTCTGGTAACACCTGAATTAACCGACCAGAGTCTAGTTCATCTTTAACTGCCCAATAAGGGATAAGTGCAATACCACCACCATGAAGAATAAGTTGTTTTTGTCCATTCACTGAATCAACAGTCATATAGTGTTTGATGGCTAATTTTTGAAAATTGTTTTTTACCAAATACCAATCTTTCCAACCATGGTAGCCATACACCACGCAATCATGGTTGATCAATTGCTCTGGTGAATCTGGTAGTCCATTCTCGTCCATATACTCAGGGCTTGAGCATAAAAGAAAATGATTATCTACCAGCTTTCTCGCAATCAAACTAGAGTCGGGTAAACGACCACTGCGAATCGCGATATCAACATTCTCTTCGATTAAATCCACAATCCGTTCAGTCAGCTCAACTTCGATGCGAATATCAGGATAAGCCTTCCTAAATTTAGGCAATAGGGGCAGAATGCGGCTTTCACCAAACCCCACTGTAGTGCTAATTTTTAGGTTACCTATTGGGCTAAGCTGCAGATCACCCACCGCACGTTTGGCTTCTTCAAGTTCAGAGATAATACGCTTTGAATAGTCATAATACGTTTTACCCGCTTCCGTTAAGCCGACATTTCGCGTTGTTCGCTCTAACAGGCGAATGCCGAGTTCACTCTCTAATGACGCTAATTGACGTGATATCGATGATGGCTGTACATCAAAAACTTTACTGGCTTTTGAAATGCTGCCCGTTTCTACAACACAATTGAAATAATGCAATTTATTAAATGTGGCCATATCTTTTGTCACCTCGTTACACGCCTCTCTCTTATTTTCACTATAACGCAGTTGCTTTTGCCTTAAAAGCAAAGCTATCTTGTTTTTCAGCATATTGTTGTTTATCTAGCAATGGCTAAAATGGCCGCATAAACCAAACCGGAGCGTAAGAAATGAAAGCAATGACAATTAGCAATATCGGCGGCTACGATGCATTTAACCTTACAGAACAACCAATGCCTGAACTGCAACTTGGTCATATGATTGTTGAAGTGAAAGCCACTAGTGTTAATCCGTTAGATACCATGCTTCGCTCTGCAGAGACGCCATGGTCTGAAAACCTACCAAGCATTCTTCATGGTGATGTAGCGGGTGTTGTAACAGCAGTTTGTGACTCTATTAGCAACTTCAAAGTCGGTGATGAAGTGTATGGTTGTGCTGGCGGTATTGCTGGTATTAACGGTGCACTGGCAGATTACATGTTGGTTGATGCCAACCTAATGGCACACAAACCTACCTCGCTGACTATGAAGCAAGCAGCAGCATTACCGCTTGTCTCTATCACGGCATGGGAAGCTCTGTGCGAAAAAATGGACGTTAAAGCGGGTGACAACCTACTTGTTCATGGTGCAACTGGCGGTGTTGGTCATATCGCGGTACAACTTGGTAAACATCTTGGTGCTACTGTTACAACAACAACACGATCTAAAAATGAAGCTGTAGCCAAAACACTTAACGCCAACAACGTGGTTAATGTAGAAAAGCAAAATGTTGCTGAATACGTTGCCCAATACACTGATGGCCATGGATTCGACGCCATCTTCGATACGATTGCAGGCGAGAATATCCAACGCAGTTTTGAAGCTGTTAAGTTCAATGGACGTGTGGCAACAACATTACCCATTGCCGATCCACTTCAGATTGCATTGAAAGGGCTTAGCTTCCACAGTGTATTAATGCTGATTCCTATGATTGAAAACATCAATCGTGCCCGCCATGGCAAGATTTTAGCCGCAGTAGCAGATTTAGTAGATCAAGGGAAAATCACCCCATTAATTGATGAGTCAGCATTCACTATCTGGCAAGTGGCTGAAGCGCATGCGCATCTAGAAGCAGGGAAAGCCGTAGGTAAAGTTGTACTTACGCACGATTAATAACAAATAAAAATAGTTGTCGTTAATCTTAAGCATTACCTCTGACGATTAACCATCATTGATTTTAAGCAGTGCTTACTATTTCGGACAATAACCGAATGAGTAAGTACTGCTTTTTTATTGAAACCACAGTCGCTTAGATGATAATGTTACAGTAACATTTGATGAGAACATTAGCATGAGCACAGAAAACCGTAAATCTCGCCCTACTCTACAAGATATTGCCGATCGTATTGGTATCACCAAAATGACGGTTAGCCGTTATATGAGAAACCCTGAATCGGTAGCCGTTGCCACTCGCGAAAAAATCGCGAAAATCGTAGAAGAATTGGGATATATCCAAAATCGTGCACCTGCAATGCTTTCAAAATCATCCAGCAAAGCGATTGGTGTTTTGTTGCCCTCTTTATCTAACCAAGTATTTGCTAATTTTGCACAAGGCATTGAAACCGTAACCAAAGCCAATGGTTATGAAACCTTGATCGCCCACTTCAGCTATAGCGAAGAGGAAGAAGAGAGCAAAATTGCTGCCCTGTTGTCATACCAAGTTGATGGATTAATTTTAACGAGCACAAATCACACTACTCGCACTCTTCAAATGATTAAAACAGCGGGTATTCCGATTATTGAAGCAATGGAATTACCTGACAACCCGATAGATATGGCGGTAGGGTTAAATCACGAGCTTGCAGCGTATACCGTTGTAAAAGAAATGATTGAAGCAGATAAATACAACACGGTGTACTTTGGTGCTCGTCTTGATACACGAACACAATTGCGAATGAACGGCTACGATCGTGCAATGCAAGAAGCCAACCTTGAGCCTGTGCATATTTTAACTGAAGAACACTCTAGTTTTACTTTAGGTCGACATTTACTTGATCGTGCCTTAACCGAACAACCAAACCTTAACGGGGTCTTTTGTACCAACGATGATATCGCTATCGGTACGATTATGGCTTGCCAAGCACGTGGTATTTCAGTGCCGAATCAAATCAGTGTTGTCGGCTATAACGCATTAGATATTGGTCAAGCGATGTCACCTAAACTGACAAGTATTGATACACCGCGCTTTGAAATTGGAGAAAAAAGTGCACAGCTCTTACTTTCAGCGCTAGCTGGTGATGTGATCGAACAAAAGGTTTTTGATATGGGTTTTACGGTAACGGAAGGTGAGAGTCTTTAATCCAATATATTTATGAGGAGTAGGCTACTCCTCATAAATCAGCGGCTAACCAAACGATTTCCCTAAAGCATCAAGTGAGGCTACGTTGTCTCGTACTCGATTTGATGAGATTTTCATCGCTTCAATTTGTTCTATATTTTTTGCGGAAGAATCGGATATTTGATGGACATTATTGCTAATTTCAGCAGCGACCGTGCCTTGCTCTTCAGCCGCTGTTGCAATCTGTGTTGAAATTTCTGCAATTTCGTCCACCATCGCAACGACATCTTTAATGTTCTGTGCTGTCAAGCTTGTATTCTCAACACATTGCTGAGTTTTTCGGATGCTATGAGTCGTTCGTGACTGCCAGTCGCCCAGAGATTTATTGATCTCATCAATACTGGATTGAATTTTCTCGGTTGCCCCATGTGTTCGTTGAGACAATGCACGAACTTCATCAGCAACAACGGCAAACCCTCGACCTTGTTCACCCGCCCTCGCCGCTTCGATTGCCGCATTAAGTGCAAGTAAATTTGTTTGCTGCGCAATACCCTGAATTTCGACCATCATGGCTTCTATTTGGTCAGACACTCTGGCTAAAGACTGTGCTGTTTCAGCCGTATTTTCCGTTTCAATCGCAAGTTCATTGATATTATCTTGGGTCGTGTTGAGGATCATTGTTGTTTTGGCGCACTGATCTTGAGCAAGTAAAGCCTTATCGGATGTTAGTTGTGTGTTTTGTGCAATTTCACTGGCAACTGCAGACATCTGAGTGATCGAAGTAGCAATGTGCTGAGTATCTTGATCTTGTACTGTAATTGACTGCTTGGTTGTCACAACCGCTTGCTGTAAATCTCCACTTACCATTTTTAATGTCGAAGAGGCATCATCAACACGCCCGAGAACCGTTTTAATCCGTGCATCACAAAGCTGTAAATGAAAATCAGCAATGGATTCAACTGAATCACCACTGTAAATAATGCGAGTTAAGCTATCATAATCATCTTTGAGCTTTTTAAAATACTGTGGTTGTTTAAACAACTCATTGCGATAAAAAAGAATAAACAGCACTAATGGGATTAAAGCACTGAATTCAGCAAACTCATGTAATGAGAAATGAGCGCTACTAATGGTAATCAGTGTGATGGCTGTGACTAATAAAAATTTTTGAAGTATTGAAAGCTGAAATGAATATGGGTTTTTCTTTAAATTAAGTTGCTCATAAATATGAGTCGCTGAAGTGATCATTGCGGGTGTCGGCTTGCGTCGAACTGATTGGTAACCACAGACCCGGTCATTTTTATATATTGGTGTAACATATGCGTCGACCCAATAGAAGCTGCCATCTTTACAACGGTTTTTCACTATTCCTCGCCAAGGCTTATTTTCTTTCAAATGTTTCCATAAATCGCCAAAAGCTTGAGGAGGCATGTCCGGATGGCGAATAATATTATGATGCTGACCCACCAATTCTTCGCTGGTGTACCCGCTTATTTTAATAAAGTCATCATTCGCGTAAGAGATCACGCCTTGTAAATCTGTGGTTGTCACGAGTTGGGCATTATGCTCTAAAGGAAGTTCTCTATCGACAGTATACTGATTGCTTTTCATTGTTCACCCTCTTCCATAAGCTGACGATATAAGCAGCCTTCCATTTTCAGCTGCAACATGCCATCACAAATAATCACTATCTTCACATTAGATTTATTTTATATATATCAAATGTAGCCCATATGCTTAAGAGTGCTTATATTTTTGGATAAACCTGACTCTTTACTGCTTCCTGTCACCTAGTTATTTGTGATCCGAGCTGCAAAGTTACACATCCATTCCCCCCAATAAGCTTAGTGCCGACTAACTATCATCACTCTCTATTCCAGATAACAAGCCCAAAGTATGCTTTAGCTCAAGAATCTGGCACCTGAACTCAATGTGTGTTTCATTGCGAAACATAAGCACCTCCAAACAGTTCCATATTGAAACATAACAACCGGAGTAACACCTCTTCTCTTATTGGCATACCATCAGCTTTAACATTACAGGTAAATTTATAAACATCGGCGAAACACAACCGCTGGATTGTGCCTACTGCGCAACTCAACAGCGATTTGCTACGACTTCCTTTTACCCCATAAATAAACTGCTCCAACGCAGAATAATAAGGATAGAACGATGAAAAAGATGATTAATCAAATTGATCAAGTGGTTAAAGAGCAACTTCAAGGTATTGCGAAGGCTCATTCTGAACTCGACGTACACTTAGATCCGATGTATATCGTGCGAAAAGAGCGGGAAAAAACCAAGGTTGCACTGATCTCTGGGGGGGGAAGCGGTCATGAACCGATGCACGGTGGTTATGTAGGAAAAGGCATGCTTGATGGTGCTTGTCCTGGTGAAATGTTTACATCACCTACACCCGATCAAATGTATGAATGTGCACAGAAGGTCGACACAGGTGAAGGTGTTCTCTTTCTTATTAAAAACTATACCGGCGATGTACTAAATTTTGAAACAGCCGTTGAACTTCTTCACGGTGAGGGCATAAAAGTACAAGCGACGCTGATTGATGATGATGTTGCAGTGAAAGATAGTCTATATACCGCTGGGCGACGCGGCGTTGCGACCACAGTGCTGGCAGAGAAAATTCTAGGGGCAGCTGCCGAAGAGGGATACGACCTCGATAAAATGAGTGCTTTAGCTAAACATATTGCTAACCGTGGACGTTCATTTGGTGTTGCACTTTCTGCTTGTACTGTTCCTGCCGCTGGTAAACCAAGTTTTGAGTTAGCTGATAATGAAATTGAATTTGGTGTTGGTATCCATGGGGAACCCGGTATCGAACGTCGCGCCTTTACTGATGGCGACACTATCACTAACGATATGATGAGTGAGATATTAGATAACACTCCCTATGAACGTATTGTTCACCGCTGGGATAATAATTTAGGTGAATGGCAAGACGAATCTTGGGTCACAGAATCTCTCAATTCTGGCGATAAGGTTATTGTACTCGTGAACAACCTAGGGGCAACACCACAATCTGAGCTCTACATGGTATATCGAAAAGTTGCTGAAATACTGGAAAACCATGAGATACAAATTGAACGAAACCTTATTGGTAGCTATTGCACATCACTAGATATGCAAGGGATGTCTATCTCAGTGCTAAAAGTCGATGATGAAATGTTATCTCTGTACGATATGCCCGTTAACACACCAGCAATGCGCTGGGGCTGCTAAACGTTAAGGAACAACTGATGACAATTACCAAACAACAAATCGTTCAGTGGCTTGAAGGTTCAGCTGACGTATTCCAAAACGAGCAAGATTTCTTAACGGAGTTAGACCGAGAAATTGGTGATTCAGATCATGGGCTCAATATGAACCGTGGTTTTCAAAAAGTAAAAGAGAAATTACCAAGTGTTGCAGATAAAGACATTGGCACTATTTTGAAAACCACTGGTATGACACTGCTATCAAGCATAGGTGGAGCCAGTGGTCCACTATATGGCACTTTCTTTATACGCGCAGCAACCAGCGCAATGTCTAAAGAAGAACTCAACCTTATTGAACTCACCAAAATGCTTCAAGACGGTATGGATGGGATTGTTCAACGCGGAAGAGCAGAGGTGGGTGATAAAACCATGATTGATACCTGGAACGGTATTATGACAAGCCTAAAGCAAAACCAAAATATCAGTGTTTACGATGCACTAAATACAGCAGTTACCAATGCTGAAGTCGCAATGAAAAGCACAATTCCAATGCAAGCAAAAAAAGGACGAGCAAGCTATTTAGGGGAGCGTTCTATTGGTCATCAAGACCCAGGAGCGACATCCACTTACCTACTTTTTACTGCACTACGGAACGCTTCAGCGCAATAATCTTCTCCCCTTTTTTTTTCTGTTCGAGGTGGTATTACACCACCTCACTTTAAGGTCTAATTATGGTCAGTATTGTAATTGTTTCCCACAGCCCAGATTTAGCCAAAGGCGTTCATGCGCTGGCTGAACAGATGACACAAGGTAAAGTCCAAATCGCTGTCGCTGCTGGCGTCGATGATCCTGAAAATCCAATTGGTACCGATGCGATAGCCATCATGATGGCTATTGAAGAGGTATATTCACCCGACGGTGTTTTGGTTCTCGTGGATATGGGTAGCGCAATATTAAGTACTGACATGGCCTTAGAACTTATAGGCAGCGAACAAGCTGCACATGTGCACATCTGTGCTGCACCGCTCATTGAAGGAGCGATGTCGGCAAGTGTTGCCGCAGCTACTGGTATGTCTCTCGAAGACGTCACCAATGAAGCACACAATGCATTACTCGCAAAATATCAACTGTTGAACCAAAGAGCGAAGCTACCAAGTGGTATACCAACAGATCTGCTACCCACTCCAGCAGATAGTGAAAACGAAATAGAAATCGAATGGCTGGTGCAAAACCCCCATGGCATTCATGCCAGACCAGCTTCTGCAATTGTCGGTGCTATCAGCACATTTGATGCTCAAATATGGCTACGTTGCCATAACAGACGCGTTAGCGCCAAGAGCATTAACAGTATTGCGCTATTAGATGTAAAACAAGGCGACACCTTAGCGTGTATAGCCAGTGGTAAAGAAGCACAACAGGCATTACAAGCATTTCAATTGCTCGCACATAACCATTTCAATGAATCGATAGATGAGCAAATCGATATCATTAATAATCAAAATAGCGTTAATACAATTGCTCAAGTCACCGATATCATTGAAGATGAACATGGATGCTTAAGAGCCATAGGTATATCTGAAGGAATCGCTATCGCTCCAATCTGGCACTACCGCGCAACAATGCCTAAAGCACGAGATCGTCGCTATCTAAGTTATGAGCAAGAATGGACGTTATACACTCAAGCCTGTGATGCCGCTCAGCAAGAACTCGCCCAATTAGCGCACCGAACTGCTCTCGCGGGCTCAAAATCAGAAAGTGATATTTTTACAGCTCATAGCGCTATGTTGGCAGATCCTGATCTTAGCAATCAAATTGCACAACAGCTCAGCAATAAAATCAATGTGGAAAATGCTTGGTCATCAATTATTGAGCAGACAGCGCAAGCTTACAAAGACATTTCTAGTGAATATATGCAGGCACGTGCCAAAGATATTTACGATATTGGTCGCCGCGTAATGAGATTACTCATAGGGGAAGCTGAACAAAAAATCGTGCTAACTGAGCCAGTAATTTTAGCTGCTGTTGACTTATCACCATCAGATACCGCACAACTTGATCCCGCGATGATCAAAGGGATTATCCTAGAGCAAGGAGGAAATACATCACACTCCGCTATTCTTGCTCGGGCATTAGGTATTCCGGCGATTACAGGACTCAATAAATTAATGTCTCGTAGCCAAGAAGGCAGCGTTGCAGTCATTAATGGGTGCAGCGGAGAAGTGTGGTTATCACCTACGTCACTGCAACTTGAAAGCGCACAAAAAGAACTTGAAAAACAGCAGTTCCAGAAAGAGCAAGCCCAAGCGACAATGATAGAAAAAGCGTATACACAAGATGGTATTTCAGTAGATGTTTTTGCTAATCTAGCCACTTTAGATGATGCGGAACAAGCACTGAATAGCGGTGCAGAAGGTGTTGGATTAGTCCGTAGCGAATTTCTTTTTATGGAACGCGAACAAGCACCGTCCGAACAATACCAATATGAATTCTATTCCCAAATAGCTAATTCATTTGGTAATAAACAGGTGATCATACGTACACTCGATATTGGTGGCGATAAGCCTTTAGCCTATTTGCAACAAGGGCATGAAGATAACCCATTCCTTGGTTGCCGAGGTCTGCGATTATGTTTGCAAAATGAAAAGTTGTTCAAAGTACAGCTAAGTGCCTTGCTTCGAGCAAGAGCTAAGCATCCGAATTTGCATGTGATGTTTCCAATGGTTTCTACTCCAGAGGAATTACACCAAGCGAAATCTCTACTAAATGACTGCCATAACGCATTACAACGTGACGGTATATCGAGTGCCATTCCCGACATTGGTATTATGATTGAAGTACCAGCAGCGGTAGTCAATGCCAAGCAGTTAGCTAAAGAAGTCAGTTTTTTCAGTGTCGGTACCAACGATCTCACTCAGTATGTGATGGCTGCAGACAGAGGCAATAATGCGGTTTCGTATTTAGTCTCTGCCACACAACCTGCTGTACTACGTATGATTGAACTCGCAGTTAAAGCTGCCCATGATGCTGGCATCACTATTGGGATATGCGGTGAAATGGCTGGCGATCCAAAGCTAACCGAGACGCTGATAGGAATGGGGGTTGATAAATTGAGTATGAGCCCAATCCGTATTGCAGCGGTTAAACAGGCGGTACGAGCAACCCACCACCAACAAGCTGAACGGAAAGCGAAAGAGCTCCTGAATGCCGAGACCTTACCGCAAATATTGGCCATGCTCTAAGTCTCCATGATCTAAGTGGCCACTATCAACTAACACACCGCGCATAATGTGCGGTTTTTATTTCTAATTATTTATAATCATTCACGTCAATATCGTAATTTTTGAGCTTGCGCCACAACGTCGTACGACCCACCTTTAAATCTTCACACATAGAGCCGATTTTCCCTCTGCAATCTAAGGCAGAACGAATAATTGTCACCTTTTCTGAATCAGCTAAATTGTTTGAGTGCAAAGGCTTATTACCTGTCTGGCCATGATCTGTTGCGGTAATAATATTGTCTGGTAAGTCTTTCACTCTAATGACACTACCATCCGAAAAATTGGCAGAACGCTCAATCACATTACGCAATTCTCGATGATTTCCAGGCCAGCGGTATCGCATTAAAAATGACAATGCTTCTTGACTAAGGGCCAGTAATGTTTTCTTTTCAGCTTCCAAGTGAGTCAGTTTTCGTTCAACAAGAATGGGAACATCCTCAATTCGGTCACGAAGTGGAGATACGTGAATATCAAACGTTTGCAACTCCAAAAGAAGCTGCCTACGAAAATGTTTTTCCACTACATACTGATCTAAATCGACGTTCGATGTGGCAACAATACGCACATCCACAGAAACAATATTACCGTTCATACGATTGATTAGGCCTGTCTTGAGTAAGTGAAGCAAGGCAGCCTGTACCTCAGAAGACAAACATTCCACTTGATCGAGAAATAAAGTACCGCCATTCGCCAGTTCAAACTTCGAAACAGAAGAGTGCTCACTTTCAAGTGCTGAACCTAAAAATTCACTCGCCATAAGCTCTTTGGGAATAGCTTGACAGTTTATGGCAATGAACGGCTGACCATGCCTATCACTGCCATTATGAATAGCTTGGGCAAGGTGACTTTTCCCAATCCCATCTTCACCATGAAGCAAAACAGGGCCTCGACCTTTTGCTGCATGGCGCGCTTGCCGAACCACACGCAGCATAGCATCCGACCCCCCGACAATATCGTCAAAGGTCAATCTCGCCCGATTGCCAACATGCTGATGCACTAAGTCGCGAATATGCTTAATAGGGTAAAGCAGAGCTATATAGCAATGGGTAGTATTTTGAGCATTTTTCACAATTTTTAGCGACATGACTAAAGAAATAAGCCGACCTTTGCTTTCAATGGTCGTATCGACCATATCTAGCCCAACACCACGTTTGATTGCTTGGTGAATACACTGAGGCATAGTGAGTATCGAACTGATTTCTCTCCCTAACTCACTGACTGTGAGGCTCAAAAGGTCACAACCTTTTTGATTCAAATAATGAATGTTTCCATTGGGATACCATGCAAGTACACCTTCCTCAACACCTTCAAGTAAAACATGTACCTCAGATAGATGCTGATTGGACTCGGTAAGCATACTCTCAGCCTGCATCTGGCTAGCTATATCACGGGAAGCAGAATGGATTAAGCCCAATGCTGAAACACTGGCTTTTTCGACAGGCAGAACCAACGCGACGCAGCCTAACGCAGTGCCTGTATCACCAAATACTGGTGCGGCATATACCGCAAAACTATGTAGTGCTTGCTTGAAATGCTCAAAGCCAACAGCTTGAGTCGCTTTCGCTAAATGCATAGCACTTGAAATTGCATTATTACCCATAATACCTTCTCGCCAGTAAACCCCCTCTTGAATCCCAAGCGTATCAAGTTTTACTTTCATCGCATTGTCTGCGCATAAATACAGAGTACAACCAGCTTCATCGCTAATTACAAAAGCACAGCTTTCGCTTTCTAGATATTCATAAATATCTTCAATAGCAGGTATGGCAATATTTAAAAACGAAGCTTTACTTTTCTGTATCGAGGCATAGGTTACCCCTTTAGCTCGGTGAGGCATCGCCCAATGATCATGACACTGCTGTCGACGACATCTGGCCCAGACTTGTTGCAAGTACGGTTCAATATTAGGAAGTTCAGCTTCTGCTGACGATTGGGATACAAAAGCGTTCCAAACCTCTTTGGTCAATACTTGATTAGGTTGCATAAGAAACATAATTGCTTATTCAATTCAGCGGTTATCTTAGCGTGTTAGATCAAATAAAAATAATACCCAGATTGGAAAACTGCATTTTAGAAAAGGCTTTTATCAAAAAGCCTTTCCATAACAACACGACCATTATCGCGAAGTAGATCGTCTGGTATTAACTACGATTGTTAAACAACCACTTAATAAAGAAATGATGCACCTTGTTCAGCGCTCGATACGTTTTCACGCATTATTTTGAAGATGTCACGTCCCCACGTCATTTGGCGAGATTCAGTATCGATATTATCTACAGTTCGATGCTGCATATCAGCTAAAACATCCAACTGACCCGTTACGCAATCTAGTCGCACTATATCGCCGTCTTGAATCAATCCAATGACACCACCACGCAGTGCTTCTGGTGAGACATGGATCGCTGCTGGAATTTTGCCCGAAGCACCGGATAGTCGACCATCAGTCACTAATGCCACTTTGAAGCCAGCTTTTTGAATATTGCCAAGGATTGGCATCAATTTGTGCAATTCCGGCATTCCGTTCGCCGCAGGGCCATTATGCGTCACAACAATAATACCATCTTGGTTCAGCTCACCAGATTTATACGCCGTTTCTACATCATGTTGCGAAGTAAACACTTTTGCTGGCGCTTCAACCACACGGTATTCTTCTGCAACCGCTGACACCTTGATCACTGCACGCCCTAAATTACCGTTTAAAACTTTCGTGCCGCCCGTATTTTGGAAGACTTCGCCACTAACAGCAACAACCTCAGGGTTTGTCGTTTCACCGCGTGCTTGCCAGATAACGTCTTCCCCCTCGAGGCTTGGTGACATCAATTGCTGCTCAAACGATCCAAAGGCTGGGGTGACATCAGTATGTAACAAACCACTCTCATGCAAACGCTTCATCAATGCAGGCACACCACCAGCAGCTTCAAATGCATTAATGTCGGCAGGCCCGTTCGGGTATACCTTCACCAATAATGGCACCACATCAGACAAGTCACTGAGATCTTCCCACGTCAGAATAATACCTGCAGCACGTGCAATGGCGATCATATGAATACTGTGATTAGTACTGCCACCTGATGCTAATAATGCCACCAGCCCGTTGACTAAACTTTTCTCAGTGAATACATCGCGTAGTGGACGGTAAGAAGGTGTATCTGCCGTCATCGCTGCAATACGTGTTGCGGCATAATCCGTTAATGCAGTACGCAATGGTGATAATGGATGTACAAAAGCAGAGCCAGGGAGCATTAGCCCCATAGCTTCAAACACCAACTGATTCGTATTTGCGGTGCCATAGAAGGTACACGTACCAGATGAGTGATAGGCATTACACTCCATTTTTTGCAGTGCATCTTTACCGACTTTGCCTGCTACAAATTTTTGGCGAACATCCACTTTCTCTTCATTCGTAATACCCGTAGACATCGGCCCTGCAGGAATAAAGGCTGTTGGTAAATGTGCATAAGTAAGCGCACCCATTAACTGCCCCGGTGCAATTTTGTCACAAATACCGAGTAACAACGTGGCATCAAACACATTATGACTAAGAGAAAAAGCTGTCGATTGGGCAATAAGATCACGAGAGAACAGTGACATATCCATGCCAGCTTGCCCTTGCGTAACACCATCGCACATCGCAGGTACACCACCCGCAACTTGCGCAGTATGGCCTTGAACATTTAAGACCGCTTTGATTTGATCTGGGTAATCTTTATAGGTTTGATGCGCACTCAACATATCGTTGTACGCAGTTACAATACCGACATTGGCATGAGTAAAATTCAGAATTGCTGTTTTTTCACTGTTACATGAAGCCGCTACTGCGTGGGCTAAGTTACCGCATGATAACTGCGCTCGCCCTTTACCTTCAGCGGCTTGCTCATCAATTTTGGCAAGAAAAGCCGTGCGTGTTACTTGGCTTCGTTCAATAATGCGTTGGGTAACGTCGAGAAGAACAGAATGCGTCATACTAGTGCCTCTTTACTGTGATCAAAAATAGCTTTGCGTGAAATATCAAGAGCTTCTAATGCAGAAATAGCATTGTTCAATACGCCGTCCATCGAATTATTGATATCAACAGTAATAACTTGATGCTCATTAGTTGGGCGCTCTAATACATCAAATTGGCTTCTCACCATATTCTCTTTCATGAAATGACCTGTCCGTGAACGCATTCGCTCTAAAATCAGCTCAAAATCACCATCTAAAAACAAGAACGTCACATTACTATTACCCTCTCGAATCTGGTCTCGATAGCTCTTCTTCAATGCAGAGCAGACCAAAACACCCGTCTCATTTTTACTTTCAAGACTAAAGGCTGCATCACGAATCCGCTCTAGCCATGGTTCACGATCTTTATCATCTAGAGGCTCACCACGAGACATTTTCAAGATATTGGCTTTCGGGTGCAAATCATCACCATCAATAAATTTCGCGCCAATTCGATTAGCTAATAGTTGCCCTACAGTACTCTTTCCACAGGCTGATACACCCATGACAATAATGCTTTTCCCCGCCATTCAAGCTCCTTAATCACTTTCTGATCTAGATCTCATTTTTTTAATACATTCGATATTTAGGTTTATTTTATCAAAGTTACTGGTAACATGTTACCCGTAACTTGAGTGGTTGTGAACCTCTCAAAAAAGAATTCATAAAAAACTACGTTTAGCGCTACCAGTATTGCTCAATGTTTGCTGCGTGAAATGTCATGGAGAGGGGATATAAATGGGACAAACAATCGAAAGCAAATTGAAGACACTAAAAATAGTGCCTGTAATTGCTATCAAAAATGCAGAAAGTGCTCAGCCGTTAGCAAAAGTGCTAGTGGATAATGGGTTGCCTTGTGCTGAAATTACATTCCGTACAGATGCCGCGGCAGAGTCTATTCGTCTTATGCGTGACGCATATCCAGATATGCTGATTGGTGCTGGCACTGTGCTGACAATAGAGCAAGTCGACCAAGCTATTTTGGCCGGTGCTGACTTTATTGTGAGCCCAGGCCTTAACCCCACCACAGTTAAGTATTGTTTAACGAAAAATATTCCTGTTATCCCTGGGGTTAACAACCCTAGCTTGGTTGAACAAGCCATGTCATTAGGGTTGAAAACAGTGAAATTTTTTCCAGCAGAACCATCGGGTGGTATTAGCATGCTTAAAGCACTATCAGCTGTATACCCAGTGGAGTTCATGCCTACTGGTGGTATTAGCCCTGCGAATGCCAATGACTACCTTGCTCTTGAAAAAGTAGTGGCATGTGGCGGTACATGGATGGTTCCAAATAATTTAATTGAGCAAGGTGATTGGCAGGCAATTGGTCTGTTAGTTAGTGAAATCAATAAGTAAAAAGAAACTAAATTTCTGTCATCAGTACTTACATTTTTACTGATGACATTTTAAGCCAAATATAAGGGAATAGGCGGCAATTCTACCCGCAAATATTCTCCGTTTAAGCAGGAGTTGAGAAAATGTCGAAAGATCACAGCACCGTTGCCCGCTCGATAGTCGAGCAATTGGGTGGTGCAGACAACGTTGTAGCACTGACCCACTGTATGACGCGTTTGCGCTTTGTACTAAAAGATGAAGCAAAGGTTGATGCTTCTGCACTAAAAGCACTTAAAGGCGTCATGGGCGTTGTACATAATGGTGACCAATGTCAGGTGATCATTGGTAATAATGTTTCTCATGCTTATAAAGAAGTAATGAAGATATGCCGCTTAGATGGCAATACTGATGATGCACCTGCAGCAAAGAAAGTGAAGTTAACACCGAAAGTTATCGGTGCAAAAATGCTTGATGCACTTGTTGGCACCATGTCACCACTGATCCCAGCGATTATCGGTGGCTCTATGGTTAAACTTGCCGCCATGCTTCTACTCATGTTTAACATTTATGAAGCCGACGATTCAACGGTTATCCTACTAAACACAATTGGTGATGGTGCCTTCTACTTCCTACCACTAATGGTGGCAGCATCCGCTGCAATTAAATTCAAAACAAACATGTCGATAGCTATCGGTATCGCCGGTGTATTGGTTCACCCTAATTTTGCCGACTTGATGGCACAAGCTGCTGATGGGCGCCACGTTGATTTATTTGGTATTCCAATCACTTCAGTACGTTATACCTATACTGTTATTCCTGTATTGATCATGACTTGGATCTTGTCGTACATCGAACGTTGGGTTGATAGCATTACACCTGTTGTGACGAAGAACTTCTTGAAGCCAATGCTTATTGTGCTAATTGCAGCACCAGTAGGTATCGTGCTGGTTGGCCCTATGGGTATTTGGATCGGTACTGCGCTTTCTACGCTGGTATACACGATTCACGATGCACTGGGTTGGTTAGCTGTCGCAATTATGGGTGCACTATGGCCGCTATTGGTTCTAACGGGGATGCACCGCGTATTCACACCCACTATCATTCAAACTATCGCTGAAACAGGTACTGAGGCTATGGTAATGCCAGCTGAAATCGGTGCAAACATCGGCATGGGTGGTGCTTGTTTGGCTGTTGCTTGGAAAACCAAAAACATCGCACTGAAACAAACATCGATGGCGGCTGGTGCATCAGCATTGATGGCAGGTATCTCCGAACCAGCATTGTACGGTGTATTACTGCGCTTGAAGCGTCCACTGATTGCTGCTCTGATTACAGGTTTCATTGTTGGTGGACTGGCAGGTATGGCGGGTATTGCAAGCCACTCAATGGCGGCACCAAGCCTATTTACCAGTGTACAGTTCATTGACGTGAACGACCCGATGAGCCTCGTGTGGGTTCTAGGTCTGATGGCTCTATCTGTTGTTCTGTCTTTCGTACTAACCTTACTGCTTGGTTTTGAAGATATTCCTGAAGACGAGGATGAATCAAACCCTACGGCTGCAAAAGAAACAGCAGATAAAGACGTTGAAGCAAATAAAACACCTATATCAACAAAACCCGCAATTGCCTAGTGTGGTTGTTTAACTAATGAATTTAAGCCACCTCTCGTCGAGGTGGTTTTGTTACAAAGAGGTATAACATGGCTGATGTTAAATTCCCGGAAGGCTTTTTGTGGGGTGGCGCAATCGCCGCTAACCAGTCTGAAGGTGCCCACCTTGCTGGTGGAAAGGGGCTGACCACAGTTGATATGATCCCTTATGGTGAAAACCGTATGCCGATTAAATTAGGTCTACGAAATTCAGTTGAGCTTGACCAAACTGAATATTACCCAAGCCACCAAGCGATTGATTTTTATCACCGTTATAAAGAAGACATTGCCATGCTGGCAGAAATGGGCTTTAAAGTATTTCGCATGTCGATTGCTTGGAGCCGCATCTTTCCTAACGGTGATGAAGAAACTCCAAACCAAGCAGGGATTGATTTTTACCGTTCTATATTCGAAGAATGTAAGAAATACGACATTGAGCCATTAGTAACCCTTTGCCATTTTGATGTACCGATGCATTTGGTGAACGAATACGGTTCTTGGCGTAACCGCAAGATGATCAGCTTCTTTGAACGTTATGCGCGTACCTGTTTTGAAGCCTTTGACGGTTTGGTGAAGTACTGGCTTACCTTTAACGAAATTAATATTTTACTGGCTAGCCCATTCTCTGGTGCCGGCTTGATGTTCCAAGAAGGTGAGAATAAAGATCAAATTAAGTATCAAGCCGCTCACCATGAATTGGTTGCAAGTGCACTTGTGACGAAAATAGCTCATGAAATAAACCCTAACAATCAAGTTGGTTGTATGTTGGCTGGTGGTAATTTCTATCCATATTCTTGTAAGCCGGAAGATGTATTTACTGCTATGCAAAAAGATCGTGAAAATCTGTTTTTCATTGATGTTCAATCGCGTGGCTATTACCCCTCTTATGCCCAAAAAGTCTTTAATGATAAGAATGTCGTACTCGATATTCATGAAGAAGATCATGAAATTCTTAAGCATACTGTCGATTTCATTTCATTTAGTTACTACGCATCTCGCTGTGCTTCTGCCGATATGAATGAAGGTAACACTAGCGAAGCCAATGTAGTAAAGTCGATTAAGAACCCGCACCTACCTGCAAGTGATTGGGGCTGGGTGATCGACCCACAAGGTCTGCGTATTACCATGAATACACTGTATGACCGCTACCAGAAACCCCTTTTCTTGGTTGAAAATGGCTTGGGTGCAAAAGATGTTATTGAGGCAAATGGTGAAATCAACGACAACTATCGAATCGACTATCTGCGTGAGCATGTTGAGGCAATGAAAGATGCGATCGGTGACGGCATTCCGCTAATGGGTTATACGCCATGGGGTTGTATTGACTTGGTGGCAGCTTCAACCGGAGAAATGAGCAAGCGATACGGCTTCATTTATGTTGATCGGGATGATCTTGGTAATGGCACACTAAACAGAATGAGAAAGAAATCGTTCTACTGGTATAAAAAAGTGATTGCCAGCAATGGAGAATGTTTAGATTAATAAAAGCAGTAATTTATCTAAACAGTAATTGATAAAATAATAGATAAAAAATCGCTGCCAATTGGCAGCGCTTTCAATTTTATTTCATAACATCTCGATCTGCAGTATCTTTCAGATCGATCAATGTTTGATTTTCAGTATCAATAAGAAAGTGATCACTTGCTTGTCCAGTCGCAAATTTATCTAGAATGATAAACAAACTACTAAAACGAGATTTAAACACATCACCTACCGTATGATCCCCTAACTCTCCAACCTCAGAGCCGATCGGGGTATTAAATTCCGCAAGCTCTTCACTCAACAATTTATATTGTGGTAAAACATTTGGATCAATATCGCGGAATGCAAGTTCATCAGCATTTCTCAGTCGATAGAAGTCAACAGCCAGTTGCTCACCATCCCAGCCTCGGAAATCAGCCAGTGTAAGGCTATTAGCCATCGCCAACTCTTCCGCTTTGATCCGTGCTACACGCCAATCTTGTAGGAACTGAAGAAGGTCGTTGTTATTAAGCTTGGCTGTACAAGACGGAATCATTACAGATAACGCATCAGCAAGCTGGCAAACAGTAAATTCGGTCTCGAGTTGAGACATAATCAGCATCTGCTCACCATCCATATTCATGATCATTACACGTATATCAACAGGCCAATCACCAGGAAGGAAGCGAAGACGTGTCAACTCTCTGATGTGCCAATCAGTCAGTTCATAATAAGTTTCAGACTTTAGAATATCACCATTCCATATCTTCGCTTTGGCTTCTTCATCATTACCGGCTTGCGCTGTTAGGTATTCCTGCTCCTCTTGGTAGTGCTCAAACAGTTCATTGAAACGCGGTACGTTTTCAATAATGACCGTTTCAACTTCTATTTGATTATCAGGCATGATATTCAGTACTTTATAAGCCGGAATATAGCCAGCCAATGAAGGTGCCTGAATATTGAAAAGTGTGTGTTGCTCACCATCAATATTGTATGACTTCATACCGGTATCATTAAAATGCATATGACCACCAACATGCACACTCAGCCCTGTTGCTGCAAGGGCTTTACTGGTGTCGTCTTCTGGCATACGAGCTAGCTGGAACTTACCTTCACCAAATAAATCTTCTATATCTTCTGATGCACCATTATAGAAATCTGTCATCGGGAAGTGACTGAAAGATACAAGCGTCTTATTTTGCTCTTTAGCTGCTTTCACAACATCGCTGATCCAGTCTACAACATGGGCTTTGTGGGTCAGCATCATGTTGTAGCCGGCATTACCCGAGCCTTCGTAATCATCCGGTCGCATTACGCCACCGGTTGAATTTTCTTTTGGTTGATAAACGTTGGCATCGATTGCCAACAGCCATAAGCCTTCTACTGGCTCAACAAGGTAGCTGGTATCTGGCACTGTAGAGCAGCTGGTATAATTGTCTTGTTTATAATCGCCACCAGTACCTTCACGACAAATTTCATATTGACGATTCTCGTAACTAGCTTCTTTTAAAGCGATGTCATAAGTGTAATTAGTACGAGCTTCATTGCTACTATAAGGTGTTTCATAATAGAGATAGTTTTTAGCAGGATAAAAGCCATGAGGCCCCAGAATATTCATGATGTCTTGATAGCCCCAATGTACGACTTCTTGCGTACATACGGTATCTAACGCACCATTTTCGCCGGGAATAGTGCCCCACTCACCATCATAATCTACGCACTCTTCTTTACCACGGCTGTAAATTCGTTGGTTTTGACCACCTTCACCAAGGTAATCACTTTTACCGGCAGGTTGGGTAAACGGTCGGTTTGGATCATGATTGCCAGGAGCCGCAAAAAACTCAAGGCCATATTTTTCGCGATAGGTATCAAATACCTTCACTAAGCCGCGCATATGAACAGGCTGACCATCATCACTAAAGTCTCCAGGAAGGGCGACATATTTTATTCCGCGGTCTACAACATCATCAAGCGCTGCTATCAGGGCAAAATAGTTTTCATTGAATAAACGTGTGGAGTTCATTTGAGACTCCATCGTACGTATTGTTGCTCTATCACCACTTAGTGAATTAGGCAGCCCATCAAATGAACCATCTTGAAAATCACCATAAACATCATGGAAGTGAATGTCAGGCATAAAAGCGACTTGTAAAGACGTTTCAAGCCCGCCTTTACCATCTTCATGTGATGAGTCAGAGTTGCAACCTAGCAATGTTGCTGCCAGCAGGGAAATCGCAGGCAGTTTCCAATTATTCATTATTGTGTAGTCCTAATTATTATTGGCTATGCGCCAAAGCAGCAAGAAGGCTAGAGATTCAACATGACAGAAATTGGATTATTTAATGACAGTGCGGTTACAGGATTATCGTTCTGTTAACTTGCCCCAAACTATTGATGTATATCATTATAGTGACATTTATCCAATTAATTCATCAACTAAGAACTATAGGGTTAAATGATGGAAGGCTTAAGCGTAGATAGAGCAAATATTACCTGCTCCATTCCGTTTTTAATACTCGGGGTTCATTGCACAGTACTATAGCTTTCGATACCGCCCTATAAATACAAAGGCTATAACGGCTCAATATTGCACATCCTTTTTTAAGCCTTTATGTAATGGCTTATTCATCGGCCTCTGAAATTTCATTTTGCAGCACTTCGAGCTGATCAAGAATACGGATAAATTTATCGCCAAAAGGCGTCACTTCATATTCAACTCTTGGTGGTACTTCGTTAAATGAGACTCGATTTAAAATACCAAACTGCACATTTTTACGTAAACATTCATTCAATACTTTCGTTGAAAGCCCTTCTACATTTCGCACCATTTCACCCGGTCGATTTATATCATGCGCAAGCAATTGATAAACAGTAAGTGACCACTTACAACCATAAATGGTTTCGACCATACGCGCAGATCGCTCTGGTGCTGATTTTCTCGAAAATATTTTTTCCTGACTTTTCATAAAGATGTACCAATAAGTACTTACCTTACCGATTTGTACTTACTATTCAGATGGCTAGTAATGGCACTAACATTAGCACATCGCCAATACACAAGAGAGTATAAAAATGAACTTCAAACACACTGGTATCGCATTGATCGTAGGTGGCTCTAGCGGCATGGGCTTAGCGACAGCAAAGCAATTAGCAATGAATAACCTTGATGTGGTTATCGTAGGAAACAATGCAGAAAAGTTAAACCGTGCAGTTAATGAAGTACAAGCGGTAGCATCTGGTTCTGCTCAAGTATCTGGCTTACAAGCCAATCTTTACAAGGCTGATGATATCCAGAAAATTGTCGATTTTATTCATCAGCCTTCAAACCAAATCAGCTATTTAGTCAATGCTGCTGGCTATTTTAATCCGAAAGCTTTTGTGGAGCATACTGCTAGTGATTACGACATCTATATGGATTTAAACAAAGCGACCTTTACCCTCTCGCAAGCGGTTGCTACCAATATGATCCAAAGCGGTGGCGGGAACATTGTGAATATTGGCTCAATGTGGGGCAAACAAGCGATTAAAGCTACGCCATCATCCGCTTATTCAATGGCAAAAGCGGGATTACATGCATTAACCCAACATATGGCAATGGAACTTGCAGACAGCGGAATTAGAGTAAACGCCGTGTCACCAGCAGTAGTGAAAACGCCCATTTATGAATCATTTATTGACCCCAAAGAGGTTGATGAAGCATTAGAAGGGTTCAATGCTTTCCACCCTATTGGACGAGTTGGTACAGCCCAAGATATAGCTAATACCATCACCTTCTTATTATCAGACGAAACAAGTTGGGTGACAGGGGCTATTTGGGATATTGATGGCGGGGTAATTGCTGGCCGTAACTAAGATGTATTCGTTTATCAACTATGTCGTTTACTGTATAAAGATAACGACATAATTGAATACCGAGAGTCGTTAATGAATAATCATCAACGACTCTCGGTATTTCATTAACCAGCAAAGCTGATAGCTCACCCTTAACAACGTTAGCGGTTTATCACATCCATATACATATCACGTGCAATATCGATAAGAGTAGGATCTTTTGAAATCTGTAATGTTGCAATCAAGCCATTAAAAATAAGCTCTGCTCTCACCGCTTTTTCTTGGGCATTTTCTACGTTATGCGTTTCAAGAAGATTACAAACCATACTGACACGTCGTTGTTTATAAAGCGTACATATGTCGGTAATATTTTCTTCTGCGTTGCAAAATTCACTGTAGGCAAGTTGAAAATAACAGCCATTAAAAGCATCCACAGCTAGAGATTGACGCAAGGTTTCAAAACGTTCACTTAACTTTTCTTCTAAAGATAATGAATCATCATTCATCACCTCAGTTAAGTGCTCAATCGCACTCTTTCCGTAAGCATCAAGTGCTTGAGCAATCAGGTTTTCTTTAGATAAAAAATACTTATAAATCGTCGCTTTTGACAAGCCTGTTGCAGCAGTGATTTTATCCATACTCGTTCCATGGAAGCCATACTGAGAGCACAACTCGACGGTCTTGTTTATAGCATTTTGTTTTTTCTCTTCACATCGACTCATCCGCTTTTCCTCACTACGGTTCAATACAACCACCTTAACAAACTAAACTGTTTAGTTCAAAAAAGATTGACAGACCTGTGACTAGAGGTCTATTCTAAAAATGAACTAAACGGTTCAGTTCAAAAATTAGATTTAAATAACTAAACATAAAAACAAAAGGAAGAACATTATGAAAACATCAACTGCCCTACTTAGCCTAGCCTTACTACTTCCAGCATTGTCAGCGACGGCTGCCCAGAATGATCACGATGAAAGCCTATCGAGTATGCATGCTGAACAACTTCGAATTAGCGCATTAGACGCTTCGCCTAGCTCTGCGCCTTCTATTGTTTATGCCGATCGCGATGAAAACACAGGCACCTTATATGCTGAGTCATTACGTCAAAAAGCATTAACGCCGAGCACACAAAATGTCGAGTCTTATACCGTGATTGACCACGATGAAAAAGCCTCTACCCGTTATGCCACGCAATTACGTATCGATGCGTTAAATAAGAAAAGTTAATCGAACTATATGTATTAAAAATACGCATTAAAACCTAACAATTTATTTTAAAAGGAAATCACTATGAAAATTTCAACTGCCCTATTCAGCTTGGCACTACTTTTACCTGCATTATCAGTCACTGCGGCTCAGAATGATCACGATGAAAGCCTATCAAACATGCACGCTGAACAACTACGGATTAGTGCATTGGGTACATCACCTCAATCTGCACCATCAATTGCTTATACCGACCGTGATGAAAACACAGGCACCTTATACGCTGAATCATTACGTCAAAAAGCATTAACACCAAACATCCAAAACACCGTGTCTTATAACGTGATTGGCCACGATGAAAAAGTGTCTACCCGTTATGCCACGCAATTACGTATCGATGCGTTAAATAAGAAAAGTTAAGTGAACTATATGTATTAAAGATACGTATCAAAACCCAATAACTTATTTCAAATAAGGAAACACCATGAAAATTTCAACTGCCCTATTCAGCCTTGCTTTACTACTTCCAGCATTATCAGCAACGGCTGCTCAGAATGATCACGATGAAAGCCTATCAAGTATGCATGCTGAACAACTGCGAATTAGTGCATTGGGTACATCACCTCAATCTGCACCATCAATTACTTATACCGACCGTGATGAAAACACAGGCACCTTATATGCTCAATCATTACGTACAAAAGCACTCACACCCGTAACACGCGATGTGGTCTCTTATACAACGATAGATCGCGATGAAAATGTAGCATCGCACTATGCAACCCAAGTACGCATTGAGGCACTGAACAAAAAGAGATAATGAACCTAGGGCGGCTTATTGCCATACGGAAATGGTATAAGCCAAATATTCTCATCCAACAATATGTATCACGAACAAATATACTGATTACAGAACTAAGGTGCTTTTATGATTCAACAACAAATAAAAAAGCCGATTCAACCTAATGCTGAATCGGCTTTTATAATTTGTGTTCACCACTGCGCTTAAATAAATAGTCAGAGGTTTACAATAATCTCCATTCTATCTATTCGTTATGCCGTGATTAACCACGAATTTGACGAACACGAAAAGAACGTCCTTTCAACTTACCGTCTTCTAATTTTTTCATTGCAGCACGTACTGATTCACTTTTCACAGCCACATACGCAAAGTTATCAAAAATTTGAATTTTGCCTACTTGTGCGCCAGCAATACCGTTTTCACCCGTTAGAGCACCAAGAATATCACCAGGACGAATCTTCTGACGCTTACCGCCATCAATTTGCAGTGTTGTCATTGCAGGGCGGAATGTTGGTTGATCAAGCAAGTCCATTGACGGTAATGCTTCACCACTGATTGCTCTATCAAGGTAATCTTCCAGCATGGCTACTTTGTAGTGCTCTTTATCACTAATAAGAGAACATGCTACACCTTTGCTACCTGCACGGCCTGTACGACCAATACGGTGAACGTGTACTTCTGTATCACGTGCAAGGTGGTAGTTAATCACAGCATCAAGTGAATCAATATCTAGACCACGAGCCGCAACATCTGTTGCCACTAATACTGATGTACTTTTGTTAGCAAAACGAACCAATGCTTGGTCGCGCTCGCGTTGCTCTAAATCGCCATGTAAAGCAATTGAGCTAAAACCATAATCCACTAAATCGTCTGATACTTCTTGTGCTTCACGTTTAGTATTACAGAATACAACGGTTGACTCTGGACGGTGTTTTAACAGTAATAAACGTAACGCGGTTAAACGCTGCTCGTTACCATCGACTTTGTAGAAGTGCTGTTGAATACTGCTGTCGTCGTGCGTAGATTCAACTTTCGCCATCACAGGCTTGAACATAATGCGGTCAGCAATAGACTTAATCTGAGGCGGGTACGTTGCACTGAATAGTAATGTTTGACGGCGCTGAGGGGCTGCATCAATGATTTCATCTAATGAATCTTGGAAGCCCATCTCTAACATGCGATCAGCTTCATCTAGAATTAGCATTTCTAGATCATCAAGGTTCAATGTACCTTTACGTACATGCTCTTCAATACGACCCGGTGTACCCACAATAATGTGCGCGCCATGTTCTAGCGAACCAATTTGAGGGCCAAACGGCATACCACCACATAACGTCAATACTTTGATGTTATGAATAGTACGTGCCAGTTTACGGATTTCTTTTGCTACTTGATCAGCAAGTTCACGCGTTGGGCAAAGTACTAAAGACTGAACACGGAAACGCTTCACGTTCAATTTTTCTAATAGACCAAGACCAAAGGCTGCTGTTTTGCCTGAGCCCGTTTTACCTTGAGCGATAACATCCTCGCCCGCCAAGATATGCGGTAAGCTCTGCGCTTGAATCGGAGTCATTGACTCGTAACCAAGAGAAGTCAGATTTTTTAGCAAATCCGCGTGCAGGTTTAGGGTAGAAAAAGCTGTTTGGCTCAAGGTGATAATCCTATTTATGATGCTGAATGACTATCGTAACCGACAGGCAGCAAAGTTTATTTAATGCGATGGAATGGTACAAGGGCAGCGACACTACCAGTTTATGCCAGCCTAAACAATCTATGTGATGCTTTTACTGCTAGCTAACTCTCTCTAGAACATGACATGTGCAATATATTAACATGAAAGCGGCTCTACTCTCACACCTCTCCCTAGTTAATATGTTCATTATTAACATTTAAAATCAGTACGATAAGTGATGTTAAAAGCCTTTGTTACTGATGTCGAAGATAAACAAGTAAACGCTCACCTTATCGCGCCTAATAATGATGATAAAAAACGATTCAAACTGTATACAGAAAGATACGCTTGTAAAAGTACATTAACTGCTTATGCGTTACATACAAAAAACAAAGCGAATTGGTCGTAACTATTCACTTTGACAATAAATTTTGATCACATTTCAGTACGACATAGGGTATAAGTTATTGACTATAAGTATAAACGCCATTAAATTGACACTAAATTAGAGTTATTACTCAACATTGAGAGCAAAAATGAGAAGAAACGGCTTTACCCTTATAGAGTTAGTTGTCGTTATTGTGCTTCTGGGGATTTTAGCGGTAACTGCCGCTCCCCGTTTTTTAAACCTACAAACCGATGCACGAAATGCTGCACTAGAAGGCTTAAAAGGCTCGATAGAATCCGGCTTAGGGGTTGGCTACGGTAAAATGGCGGTCGCGGGGTTAGAAAGCTTATCTTATGTAACCAACAATAAAGATTATGTCAGAGCTATTCCCATTACTGGTTGTGAATCAAGTGAAACTAACACCTGTACTTTTCGTGATGGCTACCCCGAAGCTGATTTTTACACCATAACCACCTTGGTTGATGGTATCAACAAACATTACGAGAAAATCAAAGACTGGGGGATTATTCGCCAAGGTTCCAAAGGAGGTATCACTATCACTTCGGTAAAAAATCTTGATTACTCAGGTAAAAGACCTGTGTTAATTAATGATAATTGTTATCTAAGGTACAGTAATCTGACATCAATAGAATCACCTTATACTATCGAAGTTGTTCCCTGCCTATAGCAACCATACCTGACACGAATAGAGTTCACATATCACCACAATTAGGTTACGCCAAAAGACCTCATGAGGAAAAGCTTATCGAAATCACACGTGGAACTGAATAATTACGTGTGGTTTCTCTAACTTTCTATCATGCGGCCTTTGTGTTCAGGCATTATTTGGCAACTGATACGTGAGATTAAACGGAAGAGCCACATCCAACAATTTTGGTGTTGCCAGATTGCTATCCCTCTTTGTTCGTATTTCTATGTACTGCTTTTCTGTCACCGACGTATTAATCATTACGTTGTCACTCTTCTGTGTCGAGAGCGATGAACAAAGTTCAGGTTCTTCATTTTCAGAGGGGTAGTCATGACACAAATACACATCCGTGTCTTCAGGTAGCTCAAAGAGACGAGAAATAGACCGATACAAGTCTTTAGCGCTTCCACCGGGGAAATCCGCCCTTCCAGTCCCGCGTTTGGGTGCAAATAACGTATCACCAACAAAAATACTGTCACCGATATGATAAGTCAGATCCGCTGGCGTATGACCCGGCGTTGACAATACTGACACCTTTTCTCCACCCAAACTGAGCTCATCGCCTTCATCAAGTAGCACATCAAATTGTGCTAACGGCTGGCAATTCACTTTAGACGACCAAGTATCATACACATCAGTAATCTTTCGGCTAATGGCTATTTTACCACTAAGTGCACCCTTGACTGCCAGTGCGGCTGATAAATGGTCTGCGTGAATGTGTGTCTCAAGAATATATTTGAGCACTAACCCCTGCTCTTTGACAGCGTTAATCACTTGTTGCAGTGACTTCGTCGTTAGCTTGCCTTCTTTATAGTCGAGGACTGGGTCGATAATCACGGCCTCTCCACTGTCCGATACGAGATACGTCAGTGTCCCTGTAGCACGATGAAAAAAGTGTTGTACATTCATATTCAGTTTTCCTAAAAAACTGTTAGGGTCTGTCGCAAATAGATAGTTAAAGAACAAAAATGTCGAAATTTGCTATTTGCAACAGAGCCGGATTAACTCCAACTCTCTACGCACAGTGGCACGGTGAATTTGACCACCACAGCTATCACTATCCATCACACTGATTATCACTTTCGTACGGGTGGCTATTTTCATAATCACATATACAGGCTTGATAATTAAAGCTGCCACCGTTATCTAAACAGATATCTATCTTCGATTGCGTTTCAATAGAGTTAAATAAAAGCCCACCAAGACCAATAATTACCACCAAACTCAGTAACAATAATAGTTTCTTCATTTTTAATTCCTCTTGGTCAACATATTTGTAGGTAAGAGAGTAAAATAGCCTTTAAACTTAATGATTATTACCTCTTCTGCAATACCATTAAGCCTAGACAGACTGCATATAATTACCACCTCAGCTTGTTCTACTGCCTATAACTCCGCCTACAAATTTACCTCTAACAACGCTATAAACACTTATTTAGAGAGAAAGTTGGCACCTTCATGTGTCAGTAACCATGCCTTGGTATCGATTCCACCAGCGTAACCCGTTAACTTTCCACTTCGTCCAATCACCCGATGACAAGGCACTATGATAGGTACAGGGTTGCGTCCATTCGCCGCACCGACAGCACGCACTGCTTTCGGGCTGCCCACGTCAATCGCAATATCGGTATACGAACAAGTTTGCCCAAAGTCGATCAGTTCTAACGCCAACCACACTTGGTGCTGAAAATCCGTTCCTTGCATATCTAGGGATACTGAAAAGGCTTTGCGATCACCGGTAAAATATTCATTCAACTGATCAAAACATTGCTGAGTCACAGTATTCATTTTTTGTGATGCCGCTTGGTCGGCATTAAATTCAATGGCTACCACACCTTTGTCGCTCGCTTTAATATTAAGCCAGCCTATTGGGGTATGTATTAACTGATTAAACATGATCGTTCTCCGTTATAACGTGGTTAGTCACAGTCGGAACTGTGGCTGAATCAAGATCAGCACTCCATAAATAGAGGGTTAAGTAACTGCGCCATGGCGCTGCTGCATCGGGTGAAAACGCCTCATTCATCTTGGCTAACGCCTTCTTAATACCTAGATCGCCAATCAGAAAAATATCAGGATCACTTAATCCTCTCATTCGTAAATAATGCACTGTCCATGGTCCAATACCAGCAATGGCTAATAACGCTTTACTATCATCTAATGGTTTATTACATGCGTAGTTCGCAAGTAATCGGATTGTTTCTTTGCGTTTTCCTGGCATTTTCAAATAGGTGAGTTCGTCAGCGATAAGCTGTTGGGGCAAAGGGAAATAACACCGCTCATCAGTATTAATAGGGTTATTCCCCACCACTTTAGTCACTAAATTTCTTGCGGCTTGTACAGAAACTTGCTGACCGAGTATCGCTCTAATTCCCGCTTCAAAAGGGCTCCATGTGCCCGGTAGACGCAAACCAGAGATCGCCAGTATATCGGTATTTAATGCCCGCTTTAGTCGCGCTTCGATATGTTCTATATCGGCATCTAAATCTAAACATCGTCGAATATTGCGAATAACACGATTGAGATAACGTAAATCAGAAAGCTGAATTCGCACCAAAAATACCGATTTCTCTGGTATATGGAATGCAGTAAATTCACCAATGCAATCGAAGGCATCTTCACTATGGTTAATATTTTGCCCTGTATTCAGTACAGAGTGAGAACAGTCATCCGAATCAAAACTGAATGTTCGCCCATAGCTATTTTCATCACACCACTCTAGCCCCTCTATAATACGTGAAGCATAAAACTGCTGGAGATGCTGCCAATTATAGGGCGGTCGGTACGATAACGTTATAACGATATCTTCAGCCTGGTCATGTTTGTTTTCTACAGCATTTTTTCGTACTTGAGTCGGCGTAAGTGAAAACAATTTTTTGAAACAATCGTTGAATCGACGAACGCTATTAAAACCACTGGCAAGCGCAATGCTGGTGATATTCAATTGCGTATCATGTAATAATTTTTTAGCCAATAAACACTGCTGATAATGAGAGTAAGCAATCGGTGACAAGCCAAGTTCTTGTTTAAACAACATTCGTAAATAACGGTCGCTAATACCTAACCGTTCGGCTAATTCAGCTAATGATTGTTGCTGTAATGCGCCATCATCAATCAAATGTATGGCTCGGTGCAATGTCGTATTTTTACCTTGCCACGCTGGTGATCCTGGCGCGCTATCAGGTCGGCAACGTAAACAGGGGCGATATCCTGCATTCGCCGCAATCACTGCCGACTGAAAATATTCAACATTCTTTTCTAATGGCGCGCGGGCCGGGCAAATAGAGCGGCAATAAATACCCGTCGTTTTTACCGCAATAAAGAACAGCCCATCATAACGAACATCTCGTGATAATCGCGCTTCACGGCATTGCTCATCAGACAAGGCTGGTTTATTTAATGGGACGTTATCTGCTATCAATTCCGTATTCATACAACCAACTCAATATAACTACTCATTTCTTAAAACTAAGTCTAAAGACTATACCGAATTAAGCTAGCCAGATTCGGAAGTGACTGTACATTGTGATACATACCCACTGGAAGCCAACTTCTGTGTCTAGCTATTTCAAAAGAAAACCACTCTTCTATCAAACACTATCCTTAAACTCGACTCCCAGTGGTATTCTGAATGGTCAGATAATTAATAGAATTGGTATAACCATCAAGTTAAACATTGATTTTCAGTCATAAAACTGCACAAATAGGCAATACGTTCATTGCAGGAATTAAGCATGACAGCCTTTTCAGAATTTATTAAACATGTTGGGCGCGGTGAAAAAGGCCGTCGTTCACTGACACAAGAAGAAGCGCGCGAAGCGTTAAATATGTACCTCGATGGTAAAGCAGAGCTGCTTCAGCTTGCTGTATTGCTTATGCTGCAACGTGTCCGTTGTGAAACGGGTGAGGAGGCTGCTGGATACATCGAAGCGTTACGTTCTCGTATTTCGCCGCAATGGCAATCCATTGATGTCGATCTTGATTGGCCATGCTTCGCTGGTAAACGACGCCAGCCACCGTGGTTATTATTAGCCGCGAAGATATTAGCGCAAAATGGCAAACGCGTTTTCCTTCACGGTCATGCTGCGATCGATATGGTGAAATACCAAATAGAGACAGCCTGCCCGGCTTTAAATATTCGCCAAGCAAACACTGCTGAAGAAGCAGAAGCCATTTTGGCACTTGATAATATCTGTTATGTACCGCTTTCATCCTATTGCAATCCATTAGTAGATTTATTAGCGCTGCGCAGTCAAGTCGGGTTACGTACACCACTAAATACTGTTGCACGGGCGCTAAACCCAACAGCTGCCCCTTTTTCTATTCACGGTATATTCCACCAAGGTTATGAAAAGCTGCATGCCGATGCTGCCGCACTGGTGGGTGATGACAATATGGTAGCTTTTAAAGGGGAAGGCGGTGAAAGCGAACGTAGCCCACGCATTGCATGTCGGTTAGCGGGCGTCATTAACGGTGAGCGTTTTGACGAAGAATGGCCTACATTCCTTGAAGGTGCCTCTGGTAAACATGGGGAAATAAACGGTGAGTACCTGCAGAAAGTGTGGCTAGGTGAAGAGGATAATAACTACGGTAGCCATGCGGTTATCTCAACATTAGCCATTACACTAAAATTAATGGGCCTATGTGAAACACAAGAAGCTGCATTAGTATTGGCTGAGAAATGGTGGTTAGCACGTCACGATTTAAATCTGCCTAACGAATAGCTCTATCAAATAAAAGGTCGCATCATAATACCAACACGGTAAATGAACTTTCATTTACCGTGATTTAAACCACATATTGAATACACAACTAAAGTAAAACATCAGTACCAATATGCAATATTTCGCTAGTCTGTACCCACTAACTTAACGCAATCTCGCCCTGACGATTTAGCGTTATATAATGCTTTATCAGCCTGTGTTAACAGCGTATCCCATTGCTCAAATATCTCGTCGTTTTTAATCCCACCGATGGCACCAATCGACACAGTTAAAGTCAATTTGTGGTTAGCAGTTATTATTGGGGTTGATGATATAGATTCACGTAAGCGATTAAGTACAAATTCAATATTCGACTCGGGGGTTAGCGCTAAAACTAGTACAAACTCTTCCCCTCCCCAACGAATAACTAAATCATTATGGCTACGTGCGTTATCTTTCAAACGGTGCGCAATCTCAGTGAGCACATCGTCACCTATATCATGACCATAGTTATCATTCACTTTCTTGAAATGATCGACATCGACGACGAGCAAAATCAAATCATGGGCATCTAATTGATGATTTTTTTCAGCGGTTTCTAACCACTGTTCTAAATACCGTCGATTATGGAGCCCAGTTAAAGGATCTTCCAATGATTGCGATGCTAATGTGGCATTAGAACGACGTAGACTAAAGTTAGTTTTAGCCACTAACGTATAACGACGATAAAGAATATAAATCACTAAACAAAAAATAAGCGCTACCAGTATCCACAATTTGTCTAATGTTTGTTGCTCAGATATACGGGCTGTCTTCAATGCATTTTCATATGTTAGTAATTCAATTTCAGTTTCTTTATTCTTAGCCTCATAACTTTCTTGAAGGGCAAATAGCTGCTTACGGCGCTCATCAAATAAGTAATCCTTACCTTCATCTGTATATTGCTTATAAAAAGTGAGGGCTTGTTTATAATCTCCTCTTTCTTCATGAATCTTTGAAATAAATTCCTTCAATAAAATTGATTTTTTTCTATTATTAGTGGCCTCAAATTGTGCTAAAACCTTTTCAGCCAATTCCAAAGCTTCATCGTACCGCTGTTGTTTTAAATAAGTTTCAGCAACAGCTTCATTGCAATACACAATACCAACCTTGTCTGATACTTCGTTTGCAAGTACCAAGCAACGCTGGGCACTTGCTATCGCGCCCTCTAACTCACCTTCTTGAAGTAATAAGGTAACCAGATTGGAAAGCGCATAAATCTGAGCATAACGTGACCCTTTTTCAGTCGATAACTTGACTGCGGTACGAAGATGCTTCGCTTCTAATTCAGGTTTATTCAAATTCTTTGCAATGATTCCTGCGTTAATGTGTAGCATTGCTTTTACGCCCGGATTATCAAAATTCACTTTATCAATTAATTTAAATGCACGACGGCTATATTTATCGGCCTTCTGCCATTCTTCTAAACGAAAATAGACCGTTGAGATATTAGACAATACCCTTGCTTGTTGAATCTGATCTTTTTGATAGGCAAAGATTTTTAATGCAGAACGATAATCATCCATTGCTTTAGGATAATCTGATGATTCCACATATATATTGGCACGCCATTTCATCGCTCGAGCCAGTAAATGCTGATACTTTTCTTGCTTGGCGATTTCAATAACTAATGCAATGTTTTTAGAAGCTTGGTCGTAATCACCGGTTTCAACAAATTCAATCACTTGCTCTAATACCGCTTCACCCATCATCCAATTTTGATTTAAACGTTCGCCTAAAGATATGAGTTTGGCTATGTAGTCTTCTGCATATTTATTACCCGCCCATATTTCAGTCGAACCAAGTGCCCCTTCTAAGCGAAAAATTGTCAAATAATAAAGGGCTTGTCGAATGTTATCTTTTTTTTCGAGCTGCTCTAATGAAAATTTAGACAGTTTGTTACGCGCGACTTCAGGCTCACTATCGGCTAATTGATAGATTGAGAATAAAGATCGATCTTGCGCTGTTAACTTATTGGCAAGAAAAGGAGAAATAAGCGGTTGTTCTTCGGCCTGTACATTCAATGACAAGACAAGTAACAGAGAAGATACCCAAAATTTTGAGTAACCAAATAACGCTTTAGGCATAAGAGGTTTGGGCATAATTTAAATAGTAGGCAATAAGATATCAAGATCTTGATATCTTATTGTTTCGTAGTCAATGTTTTATACACATTAAAACAGGGGTATCTGTAAACTCACAGAGTCGCTGTACATATTTTTTTACTTTATAAATGGGGTTGTTGCAAAAAGTTCAGATCAAACATGGGAGCTACAGTGAGCTCCCTGCATGATCAAATATTGACTCGCTGAACCACTTATTTATCGAAAAGTGGTTTACTGTAATTTGAATTTATCAACAACAGATTTTAACTGACTGTTTGCAGCAGCCAGATTGATGGTCTCATTAGTTGTCATTTCTCCATTAGAAGATAACTCCCCTACGATTTCACGAATAGCTGCCATGTTACGAGTTATTTCACCCGCAACAGAGCTTTGCTCTTCGGCTGCGGTAGCAATGTGGGTATTGAGATCATTGATGTGCGTAACTGAGTTAGCAATAGTATCAAGGTCATTTTCTACCAAAGATGTACTTTCTGCTGTTTTCTCGCATGTTGATTTAGTCGCTTTCATTGCAGAAATTGCAGAGCTTGAACCGCTACGTAGTTTATTTAACTTTTGTTCAATTTCAGCTGTACTCGTCTGCGTTCTAGCGGCCAATGCCCTTACTTCATCAGCGACAACGGCAAATCCTCTGCCTTGCTCTCCGGCTCGGGCTGCTTCTATGGCAGCATTTAACGCAAGCAAGTTTGTTTGATCGGCGATTTCACCTATCACATTCAGCACATTGGTGATCTCCAAGGTATCTTTTTCAATTTCAGCAATACTGATAGATGTATCTTCGACGTTCTGCACAAGTTGAGATACCGTAGTTGTAGCACTGATTACAACATTTTTAGAGTCTGTAACTTGCGAATTGGTTCTATGAGTAAATTGGGAGGCTTCAGCGGCATTACTCGCGACATCATTCGCAGTGACGCTCATCTCCTCAATAGCAGTAACAATTTGCTCCGTCTCGGTTGCATGAGCAGTTAATACGTTGTTGTTAGCGTCTGCTTGGTTTTTAAGCTGGTCAACGCTTCGAGAAATGTGATCAGAAGACTGCGAGACTTCTAGCATCAAGGATTGCAGATTCTCGATAAATGTATTAACGCCTTCTGAAATTTGGCCCAAATCGTCACGACTGGTAACTGGCAGTCGTCGGGTGAGATCACCGTTTCCTTTTGATAGATCAAGTACCACATCTTTAAGTGTAAGTATTGGGCGGTATAGCTGATTTAATACAACAATGACAATCAGGAGTGCAATGATAAGAATAACAGCAGATGTTGATAATGCTTTGATTAATGCAACTTCAACATCGGCATAAACCACCGATTTATCAACGCCAACGTAAAGATACCATTTACTTCCGTCAACCAGTGGAATATCTGAAAAATAAGCACGCTTATCAGCTCCTGACCACTGATAATCAGCCGCACCAGAGCCTAAGGCTGCCATCTGCTGCTCTAATTTTGGAATACCAAAATAGCTCCCCAGTTCATCACTGGGATCTGTCGATGCCAGTTGAGAAAATTCTTCACTTAAGATTAAAATTACCGCACCAGGAAAATCAACGTTATTAATTGCGTCATTAAGACTTTTCAATGAAATATCACCGACCACGACACCCTCACTGTTAACTGGGGTCGCAATGCTCACCATCAAATCTCCAGTTGTGTCATCGGTATAGATATCGGTCAGTATGGTTTTATTTTTTGCCCGTGCTTGCTGGTACCAATCACGGGTACGTGGATCATAATCAATAACATCAAAGACACCATTGTTACCACCGGAATCACCGAAAGCACGGCCATCACTGTAGCCAACGGTAAAGCTGGAATATCCACCCGCTTCGGTGACCAACTTTGCAACCTCAACATATTCGCTATTTGAGTGATTAGTTCGGAAAAAAGCTTTGCTTGAGCTGAGTGCATCAACTTTTGTCTGCATCGATAATTCGACTTCACGTTTTGCACTTTTTACAATCAATTGCGATTTTTCTTCAATCGATGCAATTTTATCGTTTTTAAAATTGTTATAAGACAGCCAATTGGTGACCAACAGTGCCGCTGATACCAGTAAAGCAACAGTAAATATAATGCGTTGCTTAAAACCAACACGTCGAAATGAGAGGTCTTTCATATCTGCCTTCTTAGCTACTACTATAATAAATATATGATTTATCGGACGGATGAAGATTTTAATCTTAAATCGATGCACTGTAGAGAGCTGAGATTATCCATGCTCTATAGGGTTGAAATAGAAGTCGAATATTATGATAAGTGCTTTTTTGGGCAACCCTGACGGCACAGGGTTATTTTTATCTATTTATACAATAAATTAGTCACAATAATTATTGGCTGAAATAAGATAAAATCAGATAGACTGTGAAAACATAAACAGTCTTATTGCATACAAAACTACATACGTTTGCATTCAAGTATTTATTATATTGTTGTGTTTTGTGATGTTCGACCGATTTGATAGTCATTGGAGACATGAAAAAATACCGTGATGTCTCTCGCAAAGGTTTAGTCGCAAATTTATACAAACGTATAAACGTACTGATTTTCAAGTTTACTGGTTAGATCTGCATTCTCTTATTAATAACAACAAGCCCTTATAGCTAGACTTATGTAAGCCCCCACACAATTACACACCTTCCAAACTATTAATTCCGTTTTTACGTACAAGAAAATCCTCCTGCCACGCCACAATACGCTTTGTAGTGTCGCTTGAACATACATAGCGATCCCCATTCCGACTCATTTATCAGGAGGTCACCTTGGTAAACATATTAAAAAAATCCATTGTTGCAGCAACATTGGCAACATGTGGTATTACATCGGCTTATGCTGCTGAACAACCCAATATTTTAGTCATCTTTGGTGATGATATCGGTTACAGCAACCTATCAACTTACAACCAAGGCATGTTGGGATATCAAACACCAAATATCGACAGTATTGCCAACCAAGGCGGTAAGTTCACATCTTACTATGCACAACAATCATGTACTGCTGGTCGCTCTGCATTTATTACAGGTCAAATGCCTATCCGTACAGGCCTAACCAAAGTAGGGCTTCCAGGTGCTGATCAAGGTTTACAACCTGAAGACATTACCATGGCACAAGTGCTACGCGATATGGGGTATGCAACAGGTCAATTTGGTAAAAATCACCTTGGTGACAAAGAGTACATGTTGCCAACCAATAACGGATTTGATGAGTTCTTAGGAAACCTTTACCACTTAAATGCTGAAGAAGAACCAGAGAACCCTGACTACCCTCAAGATCCCGCATTCCGTGAGAAATTTGGTCCTAGAGGTGTTATTAAATCTTTCGCTGATGGTCGAATGGAAGACACAGGCCCATTAACCCGTAAGCGTATGGAAACCATTGATGACGAAACGCTTGGCGCCGCAATGGATTTCATGGAACGTCAGGTCAAAGCCGATAAACCTTTCTTTACTTGGTACAACACCACACGCATGCACGTAAATACACATGTGAAAAATAGTAATTTAGGTCGTACCGGTCTTGGTTTCTATGCAGATGCAATGGTAGAGCATGATGATCAAATCGGAGAAATTTTAAAGAAAGTTGATGACCTTGGTATCGCGGATAACACCATTGTGGTCTATACCACCGATAACGGACCAATGAATGCAACATGGCCTGACGCATCGTTTGGTCCATTCCGAGGCGAGAAGAATACCGGATGGGAAGGCGGGTTCCGAGTACCAGCACTGATCAAATGGCCGGGTCATATCAAGCCGGGATCCTTGTATAACCAAATGTTTGCTGGTGAAGATTGGTTCCCAACTTTAGTTTCAATGGCGGGTAAGAACGATATCAAAGAGCAGCTGCTAACAAGCTATACTGCAAGCAATGGACGTACTTATAAAAACCACCTTGATGGCTATAACCAACAAGATTATTTAACCAATAAAACAGATGAAAGTGCACGTGAGGAGTTCTTCTATTGGTCTGATGATGGTGATTTGTTGGCTTTACGCGATGGACGATGGAAGATGCATTTCAAAATCCAAGAAAATGAAGGTTGGGATGTATGGACGCGTGAATTCACTAACTTACGTATTCCACTGATCTTTGATCTTGAGGTTGATCCTTACGAAAAAGGTGATCAAGGCTTTGGCTATGATCGTTGGATGTTTGATCGTGTATTCCGTTTAGTACCAGCACAAGCAAAAGTCGCTAAAATGCTAAAATCATTTAAAGAATTTCCACCACGTCAAGAAGTGGCCAGTTTCTCTATCGATAAAATAATGGAAGAAACAATGAATGCCTCTAAGGCTGCTGAAAAAGCAGGTTTAGTGCAAAACAATTAAAAGCTAGTTTAGTGACAAACAACGAATAGCATACGAGTAAACTAAGATAATAATTACCTTATTATTCGTTATATAATTGGGAGTGAAAGCTCCCTTTTTTTACGTTCATCAATAGAGTAAATAGTGTGCTTACATTTAAAAAGTTTGATGACTTCAGGCAAACATTAATGCGCAACCTTAATGCCGATGTTTACCTTGGTCGTTGCCATAAAAATACCACCGTAAACAGCCTTACAGCACCTATATATCAATTCGATGAATTACAACGAATGCCTGTAACATTTTATCTTGCCTCTTCACCTGACCAAATTTATGGATTTGCACACAGCTTTAATATTGTACCTAACGTCAGCGCAGCAGAAGATAAATCCGCTTTACTAATGTTTCCGCTCGAAGCTGGCAGTTTTATCTTTAATGGTGTCACGTTAAATGCAAACCAGATGGGGCTTGTTACTTCACATTCAGGCTCAGCTTATTGTTTTCAGGTTCCGCCAGACACCCGCTGGATGATGATTCGATTTGAAACAACCTCAAGACATCTGAACTTAATTAGCGCATCGATGATGCCCATCGAAGTAAAAGAAAACCAACTAAATAAAATTCGCTTAATCGCACATAGTATTCTCGATGACAGTGATTCTAATAAAGGCTACATTGAGGAAAAGAAACCCGGATTAGAAATTGTTTTACAGCTACTGAAAGAACTTGAAAGTACCGCTCCACCACTACGCCCGCAACAAAACCAAGGTCGTAGCCGATTACCGAGAAAGCATATTCTTCCTTTCGCGATAAAAGCACTGAAAAATTTCACGCAGAACACGGGGTCAATAAATTCCATTGCCTCCACACTTGGAGTTTCAACACGCACATTAAATAATATGTTTTATGAAAGAGTTGGCTTAGCACCTAAGCAA
This sequence comes from Photobacterium profundum, assembly GCF_003026285.1. GTDB lineage: Bacteria > Pseudomonadota > Gammaproteobacteria > Enterobacterales > Vibrionaceae > Photobacterium > Photobacterium profundum. The sequence continues at coordinate 592,283 of NZ_PYOD01000002.1, forward strand.
TACGCGATGTTAATTAAACTTTATGCATTACGGGATATTCTTCTTAATAAAGAATCGTACTCAATTACTGATGCTGCCTTGGCATTGAATATAACTGACTTAGGTCGCTTTTCTGCACGTTATAAATCGTTATTTGGCGAATACCCATCGGATACACTAAAACGCTAATTTACGAAACAAGCAGTTATAAATATCCAAGTATTCCAACAGTAATACTACTTACATTTACACTGTAATTTCAACTCGGTTGCCTTCGGGATCCAATATTACACTTTCGTAATAACCATCCCCCGTCCATCGTGGACCGTCTAGAACTTCGTAACCATCGGCGATAAATATCTCTGTTATCTGATTCACTTTTTCTTCAGAACCCACAGAAAATGCCATATGTGCGAGTCCTGTAAATTGGACGTAAGGATCTGATGGTAATATTTGAAATGACGCCATACTCATCAGCTCAATACGCGCCCCCTCAGGAAGAGTCAAAAAGTAGGAAGAGAATTTCTTCGCTTTATTTTCATATTTACCGCTACTTTTAGCACCAAAGTAGTGTTGATAAAATGAACTCATATTTTCAAGGCTATTACACCAAATCGCAACATGCTCAATTTTCATTTTGACTCCTTTTTACCCTGTGTATCCCAATCATAAAGTGATAATAGTGACGACATATAAACAATTGCCTCTTCCTCTATCATATTTCGAGTAGCAACCAATCGAGCTCGATAATGTTCAGCTAAAACTGTGTTGCCAGCTCTCTGCTGAATGATTCTTTTAATAACGTCTAACATAACCACGACCTCTGCTGCGTTAACAGATTTCATTATCAACCCAAATAGGGAACACATAAACAGAGAATAAAAACCGATTTACTTCCTGTTTTTAGCCATATTTCACGTAATCTATACCGCCACAAGGCATTAATGGCTAAAATGAGGAACCAAAAAATATAAACTGGTGCTCATTTTGTCTAAGTCTAAGAGTAAACTGATCCTCTACTATCTACGTATAGCCAAATTTGGGGTAAGAAAAGAAATTCTCATCACTCTGCATGACGTAGCGGAAGCCATGTTTACCAGTACCAGACATAGCCGCACCCTATTAAAGGAAATGCAAAGTGTTGGGTGGCTAGAGTGGGCTCCGAAGGTTGGTCGAAACCAGCGATCCATGCTTCACCTGAAATACAGACCGGATGAGTTGACGGCGGATCTCGCCAAAATGATGATCTCTGAAGGAAAATATGAAAAAGCTTTAGCACTTATCGACAATGACCAAACGCTATTTGGACAGCTACTACAAAATACCTCTGGCGCAACCCGACGTGAAGGGCAGCTGCATGTTCAGCTAACCTATCGTCGTCCCTTTTCACAACTACTGCCTCATATTCCACAGAGGAACAGTGAGCGCTTTCTGCTACGCCAAATATATTGCTGCCTAACCAAATGCGACGAGAATGGTATTGTCACTCCTCAGTTAGCACATCACTGGACTTATAATGAAGAGCGATACCACTGGCGCTTCTATTTACGCCCACAATTATCATTTCATGACGGCAGTGTAATTAGCGCAAAAGTGATAGCCGAATTATTTACCCAATTAAAAGATTGGCCGGGATACCAGAAAGAACTGGCACACATGGAAAGTACTTCTGTCATTAACCCTCACTGTGTGGAATTTCAGCTAAACCAGCCAGATCCAGGGTTTGCAGGGCTAATTGCAGATACAAGGTACTCAATTCAGCCAGTTTCACAGCTCTTTACCCCAACAGTGATTGTGGGTAGTGGCGCATTTCAAGTTCAAGAACACTCAGATAAACGATTACAGCTACAAGCATTCGATAACTATTACGGATGCCGTGCGCTCACCGATACTGTCACCGTCTGGCAGGTATCGCCACAAAAAGACGATTCATTTTGTACAACGACACTGCAAGCGGATATCGCACAAGATAAACGTTCTGTTTGCTCGCACTACCTCTCTATCAACGGAGAGAACATAGAAGCTGACAATGGCCAGCAGACCAGAATCGAAGACGGTTGCTTGCTTATGCTATTCAACCATCAGGCTGATCTTCCAATATTGCAACGTAAGTATCTGAGTCAGATTCTGACTACAGAAGAGATAATGGCGTATTTAATCAATGCAAAGAATCAGATAGAAGCAATCCCTGCGCACAACTTATTACCAACCTGGATAAAACCCTTTGGAATACCAATAACACAACAGCCATTGCCAGAAAAACTAACCATTGCAGTGTTTAAACATCAAGCTCTGATGGATTGCTCTGAAGCTATAAAAGAAATACTGAATCACGCCGGTGTTAAATGCCAGATCAACCTCTATTCCTTTGGCGATTTTCACGATAAAGCTGGCGCAAATCGCCTTAACGAAGATCTTATTCTGACGAGCTTAAACTTAGACGATAATCGCCCTACCTCTGCATTTCGCTGGTTGTTATCCAACCCAGTTCTACATCAGAGCCTAACGCCTGAAAACAGTAAATGGTTAAGTAAAGAGTTAATCAATATCCGACATAAAAGCCCTTTAACAGAATACCTACGTGAGTTGGAACCTATTGCTACCGCGATGATCAGCGAGAACTGGTTATTACCATTATTTCACCACAGGCAGACTCTGCATTTTGAAGGAATACTAAAAGGGGTATCCATTACAGCTTGGGGTTGGCCATCAATTCAAGAAATTTGGTCGGAAGATTAAAGTATAGAAAATAGTGGGAAGGCAGAGCCCACTATTCATATTTGGTATTAGCAACCAATCCGATAAACGGGCGACCTCTGCCGCTCCTGTATCGAGGGGCTATTTAAAGTAAACGTGCCCATAGTGGTCTTAATGACCATAACGTGAAGAACAGAGCAGACGGAGCATATTTCTTTTTGCGCCAAAAAAAACGTGACTGTTCTTTTAAAAAATCAGCGCCTAAAAATGAATCTGCAAGCTGTTCAGATTCACGTGAATTAGTCACTTTGAGCTCTTCTAAAGGGCTTCCTGCTAAAAATTGACGCGATTCATTATTTGCAACCCAATCTTGAGCAATGCGCTCAGCTTCTTCCATAAGCTGATGCTGAGGGACAACTTTTTGAACTAACCCAACGTCTAATGCTTCTTTGGCATTGGGTTTCCAACCTTCACTGCCTAACATACGCTGTGCATTCTTTTCACCCAATAATCGAGGAAAATGAAAACTAGAGCACCCCTCAGGGGTTATACCTAGAGCCGAAAAGGGAGTTGAAAAAGTTGCATTGTCTGATGCAATAATGCTATTTGCTAAAGTGGCAGATGTAACACTGGCACCTATTGCTGGGCCATTAACGGCAATAAGTAACGGCTTGTTACAGTTAAGAAAAATATCGAATAGCCTCAGGTTATTTTTTACGATCAAATTATGCAGCTTTTTCGGGGGCATAACTTTAAGTGACCCGCCTAAATTGACACCCGCAGAGTAGTATTTACCGGTACCCGATAAAATGATCGCTTTAACGGCATCGTTGGTATCTGCAACTAAAAACACTTCGCTAAGAGCATCCATCATTTCCATCGTCCACCCATTGAGTTTCTTGGGGCAATTCATGGTAATGGTAAGCACATTATCTTTGATATTAGTCAGTAGATGACTTGCTGCAACGCTTGAGAGTGTGAGGTTATTCATGATGATGCTACTTCCTGTAAAATATCCCTTAAATTTAATGCAACTCTAGCCCATATAATACGACCTTATATAAGGTGACATCATATTTTTTGAATAAGAAACACTTCAAAAATAAAGTGTACTAATTTGCTATGAGTATTAGCTCTAATCAACTATAGGACAAATCTGATTTAAGTGATCATCCTAAGTCACTTATGGGCATCAATATCTGCGGCTTTTATTTCAGAACTATAAAATGCCATGTAAAAAACTATATGCCATCTACCCTGAACATAATTATTTACCCGCAAAAGTAGTTTTTTTTGACTTGATTATTGAAACTCACTCCACTCTCCCCTATTTGAGTATTTGGGGAGAGTGTTATATCGTGCTATGAGTTCTTTGCTTAGAAATACACACGATTATCGCGTCTAAGAATTTTAACTTGTTTTAAATAACCCCAGTTGTCCTACGATGTTGTCTGTAACTTCACTAAGGTAGTACCCTTGTTGTTCAAGTTCAGCACAATCATTAGCATTTGAGCTAGAAAGCGTTTTTAATGCTTCAATCTCTTTACTGATATCTCTAACCAGCTTGTGAACATAAAGAATATCAACACTATCACTTTCACTGTCTTGACCAATAAGCGGGAGGATTTCATTAATATTTTCGCAGGCCGCTTCGAGCCCTGATTGGCTGGTTGTCGTGTAGTGAGACAATGATGTTATCGCTACAGACTGAGTTTTCATCTGTTCACCAGCGTCAAGAACCGCTTCAGATATCCCCGTTATTATCTGATTGATATCATCTAAACTTTCCTGAGTAGATTTCGCTAAGTTTCTCACTTCATCCGCCACTACAGCAAAACCTCTTCCATATTCTCCCGCTCTGGCAGCTTCTATCGCGGCGTTTAAAGCCAAAAGGTTCGTCTGATCAGCCAGGTTATTGATGACCGATACTACTTTTTCAATAGATTGTGTTTGCTTCGATAATTGGTGAAATTTGCTCTGAAGTGAGTCATTGTTTTGGATGTAAGTACCTATCTCTTTTACCATCACTCCCATTGTACTGTTTGAGGTAAGTAAATCATCTCGGGTCTGTTCAACTTTTGAGCGCGTTTCTTCTGCTTTGGACTGAAGAGTTATCGATGTCTGATCCAAAGTCTCAACTTGATTTGTTATAAAGTGGACTCGATTGTCTTGTTCCTGAATCCTTACTGAAATGTTTTGAGTTTTAAGCTTAAGTAAATCGGAGATTTCATCAGAGGTATTGGCCTGTTGTTGTATATCTACCAGCGCACATTTCACATTTTCTCTGAAGGTATTAATAACATTGAGTACATTACCCATTTCTTTGTTGTACTTACTGTTTATTTCGCAAGGCACAGAAAGATCTTTTCTTTCGAAATTCTTCATATAATTTGTGACATTTTCCAGAGAATCGACGCCCCAAAATTTTTCATCAATATCATGGGTAATCAAAGAAACAACAACAACATATTGAATGATTTGTGAAAATAACACATCAGTAAAAAATGTAGCATTTACCAAAAGTGCAATCGCACCTAACCAGTGAATGAACCTCATTCGAATAAAAAGTGAACGCATATACTGTCCCATTATAAGTGATGTTTTTTACTGGGTAATTCGGCATCTCTACTGGCTTTTATCTATTGTTAAGCTTGTATGCTTGTCCTTGATTATCAGTAAGTATTAAGATGTTAGCCGCTTCCCTATTGCGCAACATCCTATATAACATGCATATATAATACAAGTTATAGTTAACCCGAATCTTGGACGACAAAAAGAACGGTTGTGCTTCTTATATTATCCCTATCATTGCTCTACTTAACGCTTGGAACTTAGTTTCGTATAAAACTCGGTCTATTGGAGGGGGAATGACATTACGGCAGGGTTTGATCGATATCACTAACTTAACGGGGCATAAATACGCTAAAATAGCGCGCTATTATCTTAGCTCTGAGCCCTTTATATTAATGACTACTGCCACAACGCCAGCCAACTTTACAGAACTTGGCCTTATTTCACCTCTATTAGCTAGATTAACTGAGCTGGAATATCAACAGCCAACGCCTATTCAAGCGCAAGTGATCCCAAGTGTATTAGCAGGACGTGACTTAATTGCAGGGGCAAATACTGGTTCTGGTAAAACTGCTGCTTTTGCACTGCCTATATTACAGCACCTTTTTCAGCAACAACACGCTAACAAACCATTAAGCAGTAAAGGTAACTATGTTACTGGACTGATTTTGGTACCTACCCGAGAACTGGCTAAGCAAGTTGCTGACAGCATTAAATCTTATGCAGTGCATTTTAACGGTGCGATTAAAACGGTTGCTGTTTTTGGTGGTGTATCAGCGAATACTCAAATGCTCGCATTACGTGGCGGCACTGATATTTTGGTTGCAACGCCTGGTCGATTACTCGATTTGATTTCAAGTAATGCCATTAAGCTCGATAGAGTTAAAACCCTAGTGCTTGATGAAGCCGATCGAATGTTAAGTCTAGGCTTTACTGACGAGCTATCTGCATTGTTGGATTTATTGCCCAAGAATAAGCAAACGTTATTATTTTCAGCGACCTTTCCTGAGCAAGTACAGGCGTTAACTCAAGAATTGCTTAACGATCCTGTTGAAATTCAATTGCAAAGTGCAGATGCTAGCACTTTAGTTCAGCGTGTTTTTACCGTTAACAAAGGTGAGAAAACCGCCTTATTAGCGCATTTGATCAAGCAACATGAATGGCGACAAGCGCTTATTTTCGTTAATGCCAAAAACAGCTGTGAGCACTTAGCAGACAAACTCTCTAAACGTGGTATTACCGCAGAAGTGTTTCATGGTGATAAAGGCCAAGGCGCTCGTACTCGCGTGCTTGAAGCGTTTAAATCAGGCGAGATTGAAGTGTTAATTGCTACAGATATTGCTGCCCGTGGTCTAGACATCGAAAAACTGCCAGTGGTGATCAATTTTGACTTACCAAGAAGCCCGTCAGACTACATGCACCGTATCGGTCGAAGTGGCCGTGCTGGTGAAGTGGGCTTAGCATTATCACTTATCGATCATGACGATTATCATCATTTCAAAGTCATCGAAAAGAAGAACAAGATCCGACTTGAACGTGAGCAAGTAGAAGGCTTTGAAGCTGATGAAGTGAATGAAGCGTTTTTAATTGCAAATAAGCCGATGGCAAAACCTGAAGGCAGCGGTAAGAAAAAACGAAAAAATAAAGCATCTTTGAATGAAGATATCTGGCTGGACAATTTTTAACCAGATAAAAAATCAATCTAACAACAATCTGATTTTTAAATGGAAACCATTTAAAGGTTAATTTGTAACATGAACACCTCTCTGCAGGGCTAATCGATTTAATCATGTATTAGCTTGAAGGGGGGTGTAATACTCATTTTCCCTTAAGCGGCCCTCGCGACCACATCACATCAACGGTGAGTTGATCTATCAAATCCATCACAAGCCTCATTCGCAACCTCTGAATCCCCCGATGAAGTATTCGTATTATCTGAGATAGGGGTAATGATAATTTCGGTTTTGTCGCAAACTGGGGCGGTAGGTTATGATCATCCTCAACATTCATCACTTCCAATATTATGACTATTAAATTCACAGGCCGTCATTTTCCTTCCAAGATCATACTGCAGTCCGTTAATTTAATGATCTATTTAGGTGTAGTAAAAATGAATGAATAGAAAGTTATCGGATTTAGTATTATTGCAGCGCTCGCTTCACCCCGGCAATATATTCAGGGTACAGTGAAATATCGTTATGATCGGCTCCGCTGACTAGAACCGAGTCGATCAGTTGCTCTGTGAATTGAGCTTTTAACCGCTCGCTTCTTGCCCGCGGGATCACCCGATCGTTTTCCGCAATAAAGATATAAGTTTGTGCAGTAATGTTTTTCGCCCTGTTTATTGACTGGAACTTATCCTGAAGAAGCAGGGAGACCGGAAACATCCAGTAGATATTCTTGGCGACATTTACGATGCTATCAAAGGGAGTGACCAGTAGCAGTTTTTCCACCTGCCGGTTAACCGCCACATAGGTGGCAACACCTGAGCCAAGGCTTCTGCCCATCAAAGAGATCTGTTCATGGTTTACCTTTACCCGATCAAAAATATACAAAGCATCGTGATAGAGATATGCTTCGCTAGGCGTACCGGTACTGTTACCATACCCCCGATACGGAATTAAATATACGCTATAATTCGACAATACAGCTTCAAAAAATGCGATGTTATTTTCAATACGTTCTGCATTGCCACCATAATAGATTAATGCTTTCGGCTGGCCCTCATTAACCACCCAGCCGCTCAACTGTACACCGTCGGTAGTAAAGCTGATTTCAGTTATTCCTTTCACCGCAGCTGGCGGTTGCGGAAAATATATAAATTTACGTTGCAAAACGAACAGCAGTAGACAGAAAATAATATAGATTAGCAGTATTGTCGTTAAGGTACTTTTCATCCCCGTTTCCCGTCGTGCTTAGCCATACGCTTATAATAGACAAGACAATAAATACAGAGGTTAATTAGTAAAGCAAAGATGCCAAGCATTACCTGAATATTAGGGGTTAAATTATTCGGATAAATGATAGGAATCAGATAATGCTCGACAAATCCCTGCTCATAATCAGCCGAACCAGCAACTCGCCTCAAGTGATTTTCCAACGGCGTCAATGGACAAATCCAACCCTTAAAACTAATCAGCGCTGCCCAGATGACGGCAGGGAGGTGCACAAAAATAAGAGAGCCGCGCAACATAAGCAATAGCCCGCCTAAGAGTACAAAAATGATAAATAGCAAATGCACTAGCACCAACAAATCTGCCAGTATTAGGTAAGTCATTATTTTCACCTTACATATTAGCCCATGCTTGGCATTATAAGTTATATACCCGTTACCTATCGAAATGCAAAAATCAGCATATCTATAGCAATTCCAGATATTGATAACGCCTATAAAGAGCTTTGTTGAAGCGATCTGATAATACTCAATTATTCCATTAACACTGAGCTCAGTTATCATAACCAGCTCTTCATTCCGGTTAGCTGTTTAACACATGCCCTACAAACATAATGACGCCAAACGCCATCATTTTAAGAAGCATACCTACGCGTTAAATAACTATCGCGAGTACAACCAGGCTCTCAGGCAACGCGGCCGGTTCGACATTTGGATATCTGAAGAGATCATCAACCATTGGTAACATGATGAACGCGTTTATGATGGTACCGGCTCTTCCAAATAATCATCTTCACTAATCAGCGGAAAATATCAACAAAGCCACTATACTTACCAACTGGTACGATCTGCTAGTCTATTTATAGCCATTTCTGTTACCCCACAGAAGTTGGTTATCATAAAAGGAGGATACAAGCATGACGGAGTCAGTGGTACGGGAAAATCAACTGATAAAACGAACATTGGATGACCTACCCCAACCTAAAGGCTGGCCATTGTTGGGCAATTTCCTGCAGCTACAGTCTAAAAAACTGCATCAGGTGCTGGAGCAATGGTGTTTGGAATATGGTAATACATACAAAATCGATATTGCTGGCCTGTTGTTTGTGGTGATAGCAGACCCTGTGGTGGTCAAAGATATCCTGCGGCGGCGCCCAAAGTCTTTCAATCGTACCGCTAGTCTCGAGCGGGTATTCAAAGAACTCGGGATCCACGGTGTACTTTCAGCCAATGGCGAAAGCTGGAAGCGACAGCGCAGGCTAATCATGCCCGCATTCAGTAAAAAGAGCCTAGCTTCATTTTTTCCTCTGCTGGAACAAACCACTGAACGGCTTCGCCTTCGTCTCGTTAAGAAAAAAGGACAAGATACTCTCGCCATCCATGATGATCTTCGCCGTTTTACCGTCGATATCACCACCTCTCTGGTGTTCGGACATGACACCAGATTACTGGAACATGACGGAGATGGTCTGCAGAAACATCTAGAAGTGATCTTCCCGCAGTTAAACAGCCGCACCAGGATGCCTTTTCCCTACTGGAAATACATCAAATTTAAAAAGGATCGCAAATTAGATCAGGCACTGATTGAAGTTGAGAAATATGCGCTAAAGATAGTAGAACAAACTCGGGATGAACTGCAATTCAACCCGCAGCTGGCAGATGCTCCCGAAACCATACTACAGGCGATGGTCGCGGCTTCTGATGATAATAACCGCCTGACCAACGAAGAACTGTTTGCCAATATCCTGACATTACTGCTGGCAGGTGAAGACACAACCTCTAACCTGATCGCCTGGATGCTGTATTTTATCAGCCAGAGACCGGATATTCAGTGCAAAATAAATGAAGAGGCGGAACAGATCCGATTGAAGCATAAGGGTCAGATCAACGTACAGGGGCTGGATGAGCTGACTTATCTGGAGGCCGTCGCCCGTGAAACCTTACGCCTAAAGTCCACAGCTCCCATGATATCAGCTGAAACCGTTGATCAGGTGACACTACTGGATGGCACAGAGTTACCAGCTGGTACCGGTCTCTTTTTGATGACGCGGCTAGGCGGACTTAACCCAGAGCACTTTAAGGACGCAGAGCAATTCAGGCCTGAGCGCTGGCAGGAAGAAGCCGTGGCAGCAGAAGCTTGCCCGCACAAAGCAACCAGCCACTTTCCCTTTGGCGGTGGTGCACGCCACTGCCCCGGTGAAACTCTGGCTTTTATGGAAACAAAAATGGTCATAGCCATGCTATGCCAGCAATTTGACATCTCTCAGCCGGAGAGCCCGCCAGTAGTGGAAGAGTATGCCATTACCATGCGACCCAAGAACCTTCAGATCTGTTTGCAACTCAAAACTGTGGGCAAATAACCCGCCCACAATACTGCTGTCTAGTGTTTCAACAAAAACCACCTCCATTGGAGGTGGTTTTCACGATAGTACCTCTTTAAAACATACTTAAAGAAAAGAGATAGCCGCTACTTTAACGACACTTTCTTAGGATAAACATCTGATAGCCGAACTGACCAAGATAGTTGCTGTAAATGTCGACTTCTTTACTAATTTCTTTCAGTACCTGAGAGCCTTGCATTTCTGGTTGTACTTCTTCAATGCGCAATTTCAATGGTTCATAGTAGTTCAGCCATGCTTGGCGACTGAGCGTAAAGTTATTAATAACGTCATAACCAGCAATTTCCATCTGTTTGATACGTGTAGTAACCGTTTGAATATCAGGATATTCATGCTTCCAGAATTCGATAGCTTCCTCATTCGGCGTATCTGTCAACCAAACTAAGTCGCTTAGCATTAAAATACCTCCGTCATCAAGCAGAGGCTTCCATTGAGATAAAGCCTTGGTCACACCCATGATGTAAGCGCTTCCTTCTGCCCATAAAAGATCGAAACTCGCCTCACTAAAAGGCAGCGTCGTCATACTGGCACAAACTGTTGTGAGTCGAGATGCTAAGCCATCCGCTTCAAAACGGTCACTGAGTCTTGTTAATGCCGATTGCTCGTTATCCACAGCTGTAATAGATGCGGTCGTATTATTTGCCAGTACCGTCGTGGCCAGACCTTTACCACAGCCAATTTCAAGAATGACTTTCGGTTGCTCAGGTAAAAGCGACAACGCTTTGAGTGTTTCACTTTCACTTCCTGGCGCCCAACGGTCAAGTGCTTCAAAGACCGTCATAAATTCGGCCATATACTGTTCGTGTTCGTTCATGTCTTTTGATAACCATTTTAATCGCAGCGCTTCTTTTTCACTGAACCCCTGCTTCATTAACCAATCTAAATGCGCATCAGGCGCTAATTTATTTGTATTTTCATGCCACTCTTTAAGATTCCCCTCACCAAGCATCGCCGCGAGAAGCTGTCGCGACTGTTGTTTTTGGGCAATTTCATCATCCAATTTATATAATCGACGTTGTAAAAGTTTACGGTCTACTTTTGCCTCTAAGCACGCTTTACACTCTTTGAGGGTTAATCCTCCAGCCTGAAGTTGCCGAATTAAACGGATGCGCTGAAGATCACTCTCGCTGTATACTCGATAGCCGTTACTTAATCTTCGACCTTTTATAAGGTTTTGTTTTTCATAATAAAGTAGAGCGGTGCGTGACAGCCCCACTTCAACAGCGAGCTCAGAAATTCGATACACCATTTAATTCGATTCCATTGTTTGAATAAGAGCACTTTAAACTATGAAGTTATAGACAGGTCAATAACAAGTTTAGAAATAGCTAATTATTTTCAACTTTTGACTAAGCTTCTTAGATAACAACTAGCTAGTTAGAGGCCGTAATGAAAAAGCAGTTGCAAGTTGTCGTAACGGGTGGTCCCGGTGGAGGAAAAACCACAGCACTGGATCTATTCCGTAGAGAGCTAGGCCATAAAATTGCCGTTGTACCCGAGGCTGCAACCTTGCTCTTTTCCGGAGGGATAACGCGATCAGATAATGAGCAAACACTCAGAATGATTCAGAAAACTATTTTTCAGCTGCAGAAAAATCTGGAAGAAATCCATAAAAAACAATTTCCGGATAGGTTGCTGGTCTGCGATCGCGGGTCACTTGACGGCCTAGCTTACTGGCCAGGTACGGAAAGTGACTTTTTTAAAGATGTAAATTCAACCTTTGACCACGAAATCGCTCGCTATGATGCCGTGATTTTTTTTGAATCAGCTGCAGCCACCGGACATGATATCAGCAGTAACAATCCGGTAAGAAACGAGTCTTCTGAACAGGCAGTTCAATTAGATAAAAAACTGCAGAAGATTTGGTCTAGGCATCCTCACTTCTACTTCGTTGGCACTTCCGAGTCATTTGTCAGAAAAATTATGTTTGGAATAATGACCATAGAAAATGTGATAAACAGGTACCATAGATCATAGACAGTACCCCTTATTTTGCTGCTTGGTTTGTAGCTTTGGTGATGCTCTCGGACCAAAGAAGTAACATTACGGATATTCCCTCGAACTTGTAGGCACATTACTTGGATTAAGAAAACGTGGTCAAATAACGGTTTGATGAACAACTCGGGCATTGTTCGTAACTGGTGAAAAATTGAAGTTGCAATCAATTACGCCCAACGATTTCTTGAAGTCCAAACTTAATTTGGCTACTTTTCTGACTATATCTGGGGCTGAATTAATAAGATTGATATAAAACACTTTTTAAATAAACAGACCCAATGGGTCTGTTTATTTATATCTTTATTAATTGGGGTAATGCAGAAACAACCTAACCATAATTTGTTTCTTAATCATTCTTGATACCAAGTATATAAAGACATCGAACTAGTTCACGTCCTTACGTTGCCACTTGTGTCATATGTGTTGAGAGAACATGACCATCATGGAAATTCACAGGTATTACCGCATGTATTTCAGGTAAAAAGAGATAAGCATTATCAATTTCATAGTTATGCATTTCTACGATGACTTGTAAATGCTGTTCAATTGCTTTCTGTAGTTGGAGTGTACGCGGTTTACTACTTTGAGCACCAAACTTACAATAGTGATCTTTACTTGAATATACCCAGATATTGAAATTCTGCTTTCCACTTTTAAGTTGCTCGATAATATCGGCAATATTTCTCATGAAATTCCCTTTAAATAAATATCTTCGATTTGACGACTTAATTATTATGTACTAGAAAGTTTGTTCTTGGAATTCTCGTCCTCTATTTTTGTTGTTTTATGAGATCTTGGTGATGTTTTTTGAGAGCTACTGGTTGGTTTAACTGCCAACTAGACCATAAGGAGCATATGCGTTCGAAAATATCTAAATATTAGATTCAATACTCTAATTACATTGAGAGTTCATTTATTTCTAAATCAAGTTTTTTAAGCTACTTTTATATGTACGACGTGGTGATTATGTTTATTACCGACATAATCATTGACAACCATTTAACGCAACACTAAAGAGGTACTTTACACTAGGGCATTATATTCATATAAGTAAATTTAAACTAATATTAGGATAAAGGTATAACTAAGCTTTCTGAATCTCTTAACCCATAAAACTACTCATTACCACGTTAGTTTATTCGTTATGATATATTGAGTATAAGAATGAAAGGTAATACTTCGTTTGAGAGAGTGGATAAATTTAGTTAATCGTCAGCTGTTTAAAAATGCCGGATCTCTCGGATAAAAGAAAACAGGAAGCATGAAGTGAATAACTTTCACACAATAAAAACATAATGATGCGTACAGGAAAAGATAGCAAATTGGTGATAGATAAAAAGAGCAACATAGTAAACATACTACAAAAAAAACATTCTAAAGATCCTTTCTATTACCTATTCCTCATCAAATAGTCACAAGCTTATCTCCAAAGAACCCTTTAGTACTCACAAGACAAGTAGCGATATCTCAAACTTACTTCTGGACAGAAGCGTGTTAGCTCTTAAACTTATAACACGCTTCTATTTCATTAGTAATAACTAATGCACTGACTAACTAAATGCCTTTTTACCACGGGCAACATAACCCACAGAATAGATGTCTCCATCCATTTCATTAAACAGTTCTGAGTGAGTTATCCACGTGACCCCCAGCGTATTCCAGGAGGTAAAATTCAGACCGTAAACATCTGCATCCAGACTGACTTGATGATGTATACAAGCAAAATAACATTCCGAATCGGGTACCTTTGCTTCACCGTCAACAAACCAAATCTTAACTTCAGGCTGGCCAAACTGCTCACAGAGGCTTCTAAAACCATCGCTTTTAAGAAAAGAGACCATTGACTGATGATCCTGCCAAATATAAAACGGGGCATAGCTGTTTACTAAGGTTTTATAATTCTCTGCATCCTTACGTGAGTATAGGTATGCCTTAAAAACCAAGCCTGGATATCCATCTAACAGATATCCTTTTTCTCTTATTCGCGTTTCAATTTTTTCCATTGGATAATCAGCAGGGAGAACTATTTTATATTGCATTGCTATCATTTTACTTTCCCCGCTACGTCTTTCCATGAGAGGCCTGAAGAAAAAGACCAGTCTTCTGCCTCGTTAAATTGAAGAACCACCATGATATCTTCTTTACTAATGACTGTTTTTTTCTGAAGTTGTTCACACAGCGCTTTATACAAAGCTCGCTTTTGCTCATGACTGTGCGGTTTTCCTGCGAAGACATGAAATAGAGCACCGAATTTGCTGCGCCCTTGGGTTAAATTTGGGTAGTATTGATTAAATACTTTCTGCTGTGGACTGTGAACATCGAACATTTGAAAACAATCTCCACGTGGCACGTCAAAATGTTTTTCTAAACACTGCTGTAGAATCCTTGAAATTTGATGTTGATAATTTTTAAATAACTCATTACTAACTGATATCCGTGTCAAAGGCATTAGTAAGTCCTCAAACCGTTAATATCATCTAAGCGCTCGATTGCTGAAGCCGTCACAGGCCAGCCCGCATAAAAAGCCAAATGTGTCACTGCTGCACTCAACTCTTCTTTGCTGAGTCCATTATCTAATGCTCGTTCTAAATGCCCCGGTAATTGTTCCATTCGATTTAAGGCGACCAACGCGGTAACTGTTATCAAGCTACGATCCCGCAGGCTCAGACTTTCATCACGCCAAACTTGTTCAAACAGTACCTTAGAGGTGAGCTGATGAAATTGAGGGGCAACTCTAGCAAACGTCGCCATTAAGTCTTTTTCTTTTGAGGTCATATATTTTCCTTAGCTAATTGAGCTTACGGAACAATAATAAGTTGATCTTTTAATATAAAAAATCAAAACTATTTATAGTAACTGTTTTGATTTTCGGGATGATTGGTCATGCGTAATTTGGATTTGGATGCCTTGAGGTGTTTTGTCTTAGGTATTGAGCTGGGGAGTTTTGCTCTTGCCGCAGAACGACTTAACCGATCTCCTTCTGCTGCCAGTGCTCAGTTAAAAAAGCTTGAGCAGCAATGCAATACTCCATTAGTCGCTAAAATAGGCCGACACCTAGAGCCTACTGAAGCTGGAGAAATAGTTCTGGCTTATGCCCGACGTATGCTTCAGCTAAATGACGAAGCGCTGCACAGGTTAATGGGAAATACACTTGAAGGAAAAGTCGCCTTTGGCTTACAAGAAGACTTCAGTGAGGTTCTGTTACCACAACTTTTAGGCGCATTTTCACGAACACACCCACAACTGCAATTGCAATCTGTCGTTGGTCGCCATAAAGAACTCATTAATGGTATCAAATCTGGTGAATTAGATTTCTCATTAGGTTGGGAAGGAAAAAAAGCCGCACCATATAGTGAGTGTTTGGCAGAACTACCACTGCATTGGTATGGGCCGAAAAGCAAACACTTGAAAGAATCCGTTCAGTCAGCCAAGCCCTTACCTTTAGTGATGCTCGATTCCGCATGTATGATAAGACAACAAGCAACAGAAGCACTGGATCACGAAGGCATCCCATGGAAAATTACTTTCGTTGGCCGAAGCTTAAGCAACTTATGGCGAGGAGTTGAGGCCGGACTAGGTATTACTGTCCGCTCTTCTTTCAGTCATCCAGACAGCGTCAGCAAGTTGAATGGATTACCCAAACTTGGAAAACTTCGATTATGCCTTGATCGCAATCAATACCAGCTAGAGGAAGTTCAAGCTCAGCTATATGGTGAATTAAAACAACAGCTTTTGCAGTATCTTGAAAAATAGATTTATAAATGACCAGACATTTCTCGAATTAGATACGCTCAGTCAAAAGCTAGTTTTGACCAATATTGTTTTATGTGCTTTAACTCGTTTCGGGGCAAAAGTAAGTTAGTAACTCAGTTTGTTGGACATTTCATAAAACGCTAAATAGAGAGTTTCGAAGCAAACTGTTCAGAAAAGAGGAAACAACTTGTTCCCCTATTTTGGTCAGCAGACTGTTGTCAAATTGATGGCATAAATCCAAATCCATTAGCCAGCTTTATCAGAAGTAGAGCGCCCTCTAAAAAGGTTTGGGGCAGAAATTAGTTGAGATGATTTGTGTAGCAGGTTACTGCACAATTGGAAAATGAATCCTCCCATAAATTACGAAACAAGCCGCTTCGCAATTTAGTTTTATGCTTATCGAGCCACTGTTAAACACCGAATGAGGCAACTCTTAGTTTGTAGCCCTGCTAGCCTAGGTAGTAGCCTTACCCTTGTGCTTACTGGCTTTAGTAATTAACTGGAATTCCAAACCTGAATACTTGGTATTAAGCCTCATAAATTAACGTAGTTTAACCGCAGTGCCATAGGCAAGAATTTCTGAAGCGCCCTGCATGATCGCACTTGTTGTAAACCTAAGGTTCACGATGGCATCAGCACCTTGCGATTGTGCATCGGCAATTGCACGGTTTAAGGCCTCTTCACGCGCTTCTGTGAGCATTTCAGTATAGCCGCGAATTTCACCACCAAAGATAGTTTTAAAACCTGCCATAATGTCTCGACCTACGTGCTTAGATTGCACAACATTGCCCGTAACAACACCCAATGTTTCTGTAATTTCTCGTCCAATAATATCTGACGTTGTAACACATAACATAATGATTTCCTTTTTGTTATTCGAATGTTTACAGGTGCATTGCATACAAGCGCAAGGCGGGCTGATTATCTGGTTCTTCAACTGTACTTTCAAAGTCGAGCCCCAACTTTTCTAACAGCGTTATAGAGCGTTTATTATCAGCGGTAGTAATCGCAACTAACCGTTCAATCTTCAGGGCATCTTTAGCATAGGATTTTAGTGCAACACCCGCTTCATATGCATACCCTTTACCTTCAAATTCAGGTAAAAAACCGTAGCCGATATCGATATCATTAAGAGAGTCACGCTTTATTAAGCCACTAATACCTAATGCCGTCTTGTCCGATTTTAGTTCAACCATATACAAGCCCATACCAATGCGCTCATACATATTTAATGCACCCGTCAGTAAGTACTTACGAGCATCGTCTATTGTCTGTAAATTCTTATCGCCCACAAACTGTAAGAATGAATCGGTGTTATAAAGTCTATAAATAAACTCAGCATCATCTTCAATTAACCAGCGAATCGTTAATCGTTCTGTTTCTATGATATTCAAACTGTCTCCTCACTCTTCCATCATTCTTAGGGGCATTGCCATTGCATAAGCCAGTATGCTCGCAAAATTGTTTACTCACAATCGAATCAATAATTACACTATGATTTTTCCCTTATATTAAAAGGGTTACGTTTAACGCAACCCTTTTGGCTCGACGTCAGAAAATGGCTATTAAATTTAACTTGCAGAGACAGTTATTTAATTTCTGCTAAAAATTCAACAAAACGTGCCCAAGATTTTTGATCGGCAGCTGCTTGATAGCGATCGGAACCTTCAACAGTAAAGCCGTGTGGCGCACCACTGTATACAATCATTTCACTGTCGACATTACTGGCTTCAAGGGCTGTAGAAAGATCGACAAAGTCAGCCATAGTTACAGAGATATCGCCACCACCATGGAACACAAGTACCTTACCTTTTGTTTTCGCGTAATCAGCCCCTTCTGGTGTTTTTAATCCACCATGGAAGGTGACATAGGCTTTCATACCTGCGCCACTGCGAGCCATTTCAAGTACTGCTGCCCCGCCAAAACAATAACCCATTGCAACGGTATTATCGGCTTTTGCACCCAATGATGCAGCTTTCTCTAATGCACCATCAAGCAAGCCCAACATTTTTTCTTTATCTTGATATAAAGCGCCTGTTAGCTTTTTCTTTTCTTCTATTTCTGTGGGGCGTACATCTTTACCAAAGAGATCAGCTGCAAACACCGCATAGCCTTCATCAGTTAGCATACCTACGCGCTTTTTTTCATAGGCGGTAAGTCCATCCCAGTCATGAACCATTAAGATTAAAGGCGCACCTTTTTTGGGTGCCATATAAAAACCTTCATATTCTTCGCCATTGACTTGATAGCTTACGGATTCTCCTTGTGAAGCAAGCACAGACGTTGATACAAACAATAATATTGCTAGCAGCTTCTTCATCTCATTATCCTTTCACTTATGGGCGACAAGTCGTTTTAGTGTAGTTCACGCGATAAAACCAGAGCTTCTACGTTGGCGTCATGACCTATAAAGTACATATACCACAACACGATTAACTATAATTTAAACACCGACAAACACCCGCAAATAATCACCAATAAAGAGGTAAATAAAATACCACTTTGTAAATGGGAATATAACTAGTTATTAATACCAAACTTCAACTTTGATATTTATATAATGCTAGATAGTTATAATTAATCTTAATGCTGAGCTTGATCAATAACGCTATCAATACAATACTTCAAACAATAAATATAATAATTAATAAGCTAGGTTGCTGTGTTGTATAAATATATAATTATTACATTGCTCGTATTGATGAACAGCCCATCGATGGCCTCATCAACGCTGCCCGTTATTGTACAAACACCTAAATACAGCATCACCGCAGAACCCACTGAATTGCCTATTGTTTTAAATAAAATTCACTCTTGGATTATTCATATCGATGACACAACAGGGCAACCTGTTCAAGGGTTAGAGTTTCAAATAAAGGGAGGGATGCCCGCCCATCAGCATGGCTTACCGACGCAACCTCTGCTAATTAATGAACCGAAGCCCGGAGAATACATTGTTGATGGCGTGAAGTTTAATATGTATGGGGCGTGGATAATCGAATTAATTGATTTAAACCCCGATTCAAAATCCCATCAAAAAATAGAATTTGATCTGGATCATACTAATGCTAAATAAAGCAATGGTGATTGTAGGCTCAGCTATAACAGTGTTATTAATTTATTTAATAACCTATAACCCAGCGCCTGTAATAACAATTTGGACTGATGAGGAATTAGCCATACTTCGCAGCTTGCGCCTTCCAAGTAAATGGGAAATAAATGATCCGTCTAATAACTACTTACTCAATCCGCAGGCTGCATTACTTGGTAAGTTACTCTTTTCTGATACTCAACTGAGCCGCTATCAACAAATCGCCTGTGCGAGCTGCCACCAGCCAGAGCACTATTTCACCCTAGCGGCCAATAGCGATATCTCGTTAGATAAACAAGTACCAACATTGTTGGGTGTTGCTAGCTTCAACTGGTTTATGCTGGATGGCAGTGCTGATAGCCTATGGGCACAAGCATTAAAACCACTAGAAAATCATATTGAACATGCCGGCACTCGTACGCAATATGTGCAATACGTGTTAAATCGATATCCACAACTTTACCAGACTGTTTTCGGTAGCCTCCCTGCCCTGCTTATGAATACCATTTTACCAGAGCAGGCCTCTCCGACTAGCCAATACGTAGAAGAACAAAAGAACTGGCAGTGGCTAGGCATTCAAATACAAACGGAAATCAACCGTGTTTACGCAAATATAGGGAAATCATTAGCCGCTTATCAAGCAACCCTATGGCCTAGAGATACTCGGTTCGATCGCTATATCGATCAAGTCACCGCTCCACCCAGATCGCCCGATATCGGCGGAAAGCCTTTATTAAGCGAAAACGAAATTGCAGGGCTTAAACTGTTTATCAGCGCACAAGGACAATGTATTCGTTGCCATAACGGCGCACTCTTCTCGAATGGTGACTTTCACGCTACAACGGTTCCGATGCCTCACCTTTCCGCCCAGAAAGGACGATTTACGGGAGTAGAGCATGCTCTCAAAGACCCATTTAATTGCCTCGGTTACTATAGCGATAGCGAAGCAGCACAATGTAAAGAGCTGATTTTTATCAAAAGAGCCAGTGATGAACTAAAGGGCGCTACAAAAGTACCGAGTTTAAGGAACATTGCCGATACCGCCCCTTATATGCATGCAGGGCAATTCTGCACACTCACAGAAGTACTCCACTATTACAATCGGGCAGCCACGCCATTCGGGGCACATTCAGATTTAGCACCGTTGAAATTATTACCTTACCAACTCAACCAGCTCGAAGTATTTCTTCGAACGTTGTCAGAAGAAAACATCGACGAGCCAACAAGATAATCACAGGTTAGCCCTTTGGAAGAACAGATAATGAACAGAATACAACGAATACGCGCTAAACAATGGCTCTGCATCGTAGCTTCTTTTCCTGCACTTTGTTTTAGTCAATTTAGCCATGCTCACGTGAGGTGGTTTATTGCAGATGGCACCAATCCAGAGACAAGCCTCCCTTTCGATACCATCTCTTTTGCTATTGTTATCACAACACTCAGCCTTTTTTTGTTTGCAACGATGATCACATACGCTCCCATACTGCCTAACAAACTAAAAGCAGGGCTAACTCAACCTATTGTCACACCGCACCCTTGGATATGGTACTTCTTGGTACTCGTCATTAATTGTTATCTTGCAGTTAACCTGTTGCTGGGGGAGTTTCTTGCTCCAAACCTCTACTTATCACCTCAACTTGCGTTGTATGGCGTTATCATTCAGGCGTCGGCAATCGTGCTAATGGCCGTCTCGGTCAGCCTAACAGGCGTCGCGATTGCGCTAACATCACTCGCTCTATTCATTTTCTTTCCTTTTTTTATCGCGTTTGATTACCTCTTTGAGTTCTTATTTGTTGGTCTGTCGCTTATCTTTATTGGCCCCAGCTTAAACAATAATGACTACCGCCTATGCAAGTATTGGAATCAAGACAAAGAACAATGGCGCAGAATCGCAGTCCATTTAGTCCGTATAGGGCTAGGGCTTCAATTGCTAGAATTAGGTATCCACAATAAGTTAATGCTTCCAGGCATGGCATTGGCTTTCATCAACCAAAACGACTATTACAATTTCTTCCCGCTGCTTAGCCTCCCGCAAATTAGTAATCTGCATTTTGTTGTTTTTGTCGGTATCAGCGAAGTCATTCTTGGACTAATACTTATAGCCAACCTTGCCAACCGGATCATATACGGTCTGTTGCTGGCTATATTTATGACAACCTTTTTACTTTCGGGATTAGAAGAGCTTGTCGGTCACATGCCGATTATAACGATCCTCTTTATTTTGTTTCTCGAAGCTGGGAGACAAAAACCAGCTTGATCAGTAAAGAAGAATGCCAACTCCACTAATTATCTCTATTTTTCAAACAGGTGATGTAAAAACGCCAACAATTACGTTGGCGTTTTCAATACTAAACAGAACTTTAAAATCTCACATTGAGACAGCATGATTAAAGCAGAGATACCCACACTAATTACGCCACTTCTTGCATCTCGTTTTTATTAAACATCAACTCAAGTTTGGTGCCTTGTTCGAATAAACGCTCTGATGAACGGTTCAGCATATCAACAATAATGCTTGGCGTTGGTGCAACGTTTGGTTGCTGTGTTTCGTCTTGAGAAAGCACAACTTGATAACGAATCACATTGCCTAATAATTGATGGCTAACCACATTCGCTAATACCGGGGCTGAAATATGCTCACCATACTGACGACCCGCTTCACGTACATAGATAGATTCTGGTCTAATTGCGAGTTTTCCATTAATCGACATACCGAAAATATCGTGCACTTGTTTTGCACCCAGTAAATTGTAATTTCCCATAAAACTGGCAACAAATTCACTCGCGGGCTGGGTGTATATTTCTTCCGCTGTGCCACTTTGTACAATCTCACCTTTATTCATCAGGAAGATACGATCTGACATCGTTAAAGCTTCTTCTTGATCATGGGTAACAAAAATAGTGGTTAGGTTCATCTCTTTTTGAATAGTTCGAATTTGCTCACGAAGGTGCTTACGAATACGTGCATCCAGTGCGGATAGAGGCTCATCCAATAGTAAAATTCTGGGTTTAACCACCAATGCTCGTGCTAAAGCAACACGCTGGCGTTGCCCGCCAGACAACTGATGAGGGTAATACTGCTCACGCCCATTTAACTCAACCAACTCAATGACTTTACCTACTTGCTGCTTTAAATCAGCCGCTGACACTTTCTGCATTTTCAAGCCAAATGCAATATTGTCCCATACGGTCATATTGGGAAATAACGCATAGCTCTGAAACACCATACCAATGCCACGCGTTTGCGGCGCTGCATGGGTAATATCTTCACCTTTAACAATGATATTACCGTTATCAACATCATTCAGGCCGGCAATACAACGTAATAGTGTCGATTTACCGCAACCACTCGGGCCAAGCAAAGTAACAAACTCTCCTTGTTTAATCGTCAGGTTAATACCTTCAAACACAGTGTTTTGACCAAAGCGTTTACTTAAATTTGAAACTTCAACGTAATTCATGGTTCAGCTTTCCCTGTGTTCTAACGACTAAAGCGCGTTGCTAACCACGTTAAAAATAACGTGAAAAAGAAATAAGACATCACCAACGCAGAAGTAAAGTGACCACTGGTTTGGCGCATGTTGTAGAGATAAACTTGTAAGGTTTCAAAGCGCGTTCCAACCAATATATTGGCGAAGACAAACTCCCCAAGAAGAAAAGAGAACGATAAAAACAACGATGCTAACAACCCTTTACGAATATTGGGCAATACAATCGAGACAAAGGCACGGGGTGTGCTTGCCCCCAGTAAATGAGCTGCATCCATCAAATCGCGTAAATTGATCCCCTGTAGGCTATTTGCTAGGGCGCGATACATAAACGGTAATGCAATGGTGAAATACGTACCAATTAATACCCATGGTGTACCCACAATCGGAATTGGACCATCAGCATAGAGCTGTAATAACCCCACCGAAGATACAACCGGTGGTACGGCGAATGGCAGTAATATCAGTAAATTCATCCAACTATCTAATCGTGGAAAATAATAAAACACCACAAAAATAGTCGGAATAATTAATGCGCAACTCACCGCTAACGAAATAAAACAGAGCAATAATGAACGACCAAACGCCGCTAGAAATCGAGGGTCTTGCCACAGCTGTAAATACCAATCAAACGTAAAGCCATCGGGGGTAATAGTGGCGCCCCATCGCTGGGCTAATGAATACACTAACGTCGCAATAACAGGAATGGCGAGTAGCGAAATTAATCCATATACCACTGATTTATGGTACGTCGTCGCACTCATTTTAAAATTAACGTTTTGCATGGTAGCTCCTTTTCAGCAACCATTGATTTATCGCTGTTACGAAGCCCAGAATGATCATGAGTAATACCGATAAAGCCGCGGCTAAGTTCGGCTCAAGGAACAAATCACCCGACACTAGACTCGCGATACGAATCGTTACTAAGTTGTAATTACCTGTTGTTAACGCATAAGCACTGGCATACGCCCCCATCGCGTTAGCAATCAGAATAATTAACGTACCCAATAATGCTGGCGATAACACAGGTAAAGCGATGTGTAACCAATAGCGCCATTTATTCGCGCCCAATAACGCCGCCGCTTCTTCCCAATCATCGCGCAGGGCATCAAAGGCGGGGTACAGCAACAACATGGCTAGAGGAATTTGGAAATAAATATAGATAAACGTTAAGCCCGTTTTAGAGTACAAATTGAAATCGTCAATCCAACCCCATTGCTTTAATAGCAAGGTAATGGCGCCGTTAAAACCAAGAATAATCACGAAAGCAAATGCCAGCGGCACCCCGCTGAAATTGCTCGCCATATTCGTAAAGGCCACGACCCAATCTCGTATTTTACAATCCACCCGTCGTAACGATGCAACACCAACCGTCGCAATGGCTAGGCCTACCACACTCGACCACATCGCAATCGACATACTGTTACCAAAAGACTGCAATAAGAAGTCAGAATCGAAAATTTCATGGTAGTGTTCAACCGACCACGATTCATCGTAGATAAAGCTGTTAACAAATACCCATATCATTGGCGCAAGTTGGAAGAAGAAAAATACCACACTGAATGGCAGTAATAATAACGCCGGACGCCAGTGTTTATAGTGCGATTTATATTGCGGTTTAAAGCGTGCTGTCACCTGAACAGTACTAACGCTTGCACCATTACTTGGCTTCTTGGCAGAAGAAGCCGTTGGGATTAATTCACTCATTTAGACCCTGCTAATAACATCTTACAGCTGGCTTTATCGTGATGTTCTATACCCAATAAATCACACACTAAACCGCAAATTTCAGTCTGTTTCGGAGGCTCAATATTTTCCACAACATTACGGTGTGCAAACTGGTTTCCTATTACAAACATCGGTACTTCACGTTCTTCTGCTAATACACCACCATGGCTACGATCGTTATTCATACCATGATCGCTGGTTACAATAATTTGATAACCTTGATCTATCCATTGCGGAACAAAACGCGATAGATAAATATCGGCATAACGCGCTGAATTACGATATTGCGATGAATCCAAACCAAACTTATGCCCGGTATCATCAATGTTCATCGGGTGAATCAAGAGAAAATTAGGATTGTACTGACGGCGCAAATACTCGGCGTCCAAAAACAAATGCTCGTCGGGGTAATGATCTGAATGGTAAAAACAGCCATGCTGAATATTCAACGTTTCATCATTTGTTACGCGGTCACGAATAGCGTCATACGGGGCGCGATTATACAGTTCACTCATCCAGTGATAAGCCGCTGCCGCTGTAATTAATCCAGCGTCTTTCGCTAAGCTAAATACACTACTATGATGAGATAAACGCACGACTTCGTTATTCACAATACCGCTTTCAACAGGACGCTTACCCGTTAAAATACACTCATATAACGGGCGTGACATAGATGGCAGCTGTGCCTGTACTTTATACAACGTGGCTTGATGGGTTTCGATTAAACCGTTTAGGTAGCCCATGCAATCATGAGCTACCTGATAGTTCAGTCCATCAAGCACAACAAGAATCACCTTATTGCGCATATCAACCTCTTACTGCATGTGAATTAGAACGTTTTCTTGCCATTGGCGCGGCAATTTGCGGGCTGTTTTTTCCCAACGGTCAAAATCTGAAATTGGCTTCGCATTGGTATATTGTTCATTAGGCAATAACTTGGCTTTCACATCATCAGGTAAAGTGATTGATGAACGGATAGGACGCGCATAACCACGTGCTAAGTTAATTTGGCCTTCATCACTCAGAATATATTCGCGAGCTAACTTGGCAGCGTTAGGGTTTTTCGCAAATTTATTGATAATGGTGGTATAGCCCGAAATAACAGAGCCATCAGAAGGGATAACAACCGTAAAGCGAGAACGGTCAATTTGGTCACGGTAGTTCAAGGCATTGAAATCCCACATTATGCCCACTTCCACTTCACCTTTTTCAAGATTGGCGATACTTGGATCATTCAGTGATAAACGGCCTTGCTTTGCCAGCTCACCAAATAACTGTAGGGCGGGTTTAATGTCTTGCTCATTACCACCTTTCGCAAAGGCCGCCGCTAATACTGCATTGTTTGCTTGTGCTGCAACACCCACATCACCCACGGTGACGCGATATTGCCCTTTCACCAAATCATCCCAGCTTTTAGGGGCATCTTTAACGAGGTTATTATTGATAATAAAAGCGATCGTGCCTGTATATGCAAGCATCCAATGGCCATCTTTATCTTTCGCCCAATCTGGAATGTCTGCCCAAGTAGTCGGTTTATAAGGTTGAGTTACCCCTTTCTTCACTGCTACTCGACCGAAGGCAAAGCCCACATCGCCAATATCTGCGGTCGCATTTTTTTTCTCGGCTGCGAATTTCGCAATTTCTTGTGCTGAGCTCATGTCTGTATCTTGGTGTTTCAAACCATAGGTTGATGCCATATCAGCCCAAGTATCTTTCCAGTTTGCCCAGCCATCAGGCATACCGACACTATAAACTTGCCCTTCTTTTTGAGCCGCTTTAATTAATTGTTCAACATTTGGTTGAGCTTGTGCAGCCGTGCTTACTGTAAGAGCAGCAAAAGTAAGGCCAGCAATAAGTTGTTTCATTGGTTTCCATCCTCTGGACTAGGTCAGTTTTGTTGAGGAGGATATTAGAGGGCATTTATGACAGTGCTGATTCACATTGATGACAGTTATAAAAAGAAAACATGACGCTTAGATGACGAGTACTCATATTCATAGAAACATAAGTCCACTGAAAGATTATTGAAATACCAATGTCATTCAATTGTTATCTTTAGCGTCTATTTATAGAGGCCTAATACGCTAATGGACTAGGTCAGAACGACAATTACATGAAAAATCACGGCATATCACAGCTCAGTACAATTCGTGAAACGTTAAACCAGCAAATTGATAGTGGGCTGTTTAGTACCCGATCAAAGTTACCTTCAGAACGTGAACTCAGTGATATTTTCGAGACCAGTCGCATTACGATAAAAGATGCGTTAGTGGCTTTAGAAACAGAAGGAAAAATCTATCGTGAGGAACGCAGGGGCTGGTTTGTTGCACCTGAAAAAAGGTTGCGTTATAACCCGCTAAGCCGCTCTCATTTTCATAAGATGGTGGCAGAGCAAAAGCGATGCGCAGAAACCCAATTACTCTCGGTGTATTCTGCACCTGCTGGTATAGAATTAATGCAAACGATGGCACTCGATACTTTCACCAAAGTGCACCATGTTCATAGGTTACGTTATTTAGATAAAAGGCCAGTGCTATATGTAGAGAATTGTCTGATCGCCGAACACTTTCCCGATATTCTAGAGCAAGACCTTACCCGCTCATTAACGGAACTCTATAAAAACCGCTATCAACACGACACCAGTCGATCTCAGTTTGAGGTATTACCCACTGCCGCTAAAGGTATAGTCGCTAAAAAGTTGAATTTAGCAGAAGGGCAGTTGGTACTTAAAATACGTCGAGTGAATTACAATCAACACGGGGTAATTATTGATTGTGAATACGAACATTGGCGACATGATGCCGTAATGATTTGTATCGATAGTGCCAGTAATATCTAGCTGCACCATTAGCAGGTCTATCGCATGCCGAATAAAAAAAAACGCCACCACTCGGACTAATAAGTGGCGACGGATTATTATTTCAAGTTTTTATTTATGACTACTTTAATAACCACAATTAACAGCAATTATGATCTTAGCAATCCTTTAATAAAAACCTTAATACTTCACTTGATAATTTACGGTGTAAGTACGGCCGCGACCTTTATAGTCAAACATTTCTTCAGGTCCATAATAAGCGTACCAACCTTTTGCACGCTGCCCCCACACAGTAGTGTAGTCTTCATTAAGCAAGTTTTGGATACCAAAGCCTAAACGACCAACCGGTAGCTCGACAGAACCAATAACATCAAAGGTCGAGTAGCCATCGATTTCACCATCAGCATCATCGCTCAAATCAAATAACGTCTGATTTTGCAGCTTTACAGAATAATTACTCTCGTACCAACCAATCCATGCACCAGCTTTTGATGCACTGGCATAATTGATAGACAACTTCTTCCAATCATCGTTGGCATCTTTCTCTTCTGACTTAACAAAATGCCCCATAGCGCCAAGCTGCAAGTTGTCCATAACCCAATAAGACGCCTGCGCTTCTGCACCATAAACGCGCTTATCAGCATCAATGACTTCAACCGATAAGTTCTTGCTGCTGTGCTTAACAACTTTATCTGATGTAGAAATATACGCAGCAGCTTGTACACTAAATGCATCAACATTATGGCGGAAACCAACTTCGTAGCTATTTGTTTTCACACCTTCTAGCTTGGTATTGGCAACATCAATACCATCAACTAATTCATAATGACCATCATTATTGCTATCTGAATATTTACCCACGCCGTAATACTTTGCTGGATCAGGTAAATCGAACCCTTGCGAGAAATTCGCCCATATTTGAGTCTGCGAAGATAGGCGGTAGATGGTTCCAATATTGAATAAACCAATTTTATAATCAGTTTCACCACCAGGTACGGCATCTGCTGATGTACCAGCACCTAGTGCAATTTGGGTCTGCATTTTTGATGATACAAAATCATCAACAGTATTTTTCATGTATTGGTAGCGGTAACCACCTTCAACAGACCAAGCATCTGTGATGTCGTAGCCAGCCTGCACAAAACCAGCCAAAGAAGCGACTTCTGTTTCTGGGTAGCGCCCAATCGTATCTTTCGTTTTATTCACTAAGCCACCCGATTGGTAACTCGTTGCTGGATCGAAGATAACTTGATCACTGTCTAATTTGTCAATATAACCATCAACACCGTAAGTAAGTGTTAAGCGATCCATCGACTTCACCATAGCCGCTCTTACACTGAATACGTCGGTATTCTGTTGCGATGCAGCAAGGTAGGTACCGTAGATAAACGGGCTAAACGACATCTCTTCAGAACGGTACGAAGCTTGTACAAACAACTCATGACTTAAAAATTCTGCGTCATGGTAGGTTGCATTTAGCATTAAACGTTCAGTCGACGCCTGACGATCAGATTGATACCCTTTTCGTGTTTCTATCAAGCCAGTATCAGCAGGATTACCTGTAATATTATTGGGTGCACCCGCTAAATTTTGACCGAAATAAATGCCATATGGACTATCTTGTTCACTCAGATAATACTGTGCTAATACATTAATGGTTTTCGTATCTGTTGGTGTGAAGCTCAGTGACCCCATCGCATCAATAACGCGGTTAAATTGAAGAGACCCCTGAGTGATATCAGGTACAATAATATCCCCATTAGCATCGTAGTAACCGTTGGTCTCACCGTATACTAACGACGCACGACCACGTACTTTATCATTACCACCACTGACTGATTGTGCCAATTTATAGTCAAAATCATCACCACTATTAAAGCCTGATGAACCACTGACATACGTTTCTGCCTGTACCTCACCGTCTTCAGCTTTCTTAGTAACAATATTAATCACACCGCCCGTCGCACCGGCCCCATAAATAGACGTTGCACCCGATAACACTTCAATTCGATCGATATTAAATGGGTCAATTGAATCTAACTGACGGCTAATAGAACGCGATGAATTCAACGATACCCCATCAATCATCACTAGCATGGCACGCCCACGAAGGTTTTGACCGTAATTGGTTCGTCCTTGGCTGCCTAAATCTAACGATGGTACGGCTGAAGATAAAATATCACTCAGATTTTTACCTCCACGATATTCCTGATCGATTTGCTCAGAATCCACATACCAAACGGTACCTGCAATATCGCTGATACTTTTAGGTGCACGACTCGCGACCACCACCATTGTTTCCTCTGCTGATTGATATGACGATTCTTCAGCATAAGCACTTGCTGAATACATTGTTGGGCTGGCTAGCATCATTGCATATACCAAAGGGCTAACTACAAACTTCCTTGACTGCATAACTTATATTCATCTCTAATTGTTGTCGATGGTTCAAATAACGACGACTGTCGCTATCAGTAAATTCACAACCGCAAATAGCATTGATTGTGATAATTATTTTTATTCAACCTTTTGATTACAAAAAAACTATACAAGACGCGTGATCACTCGATCTATCTGCTGCTGTTTAGTCTGGCGATTACAGGTGCCACAAAGCTGCTTTTCAGGTAATCGGTATTTAAGACAACAGTTATTACGACGAGGAACCATTATTTCAAATTCACCTTTCTCTATCACCAACCACTCGAGTGCCTGTTGTAATTCTGGGCACAGGTGAGAGAAAAATTGCTGAACATCTTGTGCAACGATTTTTCCATTCACACCTTGCCCAACAAGCCGGCTCCAAGGTGAGGCAATTGCTAAAGCCGCATTCCCCCAAAACGTCTTTGGCGGAATCGCAAACGTATGGCGAAATAATAGGTAAAACGACTGAATCAGCCTTTCTATCCAGACAATGGAATCATTTGAAGGCACAGCACAAAACCCTTCATTCAGCCACATTACTGGCTTGCTAAAATCGGAAGGAATAACTAAACCAGATAACGAGAAGTGTGGTGACTGCTCAGATAACACATGCACAGCCACTAATGGCGAGATCAGCTGAGTCATCAGTTTTTTCTGAATTAATGATGCTGCTACTTTATCGTTAGGGGCCTGTAATGTTAGGCGGGCTTTTTTGACCTGTTCCGCTATCAGCGAGGTATTTAACAGCGCTGAAATTGTAACGGTATTTTCATCATTGCTTTGCTGCCAGCACCATAATGGATTTAATAGTGCCAATTGCTCATTAACTGAATTGGTTTCTTTAAGTTCAGGTAATAATTGATGAAAACATGTCATGATTTAATACACCATTTTTAGCATCGGCTTTCTTATCCCCCTAACGATGAGTTACTGAGCGGAAACATCGTTAAGTATTGAGGCTGTGGGAAGTCTTTATTTTTCATATTAACGCTACGTCCCCAACTATTGATGCGAATGATAATGACTATCATTCATTACATCAACCTTATAAAATTAATGGACATATGAAGTGAGTTTAAAAACTGTGGGATAAGAGCACAATTGTGTCGCTAAAAGTCAGGATATACCGTGAAATAACCATTAAATTAATCATATAAAAAGGTTATAAAACAAATAATTTTGCATATGAAGTTAAATAGGCTGAGATGTAATTCACAAAACCAGCCTATGAAGTAACGTCATTAAAGGTAAATAATCACTTACGCAGTAGGTATAAGAAGTAACCACCGCCAATAATGGAAGCAAGCAGACCAGCAGGGAATTGCCAAGGAAACCAGACATTACGCCCTACCCAATCAGCAAACACCATAATGTTTCCACCAAGCAAACACGCAATGACAAGCTGATGGCGGGCATTATATTGCCCTAGCGATTTAGCCATATGAGGAGCCAATAGCCCAACAAAGCTCAGCGGTCCCACTACCATGGTAGCTAAAGCCGTTAATGATGCTGCTGCTAACATCAATAACTGCCTGACTTTACGGCAATTAACTCCAATACTTTCAGCCACCGTTGAGCCCAGCGCCATGATATCAAGCCAGCGATGCCACAATAACAATAGACAACCTATGGATAGTATTCCGATAAGTAACAGTCCAGCATCATTGCTTCCAGCAAGGTATGTAGTCCCTGATAACCAACTAAGCAGTGCTTTAACATTGTCTTGCCCTGTTGATAAAGCAATGCGGATCATGGCATCAAGAAAGGCACTCAATGCTATACCCGTCAATAACATTTGCGTGGGAGCAAAGTTATTATTTCGCCCTGAAAGCCAAATGCAGCCCATTACCACCATCGAGCCGACAACCCCCAAGAGCATTTGCTCTGAGCGTGAAATAGCTATCCCGCTCATCGCCCCTAGCACAAGAGCAAAAGCAGCCCCAGCACTGATCCCCATTACTTCAGGGCTCGCCATCGGGTTACCCGTCATTCGTTGTATTACGGTACCGGATAATGCTAGAGCAACCCCAGCTAACATAGCGACCGCAACCCGAGGAAAACGCAACGCCAATACGGTATCGATCTGCGCACTGCCGCTACTATTAAGAAATACCCAACCGTTCGTACTATTACCAACGCACAATGCAAGGTAAATAACCAACATACTCACGATCACCATGCCAATAAAAACACCCCGAAAAGATCGTAGTTGATATTCAAGCAGGGCTTCTTGCTCTGTTTTTTGACTCGCGATAAACGAATGACGGTGTAATAACCACAATAAAAATGGTGCCCCAATTAAAGCCGTAATAGCACCAGTAGGTAGCAGCTCGCCGCCAACCCCAGATAACGGTTGGATCAGTAAATCAGCCCCTAATAGCAACATTGCACCAATCAGGCTGCTCATCAGCATGCGGGGGAAGAAATGGCGCACACCCGATAACGTCGCTAAAGCAGGTGAAACCAAACCAACAAAACCAATAATTCCTACTTGGCTAATAATGCTGGATGTCATAAAAACCGCGATAATCAATGTGGCTAAACGCAGGTAGGCAACTTTTACACCAACAGATTTAGCGACCTCTTCCCCTAGCTGCAAAGCCGATAAAGGCCGCTGTAACAGAAGTAATACAATAAAAGGAGTTACCACTAACGGAAGTAATTGCAATACACCTTGCCAATCATTTTGGTTTAGCGCCCCTGCCCCCCAAATAAATACACTGTTTAGCTGCTCTTCATTTAGCAACAGCAACATCATATTCAACGCGCCAAAAAATAGGCTTACCACCATGCCTGATAACACCATTTGCAATGGCGCAAAACCTTTTTTAGCGGTTAATACAAACACCAAGCCAGTTGCAACTAACCCACCAGAAAATGCAAACCAATAGTTACTGATCCCCAGCGCGGCAGGCACAAATAAAATGCCACAAACCAAACCAAGTTCAGCCCCTGCTGCCACACCTAATGTAGTTGGCGACGCCAACGGATTACGCAATACATGCTGCATAACACAGCCTGCCATTGCCAAGCCAGCACCGCAAATCAGTGCCATTACAATTCGAGGTAAATATGTGTAATGAATAATAATTTGTTG
The DNA here is from genome assembly GCF_003026285.1 of Photobacterium profundum. Classification (GTDB taxonomy): domain Bacteria; phylum Pseudomonadota; class Gammaproteobacteria; order Enterobacterales; family Vibrionaceae; genus Photobacterium; species Photobacterium profundum. The sequence continues at coordinate 625,216 of NZ_PYOD01000002.1, forward strand.
ATAATCAGTCGGATCCGGTTGAAGCGTAGCATTTACCCATTGCGCCATAGACAAAGAATAAGGAGCACTTCGATGGAATAACCAAACAAACAAACAGATCAAGAACAATGTGACTATTGCATGAGAATGGCACATCACACGCCAATTCAGCATAGAACGGTTTTTTATGACTCCCCATACTGCTAACCGAACGTTCATCATTTTCTAACGACCTTATTAATATCCGATGCCGATAATAAGAGTGCCGTAATACTGTTACTTAGCCGTTGTGCTGATTTTAACCCCCCAAAGGTCCATACTGGTGGTAACTCATACACTCTTTTTTCTCGACTAAATGCCATGGCTTTCCACAACGGTGTAGCAAAGAATGTTTGCTTATATTTGTCATCTATCGGTCCAAAATAAATAAGGTTCGCTTGTTGTTTATCTGCTAATTTTTCTAACCCGATCGAGGCAAATCCCCATAGGTTCGTTTCGCCTTGCCAAGCATTGGTGAGCCCCATATTCGCTAATGTTTGACCCGCTAATGATGTGTTGCCATGCACGCGTAAATGCTTGTCACCAATCAAGCGCACCATCAATAATGCGCGAGTATCTTGTTTGGCTTGGCGTAAACGATCAGCATTTTCGACTAACGTCAGTTTTGTTTCATTAATGACTTGATCGGCTTTTTCTGGTCGTTCAACAATATTTCCTAAATTCCTCAATAAATCTTCTGCGGCGTGATAGGGATCTTTCTTGTTCGAATACACACTCATTACAACCGTTGGGGCAATGCTACTTAACTTCTCAAACGCTGGGCTTAAATGTTGACTCATAATAATGAGATCAGGTTTTAACTGCGCCAATAATTCTAAATTTGGCTCTCTTCTTGAGCCTACGCTATATACCGATTCAGGTACGGCAGGCAATTGAACCCACTCTTGATAGCCCTTTTTATCTGCCATGGCATAAGGGGTAATATCGAGTGCCAATAAGCTTTCAGCTATCACCCAATCTAATGCAACTATTTTTTGAGGTGATGACGTTAATTCAATCTGCCCCATTTCATGCTCAATTATCTGTGCTTGCAGCACTGAACTAAATAACAGAGCAGGATTAAATAAGAATCCAATAAGAATAAACAACCGCACGATACTCTCCTTGTTGGGCATTCACTGTAATGTAAATATTTATGGTTTGAATAATGACAAAAATAGGGAGGATCGTTAGCGTACGTAGCTGATCGCTTGCCCTGTTTCTGGATGGGTAAATATATTAAGTGGCACGCCATAAATGGCTTCTAATACTGATTCACTCATTAGCTCTTGTGGCGTACCAGATGCCATAATTCGACCTGAATGCATTGCGACAAGGTGATCACTGAACCGGGCTGCCATGTTAATATCATGCAGCACCATAATGACGGTGATCTTGAGCGATAGGTTTAATTCACGAATCAAAGAGAGCAACTCATATTGATGAGCCACGTCTAGTGCCGATGTCGGCTCATCCAGCAATATACATTCACTGCGCTGAGCTAATAACATCGCGACCCAAGCACGCTGCCTTTCTCCTCCCGATAACGTACTCACAAATCGATCGGCGAAATCAATTAGCCCCACATGCTCAATAGCTTGCTGTACCCATTCTTCATCTTGCTTGTTGTAACGTCCAAATACTCCTTTCCACGGATAGCGACCAAAACGGACTAACTCTCTTACTGTTACGCCATCGGTTATCGGTGGGTGCTGAGGTAAATACGCAACTTTCAGGGAAAATTCTCGGCTACTTAGCCGTTCACTCGGTAATCCATCGATATAAATTTTACCGCTACTGGCAGGTTGCTGACGGCTAAGTAACTTAATTAACGTAGACTTACCACTACCATTATGACCGAGTAGCGTCGTTACATTTCCTTTCTGAAAATCGATTGAAGTTGGGTGAAGAATGGTTTTGTCATGAATACAAAACGACGTCTCGGCTAAGGTGAACATTGAACGATTACGCTCCTTGTAACGGGTTCAACATGGTCATTTCTTGTTATATCGCTATAAAAACCATATTAATGCAAATGAGAATGATTAGTATATTCATTATAAGTAATGCACCTCACTCTGTCATTCATCTGTTCACAATACTTTTTACTGAGCCCCATATATGCGGATATCGCCAACCTCAAACCATAAAGAACATAACCGCACCACACTCTATTTAATCGCCGCAGTTGCCACCTTAATGGGCGTAGGACAGAACGGTTTACTGGTTTCATTACCAATATTGGTACAGGCTTCTGGTATTAACTTACCAACCTGGTCCATCATTATTGCGATAGGTAGCGTACTATTTTTACCAGCAGCCCCTTTTTGGGGGCACTACAGTGATCGCCACGGCCCGAAAAAGGTAATAGTGCAAGCTTTAGTCGGATTCATGGTGAGTTTTGCCCTGTTACTTATAATGAGTTTTATAGGCAGTGAAGGCCTGTTACCCAACAATGCAATCATTGCCGGACTCGTATTTGCGAGGATTATTTATGGTTGCACAGTAGCAGGTATGGTTCCCGCATCTCAGCATTGGGCTATTTTATTGTGCGGGGAAGATAATCAGTTATTGGCGATCACCACCATCAGTGCGGGATTAAGTACAGGTCGATTTGTCGGTCCATTATTAGCGCTAGTCACCTTAACTTGGCACCATTTCGCCCCCTTAATGTTAATGACTATATTTCCATTTATAGCTTTGATGGTAGCTCTTCCACTCAGGGGGCCCGAGCACTTACATGCGAGACATCAAGCCCAGAAGCAACACCCCAAACGGCATCCAAACTGTTGGCAATCGCCTCCTCGAGCTTTAGTGCCATTATTGCTAGTGGCTATTTGCCTATGTACCGCCGTTGCTTTAATGCAGTACAGCCTGTCACCATTAATCAGTCAGGTCACAAACTGGTCTACTGATGAAATCACTCAAACAATCGGCTATTTATTAACATTAAGCGCAGCTGTTACTTTGCTTACTCAGCTTAGCGTCATAAAGAAAAAGCGCTTGAGCATTTCAAGCTTATTTAAGGTAGGCGGTCTCTGCTTTAGTTGTGGCTTTATACTGTTTCTAATTCCCCACATAGTGCTGTTTTACCCCGCAATAACCTTAGTTGCATTTGGTGCAGCAATGATCGTTCCCGCTTATACAGCATCAGCAAGCCAAGTATCCAGTCATGGGCATGGCATTATTGCGGGGTATATATCAATGTCTCATACTATTGGTTACGGGATATCGGCGTTACTAGCATCACTGGTTTTTCTCTCTGCGTCATTGCCTATCTGGGTATGTGTAGGCTGTGCTTTGCTGTGTTTAAACATTCCTCTTTTTTACCGGCAGAAAGAAGTATTAACTACAAATCAGTAAGCACAGTTGATAGCTAGTTGCTATCAACGCGCAAACATACACTAAATCATCGATGCCAAAGCTTACGCCAAAATCAAAAGTGGGAAGCCAATCCATAATACCGTTGCCATTGAAAACCAAATGATATAAGTCACTTTAAACGACATGTTGAGCCTTAATATTATTACTATTTATAGAAATAGATTACGTGAGTAAATCAGCAAGAAAAATTCAATAATGATTAAAGAGACAATCATGAATATTGAATAAAAACAGTGGGAAATATGAAGCACTTACTTCATCATGTACGTAAATATTTTAAAAGGCTAATACGTATGGCTCAAGCACAACACCCAATAATCAAGGTTTTCAAAATACTGCACATCATCGGATTAGTTCTGTTTCTTGCTGGCACGATAAGTCTTTTCATGACAGATATAGGGCAGAATGTAACAGGTATGGTCGTGATCAGCAGTTTGATTGGTTTAGGCTTAGTGCTGATTTCCCCCTTTCCTATTGCTTTGGTTTTCCAGTGGGCAAATAACAACAAATAAAACTAGAAAAACTAGAAAAACTAGCGGATAAGTATCAAAAAAACGGTATGAATAGCTACCCCAATTCAAACGTCGTAATACCAAAAATTTTATTATTATCGATATTGGGTAACCCTTTTTGATACATTCTCGCGGTAGCGAATACAACACACATCTTTTCTTGCTCAGCTATTTTGACCGCTTCTTGATTAATTTCAGGTACATCGAGTAATACTGTTTCCCCTTCGATATCGACCTGAACCGCGTTTAATAACTGTTGGGCTACCTCGGCATTATCAGCAAATAAAGGACCAATTTTGTACCCTTCAAGGCAACGACGCCTGACAACATATCCCTTAATTTTACCGTCTGCAGTGTAGAACAATGATTTTGCCTGAGGTTGTGTAATCCAATGCGTTAAAAAGTTGTTTCTTGGTGCAGGAAAGCACTGACGGTCATAAACGAAAATCGGCTGTAAATCATCATTCGTAATAGGTTTGATATAGATAGGATTAAATAATTTTGCCGATGCCGTAAATTGATAACGGCGATTTTCATAAAAGGGAACATAACCTATGCGCTGATAAATCTTCACGTTTTCTAACACACCATCGATACCGATATTACGATCACCACAGTGTGCTAGGCGATGTTTTGTTAACGCTAAACCATACCCTTTACCACGATACTCTGGTGCGACGATATATAGCCCACAGAAAGCAAATTGATCATCATAAATAACCGCGCTACCTACGGCGATGATTTGATCATCAAGTTCACCAACAAAAAAGCCACTGGGGTCAGCATGATAAAAGGTTGAAGCATCGTTAAGCCCTGGGTTCCATCCTTCTTTTCCTGCCCAATTCACCGCAAGCGAAACGTCATCAGCCGTCATAGTACGTATAATGTAATTCTTATGATTGAACTGATTATTAACGGGTTTGTTATTAATAAATTGATTATCAGCCATATTTACCCTCACGATTATGCAGAAGCGGTATCGCTATCATTAATAACTATATACCCAAGTTATCTGAAGGTGCAGGATTTAGAGTGACTCCCGAAGAGCAAGTTTGATTGGGATCTATACGACATAACGAATCTTCAACGCAGAACCACTGTATCTAATTCGACTTTACCGTTAAAAAACCATGACTCGCGTATATTCAGTAGAGAAAAATACACTCTTAAAATACGCCATATGCGCATAATATTATTTACATCTAGCCAGCATAGAAAATTTTTCCATATATAGCCAAAAAATAGAATTTTCTTCTTAATAAACATTCATAAGCCTGCATCTTAGTAAGTTATTCCCCAGTGAAGCACGTATATTACCCGCGTATTAACTGCAAGACACAATATTAAACCACTATAAAAACAAGGCTATACGTCAGCGTAGCTGAGAATTAAAACGGATATTAACTATGAATAAGAAACGCCTTCCACTGCTATTATTTTGCTCTGTATGCTTTATTTGGGGAACCACATGGCTAGCGATGGAAATCGCTGTCGATACCATCCCACCTATTTTCGCAACGGGTTTACGCTTTCTTATCGCCTCACCAATCTTAATTTTGCTGTCGAAGATATTTAACCAACCGTTATTCTTTCCTAAAGGAAAAAATAAATGGGTCGCCATTGTAGCTATATTCTATTTTGCGATTCCTTTCACCTTAATGATTGCGGGAGAAATGTACATTTCCTCGGGGTTAGCCTCGATCATTTTCGCTAATATGCCCATTGCTGTGATGATCACATCCACCCTCTTTTTGGGGCTACGCCTTGCCATTCATCAATTTATCGGACTTTTTATTGCGGTGATCAGTCTCTTTATTATTCTATCAAACGAGTTGGGGATAGGCGGTGACAACTTACTGATTGGCTCTGGGGCATTGGGGCTAGCTGTTGCCATTCATGCTGCAATGTATGTGATGGTACAGAAGCATTGTAAAGATATTCAAGTGATCACCTACAATGCATTACCCAGTTTAGTGGCTGCTATCTTATTATTTATTACCTCATTGGTCTTTGAAAATATTAACGTACAGGCTTTCTCTTCATCATCACTAATGGCAGTAGGATATTTAGGCGTCTTCGCCAGTGTAGGCGGTATTGTGGCGTACTTTAAACTTGGGCAGATTTCGACACCCTTTACCGCATCAATCTGTTTCCTCATTTTCCCGTTGGTTGCTTTAGCACTTTCTGCTGCTACATCAGGCACGGCAATTTCAGAACAATCGCTCTTAATGTTATTGCCTTTATTAAGCGGAATCTTACTGACTAAAGTACCGTTAAGTAAATTTAAAGCAGCCCGTAAGCTGGTCACGAGTGCTTAATAGACCAATGTTCTGATAAAAATGCTCTGATATCACTGTATATCAGGGCATTCGTACAATTCAGTATCCTATATATGGATACATTAACACCTATCACGAGTTTCCTACCCGTAATCAAACAAGTCATCAATCATTTAAAGATACGCATCCTCGTCATATCGTTAAGAATCATTTAACCTGCGTTTAAATATTATAAGTTTTAATTAAACAACAAAGTACCTTAGTATCCATTTTGTTCAGAGCTAAAGGTATATCCATTAAGTGTTTAAGCAGGTTAGATTTGTTGCTTGGCTTTGGTAGCTTAAGTATTACCGTTGACGTTCAAAGTATCTTTAACTAACGAGGAATAATATGCATGCACTATAAACACATAATGTTAGCTGTTGGGTTAGATATGAACGCTAGTTCTTTAGTGCACAAAGCACAAGAAATAGCAGTAGCGAATAGTGCGAAGTTAAGCATAATCCATGTGGATAGAGATATTGCCAGTTTTTATGACGGTATTCTAAGCGTTGACTTAAATGAACATGAAGAAGCAAAACACCACAGCTCAGTTGCCATGATGAGGAAGCTACTTGATAATTTGAGTACTCCAATTTACAAGCATCTCCTTTACACTGGCACAATCGAAGATGAGATTTATCGGGGTGTGATTGAGAACGATGTAGATCTATTAATTATGGGTCATCACAGATCAGATATGCTTAATCAAATTTTCTTATACCCGACAGACCCATTAGTAAAAGAAATGCCTTGTGACTTGCTATTTCTAAAACCTTAATCCACAAGTTGCTGCCTCTTTCTGTCCTTTAATCGGCAATCCTACTATCGGGACAGTGGCTCACCACCGAGTTAGTTGCAATCTCTGAACACTTTTGCAGCAGACAGTAGCCGCCTGTAAGGGCGGCTTCTTTAATTTCATCTGTAATACCAACCTAAATAAGTTGAGAACAAAAATGATGTTAGGTCAATCAAAGCAAAATCACCCCCACGCAATCAAAGAAATTGACGAACTTAAGTACGGATTAAAAATTAGTTATACCAATGACGGTTTCTTCATGGCTGAATCGGAGCGCGTATCATTTACTTCTAATCAAGCTAATGTCTATCTTTCTGAGGTGATTGATATAGAAACTCGCGCTAAAGCATTCGCAATTAAAGACACTAATGGAAGAATATCGTTTGATATTACGCGTGGTGACTTCGGCACTATCCGAAATACATTAAACCTAAGAGTTGTTAGTCTAGAGCTATCATAAAGGGTCACATACATGATGATGGATGCAAAGAAAAAAACGTTAAAAGAAGATAGAGAAAGGCAGAAAGTATTAAAGCTTCTTGCTGATACAAATAAAGCAGTATACAACAAAAAATGGCAATCATGGCAATGTCTACTAATACCGATATTATCAATCATGGGATGTTTAATGTTAGCCATAATATGGTCACTGCTTTAATGAAAAAAGCCTGACTCAATGCTGTTATTCCACAAAATTTGCTGTTCATTGCTCAACACCTACTTTAGAAAACTAAAAAAAACCAAGTACATTGAATATACTTGGATTTTACCCCTCTACAAGAATCGGGCTCGACATCATTATCAATAGTACTTCACTTGCTGCTGTTCGATGTTATCTCACAGCAGCTTTATTGCTTTAAAAGATCTTCGCGGCCTCTGCTTCAATTTCAACTTTCCATCGTTCATCAAATAAACCATTTACGAACAATAATGTGGTTGGTAACCCGCCGACATCGAAAGGTAATCGTTGTTTAGCAGCCTGATATTCAGGTACCTCGTTACGGTTAACTAAATATAGTCTTACACTGGTTATATCTTCCATATCCATTTTATTTGCCTGAAGTACGCCTCTAACATTTTGCCAAGCTAATACAATTTGTTTTTCCGTGCTTTCTGCTACATTACCATCAGCATCAATACCTAACTGCCCTGCAATATGTAATCGGGTTGAACCTGTTGGTATTAAAGCGCATTGATGATAATTGGCTGCAGGGGCTGGCACTGAACTAGGGCTCCAGATCTTATTCATCACACTTCCTTAGACATCACGGTTATCACTGGCGCATCCGTAAGCATTGCACCTAAACGGTCAAAGTCACCAATGCTTTTACGCCAACCAATGTACTTATCAAAATGTGCAGGGCTTTCCCACTGTTCAAATAGATTAAGAGCATTATCAACCCGATCTTTGTTGTATAGTTCTGCAGAAATATTACCGTCGAATGTGCGTGTATCAGGCAATATCTCATTAAAAAAACGGATAATTCCCGCAGTATTTTCTGATGTATGTCTGAGTGTAAATTGCACTAAAATCGTCATTATTCTCTCCATTTATTGGATTTATCAGGGGGTAAAGAGAAGTCTACTTGTTTATAAACATAGATAAATACAGTAATATTTTACATATAGTTCGAGAATATAAGACAATCAAATACGATGAAAAACGAATTACATCGGATGCAAGTGTTCGCCCAAATCGTAGAATCTGGGTCTATAACCAAAGCAGCAGAAAAACTAGATCTTTCAAAATCAGTAGTTAGCCACCACCTACAGGCGCTTGAGCAATACCTCGAGGTCAAATTACTCACACGGACAACCCGCCGTCAATCATTAACAGATGCAGGAAAGCGCTTTTATCAGCGATGTTTGGAAATGCGAAAATTAATGTCATTGGCAGAAGAAGAGGCACGAGAATCCTGTACAGATTTCGCTGGCACCATTACCGTGACTTCACCCCATACATTAATGACGCATCTGATTGGCCCTACAATGTGTGAATTCATGCAGACTCATCCTCGCATAGAACCTCAATTATTGGCTAACGATCTACGACTCAATCTTATTGATAAGTACATAGATTTATCCGTTACTGTCGGTGAACTGCCTGATTCGACGTCGCGTGCCGTCAAGCTTGGTAACCTTGAACAAGTATTGTGTTGCCACCCTCACTATTTGGTAAAAAAAGAAATTCAGCTACCTGTTAATGGTACTGATTTTTCTGGTTTCGACTATATAGCCAACCAATGGGAAGGCATGAACATCGAAAGAAGTTTTAATATAGGTAAAGGTCAAATTCAAACTTACCAATTCCGAGCTAATCGAGTCGGAGATAGCGTTCCGACCATTCGAATGATGACTTTAGCTGGGTTAGGAATCGCTTGTTTACCTAAACGAGCAATCGAAGAAGAACTACGCCACAGTAAATTAGTAAACATATTGCCTAACGATATGAAACTAGAAGCCCCCTTTTATGCAGTACACAATTACGGGGCACAAATGCCTATCAGGATCAGAGCGTTCATCGACTTCCTTAAAATACGAGCTGAATCGCAAACATGGTAAAACGAGCAATACCGAGAGTCGAGTCACGCCTAAACAAGTGCTCATGTTTATAAAAAGAAAACAAAAAAAGCCGACGGCCATGCTCATGACTGTCGGCAAAAAGGTAAAGATACGCGAACGTATCAAACTTCCACAAGATTCAATAATTAGGTGTGAAACTCAAATGATCGTCATCACACCAACAGTGAGATCAGCTCCAGTCCCAACACACCACTGATGGCAGTGACAACAATAAGCGACGTTTTAAACACGGTTTTTGACCATGCCACATAACTATCTTGCGTAATCGGTTTGAACGTCACTCGGCACCACATCAAGCATACCAAAGATGACACCACCAAATATTCTGCCCCACCATGGCCAAACACAAAGAGTGCCAATGCCACCAGCATAAAAGCCACCACGTACGCCATCATATGACGGCGGGCGGTGTGAATCCCTTCTACAACAGGTAACACAGGGATCCCAGCTACTGCGTAGTCTTGCATTCGGAACATAGCAATGGCATACGAATGTGGCATCTGCCACAAGCAAAACAAGGTAAACAACAACACAGCATCGACACTAATAAAGTTGGTAACAGCCAAATACCCAACCAACGGCGGAATAGCTCCCGATACACTGCCCACCAAGGTGCCATACACCGAATGACGCTTGTACCACATGGTGTAAAAAAACACGTAAAACACATAGCCGAGTAATACCACCACGGCTGACAACGGATTCACCCAGCGATACAAAAGTGCCGTACCTAATAGCAGCATCAACAAGGCATACAAAAATGCCAGATCCACGTTGATCGTGCCTTGGGCTAACGATCGTTGTCGGGTGCGTGACATCTTTAAGTCGATATCACGATCGTAAATGTTATTGATCACACAGCCCGAGGCGATCACCAGCGCCACCCCCACCAAAGTACAGGACAAAAGGGGTAAAGATACCCCCTCTGTTTTGGCGGCTAAGAAAAAGCCCGCCAGTACGGAAATGAGGTTGCCGATAATGATCCCGGGTTTAGTGATAGCAATATAGCCTTTGATCATTTCGGGCCTCTCACTACATCATCATGTTGTGGTTCAAGTTCCACATAATCCACAAAGATCCGGCAATCAAAATAAACACCACGATACCAGTGAACACTAAAGACAACAGATTCCATTGGCCTTTTTCAGAGCGATCCATGTGCAGGAAGTACACCAGATGCACCACCACTTGTACGATGGCGCAGGCAAACAAAATCACCAGCGTAACTGCATGTGGCAGCATCTTGGTAGCAGCAAAGTAAAACGGAATAATAGTTAACACCAACGAGCCAATGAAACCCTTGGTATAACCATTCATACTCGATTGCGCATGTTGGTTACTCATTACACGACCCCCAACAGATAAACGATGGTAAATACACAAATCCACACAATATCGAGGAAGTGCCAGAACAAACTCAAACAATAGAAACGAGTCTGCATCATGCTGGTCAAGCCTTTGGTGCTAACTTGGTAGTAACATACCGACAGCCAAATCAAACCGGCTGTAACATGCAAACCGTGCGTACCCACCAATGTAAAGAACGCCGACAAAAATGCGCTGCGTTGCGGGCCAAAACCTTCATTAATCAGGTGATGGAACTCCCATAACTCCATCGCAATAAAGCTCAAACCAAATAAGAAAGTTATAGCAAGCCAACGTTTCAGCCCTGCGACATCATTGCGTTTCATTGCAATGATGCCAAAACCAAACGTGATGCTACTGAACAGCAGTAGCATGGTTTCAGTAAATACAAATGGTAGGTCGAATATATCTTTGCCACTTGGCCCACCAGCAATACCGTTCACCAGTACCGCATAGGTCGCGAAAAGGCTGGCGAACAAAATACAGTCGCTCATCAGATAAATCCAAAAACCGAACTGCTTGGTTTCACCCATATCATGATGATCATCGTGGTGATTATCATATCCAGCCACAGCTGATAGTGCCTGTTCGCTGATGTCAGAATTAGCGTACATAATCGACCTCCAATCCATCGTTCTCATCTGTCGTAGGCTTCGATTGACCTGCCGCTACACGTGCCTTATGCGCCATTTCAATATCACGTACTTCATCTGCCGTCACGTAATAATCAGTGTCTTCATTGAAGCTATGGGCAATCCACGCACCAACCATACCCAGCAATCCAACGCCAGCCAGCCACCAGATGTACCAGATCATCGCAAAGCCAAAAATCAACGAGAAGCCTGCAATGTAGATACCTGTCGCCGTATTACGTGGCATATGAATTGGCTGGTATTCTTCATCAGCGGTTTCACTTTTTGGCGACAATAACGCGGCTTGCTTCTCGTACCAGTAACCATCTAACACATCGCCTTTCGGTAACTTGGCAAAGTTATAAAACGGTGGTGGTGACGACGTCGACCACTCAAAAGTACGAGCCCCCCACGGATCGCCAGTAATATCGCGATTGCTTTCACGGTCGCGAATACTGACCACAATTTGGGTAACCTGGCAGATGATGCCACACATAATCAGCGCAGCACCAAATGCGGCTACCGCCAATAATGGTAAGAACTGAGGATCGATATTCTGACTTAAACGTCGCGTCATACCCATGAAGCCCAAGGCATACAGCGGCATAAAGGCTACGAAGAAACCGATGATCCAAAACCAAAATGCGCGTTTACCCCACATTTCATTCAAGGTGAAACCCGTTGCTTTCGGGAACCAATACGCAAAGCCAGCAAAACAGCCAAACACCACGCCCCCAATGATCACATTATGGAAGTGAGCAATCAGGAATAAGCTGTTATGCAGTACGAAGTTTGCACCTGGTACAGACAACAACACACCAGTCATACCACCCACCGTAAAAGTAATCATGAAACCTAATGTCCATAACATCGGTGTCGTGAACTCAATCCGACCACGGTACATGGTGAACAACCAATTAAAGATTTTCACTCCAGTTGGAATTGATATAATCATGGTCGAAATACCAAAGAAGGCATTAACGTTAGCGCCCGACCCCATCGTAAAGAAGTGATGAAGCCACACGACGAACGACAAAATAGTGATCACCACCGTCGCCCATACCAGCGAGGTATAGCCAAACAATTTTTTACGCGAAAACGTCGCCACTACTTCAGAGAACACACCAAATACAGGCAACACCAAGATATATACTTCGGGGTGTCCCCACGCCCAGATCAGGTTGATGTACATCATCATGTTGCCACCCAATTCATTGGTAAAGAAATGGGTTCCGACATAACGATCTAACGTCAGCAATGCGATGGTCACAGTCAAAATTGGGAATGAAATAATGATCAACACATTCGCGCACAACGATGCCCAAGTAAAAACGGGCATTTTCATCATTGGCATAGACGGCGTACGCATACGTAAAATTGTAGTGAAGAAGTTCACTCCAGATAATGTGGTACCAATACCGGATATTTGTAACGCCCATATCCAATAATCGACCCCGACCCCGGGGCTAAATTGCTGCTCCGACAACGGTGGGTACGCCAACCAACCAGTACGGGCAAACTCACCCACACCCAATGACAGATTGATCAAAACCACACCGACAATGAATAACCAGAAACTAAGATTATTCAGAAACGGAAAGGCCACATCACGCGCACCAATTTGCAGCGGCACAACAATATTCATTAAGCCAATAATAAACGGCATGGCCATGAAGAAAATCATGATCACCCCGTGGGCAGTAAATATTTGATCGTAATGGTGAGGCGGTAAATATCCTCCTTCACCCGCTGCCGATAGCAATTGCTGGCTACGCATCATGACAGCATCGGCAAAGCCCCGCACCATCATCACAAACGCCACTACGATATACATAATGCCGATTTTTTTATGGTCAATAGAGGTAAACCATTCCGACCACAAATACTGCCATTTCCCGTAATACGTGATCAGGCCAACCACTGCAGCACCAATCAAAGCAATAGCGGTGAGCGTAACCATAACAATTGGCACATCGAATGGGATGGCCTCAATACTTAATCTTCCAAACATAACGTGTCCTACTGCGTGGTATGGGCCGAGTCCATTTTCATGTCCATCGGCTTATCAACGCCCATATCCATGTTTAATGACCCTTTAAATTGCTGAACGATCGAGCCGTACAAATAATCTGGCAAGTGTGAGTAATACGTCACAGGAACCTGCTTACTTGGTGCTGCCAACGCTTTAAACGCAGCCATATCAATCATTGGAGGTGCCGACTGTTGAACTTGCTTCACCCACTGATCGAATGTTGCTTGATCAGGCATCGCCTGCGCTTTGAACTTCATATCAGAGAAGCCCGCACCGCTGTAGCTTGACGAGATGCCGTCATACTGACCCGCTTCGTTTGCCACCAAATTCACCCGCGTAACCATGCCAGCCATCGCATAAATCTGACTGCCAAGTTGAGGGATAAAAAAGGCGTTCATCACACTGTTTGATGTAACTTTAAAAGTGACAGGGACATCTTTAGGAAAAGCCACATAGTTCACCGTAGCAATGTGCTGATCGGGATAAATGAACAACCATTTCCAATCTAATGACACCACTTCAATGGTCATAGGTTTGACCGAACTCACCAGTGGCTTACCGGGGTCAAGTTCATGGGTGGTTTGCCACGTTATTGTGCCCAATATCGCGATAATAACGATAGGGATAGTCCACACTACGACTTCGATTTTGGTTGAATGCGCCCATTCTGGCGTATATTTTTCACCTGTATTTGAGGCGCGATATTTATATGAAAAATAAAACGTCATCAAAATAACGGGAATAACCACAATTAACATGAGAAGTAAGGACGTTATTATGAGATCTTTTTCTTGTTCGCCAATCAAACCTTTTGGGTCAAAAAGCACAGACTGACAGCCGGAAAGTAGCAACACTGAAAATGTTAGTATTCCTCCTAACACGAGGCGTTTATATCTTGAGGCTTCCATTTACAATTCTCGGTTTATTTGCCTGTTTTATTTTGGTGTGACAAAGCACAGCTCATGAAATAAAAACTGCATTATTGTTTTAAGTGAAATAATAACTAATGTGTCTATTTTTAGTGTGTATTAGCCTGACGTGCCAGTTATCGCATGTGTTAACAAATATCACCAAATGATGTTGTTATGGCTTAGCTGAACAAAGTGAATTACTCACTTTTCTTATTTTCATGATTAAACAACCCTCAATAAGTTAGCTACTTAGTAACACACAAGATTAATAGTCAGTTTGTTACACCCCCAAGAGCATTCCGTTACATTTGATAACATTGTGCTGATAAATTCGACACATAACACCATCCAAAAATGCAACATAAGTTTCATTATTTGAAGCACGCATTATATGTTGAACAATGTATACCTCATCAATATGGGGGATATTAATTACCGCTTCCACATAATATAAACTGAATTATTACCCATAAAAAAACAGCTCATACACATTAACAAGCTTATTAAAAATAACGTCACCGTCTTCTTTATTATTGCATTAAATATCTAAAAAACACTCAAGTGATATTTTTATCATTATCTTTTATTAATGATAAAATCGCCTCTCACGCCTTAAAAAACGGCATCTTTTACATCGGAATTACAAGACCCCCCCTTTCTTGGCCTGCAATAACTAGGTCGATAAAATAGTAGTCGTCATATTTTGCTTTATCGTCTTTCAACGTAAAAGTATCACTCAATTTGGGGCTTTTATCTCAATACACTTGTTGATCAGACTCGCCAGTTTTTTATAACTAATACCAGCAGAGAGTAGAGTTTGTCCGCAGTATGCTTCGATAGAAAAATGCACCTTTAAAGATACTGAATTTGTGATCTTATTGGCATTTATACAAAAGACTCAAAGGGAAGAAAAGTTAGACAATACTGTAGCCATTAAACATCCCTCAGTGGGTAAGAAACTCTCATAACAAAAATAAGCAGAGATCAAATACACTTATGGGTAGATGCTTTTTGGATAGCATAATGACTACATTGATTAAACTGAGCAAATGCCTGAAGCTTTTCTTCTAAAGCAGTAAAAAATATTTCTTTTTCCTTCACTGACGATTCAATGAATAAGTGAATCACATTGAGTGTGCTAGTTTGTTTATCGACCTTACAATCCGCCCTCGTAACTAGCGTCCCATCCCACACAACCGGTAAACAAAAATAACCGAACTGACGCTTGGCGGCAGGAACATAGCATTCAAGAAGATATTTATAATTAAAAATAGATTGTGTTCGCTTTCGCTGGATAAGTAAGTTATCGAATGGAGAAAGAATGTGAACTTGTTTTTTATTTAGCCGCTTGTCGAGTAGAAGCAAGGCATCACAGCAAGCAAAATAAACAAACTCATTAATGATGACTCTTTTAATATCGCCCCTTTCAAGCAACACATTCAACGCTTGACTAGCCAATGTTTTAACATTTTTAAGTAGGTAGGTAATTTCAGCCAAATTTCCGAAACCGTGAGCTCTTAAGTAACTCAATACTAAAAATTGCCCATGCTCTTGCTCTTGCTCTTGCTCTTGCTCTGTAGGTATTGAGGCATCTACATCATTTGGTAATACTCGCTGCGTTAAATCATAGACCTTATGAAAATTTTTACGCTCAGCGATCATAAGATCCCCCTGCATAAATAAAGTTTCTAAGGCTTGTTTAGAGGGTTTACTGCCCCACCCATTCGTTTTATGACTTTTAGAGACAAAGTCTTTCGCCATTAATGGGCCTTCACTCTCTATTCGCTGAAGAACATCAGCCATCAGTTTGTGATCTTTCTTATACCAATGGCTTTGTTGACCCATTTTGAGCGCCGTCTTGCGAGGTAGGCTGAATCGATAGTCCCTCATTGGCAGGTAAGAGGCAGCATGCGACCAATACTCAAATACTTTTTTGTCTGCAACGAGCTGATCAAGGTGAGCAACTTGATATCTGGGGTTTCGACTCCAAAGTGTATGATGATGTGCGCGCTGAACGACTGATATGGTATCTATCTGCACATAACCTAAGCGCTCAAAAACGTTTAAGGTTTCTGTATACGCGCTACCTTTTAGCGACCTTGTTGAAATACATTGTGAAAGCAGCGCAAGCTTTCGTGCCTGAGGCAAAGAAAGTGTTCTCATATTACTTTCCCTCATGAGTTAGGATTGCCACTAATAACCCTTCTATTCACATTACCCATTAGTATAGAAGCCATTTGTTGAAAGAAATGAGGCTTAAAACGCAAAGCAACCAAGTGTATAGTAAACAAAGCATTTGGGATTCAATATTACTTGGAGAGAGAAAGGTCCGAAAAAAAATTCGCAGTTTCATCACTGGCTCAAAAGGACTTCTAACAAAACCGAGAATGGAAAATCACACTGGCAATTATGTTCAAGAATATAAAGTATTCATCCAAGAGTTAGGGTTATAAAAACATCACGTTGACGCGTTTTACTCCGTAGTTTTAGTATGTGGTGTGCTTGGAAAATTAGTCGTGGCGCACCTTATGCCCGGCGGTAAATTTGAAGGCATTGTCAAAACTCGAGTGAATTTGGTGTAGAATTATAGAGTCGTAAACTGCACAAAAGTTAGGTATGAATGAACAATAACCGAGAGATAATCGCGCTTCTACGTGAGCGTATCCCGTCGTTCGAGTGTGTGGAGGGGTGCCACGATTGTTGCGGACCAGTAACAACGTCTTCGGAAGAAATGTCACGCCTGCCAGTGAAAACGGACGCTGAACATGAAGCCGCATTAAATGAGTTTGATTGTGTACACCTAGGTCCTAAGGGTTGCACAGTGTACGAGGAACGACCATTGATCTGTCGATTGTTTGGCACAACACCGCGTATGCCCTGCCCAAATGGTTGTCGCCCAAAAGAGATGATTGACTTGAAAACCGAGCGTCAGATCCATCATTACATCAGGAACACACGGCAAGTGTTGGTGTAGAACAGATAAGGATATGTGTCGCGAAGCTGGCACCGATCCGAAATCTTGAACAAGTTCGAGATCTATTGGCTATACACTTTTTTGAACATAATAAAACGTATGGCAAATCGCACAATCAACGACAAATGAAGCTTATGATTTCAGCGAAAACAAAATATCGCTGAAACAAAAGGTGTCTTTCCCTTCAAGTAATCCAAACTGAGTTTTCTAACAAAAAAAATCTTACATGGCGCTGAATCTGTCTGTAACTCTTTTGTCCAAGGGGCTGCACTAGAGCTTACCGACGGCAAGCGCATCAATAGTGTGAGCCTGGGTATGATTAAACAAACTATGGATCTGATACCTGGTTTAGATACAACTGGCGCGATCGATATTGATAAGGTGGTACAGGCATACCGTGAGGTGATTATGGATAGCAAGGTGAACGGTACAGTGCTGAAGATGATGCCATAGCACTTAAAACATTCGGAGCTATCTTAGCCGCAATGCCTAAACAGTAAGCTGGGTACAGCTAAATTCACAGGAAATGAATACCATCCAGCCGCACTATTATTATTTTTTTAAAGCCTCCTAATGTTCAAGAGAATTGCATAACAATATGAATTATAATAAAAATTATCACATCTATAAATTTACATTGCTATTGCAACTCCACTTAGAATCAGCCTTTGACACGCGGCGAATTGTCAAAGGCTGAGTTCAATTGAATAGCTTAGGTTAGGAGTAATAGTTTCTTTATATGTATTCGATAGTAGCCAATAGCACTGCTTATAATAAATAGAACATCTAATAATACCGCGACTGGAGATCCAACAATGATGTCGTGAATAAGCCAAACCACGGTACCTATAACCATAAGCCAACGCATGAGCTTATCGTTACGACTAAATGAAGCCTTAGTATGAAATAGCGACCCGATACAGCTCAATACACTCGTGATACCGCTGAAGGTTAGCGCCGTGCCCAGTAGTGTGACCAAATAAAATAGCCATTTCATTCTAGGATCGGATATGAAGATTCCAGCTAAGTAACGACATGCCCCAATGACAAGCAAGCATGCAGCCGTCCATTCTTTTAACAAGGCAAAATGAGCAGCAATTAGTAACGCGGAAATAAATAAAGTCGTTAAAAGTTTATTTCGATTTTTGAACTGGAATGAGGCGATATCGAATAGCGAAGCCAATCCAGCTAAGATTTGAGAAGCGATAAAAAATGACACATGTCCTCCATTGAGGAGATATAAATGATCAGGGGTAAGATGTGAAATTCACTTGCAGATGTGCTCTATATTAACAATGTGAAATAGCATTAAGTCATGAGCAGAAAACACTAACAAGAGGCTCAGTATTAAAAGCGATCAAGCTCGCTGGCAATGTTTAATGTCATTACTATCTATTTCAACGCCTTAGATACATTGAGTGAACGAATAGGAAGACTAATTACTGGGGAGGTAAACGGCAACGGCTTGAGAGGATAGGTAAATACGATATAGGCTTGAGAACATTGGACTAGCTAAAAAGCGCATTACTTTGTTCTCCGTTTTTACTTATTTGTAAAATAATTGAGTCGTCAGTTTATACGTTCACTCTAAACAAATAAACCAATGTTACTTTTTATTACAGTTCTATCCATCTAATGGAACCAATATATAATCACTCCATCGCGATTAGATTAATTCAAGTAGCATCAAATTACAGACAAAAAAATACTCTGATATCGGTACATATCAGAGCATTCAATCGATAGTGATGTACTGGAGTTGTTTAGCGACGCCTCTGTTTTTGGGTTAATTCAACGGCACGTAACTGAGCCATTGCTTTCGCCAAATCCATCTGCGCTTGCGCAAAGTTGATATCGTGACCTTGCTTATTAATATTCTCTTCTGCTGCACGTCGTGCTTCATTCGCACGAGCTTCATCAATATCTTTACCGTGCATGGCTGTATCAGCCAATACCGTTACTAATGAAGGTTGAACCTCAACAATACCGCCTGAAATGTAGAGAATTTCGTCATCCCCTTTCAAATCAGTTTGAAAATAAGCAACGCCAGGTTTAATACGACTCAGCAAAGGAGAGTGACCAGGGCGAATACCAAGTTCACCATCAAGACCCGAAATAGCCAAAGCATGTGCTTTACCACTAAATAACGGACCTTCTGCACTCACAATGTTGAGTTGGAATGTATTCTGAGTAACGCCGATAGCCATAAATCCTCCTCAAACTTACATAGTTTTCGCTTTTTCGATAACGTCTTCGATAGAGCCACAGTACAAGAATGCTTGTTCTGGAACATCATCGTATTCGCCACTCAATAAGCCTTTAAAGCCATTCAATGTATCTTTTAGTGATACAAAAATACCCGGTTGACCCGTGAATACTTCAGCAACATGGTAAGGTTGAGTTAGGAAACGCTCGACTTTACGTGCTCGGGCTACGGTCAATTTGTCATCTTCAGACAATTCATCCATACCTAAGATCGCAATAATATCTTTCAGTTCTTTATAACGTTGCAGTACAGTTTGTACGCCACGAGCAACTTCATAGTGCTCAGTACCAACAACTAAAGGATCAAGCTGACGCGACGTTGAATCTAGTGGATCAATCGCTGGATAAAGACCTAATGCGGCAATATTTCGCGACAGTACAACTGTTGCATCAAGGTGAGCAAATGTTGTAGCTGGTGATGGATCCGTTAAGTCATCCGCAGGTACATAAACCGCCTGAATCGAGGTGATCGATCCCTTGTGCGTAGATGTAATACGTTCTTGCAGCACACCCATCTCTTCAGCCAATGTTGGCTGGTAACCTACCGCAGAGGGCATACGGCCAAGCAGGGCTGACACTTCTGTTCCTGCAAGGGTATAACGGTAGATGTTATCGATGAACAACAGTACATCACGGCCTTCATCACGGAAGCGTTCTGCGATGGTTAACCCTGTAAGTGCAACACGTAAGCGGTTACCAGGAGGCTCATTCATCTGGCCATAAACCATGGCAACTTTATCAAGTACACCGGCTTCTTTCATTTCGTAATAGAAGTCGTTACCTTCACGTGTTCGTTCACCCACACCTGTAAATACAGATAGACCTGAGTGTGCTTTCGCGATGTTGTTGATTAACTCCATCATGTTGACGGTTTTACCAACACCCGCACCACCGAACAGACCAATTTTACCGCCTTTAGCAAACGGACAAATCAAATCGATGACTTTTACACCGGTTTCTAATAGTTCAGTGCTGTTCGCTTGTTCTTCATATGATGGTGGCTCGCGGTGAATTGGGTAAGAGGTTTTCTCACCAATTTCACCACACTCATCAATTGGATGGCCTAATACGTTCATGATACGGCCGAGGGTTTCTTCCCCCACAGGCACAGTAATCGGTTCACCCGTATTCACTGCGGTTAAACCACGGCGCATACCATCTGACGAACCCATTGCGATACAACGAACGACTCCGCTACCAATTTGTTGCTGTACTTCAAGTACAAGAGAGCTGTTATCGCCATCAATGATGTTCAAAGCATCATAAACACGTGGCACACTATCTTGGTCAAATTCCACATCAACGACAGCGCCGATGACTTTGACAATTTTACCAGTACTCATTTGATATCCTCTGAATTCTGTTTAAACGGCTTGTGCACCGGCTACGATTTCACTTAACTCTTGGGTTATAGCGCTTTGGCGAGCTTTGTTATAAATCAGCTGCAAATCGTTAATAATATCGCCTGCATTATCTGTCGCCGATTTCATCGCGACCATTCGTGCTGCTTGTTCACAAGCAATACTTTCAACGGTACCTTGATACACCTGAGATTCGATGTAACGCTGCATTAAGGCGTTGAGTATGTCTTTTGGATCGGGTTCGTAGATGTAATCCCAGCGACTATTTGCATCATTGGGTTTATTGTCTTGCGACTCATCGTTATCTGGATGCGGCAATAATTGCGTTATACGTGGATTCTGTACCATCGTATTAACAAATTCGTTGTATACCAAATACAAGCGATCAATTTTACCGTCATCAAAGTGCTCAAGCATGGCTTTAACAGTACCGAGCAAATCTTCCAATTTAGGCTTATCACCCAAACCCGATGTTTGTGCAATCACGTTGCCAAAACGGTGGAAAAACGAAACTGCTTTTGAGCCGATTAACGTCAAATCTACTTCAACGTTTTTCTCTTGCCATTGACGCATATCCGTTATTGCACGCTTAAACAGGTTGGTATTTAAGCCACCACATAAGCCTCGATCTGAGGATATGATGATGTACGCCACACGTTTTGCTTCACGCTCTTCAAGATAGGGATGCTTATACTCTAATGAGCCCGATACAACATGGCTGATTACCTTGCGCATGTTTACAGCGTAAGGACGGGTTGCCGCCATGTTGTCTTGCACTTTCCGCATCTTACTTGCGGCAACCATTTCCATTGCACTGGTGATCTTTTGCGTATTTTGTACGCTCGCTATCTTGGTGCGAATTTCTTTTGCGTTTGCCATTTTTAGCTCCTATCAACATTCACGATGGGTTGATGTCAGCGAGATTTACCACGCTGTATTTACCCTGTTTCGAGTTACCACGACTGTGTCGCGGTGAATGTTTTCAGTAGCTTGTGTAGGCTTTGTTCAATATCGTCGTCGTATTGACCCGTCTGGTTGATGGTATCTAGCAACGATGAATGTTCGCTTTTCGCGTACGCCATTAATGCGGATTCAAATTCCCCAATTCTGGCTAGTGGCACATCACCTAAATAGCCTTTTTCAGCAGAGAAAATAGCGATCGCTTGCTCCGCAACAGACATTGGTGCGTACTGCTTTTGCTTCATCAACTCTGTCACTTTTTCACCGTGATCAAGTTGCTTACGTGTTGCGTCATCAAGATCTGATGAGAACTGAGCAAAAGCCGCAAGTTCACGATACTGAGCAAGTGCAGTACGAATACCACCAGACAGTTTCTTCACAATTTTCGTTTGCGCCGCACCACCTACACGAGATACCGAAATACCTGGGTCAACCGCAGGGCGTAAACCCGAGTTAAATAAATGCGTTTGTAGGAAGATCTGTCCATCAGTAATCGAGATCACATTCGTCGGTACGAAAGCTGATACATCACCCGCTTGGGTTTCGATAATTGGTAGTGCTGTTAATGACCCCGTTTTGCCTTTTACTTTACCTTTAGTAAAGCGCTCAACATACGATACGTTTACACGAGATGCACGTTCTAACAGACGAGAGTGGAGGTAGAACACATCGCCAGGGAAAGCTTCACGACCCGGTGGACGCTTAAGCAATAGTGAAATTTGACGGTAAGCAACCGCTTGTTTAGACAGGTCATCATAAACAATCAATGCATCTTCACCACGGTCACGGAAGTATTCACCCATGGTACAACCAGAATAAGGCGCTAGGTATTGAAGTGCTGCCGCATCAGATGCTGTTGCTACAACAACAATCGTATTTTTTAACGCGTCATGCTCTTCCAGCTTACGTACTACGTTAGCAATGGTTGATGCTTTCTGACCAATCGCCACGTAAACACATTTAATACCAGAATCTTTCTGGTTAATAATGGCGTCGATCGCCATCGCCGTTTTACCCGTTTGACGGTCACCGATAATCAGCTCACGTTGTCCACGACCAATTGGCACCATCGAATCGACCGCTTTATAACCCGTTTGGATAGGCTGATCGACTGATTGACGTTCAATAACACCAGGGGCGATAATTTCGACAGGTGAATAACCATCGTTTTCAATTGCGCCTTTACCATCAATCGCTTGACCAAGCGTATTAACAACACGGCCCAGTAAACCACGACCAACTGGTACTTCAAGAATACGTCCAGTCCCTTTTACTTTAAGACCTTCAGCAAGATCCGAATACGGACCCATTACCACAGCACCTACGGAATGGCGCTCTAGGTTAAGCGCCAATGCGTAGCGATTACCTGGTAGTTCAATCATCTCGCCTTGCATAACATCAGCAAGACCATTAATACTAATAATACCGTCACTTACTGAGACGATAGTACCTTCGTTACGAGCTTGGCTCGTCACATTAAAGGTTGCGATACGTTGTCTAATTAGATCGCTGATTTCATTTGAATTTAATTGCATATCTATTACCCGTTACGCTTGTAGACTACTTGCTAGTCGGTTCATCGAGCTCTTGAGAGTGCCATCAATAACCAGTTCTCCAGCTTTGATAAGCATGCCGCCAACTAGCGATTCATCTATCTGACAATCCAACTCAACACTGCGAGAAAGACGCTTTTCCAATGCTTTAACCAAATTAACTTTTTGTTCTTCCGTTAATGGTTCAACAGATAACACTGTCGCTTCTATAGTGCGTTCAAAGTCCGCTTTCATTTCCATGAAAAGATTTAGAACGTCAGGAAGAACAATTAATCGGCTATTTTCTGCCATCACTCGAACAAAGTTCTGACCATGTTCATCAAGTAAGCCTTCACAGATATCTAAAAACATCAGCGTAAAAGCCTCGGCGTTTTTCGCGCCTTTGAAATCAATTTCTTTGATTTCCTGAAGAATCACGGGCTGGTGAGCAACATCTGCTGCGGCCATTAACATGTATGCCCACTGGTCGAGCGACTTATTGGCTAAAGCAAAATCAAACGCGGCTTTGGCATAAGGTTGAGCTATCGTTTTTAGATCTGACATGGTGATCTCCCCGATTACATTTCCGTAATTAGCTTATTAACAAATTCACGGTTTGCAGCATTATCAAGGTTGCGTTTAATCAATTTTTCCGCGCTTTCGATAACCAAATCTGACATTTCTTGACGAAGTTCTTGCCTTAGGCGATTACGCTCACTTTCGAGCTCTGATTGACCCTGAGCAATGATTCGAGCTTTCTCGGTATCACCTTCTAGCTTGGCATCTTCAATAATTTGGCTACGGCGTTTATTGCCTTGTTCAACCAAATCACTTGCACTTTGTTTCGCTTCAACCATTAGTTGATCACCGTTGGCTTTTGCTAGTTCAAGTTCTTTTGCCGCTAGATCCATCTGGCTAAGCCCTTCGGCTATTTCACGCTGACGTTCATCAATCAATGCGGTCAATGGTGGCCATACGTATTTCATACATAACCATACAAAAATCACGAAGGATATTGCTTGGCCAAGCATGGTTGCATTTAAGTTCATACATCCTCACTCTTTAATTAATGCTTGGTAGCAACAGCGCTAAACATCAAGTACTTCGCGCTGTATCACCGCAGTAGTCATTTATTAAGCAACAGCGAAAATGATATATAGACCAATACCAACACCGATCATTGGAACCGCATCGACAAGGCCCATCATGATGAAGAACTGAGTTCGAAGCATTGGAGTAAGATCCGGTTGACGCGCTACACCTTCAAGGTATTTACCCGCCAAGTTACCAATACCACTTGCAGCACCTGCCGCACCTAAACCAATTAATAGTGCGCCAGCAACGTAAAGAACTGCACTTACGATATCCATGAATGACTCCAAATTTGTTATAAATTAAATTAACGATAAATAAGATAAATAGTGGCTAGAGATTGTTAATAGCTAAGACGCTAAATAACTAGTGCTCTTCTGTTGCCATAGCTAAGTAAACAATGGTTAGTACCATGAAGATGAAAGCTTGTAAGAACACAATCAGTATGTGGAACAAGGCCCAAGGTACACTCAATGCCCACTGCATCCACCAAGGCATTAATGCAATCAAGATGAATATCATTTCACCTGCGTACATGTTGCCGAATAATCGTAAGCCGAGTGAAATTGGCTTTGAAATTAATGTAATTAATTCCAAAATGAAGTTCACTGGGTATAACAATGGATGTTCAAATGGCTGTGTTGTTAGCTCTTTAATAAACCCGACTATACCTTTGTTTTTCAAGGTATAACCAATAATTAATATAAAGACACCTAACGCCATTGATATAGGAACATTCACATCAGCTGATGGTAAATCTCTGAAATGCTCGACACCAAATAATCGGGTTAATGCAGGAACAAAATCGATAGGTAATAAATCGATACTGTTCATCAAAAAGACCCAGACAAAAATAGTAAGAGCTAATGGACCAATGAGCTTATCTTCAGTTTTAAATATTTCTTTAACTAGGTTATTTACAAAATCAAAAGTTATTTCAATGAAACATTGCAGGCGACCAGGAACACCTTTAGTCCCTCGGGTTGCAACATATCTAAATACACCAATGAAAAGTAAACCTACCATCCAAACCATGATCATGGAGTCAATATTAATACTCCAAAAACCTTTTCCTAATGTAAGGAAGGTTAGATGGTGCTCAATATATTCGTGAGCGGAACTGACATTATCCACCTTACGTCATCCTAAATTGAGGTTTATTAAGTATCGGGGTTAAAAAGCATCCTAAAAATGTCATGCCATAAGCAGATAACATTATTACATTACTCAATGCCATGAACCGGAAGGCTAAAATGAACATAACAACGGTGTACACAAGCTTGACCGTTCTAGTAACCCTAATTAACTCACTGATACTGCTATCTTTCTTTAGTTTCACTTTAAACGTTGCTGTTATCATTCCCATCATCGATGGAATAACAGCGATAGCCATACCTATTAACGCTGATTCGATACCTAATAGATCAGAATACATTACGACATAGGGCAAATAAATTGCACCACATATAATTTGACTAATTAATATCTGTTTTGCAGCTAATAATATATCACTACGACTGGAAGGAACTTCCATAGATTATCCCTCTTACATTAAACAGTATTTATATTCACCTACTCCTTAAACAATACTTACCCAATAAAAATAACGTCCACCCTTTATCACCATTACAATATATGTAATTACTTAAAATACTAATGGCACATTTTAATTAAAAGGAAAACTCCTTTAAATAAGCATCCAACCTTTTACTTAATTACAAAAACTGCAATGTGGGTTACCTACACTTATAAAAAGTTTGGAATCATTAATATTGACGTGATCTTCATTAAAAACTTGATGGTTGAAATTTACATCATACAAACTGTGACCGCTATCATAAAAAATGCAACAATGATTTTCATTTTTGAGTGTTGCTTGTTTTTCAATAAAAGAGAAACATATAAAACAAGAGCATACGGTTATTAAGAACTTACTTCTATTCACAATAATATTTATTAATAAATATATTTACACACCCTTACGAGTAAATAATTGCCACTTCAGAAGTACTTAATGAAACAGTATTCGTTAAAGTGATAACCATGGGCGGTTCAATTAAATGAAAAAAACAACCGAAATATTTATTCAAGAAGCGCATCATGTTCATAGCCAACGATACCACTATGAAAATTTCATTTACCTGAATGCGAAAACAAAAAGCCTCATAACCTGTACACTACATGGTGATTTCGAACAACGCCCTGATGCACACCTTGCAGGCAGAGGTTGCCCTAAATGTGCTGGCAAAGAAAAGAAAACAAAAGAGCAATTTGTTTTATCAGCCCAAAAGTTGCATGGTAAAAAATATAATTATAGCCAGTTTGAATACTTAGGCGCACTGACTAAAGGGCTAATATCGTGCCCTGTGCATGGTGATTTTGAACAGCGACCGAATGCTCACCTTTCAGGTAAAGGGTGTCCTAAATGTTCGAAATCATACCCAAAAAACCGCGAAGTGATCGTAAATGAAGCGATAAAGGTACATGCGGGTAAATACGATTATTCGAAATTTATTTATACCGGCGCGCTTTCTAAAGCCATTATTACCTGCCCCGAACATGGGGATTTTGAGCAACGCCCCGATGCCCATTTACGTGGTGTGGGTTGTCCGCTTTGCGCCAAAAAAGGCAAAAAAAAAACCAATGAACAGTTTACGCAGCAGGCTCAATGTATTCACGGCGAACGCTATGATTACAGCTTATTTGGCTATGTAAACGTACGGACAAAGGGCACCATTATTTGTTCACTACATGGTGAATTTGAGCAGCTTCCATCGAATCATCTTGCGGGTAATGGCTGCCCTCGATGTGCTGCATTAAGTAAGAAAAACCAGCAAATATCACCTAAAAAAGAGCCAGTAAAACAACAATATTTGATGTGTTAAAATCAATTACCACGAACAAAAACAGTCCCCTATTTCCATTTTAATGAAAATAGGGGGCTATTTTAGTTTAGCACTTGTATACCCAGCTAATTCAAGGCACTAAACTTAGAGTGACTTCAGCGTGAAAGCTGATTATTTAAATAGCTTTCCTGTAATGGTATACCAACCTCGATAAAGCAGTAACGCAAAAAGGATTAATGAACACCCTATTACCTTTTCTACTGGCATCTTCTCGCCGTACCACATAATACTCAAAAACACCGTCCAGACCGGCTCTAAAACCATAATAATGGCGGCATTAGCCACACTCGTGTGTTTCTGTCCTGCTGTTTGTAGTACATAGCGAATGCTTGTTGCTATCAAGACGCTAGAAGCAAACCAACCCCAAATTGCTATATCGACCGTTTGTGGCCATTGTTCAAACATGAGTGAAGCAATAAGCCCCATTAGACCGGTTACAAATAATTGAACACATGTCAGTAATAGCGTGGGAATACGCTGCGCATATCGACTATTAAAATTAAACTGCAATGCCAATAATGCTGCTGCCAATAAAAACCACACTTGGCTCACTGATTGATGCCAACCACCGCCAGATAACGATAATAAAACCAGACCAATAATGGCAAAGGGCAACGAAATCCAAAAAGGACGACTTGGCTTTTGTTTAAATAGCGGCCATGCCACTAACGGAACCAATAGCATAGAAAGGCTCATAATAAATGCCCCCTCGCCAAGAGTATCACTGACCGAAATCGCATAGATCCAAGTCAGTAATGCCGCCCCCAACAACATACCGACCAATGACGATTGCGCAATATCTTTCAGGCTCACTTGCTTAAATAAACGATAACAAAAAGGAAGTATAAGCAGTGAGGCCAGTACAAACCGTAAACCAATAAACCCAAAAGGCGGGAGCCCTTGAATGGTTTGCTTAGAGAAAATCCAACCCGCCGAAGCCAGTAATGTTGCACAAACTATCAATAAGTCTGCGCGTCTGTGCTGTGTCATAACATACCTAAATAACAAAAAAGAGGATAAAAGAATGGTTGGATGGGAATGCCATTCCTACACATGTTTCCCTTGAATTAAACACACTGAGGCCACTCTGAATCCTGCACCTTGAGGTGACTTGGGTATATAAACTGATATACTTGCGTTAGATTCTTTCATTGGCAATAAACATGACTCAAACAAACAACCCTCTTCACGGCATCACTCTCGAAAAGCTATTAACTGAACTTGTCGAGCATTATGGTTGGGAAGAACTAGGCTATCGCATCAACATTCGCTGCTTTAACCAAGATCCAAGCATCAAATCTAGCCTAAAGTTTTTACGTAAAACGGAATGGGCAAGAACAAAGGTTGAAGAACTATACATACGCACGAAAAAATAAACATCGTTCGTAGCTAGGGCGAGTATGCTTTCCAAAGAGCCCTCTTTGAATGATACTCGCATCTTAGAATAAACGACTATCAACCCGGTAGTACAACAACCCCTAAAGGTTCAAGTAATTGCTCTTGCTGCCAATCACAAATAGTCACCTTTGCAACACTCACTCGACGAATATCAAGCCCGGTAAGATCAACATGACACAAGTTACATTCCGTCATATCAAATTGTCCCCACGCTTCTGGCGAAAACTCACCACGACTTAAATCAGAACCTTTGAATGTAGCACCTAATAGGTTGGCACCATTCCATTTATTTTCGAATAACTCACACTTTTCTAAGCGTTGATTTTCAAAATTAGCATACGATAAATTACAACGAGAAATATAAGCAGAGCAAAAGAAGGTATTATGGGTGATGTAATTCGCAAAGCTGGCCAACACAAAATCAGCCCCTTTTAACTGGCTATCTCTTAATTCAATACCAAAGCACTGAGCACCTCGAAATTGCGCCATGCTCAAATCACAATGTTTAAAGCTAGCATCTTTTAATTTTGTATACTCAAACTGACAACCATCCACGTCGCCGCGCTCAATGAATTGGCATTCAATAAACGCGGCATCAGATAAATTTGCACGGTTAAAATTACAACGATAAAACTGACAATTTTCAAAACGAGCATCTTGAAGATCTTGCTCACTAAAATCGTGTTCAGTAAATGTTTTATTCGTAATATGCATGAATTGCCTTTTGCTTAAATGAGTAATGCCATACTTAACAAGTAGATGGTCAAATATTTGTGCAAGAAAAATAGTGAATAACAAAACAATAATTTGAAGTAACTAGGATCTGTTTACAAAATGTCTAACGTTGTTAGGCAATTAAAACCCGCAAGGATGATCTGATACTTGTCCATATGTCCATACCCAATATACCTCACTAACATACGTAGTGGACCGCAAAAATGCAATGTTCCCATCGTTCAATGCAATGAGAAGTAATTGTGTTAACTCATTTATTTAATAGCAAAAAAATACGACTATTTGATAAATACAGCCGTATTAATGATATAACTAAGTTACCTCAAGATGCTCGTTTCAGATAGAGTTGTTAGCTTTTCGTATCTCTACAAATTTCAGCAATCATACGCAACCGACGTTCAGGCTGGGCAACAAATGGATTGTCCGTATCCCATGCGTACCCTGCCAAAATAGAACAAATCATCTGTTTGATTTTATGGTCGGGATTTTCATGAAAAATCACATCTTGCAGCTCACCAGAATACCAACCTTCAACATAGGCTCTAAAAGTATTCACCCCTTTCATTAACGCATCAGCATAGTCTTTCTGCCAATCAACCAATTCACCATCGAATTGCCTAACCAATAAATCAGTCGCAATTTCAGATGACTTCATCGCAATTGTGACACCAGAAGAAAACACAGGATCCAAGAATTCTCCCGCATTACCTAAAAGCGCAAATTTATCGCTGCATAGCGTTTTTACATTCGCGGAATAACCGCCAATTTCACCTGCAGGGTTGGGGAACTCTGCCTTGGCTAGTAATTGTCGTAATCTGGGCTCTTCGCTCGCAAGTTGCTTAAGTGCCGCTACATCATCTTCTGGATAATCAGCAAAAAATGCAGGCTCTGCGACGATACCCAACGAACACGTTCCATTACTAAATGGAATTAGCCAATACCAAACATCCGGATTAGCAGGATGAACCGATATTAAAATTTTATTGCGATCGTAATCGAGGCTTTCTAGTGCTGATGTATCGATATTGTCGACTATATGCGTAAATAGCGCTCTTCGTGTTGGTAAACATGATGGTTCTTCTAATGCTAATAAACGTGGAAGCACCCGCCCAAAACCACTCGCATCCAATACGAAATCGGCCTCTAATTCATAACTCTTATCGTGTTCATCATTTACGGTTAGTACTGAGTACTTACCCGCAAGATCAATATTCATTAATGTGTGTTGATAACGAATTTCAACACCTTGCTCAACCGCTTCGTCGGCAAGCACTTTATCAAAATTTGCCCGCTGTACTTGAAATGTAGTGCCAGCACCTTCGGTAAATTTGTCCGTAAAATTAAAACAGGTATATTTGCCATCACGATGAAAAGCCGCACCATCTTTAAATTGAAAATTGGCACGTTCTACCGCTGATAACATATTCGCTTTTTCTATCACTTCCATACAGGCAGGTAGCAGGCTTTCACCAATAGAAAAACGTGGGAAAAGGCTTTTTTCAAGCACCACCACATCAATCCCTTTTTGGTGAAGTAATGCTGCGGCAACCGAGCCAGAAGGGCCTGCACCAATAATTGCAACTTGCGTACGCTGTTTTGAACTCAAACGGTAAATCCTCAAAAAAGGCAGTGAGCATTAATTAATGGTCGTTAAGTTATAACGCCCTAATTTTCTTTTGCTCATAAATTATTGTCATTTCTATTATGAGAATTATACCAAACTATCTGCATTCTCTTCATGATGAATCCCCTCCGGTACTAACATTTAATGAATGCAAGCTCTTTTGAATCATCACTCAAGATCATAAAAATAATGAGATGAGATTGATATGATCCATTTTCTACTTTCTTCCGTACAAATAACACAATCGGGGAGGTGGTAATGAAAAATATTATTGGTTTGATAGTTATCTTATTTTTTACTCAAGGGTGTGCAAACACTGCCTTTTTCGCGCCATCTAAAGCACAAACTCTTAATCCAGATATTCGCTGGATAGAGTCAGAGTCTGGTAATCGTATTGCACATTTATGGATACCAGCAAAAGAGGATATTCAGCATCGAGGTTTTGTTGTGCACTTCCATGGCAATAGCGGACACATGGAGCAAACCCAAGAAAAAGTCGATTGGCTCGCGAAACATGGATACGATGTGATGGTGTTTGATTATTCCGGCTTTGGTCATTCAACAGGTAGTGTTGGCGATAGATCTGCCTATTTAGACGCGATAAGTATCTTGAAACACATAGAAAAATTACAAACACATATTCAACAACCGACCTTCACAGTTGCTACGTCTACTGGCGGAAATATTTTTTTGCGGGCACTGGCCGATAATCCAATAAACCTTGATGGCATCATTATTGATTCATCGTTTACAAGTTATGTTGATGAAGCCAAGTTTGTATTAGATAAAGGCATGTTTGGCGAATGGTATTCATGGATTGCACATTTTATAATGCGTGACAATTACGCGGCTAAAGAGTTTGTGGCTACCTTACCTGAAATGCAATCATTAGTTATTCACTGTGAATCAGACAATATTGTACCCATAGCGTCAGGCGAAGAAATTTATCAACAGCTGCCTGGAAATAAAAATTTCTGGCGATTAGATACTTGTAATCACGCTCAAGCAATGACGAATGCCTTCCCTGATAATCAAAAGCGCATAGTGAATTGGTTAGAACAAGCTGCTCCATTAGTTGAAGCAGCAGATTCAACAGCGATGCCATACCAAGTCGCGAATACTAATTCGCCGGCATTTACTGAGAAAGAACTGACTAATAAAAGATCTTCCAACAGCAATAATATGAAAGATCAGCAGCCCCTAGGTTTAGCCCGCTTTTAATTCTAATAAAGTATGACCAAGGCCAATATCGTCGGTACGTGTCGCGACCACAAAGCCCGCCTCTTTAACAATTTCTAGAAAATCATCACTTCGATAGAAACGGCTGTTGCCATTCGCAAGGCATGTAAAATACAACGAGGTGGCATTTAAACTGTATGCAGCGGCATCATAGCGTTGCGAATCCCAGAATAGCTCAAGAATATAGACAGTCGCATCGTCAGACATTGCAGCACGTACACGACGTAGAATACTGAGGATTTCCATTGGCGAGAAACAGTCCAAAAATTGGCTCATCCACCACACATCAGCGCCCGTTGGAAGTGAATTAGAAGCATCCAACATGTTAGTTGGGTAGCCTTTTATGCGTTCAGAAAAACCATTTTCATCCGCATTTTTTAATGCCATTTCAATCTGCTGAGGCAAATCAATGATGGTCACTTCAACATCAGGATTATGATTACAGCATTGCAATGCCCACTTTCCCGTATTGCCGCCAATATCAAATAATCGCTTGGGTTTACCCTCAAATACACGATCGAGTAACACAGGGAAAGAACGATCTGAATAAAAGTGATCGAAATTAAACCAGCTTTCTTTCGCTTTTTCTGGCAACTGAGATAAACCTTCGTAGATCGTTGTCCAATCACCCAGCTCTTTCAAACCCGCAGGCGTGCCTTCTTCTATCGCTTCGGTCAAATGCATCATTGCGGCGTAACAAACATCCGCAGTGAAATCCATATTGGCACGAGTCATCCCATCATTCGCTAAGAAATAGCCTAGATTCGCCAAAACATAATTAGGTTTATCCCACGTAACAATATGCGCACTCAATGCCATATCAAGTAAGACTTTTACACCATATTCACTTACATTGGTTCTTGTAGCGATATCTACCGCATTGAGCCCTTGCTTACCCGCTTGATCTAATGCATTTAGAATACCTAAATCACGTAGTGTTCTTGCAGTATGAAAAACGATAGGAGCAAAAGCCAACTTTTGAGCTTCTGTTTTTGCATCAAGTGCATTAAATGGGTCGTTTTGATATAAAGTCACAGACAAATCCAATATGAAAGCGAAAGATAAAGTGCGTAGTTTGAGTAAATTATCATAATAAGGTGTTGTTCAAGGACAAAAATATGACGAATTTCTGAACTCCACAATCAACACGCTATATCATAACCCATCAAATAAATATGCTGTATTACAGAGCTAGCATAGCCAGCTTTCTCTTAATATCGACATCAAGGTTATTGACCCAACGATTATAGTTACGGTGTATTTTACCGTCGCTATACTTGAGGTTTTCTGAACTAACATAGTTAATTGAGTAGGTTTTATTATTGTATTCAACATCAATAACTGCATCATGAGATCGCGTAGAGTATTCGCCACGAATAGTTCCAGGTTTAGTTTCAGTCATTATCCAACCGCGGTTCATACCAGACTCTATAATTGCTTGTTTTACTTGCGAAATTTGAAGGTTATAAGCAACTGGAGTATTCTCTACATTATGGATTGGTTGTACACGACTACAACCTGAAACAGCCAATAATATTACAGCAATGGTCAGACCTTTAAATAGTTTCATTGTTTCTCCTTTTTTAATAGTTAAGGGCTTTTATGGGTGTTTTTTGTATTGTTAACAGATAAGCAAGTACAAGAATTCATTCGCGAAACATACACTTCATGGTGAATTCATTAACATTACTGATAGAACTAACAAGCCAACGAGTATACAATACCAAAAATGAACAGTGTACATTTCAATGTAATTAATTTTATCGCGCTATCGCCAAGTTTATTGGACCATAATGCGTGGCAAGAGTGGGCTAGCAATCAAAAGCTGTGGCCTGAGCCACTTACGCCTGTACCTCACCATTTAATACCGCCGATGATGCGTCGCCGAATGAGCGCATTAAGTAAACTGGCAATGCAAACAGCACTTGAATTAACGGAAGGTCATAACGTTGACTATATCGTTTTTGCCAGCCGCCATGGCGAACTCACAAGAACAGTCAAGTTAATGCAGGATATCTTAGCTGGCGAAGATGCTTCACCCATTGCATTCTCTCAGTCAGTACATAATACGGCTGCAGGTTTATACACAATAGCAACAAAACAGGCAATTCCGGTTACTTCGATCGGTGCTTGCGAGAATACACTTCATGCCGCTTTAATTGAAAGCGCAGCTTACTTAAGCGATAACCCTGATCATAAAGTATTGGTGGTTGATTTCGATGAGCCTCTTCCTGAACCTTATCAAAAATTTGATTCCACAGAGCTAAATACGTCTGCATACCACGGTTATGCCTTGGGTATGATTCTTTCGAGTGGAGATGGTTATCAGTTAGCCTGGGAAGCAGGGCTCAAAAATAAAAACGTACAAGAGTCAAAACAGCAGTACCCACAAACACTGAATGTAATCGCTAATTTACTTAGCGATAAACAAGAATGGACGATTACAGCGCCTCGTACGCTATGGCATTGGAAACGCTAAAACGATGGAATCTCGACCTCTTACAGTCAAACAAAGAGTCAATAAAGTGTGGCGAGTATTGGCTACTGGTTTGTGCTTTTCTATTTTTGGCTTAGGGGCGCTTTGCCTTACCTTCATCGCTTTTCCAATCATGACAATATCGGCTAAAAATCAGCACCAACGTGAAATGCGTGTACAGTCGATTATTCAGCAATCCTTTGCTTTTTTCTGTCGAACAATGCGATCTTTCGGTGCTATCGATTACACATTTATAGGTGTAGAAACACTGCAGCAAGATCGTAATTGCTTAATTGTGGCCAACCACCCAAGTCTGATCGATTACGTTCTTATTGCCTCATGTTTACCGCAATGCGATTGTTTAGTTAAAGCCAGTCTTTGGCAGAACCCGTTTATCAAAGGCATTGTAAAAGCGGCGGGATATATACCCAATCGAGATCCTGAAAGCTTAATTGAAGACTGCAATCAACGCTTAGAAAGTGGAAATGTATTGCTCGTATTTCCGGAAGGTACGCGTACGACACCAAACAAAACATCTAAACTTCAACGCGGGGCTGCACAAATTGCAGTCAGAACAGAAGCTGACTTACGCGTCATCCATATCACGGTTACGCCCAGTTTTTTGACAAAAGAGAAGAAATGGTACCAGGTACCGGATACTAAACCCTTTTTTCGCGTGGAAGTGAAAGGTAAGATAGCCGTTACACCTTTTATCTGTAAGGCTGATTCAGCAACATCGGCAGCAAGACATGTTAACCGCCATCTTGCTACGGTGCTTTTTCCACCTTCAGACTAACAATAAGCACTCAAATAGAATAAGTAGGCCCCAGTGGAACAATTACAGACCGAATTAAAAGAACTCATCATTGAAGCGCTTAACCTTGAAGATATCACGGTGGATGATATTGAAACGGATGCACCTCTTTTTGGTGACGGTTTAGGGCTCGATTCAATTGATGCATTAGAACTTGGCTTAGCCATTAAGAAAAAATACAACATTGTTATTGATGCAGACGATACCAATACACGCGATCACTTTGCATCTGTTGCTAACCTTGCAGTTTATATTTCAAAGAACAAAGCGTAACTAAACATTATATCTAGCCATAAGTAATGCCAACATTTGTGGGCACAGAAAAAGCGTATACATTATGACAGAAGTAAACCGTAACGAAGTTTTCAACCAAGTACGTGATGCATTGGTTGAACTATTTGAGATTGATGTTGATGACATCAAACCTGAAGCACAACTTTATCAAGAGCTTGATTTAGACAGCATTGACGCCGTTGACCTTGTTGTTCACCTACAAAATTTAACGGGTAAGAAAATTAAACCTGACGAATTTAAAGCAGTTCGCACCGTTGATGACATTGTAGATGCTGTCGTTGAACTACTAAAGGCTGAATAATGCGCTGGCTGACAATACTGTCAGCAATTGCACTGTTAGCTTATCCATTAGCCGTATACTACGGGCTTAGTCGTTGGGGGCTCGGTGCCGTTGCTGGATTGCTAGTGGTGCTATTTTTGCTGCGGATCATTGCTGGTAATCAAACTCGCTTACCCGAACTAAAATACATTGCTTGGCTTAGTGGTGGCGCTGGTATCGTGCTGGCTTTACTTGGCAGCCTGTTTAAGCAGGAAGGATGGTTTACCTTCTATCCCGTTATCGTTAATACCTTAATGCTAGGTTTGTTCAGTGCCAGTTTATGGCAAAAGCAAACACTGATTGAACGCTTTGCGCGCTTACAAGAACCTGAATTACCAGCTAGTGGTATTCGTTATACCCGTACTGTAACCAAAGTTTGGTGTGTTTTTTTTATCATCAACGGTTCAATTGCATTAACAACATGCTTTATGACGTTAGAAGTCTGGACCCTGTACAACGGACTCATCAGCTACTTATTTGCCGGTAGTTTATTTATTGGTGAATGGTTTGTTCGTCAATGGGTTAAAAGAAAGCAGGAACAATAAAGCACCATGAAAGAAACAGAAGTCGTTATGACCTTAAAATCACTGACTAACTTGATGGTTCAACCTTGGCCCGATACGCAACCAGTAGTTATCGCTCCATTAAATTGCACTGATTCTGAAAACACGGCATCTAACCGCATACCATCCGGTAACGTATTATGGTCACAATTCCACTCAGATGTAAATGTATTAACCCAGCAACTTACCGCCAGTAAACACCAACGTTGGGCTATTTGCTTTGACGATAGCTATTTTTTTGCGGTCGCCTTTATGGCTGCCGCACACGCTAATCGCCACATCATTTTACCAGGAAACTACCAGCCAGCAGCTTTAGCTGAACTAGCACCACACTTTGATGCCGTTTTACACGATGGCGTGGCCGATCTTAGTACCACAGACATCGAACTATTCACCGTAGATGCAGCATCGCTCATTGCGATGAGTGACTCTCAAACGACAAATAGTCCCCCATTTACATCATTACTTCTTAATGCTATTTGTTTAACGCTATTTACTTCAGGGTCAAACGGTACCCCTAAAGCGATAGACAAAACGCTTGCGTTACTCGATGCTGAAATTGAACAACTTGATGCGGTTTGGGGTGAAAAGCTTTCAAACTCAGCCATTACCAGTACCGTATCGCATCAGCATATCTATGGCTTATTATTTCGTGTTTTATGGCCATTATGTTCTGGTCGTGCATTTGAACGCTTAAATGTTATTTACCCAGAACAAGTCATTGCACACGCAAACCAAGACACCACTCTAATTAGCAGCCCTGCGTTGTTAAAACGGCTCACTGAAGAACATATGTCTAAGCCGTATCGTGCAATTTTTTCTTCCGGTGGCCCACTGTCATTGGATGCTGCACAACACAGCCATAATCTGTTTGAACAACGCCCTTTTGAAGTCTTTGGCAGCACTGAAACTGGTGGGATTGGTTACCGACAACAACAAGATGCCACGACCCCTTGGTTACTATTTCCAGCGATTAATATGATGTTAAATGCTGAAGGCTGCTTACGTTTATTATCACCTTTTATCGACCCTAACAATTGGTATCAAACCAGCGATCAGTGCGCATGCTTAAGTGAGCGTACCTTTATGCTAAAAGGGCGAGCCGATCGTATTGTAAAAATAGAAGAAAAACGTATTTCTTTAACCGAAGTAGAACGTCGTTTATGCGAGCTAGATTGGATTGAAGAAGCGGCTGTATTTCCACTGGAAGAAACCAACCGCTTAATTTTGGCTGCCGTTATTACATTGTCTGAAAATGGTAAGAAGACCATTGATGAATTAGGCAAAGGAAAGTTTTGGCTAACATTACGCCAAGCCTTACGGCAGTCAGTAGAACCTGTTGGCGTGCCCCGCCGCTACCGTACTGTTGATGAAATCCCGCTAAATAGCCAAGGTAAGCGTTTAGTACGAGACTTAGAACAATTGTTCATCGATTAAAATCAACACGATAGATAAGAGCATCATGATAAAACGTAAGCCTACAATTATTGCTCAACGCATTTCAGACAATAGCGCCGTACTCACGCTAAAAGCTGACGCTGATATATTGGACTTTCAAGGTCACTTTTCATCTCACCCTTTACTACCAGGTGTTACGCAAATCGACTGGGCTATGCATTATGGTCAAACATTACTTCATGCCAACCCTCTTTTTGCTGGGATGGAAGTAGTGAAGTTTCAAGAGCCTATTTTACCCGATAGTACCGTCGAATTATCGTTAACATGGTCAGATGAAAAACAGAAATTACATTTCGTTTATACATCCGATAAAGGCACCCACTCTTCTGGTCGTATTAAATTGGATGCCAAGTAATGACAACCTTCCATCCTTGTTTTCTGATACCTTGTTATAACCATGGTGAAACAGTACCTACTGTTATTGACTCGCTTGAACCTTATGGCTTCCCTATTATCGTAGTTGACGATGGTAGCGAAGAAAGCACCAAAACCATCTTGTGTGAGCAATCAAAGCGTGACAACGTCACTGTTATCACGCTTTCAGAGAATCAAGGAAAAGGTAGTGCTGTTACCGCAGGGGTCTATCAAGCGTATAAGCAGTGTTTTAGCCATGCAATTCAAATAGACGCAGACGGACAGCACAATTTAGACGCTTTACCCAAACTCATTACAGAATCAAAAACACATCTTACAGCGCTTATTTCTGGTCAGCCGGTATATGACGAATCGGTACCTAAATCACGCTTATATGGTCGCTACGCCACTCATATTTGGGTATGGATTGAGACACTTTCTTTCACCATCAAAGACAGTATGTGCGGTTTTCGCTCTTACCCTATTGGCCGTACTATCAAAATATTAGAACGTAATAATATTGGTAAGCGCATGGATTTCGATACCGAAATAATGGTACGCATGTATTGGGACGATTGTGATATCCGCTTTATCGATACCAAAGTGATCTATCCTGAAGGCGGGATCTCTCATTTCGATGCATTGTGGGATAACGTAAAAATCAGTGCCATGCACACCCGTTTATTCTTTGGCATGTTACCGCGAATTCCTAAGCTATTAAAACGCAAAACCAGCCAGCAACAACATTGGTCATCGCATACTGAACGCGGCACGATCATAGGCATTAAAGCGTTGTTAGCGGTATATGCGTTATTGGGACGTACAGCCTTTAATATATTATTAAAAGCAGTAATAGCGTATTACTACTTGACGGGAAAAGCTGCACGTAAGGCATCAGAAGAATACCTTGATCAGCTTAAAAAACACGCCCAGCAGCAAAACATAGCTTTACCCGCAAAGCTCAGCAGCTATAACCATTTATTGTCTTTTGGCCATACCATGCTTGATAAACTATCAGCATGGCGCGGCGACTTTTCTGAGAAAAACCTGACCATACATGGTCAAGAACATTTTGACGGCATTGTCGAGCAACAGCGTGGCGTGGTAATTGTCGGCTCCCATTTGGGTAATTTAGAACTTTGCCGAGCACTAAGCCGTCGCCATAAACATATAAAAATTAACGCGTTAGTTTTTACCGAACATGCTGAACGTTTTAATGCCGTTATGAAGGCTGTTAACCCAAATTCTGATCTCAATCTTATTCAAGTCAGCACGCTTGGGCCGGATACCGCTATTTTACTGCAACAAAAAATTGAACAAGGGGAATGGATTGTCATTGTTGGCGACCGTACCTCTGTCACCAAAGAACAACGTGTTGTCTGGGCTGATTTTCTTGGCCAACCAGCACCATTTCCTCAAGGTCCATTCATGTTGGCTGCCGTGCTAAAAGCACCGGTTTACCTCTTATTTGGACTTAGGGATGATAATCAAAAGACACCGCACTTCG
Organism: Photobacterium profundum; assembly: GCF_003026285.1. Classification (GTDB taxonomy): domain Bacteria; phylum Pseudomonadota; class Gammaproteobacteria; order Enterobacterales; family Vibrionaceae; genus Photobacterium; species Photobacterium profundum. The sequence continues at coordinate 665,641 of NZ_PYOD01000002.1, forward strand.
ATGTCTATTTTGAACCTTTTAGCGAACAAATCAAATTGCCCAGAGGTCAACGTGAAGAAGCCCTTACTCAGGTGGTCAATCAATATGCAAATCGTTTAGAACATTACACGATGAAAGCACCACTACAATGGTACAACTTCTTTAATTTCTGGCAGTTAAGTGGAAAAGATAATGACAAATAATACTCAGCAACCTATTACATTTGGCGCAGAACGTCTCACCATCGAAGATGTTATGTCTATCGCCAATGGCGCACCAGCCGCCATGAACAGTACCCCTGAATACACCGGGAAGATCGATCGTAGCGTTGCATTTCTAGAGCGCCTTTTGAAAGAAGAAGGGGTTATTTATGGTGTAACAACAGGCTATGGTGATTCATGCACTGTCGCGATTCCACCCAATCTTGTTGATGAGTTACCACTTCACTTAACCCGTTTTCACGGCTGTGGCTTAGGCGAAAATCTTGACCACCAGCAAGCCCGTGCGGTATTAGCGACGCGTTTGTGTTCTTTGTCTCAAGGTTTTTCTGGCGTGAGCCACGATTTGCTCAATCAACTTGTAACGTTAATTAACCACGATATTTCACCTCGAATTCCTCAAGAAGGTTCTGTCGGTGCAAGTGGCGATTTAACCCCGCTATCGTATGTTGCTGCGGTATTAATTGGCGAGCGAGAGGTTATCTACAAAGGTGAGATTCGACCAACAGCAGACGTATTTGCCGAATTAGGTATTACACCTATCAAGCTAAAGCCTAAAGAAGGCCTAGCCTTGATGAACGGCACCTCAGTGATGACAGCATTAGCTTGTATCGCTTACAAACGTGCCGAATACCTTGCTCAGTTAGCAACCCGTATTACAGCAATGGTGTCTTTAGGCATGCATGGTAATGACTTCCATTTTGATGAAGCATTATTTGCTGTAAAACCGCACCCTGGCCAGCAGGAAATTGCAAGCTGGTTGCGTTCAGATCTTCAAGCGGATACACCACCACGCAACAGTGATCGCCTACAAGATCGTTATTCACTGCGCTGTGCTCCACACGTGATCGGTGTATTGCAAGATACCCTACCGTGGCTACGCCAGATGATCGAAAATGAACTTAATAGCGCCAACGACAATCCAATTATCGATGGCGAAAACGAGCGTGTTCTACACGGTGGGCACTTCTATGGCGGTCATATCGCGATGGCTATGGACACCTTAAAAACCGCGGTTGCCAATATTGCCGATCTTTTGGATCGTCAAATGGCGCAGTTGATGGATTATAAATTCAATAATGGCCTACCGTTTAATCTAACCGGTGCAGAAGGCGAACGTAAGCCTATTAATCACGGCTTCAAAGCGGTACAAATTGGTATTTCAGCATGGACAGCCGAAGCATTGAAAAACACCATGCCAGCCAGTGTGTTCTCACGTTCTACTGAATGCCATAACCAAGACAAAGTCAGCATGGGCACCATTTCCTCTCGTGACTGTTTACGTGTTTTGCAATTAACCGAGCAAGTGACAGCGGCTTCACTATTAGCGGCAACGCAAGCGCTAGAGATCCGCAAGCGCCATAATGAGCTCGACGAGAATCACTTTAGCCCTGCGCTGAAATCCATGACGGAAGCTGTGCTTAATGATTTCGAATTTGTTATTGAAGATCGCCCACTAGAAGGGGATCTACGTCATTTCATCGAGATGATTCAACAGCAGCATTGGGATCTTTACTGATTTTCACCATCATTGATCCATGATCAAACACGGAGCTTTTTTAAATGACAGAACAACACCGTATTCTAGATGCCGACATCATTATGGTGACATCTTTCCAAGATGCCGATCCCATGGGTGTGGTTTATCACGGTAACTACTTCCGATATTTTGAAGAAGCTCGCCGTATTTTGATGGAAAAAATTGCCTACAGTTACCATGACATGATGGCTTCTGGTTACATGTGGCCGATCATTGATACGCGGGTTAAGTACGTTAAGCCTATCCCGTTTAATCATCAAATCCGTATTACTGCAACGTTGACCGAATGGGAAAACCGCCTGCGGGTTGATTACGTTATTTACGATGCAGAATCAGGGGTACGTATGACCAAAGCACATACCATGCAAGTTGCAGTTGGTATTGAAGATGGTGAGATGTGCTTTGTTTCGCCTAAAGCATTCACCGATAAAGTGGAGACATGGCATGCCGGCACAGAATAATATCGCGAGTGGCGACATTCGCAGCCCACGAACAACAGCTAAGCGTTTATTACACAACGTCACTCTTGGGTTAAGCCTATGTGCAGGGCTTATCAGCTTCTCTGCTAACGCGATAACATTACCTGATCTGCAAAAGAAATTATCGAATCAGCCGATTGTTCGTGGCGACTTTGAACAAACTCGAAAAATGGAAATGTTCAATGCACCATTAACCTCGCAAGGACAATTTCTATTAGCAGAAAAGCAAGGGTTACTGTGGCAGCAAACTACCCCTTTTCCCGTTGCCTTAGTGCTAACCAAAGACAAGTTAAGCCAGCAATTTGGCGATCAAGACGCACAAGTGGTTTCTGCAAGTGAAAACCCGATGGTGTTCTATTTTAGCCACGTATTCCTGTCATTATTTAAAGGCGATACGAGCCAATTAACTGAACAGTTTAAGCTTGCCTTAAACCAACAGCCTAATAAAGAAGAAGAGTGGCAGTTAGTACTTACGCCTAAAGCTGCTCCTTTGAATGCTGTCTTTAAGACAATCACAATCAATGGCGATACGTTCATTAACCATTTAACGTTAACCGAAATTCGTGGCGATGTGACTGACATTACATTTTCCAACCAACGTACAGCCCCTGCTGAACTGACTGTAGAAGAACAACGTGCCTTCCAATTCTAAACTTGCCTTTGCTTGGTTATTCATCACTCTGGTTTTTATTGGTGCCTTAGGGTATCAATTGACCGTGCGTAACCAGTCACCAATAGAAACTAATATTCTGGCATTGCTACCGGAAAATCGACAAGATCCTATCGCACAAGAGGCCTTTGATCAGGTCGCGAATAGCATGAGCGATAAAGTTATCTTTCTGATCGGAGGCCAAGATAAACAAGCGTTATTAGCGGCTTCTGAGCAATTATCAACAGAACTAGCAACGGTAGGGCTATTCAGTAAAGTCACAGGTAGAATCAGTCAGAACGCACAACAAGCTTGGGGTGAGTTATATTTCCCTAAACGCTTTCAACTACTGACACCTGAACAACAAGCACGCTTACAACATACCCCTGAACTGCAAAATCAACAGGTTCTTCAAGCTCTGTATAACCCATTTTCAGGGGTAACAGGCAATGAACTGCGCAGTGATCCGTTTCTGCTCTTTCGTGATTTTCTTTCTCAACTAACGAAGCAATCAGGAAATTTTCAATTAACCGATGGCTTTTTAACAACGGATTATCAAGGCAAAGATTACATATTAATTGCTGCCGATTTATCAGATTCAGCCTATAGCTTAAGTCTACAACGCCAGCTGCCAGCACTCACCACGTTAGAAAATAATATTCGTCAGCAATATAATGTCGACGTACTGCACACTGGGGTGATCTTCTATGCGGCACACGGTACTGAAAGCGCTAAAAGTGAAATAAGTACCATAGGGCTAGGCTCGCTGCTTGGCGTTATCGTTTTACTATTGGCGGTATATCGCAGCGCTTTACCTATCGCTCTTGCCTTGCTGTCTATTAGCTGTGGGTTACTGTCGGCATTTGTATTAACCGTCGCTATTTTCGGTAAAGTCCATCTGTTCAGCTTGGTATTCGGTGCCAGCTTAATTGGCGTATCTATCGATTACGCATTCCATTTCCTTACAGACCGTTTAGCGGCAGGCAATAAATGGAATGCACAACAAGGCTTACACCATATTTTTGCAGCTATCACTTTGGGGCTTATTACCAGTTTGATTGGCTACCTTGGTATGCTTATCGCACCTTTCCCAGGCTTGCAGCAATTATCTTTATTCTCTGCTATTGGCTTAACCGCGGCTTACGCGACAGTCGTATGTTGGTATCCGATTTTAGCGCGTAAACCTAGCCAACAACGCAGTGCCTTGCCATTCATGCATACAATGACAGCATGGCTAAATTTATGGCAAAAGCCGGTTATTCGTATTGCTCTCCCTTCCATCATATTCATCGCCGCTCTGATGGGTATGTATCATGCCGATTACAACGATGACATTCGCCAACTACAGGCATTGCCGTCTGATTTAAAACAACAAGAAGCAACGATTAAATCAATCACTGGCGTAAGCAGTAGCCAACAAATGTTGTTAGTAAAAGCCGATGATGAACAAGACCTGCTAAACCAATTACAACAAGTGACTCAGCAGCTTGATACGTACCAAAAGCAAGGTGCATTAGGCGGATACCAAAGCATTAGCCAATACTTGCCATCTGAAAATACCCAGTACAACAATTTCGCCTTAGTAAAACAGCTTTATCAACAGCAAGGCGATGCATTAACACAGCAGTTAAAGCTCAATGCACCTGTAGCATTTGAACAAACATTTACTCCTCTAACCATTGATGATTTTCTGGCGTCCTCCGTTGCTGACCCATTGCGCTTTATGTGGCTGGGTAAGTTACAAGGAATACAATCTGCCATCATTATGTTGAGTGATGTGCATCAACCTGAAATCATTCAACAGTTTGCGACTCAGCATCTTAATATCAGTTACCTTAATAAAGCGGATGAGATCTCCCTGCTATTTGGTGAATACCGAGTACGAGTGACAGAATTACTGATTGGTGCAACATTGGCAATTTGGGCGTTGCTTGCTTGGCGCTATGGCATGAAGAAGGGTGTTTTACTTATTTTACCACCAGTTATCGCAGGCTGTGTAGGCATAGCCGTTACGACAATTACTGGTGTACCGTTAAACTTATTTAACTTGCTCGCGCTAATATTAATTTTAGGGATTGGGATAGATTACACCCTATTCTTTGCTGAGCAGGATCATGCTATTGATGATAACGCTGAAGGCAACTCGGAATCGGTTTCGACCCAAAGTACATTTCTGGCAATCAGCCTATCAGCAGCTACGACACTATTGTCATTTGGTTTATTGGCCTTGAGTGCGACCCAAGCAATACACAGTTTTGGCATTACCGTACTGACCGGCATTATAGTGGCGTGGTTACTCGCTCCTTTATCCATGTCGGTTCACGCTAAACAGACCAGCAACACTCGACACAATGAGGCGAATGAATGATGTTCACCGTAACACAGCGATCAGTCTTGCAGAAAGTGCCATTCAAACCATTTGCGTTAGCCATGTTGGTATTCACCTTCAGCGGTTGTGCGATGAAGCCTGAACAACAAGCTAATCAAGTTAGTATTGCACCCGATACCTTGGTCACATTACCGACTGCAGCCCAATTAGGGCATTCATTAACCGCAAGTCAATTGATCACCGCTCAGTGGGCAGAACAAACCCACCAGCTCCCCGTGCAACTGCAAGTCGATAGTCAGAAGCTGGCACTGGCTGGCTTTTCATCGTGGGGATCTCGTATTCTGAGCTTAACCTATGAAAACCAGACAATTGAAGCCAGTGTATTACCAGGATTAGGGGACACGCTGCCCAAGCCTGAACAAGTATTGTTTAACTTGATGCTGACTCTATGGCCGTTAGATGCATGGCATAAGCCATTAAACGATGTGGGATGGCAACTAATAGAAACAGCACAGCACCGCCAGCTCATTGATAATAAGGGTATTGTTGTCGCTGATATAAACTATCAGTCATCACAACACCTTGATGGTGATATTACCTTTATCAACCATCAACTTGGCTACACAATCACCATTAAAACGTTAGATTACAACCAAGAATAATAAGAAAGGCGATGACGATTAATATGTCGAACACCACGAAAAAAGACAATAAAAGTACGCCCGTGTATATTCATGGCTGTGGGTTTCATTCTGCGTTAGGCAAAAATGCAGAAGAAATACATTCACGCCTGCAGCAAGGGGCTTCACCCGATATGCTGCCAGTAAAAGGCTGGTTGAATGATGGGTCTGATACGGTTGTAGGTAAAATACGCGAATTCCTACCTGCAGTGCCAGCACGCTACCAGCAGCAAGATACTTTCAATAATCGCCTTGCACTATCAGCCTTGCAGCAAATTACTGCACCGATTGAGCATGCGATTAATCAATATGGCAAAGATCGTCTCGCTGTAATCATCGGCACCAGCACCTCGGGTATTTCAGATGGCGAGAAAGCCTTAAGCCAGCAGATGGATAACGGCTCTTTTCCTGCTGATTATCATTACTACCAACAAGAAATTGGTAATCCCGCTGAATTTGTTGCTGATTATTTCGGGCTAGAAGGGCCAACCTATACCATTTCAACGGCTTGTTCTTCAAGCGGTAGGGTTTTTCTTTCAGCCAAACGATTATTAAAAATGGGCATTGTTGATGCTGTTATCGTCGGTGGGGTCGATTCTCTTTGTCAGCTAACCTTAAATGGTTTCCACGGTTTAGACGCACTTTCAAACACCTTATGTAACCCTTTTAGCAAAAACCGTAATGGCATTAATATTGGTGAAGCGGCCGCATTCATGTTGTTAGCCTTAACGCCAGAGTCTGACGAAAAACAAGCCAAACAGAAGATCGCTTTGTTAGGTGTTGGCGATAGCTCTGACGCCCACCACATCTCGGCGCCACACCCTGAAGGCAATGGTGCAGAAGAAGCAATGCGCAAAGCACTGGATGATGCAGGGCTAGCCCCAGAAGACATTGGCTACATCAATGCACACGGTACAGCAACCCCGTTAAATGACGAGATGGAAGCGAAGGCTATTCATCGTGTCTTTGGTACAAAAATACCAGTAAGCTCAACAAAACCTTTTACTGGCCATACTTTGGGTGCAGCGAGTGCTGTAGAAGCGGCTATTTGTTGGCACATATTACATTACGGCATTGATCTTCCTGCACAAATAAATGATGCAGAAATAGCAAATAGCCTTGCCCCTATTACGTTAGTTGAACCGAAAGCGAAACTTGTTCAGCCCGCGATTTTAAGTAATTCATTTGCCTTTGGTGGCAATAACATCAGCCTGATATTTGGGTATACACATGACTAATATTCCACATCTGCATCAACTTATACCTCATGACACACCGATGGTGTTGGTTGATGAGCTCATCGACGTAGGTGAAGAACATGTTCATTGTCGGGTGAATATCAACGAAAATTGTATTTTTTTCGATCCTGAAACCCGTAGCATTCCTGGCCATGTCGGCATTGAGTTTATGGCTCAATCTGTTGCTGGTTGGGCGGGTTATCATGCTTGGAAACAAGGTAAACCCTCCCCTATTGGTTTTTTACTCGGGTGCCGCCGCTACCAAACAGAATGCAGCGCTTTTAATGAGGGTGACTTACTCGACATTTATGCCGAGCGCCTAATGGAAAATAATGGAATGGCAGTTTTCACTTGCCGTATTGAACATCAAGGAACAGTGTTAGCCACTAGCCAATTAAATGCATTTGTTCCATCACCAGAAAAATTAGATCAAATGATCGGCCACTCTCAAGAAAATAGGAATCCTTCATGACCCGACAGGTATTAGTAACAGGCGCGAGTAAGGGTATCGGACGTGCCGTTGCTACACAGCTTGCTAAAGACGGCTTTACTGTCGCAGTCCATTACATGAGTGACAAGTCTGGCGCAGAAGCGACATTAAGCGATATTCAACACGCTGGCGGTTCGGGTCGTATTATTCAGTTCGATATAAGTGATCGTGCTCAATGTCGTGAACAACTTGAAGCCGATATTGCTAAATATGGAGCCTACTATGGCGTCGTCAGTAACGCTGGTATTACCCGCGATACCGCGTTCCCTGCGATGACAGAAGAAGAATGGGATGGCGTGATTCACACCAACCTCGATAGCTTTTATAACGTACTTCACCCTTGCGTTATGCCAATGGTACAGAAACGCAAAGGTGGCCGTATTATTACATTAGCGTCTGTTTCTGGCATTATAGGTAATCGTGGTCAAACTAACTATAGCGCAGCAAAAGCAGGCGTGATTGGCGCAACTAAATCGTTAGCACTAGAGCTAGCTAAACGAAAGATCACGGTAAACTGTGTCGCACCCGGCTTAATCGATACCGGTATGGTTGATGAACATGTTAAAGAACATGCCTTGCCACAAGTACCATTACGCCGCATGGGCGAACCTGAAGAAGTAGCGGGTCTTGTTAGCTACTTAATGTCTGATATCGCGGCGTATGTAACCCGCCAAGTAATTTCGGTAAATGGAGGACTAATATGATCCGTCGTGTTGTTGTAACAGGCATGTCTGGCGTAACTGCTTTAGGGAATGACTGGAAGGCCATCGAGCCTAAATTGCGTGCTTGTGAGAATGCGACCCAGTATATGGTCGACTATGAACAATATGATGGCTTAAATACAAAACTTGCCGCGCCTATTAATGACTTTTCACTGCCTAAGCATTACACCCGTAAAAAAATTCGCTCTATGGGTCGGGTATCCAAACTCTCAACCTTAGCGACAGAGAATGCCCTGATACAAAGCGGGTTACTCGATAACGACGTACTGACTAACGGTGAAACTGGCATTGCTTACGGCTCATCGACCGGTAGTACCCCCGCTATTGGTGCCTTTGGTGTCATGCTAAATGAAAAGAGCACCAGAGCCATCACCGCTACAACCTATGTGCAAATGATGCCCCATACAACCGCGGTTAACGTCGGTTTATTCTTTGGTTTTCGTGGTCGTGTTATTCCAACCAGTAGCGCATGCACATCTGGCAGCCAGGCCATCGGTTATGCCTATGAAGCGATTAAACACGGTTACCAAACCGTCATGATTGCAGGCGGCGCTGAAGAGTTATGCCCAACAGAATCAGCAGTTTTTGACACTTTGTTCGCGACTAGCCTTAAAAATGATGCTCCGAAAACAACCCCTCGCCCCTATGATACCGATCGCGATGGTTTAGTGATTGGTGAAGGTGCAGGTACCTTGGTACTCGAAGAATACGAACACGCTATTGCGCGTGGTGCCAAAATTTATGCAGAACTGGTTGGCTTCGCCAGTAACTGCGATGCGGCTCATGTCACTCAGCCACAACAAGAAACCATGCAACTTTGTATGGAAATGGCGTTAAAAAATGCGGATTTGTCGCCAGAATCTATCGACTACGTTTCTGCACATGGCACGGCGACAGAAAAAGGTGATATTGCAGAAAGTAATGCAACAGCCAACATCTTCGGCGATAAAGCACCGATTAGCTCATTAAAAAGCTACTTTGGTCATACTCTTGGTGCCTGTGGTGCCATTGAAGCATGGCTGAGTTTAGAGATGATGCACACGGGCTGGTTTAGCCCAACCTTGAACCTTGATAATATCGATGAACGTTGTGGTGCATTAGATTATATTCGCGGTGAAGGGCGCAATATTAATTGCCAATATATTATGAGCAATAACTTTGCGTTCGGCGGTATCAATACATCATTGATTTTCAAACGCTGGCAAGAATAGAATTAAAAAAGAGAACGTAGTGCTAGAAATTGAAGAGCGGAGCTTAGGGCACGCTCTTCAACTAATAGCAGGAGTTCAATCTTGAGCAAACCTACCGTCACTTTCTAAGTTGCATCCCCTCACTGTAGGTCATATGTTACCAAACCTCTGCATCAAAACACTTAGGCTAGCAATTCTGGTTACTTTGATAATCATATTTCAGCGATAGGTTTTGAGTTAAAACTCTATTTGCCATCAAATATTGGACGAAAATCACAATTTCCACTAACGGAATATGAAACCATACAAGTTATCTTCTACACGTTATTTTCTATAAATTCTTTTATAGAAACATTTTCCCTATTCTGCTTATCAGATTAGGGCTTTTTTTTGCTTATACAATAGTGATAAACCGCACCATTATTGCTAGTACATTGCAACTTTACACCCCACATTGGAAGCAAGATCACAAAACCATCAACTCATATGCCTATAATAGATTAGTTACCGCTTGGACATACTTTATATGTATGGGTCATTCTTTTATTCGTGAGTCGGTAGGATCTATGCAAATCATTGAAAAGTGCCCTTTTTGTCATGAGAGTTCCGTGTTTAATCAAATACACAGAACACTCATAGAAAAAACAGTTAAAAATAAATATCTTAAATATAAATGTGTAAATTGCTCTACTGAAATTTACTCCCACAAAACTCATCGAGATGTAAAAATGTGCCAAGATCGATAGCTAATTAATGAGTAAGGACTCACCTCGATTAATCTAGCTAGAAGCTGTAAGTTGGGCTTGTCACAAGGTTACTCAACAAGCCGAGAGTAATTATGCCCAACATGGAACCTTGATAACATCGATGAACGTTATGACGCATTGGGTTATATTCGCGGTGAAGGGGACAATAGGATTTAACGTAATGGTAAGGATCCACATGCGTGAATCCTTTCATCAATAAGAACCAATTAAAAATTAATTAGAAACGACATCCAACTTAAATGCCGTCACTTCATGCACTAATTCAGCCATACGTTGTTGAACAATATCCATTTCAGCATGAATACTAACAATCGTTTGATTAGTGCTTTGTGCCATTTCTAATAAATTATCAACATCGGAATCAACAGTGTTTGTTGTTTGCGATTGTTGCTCAGACGCGGTAGCAATGCTGGTATTGAATTCTGCAATGTCATTTACAGTACCAATCAACGCTTCCATTAATGTTTTCGTTTCTGACACAACACTTTGCGTTTCATAACTCGCTTCACGACTTTGCTGCATATTCACAAATGACACTTTGGCATTCTCACCGATACCATCAAGTAAATGTCGAATATCTTCTGTTGATTGCTTACTACGCTGTGCCAAAGTTCGTACTTCATCGGCCACAACAGCAAAACCACGCCCTTGATCGCCAGCACGGGCTGCTTCAATTGCAGCATTCAAAGCAAGTAAGTTTGTTTGCTCAGAAATAGCATTAATCGTATCTAATATCTGCGATACATTAACCATCTGCTTTTCTAGCCCTTCAATGCACTCATAAGTTTGATTAACACTATCAAGCAAACGTGTCGTGGTGACAAAAGATTGTTCACCATGATCATAACAGGCCATCGCGTTGGTTTTCACCAAATCAGTACTCGTTTGTGCTTCACCCGTAATGCCTGCAACTTGATCACTCGTTTGCGCCATTTCAGTCATCGCAGCGGCAATACTGTCACAACGTTGATGGGTCTGCTCACTCACAGTACGAGCGGTATCAACTAACGCGACCATGGCCACCATTTCTTGTTGAGTCTGACTCGCAACACGTAGGGATTTAGTTAAGGTGTCACTCAAGCTAATAGCAAGACCATCAAAGTGACGAGCGATTTCACCTAATTCATCATTTTGGTTATCAGATAAACGTACAGTGAGATCTTTGTTTCTAGCCATCATATCCAGCTTTTGCGTAAAGCCAGATACTCGACGACGTAGCTTTATAACAGACTGCATAGTTAGCAAAATTAAAGGCAAGATCACAAGAATACTTAAGCAGATATACAGTAATCGAACAAAACTCGCATTGTCTCGGTTAGCTTGAGCTTTTAATAAAATATCAGCAGTCAAACTATCGCGTAATCCTTTAACTAAACCAATTCGTTGAGTGGCTAAATCAAACCAAACAGAAGCTGTCGGACCTTGAATGGATGGCAACGCATTTTTCTGAGATAAATACTGTTGTTGAATCGTCATCACTTGTTGCCAAGTATTGGTTTGCGCTGTTTCGCTAATACGACGTTTAGCATCACCTTCCAATAACATGTTAGCTTGACGTAAAGCGTAACGCTCAGCATCAATATAGCTACTGACTTGGGCATATTGGTCTAACGAAGAACGCTTACCTGCAAAAGCACCGTTTAATGCCCCCCTAGCTTTACCTGCTTGCTCTTTAACGACAAGTAAAGACAGCAACCCTTGCAGTTCTTGTTTTAAATCACGGTTGCTAATTTGTGTCAGCAACATAGATAGGTTATCGAGCGATAAAGTATTCACATTTGAATAATAAGCAAAGGGTGAATCAACAATGGCTAAACGATCCACTTGCGTACGAATATTTTGACGATTATCTAATTCATTCTGTACAGCACGCAACAAATCACGCACTAAAACCATATCAAGGCTTTCTGGTTTAAATTCAACTAAATTACGGTAAGCCTGATCTGCAACGTTACGTTGATTATTCAATTTATCACGCTGCGTACCTTGCCCTTTAGCTGCGATAACGCCCGCAGTTAAACCACGTTCAACCGCAAACTGATGGGCAACTTCATCGTAAAGGTTAAACAGTTCAATAGTTTCACTTGATACCTCAGCATTAGCAAGTTGCTTATTTGCAGCATCAATTTGCATTCCAATAAAGAATAATAAAAAAGAAGTTGGAATGACAAAAACTAACAATATTGTCGTTCGAATTGTAATCGAGCGAAATGGCTTAGGCATGCTTAACCTTAACTATAATGTGTATTAGAACTGCATAATTTATCAAATGACACCGCATATAAATACAATACCTCACAGGTATTTAAGGTAATAGTGACCCAGCGCAACCAGGGTCAATTTCTTGACTTTTAACGTCATTATTAAGTCTTAACATTGCAGTTAGCACCACGACAAAACACCCCATAAGTGGTATTTACAGTATCACGCGGAATCATTTTCGGATAAATATTCACAGTGTGAATGTGGAATACAAAGACAGGATCGAGATTATTAAGCACCTCTAGTGATAATCTGATTAATATAAATTAACGCTTAGAGGGAATGGTGATATACCAAAGCCATAGTTACCCACTGTTTTTGTGGATAAGAACTTTTAATCCTTTAAAAACATACAGATAACTATTTCAATGATAATAACTATAATATTTTTCAAAATTAAATTGAAATAATGCAAAACGCTTATTGAATTGTAGCCGTTGCAGCCACTCGCAAGGTTTGGCAAATGAAACCGCTAGAAATAAGTGGAACCTTACTTTGGTGTTCACATCACACGGCTTAGAGTGATCACCAACCACAATCTATAAAAGATGGCTAAATTCTCAGCTTCACTATAGTTCTCCCCAGAGAGGTGCGCCAGATAGTTAGCGCACAGCTTCAATTAACATTGGGAACAATACCTGCCAGCTAAAGGCTACGATCGCCACTATCACAACTGTCCACACTAAACGTTCGATCCAACTCTTGCGGCTATAGTAGTTAAATGGGTCTGGCTCACCACACTGTGGGCAGCTATGGGCTCGTTTTGAAATTAATTTTTCGCAAGTTGGGCAGGCCAAAAGTGGCATATGACTTTACTCCTTCCGTTACAGTGACAATCTAAAGGTAGTGCAAAAATAATACATTATTAGCAACAGTTAATAAGTATATTCAATAATATCAAGATCTACCTGCTTTGCTTTATGCTACCCATGAACGGCCTTAAAACGTACAACACATTTCGGGGCAAAGATGAGTCAGCCAAGAGTTTAACATCAGTACAGTTCACAGTTTAACCGACGATATCCGACAAACGACAGTCACTATTTGATTGAAATTCAAGCTGCTTATTTTTGGTTTTTCTTGATTTTCTGAATTAGAGTGAACTTCTCCGGTGCTAGACTTAAGGCAATCATATAATAACTAATTGGAAAAAAGTAATGAGCTATAAGCACATATTAGTGGCTGTTGATTTATCTCAATCCAGCCAGATCGTCATTGATAAAGCGATCTCATTAGCTAAAGGCGCTAATTGCAAACTTTCATTTGTTTTTGTGGATGTTGATAAGGTGGTTTTGGCACAAAAAGAAAAACTGACATTACAGAAAGAGTTACAAACCCTGGCGGATCAGAGTGATTATCCGATTACAGACACCTTAGTCGTCATAGGCGATCTCCATATAAAACTCTCAGGGATAGTTAGAGAAATGGATATCGACTTAGTTGTTTGCGGCCACCATCATACATTTTTGAGTCGTCTATTCTCATCTGTGCCCAAATTGGCAAATGCCGTTGAGACCGACTTATTAGTTGTTTATCTTGACCAATAATGGAAGCATCATATTCGTAAGGCGTACCAAACGTCATACCCGTTTGAGAGGCATTAAATCAGCCCTTCTTCTCGGGCCTGCTCTAGTACAGCCTCATCTGCATCTGCCATCACCACTTCCCAGAGTTCACCGATCTGATCTGCCTCTTCGCCACTGGTCAGCTTCTCCAACTTGTCGAGATGGCGCAGTGATTCAATGGTTAAATGCTCCTTAAACAGGGCTTGAGCTTGGTGTAAATGGGTCATCATCTGTCCTTTGGTTAACTCGCAGTAGCAACCGCTTCGGTAATGAATGCAAAGGCATCCGGTAAAGTGCTTTCTAATCTCTGGGCCGCTAACAACCAAGCGGCAAATCATTCACTGTCATTGATGCCGCCGTATTTCGTTAATGATCGTCGTACTTTCACCTGCGGTGAAATAGAAAACTTACCCACTTTATACTAGACCTGATGAGCCATTTCGTGCGCCCAAGTCGTCACAATTCTGACTGATAAATTAAGTTAATTCTCTGTCGCCGCTGAAAATTACCAATATCGCGGGAGACAAGGTGCGGTAAGTGTCATCATTAAGAGCTAAATCTAAGGGAATGTTCATCTGCTTTCCTTCATGGGGGCGCTCTAGAAAATTCAGATACGTTTTTGAGCCAGTCACCATCACGGCAATAGCTTCAACATAGAGAGCTAATCATGGAGGGTTTATCGAAACCAAAAGATAAGCCGCACCATTGCAGTGCGGCTTTGTTCGATTTACTTACCTTCGTCTACCTACTCAGCACACGCAAGGTTTTTACTGTATATCGTCTTTCTGTCTTCGCCACTCATTACGATGAGTATGCCGTATTCGATGCTATAAGTAGCTTTATCGAACTAGTCTGTATTGGCGAAGTAAAACAAATTTTCGGTGTATCTACCAAATTGTTAACACTGAAGTTGTCGACTTAGTGCTTTTCGCATTACACATTTACTTTCATTTTTACTTGTTACTTTGCTTCTTTTACTTATTGCTTTGTTGCTTTGTTGCTTTGTTGCTTTGTTGCTTTGTTGCTTTGTTGCTTTGTATCGTAAGGTACCTGATGTAATCATCAAGCACACCCTGAAACCTGCATTCTGAGTAAGACGAGTACCACTCATATCCTCCGAGAAGCTAAACCATTTAAACACTCAATACAGGTCACAACTTAAATATGGTCAAGGATTACGAATTAAGCAAATTATTTTTCTATATCTATAGAGACAACTACAAAATTTCATTTGTCCAAAGATTTACACTGACTTTCACCACTAAAACGACGATAAAATGTTGATTAGAAATGTCACTTTTAAGCATCGATTAAACAATACAATGTTATTTTAGTGTAACCTTTGAAACGGGTTTTATAGTGCCAGATTTGAGTGCATTCTTAACCCCATGAAAATGAATAGAAATCAGAAGGATTGTGATATAGATGTCACCGATAGGCGTTGCTTTACAACAAGTTCCTACAGCCCAAGCCGCATTAGCATTGGCTTTTACAGGGTTAGGATTAGCATGGTCACTCTTTTTACCCAGTAGTGGCGATATTATTCGCGGAATATGTGCTCTTATTGGCGCCTGCCTATTAATACCTGTAGTACTCAAATATATCTTCAATCCGCAATTATTTATTGTCGATTTAAAGCACCCACTTTATGGCAGTTTAATGGCACCGATGTCGATGACTATGCTGGTTTTATCAGATTATTGGTCTTCTATGCATGTAGTGAGTGCCCGCTTACTTTGGTACCCAGCCTTACTGCTTCACTTTACTATGATGATACTTTTTTTTAGTTTTCAGCTACGTAAATTCCGCTTAATCCATCTCTACCCTAGTTGGTTTTTATACCCTGTAGGAGCTATCAGTGGTACGTTAGCAGGCGCTCAACTAGGACACTCCGATTTAGCCGTTACCATGACGCATTTCTGTATCGCAGTATATTTTATCATGCTACCTGTTGTGCTATATCGTTTGTGCTTTGCAGGTAGAATGCCTCGCCCAGCAAGACCGACATTGGCTATTATGGCTGCCCCTGTTAACCTTTCTTTAACCGCTTATTTACTGAATGTCGCTGAACCCGACCCTGTTTTAGTGGGCGCATTAGCAGGCATAGGTATCACCATGACTATTCTGGTGTATTTGTGTTATTTCGATCTTTTAAAACACCGGTTTCAACCATCATTAGCGGCTGTTACTTTTCCTTCGGTAATCAGTGCGGTATCGATCGACCGCTTAACCGACTGGCTAGTAATTGATCACCCACACTGGGCTTGGTTAGAACGATTAGGCATATTTGAAATTACCGTCGCGACAGGGTTAGTCTTGTGGGTAGGGTGGCATTATATTTTTTATTACTGGCCAAAAAAAAAGCCCGCAAGTAGCTTATCAACTAAGTAACGACTATCAATCAGCGTTCTCTATTATAACTTAGCAATATTGGTCAGGAACTTCATTCTCACAATACGGATACTTACTGCCATTCAAAAACAGATTTACAGATACATTGTGAATGCAAAAAGGTCATACAGTGCAGATAGACGAAAGTTACCAAAGAAGAATCAATAAGGTGTGTGACTATATATACGCACACCTAGACGACGAGTTAACCGTTGAGGAGCTCAGTAAAGTCGCTCACTTCTCTAAGTATCACTTTCACCGCCAGTTCACACACTATATGGGTATTGGTGTATTCAAATTTATTCAACAGCTAAGGCTTAAGCGCGCTTCTTATCAGCTTTTTTTCCATCAAGACACGCGCATAATCGATATCGCTCTTGATGCTAACTTTGAGTACCCAGAATCTTTTTCACGTGCATTCAAAAAAGTATTTGCTCAATCCCCTTCTGAATTTCGCCACCAATCCAACTGGTTGCAATGGCATCAAAAATATCATTATCGAGAGATAAAATTGGAGAAGAATATGAATGTTGAAATTAAACACTTCGATAAAACAAAAATAGCCGTTATGGAGCACCAAGCAGCTCCTGAACTCGTCAACGAATCAGTCAGCCGGTTCATTGAATGGCGTAAAACCACGGGTCTATCGCCCATTCTAACCAGTCGATCTTTTGGTATCATTTATAACGACCCAAAAGTAGCAGCACCTGAAGATTTTCGGTTTGATATTTGTGGCGAAGTAAAAACAGCAATTAAAGAGAATACATTTGGCATTGTAAGTAAAACACTTTCAGCAGGTCGATGTGCTGTTATTAGGCATTATGGCTCTCATAATGGCTTAGATACGAAAATTCATTACCTTTATGGTCAATGGTTACCTGAAAGCGGTGAAGAATTACGCGATGATCCCTGTTTCTTTCACTATATGAATTTCTTTCCTGAAGTGTCTGAACATGAATTAATCACTGATATTTACCTGCCATTGAAATAAATGAGTAAAGCTAACTTATCTTGAAGTAACTTGGGTATAGACTCGCTTAACTACATCGATATCTAAACGGCTTGTGGCATCAGAGCCGTTTTATTTAAACAGTCAGTGAAGGCGTCCGCATTTCCCCTCTTTAAATTATACTTTCATGTGTATAGGTTACCTTTCTTAAATATAAAATTGATTAAATGTACATTTTAAATACCTCTTTATAGGGGTAGTATCGTCGTCACAACTAACAAAAATGAAAATGATGATGGCTATTTCTCGTCGTACCCTATTAAAAACCTCTATTGCCACAGCTGTTGCCGCAGCGGGTGGTTTAGTGATCTTTCCAGCATCGAAAATTTTTTCTGGCGATGATGTTGATGTGATTCCGCACGCAAGTCACTGGGGGCCTTTTAACGCGATAGTTAAAGACGGTATTTTAATTGGTGTTCAGCCCCGCAAAGAACTGGATGCAATGCCAACTGAAATGTTGACTGAAGGCCTTCTAAGCCGTGTCTATGATAAGACTCGGGTGAAATACCCCATGGTAAGACAATCTTACCTTGCCGATCCAAAAGGTGACAATAAACCCCATTTACGCGGGAAAGAACCTTTTGTACGAGTGAGCTGGGAGACGGCGTTATCCCTTGTGGCCGATAGCATTCAAACCACAGCCAAAGAGTTTGGAAATGAGGCTATTTTTAGTAGCTCTTATGGGGGTTGGTCTCATGCTGGTTTAATGCGACCTCAAGTATTGCAGGGACGTTTCTTCAATTTAATCGGTGGTCAAAGTACAACAACGGGCGATTACTCTGGTGGTGCATCTCAAGTTATCTTGCCTCATGTTATTGGTGATATGGAAGTCTACTCACCACAAACCGCATGGCCTGTTATTGAAAAGCATACCGAAGTATTTGTACTCATCGGTTGTGACCCTTGGAAAAATAACCGCATTGAATTTCGCGTCGCAGATCATCAAATGTACCCTCGCTGGAAACAGTTTGCAGAGAAAGGCATTAAATTTATTTCGATCAACCCACAGCGTACCCGCACCGATGATGAACTGGATGCTGACTGGGTAAAAATAGTACCTAATACCGATACCGCCCTATTTCTTGCCATGGCGCAATGTGCCTATGAAAAAGAACTGTATGACCTAACGTATTTAGCGCGCTATACCGTGGGTGCCGATAAATATATTGACCATCTGATGGGCAAAAATGATGGGGTTGTGAAGTCACCACAATGGGCAGAGAAAATCACTGGTATTTCTGCTGAAAAGATCAAAGAAATGGCAGAGCTATTCGCTAATAAAAAAACGCAGTTTGCCGCAGGTTGGTCACTTCAACGGGCAGATCATGGCGAAATGGTTCATTGGGCGATCATTAATTTTGCAGCTATGTTGGGCAAAATAGGTAAGCCCGGTGAAGGGGTCGGTTTTAGCTGGCACTATGGTAACGGCGGTATGCCTCAATCAGGTAAAGCATTACCTGTTGGTTTATCACAGGGCAAAAATCCGGTAGATAAAATTTGCCCAGCATCGCGTATCTCTGAAATGTTAAATAACCCAGGTAAACGCTTTACTCGTGATGGCATCGAATATACCTACCCTGATGTTAAAGTCGTTTATAACGCAGGGAATAACCTCTTATCACATCAACAAAATACCAATGAATTGATCGCAGCATTAAACCAAAAGGTCGATACCTTTATTTGCCAAGATCCATGGTGGTGTGCTTCTTCTCGCTATGCTGACATCGTACTGCCGGCAACAAGCTCGCTAGAACGTGACGACCTTTCTTCAGGCGGCACGTACAGTAACGATAAAATCTATGCAATGCGCCAAGTAATCAAACCTTACGGCGAAAGCTTGGATGACTTTGAAATTTTCCGCTTACTGTCAAAAATGTTTGGGGTCGAAAAGCAATTTACCGATGGTTTAGCCTTTAATGATATTTTAAAACGTGCTTATAAAGCCTCATCGGCCATTTTGCCATTTGATGAGTTTTGGCAACAAGGTGTCGCACATCTTCCTATCGCTGAATCTGCTAATGATTGGGTAAGACATGGTGACTTTTATCAAGATCCTGAACAATTCCCACTTCATACCACATCAGGAAAAATTGAACTTTACTGTCAAGACATTGCTGATTTTGAGGTAAAAGATTGCCCACCTATGCCAACGTTCATTGAACCGTTTGAATACCTTGGTAATGCAAAAACCAATGCAGTGCATGTTGTTAGCCCTCATCCGTATATGCGTTTGCATTCGCAAATGGCCAATGCGGATGTACGTAAACGTGAAGATGTACAAGGAAGACAATACGTACTGATCAATGATCAAGATGCAGAAAAGCATGGGATCCGTTCTGGCCAGCTAGTAGAGATCTTTAATGATCGCGGACGAGTTATTGCAGGCGCAAAAGTGTCGAAAAAAATCATGCAAGGGGTGATCAGTCTAGAAGAAGGCGCATGGTTACAGTTTGACAGCCAAGGACGTTGTAACAGCGGAGCGATTAACGTTTTAACCTCTAGCAATGCTTCCAGTGAATTGAGCCAAGCCAACAGTGCAAATACCTGTTTGGCATATATTCAACGCTGTCGAGACTCAGAATCATCAAACTTGGCGTTCGAGCCCCCACAAATAGTCGCAATAGACGGCAACACTAACCTTACTAAGCCTGATATCACCCTTGCCGTCGATCAAATAAAGCTAAATGATGTTACGCAAAGTGCAGGGGAGAAACTTTTTTATCAGCGTTGCACCATGTGTCATTCAGCAAAAGATCCCCGTCAATACACTAAAGTGCAATGGCAAGGTATAACCAAGAGTATGTTCCCTCGGGCAGGATTAAACCCCGCCGAAAGAAAGCAAGTAATGGACTTTCTTGAGGAAAACGCAAAAGACAGCAAAGATGGATCTAAAATAAGCAACCTCTAATCCCCCTAAAAGAAAGAACGGCTCTAAGCATACCCTAAGAGCCGTTTTTCAAATAAAACAACAAGTCATCTTGGCCGGTATAATATCTAGCTAAGAAAGCACGTAATTACATGCTTATATTTTTCGTCATATTGTAGCCCGAGATTGTAAACCCAACCTCTTGATACAGTGCGAGTGCTCGTTGGTTATGGTAAGCAATGAAATAGCCGCAGTAAGCGGAATACTCATTCACACGCATATCTCGAAGGTTAACCACTTAAAAATCCTTTTGGGTTGTCAATGAATGCATAGACCTAGCAATGACTGCTACCACATTGATTATCGTACTCCATTAAGCCAATTTATACCCAGTTTGCTTGAAGTAACTGCAGGATTAAGCAATTTCGTTCAATACTCACAATACAGTTCCATTTAGTATGATAACAGTCAGGTTAAATTCGGAATCACCATGCAGTCAGTTTTGCTTTCTATGTCAGTCTTTGCTTTTGTGGGTGCGGTATCACCGGGCCCCGTCAATATCATCGCAGCCAGTGCTGGGGCACAATTTGGGTATCATAAAGCAGTCTTTCATGTTCTTGGTGCGACATTCGCTTATACCCTTATCGTGTTCCTTTGTGGACTTGGGCTAGAACAAGCATTGAAGATACTACCTGAAATGACAGGGTGGCTTACAGTGTTTGGCGGGGTATTTTTACTTTATATGGCGTTTAAAATTGCAACCACTGTTGGAACTGAAAACGCTAGAGGCTTAAAAAAGACAGCTCATCCTACTTTTTTTGAGGGCGTCTTGTCTCAAGGGCTAAACCCAAAAGCATGGCTCGTCGCGATGTCTGGTGTAAGCTTATTTGTACTGAAACACTCACCCACAATGTTGTACTTAATTATCTTTTGCGCCATCTCCTTTGTGGTATGCTTTTTAGGTGTCTCTGTATGGGCTGCTGCGGGAAATTATATTGGACGTTATTTATCCACCACAAAACGACAAGCCACTTTTAATATTATGATGGGATTACTTTTAAGTGGGACAGTGATTAACATGTTTTGGGGATATTAAGGAAGTCGCAATGAAACAAGACGACACCGTTTTTCTAATACAATGCGAAACCTTGCCTTTTGTGGAGGTCCGAAAAGCATCAAAGTCAGCCGCTTGTTACCAAGCGCATTCTCATGATGAATTTTCGCTTGGTGTCATCGACCGTGGCTCCGCCAATTATAAGAACTTAAATAAAAGAAACCGTATAGAGGCGACAAACACAGTCACCATAAACCCAGGTGATATTCATTGCTGTAATCCCGATTCTGATGATTGGTGTTACCGGATGTTATTTATTGATACACATTGGGTCGGGAAACTGCAATCTGAAATACTCGGGCGTGATAATATCGATTATCTCCCCTTTCCAAACAGCTATGAGACAGACCCTAACCTATACCGCGAATTTAATGTCCTGTTCGATACTTTAATGAATGAACGGAACCCTCTATTATCAGAAAGTATCTTCATTCAATATTTATCTCGATATTTTGGTCCCAGTAAAACCGCTTTCTCAAAAGCTGAAAAACAGATCTCACCCTATATAAAACGAGTGCATGAAAAATTACTCGATCAGCTAGAGAACAATCTCACGTTAAATGATTTAGCCAAAGAAGCAGGTCTAAGCCGCTACCACCTCATCCGACAATTTAACGCAATTTATGGCATGCCTCCCCATGCGTTGCAATTAGATGAACGCATAAAAAAATCAAAGGTCTTGCTCAAAGCAGGCAATACCTTAACAGATGCATCAGCACAGCTAGGCTTTGCCGACCAAGCACACTTTCAGCGACATTTTAAAAAACGTACAGCCATTACACCCAAGCAGTATCAGTCATTTTTTATTTAAAATATCAGTAAAGACCCGTACCTTTTACATCCTGCGCTTATACTTAACTATCAAATACAAACCTTAATTTACACAACAGACGGAATGGAATAAGCAAATGCTTATACTGCTCGCTATTGCATTATATACAGATATAAAAAAACGGCCCTGAGCATACACTCAGAGCCGTTTTCCCGTTCCGTAATCCCTGCGTTCCAAACAGGGTATTGCCAAGTTCATAGGCAACTTGGCAATACCAACCTTTGAAAGGTTGGTAAAATCTATTAAGCGTGTAAAAGCGCCATAGATTCTTTAGCAATTACCCACTCTTCATTGGTTGGAATAACCATTGCAAGAGGTGTATTTGCCTGCGTGATAACACCGTCTTTCCCAAAACGTGCATCAGCATTTGCTGCTTCATCTTCACGATAACCAAAGATCTTAAGAGACTTAAGAATTTGGCTACGGATAGGTAATGAATTCTCACCAATTCCACCCGTAAAGATGATGCCATCTAATTCATCTAATGCCACCATGTAAGAGGCAATGTATTTTGCTACACGGTAAGTGAAGATTTCAAATGCTAGTGTTGCACCAACATGACCTTCTTCCATCGCTTCAATAACACCACGACAGTCACTTGTTAAGCCAGATACGCCCAAGAAGCCAGAGTTAGAATTTAACTCTTTAAATACTTGCTCTGGAGACCAGCCTTTTTTCAGCAAGAATTCAATAATGCCTGGGTCCAAATCGCCACAACGTGTGCCCATCATTAAGCCAGATAACGGTGTAAAGCCCATGCTTGTATCAACACTTTGACCGTCTTTAATTGCACATACTGATGCGCCATTGCCTAGGTGTACTGAAATAAAGCTGCTTTTTTCAATCGGCTTATTTATTACTTTAGCGGCTTCGCGGCTCACAAAGTAATGGCTTGTGCCGTGGAAGCCGTAACGACGAATACCGTAGTCATCATATAGCTTACTTGAAATCGCACCAGTAAATGCTTTTGCTGGCATTGTTTGGTGGAATGCAGTATCAAACACTGCATATTGAGATAATGCAGGAAAAGCAGCGATTGCAGCTCGCATACCAACAACGTGTGCAGGGTTATGCAGCGGTGCTAGATCACTAAGATTCTCAATTTCTTGTAAGACAGATTCATCAATCTTAACAGTTTGAGTAAACTTCTCGCCACCATGTACAACACGGTGACCAACAGCAACGATATCTTGTTTAATACCTTGCTCTTCAAGTAAAGCAACAATACGGTCAATTGCTTGCTTATGGTGGTTGCCGTTATCGCTTAGTTGAAACTCATGTTTCTTACCGTCGATTTTCCAGCTAACGTTTGCGTCAGCAAGACCAAAACACTCACCAAGACCATTTAAGGTTGCTTCGCCACTAACCGTATCGATTAGTGCAAATTTAAGTGAAGAACTACCAGAATTGATTACAAGAACTAAAGAATTGCTCATGGTTATCTCATCAGAAAAAAGGTAAACAGGACAAAATGCTGTCCAAACACACGTCAATCAGACTTTGCAACGGAAAATGTGTCGTTCTGCATTTTCTTCGTTTTTATTTGCATAATCACATCATACTCAATTTTTTTTGAAAGTCTCAACTTTTGTTTTAATTCGAGGCTAAAAATTTAAGCGATACTGGTTTAGATCAATTTTCATCGGGTAAATGACGATTATCCGAACAAAATGCCAGCAAACATTCAACTTTAGTTGAGTAAAAGAAGCGAGGGAACGTCCTTACTTCAATTCTTTTTAAGGTTGAAGATGATAAATACTCATCTTTGGTGCAAGAAAAAAGTGATTTCACGTATTGCTCACTCACATTGTTCAAAAATGAAGGAACTCTAAGCCTTATTTGAGCGTGGTATATAAAACGAGGTAAGACAACGGGGCAACATGGGCATGGCAACCACCACTTTCGATAGACAATATAATAGGTATATTTCTCTATTATTTCTCATCTTGTTTTTGAAACCACGATCTTAAAAAAACCATTAAATGATGAATTCGAGGGTTCACCTGCACATCTCGATGACAAACTAGCCACCATGCAATATTAGGTAATGGGATATCTTTGAATATTTCAATCAAGCTAGGTGTTTTCTTGGCTAGTTCCGTAATCGTTACAGCAACACCTGCTTTTGCTTGAACTAAATTTAGTTGCATTTGGTAACTATCAGTTCGAAAGGTAAATTGCTTTTTGGATAAATTACGCCCCGATTTTTCAGCCTCGCTAATATACATATTGCTGTAGTCAAATCCTATAACGCTATACGGCGCATGATAAATATCATCTGGTGTTTTAGGATAACCTACATCACCGATATAAGCTTCATGAGCAAAAAAACCTAGGGTTCTACTCATTAAATATGTAACAACAAGATCGGGCTGTTCCGGTTTTTGCTGGCATATCGAAATATCTGCATCGCGTTTATTTAAATTCACTTTGCCATTCGACACAATCAACTCGACATTAATTAAAGGATGCATTCGGTGAAATGCAGCTAAAGCATCAGGTAGAAAATGAAAACCAAATAACTCACTCACAGCTAAACGTACATTGCCTGATTCTTCAATTGAACTGCCGTTAACCTGACGAGAAAAACGCTCTGCACCTAGTGCTGTATCTTTCGCTGACTCTAACAATTGACGACCGACTGGTGTCAGCTTTAAACCACTTGTTGAACGTTCAAATAAATGTAATCCAGTTCGCTCTTCAAGCGCCAGAATTTGACGACTTACCGTCGGTTGAGACATCCCCACAACATGCGCAGCAGCCGACATACTTCCATGTTCAGCCACTGCTAGAAATATCCGAATACTGTCCCATTCCATGCTATTCATATTCGTATATCCACCATACTTTACTGTAGGTTTACTATATCGCTAATCCACGACAGACTGCTTAATTAAATAGATGAGGTAACTCGCATAGATGAGGATATTGAATGAAAAATGCATTAGTCTTTGGTGTCTGTGAGGAAATGGGGAAACATCTTTGCCAAGCATTAATAGAACAACATTGGGAGGTTATGGGAGTAATCAAGGAAAACGAAATTAATGCGCCAGTTCTTGGTAATTTAACGTTGGTCGAACTCGCTCATACTGATATAGACTTTCTTTATGATCTCGTCGAAGATGTTGATGCTATTTTTATTCATCAACCAGAGAGCGATACTAATCAACACGACAACCTTATCTTTCCGTTAGAAAAAATCATTCAGTTAGCTGAATTTTTTAACCTCCAATTAATCATCACAACAAGTAAATATCACATTAAACAAACCCAACTCCTCTCATTTGCTTTTAGACATCAAAAGAAATCGATTAAAATTGCACTGCCACATAAACTGCATAAAAGGCTATACCATGCTAGCCAAACTGGTGTAAGAGTATTAGTAATAGGCTGCGGACATACACTCAGTTTTACCCATAGAAAGTGTCACTTAGCCATGCTCATAAAGGAAACTGAGCACCAACTTCTTTTGCAATCACCTAGCGAAAAAGCCATGAAACATCATTGGACCTATTTGCCCGACCTCGCTAAAAATTTGGTCCAGATTGTTACTCATCAACAGCATGAATTTAATACTTTCGATACGCTCTATTATTCAGGGCATACCGCGAGCATTAATGATATCGCACGCTGCCTAGCGTTAAGCAGTGGAAAGCCAGTAATGGTTACTCCTTTGCATTGGACAATAATGGAATTTATCGCCTTATTTTCTCCCTTATTTAGGGGGCTTTTAAAAGCACGGGCATTATGGCAACAAGGGGGGATGTGTCCTCATAATACCTTCCCGCGAATCAATAACAGTGAAATAACACACACGCCATTGGAATTAGCCCTTCAAAAATGCTGGGAACAACGCCATTAAGCCGTCGTAATAAGCGTGAAGAAGAACCTGAAGCCCAACGCACACAATAATACCAAGCGCTATAATTTCAGTATCTTAGTTTGCAGTTTTAACGCATGGGTTAGAGTGACTGACATTGGGTAAACTGTCTACAATGTCTGGTTGTAACTGGTGGAATCCTTATAGTTCAAGCCAAACCAGATGCAACAAAATATAAGCTTAAACGAATATATAAAAGCCATATTCACTCCGTCAGATCCTGCTAATAAACGTCTCATGTATAAAAGGCAAAGTTGTGATCGCCTCTCAATCATAAAGCGTTGTTATGCACAAAGAAAAAGTAAAAATCAGAGATCACCAATCCGAAATGTCGCTGTTTACTCGCCGCGCCATTACCGCTTTCTTATTTATGCTTGTCGGTGTAGGTGTGTTACTTACCAACCTCTACCATTTGCAAATTGAAAACCACAGCCAATATCAAGCACGATCCAATAATAACCGCATAAAAGTCATTCCTGTCGAGCCAAATCGTGGGCGTATCTACGATCGTAATGGGGTGTTATTGGCGCAGAATACGCCAGTCTATTCTCTCGAATTAATACCAGAGAAAGTACACGACATGGACGCGACTTTAGCGTCGTTAAAAAGCTTATTAGGCTTGAACGAGCACGACATTGCTCAATTCAAAAAAGCCACGCACCGAACGTTGCGTACCCGCCCGGTTACTCTAATTGAACAGATGAATGAAGTACAAGTTGCCAAGTTTTCGGTAAATCAATTTCAATATGACGGAGTCGATATAGATGCTTATCTTGAACGCTATTACCCGTACAGTGCGAACCTAACACATGTATTGGGGTACGTCGGTAAAATTAATGACCGTGATATTCGCCGTCTAAAAGAAGAAGAGAAGTACACCAATTACAAAGCAACACGCACCATCGGTAAGTTAGGAATTGAACGCTATTACGAAGACACGTTACACGGTGAATCGGGTTACGAGAAAGTCGAAATTGATAGCCGCGGCCGCGTGGTACGAACACTCGATTATGTCGCGCCTATTTCGGGTCAAGATATCAAATTAAATATAGATGTAGGCTTGCAGTTGTACGCGAACAAGCTGCTGACCATCAAAAAAGAAAATCCGATCACGCACAAGATGGAAGATTATCACCGCAGAGGCTCGATCGTAGTGTTAGACCCTCGTGATAATTCAGTATTGGCAATGGTATCTAGCCCAAGTTACGATCCGAATTTGTTTGTGCATGGCATATCATCGAAGCGCTACAATGCATTGCTGAATGACCCTGATCACCCGTTATTAAACCGATCAACTTTGGGCGTGTATCCACCGGGATCGACAGTGAAGCCACAGATTGCCGTAGCTGCATTGAGTGAAGGGGTAATTTCTCCAAACACCACGCGCAACTTCCCTGGTTGGTGGCGTATTCCTCATTCGAAAAGCCGTAAGTTCCGCGATGATGTACGTTGGGGGCACGGTGAAGTGAATGTCGTACAAGCGATCGAACAATCTGTAGATACCTTCTTCTACCAAGTGGCGTATGACATGGGGATCGATCGTTTATCAGTATGGATGAACAAGTTCGGTTATGGTAAACCGTCTGGCATTGACATCAACGAAGAAAGTACCGCCAATATGCCAACCCGTGAGTGGAAGCATGCTCATTACCATCAAGCGTGGTACCAAGGTGATACAATTCCAGTTGGTATTGGTCAAGGCTATTGGACAGCGTCACCGATGCAGATTGCGAAAGCGACTGCTGTGCTGGCTGATGAAGGTGTGGTACATCGCCCACACTTGTTGAAAGCGGTAATGGAAAATGGGCAGTTTGAGCCCGTGCTGTTCAAAGATTTTCCGCGTATCAGTGAAGCTAAAAAGCAAAATTGGGATTTAGCAATAGATGGTATGCACCGCGTGTTAGTTTCAGGAACAGCGCGTAAGTTATTTAAAAACTTGGCATATGAGGCGGGTGGTAAAACCGGTACCAGTCAGGTATTTGGGTTGGCAAAAGGCCAAAAATACAACTCGAAAGAGGTGGCTGAACACCTTCGTGACCATGCTTTGTTTACAGGTTTCGCACCATTGAACCATCCGAAGGTATTGGTAGCTATTGTGCTAGAAAATGCTGGTTGGGGTAAATATGCGGCACCACTTGCGCGTAATATCATGGATTATGTTCTGGTGAAGCCGACCATTAATTTAGATACTGATCCATCAAATTTACCGCCAGATCAATTAATAACACACGATGGGATACATGTGAATGTACAGAAAAATACACAAACAACATTACCCAAGAAAGAGCTAGCGCATCACAAAGTAAAAACGCTCGACAGTGAACAAGTGAAGCACAGTTAATATACGCTGATTGCAATACGTGAAATAAACAGTAGGCAATTCAAAATAGGGCCATGGTATTGTTCCAATCAACCGTACCATGCCCTATACACAAGTTACCTCAAGATACTCGTTTCAGCGAGAAGTGAGGTAGGTTGGGTATATTATTTCCACATCTATTCATCAGCCTTTTTTAACATATCCTGAAACTGAAGAAATCGTTGATATAAACCATCAATATCAGAGCTACACATTAAATCCATATTGGCTTGTAACACTTCAATAGGCCAATTCCACCACTTCATTTCAAGCAGCATTTCAATTTGTGGCTCAGTAAAACGGGATTTCACTGCGTTACCGGGATTACCAACAACAACGGTGTAAGGTTCAACGTCTTTTGTCACTACTGCCCGCGCACCAATAACGGCACCATCCCCAATAGTGACACCTGGCATGATGACACATTCACTGCCTACCCAGACATCATTGCCAATGACGGTATTACCCGCTAATTCGAAACCAGACTTTACTTTATCGCCAAAGACCTCGTAATCGAATGGGAAAGAGGATATCCATTCGTGCCGATGCCCTTGATTACCCGCCAACATAAATGTCGCACCAGATGCAATTGAGCAATATTTACCAATGATCAGCTTATCGACGTCACCAAACACCCCTGACTCCCACACACTGTGGCTAGAGCTATCCCCAAGTAAGTAACGCACACATTGATCTTCAAAGTGCTTATCGTGGTAGTAACCAGAATAATACGTGAAGTCACCCACTTCGATATTGGGATTAGTAACATGCTTATTTATTTCGTAGCCACCAATCCATGTTGAAAAAATGGTAGAAGATGATTTTGAAGACATAGAAACACCCTATTGTGCGCTGAATCATTATTGTATTTTGACTAGAACCTTATCTATGCACTTTTTTATTGGCATTTCTAATAAGAACAACTCTATATTCATAACGCAATAAGTGTTCAGCACAGCCGTTATCTGCTTTTATTAAAAAGTATAGCCTGTTACTCACAACGACAATATCTCACTTTGACGTATATCGTCGATATTTCTTTATATTGAAACCATTATTTCAAGCGAACAACACCTCTATACCCAAGTTACCTTTAATCACAGAACTAAACGAATGTTTGAATGGCTCAATATCGCAAACTTTTCGATTAAAACGATAATTTACCGTTTAAAGATAACAAAACATCAATATGCACCTTGTGGAAATGATTTTGCTGTATTAACTGTGTATGCAGAGAGGAAATTAGGAGCAGTTAGCATGGAAGAGGAAAGACCTATTCAATGTGTTATTTTTGATTGCGATGGCACACTAGTTGACAGTGAAAAGCTATGTAATCAAGCATTAGTCAATATTTTTTCCAAGTTTGGTGTAACACTCGACCTTGACGATTGTATGCGTCATTTCCAAGGTGGAAAGATGGCTGATATTCTAACTGAAACCTGCAAGCGAGCTGGCTTAACCATTTCTCTTGATGTACTTGAACCTATTTATCGTCAAGAATGTAATCAGCTATTTGAGAAAGGCTTACAACCCATACAAGGTGTACCTGAGTTATTAGCAACGCTGACGAATAATAATTATGAAATGTGCATTGCGTCGAATGCTCCTATTCATAAAATTGAACATATACTGAGTTTAACAGGCTTACTGCCATATTTTGATGGGAAGCTATTTAGTGCCTTCGAAGCCAATAGTTGGAAGCCTGAACCTGATTTACTTCATCTTGCGGCAATGAATATGGGAATCCCATTGCATCAATGTATTTTCGTTGACGATACAATAACCGGCGTAATGGCAGGCATTAACGCCGATATTCGCACATTCCATTTTCTCGCAACCCCAGAATCAGAACAAATTGAACATCCCAATGTTACACAGCTCAACGCGATGCCGCAGTTATTAGAATATATTTAAGCGTAACGTCCATCAGGGGAAAAGCTGAAGAACAAAACCAAAAGGCTCAAAGAATGAGCCTTTTGATCATGTGAACGTTATTCAAACAACACACGCTTTAGAATTGCATCTCGCTACCTAGAGGTAACCTTATCTTGAGTTTCATTCTCTAATGAATCCCAAGATGATGCCCAGCTTTGCTGCTGGTATTGGCTGGTAGCTGTCTCATTTTTTTCCGCTGCTTGCCCATTTTTTGTTATCTCAGCACTCTTTGTTAGCACTGCACTTGTTGTTACATTTGCATTAGATTTTACTGATTCAGCTGCAAACATGGGAATAATCGGAATATCAGTAACAATCTCTTTCGTTGGTTCAGCTTCCGATAACACATTACCTGGCAGAGTACAGTCCGATATTATTCGGTTCAATTCTTCATCTGTTGGTTGATAGCCAGCTCGCCCGTAAACCTGATCCAGAAGGTCAATTAAAGAATGTGATGCAACAGGTTGTACGCGTAACGCTTTATACATTGACTTAGCAACGTTCTGGACATTCAAAATCGATTCAATACCAATATGTTGTACCACTTCATCACGACTTTTTTTAGCGTCTTTATAACCCGATGCATAAGCAATCGAAAACCATATATAGGCTACCGCAGCATCATTCGCGTTTGACCCTAAATGCATTTGAGCTGCGAGATATTGCGCTTCACTATTGCCTTGCTCAGCTGCTCGCTCTAACCAATAAATAGCATAGATCCGATTCTTTTCGATCCCAATGCCACTTTGGTAACAGTAAGCCGTTTTAATAAATCCTTTAACATCATTGTTTTTTGCTGCTCGTAGACGCCAAATAAATGCACTGTGAGGTTCTTTTAGCGAATTAGACTCAGCAACGTACCAATCCCCTAAAAATAGCTGCGCGGGAACATATTCCATCTCGGCAGATGCAATGATCTTTTCAATACCCGATCCAATATCAGACTCAACACCACTTCCTTGAATGAGAAATTTTCCCAACGAAAACAAAGCCTCTTCATCTTTGCGTTTTGCTTTTACCACCGCCTCCCAGTACAAAGATTTAGCTTCACCATCCGGATCATCAATATCAGCACGGCTCAATCGTGCCATTGCATTTTGGCCAATATCATTATCTAAAACAGCGGCTTTGTTATACCAATTAAGCGCTTCACGAATATTGGTCAATTCATATTCTTTACCGAGCGAAAGCTGACTGAGTATATGGCCCGTCTGGGCTTTAAACATTTTTTCTTCTCGCTCTGCGATCTTCGCTTTTTCTAAAACTAATCGGTATCTTTCATCTTTCAATGCTTGTTGCTTAGCTTGCTCTTCTTTCTTCTTCACCACAAAGGAATACCTGACCACTCCCCAAATCAGTGGCACTACAAGTAATCCTAACCACATAATAAAATCTGGCATACATCCTCAAACAAAAAAGTAACTCACCACTTATAGCGGCATGGTTTCCTAATTCTGAAGCACAAAATACTGAATTTAATGCGTGATTCTTCTGTAAGAAGAAAAGAGTTAAAAAACCTACCGAATAATCTTTCATTTCGCTTATAACAATAAGAGTCATGTTGATATGAAATCTTATAAGACAATAACTTATCTGTTTTTTTTAGAATAAAAGATCATTTAGAACTACAATCTATGCAACTGTGATGTTAATGTTAACTTATTAACAAATTACGTTAACAATCAAGACTCAACAACGTTACAATTTATGGCTTACCGGCGTTACATTGCAAATAGAGACTTTAAGGAGCACGGATGTTTCTCGACTATTTCGCATTAGGGTTACTTTTCTTTGTTGCTATCGTCATTTTTTATGGCGTCATCGCAATACACGATATCCCTTATGAAATTTCTAAAAAACGTAATCACCCTCACCAAGATGCTATCCACTATGCAGGATGGGTAAGCTTGTTCACATTACACGCTATATGGCCTTTCTTATGGATTTGGTCCACATTATGGCGAGAAGATCGTGGCTGGGGTTTTACTAAAATTCAAAACGAGCAAAGTGAACTTCACCATGAAATAGGGCAATTAACCGAACAAGTCGAAAAATTGACAGAAAAAGTGGCTCAGCTTGAAGTAGCACAAGCGAAAAAACCACCAGCTCAAGCAGCACAACAAGGGGAGGATATCTAATGGATTTACTACTTATTCTTACCTATACCGCATTATGTATTGCTGTATTTAAAATATTTAAAATCCCATTAAACAAGTGGACTGTACCGACAGCGGTGTTAGGTGGCATTGCATTAGTTGGCACACTGATTCTATTAATGAACTATAACCACCCTCATACGGCACTTGGCGGTCAATATTATGTTACAACGCCTATTGTTCCAGGTGTTCGAGGTGAAGTTATTGAAGTACCTGTAACAGCTAATGTGCTACTGAAAAAAGGGGAGGTATTATTCAAATTAGACCCAACGCCTTTTCAAGCAGAAGTGAATTTACAACAAGCCTCGCTAGCCGAAGCAAAACAATTGGTATTAGGGCTAGAGGCTTCATATAAAGCCGCTCAAGCAACAACATTTAAAGCCAAAGCCGAACGCGATCGTACGTTACAGCAATTCAAACGTTATGAAAAAGGCTATAAAAAAGGCGCATTTACTCAATCAGATGTTGATAACCGTCGCCAATTCTACTTAAGTGCAGAAGCATCATTGGAAGCAGCAAAAGCTGAAGAGCGACGTGCAAAACTGGCTTTTGAATCAGAAATAATGGGAGATAATACCAAGGTTGCCCAAATTCGTGCACTATTAACCAAAGCACAATTCAACCTTCAGGAAACCGTTGTAACAGCGCCAACAGATGGTTACGTTACACAGCTTACCTTACGTCCCGGTATGATGGCTGTACCTGTACCATTACGCCCTGTAATGACTTTTCTTCACCAAGAAGAAGAGTTTTATGTCGGCGCTTTTCGTCAAAACTCACTGCTACGCTTAGAAAAGGGATTTAAAGCTGATTTCATTTTCAAAGCATTACCAGGTAAAACATTCCAAGGTGAAGTAATCGGTGTTCTTCCTGCAATCGGGGAAAGCCAAATTCAAGCACAAGGTACGTTAGTCGGTACTGACGCTCTACGTCGTCAAGGACGTCCATTGGTAACATTGCGTATTACCGATGATATTTCACAATATAATCTACCACGTGGTACGAGTGTTGAAATTGCGGTTTATTCCGATAGCTTTGAGCATGTCTCTATTATGCGTAAAGTCCTTATTCGGATGAAGAGTTGGCAGAATTACCTTTACCTTGATCATTGATCCGTAATTGATGTTCAACAGCAAATTTAAAAGCCCATAAACTTGTAACAATAAGCTGATGGGCTTTCTTTTATGCTGATTTAAAGTCTAAAGCCAACACCTAGAACAACGGCGTTATTTTCAACTTCACCCATATCTCGATACTCATAACCAAGGGTTAAATCGATTAATGGGATTAATGTTAAAACAAAACCTGCTCCGCCAGTAAATCCCCAGCCATCATCTTTAAAACTCGCATTTGAAATATCAACATCGTAATAACTAGTACCAGCTTTAGCGTAAAGGCTACCAATCAATAACGGCAAATCACCACGAACCGTGATTGGTACAGCGGTATAATCAATATCATTTTTAGATGATGAAAAATCATCATCCACATCAGCACTACCCTGAACGATACCGACATTCACACTAAAAATATCATTAATATGGTAAGTACCATCAATACCATATTCATACCCAGTATCACTGTTACCTTTATAGTCAACACGTGATGCACCCGCACTTGCACCAACAGAAATCCCTAGTATATCGGCACTAGCAGGTAGGCAAGTCAATGCGAGCGTAGCAGCAAGCAATAATTTCTTCATTACAACGTTCCTTCGTTTAGCTATCAATATGAAATAAAAGGGGGTTTTTCCTAACTATAACTTTTAGCCCATATTGATTAACTACGCCAACTTACATCCTGTGTTTCGTGCTCAACCTTTGATTATTTTACCAATATCAGCAGTAAGAATTTATCGTCTAAGATCTAATAAAATATTGCGAAGGTGATGTAGATGTATAATCCATTAAATGTACGTCTGAGGCTAAACAGATTATTTATTGTTTTTTCTATTCTCGCCATAATTCTGATTACTGTAAGTTGTGATGATAGACACCAGCATGCCGACAATATTTCCTCAGCCGATACTATCTATTTAAATGGTAATATTTTAACCATGGCAATCCCTGAAACAGCAGAAGCACTTGCAATTACAGATGGAAGAATCATTGCTGTAGGTAATGTAGAGACAATCAATTTTTACCGTAATGCTAACACTACCGTCATCGATTTAAAGGGGAAAACCCTGCTACCTGGCTTTATTGATGCTCACAGCCACTTCACAACCGTCCTTAAAATTAATAATTGGGCGAATATTTCAGCTCCCCCTGTTGGCATAATCGAAAACTTTATAGATTTGCTCGCAGCATTGCTTAAACACAAAGAACAACACGCGATCAAAAAAGGGGAATGGATCATCGCTTATGGTTATGATCCCACCGCATTAGAAGAGTTATACGACATAACGATCAATGAACTTGATCCTGTCTTTCCCGATAATCCAGTCATGATCATGCATGTATCAAACCATGGTGCAGTGCTGAACTCACTCGCGCTTGAAGCTTTCAACATTAATAAACAAACACCCACTCCTTATGGCGGTATTATTAGCCGGATCAAAGGCACAAACGAACCCTCAGGGTTAGTGATGGAGGCTGCGTTTCTCCCTATTTATCGAATAAAGTCTAAACTTGATGAACAAGCATTGGGCTCTTTATTTCGAGCCCAAATGGAATACGCAAAATATGGCTATACAACGATTGTTGATAGCTCAACATTAGAAAATGAGTTTGAATTACTACAAAAAGCTGCACTGAATAAACAACTCTTTCTCGATGTTATTTCATTACCGTTATTCACTGATATAAAAAACATTCTAGATAAAAATAGCGTGGAACCCGCGCAATATTCCGATCGTTTAAAACTCGGGGGAATGAAACTTATCATGGATGGCTCACCACAAAGCAAAGGAGCTTGGTTTACTCAACCGTATTTAACAGGAAATGCTGACCCAGATAATCTAGATAACACCAACTCAGCTTGGCGTAGTGAGCCAATTATGCCTTACAGTAAATTCAAACAATATTATCAATATAGTGTTGAACAGG
This sequence comes from Photobacterium profundum, assembly GCF_003026285.1. Lineage (GTDB taxonomy): Bacteria > Pseudomonadota > Gammaproteobacteria > Enterobacterales > Vibrionaceae > Photobacterium > Photobacterium profundum. The sequence continues at coordinate 701,338 of NZ_PYOD01000002.1, forward strand.
GCTTACCCGTTTACACATCAGCGAATGGTGACGCTGCAATCGACACAGTCATTCAAGTTAACTATGAACTCAAAATCAATCACGAACAAAACCACCGTCATGTTGTGGTCAATTCACAATTCATGCGCTCTTCTCACTTTGATCAGTTTAAAAAGCTTGGGCTTATCCCTAGTTTTTTTAGCAACAATGCTTTTTTCTGGGGTGATGCACAGGTAAACAATTTAGGTAAAGAACGGGCTTTTACGTCCAATCCTATGCAATCAGCTTTAGAACAAGAATTACGATTCACTAACCATACCAATTTCTCGGTGACCCCTTTAAACCCTTTATTCATGGTATGGACGGCGGTCAACCGACTATCTCGAGGTGGCACTATAATTGGTACCGATGAACGAATATCTCCGGTTCAAGCTTTAAAAGCAATCACCATCAATGCGGCTTACCAATTTTTTGAAGAATCAGAAAAAGGATCATTAGAAGCTGGTAAAATCGCAGACCTTGTCATACTCGATAAAAATCCACTCACTGTCGCTGCTGGCGAGATAGATACCATTCAGGTTGTCGAAACAATCAAGGCAGGTAAAACAATTTATCCCCAAACACCCGTAGATCAACTTGCGCCAGAGCAATCAGAATAACAATTTTTATTCCTCACTTATCTTTTCATACACCAGTTAGATGAGAATTAACTGAAAACATTCGATGAAAACCATTACAAGATCACATTATTAATATTTTGTATTCATCTTGTTCATAGTGCATCACATGAAAATAAAAATCATATTAATTCAATAACTAACAACTAATATAAATATCATTAAGAATTTATTCAGCACCAATAAATAGAGCTTTAGCAAACGATTCCCCTCTCATTTTCAACAGATTTAGTTATCAAGGTGCTATTTTTGTTAGGGAAGAAATAAAAATGTGATCATGATCTCGAGACAAGAAAGAGCAGTTCCATAAACTAGCCACACAACAAACGGTAAGCTTTACCAATTTGAAATTGGCATTGATTAAAGGCGCCTTCCGATAAAAATCGGACCAATAGAGCAGCCTATTTACCGTTGATATTTTATGTAGATATGTAACACACACAGAGGGTAAACACATGAGCGAGATTATGCTTGCTATTTTTGCTGGCTTCATTGTTGGCGCATTCTTTACTGCGGTTAAACTGCCGTTACCGGCCCCCCCCGTACTGTCTGGCATTATGGGAATCGTAGGTGTTTACCTTGGTGGTGTTGCCTACCAAACAGTTATTGAACGCTTTTTCTCGTAAGTATTAACTTACAGATTCAACTATTCTAATCAAATTTCTAGGACCTAATTATGGCTACTCCACATATTAATGCTGAACTTGGTGATTTTGCAGAAACAGTCTTAATGCCAGGTGATCCGCTTCGCGCAAAATTCATCGCTGAGAATTTCTTGGAAGATGTAAAACAAGTGTGTGACGTACGTAGCATGCTAGGTTTTACTGGCACTTACAAAGGTAAGCGCGTTTCAGTAATGGGTCACGGTATGGGTATCCCTTCATGTTCTATTTACGTTCATGAACTTATCAAAGATTTTGGTGTGAAAAACATCATTCGTGTTGGTAGCTGTGGCGCCGTACACGACGACGTTAAATTAATGGACGTTATCATTGGTATGGGTGCATCAACTGATTCTAAAGTGAATCGTATCCGTTTCAATGACCATGATTTCGCAGCAATTGCTGATTTCCACTTACTAGAAACATCTGTACAGCAAGCACGCCTACAGAACGTTAATGTACGTGTGGGTAACATTTTCTCTGCAGATTTATTCTACAGCCCAGAAGAAGGCCTTTTCGATAAGATGGAAAAGCTAGGTATGCTGGGTATAGATATGGAAGCGGCTGGTATCTACGGTGTTGCTGCAGAATTAGGTGCAAAAGCACTGACTATTCTAACCGTATCTGATCACATTAAACGTGGTGAGAAACTAAGCTCTGAAGATCGCCAAAAATCGTTTGGTGAAATGATGAATGTTGCGCTAGAAACAGCAGTAAACATCTAAGAAAAGTAGCTTCAGGCACCAAAACAAAACATTGCGGTTAGGGTTTTCCCCGATTCTCTGGCCGCTCTTCTGCCCACGCAGAGTTAATATCAATGGCAGTGTGATTTAAGTCAAACTGTCATCGCTATTAACGTAAAACAGAAATACGAAAAAGGGAAAAGTTAGTGTCACAAGGAGGCTGTTATTGAGCATTATCGCAGCTCAATTTTTTGTAAAATGTGGCGTCTTACACAATTTGAATTGAGAAAATAATCATGTCGATTCTTTCTCAGCGATTAATACAAAATAACAACTAACTTGCACAACGCTAATGCCGTACTGGACAGAAGGTTTACTGCCTTTTGTCCAGTGCCCTTCTCCCCCAATCTTATTGCTCCAGCACAAGGATAGGGTTAGGCTGTCATGATGAAAACACTTCACTCAAACACTGACAATACTTTGCTGCCTCTAGCGCATGAGTCTTTGCAGCTAAATCATTGCAAAACAGTCAGTTGCAAAAATTTTGGTTCCAAAAATGAACACCACTATGTTATGCAACGCACGAACCCAAGCCGTCCTACCTTAATATGTCGTGAATGTGGTGCTTTTCCTCCGGTATTAAACAACCATGACGTAGTCGCTGAAGTTACTCGCCTAAAAGTCGCACAAAGTAGTGGCTTACCGGCCTGCTGTAACCCTGATTGTAATAACCTTGGTTTACCCGTGCTGACACATCGTCACCTTTACCATGCTTTTGGTTACAGTGGTGATCGACAGCGTTATCGCTGCAAATGTTGTCAAACAACCTTCGTTGATCGCTGGTCTGGCTTTAATGGCAAACACCTTGTGCAACAGAAGTTACTCGCAATGCTTTTCACTGGCTATTCTGTCCGTGATATTTGCCGCCGTTTGAGCATGAACCCTAAATCGTTCTACGATCAGCTTTCACACATTGCCAGCCGTTGCCGTCGTCAGCTCTCGATGTTTGATGCTCGCTTGTTTAAACATGCACAAACACTCAGCTTAGCGACAGATATGAAACCATTACAGCCCACTAGTGATAATGGTGTGTTATGGATTGCAACTGGTGAAGCCACATCAGGCTATATCGTCGGGCAGCATGTAAATTATCACCAAAGTGATGTCCAAAACCCGAGCGAAAGTCACGACCCATATAAAAATGATACCCGCTTTATGGCAGCTCCTGCGCCTAAATTGGTAGAAGTACCATCAGCACACCCTCAAGGTATTTTAGCGCGCGTTGATGCGATGTATCGTGAAGTATTAGACCGCACCAATATGGAAGATCCACTCAGTAATATTGCACGGTTTAATTACCCTTCAAAAGGGTGCTTAATCCGCCCACAATATACGGTCTATGCGCATTATCTGCACTTATCACAAATGCTTGAATATAATGAATCTTTGGCAATATTTATGCCTCAAGAAACCTTATTGCGCTCTGCATGTGTCTCTGTTTTTATTGACCGAATTAAAAATAAAACCATTAATCCACTTTACGTCGTAGAAGATAAAGGCTGGCAACGCGGTCAAGTGGCTGGACGTGTTGATATCGTATTGATGGGATGGTGGCGTGATCGCTGGGCATTTACTCGTCATGGTGAAATAAACAAAGGGATAAGTCATTTAGGCGGTGACAAAGGTAACGAGGCTAAATGGCTAGAGCTGGCATCACACCGCAATATTAGCGAATACCAAACACGATTCCATGATCAGTTTTCGCAGTTAGTGAATGAACCACGTCGTAAGCTTCGTCCTGCAGGTTTACTACCTTTACTGGATATTTATCGAGCATGGCATAACCTTTGCCGTCAAGATCGATCGGGTCTAACGCCAGCTCAACAAGTTGGACTCACGCCTGCCCCATTAACACTGGAACAGTTGCTTAATTAATTCTTTTAACAACACGTAACCTTACAACCTCTGTCAGCAAGGCGGGCATATACCTAAAGTCTGCCTTGCAATCCGCTTTCCTTTCCCTCTTCGCATACAATAATCAACAGATAAGCATTGGTATCATCACATATTATTGAGATATAGATAAAATTGTTAGTAAGCAAGTCGATACTAAATGTATAAATATTGTTAATATCGCTATTCCGTCGTTATTGCTACAGAGAATCGCGTCGTTATGGTTAGCTTGTACTCACTACGTGCCTTCGTTCGATATTGAAATGGATTTCATAAAAGAGATGTTATGCGGTTAATTCCAAACAAAATTAAGCCTATTTTATTAGCCAGCATGTTAGCTGTTGGTATTCTTCCAGCTTTCTTATACAGCTGGATAAGCAGTGAGAAACTGTCAACCGTGGCATTGGGACAAATAGCAAAAGGGATCAGTAGCCGGACCAACATTGCGGCGAAAAACATCGATGATATTATCGCTAATCGATTATTAAGCTTAAAGGTATTATCAAGTTCACCAATATTTGAACAAAATGTACCTATCGCATCTGACAGCCAAAAGTTTATCAGTCACTACCTGACCAAGGTCACTGAGGTTGATCAGGCCTTTAATGCTATTCATCTTGTTGAGCAAAAAGGTGATGATTTTTTTATTAGCAGTTCTTCCCGCTCTTTAAAAGCCGTTAATCTTGACAGTGAACTACGAAAATTCGGCCTAATAAACATTGAGTCCGCCATTAAACATATGGCAGCGACAGGCGATGATGTCTTCATTTCGGTGCCACAAGATCTAATTTCTGTACCTTGCTTTCTACTCGTTACCAAAGTAAACAATGATTCAGATACAGCCACGAGCAAAGACCGTTACCTCGTCGTTGAATACCTTTTAACTGAAATTAATGAACGTCTAAGTTATTTTTCCGATAACATCGCCAGTGCTGAGTATGTTTTCATCATCAACAACGAAGGTAATACGATTCTGTCAGGTCAGAATCAAGGACGGTCATTACAAGTCTTCAACGACTTTAAACAAAATTATAGTGCAGGTGCATTTAGTGAGAACAATATGCAATATGGCGTTTCTCATTACACAAATCGTTATAATGAAGAGTTATTTACGACAGTATCACCACTGAATACACTCAGTAATGACAATAAAACACAGTGGTCATTAGTCACTATTACACCGCAACATGTAGCAACCCAAGCTATCGATTACCTTCATCGGTATTTCATGCTGGCGCTATTGTTTACCGCTTGTATTGTCATGGTTTTGTCGATAGTGCTGACAAAGCGAATCACCGTACCGCTAGCAAAACTCGCGCGTTTTGCGGCACAATTTAAGCTTGGTAACTACACCAGCCAGCATACTCTTAAAGGTCCACATGAATTTCAAGTGCTGCAAGAAGCACTGAATCAAGGCGCTACAAAAATTGCGTATGATACACAACGGTTGAATCAAGCATTAGAAAAAGCAGAAGCCGCTGATCGCGCAAAGTCGACCTTCTTAGCCAACCTCTCGCATGAAATTCGCACCCCAATGAATGGGATGTTAGGGCTATCACAGTTACTATTAAAAACAGACCTAACACAAGAACAAAGACATCACCTTCTGACGTTGCTCGATTCAGGTAAGCACATGATGTCGATACTCAACGACATTTTGGATTTCTCTAAAATTGAACAAGGACAGTTCAAACTTAATAAAGCCAATTTCTGTATTACAGATTTAGTCGGCACAATTGAAAGTACTTACTATTCACTGGCAAAAGAGAAAGGTCTCGGTTTCTCCATTCAGTGTAACTTTGACTATAACAGTTGGTTTTTTGCCGATAAATCTCGTATTCGCCAAATACTGTTTAATGTGATTAACAATGCCATCAAGTTTACTGATAAAGGTGAAGTAAGCGTGTCGTTAAACCAAGATCAATGTGACGACCCTAGAGAAAGAAGACTCATTATTACCACTCAAGATACAGGAATTGGTATTGCTGAAGATCGTATGCAGCAAATTTTTGACCCATTTTCGCAAGCAGAAATATCAACCAGTCGTCGGTTTGGTGGCACAGGGTTAGGTTTAAGCATTGTTAGCCAGCTGGTAAACCTAATGAATGGTGATATCCAATTAGAAAGTACATATGGTAAAGGATCAACGTTCACTATTACCTTATTGGTAGAACAAGGTCACTATGAGCAAGAAAAACAACAAGAAATTGAATTTGACCGTAGTGCTTTTATTGATTTAAAAGTGCTTATTGTTGAAGATAATAATTTGAATGTACTCATCATCGAATCATTCCTTAAACAATATGGCTTTAATACACACGCTGTAGAAAATGGCGTGGAAGCACTAAAAATACTCGAACATGGATATTTTGATATGATCTTAATGGATAATCATATGCCAGTAATGGATGGCATAGAAGCCACTAAACGTATTCGTGCACTTAATTCAGCTATTTGCCAAATACCCATCTTTGCATGTACTGCCGATGTATTTGAAGAAACCCAAAAAAACATGCTCAATGCAGGGGCAGATTGCGTTATCACTAAACCACTTGATGAACGTAAATTGCAGGATGCATTACAACGATTCAAAAGCAAAATTACAGCAATGGCCTCACTAAGAGCTGAGCCAGAATACATTACACCAACAATGACAGCTAAAGCATCTAGCTCGCTATTACTGAATAACAACATTAAAGAGGCTGAGTTCCTTACAACCGAATACTACGGCGCAAGCGGTAATATAACACTCGACCCAACGCAGTTTAGGTCCATCGAGTTGAATACCTTATTAGACATGATGGACGACGACCATAACATTGTTGTTCAATTTCTGATGATATTTGCAGAAGAGCACGCCAATGATGTCAGTAAATTCGAACAAGCACTGAAACGCTCTGACTTTGATGCGGCAGTTTTAATTAGCCATTCTTTAAAGGGAGCATCGGGCAGCATAGGTGCATTTAAGGTTAGCCAGGCAGCTCAAAACGTCGAAAAGAAAGTCAAAATAAAAGCATTGCCGACAGATAATGAAATCGCATTACTCACAAATGAACTGCATTACGCAATCGACGAAATTCACCAACAAATAACAGTTACAGCAATATAAAACTGCAATAAAAAACAATCATAATAGCGTATGGATCGACTTACTATTTGGTCCATACGCTTAATGACTTACTCTACCAGTACACCGACTGCATCGCATAATCAACAGTAATTGCTCACCAACACCGAACATTTGATCGCAGTATGGATCATTTGCTCATTAATTGACTACACTGAACAAAGATTAAAATCGCTCATCAATGCGGTTCATTAGGTAATAAACAGAACTTACCTGATAAAAAATGAGATCTAAACACGCTTTGATACAGTTGATAATTGACAAATTCCAGTAAAAAGACAATTATCGATACATCAATTGCTCTTAACCAACCCATTTGTTCACCAGGTATGTTTTTGGTTTGCAGGAATTACGTTAAGAACTCGTGAATATACTTTTGCTAGCTTCACTTTAAGCTAGCATTGAGACAAGCCCAAATAAGTTGAAGGTCGAGATATATGAGCACTAAACTGGAACAATTGCGCGCACTAACCACTGTTGTTGCTGACACTGGCGACATCGAAGCAATCAGTAAATATCAGCCTGAAGATGCAACGACAAATCCATCGTTGATTCTTAAAGCAGCTCAGATTGCTGAATATGCTCCTCTTATCGACGCTTCTATTGCTTACGCTAAAGCACAAAGCAATGACAAAACTCAGCAAGTTGCAGACACCTGCGACATGCTTGCCGTTAACATCGGTAAAGAAATCCTAAAAGTTGTACCTGGTCGTATTTCAACAGAAGTTGATGCGCGTCTTTCTTACGATACAGAAGGCAGCGTAATCAAAGCACGTCAGCTTATTAAAATGTATAACGATGCTGGCATCACTAACGACCGTATCCTTATTAAGTTAGCGTCTACTTGGGAAGGCATTCGCGCCGCTGAAATCCTAGAAAAAGAAGGCATTAACTGTAACCTAACACTTCTATTCTCATTCGCTCAGGCACGTGCTTGTGCTGAAGCGGGTGTGTTCTTAATTTCTCCTTTCGTTGGTCGTATCATGGATTGGTATAAAGCGAAAGAAGGTCGTGACTTTGAAGCATCTGAAGATCCAGGCGTGGTTTCGGTAACGGGTATCTACGACTACTACAAATCGTATGGCTACAAGACAGTTGTTATGGGTGCTAGCTTCCGTAACATCGGCGAAATTCTTGAGCTTGCGGGTTGTGATCGTCTCACTATCAGCCCTAACTTACTTCAAGAACTTGAAGACGCAACGGGTGAAGTGGTTGAGAAGCTGATTGACACGAATGGCACTAAAGAGCGCCCAGCAGCAATGACGCACGCTGAATTCCTATGGGAACATAACCAAGACCCAATGGCTGTTGAAAAGCTGGCTGACGGTATCCGTAACTTTGCGGTTGACCAAGGTAAACTTGAAGTCATGATTGCAGAGCGTCTATAAGACTTTATTGTATTTCAGAAAGCGGCCTTCCAGCCGCTTTCTTACTTTTGAATCGTTTGAATTTTTGGTGAAATGAATATGGAACATAACGGTCTTTCTCGCAAAGTGCTGGCAAATGCAATCCGTGCCCTAAGCATGGACGGTGTTCAACAAGCTAACTCTGGTCACCCTGGTGCACCAATGGGTATGGCTGATATCGCTGAAGTACTGTGGCGCAGCCACATGAACCACAACCCACAAAACCCACAGTGGGCTGATCGCGATCGCTTCGTACTTTCTAATGGTCACGGTTCAATGCTGATTTACTCACTATTGCACCTAACAGGTTACGATCTATCGATTAACGATCTGAAAAACTTCCGTCAACTTCACTCTAAAACGCCAGGTCACCCTGAATACGGTTACGCACCAGGCATTGAAACAACAACAGGTCCACTAGGCCAAGGTATTACTAACGCGGTAGGTATGGCGATTGCTGAGAAAGCAATGGCTGACCAATTCAACCGTGACGGTCACAAGGTTGTTGATCACCATACTTACACCTTCTTAGGTGATGGCTGCATGATGGAAGGTATCTCTCATGAAGCATGTTCTCTAGCGGGTACGCTGGGTCTTGGCAAGCTGGTTGCTTTCTGGGATGACAACGGTATCTCTATCGATGGTGAAGTAGAAGGTTGGTTCACTGACGATACACCTAAGCGTTTTGAAGCGTACGGCTGGCATGTTATTCCTGCGGTTGATGGTCACGATGCTGACGCAATCAACGCGGCAATCGAAGCTGCAAAAGCTGAAACAGGTAAGCCAACGCTTATTTGTGCTAAGACTATTATCGGTTTTGGCTCTCCAAACAAAGCGGGCACACACGATTGTCACGGTGCTCCTCTAGGCGCAGAAGAAATCGCAGCGGCACGTGAATTCCTTGGCTGGAACCACGGTCCTTTCGAAATCCCGACTGACATTGCAGCAGAATGGGATGCGAAAGAAGCAGGCTCTGCAAAAGAATCAGCATGGGACGAGAAGTTTGCAGCATACGCAGCAGCTCACCCTGAACTAGCAGCTGAATTTAAGCGTCGTTCTGTTGGTGATCTTCCTGCTAACTGGGAAGCTGAAACAAATAAAATCATCGCTGACCTTCAAGCTAACCCAGCAAACATTGCTTCACGTAAAGCGTCTCAAAACGCACTAGAAGCATTCGGTAAGCTTGTTCCTGAATTCATGGGCGGCTCTGCTGACCTTGCACCGTCTAACTTGACGATGTGGTCTGGTTCGAAAGCACTAGAAGCTGGCGACTTTAGCGGTAACTACATCCACTATGGTGTACGTGAATTCGCAATGACCGCTATCATCAATGGCATGGCACTACACGGCGGTTTCGTACCTTACGGCGCAACATTCCTGATGTTCATGGAATACGCACGTAACGCAATGCGTATGGCTGCCCTGATGAAAATTCAGAACATCCAAGTGTACACGCACGACTCAATCGGCCTGGGTGAAGATGGTCCAACGCACCAGCCAGTAGAGCAAATTGCTTCACTGCGTCTAACACCTAACATGAGTACATGGCGTCCATGTGATCAAGTTGAATCAGCTGTTGCTTGGAAACTGGCAATCGAGCGTAAAGATGGCCCTACAGCGCTTATCTTCTCGCGTCAGAACCTAGCACAACAACCACGTACAGATGCACAAGTGGCTGATATCGCGAAGGGTGGTTACATCCTGAAAGATTGTGAAGGCAAGCCAGAGCTGATTCTTATCGCAACAGGTTCTGAAGTTGAGCTAGTAACAGAAGCTTACGCGCAGCTAACCGCTGATGGTCGTAAGGTTCGCGTTGTTTCTATGCCAGCAACAGATACATTTGATAAGCAAGATGCTGCTTACCGTGAGTCTGTATTGCCTTCTGATGTGACTGCACGTATTGCAGTTGAAGCGGGTATTGCTGATTTCTGGTACAAGTATGTAGGCTTCGACGGTCGCATCATCGGAATGACAACATTTGGTGAGTCTGCACCAGCAGGCGAGCTATTCAAGATGTTTGGCTTTACGGTTGAAAACGTTGTTGATACAGCAAAAGAGCTTCTTGCTTAATAAACAACGGTAGAAAGAACTATTTGTCTCTTTCTCGATAAAAACTGATTATCTATAAAACCGAGTGTAGGCTCGGTTTTTTTTCGCCTGAAAATAAACAGAATGGCGAACTATATAACCATTGAGTAATTTTATAGTACTGCGTATGATAAAGATCAAAGACAGTCAGCTCGTGATGTCTTTGGGACAATCGGAATCCAATTAACAGACAATCTCCCTGAAAAGAGAGAGGCGTGTGTATACATGCTATAAAAGTATCTGTATTGCCTACTTATTGTAGGCTTTTTTTTGCTTTCGTTATACTGTCCACACTCCGTTCTTCTCCGGCTATGCTCATCATATACATTCACTAAGAAAATGGCATTCAACAAGCCAACAAAAATGATGATGTGTATATCAGTAACCTCCTAACGAACAAAATTATATATTCCATTCAACTCACAGTTCACATTTGGTCACAAAAAAGTCATCAAAATTGCAAAAACACTCTGATTTTTAACCCTATAAATTCATACTGTAGGATATGCTCTACATCTTTCAGGTATATTGAATATCAGATTGAACATTTACGTATTTAACGAACCTAATAAAACAACTGGTTATTATGCCTATGTACAGGCAAAAAGACGTAAAGTAAGTATTACTACTCACATATAAGGTATCGACTATGACGTTGCAATTATCAGATCTTCTTCCGATTCTAAGCGAGCATGAAGGTTGGCAGATTGAAACCAATGAGCAAACGCTTGTTCTACGTAATGAAGATAACATCGAAGCGTACCTTGCCGTTGCGGGTGAGCAGATTCTTGTTGAAGTATTATTATTTCCACAAGACCAAGTAAAAGATGTGAATGCGTTAAACGATGAGATCTTACGCACGCACATGATGTTCCCATTATCGACCATTGGTATTAATAGCATTGATGGTCACAGCTATTACATTGCATTTGGTTCTTTATCTTCTCAATCCAATGCACAAAGTGTTGTTATTGAAGTAGCAACTTTATTCCGAAATGTAGAAGCATTTATCGAACTTTACCAAGAACACCTAGCGGAGACAGTATAATGAGCGTTTGGAAAAAATTATTTACCGCAATTAAAGGCGGAGCAAACGACGCTGCAGAATCTGTAGCTGATGGTCAGGCACTGCGTATTCTTGATCAAGAAATCCGTGAAGCAAAACAGGAACTTCGTCGTTCAGATGAAGCACTTGTTAGCATTGTTGCAAAACGTAAAATGTCACAACAGAAAGTGGAAGCATTCAACAACGGAATTACAGAATATGAAGGCCATGCACGTGGCGCAATGGAAAAAGGTCAGCAAGAACTGGCTCTTGAATGTGCGCAAAAAGTGGCTGCACTGCGTAACGAACAGCAAGCTGAGCAAACATACCTTGATCAGTTTGTAAAATCAGAGCAAAGCATGCGCACTAATATTGCACAAGCAAAAGACAAACTACGCCAGCTAGAACAACAGGTCGATGTTGTGAAAGCTAACGAAGCAGTACAAAAAGCACAATCAGCAGTATCGGCAACTAACGTGGGTGCCAATGCTAAAATGCACACTGCTGTTGAATCACTAGAGCGTATTAAACAACGCCAAACAGAGAAATCAGCACAACTTGAAGCTGCAGCAGAAATGGCTGAAGAGCAATCTGGTAGTAGCCTTGATAAGAAACTGGCTGAAGCGGGTATCACCGCTGGTGGAAAATCATCGGCAGAAGATGAACTTGCGCGTATTTTAGGTAAGTAATTAGACTATCCTTCGTTATAATATTGAAGGATAGCGACAAGGAGGTAATTAATGTCGATATGGATTCTCTTTCAACGTTGGGCCGTAAAAAACTTAGGGCAGTTGAATGGACGAAACCTTTTACTTACCTTGCTTGGTTATAGTGCAATAAGCTGGCTATTGCTTATGATAGCCGGTGAGCGTGCACTTACGCACTCACTTACCGATTTTGTTTATTATCTATTCGTAACAGCATCAACAGTTGGCTATGGTGACATGTCACCAACCACTGTGATGGGTAAGTGGGTCGTTTCTTTATTCATTATTCCCGGTGGACTTGGGTTATTTGCACTCGGTGTTGGGCGTATTGCAGGATTTTTCATTACTTATTGGAAAAGTGGCCTGTTGGGAAGACGGAGTCTTAAAGTGGACAATCATATTTTAGTGCTTGGCTGGAATGCACAGCGCACCTTGCATCTGATAAAAATGCTGCAACATGAAGAAAGAGGCAACCGCCCTATCGTATTATGCGTGCGCCCTGAAATAGAAAATCCATTACCGGGTGAAGTGGAGTTTGTCCGTGTGGCGAGCTTTACCGATAATGAAGGGATGGCACGAGCAAGCATTGAACATGCAAGCTGTATTGTGATTGATAATCCTGAAGACGACGTAACGCTATCGGCAGCCTTATACTGTGCCAATAAGAACCCTACCGCACACCTACTTGCCTATTTCAATGACGAATCCTTAAGCCAGTTGCTTAAGCAGCATTGTCCGAATGCTGAATGCATTCCCTCTGTCGCGGTAGAGATGCTAGCAAAAGCAGCGGTTGACCCTGGTTCAAGCGAGTTACACCACGAATTACTGAGTACGGATCAAGGCATGACTCAATACTCTGTCACTTACCCAAGTGGTTCAGCTATTACGACTATCGATATTTTATTCACGCTCTTTAAGCAAGAACACGAGGCGACTCTCATTGCGATTGATACGGGAGATGGCGTAGAGCTAAACCCTGCGCTACAGCGTGAAGTACCACCAGGAGCTAAACTTTTTTATATCTCCGATGAACGTATTAACAAGTTCAACTGGAAATAATAAATCTCTATTTGATATTCTTCTGAAACCGTTTAGGAAGCAACATGTTTAATTGGTTTAAAAAGAAAACAACGCCTGAAGTTAGCGTACCTAAAAGCCCTGAAATCTTAGGATTAAGGCTTGGTGGGGCGTTTGAACTAGATGATCTTAAACTTCGCCTTATTGAACCGGATCTTGTTATCGAGGGTGCATCACGTACTCAGCTTATCAAAGCCGTTGGCGTCGTTCAGCTTGATGAGCAAACGCGTTTAATCCGTTATTACACCGATGACGAAGGCTTTATTCAAGTGCTAACCCAAGGTGAAACAGAAGCCGATGTCAGTGAAGTGAAACTGTATTACTTCTACGATACCAAACCGATTGATACGGAATCGGAATGGAAGCATTTGCTCCATAACCAAATTGTACAGCCAACGTGGGAACTCGAAGGCCATACGTTTGATAAAGTATGGGACAACAGTAAACCCGTCGCGATGACAGAAAAAACCTGGCTCGAAAATGGTTCAATTAGTGAAACTGATCAATTTGTTATGATCTATGAACGTAAAGTGGGCAATGACATTTTTGAATCTGTTTTAGTATCAGGTGAAGAAAAGATAATCCATAACCGTGCCGAACGCTGCTTAGCCACGAGCACTGGTATAAATCTATCCCCTACAGACTTTAAGCTCATTGGCTAGTTTGTAATAACTTACTTATTTAGGAATCCACATGGATGTTTTAGCAAATTCGCTGGCAGGCCTTGGCTCTTTTCTTCTCTATTTCTCAATGTCATTGGCTTTCTTGATGTTGTTTAAATTTGTCTATGTTCGCATTACGCCACACGACGAATGGAAACTGGTTAAAGAAGATAAAAATATCGCGGCTGCAATCGCGTTGGCGGGTTCAATTATTGGTTACAGCATTGCCATTGCTGGGGCTGCAAGTAACTCGGTAAACTTAGTCGACTTTGCCGTTTGGGGCATTGTGGCGCTTCTTGCTCAGCTTATTGCTTTCGTTATCGTTCGCTTTGGTTTTATGCCAAAAATTGTTGAACGTATTGAAGCTGGCGAAATACCGGCAGGTATTCTTATGGCGGCAACCTCTGTATCTGTTGGTCTACTGAATGCCGCTTGTATGACTTACTAGGAGCAGCCAAAATGAAACGAAGTAATCAGGTTGTACTAGCCAGTATGCGAAAAAATTGGCGCACATATTCTGTTGCGCCAGTTACTGTCGCTTTTGCAGGTGTGTTATCTGGATGTACTGATAACAGCAGTGAAGCATCCATTTATCAAGGGTTAAACGACTGTGTCGATGACAACCCTAGCTACACCAGTGAGTGCCAAGCTGCCTATCAGAATGCGCTAGCAGAAGCAGAGCGCACAGCACCAAAATATCAAACCCAATACGACTGTGCTGCAGAGTTTGGTAACAATGCTTGTGTACAGTCGCAACAGAATAATTGGTTTATGCCAGCAATGGCAGGCTTCATGTTCAGCCGAATGATTAACAACAACAACCGTGGCTATTATTCACAGCCAATGTTCCGCTCATCATACCCAGGAAGTATTTTTTATGATCGCTGGACGACGGCAGATGGTAATGATTACGGCCGTAGTAGCTATAAAAAAACCAAAGTCCGAGTATCGAAAGATCAGATGAAACCTAAAGCAACAGTCAACCGTACGATCTCTCGTGGTGGGTTTGGCTCAACGGTTTCAGCGAAGTCGAGCTGGAACAGCAGCAAATCATCATCCGGTAGTAAAGGATGGGGTGGATAAACCCTCCCCCGCAATCCAAACGTCATTAATGAAGCACCAATAGCACACTAGCGAGTCGAGTCATTATTTATGATTCAGGCTCGCTTTCTTCATTTATAACCTCAGGAAAAGGGTTACTGAAGATGGGATTCACTAAAAACGCTTCGTCTGTTAATGCTTCAAGAAACATGACCAACGCCTCTTTCTCTTCTTGGTTAAGATCAAAACGTACCGGGCGACCGCTAGAAGAATTCCTTCGCCTTAGCGCAGGGGCTAAATTAGGGTGTGCCTGAACACCGCTATTATAAAATTCAATCACTTCGTCTAAGTTACTAAAACGACCATCATGCATATAAGGAGCTCTTACCGCGACATTACGCAATGAGGGTACTTTAAAGAAACCACCTCCCACACCTTGATCAGCACTTGTATTGGCATCTAAACCATTTACGTGTTTATTGTCGGCCGCATGCGCTGATGTCTGGTGGCAAGTATCACAGCCAAGTGAATCTGAATTATCATCTGGCACACCAGAAAAAAGCTCTAAGCCTCGTAGTTCTTGCTCAGAAAAAACGGCGCTAAAATCCGGAGTATCAGAGCCACCTACCGTAAAAGCTTGGTCATATTTAGAACCATAACTCACCATAGAGCGAATAAACTGTGCTAGTGCTCTTGATATACGATCACTGGTAATTGCATCGTCACCGAATGCAGCTAAAAATAGAGGAGCATAAAAACTGGTTAGTCCTAACTTAACTTCAAGATCGAGTAAGTTCATTCCCATTTCAACACTATCTTGAATGGGCATTAGTACCTGCTCTTCTAGCGTACCCGCTCGCTCATCCCAGAAGAAACGGCCTCTAGAATAATAAGTTGCATTGGTTAACCCCATAGAATGACGACCTGTTTTACCGCCATCAAAGCCATTGCTCAGCACTTCAGGATCAGAGAACCCATGTAGCTGAATATGGCAAGACGCACAAGCCACACTATTGTTAGCCGACAAGCGAATATCGTAGAAAAGCACTCGACCAAGCATTGCCCCCGCATTCGAAACGTTGTTATCTGCAGGCGTATTATCTTGATCGACCACATTACCAAAACGCGCACCTGCGTCCATGTAATAGCTTGGTCTCGCATTTAAATAAGCTTCGTAGTCGTGGAGAATACTCAAATCTGGCAGTGGTAAACCATCCTTATCGAATAGCTTTACTGTCGGCTCTTCTGGTGGAGGGTCTGCTGGTGATGGATCAATAGTATCATCAGGCGGTGAGGTATTACTTCCCTCAGAATTTTCAGTGCTTTCTTCTGCATTTACAGTACTATCGGAAACGACAGTGGGAGTTTCATTGTTTAGCTCGTCGTTATTCAATGTGTCATCAGAACTATCATTGCAGGCAACAACAGTAGTCAAAATAACGACCATAACCAATACATTGGAAGTAGTCATAAGATACCAAAACCTAGCAAGCTCATTATTATTAATTTATACAGGTAACTACCTCAACAAAGGTAAGTCGCATATTTCCTCTAACTGTAAAGACAGTCAAAAGCGCTGATATTTATTACCGTAGCTACCCTATAATTCAGGGTATATTTAAATGGCAGGTCTTAATTCTGATTAATGAGATAGTTAAAGCAGTATCAATATGTTGCTAGTATCTGTTGTCGTAATTGATGCGTAATATACCTACGCGGCATAAAAATAGAATGATAAAAAGATCGAAGAATCAATACTTCATCAACAAAGCTTTATTTTTGAATATGCCAACGCATCTCTTTTAATCCATATTGCGACAATGTGTGAAAATAAACAGTTTGCTCATCTAAAAACACCCCATCAGTACCGATGTATTGCCATAAATAAGGATCGTATAATCGCTGCTTGAGGCTAATGCTGGTTTTATTCACATCAAGTACAACCAAACCCGACGGGGCAATGGGGTAGACAACTCTTTCCACTTCATTTTGGTAATCAATAATCGCAGGCTGAGCTTCACGCACAAAAGGGGGTAACATGCTGAGTGCATTTACAACGGACCCTTGCTCATCAATTAAGTATGCGAAACCTGTATTATTTTCCTTCGTGCCAGTAATTAAGAATCGATTCACGGTAGGCAAAAATTGCACATCATACGTGTAGTACTGAACATCGTCACGGAGTGCCATTGGTTGCTTAAGCAAGGTGTTTTTTATTGGATCATAAATCGAATACATTAATTGAGCATCTGTTTTATCATCAACAAATCTCTGCCATAGCAATAGTGCAACATGCTGAGAACCCGCTAATATTGGCCACCAATCACGATGATTGTCACCAACAGATACAGAAAGCTGCCCTAGCTCTTTTCCTATTGAATTATAAGTTTTAAGCAATACATCATCACCCGAGCCAAGATCATCAACCCCGCCTCCGTCTACCCACCCTTCAGAAAAGAATATAACAAAGAGATTATCAACAGCAGCAACATGCCCCGAATGCCCGCCATCAAAAGCAACTTGTTGGTAAGGGGCTATCGATTTAAATTGAGTATCAAACACGGCATAAGATTGCATTAATTCATGCTTAGCCTGATAAGCATCTTCCATCGTCACCATGATATGACCATCACGGCTTATTGCTGAGCTTGCAGGCTCTTGAGCAGTATGATCGGGTGCAGAAATTAATAATTCAGGAGAGAGTCGCGTAGAGACATTGGAAAATGAAGCCATATATACGTCATGGCTCCATTCCTTATCATTATTTGATAATTGTAATTTATCTGATACAACAGAAGACCAAATTGACACATACTGACCATTCGGTAACGGCAGAATATCTAAGCCATGCTGAAAGGCACGAAGATCGCGATCTTCGGTATGCCCTACAGACGCATAGAGCAATCCTATTAGCAACAAAGCCTTAGCGCCAAATGTCCTAAATCGTTCAGTTGTCATACTTACGCATGTCAGCATGTACTTACTCTCAGCCTAAAACAATTCGAGTATGATAAGACTAATACATAAGAAAAAAGTCGTAAGCTAAACTTGCATTTAGGGCTTTTTTGAAGCGCTCAAATAACGTTCAATATTTCATTGCCACTAATATAAGGCTGGGTTCAATTATCATAACCAGCCTTACAAAGGTAATAACGCCAAACACCATCTTTTGAGCCTGCTAGACAAAAATATTCGCCAGTACAAAACCGAACGGTACAGCAGCCACGATACCCAACATGCCCGGCAGGAAGAACGGATGGTTAACAATGAAGGAGCCATTCCACCGACTGCTGAGGAAAGAGCCAGTGTCATCCGTTGCAATGGCGAAAGCCGTTGTTGGATAAATATTGGTCATATACAGCGCACTCACCGCAACAAAACTGGCCAAGATTGTAGCTGGATCAACATTTAACGACGCTGCAATTGGCACTAACAAAGCACTGGTTGCTCCTTGGCTAAACAGCAAAGCCGATGTACCAAAGAAGACGACCGCCAGCAGCGCCGGATACTCATTTAGTACATCACCCGCCAGTATTTTTATCTCAGGAATATGCACCCCAATAATGGTCGAGCTCAACCAAACAATACCGAGGATCACGACTAAGCTTTCTGCACCATCAGCAAAAATCGGTGCTTTCTTGATTGAAGTAAGCTGAACCTTACACACCATTGCCATAATAAAGCTGGTTAGCAGCATCACAATAACGATGATGTCACGAGAACCCAAGGCATGACCTAGCAGCGGTTTAAACAACAACAAGGCGACAATAAATAACACACCGCCAAGGAACAACCACACCGAACGCTTGGCTTCAATCGTCGGTTCAATCTGTTTCTGCTCTTCCGGCGTAAAGTTTACCAACCCTTTCTCGACACGTTCTTTGAAGATTGGATCATCTTTCAGCTCACACCCCTGACGACTTGCCACGAATGAAGCAACAACAGTACCAAACAAGGCAGCAGGCATGATCACGCTTAGCGCAGTGCCAAAACTTACCCCCATAGTTTCAACCACGACGTACATCGCAGCGGTCGCTGCCGAAATCGGCGAAGCGGTAATCGCGATTTGAGAGGCAACAACTGCCGAGCTTAGCGGCTGACTAGGACGAACCCCGTTTTCCTTGGCGACTTGCTGGATAACATTCAATACCGACATTGCCGTATAACCCGTGCCCGCAAGTGTCGTCAGCACAAAAGTAGTGGCCGGAGCCAGAATATTGATGTACTTAGGGTTATTACGCAGCATTTTTTCAGCGCAATTTACCATGTAGTTCATACCGCCCGCTTGCTGCATCACCGACAGCGCCAAGATCACGGACATAATGATCAAAATCACCGAGACCGGAATATCTCCCGGTGGTAAGCCAAGCCCAAAAACAGCAATCGCCATTCCTAAACCACCCGCCAACCCTACCCCGATACCACCTAAACGAGCAGCAAGAATAATCGCGCTTAATAACAATACTATTTGAAATATAATCATCGGATACCTCCTTCCACTCCCGTTATTAATTCAGGAGTTGGTTAAGTTCTTCATACGTTGCAGTTTCTAAATGCGCTAATACTGTTAGCCAGTACAGGCATCGATTTTCGCCATATTTGGCTACAACACAGGCCATAAACTTCCGGTCTATTTCTTCCTGTAAAAAGGGCTTTTCTGGGTTACCTTTCGCGAGATCGTTATCGAGGCTGATCATCTCGCCATTTTTTAAATAAACCTTGATTTTGACAGGAGCCGTACCGATGAACCCCAGCTTTTCGAGTTCGGGATCAATACGCATCTGAATCTTCAGCATCAGCGCCTGAATACGCTGATCCAATACCGCTTCATCGGTAAATTCAGTCAAACCCACCCCACCATGAATCAATCGAGCAGCAAGGGCATACGGCATTGAAAACTTAGCCTCAATGGCATTTTGGGGGCAATTACACACCAGCTCTCTTGGCCCCAATAAGCTCACGCCAACCTGTAAATACTCAATGTCATCAGCACCTAGTGACCTTTCTTGCAAAAAAGCATCCCAACAATCAATGGCAGGATGGCTGCCGCTACAACACGGATATTGCTTGAAAACCAGACCATTTTCTTTCAGATCCCAGTATTTACCCAATGTCACCTCTGCCCCTTCGAGGGTAGTAATACCGGTGAAACACTGAGCGAAACCATCAGCAGACTCAATCACATTGGGCTTCCCTGTTACGCCAATCATTGCCAACTCAACGGCATTGATACCGTTAAACGCTGCCAACCCTGCATGCATCGCTTTGGTTTGACTACCGAAGTTCCCTCGAACGCCGGATGCCGACGACGCGGCAATCGCTAGCGCATGAGCTAAGGTATCTTCATCAAGATCAAGCAGGATCCCAGCAGCAACAGTTGATCCAAAAACACCAATCGTCGGGGTGGTATGCCAGCCCTGCTCAGACAACTGCGGCATCACCCATCTTGCTATCTGATGTTGAGCTTCAACGCCTGCGATATAAGCTCGTAAAATGCTCGCACCATCCAACTTCCGCTCTTCGGCTACAGCAAAGGCCACAGGAGCGACAGTCACAGTTGGGTGACCAATCGTCGCCCAGCTCACATCATCAAAATCAAGAGCGTGAGATGCAGCCCCATTCGCATAACTGGCATAAGCCATATTGCTTTTTTGTTCAGTGCCAAACACACTACAATTACCCTGTGGCGCACGCTGAATGGCAAACTGTTGAAGATTTTTGGCAACTGGCATATCGCTACCGGCAATAGTGACGGCAACATAATCGGTCAATGCTGTTTTGGCGATATCGATAACTTCATCAGGAATATCTTCAAACCGAAGACCCACGCACCAACGTGCGATTTGCAGTATTAAGGAGTCAACCATTATACCAACTCCTTAGTATTAACCTCAGAGTTCAAGTTTTTCTGAGGAGTCGCTATTTCCTGTTGATAACGAGTGACTGCCGCCGCACTGGCTTTGGGGTCAGTCATAACCATCGGATCCAACAAATAGTCAGCCTGCTCTGACGTTAGCAACTGCTCGTCTAATACTACATCTCGCACACGTAGGTTCTGTTCGAAGGCTTTCGCAGCAATACGGCATCCTATTTTGTAGCCAAACAGAGTCGCTATCACCGTGGCTAATGCGGTACTTTTCTCCGCATATTCACGACAAACAGGCTCGTTGGGTAACAAGTCTTTCAGACACTTTTCAACAAACAATGGGATAGCATTGGTTAGTAAGTTACACGACTCAAACAGTGCTTTAATAATTACGGGCTCCCAGACATTGAGATCCAGCTCGCCACCTTCAACCGCCATCGTAATCGTCACATCATTACCAATTACCTGATAGGCAATTTGATTGATCAGTTCTGGCATCACAGGGTTAATTTTGCCCGGCATAATTGAAGAGCCTGGCTGAACAGCGGGTAAGAATAATTCGTTGAAACCAGCACGCGGACCACTTCCCTGAAGACGAAAATCAGTTGCCATCTTAGATAAAAATGCAGCCAACTTTTTCAGCTGGGCTGCAACTTCAAGGTAGGTATCGCCATTTTGCAAACCGTCGAAGAAGTTATCTTCAGCAATAAACTGTTCACCCGATATTTCCCGAAGCTCGATATATACCTGCTCTAGGTAGCCCTCATGCGTAGACAAGCCCGTACCAACCGCCGTAGCACCTAACGGTAAATCAAGTGTTTGTTCGCTTGCTGTTTTCAACGATTGATGCAGACGGCGAACTTGATGTAAATAGCCGCTGAATTGCTGGCCAAGAGTAATCGGCACCGCATCTTGCAGGCAGGTTCTCGCCAGCTTCACCACGTGATCAAATGCTTGGGTTTTCTCTTCCAGCATGGCTTCAAGTGCTGCGACCTCTGCGATCAGCGCATGTAAGTTAATACGGCAAGTCATCTTCATCGCTGCAGGGATCACATCGTTAGTCGACTGCCCCATATTGACGTGAGTATTGGGATGTACAACATCATAGCCTTTCTTTCCGGTAAGAATTTCGTTAGCGCGATTTGCTATCACCTCGTTGGCGTTCATATTGGTCGAAGTTCCGCCGCCACCTTGAAAAATATCAATCGGGAACTGATCATCGAAACGGTGATCCATCATTTCCTGTGAAGCCTGTACAATCGCTTTGGCCACAGTGGCGTCTAGCGCACCAATTTTGCAGTTAGCTTTAGCTGCAGCTTGCTTGATAGCCGCTACGGCCCACAAATAATGCGGTACATCTACCGCCGTACGACCAGATACAGCAAAGTTATCACGGGCACGAACAGTCTGAATACCGTAGTAAACCTCATCGGGTAACATCATCTCGCCTAATACATCCGTTTCTTTTCTCATCGCTAAGCCCTGCATTTTTTAGATATTTTGGAAATACTTTTTAAGTACTTTCGGAATAACTAGGATTCTATGCCATGGCTTTGTTTGATTTTTTGACGTAACTCCGAACTTAGCTAGCAGTGGAGAATATAATAGAGAGTATTAGTTCAACTTATAATGCAGCCACATATGGACAATATTGCCTTTGATCTTCGCCAACTCAGAACCTTCATTACCGTGGTCGAGACCGGCTCATTTAGCAAAGCGGCCCAACAGCTTAATCAAACCCAATCTGCGGTTTCACAGCTGGTTCAGAGCCTAGAGCAGATACTTGACAGCAAACTGCTAGACAGAAGTAAGCGTCCAATCAAACTGACACTGGCTGGACGTGAACTGTACGAGCAGGGCAGCAAACTACTGGCTGAATCGCGCAAACTGCAAGACTGGATGCACTCGATAGAAAAAGGCAAGCTACCCCGATTGCGTATTGGCATGGTCGATTCGGTTACCCAAATTGCGGGTATAGAGTTGCTCAAATATCTCCAACCCAAAGTTGCCCATATCAACCAGATAACTGGCACCGCCCCAGAATTGCTAACCTCACTTCAGTCAGGCAAAACCGATATCATCATCAGTATGGCTAATCAGGATATCCCACAGGATCTCGCCATGTTCCCACTATTGGGAGAGCAATACGTCGTTGTTACCCCTGCAAACTGGGAAACGAAAGACATCCAATGGCTGGCTAGAAACAAGCCTTATATCGCCTATGAAAACTGGACACCGACAGGAACCCAAACCAACAATTGGCTACGCTGGCGTAACTACAAGCCACAGAGTCAATTCTCTCTTGATCGCGCCGATAACGTGCTGGGTATGGTGGCAGAAGGATTGGGGTGGTCGCTTTCCTCACCCACGTTTTTGGCTCGACAGCTTGAGCTACTGGATAAGCTGGAATGCCAGCCATTACCTGCTCCTGGCATCACCCGACAGTTAGCCGTCATCAGCCGAAAGGGGGAATTTGGCAGCTTGATTGAAGAATTTGTTGAGGATATTAGGAATATTGTTCTCAATCAGAAAGTACAAGAAGTGCAAAGGCGCTGGAATTGGATTAACGTCGAAGGGCTTTAGCGCCAATAATGAAATAAAGAAGAACGGTCAACAAGCTTCTCCTCATCGGAATTATTGGATGCTATCTTACCGTTTCAACCAAACCAGCACTTAACAATCAGTCACTGACGTTGTTCAGCATAAAATGATGAGATGTTATATTAAAGCCTTCACGAAGATAAAAGCGATGAGCACCATAACGCTGTACACCTGAATCTAAATGTATTTCTCTACATCCTTCGTTTTTAGCGTACATCTTTAGCCATTCAATCATGTGCTTGCCCGCCCCAACAGATCGTGTGTCTGAATCGGTAACCAAGTCATCAACGTATATTGATTTACCCCACGCCAATTTTAGGTTAACTGTAAAGCCAGCCACACAAACAACTCGCCCATCGAGTTCGACGTAAGCGACTTGATATCCCTGCTTTTGCTGTTGAATAATTTGTTCACACAATGAAGCAATATTAAATGCAGGGCGTAATTGCACAAGAACAGTGGCAGCCCTTTCTAATTCTTGTTGGGTTTTAGCAATATGTACTTCCATGATTCCCTCCAGTCAACTTCATAAGACCAATAAGACCAACTATCATAATTACAGTTTCTGACGTTTTAATGAATCTGTTATCTCAATTTCAGCGTTACTTATTATTGTGAGTTAAACACCAATGGAATTGCTGCACCTTTGTCATAAACATCTTGCCACCAATACGCCGTTTTCTCTGCTAAAGGCAGATCAATAGAAGCACCTACCATCGGTGTCACTAACTCAACACCATATTTAGCCGCTTCTGCAATCAAATCATTTACAGGCTCATCCCACTGATGAATAAAAAGTTCATACGTTGACCAATGGACAGGAAACAATTTATCAGCTTGAACATCTAAATGTGCCTGCATGGTATGAGATGCTTGCATATGCCCCCAGCCTTCAACAGGATAACCACTGTCTTCTTTTAAGTTGGCTGCAACTTCAATAAAAGCCAAATCGAACGGACCTAAGCGTTCGCCTATTTGCTTAAAATGCTCACCATAAGCAGTATCGCCACTAAAAAACACACTACCAGTATCAGCCTGAATTGCCCAAGAAGCCCATAGCGTTTTGTTTGAATCAAACAGCCCTCTACCTGAATTGTGGTTGGCTGGTGCCGCAGTAATGGTTACCGAATTTATTTTCTGACTTTCCCACCAATCAAATTCTTTAATATTTGTTGGTGGAACACCCCATTTTTCAAGGTGACGTCCAACCCCTAGCGGCACAAAAAACATCACATCTTTGTTGGCATAAAATCGGGCTGTATTTTCTTCTAAATGGTCATAATGATCATGCGAAATCACAATCACATCAGGTAATGGTAAATCTTCACGGCTTACAGGGGCCGCAACATTACGCTGAAACATTCGGGCAAAAAAAGCAGGGGCTGCATATTCAAATACAGGATCAATTAAAATACGTGTTTTGTCGGCTTCTATAAATAATGACGAATGCCCGAGCCAAGTCACACGTAATTGCTCACTAGGGTTTTGTAATCGTGTAATATCAACATCTTGATACGGTAATGCTTGTGAAGGCTTATATTGGCTACGTTGGGCAAAAAATTTCCATAGCGTTTTTACAATACCCTCTTGGTTTTCAACCTGTGGAATGCGAGAAATAACTTTGCCATCAAAGAATTGAGCTGATTGTTCAATACGCGTTTGACGTAAATCAGCACTCAGAACATGTTCCCCCGTAATAGGATTATCATTACAGGCAGCCAATCCAAGTACACTCATTAAAGGAATCAACGATGTTTTCAACTTGGTATTCATATTTATGCTAGCCTCAAAAGTAAACGATGGTGTATACTTTTAATAATAACGTGAACCACCACAAAGTAAACACATACGTTTACTTTTATTTATAATATTGAGTGATATATGGTTAAAGTTGCTGAAATAAAACAAGAAAATATTATTCTGGCTGCTATAGCCCTTTTCACTGAGAAAGGGCTAGAACAAACCAGCATGGAAGCAATATCCAAAAAAGCAGAAGTCTCTAAGCGGACGCTTTATAAATATTATCCAACGAAAGACAGTCTATTTAGCATGATTATTGAGCGTCTATTCTCAAACATACACACCATTGCTGACGTTCAATTTAATACCACAACATCGGTAAAATCTCAGCTTACCGCGATAGCAGAAACAGAAGTCAAATTGCTTTGCAGCGATGAATTTCTTTCGCTTGCACGCATGGTTTTATCTGAATGTATGCGATCAAGTAAATCTGCGACCATCATGCAAGAAAAAATTCAAGATTTAGAAGGTTGTATTGGGTTAACTCAATGGATAGAAGCAGGGATTGCAGCCAATAAGCTTGATGTCGCTTATCCAAAAGTCGCTTCTGAACAATTTTTTGCCTCAATCAAAGCGATTATCTTTTGGCCTCAAATATTAGTCCACCTTCCACCAGCAAATGCAGAAGAACAACAAATAGCGATTGAAACATCGGTTACACAATTCTTATGTACCTATTTAAAAGAATAGTATTTCAAATCAGTTCAAAATCGGTACTCATCTTCTGGTGAGTGCCGCATCCGCAATACATTTCAATAAATACCTTTCCCTGATCCCAACTTTAGGCAAGTAAGCATTCAATAGTTGAATGCCTTTCTGATTAAAATTCCCAATATATATATAAAAAGGTTTACACGCCAATCTATTGACGGTAAATTTCCACAAAATATAAAACACCGTTCAACACTTAAAGGGAATAAAAATGAAATGCTCAAAACTACTTGCGCTAATAACATTGTCGCCATTTATATTGGCAGGGTGCCAGACAACAAGTATGTTTGATATACCTAAATTAGTGAAATCTGGTCGTATTGCCCCAGTAACTACAGAAGAATTACATGCCATCGATAAAGGCACCGAGGTTAAGGTCGTTCAAAGTATGTTCACCCGTGCTGGTGGGACATGCACCCTCTTGGAGAAGGCACTTGAATGCACAGATAAAAACTCCGTGTATAAATTTAATATACTAGATGGTGCAGTCGTAAGTAGTAAGCACCAAAAAATCATGTAACCGACTTCTCTTATATTCCATAACACCGTATATCTTTTCTAAATCAATTTAGGTGTATGAAATACCACTGTACATAAAGCCATTGGAAATCCTTTTACTTTGGCTTTTTAATGATCCCTTCGTTTAACTCGCTCCTCCTCAATATTCGGTATTCGTCTTTAAATATTACAACTCAAGTTTGGCTATCACGCTGAAAAGTGTCATATTCTCAGTAGCGTAACGCTTTATACCCAAGCCACCTCAAGGTAACTTGGGTATAACACCCTTTGTATGCAGTAAGGACAATCACGAATGCTCAGAATTGACAGTAAGGAACGTAAACATTGGCGTGAATTAGCCGCCGAATATGGCTTTGGCTTTCACTCGATGTATGAAGACCCTTATTGGGATGAGACCGCTTATTATCAATTCACGTTAGAGCAAATTGAACGTGATATCGAGGATCCAACCGAAGAGATACACCAGATGTGTCTTGATGTGGTAGATACTGTCGTACGAGATGAATATTGGTTACGTAAATTCCAAATACCAGAAGCCATGTGGCAAAACGTATTAGATTCATGGCAACGTAAAGAACCCTCACTTTATTCTCGCTTAGATTTTGCCTATGACGGTACAGGGCATGCGAAGCTATATGAAAACAATGCGGATACGCCGACCTCTCTTTTCGAAACAGGGTTCTGGCAATGGCTATGGCTTGAAGATCAAGTTAAAAGCGGGGCTATTCGCCGTGATGCAGACCAATTTAACTTACTGCAAGAGCTGCTGATCAATCGCTTTAAAGAGTTAGCGCATTCTCAGCCAGGCCAAACACTGCACTTTTCTTGTTGTCATGATACAGAAGAAGATCGCGGCACTGTTCAATACATGGAAGATTGTGCAAAAGAAGCCGGACTATCGACTGCCTTTGTTCACATCGAAGATATTGGCTTGAACAATAGAGGGGAATTCACCGATATGGCAAGCCGCCCTATTCGTTGGATGTTCAAACTGTACCCTTGGGAATTTATGTTCCGTGAAAACTATGCAGAAAACCTAACCGATGCCAAGGTTAACTGGTTGGAACCGATGTGGAAATCAGTCATTAGTAATAAAGCACTATTGCCCCTTTTATGGCAAAAATTTCATAATCACCCCAATCTATTGCCCGCCTACTTCCCTGATGACAAAGGGCTTAGTAGCTTGCGAGACTACGTTATCAAGCCGTTATTTGCACGTGAAGGAGCTAACATTTCCATCGTCCAAAATGGTAAGCAAACCTTGCGTGTTGATGGTCCTTACGGTGATGAAGGGGTGATTTATCAGGCATACCACCCTTTGCCTAAATTTGGTGATTATTACACCCTAATTGGCAGTTGGTTAGTTAATGACAAACCGGGAGGGATCTCGATAAGAGAAGACAAATCGAAAGTGACTCAAGATATGTCGCGTTATTTGCCACACATTATTTTGTAGTTAATACAAAGAAGGGAATACAAAAGAAATGGATCTCAAACCTATTCATACCGGGCAATGCCATTGCGGTGCCGTGAAATTTACCGTGAATTTACCTAATGGACTGGAAAAATTACGCCGCTGCGACTGTTCCATGTGCCGACGTAAAGGGGCTATCGTGGCATCCGTAACCTTATCCAACCTGACTATCACAGCAGGCGAAGAAGTATTACGTTTATATCAGTTCAATACCCACACGGCAAAACACTACTTCTGCTCTAACTGTGGTATTTACACACACCACCAACGCCGCTCAGATCCGACGGAATTCGGTATCAATGTAGGGTGTTTAGACAGCATTAACCCGTATGAATTAGGTGAAGTGCCGGTTAGTGATGGTGTAAATCACCCTGCAGATCGTCAATCTTAGGGTAAGTTAAGTAGAGCAAACAATTCTGACGAAACCATAGCTTCATCACCATTACAACCCACGTTGCCACTCAGCTCAAAGAGGCATTACATCTGGGTTCGAAGCATGATCAGAGCGAAACACGGTTTTATCCAGCTCAAGGTGTTCCAATAATACTTTCATTTCATTAAACAGCTCAGCTTGTGTTAATTGACGAAATTGCCCATTAAATCCCGCGGCAAAACGTGCTTCTCCTAAAGGGAAAGAGACTACCAAAGTCGATAAATACTCTGGCTGAGCAGCATTCATCAATTTTGCTGAAGCAATCGCATGCTGCTCACTTAAAAGTGGTCCCCCCAAGCCATTAAGGATCATAACCGAACTTTTCATACCTGCGACTTTGATCTTATTCAGCACAATTAACGACGACTCGAATGTCTCGCCTTTTTGTACTTTGGCTAACACTTCGTCATCGCCACTTTCACATCCCACATACAATAAACTCAAACCTAATTGGCGTAACTCGGCAAGTTGATCTTCGGTTTTATTAGTAAGATTACGGGGTAAACAGTAGCTCAAAATACGCTGAACGTCGGGTAAATACTGGTTAATCAGGGAACAAATATGCTGTAAACGCGCGAACGGCAAAGTCATCGCATCCCCATCAGCCAAAAACACGATGTACACGTGTGCCAGATGCTGCGATTTTTTGTAACTCTCGTTCAATATCATCAGGTTTCTTGGAGCGAAATTTCTTGTGTGGCTGAGTATACATAGTGAAAGTACACTGGTTATGGCTACATCCGTTGGTCACTTACAAGATCAACGATTTCCACTCAGATGGCGGACGAAACACTGGTTCAATGTAATTCAGCATCACAGATACACACTCCTTTTAACTAATCAATATATCGATATTATCTTACATTACCCAAGCAACCTTGGTTAATGTAAGAATGTCGCTCTCCAATGTTAGATTCGATTTTTATATTTTCAAATAAACCTTTACAATATTCGAAATCAAGGTACTATCCATCTCGCTCTGTTGTTCAGAGTTATTAATGAAACATCAAGTAAAAGTAAAACCTCAGAATTTCTTCGTTAGTGTTGTTATCCTCAGCGTTTCCCTTAGCTTCATCGTAACATTCAATAATTCAAGCTCTCAGCACATCACACTATCGTGATAATTTATGAATTTAAATATTAAGGGACACTACATGTCTAATACAACAACTGGTCTAGTAAAATGGTTTAACGAAGATAAAGGTTTTGGTTTTATTACTCAAGACAACGGCGGCGCTGACGTATTTGTTCACTTCCGTGCAATCGCTTCTGAAGGCTTTAAAACGCTAGCTGAAGGCCAAAAAGTATCTTTCGAAGTAGAGCAGGGTCAAAAAGGCCCTCAAGCAGCTAACGTAGTAGCGCTTTAATTTCGAAAGTCGACGTAAATGGTTTAATTATCATTTACGTCACTTTTTAATCAGTAAATTATATTGTATTTTAGAAAATATTAACATTTCAAACATCTGCTTTTTGTATATGTCGTTACGTTTCTTATTCACTTCGTTACATTATAATAATTAACATTAAATATCAATGGCTTAAAATCATATCTAGGTTTGTACTTATTGTGATATGCCATAAAGATAACAAAGCTAAGGATGCTTATGTCTCGTTCAATCGGTCGCAAAAGATTTTGGTACCAACAATCTCGTGAAGAAAATAGCACAACAAAAATAAAGGTGAATAAATGATAGTAAACTTTAATATTTTAAACAGTGGAATCTCTTGGAAAGCATTAATCCACCAATTAAATGGTGATATTTTATTGCGCCATATTTTAATGAAAGGCAATGTGGATGATATTAATCTTAAACTTTCATATTGCGAAGAAACATGTGAAGGAAATATCACTAATAGCAACAATCAGCTGATTGGTAACTTTTCTATTTCTTTCTAAGACCATTAGATAATTGGCATAATTATTAATTAAATATTCAGAATAACGATTATAAAAAATAAACCTATTTAATAGTTTTCTCCTCGTTATCTTTATTGCATGAATGCAAATATCAACATAGACTTCAGCTCTAACCTATATGATAAGCATGTTCTCACCTATTTAAAAATAACTGTGCATATAAATTATCTCATATAAGAATACTTCCGCTTTCAAAAATCCGAGAGATTTATTGCAGAGCTTAACACTTGAATGCTAGAAAAATTCGTTTGTTAAGTCAAAACGGTGCATAGCTTAAAATAGAAAAAGGATGGTTCATTTTAATGACCATCCTTAACGTTTACCTACTAACCAAGCCGCTTAATTTCACGATTTCATCAGCATAGCTGGTATACCAACCATCATAACTTCTAACTCCATGATTGTGCTTGCCGATTACTCAATCGTTGGGTACATAGCCTACCACTGAAAGACCAACACCCACGAAGAAACCACCAGCAGTACCTGCAAATTTAAAGCTGATTTTTTCTACTAACTTCACATTTTCTGATACCAATTTCTCTTTTACATTATGTACAACTAAGAATGTACTCATTACAAACAAAATAGCAATGAAGCCTTCCTTACGATAAAAACGCCGACCTCGTCATGGAAACGTTTCCAGTGGTTATTTACACTCGGTACAGAGTTAGGGCTCAACGATAAAAAACATAAATAAAAAGTAGGAAAACCATAATGGCACTTTCAGACATTATCCAACGACGTGACTGGGAAAACCCTCAATCCGTGAATATTCACTGCCTTAAAGCGCACAGCCCGCTTGCAAGCTACCGTGATATTAACCATGCCCGTGATGGTATTCACGCTCAGCGTCAGTCACTGAACGGTCAATGGAAATTCAAATTATTTAACGCGCCAGAGCAAGTTGAAGGTGAGTTTATTGATGTGCAATTCAATGATTCAGCGTGGGGCGATATTACAGTTCCTTCTAACTGGCAACTTCAAGGCTACGATAAGCCGATTTATGCCAACGTTAAATATCCGTTTGAAGTTAATCCTCCTTATGTACCTGCAGATAACCCAACAGGTTGTTACCGTACGCACCTGACTCTGACTGACACCGATCTAGAAAATACTCAACGTATTATTTTTGACGGCGTGAACTCTGCTTTTCACCTATGGTGTAACGGTGACTGGGTAGGTTATAGCCAAGACAGCCGCTTGCCAGCAGAGTTTGACCTTTCCCAATATTTAACAACTGGTGAAAACACTTTGGCAGTAATGGTGATCCGTTGGAGTGACGGTAGCTACCTAGAAGACCAAGACATGTGGTGGCTAAGCGGTATTTTTCGCGATGTGACTTTGCTGTCAAAGCCAAAACAGTGCATTGAAGATGTATTTATAACGCCCGATCTTGACGCCTGCTACCGTGACGGTAGCCTATCGATCGTTACCCACATTTCTGCGCCAGAAACTAGCCAAGTTCATGTGCAACTTTTCGAGGGTGAGCAAGCAATCACAGAGCCTTCTGTTGCTCGCCCACACAACCGTCGTATCGATGAACGCGGTAGTTACAATGACGTCGTATTCCACACACTGCATGTTCGTGAGCCACAGCAATGGACGGCAGAAACACCCAACCTTTACCGCGCAGTGATATCACTGCTAGATGCAGAGGGTAACCATTTAGAGAGTGAAGCGTATCAAGTTGGTTTCCGTAAAGTGGAAGTCAAAGAGGGTCAACTACAACTCAATGGTAAGCCGCTGCTTATTCGTGGTGTAAACCGCCACGAGCATCACCCAGAGCTGGGTCATGTAATGACCGAAGAAGATATGATCCGCGATATTTGCTTAATGAAGCAGTACAACTTCAACGCAGTACGTACCGCGCACTACCCTAACCATCCTCGTTGGTACGAGTTATGTGACCAATACGGTTTGTATGTTTGTGACGAAGCAAATATCGAAACCCATGGCATGATACCGATGAACCGCCTGTCTGCCGATCCGCAATGGGCACACGCGTACATGAGCCGTTATACACAAATGGTAATGCGCGACAAAAACCACCCATCGATTATTATTTGGTCTTTGGGTAATGAATCTGGTCACGGTAGCAGCCACAACGCAATGTACGCTTGGTCAAAGCAATTCGACCCATCACGCCCTGTTCAGTACGAAGGTGGCGGCGCAAATACAACCGCAACAGATATTATTTGCCCAATGTACGCGCGCGTGAATACAACCATTGAAGATGAAGCCGTACCTAAGTGGCCAATCAAGAAATGGATCTCTTTACCGAATGAACAACGCCCACTGATTCTGTGTGAATACGCCCACGCGATGGGTAACAGCCTTGGTAGCTTTAGCGAATACTGGGACGCGTTCCGCGAATTCCCTCGCCTACAAGGTGGCTTCATTTGGGACTGGGTAGATCAAGGGTTAAGCCAATGGGATAACGACGGCAAACACTTCTGGGCATACGGCGGTGACTTCGGTGACACGATCAACGACCGTCAGTTCTGTATCAATGGTTTGCTCTTCCCAGACCGAACGCCGCACCCAACATTAGAAGAGGTGAAATTCAGTCAGCGTATGATCACGGTTGCCCTTACACATCAAGACAAACAGCAATGTTGCTTAACTGTAACCAGTGAATACGTGTTCCGCAGCACAGACAACGAGCAACTACACTGGAGCGTATTAGAAAACGGGATTGAAATTCAGTCCGGTCAGTGCCCATTAACGATAGATGCTGGTAGCCAACAAACACTCGGTATTACTCTGGATTTCCAACCGGAAGCGGGAGCCCAATATCACCTCAACACAGATATTTGCTTAATCAGCGCAACGCCTTGGGCGCAAGCGGGGCATGTGTCAGCCACAGAGCAATTTGCGCTAAGTAATACCAGTAGCCTAACGCTACCAAAAACCAGTACTTTGCCAGCACCTCAATTAAGCAAACAAAGTGGCAACATTCTAGTATCTAGCCTAGACAAGAAACACCAATGGCAATGGAACATCGCAAGTGGCTTATTAACAAGCTGGACAGTTGACGGTCACTCTCAACTACTTCACGCACCAGAAGATAGCTTCTTCCGCGCGCCGCTCGATAACGATATTGGCATAAGCGAAATCGATAATATCGATCCCAATGCGTGGGTATGTCGTTGGGATGGGGCAGGTATTGGCCGCTGGGAACGTGAATGTGTTAGCTGTACAAGTGAATCATTGAGCCAAGCTGTAAAGGTAGCCTCAACTTTTGCTTACCACCACAACGGAGGTGTTCAAGCGATTACCGTTTGGACTTACACGCTGGATGACCAAGGTCACATGTATATCGACGTGGATATCAAATTGGCGGATCACTTACCGCCAATGCCACGTATAGGTCTAGAGCTAGCATTACCGCTACCAAGCGATAATACAACAGTGACTTGGCAAGGTTTGGGGCCCTTTGAAAACTACCCGGATCGTTTAGCAGCAGCAAGATTTGGGCAATATACTCAAAGCGTAGAAGCGATGCATACCCCATATATTTTCCCGACTGACAACGGTCTACGCAGTGGTACTCAATGGCTCAATGTGGGTAATGTGGAATTTACTGGTGACTTCTTATTCAGTGTGAGCCGCTTTAGTCAGCAGCAACTGACAGAAGCGAGGCACACCAATGAGCTGACGCCAGAAGATAAAATTTATCTACGCATCGATCATCAGCATATGGGAGTTGGGGGTGACGATTCATGGAGCCCGAGCGTACACAAAGAGTTTCAACTAACGGATAACGCATACCGTTTCAGTATTATGCTAAAACCCCATCACAACTAGGCATCACCCACAGAAGGTGCAATCAATCCCCAAGCCTACTTGGGGATTTTCATTCCAAACTAAGCGGTAAACTGGTATCACAGATCGCTAACAGCGAAGACACAGTATCAAGAGTAAATACGTTATACAGGCGTCTCCTTCTCGCTTTCCCTTTTCACTTACCTTTGTGGTGACGATTTCAGTAGCCTCACTTTTTAGGCGAAAGTTTCAATTCTTTGGCTGTAAATATCCATTCAATGTTTTCATCAATTACAGCAATAGGTTATATCGTTTATCCCGGTTACGTACAGAACACTATAATGCGCGGCTTACATACCAAGAAGTACATTTTATAGGGGATTTATGTCTTTTAAGACAAGTATTGTAGCTGTATCACTCGCGCTAGCATTCAGCGCTCAGGCGTCAACTATAACGAAAGATAACGGCGCATATGTTGGTGATAACCAAAATTCGATAACGGCAGGTGAGAACGGTAGCGTATTGCTGCAAGACGTTCACTTAATCCAGAAACTGCAACGCTTCGCCCGTGAACGTATTCCTGAGCGTGTTGTACATGCTCGCGGCACTGGCGCTCACGGCGTATTTGTATCAAGCGGCGATTTTAGTGAGCTAACGATTGCAGACCCATTTGAAGGTGCAGGTAAAGAAACACCTGTATTCGTTCGTTTTTCAACAGTAGTTCACTCAAAAGGCTCGCCTGAGTCACTTCGTGATCCGCGTGGGTTCGCAACGAAATTCTATACCGATGAAGGCAACTGGGATCTGGTAGGAAACAACCTACCTGTATTCTTTATTCGTGATGCAATCAAATTTCCAGATATGGTTCATTCATTGAAGCCATCACCAGTCACCAACCTTCAGGATCCTAACCGTTTCTTTGATTTTTTTAGCCATAATCCAAGCGCGACACACATGCTAGCTCAGCTTTACTCTAACTTGGGTACACCCGCGAGTTATCGCGAAATGGATGGCTTCGGGGTGCATGCTTACAAGTGGATCAATGATCAAGGTGATGTTAAATATGTGAAGTTCCATTGGCAAAGCCAGCAAGGCATCAATAGCCTACGACCGACTGAATTAGCCAAGGTGCAAGGTGAAGATTTCAACCACCTTACCAGCGACCTATACAAAGAGATTGAAGATGGGAATTTTCCTAAATGGGATCTATACGTAAAGGTTCTTTCTCCTAGTGAGCTTGTTGAACTTGATTATAACGGTCTAGATGCTACGAAAATATGGTTGGATGTGCCTGAAACCAAAGTTGGCACCATGACGCTAAACAAAGTACCTGATAACTTCTTCCAAGAGTCTGAGCAATCAGCTTTCGCACCTTCAAACCTTATTTCAGGCATTGAGCCATCGGAAGATCGCTTATTGCAAGGTCGAGTATTCTCCTATGCAGATACTCAACTTTATCGACTAGGCGCTAACCTCTCTCAACTACCTATCAATGCGGCTAAATCGAATATAAGCAACTACAACCAAGACGGACTTGGCAACCAAGGTAATACGCGTTCTGACATCAACTACGAACCAAGCCGCCATGTTGAATTAAATGAAAACGCCCGTTCTCGTGCTGTTGAAACGGATCTAGCGGGTACTGTTCAGCAAGTGGCGATCAAAGAGCAGCGTAACTTCTACCAAGCCGGTGTGTTTTACCGCGACCTTAGTCCCCAAGACAAATCAGACTTAATCACCAACCTGTCTGGCGATCTTGGCAAGGTGAAAGACGACGGTATTAAGCACACTATGCTGAGCTTCTTTTATAAAGCAGATAACGATTTTGGTCGTCGTTTAACCCAAGCGGTTAATGGCGATATCGACCGTGTGAAGATAATGGCATCAAGCCTTTAATCGATCCTATTTAATCTAATGCCAGCTGATGCCATACACCTATCAGCTGGCTTTTTGGTTGGAATATGAAAAAAATATTTATAGCCCTAGCATTCGTATTGTTATCGACAACAACATCTGCAATGAACGTAAAAATAAATGAAAACTCCGAATACCAAGAGTTGGTGAACTACTTTTTTGCTGCCGCGAGAGTGGGGGATATAGAAGTACTCGATAGATTCTTATCAGCTGGCTTCCCTATCAACCAACGAAATAACCAGACTTATACTGCACTAATGGTGGCATCATATAGCGGTCAAAAAGAGGCGACGCAGCTTCTTTTAGATAATAGCGCAAATGTATGTCTGCAAGATAAGCGCGGTAATACGGCCGTTATGGGTGCCTTGGTAAAAGGAGAGCTATCCATTGTTAGGATGCTATATAACACCCCCTGTAGTAAAAATTTGAAAAATGCGGCAGGCCAAACATTGGAGGCGTTTGCTGACATGTTTGGAAAAGGTGATTTTATTAACCAGTTAAAAAATAATACGGTCGATTAAGGTATAAATCAATATGTACCGCAGCCCTCAGATGAACGTAATATGAATAAGTACCTCACTTATCATTCAGTTCATTTAGTGTGTAATGCCCATTCAGGTTACATACAACAATAGAGATGGATAGTTATGAAGTGCGTCATATTGAGCCTTACAGCTTGCCTGTTCTTTAACTCTGC
Source organism: Photobacterium profundum (assembly GCF_003026285.1). Taxonomy (GTDB): domain Bacteria; phylum Pseudomonadota; class Gammaproteobacteria; order Enterobacterales; family Vibrionaceae; genus Photobacterium; species Photobacterium profundum. Next base: position 738,143 of record NZ_PYOD01000002.1, read on the forward strand.
AGCTGTTTTTTCGCAGCCAAAAGAACCTCTAAATACATTGCCTCAGCAAGCATCAATTGAGCTGATCGCTTTTATCGATCATTCAAATATACTCAACAAAAAAGAGCAGCTTGAAGAAAAGATTATTACCCTAATAAATGATAATAATTTTGACTACACCAATGGCCATACTGATGGGCATATCGAAATTCGCAAAGGCGAACGAAAGCCCGAAGACGATGAATACTCACCACCTATCGCATAACCGTATCCACATTACCATTTACAATCCACGTTGCCACTCAGCGCGAAGAGGTATCACATCAGGGTGAGAAATAGCCATATTTACTTTATCTAATAGCTTGGCTTTATCGCGCCCAAGTATGCCTTTCAACACTAAATAGTTCGAAGCATGATCAGAACGAAATACGGTTTTATCCAGCTCAAGGTGTTCCAATAATACTTTCATTTCATGAAACAACTCCGCTTGTGTCAATTGACGAAATTGCCCATTGAAACCAGCGGCAAAGCGCGCTTCCCCTAATGGAAAAGACACCACCAAGGTTGATAAATATTCCGGCTGCACAGCATTCATCAATCTAGCAGAAGCAATCGCATGCTGCTCGCTCAAAAGTGGCCCACCCAACCCATTAAGGATCATAACCGAGCTTTTCATGCCTGCCGCTTTGATTTTATTCAGTGCAATTAATGACGACTCGAATGTTTCGCCTTTTTGAACCCTAGCCAGTACCTCATCATCACCGCTTTCACACCCCACATACAATAGACTCAAACCTAGCTGGCGCAATTCCGACAATTGCTCTGCGGTTTTTTTCGTGAGGTTACGGGGTAAGCAGTAGCTCGAAATACGTTGAACATCGGGTAAATATTGATTAATCAAGGTACAAATATGCTGTAAACGTGCGAATGGCAAGGTCATCGCATCCCCATCAACCAAAAAGACACGATGTACGCGATCCCCAGATGCTGCTACTTGCTGTAACTCACGCTCTATGTCGTCAGGCTTCTTTGGGCGAAATTTCTTTTGCGGCTGAGTATACATATCTATAAAAGCTACACTGGTTATGGCTGCATCCGTTGGTCACTTGCAAGATCAACGATTTCCATTCAGATGGCGGACGAAAGACAGGTTCAATGTAATTCAGGATCACAGAAATATACCTCTTTTAACAAATCACAACACCGTGAAATTAATCATATATCCAAGGTACCTCAAGATACACATTCCAGCGAGAGTTTGTTGGCTTCTAGCCAAATACGTCCCTTTCTTAATTAGTGTAATTTAAAATTTTCACAGCTAACTATACTTCCAATAAGCAATAAATCAGGCGTCCTGACTGTATTGCACATGCTGATATTTCAATTCATCGAAAGAATCTCAATTTGATTTGAAATACGATACTAATCCAGATGTTAAATAGACGCAGACTATAGCGACAAAGCACTGCGCATAACATTGTCTGATAAAAGGCGACGATCATGAAATGCATTCAAGGTGCGGTCATGGCTTTCTTGATTTCACTCTTTTTTACATCATTCGCATATGCTTCATACCAACACGCTCCCCCTAGCGAGCGACTTCCTTTAACCTTATTGACACCGTCATCACCCGCAATCACATTTGAACAGGTCACCTTTCACCTCGAAGTCGGTACAATTCGAAATAGCGATTGGGGACAATTTAAAATCAGACCCAATCAACTCTACGACCGATATGGTGCCCCCTTAGGTACTGGCTACATCAATGTTTTTCTTAATGGGCAGCGACAAGGCGGCAGCTGGGTCATCAATAATCTTTTTATTCCGCCCGCACCAGAACAACACAAACGGCATAGGCAGCATAGTCGGTACACTGGCTCACCATCAAATCCCTCATCTGCTGTGGTCGCGTCTTACTTTGATTTACGACCAGGGCAAACAGGTCGAGGAATAAAAAAACGAGTGAATGCAACGGTCTTATTTTCACCTCAACCGTTACCGACTATTATTGATATCGCCCTGTTGGCGCAGCGCTTTCCCTCATCGCGCTTTACCGTATTACCAGCGCACATCAATGCTGAAGGTGCTGGTGAAATCGATGGTCGAATGCGAACAACCCCTCAACGCTCATCAGCGCCCCGCTCATTGGCTTTAGGTTTTCCTCCACAAGCCATTGAACCTAGCTCAACACTGCCTGACGATCTCCTATTTCCGATTCAAGTCATTCAAGCCAGTGACCAAAATCTGGATGCGGCAAGAAACCAATGTGTTCCAATGGCAAATGCCAACGCCTTACAGTACCTCGAAGATCGCTACGATAACTTACCTCTCGTATGGCGCTTACCTGAATTGCATATTCGCGGTATTGGTCGTATAGGCGCAGCAGGTGATGTTCTTTTTTGGGAACCCATACCTGAAAATAGTTTGGTTGCCAATGTCGATACGTTTGGCCGACGCAATGGTGTGCATGATCTTGACAGTGGCAGTTATACCAGTCTGTGTGGGTTGATCCGCGGAGTATTGGGCTACCTCACACAATCTGGTGATCAAGCTATCACAACAGTGCGTCATCAAGGCAGTAGCTCTCTAGAATTAGGAGATAATGGTGCAGATTGCGATACTGAAACCATGTTATTAGGCGGTATGGTTTCTGTACGTGATGGTATCGAACCGACATGGGAATGGATGTTCGAGCAATTACAACTAGGGCGGGCCGTTACCATTATTTACAGTTGGTATGATTTCCAAGGCGAATGGCAGGGAGGGCATAGTGTACGGGTATACGGTGCCTCTGAGTTTGATGGCCGCCGTTACATATACACCTTAGATGATGCCGATCAAGGCGATAACTTCAGTAATGTCAGCGATCCGAGAAAACAACAATGGGAGGTAGCTGATACTGGTAGCCCAGGTCTTCTTGGTGTACCAAATGGTCGTTTAAACATGGATGGCATGAACTGGGAAATCACCTTTGCCCTTTCTCTCGAAGCCAAACCAACCTTGGTCATTCCTTAATAGCCCACTCGGTACCTTCTACTATCCACAGGCAGGACGCCAGTGGATGAGTACAAGGTCATAATATTATCTTTCACCCAGACAACATGGGGCACCTTATTACATCTGTATCATCAGAGCTGGGTATTTCAATTGTTCCAAAATGCAGATACTCAATAGCTACCGAGTCGAATAACCAAAAATAACCTGCAACTTCAAAGGTTATCTGCCAATTTAAGATCGAACCACCAAGGCCGATTCTATATCGATAAAATCATAGTTTAGACGTGTTTACGGCCCTAAAAATCGAGGAGGGAAGCTATACAAAACAACGTTAGCTAGGTAGTATTCTGTCAGTAAATATTGAATAGTGTTATCACGATGGAACAAAGTAAAAGCGTTAAAAATGCAGACATATTGTTGCAACAATATGCAGCCGTTGCCGATGGTATTACCCTACTGTTTTCAGATTATGTTGAAGTCATTATTCACGATCTGGACAGTCAGAGCGTGGTCTATATTGCCAATAATATCTCTAAACGAAAAATAGGTGACCCGTCCTCGTTAGAAGACGTTAATTTCGATCAAGCGGAAACGGTAATTGGTCCCTATGAAAAACTAAATTGGGATGGCAAAAAGATATGCTCAACGAGTGTGGTGCTGAGAGACGCAAAAAATACTCCAATCGGCATGTTATGTATCAATATGAATACAGCACCAGTCGAAGCCGCACAAGAAGCATTAGCTCTATTGTTGCCGATCAAAAACCTCATCCCACAACCTGAAAAATTATTTCATGATGACTGGCAAGATAAAGTAAATAGCTTTATTCATGCTTGGCTCGCAAGTAAACATCAAACTATCTCTTCATTGTCACAACAAGAGAAGCGGTTGTTAGTTGAGGCACTGTTTGATGAAGGGGCTTTCAAAGGAAAAAGTTCGGCGGATTATATTGCTAATGTATTAAGTATGGGACGCGCGACAGTCTTCAATTATTTACGTGAGATCAAAAAAGCACGTCAAAAATAGCAATCATGCCCTCAACAAATTAAGGGCATGAATTTCAATATGTTAGTGTGATATTTCAGCAAGAAACTCAGAAACCTTCTTCAACCCTTCTTTTAGCACTTGCGGGTTGTTGGCATAACCTATCCGTACATACCCTTCCATTTCTAATACACTTCCGGGCGTAAACATCACCCCTTTTGATTCAAGTAACCTCACGCAAAAGTCGCGCGATGACATGTCTAAATCATATTTTAGTAACGCTATCGTTCCCGATGTTGGCTTTACATAGGTAATAAGTGGTTCATTCTTGACCCAAGCATCCAACACTGCTCGGTTGGTTTGACAAATATCGCGACTTCTTTGCAAGATAGCGTCACGACACTCTAACGCAATACAAGCAAAGTGATCATTCAACATGCCAACGCTTATCGTATTGTAATCACGGTGAATGCAGACTTTTTCAATCAGCTCTTCAGGGGCTGCAATCCAACCAAGTCTTAATCCAGCCAAGGAAAACGACTTCGACATGCTTGCCGTGCTGATCCCCTTCTCGTATAGATCGGCTATCGAAGCCGTAAAACCATTACCTTCAGCATCGGTGCCTCGATACACCTCATCACACAAGATATATGCGTCACAAGCTCGAGCAATGTCTACAATTCGCTTTAATAAACTTTCATCCATTAATGCCCCTGTTGGGTTATTAGGGTTATTGATAGTAATTAGGCGAGTATTTTGCGTCGTGAGTTTTTGTAGCTGTTCTAAATCGGGTAAAAATTGATTTTCTTCTTTCAGCTTTAGCACCTGCACGTCTGCGCCATAGCTTTCTGGGATCGAGTAATGCTGCTGATAGGTAGGAAGCACAGATACGACGCGATCACCCGGTTCAATCAAGGTTTCATGAATCAGCGCATTCGCTCCAATTGCACCATGGGTGATCAATATATTGCTGCGCTTCTGATTATGATAAAGCGTGGTCACATTATCACGCAGTCGATCAGAGCCTTCAATCGCACCATATGTCAGCTTCATGGGTAACAATTCGTCGATGATACAATCTTTCTTACCCGACATATCGAGTAGCTGCTCGACCGTCAATGACTCCACACACGTTTCTGCTAAATTATAGATACAGCTATTTTCGTATTCATTCATCCAAATCTCGACACCAAACTCTTTGATTTTCATTGTATATCCTTTATTAATGATGGTCTGAAAGTAACTGGTATTTTAGGTTATTCACCTTTTAGAGCTTGTTGCCAAATGCCATAAGCGATCGCAACATCCTCCAACCCCAATCCAATTGAACGGAAGAAAACAGGTCTTTTATAATCAGGCATATCACACTTTCCTGAAACAAGATCTGCAAGGTCTCCTACTATGTTATTGGTATCCCAATCGTGTAATTTGACCGCTAAACACATTTCTCCCGCACTGCTCGGTGTCGTTTCTTTGTAATCACAATATACATCGATATCATTAAGCATTTCTGGTGGGATTTCATGAGCGTTCACTGCGTTGGTACTGATAGAAGTGATCAGTGCCGATGCCTTTACATGCGCTTTGGCAATCACAGGGGCCGCTGAAGAAGTGCAGAGCATGATGACATCCGCTTGGTTTGTTGCATCCATAACAGAAGTTGATATTTCGATTCTTGGGTCCATGGCACTAACGATCGCCTGACGTTCTAAATCATCACTTAATTCTGGCGCGAAAACATGAATGGTTTTCCAATTACGTAGATCTAACACATGACGAAGATGAGCTAATGCAACATTACCAGCCCCGACCATAGCCAATTGTTGGCTTTGTTGAGGTGCAAGGCAATCAATCGCGAGGGCAGTTGTCCCTGCCGTTCTTTCTACCGTCAGTTGTCCAGAATCACACCACAGTAGTGGTTGTCCGGTCTTCATCGACATCAAATTCGTCCATGCAGTAATAATCGGCGTGGTTTCTGTCACTATATACGGTGAAAGCTTAGCACCAAATACGCCTTCATCAGCTAACGCTCCCAGGTAAGTAATGTAGTCCCCTTTATCACCAGGAAAAGGGGTGAGTGTTTGATTTGGCTGAACCGCCTTTTGATTTGCGATCGCGATAAACAACTCTTTCATGAGCGATTGAACATCTAGTTTAGGTAATAATTCACTCACCGCTTTATCATCTAAAATGAAAGGAGCGTGGCTATGATTGAAGTGGTCTATAAGCATCTTTTTCACACATCTGATTGATTAACACAACAAGAATAATACTACTTAGTATAATTTATACTGTGAAGTATATTGTGTTTTTAATTTAATCCCCCTCTAATAACTTATCGAAGAAATACGTGTTTTGTTGCAAACCAGAGTGATAAGACGTGATCAGGCTCAATACCAACGAAGGCACCAAAAAATGAGCTTAGGAATAAAATGTTTCTATTATAATTGAGGGATGTTCATGAATCGCTAAACTAGCTTTAGGGAAAGAAGAGATACTGAGACGTGGTTAAATTTTCATTTGCTTTACATTGTAAATTTCATACAAAGTCATTATTTCCTTTTAACTTTAAATCCTTAATACCTTGCTTAATCAGCATATTAATTTGTTCTCGGAACCAAATATGCATCGGTTCTTTGCTAACTCGAGCATTCCAATACAGGTAAATATCTACTTCTGGTAATCCTTCTACATCAGTAATAACTAACTCACTAGAGTCTTGTGCCATGGTACTCACCACTAATCGGTTAAAGCAGGCAATATGTCGCCCTAGTTTGATCGTTTCAAGCGCAATGTTGTACGACGGCGTTTTTAGCGTAATGGGACGATTAATACCTTGCTTTCGTGCCGCCTCATCAACTAAACGTTCACCTTCAGCCCCTGGATAAATTCGCACATGAGGAAACGAGAATACATCTTCCAATTTAGGCGAAGAGATTCGAGTAAATGGATGATCAACATGAGTAACTACCGATAAACGAGAGGTATAATATTTCACACCATAAATACTCGGTGGAGCGGATCCTAATCCACCGAAGACCACATCTATATCACCATTTTCAAGCGCATTAAAAATGTCAAACGGCCATTCCACCAGCTCTATACACAGGTTGGGGGCAGCTACAGAGATCTGACTGAGAAGCGGTATCAATAAATGCTTTAACGAGGCATCTTGGGTACAAAACCTGATTGTCCCTTCTGCATCAGCAGGTAAAAAAGTACGCTTGTAAACCGTGCTATCTAATTGATTAAACAGCTGCGATAACGGAACTTGTAAGGCTGCTCCCAAATTGGACAATACCATCCCATTTTTACTTTTGATCAGTAGCGGATCATCAAACTCTTTCCGTAACTTTTGCAAGTGATAACTCATAGTAGCTTGGCTAATATTCAGCATTACGGCAGTTCGGCTTACATGTTTTTCTTCTAACAATGCAGCCAAGAAAACCAGTAAATTTAAATCTTTTTTTGCCAAACGTTGTAATAATTCGAGCTGCATTACCTGCCCCTTATGGATTATTGAATTTATCGATAACAACTATAGAAAACAGTGTATTTTAAGGTAATCATTATTTAGATACTATAGTCCCATCACCAACAAACACAACGGTAGCGCAGACAATGATGAAAAAAATAACGATTCTACTTGGGGCTTCTTTACTCACCGCATGTTCTTATAACGCAGCACCAGTCGTAGGGCCTCACGACAAAACAGATCAAGAATATCAACAAGATTATGCCGAGTGTGAAATGTACGCAGCAAGAGTAGACAAAGGCGAAGCGGTTAAAACTGGTATAGCAAATGGTGCATTAGTCGGCGTGGCGAGTGGTGCTATAGCAGGCCTAATTGATGGTGGCGTTGTCGAAGGTGCGGCTATCGGTGTAGCTGTTGGGGCTGGTTCTGGCGCAGCTGGTGGGGCATTAAAAGCCACTGACGATCAAAGTTTAGTATTACGTCGCTGCCTAGATAGTAAAGGCTATGACGTTTATGACCTACGCAGCTAATCGTTATCAATTAACGCGGCATGGTTTAGCTACGCGAATAAAACTTCTGAGCTCTCTCGCAAAGTAATTTTATCGTAAAATGATGCTACTGTGTAAACCGACCATTGATTATTTTTATTCTATATTATCAATAGCTTCTACTAAATGAGACGAGAATCATAAAAAGAATATTCTTTTGATTAAACATCAATACTCAAGGCGTATCATGTGCAACCTGTACATATACCAATCAGGAGTATTGTTGTTATGAATATTTATGGCATTTTATCTGGCAAATCAAAAAAGGCTATATTGGCTGTTCTATTTTCAGCTATTTTCTCGTTATCCTCTTCAACAGCAGTGGCTTCTCCGTCAGGAAAGGACATGTCAATTTGGTTTGATGTCGGCGGCCCAGTAGGAGGACCATACGCAACCGTTGTTCAAAATGGAGCGACACAGGCGGCGGATGATTTAGGGGTCGATCTACGCGTAATGTACTCAGATTGGCAACCGCAAAAGATGATTGAAAATTTCAAGCTGGCATTGGCTGCCAAACCGACAGGTATTGTTGTAATGGGGCACCCTGGTGACAGTGCCTACGAAAATTTGGTTAATGAAGCATTTAGCAAAGGCATTCAAGTTACGTCTGTTGATACAGCCCTTCCAACCACGATGGCAAATGAACAGAGTAAAGGGTTTGGCTATGTCGGAGTGAGTAACGCTGCACGCGGTATTCACTTGGCCAAAGAAGCATTACGTCGCGGTCAGTTCAAGGCAGGTGACCAAGCAATGGTCTGGGGGATCAAGGATATTGCCGAGCGTAGTGACTCAACACGGGGGCTGATCAGCACTCTTGAAGAAGCAGGTTTAGCCGTCGATTTTCTTCAAATCTCACCAGAAACAGATAAAGACCCTTCTCTGGGAACCAATGTAATCACGGCCTACCTAGCACGCAATCCGAATGTGAAGCTGATTATGGTGGATCATGCAGCGCTTACCTCACAAATGGGGAACTTCTTGCGTAATGCAGGTATTCGCCCACAAGAGCTGTATGTTGCAGGATTTAGCCTTTCGCCAGCAACTGCGGATGCAATTAAAACAGATTACGTCCAGCTTGTTGCCGATAGTCAGCCATATCTGATGGGTTACCTGTCTGTGGTACAGGTTGTATTGAGCAAACGTTATGGTTTTTCTGGTCTAGATATCAATACTGGCGCTGGATTTGTCAGCCAGAATAATATCGATTTTATTGCGCCCTTGGCAGCAAAAGGGATTCGTTAATGACGGATCGAGTGCTTAAGTTGACTGGGCTGAACAAATGGTTTGGCCAAGTCCACGCGTTAAAAGATATTAACTTTTCACTTCATCGTGGTGAGGTATGTGCTTTGCTCGGTGATAACGGAGCCGGAAAATCAACCCTCATCAAATTGATTGCCGGTGCCGAGCAAATTGAAAGTGGTCAATTAATAATTGGTGGCGAGAAGGTGCCAACTCATCGCTATACGGTACAACATGCCCGTCATTTAGGCATTGAAACTGTCTATCAGTCTGGTTCTCTCGGCGAACAGCAGAGCGTTTGGCGTAATCTGTTTCTTGGCCGGCATCTTCGTAACAGGCTGGGGTTTATTGATCACAAAGAAGAGCGTCGTCAGGCCGCTCTGCTCCTCAAGAAATTAGACTTTCGTGGGGTCGGAGCCAATATCGATGCCCCTGTGAGTTTACTATCAGGCGGTGAGCGTCAGGGATTGGCCATCGGTCGTGCCATGCTATTTGATGCTCGGGTGGTGATATTAGATGAGCCGACCACGGCGTTATCGTTGGGCGAGGTCGAAAAAGTGTTGTGCTTTATTGAAACATTGAAATCGCAAGGCAGAGCATGCCTGTTAATCACCCATAACATGAATGACGCCTATCGGGTTGCTGACCGATTTGTGGTAATGGATCGCGGCAGTATGGTAGCTGAATACCGAAAATCAGAAATGACTCAGTCTTCGTTACAGTTGGCACTGTTAGATGCTGTAGGACGGGGAGCATAATGAATTCATTTATTACTCGTCACCGTGTTCCATCATTGACCGCATTAATCCTTGTTGCCTTATGGGCACTCTTTACGGTGTGTAGCCCAGAAACCTTCCTACATGGCCGTATTTACACCGCATTCATGTCGACGATTCCGTTCACGGCTATGCTGGCTTTTGCTTTGACGTTGCTCATTATCGCGCGTGAAATCGACATGAGTTTCCCCGCGGTTGTCGCGCTGGGAGGCTTCGTTTTCTCTGCCACCTTTCAGGCGACAAACTCCCCTCTGTTGGCCCTCGGATGTGCGATTGCTGCAGGTTTAGCTTGTGGCATCCTGAACGGAATACTGGTGGTCTATTTTCGTATCCCTTCGATCATTGCAACCATCGGCACCCAGTTTTTTCTGGGTGGACTAACAACCGTTTTGGCTGATGGTCTCGCCCTGAGTATTCCGCAAATTCGTGACAGTTGGATTCACACTCTGATGGTTGGGCGTATTGCCGAAGTGATTCCTGCTCAGATGTTATGGGCCTTACTGGTAATTTTCTTGCTCTGGCTGCTCCTTTCACACCATGTTTTTGGTGATAACGTCAATTTTATTGGTGATAACCCGACTGCAGCACAAGTGATGGGAGTACCGGTTGAACAGACTCGCTTGTTGTTATTTATGCTGATGGGCGCGATGTCGGCTTTCGTCGGAGTCTTTGTCAGCCTTGAGATGAGTAGCTGGTGGCCTAATCAGGGGCAGGGTTACATGCTATTGGTTTTTGCCTCGGTATTCATTGGCGGAACCTCTGTTCTCGGCGGGCGCGGCACCTTGATGGGCACACTGTTTGGTGCCTGCATTATCGGTATTTTGGAAGCCGGGATCATCAGTGCCGGGTTGGCGGGTTTTTGGACTCGCCTAATCTACGGCGTCACCATTCTTGTTTCGTTAATGGTCCATAGCATGCTGTTAAAACAGCACATAGGATCATGGCGACGGTTACTTTTTAATAAGGTATAGATATGACTAAAATAACCATTATCGGTGCGGGTAGTGTGATGTTCACCCGTCAGATTACTTCAGCCTTACTCTCTTATCCGGCATTAAACGATATTGACTTGGTGCTGATGGATATCGATCCCGAGGTACTTAAAAGAAGCCATCAGCTTATTAGTAAAATGGCAGAGCAAGCTAACACTCGTGCTCGGATCAGTATGACCACAGATAGGCGTGTGGCGTTGACCGGTGCTGACTTTGTGATTAATGCCATTCAGGTTGGAGGCTTAGAACCGTGGCGACTGGATATGCAGATTCCGACCAAGTACGGTGTAATACAAGAAGTTGGCGATACCATGGGGCCGGGTGGCATTTTCCGCGCTCTACGCCATATCCCCCCAATGTTGGCCATATTGCGAGACATGGAAGAGGTATGCCCCGAGGCGTTGTTTATCAATTATGCCAACCCACTCGCGCCATTAACTTGGGCAGCAAAAGATTCCAGCCCGATTAAGTCTATCGGTTTGTGTTATGGCGTGCGCTATACCGCGGCTCAGCTTGTCGGGTATTTAGGCGAAGGCGACTGGGTAGAGCACCCTTCAACCCCCGAACGCTGGCAACGACTGATGTATCACGATGTACCTTCGCACATTGACTATGAATTCGCGGGCATTAATCACATGACGTGGATAACCAAAATGATGGCGAATGGCAAGGATATGCAGCCTAAAATCCGTGAATTGGTTAATAACCCGAAGGTCTACGCTGCTGATGGTGTGCGCTGTGAAGTACTGAAATTTTTTGGTTTATGGTGCACCGAAAACCACTGGCACTGTAGCGATTACCTGCCCTATTTCCGTAAAAATGAAGAGATGATTAATCATTTCCTTCCTCAGCGCTGGGATTTATTGGCGTTGGAAGAAAAAGTCCATTCTGCTGGTGAAGCTGAAATTGACGCCCAGTTGGCAGGAATACAAAAGTTTACGATTGAACCAAATATGCTAAATGCACCGAAGCTGATTAACGCGATGCTCAGCGGTGAACGGACACGGATCAATGGTAATGTGCCAAATCGCCAATCTGTGGGGTTATTGATCGATAACCTACCTGAAAACTGTGTTGTTGAGGTACCGATTTGGGTTGATAACCAAGGGATTCATCCGCAGAAAATGGGCCGTTTACCGATGCAATGTGCTAGTTTGATCAAAACCAATACCGCGGTACAAGAGTTAATTGTTGAAGCGGCGCTGACTTGTAATCTTGATGCTGCACGGTATGCCCTGGCTCTGGATCCGGTAACGGCGACAGTGTGCACCCTTGAGCAAATTGATGCGATGTTTACTGAAATGTTTACTGCACAGCGTCAATGGTTGCCACAGTTTGCCAATGTACCTTCAACTTCACTGTAGCTAAACGTGCAATAAAGATAGTGACGCTGATCATACCCAAGTTACCTCAAGATGTTCGTTTCAACGAGAACTTAGGTAGCTTGAGTATATAAGCAATTTTATCCAGTAAAGATGATCAGGTACTTATCTAGATTGATATAAGTTTTATCACTCCTTCACATACAACGTCGCTTTCGACTCTTTAATTAGCTGTGCCGCATAAGACGGTGTTACTTCACGCAGCTGACCTTTAACAGAGTGAAAGTACCCTTCCCAGTAGTGATCACGATAGATACCATTTTTTTGGAATTCAACAACAACTTTCATAATGTACTCACTTGTTATGATCTCGTTGTTTAAACATAACAGGTTATAAAAATCATAAATGCAACATTAGATTTACAATAACTTGCATTTTTCGTTGAACTTTATAACCCATTTATTTCATTACACTAAACCCATAAAAGCAAAGCCAGCCCATACATTTGTCACACAAAACGATCTATCATAATAACGAATACAATTAGGATTTACCCGAGTGCCATACTGGCACGTTATTGATGATGGAGTAACAATAATGCGTCAGTTAATCAAAAATGCGACGGTAATTGATGGTCGTGGTAGTAATGCTTTTAAAAGTGATATATTAATTAATAATCAAGTTATTACTGACATTTCCCCTTTTATCACAACCGTGGTTGATCACGTCATCAATGCTGATGGTGCTTTTGTGACACCGGGATTTATTGACGTTCATAGCCACACCGATCTAGCAACGTTTTTACCACAAGGGTTTAAGCCCAAAATAATGCAAGGCATCACCACCGAGCTTGTTGGCCTCTGTGGTCTTGGTGTTTCACCATTGCTAAAGGAACTGCAAGCTGAACACAGAAAGCGTCTAATTATAGGTAATCCAACGATCGATTGGGACTGGGACGATTTTCCCAGTTATACATCTGCTCTTGAGCAGCAGGGATTAGAAGTTAACGTATCCGCTTTCTTACCGCATGGCTTACTGCGTTATCAGATCTGTGGTAACAGCAGCATACCTATGAATAAAAATCAGCGAATGAAACTGGCTCAATTAACAAATGAAGCCCTAGGAGCTGGAGCCAGAGGGGTCAGTCTGGGATTGATCTATCACCCTGCTTTATTTAGTGATCGCGATGAACTGTTAACCGTAGCTCAGGTTGCAGCTAAACATCAGAAACCAATTGTTGTACACATGCGCAGTGAAAGTGATCAGATCCTTGAAGCACTACAAGAGATGATCGCATTATCTGAACAAGCTGGTTGCCAGTTACATATTTCCCACCTGAAGCTAATTGGCCGGCGTAATGCGGGAAAACTATCATCGTTACTATCATTGATCGAACGTTATCAGATCTCCTTCGACCAATATCCGTACCATTACGGAAGTACAACGCTATTTTCTATATTGCCTCCGGCCCTGATCCGCGCCTACGCACCGGATGAATTGATGGAAAAATTACACACCTCCACCGTCAGACGACAAGTCCATGACTGGCTTTCTGAACGTATTTTACCTCAGGCAAGCGAACCTTGGGATAACCTACCCGCGTTAGTCGGTTGGGAAAATATTCTTATTTGCGAAGTTGAAAGCCAAGAAGCTCAGAAATGGGTAGGGATCTCTATTGCTGAATGTGCACAACAAACTGATCAACATCCCGTCGATTTTGCGTTAGATCTTCTCATCCGTGAACGGGGTAATGTCCGGATGATTGATTATTTTATGGATGAGGCACTTGTTGAGCAGATCCTTCAGCACCCACAGGGTATGGTTGGCTCAGACACCCTACTCGGAGGCAGGCTTCACCCGAGAGTCAGTGGCTCGTTCCCACGGATCATTAACCAATTTGTCACTCAACGTAAATTACTGTCGCTTGAGCAGGCGGTTCGTAAAATGACGGCGTTAAGTGCAGAGACATTTTCACTTCACAAGCGGGGAAAGTTAGCACCAGGCTATTATGCCGATATTGCTATGTTTGGCGCTGATTTCAGTGATCATGCAACGATAGAGCAACCAGAAAGGTATGCAACCGGTCTACACAATTTATGGGTAAACGGTCAGCAAAAAGTCGTCCAGGGAAAATATATGAACACACGTTCAGGTCAAATTTTATTGGCAAAAAGCGGTAATAACGGTGTTTAGATAAACACGTTATTACCGCTTTATTTTCACTATCGGTTTTTTCAGTTCACTTTACAGCTATGCAGTCGCCATTTTTTGTTGACGTGCTTTGACTTTCTTTTGGGCTAACGCGACGCCACTTAATACCATCACCCCACCAATATAATGATAAGACTCTAACTGCTCATTCAATACTACGCTTGCAATAAATGCAGTAATGACTGGCATCAAGTTCATAAACATTGCAGTACGGTCAGCACCTAAGCGTTGAATACCTAACAACCAGCACCAAGGAGCAATTAATGAACCCAGCATTGCTGCATACATCACTAATGGAAATGCTTCTGCAGTAATTGCCATACGTTCACTGCTTAAAAACATTGGAAACAGCATGATGACAGCGAGAACACCTTGTACATACACTGATTGCCAATTTGTGAGTGGCATCTGCCAGCGTTTCAATAAAACACAATAAAGTGCGTAAACAAAAGCAGCGAGCAACAACAAACCATCACCTTGAGTAATTCCTTGCGCAGCTAATTGATTGAGATTACCGTGGCTAAGCATCAACACCAATCCACCTAAAGACAATATTGCCCCAACAATGGCAAGCGGCGATAAACGTTGACTAAGTAATGGCACACTTAAAAACATACTGATCAACGGCACTAGCGATATGATCAATGCCATATTTGTCGCTGTGGTTGTCGCGGCGGCAAAATAGCCCAAAGACTGATTTAACACCATGCCTAATAACGACAGAAATGCTAATTTTGGTAAGTACGGTTTAATCGTTTTACGATGCTGCCAAATAGATTTTGCTAAAAATGGGGTCAGCACCAGCATGGCAAAAAACCATCGATAGAATGCGATCGCTCCTGGATCAATCACGCTAAAAGAAAGTTTGTTTACTATGGCATTCCCTGCCCAGATAGAAACGGTTAATAAGGGAAGTAGGTAGAACATTGATTGCCTTTTTGTATGAGTTCGTTTTTTATCGGGATAACGTATTTTTCTTAGGTGTATTCTGACACGTCACTAAAGATATAAATATCTGCAATCAGACATATAGACTCTATTGTCAGACATTTACTATTTCAGCGGGATAAAATAATTTCACCCATTAAACCGTCATGAACAAAAACAAAATAAGCTTTTGATTTTAAATATAAAAAATAAATCTTTCATTTAATAACTGAATCTTTCCTAATAAGAAATAGTGTAAAAACTGTGAGGCATGACCATGACGTATGGTTGATTTTTGACCACACAAAATGTAGCGTGGTCAGACCAGAGTGCTATTTGGAAAAGGAATTTTCAATGCGTAAAAATCTTAAAACTTATCGTCGAATAACCAAGCTACCATTCGGACAACATCTATTCACTTTTATAGTTTGCCGTATGGCACCTTATTTTTCTTCCATAAAGCCCTTAGTCACCGATCTAAAACCTGGCTATTCAAGCGTAAGTATTAAGAAGCGTAGAAAAGTGCAAAACCACATTAAAACAGTACATGCTATTGCTATGTGTAATATGGCAGAGCTCGCAGCAGGAATGATGACCGATGTTTCTGTGCCAGTAAAGAGTCGCTGGTTGCCAACTGGCATGTCTGTTCAATACCTTAAAAAAGCAAAAACAGATTTAGTTGCTGTGGCTGATGGGGGAAATATTGATTGGGATACTGACGGGGATAAATTAGTACCTGTAAGTGTGACTGATACTGAAGGTAATCTCGTATTTTCAGCTGAAATTACGATGAACGTACGCTTTACATAATTACCTGATCATCTTCTGCCTTTAAAGGGTAAATTTGGTATGGGTTATTACCAACACAACCCATACCAAAGCATGATCACTTATGTTTTTCTTGAGTATCGCTATCGCAAAAAAGCGTTCTTGTTAAACGAGCAAGGTTATACGCATCAACATAACCTGAATGCTGTCGACCTTCCCACTCAAGACCTGCGATTTCCATGGCAGCGCGTTGACCACAACGCTTCTTTTTTACATGACGTTGTAACCGAAAAATCATTGCTAAATTTATGTACTCAGTAAAAGGGACTTTTAAACCTTTCGCAGCACACTCAGCATGTAAAATACGATCGTCGTGTCCCCATGCAGCATAAATTTTGTGCTTGCCACCAAATTTAGACTCCATAGAACGTAAGATTTCAGCTAAAGGCTTACCATTTTTATGAATAACCTGCGGTTTAATACCTGTTAACTCGGTACAAAACTCAGAGATTTCATCATGCTCAGGTTTTACATAATGTTGAGTTCGTCGCACGATCTCACCAGTATCTAAATCCAATTCCGCTAACCCAATTTCAATGATTTCACCGGTTTTTGGATCCCGGCCATCATTCCAACAACACATTTCGAGGTCAAAACAGACAATACGATTAAAATTCATTACTTTTCCGAGCACAACGCTAAAACTGGGCAGGAAGGATACCATTTAGAGCGCTATTCGCCAAAGCGAGTGAATAGAAAAAACAGTCAGCCCAAAGAATGACTAGGGTGAGTAATAGCAACTCTCAATGCTTCCCGCTTTGTTTTGTGAAAAGGATCATTTGCATAGCGCCGATGATAGATCATATACAGCTTTAGTGGTTTTATCGCAAAAGGATATTTATGAATTCGCAGGTTTAGTTTAGGAGCCAATTTTTCTGCAATTGAGCGAGGAGAAGAAGCAATATAATCACTTTCAGAAGATAAGATTAACATACTAGATAATGAGCAGGTTTCAATTTTCACTTTACGCGGTTCAATGGGCTTCTCTGATAGGTTATTAATAGTATTCGTGTTGTTTCGAGTGATTTTTACTGCTACGTGCTCTTCTTCAAAATATTCTTCTAGCGTAATTTGAGATTGAATTCTAGGGTGATCTAACCTTGTTAGACATGTCGGTTCTTCTTGATGAAACTCTTCCACAATAAGTGAATGTTGCTTGCTAGACATTACATCGATAACTAAATCGACTTTTTGAGTAAAGAGATCATCAAAGATAGCTTTTTCTTCCAGTGGTGTTTCACTTAGCTTTATATTTTCTACATGACAAACTAGATGCAATACCACTTCGCTGCAATAGACATTAAGGTACTCTTGCTGTTGGCCAATCGTTTCTAATACGGTTATCGGGGATTCAATTTTGTTTGCCAACGCGACAGCAGCGCCAGTTGGTGAGATCCCTCGCCCCTCTCTAACAAATAGAGGTTTACCTATTACACTTTCTAGTCTTTTTAACGCAGCACTCACTGCTGGCTGTGATACATCTAACTCTTCTGCCGCGATGGTAATAGAAGTGTGTTTATAGACAGCCATAAATGTTGTCAGTAAATTTAGATCCATGCTCACCTACATCTCTGAGTGGCTAACTGTCATTACCTCAATCAGGTTTTATGTAATTCCAGCCGACATTAAATTTTTTTGTGACTTTGACTAGTTTAGTCCTTATTTGATTCAAAATAAGTAAAACTGGAGTTAACCAGCACATGCACCTCAAGATAGAAGAACAAAATAGTATTCGTATCGTATTAAAATACGGGAAATAAATCAGCACCGATTAGCCAATTATTTTGCCAGAGGTCTACTTTAGGAAGATTGTATCGTAGAGGTTTTGAAGGGTCGTAAAATTGCTTTCCTCTCACCACTCATATTTGAGCCCGTTTCAATGGTTTAGAAAAGTGATGACTGATAAGTCGAAGAAGATCTATCAGTCATTCATTGAGGTTTAATCGTTGTTCAAGGTGGCTTGCGAATCATGTTCCTGTTTTACAAATAATGATAAATCACCACTGCTAGATGCTAAGGTATCTACTTGCATCTGGTCCGTTCTAATTATTAAACGTTCGTAAGGTTGATGAATATCTGTCATCGACACGACTAATGCGCACAATAAAGCGATTGCTAAATATTTCATTTAAGTACCTCTGAATCAGGAAAGAACTGAGTCCAAATGCCAAAATGCACACCGTTATGGGTCGCTACTTGTTCGCCCATTGTGTTGACCAGTTTTATCACATCACCATCGGTAGAAATCTGCAGAACATCATCATTTAGTTCGAAGACAAAGCCGTCATTCGCACGTGCAAAATCAGGGTCGATAGCAATTTGCTGTGTACCATTGTCGTATCCTAGAATCTCTGATTTAGGGTTAAGACGTGAATCTGTAAGGTTTAATGTGTCGAACATGAAGTCTGGGTTATCAATGTCACGCTGCTCCTTCAACGGTTTCTCGAATAAACCTAACAAAATGCTATCAATAAAACGCTCCATACCATAAATGTATACCTTTGCATCAGGGTACATCGTTTTCGCTTTTTCCCAATCCATTTGAGTATTAGGATGAACCGTGGTCATGTGATCGGTAAACTCTGACTGCATGGTAATCTGTTGGATAGCCGTACCGTTATTAACATCTTTAAAAATAAGGTTATTATGCGCTTGGCCTAATACCTGCAAATCGGAAGTACCAAGACCATAGTCAGTTTCAACGACCATTGGGAGATTAGAAAGACCACAGTAAGTAATTGCATAGCCTGTTCCTTCCGACTCCCAACCTGCTACGTGAGGCACTTGAAGGTGGTAACGAGGAAAGATTCGAATTTCACCGTTAATCTCAGTTACATATACTCGCGAATCTTCCTCTGGGATGAACCTGTTCGCATCCTCCACAGAGTAGTATTCAGCGTTTAATTGCTCTGTCGGGAACGCGGTAGGCATTGCGTAAGACTGTGCCCAAAAAGTTATGCCAATACCAATAGATGCTAAGCACATCCATAGTGAGTTCCAGAATTTTCCACGAATGTTCGCTATCCAAAGAATAATTAATGCAACAATTTGCCCAGCCCAAAATAGAGGCATATAGCGGAAGTAACCCAATAACCAGTCTCTTGGCACACCAATAACTTGGCCGGGCTCTGTCATCAAAACAACACAAGAAATAGCAAATACCGCGAGTGTTAATGCATACAAATTAAATATAGTTTTCATACAAATATCCTAAGGAGTGCCTGCTTGTAACCCGTCCACGTTAAACAAGCACTGAAGAGGGAGTAGCTAACGCATTATTCGTCATTCCAATGAGCTACTATGTTTAATATTCAAAAACACCACCGATCCCAGCCGCAGGTTGGTTCCATCAAGATCTAGTTTTCCACCTATATATCAAATGTTATTAGTTACTTAATAAGCTCTCGATTTCAGTAATTCGCAATTTTTTCGGTACAGTGAGTGGGAGCGCCTTTGTTGTTTGTATTAAAACACTGGATGACAGCGGAATACATAATGCTATCGATGGTTTATATATAAACCGTAGTTATGTTTTCACAACACTAAAACTCGGTAGACCATGTTATTTAATCTTCACTTCAGCAGCCAACCCAAATGAAAATTTTTCATTATCTATTCAATTCCCCTTTATATTACTTATTTTCAACGTAGAGCGTAGGTCTATAAATAAGTGCCTTGCCTAGAGCCCAACAAATTCTCGCTGAAACGAGCATCTTGAGGTAACTTGGGTATAAGTTGCTATGAATGCTTAAGAGGATTATGTTAGTTGAAATCCATACACCTCTTTATTAATAAGGCTATGTTTGATGTCTAAAATTTATCGACCATTGTTTGATGATGATAATCCACCTGGCGATATTTTTTTTGGTCATGAAGTTTTTCTGCCTAATACGACAACGCAAAAGCACAAACACTCTTGGGGACAACTGCAATTAATCAATGGCGGAATATTAGAGTTACATGCTGAAGGTAAACATTTTTTATCACCCTCAGAATATGCCGTTTGGGTGCCTGCTGGTATTGAGCATGAAAGCCATATGCGCCGCAGCATGAACTATTGTTCGATGAATATTATACAGCCACTTGCGATTCGATTACCTAGCTACGCCTGCCTATTAGAAGTGGACCCTATTGTCAGCGCAATAATTAATAGTTTGCGTGAGCGCTGTGTCTCGGTACCTAAAACACCTGAAGACCATCGTTTAGTTCGTGTGTTATTAGATCAGGTAATCAATGCTAAAGAGCATCAACAATTTCTACCAACCAGTGACGACAAATTACTCAAACCTATTCTTATAGAACTAGAAAAAAATCCAACCAATAATAAAACGCTCGCACAATGGGCTGAGACTATTCACACAACAGAGCGCACCTTAGCAAGACACTGCCAAGATAAACTCGGGATGAGTTTTACAGAATGGCGACAACGCCGTAAATATGTTTATTCCTTACATTTACTGCGTAAAGGGTTATCCATAAAAGAAATAGCCTTAACACTCGGTTATCACCAAGCGTCACCTTTTATTACTCTATTTAAAAAACACGCCAACTGTACACCAGAACAATATCGCCAGCGATTAGGCATTAACCAAACATGACACCCCAGTTACATTGATTCGCAGGTAACCATTGTCCGTTAATGCCCTATTCTTGCTGAACGAATAGGGTATTAACGGAAGCATGATCAAGAGTGACATTGAAAATATATTGGCGGTGAGTGTCGGCAATATTATCTGTGATGAAAGATTAGCAATAGCGTTCATTCCGTTGGCTTAGCATGTACATCAATATTGTCGGCTGTTTTTCAATTATGCAGGAATATACCCCTTAGCTTTAATGATTTTCTGACCTTCAGGCGAATCAATCCACTTAATAAAATCTTTTGCTGCAACCTTTATCTTACCAGGCTGGCTCATCACGATGAATGGACGAGACAGTGGGTAACTATTGTTCATCACGTTCTCTACACTTGCTTGGTGTCCATCCACATTGATCGCTTTCAAGGAGCTATCAATAGAGCCAAGTGAGACGAAGCCTATGGCTTCTTTATTATTGGCCACAACCGTTTTTTCAATACCGTTACCACTTGCTACTTGAGCATGTTGGCTAATGCTGGAGACCTTGATTCCGTTAATTTTAGTCGTCAGTTCTATTAATTCTTCAAATGCACCACGTGTACCTGACCCATTTTCACGAGTGACCACGACAACAGGTTGGCTATCACCGCCTACGGCAGACCATTGTGTAATATCACCAGTAAAGAGCGATGCAATTTGCGCTTTACTGAGAGATTGAATTGGATTAGCAGGATTTACAACCACCGCGATACCATCACGAGCAATCACGTTTTCTATTAGGTTTGCTTGCTTTTCTTTTGTCGATAAATTACGTGATGCCATACCTAAATCGGACACACCTTCAATGGCTGATTTAATTCCTGCACTTGAACCCGTACCGTTTACATCAATAAAAACATCTGGATGAGTTTGGTGATAGGTCTCAGCTAACACTTCCATAATTTCAGTAACAGACGTCGAACCTGAAATTGAAATATGATCATTAGCAAATGCCGTTGCAGGAAGAAGAATAGAAGCTGCAAGTGACAGTGTAATCAGAGATTTTTTCATTACATTAACCTTATTATAAAACACCAGAACTTAATTGATGAAATGCCTACTTTACGTACAAGTAAGCAGTGTTGAATTTATGCTACAAACGTTAACTATTAAATGTGACAAAAATGCTTCAGCTATGTATCTTCAGGTGAAATGTAAGTTTTCAAAAATGTAATAAATAGAGTTTGAGAGATAAGATAAAAAGTGAAAAATTCAATATTTACAATGTAAATCAGCATCTTGGATTGTTAAAGTAATTTTCGACATAACTAAATTACGTTTGATTATTGATAATCTTTGTTTTTGTGATGTGAACTTGCTTGAAGTCGCTATGTCTTATTCTCGGTACTTCATCTTGCTTGTGAGTAATTTGAAGCAACGTTGACTCTCTATAAATAGAATTTATTTCTTTTGGTGATGACATGAAAAAAACGATTCCTCTAGCGCTGTTTTTACTTTCATTTTCGGGACTATCACAAGCTGCTACCGTTGATTACCTTCAGTCACGTAACGGTGTTGCCTATCAAGTAAATCAGGAGAAACCTTTCTCTGGCACGTATGTACAAAAATACGAAAACGGTCAAAAAGCCATTGACGTAACCTTCAAAGAGGGAAAAGAAAACGGTGTGGCCACTGAGTGGTATGCCAGTGGTGAAAAGCGTGGTGAAGCGCATTATCTTGACGGTAAAACAAACGGTTTGATGACTAAGTGGTATGAGAATGGTCAGAAATCGTTTGAGACGACCTACAAAAATGATATGAAAAACGGCGTAACAACAGAATGGTACCGTAATGGTCAGAAGTCTGAAGAAGCGACGTTTAAAAAAGGCAAAGAAAATGGCGTATCCACTGAATGGTACGTGAACGGCCAGAAACGTGAAGTGGCAAACTTCACCAATGGTAAGAACAGTGACGGTGTTATGACTGGCTGGTACGAAAACGGTAAGAAGGCCCTTGAAGTGACATTCAAAGATGGTCAAGAAGTATCACGCCAGTATTGGACTGTTGATGCAGCCTAAACATGGCTTTATTGAAGCACTCTGATAATACTCAATAATTCCATTTCCATAACGTTTAGTGATTATAGCCAACCTCTTTATCAGGTTGGCTATTTCCTTGAGGTTATTTACGCTCACCTTCTTTAAGGTAACGAATAGGCTTCGCGGGAGATCCGACACAGACACTGTTTGAAGGCAGATCTTTCACCACCACACTACCAGCCCCCACAACAACATTATCGCCAATGCTCACGCCGGGGCAAACGGTAACATTGGCACCAAACCATACATCATTGCCAATCGTAATCGCTTGAGCAAACTCATCCCCCCTCGCCCTTTCAACAGGATCAAGCGGATGACCTGCCGTTGAAATAACCACTCCAGGGGCTAGTAAACAGTTATCACCAATCGTAATAGGTGCAGCATCAAGAATGGTACAACCATGATTGATATAAAAACCGCTACCGACTTTTATGTTGTAGCCATAATCACAGTTAAAGGGGGATTCAATCCATGCGTCACTGTTATAGCCAAGTAGCTCATTAATCAAACCCTGTCGAACATCTTTCTGAGTCGGACAGGTTTGATTGATCTTAAAACATAACCCTTTGGCGCTATGGCGTTCGGCGGTTAGCTCTTCATCCCACGCTTGATATATTAAACCAGATAACATCTTTTCTTTTTCTGTCATTACCATTCCATTAAGCAATCTTTATAGTCGATATTATGCGAAATTGTATGGAGTAACTCATAAAAAGTCATTCACGAGATAGAAGGTAAAATCAGTTTTTCAGCCATGATCACACTTGGTAGGAGTGATGAATCACCCAAAGAAATGGTCTTCAGTATTAATATACTCAGCGCAAATTTCCCCTCTATTTAATTAACACTTGTATCACCACGCAGCACAACAAACACAGGCTAAAATTACGTTTTAATTTGCGAATAGAACATCACTAATTCCGCGATAGTTTTTGCATGAAGTTTCTTCATCAAACTAGAACGGTGCACTTCAACCGTACGTACAGCAATACATAATTCATCGGATATTTGTTGGTTTTTATAACCTTTGACTAATAAACGTAAAATGTCTTGCTCGCGAGTCGTTAATGTTTCAAACGCTTTGTGTAATAACAGTTGGCTTTGATTGTGTAAGGATTTTTTTTCAGCATGATGAATTGCAGCCACTAGTTTTTCACCATCAACCGGCTTTTGGAAGAAATCAATCGCACCATGTTTAAGTGCTTCAACAGCCATAGGCACATCACCATGACCAGTCAAAAAAATAACCACGAGGGGGCTGTGTTTATCTTTTAATAGCCGATGAACTTGCTGTCCCATCATGATTGGCATTCGAATGTCTAACACCACGCAACCGGCTTGTTCAATATTCGCTTGATCAAGAAACGTTACACCATCAGCATAACTTTCAACCTTAAAATCATACCCCTCAAGCATGAAGGCTAATGAATCACGTACTGATTCATCATCATCAACAACAAAGACTGGTAATGGCACGTGTAGTTTCCTTCTTTAATTTTCGGTATTAGCGATATAAGGCAAACGCACTTCAATACGACAGCCATGAGGATTATTAGCGGTCATCGCCAATGTACCGTGATGATCTTCAACCACATCACGGCAAATAGCTAAACCCAAACCTAACCCCTCTTCTTTTGTGGTAAAGAAAGCACTCTGCAATAACGCAGCATCTGCTTCCAATCCAATACCATTATCCGTAACCACCAGCTTCATTTGTTTTTCTACTGGTAGGTATTCTGTATCAATCACTATTTGATACTTTTCTTGAGTATGCTGCTTCTGAAGGCTCTGCTTTTGATCATTCAGCACACAAGCATCCATCGCATTTTTGACTAGGTTCAACAGTAATTGCTGGAAGCCAATAGGGTCAAGATAGACAGGCACAGCTTGTCCGCTTTCTGTCATCGATAACGTAATTTGATGCTTAATTAAGTCATGATCTAGCAACATGACGGCATCGGTGATCAATGCCTGCACATTGCTGTATTGCTTGTTGATTGGCCGTTTTTTTATCAAGGATCGTAACCGCTGAACAATATCATCCGCCCTAATAACTTGTTGTTGGATTTTTTCTAATACCACTTTAAGATCGTCAGCTGATGATCCTTTGTTTATTCGCACTAAACCACCTTGGCTATAGTTACGAATAGCAGATAACGGCTGGTTGATTTCATGGGCAATACTGCCGCCTAACTCGCCGACAATTGCCACTCTTTGGGCATGTTCTAGCATGGCATTTTTTTCTTTTAATCGATTTTGAGTCGCAATTAATAGCCGTTGATTGCGGCTAAAACGGTACTCCAGTAAAAAGTGATACAAATTGAGAACAACAACAAAGAGTAGAAACGTCCAACCCCATTGCTGATTACTCTTCAGCCAAGTTAATGCTTCTTGCCACCATGGCTTTTGTAACGGGTGAAGATCAAGATCTTGATACAACTTATCAATTTTTAATTGACTGATCGGTGCCGACCAACCTAATGAATTCGCAGCGATTGCCGCAGGATCTCGCTCTGGAAGATCCAACAATGCGCGTGCAATTTTCTTGGCTAAGGTTTCAGATGCTTTACCTGTTTTGGCAAAAGACCAATTAGGGTATAACGCAGTTGATACTTGGCAGCCAAAACCCACTGGCGCTTGGTTATCTAAAACTCGGTACTGACTAAAATCAATTAACCCTTCCTTTCCCATTGTTTCTAGTTGGCAAACAGGTAGTACCGCCGCTTCTACGTGTTTATCACGTAATTTGTACAAAATGGCATCGAGTGGAAAACCAATAAAATCAACTGTCGAGAAAAAACGATTCGGATCTAAGCTCAGTTGCTGCATATTTCGGCGTAAGGTTAAATAGCCGCCAAATGCACTATCAGATACCGCAGCCACTGGCTGGTTATCTAAATCAGTAAGCGTGAAATATGGGGAGTCGTTACGCACTACCAAAGCAGAACCTATTGCCAATGTCGTGCCACCTTGTTGCTGACTTCTTAACGTTGCCAACCAAGAAAGGGGATATTGACGCCCTAATCGAACAGACTGCCCAGGGTTGGTGATCACAAAATCGACCGTCTGAGTTTTTACCGCATCTGTCATTTGTTCAAGCGTATAGGGGTGTAATAAAAATTCAGTACGGGGAATTTTACGTTCTAACCAATCCATGGTTGGCTGCCAACGGTTTAAAGCTTCTAAACTACCTCTAGTGGCTAAAATACCGACATCAACTTTTTGATTAATGGCACTATTGGCAGGCGGGGGATCTTTCGCGAAAATAGTGTGAGGAAAAGCGATAGCAGCAAGAATCACCACAGAATAACCGATCACGTTAAGCCAATATCCACCAGCAACGCATGATCTTTGCTTCTTTTTGGGCTTCTTTTTTTGTGAGTTTCTTTTCAGGCTAGGCACTATCCAACACTTCATTTCGTTCATTTATCCACTTGGTCATGATTGCCGATAAAAGATTTTTCTTGACTCATTATGACACTAACTTCACCGAGGATGATGCGAAGCGTGAGGTATAACACTGTTTTTTCTTGTCTTAGATCAATCCTAAATAGGGTATGTGGAAAACCACAATAGGCGCTGAACCATCGATTTCCGACAATCATCTTGTCTCTTCTACTAATGAGCAAGGTATGCAGTATGGATCCGAGTAAAAGACGATTGTTATCAGGCATTGGCGCAATAACCGCGGGTGCCGCATTAATTCCTGTCGTACAAGCAAGCAACACCTCAACAGGTCACATTGTGGTGGGCAATAAATTTAAAAACAACGATCAACCTGACCGCAAAGGCATGAAAGGAAAACGCTATGCCATGGTGGTCGATTTACGTAAGTGTGTCGGCTGCCAAGCTTGTACAGTCGGCTGTAGTATTGAAAACCAAGCGCCTATTGGCCAATTCCGCACCACCGTAAAGCAATATGAAGTTACCCTTGATGATGGTAGTACAGACACGAAACAGGTGAAGTCTTTTATGCTGCCTCGTCTATGTAACCATTGTGATAACCCACCCTGCGTCAAAGTCTGCCCAGTACAGGCCACTTACCAACGTGAAGACGGCATTGTCATGGTTGATAACAAACGCTGTGTTGCCTGTGCCTATTGTGTACAGGCTTGCCCTTATGATGCTCGCTTCATCAATGACGAAACCCTTACAGCCGATAAATGTACGTTTTGCGCCCATCGCTTAGAGCAAGGTTTATTGCCAGCTTGTGTGGAAACGTGTGTGGGTGGTGCGCGGATCATTGGGGATTTAAATAACCCAAACAGCGAACTCAGCCGACTGCTCGTTGAACATAAAGACGAAATAAAAGTATTGAAACCGGAAGAGAACACCAAGCCACATGTGTTCTATATCGGTTTAAACACTGAATTTAGCTCACACATTGATGGTA
Source organism: Photobacterium profundum (assembly GCF_003026285.1). Taxonomy (GTDB): domain Bacteria; phylum Pseudomonadota; class Gammaproteobacteria; order Enterobacterales; family Vibrionaceae; genus Photobacterium; species Photobacterium profundum. The sequence continues at coordinate 765,470 of NZ_PYOD01000002.1, forward strand.
AAGCGGCGATTTATGATCCCCAAGGAGAGAAGTAATGAACATCACTGAAATTCTTGTTCCTCCACAGGACATCGCTTGGTTGCCCTGGGCAGTACAATACTTTTTCTATATTGGTTCAGCTTACGCCGCGGCCATTTTATTTTGTATCGCATGTGTATTTAAACACCACACGAGCCATGCGTTACGTGCGGCCCTCGCACTTGTGTTAGCTATTTCAGCGGTTGTCGGTCCGTTAGCGTTAACTGCCGATCTTCATCAACCAGGGCGTGCTTGGCACTTCTTTACCCATTTAACATCATGGTCGTGGATGTCGAACGGATCATTATTCTTACCGATTTTTTCTACTTTAGCAGTGTTAGTCGCATGGCTGTATTTGCGTCCTGATATTCAACAACTCGAAAACAGCCCCTACCGCATCGTTAAACTCGCCAGTAAGTTAACCCTTGGAAATTGGACGGTACCATCAAACGCTTTTATCGCATTAACCGTATTGACCGCACTATCTGGTTTAACCATTGCGCTGTATACCGGCGCTGAAATTGCGGTACTTCAAAGCCGTCCGTTATGGCATCAATTAGCTTCACCATTACTGTGGTTTGTCACCGCTTTTCTAGGAGCGATTAGCTTAACCGGCATTATGTTGCTGCTCACAACCGAGCCGAGCCTCACAGCAAAACCAGCCTTCACTAATGGTGATAGTATTCTGCTTAAAAGAACCACCTTATTAAGCGCTATTTTGGCATTAATCTTATTGCCTCTATGGGTAGTGAACAGTAATAGCTTAGCGTTACTTAACGATCCGCAATGGGTTACTCGTTTAACCGTGCTCACTATTTTATTTATTTGCTGTATTGCCCTTGCCATTCGTTTTACGGCACAGTGTTTTTCCACCAGAAAAATAGGCTTAGTCATTACCAGTACCATCACGTTAATCAGTTGTTGGTATCTTCGCTGGGTCACCATTATGGATGTACAAACCATCCCCCGTTACGATGCTGGCACTTATCCTTATGAGTTGCCAATGGGACCTGCAGGCCTATTGGGCATTGTCGCCATGGCAGGTTTGTGGATTGCACTAGCCGCGGTATTAAGCGAAGTCGTGCATCAAGCTAAAACTTCCCGAACTCTTTCATCTTCATCTGTTGCGCCGTCTGCGCACCACGTACTGTAGAGGGCAATATTATGGATAAGAAACGTCGTCAATTTATCAAGTCTGGCCTAGCTGTCGGTGGTGTCACTGCATTTGCGGCAGGCTATTCTTCAACCGCTCAAGACATGGTAGAAGGCTTAGTAACAGGTACATCAGGTGTACCGACCAAAGATGCTCACTTTGGTAATTCACTGGAGCCTGAATACAAAGTTAATGAGAACGGTAATTTAATTTCAAACCCTAATCAGCGTGTTGCCCCGTCCATGTGTTTCGGTTGCTGGACACTATGTGGTGTAAGGGTACGCGTTGACAATAAGACAGACGAAATTTTACGTATTTCAGGTAATCCTTATCACCCGCTATCAAATGATCAGCAAATTCCCTTTAACACCCCAGTAAAACAGGCGTATCTGTCGCTAACAGGTGAAGCCGGTTTGGCAGGGCGTTCAACTGCCTGTGCGCGTGGTAATGGCATGTTAGAAATACGTAACAGCCCATACCGAATTACCCAACCGTTAAAGCGCGTTGGTAAGCGTGGTGAAGGAAAATGGATCCCCATCAGTTATGAACAATTACTCACAGAAGTGACTGAAGGGGGCGATCTATTTAACGAAGGTCATGTTGATGGTTTAAAAGCCATTCGCGACCTAACCACTCCCGTCGATCCCAATAACCCTGAATATGGCCCTAAGGCCAATCAATTATTAGTGACCAATGCCGGTAATGAAGGACGTGATGATATTCTAAAGCGCTTTGCCTTTAACAGCTTTGGTACGCGTAATTTTGGTCATCATGGATCGTACTGTGGCTATGCCTTCCGTGCTGGTTCAGGCGCACTGATGAATGACTTAGATAAATTTTCACACGTAAAACCCGATCTGGATAATACTGAATTTGCATTGTTTATTGGAATGTCGCCGGCACAAGCGGGCAACCCTTTTAAACGCCAAGCAAGGCAACTCGCTAATGCCCGTACCAATGGCAGTTTTGAATATGTCGTGGTTTCCCCCGCCCTGCCTGCCTCATCAAGTTTAGCCGCAGGGTTAAACAATAACTGGCTACCGATCAACCCCGGTACCGACTCCGCCCTTGTGATGGGCATGATCCAATGGATCATTGCCAACGAGCGTTACAACCGCACTTTCTTATCACAACCAAGCGCTCAAGCCATGCATGCAGCAGGTACTGCGCACTGGTGTAACGCGACACACTTGGTGATCAGTGATGAAAGTCATCCGCGATTTGGTTCTTTCTTGCGCGCTTCCGACATGGGTATGCCTTATGAGGGTGAAGTGCGTTCAGAAACAGATGCTTATTTAATAATGGATGCAAAAACCAATACCCTGAGTATCAATACCCAAGCAGAACCTGCTCAATTATTTGTTGATACAGAAATGGAAACGACACAAGGTACGGTACGGGTAAAATCATCCTTTCAGCATTTAAAAGAACAAGCCTTTAAATACGACATCGCATACTACAGCGAACAATGTGGGATCTCAGAAAACCAAATTATAAGCCTCGCTCAGCGCTTTACGTCACACGGCACTAAAGCTGTTGTCGATACCCATGGCGGCAATATGCACAGCAACGGTTTCTATAACGCCTATACCATTCTGATGCTGAACGCGATGATCGGTAATATCAATCTAAAAGGTGGTGTAATGGCCAAGGCTGGTGGCTACCCAACATCCGGTAACGGACCGCGTTATGATTTCACCACCTTCCCAGGTAAAGTTGGACCTAAAGGCGTGTTTTTATCACGTAGTAAATTCCCTTACGAAAAAACCAGCGAATACAAACGAAAAGTCGCGGCAGGCACATCGCCTTACCCTACTCGTGCGCCTTGGTATCCAATCTCTGCCCCGTTATTAACGGAACATTTATCAGCCGCAATCGATGGTTATCCTTACCGTTTAAAAGCGTGGATCAATCATATGGCTAACCCTTTATATGGTGTACCAGGCTTACAAGATCTTATTGGTGAAAAGCTCAAAGATCCGAAAGAGCTGCCATTAATTATCTCTGTCGATGCATTCATTAATGAAACAACCGCACTTTCTGATTATATCGTGCCAGATACAGTCACCTATGAAAGCTGGGGAATGACCAGCCCATGGCATGGTGTTCCGACCAAAGCTGTAACAGCACGTTGGCCAATCGTGAAGCCTCTTACAGAAAAAACTGCCGATGGGGGCGCCATTAACTTAGAAAACTTTTTCATCGATATTGCCAAGCGTTTATCTTTAGGAGGCTTTGGTGAAAAAGCGATTAAAGATGCACAAGGTAATTGGCACGCTATTCATAATGCTGAAGATTTCTACTTACGCTCGGCTGCTAATTTAGCGTATGTCGCAAAAAGCGTACCCACCGCCAGTGCAGAAGATATGTACCTATCAGGGTTAGAACGCCTACTGCCCGATATGCAGCGCGTTCTGACAGAAGAGGAATTGGGTAAAGTCGCCTTTATTCTTTCTCGTGGTGGGCGCTTTGAAGATGCCTCTGAAAGTTATAGCGGTGAATTCATGAAGTATCAGTGGAAAAAGCCATTAGCAATTTGGAATGAAAAATTGGGTACGTCACGAAATACGCTATCGGGTCAGTTTTATTCTGGTTGCCCAACATGGTATCCACAAAAACTGGCTGATGGCACGCCCCTTCGTGAACAATATCCCGAACAAGAATGGCCATTTACTTTAACGAACTTCAAATCCAATATTCACAGTGCAGTTTCAAATTTATCACCGCGTTTAAATTCGATTAAGGGGGTAAACCCAGTGTATATACACCCGCAAGATGCGCTGAAGTGGGAGTTAAATACAGGGGATCAATTCACGATTACCACCCCGAGTAATTCGACAGTCGCTATCGCGATGATTGTCGAAGGGGTACAACAAGGCACTCTCGGCATAGAGCATGGCTTTGGTCACAAAGAGCTAGGAGCAAGATCGCACACCATTGGTGATAAGGTTCAGCCAATTAATCAATATAACGCTGATGGCGTAAATATTAACGATATAGGCTTAACCGATCCAACACGAAAAGGGAAAGGGGTATTACTTGATTGGGTAGTCGGTGCAGCAGCAAGGCAGGCTCTTCCAGCTAAAATAGCAAAGATCTAAAAAGTATCTTTGGTATTATTTTGATTAGATAACACCCTGACAAAAAACAGGCAAAAAAAAAGCGAGCCATATACGTGGCTCGCAAAAACTCATAATTTACATTTCAATAAAAAAGAACATTCAACATCTACCATCCATGACAGATCATCAACATCCCGCAGCTCTTATTGAAAGGGACAAAGGTTATATCGCTAACCAGTTTGCCTTTTCCTTTATATAAAATGTCAGCCTAATGTCAAAACATTCATGTTGTTAATCAATCGTTTTCATTATTTGAAGGAGCCCCCCAAAGAGAAATAGACTGAACTCTCTTTGCCATCCGCTAGACCATAACCTAAATAAACAGGCCCGATCGGAGAATCGATCCCGATATAGAGACTACCTGCAGTAATCGCACTATTCCAATTGATGTCTGACTTATCATTCCACACGCCACCTTGTTCTAATGATCCGCCAAGGTAAATCGGGGTAGAGAAGATACCAAAGTCATTATCAATCCAACGGTAACGATAAATAAGCGCACCAAAAGCACGGTAACGACCATTCAATTCGTAGCGATGATAGCCAGATAGATTGAATAACCCACCAAGGTCTTGTACGTATATCGGCAGTAATTCATTCGAATCTGAACCGCCTGTTTTCAGCAAAACAGATACTGTATGCCTATCATACGAAAAAGGTTTCATCAGATTAATATCATAATAAAATGTCTTATCATCTGTTTCATTACTACCGACTTGGCTGCTGGTTTGACTATGCCCGAACCGAGCATCAACCAGTAAACCAGCTGATGGGAAGTAATAACTATCAAGCGTATCGTGAGTCGCGGCAATATAAGGACCATATGCACTGTATTTTTCTTTGGTGCCATCATTGTCGATTAATGTGACATCACCTCGTTGTCCTTGATAACCCACCTTGAGTGCGCTCCACGGACGTATATTCCAGCCAATCTCAGCAAATGTATTCACATCCTCATATTGAGTCTCAAAATTAAACAGCCCAGGTTCCAGCGTTGAAAATGAGTCGTTCCCTGCGGTAAATTTACGTATTTCGTTATTCCACCCCAGACCAAAAGCAGTGAAATACTCTTGTTTGTAGTCAATAGGAAAGTAAAACTCAGTATTTACTTTTTTCCAGCTTCCTATTTCCCATTCCAGTTTCCATTCACCACCACGATCGGTTAAATCGGTATAAATGTACTGGGCACCAAACGAAAAATCGGAACGATTGGTAAAGTCATCTTCAAATGAAAATTTGAAATTAAGGTAGCCAGGTCCCCACGACTTTTCTGTCACATCAAGATTCAGAACGTTCTCATCACCTTTTTGATCAATAAAATACGTGATTCGAGAAAAATTATCTTGCGCATGCAAACGTTCTACCGCTTTCTCAAGTTCTTCGGTCGAAATAACCCGTTCAACAGGAAGATCCAATAAGGCCAACAATGCCTGATCCGACAACAAAGTATGATTATCCAACACAATGTTATCAATATAATATGCAGGTCGACTTGATAAACGGCTACGACGATCTTGTTTTGCTTTGATATAAGCAATGTAATCTTCTTCAGATAACTGATATGGCAGCAATTGTGGTAAAGAGGTTCGCGCAACGTTTTTACCTGCTTGATAAGCTAATTCCATCTTATCAAAATCAGGTGCGAGCATGAATGCCACATCTGGTTGCAAATACACATCGCCATCTTTCATTAAGCTGATTTGATGATCTGTATTTGAATTTGTCATGAAAGTGGTTAGCTGAGAAATAATATTTAGCGCACTATTAAGATCACTTTCAGGTAATAGAGGGTCGCGTAAATCAACGGCAATAATAACATCAGCGCCAAGGCTTTTAGCCACATCCACGGGCATGTTATTCACTACCCCGCCATCAACTAATTGTTTGTTATTCCAAATAACAGGCTTTAACGCACCAGGTACTGTCATAGATGCTTGCATGGTCGTCGCAAGATGCCCAGAATCAAGTACAACAGGTTGAACTTTAGCAATATCTGTCGCAACACTACGATAAGGGATAGCCAAGTCATCAAAGCTTTTTAATGTCGGTAGATTGTGGGTTAATGAGCGTAGTAACACCGCCATACCCTGCCCTTGAAATGCCCCCGGCTTGGATTTAAACTCGCCCTCAAGGGAAATACCGAGATCAGTATGCAGTTGGTAATCATCATTTTGTTGTTTACGACGCAGTACTAAATCATTGCGTCCTACTCGCTCTTTATATCCCCCCTCCCAATCGGCTCCAAAAGTACGGTTTTTAACTTCTGTTGCATCTAATCCCATGGCATACATGCCGCCAACATACGCGCCCATGCTAGTACCAGTCACAATATCGACCGGAATTCGATTAGCCTCAAGTACTTCAATCACCCCAATATGCGCAGCACCTTTCGCGCCACCACCACTGAGCACTAACCCTATTTTTTTCCTATCATGGTTAGGCTCAACATCAGTGGTCACTTGGGCAAATGCCATTTGATTAAACGCCATAAGGCAAAAAATACTTCCTAGCATTCGATATTGCTTAAACAAAATACGTCCTTATACATCGGTAAAAAGTGCAATATCATTCTAGATAAGTAAATGGTCAAATAATTGCGCAGGAAAAATTGATAATAACAAGGCAGAAATTGAAATAACGAGTGGCTCTAATGATGAAATTTCTAACGATGTTATAAGTAATTTTAACTAACAAGGATGCTCAAATACTTGTCTAGATTGGTATTACTATTCAACTACTAATTTACGGGGATTCAGCTAAAAGTAAACGTTAAAAAATATGTGTTTAGCGATTGTATGATTAAAAGAGAAAGGCTAACCAATAAAAATGGGAGACATCTTAGTGATGTCTCCCATTGGTATATTTACACATTCTCTCTGAGTGGCTTTCAAGCAAATTGTTCAAAATATTTACAGTGTAAATAGCTTAATGATAATTACTTTATTATGATTTAGACGCCACGAGCCACATCATCTAATGCTGCCAATACTTGTTCATTGACATGACCTTCATGAACAAGTTTACAAACCTTACGGCGTACTGCAAGACCGGAAATGAGACGCTCAATGGATAAGTGTCGTTCACCTTCTTGATTATTGTATAACTCAACCGTCTTACTCAGTGTTTCATAGCTAACGACTTCAGTACCCACATATAACCACTCAAGCTTCTGTAAGAACGCCTGACACTCTTCAGTGACAGTTGTCGCTGAATGACCAGTCATTGCAGATAATGCCGTTATACTGCGCTGTAGCGCCTCTGATGACGTATATTTGGATAAAACTATTGTTAATTCATCAGCATTAATTTCAACTAAGTGTTTTCTTAGCTTCACCCGACGGCCTAAACGCCCCTTCGGTCTGCCTTCTTTTCGTTGAATAGGTTCAAATTCACCATCAATGATCTCGGATAACTGATCAAGCTGCTTTTTAGGCATGATCTCGTTACGAAGCGGGTTTGGCATCGTTGGTGCCATGTTCCGCTTCCCTTCATTGGTGGTTTTAGCTCGAGAATAACGGATCACTTCATCAGCATCACACTTAATATCGATTTGATAATCACAATAACGTTTAGTCACATCTTCAGGTTTGATGGTTAAGTGATAACCAAACAAATTAACCGCAAAGACATCAGCAGTCACTGTACCTTCAGCAAGTTTGCGTAATTCACGAATTAAATCAGACGAGAAACGGCGCCATTCAATATTACGTGCCAGTTTCTGATTTAACTCACTGAGCATCATTGAATCATTGGCACGGCGTGACATACGACTACGGAAGAAGGTGTACAGCTGAAAGACTAAAGTATGCTGACGTAAGATTTCAGGTGGAAACAAGAAGAAATAATCACGCGTTAACAATTCATCGAAAAATGACGGTTCCCACACCAAAATATAAAGATTTGGCTTAATACGGATCTCGCCATCATCGCCTTCTTGTGGTGCTTCTTCTGATGCTGTGATTGTTCGCGCAATAAAACGGAAGCGATCACTTTTAAAGCCTTCTGGCATATTGTCACTTAACCAACGGCCTGTGAGTTCATGCAGTTGAAAGTCTGTAAATTCTATGCGATCAATACTTTCACGAATCGAATCACGGGCTGGACCACTGTCTTTTTTACCACGAAGGGCAAGAATATCAGTAATATAGACTGGCGTTTTATTGCCCAAAGTGCGAGATTGGATCTCATAATCAGATAAATGATGATCATGATATTGAACCGTTAGCGTAAATAACGCGAATAACGTCATCAGATCATCAACAGTCATGATCGACTTTGATGATCGTGTTTCAATGATTGCTTTGGTACCACTGATCGCAACCATCGACTTTTGATAGCTTTTTTTAGTACGAGGTGGGGCTAACGCTTGATCAATGATCCCTGCCCAGCTGGTGGGTGAAACAACGATTTGATCCGCTTCATCAGGCATTGATGGTGGAGTGCCTAACCCATATTCATTTAACAAACGTCGATTAACGTGATTTTGCGCTAATGCTTTTGAGCGCTTTTGTTTATCTTTTTCTTTGCTTTGTTCTGATAGTAAACTGCCAGTACCAAGTTGAGAAATAAGTAGAGCTGGATTAATGAAATGATGAAGCATGGTTTTACCAGCAAGGCCTTGTTCAAATCGAACAGGTTCTTGATTAAATAAACCAACATTTACAGCAGCTCTGAGCCTTTGTTGAATGGCAGCACGCGTTAGTTGACCTTCTGTTGCTTCTACAAGTTCAGTGGTTGAAACCAATCCGTCTTTCGTCGATAGGCCTCGTAATGAGATCAAGTTTAATAATTCAATGATGCTTTTGGTCACACCCTTGAAATGTTGATACTGCGGTAACCAATCAACCAAAGCCGACGGAATTGAAAATAAATGTCCATCTTTGTGAGATCGAGGATCGAGGATCAGGATTTTCTCAATTACTTTTTTATCGTTATTTGGAGCCGGTTTCATTTGTCATTAGCCGTAGAAGCATCATCTTTCCGAAAGAATAATCTAAAAAGATCCAGAAAGAAAGTTCTTTTTATTTAAAGATTTAAATACTGATCTTTATGTTTAAAGTGATCTATATGATTAACTGATCTAATGATCAGGCTGAAGAAGTACGTGTAACTCTTTGATTGTAAGGAGTTAAAAAAAGAGTCATTTCGGAAGTATGATCATGGAACTTACGGAAAAGTGATCAACAAACCATTGAAAGCATGATCATTAAAGCATTGGAAGTATGATCATTATAATCGTGAAACCATGATCACTAGCAATTCGTAACGATGATCAAGATATTCTTACAGCTTACCCCCAGAGTTATCCACAGGCTTGAGACAAATTTAAATTCTATTGATGAAAAAAACGGTTTTTTGGTACAGAAAGATGATCATGGAAACGCTTTTCAACCTACTTTCATCTCTTACTGTGGCTTTACAATGCTTTTAGCGCTTTATTTGCCTTAATTGAAATGACACTTACCGTAAGATGTTACTGATTTTATATGTGTCCGACTATGGATTAATGATCAAGTGCTATTGTTTGCGTTTGAATTTCGATTTATTGCCATTTTAGCGTAATTTTTTTGCTTTGTTAGCGTCTGTGTTAACAACAAACCCCTTTTATAACCTACGTTCACCGTAAATTATCACCTGATATACATGCTTCCGGCGGGATCCCTAAGTTTGATAGCTATTGATTCTCGCTCTTGATCATACTTCCGATCTTATTCGTATCATAGTTATTGAATTTACATTGTATATTTCATCTTCTCGCTCTTGATCATTGTTTCGATATAGCGCGCTTTTAACCAGAACGATGATCAAGTTATTGCCAATTCAATCGTATGTCTTCTTAAAGCACTGCAACACTGACTTAGTCCCCTACCTTCTGTATTTCGTCGGTTTAGAACCAAGATTAGCTAAGTTGTATGTTTTTATCTGATTTCATATTTAAAATGAGGCTGAAATTATTGAAATTACACTAGCCGTAGTTTAGGTGTAATTTATCACGCTTCCGGTAGCAAGTTTTATATTCTCTTTTTCTTCTTCAAGAATGATTTACAATGTAAAAAGGTGACGCTGTAACAGTTTTAATGTTTGATGTTTAGTGTGTGATTATCAGTAAACATCAAGCAATTATTTATCTTAAAATTTAGCTTTATTCCATTAACGGAGTTTTTTACTTGAGATTAACATCACATCCATATGTTCAGCTTTTTATTGTTCTAGTTTTGCTTTGCTGTACAATGGATTGCAGTCAACAGTAATGGCGAATAATAAAAATGAATAGGGAAAAAACGATACAGAATTTGCTCAATATTGCTGAGCAAACAAAACAGGTTCAAGCTGATCGAATTGAGATCGTATTAGAAGAACGCCGTGATGAACACTTCCCTCCAATGTCAAAAGCATTGATGGAAACACGTTCTGGGTTAACGCGCAGAAAGCTTGATGATGCAATTTCTCGTATGGAAGCGACGGGGCATCAATTTACAAAAAATAATGCTAATCATTATTCAATTACGCTAGATGAAGCGCATAAGTTAATGAAGGCAGCTAAAAAACCTGCTTTTCATGAACGTGAAGGTGCGGGAAGAAAGCCTTGGGTTGTTAACGTCCAAAACCAAAAGGGCGGTACTGGTAAATCAATGACTGCCGTTCATATTGCGGCTTGTTTGGCACTTGACCTTGATAAGCGTTACCGTATTTGTTTAATTGACCTCGATCCACAGGGATCATTACGTCTATTTCTGAACCCATTAATCAGTGTTGGCAAGCAAGATACCATTTATTCTGCCGTCGATGTAATGCTTGGAAATGTGCCAGAAGGTCAAGAAATGGATAGAGATTTCTTGATGGATAACGTGGTTTTGCCTACTCAATATCCTAACTTAAAGACGATTGCAGCCTTCCCTGAAGATGCGATGTTTAATGCGGATGCATGGCAAGATCTGGCGGTAAATCAAGACTTAGATATCGTTCGTTTGTTAAAAGAGCGCATGCTCGATCCTATTGCTGACGAATTCGATATCATCATGATTGATACTGGCCCACACATTGATCCACTTGTTTGGAATGCGATGTATGCATCAAATGCGCTGATTATTCCGTGTGCGGCTAAACGTCTTGATTGGGCTTCAACCGTTAACTTTTTCCAGCATTTACCGACTGTATATGAAATGTTTCCGGAAGAATGGCATGGCCTTGAGTTTATTCGACTTATGCCAACAATGTTTGAAGATGATAATAAAAAGCAAGTATCTGTATTAACCGAGATGAATTACCTGCTACAAGAGCAAGTAATGATGGCGACAGTTCCTCGTAGCCGTGCTTTTGAAACATGTGCTGATACGTATAGTACTGTTTTTGATCTAACAGCTGCTGAGTTTGAAGGGGGTAAGAAAACTCTTTCAACAGCACAAGATGCAATTCAGCGTGTTGGTCTGGAATTAGAGCGAGTGATGCATAGTCACTGGGCAAATTTAAACCAGGAGTAACATAACAGATGGCGATTAAAACCAAAGATCTTAATGCTCGTCTGTTTGGTAAAGCGGATAAACGCCGTGCAACCAATGTGACAGAAGCACAAACAGCAGCAAAAGATAAAGCCGCTGTTATTGAACTTGCAATTGCAGGTGAAGAAACGGTTGCTTTTGAGCTGATTAAAATTAATGCCGCAGAAGTAAAAACGAAAACGCAGGTTTTTTCACAAAATGCACGTGAACAAGCGTTTTTAACTGAGCATGCTCTAGCCGACATTCTTACCACATTAAAAGATCGCGGTCAGCAGTATCCTGCTGTTGGTCGTTGGTTAGAAGATGGAAAAATTGAAGTACTCGACGGTAGCCGTCGTCGTATGTCATGTATTTTAGCTGATAAAGACTTTCTGATTTATGTCGCAAAAGGCATTAATACAGAACATGCTAAATTTCTATCTGATGTCGCAAATGCACATAAACCCTTGTCATTATTTGAACGTGGCAAAGAGATGCAAGCCCTGCTTGATAGTGGCAAAGTTACGGATCAAAAAGAGCTCGCCAAATATTGTCAATGCAGTGAAGCATTAGTCAGTGGTGCATTGAAAGCGGCAAGTTTACCAATGGAATTGCTAATGGCATATCCAAGTGTTGGTGAATTAGGTCGACCAACAATTGTTAAATTACATCGTATTTACTTTGGTCTTGCAGGGCAACAGCAGCAGCAGCTAATTGAACAATTAACGTCAGCTGACAGTGCGATGTGGAAGCGAATTGATGCGCAGGGCATTACTAGAATTACGCGAGAAGTCACGATTCAACTTGAGCAAATGGGGGACTCACTGCAGCCCAAGCTTTTAGTTGAAAAGGCCAAAGCGCAAGAATTGGTTAAAGGAAAAGTGACCTTTACTCGAGATGGTGACAAGCTTCAGCTTAAACTAAAAAAAATGAGTGATCGCCAAGTCGAAGATATTTTGGCTTATTTAAACGATTATTTAAAATAAGTTATTTTGATTCTTTATTAAAGGCCACGTCAGTCGACGTGGCTTTTTTATATCTGATATTTAACTAGATCAGATAGCGCTCTAGCTTGGGTATATCATCGGGTGCTATGATCAGTAGGTTGTTGTTTTATGAGTATCACTATGACTGATTTATTGCCTTTTTCATCCCAATTAATAGCTCAAGCAAAGAACGCCAATTGCCGTCATTTAGTGGTATTAGCGGGTGACCTAGCGTGGGGAACTGAGTCTGCTAATTCCTTTACTTCAGGTTACCCAAGCTATTTTTGGGCTGGGGAGAATGCGCCTGAAAATGCCGACTCATTATCGATTAAAAAAGCAAAAAAACTTTTAGGACAAGAAACAGATTGTTTAGTTTTTAATGCGCATAATGGCTTTGACGCTGATGCATTTGGTGCGCTTTCTGGCACTGTTATTGGGGGCGGTTTATTACTGTTATTAGTACCGAGCTGCTGGTTTGATGCTACGCTAACACAATTGCCTTTTATTCAGCGCTTAGTTAGATTGTTATCTGCACCTGATGTTTTGCTTATTCAGCAGTCAGATACTTGCCTTCCTGATCTACCACCTTCTTATTTGGCTGAAAATGATTATCAAGATTTACGGTTCAGTTGTTTAACTCAAGAGCAAACATTAGCTGTTGAAGCAATTAAAAAAGTGGTGACTGGACATAGAAAGCGTCCTCTTGTTTTAACGGCTGATCGAGGCCGAGGAAAATCGTCTGCGTTAGGTATCGCTGCTGCAAGTTTAATGACAGAACGTAGAATTCGTATTGGGGTAACATCGCCAAGTTTTGCGAATGTGAATACTTTATTTACAAGAGCCGCAGAAGTATTAGGTATCGATTATAAGCAAGAAAAAAGTTTATCGTTCGAATCTAGTGACATGGTATTTTTCGCTCCTGATACATTGCTGACAACACTACCCGGCATAGATTTCTTGATTGTTGATGAAGCCGCTGCCATACCAGCACCTTTACTTTCGCAAATGTTGACACATTATAATCGGGTGGCTTTCGCCAGTACGATTCATGGTTACGAAGGAACCGGGAGAGGTTTTGCTATTAAATTCCGTCAACAACTTGATCTGAAAACACCACAATGGCGTCAGTTATCGATTACTCAGCCTATACGTTGGGCGATTAATGACCCTTTAGAAAAATGGGTATTTAGCGCTTTATTACTTGATACTGATGTTATTCCAAGTCATTGCTTATCAACAAAAGCGAGTTCAGAAATTACGTATCGTACGGTGCCAACGAAAGAACTTATTGTTGATGAAGTTTTGTTATCTTCGTTGTTTGGCCTTTTAATAAATGCACATTATCAAACGTCTCCTAACGATATTAGCCAACTGCTTGATGATGCGAATATACAGTTATTAGTCGCAGAGTTGAAGAATGACAGTACACAGGCTGCAAGCATTGTTGGTTGTTGTTTAGTTTCTCTTGAAGGTGGTTTCGCCTCCGATTTAGCCCAGCAAGTTATGTTAGGTAAACGGAGAGTAAAGGGGCATTTATTAGCGCAATCTGTTGCGGCTCATATAGGTATTCTTCAAGGGGCAACTCAGCATTGTGCACGTATACTTCGTATCGCTGTGCATCCCTTTTTACAACAACAAGGTATTGGTTCATCATTAGTAGGCTTTACTCAAGAATGGGCTAGTCAACAAGGGTTAGACTATATCGGAACCAGTTTTGCTGCTGCCCCTGAGTTGGTGTCTTTTTGGCGCAAAGCTGGTTTCTTACCTATTCGTTTGGGGGTCACTAAAGATGCTTCTAGCGGTGCCCATTCTTTATTAGCTGTTCAACCAATATCTGACGCGGCGCAATTTTGGCTGCAATGTGCTGTCTCGCTATTTTCAGCAAACTTTTTAAGCCAACGAGTCGAACAATTTAATAAGCTTGAGAATGAGTTATTCATTTCCCTTTTTCAATATTCTTCTGCGCAGTTAGATATTGCGACGTACATGCCGCTGCCATTATCGTTTCGTGACCTTCAATTAAATTGTTATTGTCAAGGAGGGTTAGGGTATGATTTAGCTATCGCGAGTATTGAATCTTGGTTATCTGAATGGGTCACTTCAGACGATTTTATCCATGATCCTACTGCGGCTTTGGCGGTGGTTAAAGTGCTTCAGAAACAGAGTTGGGATACGGTTGTTGCGCAGTTTTCATTACCAAGCCGAAAACATGCAGAACATGCTTTACGTTCTTACATTACCCAGCATTATCAATCTTCATTGTAGGAAAAGGACATTATGCAGCTTCTTGTTGATACACATACGCACACAATTTCTAGCGGCCATGCTTATAGCACTGTATTGGAAAATGCCGCGGCAGCCTCGCAAAGAGGGTTGGAAATGTTCTGTGTGACAGATCATGCTCCGACAATGCCTGGTGCTCCGCATTTTTGGCACTTTGCAAACCAACGGGTTATTCCACGTATTCTTCATGGGGTTGCTGTTTTACGCGGTGTTGAAGCGAACATTCTTAATACTAAGGGTGAGATCGATTTAGATGAGCGCATTACCAATCAATTAGATTGGGTTATGGCGAGCTTTCATGAACCTATATTTAGATACACCAATAAAGCAGATCATACCCAAGCTTTGCTAAATATTATTCGTTCTGGCCGCGTTGATGCGATCGGGCATCCTGGGAATCCCAATTACGATTTTGACTTTGAATCTGTTTTTAAAGAAGCAGCTAAGCACAACGTTGTGATGGAAATAAATAACTCATCATTAAGTGGTTCACGTGTTGGTAGCGAAATCCGCTGTGAAGACATAGCAATGTATATAAAAGAAATTGGTGGTCGAATTACAACGGGATCTGATGCTCACTTCGCTGCTGATGTGGGTAACTTTGAAAGTGTTGAGCCGTTATTGAAAAAAGTTAACTTCCCAATCGAGAGTATTATAACTCGTCATCCTCGATCTTTTCTGAACTTCCTTGAAGAGAGAGGTAAAAGTACGATTTCAGAGTTAGCTCACCTCTAGCGTGTTTCTATTTACAGTGTAAATTTTGTTTTTCAGCTTGATAATCTATTTACACTGTAAATCCACCTCTCTTATTTTTAATACAACCAAATGTATTAACTACAAAAAAATACTTTATCGTCAATTTATCGTCTACAGTTAAGATCTTGAGGGTTATTTTGGCTCGCGTTATGTTTTGCGAGAAACAGAACCTTTTTAAATCATGCATCATGCTTACAAGGGATTTCGAGATACAAAAGGAATCATTGTATTTAGGAGAGTGTCATGAGTTTAGTCAAAATTCAAAGTAAAGTACTTAAGCAACTATCGGACCCTATTCATTCGATAACCAGAGCAAACGTTTCTTATACATTAAGCAATGGTGGTGTGGCTGCGCGTTTATATAAACATGTGATGTTTACAAATTCACATGCATATGATGTGGGGCTTAGAGTATCGATTGTTCGTCTATACCGAAATAGTATGATAATAATCACTGACCGTGAGTTAGATGTATTGGGATCTTACGAACTGAGTTTGCAAGGCATTCATCAAATGAACGGTTATATTACAATGCAAGAAATGGCTAGTGATAGTGCTGAGTCTTATACGTATGAATTCCATCAAAATGACAGATTAACAGATCAAGAACTGAGTTTGCTGATTGCTGATCTGCTCTAATTTAATTATGCGGCTATAATGTTTGCTAAGACGCCCTGAATACTCAGGGTGATAAACATTGTTAATACGCATCACATCCCTTTTGAACTCTGCTTTACATGCATTTTCCAATTTATTTAGTGGTTTTTTAAACCCTTTTATTGGGATCTAATACGCCTATATATAGTTATTTCAGATACTACCTCTACTTAATATTGCAATTATTAATATTTATACTTTATATGCTTAGCCATCCTACATGACAATGTCATGAGCTATGACGCTAGAGGGTCTTCAATGTTACTCTCCATTGTCTCTCATCCCGAATTGTGACTCGTCTACTCCTGTTATACTGATGGTTGGGTTAATATGTAATAGTCGACGTTTTACTGAACATCACGATTTATGGCTTTTAACGAATGGATATAATTTAGAGTGAAGGATCCCGCTATGTCACAACAGCCTCTCCAGCTGTATCAGCAAGGTCATACTGTCTCTTTACGTGTAGAGCCGTTGGATCATGCTGAAATGGAAGTTTCGAGAGGTGATGTATACGCTGCACTTTCAGATATTAATGCGAATCAATTTTTTATCTTTGAAAATGCTATTGATTCTGCACTTGAAGTTTTCAATAGTGACTCTGCATCAAATATTTCAGTCGAACCTAAAACCATTATTATTGCGGAAAAACGCTCTGCGACGTTAATAGTAAAAACATCGCCAGATCTAATGACAGCTTCAATAACTATAGTTGGTGCTTACGGTGGCAATCGTGTGACTGCGAATGAACTACTTTCAGCTTTGAAAGATAATCATATTATTAAAGGTATTCGCAAAGTTCAGCTGCAAGAGTTACTAACAAAAGGTCAATCACTTGCCTCTGGAGAGAAGCTGACTTTGTCTGTTGCTTTTGGTAAACCTGCTGAAAATGGGACCGATAGCCAATTTAAACCCTTAGTCGAAGATATTAGTCAGCGTGTATTACGCCCGCAGCATAAGGCTGATGGTACCGTCGACATGCTTAATCTTGGTGAAATGGTAACTGTTACAATCAGCCAAGCAATTATGCGCCGTATGCCCGCAACGCCCGGTGTGGTTGGTTTTAATGTTATTGGTAATGATCTTGATTGTGTAGCAGGGCAAGAAGTGCCGTTTACGGTCGGTGATGGTACAGCTATTAGTGATAACAATGAAAATTTATTAGTTGCAACTAAATCAGGTATCCCCTTAATTACGAAAAACGGGATGCAAGTTGATGACGCCTTAATTGTTAAAGGTGTGAATGCCACGACTGGGCACATTAATTTTGATGGTAGTGTTGTTGTACAAGGTGATGTTACCTCTGGGATGAAAGTGACAGCGACGGGTAATATTTCAGTAAGTGGCTTTGTTGAGCTTGCTGAATTAAACGCTGGCGGTGATATTGTCGTTGTTAATGGTATTATTGGGAAGCCTCATCATAGTAATGAGGGGCACCTAGCCTGTTATATTAAGGCAAAGGGTAGGGTAACCAGTAAATTTGCTCAATATGTTGAGATTGATGCTGGAAGCAATGTGGAGTTATCGCTCCATGCGCTACATTGCCATATCCGTTCTCAAGGTGAAGTTATTGTTCTCGATCAGTTTAAAAGGCATGGAACATTGAGTGGTGGCATTATCGAGGCGGCTTACAGCGTTAAAGCACTCAATATTGGTGCCTTGGCAGGTACTCCGACAGAAATTTCAGCCTTTAGTAAATGCTACGATTTACGTAATCAGTTAAATAATACTTTTAAGTTGCTTGAAGACGAACAAATTCAAATGACAAAAATTCGAGAGGTCGAATTGAAACTGCTACAAATACCGAGTACCAAAAGGCCAAGTGAACTTGTAACGAAGGTGATGGAGACGAAGGAGAAGCACGTAAAAAAAATGTCTTCGTTAAAAGAACATTACCGAACTCTTCAAAGTGAATATGATGAGGTGCGTGGTGCTGTATCTATTGCTGCGCTTAACCATTTTTTTTCTGGTGTAAGTTGCCGTTTAGAAAAATTAACAATGAATGTTAATGAAGAACACGGCCCCTGTCATATTAAGTTCTCCGCGAATAAACTAGATATTACCCCTCTTTAATCGCCTAGTTTACACTGTAAATTCGCTTTTGATTCTTTTGCTTTACACTGTAAATTGAGGTCTATTTATAGCATCTTAATACTATTAGGGGCTGATAAACTACCAATCATATCTTTTTCAACCAATACTTCATTTCTTTTTTCGATAATATAGCCTTGAAATCCGTTAACAAATAATTCGGAAAGCCTTTCTAGTTGTGTTTCTGTCTCAACCCTTGTGGCGATTGTTTTGATATTTAATCGGTGAGCTGTTCGTGAAATAGAGGCTAACAAATCTGACTTAGTTTGATCATTTAATTGATGCGTATAAGCAAAATCGATTTTGACGTAATTAGGGCGGAATTCATTAAGGTAATCTAATGATTTAAAATGGCGTCCGTAGTTATCGACCCCAAACCCAAACCCATGAAACTGCATTGCTGAGCAAAGTAAACCAGTCGCATCTGGCTGTCGAATAAAACTGGCTTCGGGCAACTCGAAAAACAATCGACCCGCCAGTACTTTGTTATGTTGTAGCAGACTGCCTAACCATCTGATGAAGGTTGGGTCGCTTATACTGCTATAAGTTAGATTTACAGCAAGAGGACCTAGCTTTCTGTCGTTATTTAATTTTTTAATAATGTCTTGTATAACGTGTCGATCAAATAAGCTTCCGATCCCAAGATCTTCAAGTGCACCCAAAAACTGTCCTGCGCTGAATTCTTCTTTTCCCTTTTTTATCGATGTTAATACTTCAAGATGGTAAATATCAGCTGATTTAAATATGACGGGCTGAAAATGAAATACAAAGTAATTATTGGCAATGGATTCTAACAAGAGTGATTTCCATTGTTGTTTTCCCAATGCAGTTTCAGCCTGAGATCCTTTAACTAATACTGCTGGTAGCTGAGGATCCTGTGCTGCTTTTGATAATGCATTGTCGAGTTGAGTGAGCAAAGTTCCTGCTGTAGTGGGTATATCGTTTAGTAGCAATCCGACACGGGTTGATTGTTCGTCTTGAATCGATGAATCAAGTTGTACCTTTTCGACAACGCTTAATATTGTTTCACCCATTAATTTTAATTCTTCGACGGTAATGCTAGGCACTAAAATAGCAAATTCATCAATGGATAAACGTGCAAGAATTAAGTCTGAATAAATGATGGATTCATTAAGTTTAGAGGCGATTTTTTTAACGAGGCAGTCGCCAGATTCATAACCAAAGTTGTGATAATAATCATCAATTAGGGTGGTCTTTATTATTGCCAGCCCGCCGTTATGTGATTTTTTAAGCCAAGAATTTAATTCGTTAATAAAAAAAATACGATTTCCAAGACCTGAAACTTCGTCACGGTACGCGCGCTCTCGTAATTTAATGGCTTCATTAGCTTGCTCTCTGAAGTTGACTTCAAGATGGGCGTTCATCTGATTCATCGTTCTGACAATTGTTCGTAAATCTTGCTGTTGCGGTAGCAAAATTGGCTGATAAGGCTTTCCATCTTGGAGGCGAGCAGATTGCTCCGTAATATACTTTAATGCACGTAAACCATAAGCAAGTAACGGTATGATCAAGAAGATGCTAACAATAAAAAGCATCAATGATATGAACCCATAATGCAATGTCATTGACCACAGTTGTTGGTTAGAATATAGCGCGTTGGTGGTAATTGTTATTTTTACGAAAGGGTCTACTAGCTGCTTAGATACCGTTAACGTGTTTATTGACAAGACAGACTTAAACCAAACAGGGGCGCTAGCGACAGAGGTGTTTTGAATGCTATTCGTTATATTGTTACTAATAGAATTTGGATTAACTTGAAAATTGGCATCACTGATCATTGGTTGATGTAATAGGGTATCTAATGTTGATTCAATGAGTTCTGATTTTGCTTTTTGTGGTATATCACTATCTATTATTGATGTTAAGACCGTGCTATTTAACGATAGGGTTTGTTCTAAATAACGGTCCTGTTGGTTATTTAATACAGTGATATGTGAGAAAAACAGAACAAGAAATAAAATTAAACACACAGTAAAGCTACAAGAAATTGCACCTAAAGTAAGTTGTTTGTATAGAGTCATGTTGTTTCAACCATCTGATTAAAATTATTATTTTTCGCGAATTGCTACTACTTAGGATTCTTTCTCACTCTAAAAAAGAGAAAAACTGATTGAATTGAAAGTTATACGATATATAAAATGTAATTTAGCAAACCTACTTCCAATCATTCACACTGTTTTTTCTAAGGACGTCAGTTTCGATATATGTGTCGAATACAAAATGCAAGAAGAGGGCAGTTACATGTAAATTATGGGGTTATTTTAGTAACTAGAGTGACTTGATAAGCTGCTGCCGTTAGAGTTTTTTCGCTGGAAACTGTGGCTTTATGGGGAAGATTAATAACTGGGAGTTTAATGCCAAGGTGTTTGGTAATACTACTGAGTGAGCAGTATTACCTTGAAAAATATAGCCCATTAGGAATAAAGTACCAAGTAACTTGGGTATAATCTAATGCGCTACTTTAAAATCGTCTTTATCAATACCGTGCTTCTTCATTTTGTCGTACAGCGTTTTTCTCGCTAAGCCGAGTTCTTCTTGCGCCTCTTTCAAACACCCATTATGGCGTTTTAACGCATCGCAAAGTAATGTGAATTCAAACCGATTCACGCGATCGCTCAGGGTTAAATTAAATTGCTCATCACTTATCTCTCCTTCATTACTCAGGCCTACCGTGTCTCCCATTAAAACTAGGCGTTCTGCAAGGTTCCGTAATTCACGCACATTTCCCGGCCAGTCATATTCGAGCAGTTTAGTTTGTTGTTCTGGGCTAATTATTGGGTGCTCAATACCATAGCGTGTTGATGCCGTACGCGTGAAATTTTGAAATAAGATCAATAGGTCATCTTTTCTGTCGCGTAAAGAGGGAAGGTTCACACTCACAACATTTAAGCGATAATAAAGGTCTTGATTGAATTCACCTCGTTCGCTCATCGCTTTTAAGTCTTTCTTGCTTGCACTAACAAAGCGTATATCAAGATCCATCATTTGATTGATGGCTGAAGATTCAACATTTCTATTTTCCAAAACGCGTAACAGTTTTTTTTGAAGAGGCGCTGGCATCGATTCAATTTCATTTAAGAAAAGCGTTCCTCCATTTGCATGCGTAAGCTTTCCTGAACGTTTTTTTTGTCCACTCAAAAATGTGCTGGATTCAAAACCAAAGAGTTCGCTTTCGATCATATTCTGCGGTATAGCATTACAGTTGATTGTGATAAAAGGTTTATTTTGTCGGGCACTATGATCATGTAGGAAGCGGGCAACAAGCTCTTTTCCTGTTCCATTTTCTCCTTGAATGATTACATTGGCAGCGGTATCTTTTATATGACTTAGAATTCGACGCAGCTGTTTTATTTGTGGGTTACTGCCTAGGATTCGGGGGCCAGGACCACTTTGCGCCTCTAATTCACGGCGCAGTTCTCTATTTTCTAAAATAAGCTCGCGTTTATCGCCTGCCCGTTTCACTACGTCGAGTAATGTTTCCGTTGAAAAAGGTTTTTCTAGAAAATCATATGCGCCGATCCTCATAGCATCTACGGCCATAGTTATATCGCCATGTCCGGTTAAAAGAATGATAGATAGTTCCGGATCTATGGCTAAGGCGCGCTTTAAGAAGGTTAAGCCATCAATACCTGGCATATTGATATCTGAAATGATTACACCTGTATATTGATTATCAATAATATCTAATGCTGGTTTTGCACTTGAAAATAAACTTACATCGTAATCTTCAAGTTCTAATGTTTGTCCTAGTGCATTGCGAATTGACTTCTCATCATCAATAAAAATAACATGTTTGTTCATTGTACATCCTTAATATTGGCAGGCAGTTTGATGATAAATTCCGCGCCACCGTCACTATGATCTTGAATGATCAGGCTGCCAGAAAAAGAATCGATGATCCTTTTTGAAATAGTGAGCCCCAACCCTAATCCATCTTTTTTTGTGGTAAAGAAAGGAGTGAAGATACGTTGTTTTTGAGATTCATTGAGTCCTGGGCCGTTATCCCATATACGAATTTCTACACTATCACCTTGCTCTGTTAACTCTATGCCGATTTGAGGGGAGTACGTATGTTCCAGTGCCTGAATAGCATTATGCAGTAGGTTGATTATTACCTGTTCTAATTGAACTGCATCAGCGTTAACTTGTAAATTATCAGGCAGCTCGCCTAAGCGTAAAATTACCCCGCTTTTGATCAGTTTATTTCCTAATAAGCTGATTGATGAGCGTATTGAGTCTGCAGCAACAGTACAGCGATTGGTTTCTACTGATGTTTTACGTGCAAATACTTTAAACCGAGCAATAATTTCAGACACCATGATATTGAGCTTAATTATTTCATCTATATTGTTTGCTACAGAATCATAACGCTCTTTAACTAAGAGTTTACGGCTGTTTTCTGCATATGTTCGCATTGCTGCTAATGGCTGATTGATTTCGTGGTTTATACTGGCAGAAAGCTCGCCGAGCATGGCTAATTTTGCGGCTTGTACTAATTCATTTTGGGTTTGTCTTAGCTCTGCTTGGCTATGTTCGTATTGTTCAATGGTATCGCGTAGTTGTTGGTTGGTTTCTAATAAGTTATGTGTTCGTTCAATAACTAATTGTTCCAACTTATCATTGAGTTGTGCTAATTCTTTTTTAGTCAGTATGGTTTGTAGCCAAGACATAAGAGCAAAACATAGCAACATATAAAAAGCTGTAAAGATGACGATAGCTTGTAGAACATATTGATAAGCCGTGCTGATTGGACTAAATCCATAAATATTCCAACCTGCTTTATCCATATTGTGGGTTGCAATGAGATAGGCGTCCCTTTTCCCATTATCAGACTTTTTTATATTGCTGATCTCTTGGCGTTCAAAAGCATCTAGATCTTGGTATTCACTGAGAGCATTGAGTTCTGTTTTACCATACTGACGTGAATCCAAAACTTTCTTGCGTTGCTGTTCATCTAGGATTGTTAGCGAATGATAGAGCCAGTCATCTTCAGAGCTATAAAATATGACACCTTGCTGATCGGCAATAGCATACTCAATTTGATCGTATTGCCAAATATCTTCGATTAAAGACAAATCGACTTTGATCACCAATACACCAATAATTTTGTCTCGCTCATAAACAGGCGCAGAAAAGTAATAACCGCGTTTTTGTGAACTAATGCCTAGCGCAAAATATTGCCCCAGATTTCCTACCATTGCATCTTTAAAGTAAGGTCGGTAACCGTAGTTTTGCGCAACAAAGCTTTTATCACTTTGCCAATTACTTGCCGCTATTGTATTACCACCTTGGTTAATGAGGTAAATAGTATCTGCATTAATACTATTCGACCATGTTTGTAATAGACGGCTGGTTGTTTGATATTGCTGTGAAATAGGAGTTGTCGCTGTTTTGTTTGCAATGAGTGGTGCTAATAATCTCGGGTCGTTAGATAACACCTCGGGTAACTGGCTATAACGTGAAAGTTGAGCATCTAGTTTTTCACCAAGTTGGTTTACATCATTGATAATTTTATAGGAAAGGTGTGTTTTTGCTTGCTGATAAGTCACATTGGCTATTAGCCCACTAAGCAGTAGCCCAATAATGATGAGTAAAGTGAGGTATTTTTTCTTTTGCACGTTAGCACCTAGCTTTTGTTTAGAATGAAACGCTAGCAAATTTTTAGTCTTGAAAACAAGAAGTAGCTTGCAGAGATCTAACATCATTGTATATATCGGGAATAAATTATTGAAGAAAAGAAGCTAAGGTTAGGCTGGTACTTGTTTTTCGTATTAGCAAAGCGCACAATTTCTATTATTGCATACAGGCTTGAGCCAATAAACGGAGATAACAATGGATTTGTCTGATATTCGTCGTGAGTATACGCGAGGTGGGCTACGCCGTAATGATTTGCCAGATGAACCACTACCTTTATTTGAGAAGTGGTTGCAGCAAGCGATCGATGCAAAAATCACTGATCCAACGGCGATGACTGTTGCTACAGTTGATGAATCAGGTCAACCTTTTCAACGTATTGTTTTGCTGAAACATTTTGATCGTGATGGCTTTATTTTTTATACCAACTTGGGTAGCCGTAAAGCACTTCATTTAAGCCATAATGCAAAGATAAGTTTGCATTTTCCATGGCATGCTATTGAACGCCAAGTTCATATTACAGGCGAGGTTGAGAAACTGTCGTCGTTAGAGGTTATGAAATACTTTACCTCTCGCCCTAAAGAAAGCCAAATAGCGGCTTGGGCAAGTAAGCAAAGTAATCGAATTTCTGCACGACAAGCGTTAGAAGGTAAATATTTAGAACTGAAACAAAAATTTTCTCAAGGTGAAGTACCTGTACCCACTTTTTGGGGTGGGTATCGTGTAAAAGTTAACTCAATTGAGTTTTGGCAGGGTGGAGAAAACCGTCTGCACGATCGTTTTATATATTCCCATGATTCATCTAATTGGAATATTGATCGTCTAGCTCCATAAATATAACTAAATGTTATTGTTAAAAAATAGAAGTGCAGTGAAATACCTACGCTTCTATTTTTTTGAGCTGAATATACCGAGCTTTATCGTTATTAGAAGTATTATTTATCAATATTGTTCATTTGAGGTCACGATACTAACCCCTTCAGGGTGACGTGTATTCAAGGTTTCTTCCGCATTTTTGATCGAATCAATTTCAGAGTTAGCTAAAATGTTAAATTTAAACGGTATATTAAAGTGCGGATGTATAACGTAAGTAATTGTAAAAGGTTTCATACTATTCCCAATGATAATCAATAGTCTGATGCAATAATTGTATTACCTCAGATTTTTGCCATCTTGTATGGCGGTTCATGGGACGTATTTTAGCTTTTTCAAAGTGAGTTAAATTTGATCTAAAAATTGATTATTTAAAGGAATAGCCTCATTACAGTAAACTTAGATTCATGGATTACACAAAATAACTGTATTTCTTATTATTCTTTAAGTATTACAGATAGTTGGCGTTTTAACATGCTTTCTGGAATATGCGATCCAAAACCTAAATCTAATGCTAAATCGATTAATTCTGCTTTGGAGTTAGCGTTAAATTTTTCACGTAACCGCAGTACATAGTTTTCTACTGTTTTTACAGAGACATTAAGTACCTTTGCAATGTACTGAGGCTTCTTTCCGTAAAGTAATAAAAAAAGTACTTCAGATTCGCGTGTATTAATGGCTACTTTTTGATTATGTAAATCTAAGCTAAATGATGCCTGATCATTTTTACTAATACCTGCGGCTCGACAAATCCAATGTCCGACTTCTAGAATCGCGGTATCTGTTAGTTCTACGCCTGAAAAAATAGTACCAACCGTTTTATTCTCTTCATTTTTCCACGGTGTTTTTGTGAATAAGTGTGCACGCCAGCTTCCGTCGGAATAAGGGTGTATATCAAGCACTCGCATGCGCTGGCCAGAAGCCATTACTTGCAAATCCTGTTCTTGAAATGACGGAGCACATTCAATGGTTGGGCTTGGCATATCAAAATCAGTGCGACCAATACAATCTAAATGATGCTCAACACCAATTATTTTCCCGTATTCTGAATTAGCGTAAACAAAGACAGAATTTTCATCTTTACAACCCCAGCAACCAGGAAGTTGATTAAAAATATGGAGCAAGGATGGATCTACGTTGTCTTTCACTCTTTTAGCCTAGCAGTATCAGGATTAAATTGAGAATAAGAGTAAGTCTAATAGATAGCAGAAATGTTACAACCAGCAGCAGAGTGTTTATTAAACAAAATCGTAAATAAAGGTAAAAAAAAGCCGGTCATAAGACCGGCAAAGACAAGAGCTTGACTCCGAAGAGTACAATCCTGTACGACGTGTAGAAGAGGTATCCAATAAAGTTCATATCTAAAATATGAGGGTATATATAAAAGTAAACTCTATTGGCATGTATCCAAAGTTGGATACTGCAGACAGACAGCAGTGAAGTATGCCCCCTGTCTACGAAAGAAACTATAACCGAGAGAGAACCAATAAAGAAGGGGGGAAATCACCTATTGACACCCCGGTTAATATTTGTTTGTGCTTTATTTGCGCTTAATTACAGTGAACTTTTTGTCTGAGAATGTTTATTTTTTGATGGCTAATTGAATAACTAACTATGCAAAACGCGCGAAAAATTCATGTTTAGTGATTTGTTATTCGAAAAGGTAATAATAACCATAAGCAATAATTAAAGCTGGGATCGATGAATACACCGTTGCCATTAAGGCTGCTTTAGGCGCAAGTACAATCGCTGGAAATAAAGCATCACCGTCATTACTGATTGAATTGCCCAGTTGTGCAGACAGTGGCACTGCACCACTGATATAGAGGCTGGTGACTAATATTTGAGGACCACAGCCTGGCAGTAAACCAATAACAACACCCATTAGGGGAATGTAGGCTGACCATTCTGTAAATGCAGATGCTAAATTGACACCCGTCCAATACATCGTTAATTCAAATAATAAGAAAGCACAAATTACCCAGCTTGTTACAAAATTGGTATCTTGGGCGACTCGTTGAAAAAGGGTATTGGTTTGCTCTTTGGGATCTTCTGATACCGCTGATTCATAGTCTGTAATGTCTCGGCTTATTGCCCACAAAATAATAGAAACAATAGCCGCAGTTGCACCAATAACGTTGATCGTACCTGCTTCAAGATGAAAAAATTGGTCAATGTTAACTTGGAATGATCCCATAATCGCAATCACCGAAGCTGGTAATAGCATCCACTTCCAAAAGTGACCCTGTAACTTCAATGAGGATTGATGTGGTTCATTTTTATTCGCACAAGATGGGGTAGGTGCATCTTTAATGACTGGTCGCATGAAATGCTCACCGTGAATAGCATCGACAACCCAACCAGAGAGCAAACCCACGACAAATCCTACGCTGATAACCAATAAGCCAGTTTTGGGTTGTGCGGCAAGCAACAAAAAAGCGGCATCCCCCATGGTTGCAGTGAGTACGGCGACAACAGACCCAAAACTTAGCCGACCTTTCACATATTGTGTAATAACAACAATTGCGCCCCCGCACCCAGGTAAAGCCCCCATAGATGCTGAAAATAAGACCTGGAAATAAGTACTTCTATTGAGTAGCCCAGTGAGCTTGTTGGTATTACTTAATCGTGATGAAATCGCATGGTAGATAGTAAGGGTGGCAGCAACATAGGTTGCAACTTGCCAAAAAGCATCAGATAAAACAGAAATAGTGATCTCTCTAGTATTCGCCACCGTGAGTAGAGCAAGCAAGATAATAGGAAGGATGAGGCGTTTATTCGTTAAGCGCCATTTTATATGCTCTTGTAGCTGGCTTGGTTGTTTAATCTGTGATGCCATAAATAGCTCCGAAATGTTCAATCACTAAAATGATGAGTGTCGGTATATTTAAATGCAAATGAGAATTATTATCAAGTGTTTGTGATGTGTTATTTGAAGTGAGCTATCTAAGATGGGGATAAAGGCTAGATAACCTTAATCCCCTAAATTGTCCATAATGAAGTCTAAAAAACATCGTACTTTAGCTGACATATGCTTACGACTTGGATATACCATAAAAATATCAATAGGCAGGCGAGGAAAGTCGGAGAAAAGGGCAACTAACTTCCCTTGTTCTATTTCATCGTGTAAGTGAAAGTGCGGCAAGATTGTGATCCCTTGGCCTGCCATACACAGTGCTAATTCCATGTATGAATTATTGGTTACTACTTGGCTTTTAATGGGTATATGAATTGTTTGCCCGTCTTTATCTATTAAATCCCAAGAATTACCTTGGCGAATATAACTATAACTAATGGTTTTATGTTGTGATAATTCACTTGGATGTTTGGGAGTGCCGTGCTTTTTCAGGTAATTAGGAGAGGCAATAACAACGGCATAAGAACGCCTTATTCGGCGGCTAATTAAGCTCGAATCATCAAGTTGCTTTGAAGCGCGTATTGCGACGTCATACCCTTCAGCGACAATATCAATTTTTCTATCGTTTAAATCCAATTCTAAAACTATTTTAGGGTATTGCGCGGTAAATTGAGACAGAATTGGACGTAAATTTGATAAACCAAAACTGACAGGGCAACTGACTTTTAAACGCCCTTGCGGTTTTTCTTGTTGGCCTGTAATTGCATTCTCGGCTACTTGTGCATCTTCAATGAGCTGCTGGCATTGCTGAAAGTAGAGTTCACCTTCAGGAGTTAAGCTTAGAGTGCGCGTCGTACGATGAAGTAACCTTATTCCTAAGCGGGCTTCTAGTTTATTAATCTCTTTGCTGATGTAGGATGTCGAATGACCACTGTTTAACGCAGCTTGTGTAAAGCTACCACTGTTCACCACTTCTGTAAAAACCACCATGCCATCAAACAAAGCCGCGTTAAAAGCCATTGAATCCATCTCTTTATTTTATATTGGAAGCCATATGGAAATAATCATTACACATTTAGGCTATTAATCAACATATGAGTACAAAGTATAGTTAGTCCATGGAACAAGCAGGCATAGAAAGGATCATATGATGAAACAGATTACCCGAATTAATCATATTGGCTTACGTGTTCGTAATTTTGGAATCGCGCGAGATTTCTATGCCAAATTAGGATTTGAACATATTACTGGTCCTAGCGGTTCAGAGCCTGTTGCGATTGTTGAACACCCTGCAGGTATCAATATTAACTTTATTCTTAATGCAGATCAGAATGATGATGTTAATCAGCTGATGGATATTGAGACCAAACATACAGGGTATACCCATATCGCGATAGAAGTCGACAGTATGGCAGATACTTTAGCTGAACTGAGTAAGCTGGATATACCTTTAAGTGGTCAAACAATGAAGCACCCTACAGGCGTATCTTGTTTTATCCGAGACCCAGATAAAAATGTTATTGAGTTCATTGAATATATCGGACTGAATGCGTTTAAAAAATAAATATAAAGGAATCATTATGAAAGTATTAGCTTTAGCGGCAAGCAGCAGCTCAACATCTATCAACAAACAATTGGCAACTTACGCAGCAAGCTTAGTTGAAAATGCAGAAGTAGAAGTCTTGGATTTAAATGATTTCGATATGCCCATTTTCAGTGAAGATAGAGAAAAAGAACTGGGACAGCCAGAGCCTGCACAGCGTTTCTACAAGAAACTAGGTGAGGTTGATGCCATCATTATTTCTTATGCCGAGCACAATGGCTCATACACAGCTGCATTTAAAAATGTGTTTGATTGGACGTCTCGCATCGACATGAAAGTCTACCAAAATAAACCTGTTCTTATGCTAGCAACATCGCCGGGTCCAGGTGGTGCATCGTCTGTATTAGCGGCGGCGACAGGTTCAGCGCCTTATTTTGCGGCTGACGTGAAAGGCTCTTTATCTATTCCTAGTTTTTACGATAACTTCGATATGGCACAAGGCAAGCTAACGAATGCTGAACTGCAAGATAAGCTAGCAACTGTGGTTGCTCAGTTATAGCAGAAGCGCTATGCATTATTAAAAGCATCTTAGTTGAACAGTCGACTGTTTAATTAAGATAGCAAGGGCGTATTTTACGATTCTAGTGCCAACAAAGATCGTATGAATACGCCCTTTTTGTATCTGAAATGGAAAAGCAAGTAATAGAAAGATAGAGAGGGCACCATGGATACGGGACTTCTAAATAAACCAGTAAAAAATGCATTGGTATCAATGGCGGCTCCCGCGGCGTTTGGAATGCTAATGACCTTTATTTTTCAACTGGTTGATACCTTTTTTATTGGTCAGCTTGGCACGAAAGAACTTGCCGCAATTAGCTTTTCTTATCCGATCTATATCTTTATTGTTAGTTTTTTTATGGGAACGGCTGCTGGCGTTTCTTCTGTGGTAGGTAAAGCGTTAGGAGAAGGGGATTCAAGCAAAGCACAATCACTAACAACCCTTTCAATTCTTGTCTTTATGTTTCTCAGCGTATTACTTGCTGTTGCGGGAATCTTCACGATTCAGCCTACTTTTTCATTACTTGGTGCGACAGCTGAAACCATAGCGATGATTTCAAGCTATATGTTGCCACTGTATATCGGCATGTTTGCATTAGTCGGTACTTTAATTGGTAATGCAGCGCTAATGTCAAAAGGCATCATGATTCAAACAACTGTTATTATGGCGATTGGTGGGATCATTAATGTTATTTTTGATTACTTTTTGATTTTTGGTATTGGATTATTTCCTGCTTTAGGCTTGCAAGGGGCTGCGATAGCGACACTCATCTCTTGGGTGAGTATTTTTGGGTTAATGCTTTTAGTATTGATTAAGGAAGGTTTGTTTTCTCTATCATCATTGCGTTCTTTTTCACAAGCGAAAGTCTATTTTAAAGAGATTATGAGCATCGCATCCCCCGCGATTGCAGCACAGATTCTAAACCCAGTAGCCATTGCGGTGATCACTCGTATGGTCTCTCAATATGGTGATAATGCCATTGCAGCTTATGGGATTGTAACTCGCATTGAATCACTTATCTTAACTGGAATACTGGCGTTGAGTGTTATCGTAACGCCATTTGTTGCCCAGAACTATGGTGCTAAATCGTACAAGCGATTAGATCAAGTGATTGCGTATTCCGGCAGAATGACGGTCTATTGGGGGTTATTCTTTTTTGCCATTATGGTGTTATTTTCTCAATCTATTATTAGTGTTTTTACTGACAGCCAAGAAATTATTGAATATGGGAAAATGTACTTCAATCTTGTGGGATTATCTTTTCCTGCTTTTGGATTGGCACTTATCACGACATCATTTTTCAATGGGGTTCAGCAAGCAAGCTTGTCGTTACGTTTAACTTTAGTGAAGTCCATTATCTTTATTCTTCCACTTACGGTTGTAGGTGCTTGGATGGGGCTTACATTCATTTGGATTGGGATAGCAATAGCGAACGTATTGGCTGCTGTTTATGCTAAAAAATTACTGAATGAGTGGTTAGAATCAAATCATTCTGAGCTTATAATGGCTTCTCCTTTATTTGATTACTTTAATGACATTAAATCATTGTGGTCGAAGCGTCGCATTAGCCAAAAGTAACAATTAAAATGACGGAAAAATCAAGTTAGGCATATATCGTTGATCTATCTGGTGTTCTTATCGTATCAATGAATCCAAATGGAGAGCGGTTTCCATTTCAGTGAAAACCGATAATTGAAAATAGTCGTTATCTTAAGCTGAACGTGATTTATGCGCTGCGGTTACGCTTTAATTTCAACTCTTGTTCGATCAGCATTTTTTCGTGTACTTTAAAAAAAGGCTTATAGATAAACCACGAATTGAGAATGGCTAGTAAGCTCATACAGAGGTTATTAATACTACCATTTGCAGCCCAAGCAGCACCGATAGGTGCAGGCATAGACCAAGGTAACATAGCAACAAATCTGTCTAAGACTCCGATATCGGTTAGGTACCATGCTAGTGATGCATTAAGTAACGGTACACAAATAAATGGAATTAAGAACAGTGGATTCATAATTATTGGAAAGCCAAATAATATGGGCTCATTAATATTAAATAGTGAGGGTATTAAGCCTACCTTTCCTACCGAACGTAGTTGTTTTGATTGACTGCGTATTGCCATGAATATTAATGGTAGTGTTGAGCCTATACCGCCAATTAAAATATAATAATCCCAGAAACCTTGTAAATAAATGTGTGGCAATTGTTCTACACCGGATGCTAAAGCCTGCTGATTTTCAATTAAAGATCTCATCCAAAACGGGTTCATTATTCCTGTGATTATTAACGCACCATGAATACCTACAAACCAAAGTAAGTGGCTAATTAATAATGATATTAATACGGCTGTTAATGTATCTGATGCAACAAGTAACGGTTGAAATAAGAGCTCTACAATTTGTGGGAAAAGAAGTTGAAACTCATGTTGAAGATAAGCATTAAACAGTGTGAGCGTAAAAAGAATAAATATTAATGGTGTTATTAATTTAAAGCCTTGTATGGTGATAGTCGGTACTTCATCGGGTAGTTGAATATACCATCCTCTAAGATAGAAAAAGCGTATAATTTCAATGGCATAAAAGCTTGCCATTAATGCAGTAAAAATCCCCATCCCTCCTAAATAGCGCATTTCTGAAGGTTCTGGGCCATAAAATCCCGCTAGTAATAAAAAAGACAAACAGCCCGTTAATCCAGAGAGTCTTTCAGGAATTTGGTATTGCTTTGCCAAACTAGCTGACGTACCAAAAGCAATCATTAAGGCAATTAAACCAAGGGTTAGCTGAAAAGGCGGTAATAGAAGTTCACGCCACTCAACCGAGAAACGGTACCAAGCACTACCTATACCTGAGCCTGCATCTTGTAAAATAGGGGGGAAAATTAAAGGAACAAAAAGGCTTCCCACTATTACAAAAGGCATTGCGAGTTGAAAACCATCGCGAAGTGCTGATACATGCTTACTACGAGTCAATACATTTGCTAATGGTGAGATATATTGCTCTATACCATTAGCGACGACCCGCATCAGTTGTACATTCATCACTTATTCCTTACCAATATTGTGGGGCTAGCCTACTATCATTGGAAACCGACGGAAACATAAAAATAATAAGCTTGAGGTTATTAACTAACCTGATACTTAAATGGTGATCTACAGCTCAAATTTATGGAGTGAATATATTTTAATTCTTATGATTCTCTAACTTAAAAATAAAATCGCTTTTATATGTAATCTACCCCTTCATCTTTTAACGTTTAAAATCAAACCCTTAAAAAGCACGCTCATTATAAATCAAATAGTTACCTTCAATTTAATTATATTCTAATTCTTATATCGCTTTGATCACAAAAAATATGATGATCTTATTAATCTTATTGATCTCATTCACAGTTCAACTGGAATCTTAGGGAAACCGGTTTCCATTGGTTTCCTTTGGGTCTATATTTCTCTCCATCGAGGCAATTAATGCTTCTTCTTAAATCGATTTGGAGAGATGAAATGAAAAAAATCATGCTTTGTTGTTCTGCGGGAATGTCGACCAGTTTGTTGGTGAAAAAAATGGTTATTGAAGCAGAAAAACGTAGCTTACCTGTTGAAATTGAAGCTTTTGGTGCATCTGAGTTTGATCAGAATGTAGGTAATTATCAAGTCGTGCTACTTGGACCTCAGGTGAAATATATGCAAAGTGATTTACAGAAAAAAGCGGATGCTCATGGCATAAAAGTTGAGCCAATCAACATGATGGATTACGGCATGCAAAAGGGTGACAAGGTATTGGATTTTGCTTTATCGCTGATTGATTGAAAGTGAAAAGAAGGATGTCTATTTACAGTGAATAAGCGAAAACTCAGAAAGGAATAATAACAATGAGTGCCCTATACGATAAATTAGTTGGTGTTATTGAACAAAAAATAACACCAATCGCAGGTAAAATTGGTCAACAGAAATATGTGACGTCCATACGGGATGGTTTTATTGCAGCTTTACCCTTCATGATTGTTGGTTCGTTCATGCTGGTGTTTATTTTCCCTCCTTTTTCTGCAGATTCGACTTGGGGGTTTGCCCGGGCATGGTTAGATTTTTCAGATGTACATCGTGATGCACTAATGCTTCCGTTTAATCTTAGTATGGGAGTAATGACCGTATTTATTTCGGTCGGAATAGCATCAAGCTTGGCGCGACATCATGATTTAGATCCAGTTACAACTGGGCTTCTGGCTTTGATGTCGTTTCTTTTAGTGGCTGCACCTGTTCAAGATGGCATGCTATCGATGCAGTACTTCTCAGGGCAAGGGATCTTCACTGCTATTATTATTTCGATTTATTCAACTGAGGTATATGCGTTATTAAAACGTAAAAATATCACTATTAAATTACCACCTGAAGTACCTACAGGTGTGGCACGTTCTTTCGAAATTCTAATTCCTGTTTTAGCGGTTATTTTAACATTACACCCTTTGAATTTATTGATTGAAGCACAGACAGGCATGATTATACCTCAAGCGATTATGTCGCTAGTTGAGCCTCTTGTTGCAGCATCAGATACTTTACCGGCACTATTACTTGCGGTACTCGTTTGTCAAATTCTTTGGTTTGCTGGTATTCACGGTGCGCTTATCGTGACGGGTATCATGAATCCTTTTTGGATGGCTAACTTATCGATTAACCAAGCCGCAATGGCTGCGGGTGAAGTGATTCCGAACATTTTTGTTCAAGGCTTTTGGGACCACTATCTATTAATCGGCGGTGTTGGTTCAACATTACCGCTGGCATTCTTATTATTGCGTAGTAAAGCAATTCATTTACGTACGATTGGTAAAATGGGTACAGTGCCAAGTTTCTTTAATATCAATGAACCGATTCTTTTTGGTGCTCCTATCATAATGAATCCAGTGTTCTTCCTTCCATTCATCTTAGTACCGATGATTAACGCTACGCTTGCCTATTTCGCTCTACAAATGGATTTAGTTGCACGTGTTGTGTCGTTAACACCTTGGACGACACCTGCACCGATAGGTGCTTCGTGGGCTGCAAATTGGGCGTTTAGTCCTGTGATTCTTTGTTTATTGTGCATGGTGTCTTCAGCAATGATGTACCTACCTTTCCTGAAAGCGTATGAAAAGCAGCTGCTTGAACAAGAAGCGAAAGATGAACAAGAGTTAGTTTCAGACCAGCCAGTAACTGCGTAATTCAAGTGTGATATCTGACTACACAGCTTATCTCTATTAATAAAGGGCGGTGATATCACCGCCTCATAAATCGGAATTTACTACTATGAAATATCAATTTCCTGAAAATTTTTGGTGGGGCAGTGCCTCATCAGCAACACAATCTGAAGGGGCTGCTTTTGACGGTGGCAAAGGGGATAATATTTGGGACCTTTGGTATCAAGAGCAACCTAACCGCTTCTTCAATAATGTAAGCGCGACAAAGGCGTCAACGTTTTATCAAAATTACCAAACTGATATAGCGTTAATGAAAGAGATTGGCCATAACACATTTCGTACCTCAATTTCTTGGTCGCGTTTAATACCAATGGGTCGTGGGGAAGTAAACCAAGAAGCCGTGGCATTCTACGGTAAGGTGATTGACGAGTTAATTGCGAATGATATTGAACCCTTTATTTGTTTATTCCATTTCGACATGCCTGTCGCAATGCAAGAAATTGGCGGTTGGGAAAACCGTGAAGTTATTGAGGCATATGCTGACTTTGCCGATATTTGTTTTAAGCTTTATGGTGATCGCGTAAAGCATTGGTTTACGTTTAATGAACCGATTGTGCCTGTTGAAGGTGGGTACCTTTATGATTTCCATTACCCTAATGTAGTCGACTTTAAACGTGCTGCAACGGTTGCCTTTAATACGATGCTAGCCCATGCAGAGGCAGTAAAGCGTTATCGCGCTCAGCAACTCGATGGTCAAATTGGTATTATTTTAAATCTGACCCCGTCGTACCCACGCTCACAAAATATTGCTGATGTAAAAGCGGCAAATATTGCTGACTTACTGTTTAATCGCAGCTTTTTAGATCCGTCGGTTAAAGGTGAGTATCCGCAAGAATTGATAGCCTTTCTACAAGAACATGATCAAATGCCAGTCTGTCAGGAAGGGGATCTTGCCACTATAGCTGAGGGTAAAGTTGATCTTCTTGGCGTTAATTATTATCAACCGCGTCGTATTCAAGCCAAATTGCATACAGTGAATACCGACGGTCCATTTTTGCCTGAATGGTTCTTTGATTATTATGAGATGCCAGGCCGTAAAATGAACCCACACCGTGGCTGGGAAATCTACGAACAAGGTGTGTATGACATCCTGACGAACCTTCGAGAAAACTACGGCAATATTCCATGTTATATCTCTGAAAATGGTATGGGAGTCGAGGGTGAAGAGAAATTTATTGAAAACGGTCAAGTAAAAGATGATTACCGTATCGACTTTATTAAAGGGCATTTAACTTGGCTACATAAAGCGGTTCAAGAAGGGGCTAACTGTAAGGGTTACCACCTTTGGACATTCATTGATAACTGGTCGTGGGCTAATGCTTATAAAAACCGTTATGGCTTCTACCGCCTCGATCTTGAAACACAAACACGTACTGTAAAGCGCAGTGGTGAATGGTTTGCCCAAGCGTCTAAAGCGAACGGGTTTGATTAAATTGTTATTTAGTACATCCAACTATCAGTTTTAATTGTTTTAATTTTGGCGGTTTGGCAATATCCATTATTAATAAGCATCTTAACTTTTTATGTTTGGTTATTAATAATAGTGTTAAACCGTCTTTGCTCACTATTAATTGAATATTTTTACGGGAGAGAAATAATGGATTTAGAAGAACAAGTTATGGGTATTATTATTAATGCAGGTCAATCACGCAGCTTATGTTATGAAGCCTTAGGTCATGCTAAAAAAGGTGAATTTACTGAAGCTGAAGGTTTGTTAAAAGAAGCTCAAGAATTTGCAAATCAAGCACACCTTGTTCAAACCCAATTAATTGAAGCGGATGAAGGTGAAGGGAAAACGAAGATGACGTTAATCATGGTTCATGCACAAGATCATTTAATGACCTCAATGCTGGCGAAAGAGCTTGTGATTGAAATCATTGAGTTGCATCGTCGTATTGCTGTCGAATAAAGCAGGTTTATCTATATATGTATTGGGCTGAGTATTCGTTTCTCTTCAGAGATCATACTGCCCACTCGTAACCTTTTCCCAAAAGCCATCGAACAATATGAAATACCATAGGAAAGGTTGTCGATGCTAGTCATTCCAACGATCTAACAACCTAAAGGTATCTAAACATTAGTGTGTAGTTAGAATAAACTTTGCAAACAAATAATAAACTAGTTCCCTATATTTTATAGGCTAATTACGATTTTCTAACTAAGAATGAATGTTCGTATAAACATACGGTACCTTTATTTAATTAGGGGAGAATACTCATTAAAGATATTGTTGCTTATATTAATAAAAGAATTCAATACAAACGGCTTATTAAATAAGTCGGCATCATTATTTGGTTTATTTTAAGGGATATAAAAATGAAACGACTACCAATAGCAATGGCGGTTGCGGCGATCTTATCGCCAATGTCGGTAATGGCTGAATTATCAACGACAGCACCTTCACAAGTTCCGAATCAAAATCCGGCAACGTTATCAGGTGATTTTGTTGATGTTGATAGTAAAGGTAAGTTGGAACAAGAACCCGTATCCATTTTACCAACGGTAACAGAAGCCGTAGATAATAGCTTGACGTTCAGTGGTTATGCGCGAATGGGGGCTGGTTTCACTGACACGGATCCTGGTTCAGAACTGTATGAAGGGTCGATTCAAAATGGCCAAAATATTATCCGTACCGCAGGGTCACAATACCAAGCAACAGGTCGTCTTGGTAATGAAGGTCACGGGCTTGAGTTTGGTTTAAATAAGCGTTTTGATCATGTCAAAGGTCACTGGGATGTTTTCATCATGGTCGATGATAATTACGGCAGTGGCTCAAACTGGAATGATGGTGATGATAAACTAAAAATCGCACAGGCATTTGCGGGGGGGAATGGCGTATTTACTGCCCAACCTGACGCATATGTATGGGCTGGTAAGCGTTTTAATGGCCGTGAACATGTCGATCTGAATGATTATTTCTGGTTCATGAATGATGGTAATGGCGGTGGTGTTGACGATCTTGACTTTGGATTCGCTAAGTTCGATTTTTCGGTAGTTGCTGGTGATAATGGCAACAATGGTCGTTATGCGTTAACCACGAAATTGCACAGTATCACCATAACCGAGAATGCCAGTGTACGTTTCTTGGCTAACTATGGTTTTGGTTCTGCCAATGAAGTTGAAAACGACGATGGTTTGCTAGAAGACGTGAAAGACTCTTACCAATTGGGTGCCATTTATCATCAATCTTTTGCCAATGGTTGGAGCGAATTTGGAGCGCGTTATAACGATGGCGCACGTAATCAGTTATTAGGCGGCAACGGTAAAGACGGTGATGGTATGGCATTAACCGCGCAAGGTGAATTTGAGTTAAGCAGCGCATGGGAATTGGCGTATGCATTAATATACGAAAAAAACGGGATGGAAGATGAAGATCAAACATGGTCACAAGCAGTCGTACGGCCTGGATACCGTTGGAATGATTACTTAAGTACGTGGCTTGATGTGGCGTATGACCAAGTTGAGTTTGATGGCAAAGGTACAAACTCTTCGTGGAAGGCAACAGTGTCACAAAATTTCGGTTTAGGTAGCTTCTTGGGGTCTCGCCCACAAGTACGTGTATTTGCAACCTATGGTGAACTGGATACCGAATATGTTGGTGACTCTGGTGCGAAACAGGGTAAAGATTCAGCAACAACGATCGGCATTATGTTTGATGCGTGGTGGTAATTTTTGTTGAAGTGATTCGATAATACTTACCAATAGTATGAGTAGGCATTACGTCATTATGGCCAACCAGCTTAAATTGGTTGGCCTGATAATAAATAGCTAAAATTTCAGACTTCCATCTGAATGCCTTCATCATGTTGTGCACATATGTAAAAATATTCGGCGATATTCCTTGTTGTTTCTTGTTCGGTTCAGACTCATCAGTAAGAACGATGTGGTACAATCTTTGAGTATTTTTCTGTTGTATAGCGATGCTATAAATATGTCGATAAAGAGTATGGCAACAATTACTGATGTATCCCGATTAGCGAATGTGTCTAAAGCTACGGTATCACGCGTTTTGAGTGGTACAAGAGGTGTGCGTGAAGACAGCCGTCAAGCTGTATTACGTGCTGCTGATGAACTTCAATATAAGCCAAATGCAGCTGCACAAGCTTTAGCTGGGAAAGCGTCAGAGTATGTTGGTGTTATCTTATCTTCAGCAGATGCTGGGCGTATCTCGTCGTATTTACCTTTGATTGCTAAAGGTTTACAGAAGTACAGTAAACATATGCTAGTACATTTTGCAGAAACGCGAGAAGAGCAAAAAGCATTAGTTAACGAACTCGGAAATGGCCATTGCAGTGCGATTATTTTAATTGGTGGTAAAGATGCCAATTTACAATCAGATAAATTAATTCA
This sequence comes from Photobacterium profundum, assembly GCF_003026285.1. GTDB lineage: Bacteria > Pseudomonadota > Gammaproteobacteria > Enterobacterales > Vibrionaceae > Photobacterium > Photobacterium profundum. Next base: position 805,074 of record NZ_PYOD01000002.1, read on the forward strand.
TCTTGATGGTGTTGCATTAGATTCCCCTTATTCTATCGGTTTTAATTACTCGTTTGCGGCAGAAAGTGCATGTCGTTTTTTAATGAGTAAAGGTCATCGTAATATCGCGCTTATTATCGATAATAATAAAGACGCGTCATCGCTTAAAACGGTTGAGGGTTATAAGCTCGCTTTACAAAATCAAGCGTTGCCGTTTAATCGTCAATTAGTTGTAGAGACAAACAGTAACCCTGAAGAAGCTGTAATGGCTTTACTGAATAGCTATACACAGTTTTCGGCTGTAGTGGTAATGCATGATAGTCATGCTGCCCATGCTATGCGCTTGTTTCGTGAGTTTAACCTTGCAGTACCGCAAGAGGTTTCAATTATTAGTATTGAAGACTCTGAACTTGCAGGCCAACTTAACCCTCCTCTAACATGCATTAGTTTTCCTTCAGAACAGTTAGTTAATGAATCAATGCGTATGTTAGGCGAGCTACTTAATAACCGACCTACTCAAGTACAAGAACAGCGTGCTCTTTCTGGTCGATTAATAAGCCGTGAATCGGTGTCGACTCATCGTTAATAATTGCACTGATTTTATAGGTTCAAACTGTTTAAGATAGTTATTCCTAAGCTACACGAAAACAGTGATCCCACTGTGGTAAGGGCAATAATATTGGCTGCTAGCTTTGCATTTGCCCCCATTGAGCGTGCCATGACATAACTTGCTGCTGCCGTTGGTGCGGCACTCATCAAGAAAATAACTCCTAGTTCTAACCCTCTAAAGCCCAGCATATAGCCAGCAAGCGAAATTAACACCGGAGCGATGATCAAGCGCCCACAGGTTGAATATTTTGCATGAGTAGAATCTTGGCGCAGTTGTTTCATATCTAAGCTAGCCCCTGTGCACAGTAACGCCAAGGGCAGTGTCATATCTGCAAAGTAGCTCCCTGATTTAAGTAGTACTTCTGGAATACTGATATTTAAATAGGAAAAGGGGACTGCAGCACAAATACCGATGATTAAAGGATTTTTTACTATAGAACGTAATAAATAGCCGGTATTTAGTGATTGGTTACCAGGGGAAGATCGCGTTAGCGTTATCACGGCAAGAATATTGTAAAGTACCGTTATTACAGCAACATATAATGATCCAACCACTAAGCCATTTTCGCCATAGGCATTGGAAACATATGCCAGGCCAATGATTCCTGTGTTTGCTCGAAACGCACCTTGAACAACCACGCCTCTTTCTGCTTTATTTTTTACTAACCAATGCGCTAAACATTCAAAAATGACAAAGGTTGCGGTGTTTGCTGCTAAAGCAAACAGCAATAAGTTGATATTACCCACCTGTGCTAAGTCCGCTTTTACCACGCTTAAAAATAATAATGCTGGCAGCGTAACGGTAAAAACGAGCTTCGACCCCGTTTCAATGAACTTTTCTTCAATGATCCCCCAGCGTCTAAGCGCAATACCGAGCCCGAGCATGATAAAAATAGGTCCAGTGACAGAAAATGAGTATTGCAGTTGGATCCAGAATTCGTTCATTTCAATATCCTTATTAATCGGTCTATTTGTAACACAAAAAGAGCGATATATGGATAGTCCAAGTTGTAACATCTTGATATTATACTTAATCTATTGTTTTTAATCGTTTTTATTAATGGGGTGTTTTAAATGGTCATGTTTTTTTACTGGAACAATGATCAAGAGGCACGAATAAACGGGGGGTGTCATCTCAATTGGAACGATGATCAAGAAAGATCTTATGTTTAGATCGTTAACTATTCGGATCGATGATCAAGAGGGGATCTTATTTTCTTGTCTAGTTTAGAGCTACTTTTACTTATGCCACTAAAAAACTGGAACGATGATCAAGTATGTAGTTTATTTAAGTTTTTGATTTTATGTGTTTATATTAGTTTTTGGTACATTTTACGGTATTTTATCGATATGCTTTCGAGTGATGCAGAATGACCTGTGAGCCCTTGTAACATAAGGGAATAAGCGTGATCGCCGAAATTGAAATCACACTGCCCGTAAAGAATACTATCTTGATCACTTTTCCGGTGTGTTTACGTGGCGAAAGCACTATACCCAAGCTACCTCAAGAGGCTCGTTTCAGCGAGAATTTTTTGGGCTCTAGCTAAGACACTTATTTATAGACCTAGTGGTTCTACGTTGAAAATAAGTAACATCGCATAGAGCCCAACAAAACTCTCCCTTCGGGAGTGAATCCTGCATATTGAGGTCGCTTGGGTATATATTTAGAAGAGAGATTGTTCATTAAGAGAAAAGAAACTAGAGTCTAGGCACGGTTACTGAGACAATGCTTTATTCATTATTGGTTTATTTGTTATAGATGAATACTAAGTTTAAACATTCAGAAATTGTCATACTGCCAGAACAGATGGAACACCATAATCATGGCTATAACCAAGTTGTGATTGGCTTATCTGGACAGACAGAGTTTGATATAGAAGGCTATGGTAATCTTGTTTGCCCTGGTCAGGGGTGTTTAGTGACCGCTGATTCTGAACATGCCTTTTCTGGTTTAGGTCGAAATGAAATATTGGTTCTGAATATACCAGTCTCCCAAAATTCGTTTGAAGAAACCTACGGCCATTTACAACCTTCTTATGCGGTGGAACGTGTCGAACGCTTATTTGATCAGTCGAGCTATTTTCATCTTGATAGCCAAGCTCAAAACCTTATTAATGCACTGACTGTTGAAATGACAGCGCACCCTGATGATCTGTTATTAAGTAAAGCATGTACTGATACACTGATGTGCGTATTACAGCGACATTTTAAGCCGTTAGCATCCGATCGCCATATTGCACGTTTAAATATGGATATTGTCGATCAATACATTATTAAGCACCTAACGCGTAAAATTTCTGTAACACAATTGGCGGGGCTGGTTTTTTTAGGTGAAAGCCAATTTCATTTATTGTTCAAGAATCAAACAGGTGTAACACCACACCAGTATGTTTTAAAAAAGCGCCTCGAAATGGCGAAACAATTAATGGAAGAATCGCAGTTGAGTTTGGCCCAGGTGGCACAAAGCTGTGGATTCTCGGGTCAGAGTAGCTTTACACAAGCGTTTTCACGTTTATATGGCATGCCACCTGCGCGTTTTAAAAAAGATAACTTATAGCTTCATTTATTGTCTTAGTTGAATGGTGGTTTTTATATTTAATTTAATTCAACGGCTTAATTGAAAGTGTCATTTTTTTTGTTGCTTATATTCATCATTTTTTAACTCTTCTCTGTGTCTCTTCTTCTCTAGCCTCTCTCGTTACCATATTCATACTTACGTAGGAACATTCACTGTTTTTGCGTAACTTTTTATGTTCATTTTTTGCAGCTAACTTTACGTTAATCGGTATGAAACAAGTTTTTTTGATGATGTTTTGTGTCTAATTTTGTTAAAAAACGGACTTTTTCTAAAAATTAACGGAGAATATGGCAAGACTAGACGAGCTGTGGAAAATAGAATCCCCTCAATAGTAACACTGGTGTAACATTTATCCTGACGATATAGATAAACTTCAGGATTCATTATTGAGGGAATGATTATGTTCAATGCGGCAGATGTACTTCAGCCATCCTTTATTGAGCGTCCGTTAAACGAAATCTGGACACTGATTTCGCCGCTCTATTCTGTTGATGAGTCGTTATGGCTAGAACAGCTATTGCCTTTGGCTGAGCCGTCAGATGTAGAACGTAAACACACAACAGATAAAGCTGCTGAGCTTATTAAGCGCGTGCGTGCCGATGAAAATGCGGTTCAAATGATTGATGCACTATTATTGGAATACAGTCTAGATACTAAAGAAGGTATTTTACTGATGTGCTTAGCTGAAGCTTTGATGCGTATTCCTGATGCCGCAACGGCTGATGCTCTTATTCGCGACAAACTCAGTGTTGCTGATTGGAAATCCCACCTTAAAAATTCTGATTCTCTGTTTGTCAATGCCTCGACTTGGGGCCTGATGCTGACGGGGAAAGTAGTCACAATGGATGCCAAAGAAGACGGTAAGCCATCTCATGTGATTAATCGCTTAGTTAATAAAATGTCTGAGCCTGTGATTCGTCAAGCAATGAATCAGGCGATGAAGATTATGGGTCACCAGTTTGTACTGGGGCGTACGATTTCAGAAGCAATGAAAAATGGTAAGAGTAACCGTGATAAAGGTTTCACTTATTCATTTGATATGTTGGGCGAAGCTGCATTAACGGCACAAGATGCTCAAAAGTATTTTAAAGATTACATCATGGCGATTGAATCTGTTGGTCGTGATGGGTATGCAAGCCAAAAAGGCAGTAATAAAAAATCGCCAGATCCAACGGTGTCTATAAAGCTATCTGCTTTACACCCTCGTTACGATGTAGCGAATGAAGCCCGTGTATTAGATGAAATGTATGAATCAGTGCTTACATTACTTTCACGTGCGCGTGAATTGAATGTAGGTATTACGATTGATGCTGAAGAAGCCGATCGTCTTGAGTTGTCATTAAAGTTATTTGCAAAGCTCTACCGTTCAGATGCAGTTAAAGGCTGGGGCCGATTTGGTATCGTTGTTCAGTCTTACTCTAAGCGTGCATTGCCTGTACTGGCATGGTTAGCAGCATTAAGCAAAGAGCAAGGCGATATTATTCCTTTACGCTTGGTGAAAGGCGCGTATTGGGACAGTGAATTAAAGCTTTCTCAGCAAAGTGGTTTTAGTGACTACCCAGTCTTTACCCGTAAAGAGTCAACAGATAGCGCATATCTTGCGTGCGCTCGTTTCTTATTGTCTGAGCATTTGCGTGGGGTGATTTATCCGCAGTTTGCTAGCCATAACGCTCATACAATCTCTGCTATTGTGGCAATGACTGATCACCGTGATTTTGAATTCCAACGTCTGCATGGCATGGGCGATGCACTTTATAATCATGCAATGGACATGTATCAAGCGAATGTACGTATTTATGCGCCTGTTGGTAGCCATAAAGATTTGCTGCCGTACCTTGTGCGCCGCTTACTTGAGAACGGTGCTAATAGCTCGTTTGTTCACCGTTTGGTTGATGCCGATTGCCCGATTGAATCATTAACAGAGCATCCGGTAGATACCTTGCGCTCTCGCCCTTCGTTAAATAACAGCCTTATTCCACTGCCACCACAGATCTTTGGTGAGAGCCGTAAAAACTCTGCCAGCATTAATATTGATATTGAATCAGAGTGGACACCGTTCAATGCTGCTATTCAGGCATTTAGTCAGCATCAATGGCAGGCTGGCCCTATCGTTAATGGCGTTACGCTTGATGGCGAACAACACGCAATTACTGCCCCTTATAATCGTACGGAAAGTGTAGGGCAAGTCGCATTTTCTAGTGCAAGCCAAGTTGCTCAAGCCATTGATGTTGCAAGTGAAGCATATCCAGCATGGTCACAAGTGGCTGCTTCTGAGCGCGGGGAGTGCTTACAACGTTTAGCTAATTTACTTGAGCTTCACACTGGTGAGCTGGTTGCCCTTTGTCATCGTGAAGCAGGCAAAACAATTCAAGACAGCATTGATGAAATTCGTGAAGCCGTGGATTTCTGTCGCTTCTATGGTGAGCAGGCGTCGACTGAATTAGCCAGTGCAAAATCAATTAAAAGCTTTGATGGTTTAACCAAACAGCTGACTTATCAAGGTCGTGGTGTATTTGCATGTATTAGCCCATGGAACTTCCCTCTAGCGATTTTCTTAGGGCAAGTATCAGCGGCATTGGCTGCTGGTAATACTGTTGTTGCCAAACCTGCTGAACAAACTTCGTTGATTGCTTACCGTGCGATTGAATTAATGCTTGAAGCGGGTATTCCTGCTGGCGCGATTCAATTATTACCAGGTACAGGCGCTGAAGTGGGTGCAACGCTTACAACAGATGTACGTATTGCTGGCGTGGCGTTTACCGGTTCAACAGAAACCGCCCAACGTATTAACCGTTCTTTAGTCGCACGTGATTGTGAAGCCGTTCCGTTTATTGCAGAAACTGGCGGGCAGAATGCGATGATCGTTGATAGTACTGCGTTACCAGAGCAAGTAGTGCGTGATGTGGTGCGTTCTGCTTTTGCTTCTGCTGGGCAACGTTGTTCTGCGTTACGTGTGTTATTTGTTCAAGCCGATATTGCTGATCGCATAATTACTCTTATCAAAGGTGCGATGGCTGAGCTATCTGTCGGGCGCCCTGAGTTACACAGTACTGATGTTGGTCCTGTTATTGATACCGCAGCAAAAGAAAAGCTGCTAACTCACATAGAGTCGTTAAAGAATCAATCGAAACTGGTAGCTCAAGCTCAGCTGAGTGATGAATGTAAGTTGGGTGATTTTGTTGCACCAACAGCATTTGAAATTAGCAGTATTGATATTTTGAAAAATGAAAACTTCGGCCCAATTCTTCACATCGTTCGTTTTAAAGCGAATGAAATCGATCAGGTTGTCGATCAGATTAATCAGACAGGGTTTGGTCTAACGCTGGGTGTTCACAGCCGTAACGAGCGAACTTATTGTCGTATCGAGCAACGCGCTCGGGTGGGTAACTGCTACATCAACCGCGATCAGGTTGGTGCTGTGGTGGGTGTTCAGCCGTTTGGCGGACAAGGCCTATCGGGTACTGGTCCAAAAGCGGGTGGTCCACATTATCTGTATCGCTTCACTAAAGGTGTACTGAGTGCGTAATAGCAGCTGTGTCTGAATTGAGAAGGAAGAAGTTATGACTACAAATATTCAAACCATGGTGGATAGCAACCTATCAACCTGGGAAAGCTGGAATGGCTTAGGTTACAGCGAGCGTACTGCCATTTTAACGCAGTGGGCTAGCCAGCTAGAAGCCAATGCGAAATCGATGGTGGAGTTTCAATGCCGCAATGCGTTAGAGCATGTGGGGGAAACACTATTAATGCCAGGGCCAACAGGTGAAACCAACGAACTGTACAGTGCAGGTCGTGGTGCATTTGTGGTAACGGCTGATATTGAGGCAACTGTTACGGCAATTGTCGGGCAAATTACAGCGGTATTAGTGACAGGTAATACCCTGTTTATATGTTTGCCAGCTGACAGTGCATTATCAGGAAAAGAACTGGTAACACAGCTTGAAAAAGCAGGCTGTCCGCAAGGTGTTATCGTTGCTGTTGATAGTGATCAACTTGCAGATTTATCAAGCCATACTGCAATCGCGGGTGTGGTTTATGCGGGTAAGTTATCAACGTCACAAGCGATGGCTCGCCAGTTAGCTGCGCGTGATGGTTTATTAGCACAGTTAGTAACAGAAACAGATTGTGAGTTGTTACCTGTGATTGGTAGCCCAACGTACATCTTGCGTTTTGTGACGGAAAGAACACGCACCATTAATATTACCGCTGTAGGAGGTAATGCAACACTGCTTGAACTGGGCAGTGGCGAACATTAATTTTTAGTGGTTGGCTGGCTTATGGTTATTTCCCTCAATTATGTCGTGTGACTGAAGGAAATAGTGATAGGCCGGTTAACCAAGTAAACATGCTGAATAGAATATTCAGTAAATAAAATACCCGCAATGAATGGGTATTTAAATAAGTGAGGGAACTCGACAATGATTGAAAACAGCTTTGCTATTACAGGAACGTTTATCGTTTATCTAATAGCTATGATGGCAATTGGCTATATAGCCTATAAGCGTACATCTAATTCATCTGATTATTTCTTAGGTGGTCGTTCGTTAGGTCCATGGCCGGCTGCGTTATCGGCAGGTGCTTCTGATATGAGTGGTTGGTTACTACTGGGTCTACCTGGTTATGCTTATGCTGCTGGTATCGAATCACTTTGGCTAGCTGGTGGCTTGTTACTGGGTACATGGCTGAACTGGTTGATTTGTGCGAAGCGCCTTCGTACTTACAGTATTACTGCTGATAACTCGCTAACACTTCCTGAGTTTTTAGCACGCCGTTTTGATGATAAATCTAAACTGATCCAAACTATTTCAGCATTCTTTATTTTGCTGTTTTTCCTTTTCTACACCAGTTCAGGTTTAGTTGCAGGCGGTAAATTATTTGAAACAGTATTCGGTCTTGATTACAGCATTGCTGTTATTGTCGGTACTGTTTGTGTTGTGTCGTACACCTTATTTGGTGGTTTCTTAGCTGTATCATGGACAGACCTTGTACAAGGTTTATTGATGTCTGCTGCATTGCTTATCGTGCCGATTGCAGCAATGAGTGGTGGCGTCGGTGATCTTACGGCAGCGCTAGAGCTGAAAAACCCAGAACTAATGACTCTGTTCAACGATGTGAAAGGCCAACCGTTATCTGCCATTGCGATTATTTCTCTTGCAGCGTGGGGTTTAGGCTACTTTGGTCAGCCACACATTCTTGCACGTTTTAAAGCAACACGTAGTAATGCTGATATTACAACAGCACGCCGTATTGCGGTTATCTGGACTGCATTATCAATGACTGGTGCGGTACTTGTCGGCTTGGTTGGTATTCTTTATGTTGATAACCAGTTGGCTGGCGATCTAGCTGATGGTGAGAAGATCTTCATGTTACTTGTGAACTCAATCTTCCACCCTGTGGTTGCGGGTATTCTATTAGCCGCGATTCTTGCGGCTATCATGAGTACTGCTGATTCACAGCTATTAGTGTCATCTTCTGCATTAGCGGAAGATTTCTATAAGCAAGTATTCCGTCCTGCAGCTCCAACAGAAGAAATCGTCATGGTCGGTCGTGTTGCTGTTATCGGGCTTTCTATTGTTGCACTGGTACTAGCAATGAACCCTGATAGTTCGGTACTTGGTTTAGTCTCTTATGCGTGGGCTGGGTTTGGTGCGGCATTTGGTCCTGTATTGTTACTTAGTCTTTACTGGAAGCGTATGAACCGTAATGGTGCGCTAGTCGGTATTATTGTTGGTGCATTAACAGTTGTTATCTGGAAGCAGATTACAGGCGGCATCTTCGATATCTATGAAATCGTACCTGGCTTTATTTTAGCGACATTGTCGGTAGTGGTTGTGAGCCTGACAACGGGTGAGCCATCAGAGAAAATTCAAAAGCAATTCGAACAATACGAGAAGAACCTTGTAGAGTTTGATTAATGCTTAATCAGTGTTAATTGAAAATAAAATGCCAGTCTGATGACTGGCATTTTTTTTGTCTGATGGATATACCCTAGTAGAGTGTTCGAACTAAACTTAACGAGCTTAGTTTTTTATTTTCGTGATTTTGCCACATTCGCATTTGAAAATAGAGGTGTACAACCAGCGTTGAAACCATGTCCGTTTTATTCTAATTATATTTTTATTACACATCGACCACCTCTGTTTTATGAACTGTTTTAGCTGCTTTTGATACTGACCATTAAATCGTACTTCATTCTGTATATGGGTTCAATACAGATGTGAATTTGAACGTCAATATTTTGTCGCGGCTAGCAAGACAAGGCAGAGTGGGTAAAACAGTCTAAAAAATCATCAAGGTAGGAGGTAAGTCAAAGTTCATGAACAAGAAGATTATTATGATAAACAGGAACTAAAGCTGATTAGCTTTGGGTTTTATTTCATTTTCAGCGTATTAAGAGAGGGTACTATGACAAATTATCAGCACTATTTGGCGACCGTTGAACGTGTGTACCCTGTCGTATTAGCAGAGCTTACAAATAGTACATGGTGTGTCGAATGTTCAGAAACCCGTCGTGATCAAATTAAGTTGGTTGCGACTAACGGAGCGGTTTATCACCGCCTTGATCTAACGCCAGCCAATACCCCAGATATGTGGCCAGATAAACAACCAATTTCAGAGGTATTTATTGATTATATTGCACGTGGATTTTCGCGTGTTGCACCACTACGTCAGTCTGTTTATCGCAATAATATGAGCCATTGGTTAGAGCACGGCTTACAAGGGTTACAGTCCATATTTTCAGAACAAGGGGAGTTACTACAAGCGGTGAGTCAGGCTGATTACCCGTATCCAAGTAAAGTGAAATTGGATGGTGATTATTTTCCGTGTTGGGTGTTGGGTGAAAAAGACAGCCAGATCATGGTAGCGGTTATTGACCGTCGATGCGGCACATTGATGAAGTCGTTGCCTGTCGTGAGTGAACAACTGGTCGATACCGAACACTGGTTCAGCGCGCAGGTAATCGATTCAAGTGAAGAAGCGATCGAGACTGCCCACCATCATGTTGCTGATTTAGTTACAGCACCGATAGATCGCACCGATGATGAGCCAAAGCTTGCCGATGTTATTACCAACCCTTGCGCATCAACCATTAGCCCCGTGGTGAGCGTAATGTTGATGATGGCTGTGGTTGTGGCTTTCTTTGTTATTCTTAAAATTGTACTTGGCTTTTAGCATAGGCAAAGATCCTAGGGGGCTTGGAATGAAATGATTAGATTGGTATTACAGCTAAAATCTTATAAGATCGGTCATCAATCGTAATGCTGTCGAGATCAATTATGCAAAACCTATCACTTCTATCCCAAACAGAGAGAAATCGCATCGAATTAGATAAGCAGGCTGCTTATACCGTGTGGAAAGTGAAAAATGCCAAAGCGGGTTATGAAGCATTTGCAGAGTTGAGTAATAATATTTCAGACGATGATGACCGTGATTTATTTGAACGTGCAGTCAGTAAATACAAGGTGCAAATGGGTGTAAAATAGCCGTGATTGATGGCGGTATATTATGAATCGTGCCTTTCGTGCTTGAACTGTAGAGTGATCACCGACAACGAAAGGCATCAGTTAGTACTTATACCAATCTAGACAAGTATCTGACCATTTACTTATCCAGAATGGTATTACACACTTTGCGGCGCTTAGGTAAAGCAAATCTTTACCTTTATTCAGATAAAGGCGATTAAGCTGAACTTTATAACAATAAGCTTTCTCCCAGTTTTTTAGCCACTGTGTCATCCACTACTACTTGCACTGAGATATCCATATCATTATTCCATTTCAGCGCATACGCTGATATAGCTGCTGCGCTATCAGATTCACAGATTGCGGCTCCTGTGCCACTGACTAAATCATGCCATCGCCCAATCATTTTAATCTCATCCCCCATCATCGCTTTATCTTGTTCGTCGGAAAGTTGAGAGAAGTGAGCTAATATCGGGTGAAGTTTACCCTGATGGATCTGCCATGTGATTAAAAAAGTCATCGTTAATACCTCATAGAAGCAGAGGTATTAAGTATAGACGGTGATTTAATCTGTATTTTTTACCAAAACAGGGAAATAGCGGCATCAAAAACTAGGCTATATTATTCAATGTAATGATGTTTATGTCTTGGCGATTTATGGTGTTAATTGAATAAGGAACCTTGATGAGTGTAAAGGGAAATACTCTCAAAAGAACCGTTTATATAGGTATACATATTTGTCTATTAGTCGGCATATTGCTTTGTGTCGGCTTAATTCTTCCTAGTGCCATGGCAGCACAACCCGTTTCTTGGGATCGCCAAAATCAAACATGGTTAAGCCAGCAATCTGAACATTTTACCATTCACTTTCGTGACGGGCATCAATCACAAGCTGCTAAATCATTAGACATTGCAGAACGTGTTCACAGCGAGCTGCTGCCATTTTTTATTTATGCTCCAGAAAAACGTACCGAAATTGTATTAGTCGATGATTTTGATTTTTCTAATGGCTGGGCAACGCCGCTTCCTTTTGCACAAATCCGTTTATTCATAAGCCCCCCAGAAGATGTTAATGGTCTTGAGGCGAATGATGATTGGTTACACATGCTTATTCGTCATGAATACGCGCACATCATGCATATGGAGCTAGGTGCAGGGGCTGTAAAAGGAGTCCGAAAGGTACTTGGTCGTAATGGCTTGCTATTTCCTCATGCCTTAACGCCTTCGATGCTTATTGAAGGGGTAGCTGTTTACTTAGAAACAAATAAAATACTGGGCTATGGTCGATTACAAGGTAGTGTGTATGACATGCAAATGCGGATGGAAGTGGCTAGCGGTAAGTTTAATGATCTTGAACAGGTTGTAGTGGCGTCGCGTGAATGGCCGCTAGGGTCGCAATATTTGTATGGTGCATATTTTATTGAATACCTTGCGACAATGTATGGTGAAGAAAAACTAGCGCTTTTTTTACAGGATTATAGTCGAAAATTACTCCCCTATTTTTTATTGAATGGTTCGGCTGAAACTGTATTTGGTAAAGATTTTTTCCAATTGTGGGATGATTTTCAACAGGATTTTGAAATACGTTATGACACACAAATAAGAGAACTTGCTCAGCAGGCAGTAACTGGGCGTGATATTGCTATTAATCCATATTTACAAGTAACCACACCGGGTTATCATGGATTATTAGTTACCCGTAAAAATGGTGAAGATCGTGCGGTTATTTCTCGGCTCAATAATAGCGTTCAGCCTGAAGATAAATGGCAAAATATCACTAATACCAAAGGTGTTACAGCGTTAGATCTGCACCCTATTGGTGGGTTAGTTGTATCACGGATTATTAATTATACTGATGGTAGACAAATTAATGATTTATTTCGCTATCAAGATAATGGCTGGATAAGGCTGACAGAAAGGCAACGTTTTCGCAAAGTACGCTGGATGTTAAATGGTAGGCAGCTATTAGCCAGTCGAAAAATTAATGGATTAAGCGAACTGTGGTTAATCGATTTGCAAAATTCACATACATCCTTAGTGTGGCGCGGTGAACAAGGTGATGTGTTAGGTGGTTTTGATATATCACCAACAGGAGACTTTGTCGTTGCGTCAATGAAACGGCCACATCAAGGGTGGAATTTAGAACGTCTGCCTATTACTGCTCTTCAAACAGATAATCTTTTAGACATAGATTGGCAGCCCCTTACCGATACAAAGGCAACTGAAAATAGCCCTGTATATTTACCTGATGGGCGCATTGCATACAGTGCTGATTATGAAGGGGTATATAATATTTTTGTTATCGCCCCCAACTCTGGTGAAGTAATGCAATGGACGCGTGAAATCGGAGGGGCATTTCAGCCACAGTGGCAGCCTTATTTAGGATTAGCCTATCAAGCGTATGATACTGATGGGTATCACTTGAAAGTGATTGAGCAGCCTAAGCCATTAACAACATTTACGGTGAACAGTCAGCAAGGTCGTTATGATTACCCGCCAGTTGTGGTTAATACCCGTGAAAAGTCAGCCGTTGAATCTTATAGCCCATGGTCAAGTTTACGTCCACGAACATGGCTGCCATTACTTTTTATTGATGATAACTCAACGGAAGTTGGGTTTCTTACCTCGGGCTCTGATGCATTAAGCCGCCACAATTATTGGATTTCAAGTACTTGGGATTTTGACAATGATGTCGCCAATTTTAATGCAGCTTATCGTTATGACAATCGTTGGTTATTTACTTATGAACGTAGCCATAATTTTGAAACGTTTATACAAAACACCTCGTCAGGTAATGAGATTACAGGCAAGCGTATTACTCAAGATGACAGTATATTATTGCAACGTAATAACATTTTCACGTCATGGGAAGATGATCTAGCGTTACATGCTGGTGTTACTTGGGAAAAAGAATCACTGGTATCAGAACCTAGCTTGCCTAACCTTCCGCCATATCGACCCGCTGATGAATCATTGTTCGGCTTTGCGTTTACGTTCGATAACCGCGAAACATATTTAAATGTGCCCGGTATTGGCTGGGGACATTATGCGGATTTTCTTGTGGAAACAAACGCATTATTTAATGGTGATTATAGCGGTGAAAAATATCAAGGGCAGTGGCTAGGAACATGGGATTTCCCCGGTAGAACCACGTTAACTGGGCGATTAAGTTTTGGTTATGCCGATGATAGCGCGAAGTCATTCCGATTAGGTGGAACTGATCTTCTTGAAGAATCGCGTTTATTTGGACGAGATACGCAAGCACTACGTGGCTACGATGAATCGGTACAGCGAGGTCATCGCTATGCAACGCAACGGCTAGAGGTCGAAACATGGTTGGGTCGATTAGAGCGAAACTGGAGGCTGTATCCCGTTGGTATTGGTGATATCTCAGGCTCAGTGTTTATTGACTCAGGTGCTGCGTGGAATGAGAGTCATAATATTGAGCAGTTAACGGGGGCAGGTATACAAATATCGATTGAAGCTAAGTTAGGGTATGGCTTAACGTTACCAGTTACCTTGGGTTATGCGCATGGATTTGATGACGAACTTGGGAAAGAGCAGTTTTATCTCAATATTTCGGGCAGTTTTTGGTAATCCCAAGAAAAGATAATTAACGTTGGAACTATCAATCTAATATTCCAAAAACGATCATACAAAGCGACTGACTGAATAGTCATTTTTCAGCATTTATTCAGAAATGTACTGATATTATAAAGCGGTATATTATACGGTGGTCGTGCCATGGCTCGCTGGGTATATTTTTCAAACAATACAGTGTTATTCAAGAACGTACAGTCTGTAAATTTATGGCTATACTTCATTATTTCTTGATCTAAATATTTCTTTTGTGGTTACCAATTTGATAAACCTTAGACTTAATGTATTAAGTCTAATTATGATACACTGTTTTTTATTGTAAGTACCAAGCGTTCTTTATGTGCAATGAATAAGGAATTATTTTCAAATTATGAGTAAGTTTACCCCCCCTACGTTTAAGAAAGCTTTTTTACACCCACGCTATTGGCCGACGTTAATGATGATATCTATTTTATATCTGATTAGCTGGCTCCCTTATTTTATTCAATTCCGTATGGGGCAAGGTGTAGGTTGGTTAGCTTTTCGCCTTGCATCCCGTCGTAGAGAAACAGTTAAGCGCAATCTAGAGCTGTGTTTTCCTGATATGTCTGAACCAGAGCGTGATGCCTTGATTCATAAGAATCAGGAAAATACAGGTTTAGCGTTATTCGAAACCGGAATGGCGTGGTTTTGGCCAGATCTTCGTGTTCAACGGCATGTTGAAGTTGAAGGTATAGAGCATATCAAAAAACTGCAGGCTGAAGGTAAGGGCGTTTTACTGATAGCTATTCACTCGATGAATTTGGAGTTAGGTGCCCGTGCGTTTGGTTTAAGCACCCCAGGAGTTGGTGTTTATCGTCCGAATAACAACCCTTGTTTTGATTATTTTCAATATAAAGGTCGCTCGCGCTCGAACAAAGACATGATTGATCGTAAGGATGTAAAAGGCATGCTACGCGCTTTACGTAAGGGCGAGTTAGTCTGGTACGCGCCTGATCATGATTATGGTCGCCGTCGTTCGACATTTGCACCGCTATTTGCAGTTGAAAATGCCTGTACAACAACAGGTACAAGCCTATTGGTTGATGCATCTGGTTGTGCGGCTGTGCCATTTGCCATGATTAGAAATAGCGATTCAGGAAAATACACATTAAAGATTTTCCCACCATTAGATGCCTTTCCGCATAAAGATCTTGATGCTGCTGCCGCTTATGTTAATAAGGCTGTTGAGCGCTCCATCATGGAAGCCCCAGAGCAGTACTTGTGGTTACATCGTCGCTTTAAAACACGCCCAGAGGGTGAGCCATCACTATATAAGTAAATCATGAAGAAGAGGGCTTTTTAGCCCTCTTTTTTATATGTTTTTTCTACCTGCTTTATGATTTTCTCATTAGCATCGAATGTTTTTCTTCATATTCTCACAGCCTCATTCATTGTAAGAACGTTTCCTTATATCAAAGTTCCCTTATATACGTGGCATGCTTTATGTATGTGTATTTACAGTGGACGCTATTTGAAATTAAAGCGTTATTCGAAACGGAAGGTTTGAATTTAGTGAGTGTTCGTGAGAGGTATGAAATGAAAACGATATACCTTGTTTGTGATATTACTTTGCATAAGGGAACAAGTTTTTTTGATTATTTGTATCAGTTAGAAACGACAGAATATCGCTTTGTGCTCGTTACACCAGATATTACAAGAGATGCTAGGAATGCATTGGAAAACAAAGGATATAAATATGAACGCGTATCGAATGTGGTTCAGTTGATGCTTCTGCTGCGAGGAAGTCCTGCAAATATGATTCATTTTCATTTTTATGGTATAGGGCATTCGTACTTATTGTGTTCAAGACTACTTTGTTCGAATATCATTTTGACTGCGCATCAATCATTACCCAAAGAAAAGCAGCCTCTTAACGTGAAATTTCGTTCAAGAATACAATCTGCTTTGGTGAGGGGTAAACGTAGAGTATTAATTCTTTTTTTAAGGCGTACAGTGGCGGTTTCATCGTTTATTTATCGTTGGCTTATAAATGATATTCCGAGTCATTCTGTAGTTAAAATTGAAAATGGAATTAATTTGCAACGTTTTTCTTATGTTGATCTACCGCCTGTTTCTACTACGTTAAATTGTTTTTTTGTTGGTTACTTATCTGAAGAAAAAGGTGTTTGCAAATTACTGTACTTATTCTCTGATTCTGAAATATCAAAGGTGGCCAATATCAGTATTATTGGCGATGGCCCAATGCAAGAAGAGGTCAAACAGGCGGCAAAGAAATTTTCATCCATTACCTACCTTGGTCCATCAGAATATGTTGAACAAGATTTAACAGGTGCACACCTTTTGCTTGTTCCATCCCAATGGCAAGAAGCATTTGGCTATGTAGCTGTTGAAAGTATGGCGATGGGACGTCCTGTTCTCGCCCAGCCTACAGGTGGATTAGGTGAGTTGTATTCACATAGTAATCATAGCTGGTATGTTGATTTTAATGATAAAGGTGCCGTTGAAAAATTACTTAAAACATTATTATCTCAGCCTGAATTAATAAGAATAACAGGTATTAAAGCGCGCAGATGGGTTCATGAACACTATTCTTTAACACGTCAAATAAATCAAACTCATGCACTCTATTCTGAATTGCTTAATTAACGTAATGAGTAGGGTTTATCTTTGATAAAGGAGCGACATATGATTAATACACTCAGACGGAATATAAAAAAACAAGACTCAGTAGTGAGTCAGCTTCTTTATCGTATAGTGAAATTTGCAAAATACGGCCAGCTACCGCCACTGACAATACTCTATAAGCTTGTTTATTTATGTTACAAATTGATGGGTATCGCTTTTCATCGTTGCATGAATTTATTCATCTATCTGCCTATGCTGCAATCGCAATTAACTCAATACGCAAAGGGGTTGCAACTTGAAAATGGTATGCCATTAATAGTTGGCCCGGTTTCAATTTCTATCGGTAATAACGCTTGTCTTAATGGTGCGATGAGTATTCATGGACATCCTGATAATGAACAGTGTCAGTTAGTGATTGGGGATGATTGTTATATTGGCTGGCAAACGGGTATTACCGTTGGTACAAAAGTCATTATTGGTAATAATGTGATGATTGCCGGTAGAACAATGATAAGTGGCCATAGTGGCCATGGTGTGAGTATTAATGAACGTGATAACCCTAAAATGGCTGATTTAGTCATAGAAGACAATGTGTGGTTATGTACCAATTGTCATATTGTTCGGCCGGTTCATATTGGTAAAGGTTCTGTTATTGCTGCTGGGTGTATTGTGACGAAAGATGTACCAGAAAATGTATTATTTGGCGGTAACCCTGGTAAAGTTATTCGCTATTTAAATACCTAATAACGTGTATTAACGCTTTTTATTGGCTTTTGAATATCGAATAGCTATAGGTAATTTAATGACGTTATTACATGAAAATCTGTTCTCACAATTGAAAGATGAAGGTGTTGTTGTACTGCCTGATTTGATAAAAAGTGAACAATTAAGTGCAATGAAAAATGCATTTGAATGTCAGCTGCAACAACCGAGTTTTAATGCGTGGCAAGGTTATCATCAAACAGATCGGCGCCGATTGATGCTTGATCAATTATTGACTGTTGAACAAGGTTTTGTGGATGTAGCCTTACTTTCTTTAGTGCAGGTTTTAGTTAAACGTTACTTAGGTGAATCGGCTTGTTTACAAGAAGCAAAAGGGTGGCAAAGTTTACCTTTTAAGGATAATTTTCATCCCCTTCACCGAGATGAATGGTATTGCCGCAATCACTATTATGAGCAGAAAAAGCCGATGTCATTGAAGCTCGGCTTGTACCTTGATGACGTTGATACGGGGGCTTTTGCTTATATTCCAGGCTCACACTGGAATGTGGGTGGGGATCATGGCACTGTTGATGAGCTATCAACACTGATCACTGGAAAAGCAGGCACGGTGTTCTTGTTTGATCCTGAAGGATTACATCAGCAAAGTTTTCCAAATTTAAAAAAACGTAATGCCGCCTTTTTTCATTTTTTTTCCAGCGATATTGTATTGTCACAAAACTTTATCCGTTGGGGGCGTTTTCGTCAGTTATTAATTGAGTCAAGCTATTTACACTCATGTTCGCCAGAGCAATTAGCCTTTCTTGGTATAGGTCGGCAGCCATCAACTCACCCTATTGAGATTCAGCATTTTCGCTGGGCGCGTTATTCAATAAATGGTTTAGTGCGTGGAATCAATGAAGGGCAATATTGGTTTCAACGCGTGCAAGCACGGCTTAGCCGTCGTTAAATATTAGCGCCTGTCTTTCTATATAGAAAGGGTAGTACGAACTTTCGGTCATTCAATGTTGTGAGAGTGGGAGTCAAACAACACCTCATTTAAAAAGCCCGTACTACATATTCATATCTACAGTGTCATATTGGAATTGAGCTGCCAGTTACCACCGAGGGCTTTGTGCAACCCTACCGCGATCTGAGCAGTCTGTAAGCGTGCGGTAACAACACGATCTTGTAATAAGTGCTGCTGACGCTGTGCATCTAATACTGACAAATAATCTACTAAACCGGCTTCATAAAGTGATTCCGCTTTTGATACTGCACGATCTGTTTGCTGCTTAGATTCTAATACTAGCGATTGATACTCCTGACTATTACCGTAGCCTTGAAGTAAGGTTTCTACTTCGCCAATCGCATTGTTGACTGCGTATTGATAGGTAAGAGCACTGTTTTGAAAACGGGCTTCTTGAATATCTACCATAGCATCGCTTCGTCCACCATCAAAAATATTCCAACTTACCCCTACACTGGCAATCCATGCGGTTGAACCACTGCTAAATACGTCATCGAAATTACTTGCCACAAGACCAGGTGCGCCAGTTAAGAAAAACTTCGGATATTTAGCCGCAATCGCTGCGCCTAATTCCTCATTTATCGCTGCCATTTCACGCTCTGCAATACGTAAATCAGGGCGGCGTTGTAGTAAGTCTGATGGTAATCCTACTGGGATTAAACCAGACATTTCAGGCATTTTGTTTGCCGAGGTTTTTTTGAGCCTCTTGTGCATTTGTGACGGTGTGTCACCGAGCAAAATTGCTAAGCGTTGGCGGTGCACATTTTCAGCTGTTGCCAGTTGTGGCACGACGGCTTTCGATGCGGCAAACATGGCTTTCGCGCGTGCCAGATCTAACTCAGAACCGTACCCACTCGCGAGTACTTTTTGTACTAATACCAGTGTGCTTTTTTGATCTTTCACGGTTTGCATTGCGATTGTTTTTCGTTCTTGAGCCCCGCGCATTTGCAGGTAATTATGAATCACATCGGCTGTGATAGCGGTATTTAAGCCTTCACGGAAAATGATTGCCTGTTCTTTTCGTATCGAAGCGGCTTGAGCTTGGCTATCGATACGGCCAAATAAATCCACTTCCCAAGCAATGGTTGCCCCAGCGAAAAAACCACTTTGTTTAGCATCCATTAATGGCACTCCCAGTGGGTTATTAGCCGAAACCACCGGACCTAATAACGGGTCATTATCACTGAACTGCGCCGTACTGTAGCCAGCACCTAGACTAACGGTTGGCACTTTAAATGACTCTATGGCGTGTTGGTAAGCCTGCGCCGCTTTAATGCGTTCTGCTGCCATTTTTAAGGGAATATTCTGTTGTTGAACATCTGCAACCAACTGATTCAAAACAGTATCATCAAACTGATACCACCATGGCGTATTATTCTGTTGAGTATAGAGTTGAGATTGAACCTTTTGCTGATCATCTTGTACGGTACCGTTTGTATCTTGGTATAAGTACTCAGTATCAATTGTATGCTCTGGCTTTTGATAATCAGGCCCTACAGCACACCCCGTTAGCGTCAATGCAAGTACAAGTGCAATCGGAGACCACTTAAGCGTTTTCATATTGACTCTCCTCTGCTTGAGCTTTTGTTTTCGGGCGATAGAACAAACGATACAACGCGGGCATTACAAACAGTGACAGTACCGTTGCTGCAGCTAAGCCTCCGATAATCGTGGCGGCCATTTGGTCGAACAAGCGGTCAGATAATAATGGAATCATACCCAGAGCGGTGGTGAGTGCACCCATTGAAATAGCCATGGTTCGGTTGAGTGTTGCTTCTTTAATGGCCTCATCAAGTTCACGGCCATTAGCACGCTCTAATTCGATTTGATCCATTAACATGATGCCATTTTTGATAATCATGCCCGATAGTGTGATAGCGCCAATGAGTGCCATAAACCCAAAGGGTTTATCTAACAATAACAAGGTCCATGTTGCGCCAGTAGCTGCGAGAGGAAGCGTGATTAAGATAATAACGGGCTGTTTAAAGCCATTAAATAAGGCAACCATAATGATGACCATAATAAGCATCGCTTTAGGCATTTGCTTTAAGGTGTCAGTGATCGAGCGGTGTTCATCGTAGTATTCACCTCCCCATTCAAACTGATAGCCAGCAGGCAATGCAATAGATTCAATCGATTGAGCCAGTTGCTTACGCACATCAGATGCAGTGGCACCGCTGACATCCGCTTGTACCGTGATTGCTGGTAAGCGATTACGTCGCCAAATCATGCTCTGCTCTGTCTTAAGCTCAAAGCCATCAACCACTTGCCCTAAAGGTACGCTGTGCATACCGATAAGCGAACGAACGGGCAGTGTTTCCATCGATCCTATATTGGCTTCGGCACTTCGCAGCTTGATAGGAATAAGCTCATCCCCTTGATGAAGCTGACTTAATGTGACGCCATCGGTTGCACGTTTCATCGCAAGCGCAATATCGGTGCGGTTTATACCTGCACGACGGGCTTGTTCTTGATTGATGATCGGTACAATGACTTTGCTAGGTTGACGCCAATCATCGCGGATATATTTCGTATGAGGGTTAGCCGCCATAATGGCTTGGGCCTGCGTTGATAATTGCTGCAATACCTCTGGGTCTGGGCCAATAAAGCGCGCCTCAATACTGTATTTATCTTTGGTTGCGAGCTTTAAAGGACGAAAGCGTGGTTCTGCATACGGGAACTCAGCTTTAAGCCATGCATCACCTCGAAGAGTTAATGCCGTGATAGCTTCATAGTCTGTCGTGTTAATAACAATTTGACCATAGCTTGGATCATAAGGTTCTGGTTCAACGGTGACCGAGAAACGAGGTGCACTAGCACCGATATAAGCTGAAATAGTAGTGACTTCTGGCTGTTTGATTAGCCATTGTTCTATACGCTTCATATCTGTCGATGTTTGCTCTATTTTGGCGCCATTAGGTAGCCAGTAATCAAGAAATACCATTGGGCGATCAGAGCTAGGAATAAAGTTAATTGCAACGTTGGGCACAGCAATACCAGTAGCGACTAATAATGGGATCAATAATGCTAATGTTTTTAGCGGATTCGTGACTGTCCAAGATACTGCGCGATAGTAAGTTGAGGCTTTCGGATCCGAAACTGCACCTTCTTTGACTTTTTTGGGTTTAATCCATAACCAACACATAAGCGGCGTTACTGTCATGGCAATGAGCCAAGAAAACAGTAGCGATGAGCAGACAATTAGAAAGACGGAACTGGCAAATTCAGCAGAATCTGTTTTTGAAAATAGAACGGGGCTCGAGCCCATAATCGCAATAATGGTAGCACCTAATAAAGGCACCCCTGCCTCTTTCACCGACCCAATTGCTGCTTTAGTGCGATCAATACCTCTATTGAGTTTAACAATAAACATATCGGCGATGACGATGGCATTATCAACCAACATACCGAGCGCTAAGATGAATGTGCCAAGCGAAACCCGTTGCAAGTCGATACCCGCAACATACATGTAAATTAAGGTGAGGAGTATGGTTAGTAATAAGCTTGAGCCGACAATGACTGCGCTTTTAAAGCCCATAAAAATCAGTAGAACAATAACAACAATCGCGACACTTTCGATTAGGTTAGTCACAAAGTTATTGATTGATTTACTGACTTCATCAGGTTGGAAAGCAATGGTGCCGATCTCGACCCCAAAAGGTAATGTTTGTTGATATTCGTTAATGATATTGGTGATTGAATCGCCCAAAGACACAACGTTAATACCACTTACTGGGCTAACAGCAAGAGTGATGGCATCGTAACCATTAAAGCGACTTTCTGATAATGCTGGGGTTTGGTAGCCCATAGAAACATTGGCAATATCACCAAGGCGGATCAAGCCTGTACTGAATTTACTCACACCGCCTTTAATCATTAAATTACGAATATCATCGAGTGATTTAAATGCGCTACTTTGATCTATGCGAATACGCTCAACGCCTGCTGCGTAACTGCCCGCATCGAATGTCATGTTTTGGCTGGTCAGTTGGTTGACGACTTGCGCGGCTGAAATCCCGTATTCAGCTAAACGCTCGTCGGGTAAATCAATATTAACCACTTGATTGCGTACACCATGAAGCTCAATTTTCTTTATGCCTTCAACGGTTTTTAAACGACGTTGAAGCTCTTTGGCGTACAAACGTAATTCTGATGGTTCGATACCGTCACCATAAACAGAAAACAACATGCCATACACTTCAGAAAACTCATCTTGCACAATACTGATTTGTGCCGTGGCTGGCAGGGTAAGTTTTACGTCATTCACTTTACGGCGCAGTAAATCCCATTGTTGTGGCAGATCTTTAGAATTGGTTGCTTCTTGCAGATCAATAAAAATCATCGAACTACCCGGACGAGACAGTGAACGCAGTTTCCATACTGAGCCCATTTCTTGTAATCGAGTTTCAATTTTATCGGTGACTTGTTGTTCTACTTCTTGCGCTGATGCCCCTGGGTAGAGTGCTACTACCACGGCGCTTTTTACGGTAAAAGAAGGGTCTTCTAATTTTCCGAGTTTAAAATATGAACCAATACCTGTAATCACACACAATACGCAGAAAAAAACCACGAAAGTGCGTTGCTTAATAGCAAATTCCGCTAAATTCATCGTTCTGTTCCTTATTGGGTGATCTTGATTGTTTCAGTTTTGCCAACCTGAATACCAGTTTCTAAAAAATGCACCCCCGCAGTCACTACTTTGTCGCCTGCTTGTAGTTTGCCTGTAATACAGGCTTTATTTGCATTGAGGGCATTAACTGATACGGGCGTTTGTACTGCAATATTGTCTTTAACGAGAAAAACAGACTGTTGATCATTGCTTGATATCAGTGAGGAATATGGCACGCAATATTGGTTGTTCATTTGCTGAAAAGGCACATCAAGCTGAATGGCCTTACCGGCCAATAAGCTATCGTCAGTCTGGCTTAACAAAAAGGTGACGGTGAAGGTTTGTTTGATCGGATCAGGAATGGTACTGATTTCTTTTAAGGTTGCAGGAATAGATTGTTGGCTGCCGTACCAGCTTACGTTTATTTGTTGCTGGTTAGTGTGTTCTGTTTGTTGAAGGTCGCGATTACCTTGGCTTTGGCGCTGCTGAATTTGCGCTCTTTTTATCGAAATAAATTGATTAGCTAGATTCTCTGGTACGTCAATCACCGCTTGTAATTGGTTAGGCTGATGCAAGGTAAAAGCTGGAATGCCAGGGGCCGCTTGTTCAAATTGGTCAAAGAAACGATGGCCAATTACACCATCAAACGGGGCTTTTAGCTCAGTATAAGACAATGCATCTTGGGCTTTCCTTAGATTTTGCTGTACGACTTGTACCATGGCTTTACTGCGTTCGTAGCCACTGATTGCACGATCTAAATTGACTTCAGCAATGGCGTTATCTCCCGTTGCTTGTTTCACGCGTTTTAGTTCTATTGCTGCGAGTTTATGGGCTGCTTTTGCTTCTGCTAAACGGGCGTCTAATTCTAATACGGTAACTTGGTAATCATTCGGATCGAGGCGGGCAATAACCTGACCTTGCAAAATAGTGTCACCCGCATTGAATAATATTTCGGTAATGGTACCCGGAACACGAAAAGCCAGATTGGCAGAATCAGTAGATTCAAGCACACCTGAAAAACGTTTAACACTGGTGCTATCGAGCGCATTTAATTGCATTACTTGAATAGGGCGAGGGGATTTATCTGCCGTCATGGCAGGTGCATCAGTACAACCTGATAAGATAGCCGCTGTAATTGGTGCTACTAGGCATAAGGCGAGTTTCTTTTTAAATCTACTTTCTTGTTTTATAAGCGATAAATTTTTCATTATTGACTCCCACTGTCATTATGGGGGCCAGTCTAATCGGTTCATTGCAATAGATAATCATGCCAACGCATGAATAACTGTCTCGATAATCATGACAATTAAAGTTTCTTTGGCAGCTCTTGTAATAGTAAATCAATCAATAAACGGGTGGCGTGGCTGATGCCGTGACGATCTGGGTACAATAACCACACATCATCTGCACGAGATTGATATTGAGGTAAAACGCGAACCAAAGCCCCACTTTCCATTGAGGCAAGTGCGAGCAGTGGGGGTAAAAAACCAATTCCTCGTCCATCTAGCATGGCTCGGCGTATAAAGCCGATATTATTACTGGCGAGGCGAGAGGTAACTTTTACTTCTTCATCAATCAAGTCCCAGTTATCTTCCAGTGTGCCATCTGGCCATCGGTAACAAATACATTGATGAGTGGTGAGTTCAGCCAATGTATTGGGCATGCCGTATTGCTCGATATAACTTGGGCTGGCTAAGAGCATTCGGCCGAGTTGAGCGATATGACGGGCAACAAAGCTAGAGTCATGAAGTTTACCTGCATGAATAGCAAGATCTAATCCTTGCTCATACATATCGGTATAGCAGCTGTTGGTCGAACGAATGTCTAGATCGATTTCAGGATACATATCTTGGAATTGGTAGAGAATATGCTGAATAGCTTCGTCACTTTCAGGTAATAACCCCAGCTTCACTTTACCGGCAGGGCGGTCATCAAGTTTGAGCAAGGTGTCATTGGCTTTTTGGTAAGCCTCTAAAACAGCTAAGACTTCTTTATAATAAGCTTCACCATGCTGACTTAAGCGCAATTTTCGTGTGGTACGAAAAAAAAGTTGAGCATTGAGTGATTTTTCAAGCTCACCAATTCGGCGACTCACATTGGCACGTGGTAAATCCATGGCATTTGCAGCAACTGTAAAACTACCCAGTTGGACTACAGTTGTGAACAGTTTTAGATCATCAATACGCATGATATTCACTTAAAGCGACGACAGATAAAAAATCATTTTGAAGCAGTCTGGTTCACGGAGCAATAAGATCATGCTGTTATCCCATATTTCCGTAGTTTACTTTGTAGCGTTGTTCTGGGTATTTTCAGCTGTCTTGCCACTTCGCTATGGTTGTTTTTATATCGTGCCATTGCATTCGATAATAATTGTTTTTCATAGCTCGCAAGGTGCTCGGTGAGTGATTCTGGGATTTCACTGTTTTTTATTGGTAACTTTTCTTGATAATGCGTAATGGACTCTATTGCTGTGAAAGGCTGTGTTAATGTGTCGAGGTGATATTGATTCAGTGCATCATCATTGGTTTGTGAACACATTAACATGCTACGGAGTACTACATTTTCTAGCATCCTTACATTTCCAGGCCATGACCGTGACTCAAGAGATCGGATGAAGTCTGGTGTATAGCCATTAATGTGGGTGTTTAACAATGGATTATGTTTACGGATAAAAAACTCAACCAAGTGTGGAATATCATCTAGCCTATTTTGCAGCGAGGGGAGAACAACCATACAAACACCGAGACGATAGAAGAGGTCTGAGCGTAATTGTTTTTGTTGGATCGCAACCTCTGGTTGTTCATTCATCGCGACGATATAGCGAATGGTGACTTTTTTTTCATCGTTCCCCCCCAAAGGTCGAAAGTAACCATCTTGAACAACTCGCAGCAGTTTGCTTTGTACTTCAATCGGCATTGAGTTGATTTCATCTAAAAACAACGTACTGCCATTCGCTAATTCTAATAGCCCTTTTTTATTTTCAGCCCCGGTAAATGCCCCTTTTACTGTTCCAAATAGGGTACTTTCAATTAAGGTTGGCGGGATTGCACCACAGTTGATCGTTACCATCGTACTATTTTTTGCCGCGCTGTTCTGGTGAATATACCGAGCAACTAATTCTTTCCCTGTACCTGTTTCACCAGCGATCAAGACAGGGAGCGGTGTCTGAGCGAAACACTTCGCATCTTTGAGTAACCGCTTGAATAGCTTATTTTGCGTGACAATCTGTAGATCTTGATTAGGCAGGGAACGCGTTTCTTTTAAGGTCTCAGTCAAATGGATCACATGATCGGTTAACTCTCTCAAGTTACTGATGTCATGAACGACTTCGATGACAAACATTATCGTGTTATCAGGGTTAACTATGGGAAATGTTGACGAGGTTAGGGTCATCACCTTACCTGCAGGTGTCTGGTAGCTTTGTGCTTTGTTCCAAATTGGCACATTGCTATTTAGTACCATGATCATTGAACTTGAGCTTCTTGTTAGACTTGGAAAAGCATCTAGCAATTTTCTATGAAGTACTTTTTCTACCTCTACACCATCAAGTTTCGCACTCATTTCGTTATAGGCAATAATTGTTTCTGTAGCATCGATAATAATGTACGAGCTGGACATGCGATCGAATACCGCCATTATTTGGGAAAGAAAAGGCAGTAAAGGTGTTGAGACTTTCTCTATCATTACCATGTTCCAATCTGACGATATATCGTCATATTAAATCATTATTTTATGGCCAATATCGCGAAGTGATTCACAGTAATGTCTTATTAATCAATAACCTTTTCATAGGTGCTGAAATTTCACCACTGACGATATTTCGGCATGGCATAAGTTATTGTTTTTCTGTGCCCACTCCACGTAACCTATTGAATTTTAATGTGTTAAGTGTTTGGTTTTATTGTGGCATAGTTCTCGCTTATAAGTAATTACTTAGCGTTAAAAACGGATAATAAAAGGAATGATTATGTTTAATTACATTATTGCGCGTACCCCTTGTAAAGCACTTATCGATGGTATTTCATCTGCAGATGATGGTAAACCAAACTACGAGCTGGCGATGAAACAGCACCTAGCTTACTTAGATGCGCTCAGAATGTGCGGTGTTGAAATATTGTTACTTCCTCCCCTCGAAAATTATCCAGATTCTGTTTTTGTTGAAGATCCTGCGTTGTGTACCAAGCACTGCGGTATCGTAACCCGTCCGGGGGCGGACAGTCGTCGTGGGGAAATTGATTCAATTGAACCTGCACTTCGTCGTTTCTATGGTGATAACGTCGAGCGAATTGAAGCCCCTGGTACGCTTGATGCCGGCGACGTCATGATGGTCGGAGATACCTTTTATATTGGTCTGTCGGCACGAACTAATGCTGATGGGGCTGGCCAATTGGTAGCCATACTTGAGAAATACGGTCTAACCGGTCGCTTAGTCACAATGGAGAAGGTTTTACATCTGAAAACTGGGTTGGCCTACCTTGAAGATGGCAATTTACTGGCTGCTGGTGAGTTTGTTAATAAGCCTGAATTCTCACACCTTAATATTATCGAAATTCCTGAAAGTGAAAGCTATGCAGCTAACTGTATTTGGGTAAACGGCAACGTCATTATGCCAAGTGGCTATCCAATCTCTGAGAGTAAGATCCGTGACCTGGGGTATAACGTGGTAACGGTTGATACTTCAGAGTACCGAAAAGTTGATGGTGGCGTCAGCTGTATGTCATTAAGGTTTTAGGATGTGATAAGGAGGGCAGGATGCCCTCTCTTTAAGGAGAAAGAAGATGGCTCGGCAGAGTGAGAGTAAACTAGGGTTGTTGGCAATGACGGCTCTTGTAACAGGGGCGATTGTTGGCAGTGGAATCTTCAGTCTGCCGCAAAATATGGCTGAAGGAGCGGGAGCTGGCGCGATCATTATTGCTTGGATTATCACTTTCTTTGGCATGATAACCTTGGCAAAAATATTTCAATGGTTGTCGATCAACCGTTCAGATATTGATGATGGTGTTTATGGTTACGTTCGAGAGGGATTCGGTGACTACCTTGGCTTCAATGCCGCATGGGGATATTGGATTTCGGTTTGGGTTGGTAACGTTGGTTACCTTGTCGTAATTTACAGCGCACTCGGTTCATTTCAAGCTTTTGACTTCTTTGGTGACGGCAGTACTTTTCCCGCTATGGTTTGCGGCATCATTACATTGTGGGTACTGCACTTTTTTGTGTTACGCGGTGTTCAATCCGCAACGACACTGAATATTATCGTGACTATCGCAAAAATAATTCCCATTCTGTTATTTATCTTACTCGTTGCATTAGCATTTAAAATTGAAACGTTCCAAATTGATTTTTGGGGATCTCCTGAACTCGGATCTGTGACTAGTCAGGTTAAAAACACCATGCTTTACACTGTGTGGGTATTTTTAGGTATTGAATGTGCCACGGTTTATGCGTCTCGCGCTCAAAATATGCAGGTTGTTAGCCGGGCAACGATCTTAGGGTTTCTGATTACAATCACTCTTCTTATCTGTGTTTCTTTGCTTTCTCTCGGCGTAGTACCACAAGCTGAACTTGCGGGAATGAAAAATCCATCAATGGCGCAAGTTCTTGAATTTGCAGTTGGTCCTTGGGGAGGTGTACTGATTAATATCGGGTTGATTGTCTCTGTTGGTGGGGCATTGCTGGCATGGACAATGATATCTAGTGAAATGCTCTTTCTTGCTGCTAGAGGGTCTAAAAATACCGCACCATCTATTTTTGGAAAACTTAATAGTAAACAAGTGCCTGCCAATGCAATGTGGCTGACTAATAGTCTTATCTCGCTATTTTTAGTTATTAATTATGTTAATGATGCTGGTTATAATATCTTAATTCAACTGGCCTCATCGATGGCGCTAATACCATACTTGTTGTGTGCTGGTTTTGGATTGAAGCTCGCGCTTAAGAATAAACAACATGCGGTCTCTTTATTGCTGATGACATCAATTGGCTCTGTCTACGGTTTATGGCTGATCTATGCTGGTGGGTTAGACTACCTATTATTGTCGCTATTACTTTATTCGTGTGGATTACCATTTTTCTTCCGTTCAAGAAAAGAACGCGGGCTAAGTTTTCTTATTAGTCCAATAGAAAAGGTTTTAGCTGCGATGGTTATCGGAGGAGCTCTTACTGCTTTACACTTGATTCTTTCAGGTACTTTGTCACTTTAGCTGTTAGCTATGTATTGTATATTACATATAGGCAGTATTTAAAACGATAAGGTTGCCACAAGGGCGACCTTATCGGTATTAACCTCAACGCCAGCTTAGATGAAAATTATTGGCAATCTTGCGTCATGCTGCCAAGCGCTGCTGGTTGTGTCATGGTGTATTTACCCTTTAGGCTTCGGTATACACGTGTATTCCACACTTCACCATTATCTAACTCAAAATCAATCGCATAGTTTATGCCGTTTACAACTTGCGTTTTTACATCCAAAATTTTGGATAATTGTGCTGATGTATTCATCATGGCTAACACACTGTCTACCGCAGCTGTTGCTTCTGGTGTTACAGCTGAATCATGCCAGCCGCCGGGCATACCCGCTTCAGTATTACAGAGTGGGTTGATGTTTTGCTCTTTTTCTGTCGTCGCTTGCGTCGATTGCTGTGAACACCCAACCGCAGTTAGAACACAGAATGATAAAACCAAGGCTAATCGTTTTTGCATGCGAGATGACTCCCCATCGTTCATATACAGTTACAGAAAGATAAATTCCCTTACTATTTGTACGTCAATATATTTGATATTAAATCATTGTTCAAATAATTTATAAAATAGATTTGAAATGCCAGTATTGAATAGCGTCCCCCTTAGTCCCTCGTAAGCACTATAGTAAAGAGACCTTCTCTACAGAGAGAAACACGATGAAAAATTTCCTTATTGTCGTGTCGTTATGGCTATTCTTTTCAGGTGGAGCTGGTGCGGCACAGCAATTCAACTACGTTACAGCTGTCGCAACGCCGGGGGAGGGGCGGTTAATCACCATGGAAGATTACTGGCTAGTAGCCCTTAGCGATACGTACGAGATTCGCTTACCCGAAGAGGTGGATGAAGGACAAAAATTAGATATCAAAGTCTTTCACGATGGCAAGTGGCAACAAGAATTATTTATAGTGCGTGCCATCAGCATTCACAATGACTTGTGTCGGCTTCATGCACAGCATCCAAGCAAGGATGGACGATTCCCAAGCAATGCTATTTATGTTCAGCCTTGCCACTCTAAATAAGCAGTATGCCCCGAATTATTTGCCGTAAATAATTCGGGGTACATAGCGAATGTTAAACCAGTCCGGTTGCGAGGTGGACCACAATTACCGTGAAGGCTGATAACAATGGAATTGCCATGGTGACAACGGCGATATCCCCATAGCTTTGTCGGTGGCTCAATCGGCAAACTGCCAGCAAAGTGATTACTGCACCGCAATGCGGTAGCGTATCGAGCCCCCCTGCGGCGAGCAATACTACTCGGTGTAGAACTTCTGGGTTTATTCCTGTACTTAGGAAGTCGTTGCCGAGTAGAGCCAATACCATTCCTGTTCCGCCTGAAGACGAGCCTATGATTCCAGCCAAACTGGTTGATGTGATTGCTACCTTGAACAAGTCGGGAATATCAATGGCGGCAATACCGGCCTTAACCACAAGAAAAGCAGAGAGAGCGGTGATTACTGCCCCGTAACCGACTTCGGAAGCCGTATTGAAAATCGGTAATAGCGAGCCAACCGAACCATCAAAAACCTGTTTGTTGGGATCGATTAGGTAGCGACGGAAAACAATCAGCATAAAGGCAATGGCAAATCCTAAAGCCAAAATCACAGACCAAGTGCCGTTGATACTGGCTTCTAAGGTTTGGTAATTGGCAACAACAGTAGGTGATTTGAAATAAATATTTGTCATTAAGAAATTGATGATAAAGACCAATAAAATTGGAATCAGTGACATTAGGACTCCAGGACTCTGCGTCGAGGCTAGATCTTTAGATTCTGTATCTTCATCTTCGCCATAGCCTTCACCTGCCGCTATCGCTTTTCCGGCGCGAAATTTTATCCAGAGTATTCCCAGAGTCAACATCATGGTTGCCGCTAAGATACCCAAAATGGGTGCGGCGTAAACTGTTGTCCCAAACGGAATGGTAGGCATGGTATTGAGGTATTGAGGTGAGCCAGGTAGTGCCGTCATCGTAAAGGTAAAGGCGCCTAGGGTAATTGCTGCGGGCAGTAGGCGCTTGGGAATACCAGCCGCGCGGAAAGTTTCAGCCCCTATCGGGTACATAGCAAAGACCACGACGAAGAGAGAAACCCCACCATAGGTAAGGAGCGCGGTGGCTAATACCACAGACAGAATGGCATGGCGTGGACCCAGATTCTTGATTATAAAAGCAGAAAGTGTTCGTGCGGCCCCCGAAGCCCCCATTAGTTTGCCGAAAATAGCACCGGCGATAAATACAGGAAAGTAGAGCTTAATGTAGTTGGCGGCAGCAGGCATAAAGACATTAGAAAGGGCATAAAGAGAAGGAAAGTCATTGGTTAACAGGGCGGCAAGCATTGCAAGGATAGGTGCCAGAACAAGCACGGAAACACCACGATAGGCAAAGTACATTAAACCTATCAGGGTGAGAAGGATTACGGCAACATCCATATTAGTTTTCTCCAGCAAGGTAAAGTAAGTAACAGTTTGTTAACATGCTAGAACGTCTAATGAAGAATGGAAACAACGTAAAACAAGGCACTTACATCGAAGCATGCAAAGTGAGATCTAACTCAAGTAATGGCCTCTCCGATGACGGTTTTATTACGAAGGTAATAAGCATTAACTACTTTTATATCAGTGGCTTAATTTAATTTCATGTTGGTTGAAGAACAGATTTGGAAAAGATAATTTCATTTATGGATATTAAACCGAACCGTAAGTACTCATACACTTTTTTGCATGGTTAATAAAAATAATTAATAAAAAGGAACAGTGTATGCCAGTCTGCCAACTTACCGCTGAGCAAGCGGCCACCTGGGTACAAGATGGACAGTCTCTGATGTTGGGCGGCTTTATTGGTTCTGTGGTGCCGGAGTCTATTGTTCGAGCAATCGGAGAGCGCTTTTCCCAGACAGGTGTACCTCAGGATCTGACGTTGATTTTTGCGGCAGGACAGGGCGATGGGAAAGGTCGTGCGGCTAATCATTTAGCTCAGCACGGGTTGGTGAAGCGGGTAATCGGTGGCCACTGGGGGCTGGTTCCTGAGTTGCAAAAAATGGCGCTCGATAATGAAATTGAGGCTTATAACTTGCCGCAAGGGGTGATCTCCCATCTATTGCGTGATACTGCTGCTGGTAAGCCTGGCACCTTGACTACTACCGGCCTAGATACTTTTGTTGATCCTCGGTTGGAAGGTGGAAAAATAAATGCGATCACCAAGGATGACCTCGTTCGTATTCATGAGCTGGACGGTCAGGAGTATCTATTTTATTCAAGGCTGCC
The DNA here is from genome assembly GCF_003026285.1 of Photobacterium profundum. Classification (GTDB taxonomy): domain Bacteria; phylum Pseudomonadota; class Gammaproteobacteria; order Enterobacterales; family Vibrionaceae; genus Photobacterium; species Photobacterium profundum. The sequence goes on from NZ_PYOD01000002.1 coordinate 837,752, forward strand.
AGTTGATGTGGCAATTCTACGCGGAACGACCGCTGATGAAGACGGCAACATCACTATGGAAGATGAATGCTTAATCGTCGAGAATCTGGCTGCTGCTCAGGCAGCTCGAAATCAGGGAGGCCGAGTGATTGTCCAAGTGAGGCGCATTGTACCCTCAGGAACACTTGATCCCCACAGTATTAAAATTCCGGGAATTTTTGTTGATGCTATCGTATTGTGCCAAGACGAAACTGAACATATGCAAACCTTCGCGACGCGTTTTTCCCCAGAGTTTGTCGGGCGTCGATCTTCGGCAATAGCCCACATTGCGAAGTCGTACGCCAAAGAGAAAACCGCTGCAGTACTCGATGCCAAAACCCTGATCGCTCGTCGGGCCGTAATGGAGTTAGAATCTGGGGCAATATTGAACTTGGGTATAGGGGTGCCAGAATATATTGCAACAGTCGCAGGGCAGGCTGGCATACTCGATAGTTTAACCTTGACGATTGAGCCTGGTGCAATCGGCGGATTGCCGGCCAGTGGACTAAATTTTGGTGCTAGCTTCCTTCCCGAAGCTATTATTACCCAAGATCAGATGTTCGATTTCTATGACGGTGGTGGTATCGACCAAGCTTTCTTGGGTTTGGCACAGTGCTCGCGCCAAGGTGATATCAATGTCTCGCGTTTTGGCAATAAACTCCCGGGGTGCGGCGGTTTTATCAATATTAGCCAGCATACTAAATCACTCTTTTTTTGCGGCACCTTCACTGCGAATGGGCTCGAGGTTGCCGTCACCGACGGTCAGGTCGATATACGATCTGAAGGGAGATTGAAAAAATTTGTCACGAAGGTTGAACAAATTACCTTTTCTGCCTCAAGAGCAATCGCGACACAACAGCCTGTACGTTATATCACTGAACGGGCAGTGTTCCGTCTTGATGAGAAGGGATTGATACTGGAAGAGATTGCTCCGGGCATCAACCTAGAGCGTGACATTCTGGCTCAGATGGCATTTCACCCTATTATTGACCCTGATCTTAAATTAATGCCCGCGTGTGTTTTTTCTCCTGATTTTTCGCTGAATAGTGATTAGGTGTGGGAGTGAAATACTGTGAGGCAGATTACAAGAAACTGACTTTCCGGTTGGTGGAATTTTCCTTACCAAGCATCATAAATGGCAAACTTATGATCAACAGGGAAAGGTTATGTCATTGCCAACAGCCGGAATAAATCCCCGTCAGCAACAACTGAATAAGATCGCATTTTTTTGTTCTGTTATCCAGAATGGTTCGTTTCGGGAAGCCGCTGAAGAGTGGGGGATTTCTGCAGCCGCAGCTAGCCGGTGGATCAAAGAGCTGGAAACCCTGATGGCAGTAGAGTTGATAAAACGTAGTACTCGTCAATTGGTTCCTACTGATGCTGGTGAGTTGCTCTACCAGCGATTTTCTACCTTGCTGCCGGAAATCGATACTATCTGCTCTGAGGTGGAAAGTATGGCTGATGAGCAGCGAGGGGTGATCACTATCTCTTCCACTCCGCTATTTGCGTCCTACTACCTGCGTGAGATTATCGCGGAATATATGGAAATGCATCCGAAGGTAAACTTCCGACTGTTTATCGAGGCCGGTGAAACCGATCCCTTGTATGTGGATTTTATCATTCGTGCCAAAGCGACCAATAGGGAAACGGAAGAAAAGGATTCATTGCTAATCCGCCGTCCGCTTCTGAGTGAGCCGCTGTATGCCTGTGCAGCACCTAGTTATCTAGCCCGCTGCGGCACGCCGGTAGAACCGGAGGAATTGGGCGATCACCGATGTTTGTATGCGAGCTCTCTTGTTGGTGGGAATCGCTGGTATTTCTGTCTTGATGGTGTGAACCGAGCGGTAACAATTAGCGATGCGCTGGAGTGTGATAACAGTGAGATTTTGCGGGATCTGGCAATCCGTGGGGCGGGAGTCGCTTATTTACCTTATTCAGTAATCCGCGGTGCGCTGGCCGATGGACGACTCAAAGTGTTTCTTACTGATTTTGTTGCCAGCCGATTTGATATCAATCTCTATTTTCGCCCTCGTCATCCGATGTCGGTTCGTTGCAAGACTTTTAAGGACTACATGTTACGCCGTACTAAAGAAATCGTGGGGTAGCTTTTGTAGCTACACGTCTGTCCGGTTACAATAATAAGAAAGAAAAACGTCAAAAACCGGACTTCGACGATGATTATTGACCATGATTCTAAATTTAATGTTGATGATATAGATACGCAGATTATTGGCATCGCCGCCGATGTCGGTCGTCACGATTCAGGTATGCACCAACATCAAAAAGCACAACTTTTGTATGCTCCAGCGGGCTGTATGACAATTACGTTAGATAATAAGCAGTGTGTATTACCGCCAACGAGAGCCGCTTGGATTCCTGCGGGTACTGTTCATTGTGCTCAAATGCGTAACGTTGTCGCGTATCGTTCAGTGTATTTTGATGTCGCGACCTTTCCAGCATTGCCAAGTAAAATGAAAATTATTGGGGTTAATACATTGCTACAGGCGCTTATCGAAAGAATGGCTATGTGGGAGTGGGATATGCCAGCTCAGCTGCAAAATAATATTTCTGCGTTATTTATTGAAGAGTTAGCGGCAGCGCCAGAGCAATCATTACAATTAGTATTGCCGACAGATGGGCGATTGATTCTGTGGTTAGATTCATTGCAATCGGGTAGTAAAAACCCTCAACAGTTGAACCAAATGGCACACGAGATAGGTGCTAGCGAGAAAACAATTACCCGTATCTTTACCAAGCAAACAGGTATGTCTTATCAAGCGTGGCGACAGCAATGGCGTCTACATGGTGCAATAGAGCAATTAGCGGAAGGTAAGAGTGTGTCTGATGTGGCTTTTGCGTTGGATTTTTCGAGTGACAGTGCTTTTATCAGCTTTTTTAAACAACACTTAGGTGACACGCCAAGCCAGTTCATGCGATCGAAAATAGAATAAGGTATTCATTGAGTGCGTGGCCTATTAATAATCATTTTTTGATAAACAGCTAAAAATATTTCCCCGGTGTTTCGCCAAACTGTTTTCCAAACGCAGCAACAAAAGCAGATAAAGATTCATATCCGCACTCCATAGCGACTTGGGTAACGGGCATCGCTTGTTCTAATAAATTTAATGCAGAAAGTAGCCGTAAGCGTTGTCGCCATTGTTGAAAGGTTAAACCTGTTTCTTGTTTGAATAACCGGCTGACGCTACGCCCAGATAACCCCACTTTATGACCAATCTGATCAATATTAATCTGTTCACCAGTGTGAACTTGTAGGTAATCAAAAATAGCCAATAAACGCTTATCACTTGGCATCGGTAATTGTGTTTGTGCTTGGGGTAAATCATCAAGTGTATCTAATAGTACATTTGCGAGACGATTTTCTTTTCCATTAAGTTTGTACTCACTATCAAAACAGCCAAAGCGTAGTATGAGTTCTTTCGCCAAAGAACTGACTTCACAAACACATGCGTTGTGCCAACATAAATTTATTAAACTACCCGTTCGTATATATAAACTGCGCATTTGAGCAGCACCGCTTGAAATAACTTGGTGCTCAACCCCTTCAGGCACCCAAATGGCGTATTGCGGTGGTGCAACAAAACGACCCGCGTGAGTATGTACAACAAGCACGCCTTTTATTGCGTAAGACCATTGCCCCCATGCATGCGAATGCCACAGTGTTTGCGTTCCTGAGTGATCCCAGTTTTCACTGCGAGCATACACAGGACGTGGTAACTGTGTTAAAGCAGGAATAGAGCGATATTGTCTTTTATTCGACATTTACTAGCAACTTATCGATAGCGAGAAATAATGATATTAGTATCCTACTTATAGAAAGTCATCACTATCGAAAGGATATAATATGGGATCTGCCTGTATTCAATACATAAAAAAAGAATGGTTCTTAATGGGAATGTTAGCCGCAATTGCATTGGCTGCTATCTTACCGTCATTAGGGCAATCGGGCGGTTTATTGCATCTCGATACCATTACAGGTTTAGGTATCGCTTTAATCTTCTTTTTGCACGGTGTTGGCTTATCGCCACAAGCGATCAAACAAGGTATTAGCAATTGGCGTTTGCATATCTTTGTACAAAGCGCGACGTTTATTGTGTACCCCTTATTATGGTTGTTATTCGGTCCTGCTTTTCAAGCTGTTATGCCATCGGCATTGGCTTTTGGTTTTTGCTACTTGTTTGTCTTGCCGAGTACAATTTCTTCATCTGTCGCAATGACCAGTGTTGCCAAAGGAAACGTGCCAGCTGCGATATTCAATGCATCGTTATCGAGTTTGCTAGGCGTGTTAATAACGCCGTTTCTCATTCAACTATTCATGGGGATGGAAGGGGTTAAACTCGATATTCTCGATACTGTATTATCCATTTCAAAATTGCTGTTATTACCTATGGTTGTAGGGCAGCTTTGTCGACCTATTGCATTAAAAGTGCTGGAAAAAAGAAAAACAATTATTAATAAAATTGATAAATGGGTTATTTTACTGATTGTCTATAATGCCTTCAGTGATTCTGTTGCTGATGGTATTTGGCATAATTTTGAATGGCAAACATTGGGCGTTGCGTTAATCGCTGCCACGTTGGTTTTATTGCTGATGGTTCACAGTATTACATGGGCTGCTCGCCGTGCTGGTTTTAGCCGTGAAGATGAGATAACCGCTGTTTTTTGTGGCACCAAGAAAACACTGGCAGCTGGGGTGCCAATGGCGAAAGTGATATTCGGTGCAAACCCAATGTTAGGTATGATCTTGTTACCGATTATGTTTTATCACCAGATTCAAATATTTTATTGCGCAATACTGGCCAATCGTTATGCCAAGGAAGCAGAGTTGATGACTGAAAATGAGTGATCGAGCTATCTACATTTATCTTTATGATGATTGATAAAAGTCGTATAGATATGTTAAAAAATGCCAGTCAATGTTGAATTGACTGGCATAGTATTAAAGGGACCACTGCTTTATAATAAGAGGTACGGGCGCTTTAATGATTAAAGTGACAACATGCCTTCCCAAGCAATTTGACGGTAACGATCAGCGTTGGTATCGCCTTCAGTACTGAAAATCATCACAACAGCATCTTGATCAAGCCCGATGCTCTGCGCAATTTTTTGTCCTTCAGGATGGTTAGCCAACAAGTACAGTAAACCCATAGTAATAGCACCAGATTCACCACTGGTGATAGCTTGATCACCCTTTAAAGGGTTGCCTAAAATACGCATGCCTGTTGCTGCAACGTTGTCGTCAACAGAAACAAAGAGATCACTACAATCACGTAGAATTGGCCAGGTCACTGGATTTGGTTCACCACATGCTAGACCAGCCATGATTGAATTTAGATCGCCTGATACATTAACCATATTGCCGTCTTCACTGGTTCCAGAGCGGAAAATACAATCAGCTACAGCAGGTTCAGCAATGATGGCTTTGAAATTATCAGCACCTAGTCTGTCAGCTAAATAGCCCAGAATACCGCCAGCCATTGCACCTACACCAGCTTGAAGAAGCACATGTGTTGGTTGACCTTCAGGCATTTCAGCTGCTTGATCAATGGCTTCATCTGCCATTGTCATGTAACCCTGTGAGATCCACGTTGGAATTTTATCGTAACCTTCCCAAGCGGTATCTTGCACTAGCATCCAGCTATTTTCTTGGGCTGTTTTATTGGCCAATCGTACTGTGTCATCGTAGTTTACATCGGTGATGATGCATTCAGCACCTAGCCCACGTATACGCTCTGCACTGACTAGTGAAGACCCTTTTGGCATATAAACAACCGCTTTCTGACCCATCTCTCGAGCAGCCCAAGCAACACCTGTACCGTGATTACCAGCGGTTGCTGTTGTAAAAACTAGCGGCTTGTCTAATTTTGAAGAGACTGTTTTTAAATCAATTTCAGCAATATCAATATTAAGGTATTCAGCTAACAAACGGCCTAGCGCGTATGAGCCACCAAGTACCTTAAAAGCATTTAGCCCAAAGCGGTGAGATTCATCTTTCACTAAGATTGATTTTACACCTAGCTTTTCAGCTAATAATGGTAATGAAACCAAAGGTGTAGGTTTATAGCCTTCTATTTGGCCATGAAACGCACGAGCTTGTTTAGCAATGTCTTTATTAAAGATTGGCGATGTTTGGCCAGTATAAAAACTGTTTTTAGATACGTTAAGCATGATGTTTACTCAGAAAGAAAGGTCGAGAAAATAAGGCTACATAAGCAGCCTTGTGGTTAATTATTTAATAAAAGCAATTGCTTCTACTTCTACCAAGGCATCTTTAGGTAAACGCGCCGCTTCAACACATGAACGTGCTGGCGCAACGTCTGTTCCGAATACTTCAGTGTACACTTCGTTGAAAGCGACAAAGTTTTCCATATCAGAAAGGAAACATGTTGTTTTCAGTACTGTATCTAAACCAGCGCCACTTTCTTCAAGTACGGCTTTTAAGTTTGCAAGAGATTGACGTGCTTGCTCTTTAATACCACCTTCAACAAATGCCATGGTGCTTGGATCTAGCGGTAACTGACCAGATGTAAATACCATATCTTTAAAAGCTAAACCTTGTGAGTAAGGGCCAATTGCTGCAGGTGCAAGATCTGTATGGATTTTTGTTTTCATTATCTTCTCTTTATCTTTCAGTCGATTATTACGCTTTAAATTCGCGAATATATTTATAAATGGCATGACGAGTGATTCCAAGATGCTCGGAAACCATCGCTGTTGCCTCTTTTAATTCAAAGATGCCGTTTTCAAGCAATAATTTAGTAATTGCTTTGTTTCGGCCCTTTAGGTTGATCGATGCATCCCCGTCAATTTCGAGTACAGCATGATTAATTGCTTGCTCTATTACATCTGTTGCCGATGAACTGAAATTCTCGCTAACGCCGACATGTGAATGCGCCATATCAGGCATGAGTGTTTTAATTATTTCTGGAAAAGGATGGGACAAGTTCATGTTGATACAGAACAAGCCAATCGGTTTGCCATTTTCACCAGCCAATACGCAAGTTGTTGATTTCAATAAAGAGCCATCTTTACTGTTGGTGAAGTAACTCTTTGGCGTCACTTCGCCTGTTTTTTCGATCAGGCTGAGCATTTTTAATCCCAAATCCGTGATCGGTGAGCCAACTTTACGACCAGTATGGTGTCCATTCACTATCTTGACGACTGACTTCTCAAAACTTTCGAACGAGTGGATTACCACTTCACAGTGAGGACCAATGAAGTCAGCAATCGTGTCGGCAAGCCTAAAATAAGTTACCAGGAACTCTCGATCTTTGTCGGTAAACTCTGCATTAAACGCTGAATATGCTACTGGTTTCATTTTGGTTCACTATAGTTAACTAATTCTGTTAACTATAGTGGTCTTCATAAGCCCAAAAGACAAGTTCAAAATCAATTTTGTGTAACTATAAAACTATAAAATGCGATGTCAGGCAACTCTAAAGTTCACTAAATATAACTAAAATTGATTTTAATCACAAGTTTATTCAAATTAGGTACCCTTTAGGTCACTAAAGTTAACTGCGCGACTTGGGTCACATTATTTAACTGAATAGTCAGTAACATGCAGCTCCCTAACGTAAACAATATTGAACTGTGTAGCGGTTAATCGTTCACTTTTGTGCACTGCAACTAGTTGCTATACGACCATTACAATAAGGAAGAGGTTGCAATGACTAACTATTTACAACGTGGTTTTGAACAGTCTGAGTTTGAACATAGAACAGCACGTGCACAGAAAGTTATGCACGAAATGAATTTGGACGCGATGATTTTCACTACTGAACCTAATGTGCGTTATTTCACCGGTTTTCACACTCAGTTCTGGCACAGCCCGACTCGTCCTTGGTTTGTTATTGTGCCAGCAGAAGGTAAGCCAATTGCGGTTATTCCTGAAATTGGTGCAAGTGGTATGGCGGGAACCTGGATTGAAAACATCATTACTTGGCCATCGCCTCGCCCTGAAGATGATGGCATCAGCTTAGTGGCGAGTGCATTGAATTCATTGCCATGTCGCCATGGTCGAGTGGGTGCAACATTGGGTATTGAATCCCACTTACGTATGCCTGTTAACAATTACTTGAAGTTAACCACCATGGTTAAAAAAGAGTTTGTTGATGTATCACTGGCAATGCATGAGTTACGTCAAATTAAATCTCAAGCAGAAATTGAGAAGACGCGTGAAATTTGTCGAATTACTAATCTTGGTTTTAACAAGGTTCCTGACTACGCCCGTTCAGGTATGACTGAACGTGAAATTTGTAAGCAGTTCCGTATCGACATGCTGTTAGACGGTGCTGATGAATGTCCGTATATCATTGCGGGTTCTGGCCCTGATGGTTACGACAGCATCATTATGGGACCGACAGATCGCATTATTGAAGAGGGTGATGTGCTGATCATTGATACCGGTGCAGTACGTGACGGATATTTCTCTGATTTTGACCGTAATTGGGCATTTGGTCATGCAAGTGAACAAACTAAAGCTGCATACCGTGCGACTTATGAGGCAACCACGAAAGGCTTTGAAGCTGCACGTCCAGGTGCCACAACTACCGACATCTATAACGCGATGTGGGGAGTATTAGAGTCGAACGGCGCACTTGGCAATGACGTTGGTCGACTAGGTCATGGTCTAGGTATGGAGTTAACAGAGCGCCCATCAAATACGGCTACCGATAACACAGTATTGAAGCCTGGCATGGTAATGACCCTTGAGCCTGGCATGGTATATGCGCCAGGTAAATCAATGGTTCACGAAGAGAACATCGTGATCACTGAGAACGGAGCGGAATGGCTAAGTGAGCGTGCTGAGCCTGAATTAATCGTAATTAAGTAATAAAAATTTTGCCCAAGACCCTGTGCCATGTTGAGGGAATTCGACATGGCAACATATAACTATAAGAAAGATCATAATCATGCAAACGATTGAAGAGTTCAAAAAATTTGAAACCCCCCTTGCCCATACACAAGCTTCACGTATTAATCGCACCCACATCGGGTTAGTTCAACTGAGTACAGATCACTCCCTAGAAATGGACTGGGCAAAATTGCTTGGTACGCAGGCTGGTGTATTCAGTTCTCGTGTTTATTACAGTAGTGAAATGACCCCAGAAGCGTTAGATCAGATCGCAGTCGGTATTAGCGAAGCCTCTGATTTAATTGCAACAGGTTTGCCGATGGATGTAATGGCATTTGGATGTACTTCTGCTTCTATCATCATTGGTGAAGAAAAAGTCGCGAATTTGTTGACTAAAAACCGCGGTGATATTCCAGCGACGAACCCTTGGACTGCCGCTCAAGCAGCATTCAAATATTTGGGTGCAAAGAAAATTGCGGTTTTCTCTCCTTATACAACAGAAGTTAACCTTCCTCTCTATCAACAACTAACCAACGCTGGTTTTGATGTTGTTGTTCTTGGCTCGCTGGGTATTGAAAAAGATACCGATATTACCACTGTTGCGAAAGAGTCGATGTTTCAATCTCTGGATCAAATTTTACCTGAATCTGGTGCTGACTTGGTCTTCATGTCTTGTACCAATTTACGTGTACTTGATCATATCCAAGAAATTGAAGAGAAATTTGATATCCCTGTTGTGTGCAGTAATTCAGCCATGTTCTGGCATGCCATGCACCTCACTGGAAAGTCTCCACAATGTCCAGGCTACGGACGTTTATTGAATCAATAATTGATGACAGGAAAGGATTAGATCATGACAAATACAATGAAAGGTTGGATCGCGGCGATATTTATCGGTTCACTTTGGGGTATTCCGTGGATTGTTGGTACGCCAATTTTGGAAGTAATGGATCCACAAGTATTGGTGTGGGCACGTTATACCGTTGCCTTTATTACTTTAGGGATCGTATTTAATGTCGGTTTGGCAACTGGAAAGCTGAAGAAAAAACAAGATTTTAAACTGACGTGGGCTAATCGCCATGATGTGTTTTGGGCTGCGGCTTGCGGCATTATTGGGCAGGGAGCGTTCAGTTTCTTCTCATTTTTATCGCTGGATTATATTACAGCCTCAGAGAATGGCGTTATCCAAGGATTAATCCCTATTCTTATCTTGAGTGTCGGCTTCTTTCGTCATAATGCGCGCTTTAATATGATGCAAATGGTTGCTGCACTGGGTGCATTTGCGGGTGTTGCGATTCTAGTGATGGATCCAAACTCAGAAACTAATGGCTTTAATATTGGTCACCTAATTTGTTTGGCAAGTGCTGCTAGCTTTGCATGTACGGCTTATGCTCGTGCAGAATTAGCTGAAAAGTATGGCTCTGTTGCCACTATGTTCCACCAGTTCGTTTTTGCCTCTATTGGTTTTGGTTTTTACTTAATGTTCTCTGGCGCAGACTTCTCGTCAGCACTGGGTATTTTCAGTTCACCATTACGTATTCTATGTATCGTTATTCTGGGTGTGGGTATTTCTGGTACGAGTTATCTTGTTTACATTTACGCGATGGAGCGTGTAGGTGTTGATGGCACAGGTATGGCTCTGAACCTAATGCCACTGTCTTCGTTTGTATTAGCAGTCTTTGCACTAGGTGAAGCCGTAACACCTATGCGTCTGCTTGCGATTGGTGTCGTTATTGCTTCTATGGTGTTGTTCATGAAGTTTGGACGTGAAAAAGCATCTGAACAAGAGACAGTATTAAAACCTGTAACAGATTCTCAGTAATTCACTATTAGGCAGTACGTAACAGTGCTGCCAATTCAATCCTATTTGATTAACGTATCGACTGGAAAGATCATGAATATAACAAAGAAAGATGCACTGTGCGGATGGATTGCAGCCATTGCTGTAGCTATTATTTGGGGCGTTACGGGAGTTGTTTCGAAGCCGCTGTCTATGGCCGTTGATCCTATGACCCTTGTTTTCTTCCGTTATGTCACTGCTGTAATTGGTTTAACGATTATTTATAGCTTTACGTCTCGTAGTGAAAGTCTCAGTAAAGACCTTGGTAAGTCTCTAAAAATTGAAAAGAAAGATTACCTAAGAATTGCATTATGTGGAATCGTTGGCCAAGGGGTGTTTTCACTCTTTAATTTTCTCTCTTTATCCCATATTGGTGCCACAGAGAATGGTGTGATTCAAGGTATGCAGCCATTTGCCACTGTCTTTTTTGGCATGATGTTCATGAATTTTAGAATGAACAAGGTTCAGTGGGGAGCATTTATTGCATCAGCTGTTTGTATTTATGCAATGAGTGTTGGACCAACTAATAGTATAGAAGGTGGTACACCTCTACTTGGCTATGTTTATGTAACTTGTTCAATGTTAGCACTTGCATGGACGGCTCACCTGCGTGCAAGTCTTGCAGATAAGTATGGTTCTGTTGTGTCAATGCTGTATCAATATATATCAGTTGCAGCGTTGGGTATTGTAATGGTCTTTGTACTGGATTTAGACTTATCACAAATTAATATTATTTTATCTAGCCCATTACTAATTGGTTTACTTATTTTCCTTGGCACAGGTATTTCTGGGGGGAGCTACCTAGTTCAGCTTTACTCATTTAAACGTATTGGTGTAGAGAAAGCCACAATGGCACTAAACCTAATGCCGTTAGTCGGGTACTTAGTTGCTGTTATGACACTTGGCGAGGAAATGGTACTGGGTAAAACAATTGTTGTGTCACTAATTGTTGTTGCACTGTACGTATTTACTAAGTTTGAAACAAAAGAAACTGACGAAAAAGCCTTAAAACCTCAAGAAGCTTAATTGATAGATGCGCAGTGGTAATGTACCACTGCGCAGATTTTGTTGGAGAATATAAATGACCATTGAACAGAAAGTTATCGACTGGCGTCGTCACTTACATAAGCATCCTGAATTTGGTACTGAAGAGTATAAAACATCAGAATTTGTTGCCAACAAACTAGAAGAGTTTGGGCTTGACGTTCATCGCGGTATTGGTGGTACTGGTGTTGTAGGGATTCTAAGGTGTGGCAATAGCAATCGCTCTATTGGTCTACGCGCTGATATGGATGCATTGCGCATTTGCGAGGCTAATACATTCTCTCATGCATCTATTCATGATGGCGCAATGCATGCCTGCGGTCATGACGGTCATACCGCGATGCTTCTTGGGGCCGCACACGAGTTATCAAAAAATAGAAACTTTGATGGCACAGTCTACTTTATTTTTCAGCCGGATGAAGAGCGTGGTACTGGTGCAAAAGCAATGATCAAGGATGGCCTATTCACGCGTTGGAATATGGATGCAATTTATGCCATGCATAACTTGCCTGGTATTCCAGAAGGGCAATTTTTAACGCGACCTAGTTCGTTAATGGCCAGCGAAAGCAGCTTTGAAATTGATGTTATTGCAACGGGTGGTCATGCGGCTATGCCACATATGGGTACCGATCCGATAGTTGTCGGTGCGCAGATTGTTACCGCAATGCAGACGATTATATCGCGTAATCTGAGCGCGATTAATGAAACTGCAGTTCTTTCAGTGACTGAGTTTGCCACTAACGGCACTGTGAACGTTATTCCATCTCAGGTGAAGATTACGGGTGATACTCGTAGTTTTACTGATGAAGCATTAGGCAAGATTGAAAAAGCGATTGAGCGTATTGTTGCTGGTCAATGTATGTCGGCAGGTGTGGATTATAAGTACCATTTCAATAATAGCTTCCTTTCTACCATTAATACCCCAGAAGAGACAGCACGCGCTATTAAAGCCGCAGAGAAGGTAGTCGGTGCTGAAAACGTGAATGGTAGTTGTGAACCCTTCACTATCAGTGAAGACTTCTCTTTCATGCTTCGTGAAGTGAAAGGTTGTTATATTTTGGTTGGTAATGGGCAGGGGGAATGTGGTGGTACGGCACTGCATAATCCACTGTATGATTTTAATGACAATATTTTAATGAAAGGTGTGAATTATTGGCAGGCGCTTGTAGAAGGTCAGCTTAATAAAGGCTAGAACACACACTATATAATAATTGCTCCGTATTATGATAACAGAGGCTTGTAATGTTCAGGCTTCTGTTAGCCTTTATTGTGTTTAGAGTATTCCCACCTGTGGATATAACTTGCATTGATTTATATTTATCCCTAACGACTAATAGTAAAAATATAGCAAGCTAATGCCGATAGCTTATCGATACTTATAGTCTTAAGAAAAAGGAGTTTGTTATGACTGCGCTAAAAAAAGGATTGTTTCCTATTTTATTCAGCTTAAAGTCTTTTTTTTATCTATCTTATCCAATGTTGCAACTTCTGTGTTCTCTAGGTATAGGAATCGGTCTTTTACTTAGTGTTTCATCATCAGATGTAAAAGAAAGCAGCAACATTATTACCGTAGTGTTCATATTCTTTAGCCTGTCATTGGTATTGTTTAAACAGCATTATCGGGAAATATTAATATGGTCAGATTTGCGAAGTAATAATGTTATCTATTTGCATTGATTCATTACTGGTATTAAGGCGCCACTTTTTACAACATCATCAGCCATATCACGCCGATTTCTTGCTTGATTAGTCGTACTTGCTTATGCCGAGACGGGGAGCTCAGGGCAGAGAGAGCATCAACATTAATTACATTGTTCAGGATGAATAGTATGTTTTCTCGTCTTCATGGGAATTTCATCGCGATTATTGCGTTTGTGATCTGGGGGGGATTACCTTTATATTTTCAGTTTCTTCCTCTGGCTGATACTAATGAATTACTTGCGATGAGGATTATCTTCTCGGTACCATTAATGTTGCTGGTTTTGAAATGCTTTAAAATATCAAATTTAACTTTTTCTATGGCGATAAAATATAAAAAAGCATTATGCCTTTGCTTTCTAGCCGGATTATTTAATTGTATATCGCTTTATACGTTTACATGGGCAATAACGCATGAACAGGTATTAGCAGCAAGTTTAGGATATTTTATTAATCCACTATTCTCTGTTGCACTAGGTATGGTTTTTTTTAAAGATAAGCTATCTTTGGCTCAACAAATAGCCGTTGTTCTGGCAGTCTTCGGTATAGGATATCAAGTGTATGGATATGGTGAGCTACCATGGGTTTCATTAGTTATGGGCTGTTCATTTGCGTTGTATGGCCTAACAAAAAAGTTTATTCAGTTTGATTCGTTAACATCAATGTCGATTGAGGTAACGTTGTTAATGCCGTTCGCATTAGGTTATATGTTATTGAGCTTTTTAAGCCAGACGTCGACTGTATTTTCTAGTGATTTCTCGACGGCTGTTTTATATGCAGGAGCAGCACCAATTACTTTGGTTCCTCTGGTATTATTTGCTGTTGCTGTTAAGAAAACGACACTGACTATGATTGGTTTAACCCAATATATCGAGCCTAGTTTACAGTTTTTACTCGCAATTTTTGTGTTTCATGAAGTATTGGATCAGGTGAAGCTGGTGAGTTTTAGCTTTATCTGGCTTGGCTTATTATTATGTACTTTAGAGGCATTAATACTATCTAAACGCGTATTTCACCGCGCTTAAATGATAATTGCATAGTACTCGCTCAATATATCGTTACTTGTTGGTCATGAATATTTTCTAATGCTTGAATCCGGCGGTATTGGTCGGATTCAAATGTAAGTTCACGCAGTGTTTGTATAGCTAGCCGTTTGTCGTCTTGGTTATTGTTTGTATTGAGCAATATCTGTTCTCGTTTTATTAAGTATTCATCAATTTGTTGTTTGAAGCTTTCTCTCTTTTGATCTAAATTTGTGAGTCGCATTGCTGCTTCACTACCCACTAGCTCTTCTCTTATCAGGAACTGGCTTTGTGCATCCATATCTTTGGTTAATTCTAATCGGTTGAGCAGGCTAGCATTGCGATAGCTTTCTTGTAAGTTGGGGGGTAACTGGTTTAATTCATCTTGCCAAAGTTGTTGGTAGTCTACGGGTGATTGCGCTTGGTGTTTGAGTTCTTGTTGCTTTAAAGCAAGTTCTCGTAGTTGGTTTTCTTCCCCAAATAAAGCCTGTTGCTGTTCGGGAGTGAAAAATTGTCGTTGTATCTCCAATAATTGCTGATGTATTGCTGAAAGCTGAGAATTTACTGAGATTTCACCATTACTCGTCGTACGTTCTAAGGTAAATAATGCCGCTTTATAGTCGATATATTGTTGAAATAGTGCCTCATCGATTTTGACTGTGTAGTTTTGCTGTTCATTAAATTCGGCAAAATTCTTCTTTAGGGCCTCAATGTCTTTTTCACCTAAACCAGAGAGAAAATACTCGAACGTATCTCGGTTAGAATCAATATCAACATTGGTATCATTTTGCGATGCGGTTTTGATTGCTGACGGTGCTGGCATCGATGTTGTTAACAAAGGTTCTGCCTTATCAGTATTAAACAGGTGCAAGTTGAATATGACCGCACCAAAAATACAGGTAGCAAAAACGATAGATATTTTAAGCGCGGTCTTTTTCATGATTACAATCCTTGTAGCTGTAAGCGGTTTGCGTGCTGGCGATAAAGGGTTTTAGGATCCGTTTCAAATAAATGATGAATACCGAGTAAACCGTTAATTTCATCAAGATGATTCATTTTATAATCATCGCGAATAACCTTCCCAAGATGCGAGCTGCATTGACCGACTAAGCCATCATTCGGCTCATCGAATGCGAAGCCTAAAATTAACATCGCAGGATCAATAGGGTCGAGTACGTTGGTATAGTTTGAAGTGCCCGTCCATGAGTAATAATACACACCGTTATCGGCAACCCAATCACCGTCGCCACAGTCTGAAGTGGGGATCCCTTCCGGGTATTTTTGGTTAAATGCTAAAGAACCTGCTGTGGTTAAGGCTTCAAGTGATGCGAGTGGATCTTGGGGGAGATCACTGCCACCAGAAAGTAACCCAATGAGTGTAGTTAACCCTCCTGCCAATTTAACCGCAATATCTTCTGGTAATGAGCCTTCAGGAATGGTTCCTCGCATGATGTCGGCAACAGTTGAACCTTTATTGACTCCGCCAATACTGGTTACTGAAGCGACATATTGAGGGGCGACGGATGCGACATAACGTGCAGTTGGTCCGCCATGGCTATGCCCAATAAGATTCACTTTTTCAGCACCTGTTACAGCAAGTACTTCTTCAACTTGTAAAAGTAGTTGTTCACCACGTAGCTCTGAACTATTAGTGGCAGATATTTGGGCAACATAAACTTTAGCACCACTTTTACTGAGTTCTTGAGGGATACCGTAAAAGTAATCAAACCCTGCAAGTGAATCAAAACCAAATAACCCGTGCACTAAAATAATGGGGTATTGGGTCTCTGTGTAGCCTTTTTGGGTTGCATTATTTGCACTGGTTGATGCTTGGCATGTGACTGCTGCTAAGCAAAGGGTGAGTAGAACAATTAATTGTTTCATTTATTCTTCCTTGTCAGACCTCCGATGAGTATTTGATGATAGTTAATGAAAATATTCTTTCCGGGAATAATTTATAAACTGTGATCTTGTGTTAAAAACAAATCATTCTCGTGGTGAATATAATGATTATGTGGTGATTATCAATTACATCTATTATTCATTGCTTTAGGTGATTATATATATCTGTATATATGAAAGGTCATCAAGGCTTATTATTCATTAGTACAGTGAATATGGTTGAGGGGATAACGCTATTAAATCGGGTACTGAAAAAAACATTGTACATTGGTATGGTATAACATAACAATATTGGGTAAAGTACGCCCCGTCAAAATCAATAAGGAGCACAAACTGTGGATTCAAGTAGTTGTTGTATAAATACTAATTTAAAATCACTCTGACAGTCTCTCCATTGAGCTGCCTCCAGAGTGAGGCGGTGTAAAGTTCTCTTCAAAGCACTTCTACCTGCCCGGTCAACAGACCATCTTTGTTTTTAACAAGGCTACATCATGCAATCAAGTAAACAGGAACCCCCTAGTCGGCGGTTTACACTTTCTCGCACCTGATGATCTGAAGACAACTACGTCTTCAGGTCTGGAGACGTATTATGGAATTAATTCAAAAAAATGTAATTGAACAAAAAAATAAGATCAATGAAGGCATCGAGATGCTTCGAAAAGTTGAAGAAAATGGAAAAGTGCTATCAGAAGCTGAAGTAACAGAAGATATTCATAAAGGCGCTTCCATCGATACACTGAGTGTCAGCATTAAAGATGCATCGATCAGTATGCTCTACAAGAAACGCGTATTTTGGTTAGTGCTGCTTGTGTTTGGAAACCTATTTTCGGGTGCTGGTATTGCTTATTTTGAAGATATTATTACCTCCTATATCGCACTTGTTTTCTTCTTACCATTATTGATCGATAGTGGTGGAAATGCGGGCTCTCAATCATCGACACTCATGGTTCGCGCTTTGGCAGTGGGCGATGTCGCGCCAAAAGATTGGGCAAAAATGCTTGGACGGGAAGTATTTGTTGCGCTTGCTCTTGGTTTAAGTATGGCTGTAGCGGTCTTTTTTTTAGGGGCATACCGTGGCGGTTATGAGATTGCAATGGTTGTTGCATTAAGCATGATCGTTATTGTTCTGATTGGCAGCTTAATTGGTACTGTTCTTCCTTTCGGTTTACATAAAATGAAGTTAGACCCTGCTTCTGCGAGTGCCCCAATGATTACTTCTATCGCAGATATTACAGGCGTTATGATCTATTTTGCTATCGCTTCATCCTTACTTGATATTGGTGGCTAACCCGCTATATCTACTGTTTGAACCTCCGAGCGTTTCTATTAGTAATAATTGATGGTCGGAGGTTTTTCACGTTAAGGTAGGCAACATTTTACGCTATATTTCTCATGGTGGGTTTCATAACAGTTTTCATATATTGCTTTGGGGTAATACCAAACTGTTGGTGAAAACGTTGACCGAAGCGTGATTCTGATTGATAACCACAACGTAGTGCTAGTTCAAGTTGAGTATACGAATATTGCTGCATTAAGCTGAGCCCATGCAACATTCGTACTTCAGCTAACACGTCGCGAAATAGCGCATCTTCCTTGGCTAAATGGCGAGTTAACGTCGCTTTACTGGTCGCAAAGTGCTTACAGGTTGTTTCGATAGAATGATGATCCGCAGGGTTGGTGGATAAGTACCGACTGACTTTTTCTCGCATCGATAAAGTAGAAGCGGGGAAAAGTAAATGCAATGCGCCTATTTCCAGTAACTGTTGATAAAAACCATTTAAATAATGTTGTTGTACCTCAATACTTAGCTTTTGTTTCACAATGGCTATCAATTGCGAGAAGACAAAATCAAGGGCGGTATCCGTCGCAATTAAGGGTCGCTCAATATGCTGTAAGTTATGGTTGTACTTGTGGTTATGATTATCAATCGCACTCATTATCCCCTCAGAAGGTGGTGATAAAAATGAAATCTGGACGGAATTAAATTGCGCCTGATGTGGTTCATTAACAAAAGTGAGTTGTTGATTAGCGGGAATAACTAACCAGTTTTTCTTATTAAATGTTAACGCATCATCATGCCATTTCAATATTTTTCGACCAGACTGAACGGCAATAATACTTGGGGTGTAGATCGGCACATTTCGTAATGGCTGTGGTTTTGTTGCATGGTAGGTATTGACCCGAATTAGTGCTTTCAACTGACACCCCAAGTGATTTAATTAACGAACATACGTTGCGGTTAATATTGCTTTATCTATTGCCATACTATTGAGTGTAAACCCTACAACGGCAGGTGAAATATCTGCAGGCAAATCGATTTTCTCTTGTGGTAATGCCCACACTGTAAACTGGTAGCGGTGCATACCATTACCCACAGGTGGACACACACCACCAAAGCCAGGTTTACCATAATCTGTTCGTGTTTCTAAGCCTTGCGTTAATTTACCTGATGCACCTTGTGGCAGGTTGTTTGTTGTTGCTGGAATATTTAATACTGTCCAGTGCCACCATCCGCTGCCTGTTGGTGCGTCTGGGTCAAAAGCGGTAATCGCGAAACTTTTTGTGCCTTTGGGTGCATCTGCCCAAGATAGCTGTGGCGATTGATTTCCACCATCACATCCCATACCTGAGTATTCGAATGTTTTTGCCATCAATTGTCCTTCATGAATATCCTGGCTTGTTATTTCAAGTGCTTGGCTATTGAATGAAACGGCAGTCGCCAACACAGATAATAAGTAAATATATTTCATTAGATAATTCCTAAGTTCAACAAGATAGTGGAATCATCTTAGTGCTTTACTCATGAATAAAATTAACACTAAGTGTCATATTAACTTTGAAAATACATAAAAGTGAGTCTTAAGGTGACTTTTAGGGCGAAGGTAGAAAACAGAGAACAAGGGCTGATAAGGGAAGGTAGATGAGGTTGCTGTTATTGAGATATAAAACTAGGTATAAAAATGGGGGCAATATATACCCCCCTTTTATCAAATGTCAGAGCATGAATCGAACTGATTATTCGTTAGTATCGTCGCTTGCGTTGTCTTCAGTGCTGTTGCTTGCACTTGGAGCCACGTCAGTTTTTTTAACGCGAATTTTATTACCAGCAACTTTTAGACCGTTAAGAGCTTGCATTGCAGCTTTTGCTTCGCCAATTTTTGGCATTTCAACAAATGCAAAACCCTTTGAAGCGCCAGTCTCTTTATCCATGACCAATGAGCAAGATTGCACTTTACCGTGAGTCTCAAACATTGCCTGAAGTTCAGCTTCAGTTGTGATGCGATCAAGGTTGCGAATTAATAGTTTCATGGGTGCGCCGTGTAGTTATAAGTTAATAATTTTTATTTCGTGAGGATTGTCGCAGATATTTGAGAGTAAACCAAGAAAAGGACGCATGCGAAAGGCATTGTAATCATTTCCTCAATGCTAAATACGGCATTCCACTATTCGCGGTGTCACTATCGGGCTAGATTGCCAGTGCGATCCACAGTAATAAAGGCAATGTAATGATGGCGAAAAAATTGCCAAATAACACCATTGATGCCACATTTTCAGGTTCGATATTAAAGCGTTCTGCAAACAAAAAGTTCATTACTGCAGGCGGTAGCATAGTGAATAACACCATCATTTGCAGTTGTTGATGTGGTAAGGGTAAAAAGAAATAAATAACAGCAAAACTAATGGCACCAGTGGTTAAGCTAAATAGGGTAGTCATTAAGCCTACCCGTATACCTGACTTATGTAGGTTGACCATTTGTGCGCCCAACGACAGCAGCATGACAGGTATCGATGCTTGACCGAGTAAATGCGTGGCTTCGTATAAGGGCTGCCATATCGGTATATTCAATAAATTAAAAGTTAATGCTGCCAGCGTCGCCAGAAAAAGAGGTGTTTTAAAAAGTTGTTTGAGCGAGAGTGATTCTTTATTACTCAGTAACGCCATGCCTAGAGTGATGTGTAGGGTGGTTGCAACTACAAACAATAATACCGCCGCCCCCATTGCCGATTCACCAAAGGTATAGCTAAACAGTGGAATGGCAAGGTTGCCGCTGTTTCGAAACATTTGCGGTGGTGCCCACGCTTTGAAAGACAACTTATTTATGCGGGTGAGTGGGATCATTAGTAACCCCGGCAATAATACTGCGCATGCAGCCGCGACCAATAGCCATAACTGGGTGGTATCGGGTTTCATCATCACTAAAGATGAAAAGATCAAAGCAGGACAAAACACATCCATATTAATCCGGTTAATCGGTTTGAAATCGGGTTTGAGTAATTTTGCGATGGCATAACCCACAAGTACAATTGCAAAAACCGGAAAGAGTATGCCAATAACTTTTTCTAACACGTTAACATCCTTGTGATATGACTCATCTTGCCTGATAGCGATAAACATCCAGTATGTTACGTACTGAACGTTTAAGTACTAATCACTTTATTTTGTCGTACAAATTCATATCATGCAAGGAAGAGAGGGGCTGGTTTCGAGTAATTATCTTATTTATCAAAAAGCCGCTTCTCTGCGTGCACCAAAGAAACGGCTAGGTGTTTGTAAACGGGGCTATTTAGATGTTAATGGTGCTGCTCTTGTGTTTTTTCAGGTTTCATTTCCATCTGATATGTTGCTTTTTCAACGGCAACTTCAATCGTGATTTTTCCCGCGTTTTTAAAATGCAGTGTTAGTGGGAAGCGATCGCCTAGTTTTGGCACCTTAGTAAGGTTAAAAAACATGATGTGGTTGGCACCAGGTTTTAGTGCCGTACCATCATTCGCTGGGATCTCAATATTTTTAACTTCACGCATTTTCATCATGCCGTCTTCATGAATATGAGCATGTAATTCTACTTTGCCAGCAATTGGGGATTCAGCACTGATCAATACATCATTTTCGCCGCCATGATTCGTTATATTGAAAAAAGCTGCAGCAACCGATGAATTGGGTGGTACTGCTTTTGACCAAGGGTGGTCAATTTGCAAGTCGCCCGCTTTGTAATCGTGCGCATTTGCAAAGCTTGATAGAAATAGTGCGCTACTAAATAGCAGGGTGATGAATGTATTTTTTTTCATAACTTTCTCCATGTTCCACCTCGTTGTGCTTGTTTTCAAACTGCATTGTGCATGGGTGGATATTTTCTTCTAATTGTTAGCTGATTTTTTTAGTTATTTTTTCATAGCGATAATGAAGAGGGCGGAGATTGTTTAGGTGCATAAATAAGGTACATTTTTTCATAGCAGAAAAAGGGGCAAAGCGAGAGCCTCTTAAGCATCACCACAATTAACATTGCGAAGAGGATGAATATACCCAAATACGCCAATAGTTCTGCGGGTTGGTGGTGCTTTAAGAGCGGGCAGTGAAATTGGTAGTGTTGGTATTGATTGTGATTAAGTGATGATTTGTCACTGGCTATTGCTGATTGTTGAGCATTCTTTTGCAGTAATGTACTTGGGTCTATCCATTGCAGACCTTCTGCTGTACAAATTAATACTTTTTCAGTGAGCGGTGCTGTTAACCAATTACTATTGCCAGAAAATGCGGTTGGGTTAAGCACAACAATGGACGATAGAAAGCCGTTTAACACGATCGACAATATGATAAGCGCACTTACCCTACTACTATTTTCACGAAACCTTCTACGGCTAGCTTCCAATGCGCTTATCACTTCCTTATATAATTTCGAGCATGTTATCAAAAAATAGCTCAACATCGTAACTTGTTGTATTAATTGTTTTCCAATCGTTAAGTTGAGGTGACTTTATAAAGGGGAATTGCGGACGGGGAAAAATAAAAACTCAAAAAACGTTTTAGTGATAAACCTTAGGTAGCTCATTACAGCTAAGCTCATAAAGTGGTGGTTTTGGGCGTTAATATGCTCGTAAGATTTTGTCAAATGGCCAACCAATATAATTAGGTTGGCCATGATAACTGAGCTATTTAACAAAGTTGCTCGTTGGTTATTTCAATATATTACGGTTTATATTGTTTTTGAGGTCGGTCAAGGTTCCTTTGCTGGTATCTATGATGAAGTGGTCGCTGGCTTCACCTGTGGCAAAGCGTTCAAGAATGTAAAACAGCGATCCAAAACGATGTTTAAAAACATCTCCTACTTTTACGTCACCGAGGTTGTCTTCAACAGAGGCGTACACATTGGGCTTAAAATTGGTTAATGCTTCACTTACCAATTGGTATTGATGTAAACGTGTTTTTTCTATATCGCGGAATGCGAGTTCATCGGCATTGCGTAACCGATAAAAATCGGTTGCTAGCGTCATACCGTCCCATTGAGAAAGATCGCTTAGCTTGATCCCTTTCGCATTAGCCATTTTAGCTGCGAGTTCCTTTGCTGTATTCCAATCATGGTCGAACGTGGTAAGCAGCTTTTTATCATCACCTGATGGGCAACTATTTTTGTCATCCCCCGTTGCATTTTGCAGTTCGCAAAGAGAGATATTTGTATCAATAAGCGATAAAATCAGCATCTCTTCGCCATTCATTTTAAACAGTAGTTCGCGTATGTCTTCAGGCCACTCGTTAGGGAGAAAACGTAGCCTAGTTAGTTCTCGAATATGCCAGTCGGTTAGCTCGTAGTAATTTTCAGAGGTCAGGATATCTTTGTTCCAAATGCTGTCTGTTTGATTCAAGTTTTCCTGCATTAAGTAGTTGTATTCTGTTTCATAATGTTCAAACAGTTCATCAAACCGTGGCACATCTTCAATAATGACAGTTTCGACTTCAATCTTACTATCGGGCTGGATATTCAATATCTTATATGCAGGGACATAAGCCGCCAGTGACGGTGCCTGAATATTAAACAGGGTGTGCTTTTTGCCATCGATATTGTAGGTTTTAACACCAGTATCATTGAAATGCATATGACCTCCAACGTGCACATTAAGCCCGGTAGATGCTAGGGCTTTGCTGGTGTCACTTTCCGGATTGCGTGCCAGTTGGAAGTTGCCTTCGCCAAATATATCTTCAATCTCTTCTGATGCTCCGTTGTAGAAGTCGGTCATCGGAAAGTGACTAAATGAAATTAAGGTTTTATTTTTCTCTTTTGCTGCTTTCACGATATCGCTGATCCACGAAACCACATGTGCCTTATGGGTAAGCATCATGTTATATCCTGCATTGCCAGAACCATCGTATTGATTGGGGTTGCTTTCTCCCCCGATAGTAGATGCCTGCGGTTTATAGACATTGGCATCAATGGCGAGTAGCCATAACCCTTCAACGGGCTCTACTAAGTAACTGGTATCTGGAACTATCGAGCAGCTGGTGTACCCCTCTTGCTTGTATTCTCCGCCTGTACCTTCGTAGCAGATTTCATACTGGCGATTTGAATACTCGGCCTCGAGTTTTGCAGTTTCAAATTGATAATTTTGACGTGCTGCATCACTGCTGTAGGGGGTTTCAAAATAGATATAGTCTTGTTGTGGAGTGAAACCATGGCTAGATAAGATCGCCATGATCTCTTTGTATCCCCATTGTTTGATTTCCTCAGTGCAAATCGTGGGTAGTGGATTCCCTATATCAACCGTCGTCCATTCGGCGGTGTAATCGAAGTTGCATTCGTTTTTGCCTTTACTAAAGAGACGTTGTTCGGCGCCGTCTTTACCTAAGAAGTCACTCTTTCCCTCTGGGCGGGAAAAAGGCCGGACAGGATCATGGTTGCCGGGGGCGGCAAAAAATACTAAGCCGTGTTCTTCATGGTAACGATCAAGAATCTTAGCGAGGCCGCGCATGTGGATGGGTTGGCCATCATCACTGAAATCCCCCGGTAATGCGACATATTTAATTCCTTTTTCCACGACATCATCTAGCGCAGCGAGAAGTGCAAAGTAGTTCTCATTGAATAGGCGTGTGGAATTCATTTGTGCTTGCATGGTACGGATTGTGGCTTTGCTGTTGTTTTGGCTACTAGGGAGGCCAGAAAACGATCCATCTTCAAATGTTGCATAAACATCATGGAAATGAATATCTGGCATGAAGGCTACTTTTACCGGTTGCTGTAAGTCACCAGCTTGGGTGCTCTGGCTCTTTTCAGAAATATTGGCGCTGCAGCCACTGATCAATGCGGCCATCAGTATTGCTATGGGCGTTAGTCTGTTTTTGTCCATGTTTTACCTACATTATACTACTGTTTCACGAAATGGTCTGACAGTCGATGTCCGTCAGTTTTACTCTTCTTTCAGCACGCGAGATCGCGTTTATCATTGTTTTGGCAGAGTGGTTATTTGAACGACATATTGGAAATGACAGATAGGTGATCAGAAGAATAAATACCATCTCGGATGACATTTTTGTATTCAAAGGTATTTACAGTTAACGAATCATTAACAAATATGTAGTCAATGTCTTCGGAGGGCGCATTTCCGTAGCCATGGTAGGTGTACGCTTTGCCATTATCAGCTCCTTTGAATGGTGCTTTGGTGATCTCTCGGGCATCATTAAACAAGTTTGTGATCGCATGGTAGGACACGGTGTCGGTTCGTTCAAAATTCAGATCGCCAAGAACAATTACCGCATCATTTCCGTCACCAATGATCTCTTTTGCCCTATCACTCATTAATTTGGCGCTTTCTTGACGAGCAACTTTGCCGATATGATCAAAATGAGAATTAAACACCAATACACGTTTTCCTGTGCCTTTCTCTTCTAGCCTTACCCAAGTTGAAATTCGAGTCAGTTCGGCATCCCAGCCTATACTAGCAACCAGTTCGGGTGTCTTTGATAGCCAAAAGGTGCCACCGGACAGTTTCACATACTTGTCGGAACGATAGAAAATTGGGACGGCTTCACCTTTGGCGTTACCATCATCACGACCCACACCGACCCAGCTGTATTCAGGCAGATTTCTCGCAAGGTACATGATTTGATCGCTGAAGGGTTCTTGCAATCCAGCAATATCAATATTTTGGTCGTGAAAAATGGAGGTAACGATTTTTTTTCTATTTTCCCATGTATTGTTTCCGTCATAGATACTGCCAGAGACACTATCTTTGCTGTTTCTGACATTAAATGACATCACGTTAAAGTCATCAGCTATGGCAGGAAGTGAGCCAGAAATGGCTAGTAAAGAAAGAGTGAGTAAAGAAACGTTTTTTTTCATGTAGAGACCTTTTTCTTATTTAATTAAAAAACCAAGATTATTTTTAATTACGAACTTTAATAAATATATATTGATTGGTAAGTAATATTATTCTCGTAAGTTAAGTGTTTATATTTAGTGCGAGCTTAATTTAAATATTTAAATTCTATCGAGATCGAGATCACAAGTGGAATTAATTTGAGGTGTTTTTTTGGTTTTGTATTGCAGGTTGATATTTTATGGGTTATTTAAGTATTTTATGTTTTTCATGTGTATTTGATCTTGGGTTTTGATTGTGTAATGCAATAATGATTATGGTTGTGATTATGCGTATGCCATATTATTAATTGTGAGTTTTCTGTCTTCGATTTTCTTTTATCTGTTGGGGGGTTAAATGTTCATTTGTTATTTTACATTTATCCATAATTTCACGAAACGTGATCATACCCTCATATTTAGGTTGGGTTATAGAATAGAATCTACGGCAATACTTCACTGGATAATGAACTGAAATGAATAAATTTAGCCATAAAAAAATTGCAGAGGAGATAGACATGTTGTTGTCTATTCTTTGCCGTTTTTTTGCTGGGTTTATTTGTTGTAGTAATTATTTGGATTCAATGGAATCTGCAAGTGAATCTACCGTGTTGTCAGTCGATGATGAGTCTGTAGAAGGCACTTTTTATGAGCAGTGGTGTGAGATGTGGTCTGCATCAGTATCATTGATGAAGAGAGTGAATATAACTCACCATACAAAAGACGACTCAATGATTAAACAGAGTGAATTTGAATCGTTGTGCTTGGTAAAGCACATCAGCCAAATGGTTAAAGCTCTGTCTTACATTGTGATAGTAAGTTTCACTAATATGCTTAAGTCATGCGTATGCTCTTTGGTTTATAGAGTATTTCATGGCGAATGTGGAATGTATAACCGTTTGAAAACACAGCACCTTTTAGGTCGCTGTGTTTTTTTTTGCATGAATGAAAATAAGGAAGAATTATGTATATCGTATGTGTAGCTGCTTGTCCAACTGGCGTTGCCCACACCTTCATGGCTGCTGAAGCATTGGAAATTAAAGGTAAAGAGCTTGGAATTGAAATTAAAGTTGAAACTCAAGGGAGCATGGGGGCTGACAATATCATTTCGATGATGGATATCGAACGTGCTGATGCTGCTATCCTAGCTGCTGATGTAGCAATCAATGACGTTGAACGCTTCAGCGGCCTGCCAAAAATTGAATGTAGTGTTGCAGACCCGATTAAACATGGTGATGCACTGTTTGCAGCATTGAAACAGGAGGTTTTGTGATGGCAACGTTTAAAAGCAATAAGTCGATTGGTCTGGATTTAAAAAATGCGATTATGACCGGAGTTTCTTACATGCTTCCATTCATCATTGCCGGTGCGGTATTGATGGGGATTGCACGTATTGGGGCATCTATGTACGGCATAGAAAATATATGGGATGCCAGCCATAGTGAATCTGCAAATAACCTTATTCGTATTTTTCATGATTTCGATGGCTTTGGTGGTTTAGCACTCTCACTGATGCTACCGATTGTGGCTGGTTATATTGCCTTTGCTATTGCAAATAGGCCAGGGCTTGCACCAGGTATGATCGGCGGGATATTGGCTGGTTCTTTGGGGACGGGCTTTCTAGGGGCGCTGGTAGCTGGTCTTATCGCGGGTTATATCGTGAAATTCTTAGCTGAAAAAGTAAAGTTACCGCGTGCGCTGGCATCTGCTGGTCCAATTTTTATCCTACCTGTTGGCGGTACATTACTTACCTGCATTATCATGATGTATATTATTGGTGATCCGCTTTCTATGATGAACAAAGGTCTAGAGGCTTGGTTGTTATCCATGTCTGGTACCAATAAGGTTCTTTTGGCTGCGGTTATCGGTGGTATGGTAGGTTTTGATCTGGGGGGACCTGTAAACAAGGCTGCGGTAACGACTGCAATGGCACTACTTGCTTCTGGTATTTACGACCCAAATACTGCAGCTCAAGTAGCGATTATTATCCCGCCAATTGGTCTTGGCCTTGCGACTTTAATTTGGAAACACCGTTTTCCTGCTTCATTGCAGGAAGCTGGGAAGGCTTCCACCCTTATGGGGTTGATTGGTGTGTCTGAAGGAGCAATTCCATTCGCTCTGGCAAATCCTAAAATTATACTAATTAACGTTCTGGGCTCTGCAACGGGTGCTGCGATGGCTGTGGGTTTAGGTGCTGTTAATAAAGCGCCGATCTCTGGTTTTTATGGGTGGCTGGCTGTTGAAAACTGGTTTATATATATAATATCTATTGCCGTTGGTTCCCTTATTATTACACTTGGTTCACTACTGTTTTTCAAAGTGGACGAAAATAATGATGATAAGAAAAAAGAGATGGTAAAAACAGAATCAAAAACATTTAGTGTAACCCGTTAATTAGTTATTTAATGGTCATGTAGATATGTGGCCTTTATGTTTCAATTAATCCTGCATAAATAACTGGGAGGGTGAGTCTCACCTCGCTAATTTAATATGAAAAAAGTTCATCTTGTTCAACATACTCATTGGGATCGTGAGTGGTATTTCACAGAGAATGATTCTAAAGCATTACTTTATTATTTTATTGAAGATGTTATTTTTCAAATGGAAAGAGATATTTCTCTTCCTCCTTTTATTCTTGATGCTCAGCTTGTAGTTCTTGATGATTATTTTGATGTTGCGCCAGAAAATAAAAAGCGTATATCTGCATTAATTAAACAGGGTCGGATATTAATAGGCCCCTGGTATACCCAAACAGATTTTTTAATTGTTAGTGCAGAATCTATAACTAGAAATCTGTTATTGGGTATCAATGGCGCAGAGAAAGTTGGGCAAGTAATGAAGGTGGGTTATGTACCTGATTCATTTGGCCAAACTGCTCAGTTACCTATGTTTTTGAATGAATTTACTATCGATCGCGCAGTGGTGTGGCGTGGCTGGTCAGAACACGAGGTTGATAGTACGGAATTTATGTGGCGTTCTGCGGGGGGTGACACTGTCACTACAGCGGTATTTCCTTGGGGGTACGGTTGTGCCAAGTGGCTTCCTACCGATGAACCTAGTTTCACCAAAACCATCGTTGAAAAAGCTCGTAAGCAAAGCCAGTTTTCAGCTACTGACGTGGTCATATTGCCTAATGGTAATGATCAGTCACCATTTGAATACCAAGTGCCTGGAATGCTGGAGCGAGTAAACGCTGCGCAAGACGAGTACAACTTCAAAGCCAGCAGCTTTGATGCCTTTTTTGATGATTTGTCGCAGCAGAAAGGCTTACTCCCTACTTTTGAGGGGGAGCTACTTAACCCCAAGTATATGCGTATTCATCGGGGGATATTCTCAACACGAATGGATATCAAGCTACTAAATACAAAACTGGAAAAAACTGTCAGCCAGTATCTAGAGCCCTTGCTGTCTTTGAATATGCTCAATGGATTTCCTTATCCCCAGACAGCGGTAAATAACATCTGGCGAGAGGCGATGAAAAGCCATGCTCACGACAGTATCGGTTGTTGCAACTCTGATCGGGTCAACAGCATGGTCAGTAACCGGCTGCAATCTGGGATTGAAATGGCCGAACAGTTGATTGAACTGAACTTCAAAAAACTTTGTGACGGTATTACTGCTAGCCAACAGGGCACCAAGGTTGTTGTCTTTAACAGTGTACCTAAAAAGCGGGATTGTCAGGTTGAATTGACGATCTACACGCCAGCCAATTCGTTCTCACTGGTCGACGGCAATGGGAATCCGGTTTGCTTCCAGATCGTGGCGGAAGCAAGGCAGGACATGTCGACCATTATCCAAGAATTATCCAACGATACGACCATCACGTGGTACCGAAAAATCAGTTTATTGGCGGATGTAAAGGATATCCCAGCATTCGGCTACACAACGATTTATATTCAAGAAAGTAACGAAGGTCTTCTTGAAACGCAGAGTGAAGAAGCCTTTGGCGAAACAATTGAAGTATCCAATCGTTGGTTATCGTTGAAAGTAGAAGCAGACGGATCATTAACCTTGTTGGACAAGCGGTCGGGTAAATCTTTTTATCGTGTATTTGAGCTGACCAATGGCTCAGACGAAGGGGATAACTATAACTTTTCTCCGCTTGCCGATGATTGGGTGATCAGTAGCTTGGGACAAGCGGTTAACTACCGTGTTACCCACGGTGAGTTGGTCAGTACATTGGAGGCCCGACACGTAATCAAGGTACCGAAAGATCTTAGTGAGAGGAAAAAACGTCAGGCGAGCCGAGAGCTGATCATTAATATGACTTTAACCCTTCCTCATAACAGGGCGAGTATTGATGCAAACGTGGTAGTGGAAAATAACATCGAGGATCATCGTATTCAGGTCTTGTTCCCGACAGGCATCATGTCGGATGTTCATTATGCAGACCAACCCTTTGGACTGATCCGTCGCGAAAACCAGCCGAAGGTGATGGATATCTGGAAGGAAGAAAACTGGACTGAAGCGCCGGTTGCTCTTTATCCCATGCTGAGCACTGTATATATGAATGACGATACACAGGGATTGGCTATTGTTGCTGACGGGATCCGTGAATATGAGATCCACGACAACAGTCCCGAGACTATCGCCATAACGCTGCTACGATCTGTGGGCTGGTTGGGGCAAGCGAATTTGACCTACCGACCAGGTCGCGCCTCGGGCATGGTTTTACCATCACCGGACTCTCAAATTCAAGGTATGCATGCGTTTACATTTAGTTTGATCCCGCAAGACAACGGCGCTGATGATACGTTTTGGCGTGTCGTCGAAGACGTTAAAACACCACCGCTGGTGTATGTTGGTACTGACTGGTCGCGATTTAGAATGAATGGCCATTCGCTGAAATTCCCCGAACAATACAGTGTGTTTGAGTGGAACACATCGCTTCATTTCAGCACAGTTAAAAAAGCAGAGTCTTCTGACGATCTTATTATTCGGACCTTCAACCCCAGTATTGAGCCGATGGATATGGGCACGTTGAGATCATCGTTGGGTAAAAGAATTACCCGCTGTAGCTTGTCTGAACAGGCCAAAGGAAAGCTGAATGTGTCGGTTCAAGCCTGCACGCCTATTACGTTAAGAGTTGAAAGCTAATATGTTAGAAATTCATTTTATCTGCCCGCTTCCTAATGGGGTGCATGCACGTCCGGCGACCGAAATTGAATTGCGCGCCAATAAATTTAAGTCAGACATTACTATCGAAAACGTGACCAAGAAGACTAGCGCAAATGCGAAAAGCGTGCTGTCCATGATTGGTGCCGATATATTATTGGGTGATGAGTGCCGATTCATTATTCAAGGGGAAGATGAGCAAGAAGCACATCGGCACTTGGGGATATTTGTTGATCAAGAACTGACGGGAATCGATAGCCCACAGGCCGAAGTAACAGGCAGAGAGGCTAAAGCTCTGCCTGGGTATTTGAGAAGAACTAAACCGAATCTACTTAGAGGTAGTATTGCGGCCAGCGGTATTGGGCGTGGTAGGCCTGAGGTGGTGGGATGCGTTGATCTTCATGCACTAGCGGCAGAGCTGCCAGTGGTCTCTCTGGATGACAAAGTGGCTGCTATTGATCTTGCTTTAACTAAAACAAGGCAAGATCTTGAAGACCAAATAGCACTTGCGGGGGATGACGTCAGAACGATCCTGACCGCGCACCTGTCTATTCTCAATGATGCCACCTTGACTGCGAACATTGAAAAAAATCTGGGGCAATGCAATGCCGTTGCTGTAATTGCCGCAACCAGCGATGAACTCTGTGAGTCATTGCTTCACAGTGAAAGCGCTTATCTGCGCGAGCGAGCGCTGGATATCAGAGACATTGCCTCGCGCCTTGCCAGTAATATTGTTGGGTATTCCGTTTCTGCGGATATGCACCTGACTCAAGATAGCGTGATTATTTCTAATAGCCTGCTGACACCCAGTCAACTTCTTGCATTGCCACTGGATAAAATTAAAGGCTTAGTCATGGGAGAGGGCGGTGACACCTCTCATACTGTGATCTTGGCACGTTCATTTGGTATTCCCACACTGAGCGGAATAAAAGAGGCGGCTACACTCTGTCGACAAGCCAGCGTAGTGATCCTTGACGCGGATATTGGTGCATTGGTGATAGATCCAAGCTCCGATACTGATCGTTACTATATGCTTGAGGCTCAGAAAAAAGAATTAATAGAGCGCAGGCTTAAGATGGTTAAGTTTCGAAAGATTGCGACCAAAGACCACGTGCCTGTTAATGTTTCAGCCAACATTGTGACATCTGGTGAAATCGATACGGTATTGGACAATGGTGCCGATGGGGTCGGACTTTATCGTACTGAAATGCTGTTTTGTGAGTGTAGCGCACCACCTTCGGAGCAAGAACAGTTTGACCATTACAGGCGGGTTATTGAAAAAGCACAAGGCAAGAAGGTTATCATACGTACGCTCGATATCGGTGGTGATAAACCGTGTGAGTTTATGGGGTTCCCGAACGAAGAAAACCCGTTTCTTGGTTATCGTGCCATTCGTATGTACTCAGAGTATATCGAGATAATAAAAAACCAGTTTCGCGCGTTAATTCGTGCGAGCCAGTTTGGCGATGTATCGATTATGGTACCGATGATATCCAATCTCGATGAAATCCGTTGGATTCGTTCACTACTCGATGCTCTGCGAACAGAGCTTGAACAACAAGGAGTTGCGATCGGCAAGGTGTCTTTGGGGATCATGGTGGAGGTTCCATCTACGCTGTACTTGCTTGAAAAATCTTCGGAATATATTGATTTTGTGTCTATCGGAAGTAATGACCTGACTCAGTATTTCTTTGCCTGCGATCGCGGAAACGAGCATGTAGCTTACCTTTATAATCATCGTGACCCCAGCTTTCTGGCACTGATCCGAGACATTGTTGCCCGTGCAAACTCTGCAGGGTTGGACGTAAGTATGTGTGGTGAAATGGCTGCAGACCCAGTGTCTATTCCGTTGCTTGTTGGTGCGGGGCTGCAAAATTTCAGTATGTCTGCGTCGCGTATCGGATTAACAAAGGAACTGGTTGAGAGCCTTAGCCAAAGCTCCTGCCAAACTTTGTTGGAAGAAGCGATTTCTTCTGAGTCATCAAAGGCAGTGACAGCGTTGGTGGAGGAAGCATTTGCGGTTAATCAGCAGAAATATATCTTGGATGAAAGCCTAATCTTTACCCATCAATCATTGGCGACTAAGGCTGATGTGATTAAGGTGCTTACCGATAATCTAGAAGTACAACAGCGTACTGGAACTGCAGCAGATGTAGATCGAGATATTTGGGAACGTGAAGCTATATTCTCGACTGCACTCGGATTCTCCGTAGCTGTTCCACATTGTAAGTCGGAATATGTTATCCACAACAGCTTGTCGGTGATGACACTCGAGAAGCCAATATCATGGGGGGAAGGTATCGATGTGGAGATGATCATTATGATCACGGTGAACAAGAGTGATAGCGACGATACACATATGAAGGTTTTCTCAAAAATTGCCCGCAAACTAATGCATGAAGAATTTAGAAATGCACTTCTTAATTCGTCTGATCGTCAGGATGTCCTAGCGCTGATGCAGGAAACTATTACCGTATAACCGGTGTTGATATATTCATTAATAAGGAAGGTCAGCCTATTATGCTGGCCTTACATCACTATGGCTAATACAAACCGAAACGGATTGGTGTTGCTTTCTCTGACTTTTTTGTCATGGGGGCTACTTACATCCGCAAATAGTATTCTTGTCCCTCACTTTCAGTCGCTTTTTGGACTGAATTATAAGCAGTCTATGTTGGTACAGATAGCCTTTTATCTGGCCCCTTTTGTGACCTGTATTCCCTGTTCACAAGTGATGAACAGATTAGGTTATAAAGTATCATTGAGCCTGTCGTTACTTCTGGCAGCTGTGGGCGGTTGCTCTTTTAGCTTCGCTATTGCCATGGGTTCTTTTACTGGTTCTCTTGTTGGTATATTTGTGATTGCGCTTGGTGTTGCTGCAATGCAGGTGGTTGCAAACCCTTATGTTACGCAGATAGGTGAAGTCAGAACGGCATCTCGACGGTTAACTTTTACATCGTCGATCAATTCACTCGGCACGACTTTGGCTCCGCTAATCCTTGGTATAACATTGGCGTCAGCAGGGGTTGAGAATATTTATCTTATTCTCTCTGTTGGTTTGTTGCTCTTAAGTTTACTTACTTGGAAAGGACCGTTGCAAGATGTACGGGGGAAAGGAGGGGTTAAGTTGCATGGCCAGCTGATTGCACTAACGAATCACAAACCTTTCTTACTTGGTGCTGTAACTATCTTTGTTTATGTCGGTGTTGAAGTAGCAATTGGAACAGTCACTATCAGTTACTTGAGTGATAAAAATATCGTCAACTTAACGAGTACTGCAGCGGCAAGTTTGATCAGCCTATATTGGGCTGGATCGATGGTTGGTCGTTTTGCTTACAGCTTTTTGGGTCGTAAGGTCGAGTCAATGAGGGCTTTATTTTTCAGCGCATTACTCGCCGTTCTGCTTATTATCCTCGCCATGTTTAATGGCAATGTATTTGGCGCAGTCTGCCTGATAGCAATAGGCCTATGTAACTCATTTATGTATCCGGTAATTTTTTATAAATCGATTGAAGGGCTAAAAGATCTAACCAGCTCAGGTTCCGCAGTGCTGGTGATGTGTAGTGTCGGTGGTGGTATAGTTCCTTTCGTTCAGGCAAGTCTGATTGACCATACCAGTATCCCATTTAGTTATATAGTGCCGCTGCTGGGCTATCTGATAATTGCCAGTTATGGGTTATATAGCAAATCCTCAAGTTCGAAGCGCTGACGAGTGCCTCGCTATCAAATATTCGCTACACTGACTGTATATTTAAATTCATACAATCAGGTCATGGTTATGAACAAAAGTAGTTCTGTTATGTCTCATCTTTTAGTTATGGTGAGTTTTTGTATTGGGGGTAATGTATTCGCTGGTGTGATAGACCCTGACTGTACACCAGAAAAAGCCATGAAAAGCACAGCGGCTAAAGCGACAGTTGGCGTAAGTGGGCGATGTTCACCGACAGAAGCCGCAAAGGATACGGCGACAAAATCGGTGGGTAATGCATTGCCTAATGATGGTGTAGCAGGAAAAGCCGTTGATATGGCAACTCCAGATAAAGATCAAGGCGCATTAAAAAAAGCGGGCAAAGCGGCGTCTAATTAGATCAACCGAATAAGGAACATGAAGTTGAGCGTTTTAAAGCATTAATCAAAACACCTTTCTATTTTCTTTGCTGATTGAAAGAAAATAGAAAGGTGTTTTTTGTCATTGTAATAGTTATAAACAATATTTCGGTTAGTATTGGCTGCCTAAATTAAAGTAATTATATACATTGGGAATATAAGACATATTGATGGTTAAGGGTAATAATGAAAATTAGTTTGGTCCAGATGGATGTCATTCATAAAGATGTGGCAGGTAATATTGCCTTGCTAGATCAGCTTATGAACCAAGCAGTCAATAATGCTATTGATATATCTGGTGGTGGTCTAGGTGAACTGGTTGTTACGCCTGAACTTTTTTCGACGGGCTATCTTTTTGACCACCCAGGCGAGATCCATCAATTAGCAGAAAGCATTGATGGAAAAACGGTTACGTCTTTGATTACACTTGCTAAGAAGTATCACGTTACTTTGGTTGCTGGTATTGCAGAAAAGCGACATGGTGAATTTTATAATAGTGTCATTGTTGTTAATGAATCAGGTTTGCAAGAAGTTTATCGAAAGTTAGCGCTTACTAATGTCGATAAGCAGTATTTCTCTCGTGGTGATGAATTAGTTACGTTTAAATTACAAGGAATATGTTTCGGTATCGCTATTTGTTTTGATCTATGGTTCCCTGAAATTACCCGCTTGTACGCACAACGTGATGTTGATGTGTTATTGCATCCTGCCAATTTTGGCGGTGAGCAAAGCTTAGTAATTAGCCGTGCCCGTGCTATTGAAAATGCAATGTATGTTGCAACGTGTAATCGCGTTGGGATAGAAGAAACTCAAGCGATTAGTGGTCATTACTGTGGTGGTAGCCAAATCATCGACCCAACAGGAAATGCATTAATTCAAGCTGACGATCAACAAGCATTACTCACCGTTGAGCTGCCTATTTTGACCGGCAATAAACCGAAACGAGTGATTGGTGTCCCAATGCTGGATGAAGCGTTATGTATAAATACAGTATTACAGGTATCAGATAAGCATTCATTAAATTGATGAAGTGAAGAATAGTATGTCAGGTTTTTGTTATAAAGCCTGAAATCTGAATGGGCATCAAGAAGCGAAGATAAAATCATACACAGACTAAATTGTGTTCATAGACTGTTAGGAGAACGGTGACTTAAGAGAGTATTTATTGATGGAAAAATATAACCTTTACCAAGCTAGCTATCAGCGTTGTATGGGCAATGATGATTTTTTACCTTTATTCTATTCGTTATTTATAAATGCAGATATTGCTATTAAAGATATGTTTGGAAGTACGGATAAAGAACAGCAAATACTTACATTAAAAGCATCTCTCGCGATGCTCCAGCCTGCTCAAGACCTAATTACTCACGAACAGTTAATCAAAAGTATTGCCCTACGCCATAAAAAAATGAATATTGCTCCTCATTTATTCAATGTTTGGTTTGATTGTTTAATGCAAGCCGTCAAACAATACGACCCTCAGTATAATGAGGACTTGCATACCATCTGGCGCGAGCAACTCGATTTTGGAATAAAGCTAATGACCAAAGAAAGTCAGTAGCTTGTTGTTTGCATGTAGTGTTCAGCGCTTCATTCAACTTTCGGGATGATTGGGGTATGCGCCTCTCCCTATATTCAATACTGCTTCTCATCTTGTATTATGACTAAACCGTGAGATGATGATTTTCCGCATTCATTATCAATATTCCGCGTGAAAACCTCATTTTTTGTCTTAACAAGGCATAACTGCTGCAATCGCCCTTGATAGAATTTTAATCTCGAAAACTATTCGTGAAAACAATCTCGAAAACATCATGTGTATCTCATAAAAGGACGATCATCTATGCCACTACTGACAGGCACATTGACCCATTTTTCTAACCATAAAGCACATTCAGATACTGAATATTCTGCCGATCAGCGCACTATTTTAAGCGTGGAAAGTGCAGATCAAGCTATCAGTGATATCACACAGTGGCCGGGTTACGCTGTCACGCCATTGCATTCATTGAATGATATTGCGATATCAACAGGGCTTGAGAAGTTGTGGTACAAAGATGAATCACAGCGCTTTGGTTTAAAAAGCTTTAAAGCATTGGGTGGCGCTTATGCCGTGGCACGTCAGTTACAAGCGGTGCTGACGGTTCGATATGGAAAAACCCCCACGATTACGGATTTATTGGCTGGTAAGTGGCAATCTGAAGCTGCTGAAATTGTGGTGAGCTGCGCGACGGATGGCAACCATGGTCGTTCAGTTGCTTGGGGGGCACAGATGTTTGGTTGTGGCTGTGTGATTTACATTCACCGCGATGTATCGGAAGGGCGTAAGCAAGCGATGGAAGCTTTTGGTGCTGAGGTTGTTCGTATCAGCGGCAATTATGATGAATCGGTGCGTTTGGCTGACTCTGAAGCTAAAGCGCATAATCGCGTGATTGTGTCAGATACTTCGTATGAAGGTTACATGGAGATCCCAAAAGATGTGGCATTGGGTTATACCGTGATGCTGGCTGAAATTGTGGAACAATTGAACGATGAAATCCCAACACATGTTTTTGTACAAGGTGGTGTGGGTGGTTTAGCCTCAGCAGTATGTGGTTACTTTTGGGATTTATGGGGTAAACAGCGCCCACGTTTCATTATCGTAGAACCAGAGCAAGCAAACTGTCTTCAGCAAAGTGCACAGGCGGGCAAACCTGTTGTTGTTGGTGGCGACCTTGATACCTTAATGGCAGGCTTGGCGTGCGGTGAAGTGTCGAGCTTGGCGTGGACTATTCTGGAAAATGGTGCTGATGACTTCATGACTCTCAGTGAAGATGCTATTCCCCAAGCGATGCGCTTACTCGCGAAAGGCTATCAAGCCGATACTGCAATTGAAGCGGGTGAATCTGCAGTGCCGGGTTTTGCGGCGGCTGTATTAGCCCGCCAACATCCTGAATTTGCACAAGCGATGCAATTGGACACATCAAGTCGCGTGTTAGTGATTGGTACTGAAGGGGCGACTGATCCCGACCTGTATAAACAGCTTATCTCTGAATAGCTAATTGCTTAATAGTAAGTGATTTATTAGTAGTTAGTTAATAGTAAAAAAACGGTGTGAAGCTGATCTTCGCACCGTTTTTTTATCAATCTTGTTGGTCATCAATTGGGATGGTCAGGCCCACTTTGACTGGATCCATCACTACATTGGTTTGAAAGCTTTTGATATTAGCGTTATCAAAGAAGGCTTCACGGGTGAAATTATCGTATCCCTCCATATCGACAGCCGTCACAATCAAAATGAAATCTGAACTGCCTGTTACGTAATAACACTGTTGAACAGATCGGTTAGCATTCATCTCTTTTTTAAAGTTGTGCATCAAATCTACACGTTCGCGTTCTAACGTTACTTGAACCACAAAAGTCATCGCATGCCCAATCGCTTTTGGGTTGATGACTGATACGTCAGCTTGAATGATGCCCTGTGCACGCATACGTTTTAAACGACGTTGAACTGCAGCTGGCGATAACCCTACCTGTTCTGCAATCTGATCTGACGTTGTTCGGTTCGATACTTGAACAATATCCAGAATTTTACGATCGAAATTGTCTACGGATGGGGTCGGTGAATGAGCCATACCAATGTATTCCTTGTTTTTTTGTTGTGAAAATGTTGCTCGTTTTATGTGACCGATCTAAAGGTAATTTTTATCACGTAACGTACGTGTTTGGCTCGGTAATGAAAAAGTACTATAGCGCAAGAAAAATGCGGATATTCCGCATTATTTAGGGTGTTTTGAAGGAATTTCTTTAATGCGCTCGAGGCATTATTGATCTTGTAAACGAAATGTAAAGAAAAGAGTCGTGTGAAATTGGTTGGATTGTAAATAAGTGATGATTACATCGTTTTAACAATGACAAGGATAGATTGTATGAAGGTTGAAACTGTTGTTCCACGATTTGAATTAGAACATTTGGCCCCTGCTGGACGCATTGGCGTTGTGGCATTGGCGACAGATTTCAATATCGAAAGCGATCTACGTCAGTTATACCCGAGCGATGTACAAGCATTTACTAGTCGTGTGCGTAATGTAAACCCGTTAACGATCGAAAACCTGCGTAGCATGGCACCAGGGATCAGTGCAGCCGCTGATACTATTCTTCCTGGTACCGATTTGGATGTGATCATCTACGCATGTACGTCGGGTACGGTAGCCATTGGCAGTCAACGTATTACGGACCTAGTGCATCAAATACGTCCAGGCGTCGCGGTGACTAATCCTGTAACCGCCGCTCTAGCCGCTTTTGATATTTTAGAAGCCAAACGCATTTCTATTCTGACGCCTTATACCGATGACGTGAATCGAGATGTGGCAACACTGTTTACTGAGCAAGGTTATGACGTACTGAACATTGCCGGTTTTGGCTTTGAAGATGACACCGCGATGACTTACATCTCGCCACAAGATATTCAGCAAGCGGCATTGAAAGTGTGTGATCCTGACGCTGATTTGTTATTTATTTCTTGTACGGCTTTACGCGCAGCAGGCGTTATTGAACACCTTGAAGCGACGTTGAATAAACCCGTTGTCAGTAGTAATCAAGTACTGGCGTGGCACTCATTACGCCTTGTGAATTACCCACAACCCGTTAACGGATTTGGGGTGTTAATGGCAAAGCACCTCGCGCAATAACATGATTTTATATTTTATTTCCAGTCTTTGAATATAGGGCCCACCGCCAAGGAGTATTCACTATGTCACCGCTTTCATCACCCTCTATTTCTCCCGAACAGCTTTCTTTGCAATTGATTGCTGACATGACGGAATGGCGTCAGCATCTACATCGCTTTCCTGAATGTGGTTTCGATGTGAACCTGACCGCCAATTTTATTGCAGATAAACTGCAAAGCTTTGGTATTGATGTGGTACGTAATATTGGTAAAAGCGGGCTGGTGGGTATTTTACGTAATGGTAACAGCACTGCCAGTGTTGGCCTACGTGCTGACATGGATGCATTACATATTCATGAACAGAATACCTTTTCACACTGCTCGCAACATGACGGTAAGATGCATGCTTGCGGTCATGATGGTCACTCCGCCATGTTATTAGGGGCTGCGTGTTATTTGGCCGCAAATCCAATATTTGATGGCACGGTATACTTTATCTTCCAGCCCGATGAAGAGCATGGTCATGGTGCACAAGCCATGATTGATGATGGCTTGTTTGAGCGATTTTCAATTGATGAAGTGTACGGCATTCATAATTTCCCTGGCTTAGCAGAAGGCGAGTTAATGGTGCGTCCGGGATCGTTAATGGCGAGCGAAAGTAGCTTTGAAATTACCATAAACGGTGTCGGTGGGCATGCCGCATTACCGCATCAAGGCATTGATCCAATTGTCGTTGGAGCACAAGTGATCATGGGTCTCCAAACTATTGTGTCGCGCAATCTCAGTGCAATTCATGAAACCGCAGTCGTGTCAGCCACTGAATTTGTTACCAATGGCACCGTTAATGTGATTCCGTCACAAGTGGTGATCAAAGGGGATTGTCGCTGTTTTACGGAGGATTCATTAACGCATATAGAACAAAACATGGCGCGTATTGTGGCGGGTATTTGTCAGGCAGCGGGCGCAGATCATACATTTGAATTCATTAATACTTTTTACCCTACGGTAAATAATCCCAAACAAACTGCGTATGCAGTACAGGCTGCACAACAGGTCTTGGGTGCCGACAAAGTGAACGCCGCTTGTGATCCCCTTACGATTTCAGAAGATTTTTCTAGCATGTTGCGTGTGAAGCCGGGCTGTTATGTGTTGTTAGGTAATGGCACAGAATCAGTGGGTGGCTGTGCGTTGCATAATCCCAAATATGATTTCAATGATCGCATCTTAAAACTGGGTGCGAATTATTGGATCCAACTGGTCAATGGTCGGTTAAACGTAACGGTTTAGCCCTTGTGGTGTAAAGAACAGATCGATTGAATCAGACAACAAGCTGTTAGTGAAAACAGTGGATAGCTAACCATTTTGAATAGAATTATTCAATTCAACGTGTATTTAGGACAGCGACTTAAAAGGAAGAGCAGGATGAAACGATTAGGTGTAGCACTACTGAGCTTAGGTATGATCTTTAGCGCAAATGCAGAGACATGGAAGTTCGCCTCGGAAGAAGACAAAACCGACGTACAAGATATCTATGCGCAAAAATTCGCGGAAGTAATCAAGAAAGAGTCGGAGGGTGATATTCGTGTACGTATTTACTATTACGGTCAGTTAGGTACTGAAAACGATATCGTCGAACTTGCAGCCAAAGGTACGATCCAATTTGTGTCTGTGGGGGCAGGGCATTTGGGGTCGTATGTGCCGGAAGTGCAAGCTGTGAGCTTACCGTATGTACTGGGCACCAATGAAGCAGTGACGCACAAAGTATTGACGGAAAGCCCAACGATTTATAATGAATTGGCGCCGAAGTTTGAAAATGTAAATCTGAAACTGTTGTCGATGATGTCGGAAGGTGAAATGGTGTGGGGCGGTAATAAACCGATCCGTACACCGGAAGATTTCGCTAACCAAAAAATCCGTACCTTTACATCAACGATTCCTGTTGAAACTTATAAAGCGTTTGGTGCTACACCGACACCCTTGTCATGGGGTGAAGTGTATGGTTCTTTACAGTTGAAAACCATCGATAGCATGGTGAACCCAATTTACTTCATCTACAACGCGAAATGGCATGAAGTACAAGATTACTTGATGTTCCCAGGTCAGCAGCCTTATGTCAGCACTGTTTCGACCAACAGCAAGTGGTACAACGACTTGTCAGCTGAAAAGCAAGCAATGGTCACTAAAGCCATTAAAGCTGCAGACCAAGCGGCATACGACTACCAAATCCGCATCAACAAAGAAAACATGGCAAAAATCCTGAAAGAACGCCCGGAAATGCAAGTGGTGGTCTTAACGGATGAAGAGCGTAATAGCTTTAAAGTGTTGAGTGAAAAGCTGCACGCCACTTACTTTGATGTGGTTGCTAATGCCTACCCATCGGCAGAGCAAGATGCTGCACGTCAGGGTGCTGAAGACATCCTACAAAATATTTTGAAAGAAGTGAAAGTGGCGTCTGCCGCGCAATAATATTATCTCGCATGGAGTGCTGCTATCCGCTATGTCAGCGGATAGCGTTTTCCTTAATACTTTTGCCTATTTACAGTGTTCGTAACTGACAAAGTATTCATGGAAAAGATGTCGCTGACCGTTGTATGGAGCTCAGCTTGTTATGAAAAACTTATTACATAAAATCAGTGTGGTGACCGAGAAGATAGAGCGCTTTTTGATCATGACCGCAATTCTCGCCATGATGGTGAATTCGACGGCTAATGCGATTGGTCGTTATGCCTTCAATAAAAGCATTTTCTTTTCTGAAGAACTTAATCAATTTTTGATTGTGGCTGTGACATTTATCGGTTTCGCCTATGCTGTTAGAAAAGGCCGTAATATTCGTATGACTGCCGTGTACGATTCACTCAGTTTGCGTACTCAAAAATGCCTTACTACTGTTATTGCACTGTTTACCTCATTACTAATGTTTTATCTTGCCTACCAAGCCTTTTTATATGTTGCAGAGTTGAAAAACCTCAATCGACTGAGCCCTGCATTGCAGTTACCGGTTTACTGGATTTACGCGATTATTCCTGTTGGTTTTGCGATAGCAGGTTTGCAATACGGGATGAGCTTCATCATGAATCTCCTTCATAAAGAGATCTATCTGTCTTTTGATGTGATTGAAAATAAAAACGACAAAGTAGGTGAGTTGTAATGAGCGAAGTTGCGCAGTTTTTCTCAGACATTATCGCCGGTGAGCCCGATATTTACGTTATTACGTTTACGCTAGTGGCCGTGATGGTGGTGTTACTTTTTCTAAGCTTTCCAATGATTGTACCGTTGGCGGTCGGTGCGTTGATCGGGTTAATTCACTTTTCACAAGTCGATCCTGAAGTCATTATTCAACAAATGGTAACGGGTATTTCACCGAATGCCTTGATTGCCGTACCTATGTTCATCCTTGCTGCCGATATCATGACGCGAGGGCATACAGCACTGAATCTATTAGGGCTGATTCAAGCATTCGTTGGTCACCTTCGTGGTGGTCTGCCGATTACAACGTGCATCAGTTGTACCTTGTTTGGCTCGGTATCTGGCTCGACGCAAGCAACGGTGGTATCTGTTGGGCAAATTATGCGCCCGAAGCTACTTCAAGCGGGCTATAAAGACAGCTTTGTGATGGCTCTGATCATCAATGCTAGTGACATTGCGTTTTTGATTCCACCCAGTATTGGTTTGATTCTTTATGGTACTTTGGCCAATGCCAGTGTCGGCGAATTGTTCATTGCCGGTATAGGACCTGGCTTGGTGCTAGCAGGTTTATTCTCACTATACAGTTATGCATACAGCGTGAAGCACAGTGATAGTTTGACCTTGGTAGAGAAAACCAACACCGCAGAAAAAATACTTGCCATCAAAAAAGCGATCCTACCGTTGGGCTTTCCTACGCTGATTATTGGCGGTATCTATTCGGGCATTGTGACACCGACTGAAGCAGCCTCGTTTGCAGTATTGTACGCCATCATTGTGGAATGTATTTTCTATCGCAAGTTAGGCGTGAAAGACATCTGTGATGCCGCGTTAAGTACGGGACTGATCACTGCCGTGGTCTTCGTGTTGGTGGGTATCGGTCAAGCTTTTTCGTGGTACATCTCGTTCGAACAAATCCCGCAAGAATTGCTAGCACCGTTAGATCTTGAAAATGCGTCACAAGAATACATTCTGTTTGTGATTGCTTTGGCTTTCTTTGTTGGCTGTATGTTTGTGGATTCGCTGGTGGTGTTGTTGATTTTGACACCAATCTTTATGCCTGTGGTCAATGCAGCAGGACTAGATCCAATTTTGGTTGGGGTTATGGTGACGTTGCAAATGGCTATTGGTTCAGCCACACCGCCTTTTGGTTGTGACATCTTTACTGCTATTGCGATATTTGAAAAGCCTTACATGGAAGTGATTCGCGGCACTCTACCGTTCTTTTTGATTTTACTCTTTATGTCGGCATTGTTGATTTTCTTTCCGGGCATCGCCTTACTGCCACGTGATGTGCTGTTTAACTAATTAGGTCTGATGATTTATCTGATACTCACTCAATAAAGGATGAATGTAATGAGTACACTGCCTTTGGTTTCCCCCGCGCGAGGATTCGAATTTGCTGAGTTTGAGCAACGCACTAGCCAATTACAGCAATATATGCATGATCAGAAGATTGATGCGGTATTTTTTACCACTGAGCCTGAATTTCGCTATTTCAGTGGCTTTAAATCGCAGTTTTGGGAGAGCCCAACTCGGCCGTGGTTTTTGGTCGTCCCCTCGGTCGGGAAGCCGATTGCTGTGGTGCCAGAAATTGGTGTCGCAGGCTTTGAACAAACGTGGATTGATGATGTGCGCAGTTGGCCATCCCCACGACCTGAAGATGATGGCATTACGCTATTGGCGGCAACGCTA
Organism: Photobacterium profundum; assembly: GCF_003026285.1. Taxonomy (GTDB): domain Bacteria; phylum Pseudomonadota; class Gammaproteobacteria; order Enterobacterales; family Vibrionaceae; genus Photobacterium; species Photobacterium profundum. The sequence goes on from NZ_PYOD01000002.1 coordinate 882,021, forward strand.
GCCGAAGCCAGCACGCGTTCTCGTCGATTGGGGGCCATGCTTGGTCCTGAAACTCACTTGCGGATGCCTGCAGCGAACTTTACAGCATTGCAACACCGGCTTAGCCAGCATGACATGGTCGATGTCTCTTTGATTGTGCGTAATATTCGTAGCATTAAATCCGCAGCTGAAATTGAAAAAATTCGCTTTGCTTGCCAAGTGACGGCGGCCGGGTTCGACTATTTGCGGCATCATCTTGCGATAGGCATGACAGAGCGTGAAGCGTGTAAAGCGATGCACTTAGAAATGTTGCGATTAGGGGCAGATGCGTGCCCATATTTAATTTCAGCATCAGGCCAAGGTGGTTATGACAATATTATTATGGGGCCAACCGATCGGGTGTTGAACGAAGGAGATGTGCTGATCATTGATACTGGTGCTAATTTCGATGGTTATTTCAGCGACTTTGACCGTAATTACGGCTTTGGCCATGTTACTCCCGATACCGTAGATGCGTATGAGGCTGTTTATGCCTCGACAGAAGCAGGCCTGAACATTGCCGCACCGGGTAGAACAACAGGTGAAGTTTGGCAGGCGATGTGGTCGGTACTTGAAGAAGCAGGCGCATTAGGTAATGACGTTGGTCGGATGGGACATGGTTTGGGCATGCAACTGACTGAGTGGCCGTCAAACGTACCCAATGGTGATGTCGAGCTAAAGCCGGGCATGATTTTAACCTTAGAGCCGGGAATGGCTTTTGCGCCTCATCGTATGATGGTGCACGAAGAAAACATTGCTATCACCGAATCAGGTTGTGAAATGTTACACGATAGAGCGTGGCAACAGATGCCCATTATTCAGTAAATCTGCCTTGTTGTATTAAATTTATTATTCATCCATCAATCAGAACGACCGACATTATACGGTCGTTTTTTTCTTACCTGTTTTAGTTGTTGCTATATTCCCGATATTCGCCATTTATTTTCTGTCTAAATACTTCGCTAATCGTTTAGCTAAACAAATTAACGTATACGTTGGCGGTAGCCCCCACGCTTCTGGAATGACAGAGGCATCACAGACGTATAGCCCTTGAATGTCAGACTGTAAATTGGCATCGACTACTTCGCCAATTTTAGCGCTACCACCTTGATGGGCCGCAAAATGATGAGTGCGATACAGGCTGGTCGCACCCGCTTGGTGTAAAATATTTTCTGCAATATCAGCACCTGTATTGAGCCTTTTTTTGTCATCACTACTCAATGTTTTATTGACCCATTTAGCCCCGATATTACCGCTTAATTCATCTTTCGCTTTCACCATAATGGATAGGGTATTGTTAGGGGATAATAAGTGCTGAAATTTACCAACTTGTGCCGTGAATAAGTGGAAAAAAGGTTTAGGTAAGCTTAAGTCTGAAAGCATCAAACCTTCTTGAGGAAGGTGTAATCCCGCCGCCATTGGGAGTTCCCCATCGGGGTAGGATTCTGGTACTTTTCCCATCACCGCAATAACGGGATCCATAAAGAAATGCTGCCCTGCATTGTGCACTCCGCTTGCTTGTAATATCTGGGCGGAACCTATTCCTCCCGCTGCTAAAATGATGTTGCTAGCAAAGGCAGATTCAATTTTGCCGTGGTGTTTGAATTGGACACCGATTGCTCGATGTTCTTTGGTAATAACCTTCAGTACTTTTGCATGTGTTAGCAGCATACTACCTTGTTGTACCGCAGTATCGAGGAACATACGTGCATTCCATTTTGCATCATAGGGGCAACCGTATGAACACAGGTGGCAAGCAGAACGGCATTTGTTTATATCAATGAATTTATCGAGTTTATTCCAGTCGAGACCAAGCTGTTGAGCGGCAGAAGCAATTCTCTGTGCCATCGGGCCGATAAGTTCATCAGGTAATATTGAAAGGGGAAGGGTACTTTCAACGTCAGCTATTTCTGCCGTTAAATCGATACCATAACGCTGAAACATCTCGACGGGTGGTTTCATGGCGGTGGCATAATTTATTGCTGAACTACCACCTGCAGTAATACCCCTAATGAGCAAAGATAAATCTGAGTTAACAAAAGCCCCTTTGCCTGGAATAGCCGCCATCTTAGCCATTTGGATGAAAGAGCCTTTGAGTGGTTCATTGTCTCCCCACTCAAGAATAAGAATACGTTGTCCTTTTAGTGCTAACTCGTTGGCGACGGTTGCACCACCAGGACCACTACCTACAACAATGGTGTCATAAGTGCTGTGTGTGTTTTTATACATGGCTCTGGTACCTAGAATGATGAGGTGACTGGGGTATAAAATTAGCGCCACTATACGGTAGGTGCACTTTTAAATATACGGACATCAGTCAGTTGAAGAACATAACAACCTAAACGGCCAGCTTATTGTTATGAAATGATAAAAAATAACGCCATGCTTAGTACGGCTGTGAGCAATACATTTTTGGTGCGCCATGCCAGTAATATGGCAAATAAAGCTGCGATTAAATAAGGGTTCTTGTACGAAAGCATCAATTCGCCTTCGGGTAAAAAAACAATCGGTGCCCAAATAGCCGTTAATACCGCAGGGCTGGAATAGCTTAATAATTTTTGAGTTTGCGCAGTGAGCCGCAAAGGCAGCTTTGGCTCTAAGAATACATAGCGACTGGCGAATACAAGCAATGCCATCGCGGCAATCGTTAACCAAATCATGCGTCATTCCTTTTGATGCTATCGATTGAATAACCACAGAACATGGCGATTAAGCTGGCGATCATTAACCCACCATCAACGTCAAAATATTGCAGTATTACTGAAAGAGTCATCGCGACGAATACGGTGACCAAAACTGATAATTTCTTGATTGTAGGTATGACAATGGCAATAAATGTGGCCGCGACAGCGAAATCTAACCCGATCGTATCAAGGTTGGGTATGAACTTTCCGGCAACAATGCCTGCGAAGGTGGCAATATTCCAGCAAATGTAAAACCACAGACCAGTGCCAAGGGCATACCAACGATTGAATTCTTTTTTCGATTGGTGTCCACACAATGCAAACAATTCATCGGTTAATAAAAAGCCGAGGCCTAACCGCCAACGCAGAGGTAAAGGGCTTATCTTGTCGCGCATTGTCACGCTATATAATAAATGACGAGAAGTAATGAATAGCGTTGTCAGTAAAATAGTCCCTAATCCTGCCCCCACTTTGAGTAAACCGGTGGCGACAAGTTGGGCAGAACCCGCAAAAACAATGGCTGATAATGCTTGGCTTGCAAAAGGGTCGAGACCAATCTCGATCGCAAATGATCCCGCTAATAATCCCCACGGGATCACTGCAATGCACAAAGGGGTAACGGCGATGGCACCTTGTCTGAATAATGCTCGTTTTTCTTGGTTCGTTAATTCTGAATTCGTTATTTCTATATCGTTATGAGACGTGTCCATATTCCCTCTTATAATTCATTACGTATTTCTATACGCTTCACTTTATGTTCATCAAATCGAATTAACTTGTACATTATTGCGCTTTCATTGTGCGATATTTATTGGTGAACAGCGTGAAATAATTCAGAAATATAGGTGTGCTATTGCGATGGGGGATGAAGTAGGGCGTCGCTGTGGTTTTAAAGGCGCAGGTGAATGTGTTGTCATTCTCTATTTGACGGTGAATTTTCTGGGGGGCACCTCGCGTGAGATGCTGAAATCTTATTAAACAATGAGTACGCCATTACTAACCAGCATATCAATGGTTTTCTTTGGGATAGAATGGTCGGTAATTACACCTTCAAAATCAATTAAATCAGCGACAGGATAAAATGAAAATTTATTAAACTTGCTGCCTTCTGCAATCAGATAATTTTCATTTGTGTTATTCATTACTAGCTGCTTAGTCTTTGCATTGATTGCATGCGGTGCAGTCACTCCATGGACCAAGTCAAAGCAATTAGTCGAGATAAATGCGATATCAAATATATAATGCTCTAATTGATTTAATGCAACATTCCCTGTAGTGAATTCGCAATTGTTCGATACAACTCCGCCGATAAGTGTCGTTTGGCACTGGTTATAATCCTTTAAGAAGAAGGCAATATTCATATCGATAGTGATTATATTGATGTTCATGTGGCATAAAACTTTTGCCAGTGACAATGCTGTTTTGCCACTATCTAGGTAAATAGTCTGCCCGTTCTTAACCTTATGAGCCGCTCTGGCGATTAAACTTGGTGATACAAGGTCGCTACGTTGGTTTCTATTACTAACAAAGGCGTTAATTGAAACGCCTCCGTGTGTTCTTTTTATATTTGGATACATGGTCACCATCGCGGCTACATTGCGGCGAACAGTGCTGGAAGATACATGAAGCATTTCACTGATCTCTTGAATACTAAGCGAAGAACGCTCATTAAGAAGGCAATGTATTGACTCTTGATGTTTCAGTGTTTGGTTATGTGATGGCATATAACTTCCAGCAGGTATTAACGATTAGACTCTTTTCGGAAGAACTCAATGACTTTAACTAAAGCGTCATCGTCGCCATGACTACCGGCCTTAGTTGCTATAAGCGTTCTTTCGATACCGTCCAAGTATCCGACAGGGATACAAGGCAATATTTCTCCTTTAATTGTATAGCTCTTACTCCCAAGAGACGCTGCGCATGATATTGCGATGTCGCCACCTGTAAATAAAATACCGGATAGATTAACACGATGAGTGATGGCCGATGCTAAGTTACCTAAGAATCCAGAAATGAAACTACCAAAATCAGCACGTGTTAGCCCATAAAGCTTACAGTTTGCATCTACATCGAAGCGGTCTTGCTCTGACTTAGCTGATTGGATAATGCAGTTACGCCCATCATCCAGAATAGGAATGATACCAGCTAAACATTTATCCAAATAATCTTGGTCTTTCATGATTGAGTGGATATCTACAAAGTATACAATGGCAGCATCATTCTCTACGGCGACTTTAGTTTGGTTAATTGTTACTGGGCTCATCGTTCCTGCGATCACCAAGCTAGGTTTGATGAAGTCTTGTTTGTAAACAGAGGGCGGCAAGTGAGATGCAAGACCAGACGAGCCGATTAGAATTCCGCCGTCCATAACTTCTGCGATGGTTTGGCCAATGTATGCCAAATCGTCATTAGTTTTTGTATCTACAACGAAGACAACGTTAGTGCTTGGGTCTTTTTCTGCCGCTTTGATTGAATCTCGTAAATCGTATTTACAGATCGAATATACGTTGATGGATGATTGGCTGGCAATTATTTCAGTGATGCTATCACTGATTACAGGTGTTTTTGGGTCGGTTGCGAACTCACTTTTAGTGACGCCTTGACCGCGATACATACATTTTCCATCTTCTATCGTGCGGTGCTTACTCGGTAGTGCATTACACAATATAGCGAAGCTGAAATGAGTCGAGTCAATCAGTGCCTCTATTTCTGAACCGATATTACCTCGGAACGTGGCATCAATCTTTTTGTAGATAAATGTGTCTTTAGTGATGGAGCAATGATCGATGACTTTGAATATTTCAGTCTTCGCATCTTCTTGGGACATACTACGGCTGTCAGTATTGTATACGACGATATCGCAATCGAACTCTCCAGCCTCATTTATTAATGACACAGCGACGCTACATCCTTGATTATAAAACTGCATACCAGTGTCATTTGCCCCAGTAAAATCATCTGCAATAACAACGAATGAATCCATACTACATACCTCTAATTAACATGACGTGAAAAACTTCCACGTCATCTGATATTTGTGTGACTTAAAAGTGGGAAATACTTTTGCACGTAATGATAATACCGAGAACTAAGATGGTGAAGTTCATGATTTTTTTAACATCAAACTCTTTACGTTGGACGTAATCAAATAAGCGCATACCGATTAAGCCACCGCCTAACATTGTTGGTATTGACCATGCGGTGATTGTGCCTACATCTTCAGTGATTACACCGTTGCTGAATAATTTAAAGATTACAGTTAGCATGGCTAAGAAGAAGTAAAAGTTAGTTGTTGCCTTGATTTTCTCGGCACTAACCTTCAGGCAGTTCATGTAAGTAACAATTGGAGGACCAGATTCACCAGCACCTGCCCCTAATACACCTGATAGCAAACCACAAATAGCCGCAGAAAAGATATTATCCTTAACGCGAATAGGGCGGTTAATAAGCGTTGATCCGCCAACAAATATTAAGATGATACCCATAGCCAACAAGATGTAGGCTGATTCAACGTTCTTAAGCAATTCGCCGCCGAATTGGATGCCAACAATTGCTGGGATATACAGAAGAAACGCCAGTTTAAAGTTAATGTGTTGTCGCATTTTAAGGCATACAGGAATAGTAATTAACCAGCCAAATACGGTGGCAATCGGGATCGCCATCTTCACGTCTAAGAATAGTGATAGGATTGGAACAGACACCATACCAAGTCCGAACCCAACCATACCTTGTACAAAACTACCAATAAATAATGTTCCTGCTGCTAGAGCAATGATAAGTGGCGTCATGTTAGCCTCCGTTGTTAATTATCATTTATGGTTATGGTAATTAATCAGACGGAATAAATAGTTGATCATACAAGCTAGAGTTGAGCAGATAGATAGTGGGTTGATTGAGGTCTCTATTTAAATGCGTGTAAGTCAATATTTCGTGATGCGCAGCACTAAATAACAGCATTATTCAACATTAATATATGCACGTTAGGTGGCGTTGAAATTGTATATGCGCAAAATAATTTCAGAATAAGAGAGAAATGAGCAAATAGAATGGGAGAAGTGACCATAATTTCACTTGGTTCACTAACTATATTAATTGTCGAATTTTATGCCCTTGGCTAATGAGGGGGTAGACTCTGGTAATGACTGTATAGTAAAACAAAAAGGATCAGGGGCAGAGATAATTTATAGGCTGCTCGTACCCACTATGACGTATACATTACAAGGTGTTGCTGGTGAAGATGATAACGTCACTGGTGATCTGGATATCTATTCTTCTGACAATATTTAAATTATTGGTACTGGTGCTTATCAGACAATCATCCAGGCAGGTGAGATAGCAACTGACGTTTCAGTTGACCGAGTTTTCCATATTAAAAGAAACAGCGAAGGTATCTCTGGTGATGTGCTGCTATCAGGTGTGACGGTTAGACTCGGAGATGTGGGGGAGGATTATGCTGGTGGGGGGATTCTTGCCAGTGGTGGGAGCGGAACGCGCTTAACTATCAAACAATGTGTGATTACAGCCAACGAAGGTAAATGGGGAGGCGGCCTTTCTCACGAAACAATCGATGGCATTCTACACATTAAAAGTAGCTACTTTACTGATAATAAGACGACCAGATTTGGTGGCGGGGGCATCCGTCTCAGCGGTACTGATAGTACAACGACGATTAAAGGGAGTACGGTTTCGCGTAACGAGGGCATTTCTGAGAGGGGAGGGATTGAACACTTCAGCACAGGTGGCGATTTAACCATCCGCAATAGCTTAATTAGTAATAACACGGTTACGGAAGGGCACGGTGGCGGGATAAGTCACGACGGCAATGACGACGGTTCCTTAACTATTTACGGTAGTCGTATTCAGGGTGATTTTGCGGAAACGAGTGGTGGCGGTATGTTTGACGAATCTACAGGGGAAGATAATGTCATATCTTTAGTCGGTGTCAGTATAAAAGGTAATACCGCTAACGCGGGAGACGGCGGAGGGATCTTACAGTCTGAGGCAACCCTTAATGTTAAATTCAGTACGATTCGCAATAATACTGATGTCGGTGGTGAAGCACCCGACTGCAGTGGCACCTTAAATGCTAGGTATTTCGTACTTATTGGTGATCCAACAGGATGTACTATTATCGAATAAGTGAGGCTTTCTAATATTCCCCCTGATATTTTCAGGTTTTCTGTCTAACTCGCTTGTTGTATTCAATTTTTAAAATCCGCAGTGGAGACACTGCGGATTTTTATTTCCCTATCCTTCGCTACGTATTTTTAATGCTTCATAGACGGAAGGGATCTTCTCGTTGTAGATGCGTTTTGACGTAAATGTATAGAAACGGCTAACAAACCGTTTCTTTTTTGAGGGAGGAGGTGAAATATCCCTAAATAAGTTTATTGCGAATCTGAATTACCACAGCTTCAGCAATAATAACGACGGCAAAAATGCTGACTAATACCATTGCTACTTTTTGCCATTCAAATAAGTTCTGAGCATCATTCAAAATAACGCCTACACCACCGGCACCTACAAGCCCTAATACCGCAGACTCACGTACGTTTATATCCCAACGGAATAGTACAATTGAATAGAAGGCGGGCATTACCTGAGGCCAATAGCCTTTTAATAAAATACTTGCCGATGAAGCACCTGTTGCTTTTAATGCTTCAATGGGGCCCATATTTACTTCGGTAATGGCTTCTGCCAATAGTTTTCCGACAAAGCCAATACTTCGAATGGCAATGGCCATAATGCCGGCTAGCACGCCAGGACCAAATAGAGCAATAAAAAGTAAAGCCCAAACCAAAGAGTTGACCGAACGAGACGATACCAAAAAGAATTGAGCAATCCAGTTAAGCGTTTTACTCGGTGTAATATTGGGGGCATTCAGTAACGCTAACGGAATTGCAAAAATTAGCGTAAATAAGGTACCAAGTGTAGCGATATGCAGCGTTTCAATCATGGCTGCGTGAATAGATTCAGGATAAAACGCAAAATCTAATGGCACCATACGCTGAAACATATCGGCAAATTGAACGGGGGCGTCGTAAAGGAATTCAGGGATTACTTCAACGGTTTGCCAAGACCAAACAATCGCAGAAACTAAGCATAGGTAAATAGCAAATCGGGCAATGCGTTCGCTGGGTGTGAAGCGTTGCCATTCTTTATCGATGTGTGCCGTTGTCATTAGAAAATTCTCCTAACAATATTGGAAAGAAACTCACCGACTAAAATCAGTGCAATGATGGTGATTAAAATAGCCGCGACAAAATCATAATCAAACCGCTGAAAAGCAGAGAATAGTGTGCCACCTAAACCGCCAGCGCCTACAATGCCAACCATGGTGGAATTGCGTAAATTGGAGTCGAGTTGGTAACTTGCAAAGCCAATGAAACGGGTAAAGACTTGCGGCATAACAGCATATAAAATCACCGACATGAAACTGGCACCTGTTGCCCGAATTGCTTCAACGGGTTTAAATGAAATCTCTTCAATAGCTTCTGCAAACAGCTTAGCAATGAAGCCAATAGAGGCAAATACCAAAGTTAATATGCCGGCTAATGCACCAAACCCTACCGCTTTTACAAAAAGAATTGCGATGATAACGGGGTGGAAAGATCGACATAATGCGATAAAGCCACGAATTGGGATCGATACAATTGCAGGCATCATATTGCGCGCTGCCATTAGCCCAAGAAAAAGTGAAATTACAATGCCAAAGAAACTTGAGATGATCGCAATTTGTAGACTTTCAGCTAAACCGCTTAGCAGTAAACTTGTACGTGAAAAATCAGGTGGAAACATACGAGAAAGTAAACGTTCACTTTCTCCAAACCCGATAATCAATCGATCTAACGTTAGTCCTAACGTCGACATGCTATAAAATAGATAACCGATAATGGCTGCAAAAATGAGCCTGTTTACCCAAGACGTTTTAAACGGGGTTTCTTGGTTGGGTGTTGAGGTTAGTCCAGCCATGATTCGCCTCCATAGATCACTTTTAAATCTTCTTCTGTTATGCCTTCAGGACTACCGTCGTAGTGCACTTTTCCGTCACACATGCCGATGATGCGTTTAGCAAAACGTTTGGCTAAGTTCACGTCATGAATATTGACCAATACTGGAATGTTCTTCTGCTGAGCGAAAGTTTCCATTAACTCCATAATTTCAACTGCCGTTTTAGGGTCAAGTGACGATGTCGGCTCATCTGCTAGTAAAATATAAGGGTCTTGCATGACGGCGCGCGCAATACCCACCCGTTGCCTTTGACCGCCTGACAAGCTATCGGCACGTTGATTGGCGAAATCGGATAGTCCAACAAAACTTAAGAGTTCAAAGGCATTATTGAGATCTTCAGAGGAGTAATTTCGTCGCCAAGCATTCCAGGCACTTATGTAGCCCAGACGCCCACTTAACACATTTTCAATAACAGTTAGGCGCTCAACAAGGTTGTATTCTTGGAAAACCATACCAATATGCCTACGTTGTTTACGAAGCTCTTGTCCCTTTAATTTAGTGAGATCTTCACCATCAAAAAGTATTTCACCCTCAGTTGGATCATTAAGGCGGTTGATACAGCGAAGTAGGGTACTTTTACCTGTTCCTGAAGGGCCGATAATTGCGATGATACCGGGTTGGTCGATATCGATATTAATCCCTTTAAGGATTGGTTTACCTGCTACATATTGATGATAAAGATTGTTGATTTTTATTCCGTTACAGCTGGCTACGGTCATGCTACTTATCCCTGTACGAATATTTGAATGTTCTATGCCCTACCCGTGAGGGCATAGAATTATAGAGAGGTTAGATTTAGGTAATGGCTGGGTATTAACCAATCACTATTGGTTGCTGGCTTGTTTTGCTAGCAGGGCAGCTTTTTTCTTTGCACGTTTGGCGGCATCTTTTTCAGCAAGCTGTTTTAGACCTGCTTTTGTGTATGCCGTGCCGGTTGCATGGGCGATATCTCGAATGACACCCCATTCTTCTTTGTAAGTGATTGGTGCGAAGCGATCAGCACCTTTGAAGGTTGCGCTCATTTCTGGAGTGAAACGGTAGCTATAGAAAGCCTCTTGGATTTTTTCAACCAGCTCTGGTTTTAAGTTATGCGCGTAGCCAAAAGCGGATGTTGGAAAGCGTGGACTACGGTAGATTATCTTAAGTTCAGAGCCATCAACTCGACCAGCATCGACCATACGATCGTATACGTCAGATGCGACAGGTGCTGCGTCGTAGTCTCCATTGAATACACCGAGAATAGATTGGTCATGCTTACCTGAGTACAGCACTTTGTAATCTTCATCGGGTACTAAACCTTTGGCTGGGAAAAGTGCGCGTGGTGCAAGGTTGCCTGAATTTGAAGACGCTGATGTGTGAGCGACTTTTTTACCTTTGAGATCAGACATTGAGTTAATGCCGCTGTCTTTACGCACGATGGTGATCAGGTTATAGCCTTGAAAGCCATTTTCATCCCCTTTAACTGCAATGGGCACGTAACCTGCTAGGTTTACCGCATAACCTGTAGGACCGGTTGAGAAACCCGCCACATGAAGACGACCAGAACGCATGGCTTCTACTTGCGCAGAGTTTGAGTGTACGGTGTAGTAGATAACGCGTTTGCCTGTAATTTTACTTATATGTGCTTGGAAGTCGGCAAAAGCATCTTTGTAGAGTGCAGGATCTTCAACGGGTGTATAAGTAAATACAAGTGTACTTGGATCGCTCCACTCTTCGGGGTCTTTAGGTGAATCGGCCACTAAATCTTTATCTTCATCACAGTATCTATCGTCTAGTACACCACGACTAGAGCACTCACTTGCCATAGTGATTGATGGGATCAGTAGTGAGCTAGCGATTAACAGTCCTTTAACACTGATTTTCATATTCAAACCTTTTATTTACGTATTGTTAGAATCACTTTATCTATAGCAGGCTTTGTGCCAACTTTATTTTCATTTAAATTCAATGCTTTAATTTATTTCAGTTACTGTTGATTGAAGCTTGGGTCATTTGTGTCCAGTGATTAAATAGGGGGTTGGGTCATTTTTGTCTTGCCTTAAAATAAGTAAAAGAAAAGAGCTCGAAAGCTCTTTTTTAATTAAGTACGGCACCTATATGCCAAGGTAAAACGTTATTTAATATTCATGCAGTTTGCATAGTAGGTAACAGTTGCAGGCCAATCACTAAATACACCTAATACTTTAATATCTTGTGCAAGCACATCGAGCATTTTCATCATGTCGCCATCATTGTTGATACCTTCATTAACACTTTGATAATACCAACCGCCACCTTGAGCAAGTGGACCTGAACGTTCAAGAGTCCATGCGATAATGTCTAAATTAGCTTGTTTAGCAAGCTTGGCGTAATTAGAAGCAACCATTTCATTTTTATCGTTTAATTCGACTAAAGCAAAAAGTGGTGGCGCAATGATGTTGACCCCTGCCTCAGCGAGCGCTTTCATGTTTTCTTTTGATGCGACAAAATCTGTTTGTTCATAGACGCGATCATCCAGATAGACAGCTTGTTTACCAAAACTTGGGTTTTTCTCAATCCAATATTTGACGTCATCCAAATTGAAAGATTGCACGTAGCTGTCAGACGCTGGTATGCCTGCAGCTTTGAGTTCATCAATCAATTTTTGAGCATACATCTCTTGAGTGAAGCCATTAAATGGCATGTCAGCGGCGGCTGACTTCAATTCTGGTGTCACTTTTACGCCGTGTGCTTTGAACAATGCGGCACTTTCTGCATGAGTCATGAGCGTTCCGTTTTGAACGTACAGATCGGTGCGCCAAGCGGGTGTACCTTTCATATATTCTTCGACGGTTGTCGCTTTGGGGTTTGCACCATCCATTTTGCCTTTTAAGGTCTTAAATTCCGCCAGAGTGAAATCAGAGGTACGACATTCTGCTTTTGCTTCTTCACCCGTTGTCGCATTTGCTGGCGTAAACGGAGTGGTACATTTTTTCGCGAGATCGGGGTGGGCGAGTACATCGGTGGTGGTATGTAGATCGTTTTGTGAGTGTCGACAGACGAGCTCTTTGTCTTTCGTGAAGGTAACATCACATTCAACTACCCCCGCGCCCATTTCAATGGCAGCGAGATAAGACTCTTTAGTGTGCTCTGGAAATTGCATTGCAGCACCACGATGACCAATAGAAAAGTTGCTTCGATAAAATGGGTCTTCACTGCATTGTAATAACTTTGTTTTGAGTGGGCCATCATCCATGTTATTGACCAAATATAAGGGGCGAGGGCCTAAATTAGCGGATGGTTGAGCCCAAACAGTGATTGAGCTTAATCCTAGTATTAGAGCGATAGAACCCTTCAGTATTTGCTTCATTTTTATCTCCTTGCAATAAGCAATTATCGAAAATTATCCATTTTTCTGGTTGTGTAAATAAAACCAGTAACGGGTGACATTTCGTCACCACATGGGTAATTGCACGCATTGTGCCAAGTATTATATTTGTTAAATAACATGGCCTTATTGTAATTTGATGTTCTGGTTTATAGTTTGTGGGTCATTTGTGTCTCTGTTTTTATGAGTGTTAATGGTAATGAATGATGCAGCCCTATTGTGTTTTGAAACTGTCTTTATCGAGGTGGTGTTTTTTCATTTTCCGGTAGAGGGTTTTACGAGGTAAATTGAGTTTCGTTGACACCTCATTGATGTTACCCAATGTTTCGATGAGGGCTTCAGTCAGTACATTCCTTTCGTATTGTTCCATCTGTTTTTCGAAAGCAAAATCGTCGCCACAAGACTCAGCGATAGGTGTTTGTAAGTCGAAGCCATCTCCGACAATGCCCAGTACAAAGCGGTCTGCAACATTACGTAATTCACGGACATTTCCAGGCCAAGAGTGACGGCAGAGTTGTTGTATTTGTTCGGCATAAATAGTGGAAGGGCGTGTTTTATATTTCTGACTCGCTTGAATAACAAAATGTCGGAATAACAATTGGATGTCTTCTTTACGTTCTTGCAATGAAGGGAGGTGTAAGCTCGCAATATTGAGGCGATAAAAAAGGTCGGCACGAAATTCCCCCGATTCACTGAGGCTAGCAAGGTCAGCTTTACTGGCTGCAATAACAACCATATCAATAGGGATCAGCACATTACCGCCTACCCGCTCAATTACACGCTCTTGAATGACGCGCAACAGCTTAATTTGCACTGCAATAGGCATGCTTTCTATTTCATCAAGAAATAGAGTGCCACCATTGGCTTGTTCTAGTTTTCCTATACGCTTTTTATTCGCACTGGTAAATGATCCTGCTTCATGACCAAATAATTCACTTTCAATGATGCTCTCTGTCATTCCTCCACAGTTGATGGCGACAAAAGGTTTGTCTTTGCGGCGGCTAAAGGTATGTAACGCACGAGCAATGACTTCTTTTCCTGTGCCTGTTTCACCATTGATGATGGTATCTACACCGGTATGGGCAAGTGCCAATACTTGTTTGCGAATATTCTCAATGGATTTCGATTGGCCAATGATGGCGGCTTCTATAGGTATATCAGGTGTGGTATCTGTTGAAGATTGGGCTGTTTGGGTTTGTTGACTGTGCGTTAATGCGAGGTTCAGTTTACTAATTATTTCATCTGCATTGAGTGGTTTTTCAAGAAAATCGAAAGCACCTAGTTTGATTGCTTCTATCGCCATCGGAATATCACCATGTCCACTCATTAATAGGACTGGCACATTGGGTGCTCTGTGTTGAATGGCACTCAGTAATGTTAATCCATCAATCGCGGGCATCCGAACATCGCACAATACAACTGAACGACTATTTGGAGTGAGTGACTTCAAGCCCTGATTTGGATCGGTGAAGGCACTGACCCGAAAGCCTTCTAATTCCAGCATTTCACTTACGGCTTCTACAACGTCGAGTTCATCATCGATGAGTACAATGTGCTTGTCTAAAATCATGATTGTGTGCCTTGCTGTAGAGATACAATGAATTCTGTGCCTTGGTGTTGGATAGATTCGGCTCGAATCGATCCTCCAAAGTCTTTAATGATGTTATAGGCAATCGATAAGCCTAACCCTAAGCCTTTGCCTGATACTTTTCGGGTATAAAATGGATCGAATATATGCGGGATATCTTCAGTTGGGATCCCTGCGCCATTGTCTTTTACGATAATTTGAACCGTGGATAATGATTCACCAACCGCGATGGTTATTTGTGGGGTCGGATTGTGTTCGACAGCATCGATAGCATTGCTAATGAGATTGACCAACACTTGTTCTAACCGAATGCTGTTAGCACGAACCCAATAAGGCGCTTGGTTAGAGTAATTAATGACGATGTTATTGCGGCGGCTTTCAAATAATTCGATAGCATCTTGGATCACGCTAGCAAGTTCGACGTCTTCCATCTTTCCATCGCTTTTTCGTGAAAATGCTTTTAAGTGACGAGTGATGGCTGCTGTTTTATCTAATAACACATCTATTTTTTGTAAATTGATCAACGCTTTGTCGACTCTCTGTTTTTCTAGCCATCGCTGTGCACTACGAACATGGCTATTTACAGCGGTAAGTGGTTGATTGATTTCATGAGTAATACCAACACTCAGTTGCCCTAAAGCGGCTAATTTACCTGCTTGGATTAATTCATCTTGGGTAATTCTTAGCTTTTCTTCTGCTAATGTTCGTTCTCAACCTCGGCTTCTAATTTTCTATTGGTTTGCTTAACCACCTTGGCGGTTGTTTGGAATACGGTGAGGTACTTTGCCATTTGAGTCACTTCATCGTGGCCTCTAATCGCGACTTCAGTATCTAAATGACCCGTTGAAATAGCAAACATATTGTCTTTTAGATGAAGTAAGCGTTGCAGAATGTTTTTACGTACGTAGAACCATGAAATCGCAGCCGCTGCGACCACACTGAATATTGAAAGGAGTAAAGATAGGCGTTGATTATCCATTAAAGACTGCTGTGCTTGGCTGATCGACGTGTCGATATTACGGTTCATTTTTGCGGTGTTACTTTCTATTTGTACGATCAGTTGGTTGAGGTGTTTACGGCTATTTTGTAGGAAGTATTGCTCTTGATAGCGATGATCGAGCGTTTTGTTTTTAAGTGCATATAAACTGCTGCTACTTGACGCGAGGTTGTAGATGACGGTGAGCTGTTGATCAAGAGTTGGGTGATTTTGTTTAAGATTACCGATTGCCCAGAGTTTCCACCATTCCTCTCCGATTTGTTCTAGGCGATAGCTGGTGTAATCTAATTCATTAAAGCTGGAATCGTTATAGAGTTTTTCGACTAGCCCCAATTGGTAGTACAGCAAAGATTTGAGTTGCGCATATTGGATTTTATTTTTGCTGCTTTCTGATAGTTGGTCGAGGGAAGTACTGGCTTGTTTTAATAATGGATAAAACCCTTCGAGTAGATTTCGCAGTTCTTGATTAAAATGCTGAGATTCTATTTCACTCTGAAACAATAAACTGAGGCTATTGCTGACCTGTGCAATAAGATCTTTGTAATAAGAATGATATTCAGGAAAATGGATCATGATGTTATCCATGGTAAGGATAGCGTGTTCAATTTTTTCCATGGCTTGCTCACGTTCGATATTAGATTCTGCCTCACTGAGCTCAGAAGAGGTCGTAATGATAATTCGGACCATATCGTTCAATCGTGCGGCTTGCTCTAAGGCGGGAATATCACTCTCTTTTAAGGCGACTAAACGTTGATTTAAATCGTTGAAAGTAAAAGATGATATGCCAGAAAGGAACAACGTTGTCATCGACAGCATTGCGAGCGCCAATACAAGTCGAAGTTCAATTCCTTTCCATTTGAACATAGCTTTTCCCATGACAACCTATTTGCTATAAAGCAGAGAAACGAAGTTATCACAATATAAGTTGTTAACGATGTGTTAACATCTCATATTGTTAATCTAAATGATATTTTTATCGTTTATTCTTCAGGTTGATGTGTTCATACATTGCACACCGTAAAAATAGAATGCTGATTTCTTGAGGGGAATAGTGCTGTCTCTGTTGCTACTGGCTCTTTATCTTTAGATGTTTCGCGAATTGCCCTGGAGTGATTCCAATTGCTTTTTTGAAGTGGCGGTGTAGGTGGCTTTGATCATGAAAGCCAGCTTCTTGAGCGGCATCAGAGATTTTATGTCCTTGGCTAATGAGCTTTTTAGCCAATCGTAAACGAGATTGAATTTGATAAGCATGTGGCGGCAAACCAAAGGTTTTTTGGAATGAACGAACTAAGTGGAAAGGGCTTATTGAGGCTAATTGTGCCAATTCTTGCAAGGTAATATCAGCACTGGGGAAGTCATCTAAAAATTCTTTAACAAGAGCAAGTTGACGCTGGCTTTTTGGTGGTTCGCTCAGTGTTGTTCGACCTTTACCATGCTTACACATTAACTTTGTGAGCGCGCTATACAATAAGGTTTCGCGTAATAAACGGTTAGATGATTTTTCTAAGGTATCGAAAACTAAACGTAATTGATTAGCGAGTTCGAGATCGTAAACGACAGGATCAGAGAAGTAGGGCGCACTTGAGCATGGGGCGTTCAATTCTTTTCGTATTTGCTCAAACTGTGCAGGCAAAGGGTACATCGCCTTGTATGACCAACCTCCTTCAGCTGCTGAATGACCACTGTGAACATCATCGGCGTTAACCAATATAATACTGCCTTGGGGAGCAACATGGTTTCCCCCTGTTCGATAGAATTTTTGTGCGCCTTTTTCAATAACGCCAACGGTATAGCCTTCATGGCTATGGCGGGAAAAATTTTGATGATGGTACTGCGCATCCAAAACTTCTAAGCCACCGAGTTCATCTGCGAAGCGATAGGTCGCTTGTTCCTTGATGGCTGGCGATTTCTTGATACTGTCTTGTTGGCTTGTATTTTTTGACTCAGACACATCCACCGCCCAGTAAATTGAAAAAAGAAACACAGCGATAATTTGCTATGCCTTTCATCATAACCTACTCGGAAAACCTTTTTTTGTACAAAATTGCTCAAATGAATGCAGTGATAGCGGTTTGAGCCTCTGGAATATGCAGTACGCCAAGTTTTACTGCCGACGGTACATTTAAAGAGCCTTTTACTATTTCAATCAAGGCATCAATATCGCTAACGATGGTATCGTTGATGTTTGTTCCTGTTGGTATTTCATGCAGTAAAACGCTCGCTTTTCCTTCTTTGAACATCACTTTAAAGTAGTGCCCTTTACTGGATTCGAACACATAGAACTCAGTGTTTTCTTGTTGAGTTAAATCTTTTTTATTTAGTTTCATTTGCATTTGATAGAGCAGCATACTCAGCTTTTGGTTGTAGTTGCCACCTTGCGAAGCTGAAATGAAATTCGCATTTATAGCCTGATACATAGCGGCTTGCACCGAGAATGTTTTACTGGGTACATGAGTTAATGCACCTGAACCTAAACCGTCCATCACACAGGCGAAGCTCGTGCTGGGTAAGATCAATGATATTGCTAATAACAGCGGTTTGATTGTCCGTTTTTTTTGACCCGTGCTTGTTTCTTTATCAAAGAATGATATGGGAAGTAAACGCATTAAATATACCTCTGAATTAAATAAATAAGACATTGTTACATTAAAAAAAGCCACTTAGCGTTATTTACATCAATCGATACAGGGCTGAACTCTTGATGTGAGGGGCTCTATTAAGTGGCTAGTTTTTTCTGTCATTAGTTACCCATACTGTTTTTCAACGGTAATTTTATTGATTAACTAATGATATCGTTTAGGTTATGTATTAACGGTTGATCGGTGATTCTTGTGTTTTCGATTTACCGTAACTGTAGCCTGAGTGGTCTTGTGGCTCGATGATATTGAAGTAGGCTTCAAAATTATCTAAGTAGCCTGTCAGTTCACCCAGTTTGTCGAGTGTACCGTCGAATTCAACTTCGCCCGTTTTGATCAGCTCTTGCATCGTGGCTGTTTGGGTCAGTAGTTTAGTGAAAGCACTGCGATTCATCGTCAGTGAAAAATCAGGGTTAATAACGTCAAATCCTTCGATAGAGCTTAAGCGTCCGTTCTTTACTTCAACAGCGAACTTTTCATTATCATCTTTCACTATAAGGTTTGCGCGCATTTCAAAGCCCGCTTCAGCCGCTTTAGGGCCATTAAGTCGTACACCCATATAGTTTAAGAAGTCAGACGTTGGCATATTTTGAATCATATCGGCACTGGCTGTTTTGGTTGATGCGCCTTTACTAATACCATGGCGCAATTCATCAACCCCAACAAGGAATACGTTACGCTCACCCGATGACTCGCTTTGGTATCCTAGCTGTTCTAAACAGTCTGCCTGTAAAAAGCGAGCCTGTTTGTTGGTTGGCTCAGCAAATACCACCTTATTTACAATTTCGGCACACCAGCGGTACTCTCCTTTTTTAAAGGCTTTAAAACCCGCGTTCATGATGTTCTCTGTACCAAAGTCAGCCACATAACGATCGGCCGAATCTTTTGTGCTTAACGGTATCAACGTCGCAGGGTTCATATCAAAATAACCTAAGTATTTATTGATTACTGCTTTGGCATTACGGTGGTAACTGCCATGATAACCTCGTAAATACCATTCGTTAGATAGCGCATCTGGTACGTAGAATTCATCTTGAATATCGTTAATGTTGACACCGTGGTTAGCTAATCGAAGTGATTCATCGTGAATATAACCATACATATCGCGTTGCTTTTCAAGGAAATCGACAATGTTGTCATTGCCCCAACGCGGCCAAGTATGGGATGCAATTAGGGTCTCAGCATCATGACCAAACGAGTACAGCGCTTCGTTAATCACATCAGCCCATTGCAACGTATCGCGAACGAATGCACCACGCAGGGTGTACACATTATGTAATCCACCAACAGTGGTTTCTGCACCCCAATAGGTTTTGTATTCTGGTATATAGGTATTCATTTCTGATGGTGCTTCTGTTTCTGGTGCGTTTTGCATCACCATCTCTAGCCCATCGACTGTAATAGTTTCTATATCATCTTTGATTTCTTTGGTTGGGATGATCAGAGACAGCTCACCTGAGGCCACACTTTTACCGATAGCAGCATCAACTTGTCCTTGTGGCCCTTTATCAAGCGCGGTGCCGTATTGGTACAGTACACGGCGTGACATGGCAGTACCGGCTAAAATATTTTCAGAGATTGAATGTTTAGTGAAACCACGCGGTGCAATAATTTGTACTTTACCTTCGTTCACTTCTTGTTGAGAAACAATGCCTTTTACGCCACCGAAATGGTCTGCATGGGAGTGTGAATATACAACGGCTTTAATGGGTAGATTGCCGTCTTTTACATGTTTCTTAAAGAGAGTGTATGCGGCTTCTGCTGTTTCTGGAATCGTGAGAGGATCAAAAACAATCCATCCATTATCTGAACGGATAAATGTGATATTTGCAAGATCGTAACCACGTACTTGATATACGCCGTCACGTACTTCAAACAAACCATGCTTCATATTTAGAACGGCCTGACGCTGCATGCTTGGGTTGACAGTATCGAAGTCTTTTCCTTCAAGAAGGAAGTCGTAATTGCCTAACTCCCAAGCCACATTTTTACCATCTTTACTTATTATTTTGAGATTATCTTCACGAGCAATTAAACCTTTATCCGCGAGCTTAAAATCTTTTTTATCGGCGAAATTAAGCTTCTCTCTTAACGATTGATTAAATTCAGCTGTTGTCTCTGTTGCTGCTTTAGATTCTGCCGTGAATTCAGGTAGCGTGATTAGATTTGAATTTGCATATGAGAAAGGAGCTGCAATCGCAAGCGCTAACGGTAGTAGTTTAGTTTTCATGTCATCTCTCTTTAAATTAATGTAGCGATTCGAAAGGACCGTACTGTTTTTATGAGATGATTTTAAAAAAAACAGCTATATTGAACACTATAGTCAACGTATGTTTAAGTATTTACAATATGAATGGCTGTTTCTTTTTGCTCTTGGGTCAGTCGTAACTGCACTTATTATATTTACAATGTAAATAATGATGATAGTTCTCATGCAGTGTGAATAGTAGGGATACTGATGTCACAGAATAAACATTTTGATTTGAACCTGTTACGTGTTTTTTTAAGTGTATATAACACGTGCTCATTTACAAAAGCGGCAGAAGAGTTAGATCTTACTCAATCATCAGTGAGTAATGCGATTTTGCGTTTAAAGAAAACAGTCGGGGAAGAATTGTTTATCCGTGCTGGGCGTGGCATTCAACCGACAGCGGTAGCGAATCAGCTGTACCACCAACTCGAAAACTCCATGTTGAAAGTAGAGCAAACGGTGAATAGCTTTGAACAATTTGATCCATTACATACCGCACGAGAGTTTCATGTTTATGCGATTGAATCCGTGATACATATATTGCAACCGAGGCTAGATAAGTATCTAAAAGATTACGCCCCAACGATTATTTTTCATGAGCTACCTGCTCAAGAACAGCAAATGTATGATCAGTTGCAAGCTGAACAAATTGATGTTGTGCTTGATATTGTTCAACCTGATGTTGTCTCGTTATCGAGTGAGGCAATATTAAGTGAAAAAATGTGCTGCGTTGTAAGCCGTCATCATCCACGTATTAATGAAGTTCTATCGAAAGAGCAATTTCTTGAAGAGTCTCATGTTTTTTTCAATATGCGACGCTTTAATCTGACGATTGCTGATTATTTTACGTATGAGCGACTGCCTTACCGAAAGATGTATTGTGAGCATAGTTCACTCATGAGTATGCTAGCGACAACCGCACGCAGTGAAGCCATTTCAATGGCACCCTATTCATTAGCTAAACAATGTGAAGGTATGTTTGAATTGAGGCTAATTGATTCTCCTTATAAAACGAAACCAATCAATATTTTTATGGTGTGGCCTTCTCGTTTAAAAAATAATACCTCGCATACTTGGTTACGAGAAGCGATATTGACGGTTTCGAAAGAATTGAAGAGTCACTGATTTACAGTGATGGTACGTTGGCTTGTTATCGTTCATTGTAAAAGCTCCTATTATCAAGGAGCTTTTATTGAATGACGAACAAAGCGGTTTAGAATGTATATGCCAAGCGGTAGATCAAAATGTCACCATACCCATCAGCGCCTAACTTGTTATGATAATAACGGTACATGATCGTTGTATTAATATTATTCGTGATATTCCATCCTAAATTCAAACCACCATTAAGACCTGTACTTCCATTGTTATTAGTTGCGTAATCGTCAGCACGGAATAATTCAATTTCATTCCAATTGGCCAATAGTAAGTCTTCACCCATAAACTCAAATACATAACCAGCACTCCAACCAACCGTTGCGCCATTAAATCCGTTAAAATCTGTAATTACATTAAAGTCATTTTTAACGTTGGTATAATTAGCAGCAACCCAAGGTGTAAACCACCAACCATCACCACCAATATCGGTATATCCGAAGCCTAAAAAGCTATTTGTCTCTTTTCTATTGTTCTAAATTTTTCTGCTTTATTAACTTCGATTAATCTAGTGCCACCAAAGAACAGATCAACAATTCCTTTTTCTTTTGATAAGTCACGCCGAACTGTTCTTTCGTTTACATCAAATGTATCGCGTTCTCTTATCGCGTTTTGTGTATATGTGAAACAATTGTGCTTTGAGAAGTAGATCTTGAAAGTGATGAGAAGAGAGCTATTCATGATTCTTCGCTGGCTGCAATTCGCTTAAATACCCCAGTAT
Organism: Photobacterium profundum; assembly: GCF_003026285.1. GTDB lineage: Bacteria > Pseudomonadota > Gammaproteobacteria > Enterobacterales > Vibrionaceae > Photobacterium > Photobacterium profundum. Next base: position 904,428 of record NZ_PYOD01000002.1, read on the forward strand.
AGTATTTATCGTTAATGTCATCTTTACCTATGAAAATGAATTGGTCTTGATCGAGAAAGCGAATTGAGACTAAAGATGCTTTTTTTATCTTAATAACGGAAGGTATGACTTGTAATTCATTATTTATGTAACAGGTGGACTCTTGTAAATCTAACAGAATTCTTTTCTCAGATTTTTTTTCATGTTGGTAACGATAAGTGGTTTGACAGATGTAATTATTTATATTGCTCTTCGTATTTTTATCCCATTCCCTCTTAATCATAGAAATGACCATTTTTTTATTTGTTATATCAGCAAAGTGTTTGGTTGTTTTTATAACGTTTTTTCTTTCTGTAATTGTGATGGCAAGCCATCGCCCCATTAACGTTGGAGAGTTATTTTTTGAGATTATCTTGAACGTTAATATTATAGTTGAGATTAATAATATTAACGTAATGATAGGTAATACTAAATTTCTATGCAATGTAAAATCTCTTTAGATGCATCATAGCGGCAGTGATATTCATTAAGCCCAGATGATATTTCAATTGAAAGGCTGTTATCTATATTCTTCAGACGTAAGGAGTTATAAGAAAATTCATAGTGCCCATAAGGAGAGTAATGATCGTCAGATACGAAAAGATTGAGAAATAAAAGTATTAATACCAACATAGTTAATATGGCTATTGGGTAGTACAGCGTTTTTGATGAATTAGGCTTAAACGCCCAAGATGTAGAATCGAGCATGCTATTAGCTTGTGTGTTGTCAGTAGGTATAGTTTGTGCTCTGTTTGTGCTCTCACATTCAATGTGAATATTTTCAGTTCTGATTGTCAGGCGATACCCTCTGCAAGGTGTATTTATGATCAACGTTTTGGCATCGTCACGAATAGCTTTGCGTAAGCGCTTAATAAGCTGAGTGACGCTCTCGCCACAGATATGCCCAGAGGGCCATATTTCATCAATGATTTGCTGTTTTGTCACATAGTTAGGTGACCCCTTCATTAAAAGAAAAAAGAGATCGCTTTCTTTACGTGTTAGATGCTGTTTATAGCCACCTATATGTATTTCATTTGTATTTTTATCAATAAAAATTTTGTTATTATTGATTTCATTTGGGTTCATAAAAGCTACGTCAATTGGTAAGTATTGAGTGTGTTGATGTAAGTTTTGTTATTATAATTCGTGTAAATAATGGATGGCGACAGTCTTGATAAATATAACTCATGTTTTTTTATAAAAAAAATTAATCTTCCTATATATGTTTGATATTGCTTCCAATTAACTTTTTCAGATTTTTAGCGTATCTCGTTTTTAGAAAGTGTCATATAAGCATGCCAAATAACCGTCATTTTATTAATGAATGAGTGGCGTTTAAATGTTGAGGTTCTACTCTAAATTTATGGTGATGCAAAAGGTTAAATATTTATTTTACCATCAATCATGTTGTTTATATAAATGAATCGGTGTAGCTGTCATATTGAACTTTGACGTTATTACCTTTATGGCACTTGCAAATTTTGTGTTGAGGGTTAGGTTTAATGATCTAACCATAGTTTAGCTAGTGAGCGGGTTGTCTTAATGATTCCGTGTTGAACACTCAATTAGTTTCAGTAATCAATTCACTTACGTAATAGGTGGGTTAACGGCTTAATTGGACGGGATAAAGCTGTCGCTCGCTCAATTTATTGGTGAGCGAGCGGCAGTATAGCGTCGAGGTTAAGATTATCGAGGTGAAAGGACTACTGTGAGCGAACCATATTTGCATTAGCGATCTGTACTGAATGCTTTTGACTGCTATGTTGAATATCTCTCCATAAAAGAGGTGCAACAATTAGAGTCAGCACAATATTTGAAATTGGTACAGAAAGCCAAATACCATCTACGCCTAACCATTGTGGTAAAAAATACAAAAATGGCAACTGGATCAGCATATTACCGATCGAGATTGCGAGCGCTTTACCACCTTGATTGACGGCCATAAAATACACCGAAGCTAAGAAAATAAAGCCATCAAGATACAAAGCAAACAAGTGTAAACGTAAACCATTTTGGGTTTCTGCAAGCAACAATGGGTCATTTTTACTGAACAAGCTAATAACTGTTTCTGGGTACAAATTTAATAGTGCAACAGAAACAACACCAGAAATCAGAATGATTTTTAATGCCAGCATCACTGTTGCTTTAATTTTGTCTATTTGTTTAGAACCAAAATAATAGCTTACTGGTGGCTGCATACCACCTGCAATACCTTCTGCAATTAGATAATACATGGTACCCAAATAACCAATAATGGCAAAAGCGCCAACATGTATAGAAGAGCCATAAACCATGAAAAGCTTATTGTGTAATGCGACAATGAAGCTAAAGTACAAAAACATAAATAAGCTCGATGCTCCGAGTGTTACCGCTTTCGAAGCAATTGAAAAATTGAGGGTTAGTTTATTTATTTTTATCTGAGAACGTGCCGAGAAAAAATATCCCACCCCAATAATAAAGACGGTAAGTTGCGAAATAACTGTCGCGATTGCGGCACCTTTTAAACCGAGATCAAATAATCCAATAAATAGATAATCTAGGATTATGTTCATCACCGCGCCAAGAATCATTAATCCAGTAGCAAAGTTAGGGCTATCGTCATTGCGAATAAGCATTGGCAATGCGCCTGCGGCTATAGTGAAACCCGCTCCCCAAGTGAATACATTAATGTAATCGAGGCTGAAGTTGAGCGTATTACCAACAGCGCCTTGTGCTGTGAGTAATGTTGTACCAAAGTAATGAATCAATAGCATGGATAAAGCACCAAATAGCGCAATTAACCAAAGACTGCTAGACAATGTTTGTTGTGCTTTAGCATTGTTGCCTTCGCCACGATAAATTGAGAGTAAGCTACCAGCACCCATGCCGATCATGATGCCTAAACCCGCAATAATACCAATAATTGGCCACGCGATATTAATCCCCGCAAGACCTTCATAGCCCACGTAATGACCAACAAAAATACCGTCGATAACCTGATATAAGCCATTTACAACCATCGCAGCGATAGAAGGGATAGCATAGCGCCAAAAGGTACGGGCAATGGATTCGTTAGAATCGATAGTAATTGTATTGTCTTGCATAGCATTGTCTTTCACTGAATATGATGAAACACATTATGCTTGTTATACAGATTGGTGGAAGTTAGTATCTATCCGAATTTCGGATACTTCTGGGGTGAGAAATGAATTGGACATTGGATCAACTTGAAGCGTTTGTCACGTCTGTGAAGCAAGGCTCATTTTCTGCTGCGGCACGAAAGTTGGGAAAGGCGCAATCTAGAATAAGTACTGCAATTGCTAATTTAGAAGCGGATTTAGGTTTTGAACTTTTTGATAGAACAGCACGACTACCCGTATTAACGCAGCAAGGCGAAGATATGTTTATCGAAGCACAAGCAGTGTTATCCCAATGTCAGCGATTACAGTCTCGCGCACTTACTGTGAGCTCTGGTGAAGAACTGTCGCTAACGGTAGCGATGGATGAAGCTGTCCCTATTGTTGCATTTGAATGTTTCTTTGAAAAAATCGCCCAGCGCTACCCATTGTTAAAATTAACCATTATCAATGGTTCTCAAGATGATATAGCCCAATGGGTCGATGAAAAAAAAGCGGATCTTGGCATCTTGTTCTATCTCAAAGAATTACCTGACAGTCTTGAGTTTGTCCCGACAGGTCAGTTTCGTCAGTCATTAATTGTTTCTGCTAATCACCCATTATCAAAGATTGCAGTGCCGACATTTTCTGATCTTAACCAATATCGCCAATTAGTCATTCGTGATCGTATGGGGGACACACAGGCGAAATCTATTTCTTCTCAATATTGGCATATAGACAGTTATTACTATATTACAGCGCTGGTAATTCGTGGTGTTGGTTGGGCTTTAGTGCCTGAACATGTAGCAAGTGCAGAGTGGTATACCAATGATCTTGTTGAATTATCAACCAAACATATCCCCGATTCATTGGTGGTTGAAATGGGGGTGGTGAAACGCCGTGATAAAGGTAATGGTCCTGTTATGAATTGGATGTATTCACAGATGGAAATAATGTTCTCGGAAGACGCCTGACCTTTCTAATCTATTCATAACTTTACATTCAGGTAACTCACTTCGTTCAAAAAAAGGGTATGATTATTGATGGTTTCTAGTGAAGTGTCTAGTTAGGGTTGTGTCCTGTTTATGTCTGATTGTTCGTCTACTGCTATGTCTTCGTTTATTGGTTCTTCAACTGCCTTACCACTATTGCTGGCTGGCCCTATTCTACGAAAAGTAACACCAAGCGACATTGCCGTTTGGTTAGTCACATCGAAACCGCTTGTTGCCACCTTTTCATTATTCCATGAAGGTCAAGAGAGTGCGTTTTACCATGCGACGATAGATGAACAAGCACAGATCCAAATCGGCAAATCTGCTTGGGTAGTATTAGCGCAATTTCAGGGTGAGTTTCCAGTCGATACGGTATTGGAATATCAATTGGATACTCAAGATGGCGATATCACGCATTTAGTGCCCAGCCTTCTATATGATGAAGAACAGCGCCTATCGTTCACTATTAATCCCCGAGCAGATTACGTATTGCATGGCTCATGCCGAAATCCGCATTACCCTAGCAAAGACAGTTTAGTGGCTGCTGATAACAAAGTCGCTGGGCAAAAAACGCTTGAGCGCCCTTCATTATTAATGATGAGTGGTGATCAGATTTATGCTGATCATGTCGCAGGCCCTATGTTGGATGTGATTCAGCAAGTGATTGGTTTGCTTGGTTTACCTGATGAGACGTTTGTACAAAGCCCCGTCGCAGATAGTGCGAGTTTGTATCAGCATGATTGTAACTTTTATGGGCGTGATAAAATCTTGCCGCACTACCATGATGAAGCCTCACTATTTCGTACATTCTTGCGCAAGAAAGGACTATCAACCAGTTGGGTTCCTCATCGTGGTTCGCCCGTTTTTAGTTCAAGTGAAAGTGAAAACCATCTAATTACTTTTAGTGAGTTTTTCGCGATGTATATCTTGGTTTGGTCGCCGCAGTTGTGGGCATTAGTCGATTCCTCGCGATTACAGAAAAATGATTTCCGCAGTGGTGAGCAGATACTCACGCCTAAATGGCAACAGCTATGGCAAGATGAAAAACAGAATATTGATAATTTTGTTGCAGGTTTACCGCAAGTTCAACGCTTAATGGCGCATATTCCTACCTATATGGTTTTTGATGATCATGATGTAACCGATGACTGGAATTTAACCGTAGGGTGGGAAAAAGCGGCTAACGACAACGCCTTTTCACGACGAATCATCGGTAATGGCTTATTAAGTTATTGGTTATGTCAGGGCTGGGGCAATGCTCCTCAAAATTTTGATGAATCGTTTTTAATGCTCGCGAGGCAATATTTCGCTACACCCACTGCTACCCATCAAGATGTTTTTATCGATCATTTGTATCGGTTCGAGCAATGGCATTACACCATTGAAACGACCCCTAAGATGGTTGTTCTAGATACGCGTACTCGTCGTTGGCGCTCAGAGTCTAAAATGAATAAGCCATCAGGGTTGATGGACTGGGAAGCGTTAATTGAAATGCAGCATGAATTATTACATCAACCTGCTGTGATCATCGTATCGGCAGCACCCATTTTTGGCGTGAAGTTTATCGAAACATTGCAGCGAGCAATGACGTGGATTGGTCAGCCTCTAGTGATTGATGCCGAGAACTGGATGACGCATCCGGGATCGGCTAATACATTATTGAGTATCTTTACGCATACTAAGACGCCAACCAATTTCGTGATTCTATCGGGCGATGTGCATTACTCGTTTGCTTACGATATAAAAATGCGTTTTCGTCGCAGTAGCCCCAATATCTACCAAATAACCTGTAGTGGGATTAAGAATGAATTTCCTAATCAGTTACTGCGTTTTTGTGATGCAATGGATCGTGCTTTATATAGCCCACATTCGCCATTGAACTGGTTTACTAAACGTAAGCGTTTAAAAATAACTAAACGTGATCCTGATGTTGCTGGTGGTCATCGATTAATTAATCGCAGTGCAATTGGCGAACTACGCCTAGATGCAGAGGGTAAACCCAGTGATATTTCTATTCTGACCGCAGAAGGGGAACGAATAACGTTTCCACCCATTAAGAGATAACGATATTTAAACAAGTGACCTCTTACTCTTTGTTAATTAATGATAAGCCGATTGTTGTTGAAATCCACCCTGATAATTATTGCACCTGTTGGTACAGGTGTTGTTTTGTATATGATTTATTTCTACTTATTGATCATGCTATTACGTGATATGCTAAATGCTGCGTATTCAGTGAACTAAATTAGATAATAAGTATCCAACCTTAAAACCTGAATATGAACTGATGACAAATCAGTCACATACTATAAGCATAAAGATTAAATACTATTTGTACATAAACCATATTTAGTAATGTTATTACGTTACTTTGATGGATAAATATCTAAGCTGTGAATGTAAAAGGGATGCGATAAAAAGTCATTATGAACTTACGAATAGCGGTAGAAAAGGATTTAGAGTGTATTTGCTTTCTCGCACAGCAGATAAATAGCCAGCATTATAATGGCGCGCCCCATGTTTTTGCTGAGCCTGAAGGGGTTCATCGAGATAGAAGCTATTGGCGAAGTAATTTTAGTGCTGATAACACGGTATTTATTATTGCTGAAATAAACGATGAAATAACAGGATTTGTACTTGCGAGTATTACTGAAAATACGACAGTAACGTTTCTTCAAAAGAAAAAGCTATGTCGAGTACGAACAATTGTTGTTTCGGATAAACATCAAGGTCAGGGTATTGGTAAAAAGTTGTTGAAAGCTGTTGAATTATGGGCAATCGGTGAATGTGTAGATGAAATAAGGCTTGAAGTGATGGCTTTTAATAATGGAGCACAACAATTTTACGATACTCTTGGTTTTGAAACACAATCACGTATTTTGTCTAAAAAGTTAAATTAAGGGTCATTTCAATACTATTCAATATAATTTATAGTATGCCACCCTAAAAAATAAGTGGCGCGAATGATACCTTCTCTAGTCATGTTTATTTTTGATGTGTTATAAGTGAATTATTAACCTATTTCAAGTCGGCTAATCCATTGTTGAATAATAGGCTGCAATATCTGCGAGATCTTGATTTTTTAAGCTTGATAACTGTTGTTTCATCATCTTTCCCATCGTATTCGTACGCTCGCCGTTTTGATAAGCCTTCATTGATTGGTAGAGATATTGTTCATTTTGACCATTAATATTTGGATAGGTAGGGTTTGCTGCTATTCCATTGCTACCATGACAAAATTGACAAGTATACGCTTTAATTTTTCCTGCATTAGTATCCGTTGTTGTTATGCCCATAGAGACATTACCTGAGGAAAACGTTGTGCTAGAGAAAACAATGGAAGTACAAATAGCAATATAACTCAGTGCTTTGATATTTTGCATTTTTATTGATAGTGATAATATTCTGATTATTGTGTCAGTTATTCTCTTATAAAGTATTGGGCGAGGTCAAGTGAGTGTTTTTTGTTATTTTAAATCATGCTTATATGGTCGAAAATCGGTACTTTTCCCGTTACAATATTCCCTTGGATGCTTTGTATTCGAGTATTTAATACCATTCTAGATTGGTATCTCACTAGGGTCTGTTTAATAAAAGGTAGTTAATAATGATTGAACGTCTGGAAACTGGCGCACGTATGAGCCGTATTGTTAAGCATAACGGAACAATTTACCTATGTGGTCAGGTGTGTAAAGACGCAACTCAAGGTATTAAAGAACAAACAGAAACAATGTTAGAGAAAGTTGAAGCACTACTTGAACAAGCCGGTAGTGATAAAGAACATATGCTTTCAGCGACGTTATACATAAAAGATATGAAAGATTTTGCTGAAATGAATGCAGTGTGGGATAGCTGGGTTCCTGAAGGTCATGCACCTGCTCGTGCTTGTGTTGAAGCAAGCATGGCGCGTGATGTGTTACTTGTTGAGATTTCTGTGATTGCAGCAGAAAAATAAGCTCAGCTGTTCATATGATTACCTCGCCATTGTGTGAAGTGGAATATGTATATAGAGAAGCAGTTACCTTGGTAGCTGCTTTTTTATTACAGCGCTAAGCAAAAAGCATATTCGAGGTTCGTATGTTGTTAAGTTTTACTTAACGAAGTAATAGAAAGTATCAAATATTCAAACAAAGTCAATACGATTATCCTTACGGAACATTAACCATTAATGAGTCTTTAGGGGATAATTCAATGCCAGGAAAGCATATTTCATGCGCGATTAAAAATTATGAATCATTGTCTTTTCTCTGCCCTGATGTAACGAAAGTTGCATTAGTTACAGAAGGAGGGGGACAGCGAGGTATTTTTACTGCGGGGGTATTAGATGCCTTCTTAGAGGCTGATTTTAATCCGTTCTCATTAATGGTTGGCACATCTGCTGGTTCATTAAATTTGGCATCGTTTATCTGTGGTCAGACTAAGCATGCGTACCGTGTTATTACCGAAGCAACGACAGACCACGATTTCTTTGATATTTATCGTTTCCTGGCTGGCAAAGAAGGTTTAAACCTAGATTGGCTATTAGAGCAAACTCAAACTCGTTTGCCGTTAGATTGGCAGCAAGGCCACGAGAATATGCGCTCTTGCACAGTACTTGCCAGTGCAAGCCATGCCGATAATCATCACGCGACATTTTTTGATCTAGATAATGATGATTGGCATGTTGCTTTAAAGGCATCATGTGCAATTCCTATATTACGTCGTCAACCGATATTGAATAAGCAGCAATATTGGGTTGATGGTGGTGTAGGTGCACCTATTCCTGCTCAAGAAGCTTATGAACGTGGATTCCGTCACATTGTGGTGATTCGTACCGTTCCCATTACTGCACATTTTGATCATTGTTGGATGTCGGTTATAAAAAAAGTGTTGGGTAAAACTAAAGCGGCTGAGGTTATAGCTTTACTGCTCGAACATGAAGAAAACTACCGACAAACCCAAGAGTTTTTGAATAATCCACCGGCAGACGCAACCATCTACGAGATTCACCCAACAAAAGAACTGCATTCCAAGTTAATCGGCAGCACAAGCGATTCGTTAGAGCACGATTATCAGCTAGGACATCGTTCTGGTCGTTATTTTATGGCGACAGTTGGACGTAACTTTGGTGTAAATGCTAAGCCTGAGAGTAACAAAGAAAAAATTTGTGCATAGGAAATTAAAATGACTCAATTATGCATAACGGAACTTGTCACGAAGGAATCGAGTTTTACCACGTTAATGACACATGAAATTCATCAAATGTGGCAACAACGTCAGCAAAATATATTTCTGGGGGTAAATAATTTACCGATCAGTTGGGTCAGTATTACAAACCCTAAAAATACACAGTGTGTTGTTATTGTTAATGGTCGCAATGAAAGTTTTTGGAAATACCAAGAAGTATTTTATGAATTTAGTCGTCGTGGCTTTGATGTGTTTGCGTTGGATCATCGTGGACAAGGGGCTTCAGGACGTATGACCGCAGATCCTGAAGTCGGTCATGTTGATAATTTTACTGACTATGTTGAAGATCTACATCAATTTGTTGATTCTATTGTAAAGCCAACTAATTATAACCATGCGTTTATTCTGGCGCATTCAATGGGCGGTGCAATAACAACACTATATCTAGAGCAGCATCCTAATATCTTTGATGCAGCAGTGTTAAATGCTCCCATGTTTGGCCTATGTATGCCTGCGGCGTTGCATTCTATTGCGCCGTCTCTGGCGAAAGTATTGACGAAAATCGCAGATAAGTACCAACAACATCCCTCCTATTTAGTTGGACAGAAGGCGTATCATGAAGCTCCTTTTGAGAATAATGACCAATGCCAAAGTTTGATACGTTACGTATGGGCGAAGCATTTATATCAAGTTCACCCTGAACTACGTATTGGAGGCCCTAGTACTCGCTGGTTGTGGCAAGCGTTAACTGCGGCAAATAACTGTATTCGTGATGCCAAAAAATTGAAGACACCTGTTTTGTTATTGCAGGCGGGTAGCGACACAATCGTTGATAATAAAGCTCAGCATCGTTTTAATTGTGTGAGTGAACAATGTCAGATAAAAGTGATAGAGCAGGCTAGGCATGAACTATTGATGGAGAAAGATGAACTTCGTAACCAAGCATTGACGGAGGCTGTCTCCTTCTTTGACCGTTTTACTGTGCTCAATTAATCGTTATCTACTATTCTGTAATACTTCGCAATATTTTTTTCAGCTGTTATATCCAAGCCACCTCAAGTCACTCCCGAAGGGACGGCGTTGCTCATTTTAAACGTAGAACCACTAGGTCTATAAATAAGCGCCTTGCCTAGAACCCAACAAATTCCCGCTGAAACGAGCATCTTGAGGTAACTTGGGTATACAATCGCTATATTAATGTTTTAACTAAGTAGTGATTAACAATGAATGGTACAAGCCGCTCAGATATTCATGCTGGATTAGAAGTACAAATCGTTTTAAAAGAAGATCAACGTACAGGCAATTTAACGAAAGGTATTGTGAAAGATTTACTGACTAAATCTGCAACGCACCCTCATGGTATTAAAGTTCGTTTAGAAAGTGGTGATGTTGGGCGAGTAAAAGAAATTCTGTAATGACAATAAACTTAACTGTGTAAGGCTCTGTATAACAGCGCCTTTTTTCGATTAAGGTGAACAGTTAAGCCACTGGTTACCTTATTTTAAGACAGTTTTTCGAGTGAAAACGAAATTTATCTGTACAAAAGCGACATACCTGTTAGTATGTCGCTCAGCAATTCAGAGAGTTATTACATGCAGCATCAAGTACAAGTTAAACTTACAGCTACAAAAACGTTATCGTTATGTGCCTATATGTTTCCTTTTATTTAGCGTAATAGTGTATAATTCAACAAATTATCACGTCGCATATGCGACATTTGAATATTAAATAAGGGACAAACATGTCTAACACAACTGGTATCGTGAAGTGGTTTAACGAAGAGAAAGGTTTCGGTTTCATCACTCAAGACAACGGCGGCGCTGACGTATTCGTACATTTCCGTGCAATCGCTTCAGAAGGCTTTAAAACGCTTGCTGAAGGTCAAAAAGTTTCTTTTGAAGTAGAGCAAGGCCAAAAAGGTCTTCAAGCTGCAAACGTTGTAGCTTTATAATTCTTTAATAAAAAGAAATGATAGAAGGTCGCCTAGGCGGCCTTTTTTGTTTCTGGAATTTGGAGAATTAGACTGTGGTGTTATGGCTATCGGCAATATAGAACGATGAAAAGCCGTAAAAATACGGCTTTAGTAGATAGGATTTCTTAGTTAGGTGCAAATTACTGGCTATTAATCGCCTAAGGTTGCAACCATAATTGCTTTAATTGAGTGCATTCTATTTTCTGCTTCATCGAAACAAATAGTGTAAGAAGATTCAAAAACGTCTTCTGTCACTTCAAGACCTTTCATATTGAATTTCTCTTCTATTTTTTTACCCACTCGTGTTTCGTCATTATGAAATGCAGGTAAGCAGTGCATGTATTTAACCGCTGGGTTCTGCGTTGCTGTGATAACCGACATGTTCACTTGATAGGGTGCTAGATCGTTTATGCGAGCTTCCCACAGTTCTTCTGGTTCACCCATAGAAACCCATACATCACCGTAAATAAAGTCTACGCTATCAACACCTTCCTGGACATTATCGGTAATAACAATTTTACCTCCTGAAATTTTGCACAACTCATTGCACTCCGCAACAAGAGCTGGATCTGGCCAGTAGGCTTTAGGGCCAACAAGACGGATTTCCATTCCCACTTTTGCCGCGCCAACCATTAGTGAGTTACCCATATTATTTTTTGCATCGCCCATATAGGCGAGTTTCATTTGATTTAGGCGCTTGCCGTTACCGTGTTCTAGCATTGTCATCCAATCTGCGATGATTTGAGTTGGGTGCCATTCATCGGTTAAACCATTCCAAACCGGCACGCCGGCATGCTCTCCTAGAATCTCAACGACATCCTGCCCAAAACCACGATATTCAATGCCATCATAGAAACGACCTAAAACACGGGCAGTATCTTTAGTACTTTCCTTATGACCCATTTGCGAGCCGCCGCCAATGTAAGTGACATGTGCTCCTTGATCATGGGCTGCTACTTCAAACGCACAACGGGTACGAGTGGACGTTTTTTCAAAGATGAGAGCGATATTTTTACCCTTCAGCTTCTGTTGTTCAGTGCCCGCATACTTGGCATGTTTTAAGTCTTGCGCCAATGCTATGAGGTGTTCGATTTCTTTGCCTGTGAAATCAAGTAATTTTAGAAAGTTACGGTTGCGAAGATTAAAAGACATAGTATTACCTTATCGTATCTCTGTGATGTAGTTATAAGCGCTTAATGTATTTTCTATGGGAATGTACATAGGATTAAGTCGCCGTGTTGTTTTGCAATTACTATTCTCTTTTCCCTTCACAGCGTCTATTCGAGTTTAATTAAACCAGTATTAATATTTTTTTAATCAAGGAATTATACTCACTAAATACCGCATATTTATTCTGACTAACAGTTAACACTTTACTGACCGTTAGCAGACAGATGTATCGCTATAATTGAAAGTTATCGATAGGCAGTTGTATATAGGTGTACTGATGAAACGAAATCTACTAGTTGTAACAGTTATGGGATTATTATTGGTTGGCTGCGATCAAAAAGCTTCAACAGAAGTAGTGCAACCTGAGCAGGCTGAATCTACTATCGTCGCTGCAATTCAAGATCAAGCAGAAGTCATTGCAGATGCACATAACGCACGTAATGCACTGGATTGGAATGGTACATACAATGGCATTTTACCGTGTGCTGATTGCTCGGGTATAGAAACACAGCTAATGCTTAGGCAAGACGGCTCTTATATGCTTACTGAAACCTACCAAGGAAAAGAAGGTGGCGATGTCGAGCGCAGTGGTCAACTTGAATGGAATGCCGCTGGTAATACAGTCACGTTGCTCAACGATAATGGAAGTAGTATTCAGTACTTTGTTGGAGAAAGGCGCTTGTTTCGTTTAGACCGTGAAGGGAAACGAATCACTGGCGATTTAGCTGAAAATTATATATTACAAAAGCAGTAAACCGTCGTAACGTTAGTGTACTTTGGGCTTCGAAGTTCATTCAGGTAGTGCAGATCGCCCTAATGAAATCACTCGTAGTATTGAGTCTTTAAACAGATAGAACAGCATCACCGCTAAGGTTGTAACTTGGGTATATATTTATGATGGATGTATACAACATTATTTGGACAGTAAACCTGTTACTATTCTTATAAGAATAAGAAATAAAGCTTTGGTAAGGGATATAACATGAGAATAATGAGCCAGCTGTGTGGGGTATTGATAGCCCTAACAGCAACAAATAGTGCTTGGGCTGCAGATAAAGTGGTGGTGTTAGAAGATGGTCGACAAATTGTATTACATGATGACTTCACATGGGAATACCAAGCAATAAAGACGACCGTTTTACCTGTAGAGGTGAAATCGACGCCAATCGAAACGATAAGTGCAGTACCAATAGCACCTGCTACCTCTAGTATTACGAAGGGTGCTACCGCTATTCCCCTTACTCAGGCACCTAAAGGAGCACGTATAGAGCTGGGCACGAGTAAAAACATTCAACAACTGAGTAATAGTGGTATTGATGTGCTACTTACAGCTGCCGAGTATGACGATGGTGTGCTTGTTATTCCGACAATGATGACAAATCAGAGTTTGCAATCGGTCGTTACAGTGATTGTAAAGGTTGCCTTAAACGATGAAAATGGAAATCAAATCGGTAGTGAAGAGGCGAAAATTTGGTCATCAATAAAACGTCTTCCTGATACGTATTTTAGACCTAAGACCCAGCAAAAAGGTAACCCTATCACTTTTACAGTACCTGAAAAGTCGGTTTACTTTATCAGCGCTGAAATTGTTGAAGTTGAGCATTGGTAATATAAATAAGAGACTAAATACGAAAGTGTCGAGACTTTTATAATGACGTAATTTTAAAGAGCATGAAATCGAATGATTACATGCTCTTTTTTTATAACAAAATTATTTATTATATTTAGTGGTGTGACTATTACTATCATCTATTTATTTTGTTATGTTTGTTTTATGTAAATTAAGCGCTTTAAATTTGTTTCTATTTCTTTGTTAAAAATCAATGTATTGATAATTCCATACTCATTGTGTGTGTTAGTCACAAATTTAGTGTGGGAAAATCTAATTCCCTTGTAAGTGTCATCGGATAAGTGGAAATATATCCCATAGATTAAAGATTTGGGAAATAAGCCCCATGGATAAAAAAGACTTCATCAATGCAGTAAATGGGTTAGGGGCGCTGACTGTAGCAGAAGAGCGTATTACCCAGTACTTTATGAAGCATTATACCATGCTGCCTTTTGCAAAAATTGATGAGTTATGCAAGCAGATTGGGGTTGGAAAAGCGACATTAGGGCGCTTTTTACAACACTTAGGCTTCAGTGGCTTTTTGGAATTCAAGAAACATGTAGCCGATGAATTAGCCCAAACGTTGACGACCCCCGTTGAACGATATGAGGTTACACAACACACTGATAATGAAAGTATATTGACGAAACATTACGATGAAGTAATGTTTAATATGACTAAAACCTTTGCATCAATTTCGGATGACGATTTCGAACGTGCGATTAGGTATATGCAGAACCCGAAAGGAAAGTTATACGTGATGGGCAGTGCTTCATCAGAAGCCTTAGCTAATTATTTCTTTTTATTGGCTAGGTACTTACGTAAAGATGTGGTGTGGTTGAAAGCTGATATATCGACATTACCCCATCAGTTGGCGGATGTGACAGAAGACGATACCTTATTTGCGATTTCCTACCACCGCTTTTCTACAATTACTATACGTTTAGTGAAGTGGTTTCATCAGTTTGGCGGCCGTATTATTTTTGTTACCGATCAGCCTGTAAACCCGTTTGTGGCGTATTGCGATATTCAGTTTGCAGTTGAAAGTGGCAGTGAAGGTTTTTTTAATAATCGATCTTCTGGCTTTGCATTGATTGAAGCCTTTATTAAAGGGCTTTCAAGGCAGAAAGAAAAAAATAATCGTTTTAATCGTATTGAAAGTGTATTTGATGAGTTCAGTGTTTTTTAATTAATTAGATTATCGCTAAAAATAACATTTAATGTACAGCTGTAATTCATCAATGAATGACAGTGTAACTTTGTGATTTCTATAAATAAGTTTTTTGATTTGTGCTCATTTATTTTAAATGAGCAGCCCTACTATGACTGTAAGATAATGAGGTTTTAAATGATTACTTTATTAGCGTTACCTACGATATTAGGCGTCGGGTATTTTATTGTAAAAAAATATAATACTCAGGCGGTATTATTCCTTGCCGGTTTATTAATGATTGCGCTTGGTGTGCTAAATGGTACGACAGATTTTCTTCCTAAAGGGGGAACTCCAACCGGCGCCATCATCGTTGATTTTTTTGAAGTAATTAAAGTTATTTCTTCATCAACGTTGGCGAAGTTAGGTTTGATCATTATGGCCGTGGGGGGCTTTTCGAAATATATGGGGCACATTGGTGCTGCCAATGCGATGGTCCAAATTGCGACTAAACCACTTTCTCACATTAAAAATCCGTATCTAGTATTAGCGCTGGCGTACATTATTGGTCAGTTGATTAATATTTTCATTCCGAGTGCGACAGGTTTAGCACTGTTGTTATTAGTCGCTATGTATCCAGTACTTGTGGGGGTTGGTTGTAACCCAGCAGCTGCGGCGGCAGTGGTTGCGACAACGGGCTGTTTGGATTTAGGGCCAGCCTCTTCAGCCGCGAATAAAGCAGCTGAAGTCTCGGGTATCGACGTTGCAACGTATTTTGCGAGCTATCAGCTTCCCGTTGCGATGGTCGCGATGTTAGTGATTGCAGCGCTGCACTTTGTATGCCAGCGCTACTTTGATCAGAAAGACGCAGAAAAAGGCGTTACCCACGAATTTAATCTTGATGCAAAAGAACAACGTGATGCGCCTAAGTGGTTTGCAATTCTGCCTGTATTGCCACTGATGTTACTACTAACATTCAGTAAGTTTGCTGTTACCTCTGTGCGTATGGATGTGGTAACGGCGATGTTCATTGCCCTGTTTGTGTCAATGATATGTGATTACATTTACACTCGTGATGGTAAGCAAGTGGCTGCGTCACTGAAAGTGTACCTAGAAGGAATGGGTAATGTATTTACTGGTGTAGTGAGTTTAATTATTTCTGCTCAGGTATTCGTAACTGGCTTAACGGCGATTGGCTTCATTGATTTATTGCTTAACTCGGCATCTAGTATGGGGTTAGGTTATTTGGCGATGGTAGTGGTATTAGTACTGATTATTGTGATGGTGACTATGTTGTCTGGTTCAGGCAATGCCTCGTTCTTTAGTTTTTCTAACTTGGCACCTGATGTGGCTGCGCAAGTGGGTACAGCTGCTGCGCACGTTGCATTACCAATGCAATTAGCCGCAGGCTTAATGCGTTCAGCATCGCCAGTTGCTGGTGTCGTCATTGCGTGTGCTGGTGTGGCTAATATCTCGCCAATTGAGTTAGCAAAGCGTACCGCAATTCCGATGTTCGGAGGTTTATTGACTGTGCTTATTTGTTCTCAGGTTTTGGTATAACCACGTTAAATTGAAAAAGCTATATGTTATCAGGCCGTACAGAGATCTTGTGAAGTACTGTGCGACCATTTACTGAAAATATGCCTTAATATCCATTAAGGCTTTTTTTGAAATAATGCAAAGCGTTGGAGTTATACATGAACATTGTTGATCGTTTCTTACATTACACCCGCATTAATACGACAACGAGCCGTGAGAAAGGTGCTGCTGGTATCATGCCTTCTTCTGATGGTCAGATGGAATTGGCGCAATTATTGGCGAAAGAACTCGATGCGTTAGGTATGGAAAATATTGTGTTGCGTGATACCGCAATTCTTACTGCCACCTTGCCTGCAAATATTCCTTCAGTTCAAGGAGCTAAACCTATTCCGACGGTCTCATTTTTTGCTCATTTAGATACCAGTGCCGAGCAAGCGAATGACACCCATGCACAAATTGTTTGCTATCAAGGTGGTGATATTTGCTTGAATTCGGCATTGGATATTGTGCTTAAAGAAAGCGAGTTCCCAGAACTAGCAAACTACGTTGGTGATGATATTCTAGTGACCGATGGTACTAGCTTGTTAGGTGCCGATGACAAAGCCGCTATTGCCGCCATCATGCACGCATTACAGGTGTTAAAAGCCAATCCAGAGGTTCCACACGGTACAGTTAAAGTGGCATTTTTACCGGACGAAGAACAAGGGTTACGTGGCGCAAAAGCTTTTGATGTTGAAGGCTTTGGTGCTGATTTCGGTTATACCTTAGATTGCTGCGGGATCGGTGAATTTGTACATGAAAACTGGAATGCGGGTAATGCGGTTGTGACGTTTACTGGGCAATCTGCTCACCCTATGTCAGCCAAAGGAAAGCTCAAAAACTCGTTATTGATGGCACACCAATTTATTAGCATGTTACCCGCAGGGGAAGCACCACAGTATACCGATGGACGAGAAGGGTATTACTGGGTGAAAGAAATGGCGGGTAATAGTGCAAAAACGATACTGAAGATGGACATCCGTGATTTTTCTCAGGAAGGTTATCGCGACCGCATGCGCTTTTTACAAAATTTGTCAGACAGTTGTGGCAAGCTGTGGGGTGAATCTGCAATTTCCATTCAATTGGATGATCGTTACGAAAATGTGGCAAATAGCTTAGAAGGTGAAGCGAGTTTTCCTATTGATATCGCGAAAGAAGCTTATGCACGAAACGTCATTGCGATGAAAGCGATCCCTATGCGTGGTGGTTACGATGGTGCAGTTCTATCGCAAAAAGGTTTACCATGCCCGAATATTTTTACTGGTGCCCATAATTTTCATTCGATTTATGAATACCTACCTGTGAAATCTTTGCAGGCCGCGAGTGATGTGGTGATTGAAGTGATTAAGATTACCGCAGAACGTCATCAGTAAATCTAATCAGACCTAAAAAAGAGCATGTAATCGAATGATTACATGCTCTTTTTTGAATTGAAAAATCGATTTGTTCAGTCGTTACAGTATTTCTGTTATTGCAGTGTTGAAATGTACTGCACAACAACGTTTTTAACGAACTCTTGATTATCTTTTGCTGTTGTAGGGTCGTACTTGCCGCCATTCGTTAGGTTATTTGATAACACGCGAATGCCAAGAAATGGCACTTGGTACGCTTCAGCAATAAGTGCTGCTGACGCTGTCTCCATCTCTTCTACACTGGTACCAAAGTTTTTGTGTAGCCAGTTCATACGGTCGATTTCATTATTCCAGAAGTTTGCTGAACCAATAGTCCCCTCAACCACTTTGCCACGCTTATAACTATCTTTAACTGCATGCGCAGCAGCGAGAAGTTCAGGGCTGCCTTCGTAGTAACGAATTTTTTCGGCATCTGAACTTTCACCAGCACTACCAGATGAGGCCATTACGTCCATTGGAATCCAATTAAATGGGTCTGAACCTTGGCCTTCTGCTGTGATCGGTGTTTTTAAGTTGCCCACATTCACGGAACGTTTACCCAATACAATGTCGCCTACATTCAGTGATTTATCATGGCCACCAGATGTACCCTGATTAATAATTGCACGTGGATTATAGCGCTCAATGGCAACAGCAGTTGCAGCAGCAGTATTCTCAACGCCTTTACTCGTTTGAGTTACTACGATTGGGTAACCATTGAGATCACCAATATAAAACGTGAAGTTACCCGTGCTTTCAATTTTTACGTTGCTCAGTAAACCTGCAAAATATTCAGCCTCAATTGGCATAGGTCCTTGAATCAAAATCGGCTGTTTTGGCGCAGTATGAGAAGGAACTGACACACTCTTCATTGTGCTTGCAGTCGCAAATGATGTAAATAGCAGTATAAAAAGCGTTACAAGCAGTTTTTGGGGCATGGCGAACATTGTTCGTACTTCCTGTTTATGGGTTATAAGGGGGTATGAATAAAAATATAATGAGCTGTAATTTTTAAAGGAATATATAATGCGCAAACGATTGCGTCAAGGGTATTGAGCAGAGAAATATTTGTCATTAAAGGCTTATACCAAGTATAAACTATTATAAATTAAGCTAATGTTTTTATTATTCGTCATGGAGTTATTTATATATTACTAAACCAGTGTTGATATTGTTTGGAAGGTAAGTGAGTTGATTTTCATACGTCAAGGTAATTGAATGTATTTTAATATTTATATCTCGTATGTGAAAGAAAAAGGAAACGATATTATCGCTTCCTTTTATTGTCTATGGTGTTGAGGTGGTATTTATATTGTTTTTAAGAAACTTTCAATTTTCATTTTGTGTTCGGCCAGTGTTTCTTGGCTTGGTTGCTTAATATGATTGTGAGTGAAGTAAACTAGCAGTGCCATTTGGGCTGTTAGGCGGTTTTCTGCTTCATCAAAAATAACAGAGCGTGGTGACTCCATCACTTCTCGAGTACATTCGCGTTGATCATTGGCTGGTAAGCAGTGCATGAACATTGCATCTGGTCCTGCTTTTTCCATCATGGTTTCAGTTACAACGTAATCAGGGATAAACGTTGAAAGACGGATATCTTTTTCATCTTCTTGACCAAACCAGTAGAAGCTATCGGCTACAATAATGTCACAGCCAGCAACTTCGTCAGTATTATCGGTAATAACGAGCTTACCGTTAGATGTTTCACAGTTGTCTAAAGCAATATCGACCCACTTCTGCGGTGCTTTAAAACGTTCAGGGCAGATATGTTTGAAGGTCATGCCAAACTTAGTACATGCAAACATCAGCGAAGAGGCAACGTTGGTGGCATCACCCACAAAGGCAACCGTTAAATCACTAAGCGTTTTACCTTCAGGTAGGTGCTCAAGCATGGTAAATAAATCTGCCATAATTTGAGTTGGGTGTAACCAGTCACATAAACCATTGATAACGGGAACAGTTGCTTGTTCAGCTAAGCCTGCAACCGTGCTGTGATCATCAACACGCGCCATAATAACATCGACCATACGAGACAATACTCGCGCTGTATCTTCAAGTGATTCTTTACCACCAAGGTGAATATCTTTTGGCGACAAGAATAAGGCATGGCCACCAAGCATTGTTGCGGCGGTTTCAAAAGAGACACGTGTTCGAGTTGAAGGTTGCTCGAAAATCATAGCAACAGATTTACCTTTGAATAGCTGGGGTAGTGCATTGTCATGGCGTGCTTGTTTTAGCATTGCCATTAGTTCAAGAATATCGTTTAACTCTTTTTTAGAGTAATCTTGAGTTTTCAGGAAATGACGTAAACCTTCTTTATTCAAATTAGTAGCGCTTGAAGATGGCGTTTTCATGATTTTTCCCTTCTAAATAACGGTTGTTGTCGAAACGCGTAATAAGTTACGACATGTAATAAGATGTTCTATCTATTCTTTATGTTTTTATTATGTGCTGGTTCGGTGATTAATTCTTAAACTAGAATCACTAATCGATTTGTTTTCAAATAAACGAAAAATGTTCATGGTATAAATCACAAATAATTATTTGCTTGGCGATTAATAGTCGATAATTGATTCTGATGTTTAAATAGCGCTGTCTAAATATTTTGAATTATAAAAGACCTATTTTTATTAATGGTTATGGATAATAAATGCCAAGCAGCAGAAAAACGCTTATAACCGTAGTTATAAACGTTTTTTGCCAGGCTAAAAGTTGACTTAGTGTGTGGTTATTTCAATTGGTTTTCTTGGTAAATTTTTAGGAAGGTAAGTGCCTAAGTAGGCTTCTGTTAACGTGATCGCTTCACGTGCCATCTCTGGTGGAATACTGCCATTTTCTCGGTAGTTCATTGAGTAAACTTTATCGGCTACTTGCAAAGCTATGGCAAAAATATTCACATTGGTAGGCAGCTCTGGCAATACGAAATATTGACGATAAATTGCTTCGACATGTTCGGCCAGTAATAGGTCATTTTGTGCATCAGCATGGCGGATAGAAGCGTATATGTGCTGCCCAAGTAAAATGCGCTGAACAAGCGGGTTCTCGCTGTAGTAACTGACAAACCCTTGCTCAATCATCCGGTTGATGTCACTCCAATGATGGATTCTTTCAGCGATGATAGAGTCCTGTAAGACGTTTGTGAAATCAACGAAAATATCTTCCATCAATTCGTATATTAACGCTTCAATATTAGGGTAATGATGGTAAACGGTAGATGCTGCAATCGCGGCTTCTTTAGCGACATCATAAATAGAGATTGAGTTGACGTCACGATGAGCGACGAGATGAGTGATAGCTTTATGAATCCTTTTAAGCCTTTGATCTGTTGATTCCTTTTTCATCTCGACCTCTTATTTTTTTTGTACATATCCAGATTATTTGAGCCACTATTATTCTTATATTGTGCTTGCGCTTTTTTTAGGTAACGGCCATTAAGCTCGAATGTGTGTGCCAGATTGATCCATCATTATTTCGTATGCCTTATGTAATGAGCCGATATGGCCTGTGCCTAACGTCTCTAAGGCAAATTCACAGCAAGCATCGACTTTGGGTGCCATAGAACCAGCTGCAAAGGTGTATTGGTTCAGTTCTTTAACGGTTACATGTTGAAGAGGCTTTTCAGTTGGTGTCCCCCAATCAACACACACATTGTCACCATCCGTTAAGATCAAAAAGTGCTGTGCACCAAGCTCTTTTGCCAGCATCGCTGCTGAAAGGTCTTTATCAATAACGGCTTCGATACCATCGTAACCATTTGACGTTTTAATCACTGGGCAACCACCGCCACCGCAGCATATAACGGTATGATCTGCCGCTAATAAAGTACGAATGCTATCAAGTTCAAGTATATGTTGCGGTTTGGGGGATGGAACAACGCGGCGCCAGTACTGCCCATCTGGCTTTATTGTCCAACCAAATTGTTGTGCTTTATCTTCCGCTGTTTGTTGGTCATACACTGGGCCGATAAATTTATTTGGTTCTGCAAAAGCAGCGTCATTCTCATCGACAATTACTTGCGTTAATAGCGTGGTGAATTTTCCGTTGGGGGCAGATCGCTTTAATCCTTGTGCCATCATGTAGCCGATCATGCCTTGTGTTTCAGCGCCAAGCACATCCAACGGGTAGGGAGGAGCATCAGAGTAAGCTAAATTTTGTAGGGCTAATAATCCAACCTGAGGGCCGTTTCCATGCACGATAACGACTTGATATTCCTCACTCAACTTCGCTAATGCTTGTGTTGCGACGGCAATATTATTGAATTGATTGTCGTAGCTCATTAGCTCACCACGTTGCAATAAAGCATTTCCACCTACAGCAACAACAATGATTGGTTTGTTCTTTTTCATGCCACTCTCCCTGTTTAATGATTTATCTAACAATATTGGTTGGCATAAAAAGTATCCCTTAATGGCATCTTATTCACTTGATCAGAATCAATTTTATCGAATAAGAGGGATTGAGTAGCCATATCTGAATTTCAGGTCACGCCTTTATCATCATTAAAGGTGAACTCGTCGATAAGTGATTCTAATAACGAAACAATGCTGCGTGGTCTGTTTAGATAATAACCAACACGTGAGAAGTCTTAGCAATAAAAATAAATATTATACGTTTGAATAACCATGGAGATGGATTATGGACACGCAAGCATCGACAGGAAAGATGGGGGTCACAAGTCTGGCTCTCTTTAGTTTATGCGCCGTTATTGTTGTCGATACATTAACGGCTTCAGCATCGATTGGGGTGAGCTCTATTGGCTGGTGGATTTTAACACTGGTTGTTTTTGTTATTCCTTATGGATTAATTACCTCTGAATTAAGTACAACCTACCCCGGTGAAGGGGGGATTTATGATTGGGTAAAAAAAGCCTTTGGTTATAAATGGGCAGTAAGAACAACATGGTTTTACTGGATAAATGTCGGGTTATGGATGCCTGCTGTTTATATTATGTTTGCGGGTATGTTTTCTGAATTATTTTTCCCTGGCTTATCTTTATTCTGGCAAGTTGTTATTTGTATTGTACTAACATGGTTAACGATCTGGATTTGTAATGTATCGGTCGATGTGGGTGTATGGGTTACAAATATTGGTGCAATACTGAAAATAGCGGTTATTTCTGTATTGGGTTTCGGTGGTTTTATTTACGCCGCTAAACATGGTGTTGCGAATGAATTTAGCTTTTCCGCCATGATGCCAAGCTTAGATACTGGGGTCGCCTTTCTGCCTGCATTGGTGTTTAACTTGATGGGCTTCGAGCTTGTCGCTACCATGACTAAAGAAATGAAAGATGTACGTGACATGCCCAAAGCCATTTTCCTTGCCGCAATAATTACAGCCTTTCTTTATGTGTTTGGTACTGTTGGTATTTTGATGGCATTGCCTGTTCAAGATATTGGTTTAGTTGCTGGTATTATCGATACGTTACGTAAACTGTTTGGTGACGGTGATTTTGGTCAGATGATGGTCTACATTATCGGCACAATGGCACTGCTGACCTTCATTGGTAACATGGTGACATGGACAATGGGCGCAAGCCGAGCAGCAGCAGAAGCCGCAAGTGAAGGCGAACTGCCTGATGTCGTAGGTAAGATGTCTGAAAAGCATGATACCCCTATCGGTGCTAATAATATTACCGGTGCACTCTCGACTGCAGTTATCTTAGCGTATGCCATCTTTGCCCAAAGCAGTGATGAATTATTCTGGTCAGTGTTTGCATTCTCAAGCTGTATTTTCCTTTTACCTTATTTATTCATGTTCCCGTCGTATTTGAAGTTACGTATTAGTGATAGTCAATGTGAGCGTCCTTTCCGTGTACCTGGTGGTATGGGGGTGCAGTGGTTATTAAGCACAGTGTGTTTCCTTACTATTGCGCAGGCTGTTGTATTGTTTATTTTCCCTGATTTGATTTCGCTCTCCGTTAATTGGACCTATAGCGCGCCTGTATTAATTGGTGTGTTGCTGACTATTGCGATTGGTGAATATTTATTGAAGCTGGCTATAGCGAAGAAAAAACAAGCCAATAAATCACAAGATTACCAAGAACATACTGCATAGCGATGGTATATATAAATTATAAAGGTGAATATCATGACTAAACAATTAAGCACAAACCCAAAGCAAGATGGATTTAGAATGCCAGCAGAGCACGAACCTCAATCTGCTATATGGATGGCATGGCCAGAGCGTACCGATAATTGGCGTTATGGCGCAAAACCAGCACAAGCAACATTTGTAGAAGTTGCCAAAGCCATTGCGAAAACAACACCGGTTACTATGGTAGTGAGTGCCGAGCAGTTTGAAAATGCCCGCGTAGTATTGCCAAGTTATATTCAGGTACTAGAAATGAGTACCGATGATTCTTGGATGCGCGATATTGGTCCTTCGTATGTGGTGAATGATCATGGTGAACGACGCGGTGTTGATTGGCACTTTAATGCGTGGGGCGGATTGGTTGATGGGCTCTATTTCCCATGGGATAAAGACGACGCAGTCGCACGAAAAGTGTGTGAAACGTTAGGCGATGATAGTTATCGTGCTCCTATCGTACTAGAAGGTGGCTCTATTCATGTGGATGGTGAAGGAACGTTATACACCACTGAAGAATGCTTGCTTCACCCAAGCCGTAATCCCGATTTAACTCGGGAAGAGATTGAAGATGTACTGAAAGCAAACCTCTCTATTGAGAAGGTAATATGGATTCCCCAAGGCTTGTATAACGATGAGACTAACGGTCACGTTGATAACTTGATTCACGTTGTACGCCCAGGTGAAATTGCACTGACATGGTGTGATGATGAAACGGATCCTCAGTATATTATTTCACGAAAAGCGATGGACGTATTATTAACCGAGACTGATGCCAAAGGTCGCCAGATTAAAATTCATAAACTACCGATGCCGGGCCCACTGTATATTTCAGAAGATGAAGCGAATGGTGTTGATGTATCAGAAGGGATGGAGCGAGTACCGGGTGAGCGTTTAGCAGGATCTTATGCAAACTACCTGATTTCAAATAAACATGTTATTTATCCGTTATTGGACGAAGTACATGATAAAGACGTCGCGATGCTGCTAGCTGATTTATATCCAAACTATGAAGTAACGGGTGTGAATGCGCGTGAAATATTATTGGGTGGCGGAAATATTCACTGTATTACCCAACAAATCCCTAAGGTTTAATAAAGTAAGCTATTCGTCGTTGATAAGATAAAGTGAATAAAAAAGAGAGAGCAATTGGCTCTCTCTTTTTGTTTTCTTACTGTGAATGACTAAGCCATAATTGGCTGGGCAGGAAGGTTATCTTGCTGTGAACCAGGAAGCTTGATAGTGAGCGCAATGATGAGCGAGATCACCAATAGCGCCAACATAAGGTAGAAGGTTGCTACGAATCCACCGAAGAGCGAGGCGACAATAGAGCCAACAATACTGCCGATACCAAAGCCAAGGTAAATTAAGCCGTAGTTTTTCGTTAGGTTGTTTAAGCCGAAGAAATCACTGATCAATGATGGGAATACAGTAATTGTGCCGCCAAAACTAAATGCAATACATGCGACAGCAAAATAGAAACTAACTGTACTTTGGTGCGCAAAAAGTAGCGCACACACACCGATTAAGCAAATGAAGAGTGCAATAGCGATGACTTTAATACGGCTAATGCTATCTGAAAGCACGCCAAGCACTAAACGACCACTTAGGTTTGCTATGGCAATGATAGCGACTGAGGTTGCTGCAATTGCCATAGGAAGGTGCTCATAACTCTCACCGATATCTTTTGCGACACCAATAACGTACAGACCACTCATGCACACAGTTAGAAAGACCAATGCTAGCATCCAAAACTGTGAGCATTTTACTGCCTCTGCCAGGGTGTAATCACGAACCGGCGTTTCTGCTGTATTTTGTTGTTCTTGTTTAGGGGCATCTTTCATCATTAGACCGCCAAGGATAACCATGACCATGGCTATAACTCCCCAAGTGCTGAACGTGTTTTCCAATCCAGTGTTTGTTAGGAAGTACATGTTGATGTATTTAAACCCAAGGCTACCTAAACCATACGCGCCAATTGCACACGCAGAGACCAAGCCTTTACGCTCGGGAAAGAGCTTCACACAGTTAGATAGTGTCATCAGGTAGCCTGTACCGTCGGCAAAGCCCACTAACAACCCCGCGAAGATATACAGTAAAATCAGGTTCGATGCATGGGCTGTCAGCAATAAGCTTGCACCTAATAATAGTCCAGAGCAAATAGTGACTTTACGTACACCAAAGCGTTCTTGCAGTTTGCCTGACAACGATGATGCAACGGCTAACGCTAAACTTAAAATACCAAAAGAAAAAGCCACACGGCTAACAGGCTCTGATAGCTTGTCTGCTAGCTGTGAGTTAAATAGACTCCACGTATACACCGACCCTAAAGCAAATTGGGTGATGATAGTGCCAAACAACGTAAAGAGTCGATCTCGGTTTGATATTTGAGTCGCCATAACGTTAATCTCCAACGAATTTAAAAGCATGAAGGCGACAGTGTTTGTCACCTTGTTAAGCTACTAAAATACGGTCTACGTTGGAGATGACAATAGGGAGAAATGAATAAAAAATGAAATGCAATAAGTGCGGAATGAAGTGCAATATAGCGGCATGAATTACAATTTCATTAATTCACGAAATGCTTTTATATTGCTACGACTCACTGGTATTTCACTGCCGATACCGTGCACTTTAAGTTGGTAGGTACAGTTTATCCAAGGAATGATTTCTTGAATTTTTTCTATGTTCACACAGTAAGAACGATGGGTGCGGAAAAAATTTTTTTCAGGTAAGCGATTGATTAATTCACTCATAGTGAAAGGGACAATAAAAGCACCTTCTTTAGTAAATACATTGGTCACTTTTTCATTGGCCACTGCATAATAAATATCGTCGACTGCGGTAACAAAAATGCGGTTGTCTTTGACCAAGTTAATGGTTTTAGCCCTGACTTTTTCGGGTGGGGCGACGTGGCATTGATGGGTTGCTTCTAGTTTGGCTAATAACCCGATGATGCGCTTTTCGTTCAGTGGCTTTAGTATGTAATCAAAGGCTTCAAGTTCAAAAGCATCGACCGCAAATTCTTTATAGGCTGTCGTAAATACAATATGCGGTTTTTCAGAAAATTGATGAATGTTACGTGCTAGCAACATGCCATCGATCGATGGCACATTAATGTCTAAAAAAGCAATATCGACCTTATGGGTTTGGAGATACTTAAAGGCCTCTAAACCATCTTCAAAGGTAGCGATAATTTGGATATTACTATGGCGCTCAATTAAATACGTCAGCTCTTCCCTTGCTAAATATTCATCTTCTACGATTAGGGCTTTCAACATGGTGTGACCTTTATTTCAATTCGTTGACGTAAAATACGACTTCTGTGCCTTGCTCAAGACGTTTGATGTATAAACCTTCGCCATACAATAATGAAATCCGCTGATGTACATTCATTAAACCAATATGGTGGCTTTCCATCGTGCCGTTATAAAGCTTATCAATGGCATTTTGGCTAATCCCTATTCCTGTGTTTTGAATAGTTATTTTGAATCGTTCAGCATCCCGCTTTACCGAAATATTCACTTTACCGGGCTGGCGAGAAGGTTGAATACCATGCTGAATCGCATTCTCTACCAATGGTTGAATCAATAAACAGGGAATAGTGGGATGCACATCATCAACATCGAACGTTACTTCTAGCTTGTCACCAAAGCGGGCTTGCTCAATGGCGACATAATCTCTTACTTGTTGTAACTCTTCTTGGATATCGATCAAGTCATTATTACGTTCGAGGTTATATCGCAGAAAATCCGCTAAATTAGCAATTAATTGACGCGCTTTATCAGGGTGAATACGCACTAACGTTGAAATGGCATTCAATGCATTGAATAAAAAGTGCGGATTAATTTTGCTTTGTAGTGCAGAAAGTTCAGCTTTGCTGGTCATGGCTTTCAATTGTTCAAGACGTGATACTTCCATCTGAGTAGAAATCAATTGTGATAAGCCTATCGTCATTTCACGTAATGACGGCCGAATACGGTGTGGCTGGTGGTAGAATATTTTTAACGTTCCGCTAACGGCACCATTTTCCCATAGTGGAATAATTAACAGTGAATGAAAGCCATGCACATTAAGATTATTACTAATGATTTGCTCGCCAGTAGTGACGGCTTGTTGGGTCATCAAACTGATTTTATGGTACGCATCCAAGTAATTTTCTTGTCCTATACCGACATAAGCTAATACATCTTTTACATCAGTAATAGCGACGGCATCTGCATGGGTTTCTTCGCGAATAATGCCACATACTTTCGTCAGTGAATCTCGATGATTATTTCGAAAGTAGGGTAAGGTTTTGTTAGCGATATCGAGGGCAAGTTTTGCTTGTTTAGCTGCGATTAAATCTTTTTCTTCATCTAAATCTTGAACCAATTTAATAATGAGCCCAATGCATACTGCCCCGGCGATCATAGGTACGCTAATATGTTCCACAATGGTGTAAGCCAACTGTTTATTTTCAGATAAGCTCACAATTAAAATCATGGTTAAGATTTCGCAGAACATGCCAGCAAGAATTCCCCATTTTGCGTACGATTTTTTGTGGCATCGAAAGTGGATCCATGTTGCTAATAGCCCCGCAATCGTACTGGAAATTAAACAAGCTACCGATGTTG
Source organism: Photobacterium profundum (assembly GCF_003026285.1). Lineage (GTDB taxonomy): Bacteria > Pseudomonadota > Gammaproteobacteria > Enterobacterales > Vibrionaceae > Photobacterium > Photobacterium profundum. Next base: position 933,269 of record NZ_PYOD01000002.1, read on the forward strand.
GTCCGTTCATGTCGATAAGATAGCGGTGTAAGCCTGAAATAATACCTGCGGGAATTCCCACCCAAGGCCCAAAAATGATCCCACCAGATAAGACTGCAATAATACGAACATTAATGAGTGAGCCATCAACATTGACGCCCGTGTAGGTACTAAAAACAGCGAATAGAATGAAAAGTGCAGAGATGAGCGCTGTTTCAACGGGGTGTCGTTGGGTTTTGATAACAATATGCTGGAATAGGTTGGTACGCGTTAAGAAAAACAGCGCCATTAGCATCAGTGCTGCGCGTTCAAATACCGCTAGCAGCATCATAAATTGTTCGGTGTACACAGAGAAAAGCCTTAGTGTTGTCGGATAGAAGAGATTTTTCGCTTTTATTGTACACGGGGCGTGTCTTTAACCCCACAAGTTGTGGGGCTTGAAAAGATAGTTTGCTGAAATGGTGTTTAAGAACGACTATTCTGGTTGCGTGTTCTTGCGTAAGAAACCCATGCCGATTGAATCTTTATTTTTATATCCGATGGCTGAATAAAATAAGATAAAAACGTAGCAGATAAAACTGAGCAAAAAAGTATTAGCAATAAAAAATTGGTCAGCTAGCAGTGCTTGGATTAACGGTAATATGGCCCCGCCAGCTCCCGCCATGATTAAAATACTCGATGCTTTTGCTATTTGATCACCTAATTGACGAATCGCTAATGAAAAAATGACTGGATACATGATGGAGTGACATAATCCAAGACCAATCATTAGGTAGCCGCTTGTGAGCCCTGGCAATAAGATAGCCCCTAAAATAATAAGTCCAGAAAGAGCAGCATTAATACATAGTACTTTCCGAGCATTTATTTTACTAAACAACAGGCAACCTGCTATGCGTCCAGCCATTGCGCCTCCCCAATAGAAAGTTACTAATTGCCCTGCTGTATTTAATGGCAGGTTACCAGCTTGGTTCAAGTAACTGACTAAATAAGTACCTATACTGACTTCTGTACCGGTATAGCAAAAGATAGCTATTACCCCTAACCAGTAGTGTCGCTGATTGAGTGTGGCATTATCGACGTTGTTTACTTGGTTAGTTGAATTAACGTCAGCGGAGGTTTGTGTGCGTTTTGTTGGTGGTGTATTGAAACGAGTTACCAGTAAGGTAATTGTGACAATACTAATGAAAGTGGCTAACAGGATAAAAGGTATTTGAAGGTTGTTTGCTTTTTCTATCGGAGATTGAGTTATTTCGGGAAAAAAATATGCAGCAGCAAGCCATGGCGCAACGGTTGTTCCTAGTGCATTGATAGATGATACAAATGTCATCCTGTTTGAAATGGTATTGTCGCTCCCTAGCGATGTCACGATAGGGTTGGTGACAACTTGCATCGCTGCGACAGACATTGCGACTATGAAGATAGCGACTAAAGTTACGCGGTAAGAGTAGTGCCATGCTGCTGGCAAAACGAGTATACAGCCGAGTACTGCAAAGCAAAGCACACCAATAAGTGCGGGTTTGTAGCCTGTACGGTTAATGATTGCTGCCATTGGTAAACTGATGATCAAAGGTGACAATGAAAAGATAACTTGTACCCAAATGGACTGGGTATAACTTAGGGAGTAGACATCTTGTAAATAAGGGACTAATAAATTAGTAATAGACGTTAGCATTCCCCAAATAAAAGGAACAAGGCTTATTAACCATAACGTTAGTTTGGTTGATGGTGTCAGTAATGAAAACATACAATGAAACCTGCTAAAGTTGCCTTAATCAGTGGTTAAATACCACCCAAGGCTACTCTCTGATCATTTATTAAGATGGTATAAAAAATATAAATAAGCCCTTCAAGTTAAGTATAAAATATCCTGAAGGGCGGTAGTTGAGGTAAGTTAACCTTTTAGTATTGCTGTTATTGCGGGAATACTCGCTTGAATCGCATACCCATTTTTGCGTTGTTCAATGTCAACATTAGCACCTGACTCTTGTAGAATAATGACACCAGCCATGATATCCCAAGTATTAAGGAAGTCCTCTCGGTAACCATCGAAGCGTCCTGCTGCTACATGTGCTAACCCTAATGCGGCAGAGCCGTGACGGCGATGTTCAATTCCATGATCGAGAAGCCGGGTAATGGTTTGTAAATAGGCATCTAAGGGCATTTTTGCTGAATATCCAACGTTAACGATACTAACTATGTCTTGAATGCCTTGGTTTACATACATGGCTTGTTCATTTAGCCAAGCCCCACTCCCCTCAAGTGCAGAGAAAAGCTCGTCATGTGTCGGATCATAAATGACTCCAATGATGGGTTTGTCATCAATCATATAGGCTATCGATATGCACCATAATGAGTGCTGGCGTAGGTAATTTGTTGTTCCATCTATAGGGTCAACAACCCATACTCCTTGCCCTTTTTTATGTTCCTCCTGCCCGGTTTCTTCACCTAAAAAGCCATCTTCAGGGTACGTTGTGGCAATACAGTTTTTAATGAAATTTTCTGTTTCTTTATCTGCTTCACTTACAAAATCTTGGCGCCCTTTTTGGCTAACGGTTAATTTGCCTTGCTGAAGTTGAGCTTGGAAGTTAAGGGCAAGAGTGCCAGCTTCTTTAGCGAGTAATTTTGCAAAAGCATATTTTTGTCTTAATTTATTGTTCATGGGCTGTTCTTAATGTGTATTAAAGAGTGCTGCGTCGAACGAGCTCAACATCAAGCTGAATGGTTCGGGCTTCTTGTTCTGGATTATCAATACGGTTTTGCAGGAGTTGAACTGCATGCTTTGCCATTATGGATGTTGTTTGCTTTACCGTTGTAAGCTGATAACTTACCCAACTGGATTGCGGCATGTCATCAAAACCTGCAATGGCAATATTGGTGATTTTTTCAATTCCTAGGTGTTCTTTCAGACCGTCAATGACACCTAAGGCTAAATAATCATTGGTACAAAAGATCCCATCTGGCAATGTCGGGTTGTTTAGTAAGGATTGAGCTGCGGTTAAGCCACCTTGATAGCAGTGTTTTTCAGGTCGCAATATTTCGATATTAATATTTTCTGATGCCGCATATTCACAGAAGAAAGATTCTCGTTGTTGAATACTATAGGAGTAATTTTTAGAGCTAATGATCGCGATGTTTTGACACTTTTTTGCTGCAAATTCTTTTATCAGCAACGCAACGCCTTTTTCGTTATCGCAAATAATTCTATCGACCTTTGCATGCTGAGCCAGCTTGTTAATCAAAACGACAGGAACATGGTGCTCAATGCAGTTTTGAAAAATGGCTTCTGGTGGCGTATCTGACGTGATGATCACGCCAGATACGTTGTAGCACATCAACATATCTATTATTTGAGAACTGTCGCGATCTTTTGCTGTAGGAATTAATAATGGTCGATAATTATTTGCGAGCAGTGCATCACTTAAATCATTCACTTGTTGGCTTCTAAATGGGTTATCCATGTCTGTGACTACAAGGCCGACAAGATCTGAACGTTGACGGTTAAGACTTCGAGCCAGATAGTTAACGCGATATCCAAGCCCTTTTGCCGCAGCCATTACTTTGTTACGAGTGGTTTCTGAAACATAACCATTATTCGAAAATGTACGTGATACTGCAGCACGTGATACGCCTGCTGCTTTGGCTACATCAACAGAGGTTACCTGTTTCACTTTAGGTGCAATCACAGTGTTGATTCCTGCTTTTTAAGCCACTCTTTGTACGCATTACTGAATGCAAATGGATGGTCGATATTGACCATGTCGGGGTATAGTGCAATAAGCTCTTCACTTGTAGTCAAACAGTGCCCAGGATAACGTAGCATCACTTTAATGCCATGATCACGGCAAGTACTAAACTCGCTGAGATCGTCAATTAGATAATCATATTCAATGATGGTAGGCGCACCATCTGTGATTAAACTTTGTAGATCTGTAAAGTCTTGACGACGCTTCATTAATTGCGCTGTTGGATAACGAGATTCAATATCTTTAATATAGCTATTATTAAAGCTCCAAAAAAAACATCGTGAAAGCGCATTATGGCTAACTACTTCAGCTAATACTTGATCGATATTGGCTTCTTTTAGTTCCACATATAGTGACTGGTCGAATTGGGTTGCTATGTGTAAAAAATCGCTGAATAAGCAAACATTTTGTTGGCTAAAGCTCGGATCGAACCAGCTACTAGCATCACACTGCAAAAGCTGGTTTGCGGTTAGCTGGCTAATGGGGCCTACTAGGTTTGTGGTACGATCGGCCGTCGTATCATGTATTACCATCAGCTGATTATCGGCACTGGTATTGATATCGAGCTCGATAACACTAGCGCCCATGCGATAACCAATTTCTGTGCTTGCAAGGGTATTTTCAGGTGCAACATTGTTAGCGCCACGATGTAAAACTAATTCAATTGGATTTCGCTTATCAGGGTGATACCCAGAAATTAGTTCGGGTAAATCACTGCAAATACCTATGACTGGCATTGCCATTAATTTCTGAATTTCTGTCGAGCGTTCTTCATGCCAAATAATAATGGGTAATGAATGCTGTTTGGCTGTTGCTAATAGCTCTTCTGTTAATAATTTATGAGGAGTATCAGAAGCGCGTTCCCAGCATAAATGGATCATATCTGCTTTGGCTTTTCGGGCTAGCTTAAATGGGTCATCTCCTACTCGAACAAGTACAGATAACGGGTACGGACTTTTTGCATGCTCCAGTTCGGCTACCCATTCTGGCACGAAAGAGCCTATTGCTATGTTGTCATAATCTGTCGAGGCTAAAATTTTGAGTATTTCAATCCCCGCACCTTCGCCTTTGAGTTCAATATATAAACCGCAATTTGTGGTAATTGCTAAATCAAGCACAACCTGAAAAGTGGGTACTGTTTCGCCATTGTTGAGAGTGTATGTCTGTAGCTCTTGATAGTTAATCGCAGAGATATCGACATTAATTCCCGCAGTATGGAGTAGGTTGTCGTCATGGCTTACAACACAAACACCATCAGCCGTTAACCTTACATCAATCTCCCACATGTCGGCGTTTAGTTTGGCGGCATACGAGAAGGCTTCTAATGTATTTTCTAACTTATGACCGCTCGCGCCTCGATGAGCAATACAAAGAGGCTGAAAGCGAGCACGATCAACTAGCTTTTCTAAACGTTGTTTGCGAAGCATATAGGCGATCTCCATTGTTATTAAAGACGAGAATGTGTTGTGGTTGAATAACCCAATTTACTTCATCCCCCAGTTTTAAATCATCACGTACAGGCTGGATGGTACGAATGATTTTTCCGCCTGCTAATTTAAGGTCATATAAATTTTCACGACCTTGGTTTTCAATGAAACATACAGTGGCTTTGTTATGTGAACGGCGAACTAGTTGAATGTTTTCTGGACGAAGCCCAATTTTGACATTGTCATAATCGTCGCTGTAAGTTGGAAGGGGGAGTGAAATATCGTCGTTATTGTTGATGAAGTGCTGTGATGTTAATTGTCCTTCAATAAATGAAATAGGTGGATTACCTAGAAAGCTAGCAACAAAATCATTTACGGGGTTGTTGTACATTTCTATGGGGGTATCGACTTGAACTATTTTCCCATCATGCATTAGGGCGATACGGTCACACATACTCATGGCCTCTACTTGGTCGTGAGTAACCAATACTGCGGTAATCCCTGTTTCTTGTTGAATACGACGAATCTCAGAACGCATTTCTAAACGTAGTTTGGCATCAAGGTTTGCGAGCGGCTCATCAAGTAGTAATACGTCAGGTTTACGTACAATGGCGCGGGCTAAAGAGACTCGCTGCTGCTGACCTCCGGAAAGCTCTGCTGGCTTTCGGTGTAGCAAGTTGTCAATACGAACCATCTTGGCCATTTCTAAAACTTTGCGTTTTATTTCGGCTTTACTTTCTTTACGGATCATCAGCGGGAATGCAATATTCTCTTCCACTGTCATATGAGGATATAGTGCATAAGATTGAAAAATCACGCCGACATTACGTTTTTGTGGCGGTTGGTTTGTCACATTTTTACCGGCAAATAAAATGTCGCCTTCATTAATTTTGTGGATACCACTAATTGCAAATAGAGTCGTTGATTTTCCACAACCAGAAGGGCCAAGCAGGGCAATCATTTCGCCAGAACCAATGTGCAGGTTCATATTATCGATTACTTTGGTGTCACCGAACATTTTGGTGAAGTTATTAATTTGAATACCCATTAGCCTTTATTGCCTCCGCCGTACATATTCATCAGCTGTTTTTGGAAAATGATGAATAAAATAATTACAGGTAAGACATAGAACAGCCCTACCGATTTAAACATTGCCATATCAAAATTGTTGTCATCGGCAATTAAGCCCGCAAGGTATACTGAGAGTACCTGGGCATCATTACCTGGTGCCAATACCTGTGGCAGAATGAATTCACTCCAGCTAGCAAGAAAAGAGAAAATACCAAGAGCCGTTAGAGCGGAACCTACTTGCGGTAATACGATTTTCCGCCACACCATAAAACGACTTGCACCATCTTGCATGGCCGCCATTTCTAATTCCCATGGCACTGAATCGTAGAAACCTTTTAATATCCAAATACCAAATGGAAGTTCCAGCGACGCTTTTACTAATATGACTCCTATTAAGGTATCGTAGAGCCCGACATACTGAAGGATCAAAAAGATAGCAATCAGTAATGTTACGGTTGGGAATGAATGTAAAACCATCACGCTGCCAAGAAAGAAACTTCTCATCGGGATATTTAAACGCGATAAGGCATACGCAGAAGTTGATGCAATGGTTAACGTTAGTAGGGTCGATACCACTGAAAATATCAATGTATTGAACGTGACTCCCCAAATGTTTGGTTTTCCGGGTAAGTCTTCCCACAAGAATCGCCAGTGTTCTAGCGTAAACTCATAAGGTAAAAGAGCGCCTTGGGCCGTATTGGAAAATGTATCAATGACGAGGTATAGATACATCAATAGTAATGGGGCGCTTAATATCCCCAGAGCAACGACCGACTTCCGGCTAGTGCGAGTATCAGACATGGTTCCCTCTAAATCTCAATACGTGGTTTGGCGACCATTTTCTTGAAGCCAAATAATTTCAGATAAACAATAGACATAATCAGGCCTATCCCCACAAGTACCATGGCAAGTGCCGCACCATAGCCATATTGCAGGTTACCGGCATAGTTACTTAATGCCGTGTTGTATGCCCTTAATGCCCAAACTTCCGTTGTACCGCCAGGTCCACCGCCAGTAGCAAGTAAAATGTAATCAAACGAGGCCAATAAAGAGAGGGTTTGGTAACAGGTCATGAATAAAATTGGCCAACGAAGCTGGGGTAAAATAATGTGGCGAATTTGTTGCCATCGGTTTGCCCCATCGACTTCACTTGCCCAAAAGTGGCTTTTGGGGATAGCGTTAATTGCCGATGACAACACCAACATCCCCATCGATGCTCCAACAAAACCATTGATTAGAACAATAAATGTCCATGCATGAGTTGGTGTATCTAGCATCCAGTTTTTCGCGGGAACACCAAAGGTGCTGAGTAGGTTGGAAATAAAGCCGGTATCCCATGCTAACCATTTCCAGAGCAGTACATACAAAACTGGCGGCGTGATACGTGGCAATAACCACACGGCGCGGTAGAATCCCGCTGTACGTTTTGGCATGTAATGGGTAGCAAGAGCTAAGACCAAAGCGAAACCAATATTGAATAGTGTCAAGGTTGTGAATACATAAATCAGTGTGTTTGATAGCGCTGTTTGTGTATCAGGCAGTGACTCCATGCGTCTGTAGTTTTCTGTCGTCCATACCCAGCCAGTATAAGATGCTTTGATTAAGGCGTTTTGCTGAGTCGCATCTAGTTCAATACCAGCATTGGTGACAGCCTGTAGCATGGCTGCACTATCAGAGTAACGCGTTGTGCCAACAGATCGTTGAAATGAGTCAGCCAGAGTATTAATTTCCCTAGTACTACGTGGGCTATGACCTAAGTTTTTTAGCGAGCGAGAAAGTTCTCTGCGGCTTTTAAAATTTTCACCTAATAAATTATTCTCTACTTGGTTGATAAAGCGATTATCGACATCTTTATGATGAAGTGCATCAAGACCTAACTTATCAACAGTGTACCGGCTTTCTTTAAGTTGGTTAGCAATGGCTGGCATCGCAAATTCATCGCTTAGGCGGCGAAGTGAAGACGGTGTAATTTGGTAGGTTCCGTTGCTTATTCCTGTAGCTGTACTCATATTTGTGAATGAGAATACAGCGGTCATAACAACAGGTAATAAGAAAAAAAGCAGCACGAAGACTAAAGTCGGTGCCATCATTACCGGACCTAAGGTTTTTGAACTATTCATGGTGGTTCTCTCAGATACCCCGCTCTCTAGTTAGTCGAACGGGGTGAGTGATAAATCAAATAACCCGTTGTCTTATAAAACTATTACGTTACCCGCAAGTGTGCCGCGGATTTCTGTTTCAGCATCGGCAACAGCTTGTTTTGCTGTTTTCTGACCTGTCCAAGATGCTTCAAGGCCTTTCCAATAGATATTCCAGAAAGAGCCAAAATCGGCATTATTTGGCATAGAGTTAGCGTGAGGAAGTAAGCGCTTAGTAGCTTCTACTGACCAGCGGTCATTGCTGTAAAGGCTAATATTCATTTGTTCAGGGTTAATACCTAAATGTGATGACTTAATCGCATGTAACGTATTGATTCGTGGCTCTGAAGCAATTTTGATTAGCTTGGCAGCTACATCCATTTTGTCTTCATTGTCTTGATTTGTGAGCAGATAAACTAAAGGTTGCGTTAATGTGTTGGCTTTGCCGTTTTCAGCTCCTTTGGGAATTAAGCTAAATTGAATATTGCCAAAGAAATCATCAAGGCCTTCAGCTTCTGTGTAACGTGAGTAGTGCCATGTTCCACCGTGCCAGAAAGCGGCTTTACCATTGGCAACTTCGGCATACCACTGATCCCATGGGGTACCGAGGTGGTTGCGTCTGGTAACACCTTTTTCTACGGCATCAATAAAGAATTGATAGGTTTTTTCTAGTGCTGTTTTATCTAAGATCAAGCGCCCTGTTTCAGGGTCTTCAAGCTTGCCACCAAAGCTGGTATAAAATTGCCAAAAATCAGGACCATTAGTGACTCGAGGATAGAAACCGTAACCTTTTTCAACTAAACCAAGATCTTGGGCTTTTTTTGCGTCGTCGAGCATGTTGTAAAGTGTATATTCTCCGGATTCGATACGATCAGGCATTACCTCTATTGCACTTTCATCATAGCCAAGAGCTTTAAGGTGTTTTTTCCAAGCAAAGAAAGGACGGGCTTCAGAATCTTGAGGTATGCCGTAAACCATGCCATTGAAAGATGAAATCTGAATGAGGTTTGGATACAAACCATTTAATGGCCAAGAATCAAGATCAATATAATCTTCAACTGGGGTGATTAATCCAGATTGCGCCCAAGGTGCAATGTCGGTATGGCTTGTAACAACAATATCGGGAGCACTACCAGATTCAGAAGCAAGAGTGACGGCTTGTTTGAAGCTATCCCAGTCGGAATAGTTACGTTTTTTTACGGTGATGCTTAACTCTTCACCTGCTGCATCTGCCTCTTTCATCAAAATGTCTGCCGCCATTTCAATTGCATCGGTACGGTAATGGTCGTTTGGACCCGCACCGCCTGCAACAACAGAAATTTCGTAATTAGCAGCTGTAGCCAGGCCTGCATATGACAGTGATAGGCATAATAATCCATGTTTCAATGCGCGTTTCTTGGTTCCTGAATTTATCACTAGGTATCTCCAAAAGAGGTAAACAAAACAAGTGTGAACACGTGTACATACTTTAATGCTGAACATTATTGATAAACTAAATGACAGTGGAGTGAACTTGGTGTTACGAATTGGTGATAGAAATAATGCGGATATAACGTAACTGGTATTCAACTCAGAATTTAAGCGGGTAGGAGTGGTTTGTTTTTTTGTGATGATAAAGTCGAGAATCAGCTCTATCGCGAGTATGTGATAGAGCCAGAGATATCAGGCCGAATACGCGAGCTTTGACGTTAATTTAATATGTAAGAGATAACGTTAATTAACCCACTTTTATTGCGACCTTCTTGGTTGTAATTATCTCACTGGCTGAAATAGCCCCTAGAACAATCAGCATCATTGCCAAAATGGTATTCATATTCAGTGACTCAGCAAACATAGGCACGGCAATTAAAGCGGCTAACACAGGGGTAAATGATCCTAGTGCGGCACTCATTTCAGCGCCTAAACGTGAAATAGCATAGCCAAAAGTGAAGTTCGCAATAAGCCCGGCAGCAATACCTTGGATAATAAAATGAAAAGCAATCTCACTGCTTGGTGCATTCAGTAAGTTAAAATCAACGAAACCCAATAAGTACAAAACAGGTAAGCAGATACATGCCGAGAGTGATAATACCGCCCCGCCTTCAATAGGGGTTAAGCCCGATACTCGCATCGCAATAGTAAACCACGCCCAACTGAAGCTCGCCATTAAAAGCAATGCATGCCCCGTGGCGATTTGATCGCTTCCACTTAATAGAGAGGTTGCTAGAAACAGGCAAATACCAAGAAATATCAGCATAATGCCGGCTTTTCGCATTGAAGAAATACGTTCCCGATAGCAAATAGCTGCAATAGACGTTACGAACAAGGGCAAGATACCAGGGATCAACGATGCACCATCAGCAACGGGGGCATAACGTAATCCATTAGCGGCCAGTAATAAAAAAGGTAAGCCAGCACCAAAAGCAATAGCAAACAGGTAGCGTTTGGGGGCGTGTTTAATCTTTGCTGCTTTGGGGAAGGCCAACCAGCCAAACACTAATGCGGCGGGTAAGAAGCGTAATAATGCAATATCCCCAACAGTGAGTGAAGATTGGCTAGATGCACGTAGTGAGATGAAAAAACTCGCCCAAATGAGCAATGTTACTCCCATTGCCATTAGGCCAAAGCCGAACTCTTTTCTTTTCTGGATTTCCATGTCTCACCATTCTTTTATCGATAACTGGTAGCACAGCATGTGCAGTACTTTATTATCGGTAACAACGACAGGGTAATGTTGGCAAAGTAGTGTTGATTATTTCTCAATATTGGTGATATTTTCTAAGATTGAAGGGTAAACTAGCTATTTTTATCAAAACTGGAAAAGGGATAAGCTGGTGGATAAGAAAGATAAGCAAATATTAGCGGAACTTCAGAGTGATGTTCGCAAAACAACGGCTGATATTGCCGAGAGTGTCGGGCTATCGACATCTCCTTGTGCTCGTAGAATTAAAAAATTGGAATCAGACGGGATTATTTCGGGTTACCAAGTAAAACTGGATCGGCAAAAATTGGGTTTGATGATGACATTTTTTGTCAATGTAAGCCTAAGTAACCATCGCGACCAAGCCATTAGTGAATTTGAAAGTGCGGTGAATTGCATGTCAGAAGTGATCAGTTGCCATGTGATTTCTGGGTCATACGATTATTTGCTGGAAGTAGTGAGTAAAGATTTGACCCATTACGAATCGTTTATGCGCAAGCTACAAACATTAAGTATGGTAAAAGACATTAATACTAATTTAGCGATTAGACCGGTTAAATCGGGAACACCATTGCCATTATGAATATGAGGTAAAAGTATTATTTTTGAGGAGAGGTGATACATATGTAGGGAAGGGTAGTTAGCTGTATGTCTTTCTACTTTATGTAAGTCCAATCTCGTGTGAGATCGAACTTACAACCATTTATTAATCAATCTGTGAGTGATTAAACTAGTTTCATCTCTTGGATGATATCTGAAGCAATTTCAGGTTTTGTGCTAGTTGGCTTTGAATGTAGGTCTGCTTTCAATTGACCTTTTCGGTTATGTAAGCCTGTTTCTAGCTTTTTCAAGGCCGCAGAAATTGCTGGGTACATGACGCTTTCTGTTGCTTTCGCTGAAACTCGTACACCCTCATAATTAGTAAATACTTCTACGCGGTGTTGGTTATGTTCTTTCGTGATAATAATGTCTGAGCTTACTAGATCTGGGAAATGAGAGACGATTTTGCTGAATTTACTTTCAATGTCTGTTCTTGTCTCATCACCTAATGATACATGGTGATTTTGAATGTTTATTTTCATAAAGTCACTTCTCTCTTACTTGTTAGCCTGTAATTAAGTTATAGCAAAATGAATGTTATTTACGAACACAAACGGTCAAAAATGACGAGTTGATCGAGATTGCTGGTAAAATGACCGCAGTAATCAAGGTGAACTTTTCACGTCTAACACGTTGATAACGTGCATGATTTCCTTATGGCACGTTGTTCAGGTTGCATTTAACTTATTGATTAACAAAAGATTAAATCATCACTGTCTTTTGTATGAATACTTTGTTTAGACAGGTGATTGCTATAATTGGTTCGATTTTTTTATCTAATGTTTCTTTGTGCTAATGAATTATTGAAAAGTAATGTTCTAGTGGCTTTAATCGTTGGTAGAAACCTACGTTATTCTTTCGATATCACGCGAAGGAAAGGGCTTAATATTCCATTCTATAATTAACGATATGATATGCGTAGAGTTGTTTATCTTACTTGTAACATTGATTATCATTCTGGTTGTAAAAACTACGAAAATTCGTTTGAGCGATTATTTGCTTCAAAAAAACACTGTCTAAGTCAAAGTTTCTATCAGTTTGCAGTGATTTCCCTTTAACATTGATTAACACTATCAATTCTGTGTTAATGAACCGTGTAATGTTGCTAGGTTAGAAGGAATTCCATAATGATTGCGAACAAAAAGGTGCTCGTCGTTGATGACGATCAGGAGATTCGCGAACTCTTAGACGAGTATTTGACCAAGTCTGGTTTTACTGTCACCACTGCAGCTGAAGGTGAAGAAATGAAGCGCCGTTTGGCGAGTGGATATCCTGACTTAATTTTAATGGATGTGATGATGCCGGGTGACGATGGATTCACTTTGTGCCAATACATTCGCAAAACGTCGGATGTGCCAATCATTATGCTGACTGCCGTGTCGGATGAAATGGATCAGATCATTGGGTTAGAGCTAGGTGCAGATGATTATATTGCGAAACCTTTTAGTCCTAGGCAGTTAATGGCGCGTATTAAAGCACTATTGCGTCGTGTTAAACCCACCGTCACGCAGAAGATGCCTGAAACACCTAAGTCTATTTTGTTTTCTCATTGGCGTTTAGAGACAGCCTCTCATCGTTTATATGACTTAGACAAAGGCAAAGATTACGAGTTAACGGGCAGTGATTTTTCGTTGTTAATGTTGTTTTTATCACGCCCTAACGAAATTTTAGATCGCGATACAATTTCTTGTGCCACGCGAGGTCGAGAAGCCTTACCATCAGAGCGTGGTATTGATGTGCAATTAAGCCGCTTACGTCAGCGTTTAGGCGATAAAGGCAAAACGCAGCGTATTATCAAAACAAGCCGAGGTAATGGCTATATCTTCACCCCTGAAGTGAAATACGAAAGCTAGACTTCATTTTTCTATAATGCCAGCCGAAAGACACTCACGCTTAGGTTGGCTCCCATCTTCTTTTTTTCGATAAACGCTCCTGACGTGTTTTGATACTTTTGGTATTTCAGATATAAGCGGTTTATTGCAAAAGGCGACTATTCAAATGACATTGAAATCTCTTTGGCCGAAGTCTTTATTGGCTCGCACGCTGTGGTTTACACTTCTGGCGGTCTTTCTTGCTCAAATGATTGCGACCATGATTTGGTATGGTCAATCAAAACAACGTGATCTTGAAGGCTTAGAATCTACCTCGGCCAGTATGGCTAATATGTTTGCCTCTACAGTTAATTTCTTTCAATCATTGCCATTAGAATATCGTCATATTGTTTTAGACCAATTACGGAATATGGGTGGCACACGTTTTTTTGTCTCCTTTAATACCGAAGAAATTCTGATTAAACCCATTCCTAACTCTGTGATGAAAAACACGGCTGTTACAGTTTTTGAAAATGTATTGAGTGAAAAGTTACCAAGACTTGATGAAATCAAAGTGGAATTTTCACGACCAGAAACATTACATGTCTTAAAAAATGATATTTTACTGAGTGATTTACCTCCATCTTGGGCACACTACACATTGAGTTTAGAGCCATTAAATCCGCCTATCTTAGTAGTGCAAATTGAGCTTGCTGAAAATGAGTGGTTATATATTGCAGCGTTATTGCCAGCCCCTTACGTGACACTCGAAGATGAAATCATTACTAAGCAGCAAGTTATCTTCTTGGTTTTCATTACCGCATTATTGCTTTTCTTCACTTACTTAATGATTCGTCGTCAAACCAAGCCGCTAAAACGTTTAGCGAATGCTGCCAATGCATTGAGTCTAGATATTTATCAGCCACCTTTAAGAGAAGAAGGGGCGAGTGAACTTGTAACGGCAACTCAAGCATTCAATCGGATGCAACAGAGATTACGACGTTATATCGACGACCGTGAACACTTGTTCTCATCGATTTCTCATGATTTAAAAACACCGATAACGCGCCTGCGTTTACGGGTAGAGTTGATGGATGATGACACCAAAATTGAGAAATTTAACCGCGATCTTGATGAATTAGAGATGATGGTAAAAGGGGCGTTGCAAACGGTACGAGATACCGATTTGCATGAAAACCTCGTTAAAGTGGATCTTTCTGAAATGCTGCACAGTATTGCAGAACGTCATAACACGGGACTAATCCATGTTGTGATTCCAGATACTAAGGTATCGCCTCTAATGGGTAAGCCTCTCGCATTGAAGCGATGTCTAAGTAATCTTATTGATAATGGTGTTAAATATGGGAAGTTCGTTGAATTAATCATTTCAGATGAACCGGAAGACGTCGTACTAATCATCAAAGATCAAGGTGATGGTATTCCCGAAGCATTATTAGAAGATGTGTTTGAACCTTATTTTCGTGTAGCGAAAGATGACGAAGGGCATGGCTTAGGTATGGGTATCGCTCGAAATATCTTACATGCCCATGGTGGGGATCTCACAATCCATAATTCAGAACAAGGTGGCTTAGAGGTTAAAGTCTTTATTCCGCGGTTGGTTAAAACTGTTTAGGGTCTCTATTGAAAGAGAAGCCATTTCGAGCACACATGCCACGTAAGAGCGTCTTATTGTGGCTATAGCACATAGAGCAAGACATGAAATTATCCCGAATATTGCTGGGTGCCACATTTGCCCTCGCACTTTATGGTATGACAGCCAATAGCTATGCTGGTGAGGTTGAAGTACTTCATTGGTGGACATCTGGCGGTGAAGCAAAATCTGTTGATGTACTCAAGCGGAAGATAGAAAAACAAGGGAGCAGTTGGAAAGATTTTGCCATCGCTGGTGGTGGTGGTGAAAGTGCCATGACGGTACTGAAAACCCGTGCTGTATCTGGCAACCCGCCTTCTGCGGCACAAATTAAAGGGCACGATATTCAAGAGTGGGGGCGGTTAGGCTTCCTCACTAGCCTTGATGATGTAGCAAAAGCTGAAAAGTGGGATGAGGTTATTCCTGCAGTTGTTGCGAATATCATGAAATATGATGACACCTATGTGGCTGTGCCTTTTAATGTTCACCGTGTGAATTGGCTCTGGGCGAATCCCGATGTATTTAAGAAAGTAGGGGTGACGGTTCCCACCACACTTGATGAGTTTTTTAATGTTGCAGATAAGATCAAAGCAGCTGGCATAATTCCATTGGCTCATGGTCGGCAAGCTTGGCAAGACGCCACATTATTTGAAACAGTTGCTTTAGCCGTTCTGGGTTCTGAAGATTACAATAAGGCCTTTGTTGAACTAGATATGGATGTATTGTCTGGTGAAAAAATGGTGGATGTGTTTACTCAGTTTCAAAGAATGAAAAACTATATCGATCCAAAATCAGGTGGTCGTCGTTGGAACTCTGCAACTGCGATGGTAATTACTGGTGAGGCAGCCATGCAAATTATGGGTGACTGGGCCAAAGGTGAGTTTGCAGAAGCCGGAAAAGTGCAGGGGAAAGATTATATTTGTGCTCCTGCGCCAGGAACAACAAATCAATTCACTTTTAATATCGATAGTTTTGCCTTTTTCAAACTCAGCGGTGCAGAAGAAGATAAACAAGCGCAGAAAGATCTTGCGAAAACAATCATGACCAAAGATTTTCAGCAAATCTTTAATTTAAATAAAGGGTCGATACCGGTTCGAACCGACATGAACATGGCAAAATTTGATCAGTGTGCACTTGACTCGATGGCAGCCTTTAAAGCAACCGCACAAAGTGGTGATTTAGTGCCAAGCATGTCGCAAGGGCTATCGACGACCAGTTATGTACAAAGTGCCATTTTTGACGTGGTTAGCACTTTCTTCAATCAAAAAGGTGCAGATCCTAAAGAAGCAGCGCATAAACTTTCACGAGCTGTTAAAGCGACAATGTAACGTGACTTTATGGTCGTTCTATATATAACGGCAGAAATAGCGAAAGTACATATCAGTTGCGATTGAAGAATAGAAAAAGCGCAGTTTTTATGGCGGTCATCATGGAGTGAAGGTGATAGCGCAAAATAAGCATTAATCGACTACCTTTGAGCAGCTAATATCTCCGGTTTATTAGCTGGCTTAAATGATAAATAAGCCGGAAAGAGTTTTGCACTCTTTTTGGCTTATTAGTATTAAATATTACGAGGTGTTAGTGTCTTGTTCTTCGGAAACGGCTTGGTGCTTCAGGTGCAGTAGGAGCTACAGGTTCAGAATAAGTTGGTGCTTCAGGTTCTGTAGGTGCGACAGGTTCAGAATAGATAGGAGCTTCAGCTGCTGCCTCTTCTTCATCTTCCTCAGCTAACAATAAAATATGATTTTCAACATAGGCAACGAGTGCTTGTTTGTAAGTTGGAGAAAGTTGCTTGAATAGTGAACGCGAGGTTGCAGCGTCTCCACCGTGATTCATGACGGCATCAGTGATCGTTGGTGAGCGACCATCATGCATGTAAGGTGCGGTTGAACCAGCCCCCCATAGTGGTTGGGTTATAAATACAGATGCACCTGTACCTTCTTCATCGACTGATTCTGCAATTTCATACCCAAGATCATGACGTTTTAGGTCTGAATATATATCAACACTGGTACGCCCATAATTGTCTTTCTTAAAGTTACCAAGGTGTACAACATTGCCATTTGGCAGAGTAATAATATTATCAGGCATGTCAGCGGCTAAATCGAAGGTGATCGCATTCGCTGGCGTTAAGCCGTGGCTAGCAGGTGAATCCCCGTTAGGGAACAGGGCATCTCGGTGTGTGGCACTTTGGCTTGGCTCACTAAATATTGAGTCATCAAGGTAAAGGGTCGGTACGTGACAAGAAGCGCACTGCACTTGGTTAAAGAGATCTTTACCCTTTAGAATATCTGCTCTTTCTTGGTAGCTTAATTCCATTAAACCAAGATCGGCCAACTCTGTTTTAGTGACAGGACGTGGTTGACCTGCTTGGTAAATAGCAAGTGCGGTAATGTCGCCAACAGAAATTTCATTGATTATACCATCATAGTCACCATCATAATTACCTACAAGCTCTGTTGCTTGTAACCCTATCTCGTTATTTTCTGCTTCTCTAACAAAGCTTCGAATACTAAGTTCAACCCCTTTCCATTGTAAGGGTTTAACGATCAAGTCTTCATCGACACCTTCTACCATCGAAGTGTTTACACTACCGTCTGGGTTCGCTTTTATCTTCCCGAAAGAGATGTTTTTTGCAATTAAATCTTTAGTGACCATAGTGTTATAACTGGTTGCTTGCGCGATAGCCGCGGCTTTTATCGCAAGTAGTTCTGCGGTCATCTCTTCTGCTAGTTTTTGTTTTGCACCAATACCAAAAATATGCGGAGGCTGACGAGTAATGAAATCTCCTATCTGTCCGCTGCGCATTGGGTCGCGGACATTATTGCCTGAAATAGGCCCCGAACCATCACTAACCGCTTGGAAATGACACTCAATACAAGCCTGAGAGTTTGGACCTGTTACTCGGGCTGGAGTGTGGGTTGCCCATTCACCGTAACCGTTAAGATCCATTCGAGGAAACTTCGCAAACCGTTGACCTTCCCCAACGTTTGCCCCTGCGCCATCTAATTCATTAGCAGGAGCTTCAAATAATTCGTCACCGACTTCAAAGGCGGTAATAAACGCTGCGGCAGGATCATTATTGACGAGTATGTTAAGTTCAGATTGTTCTATGTGCTCTAATTGAGGCTCATTCGTTTGGCTGCTCTGATTTAAATCACTTGCCAAACCAGATGCGTTGGCTTGCGAAATAGCAAATAACACAAGTAAAGAAGTCAAAGTTCTTGTCGGAAGTTGTTTTTTATTTTTAACGTATATCATAACTGCCCCTATTTAACGTCATTAAATAACTAACCGGATATGTTCTTTTTGATAGCTTTATTATATCGCTACCTTTTATTTGAATTGTTACGGCTATTTATAAGGATAATCAGCGTAGTGATTATAACAATGCTAATTCAAATGATTGTTGACGGTATATTAACATTAAGAATGAAGTCGGTAATAGTGAGAACGGTTTAAGTATAATTAACAATTAAGTCATAATAACGATAAGTCTGTTTGTTTTAAGAAAGGTGTTAATTATTGAGAATGTCTAATGATTGTTCAACTGTATGATTGTAAGTGCAAATTATATTTACAATATAACCTTTTTTATTGTAAGTGTATATTTATCGTCGACTAGTTTTCTATGAGCTGAGCTCTTATTTTCCTTACAATTAAAGGGAGGGAAGTATTAAGTAAAGTGGCAATAATAATCAAGCTTATACCTGTTACTTTATTCCATTCTAATGACTGATTGAAAAAAATGATTTGCCAAACAAATGAAAATATTAAATTAGTGAAAATTAAAGGGGCGAGTTGTGAACTAGAGCTTGATAGTTGATAAGCTTTTACTCGGAATACTTGGGTATTGACAATGCATACAGCCAGCAAGATCAACATGGGGAATAATAATGTTTGTATATTAGTCATGTTGTTTACTGTTTGTTGAAGCATTAAGGCATCTGTCTGAAAGATAGCGACAGGAAGTATGATGACTGCAGCAAGTAAGAATCCCCAAGCATTTAGCGCGATAGGCGAGAGTGAACCTTTACTCACTCGGTATAAACTTACTTGAGAGCCTGCATTAAATACCCCAGCCCCTAAACCTACGAGAAGTTCAGGTTTTAATTCTATTCCTGATGTACCATCTGCCATCAAAAGTACACCTGTAAATGTGATTGCTAAATTGATTAAGGTCGTATTTTTAATTTGTATTTTAAATAATAGTTTTTCTAACAAGGGGATGAAAAGAGGACCGGTGCTAAATAAGACAACCGTTTCAACTAAGCTGAGGCGATTAATAGCAAACAAAAAGCACAACTGGCTCGCTGCAATACAAAAGGCGCGCACACCTAATGCTTGCCACATTTTTCTATCGGGAACAGCCCACTTTGTTAGTGCCATCAACCATAACAGCAGTACGGCTGGTAATAAAAAACGTAGAAAGCTGAGCATTTCAATACTTAAACTTTCACTCAAAAACTTAGCCAGTAAGCTATTGAGAGATAAGCTAAATGTTGATATCAGCATGAAGATTACAGGGCGTGAGTCAGTTATCATTTTACCACTCCTTAGAGGCTAAAAAGTATAGAACGGTTGCACTCATCAAAAAAGCGAATAATATTAACTTAAACTGTTAGGAAAACTTACAGATGCGAAAGTTAATCCCCCTTAAATCTATTTATGCTTTTGTGGCTGTAGCAGAAACAGGCAGTATGACTGAAGCGGCAGCGGTACTCAGTGTGAGTCACTCGGCAGTGAGTCAGGCAATAAAGGCACTAGAAACTCAGCTAAGTTTGCCTTTATTTCGTAGGGTTGGTCGTCGGGTTGAATTAAATCAGAATGGTCAAAAATATTACCGCAAAGTCGCTCCTGCATTAGAACAAATTGTAGATGCCAGCGAAGAGTTAATGCACCACAATAACATCAATCATAATCGTTTAATGGTTAACATGGTGCACTCGCTAGCCCTGCATTGGTGGATCCCTCGAGTACCTGAATTTCAAGATATCGCCCCGCACATTGATGTCCGTATTTCGAACTTAACGCAGACGTTTGATCTTAATCGAGAAGGTATCGATGTCGCCCTGATTCATGGTAAAGCAGATGAATGGAAAGAATACTACTGTGAAAAGTTAGGGAGTGATGAGCTGATTATGGTCTGTAGCCCGCATTTACTTGAAGGGGTAGATGATAAATCCCCCGAAGCCCTGTTAGAGAAATACCCAGCTATCTTTGTGACGAACCCGCGCCGAAAATACGATTGGTTGGTATGGTGTGAAGCCAATGGTTTTATTGTGCCTAATAAGCAGAAGAATTTAACCTTTACTGCTTCTATACAAGCGGTACAAGCCATTACTCGACGTTTGGGGGTATTGATTACACATGAGCTATTTGTGCGTGATGATATTCGTCATGGTGTATTAACCAAAGTAGGTGAAGCAGTACCCAATCCTCATCAAGATTTTTATTTTGTATGCCTGCCTGAAAAATTAACCCAAGAAAGTGTACTTACATTGCGTTCTTGGTTACGTAAAGAATTTATAGGATCGGTACAAATACGTAGCGGAAATAAATAGGTTCCCTAAATTAGCTCAGATCAACAAAAGCGCAGTTATCGCGGCGTTTCACCAGACTTCCGTTTACAGCCATTACGTCACGATGTAAAAATCACATCACTCTCGATGTTAAGGTTTCTGCATGCAAACGACTCTCGACCAAGCAATGTTACAAATTGCACTCGATCTTAATTTAAATTTGCCTTCAGGGCACCATTACCAACGTTTAATGCAGTCACTGCAAGCAGTACTACCTTGTGATGCTAGTGCTTTGTTTATTCTGGATGATTCTGGTTTATTGTCTGCAGCTGCCGTTAATGGTTTGTCAGATGAAGTACTGGGTCAGAAGTTCGATCCGCAGCTACACCCTCGTCTTCACGCTATTTTAACCAGTCGTGAGCCGGTACGATTTCCTGCAACTTCAACCTTACCCGACCCATTTGATGGATTATTAAAAAATGATCCAAACCGATCGGTAAACGTGCATGACTGTATGGGGTGTAGTCTATATGTCGAAGATCATTTAGTCGGGCTTATCACTCTTGATGCTATGCAGGTCGGGGCTTTTAACAGCATTGATGATATTACCGTTGCGACATTTGCAGCGTTAGCCGCGGCGACAATTAGAAATGTAAATCAAGTTGAAGCCCTGCGAAAAAGCCATCGCCAACAGAAAAACATGAATCAAGTTTTGATCCAAGAAGCGCGTAAAAAAGGTGGCGAGTTGGTGGGTGTAAGCCCTGAGATCCAAAGCCTGCGTGATAATATCAGTATGGTTGCCTACTCTGATTATGCGGTACTCATCAGTGGTGAAACAGGTACAGGTAAAGAGCTTGTCGCTCATGCTGTACATTCAAATTCATCACGTGCTACACAGCCGATGATTTACGTAAACTGCGCCGCACTACCAGAGTCACTGGCTGAAAGTGAATTGTTTGGTCATGTTAAAGGTGCTTTTACTGGTGCAAATAGTCATCGCGCAGGTAAATTTGAATTGGCTGATGGCGGTACGATATTCTTAGATGAGATTGGTGAGTTACCTTTATTAATGCAAGCAAAATTGCTACGCGTTATCCAACAAGGTGAAGTACAACGTGTCGGTGCAGATAAGAACTTAATGGTTAATGTCCGTATTATCGCTGCAACTAACCGTGAGCTAACCGAAGAAGTCGCTGCAGGTCGTTTTCGAAGTGACCTATTTCACCGTTTAAATGTATTCCCGATAAATGTGCCACCGCTGCGTCATCGACAAGGTGATATAGCGGTATTATCTGGGCATATACTTGACCGAGTGCGTACTCAATTCAATGTGGCTAAATTACAATTACACCCGAAAGCCTTAACTGCACTCACTGGCTATAGTTGGCCTGGTAATGTTCGAGAATTAGAACATACCTTAATGCGTGCAGGCTTACGGACTATTCAGGCACAGCAAAGCTTGATCTTACAGGAACACCTGTCTGATGAAGTGAGTCATACATACTCTAACTCGACAGGCTCAGAAAACGATGATTTGCCCACGACATCGTTTGAACTACGCGGTGCCGTTGAAATTTATCAAACCAAGCTTATTTCCCACGCCCTACAGCAATCAAACTTTGTATGGGCACAAGCAGCGGATTTTTTACAGATGGATCGCGGGAATTTATACAAAATGGGAAAGAAACTTGGCATAGAACCCAAAGAGTTACGTACGACAGAGCTAGTATAAAATTAATATTGACGCACTTGATGTGATTATTACATCAAGTGCGTTGTGATAACCACATCAAGCGCTATGCCAATAAAAAATAAAATCATTTAAAATCAACACGATAAAAGTTGGCACGTTAGATGCATTTAGATTCTGAAATCATCGTTAACTCGATATTAATAATATAATTATAACGGAGTCTTAAATGTTCTGTATTCAATGTGAGCAAACTGTCCAAACACCTACAGCTAAAGGTTGTTCTTATACTCAAGGTATGTGTGGTAAAACGGCTGATGTGTCTGACCTACAAGACGTATTAGTATTTAACTTGCAAGGCGTATCTTTCTGGGCAGAACTAGCGCGTAAATACAACATTATCGATGCTGAAATTGATGCTTGGGCACCACGTGCTTTCTTCTCTACATTAACTAACGTGAACTTTGTGCCAGAGCGTATTACTGAATACACTGAGATTGCTGAGCGTTATAAGATCCAATTAAGCACCCAAGTAATGGCAGCAGCAGCAGCAGCTGGTGAAGCATTACCTGAATTATCACCAGCAGCGCAGTTTGTGTTACCAGCAACCGCTGAAGAGATCATGAACTTTGCACCTGAAGCGGCTGTAAACCGTGGTCACGAAGAACTGCATGAAGACATCATTGGTTTACGTTTATTATGTTTGTACGGCCTTAAAGGTGCTGCAGCATACATGGAACATGCAAATGTACTTGGTCAAAGTGAAGAATCAATCTGCGCTGAATACCACCAAATCATGGCGTTTTTAGGTACTGATCCAACAGATGCAAATGCTCTGCTTGAAACATCAATGCAAATTGGTCTACTTAACTACCGCATTATGGAAATACTTGACCGAGGCGAAACAAATACCTTTGGTCACCCACAACCAACACAAGTAAACGTAAAGCCTGTTGCTGGTAAGTGTATTCTTGTTTCTGGTCATGACTTACATGATTTAGAAAAAATTCTACAACAGACTGAAGGCAAAGGTATCAACGTTTACACCAATGGTGAAATGTTACCTGCACACGGTTACCCAGAATTAAACAAGTACCCACACTTAGTTGGCAACTTCGGTAGCGCTTGGCAGAATCAACAAAAAGAATTTGCTAATTTCCCTGGCGCAATTGTGATGACATCAAACTGTCTAATCAATCCAAACGTAGGTCAATACGCAGATCGTCTATTCACTCGTAGCATTGTTGGCTGGCCTGGTGTTGTTCATGTTGAAGGCGATGATTTTTCACAAGTTATTGACTGTGCTTTAGCGCAACCAGGTATCGCGCATACTGAAATCGAGCACATGATCACTGTTGGCTTTGGTCGCAATGCACTAATGGCTGCTGCACCTGCGGTTATTAATGAAGTTAAATCAGGTAATATCAAACACTTCTTCCTAATCGGTGGTTGTGACGGTGATAAAGAAGAGCGTAGCTACTTCTCTGACCTTGCTGTTAGCGCTCCTGAAGATTCAGTTATCTTAACGCTAGCTTGTGGTAAATACCGTTTCAACAAGAAAGAATTTGGCGATATCAATGGTATTCCACGTCTATTAGACATCGGCCAATGTAACGATACTTACTCTGCAATTCAGTTAGTGTTAGCACTGGCAGAAGAGTTTGATTGTGGTGTGAACGAGCTTCCATTAAGCATCGTCTTATCTTGGTTCGAGCAAAAAGCGATCGTTGTGTTACTAACGCTATTCGCTTTAGGCATCAAAGGTATTTATACCGGTCCAACTGCACCTGCATTCTTAACTGACAACCTAATCAAAGCATTACAAGATAACTTTGATATGCGCAGCGTTGGCAATGTTGAAACAGATTTAGCGACTATGTTAGCGGGTAAATAATACTTGTTAATAAATAGTGCTCGCTAACAAATCGTACTCGTTAGTAAATAGCGATCATATGCTGCATTGGTTAAAGGCGTTCGACTGTTATCAAACATCGATCGACTTTAATCAATGCTCATTTCTCCCTCCTTACACATTCAACCTTTTATTATTACAGCCATGGGTGCAAATAATGTCTTCTTCGAAAACGCCTTCATCTACACTATCAGCACCGGCTCTTAAGCCACTTAAACTAAATAGTTCAGGTCTTGGTCAATCAACAAAACCGTCATCACCAAAGCTATCTACACCTAAGCTTAGCTTTTCACTCGGTGGTGATTCACAGAATACAGCTAAATCAGACACCACAAAAACATTTGCAAAGCCTCAATTTACTAAACCAAAGTTGGCTGCACTCTCTCTTGGCGAGTCAACCGCTAATGTTATTAAAAAACCAGCGCCATGGTCACCATCAACAACAGCATTAATCTTAGTCAAACGTGAAGTAGAAACACATGACTCGATGAGCTTTACCTTTGCAGCCGCCGATGAAACATTGTTTGATTTTAAGCCCGGTCAGTTCGTGACATTAGCCGTCAAAATAGATAACAAAACACATTATCGTGCTTATTCAATTAGTTCTGTACCGCAACAAAAACAATTACGCTTAACCATTAAACGCGTACCAGATGGTTTAGTGTCTAACTGGCTTGCCGACAATCTAAATATCGGTGATAGCTTGTCAGCATTAAACATCGCTGGTCAATTCAATAGTAGTGACTGCAAACACAAACCTAAACTACTGCTTATCAGTGCGGGTTGTGGTATTACCCCTGTTATGTCGATAGCCAAAACATTGTTAACGCATGATAGCGACACTGATATTGAATTCTTACATTGTGCCCGAGACAAAGACAACGTTATCTTCCATGATGAAATGAAGACGTTACTTGCTCAATATCGCAACTTTAACGTGCAGTTACTGTTAGAAAACAGTGATGGTTTTGCCAGTTTTAGTGCCGATGAAAATACGGATAGCAGTGCTTTGTCACATCAAACTGGCATGGTGAGTTCAGACGTTATTCAACAGTTATATCCCGATCTCAAAGAACGCACTATCTTCCTGTGCGGTCCTGTTGGTTTTATGAAAGCGGTAGAGAATATTGCCCAAGAAAGTGATTTCGATATGGCTAACTTCTTTCAAGAAAGTTTTACCCCTGCAGCAAATAACGAGCACCAAGATCAGATCTCATCAGACGCTTCAACAGCAAGTGTCATGTTGCACGTTCCTGACTTTTCTGTAGAGAAAGAGGTCGTACAAGGTTCATCACTATTAGAAGTATTAGAAAATAATGGCGTACCTATTATTGGTGCTTGTCGCGCAGGTGTTTGTGGTTCGTGTAAATGCAAAGTCACTAAAGGCTCAGTAAAATCGACCAGTACTGAAACGCTTACCGCAGAAGAAATTGCACAAGGGTATGTATTAGCCTGTTCAAGTACCGTTGAGGAAGATCTCGCTGTAGCACTCAGCTAATACTCAATTATTTCATCATCATTAAGTTTAGTTATCATGGCCAATCTATTAATTTAGATTGGCTTTTTTATATGTCTCTTATGACACCAAACAGTAATTCTTTTAAGAAACATACCTGTGCGTTCAATAATGACTGTTAGTACAACCTAGCTCTCTGACGGAGGAGATAGCACTGGTAGCGGTAGTGTCGGTTTTAGTGAGGTATTGCTACTGTTTGCTTTATTGACGGGGTGTTTACGTTGCTCTAAACAGAATAGAACAAAAAGGAAAGTTGTCGTTAATTACAGGGTTAGTGATTGATTTAATCGGGTGGTTCTACGTTATTTATAATCGTGGAGGTTGTGTGAGATTACATGGTGAATGTAATCTCATACAAAAAGCAGTTCATTTAACATAGCTTCATGTCTCCAATACTTTGTAGGGCTGTCTTTTATTGGCAGGGCTACATTTCTACATGTTGCGGTTATGAACGTATAGCTGGGGGGGTGTTTATGCTTTTAACAGTTCCGAAGCGATGATTGTGCTTACCGGAATCAGTAAGAGCATGAACGAGACTTCTATATCAGAAAACCAATTATGGTTAAGAGCATGAGTACCTAACGCGACAGCAGCGAATGCAACGAGTGGATACATGATTGATTTTTTCATTTTTCACCTTGCTGAGTATTGCCTCTAAGAAGAGGAGGACGAACTTTCGAGTCGTAATCATCAATCTGAATCGATGAAATAGATAGTTTTTTGAGTGAAAGCTCAATTTTCAAGAATGAAACGACGATCAATATTTCTATAAATATCAGCGGGGTATTACTTAAGGTCTAGCTACGTTCTAAGCGTGGTCAGTAGTTTTATATTTTAAAATACAGGGATATTTTTAACGATTATCTGGATGTTGTAGTGGAATAAGTGATCATCGTTTATTTTAAGATAACGCGTTTTGTTGTGTTCATATTTGCAAATCCGCTTCCTATTTTTGGCTATCGATAGATTGAATTTTAATCAGGTAAACTCTCAACCTTCTTCAACCTTCAACCTTCAACCTTTAATTTTTAATGTCAGGGATTGACAGTAATATTCCCTCGATTTTTATAAAAATAGTCCGGAGCAAGTTATGTCAACTAATACGGCTACCTATCAAAATCATTCATTCTTACAACGATTTTCGTCACTGTGTACGGCAATTGTGCAACGCTATTTACCTGATCCTTTTATATTTGCAGCATTACTTACTTTTGCTGTATTTATTGTTGCGATCCCCGTTACACAGCAAAGTCCAATTCAAATGGTTGATGCTTTTGCTGGTGGTTTTTGGGCGTTATTAACCTTTGCTATGCAAATGGCATTAGTGGTAGTAACAGGTCATGCAATGGCATCGGCACCTGTTTTTAAACGCGGTTTAGCTCGCCTTGCTACGGTGGCTAAAACCCCCGCTCACGCCATTCTTATTGTCAGTGTTGTCTCAGCGATAGCATGTTGGATAAATTGGGGATTTGGCTTAGTTGTTGGTGCTATCTTCGCGAAAGAATTGGCAATAAGAGTAAAAGGTGTCGACTATCGGTTGTTGATTGCATCGGCCTATACAGGTTTTTTGTTTTGGCATGCTGGTTTATCGGGTTCTGTGCCACTAGCACTAGCCAGTGGCAGCAACTTAGATGCGGTGACTGCAGGCGCTGTAATGGAAGCAATAGGAACAAGTGAGACAATATTTTCGAGTATGAACCTCATTATCTTATTTGCGATGTTAATTACTATTCCATTGTTGAATAAAGCAATGCATCCATCAGCAGAAGATGTATTCACAATTCCAGCGAAGCTGCTGGAAAAAGACACTGTTGATGATGATTTCATACCATCGACGCCAGCTGAAAAACTAGAACATAGTCCTTGGATTAACCGATTACTAGCTCTGTTAGGTGGTGTTTATATTGCCAGCTATTTTATAAAAAATGGCTTTGCCTTAAATCTTAATATCGTAAATTTTATCTTTCTGTTCACCGCTATTTTGCTGCATGGTACACCCGCTAAATTGATTAAAGCGGTAGCTGATGGAACAAAGAATACAACCGGCATATTACTTCAATTTCCTTTTTATGCAGGGATCATGGGAATGATGGTCGCGAAAGGACCTGAGGGTATTTCTTTGGCGGGTGCGATATCTGATATGTTTGTATCTATTTCGAATGAATATACTTTCCCACTCTTCACATTTCTTAGTGCTGGCTTAGTTAACTTTTTTGTACCATCGGGAGGTGGTCAGTGGGCCGTTCAAGCACCCATTATGATGCCTGCAGGTTTAGAGTTAGGTGTACCTGCTGCTAAAACAGCAATGGCTATAGCTTGGGGAGATGCCTGGACGAATATGATACAACCATTTTGGGCATTGCCTGCATTGAGTATTGCTGGGTTAAATGCGAAAGATATTATGGGCTTTTGTATTGTAGCGTTACTTGCATCAGGGCTGATTATTTCATTAGGTCTTTTACTTCTGTAGCGTTGTTTAGGCTGTTAAGTTCTATATTTTAAGAACTTCTAAGATCAGATTAACCGATTAAACAGCCCGTATGTCGGGCTGTTTTTACATTTGTTCACTCTTTATTTAATACCGCCGCTTTACGGTTTTATTGCCAGCTCTGGCAGTACTGATGGGAATCCCCAACCGTTTTCACCAACAACGACGTTTTCCCGTGTGATGTATTGATAAATTGTGGGAGCGAGTGAGCCATTAGCCACCGATTTTAGTTGTTCGCCGTTACCAACGGGCGTGCCCCAGAAACCAATAAATGCATCTTTTTCAAGGTAGTGTTCACCAGCGTGTCGACCAGGCACTATGGTGTTATAACCAATACCTTCTTTGGGGAATAGATTAACGGTACCTGCACGATCTTCATCATAAAGATGGGCGAGCTGATTAACCGAATCAGGTCGTGGTGTCATGCTGGTTAGCTGTCGCCATTGCTTTTGATTACACCAAGTATCAGTATCATTTTCTTGTGCGTCTGTGATGCACATTTTAATGAGTTTTTGTTTTTCGTAATGTTTTTGTGGGGTTAATGCTTGGCTATAAGGATTGGTCGATTCAATGTCGAGCAATTGCGGTATGTTACTCGTTGCGAGTGAGGAATAAAAAGCCCGTTCTCCCTCACGCTGAATACTTTCGTCAATACGTTTACCATTGCGGTGAGCGACAAGACGAATAGTACAACGGGTGAGGTTACAGTTACTTTCACGCACAACCAGGTAGTCGAGAGTTTCACTTAAGCGGTTACTGATCTCGCTGATCATATCGATGGATTTCCCTTTAACTGTGCTATCGAGTGGTCGCCATTGGGTTAATTCGTTGTAATGAGGTTGATATGACCAGCCTTGCGTCGAGTTAAAGAAGTCCATCATGAAATTTCCCCCAGCTGTCGAGGCGACCACAACATCGATACCTTTATTAGTTGGGTAGTTCAGTGCATTGGTTATCTTTGGTCCTTCGCCCTCATCGGATGATATTTTTTCTATTTTTAAGGTAATGCTATAGTCTTTTTCGAGTTGCTCTAATACTTGTTTTTCAGGGTTTAACGCATAGAAAACGGGCGTTAATCCATGATCGCCTGCCATTCCCCACAAGGTTTGATCATAAATACCCGCATCTTTATAGGTTTGAGTAAATTGTGTTAACCAGTAATCGAGGCGATTTAATTCCCCTGTAGGCGCAATAACTTCGTCACTGAAAGGGCCAGTGAAGTGGGAAAAGTGATCCGGCCATGGATTATAGATCAGTGTGTAATCGGGCATACCCTGTTCATCACGTTGTGCCAATTGTGCAATCTGTTCATGGATGTGCTTTTTCTTTGTAATACGAGTGAGCGGTGTCCATAGGCTAATGTCTTGGTAATTACTGATCTGTTTGATCAAGGCCGATCTTGCTGCTTTTAGTTCTTTCTCAACTTCTGCGCGGTTAGTGAGTTCACGTAAACAGCGTTGCTCACCAAAATCACGTATTGCTTCACCAACAGCCAGATTGATTAATCCATCATAGCTGACCTGTGCATTCCAATCGTATTGCGCATTGCAGTTCAGGGTTTTTAGGTAATTAAGACGATCAAACATGGTTTGCACATGGTTATCTTCTATTAGGCGATCGAGTTGCAAAGCATCGTTACCGAAGAAGTAATAGGCGCGATCTATTTCACGATCTACAAAGTGAAAGTTAGGGATACCTGTTCCGCCATTACCCGCTACATTCGCCCCTGTCATTATGATTGGGAGGTTTCGTACGCTAATCGTGGGTGTCGATGAAATACCGGATTCAGCAATACTACGAGAATAGCTTTGATAGAGTGATTTGAAGAACGGTAAGTAATGTGCATCGTTTGTTGATGATGGGTTATTTGTTGCTAACGATGTTAAATAATCTAACTGTTGCTGGTGTTCAGGCTGAATCGTCTTTTCGTGTTTTGGTCGGTATTGAATAGCGTTGAGGTGTGTAGCGTAGGCATGATCAATAAATGGATTATACGATTGAGTCGGTGAGTTGTTTCCTGCCAGCGCATTGATCATGCCTTGCTGTAAGCCATCGACCGTTATTTGCACACCATAACGCTTATTATTTTGGCTTTGTAGAAATAGAATCAGTTCAGGCGGATTTTGATTAAATGTATTTTCCATCCAGCGACTGAAAGCATCGATACGGTGTTGTTCTAATGAATATTGTCGGTAGCCTTTTAAAACATTTAAGCGAACGAAATCGACCAAGGTTATTGTGATTGCTTGAGCTTTATTATTTGGCTTATGGGCGCTTTCAGGCTTGGCATCATCAATAATAGCCATGATTGCCGCTTTAATTTCACCGTCTTCTATCGATTGGCTATATTGTGTCATCAACTCAATAATTAACGCTTGAATTGTATTAATCAGCTTTAGATCTTCAGGGCTTTTTGTTAGGTACGTATAGTGCTCTGGTAGATTGTTACCTAGTAGCCATTCATCGTTATTAAACAGGGTATCGTAAATGGTAACCATTGAGGCAATGAACTGATTATTAAATGATAAGCCAGTATTTTTAGCCGTATTATCGGATGTTATTGTCGGATTTAGAGCGGATTTCTTGTAACTCAATAATGAGTGTTCGTACTGTTTTAGATCTTGTTCTGTGTATACCGTTTGCAGGTAGTTTTTGAAAATGTCGGTGTTTTCTAACCCGGAATAGCGGTCGTAAAACATATATAAGAAGTGCCCAAGTTGTATTGAATACAAAGGGTTCGTTAAGCGGCTGATAACTCGAGCTTTTACTTTGGTATCAAGTGGAAGTGTTAGTATGTATGCGTCTAACGTGACACCACCAATCGTAAATAAGGTAGCATCACGGGTGGTGACTGCTGTCTTATTGATACCCGAATATATTTTTTCTTTGATGATCTGAGTGGAATTATAGAAAGCACCGACAATCGGCGTACTACCAATATCAGCTTGTGCTGATGTGTTGAACATACAGCTACTCATTAAAGCAGCAGAAAACATGAGTCGATATGGCTTTCGTGGTTTTTTTGAGGCGTGTGTTAATTCTACGCAGTGACGATAATCGAACTTCACCATTTTTAGTGCTCCATTCATGATGACAATATACCCAATAAAACTCGCTCATAAGGAGGATATCGGTTATACAATGGCAAATTCCGTTTGCTTGATTTTATACCATTAATGATAAATTCGTAGAAAAAACATGCAGTAAATAGAGCGGTAACAAATATTAACAATCATATTGAATATACACTATTTGCTACCACCAGCTATTCAGTGTGTGTTAAAAGCTGTAGCGATAACCGACTTGGTAATTGGTTTCATCTAGGTTATCCCAATGGCGGTAACCCGCATTCAATTCTAACGCTGAATGTTGCGTGAATTCGATTAAGTTAGTGAGACGCAACTCGTGTTGTCCTTTTTTACCAAAATCGGTATAGCGGTATGAGGGTTCCATTTGTAGCCAACGTAGTGGTTTAAAGCGTAGCCCTATCTCACCAGATATTCCGCTACCATCCTCACTGAATGTACGTTTTTTGCACTCTTTATCGTTGTCTAAAAGACCACAGCCAGCATCAATATCTCGTTCCGCGTTGTAGCCTGAATAGCCCATCGATGCATATATGCTAGTGTCTGTAGCTAGTGGAATGTAGTAACCCATAGCGAGGTAGTCTTGAACAAGTGTTGACGAAGAGCGGGTAGTAGCGCCAGTGCGGTATTCAGCAAAGAAGTGATCATAAAAATTCCAGCTGCCGCGAAAGTACAGCCCATGTAAATATTTGCTGTCTTCACTATTGTTGTATTTGTCAGCAAAATATTGTCCCATGCCATTTTCTGCAACACGAGTAAATTGATAACCACCAGAAAGGAAAGAGTAAGACTGAGTGGCATTGGCGGTAAGGCTAGTGAATGCTATTGCTGCTAAAAGTAATCGTTTCATTGTCATTATTGTTATTTATTTAAAAGGTAGAGGCATAATAAATATCAATAGAACAATATTCAATAAATAATTGCACGTTGTTTTATATTTTTATTGCGATGAAAGCATCTTTTTCAACAGAAATTGGTATTTAAGAGGAATCTGTCCAATTTAATGTGAAATTTCTGGGTGAGTTCTCAGTATATTAAAGATAAAAAATAATATTCTTTTCCGTACAAGGAATAACCGCAAGCGTTTGCGCGGTAAAACAATATTGGCTATAGTGCCTGCGCCTCGCTGCTGCGGGGCATTTTTGTATATAAATCTTCTCAAACCGATTAAAAAGGAAAGTGAATGACGTTTTTCAAGCCACTAACAGCATTATCTGTTGCCTTGATTCTTGCTGGCTGCTCACAAAGCTCTCAACCTGACGCTGTATTTAATTTAACAGTGGCACATATTAACGATACTCACTCTAACTTTGATCCTGTTAAATCGAGTTTTGAAGCGAACGGCGATAAAGTTTATAACGAGTTCGGTGGATACCCGCGCTTACTTACGATGGCTGATGAATACCAGCAAGATGCGAAGCAAAAAAATGACAGCTTCTTGTTCTTACATGGTGGTGATGCGTGGCAGGGCAGCGCTTACTTTAAGCTAAACCAAGGCGCGATGAATGCTGAATTGCTAAGTAAAATGGGCATTGATGCAATGGCATTGGGTAACCATGAATTTGATTTGAATAACAAGAAATTGAATGAATTCATTGGCAGTATTAATTTTCCTGTTTTAGCGGCAAACATTGATGCTAGCAAAGATGCCGATCTAAAAGATCAAACTAACCTACGTCCATTTATGGTTTACGCATTTGATGGTAATCAGAAAACCGTTGTTGATGATCTAGATAATTTACCAACTGATAAAGATCTAGTCGCGGTATTCGGTATTGCACTCGATGATATGCCAAACCTTGCGCCCAATACGGGTGATGTGCAGTTCTTTGATATGGTTGAATCGGCGCAGACTACCGTTGATATGTTAAAAGCTAAAGGTATTAATAATATCGTTGCTGTAACACATATTGGTAATTCAGTTGATGTCGATATCGCGTCAAAAGTGAATGGTATCGATCTGATTGTTGGTGGTCACTCACATACATTATTAGGCGATTTTACCAACTTAGGCATGAACAATGACGGTATCTATGCGCAATTGGTGAAAAACCCAAATGGTGTAGGTCAAACGTGTGTTGTTCAGGCGGGTCAATATGCGCAAGCGATTGGTCGTCTACAAGTCGGTTTTAATCAGCAAGGTGATGTCGTTAACTGTAATGGTAAGAATACATTATTAAGCAATGATGAATTTTATACTCAGCCAGCACGTCAAACGAGTGAAAAGTTTGACGCAGCAGCTACACAACGTGTTGTTGAGTTTATTGAGCAAGAAGATAACATCGAAATTACGGATGAAGATGCAAACATGCGTAATTTAATCAATGTTAAATATAAGCCAGCGGTTGATAAAGCATACGGAAAAACAATCGCGCAAGTGCCTGTTGAGTTGATTCATGAGCGTCGTCCTGGCGATCGTGGTACCGACAAACACGGTTCAGATGTTGCACCTTTAATTGCGGAAGGTCAGTACTATTGGGCGAATACAGCAGCAGTACAAAAAGTGACTGGCATGAAGGTGGATTTTGCACTGATTGGTGCTGGTGGCATTAGAACAAACATTGAAGCGGGAGAATACCGTGAAGGTAATGTGTCGTTAGAAATGCTGCCATTTTCTAACTTTATGTCGGTACTGCCCGTTAAAGGTAGTGCGATTAAAGCATTAATCGACAGTACAGTAACCGCGACCTTACCTGAAGGTTCACATGCGGGTAAGTTCCCTTATGGCGGTCATATTCGTTACAGCTTTACTGAAACGAAAGCGCAAGAAGCGGGTAAACTTGATGCTGTTGAAATAATGACAGGTACAGAAGCAAATCCAGTATGGACGAAAATTGAAAACAACAAGGTGTACAACATTGCGCTGAATAATTACAACGCAACGGGTAACGATGGTTGGACACCACTGTATGAAGCACAGAAGAATAACTCGGATCGTGTTGATTTAGCTTACGTTGATGGTAAGTTAACGGGCTTTGATGTGAAAAATATCGCGAAGGTCGGCGATAAATACAAAGTCAATTACCAAGGTGCTGCGCCTAATTGTAAAGCGGCAAACACCGTGTGTAATACAGATGCTCAAGCGATGATTGATTACATTGCGGCAGAGCGTCAAACCGTTACGCCATTAGGCTACGAAGTGGTTACATTTAATCGCGCACAATAATCGGTTCTACATGTTGTTTTAGTCTTGTTTAATACAGACAGTGTAACGCTATTTAAGGCCATCAATGATGATGGCCTTTTTTGATCGTATCAGTTAATGCTATCTGTTGGGATCATTTGCGACAATTGCTGCTGAAGCCAGCGAATGAATGCGGTGTGTTGTAAATCATCGGTATGGCGCTCTTTGTATACCACGTAATCATGGTGGGAAGGAATAAAACCGAAAGGAGCAATAAGCGCCCCACGCGCTAAATCATCTTTCACTAAAGGGTATGACCCTATAGCGATGCCTAATCCGTCGATAGCGGCTTGTAAGCAGAAGTAGAAATGATCAAAATGACGATGTTGCCCATCTAACAGTACCGTTTGTTTTGCGTCTGTTGCCCATGTTTTCCAAGCAGTTGCCCGAGTATGTGTATGCAGCAGCCGCAGGGGTGAAGCTTTCAAGGAAGCATTTTCATTTGGTTCGCTAGGGCAAACTGTT
Organism: Photobacterium profundum; assembly: GCF_003026285.1. Taxonomy (GTDB): domain Bacteria; phylum Pseudomonadota; class Gammaproteobacteria; order Enterobacterales; family Vibrionaceae; genus Photobacterium; species Photobacterium profundum. The sequence goes on from NZ_PYOD01000002.1 coordinate 968,232, forward strand.
TGCCAATATTCCGGTGAACAGACGGGGCCGACCCATTCTTCCACTAAATGTACTTTGTCATAATCTTGATCAAGAGCGAAATCGTCACGGCGAATTGCGAGTGAAAAACCCGCTCGTTGTAGATTCACAGGTCCGCCTGCGGTTGATAGACGTACATCAATGTCGGGATGCTGATCTTGAAAGTCGACTAAACGGGGCATAAGCCAACGCATGGTCAGTGTTGGTTCACAAGACACATCAATGGCTGTATGTGACGACGTCATGACTTTATCTATACCTGCCTGTAGCGTTCGAAAAGCATCTTGGGTGTAGTGTGCCAAGGTTTCACCATCTGATGTAAGGCTTACATGCCGTCCATGACGAACGAATAGTGGCTTACCTACATAGTCTTCCAATACTTTAATTTGTTTACTGATGGCACCGTGAGTCAGGCACAACTTCGTAGCTGCTTCTGTAAAGCTTCTTGAAGTGGCAGCAATATGAAAAATTTGAAACGCTTTTAAATGTCTCATGTGAATTAAACTCACAGCTAAAGTGACTTTTATTCGATTTTAGCGAGTGACGAAGTTACCTACAATAGCTACATGTTGTTTTGAAGGAGTGAGCAATGGAAATTGTAGGTTTATTGTTATTGGGTATCTTAATCGTTATAAGTCCTGGGGCTGATTTTGTTTTAGTGGTAAAAAACAGTTTAGCTAATGGTCGTCGTGCTGGCTTATTAACAGCGTGTGGTATTAGTACTGCTATTGGTATACATGTCGGTTATTCAATGCTGGGAATCGGTTACTTAATCTCACAGAATGAGGTTTTATTTTCACTGGTTAAATATGCAGGCGCGGGGTATCTGTTCTATTTGGGAATTACTGCATTGTTTGCCCGTAAATCTGTGGTGTTAGAGAAAGGACATACGACGGATCTGTCTAGTGCTGCGTATTGGCGACAAGGCTTTTTCTGTAATTTGTTTAACCCTAAAACGATGTTGTTCTTCATAAGCTTATTCAGCCAAATTATTACTGCTGAAGGCAGTAGCCCTGTGTTGGCAGTATTGTATGGTGGGTATCTTGCACTACTTCACTGTCTATGGTTTGGTCTTGTGGCTTATGCTTTATCTGCACCTGCATTTGAAGGTTATGTGAATCAGTGGAAACAACGAATTCAACAATTATGTGGTGTAGGACTAATGGGATTAAGCGTGGCATTGGTATTAAAAAGTTAGGGTTATTTAAATATGATGTAATGGGCTGCCGCACGATCTGTAGGCTTAAAAACAGCGGTTAGCTCACAATTTTCGGTTGTTCGCTTATCTATATGAAAAAACATGCTTAATTACAAGAGGGGTGTATTTGTGCCCCTTTTTTCTGCGGTACCTCTCATCTTTCCTCTTTGGTTGCAAAATTGTTATTTTTTGTGTCAATTAGTCCTGTTCATTTTATCAATATTACGACCATAATTTAACGTGGTATTAACATTTGATTTTAATCACATGATGCATTAGTCAATTCGACAAGGTGAATACAATACCATTTATCGTTTGTCTAAGCATTGTTCAGGACATCCCACTTTCATAACAATAAAAAGTAGTGGGTTTATTTAAGGATAAGAGGACAGTGAAATGAAGCATTTAAAGACAACCCTTACAGCATTAACACTTGCTTTTGGCGTAGCGGGATTTGCACATGCTGCACCTATCGAAATCAAGTTCTCGCACGTTGTGGCAGAAAATACACCCAAAGGACAAATGGCGATTAAGTTTCAGCAATTAATTGCCGAGCGTATGCCAGATAAAGTCGAAGTTAAGGTGTATCCAAATTCACAGCTTTTTGGTGATAACAAAGTGCTAGAAGCTATGATTTTGGGTGACGTTGAAATGGCTGCACCATCGGTATCAAAGTTTAATAAATACACCAAGAAACTACAGATCTTTGATTTGCCTTTCTTGTTTAAAGATATGGATGCGGTCGATCGTTTCCAGCAAAGTGATTCAGGGCAAGAACTACTGAATTCATTAAAGAAAAAAGGCTATGTTGGATTAGGTTATTTACATAATGGCATGAAACAAATTTCGGCAAGTAGTCCGTTACAAGTACCTGCAGATGCAAAAGGTAAGAAGTTCCGTATTATGAGTTCAGATGTATTAGCCGCCCAGTTTGAAGCGCTTGATGCAGTTCCTTTGAAAAAACCATTTTCTGAAGTATTTACGCTACTACAAACCAAAGCCATTGATGGGCAAGAGAATACATGGTCTAACATTTATTCGAAAAAATTCTTCGAAGTTCAGCCTTATATTACTCAGTCAGATCATGGGGTATTGGATTACTTAGTGGTGACTTCAACGGAATTCTGGATGGGATTACCTGATGATGTACGCGCTGATGTGAAAACTGCGCTTAATGAAGCCATTGTTTACGGTAACAAAGTCGCTAACGATAAAGCCATGGCAGATAAGCAGGCGATCATCGATTCAGGGCGAAGCAAAGTCATCGTATTGTCTGATGACGATCGTCAGCAATGGATAGAATCAATGAAGCCGGTATGGAAGCAGTTTGAGAAAGAGATAGGTCCCGAGCTGATTCAAGCAGCCGTTGCCTCAAACCAGTAATACCGTTGTGAAAGATGCCAGAGCTTGCTTTGGCATCTTTGCATTAGGAGCAAGGGAATGATTAAGTTTCTTCATAAGTTCGAAGAATCAGCAATTGGATTATTATTAGTCGCGACAACATTGTTGGTATTTATCGAAGTTGTTTTACGGTTTGTTTTTAATACTGGTTTGTTGTGGGCACAAGAGTTAACCCTTTATATGTCGGCGTGGATGGTATTAATGGGAGCCTCTTGGGGGATTCGAGAAGGTGCACACATCGGTGTCGATGCCTTTGTAAAAAAGCTGCCTGAATCAAGTCAAAAAATCGTTACGTTAATTGCACTGGCAATGTGCCTAGCGTATTGCGGTATGTTTCTTTATGGCAGTTGGATTTATCTGAGTAAGATGCATTTGATTGGCATCGAGATGGAAGATTTTGCCATTGAAAAATGGAAAGCAATGAGTTGTTTAGTGTTGGGTTTTTTATTGCTGACATTACGTATTGTTGTTCTAGCGATTCAAGTGATTAAAGGTGAGCGGCTTGGTTTTGGCTTTGCTGATGAAGCCAAAGAGAGCATGCACCTCGCTGAAGGTAATGATCAAACGGAATTACCTCCAAGCAACAAGGAAGGGCAGTAGTTATGACTATTTTTGCATTATTCGGCTTACTTTTTTTCTGTATGTTTATTGGTATGCCCATCGCGATTGCGCTCGGGTTATCAAGTGTCGCAACCATCCTGTTATTCTCGAATGATTCATTGGCCTCTATTGCCTTAAAGTTATTTGAAGCAACTAGCGAACATTACACCTTATTAGCCATTCCATTTTTCATTTTATCTTCTGCTTTTCTATCAACAGGGGGAGTTGCCAAACGATTAATAAATTTTGCCATTGATGCTGTCGGCCATATTCGTGGCGGTCTTGCAATGGCATCGGTGATGGCATGTATGTTGTTTGCGGCGGTGTCGGGGTCTTCTCCTGCGACGGTTGCGGCAATTGGCTCGATTGTTATCGTTGGTATGGTGAAGGCTGGTTACCCGAAAAGTTTTGCGGCAGGTGTGATTGCGAATGCGGGTACATTAGGAATTTTGATCCCTCCTTCTATTGTTATGTTGGTTTATGCGGCAGCAACCGAAGTGTCGGCATCCCGTATGTTCATGGCAGGTTTTATTCCCGGCTTAATGATGGGAGGCATCTTGATGATTGCCATTTACATCGTTGCCCGTATAAAAGGATTGCCATCACAACCGTTTCCAGGTTTTAGTTCATTGCTTATTTCGGGGCTGAAAGCGCTTGGCGGTTTAATGCTCATCGTGATTGTATTGGGGTCTATTTATGGTGGTATCGCAAGCCCAACTGAAGCGGCATCTGTTGCTGCGGTATATGCATGGTGTGTGAGTGTTTGGGGTTACCGCGATATTGGTCCGTTGAAAGGCGTACCATGGCGATATGAACATGAACATGTTGTAAAAGCAATCGTGCGCAATACCGCCAGCTTTCCATTGGCATTAATCCGCTCGTTTACCGATAAAGAAGTCAGCCACGTTGTGAAAGATGCGGCGAAAGTCAGTATTATGCTGTTGTTCATTATTGCTAATGCAATGCTGTTTGCACATGTGCTTACAACCGAACGTATTCCACATATGATCGCCGAAACTATTGTGAGTATGGGTCTACCTGCTTGGGGATTCTTAATTGTCGTGAATATCTTGCTGCTTATCGCAGGTAACTTCATGGAGCCCTCGGCAATATTACTAATAATGGCGCCAATATTGTTTCCTATTGCAGTTCAACTTGGTATTGATCCTATTCATTTAGGTATCATTATGGTGGTCAATATGGAAATAGGCATGCTAACCCCGCCTGTTGGGCTTAATCTATTCGTGACGGCTGGAATAACAGGAGAAAGCATGGGGTGGGCAATTCGTGCTGCATTGCCATGGCTTGGCTTATTATTAATCTTCTTAATGTTGATTACTTATATTCCTCAGATCTCATTATTTCTACCGGAATATATTGATAGCCTTCGGGTACCAATAAAGTAGCTAGACTGAAGCTGTTGAAAAAATATTGATGGCTTTAAGGGGCGGCTGCATATTGTTGCTGCCCTTTTGGGTTATATACCCAAGTCATTCTTCTTCTAGATGCGCCGCTGTTATGTTCTCAACTTGGATAGTATGTAGGAAGATAATAATGAACTGATTGCAGTATGACTTAGAAAGGGAGTGACGATTAGTGAATCTAATGGCCAAAAATTGGAAGTTGTGGGTGTTGATAATGATTATAACCCACGACTCTGGTTTGCGACAAAACCTAGAAAAGGCTTCATCATTCTATCTGCAACTTGAAACTATTTAACGGTTAGTAACCTCTTCCTGGCGCTTTTGTAAAGCTTATTTAAAACCTTCTTGGGGTTTGATAAATTCCATCTCAACCACGCTATGATTATTATTCTCTTTCTTGATTTGGTATTCTTACCTGTAGGGTTTCTTTTCATATACGAGTAATATCGTTCAGTAGATTTTCTTTCCCTCATTGCTTGATAAAACTCTTCAGCAACTATGTGATTACCAATGAAATCTCTAATTAGAAGTGACAAATACCCACATGCTGATACTGATTCTATCCCCCGATGTCCAACGCCATATGTGTGAAGTTCACTTGCTGGTTGTAGTGATAATGCTTGCTTTTTGTCATTTGCACAGAATGGGTCATAAACAACGGTTATATGCATGCTATGCTCTGGCAGCGTCACGCTATAAAGGGTAGGGGAGAATAGTAGCGCCCTGTCTATCATCAAATGGTGAGACAGTAGCAATGCACCACAGGCGCCCATACTCACGGCATAAGCTAATCGCTCTTTATGGTGTTGAAACATAAAAGAGTTAGATTTTGCCCACTCAAGGAGCTCTATTTCTTCATATTTGTGATCCGCAGATATTGGGTTGAATGAAACAACGTTAACTCCTCGTGATGATAAGTATTTAAACCCCCAAGGAAGCTCGCCGTTATCCACTTCATAGTGTGTTAGTACTGTACCGGCTGGAGCAAATGCAAATACAATGGGACCATTGTCAATTATGGCACCTTGTATTAAAGTGTTTTTTACTGTTATCCTAAATTCTCGATTATTTTCCATCCGTGCTCTATTAGAAACTTCTAGAGATAACTGCTTTTGTTCTGTTCTATTTTTCTTATTCATCTATCTAAATCCAGTATTTTTACAGACGTTATGGTAAATAGGTCTTACTTGTTCATTGATACGATAATGTTAATCCACTAATGCTAGTCGGTGGTTGTTTGTTTGGAGTCACAATAAATTCTATAGATAATGAATATGTTCACGATAATAAATGATATCTTTATCATTGTACCGCCGTTCTACTTTAGAAATAAGCTTTTTAGTCAATAAAATGACATGTTGAGTGCATATGAATACCTTGGGCTTTGATTAGTCCCTAGCTTGTTACTGATGTTCCAAAGATATTTAAATTTCACAGCTATCCTTGAGTGCTTTAAGTTATTGAAAGTTAAGGTGTTGTTCTTTATTTCTGGTTGTTTTTATTGGCAATCGAACGTATGGGGCACATATGACCGCCGAAACTATTATGAATATGGGTTACCTGCATGGGGTGGGCAATTCGTGCTGCATTGCCATGGCTTATTATTAATCTTCTTAATGTTGATTACTTATATTCATCAGATCTCATTATTTCTACCTGAATATATTGATAGCCTTCGGGTACCAATAAAGTAGCTAGACTGAAGCTGTTGAAAAAATTAAAAGAGCGCTGATAGAGTGCTCTTTTTTATTGTGTATTTATACCAATCTAGACAAGTACCTGAATACTCCGAATATTGGTTCACCAATGCCATGTGAATGATAACCATTCTGTGACCTATTTAACAAAAAAAGTATTGTTATAAAGTGTAAGTATATTTTTGTGAGCAATAGGGACTGAAAATTAAAATTGGTTGATCTGATTGGCACTTTCACCTTATTTGGTTAACCAGTTTGTTTTTCTGCCTATATTATTAGAACTGTTGGATAGCAGTGGCACATAATAATAAGGATTCCTATGAACCGTAAACTCTTTACCTTAGCACCTATAGCAGTGGCGCTAGTACTCGCAGGTTGTAATTCATCAAACTCAAATGACGGCAAGGATGATCTTCTTCAACCAATTGTTCAATCGAAAGTACACGACATTCTTAACGTTGATGGTTACCAATTCCGTGATGCCAATGGTGATGGCAAGCTTGCACCCTATGAGGACTGGCGTTTAACGTCGGCAGAACGTGCTGCTGACCTAGTTAGCCGTATGACTCTCGAAGAAAAAGTCGGCATGATGCTGATCGATACTTTGAATGCTGAAGCGTATGGATATATTGGTAGCGAACACCAAAATTTGGTCAATCGTCAGATGATGAATCGTTTTATCTTCCGCAATACGATTCTGACTCAAGACGAGATTAATGCACTGACTGATGAAGAGCGACAAGATGGTGGTGCAGGCGGGCCTATGGGGGCTAACTATAAAATCAGCCCGATGGAAGCTGCTCAGTATATGAATAGCATGCAGGAGTTGACTGAACGTACTCGTTTGGGTATCCCTGCGTTATTTAAATCGAATGCGCGTAACCATATCGACCCGAATGCTAAAGCGGGTATCAATGTTGATTCAGGTGCTTTCTCGTCATGGCCGAAAGAAGGTGGGCTTGCAGCTACGGGTGATATGGCGTTGATCGGTGAATTCGGTAATATTATGCGTGCAGAGTGGAATGCTATTGGTTTGCGTGGCATGTACGGTTATATGGCTGATCTCGCTACTGAACCGCGTTGGTATCGTGTGCATGAAACTTTTACAGAAGATGCAGATCTGGCTTCAGAAATTATGACATCTTTGGTTGGCAACCTACAAGGTAAAGACGTTTCCTCCGACAGTATCGTACTAACCATGAAGCACTTCCCTGGTGGCGGCCCGCAGTTCCTTGGGGCAGATCCACATTATATTGCTGGTCAACATCAGAGCTATCCGGCGGGTAATTTTGATTACCACGTCAAACCCTTTATTGCAGCGATTGATGCAGGTGTTGCTGCAATGATGCCTTACTACGGAATAGTCGGGGGCGGTGAGTGGTCAATCAACAACCCTGATAGCACAGACTTGGATGCTGGTGGTATACCTCTAGGCGATCTTCTACATGACCGCGTGAAAAATACAGTCCGTGTACCGAACAATGATTACTCTACTAGCGTCGGTACGCCTGCAGGTAATGTTGGTGTCGCTTTTTCGAAAGGCATCTTAGATGGCCTTCTGCGTAAAGAGCTGGGCTTTAAAGGGGTTATTAATTCCGATACGGGTATCATCAATGATCAAAATGAAGTGCATACTGATTATGAGATGATGCACAATAATCGTGCTTGGGGTCTACAGGATAAAGACAAGACAGAGCAATTTGTTATCGCCATTGAGGCAGGTACAGATGTATTTTCTGGGTTCAAGAATAATGCAGAAATCCGTACTGTGGTTGAGCAAGGATTAGTTTCTGAAGCACGTATTGATGAGTCAGTTAAACGTCTTCTGGAAGTACAATTTGACTTAGGGCTGTTTGAAAATGCTTATGTCGATGCCGACACAGCGAACGCTATTGTGGGTAATGCTGAATTCCAAGAAAAAGCTCAGCTAGCACAGCGTATGGCCGTTGTATTACTTGAAAATACAGATGCAACTTTACCATTACCGACTGCATCTAGCCTCTTTACTATGGGTATGGATGGCGAAATCGCAGAAGAGTACGGTTTCGATGTAACCATCGGTGATGACGATGAAGGTAATAAAGTAGCAGCTGCGACTGAAAGTGATTATGCATTAATCCGTGTGCGTGTTGATAATATTCCGGCAGTTATTACGGGTGATACTCCCACTAACCGTGCATTAGTATTTGGTGGTTCTGATTTTGACGAATTGTCAGTACTTGATTTCACTGGCATGGCTAAATCTGAGTCTTGGGTAATTACTCCGTCTCTAGACGATATCCAAGCTGTGATGGGGGAGGTTGGTGCTGAAAATACCGTCCTTTCTGTGTACTTCCGTCAGCCATACGTGCTGGATGATACCAGCGGTTTGAAGGGCGCTGGCGCGATACTAGCAACATTTGGTTCGGATGATCGTGCTGTGATGGATGTTATCAGCGGTGAGTTTAAACCTACCGGTAAACTACCATTTGCATTGGCTAACAGTGCCCAAGCGATTCTTGACCAAGATTCTGATGCTCCGGGTTACAAAGAAGGTGATGAGCTATATCCATTCGGTCACGGATTAAACTACAAGTAAATAAATGAGTTTAGTGATTTCAGCGAGATAAAATGCCAGATAACTATCTGGCATTTTTTATATATGAATACGGATCAAGATCAATAAAATACGACTAACTGGTCAACCAATTGATTGTGGTGGTATATAATGTTTATATTCCATTCGTAAACATACTTTTGGTAATACTTTAATTTTCAAATCATTTAGATTGATAGAGGTTCTTTTGTTTAAAGGTAATTTAAATCAGTTACATTCAGTTTCAGGTTTACCTGAAAAAATATTGGAATGTATCAATAGCGTAAAAAACATTTTAGACCACAATGCAGAGGTGGGCACTTATCCATTGCTGGAAGATAAAGCATTTTTCTTTATTGTTAATGACCATACAGAACTATTAGAAAAAAGGCGCTCTGAATGTCACCAAAAGTATATTGATGTGCAAATAGTATTAGAAGGTGAAGAAACCTTTGGTTATAGCGAACATCCATTTTTATCGTTAGATGAAGACTTGTTTGAACAAAAAGATATTGCTTTTAGTGAAGACATTATTAATGAACAATTTGTAACACTACAGTCTGGTGATTTTATTGTTTTCACTGCAGAACAGCCTCATCGTCCATTAATCGCAGTTAATACGCCAGCTCCAGTTAAAAAAGTAGTTATTAAAATAGATAGAACATTAGTTAATTAGGTGAAAACATGAATCAATATATTAATGTACTTACTTGGGATGACAGTAATATTCCGCATCGATTGTGGGTTGAAAAATGTGATAATGGCGGTGCTCGTTTATGTTTGAAAGTGATTAAAGATGTTGAACCTGAAATACTGTATTTAGACTTACCCGTTAATCAGCAGCAAGTAATAGGAGCATGGCAGGGGAAAGCATCACCAATATCGGATGAATTCAATGATGGGAAGCTGTATTCTCAAGTAAGAAGCTTACTTAACTTACCGCAAGGTTGCGTCGTTTGGACTGTTAATCATATTCAGATGCCGAGTGGATTAAAAATGTCGGCAGATAAATTGGCATTTATACCAGAAATGAAACAAGAACATGGTTTGTTAGTTGCTATATAGTCAGTGTGATACAGTTTTTAATAAAACATCCCCATCAATGATGGTGTTATATTATGGGGATAATTATTTTATGTATTTTACGATTGTTATATACCCAAGCTACCTCAAGATGCAGGATTATCTTGAGGTAACTTGGGTATAACTCACTAGACGGTGAGTTGTTTGGAATTACGATACATTTTATAGATAGTCACTGCGTTCACGATAATAAACGTTGCTTCCATCATTGTGCCGCCAATCGAACCTAATAATAAATTATTTGTTAGCCAGCAAAATGAATTAAATAGAATTAATAAGCGCATATGAATACCTCGGGCTTTAAATAAGCCCCAAGTAGCAACTGATGCCCCAAATATAGTCAAAATTTCATAGCTATGTTCAACATTGGGTAATCCCATTACCCATAATAATCCAATAAAAAACCACATTACGAGGCTGGATTGCGTTTGGGTGGAGGCATAACTGCGTAGCGCGCTGATTCCACAGCCTACGGCGGCAGTAACCGCACCCATTAAAATGAAGTGAGAGCAAAGAACAATTTGAAATACGGTTAGATGAAGCCGAAACTTATGTCCATCTTGATGCAAAAATGCTGTCGCGCCGATTAAAAATGCAACTATACCAATAGTTTGTGGAAAATCTAATTCAGGCATGTGGCTTTACAGCCTCTGCAAGGTAACGAAGGCACAGTTCTGGGCTCGTTAATATTTCAAAGCTGCTTTCATTACAATACTGTATTGCAGGTGCCATAGATGTTTGCGCTAATACAATAACAGTTGGTTTGGTCTTTACTGCATTAATATGTGCTGCGATTGTTCTGGCATACATTTCTGTATTTCCAGCGAAATAATAGGGCCAGGCTTTAGGTACTAATTCCGTTTGGATGAATGGCTGCTTTTTCCGTTGAGCTGTTGGTTGATCTAGGTGTTTGCTTGTTTCCACTTCGGTATTAACGGAATGCAATAATTCAACGGTAGGTGTTAATGTGCTAGAAAGTGCTGCAAGTACCAATATATTGTCATGTTGAATAGCGGCTTCTGCCATTGGGCGATCGACACGAATAACCTTCGCCGAAACATTAGGCGTTTTTTCAGCTAAATCACCAATAGTAGAACAGGTACAAATAATGATATCTACATTACTTTCTGCAATTTCTGTGATGGTTTGTTGTACGTCATTGGTTACTTGTTCGGTTAGACCGTCTTCCATAGCGTTTTGTAATAAACGTTCATTAGTATGATGTGAAATCGTAACCGAGGGGTCTTTAAGGTATCTATCAATATATGGCTTAAAGAGCGCTTCATTGGCTTTTAGGGTATAAAGAAAGCAGATATTCATTGGTGAAGTTCCCTTTATAAGTTGGTTTAAGTCATCTATTGGTATCGCGTATTTTCAGTAAAAGAAAGGCCTCCAGATGGAAGCCTTAATATTATAAAACTGCTATATCAATTATTTCACTAAGTCGGCAGCTTCACGCGCTAAACGACCAATTTCATCCCAACGGCCTTCGTTGATCATCGTCTTATCGACCATCCAAGTACCACCACATGCGTAAACTCGGTCAATGGCGAGGTAGTCTTTTACATTGTTAATGTTGATACCACCTGTCGGCATTAGCTGAATTTGAGTATACGGCGCAAGTAGAGATTTCAGCATATTAATGCCACCTGATGCTTCCGCAGGGAAGAACTTCAATGTAGTTAGACCAAGTTCTAACGCGGCTTCAACTGCACTTGGGTTGTTAACACCAGGAACGATATCGATGCCAATTTCCTGACATGCTTTAACGGTTGTTGGGTTTAAGCCTGGAGAGACAACAAACGTTGCACCTGCATCTTTCGCTGCCTGTGCTTGTTCGCGGTTAAGTACCGTACCAGCACCGATTAGCATATCTGGTTGGGCTTCGCGAAGCAGACGAATTGCCTCTACTGCTGCATCTGAGCGGAAAGTGATCTCAGCGGCAGGTAGGCCATTTTCAGCCAATGCTTTGCCCAGAGGAATAATGTCTTCAGCGCGGTCGATAGCGATAACTGGAATAACTTTAATTTCGGCTAGTTGTTGTGCAATGGTGCTCATTGTCTGACTTCCTTTATAATTTTGTTGTTATGGTTGAAGCGGTCGAGTGGAGATTAAAATCCATCGCTTCGGTGGCATAGCATGGGATAATCGCCCCTTTGTGCTGGATCACCGTACCGGCTAACTGATGACCCTGAAGCGCCGCTTCTCGTGGCGTTTTATCGGTAAGGTAACCTGATAAAAAACCGGCATTAAATGAATCACCAGCCGATGTAGTATCAATAACCGTTTCTACTGGTGTTGTACCAATAAGTTCTGGCTTATCGGTAGTGTAATCAGTATATAAGCAGCCTTTGGGCCCCATTTTAAGCACGACTTTTTTCACGCCAGCGCTCTCTAAACGATCCAATGTTGCTTGCGATGAAGTATCTCCCCATAAGGTTTCTTCGTCGTCGTCAGTCACTAACGCAAGGTTGGTAAACGACAATATTTGCTTGTAGCACTTACGCGCTTCATCGGCATTTTCCCACAACGCAGGGCGATAGTTGGAATCAAAAGCAATTTCAACGCCATTGCGAGACAGTTGTCCAAGCAACGTGACTAATTGTTGACGATCTTTCACGGGTAAAATCGCTAAGCTAATACCGCTGACGTAGACCATATCAACGGTTTGCAAATGGTTTTCTACTTGCGAAAAATCAGGGTGACGAACAAGATAGCGTGCCGCCGATTGGTTACGCCAATACAGGAATGTACGTTCACCTTGCTCATCAAGTTGGATCAAATATAAACCAGGCCGACGTGTTTTATCACGTAACACGTGTTCGGTATTGATCCCTTCTTGTTGCCAGCGAGAAAGCATACCGTCACTGATAGCATCGATACCTAGTGCGCTGATGTAATCAATTTCGACAGATTGTCCTGCGGTACGTGCCATATATACCGCAGTATTCAGTGAATCGCCGCCATAGGCTTGCTGCATGGTGCCAAAAGGGGCGCCATTGAGCTCGATCATGCATTCGCCGATAATTGCGATGCGTTTCATGCAAACTCTCCAGGTAATTTGAAGTAATTTTTTGCGTTGTTGAAAGCGATATCTTGAACAAGCTTGCCTAACATTGCCATGTCGTGAGGTGCTTCGCCATTTTGTACCCACTGACCAATCATGTTGCACAGAATACGACGGAAATATTCATGGCGGGTATACGATAGGAAACTACGAGAATCCGTTAGCATACCCACAAACTGGCTTAACAGACCCAATTGAGACAATTGTTCCATCTGACGTTGCATGCCATCTTTTTGATCGTTGAACCACCAACCCGAACCAAATTGTACTTTGCCAGCAATGCCGCCACCTTGGAAGTTACCAATCATTGTCGCCATCATTTCGTTATCGCGAGGGTTCAGGCAATAAAGAATGGTTTTTGGTAGCTCATTTGTGATGTCCATGGCATTAAGTAGCGAGGCCAATTCCAATGCAAACGGACGGTCACCTACAGAGTCAAAACCGCTGTCGGCGCCTAAGAGCTTGAACATGCGGGTGCTGTTATTGCGTTGTGCGCCAATATGAAGCTGCATTACCCAGCCACGCTTCGCATATTGAGTTCCTAGCCACACTTGAACAGCTGTGCTGAATTGGTCGACTTCTTGTTCAGTCAGTATTTCGTTATTAAGACGTCGTGCTAGCATGGTATCCAATACAGATTCTGCTGGTATTCTGCCGTAGCGAACAATCTCAATGCCGTGGTCAGCGGCACGGCAGCCATGCGCTGCAAAATGCTCAAGGCGACGATCCAATGCTGTGAGTAAATCTGCGAAACGGGTAATCTCAATATCAGCGACTTCACCTAAAAGTTGCATATATTCTGAAAAGCCGTCTAGCTCGATTTTGAAGGCACGATCAGGGCGCCAGCTTGGTGCCACTTCGATATCACAAGTCTCATCTTCAGCAATGGCTTTATGGTGCTCTAGTGTATGGATAGGATCATCGGTAGTGCCCGCCATAACCACGTTCATTTGTTTCATGATACCGCGCGCAGAAAACTCAGGGCTCGCTAGCATTTCATTACATTCGTGCCAGATATCTTCAGCGGTTTCAGGGCTGAATAGTTTGCCAGTAATACCAAATGGACGACGTAATTCTAGGTGAGTCCAGTGGTACAGTGGATTGCCCAGTGTCTGTGGTACTGTTTTAGCCCATGCCATGTATTTTTCAAAATCAGAGGTTTCTTTACCTGTGATGAGCGACTCGCTAATACCAGCAGCTCGCATACCGCGCCACTTGTAGTGATCGCCTTCTAGCCACATTTGACCAAGATTGTCGAAACGACGGTTATCTGCGACTTCTTGCGCGTTAAGATGGCAATGGTAATCATAGATAGGCATGTCTTTCGCGAAATCATGATATAAACGACGTGCAACCTCATTGGTTAGAAGAAAATCGTCACATAGAAAAGCTTTCATAGATGGCTCCAGAAAAGTCTCCCCTCGAAAAGTGTATTTTTCGAGGGGATAGAATTAATTAAAGTGATGCAACCGCAGCACGAGCGCCGTCAGTGATTATTAGCTGATAAGCGTCGGTTATAACTGTAACCAATTCTTCGTTCTTAATAAGATCGGTACCGAAGATAGCTTCAATGCCAAGAAGAGCCTTAACCACAGAAGTATTAATACCGTGCTGCTGGTAGATCTCTTTAAATAGGTCAACCATTGGATCACGAACATCAATAGGGTTCGCTTTTTCGTCAGAGCCGCTGATGTACGTCATCCAACCTGCAATACCCATTGCCAGCCATTTGTAGTCAGAACCAGCGTCAAGGTGGAAACGTAATGAGCCCCCCATACGTTGAGGGATCTTCTGGCTACCATCCATCGCGATTTGCCATGTTTGGTGCTTCAAGCTTGGGTTGGTGAAGCGGTTGATAAGCAAGTTTGCATAACCTTCTAAATCGGTGCCTTCAGGCATGTTTAGGGTCGGTGCTTGTGCTTTCATCATCATGTCGAAAGCCGCTTTACGGTAGCTTTCATTGGTCATGGTGTCAGATATATGCGCGTAACCTCCCAAATAGCCAAGGTAGGCTAAGAAAGAGTGACTACCATTGAGCATACGCAGCTTCATTTCTTCGAAAGGCACAACATCAGCGACAAACTCAGCACCAACGATATTCCATTCAGGTCGACCATTGACAAAGTTATCTTCAATAACCCATTGTCTGAATGGTTCACAAGCGATACCACATGGGTCTTCAACACCGACTAAGGTTGTGATTTCTGCTAGTGTTTCAGCGGTTGCTGCTGGCACTATGCGATCGACCATGGTGCATGGGAAAGTCACGTTAGCTTCAATCCAACCAGCAAGGTCTTTATCTACTAGCATTGCAAAATCTAACACTGCTGCGCGGGCAACATGACCATTTTCTTGCACGTTGTCGCAAGACATGACGGTGAAGGATTTGATGTTTAGTTCACGGCGGATGCGCAAAGCTTCAACAATGTAACCAATGGCAGATTTTGGCTCGCTTGGATTAGCTATATCGGCTTTAATTAGACTATTGTTTTTATCTAAACGACCAGTGGCAGGATCGGCACAATAGCCTTTTTCTGTAATAGTCATTGATACAATAGCAACCTGTTCTTCTGCCATTTTTTCAAGTACGGCACGTTGTCCATCAAGTACAGGATGCAGAGATTCAGTAACAGAGCCTACCATTTTCACTGTAGTCGCATCGGCACCTTTTTCTGCCACAGTGTATAAGTGGTCTTGCTCACGTAGTTGCTTGATAAGCTCTTCACCGCCGAACAAGTTAATTTCACAAATGCCCCAATCACTGCCATTCTTTTCTAGCATTTCACTGGTAAATAACGCTTGGTGAGCACGGTGGAAAGCACCAAAGCCTAAGTGAACGATACGGCTCTTAAGGGCTGTTCTATCGTAATTAGGACGGATGACTTGAGCATTGATTTCAGTATTAGCAATATTTGACATGTTGTGTTTCCTTTATTTTCTCACCGGTATATTACCGGTGAGAAATGTATTAATCGGGATATTCTTATGTATTGATAGTTGTTTAGTAACCTAGCACTAGACCAGGTAGGAATAGGCTTAGTTGTGGAATAAAGGTAACTGCCATTAGTGCAAGAACCAGTGCCGCATAGAAAGGTAGTAATGGTTTTATGATCTTATCAATCGAGACTTTTGCAACCGAACAACCAATAAATAACGCGCTGCCTACAGGTGGAGTACAAATACCAATAGCAAGGTTAAACGTCATCATGATGCCGAAGTGTACTGGGTCGATACCTAAATCTAATACGATAGGTAAGAAGATAGGAGTGAAGATAAGTACTGCTGGTGTCATGTCCATGAAGATACCAACAATTAATAAAATAAGGTTGATAATCAATAAAACAACTAGAGGGTTATCAGAAACAGCCAGTAGTGCGTCGGCAATCATGTAAGGGATATCGGCGTTAGCCATTGCCCATGACATGCCCATTGATGCACCCACTAACAGTAGAACAATTGAGGTTGTCACTGCTGACTCTAAGATGATAGCAGGAAGCTGTTTTATTTTTACTTCACGGTAAACAATTACTGCAAGTATAAAGGTATACATCACTGCAATAGCCGAAGCTTCAGTTGCTGTGAAGATACCGCCAATAATACCACCCATAATAATGACGATAAGCATTAAAGAAGGTAACGCTTTTAGTAATGTATCCCACACTTCAGCCATACTTGGTTTTGCTGCAACAGGGTAGCCACGGCGCTTGGCAATAAAACCAGCAACACACATTAAGCTCAAGCCCATAATCAGACCAGGGATATAACCCGCTAGAAATAATGCTGCAATCGATGTGCCGCCAGAAACAAGAGAGAATACGATTAAGGTATTACTTGGTGGTATCAGTAAGCCAGTAGGGCATGATGTAATGTTCACTGCCGCAGAGAAATGCTCATCATAGCCGTCTTTCTTTTGCAAAGGAGACATGGTACCGCCAACTGCTGCTGCAGAGGCAACCGCTGAACCTGAAATTGAACCAAACATCATATTTGCCATGATGTTTACGTGCGCCAGAGAGCCAGGTAGACGACCACCTAATACTTTTGCAAAATTAATAAGGCGAATCGCAATACCGCCTTGGTTCATAATATTTCCCGCCAAAATAAAAAACGGGATCGCAAGTAATGCAAAGTTATCAAGGCCAGCGGCCATACGCTGTGCTACCACGGCAATTGCAGGTTCAAGTGGCAGGCTTAGCATAATGGTTGCTAAAGAAGACAGACCAATAGCAAATGAAACCGGAACCCCTAACGTTAAGAGAACCGCAAAGCTACCAAATAGAGTAAGAATGACTTGCCATTCCATAATGAAATTCCTTTTTAAATTAGTTTTATTGAGGATCTGCGGCTACTTGGGCTTCACCTGATATCAGTTGTTTCACTTTTTCTGAGCCAAAAACAAATGAATAAAAAATTATTAATGCCCCGCTTAATGGTAAGCAGAAATAGATGTAGCCCATCTCCCAACCCAGTGCTGGTGTTACCTGACCTGTCGCTAACGTTTTAAGTGCGAGATTGGTGCCGCCGTAGATCAGTACAATAAAGGCAAAAACGGCAATAGTGACTTGAATAAAAATTTCGTTAATCAGCTTCCGCTTGCCTGTTAATTTCATTGTTAATAAATCGATAGCAAGATGACGTTTTTGACCAGTAGTGTAAGCCGCACCAATAAGTGCAACCCACATAAATAGATAGCGTGCTAATTCATCCGTGATAGTGCTTGGTTTGCCAATAACATAACGTGAGATCACCTGCCAGATAACACAAAAAACAAGGAAGGTAGAGAGAGACACAGTAAATGCTGCCAACCCTCTATTGATATAACCAACCAATTTATTCATCTTTAATTCCTTAGTGTGTGGAAGTATGGGAGTTAACAGTTGGTTAACCAATGTAAAAAAATATTAATCAACGTTATTTGTCACATACTCGTTTCTGGTGTGGATTATAGGTAATGGTCAATAAATGTCATGTGAGCTACTTCACAATTGAATTGGTTGACCAATATGGGGGTTATTATTGTGATACAGGTCAACCAATTGATGTTTTTGTTTTGACGAGGTACATATTTGACGCCAATATTGGTCCCGTATTCCAATATACCCTACGAAATGGACAACCAATCTCACGGAGATATAACAATGATGACACGTAAAAGTGTACTAACAGCTCTAATCGGTACAGCGCTAACAATTGGTGCTTCAGCTTCTGCTTTTGCTGCAACTACATTTAAGCTGAGCCATAACCACCCACGTGACCACGCAGTCCATCAAGCAATGGATTCAATGGCAAAAGAAGTACGTGAGCTGACAAATGGTGAAGTGCGTATTCGTATCTACCCTGATGCACAATTAGGTACGCAACGTGAATCAATGGAGCTAATGCAAAATGGCGCACTTGATATGGTGAAAACAAATGCTGCTGAATTAGAAGCATTTGCCCCAGCTTATGCGGCATTTAACCTACCGTACTTATTCCGTGATAAGGAACACTATTACAATGTAATGGAAGGTGCGATTGGCGAAGAGATTTTAGCGTCATCTCGTGATAGTGGTTTCATTGGTTTAACTTATTACGATGCTGGTGCACGAAGCTTTTACGCGTCTAAGCCGATTAATACACCAGAAGACCTTAAAGGTTTGAAAATCCGTGTACAACCAAGTCCTTCTGCAATCAGCATGGTTCAGTCTTTAGGTGGAAATGCGACGCCTTTGGCTTATGGTGAGCTGTATACAGCCCTACAGCAAGGGGTGGTTGATGCCGCAGAAAATAACATTCCTTCATTCAGTTTAAGCCGCCATGGTGAAGTCTCTAAATACTACAGTTTAGATGAGCATACTATGGTTCCAGATGTGCTGGTTATCTCCAACAAAGCTTACGATGGCCTGTCAGAAGAGAACCGTGCAATACTTAAAAAAGCAGCGATGCATTCTGCAGAGTTGATGAAAAAATTATGGGCGGAATCAGAACAAACTGAACGCGCTAATGCAGAGAAGTTAGGTGTGACATTTGTAACACCAAACAAAGCAGCCTTTGTCGACGCAGTACAGCCAATGTATGATGCTTTAGATAAAACAAACCCAGATCTAGCTGAAATTGTTGAGCGTATTAAAGCTGTTAAATAATCGATAGATTAGTTATTAGCGTAAAAATAACAAGGTGTTGCTACTCTTTACCATAAAGAGGTTGACCAATTTTTTTAGGTCTTTATGATGGCGTAGAGTGCAATGGAATATAGTGACAATATCAATATGATGCCTTTTGAAGCAAAAAGACCTTATCAAGAATTAGGGTTGATACTAAGACAAGAATTAATGAGCGGTCAGTATAGTGTGGGTGACCGCCTGCCACCTGAACGTGACATCGCTGAAAGGTTAGATGTGAGTCGTACAGTGGTGCGCGAAGCCATCATTATGCTTGAACTTGAAAATCTGGTTGAAGTTAAAAAAGGATCAGGGGTATATGTCCTTAATATTCCTAGTGAAACGAATAGCCGCGAAAATGTGATTAGCGATGAAGCCGGTCCATTTGAAATGTTGCAAGCTAGGCAGTTATTAGAAAGTAATATTGCTGAGTTTGCTGCGATTCAAGTAACACCGGGTGATATTGTGAAAATGCGAGTCGCACTTGAGCTTGAGCGTAATGAAATCGCAAGTGAATCTACAAATTGTAACGGTGATGAACAATTTCATCTTTGTATTGCCGAAGCAACCCAGAATTCAGTGCTGGTGGATATGCTTAAACATTCTTGGGCGCGTCGTGAGCAAAGCCCAATGTGGAAAAAGCTTCATTCTCGTATTAATGATCAGGCTTATCGCGAAGAGTGGCTAGACGATCACGCAAAGATTCTTTCAGCGATGCAGCGAAAAGACCCTATTGCAGCAAAAAATGCCATGTGGCAACACCTTGAAAATGTAAAACAACGATTACTTGAGTTATCCGATATCGATGATCCAAATTTCGATGGATATTTATTTAGCTCAAACCCTGTTGTCCTTCTTGGGGATGATAAATAAAATCGAAACCTTAATATAAGGCATCGATAAATAAGACCAGCATCCTTGTTGGTCTTTATTTAGAACTGCTACTTCTAAGTGACAGTTAATTAAATTTTTTAAATACTTTACTCGTCAATATTTTTCGAGCGGGTTAAGTGTGTCTGCAAAAGGTGATTGTCATGGAACAAACTTGGCGCTGGTATGGTCCTAATGACCCAGTTTCTCTAAACGATATTCGTCAGGCTGGAGCAACGGGTATTGTGAACGCGTTACACCATATTCCGAACGGAGATGTGTGGACGAAAGAAGAAATTCTTATTCGCAAGGCTTTAATTGAAGATAAAGGCCTTACATGGTCAGTGGTTGAGAGTGTTCCTGTACACGAAGAGATCAAAACTCAAACGGGTAATTACCAGTTGTGGATTGATAACTATAAACAAACATTACGTAACTTAGCAGAATGTGGCATTGATACCGTATGTTATAATTTTATGCCCGTTTTAGATTGGACACGTACTGATCTTGAATTTGAAATGGCCGATGGTTCTAAAGCACTACGCTTCGATCAAATTGCATTCGCTGCTTTTGAATTACATATTTTAAAACGGCCAAATGCAGAAGATGCTTATTCTGACGAAGAACAAGCACAAGCTAAAGTCTATTTTGATAATATGTCTGATGCCGACATAGCTAAATTAACAGGTAATATTATTGCAGGGCTACCAGGCGCAGAAGAAGGCTATACATTACAAGAATTCCAAGCCCAACTAGATCGTTACGACGGTATAACGAAAGATAAGCTTCGTGAACATATGGTGTATTTCTTAAAAGAATTAATGCCTATCTGTGATGCTAGCGGTTTAAAAATGGCAGTACACCCAGATGATCCACCACGCCCAATTTTAGGTCTACCTCGTATCGTTTCAACGATTGAAGATATTGATTGGCTAACAACTGAAGTACCAAGCCAAATGAATGGCATTACAATGTGTACTGGTTCGTATGGTGTACGTGGTGATAATGATTTAGTGAATATGATTAGACAACACGGCGATCGTATTTATTTTACTCATTTGCGTTCGACTCAACGTGAAGACAATCAGCTTAGCTTCCATGAAGCTGCACATCTTGATGGTGATGTTGATATGTATAACGTCGTGATGGAAATCCTGAAAGAAGAACAACGCCGTGACGAAGCTGGTGATGTACGGTTAATACCAATGCGACCAGATCACGGTCATCAGATGTTAGATGATTTGAATAAAAAAACGAACCCTGGTTACTCGGCTATAGGTCGCTTGAAAGGTCTTGCTGAAGTTCGTGGGTTGGAAATGGCATTAAAGCGCGCATTTTTTACAAAATAAAAATAGAATAAATTGTATAAAGGTCCGATTATCGGGCCTTTTTTATTTGTTTGTAATCAGAGAGTAGAGCTTTGTTGATTATCTTTCAATCGTTATGTGAAAGATAATCATAGGCCATTATTTAATTTATTTTAAATACTTTACATGGGCTTCCATTTCTTCCCCTATTTCTTTACGCATATTCATTAATTTAATGGCTGAATCACGTAATTCAATATCTTCAGGAGTCTGCGGAATCCATTCAGGAATAGGCGTGGATTTACCGTCTTCATCAACAGCAACCATAATGACAATACAATGCGTAGTCAGACGGCGTTCTAATTGTTTTGGATCGCTTGCTTGCACATCTATCGCGATATGCATTGAAGATCGCCCTGTATAAATAACCTTGGCACTGACTTCAACAAGGTTACCTACTTGAATGGGGGCGACAAAACGAATCCCACCAGCATAAGCAGTAATACAGTATTTAGCACTCCATCCGGCAGAGCAGGCATAAGCGGCTAAATCGATCCATTTCATGACAGCGCCGCCATGGACTTTACCACCAAAATTAACGTCACTCGGTTCTGCTAAAAAACGAAGTGTTACATCACGCTGTCCACCTTTCATACAACTATTCCTCAGAGCTAAAGAGATACGATTTAATTTTATGTAAAAACAGATGTATCAGTAGTGTTAATTATTTGTTTTGCTATTACACCCTTACAAAACTGATAGATCAAGCGCTTAGTGGTTAATTTTAGGAATAAATACCCCCGCTAGCCTTAACGTTGCTTGAATTGTAACTTGAACGTAACAAGGTGCGGTTCTACTAGTGCTGGGGGATAAAGTGATGATCTTGTTGTCAAAGTGGTTACGTTTACAATGATGCAATAAAGTGTTTTCAATGGGTTGTATCTAGTCACTACGCTAGCATTGATAGTTGTGTCACAAATTTTACATTTTGTCATATGTGAGTTTTTAATGAACAGAAGAACAATAGAAATTATAAATATTAAATAAAATCATGAGTTTAAAATCTGATTTTTTCTTTATGATAGTGTGGTCAATTAAATTGTTTGTAATGCTTATTTATCGTCAAGTTATTACTGCATTTCTATGAAATTCTGTAGTTTTATTTGTTGTGTGAATGCATTTTATTCATATGAATTACAAATCTATCATTATGATTACTAGGAATAAATTTATTAATGTCATTCCAGTTAGCAATTTATAAGTGTATGAATATTAATCGGCAACATAGTTGGCAAAACTAACTAACATTACGCGGTTGTAACTATTGTTACATTGGGGAAACGTTTACATTAACACCGTATCGATCACGTTAAACCTAATTCCAATCAATGTAGACTTCGCTTAGAAAGGTCAATCGAGCAGAGGATATTGCTCGAACCTCTCCCTACAAAAGCAGTATAACTATAATAATTGACAGGATTAGTTCGATGAAAAAACTGACTATACTCGCTACTCTATGTGCTGGAATGTCTTTCGGTACTAGCGCACTTGCTGAAACGACGCTTGGTTTTACGGTTTACAAATATGATGACAACTTTATGGCCGTTGTTCGTCAAGCTATCGTGAAAGTTGCAGATGAAGACAAAGATGTTCGTTTGTTAATGAATGACTCTCAAAATAGCCAATCAATGCAAAATGATCAGATCGATATTATGCTTGCTCGTGGTGTGAAAGCCCTTGCAATAAACTTGGTTGATCCTGCGGCGGCTCCCGTTATTATTAAAAAAGCAAAAATGGATGATGTGCCAATTGTTTTTTATAACAAAGAACCATCAGCGGCTGCATTAGCAAGTTACGACAAAGCATATTATGTCGGAACTGATTCAAAAGAGTCTGGTATTATTCAAGGCGAACTGATTGCTAAGCAGTGGTCAGAAAATGCCGATTGGGATTTAAATAACGATGGTGTTATTCAGTATGTTTTACTTAAAGGTGAACCTGGACACCCAGATGCTGAAGCACGTTCGAGTTATGTAATCAAAACATTGAACGAAAAAGGATATAAAACAGAACAATTACATCTTGATACTGCCATGTGGGATACCGCAATGGCAAAGGATAAGATGGATGCATGGGTTTCAGGACCTAACGGCAGTAAGATTGAAGTTGTTATTGCTAACAACGATGGTATGGCAATGGGTGCTGTAGAATCATTGAAAGCGGCAGGTAAAACCGAGCTTCCAGTATTCGGTGTTGATGCATTGAGTGAAGCATTAGCGATGGTACGTTCTGGCCAAATGGCTGGCACAGTATTGAATGATGCAAGTAACCAAGCAAAAGCAACATTTGAATTAACCCGCAACCTTGCAAATGGTCTTCCTGCAGGTGATGGAACAAATTGGAAAATAGAGAATAAAGTTGTACGTGTACCGTACGTTGGCGTTGATAAAAGTAACCTAAACTAATTTTCTGCCAACTAGAAGTGGGAGACGTTCTTCTCCCGCTTTTATAACCTTCTGGTTAATGCCGCTATGACAATAATAAATAAAAATGAATTTCTGTTGGAAATGACAGGAATAAGTAAAGAATTCCCTGGGGTTAAAGCACTCGATAAAGTGAACTTGAAAGTGCGCCCTCATTCTATTCATGCATTAATGGGAGAAAATGGCGCAGGGAAGTCGACTTTATTAAAATGCTTGTTTGGGATTTATGAGAAAAACGAAGGAGACATCGTTTTCTTAGGTAAAAGTATTAATTTTTCATCATCAAAAGAAGCGTTAGAAGCTGGTGTTTCTATGGTACACCAAGAACTAAATCAGGTTCTGCAGCGTACCGTTATGGATAATATTTGGCTTGGCCGTTATCCGACAAAAGGTTTCTTTGTTGATCAAAAGAAAATGTATGAAGAAACTAAAAAAGTATTTGAAGAACTCGATATTGATATCGACCCTAATGTAAAAGTCGCGACCTTATCTGTATCTCAAATGCAGATGTTAGAAATTGCAAAAGCATTTTCTTATGACGCAAAAATTGTGATTATGGATGAGCCAACATCGTCATTAACTGAAAAAGAAGTTAATCACCTATTCAAGATCATTAAAAAGCTAAAAGAGAAAGGCTGTGGCATTGTTTATATTTCTCACAAGATGGAAGAAATATTTGAAATCTGCGATGAAATTACCATTTTACGCGATGGTGTTTGGGTTGATACACGCCCGTTAGAAGGTTTAACCATGGATCAAATTATCGGTATGATGGTTGGACGTGAATTAACGCAGCGATTTCCTGAAAAAACAAATACGCCGAAAGAAACCATTTTAGATGTGAAAAATTTAACGGCGTTGAATCAGCCTTCTGTTAAAGATGTTAGCTTTGAACTCCGCAAAGGTGAAATTCTAGGCATTGCTGGATTAGTGGGGGCGAAGCGAACCGATATTGTCGAAGCCCTATTTGGTATTCGTGAGCGTAGCAGCGGCGATATTATTTTACATGGTAAACACCTAAAGAATAAAGATGCCCACGAAGCCATTAATAATGGTTTTGCGTTAGTGACAGAAGAGCGACGCTCTACAGGCATTTATAGCAACCTCGATATTACATTTAATTCTTTGGTAGCAAATGTTGAACAATATAAAGAAGGCTTAGGGCTGCTCAGTAACCGAAAAATGAAAAGCGATACCCAGTGGGTAATCGATGCAATGAGTGTGAAAACACCGTCGCATAAGACAATGATCGGTTCATTATCTGGTGGGAATCAGCAAAAAATCATTATTGGGCGTTGGTTATTAACCGGTCCTGAAATATTAATGTTAGATGAGCCAACGCGGGGTATTGATGTTGGTGCGAAATTTGAAATCTATCAACTGATATTAGAGTTGGCCAATAAAGATAAAGGGATAATTATTATCTCTTCTGAAATGCCTGAACTTTTAGGTATTACTGATCGCATACTCGTGATGAGTAATGGTCGTGCTGCTGGCATCGTAGAAACAAAAAATACCACACAGAATGAAATTCTCGGTTTGGCCTCTCGTTACCTTTAAGGATTAGGGTTAATGGAAACTTTAAAAAAACTCAGCATGATGCGCTACCTCAAAGAAGGGGGCATTTATGCGGTGCTATTTATTTTATTGGCAATTATTGTTATTCAAGAACCAAGCTTTTTAAGCTTAAGAAACCTGAGTAATATTCTTACCCAATCATCTGTACGTATTATTATTGCATTGGGTGTTGCAGGACTTATTGTTACTCAAGGTACTGATTTATCGGCAGGTCGTCAGGTAGGTTTGGCTGCGGTATTATCGGCTACTTTGCTTCAAGCGGCAGATAACGTTAACAAGGTTTTTCCCAATGTTGGTGAAATTCCAATTGTTGGCGTTATTATCGTTGTGTGTGCCGTGGGTGCATTAATCGGTTTGATCAATGGCATTATCGTTGCGTATCTACATGTTACCCCGTTTATAGCAACATTGGGTTCAATGATCATGGTATACGGTGTTAACTCGTTATACTTTGATTCAGTTGGGGCATCACCGGTTGCCGGTTTTGATGAGCGTTTTTCTGATTTTGCTCAAGGCTTTATTCGCTTTGGTGATTTTAGATTATCGTACCTTACGTTTTACGCCATTATTGCTATTATATTTGTCTGGATTCTATGGAATAAAACTGTTTTTGGTAAGAACATTTTTGCTATTGGTGGTAATCCAGAAGCGGCAAAAGTATCGGGTGTTAACGTGCCAATCACACTGCTTAAAATCTATGCCTTATCGGGTGTGTTCTATGCATTTGGCGGTATGTTAGAAGCGGGTCGAATTGGTAGTGCGACTAACAACCTTGGCTTCATGTACGAACTTGATGCCATTGCTGCCTGTGTTGTGGGTGGTGTGTCATTTGCGGGTGGTGTAGGTAGTGTTGCAGGTGTTGTAACTGGGGTATTAATCTTTACCGTGATTAACTACGGTATGACGTATATTGGTGTTAGCCCTTACTGGCAGTACATTATTAAAGGCGGCATTATTATTTTCGCTGTGGCACTTGATTCAATGAAGTATGCAAACAAAAAATAATAATAAGTAACGACAAAGGCAAAGAGCTAATCGCTCTTTGCCTTTTTTCGTTTAATTGAAATAGGAATTCAACGTATGTCTTTTAAAGGTAAAATATACGCATTATTTGGGTTTATTATTGCTCTTGCAGTATCAACGTCATATTTAAGCGTGAATTATTATATTAGTCAGTATATTAACGATAACAGTATTAACAATATAAACCATCAGCTTAATTTGGTGCGTGATAAGCTTTCTGGTGATATTAAAAATAAAGTCTTACTCGCTGAAAATATAGATACAAGTTCATCAGGGTTAGCAGAGTTACAGGAACAGTCTGGGTTCTATCGCATCAATAAAATCATTCAAGGGATGGTTTTTACTGATACTGGTACGGTGACTGATCCTACGATTACTGAACCATTGGTGTCTATGGTGAAGGCTGCGGGTGATAAGGTAACCGTTAGTGACATCTTTACTGATCAAGGCAAGGCTGTGATTACAGTGACCAAGCCGGGAGCTAATGGGCGAGGTGATATCTTCTTCATTGATCTGGGTGATATTCAAATCTTGCTAGAAAGCTCGACGGCTAAAGGTAGCTATCTTGAGTTGACTGATCAGGCAGGCACATTACTATTCAGTAATAAAGTGTCAGGTGATTTAATTAAAGCGGAATACCCCGTGGCGGTGGGTGATAAGACTTGGTTGTTAACGGGTTATATTGATAAAGCCTTTATCGAACAAGATACGAGTGTGCTTAACAATGCGATTACTTTGGCATTGTTCATCGCTGGCGTGGCGATCATTATAATTAGTATTGTGCTAGTGAATATTGCCTATCGTCCGATTAGTAGTCTTCGTGACGTTGTCACTGATTTGGCTGGGGGAGAAGGGGATCTTACCAACCGATTAGATGTGTATAGCAAAGATGAACTCGGTCAGATTGCCGGAGCGATAAATCAATTTACTGAAAGCTTACAGAAACTCATGCTGGGTGTTTCTGATTCCACTAAAATACTGGGTGATGGCGTAGGGCAAATTTCTGCGCATGCAGAACATAACCAATCTTTAATGGCGACGCATGTCGCTGAGACCGAGCAAGCCGTCGCGGCGATTACAGAAATGAGTGCAACTGCTGATTCTGTCGCCCAAAGTGCTTTGTCAGCAGCACAGCTAACAGAACAATCAACGCAACAGGCTGAACAATGCAAAGCGTTAGTTGGGCAGTCAGTGCAGAGTGTCGAAGCTTTAGTGAATGAAGTGGAACATATGTCTGGCTCTATCCATACCTTAAATCTAGATATTGGTAAAATTAGTAGTGTATTAGGGGTAATAGGTAGCATCGCTGAACAGACCAATTTGCTAGCGTTAAATGCTGCGATTGAAGCCGCGAGGGCGGGTGAGCAAGGACGAGGTTTTGCGGTTGTTGCCGATGAAGTACGTGCGTTAGCCGATCAAACCCAAAAAAGCACTAAAGAAATTAATGAGATGCTAACGAAGTTGCAGTCAGGCACGAGCTCTGTTGTATCGGCAATGGAGAAAACGAAGCAAGGTTGCCAAGTATCAGCTGCCGCGACAGCGCAAAGCACAGTATCGTTAGATGCCATGACCATATCGATTGCTGATATCAACTCGCTTAATACCCAAATAGCCACAGCCGCTGAAGAGCAAAGTGTCGTGACGAACGAGATTTCTCGTAACATGGAAACGATTCAAACTATGATTGCGGAGCTAGATGAGAGCGGTAAAGCAACACGCTTGAGTACTGCTCAACTAGCGGAAACAAAAGCGCAATTAGTCGAGGTTGTTGAGCACTTTAAACTGGCTTAATGTGTGAATCCAATCTTGACACGTACTAGAACATTGACTTATTTATTTGGATATAAAAAAACAGTTCACTCTTACATAATTGTAGGAGTTGAACTGGTTTCTATTTTTTATCATGGCGATTTTAAACCGATTTACACCGTAAATTTTGCCATTTCGTTATTTAAATCGACCACTTTATTTTTGATTTCTTGGGATGTGGCATTTGCGCTGTCGCAATTATTAGAAACGTCATTGGCGGAATCTGATAGTTGATGAACGAGATTTGCCAATGATTGTGAAACCGAAGATTGTTGCTCGGTGGCTACAGCAACATCACTGACTTTTTGCGAAACATCCTGCATTTGATTAATGGTTTCAAGCAGCATATTACTGGCTGTAGAGGTTTGTTGGGTACCTGTTTGTACTAACCTTTGACTCTCGCCAATAACCTTAACTACTTGTACGGTTGAGCTTTGAATTGCTTCAACAATGCTATTAATTTCGGTGGTCGAGTCTGTTGTACGCTGTGCCAGTAATCGAACCTCATCGGCGACAACCGCAAAACCCCTGCCTTGCTCGCCCGCTCTTGCGGCTTCGATTGCTGCATTTAATGCTAATAGATTCGTTTGCTGTGCAAGGCTTTCTATTACCTCGGTTACCCGCTCTATACGGTTACTTTCTTCACTTAAACTGTGCACCATACCACTGGCACTTTCAATTAACTGGTGAAGCTCTTCGGTGGTCAGTTTATTTTGAGTGAGTGCTTGCTCACCATTGGTTAAGTACTCTGTTGAAGTCTGCAAACTTGCAGAAACATCTTGTGTGTTTTGAGCTGTTTCATTTGCTGTGACAGAAAGTTCTTCAATTGCCGTGGCCATAGAGCCTACTTTATTCGCTTGATTCTGCGTTTCATTCGCTGTTCTAGTATTTATATTAAGTAAACTTGTCATACTTGAATCGACGTCGCCGGCTTTGTTTGAAACAGCTTGAACTAAAGAAGAGAGCGAGCCTGTCATACGGTTTACTGCAACCATTAATGTGGCTAGCTCATCTGAGTCACTATTTTTTAGTGGGCTACCTGAAAAGTCCCCGAGAGAGATATCTTCTGCACGCTTAGCGATAATGCCTAGGCGTGAGCCAATATTACGACCCAGCCATGTCGCAATAATAAGGGCACTCACACTTGCAATAATGGCGGTAGCACCAAGCATCCATATAACATTAGCAACACTCGTATTGATAGCGAAGCCGCTTGCCTGTGCGGTTGTTTGCTGGTTTTGTACGACTTTCTCGAGTGATAATTCAAGTTGGGCTGCGATAGGTGTGACGTTATTGGCCATCAAGAAGTTCGCTTTGTTCCAATCCGGTGCTTGGCGCAATACGATAACTTGATCTGCTAATGGCAGATACATTTTCTGCATCTCTTCAAATAGTTGCCACAAATTCACATCACTTTCACTTAAGCGGTCGATTTTAGCGTTTATTTCAGCCACTGATTTTTTATGACTGATAATTAAATCATTGTATTTGTTTGCATAATCTTGTTCGCCATACAATAAAAAGTCACGCAGCACACTTAGGCTGTTAGCTAACGAATTATAGCTATCTGCATAAACTTTAATTAGGCGCTTTCTCTCACCACCAAAAGGATTGTTTTCTTCTTCATTTAACAAGCCTTGAAGCTGGTCAAGCGCGACCTCTGCAATCGGTGCGGCTTCATTTAATAGTAAGGTATGAGCGGGAAGGTTCTCTTCAGTATGACTGATATCCATTATCTTGTTTTGTGCACTTACCAGGCTTTTCCACTGTAGGTCTATTTGGTCATAATTATCAGAGGTTAAATGTGCTTGTAGCGTCGGTAATAATGCATCAACCGATGCGATTGTTTTTGCCAGTTCACCTTTCAATTTAGCTGCGGTATTTTCATTTGTGCCGAGTAGCATGTATGCCCGAACTGATGACATTGAGGCTTGTACTGATTGCTGTAGAGAGCGACTAGCATCGACTGTGGGTAGGTCAACATTCAGCAAGGAATTGGCATTGGTTTCTACTTGGGATACCAAGTTATACAGTGCGATAGAAGAGAATAAAAAGAGGGCTGTAACCAACGAAAAGCTTAGTCTGAGTTTTCGTGCAATCGATAATTTCATAACATCGTAAATCCATTTACAGTAAAGTCATGGTTAATATAATGTTAAATTAATCAATTAGGAATGGTCGTTTTATCAAACTGTATCGAAATGGCGTATTGTTCTAAACGAGTATATATAAAAAGATTTTGATGCTTTATAGACCGAAAATATTGATTGGATGTACCCAGTTTATTGAATCCCTATAACCATATATGTGGTTGTTTATTGCTCATATTTAAGTCAATGGGCGTAGAATGCTTGGCTCATATGTATGACTTATATCGCTTGATTGGTAAAAGGTACAATTCAGGACTAGCCTGATCATTATTAACATCGCAGGTGTGGCTGCGACGCTTAACTAACGATATGAATTAACATAAGGATATGTGATGAGTGAGAAAGTGTACCGATTTAATACTCCGCAGCGACTCTTCGTGGGTTATACACTGGCTGTTTTGGTCGATCTGACCGTCCTTAATTTCTATGATGAGTACTGGGAATTCGTCAATATAGAGTCTTTTACGGTTTCATTTGCAGCAGCGTTATTATTGCAGTTGTTACTCAAGTTATCGCTTGCCGCTGAACACAAGCTAGCAAATTATTTCAAACAAAAACCAGGTGCTGCCGCAAAATTTTATCGTGGTATGAGCACATATATCATCTTAGTGGGCTCAAAGTTCGTCATGCTTGAAGCAATTAATATTTTGTTTGGCGATAAAGTGCAATTTACGGGGCCACTGCATGGTGTTGTGGCATTCTTTGCTGTTGTATTCACTATCTTAATCAGTGAAATTATTGTATCTAAAATCTATTTCGCGCTGGATAACGGTAAAGAGTAATGGTCACCTTTGTTTCCAACCTTTGTCCCCAATAAAAAAGCAGCGGCCTAGCCGCTGCTTTTGTTTAATATTTTTTAGTGCCGTTGTGGCGAATGATATTAATTGCGTCGTTAAACTTTAAGCCCTTTCATTAATCCTTCCAGAACATCAGCTTGATGATTCAGACGCTGTATTTCGCTGGTTGATTGAGTAACCATATCAGCCACGCGTTGCGACTGTTCACGTACTTGTTCAACGTCTGATGCGATATTATCCGCAACTGCACCTTGCTCTTCTGCTGCGGCTGCAATTTCAATACTACGATCTGCAATATATTGGTTTTGCTCAGAGATATGACTAATATCTTTACTGACTGACCCCATCATTTTTTCGCTTGATTCTGCATTATTAACGGTAAGGTGCATGACTTTCATCAAGCTCTGGCTATTGGTTTGTAGCGCCTCGATCATTGACTTAATTTCAACCGTTGCAGTTTGAGTTCTACCTGCAAGGGTACGTACTTCATCAGCAACAACAGCAAATCCACGGCCTTGTTCGCCTGCACGCGCTGCTTCGATGGCTGCATTCAATGCAAGTAGGTTTGTTTGTTCTGAAATAGCATTAATTGTTGTTACAACATCATCAATTTGGGCGGCGTTACTATCGAGTTCAGCAACGGCTTCAGCGGCAGAATTTATCTCTACTCCTAATTGATTTATAGATTTAAGCGTTTGATTTACCTGAGCTAAACCCTTGGTTGTTGTTTCTGTCGCTTGGCTAGTTTGGCTTGATGTATCTTGTGCATGACTAGCAACTTCGCGAATTGAACCTGCCATTTGTTCTGTTGCACTGGCGAGAGAATCAATTCTATCTTGTTGCTCGTGTGTTAATTGCTCATTTTCAGAGCTTCGTTGGCGTAGCTCTGAGCTAATTTGCTGAATTAAAGCAATGGCTTCTTGTGTTGCTTTCACTAACTGTTGCTCTCGATCTGATACGCGATCGATTGTTTGTGCAATAAGATTAAAATCGTTTCGTGCAGGAGA
This sequence comes from Photobacterium profundum, assembly GCF_003026285.1. Lineage (GTDB taxonomy): Bacteria > Pseudomonadota > Gammaproteobacteria > Enterobacterales > Vibrionaceae > Photobacterium > Photobacterium profundum. The sequence continues at coordinate 1,000,459 of NZ_PYOD01000002.1, forward strand.
ATACGCAATACGTGAGACTAAATCGCCATCAGCAAGACGTTGAACAGCATTATAGATATTATAAAGAGCGCCACCCATGAAAGTCATGATGTAGTAAAGGCACATAATAATGAAAAGGCATGAAGCTAAAATAATGCTTATGTGGCTGAAGGCCAATGATGAGATTAAGCTCGGCTGCTCTTTTATCGCGAGGCTGTAAGAGGTATTGGGTACTGAAACGGTATCGATGCCATAGCCACCAACCTGAATATTACTGCCAGTCAGAATACGATTAACGTCATTTTCAGTCAGATTTGATTGAGCGATTAAGTTTGCAACAGTTCCCATGTTTTGTTGTAGCAATTGTTTTTGCTGGCTCTCTGATGCATTTATTAATGTCAAGCTGACAATGATTATTGCTAGAACTGGCGTGAAGAAGAGAATTAAAAAATTCTCTTTAAGAGTCACATTGACTAAATATTTATCAATCCAACGGAATGCAATTTCTTTCATTGTATTTATTCTCTAAGTACAGCTATGAATAGTCAGGGTTTTAAACTGCTCATATTATGTATGTAAACAATGTTCTAGTTCTGTTGAATTAAGTGATCCCAATCACGAATGTAATGATCAAAGTTATTCAGCCACTCCGCCCTTCCAGAGAACCAATTGAAAACGAGAACTTGGTGTTCACGTAATGGCCTCTATTTAATTATCCAGCGGTTCAATACGTCGTGATCAATATTGATTCTTATCCAGCATAGGCGGCTTCAATTTTACGGTAACTCAATTTGAAAAAGAGATAGTTCTGACTCATTGAAGGATGATATCTGCTGGAAAATTGAAGCCAAAATTTGATGGCCATTCTACTGGGAGTAGAGAGTGGTGACGGAGATCATAACTTATTGATCCTGCTTGAGATATTACCCAAATTTGATACGTGTGTGGCAGTTTTAAACTTACTGAATGATATAGTCCTCGAAAATACCTATCTATAACAAAAGGTTATGATAATTATATCAATAATTTAAAACATACAGTTTAGCGTAGATTTCCACAGTTCTTACCTTATTAATATCATGAACAAATTGATAATGCCTAACTAATAAGGCACACAACCGACACAATTAAGCCCACATATTTGGAGTGAAACATGCAAGACCATAATTCAAGGTTCCCTACGATTTCTAAGATTCTTATCTTACGGCAACTTCTTTGGGGGGCTGCCTTCTACGGTACGTACGTACTTTTAACTAAATTTTTTCTAAATGACTTAAATTACAGTGAAGCAGACACCATTATGATGATGGGTGCCTTCGGTGCTGTTGGTCCTGTCTTCTCGGCGGTTGGTGGGTTTGTTGCTGACAAATATATTGGTGCTTTCCGCGCTGTCTATATTGGCTACACAGCGTATTTAGCTGGATTTGTATTGCTGGGAGTTGGTGCTAGCGGCCTCAATGTACCTTTAAGTATCTTTGCGATTGCATTAATTGGTTATGCACGCGGCTTATCTGCTACTTGTCCAACGGTTCTTTTGGGAAACTCCTATTCAGAGACCAATCGAGAGGCATTCCAACAGGGTCTGACGGTAAACTATTCAATCAACAATCTTGGCTCTTTTTCTGCTAAGTACCTATTTCCTTTCTTGATTGCTTACCTTGCATATCAGGGGGTTTTCTTTATTGCTGGGCTACTCATGGCTTGCATCTTGATCATATTTTTCAAGTTCCGTAAAGAGCTAGAGAGTGTGGGTAACGATTTAGATAAAACACCACTGCCATTCATGACATGGGCACTCTTTTTTGTAGGTTCAATTGCGACGTTAGGCTTGGTATTTTGGATTTTCTCAAACCTAGATATGGGGAAATACATTCTTTACTCGCTAGGCTTTGGTGCTATTGGCTACTTTATTTATGAAATCACTAAAGCAACTCGTGCTTATCAATTCAAAATGGTCGCGGTACTGATCACTGTTTGTATTCTAATCGTGTTCTATTTTTTCTACGGCCAAATGTTCACATCAATGAATATGTACGCTATTAACCTGATGGGTGACAAGCTACTTGGTTTCATTCCAATTTATCCTGAATCTAATATGGCATTCAACCCACTATGGTGTTTTGTTCTGGGTGGGCCAATGATCCAGATATATGCTTGGTTAGATCGTAAAGGCTATTCTCCGACGATTCCAACTAAGATCGCAGGCGCATTTGTACTCAGTGCTATCGCGTTTACGTTATTGGGTCTATCTTCAGAAAACATGGGGCCGGATGGTAAAATCTCAGCAGACTGGATTCTATTAGTACATTTCTTTCAATCTGGAGCTGAGTTGATTGTCGGTGCATTAGGTGCTGGCTTTATTTTTGAGATGGTACCTCGCTATTTAGCTGCTTTCTCTATTGGTTTGCGCGCCGTCGCGATTTCACTCAGTGGTATTTTGGCTGCGGTAATTGCAACTAAAATCGCGTTGCCTAAAGACATTGTATTTACGCCAGAAGTGGTCGAAGCGGTCTATACGGGTTATTTTTATATGTTAGCCCAGATTGCTGCATTCATGTCTGTCTTGACCTTCGCTTTGTCACGCGTGATCCAAAAGTTGATTTTACGTGGGGAAGAGCTTGAAGCAGAAGAAAAAGGCGAAAAAGAAGCAGCTCTGTCGCATTAAGTGTTGTGAGTCGCGAATGTAATGATGAAGCTTGTTCAGTAATCAAATAATCGTTCTTCATAGGTTTTGTATCATTTTACGGTAATACGAATTAGAATCATTATCTAAAATTTAAAGGTGTGTGACTTATGAAGACGATTGCTATTTTTGGTGCGAATCGAGGTTTAGGCTTAGCAATAGTTAAGCATTATGTTCAACAAAACTATTCAGTGATTGCGATGGTACGGAGCCCTGAAAAGGCAACCGAGTTGGCTGAATTGAACGTCAAAATCATTCAGTGTGATGCTGTTAATCAAGCCGATGTTCAATATGCTGTGGGTTGCTTACCGAAAGATGCCATTGTGATTTCGGGGATGGGAAGTTTTCAAGCTCAGCAACCTGTCGACTATATCGGTCACCGTTATTTGATTGATGCGCTTGAAGAACAAGAAATACAGCGCTTCTTAATGGTGACGTCGCTAGGGTGTGGTGATTCATGGTCGATGCTTTCTGATCGTGCAAAAGCGGTATTTGGCGGTGCGGTACGTGAAAAAAGCTTGGCGGAATCTTGGTTACAAACCAGCCGATTGGCTTACACAATTGTAAGGCCTGGAGGTTTAAAAGATGGTGAATCAACAGGAAACGCTGAAATTTACCAAAATGAAGAAGTGCATGGTTTGATTAATCGAAGTGACGTTGCTGTGATAACAGAAAGGTTGCTGAATGATGACTCTTCTATCGGGCAAATTTACGCAAGTGTTGATCCTACATTGGGCTACTAATAAGGTTGAGTCTAATTCTGCTATAAATCATCTAAAAAGGAGAGCATCGCTCTCCTTTTATTCAATTATTGGGGTGAGATTAGTCACCGCCTCCATCATCGTTATTAGAAGAAGCTCCGCGCGCGTATTTTTTATTCCGTTCTTCCAATTCGAGTTGATCTTCCTCTTTTTGCTTATTGATAACAGCTTCTGCTTCATCATCTTTTGGCGTGAATAAACCTTTAGCCCATTCGAACATATCCTGTACCTTTGTTGCTTCATATTACGAAGCTTTGTTTAAAGTTTAGTCTACATTAACAGCAACATTAGTTGTGCTTTTCTGAGCTGACAACCTTTTTGTATTTATCGGCTTGGCTAGCCACACAATAGGAATTAAGCATAAGCATAAAATGCCCGTCATCCAGAATATGTCAGTAGTTGACATCATATAGGCTTGGCGAGTTAATTCGCCATTCACTGCGGTTAGGTTATCGCCCATTTGATGGATGAATTCCATTGCGCTTTGATTCGCATTGGTAAAACCTTCCGCTAATCTGGCATGGTGAAATTCCATGCGTTCATCCCACATTGTTGTGACGATAGAAGATGAAAAGCTACCAAACAAGGTTCTAAAGAAGGTCGATAATGCAACGGCATTGGCGATTTGGTCACTGCTGACGCTTGTTACAACCAGGTTTTGTAGTGGTACAAAAAACGCTAAGGTGGCAGCCCCTAGTACGAATTGCGGCAGCATAATGTAACTGTATGGAGCATCAAGGCTATAACTGGCTCGCCAAAACCCAACAATAGAAAACACAACGAAGGCATAGCTGAGTATGATCCGCAGATCGACCTTTTGTACGAGCTTACCAATAATGGGGGCGCTGATTATTGCCAATATACCGATGGGTGCTACTGCATAGCCAGACCAAGATGCGGTGTAGCCCATCACACCTTGTAACCATAGAGGAAGTAAGACGGTTGACCCAAAATACATCATGAAACCCAAGCACATCACAACAACCGCAACAAGGAAGTTACGTTGTTTGAAAAAACGGAAATTCACGATTGGGTTATCATGATACCATTCCCAAATAATCATTATCCCCCATGACAAAATGGCCACGAAGGTCAAGCCAACAATGAGGTTTGACTGAAACCAGTCATTATCTTTACCTAAATCGAGCATCATCTGTAAGCTACCCGCCGCGATAACCAACAGACCAATACCAATATAATCGATGTTCTCACGCTGTGTTTTGGTATCGCGATCCTTAAGCAAAACATAAACCAGTATACTGGCAATAATACCGATGGGTACATTGATGAAAAATATCCACGACCAAGAGTAATTATCGGTAAGTACGCCCCCCAGAATTGGGCCCATAATGGGGGCGACAACCACGGTCATCGACCATAAAGCCATTGCCATTCCGTGTTTTTCTTTTGGAAAGTTACGTAATAATATACTTTGTGACAAAGGAGCAATTGAGCCTGAAACTGCCCCCTGCAGTACACGGAAGAAGATCAGCATCTCGATACTGCTAGAGATCCCGCACAGTATTGACGTAACAATAAAACCCACAACAGCAAATGTGAATAAACGTACTTCACCAAATCGGCGGCTTAGAAAGCCAGTCATTGGCATTGATATTGCGTTGGCGGCACCAAACGCGGTAATTACCCATATACCTTGGTCGGTAGATATGCCTAAGTTACCCGCAATAGTGGGTATGGCAACATTGGCAATAGACGTATCCAAGACCATCATAAAGGTCGCCATTGATGTGGCGAGAGTGATCAATAAGAGGCGAATCCCTTTGACAGGTGCTAAATCATTCATATTATCACCTCATTACAAGGTGATTTGATGAACAAATGTGTCAATATGTTGATCAACAGCTTGTAGGTGCTGTTGAGTAATATTGGCAAGGCTTTCATCAGTGGTAAAAACAGAGTGGTCAAAGGGTTGATTAGCAGCCGATTCAGTATCAACCGTTACTTTCATCGACATACCGATACGAAGTGGGTGGGTTTTGAATTGTGCTGGATCAACGTAAATACGTACCGGTACACGCTGAATCACTTTGATCCAGTTACCTGTCGCATTCTGTGCTGGAATCGCAGAGAACGCACTGCCAGTACCTGCTCCTATACCAGCAACAACGCCTGTGTAAGTGTGTTTGCTACCGTATAAGTCAGAGATTAACGTAACAGGTTGCCCTGCTTGCATATTGGTTAGCTGAGTTTCTTTAAAGTTTGCTTCAATCCATACTTTATTCAGTGGTACTAGCGTCATAAGTGCTTGTCCTGGTTGAATCTGTTGACCAACTTGTACGGCACGCTTGGCAATCATCCCGCTTTTAGGCGCAATAATTGTGCTGTTGACCTGTGCCAAATAGACTTTACGCAACTGTGAAATAGCGGCTTCAACCTGTGGGTTATTAAGCAGTTTCTCTTTAGGCAGTAATACCTCAGAAGCTTCCAGTTGTTTGTTCAATGCTACAAGATTTTGTGAGCTGATGTTGACTGCGTTTTTAGCATGAGCAAGTACTTCTGGTAATACTGAGCCATCTTTGTCGCCGCCAATTCGGCGGTTGTAATCTTGTTTTGCTTGTTTGTAGGCGATTTTTTCAGCTTGAACTTGCGCTTTTAGTTGGTCGATTTTGATGTAATTGCTTTGAACCTGACGCAAGGTAGCTTTTAGGTTCGCTTCAGCTGACTGTTGCTCTAATGATAATTTATTACGATTCAAAGTGAGTAGTTCACTGCCTTGCTTAACCGCTTGTGTATCATCAACGTTAATCGTGTCTATTGTTCCGGGTTCTTGTGAGGTAATCATTACCTGCTGACCAGCCACATAGGCATCGTCTGTTTGCTGTTGCGTAGTCGGTAGTAACATGAACCAAATACCTGCCGCTACCGCAACAATAAGGGTGAAGCTGGTTAGAATAATATTACGTTTTTTCTTTGATGAGTTAGATAGTGTTTGAGCTGTCATTGTTATTCTCTTTACTCGTTGTTGCTTGGTGTTGATGCCAAAACGGATTGTTCTTGTTGGTAATCACCACCAAGTGCCACGATTAACTGCAATTGATTTTGTAAAATAGCGGATTCAGTATTGGTGGCCTTTACAACCTGTTGGTGCCATTGCATACGGGCACTGTTCATATCAGCAAAGCTTGATAAACCACGCTCGTAACGATTATTTAAAATGTCGTATGCTTGCTGGTAATGGGCAACGGATGATTGTGCGAGTACTTGCTGTTTTTGTGCTTCTTGTAAGCTGACAATGGCATCGGAGGTTTGTTTTACCGCGTTAAGTACTGTTTGATTGTAATTTGTGACAGCTTGATCAAAGTGAATATTGGCTGATGCGTAATTGGCATCGCGCACCCCACCGTCATAAAGCGGTAAGCTCGCTGCAACTGTGGCACCCCCTAAAAATAAGCTGGCAGGGTTCATACTTGAGAGCTTTTGAAATACACCCATTACCATCAAGTTCACGTCTGGATAATATGCCGCTTTGGCTTGTTTAATACCTTGCTCGTTCGCTTCCACCATCCATTTGCTGGCAATAATGTCAGGACGACGACCGAGTAAATTCATCGGTATCGTATCGACTGCTGCCAATTGGTTGATTGCTTGAGCATTCGGTAAGGTTAATTGACCTAACTGATCGGGAGTTTTAGCAAGATACAAAGCGAGTTGGTTTTTTGCTAATTGCTGTTGGGCTTTTGCATCTGATAACTGAGCTGATAAGGTATCTATATCACCTTGGTTTTGAAACGATTCAGCTTCACTGGCTAAACCACGCTTTACTTGCGCGGTAATCACTTTATTTTGATGATTAATTTCGTCTAATAACGTGGTTAAGTTTTGCTCTAGACGATAATTATTCTGTAAAGCAAAGTAACTGCTGGCAATAGATGCCGATATTACTAACCGAGCTTGTGCTTCTTGCGCTTGCAAAGACAGCTTTTGATCACTTGCTGCGGTAATTGTCGCTTCGTTCTTGCCCCAAAAATCAAATTGGTATGAAAAAGAGGGGAGGAGCATACCTATAGCAGAGTAGTCAGCATTTGAGGTATTGAACGATTGCGTATTAGCGCCAATACCACCGCCACTTACATTTAGGTTTAGTTTGGGTTTATCACCAGATTCAGCAAGAGCCACTTGCTGAGAGGCCAAAGCAATGCGCTGTTTGGCTTGTTGTAATGTAAGGTTATTTGTAAGCCCTAGTTGGATTAGCTGTGTGAGCTGTTGATCACCAAATTGATTCCACCATTGACGATGAATAGCTTGAATATCATGACTTTTTAGTTGAATTTGTTCATTTGTTAACATCGATTGATGTTGCGGTTCTTCTGGGGGAATCATGCTACATCCAGAAAGTACCGATAGGGATAATAATATCGGAATGGATGCATTTTTATGAAAACGGTTCATCGTCTGTCCTAATCTGTTTTATAGGGCAAAGTATAAATATGATCCAATTGTTGATATATACGTCATAAAGGAAAAGACTGTTGCAGACAAAAAACAATAAGATTGGTTTCGATCTGAATACCCTTGAGATGTTTGCGCGAGTAGTCGAGTGCCATAGCTTCACACAAGCTGCGGCAGAGTTAGAGATAACGAAATCAACGATTAGCCGAAAAATCGCAGAGTTAGAAAAACATTTAGGGGCTCGACTATTAACACGATCAACGCGAACCTTGGTGCTAACGAAAGAGGGCGAAACGTTTTACCAATCTTGTACCCATATCATAGAGCTTATTGAGCAAACTGAATTGGAAGTTATGGCAAGCCATGATCTGATTCGCGGGCCATTGAACATTGTTATGCCTGTAGAGGTAGGGAATGGGTTATTAGGACGGTGCATGAAAGAATTCATGAAATTACATCCTCAAGTAACTATCCATTTGGAACTATCTAATAGAAAAGTTGATCTGATTGCTGAAGGTATTGATTTAAAAGTACAAGTCGGAGAGCTGGATGAGTCGTCGTTAATTGCCCGAACATTCCACTATTCGACGCGAATTCTTGTAGCTAGTCCCGAATATTTAGCAGAATACGGAACTCCACAATTACTTAGCGATTTAAAAGCGCCTCATCAGCAAATTAAAAATAGTAGTTCAGTACGAACAGCAGATAAAAACGTATTAGCTGGATTGCCTTACCGCTTCAATGTGAACACGATAAATTCATCATTGGAAGCTTGTTTAGATGGTTTTGGTATTACTTTTATGCCTGAGTTTATTTGTAAAGAACACATAGTGACAGGACGTCTAGTACACGTTTTACCTGATGTATATTCGGCCCAGATCCCCATTAGTTTTGTTTATCCCGAGAGAAAGTTGATTTCAAAGCGGTTGAGAGAATTTATTGACTTTTCCATTATGCGTTTTGAACAAGAGATAACGTTACGAAAAGTAAATGAAATTTAGATCTCATTATGTACAGCGTGTGCTACGTGTTTAGAGGCGGTTTATAGCCATGCAGTGTGATCTTGGTCATCTTTTACAGTGCTATGCAAATGAAGGTGAAATTGATAATGAAGCGATTGGTAAAACTATTGGTTGTTCTATTTAGCTTGTCTCTCACTGCTTGCGCTAATAACGGCAGCTCCTCTTCATATAATGCGAACTACTACACTGGGTCGTGGTGGTATGACGATTACTACTATTACTGGGCCGATAACTATCCTTGGTGCTGTGATTCTGATGATAAGTGGGATGAAGTACTTAATAGCTGGTGGAATAATCTAGACGAAGATAAACAGCAACAAGTAAAAGATAACGTGGCAAATTGGAAAGAGAATGGTGAGAAACCAGATTTAACAACATTGAAATCTGATTTCAAAACACATTGGAGCAGCCTACCAGAAGAAAAGCGCAACAAGGTACTTGATTCACGAGAAAAGCATTTGAATGATCCATCGACAGCCAAAGACCGCCTCGAAAGTGTAGATAAAGATAAAGTTGCTCAGAAGGTTAATGATAGTGATAAATTGAGAGCTAACCTAAATGCTGATCATCGTTCCCAATTTCAGTCTCGTATGGGAAGCGCACCAGTAATGATGCGTGGACGTTTAGGTGGTGGTTTTAGGCATTAAAGAATGCCATTCCTACAGACATTTCCCTTGAATTAAACACGCTGAGAACACTCTGAATTCTGCATCTTGAGGTGATTTGGGTATAAATGGACATCAGATTCTGCTGTGCTAGGTAGATTATATGGTGTAGAACGGGATTATTACGTTATTTCACTTTTATTAATCAGAGATATAAAGGTGAAAATGCTTAATAAAGAGGCGAACAGTAAGACCCTTATGTTTTCAGGTTCTTTATGGTGTTTTTTTAAGTCTCTGTTATATAGGTATTTCCGTAGGCGCGTATCAGAATATGTGTGCTTTTTTTGATTTTTTGCCACATAAAAAACAAAAAAGACTACCCAAATCCTTTTAGGATGCTATTATTCTTTCCGGCTGTAATTCAGACCTATTTATATGCAATATTATGTTTTAGAAAACCTTTGCTGCACTGCTTTTCAAGTATGTTGTTTTTGAAGATTTCACTCATAAGTTATCATCACATAAATAATTCTATTCTGGCTAAAACCGCATTATTGCGAATTATTTCGAAAATTTAGGAGACTATCATGTCTAACACAACTGGTATCGTTAAGTGGTTCAACGAAGAGAAAGGTTTCGGTTTCATTACTCAAGATAACGGCGGCGCTGACGTATTCGTTCACTTCCGTGCTATCGCTTCTGAAGGCTTCAAAACTCTTGCTGAAGGTCAAAAAGTTTCTTTTGACGTTGAACAAGGCCAGAAAGGTCCTCAAGCTGCTAACGTAGTTGCTCTTTAATTTAGAGTCTATGTAACAGTATAAAATGTCGGCTTAGCCGGCATTTTTTTTATCTGCTATTTGTATACCCACTTTTATACCAAATCCTTTCTGTGTGTTTAATCACCGATCATCCGTGGTTGCTAAATACGTTCAATTTGTTGATTTATATATAAAAAAATAGTTATGTGAAAACTTTAATATGCACTTAGTCACATTTGTGGGATGTTCGGTAAATAAAGCTACCCAACCGTATATTCTGTGGTAATATGTGTCTCGGCCTGTAATTCAGACCTTATTTATATGCAACATTATGTTTTAGAAAAGCTTCGCTGTACCGATTTACCCAGTAAGTTGTCATGAAGGTTTCCACTCATAAGTTTCGTTCACATAGATAATTCTTTTTTCGGCTACAAACGCATTTTTGCGAATTATTTTATTGAAAATTTTGGAGACTATTATGTCTAACACAACTGGTATCGTTAAGTGGTTCAACGAAGAGAAAGGTTTCGGTTTCATTACTCAAGATAACGGCGGCGCTGACGTATTCGTTCACTTCCGTGCTATCGCTTCTGAAGGCTTCAAAACTCTTGCTGAAGGTCAAAAAGTTTCTTTTGACGTTGAACAAGGCCAGAAAGGTCCTCAAGCTGCTAACGTAGTTGCTCTTTAATTTAGAGTCTATGTAACAGTATAAAAATGTCGGCTTAGCCGGCATTTTTTTTATCTAAAATTCAAAATTAACGTTATTTTGAATCACCCATCATTTTCCTTCATGTTTGTAATGATTCCTATCAATTTGAGTCATAACCTTCTATTTTGTACACTGTACCTAACAAAACGCGCTGAGATCACCCTTAATTCTGCACCTTGAGGTTACTGGGTATAATCGTATTGCGGAGGGGATATGACAAACAATACAGATATCTTGCTATCAATTAATCAGTTAGGTTCTGGGCTTGAAACTAAAAGCGGTATGTTACTGACTAAAACCGTTAAGTCTGGCGAACACCTTGCCATATCTGGATCATCAGGATGTGGAAAAACGAGCTTATTAATGGTCTTAGCTGGGCTGAAAGAACCCAATAGTGGAAGTTTTTTCTGGCAGGGACAATCCGTCTTGGTCGACAGACTCACTTGGTGGCGACAACAATTTTGCTATTTGCCACAGCAGCCTGTTATGGGGGCTGAAACCATTAGCCAAGTACTGCGGTTACCTTGGACACTAAATGCGATAAGAAACGTGCCTTCTCCTTCTTCTGAAACATCACTATTGAGTCAAGACGCCGCAACTGAACCAAGTGATCAAGCTTGTATTCATGCTTTGCGACAAGTAGGGCTGAAACAATCATTAGACACTGATGTTAATTTACTTTCTGGTGGTGAAAAGCAACGTATTGCTATCGCCCGTGCTGTATTAATGCAGCGACCATTGTGGTTATTAGATGAGCCAACATCAGCATTAGATGGCACAAGTCGTGACACTATCATTGAATTGCTAGCCAAACTTGCCCCTACTCGAATATCTGTATCACATGACCCTGTGTGGTTGGCATCGAGTGATCACCTGTATCATATGGAATCAAATAATGGATAGTGTGGCCAATATTCAGAATGTCGCCTTAGCTGCATTCTACCTGTTGCTATTATTGCCCTTATTTTTATTTCATCGTTGGCAGCTAGGCTTAACACGTGCTGTTGTTGAAGCGGTATTAAGAATGACGTTACAACTTGCTATTGTTGGCATGTATTTACAAACGTTATTTACTTGGCAAAACCCAACGTTGAATATTATTTGGCTGTCTATCATGGCGTTTGTTGCCAGTTATAGTATTTGCCGAAGAGCAGAAGTTAATCTGCGGAAAGTATTTCCAGCAGTATTGCTAGGGCAGGGGGTCGCATTATTGGTTGTCTTACCGGCTATGTTAGCGGGAGTGATCCAAGCTGAACCTTGGTGGCAAGCGCAATATATGATTCCAGTGGCAGGAATGTTATTAGGTAATTGCTTAACTGCCAACGTATTAGCGTTGGAACGCTGGCATAGTAGCTTACGAGATAAACAAAATGAGTATCAATTTTATCTTACTTTAGGGGCGCCTAACCCGGTTCAACCTTTTATTCGTACGGCTGTAAAAGCAGCGCTTGCGCCTCAACTCGCATCGATGACAACATTGGGAATTGTGAGTTTGCCAGGCATGATGACAGGGCAAATTCTTGGTGGAACAGAACCACTGCTTGCTGTGAAATATCAGCTTGTCATTATGGTGGCGATTTTCATTGCCGGTGTATTATCGGTAACAACTTGTTTAGCGCTTGTGAGCCGTTATGCTTTCAACCGTTACGGGCAATTGATGATATAGAGGTTGAATGCAGAGACTGCATTGATGCCATAATATTTGCCAATTTTTCAATTTTGAGATTAGAAAGTTGGCGATAATCAAAGTAAGGACACACTACCACTCTATGCTCTTCATTTATGGCAAATTCGTGATCAAGCCAAGTGAGTGAGACTGTTAATTTACCTTCGCTAACGAGCCGTTTAGCATACGTTCGTCCCATAATGATATGGAAAGATTGTTGAGCATGCTTTTCTGGTGAAAATGGTTCAGATGATGGAGGCAATTCAGGTTGTGGAGATAAAGCTGGTGGTGAGAACAGCAATGCCGTATCGCTATTTGTTTGAAGCAATAATTGGTCACGATAATCTTGCCAGCACGACGTAGACTCGACAAGGTTAAATAGCCTTGTATCTAACGTGAAAAGTAATTTGGCGTAAACGTTAAAAACTTTCCTCCAGCCATTGCCACAGGCTTCCCCAATAGCGGTAACCTCACCGGGCATTACTGGGGTTATCTCAGTTAATGATTGGTAGTTCATCATGGCTGGAGTATTTTCTATGTACACTGCAATCTGACATTCTGGGCACCCAAGACCAATACGCTGTTTCATCGAAACTCCTTGTTACATTTAATTGCTCTTAATCTAGTCTGAACCAGAGCGTTTTATAGTAGTTATAACTAGCCGTTTTTAATAGATTCTTAGCAAAGAATGGAACTTATTCGCTATGTTTTTGTCCAATTCTGTCGATCTCATAACACGGCACTGACTTTGGCATGACACTTGCCGAAGGTTCAAATGTACCATGTTCATAATAAAAATTACTTATGAGCATTTTATGAAATTATTAATTTCTATTTTCTTGATGATGTCATTCGCGATTCCTTCGTACGCTTGGGCAGATAAGGGACATGGCAAAGGGCACGGTAAAGGGCATAAAAAGCACCATCACCATAATACTGTTGTGGTCGTAAAGCCGAAATATAAGAAGAAAAAACATCATCATCATCACAATACTGTTGTGGTCGTTCAGCCGCCACGTAATCGCTATTATCACCGTTCTCGTTTACCTGAGATTGCAACTTTTGCAGTGATTGCTGGTGTCTCTTACGCTATTGTTGATAACGTTTTTTATAAGAAATCGGGTGACCGATATGATTATGTAGACAGTCCACGTCGTTAATATGATATTCAGAGATGTATAAAGTAGGCATTAGACATGTACGTTTGATGCCTATTTTTTCCCTTCCTTCTTATTTATTCCACCTCCAATCTCATCATTTTTCATCGTATGTTCTACAAAGGCTATAAATGGGCGCTTGCTCACAAACAGAATAATGCACTGCTTTTTAGCTGCTGAATACATCATTACATTCTCTATGTGATGATTTTTAGTTGTTAATTATTAGTGGTTTACGGTTTTATTGGTGAACCCATCTAGTTTTACGCTAGTGTAGATGCTTAATTTGAAGTGTTAATCTGATTTAATGTGAAATAGTGGTTTATAATTTCGTATTATTTGTTTTAATCGAAATTTAAATTGTCTTTACTTGGCTTTTGCAGTTTTTTGTTTAATTCTAATTGTAATCGAATTGTTACAAAGTGGCGGCGCCGAATAACATTCTTAAGCGTTAAACAGAATGTTGGTTTTTGCTAGGGATTTAAGCAAGCATTAGGACAAGATGATATGAATTCTACGCTAGATCGTACTCTACAACTGACTCAATTAAGTGGACAGGCTGTAAAAGAACTTTCTCCATCATTCGACCAATTACCCAAAACTGATCACGCTGATGGTGAATATCGATTACGTCGTTATTCAATTGTGAGAGTAAGTAATGGCAAAGTTCAAGCTATGCCTAAACGTCGCTTTATGCAGTCTGATGAGGTTAATACCTTTCAAGGAAATGTTTGCCGAAGCTTTGAACCATTAGATGAAAGCATGCTTGGTAGCGCCGGTATGTTTGAGATGTGTGAAGTCTTTAAAAATGCCAACGTACTGTCTGATGAGCAAGAGATCGAGATTCATCAAATTCGTATTGCTGCAATCAATGATGAAACACAAGTTGCACCAGAAGGTGTTCATCAAGATGGGTTTAATCATATTGCCGTGATTGGTATTGACCGTCATAACATTGAAGGTGGCGAATTCATGGTTTATCGAGATAAAACAGATATCCCATTTTTAAGCATGGCGTTACAACAGGGCGAAGTTGCCATTCTGGCGGATAACCAACTATGGCATAACGCTCGTCCAATTAAAGCGGTAAAGCAAGATGAGCAAGGCTATCTTGATTTATTTGTACTGACTGCAAAGGAGGCTACTCATGCTCTTCACGCCTAGTGCTGTTCGCCCTGCCTTTCCTGCCTTACATCAAACTGTCAATAATAAGCCCGTTTACTTTTTTGACGGTCCTGGCGGATCACAAGTTCCTCAGTCTGTTTTAGATGCAATGGTAGGGTATCTTGGACACTACAACTCTAACTTGGGTGGTTCTTTTTTCTCAAGTTCAGTAACCGTATCTTTGATGCAAGAAGCGAGAATATCGGCTCAAGCATTATTAGGTGCAGCGTCACCCAACAATATTGTGTTTGGCGCAAATATGACCTCACTTACCTTCCAATTAAGTCGTGCGATTAGTCGCGATTGGCAAGTAGGTGATGAGGTGATCGTTACAGCATTAGATCACTATTCAAATGTGTCTAGCTGGCAACAAGCCGCAGAAGACAAAGGTGTAATTGTTCACCAAGTACGGGTGAACGAAGATGATTGCACATTAGATTATGATCATTTTGAATCTTTGCTTAGCGATAAAACCCGTTTGGTTGCCGTAACGTATGCCTCGAATACGAGCGGCTCTTTAGTGGATGTGAAGCGATTAATCGATGCTGCACACGCTGTTGACGCGCAAGTTTATGTTGATGCGGTTCACTATGCGCCACATGCCCTAGTGGACGTACAAGATCTTGATTGTGATTATTTAGTGTGTTCAGCCTATAAGTTCTTTGGTCCGCATGTGGGGATTGCTTACATTGCTCCCCAGTGGTTACAGACATTACAACCTTATAAAGTTGAACCTGCGACAGATGAAGGTCCCGGACGGTTTGAAACGGGCACACAAAGTTTTGAGGCGTTAGCTGGATTCGTTGCTGCGGTGGATTATCTTGCACAGTGGGGCGATCAAGATGCATCGTTACGTCAACGCTTATTAACGAGTTTTGTTCAATATCAAGAGCATGAAAAAGCCCTTAGTCATCATTTTTTAAGCAAACTTGCAGAGTTTGGTAACGTTAGTCTCTACGGAATTAATAGCCCGCACCAGTTAAGTGAGCGCACACCAACCTTTGCTATACGAATTGATGATGTAATGCCATCAGATGTTGCGGCACATCTTGGGCAAAATAACATGTGTGTGTGGAATGGTCATTTCTACGCTCAAGGGTTATGTAAACAGTTAGGTGTGATGGATAACGGTGGTGTTATTCGCATTGGTTTAATGCACTACAACACGATCGATGAAATTGATTCACTATTTACTGAGTTAGCGCCATTTCTAATAAAAAAGAAGTAACGTTTATAAAGATAAACATAAAAACAATAAGATATAAATAGATTCAAACGATGTCACAGGCTTGAAATTTATAGGTATTGATAAATCATTCACCATAAATTTCTAAAATAACGATAAAGCCCTGCAAGTCTACCTCGTGAAGGTTTACTTCAGGGCTGTTTTGTACCGCTGATGGTTTGGTATTAATTGCCTTATTCGGTGTGTACTCGGTGGATTACTTTGAATTGGGCTGTGCAGCTAAAAAGCTGTCGTATACCCACTGGTAAGATGTATGTTCTCCTAGTACACCACCTAGCTCCATCCCTTTTTCACTTCGCCAATCATGCATGAGTTCAGCTAACACTGCTGCCCAAGTGGTAACTTTTACCCCAGCTTGCGTCATACGCATCATTGCTGCATTACGCACCGTTTCATTCCACGTTCCTGATGCATCAACCACAGCATACACATCGTAACCATCAGCCACGGCAGAAATAGCGGGGAACATCAAACAAACGTCTGTCACTACGCCTGCCATAATGATTTTCTTGCGACCTGTCGCTTCAATAGCACCTTTGAAATCAGTGTTATCCCATGCGTTGATTTCACCTGAACGCTCTATCACATTATTACCTAATAGTTCGAGAATATCGGGCATGATCGGACCGTTTGGCCCTTGCGGCATGCTTGCAGTGATCACCGAAGGCAAATCTAAGGTCTTAGCCATGCTGCACAAACCACGAATGTTGGCTTTCGTTAAATGTACATCTTGGTCACGACAGCTGAGAAGCAAACCGGTTTGATGATCGATCATCGCAATCACGGCATTACCTGGGGTTAGGCGCTCAGCGAAAACAGATTTGTTTTGTGTGTTCATGGTGACTCTCCTTGATGATTGATATATATGCTTTCTTTATAAAATCTAATGTTTACTATGCCGTTGTTGCTTGAATCACAATTAGCTGCACTATGTCTTGTGCTTCAATTTGTAAGTAATCTCCGCGCAATAAATCGCCGTCTTGTACGATTTCACCATTAGCGGTTGCTGTGCCTTTGGTTAAGTACGCTAAATATGTACTGTCGAGAGAGAGCTGTTCGCCAGCTCGTAATACCGCAACACTGATCTGTGTTTTGGCAGGGAAAGTGTCGGCAGTTGTTGAACCACCATAAATACGGCTGAGTGTGCCATCTTCAGGTTGATACACTTTATAGTCTGCTGCTTGACCACTAGTTTCAGGTAGTACCCAAAGCTGCACCATGCGGTTCCATGCTGTATCTGGGTTAATTTCATTGTGTGAGAAACCTTCACCACCAGCTCGTTGTACCTGCACATCATGAGTATTTAAATCTTGTCCGTGTCCCAATGAACCTTTATGGGCGATACGGCCTTCAACCATGACTGAAATAACATCGACTTCGTGGTGGCTGTGCATGTGGGTTTCACCGTGCGGTGCAAAGCGAGCATCAGCAAGGTAGACAAAGTTGCCGAGCCCCGGCCAGCTGCCATCGTTGTTAGCTGTTGGTCCGAAAGCAAAGGGGGCTTTCACCATACGATGCTCACGCACACCTGCAAATCCACCTTGGTTTAATGTGTCACGTCGTAAAATTTCCATGGCTAACTTCCTCTCTGCTCGTTGTTGTGTTGCCGTTGATTAGAAGCATAGATTGTTCTTTAATTTTGATAAATGGTGTAATCTGGGAATTACTGTTCTAAAAATGGAACAATTGGAGTGTTAGATGCAGGATTTGAACGACATGGTTATTTTTGCACGCGTGGTACAAGCGGGAGGCTTCACTGCTGCTGCAGAGATACTGGCGTTACCTAAATCGAATGTGAGTCGGCGGGTAGCTCGGCTAGAAAGTGATTTGGGTGTGCGGCTGCTAGAACGTACAACGCGCAAAATTCATGTAACAGAAATTGGTGAAATCTATTTCCATCATTGTTTACGGATTATTGAAGAGTCCGAACATGCAGATCTTTCAGTGCAATCTATGGTGGCTGAGCCTCGTGGTATTTTGCGGGTGAGTGCATCTGTGACGACAGGGCAGCAATTATTGGCTCCACTATTACCATCGTTCATGGCACAGTTCCCGAATATTGAGTTGCAATTAGAGTTGACTAACCGTCGGATAGATTTGATTGAAGAGGGGTTGGATGTTGCGATTCGTGTGGGGTTGTTGGAAGATTCACGTTTGGTCTCGAGAAAGCTAGGGGTAAGCCAGCACCACTTGTATGCGAGCCAAACATATCTTGATCAGCAAGCACTGCTTACTGAGCCTGAACAACTTTGCTCTCACCGCGTATTATTGATGAGCGATCAGGCTGGCGCAAAAAAGCATGTTGTGGTACTGAATAAGAATGAACAAACACAACAGATTAGTGTTCAACCTTTGTGTACGGCAAATGACTTTCATAGTTTGCATCAGTTCGCCAAGCAAGGCATGGGTATAGCCGTATTACCACACTATATGTGCCATGATCCTGACGATAAACTCGTGCGGGTTTTACCTGCATGGTCATGTCCGTCATTAGATTTTCATGCGATTTACCCAAGCCATCGTGGTGCAACGCCTAAGTTACGGGTATTCCTCGATTTTATGAAAATAGCGTTTGCTAATCGGTTACAATAATATCGTGATAACACTAGTACTTGATTTGTTTTAAAAATGTCAAAAAATCACACCATTAGTCTGCTCACGGTATAAAATTAACGGTAAGATGATTGAGAATATTATGTTGAAAGATACATAGACTCTATAAATAGAAAAATAAATGGTGAGTAGCAAATGTTAAAATATATTGTATTGGCGTTAATTGGCTTTGGTATTTATATTGGTGTGAATTATCAAGAGCAATTTTCTGATCTAACAAATTCCCGGTCATTCGAAGATGTTCAAGATGTCTATGAAGATGTTAAAGATCAAGCGATGGATGATTTTAGTACCATTTCTGACAAGGTAGAAGACCTCCAGAATTAATAGTAAACCTCGCTTGTAACTTGGGCTTGGATTCAAGCAAAAAGGTCGAGTCTTTGAAAAGTGACTCGACCTTTTTTGTATTATCTGAGCTATACGGTATTTATACGCACCGTATTGTAAGGGATTAATTCTGTAGTTTAGTGGCTAGCTACAATGTAGAAGTAGTAAATCATTGATGCCGCGATAACATAAACAGACCAATGGTCCTCTTTATACCGGCCTGTCGCGAGTTTTAGGAATGCGTACACTAACATTGCAGCGGCAATACCATTGCCCGCATTAAAGCTAAATATACTCATGGCGACACAAACGAACGCAGGTAGGTATTCAGTAATGTCGTCGTAGTTTACTTTCTTCATTGAACCCATCATCGAAATACCAATGTACATCAGAACGGGGGCCGTTGCAGCAGTAGGAATCATGCCCGCAAGTGGTGCTAAAAAGAGCGTTAAGGCAAAGCAGCCTGCCGTTACAATGGCAGTGAAGCCTGTACGACCGCCAGCTTCAACACCCGCAGAACTTTCTACATAAGTGGTTAAAACTGGACATGAAAACAGTGCGCCAAATGTTGTTGCACAAGAATCAACATGGAAGTTTTTCTCTATGCCCGGCAGATTTCCGTCTTTATCTAAATATCCCGCTTGTGAACCTACACCTAGAAGCGTGCCCAGCGTCGAGAAGAAATCAGGAATAAAAAAAGCAAGTAAAAACGGCAAATATGCAGGACTTAGTGCACCCATAACATCAAGCTGGAGAAACATACTATCGATAGAGCCTGGCATGCTAAAAAAGCTATCTGGAATGCTGGTAATACCGAGAGGTAAACTAATTAATGTGGTGAGTAAGATAGCGATAATAATGCCACCCTGTATTTTTCGCGCCACAAAAAAGAGCACTAAGAAAAAACCGAGCATGGCGACTAACGTATTCGTTGCTGCTAAATCACCAAAGATGAGCACATTCTTCTTTGGATCCGCAATAATAACGCCAGCTTGTTTAAAGCCCAATAATGCGATAAATAAGCCAATTCCCACCCCAACAGATACTTTCACACTATGAGGAATAATACGCACAATAAAGTCTCTAACTCCTAGAAACGATACCAGCATAAAGAGCACGCCACTGATAAAGACAATCCCAGATGCAATACTTAACGGTACATCGTTACCCAGTAGAGTGAATGAGAATATTGCAACACTACCTAAACCTGGACCAAGCACAAACGGTCGGTTGGTGTATATACCCATAGCAACGGTTGTTAATACCGTCATTAGTACTGTAATTGTTAACGCTGTATCAAAGGGTAAGCCACCTTTACTTAGCATGCCCGGAACAACTGCAACCATGTAAGCCATAGTCGCAAAGGTAGTGAATCCGCCTATGACTTCATTTTTTAAATTAGTTTTATTTCCTTGAAAGTCGAACCATTTGGCTAGACTAAAAGTCGATTTCTTTACGACAGTTTCCATGGTATTCCCTCTGCACGTCGTGTTTATTATGCTGTTTTATGTTGGGTTTTAATCTTCAGAGCGGTTAATACTGACTGTGAAAATTAACGTCGGTATTGAATTAAGTGCTCTTGAGGGATAACGGGCTCTGTGGTCAGTTTCGCCCGTAAACTATCAAACATTTCTGACCATGAAATCCGCCATTGCTGCTTTTGTTGTTCTGTTATCCAGCTTGCGTCAATGCTGTTAAGCATCATTACGCGCAGGCTATCAAGGTCAAAACCGAAGTCTTCAACCATTACACGGTAGCAATTGGCGCTGGTGGTATTGTGAATATGCCAATCATCAGTGCAAGGAATGATATTCAATCCCGCTTTTGCCATGGCACGAATAGGGTGTTTTTGACACCAATCTTTATGCTCTGGCCATTGTTTGAAGTAATAGGTATTTGAGGGAATAACAGTAAACGGAACGCCTTTTTGAGCGTATTTTTCTGTTAACTCTGGATTGTCGATGATGGTGTAACCGTGGTCGATACGTTCAATATTTATCAGCTCAATGCCCGTTTCAACATTTCGCCAATGTAAGCCAAATTCAGAGCAATGGGCTGTAAGTCGGTAATGGTGTTGCTCTGCCAAGCGATACGCTTTCCAAAATTTTTCGACTGAAGCATTGTGCTCTTTATAGTCGATACCAATGCCTAGTATATAGGGGTGAGGGTAGGCAATCATGTCGTTAACCATGTCGATTGCTGCCTCTGGTGATTTCTCGCGGTTAATCGAAGGGATTAAACGTATAACCAGTCCCATGGTGTGCTCAACATGTTCTATGGCTTCTGCGAGTGCATCTGTCACTGTTTGGTAATTCATGTTGGCATATTCTGAAGGCAAGTCGCTCGGGTTCCAGAATGTCTCGATGTATTTTACGCCGCAAGCATGAGCATCTTCTGCTACTTCAACTAATACCTGAAAGTAATCTTCCGGCGCTCGCATTAAGCTATACAGCAAGGTTAACGCTTCAATACCACCTTTCATTTTTCCGGTTTCTTCTTGATGTGCGCGGTAATAGCACTTGGCATCTATTTCTGATAATTCAACATTGTATTTGTCAGCCAATGCCAGCATGGTGTTGAGTCGAACCCCGCCTAATAGATGGTAATGCAGATCTGCCTTAGGGAATTGATGATAAAAATCTGAAAGAGTGAGCGATTCTTGCTGCATTTTGAACCTTTTGAAATTGAGCGCAATCGTTTGCCTTTGGTGTGAGTATCTATCGATAATTCCCTTCTGTGAAATGCAAATTTTGATATGTCAGTGCCGAAATGGCACTAAGGTTGGAGGTTAGAGCTGAAATCGTATTACTAATGACAAAGAACTCGTTGATTTAACTGCCATTCTACGTGCTCTGTTAGGGCGTATCCCATGGTGTTGTTAGCTGCCAATGCGTAAGAAGTTGCTCTTTCAATGTCTCCCATACTGTTTCGGCATCATTATGTAGCGGGGAACCATTACGGTATAAGCGGATTTGGTAGGGAATACGATATTGTTTGGGATCAATCGCAACGAGCTGACCATTGGTCAGTTCTTGCTGAATGAGTGTATCGGGCAGCCAAGCAATGCCTTTGCCTCGTAGTGCCATTTCTTTGTGTAATTGGCACATGGACGATTCAAATACAGGGTAGGTATTTAACGTTGTGAGTTCTGGCTGTTTTTGTTCGATTAGTCGAGCGCTGTACGACTCAGAGCTATAGCGTAAAATCGGTACGCTCTCAGTTTGGGGGGCGAATTTAGCTTTCCCTTGTGAATCAGTAACAGATACCAATAAGAAATCACCTTGCCCTAGGCACAAGTTTTTAAACGGGGGCTGCAGCAGAGAAAGAATTTCAAAACCCAGTAAAAAATCACAGTCACCTTCACTAAGCGATTGCACAGCATAGTCTACACGTAAAATATCGACTGAAAATTGAGCGCTAATTTCACTCTCTTCTAAGTGATGAATAAGATCTAACAATGTTGGCGATGAAAGCGAATGGGGCGTCGCAATTCTAATAGGGTTAAGTAATGGCTTCTCGATACCATTTAGTAACTTTAAACCGTCTTCCATTTGAGAAACGATGTTTCGGGCAATAGTGCGGAACTGGCGTCCTGCTGGTGTTAGGCTAATAGGTGTTGTTGAGCGATTAATTAAGGTTTGCCCTACTGCCTTTTCGAGTGCGCGAATGTGCCGACCAAATGCAGGCTGGGTGATATGACGCGCTTCAGCAGCGCGAGAGAAATGCTGCATCTCTGCTAACTGTAGAAAGTCTTCCAGCCATTTAGTATCTAAACTCATCGTTTTATCTCTAATGTAGGTATAAAGATTATAAAGAAACAAAAAAAAGCGGCAACCTAATGGTTACCGCTTTTCATGTCTATTACGTTGCTAAATATGTTTATTACGCAACGTGAGGTGATGCCACTTTCGCTTCAGCAGCTTTACAAGCAGCGGCTGTGAAAAGAACATCTGTTGAGCTGTTTAGTGCTGTTTCAGCAGAATCCTGAATAACACCAATGATAAAGCCAACAGCAACAACTTGCATCGCCACTTCGTTTGGAATACCAAACAAGCTACATGCTAGTGGGATAAGTAGTAGAGAGCCACCTGCCACACCTGATGCGCCACAAGCAGAAACGGCTGCTACAACACTTAATAGTACCGCTGTTGCGATATCAACTTCCACGCCCATAGTATGAACAGCAGCAAGCGTTAGCACTGTAATCGTAATTGCAGCGCCTGCCATGTTGATGGTTGCACCTAGTGGGATAGATACAGAGTATGTATCTTCATGTAGGTCTAAATCTTTACACAGTTGCATGTTTACTGGGATGTTTGCAGCAGAGCTACGTGTGAAGAAGGCAGTAATACCACTTTCACGAATGCAGCGGAAAACCAGTGGGTATGGGTTTTCTTTTGTTTTGAAGTAAACAATCGCAGGGTTAACCACTAAAGCAATAACAGCCATAGAGCCAAGCAGTACGGCAAGTAAGTGTGCATAGCCAGCTAGTGCAGCAAAACCTGTTTCAGCAAATGTGTTAGCAACCAGACCGAAAATACCGATTGGTGCTAAGCGAATAACAAAACGAACAATCAATGTTACGCCGTTAGACATGTCGTGGAACACTTGCTTCGTTGCATCACTTGCTTGGTGCAGTGCAAAACCTAGTGCGATAGCCCATGCAAGAATACCAATGAAGTTTCCTGACATTAGTGCATTTACAGGGTTATCAACGATTTTGAATAAAAGCGTGTTAAGAACTTCAGCAATACCTTCGGGAGGTGATGCTGTCGCGTTGCCAGCAACTAGCGTTAAAGTGGTTGGGAAAAGGAAGCTCATTACTACTGCTGTTAATGCAGCCATTAGTGTACCGAATAGGTACAGCATAATGATTGGCTTCATGTTCGTGTGGGCACCTTTCTTTTGGTTTGCAATAGAAGAGGCAACAAGAATGAAGACCAGAATAGGTGCTACAGCTTTAAGTGCACTAACAAATAAACCACCAAGGAAACCAACACTGATTGCTGATTCTGGTGCTACAGACGCAAGGAGAATACCTGCGACGATACCAACGATAATTTGGATAACCAAACTTCCGCTAGCGACTCGGGCTAAAAATGGTTGTGTTTGACTCATAATATATCCTGCATATTTTATATTTATATATCGGAGCGTTTTATTTCGCTCTCAGGCCAATTTTTAACAGGATCTGCGATAGATTACCAGCTATCTTTTTAGAAACTTTTGCATTACAAGCTTTTAACCTTATTTGTTGTGATGTAGGTAACCAATGGGTTTTAAATGGGATGGATGACTTTCTTGAGGCGTTATTTCAATGACGATTGTTAAAAAAGCTCATGTTTTTGCATGAGCTTCTAAAGGTGGAATCCTATCATTCGTTTGAATGATTATTCAGGGTTTTGTTGGGACAAGCTCTTCCAATGCCGAAGATTGTAATGATTGAGCAGAGTGGTTGCGTGCTTGTTGTAATAAAGACAGCAGTATTGCGTTATTCCATACGGCGCTGTTATTACCTTTTTGGCTGTGTTTACTATAAATAGCAGCCATCATATTCGCGACTTCTTGATCCATCTGGGTAATTAAATCATCAGGTAAAGAATGTTTAGCCCACTGTTGATAATAGGTTTGTACTTTTAATGCATTATTCACAGTAACCGCTTGTACTAACCGACTGTAATTATCTGATGATATGGCTGTATTCTTAGCTGATGCGCTAGCAGCTGGCGCTACGTTTTTTCTCGCACGTAGCCAAAGCAGTAGTGTAATGACCCATAAGCTGGCAAAAATAGCAGTTAGCCAAGGCCACCAACCTGAATTGGTAACCACAGTTATTTCAGTTGGCTTTGTTTCTTTTGTGGGTTGGCTATCAGGTAATGTAGGCACCATAGGTGTACTGATCGTATTCGTGTTATCACCCGGTAATACCGTTAATGCAAGTCCGTTCACTTTACTGGTCTCTTGGGTGCCTGTAATCGTATTCCACCAGTTGATTGACAGTGCAGGTAGAATGAGCGAACCATCTTTTCGCGGAATAATAACTTGTTTTATTGTCATGCTAGTGAAGCCATTGTTACTGCTGTATACCGGCTTTTCATCATACATTCTGACTGAACTAGGGTAGGTTAATGCTAAGTTTGGCATACTGCTTTGGGCGGTATTTTTAATGTGTAACGTGATAACACGTGTAATTGGTTCACCCACATGAACGTTATTTAATTGCGATGACCCCTGTTGTGGCTGCCATTGTTGCTCAATTTTTAGCTCTGGGGTTGGTAACCACAAGCCTTGATAATCATCTGGCTTGCCTTTGATATTCAATGTGATGTCTTTTGCTTTTTTATCAACAGGCACACTTAATGTTGAACCAAAACCACGGCTGCCTTTTACAACACTTCCTTTAAATTGTGCACCCTCTAACGTAATGGCACCTGCTTTAGTTGCACTAATTTGGTAATAGCGAGTAATCACTATGTATCGGCGTCCGTTAAGCACTGTTTCTGCTTGTCTATCATCACCATCTTGCACAATATCTAGGCCGTCACCAAAGGGTGCAACTAAAGCTGCTTGATCCATTTGCTCTCCGATTCGAATTTGAACCCGATAGCGTAAACTTTCACCCACGTATAGCTGATTTTTATCTATTTCAGTGTCTACCTTAATGTCGGGCTCTGTCGATTTGGTGGCAGGGTTTGCGTTACTGCTTTTTAAGGACGTAATGGTAATGGGTTCAGTGGTGGAGCTGCCAATTCGAAAACTCGGTATAGTAAATTCACCAATTTCTTTGGTTGCTATAGCCACCTTCCATTCTGTATTACGTGAAACCACACCATTATTGAATGAATTCATACTACTGACATTAGGGCGTCCGTAGGAGAAATCTTTTTCAAGTGGTGACAAATCCAGAGAGTTAGTGTTTATATTGGCATCGACAGAGACAACTAATTGAAAGACTTCGTTCACACCCACAATATTTTTAGACACAGTTGCTACTGCTTGTGCGGCTGAAGCGGTAGTTGGTAGTGAGCCGATAATGAATAGCAACGCCCCTAAAAGGGATATACAAGGGCGCTTTAACTGAAAATAACGTTTCATCATTTTGTTCATTGTTTTTATCACCATGAATTTTCGGTAGCTGTAGGTGCTTGCTTTTGTCTTGCTTGCAGTAGCAGTTGAGCACGAATAAGCCCGCTCGTATTGTCGGGTACTTGTTCTAGCTTCTTTAGCACAGGATTGCTGGCTGACAAGGGGCTAGCATTACTATTTTCTGGGCTGTTTTTTATGTCGTTACTGCCTGCGGGCACAGCTTTTATCTTTTTGTCGGCATCATTTTTCTTGTTGTCTTGTGGTGAAGCTTGTTGCTGAGCAATTTTATCTTCGTCACTTGGTTCATTGCTATCGGTTTCATTGGCTTGTTGATTTTGGCTTGGTGAGTTATTAGCGCTAGCATCTTGATCACTTTGTTTTTCGTTTTGTTGCTGACTATCTTGTGGTTGGTTCTGCTGTGGGTCATTTTTTTCACCATCAGCGCTCGATTGTTGGTCTTTCCCTTTTTGCTGCTTCTCTTGATCAGCGTTTTGCTGATCTTTATTTGGTTGACCGTTTTTTTGTTGATCTGAGCTCTCTTGCTTTTGATCGTTATCTTGCTGAGAGTCAGATTGTTCTGATGGTGATTGCTGATTATTGCTGTCATCAGATTTATCTTGTTTTGAGTCAGACTGTTGATCCTTTTGTTCCGACTTGTTTTTATCAGCATTGTTCTTATCTGATTTGTTTTGCTCCGATTTTTGTTGTTGCTGCTCTTGTGCTTTTTTCACTATTTCAAGATTCTTTTTTGCATCAGTGTTATTAGGATCATCTTTTAAGATTGATTCATAGATAGCTTCTGATTCCTCAAGTTTCCCTGTTTGTGCGTAAGCATTCGCTAAGTTATAACGCGATCTTTGATCGGCTAATGGCTTTAAAGTTTCAATGGCTTTTTCGTAGTCGCCTGACTTGTATTCAGCAATCCCTTTCCAAGCGGGTGAATTAAAGTTTCTTGCGGCTTCTGCAAAGTTACCTTGTTCATAAAGTTGATAACCGCGCAGATTACTGTTTACCCAAGGGGAAGCATTGGCATTGTCGATTGGCATTAATACGAACATTGCAGCAATCACTACACCACGTCGAAATCCAAGTAATGCGAATAAAACCAGTGGAAGTAATAGCCAAAACCCGTTGTTTACACGCTCTTCTAATTCTTTGGTTTTATCTAAATTGGCTTGTTCTCGCGGTTTAGC
The DNA here is from genome assembly GCF_003026285.1 of Photobacterium profundum. Lineage (GTDB taxonomy): Bacteria > Pseudomonadota > Gammaproteobacteria > Enterobacterales > Vibrionaceae > Photobacterium > Photobacterium profundum. The sequence continues at coordinate 1,027,838 of NZ_PYOD01000002.1, forward strand.
CGTTAATGCAACAATGGTGTCGACATCACGGTTATTGGCTTGAGATAACTGCAAATTTCCTCCTGTGCTCTTTACCAGTGGTAGTAGGGTGTCAACCTCTACACGGGCAATAACAGGGTTACCATTGCTGTTACTTAACAATGTGCCATCAGGTTGTTTGATGGGGGCGCCTTGCTGTGTACCTATGGCTAATATTGATAAGCGGTAATCCTGATCTTTGACTAAGGCCATGGTTTGATCGGATTCTTGCTGGGTCATACCATCGGTAATAATAATGATGTCGCCAGCTTGATGCCCCGCTTGTTTTAATAGTGAAATCGCTTCTTGCACACCCGCTGCCGCATTGCTGCCTTGAATTGGCATGATCTCTGGCGATAAATTTGGGATCAAATTCTTTAAGGTGCTACTGTCTTCGGTGAGTGGGCTAACCACATAGCCATCAGCAGCGTATGCGACGAGACCAGTGCTACCTTCTTTCCAGCCTGGCAACATATCTAATGCCTTAAATCGTGCCTGTGTTAAGCGGTTTGGAGCAATATCTGTTGCGTACATTGATCTCGACATGTCCATCACCAATACTCGCGCACCAGAAAGGCTGTAAGCGGGTAGGGTATTTTTTTCCCAACTTGGTCCTGTTAATGCGAGTACTGATAGTAACCAACCCAACGCTAAGATAACGAAAGGTGTGTTTTTCACCTTGCCTCGTTCAAGCCCTAAATGCTTGGCAAGGTGCGGTGCAATCAATCCTGAATGGTGTGCTTTACCCTTTAACCAAGGCAATATTAGCCCTAAAGGAATAAGAGCGAAGAACCAATACGGATGAAGAAATGTGAAATTAGCCACGACGTTTCCTCATAAAAGCAATGATAACGGAGAGCATCAATGCGATGGCTAATGGATAGCGGAACAGTTCGTCACGTGGACGCCATGTTTGCTGTGCAGTGTTTATCGGTTCCAGTTGGTCGATAAGCTGATAGATGTGTTCAAGTTCTTGTGGGTTGCGTGCTCGGAAGTATTGTCCCCCAGTCATATCTGCAATCTTGGTTAGCATTCTTTCATCAAGGTCTTGTGAAGGGTTCACTTTACGATTGCCAAAGAAACTTTTTTGAATCATTTCTTCAGCGCCAACCCCGACGGTATAAATGGTGACATTACTTTCTGCTGCAAGTTTTGCCGCTTCTAATGGCTCAATAACACCGGCGGTATTTGCGCCATCACTGAGTAAGATAATCACCCGCTGTGGTGCTTCACTGTTGATGAAGGTTTTGGTGGCAATGCCAAGGCCTTCACCGATGGCGGTGCTTTGCCCTATTAACCCTAATACTGTACGTTCGAGCTGTTGTTTAACGGTATTGCGGTCGAAGGTGAGGGGGGTTTGCAAGTAAGCGTGCTGGGCAAATAAAACTAAACCTAAACGGTCACCTTTACGTTGCTCAATAAATTCAGCCAGTACATCTTTAACGGCTGCTAGACGATCAATGCTTTCACCACTTTGGGTTATCATATCTTCGATCGACATCGATCCTGATAGATCGACAGCCAGTAGCATATCGCGATGATCTGGCTGTACTTCGATAGGATCGCCATACCAAACAGGACGGGCTAACGCACCGACTAAGCATACCCAGAGTAAAGACATCATCACTTTGCGCCAAATACTATTCGGCTGCTGTTGTCCTATGCCTTCAGGCAATTTGGGTAAGGTTATTGCTGCGGGTTTCATTACCGGTTTACTAAATCGATAAACCAGCCAAGCGAGGGGTAATAGTGCCCAAGCCCAAATCCATATGAATTCAAACATCTTGTTGCTCCTGCTTAGAAGCCGAGGTGTTATCGACAGAAGCATTATCTGTTACGTGTTTATTTGGCTTTGGCGGCAATGCGCAGGTGATCCAGCTTGATGCGAGCTTTTTACATTGCATTAATTCGTCTTCACTAAGGCCATTGGGAGAGAAAAGACCTTGTTGCCAAATATCCGAATAGGCTAAAAAACCTTGTTGCTTCGGTGGCAATTGTTGATCAAGAAAAGATAGCCAGCGTTGACCTGTTAACCCTGCAACTTGTTGGCGAGGAAAATAGCTAAGGGCTGCTTTACGCAGCAGTTCATTAATATCACCCAGTTGGGTTGTTTGTGCCATTGCTTTGAGCTGTTGTTTTGCTTCGTGCTGAGCTTGTTTGGATGCACGATGCTGTTTGATCTTTCTGAATAACAATCTAGAAAGATAAGAAAGCGCAATTACGCCAATAATAATACATAGCCACCATCCCCAAGCGAGTGGCCAAGAACCCGGTATATCTTGAAGATGTACATCGGCAAGTGGCAGCGGAGTGGTGGCTTTATTCATTGGTATTGTTGGATCAGCCATGGTGAATGCGTTGACCTCCTAACTGTTGAAGTAAAGGTGTAGCTGCTGATAAGGAATGCAAGGGTATCGCTAAGGTTTGCGCCATGTCTTTAATGAAAAGTTGATGAGTTAGATATTGTTCACTCAGTTTCTCTTTAGTTTTTTTCGCCGAAAAGTCGAGCCACAATGATTGCTTATTATCTGTGACACTTTCATAACCTGTAAAACTAGTTTGTCCTTGCTCTAAAGGATCATGAATTTGCACGAATTGAATTCGATTATGATGGCGTAGTTGGCTTAAACGGCGTTTATCACTTAATGCTAACTGGTAAAAATCACTAATGATCACAATCTCACTGCCTTTCGGACATAGGTGATGGAGATGTTTTAATGCACCTGAAAAAGGCACTGAATAGCTGTTCCCGCTAGTTTGTTGTTGCTGACTAGATTGTTCACTAGATGAAGAAGGTATGTGTACTTTGTGTGCTTCAATTAAAGCATTAATAACCCGCAATGGTCCTTGTTGGCGTGCCGTCGGCTTACATTCTGTTAATCGCTTACCGTCATAGATAATTGCGCCAATACGATCTTTTTCTCGTACCGCTAACCAGCTAAGTAAACTAGCAAAATGTGCCGCTTGTACTGATTTTAATAATAATTGTGAACCGAACTTCATGCTGTCACTAATATCAATTAATAACATCACGGGTTGTTCGCGCTCTTCGGTAAATAGTTTGGTATGGGTTTTACCTGTCCGTGCGGTTACACGCCAATCAATGGCGCGAATATCATCACCCGCTTGATATGGACGAACTTCTGAAAAGTTCATCCCTCGTCCTTTTTGACGGCTTATGTGTTGACCGTTTAACTGAGACCAAACACTTTGCGCTGGTGGAAGCCAGCGCACAGCTTGGTTTTTGTATTGCAGTAATTCAGCCAGACACAAATTCACACCATCGCTATGCGAAGGGAGAGTTGGTGCTATCTGTGATTCTGTCATGCGCAAGCAACCTGCTCGATCAAGTGGCTTACAATTGAATCAGCTGCAATGCCTTCTGCTTGTGCTTCATAGCTCAATAACAATCGGTGACGAAGTACCGGATAAGCCATTTTTTGTACATCTTCTGGCGTGACAAAATCACGACCGTTCAACCATGCATGGGCGCGTGCACAGCGGTCGAGAGCTAATGTTGCTCGTGGGCTAACTCCCATTTGTAACCAGTTGGCTAATTGGTCGCTGTAACGCTCTGGCTGGCGTGTTGCCATGGTTAAGCGAATAATATAACGCTCAACATCCTCTGCCATATGAATGCTTAATACTGCTTTACGTGCAGCAAAAATGGATTCTTGTGTAATGTGTACCGGATCTGCTTTCTCAATACCCAGTGCTTCACCGCGATTAAGGCGAAGAATTTCTAATTCGCTGGCTTCATCGGGGTAGTTCACATTCAACTGTAACAAGAAGCGATCCAGTTGCGCTTCAGGTAACGGATAGGTGCCTTCCTGTTCAATTGGGTTTTGTGTTGCCATCACTAAGAACAGCTCAGGTAATGGGTATGTTTTTCGTCCCGTAGTTATTTGTTTTTCAGCCATTGCTTCTAACATCGCGGCTTGTACTTTCGCAGGCGCGCGGTTGATTTCATCGGCTAGTAATAATGAATTGAAAATAGGACCCGGCTGAAAGGTAAATTCAGCGGTCTCTGGACGAAATATATCAGTTCCCGTTAAGTCTGCTGGTAATAGATCAGGGGTGAACTGTACACGGTGAAAACTACCTTCAATACAGTCAGATAAGATTTTTACAGCGCGTGTTTTCGCTAAACCAGGAGGTCCTTCTACCAAGATATGCCCATCTGCTAATAAGGCAATCAGTAACTGTTTTACAAGATCGGGCTGACCAATGACCTGAGTTTCGAGATAAGTTTTAAGGCGTTGAAATGTAGAGGCTAACATCGAAATATATGTCCTTGAAATACAAACAGTCAAACAGAAATGATGAAATTTAAGACTTAAAAATGACAATAAAGTTCATGAATTTTATCGTTTAAGTCTTTGAATCGTCATACGTGTTCTTATTAGAGGGTAGTGTGAAAGCAAAGGAATTAACATTAATTATTTTTTATTCATAGGCTTATAGATAATCAATGAACAGGCGCGATTAAGGTGATAAAAGATGACTATTTACTTTTCTGGTGCAGAAAAAGTCATTCCAAGACGGTATAAAAGTACCAAGATGGTGCGTAGAGCTTGGTACGTTGCACTACTGTGGAATTACTTGAGGGTATAAATTAAATTTCACTGAAATTGTTTTCTATCTAATTGATTGATTATATTAGTTTTTAATATTTTCTGATTGTATTGTTAATTTTGGCGTGATGCTTGCTCTATGTGAATGGTTATTCACAAGGAGTCCATTTATATGTCTGTAAATGTAAAAGCACTAAAATTAGCTGTACTGGCTACATCATTAGGTATTTCTTTCAGTTCTGTAGCGCTTGCAGCAGAAGATACGATTAAAGTAGGTGTATTGCATTCGTTGTCTGGCACCATGGCAATCAGTGAAACTACGCTAAAAGACACCATATTAATGATGGTGGATGAACAGAATAAAAAAGGAGGGGTACTGGGGAGGCAGTTAGAAGCCGTCGTTGTTGATCCAGCGTCGAACTGGCCACTGTTTGCAGAGAAAGCAAGAGAGCTGATCGAGAAAGAGAAAGTTGACGTGGTGTTTGGCGGATGGACATCTGTTTCGCGTAAATCCATGCTGCCAGTATTTGAAGAGCTAGATAGTCTCTTGTTTTACCCTGTGCAATATGAAGGTGAAGAATCATCGAAAAATGTATTCTACACGGGGGCCGCGCCCAATCAGCAGGCTATTCCGGCTGTTGATTACCTGATGAATGAAATGGACGTAAAGCGCTGGGTGTTAGCCGGCACTGATTATGTCTACCCGCGTACGACCAATAAAATTCTTGCTGCATATCTCAAATCGAAAGGTGTTGCTGACAGCGATATCATGATCAATTACACCCCTTTTGGCCATTCTGACTGGCAATCAATCGTTTCTGATATTAAAAAGTTTGGTGCTGCAGGCAAGAAAACAGCCGTCGTTTCGACTATTAATGGTGATGCCAACGTTCCTTTTTATAAAGAGCTCGGTGCACAGGGTGTTTCAGCAGAAGATATTCCAGTCGTTGCCTTCTCGGTGGGTGAAGAAGAATTATCAGGAATGGATACCTCGTCACTGGTGGGCCACCTTGCGGCTTGGAACTATTTCATGAGCGTTGAAACAGACGAGAATGAAGCGTTTATTGAAAAGTGGCAGCAATATACCAAAGACACGAAACGAGTGTCGAATGATCCAATGGAAGCCAGCTACCTAGGCTTTAACATGTGGATTAAAGCGGTCGAGAAAGCGGGCACGACAGATTCAGATTCGGTACAAGATGCAATTATTGGCGTGACAGTACCTAACCTTACAGGCGGCTACGCCACCATGATGCCTAACCACCACATCACAAAGCCAGTATTACTGGGTGAGATTCAAGATGATGGTCAGTTTGAAGTCGTTTGGGAAACAACGGGTGTGGTTGCAGGAGATGCTTGGTCAAATTATTTGCCAGGCTCTAAAGATTTGTATGCAAGTTGGTTGAAGCCTATTTCATGTGGCAGTTTTAATGTTGTGACTGGAAAGTGCGCAGGTGCAAGCCAATAACGGTATAGATTAAAGGTTTGTTTATAGAAACCTACCCCGTTTAAAAGTCAGATACTACCTGACTATCCCCACTTTATTGTCACTTATTGGTTTGGATTATTGATGATGAAGTGGGGGTTCTATTATCTTCATGGAAGAATACCTTATGTACAAATCTTGGTGTGTTCTCTTACGAATACAGGCTTTGTTTATTGCGAGTTTATTTGCGTTTATCTCATTATCTTCGTGGGCTGCTCAGCCTATTAATTCCTTTTCTGATGTTGAGTCACTATTATCGCAACGCAATTTTAATGAGAAAGCACGGGCAGTTAATTGGCTAGCTGAAACGAAATATCCAGATACAAAGCAAATATTAAACTATCTATTAGCTGGAGATATTTATTACCACAAGAAACAAAAGCAGCTGTATCTGATCGCCGATTATGCGGATCAACAGCCTGCCATATTGTTATCTGATAACAAGAAGGAAATTATCATTAATAAAAAGCGTGACTATAAAAAAGTGGCGCTGAATAACCAATTACGATCGGCTATTCGACATGGTATTGCTCAACTTGATATCACGTCTGATGATTCTCAAGTTCGGAATCAAGCCATTAAAAGTATGCTGGGTAATACCGATACTAACATTCAAACATTGTTGACTGATGCTTATAGCGTAGAAAGTGATGAATCCAATAAATCTAAGCTAGCACTGGCAATTGCTATTGGTACATTAAATAGTGGCAATAAAGCAGAAAAGCTAGCCGCAATAGATATGATTGGCGATTCAATTGAACCCGCAGCTTTTCGTGCATTAAGCAATGCAGTCTCTGTAACTGAAGATGCTGACATTATACGGGTAGCAGAACGCGGTATTGGTAGTTATCAGCAAAGTCAGCGTGTGTATTCCACGGTTGAAACCCTGTATTTTGGTTTAAGTCTAGGCTCGGTGCTTGTACTTGCGGGTATTGGTTTAGCCATCACTTTCGGCGTGATGGGCGTAATCAATATGGCGCATGGTGAATTGATCATGTTGGGTGCGTACACCACGTATGTTATGCAGCAGTTAATGCCGAATCATATTGGTCTTTCATTAATTTTATCAATTCCTGCTGCGTTTTTTGTTGCTGGCTTAGTCGGTGTTGCTATTGAGCGAGGTGTCATCCGTTTTTTATATGGTCGCCCGCTTGAAACGTTATTAGCGACATTTGGTATCAGCCTTATTTTACAACAAGCAGTACGTAGTGTTTTTTCGCCATTAAATCGTTCTGTCGCCACACCTGACTGGATGAGCGGTATGCTGGAAATTAATCCAATGTTATCGCTGACTTATAACCGCCTTTATATCATCTTCTTTTGTTTCTTCGTGTTTGCAGCACTGGTGTTTGTATTAAAGAAAACCCCACTTGGCTTACAGGTGCGTGCCGTTTCGCAAAACCGATCAATGGCTCGCTCCATGGGAGTTCGCTCAGAGTGGGTTGATGCCATGACATTTGGTTTGGGATCTGGCGTTGCCGGCGTTGCTGGTGTAGCGCTTTCTCAGTTGACCAATGTAGGACCCAATATGGGGCAAAGCTACATCATTGATTCGTTTATGGTCGTGGTATTTGGCGGTGTGGGTAATTTATGGGGCACATTGGTTGCAGGTTTAAGTTTAGGGTTGTTTAACAAGATCCTTGAACCTTGGGCTGGCGCAGTCTTAGCCAAAATACTGGTATTGGTATTTATTATTTTGTTTATTCAAAAGCGTCCGCGTGGATTATTCCCACAACGTGGTCGGGCAGTAGAGGGCTAACAGATGCAGACTTTGAACAATAATGCACAGGCAAAAGGCAGTACATTTAAAAATACGCTGAATGCCGTATTTAATCGCAGCGGATTATATGAAGATCGCGGTGGGCTGCTTTTATTATCGCTGTTGTTAATCTTGGGCTTTGCTATTCCAGCGCTGAATCTACTCTTACCCCAAGGACATTTCTTCCATATTGAAACCTATACCATTTCATTATTGGGTAAATATTTAACGTATGCCTTATTAGCCATGGCGGTTGATCTTGTTTGGGGTTACCTCGGTATTCTTAGTCTTGGGCATGGGGCTTTCTTTGCTTTAGGTGGTTATGCCATGGGCATGTACTTAATGCGACAGATTGGTGATCGCGGTGTGTATGGAAATGCTGAATTGCCAGATTTTATGGTGTTCTTAAATCTTCAGGAGTTACCGTGGTTTTGGCAGGGCTTCGACATGTTTTGGTTTGCCTGCTTGATGGTGGTATTAGTGCCGGGTCTATTGGCGTGGTGCTTTGGTTATTTGGCGTTCCGTTCTCGTGTATCTGGCGTGTATTTATCGATCATGACCCAAGCGTTGACGTTTGCCTTAATGCTCGCATTCTTTCGTAATGAAATGGGGTTTGGTGGAAACAATGGCTTAACCGACTTTAAAGATATTCTTGGTTATAGTTTGCAGGCTGACAGTACTAAGATTACCTTGTTTGTCGCTTCCGTGATTGCCCTAATTTTGGGCTACCTTGTTTGTCGTATCGTGATATCTAGTCGATTAGGGCGTGTCGCGATCGCAGTGCGAGATGCAGAATCTCGCGTGAGATTCATGGGTTATAACGTTGATAATATTAAAGTGTGTATTTTTATTCTATCTGCGGTATTAGCTGGTATTGCTGGGGCGTTATATGTACCGCAAGTGGGCATTATTAACCCCGGTGAATTTGCCCCTCTGAATTCGATTGAAATTGTGGTGTGGGTTGCCTTAGGCGGTCGTGCAACATTGTTTGGTGCAATCATTGGTGCGGTTACGATCAATTATGCTAAAAGCTGGTTTACCATCGAATTTCCTGAAGTGTGGCTATTTGCGCTAGGTAGCATGTTTGTATTAGCAACGCTTTTCCTACCTAAAGGTATTACAGGGCTGTTTTCACGTAAGGAGGCAGCGTAATGACGACGATTCATCAACGCGTTGTTGAGGCTGAACGACTCAATAAAAAAGAACACGGATTAAGTGCACTACTCCCTTCTCAATTTCGTCAACCGCTTGGCAACTTTACCCGTCGAGATCAAGTGTTTGATTTTCTAAAACCGCAACAGCATCCATTGCTTGATACGCGCCATAACATCTTGTTGTATCTAGAGGGGGTTTCTGTGTCGTTTGATGGCTTTAAAGCAATTAACGATCTGAATTTATATATTAAGGAAGGGGAATTACGCTGCATTATTGGTCCTAATGGTGCAGGTAAAACGACCATGATGGATATCATTACCGGTAAAACGCAACCTGATGCTGGTGAAGTATGGCTTGGTTCTAATATCAATTTACTGAAGTTAGATGAAGCTGAAATCGCCAATGCAGGTATAGGACGTAAATTTCAAAAACCGACTGTTTTCGAATGTTTATCGGTTTGGAATAACCTTGAGTTAGCCATGGCAGGAGAGCGCCAAGTTTGGTCTGTGTTTAAGGCGAAATTAAGTGGCGATCAAAGTGATGAAATTCAACGCGTATTAACGTTAATTGGTTTGCATGATCAAGCTGCGCTTCAGGCTGGCAGTTTATCGCATGGTCAAAAGCAGTGGTTAGAAATCGGCATGTTACTCATGCAAAAACCTAAACTCTTACTGGTGGATGAACCTGTTGCCGGTATGACCCATCAAGAAATGGATAGAACTGCTGAGTTACTCACTTCTTTAGCGGGCGATCATTCAGTCGTCGTTGTCGAGCATGATATGGATTTTGTTCGTTCAATTGCCAGTACGGTATCAGTTTTGCATCAAGGCCATGTACTGGCAGAAGGAACGATGACCGACATTCAGAATAATACCCGCGTGAAAGAAGTCTATCTAGGAGAGTAAGGATGTTAGTGATTAAAGGATTAAATCAGTTTTATGGTGAAAGCCATACCTTATGGGATTTGAACCTGACGATACCGGAAGGGAAGTGCACGGTATTGATGGGACGAAATGGCGTAGGTAAAACGACTTTATTGCAATGTATTATGGGGTTATTGCCGACTAGAACGGGTGAAATCGTACTTAAAGGGAAAGATATCGCGCCGTTAAATGCAGAAAGTCGTCCTCGACATGGTGTGGGATATGTGCCGCAAGGCCGACAGATTTTCCCCTTATTAACCGTTGAAGAGAACTTGCAGATAGGTTTGCCTATTCGAGCTAAAGGCGATCGAAAAATTCCAGATTTTATTTATGAGTTGTTCCCCGTCTTAAAAGAAATGCTCCATCGCCGAGGAGGTGATTTATCGGGTGGGCAACAGCAACAGCTCGCCATTGGACGTGCATTAGTTGTTAATCCAAGCCTATTAATCCTTGATGAACCCACCGAGGGTATACAGCCGAATATCGTGCAAGAAATTGGTGACATTATTCGAAAACTCAATCAGGAATTGGGCTTAACAGTACTATTAGTTGAACAGAAACTGCCATTTGCACGAAAAGTGGGGGATAACTTTTGTTTATTAGATAGAGGGCGAACCGTCGCTAATGGTGAGATGGCGTTGCTATCAGATGCACTGATTCAGGAGTACCTGACAGTATGACAACAATTTCGGCAATCAAGGAAAAGCCACTGTCTGAAACATTAGAAGCTGAAGATGGTTGGCAAGCAAAACTTTCTATTGGTTATACCCATCGTGGCGATAAAACGGTGTTAAAGCATAAAAAACAGCTGGGACCTTTAGCTGTTCAACGGCCTTTATATCCCGAAGGCGATATTTGCCATACCTATTTACTTCACCCTCCTGGCGGTGTGGTTGGTGGCGATAAATTATTTATCTCGACGATTGCTCATCAAGATGCCAAAACATTAATTACGACACCAGGGGCGACTAAATTTTATCGTTCGGCTGGTCCTTATGCGTATCAAAAACAGCAACTGACCGTTGAATCTGGTGCTGTTTTAGAATGGCTGCCACAAGAAAATATTTATTTCCCTGAAGCAAATGTACGTTTAGATACAGAGATCACCGTTCAACTGGGGGGCCGATTTATTGGCTGGGAAATGCACTGTTTTGGGCGCCCTGCACTAAATGAGGGCTTCAATAAGGGGAGTATTGTTGGTTGTACCCAATTAAAAATAGGTGATGAACTGGTTTTAGCGGAACAACTGAATGTGCAAGGAGGGGATCATCACCAGAGTTGTGCAGGTCTACGGGACTATTCGATGCTTGGTACCATGATGGTAACAACTTCTGATGATGATTTGCTTAAAGTGGTACAGAGCTTGCTATATGACTATCAGGTATACGCTGATGATAAAGATGCCGACAGGGCAAGCATTAATGCGGGCGTTGATTTTGATTCAGCACTGCTGGCTGGTGTGACATTAACTGATGGTGTAATGATGATAAGAGTAATGAGCCATGGTACAGAACCGATGTTGGCGCTTTTCACTCAGATATGGCAATCGGTTCGATTGAATTGGTTTGGTTACACCCCCTTTGCACCACGGATTTGGGCGACTTAATCGAAGTGTAAGGAAGCGGTTAGTAATGACACTCAGCTTTGGCATCACAAAAGAAAATACGTCATAGAAACGGTTGGAGCTTTAAATGGAATTAACGCCGAGAGAAAAGGATAAATTGCTGTTATTTACTGCTGGTTTGGTAGCAGAAAGACGTTTAGCTAGAGGTCTAAAATTAAACTACCCAGAAGCTATTGCATTAATTAGTGCTGCCATTATGGAAGGTGCTAGAGACGGTAAAACAGTTGCAGAATTAATGAATTTTGGACGTACGATCTTGACTCAAGAAGATGTGATGGACGGAATTCCATCCATGATCCATGACGTGCAAGTTGAAGCTACATTCCCAGATGGAACCAAATTGGTGACTGTTCACGAACCAATAGTATGAGGTAGGGAATGTCTAATAACTTAAAAGAGACTGGGAAAAAAACACCCATATATTCAGTTCTAATTCCAGGTGAGCTACGTGTTGCCGAGGGGAATATCAAACTGAACCCAGGAATGCCACCACAAATGATTTCAGTGGCTAATTTGGGGGATCGCCCAATTCAACTTGGTTCTCACTATCACTTTTTTGAAGCCAATGATGCCTTAGATTTTGACCGAATTTTAACAAAGGGGTATCGGTTAAATATTGCGGCTGGTACGGCAGTGCGTTTTGAACCTGGTCAAAGCCGAACCGTTGAATTAGTTGCGTTCGGTGGCCATCGAGTTGTTTATGGCTTTCAAGGTAAAGTGATGGGTTCGCTTGATAAGGATGAATCAAGTGCCGCGAGTGCGAACAAGGATGTGGAAGAATAATGGCAGAGATATCTCGACAAGCTTATGGTGAAATGTTTGGACCCACAACCGGTGACCGACTTCGCCTTGCAGATACTGAACTTTGGCTCGAAGTAGAGAAAGATTACACTCGCTACGGCGATGAAGTGAAGTTTGGCGGAGGGAAAGTCATTCGTGATGGCATGGGTCAAAGCCAATTATCATCAAAATTCACCCCTGACTTAGTGATAACAAATGCTGTTATTTTGGATCATTGGGGGGTTGTAAAAGCAGATGTGGCAATTAAAAGCGGTCGTATTAGCGCAATTGGTAAAGCGGGTAATCCCGATGTGCAATCTGGTGTTAATATTATTATTGGCCCTGGCACTGAAGTGATGGCAGGAGAAGGCTCGATCCTTACTGCTGGTGGTATAGATTCACACATTCATTTCATTTGTCCGCAACAAATTGATGAAGCTTTGATGTCAGGTGTTACCACTATGATTGGCGGTGGTACGGGCCCTGCTACAGGTACAAACGCAACAACCTGTACGCCTGGGCCATGGAATATTCATCGTATGCTGGAATCACTCGATACCTTCCCGATGAACTTTGGATTACTCGGTAAAGGTAATGCGAGTTTACCAGAAGCCTTACATGAGCAAGTTGCAGCAGGTGCAATTGGTCTTAAACTGCATGAAGACTGGGGAACAACACCAGCATCTATTGATAACTGTTTAAGCGTTGCAGATGACACCGATGTTCAAGTGGCTATTCATACCGACACATTGAATGAATCTGGTTTTGTTGAATCCACGCTGGCTGCCATCGGCGATCGGGTTATTCACACCTACCATACTGAAGGTGCTGGTGGCGGTCATGCCCCTGATATTATTCGTGCATGTGGTGAATCCAATGTACTGCCATCGTCAACGAATCCAACCCGACCTTATACGATTAATACGGTAGACGAGCATCTTGATATGCTGATGGTATGCCATCATTTATCACCTTCTATTGCGGAAGATGTCGCGTTTGCTGAATCTCGAATTCGTAGAGAAACGATTGCCGCAGAAGACATCTTGCATGACTTAGGTGCATTTTCAATGATTGCATCAGATTCTCAAGCAATGGGCAGAGTTGGTGAAGTCATTACTCGTACTTGGCAAACTGCGCATAAAATGAAAGTACAGCGTGGAAGTTTGCCGGAAGATCCTTCACACCATGACAATTTTCGTTTACGACGTTATATATCTAAATACACCATTAATCCGGCAATCACTCATGGTATTAGTCATGAAGTCGGCTCGATTGAAGTCGGTAAACTAGCAGATCTAGTGCTTTGGAAGCCTGCCTTCTTTGGTGTTAAACCCAGTGTCGTATTAAAAAGCGGCATGATCGCAGCTGCACCAATGGGCGATCCCAATGCCTCAATTCCAACGCCTCAACCTGTTCACTATCGCCCTATGTTTGGGAGTTACGGTCGAGCTTCTCAAAATACCTCGATGTTATTTCTCTCGCAACAAGCGAATAAAGAAGGTGTTGCTGAACAGTTAGAATTGAAGAGTTTAATTGGTGAAGTAAAAGGGTGCAGACATTTACGTAAGTCAGACATGATACTAAATGATTGGCTTCCCAATATAGAAGTTGACTCTCAAACTTATCAAGTACGTGCTGATGGGGAGTTATTGGTGTGTGAACCTGCAGAAATGTTACCTATGGCTCAACGTTATTTTTTGTTTTAACGCCTGTGAATTATAAATCGTGAATAAGGGACCATTATGATTGTATTAACACAGCTGGTTATTGCTGCTGAACGCGGCACTGATATTGCTGATGCTACGTTGAGTTTACCAATAGACTCTCGCATTAAAAGCCGTTTAAAAGTGACATTAGATGATGGACGTGAGGGGGGGTTATTTCTCCCTCGTGGCAATATCCTCCGTGGTGGTGACTGGTTAAAAAGTGAATCAGGCATCAGTGTTGAAATTATCGCAGCACAAGAACAAGTATCGACAGTGTATTGTGCCGATCCCCACTTACTTTTACGTGTGTGTTATCACCTAGGTAATCGTCACGTACCTCTCCAAATAACTCAAGGTTGGATACGTTATCAACATGATCATGTACTTGACGATATGGTATTTGGCCTTGGCGCTAAAGTAACTACCGAACTTGCGCCTTTTGAGCCGGAAGCTGGTGCCTATGGCGGCAGTCAAAGTGGCGGTCATTCTCATGGGCATTCGCATGATGAAGCACATAGCCATTCCCATCATTAAAGTAATCTTAATTACTTTCTTGTCGATAAGCACCTATTTCCAGTGAACAAAAGGGCATGAAGCCCGCAGCTCTGTTTTAGGCAATGAATAAAAAGGAAAATGTTATGTTTAAAGCCGCTATTACACGCTATTCCGCTAAATTTTCGCTTGCACTATTCGCTCTTGTTTCTACACCTGTATCTGCTCATGTAGGACATGGCCCTGATGGTGTTATGGCAACCTCATTTATTTCTGGCATTACACATCCTCTAACAGGTTTAGATCACCTTATTATGTTATTAGGTCTTGGCTTTTTGGTATCACAAAGCAAAGGCATTAATCGTCAGCTAAGACTTATTACGATTGCGGTTTTTAGTATGGTCGTAGGTGTAGGCTTAGGAGTATTAAGCGGCATAGTGATAGGAGTCGAAAGTATCATTATGACATCGATCTTTGTTGTAGCTTTCGCGGTGTGGCAAAACAAGCAGCAGCAGCAAACTAACGTGCTATCGAAGATATTTTCTTATGGGCCCATTGCACTTGTTGTTTTTCATGGTTGGGCGCACGGGCTTGAAGCGCCAGCATCCCAACTGTTTAGTTTTGTACCTGGCATGATGTTAAGTGCTGCGATGTTAATGAGCATTGGTTGTGTTGTTGGCCGCTTTATTTCTGCTAAGTGGCTTAGTCCTGCATTAGCGATAAGTGGTGTAATGCTAGTGCTTGTTGGTTAATTAATGGATTAAAGAGAGTAGAGCTTATGAGTTCTAATGACTCAACATTTAGCTGTACCAATACCAATACCAACACCAATGGCGTTAAGTCGAGCACCTTTAAGCATGAAGTTGCTGACTTTCGTTTACTTCAATTGATTAGCCCCTCTTTACCTATAGGCGCATTTACCTATTCTCAGGGGTTAGAGTGGGCGGTTGAAACGAATTGGGTAACCGATAAAGTTAGCTTAACGTGTTGGTTGAAAGATATTTTATATCACAGTTTAGTCACGCTCGAACTGCCTATCTTGTTACGAATTCATCGTTCAATTGAACAAAGTGACATTGAACAGGTGAAGTATTGGAGCCAATGGCTACATGCGAGTAGAGAAACAAGCGAATTACGTAAAGAAGAAAAACAACGTGGCAAGGCAACCGCAACGTTATTAAATCAGCTAGATGTTAAGGCTGATCCGCAATTATTGATATTGGCACAGGAAAGCCAATTGGTTGGTTTTGCCTTAGCTGCAAATCATTGGGGGATATCCAGTGAGTCGCTGTGCTCAGGCTATTTATGGAGCTGGTTGGAAAACGTTACCATGTCTGGCGTGAAATTGGTCCCATTAGGGCAAACTGCTGGGCAACAAATACTTCTGTTGATGTCGACGTTATTACCAGCAGCGCTTGAAGCTTCTTATCAAGTCAAAAGTCATGAAATAGGAAGCTTTACGCCCGCACAAGCTATAGCGAGTAGCCGACATGAAACTCAATATACCCGACTATTTAGATCTTAAGGATAAGCAATATGAGTGAATACAAATCTCCGTTACGTATTGGTATTGGTGGTCCCGTTGGGTCAGGAAAAACAGCATTATTAGAGGTGCTTTGTAAAGCTATTCGTGATGACTACCATATTGCTGTTGTAACGAATGATATATATACCCAAGAAGATGCAAAAATTCTGACCCGTGCAGAGGCTTTAGATGCAGATAGAATTATTGGTGTTGAAACAGGGGGCTGCCCACACACTGCTATTCGTGAAGATGCGTCGATGAATCTTGCTGCGGTGGATGAATTGGCGCAACGCCATAAAAATCTCGACGTTGTATTTGTAGAAAGTGGTGGTGATAATTTAAGTGCTACGTTTAGCCCTGAATTAGCAGATTTAACTATATATGTTATTGATGTTGCCGAAGGTGAGAAAATTCCACGTAAAGGTGGCCCTGGTATTACTCGTTCAGACCTATTAGTAATCAATAAAATTGATTTAGCACCTTATGTTGGCGCTTCACTTGAGGTTATGGAAGCTGATACTCGTCGTATGCGTCCTAATAAGCCTTATGTATTTACCAATCTGAAAGTAGGTACAGGGTTAGATACCATTATCGATTTTGTTATTACTCAAGGAATGTTAACAGCCAAAGCGTAGAGTTAAAGAAAGCAAACACATTTTATTGCCAAAATATATGTATGTGGAAAAACCAGAGTTAAAAACTCTGGTTTTTTTTTACCTGCAGTCTGTCCAAAAAAAGGAATTGTTAACATTTGTTACGATTCGTAGTTAACTGTTTGTTAACATTCTAGCTATGTGTAATGGCAATATAAATATATAAACATGCGTTTGAATGAATAGTTAAGGTGCATCAGTGCACATATAAGATGCAAGAGAATGATTATTTATATTATTTTTTATGTTGATGTCGCCTGGTATGTCTATTTTGTATTTGTTTATTTATTTTTTTTGAATACATAAAAATAAATGTAAATAAAATGTTAATTGTGGTTGGTTTTTAGTCTCCGGTAAATATTCAATTCCGTTTAAGAATATTGGTCTGACCATTAATGCCGTGTATTGATATTGCTATGCGTGTATGTTCTTATAATGTTTATGCAACATGTTTTTCATAATAGTGTCGCAATTTGTAATTAAGATATATTCAACTTAATTAGTTATTTGTAGTTAGTATTAATTTTTACAATGTTATTTTTGTAATGTTGTTTTTAAAATTGTCAATTATTTCATGGTGATAGTCATCCTTGTGATGAGAACGGAGTCTTTTCAAATGAACAAGAAAGCATTAGTTACTGGCGCTAAAGGTGGTATTGGTTCGTCGATTACAAAAGGACTAGTTGAGGCAGGTTATCGAGTAATAGCCACATATTTTCCAAACGGAGAAGCTAAGGCAAAAGAATGGTTTGAAGAGAATAATTATTCAGAAAATCAGGTTCGTTTATTTCCTTTGGATGTTACGGATACAAGATTTTGTGAAGAGGCTATTGCAACATTGTTGCAGGAGGAAGGTAGCATTGACGTATTAGTTAATAATGCTGGCATTACTCGTGACTCGACATTTAAACGTATGTCAGCGGCACAATGGAATGAAGTGATCAATACAAACCTTAATAGTTTGTTCAATGTTACACACCCTTTGTTTGACTCTATGTGCCAGCATGGAAATGCTCGAATTATTAACATTACTTCTGTAAACGGCCTAAAAGGTCAGTTTGGTCAGGCGAACTACTCAGCAGCAAAAGCTGGAATGATTGGCTTTACTAAAGCCTTAGCTGCAGAAGGTGCCCGCTCGGGTGTGACAGTTAATGCAATTGCACCTGGTTACACAGGTACGCCAATGGTTGAAGCGATTAAGCCAGAAGTTTTAGATTCAATCAAAGCTGAAATTCCAATGAAACGTCTAGCTATGCCACAAGAAATTGCCGGCGCAGTCACTTTCTTAGCAAGTGATGCAGCAGCATATATTACAGGCGAAACGCTGTCGGTAAATGGCGGTTTGTACATGAACTAATCCATAACCATTCAAGAAAGAATGGTTGGATAAATTTGATTGGAAAAGGAAGTTAAGATCATGAGTAAAGTATTTATTGTTGCTGCTAAACGTACACCTATTGGTAGCTTCAACGGTGCATTAAAAACAGTTTCAGCAGCACAACTGGCAGCTGTAGCAATTAAGGGAGCTTTGGCACAGGGTAACATACCTGTAGAAGCCATTGATGAAGTTGTTGTCGGTAACGTTATTGGTGCCGGTCAAGGAATGGGACCAGGTCGCCAAGCTGCAATCTTTGCTGGGATCCCAAATGAAGTACCGGCTTATAGCTTGAATATGGTTTGCGGCAGTGGCATGAAAGCAGTAATGGATGCAGCTGCGCACATCAAAGCGGGTGATGCTGAACTCGTGATTGCCGCTGGTGCCGAGTGTATGTCACAGATTCCTTTCTGCGCATCATCACAGATTCGTGATGGTCAGAAAATGGGTAACTTAGAGTTAACTGATTTACTTATTGCTGATGGTTTAACAGATGCCTTCAATGATTACCACATGGGTGTAACTGCTGAAAATGTAGTTGAAAAAGTGGGTCTAAATCGTGAGCAACAAGATAATTTTGCATTAGCAAGTCAACAGAAAGCGATAGCTGCTATCGAGCAAGGTAAGTTTGTCGATGAGATTGTATCTGTTGAAGTGAAATCACGTCGTGAAACAAAAGTAATTGATACAGACGAATATCCAAAGTCAGATGCCTCTTTTGAAGGATTAGCAAAGCTACGTCCTGCATTTAAGAAAGAGGGTTCAGTTACTGCGGGTAACGCATCAGGTATTAATGATGGTGGTAGTGCCATTATCGTGGCTTCTGAAGCTGCAGTAGAAAAATATGGTCTAACACCATTAGCTGAAATTGAAAGCTACGCACAGGCGGGTGTTGCACCTGAACTTATGGGACTAGGTCCAGTTCCTGCTGTTATTAAAGCTTTAACTAAAGCAGATCTAAATATTGAATCTGTTGGCTTATTTGAATTTAACGAAGCGTTCGCTGGTCAGGCTCTTGGCGTGCTACATGAAGTAGCAAAAGAGTTAGATACGTCAGTAGAAGATTTAGCTGAACGTTCAAACGTAAATGGTGGTGCCATTGCATTGGGCCACCCGTTAGGTGCTTCAGGTAACCGTATTATTGTTAGCCTTTTACATGAAATGCGTCGTCGCAATACTGAATACGGCTTAGCAACACTGTGTGTTGGTGGTGGTATGGGTACAGCGATTGTACTGAAGAGTGTTTAAGTAGTACCTGTTTTACATAAATGCAGAATATTCACAGATTGTACCTAGATAAAATATGGCTAGGTACTTCAATTATACTTTTATATTAAGGAATCATGACTATGTATACGGAAATGTTTAAATCTTTCTCTGAGCAAACTGAAAAAACACTTGCACCTTACGCTAAGTTTAACAAGCTATTTTCTAAAAACGTTGAAGAGCTAACTGAGCTTCAACTTACAGCTGTTCGCACTTACAGTGAATTGGGTCTTTCTCAGTTAAAAGCCGTTGGTGAAGTAAAAGATATGCAATCATTGGCTGAGTTCAATGGCCAGCAGCTTGAAACACTAACTAAGCTTTCTCAGCAGTTAATGGAAGACAGCAAGAAGTTCTCATCAGTTGCACAAACATTTAAAACTGAAGTTGATGAACTAGTTGCAGAAAATGTAAAAGAAGTAACACCTGCATAATTGCATGACCATTCTGCCGCCCAATTCATGGGCGGCATTTTAGTCCAAATACAGAGGTCATTGTAATGAACGACAACTTCTTCTCGGACTACTTTGCCAAGCTCCAAGATATGAACCAGCTATGGTGGAAGGAATTGGATTCCGGCAAGGCAGCTCTAAATACTCCCCTCAATAAAGCGATGAATGAAATCAACTTGAAAGATACTGTTGAGTTGATCGATAAAGCCAGCGCTCAGCCAGGAGTACTCGCGAAAGTACAAATGGATTGGTGGGAAAGTCAGATGAAAATCTGGCAAAACGTTACTATGCCAAATAGTGATGAAGGTAATAAAATTAAGCCTGAAAAAGATGATAAGCGCTTTAATGATCCCGCTTGGGATGATGAGGCGTATTACAGCTATATAAAGCAGTCGTATTTACTCTTTAGCAATACAATGAAAGAAAGTATTGAATCGATTGAAGGGTTAGATGAAAAAGCGAAAGAACGTCTTGGCTTTTTCTCTCGACAAGCGATTAATGCACTTTCGCCTACAAATTTCGTTACAACAAATCCTGAACTCGCTAAATTAACGGTTGAAACTAACGGTGAGAACTTAGTTAAAGGTATGGAATTGTATCAAGAAGACGTACAAGCAAGCGCCGATGTTCTTAAAATCCGAATGACAAATGATAGTGCATTTGAATTGGGTGAGAACATTGCCAATACTGCTGGTGATGTCGTTTTCAAAAATGATTTATTTGAATTGATTCAATACAAGCCATTGACTGAAAAAGTGAATCAAACACCGCTTCTTATCGTGCCTCCATTCATTAATAAATACTATATCTTAGATCTTCGCGAGAAGAACTCAATGGTGCGCTGGCTAGTAGAGCAAGGCCATACAGTATTTATGATGTCTTGGCGTAACCCTGATGCCACAATGGCAAAAATTGACTTTGATGACTATGTGCTAGATGGTGTAGTTAAAGCGGTTGATGCTGTCGAAGATATTACTGGTGAGAAACAAATCAATGCTGCAGGTTATTGCATTGGTGGCACGTTATTAGCGACGACTTTAGCTTATTATTCTGCTAAGCGAATGCGTAATCGTATCAAGTCGGCGACGTTCTTTACTACGCTGTTAGATTTCTCCCAACCAGGTGAAATAGGCGCGTATGTTAACGATCCTATAGTTTCAGCAATTGAAGCTCAGAATGAAGCTAATGGTTATATGGATGGACGCTCACTGAGTGTTACGTTCAGCTTGTTGCGTGAAAATAGCCTTTATTGGAATTATTACGTAAACAATTATCTAAAAGGCAATAGCCCAATAGATTTTGATCTGCTTTATTGGAATGGTGATAGTACTAATGTTGCCGTTGCATGCCATAGCACTTTATTACGACAGTTCTATTTAGAGAATAAACTGGTCGATCCAAAGGGATATAAAGTGGGTGGGGTCTTTATTGATTTGTCGAAGATTAAAGTACCAACATACTTTATCTCTACGCAAGAAGACCATATCGCTTTGTGGCAAGGTACATACCGTGGTGCACTGAACTTAAATAGCAAATCAACATTTGTTCTTGGTGAATCAGGTCATATTGCAGGCATTGTTAACCATCCAGCTAAAAATAAGTATGGGTACTGGATTAATGATGAAAAGATTGACGATCCAGAAATTTGGTTAAGTAATGCAAAGCGTGAAGAAGGTTCTTGGTGGACACATTGGGACACATGGCTAGCTGACTTTAACCCTGAAGAACAAATTGAGCCTCGTGAAGCGGGTAATGCTAATTATCCTTCTTTAATGACATCACCTGGTAACTATGTTCGTCAAACACTGCCAATAGAGGTTTCAAATGTAAAATCTCAACAGTTAAAGTCTGTTGAAGATGTTTAAAATCTAAATATTGCAGAATAATGATATATAGCCGACGCTAATACGTCGGTTTTTTGCTTTTGACTGCAGATAAAATTACATTTTTGCTCTAAATTGCTGCTGGAGAAAACAAATTGGTCACTTACTGAGCTGTTGGTAATTAAATGGATAAAAACTATTGTCATAGCTAAATATCTCCCTATAATGCGACCTCACTGACACGGAACACGGCGCTTAGCCAGCAACCTAGTCAGTATGCTCTTTAACAATTTGACCATGCAATCTGTGTGGGCACTCGTGAAATTTTAAGTCGAAAGATTTATCAATGAACTGAGTGACCTTAATCATCGCAAGATGACACAGTCAATTTATGCTTCATTTCTTCG
>NZ_PYOD01000020.1 GCF_003026285.1 Photobacterium profundum
CAAATCCCGTGGAGGGATTCCCGAGTGGCCAAAGGGATCAGATTGTAAATCTGACGGCTCTGCCTTCGAAGGTTCGAATCCTTCTCCCTCCACCATCATTTTGAAAATGGTTTCGCAATCTTATGTCACGAGGTTGAACAACGAAACGGCTTTCATTGCAAGACAGCTTATTGATTAATAATAAGCAAATCCCGTGGAGGGATTCCCGAGTGGCCAAAGGGATCAGATTGTAAATCTGACGGCTCTGCCTTCGAAGGTTCGAATCCTTCTCCCTCCACCATCATTTTGAAAATGGTTTCGCAATCTTATGTCTCGAGGTTGAACAACGAAGCGGCTTTCACTGCAAGACAGCTTATTGATTAACAATAAGCAAATCCCGTGGAGGGATTCCCGAGTGGCCAAAGGGATCAGATTGTAAATCTGACGGCTCCGCCTTCGAAGGTTCGAATCCTTCTCCCTCCACCATCATTCAAGCCAGTTGCATAAGCAGCTGGCTTTTTTTGTGCAAATTTATCACTTTTTTAGTCTTTTTTAGATATGCTGCTCAAAAAAACGGCTAAGATGAAAGATATATAAATACAATTAAGTGCATATTACACAAAGGACGTGTATGCCCGAACGAATGAAGCGCTTACCAACGATTGATTGGTCAAAACTAAAAATACTGATTGTTGACGATCAGCGTACTGCTGCGGTTCTATTAAAAAGCTTATTGAAAAATATTGGCATACATACCAGCAATATCGATATGGCATTCAGTTATGAGGAAGCCATTCGTTACTGCCAAAACAATCACTACCAACTTCTACTGACAGATTATCACTTAAACAGAGCCCTCAATGGTAATGAACTTACGACGTTACTGCGCCAAAAGAAACTCTTATCTTCACACTGCGGTATTCTCATTCTCTCTGGCGATCATTCTAGAGAAGTCATTTTAACCACACTCAGTATCGAACCAGACAGCTTTCTTTCTAAACCTATTTCGATCGTCGGTCTAAAACGAAAACTTGAAGAAATCTGTAATGATTGCGCTCAACGTAAGCCTATTTACACAGCACTTGAAAACAATGATATTACACTCGCCATTAGTATTGCCAAGCAACAGCTGAGTGAATATGGTCATCATCATAAAATTGAAGGGTTATTACTCGATCTTCTAATAGAACAGAAGGATTGGGAACAAGTTAAGCGACTGACAACCTTGTTGATAACACAAAATCCAACCCACAAGATCAGCCTCATTGATGCGCGAGTTAGTCATCATGAAGGGGATATCAATACTGCAATTCATAAGCTACAACAATTGGTCACGCGATCTCCACTCTATGTCGATGCCTATGATTTTCTTTCATTATACCAAGAAGAAAACGAGCAATATCACGATGCACTTAACAGCGCTAAGCAAGCCTTAAACTATACACCTAGCGTGACTCACCGCGTCTTGCAAGTTGCTCAACTCGCAGCGAACCTAAATGACTCAGATAACTTGATAAAAGCGGGAAAAATACTAGCATCTCATTTACCCATTATTGATGTTTCTTGGGTAACACGTTTTGCTGAGTTTACCGCCATTTTTGAACAACTGTACTTTGCTCAAACCTCACAACATCTACAACGGCAACTCATTCAACAGCTCAAAGGTATTCATCAGCTGGCTATCAAGCGATTATTACCCATACAACAACCTTTTCTAACGCTCTATGGTCAGATAACACTGGCACGTTTTTCGTTAGCTGACGATCAACCTTTAAAAGCTAAGCGTCGACTTATGGTTGGCTTATCAGCACATTTTGACGCTATCACAAAACTGCCTTCCGTAATTTTAATCGAAATATTACCAGCATTATTTCATCTGGGTGAGGCACAGCTGATTTTTGATATTTACCAAGTGTTTAAACAACGTGATCGTATTGATGGACATAGCCAAAACCGACTCGCAGAGCTCAAGCAAAATACCACGTCGATTAATAGTATCCACGCCTTAATGATTGACTTAAAAGAAGCCAAAATGCGATTAGAACAAGAGCACATTGCGGATCTTGTGACTTTGCAGCATTACAATGACATCATCAGTCGCTACCCACTCTGCAGTGAAGCTCACCTTGGGCGCCTACAAAGCCTTTATCAATTAGACCTTTATGATCAAGACAAGATCAAAGAAAGTATAAAGGCGATTAATATGATGCCACTACCTAGTGCACTTGAAGAATGGCGAAACAAAATATTTCAATGCTTATTGATAAAGATGACAAAAACGCAACATAACATCACCATTGATCCTTACCTGCGTCGTTACCACAGTAAAAATACCATCACCACTTTTATCTCTTGATCTGTAAGCTTACACTTATGCAAAGAATAAGCTCACTATATTCATATTAAACATTATCCCTACCATGAGGCGTAATAAGATCGAGTGCAGGCCCCATAGGGACAATACCCGTTGGGTTAATCATGGTATGACTAAAATAATAATGTCGTTTAATATGATAAAAATCGACGGTTTCAGCAATCTTAGGGAATTGGTATAACTCCTTCATATAACCTTGGATATGAGGGTAATCCGCAATACGCTTTAGGTTACATTTAAAATGACCAACATAAACAGCGTCAAAACGGATTAAGGTCGTAAATAAGCGCCAATCGGCTTCGGTTAATAGCTCTCCGGCTAAATAACGATTTGTCGCTAAATGTACATCTACTGTCTCGAGTGCTGAAAAAAGCTCAGAAAAAGCAGCATCATACGCTTCTTGCGTGGTAGCAAACCCACAACGGTATACCCCATTATTAATGGCAGGGTAAATATAATCATTCCATTGTTCAATAACAGGATGCAGATCTTGCGGGTAATAATCATCATGGTTACCCGTTAAATCATTAAATGCAGTATTAAACATGCGGATAATTTCGGATGATTCATTGCTCACAATTGTTTGTGTCTGCTTATCCCATAGTACAGGCACAGTCACACGCCCCGAGTAATCCGCTTTTGCTTGGGTATATACCTGGTGCATGAAATTGAAACCATAGAGCGGTTCAGGTTCATCAAATACCCAACCTTTTTCTAACATGTCTGCGCTAACAACCGTCACATCAATATGAGAGGTTAATTCTTTTAGCTGACGGAAGATAAGCGTGCGATGTGCCCAAGGGCAAGCCAAAGATACATACAAATGGTAGCGTCCTGATTCAGCCTTAAAACCTTGTTGACCATCAGGGCCAGTCTCACCATTTGGCGTTAACCAGTGACGAAACCCCGCATCTTCACGAACAAATTTACCATCGCTTGTATCTGTGTCGTACCACACATCGTGCCATATACCTTTAACTAATTTGCCCATGTTGGTTTCCTCACTCATCACAATCAAACATTGGGTGCCGTAATACAGCGCCTTACCTTTAATCGATTATAGGCAGAAACGAATATAAAGTCGGTGGGGAGAAATTGGTAGTGATCATCAGTTTATTTGAACAACTACAGAGACATATAATAAAGAGAAAACCAATCAAATAAGCACTGGTAGATCCTGCTGAATGTAAGGTTAAGTTTTCACCATTCTACTGTATGCTTATTACATTCAAACGGTGTTCAATACTCATATAAAAAAGAAAGGTAAAGTCATGTCTCAAGTTACATTCCAAGGTAACCCTGTTAGCGTTTCTGGTACTTTTGCTCAAAAAGGCACTACCGCTCCTGCATTTACATTATGCGGTGCAGATCTTTCTGATGTGCAACTGAAAGATTTTGCAGGTAAGAACGTTGTTTTAAATATCTTCCCAAGCATTGATACACCAGTATGTGCAACAAGCGTTCGTGCATTCAATGAAAAAGCAGCATCAACAGAAAATACCGTTGTATTATGTATTTCTGCAGATTTACCTTTTGCAACTGGTCGCTTCTGCGAAGTAGAAGGTATTGAAGGTGTTAAAACGGCATCTTTCTTCCGTTCACCAGAGTTCACTGAAGCTTATGGTGTTAACTTAAACGAAGGAGCACTACGTGGTTTAGCTACACGTGCCGTTGTTTGTGTAAACGAAGAAGGTCTTGTTACTTACAGT
Source organism: Photobacterium profundum (assembly GCF_003026285.1). GTDB lineage: Bacteria > Pseudomonadota > Gammaproteobacteria > Enterobacterales > Vibrionaceae > Photobacterium > Photobacterium profundum. Next base: position 4,063 of record NZ_PYOD01000020.1, read on the forward strand.
GAATTAGTCTCTGAAATCACTGAAGAACCTAACTACGATGCTGCGCTAGCCGCACTTAACGCATAAAACCAAGTTAGAGAATGAATACAGACTTATCGTCAATCAATGATAAATAAGCTCTTGCTAACAATAATAAATAGCCTTTTTATAAAGGCTATTTAGTCACAATAACTATTCACCATCTCCGCAGTCATCCGCATCAGCACCTTTTGCATACTTTTTATTTCGTTCAGCAATCAGCGCTTTATTTTCTTCATCTAGCTTTTTCTTTTGCTCATCAATATCAGGGGTGATATCTGATGAAAAAATACTTTTTAACCATCCAAACATATTATTCTCATTGTTATAATCATATAAACTCATACTGCATCAGTCTATCGCCACCAGCATTACTCATTTCTTTTGTCACTAAATACCATAAAGACAATTACCAACAAGGGTAAGATGAACGATAACAATTAAATGTTAATTAATCCGCTTTCGCATTACCAAGATAAGGCACTAACTTTTATCTCTTTTTATTTTTAATTACATACTCTTGCTAAAATCATAATCTTTCATCATAAAAAAGAGCTGAAATAGAAATAGCTCGCAATCATAAGCCAGCACACCAGCCTTCTTTCAGTAAAACACTCGCCTACTCGCAATATGTATTATTTGTTTATCCTATCCGCTCATGAAGCCGTCACATTGTTTCTTTTATTTGGACAAACATCATGCGATGGCGACTCCCGTTTTTTTTGATCTGTACTTGGGCTTTGGTGAACGGCAGCTTTGCCAAACCAAACGTTCCTCCCTTAACCACTACACTGACCGTTGCCAGTTGGAATCTGCAGTGGCTCGCATCTGATCCCATTATTATCATCCCCCCTCCACCCCAGCGCACCCGTGCTGATTATCAGCAACTGGCACACATAGCGACCCAGTTAGATACTGATATTTTGGCCTTCCAAGAAGTCGCGGATCGTCAAGCCATCGAAAAAGTATTAACGAATGACGAATATGTCTTTGAATTCTCCCGTCGACAACAAGAAAGCCAACACAATAACAAGCGTCACACGAAACCATGGCCTCAATTTGTCGGATTTGCTATTCGAAAAGGGATCTCATACGTGCGTAATGCAGATTTACATCAGTTGGATCTGAGGGGAAATAAGAGCTTGCGCTATGGGGTTGATATTACATTACTGAACGACGGAAAAGCGGCGCTGAGGTTACTGACTGTCCATTTGAAAAGTGGTTGCTATAGCCAACAACAAAGCACCAAAAATAGGGCTTGTCGTCAGCTCAACCGACAATTTGAAGTACTGGAGCAATGGGTAGACCGCCGAGCGGCTGAGCCTCTACCTTTTATGATCTTGGGGGATTTCAATCGACGGCTCACACTGCATAATGACCAAATGTGGCAACAGCTGGATGACGGACGCCCTACTGGATTATCACTCTATGCCGCAACCGAAGGTCAAAAGAGTCAATGTCGTATAAGAATTCATAGCAAACATAAAAAACACAGAAAGATCCGTCACTACCCTAATTTTATTGATCACATCGTGCTTGATGAACGAGCCAAACAGAAAATGGTCAACAACAGCTTTCGCGAACTCACCTCTGACGTAGAGGTGGTCAAAGCATTCAACCTAAGTGATCATTGTCCGATTACACTATCATTGAGCCTATAATATTCACCTCTCATTTTTCACAACAACGATATTGCCTTTGTATCAGTAAATATACGCATAAAAAAAGCCGCCCATATATGGACGGCTTACAATTATTCTACGTACTGCCAAGATTATGCTTGTGCTTCCACTTCCATTTCTTGACGATCGCGCATTAGTTCATCAAATACCTTACGCGCTTCTTGCGCTTGTTCAGAGGCTTGCAGCTTGTGCTCTTTAGCTGCCATCGCTTCATTGGTAAGACGCTTAATTTCATCCAGTTGTTCTTGAGGTGCATCGCCTAATTCCATACCAGATTCGCCCTTTGACAGAGCCGTGGCACGGATTTCTTTCTTCAATATCCATATTGCGTTAAGTTTTTCACGCTCTTCTTCTGCAGCTGAAATAGCTTCATCTTTCAAGCGTTCAAATTGCGCCATCGCCATGCCTTCTTTTGACCATGGATCTACATCTGGAAGATCTTCAATATTGATTACTGGATCGCTATATCCTTCCTGATGAGCCAAATCGAGCGTTGCAGCTTTCACTCCTGAAATCATCAACATAACAGCAATAACGAGCAATGGTAGACCACCAACAATTGCAGCGGTTTGCAACGTTGCCAGATCGCCCATGAACATCAGTACTGAAGGCATGAATGACAGTGTGAATGCCCAGAACAAACGGTTCCAGCGCATCGGATCTTCAGTCACGTTATTTTGTACAACAGAAGCCAAAATAAACGAGATAGAATCAAACGTTGTCGCCGTAAAGATAATACACAAGAGAGTGAACACTGCGATAACCATGGTGCTCATCGGCAACTGCTCAAGAATCGAGAAGATAGCGCGTGTAGGTCCATCCACGTTCAAGATACTAACAACATCCAGCTGACCTGAGAGTTGTAAAGACAAACCATAGTTGCCCAGGATCATGAAGTAGAGCGCACAGCCCGATGAACCAAAGAAAATTGCGCCTGACACCATTTGCTTAATCGTACGACCGCGAGAAATACGCGCAACGAACAAGCCCATACTTGGTGCGAATACCAGCCACCACGCCCAGTAAAAAATGGTCCAATCTTGAGGGAAGTGCGTATCTTCAAACGTGCCGTAGCCACCAAACGGTTCTGCCCATGTCGCCATTACGAAAAAATTAGACAGCATGCGTCCGATAGAATCTAAGCCCGTTTCTAACATAAAGAGCGTAGGACCAGCACACAAGACGAAAGCCAGCAACCCAAGTGCACCCCAGAAGTTAATGTTACTGAGAACTTTGATGCCTTCATCCATACCTTTGTAAGAAGAGTAAGCAAACAGTGCCGTACAAAGCAGCAATACACCAATCTGTGTAGTTGTGGTTGATGGAATGCCAAAGAGGTAGCTTATTCCTTCGTTAATCAAAGGTGCAGCAAGACCAAGTGTTGTCGCAGCTCCGCCAAGTAGGCCGAAAATGAAAAGTATATCAATGAACTTGCCAAGTTTACCGTGACTGCGTGATTCACCGATAATTGGCATTAGCGCCGCCGATACTTTCAATACTGGCTGCTTTCTTACGTAGAAAAAGTATGCAATAGGGATCGCTGGAATCATATAAATTGACCATGCGATTGGACCCCAGTGGAAAATACCATAAGTGGCAGCCCATCGAACGGCTTCTTCACTGCCTGATTCTAACTGAAATGGCGGACTCTGATAGTAGTAAGCCCACTCAATGGTTCCCCAATACAATATACTGGCACCGATCCCCCCGCAGAATAACATTGCAGCCCAAGATGCCGTGGCAAATTCAGGTTTTTCGTCAGCATCGCCCAGTTTGATTTGGCCAATATCACTGAACACGATATATATCATGAAAAAGAAAGCTGCGATGCCTAATGCAAGGTAGAGAAAACCGAGTTTATCGGTCATAAAAGTTTTAGCAATCGCAAGCCATTCAGCCCCTTGCACTGGAAACAGTAACAATGGCACTACAACCGAGATCAATAAGCCTAACGCACCAAAAAAGGTGGGTTTATCGATCAATTCAAAATGTTTTTTATCTATCATGCTTGCTCCTTAATCATGAAAAATTCCATGCATAAACTGGCTGATAGTCACGTATAAATAGGGTTGTCATCAAATCCATCTTTTCATCGTGACGATGAAATCAGTAGGTTGTTGCGTAATATCAATAAATATCACTATTTAACACTTGCTCCGTGATGGCTTATTGATAATATAGTCCGCGCAAACCCTTAATCAGTAGAGGTGCGCTGCCTATAAGTAACCGTGCGGAGGATGATACCGACGATGCCGGAGAAAGGAGTCAGTGCCGAAGTAACTGTTGTTATCACACTCAGTTGCTGGGTCTGCGTCGAATAGTCGCAGGACTGCCATAGTTTTTTTTCCTATGGAGCGCTACCTGAAGGGGTAACAAGTCACTTTTTCAGACGTCTTCGTTACACCTCTTTTTGGTAGATCTCCACCTTTTGTTATAGGTGTACAGAGATCATGAACCTCATCCATTATTCAGATTCCGCTTGGTCGGTTCTTCCCCCATTGTTGGCGGTAATTCTCGCTGTTACTACTCGACGAGTACTGTTATCACTCGGAACAGGCATTGTTTCCGGCGCCCTTATGCTGACGCATTTTTCACCCACAGAGGCGCTAAACTACCTATTCGATAAAGTACTTAGCATTGTGTGGGTTAACGGTAACCTAAACAGCGATAACGCCAATATGATCATCTTCATGTTATTGCTTGGTGCATTGATCAGCCTGATGAGTGTCTCTGGTGCGACTCAAGCCTTTGCCGATTGGGCTGCTGTACGTTGTAAGGATCGCCGCAGTGCAAAATCGTTAACAGGTCTAATGGTATTTATCTTTTTTATTGATGACTTCTTCCATAGCCTGTCAGTAGGTGCCATCTGTCGCCCGGTCACCGACCGCTTCCAAATTTCGCGTGCCAAGCTGGCTTATTTGCTCGATTCAACCGCCGCACCCGTTTGTGTGATAATGCCTATCTCGTCTTGGGGGGCTTATATCATCGCGCTAATTGGCGGCATTATGGTCGCGCATAACGTCACAGACCAAAGCCCCATTGCAGCTTTTGTCGAGATGATCCCGATGAACCTGTACGCGGTATTTACTCTTGTCATGGTGCTCTGTGTTATTGCTTTTCAGCTTGATATCGGTCCAATGCGTAAACATGAAGAACGGGCACTGGAAGGACAATTATGGGATGAATCTCGCGGTCGTCCACCCGGCCTTGATATTGAAACGCCTGAAGGCAGCAATGGCGGCATGATTGACATGGTACTTCCGATCCTGACGCTGACAGCAGCGGCGGTCTACTTCATGATCCAATCTGGTGCGACAGTGCTAACGGCAAAAGGCCTCGATTTTAGCGTAATAGGAGCTTTCGAACACACCAATGTCGGTTCTTCACTGGTATACGGGGCGATCTGTAGTCTGGTGGTTTCTGTGGTACTGGCACTTCGTTTGAAGCTAAGTGCAAAAATCTGGCTAAAAGCAGCGCCACAAGGTATCAGCGCTATGCTACCCGCTATCATTATTCTGTTCTTTGCTTGGACAATCGGTTCTGTCGTACGGGACATGGAAACAGGCATGTATTTAGCTTCTATGGCCAGTGGTAATATTCCAGTTGAAATGTTGCCTGCAGTGATCTTCGTGCTGTCTTGTGCGATGGCATTTGCAACGGGAACCAGCTGGGGAACTTTCGGGATTATGCTACCGCTAGCGGGCGATATTGCAGCCGCGAGTGATATCAGCATGTTGCTACCAATGCTGTCTGCCGTTCTTGCAGGTGCTGTTTTTGGTGACCACAGTTCACCCATTTCCAGTACCAGCATTTTGTCAGCCACTGGTGCTGGTTGCCATCATATGGATCACGTACTCACTCAACTTCCTTATGCGATTTCTGTTGCTTTTGGCGCCCTGCTTGGCTACATCGCGATCGGTTATACCCATTCTACATGGGCTGGCCTTATTGTCAGCGGTCTGTGGTTTGTAGTGTTTTGCTTATTTGCTTTGCGTAAAAATCAACCTGTTATGAGTATGGCCGAAGCCCGATAGTAGACACTCGCCCTCCAATTACCCTATTCCCTTTCACATCAAACATCCTCCTCTGGGTACTTGATGTGAAAGTAGAGAATTTGACATTCAGTCGGTTATCTTGAAGCAGCTTGGGTATAACAGTAGCCAAGGGGGTATGCTAATATCGAGAATCACCAGTTAACAAGCTCATAATAATTGGAATTTAGAACATGAAAGTCATCTCATTTAATATTAATGGTCTTCGCGCTCGTCTTCACCAACTTCAAGCTTTGATTGAAAAACACCAACCCGATGTGATTGGTCTACAAGAAATCAAAGTACATGATGAGGTTTTCCCTCTCGCAGACGTTGAAGCCATGGGCTACAAAGTTTATCACCATGGTCAAAAAGCCCATTACGGTGTGGCTATGTTGTGTAAACAAGAGCCAATTAACGTTCAAAAGGGATTTCCAACTGATGATGAAGACGCACAACGTCGCATGATCATGGCGACCTTTGAACAAGAAGATGGCAAAAAAGTGACAGTGTTAAATGGCTATTTCCCACAAGGTGAAAACCTGAGCCACGAAACAAAATTCCCAGCAAAAGAAAAGTTCTATGCTGATTTAATGAATTACTTAAACACTCATCATACTAACGAAGAAGAAGTAATTGTGATGGGTGATATTAATATTAGCCCGATTGACCTAGATATCGGTATCGGCCCAGCCAATGCCAAGCGCTGGTTAAAAACCGGAAAATGTTCATTTCAGCTGATTGAACGAGAATGGCTAAAAACCTTAATGGACTGGGGATTCACCGATACATTCCGTCAGTTACACCCTGATGTAGATGACCAATTCTCGTGGTTCGACTATCGTTCAAAAGGTTTTGTAGATAACCGTGGTTTACGTATTGATGTTGTACTTGCGACACCATCGCTTGCTGCTCGTTGTATCGATGCTGGCATTGATTATGAATTACGCGGCATTGAGAAACCGTCTGATCACGCGCCTATATGGTCAACATTTAAATAAACTCGTTTATCCCCATTGTGCAAGCTCATGAAAACAAGCTTGCACGTTTACCTTCAGCACTCGCAGGAAAACACATGAAATTATTTACTTTTGATCATTGTCCATTTTGTATAAAAGCGATGATGGTTGTCGGTTATAAAAAGGCAGATATTGAATTCGTCACGTTACAAAATCACGATATTGAAGCGCGTATTGAGAAAGTCGGTGCTAACTTAGTTCCTATTTTACAAAAGCCTGATGGCAGCTATATGGCAGAGAGTCTCGATATTGCAGCTTACATCGATCAACTCGATGGCAAGCCAACGTTAGGACAAAGCGTTGATGCAAGTAAGATCGCACAATGGTCAGAGAAAACACGCCCATACAGCAGTTTATTGCTTTACCCTCGCTGGCTAAAAATTGATTTACCCGAATTTCAGTGCCAAGAAGCTAAAGATTGGTTCCATAACAAAAAGTCAGCGATGATCGATGGATCATTTGATGATGCTTTTTCACATTCCGCACAATATATCACAGCATTAAATGCAGTCTTAACAGATCTCGATTGGTTAATTTTGCCATCTGAACGTGATAACAATCTAACGTATGACGATGTGAATCTGTTCCCTTCTTTACGCAACTTAACCGTCGTTAAAGGGCTCGTATTCCCAGCACAAGTACGCCGATACATTGATGAAGTGGCAGTATTAACTAACATCAATTTATACGATAACGTCGCGCTGTAGTTGAACATAAGTACACACAAAAAAGCCCAGATGTGTCCGTTAGTAACGGGAACGTCTGGGCTCATCTAATAACCTGTATTAATCTAATAAGACAGCGTGCTTACACAATCGGCCTTAAGTGTTGCAGCCAATGTTGCTCTAATTTTTTAAAGCCCCAGATAATAGTAAATGTAAGTACCATATAGCACATACCTGCAAAAAGGTAAGATTCGAATGGCGCATAATAACGCGAGTTAACTATACGAGCCGCCCCCGTCAAATCAACAATAGTTACGATACCTGCCACTGCAGAACCATGAACCATAAAAATCACTTCATTACTGTATGCGGGTAATGCTCGACGCATCGCACTGGGTAAAATAATACGGCGAAATGCTTGTGGTGTACTCATTCCATACGCTTTTGCAGCTTCAATCTCACCTTTCGGTAAGCTATTAATTGCCCCTCGGATAATCTCTGAAGTATAAGCAGCTGTATTTAAAATAAAGACAAAAAGTGCACAAAACCATGCTTCTTGCCACAAGGTACCTTGTACCTCAATAAGCTGACTTAACCCGTAATACACCAAATACAGCTGGATTAATAAAGGCGTACCACGGAAAAAATAGATATAAGCCCAAGCTGGAAAATAGATCATCGGATTTTTACTATTACGGGCAATGCCGACTGGTATAGCAATAATTAACCCAATAACCAGTGCAACTGCGACCATCCACACCGTGGTGATAAACCCATCAAGGTAAAGATCCCAGCTTTCAAAAAGAATACTAAAGTCCATATATTACCTCGTATGAATGCTAAATCGACGCTCAGCCCACTTAAGTGCTGATGTAGACAGTGTGGTGAACAATAAGAAAATAACTGCGATGGTCATATAAAAGGTAAATGGCATTTGCGTTGCACCTGCCGCCAACGACCCTTTACGGACCATGTCGTCTAAACCAATAATCGATACCAGCGCTGTTGTTTTAAGTAGTACTAACCAGTTATTACCAAAACCCGGTAACGCATGTCGGATCATTTGCGGTAATAAAATTCGATGAAAAGATTTAAAGCTGCTCATGCCATATGCTTTGCCAGCTTCAAGCTCTCCTTTATCCACCGATAAAATTGCACCACGGAACGTTTCTGCCATATAAGCACCAAAGATAAAACCAATGGTTAAGACGCCAGCCACAAAAGGGCTTATTTCAATATAGTCAGGTAAGTAGGCCGTCCACTCGTGAGTTGGATCACTGGATGTAAAATATTCATTAAACCATTCATTGATGCGATACAAACTATCGTTAAGCAGCATTTGCCCACCGAAAAAAATCAGCATCATCAATACAAGGTCAGGAATACCACGAATGACTGTGGTATAGATGGTAGCAATGGCTCTTGCCCAACGGTATGGCGATAGTTTCGCCAATGCACCAAGCATACCTAAGATTACTGCGAATAAGAGTGACAACAACGCAACCTGGACTGTTACCCAAGCACCTTCTGCCAATGCCCATTCATATCCTTTTAAATCTAACACGACAGATCTCCAAAAAAGGCCTAAAAGCTATAGCCATTAGGCCCTTGAAAATACAGCTTCGGTCATCAAAGCTTAAATTGGTAATATTAAGTTTAAATACAAAATATCTAATTATTGACCGTAAACATCGTAAGCAAAGTACTTAGCCGCAATTTCTTGGTAAATACCTTTTTCACGTAGTGAGATAATCGCTGCATCTAGCTTCTTGGTCAGCTCTTTGTCTTGCTTACGTAATGCAATACCAAAGCCTTCACCAAACCATTTAGGATCAGTTAACGAAGGACCAATAAACTCATACCCTTCACCACCTTCTTTATTAATCAGACCTTCTTCTAGTGCAGAAGCATCACCCAATACGCTAGCAATACGACCCGCTTTAAGATCAAGGTAAGCATCATCAAAAGAACCGTAACGAACAATAGTCACTGAGTCGCCATAGTTATCAGTTAGGTATTTATCGTGTGTAGTCGCACGTTGAACGCCAATTTTCACACCTTTTAAACCTTCTTTAGTAAAGTCGATTTCAGTGCCTTTTTTAGCAACAAACTTGTTCGGGATAAGCGCATATTTACCCGTAAAATCAATCTTTTTCTTACGTTCTTCAGTGATCGACATTGCAGCAATGATTGCATCATATTTACGAGCAAGTAGAGAAGGAATTATGCCATCCCAATCTTGAGCAACGATCTTACACTTCGTTTGAAGTTCTTTACAAAGTGCATTGGCCATATCAACATCAAAGCCTTTCAGCTCGCCACTTGGCTCAGTCCAGCTAAATGGAGGGTAAGCACCTTCAATACCGAAGCGCACTTCTTTGTACTCTTTTGCTTGTAAAGATGTTGCACCCAATGCCGAAACCATTGCTGCTGCCAAAATCCATTTTTTCATCTTACTTCTCCTATGATATTTACCGTCTGCTGCATGCCCCAACATCGTTCAGCAGCCACCTTGTCATTTATTTTACAAATGTATTCAATTAGCTATCTAACATTTATGAACAAATACTCATCTCTAATAAATGGAAGAGATAAACTTTTGTAATCGTTCTGATTCTGGATTTGTGAATAATTTTTCAGGATGGCCTTGTTCTTCAACAATACCCTGATGTAAAAACATCACTTGATTTGATACATCACGGGCAAACGCCATTTCATGGGTGACCACTAACATGGTACGGCCTTCTTGTGCCAAATCTTGCATTACTCCTAACACTTCCCCGACTAATTCAGGATCAAGCGCAGAGGTGGGCTCATCAAAAAGCATCACTTCAGGGTCAACTGCCAATGCGCGAGCTATCGCTGCACGTTGTTGCTGTCCACCAGACAAATGACCAGGATAATAATGACGTCGCTCATAAAGACCGACTTTCTTTAAAAGGGCTTCAGCCTTTTCAATAGCTTCTGCTTTAGGCACACCTAAAACATGAATAGGTGCTTCAATAACGTTTCCTAGAACCGTCATATGCGACCATAAATTGAATCCTTGAAAGACCATAGCTAAACGGGAACGAATACGTTGTACTTGCTTTTCATCAACCGGTAAAAATTCACCACGACGATTATTCTTCATTTGAATGAGTTCGCCATTAACCCAAATTTCACCCTGAGTCGGAATTTCTAACAAATTAACACATCGAAGAAAGGTACTCTTACCTGAACCTGATGATCCAATAATAGAGATAACATCGCCTCGGTGAGCCGTCAAAGAGATCCCTTTTAGCACCTCGTTCTGACCGAAAGACTTATGTAGGTCCTTTACTTCAAGCGCCACTACATCTGTCATGTGCGCTAACTCCTGTAGCTCCATAAAATCGAGAAATTGCTCGCAAAATGTTTGTCTGTTTGCAAACACATTCATGAAGGTATCACCACGAAATACAATTGGCAACATTTTGTTAACTTTAAGGGTTTGGTATTAATAGTCAATCAAAGCGAATATTTACGCATAAATACCCGTATGGTGCGATTTGCCAACACTTTGTGCATACTGTAAATTAACAAAATGAAATGGCATGTTTTTGTCTTGTTGTTGGCTGTATTAGGTTGGTATATGTTTCAATTATCATTTCAACTGAACTTTCGTGTTGTTTTCCCGCTGCTATCCCTTCTCTTATCTATGTTTTCCAGCATTGTTCTAGCACAAGAAGAAGGTGGTAGAAAGGACACTGTTCTTACCCTTGTTCCCGAGTATAAAGATCAGATAATTGCAAATTTTAACCCTTATTCAACGTCTAGCATGCCAACGACACATGAGTTCATGTTTGAACCCTTGATTATTTTTAATACTCGGCAGAATAATCAACCAGAATATCGGCTGGCAACAGGCTACAAGCTTGATGATGATCTGAGTGGCATTAGTTTTACCCTTAGAGATGGTGTTCAGTGGTCAGATGGAAAACCCTTCACTGTCGATGATGTTCTATTTTCATTTTTACTTGTTAAAAAATACCCAGCACTTGACTCACATGGCATAAATAAATGGGTAAAGTTGGTAAAAAAACAAAGTGCAAACGAGATCTATATCAAACTAAACAAGCCAAATGCTCTTATCGCGTTTACATTAGTGCTACTTCCGATTGTTCCCCAACATCAATGGGCATTCATTACTGATCCACTTCGATACGCAAACTCTACTCCCATTGGAACGGGGCCGTTTACATCAATTGAATCCTTAAATCAAAGTGGCTATTTGCAGTGTAAAAACCCCTATTACTGGCAAGCAGAGCAAAGACACATTGATTGCCTTCGATATCCCAAAGTCATCAATAATGACGATTTCATATCTCGTATCATGACCGGAGAGTTTGACTGGACTGGATCGTTCATTCCCGATATAGAACGCAACTACGCCTCTTTTTCCCCTCATTTTAAATATTGGTTGCCCCCTGCGAGCACCATCAGTTTATTTTTCAATTTCAAAGCAGCCGATCCGGAATTACAGACATTAATTAGCCACGTCGAATTTCGTCGTGCGATTTCGATGAGCATTCGTCGTCAATTTTTGATTGATATAGCGGCATTCGGTCAGGGGGAAGTGTCACACTTAGCATCAGGCATGAGCCAAGGTTTTGAGCAATGGGAAGATCCATTGAGCAATGAAAAGTATCAACAATACATGCGCTATACCCCTTTGCTGGCCAAAGAGTTATTAGATGAACTGCATGTTAGAGACGGTAATAATGATGGCTGGCGAGATTTACCGTCGGGCAAAGCACTCGAATTAACCATCTTGACACCTAATGGGTGGTCTGATTTTGATACCACCGCTTTACTCCTTGCTGACATGCTGCAAGAAGTCGGCATTAAAGTCAGCACACTACAGGTAGATTTTAGAGAATTTAATGAAAGGCTAAGCGCGGGTGATTTTACGGCGGCTTTAACGAATTACCCACAAGGCCCTACACCCTATAAGTATTTTGACTCAGCATTTAATAGCGCTTATCAAGCACCACAACACCCTCGCTATGCCAAACATTTCTACAAAAACACAAAAATAGATGAGTTGCTGGCACAATTCCCGATAGCTTCAACGCCAGAGAAACGTCAGGCTATTATTTACGATCTCAGTAATATCGTTGCCAGTAAACAAATCACAGTACCTCTGTATAACACGGTGCAGTTTTTCCAGTACAACACACAACGATTTACAGGGTGGTTTAATGAAGAAAACCCCAAAGCAAGCCCACTTGTATGGCCGCAAGCACCAGAACGTTTATTACATGTATTGGCGCTAAAACCAGTCGCGATGAAAACGGTTGATATCAAAGCTGCACTTTAATTATCGGCAGTTCTTTTATTCTGTGGGCGTACTGCAACATTCATCTTGTAGAAAACCGATTACGCCCTCTAAAACATCATATTGTGGAAGACAGTATAATGTACGTCCGTCTCGGTGTTGTTTTACTAAACCTGCAGACATTAAACTGGAGATGTGGTGCGATAAGGTTGACCCAGGAATAGATAACTCTTCCTGTAATCGCCCAACAGGTAACCCATCATGACCCGATTTAACCAAGTGTTTAAAAATAAACAGCCGTGTAGGATGACCTAACTCTTTTAGTGCTTTTGCGACAAACTCTAATTCCATTATCTATCCTGTTAGCTACTCTGTTGTCTGTATCGCTAGATCTGAGTTCTAACGCGTTTTGATTCGATCATTATAATAGAAAAGAGGTGAATACCGAAGGTTAGCCCTCCTATATTCACCTCTCACCAGATTTGTACAAAAAATGCTTACCGAATGATTATGACAACGCAGCCCCTGCAAATAGGATCACGATAGTCACGACAAATACCATGACAACAAACGGCATTACCCACTTTAAGAAACGCTCATAAGGTATTTTCGCTAATGCCAGACCAGCCACTAAGTGCCCCGCAGTCGGTGCAAACATATTGATCCAACCACTTGCTGATTGATAAGCCGTAATGATCAAATCTCGCCCAATACCCGAGAAGTCAGCTAAAGGTGCCATTAATGGCATTGAAACAGTTGCCAGCCCAGAGGTTGATGGAATGAAGAAGCTTAATACAATATGTACCAAGTACGTCACCACAACAAACACACCAGATGATAGACCAGTAACCGCGCCTTCAGCCCAGTTCAAAATGGTATCAATAATGGCACCATTATCCATCACAACGTAAATACCACGCGCAACAGCAACCACCAGCGCAACGCCGATCAAATCTTTTGCACCTTCTAAGAAGGTTTTAATGAAATCACCTTCTGACATACGGTTAATAACCGCAATCAAAATTGCTGATGCTAAAAATAGTGTAGAAAGCTCATCAAACCACCACCACAAGGTTGGGATAACCGTGATACCCATGTCTTCCCAAGGAATAACCCCGTAAATCATAACCATGAACGCACCAAAGAATACACCCATGGTGAGTTTTTGCTTGGTGGTAAACTCGCCTAAGTCCTCTTTAATCTTCGAGAATTCATCATTAAATTCGATATCAGCCAATACAGATGCAGATTTATCAGCTTTGACTTTAGCGGCATAGCGCATGACATACCATGAAGCCAGTACAATCAAAATGACAAGCTGCACCAAGCGCAAACCAATACCATCACCAATCGGTAAACCAGCAAAGCCCGAGGCAATACCTGTCGCAAATGGGTTAACAGTTGATGACAACACCCCGATACCAGAGCCGAGCAAAATAATACCAGCAGCGACCATACGGTCATAACCCGCTACCGCCATAACGGGTAATATCACCGCCCAAAAGGCGACGGTTTCTTCCGCCATACCATAAGTCGAACCACCAACAGCAAAAAGTGTGATTAACACCGGGATCATCATTTGCTCTCGGCCTTTAAACCGACGAACAATAGCGGCAACACCTGAATCCATTGCACCCGTTCGCATGGTTACAGCTAAGAAACCACCAATCACCAATACAAATAACGCAACATCAACGGCTTTATGGAAGCCTTTGATTGGAGCCATCAATACATCAATGAAACCCTGCGGCGTTGACTCAATTTCATTATACGTACCAGGGATCGGTAATAAACGCTCACCTCCGCTATAGTCCAGCACTTCGGCAGCAGGAATGATTTGATCAGTCCCGTTCACCATATAATCATATTTACCCGCTGGCATTACCCATGTCAGTAACGCAACCAAGCCGATAATAATGAATAAGATGGTGTACACCGTAGGCATCTTAAAAGACTTCTTCACCTTGTTTGTTTCTGTTGCCGCTGTCATAGCTCCACTCCTTGCAGCTGATGAATTGCATTGGCGTAGACATTCATCGCCTTAAGCATGTCATCAATGATTAAGTATTCATTTGGCATATGTTCAACTTTATCGCGCCCTGGGAAAATAGCGCCAAACGCCACACAATTTGGCATGGCTCGAGCATACGTTGCCCCACCAGACGTCATCGGCTTACTGTCAACATCACCACTTATTTCTTGATAAGCGCGCATCAATGTCTGAATGATCGGGCTATCTTTTGGCATATATAAAGAAGGCAATACGTCAAACTCTTCATAATGTAAGCCATACTGCTCAACCACAGCCAAAATATCGTTATCAAAATCTTCTTTACTAAAGGTAACGGGAACCCGAATATCAATGCCCGACTTACTGTGCTCTTTCGATATATCTAACTGCGCAACATTGAACGTTAGACGACCACTCACATCTTCAATATCACCAAAGATATTTGTAGCATTCGCATCTTGCCCAACTTGTTCAGCAATAAAGACCACAAGAGGATGAGTCACACCAATCTTCTTCAATGCGATACATAAGCGAGCGATAGCATTGACGCCTTTGGTATCGGCAGAGGCTGAATGCGCAGCTTTACCAAATACGGTAACTTCATCGTCTTCACAGCTAAAATCAAACCCAAGTTCATCAAGTGCACTCACTAAGCTATCGCTTAATAGACCTTGGTATCGTGCTAATTCAGGAACGGCATTCAATGCGCCGCCACACTCAAGAAATAACGAGGAGTCACCATCACCGTGCAACCACGATTGAATCAGCATTTTTTCAGCATGGATTAGAGGGAAACTGGCATCAGGTGTGAAGCCACACTGAGGGATTTCTTCTTTTTCTAAGTAACGTTCAATACAACGCCACAATGTTTCTTCATCAGTACCAAAAATAAAGCGAATTCGCTTCGTTAACACCACACCACTTTGCAATAAGGCTTTAACAGCAAATAAAGCCGCTAACGTCGGTCCTTTATCATCCTGCGTGCCACGACCGTACAAACGTCCGTCTCGAATTTCTGGCTCAAATGGCAGTGAATCCCATGCTGACAACTCCCCCGTAGGCACAACATCAAGGTGACCCAGCACCCCGATCATTTGTTCGCCTTGCCCAATATCGGCATACCCGTAATAACCCTCAGGATCTTTATACACCGAGAAACCCATCTCTTGGCATAGTGCCAATGTTTGCGTTAGACAATCATCAATAGGTTGACCAAACGGTACTCGATCTTGTTCAGATGATGTTGCCTCATCATAAACACTCGGAATGGTAACTAGCCGCTTAACTGCTTCGATATAATCATCACGCATACCATCTATATTTAACGCTATTTTCGCTTTCATCGTATCCCTCTGCTCCCCTTACATTTTAGTCGACATAAAAAGAGAAATGCAGACTAAAATAATGAAGGATATTTAATTATTGGTATAAATATTCAACGAGATTTCCTTATACCGGATGATTCTGCTACAACAAGCAGTAACAATCTGTGACAAATTTCACTTGATTAAGGATCGAAATGGGATAGTGATCATAAAGCGAACATTCTTTAATGTTGGGGATTTGACGTGCTGGAATAATCTACTCTTTCAAGTACATATGGCATTGAAGTGCAAACGTTAAACCAGTCAATAACTCTCATTTTATTAGGCACAATACTGTGCGACTCATTTTAATGTAGAACACTTCAGGTTATGAATTAGCGTTTTGTCTTGAGGTACAAATTCTCGCTGAAACGAGCATCTAGCTGCCATTTGCATATATACTGCGCGCCATTGATCAAAGACAATCGCCACACTAACGAGAACTATCATGAAAACATCTGTTACAGGTAAAGATGCCACGCTTGAACAATCTATCGAGCATTTCCAAACTCAATTAAATAAATTGGACTTTAATATAGAAGAGGTTGCTTCGTTTAATCCTGTACCGAATGTCTGGTTAGTACAAATTCGTGATGTCGATGCACCGATGAATACCACTCAAGGAAAAGGGACTACACAACAAGCGGCCCTTGCATCTGCATTAGGTAAATTCTTTGAATGTCTATCAACCCATGCTTTTTATAATGACTATTACTTGGGTCAAGCACTGGCTAATAGCGATGTTGTTCACTATAACAACGAAAAATGGTTTGATATTGGTGAAGATAACTTGCCGCCAGAAGGTATGTTGGATGAGCGTTTAACACAATACTACGACCCGACTCTTGAGCTTCTGGGTACCGATTTAGTTGATCTGCAATCAAGTAATATGGATCGTGGCGTATGTTGTTTACCGTTTGAACGTCAATTTGACAATGAAACCGTCTATATTCCAGCTAACATTATCAGTAACCTTTACTTGTCGAATGGTATTGCGGCAGGCAATACGCAAGCTGAGGCACGCACCCAGTGTTTATCTGAAGTGATTGCTCGTGCAATTAAAAACCGCGTTATTCTCAAAGACATCAGCTTACCGGTAATTCCAACAGAGGTAATAGCTCGCTACCCAGCAATCACTGAATCTATTGCTGCATTAGCCGCAAAAGGGTTAACTGTGACATGTTACGACGCATCACTGGGCGGTGAATTCCCAGTGCTGTGTGCGATGTTACCAATTCCGGGGAATGATGTATGCTTAGCTGCATTTGAGGCACATCCACGCTTTGATGTGGCACTTGAGCGAGCGGTAACAGAGTTACTGCAGAACGATACGCTGATCGAATTAGGCATTTACCCACAGCCAACAGTCGATAATAACAGTCAGCACAATGAACAAACGGCACATACACCGAACTTCTCATGTGTGATGGTTTCAGGTGAGTTGTTTAAAGCAGATGCAAGCTATGATTTTGTTGATTGGAATTTCACTGGCAGTACTGAAGAATCATTCAGCCATCTAATGGCAATTATGACTAAAGCAAGAGCTGATGTTTACATTGCCGATTACTCACACCTTGGTGTGAATTGTTGTCGTATTATAGTACCAAGTTGGTCTGAAATTTACCCGATTGAAACACTCATCGAAAGCAACAATAACGTGGCGTTGGAGCTACGTGAGACATTCCTTGCTCTACCAAATGTAGATTGGGAAGGTGAACAGTACGCAGAAATGTACGGTATTTTGGAAGAAGAAGGATACGATGATTCAGTACTGCTTGCTGAAATCATCGGTCTAGCCCCACAAGCCGGCGATGTATGGCAAACATTGCGCATTGGCGAAGTAAAATGTCTACTCGCACTCGCAGGTGGCGATCTCGAGTTAGCCCTCGAACTAGCGACTTGGTGTATTGAAGTAAATGCAACCACTTACAACCCTGAACGTCTCCAATTTTTCCATTGCCTAGTGGCTAGTCTTAACCTTGCACTTGATGAAGAAAGCGATCCAGCCCAGGCTAAAGCAGGTTTCGAACAGCAATATGGTGTAGAAACCGTTACCGCAGCATGGGGCTCTATCGAAGGAACAGTTCGCTTTTATGGTGTCACTGGTGGCGACCTTACAATGAACCAATACCCTGCACATCAGCAATTATTAGAGTCATACCAAAAACTGTATATTGGTCAATAGAAATCGATATATTGCTCTCTCTAAAGCCAGCTTTGTTGCTGGCTTTACCTTTCTTCACATCGCGAGTAATTAACAGCTTCCAGCCTGCCTCTTTTGGTGTAGACTTTCTGTAGACCGTAAAATCCACACCACAGACTCGTATTCGTTTTAAAATAACAACTTAACGAGTATTCTTTCATTTTTTGGATTATTACAAGTTCACATAGTCCGTTAATTTATTACTATATATTTTAACAAATCACTTTTTCTCTCAATTTTTTTTAGTTATTTTACTACATTTTTTGAGCGGTAGTGATCAAGATCAATTCAATCATCGGCTTCAAGCCGTATACTTTACTAAAATTTGGTGAAATATAATTACACTGATATAGCAGTTCCTACTAGAGGGTAACTTGAGGGTAAGTTATTAGTAGAGAACAGCAAGCAGATCACCATTAAAAAAATTTATTATTTTAACGTAGAAACGAGGCAAATATGTCATCAGAAGAAAGAAGTTATCAGGAGCAACATCGTCCTGCATCTGACTTCTCTAGCCGCTCTGAGTATCTAGATAACGAATTGAAAATAATGAAACCACGCCGCTGGAAGTTAAACCTTCCTGGTCGTGATTTTCGTTTTGAGTGGGAAGATTTAGTTCCCGCGCTTGCAGGTACTATCGGCATTATCGCAATGTATTCTGCAGTAATGATGTCTTGGGCTGATGGCCTAACGCAAGCTTGGGATCATGTCGAGCTTGGTAAAGAATTTGCCATTGAAGTCGCTCGTGTAGAAATGCTTATCCCAGCATTACTATTCTGTATTTTAGCCTCCGGGTTCTTTAACCCAAGAGCTAACTTAGCAGGTAACCACGGACCAATGATTCCATTAATTGGTACGATTGCCCTGGCTGGTGCACACCCTCTTGCTCTTGCAATTCTTTTAGGTGTATTCGGTCTATTATTAAGTTATTTTAAAGGCGGCTCTAAACTGGTGAATTTGACCGGTGAAGGGGTTGCTGGAGGCTTACTCGTTTTTCTCGGCTTTACGGGTGCAATGAGTCAGATTGGTGATATCCAATCTTGGGCAACAAGCCTTGAAACTGCCGATGCCGCGAAAGGCAGCATGGGGTATATTGGTTTAGTCGTACTTGCTGTTAATATCGTGCTTTATGCATTCCTTGCTCGTATCGGTAAGCGTTGGCTTGCAATTCCAGCTTGTGCAGCAACAGGTCTAGCCATTGCGCTAGCGCTGGGTGCTGGTTTTGACCTAACATTTGAAACTGAAATGGGTCTACCAAATCTAAACCCTGTATATTGGTGGGGCAGCACAGATCAAGGTTGGATGCTTGGTTTACCAAACTTTCAGCACTTCCTTGCATCATTACCGTTCGCTATTCTAGCAGTAGCAATGTGGTCACCTGATTTCCTTGGTCACCGTATTTTCCAAGAACTAAACTACCCGCGTGGCGCAAAAAATGTATTGATGGACGTTGATGATACAATGACAACGTGTTCACTACGCCAAATTGTAGGTACAGCGGTTGGTGGTGGTAACATTACATCATCTTGGGGTACATACATGATCCCAGCGGCAATTGCTAAGCGTCCAATTCCAGCGGGCGGTATCTTACTGGGTAGTCTGTGTATTATCGTTGCAATCCTTGGTTTCCCAATGGATGTTGCAGTATGGCCACCAGTAATGCGCATTGCGCTTCTTGTAGGTGTATTTCTTCCCCTTCTAGAAGCTGGTATGCAAATGGTTCGTGATACTAAAGACTCTCAGTCTGCTGGTATTTGTATCTTTGCTGCAGCAGTGACTAACCCTGTATTGGCTTGGGCACTCACAATGCTGCTTGATAACAACGGTTTAATCGGTGATAAAGAACGTGCTAAAACACTGTCTATCTTCGACCGTATTATCATTCCAGCATCGGTATTGATTATCTGTCTAGTTGCGATGCTTTCTGTCGGTATGCTAGAAGGTCAATACGGCATTCAATCACTATTATAATACTCGTGGGCAGTGCGCTTGCACTGCCCTGCTTTACTTAAGAATAAGCACTAATACGAATAATGAAATCTTAATTTAGTTGAGCTGTAATTTTTCATTATCCGTATTATTGTTAATAAAAGTGTACTGTTCATCATTTATGATGGTTGCTCGCATAATTGCGTCGTAATCAGTACGTATTTTTTCTACTGAATAGAAACAGGTAGGTATAACATGGCAGAGCAATTTGCTAAAGCTTGGGAAGGTTTCGCTGCAGGCGAATGGCAGAACGATGTAAACGTTCGTGATTTCATCCAAAAGAACTACACACCGTATGAAGGTGACGAGTCTTTCCTAGAATCTGAAGCAACGCCAGCAACGGCAACGCTTTGGGAACAAGTAATGGTAGGTATCAAGCAGGAAAACAGCACTCACGCTCCTGTTGATTTTGATACTTCAGTTATTTCTACTATCACTGCACACGATGCAGGTTACATCAACAAAGATCTTGAAACGATTGTTGGTCTTCAAACTGAAGCTCCACTAAAGCGCGCTATCATCCCTAACGGTGGTATCCGTATGGTTGAAGGTTCTTGTAAAGCGTACGATCGTGAACTAGATCCTGAAGTTTCTAAAATCTTTACTGAATACCGTAAAACACACAACCAGTGTGTATTCGATATTTACACGCCTGACATCATGAAATGTCGTAAGTCTGGTGTACTGACTGGTCTTCCAGATGCATACGGCCGTGGTCGTATCATTGGTGATTACCGTCGCGTAGCGCTATACGGTATCGATCGTCTAATGAAAGACAAGTTCGCTCAGTTTACGTCTCTACAAGAGCGTTTCGAGTTAGGCGAAGATCTTCAAATGACAATGCAACTTCGTGAAGAAATTGCAGAGCAACACCGTGCTCTAGGTCAGATCAAAACTATGGCAGCTAAATACGGCTACGATATTTCTGGTCCTGCTACGAGTGCACAAGAAGCAATTCAGTGGACTTACTTCGGCTACCTAGCTGCAGTTAAATCACAGAACGGTGCTGCAATGTCTCTAGGTCGTACTTCTACGTTCCTAGATGTGTACATTGAGCGTGATATCGCAGCTGGCGTAATCACAGAAGTTCAAGCACAAGAAATGATTGACCACTTCGTAATGAAGCTACGTATGGTTCGTTTCCTACGTACGCCTGAATACGATGAGTTGTTCTCTGGTGACCCAATCTGGGCAACAGAATCAATGGGTGGTATGGGCCTTGACGGTCGTACACTAGTAACACGTTCAAACTTCCGTTTCTTAAACAGCCTATACACTATGGGTCCTTCTCCAGAGCCGAACATCACTGTTCTTTGGTCTGAGCAGCTACCTGATGGCTTCAAGCGTTTCTGTGCGAAAGTATCTATCGATACTTCTTCTATCCAGTACGAAAACGATGATCTAATGCGTCCAGACATGGACTCAGATGACTACGCAATCGCTTGTTGTGTATCTCCAATGGTTGTTGGTAAGCAAATGCAGTTCTTCGGTGCACGTGCTAACCTTGCTAAAACAATGCTTTATTCTATCAACGGCGGCGTTGATGAGAAGCTTAAAATCCAAATCGGTCCTAAGACTGCACCTGTAACTGATGCAGTTCTAGATTACGCTGATGTGATGGATCGTCTAGATCACTTCATGGATTGGTTAGCAACACAATACGTGACTGCGCTAAACAGCATTCACTTCAGCCACGACAAGTACAGCTACGAAGCATCGCTAATGGCGCTTCATGACCGTGACGTTCGTCGTACAATGGCTTGTGGTATCGCTGGTCTTTCTGTTGCAGCTGACTCACTGTCTGCTATCAAGTACGCAACAGTTAAGCCTATCCGTGACGAAGACGGCATTGCTATCGACTTCGAAATCGAAGGTGATTACCCTAAATTCGGTAACAACGATTCACGTGTAGATGACATCGCTTGTGAACTAGTTTCAACATTTATGGGCAAAATCCGTAAGTTGAAAATGTACCGTGATGCTATCCCTACTCAGTCAATCCTTACTATTACATCTAACGTTGTATACGGTAAGAAGACGGGTAACACACCAGACGGTCGTCGTGCTGGCGCTCCTTTCGCACCAGGTGCAAACCCAATGCACGGTCGTGATGAGAAAGGTGCTGTAGCCTCTCTAACATCTGTAGGTAAACTACCGTTTGCTGACGCAAAAGATGGTATCTCTTACACATTCTCTATCGTGCCAAACGCACTAGGTAAAGAAGCAGATACTCAAAAAGCTAACCTTGCAGGCCTTATGGATGGTTACTTCCACCATGAAGCTGGCATCGAAGGCGGTCAGCACTTGAACGTTAACGTATTAAACCGTGAAACGCTTCTTGATGCCGTTGAGCACCCAGAGAACTACCCACAGCTAACTATCCGTGTATCGGGTTACGCTGTGCGTTTTAACTCTCTAACAACTGAACAGCAGAAAGACGTAATCGCACGTACTTTCACTGCATCTCTATAATTTAGAGCTGAGCAACGAGAAACTAGTCATTAGTCTTCTCACGCTGTCCTAATAAAAAACCGACTTTATAGTCGGTTTTTTGTTATCTGCCACATGGTCACATTTTCTTACTTAAAGCCCTGCTCTATATTAAAATGAAAAAGAAGTCGGCTTGTACGATTTATTGAATGAAAACATTAACAAATATGAAGACTTAATATGACTTTCGAAGAAGTAATGAAACTTCCTATCAAGGAGAGAGGCGCTCCGATGCATGAACTTGCAAAAGCCGAAGATGATAAGGCATGTGTCGCGTTTGCAAAACTAGTCTTTGATGATAAGTTCAAAGGAGTAGTCGATAAAACATTATCTAAGGAAGATGCAAAAGCCGCAAGTAAAGCGATACGGTCAGACGCCTTAAATCAACTTCTAAACGCTGGTAAACGTGGATACCTCCCAGCAATTACAGAAGGTCAGGATGCGGCTTTTTTAGGTCGAAGAGGCGCTTTCAGCAAAGTATTTTGCCCTGTGAACTATAACGTTGCTTTAGAGTTCTACGATCTATGGCTTACTCACGATGCTGAACTAAAAGAAGAGGATAGAGCATTACTATTAATGCGAAAGGCCACTTGTTTGCGTCTAACAAACCTTAACGACATCCCTTGGGATCAAATGATGGAGCTATGGAAAGAAGGCTCTACATACAGCGGTATTTTTGCTATTGAGTGTAGCGTCAAAATTGGCACTTATCACTTCGATAACGGTCGATATAAAGAAGCCATTCCTTGGCTAGAAGCAGGAGATAAAATCAGTATTACCGCTGTAGCTCTGCTTTTGCTCATTTATAAAAACTATATTATTGATAAAGACTTATATGCTTCATACCTCGAACGATGTGAAGCCATGTGCCAAAGAAAAGGCTAAGCTGCAAAGCCACTGATAATACGATTACTAAAACGGGCTCGTTCCGTTTTTTGTTTTAGCCTCCAATAGATATACCGAGCAACAACAAGTATTACTGAATGGCGCGATAAAAAGAAGAACACAAAACACGCAGACAAAACACTACAATTGCCCTTACACTTTAAACGTATATAGGGCTACTTTACCCTGTCGTTTTGTAATAAAATGACAGGTAAATAACACGCACAATATATGCGGAGATAGTAATGTCAGTAAAAGGTCGTATTCACTCTTTCGAATCTTGCGGAACCGTCGACGGGCCCGGCATCCGTTTTATTATCTTCATGCAAGGCTGCTTAATGCGCTGCCAATACTGTCACAATCGTGATACTTGGGATCTTCATGACGGTCGTGAAGTTTCGGTTGAAGAAATAATGAAAGAAGCGGTGTCTTATCGTCATTTCATGAAAGCATCGGGTGGTGGCGTAACCGCTTCTGGTGGTGAAGCTATGCTTCAACCTGAATTTATTCGTGACTTTTTCCGCGCAGCACAGGCTGAAGGCATTCATACTTGCCTTGATACCAATGGCTATATCCGTAAGCATACTGATGTGATTGATGAAGTATTAGATGCCACCGATCTTGTCATGCTTGACCTTAAGCAGATGGATGATACGGTTCACCAAGAACTGGTTGGTGTATCTAATAAACGTGTACTGGATTTTGCTCGTTACCTTCACAAACGCGGTCAAAAAACATGGATTCGCTACGTCATAGTTCCGGGTTACACGGATGATGAACAATCTGCTCATAATTTAGGTGCGTTCATTAAAGATATGGATAACATCGAAAAAATTGAGCTGCTACCCTACCACCAGCTAGGTGAACATAAATGGGATGCAATGGGTTATGACTACCCACTATCAGGTGTTCAACCACCATCAAAAGAAACGATGGAAAAGATGAAAGAAATCATTTCAAGCTATGGCCATAAAGTGATTTACTAAGCGAAGAAACCAGTAAAAAAGCCTCTTAATGAGGCTTTTTTTGTTGATAAAGCACCTGGTTACTTTTCCATAATAATTCAACTTATCACTGTATCAATCTTATCTTATTTTGCTTACCTGTCTTCTCTGGCTCTTTTATCTTAATCCTTCCTATTTCACCGTGAACTTTATGAACAAAATGGATAGAAGGTTCTTTAATCTCTTTTTTTACGTTTTATAGCGCCACAGGTAACATTGATTTAACTTCTCATTAACCCTGCTAGCCCAATAGGCATCTCAGCAGTGATAAAAAAGGAAGCTTAATCATGTTGAACACCTTTAAAAAACAGTTTACGACGCGTGTAGCGGTCACTCTCTTAGCATCAAGCATGGCGGCAATATCTAGCTCTGCGATGGCTGAATCACTTGAAAAAATTCACTTCCTAGTACCAGGCGGGGCTGGTGGTGGTTGGGATATGACAGCTCGTGGTACAGGTGAAGTACTGGCAAAATCAGGCCTTGTTGAAAAAGTCTCTTATCAAAACCTATCTGGCGGCGGCGGCGGTAAAGCCATTGCACATTTAATCGAAACTGCGAAGCGTCAACCTGATACTTTAATGGTAAATTCAACCCCTATCGTTGTTCGCTCACTGAGTGGTATTTTCCCGCAATCTTTCCGAGATCTAACCCCTGTTGCAGCCACTATCGCGGATTACGGCGCTATTGTGGTATCGGCGGATTCCCCTTTTACCGATTGGAAACAAGTAGTCGCACAGTACACCAAAGATCCTCGTAGCGTGAAAATCGCAGGCGGTTCAGCACGTGGTTCGATGGATCATCTGATCGTCGCTGCGGCATTTAAAGGCGAAGGTTTTGACCCTCGTAAAGTACGCTACATTGCCTACGATGCCGGCGGTAAAGCCATGGCAGCCCTACTGTCTGGCGAAACTGAATTGCTATCGACAGGTCTTGGTGAAGTATTGGAAATGAGCAAATCAGGTCAAGTACGTGTGCTGGCGATTACAGCACCAGAACGCCTAGCTGCCGCCCCTGAAATTCCAACCTTAGTCGAGCAAGGTAACGATACTGTTTTTGCAAACTGGCGTGGTTTCTTTGCCGCCCCCGGTGCTAGCCAAGCAAAAATTGAGGCATGGAATAAAGCGCTGTCTGGTATGTACAAAACCACTGAGTGGGCTGTAGTTCGAGACCGTAATGGTTGGATCGATACCTACAAAAATGACAAAGATTTCTACAGCTTTCTTGAACAACAAGAAAAGCAGATGGGCGGTCTAATGCGTGAACTCGGGTTCTTAAAGTAAATTCTTAGAATAAGGGGTGTATAAGCAGCCCTTATATTCAAATCAATACCGCACTAAAGCTATACCTATCTCTTTAGGTGCGGTTCTTTTAATTCGGGAGAGCGTAATGAATTCCTCTACTTCGAAGCCTAATTCAGCACCGAAATCATCAGTACAATTGCTCAGTCGCGACCGCATCGGTGCATTAATTTTTCTTGTTGTTACCCTTATTTATGGTTACCAAATCACGAATATCGCCTTATTTCCTGGTGATGAATTTGAACCCTTTACCGCCCGTACATTGCCATACCTACTGACAATTGCAGGTGTTGTATTATCATTATTACTACTGATTACCGGTAAAAATGATGATCAAAGTGGAGCGACGGTTGGTTTTAACTGGAAGCTACTGATTAGCTTTCTAATCTTAATGGCGGCTTATGGTGTGGGGTTAACGTGGCTAGGCTTTGTGCTTTCCACCAGCTTATTCTTACTGGGTGGTTTTTTACTGCTGGGTGAGCGTCGTAAATCTATTCTCTTTGGTGCGTCATTTCCTTTTGTGACCGCATTTTGGTTATTGCTTACTCAAGGGTTAGATATTTACCTTGAGTCAGGCTACATATTCTCAGCTTGGTAGGAGAACACGGATGTTAGATGGAATCCTTTCAGGTCTATCCACGGCCATTATGCCAACTAACCTAATGATGGTGATGGTAGGTTGTTTTGTTGGTACGTTTATCGGCATGTTACCCGGTCTTGGTCCTATTTCAGCCATCGCGCTGATGATCCCAATCAGCTATGGGTTAGATCCGGCATCGGGCCTGATCTTAATGGCTGGCGTATATTACGGAGCAGTATTTGGTGGCTCGACGTCATCAATTTTAATCAATGCCCCTGGCTGTTCATCTACCGTAGTAACCGCATTTGATGGTTACCCAATGGCACAGAAAGGCCAAGCAGGTAAAGCCCTCGCATTGGCGGCTTACTCATCATTCGTTGGTGGTACGCTTTCTGCCATTATGTTGTTAATTGCCGCACCAATATTGGCTAATGTCTCTCTAAGTTTTCAGTCTTCAGATTACTTTGCCCTAATGCTTGTAGGTTTATCAGCCGTTGCTGCCTTTGCCGGTAAAAACCAAGTGGTAAAAGCATGGATGATGACGGTTCTTGGCTTAATGTTAGCAACTGTAGGTATAGATAAAGGTGTCGGTGTTGAACGCTTTACTTTTGGTTTAACAGATCTGATGGATGGCTTCAGCTTCCTATTATTGGCAATGGCGACCTTTGCTTTAGGTGAAACACTGATGGGGATATTAAAACCTCAAAACGATACTAGCCAAGAAGAGCAAGAGAAAATCAGCCAGATCGGCAGTATGAAAGTGACCAAAGATGAATTTAAAGAGCTAGCCCCCGTTTCTATCCGTTCATCGATTTTAGGCTTCTTTGTGGGCGTACTACCTGGTGCAGGTGCGACTATCGCAGCATTCTTAAGTTATGGTTTTGAACGTAGTATTGCACCAAAAGACAAGCAAGCTGAATTTGGTAAAGGCAGCCTTCGTGGGTTAGTCGCACCAGAATCAGCCAACAATGCCGCCTCGAGTGGATCGTTTGTACCGCTATTAACTTTAGGTATTCCGGGTTCAGGCACAACCGCTATTATGCTGGGGGCGTTGATTGCTTATGGTATTCAGCCTGGGCCTCGTTTGTTTGTCGATCACCCCGATATTTTCTGGTCAGTGATTATCTCAATGTACTTTGGCAACATCGTACTGGTGATTCTAAATCTGCCGTTAATCCCGTACATTTCAAAGCTATTAATGGTGCCAAGAACCGTATTACTACCGATGATCTTGTTCTTTTCTATCACTGGGGTATATCTAGTTTCCTTTAACACCGTCGATGTCTTTATCATGCTATTAGTCGCGATGGCTGCGATTGCACTAAGGCTTGCAAACTTCCCACTTGCACCGTTACTACTCGGCTTTATTCTGGGTGGATTAATGGAAGAAAACTTGCGTAGAGCCTTGATGATCAGTGATGGGGAAATTAGCTTCTTATGGGAGCGCCCTATTACACTCGCGTTCACGGTTATTGCAGCATTAGTGTTAATCACCCCCATTATTCGAACGGCATTGCAGCATAAGAGAAAGACGAGCGACGCGAAGCTCAATGTAGAATAAGAGGATAAGTGTTATCACAGCAGAGCAATCATCACTGCTCTACCATGAAATAAAGCCGTCAGTATCGGTAATATAGCAGCGCAACATAACAAAAAACGCGCTGATATATTGCCGATATTTATGCCTGATTAACGGGTATTCGCTTCTATCATCACAACAACAAAGCTGATTAAGCTCGCCATAATTGCGAATGCGATCAGCATCGCATACTGCCATTTAGTAACAGGCTCTTCTATAACCGCACTATTCGATACGGTTTGGTTATTCGTTGACTCTTTCATTTTGATTTATCTTCTTTTTATAGGCTGAGCACGCACAATAAAGAGAACCGCTACATCAACAAAGCACTAGTAATGAAAAACCAGTTTCCATTTTTAACTATCGACAGTAGCACGTTAAAATCACGCTATATAAATCAAGATGTTGCTTAAATATAAAATAGAACTACGTAAAAAAGCCCTGCTAGTAATGCACTAACAGGGCTTTTATCAGTTTTTATGTTTAATTAAATGAATCTTTGGATCTCATTTAATTTTCGAGAACAGTATTCAAGAACAAGGTCTTCTATAAAGCAGCTTCTAGTACTTTACGGTTCACTTCTGGTGTCATGTCGCCATGCTCACCCAGTGATGTCATACCGTGCAGTTCAAGTTGTGCCAAAATATTCTCGATACTTTCAGCATCTAGCTCAGCATCAGTCAAACGTACAGGCATACCCATAGCTTTAAAGAATGCTTCCGTCTTTTCGATAGCCTGATCAATCACTTCATCTTCAGTGCCATCAACAATATTCCAAACACGTTGTGCATACTGCACTAATTTACCGCGTTTTTGCTCACGCTGTACTTTCATAACAGCAGGCAGAATAATCGCTAGCGTACGTGCATGATCGATACCATACTGACCCGTCAATTCATGACCGATCATGTGAGTACTCCAATCTTGAGGTACACCAGAACCAATCAAACCATTCAATGCCATTGTTGCCGACCACATGATGTTTGAACGAACTTCCAAATCATCCGGGTTTGCCAATACTTTCGGGCCTTCTTCAATCAGGTTCATCAACAAACCTTCAGAAAAGCGGTCTTGTACTTTTGCATTCACAGGGAACGTTAAGTACTGCTCCATTGTATGAACAAACGCATCAACTACACCGTTAGCAACCTGACGCTCAGAAAGGCTTAGCGTTACTTTCGGATCCAGCACTGCGAAAACAGGGCGAACAAACGGTGACATAAATGCCAGCTTCGTCGTATCACGTGTTACAACAGCACCAATGTTACTTTCAGAGCCCGTTGCAGGCAGGGTTAATACACACGATAGTGGCACAGCATCTTTAACTTGTGCTTGTTTCGCTAAAATATCCCAAGGTTCATCACCTTCGAAACGCGCTGCAGCTGCAATGAACTTGGTACCATCAACAACAGAACCACCACCAACAGCAAGAAGGTAAGTAATGCCTTCCGCTTTAACAACATCAACTGCTTTCATTAAGGTATCAAACTGTGGATTTGGCTCGATGCCTGAAAATTCAATCCAGTTATGATCTTTTAATGCAGTACTTACTTGCTCGTAAACACCGTTTGATTTGATCGAACCGCCGCCGTAAGTCACGAGGATTTTTGCATCCGCAGGGATTTCTTTTGCAATCGCTGCGATTTGATCTTCACCAAAGAAAATTTGAGTAGGGTTATGAAACGTGAAATTAAGCATTGCTCATTCCTTTATTAGTCATGAATACAGTATTCATGAGTGTTTTTATAATTTGTGGACATTACAAGTGACCTATTACACCTTAGATTCAGACACTAAGTACAATACATCACTTTAATATGTGGTACTTATTACGTTACACAGCACTATTGAGCCAATAAGCTCAGCAAGGCTTCTGCAACCGCTTCAGATGATGCTGGATTTTGCCCAGTAATTAACATGCCATCTTGAATCGCTAATGAATTCCAATCTTGTGCAGCTTCAAACTGCCCGCCACGGGCTTTTAGTTCATCTTCCAGCAAGAATGGCACTACTTCAGCCAAACCAACAGCCGTTTCTTCTGAGTTTGTAAAGCCTGTCACCGCTTTACCAGAAATAATATATTCGCCATCAGCTGTTTTAGCATTTAATAACACAGCTGGTGCATGGCACACAGCAGAAACAGGCTTGCCTGCTTGCCAGAACGCTTCAATTAACGCAATAGAATCACTGTCGCTTACCAAGTCCCATAATGGTCCGTGACCACCAGGGTAAAAAATTGCATCGTAGTCTTGCTCGTTCACATCGCTAAGCTTACGAGTATTAGCTAACACGGCTTGCGCTTGCTCATCGCGATTAAAACGTACCGTCGCTTCTGTTTGTGATTGCTCAAGTTCACTATTAGGATCGATAGGAGGTTGACCACCCGCAGGTGATGCTAATGTAATATCCGCATTTTCATCTAAGAAGCGGTAATACGGTGCTGCAAACTCTTCAATCCAAAAGCCAGTCTTATGATCCGTATCGCCTAGCTTATCGTGAGATGTTAACACCATTAAAATTTTCATCATCAACCTCGTTATGTCCTATTTAAAGCGTGCTGAGAGTGTATGCCTATTCATTAAATTCGACAATGGAGAGAAATTAAGAATCATTGTTTGAATAATTAGAACAATAAGTAGTCTTTAGGCATACTAGAGCACGATTCCTTGACCATTTTGCTCCTTTAATGGTGCATTAACGATATAGAGAAAAAGAATGGATGTATCTTTTGAGCAACTAAAAAGCATGGTCGTTTTTGCCAAAATTGTCGAACAAGGGAGCTTTTCAGCTGCCGCGCGGCAACTGGGCTTATCTCGTGGGGTCGTCAGCTATCACCTGAAAAAGCTTGAAGATCATATCGGCATGCCGTTATTGAACCGTACCACGCGCAGCATTAGCCTAACCGATGCTGGTCAACGTTACTTTCAGCGGTGTAAACGTATCAGTGAAGAAGCCGCGGCTGCCAACCTACAGATTGAAAACCTGCGTGAAGAGCCAGAAGGTAAACTCACGATTAGCGCCCCAGTTAATATCAGCATGCATACCATTGTACCCGCACTGAATACGTTCAAAACCTTATATCCCAAGATCGAAATAGATCTGAATCTGACCGACGATATCGTTAATATTATTCAAGAAGGGGTCGATTTAGCCATTCGAGGTGCACCACTTGCTGACTCTGGTTTGTACGCAAAAAAACTGATGACCATGAAGAATATATTGTGCGGATCACCCCACTATTTTAACCAACACGGTATACCTCGTACCCCTGCTGAGTTAGCCAATCATGAATGGGTGGTTTATAAGAAGACGTCAAAAATCCAAACACTGACAAAAGGCACGCGCTCATACAATGTCAAAATGCAGGGCAGCATTACCACTAATAGCGCATCGGCAAGAACTGCATTTGTGGTTGGCGGGCACGGCGTTGGACGCTTACCAATCTACGACGCACTACCGTTAATTAAAGCAGGGCAACTTACCCCGATTTTAGAAGACTATGAATTAAGCGACATTACGATTTATGGTGTCTATCCACCTCGCGCCGCTAATTCAAAAAAAATGCAGCTACTGCTGGATTACTTACAAGAACACTTCACTCAGCATGTGTTGTGACAACACGGCGATATTAATCATGTCTGTATTTAGCTTAATACAAAAATAGTCGCCTTTATGTGCGCTTAACATACGCCCGCTCAGGCCGACCCACGGTGCCGTAGCTCAAATCCGCTTCCAACTCACCGCTACTGATCAAGTATTCAAGGTAGCGTCTTGCGGTCGTTCGGCTGGCGCCAATTAGCTGCCCTGATTGTTCCGCAGTTAATTGAGCATGGGATTTAAACAACTCTCGCACTTTATCGAGGGTGACATTATCAATGCCTTTCGGTAATTGAGTCGTAAGCTTATGCTCTTTGGGGCGCATCAACATAGCATCGACATCACTTTGATCAATAGCCCCTAATCCTGCCATGGTCACTCTTGAATCCAAATACTTAGTAATTGACTCTTCTAAACGCGAGAAAACCACTGGCTTTAAAATATAATCGACCACCCCACCTCGCATTGCTTCTTGCAGGGTATCGACATCTCTTGCAGCAGTAATCAATAGCACATCGGTTTCTTGTTTTTCAGCACGCAGTAAACGCAATAAATCTAGCCCACTTCCATCAGGAAGCTGTATATCCAATAAGACAAGATCAGGATTTAAGACTTCAAATAACGTAATGGCTTCTTGATAGCTATGTGCCATTCCCTGTATTTCTATGCCAGCTATCTGACTTAAGCAACGACGATGCAGCTCTGCAATTCCGGCATTGTCTTCAACAATCACAACACGAATCAATGACACTATTCACACTCCCTGCCTGTATTTTGATGATGTATTCCTTTAACGTATTGATGCTGTTTTTGGTAAATAAACCGTCATTCTGGTTCCTACCGACGCCCTATCTTCCATCGTGTATTGCCCGTTATAACGTGACACAATTTGGTTGATCAAATATAAACCAACACCGTGATTATCACCTGCTTTGGTTGAAACACCACGCTGTAATAGATCGTGCTGGCTGATACCTTCGGGCAATCCTATTCCTGAGTCTTCCACTTCAAGAATCAAATCATTGCCATAATCGCTTAAATGTAAATGAATAGACGTATCTGCAAAATGAGAAGCTAAAGTGGCGTCGAACGCATTATCGATCAAATTACCTAAAATCGTCACCAAATCTTCAGGTTTGATATGTTCAGGTAAGGCGGATAAGCAACTTTCTAAATCAATCTCTAACTGTAATCCAAGCTCACGAGCGCGCTCACTTTTACCCAGTAACAAACCTGCAATTAATGGCTCTTCAATCGCACCACGCAAAAACTTGATCAACGCTTCATAATGTTGATTTTCTTGTCCGATTAGTTTAAATACATCGCTATATGCCCCAAGTTGAACCAAGCCCGCTATCGTATTCAGCTTGTTTCGATGCTCGTGGGTTTGTGCTCGTAATAACTCTGCATATTGTGTCACTTGCGACAATTGACGATTTAATTCGGTTATTTCATCTTTTAATCGAAAACTCGATACTGCCCCAATGAGTACACCATTTTGAAATAGTGGCTCACGGTTAGCTATCACCACTCGCCCGTTAAAATACAACTCTATATCATGTTCAGATTGACGCGTTAACAGCAATCGCTCAAGGCTGCTTTCCGGCAAACTTTCACTCAATGGACGATTCAAAGCACGATCTGCATCGACACCTAGCATGCCACACGCACTGCGGTTGATAGACCTTAGAATACCTTGATTATCAATACTCAAGACGCCTTCGCGCAAGGTGCTCATGGTGGCATCTTTCTCTGCATATAATCGCCCTATTTCTTCAGGCTCAAAACCCAGTAACGTGCGCTGAAAACGCTTTGCCAATAAGTTCGCCAATAAACCATTAGCGCCAACCACCACAATGGCCATCGCCAATAAAAAGGTTAAAAATGGCAATAATTTATCGTGAATACCAGTCAGTAAATACCCAACCGATACGACCCCTATGATTTCACCACGACTGTCGAATACTGCCGTTTTACCTCGAACAGAATGACCCATCGAGCCTTTGGCATAAGAAATATAAGACTTCCCTTCTGTTAGGGCACGAATATTATCGCCCCCACGCATTGGCAGCCCCACACGCTCAGCTATCGGGTGTGCAAGTCGAATACCATTATTATCACCAATCACAATAAAGGCAGCACCAATGGCTCGTCGGAATCGTTCGACGCCCTCGGTGAGAATCTGCGGATCTTTTTGCTCTACTGCGGTAATAATTAAGGGTGTTTGGGCTATGTATTCCGCGACGCCAATGGCTTTTTCGCCTAAATCTTGGGATTCCCATTTTTTAATGTAGCTAAACCCTAAAGCCGAAAGAATCAATAATTCAAGCAAGCCCGACATAGTCATAATAATCAGCAATCGTCGCCGAAAATTCAGCTTCTGCCATTGAATCATCTTTCACCTTTAATAACGAACGTAACAATATTGAAACATAGTACTCGTTATTCATTTCAAAGACTTTTAGCAAGCTCCCGTATTCAGCCTTTTAACAATGTTATCAGTGCCAACAAATAAACAACATTTATCACGGAATATTTTTGTTTATCCGTGATAAAATTATGGTATAAACACAGCGCAATCGATTGCGCGAGCTGTAAAGTCAATTAAATGCAGAATATTAATACACCAATATCTTCCCTGCTGTCACCACTAGAAGGAAATGCGCCCTTATGAAAAGCGACATTCAAATTTGCCGCAACACCGCACTCACTCCTATTGACCAAATCGCCCAAAGGGCGGGTATTGAACCTCAAGATTTAACCCCGCAAGGTACGTTAAAAGCGAAAGTAAAGCCGTCTATCCTAAAGCGCTTAGCGGATAAACCTGAAGGTAAATTGGTATTAGTAACAGCGATTACACCCACACCACTCGGTGAAGGTAAAACCGTTACGACGATCGGCCTTTCACAAGGTTTAGCAAAGATAAATAAACGGGTTATCGCCTGTATTCGCCAGCCATCAATGGGCCCAGTCTTCGGCGTAAAAGGCGGTGCAGCAGGCGGTGGTTACAGCCAAGTAGCACCAATGGAAAAGTTGAATTTACACCTCACTGGTGACATTCACGCGGTTACCGCAGCCCATAATCTTGCAGCTGCTGCTATTGATGCCCGCTTGTATCATGAAGAACGCCATGGCTACGAAGCATTTAGCGAGAAAACAGGCTTACCTGCATTACGTATTGATATAAAAAATATCGTATGGAAACGTGTAATGGACCACAATGATCGTGCACTACGCATGATCACTGTCGGTCAAAATGAAGCAGGCAAAACCATCAATGGTCTTGAACGTGACGATGGTTTTGATATTTCTGCCGCTTCTGAAATCATGGCAATCCTTGCTCTTTCAAAAGATCTCGCTGACATGCGTCAACGTATTGGTCGTGTTGTTTTAGCTTACAATCTCAACGGCAATCCAATTACAGCTGAAGATTTGCAAGTCGCGGGCGCAATGACCGTTACCATGTGTGAAGCAATTGAACCAACACTCATGCAAACGCTGGAAGGTGTGCCAACACTTATTCATGCGGGACCTTTTGCCAATATTGCCCATGGTAATTCTTCGATTATTGCCGATCGTATCGCCTTAAAGCTGAGTGAATTTACAGTTACAGAAGGTGGGTTTGGCTCTGATATGGGCTTTGAAAAAGCCTGTAATATTAAAGCGCAGCAAGCCGAACGAGGGCCAGATTGCGCCGTGGTCGTCGCAACATTGCGAGGCTTAAAAGCTAACTCGGGATTATATGATTTGCGCCCAGGGCAAGCACTACCCGATGCGATTTTTTCGCCGGATAAAAAAGCCTTAATAGCAGGTTTTGATAACTTAAAATGGCATATCCGCAATGCTGCTCAATATGGTTTGCCGGTTGTGGTGGCAATCAACCGCTTCCCACAAGATACCGATGTAGAGCTTGATCTGCTAAAAACCATGGTTGCAGACACAAATTTCAGTAGCTATGTCGATGTCGCTATAAGCGAAGCCTTTGGTAAAGGCGGTGAAGGAGCCACAGAATTAGCACAGGCGGTTGTTAAAGCGTGTGAAACACCAGCCAACTTCAAGCCATTATATAGCTTGTCGCAACCTCTTGAAGAAAAGCTAATGGCTGTTGCAGAAGCCGGCTATGGCGCACGTAGCATCGAACTCTCTGCTTGTGCGAAAGAGCAGCTCGCGACACTAAAGAAGCAAGGCCATGATAACCTCGCGGTATGCCTTGCCAAAACACCACTCTCTATTACTACCGATCCGAGTATTAAAGGTGCCCCCACTGATTTTGTAGTGCCAGTACGAGAACTAAGGTTATGTGCCGGTGCAGGCTTTGTGTATGCACTGTGCGGCAATGTAATGACGATGCCCGGTTTACCTGAAAAGCCAGCCTACATGAATCTTGATATCGACACTAACGGTAATATTGTAGGTTTAAGCTAAAAAAATTGGAGTGAATTGCATTCACGTCAGCCCTTAAGGGTATTTATTAATAATCTCGTGCCTTGAATACTAGTTATCACTAGTCAGACACGAGATTTTTTTAACTTGACCAAATAAGCAACAAAGCACCTATCAAAAATGTTGCACATGAATATCATTAAAGCTGATAAGTGCTTTTAGTGTCTAGCAAATGATTCGCTACAACATTTACATTTCAAATAAAATCATGATAAACAACAATATAAGATCACATTGATAGAGTGATATTTACATTTCTAGTTTTCTATCTTTAATCATACGGATCGCTTCACGGCGAATACAGTCACGTAACGGATTTTCAATCGAATCTGCACGCCAAATAAAAGACAAGGTTCGCTTCATATTCAGTTCTGGAACATTCAAGGCCACCAACTCGCCGCGTTCTATATGTTTAACCACATCAAGAAAAGGTAAACAACTTAAATAACAGCCATTAGTCACTAAGGTTCTTAGCACAGAGATCTGTTCATATTCCCGCCAAACATTTAAATCTTCAATAACGCCGTGTAATGCACTTTCAAAACTCTGCCTTGTACCTGCGCCTTGCTCTCGAAGTACCCATTGTGCCTGCTCTAACTGTGCAAAGCTGACTTTATCTAACTTGGCATAAGGGTGGTATTTAGAGGCAATAATCACAAGGTGGTCGTGACACCAGACTTCTTGTTCAACACGGCTATCATCACAACGCCCTTCAATAATACCCAGCTCACATTCAAAATTTCTTACGTGATCAACCACTTTTTGAGCATTTTTCACCCTCAGCTTGATACGTAGCTCTGGAAAATCCTTATCAATATTACTGATAAGCTCTGGTAGCAAGTGTTCTGCGGCAGTTTGACTGGCTGAAAGGCTGATTTCACCACTCACAATATGTTGATCATAAAAACCTTGTTCAATCTGTTGGGCATCAAATAAGAGCTGTTTTGCCCTTGGTCTTAACCACGCTCCCCAGTACGTTAATGTCATTTGCTTGCCTTGTCGCTCAAACAAAGGTCGCCCTAACATCTTTTCTAGCTGTAATAACGCCATACTAGCTGCTGACTGGGTTAGTGCTAGATTATCTGCCGCCTTACTCACACTACGAGAGCTCGCAACCTCTTCAAATACAGCCAATTGTTTGAGTGAATACCGCACTTAATTAAAACTCCTACTATCAAACGTCGATGACATTTTGCCATTTTACAATATCAACTTTAATGATGATGGTTAAGAAAACTATCAATTTTACTTAACACCCCTCCTCACCTTAATCTGATTACCAGTTACCCCAATCAAGAAGAGGAGAAAATGATGCAACACCATGTACTTACCAGATTCGACCTAAGTGTTGGTCTATCGATAAGAGGTTATTAAGATGAGTTCAGCAACAGCACCGACGAATAATAACTTCACACCAAAAGAAATGATGAAGCAGGCTGAAAAGTACGCCGTTGGTAAAGCATCTAAACCAACACGTACAACGATTGCCCTAGCAATTACAGCGGGGGTTTTCATCGGTCTTGCTTTTGTTTTTTATATTACCGTTACCACAGGCAATGGCGGCGTAAGTTGGGGGCTTAACCGTTTTTATGGCGGTTTAGCTTTTAGTCTCGGGCTTATTCTTGTTGTTATCTGTGGCGGTGAGCTATTTACCAGTACGGTGCTGTCTTCCATTGCTCGTGCAAATAACCATATCTCATCCGGTCGTATGCTGGGAACGTGGGCAAAAGTGTATTTTGGTAACTTCCTTGGTGCCATGCTGCTGCTGTTGTTGGTTTCGATGGCAAGTCTTTATCAGCTCGATGGTGGGCAGTGGGGATTAAACGCACTGAATATTGCTCAGCATAAACTGCATCACCAACCGCTTGAAGCGTTCTCATTAGGTGTTCTTTGTAACCTATTGGTTTGTCTTGCTATTTGGATGACATTTTGTACTGAAAACATGATGACAAAAATGGTCATTATGATTTTACCTGTCGCCATGTTTGTCAGCACAGGCTTTGAGCACAGCGTTGCTAACATGTTTATGGTGCCACTTGGTATCACTATCCAGAATTTTGCACCTGAATCATTCTGGCTAAATCTCGGTGTACTACCTGAACAATATAGCGATCTAACCATCCAGAACTTCATCTTTGCCAATTTAATTCCTGTGACGTTGGGCAACATTGTAGGCGGTGGCGTTCTTGTCGGGCTGAGCTATTGGGCAATCTTTAGTTCACCAAAAGAGCAGCACGCATCAGCAACAATTATCACACCAGACTTCTCGAACACACACACTCTGAATATGGAACATACTATGTTAAACGAAAAACAATTTGTTAATGACCACATGCGCCCAGCAACAATCACTCTTTTACCAGGTATGCCTGTTGCACAAGCCCTTGATATTCTAATGAATGAAGATCTAACAGGTGCACCAGTAATGACAACAGACCAACGACTAGTCGGTTTCTTCTCAATCCATGATGCGCTTGTTGATCTATGGTGCAACGACTACATGCCTGATGCTGAATCTAAAGTTCAAGATCTGATGAAGCATGAAATTCAAACGGTAAGTCCAGATAATTCAATTCTTGAAATCGCAGAATACATGAGCATTGATAAAAACATTCTTTATCCTGTATCTGATGGCGGTATCGCGACACGCTTTACATCGCTTTCTTTAAATGAGCGAGCACGTGCAATGGTCATTAATCGCCCTCACAGCTTCCCTGTCGTCAAAGATGAGCAACTGGTTGGCATTATTACTCGTAAAGAAATTGTCAGCGCACTTCGCCCTGTATACGGCAACATTGTATCGGTTACTGACGTAGCCAATACACAGCCTAAAGCGGTATCTGAGATCGCGTAATATCTCTGTTACCTGCTGGCTCTGCTAGCAGGTAACATTTCATATCAATGTAATTGATACAATGCATAGCACTGCTTCTAATTACGATATACACCTTCTATCACCACACAACCTGTGCAATAGAAAATCCGTTATTTCCGTTCCCTATCATGCATGTATTCACGTTCCGAAAATGTTCTTACCCATTTTGGCTGATAAATGATCAATAACGTCATGACCATTCCATTCAAAAATGCTTCGGGAAATGCCATAAGAGGCATCAGAATAAGGTAGTTATCAACAATATATTGCCACGATACATTCCCTTCCCAATAAATCCACCCACTGGTCAGCAACAAATGAAAGCACATCGTTAATGCGCCATTAATAAAAGCAGCAACGAAAATATAAATAAATATGTGGTGAGTTAAAAAACGGTAGCTAAGAAGAAAAATGCCGGAACTAAACAAAATGGGCAAGATAACCCCCACCAGTGCCGCAACCCCAATATTGCCTCCGGTAATACTTCCAAGCACAGCCATTAATATCAAAGATGATGAACCGATAAATGCAGCTATACGCCAACCATGTATGAGCATTAAGGCTGTTAGTCCTAAAAAATGTACCTGTAGATCCGCATGGATACCTGCACGTAAAAACCATAGCAGCAACAAAATCACCACGGTTGCAAAAACCAGATGTTGATAGTGCTTGTCGTGTTTAAACTTAGGCCAAAACTCATAGGGGATATTGCGTAAAAGTATCCCACATCCAACAAGGTAGCCTCCCCACTGTATCACTGTCATTTCATATCCATGCTTTTGTTGCGCCTAAATAGAGTTACAAATAGACTAGCCATACCCATACGATTAATAGGCTTAAATATTCAAACATATAAGCTTCACATCCTTACTGTATAAGCTTTCATCAGGTAATTTTTATTAACAAAAAAACGACTGCAACTTGTCGTTAGATCAAGTTTTTTTAAACATAACCTGCTAATCTCACTACCAGATTATAAGAGAATTTTTAAGGCCTACCTCCATGGATATGACAAACGCTCAACGTTTAATTCTTTCAAACCAGTATTACCTAATGTCTCAGCTAACACCTGAAAATGAAGCGAAATACCGCCGCCTACAAACTATTGTAGAACGCGGATACGGCTTGCAGATGCGTGAATTAGATAAAGATTTTGGCTGCCTTCCTGAAGAAGCATGTCGTAGCATTATCGATTACATGGAAATGCACCACGCATTACAAGAGTCGTACAAAATGTTAGATGATGCGAGCCAATCACAAGTGGAACCTCGTCGCCTTCAATTCCTAGGCTTTGACGCTGGAACTGAATCACAACAAGTGCACTACGTTCGCTTCTTAACAGAAGAAGAAGGCTTATACCCTCAATTTGATAAGTCTGAACATCAGTTCAACAGTCAGGTGCCGATGCAAGATAAGTATCAACGCATGCTACAAACATGGCGAAACTGCCCGCGTCAATATCACTTATCAAGCAGTGAAATCACGCAAATTTTAAGTGCATAATTGGTGCTATTATAATCAATTGACTTGCTTATAGAACTTACATTTAAAACCGGAGGACTCCTCCGGTTTTGTCATTTCTGTGTGGGAGTATTTGGGGTAATTAAACGCATCAATAAGCGCAAGGTGAGTTACTTTTGACACACATGCAAAATATGAAAATTTAAAAGCGCTAGCGACTTAAAACATTAATGAACACAGCCACTATTTGGCTATAATCACAATAAATAACCCTGTATATAAGAACATAAATAAAAGAAATTATTATTGCACTTATGATTCGATTGCTATTACTACTGCTTATTCTGTCGCCAACTTGTTTTGCCACCCCGACGAATCATTTAATTATATTAACCACTTTCTCTGAAGCATCAATAACCCCTGTTACGAATAAATTCCAACAACTATATCCTGATTCAACAATCAAAATATTGCACCGTCGAGCTGATTCAGGGGTACGACTACTAAGCAAAAATGATCATGACATTGATCTTGTTATTTCATCGTCGCCTGCTCTTTTTCTTCCGTTGGTCAAAAAAGGCACACTAAAACCATTACCAACGACAATAAATCAAACCCTACAACAACAAACCGATTTAAAAACACACTCTGATGATATCGCAATTTTTGGGTACTCAGCCTACGGCCTAATGTGGAATAACAATTACTTAACTAAACATAACCTCGAACAACCAAAAGACTTTAAAAGTCTAATCGAGCCGCAATATTTCCGTCATTTAATAATGAGTAGCCCTGCCCGTTCAAGTACTATGCACCTCATGGTTGAAAATATACTGCAACAACATGGGTGGAAAGGTGGCTGGAAAATGCTACTACAAATGGGAGGGAATCTGGCGTCTATTTCAGCACGCAGTTTTGGCGTTAGTGATGCTATTTCACGAGGATTGGTCGGTATTGGCCCCGTTATAGATAGTTTTGCTTTTGAAAATAAACAGCGTTTCCCATTTATTGGTTTTACTTATCAAATCGATAGCCCTCTCATGCCCAGCTACATTGCAGCAGTAAAAAATCTACATCAAGCGAACCATACGAGCCATTTTATTGATTTTTTATTATCAGACAACATGCAAAAAAAATTGCCTGAAAGTTCATTGTATAAATACCCTCTAAACAGTGAGATCACTCAATCATTTACATCACAATCATTCGATTTCAAATTAATGCAGCATCGCGATGTCATGATTAAACACTTATTTGAACAAGCAATTGCCCATCAACTGACTTTACTCAATCAAGCATGGCAACTGATTAATGAAGCCGCTAAATGCTCATCACATTTTACCAATGAACAACAGCGTCAATATGACCTTGCGATAAGCTTAGCTTCTACACCACCAGTAACAGAGGCGCAGTCACACAGTGATATATATACCCATTTATCACTATCTCGAAATGATATAGTCACCACAAGGCAACTAAATGCTTGGCGACGAATTATGCGCAGCCAGCTTGAGCAATCAATTGTAATCTCGCAAAAAATCATTCTTGAACACGAAGGTCATAAATAGTGTTTAGCAAGAAAACAATTGGTTACCGACTCACATCCGCTATTGCCTTTATGGGGTTTCTTACCATTAGTGTGGGGCTCATTGCCGTTATTAATTGGGAAACATTAGACGATAAAATTGAAACTATCGTGAATAGAAACATGCCAACATTACGTGCAAGTTACCAACTTGAACGCAATACCGCGAGTTTGCAGGCAGCCCTCAACCTGTTAAGTCACAATACCGACCCTATTTTGCATCGTAACCTTAAGCAAAACATTTTCACTAAACTGGAATTAATCACTGCCGCAATAACCGAAACCGCCAGCCTAGGCGACTACCCTGCAATAAAAGCAGAACATGCCATTTTAGCCAGCGATATTACTGCTTATACTGTCTTATTAGATCAACGCAATAGACATTTACTGTCGTTAACGACCACGGTGAATAGCATTAAATGGCTACACCAAGATTTGATTGATGAGCTTACCCCACTACGTCAAGAGGTCGAGTGGCAACTAACACGTCTATTACCAAATGTGATCAATACTCATTCGATCACTGAAATCATGACCGAATTTTCATTAATCCAATCAATCACAGTTAAAGAAAATGAACTGCACCAATTAGTGCAAGAAATTTTATTGCAGCGACATGAACGTGACATTAGTAATGCCTTCTACTTTATTGGTTATAAAATCAAAGAAGTCAGTAATATGAGTAAAACACTCAGCCATTACCCTTCGACGGTATCTTACCGACAACTGCTCAGCGAATTAATTGTTTTAGTCCAACCTAAAGGCGTGCTGGAAAAACAATTACGAGAAGATGTATTGCTCTCCAATACCATCAATGAATATGCTGAACGTATTCAGAACCGACTACGTGATCAAGAAGAATTAATTCAAACAATGGCAGAACAAGCAACAACCTCATTGAAACAACTCAATGATGAAACTCGCCACTCCATTACTGTCAGTAATTTCATACTCTTTGGGGTCGTCTCCTTAGCGATCTTCTTATCTATCGTGATCTCAATCTACTTAGTGAATCGCGGTATTGTTAAACGCCTTAACCTTCTCAGTAAAGCACTTTACGACGTTGCCAATGGTAATCTTAATACTGAAATTAACGTGGCAGGAAATGACGAAATTGGAAAGTTGGGTAATAATTTGCAGTATTTTTGTCAGCAAATGCAAGAAATGCAGCAAAGTAACGCCTTGAATCTAATTAATAATACTCAGGCGAGTATCATCACCTGTGATTTAAATGGTGTAGTCGAATCGGTCAATACCAGTGCATTAAAACTATTTAATTACGATACATCTTCTAAGACAAATACAATCTGGAATTTGTTTAATATTAATATGCAGCAACGGTTGAAATCTTTATTTGTCGATAGCAGTCCGCTATTAGTCAAAGGGGCGTGCAATCTTACTCTCAAACACAACACTAAAGATGACTGTGTATATTTACGACTCGATTTTCGTCTGTTCACCCAAGGTAATAGCGATAAAGTTATTATCACGATGACGGATATTACAGAACAAGAAAATGCTGCTCGTTGGTTAGAAAATATGGTTCGTGAGA
This sequence comes from Photobacterium profundum, assembly GCF_003026285.1. Classification (GTDB taxonomy): domain Bacteria; phylum Pseudomonadota; class Gammaproteobacteria; order Enterobacterales; family Vibrionaceae; genus Photobacterium; species Photobacterium profundum. The sequence goes on from NZ_PYOD01000020.1 coordinate 47,693, forward strand.
AAACGTTATCATTGACCAACCGTAACCACCAATTAAAGCTGGAGGTTGAAGATAGGAAGCGGGTTGAAAATGATTTACTTGCCGCTCAAGATGATCTTATTCAAGCAACAAAAATGGCCGTTGTCGGGCAAACAATGACCTCACTTGCGCATGAATTAAATCAACCATTATCCGCAATTTCAACGTATGTCTTCACCGCAAAAATGGCAGTCAACAAAGAAAATTATACCCGATTACCCGCCAGTTTAGATAAAATAGACAACCTAACTGCTCGAATGGGACGTATTATTGCGAGTCTGCGCAGTTTCTCACGTAAGCAATCTGCGAATAATCCTCTGGTGTCTGTCAATATTCGAGAATCAATTAACCAATCAATGTTAATTGTTGAGAGTCGGGCGAAAACACAAAAAACCATCATCACGAATACCATTAATCAAGATCTATTCGCGAATGCTGATCAAGTGCAATTTGAGCAAGTACTCGTCAATTTACTGGTTAATAGTTGTGATGCGGTCGCAGGGCAAGAACAGCGCGAAATTTCTGTCTTTAGCTTATTAAATAACAACCCATTATTACGTATTGCAGTCAGTGATACAGGTAATGGTTTTGACGCTGAAATTATAAAAAAACTATTTATTCCCTTCACAACAACAAAGGATGTTGGGCTTGGTCTAGGCCTGAGTATCTGTCGTTCAATTATGAACCGTTTAGGAGGGGATATTTTCCTAGCTTCAACCATTGAAGGAGGGGCTATGGTCGTATTGGAGTTAAATAATCATGATCATAAATAATGATGTACAAGTGCTGATCGTTGACGATGACAAAGATGTTGTTGAAGCCTATCAGGATTTACTTGAAATCTCTGGCTACAAAGCACAAGCAACCACCGACCCAACTCAAGTTCTAGCTATGATAGCTAAAAATTGGTCAGGGGTGATTGTATCTGACATGTACATGCCAGGTTTAGATGGTATGGAATTACTGGCTAAGATTAAAGACTTTGATAATGAGTTACCAGTCATCCTCATTACGGGTCATGGTGATATTCCAATGGCTGTCGATGCGGTAAAGAAAGGTGCAGTCGATTTTCTCCAGAAGCCATTACAACCGACTGAGCTACTAACATTGCTTGAGGTACTGCTACCTAAACGTAAGCAAGTGATCGAACAACGCCAAAGTTTGAATAATACCGTGTCTGAAGTGTTAATCGGTGATAGCCCACTAATAGTCAAACTGCGCGACCAAGTCGCTAACATTGCCTTGACGAACAAGGATGTATTAATTGATGGTGAAGGCGGTACAGGTCGACGTACCGTATCAAAACTACTGCATCACAGTCGCCAGCTAAGCGTCGGCCCTTACATTGAGATTGATGGTAGCGAAATTACGTGTACACCCGATCTTCAGCGCACAATGATTTCAGTACGAAGTGGCAGCTTATGTTTAACCAATCCACATAAAATGCCCATGGAAGTGCAGCAATGGCTATGCCGCTTTTTACTTGAGCAAGATCGGCAAGGAAAAAAAGAAGTACGAGTATTAGCGATCATTGATGGCGATGCCGAAAAGATCGTTGAAAGTGAAGAAATGTTACCCGAACTTTTTTATTTTCTAAGCCAAATACGCTTTGTAGTACCCACACTTCGACAACGCACAAGCGATATCACCCCAATTTTTAAACATTACCTGAGGTGTAGCTGTAAGAAGTTAAACAAAGCTGTGCCCTCTGTCGACAAAGCGTACATCAATACACTCAATCGACATCAATGGTCAGGCAACATACATGAACTAAAAAGTGTTGCAGAGTTATATGCTATTGGGATAGTAAAATTGACAGGGCAAGAGCGTTCTAAGCCGCTAGAACAAATGAGTAGCCCACTTGATGAATTAGTTGATGGCTATGAAAAACAAGTCATTGAAGATGCGCTATACCTTTTCACTGGGCGTATCAATGAAGTCTCATCTTACTTACAAATACCACGAAAAAAACTGTATTTAAGAATGAAAAAACACGGTTTAGATAAAGCAGAATTCAAGGTGAGACCCACCAGCGAATTTTAACGCCTAAAGACAGAGTTATACTAACCTAGACAAGTGCCTGACTATTTTTCACTCATCAAAGATGAGGGTATGACTTATTCTAAACACGAAACAATATTAAAAAAGGTTATTTCTGAGCAAACTGTTGTAGCACGATCATACTTAATTTACGTGTGAAGAACTGCAGCGGTTTACTCTCATGAATGAACAATAATTTATTCCATTATTATACCAATTCCATTAATTATCTAACCATTCAAAACACTACTGGCCGTCTATTCAAGGATAGCGAAACCTCTACCTACGAAGTATTTGGGGCGCTATTTAAGTTGGTATCGGATGCCTGAACGTTGTCGCACGGCAATAATCTATCCTAATCCTTTGTCTTATTTCTCACGTATTTTCCAGTACAGGTTCGAGTATTGAATATGTCTGGATAGACCAATCCCCTGGATATTAGCGTAGAAAAAACCTTCTGTACGTTGCTATAAATCCTGATTCAGCAACTCAAGAATGCCATATTTTGAGAATATCGCCTTCACCCCGAGGCTATCTAGTTCATGATTTTTCACTACAGTTTGCAACAAAAACATTGATAGTTCTAATTGCCTCGCAAATAAGTACCCCCATTGCCATCAATAAAGTGAATATTTAAAAGGTGTGAGTTTGCACCATTATTTTTATTTGAAGGGAGATTATTATTTTACTCTAATTTTTCAGAGTAAAATAAGTTTAAAGGAAATAGTATGAAGATTTTTCTATGCTGTGCTGCTGGGATGTCAACCAGCATGCTTGTAAAAAAAATGCGTGAAGCTGCTGATAATCAAAATATAGATTGCTCAATTAATGCTTATTCAGTGTCTGAATTTGAAGCATCACTTGCTGAAAATGATGTTTGCTTGGTAGCACCACAAGTTAAATTCCAATTTGAAGACTTCAAGAAACGTGCTGAAGAAAACGGTAAAGCTTGTGGCCTTATCGACATGATGTCCTACGGAATGATGAAAGGTGACGTAGTTCTTAATCAAGCAGTTAATCTTTATCAATCGATGAATAGCAAGTAATTAAATGGAGTTAATTCATGTCAGTTCTTAATGGAATAATGAACTTCGTTGAAAAAGTCGTGGCTCCTATTGCCTCGAAAGTTTCAACTCAGCGACATATCAATGCAATAAAAGATGGTTTCGTGGCAACAATGCCGTTTTTGATCGTGGGCTCTTTACTTTTAGTATTAGCTTTCCCGCCACCGGGGGATAACTTTTTCCTTAATGGCTGGCACTCCCTTATGGAGATGATTGGTCGAGATAATATACTTACACCATTCCAAGTCAGTATGGGCATTTTTGCTGTTTATGCCGCATATAGTATAGGTTTTAGTTTAGCGGAATCATACGGGCTACGCGCACAAAACTCTGGTTTACTCTCATTATTCACCTTCCTTCTGGCAGCAGCTCCTATTCAATCCGTTGAAGGTGTCGGTGGGGTGATACCAGCGGCTTATCTGGGGGGGACTGGCGCATTTACCGCAATCATGGCTGGTTTGTTTGTTCCTGAACTACAGCGCTTCTTACGTGATAAGAATATCAGCCTTAAACTTCCTGAAGCTGTCCCTGAAAAAATTGCAGCGTCATTTGACCTGCTAATTCCAATCGTCATTCTCGCAATATTGGTTCCGGGTCTTAATGCTATTCTTGGTGGTTACGACCTAACAATTCCATCTGCTGTTATGGAATTATTTAGACCCTTAGTATCGGCATCAGACTCGTTCTTAGCATGTCTACTTGCCGTTGTTATGATTCAGCTACTTTGGTTTGCTGGTATTCACGGTTCCGCTGTTGTTACTACTGGTATCTTGGCTCCAATCCTATTGGTCAATCTTGGTATGAATCAGGACGCACTAGCCGCTGGTGCAGAGCTTCCGAAGATTTTCGTTAACCCGCTACTCGACTTCTTTGTCTTTGTTGGTGGTGCTGGTGGTACTTGGGGCTTCGTTGTTCTAATGATGCGCTCAAAGGCTACCCACCTGAATGTAATCGGTAAAATGTCTATCATTCCTGGCAGCTTCAATATCAATGAGCCTGTTATTTTTGGTACGCCTATCGTAATGAACCCGAACTACTTCATCCCTTGGATGCTTTCACCAATGATTAATACATGTATTGTGTGGTTAGCCTTTAAGACTGAATTTGTTTCTAAGATCGTTGCACTTCCACCGTGGACTATGCCAGCACCTATTGGTGCGGTTATTGCGACAAACTCAGGTACAGCGGCCATTTTGGTTGGCGTCTGCGTACTTGTGAGCATGGTTATTTTCTATCCATTCTTCAAGATGCATGAAAAGCAATTACTTATCGAAGAGCAAGCAAATACTGAAGATGCACCGAACTCTGAACCAGTAAAGGCTTAATTATGACTTTCGAAATTAATACTCAAGAAGATATTACTGAAGAGTTTTTGATGACGCTACTTTGCAAAGCAGGTGAAGCACGTTCAGCTGTTATGCAAGCGATGAGTGAGGCTCGTAATGGTGAGTTTGAGCGTTCTGAAGCGATGCTGATCGCAGCCGAAGAAGCACTTACCGAAGTACACAAAACGCAAACAGGCTTAATTGGTTTCGATGAAGGTGAAGGTAAGGTCACGATGACTCTTATTCTTACTCACATTCAGGACCACATTATGACTGCTATGTTATGTCGCGATATGGCGAATGAGATCATTGCTATTCACCGTCAGCTAAACAACGCATAACTAACCTCAGTAACTCTAACTAACGATTAAGGAGGTCTGTTTAACAGGCCTCCTTTTTGTTTGTAATAATTAAAGCTTTGCTTAAATGCTAATTTAGCGTTCTACATTTATAAACCTAGCGCCCAGCGTATAAATTCTTTACGACGTTTTTTGTCAGCACTTTGATATAAATCTTTCATCAATTGATCTGCTTGGGCTGGCGTTAATTGGTTAATATCAACCGTTGATACAGCTTGATAAGAGGTTGTTGTTACAGCCGGTTGTGGCAAGGTCTGTTTTTCACTCGCCGCAACTTGAACCGCTAAGATATCGTTATAGTTCGCCATTAAGGGAGAGCCTGATACCACCACTTTTTCACGTTCAAAACTAACAGACTTACCCGCTGTATCTGTTAATTCAAAACGAGGTTTTTCCGCAAAACGTTTTACATCTTGTTGAGTATCAACACGAGGGGCGACTAATTCAACCACCTCACCATCATTCGCGGAAAAACGAATTAAAACAGGTTGCGATGACACATACCCCATAGACTGACCCGTCGAATGCGGGTTAGTAGGACTATCAAAACGTACCAACACCTGTTGATCACCTTCTGGTAGTGCCACTGTTTTTGTCGCTTTTTTAATTTCCAGATGTTGAGCTGCAAGAATTTCAAAATTGCCAGGCATTTTCAAGGTTACTTCTGCCATGGCAACTTGTGAAGTCAATACCAAAGGCAACGTAAATGCTAACAGTGTTTTTTTCATCATGCTTTCTCTCTGAAAATAGATATTCTATAAATAGTAAAACCAGCGGATCACCGCTGGCTTTTTCTCACACGTTAACGGTTCAATTAGAACTCGTAACGTAGACCAACGTTGACGTAGTCTTCTTCTGCGTTGTTCCAATCACCCCAGATATTACCGGTACCGTTATCACCATCACGGAATACATAGCTAGTGAAGATAGATGAACGATCAGTCATCTTATATTGTGCTTCTACCGTTGTATCTTTGTATTTTGTTTCATCGCCACCAGTGTTTTCTAGGTTACGGTAACCTGCACGAAGTACCCAATCAGCATTCACATCATAAACGGCCGTCAATTCGTATACTTTATCTTGTGAATTTTCTTGGCCTTTGTATGTAACTTCATCTTCAGAGTACACCGCACCCAGCATTAAATCGTTCAAGTAGTAACGTGTACCTACAGACCAGAAATCGTATTTATCAACGTTGTCAGAACGACCGTTGTCTGCATTATTTTGCTGGTAAGACACAACTGGTGCTAACTTACCCGCATTACCCATGTCGATGGTGTAACGTGCTGCAAGGTTATAACCATTCTTAGTTTCGTAATCTTTAACGTTATTGCCTAAGATGTAGGCAGCTGACACATCTAATGCACCAAAACTATTTTGGTACTGTAAGGTATCATCTTGACGGAAAACTTGCGTTGCGTTCTTATTCACAAGGCCCGCTTGGCGTGCAAGTGTCACGTCAGATAAAGAGAACACATCAGCAATGTCTGTTGACATAATTAGGCCTGAAGCCACACGACCGCCAGTAATTTTACCGTACTCAGATGCATCAACACCTGCCCATACGTAACGTGCACTCAGATCAGAACCTTCATTTTTACCTTCAGCGGCACCCACTTGGTACTCAGCCCAACCAATTACCGATACTTTATCGTTAACTGTTTGAGAGCCTCCAAGACCTAGACGACCATCAAATTGACCAACAAATTTACTGTCATCAGGATTGTTGTCACGGTCATTAACGTTAAAACCTAAACGGCCGTAAACATCAATATTTGAACCGTCTTCACCTTGGTAAACGGTTGCGGCTTGTGCTGCGCCAGCCACTAACATGGCAGGTAAAAGAGCTGCTAATACTGTCTTTTTCATTGTTTGAAATCCTAATATTGTTATTTTTTTTATCCCGACTTTGATTATGTGGATTCGGCGGTCACACAGACAAAATCATGCAGCTCTTTTCTTCCTTGAAATATCACTGAAACTCAATAATAACAGCGATATATCGTCTACTACACAGAGGACAATACAAATTGTTTAATGGAAAAAAACATGAGCAAAAAATGACTTCACGTGCACTTTCCGTTCAAGTTAAGGTGCAAGATAACCGAGAATGCTGAATAAAGGCTGAACGAGGCGATCGTTATTTCGCGCTATGAAATAATAGTTTTCAACTGTGATTTAAGTCTAATTTTTCATCGAGAATTATGTGATGTGTATCCTTTAAACTATTGAGTAACGAGCGTATAGAAGGCATATAAGGAGATATTCAGTGGGTAGTTACTTTCGATGTTTGGTATTACAATGAGCACTGAATTTAATCGTGCGGTTTTCATCATGTCTTATCAATGCCCTTTATGTCACTCAGCTTTAGCCAACCATACTCAATACTGGCGCTGCGAGAATAATCATCAGTTCGATCTAGCCAAAGAAGGCTATGTGAATTTAATGCCCGTTCAGCATAAAGGGTCAAAGAACCCTGGTGATAACCAAGAAATGATGCAAGCGCGACGTTTGTTTTTAAATACCAATCACTACAACCCATTGCGCGAAGCGGTGATCAAGCATCTAGATGAGCACTTGCCAGAGAACGCGCAACAATTATTAGATATTGGCTGTGGCGAAGGGTATTACACATCTGAATTTACCCAATTACAGGCTAAGCACCCTGAATTAAGCGTACATGGGTTAGATATATCTAAAGTGGCTGTTCGTTATGCCGCCAAACGCTACAAAAACTGCTACTTCTGTGTCGCATCGAGCCACCGTCTACCCTATTCCGATGCGTATCTTGACGGTATCGTGCGTATTTACGCTCCTTGTAAAGATGAAGAATTACAACGTGCAGTTAAAAAAGACGGTATTTTAGTAACCGTTTCGCCTGCTGCGCGTCACCTATACCAGTTAAAAGAGTTAATTTATAACGGCGTACACTTGCACGACATGGAACCAGAAGTTATTGAAGGATTCGATTTAGTCGCCGATCAGCAATTACATTACGACATGACACTGAACGGTGAAGAGGCAACAGCTTTAATGCAAATGACACCTTTTGCATGGAAAACATCAGATGCAGTATGGGAGCAACTAAAAACGGCGGTTGATTTACGCTGTGAAGCCGACTTTTCAATCCGCGTTTACCGTCGCCAATAACAACTCTCTTCTTTTTCGTTAACCTTTAGTATTGATTATCAATTGCATTTGATAATCAATCTCACCTCTATTACTATCACACACAGTCTACAGTTATACCTATTGCATGAGGTTTGATCCCATCATGAATAAAATAGGTATTCATACTGTGTATTTCGACTTTTGCATGCGCATCTTTGCATGTGAGTTCTTTTTAAGGTGTGGTATTCAAATGAAAAAATGGTTCTCTCTTGGGCTAACCGGCATGATTATTGGCTGTACAACACAGCCTGAATTACCTGTAAATACAACAACGACACAACCTTTGCCACCCACAATGTATGATTACACGATCACCTCGCCACAAGGTGCAACACTTAGCCTATCAAAACTTGCCTCAGCGATTAGCGATGCCGATATTGTTCTTGTGGGCGAATGGCATGGGCATCCGGGGGCGCACTTAATGCAAGCCCAACTGTTTGCCGAACTTTATCGCCAAAACCCTAATATGGCTTTATCGATGGAACAATTTACCCGCGATAAGCAGCCTTTAGTTGATCAATATTTAGCGGGAGAGATTGGCGAACAAACACTCATAAAAGAAGGGAATGCTTGGCCTAACTATATCAGTGACTACCGCCCTTTAGTGGAATTGGCAAAGCAAAATAGTCTGGATGTGATTGCCGCGAATGCACCTAAGCCTATTGTTCGATGCATTGGCCGAGAAGGCACAGATTATCTTGACCGTCTGCCGAATAACGAACGTAAGTGGGTAGCTGATAATTTAACGCTAACACCAGATGCCTACCAAGCGAAATTCAAAGCATCAATGCATCACGGTGATGAAGCAAAAACACAACGCCAGTTTGCAGCACAAACCGCTTGGGATGACACCATGGCAGAAAGTATGGTGGACTATTTAGCGAAACATCCTGGTAAACAAATTATCCATGTTGCAGGGCGCTTCCATGTTGCTGAAGGACTAGGTACTGCATCGCGTATTAAGGCACGTAACCCTGAACTTAACATCGTTATGGTTACCCCTGTCACTGAGCAATCGAATATCGCTGAGGATGCACCTGATTATAGAGTCAATGTAATACCACTGCCCAAAGGTTATGTAAGTAAAGATAAAATGATGGCTGCAATGAAAAGCATTTCAAGCAGAAATAAAGAATTGAAGTGTTATACCAAATAAAACGAATAGCCAGAAAAGAGTAGTCCCCCATCGGCGGCCAGCTGGTGGAGGACTTAGGAGAGATACAGCTATATATCTCTTTTACTAGTTCATTATCCTGCAACAACCTTTCCTGAAGCTGAATAGGCTTTGAGCTTTTCCATGTAAAAAATAAGTCAGTTAAGATCAATATAATTAAAAATCCAAATTAAGAATAATCAACCGAAATAATACCCAATACATAGCATTTAAATGCCACCCAGCATCTAAATATCAAATTAACCCCCCGTCATTTCATCAAAAAACCACATATTCGATAGATATAATGTTTCAACTTTGTTAAAAATTAGATGTTCTTTCTTTTCGCTTTGCGCTAAAACATTATCCTATGAGATCACAGTTCGAACTAGAGACTGCTCTCTAACTGGATAAAATAATAAAGCAAGGAGCTTGCAATGAAGGGTAAAAAACTACTTGTCGCAGCCGGTATAGCGGCATCATTCGCACTATCATCCGCATCTGCCTTCGCGGATGTGGCCAAAGTCGCAGTATCACAAATCGTTGAACACCCCGCTCTTGATGCTGCACGCCAAGGTTTACTGGATGGTTTAAAAGCAAAAGGATACGTCGAAGGTGAAAACCTTGAATTCACTTATCAGACAGCACAGGGTAATCCCGCGATTGCAGTTCAAATTGCCAAACAATTTGTCGGTGAACAACCTGATGTCTTAGTCGGTATTGCAACACCAACCGCACAAGCCCTTGCCGCTTCCACTCGTTCTATTCCCGTTGTATTTACTGCTGTTACTGATCCTGTTGGTGCAAAGCTCGTTAAAAACATGGAAAAACCCAACGGTAATGTAACCGGTCTTTCTGACTTATCACCCGTTGCTCAACATGTTGAGCTAATGCAAGAAATCATTCCAAATCTGAAAAGTATCGGGGTGGTCTTTAATCCAGGCGAATCCAATGCTGTTGCGTTAGTTGAGTTACTACGTGAAGCCGCAAAAGCAAAAGGCATTGAAGTAGTAGAAGGCACAGCTCTTAAGAGTGCTGATGTTCAATCAGCAGCGCAAATTATCGCTTCAAAAGTTGATGTGATTTACGCCCCGACAGATAACACAGTTGCCAGTGCGATTGATGGACTAGTAAACGCAGCAAACCAAGCAAACAAACCGATTATTGGCGCATCCACTACCTATATTGAAAATGGTGCACTTGCAGCATTGGGCTTTGACTATTACCAAGTTGGTATTCAAACAGCTGACTATGTTGATGCGTTACTTAAAGGCACGAAAATCGCTGATTTACCAGTTAATGTAGCGAAAGGGTCAGATCTAGCCTTAAATCAAAAAGCTGCCGAGAAACTAGGGATTTCGTTCCCAGCAGCAGTATTAGCACGCGCAACCTCAATCGAAAAATAAGTTTCAAATGGCAAGAGGCAAGAGCCATTACTCTTGCCTCTTTCATATAAGACAAGGAGTGTTATAGATGTCTTTCTTTGCCTTCATTGGTACGCTAGAAATTGGATTGGTGTATGGATTGGTTGCACTTGGTGTATACCTGACTTTTCGCGTTTTAGATTTTCCCGATTTAACCGTCGATGGCAGTTTTCCTATGGGCGCTGCGGTCGCTGCTACTGCAATCGTAGCTGGCATTAATCCATGGATAGCCACATTGATGGCCATATTTGCAGGTGGTGCTTGTGGTTTAGTTACTGGATTTTTAGCCATTCGCTGCAATATTTTACATTTATTGGCCAGTATTCTGACCATGATTGCCGCTTTCTCTATCAATATCCGCATTATGGGTCGCCCTAATCTTGCTCTTTTAGGGGAAGAAACTATTTTGACCCCGTTCGAAAATTTTGCGATGGATTACGGTTTTGATTCTAATTTAATTCGCTTATTGGTTGTTGCTCTGCTTGTGGTCTTCAGTGCTTGGTTCATCATTCGTTTGCTAGCCAGTGATTTTGGCTTAGGTTTACGTGCAACGGGCGTGAATAGCCGCATGGTAAGTGCACAAGGCGGCAACACCGCGTTATATACCTACCTTGGTCTCGCGCTTTCAAATGGTTTTGTTGGTTTTTCTGGCGCTCTATTCGCTCAAACAAACAGCTTTGCTGATGTCACATCAGGTGTTGGTACAATCGTTGTAGGTCTTGCTGCGGTTATCTTGGGACAAACCCTTATTCCAGGTAGAAAAATATGGGTTGCCGTGGTCGCCGTTATTGTGGGCTCAGTGTTGTATCGTCTCGCGGTCGCATTTGCATTAAGTTCAGGTATGTTCGGGCTCAAAGCCTCCGATCTTAATTTGATCACCGCTGTTCTTGTTGCTGTTGCCTTAATTGCACCTCGAATGAAAACTAGCTTCAATCGCAAAAAAAAACGCGCTGCCGTAACCAAAAAACTTGCCTAGGAGGTAAAGCTCAAGATGATTGAATTAAATGATATTCGCGTTACCTTCAACGAAGGCACGATTTTAGAAAACCAAGCACTTCGTGGCATTAACTTAGTGGTGCCTGAAAAACAATTTGTTACTGTGATTGGTTCAAATGGTGCAGGGAAATCAACTTTGCTGGGCGCTGTCAGTGGTGAAACCCCCATGAGCGATGGGCAAGTACTGATTGATAATATTGATGTGACGGATAAGTCCGTACATCAACGCGCGCAATATGCCGCACGCGTATTCCAAGATCCTTTAGCTGGCACTTGTGCTTCTTTAACGATTGAAGAAAATATGGCATTAGCCTATAAACGTGGTAGCCAACGTAGCTGGAAAATGGCGTTATCTTCAAACCGCCGTAAACTCTTTCAAGAACGTATCAGTATTCTTGGCTTAGGTTTAGAAGATCGTTTAGGTGATAGTATTGGCTTACTTTCAGGTGGTCAGCGCCAAGCTGTGAGTTTAGTCATGGCGACATTAGCCGACAGTAAGCTGTTATTGCTCGATGAACACACCGCGGCACTAGACCCAAGAATGGCCGCTTTTGTACTCGCCCTCACAACAAAAGTGGTGAAAGAGTTCGATCTCACCGTAATGATGGTGACGCACTCAATGAAAGATGCCCTCGCGCACGGTGATCGCACCGTCATGCTTCACCAAGGTGAAATCGTTTTAGATGTTAAAGGTCAAGAGCGAGATAACATGGACGTGAAACAACTACTTGAAATGTTCAGCAAAGTGCGAGGCGAAGAATTAGCGGATGACAGCCTTTTATTGAGTTAGTTGAATTCAACGAACATAACCCCTGTATTACTTTATTATTAGATATAGATTATTACGGGGTTATGTTTATTAACGATAAGAATTAAAGAGTTACCTGTTATTCCTATACGTATAAAAATCCTAGAATCAATTGAAATACCACTTCACCGTCGCTACTGTTGTAGAATTGAAGTAAAATATGCCTAGCGCTCTATCTTTTCTGAGCCCTTATTTAGATTTAGGAAAACAATGAAAAAAACATTTGCTTTAACTCACCCAAAAAAAGCTGTGCCAAGAGTCGTTGAATCAGTTAAAAGTGAAGTGAAAAAGTACATCAAAAGAGAGCGTAATAAGCAGCTTCCTTCTGGTGTCGATTTTTGGGATTTTGATTGTAAGTTTGGTCACACCGAACAAGAAGCAAAAGTAATCCACCTTAAAGAAATCAACAAGTGCATTGATGAAGCAGAGAAATTAGAACTGACTTCATTCTATCTTGAGATTTTAGTTAAAGATGGCATTCGTACTAAAAAGCCACTAGACGGCTTATTTGAAGACGAATAAACATTTTCGCTGTTAATAGCTTCACTGTTAACATTCGTATTGAAGGCAGTACTGGGTAGGGCTTTACGATAGTTTGATCAATTCGCTATCGTCTTGCGGCGCAGAACATGACTGACCTGAACTAAAAGCCCTTACTCAGGGCTTTTTTACTTTTCAATAATGTTGTACCACATCTAAAAGATCACAACGTCGTATTGTGTATCAGTTTAAAACCACCTTTCTAACGATGTTTTATCCAGTTGCTTAAACGCGCGATTCAAGACTTCTGCCAATTCAAGATATCGAGGCTGTTTTTTCAACGGCTGCATTGCGTGCCCTTCACTGGTGATCTTTTCATAAATTTCACGATACCAAATGGCTAATGAAGGTGGCAACGTCGTTCGACTGCGCTTACCCAACCACCACAAACCTTGCAAGGGCATGGTCAATGCAAATAGCGCCACCGTCATTGCTTGTGGTAGCGCGCCATAGTTATTGAATGCCATTTGGCTTAAGACACTCATAACTGCAACGGCAGGCATAACACGGGTCGCGAATTTTGTCGCTTTAATGTAGCGCTGTTCTGGGAATATGGCTGCTAGCTCTTTGCGCATAGGCCATGTTGCCATGTACTGCTGACCATTTTGGAAGTGTTGCCAAACCGTTCGTTGAGTCATAAAGCACCAACCATCAAAAAAAACCATAATTATTAAAATAAAGTAGTAACAAACTTGATTCAAATTAAATTTTTCTAAAATCTTTTTGTTATATTGGGTAACAATCGGCTATCCTAAGCACGCTTTAAGTTAATTGTTGCCTGTAATTACCATTTAGGCAACCTAAAGCAGCCATCAAGGATGACCCAGGATTGTGGGTTACTCAATTCTAGCCCTACGGATAGTGCACAATTTTAACCCGATTTAGACTGACTGTATCAAAAGTCGTCTACGCTATGGGTACTTTTTTTATTCTCACGAATATCAACTTTCAGACAGATTATAGGTAGTCACTCTCATGTCTAAGCTGGTTCTAGTTCTTAACTGCGGTAGTTCATCTCTTAAATTCGCTATTGTTGACGCTGTTTCAGGTGAAGAACACCTAACAGGTCTTGCAGAATGTCTGCACCTTCCAGAAGCTCGTATCAAGTGGAAACTTGATGGCAAGCACGAAGCTCAACTTGGCGATGGTGCTGCTCACGAAGAAGCACTAGCATTTATGGTAGAAAGCATCATTGCTTCTAAGCCAGAACTTGCCGCTAACCTAGCAGCTATCGGTCACCGTGTAGTTCACGGTGGTGAGAAGTTCACTCAATCTGTTCTTATCGATGAAACAGTAGTTCAAGGTATCGAGGATTGCTCTGCATTAGCACCTCTTCACAACCCTGCACACATCATCGGTATTAAAGCGGCACAGAAAGCATTTCCAGCACTTAAAAACGTTGCTGTATTCGATACTGCTTTCCACCAGACTATGCCTGAAGAAGCGTACCTATACGCACTTCCGTACAACCTATACACAGACCACGCTATCCGTCGTTACGGCATGCACGGTACTTCTCACCTGTTCATTACACGTGTAACAGCTGAGCTACTAGAGAAGCCAGAAGATGAACTAAACATCATCAACTGTCACCTAGGTAACGGTGCTTCTGTTTGTGCAATCAAGAACGGTAAATCTGTAGATACATCTATGGGTCTTACTCCGCTTGAAGGTCTAGTAATGGGTACGCGTTGTGGTGATATCGATCCTGCGATCATTTTCCACCTACACGATACACTTGGTTACTCTGTTGAAAAAATCAACAATATGCTAACTAAAGAGTCTGGCCTTCAAGGTCTAACTCAAGTGACTTCTGACTGTCGTTTCGTTGAAGACAACTACGGTAAGAAAGAAGAAGCAACTCGTGCAATGGACGTATTCTGTCACCGTCTAGCTAAGTACGTTGCTGGTTACACTGCAACACTAGAAGGTCGTCTAGACGCTATCACATTCACTGGCGGCATCGGTGAAAACTCTGCTCCTATCCGCGAAATGGTTCTTAACCGTCTTGCTATCCTAGGTGTTGAAGTTGACGGCGAAGCAAACCTTAAAGCACGCTTCGGTAAAGAAGGTGTTATCACGACTGCAAACAGCCGTGTTCCTGCAATGGTAGTTTCGACTAACGAAGAACTAGTTATCGCAGAAGATACAGCGCGTCTAGCTGCTATCTAATCTAACGATTATTATAACGGCTGGCCTAGGCTGGCCGTTTTTTCATGTGTAATACAATTGTTTGTTGTGGCGTTGCTCCATAATTGTTCTAATTTGCAGATCGACCTGTCTTTAGAATCGTTATCGAACAGCGCTGTATTATTCAATAGTTTGAGGAATTCATAGTGTCCCGTACTATTATGCTTATCCCAGTTGGCGCTGGTGTTGGTCTAACAAGCGTAAGCCTTGGTGTTTTACGTGCAATGGAACGCAAAGGCGTTCGTGTTTCTTTCTTTAAGCCTATCGCACAACCACGTAGTGGTGGTGAAAAGCCTGATCTGACTACAACGATCATCCGTGCTAACAGCGATATGGAAATTGCAGAACCATTTACAATGGCACGTGCCGAAGAACTTCTTCGTAACGACCAAAGTGATGTACTGCTAGAAGACATCGTCGCACGTTTCAAAGAATCAACAGCGCAATCTGAAGTAGCATTAATCGAAGGTCTTGTACCGACTCGCAAGCACCCATTTGCGAATCAGATTAACTATGAAATTGCTAAAACGCTGGGTGCGGAAATCGTATTCGTTATTGCGCACGGTACTGATAACCCCGCACAACTAAAAGAGCGTATCGAAGTAGCATGCTCTAACTTCGGCGGCATTAAAAACAAGCAAATCTCAGGCGTTATTGTTAACAAGCTAAACGCACCTGTCGATGCTGAAGGCCGTACTCGCCCAGACCTATCTGAAATCTTTGACGATATAGACGGTACAACTATTCCGCTAAACGTTGAAGTAATGCAAGTATTCAACTCTAGCCCTATTCGTGTACTTGGTTGTGCACCATGGAGCTCAGAGCTAATTGCAACACGTTCAACAGATATTGCTGCACACCTTAACGCTCAAATCATCAACGAAGGTGATATTGCGACTCGTCGTATCAAGAGTGTTACTTTCTGTGCACGCTCTATACCTAACATGGTTGAGCACTTCCGTCCTGGTTCACTACTAGTAACTTCTGCAGACCGTCCTGACGTTATCGTTGCGGCATGTCTTGCTGCAATGAACGGCGTTGAAATCGGTGCACTTCTTCTTACTGGCGGCTATGAACTACCTAAGCCAGTAATGGATCTTTGTGAGCGTGCATTCGCAACAGGCTTACCTGTAATGACGGCACTGGGTAACACTTGGCAGACATCTCTGAACCTTCAGAGCTTCAGCCTTGAAGTACCAGCAGACGATAAAGAACGTGTAGAATTCGTTAACGAATACATGGCTAGCCATATCGATGGTCAGTGGATTGAATCATTAACTGAAGGTTCTGCTAAAGAACGTCGTTTAAGCCCACCAGCATTCCGTTATGAATTAACAGAGCTAGCGCGCAAAGCTGCTAAGCGTGTTGTTCTTCCTGAAGGTGACGAACCTCGTACCGTTAAAGCTGCAGCTATCTGTGCTGAACGCGGTATTGCTGAGTGTGTTCTTCTTGGTAATCCAGAAGAAATCAAACGTGTTGCTGAACAGCAAGGCGTTACACTAGGCGCTGGTGTTACAATCATCGACTCTGAAGCAGTTCGTGAAAACTACGTTAAACGTCTTGTTGAGCTTCGCGGTGCGAAGGGCATGACTGATGTTGTGGCACGTGAAAAGCTTCAAGATTCTGTTTTCTTAGGCACAATGATGCTAGAAAACAATGAAGTTGATGGTCTTGTTTCTGGTGCGGTACACACAACAGCTAACACTATCGTTCCTCCGTTCCAAATCATCAAAACAGCACCAGATGCATCTATCGTATCTTCAGTATTCTTCATGCTTCTGCCTGATCAAGTACTGGTATACGGTGACTGTGCAATCAACCCAGATCCAAATGCTGAACAACTTGCTGAAATCGCAATTCAATCTGCTGATTCTGCAAAAGCATTCGGTATCGAACCTCGCGTTGCTATGATCTCATACTCTACTGGTACATCTGGTAAGGGTGCTGATGTTGATAAAGTACGTGAAGCTACACGCATTGCTCAAGAGAAACGTCCTGATCTAATCATCGATGGTCCTCTACAGTACGATGCTGCAATCATGGAAAATGTAGCCGCTTCTAAAGCGCCTAATTCTCCTGTAGCGGGTAAAGCAACAGTATTCGTATTCCCAGACCTAAACACTGGTAACACGACGTACAAAGCGGTACAGCGTTCAGCTGACCTAGTTTCTATCGGTCCTATGCTTCAGGGCATGCGTAAGCCGGTAAATGACCTTTCTCGTGGCGCACTTGTAGACGATATCGTATACACCGTTGCACTTACTGCGATTCAGGCAAAACAATCTGAAGACGCTAAGTAATTACTGATTAGCTAAACAAGCTATACCGAACGCCTCTGCAGTAATGCAAGGGCGTTTTTTTTACTTTAAACTTGGAAAACCAGATACTACAACATGTTTAAAGTACCCAGTAATGAACAATTGATGCAGAAAAAATGAAGAGGATTTACGTCTTTCATATCAAAAAGGCCATAATGATCTGCTTATCATTATGACCTTTTTAATGTTCTTTATTGTTTTGTGCGCTCTACTCTAAGCGCCATCAATAAACGACGGTACTACTCACTGCGCAAGTAAATAAGCCAGTAGCCCATCCCGACGAACACACCACCACCAATAATATTACCGAGAGTCACTGGAATAAGGTTATTAATAATAAAATTACTCATGGTTAAATCGGCAAAATCAGCGGGGTTCATACCGCTCAGTTGCCAGAACTCAGGTGATGCCAGTGTCTTAATACCAATCGCCATCGGTACTTGAAACATATTCGCTATACAGTGTTCAAAACCTGCAGATACAAACATCGCTACGGGTAAAATCATCACCATGATTTTATCTGTTAGAGTACGTCCACTGAATGTCATCCAAACGGCAGCACAGACTAATACGTTACACATAATGCCAAGCGCAACTGCTTGAAAGAAACCATGGTGCAATTTATGTTGAGCAATTTGCATGGTATTAATACCTACCGCGCCATTAGCCGACATGTATTGCTTAGCCACCAGCATGATACCCACCAGTAACAAAGCACCGATCAAGTTACCGATATAAACAATGCCCCAGTTCATACATAAGCTTTTCCAGCTAATTTTACCACTCGCACGAGCCACTAACGTCAAGACAGAACTCGTAAAAAGTTCACCGCCAGTGATCACCACTAAAATAAGCCCGAGGCTAAATGCAAGCCCACCGATGAACTTACTCATTCCCCATGCCATATCTCCAGAACCCGTCGTCACCGTGGTATAGAAAATAAATGCAATCCCAATATGCAGCCCTGCAGTAATAGCCAACAGAAAAGACTTCATTGGATCTTTAGTTGCCTTACCTACTCCGACTTCTGCAGCTTTTTCCGCCATCTGCGGCGGTAAAAGGGAATCAAATTGACCCTGATTCATAAACACTCACCTGATACATATTGAAATACAAAAAATTGACAGCGGATACTGAACCCAACAAGGGTTAATTTCAAGCCTTAAACACCATAAAACATCGAAAAAAACGCAATCTTTGTTCGCATATTCCGAGATAAATAATTATATTCAGACTTACCCTTCATCGTTACTAGGGTGTATACAGTTGTAAATAAAGGAATTACTTACGTTTCATGGGTATATTACGTCGTGTAGGATGATTAAGGCGCACACCTTACGATTAAAAAAAAGTAACGCCTAAATCAAACGCTGCTTAGAAGTATTAATCTTTACGATTGGTTTGAAGTAAATTACTTGCATCTAGGCTTCAAGATTTTTAGTCTTGTTTTCGTAAAGAGGTGGACATGAATAAAGCAAAAATAGATATTTACTACTGTCGTCAGTGCAATTGGATGTTACGCGCAACGTGGATGTCTCAAGAATTGCTACATACATTCAGCGAAGAAATTGACACCATCAGTTTGCACCCAGACACAGGTGGACGCTTCGAGGTGCACTGTAATGAGCAATTAATTTGGGAGCGTAAAGCGGACGGTGGGTTTCCTGATGCCAAACAACTTAAACAACGCGTACGAGATGTGATCGATCCAGAGCGAGATTTAGGGCATGTCGATCGTTAATGACTATGTAGTCGCAGATGCAATTGAGGCTAATAAGCGCACCACTCATTATGTAACGATGAAAATGCTGCGCTTTTCTTGTTTTCACTACTGTATTTTTTCGTCTAAACCTAGTTAATAGCTACAGAGCGAAGTACATCACCACCAAATGTAATGACTTTTAACGTATTGTCTTCAAACACACCGAAGCTTGCCTGATGATCGCCACGGGGCATCGTGACTGATCCGGGGTTAAATAATACAAGGTCCCCTTTTTGTTCAGCCACGGGGATATGTGTATGACCCGATACAATCACATCACCCACTTTTAAGCGTGGGTGCTTATCGGCATTATATAAGTGGCCATGAGTCAAAAATAAACGTCTACCATTAGGCAAAAGCACTAAGTTGTAGTCCGCTAACATCGGGAAATCTAGCAGCATCTGATCGACTTCACTGTCGCAGTTACCACGCACGGCAATAATACAGTCACCAAACTGATTCAATAAATCAGCGACTTTAGTCGGCGCATAACCCACAGGAACAGTATTTCTTGGGCCAGGATTCAAGACATCGCCTAATAATATTAAGTGCTGAGCTCCGCTTTGCTCAAATGCAGCAATCGCTTTTTTCGCGCTGTCGTAGCAGCCATGTATATCGGAGGCAAAAAATAATTTCATAAAGCAAAGTCACACGTTGTAAAACAGGAACAACATATTACGCTTATCCACTTTTTTTTTCTATTCAGCATTGTTTCAAAACACACTCAATCTAAGGTTGAAACGCCGTTAAATCCGCTCAATCATGCAACATGCCATTTAGTACAATATTGTTATAACTTACCATACCCAATACCTTACCATCTTCAATAACGGGGGCACGGCTGATCCCAAAACGTTCAAATAATCGCGCACAATAACGAACATCCATCGAGGCACTTACCGATAATGCAGGCTTGGTCATGATTTCATAAATATTAGTGCGCTTCGGTGAACGATCTTGAGCTAAAACTTGCTTGGCAATATCATTCATTAACACAATACCGTATTCATCGTCGGCATTACGCTTATTAACAATTAATGCTTTTACCTGACGTTGCTTGGCAATAACGATAGCATCTGCAACCGTCGTAACACCTTCAACCATTGCGTAAGCATCCATCATTACATCGCGAACCCGAATAATGCGCTGATCGCCAAATTCACGATGACTCAAATTATATTCATTCATAACTTGTCCCCAACCACCTTGGTTAACTCTTCAATTTGATGTGCAACACCAACCGCATCTTCAATATTCAGTTGAAGCGCAATACCTTGCCCTTCCTCACTATCAAATTCGCCGACTTCTTCAATCGTCTCTAAAATCGAGCGGGCCAAATGCTCTTCAACCACTAATAAGATAACATCACGCTGGACCTCTAAAGTAAGACCGAAAAAAGTCTTCTTTTTATTCAGCCCTTCACCTCGCGCATTATTAATAACAGTGGCACCAGTCGCCCCTGCATCACGCGCGGCATCCAATACAGCATCTGTTTTTGAATCTTCAACAAAGGCAATTAACAATTTAAAACGCATTATTCAGCTCTCCTTTCCAGCCAAACCGACAACTGGGCATACCCCATTACTGTAATCATCGGAAATAAACTGGCAAACGCGATCAAACCAAAACCATCTAACATCGGGTTACGCCCCGGAACGGTAGAGGCTAACCCTAATCCTAATGCCGTCACTATCGGAACGGTCACCGTCGATGTTGTCACGCCACCAGAGTCATACGCTAACGGCACAATTGATTTAGGTGCAAAGTAAGTCTGTATCACCACAATGATATACCCCGCCATAATGTAATAATGCAAAGGGTCACCCACCACAATTCGATAACTCCCCAAAGCAATGCCCATGGCAACGCCTAATGCAACGGCAATACGTAATCCATTTACTTGAATTGTACCGCCCGATACCTGACTCGCTTTAATGGCAACAGCAATCAAGGATGGCTCTGCCACTGTAGTACTAAACCCTATTGCGGCGGCAAAAATATATACCCAATAGTAATCAACCCAGTCAATAACCAAAGGAATGACTGCCCCTTCACCATACAAAAACTCAGGTGCCGTCAGTTGCTCGGCCATCGATTCGCCCAACGGAAATAACGCCAGTTCTAAACCCATTAAGAACAACGATAAACCAACAATAACGTAAACAAACCCCAAAACGACACGGCGCCAATTAGCAACGGGGCGACGTAAAACAGCTAACTGAAACCCAAAGATAATCACTACGATGGGTGCAACGTCGCGCACCGTCATCATTAAAGTGTCAGAAAATTGCACAAGTGTTGAAACAAATTGACTCATGTCTTTAGGTCATCCTCATTAGCTCAACACCATGCCGTACCCCATGACAAAAATCATGGGCGTTAATGAGGCAAACGCAATTAAACCAAAGCCGTCAATCATCGGGTTTCGCCCTTTAATTGACGAGGCTAGGCCCACGCCTAAAGCGGTGACTAAGGGCACTGTAATGGTCGATGTAGTAACGCCCCCAGAATCATAAGCAATGCCGATAATGCTTGGTGGAGCAAACCAGGTCATGATCATTACCAGTAAATAGCCCCCCACAATCATCCACTGAATTGGCCAGCCTTTTAGAATACGAATAACCCCCAGCATAATGGCTAGCCCAACAGAAAAAGCGACCGTCAATCGCAAGCCAGAGGCATAGTCTAATTGTGCTTCTTGATTGTTATCTATCATGCCACCTTCTGCCGCTACTTCTGCGGCCTCTGTGGCAACTGCAGTTAATGCGGGTTCAGCAATGGTGGTACCAAAACCTAAACAAAAAGCGAAGACTAATAACCAAGCTAAGCTGCCTTTTTTAGCAAAAGCGTGCGCCATTGATTCACCAATGGGAAACAAGCCCATCTCTAAACCAAAAATAAAAAAGGTTAATCCCATTACCACAAAAATAAGCCCGAGTAATATCGGCCCCCATTGCGGTAACGGCTGTTGTAATACCACCAGTTGAAAAAAACTAATAACAAAAATAATCGGTAATAAATCTCGAAAACTAGAGAGCATTGCTTTCAATAAAGCCATAATAGATTTCATGCATCTCCTTGTTGTGAGATTAATTCACCTACTATATTTATGGCTCATTAATATTTAGACACAAATTTTATTGTGCGAGGCGAGAAGCCCACCACACTATTAAATATTCATAATAAAAAGACCTTGTAAAAGTAGTGCTTTTTCTCATTCTGCGATATCTAAGGCTTTTATACCAAAACCACTTCCAAGTACGGAATTCAGAACGATCTCAGCGAACATATTGAGGTAACTTAAGGATATTTATTCCTGAATAAACACACTTGGTTATACTTATACCGACTGACACCTAAAGACCTGTGTCTACACACCATGTTCAACAATAATTCTTTGATCGTATCGTTCAAAAGAGGCGTATTATCTGAACAGGTAGCAGAAGGAGAAGCATGGACATGAATATATTAGTAACAGGTGGAACCGGGTTTATAGGTAAAGCGCTACTGCCTCATTTCAATCATGATCATATCATCGTACTCAGTCGTAACCCTGCAATGGCTTATCAACGATTAGGACATCACATCAAAGTCATCTCATCTATCGAAGAGCTCAGTGACTTCAATGATATTGATGTGATCATTAATCTTGCGGGTGAGCCCATTGTTAATAAACGTTGGAGCAACAAACAAAAACAGATTATTTGTGAAAGCCGTTGGGCAATTACTGATGCAATCGTAGATAAAATAAATGTGAGCAGTAACCCTCCCCATACATTTATCAGTGGTTCTGCGGTGGGTATCTATGGCGATCAAAAATCTAATCAATTTGATGAAAGCCTACAAATAAAAAATGAGGATGACGCAAATTCCTCTCCTCTTGATTTCGCTCAAACCGTCTGTACAAAATGGGAAAACACAGCCTTACTAGCGCAATCAGATAAAACGCGGGTATGCTTATTACGTACCGGTATAGTGCTTGCTAAACATGGCGGAGCACTAGCAAAAATGCTACCTGCTTATCAATTAGGGCTTGGTGGGCCACTCGGAGATGGGAAGCAATATTTCCCTTGGATTCATTTGCAAGACATGGTGAAAGGCATTTTATTTTTACTTAAAAATCCAGAAGCACAGGGTGCATTTAACTTCACCGCTCCTACCCCTGTAACGAATAAAGAATTCAGTCAAACCTTGGCGAGAGTTTTACATCGCCCACATATTTTAAGTACACCTGCTTGGTTACTTAAAATCGGGTTAGGAGAATCAGCCTCACTATTGCTTGATGGCCAACGTGCTTTACCTGCCAAATTGGAATCACAAGGCTTTCATTTTTGTTACCCCGAACTAGAGCATGCTCTGAAAAACACGTTGAACTGATGTTGATCTAACTCAAGAAAGATACCCAAGCTAAATTGGGTATAAACATCCGTGAACACACGGATGTTTATTAAGACTTTAGTGGCTGTAATAACTGCTTCAGCATGGTGCTAATAATAAACAGAACCAAACCAATCGCAGCGGTAGGCAACATTACCCATAATAGAGGGTGCCATTGTGGGGGCATTTCAAATCCCCACTTTACCAGCGCAGCAACAATCGCTTCTGCACCAACAACAGCCATTAAGCCAGCAATCAATGCCATCAAGCCATACTCGCCCCATACCGTCGCTGAAATACGCTTTCTACTCGCGCCTAATGTTCGATACAGTTTAATTTCTTGTTGGCGCTGAGCCATACTCAGACGTAGCAACGTCATTACCAGTAATAGTCCACTGAGCACTCCTAGTGCAGCTAAGACAGATAGTGATAATGACACTTGTTGAAGCATTAATTGGATACGCGATGCCATAGTGCGTAAGTCCATAAGACTCACTGTTGGGTAGTCCCGCCCCAACTGATTTACCACATCATTTTGGTCTGACTCTATTCTAAAACTTACCAACCAAGTGGCAGGTAAATCAGCCATCACATCCGGGGTAAAAATAAAATAAAAATTAGGCCGCATGTTTCGCCATTCAACATGGCGAATACTATTCACGGTAGCTGAAAATGGCTGACTATTCACATTAAAGCCCAGCTCATCACCTACCGATAATCCTAACCGCTCAGCAATACCAGACTCAACTGACACCCCTTTTAGCGCCAACCCAGCTTCTGGCCAATAACCATCTAGCACATCATTATGAATAGGCAAGGTTTCACGCCATGTGAAATTTAACTCACGTCGTAATG
Organism: Photobacterium profundum; assembly: GCF_003026285.1. Classification (GTDB taxonomy): domain Bacteria; phylum Pseudomonadota; class Gammaproteobacteria; order Enterobacterales; family Vibrionaceae; genus Photobacterium; species Photobacterium profundum. The sequence goes on from NZ_PYOD01000020.1 coordinate 72,094, forward strand.
CTTCATCACGCTGCTCGGTATCATCAGCCTGCATCAATAGATCGATCCCATTCACCGCGACTATTCGGCCACGAATAACCGGATAGGCTTCAGAGTGAGGAATATTCTCTTGATCAAGTTTCGCTAAATAGTCTTGCTGTTGTTCAGAACTGATATTAATCGCAAATACGTTAGGTGCATCAATGGGCAGTGTTTGCTGCCAGTCGGCTAATAAATCGGATCGTAATAACCAAATGACGGCCAATAACATTAATGAGCTCGTGAGTGCTGCTAATTGAGCCCCTGTTGTTAACGGGCTGCGACTTATACGACTCAACGCTAACGTCATTGCTGGGCCCCACGTTCTTTTGCGTAGTAATGATAAAATCACTAAGCCAAAGAAGGCAAGTAATACCAATACGACCACAATACCCGCTAAGGTCATCCACATTAATTTATTATCACCAAACCAAATCAATGCAGCGGCAACAGGTAATAGCAATAAAGCGTAGGCTTTATTATTCTTCGGCCTATCAGCTTGTTGCTGGATTACTGAAATAGCTGGCGCATCCAGCAAACGAATTAAAGAAATACCAATCCCAGGGATCGCCACCAGCAATGCAACGAACATACTGATAAATAGAGGAGATACTCCCATATCTGGCAATGGATCTGGTAAAATATCCGCCAAGGGCAAACGCAGCAATACTTCCAGCCCCCACCCAATCGATAGCCCAGCAATGGCTGAAAGCCCAAATAACATCGCTAACTGACCAGATAACCAACGCCATAACCATCGCTTACTCGCCCCCAAGCTTTTCATCATGGCAACGGTTTCAACGCGGGTTGAGGTGTAATGCTGGCACGTCAGTACCAAAGTCGCTGTCGCCATTAAAATGACTAGAATTAAGGTCAAAGATAAATATTGTCTGGCGCGATCAATAAATTCACCAGTACGACCTTGTGAGGTTTCACTCAACCAACGCTGCCCTGGTTCTAACGTTACAAAATCTTGAATTGCGGTAAGCTTGTCGTCACTGCCCATAAAATACAGGCGATACTGTACACGTCCTCCGGGTTGGACCGCCCCTGTCGCTGCAACATCATCTTCATGAATAAGCACCGCAGGCATCTGACTAAAAGGGTTAAATGACAACTCAGGTTCTTGTGCTATTTGACCTGACACCTTCAATTCGGCATCACCAATCGCAACAGTCTCCCCTTCTTTAACATCTAAAAGAGAAAATAAACGTTCCGATAACCACAACTCCCCCGGGTTAACTTTACTGTGTGAACTTTCCTGATTTTGCAACGCCAATTTCCCACGTAATGGAAAATCACTTTCGACCGCTTTTACACTGATCAGCTGCATTTGCTGTTCACTAAATGCCATCGTGCCAAAACGTGTTTGCTCTGAAAACGTTAAACCAAGCGCTTCAGCTTTACTTAGCAACGTTGCCTCTATCGGATTATTAGAGACCAGAACTAAATCAGCGGCGAGCACTGATCGCCCCTGATCTGTCATGATTTTCTCAACTCGACTGACCAATGCCGCCAATGCAAATACACAAGCAATAATCAAAGTAAGCGCCACAGCCACCGGCCAAAGCTGACCTTGCCATAATTCTCGCCAGCTCCATTTTAGCAACAGTTTGGGTTGCTGCCTTTTTTGTATTCTTTGTGAGTCAGCCATATCTGTCATGCCGCCTCCACCTTTCCACCTTGGATCCGTAAGGTACGATCACAGCGCTCTGCAAGCACAGAATCATGCGTCACTAACACTAATGTTGTACCGTGATCTCGGTTTAATGCAAAAAGTAAATCAATGATATTCGCCGCTGTCTGCTCATCAAGGTTACCGGTAGGCTCATCGGCAAACAGCACCTGAGGGCGCGTCATGAATGCACGCGCAAGTGCTACGCGTTGTTGTTCACCACCCGACAGTTGTGAAGGTAAATGGGTTTCTCTACCAGCCAAACCGACCAGTTTCAATAAATCAGATGCTCTCGTTTCATCGCCCACATCACCTTTAATAATGGCGGGTAACATGACATTTTCAACTGCATTTAAAGACGGAATTAATAAGAAGCTTTGAAAGACAAAACCAATCGAATCACTGCGTAAAGCTGCTCGCGCTTCATCATCTAATTGCGACAAAGACTGTCCCAATAACTCAATATCTCCCGTACTCGGGATATCCAACCCTGCTAGTAATGTCATTAAGGTGGACTTACCTGCGCCAGAGACGCCAACAAGTGCTATTGTTTCTCCTTGCTCGACCTCGAGGGAAACATCCTGCAAAATGGTAAGCGAAGACGATGCCGTCGTCACTTTTTTAGACACAGATACAGCCTTAATCACGGATGTTGACATGATGCGAATCCTTTCAGTTTTATTGATCTATTTATGCTCGCTAAATGCATGGGGCAACACATTACTGGTGGTCGGTGATAGCTTGAGCGCGGGCTATCAAATGCGGGCAGAACAAAGTTGGCCAGTATTACTGCAACCCGCATTAAAGCAACAAGGTCATGAAATTACCGTTGTAAATGCCAGTATTTCAGGTGATACAACAGGAAACGGCTTGGCTCGATTGCCTACATTATTACAACAACATAAACCAGCTTACGTCATAATTGAACTCGGGGCTAATGATGGATTACGTGGTTTCCCTCAAGGTACTATACGTAACAACCTCAGCCAAATGATCACTGAAATTCAAAATGCTGATGCCAAGCCAATGCTCGTGCAGATAAAAGTGCCGCCCAATTATGGCAAACGCTACAGTGATATGTTCAGCTCGATTTACCCCCAACTCAGTAAAGAGCTAGCCACACCACTGTTACCTTTCTTTTTAGAACCGATCATTTTAAAGCAAGAATGGATGATGAATGACGGTTTGCACCCTAAACCTGATGCTCAGCCATGGATTGCCGAATATATGGCTGAGAATATCGCACCTTATTTATAACTTCCCTGCTACAGCAAACCTTTAAGAGAGATAACAATGAGTACTTCCATTTTAATTACAGGCTGTAGCACTGGCATTGGCTACCACTGTGCAATCGCACTTCATCAAGCAGGTTATCAAGTTATAGCCAGCTGTCGCCACCTAAAAGATGTTGCCGCTTTACAAGCACAAGGGCTACATTGCGTACAACTTGATCTCACCACTAGCGAGTCAATTCAACAAGGCTTAAAAGAAACATTAGACATTACCGGCGGGACACTAGATGTACTATTTAATAATGCGGCTTACGGTCAACCTGGGGCATTAGAAGATTTACCCACTCATGCGCTGCGTGAACAATTTGAAACTAATATTTTTGGCTGGCATGAGCTCACTACCTTGGTTATTCCTCTAATGCTTAAACAAGGCCATGGTAAAATTGTTCAAAACAGTTCGGTGTTAGGGCTTGTTGCCATGAAATACCGAGGAGCATACAACGCCAGTAAGTTCGCCCTAGAGGGCTACACGGATACACTACGCCTTGAATTAATGGATACCCCGATCAGCGTCAGTTTAATCGAACCCGGTCCTATTGAAAGCCAGTTTAGAGACAATGCGAAAAGACAATTTGAGAAGCACATAAATATTGATGATTCACGCCACCAAGCCAGCTATAAAAAAACACTGGAACGATTGGGTACATCGTCACCAACCAATAAATTTACCTTAACACCTGAAGCTGTGCTTAAGCCGTTGTTGAATATAATTAACACTAATAAACCAGCACCGCGTTATTACGTAACTCAGCCCACGTATATTTTTGGCTTTCTACGTCGTGTATTGCCGAGTCAATGGCTAGATAAGCTTCTAGTAAAAAGTAACTAAACCTTATTATTCGTCTTATAAGCAACCTTGATATCTAACATGGTTGCTTTTTTATTCGTGAACACAACTATCTCCACTTAAAATCACACCTTTACCTGTGTAATAAAAGTTCAATCCTTGTATTGTAGCCATCATAAATAAGCACTAAGCACTATTATCGCGTTAGTAATGATAAAAAAAACAATAACGTAATATTACTGTCACATATTCAGGTTATCTTAATTATGTAGATTGAAGAGAAACCTCCTACATCTGATTTCTCTACACCTCCCTACGCCTTATAACTAAAAACCCTGAGGGTGTGGTATGACATTACGCCAAATAAATATGCTTTGTGTCTGTGTGACACTCGCTTTACTGTTAACATTTCAAGGCTAAAAAGGAGAGGATTACTCTCCTTTTTTTCGCCTTTACTTCACATTCCCCCTTCTCTTTCTTGATAAACATGTATTAATCCCCATATTATTTAGTTAAATGCCCCACATTTTTGCGCTAACTCTGGCAAGGTATTTAGACAAATTTTAAATTTAAACATTTACGGATGAGTAGCATGTACGAACAATTAGCGATTGAACTGACAGAACAGAATCTCCAACAAGTGATTGAGCAATCAAAGCAAACACCTGTTGCAATCAGCTTTTGGGCACCATCGATGCCTGAAACCCTTGAAGTAAATGCAATACTTGAGAAAATTACTCGTGAGTATCAAGGGCAACTTGTTCTTGCGACCCTTAACTGTGAAACCCAGCAAATGGTTGCCTCACAGTTTGGCGTTCGAGGTTTACCTACAGTTGCATTATTTAAAGATGGTCAACCCGCAGATGGCAGTTCAGGTCCTCAAACAGAAGCTAGCCTGCGTGAAATGTTAAATAAGCATCTACCAAGCCAAGAAGAATTACAGTTAAAGGCAGCGTTAACGCTAGTCGATAATAAAGAATATTCCCAAGCTCTGCCTGTACTTCGCCAACTCGCGACTGCATTCCCACAAGCAGGCATTGTTACTCTTGCCATCGCTGAATGTTTAGTGGAAACAGCTCAATTTGATGAAGCTGAAACTTTACTAGCAACTGTTGTAATGCAAGATCAAGATGCAAAATACAAAGGCTTAATGGCGAAACTTGAATTACACAAGCAAGCAAGCGATTCACCAGAGATCCGTTTATTAGAAGATAAACTTGCCACTAACCCAACAGATTCAGCCGTCTCTTTCGAACTGGCTATTCAGTACAATCAAGTAAGCCGTACCGAAGAAGCATTAGAGTTATTGATTACGATTTTACAGGAAGACTTAAACTTTGCAGATGGTAGCGCAAAGAAAACGATGATGGATATACTTGCCGCATTAGGCCAAGGTAACCCAATAGCTGGGCAATATCGCCGTAAGCTGTACTCTCTTTTATATTAAAGAAGCGTTATTACATAATAGTAAAGGGCAGAGTAATAAACATTACTTTGCCCTTTTTAATTTTAAATCAGTGACGATCAATTAAATATGTTCATTCGATTTTTCAAACACTAAAAAACGATCACCAGAATCCACGACTAACGTCTCATTCACCACCTCAATGTTGGTTACATGGCGTAAAACATTCATAATATTTTGCTCTTGCTCAACGATTTCCGGCAGGCACATTTTATGCGTCATAATAGGTAGTGTGAAATTCACTGCACTATCATCGATATTCAATTTCCCTTTAAATAAATTACAACCAGTAAAACCTGCTACACCTAGATCCTCTTCAATGATCATACTTGGTTGGCGCTTAGTGATACCTGGAATACTAATCCCCCCCTCAAGAATCCACTCACCCACGTATTGATCAGATTCACTTAATAATTGTTGATTTGAAAAGCACCCAATTAAAGGCAAAGCGAGCATAGCTAAAATGAAAAATTTAATTATGTTCATCATATAGTTATAACTTTCCGAGATACTAATCACCTTAAGTAACGGATATCCACAATTATTTAAGGTGATTAAAATTTGAATAAAAAAATACCGGTAAAACCGGCATTTGCAATTGTTACCTGAAATCAAGATAGTCAAAATGCAATAACGCCTTAGCACTATTGCATTAAACCTCTAATTACTTGATTACAACTTCAACAGAACGCTCGATTAGAGACTTACCGCTGTCGTCTGTTAGCGGGTTCTGATCAGCAACAGATGTTACTGTTAGGCGAGATGCGTCAACACCGTTGTCAATTAAGTACTGAGATACCGCGTTTGCGCGTGCTTCAGATACTTTAGCGTTGATTGCAGCAGTACCTGTTGAATCAGTACGACCAATGATTTCAGCGGTTAGTTCTGGGTTTGCTTGCAGCGTTTGTGCAACTTCGTTCAGGTTATAACGACCGTAGTCGTTCACATCAACTTGACCAGTTTGGTAAGGAAGTACGAAGTTTGAACGAGTCATTGTCGTTACTTCTACAGGCACTTCTTTAACAACTTCAACGTCCTGAGTTACGATCATTGGTGTTGCAGGTTGACCAAACTTGTAAGTCATACCCCAGTAAACCTGGTGTAGGTCAGTGTCTTGACCTTGGTTCAATTCTAGGTTCTGGTAGTAATCGTAACCAATCTTGGTTGATACAGCATTAGTTAGTTGGTACTCAAGACCAACACCCGCAGTACCAGTGAAGCTATCATCGATCTCACCTTCAGCAAAGATGTAAGTTGCACCCAACTTACCGAATACAGATAGGTCTTGTGTAAAGTAGTAGTTACCCTTAACACCAAGAGTACCAAGGTGTAGATCTGCATTACCTAGGTCATGCATGTAATCGTAGCTAGTGTAAAGACCAACATTTTTGTTGAAGTCGTAACCTGCTTCTAATTTAGAGCTAAATGCTTCACCAGTACCGCCAACGTTAGACAGGTCATTGCTATCAACGATACCCATACCCATACCAGCACCGATCCAAAAGCCAGCTTTATCTACAGATTGAGTCGCATCATTTGCAACTGCATCGTCAGCCATCGCTTGAGTAGCTACGCCTAAAGAAAGTGCAGCAAGAACTGATAAAGATAGTGATTTCAATTTCATTATAAACTCCGAATTTTCTAATTGGCCACTCGTTAATGCGTACTGATTTTTTTCTATTGTACTGCCGAGGGCATGTCAGGAACGAGATACATACTGCGACTAAGTTCCCTACTGAACAAATAATAAAAATGTTGTTCATTATTAATTAGCTTTATTCATTCCCATCAACAGTACGAGTTCTGAAACATGACATTTTCAGAAAAAAACTAAAACAAAGAGTGATAAAGATCACAATTCAAGTTCTGAAAAACATAAAACCCAACACGAGAAAAATATAAAAACATAAAAAGCAATAATTAACAGTAACTTAAAACAAACTCAGGTTAAGTGCATTTATAAAACCACTCACTTCTGAAAGCTATAAAATGAAAATAAAAACACGCTAAAACAATGATTCAACCAATCAACGCTTATGGCCGTCTCTTCCATAAATCCTTTATTTTGTTAGCATCCCTTTCGAAAAATAAACATGTGTAAATAACAATATGCCTGACTTTTTATACCATTGAGTATATTCATACGAATACCCAATATTGCACTTTGTCGAACATGGTTTCATTACGGTGTTATATAAAAACCATTGCCCTCAGTGTATTTAGCCGTCTTGATAAACATCATTAAGAATAAGAAAGCGACAAACCTCAGGTTTTGTCGCATACAATAAATAGGTAACAGTACATGATCATCTATAAGCATGGTAATGACATTTTTGAGCCTCAGAAAAGTGCTTTTCGAACCACAGAAAGCACGACAAAACTCAGTGCGAGCGAAACTAAAGTTTTGCAGTATTTGATTGAAAATAATGGCGAGATAATTACACGAGAAAAATTGCTAGAGATAGGATGGCCCAACAAGGTTGTTGTGCCTAACTCACTGAATGTAGCCATTGCTAATTTAAGAAAAGCATTCAAAACTAAGATCGAAATTATTATCACGATTAAAGGTGCGGGATTTACAATTGCCAAAAATACCTTTATTCAACATACGATACAACCAGAACCAATCTCTCTGGTTAATGAAGAAATGGATGCAGAAAAGTCAGAGAAAAAAAGCTTTAGCAGCCATAACGATGATCATTCAATAAGCAAATCTAAACGCCAACTATTTCAAACGGTATCTTTTAGTGTTTCTGTTGTGGTGGTGTTTACATGGGTCACGTTATGGGTGAGTAGCTGGCAATCGCCGCCTTGCATCAGCTTTAACGAACAAGAAATTTGCGGCAATATTGAGTTGCTCAATCTAGAAGATCTTCCAAAAACAGCAAGTCGTTCTCTCTATATCGATTTTAAAGGTAACATTTATGAAGCACAGTAAACTCATATTGATAGCGTTTATTGCCTTTGTAGGATTATTGCTATTTCCTATTATCAACGGGTTAGGCTGCGATTTTAGTTTCAAATACATGATTGGTGATCGTGAAGAGTTTGGCAGCTGTAAACTTGGGCAATACACATTAATTGACTACCCAGATAAAGATAACGGCTATACCGTACTTAACGGTTGGTATTTTAATATCTTTAATAATGCCGTGATTGTAGTAACCAGCCACGAAGATCATACTAAAAAAATGACCCCAGAAGTCATGAGTGCTATCAATGTATTAAATCAACGTTCTTGGTATCAAATGAGCATGGAACAAATATCTCCAGCCCATATGGCGGTCTATACCGATACCCCATCAGATACCATGAAGGTTATTCAATACAAGGGCAAGCTGTCTTTGTTAGATAAAGACGCTTAATCTTGGCTTAACCCCTCGATAATTGGGCATGCAGCCCCCTCGTTCCCTGGGCATTGTTTCGTCAATGTTTCCAGGGTTTTCTTCATCATCAATAACTCCTCTATTTTATGATCAATTTCAATTAACTTTTCCTGGGCTTTCAGTTTTACATCTGCACTTTTACGCTTAGGATCTCGTGACAAGGCCAGTAATTCACCACACTCCTCTAAAGAAAACCCAACTAAACGTGAGCGACGAATAAGATTTAACTCTGCAACATGCTTTTCACCATATAGGCGGTAACCATTACTGCTACGTTCTGGCACCGTAATAATCCCTTTCCCTTCATAGAATCGGATCGTTTTGGTGGTTAACCCTGTTTTTGTTGCGACGTTGCTAATATTCATACCAGCCTCTTGAACATTACAGCTTATGTAAGGTTATTGGACTCTATTATTCTGTGAAGATTCCCTTTTTGACAAGTATTTTCTTATCCGATCTTCCAGCTAGCCCCTTCCCAAATTAATTTATATAACTCGCTTGACCTTACACCAACTAGAAGGTTTATTGTTACTATCAAATTAATATATTCTTTACTTTTCCACTTATCGCTTCTCGTAGCTAAGGTGACAAACATGACCGAATTTATCCTTCCTCTCGGAAAAGTTCGTTGTATGAATTGTGCGAACAAAATCCACACAGCTTTAACGACCTTACCGAATATCGAGCATGTTGAGGTAGATACTCAACGCGCCATTATTATAGGAAACGTTGAGCTAGCACCTATCATGTCAACCATTACAGCACTGGGCTACGAGGCGGGCTATCAGCATATATTGCCACTTCAGGGTTTATCATGTGGTAAATGTGTGGCAAAGGTAGAAGCTGCGCTAGCTGAAAATAACCAGGTCACTGATTTTTCAGTTACCAAAACACAAGTATCAGTAACAGGGGTAATCACAGAACCAAACTTAATCACCTTGATTGAAACGTTAGGTTACTCCGTGCCTACTGAACACACTTTTCATTTTTCTTTATCGGGGCTAAATTGCGGTAAGTGCGTCAAAAAAATCGAAAATGCACTCGCTGAGCAAGCTACTGTTAGCGATTTCACCATAAGTAAAACGCAGGCGACTATCACGGCTAAAACCGAAGCCGATACACTTATATCTCTGATTAAATCACTTGGCTTTATGGCGAAAGAAGTCGATGGCACAAAGGCTGTAGTGAATAGCATCGATGCAGAAGCCAACCATACAAAAGACACACCTAATATCGCCCCAATACAAGAAGATGCCTCTTCGAGTACTTTGCAATTCCTGCTTTCTGGAATGACATGTGCAAGTTGCGTATCTTCAGTAGAAAAAGCGATCTTGGCAGTGCCTGGTGTCGAACAAGCCAATATCAATCTAGCAGAACGTACTGCATTAGTTACTGGTACAGCCTCTGACCAACATATTATAACGGCTATCATTAATGCGGGTTACGGGGCTGAATTGAGTGCTGATGAACAAACACGCCGCGCACGCCAACAAAAACAGAATGACACAACATATCGCCTGCATATGCGTAATGCCTTTGTTTCTCTCGGTCTAGGTATTCCTCTAATGGCCTGGGGGCTATTAGGCGGGAATATGACGATTAACTCTTCTAGCAGTCAAATTGCCTGGGGAGTAATTGGCATTGTTACCTTTGTTTTATTAATCACCGCTGGGCGCCATTTCTTTATTAACGCCTGGAAAGCATTCGTACACCACCGTGCAACCATGGACACCTTAGTCGCACTTGGTACAGGATCCGCTTGGCTATTTTCAATGTTAGTGGTTATTGCACCCAATATTTTTCCAGAACCCGCTCGTCATGTGTACTTTGAAGCAAGTGCAATGATTTTAGGCCTAATCACCGTCGGGCATGCACTTGAAGCGAAAGCACGTAGTCGTACATCAAAAGCATTAGAGCGTTTAATCGATCTACAGCCTCAAACAGCCATTGTTATTATTAACGGGAACGAGCAAGAAGTGCCACTCGCCGACGTACAAGCAGGCATGTTGGTACGCCTTCATCCTGGGTCAAAAATACCTGTTGATGGGATCGTTGAAGAAGGTCAAAGCTATATTGATGAATCAATGTTGACTGGTGAGCCAATTCCAGCCAACAAGCAAGCCGGAGATAAAGTTCACGCTGGCACAATGAACCAAAATGGCAGCCTAATTTTTAAAGCTGAACATATTGGTAGCAATACCATGCTAGCGCGTATTATCCAGCTAGTTCGCCAAGCCCAAAGCAGTAAACCCGCACTGGCACGGTTAGCAGATACTATTTCAGCGATCTTCGTTCCTAGCGTCATGATTATTGCCATTATAACCGCTATGGCATGGTACTACTTCGGGCCAGAACCCTCGTCGATCTATATGCTGATCACAGCAACGACAATATTAATCATCGCTTGCCCTTGTGCGCTTGGTTTAGCAACTCCAATGTCGGTAACCGTAGGGGTGGGTCGTGCTGCAGAATATGGTATCTTGATTAGAGATGCAGAAGCGATGCAACTTGCCGCTGATATCGACACCGTAGTGCTCGATAAAACGGGAACACTGACAGAAGGCAAACCTCAGGTTGTTAATATTCATACCTACAACAATACTCAAAGTAACCACTTACTCAGCTTTGCTGCCAGCCTTGAACAAGGCTCTGAGCACCCTCTGGCGCGTGCAATTATTGATGCCGCCAATACCGAAGAACTTTCACTACTTAAACAGCAGTCATTCGAAGCCAAACCAGGCTTTGGTGTTATAGGTAAAGTAAGTGAACACCAACTTCTATTAGGCAATGCTCGTTTACTTCAACAGCATCATATTAATATTGATGCTGCAGATGAAGATGTTCATATTATTGCCAGCAAAGGGGCAACCCCTATCTACATGGCGATTGATAACCAGCTAGCAGGGGTATTGGGGGTTAGCGATCCCTTACGTCAAGATTCCATTTCAGCGGTAAAACGAATGAAAGCGATGAACCTTAATGTGGTGATGCTAACAGGAGACACACTGATTACTGCCAATGCTATCGCCCATGAAGCCGGTATTGATACCGTCATTGCAGGCGTATTACCTGATGGAAAAGCTGCAAAAATAGCTGAACTTCAACAACAAGGACACAAAGTCGCGATGGTTGGGGATGGTATTAATGATGCCCCAGCGCTCGCACTGGCTGAGGTTGGCATTGCGATGGGAAGCGGTAGTGATATAGCCATTGAAAGTGCCCAGTTTGCGTTAATGCGCCATTCTTTACACGGTGTTGTCGATGCAATTCAACTATCCAAAGCTACATTGAAAAACATGAAGCAAAATTTATTTGGTGCCTTCATATATAACTCGTTGGGTATTCCGATTGCAGCAGGTGTGCTATTTCCATTAACTGGCACCTTATTAAGCCCTGTTATTGCAGGGGCTGCCATGGCTCTATCGTCTATCACCGTGGTAAGCAATGCAAACCGCTTACGTTTATTCAAACCTAATCAGCAGGAGAAATAATATGGTTGCTCTTATCGGATTGTTCGCTATTGGTTTTATCATCTGGTGGTTTTGGTTACACCCTGCGACGAAAGCAAAATAATACCGTTAATCATTCCCATTGAATGACGCTATTTTATCACACCCAAACGGCCGATTTATCGGTCGTTTTCCCCTCTCAATTCCAGCCTACTGGCAATGGTAAATTATCGATATAATTGATATAACAAACTCTCTTGCAGCAACTTTGGTTTAACCATGTTCAAAACTTTGTTTTCAAAAGCACTTATGGTGCTGCCATTTATAACGACATCAGTTTTTGCCGAGCCTATTGTGTGGCAAATCAAAGACGCTAACCGAGAATTTATCATTTTAGGCTCTGTACATGCAGGCACTCATGATATGTACCCTTTGCCTAAAGCCTTTCTAGAGCACTGGAAAACGGCAGACAGCCTCGTTGTTGAAGCCAATATTCTACGCCCTTCTCAAGCGCCTTTAGATATGTCGGGGCCTACAACATCATCAATGCTAAATCATCAACAACTTGAAAAACTCGCTTCAATTGCCAACGACTTAAAGCTGCCTTATTCATCTCTTAGTAAAAACCCACCATGGTTAACAGTGATCAGTATTCAAATGTCACTTGCCACTCAATTAGGCTTAAGTGCAGAGCAAGGTATTGACACTATTCTACTAAGAAGGGCAATGACCGAAGATTTACCGATCCTCGAACTAGAAAGCGTTGAACAACAGCTATCAATGCTAAAAAGTATGCCCGATCACGGTAAAGAAATGCTCACAACATCTATTGATGACTGGGAGAAAATGAGTAGCGAATTTACATGCTTGATTGATGCTTGGAAATCAGGTGATAGCCAAAAATTAACCACACTATTTGAAAAAAGCCAACACAGTGAAGCTATCGATAATGTACTTATTTTTGATCGTAATGAAGACTGGGCTAACCAATTAACAAATGGATCACCTTACCAGAAAGGTAAGTTTATGATTGTAGTAGGCGCATTCCATTTATTTGGTGATAAAGGGCTACCTAATTTGTTAAAGCAGAATGGATTCACGGTTACTCAACTGACAAAAAGCAAAAAGGTTCAGTGCTAATTTGAAAAGCATAAAGAACAACAGAAGCCTCTAAGCATAGAGAAAATATACGCTAGAAACGAAAAAAGCCTCGTCCTAAGACGAGGCTTTCGAAAGTGGTCGGTGAAGAGGGATTCGAACCCCCGACCCTCTGGTCCCAAACCAGATGCGCTACCAAGCTGCGCTATTCACCGACATTGTATATTTTAAATCTTACCAGATTGATTCTATCCGATTTGCACCAAACAGAAATAAGAGTGGTCGGTGAAGAGGGATTCGAACCCCCGACCCTCTGGTCCCAAACCAGATGCGCTACCAAGCTGCGCTATTCACCGACATTATATATTTTAAATCTTACCAGATTCATTCTATCCGACTTACATCCAATAGAAATAAGAGTGGTCGGTGAAGAGGGATTCGAACCCCCGACCCTCTGGTCCCAAACCAGATGCGCTACCAAGCTGCGCTATTCACCGACATTGTATATTTTAAATCTTACCAGATTCATTCTATCCGACTTACATCCAATAGAAATAAGAGTGGTCGGTGAAGAGGGATTCGAACCCCCGACCCTCTGGTCCCAAACCAGATGCGCTACCAAGCTGCGCTATTCACCGACAT
>NZ_PYOD01000021.1 GCF_003026285.1 Photobacterium profundum
ACTGCGGAGTGGTAGTTCAGTTGGTTAGAATACCGGCCTGTCACGCCGGGGGTCGCGGGTTCGAGTCCCGTCCACTCCGCCATTATTGAAGAAGCCCTAATCGAAAGATTAGGGCTTTTTTACGTCTGTATAAAATAGATATTCGCACAGAATAGACACTGCGAAGTAGTAGTTCAGTTAGTTAGGCTTTTTATTGTAGAGCTTAGCGGCCTGTCACGCCATGAGTTGTGCTGGTTTGAGGTAGATAGAAAGTCCCGTTAACGTAGCCATTATTGAAGAAGCCCTCTCTTAAGGTAGAGCTGAAAATATTAGGGCTTTTTTACGTCTATAGAAAATGGAAACTAGTACTGAGTAGATATTCTCTTGTACTAACACTCACACGCTTTACTGTGCTTTCAATGAATTGTTACAACTGACTTGAAATAGAGTTCATTAAGCACTTGTCACCTGCTGGACGAGTATGAGAATGTTAGGGCAATTTCTAAGACCCAATAAATAGGTACATGCATGAAGTTTTTTTATGAGAGAACAGAAAATGAAGACGAAGTTAAAATTGTTCTGAAGCCTCACTCTTTTTTCATTATGTTATTGATGATCGCTGTATGGCTAATCAATGACTTAGTGCTGAAATCTGCGCCTATAGCACAGTTCATTATGCCGATCTTCATTGCCTTTATGGTGATCCGTTTCTTCTCTATTATACGTGTACAGAAAGAAGTATTACTGGGAATGAAGCAGCGTAAAGCTGAAACTACAGGCAGTAAGTTTTCACTTAAAAACCCACTGACATATACAATTAAAAAGCACTAATGTTTAAACAAGGCATTCATTCCTAGTGGGAAATTATGCCTTATTTTTACGCTGCTTATCGTTTTGTTAATAACGTGCATAATGGAGGGTACATCGCATAAATTAGGAGAAACATGGAAAGGTTCAACTGGAAACCTTTATTACTAGCGTGTTTGATTGTCAGCATTGGACAGTTAAGCCTAGGGTTAGTATTCCCATCTTTACCTTGGATCGCACAAGATCTAAATGTTAGTGCTGATCAAGCCCAATTATTAGTCTCTGTTTATCTTCTGGGTTTTGGTCCTTCTCAATTAGTATATGGCCCACTTTCAGATGTGTTTGGTCGTCGACCTATTTTATTGTCAGGCTTATTAATTGCCCTGCTCGGTTTGATTCTTGCTGTTACGCATGCCGATTCATTTTCATGGCTATTAGCTGGACGCTTTATTCAAGGCTTGGGGGCGGGCAGTGTTGCTGTGTTAGCAAGAGCCACTTTGCGTGATTCCTATCAAAATCAAAATTTTGTGAAAGCGATGACATGGGTCGCTATTGTTGCTGCTTTTACACCCATTGTTGCGCCAGTAATTGGTGGGCTAGTTAATCATTATTGGGGTTGGTTAACGGTCTTTATCATTTTGTTAGCCTATATCGGCTTGATTTGGCTTGTGCTGTTGTTTGCTTTTACAGAAACGCTTAACCAAACCAATAAACCTGAATCTGTAGGTAAATTGGTGGTGTCTTATTTCTCGTTGATGCGTGAGCGCCACTTTCTTAGTTTTGCAGGGATCGGCTGGATCAACTTTTCATTAGTGGTGATTTCGATCTCGTTAATGCCGTTTATTATGCAAGTACAAATCGGCATGAGTTCTGAACAGTACGCACTATGGGCGATGATTCCTGCATTCGGGATGCTTTCTGGTGGCTTGTTATGCCAGCGAATACGTCCTATTTTCGGCACGCAAAAAGTGTTGCAGATTGCGCCTTTTCTTCATTTAATCGCTGGTATTGTACTGTTCTTTTCTCCGATGACTCCACAGTGGATCAGTGCGGGTCACTTCTTACTCGCGATGGCAAATGGCATGGCTTTTCCGTGTGCACAGTCAATGTTATTGATTCCATATGGCAGCCGAGCTGGGACGGTTTCTGCCTTATCTGGAGCTTGCCAAATGGTATTTGCATCATTGATCAGTGGTTTTTTACTGCGATTAGGCATGAGCCAAGCGTGGCATTTAGGGGTGGTACTGTTAGTTGCAGCTGGCTTGGGGTTGATACTGGTGCGTATTGGTGCAAAAAGCGAAAGTGGTAAACAAGCAGCAGCCGCATTAAATTAACCCGAAATAGAGACACTGAACCATACTTACCTAATGACACTGCTATCAGTAGTTGAAAATGAAACGTCATTGGTTGAGGAAATAAGTATGGTGAGGTTAATGGTGTTTATTGTCCTGATCATCTTGTCTGGTTGTGCTGCTCAGTACGAAGTAGATCTCTCTGAAAATAAAGAGTGGCAGCAGCTTGGAACTTATCATGGTGAGCAAGGTTATCGTGAATTAAATGAAAAAAAACTAAATAATCTTGGTGCGTTATCGGAAACTGAATATGAATCTTACCGAGCCGGTTACCTAAAAGGGCGGTTTGATTACTGTTCAGGAAGGAAAACAGTGACAACAGTGATTAATCAAGGTTACCCCGATGATTGTGCTGCCTCGAAACAAGGGCGCAGTAGCTACAGTGTGATTGAACGTGGATACTGAATTGCACTCCCTCAGTTAGAGACAAAAAAGGCTACCGAGGTAGCCTTTTTAATGCGTGATATTTACATACACGTATCTACTAAGCAATTAGCTTAGTTGTTGCTGTGAAGCTCACTGTTAAGCTCAACTGCAGACTTATTAGTCAAACACTCAATTTGACCGGTGATTGAGTTACGACGGAATAGTAGGTCAGCTTTACCAGCAAGATCGCGTGCTTTGGCGATTTCAACTTCTTTGCCTTCGTTATCAAGCATGCGAACCTTAGTACCCGCAGTTACATACAGGCCTGATTCAATAGTACAACGATCGCCCATTGGGAAGCCCAAGCCGGCGTTTGCACCTAATAGGCAGTTTTCGCCGATAGAGATAACCATCTTACCGCCACCAGACAATGTACCCATGATAGAAGCGCCGCCGCCAATATCAGAGCCTTCGCCAACCATTACGCCAGCAGAAATACGACCTTCAACCATGCTCACACCAGTTGTACCAGCATTGAAGTTGATGAAGCCTTCATGCATTACAGTTGTGCCTTCGCCAACATGGGCGCCTAAACGAACACGAGAAGTATCAGCGATACGAATACCAGTAGGTACGATGTAATCAACCATTTTAGGAAATTTATCAACACAATCGACGATGATAACTTCACCATTCAAACGTGCATCCATTTGACGTTCTGCAAGCTCTGGTAAATCAATAGGTCCTTTGTTGGTCCATGCGATGTTATGTAACAAGCCGAAGATGCCATCAAGTACTACGCCATGAGGTTTCACTAGACGGTGCGAGATAAGTTGAAGCTTTAAGAAGCCTTCAGAAACAGATGTTGGCGCTGCATCTGTCGCCAGAATTACAAGAATCAATGTCTGTGAAGATTGTGATGCTTTCGCTGCAAATTGTGCGCTTTTTTCATCACCAGCAGTTTGAAATATAACCGTAAGATCAGCGCATTGAGCTGGAGTCACTTCGATAGACTGGTTGCCTTCTTTATAAGAAACAACGGCAGCGACTGCTTTAACAAGTTCTTCTGAAGGGTTAAGCGTAGGTGTTGGGAAAAATGCTTCGATGATTTTTCCGTCACGGTTTTTAGTCGCAGTACCTAAGGCAATTGAAAAGCTAGCCATTATTAATTGTTCTCCATTTCAAATATTTTCAGAGCTGGATCAGTTTGATCATTAAAAAGCTCGTCGCTGAATTTGTATAAATTGGTATTACATTAAAACCATCATAAAGACACTTGAAGCGATATAGAAGGGCTGAATAAGCAATCAGTCAAAAATGACAGCAATATGACGAGAATAATAGTAAGACAATATTTGAATATGCATAAAAAAACCCCCTAGATAGGAGGTTTATTCATTGAGAGGAAATAAAAAATGAAGGGTTAAGCTCAGTTATTGTTTACCTCTGAAATCATTATTAATGATTAAGCCGCTTCATCTTGTGATTGCTCTTCAACAATTTTAGCAGATTCAGCTTTCTTTTTAGGTGCTGGTTTTGCTTTTTTAGCACCTAGAGCAATCAATACTTCTTCACGCTTTTGCGCTAAAAATAATGATAATTCTTCTTGTTTAGCTTCATCTTCAAAAAGTTCACTAGCAGCAAGCAAAGTAAACATTTCATCAGCCATATCAAGCATTTTGTCGTATGCGTCAGCTTCGGACTTAGAGGTGAAAGTCATCTTTTCTTCTCCGTTGCGCTCAACTACATATTTGACGATAACAGCCATGGTCACCCTCTCCAGAAATTGATTTACTGGCTGCTTATACAGTAGTATGACGTCTTCTGTCCAGTGATAAGCGTGTTAATGTGATGGTGAAAGAAAAATTTGCTCAAATTTATACTCGAGCGTCTGAAAGAAAAGGGGGAGATGATGAACTGGAAAGTTTACTGTCAGTCCCTTTAAGCGCTCAGGAAATTAAAACAATTCCTGATGATCGATGGCTAGCTGCATTTTCACAGAAGGTGTTTCAATGCGGTATTAGTTGGAAAGTGGTACGCAGTAAGTGGCCAAATTTCGAAGAGGTCTTTTTTCAGTTTAATATTGAAAAAATGCTGTTGATACCAACTGATATGTGGGAACGAAAAGCGACTGATCCTGCGATTATTCGCCATCTTACTAAAGTGATGACTATTCCCGCGAATGCACAAATGATCCATGAGGCAGCACTTGAGTATGGTTCTTTTGCGGCAATGGTTGCTGACTGGCCGGAAAGTGACATTATTGGCTTATGGCGTTACATGAAAAAAAATGGCAAACGTCTTGGTGGAAATACTGGCCCTTATACATTGCGTGTAATGGGTAAAGATACGTTTTTATTGACTCAAGATATGGAGTCTTATCTACGTAATATCGGGGTTATTGACGGGGGGCGAGATACTCAAAAATCATTATTAGCCACGCAACAAGCGTTTAATGATTGGCAGCAAGAAACTGGCCGTCCATTATCTCAGATCAGCCAGATCATTTCGTTCAGTTGCGGTGACAACCGGATATAGAGAACCCTAGGTTAGACCTATCGTTTTAAATCCCACTTCTGGCAAAAATTCAGAAATAGTTTAAGAAGTGGGCTTTGGTATTTTTCTTTATGAAAAAGTAACCAATATTGACGACGCATATCTAAGGGTAATTTAAGAATCACCAACCGGTTGTCGTTCACGGCATGTTGAATGGCTAACTTTGATAGGCAAGTGATACCTAAGTTTGCAGCCACACAATTGATGATCGCTTCGGTGGTGTTGAGTTCAAATGCTTGATGCCACTTTTCCAACCGAGGTGATATGCGATTTAAGAAGAATTCACGCGTGCCAGACCCTGGTTCTCTTAGTACCCACTCAGAATTTTCTAAATCGACCAAGCGAAGGTTATTAATCAAGGTTAACGGGTGACTTGGGTGGCAAACTACAACCATTTCATCATCGAGCCAAGGTTCAGTCACAAGATCATTTTGCTGTACTTTACCTTCGACTAAAGCGATATCGAGTTCAAATTCACTTAATTTGTGACAAATCTGGGCGGTATTCGAAATAAACAGTGATTGATCATAGTGCTGCGAGCTCTCGCGAAAATCTCTTAATAAAAATGGGGTAACTTGATTACCTACCGTATCACTCGAGCCAATTTTCAGGTTACCTGTTACAGGGCCAGTTTGATCAAATAAATTCTCAATTGAATGACTACGTGACAGTAATTCATCAGCTAAAGGAAGCAATCGCTTGCCTTGTTCATTAATGATAAGACGATTATTATTGCGGTCAAAAAGTTTATGGTCGAGTTGTTTTTCGAGCTCAGATAACGCCATGCTAACTGCAGGCTTAGATAAAAACAGTTTGTCAGCTGCTGCCGTAATGGTCCGCTCTTGTGCGACGGTGACGAAAACTTTTAATTGCTTCAGCGCAATGTTCATACTGTCCCTTCTTAGTTATCATTGTTATCGTTAAGTAAAACTTAATCTCTTGTTCAATATATTCAATTATTATAAATAATTCAAATTATATATAATAATTTTGTGTTCAGAGATTAATGTTTTCAGCCCGAAATGGTTTTAACCATAACACATGAGATTTGGGGTGAAATTAGAGAGGTCAAAATGATTAAAGCAACTAAAAATAAAGTAGCAGGCGCTCCAACCCCTATGGCGGGTTTAGCATTAGGTATCGCAAGTCTTGGTTGGTGCTGGGAAAATGCAGCGGATCTTAATGGTACAGGGCAGGTTACAGGCGCTGTGATTGCATCAATATTGTTAGTGATTCTTGCTACAAAATTTCTTTTTCATCCTAAGTCGCTTTGGAATGACTTAACGCACCATGTTGTTGGGAGTGTTGTGCCAACGTTTGCGATGGCTTTAATGGCAGTCTCAAAAGCGGTAGGTATTTATGCGCCGAATGCTGCGCAGGTACTGTGGTTATTTGCCGTTATACTGCATTTAGTTTTCTTGGCATTGTTTGTTTACCATCGTGTGGTTGAGTTTAAATTACATCACATGGTACCGAGTTGGTTTGTGCCACCGATTGGTTTGATTGTGGCTGATGTGGCGTTTCCTGGTGGTGCCTTGCGTCCGATAGCTGAAGCGTTATTAGTGTTTGGTATGGGTGTGTATGCGGTCATGTTACCTATCATGATTTACCGTTTGATTTTTAGCCATGAAATTCCAGATGCAGCTAAACCAACAATTGCGATAATGGCAGCGCCTGCGAGTTTATCGCTAGCAGGTTATTTAACGGTGGTACAAAATCCATCGCCAGTGATTGTTGCCTTACTTGCTGGTATTGCAGTATTAATGACTTTTGTTATCTATGTTGCTTTCTTTCGCTTATTACGTCTTGATTTCAGTCCTGGTTATGCAGCATTTACATTCCCAATGGTGATTGGTGCAACAGCGCTTTATAAAACAGCAGTTTGGATGGCAGCATACGGCTTTTCGCCTGAATATGTTCAGCAAGTATTTAGTCTTGCAACTATCGAGCTTTATGTATCAACGGCAGTGGTTTCTTATGTCGCGATTCGTTACTTAGCGTTCTACCGCCCAATTTCACGATTATTGAATCCTGTTCCACATAATGCTTAATATTACGTTTGGCATTACTCAGAATAAGCTCATGTGTATCATATTATTTTGAGTGTGCTATTTGTCAGCGTTATATTCAGAAGTTATGTGTTTTGCCCGGTTCTGCCGGGCTTTTTTGTATTTGTAATTTAGGTTTGCAGCCAGCAAGTTGATGGTAGACAATCAATGTAACTTTCTCTTTTTGTGAGATATCTGCGTGTTTACTGTTTATCACTCCAACCAACTGGATTTGTTGAAGTCACTGTTAGTCGAATTGATCCGCCTGAACCCTCTAGATAACCCTTTTGAACCTGAGCAAATATTGGTGCAAAGCCCTGGTATGTCTCAGTGGTTGAAAATGGAGTTAGCGACATCATTTGGCATAGCGGCAAATCTTGAGTTTCCACTGCCTGCGACTTATATCTGGAAGATGTTTACTCAGGTATTAGCCGACGTGCCCGAGCGCAGTGCGTTTAATAAAGAGGCGATGACATGGAAGTTGATGGAAGTGTTACCTAAGCAGTTGGGTTTGCCGGAATTTGAACCATTAAAACGCTATTTAGATAATGACCCAGAAAGCCTTAAAATTTATCAATTGGCCGAGAAAATAGCAGATATCTTCGACCAATATTTAGTGTATCGCCCTGAGTGGATTCAACAATGGGAAGCAGGTGAAGTTGTTGCTGAATTAGGGGATGAACACCCTTGGCAGCCTATTTTATGGCAAGCGTTATACGATCAAACATTGGCATTGGGGCAGTCGCCTTATCATCGCGCCAATTTATATGAACATTTCATTGATACGCTAGATAATTATGCCAGTAGCGGAACATTGCCAGCTAATTTACCACCGCGATTATTTGTGTTTGGTATTTCATCATTACCGCCTCGTTATCTTGATGCATTAGCGGCACTGGGTGAGCACATTGATGTACATTTGATGTTTACTAACCCTTGTCGTTATTACTGGGGTGATATTCGCGATCGTAAGCATTTGGCTCGATTGGCTGCCAATCAACGAGTGACTATCAAGCAACTGAATGTTTCAAGTGATGATACGCTGCATGGTGACGAAAATGTCGCAGTGCTGAAAGATACCGATGGAAATCATTATGATGATGACATGCATAATGATGTTGTGGGTAATAGTTTACTGGCCTCTATGGGTAAGCTGGGGCGTGACAATATGTACTTATTATCAGAGATGCAGGTCAACGAAGTGGATGCGGGTTTTGTTGATATTGAGCCTGACTCGCTACTGCACGCGATTCAGGCCGATATTTTAAATCTAGAAGATCGTCAGAACGATCAGATTCTGGATTCCAGCGACCACAAGTTTCCGA
The DNA here is from genome assembly GCF_003026285.1 of Photobacterium profundum. GTDB lineage: Bacteria > Pseudomonadota > Gammaproteobacteria > Enterobacterales > Vibrionaceae > Photobacterium > Photobacterium profundum. The sequence goes on from NZ_PYOD01000021.1 coordinate 8,434, forward strand.
TCAGCGATGGTGACATGTCATTATCGATTCATGCTTGCCACAGCCCGATGCGCGAAGTGGAAGTATTGCATGATAATTTGCTCGCTATGTTTGAAGCCGAAACAGCCAAAGGGCTAAAACCACGTGATGTGATTGTGATGGTGGCCGACATCAATGCGTATAGCGCGGCGATTCAATCCGTTTTCGGCAATGCGCCAGGTAATCGTTATATTCCATTCTCGATTTCAGATCGAACTGCCGAGCAAGAAAACCCTATCTTGCTAGCATTTGTCCGTTTACTGACTTTGCCTGAAAGCCGTTGTAATGCCTCTGAGTTACTGGAGCTGTTAGAAGTTCCGGCTGTTATGAACAAGTTTGGCTTTGATAGTAATAGCTTCGAAAAAATTAAACGTTGGATAGAAGAAGCGGGTGTTCGGTGGGGGTTGGATGAGAAAACCGCATGCCAATTTGAGCTGCCAGAGCAAAATCAAAATACGTGGCTATTCGGTATTCAGCGAATGTTGTTGGGCTATGCCATGCCTCATGATGCGGGCTTATTTGATGGCATCTCTGCCTATGAGCAGGTTCAAGGTTTAGATGCCGAGCTAGCAGGGCAACTTGCAGGGTTTATTGATAGCTTGATCTCTTATCGTGAGCAGCTGGCACAGCCTCAATGCGTATCGTCTTGGACCGACCTGCTTAATCAATTACTAGACGATTTCTTAGCCGTTGAATTAGACGGTGAGCTGGTGCTGAAGTCGATTCGCGATAACCTACATCGCTTGCATGAACAACTTGCAGATGCGGGTTATCAGTCATTGATCTCACCAGCCGTATTGACGCAGTACTTGCAAGATAAGCTGTCTGGTGAACGGGTAAGTCAACGCTTCTTAGCAGGACAGGTCAACTTCTGTACCTTGATGCCAATGCGTTCAATTCCCTTCAAAGTCGTGTGTTTACTGGGGATGAACGATGGGGCTTACCCGCGAAATATCGCGCCAGAAGGCTTTGATTTGATGAATGGCCGCACCAAAGCAGGTGACCGTTCACGCCGTGATGACGACCGCTATCTGTTTCTTGAAGCCATTCAATCGGCACAAGAAACCTTGTACATCAGCTATGTGGGTCGTTCGATTCAAGATAACGCTGAGAAAGTGCCATCAGTATTAGTCAGTGAGCTGGTGGAATACTGTCAGCAAGGTTACTGCATGGAAGGCGATGAAGTCTTACCCGTAGATCAATCTGCCAAACGATTGAAAGAAGAACTGTTAGTTCATCACCACCCTCTGGTGCCTTTTAGCCCAACCGCCTTTATTGGTGAGAAATCAAGTTTTGCTGCTGAATGGTTACCAGCCGCTGCGCGACATGGTGAGGCAAACAAAGCATTTCAGCTTACAGCATTAGATGCAGAGCCCATGGTTAGTGAGCAGGAGTTGGTCTTAGAATTGGCGGAGTTGCAGCGCTTCTGGCGTTTACCGGTACGTTACTTCTTTAATCGACGTTTGAAAGTCTTCTTTGAACCACCTATGGGGGTGATGGAAGATGATGAACCGTTCATATTGAATGGCTTAGAAAGCTACTTGCTACGTGATGAACTATTGGCATTGCTGCTTGATGCAAAGGTGAGCAATAAGAATGAGGATGCCGTTTTTGCTACATTTTCTGCTGAACAAAAAGCGGCTGGTGGGTTACCTGTCGCGGCATTTGGTGATCTAGATTTAGCGATGACACGTACAGAAGTTGTGTCGTTAGCTGATCAAATTGTGCCACTTGTTAATTGCCCACAGGATGATCATGAAGTTGATCTTCGCTTTCAAGTCGACGGTCATGAGGTGAACCTGCAAGGGTGGTTAAAACAGCGTTATCAATCCGGTTTAGTGCGTTACCGTAGCGGCAAAGTTCGCGCGCAAGATCACTTAACAGCTTGGTTTGATCATTTATGTTTAGCAGCAAGCCACTGTGGTCAACAAACTCACCTAATAGGTACCGATAAACACCTTGTGTTATCTATTATCGAACCGGATCAAGCCAAGGCTTACCTGCAAGATGTGGTGGAGTTGTATTACCACGGCTTGAATCAACCTTTGCCTTATTTTCCTAAAACAGCGCAAGCGGGTATTCAGGCATGTATCGGCCGTGATGGTAGCTGGAAAGATGATGAAGACACCATTGATAAGTCACTGAAAAAGATGGCTGATTGCTTTAATGATGGGTACTTATTTCCTGGGGAAGGTGCAGATAGCTATATCGCACGAGTATGGCCACAATGGAATGATGAGCTTGCTGCTGAAGCCTCACAATTAGCGAGTCGTGTTTTACAAGCTGCGATCTTAAACAGTGATGTTGTAGAAGATGAATGAGAATAAGTGATTGGCTGTGGAGTAAGAAGGTGTAGCGTGGTCGCCAGCAAATCATTTTTTATTTGTAGGGTGTTCGCTGTACGACCACAGGTCCAGAGGTAGACCACGTTTCTTGCGGGCGATACTAGCTAAACCTCTGGCGCTAAACCGTGAGTAAGCTCTCACATCATTAAAGCATAATGGTATTTTACAAATCAAAAAGTGTTTATAAGTGATTGATCACAATGTAAATGTGATCACTATCACTGAAGTGAACGATAGGGGCGTTATTCGGCTCCCACTTCATTTAGAAATGGTTTGTAAAACACATATTTATATCATGGGTATTGGATGGTGAATGTCTCAATAACGGCATATCTGATACGCCAACAACAAAAGGCTTTGGCAATATCATGCAACCAGATTTGAATGTGCAATCAGGCTTGGATAATTCGTCTGACTTGAATCATCAACCAATGGATAGTGCGAATACACCCACTAAATTGCAGCCGATGACTTTCCCACTGCATGGTGCGCGTTTAATTGAAGCATCTGCTGGTACAGGAAAGACGTTTACCATTGCGAGTTTATATTTACGTTTGCTGTTGGGGCACGGTAACGCTGAAACACGTCATGCATCAGAGCTGACTGTTGATCAGATTTTGGTGGTGACGTTTACTGAAGCGGCAACTGCCGAATTAAGAGATCGTATCCGTGCGCGCATTCATGATGCTCAAATCGCATTTTGTCGTGGTTTTAGTAACGATCCGGTTATTGAACCGCTATTAACCGCCATTAGTGATCATAAAGCGGCGGCACAAATTCTGTTGAATGCAGAACGCCAAATGGATGAAGCGGCCATTTATACCATTCACGGCTTCTGCCAGCGAATGCTTACCCAAAATGCGTTTGAATCGGGTAGTCGCTTTAATAATGAATTTGTTACCGATGAAAGCCAGTTGAAAAGCTTGGTAGCTGCCGATTATTGGCGTCGAAATTTTTACCATCTACCTCATGCGTTAGCCAATGAAGTCCGCAATATTTGGTCATCTCCGGCGGCGTTGTTAAAAGACATCGGGGGCAGCTTAACCGGTGCGCCTGTGAAGTTGTCAGTTGCGGCAATGAGCGATTCATTAGCTGATTTGCATCAGCAAAACATGCAGCGTATCGATGCGATTAAAGCACTATGGCGTGAGCATGAAGCAGATCTTGAACCTCTGATTGCCAATTCAGGAGTTAATAAGCGCAGTTATACCAAGAAAAGCTTACCAACTTGGCTGGCACAGGTGAGCCAGTGGGCAGCACAACCCACTGATAGCTACGAATTACCCGACAAATTGGACCGTTTTCATCAGCAAACATTAATCGAAAAAACCGCGAAGGGTGAAGCGCCTGAGCATGCGGTATTTGTCGCCATTGGTGAGCTGCTCGATAATCCGGCTAACTTGCATGATCCTTTAATGGCGCATGCCATTGAACAGTGTCGTGTGTTATTGGCGCAAGCAAAAGAGCGTAAAGGGTGGTTGTCGTTTGATGACTTGTTAACCCAATTATCTGCTGCGATCGATAACGATCAAGATGATCTGCTGGCTGGGCGTATACGGAGCCAGTATCCAGTCGCAATGATTGATGAATTCCAAGATACCGATCCACAGCAATACAGTATCTTCAGTAATATTTATCGTGCTCAACCGGAATGCGGTTTGTTTATGATCGGCGATCCTAAGCAGGCAATTTACGCCTTCCGAGGTGCAGATATTTTCACGTACATTCAAGCGCGTCGTCAGGTACACGATCATTACACGCTCGATACTAACTGGCGTTCAACAGCAGATATGATTGCGTCGGTGAACAGCGTTTTCGCTCGACCAGAAAGCCCGTTTATTTACGATCAAGATATTCAATTTTTATCGGTTAACCATAGCCCTAAAGCCCCTGACCGTAGCTGGTGGTTAGATAATCAAGCTCAACACGCCTTGACGTTCTGGCATCAAGATAGCGTTGATGGTAAGCCTGTCACGAAAGGCCGTTATCAAGAAGCCATGGCGAATGCGACCGCGGCACAAATTCAGAATGTACTGACTCAAGCAGAACAAGGCAGTGCTTTTTTCCAAGATAAAGACAGTAAAAAAGCAATTCAAGCCAGTGACATTGCGGTGCTAGTACGTACTGGTAATGAAGGTAAATTAATACGAAAGGCATTGTCAGAGCAAGGCATTGCCAGTGTGTATCTATCAAACCGTGATAGCGTATTTTCAACCGCTGAAGCGGCAGATATTCAACGTTTATTACAAGCAGTACTTACTCCTGAAGATGATCGTGCATTACGTGCGGCATTGGCCTCTAGCTTATTTGCATTAACAGCCGTTGAACTTGATGAACTCAACAACAGTGAGAATGCATGGGAAGCGGCAATCAATAACTTCAAAGATTACCGTAAGCAATGGCTAACACGTGGCGTAATGGCAATGATACGTAGCGTGATGGCAAAAGAAAAAATGGCTGAAAACCTGTTAGCAGAAGAAGGCGGCGAGCGCCGTTTAACCGATTTACTGCATATTGCTGAGTTACTGCAAGAAGCGAGTCAAACCTTAGACAGTGATTACGGTTTATTACGTTGGTTGGCCGAGCATGTAGCAGAGCCAAACGGTAATGCTGAAGATCAGGTTTTACGTTTGGAATCAGAGCGCAACTTGGTACAAATCGTCACGATTCACAAATCGAAAGGGCTAGAATATGACCTCGTCTTTATGCCGTTTGTGTGTAGTTATCGTGAGGTTGATAGTAAAGGTGAAGTGAAATACCACGATGAAGCAGAAAACATCACAGTATTGGATATCGCCAAGCAAACGGATTCAATTGAAAAAGCGGATAAAGAGCGCCTAGCAGAAGATCTTCGTCTTATTTACGTCGCCCTAACGCGTGCGGTGTATGGTTGTTATATCGGTATGGCTCCGATTCGTAATGGTCGGAGTACCAAAGAACCGACCGGATTACATCACTCAGCAATGGGGCATTTAATTCAAAATGGCAAAGAAGGCACCATTGCTGATTTGGAACTAGCCTTAGCGAAATTAGCAGAAAGCCAACCTGCGATTACCATTGCTGAGCCACCTGTTTTACCTGAAGATAAGTGGCAGCCGCGAGAGCAAGAAGATGCAGAGTTATCACCTAATCAGTTTACGATGTCGCTTGAGCGCAATTGGTGGATGACCAGTTATTCCAGCCTAGTGAAGCAAGGGCATCAGGCCTACCATGACAGTAGTTTAGATCTTCCGGGGTTTGATATTGAATCAGCGGTTGAAACGGCGATTGATGGCGAAACCAGCGCTGATCATGACGGTAATCTGGTTGAACTAGAGCCTGAATATTCAATTTATACTTTTCCGCGTGGTGCGCGTCCCGGTACATTCTTGCATACAGTGTTTGAAGAGATTGAATTTACAGCGCCCGTCGACAGCCCTGAAACCGTGGCAACCTTGACCGATTTGTTGCAAAAAGAAAATTATGATCTGGTGTGGTTACCAGTATTACAACAATTGATTAAAGATGTACTGAACTGCTCATTAGACGGGCTGGGTATGAAATTGGTCGATAAGAACCCGTCACAGCGACTAACGGAAATGGAGTTTCTACTGCCAATCACCTTATTGTCATCGAGAATGTTGAATAAGGTAATAGCAAAGCATGACACTGTATCAGCCAAAGCCGGTGAGCTGGGCTTTGCGACGGTCAGTGGCATGCTGAAAGGCTTTATCGATTTAGTATTTGAGCATGATGGTAAATACTATGTACTCGATTGGAAATCGAACCATTTAGGGGATGACCCTAGTGTGTACCGTGGTGAGCAGCTGGTCGAAGCCATGCGTGATCACCGTTATGATTTGCAATACCAAATCTATGCTCTTGCATTACAGCGCTTTCTGCGCAGCCGCATGCCTAGTTATGATTACGAAACCCACTTTGGTGGCGTGTTTTACTTGTTTCTCCGCGGTATGGAAGCAGGCAGCGACAGTGGCATTTTCCATGCGCGGCCAAGTGAAGCATTACTGTTGGAACTAGAACAATTAATTGATGGAGAGCAGATTGATGCTTAAGCGTTTGCAAGAACTCACAAAGCAAGGTGCATTGCGTCAACTTGATTATCAGTTTGCTAAATTCGTTGCGTTGCGAAGCCCTGAATCCCATTCTTCATTAGTGGCTTTGATTACTGCCCTTGTCAGCCATGAGCTAGGCAAAGGACACGTCTGTTTGATGTTAAGTGATCTGAATACTCAATCATTATTTGGCTTATCTAGCCGCGTGTCGGTCACTTTACAGGATGGCTTGCCTGAGCCTGAATATTGGGAAGCAGAGCTGAGTGGTCTATCGGTTATTTCCAATATGGCACAAGGTGAACAGCATGCTACACCATTGGTGCTTCAAGATGGTCGTTTATACTTGCACCGTTATTGGCATTTTGAGCAGCTGGTGGCGAACAAACTGCTGCATTCTGCACAATCGATAGCACCAGCCGCTGTTATGCCATCGGTGCTTAATACGCTGTTTCCTCGTACTTATACCTATTTGTATCAAGCCTTACAGCAGTTAAAAAAAGGGGCGTTAACAACATCTGATACTGGTGACAGTGTTGAACGTCGCCAGAAAGAAGTGTGTGATAAGTTAGATGTAGTTCAAGCGGGTGAGTTGGATTGGCAAGCCATTGATGTGGCATTAACTTCGGCCAATAAAGCGGAAGAGTTATCGGTATTGAATGATTTGGTGCCACAAGCTGTGTGCCTTAATTGGCAGAAAGTAGCAGCAGCGATGGCGATTACACGCCAATTTTCGGTGATATCAGGTGGGCCGGGTACTGGTAAAACAACGACCGTCGCCAAGTTACTTGCTGCATTAGTGATGCAAGCTGATGATGCTAATAGCGGTGATGAGGTCATTACACCGAACATTAAATTAGTCGCACCCACAGGAAAAGCTGCTGCCCGTTTGACAGAGTCTATTGGCTTAGCGGTACAGTCGCTACCTGTTGACCCTGATGTGCGTCTGCGTATCCCAACGCAATCAAGTACCATTCACCGCTTATTAGGTTCAGTACCTAATCAAGTTGATTTTCGTCATCATCGAGATAATCCATTACACCTTGATGTGCTGGTGGTTGATGAAGCATCGATGGTCGATTTACCAATGATGGCACGTTTGCTTGATGCATTACCGTCCCATGCTAAATTAATTCTATTAGGTGACCGTGATCAGCTGGCATCCGTTGAAGCGGGTGCTGTGCTAGGTGATATTTGTGCTTTTTCCAGTCAGGGATATAGCCCACAGCAAGGTCAAGTACTGAGCCAATTAACAGGGTTTAATGTCTCTGGTATTCATCTTGGTATGCATGAAGGCAACAGTGTCAGCCCTATTGCAGACAGCTTATGTATGCTGCAAAAAAGTTACCGTTTTCATGCCGAGTCGGGTATTGGTAAATTGGCGAAAGCGATTAATGATGGAAAACCGTATGATGTTGAAAAAGTTTGCCAACATGATTTCAAAGACATTAATCATTATCCTCTGAGTGCAGAAAACTACCAAAAGATGATTAATCGAACGGTAACCTTTTACCGTGATTATTTAGATGCCATTGAACATAAGCAAGAGCCGGAAGTGGTATTAAAAGCCTTTTCTAGCGTGCGGTTATTATGTGCGTTACGGGAGGGTGATTTTGGTGTGGTTGGTTTGAATCAACGCATAGAACGTGAACTGGTACGAATTGGAAAAATAAGCCAAACCGATGATACTTGGTATGAAGGTCGACCTGTCATGATCACCCGAAATGATCATGGTTTAGGGCTCTATAATGGTGATATTGGCATCGCCATGATTGATGAAAAAGTCGATCCCAATAAACCGCATCTGCGCGTGTTTTTTGAAATGCCTGATGGGGCTATTCGCAGCGTATTGCCAAGCAGATTGCCTGAGCATGAAACCGTGTACGCGATGACGATCCATAAATCGCAAGGGTCTGAATTTGAAGATACCTTAATGGTGTTGCCTGCAGACTTCACGCCTATTTTAACACGAGAGCTGATTTATACCGGCGTTACACGAGCGAAAACCCGCTTGTATTTGTTTGCCCAACCAGATGTGATAGCTCGGGCTGTAAGATTGCGAACAGAAAGAGCAAGTGGATTAGCCTGTTTATTAGGGTAGGCTTGAGTGGATGTAAATGACAATAAACGCCTGCTATTGCAGGCGTTTATCTATTATAGGTTATACTATCCTACATAAGTATTTGATCATTCTTGCTGGTTAAAATAACTTATAACATCGTTATGAATTTTGTAATTAGAGCCACTAGTTATCTGCAATTCACGCCTAGTTATAAACGATTTTTCCTGCGCAACATTATGATCAACTACTTACCAAGAATGGTATTAGACAGCCAATACTAAAATCTTGGATCGACGTTGGAAGTTATATAGTGCTTTTTTAGCCATCGGTAATTGATCGACATCGGATTCGATAAAGCCTTGTTCTAGGAACCAATGTACGCTGCGAGTGGTTAAGACAAAAATATGTTTTAAGCGCTGTTCTTTAGCTTGCTGGCGAAGGCGATTAAGCAGTATGACACCACGATCCCCGTCTCTAAAATCGGGGTGAACAGCAACACATGCCATCTCGGCAATTTTTTCATCAGGAAATGGATACAGTGCAGCGCAAGCAATAATCAGCCCATCGCGTTCAATAATGGTGAACTGTTCGATTTCTTGTTCTAGTTGTTCACGAGAGCGGCGTACTAAAATACCTTCTTGTTCGAGAGGGTAGATAAGGTCGAGAATACCACCAATGTCATCAATACCTGCACCACGTATTTTTTCAGCACTTGCCATTACGATTTGGGTACCGATACCATCAAGCGAGAAGAGCTCTTGGATTAATGCCCCGTCTTCTTTATAACTAATCAGATGGCTTCGTGGTACGCCAGCACGGCATGCACTAACGGCTCCTCGTAAGAAACGAGCGGTACCACAATCATCTTCTTGTGCTTCGATTAAACGTTGTAGAGCCGTTTCTGCTTCGTTGGGCAGCATTTCTGATGCCACTTCACCATCAAGGTCAATAACACCTTGTTCAGAGCAAAAACCAATTAGCTTATCGGCCTTTAATCTTATGGCTAGCTGAGTTGCGACTTCTTCTGAGGTAAGGTTAAAACACTCCCCCGTCACTGAACTTGCAACTGGCCCCAGCAAAACAATCGAGTTTTGGGAGAGCTGGCGTTGAATACCATCAATATCAATACGGCGAATACGGCCTGTATGGTAATAATCGATACCGTCATCGATACCCAGTGGCTGGGCGATGATGAAATTGCCACTGATGACATTTATCTGCGCCCCTGCCATTGGTGTGTTGTTGAGCCCCATCGAAAATCGTGCCGTAATATCGAGCTGTAATTGTCCCGCAGCTTGTTTTACTAATTCTAGCGCGCGTGCGTCGGTAACCCGAATACCTTTATGGTAAGGCGTTGTGTAGCCCTGTGAGGCTAATAAGTGTGATATTTGCGGGCGAGCGCCATATACCACAACAATCTGTAACCCAAGGCTGTTTAACAGCGCGATATCGTTAACAATATTTGCAAAGTTAGGATCAGCAATGGCTTCGCCGCCTAACATAATGACAACCGTTTTACCTGAATGTGCATTCACGTAGGGGGCTGATTGCCTAAAGCCTTTTACTAGGGCAGTACTACGAAGTTTCAATATGTTACATCCATGTAAGGAAATACTTATTCACTCAAAGTAAATGAATTGGCGGAATTGTACAGTCAGTATTGTAATATTTTTTTTGATTCAAGATCCCATTCTTCAATAAGCAAAAGGTTTTAGCGCAATATTGCCATATGAATTCGGTATATTACGTCAAGTCTTTCGCTGTGTATGGCTGGTAATGAAGAGTACAAATCTCAAAAAATTCCAAAGTACATTTCTTGTTTCAATTATCGTTATTACGCTAATTTCAGCGATCATGATGGCAACTGGAATGGTCAAGGTTGATTGGTTTGCCCCTAAACCCCTCGCCAATATTTATGGTACTTGGACGGAGCAAGAAGTTGCACACTATGCTGCTGATAGCTTTGAATTACGTGCATCAGGTGTTTTTGTTAATGGGCGACAAATTAGCACTAACTACCAATGGGATGGTAATACATTAAGTTATCGCCTGGGAGATGATGTGTACCTGTATAACTATTTATCTGACCGTTTAGTACGTCAACAACCCGCTCATTATATTTCAATATTTGCCCGCACCCGAAAGGGGTGATTCGCAAGTGACACCTTGCGTGATTCTGTCATCACAGTGTGTTTTTCATTTACCTGAGTGATGAGGGTAAGATTTCAATAACCAAGTTAATTTGTGATGAGGAATTGCCATCACTTACTAGATTGTGAATCCATTGATATTCTATCGCGTTAAAAACAAAACCATGACACATTGAAACGGTTTACCGTTAAAATAATTATTCGCATATTAATGAAGTAAGTGTTTGCTCTCATTCGTAATGTACCGTGCTGACGCGGTATAATAATTATGTTCATAATTTTATCAATATAGGTCTTTACCGTGTTTCGTCAAATAACAATTGCAATGATTATCATTGGTTTAGCTGGGTGCTCGCAGTTGCCTACAAATCGTGGACAACAATATTTAGATGGTGACTTTGAACAAGTCTTGAATGAAGTACCCACGGTAGAGTCTGAACAACCTCAAGATTACAGTACTTTTTCAGAACAGATGAAAAGGGTTATTGAGCGTTCACCGTCAATGGCAAAAAAATATGAATCGCTTTATCGTCAGATTGAAAATTGGGCTGAACAAAACGGCGACCCTCGCCAGCTTGGAAATTATGGTATCCAAGTGGCTCAAATGGGGGGCGGGGATAGTAAAGGCAATGTGATGTTTACGGGTTATTACTCACCCGTGATTGAACTGCGCCATCAACCTGATGAGACCTACCGTTATCCTGTTTATGGTATGCCAACGTGTGAAGAGCGTTGCCCTAGCCGTGAAGAGATTTACCAAGGTGCATTAGACGGCCAAGGATTAGAGCTCGGTTACAGTGCATCGATGCTTGATGTCTTTATGATGGAAGTGCAAGGCAGCGGTTTTGTGCATTTCGACGATGATGGTGAATTACAGTACTTCGCATACAAAGGTAAAAATGGTCATCGTTATGTCAGTATTGGACGTGTGTTGATTGATCGCGGCGAAGTACCTCGTGAAAAAATGTCACTGAAAGCGATTGAAGAATGGGTGAATGCGAATGACGAAGCGACAGTTCGTGAGTTGTTAGAGCAAAACCCATCGTATGTTTTCTTTCAGCCTAAAGAATCTTTAGATGTGATGGGAACGGCGGGTATTCCATTGCTGGCGCATGCATCAGTGGCAGCAGATCGCGAATACTTACCAATGGGCAGTGTTATTTTAGCCGAAGTCCCTCAATTGGATGAGGCGGGGAATTGGAACGGTCAGCATGTCTTGAAGTTGCTGATGGCGCTTGATACAGGCGGTGCTGTGAAGAAGAATCACCTTGATTTATATCACGGCATGGGAAAACAGGCAGGAACGGATGCTGGTCACTACAAACATTTTGGCCGGGTGTGGAAGCTTGGGCTTCAAGGCAGTGCCACTGAAGATCCATGGTTAATGCCAGTCGCTGAAAAGTAAGCCTGAGTCGAGTGCAGTAAGCGATATCACCTTCACCTACAATTTGTGGGATACTGGACAATCTCTACCAGAGCGCGTATAAAACGCGCTCATTCTTTATCTGAACGATCCTTAGCTATCAGTGAATAATTTATGCGCGAATTAGAAACCCCAGCCTCAGAGAATTATAATCAACGTTTTGGTGGCACACGCCGTCTATATGGCAACAGCGAAGTTGAAATATTACGTGCTGCGCATGTGTGTGTGATTGGCATTGGTGGTGTAGGTTCTTGGGCTGCAGAAGCGCTCGCTCGTTCAGGTGTGGGTGAATTAACCTTAATTGATATGGATGACATCTGTGTTACCAACATTAATCGTCAGATCCATGCGATGACAGGTACCATTGGTCAGAGCAAGATTGAAGTCATGGCTGAACGTATTAAATTGATCAACCCTGAGTGTAAGGTCAATTTGATCGATGATTTTATTACTCCCGAGAATATCGCTGAGTATATTGATGCGCGTTATGACTACATTCTTGATGCGATTGATAGCATGAAACCTAAAGCGGCGTTGCTGGCATATTGTAAGAGCAATAAGCTTAAAGTGATCACTACTGGTGGTGCAGGTGGTCAGACTGATCCGACTCAAATTCAAATTACAGATTTAACCAAGACAATCCAAGATCCGCTGGCAAAGAAATTACGTGATACGTTACGCCGCTTTCATAACTTCAGTAAAAACCCGAAGCGTAAATTTGGCATTGATTGCGTGTTTTCTACTGAGCAATTAAAGTACCCGCAAGCTGATGGTTCAGTATGCAATGTCAAAGCATCGGCTGACGGCCCTAAACGAATGGATTGTGCGAGTGGTTTTGGTGCCGCAACTATGGTAACGGCAACATTCGGCTTTGTTGCTGTTTCTCGTATTATTCAAAAAATAGTTGAAAAGCATTTACAGAAATAACGTTATCTCGGCGAGTCGATAGCCGCTGATTTATGTGCAGTGTTTTTGCGATAAAAAGGAGAGCTGAAGCTCTCCTTTTTAGTATTCAAACAAACGATCGTTTATTCAAAAAGATGATGCTAGTCAGCAAGCGTTTTAATTTGCTCCACAATGGCTTTTAAACCATTGCCACGTGATGGGCTAAGGTGGGCAATTAAACCAAGTTGTTCAAAATAGGTATCAATATCAAATTCTCGAATTTCTTCCGCATTTTTACCTTCGTAAGCAGCAAGCACTAATGTAATTAGACCGCGTACAATGCGCGCATCTGAATCTGCCATAAAATGAAACTGACCATCTTGTGCCTCATGTGCCAACCATACTTGGCTTTCACAGCCACTTACTTTCAACTCTTCGTGCTTAAATATTTCAGGTAATACGGGCAGTTTTTTGCCTAATTGAATTACTGTGCGGTATCTATCTTCCCAGCCATTCGCAGCTTGCATCTGCTCAACGATATCGTTCGTGGTAATTTCTGTTCCGAATGGATGTTGAGGCAGTGTCGCGTCAGTCATGATTTTCTCTCTTTTTACAGCAAACTACAGGCTTTATGGAGCGCAGCAATAAAGCGCTCAACGTCTTGTTCTGTGTTGTATAGGGCCAAGGATACGCGCAACGTTCCTGTTAACCCTAATGCATCAAGCATCGGGTGAGCACAATGATGTCCAGCTCGTAATGCTATGCCTTGTTGGTCGAGTAGGGTAGCAATATCTTGGTGGTGCACGCCATCAACAACAAATGAAAATAGGCTCGCATGCTCTTGTAGGCCGATGATACGTAAATCATCAATTTCACTAATACCTTCAATGGCCTTTTGACGAAGCTGTGCAATGTGTTGTTCGGCACCATGACGATCTAAGCTTTCTAACCATTCAATGGCTGTTGCTAATGCAAGGCTACCTGCGACATTAGGGGTGCCAGCTTCGAATTTCCCCGGCAATGCTGAAAATGTAGTACCAGAAAATGATACTTTCTCAACCATCTTGCCACCACCGTGCCAAGGAGGCATCACCTCGAGCAGTGCTTTCTTGCCATAAAGTACACCTATACCCGCAGGTGCATAGAGTTTATGCCCAGAAAAAACATAAAAGTCGGCATCCAGTGTTTGAACATCTACCGTTTCATGAACAATACCTTGAGCACCATCAACAACAACAACCGCATTGTAATGATGGGCAGCAGTCGTTATTGCTTCGATAGGGTTACGAGTGCCTGTCACATTGGTGATATGGGCAATTGCGACAATTTTGGTTTTATCGGTTAATAGCTGGTGGAAGGCATCCATGTCTAGCGTGCAATTGGGAAGCATGGGTATTTTAACCACGTGTGCGCCCGTTTGCTCAGCGACGATTTGCCAAGGCACGATATTCGCGTGGTGTTCTAGTTCACTGACTAGAATTTCATCGCCAGGTTGTAACGTTTGGCGAGCATATGTTTGAGCGATAAGATTTAACGCTTCTGTCGCGCCACGGGTCCAAATGATTTCACAACTATGTTGAGCATGAATAAATTGTTGAACGGTTTGGCGAGCTTGTTCAAATTTTGCAGTAGCGGATGCTGTTAGGCTATGACTGCCACGGTGAACGTTGGCATTGTGACCACTGTAATACTGTTGGATCGTTTCAATCACCACGAGTGGTTTTTGTGCCGTTGCTGCACTATCGAGATAGACAAGCGGTTGGCCATTACAGTTTTGTTGTAAGGCTGGAAACTGTTGATAAACTTGATTGATATCGAATTGAGCAGTCATGGTGAGTCACATTGCGTAAATTTAAGGGAGCGATCATGCTAATTATTTACGGCAAGGGCAAGTAGATATCCCTATTCCTTAAATAATTTCTCTATTCTTTGAGTAATTATACTTATAGAGCGTGTGTTTTGCCGATAAGAAAAGTACAGATAAAAAAAAAGCACTGCGTTGGGGCGCAGTGCTAAGAATCAAACTTTGACAGACAGGTCAAACAAAAAAGAAGTAAATGGTAGATTCACTACCTGTCCGACACAACTCGGACAATATGCAAACACAACATCGCAACATTGACTTAACCGATAATGCCAGAGGGCAGAATATCAGACGCTTAAGCCTACGTTGCGACACGAATCATAGGGTTTATGTAGCTCTTGAACAATGGACAATTTATAATACTCACCATTAAAAAAACTAATGTATCAGCTAACATCGGAAAACTATGTCTAGACGATTACCACCGCTTAACTCATTGAAGGTTTTTGAAGCCGCAGCACGGCACTTAAGTTTTACGCGCGCAGCGGAAGAACTATTTGTCACACAAGCTGCTGTAAGCCACCAAATTAAAGCGCTTGAGGAATTTCTTGGGCTTAAATTATTCCGTCGTCGCAACCGTTCATTACTGTTGACCGAAGAGGGACAAAGCTACTTTCTCGATATAAAAGATGTTTTTTCAGCGATATCTGAAGCAACTGATAAAGTGCTTGAAAGGGGAGCGAAAGGAGCATTAACCATTAGTTTACCTCCTAGTTTTGCTATTCAATGGCTGGTGCCTCGTTTAGCTGATTTTAATGAGCAACATCCTGAGATTGATGTGCGAATTAAGGCGGTTGATTTAGATGAAGGATCGTTAACAGATGATGTCGATGTTGCGATTTATTATGGCCGTGGTAATTGGACCGGTCTACGTGCCGACAAGCTGTATCAAGAGTACCTTTTGCCAGTTTGTTCACCGATGTTACTTACCGGTATTAAACCGTTACGCAGCTTAAGTGATTTAAAATTACATACTTTACTACATGATACGTCGCGAAAAGAATGGAAAAACTATGTTCGTCACTATGAGCTAAGTGACATCAATGTTAATCAAGGCCCGATCTTTAGTCATTCCACCATGGTATTACAGGCGGCTGTGCATGGTCAGGGAATTGCACTGGGCAACAACGTGCTTGCTCAGCCTGAATTAGATGCTGGTCGCTTAGTGTGTCCATTTGATGAAATATTAATGAGTAAAAATGCGTTTTATTTGGTTTGTCAGGAACGACAAGCTGAAACTGGCCGTATTCAAGCCTTCCGTGATTGGGTATTGGCAAAAGCAGCAAGAGAGCAGGAAGATATTACGGATGCCTAATTCTAACGTAGAAGCTAGCGAGAAGCCTGCATTGCCTACCTACCTTGTGGATGGGCCTAAATGTGATGAAGAGGCAATAGCGACGTTTCTGTTTACTCATGGCGCAGGAGCCGGCATGGATCATGAGTTTATGACGGAAATAGCTCAAGGTATTGCCGCGCATAGCATTCGGGTAATTCGCTTTAACTTTCCTTACATGGTTAAACGTCAGGAAGATGGCAAAAAACGCCCTCCTGATCGTCAACCTAAGCTGTTACTCGATCTGCAGCACCATATTGATCAATTCGCCGATGGTAAATTAGTGATTGGTGGTAAATCGATGGGCGGACGTATGGCGAGCTTGATCGTGAGTGATGTTGCTAATGAATCGCCAGGTGTCGAAAATTGTACGGCGAAAGTACAGGGTGTTGCGTGTTTAGGTTTTCCTTTTCACCCGCCAGGGAAACCAGAAAACTTTCGAGGTGAGCACTTAAAAGTTGCCACTTTACCAACATTAATTCTGCAAGGTGAGCGTGATACGTTTGGTACACGGCCAGAAGTTGAAGGGTGGCAGTATGCTGATTCGGTTTCTGTGACATTTTTACCTGATGGTGATCATAGTTTAAAACCGAGAAAAAAATCAGGCCATACCGAACAAGAAAACCGAGAAAAGACGGTGGAATACTTGGTTGATTTTATTAAGGAGAGCGTGGGTGCAGTCTAGAAACATCTTATTTTTCGCAGCCTTAAGTGGTGTGGTGATGGTCGCTCTTGGGGCATTTGCCGCGCACGGATTGAAATCGCAATTGCCGCCATATTTACTCGATGTGTTTAATACCGGCGTGCAATATCAAGCTTGGCATACACTTGCTTTGCTCGGATGTGGATTATGGGCACGCATTATGCCGACAAAAGCGGTATTATACGCAGCCCTGTTTTTTGCAGCAGGAATTTTACTCTTTAGTGGCAGCTTATATGCGCTGGCATTAACAGGGATAAAATGGTTTGGCCCCATCACTCCGCTGGGGGGCATTTGTTTTATTATTGGTTGGGCAGCGCTTGCAATGGCTGCCTGGCGCTCAGCTTGAGGATTCAAAGTGAATCACGTTATATTGTATTGTCGTCCAGGCTTTGAAAAAGAATGTGCCGGTGAAGTTCAAGACAAAGCGAACAAACTGGAGTTATTTGGTTTTCCTCGGACGAAAAACAATACCGGCTATGTGGTATTTGAATTTCATCAGCAGGGTGATGCCGATAAATTCATTAAATTACAGCCTTTTTCTTCATTAATTTTTGCTCGTCAAATGTTTGCAGCAACGAAACTGCTAACAGACCTACCGCAAGAAGATCGTATTTCACCGATTCTGGAAGCTGTAAAAGGTTTCCCACGTTGTGGTGAGCTACGTATTGAAACACCAGACACAAATGAAGCGAAAGAGTTATTAAAATTCTGTCGTAAGTTTACCGTGCCTCTTCGCCAAGCAATGCGTAAAAAAGAGGTGTTGTACGCACAAGATAGTACGTGGAAGCCAGTGCTTCACGTCTGCTTTATCGCACCGGGTTGTTGTTTTGTGGGTTACTCTTACACAAATAATAATTCGCAATTCTTCATGGGCATCCCTCGTTTGAAATTCCCATCAGATGCGCCTAGCCGTTCAACCCTTAAACTGGAAGAAGCTTTCCATGTATTTATTCCTCGTGATGAATGGGATGAACGTTTAGCTCCAGGTATGTGGGGCGTTGATCTTGGGGCTTGCCCAGGCGGTTGGACGTATCAGTTAGTAAAACGTTCTATGTTTGTGCATGCGATTGATAATGGCCAAATGGCGCAAAGCCTAATGGATACAGGCCAAGTTAAATATCACGCCGTCGATGGTTTTAAATTTGAACCTGCGCGTAAAAACGTAACATGGATCGTATGTGACATGATCGAAAAGCCAGCGCGTGTTGCTCACTTAATGGGTGAGTGGCTGGTTAAAGCATGGGCAAAAGAAGCTATCTTCAACCTTAAACTGCCAATGAAAGGCCGTTATGATGAAGTACTTCAAGATATTGAAAATCTAAAGCAATACTTCATTAAAAATGGAATGAAGTTTGAGCTGCAGGCTAAACATCTTTACCATGACCGTGAAGAAATAACGGTACATGTACGCTGCTTAGATAATCGTTCCCCGCACTAATAACAAGGTGTTATCCTCGATAATGCGCCGTAAAATGTAGCCGTGAACACATAAAAAACGCCATCGAATTGATGGCGTTTTTTTGTATGTTAATAACGATGCTTACCCGTATTCTTTGCTAGGAGCTAGGAGCTAGGAGCTAAATAGCGAATGTCTTGTAAGTTAAAGCCGAGTGTTAAGTCAGTTTTTAATGACGCGACTTTCTTACTTGCTTCTGCCGATTCTCGGTGATCGGTTATTTTCTTTTGCCATTTAGTGGGTAAATCTTCAGCCTGTAAAATGGAATCAAGATCTGGATATAACGATAAAAGTTCTAGCGCCGCTTTAGGTCCAATACCCGGTATGCCCGGTATTTTACTCGAACTTATCCCAGCCAACCCCCAGTAATCTGGCAATTGTTCAGGTTTCACGCCGTATTCTTTTTCAACGAAGGGGCTGTCTAACCAACGCTGTTGGAAATAATCACGGACTCTTAGTGTTGGGCTAAGTAGCTGACAATAGCCCTTATCTGTTGAGATAATAGTGACCTGTTGATGACGGGAGGCGACTTTAAGCGCCAGCGTTGCGACTAAATCGTCGGCTTCATCACCATCGGACAATAAAGAGTCGATGCCGAGGTCCATAAATGCATCTTGAATTATTTCCATACCCGCCTGAAGTTCTGGCGGCATAGGTTTACGACCTTCTTTATAGTGCGGTAATAACTCTGCTCGCCATCCTCGGTCATCACCATGATGATCAAAAACAGCCACAATATGAGACGGTTCGCTGAACTTAATGATCTTGCTTAATGCCTGACAACAAACACGAGCGGTATTTTGTACGTCTGGTTCACCAGGTTGAGCTGCATGAACACGACGAATAAGATTTAAGGCATCAATAACAACAAGATGGATAGTCATAGCAACAGTTCTATTGGAGTGAAAAAGGGCCGTTCAGCCCTTATTGTACGCATAGCTATGTGAGGGTGTCACCCTTACTATGATTATTTGACGCTTTCTTGTGCCGTCATGATTTCGTAGCAGGGCTCATATTGAGTGCCTGGCAATTTCATACGCTGCTGTTCGACGAAATTTTTCAGGAGTTTATCCATACGCTTCATCAACGCTAGATCGCCATTTATTTTAAAACGCCCGTAGCGTTCAATTTCTTGTATGCCTTCTTCTTTTACGTTACCCGCGACAATGCCAGAGAATGCTCGACGCAAGTTAGCAGCAAGGTTCTCTGGTCGTTGATTCAGGTGCAAATCTAAGCTGGCCATTGATTCATGTGTCGGCTCGAAAGGTAGTTGAAATTCTGGTGGGATTTTCAATGACCAATTGAAGCTGTAAGAATCACCTGTCGCTAACCGGTGCTCTTTAATTAAAGGCATTGCCGATTTCATTACTTGGGCAACTTTTTCGGGGTCATCAATAATAATTTGATAGTACTGAGTCGCTGGTTCGCCAAGGGTATCCTTTATAAAGGAATCAAGAGTACGGAAGTACGGTTCACTTTCTTTAGGCCCAGTTAAGACTAACGGTAAAGGCTGTGCCGCATTATCCGGGTGCATTAAAATACCTAAAATGTACAGTAACTCTTCAGCAGTACCCGCTCCACCCGGGAAAATGATAATACCGTGACCCACGCGAATAAACCCTTCTAGGCGTTTTTCGATATCAGGGAAAATAACTAATTCATTCACAATGGGGTTAGGTGGCTCAGCTGCAATAATGGATGGTTCGGTGAGACCAAGGAAGCGGCTTTGGTTGTAACGTTGTTTGGCATGACCGATAGCTGCGCCTTTCATTGGCCCTTCCATGGCTCCGGGGCCACATCCAGTACATATATTTAACTCCCGTAAGCCCAGCTCATGGCCTACTTCACGCGTATATTGATACTCTATAGGGTTAATTGAGTGCCCTCCCCAACATACCACGATGTTTGGGTCTTCCCCTGAGCGGAGAGTTTGAGCATTACGCAGGATACTGAACACAAAGTTAGTAATATGGGTCGCGCTGGTTAAGTTAAGGTCGTTACGTTGCTGTACATGCATGTTCACGTAGACAATATCACGCAGTACTGAAAACATATGCTCTTGAATACCACGGATGATGCGACCATCAACAAAGGCATGTTCTGGTGGATTGATCAGTTCTAATTTTATGCCTCGCTCACGGCGCATTACGTGCACATCGAAACTTTTATTTTTTTCTAATAATTCTTTGGAATTATCAGTGTGGCTACCTGAATTTAAAACCGCTAAAGAACAGTTACGATATAAGCGGTATAAGTCGCTTGATGCGGTCGCTTTAAGGCGGTCCACTTCCAATTGTGAAAGTAGCTCCATAGCGCCGACTGGACTGATATGTGTAATCATAGTGGCCTCCCTGGTTACGATGAAACGGTATAGTTCGCAAGTATTGTGGTATTTATTGATTGTATCCAAACATAAATACGTTGGCGGACATGCCCGTAATTGAAAAACTTGAGGAGTTATTCGTATTGATTAGATTAATTATTTATCCGTATATTTAACAGTAGCAGACTCTTTAAAATCAGCCTGTTATTTCACCATACACAGTGACATATCGTTTGACCAGATATGAATAAAGAAGTTGAGGCAGCCGTCTATAATGAATTGATAGTAATAATGATAGAGAAAGTTGAAGGGTATTAATAAATCCAGATGAAACGGTTACGGCCACTATTCTTGGCATTATCGAGGGCTTTACTGGTGCGTTCGGTAATTTCGGTTGGGGTATCGTTACCTTCGAATAATGTGGCGCCAATAGAAATCGTTATACTGACATTTTGTTCTTTAAATCTAAACGGTAATTGCGCGACGGTTTCTCGGATTTTATTTAAACTTTTAGTGCGATTATCTTCATTAATATCAGGCATGATAATCATGAACTCATCACTTTTATAACGAGCAATAAAATCGGTTTCTCCAAGGCATTGGTGAATGGTTCTGGCTATGATTTTTAATGCCTTATCACCTGCGACATGTCCATAACTATCATTAATGTCTTTAAAATTATCGATATCAATTAATGCGACACACAGTGGGTGTTGATAACGTAACCAGCGGCGATATTCATGCTCAAGGCGATCATTCAATGCAGCACAGTTATATACCTTCGTTAAATGATCGAGGAACATCTTACGTTCTTGATCATTTAAGCGCTGACGGTAGTCTTGAGTTTGCTCAAAGAGTGTCGTAATTTTATTTTCGTTGTAACTTAGCTGTTCAATAAGGGCTTTTTCGCGTTTTTCGAGTGCGCGATTACGATCTGTCAGAACCTGTAGTTCCTTGGTTAACTCGGTGATTTGTGGACGCCATGTTTCGAGATTTTTGTGCTCGCTTAGCCCTTTTTTGACTGTGGTAACGATAGTCGATAATTCATTATTTAGCCCACCACGGTGTTCATACAGTGCCGATGATTGGCCTACATACTGATTCGTTGTTTTTTGTAGTGTGGCTAAATCACCATTGACCCCATCAAGAAACTTTTGTGAAGACCGACGTTCTTGATGTGTAGAATCTAGCACTAAACGAATGACCTCGAGTGCCAGTTCCAGTAAAGCTTGCGGAGGAACGCCAATCAAAAGGCGATTACGTATTGTCAGGAGCTTATCGCCTGATTCACCGTCAAAGTCGAGTTCAGAAATAAGGTGTTGCAGCTCATTGGTTAATTGATGCTGTATGTCATGATCTAACGTATCTTTAAGCACCACATTTTCAGTGGATACAGAAAGCAATTTTAGCGATCTTTCATAGAGTTCAACTAACGTAATAATACGTTGATGGCTGTGAGTGAGTGATGTCGATGTGTTATTCAGTAAATTACGCAGGTCACGTTTAAGCTGTGCAGGTAAACCGCGAACACGTTTGAGTGTTTCGCCGCTTTGATGGATCTGATTTTCTATTAGTAGGTTTTCTTTTTCGGTGATGCCAGCTCGTCGAGTTACCAGTCTTTCTATGATCGCAAGGCGAGGAATAAGTTTGCTGATATCTTTGGGTTGCTCAAGTTCACTGCGTAGCTCTGTAAGTTTAGTATCTAGCTCTTCATCTAACCCTCGGCATGCAACAGATAGGCGAGTAATTAGACGTTTTAATATTACAATCTCTCGCCGAGACTTCAGTGAAGCATCGCGGTAAGAAAGTTGAGCTTGATCTAAACGTTGTTTCAATTTACTCACTTCAGAAACAACAGCGCTAATATCACTCACGCTGTATATTGCTTACCTAAGCTCATATGATTAACCTTTTTTATCATAGGTTTACTAAAAACACATTCCATCCATACTAGCAAAAAAAGTCTAGTCATTTAAGAATATCGGCACATAACTTGATTACTGGAATCGATTAATTAACATTTTTATCAAAATCGTGATCAGGATTCCAATTGAACTCTATTGATGAAGAGCTTTGAACTTTCACTAAACCGTTATCAATCCCCTGAATACAAGCTTTTCGAATATTATCGCATGCGAAACTGGCCGCAGGTGCTGCATCAATAGCGCTTAAGTGTACCCATTGGCTGCCTGGCTCTTGTTTGCTATTTAGGCGAGCAGCATTGGTCGCCATCAATAGAATATCAATCAGTTCTTGATCGTTAATGGCAGTGTATGCACGTGGTAGAAAAGGGTATTCCGCCATGCCAATACATACAGCAGCATCTAATTTATGCTCTTTTAAGAAATTACTCACTAATTGTTGAATCGAGTCAGCCAGTTGCTTAGGTTCACCATTAAGGCGAGAGTTTGGCTCAATGTATAAAAACATCGCATCGGAAAAGTGATAAAGCCGTGCAGGTTTACAGACTTGTTCTTTTAAGTATTCACCGAATTGTCGTTCGATTTCTAAGCCTTGCTGATAACCTTGCTGTAAATAAATATGTTTAAGGAAGGTTGCTTCAAACAAACCAAAACGTAGCCGATCACTTAATGGTTCATTGATGATCTCGCCTAAATGCCATTGCTCGAAGTTGGCACTACTTTGTTGTAAAGAGTTGGGTAGGCGAGCATTAAGCATCCGTAAGTTACGTAAACCGCTACGTGGGTGAGTATAGAGTTCGCTACGTAAGTGAGAAAGACGGCTTTGCAGTTGTTTGGCAACAGTATGGCGACGCACTAAAAAAGTGATGAGAAGAACGATAACACTGATTAGAAACAGACTGATTTTTTGTTGTTTATAGATCGATTTTTCATTTTCAAACTGTTGGCGTTCCATTTCTTCTAGGCGAAGAGATCGTTCAAGCATTCGTTGCTGTTGTTTAAATACCTCAACGTTACTTTTTCTTTGTTTTTCTTGTTGGCTAGCAAAGAGTTGTTCGTAGCGGCGCTGACTTAATAGGGCATTGTAGTAATCATTCTGCTTTTCAAATGCTTGAGATAGAATCGATTCACCCATTAATTGCAGGTTTATTTTGCCGATACGACTGGAAGCGATGAGCCCCGCTTGCAGTGTCGTAATTGATTTATCTATACGGCCCTCAGCTAGTTCAAGTTTACCTTCTAAGATCTGTGCTTCAGCCGAAATGACATCATTACCAGTTTGCTGTGCAAGAAGGCGTGCCTGTTGTAAATACTGTTCAGATTTTGGGTAGTTGTAAAGTTGCAGGTAAACTCTTGCAATATTAAGGCGGAGCTGAGCTGAGCGTACATTGTGTTTCAATTCACTTTCTTGGTCGAGCGCATTAAAATAATGGACTAATGCCAAGTTATAGCGATTTTGCTGCTCATAAATAGAGGCTATGAGTGTCAATGTTTTAGCTAAAGGTTGGTTACGTTGATAGCGTTCGTAAAATTCACCCGCTTGAGTGGCATGCTCTAATGCCTTATCAAATACTTTTCGTTGTTCAAATAAATTCGCTAGCATGTAATTTGCAGAGGCTATTTGGGCGTTATCTTCATTTTCAACGGCTAACCAGTAACCACTTAGAAGACGATCTAAAGCTAAATCATAATGACTATGACGCAGATAGTGCCGTCCTAAAGTGAGTTGATATATGATTTTTTCTGATGAATCATCAATGCTGATGAGCAGTTGTTTTGCTTTTATAAATAATTTTTCGGCTTGATTATCATTGTTTAATTTTGACTCAATGACAGCTCGCTGCATCAATGACCAATATTGTAAAAACGTTACTTGTTTGGTGCGCTTGAGTGATTGTGTCTGTTCTATTTCGGCATCAATGTTGTCTAACATTTTTAATGCGGTTGCACTATTTTTGAGGTTTTCCCAATAAAATTTAGCATGTAATAAACGTGTTTCTAAAATGGTATATGTTAGCCCATTTTCAACGGCCAGCTTTTCCGCTAATTTTATTGTGCTTAATGCCTGTTCTGAGTCACTCAATAGTGAATAAGCTTGGGCTTTTATTTGTAGGGCATTAATTGTATTTAATGGAGTACGAACGGTGTGATCGGTTTCATCGTTAGCATGAACACGAGAAGCGCCTTTTTTTTCTGTGAGGCGGCGTTGCTTAATGTAACGATCGGAGATTTCTAATGATTTTTCTGGGCTAGTTTGTAATAGCTCGTTTGCATCAGCCAATATAGGAGTAGTGTAGATTTTTGCACTCGCGCTAAAGGAAGCAATCAGAATCACTATTACACTTATTAACCAGCGGCGAAAACTCATATCATCTCTTAAACCACAATAAACACAGTGGTCTAATATTACTGGCTTGGTGAATCAAGTCCAGCAAAGTAAACCTTTTTACTGGACTTATTATTCAATGTGTTGGAATTATTAAGATTACTGGCGCGCTAGGCGGAAGTTATCACTCGGTGTTTTGCCTTGGTTCGTGCGGTATGGGTTAATATCTAACCCGCCACGACGTGTATAGCGTGCATAAACCGTTAATAATTCTGGTTTGCAGAACTTCATGATATCAGTAAATATACGTTCTACGCATTGTTCATGGAATTCATTGTGGTTACGGAAAGACACTAAGTAACGTAGTAATTTCTCGCGGTTGATTTGCTTACCTTTGTACGAAATTTTCACGCTGCCCCAATCTGGCTGATTGGTGATTAAGCAGTTAGATTTCAGCAAATGGCTGTGAAGGTCTTCCGTCACAATCTCACCTTCTGCAGCATCTTTAAGGTATTGTGCATCAAAATCGTAATTGTCGATTTCAATATCTTGATCATCAATACAATTGCCAGCAAAGTTGATCACCGTTTGGTCAGTGAAATCTTCTAATGGCTGAATCGTGACATCTACTTCTTGTCCTGCACAAGCTGTCAGGTCTTTCTGTAATGTATCGGCAATTTGCTGCCAGCTATCAAAACGGGTTTGATTAAAGCTGTTGAGATACAACTTAAACGATTTTGACTCAATTAGGTTAGGGCTAGAAGCGGGTAAACGCACTTCACCAATTGCAACTTGAGGTAACCCTTTGCTGTTTAGCCATGATAGCTCATAGAGTGTCCAGATATCATAGCCAGTAAATGGTAAGCTTTCGCCAAGGTTTAAGTCACTGCGGTTTAGACTTCGAGGTACTGGTTGCAGTAAAGAGGCATCGTACTGATCGATATAATCGGTTTTTTGCCCCAGTGTTAAACCCGCTAATTCTTTAGCATCTTTATATTTGCTCATACTGTATTTGACACTCTTGGATTAGAATATGTGTGCGATTCTGCTTATAGCCTCATAACGCTGTATTCACGTTAGTAGGGGATAAGTTGAAGCGTCACTGATTTATATTAAAAATACTATAGTGCAAAGTTTACTTAATCTTTAATGAGGTTGCGAATGAATCATCCTGTTGCTGTCGCTTTATCTGACTTTTCTTCTCTTTTCTTACAAGCTTGGCGTGATGCAGGTCACGATTTTCCACGTAGCGAAGATTTAGTTGGACTTGAGTCACCGTGTGTTGAACATGATTCTGGTGATGAAGTGACATGGAAACCCATTACTCGTCAACCTCAGGGGGATTTAGCTGGGGTTGAGAAGGGTATTGAGATTGAGCTACATAGAGATATTGTTGATTTTTATAGCACCCAGTTTAGTGGTGATATGACGGCAAAATTTGGTGAAATTGAATTAGACCTGTTGCAAGTGTTCAGTGAGCAAGATAGCGTACGTTTACAAGAAAATATTCTTGGGCATCTTGTGACGCAACGACGTCTAAAATTAAAGCCAACAGTGTTCATTGGTGTTATTGATAGTGCCGATAAAGTGATCGCCATTTGTAATCTAACCGGGGAGGTCATACTTGAAACCTTGGGTAAAAATGAACGCGATGTGTTAGCAAAAGATGTGGCTAGCTTTTTACAGCAGTTAGTGCCCGTAGTACGAGAGGCTTAAAGATGTACGTTGTAGAGCTGCAATTTGAGTGTTTTGATAACACCACAATATCCGCTGTTGATGCTGCAATCAACGGCTTGATGGATGCATTACGTTATAACGGTCAGGTACTTGGTCGAGAATTTCCCATTGTAATGGATGACGGTATTTTCCGCGTTAGAGCGGTATGTCCAGAGCAAGATGGCTTGCACTCGCAATTTAACAGTGAAAATGTCAATGCGCATATCAAGCGTTTGAACAATGCGTGCTTATTAGCGCCTAAGATTAAACTGCTTGGGCGTGATATTAATTCAGAAGCTGCCGCTGAAAATTTAACGCCGTCTTGGCAAGTTATTTATACCACCTTTGTTCATACCTGTTCGCCATTACGGTGTGGCGAAACGTTAATGCCGATTCCGCTTTACCGTATTGGTCCTACATCTAATGGCGATCATAAAGCTATCTTGAAGTGGCAAACAGAATGGCAAGCTTGCGATGAAATTCAAATGGCGGGTGGGTGTAAAGCCGAACATGCGACCCTGCATGAAATTCGTGATGTTGATAGTGATTTATTTCGTCGTGGATGGGATCTGCGTGGACGTATTGAATTTTTAACGAAGATACCTACGTATTATTATCAATATCGTGTTGGTGGTGACAGTTTAGCGGCAGAACTTGAGCGTAAGTGCCCTAAATGTAATGGTGATTGGCGTCTGGATGAACCACTGCATAACTTGTTTCACTACAAGTGCGATGAATGTCGGATCGTTTCGAACTTATCTTACGACTTTCAGTAATCTGCTTACTGTATGATCCTCTATTGATAAAAGGGCACCGTATGGTGCCTTTGAACTATCAGCAGCTTTCAATATTAAATATTATGCCGATCAAGATAATGCCGGCATCATCTCGATCTAATGATTTACATTTTCTAATTGGGTAAGACGAGCTGTTAGATCCGCGACTTGTTGTTCAAGTTGCATGATACGTTCTTCATTGGAGAGGTTAGGTTCTGTTCTCTCAATTTTTGGTACTTTTGCATTTTTTTTCCACGCCTGTAGTGCCTTTATGATAAGAGGCATTGGTAGCGGTTCAGTTAATCGTGCTTTAATTAATGCAACGGAAGGTTCTTTACCTTCAGCAATAAGAGAGGTAATCGCCTGCTCTAGCGCGAGAGTAATCGTCGACATGCTACTTCATACTTCCTGAAATTGTATTTGATATTGAAGATACACGCTATTTTCGTAGCAAAGTATCTAATTGATCAATAACTTCACTCCAATCAGCATCCTGTTCTTGGGATTCTTTTAAAAATCGTTTCTGAGCGGGCAGCCAGAAGCTGGCTTCAGTTAACATCTCATTTTGTTCAAGGTGATGTTCACAAAGGAATGATTCAATGAATGATTGAGAATTATTTAGTCCTAACTGGCTGAAAAGATTTGATAAGTTATGATTGAATGTTTCCATATTTATGTCCCTTTTAAGTCGGTTTTTATTACAAATGAAACTCGCGCACCTGTTATGAATGTAGGATAAGTTTGGCTGTTAATACCAATTTTTGATGGTGATTTGCGTTAACGAAATAAAGTGTAGTGAGAGTCTGGCGGGATATCTCTACTTGGTTTGTAAGAGATCTCTTACAAGTACGTGCGTCTTTTAAGTTAATATTATCAGAATTAAGATTGGCCTTTGGTGTAAGGTGCTGTTTTTTATGTTTATTATGTTTTTTGATGAATGTTGTGATAAGAACTGTGATTGAAGTCCACTTTGCCTACCTTGCTCAAAAAATCTAAAAGCGTAATCTTATTGGTGTCGGAAGGAACTGACGGAACGGAACAGGAAAAAGCCAAGGATTTGGTAGTCTCAGGATGAGACCGGTGTATCAGGATGATATATCGAACATGGATAGTAAAAGGATCACCGAAGGATTCGGTAACAGTAAGCAGGATGTTTACTGGTCAGGACGACAAAAGGACCACTTCAGGACGA
The DNA here is from genome assembly GCF_003026285.1 of Photobacterium profundum. Taxonomy (GTDB): domain Bacteria; phylum Pseudomonadota; class Gammaproteobacteria; order Enterobacterales; family Vibrionaceae; genus Photobacterium; species Photobacterium profundum. Next base: position 36,977 of record NZ_PYOD01000021.1, read on the forward strand.
AGTCAGGAACACCTCTAGGATAGAGGCATAAAGGAACACTTCAGGATTGAAGTAAAGGACACCTCCAGGAAGGAGATGAGAGTTGATATAGGATGTATCGACGGGTTAAGGATAGCCAAAGGATCTCTTCAGGACGAAGATAAAAGGACAATGCTGACGGATTACAGCAGTCAATGGAATGATGCAGGGAGCACCATAGTAGCCGGATTGCTGCAAGTAAGACCTAAGGGCGCGACGCAAGTCGCGCCCGCTCTTTTATGTCTGCTATAAATTTATTCTTGTCTACATCATCTTTTATTTCTCCTCTTTGTATCTTAAACGACAAGTATTCGCAGGGTATTTCCTGAATGAAATGTTGAATTATTGTTGTAATTTCTATCTATTTACCTCAAATGAAATCGATTACTGGATATTGTTTATTTCAGGTGTGAGAGATCTCTTACAGGCTCGTGGGAAAACTATATTTCATCTTGCGACTATTACGCATGATGTGAGGTTAAATCTTTAAAATTCAATCAATTAAATGCTTGTGATGAAGTTGTTATATTTTTTATTTTTATCATTTTTTATCTTGTCCACTTCTAAAGTATGCATATCAAGTAATATCTCTCTTGTCGGAAGGAACTGACGGAACGGAAAAGGAAAAAGCCAAGGATTTGGTTGTCTCAGGAAGAGATCGGTGTATCAGGATGATATATCGAACATGGATAGTGAAAGGATAAGCAAAGGATTTAGCAACAGTAAGCAGGATGTTTGCTGGTCAGGATGATAAAGGACTACTTCAGGACGAAGTTAGGGACACCTCTAGGACTGAGGCTCAAAGGATTTTCTTCAGTACGAAGTCAGGGACACCTTCAGGGTTGAAGAGAGAGTTGAAGCTGGATTATTCAACGGGTCAGGGAATACCGTAGGACACTCTAGGATAGAGTGGGGAATTATGCTTTAGGAAGAAGCACATCATGGAATGATGCAGGGAGCATGGTAGTAGCAGGATTGCTGCAAGTGAGATCTAAAGGCGTGACGAAAGTCACGCCTTTTCTCGTTTCTGCAATTTCCGAATTGTTCGTGTTGTTGATGGTTAATCTCTTATATCTACCTAGCTTGTGCGAGATCTCTTACAAAGCTGTGGGAAATCATGTGATTTTAGGTAGGTCAAAACGTACGAAGTTAGTTAAAGTGTTGTTTTTGTTGTGATTTTATCTTTTTTTGTTCGAAGTGTTTATTTCGTCATACAGTATTTTTTTCTAGGTGGTTCTTTTTTTAAGGATTCGGCGTAATCTTATTGGTGTCGGAAGGAACTGACGGAACGGAACAGGAAAAAGCCAAGGATTTGGTAGTCTCAGGATGAGACCGGTGTATCAGGATGATATATCGAACATGGATAGTAAAAGGACCACCGAAGGATTCGGTAACAGTAAGCAGGATGTTTATTGGTCAGGACGACAAAAGGACCACTTCAGGACGAAGTTAGGGACACCTCTAGGATAGAGGCATAAAGGAACACTTCAGGGTTGAAGTAAAGGACACCTCCAGGAAGGAGATGAGAGTTGATATAGGATGTATCGACGGGTTAAGGAAAGCCAAAGGATCTCTTCAGGACGAAGATAAAAGGACAATGCTGACGGATTACAGCAGTCAATGGAATGATGCAGGGAGCACCATAGTAGCCGGATTGCTGCAAGTAAGACCTAAGGGCGCGACGCAAGTCGCGCCCGCTCTTTTATGTCTGCTATCTAAGAGTTAGCTTTTGTGATGGCTAATCAACGTCAATATCTGGGATATGGTGAGCAGGCACATAAAACGTCATGGGTCTAAACCCTTTCATTTCGACAAAACCTTCATAATAGTCATGACCATCGGCTGAGAATTCAAACAGGTATACCGTTCGCCACCCCCAATTGCCCTTATTGTCTTTTAGTTTATGGGAACCTCTTGCTGTACTGAGTAATTGTAAGCCAAGGTTTTTACAGCGTTGGATGATAAATTTTTCGGCGAATTCAGTTTGACGTCGTTGTTGCCAAAACAAATATGCGCCGAATGCGACCAGCAAGATTGCGATTAAGTTATCCATAACAAATAAAACTATCCTTAATATCCTTTAAATAGCACAGACTATTTACTATGAGCATGTTGTTGGAGCTGGGTTATCGCTTCAACTAATGCAGGGTTTGCTTTACTGTGAAGAACTTGAAGCATAATTCCACGAAGTAAAGGCAACATGACAAGATCGGTAAATAGCTGATTAAATAGCGTTTGATCTTTTGTTTCAGCAAGACGTAATAAGAATAGGCTTGCGGTGTCCGTGTTCGCTAAACCATACCAACAACGTCCTGCAATCGCGACTAAGACTTCTAGATGACAAAGCTCTGCGCGTTGTAATAAGGCATTAAGCTGCTCTGTAAGCGTGACAGCGTTGCTACCTGCAAGCGAACGGATAATAGCGGCTAGTAAGAAGAGATCTGGCTCTGAAGATGCCATTTCGGTGTGTAATCTTTCTTCTAAACGCTTGCTTAGTGTTTCTGGAATATCACAATGCTCTAAACAACCCAGTAATGCATAAAGAGGGGGCATTGGTAGGTTGTTCACTGCTTTTCTTAGTAACGTGCTGTTATTTTCTTGCTTTATTCTTGCACAGATATCAGCCAAACCTTGCAGACCGACACCCTGCCATTGATCCCAGCCGAGATCACCACTTAGAAATAGCTGAGCATGCTCATAATACTGACTGGTCGATAATGAGAGAGCTTGACGTAATTGGGCATGAAAAATCGCCATTTTGTCGTCATTAGGCTTAAATGTGTATGGGTTAGCGGCTAATTTTTCTTGTTCCTCTTCTGTTGGCTCAGCATTGAGCGTTGCGCCCATGGCTTCGATAACATACTTGATAAAATCGCCTACAGCGGCTTGCTTCAATAATCCACGCTCGTCTAATGGTAAACGTAAGAACCAAACCCAAGGTGCATTATTGTTCTGCCAAAAAGAGATAGAAAGGTGCGCATGCTGCTGCAATGGCCATGGATAAGGCTGACGATTTTCTTCTACAGCTTTGAATTGCTCGATATCAATTTCGCAAACACGGCGACCAAGGTCGAAAATCTTGTACTGACAACCGGCATTATCAAGTAATTGGGTAAGGGTATGAAATTTATCCATGGACATAGTTATTGCTCCTAAATCTGATTCGTGAGTATATCAAAGACAGTAATTAACTGACTATTCAATTGCGTAATTCATGTCATTAAGTACCAGAATCTTGATTGTAAGGTGTATCCGTTGTTGGGTGTCGGGGGATGAAATGGTATTCTAGCGCGCCAATTTCATGAGGATCTGTTGCATGGATAAATATCGTCATAGCATGTTGTTACTGGAAAAACTTGAGACAGCCTTACGCGATGCCGACTTATGGGAAAATGTACCACCAAGTGATGTGGCACTTGCGAGTACGGAACCTTTTGCTGTGGATACGCTATCTTGTAGTCAGTGGTTGCAATGGATTCTTATTCCGAGAATGACCCAGCTTATCGCGCTGAAACAACCGTTACCTCAACATTTTGAACTTTCCCCATATGTTGAAGAAGCAATGAAGCACGATAGTGGGATAAATATTATTCTTGGCGTAATACGTGAGTTAGATAACTTATTTAAGGCTCAATAATTGTGGAATTAGACATTCTTTTTCAAGATGAATACTTAGTTGCGGTTAATAAGCCCTCTGGCATGTTGGTTCACCGCTCTTGGCTTGATCGCCATGAAACGGTATTTGTAATGCAAACATTACGTGACCAAATTGGTCAGCATGTATTTCCACTTCATCGGTTAGATCGCCCTACATCTGGGGTGTTATTATTTGGTTTATCGAGTGAAATTGCATCGCAAATGATGCCTGTATTTTCTGGACGAGATATTCATAAAACATATCACGCTGTTGTTCGTGGTTGGATCAAAGACGCTGCAGTACTTGATTACCCGTTGAAAAAAGAACTTGATAAAATAGCGGATAAAAACGCAGCAGAACAAGAAGCCCAAGATGCAGTAACAGCCTATAGTCCACTTGCTACCATAGAAACCAATATTCCAGTAGGTCGTTATGCAACTAGCCGTTATTGCTTAGTTGAAATGAAACCTGAAACGGGCCGTAAACACCAGTTGCGTCGCCATATGCATCATTTAAACCATCACATTATTGGTGACGTAAATCATGGTGATGGTCGCCACAATCGTATGTTCCGTGAAAATTATGATTGCCACCGTTTGATGTTGCATGCCTCTCGCTTGCAATTTGTTCATCCAATAACAAAGCAAGCGCTAGATATTCGTGCATCAATTGATGAAACATGGTTACGGGTGATGTCTAAATTTAATTGGTCTACTGAACTACTAAACTTAAAATAGTGACTAGAACGGTCAATCTTAGTGGCTAAATCATTACAGCACTTTTTTAATGAGGTAGCTCTCGTTGTCGAGTTATCTTATTTGCATCTTCGGATATAAAAAGCCAAATTCATTTTTGGACTCTCTGAAAATAAAGGCTAGGACGCTATGGCTAAAATTGGTGTATTTGTTGGTTCTGTATTTGGTGGCGCTGAAGATGTTGCCCAAGATGTAATTACCCAGTTAAGCAGTAATGGGCATACGGCTCAGCTGTATTTAGATCCTCAACTTGATGATTTTTTAGCATATCAAAATGACACCATTGTTGTTATTACCTCGACAACGGGGCAGGGTGAAGTGCCTGATAACCTTTTGCCACTATATGTTGCGCTGAATGATCAATTTCCATTGATGCCTAAGTTAAGTTATGGCGTGATTTCAATGGGGGATTCAAGTTATGGTGAAGACCGTTATTGTGGGGCGGGGCGTCAGTTTGATGAGATGCTGCAACAACTGCAGGCTAAGCCTGTTGCAGAACGATTAGATATTGATGCATGCGTTAACTTTGATGCATTAGAAGCGGCGCTTCCTTGGTTAAGTCGTTTTTTGAAGCAAATTGTTTAGATGATGATTTCTGCTCTTCAAGAAGAGAGCAGAAATCAATGATGTTTATTTTAATTTTTCTAAATCAGCTTCAATTTCTGATATTTTGTGGCTTACAACACGCTCTAAATGACGTAAGTCACCTAAAATTTTCTTCTTAATATCCACTTCTGTATGCTTTCTTTTAGTAATGATATCGAGCTCATCAATAATATGAGTCAGTGTTCGATTTATTTCAGTTATTTCTTTGTATTCACGGCTGCCGCTATTCACTAATACGGATTTACGCTGACGAGGAAATTTAAATTTCACACTTTTTGCAAATAACTCACCTTTATTTTTTGCAAAATAGACTTTTAGAATGTCATTGGCGGCTTCTTGGCGCAGGCTGTAACGTTCAATTTTTTCTGGTTGTTCTATACCAATACTGGTGAGGTGTGGATACATAAGGGCCTCTGCTTATATGTTCTGATATTTTACGAGCAATAAAAGAACTGTAGCAAGAACCTATCATAACGTCCTGATAGTCGAGCCAGAGTGTGGTGAAGATCGCGCATCCTTTAAGTAAAAAATATTTAGCGTAAAGAATGCGTATGAATAAGGTATTCGAGTGCATCAGGTATTTATACTCAAGCCTAATCTTGAGGGGTCAGCTTGATGATTAATGCCTCTTTCAATGCTTGTTGATGCTCTTCCGTTAACGGACTACCGTGCTCATTGACCAAAATAAAGAAATCTTCTGCTCGTTCACCAATGGTGGTGATTTTAGCGGCTTGCAGGCTGACTTTTTGTTTGGCAAAAACGGCACCAATTCGAGCAAGCAAACCAGGCGTGTCTAATGCAATAAGCTCCATTGTTGTTTTTTTCCCCGTTTTAGTTGGCAAAAAATCGACTTGGGTTTTAACGTTAAAGTGCATTAATTTACGTGGTGCGCGTTTATTTTTACGCTCTGATTTCATTTTTGTCAGTGCGTTAACAAGTGCACGTCGAATCGTATTGTGGCGATTTTCTGGTATGGCTTGTCCGCTTGGATCCAGCACCATAAATGTATCAAGCGTGTAACCGTCTTTACTGTTCATGATTTGGGCATCGTGAACACTGAGGTTTTTCTTATCCAGTTCTGATACCACAATTGCAAATAATTTGGCTTTGTCTTTATTATAAACAAAAACCTCCGTCCCCCCTCTTGTCGCTTTTTTACTCAACAGTATGAGAGGTTTATCATGATCATGCGTGAGTAGCGCTTCGGCATGCCAGGCTAATTGCTTGTGTGTATGACGCAAGAAATAATCAGCTTTAAAACGTTGCCATAGCACTTCTATTTCACGAGGTGCAAAGCCTTTTCCGCGCAAAATAGCAGAAGATAGCTGTTGGTTGTGGCGGATACGGTCACGTACATCAGGGGTATTTTCTAATCCACGGCGTAACGCTTTTTGTGTTGAGTAATAGAGCTCTGCGAGCAGAGTGCGCTTCCAGCTATTCCATAACTCTTGGTTTGTTGCGCAAATATCAGCCACGGTTAGGCAAACCAAATAATCGAGGCGTTCTTCATCACGCACTTCTTTGGCAAATTCAGCGACAACCTCTGGGTCATAGATGTCTCGACGCTGAGCGGTGACTGACATCAGCAGGTGCTTTTGAACCAACCAAGCGATGAGGTTAGCTTCTGGGCGTGATAAACCGTGCTGAATACAGAACTTATGCGCTTCGACTGCGCCAAGCTCTGAGTGATCCCCACCACGGCCTTTGGCTATATCATGGAAAATACCCGCAATGGTGAGTAACTCCTTTTTGATGATCCTAGGATAGACTTCACAGCAAATAGGGTGACGCTCTCGATTTTCTGGATCATTAAATTTATTGAGATTCTTGATAAGGCGAACGCTGTGTTCATCGACCGTGTATACATGGAACAAATCAAATTGCATCTGACCTACAATCTGACTCCATTGAGGTAAATATGCCGATAAAACGCCATGACGGTGCATTAAGCGAAATGCTTTTTGTAAAGTATTTGGCTGACGAACCAATTCCATGAATTTTTCACGGGCCTCGGGAATATCAACTAAAAATACGTTTAAACGTCGTCGAGCTGTACGTAGTTGGCGAAGTGTCGGAGCCGCTATACCGTCAATGTCACCGTTTTGTGCTATGTGCAAAAACATATCAAGGATCGTTTCCGGGCGGGCTTGGAATAATGCCGGTTTTGTTGCTTCAATTAAATGCCCGCGAATTTGAAAGTCATCACTAAGCTGTATTGTTTCAACTGTTTTGTCGTTATCGAGAATTGCTTGATCAAACAATTGAAGTAACATTTTATTGAGTTCAAGTACGCGACGTAATGTGCGATAAAACTCTTTCATCATCATTTCGACACCGCGATTGCCTTCTCCGGTGTAGCCTAAATTCTCAGCAACGGATGGTTGGTGTGAAAAAGTGAGGCGGTTATCGTAGCGGCGTAACTCAATGTGTAAGGCAAAACGAATGCGCCATAGTGAATCTTGGCATTCAACTAATTCACGGTATTCCGCATCAGTTAAAAAGCCAAATCGACTCATTTCTAACAAGCTGGTTGCCCCAAAATGACGGCGTGCAACCCAGCTTAAAGTATGAATATCTCGTAATCCGCCAGGGCTTGATTTGATATCAGGTTCTAGATTATATGTGGTGTCGTGATAACGAGCATGGCGTGTTTTTTGTTCTTCTAATTTAGCCCGATAAAAGTCTTCACTCGGCCAAAAGTTACCTGCATTGATACGTTCTTGTAGGCACTGAAATACATCGTTACTGCCACAGAGTATGCGTGCCTCGGTTAGGTTCGTAGCAACCGTTAAATCATCGCTGCCAATTTCAATACAGTCATCGATAGTCCGTACACTATGGCCGATCTCTAAACGCAGATCCCATAAGAAGGTTAAAAATTCACTGACGATTTTTCCTGTTTCATCGCTCAGTGGTTGAGCGCTTAAGATTAGAATATCGACATCTGATAATGGATGTAACTCACCCCGACCATACCCACCTACAGCGACTAATGCGATATTCGGATATTGATTTACGCCATAATGTTCCCACAGACGAATTAGTAATTTATCAATAAAAGTCGAGCGGGACAGTACCAAATCGGTTACTGGACGATGCTGGATAAATTGTTGTTTTTGCTGTTCAGCAAATTGTTCAAGCGCGTTACGCAAGTTTTCTTGGGTAATAGCTTCAACAGGAAGTGTTTGAGGGTTAGTTATCGTAGAGGTGTTAATCATCGCGGTCCATGCCCTGTGATGTAGTGCTTAGTCTTACTATAACTGGATCATAATAAATGGGTAGTGGTTATCGATAGATTGCTAACGGTTGGGGGAGAGTGTTAAGGGGGGAGTTCGTACTAAGGAAAAGTCGGCACATGGCCGACTTTTTCAATATTATGCTTTGATGATACGAGGTAGTGTTTCATCTTTTCGTAATGTAAGCACTTCACAACCAGTTTCAGTGACCAGTAGTGTATGTTCCCACTGTGCTGATTTTTTGCCATCAACAGTATATACAGTCCAACCATCATTATCGTCAGATACACAGCCAAATTTACCAGCATTGATCATCGGTTCGATAGTAAAACACATACCTGCTTTTAACACCGTACGGTCGTTGTTTTTGTAATGAACAACCTGAGGCTCTTCATGAAACTCGTTACCAATACCATGCCCACAGTAATCTTTAACAATAGAGAAGCGGCTGTTACCCGTTTTAATGAATTTCTGAATCGCAGTACCAATTTCACCTAGTTTAGTGCCAGGTTTTACCTTCTTGATTGCAAGGTAAAGGCTTTCTTGTGCAACACGGCATAGGCGTTTGTCATCCAGTGAAACTTCACCGATCTCAAACATCTTAGAGGTATCACCGTGGTAGCCATCTTTAATAACAGTAATGTCGATATTAAGGATGTCGCCATCTTTTAATACTGCTGGTTTGTTGTAAGAGCCATTAACGTCTTCATCTTTTTCAGCGGGAATGCCGTGGCAAACAACGTGATTTATAGATGTACAAACCGATTTAGGGAAACCGTGATAGTTGAGTGGCGCAGGAATTGCGTTCTGCTCTTTTGTGATGAAATCGTGACAGATTCGATCTATCTCTTCTGTCGTTACGCCCGCTTTTACATGGGGTTCAATCATCTCTAGCACATCAGCAGCCAAACGGCCGGCTACGCGCATTTTTTCTATTTCATCAGCCGTTTTGATCTTAATGCTCATACAATATTCTCTATATTTTACTGTTTGCTATTAATCATATGTTAACAGTGAGGAGGGGCGATGGAAACCAAGTTTAGATACATCAACTAAACTTAGTCTGGATTATTGCTATAAAGATATGGTATAAAACGCGCCGTAATTAGCTAATTTGGTTTCGACTCTATTAGTTAAATTACACACACTTTTATTAATCACTCACACATATCGACACATGCTCCGGGGTGCCCGCCATTTTTAATAAGCCCATTATGGACTTAGGTAAAATGGATAGAGGGTCGGTAGGATGGGATATGTGGACGCCTAACCCCATAGAGGAATTATTCAATGGCAACTGTATCAATGCGCGACATGCTTAAGGCTGGTGTACACTTTGGTCACCAAACTCGTTACTGGAACCCAAAAATGAAGCCATTCATTTTCGGTGCTCGTAACAAGGTACACATCATCAACCTTGAGAAAACTGTACCAATGTTCAACGAAGCACTAGCTGAAATCAACAAGATTGCAGCTCGTAAAGGTAAGGTGCTTTTCGTTGGTACTAAGCGTGCAGCCAGCGAATCTATCAAAGAATCAGCTATCAACTGTGATCAGTACTACGTAAACAACCGTTGGTTGGGTGGTATGCTGACTAACTGGAAAACTGTTCGTCAGTCAATCAAACGTCTGAAAGAGCTAGAAATTCAGTCAGCTGATGGTACGTTCGAAAAGCTAACTAAGAAAGAAGCGCTAATGCGTACTCGTGAAATGGAGAAACTTGAAAAGTCTCTAGGTGGTATCAAGAACATGGGCGGTCTTCCTGACGCAATGTTCGTAATTGATGCTGATCACGAACACATCGCTATTAAAGAAGCTAACAACCTGGGTATCCCTGTATTCTCTGTTGTAGATACTAACTCAAACCCAGACGGCGTTGACTTCGTTATCCCTGGTAACGATGATGCAATCCGTTCAATTCAGCTTTACACTGGTGCTGTAGCACAAACTGTAACTGAAGCTCGTAACCAAGATATCGTTGTTCAAGCTGAACAAGATGGTTTCGTAGCAGAAGCTTAATAGCCGCTCTTTTGAGTTTCTTAGCTTACCTAATGTAAACTAAGAATGGTTAACAGGGGCCCATTTCGGCCCCTGATTTTTATATCAAGAATTCAAACCGAGGATATGACAATGGCAACAGTTACAGCTGCCCTAGTTAAAGAACTGCGTGAGCGTACAGCTGCAGGCATGATGGATTGTAAAAAAGCACTTGTTGAAGCAGATGGCGACATCGAGCTAGCAATTGATAACATGCGTAAGAGCGGTGCTGCTAAGGCTGCTAAAAAGTCAGGTAACATCGCAGCTGAAGGCACAATTATCATCAAAGAAGTTGATGGCGTTGCTGCAATTCTAGAAGTTAACTGTCAAACAGATTTCGTTGCTAAAGATGCTAGCTTCCTTGCGTTTGCTAATGAAGTAGCAGATGCAGCTCTTGCAGGTCGTGTTGAAGTTGCTGAACTTCAAACTACTTTCGAAGAGAAGCGTATTGCTCTAGTAACTAAAATCGGTGAAAACATCAGCATTCGTCGTGTTGAGTTCATCGAAGGCGCACAAATTGGTTCTTACCGTCACGGCGACCGTATTGGTGTTGTTGTTGCATCTGATGCAGACCAAGAAACAGTTAAGCAAGTAGCTATGCATGTTGCTGCATCTAAGCCTGAGTTCGTAACTCCTGAAGATGTACCTGCAGAAGTTGTTGCTAAAGAAAAGCAAATCCAGATCGATATCGCTATCCAATCTGGTAAGCCAGCTGAAATCGCAGAGAAAATGGTTGTTGGCCGCATGAAGAAATTCACCGGCGAAGTTTCTCTAACTGGTCAAGCATTCATCATGGACCCAGCACAAACTGTTGGTCAAATGTTGAAAGCTAAAGGTGCTACAGTAACAAACTTCATCCGTTTTGAAGTTGGTGAAGGCATCGAGAAAGCACAAGAAATGAGCTTCGCAGAAGAAGTTGCAGCTGTTCAGAAGGGTTAATCCTTTACAGCAAAAAGAACTCTAAAGACCGTAGCCAAGGCTGCGGTCTTTTTACAACTCCATATCTCTTTAGTTTAGTTAGCCTGGAAGGTAATACTTATGACCACAAACCCTAAACCAATTTATCAACGAATTTTACTTAAACTAAGTGGTGAAGCACTACAGGGATCAGAAGGTTTCGGTATTGATGCAAAAGTTCTTGACCGTATGGCACAAGAAGTTAAGGAACTCGTTGAACTGGGTGTACAGGTTGGCCTTGTTATCGGTGGCGGTAATTTGTTCCGTGGCGCTGGTTTAGCTGAAGCGGGTATGAATCGAGTTGTGGGCGACCACATGGGTATGCTAGCAACTGTAATGAATGGTTTGGCAATGCGAGATTCATTACACCGTGCCTATGTGAACGCTCGAGTGATGTCTGCAATTCCACTAAATGGTGTATGTGACAGTTACAACTGGGCTGAAGCTATTAGCCAACTTCGCCAAGGTCGCGTTGTGATCTTCGCTGCTGGTACTGGTAATCCGTTCTTTACTACTGATTCAGCAGCATGCCTTCGTGGCATCGAAATTGAAGCTGACGTAGTATTGAAAGCAACGAAAGTTGACGGAGTTTACACTGATGATCCAGTTAAAAACCCAGATGCAGTTCTTTGTGATAAGCTTGGTTTCCAAGATGTTCTTGAAAAAGAGCTTAAAGTGATGGACTTAGCTGCATTTACGCTTGCTCGTGACCATAAAATGCCAATTCGTGTTTTTAACATGACTAAACCTGGCTCTCTTCGTCGCGTAGTAATGGGTGAGCAAGAAGGCACTTTGATCTCTTAATAGTTAATGTGAAAGTATGAGCCTTCACGTTGGTGAAGCTTTAAAACATGTTGGCTATAAAAACGACTAATTCAGGATGGGGGCTTTTGAGGCCTCCGCCGTGACTAAATAACCTGACCATTATCAAGCAGGGGTACTAAATCGTGATTAATGAAATTCAAAATGATGCGCAAGAGCGTATGGGAAAAAGCGTTGACGCGCTAAAAAACCAACTTGTTAAGATCCGTACTGGTCGTGCGCATCCAAGTCTACTTGATACCATTTACGTAGAATACTACGGTGCGAATACACCACTTAAGCAGCTTGCAAATGTTGTTGCTGAAGACTCACGTACGTTGGCGATTACGGTTTTTGACCGAGAGCTAACGCCAAAAATCGAAAAAGCTATCATGATGTCAGATCTGGGGTTAAACCCAATGTCTGCAGGTACCGTAATTCGTGTACCATTGCCTCCGTTAACGGAAGAGCGTCGTCGTGATCTTGTGAAGATTGTACGTAAAGAAGCAGAGCAAGGCCGTGTGGCTATTCGTAACATCCGTCGTGATGCGAATGCAGATTTAAAAGCATTGCTAAAAGACAAAGAAATATCTGAAGATGATGATCGTCGTGCACAAGATGAAATTCAGAAATTGACAGATATTGCTGTTAAGAATATTGAAGCTGTTCTTGAAGTTAAAGAAAAAGAGCTAATGGAAGTTTAAGGCACTTGTCTTTTCAATATAATTTAGCTTTATGATATTTGAAGCGCTGTGCGTACAGCACAGCGTTTTTTTTTGAGGGAGAAACATGGCAGAGCGTACTATCGAAACTGAACTTTCTGCTGAATGTTTACCGAAGCATGTTGCCGTCATTATGGATGGGAATGGTCGGTGGGCGAAGGCAAAAGGAAAGGCTCGAGTATTTGGCCATAAGGCTGGCGTTGAAGCCGTGCGTAAAAGTGTCTCGACGGCTAACCGTCTTGGCGTTAAGGTTTTGACATTGTTTGCTTTTAGTAGCGAAAACTGGCGTCGCCCTGAAGACGAAGTTTCATTATTGATGGAACTGTTTATGACTGTACTGACTCGTGAAGTTAAACGTCTTCATAAAAACAATATCCAGTTACGTATTATCGGTGACAAAAGTGGCTTTAGTGAGCGACTTCAACGAAAAATAGCAACCTCGGAAGCGTTAACGGCTAACAATACTGGTTTAGTCTTGAATATTGCAGCCAATTACGGTGGGCAATGGGATATCTTGCAAGCAACGAAAAAATTGGCCGTTCAAATTGCTGAACAAGGTTTAACTGCTTCAGATATCACTGAGGATATGTTGTCTGCAGGCATGTCGACTGCTGATTTACCAGATGTGGATTTAATGATCCGTACGAGTGGTGAATGCCGTATTAGTAATTTCATGTTGTGGCAGGCAGCTTATGCCGAATTATACTTTACAGAGCAGCACTGGCCTGATTTTGATGAAGAAAGCTTTGCTAACGCTATAGCATGGTATATTAACCGCGAACGCCGCTTTGGTTGTACGGGTGAACAGATTAAAGCTTTAATACAAGAATAAATATTATTCAAATGATGCGTTTTTAATAAAACGCATTGATTATTATCATGAAAATATAATCGTGATGTTCTATCTGAATAATGAAAATAAATAACAAACGAGAGGACGCCGCTTGTTAAAGCAACGAATTATTACTGCACTAATCCTCGCGCCTTTAGTGATTGCTGGGATATTTTTACTACCATTTTCTTTTTTCGTCGTTGCTCTTGCCGCGATTACGTTGATTGGTTTCTGGGAATGGACACAGTTTGTTGATGCTAAATCGCGAATTGTGGCTATGATCGTACCTGTGATGACCCTAGGCTTAAGCTTAGTAGTAATACCTTCCGATGTAACTGCATTATCAACACTGACCGAATCACACCATGGCATATTGTTTGTTGGTGGAATTTGGTGGTTAATTGCATCTACTTTAGCAATAACATACCCATCCAGCGTAAAACTTTGGTCTACATCTTCTTCGCTAAAATACTTCTTTGGGTTACTTACGCTCATCCCATTTTTTTGGAGTATCTTAATGCTCCGAGCTGTTAACTATGTAGAGAATCCATACCATGGTGCAAAACTCGTGTTATTGGTTTGCTTTCTGGTGTGGTCAGCAGACACTGGCGCGTACTTCTCTGGTAAACGTTTTGGTAAAACTAAAATGGCACCTGCGGTTAGCCCGAATAAAACTATCGAAGGTTTAGTCGGCGGGGCATTGTTAGCGATCCTTATCACATGGGGTGGAGCTACTTTGATGGATATTCCATTTACGAGCTTAAGCAATCTTTTCATCATTGCTATTATTACAGTGATTGCATCTGTTTTGGGTGATTTGGTTGAAAGTATGTTCAAGCGTGTTTCCGGCATCAAAGATAGCGGTAATATTTTACCTGGTCACGGTGGTATCCTTGACCGTATTGACAGTTTAACGGCTGCCCTTCCTGTTTTTGCGTTACTGTACCTTTGGGTACTGTAAGCAACATCATATAGCGGGCAGCGATTCTTAAGCTGCCCTTCATAGCTGAATTAAGTGATTTTATGCGTAAGTTAACGATTCTTGGTGCTACTGGCTCTATTGGAAGTAGTACATTGGCTGTTGCAGCACAGAACCCACAATTGTTTGAGGTTGTTGCTTTAGCTGCCGGTACGAATAGTCAGAAAATGCTCGAGTTATGCCGTATTTGGAAACCAAAATACGCGGCCATGGCATCTTTACAGGCAGCGAAGGAATTGTCGGCATTACTGAAAAAGCATGAAATTAGTACCCAAGTTCTGGCTGGTGACGCTGGACTCTGCCAAGTCGCTGCACTTGATGAGATTGATACTGTCATGGCCGCAATTGTTGGGGCTGCAGGTTTATTACCGACAATGGCTGGTGTGAAAGCGGGTAAACGAATTTTATTAGCAAACAAAGAAGCATTAGTGATGTCTGGTCAGATGTTTATTGATGCGTGTGAGCAATATGGTGCAGAGCTACTACCTGTTGATAGTGAACATAATGCTATCTTCCAATGTTTACCTGCTGAGATTCAACGAGCAATGGGGCGTTGTGATCTAGAAGAACACGGTATTAGTAAAATCTTGTTAACGGGCTCTGGTGGGCCATTTAGGTATACTGATATATCTGAATTGGCATCGGTTACGCCGCAGATGGCAATCGCACATCCTAATTGGTCTATGGGACCTAAAATCTCAGTTGACTCCGCAACTATGATGAACAAAGGGCTTGAATATATTGAGGCTCGGTGGTTATTCAATGCGTCTAGAGAGCAGCTGCAAGTGATTATTCACCCACAGTCCGTTATTCACTCCATGGTGCAATACAAAGATGGTTCAGTATTGGCGCAAATGGGCTTACCCGACATGCAAACGCCAATTGCGTGTGCAATGTCCTACCCAAATAGAGTGGATGCGGGTGTTGCACCATTAGATTTTAGTAATATTGGCGAATTTACTTTCTTGCCGCCAGACTACTCGCGCTATCCTTGTCTGAAACTTGCTATTGATGCATGTTATGAAGGTCAAGCCGCTACAACGGCATTGAATGCTGCGAACGAAATAGCGGTTGCGGCGTTTTTAAATAATGAAATCGGTTTTACCGATATTGCTGTAATAAATGAGCAAATTCTTAATTCTGCCGATATGACGACACCAGTAGATTTAGAAAGTGTGATTGAGTTAGATATGCGGGCTCGTATTTTGACTCACAACATAATTCGTAAGGTAGCATGAATATGATGAGTATTTTATGGAATCTAGGGTCATTTATACTGGCTTTAGGGATTCTAATTGCAGCACATGAATTCGGTCACTTTTGGGTCGCACGACGTTGCGGTGTCTATGTTGAACGTTTTTCCATCGGTTTTGGTAAGTCGTTATGGCGTAAAGTCGGTAAAGATGGCACAGAATATACTCTGGCTATGATTCCACTTGGTGGTTACGTTAAAATGCTCGATGAGCGTGTTGATGACGTACCAGCTGATAAAAAACATATGGCTTTCAATAATAAACCACTATGGCAACGTAGTGCGATTGTTGCTGCCGGACCAATGGCGAACTTTATGTTTGCTATCTTTGCTTATTGGGTCGTTTATCTGATTGGAATTCCTGCAGTTCGTCCCATAATTGGTGAAGTCGCTCCGCAATCGATAGCGGCGGAAGCAGGAATTAGCTCTGGAATGGAACTAAAATCTATTTCAGGAATCAAAACCGCTGATTGGGAATCCGCTAATATGGCGATGATTTCTCATATTGGTGATAAAGAAATGGTTATTACAGTCACTGAACCTAATAATGATTATGAGGTTCAGCGCACTTTAAACCTAAGTTCTTGGTCATTTGACCCTGAAAGCGAACGTGTTCTAACAACTCTTGGTATTACACCCTATTCACCGTCAATAACCCTTTCCATCTCACAACTTGTTGACGGTGGAGCAGCAATTGATGCTGGATTCAGGTTAAATGATAAAATTGTGGCGATCGATAATACCCCGATCACCCAATGGAAAGAGGTTGTTGATGCTGTTCGATCGCACCCTGAACAAGCACTGTTGTTTGAATTAGAGCGTGAAGGGCAGCGTGTTTCGGTGACTTTGACACCGAAATCAAAAAAATTAGCGAATGATGAGTTAATTGGCTACGCAGGTTTTGCGCCAGAAGTGGAAGCTTGGCCCGAGTCATACCGTATTAACCTTCAGTTTGGTCCTATAGAAGCAGTAGGAAAAGCAACAGAAAAAACATGGCAGTTGGTGACGTTGACCTTTGACATGGTGACAAAGTTGGTAACTGGTGATGTGGCGCTTAAAAATCTAAGTGGCCCAATATCCATAGCGAAAGGGGCTGGAATGACCGCCGATTACGGTTTGGTGTATTTCCTTGGATTTTTAGCTCTGATTAGTGTGAACTTAGGGATAGTTAACTTGTTACCGCTTCCGGTACTTGATGGTGGACATTTAATGTATTTTGCCATTGAAGCTGTAACCCGTCGTCCCGTTTCTGAGCGTGTCCAGGATCTTGGCTATAGAGTGGGATCAGCCATTTTGGTTGCATTAATGGCCGTAGCGCTATTCAATGATTTTACCCGCCTTTAATAAGTGCGTTTTTTAGCAAGGAATAATTAGAACAGTAATGGCGATAAAAAAACTGTTGATCGCATCACTCTTACTCGGTAGCAGTGTTGCGCAGAGCGCGGAACAATTTGTAGTTGATGATATTCGTTTTGAAGGGCTTCAACGTGTCACTATGGGGGCTGCATTGTTAAAAATGCCAGTACGTGTAGGCGATAATGTTGATGACCGTGATGTGGCGGAAATTATTCAGGCTCTTTTTGCTTCCGGTAACTTCGAAGATATTAAAGTATTTCGTGATGGTGATGCACTGGTTGTCAAAGTGCTTGAGCGTCCGACAATTGCCAATATAACATTTTCGGGAAACAAGGCGATCAAGGAAGAGCAACTTACTGATAATCTAGATTCATCGAATCTTCGTATTGGTGAAGCACTTGATCGTACGACACTCAGTAAAATAGAAAAAGGGTTAGAAGACTTTTACTATAGTGTCGGTAAATATAACGCCAGCGTACAAGCTGTTGTTACGCCATTGCCTCGAAATCGAGCGGATCTTAAATTTGTTTTCACTGAAGGTGTATCGGCAAAAATTCAGCAGATCAACTTCATTGGTAATGACGTTTTTACTGATGCAGAGCTGAGCAGTAAATTTAACTTGAAGGCTGATATTCCATGGTGGAATTTCCTTGCTGATGAAAAATATCAAAAGCAAGTGCTCGCAGGTGATTTAGAAATATTACGCTCGCAATACTTGAATAATGGTTACTTGAAATACAAGTTAGACTCTACTCAAGTCTCAATCTCTCCAGATAAAAAAGGTGTGTATATCACGCTTAAAATTGATGAGGGCGAGCAGTATCAAGTGAAAGATGTAACGTTCCGTGGCGATTTGTCGAAAGATAATAATGACCTAAACGAGCTTGTTACGATCAACACTGGTGATACCTATAACGGTGCACAAGTGACGGCACTTGAAGAAGCCGTTAAGCGAACATTAGGTGAGTCTGGGTATGCGTACCCGCAGGTAACGACTATTCCTGATTTTGATGACGATAATAATGAAGTCTCATTGCTTGTAAACGTTGAATCTGGCAAGCGTATTTATGTACGTAATATCCAGTTCTCAGGTAACACATCAACAAAAGATGAAGTGTTGCGTCGAGAGATGCGTCAAATGGAAGGCAGCTGGCTGAACTCTAAATCGGTTGAAAGCGGTAAGAGCCGTTTGAATCGAACTGGCTTTTTTGAAACCGTCGATGTACAAACCGTTCGTGTACCGGGTTCTGATGATGAAGTCGATATCAAATATGTCGTGAAAGAGGCTAATGCTGGTAGCATTAACTTCGGTGTTGGTTATGGTACTGAGTCAGGTATCAGCTTCCAGGCGGGTATACAGCAAGATAACTTCTTAGGTACAGGTAATCGTTTTGGCATCAATGCGATGATGAACGACTACCAAAAAAATGTAAGTTTAGAATACCGTGACCCTTACTTTACGATCGATGGTATTAGCTTAGGTGGTAAAATTTACTACAACGAGTTTGAAGCATCGGATGCAAACATTTCGGACTATACCAACCAAAGTTATGGTACAAGTTTGACATGGGGCTTCCCGTTTGATGAATTAAACTTCTTCGAATTTGGCCTAGGTTACGATCATAACAAGATTTCGAATACCCAAGAATATTACCAAATTGAAAAATTCAAAAAGATTCATGGCTTCGATCGAGGTCAAAATGTGATTGAATTAGATGACTTTGATTGGTCGGTTTCATGGACTCGTAATAACTTGAACCGTGGTTATTTCCCTACAGCGGGTAATCACCAACGTGCATCGTTCCGTATGACAATTCCGGGTTCTGATGCTCAGTACTTCAAAACGCAGTACGATGTTCGCCAATACTTCCCATTAAACGACGGGCATGATTTTAGCTTATTGCTTCGTGGTCGTTTAGGTTACGGTAATGGTTATGGCACAACCGACAATGGTAGTGATCAATTACTGCCATTCTACGAAAACTTCTACGCGGGTGGTTTCACTACGTTACGTGGTTTCCGTTCTAACACTGTTGGTCCTAAAGCTGTTTATGTTGGTGGTTGTAGTTCAGGTAGCTCAATTGGTGGTAATAACAATTGTGCAACAGGTACTGACGATGCTGCTGGTGGTAACGCCGTTGCATTAGCAAGTATGGAGCTTATTGTTCCAACTCCGTTTGCATCAGATGAAATTCGTAATCAGATCCGTACTAGTCTATTTATTGATGCAGGTACAGTGTGGGATACGGAATATGATTTGAAAGATACTGACGGTAAATATCTTGAAGATTATTCCGACATGGGATTAATTCGTGCGTCATACGGTGCTGCTTTACAGTGGATGTCACCGATGGGCCCATTGGTATTCTCGATTGCTCGTCCGATCAAGAAATACGACGGTGATGATGAAGAATTCTTCACATTCACTATTGGACGAACATTCTAATTTTTTGAGGAGAAGTCTTTTGAAACAGTGGATTAAAGCAGCAAGTTTAAGTTTAGTTATTTTATCATCTTCAATGTATGCGCAAGCAGCTGAAGCTGCACAAAAAGTGGGCTATGTTGCAACGGGTCAAGCAATGGCTCAGTTAGCTAAGCGTTACAATGTGTCTGAAAAGCTACGTAAAGAGTTCAAAGATCGCATTGATGAGCTTCGCGGCATTGAAAATAGAATGAAAACAAAGGTCGAGAAAATGAAGCGTGATGGTGAGTTAATGAGCTCAACTGATCGTACTAAGATTCAGCGTGAATTAGCATCTCTTGATTCTACGTACAAGCTAAAGGCTAAAGCACTTCAAGAAGACCAGCGTCGTCGTGGTCAAGAAGAAGAACAGAAATTAGTGATGAAAATTCGTACAGCAATCCAAACTGTAGCGAAGAAAGAAGGCTATGATATCGTGGTTGATGCACAAGCTGTATTGTTTGCAGATCCTAAAGATGACTTATCTAATAAAGTTATCACTGCAGTAAAATAAAGTGATTATTCTCTTAACGCTATTTTGCTCAACGGCAAGATAGCGTTGAGCTGAGCAGTTATAAAAGAATAAGGTTAACAATGGCACGTATTACTCTTGCTGAAATAGCAGATAAATTGGGTGCGGAACTTCGTGGAGATGGTTCTGTAGAAATTCAATCAATTGCTGGCATGGAAAAAGCGGCTGAAGGGCAAATTACCTTCTTGTCTGCAAGTAAGTACCGTAAACATTTAGCAGAATGTCAGGCGTCGGCAGTTATGCTGAAAGAGGCCGATTTACCGTTTTTTGATGGGAATGCACTGGTACTGAAGGACCCGTATTTAGGGTACGCACTTCTTGCTCAATTATTGGATACGACACCTAAATCTGCTTCAAATATTGCGTCATCTGCATATATTGCTGATGATGCAATAATCGGTGAAGGTGCTGCTATTGGTCATAATGCGGTTATTGAATCAGGCGCTCAAATAGGCGCCAATGTACAAATAGGTGCTGGCACCTTTATTGGACAGCATGCAGTTATTGGTGCAGGCAGTAAAATTTGGGCGAATGTATCTATTTACCACAGTGTGACATTAGGGGTGAATTGCTTAGTACAATCAGGTGCCGTAATTGGTTCTGATGGCTTTGGTTATGCTAATGATCGTGGTAAGTGGGTTAAAATTCCACAATTAGGTTCGGTACATGTTGGTAATAATGTAGAAATTGGAGCATGTACTACGATTGATCGTGGCGCACTTGATGATACCATTATTGCCGATGGTGTTATTATTGATAACCACTGCCAAATTGCCCATAACGTAACGATCGGTGAAAATACTGCGATTGCCGGTGCAACAACGATGGCTGGTAGCTTAAAGATTGGTAAGCACTGCTTTATTGGTGGTGCGACAGTAATTAATGGTCATATGGAAATTACTGATGGTGTTACGATTACCGGTATGGGAATGGTAATGCGTCCTATCACCGAGCCTGGTGTATACTCATCAGGAATACCATTGCAGACTAATCGCGAATGGCGCAAAACAGCGGCTCGAGTTATGAAAATTGAAGAGATGAATAAACGTCTTAAATCAGTTGAAAAAAAGCTGAATGAGAGCAACTAATTAATCTTCAATAGAGTTCGTTGAACTGGCCTGCGCATGCGTAGGCCATTTTGCGTTTAATATATATGATTTTAAAATTATTTTTATAGGTGCCAGTTGCCTATTTCGAACAGGAATGTAGTTTTGACAAGCGAAAAGAAAACGTTAAATATCACTGAAATTCAGGCGCTTTTACCGCACCGTTACCCGTTTTTAATGATTGATCGTGTAACGAATTACGAAGAAGGCCAAACGTTAACAGCGTATAAGAATGTCTCAATCAACGAGCCTTTATTTACTGGCCACTTCCCTAAGATGCCTATTTTTCCTGGCGTGATGATTCTTGAAGCAATGGCTCAAGCTACTGGATTATTGGCTTTTAAAAGCTTTGGTGCTCCTTCTGAAAATGAACTGTATTACTTTGCAAGCATTGATAAAGCGAAGTTCCGTAAACCTGTTGTCCCTGGCGATCAGCTTGTTTTAGAGGTTGAGTTTATAAAAGAGCGCCGTGGCATTGCTCTATTTAATGGCACCGCAAAAGTTGACGGTGAAGTTGTTTGCTCTGCTGAGCTTAAATGCGCAAGACGAGAATTCTAATGATCCATGAAACAGCAAAAATCCATCCGTCGGCTGTAATCGAAGATGGTGTTAAAATTGGTGCGAATGTTACCGTTGGCCCATTTACTTACATTGGTGCAGATGTTGAAATCGGTGATGGCACAGAAGTGATGTCACACGTTGTGATCAAAGGCCCTACGATTATTGGTCAAGATAACCGTATTTTCCCATTCGCAGTGATTGGCGAAGAGTGCCAAGATAAGAAATATAGCGGTGAAGCCACACGTCTTGTGGTCGGTGATCGCAATGTGATTCGTGAAAGCGTCCAACTTCACCGTGGTACCACGCAAGATAAAGGCGTCACAACTGTTGGTAATGACAACCTATTGTGTGTTAATGCACACGTTGCTCATGATGTTGTGATTGGCGATCATACACATATTGGTAATAATTCAATCCTTGGCGGGCATGTCACAGTTGGTGATCACGCTGGTGTGATGGCGCTATCTGCAATCCATCCATTTTGTACTGTTGGTGCTTATAGCTATGTTGGTGGTTGTTCGGCAGTTGTGCAAGATGTACCCCCATATGTCTTAGCGCAAGGTAACCATGCTACACCTTTTGGTTTGAACTTGGTTGGCCTTCAACGCAATGGCTTCGAAAAGCCAGAACTTCATGCTCTGCGTCGTGCATATAAAGAAATTTACCGTTCAGGAAAAACATTGGCAGAAGTGAAGCCAGTATTAGCTGAAATGGCTGAAGAGTGGCCATCTGTTGGTTTACTATGTGATGCTCTGAATAACACAGAACGCGGTATTATTCGCTAATGACGAAGCCACTGCGAATAGGAATTGTCGCTGGGGAAATCTCCGGCGATATTTTAGGTGCTGGCTTTATTCGTGCGATTAAAGCCCAATACCCTGATGCTGAATTTGTTGGTGTCGCAGGTCCACGTATGGAAGCAGAAGGCTGTGAAGCGCTGTTTGATATGGAAGAGCTTGCGGTGATGGGCATTGTGGAAGTATTAGGGCGTTTGCCTCGCTTGCTCAAAGTTAAAGCTGAGTTAGTGACATACTTTACTGAAAACCCACCGGATGTATTTGTTGGTATCGATGCGCCTGATTTTAATCTACGCCTAGAGCTAGATTTAAAGCTACATGGTATTAAGACAGTTCATTACGTGAGTCCATCGGTATGGGCGTGGCGCCAAAAGCGGATTTTCAAAATAGAGGCAGCAACTAACTTAGTATTGGCTTTCTTACCTTTTGAAAAAGCGTTTTACGATAAGTTTAATGTGCCGTGTGAGTTCGTTGGGCATACAATGGCTGATGCTATCCCTCTTAAAACCGATCAGGCTGCAGCACAAGCTTTACTAAACCTTGATGGCAGTAAGCGCTGGCTCGCGGTATTACCCGGTAGCCGTGGCAGTGAGATGGGGATGTTGGCCGCTCCTTTCATTGAAACCTGTAAATTGCTTAAGCAAAAACACCCTGATCTTGGCTTTGTTGTTGCATTAGTCAATGACAAACGTCGTGAACAATTTGAACAGTCATGGCAAGAAACGGCTCCAGAACTCGATTTTGTACTGGTAAATGATACTGCACGTAATGTGATGACAGCTTCAGATGCGGTGTTATTGGCATCAGGCACTGTCGCATTAGAGTGCATGCTTGTTGGTCGTCCTATGGTGGTGGGTTACAAAGTAAAGCCTTTGACCGCATGGATAATAAGACGTTTGGTTAAAACAAAATATGTGTCTTTGGCAAATATTTTAGCTGACAAACCCTTGGTGACCGAATTACTGCAAGAAGATTGCGTGCCTGAAAAATTAAGTGCCGAAGTCGATCGAATTTTGAGTTCTGATAATACTGAATTATTGAGTGAATTTTCTCGTATGCATCAGTCAATAAAGTGCGATGCAGATAATCGAGCCGCTCACGCAGTTTTATCATTAATCAACAAAGCTTGAGCAAATAATAATGACGAAAGATTTTGAACCATTTGTATACCCGAAAGCAAATTTGATTGCAGGTGTTGATGAAGTTGGACGCGGTCCATTGGTTGGTGCTGTTGTGACTGCTGCTGTTATTTTAGACCCTAATAATCCAATAGTGGGATTAACAGATTCTAAAAAGCTGAGCGAAAAGAAGCGCAATGTGTTATTTGATGAAATTAAAGAAAAAGCATTAGCCTGGTCGCTGGGTCGTTGTGAGCCAGAGGAAATTGATGAGCTTAATATTTTACAAGCCACAATGGTTGCTATGCAGCGTGCTGTCGCGGACTTAAACATTCAGCCTGACTTTGTATTGATTGATGGCAATAAAATCCCTCAGTTACCAATGGCAGCGCAAGCGGTAGTAAAAGGTGATTTACGTGTGGCGGAAATTAGTGCCGCCTCGATCATTGCAAAAGTAACACGAGATCGTGAAATGGAAGTGCTTGATGCTCAGTTCCCACAATACGGTTTTGCTAAACATAAAGGTTACCCAACCAAAGCGCACTTTGAAGCGTTAGAATTACATGGTGCAATTGAGCAGCATCGTAAAAGCTTTAAGCCGGTAAAACGCATTTTGGGTATAGAGTAACTGAGCCATTTGGGGTCTTAATAGCCTTGTTGCTGTTAAGAGATATACGGTGATAATAAATGCTTTACGCTATAATTATCACTTCAAATTAGAACGCAATAAATCTGGTTGTCATGGCTGATCCTCGCTTTATTCATCTTCATACTCATAGTGACTTTTCAATGGTTGATGGCTTATCAAAAGTCTCACCGTTAGTTAAAAAAGTGGCTGAAATTGGTATGCCTGCAATGGCATTAACCGACTTTACTAACCTGTGTGGTTTAGTGAAATTCTATTTTGCAGCACATGGTGCTGGAATGAAGCCGATCATCGGCGCTGATTTTAAAGTACATTCAGAAGAGCTTGATAATGAGCTTGCTGATCTCACTATTTTGGCAGCAGACAACGACGGCTATCAAAATTTAACCATGTTGATTTCGAAAGCGTATTTGCGTGGTCACGTTCAGCATCAGCCCGTTATCGATAAAGAGTGGTTAGCGCAATATAGCAAAGGGCTAATTTTACTGTCGGGTCGTTGTGGCGATGTTGGTAAAGCCTTGCTAAAAGGTAATAAATCGCTGGTCAATCGCTGTGTTGAGTTCTATCAAACCCATTTTGAAGATAGCTTTTATTTAGAATTAGTCCGAACAGGGCGCCCTGATGAAGATGCATTCATTCACTTTGCAGTTGAACTTGCTGCAAATGAAGATCTGCCGGTTGTTGCAACCAATGATGTGCGCTTTATCTCTGCTGAACAATTTGATGCGCACGAAATCCGCGTGTCAATTCATGACGGTTACACCATTGTTGATCCTAATCGACCAAAATTATACAGCCCACAACAGTATTTACGTACTGAAGAGGAAATGTGTGAGTTATTTTCAGATATTCCAGAAGCGTTGGCAAACAGTGTTGAAATTGCGAAGCGTTGTAATGTAACGGTTCGTCTTGGGGAATACTTCCTGCCTAATTTCCCTACCGGGGATTTAAGTACTGAAGACTTTTTAGTTGTTAAGTCTCGCGAAGGTTTAGAGCGACGTTTAGCATTCCTTTTTCCGGATGAAGCAGTACGTGTCGAAAAGCGACCTGAGTATGATGAGCGTCTTGAGATCGAACTTGAAGTAATTAATCAAATGGGGTTTCCCGGCTATTTCTTGATCGTAATGGAGTTTATCCAGTGGTCAAAAGATAATGATGTGCCGGTTGGTCCTGGCCGTGGTTCAGGTGCGGGTTCATTGGTGGCTTACGCACTCGACATTACCGATCTTGATCCGTTGGAATTTGACTTACTCTTCGAACGTTTCTTGAATCCAGAACGTGTATCGATGCCCGATTTCGATATCGATTTCTGTATGGATAAGCGTGATTTGGTTATTGATCACGTT
Source organism: Photobacterium profundum (assembly GCF_003026285.1). GTDB lineage: Bacteria > Pseudomonadota > Gammaproteobacteria > Enterobacterales > Vibrionaceae > Photobacterium > Photobacterium profundum. Next base: position 62,732 of record NZ_PYOD01000021.1, read on the forward strand.
GCCGAAATGTATGGTCGTGATGCGGTATCTCAGATCATTACGTTTGGCACAATGGCTGCGAAAGCGGTAATTCGAGATGTAGGGCGGGTACTCGGTCACCCGTATGGTTTTGTTGATCGTCTTTCTAAAATGATCCCGGCAGAGCCCGGTATGACATTGGCTAAAGCCTTTGAGGCAGAACCGCAACTTGGGGATGCATACAATGCCGATGAAGAAGTAAAAGCCTTAATTGATATGTGTCGTATCCTTGAGGGGGTAACGCGTAATGCGGGCAAGCATGCGGGGGGGGTTGTTATTTCACCAACGACCATCACTGATTTCTCACCACTGTATTGTGATGCAGAAGGTGCTAACCCTGTTACCCAGTTTGATAAAAATGATGTTGAAACTGCAGGCTTGGTGAAGTTTGACTTCTTGGGTTTACGAACATTAACCATCATTGACTGGGCGTTAGCTCTTATCAACCCTCGTCGAGAGGCTGAAGGCAAAGAGCCGATCAATATTGCTTCGATTCCTATGGCGGATAAAAAGTCATTTGACATGTTGCAGCGCTCAGAATCAACGGCAGTGTTTCAGTTAGAATCGCGAGGAATGAAGGATCTGATCAAACGCCTTCAACCTGATAGTTTTGAAGACATGATCGCACTGGTAGCATTGTTCCGTCCTGGTCCTTTGCAATCCGGCATGGTAGATAACTTTATCGACCGTAAGCATGGTCGAGAAGAAGTGTCATACCCCGATGCCACTTGGCAGCATGAATCGTTGAAAGAGATTCTCGAACCTACTTACGGCATTATCTTGTATCAAGAACAAGTTATGCAGATTGCACAGGTACTGTCTGGTTACACCTTGGGTGGGGCCGATATGTTACGTCGTGCGATGGGTAAGAAAAAACCTGAAGAAATGGCCAAGCAGCGCACCACCTTTGAAGAAGGTGCGGTTAATAACGGGGTCGATGGCGAACTTGCCATGAAGATCTTTGACTTAGTAGAAAAGTTTGCGGGTTACGGTTTTAACAAATCCCACTCTGCTGCTTATGCTTTAGTGTCGTACCAAACCCTGTATTTGAAAGCGCATTACCCTGCGGAGTTCATGGCTGCGGTAATGACTGCAGATATGGATAACACCGATAAAATCATTGGTTTGGTTGATGAATGTTTACGCATGAAGATACCTTTGCTGCCGCCAGATGTGAATAAAGGGCTTTATCGATTTAATGTTGATGAGCAAGGCGCAATTGTTTACGGTATTGGTGCAGTCAAAGGTGTGGGTGAAGGCCCGATAGAAAACCTGATTGAAGCTCGTGAAAAAGGGGGACACTTTAAAGATTTATTCGATTTCTGTGCGCGTATTGATACTAAAAAAGTTAATAAGCGTGTTCTTGAAAAATTGATTAAATCGGGTGCGATGGATCGCTTAGGCCCTAACCGTGCCACTATGATGGCGACGTTGAACGATGCCATTAAAGCGGCTGGACAGCATCATCAAGCAGAAGCCTTTGGTCAGGCAGACATGTTTGGTGTATTGACTGCAGCTCCTGAAGAGGTCGAGCAAGCTTATGCCAATATTCCAGAGTGGCCAGATAAAATTTGGTTGGAAGGTGAACGTGAAACTTTGGGGCTGTACTTAACTGGTCACCCGATAAATGCCTACATTTCAGAGTTAAAGCATTACACTACTTGGCGCCTAAAAGATGCTAACCCAACAGGACGTGATAAAGTCGCGTCTGTTGCTGGTTTAGTGATTGCAGCACGCGTTATGACAACAAAGCGTGGAACACGTATTGGTTTAATGACACTAGATGATCGTTCAGGTCGTATGGAAGTCATGTTATTCTCTGATGCGCTAGAACGTTACCTTGATTTGCTTGAAAAAGACAAAATAGTGGTTGTTTCTGGACAGGTCAGCTTTGATGATTTCAATGGTGGCCTTAAAATGTCAGCCAGAGAAGTACTGGATATCTCTGAGGCAAGAGAAAAACACCTTAGAGGACTTGCTATCTCGGTAACAGAACAGCAAGTTGATGAACAGTTTTTTGCACGCTTCAGCCAAGTGCTGGAGCCTCACAGAGCAGGTACAGTACCTGTTAATGTGTATTATCAGCGCTCGAATGCACGTGCCAAACTCACTTTAGGAACAGAATGGCGTATTACGCCGTCGGATCAGTTAATTCTCGATCTCAAGTTGCTATTAGGTGAGAAGCAAGTCGAGCTTGAATTTAATTAATTTAGTTTATCCGTCGTCTACATCATTTTATGGTGCATTAAACAAGCTATTGTAGAGTGTAAGGCGACGATAATAGACAAAGGATTTAAAGTTGTATGAGCCTGAACTTCCTTGAGTTTGAACAACCAATTGCAGAGTTGGAAGCCAAAATTGAAGCACTTCGCGATGTTTCTCGTCGTGATGAATCGGCGTCGGTTGATTTAGACAAAGAAATCGAACAACTAGAAAAGAAAAGTCTTGAGTTAACTAAAAAAATCTTTAGTGACTTAGGGGCATGGCAAGTGGCGCAATTAGCGCGTCATCCTGAGCGCCCATATGTTTTTGACTATGTTGAGCATATCTTCACTGAGTTTGATGAATTAGCGGGCGATCGTGCATTTGCTGATGATAAAGCGTTAGTGGGGGGGATTGCACGCCTTGATGGTCGTCCTGTTATGGTTATTGGTCATCAAAAAGGACGTGGTACGAAAGAAAAAGTACTGCGTAATTTTGGTATGCCAAAACCAGAAGGTTACCGTAAAGCATTACGTTTAATGAAAATGGCTGAGCGTTTTAAAATGCCAATCATTACTTTTATCGATACTGCGGGTGCATACCCTGGTGTTGGTGCCGAAGAACGTGGTCAATCGGAAGCGATTGCAACTAACTTGAAAGCAATGGCGGGCCTAACAGTGCCGATTATTTGTAATGTTGTTGGCGAAGGCGGTTCTGGTGGCGCATTAGCGATTGGCGTAGGTGACTACGTTAATATGCTTCAGTATTCTACATACTCTGTTATTTCTCCTGAAGGTTGTGCATCAATCTTATGGCGAGATTCAAATAAAGCGCCTCAGGCAGCTGAGGCGATGGGACTGACGGCAGGTCGTCTTAAAGAACTTGAGCTTATCGATAGCATAATTGAAGAACCTCTTGGTGGTGCACACCGTGATCTAGAGGCTATTTCAGCATCGTTAAAAGCAACGTTAGTTGCTAACTTAGCTGAACTTGAATCTTTAGATACCGACGAGTTGCTTGAGCGTCGTTACCAACGCTTGATGAGCTATGGCTACTGCTAAGCTGAGTTAGTCAAAATAAGAGCACATTGAAGCGAGTCAATTCTAAGTAAAGAGTTGGTTCGCTTTTTTTTGACGACTAAAAAGTATTATACTGCGACATTATTCTCCCCTGTGCAGGCTTCATATTTCCCATGCTTTATTCTTCGCTTCGTTCGTGCCTGCTGGCTAATATTCCTGATTCCAATCGATTTGTTATTGCTTTAAGTGGCGGGCTAGATTCGCGGGTATTGCTGCACTTAATGGGGCGTTTTATTCGTGATAATCCGCAGTATCAATGCGATGCTGTGCATGTACATCATGGTTTAAGTAACAATGCAGATAAATGGGCTCTGCAGTGTCAGCAATGGGCTTTTGATGAACAGATAACCTGTCATATTGAACACGTCACCTTGGTACTCGGTAATCGAATAAGTGTCGAACAACAAGCCCGAGAGCAGCGTTATCTCGCGTTAAGTAAACATATTCAGCAAGATGATTGTTTATTAACCGCGCAGCACGCTGATGACCAACTTGAGACATTTTTACTTGCGTTAAAACGAGGCAGTGGACCCGCAGGGTTAGCCTCTATGCCAGAGAGCACTACGTTTGGCATTGGCTATCACCTTCGACCGTTGTTGCAGGTTATACGTCAGAGCATTACTGATTACGGTATTACCCATCAATTAGAGTGGGTTGAAGATGAAAGTAATCAAGATCAACGTTATGACCGCAATTTTCTTCGCCATCAAATAACACCATTATTACATCAACGTTGGCCTGGAATACGTAAAGCAGTATCTCGTAGTGCTGCATTATGCGGGGAGCAAGAAGCATTATTAAATGAGTTATTAGCCAGCCATTTATTGAAAGCATTACATGTGGATCAGAGTTTAAAAATTGTGGAACTAGGCTCTGAGAGGATTGGCAAGCAGCTGATCCGTCAGTGGCTAAGTTTATTTACGGTGTTAATGCCATCGCAAGCTCAGTTGCAGCAAATATGGCAATCTGTTGTTTTGGCTCAAGATGATGCTAACCCGCAAGTGTGTTGGGATAACCATCAAATTCGACGTTACAAACAACGTTTATATGTTGTCAAACAATGGGCGGATATTAGTCGTTTTTACCAAAAGTGTGAGTTAAATCAACCTTGCTTATTGCCTGAAGAGCTTGGGACGTTAGTGCTAACAACCGTTAAAGTAAATGGAACATTACGTTTGCCTCTGCAAAATGAAACTGTATCTGTGCGGTTTGAGCCAGAGGGGATAGAGGCGAAACCTCAAGGGCGTGTTGGGAAGCGTAAACTAAAAAAGCTATTTCAAGAATATGAAGTGCCCAGTTGGAATCGTCGGCGTACACCGTTAGTTTTTTATAATGATCAGCTTGCCGCTGTTGCGGGTTTATTTGTTACTGAAGATTTTGTCGGTGAGGATTGTGATCTAGATTGGCTGTGTAACTCACAAGAAGTGCAATAGTTTCACAAAGAGTGCACAATTTGCGAAAGGATAATAAAAATGTATAAGAGGACAAAATGAATAAAATTATTGCACTTACTATTTTCGCCGCTGTATTTTCATCATCAGTAATGGCTGCAGGCGACCCCGCAGCAGGTAAAGCTAAAGCTGCTATTTGTGCGGCATGCCACGGTGCTGATGGGGTTGCAATGATCCCTGGCTATCCAAACCTCAAAGGGCAGAATGAGCAATATTTGGCGAATGCATTGAAGGCGTATAAAAATAAAGAGCGTACAGGTGGAATGGCAATGGTAATGCAGCCACAAGCTTCTATGCTAAATGATGCCGATATTGCTAATGTTGCAGCGTATTTCTCTCAATTAAAATAAGTTACTAGTAGTCTGCTTCAATGAGCATATTGATGTTCAATATAAACCGTTATGAGTGTTCAACACTAATAGCGGTTTTTCTTTGGGTTTTATTGCTGTATCACGATATTTACAGTTACTCGCTCATAATTTATTCAGTTAGATACTCTGCTATTGCTAAAAAAAGCAGTAAGTATTATTGTACTAGCACGCTGATACACTGATTGATGAATGAGTAAGCATAATGGCTGGTAGTAGAGAACATTTTGGTTCAAGAGTAGGGTTTGTTCTGGCTGCTGCCGGCGCTGCTGTTGGGCTTGGAAATATTTGGGGATTCCCAACACAAGCTGCAAGTAATGGAGGAGGGGCGTTTGTTCTGGTTTACCTCTTCATGATCTTGGTGGTTGCTTTTCCTATGTTAGTCGTTGAAATGGCTATTGGTCGCCACGGCCAAGCAAATCCAATCGATAGCATGCGTAGTTTATCTGATAACCCGTTAGCTAAAAAAGCGGGTTCAGTGGTGGGTTGTATTGGTTTAGCTGTACCTTGTTTAGTGCTGGCTTTTTACAGTATTGTCGCGGGATGGTTAATTACCTTCATGTTTGCAGCTGTAACAGATATTTTCGGTTTTGAATCAGCTTCTGCATGGTTAAAAGATTTCTCTGTTGGTCGTAACCTTTTTGGCGCAATTATATTTTATGTATTAACCATTCTCATTGTGCAAAGTGGTGTTAAGCAGGGTATCGAAAAGTGGTCTACACGTTTAATGCCTGCGTTGTTTGCCTTATTTGGTTTAATGTTTGTTTATATCATGACTCAAGATGGTGCAATGGAAGGGTTAAAGCACTTCCTGATTCCTGATTTCAGTAAAGTCTTTGATCGCCAGTTACTGTTAGCCGCAATGGGACAAGGGTTCTTCTCATTGACGATTGGTGGCTGTTCTATGCTTATTTACGGTTCTTATTTAAGTAAGAAAGAAAACCTACCGAAAATGGCGTTGAGCGTGACATTGGTGGACACCGCTGTTGCCATTGTTGCGGGAATGGTAGTAATGCCAGCGATGTTTGTCGCGATGCAAAAAGGCGTGGCAATTTACGCAGACGATGGCTCGCTACTGAGTTCTGATACCTTAGTGTTTACTGTTCTGCCTATGTTGTTTGATAGCCTTGGTTTTGTGGGGGAACTGCTTGCTCTCGTTTTCTTTGTGCTAATGACGATCGCAGCGCTAACATCATCTATCTCAATGCTTGAATGCCCAGTGTCGTTAGTCAGTGAACGTTTTAATACGAAACGTAAGCCGACAAGCTGGGTGTTAGGGGCGTTAATTGCTTTATTCAGCGTTGTTATTATCTTTAATTTTGGTCAGATGTTTGGTTTAGTTGCGACTATTGCAACGCAGTATTTTCAGCCTGTAGCAGCATTACTGTTTACTTTATTTGGTGGCTGGGTTTGGTCCCGTAACAGTAAACTTAAAGAGTTGAGCGAAGGTTGCCCTGAAATCGAAAACAGTTTGTTCTGGAAAATTTGGCCATTATACCTAAAAGTTGTATGTCCTATTTTAGTGGCAACAGTACTTTGGGCTTCGTTTGGCTAAGGTTACTGATAACTAACAGTGAAATATAAAAAACGGAAGCCATTGGCTTCCGTTTTGTCTTTCATATACGTTGATTTGATGTGTTAGCGGAATTGTTTTACTTCAGGCAAGTAATCAAAGCCAGCTTGTTTAAGGCGGTTGATCAAAATTTCTTTATCGATTTCGAAATAGTTAATCAAGCTATCCAAGTCTTCAAATTCATCACGAATTTTCATATTAACAATGCTCATTAACATGATTGGATCCATCGTTTCATATTTGGATAAGTTCATATTTAGTCTTCGAAATCACTCATTAATAGATTTGCAGCAGCAAAAGCCGCACGTTCGCGAACATCTTTCGGTAGTTCTTCATTTGCCGCAATAAAATCAAATGTTTTGACTGCACAATGAATCGCATTTGGAATATACCCGAGATCACCGCCGCCAATTTGTGCATAAGTCTTACGGATTAATTCGCAGCATTCGTAAACTTTCATGATATTTCCTCTAAAGTAAAATTTATTCGAATAGAGAATGTATTGGAATAAATTCTATGGTGATGAGCACCAATATACACGTTGAAGATAGCAAATAATATTGATCAAAAAAGGATAAATTGGGGAGGTGACTATTTATTTCGCTTTTGTTTATATAACTGGCGATCAGCGCGATCAATTAGCGAAAGGGTGGTATCCCCTTTTTGATATTGGGCATAACCATGTGATGATGAAACCTGAAGAGTGCGTAGTGCTTGGTCATCATTAATCAAGTGATGTACGCGTTCTGCTACTTTCTGTGCGGATTTGTCTGTTGCTGGCTGCAAAAGCATGATGAATTCATCTCCGCCTAGGCGATAGCAACGGTCAGAGGTACGAACAGCATGCTTTAACGCAATAGCGAAACGACGGATAACTTTATCACCATCAAGGTGCCCATAGCGGTCGTTAACTTGTTTGAAATTATCTAAATCAAAGATCACGACAACTAAACCCACATCCCGGCGTTCGCTCATCGCAATCGAATGCTGTATATCTTGCTCGAAACTAGAACGATTGCCTAAACCGGATAGGTGATCTCGCATAGCCATATTTTTGACTCGACGATATTCAATAGCATTACTAAGGGGGCCTGCGAAAAGGCGGTGATACGTATGAAGTAAGTTAATTTCATCGTTATCAAGTTTATAAGGGGTCGTGTACTTTAATTTACCAAGTTCATTTTCACCAAATCGTAAAACAAAGGTTTGGTTGAATTCAGTGGCTTTTCCTCGACGAATTAAGGTACTAGTATCGTCAAAATCCCAGATAAGACGGCTTACATCGATTTGTTTTTCGATTTCACGAGTGAATATTTCGAATAATATTCCAAGTTCTAGTTTGCCTTGTAGTTTCTGCAAGATCAGTAGGCGCTGATCAGCGCCGAGAGGTTTTGTCCTCGGTTTTCGTTCATCAGCAAAAAACTTGTCCCAGAGAATTGGATCCATAAAAACGTCATAAAATTGTTAAGGGTTCACTATAGGCAATTATTTGTTCAAATCAATATCTAGAGTAATTTATTATTAATAATTATATGATTTTATTTCAAAAATTTGCGGATCATCGTCTCTTTTTCAATGGTATCTTCATAACCTAGGTTTATTAATGCTTGAATATATTCAGGCTCAAACAAGATGTAACTGGTTATAGCTGCATCATCTTTAGGACTAATCCCCGTAAGTCTCATTAATGCGCGGGTCATTGGTGGTAGATGGCAGTAGTATTTTTGGGCTAATGGTTCAAAGGATTTGCTTGGGGATAAATGAATATGGTCAACATTTTTTAATTGTAAGCGCTGTCTTTCATGTTCAGGTAGTGCCTGAATGATGGTATTGGTACGTGATAGGTTTTCTAGATCGGCTGCTAACGTATCGCTAAAAATCGTATCCATTAAGTGCCCGCCCAAAGAGGCTAGTCCTGGTGCTTTGGTATGATCTCTTTCTTCTGTTTTTTCATTGATTAAATCAATCATCAGTATTTTATCAGCGCCCATTTTTAATGATGGACGCAGCGGCGATAATTGGTGGATTGAACCATCCCCATAATAGGTTTGGCCAATCCGACTGGCAGGAAATACCAGAGGTATTGCTGCTGATGCTAATAAATGTTCTGTAGATATTAATGAACGCCGCCCTTTTGATTTAGCTCTATTCCATTCACAAAGTTCTTGTTGGCCTTGAAAAAAGCTGACAGAACGGCCACTTTTATAGCTGGAAGCTGTGATGGAGATGCCGTGTAAATTACCGGCTATAATTTGTTTTTCTAGTCGTTCATAATTATTAACTTGGTTAAGTAGTTCACGAAGAGGACGATTATTTAATAAGCCAAAAGGTGGGCGTTCATGATAATCAGCTTGTAAGCGTGCGAGCCCTTGTCTAAGCAAGTAGTTAGTCATGCCATATGGACTGGCAATAAAGACTCTGCGGCTATGTAAACGCGCCCAAATCCACTCTAGTTTTTTTACACCAAGGCGAAAGCATGACGCATAACTGGCGATAGCGATTGCATTTATGCCGCCGGCTGATGTACCGCAATATACTGAAAAAGGACTATGGTGAACGCGTGGATACCACTCGGCAATGGCTTTTAACACGCCAACTTGATAAGCAGCCCGTGCTCCTCCCCCTGTTAAGAGTAAGCTGATTTTTGGCTTATCCTTTGCCATATTTCTACCTCACATCGTAAACGATGATGATAAATATTATTTTCTCTTCATTAACTATATACCTAAGCTACCTCAAGATGCAGGATTCATAGTGATTTCAGCGATGTTGTACCAGTGACTGAATAACGAGATATGGCATTGTACATTCCACATGAGTATGAAAAGTACGTTATAGAAAGTAGTTATCGTGGATGACTACATATAAAAAAGCCTCCAATAAGGAGGCTTAATAAGACGGCTAAAACGATAACTGAATTAAGCTAGTTTTTGCTTAATCATTTCAACAACATCAGTAACAGGTACAGCTACTTTATTGCCATCGCGGCGATCTTTATATTCCATCTCGCCATTTTCTAGGCTACGGTTGCCGATAACAATCGTGTGTGGAATACCAATTAGCTCGATATCTTTGAACATTACACCTGGGCGTTCTTTACGATCATCAAATAATACTTCGATGCCCGCAGCCGTTAATTCAGCATACAAGCTTTCTGCTGCTGCTTTAACTTCTTCAGATTTCGCCATGTTCATCGGTACGATTGCCACTTGGAATGGTGCAAGTGCTGTCGGCCAGATAATGCCGTTTTCATCGTAGTTTTGCTCGATAGCTGATGCCACAACACGTGATACACCAATGCCGTAACAGCCCATCTCTAGAGTGACACTCTTACCATCAGGGCCAAGAACGTTACAGTTCATTTTCTCTGAGTAGTTAGTGCCTAGCTGGAAGATGTGACCAACTTCGATACCACGTTTCAGCTGGATAGTACCTTGACCACATGGGCTTAGGTCACCTTCTACAACGTTACGTAGGTCTTCCACTTGAGCAAGCTCAACATCACGGCCCCAGTTAATACCGAAGTAGTGTTTGTCATCAATGTTAGCACCAGCACCAAAATCGCTCATTACAGCTACCGAACGGTCAACGATGAATGGTAGTTCAAGGCCAACAGGACCAAGTGAACCAGGACCTGCACCAACAAGCGCACGGATTTCTGCTTCACCAGCCATTTCTAGTGGAGAAGCAACCTGTGGAAGGTTTTCTGCTTTAACTTCGTTAAGCTCGTGATCACCACGGATGATAAGTGCGATGATGTCTGCTTCAACGTCGTCAGATGCTTTAACGAATAGAGTCTTAACTGTCTTTTCGATTGCTAGACCGTGTTGCTCTACAAGCTCTGCGATTGTTTTTGCGTTTGGCGTATCAACCAGTTCCATCTCTTGAGTTGCTGCAGCAGGCTCAGTAGTTGGAGCTAGTGCTTCTGCTTTCTCGATGTTCGCTGCGTAATCAGATTCAGAAGAGAATGCGATTAGGTCTTCGCCGCTTTCAGCAAGAACGTGGAACTCTTGAGAGCCACTGCCGCCGATTGCGCCAGAGTCTGCCAATACTGGACGGTACTCAAGGCCCATGCGGTCGAATGCTTTACAGTAAGCATCGTGCATCGCTTGGTAAGACTTTTCTAAGCCTTCTTTGTCGATATCAAAGCTGTATGCATCCATCATAGAGAATTCGCGTGCACGCATTACGCCAAAACGAGGGCGGCGTTCATCACGGAATTTAGTCTGGATTTGATACAGGTTTAGAGGAAGCTGTTTGTAAGAGCTAATCTCGTTACGTACTAGGCTAGTCACAACTTCTTCTGCTGTCGGGCTAAGAACAAACGGACGAGAGTGACGGTCTGTGAAACGAAGTAGCTCAGGGCCCATCTTTTCTGAACGGCCAGTCTCTTCCCAAAGCTCAAACGGTTGAACTACGGGCATCAAGATTTCAACGGCACCTGCATTATCGATCTCTTGGCGAACGATATTTTCGACTTTACGCAGTACACGTAGACCAGTAGGTAGCCAAGTATATAAACCTGAAGCTAGCTTACGGATCATACCTGCACGTAGCATCAGCTGGTGGCTGATAACTTCTGCGTCGTTTGGAGTCTCCTTCAACGTGGAAAGAAGATAGTTACTGGTACGCATTGATGGTATCCGTTTGTTGAGAATTTTAAGTGAAGGGGATTATATTATCAGCCAAAAGGCTAATCGCCAAAGAGAACAAGCGTGATCTCACTTATTCTACGGTTGTTTCAATGGTAGTAACGGTAACGAGACCATCTTGTACGGTAAATTTCACGTTGAAATTAAATAAATGGACAGCATATTCCTTAGTGTCTACTTTATTTTTTTTATAAGCGGGCCGAGGGTCTTGAGCCAATACTTCCCGAATAACGTTTTGCTGGTAAGCGTTGTCATCCATTTTTAATTGTTCTAATGCTGTATCAGTAAACACAACGGGTAAGGTCTCGGGTTCATCCGCGGCAAAACCACCCAGTGCTTGTGGCAAACTATCTGAATAAGGTACGTAAGGCTTTATATCGATAATCGGTGTGCCATTAACTAAGTCAACACCACCTAATTCAATAATAATATCACTGCCTTTTTGGCGTATCCCTTTCAGTTCAACAGCAGACATCCCAATACCGTTTGGGCGAAATGTTGCTCTACTCGCAAAGACACCAATACGTTCGTTACCACCTAAACGAGGGGGCCTTACTGTTGGTCGCCAGCCAGCTTCAAGGTTTTGATTGAATAAAAATAATAACCAGAGATGGCTGAATTGTTCGATGCCCCTCACTGCCTCTATAGTATTGGCATTGCCTTGCAAGATGATTTCTGAGCATGCGCTGGGTACTAACCCCGGTTGACGTGGAACTGCAAACTTTTCTTTATAAGGCGACCGAACAATACCAATAGGTTCAATGCTGTAAGACATAAAGCGTGACCTGTTATAGATAGCAAAGAGTAAGTAGCGCAGAACATACCATAAAAAACGCCTTGACTCAGCGATGATAAAATATGATATTGTTATGTTATAACATAGCAATCGATTCAAGCAAAGAGAATAGAATGAAAGTTGTTAGCTCATTAAAAAGTGCAAAATTGCGTCACCGTGATTGTCAGGTCATTAAACGTCGTGGGCGAGTATTCGTGATTTGTAAATCAAATCCACGATTTAAAGCGGTGCAGGGGAAGGCAAAGAAAAAGTAGTGGTGGTAAAAATCAAAAAAGAGGCGCCAATATCAGGCGCCTCTTTTGTTTTTTCATACGATTCTTTTAGTCTGCAAGTTGTTCTGCTAAGGGATTACCAGCCTTTAACTGCGCCACCTTGAAAAATTTCTTGTGCCGCGTTGTAAACAACATCAGATTGGTAAGCTTTTAAGAATGTCTGCACATTTTCAGCATTCACATTATCTTCACGTGCAACAATTAGGTTTACATACGGAGATTCTTTGTCTTCAACGAATACACCATCACGCTCAGGTGTTAGGTTGATGCTGCTTGCGTATGTTGTGTTAATAATCGCCAGTTGAACATCATCTAGAGAGCGTGGAAGCTGTGCTGCTTCAAGTTCAACAATTTTTAGGTTCTTGGGGCTGCTTACAATATCAAGCACTGTTGCTGTTAAACCAGCGCCTTCTTTTAGCGTTAGTAGACCTTGTTGTTGCAATAGTAGTAAAGAACGACCAAGGTTTGTTGGATCATTCGGAACTGCAATTTGATCGCCATCTTTTAGCTCGTCAAGTGATTTGATTTTGCTTGAGTAAGCAGCAATTGGGTATACAAAAGAGTTACCCACAATGGCAAACTTGTAACCACGGTCAGTCATTTGCTGATCTAGGTAAGGTTTATGTTGGAATGCATTAATATCAATAGAGCCTTCTTCTAAAGCTGCGTTTGGTGAAACGTAATCAGTAAAAGTGATTAACTCAACATCTAATCCGTATGTTTTCTTTGCTTCTTTCGCAGCCACTTCGGCAACTTGTGCTTCAGCGCCTGCCATTACCCCAATTTTGATTTTGCTATTATCAACAACAGCTTCTTTTTCGCCACAACCTGTTAATACAAGTGCAGATGCTAGGCCTGCGACTGCAACAATATTTTTCAAATTAAACGCCATGGTGCTTCTCCTTAACTGGGGTATTCCCTGATTTTTTAATAGCCATTTCTTTATTGTATGCATGAAATGGCTATGCAGTTTTTAGTATTAATGAATGTTCTACTTATCGATGATCTACACGTTTAACCAAGTGATCACCAACCGATTGAATAAGTTGTACTAAGATGACCAGCATAACAACAGTGATCATCATAACGGTGCCATCAAAGCGTTGGTAACCATAACGGATCCCCACATCGCCAAGGCCGCCCCCACCTACTGTGCCTGCCATTGCAGAATAGCTTACGAGAGTGACTAGGGTAATGGTTATCGCATTAATGATGCCCGGCAATGCTTCTGGTAATAGAACTTTAGTAACGATTTGCTGAGGTGTCGCGCCCATTGCCTGTGCTGCTTCTACTAAGCCTGACGGCACTTCCAGTAATGCGCCTTCGACCAAGCGTGCAATAAATGGAATCGCACCAACGGTGAGCGGTACAATTGCTGCAGCCGTTCCGATTGAGCTACCTACGATAAAGCGAGTAAAAGGAATAATGGCGACAAGTAAAATGATAAAAGGGATAGATCGCCCAATATTGACAACGGTACCCAGCACTTTGTTTAAGGTACGGTTTTCAAGCTGGCCACCTTCTTTACTTAAGTGTAAAGCGACACCTAGCGGAATACCGAGTGCAAAGCCGATAAGCCCTGATGCAAACACCATCGTTAAGGTTTGACCTAGTGCTTCAACCAATAGATACGTTAACCGTTCATTGGTTTCCCACCAACTGCTTATTGAATCAAGCAACATAACCTAATACCTCTACATTCACTTTATGATCACGCAAGAAAGCGATAGCTTGCTCTGCTGCTTGTTCTGTTCCAAATAATTCTGCCAACATTAAGCCAAATTTAACGCCACCGGCATAATCCATATCTGAACTTAAAATGCTGATGTCGATATTAAACTCTCTGGCGACTTGGCTAATCAAAGGGGCATTAACGGAAGCGCCTGTAAACTCTAAACGAATAAGAGGATAGCTACCTGCGACTCTTTCTGGTGTCATGCGGGCTTGAAAGTCAGCCGGGATTGATAAGTCTAATGTCGAGCGGATAAATTCGCGCGCGAGTTCTGTTTTTGGGTGAGCGAAGATATCACCAACAGGCCCTTTTTCGACTAACTCACCATCACCAATAATGGCAACTTGTGAGCAGATACTTTTAACCACATCCATTTCATGCGTGATTAATAAGATCGTTAGGTTTAATTCGCGGTTAATCTCGCGTAATAGCTCTAGAATTGACTGTGTTGTTGCAGGATCAAGTGCACTTGTTGCTTCATCGCATAACAATACTTTCGGATCTGACGCTAGTGCTCGGGCAATCGCAACGCGCTGCTTTTGACCACCGCTTAAGTTACAAGGGTAGGTATCATTTTTATCGGCAAGACCAACAAGCTTTAGCAGTCCATCCACTTTTTCTTTTATATCGTTGTTAGATACGCCAGCTAACTCTAACGGTAGCGCTACGTTTTCGAAAACAGTACGTGACGATAAAAGGTTGAAGTGTTGAAAAATCATGCCAATTTTTCGACGAGCCAATGTTAATTCTTTATTGGAAAGTTGAGTTAGGTCGACATCGTCAACAATGATATGTCCGTTTGTCGGGCGCTCTAACAAGTTAACGCAACGAATTAACGTACTTTTACCTGCACCAGAAGAGCCTATAACGCCAAAAATAGTACCTTGCTCAATAGTCAGGTTAATATCGCTAAGCGCATTGATCGCTCGCTCACCTTGATAGAACACTTTATTAACTCTATTTATTTCTATCATCGAACTTCCTGAATCTAGATAAAAGTAATGCTGTTGTTTGTGTTTACATTGTAATTGTTTTGTTCTTAATGTGACATTCAATCGTAAACTGTTGTGATGATGCTAGGGTGTCTAGATGGCTAAGTCAATAGCTATTTTTACGTCTAGATGGCTAAACGTGAAAGTTAGGCTCTTTCTAGCGCCTTGAATGACAGGTGTATAGCGCAGAATCTGATAAACAGGTGAATCACATTCTAAGCCGTGCCATAATCTGCTTATACGCAATATTGCCGCAAATACTATATAGAGGGCTAACTCTTGGCCAATCCAGCAGTCTTTATCGATCGTGATGGCGTAATTAACGTTGATCATGGCTATGTTCATACAGTAGATGACTTTGAATACATAGACGGTGTATTTGAAGCATGTAAAAAGCTTAAAGATATGGGCTACTTGCTTATTTTAGTAACGAACCAAGCAGGGATTGCGCGTGGTATGTACACCGAAGCGGAATTTACCCGTTTAACGGAGTGGATGGATTGGAACTTCGTTGATCATGATGTTGAGTTTGACGGCATTTATTATTGCCCGCATCACCCAACAGAGGGTAAAGGCGAATATTTACAAGATTGTGATTGCCGCAAACCTGAACCGGGTATGTTGCTTTCTGCATGTGAAGAGTTTGACATCGATATGGATAACTCAATCATGATTGGCGATAAAACCGATGATATGACAGCAGCAACGACGGCGAACGTTGGTACTAAAATACTTGTTCGTACAGGTAAGCCTGTTACCGAGCAAGGTGAAGCATTAGCAAGTGTTGTACTTGATAGTATTGCTGATGTACCAGCTTGGTTAGCTGCACGCTAATCATTTTTTTGCTGAACATCTTGTATAAAAAAGGTCGCAGATTAGCGGCCTTTTTTGTACTTAAATTTTAGTCAACTAGTTAAAATTTAAGAGATAGCTAACTTTTGAGTAAAAGATATCGTTATGCCTTGTTTTCTATTGTATATAAATCAGTTTCCCGATATGAATAAAGGCTGTTGAAAGCGCAATTGTATTTATATAAATATCAATAACGGTAACCATTCAGGAAGATCGGTTATACGTAAGATCGTTGAAATAAATTTCACCTGCTATCTTTCTATATAGGTGCTTACTGTATAGGTACTTAGTGATCGTCGTTGACAAGGAGTTAGTCTATAGATGTTGTCATATTTTCTTCGGCGGATGATGTTAGTCATTCCGACCTTTCTCGGCATTACGCTTCTTATCTTCACAATTACTCGGTTTGTACCTGGTGGGCCTGTTGAGCGAATGCTTGCAAGTATGCAGGCACAAGGCGATGTTGCTGCATCCATTTCTACTCCCGGCGGAAGCAGCGCGCTTTCTGAAACTCAAATCGCAGAGCTGAATGCTTTTTACGGTTTAGATAAACCTGTATTTGAAGCATATACCCAATGGCTAGGCAAACTATTAACGTTAGACTTTGGTGAATCAACCCGATATTACGAACCTGTATGGGGAATGATAGCCGAACGTTTTCCAGTATCCGCATTCTATGGTGGGATGACTTTTTTTATTAGTTACTTTATTTCGATTCCATTGGGTTATTACAAAGCCATGCGACATGGAACGATATTTGACTCAAGTTCATCCATTTTGATTTTTGTTGGCTATGCACTTCCTGGCTATGTGGTGGGCGTTTTACTGATTACGTTATTTAGTTATCACTTGGAATGGTTCCCGATGGGGGGATTTGTGGATGACGACTTTGATGATTACGAAACGTTTTATGAACAAGTTAAAGATATTATGTGGCATGCCGTGCTCCCTTTGATTTGTTATTTAATAGGGGATTTTGCGACCTTAACAATGACCATGAAAAATAATCTAATGGAAAACCTATCGTCAGATTATGTACGTACAGCAATAGCCAAAGGTTTGCCCTTTAAAGACGCGGTACGTAAACATGCTTTACGTAATAGTTTAATACCTGTCGCGAGTCATTTTGGTAACTCTTTGCTTTTCTTTATGACCGGATCATTTTTGATCGAGGTTATCTTTAATATTGATGGTATTGGGTTACTGGGGTACGAATCAATCGTTGAACGTGATTACCCCGTTGTAATGGGGATAGTGGCGATCAATGCCGTGCTTTTAATGATCGGAAATATTCTGTCTGATATCTGCGTTGCAATTGCCGACCCTCGTGTAAAGTTTGGAGTGTAAATGATGAAACTTAATCCTCTTACACTGAAAAAAATCAAACGTTTTAAAGAAATAAAGCGTGGGTATTTATCCTTCTTAATCTTATCTTGCTTGCTGCTTTTATCGCTGGTGGCCGAAGTCTTTATTAATAGTAAGGCGTTGATAGTGAAATATGAGGGTGATTTATATTTCCCAGTTATAAGTGATGTAAGAAAAGGGACAACGTTTGGTCTTTCGTATTTAAAAGAAACGGATTACCGAGAGTTACAGCAAGTCTTTGAACAACAAAATAGTGATAATTTTGTGGTGCTACCGCTTGTGCCTTGGAATCCTTACGAGCAAGATTTTAGCGGTGATTATCCTCCTACAGCACCAAGCTTTGAAGATAAGCATTACCTTGGAACAGACACCATCGGACGCGATATTTTAGCACGTTTAGTTTATGGCTTTAGAATTGCGATGGGCTTTGCTTTGATGACAATGGTGAGCTCATACGCGATTGGCGTTGCTGTTGGGTGTGCGATGGGTTTCTGGGGAGGGAAGTTTGATTTGGTTGCCCAGCGTTTAATAGAAGTCTGGTCAATGGTACCTTTTTTATATGTCATTATGATCTTGGTTTCGATTACTCGTCCTACATTCTCTTTATTTGTCGCCATTAACGTACTTTTTGGTTGGATGGGAATAACCTGGTACATGCGTACGATGACTTATAAAGAATCTGCCCGAGAATATGTGGTGGCAGCTCGCGCACTTGGCGCATCAACATTCCGAATTTTGTTTAAGCACATTTTGCCCAATACCATGGTCATGATTGTAACGTTAGCGCCATTTACCATTGCGGCAAATATTACAGCATTAACCGCGTTAGATTATTTAGGACTGGGTTTAATGCCCCCCACACCAAGTTGGGGCGATTTACTGCAACAAGGAAAATCAAACTTAGATTCACCGTGGATAGCATCATCAGTCGTTGCTGCTATTGTTATGGTGCTCGTCATGGTGACATTTATAGGTGAAGGTATTCGTGAAGCTTTCGACCCTAAAAAATATACACGCTATATTTAAGGTTCACGTATCAACAAGGATGTTAATAATGAAGAAAATAAAACTATCCGTAATAGTGATGGTATCTATGTTGGGAGGGGCGTTTGTCAATGCAGCTCAACTACCCAATGATCTTGAATGGATATCGAATGCAGACGAGCCTATTTTTGCCTCTGAAAACGCGCAATTTGGTGGTACGTTTCGAACTTATTTACAAAGCTTTCCTCAGACATTTCGTATTGTTGGCCCTGATTCTAATGGTAGTTTCAGGCAGTGGTTATTAGACTCTCGTCCTAATTTGGTAAGACGGCACCCTATTACCTATAAATGGATTCCAGAATTAGCTGATGAGTGGGCTTATGGTAACGACAATAAGAGTATTTATTTTCGATTAAACCCAAAAGCGCAATGGTCTGATGGTAAGCCCATTACTGTGGATGATTTTAAATATGCCCTTCAACTCATGCGTTCAAAAGATATTATTGCCCCTTGGTACAATAATTACTATACAGAGCAAGTTGATTCGGTTACTGAGATAGACAAACATACTATTGTGATTAAATCGGTTCAGCCTAAAAACCGAGAAGATTTAATGACGACGCTTTACGATATTCAGCCAAGACCCGCTCACTTTTATAAGCCCAAAGTTGATAAAAATAATGATGGTGTCGATGATAATTTTGTTCGCCTTTATAATTTTAAAGCAGAGCCATCATCAGGACCTTACTATGTTGATAAAGTGAAAAAAGGTAAGTCGATTAGGTTTAAGCATGTAGGCCAGGATTGGTGGGGATATTCCAATAAATATTATAAAAATCGTTATAACGTTGAGAAAATAAATATAAAGGTTATTCGTGACCAAGACATCGCCAAAAAGCATTTTGAAAAAGGGGATCTTGACGCGTTTGGTTTAGTGATGCCTTCATTGTGGCACGATAAATCAAATAGCAAACCGTATCAGAATGGGTATATCAATAAGTTTTGGGGGTTTAACCAATTACCTCAGGGCAGCGGTGGAGTATGGATGAATACCGCAAAACCGCACCTTAACGATCTGAATGTACGCAAAGGGATTGCCCATGCGATCGATTTTGATGGCATGATTGAAAAGGTTTTACGTGGAGATTATATGCGTAAGCCCAATGGGTTAGGCGTTGGTCATGGTGAATATACCAATAGCGAGATAAAAGCCGATAAATTTGATCCTCAGCTTGCTGCTGAATACTTTTCTCAAGCTGGTTTTGAACAAATTGGTACCGATGGCATAAGAGTAAATAGTAAAGGGGCGCGATTATCCTTTGCGATAACCTACTCAGCGACAGCACATACACCAAGGGTTGCTTACCTTAAAGAGCAAGCGAAAGAAGCGGGTTTAGAATTAACCTTGAACTTAGTCGATGGGTCTTCTGCGTTTAAGTATGTGTTAGAGAAAAAGCATGAGCTGTCTTTCCATAATATGGGTACATCTTATATTCCTCAGTATTGGGAGTACTTCCATTCTGACAATGCCAACAAAGCGCAGACTAATAACTTTACGAACTTTAGCTCGCCCGCGCTTGATCAATTAATCATGTCATACCGTATCGAGTTTGATGTTGAAAAGAAAAGAGCCATATCCCGAGAAATACAACAAGTTGTAGCCGATGCCAATGTCATTATCCCTGGTTATATGGTGCCTTATGTTCGTGAAGGTTATTGGCGTTGGTTGAAAGTACCAAACAAGCCAATGACTAAATTAACGGAAGCAATGTTTGACCCTATTGGTATATCAACATTTTGGATTGACGAAAACATTAAAAAAGAAACCAAATCAGCGATGAAGAAAGGAAAGGTATTTGATGCTATCACCATTATTGATGATACCTATAAGCTATAAACCATGGGAGAAGTAATATGCCCCATGAGGTATTACTTGAAGTTAAAAATCTTGGCACTGAATTTACAACTGATGACGGTATTGTCCGCGTACTTGATGGCGTTACTTTTAATGTAAAAAGAGGGCAAACCTTAGGTATTGTCGGGGAGTCTGGTTGCGGGAAAAGTGTGACAGCAATGTCAATTATGGGGCTCCTTCCTCATCCTTATGGTCGAGTATATGCTGGGGAGATCCTCTACCGAGGCACAAATGTAGTGGATTTACCTCCAGAAAAACTTTATGAGATACGAGGGAATAGTATCTCTATGATATTCCAAGACCCAATGACAGCGTTAAATCCCGTTCATTCGGTTGGAAAGCAATTGTGTGAAGTGCTTGAATTACATCGTAAGGATCTCGATAAAAAAGATCGCTTAAAATATGCCATCAAAATGTTAGATAGGGTGGGTATTCCCTCGCCAGAATTGCGTGTAATGGAGTATCCACATAATCTTTCTGGTGGTATGCGTCAGCGGGTAATGATCGCGATAGCATTGGCATGTAAACCGGATATTTTAATTTGTGATGAGCCAACAACAGCATTAGACGTAACCGTTCAAGCTCAGATTCTCGACCTAATGCGAGAGCTGCAGCGTGAAAGTGGTATGGCTATTATTTTTATCACTCATGATCTTGGTGTTGTCGCTGAGATCTGTGATGAAGTTGTGGTGATGTATGCTGGTCGAGTGGTAGAAACTGCAGATATATTCACATTGTTTGAGAAACCTAAGCATCCTTATACTAAAGGCTTGTTGAATTCGATGCCGACATTGAGTGCATTACACAAACAGATGTTAGTTACGATTCCTGGTAATGTTCCTCATTTAAGTGAAATGCCTGAAGGCTGTCGGTTTTGTACTCGATGTGCTTATGCTACCGATAAGTGTCGCAATACAGTGCCTGTTTGGACGCAACTCGATAATGAACACAAAGTAAGTTGCCATCATTGGAAAGAGGTGAATTAATGCCAGAGCTATTACGCATTGAAAATATTAAACAGCACTTCTATTCTGGTGGCGGTATCTTTCGCAAAGGCTACACTATCCATGCGGTCGATGGCGTTAGTTTTTCTGTTAAACAGGGAGAAACTCTTGGCCTTGTAGGTGAGTCGGGCTGTGGAAAAAGTACGCTGGGACGTTCTATTCTGAAAT
This sequence comes from Photobacterium profundum, assembly GCF_003026285.1. Taxonomy (GTDB): domain Bacteria; phylum Pseudomonadota; class Gammaproteobacteria; order Enterobacterales; family Vibrionaceae; genus Photobacterium; species Photobacterium profundum. The sequence continues at coordinate 84,155 of NZ_PYOD01000021.1, forward strand.
TGTTTGAACCTACTGCTGGAAAGATATTTTTTGAAGGACGCGACATTACCCATTTATCCGTTAAAGAAATGCGTTCACTGCGTCAAGAAATGCAGATTATCTTTCAAGATCCCACTGAATCTTTAAACTCTCGCCATACTGTTGGAATGATAATAGAAGAACCTTTCATTATTCATGGCATTGGTAAGCCTGCAGAGCGTAAGTTGTGGGTTAAAGAGCTTTTAATTAAAGTCGGTTTACCTGAAAGTGCTGCAGAGCGTTATCCTCATGAGTTTTCAGGTGGGCAAAGGCAGCGTATTGGAATTGCTCGTGCCGTTGCATTAAAACCCAAGCTCATCATTTGTGATGAGTCGGTCTCGGCATTAGATGTATCTGTTCAAGCACAGATCTTAAATTTATTATTAGAACTTCAACAAGAAATGAAATTAGCATTGATCTTCATTGCGCATGATTTATCTGTCGTCAAACATATTTCTGATCGTGTTGCAGTAATGTATCTGGGAAAAATTGTAGAGCTAGGTAATGCACTAGATGTCTACAACTCTCCCCGCCACCCTTATACACAAGCTTTATTATCCGCGATTCCAGTTGCAGACCCTCGAAAGAGAAATACTGATCGAATAATGTTGAAAGGGGAGTTACCTTCACCTATCAACCCTCCTAAAGGTTGTCGCTTCCATACACGCTGTCCTTATGCGACAGATAAGTGTAAAGAGGATAAACCGTTATTAGTCGTGAAAGCCGGTGACCATGCAGATGCATGTCATTATCCTTTAACGAATCAATCAAAGCTTGAATTTCGTCAATTAGCATGAAATAAAAGCTCATCCTTACTTCCTGGTTAAAAAAAAAGCAGTTGAATGTTTTTTTTAAATAAATGCTTGCGGATTGTTTGGGCTTCCCTATAATGCGACCTCACTGACACGGAGCACGGCGCTTAGCCAGCAACCTAGTCAGTATGTTCTTTAACAATTTGACCATGCAATCTGTGTGGGCACTCGTGAAATTTTAAGTCGAAAGATTTAT
>NZ_PYOD01000022.1 GCF_003026285.1 Photobacterium profundum
TTGATAAATCTTTCGACTTAAAATTTCACGAGTGCCCACACAGATTGCATGGTCAAATTGTTAAAGAACATACTGACTAGGTTGCTGGCTAAGCGCCGTGCTCCGTGTCAGTGAGGTCGCATTATAGAGACTTCGATCACATTGGCAAGGGGTATATTGAAATAAAACACTCATATTTGTTTAGATGTCTATTTATCGTTCGAATGGTCAATTTATCGATGTAAATCGCACCATAACCTAGCTATTCTCTTATGTAATGGATTCAATAAAGGTAGCTCTTATGCACTTAGCACTACGATCTTATAAGGGAATAACACCCATCCTTAATGAAAATGTTTATGTCGACAGCTCGGCAGTTCTCATAGGGGACATTGAATTAAACGCTGATGCCAGTATTTGGCCTTTGGTGGCAGCAAGAGGCGATGTAAACCACATCAAAATTGGCGCAAGAAGTAATGTACAGGACGGGGCTGTTTTACATGTCACACGAAAAACACCCGATAATCCCACAGGTCACCCTTTAATTATTGGTGAGGATGTGACAATAGGGCACAAAGCAATGTTACATGGCTGCCATGTTGGTCATCGTGTATTAGTCGGAATGGGTGCAATTCTATTAGATGGCGCCATTATAGAAGATGACGTCATTATTGGAGCGGGAAGTTTAGTACCACCAGGCAAAGTACTTAAAAGTGGTTTCCTCTATATAGGTAGCCCTGTTAAACAAGCGCGCCCATTAACTGATAACGAACGCGCCTTTCTTCCAACGTCAGCTAATAACTATGTCAGGCTTAAAAATGAGTACTTAGCTGAAAGTGAAAATCTTTAACCAATAAAGATACAACCTTCACTATCAAACTCTTCATCTTCTATTTGCTCTTCTGCCAGCTCCTCTAAATCAAATCGATTGGCAGAGAAGGCAGCGAGGATCTCAGATTCAGTGACTAGTGGCTGTAAGGTATGTTGCTGCAGCCATTTAAGACTTACCCAACAAGTAGTCAACGCTCCACCTTGCTGGGCAGGGAAGTTGACGGCTTGCTTGTCACCATCCCAGCTTTGAAGGTCGGAAAATAAAATATTTTGATTCATCTCGTTCTCATTACTCCTGAAGCATACGGCGTAACTCTCGCAATACCTGCTTGGCACCAGGGCGTAACCCTCGCCATAACATAAAGCTTTCTGCAGCTTGACCAACAAGCATACCTAGCCCATCAACTACTTTTCCAGCACCTAAATCTCTAGCCCATAAATTGAACGCGGTAATTTGAGCGCTATAAACCATGTCATAACAAACCATATCATGTTTGATCAGACTTTCTGGCAAGCCAGGCAACTGCCCACTTAATCCTGCAGAAGTTGAATTAATGATCACATCAAAATTCGGTTGATTCAGTGTATCGATTGCAGCCGACGAAACAGAACCAAAAGACGCAAATAGTTCAGCCAGCTGCTGTGCTTTAGATAATGTGCGATTAGTTATTACTAACTCGGCAGGATTTTGAGCAAGCAAAGGTAAAATAACACCACGTGCAGCTCCACCAGCTCCAACTAGCAAAATACGCTTACCAGCCAATTCAACTTGATTGAGTAATAAATCTTGAACTAGACCTTCACCATCAGTGTTATCTCCTAAGATACCACCGTCATCTAGCTTCTTGAGCGTGTTGACAGCACCGGCTAATTTAGCGCGTTCGGAAAGTTGAGTCGCATATTGATATGCGTCCTCTTTGAAAGGTGCCGTGATATTGCAGCCTCGCCCTCCCGCAGAGAAAAAGTTATCCGCAGCAGATTTAAAACCATCAGCTGGTGCTAGCTCTGCCGTGTATTCCATCTTTTGCGATGTCTGACGGGCAAATAATGTATGAATGAAAGGTGATTTACTTTGTGCTATAGGGTTGCCAAAAACAACGTACTTATCCATGTGCTCGTAATCCAAAAAACTTGAAGTCAATTAAGGGCCGATAAATCGACCCTATCACTGCATTAAATGAAGCTCAAACAGTTCGTACTGCTACCATTCTCGCGGCTGAAGGTAGTTTTCATACAAATCAGCTTCCGCTGATCCGGCCTTAGGCTCATAACAGTATTCCCAGCGAGCAAGCGGTGGCATTGACATTAAGATTGACTCGGTACGACCACCGCTTTGCAATCCAAACAGCGTGCCTCGGTCATACACCAAGTTAAATTCAACATAGCGCCCTCGACGATATAGCTGAAATTCACGTTCTCTCTCACCATAAGGGATATCTTGGCGACGTTGAACAATAGGCAAGTACCCGTCAATAAAGCCGTTACCAACCGCTTGTGTATAAGCAAAGCTTTGTTCAAAGCCCCACTCATTCAAATCATCGAAAAACAAACCACCGACACCGCGCGTTTCATTACGGTGAGGTAAGAAAAAGTATTTATCACACCATGCTTTATGCTGGTCATAAATATCATCACCAAATGGGGCACATAAATGCTTAGCTGTGTTATGCCAATGCTGACAATCTTCTTCAAAAGGATAAAAAGGGGTTAAGTCAAAACCACCACCAAACCACCATACTGGTGCTTCACCTTCTTTTTCAGCAATAAAGAAACGTACATTGGCATGAGATGTCGGGATATAGGGACTATTAGGATGGATAACTAATGACACGCCCATCGCTTCAAAACTACGACCTGCGAGTTCAGGACGGTGAGCAGTAGCAGAAGCTGGCATTTTAGTACCAAAAACATGGGAGAAATTAACGCCAGCTTGCTCAAACACACTTCCTTGACGAAGAACACGGCTACGGCCACCGCCACCTTGTTCACGTTGCCATTCATCTTGTTCAAATACTGCCCCCTTGTCTTGGTTTTCCAAGCTTTGGCATATTTGATCTTGAAGCGACAATAAAAAAGCTTTCACTGCGTGTTTATCAACATGTTCCATTATTTATCCTTGTTCTAGCTAACCACTAACCCTGACGCAGTACAGTATCACTAAATGCATCTCGAATTTCTGTTGGGTTTTCACGTCCACCAGTCTCACCTTCTAAAATAGCACTTAAGTGCTCACCTAACTGACTATGTACTTCAGCCACAGTCTTACACGGTGGTAAGCCTGTTAAATTCGCACTGGTGGAGGTGATAGGTTTACCAAACTGATGACAAAGCTTTTGCACTAAAGGGTGATCACTCACTCGAACTGCGATGGATGTAAATTTACCCGTCAGAAGAGGGGAAACACCTTTCTTCACAGGCATCACCCAGGTAACAGGCCCAGGCCAGGTCGAAAATATTTTCTGCTTTTGTAAATCACTAAGCTGGGTATCATCAATATACGGCTGTAGTTGTTGATAATTTGCCGCAATCAAAATCAAACCTTTCTCGATCGGACGCTGTTTTAAAGCAAGTAGCTTTTCGATAGCTTGTGAATGATCAGGATCGCACCCAACACCAAATACACCCTCTGTCGGGTAAGCAATGACCTCTCCGCTTTGTAACGCAGATACAACTTGCTGCAAGTTGTCCATATCGACCTCGTAAATAACCATATTAAATGCAATAAAAAAGGCGCTCTAAAGAGAGCGCCTCTTAAATTCAATGGCTATTATTTAGCCCTTTAGACGCTCTTGTAAAGCAGCATCTTTCGCAATAACTGCTTCAGCGTTCTTTTGACGATCAGCTTTTACTGCTAATGCTAGCTCTTTGTCGCCAGTCGCTAGAATTTGAGCCGCTAAGTAACCAGCATTTTTTGCACCAGCACTGCCAATTGCAACAGTAGCAACAGGCACACCACCAGGCATCATTGCTGTTGAAAGCAATGCATCCATACCTTGTAGAGGGCCGGCATCAATTGGCACACCGATAACAGGTAATGTTGTAATACCTGCAACAGCACCAGCTAAGTGAGCAGCTAAGCCTGCGGCACAAATAAATACGCCACAACCACGCGCTTCAGCATCAGTCACATAGCTATGCGTTGCTACTGGTGTACGGTGAGCAGAAGTAACTTTCACTTCAGTAGTAATTTCAAAAGATTTTAAAACATCAAGCGTTGCCTGCATTACTGGCAAATCTGAATCTGAGCCCATCAAAACAGCTACAAATGGCTTAGTCATCATCTTTCCTTCCATATTTAAGTGACGTAATCGTTTGCGTCAGTATTATAAAGGAAATTTTGAATAGATCGATAGCGATTATTGTTGAATGTGGTGACACTTCTTATCTGCACATTGCAACTTGATGCCAGTTGCAAAACTTTTCTCTATTAATAAAGGAAAACCACAAGTTTCACATTGCTGTGCGACAGGCTTATTGTTTACAGCAAAACGACATGCTGGATATTGGTCGCAAGCAAAGAATGCTTTGCCATAACGAGACTTTCGTTGAACGAGGTGCCCTTTGTGACAATCTGGACACAAAATTTGAGTATCGTCCGCTTTTTTCTCTAAGGGCTCAATATGCTGGCAATCAGGAAAACTCGCACAACCGATAAACATCCCAAAGCGACCTTGTCGTAAAACCAGTTCACTATCGCAAATAGGACATGGCTTACCAAGGTGCTTCACTATGTGCCCGTCGTTCTGATTAAGTGGACGAATAAAGTCACACTCAGGGTAATTTGAACACCCAAGAAAAGGACCGCGCTTGCCATAACGCGTTTGTAATTGACCACCACAGGTCGGGCAGGGTTCTTCTTGCTCTAACGCATGCTCATGGGCATCAAATAACTGGTCGTGAACTTTGCCGGCCATACTACATATTACTCGCTAGGGCAGGGTTATCGATAATTAGTGAATGTATCCATCTTCTGCTCCGTAAAGCAGTTCTTCCATCTGAGTGTAAGCATTTTCATTACCAGGTGCGTTAAAGAGCACCATTAAAATAATCCACTTCAAATCATCTAATACAAAGTCGCTTGTTTCTAGTTCCATCACACGATCAATAACCATCTCACGCGTATCGGCACTTAATACATGAATTTGCTCTAAATAGGTCAAAAATCCGCGACATGTTACATCCATTCGAGCCATCTCTTGTGGAATATAAACACGAATAGACGTTATCGCACTATTATTCATGTACGGTATGGTTTCTGTTTCTTGCAGAGCAGCAAGCTTTTCAAGCCAGTTTAATGCCTTGTAGATATCATCTTGATGAAATCCGGCACGACTAAGCTCATCTGAAAGTTCATCCTGATCAACCAATAGCTCCACGTCGCTTTGGATATAGGTTTCAAACAGGTACATAAGAATATCCATCATGACTAGCCCCTCCTCGTTCTGATATAACCACCGGGCACTGTACTCACAACGCCTTGCAATTCTAAATCTAGTAATTGCATCATAACTTCATGTATGGGCAGTTTACAGCGTTCAGCAACCACATCAACGGGTATTGCTTCTTTGCCTACGGTAGCCAACACGGCTGAAAATGGCAATTCTTCATTTTCAGGTTGTGGCAACGACAAGTTCATTTGGCTATTTATTGCGCATTCCGTCAGCGCACCTACCTCTTCAAATATATCGACCGGACTTTCTACCAGTTTAGCACCAGATTTTATCAAGGCATTACAACCTCGACTGCCAGGATTATGAATCGAACCGGGTAAGGCAAAAACATCTCGTCCTTGATCTAAAGCATAGCGTGCCGTAATTAATGAGCCACTTCGCTCTGCAGCCTCTATAACAAGAACACCAACCGACAGCCCGCTGATCACTCTATTACGACGAGGGAAATTTTGTGGCCGCGGTTTTTCATCGGGCCAAAACTCAGAAACCAGAGCACCTTGCTCGATAATTTGACTGGCAAGGGTTCGATGACTCGCAGGATAAATATGATTAAGTCCTGAACCTAATACTGCAATTGTCGCACCACCATTTTTTAATGCACCATAATGCGCTTGACCATCGATGCCTAATGCTAAGCCACTGGTAACAACATAATTAGCGGCAACCAATGCCGCAGAGAAATCATACGCCGCCTCACGCCCATCAAGACTGGCAGAACGGCTGCCAATAACGGCCAGTTGGGGTTCACGTAACCAACGATCTTCACCACGAACAAACAGCAAAGGCGGGGCAGATGCTATTTCTTTTAATAAAGCAGGGTAAAAAGGAGAGTCTAAGGTAAGAATGGTGTGATTATTTTGCTCTGCCCATATAAGTGCATGATCAATACGTTGCCGTTTGGGGTTATGCAATGCTGCAACTTGCGCTGATGATAAACCAATGGCACGAAGTTGCTCGGCGGGCATTTCGATTAATTCTATCGGCGTCGCATATTGCAATAATTTGCTAATTCTACAACCACCTAAATATGGGACCGCAGCTAGAATTAGCCAACTTTCTAATGTTGTCATCATTCAACTAAATATGGAGGTAACGCAAGCACACCAGCACGAAAGGGCTCTAGGCTACGTGTTACGACTGCTAAGCTAAAATACTCATATGGGCGGATAACCATTACTTCGCCAATATGCAGATTACTGAGTTGTCGTTTTGCCGATAACCAATTTTGTTTTTTTTTATACGCATAATTACCTTTATCTCCTGTTACTTTCGCGCCAGGTCTAAATAGCTGTAATACATTGCCTGCCGCGAGGTTATCTAAATGACCACGATCAAGTACAACAACTTGAGATGTCGCTATATACTCATGTCCTTCTAAGTGCCCTAACACACTGGCTTGAATCTCGGCAGGTGCTGTTGATGGTGAAAAGTTCATATCAACAGCTGCACTATCTAATGGTGCAGGCAACAAAATATCGTTCTGACTGATCTCTTGACGAAAAGATTCCACCATCATCAAACTCATATTCTCTTGTATTTCTGACGTTCTCAGCTTAGCAATCTCTTTGAGTGACACGACTTTCGCTTTGGTCTCATCGTTACGGGTAAAATCAGTTTCAACACGATATACCCACCACTCAGTGCCTAACAATAACTCGGTATCGACCCATATCCTGTCACCAGGTGACATGTATCCCTTCTTATCACTTGCCCCCAAAACCCGAGGAAGTTGAGCTGCGCTTTTGGTTGTGATCAATTTATTTTCAGCTAAATAAGGAAAGAGTAATGTTTCTTGTAGCGTGGTAATAGCAGAGTGCTTAATCCGGATCTGAGGTGATAGCACAACGGTCTTTTTTAACTGTAATTGCGGACGACCATTTATCCATACCAGATGTAATTTATCACCAGGATAGATTAAGTGAGGGTTTTGAATATAATCGTTCGCCTGCCAAAGTTGAGACCACAACCAAGGATTATCAAGAAAGTAGGCAGAGATATCCCATAGCGTATCGCCTTTTTTAACAATATAAATTTCAGGAATATTTTTATTAACAATAGGTAACTCAGCGTTTGCCCAACGAACTGGTAATGCAGATATCAGAATAAACAATAAGACGCCCAGCCTCATGTTGTGCCTTCCTTGTCGATGATTACAGAATCATATTAATACAAGAAGCAACGGTGGCATTCGTTTTAAAAGATGTCCAAAGCAACCTAATCAGGAGGGAGCGGTTTTAGGCACAGTTCAACTTTTATTCGTTCGTATACATCAGATACCGAGCAAGTTTGCTGACTGCCTCCAATCTACGGCATTACATTGTGTTCATTCTATTCACCAATAATGCAAAGAATCGTTGCCACCTATCGTTATCGCTTACAATGTTATGCAGCCAATGCTGTTATTTGATCTTTAAAATGACTAGAATTAGAACAAGTAAGTAATTTTCATTTTCAACACAGTTTAATTTTTTCGAGTATCTATGTCTCTATTGCAAGTATTAACATTCCCTGATGAACGCCTGCGTACTATTGCTAAGCCAGTTGAAGCAATAACACCAGAAATCCAGAACATCGTCGATGACATGCTAGAAACCATGTACGACGAAGAAGGTATCGGTTTAGCCGCAACCCAAGTTGATATTCATCAACGTATTGTGGTGATCGATATTTCTGAAGAGCGTGACCAACCAATGGTACTGATCAACCCAGAAATCACAGATAAACGTGGTGAAGATGGGATTGAAGAAGGCTGCCTATCGGTACCAGGCTCTCGAGCATTGGTTCCTCGTGCGGCAGAAGTTTCTGTTAAAGCACTTGATCGTGATGGTAACCCGTTCTCATTCGAAGCCGATGATCTGCTTGCAATCTGTGTACAGCACGAACTTGATCACTTAGCTGGCAAGTTGTTTGTTGATTACCTGTCGCCTTTAAAACGTCAGCGTATTAAACAGAAACTAGAGAAAATGAAGCGTTTTAACGACAAAGACTAATTAATCCGAGGTTACCTTGAGCAAACCGTTACGTATTGTATTTGCTGGTACACCTGACTTCGCCGCCCGTCATCTGGCGGCGTTGTTGTCTTCACAGCATGAAGTTATCGCCGTATATACCCAACCAGATCGTCCTGCTGGTCGTGGTAAAAAATTAACCGCGAGCCCGGTTAAAAATATCGCGTTAGAAAATGATCTGCCCGTGTATCAACCGGCATCATTGCGCAATGAAGACGCGCAACAAGAACTTTCGGCGTTAAATGCCGATATCATGATCGTCGTGGCTTATGGCCTACTACTGCCTAAAATTGTGTTAGATACGCCTAAACTGGGTTGTATCAATGTACATGGCTCTATTTTGCCACGCTGGCGTGGTGCTGCACCGATCCAACGCTCAATTTGGGCTGGCGATGAAGAAACCGGTGTAACCATCATGCAAATGGATGAAGGCCTTGATACGGGTGATATGCTAACTATCGCCACACTAGCTATCGAGCCAACAGATACCAGTGCGACGATGTATGACAAGCTGGCGGGATTAGGTCCTAATGCTTTAATTGACTGTCTATCTGAGATTTCGGCAGGCACTGCCATTGCTAAAAAGCAAAATGATGAACTTGCTAATTACGCAAAGAAGTTGAATAAAGAAGAAGCTAAAATTGACTGGGCAATGGAAGCAACCGCGATTGAGCGTTGTATCCGCGCATTTAACCCATGGCCAATGAGCTACTTTGCTGTTGCTGAACAAAATGTCAAAGTATGGCATGCCGTTGTTGAAGCTGACAACCAAGGTAAAACACCGGGAACAATTTTATCAGCCGATAAACAAGGCATCACGGTTGCGACAGGTAAAGGTGCACTTCGCCTTATCGAGCTTCAACCTCCAGGAAAGAAAGCCATGAAAGCGCAAGATATTTTAAACTCGCGCCGAGAGTGGTTTGAACCTGGCACTCAACTGTAATGTTAAAGCCAGTGCCCAATCACTGGCTTTTTATTTTCCACGTCGTTAAAAATAAATTCAGGAAATACGCATGAACGTAAGAGCCGCAGCAGCCCAGGTTGTTTTTCAGGTTGTTGATCAGGGGCAATCCCTTTCAGCTGCACTACCAGCAGCCCAGCAGAACATTCGAGAACGTGATCATGCTTTGCTGCAAGAGATTTGCTACGGCGTATTACGCTGGTTACCCCGTTTAGAGTCGATTACTACTCACCTAATGGACAAGCCTTTAAAAGGTAAGCAACGTGTTTTCCACCATTTGATTTTAGTGGGTTTATACCAACTAGGTCATATGCGTATTCCCGCTCATGCTGCTGTCGCCGAAACAGTTAATGCCACTAAAGATCTCAAGAAAACCCAGCTACGTGGCTTAATTAATGCCATTTTACGTAACTACCAGCGCCAACAAGAACAGCTAGATGCACAATCAGTCAGCCACGATGCCGGTAAATATGGCCATCCAGGTTGGTTATTAAAAATGCTGAAAGCTAGCTATCCTGAGCAGTTGGAAGCGATTGTTACAGCTAATAACACCAAAGCCCCAATGTGGTTACGCGTCAACCGCCAACACCATACGCGCGATGAATACCGTGCATTACTTAATGATGTTGGCATCGAGACAGGCTTACACCCAGAAGCCGCTGATGCACTTCGTTTGTTGTCACCTTGCGATGTGAGCAAGCTACCTGGCTTTGCTGATGGCTGGTCATCAGTACAAGATGGTGCCGCCCAATTAGCCGTCGATTTCTTACAACCACAAGCTGACGAACTGATTCTTGATTGCTGTGCAGCGCCTGGTGGTAAAACTGCACATATCATGGAGCGTCAACCAACGGCTAAAGTGGTTGCCATTGACTGTGATGAACGCCGTTTAACCCGCGTTCATGAAAACCTTGCCCGCCTGAAGCTTGATGCAACAGTATTGTGTGCCGATGCTCGTTACCCTGCAGATTGGTGGCACGGTGAAAAATTTGACCGCATCTTACTCGATGCACCTTGTTCTGCCACGGGGGTTATTCGTCGTCATCCAGATATTAAATGGTTGCGTCGAGCAAGCGACATTGAAGCGCTCGCAATCCTTCAAGCTGAGATTTTTGATGCTATGTGGTTACAGCTGAAATCTGGTGGCACCTTGGTATATGCGACCTGTTCGATTACACCACAAGAAAACAGCGAACAAGTGAAAGCATTCCTTGCCCGCACAGCCGATGCAACCTTGATCAATCGTGGACAAGAAGCCGATAGTGATGTGGAACAACCTGGTCGTCAGATCTTACCGGGTGAATCTGATATGGATGGTTTCTACTACGCTGTTCTGCAAAAAAGCTAGCACCAAAGCGTCGCCTAAAAACCTAAATCGTTCTGACTCAAGACATATCATTATGCTCTTGAGTTAGAAGCGTAGTAACCTACACAGAATACTTTAATCAGGCACATGCTATGAAAATCATCATTCTCGGCGCAGGTCAGGTCGGTGGCACACTGGCAGAGAACCTTGTCGGTGAAAACAACGACATAACGATTGTTGATAAAGACCCAGAACGTCTGCGAGAACTGCAAGATAAATACGACCTTCGGGTTGTACAGGGTTTTGCGAGCCATCCACGTACTCTACGTGAAGCAGGGGCTCAGGATGCTGATATGTTAGTTTCGGTCACCAATTCTGACGAAACCAATATGATTGCCTGCCAAATTGCATTTTCTTTATTTAATACCCCTAACCGCGTCGCTCGTATCCGCTCTCCGGAATACCTCAAAGAAAAAGATTCTTTATTCCAATCAGATGCAGTTCCTGTCGATCACTTGATTGCCCCAGAAGAGCTAGTAACAGGGTATATCGAACGCTTAATTGAATACCCTGGCGCACTGCAGGTTGTCGGTTTTGCCGAAGATAAAGTCGGTTTAGTTGCCGTTAAAGCGTATTACGGTGGGCCATTAGTCGGTAATGCATTGTCAGCATTACGTGAGCACATGCCACATATAGACACTCGTGTTGCGGCTATCTTTCGCCAAGGCAAACCGATTCGTCCTCAAGGCACCACCATTATTGAAGCCGATGATGAAGTATTCTTTGTTGCAGCCAGCAATCACATTCGCTCGGTGATGAGTGAACTTCAGCGTCTAGAAAAACCTTATAAGCGTTTAATGATCGTCGGTGGCGGTAATATTGGTGCAGGTCTCGCCCGTCGATTAGAGCAGGCTTATAGTGTTAAGCTCATTGAACGTAATCCTGAGCGTGCTGAAAGCCTGTCTGAAATGCTCGAAAACACTATCGTTTTCTGTGGTGATGCATCCGATCAAGAGTTATTAAGTGAAGAGCACATCGAACAAATTGATGTGTTTATTGCAGTGACTAACGATGATGAAGCAAACATCATGTCTGCCATGCTTGCTAAACGCATGGGTGCCAAGAAAGTCATGGTGCTTATTCAGCGCGGGGCTTATGTCGATTTAGTACAGGGCGGAGCGATTGATATAGCAATATCGCCACAGCAAGCAACGATCTCAGCACTATTAACTCACGTACGAAAAGCCGATATTGTAAATGTATCATCATTACGTCGCGGAGCAGCTGAAGCTATTGAGGCGATTGCTCATGGTGATTCAACTACCTCAAAAGTAGTTGGTCGATCCATTGGTGAAATTAAGCTACCACCAGGCACTACCATTGGTGCGATCGTCCGTGGTAATGAAGTATTAATAGCTCACGATCGAACCATGATTGAACAAGATGATCATGTTGTTATGTTCCTCGTCGACAAAAAATACATCCCTGATGTTGAACGTCTCTTCCAACCTAGTCCATTTTTCCTATAATTTATGGTTAATTTCCGTCCCATAATGTTCGTGATCGGGCTGGTTTTATCTAAAATAGCCCTTTTCATGTACATCCCAACCCTTGTTGCCTTTTTTACAGGTACTGGTGGGTTCATCGATTTCGCCACCGCGGTTATTATTACTCATACCGTGGCTTTTCTATGTCTAACATTTGGTAAAACCAAAGAGTTTAAGTTAGGGGTCAGGGAGATGTTCCTGATCACAACCTTAGTATGGACAATTTCCAGCGCCTTTGCGGCACTGCCTTTTGTCTTCATCAACCACATCAGCTTTACCGATGCCTACTTCGAAACCATGTCGGGAATTACGACAACGGGCTCAACGGTGCTCAGTGGATTAGATGATATGGCACCCAGTATTCTGCTTTGGCGTTCAACATTACAATGGTTAGGTGGCATTGGATTTATTGTAATGGGCGTAGCCATTCTACCCATGTTAAACGTGGGGGGGATGCGACTGTTCCAAACCGAATCATCAGATTGGTCAGAGAAAAGTTCACCGAGAACCAAAAGCGTCGCAAAAAATATAGTCAATGTTTACATAACCTTAACTGTATTGTGCATCATAGGTTTTGTAATGACAGGCATGAATACGTTTGATGCGATAAACCATGCTTTTACCACCTTATCAACTGGTGGCTATTCAACCTCTGATGGCTCAATGAATAACTTCTCCCACAGCACACATTGGGTCGCAACCTTCTTTATGTTCGCGGGTGGTTTGCCATTTCTCTTATTTGTCCAAGCACTGCGTAAAAGAAGCCCAGGAGCTCTATTTGCAGACGCCCAAGTAAGAGGCTTCACTTTATTAGTACTATCTGCAGGGTTCATTGTCGCACTTTGGTTAACGTGGAAGCTGGACTACAACTTTCTTGATGCGTTGCGTGTATCTCTGTTTAATATCATTTCGGTGGTGACGACAACAGGGTTTGGTCTTGATGACTTCACTTCATGGGGGCCGCTACCCAGCATCATTTTTGCTTTCATTATGTTGGTGGGTGGGTGTTCAGGATCGACATCGGGCGGTATTAAAATCTTCCGTTTTCAAGTCGCTTTTGCCTTGTTACGCAAACAGATGATGCAGCTGGTTCATCCTTCAGGTGTCTTTATCCAACGCTATAACGGTCGCCCAGTCACTGATGGCATCGTACGTTCAGTTGTCGCCTTTGCCCTGACTTTTATTCTGACCATTGTGGTTATTGCAGCGATATTAGGCATACTTGGCCTAGATCCTGTTACCAGCATTACAGGTGCAGTTACCGCCGTTGCCAATGTAGGCCCAGGAATGGGTAATATTATTGGCCCAACGGGTAATTTTGCCAGCTTACCCGATATGGCTAAATGGACATTAAGCATTGGAATGTTAATGGGACGCTTGGAAATACTCACCGTGCTCGTGGTCTTTTTTCCTGCGTTTTGGCGTGACTAACATACTGTTACCAATGAAAAAGAGAGCATATATGCTCTCTTTTTCTATCTGTACCAAAGCGTATATGCCGAATAACTTAACTCAAGGTGCTATTTCAGCGAGAATGAGAAGGGGCTAAGGCTACTTGGAGTCATTAAATCGGTTTAACGTAATAATAAATGGCAAAGAAATGGCAGACCGTTCCACCTAAAACAAACATGTGCCAAATCGCGTGGTTATAAGGAATGCGTTTATTCACGTAAAAAAACACCCCTAACGAATAAATAACACCGCCTAAACCCAATAATACTAAGCCACCAGTCGAAATTGAGATCGCTAACTGATAGACCACAATCACAGATAACCAACCCATCGTCAGATAAGTAATCAAAGATAAGCGCTTAAACCGGTACACAAAGATAATTTTGAGAGCAATGCCGATAATGGCAAGTCCCCATATAACAGACATTAAGGTAATGGCCAGAGGGGTACGTAAAGAGATCAATAAGAAAGGGGTATAAGTACCAGCAATTAATAAAAAGATGGCGCAATGATCAAATGTTTTTAAAGCCCGCTTGGCACGTTCATAAGGAATCGCATGGTAAAGCGTTGAAGCTAGGTACAGTAAAATAATACTGCTACCATAAATGCTCAAGCTCGCCATACTCATAAAATCAGCATCAGCAGCGTTGCCCTGATTCAATAACAGTACCAAACTTACAATACCGAAAATTAAACCTAAACCATGGCTAACACTATTTGCGATTTCTTCTGCCACTGAATAGCCTTGCTTCAGCGCGACACTCTTTACCATTCTCAGCTCCCGATAGAGTTAATGCTCGATACAAAAGCAGTATGACACACTTCAGAGTACACGTGTAAGCTGAATTTGCCATTCATAAATATCAACACAGCTGACACTGCTATTTATGAGAAAGGCTAACCCAATATTATGTTGTTTGTTCGAGATAATCGAGCACTTGTTGGCCAGCTTCAGCTGGTGTGCATTGCGCTGAAATATGACAATGACGTTTTAGCTCACCTCGGCCTAAAAACCCAGATAACATTCCTGAAATACCGTTTAAACGACGATCGAGTTCAAACCATAGCTGTAACCCATCGTTATCTCGATAAGCGACAACTTCCAATTCACGCCAAAGGCCATGATACGGTCCAGATACGGGTACAAACTCAAATTCTTGTACAAACGGTAAATCAAACCCTGAGGCAGCTTCACACTCGACTTGAAGAATACGCAATCCCGCATTTTCTAATGCGGTAAAAACACCATCCATCAAGGGATCTGGCCGCACAGTCAACGTATCAGTATCTTTAGGGTCTCGCGCCATCGGTATATCAAGGTAGGTATCGAGCCACACTTTAGCGTCACCAATTGTCACCGGAGTATTAAATGGCAACTCAAAATCAACATCAAATTCGCGTTCTTCGTTAACACCGATGACAAATGATTCAGGCAATGACCATGTCGCTAAAACACAGGTTTGCGGAATTTTTTCTTTGCGGCGCTCACTGTCACCACGGCTGACTGGCACTTCATCAATATAACGACAGCATAGTTGCACATTAATATTATCTATTTGCTGCTCTGTTGATCCACCTTGAACATGAATCACCACAGGCAGCTGTTCACCAGGAATCAACACATCATGCTTTAAAACTGTATCAACTTTTGCAGCACCAATCCCTAAACTTGCAAAACTCTTACGAAAGAAAGACATGTAAACTCCTGTTAAAGTGACAATGAAACGGTTGAAGAATTATATGAAATCAGTTTGTTTATCTTGCAAAGGTAAAAACAAAACCGCAAGTATTTTAAAAATTCATTGTTATTTTTGAGGTAACTAATACCAACAAGGTTATTGATTACTTAAGTAAGTCGACAGTTGCTTGACGAGCACGCTCGGGATCGCAAGCAATAATGCCATCAACAATTCGCTGGTGGATATCTAACTTAAGTAAGCGCTCTCGAGTAATAATGCGGAAATAATTTTCAAATACAGCTTTAAACAAGTTACCAAATGGGCTGATAAAATGATTACCCGATGCAAAATAAATTAACTGATGAAAACGAGTATCAATTTCAATCCATTTATCTTGATTAAAATCATCCCCTAGCAAGTGCATTTCTTGCATTAAATACTGCAGCTCTTCACGATCAGCATCACTCGCATTTAATGCTGTTAATGCTGCTGCTTCTGGCTCTAATGTCATACGAACCTGTTGAAATTCTGCAACCAGCTCTGAATGCTCACTAAAATTTAACCATGCCAGTAAGTCCTGATCCAAGTAATTCCAATTACGCTTCGGTAATACACGCGTACCAATACGGGGGCGAGGATGTACCATACCTTTAGCAGCAAGCATTTTAATCGCCTCACGTACCGCAGTACGGCTCACACCGTACATTTCACCAAGTTCAATTTCACCCGGTAAAATATCACCAGGGGCGTTTTCCCCTTGTAAAATACTTCGACCAATCGATTCTGCTAACTTATAAGACAAGTTACGATTAAGTACACTTTTCTGCTGTTCCATCAATGTTCCCTCTACGGCTATTTTTATAATAGTTGCCAATTTTTATATTGCGCATTACATCACAAAGTCACGGTGCTGGAACCGCTTATCTTCACAGTTGCTACACATAACAACGCATTCTCTATTTTCAGCCAAATATCAGCATAATTACCATCATCTTCCGTTGATGCATCGCTCGACTTATCGGCACCTTGCTGCTATTCTCAGCGCCGAAAATAATACCAAACAACCCGGTCATTTTGTTCTGGATGGGCTTTGCCTATGGGGATACCCCTGCTTAATGATTGTTTATTCTTTTTGGCCACGGATGAGCCTGACTATTGGTGAATCATGCGACCCGCATCTCCCGTCAGGTATGTAAGAAATACCCCTCGCAGTCCATCACGTTTACGCAGCACCGCGCATGCGCCGACATTTAAACCTAAAAATGTACCGCAAAGCACCGCTGATATTCATGCAATACCAACCTCTCAGCCCGTTTTAACCAATCCGGTTACTGATGAACAAGCTGCGTAAGTATTCATGATGTAACTCAAAGGCAGTGATCATTTCACTGCCTTTTGTTTATCTAATCGAATCTACTTTCCAATAAGCCAATTCCGTCATTATCTCCAGTTTGAATCAACGCATTATTTGATATAATTAATCCACAATAAAATTATGACAATATTCGCTCAGCCTTAATTTTGGAGAAAGTAATGAAAACGCATCGTGTAAACGAGCTTATCGAGTTAATCCACCCTGAATGGAAAAAAAATTCAGACCTAAATTTAGTTCAATTTCTACTGAAACTAGCAGAAGAAGCAAAGTATGAAGGTAAATTAGAGGACTTAACCGACGATATCCTGATTTACCATCTAAAAATGCGTAATAGCGACGAAAATGCCATGATCCCAGGCATCGCTAAAGATTGTGAGAATGACTTCAAAACCGCCATTCTTCGTGCACGTGGCATTATCAAGTAACCCCGGAATTCCCATCATATATGGCTGAACATCAGATCAGCCTATTTTAACCTCTCATCTGTTACACCCTTTTGGGCTGTCATCTGCACCTATTGCTGAAACTATGACCTTGTTAGAGTAATCAGAAAAATGACTGTTATATAATCAACTGATAACATCTATCGGTAATTATTTACATTAACGGTCAGGCAACGTATCTGAACCGATCCTTTTGCTGTGTCAGTGCAAGGAAATCCAAGGAAAGTAATGTCATGAGCCAAGAGAAAATTAAAATAAAGGATGTCACACCTCAACAATTTAACCCCAAAACACATAAAGGCACATCAGATCGTTTTAATCCAAGCAACCAAATTTATGTTCGTGCCGTAAAAGGGGTTTATCAGCAACTTCGCCAGCGGATGGGGTGGCTATTAATGGTGCTCTTTATGGGCGTACCTTGGATTCCTTATGGTGACCGACAAGCAATATTGTTAGATATCGGTCAGCAGCAATTTAATTTCTTTGGTACAACATTATGGCCACAAGATCTCACCATTCTGGCATCGTTTTTCATGATTGCCGCGTTCGCACTCTTTTTTGTTACCACCTTTTTAGGGCGTGTTTGGTGTGGGTATTTCTGTCCACAAACAGTCTGGACCTTTATCTATATCTGGTTCGAAGAAAAACTAGAAGGCTCGGCCAATAAACGTCGTAAGCAAGATTCACTCAAGCTAACCAAAAAACTACTGGGTAGAAAAATCCTCAAGCATATCGCATGGTGGGCGGTGGCACTCGCAACAGGGCTTACTTTTGTCGGTTACTTTGTCCCCGTTAAAGATTTAGTGATCGATTTTTTCACGTTTAATGTCAGCTTCTGGGCCGGTTTTTGGGTACTGTTCTTTGCAGTATGTACCTACGCCAACGCTGGCTGGATGCGATCGATTGTGTGTATTCACATGTGTCCTTATGCACGATTCCAGTCCGCTATGTTTGATAAAGACACCTATATTGTCGGTTACAACGAGGAACGAGGCGAAGCCCGTGGCCCTCGTTCACGCAAGAAAGATCCAAAAGCACTAGGCTTAGGCGATTGTATTGACTGCGATTTATGCGTTCAGGTTTGCCCAACGGGCATCGATATTCGAGATGGATTGCAATATGAGTGCATAAACTGTGGTGCTTGTGTCGATGCATGTGACACAACCATGGATCGTATGGGCTATGAAAAAGGGCTGATCAGCTATACCACTGAACACAAGCTAGAAGGCCATAAAACCCATGTAATGCGCCCTAAGTTAATCGGTTATGGCGCAGTCATGTTGGTAATGGGGGGATTATTTTTCTACTTGATTGCCTCGGTTCAACCTATGGGGCTGGATGTACTTCGTGATAGGAGTCAGCTATTTAGAATCAATAATGAAGGGCTGGTTGAAAACACCTATACCTTAAAAATTCTGAATAAAACCCAGCAAGACACCACCTATTCACTATCCGTCGAAGGGCTAGAAGACATTGAATGGTATGGCAATCAAACAGTAAAAGTGTCTGCAGGTGAAATCTATACCTTACCAATCAGCTTAGGCGTTGACCCTTATGTTATGAAAGCGCCAATTGCCGATATCACCTTTATTTTACATAAAGGTACAGGCGAGAATGAAACGACATTGCACACTGAAAGTCGTTTTATTGGTGAACTACGCTAGTTACACTTAATCAGTAATATCAATAAAAGGGCCAGAACAGGGCCCTTTTTTATTATGATGGTATAAGATACATCACTAATTTGGTTCTGGATGTTGCCACAATGACTCAACAAAGCTTTAGTTTTTCAGATCTCACACCTGATTTATTACTCGATGCGCTCGACAGCGTGGGTGTGTATGCCGAATCAGGATTACTGGCGCTAAACAGTTATGAGAATAGGGTTTATCAGTTTAAAGCTGATGATGGCGCCCGTTATGTGGCAAAGTTCTATCGTCCACAGCGTTGGACTAACGAGCAGATTCAAGAAGAACATGATTTTACACTCGAGTTAGCAGATCAAGAAATTCCAGTTGCGGCGCCTATCGCATTTTCGGGTGAGACTTTAACGCATTTTAAAGGTCATCGTTTTACCTTATTTCCAAGTATGGGTGGTCGTCAGTATGAAGTTGATAATATTGATCAACTTGAGTGGGTGGGTCGCTATCTAGGGCGTATCCATAACATAGGAAAAAGTAAAAACTTTGTTCATCGTTCCACAATGAGCCTTGATGAGTACCTTTATCAACCACGTAAAGTTTTAGAGAATGCTGATTTTATTCCTGACTATCTCAAAAAAACTTTTTTCTCAGATCTCGATCTGCTCATTAAAGAGCTAGACCAACGTTGGCACTCTGATTGGCAATCGATTCGCTTACATGGCGATTGTCACCCTGGTAATATTTTATGGCGCGATGGCCCTTTATTCGTCGATCTCGATGATGCGCGTAATGGTCCTGCAGTCCAAGATTTATGGATGCTATTAAATGGCGATCGTAATGACCGACTCGCACAGCTTGATACCTTGTTAGAAGCTTACACTGAGTTTTCTGATTTCAATCCAAAAGAATTGCAACTTATTGAGCCTTTACGCGGTCTTAGAATGGTTCACTACATGGCTTGGCTGGCAAAACGCTGGCAAGATCCTGCATTTCCCCGTGCATTCCCATGGTTTGCTGATGCAAAATACTGGGAAGGACAAGTGCTATCATTTAAAGAGCAACTCGCGACATTAAATGAACCACCATTGCAGCTAATGCCACAGTGGTAATCATCTAGAAAATAACACAACATAAATAGAACAATGGAAAGTAGCTAAAAGCTATTTCTTAAAACTCAGGGAGTACACCGCAACATGATGAAGAAACTTTTGGCTCTAGCGAGCGTAGCACTATTATCTTTTTCCGTTCAAGCAGCCAAGTTTACTGAAGGTGATTACTACAAAGTACTTGAATTACCTAAATCAAGCAGCCCGATCGTTACAGAATTTTTCTCTTTCTATTGCCCACACTGTAATAGCTTTGAGCCAATGATTCAGGAACTAAAAAAGCAACTGCCAGATAATGCTAAATTCCAGAAGAATCATGTTTCTTTCATGGGTGGCTCTATGGGTAAATCCATGAGTAAAGCTTTCGCGACATCTATCGTTCTCGGTATAGATAACAAGATGACACCTGTACTTTTCAACCGCATTCATGGGATGAAAAAGCCGCCACGTAATGATGCAGAATTACGTCAAATCTTCGTTGATGAAGGTGTTAAAGCAGAAGATTTCGATGGTGCCTACAATAGCTTTGCCGTTAATTCGATGGTTAATCGTTTTGATAAAGGCTTCCAAGATAGTGGTCTAACAGGTGTTCCAGCCGTTATCGTTAACAATAAATACCTAGTACAAACAGGTAAAATACAATCTTCTGATGAGTACTTCGAGTTAGTGAATTTCTTACTTAAAAAGTAACATTCAAGCAAATACACAGCAGTACAAAAAGGGGCTTATATGCCCCTTCTTTTTATCTCACATTAGGTACTACTTTTTATGGATAAGATCCTCATCAGCGGCTGTTTATATGGCTTGCCAGTACGTTATGATGGAAAAGATAACCTGCTGACCGATAGCTTATTACAGCAGTGGCAACAACAAGATCGGTTAATCGTATTATGTCCAGAAGTCTCTGGCGGGTTACCCACACCTCGGCCACCAGCAGAAATTCAAGCCGACGGAATCATCAGAACCAAGAACAATATCGATGTTACTGACGCCTTTTTACAAGGCGCACATCAAGCCGTTAGACTGTGCCAGCAACATAATATCAAGTTCGCGATCTTGAAAGAAAATAGCCCCTCATGTGGCAGTCATTTTATTTACAATGGACAATTCAATGGTACAAAGATTACCGGGCAAGGTTTAACCACAGCAGCACTAACAAAAATGGGCGTTCAAGTATTCAGTGAAAACCAAGTTAGTATCTTAGACGCTATCCTTGATTCATAAGCCACACCCACTTCAGTTTGATCAAACCACTTGAGCAGTTAAACGCTTTAATAGTCGATCCATCGAACGATAACCTAATGCCTCGGCAAGGTGTCCACGCTCTATCCTGTCTTTTCCCGCTAGATCGGCAATCGTTCGCGCCACTTTAATGATTCGGTGGTAAGCCCGAATAGATAAACCAAGTTGATGTAATGCGCTTTCTAGAAATTTTGCATCCTCTTTGACTAGCGCACAGTGAATATCTAGCTCACGAGTAGACAATAAGGCATTAACCTTGCCGCCACGGGCTAACATCACCTTTCTTGCATGATGAACTCGCTGTTGGATAACGGCACTGGTCTCACCCCGATCGCCACCTTCAGCCAATGTACCACGTGGTAGGCCTGGGATTTCTATCGACATATCGAATCGATCCAGTAACGGGCCAGATAAACGGCTAAGGTAGCGTAATATCGCTTGTGGGTTAGTTCGCGACTGATTACCTTCGTAATAACCCGTTGGGCTGGGATTTAAAGCACCAATCAATTGAAAACGAGCAGGAAAACAGGTTTTACTGGCTGCACGAGAGATCACAATCTCACCGGACTCTAGCGGCTCGCGCAGTGAATCTAAGACCTTTCGCCCAAACTCAGGCATTTCATCTAAGAACAGAATACCATTATGTGCCAAAGATATTTCACCCGGTTTAGGCACAGATCCCCCCCCAACTAAAGCTGCCATCGAACTTGAATGATGCGGGGTTCTAAAAGGCCGTTTAAGCCAGTTACCTTCATGCAATGACTGCTGAGTCAATGAAGCAACAGATGCCGTTTCTAGGGCTTCTGCGTGCCCCATTTCAGGCAATAAATCACACAAGCGAGAAGCCAGCATGGTTTTCCCCGTACCTGGTGGGCCTAAAAACAATAAGTTGTGTCCTCCAGCCGCAGCAATCTCTAACGCACGCTTACCCTGCTGCTGACCGATAATATCTTGCATATCGCGATCATTTTCAGAGCGAACTTGGGCTATTTCAGCCTCGTTTCGATGATGTAACTGCAATTGTTGTTGGCCACATAAATGCCCACAGACAGCGAGTAAATCGCCAGCAGATCGATGTTTATCTTTTCCCACCAGTGCAACTTGATCGCCATTATCATCAGGAACAATTAAACATCGTCCCGCCTTCGTTGATGCCAACGCTGCTGGCAACGCCCCTTTAACCGGACGTAAATCGCCCGATAATGCGAGCTCACCAAGGAATTCATATTTGTGCAATTTATTCATCGGGATTTGTCCCGATGCAGCCAAAATACCCAGCGCAATTGGCAAATCAAATCGCCCCCCTTCTTTGGGTAAATCGGCCGGTGCTAAGTTGACTGTTAGACGCTTGGAAGGGAACTCAAAATTCGCATTTACAATGGCACTGCGAACCCTATCTCGCGCTTCTTTGACCGTGGTTTCTGGCAACCCAACTAAATTGAAGGCTGGCATTCCGTTACTCAAATGCACTTCAACGGTAACCGCAGGCGCGTCAACACCTACACATGCTCGGCTGTGAACAATCGCAAGAGTCATTCTTAATCGTCCTGTTTAGATTACATACGGGTAAGTTAATGAAACGCTTCTATTTCGTTTCACAAAAAGCCTATTTATGCAGATTGTTTGCAAAGAAATCATAAGTTTTTTCTTGTCATGCGAGTCATGTCTGTGTTACCACTTAGGTAGAGCGACAAATAATCAATAAAATCGGACAGACAATAAATGCCATTTAACGCTAAAGCCCTACAACTCATTATTATCGTCATCGTGGTGATTATGTCACCACGAGGGGAGTGCTAGGCGTTAGGTAGCAAGAAACATAACAAACGCATAAGCCCCCGCACTGAAAGGTTCGGGGGCTTTTTTAAATATTCAAAATCAGCAATAAAAAGCAATGCGGAAGCACGTTTTTAAGGAGCAGCAATGACAGGGGCAGAGTTAGTTGTACACGCGCTGCAGCAACAAGGGATAACCACGATATTTGGTTATCCTGGTGGCGCAATTATGCCAATCTATGACGCACTCTATGATGGTGGCGTCGAACATATTCTTTGCCGTCATGAGCAAGGTGCTGCAATGGCTGCGATTGGTATGGCTAGAGCCACTCAAGATGTTGCTGTATGCATGGCGACATCCGGTCCAGGAGCCACTAATCTGGTAACAGGATTAGCCGATGCTTTTCTTGATTCTGTGCCTATGGTCGCCATTACCGGACAGGTAGCCAGCTCGCATATTGGCACCGATGCCTTCCAAGAAATGGATGTGATTGGCATGTCATTGTCTTGTACCAAACACAGCTATCTTGTTACCGACATCAATGATCTCGCCCCCACATTAGCTGAAGCATTTATTGTTGCCAAAGCTGGTCGACCTGGCCCAGTTATTGTTGATATTGCTAAAGATGTACAACTCGCCCAAGCACCTGTTGAACGACTACCTTTTATTGAAGAGCCAGCTATTCCAGTTGCAACGTCAGAATCAATCGCTGAAGCTCAGCGTCTTCTAGCCGCCAGCCAACGCCCTGTATTGTATGTTGGTGGTGGTGTTCAACTAGCGAAAGCAACCGACACCGTACGTACTTTTTTAAAACTAAACCCAATGCCAGCGGTAAGTACACTGAAAGGGCTGGGCACAGTCGAGCGTCACGACCCCCATTATTTAGGCATGCTGGGTATGCATGGCACTAAGGCGGCGAACTTAGTCGTTCAAGAATCTG
Source organism: Photobacterium profundum (assembly GCF_003026285.1). Taxonomy (GTDB): domain Bacteria; phylum Pseudomonadota; class Gammaproteobacteria; order Enterobacterales; family Vibrionaceae; genus Photobacterium; species Photobacterium profundum. The sequence goes on from NZ_PYOD01000022.1 coordinate 23,740, forward strand.
ATTTATTGATTGTAGTGGGGGCCCGCTTTGATGATCGCGTAACTGGCAAGCTTGATACCTTTGCACCGCATGCAAAAGTCATTCACCTTGATATTGATGCCTCTGAATTTAATAAATTACGTATCGCAAACGCGCCACTACGCGGTGATATCAATGTGATCTTACCGCAATTAGAACTGTCACAAGACATCTCAGCCTGGGTACAGCACAGTGAAACATTACGTTCTGATTTCAAATGGCGTTATAACCACCCTGGCGATCTGATTTATGCACCACTATTGATGAAGCAGTTATCCGATATGATGCCCGACAGCTCGGTAATTTCGACAGATGTCGGCCAACATCAGATGTGGGCAGCACAACATATTCAACCTCGTGAACCACAAAATTACATCACGTCTGCCGGCCTAGGTACGATGGGCTTTGGCTTACCCGCAGCTATGGGCGCGAAAGTCGCCAGGCCAAACGATGAATCTATCCTAATATCGGGGGATGGTTCATTCATGATGAATGTTCAAGAGCTTGGCACGTTAAAGCGTAAGCAAATTCCCGTAAAAATGGTGCTGATCAATAACCAACGCCTTGGCATGGTAAGACAATGGCAATCACTGTTTTTTGATGGCCGACACAGTGAAACGATCTTAGATGACAACCCTGACTTTGTCGTATTAGCCAGTGCATTTGGTATTCCAGGCAAAACAATTACCAAGAAAGAAGAAGTAGAGCCAGCGCTAAAAGAAATGCTAGCAAGTAAAACCGCTTATTTGCTGCATGTACTTATCTCTGAAGAAGAAAATGTATGGCCATTAGTGCCACCCGGTGCTGCGAACCAAGATATGCTGGAGAATACCTAATGGAAAGATACCTACTCGATATCAAAGCGGATGATAAACCAGTATTACTAGAGCGGGTTTTGCGCGTTATTCGCCACCGTGGTTTTATAATTAAACAAGTTAATGCAACACAGAATCACGAGAGTAAAATAGCAAGTGTAGAAATTATCGTCGACAGTGACCGTCCGATTACAACGCTGATCAATCAAATAGAAAAGCTTTGGGATATACGCACCGTCAAAACCACATTATTAGAAAACCGAGATTAGTACAGAAGGAAGGTACACGAGATGGCAAACACAGCAGATTACATTTGGTTTAATGGTGAAATGGTTCCTTGGGCTGAGGCAAATGTTCACGTCTTAACTCATGCTATGCACTATGGTACGTCGGTTTTTGAAGGTATTCGCTGCTATAACACCCCTAATGGTCCCATTGTTTTCCGTCATAAAGAACACATGGATCGTTTAAAAAATTCAGCAAAGATTTACCGCTTCCCAATTCCATACTCATCTGAAGAATTAATGGAAATTTGTCGCGAGACGATTCGCGTCAACGAACTAAAATCTGCTTATATTCGTCCATTAGGCTATGTCGGTAATGTCGGTCTAGGCGTTTGCCCGCCGGTTGATACTGAAATGGATCTTATTGTTGCGGCTTTTCCTTGGGGTTCTTACCTTGGCGAGGAAGCATTAGAAAGTGGTGTCGACGCCATGATTTCAAGCTGGAATCGCGCAGCGCCTAATACCATTCCAACCGCCGCAAAAGCGGGCGGTAACTACCTTTCATCATTATTAGTCGGTAGTGAAGCGCGACGCCACGGTTATGCAGAAGGCATCGCACTGAGTGTTGATGGTTACCTGTCTGAAGGTGCTGGTGAGAATATTTTTGTGGTTCGTAATGGCATCCTATCTACCCCACCAGCAACAAGCGCAATCTTACCTGGCATCACGCGTGATTCAATCATGGTACTAGCCAAAGAGATGGGCTACGAAGTGCGTGAAGAGAATATCGCGCGTGAAGCACTCTACCTCGCAGATGAAGTCTTCATGACGGGTACTGCAGCAGAGATTGTGCCAGTTCGTAGTGTTGACCAAATCTCGGTAGGTGAAGGTAAACGCGGCCCTATTACACAACAAATTCAAACCGCTTACTTTGGTCTCTTTAATGGGACGACAGAAGATAAATGGGGTTGGTTAGATTACGTTTACCCTAAATCTGACAAGTAAACACGCCAATTAAGTACATCATATTATTCGTTCATCTTGCCACACCAGTTAGAACGGCAAGATGAGCAACGCAATAAAAGGATTTTTACTGTTATGCCTAAGTATCGTTCAGCCACCACCACCCACGGTCGTAATATGGCCGGAGCCCGCGCATTATGGCGTGCGACTGGCGTTAAAGATGAAGATTTCGGTAAACCGATCATTGCCGTCGTTAACTCTTTTACGCAATTTGTACCTGGTCATGTTCACCTAAAAGACATGGGGCAGCTAGTAGCAGGGGAAATAGAAAAAGCGGGCGGTATTGCCAAGGAATTTAATACTATTGCCGTTGATGATGGTATCGCAATGGGCCATGGCGGCATGCTGTATTCGCTTCCGTCACGAGAGCTCATTGCTGACTCAGTGGAATACATGGTTAATGCACACTGTGCCGATGCAATGGTATGCATCTCTAACTGTGACAAAATCACCCCTGGCATGCTAATGGCTTCACTGCGACTCAATATTCCTGTGATCTTTGTTTCTGGTGGACCGATGGAAGCCGGTAAAACAAAACTGTCTGATCAGATCCTAAAGCTGGATCTTGTTGATGCCATGATTCAAGGCGCAGATCCTACGGTGTCTGACGAACAAAGCGAACAAATAGAGCGATCTGCTTGTCCTACGTGTGGTTCATGTTCAGGAATGTTCACCGCGAACTCAATGAACTGCCTAACAGAAGCATTAGGATTAAGCCAACCTGGTAATGGTTCAATGCTGGCGACTCACGCCGACCGCGAACAACTATTTATCAATGCGGGTAAGCGTATTGTTGATCTGACTAAACGTTATTACCTTAACGATGATGACACCGCATTACCGCGTAATATTGCCAATAAAAAAGCCTTTGAAAATGCAATGGCGCTCGATATCGCAATGGGTGGCTCAACCAATACCGTATTGCACCTATTAGCCGCAGCAAAAGAAGGTGACATTGATTTTGATATGGACGACATCGATCGTATGTCTCGTCTTATACCGCACCTTTGTAAAGTGGCTCCCTCAACACCGAAATACCACATGGAAGATGTACACCGTGCTGGTGGTGTTTACAGTATTTTAGGTGAGCTCAATCGCGCTGGCCTGCTACACAACGATACCCATAATATACTTGGTCAAACCTTTGCTGAATCACTGGCTGAATACGATATAGCAGTAACTGAATCACAAGCGGTGAAAGATTTCTTCCGTGCTGGCCCTGCTGGTATTCGCACCACCAAAGCCTTCTCGCAAAGCTGTCGTTGGGATACCTTAGATGACGATCGCACCAATGGCTGTATTCGCAGTAAAGAAAATGCATTTAGCCAAGATGGCGGGCTCGCAGTCCTTTCTGGCAACATCGCACTCAAAGGCTGTATTGTTAAAACCGCAGGCGTTGATGAAAACAGCTTAACCTTTAGCGGACCAGCCGTGGTTTTCGAAAGCCAAGATACTGCTGTTGAAGGTATTCTTGGTGGTAAAGTGAAATCAGGCGATGTGGTTGTTATTCGTTACGAAGGTCCTAAGGGGGGGCCGGGAATGCAAGAAATGCTTTACCCAACCACTTACCTTAAATCAATTGGTTTAGGCAAAGAATGTGCCTTAATTACTGATGGTCGCTTCTCTGGCGGCACAAGCGGCTTATCTATTGGTCATGTTTCACCTGAAGCAGCTGCTGGCGGTACGATTGGTCTCGTGAACGATGGCGATATCATTAATATCGATATTCCTAACCGCAGTATTGAATTACAAGTTGATGACACAGAGCTTACCCAACGTCGTGCACTGGCAGATCAGCAAGGTTGGAAGCCTGTTAACCGTCAACGTGAAGTATCTTATGCATTACGTGCGTACGCATTACTTGCCACCAGTGCCGATCAAGGCGCTATCCGTGACAAATCTAAACTCGAAGGATAATAATGATGAGCGAAGTAACACAGGCCAAGGATGTAGAGCTATTAAGCGGAGCCGATTACCTTCGCAATATTCTTCGCGCACCCATCTATGAAGTGGCACAAGTTACGCCTCTCCAAGATATGGATCGATTGTCAGCAAGGATCGGCAATCGCATCCAGTTAAAACGAGAAGATCGCCAGCCAGTTCACTCGTTTAAACTGCGTGGTGCTTACAATATGATGTCTCAGCTAACTCCTGAGCAACGTAAAGCGGGGGCTATTGCAGCCTCTGCGGGCAATCATGCCCAAGGATTAGCATTATCCGGTCATAAGCTTGATGTCAGTGCTACCATCGTCATGCCACTGACTACACCAGCGATTAAAGTCGATGCGGTAAGAAGCTTTGGTGGCAAAGTGGTTTTGCATGGTAATAATTTTGATGAAGCCAAAGCCCACGCTGAAGAATTAGCACAACAATATGGTTATACCTTCATCCCACCTTTTGATCACCCATCTGTGATTGCAGGGCAGGGCACCATTGGCATGGAGCTACTCCAACAAAATGGGCATCTTGATTATGTGTTTGTCCCTGTTGGGGGCGGCGGTTTAGCAGCTGGAATATCGGTATTACTTAAACAGTTAATGCCGAACATTAAAATCATCGGTGTGGAAGCTGAAGATTCAGCCTGCTTGAAAGCCGCGCTTGATGCGGGCTGTCCGGTTACACTCGACCAAGTTGGCATGTTTGCTGACGGTGTCGCTGTAAAACGCATTGGTGAAGAAACATTCCGCTTATGCCAACAGTACCTCGATGAGGTTATTACCGTTAGCAGCGATGAAATTTGCTCTGCCGTTAAAGATATTTTTGAAGATACCCGAGCCATTGCTGAACCATCTGGAGCACTCTCTTTAGCGGGACTCAAAAAATATGTTGAGGTACACCAGCTACAAAATAAGCAGCTAGCATCCATTTTATCGGGAGCTAACCTCAACTTTCATGGTCTACGCTATGTGTCAGAACGTTGTGAATTAGGTGAGAAACGAGAAGGCCTCTTAGCAGTAACAGTGCCTGAACGTCCAGGGGCTTTTCTTGATTTTTGCCATATATTAGGTGGCCGAGCAGTTACTGAGTTTAACTACCGCTACAATGACGATGCACTGGCTAATGTATTTGTGGGTGTGCGCTTAATGCAAGGGCAAGAAGAGTTGGATGGCATCATTCACGACCTTCGAAAAGGGGGCTACCCCGTTGTCGATTTATCAGATGATGAAATGGCAAAAGTTCACGTGCGCTATATGATTGGTGGGCGTCCATCAAAGCCACTAAAAGAACGTTTATATAGCTTTGAATTTCCAGAGTACCCTGGCGCACTATTAAAGTTTCTTAAGACGTTAGGAACACATTGGAATATCAGTCTATTTAATTACCGTAACCATGGTGCTGATTATGGTCGAGTATTATGTGGCTTTGAGCTGGAAGATAAAGATCTCCTGTCTTTTACTAGCCACCTACGTGAATTAGGCTACCAATGGAAAGATGAAACTGAAAACCCAGCGTATAAGTTTTTTCTTGCCCAATAGCGACATGAATAATGAGCAAACAAAAAAGCAGCCCATTGGCTGCTTTTTTTATTTTCGTTTTACTGAGGCAACATAATCAATCCAGCAAGAAACAAAGCTCAGATTATGTTCAATTAACTTCGAGCGCATCGAACGAGGCACTTGTGCAAATAGATCGAGTAACACTTGAATGTCATTTTTATCTTCAGATGATATTGGTCCCTCATCTTCATAGATAAACCAAATTAGTGGTCGTCCTGTTATATCGGCAATACTTACCAATGTTGATATTCTAGGCTCTGTTTTCCCTGATTCAAGATCGAGATACGTCTGACGAGCCAACCCTAATGCCTTTGCCATCGCAACTTGGGTAATGTCTTTTCGCTCTCTCGCTTCTCGAATTTTAGTCGCTGTCCGTAATTTTACGTTTTCCACCCAAGTATCATCCATTAAACATTACAACAGGCCGTTCAAATAGCGCCATAAATCAGCCGACCGTTGCATTATTGACTTACATATTAGACCAGTATGACGTTGATAGAATTATCATCACCCTATGTGCAGTTAATATGTGAGTTCGACCCGCGCATGCCTACCTAGGTGTACATTTAAAGCAAATAAAAGCCTACAATAACATGCAATATAGATGCTTGTTCAATCGTTAGCTGTATAAAAATAGACTACTTACGTTTGTGGGTTAGTGCCTTGGTATATTCCGCCATAAAGCCAGCTAAATTAATGCTCTGCTGCAAAATAATGTTACGAGCAGAATGAGGTAATCGGCTAAAATATTGCAACAAACGATCAATCTCTTCTTTATATTCACTTTCTAAAATTTCAATGCCTTCATCCCCGTAAACAAACCAGGTTAACGGACGCTCGGTTATTTCAGAAATTTCTGATAGTAAACGTACTTTTGGTTCCGTTTTACCGGTTTCGAGATCAAGGTAAGTCTGACGAGCAACCTGTAATTGTTGAGCCATATGAACTTGTGTTAATCCTTTCCACTCTCGTGCTTCTTTTATACGCGCAGCGATCTTGGCTTTAGAATCTGTCATGCCTAACCTCCAATACAAAAATAAATGAAGAATGCCTAGCAACCATGACAACACTTGCATGTAGTAAGCCAACTTGCAGATTGATTTACCAACCTAACAAATCAAAGACTTAATTAAAAAATCAGCAACTTATTCTTATATTGGATTGCAGAAAGTAAAAATACATTATGGTATTTTCATTTCGCAATAAATGCGTCACTGATGTATTAGAGAATAGACCCAGCATATTTATACGGGCTTAGAAACGACAAAAGGCGCCATAATTGGCGCCTTTTTCTCAATAGTGAAACACTTATTGATAAGTGCTTTTACTCAACAGTAACCGCTTTCGCTAAGTTGCGAGGCTGATCAACATCAGTGCCTTTAATCAATGCTACGTGGTAAGACAATAGCTGCATTGGTATCGTGTAAAAAATCGGTGCGATGAATTCATCCACTTTTGGCATAGTGATAATTTTCATGCCTTCACACTCTTCAAAACCAGCGTCACTATCAGCAAACACGTACAGCAACCCGCCACGCGCACGCACTTCTTCAATATTTGATTTAAGCTTTTCTAATAAATCATTGGTCGGTGCAACTACAATCACAGGCATATCAGCATCAATCAGTGCTAAAGGACCATGTTTAAGCTCACCCGCAGCATACGCTTCAGCATGAATATAAGAGATCTCTTTTAATTTCAAAGAACCTTCCATTGCGATCGGGTAAAACTCGCCACGACCTAAAAATAAAGCATGGTGCTTATCGGCAAAATCTTCTGCAAGTTGTTCAATCGGCTTATCAAACGCCAATGCCTTTTCAATTTGAGCAGGTAACTGATGAAGAGAAGTAACGATCTCTTTTTCTTTTTTCGGATCAATGACACCTTTCTGTTTACCCAGCGCCGTTACGAACATCAACATTGTTGCTAGCTGGGTGGTAAAGGCTTTGGTTGATGCCACACCAATCTCAGTACCGGCACGTGTCATAAATGCCAGATCAGATTCACGTACTAACGACGAGCCTGCGACGTTACAAATTGTCATTGCTGACATGTAACCTTTCTCTTTCGCCAAACGTAATGCCGCTAACGTATCTGCAGTTTCACCAGATTGCGATAAGGTGATCAGTAAACTATTTGGGCGAGTTACAAATTTGCGGTAACGGAACTCAGAGGCAATCTCTACGTCACAACTAACACCGGCTAATGCTTCAAACCAGTAACGTGCAGTCATACCCGCATTATATGAGGTCCCACACGCCACAATTTGTACGTGTTCTACGTTACGTAAAATATCAGCAGCACCAGCACCAATACTTTCAACAATTACCGTGTCATTGCTGATACGACCTTCCATGGTGTTAATCAATGCGCTTGGCTGTTGGTAGATCTCTTTTTGCATAAAGTGACGGTATTGACCTTTATCTGCCGCATCTTGCTGCAAATTAGACTCATGTACTTCACGTGCAACAGGCTCACCATTTAGGTCAAATATATTCACTTCACGGCGTGTAATCTCAGCTACATCACCTTCTTCAAGGAACATAAAGCGGCGGGTCACATTTAATAAGGCTAATTGATCAGACGCTAAGAAGTTTTCACCAATACCTAGACCAATAACCAATGGGCTGCCAGAACGAGCCACAACTAAACGTTCAGGATCACGACGGTCCATCACTACGGTACCGTATGCGCCTTCTAATTGAGCTGCAGTTTTCTGTACCGCTTCTAGCAATGTTTTAGCACTGCGTAATTCCCACTCAACAAGGTGAGCAATCACTTCAGTATCGGTTTGAGATGCAAAAGAATAACCACGCTCAGTAAGTAATGAACGTAATTCTTCGTGGTTTTCGATAATTCCATTATGCACCAGCGCAATATTTTCGCCAGATACGTGTGGGTGAGCATTCGCTTCTGACGGTTCGCCATGTGTAGCCCAACGAGTGTGAGCAATACCTGTACCACCAGTAATTGGATTACTGTCAACAGCATCTGCCAGTTCTTTTACTTTGCCTAAGCGACGAACACGTTGCAAATTGCACTCTGTATCCAGAATAGCAACACCAGCTGAATCATAACCACGGTATTCAAGACGACGTAAACCTTCAACTAAAATTTCAGCCACATCACGTTGTGCTACTGCACCAACAATCCCACACATATCTTTATCTCCTAAATTTTATTCAACTGAGGCACAGATAACCTGTACCCCTTGATGTTCTATTTGTTCTTTCGCTTCAGCGCTTAAACCATCATCAGTCACCAGCGTACTGATATTGCTCCACGGCAATTCCATGTTGGGAATTTTTCGACCAATTTTGTCAGATTCAACCATTACGACAACTTCACGGGAAACGTCGGCCATGACTCGGCTCAAGCCAATCAATTCATTAAACGTTGTAGTACCACGAGCAATATCAATGCCATCAGCACCAATAAACAACTGATCAAAATCGTATGACCGCAATACTGATTCCGCCACTTGACCTTGAAAAGCTTCTGAATGGGGATCCCACGTGCCTCCCGTCATCAGCAATGTAGGTTCGTTTTCAAGCTCATTTAAGGCATTCGCCACATTCAACGAATTCGTCATTACAATTAAACCTTGTTTGCTGCCTAATAAACTAATGAGCGAGGCGGTAGTACTACCACTGTCGATGATGATGCGATTATGGTCTCGAATACGTAAAGCGGCCGCTTTAGCAATGGCTAACTTACGAATCGAAACATTGTCTTCAACACTGGCAGAAACTATTTCTGAAGGCATCGCAATAGCACCACCATAGCGGCGTAGCAATAAGCCATTAGTTTCTAATGCGGTAAGGTCTTTACGGATGGTAACTTCTGAAGTAGCAAAGAAAGTCGCGAGCTGATCAACGCTAACTTCACCTTTTTCATTAACTAAGCTCACAATAGTGTGGCGACGTTGCTGAGTGTTTCTTTTAGACATTATGTTTTGATTCGTTAGTATTAGGTTTCGAACTGAAACTTAATAATAGCAAAACAAAACAAATAAGATCAATACGAAGAAGGAATATTGCCGTATTTATTAAATCAGAAGAGACTGCTTTGTGGCTACTATCACGAAACACGGGGAGCAACAGACGAAAAAAAGGCAGATAGAAATCTGCCTTTTTTCATTGTAACGATACAGTGACTATATTATTTTTGCTTTACTGGGCGTTTCCAACCTTTAATAGTACGGGCTGGAGCGCGAGTAATGACTAACTCACCTTCGCCAATATCACGGTTAATCGTTGCACCAGCCCCAATAGTAGCTCCTTTGGCAATTTTAACAGGAGCGATTAATTGGGTATCAGAGCCAACAAAGACATCATCGCCAATTTCAGTCTTAAACTTATTCACACCATCATAATTACAGGTAATGGTACCAGCGCCGATATTGACTCGATCACCGATATCAGCATCACCTAAATACGTAAGATGGTTTGCTTTAGAGCCACGCCCAAGACGTGATTTCTTCATTTCAACGAAGTTACCCACGTGAGAGTCACCCACCAGCTCGGCACCAGGACGCAAGCGAGTAAATGGACCCACGGTACAATCTTCACCGACAGTCGCACCTTCAATCACGCTGTAAGGTCGAATAACACTGTTATCATCAATCTCACAGTCTTTTAGCACACAGCCCGCACCAATAAGTACATTGTTACCGATTGAAACGTTACCTTCGATGATCACGTTAACGTCAATTTCAACATCCGTACCACATTGCAACTTACCACGAAGATCAAAACGTGACGGATCACGTAGCATTACGCCTTGCTCTAATAGACGTTCAGCTTGCATAGCTTGATATGCGCGCTCTAGTCGGGCCAGTTGAATCCGGTTATTAACACCTTCAACTTCAATTGGATTCACAGGATGGACAGCTTCAACAGCACGGCCTTCATCATGCGCTATCGCAATAATGTCAGTTAAGTAATACTCACCTTGTGAGTTTTCATTTTTCAGCTGACCTAACCAACGCTTCAGGTCGCCACCATTTGCGACCATCACACCGGTATTAATTTCTTTGATCAACTTTTGCTCTTCACTTGCATCTTTTTGTTCAACAATCGCCACAACCGGACCATTTCGACGAACAATACGACCATAACCTGTCGGGTTATCAAGAACGACAGTCAGCAGCGCAATACCGCCGTCAGGCTGAGCATCGAGTAAGTTAGTTAATGTATCACCGCTAATCAAGGGTACATCACCGTATAGGATCAGTACTTTTTCATTATCAGCTAAACCAGAAGAAGCTTGATTAACCGCGTGACCAGTACCGAGTTGCTCTGCTTGCAGTACCCAGCTTACTGGCTCATCAGCGAGCACTTGCTGCATCATATCGCCACCATGGCCATACACTAAATGAATATGACTGGCACCAAGATCACTACAAGTATCAATGACGTGCTTTGCCATAGGCTTACCAGCAAGCGTGTGAAGTACTTTAGGCAGGTTTGAATACATGCGGGTGCCTTTTCCCGCAGCTAGAATCACAGCGCTAAAGCTCATGATAGTTATCCTTTTTGATGCATATATGAAATCGAAACTGCAAGCATTGTAGCGCTCTAATTAATGAGATTTAAGAGTAATCTCTTAATTTTCTCTAAGTATTAACGGTATTTTGACGCATATAACACCTCATAAGCTCAAAGAATTGGTCTAAAAATACCTGTGAGATAAATATTAGATATAAAAAAAGCGACCCTAAGGTCGCTTTTTTTGCCATGCGTTGAATTAACGCATTTTCTTCGTCAGCTCGATTACTCGTAGCTGAGCGATTGCTTTAGCCAGATCACTGGCCGCTTGAGCAAAGTCGATATCACCATGCTGATTGTGGATTCGCTCCTCAGCTTGGCGTTTCGCTTCTTCAGCCTTAGCAGCATCCAAATCTTCACCACGAATAGCGGTGTCAGCAAGTACAGTTACTGTACTTGGCTGAACTTCAAGCATACCACCAGAAAGATAAATAACTTCTTCCTCGTCATTCTGCTTGGTGATTCGAACCATACCCGGCGTGATAGCGGTCAGCAGCGGTGTGTGTCCTGCGTGTATACCCAGTTCACCTTCGCTACCGGTCACCTGAACATTTTGAGCTCGACCAGAGAATAATTTTTTCTCTGCGCTTACAACGTCAAGGTGGAAGGTTATCGCTGCCATGTCGCCTCCTACTCAGCTTAAAGTTTCTTCGCGTTTTCCAATGCGTCTTCGATAGCACCACAGTACATAAATGCCTGTTCTGGGATGTCATCGTACTCGCCTGAAAGAAGACCTTTGAAGCTACGTAGCGTATCTTTAAGTGATACGTAGATACCAGGGTCGCCAGTAAATACTTCAGCAACGTGGTAAGGCTGAGTTAGGAAACGCTCAATCTTACGTGCACGAGATACGGCTTGCTTATCATCTTCTGATAGCTCATCCATACCTAGAATTGCAATGATGTCTTTCAGCTCTTTATAACGCTGTAGCAAGCTTTGAACGCCACGGGCAATATCATAGTGCTCTTGACCAACAACCAATGGATCTAGCATACGAGATGTAGAATCCAATGGATCGATCGCTGGGTATAGACCCAAAGAAGCGATTTGACGAGAAAGTACAACCGTTGCATCCAAGTGCGCAAACGTTGTTGCTGGTGATGGATCCGTCAAGTCATCCGCAGGTACGTATACCGCTTGAACAGACGTGATAGAACCACTCTTCGTTGACGTGATACGTTCCTGAAGTACACCCATCTCTTCAGCCAATGTTGGCTGGTAACCTACCGCTGATGGCATACGACCTAGTAGAGCCGAAACCTCAGTACCCGCAAGGGTATAACGATAGATGTTATCGATGAATAGTAGTACGTCACGACCTTCGTCACGGAAACGCTCTGCCATCGTTAGACCAGTCAAAGCAACACGTAAACGGTTACCAGGAGGCTCGTTCATCTGGCCGTAAACCATCGCAACTTTTGATTCCGATGGGTTCTCGATGTTTACAACACCCGCTTCCTGCATTTCAAAGTAGAAGTCGTTACCCTCACGAGTACGCTCACCTACACCTGCAAATACAGATAGACCTGAGTGCTGAAGTGCGATGTTGTTGATAAGTTCCATCATGTTGACAGTCTTACCTACACCAGCACCACCGAACAAGCCGATTTTACCACCCTTAGCGAATGGACAAATCAAGTCGATAACTTTAACGCCAGTTTCTAGCAGTTCAGTCGCGTTAGACTGTTCTTCATAGCTTGGTGCTTCACGGTGAATAGCGTAACGCTGTTCTTCACCGATCTCACCACACTCATCAATTGGCTGACCTAGAACGTTCATGATACGTCCTAGAGTCGCAGTACCAACTGGAACTTCAATTGGGCGGCCTGTATTTTCAACAGACAAACCACGACGTAGGCCATCAGAAGTACCCATTGCGATACCACGAACAACACCGCCACCAAGTTGCTGCTGAACTTCCAGTATTAAAATACCGTTCTCTTTCGCATCAACCTTAAGGGCGTCATAGATCCGTGGTACGGAGTCTTGTGGAAACTCTACGTCGACTACCGCACCGATGATCTGTACGATCTTACCTGTAGCCATCGTTAATCCTCTAAACTTATTAATTCTTTGCCTTAAACAGCAGATGCACCAGAAACGATTTCTGACAGTTCTTGTGTAATAGCACCTTGACGGGCTTTGTTATACACAAGCTGTAGATCGTTAATAATATCTCCAGCGTTATCTGTTGCAGCTTTCATCGCAACCATTCTAGCCGCTTGCTCACTCGCAAGGTTTTCAACCACGCCTTGATACACTTGTGATTCAACATAGCGAACCAGTAAAGTATCTAGCAGAGGTTTAGGCTCGGGCTCATAAATATAATCCCAAGAGTGGCTACGCTGCATTTCTTCGTCTTCTGACTTAGGCAAAGGTAGCAATTGATCGATCACTGGTTCCTGAACCATGGTGTTTACAAACTGGTTGTAAACTAAGTACAGACGATCCAATTGGCCTTCATCATATTTCTTTAACATGACACCAACAGTACCGATCAGCTCTTCAACTGTTGGACTATCGCCCAAACCTGAAACCTGAGCGACAACGTTGCCACCGTAGCTATTAAAGAATGCTGTAGCTTTAGCGCCAACTAACGCTAGATCCACTTCTGCACCTTTATCAGACCACGTTTTCATATCTGCCATAGCACGCTTAAACAAGTTAATGTTCAAACCACCACACAAACCACGGTCTGTAGAAATAATGACATAACCTACACGCTTGGCTTCACGCTCCTCAAGATAAGGATGCTTATACTCGAGGCTACCAAGGGCGATATGACCGATCACTTTGCGCATAGTTTGTGCGTATGGACGTGATGATTCCATTGCGCCTTGCGTTTTACGCATTTTAGACGCTGCAACCATCTCCATCGCTTTAGTGATCTTTTGCGTGTTTTTAACACTACCGATCTTGTTACGAATCTCTTTTGCGCCGGCCATCGTTACTCTCCGTTAGTAGGTGATCGCAAACGCGATCACCAACCAATTACCAAGTTTGGGTAGCTTTGAAATCTTCAACCAGTTTAACGAACTGAGCTTCGACTTCACCGTTCCACGCACCCGTTTCATCAACCTGAGATACTAGCTCAGCAAATTGACCTTTAGCATAAGAAAGCAACGCAGCTTCGAAGTCAGCAAGCTTAGTCAGCTCGATGTCATTCAAATAACCTTTTTCAGCAGCAAAGATAACCACAGCCTGTTCAAATACAGACATAGGTGCATACTGCTTTTGCTTCATCAATTCAGTCACTTTCTGACCGTGATCAAGCTGCTTTTTAGTTGCCGCATCAAGGTCAGACGAGAACTGAGCAAATGCTGCTAGTTCACGATACTGTGCAAGAGCAGTACGAATACCACCAGACAGTTTCTTAATGATCTTGGTTTGAGCAGAACCACCTACACGAGATACAGAAATACCTGGGTCAACAGCTGGACGGAGACCACCGTCAAACAGCTCTTTCTGTAGGAAGATCTGACCATCAGTGATGGAGATTACGTTCGTCGGTACGAATGCCGATACGTCACCAGCTTGCGTTTCGATAATTGGAAGCGCAGTCAGTGAACCGGTCTTACCTTTAACTTCACCGTTAGTGAACTTTTCTACGTAATGCTCGCTTACACGAGATGCACGCTCTAGAAGGCGAGAGTGTAAATAGAAAACATCACCAGGGTAAGCTTCACGGCCTGGTGGACGACGAAGAAGTAGAGAGATCTGACGGTAAGCAACTGCTTGCTTAGACAAATCATCATATACGATCAACGCATCTTCACCGCGGTCACGGAAATACTCACCCATTGCACAACCAGAGTATGGTGCAAGGTATTGTAGTGCTGCTGCTTCAGAAGCAGATGCAACTACAACGATAGTATTTTCCAGTGCGCCATGTTCTTCCAGCTTACGAACTACGTTAGCAATAGTTGAAGCTTTCTGGCCGATAGCAACGTAAACAGAGTAAATACCAGAATCTTTCTGGTTGATGATGGCATCGATTGCCATCGCCGTTTTACCTGTTTGACGGTCACCGATGATCAGCTCACGCTGGCCACGACCAATTGGAATCATCGAATCGACAGCTTTGTAACCAGTTTGAAGTGGTTGATCAACTGACTTACGATCGATAACACCTGGTGCAATAACTTCTACAGGAGAAGTTATATCTGTATCAATCGAACCTTTACCATCGATCGGCTCACCCAGTGTGTTAACAACACGACCAAGTAGCGCAGGACCAACAGGAACCTCAAGAATACGACCAGTACCTGTTACTTTCATGCCTTCCTGAAGGTCAGCATATGGACCCATTACAACAGCACCAACCGAGTCACGCTCAAGGTTAAGTGCTAGTGCAAAACGGCCACCAGGTAATTCAATCATTTCACCTTGCATTACGTCTGCAAGGCCATGGACACGAATGATACCGTCACTTACTGAAACGATGGTACCTTCGTTGCGTGCTTCACTAACAACATTGAAATTTTCAATACGTTGTTTGATCAGTTCGCTAATTTCCGTGGAATTAAGTTGCATGCTCCAATTCCCTAAATCAAGACTGCAAAGTATCGTTCAGACGGGTTAATTTACCGCGTACTGAGTTATCGATTACCAGGTCTCCAGCTCTAATTACGACCCCAGCAATCAGGGTCTCGTCTACACTGCAGTTCAGCTTCACTTCACGTTCAAGACGCTTACCAAGTTTCGCACTAATAGCTGCAAGCTGAGCATCATCTAAAACCACCGCAGAAATCACGTCAGCTTCGATAACTTTTTCATGTTCATTTTTCAAGAACAAGAACTCGTCACAGATATTAGGTAGTACTTTAAGGCGTCCATTTTCAGCCAAAACTTTTAACAAGTTTTGACCGAATTCGTTGAGTTGCTCACCGCAAACTGAAACAAAAATTTCAGTTAGCTTTTCAGCAGCAAATCCACTATCCAAGATATCTTGCATAGCTTCATCTTTTACTACTTCACCAGCAAAAGTAAGCATTTCAGCCCATTGGACTAGCTCACCATTCTCAACCGCAAAATCAAAGGCTGCTTTAGCGTAGGGGCGTGCGATAGTAGTCATATCCGACATGTGCTTGCCCCTTTAATTACAGTTCTGCAGTGACTTTGTTAAGAAGATCAGCATGAACGTCTTTATCAATCGTACGTTCAATGATTTTCTCAGCACCAATCACAGCTAGAGTTGCAACTTGTTTTCTCAGATCATCACGAGCGCGATTGCGCTCAGCTTCGATTTCAGCTTGGCCTTGAGCAAGAATATTCTTACGCTCAGCTTGCGCTTCCATTTTCGCTTCATCAATGATCTGAGCTTTACGTTTGTTTGCTTGCTCAATAAGCTCGCTCGCAGTACGTTTCGCATCTTTCAATTGATCAGAAGCATTCGCTTGCGCTAGATTCAGGTCTTTGGCTGCGCGATCTGCTGCAGCCAAACCGTCAGCAATTTTTGTCTGACGTTCTTCAATCGCTTCCATAAGTGGTGGCCATACATATTTCATGCAGAACACGACAAATAAGAAAAAAGCGATAGCCTGACCCAGCAAAGTTGCATTCATATTCACAACGCATCTCCTTAAAAAGGGTTGCTATGGGTCCATTTGCGACTGTAATAAACCATAAGGTTAAAAACAGCTATTGATTAACCAGCTAGCTGACCAACAAATGGGTTTGCGAATGTGAATAGTAGAGCGATTACGATACCGATCATTGGAACCGCATCAAGAAGACCGGCGATGATGAACATCTTAACTTGTAGCATTGGTGCCATCTCAGGCTGACGTGCAGCACCTTCAAGGAATTTACCGCCTAAAAGTGCGAAGCCGATCGCTGTACCAAGGGAAGCAAGACCTACAATGATGCCCACGGCAATTGCAGAAAAGCTTAGTAAAGTTTCCATCACTATCTCCAGTTTATAGTTGTCGGCTAAAATGCCAGTAAAAAATTGAACAAAAAAATTTACAAATAATCGTTATTGTTAATGATTGTCTTCATGTGCCTGAGACAGGTACACAATAGTCAACATCATGAATACGAATGCTTGAATCGTAATGACTAGGATGTGGAAAATTGCCCACGGTACCGAACCTAGCCATTGAGCCCACCACGGCATCAATGCCGCGATCAGGATAAACACCACCTCACCTGCAAACATGTTACCGAACAAACGCATACCAAGTGAAATAGGCTTCGCTAGTAGCGAAACAATCTCAAGAAGCAAGTTGAACGGAATCATAATTGGGTGATTGAACGGATGAAGAGCCAGTTCTTTAGCAAAGCCGCCCAGACCTTTCACTTTGATGCTGTAATAAATCATCAATGCGAATACGCCCAGCGCCATTGCCATGGTGATGTTAACATCTGCAGTTGGTACTACCTTAAGATAAGGAATACCCAGACCATGTTCTGCGGCATACGGAAGAAAATCAATTGGAACTAAGTCCATGATATTCATCAGCATAATCCAACAGAAAATAGTAAGTGCCAAAGGTGCTACTAATGGGTTGCGGCCATGAAAAGTATCTTTAACGTTGTTATCAACGAATTCAACCATTATTTCCACAAAACACTGTAACTTACTTGGAACTCCTGATGTCGCCTTTTTTGCTACTGAATGGAAAAGCCCTAAAAAGATAAGGCCAGTCAATACAGAGAAAAATAGGCTATCTATATGCACCGTCCAGAAGCCACCATCACCCACTGCCAAATTGGTCAGGTGGTGAGTAATGTAGCCTGACGGCGTTAGCGCTTCACCTGGCGCAGCCATAACTCATCCTATTTGTTGCTGTTAATAAATAAAACTGGCCCAAAGATGTTAATTCCAAGAACCAGCAAATAGGTCAGCTTGAGGGGAACAAGTTCCACCTCCATATACAGGTAAACAATGGCAAATAGGATGACTGTGATAAGGATTTTTAACACTTCCCCACCAAAAAATGATGCCATCACCAGTCGTGCCTTGCGAGCACCACTAAAGAGAAAAGCACACGTGGCAAAAACCGTGTTGGCTATCACAAAGATGCCACCACCAATTAATGCCGAGATTCCCCAGTCAACACTGACAGCAAATACTGCCATTAATGCCGTTGTTAAAACGACGCCAGCTTGCAATAACAGTAACCGCTTCGCCAATTGGCGTCCTGGTCTAACTAGCGCCGATACCATGTATTCGTTCCTCGAGTCCATTCCACTACACAATTGTCGTGCTGGGAAAACTGCGAAAATTATACGGCTCATTAGATTGAATGCAATCTAATAGCAGCAAAAAAAAGAGTAAGATTTTACAACACAATAACTTGATCACGTCGTTGTAAAATTTGCAACAAAATACACACATCGAAGATCACACTTCCCGATCAAAGATTGCAATAAGTTGCTTAAATTTGTGCGCTTCATCAAAACTGATAACAATCTTGCCTTTACCATTTTTTTGGTGGTTAATTGCTACCTGAGTACCCAATCGTTCACTTAAACTATTTTCTAGTTCTTTAACCTCTAAATTATCAGCAGGTTTAACACGTTCAATAACCGGGTTAAGCAGTTTTTTTACTAACTTTTCAGTATCACGCACACTCAGCATTTTAGTCACAACGGTTTCTGCAGCTTCTAACTGCATATCAGCGTCCAAACTAAGAAGGGCACGTGCATGCCCCATATCAAGCTGACGCAGCTCAAGCATACGCTTTACCGGTGCTTCTAACTGATTCAAACGCAGCAAGTTAGACACCGCTGCACGAGACTTACCTACCGCTTCCGCGATTTGCTGATGCGTCAGAGAAAACTCACTTTGTAAGCGTTCTAATGCTTGCGCTTCTTCAATCGAATTAAGATCTTCACGTTGAATATTCTCAATCAGAGCGATGGCAATTACTGCGCGGTCATTAACATCCTTAACAATACAAGGGATACTCTGAAGCCCAGCTTGACGAGAAGCACGCCAACGTCGTTCACCTGCGATAATTTCATACTGTTGAGATGCTAATTTACGCACAACAATAGGCTGGATAATACCTTGCGCACGAATAGAATCACTTAACTCTGCAAGTGCTTCATCCGACATTTCTTTACGCGGTTGGTATTTTCCAGGCTGGAGCAGATGAATAGGCAGTTCTCTTAACGTACCATCTACTGATAATGATTGTGCTTTTTCCGCATTTTGCTGTTTTGCTTGCGCAACAGAACTCGTTGCTAGCAATGCATCAAGGCCTTTTCCTAGACCTCGTTTACTCATGTTCATGATCAACCCTTATGCGTTGATAGCATCTGCGTTATGTGCCAATTCGTCACGGCGAATCATTTCACCGGCTAAGGCTAAATAAGCTTTTGCACCACTTGAATATTTATCGTAATACATTGCAGGGCGACCATGGCTCGGTGCTTCAGCAAGACGTACATTACGCGGAATAACAGTACGATACACTTTATCACCAAAATGCTTCTTAAGCTGTTGAGATACTTCATTTGACAGCCTATTTCGAGGATCAAACATTGTCCTCAACAAACCTTCAATTTTAAGATCTGCATTCACAACGGCTGTCAATTTACTGATGGTATCCATTAATGCCGTTAAACCTTCCAATGCAAAATATTCACATTGCATAGGCACTAAAACAGAATCAGCAGCAGTCATAGCGTTGATTGTAAGAAGATTAAGGGCAGGAGGGCAATCAATAAATATGAAATCATAGTTATCACGAACTACCTCTAAAGCATTACGTAAGCGGACTTCACGTGCAAATACTTCCATCAGCTTAATTTCTGCCGCCGTAACATCACCATTGGCAGCTATCAAATGATAGCCCCCAGTGGTATCAGTAATGACTACATCGTTAAACGGGGTTTCTTCGACTAAAAGTTCATATGCCGTTGCATCCACTTGGTATTTATCAACGCCGCTCGCCATCGTTGCATTACCTTGCGGATCTAAATCTATAACTAAGACTTTTCGTTGCGTTGCCGCTAATGAAGCAGCTAAATTAACGCAAGTCGTGGTTTTACCCACGCCTCCTTTCTGATTTGCTATAGCAATGACTTTTCCCACGAAAAAACCTCATCCTTTATTCTTTTGCTGTCAAAATAACTAAATGACGCTCCCCTTCTAGTTCAGGGATTTGCAAAGATTTGACTTCAGTCACAGAACACCACTCAGGTAACTCTGCCACTTCCTGTTCACTAAATTGACCCTTTAAAGCCAGAAAATGTCCATTTTCCGCTGGTAAATGGTGACACCAAGATACCATATCATTCATTGATGCAAATGCGCGGCTGATCACTCCATCAAAACCTTGTTCCGGTTGGAATTCTTCAACGCGGCTTTGCACTGGGGTTACATTGGCAATATTTAGCTCATGTACCACTTGTTTGATAAAACGAATACGCTTGCCCAAACTATCAAGTAGCGTAAAGTTTTTCTCTGGACACATAATCGCTAACGGAATACCCGGTAATCCCGGTCCCGTACCAACATCAATGAAGTTCTCGCCCTGAAGGTGAGCACTTACCACAATACTATCCATGATATGTTTCACTAACATCTCATGAGGATCGCGCACAGATGTTAGATTGTACGCTTTATTCCATTTATGAAGCAGTTCTACATAACCAACAAGCTGTTGAACTTGTTGTTCTGTGACTTGTAATTCAGTTTGTGCGATTAACTGCACTAAACGTTGTTTCATTGATAATTCCTATTCGCCTTTTTTCAGCATACCGTGCTTTTTCAAGTAGACCAGCAACAAAGAGATTGCAGCAGGGGTAATACCTGAAATACGAGAAGCCATACCAATTGTTTCTGGTTTTGCATCGGTTAACTTTGCAATGACTTCATTTGATAAGCCTTTGACGATACTGTAATCCAAATCGAAGGGTAATTTTGTGGTTTCATGACGCAGTGACTTTTCAACTTCATCCTTCTGGCGATCAATATAACCCTGATATTTCACCTGAGTTTCAACTTGCTCACTGGCTTGTGTATCAATATGAGCAGGTGAAAAGTCTTCAAGTTGCGTTAATAATTTATACGTTATCTCAGGGCGACGTAAAAGATCTTCGCCATTAGCTTCTCGTGCAATCGGTGTTTTAAGGATCTTATTGATTTCATCAACATGATCCGAGTTTGGGTTGATCCAAATATCTTTTAAACGCTGACGTTCTTGTTCGATATTTTCAACTTTTTGGTTAAAGCGAGCCCAACGATCATCATCCACTAAACCAAGTTCACGACCGATTTCAGTTAAACGTAAATCAGCATTGTCTTCACGCAGCAACAAACGGTATTCCGCGCGAGATGTGAACATACGGTACGGTTCTTTGGTACCCATGGTAGACAAGTCATCAATCAATACACCCATGTAGGCCTGATCACGACGAGGACACCAACCTTCTTTGCCTTGCGACTGAAGGGCTGCATTCATACCGGCAAGTAAACCTTGTGCAGCCGCTTCTTCGTAGCCGGTTGTACCATTTATTTGACCAGCAAAGAATAAACCGTCGATAAACTTCGTTTCAAATGTTTGCTTTAAATCACGAGGATCAAAGAAATCATATTCAATCGCATAACCAGGACGCATGATGGCAGCATTTTCAAAACCATCCATTGAACGCACAATTTGTATCTGAACATCAAACGGTAAACTGGTTGAAATACCGTTTGGATATAATTCGTGAGTCGTTAACCCTTCTGGTTCAATGAAGATTTGATGACTATTTTTGTCAGCAAAACGCATGACTTTATCTTCAATTGACGGACAGTAACGCGGGCCGATACCTTCAATTACCCCAGAATACATTGGGCTACGATCTAGATTATTGCGAATAACATCGTGCGTTTTTTCGTTTGTATAAGTGATATAACATGGGATCTGACGTGGATGATCCGACGTTTTACCCATAAACGAAAAAGTGGGAATTGGATTATCACCGTGCTGCGCTTGAAGGCGACTAAAATCGACCGTTCGAGCATCAATGCGTGGTGGCGTTCCTGTTTTTAAACGATCAACACGGAAAGGTAACTCACGCAGACGTGATGCCAGTGCGATCGAAGGTGGATCACCAGCACGACCGCCGCTGTAATTTTCTAATCCAATGTGGATCTTACCACCCAGGAATGTCCCCACGGTTAATACAACCGATGTCGCCCGAAATTTTAATCCCATCTCAGTAACGACACCGATAACACGATCATTTTCAACGATCAAATCATCAACAGCTTGTTGAAAAAGCATTAAATTTGGTTGGTTTTCAAGTGCTTCACGTACAGCGGCTTTGTAAAGTGCGCGGTCTGCTTGTGCACGTGTGGCACGAACAGCTGGACCTTTTGACGAATTTAACGTTCTAAATTGGATCCCGCCTTTGTCGGTGGCTTTGGCCATTAAACCGCCAAGGGCATCCACTTCTTTAACCAGGTGTCCTTTCCCGATCCCGCCAATTGCTGGGTTACAAGACATTTGACCTAACGTGTCGATGTTATGTGTCAAAAGTAAGGTTTTTTGTCCCATTCTGGCTGCGGCTAATGCGGCTTCAGTGCCGGCATGACCCCCACCAACAACGATGACATCAAAATTTTCCTGGTAAAACATGAAACTACCTCAGGTAATCAAAGAGCCAGTGAGTTACTACGAGCAAAAGGGGGATTATTCTATCCTTTTTCTGATGAAGAAAGAATCTTTAGTGAAGATCATTTGATCAGCTCAAAGTGGTTTGCTTATTATATATAAGATCTTATTTAGAGATCTTCTATTAGATCTATTATTAGGATCGCCCGATCGTGTGGATAACCGATAAATGATCCTAATGATCATGGTGTTACTGTAGATCATTAGTTGTGGAGTAGCTTTGATCATCATAAGGATTAGCTGGGATCAAAACGACTACTTATACACAGGGGTAGAATGGGGATAAAGTTATTCAATGGATAACTATGGGTTGATCACCGTTTAGATCTATAGTTATCCACAGAAAATAGTTTCAAATCAGCCTAAATATTGGGTAATTTTGAGGCTAATTTTTACTACAAAGGTGTTTTTTCCACTCGACGAACCAACTTTCAGCTGCATCTTCAGGTACAGAGTGTTGTGAAATATCGATATCTAATCGTTCACCAAGCTTCACTGCATAGAGAGAATTCAGTAAATTATCGATGTTAATTCCCGCCGCACAGAACGTATCGTAGCTACTATCTCCCAAACCTATTACGCCATATTTCAGGGCTGATAAGTCTGGTTTTTGCGCTGTGAGCTGATTAATAAAGGGCTGTATATTGTCTGGGAAATCACCCGCTCCATGCGTTGAACAGACTAATAACCAGATTGAATCGGTATTGAGTTCACTCAAATTAGCGTGATTAACGACTTCAGTACTATGACCATCTTGCTCTAATAGCTCTGATAAATGGTCAGCGACGTACTCAGCGCCACCTAATGTGCTGCCTGTGATTAAGGTTATATTGCTCATACTGTCCTCTGTATTGGAGATAATGACCTTGATTGTACTGTTTAGTGAGGGAGATAAAAGAGACTAAATGTAGGGAATTGAGTGAAATAACGTATGGAGAAAAGCATCCACAGGGCAATAAATACCCTATGGACATGATCGGGGTGTGATCGAATTATTTACCAATACAGAAAGAAGTAAAGATCCTTCCTAGAAGATCATCAGAGGTGAACTCACCAGTGATCTCACTTAAATATTGCTGAGCAAGACGAAGTTCTTCTGCCAGTATTTCGCCAGCCATAAAACCTTCTAGCTGTTCTTTACCTATTTCTAAGTGTTGAGCGGCTTGCTCCAGTGCTTCGAGGTGACGACGGCGTGCCATAAAGCCCCCTTCAGTTGTACCTGAGAAGCCCATACATTCTTTTAAATGTTCACGTAGGCTATCAACGCCTTCACCTGTAAGGGCAGATAGACGGACAAGTGTAGGGTTGTTGACATGGCAAATTCCTGCAGCTTCCCCTGTTAATTCCACTTTATTGCGAATAACGGTTAAGCCCATGCTTGCTGGTAGGCGTTCAATAAAATCTGGCCAGATATCTTTCGGGTCGGTGTCGTTGGTTGTGGTGCCATCGACCATGAACAATACGCGATCTGCCTGTTGAATTTCTTCCCAAGCACGTTCAATACCAATGCGCTCCACTTCATCGGATGCTTCACGTAAACCGGCGGTATCGATGATGTGTAATGGCATGCCATCGATATGAATGTGTTCACGTAGTACATCACGTGTTGTACCAGCAATATCGGTAACAATTGCGGAATCTTTACCTGATAGTGCATTCAGTAAGCTTGATTTGCCTGCGTTAGGACGACCAGCAATAACAACCTTCATCCCTTCGCGAATAATTGAACCTTGATTCGCTTCTCGGCGTACAGCTTTAAGAGTATCGATGATGGCATGTAAGTCATTACTTACTTTACCATCAGACAAGAAGTCGATTTCTTCTTCTGGAAAGTCGATAGCAGCTTCAACATAAATGCGTAGGTGAATAACGGCTTCCACCAGCTCATTCACTTTGGTTGAAAATACTCCTTGAAGAGATTTGAAGGCACTTTTAGCCGCTTCTTCTGAACTGGCATCAATTAAGTCTGCAATAGCCTCTGCTTGGGTTAAATCAAGCTTATCGTTCATGAAGGCGCGTTCAGAGAACTCCCCCGGACGTGCAGGGCGAATGCCATCAAGCTTCAGGATACGGCGAATCATCATATCTATCAGAACAGGGCCGCCGTGTCCTTGTAATTCAAGGACGTCTTCACCGGTGAAGGAGTTAGGAGCTTTAAAAAAGAGTGCGATGCCCTGATCCAGAGCGGTGCCATCTTCATTTTTAAAAGGAAGATATTCGGCGTAACGCGTTTTTAATTCACGACCAGCAACAGCAAGAGCAACCTCTTTAGCCTTTGGACCTGAAACGCGAATGATGCCTACACCACCTCGACCAGGAGGTGTAGCTTGAGCAACGATGGTATCTGTATGTTCATTCATATCTTTGGCTTGGCTTAAAAAATTCGCAGTAATTGTAAACAGAGTCGATAGGAAAGCCTAGTAATTGCTGACTTACCGCATAATGGCAATAGCTTAGAATATAGGTGGAAAGAGGGGATTATGACCAATAGCCCAATAAAAAAGGCGACCCTTAGGTCGCCTTTCAATAACTTAGCTGGTCATGCTATTTGGTGTGTAGACCTTTCTTTTCCAGAGAACGATAAATTAACGTTTGCTGGATCAAGGTAACTACGTTCGATACTAACCAGTATAGAACTAGACCGGATGGGAACCATAAGAAGAAGAATGTGAACATAACAGGCATAAATGTCATGATCTTCTGCTGCATAGGATCCGTTACAGTTGTCGGGCTCATTTTCTGAATCATGAACATCGACACACCCATTAACAATGGCAGGATGTAGTACGGGTCTTGTGCTGACAAGTCGTGAATCCAACCGAAGAACGGTGAGTGGCGCAATTCAACTGATTCCATCAGTGACCAGTACAATGCAATGAAAATTGGCATCTGTAATACAATAGGAAGACAGCCACCCAACGGGTTAACTTTCTCTTTCTTGTACAGTTCCATCATTTCTTGGCTCATGCGTTGACGATCATCGCCTAGACGCTCACGCATTGCAGTCAGCTTAGGCTGAAGCATGCGCATTTTAGCCATAGAGGTGTACTGCGCTTTAGTTAGCGGGTACATCGCACCACGAACGATGAAAGTAAGCATCATGATCGCGATACCCCAGTTACCTACGATGCTCTGAATGAACGACAGTAGTTTATGTAACGGGCTTGCGATAAACCATAACCAACCGTAATCAACTGTTAGGTTTAGATTAGCTGCTGTTGCTTCCATTTCTTTCTGCAGTTTAGGACCGACCCAAAGTGTAGAAGTAATGGTTTGCTCTGTACCAGCTGCAATTGTTGTGGTTGGTAGACGGACACCAATATACCCCTGGCCATTGCTAGCACGAGTAAATAGGTTTGATGCTTCTTCTGAACGAGGAATCCAAGCTGATACGAAGTAGTGTTGCAGCATTGCTGCCCAGCCATTCGTCGTTGTCATGTTCAGGCTTTTGTCCTGCATGTCATCGAAGCTGTACTTCTTATAGTTGGTTGTATCTGTTGAATATGCGCCACCACGGTACGTTGGCATCGTAAGGCTACTGCCATCGTCCATCAGGTTCTGGCGGAGCTGTGCATACATTTGTACACTTGCTGCAGAAGCTGATTGGTTATCAATGGTGTATTCAACATCAACAGCATAGCTGTTGCGTTTAAGAACGAATGTTTTGGTGTATGTAATGCCATCTTTTACGTATGTCATTGGTACACGTAGTTCGTCTTGACCATCAGCCAGCGTAAAATCTTTTGCTGTTACAGCTAATTGTGCACGACCGTTAGCGGAATCAATACCATTAGCACCGATTAGACCTGACTGTGCAATATAGCTGTGACCAGCCTCGTCCTTAAGAAGGATGAATGGGTCAGCTGAATCTAATTCGTTATCGTAAGCTAATAACTTAGCTTCAGTAACATCACCACCTAGCGTATCGACAGAAAGAGCCAGTACATCGGTATTGATAGTGATTACGTCTTTAGATGTTGTTTCTTGATCAGGAATTGGTTGACCATCACCTGAATGTGAAGGGACATCACCACTATTGTTAACTTGTTGCTCTGTACCCTGGCCTTGCGGCTGTGGGCTGTTGTCCATATTCCACTGTTGAAACAGTAGGAAAGAGACAAACAGTAGGGCAATTAACAGAATATTGCGTTGGGAATCCATCGTTAATTATCTCTGTCGTTATGCTTGGTTGGCGGAACGGGGTCAAAACCACCGTTGTTTAAAGGGTGACATCTTAATAGACGTTTCGCCGCGAACCAACAACCTTTTACGACTCCATGCATTTTTATTGCTTCAATAGCATATTGAGAACATGTAGGAGTAAAACGACAACGAGGTCCAAGTAGCGGACTTATTATCAGTTGGTAAAGGCGGACCAGCCGGATGGCTAGCCACGCGAAGGGCGAGACAGGCGATGCCATAATTTATCCAACAACTTAAATAACTCTTCGTTGCTCAACTCACTGGCACTTTTCTTTGCAATCACGACGAAATCGTTTGCTGGCAAATCATGTTGCTTTAAGCGGAAACTTTCTCGAACAATACGTTTGAAATGGTTTCTACCTGGGGCAGTTTTAATTTGTTTTTTGGGAACAGCAAGACCAAGACGAGGATGATTGAGGTCGTTAGGACGGGCTAGAATAGTTAAATGAGGAGAGCCAGCACGATGAGCTTGCTGGAAGACTTTTTTATAATGCTCGGGAGTTAACAAACGTAACTCCCGAGAGAAGGCTAGCTTATTCAAAATAATCAGAGATTACTTAGAAAGGCGCTTACGGCCTTTTGCACGACGTGCATTGATTGTTGCGCGACCGTTCTTAGTT
Organism: Photobacterium profundum; assembly: GCF_003026285.1. Lineage (GTDB taxonomy): Bacteria > Pseudomonadota > Gammaproteobacteria > Enterobacterales > Vibrionaceae > Photobacterium > Photobacterium profundum. The sequence continues at coordinate 51,307 of NZ_PYOD01000022.1, forward strand.
GCCATGCGAGCACGAAAGCCGTGGCTGCGCTTGCGCTTTAGAACTGAAGGTTGAAAAGTGCGTTTCATTGGTATTACCTTAAATTAACTGATCAGTTTTTAAGTTTGTTATTTAGTTTCGGATATAAAAATATCCTCGACCTCTAACAAAGAGGCGGAATTGTAATCACTGACTGCCAAAGAGTCAATAATTATGCCCATATTGTCGTATGGGCGGTGAATTATACTTTTTGTGAGCCAGAGCGCAAGGATCCTTCGCTGATCCCGACCTGATTTAAGAACTTTTTTAATCTTGGATCGTTTGGAGTGGTGAAGATCTGCTCTGGTTTGCCTTGTTCTACGAATTCACCATCGGCCATAAAGATCACTCTATCAGCAACTTCGCGTGCAAATTGCATTTCGTGAGTAACCACTAACATGGTTTGATGACGAGTTGCCAATTTTTTCATTAATGTAAGCACTTCACCGACCCATTCAGGGTCTAAAGCGGATGTTGGCTCATCAAATAGCAATAATTCGGCTTCTAATGCCATTGCGCGTCCGATCCCCACTCGTTGCTGCTGACCACCAGAAAGTGCTGCCGGAAAGGCATCTCCTTTATCACCAAGCCCAATATCATCAAGAATTTGTTGAGCTCGCAGGTAAGCCGTGTCTTTTTTCCAGCCTTTTACGGTGATCAAACCTTCTGCCACGTTTTGCCGTGCCGTTAAATGAGCAAATAACGCATAATTTTGAAAAACAAAGCCTGTTTTACGTCGTAACGCTAAAATATCGTTCTTTTTGGCTTGAGTTGTATCAACCGTCACACCATCAATGGTGATTTTGCCTTGATTCGCGGTTTCCAAAAAATTAATACAGCGCAATAACGTGGATTTTCCGGTACCTGATGGGCCAATCACCACCACAATTTCACCTTTGGTGATAGTTAAGTCTAGATCTGAAAAGACGGTGCTATCGCCAAAGCGTTTGGTGAGTTTTTTTATGTCTATCATCGTACATACGCCTTATTGAGTTTTGCTTCAGCCCAATTTTGTACTTGCGTTAGTACAAGCACTAATCCCCAATAAATAAAGGCAACAGCCAAGAATGCTTCAAAAAATTTAAAGCTAGAAGATGCCTCCATTTGTGCTTTTGCCATAATCTCAGCGACCCCAAGCGTGAAGGCGAGTGAGGTTGATTTAATCATATCGATAAAATAATTCATTAGAGACGGCAAAGCGATACGAGTAGCTTGCGGTAAAATAATACGGCGCATTGCCTGCATTTCTGTCATGCCAATGGCAAGGCTTGCTTCCCGTTGGCTGCGATCGACCCCAATAATGGCTGCTCGAATACTTTCTGCCATATAAGCAGCGAAGTGTAAGCTCAATCCGATAACCGATGCACTGAAAGCATCTAAACCAATAAATATCGGAAAGACTTGGGGCAAACCGTAATAAAGTAGGAACAGTTGCACAAGCAAGGGGGTTCCGCGAAAGAAACTGATATAAAGCTGGCTCAGCTGGTTTAATACTGGCAGCTTATAAACTCGTACTAACGCCAACGTTATCGCGATGATTAGTGCAAATCCTAGTCCCCATACTGCCATCGATAGTGTTGTACCAAGGTACTTCATCAAGATTGGCATCAGAGAAAGCATATAATTGAAATCGAAACCCATGATGGCTACTTGTCCGTTGATTGTGGATGTTGTCAGAGACACAAAGACTCACCATTGGTGAGCCTTATTAGCGATAAATGAATTGAAGCTTAACTTTTTACATATTATTTGGTGATATCTGTATCAAACCATTTCACTGAAATGTCAGCCAGTGTGCCATCTTCACGCATTGCGTTTAGTGCTGTATTGACCTCATTACGTAGCTTCTCGCCTTTTTCATTTTTCACAAAAGGCCACGCATTTTCAATTGTCTCAAATGGTTCACCTGCTAATTCTAGTGGTAAATTCGCTTTTTTAATCAACTCAATTGAAGAAAGGCGATCCATTACAAATGCATCGGTACGGCCTAAAGCAACATCGTGCTCGATACCCGCATCGTAGGTTTTGATGTTGATTTGTGCGGCATTATCAAGCTGACGCAATAGCTGTTCGTAATTAGAACCTAAGTTGACCCCGACTGTTTTATCTGCAAGATCAGCTGTCGATTTAATATCGTTATTGCCTTTGCGTACTACCAGCTGCGCACCATCAATAACGTAAGGTTCAGCAAAAAGGAATTTAGCCTGGCGTTCGGGAGTAATCGTGATTTGGTTTGAAATGGTATCAATACGTCCCGTTTCTAGTAAGCCAAATAAACCAGAGAAGCTTGCGGTAACATATTCAACGTTATAATCGTTACGTTTGCCGATTTCATCCCATAAATCGACCTCAAAACCCTGAAGTTGATCCATCTTTACAAAAGTAAAAGGGAAATAGCGTCCTGACATACCAACTTTAACATCTGTTGCCGCCATTACTGTTTGGCTTGCCGCTAAAGTTAGTGCTACCGCTGTAAATGTTGTCTTTACCCAGCTTTTCATCCTGTTTACTCCATGTATGGCTTACATCATTATCTATTTCTGCCATCCTACTTGGTAGGCTTCGGTTTTTTTAAATAACTTAGAGTTATTTTACATAACGTAGAGTTAGGTTTGATGGATCTTAGCTCAATGTTAATAGTATTGTGGGTAATGTCTGGGTAAATTGTGTTGATCCAATGCTTGATTGTGCAGTTTGTGTGAATAAGTCTGATCTTATTCACTGGATCTGCGATCTCTTTGCTGGTGATCCAGAGCCAGCAGGTATAAAATTATATCCCTTTTTGTGTTTTGTTACTCAGTGTGGAGTCGAACTTGTCATCTTCGCTATGGTTGCAGTGCCTTCAACGTCTTCAAGAAGAGCTACCTGCGACAGAATTCAGCATGTGGGTGCGACCCCTACAAGCTGAGTTAAACGATAATACGCTGACCCTTTTTGCGCCTAATCGTTTTGTTCTCGATTGGGTAAGGGATAAGTACCTTAATAATATTAACCGTCTACTGAATGAATTCTGTGGGACGGATATACCGATCTTGCGTTTTGAAGTGGGCAGCCGACAAGTTGTTGTACCACCTTCTCAAAACATCGCACCAGCCGCACCAGCAGTGACGTTAGTGCGAAAACCATCACCTGCAACGAAAATATTGCAAGATGATGCGCCATCACGCTCATGGGAGCCGGCACCATCACCCGTGCAACCTGAATCGAAATCAGGTTATCGTTCGAATGTGAACCCTAAACATAATTTTAATAATTTTGTTGAAGGTAAATCGAATCAACTGGGTTTGGCTGCGTGTCGTCAAGTGTCTGATAATCCTGGTGCTGCGTATAACCCATTGTTTCTTTATGGCGGCACGGGGTTGGGTAAAACGCACTTATTACATGCGGTTGGCAATGCGATTGCTGATCGTAAGCCCAATGCGCGCGTGGTTTACATGCACTCTGAACGTTTTGTTCAAGATATGGTGAAAGCCCTGCAAAATAACGCCATTGAAGAATTTAAGCGTTATTACCGCAGTGTTGATGCATTATTGATTGATGACATTCAATTCTTTGCTAATAAAGAACGTTCACAAGAAGAATTTTTTCATACCTTTAATGCTTTGCTTGAAGGTAACCAACAGATCATTTTGACATCCGACCGTTACCCTAGAGAAATCAATGGGGTAGAAGATCGTTTGAAATCACGTTTTGGTTGGGGATTAACTGTTGCGATTGAGCCACCAGAGTTAGAAACTCGGGTCGCTATCTTAATGAAGAAGGCTGAAAATCATAATATTCGACTGCCCGATGAAGTGGCATTCTTTATTGCTAAGCGTTTACGTTCAAACGTACGTGAGCTTGAAGGCGCATTGAATCGTGTTATCGCTAATGCCAACTTCACGGGTCGTGCAATTACGATAGATTTTGTGCGTGAAGCCTTACGTGATTTACTCGCGCTGCAAGAAAAGCTTGTTACCATTGATAATATTCAGAAGACTGTTGCTGAATACTATAAAATAAAGATGTCAGACATGCTGTCGAAGCGTCGTTCACGTTCCGTGGCGCGACCGCGTCAAATGGCGATGGCACTGGCAAAAGAATTAACTAATCACAGTCTTCCTGAAATCGGTGATGCTTTTGGTGGGCGAGATCACACCACAGTCTTACATGCTTGCCGAAAAATAGTGCAGTTGCGTGAAGAAAGCCACGATATAAAAGAAGATTATTCAAACCTAATAAGAACATTATCGACCTGATATGAAATTTACCGTCGAACGCGAACATTTATTAAAGCCTTTGCAGCAGGTATCTGGTGCTTTAGGCGGTCGTCCTTCTTTACCTATCTTAGGTAACATTCTGCTTAAAGTGGAAGAGGGATACCTGTCGATGACAGGAACCGATTTAGAAGTCGAACTGATTGCAAAATTAGCACTAGAAGCTGATTTTGAAATTGGTGCAGTGACTGTGCCTTCTCGTAAGTTTCTCGATATTTGTCGTGGCTTGCCTGATAGCGCCAAGATTGCCGTTACGCTTGAAGGCGATCGTATTTTAATCCGTTCTGGTCGTAGTCGTTACTCACTATCGACATTGCCTGCCGCTGATTTTCCTAATATTGAAGATTGGCAGAGTGAAGTTGAGTTCACGTTACCGCAAGGTCGCATGAGCCAACTTATCCAAAGCACGCAATTTTCAATGGCACATCAAGATGTACGTTACTACTTAAATGGCATGTTATTTGAAACTGACGGCAGCCATTTACGATCGGTTGCGACAGATGGCCACCGTATGGCGGTATGCGCGATCGACTTAGCGCAAGAACTAGCAACTAAGCAGATTATTGTGCCGCGTAAAGGCGTATTGGAATTGGTACGCTTGCTAGATAACGCCGAAGCAATGGTTGATATCCAAATTGGTAATTCGAATATCCGAGCAACCGTGAATAATTTTGTATTCACCTCGAAGCTAGTGGATGGGCGTTTTCCTGATTACCGCCGCGTTATGCCACAAAGCAGCAATAAGTTTGTAGAAGCAAGTTGTGACGAATTGCGTAAAGCATTTTCACGTGCTGCTATCTTATCAAACGAAAAATTCCGAGGTGTGCGCGTTAACTTGTCAAAAGGTGAAATGCGTATAACCGCCAATAACCCTGAGCAAGAAGAAGCGGAAGAGTTTCTTGATGTTGATTATCAGGGAGATGACCTAGAAATCGGTTTTAACGTTAGCTATGTATTGGATGTGCTTAACACCTTAAAATGTGACCAAGTACGTTTGTCGCTAACCGATGCTAATGCCAGTGCATTAGTTGAAGATTGCGCCAATGATGAAGCGATGTATGTTGTGATGCCAATTAGATTATAAAGCATGGCACTTACTCGTTTAATCGTTAAAGACTTCAGAAACATTGAAGCGTGTGACTTAGCTTTGTCACCACGCTTCAATTTTTTGGTTGGCGCGAACGGCAGTGGAAAAAACAGTGTATTGGAAGCTATCCATTATCTGGGACATGGTCGTTCGTTCCGAAGCCACCTTACCAGTCGTGTTATTCGTCATGAGCAACAAGAGTTGTTTATTCATGGGCGCGTACTGACTGACAATCAATTAGAACTTCCGCTGGGCATCAATAAAAAACGTGATGGCACAACGGAAGTGAAAGTTTCTGGTGAAAGTGGTCAAAAGCTATCGCAATTAGCCCAAGTATTGCCCCTGCAATTGATCACACCTGAAGGGTTTGAGCTTTTGATTGGTGGGCCGAAATATCGTCGATCTTTTATTGATTGGGGTGTGTTTCATATAGAACCGAAGTTCTATAATGCTTGGAGCCGTATTAAGCGACTCACCAAACAACGCAATGCATTGTTAAAAACAGCACGCAGCTACCGTGAACTCAGTTATTGGGATCAAGAGTTAGCAGTGTTAGCTGAAGAAATCAGTGTATGGCGAGACGAATACCTTATTGCGGTAAAACAAAAAGCGGCTGAAATCTGCCAAGGTTTTTTACCTGAGTATGAAATCCAGTTGTCTTATTACCGTGGTTGGGAGAAAGAAACCCCTTATGCTGAGCTGCTAAAACGTAATTTTGAGCGTGATTGTCAGCTTGGCTATACCGTAAATGGTCCGCATAAGGCTGATTTACGAATGAAGGTGGCTGGTACGCCTGTTGAAGATGTGTTGTCGCGTGGACAACTTAAACTGATGGTATGCGCATTACGTTTAGCGCAAGGACTTCATCTAACAGAAGCAACGGGCAAACAGTGTATTTACCTTCTTGATGATTTTGCTTCCGAGCTGGATAGCCATCGGCGTGCGCTGTTAGCGCAACGGTTAAAAGAAACCAACGCCCAGGTTTTCATTAGTGCGATCAGTGATGAACAAATTACAGATATGCATGATGAAAATGGCAAGATGTTTCATGTGGAACACGGTAAAATAACCGCAGGATAATTAAAGCGAGAGTAACTCAATGTCCAACAATTACGATTCATCAAGCATTAAAGTGCTTAAAGGCCTTGATGCCGTACGTAAGCGCCCAGGGATGTATATTGGCGATACTGATGACGGTACTGGTTTGCACCATATGGTGTTTGAGGTCGTCGATAACTCTATCGATGAAGCTCTTGCTGGTCACTGTGAAGACATTATTATCACAATCCACGAGGATAACTCTGTTTCTGTCAGTGATGACGGACGTGGTATTCCAACCGATATTCATGAAGAAGAAGGTGTATCTGCCGCTGAAGTAATCATGACGGTACTGCACGCGGGTGGTAAATTTGATGATAACTCATACAAAGTCTCTGGCGGCCTACACGGTGTAGGTGTCTCTGTTGTGAATGCGCTATCTGAAAAGGTAGAGCTAACAATTTATCGTCACGGTTCAATTCATCACCAAATTTACCATCACGGTGTGCCAGATAAGCCACTTGAAGCGATCGGTGAGACAGACAAGACCGGTACGCGTATTCGTTTCTGGCCAAGTGAAGATACATTTACCAATGTTGTTTTCCACTATGAAATTTTGGCTAAGCGTCTTCGCGAGTTATCGTTCCTTAACTCTGGCGTATCTATTCGCTTGATTGACGAGCGTGAAGAAGGCAAGCAAGACCACTTCATGTATGAAGGTGGTATCAAGGCGTTTGTTGAACACTTGAACCGCAACAAAACACCAATTCACTCGAAAGTGTTCCATTTTGACTTTGAACGTGAAGATGGCATTTCGGTTGAAGTTGCTATGCAGTGGAATGATGGTTTCCAAGAAGGCATCTATTGTTTCACTAACAACATCCCACAGCGTGATGGTGGCAGTCACTTAGCGGGTTTCCGTGGCGCGTTAACGCGTACGTTAAATACGTTTATGGATAAAGAAGGCTATTCTAAAAAAGAAAAGACTTCGACATCTGGTGATGATGCGCGTGAAGGTCTAACGGCTGTTGTTTCCGTTAAAGTACCTGATCCTAAGTTTTCAAGCCAAACTAAAGACAAACTGGTATCAAGCGAAGTGAAACCTGCTGTTGAATCAGCAATGAATGAAAAACTGAGTGAATTCTTATTAGAGAATCCATCAGACGCGAAAATTGTTTGTAGTAAAATTATTGATGCATCTCGTGCACGTGAAGCTGCGCGTAAAGCACGTGAAATGACACGTCGTAAAGGTGCGCTTGATCTTGCTGGTTTGCCGGGTAAATTGGCAGACTGCCAAGAAAAAGATCCTGCACTATCTGAATTATACATAGTGGAAGGGGACTCTGCTGGCGGTTCAGCTAAGCAGGGGCGTAACCGTAAAAATCAGGCAATCTTACCGCTTAAAGGTAAAATCCTTAACGTTGAAAAAGCACGTTTTGATAAGATGCTGTCTTCTCAAGAAGTGGCAACACTGATTACCGCAATGGGTTGTGGTATCGGACGTGATGAATATAACCCAGACAAATTGCGTTACCACAACATCATCATCATGACTGATGCCGATGTCGATGGTTCTCACATCCGTACGCTGTTATTGACATTCTTCTACCGTCAAATGCCAGAGCTGATTGAACGTGGTCACATCTATATTGCTCAGCCACCACTTTACAAAGTGAAGAAAGGTAAGCAAGAGCAATACATAAAAGATGATGAAGACATGGATCAATACCAAGTGTCTCTAGCATTAGATAACGCATCATTGTTTGCAACTGAAGGTGCACCAGCTATTACTGGCTTAGCACTAGAAGAATTAGTAAAGCAATATAATGCAGGCATGAAGCTGATTGAGCGCATGAGTCGTCGTTATCCATTACTGATGTTAAATGAGTTTGCATACCAACCTCGTCTTTCTATCGATATGCTAAGTGATGAAACAGCAATCGAAGCGTGGGCTACACCATTAGTTGCAGCGTTGAATGAAAAGCAATCTGGTGAAAGCCAATACAGCTTTGCTATTCAGCGTGATGAAGAAAACAATGTTTCCTTACCGCAAGTGATTGTACGTACACACGGCGTTGAATACGATTACACGCTAAGCTATGACCTTTTAAATTCAAGAGAGTACAGCAAGTTAGCTGATCTTTCTGAAGCGCTAAATGGCCTATTAGAAGACAATGCTTACGTGCAACGTGGTGAGCGTAAACTATCGGTTTCAAGCTTTAAAGAAGGCTTAGATTGGTTGATTAAAGAGTCTCGTCGTGGTGTATACCTTCAGCGTTACAAAGGTCTGGGTGAGATGAACCCTGAACAACTGTGGGAAACGACAATGGATCCTGAATCTCGTCGTATGCTACAAGTAACGATTAACGATGCCGTTGCAGCTGATGAGTTGTTCACCACACTAATGGGTGACCAAGTAGAACCTCGTCGTAACTTCATTGAAGAAAACGCACTGAAAGTGGCGAATCTAGACGTGTAGAACGTTCGGTTTTAGCCTCGTAATAGTGTAAAACGCCACTTTTAGAGTGGCGTTTTTATTACTTAAAATTCAATTAGTTATGTTTTTGTTGTGAGTTTTTAGTTTTTTACCCTTGGAAAATACCTTTCTTCCCCTTATATCTATTGATGAAGAGCAAGACGCCTCAAGTAGGGTTATGTGCTTGGTTTGTCCTTATGGAAAATCACTTCATTACTTATATTATTTATATTGCTTCATTAGAAGGATAGGTATTATGCGCAACGTAGATTTCACTCCTCTTTATCGTTCAGCTATTGGCTTTGATCGTTTATTCAATCAAATGGAAAAAAATGTGAGTAACGCAAATACTGGTTACCCGCCATATAACATTGAGCAACAAGATGATAATCACTACCGTATAACAATGGCTGTTGCAGGCTTTGCTGAAGAACAACTCGATATTACACAGCAACAGAATAAACTGATTGTGCGCGGTATTCGCGAAGGTGAAAAAGAAGAACGCCAGTATTTATATCAAGGTATTGCTGAACGTGATTTTGAGCGTAAGTTCCAGCTCGCTGATTATGTCAAAGTTATCGATGCACAAATGGTGAATGGTTTACTTCATATTGATCTGGAACGAGAAATCCCAGAAGAGCAGCAACCAAGAAAAATTGCCATTAATGGTCGTCGTATCGTTGAGGATGAATAAAGGCTAAGTCACTTTATTCATAAAAGAGTAGTGAAGGTCAGCTTATGCTGACCTTTTTTGTATTTATCGCTTTGGCTTACAAGCTGACCAGCCATTGTTAAAAAATCTGCTATCAGTGTTTCATGTGAAACATTGCGAAAGGAAATCGTTGAGCTTTAATAAAAAATAGGCGGTATTGCTATCACCCATTCTTGATTAATTAGCCTTCAGCATACGCCTTGGCAACTTCTTCAGCGATAACTGCAATGCCTTTTTGCATATCTTCGCTACTTTGAACATAGTTCATTCGCAAGCATTCATGACCGTGTTGCCAGTCATCATCTAAGCCAATAAAAAAGTATTCGCCTGGAACAATTAATACTCCACGTACTTTTAAGCGACGATAGAGTTCCATTGTCGTAATCGGTAACCCTTTAAACCATAACCATAAGAACATCGCGCCTTCGGGTTTATGAATACGAAAACGTGGGTCTGTAATCGCAGTTTGTAATAGCTTTACCGCATCCTGTGATTTTTGTAAGTAAAAAGGTTTGATAACTTTTTCACTTAACGTAAGTAAATCATTTCTCTCCATCATCTTATTGATGATGGCCGGACCAACGCTCCCTGGTGCTAAACTGAGTACGCCATTCATATTGGTTATTGCTGTAGTGATTTCTTCACTCGCTATTACAATGCCACAGCGAACGCCCGGTAAACCCAATTTTGAAAGGCTCATACATAGAATGGTATTCTCATTCCAGAAAGGGGTAACATCAGCAAAAATAATATCAGGAAACGGTATGCCATAAGCATTATCAATGATTAATGGAATCTTGTGTTCTTGAGCCAGCTGATCTAAATGGTGAACCTCTTCATCGGTGAGTACATTACCAGTTGGATTCGTTGGGCGAGAGGCGCAAATAACCCCGATACTGCTATCGACTTTTAACTCTTTAAAGTCGATGTGGTATTTGAATTGACCGTTATCCAGTAAGGTGATCTCTGGATGATAAGAAATAAACATATCATCGCTTAATCCTGAATCGCCGTAGCCAATATATTCAGGTGCTAACGGGAGTAATACTTTTTTCTTGCTGCCGTCTGGAAACTCCCCAGCCAGCAAATTGAAAAGGTTAAAGAATGCACTCTGGCTACCGTTTGTTAGCGCAATATTTTTCGCGCTAATATCCCAGCCATACGTGTCACGGAGCAAATCGGCGAGGGCAGTGATGAAGGTATTTTTCCCTTGGGGTCCATCATAATTTGTCATTGCCGCTGCGAGTTCACCCGTACTAACCATCTCTTTGGCTATATCGTTAAAGTAATCCACCATGAAGGGAATTTGTGCGGGATTGCCGCCACCTAGCATGATTGCGTCTGGATTTCTTAAGCCATCATTCAAGTCATCCATCAATTGAGTGATACCTGAATAACGAGCGAACTTATCTCCGAATGTAGAAAACTCCATGTGTACTACCGACCTTAGTGTATTGTTCTAATCATTATTTGTTAAATAAGTGTATAAGTTGTATTCACATTTCAACATACATGATTGTACTGCAGAGGGAAAGAACAAGAGGCAACCAATTTTTCTGGTCTGATGTTTCATGTGAAACAATGGGTTTTATATTTAAATCACTTAGGTTTGCTGAATTTCTGATGGTTATATTTCACTTTAATGCTGTTTCACGTGAAACACAGACATAAAAAAACCCCACACTAAAGTGTAGGGTTTATATTCTTTTTGCGGCGAGTTATTTCTGAACTAAAGAAATATCTGCAACTTTTAAGAATTCGTTACGTAAAAGGTTAAGCATCGTTAGACGATTCACTTTTAGCTTTTCGTCATCAGCCATAACCATTACGTTATCGAAGAATGCGTCTACAGGTTCACGTAGCGTTGCTAGCTCAGATAGGGCTTGTTGGTAGTTACCTTCGGCAAATACTGGCGCAAGCGCTGCAATCATCGCTTCTACTTTTTCAGCTAATGCTTTTTCGGCATTTTCAATCAGTAGTGAGCTATCTACGGCCAATGGCAATTCGCCATCAAACTTAGCCAAGATATTACCAACACGTTTATTGGCTGCGGCTAATGATTCTGCTGCATCTAATGAACGGAAGTGGCTCACGGCTTTAACACGCTTATCGAAATCAGCTGGCTGTGTTGGGCGTAATGCTAATACTGCTAGAATTACGTCGACACTATGCCCCTCATCTTGATACCAAGCGCGGAAGCGACCTAGCATAAAGTCGATAACGTCATCTTCCACGTTAGTATTTGTCAGCTTGTCACCAAACTGAGCGCGTGCCTTCGCGATAAGATCAACTAAGTCTAGGTTGTAACCTTTCTCTACGATGATGCGTAGCACACCGAGTGCTGCACGGCGTAGGGCGAATGGGTCGCTACCTTTTGGTGCTTGACCAATACCGAAGATACCTACTAGCGTATCAATCTTATCTGCCATCGCGACAGCCGCTGAAACACCAGTACTTGGTAACTCGTCACCTGCAAAGCGTGGCATGTACTGTTCATATAACGCTAATGCTACATCTTCAGCTTCACCATCATGGCGAGCGTAATGCATACCCATCACACCTTGGGTATCGGTAAACTCGAATACCATTGATGTCATTAGGTCACATTTGGCTAATAGGCCAGCGCGTTTAGCATTCGTTACATCTGCATCGATTTTCTCTGCAATGTAACCAGCAAGCTCAGTAATACGATCGGTCTTATCTTTAATTGTACCAAGTTGCTTTTGGAAGATAGCCGTTTCTAGTTCAGGAAGGCGATCAACCAATGGGCGTTTACGGTCTGTTTTAAAGAAGAATTCAGCATCCGCTAGGCGAGGGCGAACAACCTTTTCATTACCTTCGATGATCTGACGTGGGTCTTTCGACTCAATGTTTGTCACGAAAATAAACTTAGGTATTAGGTTGCCTTCAGCATCGTAAACCGGGAAGTACTTCTGGTCACCTTTCATGGTGTAAACCAGTGCTTCAGACGGTACGTTTAGGAAGTTTTCTTCAAATGATGCTGTTAATACAACAGGCCATTCAACTAAAGATGTGACTTCTTCAACTAGCTCATCTTCAAGATCAGCAATGCCACCCACTTCCAGTGCCGCTTTCTTAGCACCTTCAAGAATGATTGCCTTACGTGCTTCGTAATTTGCCATTACTTTGCCACGTTCTTCAAGAATAGCAGGGTACTGATCTGCATTATCAATCGTAAATTCAGCTTCACCCATGAAACGGTGACCACGAATGATGCGTGCAGAGTCAGCACCAAGAATATTGCCTTCGATGAGTTCGTCACCTAACAGCATGGTTAGGGTTTTAACTGGGCGAATAAACTGTATTTCGTTGTTACCCCAACGCATAGGCTTAGGGATCGGCAATTTAGCTAATGCTGCTGCAGCAAGACCACTGAGTAGTTCTTGAGCTGGTTTACCTTTCACTTCTTGCTTGTACAGTAACCATTCGCCTTTCTCTGTTTTCAGAGTATCAGCTTGCTCGACAGTAATACCATTACCACGTGCCCAGCCTTGAGCGGCTTTCGTTGGGTTACCTTCTGCATCAAAAGCGGCAGAGATAGCAGGTCCACGTTTTTCAACGACGCTATCAGCTTGGCCTGTAGCCAGTGCTGTTACTTTAAGCGCTAAACGACGAGGCGTTGCAAACCACTCGATACCTTGGTGTACAAGTGCGGCTGCTTTTAACTCTGCTTCAAAGTTTGATGAAAATGCTTCAGCAAGTGTGCGAAGAGCTTTCGGTGGTAGCTCTTCAGTTCCTAATTCGATAAGGAAATTTCTTTCAGTCATGCGACGTCCTTACTTATCTTTTTTGCACATCGGGAAGCCAAGCGCTTCACGAGATGCGTAGTAAGCTTCAGCAACTTGTTTAGTCAGGTTGCGAATACGTAAGATGTAACGCTGACGCTCGGTAACCGAGATCGCTTTACGTGCATCAAGCAAGTTAAACGCATGACCTGCTTTTAGAATACGTTCGTAGGCAGGAAGTGATAACGGAGTCTCTAGCGCTAATAGTTCCTTACATTCTTTCTCGCACTGGTCGAAGAAAGTGAATAAGAAATCTACGTCTGCGTGTTCAAAGTTATACGTTGATTGCTCAACTTCATTTTGGTGAAATATATCGCCATAGGTTACTTTACCTAGTGGGCCATCAGTCCAAACTAAGTCGTAAACTGAGTCAACGTTTTGGATGTACATTGCTAAACGTTCGATACCGTAAGTGATTTCACCTGTTACAGGCTTACACTCAATACCACCAACCTGCTGGAAGTAAGTAAACTGTGTTACTTCCATACCGTTGAGCCACACTTCCCAGCCAAGACCCCAGGCTCCCAATGTTGGGTTTTCCCAGTTATCTTCAACGAAGCGGATGTCATGTACTTGAGTATCAACACCCAGTACTTCAAGTGAGCCAAGGTATAGTTCCTGAATATTGTCAGGAGAGGGCTTTAGCATTACTTGGAACTGGTAGTAGTGCTGTAGGCGGTTTGGATTTTCGCCGTAACGGCCATCAGTTGGACGGCGTGATGGTTGTACATATGCTGCTGCAATTGGCTCTGGACCTAAAGCGCGAAGACATGTCATTGGGTGAGAAGTACCAGCACCAACTTCCATGTCTAGAGGTTGAACTATTGTACAACCCTGCTTGCCCCAGTAATCCTGCAGTGCGAGGATCATACCCTGAAAGGTTTTAATATCGTAATTCTGCATTGTGAACTTCGCGAGATTAGTGGATGAAAAGTAATAATCCAGTATACCTTGCATGGCTTTTACCGAGTAGGGTTAGTGTGTGTTTTTTATTCGTCTTTGGCTATTTTGCGGGACTATTTTTTTAAACATCGATGTGTTTATATCTCCACTGTGTATTTTTGACATTATCTTGATGTGTAAAAAATCAGCGTTCATTATAATAGAAGCAGTTTCTGGCTCATTATCTTTAAAATAATGGGTGAGTGGTAGTGATTAGACATCGATCATAAATCGAGAGTATGGAATAAAAATGGTGAAGGCAATGGATTTTTCAATGGTATCCAATCAAAGATTATCAAAGAATAACGTTTCTAATAAGTGGGTACGTACCGCGGTATTTGCAGTGATGACTTCTGTTGTTGCTACCGGCTGTACAACAGTAAACCCTTACACACGTGAAGAGCAGACTGCAAAATCAACCAGTGGGGCACTGATCGGTGCTATCTCTGGTGCTGCTATTGGTGTTGCGTCTTCAAGTAAAAGTGACCGTGGTAAAGGTGCATTAATTGGGGCTGCATCAGGTGCTGCACTTGGTGGTGGTATTGGTTATTACATGGACGTACAGGAAACCAAATTACGTCAGCAATTAGAATCAACGGGTATTAGCGTTACCCGTGATGGCGATAATATTGTATTAAATATGCCGAACGAAATTACATTTGGTATTGATCAGTCAGATCTAAGTTCACGCGCTGTTGCCGCGTTAAAGAATGTTGCTCTTGTCGCGAAAGAGTACGACAAGACGCTTATTAATGTTTACGGCTTCACTGATAGCACTGGCTCTGCATCGTATAATCAACGTTTATCGCAGGTTCGCGCAAGTGAAGTGAGTAGTAACTTGATGCGTGGTGGTGTTGCGGCTAATCGTGTTATTACCAAAGGTATGGGGGAAGCAA
Source organism: Photobacterium profundum (assembly GCF_003026285.1). Classification (GTDB taxonomy): domain Bacteria; phylum Pseudomonadota; class Gammaproteobacteria; order Enterobacterales; family Vibrionaceae; genus Photobacterium; species Photobacterium profundum. The sequence goes on from NZ_PYOD01000022.1 coordinate 66,538, forward strand.
AGCCAATTGCCTCCAATAAAACTGAGCAAGGCCGTGCTGAAAATCGCCGTGTAGAAATCGTGTTAAGTCCGCTTTCTTAATCTCGATGTTTTTTCTGGTTACCAACTGTTAGCTTAACGGTTGGTAATCTTCTTGCCTTAATCTTCTCTTTTATTCTTGTATCCTTTTATCTCTCTCGTTATTATGCCGTTTCCTTTGGGGAGTAGCCTCTCGATCATCGAGATAATCGTCAACATACTTGAAGCAAAATCTTCATGGCGATTATGACTCACACTAATCCTACTTTAGTGAGTTTGGCGAGACCATTGGTAAACCAGCATGAACCGGGGTGGGGCATGTACGTTTACCTGTGGTTTTTATAAATAACCCTCGCCCCCAAGAGCATGTCGTGAGCGTATTAGCTGTATCCATTACTACTGTTGCCTTAGCTGAAATTGGCGATAAAACCCAACTATTATCTCTACTGTTAGCGAGTCGCTATCGTAAACCTGTACCCATTATTCTGGCTATTTTCCTGGCGACGATTGCTAATCACGCACTGGCTGCTTGGCTGGGTGTCGTTGTTGCCGACTATCTCACTCCTGATGTATTGAAATGGACACTCGTGGTGAGCTTTGTGGTGATGGCGGGTTGGATACTAATCCCCGACAAACTGGATGATGACGAGAATATTTCTAACCGTGGTCCATTTGTTGCGAGCTTTATTGCTTTTTTTATTGCTGAAATCGGGGATAAAACTCAAGTCGCAACAACTATGCTTGGGGCTAAATACAGTGATGCATTACTGCTTGTCGTACTCGGAACAACGATAGGTATGCTATTGGCGAATGTGCCAGTGGTGTTGATTGGTAAGCTGTCGGCAGACAAAATGCCGTTAGCTTTGATCCGTAAAGTAACAGCAACCTTGTTTGCTGGCCTTGCGTTGGCTGCTGCATTCGGTTTGTAGCGATTGATGTTTCACGTGAAACACATCGTCATCACGTTAACTACCAGATAACATGACCTTTTTGTGAATTGTGATACTGATTGCTGTGTGGGAAAAAGCGCCATGATACAGTGATATCACTAGCATGGTGTTTAGTAGGAGGAAGGTATGAACCGGTTTCTCGCTATATCTCCACAGAGTCAGTTTTGGTTATTTAACTTAGCACTTATTCTTAATATTTTAGGAATGGTATTAACGGATATGTGGCTACCAATGGTAGTGGGTTCCATTGTGACGACCTATCTATCGGTCGATGCGCTTGTTCGGTTACGTTATGTGATCCCGATGAAAAAAGAGATCCGTGACTTGCGACATGAACTAGCAATAGCACGCAAAGAAGCAAAAGAAAGCTACGAGTAGGCGATGGTCGTCAGATTTTAAAGACTAAAAAGGCAGCTCTTAGAGCTGCCTTTTTTAATTTGAACCTTTACGGATTAGAAAACGATATGGGAGGGTTTCGGTATCGGCGGCAACAAGAGTGTGATCCATAAAGCGACAAAAACTAGGAATGTCTCTTGTGGTGGATGGATCATCTGCAAGTATCAGTAATGTCTCGCCTTCTTCCATTCTCCTGACTGTTTTACGTACCATCATTACAGGTTCTGGACAGCGTAATCCTTGTGCTTCCAAATTATGTGTTGGGTTTTCAAATAATGCTGTCATAACGATTTCATTCCGGCTTCGAAGGCTTGATCATACTTATGGATAAGAATTAATCAATAAGGGTTGGCAAATCAGAATAAATTGTGTAACTTATTTAACAGGTATTTAACATTTCTTCTGAAGGATTAGGAGGTATCAAATGCTGACACAGATTGATCGATTAACTATTTATTGTGTGCTGTGCTTTATAACTTTTTGCTCTCTCGTTTTACGCAGCCCTAATGATATGAGTATTTTTGCGCTTGGTGGTCTAATTGCCGCCGCGATCGGACTTTGGTTCGAATTAACCAATTCACCAGAACTTGAAGAGGAAGAAGGTTAACTTTTATCTCTTACACTATACATCTACTACACTCCCCCTAGTTTTCTTGGGCTTCCCCGCTTTTTTGCGGGATTTTTTTTATCTGTCCCGTCATAATCTAATTGTCTTGGTAACAGTGCTGTTATCGCTAAGTAAGTGAAGCTTGATATGGAATTAGAAGAAGTCTACCGCCGTGATTTAAATCTATTGGTGGCATTGAAGGTATTACTTGATGAGTGCAGTGTCAGCCGAGCAGCTGTGCGATTGAACTTGAGTCAATCGGCGATGAGTCGAGTTTTAGGTCGCCTACGTGATTTGTTGGCTGATCCGCTATTTACTCGACAAGGGCAGCATTTGATTCCGACACAACGTGCATTAGAAATAAATGAATCATTAAATGATCCCTTGGAAGCACTGCGTATTTTACTTACACCAAGTGGCTTTCGACCTGAGTTATGCGATCAACGGTTTGTTATCGCGACTACCGATTATGCGATGCAAACCATTTTACCTTTTGCCTTACCGCGCATTTATGAAGAAGCCCCAAATATCTCATTGAAGTTTGAGCCGTTGCAGCATGATCATTTACTTACTCAGCTCACAACAGACGGGTGCGATATGGCAATATGTCGCCCAACCAGTATCGATACCTCACTATGTCGAGATCATCTTGGTTTAGTGAGTGTTTTTTGCATGCTTTCAAGAAACCACCCAATGGCTGATAAAGATCTTACCCTTGATGATTATCTGTCGTTTCCTCATGCAATGATTGCGATAAGCGACGGGGTGAAATCGTTAATTGATGAAGCATTGCGTGGTTACCCCGAGCGGAAAATGGCCTTACGTGCATCGCATTTAGAAGCCGCCCTAGCCATAGTGGATAAGATGCCACTGATCATTACGGTGCCTGCTGATTTAGCGTATTTAGTTGCAGACAGATATGACTTGGTTGTGAAGCCGTTACCCTTTGAGTTTGAACCGTTTAATTATTCACTACTATGGCATCCTCGCTGTGAACACTCTGCTTCTCAGGTGTGGTTGCGGAATCTGATAAAAGAAGAATGCAGTCGCCTTATTGGTCAGCGCATTCGCGATATGGGACTAGCATGAGTATTCTATGACGATGATTAGTTTTCTTTTGTATCAATAAAAAAAGGGCCAGCATAAGCTGGCCAAGGTAGTCTTACTTTTTTCTGATTTGTTGCTTGGCTTTGTCTGAATAAGCCAGTATTAACCGTGGTACTGTTTATAGTTTAATAACGACCCGACCCGTTACCTGGCCGTTGGTGATGTCTTCTGCACACTCGGCTACTTCTTCTAAACTTACTTCGCGACAAGCTTGTTGATAGTAGCTTGCTGGCAATAGTTCAGTCAGTTTCTTCCACGCTTGCTGGCGTTTTTCAAATGGGCAAGATACAGAGTCAACACCTTGTAGTCTTACATTTCGTAGAATAAATGGCATAACAGTTGTAGGTAGATCAAAACCACCGGCTAGGCCGCACGCAGCAACAGCTCCGTTATAATCCATTTGCGCTAGTACTTTGGCGAGTACTTTACTGCCAACAGTATCAACAGCGCCTGCCCATAGTTGTTTTTCTAGTGGGCGAGCAGGTTCTTCAAACTCGCTGCGTTCAATAATGCGGCTTGCACCAAGCTCTTTCAGCAATGGACCGTTTACTTCGTTTCGTCCAGTAACTGCTGCTACTTGATAGCCAAGTTGAGCGAGTAGAGTTACAGCAACAGAGCCCACACCACCACTTGCACCCGTGACGACAACTTCACCCGACTCAGGTGTTACGCCAGCGTCAATAAGTGCTTGTACACATAGCATTGATGTTAGACCAGCAGTACCAATCATCATTGCTTGTTTACCATCAAGATTTTCAGGTAGTGGTACTAACCAATCAGCGTTAAGGCGAGCTTTTTCTGCCATGCCGCCCCAATGTCCTTCACCAACTCCCCAGCCAGTAAGCACAACAGCATCACCAACCTGGTAACGATTATCGCTAGATTCGAGTACTCGACCTGTTAAATCGATACCTGGAACCATTGGGAATTGACGAACAATTCGGCCTTTGCCAGTAATCGCTAGACCATCTTTGTAGTTTAATGAAGAGTAATCTACATCGATTAATACATCACCTTCAGGCAGCTCAGATTCATCAACTTGACGAATGCCTGCAATAGTTTTTTTCTCTTCTTGATCAAGAACAAGTGCCTTAAACATAGGTGTGCTCCGAGTATTAATGAAAGGGGGCGTTGAATATGTGCAGAGTGTAGCTTTGATATAACTATGAATGAAATGAAACATTATCATTTTATACATGCTTTTTTTGCATAGACTGGTATCGATGATTAAATCTGTGTGTTTTCTCTTCGTAAAAAAGCCCGTGTCGTCACGGGCTTTGTTGATTTATTGCTGTTTATGTCGAGTTACACGCGTTCAAATACCGTCGCGATTCCTTGGCCTAAACCAATACACATTGTAGCTAAGCCAAACTGAACATCATGATGTTCCATTTGGTTGATCAATGTTGTTGAAATACGTGAACCTGAACAACCAAGCGGGTGACCAAGCGCAATTGCGCCACCATTTAGGTTCACCTTCTCGTCAATTTTGTCGAGTAATCCGAGGTCTTTCGCACATGGAAGCGATTGTGCTGCAAAGGCTTCATTCAGTTCAACCATGCCAATGTCATCAATACTCAGGCCTGCTCGTTTTAGGGCTTTTTGAGTAGCAGGAACAGGTCCGTATCCCATGATAGAAGGATCGCAGCCAGCAACCGCCATTGACTTAATACGTGCGCGAATAGTTAGCCCTAATTCTTTAGCGCGGTGTTCACTCATCACCAGCATTGCAGATGCACCATCCGATAGCGCTGATGAAGTGCCAGCTGTAACTGTACCGTTTACCGGATCAAATACAGGTCGTAGATTGGATAGCCCTTCAACGGTTGTTTCTGGACGAATCACTTCATCGTAGTCGTAAAGTTTTAGGACGCCATTTTCATCATGGCCTTCGAGCGGCAATATCTCGTTTTTAAAGCGACCTTCAATGGTTGCTGCATGTGCGCGATGGTGTGAGCGTGCGGCAAACTCATCTTGCATCTGACGGCTAATACCATGCATACGACCCAGCATTTCAGCTGTGAGCCCCATCATGCCTGCTGCTTTCGCAACAGATTTTGACATGCCAGGGTGGAAATCAACACCATGGTTCATCGGCACGTGGCCCATGTGTTCTACACCACCGATGATGCAGGTTTCAGCGTCACCAACCATTATGGTGCGTGTTGCATCATGCAGTGCTTGCATTGATGAACCACATAAACGGTTAACCGTTGTTGCAGCCACAGTGTGTGGAATGCCAGCCAGAAGTGATGCATTACGTGCAACGTTAAAGCCTTGCTCTAATGTTTGTTGAACACAGCCCCAGTAAATATCTTCAATTGAATTGGGATCTAACTGCGGGTTACGACTGATTAACCCTTTCATTAGATGAGCAGATAAATCTTCAGCACGCACATTTCGAAATGCACCCGCTTTAGAACGTCCCATTGGGGTACGGATACAGTCAACAATTACTACGTTATTCATTTTAAATCCCTCGTCCTTAAGCGTTTACTTGCTGTGTGTAGTAACTTTCACCTTTAGCCGCCTTTTCTCGCAGGCCGGTAGGTACTTCATAAACGGCACCAAGGTGAGCAAACTTATCCGCCATGGCAACATATTCAGCCAAGCCTAATGTGTCGATATAGCGGAATACACCACCACGGAATGGAGGGAAGCCTAAACCATAAACGAGTGCCATATCAGCTTCTGCTGGTGTGGCAATAATGCCTTCTTCTAAACAACGAACAACTTCATTGATCATTGGTATCATCATACGCGCGATAATATCATCGCTGGTAAAGTCTGTTGTTGTACCTAAAACAGGGGCAAGTAAGTCTGCTACAGCAGGATCAACATTCTTCTTCGGCTTGCCTCGGCGATCTACCGAATAGGCAAAGAAGCCGTTCCCATTTTTCTGACCAAAACGTTGTTGCTCAAACATTACATCAACAGCATCTTTGTAATTTTTACTCATTCGCTCAGGGAAACCTTCAGCCATTACTGCTTGCGCATGGTGGGCGGTATCAATGCCAACCACATCGAGCAAGTAAGCGGGACCCATTGGCCAGCCGAATTGCTTCTCCATCACTTTATCGACTTGGGTAAAGTCAGCACCGTCGCGTAACAGTAAGCTAAAGCCGGCAAAGTATGGGAATAGCACTCGGTTTACAAAGAATCCAGGGCAGTCATTGACAACAATCGGCGATTTACCCATTTTGGCAGCGTAAGCGACAATGCGTGAAATTGTTTCTTCTGAAGTGTGTTCACCACGGATAATTTCGACGAGAGGCATACGATGGACGGGGTTAAAGAAGTGCATGCCACAGAAATTTTCAGGACGCTTTAGGGATTGTGCCAATAAATTAATAGGGATCGTTGAGGTGTTAGAAGCGATAACCGTTGTATCTGAAACATTACTTTCAACTTCAGCTAAAACTGCCGCTTTGATTTTCGGATTTTCAACAACCGCTTCTACGACAACATCGGCATCTTCTGCCCCCGCGTAATGTAGACTAGGGGTGATCCCTGATAATACTTTTGCCATCTTAACGCCATCAATACGACCACGCTCAAGTTGCTTATTCAGTAATTTTGCTGCTTCCGCCATTCCTAAATCAAGTGACGGTACAGCTATGTCCTTCATTAATACTGGTACACCTTTTAAAGCTGATTGGTAGGCAATACCGCCACCCATAATACCGGCGCCCAATACAACCCCTTTCTTGGTTGGTTGTCCTTCTTTCGCTGCTTTTTTTGCTTTGCCTTTGATGTATTGATCATTAAGGAAAATCCCAACCAAGGATTGGGCGACATCTGTTTTGGCTAACGTGATGAAGTGCTTATTTTCAACGACCAGTGCTTCATCACGAGACATCCGTGCAGCGGCTTCAATGGTAATAACTGCGGTCATTGGGGCTGGGTAGTGTTTTCCCGCCACTTGAGCCACCATTGCTTTTGCCATTGTAAAGCTCATTGTTGCTTCAATTTTATTGAGCGTTAAGGGCGCTTTCTTTTGTTCACGACGCTTTTGCCAGTCAAGTTTTCCAGCTATCGCGTCTTTTATCATGGATAACGCAGCATCTTTTAAAGCTGGTGGTGCAACAACTGCATCCACAAGTCCAAGTTTTAGTGCATCTTGGGCTTTTTTATCTTTACCTGCCGTGATGATCTCCATCGCAGAATCAGCACCTAAAAGGCGAGGTAAACGAACCGTTCCTCCAAATCCGGGCATAATTCCAAGGCGAGTCTCCGGTAAACCAATACGCGCAGTGGTATCTGCTAAACGGAAATCTGTGGCGAGAACACACTCACAACCGCCACCTAGTGCATGCCCATTAATTGCCGATAATGTCGGCACAGGCAGATCTTCCAGCTTATTAAAGATATCGTTGGCACGGGTTAGCCATTGCGATAACTCTTCTGCTGGTTTGGCAAATAAACCGAGAAACTCTGTGATATCGGCACCGACAATAAAGGCATCTTTATCTGATGTAACTAACAAGCCTTTTAAATCGGGTTGTTGATAAAGAGCATTTAATGCTTCGTTAAGGCACTCTAAGGTTTTTAGATCGAATTTATTTACAGCACCTGGAGCGTTGAGATTGAGTTCCGCAATGCCATCATCCAGATAACGAACGGATAGGGTTTCACCTTGGTAAATCATGTTCTATCTCCGTGAATTCTGATTCTATGCCAGATTAGACTTAACTGGTTTGACCTGTTTGTAGGTTAAATATTAGTCTGGACTTGTTAAGAAACTATTTCAACACTTATTTAAAACAATTGTTTAACTTTTTGTTGCGCTGTTCGTCACATAATGTTTGGTGGGAGATTTTTTTATTGGTAATTAATGGGTTGCTAAAGTTTCTCTACTTTTAGTATGAATTTTATGACTCGTGAAATGTTATGGTTGTGTTACTTGTCGATGGCTGTATGTATCGGCTCGTTTTAGGTCTTACTAATGTGAGGTGGGTGGTAATCTGTGATGTTGTTACTTCTGACTAATAATACTTTCATCTATATATAGAGGCGATATTTTCATTCCTATGCTTTTTTATGTTGTTTCTATGAATTGCCCTGTTGTGGGAAGGCAGATTTGAATTTGTTGTGGTACGTGTTGTGGTATCCTGCGCGATTATTTATCTGATTTTGTTTGTGGCTTTTGAATGGCAGTATTTGAACCCTATTTAGTACCAGCAGCAGATGCTGGTTTTGAAGAAGAGATTAAAAAGAGTCGTTTCATTACGTATCTAGCACATACACCTAGTATTGAAGCTGCAAAGGCATTTGTTCAACAGATAAAAACTAAGCATAGCGATGCTCGACATAATTGCTGGGCTTTTGTTGCTGGTCGTCCTTCAGATTCGATGATGTGGGGCTTTAGTGATGACGGTGAACCGTCAGGTACTGCTGGTAAACCAATACTGGCACAATTAACAGGTTGCGGTGTGGGCGAAATAACAGCCGTTGTCACTCGTTATTCTGGCGGTATCAAGCTTGGAACTGGTGGGTTGGTAAAAGCATACGGTGGTGGCGTTCAACAAGCCTTAACTGTGTTGCAAACCAAAGAAAAGATAATAACCTCAGAACTCAGCTTGAGCTGTGAGTATAATCAAGTGTCATTGGTCGAAACGTTGCTGACTGAATATTCGGGTGTACAACTTCATGCCGATTATGGACATCAAGTTGATATGATACTTGAACTTGATAATCGTGATGTTGAAGTATTCAGTGCCAAGCTTAAGAATCGTAGTGGTGGGCGCATTATCCCAACTTCAGATTTAGACAAATAACCACATTAAGGATGAGAGCCACTAAAGGCCATGCAATTTCGATCTATAATTAGAATCGTCGGGCTGTTGCTCGCGTTATTCAGTGTCACTATGCTTGCTCCTGCTCTGGTAGCGTTTATTTATCGAGATGGTGCAGGTTTCCCATTTGTTGTCACTTTCTTTCTGCTATTTACCGGTGGGGCTTTTCTATGGCTACCGAATAGACATCACCGACATGAATTGAAAGCGCGTGATGGCTTTCTGATAGTCGTGCTGTTCTGGACCGTAATCGGTAGTGCTGGTGCTGTACCTTTTATATTATCTAAAACGCCTGATCTCTCCATAACTGATTCTTTCTTTGAATCCTTCTCTGCCCTGACGACAACGGGCGCAACCGTGATTGTTGGGTTAGATGATTTACCTAAAGCCGTCCTTTTTTATCGTCAGCTTTTACAATGGTTCGGCGGGATGGGAATCATCGTATTAGCTGTGGCTATTTTACCCGTTTTGGGTATCGGTGGTATGCAGCTTTATCGGGCTGAAATTCCAGGTCCCGTGAAAGATAGCAAAATGACCCCGCGTATTGCTGAAACGGCAAAAGCCCTTTGGTATATCTACCTTGCCTTAACGATAAGTTGTGCCGCCGCATTTTGGATGGCGGGAATGAGTGTTTTTGATGCCATTGCTCATAGCTTTTCGACGGTAGCGATTGGTGGTTTCTCGACACATGATGCCAGCATGGGGTATTTCAATAGCCCAACTATTAATATGATCACCGTGGTTTTCTTGCTTATCTCTGCGTGTAATTTTTCACTACACTTTGCGGCCTTCGCAAATGGCGGTATCCATTTACGAACTTATTGGCGAGATCCTGAGTTTAGAGCTTTCTTCGGAGCTCAATTTATATTGTTTGCGATTTGCTTTGCGATGTTATTACAGCATCACTCTTATGATTCTTATTACGATGCTTTTGATCAGGCGCTATTTCAAACTGTATCGATATCAACAACTGCAGGCTTTACCACGACGGGATTCTCAGATTGGCCTTTGTTTTTGCCTGTTTTGTTATTGTTTTCTTCTTTTGTTGGTGGCTGTGCTGGTTCAACCGGCGGTGGAATGAAAGTAATTCGTATGTTGTTACTTTTCTTGCAAGGTGTACGTGAACTTAAGCGCCTTATTCACCCTCGTGCTATTTATACAATCAAAGTGGGCAATAAAGCGTTACCTCAACGAGTGGTTGATGCTGTGTGGGGGTTCTTTTCTGCTTATGCATTAGTTTTTGTTGTCTGTATGTTGGCTTTGATTGCTACCGGAATTGATGAGCTAACGGCATTTTCAGCAGTAGCTGCAACATTGAATAATCTGGGACCTGGCTTAGGCGAGGTTGCGGTACATTTTGGTGATATTAATTCATCGGCTAAGTGGGTGTTAATTATTTCTATGCTATTTGGTCGCTTAGAAGTCTTTACCCTGCTGGTTCTATTTACGCCAACTTTCTGGCGAAACTAAGGAGAGACTGTGGAAAAGGTTTTATTTCTTCATTCCAGTACTGATGGTCAAACAATTAAAATTTTTAAGCACATTGAAGAACAACTTGGCAATGAGTATCAATGTGAGGTTATGGATCTCCATCAGTCTCCCAATATCGATTTTTCTCTTTATGATCGTATCTTGATTGGGGCGGCTGTTCGTTATGGCCATTTAAATAAAAAGCTATACCAATTCATCGATCAAAATCGAAAGCAGCTTGATGAATCAAAAGTTGGATTCTTTTGTGTAAACCTTACAGCACGTAAAGAAGGGAAGAACACCCCTGAAACTAGTGCGTATATGAAGAAGTTTCTTTTAAAGTCACCATGGGTACCTAAATTACAGGCTGTTTTTGCTGGCGCGCTGCGTTATCCAAGCTATAACTTTTTTGATCGCACCATGATAAAGCTAATAATGAAGCTTACGGGGGGAGAAACGGATACATCAAAAGAAGTGGAATATACCAATTGGGAAAAAGTGTCTGAGTTTTCGGTTGAGTTTAAACACTTCTAAGCTGAGGCAATAAGCTGTTTGATCGCTTTTTGTTCGTAATGGCTCTTTTGAGTGGAATTATAGAGATAAGGCTTGCTTCGATCGGTTATCTCCCTATAATACCACCTCACCGATACGGAGAGCAGCTTCTAATAAGGAGTTAGCGACGAAACGGTATCGCGGAAATTTAAAACGAAATGAGTTGAAAATAGTGTTTGACACTTCAGTTTAATTCGCTAGAATGACCGTCCACTTCAAGAAAAGAGCGAAAGGCTTAAAAGCATCACTTTTTATTTGAAGTATTGTTCTTTAACAATTTGACCATGCAATCTGTGTGGGCACTCGTGAAATTTTAAGTCGAAAGATTTATCAATGAACTGAGTGACCTTAATCATCGCAAGATGACACAGTCAATTTATACTTCATTTCTTCGCAAGAAGAATGAAACAAGAATATCAGTAAAAATCATTGAGCCGGTCGAAAGACCAACAAAACTTTAATTGAAGAGTTTGATCATGGCTCAGATTGAACGCTGGCGGCAGGCCTA
>NZ_PYOD01000023.1 GCF_003026285.1 Photobacterium profundum
CTTACCAGATTCATTCTATCCGACTTACATCCAATAGAAATAAGAGTGGTCGGTGAAGAGGGATTCGAACCCCCGACCCTCTGGTCCCAAACCAGATGCGCTACCAAGCTGCGCTATTCACCGACATAATCAACAGGAGTGCTGTTGAGGTCGCCTATAATACTCAGCACGGGATATTAAGCAAGTTTTACAAGCCATTTTTTTTAATTCTAGATTCAGTTGCTCATCAATCGCACAAACTAGAGGAAACACCGTCACTTAAGTGATCTAAAACACATCATTAAAAACACAAATTAAACATCTTGCCAACCATTGATCTAAATCATCATAACGTTTTCATTCATTGATTATCTTGTAGCCACTAACCCACGACTTTAAGGAAAGCACATGGATTTTTGGTTAGATCTTCTATTTGGTAACGCTGTAGGGCTCTCTTCAATGATCGTCATCTTTATTACGCTGGGTTTAATGCTATTTTTTGGCGGCTACTTTGTTTACAAAGTGTTGTCAGCACCCTCTCCTCACTAGAGCCATTTCGCAATATATTTTACTTGCGCCAGGATCAACTTGTCGGTATTGATCCTGGGTTTATTTTATCTTTATCCTTCCCAGATTGACTCGTATAATCATTTCATCGCCCTTTAACGCCAAAGCATCATGTCAGATAATAATGAATTAGATCTCTTTCGAGAGATGATGGCCGATGTTTCACCACTCGAACAAGATCAAGTTGCAATTACTCAAAAGTATCAAATAACAGAAACACATTTAGTACGTCAAATAGCAGCTCAAACCCTTACTGAAAGTGATCCTGAATATTTATCACTTGATAATGTCATAATGCGAAAGCCTGAAGATATTATTGAGTTCAAACGAGATGGTGTTCAAGAAGGTGTATTTAAAAAACTCAGACTTGGAAAATACGAGATACAAGCTCGCTTAGATCTTCACCGTAAAACCTTAAAACAGGCACGAGATGAAATTCTACAATTTCTAAAACAATGCCAAGGCATGGATATTCGTACTGTTATTATCATTCATGGCAAAGGTGAGCGCTCTGATCCACCAGCAATGATGAAGAGTCATGTCGCAACATGGTTAGAGCAAATATCTGACATTATGTGTTTTCACTCAGCACTTCGACAGCACGGCGGTAGCGGTGCAATGTATGTAATGCTAAAGAAAAGCCCAGCCAAAAAACTCGATAACCGTGAGAAGCATCAAAAGCGCCAACATTAAGGCTTGGGTTAAAGCTGGATTCAATAAAAAAGGCTTTCTGAGTAATATTCCAGATAGCCTTTTTACTGTATGAATTTATATATTTAAATGCCTTTCACTGCTATCTATGCTTGAACAACTACACGAATAGCCAAAAGAATGAGTACAACACCTGATAATTGGTCGATCAATTGAGCTTTAGTACGCAACTTATCCAATACTTTCGGGTTCGATAATACAAAAGCAATAAAGGTATACCATAAACCATCGACCAGTAATGGTGTGGCTACAATAATGGAACGGCTGGTTATTTCAGTACCAACAGCAACAAACTGACTGAATAGCGCTAAAAAGAATAAAGCCAGCTTGGGGTTTAACAATGAAATCATCAAACCATCACGGGCCGCTTCACGTAAGCGTGCTTTTTTACCCGCAGAGAGTTTCGCTGCCACACCACCTTTCGAGCGCAGCGCATTTACCCCAAGGTAAGCTAAATAAGCAGCCCCTGCATAAGAAATAAATGTAAATACAGTAGGTGATTGCTTTAATACTACCGCTAAGCCTAATAAGGTGAGTAATGCATACACACCAACACCGATAGCATGCGCCCACGATGTAACAATACCATGTAGCCTTCCGCTCGCAAGGCTATGTTTAGCCACAACCGCTAAACTTGGCCCCGGCGACATAGCCCCCAACATACAAATCATTAATAATGAAAACCAAATACTCAGTGTCATGCTTTTGCTCCTCTTGCATGGCGATAAATTAACAAGCAATGGTCATAATTAGAAATCAAAACAATTCATCTCCCTCATGACTATTAATCATAGGCATTGAATACATAGAGCTTCGCATCGTGGTTAAAAGTAATGTTCGCATCCACTGATGGGACGGTTCATTATTATATTTAGGGTGCCAAAGTAACCAATATTTATGCTCGGGCACAGATATAGGCAGAGGGAAATAGGTAATAGGAAAGAGTTGCTTCATATTCACGGCAATATGCTCAGGGATCACCAATAACATATCAGAGCGACAAATAGTGTTAAGTGCTGAAGTAAAAAAAGGGACCGAAAGCTTAACTCGTCGACTTAATCCTTTTTCAGCTAAACACCTATCAACAAAGCTATCTTTATCTCCCCCACCAGTCACTGATGCATGATCATAAGACAAAAAATCATTTAATTGCAGTGTATCTTCCGTCGCTAGTGGGTGATCAGAACGCATCACACACACAGGATAGTCAGCCCCAATAGGTTCACCGCATAAACCATCAGGAATAGCAGATAGCATAGTAGAAACAAATTGAATATCGAGTTCAGCTAATTGTTCAAACTGTTTGGGTGACCACAGTTGATAAACGACGCTAACGAGTGGAGCGTGCTCGCGCAAATGCTCAACCACCTCGGGAAGAATGTATTGCGCGACATAATCAGAAGACGATAGCACCACTTTACCTTGCCAACATTCTGGTTGAAAGGTAACGGGCTCAAACAAACTATCACACCCAGCCAACAGGGAATCTAACTTCAGTTTTAACGCTTCTGCACGTGGTGTCAGCAATAATCGATTCCCCTCACGTATTAGCAAGGTATCGTTAAATACCTCACGCAATTGGGTTAACTGTCGACTCACTGCCGATTGGGTAATATGTAAACGCTCTGCAGTACGACTAACATGGCACTCTTCGAGCAGCACTTGTAAGGTACGTAATAAATTGAGGTTATGACTCTTCATCTATTTTCCGCTACTCTTTTGCAATCAAAGCAAACTGACCAGACGTTAGCGACAATAAATCGTTAGGTGCAAGTTCAATTTCTAAGCCGCGACGCCCTGCGCTCACACAAATGGTTTTTAACTGCTGGGCTGATGAATCTAAAAAAGTAGGTAGCCGCTTCTTTTGCCCTAATGGACTAATTCCCCCCACGATATAGCCCGTTGTTTTTTCTGCAATCTGCGGATCAGCCATTTCAGCTTTCTTTCCACCCGCCGCTTTTGCAGCTGCTTTTAAATCCAACATGCCAGATACTGGAACGATGGCTACCGCCAATTTTTTTGGATCGCCATTAAGCGAAAATAGTAATGTTTTGAAAACAAGATTCGGGTTTTGACCTAACACTTCAGCAGCTTCTAGACCAAAGTTAGTATTGGCAGGATCATGCTCATATTGATGAACATTAAAGTGAATCCCTCTTTTTTTGGCTAGCTCTATTGCTGGTGTCATTATCGCTGACTCCCTTATGGTGAATGACGATGCTTAAGCCATTTACTATATGCCTTACCACCAATCAACACCAGTAAAGACCAGTAAAGAGAGCCACTCTATCCAAGCACAACGGCAAACAATTACAACAGTAAGATATAAAAAACGACACCCTACGGCTTAATACTTATAGTAGTAAAAAGCCAATAGGATGCCGCTCTCATTAATCTGTATAGCGTTTATTTATAAACGATTTCACCTTTTGGTGCATAAGCGTTTACATCAATAGGGCTGTTAGCTTGCAGGAACTCTTTCAAGACTTCTGCATCTACAAAACCAGTATTCACGTAACCACTATGGTCAGCAATTTTAGGGTAACCATCGCCACCTGCAGCATTGAAGCTTGGGATAGTAAAACGGTATGTCGCATTAAGATCTAATGCTTTAGCACCAATCTTAACGTCATGCACTTTACCCTGCTCTACAACCATAGAAATGCCATAAAACTGCGCATAAGCACCAGAATCAACAGGTTTTGTTGCCACAACATTTAAGTAATCTAGGATTTCTGCGCCCGTCATGTCGGTGTAAGTTACGATATTGCCAAATGGCTGAACCGTTAACACATCTTTATACGTGATATCACCGGCCTCGATAGAATCACGCACACCGCCAGAGTTCATGACAGCAAAGTCTGCTTTGGCACGCTGCATGTGAGAAGCTGCGATCAAACGACCAAGGTTCGTCTGCTCGAAACGAACAACACTACGATCACCTTCTAACTTGCCGTTAGACTTGGCAATTTTAATGTTAAGTTGATCCTGACCTTTTTCTTGATATGGCGTTAAGAAAGACAGTACATCTTGATCTTCAGCGATTTCATCTTGAATAAAGACGCGCTTTTTAGATCCATCAGGCATTTTCACTTTTTTCTTCAAATTAACAGGGATCAGGTTATAGCTAACCATTTCCAGTTCGCCGTTTTGGAATTCAAAATCTGCACGACCAACATACTTACCCCATTCGTGAGCTTGAACAATCCACGTACCATTTTGTTGGTCTGGCTGACAAGCCTCACCTGGTTTGAAGTTTTTGTTGTACATATTTGGACCTTCCATACAAACGGGCTCTTGCGAGTGGCCGCCTACAATCATGTCCAAATCACCTTCATCAACATAGCGTGCTAACGCTACATCACCAGGCGCATTCACACCACGGTTGCCATTTTCATAATGGCCCATATGCGTTGCAGCAATAATCACATCAGGGTTTTCTGTTTCTTTTAGCTCAGCAATTAACTTTTTAGCCTCTGCTTTAGGATCACGGAAATCAATACCGCTGATATATTCTGGATTACCAATTTTCGCCGTATCTTCGGTCGTTAAACCAATGACTGCAATTTTAATCCCTTGCTGTTCAAAGATTTGGTAAGGCTGGAATAAACGTTTACCAGTTTCCTTATCATAAATATTTGCTGATAGCATTGGGAATTCAGCCCACGCTTCTTGCTTACGCAGTACATCAAGCGGGTTATCAAATTCATGATTACCTAATGCCATTGCATCATAACCCAGCATATTCATGCCTTTAAAATCAGGCTCTGCGTCTTGTAGATCAGATTCTGGTACACCGGTGTTAATATCACCACCAGATAGAAGCAATGCTGTACCGCCTTCAGCTTGCACTTCCGTGCGCAATTCATCTAACAGCGTTTTACGCGCTGCCATTCCGTACTCACCGTTTTTATTCTGCCAGAAACGACCATGATGATCGTTGGTATGAAGAATAGTGATCTTATACGTTTTATCAGCATCCCATGCTGGTGAGGCGATATCAGCTTGGCTTGCACAACCAGAAAGTACTGCAAGCAAAGCTGCGCTCAATGCTGTTTTGGCAAATAGGCGTTGCTTCATGGTTTCCACCTTAATCGTTTTTATTGATTTTATTCCACTGCCTGCACTCCCTTGTTATTGATTATTAACAAGGCATGCAGAATTTAACTTGCGTCAGTCTAAGTTAATTCATCAGCAGTTGCGGATTCATATCATCAATATGTTGGGTGGATCACTTTACATAAATGCAAAAATTACGCGACATACGCAACACGCATAAAAAAGCTCCGCAAATGCAGAGCTTTTGATATTTCTATAAATACTGTTAATTAATGAAAACAGTACAATGTCATTAACCGTTAAGCATTCGCTAATTGACGGTTAGGGTGCTTCAATAAAACCGCAATAACGGCAGCAATCGCTAAGAAGAAACAATAATAAGAGTGGCTAACCACTTCAAGTGGCGATAAACCAAATACCGACCCCAATAATAATGCTTGAGCACCGTAAGGTAGAACGCCCTGAACCACACAAGAGAATATATCGAGTAAACTTGCGCTACGACGAGGCGTTACACCATTCTCTTCAGCTAGTTCACGTGCAACGCCACCTGAAACAATAATCGCTACCGTGTTATTAGCAGTACAAACATTCGTTAAACCAACCAAACCTGCAATGCCGAACTCACTTGCTCGTAGGTTTTGTCCTTGCGAGTGATCTTTACTAAATACTCGAATAATACGGCTAATCATTTGCGTTAAATACGCAAGGCCACCTTGTTGGCGCATTAGCTCACTGATACCGCCAATAAGCATGGACAGTAAGAAGATTTCTTGCATATTGCCGAAGCCAGCATAGATGTCTTTTGCGTACGTCGATAAACTATAGTCGTCAACCGACACAAGGCCAATACCACCCGCTAACAAGATACCGATACCCAGCACCACGAACACATTCAGACCCGATACCGCCAACACTAAAATCGTAATGTAAGGCAATACTTTTAACCATTCAATATCACTCGCTGCAGGTACTTCAGTAACAGTGCTACTAAATGCGAACACCAAAATAGCAACAATTGCAGCAGGTAAAGCAATGCGAATATTCTCGCGGAACTTGTCTTTCATCTGACAGCCCTGCGAACGGGTAGAGGCAATAGTCGTATCAGAAATAATGGATAAGTTATCACCAAACATCGCACCACTCAGTACAACACCAGCCGTTAGCGCGACATCCATTCCTGCTGCTTGAGCTAACCCCAGAGCCACAGGCGCAACTGCCGCAATCGTACCCATAGAAGTACCCATTGCAGTTGCGATGAAAGCAGATATCACAAAAATACCCGGTAAGATCATACTTGCAGGAATCATTGAAAGACCAAGATTAACGGTCGCATCCACGCCTCCCGTTGCCTTAGCAACAGCAGCAAAAGCACCGGCTAATAGATAAATCATACACATTGCAATGATGTCGCTATGACCGACACCACGTAAAAACTGCTCGATTGCTTTATTTAATTTTTCTTTGCTCAGTAGCAGCGCAATAACGATCGCAGGTAATGCAGCAACAGGAGCTGGCAACTGGTAAAAGGCAAAGTCGACACCTTGCATAGTTAAGTAAGTTCCAACACCAATAAAGAGGGTTAGAAACACGCCTAAAGGCAACAGTGCAAGTGCTGATGGCTTAATGGTAGATTGTTGTGTTGTGTTCGACATGATGACTACAGGACATCTATTTTAGAATTTGTCATAGACTAAAACTTCCATCTATACGTGTCAACTTCTAGACGTCTAAACATCTAAATAAACGATTGTTACTGGTCATATCGACAACACGGCTCTTCGTCAATTCACATATCAATGAATTTTTCCTCACCGACATACACAGCAAGGTGCTTATATTGTATAGAACATGTAATATACCGTCACCAATACCATATAAAAAATTTAAAATGAAATTAACCCTCAAAACAAAGTTAATAGGCTCAATACTCATTGCTATTAGCATTATAGCGACAAGTCTGATCTGGCTTGCCTCACAAGAACTTTTTTCACAAACGAGAAATGGCATTTACTCCCGTGCAATAAGCCTCACCAATATTGCTACAGATAGCATTGGTTCTTGGCTTGATGACCATAAACTCATCATTCAAAGTACATCTAAAGTAACGGATATATCGCTATTACAGCCAGCAATGCTTCAAGCAAAACAGATTGGAAAATTTAACGATGTATTTTATGCCGACTTAACGGGTCAGCTATTTATTGCCGGACAAAACACCGCACTTAAAGGTTTTGATGCCCGACAACGAGAATGGTATAGCAAAGCCTTAAATGCTAACGACGTCATTGTTTCATCACCTTACATAGGTGCTGATAATGGGAAAACAATGATTACTTTTTCGGTACCCATTTATATAAACGGGCAAAAATCTGGTGTGATAGGGGCTGATATCCCATTAAATTCATTACAGAATAATATTAACAATTACGATGTTGGCGACAGTGCCCATGCAATGTTACTGACCAATAAAGGTCAAATTCTTGCCTACCCTGCTCCCAATTTAATTATGAATAAATTTACCAGTGTAGCTCCAGAATTAACACCAACCGCAATTGATGCAGCTATACAGAATAAGAGCATTGAAATCTACCAGCAGCAAGGCAAAGACAAACTTGTTTACTTTGATGCTATCGCCAATAGCAACTGGTTATTCGCCGTTGAAATGGATCGCGATACAGAAGAAGCCAGTCATCAACGTTTATTGCGCCAACTAATTATGACAGGAACCATTGCAACATTGTTGGCCATGCTCTTTGTTTCTTGGTTAATTAACTATTTGTTCCGCGATTTGGTTCGTGTCTCTCAAGCCTTAGCAGAAATAGCCAATGGAAAAGGTGATTTGACTCAGCGCTTGGAGCCCAATAGTGATGATGAAGTCGGTCAGCTTGCCATTAACTTCAATCGCTTTGTGAGCAATATGCATACCATGGTCAAACAATTAAACAAGGTATCTGCATCACTCAACCAACAGTCACATACAACCGCAGCACAGGCAGAAGAACGCAGCACGCGTATTCAGCACCAGCAAGATGAAATTAATATGGTCGCAACAGCCATTAATGAAATGGCGGCAGCAACGCAAGAGATCGCCCATAATGCTGAAAATACAGCAAAAACATCGAGTGAAACTGTCACAGTCGTTGAACACGGGGCAGCACAGGTTCACCAAAGCCAAGGGTCAATAGCCAATTTAGCGACAGACGTTAAAACCGCCACCGAGGTTATTGAAGAATTAAATACCCACGCACAAAGTATCAATACCATTTTATCGACTATTCAGGGTATTGCTGAGCAGACTAATTTACTCGCATTAAATGCGGCGATTGAAGCGGCACGAGCAGGAGAGCAAGGACGAGGCTTTGCTGTCGTTGCTGATGAAGTACGCGTACTTAGCCAGCGCACCCACGCGTCAACACAAGAAATTCAGCAAATGATTGAAACATTACAACGAACAACCACTCATGCTGTGGGTATCATGGGGGATAGCCGCCAATTAGCAGAAGCAACGGTTGAAGATGCGACAGCCTCTTCCGACAGTTTATCTCAAATCAATTCAGCAGTAGTCAACATCAGCGACATGGCTACTCAGATTGCCTCGGCGGCTGAAGAGCAATCTTCGGTAACAGAAGAAATCACTCGCAATACGGTCGGTATTCGTGATGTTTCTAACGAACTAGCCATTGAAGCAACGGAAGCCGCCCAACAAGCAGCTGAATTATCTGAACTATCACATCAACTGCAGCAAGAGATAAAACAGTTCAAGCTATGAATAAAATGACATAAATAACCCTAAAAAAGCCGATACTTATATGCATCGGCTTTTTTATGCTCAAATCTCGCCATTTATTTGACGGTTATGCCAAATGCGTCAAATAAAAAGCATAACAACGTATTGATTTTATAAACTATAAATGCTTGCTAGTTTAACGTGCAAAATGTAAATAATAGCTATAAACTTCGCCACCTTATTTTGAATTACTCCATTTTTCCTCTGAGACCAAAAATGAAATTATCATTAAAACAAAAACTCATTGGTGCCAGCTTATCGGCTGTTGTTGTTATGGCAACAGCGTTGACTTGGTTAGCTGCAAATCAATTATTCGACCAAACTCGTAGTGGTGTTTATGCGCGAGCGGAAAGCTTGTCAGCTGCTGCAACTGAAGGGATCTCCAATTGGGTATCGATTCGAACCGATATCGCGAGTGCATTTAATGACTACAGCACAGAAGAGAATGTTGTTCCTTTTTTACAACAAGCCCGTAAAGCGGGTGGGTTTGACGACATTTTTCTAGGTACCCCTACAGGTGGCATGTTCCGTTCACACCCTGAGCGTAACCGTGCAGACTATGATCCACGCACTCGCCCTTGGTATCGCGATGCGCAAAATGCAGGCAAACAAATTATTACAACGGCATACCTTGATGCCATTACGAATTCACTGCTAATTACAATTGCCGAACCAGTAAATAAAAATGGTAAGTTTATTGGGGTTGTCGGTGCAGACGTGCTAATTGATCAACTGATCAATGACGTCATTAGTCTTGAGGCCGGTGACAACGCCTACGCAATGCTAATCAACAAGCAAGATGGCACCTTTCTAGCGCATCCGAATAAATCGCTACTGTTAAAGCCAATTAACAATTACAGCAAAGAAATTAGCATGCCGGCAATTGAATCAGCTATTCAAGACAACCGCATAGAAGATGTGACGATTCAAGGTAAAGCCAAACTACTGTATTTCACGAATGTACCCGGTACAGACTGGATCATGGGCCTTGAAATGGACCAAGCGACAGAGGAAGCGAGCCATGCTTCACTACTTCGTCAGCTAATCATTACGTCTATTATTATCACACTCATGGTAGTGGGTGCAGTTGCCTCGCTTGTCGGCTTCCTATTCCGTGATTTGAGCCGCGTTTCAGATGCATTGGCAAAGATTGCGACAGGTGAAGGCGATCTGACTCAACGTCTTGAACCACGTAGTGATGACGAAGTCGGTCAGCTCGCGCATAACTTCAACCGCTTTGTCGGCAATATGCACGGTATGGTGAGCCGTTTAAGTGAAGTGTCAGCTTCTCTTAACCAACAATCACACATAACAGCTTCTCAAGCGGAAGAGCGTAGTACTCGCATTCAGCACCAGCAAGACGAAATCAACATGGTCGCAACCGCAATAAATGAAATGGCGGCGGCAACCCAAGAAATAGCTGGTAATGCTGATAATACCGCGAAAACCTCAGGTGAAACGGTTGAAGTCTCTGAACATGGTGCAACGCAAGTAAAACAAAGTCAGCAATCAATCAGTAGCCTTGCGGGTGAAGTTGAGACAGCAACGCAAGTTATTGGTGAGTTGAATACACATGCACAAAGTATCAATACGATTCTTTCAACGATTCAAGGAATTGCAGAACAGACGAACTTACTGGCACTCAATGCAGCTATTGAAGCTGCACGTGCTGGTGAGCAAGGTCGTGGTTTTGCTGTCGTTGCTGATGAAGTGCGTGTATTAAGTCAACGCACTCACGCTTCGACTCAAGAAATTCAACAAATGATTGAAACCTTGCAGCAAACGACCGGTCGCGCTGTTGGTATTATGGAAGATAGCCGTCACCTTGCTGAAACAAGTGTTGATGATGCTAATTCAGCGTCTGCTAGCCTATCGCAAATTAATACGGCGGTAACAAATATCAGTGATATGGCAACTCAGATTGCATCTGCAGCTGAAGAACAGTCATCTGTAACTGCCGAGATCACACGTAATACGGAAGGGATCCGCGACGTGTCTAACGAACTAGCAGTAGAAGCAGACCAAGCTGCACAGCAAGCAGCTGAGCTTTCAAACTTATCTCATGAACTACAGCAAGAAATTAGTCGCTTTAAACTGTAGAAATACATTTCAAGATAAGACAAACACAGAAAAGGCTTACCTCTTTGGTAAGCCTTTTTTAAAACAACATAGTAAGTGACGTTAAACCAAATTAAAGACTATTGCTGACACTGCCAATAGCCCCATGATTAAAATAAAGTACGTACTAAAATGATGGCGATACTGCTTTAATACCTCTATTTTATATACCGCGACCATTGGCATTACAAACAAAATCATGGCAATAATCGGCCCAGAAAATGCCTCCATCATGCCTAGAATACTTGGGTTTAATACTGCTGCGCCCCAAATACAAAAGAACATAAAAATAATCCCCAAGCGATCCATATTTTTATTACTGAATCGAGTTTGCTTTTGCAATAGTCCATTTAAGCTTTCGCGAGCACCAAGAAAGTGCCCTAAAAATGAAGATGAAATGGCAATAAACGCAATTAATGGCCCAAGTGCAACAATAAATTGGCTATCATGTACATTGGCTAAATACGATAACACTGAAACATTCTGTATTTTAGCTTCAAGTAATTGTTCAGAGCTCAAACTCAATACACATGAAAAAACAAAAAACAGTACAAAAGAAATCAACATAACTGACGTACGCTTTAAGATTTTCTCCGTTTTAGGTAAGGCATTATCACCATAATGACGACGCTGCGCACCAGCAAAGCTAGAAATGGCTGCAGCATGACTAAAAGCAAAAACAGTAACAGGAATAGCTAACCATAATGTTGTTGATAATTGGCCAATATCGAATGTATTCGACATTTCAGGTAAGTGCCAACTAGGCACCAAATATAATGATAAGCCCGCTAAAATAAATGCTAATGGATACACAATAACTTCAAATACTTTTAGCATAAACTTTTCACCAGCCAGCATCACCGAAATCATACCGAATACCAAGATACCAGATAGTACAATGCGTGAAGGTGAAGACATACCAAGCTGATTAACAATAAAACTATCAACGGTATTAGTTAGCCCAACCCCATAGATCAATAAAATGGGGAAAATAGATAAGAAATACAGAACGGAAATAATACGACCGGTTGACACACCAAAATGCTCTTCAACAACATTGGTAAAATCAGTATTCGCTTGAGATGAAGACAATACAAAGCGCGCTAAACCACGATGAGCAAAAAACGTCATTGGCCCTGCCAGCAACGCCATTACGACCAAAGGCCAAAAGCCACCAGCACCAATATTAATAGGTAAGAAAAGAATACCAGCACCAACAGCTGTTCCAAATAAGCTCAGCATCCAGCTTGTATCATGACGGTTCCAGCGACTCTGGCCAGTCGATATATTACTTGATGGTATTCCTTGAGATAATGACACGCTACACCCTACTAATTCAAAATTTACTATCGCCTAAGCATGGAGTAGCAGTATTTAATATCAAAAATGTGACACGACAGATATCACCCCATTACCAGCAACCATATGGTTGTATCAGCCAATATTCCCCACACGAATAAGTCATACATCCACAAATAGATTGCCAACTAGTGAAATCAACCAATTTTGTTATATTGGTGATATTTTATATAAACACACTAAATCGTTTAAAATAGAAACAAAAAAGGCTAAGCAGAATATTCTGCTTAGCCTTTCTTGTTAATCAACTCTCTACACAGTAGACGACTTAATTAATTTCAATCGCCTCAAAACCCTTGATCAAGTCATCAAGCTGCTTGATCTGGTTTAGGAATGGTTCTAGCTTATCCAATGGGAAAGCAGAAGGACCATCACAACGAGCTTGGTCTGGTGTTGGGTGCGCTTCCATAAATAGACCCGCAATACCCGTCGCAATACCTGAACGAGCCAGATCAACGGTTTGCTCACGACGACCACCAGATGCTGCACCTAATGGATCACGGCATTGTAGTGCATGCGTTACGTCAAAGATGATTGGGCTACCTTTTGATGCTTTTTTCATTACATCGAAACCAAGCATATCAACAACAAGGTTATCGTAGCCATGCAGCGCACCACGCTCGCAAAGAATCACATTCTCGTTATCACATTCAGCGAATTTCTCAACAATGTTACCGACTTGACCAGGGCTCATATATTGTGGTTTTTTCACATTAATCACGGCACCAGTTTTTGCCATCGCTTCAACTAGATCTGTCTGGCGGGCAAGAAAAGCAGGAAGCTGAATAACATCAACAACATCAGCAACAGGCTGAGCTTGATAAATCTCATGAATATCAGTGATGATTTTAACGCCAAACGTATCTTTCAACTCTTGAAAAATTTTCAAACCTTCTTCCATACCAGGACCACGGTATGAGTGCACTGATGAGCGGTTTGCTTTATCAAAAGAGGCTTTGAATACGAATGGAATGCCTAGCTTGTTGGTTACTTCAACATAATGCTCACAGATCTTCATAGCAAGATCGCGAGACTCTAGTACGTTCATACCACCGAACAAGACAAAAGGCTTGTCGTTAGCTACATCAATATCACCAACGCGAACAGTTTTTTGTTCCATCATGTTTATCTTCTCGTTTTAATTAGTGCAGGGTTAAAGGCTCTTCATTAAGCGCTTGAACCTGTAACTTAAGCAATTCAGCCGCTGGATCTTCAGGGCATTGCTCAATAAAATAAGCGTAATCTGTTGCTGCTGCATGGCTACAGTCTAATTGCTGATAGATATAACCACGATCTCTAATTTCATGGGGATCATCTGGGCGTAAAGATAATGCAAGATCACTACAACGCAAAGCATCGGTATAATGTTCTTCTCGCAAAAGGGCACTTTTTAATACCGTTAACCAACGCGCGAGAATATCTTTATTATCTGCGGTCGCTAAGTGCTCATCTTTCAGTTCACAAAATGGTCCTTTATAACCAATTAGCCAACCACGCAATGTACGCAAGCTAATATATTCGCCATCAAAAGGATTAATGAACTGCTGCTCACCATCATACCAATCAACTTTTAAAATATATTGAGTAGGAAAACCAACACTGCTCACGGGCAGTTCAAGATGACGGGCTAAATATAAGAAAATAGCACCAAGACTGACAGGGATCCCTTTTTTGCGCTCAAGCACTTTATCCAGTAATGCATTTTCAGAAGAAAAATACTGTTGCTGATCCCCCTGAAACCCCCACTCTCTGTAAAAGAGTCGAATTAACCCTTCCAAACGTAAATGAGGGTTCGGCTCATCCATCAAGGCATGTTCAGCTTCTTTTGCCAGTTGCTTCAACTGTTGGCGAATTCTGGCAGCCGGAAAACTAGGATCAATAACCGAGGTGATCTCTAAAGCACCTTCCACCAACGTCATTTGGTCTAACTCGTCATCATTAAACTGCAACATGATTATCCCAGAAGTGGTGTTTTCAATACCGCAAGCTTAGCCGCTAGTACTATCCAGCCTAATGCGCCAAAAAATGCGAATGTTTTAAATACTTTATTCTTACCCACGTGTAATGTGAAAACACCTAATGCAATATAAGCAAATACACACGTGATTTTTTCAGTTAACCAACCACCACCAGCAGTAAAAGGCATAAAACCGGTAATAAATATCAGCCCGACCCCCGTTAGCAGTAACACTGTATCCACCGCGTGAGGGGTGATTTTCAGGAATTTCTTTCCCAGTAACGGAGAGTTCGCCATCATCAAACAATAACGAACAATAAACAAAGATACACTCAGTGCAATAGCGACGAAGTGAAGGTGCTTTACTGATTCATACATAATATTTTCTCTCTATCCTTGCCAGCAACCTAGGGTGACTCGATCGAGCCCCGCATAGTCTTGCGCGGTTGAGACCAGGTGATAACCCAGTTCCTGTAAAATGTGCCGTACAGCTTCACCCTGTTCGAAACCGTGTTCCATTAGCAACCAGCCACCTGTTTGCAAATGTTGTCGACCTTGCTCACTGATAATTTGAATATCAGCTAATCCATTGTCATCTGCAATCAATGCCGTTTTCGGTTCAAAGCGTACATCACCCAACACCAAATGCGGGTCTGCTGCATCAATATAAGGGGGGTTACTCACAATCACTGCAAAGAGCTCATCGCTAGCAAGCGGAGTATACCAACTACCCGCTAAAAAACGCGCATTCTGTATATTAAGACGTTGACCATTTTCAGCAGCAAGTTCAGCGGCTTCAGGACGTAAGTCTATCCCTGTAACCTGAGCATCATTACGCTCAGACGCAATCGCTAAAGCAATCGCACCCGTCCCCGTACCTAAATCAAGAACTGTACATGCCTGAGTGGGTATTTTCTCTAATGCCACCTCAACCAAGCGCTCGGTATCAGGACGAGGGATTAACGTAAAGGGGGAAACCTTTAAAGGCAGCGACCAAAACTCACGTTCACCTAAGATATATGCGACAGGCTCCCCCGTAATACGTCGAGCAAGAAGCGCCTCAAATAGCGTGAATTGCTCATCACTTGGCTCTTTTTCAGGCCAAGTTAGCAAGTAACTGCGAGGTTTATCTAACACATGGCAAAGCAATACTGCGGCATCCAATTGCGGGCTATCAGAGCCCGCCTTGGTTAACTGCAACGTTGCCTGTTTTAACAAAGCATCGATGCATAATGGCATTAGTTTTGCTCTGCCATCGCAGCCAGTTCGTCTGCTTGGTGTTCTTGAATAACAGGTTGAATCAAGCTATCCAGATCCCCTTCCATCACTTCATTCAAACGATAAAGGGTTAAGGTGATACGGTGGTCCGATACACGTCCCTGAGGATAGTTATACGTACGAATACGGTCTGAACGATCACCTGAACCAAGTAGATTACGACGCGTGCTTGCTTCTTCTGCATGTCGTTTTTCTTCTTCAGCTTTAATAATACGTGCTGCAAGAACAGACATTGCCTTCGCTTTGTTCTTATGCTGTGAGCGTTCATCCTGACATTCAACCACAATACCCGTTGGTAAGTGAGTAATACGAATAGCAGAGTCAGTCGTGTTGACGTGCTGACCACCCGCGCCTGATGAACGGAACGTATCTATTTTTAGATCGCCAGTATTAATTTCAGGAATTTCCGCTTCAGGAATTTCAGGCATTACCGCAACAGTACATGCTGAAGTGTGGACACGGCCTTGTGATTCTGTCGCTGGTACACGCTGTACACGGTGACCACCAGACTCAAATTTCAATATGCCGTAAGCGCCATCGCCACTAACCTTCGCAATCATTTCTTTGTAACCGCCCTGCTCGGAACGGTTTTCATTGATCACTTCAATACGCCAGCCACGACGCTCTGCATATCGACTGTACATACGGAATAAATCACCCGCAAAAATACCCGCTTCATCACCACCTGCACCGGCACGAATTTCAACAAAACAGTTACGATCATCGTTAGGATCTTTAGGAATCAATAGCACCTGAAGTTCATCTTCAAGACGAAGAATATTTGCTTTTGATTCTTTAACTTCTTCTTGTGCCATTTCACGCATTTCAGGATCATCTTCTTTCGCCATTTCTTCTGCGGCTTCAAGATCATCTTTTGCGCCCAAATAAGCCTGGAAGCATTGCGTAATGTCTTCTAACTGAGAGTATTCTTTAGACAACGCTCGGAACTTGTTTTGATCACTGAGAATGCCTGGGTCGCCAAGCAAATGTTGAATTTCTTCGTAACGCTCAACCAGGGTTTCTAATTTAACTAAAATTGATGATTTCATAGGATCTTTAAATTAATCTTTAATCGAGTCCAAACCCAGCGTTTCACGAATAACAGACAGTTTTTCCGGTTCACCATTGTGAGCCGCCTGCTGCATCGCACGGGTTGGCGCATGAATGAGTTTATTGGTCAATTTATTACTTAATTCAGCCAATACTTTCTCAGGAGCCACGCCATTAGCAATAGCTTGTAAGCTTCGGCTTAGCATGTCATTTTTGATATCATCGGCAAAACAACGATACTGACGAATACTATCGACAGCTTCCAGTGAACGTAACCAACTCATGAAAGCTGCACTTTCTTCACTGATAATTGCTTCCGCTTGGATGGCGGCTACCTTACGTTGTTCTCGGTTTTTTTCAATGATGCTGTGTAAGTCATCCACTGTATATAAATACACATCATTTAAATCACCTACTTCCGCTTCAACATCACGGGGAACCGCAATATCAACGAACAGCATTGGCTGATGTCGACGTGCTTTTATGGCTTTTTCTACCATACCTTTACCCACAATTGGTAAAGGGCTAGCCGTTGAACTAATCACAATATCTGCACGGTGTAAGTGTTCTGGTATATCTGGTAAGCCAATCACTTCTGCGCCAAACTCTTCAGCTAAATTGGCCGCTCGCTCTTTCGTTCGATTCGCAACAATTAACTTATTACAGCCTTGCTCGACTAAATGGCGAGAAACAAGTTCGATTGTTTCACCTGCCCCGACCAACAGCACAGTAGCATCAGAAAGAGACTCAAAAATTTGTTTGGCTAATGTACAAGCAGCGTAAGCAACCGATACAGCGTTTCCGCCAATATCCGTTTCAGTGCGAACACGCTTCGCAACAGTGAATGTTTTGTGGAACAGCTTTTCTAGTGTGCCATGAATTGCATCATACTCTTGCGAGGAAGAATATGACTGCTTTACTTGACCTAAAATCTGAGGTTCACCAAGTACTAACGAATCAAGCCCACAAGCAACGCGCATTAAATGGCGTGCAGCAGCTTGTTCTTCATGAAAATACAAACTTGGCAAAATCTCTTCTGCTGATAGCTGATGAAATTTCGCTAACCAGTCAATCATGACACCCGGGCCTGAATGCGTTACATCACAGTACACTTCCGTTCGGTTGCAAGTAGATACAATAATGCTACTTGTCACCTCAGGGTGTGACTCTAACTGCTGTAGCGCTTCTTTCAGTTTATCTGGTGAGAAAGCTACTTTTTCACGCAAATCGACAGAAGCTGTGTTGTGGTTTATACCTAATGCAAGCAGGGTCATGGAGACAGGTTACCAACTTC
Organism: Photobacterium profundum; assembly: GCF_003026285.1. Taxonomy (GTDB): domain Bacteria; phylum Pseudomonadota; class Gammaproteobacteria; order Enterobacterales; family Vibrionaceae; genus Photobacterium; species Photobacterium profundum. The sequence continues at coordinate 18,163 of NZ_PYOD01000023.1, forward strand.
GCCAGTGAAAGATCTAAGGGGGGATTTTACTTGATGCCCCACCGTAATAAAAGGCAACAGATGTAATCGTTCCATGATAACCCCATATTTGTAGAGTATTAAATACAATATTTCCATGCATCTCCCCATGCAATACCCTTTTGACCAAGTATTAAACATCCTAGAAAAACGATGTAATCGTATGAATAGAAATAAAAAAACACAAATTAAAAACTAAATACCTTGTCTTAAACAAGTCAAAGATTCACCGCGTATAACAAAAAAAAAATTTATGATAAACACACCAATGAAATTACATTTTTATTTGGCTTATCGATTAATTAACGCTATTGTTTGCGCAAAAGCACTCATCGAGTCACTGTATTATGTCTGCAATATTTTCTACTCTAATTCCTGCTAAACGCTCATGGTATTTTATCGTTTTGCCACTTTGTTTATCCCTTCTTGCAGGCTGTGCGCAACAAGCACCAATAGCAACGACAACCGATTGGGCAACTCACGAGAAGGCCCTAGAAAACCTATCTCGATATGATGCCAAAGGAAAATTGGGCTATAAAGCACCGAAATTACGTTTTGGTGGCAATATGATTTGGCAAACAACACCCAATAGTGACAAATTGTTGTTAACCAATTTTCTAGGTAAAACATTACTTAAGTTAGACGCTACACCCAAAATGACAACCTTAGTTGATTATGATGGTAAGCAACACTCAGGCGCTGATGCATCAGAATTAGTTCGTGAATTAACCGGAATAAACCTGCCTATAGAACAAATGCGTGACTGGTTAATTGGTTTACCTACCGCTGCTGATACTTATCAACTGAACCCTCAAGATCGGGTGGCATACTTAGCAAAAAACGTCGATGGACAAACATGGGAAATGGATTATCAAGAATACGATTATTCCACTTATCCCTCGCTACCAAAGCGCATGGTGCTCACACAAGATAAACAACAAATCACTCTTATAATTAACGAGTGGGATATCCATAAGAAATGACAATGACTGTGAATAATCAATCAAATTACTCCCCTATTTTTAATCGTCAAACACGTTGGCCTTCTCCTGCAAAACTGAACCTTTTTTTATATATTACAGGACAACGACCGAACGGTTATCATGAGCTCCAAACGCTGTTTCAATTTTTAGATTATGGCGATACATTAACAATTACAGCAACCAATACATCGGCTATCACAATCAACCCAGCCATTGAAGGCGTGAACACCGAAGATAACCTTATCTATCGCGCTGCTGATGCATTGCGTCAAGCTACAGGGACGACATTTGGCGCTCATGTAGAAATTGATAAGATTTTACCGATGGGGGGAGGATTAGGCGGTGGCTCATCAAACGCTGCGACCACACTGATTGCACTCAATTACTTGTGGCAAACCCAGCTAGATTTAAATGAATTAGCGGATATTGGGCTTGCATTAGGAGCTGATGTACCCGTCTTTGTGAAAGGTTTAAGTGCATTTGCTGAAGGTGTGGGTGAAAAATTGCAGCCTGCCACGCCTAAAGAAAAATGGTTTTTAGTCACAAAACCAAATGTAAACATTGCAACTGTTGATATTTTCACCCATCCCGATTTAATTAGAAATACTGAAAAACGTAGTCTGGAAGCCCTTTTAGCAGGCGTTTACGAAAACGATTGCGAAAAAATTGTCAGAAGACTGCATCCCGAGGTTGATAAGGCGGTTTCGTGGCTGTTAGAATACGCGCCGTCGAGATTGACTGGCACAGGCGCTTGTGTGTTTGCTGAATTTAGCTCTCAACAAGAAGCTGATGCCATTTTAAAGAAATTACCTAACTGGCTCCACGGATTTGTCGCTAAAGGTGTTAATACATCTCCCCTGATGACAACCCTGCACGTACATTCTACGGATTGTCAGTAACTACAACTTGGACGCAACCTGAGGTTTCCACCGTGCCTGATATGAAGCTGTTTGCTGGTAACGCTACACCAGAACTAGCCCAACGCATTGCTGACCGTCTTTACATTTCACTAGGAGATGCGACAGTTAATCGTTTTTCCGATGGTGAAGTATGCGTTCAGATTAATGAAAACGTTCGTGGTAGTGACGTATTCATTATTCAATCAACTTGTGCGCCAACCAATGACAACCTAATGGAATTGGTTGTGATGATCGATGCACTACGCCGCGCTTCTGCTGGTCGTATTACTGCTGTAATTCCTTACTTCGGTTATGCTCGCCAAGATCGTCGCGTACGTTCTGCTCGTGTGCCAATCACAGCTAAAGTAGTTGCCGATTTCCTTTCTAACGTAGGTGTTGACCGCGTTCTAACTGTTGACTTACACGCAGAGCAAATTCAAGGCTTCTTCGATGTACCTGTAGACAACGTATTCGGTAGCCCAGTTCTTCTTGAAGACATACTAGCGAAAAACCTGGAAGATCCAGTGGTTGTTTCTCCAGATATCGGTGGTGTTGTACGTGCTCGTGCAATCGCTAAGCTACTTGATGATACTGATATTGCGATTATCGATAAACGTCGCCCACGTGCGAACGTTTCTCAGGTAATGCACCTTATCGGTGACGTTGAAGGGCGTGACTGTATCATCGTTGATGATATGATCGATACTGGCGGTACATTATGTAAAGCTGCAGAAGCACTTAAAGATCGTGGCGCTAAGCGTGTATTCGCTTATGCGACTCACCCTGTGTTCTCTGGTAGTGCCGTTAAGAACATCAGCGAATCAGTTATCGATGAAGTTATCGTGACTGACTCTATCCCACTGTCAAAAGAAATCGTAGCTACAGGCCGTGTATCTGTACTTACTCTTTCTGGCATGCTTGCTGAAGCGATTCGTCGTATCAGCAATGAAGAGTCTATTTCTGCGATGTTTGAGCACTAATCATTAGTTTGCTCAATAGATAAAATCTTTAAATGAAAACGCCTCCGTCATACGGGGGCGTTTTTTTATTTATTTTTATAAAACGAATCAAAAAAAATTAATACGAAATCTGTTTATTTCTCTACTAAGCCCTCAAAAATACACTTTACTCAAAACATTAGAGTCCCAGCTCCAACATTTGTCACATTAACAAGATAACCTCTTGTATATATTGCAGACCCTGCGTGATACACATCTAATAAAAAGGGACAAAGGATGAACTTTTCGAAACCATTAATTGTTTTATCAATCGGCTTAGCACTTGCTGGCTGTAACTCAGACAGCAACTCAACCACAGATAAAACACAGCCAGCGGCACCATTTGATTTAACCATTGCACATGTTAACGATACTCACTCTAGCTTTGACGCAGTAAAATCCAGTTTTAAAGTCGCCAAAACCACCGTGTACAACGAATTTGGTGGCCACCCTCGCCTACTGACCAAAGCTAACGCCTACAAAGAAGAAGCCAAAACTAACGACGACAGCATTCTATTTCTTCATGGCGGAGATGCGTGGCAAGGCAGCGCATATTTCAAGCTAAATGAAGGTAAAATGAATGCCGATATTCTAAGCCAAATGGGCCTAGATGCCATGGCTCTAGGTAACCATGAATTTGATCTTGATAATGAAAAACTAAACAGTTTTATTGGCTCAATTAATTTTCCTGTTCTTGCGGCAAACATCGACACAAGCAAAGATGCAGATCTGAAAGATCAAACCAACCTAAAGCCATACGTTGTTTATGCATTTAACGGCAACGAGAAAGAGTTGGTAACCGATCTGGACAACCTACCAGAAGGTAAGCAAATTGCAGCCATCTTCGGCTTGGTATTGGACGACATGCCAAATATTGCACCAAACACTGGGGATGTTGAATTCAAAGACATGGTGGAGTCAGCTCAATCAACCGTTGATATGCTAAAAACCAAGGGAATTAACAAAGTTATCGCAGTTACACACATCGGTAATGCCGTAGATTTAGACGTAGCGTCTAAAGTGAATGGTATCGATCTAATTGTAGGCGGTCACTCACACACCCTATTAGGGGACTTTACTAACCTAGGACTGTCTAACAACGGTACCTACGCCAAGATGGTAACCAACCCTGACGGTAAAGGTCTAACATGTGTTGTTCAGGCTGGTGAATACGCCCAGGCGATTGGTAAAACTGAAGTATCATTTGATGCCGAAGGCGAAATTACACGCTGTGGTGGTAACAATACCTTACTGACTAACGATGAGTTTTACGACGATGCTGCTCGAGATACTGGCAGCAAATTTACCGACCAAGAAACAGCAAGCGTTGTCAGCTTCATTGAAGGTCAAGATAATATCGCCGTTACAGAAGAAGAAGCTAAATTACGCGCTCACATTAATACCACATACAAGCCCGATTTTGATGCCGCCTACGGTGAAATCATTGCCATAGTACCAAATGATATCAACCACGAGCGTCGCCCTGGTGATGGTGGTACAGATGCACACGGCTCAGACGTAGCACCTATCGTTGCTGCAGGACAGTACTACTGGGCAGCGACTTCTGAGGTACAAACTATTCTTAACGCTAATGGCATCAACAGTGTCGACTTTTCTCTAGTCGGTGCTGGTGGTGTCCGTACCAATATTATGTCTGGTGACTACCGTGAAGGAAATGTATCTCTAGAACTTCTGCCTTTCTCGAACTTCATCTCAGTGCTACCAGTAGAAGGCTCTGTGATTAAAGATCTTATTGCTAGCACGATTGAAGCAACACTGCCAGAAGGCGCTCACGCTGGTAAATTCCCATACGGTGGTAATCTACGCTATACCTTTACCGAAACCGTAGCTGGCACATCCGGCAAACTAGACTCAGTCGAAGTCAATACTGGTACCCTTGAAGTGCCTGCATGGACTCCATTGGTAGATAATACGACCTACAACGTATCAATGAACAGCTACAACGCATCAGGCAATGACGGTTGGACAGCGCTATATGACGCACAAACAAGCGATTCTGGCCGAGTTGACCTTGCGTTTGTCGACGGAAAACTTACAGCCTTCCCTGTTAGCCATTTAGAAAAAGATGGCAATGACAAGACTATCGTCAAGTACGAAGGTGAAGATCTAGACTGTAAAGACGAGACTAAAGACATCGTATGTAATACCGACGCACAAGCAGTGATCGATTACATCGCAGCAGAGCAGAAGACCTTGACGCCAATCAGCTACGAAACTGTAACACTGAACCGCGTCAAGTAACCTCAAACAATTTACCCTGCGTAATAAAAATGCCTCGCACATGCGGGGCGTTTTTCGTCCTAACATATCAATCTTGGTCTGTTTGGTATAACATACGCGCGTTTTAAGCCCCTAAGACTTGAGAGACAAGCGTGAGTAATAATATTCGTCTATTAGTTGGCCTGGCAAATCCCGGTGCCGAGTATGCTAAAACCCGCCATAATGCGGGAGCATGGGTCGTACAAGAACTGGCTCGAGTGCACAATGTTACTCTACGAGAAGAATCAAAGTACTTCGGTGTAACTGGCAGAATCACAACAAATGGACAGGATCTTCGCTTGTTGATCCCAACAACATACATGAACCTATCAGGTAAATCGGTCGCTGCTTTAGCTAATTTTTTTCAAATCAAACCGGAAGAAATCCTTATTGCTCATGACGAACTCGATTTACCACCAGGCGTAGCTAAATTTAAAAAAGGCGGCGGACATGGTGGTCATAACGGCTTACGTGACACTATAAGCAAAATGGGTAACAACAAAGAATTCTATCGCTTGCGTGTTGGTATTGGGCATCCAGGCGATAAAAATAAGGTTGCAAACTTTGTGCTAGGCAAAGCACCAGTCAAAGAACAAGAGTGTATTGATGCCGCTGTTGATGAAGCAGTCCGCTGCATGGATATCTTGTTAAATGATGGGCTGAACAAAGCGCAAAACAGACTACATTCATTCAAAGCTGAATAAGTCTACACTCTACTTTTTAAATAACGATTCAACTTGCTGTTACTTCAAAAGATAACAACGAGATAGGTCGCTACGAAGATAATTACCAAAAGGGTTTCAAGCCATGGGTTTTAAATGCGGTATCGTTGGTCTACCAAACGTTGGTAAGTCCACACTATTCAATGCCTTAACTAAGGCTGGTATCGAAGCAGCAAACTTCCCGTTCTGTACTATCGAACCAAACACCGGCGTTGTACCTGTGCCAGATCTGCGTTTGGCTGCATTAGCAGAGATTGTTAAGCCAGAACGTATTCTGCCAACAACAATGGAATTTGTTGATATTGCGGGTCTAGTTGCTGGCGCATCGAAAGGCGAAGGTCTTGGTAACAAGTTCCTTGCTAACATTCGTGAAACTGATGCGATTGGTCACGTTGTTCGTTGTTTTGAAGATGACAACATTGTTCACGTAGCAGGAAAAATTAACCCTCTTGAAGATATCGAAGTTATCAACCTTGAGCTAGCGTTGGCTGATCTTGATACCTGTGAGCGTGCTATTTTCCGTCAGGCTAAAAGAGCGAAAGGCGGCGATAGCGAAGCTAAGTACGAAATTGCTGTTCTTGAAAAAATGCTACCAACATTGACTGAAGGCGGCATGGTGCGTTCTATCGAGTTATCGAAAGAAGAACTCGCAGCAATTGAATACCTACACTTCTTAACTGTAAAACCGACAATGTATATCGCAAACGTAAGCGAAGATGGTTTTGAAAATAACCCATTCCTAGACTTAGTTGTTGAATATGCCACGAAAGAAAATGCGATTGTCGTTCCTATCTGCGCAGCTATTGAATCTGAAATTGCTGAACTAGAAGATGCAGACCGTGAAGAATTCCTCGCTGACATGGGAATCGAAGAACCGGGCCTAAACCGCGTAATTCGTTCTGGTTATGAGCTACTCACTCTGCAAACATATTTCACTGCCGGTGTTAAAGAAGTTCGCGCATGGACAATCCCTGTTGGTGCAACAGCACCACAAGCAGCAGGTAAGATCCACACTGATTTTGAAAAAGGCTTCATTCGTGCTGAAGTTATTGGATACGATTCGTTCATCGAATTCAAAGGCGAAAGCGGCGCTAAAGATGCAGGTAAATGGCGTCTAGAAGGTAAAGATTACATTGTTAAAGATGGCGATGTAGTTCACTTCCGCTTCAACGTTTAAGGTAATTACTGACGAACATCAGCTTTTATCGCCCTAACACTATAAGCTAGCAGAAATGCTAGCTTATTTTTTATCTCTCGATAAATAATATGATAATCAGTAGCCTTTCGCGTTTGAACGATCTGGGATAAAAAATTGGTTTTCAGTTTGCCATTCGCCCATTTCGCCCAAATAACAGTCGAACAAACGAATTTTAGGTAGATATTAAAAAAAACTGTTGACGGTTTTTGCTGGTATGAGCATAATGCGCCCCGTTCCCAAGACAGTGTTCACTCGTGAATATGGTCAAAAAGAACAAGAAACATGGCTACGTAGCTCAGTTGGTTAGAGCACATCACTCATAATGATGGGGTCACAGGTTCGAATCCCGTCGTAGCCACCATCTTCACTCTTTTAGAGATGAAGCATCGCAAGATGTAAAATTACCAGATGCGGAAGTGGCGGAATTGGTAGACGCACCAGATTTAGGTTCTGGCGCCGCAAGGTGTGAGAGTTCAAGTCTCTCCTTCCGCACCATTCTCTTTGCGAAGAGAACTGTTCTTAAATGAACAACTGTAGGGCTATCGCCAAGCGGTAAGGCAGCGGCTTTTGATGCCGCCATCCCCTGGTTCGAATCCAGGTAGCCCTGCCACATTTAATTATGTGGCTTAATTGCTTTCTTTTTTAAGTAGCAAATAATTAAGCGGCATAAATAAAATGGCTACGTAGCTCAGTTGGTTAGAGCACATCACTCATAATGATGGGGTCACAGGTTCGAATCCCGTCGTAGCCACCATCTTCACTCTTTTAGAGATGAAGCATCGCAAGATGTAAAATTACCAGATGCGGAAGTGGCGGAATTGGTAGACGCACCAGATTTAGGTTCTGGCGCCGCAAGGTGTGAGAGTTCAAGTCTCTCCTTCCGCACCATTCTCTTTGCGAAGAGAACTGTTCTTAAATGAACAACTGTAGGGCTATCGCCAAGCGGTAAGGCAGCGGCTTTTGATGCCGCCATCCCCTGGTTCGAATCCAGGTAGCCCTGCCACATTTTATTATGTGGCTTGATTACTTCTTTTTAGAAGACTCATAGTTAAGCGGCATAAATAAATGGCTACGTAGCTCAGTTGGTTAGAGCACATCACTCATAATGATGGGGTCACAGGTTCGAATCCCGTCGTAGCCACCATTTCTCTTCTCTTTTTGAGACGATTTATGGTAAAAGTATAAATACGCGGAAGTGGCGGAATTGGTAGACGCACCAGATTTAGGTTCTGGCGCCGCAAGGTGTGAGAGTTCAAGTCTCTCCTTCCGCACCATTTATACTTTGTGACTGTGATTTATCACAGTAATACAGATTGAGCTTTACCAGTTCTTCAATCTGTACAATAAGCTCTAGAGAACACTCAATCGAATTTATTCGAATGAGACAATATGCGGAAGTGGCGGAATTGGTAGACGCACCAGATTTAGGTTCTGGCGCCGCAAGGTGTGAGAGTTCAAGTCTCTCCTTCCGCACCATTCTCTAAAGACTTATTATTCTCTTTAACTAGAGAGCTGTTCTTAAGTGCATCTTTTGAACAAACAATGTAGGGCTATCGCCAAGCGGTAAGGCAGCGGCTTTTGATGCCGCCATCCCCTGGTTCGAATCCAGGTAGCCCTGCCACATTTTATTATGTGGCTTGATTACTTCTTACCAAGAAGACGTATAGTTAAGCGATGTAAGCTCGTTAAGAGCAAATGAAATATGCGGAAGTGGCGGAATTGGTAGACGCACCAGATTTAGGTTCTGGCGCCGCAAGGTGTGAGAGTTCAAGTCTCTCCTTCCGCACCATTATTCTTTCTGATGAAAGAAATGAGAAACCCATCTTTTGGTGGGTTTTCTTATGTCTGCAGTATAATAAACACTGTAGCAATAAAGATTTTACAACCTACAAAATGATCGTATCTCTCTGGTTGTTAAGCCGAATGATTTAATATCATTCGGCTTTTTCTTTATCTACTGACTACTACTCGCCAATAACGACAAAGACCAATCATATTCCCATCGCATATTTCAGTACTTGCTTCTTTAATGGTCCAGTATGTTCTGCTAACTTAAGTGCCACATTCCGAGCCAACTTCAATGGAAATAATGAATTACTGAACGTGGTATAAAAAACATCCATCCCCGTTTGCATTAATAAATTATCAGGACGACGACGACGCTCGTAAGCTTTTAATACTGAAATATTAGGCCACTCTTTATCGGCTTTCTCAATTTCATGTAATAACGTATCAACGTCTTTAAAACCGAGATTCACACCCTGCCCAGCTAATGGATTAATCGTATGAGCAGCATCACCAAGAAGCACAACATTCGATTTATAGTAATGCTGTGCATGGCGACGGGTTAACGGAAAGCTACCGTGGTTTAGTACTTTAAACTCACCCAACTCTTTCGGAAAGTGGGCTTCAACCTCACTATGAAGTTGTATTTCACTCATGGCGCTTAATTGCTTAATGCGTTTTGGACTGTCATACCAAACTAAAGAGCCTTGGTGTCCAGTAAGCGGTAGAAATGAGCGAGGACCACGTGGGGTAAACATTTGCCACGTGATATCTTGTTGAGGTAAAGCCGTTTCAACATTGATTAGCATACAGTGTTGACGATAATCCCATGCGGTAATACCAATACCAGCTTGCTTACGCACCTGAGAATTAGCCCCATCAGCACCAACCAATAATTTAGCCTGTAGATGACGACCATCATCTAACTCTACGCAATAACCATCGGTAGTAGAGTATGAATGTGCCATACGTGCAGGGCAAAGTAGGGTTAAATTGGAGTACGAATCGAATTGACGCCATAAGCCTAGTTGGATAATACGATTCTCAACAATATACCCAAGGCGATCAAGGTTCATTTCATCAGCATTAAAACGCGTACGACACTCAGGGTGTTCCCATGTTTCTAATCGCTTAAAAGGGCATAAGCGCATCTTCATAATGCCATCCCATGCGCCTAGCCGAGTAAGCAATGCGATAGAGTTGGGAGAGATCGCTGAAACACGTAAGTCCATCGCTTGTTGAGGTTCAAATGATTCTGGCGCTTTACCTTCAATCACGGCAACGCTTAGCCCTTGCTGTGCTAGCCCTAGTGCAGTTGCTGCACCAATCATTCCTCCACCCGCTACAATGACATCATATTGTTCCATATCCACTTCCATCTCTATGCTTAATGACACTTTCATTTTACCCAATTCTAACTGTGATGCGCTGATTATTAATACATTAACTCTACATTTATCAGCTACCCATCAAGGTATTACTGATAAGATGAAAATTTGAATACTCGATTTTAATTGACTACGATGGGGCTAGAAGCCACTAATCATTTGAAATACATTGTCTAAAGTAAAACGGTTTATCTACAAAGCACTGGCTTTTATATTGCTTTTTCCTATTGCCTTAGTGGTTATAGGTAAGTTTGTTGACCCACCTATTTGGGGTTGGAAAATTCATCGTACGCTTTTCCCACCCAGTGATTACCCTTCCCAATCGACACATCAATGGGTCGAGCTAAACGCTATATCTAAAAATGCACAACTAGCTGTTATCGCTTCTGAAGATCAAACTTTCCCTCAGCATATTGGTGTCGATCTCAATGCGATCCTAATGGTGGTAAAACAAAGTGGCGCTGAAGGCCCCAGTAGAGGGGCAAGTACCATAACGCAGCAAACAGCCAAGAATGTTTACCTTTTCCCTGCCCATTCCTTTATTCGAAAAGGGGTTGAACTGTACTTTTCCGTATTAATGGAACTTATTTGGGGAAAGAGCCGTATATTAGAAGTGTATCTAAATGTGATTGAGTTTGGCCCAGGCTTATATGGTATAGAAGCGGCAAGTCAAAACTACTTTGCAATACCAGCCAGTCGATTATCCGCTCAACAGGCGGCACAGTTAGCAGCAGTGTTACCTAACCCCTATAAGATCAAAGCTAACCCAATGAGCCAATATGTATATACTCGGAGCCATTGGATTACGAAACAAATGCGGCAGCTTGGGATGGGTACCTTAAACCAACTTTAACACTATCGTTTCATCTAGGTTATTAAAGTACAAAGCTAAAGTTAAACACTAACAAGTAACCGACGATTCTTTTATCTGCCCTGTTTTAAAACCACAATTTATTCGGGGTGGTGATGATCTAGTCAGACCGAGCGTAAAGCAGTACAATACGCGGCTTGCTAACGGTTAGCTGCTATTGTCAGCGATAAACCTGTAAGAGCAACGTACCCTGCGATGTTGAATGCAACGAATAAACACTACGAGTGAAGAGTTAGACATGCCTAAGAAACTGCTGATTAAAACCTGGGGCTGCCAGATGAACGAATACGATTCATCTAAAATGGCAGATCTTCTCAATGCTGCCAACGGCTTCGAGCTAACAGAAGTCCCAGAAGAAGCAGATGTGCTGCTGCTTAACACCTGTTCTATCCGCGAAAAGGCACAAGAAAAAGTGTTCCACCAGCTAGGTCGCTGGAAACGCTTAAAAGAAAAGAAGCCTGATCTTGTGATTGGTGTTGGTGGTTGTGTTGCGACACAAGAAGGCGATTCTATTCGCAAACGTGCACCGTATGTGGATGTGATCTTTGGTCCACAAACCCTGCACCGTTTACCACAGATGATCAAAAACTCTCAATCTAATCACGGACCAGTGATGGATATTTCTTTTCCAGAGGTTGAGAAGTTTGACAACTTACCAGAACCACGTGCTGACGGGGCAACAGCCTTCGTTTCAATCATGGAAGGTTGCTCAAAGTACTGTACTTACTGTGTAGTGCCTTATACACGTGGCGAAGAAGTTAGTCGCCCAATAGATGACGTTCTTTATGAAATCGCTCAACTTGCAGAGCAAGGCGTTCGTGAAGTTAATCTATTAGGTCAAAACGTAAATGCTTTCCGTGGTCCAACTCACGATGGCGATATGGCGACATTTGCAGAATTACTACGTTTAGTTGCCGCGATTGATGGTATCGACCGTATTCGTTACACCACCAGCCACCCAATCGAATTTACAGACGATATCATTGATGTTTATACCGATACGCCAGAGCTTGTAAACTATTTGCACCTACCAGTACAAAGTGGCTCAGATCGAATTCTAACGATGATGAAGCGCCCTCACACTGTTCTTGAGTACAAATCTAAAATTCGCAAGCTGCGTAAAGTGCGTCCAGATATCACAATGAGTTCAGACTTTATCGTTGCGTTCCCTGGTGAAAGCGACCAAGACTTCCAAGATACGATGAAACTGATCCGCGATATTGATTTTGATATTAGTTACAGCTTTGTCTTCTCTCCACGTCCGGGTACGCCTGCAGCTGATTATCCGTGTGACATCCCAGAAGAAGTTAAAAAAGAACGCTTGTATGAACTGCAACAACAGATCAATACTCAAGCTATGCGTCATGCGCGCCAAATGTTAAATACCGAGCAGCGTATTCTTGTTGAAGGACCTTCTCGTAAAAACATTATGGAATTACGCGGTCGTACCGAGAACAACCGCATTGTAAACTTTGAAGGCTCTGCTGAATTAATTGGTCAATTTGTTGATGTAAACATCATTGACGTATTCACTAACTCACTACGTGGTGAATTAGTGCGTACTGAAGCAGAAATGGATCTACGTGTTGCCATGACACCGTTAGAAGTCATGGAAAAAGCACGCAAAGAAGATGAATTGGGTGTAGGCGTATATACTCCGTAATAAGACCTGTGTCTAAAGACGAGAATATGACGTCAGTCTGAAATGAAAGTAGGACACATGCCCTGAAAAATATGGTCGTCTGCTGTGGCAGACGACCTCAATGAGAGGCAAACCTTGAGCAAAATCATTACTGTAGAATTTAATTTAGAACCCGCAAATAACCAAAGACTAGCCAGTATTTGCGGCCCTTTCGACGATAATATCAAACAACTAGAACGTCGCATGGGTGTTGAAATAAACCACCGTAGCAACAGCTTCAGTGTTGTAGGACAAGTTCACACCGCCGAGGCGACAGCCGTAATCATCAAAGATTTATACGTTGATACTGCGCCCGTTCACAACAATATTCCAGATATCGAACCCGATCATATCCACTTAGCCATTAAAGAATCTGGTGTTTTAGAGCAAACAACAGAATCAAGCATTCCCTTTGGCAAAGAGATCCACATTAAAACCAAAAAAGGCGTGATCAAGCCTCGCACACCGAATCAAGCACAATACATCACTAACATGGTTAGTCATGATATTACGTTTGGTGTAGGCCCAGCTGGTACGGGTAAAACTTACCTTGCCGTTGCTGCAGCGGTTGATGCATTAGAGCGTCAAGAGGTTCGTCGCATCCTACTTACCCGCCCTGCAGTTGAAGCAGGAGAAAAACTCGGCTTCTTGCCTGGCGATCTAAGCCAGAAGGTGGATCCTTATCTACGTCCTCTTTACGATGCCTTATTTGAAATGCTCGGCTTTGAACGCGTAGAAAAATTAATTGAACGAAATGTTATTGAAGTTGCCCCATTAGCATATATGCGTGGACGTACTTTAAATGATGCATTCATTATTTTAGATGAGAGTCAAAATACTACAGTAGAACAAATGAAAATGTTCTTAACCCGTATTGGCTTTAACTCTCGAGCAGTAATCACCGGTGATGTGACTCAAATTGATTTACCTCGTGGTGCCCGTTCTGGTTTGCGTCATGCGATTGAAGTACTCTCTGAAGTAGACGAGATTAGCTTTAATTTTTTCCAAGCGGCTGATGTCGTTCGACACCCAGTGGTTGCACGTATCGTACTCGCTTATGAAGCGTGGGAATCAGAAGATCAGAAACAAAAGAAACAAGCAGAACAACGTCGCCGTGAAGAGTTTGCGGCAAGCCAAGTAACAGAAGTTGAGAAATAATACCTCATGGCAACATACTTAGATTTACAGTACGCGACAGAAAACCAAGAAGGTCTTCCTTCTGAAGATGAGTTTCAACAATGGTTTGAGGCGGCTGTTACTCTTTTTCAATCCGATGCAGAAATCACCATTCGTATTGTTGATGTAAAAGAAAGCCAGGCATTAAACCTTGAATATCGTGGTAAAGACAAGCCCACTAATGTGTTGTCTTTCCCCTTTGAAACCCCACCAGGCATAGAGCTCGATCTTCTTGGTGATCTCATTATTTGTCGTCAGGTTGTTGAAATTGAGGCAAAAGAGCAAGATAAACCACTCAATGCTCATTGGGCACATATGGTTGTACACGGCACTCTTCATCTGCTAGGTTATGATCATATTGAAGATGAGGAAGCAGAAGAGATGGAGTCTTTAGAGACTGAAATCATCGAAAAAATGGGCTTTGCTGATCCATTTGCTGCTGAAAAAGAATAGTTAATACAGAAAACCGTTATTCGCTTGTTACAATAAGCGAATAACATCTCCGTGGACATGTCCACTTAGCTGACATACTAGCTATTTGCTGAAAGTAAATAATGAACGAAGATAACCCCCAAAATTCTGAAGGTCCGAGTAGAAAGTCCTTCTTTGAACGTATCGGTCAGTTGTTCCAAGGCGAACCACAGAACCGAGAAGAGCTGGTTGAAGTTTTCCGTGATTCAGAAGAAAACGATCTGATTGACCACGACACCCGCGACATGCTCGAAGGTGTGATGGAAATAGCAGAAATGCGAGTGCGTGACATTATGATCCCACGCTCTCAGATCATCACCATCGAACGTTCTCAGAAGTTAGAAGATCTTATTAATTTGATCGTAGATGCACAGCACTCTCGCTACCCTGTCATCAGTGATGATAAGGATCATGTAGAAGGTATTTTACTGGCAAAAGATTTGCTACGCTACCTACTGCCTGATAGTGAGCCTTTCGACATGGATAAAGTTCTGCGTCCGGCCGTTGTTGTACCGGAAAGCAAGCGTGTCGATCGCCTATTGAAAGAGTTCCGTGAAGAACGCTACCACATGGCGATTGTTGTCGATGAATTTGGCGGCGTCTCTGGTGTTATCACCATCGAAGATATCTTGGAGCAAATCGTTGGCGAAATCGAAGATGAATTCGACGACGAAGAAGAACAAGAAATTCGTCAGTTAAGTAAACACACATACGCGGTAAAAGCACTGACTACTATCGATGATTTCAACGATATGTTCCAAACTACATACAGCGATGAAGAAGTCGATACTGTAGGTGGTCTGGTTATGACCAGTTTTGGTCACCTTCCCTCTCGAGGAGAAGTCGTTGAACTCGGTGGCTACTCATTTAAAGTGACTTCTGCCGATAATCGCCGTGTTATACAGTTACAAGTAACTGTACCTAACAAGGCCTATCAACCGACAATCACTTCTTAATAATGACCAAAAAATCATTCTTTTCGTTAGGACGGCTATTATTAGCCGTTCCAGCGGGCGCAATTGCGACCCTCTCCTTCGCTCCCTATAATTATTGGTTGTTAGCACCAGTTTCAATTGCATTACTGTTATGGCTGTTACAAGAGCAAACAGTAAAGCGTTCTGGGTTAATTGGCTTTTTATGGGGCTTAGGGCTCTTTGGCACAGGTATTAGCTGGGTACACGTTAGTATTGATACTTTCGGTGGTATGCCCAAGATTGCCAGTGTCTTCTTAATGTCGTCACTGATCAGTTACCTCGCTTTATACCCCGCTGCTTTTGGCGCCCTTTTCAATCGTTTTAACCGTGGACGGCCATTTCATCAGTTGATGCTCAGTGGCCCTGTTATTTGGTTGCTGCTTGATTGGGTCAGAGGCTGGGCATTAACAGGCTTCCCTTGGTTATGGATGGGTTATGGTCAAATAGATAGCCCACTCGCCTCATTAGCACCTATTTTAGGCGTTGAAGGAATCACCCTCGCCTTAGTATTAATGTCAGGCGCACTTGTCGCCTCTGTGGTTTACCGTAACTGGAAGCCACTGATGGTACCTATGATCATCATGACATTGACGTGGGCTGCAAGTACGGTGAGTTGGGTGGTTCCAGATCCAACGAAAAACCTCGATGTCGCCTTGATTCAAGGTAATGTTCCACAAGAGCTAAAATGGCTGCCGAGTGAACGTTGGCCGACATTAATGAAGTACACTGATCTTACCCGTGAAAATTGGGATGCGGATATCATTGTGTGGCCTGAAGCGGCAATTCCAGCTTTAGAAGCACATCTTCCAACGTTCTTACAGAATCTCGACAGTGCTGCCCGCAATAACAACAGTACGGTTATTACGGGAGTCTTAGATCAAAAAGAAGATGGGCAATATTTCAATAATATTCTCACTCTGGGTAAAAATGCAGATGGACCTTATCAATACGATAAGGCCACTCGTTATAGCAAGCATCACTTATTACCATTTGGTGAGTTTGTACCATTTGGCGATTTATTGCGCCCTATAGCACCTTTTTTCAACTTACCGATGTCTTCGTTCAGTCGTGGTGATTTAGTTCAACCGAATTTGGAAGCCAATGGCTACTCAATCGCACCAGCACTGTGTTACGAAGTCGCATTCAGTGAACAAGTTCGAAAAAATGTGAATATCGATACCGAGTTACTACTGACCTTATCGAACGATGCATGGTTTGGCACATCCATTGGACCATTTCAGCATATGGAAATAGCGCAGATGCGGGCACTAGAACTCGGCAAACCGTTAATCCGTTCTACCAATACAGGGATCACTGCTGTTGTTGACTATACCGGTCAAATCACCGAACAAATTCCACAATTTGAAACGGCAGTGCTTCGGGCAACAATTACACCTACTGAAGGCTTAACGCCCTACACAACTCTGGGTAGCTGGCCATTGTATTTCTATTCATTATGGTCACTAACCTTATCGATGATATTAATTCGACGCCGTTCTGGTCGTTTTAGAGATACAAGGCCGGTAGAAACTGAATAAAGGCTGAAAATAAATCAAAAAGGCGAAGATTAACTCTTCGCCTTTTTTTTCATTTTGTTACTCTATTCATTTGCTAAAGGATAGCCTTGATGAAAGCCATACAACGTATCTTTGCCGTGTTAAGTACACTAACCTTGCTATGTTTTGCTACCAGTTCTGTTGCTAAAGAAGATTATGAAACACAAGCCGTCTTAAAGCAGTTCCAACAAGCGAAACAAACACAACCATTTTTCCTCTCATCCTACGGCTACGCAGTTTTCCCATCGGTTGGTAAAGGCGGCTTTTGGGTAGGCGGGGCTTATGGTACTGGTAGTGTATATCAAGCAAGTGAAATGACAGGCTTCGCCAAGTTATATCAAGTCTCTTTTGGGTTACAGTTTGGTGGGCAGTCGTACAGTGAAATAATCTTCTTCCAAGATAAACGTGCTTATGAACGCTTTATTGGCGGAAGTTTTGAATTAGATGCACAAGCATCTGCGGTTGCGCTAACAGAAGGCGCACAAGCAAAAGCGGGTACTGGTGGTGTTGGCGCTGGCGCTGGGGATAATTATGTCGATTCTAGTTATATTAATGGCGTCGCGGTCTTCACCAGTGCCAAAGGTGGCATGATGATTGAAGCCTCTATCGCTGGTCAGAAGTTCAGCTATGAAGTACTGACACCGTTAACTGAACAGCAAGATCTAACGGATTTAGAGACAAGTAAACCAACAGAACAACCTGACGATAGCTCGACTGTTATTATGGGTGATGTGATCGAAAAGCCCTAGTTACTCAATCGACAGTATGTAAAGTACAAGACGGGAAAGCATCAGCATTACCCGTCTTGTTCGTTGGCTTTTCGGCTTGTAACATCAGGTTTATCACATGATTCACGGTGTCAGTGACTGTCGAGTAAATTGATCGTGTCCGCACTGGGAGCATAATTCAATGCGCTTAGCATGGCTGTATATTTCATGATGGCCGCACTTTTCACATACTAAATTACCCAGCCCCACAATTTCACCTGCTTGATAAATACCTTGATGCTGAAGATCATCCATCAGCTCATGCCATTCAATCTGCGTTTTATCCGTAATTTCAGCTAAACCGCTCCAAATTGATTCAGAAACAAGTTTATAAAATGGGCTTTCTGCGAAAGGTTCAGGGCTCTCTTCCACATTCTTTCCGAACTCTTTTAAATCTCGTTTTAAATAAGCCGAAATCAACGCCCATTCATCTTTTGTCATGTCGCTCGCAGCTTGACGATATTTCTCGGTTGTATCCACCCAATCTTTCAGTTCTTCAGGGCTGTGCCTCAAGGTTTCCGTGACCTTTTCAAGCAAGGCCTCATATTCCGCTTTTTGCTTAGCCATAACTCATCTCCTTTCCAATCACTATAATAGTAATTATTGGTCTAAAAACGTGGAAATTGCCTGTTCAAAGCAACAATAAATCCCCCGAATTGGTCTCAGCTATTGTTGACACCTTTACCTTTAGTTATTCTATGTCGATTATATAGACTGTGTTTGTACTCAACTCACAAATTCCTGGATGCCATCGATGCAAGAACAATATCGCCCGCAGGACATTGAACAAAAAGTTCAAGAACATTGGGACAACAACAAAACATTTGTTGTAAGTGAAGACCCTAATAAAGAAAAATTCTACTGTCTCTCCATGTTCCCGTACCCAAGTGGTCGTCTACACATGGGACACGTTCGTAACTACACCATCGGTGATGTTGTTTCTCGTTACCAACGCCTACAAGGCAAAAACGTAATGCAACCTATCGGTTGGGATGCGTTTGGTCTGCCAGCTGAAAATGCAGCTGTTAAAAATAAAACAGCGCCAGCGCCTTGGACATACGAAAACATCGAATACATGAAGAACCAGCTTAAGCTATTAGGCTTTGGTTATGATTGGAGCCGTGAGTTCGCAACATGTACTCCTGAGTACTACCGTTGGGAACAAGAGTTCTTTACAAAGCTGTATAACAAAGGCCTAGTTTATAAGAAAACTTCTTCTGTAAACTGGTGTCCAAACGACCAAACTGTTCTTGCAAATGAACAAGTTGAAGACGGTTGTTGCTGGCGCTGTGATACCCCTGTAGAACAAAAGAAAATTCCACAGTGGTTCATTAAGATTACTGAATATGCACAAGAGCTTCTGGATGATCTAGATAACCTTGATGGTTGGCCTGAAATGGTTAAAACCATGCAACGTAACTGGATTGGACGCTCAGAGGGTGTTGAATTATCTTTTGCTGTTAACGGCGAAGAAGCACCTTTAGAAGTGTATACCACGCGTCCAGATACGTTAATGGGTGTTACTTACGTTGGTATCGCTGCAGGTCACCCTCTTGCAGAGAAAGCCGCAGCAACAAATCCTGAGCTATTTGCGTTCACAGAAGAATGCCGTAATACCAAAGTTGCTGAAGCTGAGCTTGCAACGATGGAAAAGAAAGGTATGGATACAGGCCTACGCGCTATCCACCCTCTTAACGGTCGTGAAGTGCCAATTTATGTCGCTAACTTCGTATTAATGGATTACGGCACAGGTGCGGTAATGGCGGTTCCAGCTCACGACCAACGTGATTACGAATTCGCAACGAAATACGGTCTAGACATCATTCCTGTAATCAAACCAGGAGACGGCTCTGAGCTGAACGTTTCTGAAGAAGCATACACAGAGAAAGGTGTACTGTTTGATTCTGGTGAATTTGATGGCCTTGCTTTCCAAGACGCATTTGATGCTATTGCTGCGAAACTAGAAGCTGAAGGCAAAGGCAAGAAAACAGTTAACTTCCGTCTACGTGACTGGGGTGTATCTCGTCAACGCTACTGGGGTGCTCCAATCCCAATGGTAACGACTGAAGATGGTGAAGTTCACCCAGTTCCAGCTGACCAATTACCTGTAATTCTTCCTGAAGATGTGGTGATGGATGGTGTAACCAGCCCAATCAAAGCAGATAAAGAGTGGGCGAAAACAACCTTCAATGGCGAGCCAGCACTGCGTGAAACGGATACTTTTGATACCTTCATGGAATCATCTTGGTATTACGCACGTTACTGTTCACCACAAGCTGATGACATTCTAGATCCTGAAAAAGCGAACTACTGGCTACCTGTAGACCAATACGTTGGTGGTATCGAGCACGCATGTATGCACTTACTGTACTCTCGTTTCTTCCACAAACTATTACGTGATGCGGGTTATGTAACGTCAAACGAACCATTCAAGCAGCTTTTATGTCAAGGTATGGTACTTGCTGATGCATTCCACCACACTAATGAGAAAGGCACAAAAGAGTGGATCGCACCTACTGATGTCACTATTGAGCGTGATGCAAAAGGCCGTATCGAAAAAGCCATTGATGATCAAGGTCGTGAAGTTGAACACTCAGGCATGATCAAAATGTCTAAGTCTAAAAACAACGGTATTGACCCTCAAGAGATGGTTGATAAGTTTGGTGCAGATACGGTTCGTCTATTCATGATGTTTGCATCACCTGCAGACATGACACTTGAATGGCAAGAATCTGGTGTTGAAGGGGCAAGCCGCTTCCTTAAACGCGTATGGAAATTAGTTCACGAGCACACAAACAAAGGAACAGTTGAAGCACTAGATGTAGCAGCTCTTTCTGGCAACCAAAAAGCCCTACGTCGTGATATTCATAAAACAATTGCAAAAGTAAGTGATGATATTGGCCGTCGCCAAACATTCAACACCGCAATTGCAGCAATTATGGAACTAATGAACAAGCTAAACAAAGCACCTCAAGAATCAGCACAAGATCGTGCCCTTCTTGATGAAGCTTTAAAAGCGGTTGTTGCTATGCTTTACCCAATGACACCACACGCAAGTTTTGAAATGTGGGAAGCATTAGGTGAAACAGACATCGATACTGCAGCATGGCCAACTTTCGATGAGAAAGCGCTTGTTGAAGATGAAAAAACGATTGTTGTTATGATCAACGGTAAGTTGCGTGCAAAACTGATCGTTGCTGCTGATGCAACAGAAGAGCAAGTTAAAGAACTTGGTCTAAAAGACGACAACGCAATTAAGTTCCTAGATGGCCTAACAATCCGTAAAGTTATTTACGTACCAGGTAAGCTATTAAACATCGTTGCTAACTAGTTTTACTGCTAACAGTAGTAACTAAAAACATAAGATACGATTTCCTGCTTAATGGAAATCGTATCTTATAATTTATCGATTGAACCAAAAATAACGATCTTTGTCTTATTCAAGACCGTATTCACTTAATCGATTAGTTTTCACTAATTTTTCAAGGAGCTGACTGGGTGAAAGCTTTATTTTCTATCAAAAGTACCCTTCGTACTTTGTTTGTTGCAGTGCTTGCCCTAGCCACTGCTTCTTGTGGTTTTCATCTTCGTGGTAACTATATGTTACCTGATGATATCGCCAAACTATCGTTAACCAGTTTTGACCAATACAGTAAATTAACCCGCTTAGTTGAAGCCCAATTTAAGCTACATGGCATTGAATCTGTTCCTCCTACAGCAACAGTACCTAACCTGCACTTAATTGGTGAATCAACCAGTGATCGTACTTTATCGTTATACCAAAATAGCCGTAAAGCCGAATACGAACTGACCTATATTGTTAAATATCGCATTGTAGTACCAAATAAAAGTACTGAAACATACACCACAAAAGTCACGCGTAACTTCTTGGATAACCCGTTAACGGCATTGGCTAAATCTGTCGAGCGAGATGAACTTGAAGATGTCATGCGTAAACAAGCCGCACAGCAAATTATGCGCCAGCTCGCTCGCTTAACTGCTATTTTCAATAAAATTGAGGAGCAAGAGCTTGAAATTGAGTTAGACGAAATGATGAAGGGTGATACCGAAACTAACGCAATTAAGCCAAGCCAAAGTACAGTGACTACAGAAAAAGTAGACGATACTAATGCCGCTAATGCGTTGTTTAATCAAAATTCATCATATAATACAGCGCCTAATAATACCGATATGAATACTAACGCGGAATGAGAATTTACCCAGAACAACTGGCGCAGCAATTAAATAAAGGGCTGCGTCAGGCTTTCCTGCTTTTTGGTAATGAGCCATTAATTAAGCAAGAATGTGCCGACCAAATCAAACAGTGTGCTCAACAAGCCGGTTTTCATGAGCGCCATGCTTTTACGATTGATAATCAACTAGATTGGAATGAAGTATTAAATTGCTGCCAAGCAATGAGTTTATTTTCAGCACAACAAATTATTGAATTAGAAGTGCCAGAATCAGGTCTAAATGTAAATCAGGCCAAGGCATTATTAGAAATAATAAGCCATCTTAATGATGATATCTTGTTGCTACTACAAGGCCCTCGCTTAAATAAAAAGCAAGAAAGTGCCAAATGGTTTAAAGCTTTTGAGAATATCAGCTTATATATTCCTTGTAATACGCCTGATACTCGCCACTTACCTCGATTTATTCAGGCCCGTTGCCAACAGCTTAAGCTGAAACCAGATCATGAATCTGTTGTACTACTGGCTCAATGGCATGAAGGAAACTTACTCGCATTAGCCCAAAGTTTACAGAAGCTCACTCTCCTCTATCCAGATGGCGAGCTAACCGTACCTCGCTTGCAAGAATCATTAAGCCGTCATAACCATTACACACCGTTTCAATTACTTGATGCCGTGTTAGCAGGTCAAGCAAAACGTAGTCAACGTGTACTAAGGCAGCTACAGGGTGAAGGGATTGAAGCAACAATTCTACTTCGAACATTGCAACGAGAGCTAACCCAACTCTACAAAATGCAAGAAATGGGGATGAAAGGTACACCTCTCAATAATATTTTTGAGCAGTATCGTATCTGGCAAAGTCGACGCGAAGTGTATATTGGTGCTTTACATCGTTTACCTTTAACAACGCTGATTCAATTACTACAACGCTTAAGCTTATTAGAAATTCAAGTGAAGACAGATTACGACAGTAATCCTTGGCCGGCACTGAGTGCTTTATGCGCTGAAATGTGTGGAATTCATACCCACACAAGGCTCTCTGACTTTTAAAATAGTCGTATAAAATATTACTGTTCGATTGAAGCTCAATCAAATGAAAATATAATCATTTGATTTAATTGACATTAAATCAAATGAACTGAAAAAACCAATAAAGCGTTTGATGAGCTTGTAGCTAGGCGAGCAGAGCGTGGTATACTGCGCCGCTAAATTGTGATTCAGATCGACTCTGGCTCCAATAATTTCAAATTTACACTACCGAGGCGACTCACTTGCAAACTCAAGAATTACACGATCTTATCGTTGACAAAGTTGACGATCTAAAAGCACAAGACATCGTAACTATCGATGTACGTGGTAAATCAAGCATCACCGACTTCATGGTTGTATGTACTGGTACATCTAACCGTCACGTTGCATCTATTGCAGATCACGTAGACAAAGAAACCAAATTGATCGACTACCCTCCATTTGGTATTAGTGGTGCAGAAGAAGGCCGTTGGGTTATCGTTGATATGGGTAACGTTATGCTTCATATCATGCAAGAAGAAGCTCGTGGCGTATATCAACTGGAGAAGCTTTGGGGCTAACAGACAATGAAGCTTCAATTGATTGCTGTAGGCACTAAAATGCCTAAATGGGTTGAAGAAGGCTATAAAGAATATAGCCGCCGCTTCCCAAAAGATATGCCGTTAGAGCTAATTGAAATTCCTGCGGGTAAACGTGGGAAAAATGCTGACATTGCACGCATCTTACAAAAAGAAGGTGAAGCAATGTTAGCTACGGTTGCTAAAGGTAACCGTATTGTGACGCTTGATATTCCAGGGAAACGCTGGGATACAGGACAACTAGCTCAACAGCTGGATAGCTGGAAACTTGATGGTCGAGATGTATCGATTTTGATTGGCGGCCCAGAAGGGCTTTCTCCAGCATGTAAAGCTGCTGCTGAACAAAGCTGGTCATTATCTCCACTAACACTTCCCCACCCTTTAGTTCGTGTTGTGATGGCTGAAAGTTTGTACCGCGCGTGGAGTGTCACCGCAAACCATCCATACCACAGGGAATAAGTGTCAATGAGACAAAAGCGAACCCAGATCCGCGATCACCGGGCTGAGTCGGTACTATTTTATCGCCGTGCTCTTGTCTCATTCGCTGGCATCATCGCACTGATAGGCGTATTGCTCACTAATCTGTACTATATTCAGATCAGTGGGCATGATGACTATCAAACACGCTCCAATGATAACCGCATAAAAGTTGTTCCTGTTGCACCTAATCGTGGTCTTATTTACGATCGTAACGGTGTATTACTTGCAGAAAATCAACCAGTCTATGCACTTGAGATATCAACCGATAAAGTTGAAGATCTCAACGACACCTTTGCACGCCTCAAAACTCTAATGAGCGTAACTGACGAAAATATTGAGCGTTTCAAAAAAGAGCGCCGTCGCACTCGTCGCTTTAAGTCAGTCCCGATTCTTGACCAATTAACTGAAAATCAAGTTGCCCTATTCTCAGTTAATCAACACAAATTCCCTGGTGTTGAGGTAAAAGCCTACCTGAAACGCCATTACCCTTATGGTGATGCGTTAACGCATGTCTTAGGTTATGTAGCTAAAATCAATGACCGCGATATCCAAAAGCTTGAGCGTGATGAAAAAATCAATAACTACAAAGCCACGCGAGATATTGGTAAATTAGGCATTGAGCGTTACTACGAAGATTTACTTCACGGCACATCTGGCTATCAAGAAGTAGAAGTAAACAGTCGCGGGCGTATTATCCGCACCTTGAAATACGTCCCCCCCATTCCAGGGCAAGATATCAAATTGAATATTGATATCGAACTACAACTTTTTGTCAAAGAACAGCTCACTGTTCGTACACAAGATCCCGATACAGGCGAAGAGTTCATCACGTTCAAACGAGGCTCTATTGTCGTCATGGATCCGCGCGACTCAGCAGTTATCGCTATGGTATCGAGCCCAAGTTACGACCCTAATTTATTTGTTCATGGTATCTCGACTAAAAATTATCAGGCGCTACTCAACAATAAAGATCGCCCATTAGTAAACCGCGTCACTCTTGGTATTTATCCGCCAGCATCGACCGTTAAACCATTAATTGCCGTAGCAGCATTAACGGAAGGCGTCGTTACTACACGTACAACTCGAAATGATCCCGGATGGTGGAAAATACCGAATTCAAACAGCCGACCATTCCGTGACTGGTTACGCTGGGGGCATGGCAAGGTCAACATTCATAAAGCCATTGAAGAATCTGTTGATACTTTTTTCTATCAAATAGCTTACGACCTAGGTATCGATCGTTTATCTAGCTGGATGACGAAATTTGGTTACGGTGAATACACCGGCATTGATATACATGAAGAAAGTAAAGCTAACATGCCAACTCGAGAGTGGAAACAAGCGCGTTTCCGCCAACCTTGGTATCAAGGCGATACGATCCCTGTCGGTATCGGTCAAGGTTATTGGACAGCAACACCTTTACAAATAGCCAAAGCAACGACCGTTTTAGTTAACCAAGGTATTGTACGCCCGCCGCATTTATTGAAAAGTATCATCGATGATAATACAGAAACACCCGCGGCCTTTGATGAATACGCCCCAATCACTGGTGTAACAGATCAAAACTGGGAAATAGCCAAAGATGGTATGTATCGTGTTTTATACGGTGTACGAGGCACTGCAAGACGTGCCTTCTATGGAGCTCAATATAAAGCAGGCGGCAAATCAGGTTCTGCTCAGGTATTTGGGTTAGCAAAAGACCAGAAATACAATGCCGCAGAACTTGAAGAGCATCTTCGCGATCACGCTCTATTTACAGCGTTCGCCCCGTATGACAAACCTGAAGTTGTTGTTGCTATGGTATTAGAAAATGCAGGTGGTGGATCGTCAAACGGTGGACCCGTTGCACGTAAAATATTTGATCATGTTTTACTCAAGCCAGCTGCACCTAACAGTAAAAATAACCCGCAAACCGAGGCGGCACAATGAGTATTATGGCTACAACCGGTAATAAGCGAACTCTAAGTGATCGCTTACATCTTGACCTCCCTTTATTGTTAGGCATTTTAGCCTTAATGGGGTTTGGACTATTAGTGATGTACAGTGCCAGTGGTCAAAGCTTACCGATGATGGAGCGTCAAGCCGCTCGTATGTGTTTAGCGCTGGGTGTAATGTTTATACTTGCTCAAATTGCTCCCCGTCATTATGAAACCTGGGCTCCATATTTATTTGGCGTTGGCTTAATACTCTTGCTCGGAGTACTGTTCTTTGGTGAAGCATCAAAAGGGGCTCAGCGTTGGTTAAATCTAGGTTTTATTCGCTTTCAACCCTCAGAATTAATAAAACTAGCTGTACCGTTAATGGTCGCACGCTTCATTAGTAGCAAGCCATTACCACCCACTTTTACTAATATAGTTATTGCTTTAGTATTAGTTTTTGTTCCAACCATTTTAATTGCCAAGCAACCCGATCTTGGCACTTCCATTCTAATCGCCGCGTCAGGAATTTTCGTGCTATTTTTATCGGGCATGAGTTGGCGTATTATTTTTGCGGCAGGCGCACTGCTCGGGGCATTCATCCCTGTTTTGTGGTTCTTTTTAATGCGCGATTACCAACGTACGCGTGTATTAACCCTTTTTAATCCAGAATCAGATCCTCTCGGGGCTGGTTATCACATCATCCAATCAAAAATTGCGATTGGGTCTGGTGGTTTAATGGGAAAAGGATGGCTGCAAGGTACGCAGTCACAACTAGAATTTTTACCAGAGCGCCACACCGATTTTATTTTTGCCGTTATCGCAGAAGAATGGGGATTAATCGGGGTAGCTTGTCTACTATCGATATACTTATTCATTATTGCCCGAGGGCTTATGCTTGCAAGTCGAGCTCAAACAGCCTTTGGACGCATGATGGCTGGTAGTATTGTCTTAAGTTTCTTTGTTTATGTCTTTGTAAACATTGGCATGGTAAGCGGTATTTTACCCGTTGTAGGCGTTCCACTTCCACTGATCAGCTATGGTGGCACCTCAATGGTCACTCTGATGGCTGGTTTTGGCATTCTTATGTCTATTCATACTCATAGAAAAATGTTGTCAAAGGCGACCTAAATGCGTTCATTATTATTCATATTTCTCTTAATCCTTGCCGGATGTAGCTCAACGCCAGAAACAAAAGAACAAACCACAACAGAACAAGAGCAAAAGACAGAGCAAGAAAAGCCCAATACACCGACAGCAATAGTCGCTACACCTGAAAACAATGATCCAAATGCCGGTCGTTATCACTTAGAAAATGATAAAGCCCCCGATGATGCATTGATTTTAGATCATATAGAAGCTGCCCAGCCTCGCTATGAATCAAAAAGCTTAGCCGGCAATAAAGATTACACGTTGCGTGGTAAGCGATACAAAATTGAAAATATCGAAAATGGTTTTACCGAGCAAGGTAACGCTTCGTGGTACGGTGAAAAATTTCATGGTCATAAAACGTCCAACGGTGAAATTTATGACATGTATTCAATGACGGCTGCCCACAAAACCTTACCACTACCAAGCTACGTCAAAGTAACCAATACGAATAATGGTCAATCAACGATCGTGCGTGTGAATGATCGCGGCCCCTTTCATGATGGTCGCATTATTGATCTAAGCATGGCTGCAGCCTCTAAACTGGGCGTTATCAAAACAGGCACAGCGCCAGTAAAAATTGAGTTAATCAACGTCGTTAAACCTGATTCTGTTGATGAATGGCAATCTGCCAACCCAAACTACTACTTTGTTCAATTAGCCGCTGTAACCAATGAAGAAAAAGCAAAAGCCGTCGCCACTGAGTTAGAACAGAAATTTTCAACCAAAGTCGATCTTAAAAAAGCGGAATCAGCACAAGTTTACCGCATTCGCTTAGGTCCTTATATTGATCGTGATGAAGCGTTGAAACTAAGAGAAAAAGCGAGAGCTGGCCAATACCCACAAGCTTTTATCATTACAACGCAAAGAGAGTTGGAACAAAAGTAGCTTTCAGTAATCCAATAAAATTCACCCTCTCCAAGCCCATCAAGTGTTGATGGGCCACTATGTCAAGATTATGGAATATTAGCTTTTAGCACTGATTCATAAATTTCAATCTGATATAGTGTGGATAGTTTTTAGCACTGTCATATTAAGTTACAATAATCATGAAGAAATCTGCTGCAACTTTTCAAACTATCATCGCTTCAGCGCTGATATTAGCTTCCGCTTCTGCCGCTGCTATACCTACAGTTGTCCCTGAGGCACCTCAAATTGCAGCTAAAGCCTATATTTTAATGGACTATAATTCTGGCAAAATCATTGCTGAAAATAATTCAGATGAAAGATTACACCCTGCAAGTTTAACCAAAATGCTGACCAGCTATGTTATTGGTCAAGAAATCAAGAGTGGCAATATATCGCTTGATGACAAAGTATCGGTTAGCAACAATGCGTGGGCTAAAAATTTCCCTGGCTCATCTAAAATGTTTTTGGAACCTGGTAAGTTAGTTACAGTTCAAGAACTTAACAAAGGCATTATCATCCAATCAGGTAATGATGCTTGTACTGCGATGGCTGAACATATTGCGGGTTCAACCGATTCTTTTGTTGAGCTAATGAATGCTTGGGCAAAACGTATCGGAATGGAAAGCAGTCATTTTGTTAATGTACACGGTTTAGATAATGACGATCATTTCTCTACTGCACATGACATGGCAACACTTGCACAAGCTGTTATTCGTGACGTACCTGACGAATATGCTATTTATAAAGAAAAATCATTTACGTATAACGGCATCACTCAATATAACCGTAATGGTCTGTTGTGGGATAAAAGCCTGAATGTCGATGGCATGAAAACAGGCCATACTGATCAAGCAGGATACAGCTTAGTTGCATCTGCCTATGAAGGGGAAATGCGTCTAATCAGTGTTGTTATGGGCACAAAGAGCGCGAATGCACGTAAAGCAGAAAGTAAAAAATTACTTAACTATGGTTTCCGCTTCTTTGAAACAGTGACCCCACATAAAGCAAATGAAACATTTGTAACTGAAAAAGTATGGATGGGTGACATCGACCAGGTGAATCTTGGTGTTACTGAAGATACTTTTGTTACCCTGCCGCGTGGCCAAACTAAAGATTTAAAAGCAAGCTTTGTTCTAGAAAAAGAACTAAAAGCCCCTATCGCTAAAGGCGATATTGTTGGCAAGCTATTTTACCGCGTCGGCGATCAAGATATCGCTGAATATCCACTTGTTGCATTGAATGATGTTAATGAAGGCGGAATGTTTAGCCGCTTGATTGATTACGTCATGATGTTGATCCAAAGCTGGCTAAACTAATTATAAAACCGATAGATATCAACAAAGGCGACCACTAAGGTCGCCTTTTTCTTTACAGCTAACCTAATCACACCTTTTCAATACGCTTGTTTTCCAGCTACTGACACATTAATATGCAGCCTTATACCAATTAGATCATGCTGACTAATCTGGGTATTACAGTTAAACAAGAACGCTGGAGTTCAAGCATGTCGCAACAAGAACAACCTAAATTGAAAGATCTGTTAGAGTTCCCTTGTACATTTGCATACAAGGTGATGGGTTACAATAAACCTGAGCTGCCAGATCTGGTTGTAGAAGTTATTCAACGTCACGCACCAGGTGATTACACACCAACCGTTAAACCAAGTGGTAAAGGTACCTATAGCGCAGTATCAGTTACAATCACAGCCACATCTATCGAGCAGGTAGAAACGCTTTATAAAGAGCTCGGTGACATTGAGATTGTTCGTCTCGTTCTTTAATCCGTCACGATTAATGAACGATTAAACGAATACCCCTACAAATTGGCAGCTGATAATTCAGTTGCCAAGCTTTATAATATGCTCAAAGCTCACCAAACATGGTGTGTTATGCTGAATTCATCAGGCTTTGCCTGGCTATCATAAGGGTGATAAATTGCAAAATAGTCTTATTATTCGCAACCTTGGCCGCCAAGATTATGAGCCAACCTTGCAAGCCATGCATGAATTTACAGACCAACGTACACCTGAAACAACGGATGAAGTGTGGCTGGTTGAACACAACCCAGTTTTTACACAAGGACAAGCAGGTAAAACAGAGCATTTATTAAATACCGGTGATATTCCCGTTATTCAAAGCGACCGTGGTGGACAAGTGACTTTTCACGGTCCGGGTCAGCTTGTTGCTTATGTACTGATTGATCTAAGACGCAATAAATTAGGTGTGCGTGATTTGGTTACGCATATCGAGAATACAGTTATTAATACTCTGTCCCAGTTTGGGGTTGAGTCCAATGCCCGCCCAGATGCGCCTGGTGTCTATGTCAATAATAAAAAGATATGTTCACTGGGGTTACGTATTAGGCGTGGTTGCTCTTTTCACGGTTTGGCACTCAATATAAATATGGACCTAACGCCATTTTTACGTATTAACCCATGCGGTTATGCAGGAATGGAAATGACTCAACTAGCCTTATTGAGTGGTCCATCAGAACTAAATAAAGTTCAGCCTGTACTTGTGGAAGAGTTAACAAAGCTGCTCGCTTACCAGAGCATTGAGTGGATAACGGAAAGCAATTAATAATGAGCAAACCAATTAAGATCGAACAAGGTATCAAATACCGTGATGCCGACAAAATGGCGCTAATTCCTGTACGCAATGTTGCAGA
This sequence comes from Photobacterium profundum, assembly GCF_003026285.1. GTDB lineage: Bacteria > Pseudomonadota > Gammaproteobacteria > Enterobacterales > Vibrionaceae > Photobacterium > Photobacterium profundum. The sequence continues at coordinate 48,848 of NZ_PYOD01000023.1, forward strand.
AGAGGCACCTAAAGAAGTATTACGAAAGCCAGCTTGGATGAAGATTAAACTTCCATCTGACAGCAAACGTATTCAAGAAATCAAATCAGCACTGCGTAAGAATAAGCTTCACTCGGTTTGTGAAGAAGCATCTTGCCCTAACCTTGCTGAGTGCTTTAACCACGGTACTGCTACCTTCATGATTTTAGGTGCGATTTGTACTCGTCGTTGCCCGTTCTGTGATGTTGCTCATGGTCGTCCCCTACCGCCAAATGCAGAAGAGCCAAGTCATTTAGCTCAAACAATCGCAGACATGAAGCTGAAATACGTTGTTATCACCTCGGTTGACCGTGATGACCTACGTGATGGTGGCGCTCAACATTTTGTTGATTGTATCCGTGAAATTCGCGAGAAAAGCCCAGAAATCCATATCGAAACATTAGTACCCGACTTTCGCGGTCGTATGGATCGTGCGCTGGATATTCTTCAAGGAACTCCACCTAATGTGTTCAATCACAACCTTGAAACAGCACCTCGTTTGTACCGTAAGGCTCGCCCTGGCGCGAACTACCAGTGGTCACTTGATCTGCTGAAAAAATTCAAAGAGATCCATCCTGAAGTGCCGACTAAGTCTGGTGTTATGATGGGACTTGGTGAAACAAAAGAAGAAATCATTCAAGTATTGAAAGATCTTCGCGCACATGGTGTAACAATGCTAACGCTCGGTCAGTACTTAGCACCTAGTCGTCACCATTTACCTGTTGAACGTTATGTACCACCAGCGGAATTTGATGAACTAAAAGAGATCGCACTTGAATTAGGTTTCACACATGCTGCATGTGGTCCTTTTGTTCGCTCATCTTATCATGCTGATCTTCAGGCTCAGGGTCTTGAAATTAAGTAATACACTTCAAGAACGACATTAAGCCTAGCGCCTAAAAAAAACCGCTTAAGCACATGCTAAAGCGGTTTTTTTATATCCCACAACGTTTGTACTACTGGTTATTTGCACGCTCAATGGCTAAAGCAAATACAGGAGCAATCGTATTTAACGCTTCTTCAGTAATTGGCTTACCATTTGAATCCGTCACGTTAATTGACGTACGGTTACCTAAATCACCAAGCTGCAATTTATAAGTACTATCATCCAACATAATTGGTTTAGCACCAAGCTCTGTCCAGAATGCATCATCAGGCGAGCGGAATTTCACCTCAACCACACCTTGAGACCGATTACGACCTTCAACAGTAAACCCAAGATCTTCCACCAACGATGGCAGGCGTTCCCAGAATACATCATAAGCTGCACGTGCAATAATTACAGGTAACCCACTACGGTCTTTACCCATTGAGATTGGAATTTGTTTAACCAACTCTTGTGCTCGTAAACGTGCTTCATCACGTACTTGTTGATCGTACTTTGCAGTCACTAAATTCAACATCGCAATACTATAACGCTCTTTATTAACGACAGAGACTGGTTTTTCAACACCATCTTCGCGCCAATCAATCAAAGAGACTTTAAAGCTATAACGGTTAGGCTCAGATGATTTCTCAATCAAATAACGGCTACCAATTTCAGTATCTTCATCTTCATGGGTCCAGCTTACCCAATCAGTTTCAATTGAGTTTGCAGTCTGATTACGAATACCCACATTTTGATCTGCAATAATGCCTTGAATAAGTAACCAAACCTTAGACAGTTCTTCTGCTTTGGGGAGTAACAAAGCCACACCATCGGCATCTTTCACTGAACGAGCACCAGGAATTAACTCTAATACCTGTTGTGGAGGACGAATATCAACCCCTGAACCAATTTCACCCTGATATATTTTATTTTGGATCGCATAATCATCAGTGCTAAATGGTTCAGCACCTGCAGGTAATGTCCAGCTTTCTAATGGCTTACTCTCAAGATAAGTAAAGTCTTGATTCGCTTGACGACGGCGATCAGCACTACCCGAACAAGCAGCCAAACTGGCAACCATAACAGTCGTTAATACAAGCCTGTAATTACAATTCATCTAGCTTTTAAGCTCCTACGCTTTTTGCAAATCACAGCAATACATTGGCATCTTTCAAAGCCTGAAGAACAACTGGATGTGCTGATTCACTTAATTCAGTTAACGGTAAACGTAAATAACCATGCTCAATCAACCCTAATTGATGAGCTGCCCATTTAACCGGAATTGGATTTGATTCAACAAAAAGGCCTTTGTGCAACGGCATTAAGCGCGCATTAATCTCTTGCGCTGCTTCAAATTGGCCACTTAATGCCAATTTAAACATTGTTGCCATATCCGCTGCTGCAATATTCGCAGTTACAGAAATAACACCATGGCCGCCTAGAGCAACAAAATCAAGACCTGTTACATCATCACCGCTTAGTTGGATGAAGTCTTCACCACAAAGTTCCCTTGTTTTTTTAACTCGGGATAAATCACCTGTCGCATCTTTAATTCCAACAATACTTTCGAATTTAGCAAGACGAGCAACCGTTTCAGGTAATAGGTCCACCGCTGTACGACCAGGTACATTATAGAGAATTTGCGGTAAATCGGTGGCTTCTGCGATGGCTTTATAATGCTGATATAAACCTTCTTGCGTCGGTTTATTGTAATACGGTGTGACGGTTAAACAGCCCGCAACACCTGTACCGGAAAATAGTTTACTAAAAGTGATGGCTTCATGCGTTGCATTCGCTCCTGTGCCTGCAAGTACTTGAACGCGACCTTTGGCATATTCTAATGTTTTTAAAACAACTTTCACATGCTCATCAACGGTCAGAGTTGCCGACTCGCCAGAAGTGCCTACAGCAACAATTGCATCAGTCCCTGCTGCAATATGATATTCAACCAAGTTAGCGAGGCTTGCGTAATCTACTTCTCCAGCCTCATCTAATGGTGTTATTAGCGCTACCATGCTTCCTGAAAACATGTCCATCTCCCCTTTTTAGTTAAGACTTCATGGTACTTTTGAGTGACTATAAACTCAAGCACGATAGTGGGTAAAATAGTGAACAATGACACTGTCTTATGAAATAAGGCAAATTAACTCTTAGATAAAAAGGCCTTTATTAGGTAGAACACTAACCTTGCCGCAAACATCACTCATTTAATGGTTCTGTGAATTACGATTAATCCCACCTTCGTTCCTGTGATACCATAAAAATGATGATAACAACACGATGTGTATAAATATGGAACATTACCTAGTTATTACTGCCGTTGGAACGGATCGCCCTGGAATTTCAAATGAGATCAGTCATCTTGTAACACAGTGTGGCTGCAATATTGTGGATAGCAGGCTTGCTTTATTTGGTACTGAATTTACCATCATTATGCTGCTATCAGGTAACGCTAATGCCGTATCTCGAGTCGAATCAACATTACCCTTAAAAGCACAAGAACAAGAATTAATAACCGTAATGAAAAGAACGACTAAACACCAAGCACGTTTTTTTCCATATACCGCTGATTTTCATATCGAAGCCGATGATACACCTGGTCTAATAGAACAGTTCACACTATTTTTTGCCACTCGAAAAGTTGATATTTCATCACTCAGTGCGCACACCATAGAAGCTGAAAATGATGATGCAACCAATCACTTTATTCTACAGATCAGTACCAACTTGCCTGAAGGCTGCAACTTAATGACGCTACAAGAAGAGTATGAAGTGCTTTGTCTTAACCTTCAGGTAAAAGGTACCGTTAATTTTATCGGTCACAATACCTAGACTTAAACATATTATAAAAACTATTCACTTAGTAAAAAGTCACTACGCTCAGAAGGAAATAAACTATGAAGACTTTGACTGCTGGCACACCAGCGCCGGCCTTCTCTTTGCTTAACCAAGACAATAAACTCACAAACCTTGCTGATTTTAAAGGTAAAAAAGTATTGGCGTACTTCTATCCTAAAGCAATGACGCCTGGATGCACGGTACAAGCCTGCGGTTTACGTGACAGTAAAACTGAATTAGATGCATTAAATGTAGTTGTACTGGGTATTAGCATAGATGCTGTTAAACGCCTGCCTAGATTCATTGAACGCGACAACCTCAATTTCACATTACTTTCAGATGAAGATCATGCGGTAGCTGAACAGTTTGGCGTCTGGGGTGAGAAAAAGTTCATGGGTAAAGTATATGATGGCCTTCATCGCATCAGCTTTTTAATCGATGAAAATGGCATCATTGAACATGTTTTCAACAAGTTTAAAACAAAAACTCACCATGAAGTGGTATTAGATTATTTCAACAATGCTGAGTAATCAGCTTTAGATAAAAAAACAAAAAAAGGTCGCAGCTGCGACCTTTTTTTCAGTGTAAGATTTAACATGCTCAATACATACTAATACTCTTACTTACTCACTAACTGTCTCATCTGGTTCAGAGGAAGGTAACGCTCCCCATACCGCTTTCACTAATGTGGCCAACGGTATTGCGAAGAAAACGCCCCAGAAGCCCCATAACCCACCAAATACTAAGACTGCAACAATAATGGCAACGGGGTGTAAGTTAACCGCTTCAGAAAATAATACTGGGACTAACACGTTACCATCAAGCGCTTGAATAACACCATAAGCTGCAAGCAGCCACCAAAAGTCAGGCGTCAATCCCCACTGGAACAGACCGACCATAGCAACGGGAACAGTAACCGCTGCCGCACCAATGTATGGAATAAGTACAGAAAGCCCAACCAGCACACCCAATAAAACAGCGTAACGCAAATCCATTACTGCAAACGTAATATAACTAGCAATACCAATGATAAAGATTTCAGTGACCTTACCTCGAATATAGTTCGAGATTTGTTCATTCATCTCAGCGCCGACTTTGCTTGTTAGACGACGGTTTTTAGGCAGGATACCGCTCATTGTCGCCAGCATTTCATCTTTATCTTTTAATAAGAAAAAGACTAATAGCGGCACTAATATCAAATAGACCGCTATCGTTGCTAAACTCACTAAAGAGGCTAATGACCCTTTAACGACACTTTCGCCTAATCCCATCACTTTCTCACGTAACGTTGTCATAAACGTAATCGCTTGATGAGGTTGAACAAAGTCGGGATAACGTTCAGGTAAGCTAGAAACGTAGTGTTGCAAATCATTGAACATTGTTGGGACATCAGCAGCAAAATTGCCCACTTGATGCCAGATGGTAGGTACTAACCCAAAAAAAGCCATAACCATTAAACTAGCAAAAATGAGTAATACCACTAATACCGCAACAGTGCGGGGCAAACCTAAGCGCTCTAGGCGCATGACCGGCCATTCCAATAAATACGCCAGTACAATTGCGACTAATAGTGGTGCAATAAGATTACCGAAAAAGTAAATCGTAAAAAAACCACCTAATAAAATAGCGATCAAACTCACGGCATGAGGATCTGAGAATCTTCGCGTGTACCAGCGATTTAGCATATCCAGCATAAATATTTTTCACAGCCTTTTAGTTGCAATAATGACAAGCTCTTGTGGAGAGTCGGCTTGTACCTTTACATTAAACCCATTATTAAGAAGGTAACGGGAAATATCTTGTCTCGCACCAGCATCAGAGATAATAATTTCGATACTCTGATTTGAACGAAGACTTTTACTTGCTCTTTTTGCTAATAAAAGCGCCAAAGGACAACGTTCTGAAGCTAAATTAAGCGTTTGAATATCCATTCAGGTATGCTGACAATTATTATCCATCAGGGTATTGTAAAGGACATCGGTTCGACAAAAAAGAAACCCGTCATAAGTTTCGTTGTCTTATTAGCATAAATCTCTAATAATTGGTTATATAGTCAATGATTGCATATCACCAATTAACGTCGATAACTTCCACAAAGGCGGCAGTATTATAAACATGTTTCGTTTTGCTAAAGTGCCAACCTATCTATTAATCAGTGCTTTATTAAGCTCTAGTTTCACTGTAAGTGCTAACAACAGCAATAGTCTACCAGAAATTGGGACAACAGCTGCTGCAACATTAACAATAGAAAAAGGACAAGAGTACGGTGATGCATACATGCGTATGTTACGTGCTAGCCAACCTGTTATTAGTGACCCTTTATTATCTGAATATATACAAGATTTAGGTAATCGTCTTGTTGCTAATGCCGACAGTGTACGAACACCATTTAATTTTTTCATGATCCAAAATCGTGAAATTAATGCGTTCGCGTTTTTTGGCGGCTACGTAGCTATTCATAGTGGGTTGTTTTTATACGCTCAATCAGAAAGCGAACTGGCTTCAGTTGTTGCTCACGAAATAGCACACGTAACTCAACGCCACCTCGCCAGAAGCATGGAAGATCAAGCCAAAAAGTCCCCCATGACAATGGCAGCCCTAGTCGGTTCTTTAATGCTTGCGATTGCGGCACCAGAAGCCGGGATCGCCGCTATTCACGCGACAACGGCAGCATCGATGCAAGGGCAAATAAACTATACCCGCAGTAATGAAAAAGAAGCTGACCGTATCGGTATTGCGACGTTGGCCAAAGCGGGCTTTGAAGTAAAAGCCATGCCGCGATTCTTCGGACGCTTAGCCGATCAATACCGCTATGCCAGTAAACCACCAGCGATGTTACTGACTCACCCATTACCAGAAGCCCGAGTTTCAGATACACGTAATCGTGCAAACCAATACCCGAATGTAAGGTTACCTTTATCTGAACCTTACCAATTGACTCGTACTCGTATTGTGGCACGTTATGCTGGCATTGAGAGTGAAGCCGCACTTGATTGGTTTAACCGTAAAATGAAAAAGGCGTCTCCTCAAATGAAGCAAGCGCTTAATTATGGTAAAGCGTTGGTCTACATGGATTCAGGAAAATACCAACAAGCACACGCACTATTAGACCCTCTTATTGCGGCAGAGCCTAACAATCGTTTTTACATCGATTCAGCAACCGATCTCGATTTATTCCAAAAACGCTATGACTCAGCAGTCAATCGCTTGGAAAAAGCGCTTCGACAAAACCCAAACAACAGCGTGTTACGCTTGAACTTAGCGCATGCTTTGCAAGAATCAGGATTAAATGCAGGTAGCATTTCAATTCTTACCCGCTACACCTATGACAATCCTAATGATAGCAATGGTTGGAGCCTACTGGCTCAAGCCTACGCTACAACAGGTAGACGAGATGGAGAATTAGCCTCTCGCGCAGAGCTAATGGCACTACGGGGTCAATGGGACAAAGCGATTAATAATTATATTCAGGCGAGCCAAATCGCTGATATTAATTCACTAGACCAAGCGCGCTATGATGCCCGTATCGATCAGCTACGACTATCCCGTGAACGCTTTGCAAATCTGCAATAACCACTAAATTATTCAACGGTCTTCGTTTTTTATATGTTGCAGTTCCTCTACAATGGAACTGCAACATAATTAACAATTTATCATCACAAATAGCTCATCATTAAAAACAATAAATTAATTTAACATTACCTTATTTTAGGAGAAGCCTTTCATGTCAGTCACTATTTACCACAATCCTCGTTGCTCTAAGAGCCGTCAAACACTCGCACTTATCGAAGAAAAAGGTATTGCACCGACTATTGTTAAGTACCTTGATGAAACACCAAGTGAAAATGAATTAAAAGGCCTATTCGCCAAGCTGGGTTACGCATCTGTACGCGATATGATGCGCACAAAAGAAGATGTATACAAAACACAGGCTTTAGGCGAAAACACAGTAACAGACGAACAACTATTTACGGCGATGAGCCAGAACCCAAAACTCATTGAGCGCCCTATTGTTGTAAATGGCGAAAAGGCTGCCATGGGTCGTCCACCAGAGTCAGTTTTGGATATTTTATAATGTTAACGGTGCTCGTGCTGTATTACAGCCGTCATGGGAATACCCGTCAGCTTGCGCGGCATATTGCTCGTGGTATTGAGCAAGTTGACGGCTGTGAAGCCAAACTGCGCACTGTCGCCGAGATTAACGCACAAGGGCAAACTAATGAGTTACCGCTCACTGGTGATCCCATAGTGACACTAGAAGATTTAAAACAATGTGCTGGCGTTGCGCTTGGTAGCCCAGTTCGCTTCGGTAATATGGCTGCGCCACTTAAGCACTTCATTGATAGCACCAGTACAGAATGGTTATCAGGAACATTAATTGGCAAGCCTGCAAGTGTATTTACCTCATCATCTTCGATGCACGGTGGTCAGGAAACGACGTTGCAATCTATGATGCTTCCTCTGCTGCATCACGGTATGCTTGTGGTTGGGGTCCCATATTCAGAGCCGTTGCTGCATACCACACAGCATGGCGGTACGCCCTATGGGGCTTCCCATTTAAATAATGAGAACAATAAAACCATTCATTCAAATGAAGCAGCTCTAGCGCAAGCGCTGGGGAAACGGCTCTCAACTATTGCATTAAAACTGAACGGATAACTATTTTCATAGTGCTCGCTTGAGCCTCTGTAAGGGATAACACCATGACGCCTATGAGCTCAAACACAAAAAACTTACGCTATTTCGCACTCATTGCGAACCTTTCCCTGATCCTATGGGTTGGGCTATGGCAAAGTACGATTTCTCCCCATCCCCACTTGAATAATTACGTCATTGCAGTGATGTGGATAATACCAATGCTATTGCCCTTGAAAGGTATTTTAGAAGGTAAACCGTATACGCATGCATGGGCGAACTTTATTTTAATGTTCTACTTTCTGCATGCATTAACGATTTTGTGGGTTGATGAAGGTGAGCGTTGGTTAGCCTTAACCGAGCTCGTTATTACCTCTAGTGCTTTTATTGCCAATATTTTATTTGCCCGTGTTAGAGCAAAAGAGCTTGGCATTAAATTAAAGCGTTTATCTCAAGTCGAAAAAGAAGAAAGAGAAGCTCACGACACTAAAGAACCAAAATAAAAAAGGCGCCAATTATGGCGCCTTTCTTCATTTTCACTCTACATATGGGCTATTAGCCGCTTAAGATTTCCAGTAATACACTTCAACTTGAGGCTGCATTGTTGCACTCACATCAAGCGCATTAGGATCAACAGGCAGCTGAGCTGGCTGATTATTAGATGCTTGTGGGTCAATAGGCTTTATTAACATGTTATTTTGAGCGATATCAGCGGCAACAGGATCAATAACATCTGTTACAGTATTATCTTCAAACTCAACCGTATCCTGTGCATCAACCGCTTTTTGACTGATACGTGAATCTTGACCTAGTTCTCGACGAAATGTCTCTTCACTACTCAATAGCTTTACATCAAATTGAACTGAATCGCCTTTTAACTGGTTCGCATTAACCGATGCTACAGAAGTTAAATTTGTTAGCATTCTTTCCAATGTAAAAAAGTCTTCAGTTGTTTTTACATTCGCGACTTGAATCGCAAACGCGCCATCACTTGCGCCACCGAGCTGAACTGCATATTTCGCCGCAAGTTTGTCGGCAACCTTATTCATCATGTCGGTTGTTGCTATAGCAACAGTTCCTGATGAGCGCCCTTCTGCGGGTGCTTTTTGAGAATTCACAATCTGATCGGGCTTTTGAGGGAATAGCTGCCAAGATAAATTAACATTATCATCCGATTGCTTACGTGCTCGCACAACCAGTACTGCATCAGGATTATAACGTTGACTTGCCTCTGCAATAGGCTGAACAAAGCCCCCCCATAAATCAGGAATGCTCAATGCGGTCACATCATCAAAATCACCGATAGGCATAATAATCGGCAAACCACGTGTATCTGCTGCAAGGTTCATCTTTGGTTGCAAAGAATTACCCGATTGATCCCACAAAATTGCACGTTCACGGTTTGACTCTTCAACTAGCCACACCAAAATAGTTGGCCGCTGCTCATTCCATAGTGTTGCGTTAGCTTTGGTTAATAGATCTCGGATTTGAGCACCATTAAACGTCAGTTCTAATGTACGCTCACCGTTAAGATTACCATAACCAAATTGACTGATGTATGGTCGGCTATTAGCCATCGCCTTACGAATCACTTCGTTATTAGCAATTTCACTCTGACCAGATACCTTAATCAATACCTGCTCTAACCCTTGGGCTTGTGCTTGTTTCTCTGATTGTTTATCGGTGTCAGGTAATACAACCTGAGTTTGATACAAATTGGTAACGGTCGCGGCTTTCACCGGTAAGGCTAATAAAGCCAAAAATAAAAAAGCAAAACGTAGCATAAAAAACTCTTTCATAGCTTAGTTAGTCTCTGAGCATTAATTACTCAGATTAAGATGCAGCAACGTTTGTTGCCATAAAAAGTGCGATACGTCTCTACTATATCAGACTACCTAAATTTTACCTGAATGAATGAAAATTCTAACCCAATCTTGATAATCACTCAAAAATCATCATACCGATTACTTTGGGGATTTATTGATTATAAGCAACTTATCGCCACTAATGGATGTAGGTAATCGATTGCTTACATGTTAGGATTGCGCGATTTTATTTTCAGATAGGGTGATAACAATAATGATGCAGGTACTGCAAGGTGCCCAAATGCTTTTTGTCGCATTTGGTGCGTTAGTTCTGGTTCCATTACTAACAGGCTTAGATCCTAACGTTGCCCTTTTTGGTGCGGGTATAGGAACACTCCTTTTTCAAGTTGTAACCAAACGTTCTGTTCCTATTTTTCTCGCGTCTTCTTTCGCGTTTATCGCTCCAATTATGTATGGGGTGCAAACATGGGGCATCGCTAGCACCATGGGTGGCCTTATGACTGCTGGTGTCGTTTACGTATTAATGGGTGTTTTGATTAAAATTCGTGGCGTCGGATTTATCCATAAAATACTGCCGCCTGTTGTTGTAGGTCCTGTCATTATGGTTATCGGTCTTGGTTTGGCGCCAGCTGCTGTTAATATGGCAGTAGGTAAAAGTGGCGATGGTGGCATACAGATCGTTAATGGTGATGCTGCAATATGGATTTCAGCCGTTTCATTAATAACAACGATTGCTTTTAGTGTCTTTGCGAAAGGCTTTTTCAAGCTGATGCCGATTATGGCAGGCGTTGTCGCAGGGTACTGCGTAAGCCTTGGATTTGGTGTCGTTGATTTCACGCCTGTTATTCAAGCAAGCTGGCTAGCAATGCCTAACTTCACTTACCCTGAATTTAATATCAACGCTATTTTGTTCATGATCCCTGTTGCTATTGCACCAGCAGTCGAACATGTCGGTGATATGCTAGCAATATCAAACGTAACAGGAAAAGATTACCTGAAAAAACCAGGGCTTCACCGTACGATTGCTGGTGATGGTATAGCGACTATTGCGGCATCAATGTTTGGCGCACCACCTAATACCACTTACTCTGAAGTGACTGGCGCTGTAATGCTCACAAAAGCATTCAACCCTATTATCATGACATGGGCAGCTGTAACAGCACTAGTGTTAGCTTTTGTCGGTAAGCTAGGGGCTGTACTGCAAACAATCCCTGTACCTGTAATGGGTGGGATCATGATTTTGTTATTCGGTTCAATCGCAACCGTTGGTCTTAATACATTGATTAAAAACCAAGTTGATTTACATAAAGCCCGTAACTTAGTCATTGTTGCTGTTACATTGGTTTTTGGTATCGGTGGAATGGCATTTGGCATTGGCGAATTCAGCCTTCAAGGCATCAGCCTATGCGGTATCGTTGCAATTGCACTGAATCTAATCTTGCCAGATGATTTAGGCGAATCGCACGTTGTAGATAATGCGCAAATGGAAGATACACAGAGTAAATAGATCACAACAGCCGATATACAGATAACAAAAAGCCGAACCTAAGTTCGGCTTTTTTACATCAACTTTTTCACATCAATATGAGTAATAGTTAACTATTATTTAGTACCGAAAATTTTATCACCTGCATCACCAAGACCTGGCACGATGTAGCCTTTATCATTTAGCTTTTCATCGATAGCTCCAGTGTATAGCTCTACATCTGGATGCGCTTTTTCTAATGCAGCAATACCTTCTGGCGCAGCAACAAGTACTAATACTTTAAATTGCTTACAACCATTTTCTTTCAATAAATCTAGCGTTGCGATCATAGAACCGCCAGTCGCTAGCATTGGATCTACAACCAATGCAATACGCTCATCAATATTTGATGCTAGTTTATTAAAGTATGGTACTGGCTCTAACGTCTCTTCATCACGGTAAACACCAACAACACTGATACGTGCACTTGGTACATGCTCAAGAACGCCGTCCATCATGCCTAAACCTGCACGTAAGATTGGCACAACCGTTACTTTTTTACCTTTGATTTGATCAATTTCAACTGGACCGTCCCAGCCTTCAATTGTCACTTTTTCAGTCTCAAAGTCTGCCGTTGCTTCATAAGTTAGCAAGCTGCCTACTTCCGTCGCTAGTTCACGGAAACGCTTAGTGCTGATATCGCCTTCACGCATCAAGCCGATCTTATGTTTTACTAATGGGTGTTTAACCTCAACGACCTTCATTTCAGACTCCTACACAAAATTAAAAAAATCGCACTATTATACACTAGACCATTAAGAGTAGGTAGCGAATGGATTCTATTTGCTTAGGAATCACACTGTAATATTTATTGACGCAAACGTTTCCCTTTCCGCCCTGACTGCTGTTATCATACCCATGCTTTTTTACTTTAATACGTTGAGGGAACTCCTGTGAGCGGCAATAACTCTTCTCTTAGTTACAAAGATGCTGGTGTAGATATCGATGCAGGTAATGCATTAGTTGATCGTATTAAAGGGGTGGTAAAACGCACCCACCGTCCAGAAGTAATGGGCGGCATTGGTGGTTTCGGAGCGCTTTGCTCGTTACCAACCAAGTATAAAGAGCCGGTATTGGTATCTGGCACCGACGGCGTGGGCACTAAACTTCGTTTAGCGATGGACTTAAACAAGCATGACACGATCGGTATCGATTTAGTGGCAATGTGTGTGAATGACCTCATTGTTCAAGGTGGAGAACCTCTATTCTTCCTTGATTATTATGCGACAGGCAAACTAGAAGTAGATACGGCAGCAAGTGTTGTTGCTGGTATCGGTGAAGGTTGTATTCAAGCTGGATGTGCTTTGATCGGCGGTGAAACAGCTGAAATGCCAGGTATGTACCACGGCGAAGATTACGATGTTGCAGGCTTCTGTGTTGGCGTAGTAGAAAAAGCTGACATTATTGATGGTTCTAAAGTACAAGCTGGCGATGCATTAATCGCTGTAGGCTCGAGTGGTCCACACTCAAACGGTTACTCGTTAGTACGTAAAATCATCGAAGTATCAAACGCAGATCTTAATGAAGAATTAGAAGGTAAGTCACTGGCTGACCACCTACTAACACCAACAAAAATATATGTTAAATCAACGCTTAAAATGATGGAATCGTGCGACGTTCACGCAATCTCTCATATTACTGGCGGTGGTTTCTGGGAAAACATTCCACGTGTGTTACCTGAAGGTGCGAAAGCTGTTGTTGATGGTAATAGCTGGCAGTGGCCAGCAATCTTTAACTGGCTACAAACAGCAGGTAACGTTGAAACTTACGAAATGTACCGTACGTTCAACTGTGGCGTGGGTCTAGTTATCGCACTACCACAAGCACAAGCAGAGCAAGCTATTGAAATCCTAAAAGCTGAAGGCGAAAACGCTTGGTTATTAGGTTCAATCGCTAATGCAGAAGCTGGCGAAGAGCAAGTGGAGATTAAGTAAGTCGATGAAAAACATTGTTGTCCTGATTTCAGGTAGTGGTTCAAATTTGCAAGCCATCATTGATGCTTGCCAAGATAACACTATCAAAAACGCAAATGTTGTAGCGGTACTTTCAAACAAAGCGAATGCTTATGGTCTTGAACGTGCTAAAAGCGCTGGTATTCAAACAATTAACCTTACGGTTGCTGATTACGAAAATCGCGATGCTTACGATAAAGCAATGATAGAGCAGATCGATCTGTTCAAACCTGATTTGGTTATTCTTGCTGGATATATGCGTATTCTAAGTGGCGAATTTGTTCGTCACTTTCAGGGCAAATTGTTAAATGTTCATCCGTCTTTACTGCCGAAATACCCTGGGCTTCACACCCACCAGCGCGCACTCGATGCTGGCGATGAAGAACATGGAACTAGTGTGCACTTTGTAACAGAAGAGCTCGATGGTGGCCCGGTGATCTTACAAGCAAAAGTACCTATTTTTGCCGAAGATACCATTGAAGACATTACAGCACGCGTTCAATTGCAAGAGCATCGTATCTATCCATTAGTTACAAATTGGTTCTTACAACAACGCTTAAGCATGGAAAATGACAGGGCTATCTTAGATGGGCATCCTTTACCTTCTCATGGTTATGCTGCAGATGAATAATCTGACTTTCTAATAAAAAACGCGACCAATTGGTCGCGTTTTTTATGCTTACAAGACAGTATTACAACGTTCTATTATGGATCAACTCACCGTAGTGGAAGACACAGAACTCCCCTTCTTGCATTTTATGCCAGCTCTCATCATTAGTTAGAGGCTGAGTGGCAACAACTGTTACTACATCGTTTGGTGTTGTTTCCTTATGGAAATCAATCGTGACATCTTCATCAATTAACGATGCTTGTCCAAACGGTGCTCGACGTGTTATCCAGTGAAGGTTATTGGTGCAATATGTCACCACACAACTACCGTTACTCAAGAGCATGTTATATACCCCTAATTGACGTAATCGGTCGCAGCATTGTGCTATGTAGTCATAAACGGGCGCTAATTCTTCAGGTAACTCAGAGAATTTGGCATCTAATTGGCTCAGAAGCCAACAAAATGCAATTTCACTATCTGTATCACCCACAGGTTTAAAACGACCAGTTTCAAGGGCTTCATACCCCGTTAGCTGCCCGTTATGCGCGAATGTCCAATACTGCCCCCAAAGTTCACGGGTAAATGGGTGAGTATTTTCTAAGCTCACGCCACCTCGATTAGCTTGCCTAATATGACTGACTACCGCTTTACTTTTAATAGGATATTCTTGAACAAGCTCTGCAATACGAGACTGGCAACTTGGGTTCGGATCTTTAAACGTGCGATACCCTTTCCCTTCGTAAAACACTATTCCCCAGCCATCACGATGGGGACCAGTGTTACCACCTCGTTGCATTAAGCCTGTAAAGCTAAAACAGATATCTGTCGGCACATTTGCGCTCATGCCAAGCAATTCACACATATTCCTTATGCCCTTATCAATTTTTCTAATCGAATTGTAATCATATCTTAAAAAAAGGCGTTTACTCAGCCATTTCTTTTTCAACTAACATAATCAAAATATGGATGATTTTAATATGTATCTCTTGAATACGATCAGCATAGCCAAAATGTGGCACGCGTATTTCGACATCAGCCAGACCGGCCATTTTACCGCCATCTTTACCCGTTAATGCAATCACTTTCATACCCTTGGCATGTGCAGCTTCTATCGCTTTAAGGATATTGCCTGAATTACCTGATGTTGATAAACCAAACAAAACGTCGCCAGCTGAACCTACAGCTTCAAGGTAACGAGAAAATACATGGTCATAGCCAAAGTCATTACTAACACACGATAAGTGGCTTGGATCAGAAATCGCAATACCAGGATAACCCGGACGATTTTCTCGATAACGACCCGTTAGCTCTTCGGCAAAATGCATCGCATCACAATGAGAGCCACCATTACCACAAGACAATACCTTACCGCCTTGCTTAAAAGATTCAGCCAATAACCTAGCCGCCGCTTCAATGTCAGCCATATTCTTATCATCGCTTAAAAAGCATGTTAATACTTCAGCCGCTTCATTAAGCTCTGCGCGAATCAAATCTTGGTACATAAGCTATCTCTGTTATTCGTTTAATAGGAAAAGACTAGATGAACTTATCAATTCACCTAACTTTCTATACGCTTGTATCTGCAGTGTACAAAGAAACAGTCGAGGGTGTCGACTCTTGAGAGGCCAGATTGTGATTGTTTATCGCTAAATGCTCGCGTAACGACGATACACTAGGGAAAAGTGTAATATTACCCGCACTCAAAATACCAGAATTGACCAATTTAGTTGCAACATGCGGCGCAACACCTAATAGGTAAACGGGATAATGGCTGATTCGCTCAAGGGCATTTTCAAAAGCATGAATAGCGGTAATATCAATTGTAGTTACATCGGTAAAATCTAATACCACGACCTTGGTATCAATAGATGAGCGTTCAATAACTGAAAATGCTTTCTCACTGGCCGCAAAGAACAATGGGCCATTGATATCATAAACCAGCACATCAGATCCGAAATCAAGATGCTCATGACCTTTATCGACGACAGTAACCGTCGTTAATGTTGCTATGCGTTGAATAAATAATATGCCAGCTAATAATAAGCCAATAACAACAGCAACGACCATGTCAAAGACCACGGTTAATGAAAAGCACGTGAGCAAAACAGCAATATCACGGCGTGGAGCCACCTTCAATGTATGAACAAAGTGCGGCGCTTCAGACATATTCCATGCAACCATAATCAACAATCCTGCCAGTGCACTCATAGGTACATAGGACAATGCAGGGGCTAAAGCAACCATTGCTGCAAGCACAAATACAGCATGAACAATTGCTGATACAGGCGAAAATGCACCAGCACGAATATTCGTTGCCGTTCGAGCTATTGCCGCTGTTGCTGGAATACCACCAAAAAATGGCACGACCATGTTAGCTAAACCTTGCCCAACTAATTCACTATTGGAATCGTGCTTTGTACCCGTCATTCCATCAGCGACAACGGCACATAATAACGATTCAATACAACCTAACATCGCAATGGTAAATGCCGCAGGTAATAGCTCAATAACAAGAGACCAAGTCACCCCATCATTTTGCCAAATAACATTAAATTGCGGCATAACTTGAGGAATACCCTGCCCGATCAGGTCACCAATTTGATACTGGAATTTTTCACCCAATAGCCCTACGTGGACTCCCCCTGATTGATTCATCACGAGTGCTAATACGGTGCCGATAACCAAAGCAACAACGTGTGGTGGAATGCGTGTTTTTAACTTAGCCCAAGCAATAAAAACAACAATGGTAACCACACCAATAAAAGCATCAGCAAAATGAATGCTCGGTAAAGCACTCGCATAAGCCATTACTTTTTCAGGAAAATGAATAGGATTACCCGCAACCTCTAACCCTAATAAATCTTTAAGTTGTAAGAATGCGATAACCAACCCAATACCAGCGGTAAATCCGGTAGTAACTGGATACGGTACATAAGCCACCAGCTGCCCAAGACGTAAGAGCCCCATTAAGACTAAGATAATGCCAGACATAAAAGTAGCCAGCATTAAACCCGTTAACCCATACTGCTGAGTAATGGGCAGTAATATCACAACAAATGCTGCCGTCGGCCCTGTTATATTAAAGCGCGACCCACCAAATAACGCAGCTAATAAGCCTGCGACAATAACCGTATATAAACCATGTTGAGGAGGAACACCGACCGCAATTGCTAATGCCATACCTAATGGAATAGCAACAATGCCCACAGTAATACCCGCTACAACATCAGAACGAAATTTAGAGAAGGAATAACCATCCTTCCACGCTTGTGATAAAGCATGAAATAAGAACACAACAAACCCCTGCACTTACGTACACAAGAAAAAATAGTAATAGCTGCAATCCGAAAGAAGGATCCGGCGGGCACTTGTCAGTCGGCGTTCAGGAAAGGCAACAGAAGGTAGTGTGTCATTCAGCATCTTTCATTACGTTGAAAGTAACGAGTATAAACGTGAACGACATCACATTAGGCCTATATGTTAATCGGATCAGTTTATTTATCAACCACAAAAATTCATCTCACTGATCTTGATCAAACCTAGATATAGCAACGCCCGAAACGATCTAGTTATGTAACCCGTCGCTTTCAGAACGGAAAAGTATTTTACATTTTGTTAAAAAACCCGTTACACTTCTAATAAGTGGTAAGACCTCTTACCTTGAGTACCTGTACCCATAATTAAAATAAGATATTGCAGTAACACTTTACTTCACTGCTAACCTACAAAGCTCAGAGTGGAGTGTTACCCCCGATAAGGAGAATCAACATGGTCACGCTCGTGTATCTACTAGGGTTTATTGGAATTTCAGGCATACTTGCCTACCACAGAACAAGCCTTAAAACATTTACCTTCACTTTAGCGATAGCACTCGCTATAGGGTCAGCTATCAATGTAGTTGGTCAATATAGTTGGTTGATATTCTTAGCTGTTGCCATCCCTCTTAATATTTTTTCATTACGAAAAAGCCTCCTTAGTAAAACAGCATTAAAAGCTTTCAAAGGTGTAATGCCAGAGATGTCGCGCACTGAAAAAGAAGCCATTGATGCAGGTACCGTGTGGTGGGAAGCCGACCTGTTTAAAGGGAATCCTGATTGGAACAAAATGCATGATATTCCAGCCCCACGATTAAGCGCTGAAGAAAAAGCC
Source organism: Photobacterium profundum (assembly GCF_003026285.1). Lineage (GTDB taxonomy): Bacteria > Pseudomonadota > Gammaproteobacteria > Enterobacterales > Vibrionaceae > Photobacterium > Photobacterium profundum. Next base: position 67,269 of record NZ_PYOD01000023.1, read on the forward strand.
TTTTTAGAAGGGCCTGTAAATGAAGTGTGCCGCATGGTGAATGATTACCATGTCACTCATGAAATTGCCGATCTTCCACCTGAAGTTTGGCAGTACTTAAAAGATCATAAATTCTTCGCTATGATCATTAAAAAACAATATGGCGGTCTCGAGTATTCTGCTTATGCGCAGTCATTAGTACTACAGAAATTAACGGGGGTTTCAGGCGTATTATCTTCAACTGTTGGCGTACCTAATTCATTAGGCCCCGGCGAATTACTGCAACACTATGGTACACAAGAACAAAAAGATCATTACCTTCCAAGACTTGCTGAAGGTAAAGAAATTCCATGTTTCGCTTTAACAAGTCCAGAAGCAGGTTCTGATGCTGGTTCAATTCCTGATTTTGGTATTGTAAAAAAGGGAATGTGGCAAGGTGAAGAAGTACTGGGGATGGAATTAACCTGGAACAAGCGCTATATCACCCTTGCTCCTGTTGCTACCGTTCTCGGCTTAGCATTTAAATTATTTGACCCTGACCATCTACTTAGTGATGAAGAAGCACTGGGGATTACTTGTGCGTTGATCCCAACCGATCTTGATGGTGTTAAAATTGGCCGTCGCCACTTTCCATTAAATGTTCCATTTCAGAATGGCCCAACACAGGCAGAAAAACTCTTTGTCCCTATTGATTTCATCATTGGTGGTCAAGAAATGGCAGGGCAAGGCTGGCGAATGCTGGTTGAGTGTCTTTCTGTAGGGCGTGGTATCACATTACCATCAAACTCAACAGGCGGCCTTAAAACAGCAGCAATGGCAACAGGTGCTTATGCACGCATACGTCGTCAATTCAAACTGCCTATAGGTAAGATGGAAGGTATTGAAGAGCCACTAGCACGTATAGCGGGTAACGCTTACGTCATGGATGCCGCGAGTAACATGACGGTTTCGGGTATCGATCTTGGTGAGAAGCCATCTGTAATCTCTGCCATCGTTAAATACCACTGTACACATCGAGGCCAATACTCAATCATCGATGCGATGGATGTTGCCGGTGGTAAAGGGATATGCATGGGACCAAGCAACTTCTTGGCGCGTAGCTATCAAGGTGCTCCTATTGCAGTCACCGTTGAAGGGGCTAATATTCTAACCCGCTCAATGATTATCTTCGGACAAGGTGCAATTCGTTGTCATCCATATGTCTTAGATGAAATGAATGCTGCCTATAATGAAAATAAAGAACAAGCACTAAACGATTTTGATAAAGCCTTGTTTGGACACGTCGGTTTTGTCATTAGCAATATCGTAAGATCATTCTGGTTCGGTATGACAGATGGACGAGGCTCTTCTGCACCACGCAAAGACCAGACTAAGCGCTATTACCAACAACTCAACCGTTACAGTTCAAACCTTGCTTTAGTGGCTGACATTTCTATGGCAGTTCTTGGTGGTTCACTTAAACGTAAAGAGCGCCTATCTGCACGCCTTGGTGATGTATTAAGCCAACTTTACTTATCATCAGCGACCCTTAAGCGCTTTGCAGATGATGGATGTAAACAAGAAGATTTACCTCTTGTACATTGGGGGCTGCAAGATTCGCTGTATAGAACAGAAGAGGCCCTTGATCAATTCTTAGTTAACTTTCCAAATCGCTTTGTGGCTGGTGCACTACGTATCGTTCTTTTCCCTACTGGTATGGGACGTTCAAAGCCTAATGATCAATTGGATAGCAAGGTTGCACGTATCATTCAAACGCCTTGTGAATCTCGTAGCCGAATTGGTCGTGGGCAATTTCTTGAAGCCACTGAAAACAATGCCGTGGGTATGATTGAATTAGCGCTTAAAGATATTCTGGCTGCAGAACCACTATATGACAGAGTATGCCAAGCTGCAGGTAAAAAGCTGCCATTTATGCAATTAGATAAAGTCGCAATGACAGGTCTAGAGCTAAATGCAATTAACGAAGATGAAGCGAACATGTTACGTAAGGCAGAGGAAGGACGTTTACGTACTATCAATGTCGACGATTTTGAATCAGAAGAATTAGCCGCAAAACCTTATCTCCTCGATCAAGAGAATGATCAAGAGAATGATCAAGAAAGTATAGGCAATGCAGCATAATATATGCGTCGTACTTCCTGTTTATGAGGTACAGCGATAAGCATTAAAAAAGGGAAGTACTTCGCTTCCCTTTTTTCTATCCCTAAGGATGACCATTTACGCTATTGCCTAAGTCGGTAGCACCAACGATTCTTTCTCTAAGGCTTTTTTAAACTTCCGCTTGCGCCACAATATCACACCGATAATCACCAGAAGAATAACAACAGTATTAGATATCATCATAATCTTAAGCGCTTTCGAACGTGCAGCCTTACGTTCTTTATCCAATCGTTTTTGTTCTATTGCTAACGCTTTAGCTTCTTGCTGTGAACGAAATAGTTCGAGATTCTGATCAAGTTGTAATTCAGCAAGTACGGCAAAGTGACTCTTGGGTAAAGAGAAAATTAACTCTCTTCCACTTAAATTATCAGTCGCATACAACCAACCTGACCAACTATAACCACCAGGCTCTTGACCATTAGGGATAGTAACGCGTAATCCATCTTCATCCGGCATTGCATGCCCTTGACTAATCGTTATATTCCCATCAGGGCTCTCTTGCTCTACATGGGCTGCGAGTGAACCAGGAACAAGCGTACCTTTTTCTGTGGTAACGGCTAGCTGATGTGTTTCATTACGATCCCGTCCTTGAATAAAGCTCACAGTCATAGGAGGTGGATAGATCAGTACTTCTTGTTCTACCGTACGTAGAAAAATTCCATTGCGAGAAGCTATCTTTACCCGGTATTTACCCGGCAAGACATCAATCGGCAAAGCAATAGTGAATATGCCATCACCTGGACTCTCATCGAACCCAGTACCATCATCAGAAAATTCACCAAGAACAATAGGCTGAGGTTGAACTTCTTTAGGTAGCGCCTCTATGCTTTCAACGTATTCATATAAAACGATAGTTAGTTTGATACGATCGATGAAATCTCGATCCTCTAGTAACTCCCCTTTATTTGTAAGGCGGGCTGTAAATTTTAAGGTTTCCGATTGATACAAACGGGAAGGTAAACTATCGACATCAAGTTTTAAATTAGATAACACTTTCACTTGATTGTTGGATGTCACTTTACCTATTGCTTGCCATGGGCCGGGCATAGGATTTTCAATGGAGATAATATCCATTCCCGACTCTTCATACCAAGAAAGGTTTTCAGGGTGGCGCCAAGAATAATATTTAGTGCCATCAGGGCGAACAAGTACTACAGAGCTACTAGGGATCTCTCTTTGTACAATGAAAGAAACTTGTTCAACCGTTGGATCAACTCGAAAACGATTATCTAGCCACGACATTTCAGTACTGGTTTTAGCCCAAGAGAGTACTGGCAATAACATCGCTAGAAATAATAACCGCTGCAGCATAGATCCCCTACTGACGCCACATGACGTCACCCTTTTTACTAATAATATCCAAACGCGATTCGTGCGCTTCTATTTCATCGGCAGAGGCATGTAAAACCTTTAATAATTTACGCCCAGGAGCGATACGCTTAATTTCACTTCCTGTACCAGCATCACGATCTTCACGTTCAGCACTTAATGCGAGAGATGTTTGCCCACCTGTCATTAACAGGTATACATCAGCCAAGATCTCGGCATCGAGTAATGCGCCGTGAAGCGTTCGGTGCGAGTTATCTATACCATAGCGAGAACAAAGAATATCAAGATTATTACGCTTGCCAGGGAAGATCTTCTTCGCCATTGCCAACGTATCGGTCACTTTACAGAAGTCTTCTGTTTTACCAATATTTGGGTTTAGCTTTCTGAATTCATAATCCATAAAGCCGACATCAAAGGGCGCGTTATGGGCAACAAGCTCAGCGCCTTTGATGAATTCTAAAAATTCGTCATGAACCTCTTTATAGACAGGCTTACCAATTAGAAATTCATCTGTAATACCGTGAACACCTATCGCTTCCACCTCAATGGTTCGATCGGGTTTGATATAAACATGGAAACTATTTCCGGTCAGTTTACGGTTGATAATCTCAACCGCACCAATTTCAATAATACAATGCCCTTCATAATGAGGACCTGTCATATTCATACCGGTTGTTTCGGTATCGAGTACAATAATTCTTTGGTTAGTGGCTTTCATAGTGGCGTTCATGTCAGACTAAAGTTTTTCCTTAAGCGAATACTATCAAATATGACGAAGCAGGTAGAGGTTTTCACCGATGGTTCTTGTTTAGGTAATCCGGGACCCGGTGGATATGGTACCGTTTTACGTTATAAACAGCATGAAAAAGAACTGAGCGAAGGCTTTTTCATGACAACCAACAATCGAATGGAATTATTGGCCGCAATCGTTGGATTGTCGAATCTAAAAGAAGCATGTCATGTTGAATTAACCACTGATAGCCAATATGTACGCCAAGGTATCACACAATGGATTCACAACTGGAAAAAACGTGGATGGAAAACGGCAGATAAAAGGCCCGTCAAAAATGCGGATCTGTGGCAACGTCTTGATGCAGAAACTCAACGTCATATCGTCGTCAACTGGCACTGGGTTAAAGGGCATGCAGGACATATTGAAAATGAACGCTGCGATGTCTTAGCCCGTAATGCAGCAGAAGAGCCAACTCAAGATGACACTGGCTATAATCCAGAGCCATAGCCAACGGTTACTGCATCCCCTGCAACAAAAACGTCAGCCAAACCGTATTAAATCAAAGCTAATCAGACATATTCTGGTTGGCTTTTGTACGGCAATTAACTCTTAATGGTGACAATTGACGACGTAATTTCCATGTCGGTTTTATAGGCTTTAAAGGAAATGTACGCTTTCGTGCAACAATAAAATACATACTGCCAATCATTGAGCATGAGTCAGACAACATATTTTCAGCCCAAGCAGAGCACGCTAAATGCTTCGTTGCTGGTAATACGGCAAAATTCTCATGATGGACAACTTCATAATTCAACACACTTAACCAATCTTTTATCCGGTATGGCATAAACATTCGACCTAGCCATGGGTATTTCTTTCGATTCCATGGCAGCAAACCCTTAATACCAAGAATGCTCACAGGATTATGCCCTGTTAACAGTAAATATCCATCATCAACAGTCACTCTATCAACTTCCCGAAGTAAACGGTGTGGATCAGAGCAATAGTCAAGTTGATGGCTAACTAAGCAAGCATCAAAAGACTTTTCAATAAACGGTAAGTCAAAAGAATCAGCAATGACATTATGCAGCGGATTATGCTTATCAATACATATCTGATGTTGGATGTTACAATGTGGACTTGCTAGCTCACAGCTTAAGCCGCCAAGTTTTAACATATGATAGCCAAATAGTTTCGGCGACCACTCATCAAGTCGAGACTGAAGCAATTCAACCGCCCATTCACCGTTCGCGACTTGCGACCATGAATAAGGGGCTTCAATATGTTTTAATGTCCGTGCTGGCTTCATAATTATTGCTCAACACCTTAAAAAGGCTGGAGAAGAAATTCATGTTAACTGTTCAAAGCATACCCGCATTTAATGACAATTACATCTGGCTTATTCACAACTCACACAATCATTGCGTCGTTGTTGACCCTGGTGATGCCACACCTGTGCTTAAGGTATTAGAAGAACAGTCACTCACCCTTGATGCCATTCTTATTACCCACCACCACCATGATCATATAGGGGGGATCAGTGAACTCAAACGTCATTACCCTAACCTTAATGTTGTCGGTCCCGCTTCAGAGCCCATCCCTGGTATATCCCAATCAGTTGAAGATGGCGATCAAGTAGAACTGTTTGGTGAGCGTTTTATGGTACTAGGCGTTCCCGGCCATACTCTTGGGCATGTAGCCTATGTCGGTGACGGAAAACTATTTTGTGGCGATACACTGTTCTCTGTTGGTTGTGGGCGTTTGTTTGAAGGAACTCCAGCACAAATGTTTCAGTCTTTAAAGAAACTTGCCGCTCTTCCTGATGAAACTGAAATCTACTGCGCACATGAATACACATCCAGCAATTTAGCCTTTGCACTAGTCGCTGAACAAGACAATCCTCACTTACAACGTTACCGTGAAGAGGTAAGTCGTATGAGAGCACAAGGCATTAGTACGATCCCGTCCACATTACGACAAGAAAAGTTAGTTAACCCATTTTTGCGCTGTGAGCAGCCAAGTATCAAAAAATCTGTTGCAGATAAAGCATTTGACGACAGCGACCTTGAAACATTCGCCGCACTAAGAAGATGGAAAGACAATTTTTGATTCAGGTCACTTGTAACATTGGGGGTTGGGCAAGTATTATCACCAACCTCTTTGGCTATAAGCAGATGTCATGAAGTCACGAATTTTACTAGCGAGTGCGCTATTACTGGCTGGTTGCCAAATTACCAATACAACAGAAAAACAGGCTGAAACGAATAAAAGCGACAAGCCTGAACATATTTCTGAACAACCAGCCTTAGAAATACAGCAACAAATAACGGTACAACCGATCGTTAAAGAAAAAGCACCAACACCTCAGGAACAGAGTGATGTGTGGCAGCGTATCAGCATGCAGATCACAACTGATATCCCAAATAATAAACAAGTACAATATTACCGTAATTGGTATTTAAAAAATCCAGCCCACCTTAGAACCGTCGCTAAACGTGCTGAACCTTTTCTGTATTTCATTACCGAAGAAATTGAAAAGCGCGACCTGCCTCTTGAGCTAGCTTTATTGCCGATTGTTGAAAGTTCATTTGACCAATTTGCCTATTCTCATGGCAGCGCTGCAGGTCTATGGCAAATTACGCCCCCAACAGGTCGTAGCTTTGGTCTTGAGCAAAATTGGTGGTATGACGGCCGTCGCGATGTTGTAGAGTCTACACGCGCTGCTCTGGATTTATTAGAGTACCTAAATCGTAAATTCGATGGTAACTGGCAGCATGCACTAGCAGCTTATAACACTGGTGAAGGTCGTGTTTTCAGAGCCATTCGTAAAAATAAAGCAGCAGGTAAACCAACAGATTTCTGGTCACTAGATTTACCGAAAGAAACCAGCGGTTATGTACCTAAACTGTACGCTGTAGCTGACGTCATCAAAAACAGTAAGAAATATGGTTTCGATATTCCAGCGATAGCTAATAAACCTGTCGTTAAAATTGTGGAGCCAGGCATTCAGATGGATCTTGCGCTAGCAGCTCAATATGCCGCAATGAATGTAACGGATCTTCAAAACTTAAATCCTGGCTATAACCAGTGGGCAACAGCTCCTGATAATCACACTCATCTACTTCTTCCCCTCAAAAAAGTCGATACTTTTAATACGAAGCTAGCCCAAAGTGGCAACCAAGGGATGAAGGTTGTTCGCTATAAAGTAAAATCTGGTGATACGTTAGGTGGATTAGCCGCTAAACATAAGACATCAGTCAAAGAGATCCAGCGAGCAAACAAAATGACTACTACCAACATTCGTGTTGGCAAGCATTTACTAATCCCTGTTGCAATGAAGAATGGTGCTGAATTTACCTCAACAGGTCAAATGCAACAAACTCGCACCCAACAAAGCCATGGCAGCGGTTACAGAACAACGTATAAAGTTAAATCAGGTGATAGCCTCTGGACCATCGCTCGTAATCAAAAAGTCTCGATTGCGCAAATTACAAAGTGGAATAATCTAAATAAAAATAGTCCACTTAAGATAGGTCAGAAACTAAATATTTGGAAAGCTCAAAACGAAGGTGGTGTTATTCGCACAGTCTTTTATGAGATCCGTCAAGGTGATAACCTCAGCCTGATAGCACAACGCTTTCACGTCAAGGTATCAGATGTTGTAAAATGGAACCAAATCAGCTCAAAGAAGTACCTAAAACCTGGACAAAAATTGAAGCTGTATGTTGATGTTACTAAGGTAAGTGTATGACACTTTCTAAAAACCCATTCGTAGCAGTATTAGATTTACTTCGGTCTCCTATCGATTGTTTTGCAGCCATCTATGAACGCCCTAAGTGGGCGTTTATCCCGTATTTAATCATAATATTAAGCCCATTTTTCATGTGGTTTAGCTACTTTGATAATGTCGATATGGTCTGGCTGCAGCAAACATTACTGGCTCAGCTATCTAATAACGGTCAGTTAATTGAACAGGATTGGTTAACAAAAGATGTATTAATCGCGGGTGAAATATTCAGTGATATTTTTGGACGAACTGTCTGTATTTTTGTACTCGCACTCTGGCTAAATCTGTCAACCAAAGGCAACCGTTATAAACACAGTTATGGGAAATGGTTAGCAGCATCGTGCTTCATCATGCTTCCCACCTTTGTTGGTGATATAGCAAGTCTTACCAATATCATTTTTAATACAAACAACATCATGCCTAATGCTGCAGATTTAAATAGCTTAAATGGCTTACTAAAATTGCCGCTTAACCACCCTTGGACCGCCTTTACCACAACAGTCCCTTTACTTGCACCTTGGTATATTGCACTTACTTATACAGCAGTAGCTGCATGGACTGACTTTGATCGTGCAAAAGCTATCATTGTTGCGATTTTACCTTGGTTACTTACCTTAATCATCTGGCCGGTTATGATTTTAGTAGCCTAAATGTTGTAATAATCGGATTATGATCTGAAGCATCGGTTTTCGGTGCTTCAGCCGCAACAACACGTAACCCTCGATAATAAACATGATCCAATGGCTTACCCAGTATCTTTATTCTTTGATCTTTTTGTAGCATGACTTCCGATAACTGTAATGACTGCGCAAATTCCTTCAATACATCAATTCTTCCCTGACGCCAAGTATTAAAATCCCCAGCTAAAATTATCGGACCGGTATGCTTTGTAAGAACAGAGTTCAAGCTTTCAAACTGCGCTTTATATTCATCTAAACCAATCGAAAAATTAACACCGTGTAAATTAACCACAGCTAAAGTCTGCCCGTTTGATAAGGAAAATTGTGACAATAATGCAGATTTAGGTAACCGTAACCATGGCTCCATTGCCAAGTAGGCGCACGTTTGTTTAGCATCGACATTAGATAAATTCATCACACCAGCAGGTGTATCCATAAATTTAAAAGCATTTGCCATACGTACCTTCCACTCACTCCCTTCAAGATAAGATTGTAAATCAAAGTTCAAGCTAGCTTCTTGTAACAAGACTAAGTCACTATCACGAGAGAATGCCTCTAACGCAGTGCGCCAATTCTCACGTTGTTGTTTATAAATATTCCAAACAGAGACAGTAAAAGTACCATCGTTGTCTAACGGTAACCCCTGTATACTATCAATACAACTGAATGAAAATTGTGGAGCAAGTACTTCAGCACTGATTTCAGGTGCTGTCGAAACATCAAATGATGCATTAAATGCCCCAAAACCTAATACACCAGCAACAACCCCAAGCCCTGCAACAACTTTTGCATAACGCGCCATTATAACGACCTTTTAAAATCAACATTGTCCCTAGCAATGGGACTGCTATAAAATCAGAATAAAGAAAAAGGCAACTGGATCAGTAATGTTCGCCGTTATCGTAATAAGCACTTGGCGTTAAAGAAGAAAATATGACGGCAACATCTTGGTCGTTATCTTGCAGAGCAGAGCGGATTGCCAGTGTAATGATATTCGCAACTTGATCTTGAATCACTTGTCCTCGATCAAACCACAATACTTCGACAAACGGATACGCATCAGATACTTCACCATCAAAAATAAATGAAGCTGGAATATGTTCAAGAGTGAAATCTTCACAAGGACACGCCATTAGTGGTTGAAGATCATCCACTAAAGCTGCTGATAATACTTTTACTACATCAAATTCAACAGCACGAAAACGGAGATGAGGCATAAAAACTCCCAATGGTGAAATTTGGAAAGCCCACACAATACCACTAAAGCAATACACTGCGCAGTCTTTTTTCTCCTTAGTCAGCCAAGCAACAATCTCATTTATCTTTAAAATATTGATAAAACAAAATAAAGTAATATGCACATAACAAATACAAAAAAGCCTCTGTATTTCTGCTGAGGCTTTTTCATTTGCATGGCTTGGAGTGGAGAGGTTCGAACTCCCAATACGCACATTCTCATGGTGGGAAATCCGCTGCTTTTTTCTCTAATTGCTGATAGCAAAAAGACCCATATCTTTCGATATGAGTCTTCTTTAATATAGCTGGGGTGGAGAGACTCAAACTCCCAACACGTGCATTCTTATGGCGGAGAATCTGCTGATCTTTTCTCTAATTGCTGATAGCAAAAAGGCTCATATCTTTCGATATGAGCCTTCTTTAATATGGCAGGGGTGGAGAGATTCGAACTCCCAACACGCGGATTTGGAATCCGCTGCTCTGCCAGTTGGAGCTACACCCCTGTAGTTATTTTAAAGACTTA
>NZ_PYOD01000024.1 GCF_003026285.1 Photobacterium profundum
CACTCTTCATACTCACCATCCTACTTTGTTACTTTCATTTACAGACATATCCCACCTCTTACAATTAGGAGGCTGCTGGGAGAGGGCAGTGTGTGATGTGTATAAGAGACAGCTATTATAAAAAGTTATCAGTATGTTTTAATTCCACTATCAAGTTTTATTATTTATTTTTCTTTGCCCCGTCGTATATTGCAAAGGATTGGCAAATACGGTTTTGTCACAAAGTTATGCTGAAGTACATCCGCTTAATGTTAACCACAGAGCCAACCACTGCATCACCAGAGATGCAGTAAGTTGGACAGTCATGAGTAGGGTGGACTAGCCAAGTTCAAAGAATTGAACTTGTTTTAATACTTGCTTGCTAACCTGATTCATTTCATCACTGCAGCTTGCTGTTTCGGCACAAATGGTTGCTGATTTTTGAGTCAATTCTTGTACAGTATGCATGTTACCGCTGATCTCTGTCGCGACAGCACTTTGTTGCTCAGCGGCAGTGGCAATTTGCTGAGTCTGATCATTGACTTGATGAATCAACTCTAGAATGTCTTCAATCATCTGGTTACTTTCTACCACTTTGCCTTCAGCTGATGTGGCAATTTCAGTGCTGTCAAACATCATTTTAACTGCATTTTCACAAGCTGAGCTGAGTTGATTCAGCATGGCTTCGATTTCATTCACTGATGATTGCGAACGTTGAGCAAGGCTTCTTACTTCATCGGCAACAACAGCGAATCCACGTCCTTGTTCACCAGCTCGTGCAGCTTCAATGGCTGCATTGAGGGCAAGGAGGTTTGTTTGTTCGGCAATATTACGAATTACATCGAGGATACTTTCGATTCTTGTTGATTCGTCTTTTAGCAGGCCAACGACATTGGCAGTTTCATTCAGATTACCAACCAGTTTAATAACGGCGTCTTTGGTCTGATTTGAAGAATCGATCCCTTTGTTAGCCAGCACCGCCATGCTATCTGAAGTTTGCGCTGATTCAGAAGTATTGTCGGCAATATTCATGCTGGTGATCGTCAATTCTTCAATGGCCGTTACAACTTGTACAGTGTGATCAGACACTTCAGAAGCTGAAATTTGAATATTATTATTGGCTTCTAGTAGTGTTTGACTATTGGTATCGACAATCTGCGTCGAGCTATTGATAGCAGAAAGTGTATTGTTCAGGTTTTGGATGGTGGTATTCAATGCACGACTGAGTTCGGCTATTTCATCTTTTCCGTCAACAACACACGACACATTGAGTTTGCCTTTGGCCAGTGCGTGCGCAGTATCCATTACATGCTTAATACTATTAGTGATTCTTTTTGATAAAAATTGACTAAAGATTACAGCGATGGCGACTGAAATGATGATGGATAAATAGAAGACATAATTCGCATAACTGATTGCATTATTGGCGTCCTTATTTGCGGTATCCGCTGCACTATAATTCATTTTTTGAAAATCATGAAAGAACTCGTTAAGGGCGGAATATGCATCACGGTAATCTGAGAATACAGAAAAAGGGGCCTTATTATCTGGCGCATTTTCCATTGCCTTAATGAAAGCCGATGAATTGTTCTGAAAAGTTGTTACTACCTGCCTAAGTTTAGTCGTAGTCGTTGCATCACCGGCAAAGTCTTTGGATAAGGCATTTAATAACTGCGGGGTATCCGCCATGTTTTTATTAATACTCGACACATAACCATCAACCTGATTCGAAAGGTTCAGCAAGTAAGCAATCTGCAATCCTCGAACATTCAACATAATCTCGGTTTGTGTATCTTTGACTTCTTCAAATAACAATGAAACCGCGAAGTTTTGTGTATAAAATTGATTGAAATTGTTAGCAATTCGATCATTGGCTGATTTGATAAAAAGCAATGAGATAGCAAAGATTGACAAAATCACGCCAATCAAAAGATAGAACTTTGTTCTGATTGTTAAGTTATTTATGTTCATAACAGCCAACTATAAAGAGTGATTAATCTAGAAAAGAGTGGTTAAAATTGCACAGCATATATGTCTATACGGCTTAAAACTGCGAGATTCGAGTGTAGCAATCGCTAGAGATATGCAGTTATCGCTTTAGGGTATGTAGCGGCCGTAATATTAATAACTTTAGAGATACTTAGAAGGGTAAAGCAATGCCGCTCACATTAATTGAACGGCATTATTCTGTGTTAGTCGTAATGTCTATAACGTACAGCTTTGTCGCTTGGTATTTGTTGCTGGTAGTTGAGCTATTTCAGCTTTTAAATCATCAATACGCGTTGCATGAGATGGATGAGTTGATAGTAACTCTGGAGGCTGATTTCCTCCCGATGCTTTTGCCATATTTTTCCATAGCTCAACACTCTGGTATGGGTCAAACCCTGACTCAGCCATTAACCTTAATCCAATAATATCTGATTCAGATTCTTGGGCTCGTCCATAAGGCATAAGTACGCCATATTGAACACCTAAGCCTAAACCAGCCATTGCTGCACCTTGGTATTGCGTACCGCTCATTGCAATATTGGTAAGCTCTAAACCTGCGTTTGCGAGCTGGCTACGAGATAACCTTTCATTACTATGCTGCGCCATTACATGACCGATCTCATGACCAATAACCGTTGCTAATTGATCTTGGTTTTTAGCTACGTTAAGTAACCCGGTATAGACGCCAATTTTACCGCCGGGGAGTGCAAATGCATTCACTTGGTCGCTATCAAAAACAACGACTTCCCATTGGTCAAAGTCAGGTTGTGGACCTAATTGTGTAGTGATTGCGCTTGTAACACATTGAACGTATTGGTTAGTTTTAGCATCAGTGTTGATCTTCTCTTGCTTTTTCAATTCTTCAAATGACTGAGCACCAAGCTGAGACATATCGTTACCCGAAAAAAGCAAAACTTGCTGGCGGCCAGTGGGAGAACTCGAGCACGCAGTAAGAGTCAGTGACGATGCTATTAATGCCGTTAAAAATAGAGGATGCTGTAGTTTCATATGAATGACTCCTTCCATTCCTTAATTATAAATTATGTATCTATTATGACGTGACTATCTATACAAGTACTAGATCAATCACTGTTATTTATATGCATCTTGAATAGCTGAGGGGTAATTCGATGGAATTAAGACGGTTAACTGGTATTCTACCTACAGAGTAAAACAAACTGGACATTAGGCATTTTAATGACAATTTGGAAGAAAGCTTTTACGCTCGACACCCTAAACCAAACTTCATCGAATACACTGGTTGAACATTTAGGGATTAAATATTCATCGTTTGATGATAATAGCCTATCGGCAACCATGCCAGTAGAGCCTAAAACGCATCAACCACTTGGTATGCTACATGGTGGAGCATCGGTGGTATTAGCTGAAACATTAGGCTCAATTGCAGCAAATATGTGTGTTGATGAAAAAAAATATTGTGTTGGCTTAGATATTAATGCCAATCATATTCGTGCTATGCGAACAGGCAATGTGACGGGAAAGGCCACACCACTTCATATCGGTGTTACAACGCAAGTATGGCAAATTGAAATTAGTGACGAGAGAGAGCGACTTGTTTGTACTAGTCGAATTACTATGGCAGTGATGCAACATAAGAAGAATGAACAATAAATGTTAATGACGTTTTCAGAAGGTAAAATTATAGCCAATCAACATGAGCTTGTTATTCGTATTGAAAGCGCTGCAAAAGTGACACTGCAGGCGCAAGTCGATGAAGTTACATTGATTGGCGGTGCTAATGTAATAACAGCAACAGGAAGTGGAATAAACTGGTCTATACGATTAGACAATGAAGAGCAGTTAAAGGAACTGTCTAACGAAATTGGAATTGCTATACAAAAATATTAATACCGTTATATAGAAAGAGGTATTACTTACCTCTTTTAAATAACGTCACCGTTATTTTATATGGTTAGCGAATATTTCTTTCTTCTTAATTACTAAATTAGTATTTAAATAAATCGCTAGTATTATTATGCGTTTTATTGCACTCTTGTTGACGTAATTAAAACTATAATAGATTTTATGTTTATTCTTTAGTGGAATAAAATTTTTAAAGTGGTCAGTAATGTTAGGTTAGAATAAGGATGTTATTATGAATAAGCTCCAGCTAAAGCGAATTGCTGAAAGTGCTTATCAAGCGATGTTTAGCCAAAAGCCTGACGTGAGTAATATTCAAGAAACATTTTATGGCTGGGTTGTTTTTCTTATTTCACCCAAAGGAAAAGTGGTAGTGAAATTTTCTCGTGAATTTGGGCGAATAGAGAAAGAGGTTACAGCTCTTGGATTATTGAAAAAAAAAGTGATTTGCCCTGTGCCTGAAGTGTACTTTTTTGGTCGTTCAGAGGGCTACGATTACATGCTAATTGAATGGCTAGAAGGTATATCAGCTTATGAATTACCTAATAACCCCAAAGTGATAGAAACGTTCCGAGAAGATTATACAAACATATTAATTGCATTACATGAACACACTGACTCCCGAGGGTTTGAAGTTACAACTGAAAAGTTTGAGCCATCTTTGATCGATGCTTTTGATCAGTGGATGTATCCTGTCTTGCGGTATGTACTAAGTAGTGCTTCACCATTTTCCTGTGAATTAAAAGATGCTTACAGGTTTTTGTGGGAGAAAAAAACGGAAATATTAACGCCGATTAATAATCAATCTTCTTTTGTTCATGATGACTGCCACATTGCAAATGTTCTTTTTGACCCGAAAACATATAAAATATCAGGATTACTTGATCCCTGCGATGTCGGCTTTAAACATAAAGAGTTTGATATTTTTCACTTGTTTGATGTAAGAGAAGATTTAAAATTAGTTGCTCGTTATCATGAAAAATCTCCATTAATTGAAGGGTTTGAGATTCGTCGTTACTTTTTAGGCTTGTGGGACGACGCTAAACATAGCCGTAATATCGGCTGGTATGATGAATCTTGGATTAACAGTAAACTTGATCGATTTAACACTGCTTATAAGCAGGCGTAAATCTTTCTGGATAATCATGACTTTAGATATTATTGTTACCTAATAGATGGTCAACTAAAATGTGCCAAGGATGCGATAAATGAAAAAGATTGTTACTGGTTTTTGTGTGTTGCTACTTGTTGGCTGTGCGCAGCAAAAAAGTATTCAGGAGCCAGGAAAACAGCCTGAAGTAGGTAAAGAGGTTGAAGTGCCTGTTGTTGAGCCAAGTATTCCTGAAGTGATAACTCCAGAAGTTAAACCAGAAATTAAGCCTTTGCCAGAGGTTAAACCTGTATCTGAAAAGAAACCCAAACCTGTACCTGTCGTGACGAAAACTAAAGATGGGAAGTTAATTCTTGGTGCACAAGAGTGGGTTTGGTTTGATGAAGTGCAGACACATGTCAAAGTGAAGATTAATACCAATAGCAAAGTATCGACAATTGGAACATCAGATGTTGAAAACTTTGAACGTGACGGCAAAAGTTGGGTTAAATTTACAAGTGGTGGAAAATCGATAGAGCGCCCTGTTGTTCGTTGGACGAAGTCTAATGGCGACGATAATAAGCAAGCTGTTGTTAAACTACGTACCAAATTGGGTGAATTAAACGAACAAACAGAATTTATTTTAATTAAAGGCTCTGGTGTAACGTTGGGAGAAAACTTTACTCGCGACGTTGCTGTACGTGATGCAAAAAGAAACTACGTACAACCTAAAGTGAAATAAGGCCTTGTCAATAAGATGTGTTTATTAAAAAAGCGGTGTGAGTCACCGCTTTTTAATTACTGCAATCTACGCGATATTAATTAAGCTTCTACAAGAACTTCATAGCTTGAAAACTTACGAATATTAATCACACCCGTATCAAAGAATAAATATTGCCCTTTAATACCAACTAATGTGCCTTCTACAACTGGCTCTTTGTCAAAGTTATGCGACGTTATCTTTGTTGGATATTCAGTAACCGGAAACTTAATATCAACAATTTCACCATCAAGACGTTCAACAGCATCATCACCGTATAAGTCTGTTATCTCTTTAATGCGAGCTTCAATTTCAGGTAGCAGTCTTTCTGCTTCTTGCTTCAAATCGATAGCGTCATTATCGCCTTTCAGCATTGCACGCCAGTTTGTTTTATCGGCAACCATTTCAGCAATGGCTATTTCGACTAAACCTGAAATTTGACGAGTTTTTACTTTTAAAATGGCAAGTGCTTGTGTTGCCCCTTGATCTATCCAGCGAGTAGGGATCTGAGTATGGCGTGTAATGCCTACTTTTAAAGCTGAGGTATTCGATAAGTAGACATAATGAGGCACCATGCAATTTGCCACGCCCCATTCAGGTTCACGACATGTTCCCTTGGCGTAATGGCATGTTTCTGGCTTCATAATACACATGTCACAACGGGCAAGCTTTTTCATACAAGGAAAGCAATGACCTTGAGAATAGCTTTTTTTGGTTTTTTTACCGCAGGCATCACAAAAGATATTACCAGTGTGAGTCAACTTTAGATGTTTTCCAATCAATGGGTTTAGTGCTAATTGTTCTTCGCCGATAGGTAAGTAGTATTCAACCACATCGCCTAACGTTGACTTCATTTTGCTTAATGTACCTTGCATGACTTTGCTCATTTATCTTGCTTTTATAATGACTTCATTTTAACAGTTACTGCGTAGCAGGGGCATAAAAAAATAACACGTACTAAAATTGTTCATTTATGTGAAATGTTATGTGAATTTTCTTATTTTTTTGATAAGAGTTGTTTACTATATATTATTGCTTGGTATCATTTTGCTGATATAACAATAATATGGAATGGATGCAATGAAAGTAAAATTACTATTAAGCAGTATTGTACTTGTCGCAACAACTGCTGTAGCTAGCCCGTTTGAAAAGCCAGAAGATGCGATTCACTATCGTCAATCAGCATTTACAATGATTGCTGCAAACTTTGGTGATATGGCTGAAATGGTAAAAGGTCGTAAAGATTGGAACCAAGACGTTTTTGCTCAACGTGCTCAGTATATTTCCCTGCTATCCCTGATGCCTGAAGAGGCATTTAATGTTGAAGGCTCTGACAAAGGTGATACGAAAGCTAAGCCTGAAATCTGGAGTGATTGGAATGGTTTTACGGGTAAATTAACAAAGTTCCAAGGTGATTTGGCGCAGTTGGCAAAAGTGTCATCAGAAGGTGATGAACGAACAACTAAAAAAGCGTTTGGTGTTGCCGCTAAAAACTGTAAGTCTTGCCATACAGATTACAAGTTTCGTTAAACGTTTGGTGAAATAATAGTAACACTGATAGTAAAACACCGAAGGTAGATGACATTTAATCATACTGCGTTCGGTGTTTTTTAGTGTCTGTTGTAATTTACCTTTAAATTTGGGGTTTAAAAAAGGTAAGCAACAATGTCTTTTGCTAAGTATGAATATACAGCAGAACCTATTGTGGCAAATACTATCCAGCCAATAAGGCCATTGACCATTTTCGGAGCTGTATTTGTATCGATTTCTGTGGCTGTTTCTTTGCGACCACTGAACATTGGTTTTATTAGGTTATCTTTTTTATATAGATAAAAGAAAATAGCCACAAGATGTAAAACAATAGCACCGAGCATTACATCAAAATTCAATGCATGAATCTCGGTCATCAAGCTGCTTTCTTCACCGGTAATGTACATTGCTAAAGGGCCTTCAGATATAATATCGTCGTTAGCAAAAAGACCGGTAATCAGCTGAGTAGCGAGTAAAATGAAGAAGCCTAAAACCATATATCCGCCAGCAGGGTTATGGCCTAAATGCACATCATCATTTTGTTTCTTACGCATTGATTGAAAATATTGAAGAACAGCACGTGGAGAACGTACAAAAAGAAGAAACTTTGCAGTGTCACTGCCAATAAAACCCCAAATAATACGTGTTAACAAAAGCGTTAATAGGAAGTAAGCAATAGCAAAATGCCAGTCCATTAACCCTTCAGTACCGGTGTACCATAAACCGCCAATACACAAGACTTGAAGCCAGTGATAACCACGAACAAAGCTATCCCAGATTGCTGTTGATACTTTCATAATACTTTCCATTAGATTGTGATAGGCCGGTTATGATTGATTTGATAAATATGAAACCGGAAATTTTGTTCGCAACGGTATAATATCAACCTAAATAAGTATCTGTTCATTCTTGCTGGCTAAAATCGATCATAACGGCGTTAGAAATTTTATAATTAGAACCACTAGTTACTTCAATTTCTGTCTTGTTCTTATCGATTTTTCCTGAACAAATTTATGATCACTTACTTATCCAGATTGATATAACGTTAGCTATATACGTGATATTTTCTCAAAATTAACAATCTAGTACTACATTTGTTGCATTTTTTTACAATTAATTTATATAAAAAAGCTAGTAGAAACTTTCTACTAGCTTAAATACGAATCTAGACAAATACTTGATTCAAATTATTTACATAGAACGGTATAACAGAGTCAATGCACCTAAAACAAGCTACTCATCTGTTTTGAATACGGTTGTAATCAAGAATGCCTGACTCAATAGGGTAGTTGATCTTGTACTGTTTAATCAGTACATCACTGAAAGACCAGAAGGAAGGATTTGTTCGACGAATCCCATATTTATCTAATAACCTTTCATAGTCACCATTGGTTTTCACTTTTAGCACTTGATCTACCAAGGCTGGTAGTTCACTTTCTTTTATTAGCCAAAAAGCGCTGGGGTAGCTTCCCAATAGTCCGTTAACGATTGTCACTGTATCGCGTTTATATTGCCTGTTTGATTTCTCATCAAATAAGCTAGAGATGTTTTTATGGGCACTATTTCTTATCAAGGTGAAGAGCTGAGGATCTAAAGAAGCGTCTTCTGGTTCAACCATAATAAAAGTGAGCTCAGGGAATATAGAGGCATCTTCTCCTCGTAATTTACTGATCTTATGAAGAGACTCCTTACTTTCATTTGAAAGTAGTGTTGATTCTAGCGAATAACGTGTCGGCGTTACATTTTCGACGCGTTTCCTTAGCATTTGTAATAATTCATGCTTAGGGTTAGTTGTTGTATAAGTTACGCCTGTTAATTGGTCGAACTTATTGATATCACCTTCGAGGTATTTGGTTAAGTCTTGGTTAGCTCCTTGATACCAATCAGCAAGTTCTTGATGGCGATTTTTTGTAGGTAAAAATGATAAGAAATTTGATTCCCCTTCCATCCGAAGAAGATCCATGTACATACGTGTACTTAACTGATGACCATAATTACCATAAACATCAAAACCTGCGACGAGTAAATAATGAATGCGCTCTAACAGTGAATAATCGATAACCCATGCCGTTTTCGGTTGCTCTCCTATTAAGCCTTGAACAACTGATGCACTGTCAAAGTGGCGGAACACCGTTAAAGTTGCGTTTGTGTTTGTGCCATCACCATCCCAAATGAGTTGAGTGGTTAGGTGCTCTCCTTGTTTGAACCGTTCATTCATGAATGCATTTTTTGCACGCAAAAATCGACCTTGTTGTTTGGAATACCGAATCCAATTACTAATAGAAACAGTATTACTTTCCTTTTCAGCTGGAAGGTGAAGGTTTGCTGCTTGTGAACGATAAAATGAGTTTACTTGCGTGAAATTAGACATATCAGGATCAACAAAAAATACCCAAAAGCGGTCATTAATAACATTGAGTGCAAGTTGTCCTCTACATACTGGGCCTTTTATATACGCCATAATCGTATTTTGTGCATTATCAAGCATGAACTTATAGCGTGCCTCAACTGGCAATTCAGTGAAGGCTGTTAGCGGGTTTGCAGCTACGTTGGGTTTGTAGCTTGGTAAGGCCGATATTGTGTAATTAGGTGCAATAAACAAAGACTTTATTCGATCAAGCTTTTCATTATTAAGTGCATATGGCATATGTGTTTTATCAACGATTGTTTCGCGCACTTGTTCTAAGCGGTAGTAGACGCGATCTACGTTGGGATCACCGTAAGGTCGGCGAGTGGCGACCAGATCAATCGGCTTACCGGGTGCTGTTGTAGATCTTACCAATTTGAAGAAGGTCGGCGTTCCTTGTTTACGTATTTCTTCTGTATCGAAATATATGTGTGAAACAAAAATATGTTCAAATATATAACGGCTTGTTAGTTGTTGTTTTAACGAATCTCGATTTAAGAATGTTTCCCATTTTTCCACTTCTTCAAGTTCAGAGCTTGAAGGGGGAGCGACGGTCGTCATTGGTGCACCTACCGAAACCCACTGCATCAAAACATCATTTTCAATGCTTGATATTTGCGGTAAACCGTAAGGCATTCCCCACTTAGGGTAATTTTCTTCATAGGTGCTCATTTCTTCAATGGTAGGGCACTGTTGATCACGGTCGAGAGAAAAGTCCCAAGAGTCATTAAGAATTTCATTATTCGGTAAAGGGTGGTTTTGTTTTAACTGAAGCATTCGGGCAATAACACCAGCTTGTGTATTGGCTTCTGGTGATTGTAAACGTTCATTCAAGACAGGCGAAAAGCCTTTATTACGCCACTCTGTGGTTGTTTGTGCATCTATAAACATTCGAGTTGTATTTGCGGCTAGTAACCGTGTGCCTTGGTAGACTTTATCTTTATTGGCGCCACGGTCTATACCCTCAGCCGAGGACATTTTCAGCTGACAAGGCGCATCATAACAAGCGTGGCAGACGACACACCTATTGTCTATTATCGGTTTAACATCATTAACATAGTGTTGAGCCTGAAAATAATCTGCATCTAACATACGTTGCTGAGGTTGGGGTTTACCATATAGCTTATTGTAATTTAAACCCGCGTAAGCAGCACATCCAGAAAATATAATGGAAGCTAGTATTAAAATTGCACGTGTGTAGTGCTTAAAAAAAGGTTTATACATCATCGATTATCAACCTATTTACTTTTTATTTATTGATGTTGGCTAATCAAATTTTGCTTAATCTTTACAAAAGGTACTGATTTTAAAGGTATTAATTAAATGATATAAAATGATAAGCACGTAAATAATATAGTATAAAATCTAATTATATCAAAACGCTATAACCGTACTGAGTTTAAGTGGTGTATTGTCGTTGTAATAAGAAAGTTTATAACGTTAAGCTAGCATCGATGTGTACGTAAGGGGGGAGTATGTTTGGGTTAAGATCCGTCGGGCGAGATGGAGTGTCTTCAGGTATTTTTCTTATTGGTTTTGGTTTACTTTACTTAACGGGTTGGTGGTGGCCAGGTTTACTCATTTTACTGGGTGTTACCGGTATTGTTGATATGGTAATGAGTGCCAATTGGAAGGGGGCAGCTAAAACGGCTGCAGTATTCATGATTACAGCGATCGTACTTTGGGGGCTGGTAGGAATAGGGATCATGTGGAATGTATTGATCCCTGGCTTACTAATCTTGGTAGGTATTTTCTGGGTTTACCGTGGACTCAAGTGATCGAGCGTTTTTTTCACTATTATGCAGCCAATACAACCCCGATCCCGAATCATCACTTAAAATAAGGTTTAAGTAATCTTGTTGGTAAACAAGATATGTAAAGGTCGGCGTATTATTTAAATAGGTATCTTGCATGTTTTTTTCTGTAGCTAAAGCAACTGATTTACTTTCTATGATTTCTTTACTTGGCTGATACGACCAATGAAACATTTCAGGTGTAATTATTACTGTCTTTAAAAATTGAGACGGTGCTTTATCATATTTTTGAACAGAGGCTGCGCGAATAGACAATGCATGATGATAATCACTTTTGTCTTCAGTGATGAATGACATAAACGAGTAGTTCAATGCGCCTGATTGCTCTTTAGAAATATAATAATGGATAACTTTTGAATGAATACCCGAGCCATCAAGATAATTCATGAAGGCCTGTGCGGTAGGTTCACGTGCCAGCTCAGTTTGAATGATAGGGGTTTCACGGCTTGTTTTCATATTCCTAGATAGAAAGTCTGAGAACTGTTCCCAATTCTCAGCTGTGACGGTATAAGAGAAATCGCTGTTCTCTATACAGTCATCTTGGTCATTAAGACGACACCATGCAAATGAATAAAGGTCTTTATTTTTATACCCAATAACCCTTCGGTTTATGATCAAAGACGGATCAAAAAACATTTTGTGTTCTGTATATATTTCAATTGTTTTTGTTCTTAGATCAACAATATCAGCTTTTGTTTTACCGATGAACGTTAACTGGTTAGTACTTATAACATCTTCAGCAATGATGTATTTATCTGGCGTTGGTTCTGGCTCGGGAAAGAAATAATAAGATAAACCAGCAATAACAATGGCACCAGAAATGGCACAGCCAATGAATAATGGTGATTTCTTTTTATCAGAGTTTGCTAATTTTACAGTTGTATTTAAATTGACTTCTTCCCGTACGAAATCACGAACTTGGTATCCTACTCGAGGTAAGGTTTCAATGATATCGCCTTTTTTTTCTTCATGTAATTTTACGCGTAAAGCGCGAATAACCTGAAATAAAGAGGCTTCTGTTACGATGCGATCTGGCCATCCTGCTTTTAGTAATTCATTTTTTGTTACGGGGCGACCATAATTTTCGATCAGATACGCCAAAATATACTGCTCAGAAAGGTTTAGTTTCTGAGTCGAATCTGCTGATTTTAGGATGCCAAGACTTGGAACATAGCAAATATCTGTTCGAAACTTAATCTGCTCAGTGCTGGACATTCATACCTCTAACTAATGAAGAACATTCAACTATCATTGAATTACATAAGGGTTTGATATTATCACGAAATAAGTTAAAAACCATTTTTACGAGTCACGAATCATATAGTTATAAATCCACCAAAATTAAAGATACTATCTATTTGAAAAGTATATCTATTTTATTGTAGCGGTAAGAGATAGATGATAAAAAACTCATAAGTGGTGTTCAATAATTGCACGTTTAGTTAAATATAAAAGAATAGTGCGTACAAATATCATTCTTGTTGGGTAATATGACAACAATCCTTTTTTTGTCAAAATAAAAAGTAATAAACAACGTGTGTATTATTGAAGAAAATAAAAGGGAAGTGAGTACTTCCCTTTTTATTAGCAAGAATTACTTCTTGAAAATTTCTTGAAACTCACGCTTCATTGGAGGATTACGACGAGCTTGTTTTAGCTGCTTACACAGATCTTTTAGACAGTTATGAAGAACTTTATCAAGTAATACAGCTTTGTATTCCTGTTGCTCTTCTTCGCTCATGTGATCTGGCAGTGTTGTTTCCTGCATTTCACCAAGGAAATCAACACCAGAGTAGCTCTGGCTTAGTGCAACAAGTGCGTGGAATTGTTCAAAGTTATCTAGAACATTCTGTGCACTTCCTGGCATGCTATTCCATGCTTCACGGGAAGTAGGCTCGGATACCATATAAACACTGATTAGCATATCCATCAGTTCTTCAGGTACTTCTTCGAATGCAACGACTTGACGTAATTCTGGTGAACATTCATCAAGAGTCAATGTTGGTTCATTAACTAGTTGCTCGTCTTTTGTTTCAATCTCAGACATAGCCATTTCCTACAGCATTTATGATTTAAGGAGGGGAATCCTATATTTCTAACATCAAATGTCAACATATCATGTAATTTCAGAGATAAAATCTCGTAGATTTAAAAACGTAGTCTAGATCACGTTAGATAATTTATAGTAGAAAATGAACGTTTTTTGCAAGGTTAGGTTGGCATTGTTCTGTTTATAGACAGCAGGTGTGCTATAAATTATGATGAATACAAGTAGATTCATATCAATAGGATACTTTCATGGAAGCAATGCGTATCTTACTGGTTGATGACGTTCATTTAGAACGCATGCAACTTGCAATGAGATTGCAGCGATTAGGTCATATTGTTGAAGCGGTTAGCTCTGGGCATGAAGCCATTGAGCGATATCCTCTTTTCGATCCTGACTTATTATTGTTGGATATCAGTATGCCTGATATGAGCGGGATGGAAGTTGCTCATAAAATTCGAAGTGACCACCCTGATTGGGTGCCAATTATCTTTTTAAGTGGTCATGATGAACCTGAAATGATAGCAAAAGCAATAGATATGGGCGGGGATGATTATTTAGTCAAACCTGTAAATAAAATTGTATTGGCATCGAAACTAAAAGCAATGCAACGTATTGCTGCTATGCGTCATCAATTAAAACAAGCGACGGTGAAGTTAGAAGAAGTGAATGAACTGTTATCACAACAAGTTAATGAAGATGGGTTGACTCAGATTGCGAATAGACGTTTTCTAGATCAAAAACTGACCGAGTTTATTTCTTGGCATGGTCGGCATGAGCTTTCTCTCACTATTATCATGATTGATGTTGATCACTTTAAAGATTACAACGATTATTATGGTCACCTTGATGGTGATCGTTGTTTACAGTTAGTTTCTGGCGAGCTAAAGACTAACTTTAGTCGTGCTGGGGAATTAGCTGCACGTTATGGCGGCGAAGAGTTTGTTATTTTAGTGAGTAATTGTGATAAAACTCGAGCTGTGAAAGAGTGCGAAAGGCTTAAATCTAGTATTAATGGATTAGCAATACCACACTTTCAGTCAGCGACATCGAATATTGTAACGGTGAGCCAAGGTATGGTGTCTTGGGTGCCAACAGGGTTAGAAACGGCTGAGAAGATGTATGAGATTGTCGATAAAGTCTTGTATAAAGCTAAAGAGCAAGGGCGTAATCGTTTTGTTGCGGCTGAGTTTACATAATTGACACTGGTTTTATCTGAGCTTGAAAGTTAGCGGAGAAAGCATGGGCATAACGTAACGGGTTGTGCTTTTTTGTTTGTGAACAGTGCCTTAATATGGCAACTTTTGAAGTAAGTCTGATATTTGTTTACCTAATGATTAAATTTCCATCACTTGATCCTATCAACCCTTGTCGTTATAGCATCTCATGCTAATCTGCTAATAGACTTTGCGACTATGTTTGCTTTAAATACTCTCAATTAAACATAGAGCGATAATCATAATTAATAGGGTGAGGGAAGATCATGGATATTAACTTTTCACAAAATGAAGTGCGTGTGATTGGTTGTTTACTTGAAAAAGAAGTAACGACTCCAGATCAATACCCATTGACACTGAATGCACTCACGACAGCATGTAATCAGAAGAGCAATCGTGAACCAGTAATGGCGTTAGATGAAGCAACAGTACTCGATACTGTTGAGCAGCTAAAAGAAAAGCGTTTAATCAATGATGTTTCTAGTTTTGGTAGCCGTGTATCAAAGTTTCAACATCGTTTTTGTAATACTGAATTTGGCTCTTTAAAGTTCACGGCCCAAGAACTTGCAGCAGTTTGCGTTATGTTATTACGTGGGCCTCAAAGTGCTGGTGAAATACGTACCCGTACGAATCGTTTGTGTACGTTCAGTGACGTAAAAGAAGTTGAAGCCGTTTTAGATGGTTTAGCAGAGCATGCGAAAGGTCCTTATGTGGTTAAATTACCGCGTGAATCGGGTAAACGTGATTGCCGTTATATGCACTTATTCTGTGGTGACGTTGATATTGAAGCGTTAGCTACAGCGGCTAAATTGACTTCTCCTACTGGGCTTGCCAGTGTCAATAATGAAAGACTTGCAGAGTTAGAAGAAGAAGTGAAAGCAATGAAGCTAGAAATAGCTGAATTGAAGGAATTATTAGAATCGCTTACGTCGTAAAGAAAAGATACCTTCAACAACTATGTGGCTCGGCTTATGCCGAGCTTTTTATATTGTGTAGAGTACTATGAAAAATCAAGATGTAATACCTCCTGAGGATGTTGATAACAAGCTTGCCTCTTTAGATAATCAGCAATCAATCTGGTCGGTTTACTTGATTCGAACGGTATCTAATACCTTGTATTGTGGTGTCACAACAGATGTTCAGCGGCGCTATACTGAGCATCAATCTGGGAAAAAAGGGGCAAAGTACTTAAAAGGGAAGGGACCACTGACTCTAGCATGGTATGAAGAAGTGGGTGATAAGCGATTAGCAATGCAAATTGAATATCGTATTAAACAGCTACCTAAAATACAAAAAGAAGCGATCATTACTCAGCATTTGAATGTAAAAATGCTTATCCCCTAAAACTGCGTTTATAACAAAATTCCGTACATTACTTGCGGAATAACGTAGAATTGCTGTGCTTGGTTTAATCTTTTCTTTGAGTTACCAAATCAAACAGCGAAATCTGGTTGGTAACTATACAGACCATCAATAGTTAGCACTTTTATTTTTCAAAATACAGCTGTATTTTTGAGGTTTATTGGTGTTTATCACATTGAAAAATAGATAAAAAATGTAGTACAACCATACTGATACTATACTTATTAATATACCTGTTAGGTGTTCTTCCTATGGCACAAAAAGCCACTATTTACAAAGCTCATATCAACGTAGCAGATATGGATCGTCACGTTTACTTAGATGTACCCCATACTGTCGCTTGTCATCCATCAGAAACACATCGACGTTTAATGTTGCGTTTGTTGGCATGGGCATTAAATGCAGATGAAAACCTTACCTTCACGAAAGGGATGAGTTCGACAGATGAGCCTGATCTTTGGACGAAAAGCCTAAGTGATGAAATTGAGCTTTGGATTGACCTTGGTCTTCCTGATGAAAAACGCATCCGTAAAGCATCAAACCGTGCTAAAAAAGTGATCATTTTTGCTTATGGCAATAATGCAGCAACAGCTTGGTGGCAGCAAAACAAGAGTAAAATAACGCAGTCTGATAATATTTCTGTTATTTACATTGATGATGAAACACTCAGTCAGCTTGAATCGATTCTTGCTCGTACAATGCAGATTCAGCTAACGATTGAAAGTGAGCAAGCTTGGTTAACCTCTGGTGACACAAGTATCACTATTACCCCTGAATGGTGGCACCGCTAAACCCCCTCGCACATTTCTATTTTTGAAATATAAGTCTTGATCCCTGAATCTTACTCAATTTCTTGTTAAATTAAGTGTGTTTAAACGATGACAGTAATTGTTACTGTCATCGTCAATTCACATTCTTTATGCAATCTAGTTACTCTTATTTTATTTGCTAAATTGTCGTGAGGCTGATTTGTGTAAAGCGTATTCACGTTATTTTGAATTAAGAAGGAATCATTTATGCCAAAGCATGTACATGTTCTTGCTAAGAAAATCTGGGATTACCATCTTCTTAATCAAACATTAGAAAAAAGCGATTGTATTTTTGTTTTGTGTAGCAATGACGTAAGAGTTGCAGAGCATGCGGCGAAACTCTATTTGGCAGGCTATGCACCCTACATTGTATTTTCTGGCGGAGAAGGTGAGTTAACGAAAGGCTTATTTGGTTGCTCTGAAGCAGAGTACTTTGCTCATATTGCGGCAGATATGGGTGTCCCACTTGAAAAGATTCTTATTGAACCTCAATCAACGAATACGGGGGAGAATGTTCAATTCACTCGTGAGTTACTTGAATCAAAAGATCTGACACCCAATAAAATGATTTTAGTACAGAAGCCATTTATGGAACGCCGAACCTTTGCGACAGTCATGAGGCAATGGCCAGGAAAAGAGATCATTGTGACATCACCTAATATTACATTCGATGAATACCCAAATGAAGGCCTGTCGTATTCTGATGTGATTAACGTGATGCTAGGGGATTTACAGCGCATTAAATATTACCCGCAGTATGGTTACTCTATTGCGCAAGATATTCCTCAAGATGTGTGGAAAGCTTTTGAGTGTTTGGTTGCTCTGGGTTTTGATGAGCACCTTGTTGATGTGGCAAGCTAAACGTTGCGTTAAAGAAACACCAACACCGAGGCGATAAATTCGTTCTCGGTGCTAATTTGCATTTAATTATTTAGTTTCAATAGCTTGGGTGTAAATTACAAATGCCGCTATTGACTTACCATTTTACGAATTTCTTTTTCGCGATCTTCATCGCTCATCTCGGAAGACGGTGGTGTTACTATTCCTTTTTGGCAAGCAGGACGTTCAGCCAACTCATCAACCCAGCGTTGTAAATGAGGTAAACCTTCAATACTTACGCCGCTCCAGTCGTAAGTTCTTACCCATGGCCATGTGGAAATATCCGCAATTGAATATTCATCGCCTGCTAAGTATTTATTATTTGCTAGCTGAACATCCATGACTTCAAATAAGCGACGACTTTCATTCTGATAACGCTCAATGGCCGCTGGGATTTTTTCTGGAAAGTAGCGATAAAAGACATTCGCTTGTCCCATCATTGGTCCGACACCGCCCATTTGGAACATCAGCCATTGGATCACCTGTGAACGTTTTTTAGGTTCAGCTGGAATGAACTTACCCGATTTTTCCGCAAGATAAAGTAAGATCGCACCTGATTCAAATACGGCGAAATCATCATTATCACGATCAATAATCGCGGGAATACGACCATTAGGATTAATAGCTAGGAAATCTGGAAGCTTTTGTTCGGCAGACATCAAATCCAAATGATGAACACGGTATTCTAATCCCATTTCTTCAAGTGCGATTGAAACCTTAAAGCCATTCGGTGTTGCAGCGGTATATAGATCGATCATAACTTTAATCCCTTCTTCGTATCATTGCTGTTGTCGTTATCGTTGCTGCTTTTAGCCTTGAACGGATGCACGTTGGCTAACATGATCAAACCAATTCAAGAGGTTAGGCAATGCGTCGTCGACTTCAATTTCTAAGTTTTTAATGAAGCCACACATTACAAATGCAGTAATATCTGCCACCGAGAATTTATCACCAGCGATGTATGCAGACGTTGCGAGTTGTTTATTTAAAACCGGTAAGAAGTCGATAACTCGTTGGCGAGATTCATGCCCCCAGCTTGTTACGCACGTTTCACGATCTTCATAGATACCTGTGATATTACGGAATGCTTGAAACGCAGCATAAAGCCCTTGAAATTCGACCATACGTTGCCACATTTCAATTTTTGCTTGCTCTATTGGTGTATCACCAAAGAGTGATGTTTTTGATTGAGTGACAGAATCAAAGTAACGACAAATAGCGATAGATTCACAGATTGTAGTGCCATCATCCAATTCTAAAACAGGAATTCTTCCGTTTAAGCTGATCGCCTGAAAAGCTTCACTCAGGTTTTCTCCACCACGTATATCAATATTGACACGTTCAACATCAATCCCCATTTCTGCAAGGTAAATACTGACTCTACGAGCGCTTGGAGCGGGTGCTAATTCATAAATTTTCATGGTAAGCCTTTATCAGAACGATCGGTTAGATTATAATTTACGCAATAACAGAACGATCAGTCAAGAAAAAGATCAATAGAAAACGTAATGTGTTGTGTGAGGGGCTAAAATGGCGAGAACCAAAAATTTTGATCGTGAAGAAAAACTTATCGCCGCAATGGAGTTATTTTGGCATAAAGGCTATGCAGATACCTCGATTGCCGATCTGGTGGATCATTTAGGCATTAATCGTTTTAGTTTGTATAACGCCTATGTTGATAAAGAAACCTTGTATCACGAATGCCTTGATTACTATTTAACTCAGATTTCTTTTCCGTCTTTAACGGAATTAGGGAAGGGTGATGCAGGGTTAGAAGCGATTAAAGTATACCTTCAGCGTTTTGCTTTATTGCAAAGAGAACAACAGTGCGGCTGTTTTATGCAAAATGCGATTCTAGAGCGTGCATATAGTGATGATGAAGTACTTAATACGGGCACAATGCTCTATACCGAGTTAGATACAGCATTGGGTCAAGCATTAAAGAATGCAAAGCAGGATGGTGTAATCAGTCACAATGTGAATGTTGAACAGATGAGCCGATTTTTAGTGTTGCAAATGCAAGGAATTCGAGTGCTAGGTAAAGCACGTCAGTACGATTATATTGATGATGCAATGGTTGTATTAATCGCTATGCTAGATGCGTTACGTAATTAATAATTGTTTTCGGATTTAATTAAACACAGCAGGCAGTCTGAAAGCCTGCTGTGTTTATAACCTGAGTATATTGGTCAGAATTATGATTCAGTAAAATTACCCAGCAAATACATTATCTTCAGGGTACTTTAATAATGTTGGTTTAGGTCTTGCCAGCATGTATGCAAGTGTTAATGGACCAATGCGCCCAATTACCATCACTACAACCATTATTAGCTTCCCTGGTTCAGATAGATTGGCCGTAAGGCCAGCAGTAACACCAACTGTCGCAAATGCCGAAATAGTCTCAAACATGACCTGTTCAAACGGCGCTTTCTCAGTGATCATCAATAGAAACATTGCCGCTGTTAGAATGATCCCGCTCACAACAATGATTGCTAAGCACTTTGTAACCGTTTGGGAGGGCACCGTACGTTTAAACAGAGAAACATGATTTTGCTGACGTAAGAAAGACCAAGTTGCGACGACAGCGACAACAAAGGTTGATACCTTAATACCACCACCTGTCGAGGTTGAACCAGCCCCAATTAGCATTAGAATAATCATTATTAGAAATGCAGGTTGGGTAAGTTGACTAATATCAATACTGTTAAAACCTGCAGTACGTGCTGTTGCTGATTGGAAAAAAGCAGCAAGCCATTGATGACCCGTACTTAATGGGGCTAGAGTATTAGCATTGTTATGCTCAAGCAGCCAAAACAAAACGGTACCAATTAACAGTAAACAAGGCGTCGCAACCAGCATAATTTTTGTGTGTAATTGAAGAAATCTGAAGCCTTTATGACCATTGCGATTTAAGTCAGAAATAACAGTAAAACCAAGACCACCGCAGATAAATAGCATGGCAATGGTGATGTTTACCAGTGGGTCACTAACGTAAGACATTAAACTGTCGGAAAACAGTGAAAACCCTGCATTATTAAAGGCAGAGATAGAGTGGAATAGTGCTGAAAATAATCCTTCCTTCCAACCGAGTTCTGGTACCCATCGAAGTGCTAAGAAAAACATACCGATTAACTCTGCAATCAACACAAAAATTATAATATGTTTAACTAAGCGGCGTAAGTTTATGAATTTATCTTGCCCGAGCGCTTCTTTTGTTAATGCTTGTTGACGAAGGCTAAGGCGCAAACCAAACATGTAAAGCAAAACGGCCGAAAGGGTCATTTGCCCTAAACCTCCGATTTGCATTAGTAGCATTAAGAGGACTTTTCCGCTAAGTGTAAAGTGAGATCCTGTATCGACGACACCTAAACCTGTCACACTGATAGCAGATGTAGCTGTAAATAAAGCGTCAGTGAAACTTAGCCCTGAAATAGAAAAAAAAGGTAGAGTAAGAAGAATCGCAGATGGCAGTAAAATAGCCAAAAAGCTGAAGAAGATGATCTTAGGTTCAGACCATCGTTTACCGTGTTTGTTGGTTTTTATGGGGAAGATGGTTCCCCTATTTGGGATGATGCTCATAGGTGTCTTAGTATGTCAGTTAACTTACCTTTAGGACCCGTAATAATAAGCAAGTCACCTGTTTCTAGTTCTGTATCTGGCGAAGGGTCCTTACGTATTTCAGGACCGCGTTTCAGGGCTAGAAGCGTTGTTTCTGGTTTTATATAACAAGGGTGATTTTTTAGTTTACTGCCAAGATGTTTACAAGAGATGAGCACTTCAGCTAGTGCTATGCCACTGCCAAGATCTGCAAATTCAAAAATACGCTTATCTAGCATATTTCGAGCTATACGTATTCCCATGTCACGTTCGGGGCGTATGATTTTATCAGCCCCTATTTTAGTTAATATCTTTGCGTGGTATCTGTCTTTGGCTTTAACCCATACAGATTTTACGCCGGCTTCTTTGAGTACAAGAGTGGTTAGAATACTTGCGTTAACGTCTTCACCAATTGATACCATCACAAGATCATAATCATCTAATTTAAGTTCTGAAATTGTTTCTTCATTTGAACAGTCAGCAACGACGGCTTGCGTGGCAATATCAGCGACTTTTTTTACATTTGTTTCATTGATATCAACGGCGAGAACTTGTGCGCCTTCTTGGCTTAATTCTTCGCAAAGCGCCATACCAAAGCGACCTAAACCAATAATGGCAAATTGTTTTTGTTCAGGGCCCATATTTGTTCCTTTCAATATTTCTACAATCAAGATTCAGAGGCATTATTTAAAAAACAATAAGTTTTCGCTGAATAAGCACCTTGAAGTATCTTGGGTACGTGTAGGTGAAAAGAATAAGTGACAACGCTTTATGGGGCAACTAAAAGAGGATAATAAAAAATGGCGAGAATAAAATTCAGAATAAAACTGCAAAGGTATGAAAAGCGATCTAACAAGTACTAAAGATAAAAGTACCCGATTTATGCCATGATAAATCGAGCACTCAAGTCGCTTTTTAACCCTAGCGTATCGTATTAACTAGGGGCTGTTTACACTTTAGCTGCATCTAAGCCTTGTTGCCAGAAGGCTATTTCCATGCGCGTTGCCGTTTTGAATATCTCGCAAAGACGTTGGCCTCGAGGGCTATTCAAGTCGATATCAGCCATCATAGTATCAAGGCGATCCATACCTGCACGGGCACCCGTCTGGAATTCATCACCGCTGTATAGCTCAATCC
This sequence comes from Photobacterium profundum, assembly GCF_003026285.1. GTDB lineage: Bacteria > Pseudomonadota > Gammaproteobacteria > Enterobacterales > Vibrionaceae > Photobacterium > Photobacterium profundum. Next base: position 22,499 of record NZ_PYOD01000024.1, read on the forward strand.
AACTATGGTAGGGGTTACCATCAATAACAGTATCAGGATGACTTATTAATGCTTTACCAATATCAGCATAACCGATAGCACAAGGTGCAAGGGCAACATATAAATCAGTTAGATCACCAGCCATACCTGTATCTAAAACATAACGTGTATAAGCAACAGTACCAAAAGCTTCTGGCTCTGCTTCCATATCACTTTCAGTGAGCCCCCATTGTGCGCAATAGGTAACATGATGACAGGTTTCATTTTCAATTAATGCTTGTAAGCTTGGTAGCGGCGCACGCATTTCTTCAAGAGTTTGTGCTTTGTATATAGCTAATGCATAAGCACGTGCATAGTGCTTTAAAAATAGAAAGTCTTGCTTTAAATAATGCAAATAAGCGGCTTGGTTTAATTGACCATTAGCAAGCTGCATAACAAATGCGTGTTCTGTGTATTCTGTGTATTCTTGCTGGCAAGCCTGAATAAGATCCAAGTGATTCATTGTATTGTACCTTTTATCAAATGAGTATAAATAACAAACAGCTTATAGTGTTGGTACGTAATCAACCGCTTTGGGTGCTTTAGCGATGATTTTGTGTTGGTACATGAAATTTGCGAAGTTGTCATAACGTTCTAAATCAACCGCTGATGGACGAAGCGCAAAGCGAGGCAGAGTATCGCGCCATGCTCGGCGGTTTAATTCGTTATTGAGAGTGTCTGGGTTATAAGCAACGAACTCTTTCCATGCTTGATCTGGGTGGTTAATGATGTACTGAGTCGCTAGTTCAATTGCCTTATTGAATTTCTTGATTGTTGCTTTGTCATAGTTATTTTTATTGGCGACAACAATGAGTTCATCATATGAAGGTACACCGTGCTCTTCTGGGAAAAACGCTTTTGATTTGTAGCCTTCAAGCTCAAGTTGATTACTTTCGAAGTTACGTAAACCACCCCAAATAGCATCCACTTTTCCTGACGCTAAAGAAGAAGAAAGCGCCCAACCGACATTAATAATCTGAACATCTTTGTACTCAACCCCTGCCGTATTTAGCATTGTGCCGATTGTTGCTTCTTCATTACCGGCAATGGCAATACCTATTTTTTTACCTTTAAGATCTGCGAGTGAATTGATCTTATTATTATCGAGAACCATTAAGGTATTCAGTGGTGCAGCAATTAACGTTGCTGAACGGATAAGCGGTAAACCCACGGCGACATCAATAGTTAGACTTGTTTGGTAAGAAACTGCCAAGTCGACTTTATTGGCTGCCACAAGCTTGGCAGGCATGCTTGGATCGGCGGGTTCTTGAATCTCAATATTTAGCCCTTGCTCTTTAAACAGACCTTTTTCTTGAGCAATAATGATCGGTCCATGATTTGGGTTTACAAACCAATCGAGCATTAACGTCAGATCTTTTGCTGCTGCACTGAAAGTAGTGGTTGAAAGTGCGAGTGCAAGTAAGCTTTTAGATAGCGCTTTTTTCATGTTTAACGTCCTTTTTGTATTTTTATAATAAGTAATACCAATCTAAATAAGTATTTGGGTATCGACTGCTTTAAACGGGTATAAGCTGTTGTGTCTTGATGAAAAATTTATCTTCTATAAATGGATAACAATTACTGTTTTGATTGCCACGGTATTGCGCGTTTCAGCAATAGATCGGCAGCAAAGTAGAGGGTGATAGAAAATGTAGCCAAAATGAGTAACGCAGCGAACATCTCATCAATCATCATACGAGCATTTGCTTGCAGCATCAGATAGCCAAGCCCTTCACTAGAACCCACCCATTCACCGACTACAGCTCCAATAGGCGCGACAACAACCGCAACCCTGATACCAGAAGCTAAAGCGGGTAATGCAGCAGGAAGGCGCACATGGCGAAGCAATTGCCATTTAGATGCCCCCATGGTTTTTGCTAAGTCTAAATAGCCAGTAGGTGTGTGTCTTAGCCCGTCATAACAACATGTTGTTACAGGAAAGAAGATGATCAGTGCTGCCATAACAATTTTTGAAGCAATACCATAACCAAGCCATAGCATTAGAATGGGCGCGATAGCAAAAACAGGAATGGCTTGGCTCGCAATTAAAATTGGTAGTAACCAACGGCGCAGCGGGTTAAATAGCAACATTTGTAGGGCAAAGAATAGGCCCATGGATAGCCCTAATAACAAACCTAATATGACTTCAGATGCTGTAACCCAAGCATGGCTAAGCAGTACATCGTAACGTTGAATCAGTTTGTTAAAAACCGCTAATGGCCCTGGTAAAATAAAGGAGGGGAGTTCAAATACCATTACTACAGTTTGCCACAGCCCAATAATAATGGTGGCACTAATCAGTAACCGAATAACCGGGTGTGACGTTGCCTGACTAAGGGCGCTTTTTTGTAAAACTGACTGAGCTGCAAGTTGAGGGTGAGTACTTTGTAGATCAGACATAATCTTGCTCCAACCGTTCGATAATATTTTGCTGTAACCCTGCAAGTTCAGCATCAAATTGGCGAGGAGTATTTGCCGACGGTACGGGTAAATGCTGCATAACGGCTGGAGCACTGGTCATTAATAAAATCTGATGCCCTAGGCGTAATGCTTCTTGAGGATCATGAGTGATTAATAGAACCGTTTTGTTTTTCAGAAGCTGTGCGGCAAGCTTTTGAAGCTTATGCCTTGTAACAGCATCTAATGCCGAAAAAGGTTCATCCATTAAAACAACTGGTTTGTCTTGCATCAGTGTACGCGCCAAGGCGACTCGCTGGCGCATACCACCTGATAGGCTATCAGGAAAAGCGGTTACATAATCGCTGAGGCCAACATGCTCAAGCAGTTCTAAAGCACGGCGCTTGTCATCAGTATTTGGTTTCCCTTTACTGATCTTGATGCTGAAACACACGTTATCAAGTACATTTAACCAAGGAAACAGTAAATCTTGCTGTGCCATATAGGCAACCTGACAAGATAATTGCTGGTTATTATTGGTTGTTAACTGTCCTTGCCACTGCACTTCATCATCTAATAACCCTGCAAGTAAGCGTAATAGTGATGTTTTGCCACAACCACTTCGACCTAGAATACAAGTCCATTGCCCAGTAGAGAGTTGTATATTCAAGTTTTCAAATAATGTTGTTGGGTTATTGAGGTAGCGTAATTGGCAATTTGCTAAATTAACTCCAACACCTGATTTCATCATGGTATCTGTCGTCATGGTTGTTCTCACATTGGTCTGTCGAATTATGCTTCTGGGTTAAAATGACCCGCAAAGAAATGATGAACAGGACCATGCCCCGAACCTATTTCTAATTCGTCAGCATGAAAAATAGCGTGAGAAATATACCCCTTGGCGTGAGTAACAGCTTCAACGAGTGGGTAGCCTTGTGCTAAGAAAGAGGCAATAGCAGCAGAAAGAGTACAACCTGTACCGTGTGTATTACGGGTGATAATACGCTTTGTACTAAAGCGATAAACATTATCAGCTGTAATCAGAATATCGGTACTATTTTCATCTTGTTCAAGGTGGCCACCTTTTAGAAGTACTGATTTAGCACCAAGCGAGCGTAAGCCTTGAATCATTGCATCCATTTCAGCTTCATTTTCAGGTGCTTTACAGCCCAATAGTGCAGCGGCTTCTGGAAGGTTAGGGGTAATAATATCGGCAAGAGGTAACAGCACATCTTTAAGTGTCGCAATGGCATCTTGCTGCAATAATAGATCGCCACTGGTAGCAACCATAACAGGATCGATTACAAGATGTTGAGGCTGATATTGATGCAGCTTGTTAGCAACGGCTTTAATAATAATCGTGTCACTTAACATTCCGATTTTTACGGCTTTAATGTCTAAATCGCTAAATACGGCATCGAGTTGTTGTTCAACAAACGCTGGTGGAATTGGAAATATGCCAGAAACGCCCTGTGTATTTTGTGCTGTTAACGCAGTAATTGCAGAGCAAGCATAACCACCCGTTGCAGAGATTGCTTTGATGTCGGCTTGAATACCTGCGCCACCACCACTGTCAGAACCAGCAATAGTAAGAGTAATCGGTGTTTTTGATAAAGACGTCATATGTTAATCCCTAAATGGTACGCGAAGGGTTAACAGCTGCCTTGAAAGCGATGCCAAGTATGTGATTGGCAAAAGAGAAGGGCATTACTATTAGTTCCCTCCGCCAATGTTAATTGGATCAGGTTCAACGGGTCCCACAGAAGTGGTCTCAGCCTAAGGCTCCCCGACTAACAAGCTCACAACAGAAGTTAAAAGGTTCTGCTGTAATAAATTTGAGTCGATTATAGGCTGAGATAATCATCAATTACCAGCAATAAAACGGGATTATGAAGGGAAGGGCTCAATCTTTATTTACGGGGCAGCATTATTCGACTCGTACTAGGTAAGCCATAACCGATTAATGTTGATGTTCCAGTTTTCTTTTAAAGTATGTCATTTCCTAAGATTATCGAACGATATGCAAGGGATCTGAGGAAACGGAAAGATAGCGAATTAAAGGCGGAGGATAAACCCACCTATAAACCAGCATGATGAATCAACGGAAACAATAATAACGATAAATCGCAGTTAGTCATGATTGTTAATCGTATTGTGATGTGAAATTGCAGTATCAATTAAATACAAAGGAGTGTTTATGAGTATATCGTTGAAAACCAAACTGAGTTACGGGATTGGGGCGTTTGGTAAAGATTTTGCAATTACGCTCGTGTATATGTATTTAATGTTCTATTACACGGATGTGGCGGGTGTATCGGCTGGTGTAGTCGGCTCAATATTCCTCATTGCGAGAATCTGGGATGCGGTGAATGATCCTATTATGGGATGGGTTGTTAATAGTACCCGTTCACGGTGGGGAAAATTTAAGCCATGGATTTTGATTGGTACATTAGCAAATTCGGTCGTACTGTTCATGCTGTTTAGTGCCCATAATTTTGAAGGAACGGCATTAATTATTTACGTTTGTTTTACCTATATTTTATGGGGAATGACTTACACATTGATGGATATTCCATTCTGGTCTTTAGTGCCTACTTTAACAATGGATAAGCGAGAACGTGAAGAGTTGGTTCCTTTTCCGCGATTCTTTGCAAGTGCGGCGTGGTTGCTGGCAGCTGCTATTGCCATGCCAATTATTGACTACCTTGGGGGGGATAATAAAGGACAAGGGTTCCAGATGTTTACCTTGATACTGATTATATTCTTTTTATTTTCAACCTTTATCACGTTAATTAACGTAAAAGAGCGTTATACAACCGCTCTAATATCCAATGACAATGAAAAACCTGTTGAAGAAGAGCGCCTTTCTCTCAAAAAAATGGTATCGATGATCTACCAGAACGATCAACTTTCAAGCCTACTATGCATGGCGCTATCTAAGAACCTTGCAGGTAACATAATCACCGCATTTGCTGTTTATTACTTTACTTATGTTATTGGCGACCCTGAATTGTTTCCGTACTACATGGCATATGCGGGTATTGCTAACTTGATTACAATTGCTATCTTCCCTAAATTAGCTCGCTATTTCTCTCGTCGTACATTGTGGGCTGGTTCTTGTATCTTTCCAATAATGGGTAGCGGTATATTGATTTTAATCAGTGTATTGAATATGCCTAGTATTGCGATGGTTACCTTAGCTGGCGTATGTATGACTATTGGTAGTGCGCTCTTTTGGGTTCTTCAAGTCATCATGGTTGCGGATACTGTTGATTACGGTGAATACAAACTCGGTATTCGTTGTGAAAGCGTGGCTTACTCAGTGCAAACTATGGTTGTAAAAGGCGGCTCGGCTCTTGCAGCATTCTTTATTGGTATCATATTGAGTATCGTTGGCTACGTGCCCAACGTTGATCAAACACCAGAAACCATCTTTGGAATGCAGTGTATTATGATTGCTCTTCCAGCATTCTTTTATGGGCTAACATTGTTCATTTATTTCCGCTACTACAAGTTGAACGGTGAATTTTTAGAGACAGTGCAAGACGAAATTAAAAGTAAATACGAAAGTATTTCACAAGCTGAAGCTAACAATACATATGAACCTGTTTTAGATAAATAATATTTCGATAGTCCCTGTTGTGAAAAGCCTTGCGGTGAATGCCAGCCAGTTAATTTGGCTGGCTTTTTTAGCTACCTGACTCGATATTTAAACATTTAAAAGGGGGATAATGGTGCTGCAGTGTCAGGATAAAATCCTTTCTTTAACGCTGGTGGAAAATTGTCATACTTAATGTTGAGTTGAAGAATGACAATGGAAAGTGTTTTAGATAGTGTTGTTAATAGAGAGTATAAGGAAATACAAAGTACAGTTACGGAATGGTGACACTGTAACGGGCGTACTAAAGGCAAGGAAGGGATATTATGAGCATTGAAAATTGGATTGCGTTTGTATTGGCGTCAATGGTACTCACTATGACCCCAGGTCCAAGCATTTTGTTAGGTGTAGTACACTCTGTGAATTATGGTGTTAAGAAAACCATGTATACCGCATTGGGTGATATTACGGCCAATTGTATCCAGATGATATTAGTGGCAGTGGGGTTGGGGGTTGTTATTGCTAGCTCTGATATGGCTTTTCAAGCGATTAAGTGGTTTGGAGTGATCACCTTAGTGTATATGGGGCTCAAAATGGTGCTGGCAAAGCCAGCTTCTGTCGAAGTGATGCAGCAAGTTACCTCATCCCGCGGGCGTTTATTTATCAATGGGTTTATTGTGGCGGCTGGCAACCCAAAAGCCATCGTTTTCTTTACTGCTTTTTTCCCTCAATTTATAGACCCATCGCAACCCTTACTGCAACAAATGCTCATTATGTGCCCCACAATGGCCTTGCTCGATTTTACCTGGGTGATGATATATGCAATGACAGCTAAACGTTTTCTTGGCTTCATGCAAACACGGCCACGCTTGCTAAATCGCGTAGGTGGTTCCTCATTACTTGGCGCCTCATGTTTCTTGGCTTTTTCGAATCGCTAAACAGAATGAGTCGTCAACCAATACGTATACAGATAATAAAAAAGCCCCAATAATGCTGGTAATTAACCAGTCGTTATTGAGGCTTTTTATACTAATGCAAAGAAAAAATATCTCTCTATATCATTAATACAGAAGCTTACTTTTTACGGCAGTACTCAGCAATGATGTACATAGACTGACCGCTTGCTTTACCTGAAACCAATTTAGGATCGTCGCTTAAGCTAATACCACGAACAACAGTACCTTGCTTGATTACATTGTTAGAACCTTTAATTGGAAGGTCTTTAATGATAGTTACGTCATCGCCTTTCTTTAATTCAACACCGTTAACATCACGTGGTTTTTCAGCGTTGTCATCAACAAGACCTTTATCGGCCCATTCTTTAACATCATCTTCCATGTACATCATTTCAACTAGGTCTTGTGCCCAGTCGGTTTTATCTGCAAGACGAGTTAGGTGGCGGTAAGCTAATACTTGAACCGCAGGTACTTGGCTCCACATGCTGTCGTTTAGGCAACGCCAGTGGTTTGTATCAGCTGTTTCTGGGTTTTCAATCTGGCTATGGCAAGTTTCACAAAGCAATACACAGTTACCAGCACTTGAATCAGGTGATGCTGCAACAGCATGTACCGTCAAGTTAGAGTCAGATGCACATAGTTCACATTTAGAGTCACTACGTTGCTTTAAGGCTTGTTCGATTGTCATGGGACTTTTTCCATAGTTTTATTGTGGCGATATTATGCCAGCATTTTGAAAGAAAGAAAGGATGCTAATATCAGATGAATTCGTTTTAAAGTATTCCAGTCGGTTTAAGGCAAGTTTACCGAATTAATAAGATGAACGGGCTAATTGTCGATCAAATTTTAGGCGATACCGAGCGGAAGAAAAGTAATGTATTACTCGCAAGCTCGTACCCTTCGGGCTATTGCCTTTTCGCACCTTCGGTACGGGCAATGTGCTTTCTCTATGCTTAGGTGAATCCAGTCTAGGATTCTGCACCCCTATCTTATTTGGCAAATACCAGACGTAAAAAAGCCGCTAATAGTATAGCGGCTTTTTAGAATGTGGCGGAGAGATAGGGATTTGAACCCTAGAAGGGCTATAAACCCTTGCCGGTTTTCAAGACCGGTGCTTTCGACCACTCAGCCATCTCTCCAACGTGGCGAATAATACGGTTCAATGATGTAGCTGTAAATAGCAAAAAGTCTGATTGATGGCTTAATGAGCGTTAAAGTGAAAATATGCAAATATATGAGGGGATTGTAAGCTGCTCGAGACGTGTGCCATCGACAATATGCTTGCATTGTCGATGGCATTGTTAGCGATAAGGTAAGTTAACTTAATATCGTTTATCTAATTGCATTAATTTGTGGATAAATTCTTGTACTTGCACTTCATTGTTATTGTGAAACTCGGTGGTTGTTTGGTTGATTACAGACTCTGGATCTTCATTCATCGTATGAAAGTGGTATGTATTGTGAAAGTTTATATCAAGGCTTACGTTATTGTCTGCCAAGTTAACATAGTAACCATCAGGGCTTTCGGTGCAGGTGATGTCTTCTAACTGACAGCTATTTTCAAAATGTTGACCTTGAGTTTTCACTTTTTCATAAACACTTAATAGGGTACGGACATCAACGCTGTTTTTCATAATTCCTCCGTACATCGGCTTGGTGCCGAAATGGGGTACTGAGTGGGAAGTAAAATCTCTTTTCTTCTATAAATCTAGGCTTTTCAACCGTACATGCAAGTTAAGTTACTAAAATGTTAATCTTGATCAGTGTTTATTTACAGCAAGGTTTATGAATCTTTACGCGTAGGGTGAATAATGCTGAATAAATATCGCGATTTCATCGTGACGTTTTGTGAGCTAAATGATAATTTGATGTGATCAACAGTAAAAAATGGAATTTCTTCTATGTTTAAGCAGCTTACACAAGCACAACTTGACCCAATTTTGTCGCTTTCTATTGCCTACCGTGCAGATGATCGTGAAGATAAAATGGATTTAGGTATTGGCGTATATAAAAATAGCCAAGGTGAAACGCCAATTATGCAAGCTGTTCAGCAGGCGCAACAGCAAGTACTAGCAACACAAACAACTAAATCTTACGTTGGTCTTGCTGGAAGTGAAGTCTTCAATCAATCGATGATGGATTTACTGCTTGGTGGTACATCTGCTCATAGCCGTGCAGCTGCAGTACAGACGCCAGGGGCGAGCGGTGCATTGCGTATGTTGGCTGATTTGATGCGTCTTGCACAGCCTGATACGACGGTATGGTTAACAAACCCAAGTTATGTTAACCATAAACCCGTAATGGAAGCGGCTGGTTTAACTGTTAAATACTACCCGTATTTTGACCATGCGACGAAGCAAGTAAATAGCGATGCAATGTTGGCTGAATTAGCAAAAGCGGGCCCTAAAGATGTTGTATTGCTTCATGGGTGTTGTCATAACCCAACGGGTGCAGATATTTCATTTACTGATTGGCAAGCTGTTACTGCGTTAGCCAATAATAATGGTTTTTTACCGTTTGTTGATATTGCTTATTTAGGTTTTGGTGATGGTTTAGAGCAGGATGGTGCTGGTCTAAAGTACATGGCTGACAACGTTGAAGAAATGATTGTAGCGGCATCATGCTCTAAAAACTTTGGTTTATACCGAGAGCGTACTGGTGCAGCTATTGTTATCAGTGATTCTTTGCCAGAAGCACAAAAAGCCAAAGGACGTATCCTACAACTGGCGCGAGCTTCTTATACTATGCCGCCTGATCACGGTGCTGCATTAGTTGCTACAATTTTGACAGATGATGCGTTAACCGCAACATGGAAGCAAGAGCTTGATCAAATGCACAAGCGTTTACTTAGCTTACGTTCTGGTTTAACAAAAGCTGTACGGGCACAAGGTTCAGATGCCTTTAATTTCATTGAGCAGCATAAAGGTATGTTTTCTGTAACGGGTTTAAGCTCAGAGCAGATCGAGCGTCTTCGTGCTGAATATGGTATTTATGCGGTCGGTGATGGTCGAATCAACATTGCAGGCTTGCAAGAACAGCAATTAGATTATTTAGCAAATGCACTTATTACGGTAACAAAATAGTCCGTAAATAACGTAAAAGAAGTTATTAAATAAACAAAAATAGGGGCATCTACGGTTAACTGTAGATGCCCCTATTTTTTAGAATGCTTTTTACGTGGTGTGTTACTTTACTTTATTAATGATGTTTTTGTAGTGCTTAGCTCTAGTAAACAAAAAATCCACATCAGGCGGGAAGTCTTTATTTGATTTAGCGTTTTTCATCATGTCGAACACTTTGAATTCAGTTAAAAAAGCAAACTGATAAGGCTTGAAGTCGCCCTTAGATTGTTCTGTTGGGTCAAAGTACTTATCACCAATTTTAATGATCGCCTGATCAATGATTTTTTCTTCATTGCAGCGATAGCCCAAAACGTAACGTTCACCTTTTTGGTAAATAACGTTCATGTAGCTATTATAAAAACTTTCGTCTTCTTTTGTGGTGCAGCTTTCTAGAAGCGCATCATCCATCGCTTCAACAGTTATCATTCGGATGTTTTCAGCATTGAAATTCAATTCGGTTAATTGCTCGCGAATTGCTTCTAAAGTTAGTTGGGTCACTTCTAATACCGCGTTATGAATAAAATCGCACGCATTATACATCGATCTTCAAATAATTCATTGAACTTCAAAAAAACATCAGTAATTTCATGGATACTTGGTGAGTGTTTCGTCCTAAAATGGCTTACTTTGTATATTTAATGCGTTTTGGAAGAAAGTTACCGTGTTTTCAATCCAATATTTACAGGTTAATCGCTTTAAATGAGATTCATTTTCAATTAGAGTTGTCCATATCTCTCCTAGAGTGCTAGGAGTATTTTTGATCTTCACCATTTCTAAATACTATTGATGAGCAATATGAAAGCAATAAAACCTAGCTTGGTAATTTTGATGCTCTGCATAGCAAACAATGCAACTGCCAATATTGATGCCGCTCGTGCAATCGAAAGTAACACCAATACTGCTTCGACTAAGAGCCAGACAAAAGTTGATCAAAGCGCAGAAGCTGCATTAACCATGAAAGCTGAGATTGAACAGCTTGAAGAAGAAGTAAAAAACTTAACGGTTTATCGTGATCATTTGTCCCGTCTCGTGGTTAATCAAAATGAAGAAGTAACCAGCATTAATCAGCAAATTCAAGATATTAAAGAAACACGTCAAGGTGTAGTACCGCTGATGTATAAAATGCTTGATGGATTAAAGCGAATAATTACAGATGACAAGCCCATTCGTCATGAACAACGCTTGGCTCGCCTTAATAAATTAAACGTTATGATGTCGCAAGCTGATATCAGTGATGCTGAAAAATACCGTCGTATTCTTGAAGCCTATCAAATTGAAATGGATTACGGCACGAAATTAGGTGTGTACCAAGGTCAAATTACAGTAGATGCCGACACGAGCATTGAAGTCGATTTGTTGTATTTAGGACGGATCTCTTTAGTCGCTAGAAGTTTAGATGGTACGCGTTATTGGGCTTGGAATGATATCGATAATGGTTGGCAATCTGTCGACAGTAGTCAAAGCTCAAATATTGATAAAGCATTCTCTATTGCACATAAACAGGCAGCTCCAAGCTTGATAACTTTACCGATATCAGCTCAGTTAGCAGCTGATACACAATCCACTACTTCAAATGTCATTGCATTAACAAATGTGGAGCAGCAGTAATATGAAATTAAAAACGTTAGTTACGGCTGTTTGTCTACTGACTATGCCATTTGTTGTGTTAGCTGAATCACCGGTTTCAGCTGAATCACTTGTATCAAAAACTCAGCAAGAACAAAAAGAACAACGTGCTCATAATGTTCAACGTGAAGCGGGGTTTAAACAAACAGAGCAATCTATTCTTACGAAACGTGATTCTTTGTTGGCTATGCGAGAGAAATTACAACGTGAAACTGAAAAACTCAGTGATACATTCAGTGAAAACGAAGCTGAATTATCGAGCCTCGAAGAGCAGTTACGTTTAGAAACAGGTAGTTTAGGCGAGTTATTTGGCGTTGTGCGCCAGTCTGCAAAAGATCTTGATACGGAAATACAGACGTCGGTAACCAGTGTGGATAGCGCTAAATATGCCTCTGTTGTTAATCAAATTGTAGAGGCAAAAGCATTGCCTTCTATGCTGCAGTTAACAGGGCTGTGGCAAGGAATGGCAGAGCAGATAACCGCAAGTGGCGAGATTGCCCCTGTTTCTTTACCTTATATTAATGGGGAAGGGTACAAAGCAAATATTGATGCCTTCCGTATTGGTAGTTTTGGCCTAATAGGTGAACAAGGCTATGTACACTGGAACAGTGATCGTCATGTCGCGAAGCCGTATTTAAAGCAACCGCAGCAAGGGCCTGTTTTAGCCGATTTATCAACGATCAATCAGGCTGGGATACTGCCTTTAATTGTTGATCCGTCACGCGGTATTATGCTGGAACAATTAGCGAATACCCCATCATTAAAAGAACGGTTAGAGAATGGTGGTGTGGTTGGGCAAGTTATTTTAGGTTTACTCGCGATAGGTGGCATTATTGCTCTCTTTAGAGGCACTAAGCTTTTCATTATCCGTCAGCAAATTAAAGGGCAATTAAAGCAACCTCAAATGCCTGGTAATAATCCGTTGGGTCGTGTTCTTAGCGTTTTTTATGATAATAAAGAGCGTTATACCGAACAAGGGCGAAGTGTTGAGGCGTTGGAATTACGCTTACTTGAAACCATTGTAGATGAGCAACAACACCTTGAAAAAGGGTTGTCTATGTTGAAGCTCCTTGCAGCTTTAGCTCCAATGCTTGGCTTGTTAGGAACGGTAACAGGCATGATTGAAACCTTCCAAGTAATCACACAGTTTGGGAACGGTGATCCTAAGGTTATGGCGGGTGGTATCTCTATGGCGCTAATTACAACAGTGTTAGGTTTGGTTGCTGCAATGCCACTGTTGCTTGCGCATAATATATTAAGTACACAAGCAGATACGATTCGAAATATTTTAGAGAAGCAAGGTATTAGCCTTGTTGCTGAACAGGCTGAAAAAGTAGGAACAACAGCATAATGGAATTCAGTCTTATACAAGCCTGGTGGTTCTCATTATCGCAATTCATGAACCAAGGCGGCCAAATACTATGGTGGTTAGCTGCCATAGTAATGCTTTGCTGGGTATTAGTTGTAGAGCGGGTTATTTATTTATTCTTCCAATACCCACACCAGAGAAGAGTTTGGTTAGCAAAATGGCATGATCGTGATGATCAGACTTCATGGTACGCCCATGCAGTTCGTGACGGCTGGTTAAATGAAGCACGTACAGCATTAAATCAAAACCTAAATCTGATTAAAGTGCTGGTATCCATTTGCCCAATGTTAGGGCTACTTGGCACGGTAACGGGGATGATTTCTGTCTTCGACGTGATGGCAACTCAAGGCAGCAGCCAGCCAAGGCTAATGGCTTCAGGTATTTCACTCGCAACGTTACCAACCATGGCGGGTATGGTGGCTGCGCTTGCGGGTATGTTTGTTCACGCACGCTTGTCTAAAGCGTGTCATCTGCGTGAATTGAAATTAGAAAAACTATTAAGGAGCCAGTGATGAGACTGAGCCGTCCGTCTTCTGCTCGTGAAGAAGCACAAATTGACATGACATCCATGCTAGACATTGTTTTTATCATGTTGATTTTCTTTATTGTTACCAGTTCATTCGTTCGAGAGTCTGGCGTTGAGGTTAATCGACCACAGGCGAATAATGTTGTTAGTCAAAAAGATGCAGGTATCTTTGTCGCTATCACATCTGCGAATGATATTTACATTGATAAGCGCGTGGTTGATGTAGAACGTGTGCAAGCAATACTTGAACACCTATTACTTGAACAACCTGAAGCAACATTAGTTATTCAAGCTGACGAACATGCTTATAACGGTACCGTTGTAAAAGTGATGGATGCTGCGAAAGGCGCAGGGGTCAATAATATCGCGTTGGCAGCGGAGAAGCGCTAATGCCTTTAAACTCAGGTGTAATTGTGCCTTCTCGTTCTATTTTTCAATCATCATTCATTCGGTTATTGGTCGCATTACCTGTATCTGCTGCTGTGGCCTTGGGGCTATTCACCTTTATGGCCTGGATGGTAGACAATGGACATAAAGGAGTTCCAGAAAAGTCTGAGGTTTTAGCATTCGATATCGTCATGGTTGAGCAAGAACGAGATGCACAACGCCGTCAGCGTACCGTACCAGAAAAACCGGATACGCCAGAACCGCCACCAGAAGCAGCACCGAGAAGTTCTCAATCAGCTGTTACTGCCACTTCTGCACCATCAATGCCGACCTTAGGTTTGGATACGGCAATTACAGGGCTTGCTATTAGTGTGCCTCAGTTTTCAGATTTTGGGGCGAACCAGCAAGCTATGCCGCTGTACCGTGTAGAGCCTAAATATCCTACGCGTGCAATGAAGCAAGGCGCTGAAGGTTTTGTTGTGTTGTCGTTCACTATTGATGCACAAGGCCGTCCAACCGATGTTGAAATACTAGATGCGAAACCACGTCGCTTATTCGAAAGAGAAGCAATTCGTGCACTGCGTAAATGGAAATATCAGGCTAAAGTTGTTGATGGAAAAGCCATTCCTCAGCAAGGTCAAACTATTCGTCTTGAATTTAAGTTAAATAAATAATGAATATAAAAAGCGTTGTGATCACCTGTACCTTAATGCTTTGTATTTCGATGAGCGTTAAAGCGCAAGACCTCAGCCAATTTACTGCTGGTAAAGTTCAGCGTGCTCATCATTTGCAACAAGAAGATAAATTAGGTGAGGCCATTACGCTATTGGCAGAGCTAAACCCTTCAAGGGCGTACGACAAAGCATTTGTTAAGCGTATGTTGGGTATTTTCTATTGGCAAAAAGGCAATACTAAAAGTTCGATTGTTAATCTGTCTTACGCTGTCGACAGTGGTTTATTAAACGATGAGCAAGCTTGGGTAACTCAGCGAATGTTGGCTGATATTTTATTGTCAGAACAGCAGTTTACATCGGCATTACCTCATTATTATACGTTATCGAAAAATATACCTGATAATCAGAAAGCAGATGAATTGTGGCTGCGTATAGCACAATCACACTATCAAATTGAAGAGTGGGACAGGGTGCTTGCTGCCTTAAAACAGTACGATAGATTCAATAGAAAAGTGGATGTACAACCGTTAACCATTAAATTGGGTGCTCAACTTCAACTTAAACACTGGAAAGGTGCGATTACCACACTGAACGGCTTAATTGGTTTAGAACCAAATAAAACCATATGGTGGCAGCAATTAGCGGGCATTCAAATTCGTATTGGGCGTTCTAATGATGCACTGGATACTTTAGCATTAGCTAAGCATCAAGGTGTCGATCTTCGTCAGCAAGATTTAAAAACACTCGCCCAACTTTATGCGCAACGTGGCATTCCTGAACGTGCCGCAATGTTATTTAGTGAATTGAGAGGGGCGTCTTCGGATGCAAAATTACTCTCTGATCAAGCGATGTATTGGCAGATGGCCAAAGAATGGAATAAAGCAATTTCTATTTGGGCTAAAGCGGCAAAGCTAGATAATAAATACCGTTGGCAATTAGCTCAGCTATTATTGCAAGAAGGACATTACCATAAAGCATTAACAGAGCTAGAACGCGTGAAAGATAAAACTAAAAGAGCGGATGTTGAGCTTGCCAAGGTACGCGCCTATTACAAGCTAGAAGACTTTGACCGTGCCATTATTCATGCCAAGCAAGCGAATAATATGAACTCTTCTTCGGCGTCAAAAAGTTGGATTCGATACCTTAGTCAAATACGCGACATGCAAAGTTAATCGCTTTAACATCTAGATTTATAACGTGATTTATCGTTGATGAATGCATCATTATTGTATCTTCACTTCCAATCTAATAAAAATGACTTAGAAAAAGTATTGTTATTATTGATTGATCTGATTTTATTATTTAGAATGCGAATCGTTTTTATTAAGAGTAAGTGCTGTGTCAAATATTCTGGTTGTTGATGACGATGTAATGCTGTGCGAATTATTAACTGAAGTGCTGAGTGAAGAAGGTTACGATGTTCATTGTCTTCACGATGGTGAAAGTGCCCTGACGTACATGCAAGCACATTCTGTTGATTTAGTATTGCTGGATGTGATGCTACCGAATATTGATGGTTTACAAGTCGCACGCCGTATTTGCCAACGTTTTGCCACACCTATTCTGATGCTAACCGCATTGGGTGATGAAGCATCTATGTTAGATGGTTTACAAGCTGGCGCCGATCAATATGTCGCTAAACCTTTCCGTGTACCTGAATTACTGGCAAGAATCACGTCGATACTACGTAGAGTCGGGCTTGAACGTCAACGTCAGGGATTGAATAACTGCACGGCTGATTTGTCGATACAGTTTTCAAGATTACCGCTAACGGGCACCGAATCTGAGCTGCTTGAATACCTTATTAAGCACGACGGTATTGTGGTCTCTAAAGCTGAATTGCAAAAAGAAGTGTTGAAAAAAGATCTTTGCCCATTTGATCGGAATCTCGATATGCATATCAGCAATATTAGACGAAAAATGCTGCAGTCAGGCTTGTCAAAGCAACACATTAAAACAGTACGTGGTAAAGGTTATAGCTTTTACGAAAGTGTTAATGTTGCGTAAGGTGTTACGCAAATCGATAACGTGAAACTTAATGAATTCAATTTTTTCTAATGTTTTTTCTCCCTTACGCGCTATTAATGATCGCTGTGGATTAGCTGTAAGGTTATTCTCTTATTTCGCCATTATTTTATTGTTAATTCTTGGTATTCAAAATGTGGCAGAAGTTGCGTTAGTCAAAGCAATGTTACGTATACCAGATCAAATACAAGAACAGATGCTCGATATCGCAAACCAAGCTGAAATCATGATAGCTGATGGTGACATGTATGAATTGGCTGACTGGGAACGAGGACAACCTTATTACCTTTTTGTATTAAATCAAGAAAATAGGTCATTAAGTGGGAGAGATATGCACCCACATTTTGAATTTAAATTGGCGTATATCAGGCAGATTGACTCATTGTTAGAAAGTCGTGTTAATCGACCAATTATAGAAATACCGTTACGCGATGGTAATCGTTTAGTTATTCAGTTTCCGCTTGATCAGCATCCTGCTCATCATTTTAAATTGTATTTTGGCTTAATTAAAATATTTATAGCCGCTCTTATTCTATGTGTATTTTCATTATTACTGGCTCGATACTTACAACGACCATTAAATAAATTACAAGAAGCCAGTCGTCGTTTATCTGAAGGGGATTTTAGTGTTCGAGTGACTAGTGAGGTGGGACGTGGCGTTAAAGAGTTTCGAGAGTTAGCCCATGATTTTGATCATATGACATTTCGTATTCAAACATTGGCAGAACAGCAAAAACGTTTAATTAGAGATGTTTCTCATGAATTGCGTACACCGCTAGCGCGTCATAATCTGGCTTTACATTTACTTAGAAAAAGAACGCCTGAAGAGAACCAGCATTTATTAGATCGTCTTGAGCATGAATCTGATGAAATGAATAACCTAGTGACTGAAATTTTAGAGTTTAGTCGCATTGAGAACGCGAGTTATTCTGCGAGTTTAGAACCATTACAACTTGAGATCTTTTGCCAAGCGCAAGTGTTAGAAAGTCAGATGTGTTTGAAACCGAAGCAACGTTTAATGGGGTATTTTGATAATGAAACCCCCTTGGTTCTTGCTGATAGCCGTTTGTTATTACGTGTTATTAAAAATTTATTAGTCAATGCAAGCAAGTATGCCGGAGAGCAGGCAACAATCACGATCACGGTTCAATTACCACAAGAGCGTGAAGGGCAATATGTTCAAGTGATTATTGAAGATGACGGTAAGGGGATAGATCCCCAGTATCTAAAACGTATTTTTAACCCTTTTACACGCTTGGAAGAAGCCCGTGACAAGCAATCAGGTGGTTATGGCTTAGGGTTGGCGATTGTAAAAGAATCGATGGTGCTAATGAAAGGTCAGGTAGAAGCAGATAATAGATTGCAGGGAGGTTTACGTATTACCTTGTTATTTCCTGTTTTATAGACACAAAAAAACAGCGACCCTAGAATCGCTGTTTTTAGTTACTGTTCTTACGATTTCTAATTACGATGAATAAGTCTGCGGTTATCAGCGGCCATACGTTGATACAATAAATTGCTCGAATTCATTGCACATGTCGTTATCAGACTGGGCATTGTTAGCTAATTTGTTGCCACCATCAATGATATTGATGCTGGCATTCAAAGAAGCAACCTCAGCTCGTGTTCTCGACTCCAGTGCTGATATTTTCTTCTGCTCGATTTCCCATGCTTGCTCAGATGATAAGTTACACTCATCTGCTAGATATTTTGCGTTAAAGCCTTCGCCAGTCAAGTTTACGATGGTACCGTTATGATTAACGCTGTTACCGCCATTCCAGTAATATTTTGCTAGTAGCGGTCCGATTTCTGGATTATCGGTTAAGTAGCCAAGTTTCTCTGTTAGGTAAGCTCTTGTTTGATAGACCGCCATATGAGCAAGTAAGTAGCCTTGGTAAGCACATGACGCTTCGTCTGATAAAAGATGTGGAATCGCCATTAGCGGGCGTGGACTAGCATCCAGACCGAGAATTTTCTTTTCCATGTCTCTTGCCAATTTCGTTACCGTTTCAGCATTCAGTTCTTTATCACTGAGTTGATATAATGCACGCTCAAAATAGGGAACAACCAAGATACTTCTTTCACCGTAAGCCATAAACGGTTGCTTGCTATCTATAATTGCTTTAATTACCTTATCGGGTACAGCATTTCCTTCTGCATCTAATGCATATTGTTTTAGCCAATCAGCATCGCCTAATAGGCTGTCACAAAACATCGACTGTGTTTCAGCATAAGCCATAGAAGTTGGTGCAAATTCTTGGGCAAAACAGGGCGCATTCATTTTTACATTCGAGAAATGCGCAGCGTGCCCGCCCTCATGGAATAAGGTATTGATACCGTCATAGCCACTGCCTATTTGGTCGGGCTTTGCGTTACTGGTGAAGTTCACTTTTGCAGGTATCCAATTACCTTGGTCGTAGAACGACGGAACAGGTCCATGGCAGAATCCGTTTTGGTACTTACCTTTACGATCAAGTAGATCTAATGTTAATTCAGCACCTGAGTAGTCAATGTTTAAACGGCCAAACGATTCAACCCAACGACGTAACGACTGAGAAAATGGCACGTAAGGGTCTAAATCTCGCATAGCATCGCCCGAAAACGAGTATACAAAGTTATGCCCTTGTACCGATTGCGGACCAAGTGAGTCGATTAAGTTGTTTAAGCTATTTTGATGGCTGTCTTTTGTTCTTGCTTCGAAATCATCAAGAATCGTGAACAACTCAGCGGTTGTCATCTGTTCTGTTTTGACAATGGAGTAATCAAAGAAGTTGTTATAGCCTAATGATTTGGCGAATTTGTTGCGCAGCTTTACTAACGCTAAAAATCCGTTCTGTAGTAACCATTGCTCTAAATCTAATAGTGCTTGATGCGATGATTGACGTACTTGCTCGTTAGCACTTGTACGAATATTCGATGACAATACAGGCAGCGAACCTTCCGCTTTCTCGCCATCTTCACCGATATACGTCATAACGTACTGTTGCTTTTTTTCAAATAAACTGGCTTCGAACTTAATGAGTTCAGCTTTAAGTTGCTGCGCTTCTTCAGACTCTAGAGCATGTGCTTGAAAAGTAGCCAGCCATCCTTTTAGTCCGATCAATGTTTGTGTCTTTTCATCTGATTCTTCAAGAGATTCAGCGACTTTGATCTGCGCTTGTACATCATAGATTTGAGAAGAGGCGCTTAAAAAAGCATTCCAAGCGGTTTCTGCTTTCGTCGAGCCATCATGATCATCACTCATACCCATGTAGGTATCCCAAAAGAAATCTTCTTTTGTTCGGTGAATAGACAAGTAACGCTCGTTGAGTGAGTTAAGATAGGCAGTAGCTGTCATTATCGTCCCTATAAATGTAAGCACGTGATTAATTTAAATATTATATGTCTATTTTTAATGAGATTCACGTTTAAAAATAGTGAGTTATAGTATTTATACTGTAAACGATGATATACATACAAGAGTGGAAGCTAAGTGTTTGTTGCTTTTAATGGTACTGATTGTTTTACAGCCGCCAAAAATATTTCAAGGAAGAGATCATGTTTACAGTAACTGTCGATAATGACATCAAATTATGTTTACTACAGCCGTCGTTTGCCCCTCGATATGTAGAGTTAGCACAAGAAAATCATGAGTATTTGTCTCAATGGTTATCATGGCCATACTTTTGTAAAACCGAAGCTGAATTTAACGACTTTATTCAACTCTCTCTTCATAATTATGCCGATAATAAGTCGATGACTTGTGCGATTGAATATAAAGGTTCAATTGTCGGCAATATGGGCTTTAATACCATTAATCACGATATCAAAAAAGTTGAAATCGGCTATTGGCTAGCAGCGAATATGCAAGGAAAGGGTATTGTTACGCAATCGTGCCAATACCTTATTGATTATGCTTTCTCTCATTTGAATATGAATAAAGTCGAAATTTCAGCAGCAGTAGACAATGCTGCAAGCCGGGCTGTGTGTGAGCGTTTAGGCATGGAATTAGAAGGAGTAATCACGAATGCCGAGAGAGTGGGTGATCGTATCCTAACTCATGCTATTTACGGATTGCATAGAAAATAATGTAGAGCAGTTCTCATGATAGAGGTGGTTATATGACGTTATCTGAAAAACAAACAGGGGTATTAAAAGGCATGCTGGTGGGGGCTTTAACATCAGTATTATTTATTGTCTTAGGCGTTTGTTTTAATCCATTTTCATATGAAATGACAATACCATTAATTGACCGGTTAGCTATTTTAGGTTATTCACTCATTTTACCGCTGGCATTTTTAGTGATGTCTGTGGGGCGTTTAGCTAAACATCGTTTCTTCACTCCAGAAGACATTGACGGTAGCGGCTTATCGAGTGGTTCTGCAAAAGCTAAAATTTTACAGGGTTTATTGCAAAATACACTTGAACAGTTTGGTATAGCCTTAGGTATATATGTTATTTGGTCTTTAATTATGCCCGGTACTTGGTTATCAGTTATACCATTGGCGGCAATAGTCTTTGCTGCTGGTCGTTGTTTATTTTTTTGGGGGTATGAAAAGGGAGCAGCATCAAGAGCGTTGGGTTTTGCATTAACATTCTATTCTTCTGTTGTCATGTTTGTTGTTTTATTTATTCACGTTATTGTGAATGTGTCTATCTAATAATAGAAAGGTGACTCATGATTTTAATTAGACGTTATGTTGAATCTGATGCAATAGAAACGTGGGGCATCTTCTTTAATACGGTTCGCAATATCAACTCGCGAGACTACTCTGAACAACAGGTAAAGGCATGGGCACCTGAATCATTTGATTTTTCTCTTTGGCGAAAAAGGATGGATAGCATTAAACCCTTTATTGCTGAAATTAACGGTGTGGTGGTGGGTTATTCTGATTTACAGAGTGATGGCTTTATTGACCATTTCTTTTGCCACCATGAATACCAAGGTATGGGGGTTGGAAAAGCATTGATGACCCATATTTTGAATTGTGGCAGTAAAAAAAATATTCACCGTTACTATTCAGAAGTCAGTATTACCGCAAAACCTTTCTATGAACATTTTGGTTTTAAGGTAGTAAAAGCGCAAAATGTAGAAATAAGAGGGCAGACATTAACAAATTATATAATGGAAAAAATTAGCTAGTGGATGGTATCTGGATAGGGTGCTTAATTGAGGTTGTTGTCGAAGATAGTCAGCAAGTAGGTGTCCCTGCTGGTGGACGGTACCACCAATGTGATGGCTCAACGATCCCGCCATTTTACTATTCATTAAAAGAGAAGTGTCCTAGTCTTAAGCATCCCAATATCCCTGTTGTTGATATTGCACCGAACATTAAGAAGTACACGTTCTTTTCGAAATTTATAATGAACATTATGTCAAATGGCCAATTATGGTTTTGATACTAGTATATGGCGGCACTAGGTGAGTAGAACTATTGTTTCTTGGAAAAGCTAAGGGCAAAATTGATTATCCTCCAAATCGTTGCCAGTACTGTTTATTTCAACAAAATTTCCGGAGGGGTTATTACAAGCCTTATTCCGCTTTATCTCGTTGTCGTTAGAGTCACCAAAAGAGAAACCGTTAGTATTATCGTTGGCTAGGTTTTTCCTCAGTTCGTTATCATCGGATCGACTAAAACCAAAACCGAAGACGTTACTGGTGGCTGTGTTTTCCTTTAGCTTGTTGTCATTAGAACCCTCCACCAAGAAACCGACGAAACTACCTATGGCTGTGTTTTCTCTCAGTTCGATATCGTGAGAGTTACCCACAAAGAAACCGAACTCGCCGCCAGTAACCGAACTTCGTTTAATTCTATTTCCATGAGAGTCAATTACAATGATGCCTTCTCCTCCTCCAGATACAATAACATTACAGTTCTTAACGCGGACGCCTTTCTTATCAATTAGAGAGATACCTATACTGCCAGTGTTTGTACTGGTATTGACGGTGAAACCAGCGCAGTCCAGAGTAACATTGTTTACGACTATCTCGATCTTACCTATATGATCCTCGGTCAGAACTGTGTCAGTCATTATTGATAGTACACTGCCAGCGACACTTACCGACGACATCATCAAGCTAGAAAGGAGTATTAAAGAACACCTTACATTAGTCATTCTTTTTGTCTCTTTGATAATGCAGATTATTGTAGTGTAGTAAAAAGCTAATGGTCTAAAGGGCAGTCTCACCTCAGTCTTAAGAATGAGTCTCTCGCATGAGAATCTCAAGAGACGCAGGGAAACGTAGAGTACAGCATTTGCTAAGATCTGAGCGGGCTTATTCCACCAATTGGGGCTTTGTTGCAACACTTCCATAATTATCTAAAAAACAAATTTAATTAGAATAAAATTTTACGATTGATTTTTTGGAATGGTTTGGCGCTTGTAAGTTATTGATATTAGGTTCTGTAATAGCGATTACAGAATGCCATAACAGTATAATTAGGAAGCGTTGAAACAAAGCCATCATCCAAAGAGGATGAGCAACCTGATAGGTTGCTTCGCCCTTGGCATTATCGGTTGGTAGAGCGTGCGGCAATACGGAAAAAGGAACGTCTCAGAAACGGCGATGCAACGCTACAAGAAGATAATCGGCAATACATTACACAGCAGAAAGATTGAAAACCAGTCAAAGGAAATGTTACTCGGCTGCTCTATTTTAAATCGCTTTACTCTGCTCGGGATGCCCAATAGCTACCGAGTCGCCTAATCGTATCAAAAGACCACAAAGTTTTAGTGTTGCAACAATGCCATATCGACCCAATCTCAATCACTCTACAATCCGCAATGAGTTGAACCTGTATAAATAGATTGGCCATGATAACTGAACTCAGTGTTAATGGAATAATTGAGCGTTATCTGAGCGTTTCAATAAAGCCACATTTAAAGCTAATAGAGCGAAATTCATACATAAGTGAGGGGCGATAGCCATACAAGTTGCTGAATTTAGCTACACTTTGAACATACTTGTAATAACAGTCAGCTACAGCTGTAAGGATACGTGCTATGCCGGTCGACTCCGAAAGTCCGCTAGGTCGTGAGCCAGAGCAAACAGCGCAATCAGTACTGAATGTCATTAAAGAACTAGTTAAAGAACTGCGGCAAGGGCAGGAACCCCCCTGAGCCGATTCAGCTCGATTGTGATTTTGACCGTGATCTGGGGTTTGACAGCCTTGCCCGTGCCGAGTTGATCCAACGTATAGAACAGCTGTTTAAGGTAAACCTGCCCGATCAAACGCTGGCAGTGATAGAAACACCACGGGATTTGTTACGGGAACTGCTTCACGCAGAGAGCCAGGACACAGCTTTAGTGTCTGAACAAATTATCAGGCAGATTAAGCTCGGGGCCGTCGAATCCGCGCCTGAACAGATGGAGACCCTGCAGCAAGTCCTTGACT
Organism: Photobacterium profundum; assembly: GCF_003026285.1. Taxonomy (GTDB): domain Bacteria; phylum Pseudomonadota; class Gammaproteobacteria; order Enterobacterales; family Vibrionaceae; genus Photobacterium; species Photobacterium profundum. The sequence goes on from NZ_PYOD01000024.1 coordinate 46,573, forward strand.
GGCATGTGAAAGAGCATCCTGACCGTCCGCACCTTTATGTTTATCAGAATGCCGATCAGGTAACAGAGATCAGTTACCGGGCATTGCGGGATGAAGCATTGCGGATTGCATCCGGGCTGGTGAAGCAAGATGTTGAACCCGGTCAGTGCATTGCCATTATGCTGCCGACCAGTAATGACTATTTTTACAGCTTTTTCGGGATACTGTTTGCCAGAGCCATTCCAGTTCCTATCTACCCCCCGGCACGGCCTTCACAGATAGAAGATCACTTAAAGCGCCATGCCCGTATTCTGCAAAACTCTCAGGTGCGTATCCTGATCACAGTCTCGGAAGCCAAGCCGCTCTCGCAATTGCTTCGGCTTCAGGTGCCTTCTATTCAAGCCGTGGTCACTGTTCCTGAGCTAAGGCAAGCCGCCTCCGGACCGCTCTCTACGGGTGATGCTCAGAGTTCGGATATTGCCTTTTTACAGTATACATCTGGCAGTACCGGAAACCCCAAAGGAGTAGCTTTGACGCATGCCAACCTGCTTGCTAACGTGCGGACTATGGGCAGAGTCGTGTGCGCCGATTCGACTGATGTTTTTGTCAGCTGGCTGCCGGTATACCACGACATGGGGTTGATTGGTACCTGGTTCGGCAGCCTGTATCACGCTATCCCCTTAGTGATCATGTCGCCCTTGTTGTTTTTGTCCAAACCTCAGCGCTGGCTGTGGGCGATACATCATCATCGCGGTACTTTGTCACCGGCACCCAATTTTGCGTATGAGTTATGTATCAACAAAATCGACGATGCCGAGCTTGAGGGATTAGATCTCAGCACCTGGCGGCTATCATGGAATGGCGCTGAGCCTGTCAGCCCGAGCACGATACGTCGCTTTACTGAGCGATTCGCTAAATATGGCTTTCGTCCCGAAACCATGTCACCAGTTTATGGATTGGCAGAATGCTCTGTTGGCCTGACCTTCCCGATCAGTGTGCGTCTTCCCCTTATTGAGCGTATCAGACGTGAGCCAATGGAGCGTTTGGGCCGGGCGATTACGGCAGCAGCAGATGAGACGGATGTCATGCAGATAGTGGGCTTAGGTCAGCCGCTGCCGGGACACCAGATCCGTATTGTTGACGAATTTGGCAGGGAGTTACCGGAGCGGGAGGAAGGAGGGCTGGAGTTTAAAGGGCCTTCCGCTACCCAGGGGTATTATCGGGATCCGGAAAAGACGCAACAGTTGTTTCATGGTGAATGGCTTGATACCGGAGACCGAGCCTTTATGGTTGGTGGCGAGCTGTTTATTACCGGACGGAGCAAAGATATTATTATTCGTGCTGGTCGAAACATTCATCCCCACGAACTGGAAGAAGCGGTGTGCAATATTCCGGGGATCCGAAAAGGCTGTGTCGTGGCATTTGCCAGTCATGACAGCCATTCCGGCACTGAGCGGTTGATTGTACTGGCGGAAACACGTGAAACCGACAAAGTGCAGCAACAACGACTACAGCAGGAAGTAAACAACCTTTCTCTGGATCTGCTGGGTAGTCCCCCAGATGAAGTGGTGATCGCACCGCCTCATACCGTACCTAAAACCTCCAGCGGCAAAATTCGTCGCGCAGCATGCAAAGATCTTTACGAGCAAAATAAACTCGATGCCCGGCAACGTGCCGTGTGGTGGCAGACGCTTTGTTTGATGATGGCAGGAATAAATCCTCAGCTGAGGCGCTACTGGCGAATAGTTTCAGATTTTAGTTATGCAGCTTACATGTGGCTGGTTATGGCCGTCCTTGCGCCATGTGTCTGGTGCCTAGTTGCGGTCGTTCCCAATAAACGCTGGTGCTGGTCGATTGCCAGGCTTGGCGTTCGCTTACTGATCTTGTTTACAGGAACCAGGGTAACGATGAAGGGGAAGGAAAACCTGCCTGATAATACCCCCTGTATCTTGGTTGCTAACCATTCCAGCTATCTTGATGGGCTGATAATGGCGCTGGCAGCCCCGATAGAATGTAATTTTGTTGCCAAGGCGGAGCTATTGAAAAATCCTTTCGCCCGCATTTTTCTGTCCCGGCTGGATACCGAATTTGTTGAGCGTTTTGATATGCAAAAAGGTGTGAACGATGCCCGGCGGATAGCGGCCAATGCAAGGAACAACCGCTCCCTGTTCTTTTTTCCCGAAGGAACCTTATATCGAATGCCCGGACTTCACGAGTTTCATATGGGGGCGTTTATAGCTGCGGTCGATGGTGCTCTGCCTGTCGTGCCAATCACCCTTTGTGGTACACGCTCAAAACTGCGTGGTAAATCTCTATTTCCCAGACGGGGAGATATCAGCGTGACGATTGGCAAACCGCTGACTCCACAAGGGACTGACTGGAATGCAGCCCTCGCTCTGAGGGATCAGGCCAGAGCTGAAATTCTGAGCCATTGTGGTGAACCGGATTTGGCACACATAGAAAAGTAAGATTAAAACCACGCTGATCAAAGTATTTAACGTAATGAGTGTAATGAGATATTTTTGAGGCTTTGTTGCAGCGCTAAAGCTGATACGGTTAGCCGACCCGGTAGCTGTTGGGCATCCTGAGGGGCTTTGTTGAAACGCTCAGATACTGAGTCAGTTATCATGGCCAATCTATTTATACAGGTTGGCTGTTCAACAAAGCCCTTCTGAGCTTAAAGAGAGTGAACTAGCGTCTTATTTGGCGGATATTTTTCATGAAAACGCGAGTGATAAAAACTCAAGCGTTGAAAGAATGAAATAGTCAGTGCTAAACAACACTGACTATTGAATGAAGAGTGACCGTTGATATTTATTGAATCTTTTTGTGCTTTTGGTGAATCATTATTTTTCGGTTGATGAACGCCATTGAATGTTTTTTCCATTGCTTAGTATTGCCAAAATTGCACCTGATGGTAGGTGTTTGGTATTGGGTACTGTCAGTGGCATAGCGTGTTCAGAGAAGTTGGCTATAATTTTGCTGCCATCACTAAAAGTGCTTTGCTGTAACAGCCCTTGTTTATCGAGCCATTTGAAATTAACCAGTGCTTTATCCCATAGCTGTTTATGAATAGGAAGAAAGCCGCTTTGATAGTGTTTAAGTGCCTGTAAACGAGGTTCATTTATAGTGTTCGCTTCATCACGGCTTAAATGAACCATTGCTGGCGTGTTGTAGAGCATAGCAATCAAGTCTCGCTCTATTTGCACGTTGCTGAATTTTAGGCTGTCGCTGTGCCAGTGGTGGCTGTTAATCAACTCATCATGAAATACTGTTTGATATAGAGGTATTCTATATTGCGGTGCAAACAGTAGCGTTTTGTATGGTTCTTTGACTTGGGCTGACTGAAAGAAAAAAGCAGGCTTCTGATCTGGATACCAAGCACCTAAATAATAGGGAGACTGACGATTACTCTTCATATCGGGATCTGTCCAACCAAAACCCAGAGTTTCCATACCATGTGCAAAGGCTATTCCCTGAGTGGTTAAAGCGTTGCCATCTTCTGATCCTAATAGCACACGCTGATCTGTAGCGATCCACTGCATACGTGCGTTAAACGCAGCGAGCATATCTGTCTGATTCATCCCACCACTTGAGTCACTGTAATCTTCACGTGCCATTGCTGTAGCATCGACATCTAGAAATATACTGTTAAAGCGCCCGTAATTAATTACGTCTTTTATGCGATTTTCTACGTAATCTCGGTGGCAACTTGGATTCAGATATACACCATTGCCACGAAATCCTTTTTGTTGATCTCCGTTGGCTTTTTCAATCGCACACTCTTCGCGCATTGCTTGTGGTAGTTGTGCTGTAAGCCAAGCGTCATTAACCCCAGGGGCAATTGCAGTATTGTAGGAATCATAAACCCCCACAAGATACCCGGTTTTCTTGGCTTGCTCTACGACTTCGGGTTGATAAAACGCAGGCATCCAATTATCTAAGCCAAGCCAAAGTTTCTTTAAGCCAACTTTTTGCAGGTTCGTGATCATATCTTTTGAAATAGCTTGTCCCCAGCGGTCGGGAGATATCAAATAGCTTCTCGCCTGTATTGCTAGCCAAGCTTTACGTTGCTGAGCAGCTTGGTACTGTTCCTTAATACCGTTGTTACCCAGCGGATGGTCAAGGGCTGGCATGGTATTATTGATTGACTGGTTTATGCTCTCAACCAGTAACCGTTTATGGTATTTACTAAGCCAATCTTTACCTTGATGAAGCGATTTGAGCTCTTTCATCGATTCTTTAGACGGTGTAAATTGCGGTTGATTAAAGTACCAATCTTTTAGTCCCCACCAATCCAGAACATCTTCAACAGCAAGCACGTCACGACCAAACAAATAGACATGACTCGCTCCAATTAATTTCTCTACTTCTGGGTTATCAATACGTTTTGATGAAAGGGGCTGAGCTTGCTGATGGTTAATACGCCACTTTCGGTATTCTTTTGCGCCCGCTAATGGTTCATCACCAAGGGATATTTGTACATTAAAGGCTTGTGAGCGATTAAGGGGCGTGAAGAAATGCGCTGCTTGCATGTCTAATAATATATTGCCTGCTTGCTTAGATGGGGTGAAATGCAGTGTGTTGTTTGTAGCTGTTACGAATTGGTAACTGACAAACTGGCCATTTTGCTCTGTGGTCCAAAATGGCATTTTAAGATCTTGTGTGGTGTTAGATCCTGAATATTCAGCGCTTAAGTAGTTTATCCATGTTTTGTTATCAGTTGGAATACGCATGCCTTCGTTGAAAGGGATCAGTAAAGTTTGCGTGGCTTGCTCTGCTAAATCAAACCAGGTTAGTTTGATTGGCTGATTACGTTTGATGATTGTTTTCTTGTTAGCCGTAAAAGCCAGATTTAAGCTTTCATTAAATGTTGCTGCTACCTCAATGTTACTGGGTTTAAGGAGCCAGCGAGCCTGATTTTCGCTGGATTGCACAAGCTGAATTGTGTGTTGTGGTTGATCGTTAATCGAAAGGGCGGCTTGGTTTATTGAGAGGTTGTGATTTTGTTTGCGCCAACTAATCTGCAAATTATCAGTATCTATAGAGATTTGCTGATTATTTTGGATAAGTTGTATATCTGCGCTGTGGACAGAGAAACTGATAACACTTGCTAAGATCGTAAATAAAAATTTTGGCTTTTTCATGGTAACTATTCCGTTTGGATTTACGCTTATTACAGAGCAAATCCAATGTCGTTTTGTCACCTATATGTCTCTATTCTCGAAATAGGCAAACTAAAGCGCTGAATATATTCCACTTTCACTTCGCCTTGGTATTCAAATTGGCTGACTACAGCACTTAGCCATGTCGCGTTGCTAGGAGTGGCTGCTGGGCGTTTTGCCGCATATTGTAAATTGTTATCAGTTGCGGCTGATGTAATTGGCATAACAGGTGTTAGCTGCATTGAAATATGCTTACCTATCTGGTTGTATTGTTCATCAAACCATTGCCAATTCATCACGGCTGGTGCACAAGCTATTTTATTTTCTGGTGGTGTGACAATGAATGATTTTGATGTTTGATCTGTACTCTGCCGAACCCATGTAGTGTTTGTGAAAGAAGAAATGACTAGCGGATAGCGAACGTTATTAATCGATAGTTGGTATATTCCTGCCTTTGGTGTACTCAATAAATCGTTACTTTCAAATTCAATATACTCTTCGGTTGGCAGGGGAATATTGGCAGTGACAAGTAACGTATTATTTTCGTCAAATAACTCTAAAATAAGAGGTTGCGTGACTTGTTCTGTTGATATTTTTATCTGATAACCCTGATTGTTCACACTATTTTTATTGATAAAAGAGACATCGATGTTGGCTGGTAAACTCACTGAGCTAATCAGTTGCTTTCCACATTGTGTTTTACTCAATACCGCATCTTTGATCGGTTGCCAATAGTGCTCATTGATCTGATTTTGGCTCAAGCTGAGTTGAAGTTCTTGCCAAGCAAGCAGCGTTTGATCTGCAGATAAAGCTGAATAGCTCGATTGCAGTGGGGTATCAGCAAACCAGTTGTCAGCTTTAGCGTGAGTGATTGGGTTAATAAATAGGCAGCTCAGAAGTAATGAAACCAGTTTATTCATGACGCTTTCACCAAGCGGTAGCCAACACCACGTAACGTTTCTATATGAATACTAGGTAATTTTTGACGGATGCGTAAGACATGGTTATCTACGGTTCTAGTTGTTGGGAAGGCTTGATAACCCCATATTTTATTCAGTAGTTCTTCACGATGGAAAACGCGCCCTTGGTTTTGAATCAACATCAGTAGCAATTGAAACTCTTTAGGTTTGAGTTCGACTGCAGAGCCATTATCGGTTAACGCTCGATTTGATACATCAATCTCTATTTGTTGATAGCGAACAGAGCTATCACCTAGGGGACGAAGTTGGGCACAGATTCGCGCCAATAATTCCTGATGAGAGAAGGGTTTGACCATATAGTCTTTTGCACCCGCCATTAATCCTTCAATACGTTGTTTGACCTCGATTTTTGCGGTAAGGATGATTACAGGCAATGCCTTTAGCATAAGCCATTGCGGTAAAAGTGTAACACTGTCACCTTCAGCTAGTTGACGATCAAGGATAACCAGATCAGCACGGTACCAGTGTGTCTCAATATTTTGGATGTTAGTGAGCCATTTGCAGGCAAAACCTTGTTGTATAAGATATTCACTTAATCCTTCACCAAGTAGCTTATCGTCTTCAATTAATAAAATTTGGTTCATAATGGTAATTCCAAAATACAACGTGTTGGCTTACGTTGGCAGATAAGCTTGCCACCCATTTGCTTCATAAGGCGAGAGACGATAACTAGACCGATCCCCATATTGGTTTTACTCATTGAAGGGCTAACAAGTGTTAACCAGCGTTGAGCGATACTCGGGAATTCACCCTGATCAGACACTTGAATTCGCAGTACTTGATCAACATGAATATCGATAGCGACGTTACCTTTACCATGTTGCTGAGCATTTTTTATCAGGTTCTCGAGACAGATCCCAAGCCAATAGTAGGGTAGGTTTAATTCTGGATCTTCGTTCAATATGTAATCCAGTGAATATTTTTCTAAATAGTGATCTAACCAGTCAGAGAGATAAGCGCTTTGATGTTGAAATTGCTCTTCAGGTTGAGAACTCAAATAGCCCTTACTGGTTTCTGCTAATTGAGCCAGCCTTTGGTGGTCTGCCATTAAGCGCCAAACCGTTTGCTGTGTGTTGTCACTTAACTCATCAAATTGCTCGCGAAACATCTCTACGGTAAAACCTAAACTGGTAATTGGTGTTCTTAGCTCGTGTGTTAGAAGCTGGAGGATAAATTGTCGTTCTTTTGCATTTTGTCGTCGTTGGTAAATATTACGTGTTATCAAAAATGCAATAGCTAAAGCCAAAAAAACCAAGATCCAACGAGTTAGTTGAGGCTTTGGTATCGCGACATTTAAACAAATGTTGCTATATCGAAATGAACAAACTGCGGCTGTGTTGTCTGTTATCGCTAATTTCATCGAATGTGCAAGAGGCTGCCATTGATTGGCGTCGATGGCTTTCCACCCCGAGTCATTGTTTAACCATAGTGTGCTCTGTTCGGTAATGTAAGCTCGATAGCCTGATAACAACGCATCGACTCCTTGAGGAGAAAGCTCTGAAAGTAAAGCGTGCAACGGATGCTCTTGGTTAGCGAGCGTTAATTGCCTTCGATGCTGAGTTAAAAAAAGTTCACGATGCGGTTTATCAAGCGAGGTTAGGTATCGGTCTGCGTAACTGCCGCCAGCCGGGTGAAGCAAGGCCTTATTATCAAACCAATTATTTGCTAGTGACTTTTTTTGGCAAAGCGCCAGTTCAAATTCGATAGCATCTTGTAATGCAGCTTTGGTAACTAGGGGCTGATTTTGTTGGCATTGATCATCTATTTGCCACAGCTGCTGTATTTCCTGCCAGTGGAATTGGCTGAAAATAGGGTACTGACTGCTGCTGAGAAGTAGTGATTTAGGGTAGCGGTTAATGTCGGCTTGGCTAAGGTTTTGCTCTGGTGAGAGCAATCCTGCTTGCTGATAAAACTGTTGCCATAACGTTTGAAGGTTTGTTGCATTATCTTGAGCAATAGCTGATGAAGCGTTGATACAAAAGACAACAAGTAAGCCTATAAGTTGAAAGCGATTCATAGTGTGAATAATGGTATTCCTTTACAACATATTGATTATAATCGGAGTTATTTGAATTGCGCCATGTTTTTTTTTGAATGCCACACACATTAAAAATACTGTATTTTACAATTATGATTGTTAATTAATTTTAAAGATACAAAAAAGATTCAAGAAAATGATGCTCAATGTAGATT
>NZ_PYOD01000025.1 GCF_003026285.1 Photobacterium profundum
GATGAAACAATAGTTGTTACCGTACTTTAACGGTGAAATATAAATCGGACGCGGGATGGAGCAGTTTGGTAGCTCGTCGGGCTCATAACCCGAAGGTCGTTGGTTCAAATCCAGCTCCCGCAACCAATTTACTTGTTGAGAGACAAGATATGCAGTACTTATATAGTGAGTTATGCATACCTACTACTGGGAAGTAGTAGCACATGTAGCATTCCTGGGTTTATCGATTACCGACAATCTAGTGTGTTGCCTCAAAGCGCTTTTAAACATTGGTTTAAAAGACCATAAGAAGCAATCAGCTTCAATATATCATCTTAGTTTATATATCAGTACAGCCTCTATGAGGTTGGTTTTTTTATCTGATAAAAAGCAAATAAGATGCGCTGTAGTCACCAATCCTGTGAAGCATTGGTATCAAAATACGGTAATAAGCCTTTCATAGCATCGCTATACTTAAGAGCTTGCAATACGTATCTGCTCTCATTTATCCAAATCATAAAGCAGCATGGAAACTTATGTTTTCAGGCTTTATACCCTTGTTGTTAAGTGAAAAATAGCGCTTAGTTCACAGAGTTATCCACAAAAATCAGTCTGTGGGTAAGTCAGTTGATTACATGTGCTGATACGGTGTGAATAACTCTATATCTCTCCTTGCTCTCCTCTTTTTTTAATTATCCACAATATGATTATTAACAGGCTAAAGTGCTGTTTTATATGGCTGTTTTTCTGTTTTTATTATACTTATATACAGCTTGATCAGTATGCTTCGTTATGGAGTGAATAGACGGGATTTGTTATCCACCACCTGTGTTTAATGTTTTAGATACAGGTAGGAAAGAGAAGTGTTGAAAATGTTTTCCACATTCACTAAGAATGTAGGCTAGCTCTCACTTTGTGTGTATAACTTCAGTGTATTACAGTATGCGGGCTCGTGATTTTGAATGTTGCTAAGCGTCTCGTGGAAGACCTTTCTCGACAATGCGAACTAATCTTTTCGTGTTTGATGGTAGTACATCAATCGCATTCTTGGCGTATTTGTCGTGTTGTTTTTTTATTGCCCACTGAATATGTATATCGAGTATCTCATTGAGGGCTAATCGACAGTTTAACGTTTCAAGAATGTCTTCGTTATAAGGTGCGTTCCCCATTGCTATCGCGATGTTTCGTAGCCATTGGATATGACCAATACGGCGAATGGCAGAGCCTTCAGTATTCTTTAGAAATGTAGCTTCATCCCATAAAAATAGCGTTGTTAAATCTTGCTGATACAAGTTGTCTCTGCAGTGATAATCCGTTTCTTGCGTGATTTCACCGTTACGGCTAAATGGACAGACTAACTGACAATCATCACAACCGTATATACGGTTTCCTATCTTCTCTCTTAACTCTTCTGGTATTACACCATCAAATTCAATCGTTAAATAAGAAATGCAGCGTCGTGCATCGACAATGCCTTCTTCAACAATGGCGCCAGTTGGGCAGCTTGTTATGCAGGCAACACATTTACCACATTGGTTCTCTTGAGGTGTATCGACGGGAAGTGGTAGATCAATGAGCAATTCGCCAAGAAAGAACCAAGAACCACTATCACTATTTAGAATCAATGAATGTTTCCCTGTCCAGCCGAGCCCTGCTTTTTCAGCTAATGGACGCTCTAGAATTGGCGCAGAGTCAACAAACGGACGGTATCCAAATTGGCCGACTTCTTTTTCAATTCGTTGACCAAGTTGTTTAAGGCGATTACGGATAAGCTTGTGATAATCGCGCCCCAGAGAGTAACGACTAATGTAAGCTTTGAGCGGTTGCTTGAGTGTTTGAGCAAATCCAGCCTCTGGAGGCAGGTAGTTCATTCTTACACTGATCACGCGAACGGTATGCGGCAACAATTCAGCTGGGCGAGCACGCATCATTCCGTGGCGTGCCATCCAATCCATTTCTCCATGGTATCCTGCATCTAACCAGCGTTGTAACTGGGCTTCATGTTTTTGCAGATCCACATCGCAGATCCCGACGTCTTGGAATCCTAGCTCTTTTCCCCATAGCTTTATTTGCTGGGTGAGTGCGGTGTAATCGATGCTCATGATAGTTAGAGAATAGCCGTAAATTATGGGGTGCGAAGTGTACCACATAAGATTAAAACCAAAAGGGCTAGAACGGAAGAAATAGTCCATCAATTGATGTGGCATATATTCAAGGTTTTGACTGTTTTTCTCGTGTAATGCTGAGTTTTTTTTATACTTACTTATTAACTTGAAAGCCTTTGTGGTTTGAGTGTGTTTTTATTCAATTAATATGTGCCATCGTTATGGTGAAGCATTTATATACTTGGCGATAGATTAGAAGGCAGGTAATGATGATTGCGCAGTTACCGACAAAGCTATATCGAGCGGAACAGGTTCGTAACGGTGAAAAAGCCGTGGCAAAAATATTACATATTGATATGTACGAACTTATGGAACGTGCTGGTCAAGCGGTGTTCATTACCTTAAAGAAATGTTTTCCAGCCGCGCGTTCGATAACGGTTTGTTGCGGAGGCGGAAACAATGGTGGTGACGGTTATATTGTTGCCCGCTTAGCCCTTCAAGCAGGCTTAGACGTGCAACTTTTGCAACTTGATGTAGCCAAAACACTGATGGGGGATGCCGCTAGAGCGCAAGATGCGTGGCTAGCTGCTGGCGGTAAAGTTGAGTCATTTTCTGATACAACCACATTTACTTCAACGGATGTCATCATCGATGCTTTATTAGGGACTGGGCTAAGCGGAACGGTACGAGTGAATATCGCTCGTTATATCGAAATGATGAATCAAGTCAGTAAACCAGTTATTGCTGTTGATGTTCCTTCAGGGCTTTGCGCTGATACTGGCGCAAAGCTTGGCATTGCGATTAATGCGACGTTAACCGTGACTTTTATTGGTATAAAGCAAGGGTTGTGTACTGGTCAAGCTGGCCATCACTGTGGTGAGTTATTGTATGCCGATCTTGAAGTGGAGAGTACTTTTTTAACCGTTGTAAAACCAACCGCATTTCGTGTAGAGCACAATCATGTTAAGCAGTGTTTACCTGTACGGCATCGTTCAGCGCACAAAGGCTCTTATGGCCGAGTATTGTGTATTGGTGGTGACATTGGCATGGCGGGAGCAATTCGTTTAGCTGCAGAGGCATGTGCTAGAACGGGGGCTGGGCTGTCGGCGGTTATTACGCAACCTGACAATATTTTGTCAATCGTAACCGCAAGACCTGAAATAATGGTACAAGGTTGGTCTGACAAAGCCCATAAGAGCATTTCAAGAGTCGAATGGGCTGATGTTGTCGTATTGGGACCAGGGCTAGGAACGAGTAATTGGAGTAAAGCTTTATTCAATATTGTACGATCAACAGAAAAAAAGACGGTATTTGATGCTGATGGATTGAACTTATTAGCACAATCACCAGACTATAAAAAGAATCGTATAATAACGCCTCACCCAGGCGAAGCTGCACGTTTATTAAATATGGCTATTAACGAGATTGAACGTGACCGTTTTGCTGCTGTGCGAAAGTTGCAACAAAAGTACGGTGGTGTGGCGGTATTAAAAGGTGCGGGAACCCTTATTTTTGATGGACAGCAACTTTGGGTTTGTACTGCCGGTAATCCAGGAATGGCTACTGGTGGCATGGGCGATGTACTATCAGGTATTATTGGCGCGTTATTAGGGCAGGGATTATCCTTAGCGGATGCTGCCTGTGTAGGCGTATGGATCCACAGTAAATCGGCTGATTTATGCGCTCAGAAGGGAGAGCGTGGTATGCTGGCAAGTGATCTATTTCCGTATATTCGACAATTAATAAACCCAAGATAAAGATAATAATGCAAAAATTTGAAACCTTTCTTGCTGATGAGCAGGCAACAGTAGATTTAGGCCTTAGCCTTGCTAAGGCATGTGAACGCCAGACAACGATTTATCTTCATGGTGATCTTGGCGCAGGTAAAACAACGTTTAGTCGTGGTTTTATTCGTGCTTTAGGACATAAGGGGAATGTTAAAAGCCCGACTTATACCTTGGTTGAACCGTACGAGTTACCACCTTGGCAAGTGTATCATTTCGATTTATATCGTCTTGCTGATCCTGAAGAATTAGAGTTTATGGGGATCCGTGATTACTTTACAAATGACGCCATTTGTTTAGTGGAATGGCCTGAAAAAGGGCAGGGCTTGTTACCGGAGCCTGATATCGACTTGGAATTACGTTATCAAGGTGAACAGCGACAAGTAACGATTACAGCCAATAATGAGTATGGCTGCATGTTGATTAAGCGTTTGGAGATGTGTTGATAAGGATGTCTGTTCGTTCCTGTATAACGATTTGGGTATTAGGCATGGTGGGGCTATTTAGCTCCATCGTTGCAGCTAATGAATTGAAAGGTGTTCGAGTTTGGCCAGCGCCAGATGAAACACGTGTTGTGCTTGATATGAAAAGTGAGGCGACATATTCCTATTTTACACTGACTAAACCTAACCGTTTAGTTGTTGATTTAAAAACAACATCATTAAAAACTAAACTACCTGTTATCGTAAGTGACAGTGCTGTATTGACGAAAATTCGTAGTAGCAGTGCTCCTGATAAGGGATCTTTTCGCCTTGTTTTTGAAACGAAAACGGGTATGACACCCAAGCTATTCACATTAGCACCGACGCCAGATGGTCATTATGGTTATCGCTTAGTGCTCGATTTGCCGCATGGTAAGGCAGCCTCTATAGCCCAGAAAGAAAAGCCCCCAGGGAAAGTAACCACTAACCAACAGGCACAATTACCCTCAGGGCGTGATGATATCATTATCGCGATTGATCCTGGGCATGGTGGTGAAGACCCAGGTTCTATCGGACCAACCAGAAAATATGAAAAGAATGTAACATTAGCTGTTTCTAAAAAAGTGGCAGCCAAAATTAATGCGACATCAGGTATGAAAGCTGTAATGACACGTAGCAGCGATTACTTTGTGAATTTGAATAAGCGTTCTGAAATTGCACGTAAAAATAAATCACATTTATTAGTTTCAATACATGCTGATGGTTTTACTAAGCCCCAGCCTCGCGGGGCATCCGTTTGGGTACTTAATACTCGACGTGCAAATAGCGAGATAGGACGTTGGCTAGAACAGCAAGAGAAGCAATCTGAATTGCTGGGTGGCGGTGATGTACTGTCTGGTGATAATGATGATCAGTACCTCAGTATGGCGGTACTTGATTTGCAATTCGGCAATTCGACCAAAGAAGGCTATGAAGTTGCTACCAATGTATTAAAGGAAATCAGCAAAGTGACGCGTTTGCATAAAAGCAAACCAGAACACGCAAGTTTAGCGGTACTGAAGTCGCCAGATATTCCATCGTTGTTGGTTGAAACTGGGTTTATAACTAACCCAACCGAAGAACGTTTATTAAATTCGTCATCGCACCAAAATAAGTTAGCCAATGCTATTTATAAAGGTATCTTGGCGTATTTTGAAACTAACCCTCCGGAAGGAACGTTATTTGCTTCTCGCAAAGGTGGTGTGAAACATAAAGTAACATCAGGGCAGTCATTGAGTGTGATTGCGAAGCGTTATGGGGTGTCGATATCGTCGATCAAGTCAGTGAATAACTTGAAGTCGAATAATTTGCATATTGGGCAGGTTCTCATCATTCCTGGTTCTTCGGCATCGAATACAGTGAGAACATCTTCTATATCAGCGTCTTCTTCGCCAGCAACGGTTAAGAAAGTGGTGATACATAAGGTACAGCGTGGTGACTACCTGGGTAAAATTGCCAGTAAATACAGCGTTACGATGGACAGTATTCGTCAGCTTAATAACCTAAAGTCTGACAATGTTATGGTCGGGCAAAAGTTAAAAGTGGAAGTGGATGCGCCTAAGTCGATTAGCCATAAAGTTAAGCGCGGTGAATTTCTGGGTAAAATTGCAACCAGTTATGGGGTCTCGGTAGATAGCATACGTAATGCTAATAAGCTAAAGTCTGATAAACTAGCAGTTGGTCAGACGTTAATTATACCAAGAAGTTAATTATGCCGATTCAAATTTTACCTGCTCGGCTGGCAAACCAGATTGCAGCAGGTGAAGTCGTAGAACGACCAGCCTCTGTGGTTAAAGAGCTGGTCGAAAACAGTCTGGATGCCGGTGCCACTCGTATTGATATTGATATCGATAAAGGGGGTAGCCGTACGATCCGTATTCGCGATAACGGTAAAGGTATTGCGAAGGATGAACTCGGGCTGGCACTTAGTCGCCATGCAACCTCTAAAATATCTTCATTAGATGATTTAGAAGCCATTGTTAGCCTCGGTTTTCGTGGTGAAGCATTGGCCAGTATTAGTTCTGTCTCGCGTTTAACCCTCACTTCACGCACTGCAACTCAAGAAGAAGCTTGGTCTGCCTATGCTGAAGGGCGAGATATGGATGTGCAGTTAAAACCAGCAGCACATCCAATAGGCACCACAATTGAAGTACTTGACCTCTTTTTCAATACTCCTGCTCGTCGTAAGTTTTTACGCACTGAAAAAACAGAATTTAATCACATTGATGAACTGCTAAAGCGCATAGCGCTTAGTCGCTTCGATGTGTCGATTACCTTGCGTCATAACGGCAAGACCATTCGTCAATATCGCGCTTCCCAAACACAAATTCAAAAAGAGCGTCGTTTAGTATCGGCATGTGGTCAAAGCTTTTTGCAACATGCATTAGCAGTGGAGCTTGAGCATGGTGATTTAAAATTATCAGGCTGGATTTGCACGCCGCAAGGGTCACGGTCACAAAATGATGTTCAGTACTGTTATGTGAATGGTCGCATGATGAAAGATAAGCTGATCAATCATGCTATTCGTCAAGCCTACGAGGCCAACTTAGCCTCCGATCAATACTCAGCGTATGTGCTCTTTATTGAAGTTGACCCTCATCAGGTGGATGTGAATGTACACCCAGCTAAGCATGAGGTGCGTTTTCACCAAGCTCGGTTAGTACATGATTTTATTTATCAGGGAATTCAAAGTGCTCTTCAGCAAGGGGCGATGGATGAGCAGCAGAGTTATCATGCGCCACAGCGGGCAAGCGCAATAGCGACACCTTATGCTGATACTGCCTCTGAATCGGTAGAGAGTGCTCACTCTCACCAAATAGCAGAAGCCGCGCCCGCATTACAGGCAATTGCAGACAGCCCAAACTACCCGAATAAAGCGCAACCTGAAGAATGGTTGTCTTCTTCTGTGGCGAGTGAGTCAGCATCGAATACACAACACCAAGAACGAAATGATAAGCGAGAACGCAATGATCGTGCAGTAGAGCGTTCAGATTATACAAATGGTAAGCGTGCTATCGATAGCCTTTCACCACAGAGTAATGGGAATAGCGGATCAGGGCGAAGTTCGCAATCGAGTTATGATACAGCTCAACGACGTAATAATGCTGGATATCAACCAGAAATCGGGCCTTCAAAGCAGGAAGTCGCGGCTTATCAACGACTCATTCAAACACCACCATCAATACCTTCACACGCTTCATCGGTAGGCGCATCAGCAAAAGCTAGTACAACGTTAACTGGTGAGAGCCGTACCACTGCTGTTACTCGACAAAATGTGGTTGATACCCAAGTTGGAGTCGGGTTAGGCAAAGCACTGAGTATTGTGGCAGAGCGTTATTTATTGGTTAGTCGGCATGATGGTATTCATGTACTGTCACTCGATCATGCTCAACGCTTGCATCATAAAGGCCAGTTACGCTTAGCTGCCACGGAAGGATTGAAACCTCAGCCGTTATTGATCCCACATTCAGTGCCTGTTGAGTCAGATTTGATAGCATGTGCAGAGCAACATGCACTGCTTTTAAAACAGTTAGGTATCAATTTAAAAGCGAAAGGTAAGTCTGGATTAATTATTTTGTCGGTTTGTTTGCCTTTAAGGCAGCAAAACTTACAACAGCTTATCCCAAATTTGTTAACCTACTTGTTATCTATCGCAGAAGATCCTGACGCACAGGGCTGGGATAAATTATGGGATTGGTTAGCAACACAGTGTGTGATGCCCGTTGATACATTTAGTTTGTCTCAGGCGATCCAATTAGTGACCGAACTAGAACAACTGTGGGGAAGTGATATTGAACAACATAACCAATATTTACTTCGCCCCGTAGATGTTAGTAAAGCAATAGAAGCCTTTTTATATGAGTAAGCCATTACCACAAGCTATTTTTCTTATGGGTCCAACTGCATCAGGAAAAACTGATCTTGCTATTCGTTTGCGAGAACAATTGCCTGTAGAGTTGATTAGTGTCGACTCTGCCCTTATTTATAAGGGGATGGATATCGGAACTGCGAAGCCGGATGAGCGAGAACTTTCGTTAGCACCGCATCGTTTGATTGATATTCGTGATCCAGCGCAAAGTTATTCTGCTGGAGACTTCCGGACTGATGCACTTAAAGAAATGGCTGATATAGTTGCAGAAGGGCGTATACCCTTGTTGGTCGGTGGTACTATGTTGTACTACAAGGCTTTACTTGAAGGTTTGTCACCTTTACCGGCTTCGGACCCAGACGTTCGAGCTGGGATAGAACGAGAAGCACAAGAGAAAGGCTGGCAATTTTTGCACGAGGAATTAGTAAGGATTGACCCAGTTTCGGGAGCTAGGATCCATCCTAATGATCCACAACGTTTATCTCGAGCATTAGAAGTTTTTCGTATTTCAGGTAAAACATTAACTGAGTTGACGAAAACTCAAGGTGAACCATTGCCATATCGGGTTCATCAATTTGCAATAGCACCCAAGGATAGGGCTGTTTTACATCAACGGATCGAACAACGTTTTGAGAACATGATCGAAGCTGGCTTTGAAGAAGAAGTACGTGCTTTGTATCAGCGAGGTGATCTTCACCCCGATTTGCCATCAATTCGTTGCGTTGGTTATCGACAGATGTGGGACTACTTGGGCGGGAATTGTGATTTAGACGAAGCGGTCTTCCGTGGTGTCTGTGCAACCCGTCAATTGGCGAAGCGTCAAATTACCTGGCTACGTGGCTGGAAAGATTTGACGTGGTTGGATAGCAATAATGGGGATGCTGCGTTACAAACAGTCACAAACTCAATTAGATGTGATGTTTGATTAGCGTGTATACTCTGAATTGTTTTGCGTATTTTTTAGTTTGTGTTCGTTGCTAATTACAACTACAAATAAATAAATAAATAAGGAAAAAAAGAATGGCTAAGGGGCAATCTCTACAAGACCCGTTTTTGAATGCGCTGCGTCGTGAAAGAATACCGGTCTCAATTTACCTGGTGAACGGCATTAAACTTCAAGGCCAGATTGAATCATTTGATCAGTTTGTGATTCTGCTTAAAAACACTGTTAACCAGATGGTTTATAAGCATGCAATTTCTACAGTTGTTCCAGCTCGTCCGGTGAATCATCACCATGCGAGCGATCGTCCAGCTACCCCAGAAAAAGCAGAAGAATAATATTTTATTCAAAGTAAGGAGTTGATTGCTTGTTTGACCGTTATGAAGCCGGTGAACAGGCGATTCTTGTTCATATCAACTTCACGCAAGACGGGGAATGGGAAGATCTAAGCGAATGTGAAATGCTGGTCTCCTCTGCGGGAGTGAATACGCTACGTGTTGTCACTGGTAGCCGAAAAACTCCCCTCCCTAAGTACTATGTGGGAGAAGGTAAAGCGCAAGAAATTGCCGATGCAGTTCGTGCTGAAGAAGCCGAAATTGTCATATTTAACCACTCCCTATCTCCAGCGCAAGAGCGTAATCTTGAGCAATTGTGTCAATGTAGGGTGATAGATAGAACAGGTTTAATCCTTGATATTTTTGCCCAGCGTGCACGTACCCACGAAGGTAAACTTCAAGTGGAACTTGCTCAGTTACGTCATATTTCAACTCGATTAATTCGAGGCTGGACTCACCTTGAGCGTCAAAAAGGTGGTATTGGTCTTCGAGGCCCGGGTGAAACTCAGCTGGAAACGGATCGCCGCTTATTGCGTGATCGCATTAAGACAATTTTACGTAGATTAGATAAAGTGTCAAAACAGCGAGAGCAGGGACGACGAGCACGAAACCGTGCTGAAATTCCTACTATTTCTCTGGTCGGCTATACCAATGCCGGTAAATCTACTTTGTTTAATCGCATTACAGATGCAGGGGTGTACGCAGCTGATCAGCTGTTTGCAACACTGGATCCAACATTACGTAAAATAGATGTAGCTGATGTGGGGACATCAATTCTGGCTGATACAGTAGGATTTATTCGTCACTTACCCCACGATTTAGTGGCTGCATTTAAAGCAACACTGAAAGAAACCCAAGAAGCGACGTTGTTGCTTCATGTGGTTGATGCCAGTGATGAGCGTTTCCGTGAAAACATGGACGCAGTTCATTTAGTGCTAGATGAAATCGATGCTGGTGATGTACCTCGCTTGATAGTCATGAATAAAATTGACTGCTTGGAAGGTGCTGAACCTCGCATAGAAAGAGATGAAGACGGGCTTCCCCGTTGTGTTTGGGTATCTGCAATGGAAGGTATAGGTATTGACCTATTGTTCCAAGCGTTAACTGAACGTCTTTCTGGCACCATGGTAAAACATACTTTACGTTTACCGCCTGAGAATGCGGGTCGATATCGAAGTAAGTTTTATCAGCTTGGCTGTATTTTGCGTGAAGAGTATGAATCTGATGGATGCCTAATGGTTGATATTCGATTACCGTTGGCCGATTGGTCACGGTTACAAAAAAAAGAAAGTAATTTGTTAGATGACTTTATCGTTGCTTAATGGATTAAAACTGTCGTCATATCATATTGATGGAGTTCTATAATGGCGTGGAATGAGCCTGGTAACAACGACGGCCGTGATAAAGACCCTTGGGGTAATAAGAATCGCGGCGGACGTGAGCAAGGACCACCAGACCTCGACGAGGTTTTTTCAAAACTAAGTCGTAAACTTGGTGGTATTTTTGGGAATGGAAATAAAAAAGGTCCTTCAACTGGTGGCAGCGCTATTGGTTTAGGGGTAGTTGCAGTGCTGGCTACTGCAGTTTGGGGTTTTTCAGGTTTCTATACCATTGGTGAAGCTGAACGAGGCGTAGTATTACGTTTTGGTAAGTTTTATGAAATGGTTGATCCTGGCCTTAACTGGAAGCCTACATTTGTTGATGAAGTTACGCCGGTAAACGTTCAGGCAATTCGTTCACTACGCAGCTCTGGTTTAATGTTAACCAAAGATGAAAACGTATTGAAAGTAGAAATGGATGTGCAATACCGTGTTTCTGAAGCGCAAAACTACTTATTCAGCGTAACAAATGCTGATGATAGTTTACGCCAAGCAACAGATTCTGCATTGCGCGCTGTGATTGGTGATTCGACGATGGATGAGGCCTTAACAACGGGTCGTCAGGTTATTCGAGCGAGTACTCAAGAAGCGATTGAGAAGATCATTGAAAATTACGACATGGGTATCCTTGTTGTTGATGTGAACTTCCAGTCAGCACGTCCACCATCAGAAGTACAAGATGCTTTTGATGATGCGATTGCCGCACGAGAAGATGAAGAACGTTTTGTGCGTGAATCTGAAGCTTACAGCAACGATATTTTGCCTAAAGCAACTGGTCATGCAGAACGTTTGAAGAAAGAAGCACAAGGTTATTCTGAGAAAACCATCAATGGTGCTCTGGGTGAAGTGGCTCAATTTGAGAAATTATTGCCTGAGTATGAAGTTGCTAAAGATGTAACGCGTAGTCGTTTGTACCTTGAAACGATGGAACGTGTTTACAGCAATACCAGCAAAGTGATGATTGACTCTAAGTCGAATGGTAACTTGTTGTATTTACCGCTTGATAAACTAATGAATCAATCTGGTGATACGAAGACTAAAGCCGGTACATCAAGCAGTTCATATGGTATCGAGCTTGAAAAGGTTGAAAGCCCAACTCCAGCATCGACGTCACCACGTTCTGATACTGGCCGTCAAGGGAGATATTAATCATGCGTAAATTAATGATCCCAGTGGTTGTCATCTTTATCGCTCTGTTACTCATGTCTTTATTCGTAGTGAATGAAGGTGAGCGCGGTATTGTGGTACGTTTTGGTCGTATCTTGAAAGACAACAATACTGAAGTTGCTCGTATTTACGAGCCTGGTTTACATTTTAAAGTGCCACTATTTGACCGTGTACGTACACTAGATGCACGTATGCAGACAATGGATGACCAAGCTGACCGTTTTGTAACAGCAGAGAAAAAAGATGTAATCATCGATACGTACGTAAAGTGGCGTATCAGTGATTTTGGTCAGTACTACCTAACAACAGGTGGTGGTGATAAGTCGACTGCTGAAGCACTCTTAAAGCGTAAAGTTGTTGATAACCTTCGTGCCGAAATTGGTTCGAAAGAAATCAAGCAAATTGTTTCAGGCCCAGAGCGTAAAGCTATTGTTGAAGTTGTAGATGAACCTGCTGCTGCTGAAGCCGTTGTGAATGAGATTATTGCTGAAGTTGCACCTCGTAAAGAAGTGGAAGGTCAGCGTGATCAAATCATGGCAGATGTACTTGCTGAAACAAAAGTAAGTGCAATGAAAGATTTGGGTGTTGAAGTTGTTGATTTCCGTATGAAGAAAATCAACCTTCCGGATGAGATCAGTGAATCTATATACCGTCGTATGCGAGCTGAGCGTGAGTCTGTTGCGCGTAAGCACCGTGCACAAGGTAGAGAGAAAGCGGAAGTAATCCGTGCTCAATCTGAACTTGAAGTAGCGAAAATTCTTGCAGAAGCGGATCGTGAAGCACGAGTGCTTCGTGGTAGTGCCGACGCAACAGTTGCTAAGATTTATGCTGATGCATTTAATCAAGATCCAGAGTTCTATAACTTCTTACGTTCATTAAAGGCGTATGAGAAGAGCTTTAGTTCTAAGAGCGATATTCTGATCGTTGATCCGAATACAGAGTTCTTTAAGTACATGAAAGAGTCGAACGGCGTAAACTAATACGCGGTTGATGTTAGATAAGAAGACAAGGCATTAGCCTTGTCTTTTTTTTTGTGGCAACAATGCCACGGTGTTATTACAGAGAAACAAGATATGTCGAATACGATTTGGATGGCACTAGGATTAGTCTTAATTGTTGAAGGGTTAGGTCCACTACTTGCACCTAAAGGGTGGCGAGATATGGTGAGCCAGCTAAGCCAACAGAATGATAACAACTTACGCCGCATTGGCGGATGCCTTGTTGTTACTGGCAGTGTTATTGCTTACATGATGTATCGCAGTATGTAAATCAGGTAAGTATGTATTCGTGATACCCTTCTTGCTGAAATATTCCTTACCGTTAAAAAATGACTGCAAGGCGTACAGTAAGGTGCTAGAATCCTTTTTTAACTACAGATAGACGAAGAAGATGGCAAATAATGTAGTCGTTCTTGGCACCCAATGGGGTGACGAAGGTAAAGGTAAGATAGTAGACCTATTAACCGAAGATGCAAAATATGTAGTTCGCTACCAAGGCGGACACAATGCAGGTCACACCCTAGTCATTGACGGTGAAAAAACTGTCCTTCACCTGATTCCATCAGGCATTCTGCGTAACAATGTTAAGTGTATTATCGGTAACGGTGTTGTACTTTCTCCTGATGCGTTGATGAAAGAAATGGGTCCACTAGAAGAACGTGGTATTCCTGTTCGTGAGCGTTTGTTCCTTTCAGAAGCTTGTCCGCTAATCCTTCCGTATCATATCGCTCTTGACCAAGCGCGCGAAGTTGCGCGTGGCAAGAAAGCTATCGGTACAACAGGCCGTGGTATCGGTCCTGCGTACGAAGATAAAGTAGCACGTCGCGGTTTACGTGTTGGCGATCTATTCGATAAAGAAGCATTTGCTGAGAAGCTTAAAGAAGTTATGGCTTACCACAACTTCCAGCTTGAGCATTACTACAATGCTGAACCTGTAAGCTACGATGAAGTACTAGCAAACGTTATGGCGCAATCTGACGTGCTAACTGCGATGGTTATCGATGTAACACAAGAGCTTGATGAGGCGCGTAAGCGTGGCGACAAGATCATGTTTGAAGGTGCACAAGGTACACTTCTAGACATTGACCACGGTACTTACCCGTACGTAACATCTTCTAATACTACTGCTGGCGGTGTTGCTGCTGGTTCTGGTTTCGGTCCTCGTCACTTAGGTTATATCCTAGGTATCGCGAAAGCATACTGTACACGTGTAGGTGCAGGTCCATTCCCGACTGAGCTATACGATGGTCTAGATAAGCAAGACCCAGTTGGTAAGCACCTAGGTACAGTTGGTAACGAGTTTGGCGCAACGACAGGTCGTTTACGTCGTACTGGTTGGTTTGATGCCGTGGCTATGCGTCGTGCAGTACAGATCAACTCAATCTCGGGTTTCTGCCTAACTAAGCTAGACGTAATGGACGGCTTAAAAGAGATCAAGATTTGTACTGGTTACAAAACTCAAGACGGTAAAACTTTAAGTGTTTCTCCAATGGCTGCAGATGCTTACGAGAACCTAGAGCTAATTTACGAAACAATGCCTGGTTGGTCTGAAAATACGTTTGGTGCTAAGACACTTGATGCGCTTCCACAAGCAGCATTAAATTACATTGCTCGTATTGAAGAGTTAACGGGTGTGCCAATCGATATTATTTCGACTGGTCCAGATCGTAATGAAACTATTATCAAGGTTCACCCATACGGTGAATAATTACCTAATAAGGTAATTGATAATGTTTGATGAAAGCCAACCGAAAGGTTGGCTTTTTTATTGCCTGTTATTTGATGTTACCCTCTAGTCTATTTTTAAGTGGCAAAAAGTTGCCGTTTTTTTATCGCTTTTCTCTAAAGTCTGAAATGGTGTGGTCGATAAGCTATTTACGGCTTAAGAGAGATTAGTTGATGAACCTGCGTCACTTATTATTTTCGACATTACTGGTAGTTACACCTGTATATGCATTGGAAGATGTAGGTGATGCTGTGCCTGTTTACACTGACGCTGAATTGATTAAGTTATTTGAAAGCAATACCCATCTGCAGCAACTAAAAGTAGATGATTGCCAGCTGGTACAAGATATTGAAGCACGAGCGAAACGCGTAGAATCCCCCTCTTACCAGTTCTTGTATGGCGATATGCTGGCTTGGGGCGTCTGTGTTGAGCGGGATGTTGAGTTAGGCGTGTATTACATGCAGTCTGCTGCGCACCAAGGTTCACCAGCGGCACTTGAACAGCTTGGTCGTTATTATGCAAAAGGCACGTTAGTTCAACAAGACCGTGAACGGGCTATCCCATATTTGCGTGAAGCTGCTGCAATGGGCAATGTTGATGCCCGCATTCAACTTGCTGAGTTATTATTGAATAATTACGGTAGCCCACTGGATTTTGAAGATGCATATCGCTGGTTGTATAACACAGTAACGGCCAGTAAGAGCTCGCATCGAAAGATTGCCCAGTTACGTATGGGGCTTGAGCGCCGGATGCCTGAAAACATTATTGCACGAGCAAAACGTCGTGATACTTTCTGGTAAAGATTTATCTTGTCTTAATTATCTCGATTTTTGACCCCTTATTCCCCCTAATAAAAAAGCGTAACCATTGGCTACGCTTTAGAACTATGACACTTCGCTTTTATTGTACATACTGAATCAGTGAGCAGCTTCAGCACGTTCCCACAGTATCTTTTATAGTACTTTATGTGGACCAAAGCATTCGTAGTGAATATTGCCTTCTTGCACACCTAATTCAATAAGCTGTTTTGCAACATGCTGCATGAAACCAACTGGACCACAGAAGTAATAATGCGTTGCAGGGTCAATTAATTGCGGTGCAACAACATTCAAATCAATCATGCCTTGGTAATCGAAATCTTCAGCTGGGCGATCAGTGGCGAGTGGTTCACGATACCAAGTTGTCGCACTGATATGATCGTACTTATCTGCCAGCGCATTCACATAATCTTTAAAGGCGTGGTGACTACCATTTTCAGTTGCGTGCAACCAATGCACTGATGCTTGATGCTCTGTTAACGCATCTAACATTGATAATGTTGGTGTTAAACCTACACCAGCTGAAATTAATGTAACGGGTGTAGTTGCCGGTACATCTAAAAAGAAATCGCCTGCAGGTGCGGCAAGTTGTACGGTATCACCAACAGTGAGTTCATTGTGCAGGTAATTAGAGACTTTACCGCCTTCTTCACGCTTAACCGAGATTCGGTAACTATCGGTACGTGGCGCTGATGATAAGCTGTACTGACGTATTTCCTGAAATTCAAAGGCGTCAGGAGTGAGGTAGATACCTAGGTATTGTCCCGGTTTAAAGTTTGAAACCGTGCCACCATCTGTTGGCTTGAAAGTGAAACTGGTAATAACATCACTTTCTTGTGTTTTTTCGATTAATGTAAATTCACGCGTTCCACGCCAGCCACCCGTTTTGTCTTCATTTTCTTGATAGATCGCTTCTTCGCGAGTAATGAATACGTTGGCAAGTACGCCGTATGCTTCACCCCAAGCATCTAATACTTCTTGTCCTGGTGACAACAATTCATCAATCGTTGCCAATAAATGACCGCCAACAATTTGATATTGTTCAGCAGTAATCATGAAACTTGTATGTTTATGAGCGATTTTTTCAACAGCAGGCAATAGGGCGGCTAGATTGTCGATGTTGTTCGCATAGGCGCAAATTGCATTAAATAATGCTTCTCGTTGATCGCCATTGCGCTGATTACTCATATTAAAAATATCTTTGAGTTCAGGGTTATGGCTAAACATGCGCTCATAAAAGTGCGCGGTTAGTTTTGGGCCTGTTGCAGCGACAACTGGCGCTGTTGCTTTAACGATATCAATAGTTTGTTGACTTATCATGACTTTCTCTTAAAGTTATATTTATAATGCACCTTATAAGTTGTATCTGATCTGTATCTTTTAGTCAAGAACAAGATTAAAATGGACGAAAGAGGAGTTATTGTGCAGTTAACCAGTTTTACAGACTACGGCCTTCGTGCCTTGATATACCTTGCAACTTTGCCTGAGGGCGAATTAACCAGCATTAGTAAAGTGACTGAAGTTTATGGTGTATCCCGTAACCACATGGTTAAGATCATTAATAAATTAGGTCAACTTGGCTATGTGGATACTGTGCGAGGAAAAAACGGTGGTATTCGTTTAGGAATGCCTGCTAACAGAATTATTCTGGGTGATGTGGTGCGTGCAACTGAACCGCTGCAGATCGTTAATTGCAGTGAAGATTTTTGTCATATTACGCCAGCCTGCCAACTAAAAGGAATTTTGGCATCAGCAAGAAGTGCGTTTTTAGCTGAGCTTGATAAACATACTTTGCTAAGCTTAATTGATAATAATCCACCGTTACTTGTATTGCTTGATCGTCCTGTAACGGAATAACGCATATAACAATAACTTCCCATCTTATTAGTGGAGTAAAGTTTTTTGCTTTGCTCCCGTCTGTTCACCTATGGTTTGAGTATACCTAACGTATATTTTGCCAACATGGATCAGCTTATGTCCAAAGGTACAACCGATTTACCGGTCGATCCTTTCCGCGATCGCGAAGCATCAAATTACGAAAACCCAATTCCAAGCCGTGAACTTCTACTTGAAGTAATTCGTGGCTTTTCTGCTCCTGTTAGCCGTGATCAGTTATTTACTGAACTAAAGCTAGAAGGAGATGACCATTACGAAGGTTTACGTCGTCGCTTACGTGCGATGGAACGTGATGGTCAACTTATTTTTACTCGTCGTCAGTGTTACGCCTTACCTGAACGTCTCGACCTCATTAAAGGTCATGTTATTGGTCATCGTGATGGCTTTGGTTTCGTGCGCCCTGAAGGTGTCGGAAACAAAGATGACCTTATGCTGCCTAGCCACCAAATGCGTGGTGTGATTCACGGTGATTACATTTTGGCGCAAGTGTCAGGTGTCGATAAACGTGGACGTCGTGAAGGCCGTGTTGTTCGTATTTTACAAGAAAGCACCAAGCAAATTGTGGGTCGTTTCTTCATTGAAGAGAGCATGGGGTACGTGGTGCCTGACGATTCCCGCATTTCGCAAGATATCGTGATCCCGAACGATTTCCGCATGGGGGCTCGTATGGGAAATGTTGTGGTGGTTGAAATCAATCAACGTGCCACTCGTCAGCATAACGCGGTAGGTAAAGTCGTCGAAGTGTTGGGCGAAAACATGGCACCGGGTATGGAAATCGAAATTGCCCTACGTACCCATGATATTCCA
Organism: Photobacterium profundum; assembly: GCF_003026285.1. Taxonomy (GTDB): domain Bacteria; phylum Pseudomonadota; class Gammaproteobacteria; order Enterobacterales; family Vibrionaceae; genus Photobacterium; species Photobacterium profundum. The sequence goes on from NZ_PYOD01000025.1 coordinate 18,264, forward strand.
AACGAATGGCCATCTGAAGTTACGAAGCAAATTCAGGGGCTAGGCGAAGAAGTACCTGAAGAAGCAAAAGCAGGACGTGTTGATTTACGTGATTTACCGTTAGTTACGATCGATGGTGAAGATGCTCGTGACTTTGATGATGCTGTTTTTTGTGAGCGTAAAAAGTCAGGTGGCTGGCGTTTATGGGTAGCAATTGCTGACGTAAGCCATTACGTTCGTCCAGCTTCAGCATTAGACAACGAAGCAACTAAACGTGGTAACTCGGTTTACTTTCCTTCCGAAGTGATCCCGATGTTACCTGAAGTGTTGTCGAACGGTTTATGTTCACTGAACCCACAAGTCGATCGCTTGTGTATGGTTTGTGAAATGACCATTTCCGATTCAGGTAACCTGTCAGGTTATAAGCATTACGAAGCGGTAATGAATTCTCATGCACGTCTTACTTACACCAAAGTGAGTAAAATGTTGGATGGTGATGAAGAGTTACGCGAACGTTATGCGCCATTAGTTCCTCATTTGGAAGAACTCTTTGGCATGTATAAAGTGCTGAAGAAATCACGTGAAGAGCGTGGTGCGATTGAGTTTGAAACAATCGAAACGCAGTTTATCTTCAATGCAGATCGTAAGATTGACCGCATTGTGCCTGCAGAGCGTAACGAAGCACATAAAATCATCGAAGAATGTATGATTTTAGCCAATATTGCATCAGCACGTTTTGTTGAAAAAGCCAAAGAGCCTGCATTGTATCGTGCACACGATGTTCCTGGCGAAGAACGCTTACAGGGTTTCCGTGATTTCTTGGGTGAGTTAAGCCTGCATTTATCGGGTGGTCTTGAGCCTACACCGCGTGATTATGCGGCATTGGCGACGCTAATTCATGATCGCCCTGATAAAGAATTGATTCAAACCATGTTGCTTCGTTCTATGAAGCAAGCTTTGTATCAAGCCGATAATATCGGTCACTTCGGTTTAGCACTGAAGCAATACGCGCACTTTACGTCACCAATTCGTCGTTACCCTGATTTAACCTTACACCGCGCAATTAAGTACTTAATTGCGAAAAATGAAGGTAAGAACGAAGATCGCTGGACACCAACTGGTGGTTATCATTACTCATTCGATGATATTGATAAAATCGGTGAGCAATGTTCAATGACAGAGCGTCGTGCAGATGATGCAACACGTGATGTGGCTGATTGGCTGAAATGTGAGTACATGCAAGACCATATCGGCGATGAATTCGAAGGTGTGATTGCGAATGTAACAGGCTTTGGTTTCTTTGTTCGTTTAAAAGAGCTGAACATTGATGGCCTAGTACACATTTCGAATTTAGCGAATGATTACTACCAATATGATGCTATTGGTCAGCGATTGATTGGCGACAGTTCTGGTTTGGTTTACCGTTTAGGTGATACGGTTCAGGTTAAGGTTGCTGCCATTAATTTGAATGATCGCCAGATTGATTTTGATATTGCTGGTAGTAACCGTAAACCGCGTGGTGAAGGTAAAACAGCAAAGAAAAAACAACAGCGAATGCGTAAAGCAGAAGGTATGCGCTCATTCGGCGGGAACCCAGCTAAGAAAGCGTTCATTGTTGAAGATGGTGAAGCAAAAACTGCGCATCGTTCGAAATCAAAGAGAGTACGCTCATCGGTGCGCCAAAAGCTGAAAGAAGGTGCTGTACCATTGGCTGAGGGTGATAAAGGTCCTGCTACGGGGGATCCAAAGTCAAAGAAAGCGAACGACCCTAAGCGTAAAGTGAAGAAATCAAGCAAGGCACGAAAGAAACAGCGTGCTGGTAAAAAAGAACGGTTAGAGAAGAAGGCTAATTAATGAGTAATGACATGATTTTCGGTATTCATGCCGTAAAAGCTGTTTTAGCGACAGACCCGGTACGTTTAATCGAAGTATTTGTGCTAAAAGATCGTCAAGATGATCGCTTAATGCCGCTACTTACTGAATTGAAAGACTTAGGTATTACTATTCAGCAAGCAGGTCGTAAAGCATTAGACGACAAAGCTAAAGGCGCATCTCATCAAGGTATTATTGCTCGTGTTAAGCCTGCAAAACAGCTTAATGAGCACGATTTAGATGCCATCTTAGAAGGCTCTGAAAATCCGCTGTTATTGATTTTAGATGGCGTAACTGATCCTCATAATCTAGGTGCTTGTTTACGTAATGCTGATGCTGCTGGTGCCGCTGCGGTAATTATTCCTAAAGACCGTGCAGCACAGCTGACTGCAACCGCAAGTAAAGTAGCTTGTGGTGCTGCTGAAGTGATGCCTCTGGTACGTGTAACGAACTTGGCGCGTACCATGCGTGCACTGCAAGACAAAGGTGTGTGGATTGTCGGTACTGCTGGTGAAGCAACGCATGATATTTACCACAGTAAACTAACAGGGCCATTAGCCATTGTTATGGGTGCTGAAGGTGAAGGAATGCGTCGTCTGACGCGTGAAACATGTGATGACTTAATCAAGATCCCAATGGCTGGCTCTGTTTCAAGTCTTAATGTGTCTGTCGCGACAGGTATTTGTTTATTTGAAGCTGTACGTCAACGTCAGATTTAGTCTTTTATTTTAGCTAGATAGCGACATTATGAAGTACATAAAAGGGCTGTGATTTTCACAGCCCTTTTTTATTTTCATTTTTACTGGGATTAATACCTAAAATCTCTTGCTTCAACTGGGTATTCTCTATACTATTCGGTGTCCAAATTCTCGGTTCTTTTTTTAGTTCCTTGCTTCCTCTGGTTAACCGAGCCAAATCTGGAAGCTGATTAATCCGTAAGGAGCAACCAATGCGTCATTACGAAATCGTATTCATGGTGCACCCTGATCAAAGCGAACAGGTTGCTGGCATGATCGAACGTTACACTGGTTCAATCAAAGATTCTGGTGGTCAAATTCACCGTCTAGAAGATTGGGGCCGCCGTCAAATGGCTTACCCAATCAACAAACTGCACAAAGCACACTATGTTCTTATGAACATCGAAGCTGAGCAGTCTGTAGTTGACGAACTTGAAACGACTTTCCGTTTCAACGATGCTGTGATCCGTAACATGATCATGCGTGCGAAAAACGCTGTAACTGAGCCATCTCCAATGATGAAGGCTAAAGAAGAGCGTTTCACTAAGCGTGACGACCGCGAAGAGCGTTCAGATCGTTCAGAAGCGCCACGTGCAGAAGCTCCAGCACAAGCTGAAGACGAAGCTGCAGCTGAGTAATTTGTAATATGACCAATCGTCTGGAGTTGTCTGGTGTTATAGCCAAAGACCCCAAGCGAAGCCAATCCCCGGCAGGTGTGCCTCATTGTCACTTTGTGCTTGAGCATCGCTCCTACCAACGGGAAGCTGATTTACTTCGGCAGGTGTATTGCTACATCAATGTAGTAATCAGTGGTAAAGGTCTACAAGTTCTCACTCAAGATTTAGCCGTTGGCGTACACACTAAGGTAGCGGGATTTATCTCATACCAAACCGGCCGTAATGGCATAGGTAAATTAGTGTTGCATGCCGACCACATTGAAATAATTTGTTCAGGAGATTAGCCCATGGCACGTTTCTTCCGTCGTCGTAAATTCTGTCGTTTCACTGCAGAAGACGTACAAGAGATCGACTACAAAGACGTAGTTACTCTAAAAAACTACATTACTGAAGCTGGTAAAATTGTACCGAGCCGTATCACTGGTACTCGTGCTAAATACCAACGTCAGCTAGCTCGCGCTATCAAGCGTTCTCGTTACCTAGCACTTCTACCGTACACAGATAAGCATCTGTAAGCGTAGTAGTTTTTAGACTTATAAAGAGGACAAGATAATGCAAGTTATTCTACTTGATAAAATCGGTAACCTAGGTAGCCTAGGCGATCAAGTTAACGTTAAGTCTGGTTACGCTCGTAACTTCCTTATCCCACAGGGTAAAGTTGTTATGGCTACTAAAGCTAACGTTGAAATGTTCGAAACTCGCCGTGCAGAACTAGAAGCTAAAGTTGCTGAGCAACTAGCTGCTTCTGAAGCTCGTGCAGAAAAATTAGCTGCTCTAGAAGCGATCGTTATCGCATCTAAAGCAGGTGACGAAGGTAAACTATTCGGTTCTATCGGTACTCGCGATATCGCTGACGCTATTACAGCGGCAGGCGAAGCAGTAGTGAAGAGCGAAGTTCGTCTACCTGAAGGCGCGCTACGTAACACTGGCGAATACGAAGTTAGCATTCAGCTAAACTCTGACGTATTCGCTAAAGTTAACCTAACAATTGTTGCTGCAGAGTAATAGTTTTTAGTGTTAATAAAAAAAACCAGCCTTTGGGCTGGTTTTTTTGTATCTGTAATATGCCATTCATAACTGAATTTAACGGTTTCGACAGAACTTCTTCCCTGAAACCGATGCACTAAATCTTAAACAGTAAATTGACTGTCATGGTTGAATCTCTCTTTTTCAAACCATCGGGTACCCAACTATTATATTTTTGTGAACTGCTAATCTTTATCGCAATGTGTTCGGTCACAGAGCTAGTCAGATTTATTTCACTTTCTAACGTACTGTTACTGTTACCCGCTATGCCTGTTAGTCGTAGATTCAATTCCATATTTTTAACTGGCTTCCACGTTACTTTGGTACTTGCCCTGATAATCAGTTCGTCGACCGTATCTGGTAAGACGATGTCATCGTCGCTAATTTCATCAAGATTGGGTTCTTGATGACGATAGCCTGGACCAGCTTCCACTTCCATCAAGACGGTTTCGCGACGTAAGAGCTGATAACCCATACCTGTTGCTAAGGTAAAATCGATAAAGTACGGCCCATAGCGATCGTCAACATAATTAGCATTACCCAATAGATAGGCACGCTCATTAATTTTCATATCTGACTGTAATTCTAACGAACCTTTACGTTTGTCTTCTTCGCCATCTTTATTGACTAATAAGTACTTTGCTTCACCTGAGTGACGGAATTGGTTTTTTACATACGTAAGTCCAAGCCGCGTGTTCAACGATTGTGAGTCTGAATTACCCGACAATGATTGGTAACCAAGCTCTATCTCCGTAGATAGCGGTGAAGGGGGGAGGTTTGGAGTATCGTCATCATCAGCATAAGCGTGAGAACTGGCAAGCAGTAGTAAAGCGAGTAAGTATCTTGCCAAGTGTCCTCCGTTGCTCGAGTATTATTTAAATAGCGTGTCGGTATAAATGCTGGCGGGCAGTTTACCTTAAAATTGTCAGCTTTTGGTCAAGAATAGCAAAGGGATACATCTTGCTCGCAGAAAAAACGTCATAATCATCTTATCAACAAAAAGGCATCTTTCTATTTATCCTGTACGAGATATGCGTAGAGATGACATGAATAAGGTATACTAACAGGCTTCGTTTCAGGTAACCGCGCGATCATTATGGCTGATAATAGTAAACCGAAAAAATATAAAGATACCCAGATGGATGCAATCAAAATGCCTCCACATTCATTAGAAGCCGAGCAGTCTGTGCTGGGCGGTTTAATGTTGGACAATGAAAAGTGGGATCGCGTTGCGGAGAAGGTTGTCTCAAAAGACTTTTATAGTCGTCCCCATCGTATTATTTTTGAAGCTACAGCAGCGTTACTTGAGGGCGGGCAGCCCCTCGATCTTATTACGTTGTCTGAACATTTAGAGCGTGCAGATAAATTAGAAGATGTGGGTGGTTTTGCTTACCTTGCAGAATTAGCTAAAAATACGCCTTCAGCGGCAAACATTGCAGCATACGCCGAGATTGTTCGTGAGCGAGCATTAATTCGAGACATGATTGGTGTGGCGAATGATATTGCTGATGCCGGGTATGATCCGCAAGGGCGTACCAGTGAAGACTTGCTCGACATGGCAGAAAGTAAAGTTTTTGCGATTGCAGAGCAGCGCACCAATGATAATGAAGGTCCACAGAGTGTTGATACCATTCTGGAAAAAACCTTAGAGCGAATTGAACTGCTATACCAAACGCCACAAGATGGTGTTACGGGTGTATCGACTGGTTTTAGTGATCTCAATAAGAAAACCGCAGGCCTGCAGGGTTCAGATTTAATCATTGTTGCGGCACGTCCATCTATGGGTAAAACCACGTTTGCGATGAATTTGTGTGAAAACGCAGCAATGGACCAAGAAAAGCCGGTGCTTATCTTTTCATTGGAAATGCCCTCAGAACAAATCATGATGCGTATGTTGGCGTCATTATCTCGTGTTGATCAAACGAAAATTCGTACCGGTCAGCTTGATGATGAAGATTGGGCGCGTATCTCATCAACAATGGGTATTCTGATGGAGAAGAAGAATATGTTCATTGATGATAGCTCGGGCTTAACACCAACCGAATTGCGTTCACGGGCGCGTCGTATTGCTCGTGACCACGGCGGGCTAAGCATGATCATGATCGATTACCTTCAGCTAATGCGCGTGCCTGGCATGCAAGATAATCGTACTTTAGAAATATCTGAAATTTCACGCTCTCTTAAAGCATTGGCGAAGGAATTGAATGTTCCTGTTGTTGCCCTTTCGCAGCTTAACCGATCGTTGGAGCAGCGTGCTGATAAACGCCCGATTAACTCTGACTTACGTGAATCTGGTGCGATCGAGCAAGATGCCGATTTGATTATGTTTATTTATCGTGACGAAGTGTATAACGAAGAAAGTGCATTAAAAGGCATTGCAGAAATTATCATTGGTAAGCAGCGTAATGGTCCTATTGGCTCTGTTCGCTTAACGTTCCAAGGTCAATACTCGCGCTTTGATAATTATGCAGGACCTGCATTCGATGAAGAATGATCTTAGAATTAGGAATTAGGAATTAACGATGAAAGCGGCGACAGCTTATATCAATACCGACGCGCTAACACATAACATTCGACAACTGCATTTACAGGCACCGAATAGTAAATTATTAGCCGTAGTGAAAGCGAATGGATACGGACATGGCTTGTTACATGTAGCAAAAAGTTTACCTGATGCTGATGCATTTGGTGTTGCTCGTATTGAAGAAGCATTAACGTTACGTGCAGGAGGGGTCGTTAAACCTATCTTATTATTAGAAGGTTTTTATGGCGCATCTGATTTACCTATTATCGTGACAAATAATATTCATACTGTCGTCCATTCAATCGAGCAACTAGAGGCGCTAGAATCGGCTGAATTAGACAACCAAGCGGTTGTTTGGTTGAAGATTGATACGGGAATGCATCGCTTAGGTGTGCGCCCTGAGCAACTAGATGATTTTGTACAACGCTTACATGCCTGCGATAATGTCGCCAAACCATTGCGATATATGAGTCACTTTGGTTGTGCTGATGATCTGACGAGTAATGTCACTAACCAACAAATTAATACCTTCCTATCGTTAACGGAAGGCTGCAGTGGCGAGCGTTCTTTGGCTGCTTCGGCGGGGATCTTGGCCTGGCCTGATAGCCAGCTTGAATGGATTCGTCCTGGCATTATTATGTATGGTGTTTCTCCATTTATTGAACCAGACCGTTCAGCTGAAGCATTTAACCTGCAACCTGTGATGACACTAACTTCTAGCTTAATTGCAGTTCGTGATGTGAAAGAAGGTGAGCAAGTCGGTTATGGTGGCATATGGACCAGTGAGCGTGATACAAAAGTCGGCGTAATTGCGATTGGTTACGGTGATGGTTACCCACGTACAGCCCCGAATGGCACCCCAGTTTTAGTTAACGGTCGTATCGTACCCATGGCTGGGCGTGTGTCTATGGACATGCTGACTGTCGATCTTGGGCCTAATGCGCAAGATAAAGTCGGTGATGAAGCGGTTTTGTGGGGAAATGGTTTACCTGCAGAAGTTGTCGCTGAGCATATTGGCACAATCGCGTACGAGTTAGTGACCAAGCTAACATCACGAGTTGATATGACCTATTTATAATCGCAAAGTGAAGAACAGATTAATTTGAATTTCTATAAAAAAATTAAAGCCGTAGCCCTTGCTACGGCTTTATTGCATTCAGCATCAGTTTTATCTGATGATCATCAAAAAAAATATACCCCTGATTTTGCGGCCGTTCCGTTTGCTTTTTCAAGTGACTCTTTAGGGTTCGCGGTTGGTGCGGCAGGCTTGATTAAAAGTGCTGGGCAGCCTCAAGCCTCGTTGCTTGGTGTGGGTGTTATTACCGATAAAAATTCGTGGATAACCTTTCTTGCTGCGAACAATTATGTGTTGTCACAAGATAGTCGATGGTTATTTGGTGCTGAGCTGTACGCTGCTGATTTTAATCAGGCTGATTATTATGTGGGTGACGGCACATTGAATGATTCTTCTCAAGACGATGCCATTATTGCTGATGGTAAAGAAGCCCAATACCGTTTGACTGCTCGCTATATTTTACCGTTTGGAGCAGGGGAATCTGAGGGTTTCATGGCGGCGATTAAGCCAGTGCGTACTCTGACAGGAAGCAGCCCATGGACGAGTGGGGTGTCGTCATTAGAATTTCGGCCATTTTATCAAAGTCGAGAGTTTACCGATTCTACAGCTAGTGATATAGGCTTTGAAGAGCCGACCAGTGTGTGGGGGCTTGAAACACGTTTTGATTGGGATAACCGTAATAATACCCGTAATCCTACAGAAGGTAGCCGTAGCCAGTTTTCTGTAACCTATTCCCCCGGTGATACTGATAGTCCGGAATGGTGGAGATGGGAACTGAGCCAAAGCTGGTTTTGGGATTTAGGTGCATTTAAAGATCTTATTGATCAACAAGTCTTTGCTTTTAATGTTTATACCGGCGATACCCCTAGTTGGAATAATACCCAAAATATCAATGGCAAAGATGAATATAATCGCCCGCCAGAATATGCAGGTACTCGACTCGGTGGTCTATATCGTTTACGTAGCTTCCAAGGCGGTCGTTATGTTGATCGTTCAGCATTGAGTTACAGCATGGAATATCGAGTCTTGCCAGACTGGCAACCCTTAGGTGACTGGCCCGTTTTTGATTGGTATGACGTACCATGGTGGCAGTGGGTGGCTTTCGTTGATATCGGCCGTGTTGCGGATGAATATAATTTAGTTGAGCTACATAAAGATATGAAATGGAGCGCCGGTGGTGCGATTCGTTTCCAAGTTGAAGGTGTGGTTGTTCGTACTGAAATCGCATGGGGTAGTGAAGATAATATGTTTCGCGTAATGATTAACCAGCCGTTTTAATTGTTCTATCCCATGATATAAGTATCGAGGTTTCCATGACTCGGTACTTATTGCCTTCCATTGTATTATGAATCTTTTATCTCTCAATTATTCTTCTTGAATCGTCAAAATAAGACAGTGGAGATCGGCATGCTCTTAGTATTTTCTTTCGTTTATGTCTTATCAGCTTCTAATGCTAATTACCCTGAAAAAATTGACACTATAATATTCTTACTAAGGATGGATGTCGGCATATAGCCTTCGTCAAATTATAGGTAAGACTTATAAGAAGTCTGTTGAATTAAACTATGTACTAAACCAACAAAAAATTGGCGTGTTTTTGTAATTTGTTGTTCAATTTCATCGGATGTAAAATGAAAACTATAAGGTTTGGCTTTCAGTTGAATTGTTTTTTGAAACTACATTAATTCTTGCGTCTTGATTAAAGCTCTGTTGCAATCAGAGATGTGACTGGAACAATTAGTAATAATAACGGCTATTATTTACTCTTGGTTTTCGTGACCTGACTCAATGACGGTATATGCGTATTCACGTCATAATCCGTCATAAGTTGTAAAATTACAAAAAAGTCTGATAAACAGACTGTATGCGCCACAACAACATTTGAATATCGGGGATCCATTGAGTGATTTGATTCGAAATGCTCGATGGATTGTACAACTAAAAATATCAGGAACTTCACCATGTTGAAAAACATCAACCCAACGCATACTCAAGCTTGGAAAGATCTGACTGCACACTATGAAGATGCGCAAGATCTACAATTAAGCGACTTGTTTGCTAACGACAGCGAGCGTTTTACTAAGTTTTCTGCAACATTCGGTTCAGATATTCTGCTTGATTACTCTAAAAACCTTATCACAGAAGAAACGCTGACGAAGCTATTTGCATTAGCTGAGCAAACTGAACTAAAAGCAGCGATTGCCGAAATGTTCAGTGGTGAAAAGATTAATAAAACTGAAGATCGTGCTGTTCTTCACTCTGCATTACGTAATCGTAGCAATACACCAGTCGTTGTTGATGGTGAAGACGTTATGCCTAAAGTTAACGCTGTACTAGAGAAGATGAAAGCCTTCACTGCACGCATCGTTGACGGTGATTGGAAAGGTTATACAGGACAAAAAATTACCGATGTTGTTAATATCGGTATCGGTGGTTCAGATCTTGGCCCTTACATGGTTTCTGAAGCATTAGTACCTTATAAAACGCGTTTGAACATGCACTTTGTATCAAACGTTGACGGTACGCATATCGCAGAAACACTGAAAAATTTGAACCCAGAAACAACGTTATTCTTGATTGCATCAAAAACCTTTACAACACAAGAAACAATGACGAATGCACATTCTGCTCGTGATTGGTTCTTAGCTACAGCCCAAGATCAAGCACATGTTGCTAAGCACTTTGCCGCACTTTCAACCAATGCAGGTTCAGTGTCTGAGTTTGGTATCGATACTGACAATATGTTTGAATTCTGGGATTGGGTTGGTGGTCGTTACTCGCTATGCTCAGCTATTGGTCTATCTATTTGCTTATCGATTGGTTTCGACAACTTTGTTGAGCTACTTGATGGTGCCCATGATATGGATCAGCACTTTGCACAGGCACCGTTAGAAGAAAACCTACCAGTGATTCTGGCGTTAATCGGCATTTGGTACAACAACTTCCACGGTGCTGAATCTGAAGCGATTCTGCCATACGATCAATATTTACACCGTTTTGCTGCTTACTTCCAGCAAGGTAATATGGAATCAAACGGTAAGTGTGTAGACCGTGGCGGCAACCCTGTTGATTACCAAACGGGTCCTATTATTTGGGGTGAACCAGGTACCAATGGTCAGCATGCTTTTTATCAGTTGATTCACCAAGGCACGAAGCTAATCCCATGTGATTTCATTGCACCATCAATTAGCCACAATCCATTAACGGATCACCATCCGAAGCTAATGGCTAACTTCTTTGCACAAACAGAAGCATTGGCATTTGGTAAAACGAAAGAACAAGTTGAAGCTGAATTTGTTGCAGCAGGTAAGACTTTAGGTGAAGTGAAAGACTTAGTACCGTTTAAAGTATTTGATGGTAACCGTCCAACTAACTCTATCTTGATTAAACAAGTAACCCCGAAAGTATTGGGTTCTTTAATGGCTCTATATGAGCAAAAGATTTTCACTCAAGGTGTTATCTGGAATATCTTTAGCTTTGATCAGTGGGGTGTTGAATTAGGTAAGCAGCTAGCTAACCAGATTCTTCCTGAACTAAAAGATGCAGGCAGTATTACGAGCCATGATAGCTCAACGAACGGCCTTATTAACGCATTCAAACAATGGCGTAAATAAGCCACACGTTGTGGAATAGCGGTTAGAAATAAAAGATACTAAGAACACCGCATTAGCGGTGTTTTTTTATCTGAGGGGTTAAGCTGGGTTAATCAAAACAGATTTCGATGAACGCTTTACCATATTCAGAATTGAAAGGCATGATGATGATGGCACCATCCGTCTTGTGGGTAATTGTATGACCTCGCCCTGAGACTACTGCTGGGGTTGCCATCTCAAAGTTATAACCTTTATCAGCTAAAATACGTTTAGCCCCGCCCGTTACCATATTGGTGATTTCACCTACCATATCAGTAACTTCTTCGTTGATACCATTTGGGCGCTCACCAAGCATGCGTTGCATGATTTCTAAAGCGAGGTTTTCATCAAAGGTAATCGACATTGATCCTTTCGTTTGTGGACCAATCAAGCCAATTAAACCTGATACATCACCGCGTGCCACTTCATCTTTTTTAATGCGTGGCTTTTGTGGGGCCAATTCCATTGACGCCATGGTTTTCAGAACATTCAAAAGTGATGCTAAGAAAGGGTTTACGAATTCTGCTCGCATAATTACGTATTGTGCCTATGAAAATTTAAAATATTATTTGCTGCTCTGACACTTACGACAAATACCGTGGCTTTCTACGACATGATGATTAATTTTGAAGCCATATTTTTCTGATTTTTGGCGCAATAATTTTGCTAAATCATCATCATGAGATTCTTCTACATAGCCGCATTCATCACAAATCAGTAATTGTGAACAATGATCGGCGTGTCCAAGAACACAACAAGCTATATAGCTGTTAGTCGATTCAACTTTATGAATAAAGCCTTGAGCCAATAGAAAGTCGAGCGCACGATATATTGTTGGTGGTTTTGCTTGAGGCTCGGTGACTTTTAGTAAGTCTAATAACTCATAAGCGCTTATTGAACTGTGGTGCTCAATAATTAATTCAAGAACTTTTAACCGTTGAGGTGTAAGTCTAACTCCTCGTTGATCGCAAAGCTGTTGTGCTTTATTCAGCAGTTGCGTTTGATTAGCCATTAAAACCTCAGAAAACAGCGATAAGTCAGACAGTTTATCACAGCATTCGATAAACGTATGTCTGGTCTATAAATTCTAGAACAATCAGGAGAATATTTCGTGTGTTTGATCACGCTACCAGATGTATTCGACAAAAATAATGGAATACGCAGATTAATAGCGGCCCCCTACAATGTCACTGACTTGTAATAGACGTTTATAACGTAAGTGTATTCGGAGGGGTTTGTAAAGAATGGCGAGAAGGGTGGGTAACAATGTTAATTTTAACCCTTTGAAATAAAAGGTGAGGTTATGTGTGAGTATATCCGCCTTTACATTTTTTAATGGGGGAGGTGGATTGGTTGTTATCGGGTTTTAGTTTCTATCTTGGGCTTCGTTAATAAATCGCGTAAACTAGCGCACCTTGCTAAGAAACACAGTGCTTTTTACTTTTTTAAGTATTGAAAAGCCGATTAGCAATATTTTGTATTTATAGTTCCACTTAGAATGAAGGTATGACAATGGTCACTGATGCTTTATTGAATAACCAAAATGATGAAATAAAAACGCAAGATAATTCTGGTTATCCAATGCAGCGTTTTTCCGTTGCACCGATGCTTGATTGGACTGATCGCCATTGTCGTTATTTCCATCGCCTATTAAGTGACAATGCTTTGCTTTATACCGAAATGGTTACAACAGGGGCAATTATTCATGGTAAAGGCGATTTTCTGACGTTTAATGAAGAAGAGAATCCTGTCGCATTGCAATTGGGTGGTTCGAACCCTGTCGATTTAGCACACTGTGCGAAACTAGCTCAAGAGCGTGGCTATGATGAAATTAACCTGAATGTAGGTTGCCCATCAGATCGTGTTCAGAATGGGCGTTTTGGTGCTTGCCTAATGGGTGAAGCCGATTTGGTGGCTTTATGTGTTTCATCAATGCGTGAAGTGGTTGATATTCCCGTTACTGTTAAAACTCGAATTGGTATTGATGAGCAGGATTCTTATCAGTTCTTGGTTGATTTTATCGGTACCGTCAACGAGAAGAGTGGCTGTGATAATTTTACGGTACATGCGCGTAAAGCGTGGCTCAAAGGGCTTAGCCCGAAAGAAAACCGTGAGATCCCACCGCTTGATTATCCACGTGTTTATCAATTAAAGCGTGATTTTCCAAATCTAATCATGGCTATTAATGGCGGCATTAAGACGTTTGATGAGATGGAAGAACACTTGAACCATATGGACGGGGTAATGGTGGGTCGCGAGGCTTATCAAAATCCGTACTTGATGGCAGAAGTCGACCAACGTTTATTTGGCTGTTCAAAGCCCATAATTAAACGTCGTGAGGCTGCAGAAGCAATGTTTCCTTATATTGAACGCCAGTTGGCGAATGGCTCTAAACTAGGCCATATCACCCGTCATATGCTTGGGCTATTTCAAGGCATACCTGGTGGACGTCAGTGGCGTCGTTATATTAGTGAGAATGCGCATAAACCAGGTTCTGGTATTGAAGTGGTGCAATACGCGTTAGACAAAGTTCCCCATGATCTCGATGTATAACTAATACAGTTTTGCTCTAAATGATTAAAGGTTGGCTATATTTACCATAACAAATGGTTATTTTGACCAAACTTAAAAAGCGTAATCTTAATGAAAGATTACGCTTTTTTTGTATCATCATGAAATACAATGATTTATGTTCTAATTAAAATGATGGCTTACTTTGTGCAGTAGTTAGATGTAGATAATAAAGGGGAATGAATATGATCGAAATTCTATTTTTAATCGCTTTTTCATTAGTACTGGTTTTTACCGGTGTCAGTATGATTGGTGTATTACTTGCTGTGGCTGCTGGTTTTGCCATTATGGTGGTCGCGGGTATGATTGGAGTTGTGTTTAAGCTATTACCATGGATTGCATTAATTGCGGTTGTTGTGTGGTTTTATCGTGAGAAAAAAGCTGATAAGTCTCACCGAGAAAGCTCGACATACCGTCGTCGTTACTAGCGGTATCGCATTAGTTTGTATAGGAACAATAAGTATTTTTGGGCTCAATAATTCAGCAAAGCGAATGAAGTGCGGTTTTCTTGTACAGCTTCTGCTATAGTCTTGCCGATTTTTTAAAATACTTATAAGAGCGGAGACTCGAATGAACAAATTAATGCTTACAGCTGTAGCGGCTGCTGTGGCTTTTTCTGTAGCAGTACCAGCACAAGCTGCAGCACTTTTAGGGGTTAAAGCCGGCGTTGACGTATGGGATGCTAATGCGAAAATCAATAGCAGCACAAATGATAAAAGCGACGACACATCTCCTTCTTTTTACGTAGCATTTGAGCACTTTATCCCACTAGTGCCTAACTTCCGTCTTCGTTACAACGATATCGATACTGGTGCTGTTGCTTTCGAACAAACAGATTTAACTGCTTACTACGAAATCTTAGATAACGATGCGATTGCATTCGATCTTGGTCTTACCATGACGAAGTTCGGTTCTGGCAAAGTGAAGAATGAGACGTTTGATGAGTGGCAGCCTAGCATCTACGGTAACGTAGAAGTGGGTATCCCGATGACACCTCTTGCTATATTTGGTGATTTAAACTTCAGTAACTTCAACAGCAACAGCACTGTTGATGGTCTAGCAGGTGTTAAGTGGACAATTCCTTTGGTTGCGCTTGATCTAAACGTTCGCGGTGGTTACCGTGTGATGGATTACGATTTTGATAGCGTTAAAAACAGCAGTAGCGTGAAGCTTGACGGCTGGTTTGCTGGTGTAGAATTAGATTTCTAAACCTGACTGATTGTATGAAGATTATAAAGCCACGAATTATTCGTGGCTTTTTTGTTGCCTGTTTCTCTATTTTTGTACCATTTTTAATAAGTGACACATTCATCAGGAAACAGGATTATGACTATAGATGAATTACAACGCTTATATTTAACCAGCGACTTAGTGGAAGCTGTTGTTGAGCCATCAATCCAAACTAACGGATGGATTGTGGAGTTTCGTCACCGTCGTGGAGGATTAGTCCCTTTAACTGACCATACTGGTAGCGAAAAATGTTATCAAGATGTCGACTCAGCAACAGAAAGTGCGTTTGAAGTGGGTTTTCATCAAGTGAGAATTGCCGACGCCTTCTAACGTATTCTTTTGTTCATCCCGCCAAACTACAAGCTTAATGGTCAATTGAGCTGAAACTTTACGGCCCTAGCCCTAACTAAAAGTTATAAAACATTCTCATCTATTCTTTCTTGTTATTTCATTCTGTAGCTAATCTAACATAACGCAATGTATAGGGAACGTCGTGTCATGTTACTTAAGGAATTATCGGCTGTAGCCAGCCCACTCAATGATCAACAAATAGATCAGCTACAACAAGCCGCTGCTGAATCATCACCTCAGCAGCTTGCATGGATCAGTGGTTACTTCTGGGGGCTAAGTCAAACTCAGGCTTCAACTCACCTTCAATCTGTATCACAGCCCAGCGTTGTTGACGTTGTACAGCCCGCTGGTAAATTAACCATTATCTATGCGTCACAAACAGGTAATGCTAAAGGGGTTGCCGTTGCGCTAAAGGAAGAGGCGACTGTGGCGGGTATTGCGGTTGAGTTAGTCTCAGCAGGTGATTACAAAGGTAAAAACTTCGCGAAAGAAACCCATGTCATTGTTATTGCTTCTACCCATGGTGAAGGCGAAGCACCTGATGATGCGATCGACTTACATGAATTCTTACAGTCGAAGAAAGCCCCTAAACTGCCTAACCTACAATATGCCGTTATTGGCTTGGGTGACTCAAGTTATGAATTCTTCTGCCAAACGGCGAAAGACTTTGATAGTTACTTAAGCAAGCTTGGCGCTCAGCCTATGTTAGATCGCTTAGATTGTGATGTTGACTATGATGCACCTGCAGCGGAATGGCGAGTAAAGGCATTAGCCAAAGCTAAAGAGACATTATCAGCGAGTGATGCTGACGTTGTGCAGCTGCCTGTTACTCAATCTCAACAGGCTGTGTCGCAATACTCCAAGCAGAATCCATATGAAGCGACACTGCTGACTAGTCAGAAGATCACTGGTCGTAATTCTGGTAAAGATGTTCGCCATATAGAAATTGATTTAGAAGGTTCAGGCTTAACTTATCAAGCTGGTGATGCGCTAGGCGTATGGTATGAAAATAATCCTGAATTAGCGTTAGCCATTGCTGCCAAAGTGGGGCTGACAGGTGAAGAGCTGGTTGAGGTTGATGGTGAAAGCATTCAACTTGTAACGGCTTTAGTTAGCCAATATGAAATTACTTCCGCGAACCCACAGCTGGTGACGAAATTTGCTGCGCTTTCTGAGAGTAAAAAGTTAGAAAAGCTGGTGGCAGATAAAAATAAGCTTCGTGAATACTCGGGTAATACTCAAATCATTGATGTGTTAGCTGAAAAGAAAACCCAATTAAGTGCTGATCAACTTACTAATTTATTTCGTCGTTTAACGCCTCGTTTATATTCTATTTCTTCTAGTCAGGAAGAGGTGGGTGAAGAAGTTCACTTAACTGTTGGCGTTGTTGAATTCGAAAAAGGTGAAGAAAGCCGTCAAGGTGGCGCTTCTAGCTTCTTATCTCATCGTCTGGAAGAAGGCGCAGCGGTGAAAGTTTTTGTTGAAGAAAACAATAATTTTAAACTGCCTGCAGATGATAATACTCCGGTCATTATGATTGGTCCTGGTACCGGTATCGCCCCCTTCCGTGCATTTGTACAAGAGCGGGATAACCGAGAAGCTGAAGGTAAGAATTGGTTATTCTTTGGCGACCGTACATTTACCGATGATTTCTTGTATCAAGTCGAATGGCAAAAGTACCTGAAATCAGGCGTGGTACAGCAACTTGATGTGGCATTCAGTCGTGACCAAGCAGAGAAAATATACGTACAACACCGTGTGTTAGAGCATGCCGAGCAGGTATGGCAATGGTTACAAGACGGTGCACATGTTTATGTTTGTGGTGATATGAACCATATGGCGAAAGATGTCCACGACGCGTTACTGACTGTGATTGAACAGCAAGGGAAGCAAAGCCGTGAACAGGCTGAACAATATTTAAATGAGCTACGTAAGAGCAAGCGTTATCAAAAGGATGTGTACTAATGACTGAACAAAAACTATCAGATAACGAACGTCTAAAACGTGAAAGTAATTTCTTACGTGGCACCATTGCTGATGATCTTCAAGACCGTATTACTGGTGGCTTTACGGCTGATAACTTCCAGTTAATTCGCTTTCATGGCATGTATCAACAAGATGATCGTGATATTCGTGCTGAGCGTGCAAAGCAAAAGTTAGAGCCTTTGCACAATGTGATGCTGCGTGCGCGTATGCCCGGTGGCATCATTACTCCAACACAGTGGCTAGCAATCGATAAGTTTGCTGAAGAAAGCAGTTTATACGGCAGTATTCGTTTAACAACTCGTCAAACATTTCAGTTTCATGGTGTGTTGAAACCCAATATTAAGTTGATGCATCAAACACTGAACAGCATAGGCATTGATTCAATTGCGACTGCTGGAGACGTGAACCGTAACGTACTTTGTACCACTAACCCGATTGAATCTGAATTACATCAAGAAGCGTATGAGTGGGCAAAAAAGATCAGTGAACACTTACTGCCTAAAACCCGTGCGTATGCTGAAATTTGGCTCGATGGTGAAAAGGTCGAAGGGGGAGATGAAGAGCCTATTTTAGGCAGCAATTATCTACCTCGTAAATTTAAGACGACGGTGGTGATCCCGCCACAGAATGATGTTGATGTGCATGCCAATGACCTTAACTTCATTGCGATTGCTGATAATGGCAAGCTCGTCGGCTTTAATGTGTTGGTCGGTGGTGGTTTAGCCATGACTCATGGTGATAAAACGACGTACCCACGTCGTGCCGATGACTTTGGTTTTATCCCTTTGGCTAACACGCTTGATATAGCTGCTGCGGTAGTTACGACGCAGCGTGATTGGGGTAACCGTTCTAACCGTAAAAATGCGAAAACTAAATACACCTTAGATCGTGTTGGGGTTGATGTTTTTAAGGCGGAAGTTGAAAAGCGCGCTGGCATTGCCTTTGAAGCGACTCGTCCTTATGAATTTACTGACCGTGGCGATCGTATTGGTTGGGTTGAAGGCATCGACGGTAAGCACCATTTAGCGTTATTTATCGAAAATGGTCGCTTGTTAGATACTCCAGGAAAACCGCTGAAAACAGGTGTCGCTGAAATTGCCAAAATTCATAAAGGTGATTTCCGCATGACGGCGAATCAAAACTTAATTGTGGCAGGTGTACCTGCGGCAGATAAGAATAAGATCGAGCAGATCGCTCGCGATCATGGCTTGATCGATGATGGTGTCAGTGAGCAGCGTAAAAATTCGATGGCGTGTGTGGCTTTCCCTACGTGTCCATTAGCGATGGCAGAAGCCGAGCGTTTTTTACCTGACTTTGTTACGGATGTCGAAGGTGTGTTAGCCAAGCATGGCCTTGCAGAAGACGACAATATCATCTTGCGTGTAACGGGCTGTCCGAATGGCTGTGGTCGTGCCATGTTGGCTGAGATCGGTTTAGTAGGTAAAGCTCCAGGTCGTTATAACGTGCACCTTGGCGGAAATCGTAACGGTACTCGTGTTCCTAAAATGTACCGTGAAAACATAACAGTGCCACAAATCATGGATGAAATTGATCTGCTTGTTGGTCGCTGGGCTAATGAACGTGAAGACGGCGAAGACTTTGGCGATTTTACTGTTCGTGCAGGCATTATTGAACCCGTTCTAGTATCTAAGAGAGATTTTTATGCCTAACTATGCATTAGCAGATTTACTGGAAAAAACGAAGATAGAACAGATCCTTCAATTGGCTGAGATTAATGCTGAACTTGAAGCGCTTTCTGCACAGGAAAGAGTACGTTGGGCACTGGCGAATCTTGGTAGTGAATTTGCCCTTGCGTCTAGTTTTGGTATTCAATCTGCTGTGATGTTGCATTTGGTCACGAATGAATCCCCTAAAGTCCCAGTTATTTTAACGGACACGGGGTATTTGTTTCCTGAAACCTATCAATTCATTGATCTGCTGACTCGCCGTTTATCGTTAAACCTTTATGTGTACCGTTCAGAAGTAAGCTCTGCATGGCAAGAGGCACGATACGGTAGGTTGTGGGAGCAAGGGGTTGACGGTATTAAACAATATAACCGCTTGAATAAAGTCGAACCTATGCGACGCGCATTAGATGAATTGAATGTAAGCGCATGGTTTTCAGGATTACGTCGTGAACAATCAAGTTCTCGTGCATCATTGCCGGTGTTGGCGATTCAAAACGGTGTATTTAAATTCTTGCCTCTTATCGATTGGACGGATCATGATATCGAGCAATACTTGAATCAATATGACCTTCCTTATCATCCTCTTCGTGATGAAGGCTACCTTTCTATGGGGGATACACATACGACTAAAAAGTGGGAGCCTGGAATGACGGAAGAAGAAACCCGTTTCTTTGGTTTAAAGCGAGAGTGTGGTTTACATGAAGAAGATGCGGAATCGGATGGATCTGGTATTTAATCGTTAATGTGTAATATTTGCTTACTGTAAAAAAGCCTTACCTATTAGTAGATAAGGCTTTTTTTATGTCATTATTTTACGTGTTCATGACAAGATACAATATTTTACTTGTATGATTTTGACGTGATTTTTTTTGGATATGATTAACTTGTAGGACTCCACACTTTACCTAAGGATTCAACCAGCCCAGCACTTGCACCTTGATCACCCACGAATTGTAGAACAACAGGTATAAATTGGCTGACCATGCTAGCATCCATACCAAGTGCAGAGAAAACTTGATTTAACCCCTCGGTGTTACCAAGTAGGCTGCCTAACCCTGCAGGAATAGCACTGGTTAGAGCATCACTGCCGGGGATCATATTGGCCAGTTCAGTGGCTTGATCGCCTGAAAGTTGGCTGCTAGCCATAGAGAGAAGTGCACCTGCACCGCCGGCTGCTTGTTCTGGTGAAACGCCAAGCTGTCCTGCGAGCAACTCTGTAAGAGGGTTCGTTGCAACTGATGCTTGTTCTTCATCGCCGCCACCAAAAATGTCAGAGAGACTAAATGCCATACTGACTTGGCTGGAAACCAGTAGAACGAAAAGTGTTGTAAAACTGAAAATACGGCGGGTTATTTTTTGAATGTTATCCATGTCATTCTCCTGATAGGTTCCTCATAATCCTAGTGGAGAAAGTGTGAAAGTTATAATTAATATAGCTTAAATGTGATTTACTAGAAGGGCAAAGTAGAGCGAGGGAATAAGAAGACAAAACAATGTGAACACTGTCTCGTCTTCTTTGTAATCTACTGGAAGTTACCGAGGGGAACTTACAGGATGTCTAGTAATTCAACTTCGAATACTAGCGCTGCGTATGGAGGAATAGCAGCACCTGCGCCACGTTCGCCATATGCAAGATCTTGAGGGATACATAGTTTCCACTTAGAACCAACAGGCATCATCTGTAGAGCTTCAACCCAACCAGCGATTACGCCAGTTACAGGGAACTCAGCAGGTTGGCCGCGAGTTACTGAGCTATCGAATACAGTACCGTCAGTTAGCTCACCGTGGTAGTGAACACGTACTTGCTTGTCAGAAGTAGGGATTTCGCCGTTACCTTCAACAAGAACTTCAAACTGAAGACCAGACTCAGTTACTGTTACTTCTGAGCGTAGTGCGTTATCTTTTAGGAAAGCTTCACCGTCAGCAGCTGCAACTTTAGCTTGCTCTTGACGAGCAGCATCAGCAGTAGTGTGAAGCTCACGAAGTGCATTGTTGATTTCATCAACTTCGATTTCTGGCATGTCGCCAGTTAATGAAGTTGCGATACCTTTAGCAATAGCAGCAACGTTAAGGCCTTCAAGACCACTTTGTGCTAGTTGTTGGCCCATTTGTAGACCAATACCGTAGCTTGCTTTAGTTTCAACTGTATCTAGTTTAACGTCAGACATTTTTGTCATCTCTTAATGTAGAGTGAATTAAAGCAGGAAGGATAACAGTTTCGACCCCACTGGGTAAATGTTTGAATTAGTATTCCGTGATTGTGTGGCTTAAGAAGCTCGGGAGTGTTGTATATGGGACAGGCCAAACGCCGTTCAGTGAAGAAAAGTGAATTTAAACTACCTGAATTTTCTTTTGATAAAGTGAATTTCAGTAAAGTAAAAACCTCATTACTAGAGAAAATGACGCCACTAGTAAATAGGTGGCAGCAATTTCCTGTTTTACACCGTCGTGTACTATTGGTTCTTGTTCCTGGTGTGTTAGTGCTGCTTATGCTTCCCACAACAGAGCAACTTAATAATGACATTGGAGTACAAGATACCTCTGTTCGACGAGATATTGCGTTAAACATTACCAGTGAAGAAATGACAACAAGCGAAGAAGCTGCGCAGTTTGAAGAGCCTGTTGAAAAACGAGTTCGTGCTATTACAAATAAGATTCAGCCATTAAATACCGTTAAACCTAAGGCTGCTGTTGTATCACCGTCTGCGTCAGTAAAGACAACGAAGAGTTCTATTTCGAGTGAGTGGGCAAAACACCAAGTGCAGAAAGGTGAAACCCTATCGAATATCTTCCGCGAAAAGTCACTGCCGTTATCGGATTTATATGCAGTTGCCGCAATAGAAGGGGAAGGTAAGCCATTAAGTCAGATTAAATCAGGGCAATGGTTGCGTTATAAGCAAACCCCAGATGGTAAACTCGATGCGCTGCAGATTGAAAGTAGTGCTGGTTCTACGATGTATTTCCGTCGTTCTGATGGAAGTTTTGCGCGTGGGAAGTAGTCTATAACCGTCAGTCTCTCTGCATAAAAAAGGTCACATTGGTGACCTTTTTTATATGGGAACACGAATAAATAGCGATGCTTAATTCGTGGGATTAGCTTTTCGTTAAACGCATATCAACATGTGGAATATCATCTTCTAAGTACATGGTTGAAATTACGTTGAAACCATGCTGCTTGTAATAAGCTTGTAAGTGCTCTTGTGCACCAATATCGATATCTTGTTTTGGCCAAAGCAATTCGGCATGCTCAAGACCTTGTATTAATAACTGATGCCCAATACCTGTACCTCGCGCGGAATCTGAGGTAGCCACACGGCCCATGCTGACATTATCGTAAGTTGTACCTGCAGGTAATAAACGGAGATAAGCGACTAATTCATCATTTTTATAACCAAGTAAGTGATGAGTGCCGTCTCTTCGGTCGAGGTTATCGAGATCATGGAAAGGGCAATTTTGTTCAACAACGAAAATGTCGATCCGCAGTTTAATCAGGTCGTACAGCTGGTCTGTTGATAATTGATTGAAAGAAAGGCATTGCCACTGCATACGTTTTACTCCTGGATGAGGCTATTAGATAATCGAGATAGATATCTATAAGGTAATGGTTTCGTGGCGGCTCCGCCTTAACAATTGTTAATATATCCTGTGATTATTCTTCATTTATACGCTTTTTTATACGGCTTAAGCTTATCGGGCTAATGCCAAGGTAAGACGCCAATTGATAATCTGTTATACGCTCTAATAAAGCAGGGAAATTTTCACTAAAGAGTTTGAAGCGTTCTTCAGGTGTATGCATTAACATAAAACGCTCTTTCTGTTCTTTGTAGATTAACTGGCGTTCAATAAGCTTGATGTAAAGAGGATTATTTTGCTCTCGCCATTCCTGTAATAATTGGATTGGTAAAGAAAGCAACTGGCAGGCAGACAATGTTTCTAATAAAAAAGGCGATGCTTGATGGGTTATAAGGCTTTCAAACCCTAATAAAACGTCCTGATCCCAATAAAACTCTTTGCTGAATTGATTGCCGTCTTCTGTTAAATAACATGCATGACAAACCCCATCGAGTAAAAAGAAGCAATGTTCTGAATACTCGCCTTGATTGAGTAATATATGGCGAGTGGGAAGTTCTAATAACTTAGCCTGTTCTGATATGTAGTGCGCTTGCTCGCTGGTGGCACCTAGCTGTTGTAAAAACTGGTTTAGTGCTTCTTTCATATTAATATCGATTCATTTTTCTTTTTAAGCATCATAGCAAAAAAATACCGCAGCCTAAGCCGCGGTATATCTATATCTTCATTTTATGATAAATGGTGCTTATTTAGCTTGAAGATCTAACTGGTAAACCGCAAAGCCCACTTTGTCTGTATCCACTTTTTTCATTGGATATTGACCTTTTTCTTTGATAAACGCCGCGGCTTTTTCACTTGGTGAGGTTTCAAAAGTGATGTTTAACTTTTTATCACTCTTCAGCGGTGTGAAGTACCAGTTATTATCAGCACTTGGTACAACCTGACCTTCTTCTTTACTTACGCGACTGATGTAATCGGCAACAACGGTACGGTTTTCATCAGGAGCTGCGAAAGCAACGAAGTCTTCGCCTGTACCTGCAAATTTACCACTGTAAGCACGGTAGTTATTAGTTGCAATAATAAACGGTTGTTTAGGATTAACGGGCTTGCCATTGAAGGTTAAACCGGTAATACGCTCTGCATCTGCATTGATTAACTTACAGTCACCGTCATAACGTGCTGGTTGCGATAAATCGATTCCGTACTCAACGCCGTCCATTACATCGAAGTTATAAGTGCGGAAGCCATCCCAATTAATAAGACCTTGTTGATCGGAGCTAGTCAGATCAATTTGATTGAACTGGCCTGCTGAACACTCTAGCCATTCCTTCACTTCTTTACCCGTTACTTTCATTGCAACAAGGGTGTTAGGGTATAGGTAAAGATCTGCTGCATTACGGAATGTTAGCTGGCCTGACTCAACCTCAGTAAAGTTTGTAGGATCATTACCTCGACCGCCGGCCTTGAATGGTGCTGCTGCAGAAAGTACTGGTGTACCATCTAAATCAGGATCGCCCTGAATAAAGCGCTCAACGTAATCTTTTTGCGCCAAGTTGACGATTTGTACGGTTGGATCATCTTGTACTAACGCTAGGAAGCTATACATCACATCACTTGCTTTACCAATTGGTTGGTTTACAAATGTACGTGTAGCGTCATGATCTTCGCTAACGGCTTTGACTAGTTCTGCATCGGCTTCAACGATTGGCTTACCTTCGAATTTATCAAAAATTGGACGAGCTTCTGTTTGCGCGTTAGTAACAGCCCAAGAATCGCCTTCTTTATTAAGTGTTAAATCCATGACACCAAGGTGATCACCCCAACGACCCGGCATAACAGCAGCGACACCATTGATGGTACCTTTCTCAATATCAGCATTTGGAACATTGGCAAATTCTTTACTTGGGAATACACCGTGTGAGTGACCAAATGCAATAGCATCGATGTCTTTTACTTCTGTGAGATAATAAACAGAATTCTCAGCCATCACTTTATACGGGTCGGTTGATACACCTGAGTGTGGAATCGCCACAATAACATCTGCACCTTCTGCTTTCATTTGTGGTACAAATTTTTCAGCAGTTTGCTTGATGTCTAACGCTTCAACTTTGCCTTCTAGGTTTTTCTTATCCCAGATTAAGATCTGAGGTGGAACAAAGCCGATATAACCCACTTTAATTTCGTGCTCTACACCATCAGTATCTTTAAACATGTAAGGTTTAATAATGTATGGTGTGAACATGTTTTTACCTGTTTTTAGGTCAATCACGTTCGAGTTGATGTAAGGGAAGTTAGCCCCTTCAATAGATGTTTTTAGGAAGTCTAAGCCGTAGTTGAATTCGTGGTTACCCAAGTTCCCCACTTCATAACCAAGCTGATTCATTACTTTATATACAGGGTGAACTTCGCCTGCTTTAATCCCTTTTGCTGCCATGTAGTCACCCATTGGGCTACCTTGCAGCAAATCACCGTTATCTACCAATACGCTGTTAGTTGCCTCTGCTTGTGCTTCTTTTACTAATGTCGCGGTACGAACAAGGCCAGTTTTTTTTGTTGGTGCGTCTTTATAGTAATCATAATCCATTATATTTGTATGGATATCTGTTGTTTCTAAAATACGCAGCTTAATGGTTTCAGCAGTAGCAGGACCAGCCATCATTAGTAGACCACCCAATATGGCTAATGACAGTGGCTTGGCAGATAATTTCATGTATTTCTCCAGAAGGTTAGGCATGGGAAAGCATGCTTAAGGTAGCAAATATACCGTGGAAGTAATTAGTGCCTCTCATATTATTGTGCTTCGTATCTCGTTTTTTTGAGGCATAGAGCATATTCAATTTGTTACCGATGGGGATTTAAACGATTTCCATTCATTTTACTAAGATAAAAAAGGTATAAGTTAAGTCCAACGGATCTAGTTTATTTTAGTTCTATTACTAAATTGTTCTGTGATAAGGACTCTTTTTAGCTAAATTCTGCTTTTATTGTTCAATTTTCATCGTTGATGTCTTTTTTTGTTTTTGATCAAACTTTTTGGAATAAAAGATTAGATTATAGAATTACAAGTAATATCACCCTACAGCTATAGTGCAGTTAAGTTAATAAATGTAGGGCACTGGAAATGGATTATTTGCCAATTTTTACGGATCTGAAGCGTAGACCTTGCCTCGTGGTGGGCGGTGGTGATGTGGCATGGCGTAAAGCTCGCATGCTATTGAAAGCCGGATCGGATGTTCGTGTTATTGCACCAGTGTTGAATCAAGCATTTCAACAAGCCATTGAGCAACAGCAAGTCAGCCATGTAGCTGATGAATTTGAACCTTCACACCTTGATGGTATTTTTCTTGCGATAGCGGCGACTGACCGTAAAGCCGTTAATGCACTGGTGTATCAATCGGCGAATCAGCGCCAAGTATTAGTCAACGTGGTGGATGATACACAGCGTTGTAGTTTTATTATTCCTTCTATTATTGATCGCTCTCCTATTCTTGTTGCGGTTTCCTCATCAGGCAAAGCCCCTGTTCTTGCGCGTTTAATCCGTGAAAAGCTAGAAGCGTTATTACCACAGCATTTAGGACGCATGGCGACTCTAGCGGGTAATTTTCGTGCTCGCTTAGCGAAAACAGTCACCTCATTTTCTGCTCGTCGTCAATTTTGGGAACAAGCTTTTGATGGTCGGTTTGCAGAGCTTGTGGCTTCTGGCCAAGAGCAAGATGCCAAGCAAGAGTTAATTAATCTAACACAATCTATTTCACCTCTATCTATTCCACCTAAAGGTCAAGTTGCGCTTATTGGTTCTGGTCCAGGTGATGCAGGATTATTGACCTTGCGTGCATTGCAGTTAATGCAACAAGCCGATGTGATTTTATATGACTACCTCGTTTCTGATGAGGTGATGGATTTAGTCCGCCGAGATGCCAAGTTGGTATGTGTCGGGAAAAAAGCAGGCTTCCACAGTGTGCCCCAAGAAGAGACGAATCAGCTTATCGTTAAATATGCCCAGCAAGGAAAACGTGTTGTGCGTTTGAAAGGGGGCGATCCTTTTGTCTTTGGTCGGGGTGCTGAAGAGCTTGAAGTGTTATTTGACGCCAATATCCCTTTTCAAGTTGTGCCAGGTATAACCGCGGCGGCTGGGGCGACAGCTTATGCCGGTATTCCGTTAACTCACCGTGATTATGCCCAAACCGCAATGTTTGTTACTGGTCACTTAAAAGCTGAAAGCGATCAGATGGATTGGTCGACATTAGCGCGCGGTAAACAAACTCTCGTTATTTATATGGGCTTGATGAAATCGGGTCATATTCAGCAACAACTGCTTATTAATGGTCGTTCAGGTGATACGCCGATCGCGATTATTGTAAGGGGCACGCAGAAAAATCAGAAAGTTATCAAAGGTCAGTTGAGCGAACTTGAGCAACTGGCGAAAAATGCTGAGTCACCATCACTAATTGTTATCGGTGAGGTGGTTAATTTATCAGAAAAGTTACATTGGTTCGGAAAACAGGAGCAGTCATTACAACAGTCTGCTGTTGTAAAGCTGGCATAACATGGAGAGAGTCATGGATCCAAAACGATTAACTCACCTCAAGCAACTTGAAGCGGAAAGTATTCATATTCTTCGTGAAGTGGCTGCTGAGTTTGATAACCCTGTGATGATGTATTCCATCGGGAAAGATTCATCAGTCATGTTGCACTTAGCTCGGAAGGCATTTTATCCAGGGAAAATTCCATTTCCTCTTTTACATGTTGATACCGACTGGAAATTTCGCGAGATGATCGAGTTTCGTGATCGTACCGCAGAAAAATACGGTTTTGAGCTTCTAGTACATAAAAACCCTGAAGGTATGGCGATGGGGATTAGCCCTTTTGAGCACGGTTCTTCAAAACATACCGATGTAATGAAAACCCAAGGCTTGAAACAGGCATTGAATAAATACGGTTTTGATGCGGCATTCGGTGGTGCGCGTCGTGATGAAGAAAAATCACGAGCTAAAGAACGCATCTATTCATTCCGTGACAAAAACCATACTTGGGATCCAAAAAATCAACGTCCTGAGTTATGGAAAACCTATAACGGTCAAATTAATAAAGGTGAAAGCATTCGTGTCTTCCCATTATCAAATTGGACCGAGTTGGATATCTGGCAATACATCTATCTAGAAAATATCGAGATCGTCCCGCTTTATTTGTCGGATATACGGCCTGTTGTTGAGCGTGACGGTATGTTGATCATGGCTGATGATGACCGATTGAAATTGCAACCGGGCGAGAAGATTGAACACAAGAGTGTCCGTTTTCGAACATTAGGATGTTATCCGCTAACGGGTGCGATTGAATCGAAAGCCGATACATTGCCCGGCATTATTGAAGAGATGCTGGTGGCGACCTCAAGTGAGCGTCAAGGTCGAGCGATTGATCACGATCAGTCTGGCTCGATGGAATTGAAAAAGCGTCAAGGTTACTTCTAAGGAAAGATGAATGAACAGTATTATTGAACAACAAGTGGCAGAGATAGGTATCGAAGCCTATTTAGACCAACACCATCATAAATCACTGCTTCGATTCTTGACGTGTGGTTCCGTCGACGACGGAAAAAGTAGCTTGATTGGGCGTTTGCTCCATGATTCTCATCAAATTTATGAAGATCAGTTAGCTGCTATTCATACCGATAGCCAAAAGGTAGGGACCACGGGTGATAAACCCGACCTCGCATTATTGGTTGATGGGCTGCAAGCAGAACGTGAACAAGGGATTACCATTGATGTTGCATATCGTTATTTCTCGACGAAAAAGCGTAAGTTCATCATTGCTGATACTCCTGGGCACGAGCAGTACACACGAAACATGGCTACGGGGGCATCAACCTGTGATGTCGCTGTTATCTTGATCGATGCTCGTAAAGGCGTATTAGATCAAACACGTCGTCACTCGTATATCGCAAGCCTTTTAGGGATTCGCCATTTTATCGTGGCAGTCAATAAGATGGATCTTGTGGAGTTTGATGAAGAAAGCTTTACATCCATTCGCGATGAATATTTAGAATTTGCTGAAAAACTAAATAAACATATTGATATCAAATTAATACCACTTTCAGCCTTAGATGGCGACAACGTAGTGAGTCTTAGTGAGAAAACGCCATGGTATAAAGGTGACTCATTACTAACGTTACTTGAAGATGTTGATTTTGTTCAGGAGCAAGATTCCAGCAATTTTCGTTTTCCTGTGCAATATGTTAATCGTCCCAACCTAGATTTCCGAGGTTTTGCAGGTACGATTGCGTCAGGCCTTGTGAAGGTAGGCGATAAAGTTAAAGCATTACCGTCAGGGAAAATCTCGACGATTGATCGTATCGTGACATTTGATGGTGATCTACCTGAAGCATACGCAGGGCAAGCGATAACATTAACACTTAAAGATGAAATCGATATTAGTCGTGGCGATACAATTGTTGCCGCTGATGATGATGTTCCATTAAGTAATAACTTGTTGGCTGACATTGTCTGGATGGCAGAGGCACCATTAGAGGTTGGTCGCCAGTACGATATCAAAGTCGCAGGTAAGAAGACGGTTGGTTCAGTACAAGGTATTCGTCATCAAGTTGATATCAATAACCTTGAGACTTTTACTATCGAGGCATTGCCATTAAACGGTATTGGTTTATGTGAGGTGGTATTAAATGAAGCCATTGCGGTAGATGCTTACCAAAATAGTATCGATACTGGTGGATTCATTATCATCGATCGTTTAACTAATGTGACGGTTGGCGCTGGTATGGTGCGTGAAGCATTAATTGATCAAACCGTATTACCTACTGGTGATTTCAGTGCATTTGAAATTGAATTTAATGCATTAGTTCGTAAGCACTTCCCTCATTGGAATGCCAACGACATTAGTAAGTTACTGGGGTAGCAGCATGAACTGGGAGCAGGGTGTCGTTCTGGCCATGCTAATGGTGATAGTGACGTGTTTGATAACCACGAAAATTAAACCTGCATATTTGTTTGCAGGTTCAGCTTTTATTGGATTTCAAACGGGAATGATTGATTTGCCAACGTTGGCAGGCAATTTTACTAATTCTTCATTATTAACGTTAGTTTTGTTGGTACTTGCTTCTATTGCTTTAGAAAAAACCCGTTTGATAAGCTGGGTTGGGCGACAAATTTCAGAGGGTGGACATTCTCTGGTTGTCGCAAAACTGGGTTTATCAACGGCGTTTCTTTCTTCTTTTACCAATAATACCGCCGTAGTGGTGTCGTTGATTGGTGCGGTTAAGCGTAATCAAACCCACGCTCCGTCGAAGTTACTTATTCCACTGTCATATGCTGCGATATTAGGTGGAACACTCACCTTAATTGGTACATCAACTAATTTAATTATAAATAGCTTTGTTGAAGATGCGGGTTTACCGAGTCTCGGCTTCTTTGCCCCTACGATGATTGGCCTAGCTGTTTTGTTTGTAGGTTTAATTGTTCTGATCCCGCTTAGCCATTTCCTTCCTAGCTATGATGACGGCGCGGATGACGAATTACCGTACTTTTTAGAAGCGAGAATCGAAGGTGGCTCTCCGTTAGTGGGTAAAACCGTATCAGAAAACGGACTCCGAGCTTTACGCCGCCTTTTTTTAGCTGAGTTATTACGAGACGGACAAACTATTGCACCAGTGTGTCCTGATACCAAGCTTCAGGCTGGTGATACTTTATTATTTTGTGGTGATGTAGAAAGTGTTACCACTCTACAAGAGATCAACGGATTGCATTTATTTGGTCAACATCACCTCAATGGTCAATCAATGATGGAAGTGATTGTGAGCCACTCTGCAGGTATACGGGGTAAGACGTTAAAAGATGTCGAATTCAGAGATCGTTTTGATGCGGTTGTGGTTGCAATACGGCGGGGACATGAAAGGTTAGCTGGTGGCTTAGGCAATATAGAACTACATGCTGGCGATACGTTAGTGATTGTACCAGGTAAAAAATTCCATGATAAAAAGCAGAAGCTTAATCGAGAATTTGTTCTGGTTAATGGTTTAGATTCAAGTGCTCGCTTAGATGGAACAAAAAGCTTAGGCGTTCTAATTGGCTTTTTAATGGTAATTGTTGCTGCATTATCCGGTATTTTTCCGCTTATTAAAGGGTTGGCTGCTTATATATTGGTTTTACTTGCAACAGGAATCATTTCTTTCACTGAGTTAAGACGCCAATTTCCAATTGATATATTTGTCATAGTAGGCTCGGCATTGTCCCTCGCGCAATTAATGATAACCAGTGGTTTATCTGAACGAATGGGAATCATGTTGATGGTGTCATTCAATGGTTGGGGAATATACGGTGCTTTGATTGCTGTATATCTATTGACTCTAATATTGACCGAGTTGGTAACAAACAATGCAGCCGCTGCTTTGTCATTTCCGATTAGTTATAGCTTAGCATTAGGATATGGCGCAGACCCTATGCCTTTTATTATGGCTGTGTTGTTTGGTGCTAGTGCAAGTTTCATTTCTCCTTATGGTTATCAAACCAATTTATTAGTTTTTAGTGTCGGTAATTATAAATTACGGGATTATTTACGTATCGGCTTACCGATTTCGATTGTTTACTCAGTAGTAGTGCTCACTTTAATCCCTATCTTATTTCCTTTTTGAATTTAATGAACACGCACGATGGAACGGAGTCAATGATGACCACGATAGTTAAATCCCATGATAATGAAAACATAGTCTGGCATAGACATAATGTAGATAAGTCTTCACGAGCTGAGCAAAAGAAGCAGAAGCCATGTGTATTATGGTTCACAGGGTTAAGTGGTGCAGGTAAATCTACCGTTGCGGGCGCACTTGAAAATCGCTTAGTTGAGCTTGGTTATCATACCTATTTATTGGATGGCGATAATGTGCGTCATGGATTGTGTCGTGATCTTGGTTTTTCGTCAGAAGATCGTCGTGAAAATATTCGTCGTATTGGGGAAGTTGCTAAGTTAATGGCAGATGCGGGCCTTATTGTATTAAGCGCATTTATCTCACCACATAGAGCAGAACGCCAATTAGTAAAAGACTTACTACCAGATGGTGAGTTTATCGAAGTGTTTGTTGATGCCTCATTAGATGTGTGCGAGAAGCGTGACCCTAAAGGGCTGTATAAAAAAGCACGTGCAGGGGAAATAAAACAGTTCACCGGTATTGATTCCGAGTATCAAGCGCCTGTTAATCCTGAAATCCATTTACACGCTGGCGATAAAACTGTTGCAGAGCTGGTTGAGTTGTCACTACATTCATTACGAAAACGAGCAATTATTCGCGATTAAAAGGAGTTATGAGTGAGTATTTTACTTGAGTCTATTTATGAAATTGCTTTGGATGCAGGCAAGGCGATCATGAATCACTATCACTCTGATGTTTATGTCGAAGAAAAAGCGGATCACAGTCCGGTTACTGCTGCCGATATAGCAGCGAATGATATTATCGTTGAACGTTTAATGATGCTAACACCTGACATTCCCATTTTATCTGAAGAGTCAGCACATACGTCTTGGTCTGAAAGGCAGAATTGGAGCGTGTTTTGGCTGGTGGACCCATTAGATGGCACTAAAGAGTTCTTACGCCAAAATGGTGAATTCACCGTTAACATTGCTTTAATAGAAGAGGGGAAACCAACTCTCTCCGTTGTTCATGCGCCAGCATTAAATAAAAGTTGGCTCGCAGATGGTTCGACAGCGTGGTTAGACACGGCATCTGGACGCAATGAAATTAGAGCGATAGCAGCAACTACACCGACCATTGTTGGAAGTCGGTCTCATCCAAGCCCTGACATGGCTAATTATCTACAAGAGGTGGGCGATCATAATATGGTCGAAGTAGGATCGTCGTTAAAATTTTGTCTTATTGCTGAAGGGGTAGCTCAGTCTTACCCCCGTTTAGGTCCAACGATGATGTGGGACACAGCTGCTGGGCAATGTGTTGCTGAAAGTGCGGGAGCTGCTGTTCTACAATTAGATGGCGAAGAGCTTCAGTACCATAGAGACAAATTACTAAACCCCTCCTTTATAGTTTCCATTATTTAACCACCTTCTGTTAATAAGTAAGGCAACTAGAATGCTAGTTGTCTTATTGCCTCTATCTTAAGACGCTACTTTTATCGTATTCAACTAAGCTTAAAGTCCCTTTTAATCAAAGGTTGTGTCTTTTAACACTATATGTGGAGTTTCGCCTGCTCACTGATAGCTGCTTTTTTGTTTCTTTTGATGCTTTTGGTTTGATTAATCAGCAAACAGGCAAAAAAGACAATAAAACTATTGTTATCATGCCAGAGCTCCCTATAATGCAGCCACATCAACAGGATGTATCACGGTTAGTAAGCTATTTATAAGCTGTGTATAACTTGTCGATATTTAAGGTGGTAAATAAAAACGTCATAAAGGATGCTTGACATGCTTTTGTTTTTATCTAAAATTACCGCCCAGCTCAAGTAATGTTGGTTTAAGTGTTAAAACTCTAACTTTTCTTTACTCAAGCTAGAGTCTACAAGGGTTTGAAATTATCTTTCGAAAATACTTGTTGACTTAATAAATTTGCAGCGTATTATACGCGTCCTGACTTGCTGAAGCGTTCAACGCCAAGGCATTGAAAGTCAACGTTCTTTAACAATTTGACCATGCAATCTGTGTGGGCACTCGTGAAATTTTAAGTCGAAAGATTTATCAATGAACTGAGTGACCTTAATCATCGCAAGATGACACAGTCAATTTATGCTTCATTTCTT
>NZ_PYOD01000026.1 GCF_003026285.1 Photobacterium profundum
TTTCGCTGCTTCTGCTATAATGCCACCAGCCATCGAATGTCCAACCAAGATGACAGAGTCAAGTTGTTCTTTCTCGATTACCGCTTTAATGTCATTAGCGAAAGCGACCATGGTGTATTCTTTTCGGTTGAAGGACGAGTTCCCATGTCCTGCTAAGTCCATGGTGATCACTTGGTACTGCTGTGAAAAGTAACCAAGCTGGTTCTGCCAAAGCCTACTGTCTAAGCTCCAGCCGTGAATGAAGATAAGCGCAGTCTCTCCGCCCCCACTGATACCATAAGCGATTAGTTCACCATCGCCGGATATCGCAACACCGTATTTAGAAGATGTGTTATTCGCCAAAGCACCCACGCTGTTTAATGACATGAATACTAAGAATGTCATCGTCAAAATTAAACGTTTCATAGTTTCTCTCTATTTACTTTTGAGGGAGCACAGGAAATACCCCTCTCAATCAATATAGGCACTATAAACTATGAAGCTTTAGACAGGTCAAGGTTAGCTTTGAGAAAAATAGGATAAAGGTAGAAGCTCAAATGAAGTGGCACTTTTGGTTCTGCTAAATTGTTTCTGTTCATTTCCTTCCAACTACAATCGTGATGACTAATTAAAGAGGAAGGCCATCATGGTGGTTTTCAACAAAACGAAACGGGGTGGCGTCAAAAAGCCTTTTCGGCTTGAGGAAATTTGGCGGATCAGAACCAGATTAGAAATCGAAAATAGTTTGATGTAGCTTGCGCTGCTCAACTTAGCTATTGATAGCAAACTTAGAGCGAGTGATTTGCTCCTGCTCAGGGTTTGCGATGTATCTTCGCAAGATAGGATATTTAATCGTGTTAAGCATATCCAGCGAAAACAGATATTGAAGTTCAATTTGAGATAACGACAAGAACTTAACAAATTCTAATAAAATGGATTTTGATTGCTTCGCTAAGTAGCAGCGATTTTCTTTTTCCAAGCCAAGGGCGCAAGCATAAGCCGATTAGCTATTCGTACTATCGCAATCTAGTCAGAAAGTGGGCGTCAAATCTTGGGTTGGACCCTAACCTGTATGGCACTCACTCGATGAGACGAACCAAAGTAACATTAGTCTATGCAAAAACGAAAAATATTCGAGCGGTGCAGCTTTTACTCGGGCATACAAAGGTAGATAACACCCTCCGCTACCTTGGTGTTGAATTAGAAGACGCATTGTTACTTTCAGAAGGCACTGATTGTTAGTCGAAAGGAACCCTAGTTCTTTGGGTTCCCATTAACCAACATTCTGACAAGTTGTTGCCCCTATCCATGTTCGCGAACAGATTGCGATTTACGACATAATTTCAACGATAGGTTTTTCCTATCAGAATTATAAGTTTAATCTATTATCTTTCATCCTTAGTTCTGTTTATTGTATGTCTATTGCCTTGTGAGGAAATTGTTCTTTGGTGTCAGTTTTTCTATGGCCTAACACCTATCGCGACAGCTTATAAGCTGTATTTTCAATAGAACTTACGCCAGAAAGATAGGTAAATGTATAAAATCTACAGCATGTGAATGTAGAATTATCTTTAATGTGCTCAACAAAGCCAAACTAAATAATCAAAAGAGTTATTAATGGAAAATGAAATCTTACAAGATCAATTAATACACCTGAAAGCAAATTATTGGATTCTTACAATATTAAGCGGGATATTTTTATCTTTACTTCTTTTTATGGTGACTAAAGGCCATTTTAATTATCTGACCCTAGTGTATGGGATCATATTCGGAGGCGTAGGATATTATTCGTTAATCGTATCAAAGCATGTTGATAAAATTAAGCGTAAAATAATAAAATCGTAATGATTCAAATGTAATTAACGCCATCCCATAAGGCTTTGTTATATTGAGATAAAAATCATTTATCAATCGAAAGAACGTTTTTATTCTGTAATTTTTTCACAAATAGTGAAAACCTCAACCTGTAGTGGTACGGTGAATTTGACCATCTAGTTAGAGGTGATATCATAAATTGATAGGTGACTAGCGAATTTAGCCACACATTTATAGTTAATTATCATATTTTGGCATATTAGATGTTATCTGAAATGTCAGTATTCCCCAAACTTCTTAACAAGGAAATGTCCAAAAGCGTGTTAATGGAAGTCTAGTTCTATTGTGATCACCAAAGGCTTCTTCGAAGCCGTTTTCGGGGAGTTATTACAGAATTATCGAATATAATTATTTTATTGTTGATTAGAATTAAAACAACCAAGAACATAAAATAATAATAAAAGAAACTTCAAAGATAATTAAGTTTTTATAATCAAAAATATCCAGGTTTTCACTTGAAAAATAGATGTCGATATCGTTAATGAAATATTGATAATCATTGGGAGGCACTTGTCCATGGACCATACTTAAGCCTTTTTTGTTGATGATGAAATATATTTAATTGTAAATTTGGTAATTAATGTGATTGTTAAATCAGAGCTAATATAGGTTTCTTCTTTTATTAAACTTGTCAAAAATACGTTTATATGGTGAGTTTGACAAGTCTAATTGGTGGATAAGCATTTCAGACATAAACTCGGCTGTAGAGCTTAGAGTTTATCTGAATGCATAAAATAGAAAGGGGCCGCTTCTACCGATGATGAATGTTAACCAGTGGTTAATTAAAACGACTGACGACCTATGGCTTTAATCAAATAATGTTACTTGAAGACCTTGTCCATATTTTTCATCGGCTTTGGTTGCATTGGCAATGTGGCGCTCCTTGATAAAGGCAGGTACACCGTTCATAGCACGTGCCGTGTTTTCAAATAAAACCTGCTGTTGTTCTTTAGTCATTAGACGGAATAAGTCACCAGCTTGGCTGAAGTAGTCATCATCATCTTCTCGGAAATCATAATGTCCGGCTGAGCCGAATACATCTAGCATAGGTTCTTCAAATTCAGGCTGCTCTGCCCACTCACCAAATGAATTTGGTTCATATCCAATTGTTTCACCATGATTATCATCAACACGCATTGGGCCATCGCGGTGTGAAGCATTAATAGGACAGCGAGGAGCATTTACGGGGATCTGATGATGATTAACCCCTAAACGATAACGCTGTGCATCTGAATAAGCGAATAATCTACCTTGAAGCATTTTATCTGGCGAGAAACTAATACCCGGTACGACAGCTGCTGGATTGAAAGCCACTTGTTCTACATCTGAGAAGAAGTTATTCGGATTGCGGTTTAATTCCATGATGCCCACTTCGATAAGTGGGAAGTCATTTTTTGGCCAGACCTTAGTTAAATCAAATGGATTAAACGGGCTTATTTCAGCTTGTTGCTCTGTCATAACTTGGATTGACATTGTCCACTTAGGAAAGTTTCCATCGTCAATTGAATTGAATAAGTCACGTTGGTTACTCTCAGTATCACCGCTAATAACATCTGCAGCTTCACTATCAGTGAGATTTTTTATTCCTTGTTGAGAAACAAAATGAAATTTAACCCACACACGTTCTTTATCAGCGTTAATCATACTAAATGTATGGCTACCAAAACCATGCATATGACGATAAGACGCTGGAATGCCACGGTCACTCATTACAATGGTTACCTGGTGCAAAGCTTCAGGTAATAATGTCCAAAAATCCCAGTTACTTGTTGGGTTGTGCATATTTGTTTTTGGATCGCGTTTAACTACACGATTCAAGTCAGGGAATTTTAATGGGTCACGCAGGAAGAATACTGGCGTGTTATTACCAACTAAATCCCAGTTACCCTCCTCAGTGTAGAATTTCAAAGCAAAACCACGAATATCACGAACAGCATCCGGTGCACCACGTTCACCTGCTACAGAAGTAAAACGAGCAAACATTTCCGTTTCTTTACCCACATCTGAAAAGATTTTAGCACGAGTGTATTTTGTAATATCATTTGTGACTGTAAATTTCCCAAATGCACCTGAGCCTTTAGCATGCATACGACGCTCTGGAATAACTTCCCGGTTAAAATGAGCTAATTTCTCTTGATACCAAATATCCTGTAGAAGCATAGGACCACGAGGGCCTGCTGTCATTACATTGTTGTTATTAGCAACTGGGCAACCTGCTGCTGTCGTTAGTTTTTTAGTCATGATTTTATCCCTTTTACTTCGAGTATGATGTTCCAGTAATGGTGCATATTTTAGTATTCACAATTGATGGTTGAGTCATCAATATGAACACCTTGTTCAGCAATAATTTGTTTGATCTCATACAAACAAGATAGTAACTATGGCATCGCCATTAGTGCAATTCCCGATGCGGCAATACCTACACCAAGCCATTTACTTGCGACTAAATATGAAACTCGCTCACCAACAAACATAATTGCAACTGCAGTAATTAGCATGCCAATACCAAAGCCAGATAAACGTCCAGTAGCTTCAACACCGTGAGCAAACCCATGGAAAAATAATAAACTAATTGACGTAATTAATAAGCGTCTTGTGAAGGGTTCTCTATGGTTAAAAGTATTCCAAACACCTAAAGCTACAACAAAAATTGAAGCTGCAATTATTTGTTCAATACCGGTTATGGCACCAATAACATTACCTGCTATTAAGCCTATCGCTAAGCTAGCAAGTGCTGCTATAAATAAGCTTAATTTTATTTTGATTGATGAATTGCTGTTCGCGACTGAATCATTGTTTACTAAAGAACGGGTAACACGGCTGATCAATATACCCAGACCAAGTAACATAATTAAGTGATCAAGCCCTGTTAGTGGATGTAACATACCACTAACAATTGAGTCATGTGCCATATGTCCAGGGTGAGCCAAGGCCGCCGGAGCGGCGAATAAAGTTGGAAGTATGAGTAAACGTGAAAAATTCATTGATAACATCCTTAGTCTTACTTCGTTAAGCTTTTGATTTTAATTTGATATTTGTGAGTTACCAGAGCGTCCACAATGTGTACTATCGTCTAGTCAAAAGATATTTAATATTTTTCAGTATGTTAGGCATTGTTCATCAAGGCATATACAGCGCTAGTAACGCTAATGTGTGTTCCATCTTTGCTATTCACAATAAAAGGTACACCGGTTAATCCTACCGAATGAGCATCAGCAATATCATCATTAATAGTCTTATCAAGATCTTTGTTATTGAGTTGTTCTTCTGTCAACGTAATATCTAATTCTGCACCCAGTTTTATGAGTATTTGGGTATCTCCAATATCTTGACCTTTAGTGAAATAAGCGGAAAAAATTTTGTCATACAGCGCTGATGAATCTCTTTTTTGTGCTTCAACTATCTTTATTGCACGATGAGCACGGCGTGTGTTGGGAGTGAGCGAAATATTATCAAAATTAATTTTTAGACCTTCATTTCTTGCGATATTTAAGACAATGGTGTCCCGTCGGCGTGATTCTTCCATTGAACCAAATTTTCTTTCTCTGTAGGTCGTACGTGGAATGCCAGCTTCTGGCAAATTTGGATTTAATTGGAATGCGCGATATTGTATATTTTGGGGAGCTATTGCATTTAAGCGAACGGCTTCTGCTATACGGTGATATCCGATATAAGAATATGGGCAGGTAAAATCCAAGTAAATATCAAGGATATTCATACGATAAGTCCTCTGCGGTAACATAATATGATTGTTAATCATGGTGATGGTGATGGTGATGGTGATGGTGACTTTTGACGTAGTGCTGCGCTAGTAAATCGGTACTGAAATCCCCTTTGGGGTCACGCCATACACTATGAATATGGTTTGCATCACGCTGGGTATTATCAAATTCGATAACCAAACTTTCTCCTTGAATTCGATAATAACTCGGCTCTCCAGGTCGGACTGCACCCGCCCAAGCAAAGTGCAACCCATCAAATCGCTCACCTGTGACTTTTCTTAATTCAAGATCTGCAATCTCATCTGGCAAACGTCCAACATAAAGATTGATTAGTTCTGTTAGGATATCTCGCTGATGTTTATTCATATCAGCAGCGGCTAACCCTTTAGGTATTGAGGAAAAACTAACGGCTTTGCGATGTTTACTGGTGAGCCCTATCTGTTGTTCGAGTAAATCTTGAACTCGCTCAAAGTGATCTTGTTGTCGGCCGTGAAATTTTTGTCGCCAAACATCAGCAAGTCGTCTAGGTTCGATAGGATGTTGTCCCACATCAATCGAACTGCGATTACCTCCTACAGTGTCGATGGGGGGAATGGGAGATATCACAACGCGGGATTGCTGCTGATCACTAAAATTTGTAAGTAAATCAAATGCCGTATCTTGTAAGGAGCCGAGGGGACGTAGCATATGCGCTCCCAAGAGTGGCGTTGTTGCTGGATCTGCACCTAAGAAACTGGGGGTTCCTGACG
Source organism: Photobacterium profundum (assembly GCF_003026285.1). Lineage (GTDB taxonomy): Bacteria > Pseudomonadota > Gammaproteobacteria > Enterobacterales > Vibrionaceae > Photobacterium > Photobacterium profundum. The sequence goes on from NZ_PYOD01000026.1 coordinate 6,326, forward strand.
CTAGTTGACCACCTACAATAGTATTATTGATTGAAATATGATGGCCACCAAAACGCCAGCCCCAATTCATACCATTAGGATTACCAAAAATACGAAGGTAATAGCGACTGGGATCCCTAAAGCGTCCTTGACCAGCATTTAAGCTATGTCCTTCAATACGATCGAGGACATTTTCTAGTCCTATTATTGTCGAAACGGTGGCATAACCGGCTTCTGAAAGCCCTGTAGCCAAAAGATTAAAGGCCAGTGCTTGCTGGTGATCATTCATTTGGGCAAGCGTCAACCCGCCGTGATCACTGGGTGTATAAAACCACATTGTACGTTCAGTATTTGAAGGAAAGTCCCACACGGCTGTTGATAATTGGTTTGAACGAAGAGAAGAAATAAATAAATCTGCCGCGTTACTCATTTTCGCTGCAATGTTGGTTCTCACTGTTTCTTCAATTGATGCCATAACTTCATTCTCTATTCTTGATGTATAAAACTAACCTTTTTATAAATCAATATTCACATTGATATATGCGTCAATTAAGATATTTGAATTTAATTCTCAAATAAATACCTTCTGACTAGAAGGTGTTTTAAATATTATTTGAAGTGGGGTTTGTTGCAAAAAAAAATCAGCTTCAGCTCAAACCCCCATCGTTACCGACCCCTCTGAGCGCCCACTAATTAAAGTGCATCGAGTGCTGGATAATCAATGTAACCAATCTCATTACCACCAAACAACGTAGCGCCATCTAAATCGGCCAGTTCATTATTATTTTTTAAACGTGAAACTAAGTCGGGGTTTGATACGAACGGACGACCAAAGGCTACCAGGTCAGCATATCCTTTTTCGATAATTTCATTCGCGCGATCTTGCGTGTAATTGCCAGCAACGATAATCGTGTTGGTGAAGACTTTACGAAGCTTAACGCGGAAGCTTTCAGGTATTACGGGGGCATCATCCCAGTCAGCCTCAGACAAATGCATATATGCGATACCTCGTGTTTGAAGTTCTTTTGAGGCATCGATGATAGTTGGAACGATGTCAGGGCAGTCCATGTCTTTGAATGTGACGAATGGTGCTAGGCGAACCCCTACTTTATCTGCGCCAATTGATTCGATGACAGCATCAATAACTTCAAGTAGGAATCGAGTGCGATTCTCACGTGAACCGCCATATTTATCTGTGCGTTTGTTTGAGTTGGTACGTAAGAACTGATCGATTAGGTATCCATTACCACCGTGTATTTCAACCCCATTAAAACCAGCATCAATCGCCATTTTAGCTGAGGTCGCGAAGTCTTTTATAACGCGGTCAATATCAGACTGGTCCATTTCGCGTGGTTGAATGCAGTCATACATTGCACCATTACCTTCATTGTCAGAAATCCATACCTTAGTTTCGATAGGCGCTAAAGCTGAAGGACCGATAGGAAGTCCACCTTTTTGGAATGTCGGGTGTGATACGCGGCCAACATGCCACAGCTGACAAAACATAGCAGCACCGCTACCTTTAACCTCTTTAGTGACAGCCTTCCAACCTTCAACTTGTTCGTTTGTGTATACGCCAGGAGTGAATGAATAGCCTTGTGAGTCATCAGAAATTTGAGTTGCTTCAGAGATGATAAGTCCAGCAGTAGAGCGCTGCTTGTAGTACTGGGCCATCATAGAGTTTGGAATGTTTCCTGGCTGATCTGTGCGAGCACGTGTCATTGGGGCCATGACGACACGGTTTTGCAACTCTAAACCTACTTAATTAGTTTAACGTTTGATTTTTTACTGGCAGATTCCATCCAGTCTTTAACTGTTGGATCCCAATTGATCTCTTTCATGCTGAAGAATCCGCGAAGTATAGAAAACACGACTGCTTCATCAACAACATTCATTTGATGGTGAGAATCGAGGTCAAGAACAGACCATGCTTTATCAATTAATGCTTCAGCTTCTTTCGCTATTTCAGCTGAGTTAGCAACTAGCTGGTCAAAGTTAAGTACTTCAGTTTCTTTGTTTGTACGCCATAGTGCCTTAGCAGAATCAGAGCCAAACTCTTCAATACCCATTTGATGCCAGCGTGGGTACCCAATCTTTTGAAGAACACCGAATGATTGCTTTTGCCATTCCGTAATTGAATCTGAAGGTACACTTTTGTTTGTTGAATCAGAAAGGTTAAGGAAGTACTCAATAATATCTAGGCTTTCTGATATGACATCGCCATCACCTTTAACCAGGATTGGAACTTGTTTTTTACCAATAATATCAACAGTCGTTTTTTCATCATCATATCCAACAACAACAATATCTGGATTGATGTTTAGCATGCCTGCTACGTAACGTACTCGTGCGCAAAATGGGCAGTGTTCATAGATGTATAGTTTCATGGTTTAAATCCTATTAGTTATTTCGTCGAATTAAGCGATTAACGTTTTAAGCTTGCTTGAGTTATATCGATATCTTTCTTTTAGCCAACTATCGGCTGATGATTTTCCGCCTCCCGCTAACATGAATATGCCAGAAACAAATATCCACATTGCTGGGAATTCCCAACCGCCAGTAGGTAGTACCCATACATATCCGACAGCATAGTGACCACCAAGGCCTACCGACACGAAGAGATATATTGCAGACCCAAAACCAGCTAATCGAGTCATAAACCCAAATGAAAGCATGATTGCAAGAGATAGCTCGATAACACCCGCTAACACTACAAATGCTTGAGGGAATGGAAGCCCAATACCACCGAAGTAATCGGTGAAGACAGCAAATGGAGCGCCTCCAGCCAAGATGTGACCAGTGAAATGAGCAACGAACATCATGCCAACGTAAATTCTTACTAACGTCATTCCCCATTCGTAAGCGTTTGGATTGCCAATTGTTCGACTTTGAATTGACATCCTTTTTAGCCAAGGAAGTCTTACTATCTGAATGGCCAATAAAGCGACAAGTAATGTACTTGTGAATTCAATGCTTTGTATGCCAGGCCCCGTTTCAGCAACCATGAGTGGGTCAAGTGATGACAGCGTTGAAAGATCTATCGTTTCAAGGTGCATTGTTGAGAACAGTCTTCCAAGAGTTAACCCTCCAAGCATTGAAGCAATTAACCCAAAAAATTCAACGTTACCTTTTTTGTACGTCTCAATGAGTGAAACAACAAGAACCGTTATAAATGCACCTGTTGAAATAAATACCCAGGAACTTAGCCCGTTTTCTAGCAATGAGTGTACTGAAAAGAAGATAGTGACAACGGCAGTAATGATGGTTAGTAGTCGTAATGACTTATCAAAAGTGTTCATTTAATTCACCTTTAATTAACGGCCCAGTAGATGGGCCTTAACTGGATTAGTTGACTATTGTCGCTGGTTTACCATTTCCTGCTTCGTCATTGCGGTTGGCTTTAGCGATGAAGAACAGGCCGATAATAGGCACTACAATTGCTGCGTATGGGATCATTCCAGCGCCAAGGTTACTATCTAATACCATTCCACCAAGGAGCCCACCAAATGCGTTAGCCAAGTTGAACGCTGAGATGTTAGCTGTAGCAGCGAGTTCTTGACCATCACCACCATGCTTCATCACTCGAAGTTGCATCGCTGGAACATTGGCGAATGATGCAATACCAAAGATGAATGCAGCGATTACGAATAAGATCTTGTTATCAACAACTAGACCAACAACAACAAGTGATACGATCATCGCAATGGCCCAGAACATAGAAGCTTTATTTAGGTCTTTGTCTGAAGAGTGACCGCCAAGAGTGTTACCAATGATTAGACCTGCACCAACGATGACAAGAATCCAAGTAACAGCGTCCTCACCGTAACCTGTTATGTGCATAGCGATGGGTGCTAAGTAACCGTAAAGTGTCATGAATCCAGACCAAGCAAAGACTGTGATAGCTAAGCTGATAAGTAGGGCAGGGTTTTTGAATGCGCGTAGCTGAGACTTAACATCTTTAGCTTCACCGTGACCCGTTGATTTGATGAATGCAATAATAGAAAGCATTGCTAAAGCACCTAATGCAGCAACAACGAGAAACGTTGAATGCCAGCCATAAGTAAGACCAATCCAAGTACCTGCTGGAACACCAAGAACGTTAGCCAAGGTGAGGCCAGCGAACATCTGACCAACGGCACGACCTGCCATTTTTTCAGATACAAGGTTAGTTGCAACAACAGCACCGATCCCATAGAACGGACCTTGAACAAGACCAGTAATGATGCGACTTATAAAGAGAATATTATAATTAGGCGCATAAGCAGAAAGCACATTACCGATGATGAATATGATCATCAAACCCGATAGAACTGCCTTCTTATTAAAACGTGATAGATAAATAGTAAGAATAGGACCGCCAATTACAATTGCTAACGCATAGGCACTGATTAGATAACCTGCTTGGCCCTCGGTAATGGTTAATGATGTGGCTATTTGAGGAAGAATACCTGCAATAACAAACTCAGCTGTACCAATTGCAAATGCCGCGAGTGTTAATATCCAAACCTGGAATGGTATAGATTCTTTTTTCATTTTATTTTCCTAGGGTATTGGCTGCTGATCAGAGTTACTTCAGCAGCTTGTTTGGATTTTTTAGTTAACTAACGCGCCGCCATCAACATCGATGATCGAGCCTGTCATGTACTTATTGTTGATTGCCAATGAGTAAGCCATCGCAATGTCAGATGCTTCCCCCACTTTGCCTGCTGGAAGGTTAGAGGCTGCATTGGCAAACATTGCATCACGATTAGTTTCATCCATGCTCTTGTATGCGGCAGTCATCGTTAGGCCTGGGCTAATTGCGTTTACTCGAACAGGTGAAAGCTCTTTAGCGAGCACTTTAGTGACAGCTTCAAGGGCCGCATTAATGGCTGTTTTGGTGTAAGTATTTGCGACAACTTTTCTTGATAACATGCCAGTCGTTATGGTGATTGACCCCGTTGGCTTGATGAATCTTGCTGCATGTTTAGCTGCGTTAATTGTTCCCCAGAACTTGGTATCAAACGCTGCTTTAGCGTCAGCTATATCAACATCTATTACTTTTCCTGCAGGAGCGTATGAACCTGCAGTAATAATTAGATGATCAAAAGCACCAATTGACTCGAAGTAAGCACAGACTTGTTTCTCGTCACTAATATCCAGTCCAGTGCTACGGCTAGCAACATGAACGATGTTGTCATCACCTAGAAAGTTATTGGCAACAGCTTCACCAATACCGGAGGTTCCACCTATGATTACGAATGTTTGCTTTTCTTTTAACATGATTATTTCCACCTTTTCCGTTGATGGTTGCCATTATATTCATAAACATAAAATTGATAATTGTGCGAAATGTGAAATCATTATTCGGTTAAACTGAATAATGGGTATGTGCAAGTGTAGCGTTATAGATATGAGTAATGAAAAGGGCATACAACGAACTTCTTTAAAGAATTAAGTGTTATCTGAGCTATTCAGCAAAGTTTTAAAGGGAAGGGGCAATGAATAATATAAGTTAGAAAAATGTGAAGTGATGAGCCTTAATTAAATATCAAATAAAAATTGAAAGTGATTCAAGTTTTAAGTGGTTATTTTACTCATTCCATGGGTGTAGCGTATACCTTACTTAATATTAAGGTGTTGATATGAAATATAAATATATAGCGACAATTTCATTATTGTTTTCATTTTCTTCAATGGCTCAAAACTTAATGCTGTCAAGTAATTCAGTAAGAGATGGAGGCACTCTCGAGGCTAAGTTTTTTGCGAATAGTTTTGGATGTGATGGCCAGAATATGATGCCTGATTTCAGTTTTAAGAATATCCCAGCAGGAACGAAAAGCTTTGCATTAACTTACTTTGATAAAGATGCCCCGATAGATGGTGGATTTGTTCATTTCGTTATCTATGACATCCCAGCAGGTACAGTGCACTTAAATGGTGGTGTTAATGGTGGTGTATTACCTGCCACATCAATCGTAGGTGTTAATGACACTGGCAGCGCTGGGTTTATTGGTTCATGCCCACAGATTGGTGAGATTCATCATTACCAATGGCGTTTAACGGCTTTAGACATTGATAAGCTTCCAATAGACGCTAATGCGACCCCTGCAATTACTTCGTTAAATATTCTTGGTCATAAACTTGAAACAACAACGCTAACAGTTACTGCCAAGCAGAATAAAAAGGATTAGTCATGTTAAATAAAAATAAGTATTTCCCACTGATGATGATTACATCATTCCTTTCATTAGTTGCCATTTTCTTACGGATGGATACCTATAATGATACTTGGTTGTCTACGTCATTATTTTTCTTTGGTATTATCACCCCATTTTTAGTGTTGAAGCTAAGGCATAATAACTATTTAAGTTTTCTTGTTACTATTGTTCCTACGATCATTATTATTCGTATTGGTGACCAAAATGACATCTCGCTTGTCGCTTGGATTACAACATTTTCTTTAATCCCTCTTCTGCTTCAATTAATCACAATAGGTAAAGAGATTTACAAACGTGATCCACAAGAATTGTCGTTAACGCTTATTCGCTTGTTCGTTGGTTTTAACTTCCTTACTCACGGAACAGAAAAATTATTTGCTGGAACAATCATTCATGATGGTATGCGAGGCTACTTTGGACAGGTCGCAGGGTTTGATGCTGTAGGACCATGGTTTACCAACCTAATGATTTATACTGGTGGTATTACAGAAATCGCTGTCGCTATCTTGATAGGTTGCGGATTGTTTACTCGACTTGGCGTAGTCTGGGCGATTATCTATCTCGCAGCAGCAGAAATATTTTCTGGCCACTTCTTAATTGGTTATACCTGGGCTATGCCTGGTGGTGGTTGGGAATTTCCATTCTTCTGGGCAATGGTTCTATATCCATTCTTGCTAATTAAAAAACAAGGGGCACTATCAATCGATTCAATGATTAGCTCCCACTTAAACAAGAAATTAATAACGGCTAAATAAAAGCCCAACCAGAGAGTTATCTCTCAATATACAAACCTTCAGTTTAATCATTGAGGGTTTACACTTCATATCCAATTTGATTGGGTATTTGCTATGGAATGAAATAATGAAAACAAGTGCATTAATTGTAGAGGGGGGGGCAATGAGAGGTATCTTTGCCAGTGGCGTGTTAGATGCTTTTATGAGTGATAATTACCAACCCTATGATTTCGCTATTGGTGTTTCAGCTGGGGCGTCTAACTTAGTGGGTTATCTTTCCAATGCACCGCTTCGCAGCTTCAATGTCATCACTACAATGGCAACAGATAAAACTTTTTTTAATCCAATCCGTTTTGCTAAAGGAGGAAACCTTGTTGATGTCAAATGGCTTTTGGATGAATCAAATCAACGTTATCCTTTGAATTGTAATCATCTTTTTTCCAATATTCCTTTGTATGCGGCAGTGACAAATATTGATACTGGGAGTGCTGATTATTATCAAATTAAGCCAGGTACATTATCAACGATTATTGAAGCTACCACAGCCTTGCCTATCGCTTATCGTGAAACACCGTGTTTTTCTGGTGGCTGTTATACTGATGGTGGTGTCGCTGACTCAATACCAATAAAAGAAGCATATAGACGTGGGGCTCGTGATATCACTGTAATTTTATCGCATCCTCTAAGTTATCAAATGAAAGCCACTAAATACCCATGGCTGATGAAAAGATTATTATCTCAATATCCTAATATTGCCGAATCTATGTTGGTAAGAGCAAAAAATTATAATCAATCTTTAGATTTCATTAGAAATCCACCTAATGATGCAACGGTTCGAGTTATTGCACCACCAGAAAGTTTTGCAGTTAAAAGGCTCACCATGAATAAAGCTGTATTGCGTGAGGGGTATAATATGGGGAAAACAGCAGGAGAAGAACACCTATCAATAATAAGTGGAACATATGGACTAAATGCAGAAAATTGTCACTTTTGCTTTTAAGGGGGTTAATGGTTACATGTAAACGAAGAGGTGAGTGGTGTTTCGTCTGCCACAGATTTTTGAATTATAACTACAATAGCTACTGGAATGTAGACATAGGGAGGATGGCTCATTATATTAAGCTCTGCTGATGTGTGTATTAGAACGCTGTAATTATGCAACGTGAGTTTTAGTTTTTGAGGGTGTTACATAAGTGTGTCGAGATGTAGAGTGGTTGCGAATACTTTGAAATGTTTTTAGTATTGGTCTTGTTCATTTTAGCTATGTTTTTTGGTTCCTTCTAGATGTTTTAAGAACCAACTGTGTATTTATCCACCAATTACAGAAGAATAAAGATGTATATTTTAGTTAGGATTTTAGAAAGTGACAGCTATAAAGATATGCCTCCTTGGGATAAGGAAATTCAACTGACTGTTGGTCAAGAAGTAATATTTTCACCGTCTTACTCTGCAAAATTAATTGAAAAAGGGAAAGTGAAATACATTCGAAATGTAACCGAAAAAATCAATAGAATATAAATAAAAATTATTAAAGGAAGTCAAATCATGTTTCCAGAGTACCGAAAATTGATTACATCACTAAAAGGCAATGATGCACATTTTGATAAGCTATTTGCTAAACATAATAAGCTAGATAATGACATTAAAAACCTTGAATTAAAAATAGCACCACACTCAGAAGTTCTCATATTGAAAAAAGAAAAGTTGCTAATAAAAGATGAACTTTGGTCATATTTGAGTGAAAAATGAATCTAGTGAATAACGAGGAAAAAGTATTGCAGTCGCTACTAGGCCGGGGTTGTTGCAACTAACCAGGTAATGCAGTTCTACCTCAGTGATTACTGATAAAGGAGCTTGAAGTCCAATGGAATGGAAATGTACGGTAAGCTGATACCGCTACACGATATTGTGGTTTGGCTTACTGCCTTTTTCCCTTAAAATTTGAGAGATACTTCTTCTAGCTCACCGGTGCCAACGTTAAGGAAATCGTGTCAAAATTGTTTTCTGTTTGAATATTGATGTTTCTCTTTGCATTGCGATGAGCTTAAGTATTCACTGTTTGGTGTTAGAGTAGTGATATACGAGATGCATCCATTACTTTGACTATTTCCCCTTGCGGTGACTTTGGTCGACGATATTATCAGATACTTAATTGAAAGGATTTCAATTAGATTCAGCCGCTGTCTGCTTCCAAGCTATTGAGTATAATAAAGGGTTATTATCCCTCACATTGTTATCAGCGAAAATATATAGCTAAAACCTTAAACTCTCGAAAAAATAGAATTGTCATAATGTTATTCCATCCATTGGTTAATGATAATTATCAAATTTATAGTAGTGAGGCCATTTATGTATATCTAATGAGAAGTTGAAATAATCATGCTAGAATTAACTTAAATAAAGTTAATAAGAAATTAATAGCAGTAACCTTCAGCTATCATAGGCGCGTTCAAATACTTATCAATAATTTTATTAGCATTGAGTTCAGTTATCATAATCCGCTTTTAATTCCGGTTAGCTGTTTAACACTTGCGTACAAGCACAGTGATGCCAAACGCAATCACTTTAAGAAATAGTATGGTAAAATTATGTATTTTAAAACCCCCTTTGAGTGATGTGGGTATAGCTATCTAGATTACTCAATGTCAAGAATATAGATTTTCGCTGAAAGTAATTATCAATCTTGTTTATTATTTGGTTGTAGTGGAAGTAATACTTGTGACTTATAAGTTATATAAGGGGACTGGTGAAAAAACATTATAATCCCATATCATTTTTCTTTTAACATAACTCTATGTTTCATCTCATAAAAGAAAATAAAAAATGAGAACTTAATTTGTAACAAATTTGTTTTTAATATCATTAAAGAATATATAAGCTTTAATGATTGATGAGCATGCCAGTTCATACTTTTCCACAACACCTTATGAAAATTCAGCAAAAAGAAATGGAGCAATCTTTATTTTTACTATCAGTAAACAAGATGAAATGCTGTTTTTTTGTGTTTAGCTAGAAAAATAAGGGCCGTTGTGAGATGTGGCTGGATTAAGGCTGAAAAATATTAAGTCTGAACATGTATTGATTAAGAAGCTTGTTGTGGCCGCAGGTTGATTAAAAATACGAAAATTAGTCTAAAGTCCTTCATGGATTTAAGTTATTACAGATGATAAGCAAGGCGAACGTTTATCTATGGTGACGTAATGATAAGTGTGAATTTTTATCGTAGAGAGGTCCACATCCGTTAGTTGTCTCTTTAACATTGAAGCTGTTTATCCATAATAATTACAATACCACCGGGTAGAACTGCCTTAGTTAATCATTTGCAACATGCCAAAGTTTGTATACAAGCAACATGATTTTTGCAAAGAAACATAATATCGAGTTTGTGTAATACTCTGACTACATAAGAGGTAACTTATGGACAATGCAATCAGTAATAGCGTACAGCTATCCATCCCTAGCATTAGGCGGTCAAAATTAAAAGAAGCAATAAACTTATATGGTTGTATTAGAGTACTAGAAACTCATAATCCCATATCTGCACTTATAGCTGAAAATGTTAACGCGAATGACGTTGATTCTGGAATGAATGTAGAGTATCAAGGCTTTTGGTCGAGTTCTTTAACTGACTCTGTAAGTAGAGGAAAGCCAGATATTGAGTTCCTTGACATTAAGAGCAGAATGTTAAATATAAGCGATATATTTGAAGTCACTTCAAAACCTCTAATCATCGATGGCGACACTGGAGGGAAAGTTGATCATTTTTTATTAAATATACGATCACTTGAACGGCTTGGTGTGTCGGCAATTATCGTTGAAGATAAAACAGGATTAAAGAAAAACTCCTTGTTTGGTAATGAAGTTGAGCAGGATCAAGCCACTATAGGGTCATTCTGTACAAAAATTAAAAGAGGAAAAGACTCTCAATTAACTCAAGAGTTTATGATTATCGCAAGAGTGGAAAGCTTAATCCTAGAAGCAGGTATGAATGATGCTCTAGAAAGAGCTTTTGCTTATAGCGAAAGTGGAGCTGATGGGGTAATGATCCACAGTCGCTCGCCAGATGGCCAAGAAATATTTGAGTTCGCTAAAGAGTATAGAGCCAAGTATCCAAATAAAATCTTGGTTTGTGTGCCAACTAGCTATAACGAAGTGAAATTCAATGAGCTAAAAAATGCTGGTTTCAATGTTGTAATTTATGCAAATCACATGTTAAGGGCTGCATACAAAGCAATGGAATACTCTTCAAAGAAAATACTTAAAAACGGTAGAACATTTGAAACAGAGCCTGATTTATTGTCAATAAGAAAAATATTAGATTTAGTGCCAGGTACTCGATAATGCAGTACTGTCAGTTCAGTTATGATTGAACTGGCAATATAATATCATAATTAGTATGGATTATTTTATGTCTGTTTTGTTATTAGTATTAATGTTTTTTTCTTTGATGTATAAAAGAAAATTCATTCCTTTTATTTTTATATTATCAGGGGTTACTGTTTCATTATTAAATGGTAATGGATTACAACAAACTGCTTTGGAATTCTCTAGTTCTTTTTGGAATGTTATTTTAACTATTGGCTTGAATATTGTAACTATTGTAGCATTTTCAGAGTATGTAAATAAAAACGGTTCAACAAAAGAATTGGTCTCACTTGTTTACAAGCCGGTTGGTAAGATAAAGGATAGATATTTAATCCTAGCTGTGTTTTATTTGATTGGGCTGCTTTTAAGTGTTGTAATCACATCGGCCTCTGCATTATCTATGATATTTATGTCAACAGTATTTCCTATATTAGTGTCTAAGGGTATAAGTAAAGATGGTGCTGCCGCAATGATTACTTCTATTGGGGTAATAGAGTTTGGTCCATTAAAATCAAGTACTATTTATATGGCTGAAGAGCAAAATAAGCATATTTACGACTATGTTATGAATGAACAGGTCATTTTGTTTATTGGTATTGCTGTTGTTGGTGCTATTAGCCACTATTTTTGGCAGTGTTATTTGGATAAACGCCTAGGGTTTATAGAGGATAAATCAAACAAAGGTGATGACTTTGATAGTAAACACAAAGTCAATATGCTTGTAGCCTTACTACCATTACTTCCACTTTTTCTTATTTTATTTGAACGTTTTTTTACTGATTTTAACTTACCGCTTTGGGGGGTTGGGGTAGTGTGTATATCAGTATCACTCATTATTGACCTGAGGATGAGGAAGTTTAGTATTAAAGAACAAGTTTTATTTTTTTATAATAGTGTAAGTAATTCATTTTTCTTTATTGTTTCTATAATTATTGGGGGGAAGTTTCTAGTAAGCACGTTACCTATAGAGAATGTTGTTAATATTTATAGCAATATGCATTTAAGTACGATTAATCCAATTGTTTTCTCGTCAGTTTTAGTATTAATTATAGTGCTGTCTTGTACCTTATTAGGGTCAGGAACCGTTTCATTTATTACAATAGTAGCAATTATGTCTAAGCTGAAATTAACGTCGATGACACAATTTAGCTCAACTTTTTCTTCAGTACAAATGATATCTGGTGTTGGGAGATCTATATCTCCTATATCTCCAACAGTTTTACTATGTTCCAATATCTCCCAGGTTTCGCTTTTTAGTATTATTATAAGAAATATCGTCCCAGCTATGAGTGTTACATTTTTTTCAATCATATACAGTAATATTTAAGGTTAATTATGAAGAAGATTGTGATTGTGTTGGAAGCTAATGAAGACAAAAATAAAGACGAAACTGGGTTTAGAAAGGATACTTCACCAATAATAAAAGCAGTGAAAAAAATTGGCTTAGATTGTAAAGCTATACACTTTACAGTTAGTGATAAAGATAATATCTTTGAATTTATGAAAAATAATTGTTCTGCTTATATCTCTAGAATAAATCCTGGTAAATTGGTAACAGGAGAGGAAAGCTATTTTCATTTCTTAGATGCTCTTATTGCCGAAGGTGTTGTTGGTATCGAACCGCCGAGCACTTTACTGGCGCTTGGTTCTAAATCTTCACTATGTAAACTAGTAGGAACAGGCTTGGTTCCAGATGATATGAGGACTTATAAAGATAAAGCTGAGCTCATTGAAGATTTTAATATTGAAAACCTATATTCTGATAGGGTTTTTAAACAAAATAGAGGTTCTAGTGGAAAAGGTATTTGGAGAGTAGGACTTGTTGATAACGCTACATCAGAAATCAGAGTGACAGATGCTCAAAATAATCATACCCAAAATATATCGGTAAATGACTTCATCAATAATTACATTAGCTTTGAATCTGGTGATGTTATTGACATGCCTTTTTTACCAGGGATTAACGAGGGTGAGTATCGTGTTCTTTTAGTCGGTAATACACCGTGTTATGTTATTCATAAAAAATCAACAAGTGGGAAGTTTAACTTTTCTACTACATTACACTCAGGGTCGGAATATATTTATGAAGATATATCAAAGCATCCTGATTTAATTGATCTTGTCATAGTTAATATTAATATAATCCTCGATAAATTAAACGATTCTAGACCTGCACCTTTGCTTTGGAGCATAGATTTTATAAGAAATACGGTAAATGGTGAATATTTTATCTCGGAGATTAACTGTAACTGTCTTGGGTTTACATCTTTGTTAGATTCTGAAATCCCAGGCATGATGGCAGATATGATTTTGGATCGAATTTCTGATGCTTACCATGGTGATTTTAAATGAAGGTGACATATAGGGAAGCAAAAGAATTACTAATAAAAAAATTTATGTCTTCTGGATTAGATTGGCATGATGCAAATTGGGTAACAGATGTTTTAGTTGCTTCAGAGCAACGAGGAGATAAATCTCACGGGATAAAGTATGCAAAAAACATTATCGAAATAGCTAACAGTAAATCATATGTGAAACTTGCCCCTGTTATTCATAATGATGCTTCAATAGCGGTATTGGATGGAAAAAATGTTATAGGTCCAGTGGCTGCCAAGCAGGCCATTGAGATTGCAATAAAAAAAGCAAAAAAATATGGAACGGCTGCAGTTTCTTTACGCTCTTCAAATCATTTATTTTCTTTAAGTCATTATGCAAGATACATCGCCAGTAAGAATATGATTGGGTTTATATGCAGTAGCAGTTCCCCTGCGATGGCGGCACCAAACTCATCGAAGGTTACTATAGGGACTAATCCATTTTCCTTCGGTGCGCCCTCAACGTCAGCACCTATAGTGATGGATATGAGTTCCACACAAGTTGCGAGGGGAAGGATTAAAGAATACCAAGATGCTGGATTGCAAATTCCTTTATCGTGGGCAATGGACGAGGTAGGTCGGCCAACTACTTGTGCAATAGAGGCTCTTAAAGGGTCTTTGCAACCATTGGGTGGTTACAAAGGTTTTGCTATAGGATGTATGGTCGATATATTTAGTTCAGTATTATCTGGTTCTGCCTTTTCTACACATATTCACGGTACGAGTCTTCACAAAAAAGAAAGAAAAGGTGAAATAAACAGAAAAGGGGATTTTTTCTTTGTTGTAGATATAAGTAAATTTATTCCATTAAACGAATTTAATGTTCGAATGGATGAATTTATAAAGATAATCGATAGCTCTGGAGGATATGTTCCAGGAGCCAACTTCATAGAGAATCAGTTTGCTGATATAGAGATAAGTGAGGAAATTTTAACTCTGCCGTAAACCTAAGCGGTGTGTAGTGGGATGATGTTTTGGCCATAAAACTAGAGCTTAGCCATACCTGAGGTAATTCATGGCTTGCTAATTGAGTAATATGTCTAACGCATTCTGTCCAGAGGTGTGTCAGAGTTGATCTCTGCCAACTGAGCTCTTCGCTGGCCGACTTTGATAAGTCTCTTTACTTAAGTTGTAAGTAAAGAGGGAGGGGTTATGTAAGCTCTTCACATTTAGTATCAAAAATTAAAAAATCCGCTTTTCTCCGTCCAGTTTTTCGCAAAACGAATGATAATTAACACTCCTTTTACGTACCTAATAACAATCAGTTTTTTCAAGTTTTTGTTTTAAATGGATTTCTCTGACGTAAAATTGACTGTATAGCCCTTTAGACGTCTTTCCGCTCTTATGCCTTCCTAGCCAAAATCATGGTATTTACATAACTTTACGAATGTAAATATTGTAAATTAAATGCAAATGCTAACAATTATCACTTATATTCCACTCCGAATTTAGCAGTGGTCGCCGGTAACGGCAGCAATGGGTCATTCATTTAGTTTCTCAATAAATATAACGAACTTAAGTTCACTAAGAGAAATTGAATACCTCATTGAAATATTTGGAGATAACGGAATATGTTTTTTAAAAGTCATCTGACTTTATTAATTGGTGCAATTTTAGCTGCGCCAGTTGTTCAAGCACAAAACGAAGTTCAAAACACAGCCTCAGAAACAGATGAACATATGGTTGTTACTGGTCGAGATTACGGCTTTAAAGTTGATACCAACTCGACAGCGATGCGTGTAGAAGCGACACAACTAGAAACTCCGGGGCAAGTTACTGTTATCGATGAGCAGCTTATCGATGAACAACGTGCAAGCACATTAGGTGACGTACTGAAGAATGATTCCAGTATTTCAGCTGGCGGTGTAAGTCGAAATCGCGAGAGCTTCTCGCTACGTGGTTTCTCTCTCGACAGTGGCAGTAGCTTCTTACGAGACGGTAAACAGCATTGGTCTCATTACCGCCAACCAATTGAATTATTAGAACGTGTTGAAGTATTAAAAGGCCCAGCCGGTTTGCTTTACGGTAAATCTGCACCAGGCGGCCTTGTGAACATGGTGTCTAAAAAGCCGACGTATGAGACACAAGTACATGTAAGCCAAGATATTGGTTCAAATAATGAATCTCGTACCATTGCTGATGTGAGTGGTTCATTAAATGATGCGCAAACATTACGTGCACGTGCCATTGTTTCTAAGCAAAGTTATGACTCATGGCGTTCATACAGCGATGGCAGCACGCCTTCGACTGAACGTTTTGTAGGTGGTCTATTTGTTGATTACGATGTAAACGACGATGTGACTGTGTCTTTCCATTACGATAAAACGAATGATAACGGTAGCGTTGATTCTGGTGCTTACATCGTTGATGGCAAGCCAGTGCTTGGCCGTGATTTTATTTGGGATGCACAATGGTCAAACATTGAAAATGACGTAGAAAACGTTGGCTTCGATGTGGCAGCAACACTATCAAGCGTATGGAGCATTAAAGGTGGTTACAACCATCAAGACTTCGAACGTCATGATACCGAAAGCTTCTCTAAACCCGATACGTATAACGCGGCAACAGGTACTTATGAGTACCAAGGCTACGATCGTTGGGATAATTGGCAGTTTGATACCGCTTACATCGATTTAGTGGGTGAGTTTGATGCATTGGGTGTAAGCCACCAAATGCTGGTTGGTGCAAACTGGTTGGGCTATTACTACTCGACACAAAGTCAATCCATTAAAGGCCAAACGGCGACAGTAGGGCAACCACTAGAGAAGCCTTCTGGTCTTGATTACCGCAATGGTAAAAAAGGCGATGCGACCGAGCGTGATTCATACGGTATTTACGTACAAGATATGATTACGTTCAACGACCAATGGCAAGTGCTTGCTGGTTTACGTTTCGACCGTGAAGAAAATGATACAGACACGTACAACAACATCTTGCCTAAAGCTGGTGTGATTTATCACCCAGCCTCGAATGGTTCGATATACCTAACGTACTCTGAAAGCTTTGAACCAAAAGATCCGATTAATGATGATCAAGACATCAATAACGGTAAAGCGTTAGACCCTGTTAAAGGCCGTTTATACGAGTTAGGTTCTAAGTGGGAATTAATGGACAACCAGCTGTTCGTATCGGGCGCTGTGTTTGAAATTACTCAAGAAAACAAAGTGATTTCTCAAGATATTAATGGGAATCCTGACTTCGAAAGTGAGACAACACAAGCTGGTAAACAAGTTCACCGTGGTGCTGAATTAAGCACTATGGGTTACGTAACAGAAGCCTTCTCGTTAAGCGGTTCGATGATGTACTTAGATGCTGAAATTCAAGACGAATTTGATTCTTCTATCGATGGTAACCGTCCCGCTGATGTTCCTGAGTTCTCTGCTAACGTGTGGACACGTTACTCGTTTGAAAATAACACCGATGTGAACTTAGGTGCTATCTATGTAGGTGAGCGCTTTGGTGATGAGAAGAACACATACAAAAAAGATGCTTATACACGCTTCGATGCGGGTGTTGCACATACCGTTAAGTATGATGAGAATCTAGACATTATTGCTCGATTCAATGTTGAAAACATATTTGACAAAGAATACCTAGCGGGTGGTAGTCAAACAAAGACCGTGCTTGGCGAAGGTCGTAACTACATGGCAACGCTTCAGTTCCGTTACTAGTTAAATGACATAAGGGGAAAGTTAACGCTTTCCCCTTTTTCAATTTTTTCTTTTTAATACTCACTCGACTTAGAGTGCTTTTTTATTTTTATTCTTTATACAATTATTGATGAACGCTATGAACATAATGAAACCTACTTTGGCATTCTTAGCACTCAGCATTACTGCGGGTGTTCATGCTAATAACCTTGATGCTGCTCGTGCAATTGAAAAAAAAACGAATTTAACCTCTTCTTATAGCCAGCAAAAAGTTGATCGTAGTGCTGAAGCTGCACTCACGATGAAAGCTGAAATAGAGCAGTTACAGGAAGAGGTCAAAAATCTGGCTGTTTATCATGATCATTTAGCGCGCTTGGTTGATAACCAAAAACAAGAATCTGCAAGCTTAAACCAGCAAATTCAAGGTATAAAAGAAACCCGCCAAGGTGTTGTACCGCTGATGTATAACATGATCGAAGGGTTAAAGACGATTGTTGCCCAAGATAAACCCATTAAACATCAGCAACGTTTAGCGCGTATCGCCAAGTTAGAATTGATGATGGGTAAAGCTGATATTAGTGATGCTGAAAAGTATCGCCGTATTTTGGAAGCGTATCAAATCGAGATGGATTACGGCACTAAGCTGGGTGTGTATCAAGGTCAAATTGCTTTGTCGGATCAGCAAAGCATTGAAGCTGATTTACTTCACTTAGGTCGGGTTTCATTAGTGGCGCGTAGCCTTGATGGTACACACTACTGGGCATGGAATGAACAGCAACGCCAGTGGCAGGAACTCAGTAACAGTGATTCCTCTTCAATAGATAAAGCCTTCGCTATCGCAAGTAAACAAACATCACCAAGCCTTATTACTTTACCTGTATCTGTAAAACTGGCCGCATCAACTAACGAAGAGAGTAAGTAACAATGAATATGAAAACGTTAGTTGCCGCATTATGTTTGTTCAGCTTGCCTTTTACAGCATCAGCCACTTCAACATTAGTGGATAGCACGCAAGAAGCTCAACGGATTCAAGGTGCGCATAATGTGCAACGGGAATCGGGTTTTAAGCAAACAGAACAATCTATTCGCGCCCAGCGTGATGCTTTGATCAAACAGCGTGTTCAGTTGCAAACTGAAACCGACCAACTAAGTCAAACATTCAGTAAGAATGAAAATAATCTAGCGACGCTAGAAGAACAATTGCGTTTAGAAACGGGCAGTTTAGGCGAGTTGTTTGGTGTGGTTCGACAAGCGGCTAAAGATTTAAGTCAAGAGCTTGAGACATCGGTAACCGTGGTTGATCGTGCTAAATATGCGCCTGTTGTTGATCAAATAGTCGATGCTAAAGCACTGCCATCGATGGTTCAGCTTAACGGTTTATGGTTAGGTATGGTTGAGCAAATTGAGGCAAGTGCACAGTTGGCATCCGTTTCTGTACCGTTCATTAATGCTGATGGCCATCAAGCTAACATCAATGCCTATCGTCTAGGTAGCATGGGTCTGATTGGTGAACAAGGTTATTTAGCATGGAATGGTGATCGCATTGTCGCTAAGCCGTATTTGAAACAGCCTGCAAATGGTCCGGTTTTATCGGGTTTAGCGTCGATATCGCAAGTAGGTATTATGTCAGTTGTGGTCGATCCCTCACGTGGCATGATGCTTGAACAGTTAGCGAATGCACCAGAATTGAAAGATCGCCTAGAACACGGTGGAGTTGTGGGTAAAGTAATTTTAGGGTTACTGGTGATTGGTGCCATTATCACTTTATTCCGTGGGTCGAAACTTTTCATTATTCGCCAGCAAATAAAAGCGCAGTTAAAAAGACCCAATGAACCGGGTAATAACCCATTAGGTCGCATATTAAAAGTGTATAGCCTTGGCGTAAATAAAAAAGAACAGCCACGCAGTGTCGAAGCATTGGAATTACGCCTTCTTGAAGCCATAGTCGATGAACAACAAGAGATCGAAAAAGGGTTGTCTATGTTGAAGCTATTGGCGGCATTAGCACCAATGTTAGGTTTGTTAGGTACAGTTACCGGCATGATTGAAACGTTCCAAGTAATTACTCAATTTGGTAATGGTGACCCGAAAGTGATGGCTGGTGGTATTTCAACGGCATTGGTGACAACGGTGCTTGGTCTTATATCTGCTATGCCATTGTTACTTGCACACAATATTCTGAGCACTCAAGCTGATGCTGTACGTAATATCCTTGAAAAGCAGGGTATTAGTTTAGTTGCAGAGCAAGCTGAAAAAGTAGGAAGCGCAGCGTAATGGAATCAAGTCTTTTTGAAGCGTGGTGGTTTTCGCTATCACACTTCATGGATCAAGGTGGCCCTATTTTATTATGGTTAGCTGCCGTAGTAGTACTGTGCTGGTTGTTAGTCGTCGAGCGAGTCATATTCCTATATTGTTATTATCCTAAACAGAAAAGGGTGTGGCTAGAAAAATGGCAGCTGCGTGATGATCAAACCTCTTGGTATGCTCATGCTATTCGTAGTGGTTGGTTGAATGAAGCCCATACTGCACTGAACCAAAATTTGAACTTGATAAAAGTGCTGGTGGCGATTTGCCCAATGCTTGGTTTGTTAGGCACGGTAACAGGTATGATTTCAGTCTTTGATGTAATGGCAACACAGGGCAGCAGCCAACCACGTTTAATGGCATCGGGTATTTCATTGGCTACCTTGCCAACAATGGCGGGAATGGTAGCAGCGTTAGCGGGGATGTTTGTTCATGCGCGTTTGGCAAAAGCCTGTTATTGGCGTGAATTGAAGTTAGAAAAATTATTAAGGAGTCAGCAATGAGATTAAGCCGCCCATCTTCAGCCCGTGAAGAAGCACAAATTGATATGACTTCAATGCTCGATATTGTTTTCATCATGCTTATATTCTTTATTGTAACGAGTTCATTTGTGCGCGAATCAGGCGTAGAAGTGAACCGTCCGCAAGCTAGTAATGTGGTAAGCCAGAAAGATGCGGGTATTTTTGTTGCGGTTACATCAGCGAATGACATTTTTATTGATAAGCGTGTTGTTGATGCCGAACGCGTACAAGCAGTATTAGAGCATCTATTGCTTGAGCAACCAGAAGCATCATTGGTGATTCAAGCCGATGAACATGCGTATAACGGTACTGTGGTTAAGGTGATGGATGCCGCAAAAGGGGCAGGTGTGAAAAATATCGCACTGGCAGCGGAGAAACGTTAATGGCCGTCGTATCAGCACCAACTAAGGCATCATTTTCGGCATTTCAAACTGGATTTTTTCAAACATCAATCTTTCGCTTAGTATTAGCATTGCCTATTTCGATGTTTGTTGCCTTAGGTTTATTTACGTTTATGGCGTGGATGGTCGATAACGGGCATCAACGATCACCAGAGCAAAGCCAAAGCCTCGCATTTGATATGGTGATGGTTGAACAGGAACAAGATGCGCAGCGCCGTCATCGAACAATGCCAGAAAAACCTGAAACCCCAGAGCCGCCACCTGAGGCTGTACCTAAAAGTGCGCAATCAGCTGCATCAACGCCCACGCCTTCAATGCCTAATTTAGGGCTAGACACTGCGGTTACGGGGTTATCCATTAATTTGCCAACGTTTTCTGATTTTGGTGCTAATCAACAAGCGATGCCTTTATACCGTGTTGAGCCACGTTACCCTGCACGGGCAATGAAGCAAAAAGCAGAAGGTTATGTTGTTTTGTCGTTTACGATTGATCCACAAGGGCGTCCGATATCGATTGATGTACTTGATGCTAAACCGCGAAGGTTGTTTGAAAAAGAAGCTGTTCGAGCCCTGCGTAAATGGAAGTATCAACCAAAAGTCGTTGATGGTAAATCAATCGCACAAGTCGGACAGACGGTCAGATTGGAGTTTAAGATAAGCCAATGATCAAGATGAAGAAAGTCGTTATTGCCCTCACCTTAATGCTGTGCATGCCAGTTAATGCCAGTGCTGAAGAGCTGTCTCAATTTACAGCCGGCAAGGTACAACGTGCTCATAATTTACAGCAAGAAGAAAAACTGAATGAAGCCATCGCTGTATTGGCTGATTTAAACCCTAGCCGAGCTTATGATAAGGCGTTTGTTAATCGAATGCTGGGTATTTTCTATTGGCAGAAAGGTAATACAAACAAAGCTATTCAGAATCTTACATTGGCAGTTAACAGTAAACTATTAGCCGATGAGCAAGCATGGGTAACTCAACGCATGCTTGCCGATATTTTGTTATCTGAAGAGGCGTTTAAAACCGCTTTACCGCATTACTACGCGCTCACTCATGCAATACCTGAATCCCAAAAGGCGGATGAACTATGGCTTCGTATTGCGCAAACACATTATCAAATTGAGCAATGGCCTAAAGTACTATCTGCATTGAAACGCTACGATGTATTTAGCAAAAAAGCTGAAGTGCAGCCTCTGACTATTAAACTTGGGGCTCAATTACAACTCAAAAAATGGAAAGCGTCGATTCCGACTTTAAATGCTTTGATTTTACTTGAGCCCAATAAAACAGTTTGGTGGCAGCAGTTAGCGGGAATTCAATTGCGTATTGGGCGCTCTAACGATGCATTAGATACATTGACATTAGCCAAACATCAAGGCGTGGCGTTACGTCAGCAAGATTTGAAAACATTGGCTCAGCTTTATGCTCAACGAGGTATTCCAGAACGTGCTGCGCTGATCATCAATGAACTAGAAAATGCAGACAGTGATGCCAAATTACTGTCTGATCAAGCAATGTATTGGCAGGTGGCAAAAGAGTGGGATAAGGCAATAGCGGTGTGGTCGAAAGCAGCACAGCTAAACGCTAAATATCGCTGGGAGCTCGCGCAGTTATTGTTACAAGAAGGGCATTACCATAAAGCCTTAACAGAATTAGAACGGGTTAAACGTAAAGATAAACAAGCAGATGTTGAATTGGCAAAAGTTCGGGCTTATTACAAGTTAGATAACTTTGATAAGGCGATTATTCATGCGAAACAAGCGAATAACATCACTCCATCTTCGGCATCGAAAAGTTGGGTTAAATACCTGAGTCAGATTCGTAACATGCAAAGCTAAAGCGTTACCATTCTACTGAGTAATATGAAAATAAAACGGCAGCCTTATGGTTGCCGTTTTAGTTTTAAGCTATCTGATTACTTTTTTTATTTGTTATTAATCGGTAGATAACGCCACTAATGGCAATAAGCATAAGAGAGAAAGTGGCAACGACAAACCCTTTCGATAATGTCTCTTGGTAGTCACTAAAGATAGGGCTAAGCATAATCCACTTACCTGTAAGTAATAGTACTAAACACCAAATAAAAGAACTACTGGCACTAATGATGGCTGTTCGCCAAACGCTTAATTTTGCAATGCCCATTAACATTGGTGTTAAGACTCTGACGAAAGGAATGAAACGAGATATAAAGAGTGACAAAAAACCATAACGATTGAGTAAATGCCTTGCTTTGGGGAGTGAGTTATCGGGAAGAATACGCTCTAAATATAAAATGAAAGGGGTTTTGTGTAATATTCGCCCTTGTAAATAAGCACAAAAACTTCCGGTAGAAGCGGCGATACACAGTATGGTTGCGGTAGAGTAAAAATCGAGAATTCCCAGCCCAATCATTCCCCCAGCAAAGAGCATGAGGCTGTCTCCTGGCAGTGGCAAGAAAACAAAACTGGATTCGAGATACAACACTAAAGCGAGCAGTAAGACAAACCATTTTAAAGAACTTACTTGCTGTAATGTTTCAAAGTCGTGATGCCAAATGGCTAATAAAATTTCCTGCATGTACAAATCCACCCTCTGTTATTAAGTTAATAGCTGGCTCAGTGTCTGCTAAGAGAAATTGAGCCAACTGAATGTGTTTAAGAGCGATGCTTTATTCAAAGATCAAAATGATGTAGGCGACAAACAAGATAAGGTGCGTGACGCCATTTAAGGAGTTGGTTCGACCGCTACTAAAGCTAATACTGGACATAAGTAATGTGGCGCAGAGCAGCACCATCTCTGCTGGCTCTAAACCTAGGTGCAGGGGCTCAGCAATAATACTCGAGATCAGAAGTACCGCTGGTACCGTTAGTGCAATGGTTGCGAGCACTGAACCAAAGTAAAGGTTCATTGCGCGCTGCAGCTGATTGTTCAGTGCGGCCTTTAGCGCCCCTACGGCTTCAGGTGCCAATATAAGTAGCGCGACAACAAGTCCTCCTAAAGCTTGCGGAGCCTTAAATTCATTAATGGTACTGTCGATCGGAATTGCCAAGCTTTTTGCTAATAGGATCACAATCAGCAAGTAGCCTATCAGTAGGAATACGTGGAAGAAGGTACTGCCGAGTGGCCCGTGGTGGTCGTGATCATCAAGGTTTTCTTCATCAAGGAAGAAATGGGTATGGCTTCTTGTTTGAATAAAAAGAAATACGCCATACAGTACTATTGAAGCTAAGACTAATGTCCATGTCATTGCGGAAGACATTGAACCAACGTTGTCTGATGAAGTGAAGTTGGGCAGAACAAGACATAACAAAGAAAGCGGAACGATCGCGACGAGATAAGATTTAAGGCCCTCTACATTGTATTTTTGGGTGTGGTATCTCAGGCCGCCAATAAGAAGGGTTATCCCAACTAATCCGTTTAGAACTGTCATGACAACAGCAAGCATGGTGTCTCTTGCCAAAACGGGGTTCGATTCTCCAGTTAGCATGACAGAAGAAATCATCACTACTTCTAGGGATATGACGGATAGCGTAAGAATGAGTGTTCCATACGGGTCGCCCAATTTTATTGCTAGCGCATCTGAGTGTCTAACCACTGCAAAAATTGCCGTAATCACCACGAAGAAGAGGGCGATAGTGGCAAATATTCCCTGTAGCGAGGCAATATTCGTCTTTAGAACGTGGTCACCCCCGAGCTTAAAAATAGCCACAGAAATAAAACCTAAAATTAGTAAAAATTCACCTTTTAAGAACGTTGTCATCGGCGTGCCTCTTCTTTAGCGAAGGCTCTTAATGTCATTTCTGTGGCATTGTGTTTTAGCACTGCGCATTGCCATTTAGCGTTGTGATTGATGAGGTGGTGCTTTGTTAATTTTTTCACTTGAACTGTCTCTCTAATAAAGAATGAGAAGTTATGGCGTGCGATCCTAACATCTAGAAGGCAAGCTTCAGACGTAATAGAAAAATGACGCAATAAGTTTCATGCCCTGATAATGGGGCGTAGAGAGTTAGGACAAACGTGAATGATTGTGGGCGTAGAGTACGTTCCCTTCCTTCCAACCTGCTAAACGGGAAGAGGGATAAAAGGTATGGCTTGTCCAGTGATTGATTGCATCTGGAACAGAGATCGCCTTAACCGCTAATTGAAGTAGTGGAGGGGGAAAAAATGCGACCAGCAGGTGATATTCGGGCTTAACACCAAGGGTTGCGCGATGGTCGTGGCTAATTACGCGCCTTAACGCATTTAGAATAAAGGCATTGTTGCCATCATTAGAAATAGAACGTTCGTCTTCCTGAGTGATGATATTACTTTGTGCGTAATGGCAAGGTTGATCGTCGGACTTAAGAATGAACATTTGTTGCTGTTGCGATAAGTCTAATACTCGATTGCCGGATGTTGGATACTCCTGCGCTATCACTATGTAGGAACATAGCGACACAGTAAGCGCAAATAGGAACGTAAAGCAACGACTCAACAAGTATTGGTACCATTTATGTGTAAATGTCGAATCAGTATAAACACTCACTCTATTATAGAGAATACTGCGACAGGGCTTATGTGTTACAGGATATTGCATTGATAGGTCATGGATGGGCAGAACACAATGACGTTTGACCGATATTTCCCGCCAAAGTAAATAATGTAAATTGAATGCCAATGAAAACGATTATCAATTAAGCTGTGTGCACTCAATATACAACGTCACGATACAGCTGTTTACATGTCATCAAATAATAAAACGATGTTAAAAAATAAAGCCGTTCAGGTTTGGGCTCGTCGCCTACATATTTACATTTCGATGGCTTTGCTATTAGTTGTGCTGTTTTTCTCTGTGACAGGAATAACGCTAAATCGTCCTGAAATTTTCGTGAAAAGTGAACCTGATAGTAGTGAACAGGTACTTTCAATACCTGCTGATTTATTCCAGTCCGCAAAAGGTCCATTTGTACCTAATGAATCTGCGATTGTTGACTACCTAACTAAGCATGCTCAGCTATCTGGTAAGCCCTCTGCGCTGCAAGTTTTCACTGAAATAGAAGATGGAGAGCTGATCGAAGGTGAGATCTCTATGGACTATAAAGGGCCAGGTTATAACGTTGCTGTATTTATCGACATGTTAGCAAGAGAGGCGGTTGTCGAGAAATCACATTATGGATTGGTTGCCGTTCTTAACGACCTTCATAAGGGGCGAAATAGCGGTGATGTGTGGAAGTGGTTTATCGATATTACTGCGTTATTGATGGTGCTTTTTGTGCTTACAGGCGTGTGCTTACTTGTGCCAAAGAAGAAGACGTTCAATACCGCCATTAAATGGACGTTGTTTGGCTCAATTATATCGTTGCTGATTTTCTTTGTTGCTGTTCCTTAATATCAAAAAACGTAATTTGGTAATGATTTTAAAAGGTTTGTTATGTCATCTGTTTTTTCTCAAAGAATTAAAAAAAGTCGGCTTATAGCAGCATTTGCTTTGGTATTCCCCCTTGTTATACAAGCTGCCCCTATTCCTGAAAATGCAAAGATAGAGGTTGAGTTTGAGCTTCCTAAAATAGATACCGCCATGTACGCCCGACCATACGTTGCGATATGGATTGAAGATGCGAACCGTAAATCAGTACGAACCGTTGAGTTATGGGTGGGTAAAGACGAGTGGCTAAAGGATTTACGCAGCTGGTGGCGAAAAGTGGGTCGTTATGATCGTGAACTGGTTGATGCAGTTACATCGGCAACCCGTCCTGCTGGTGAATATCGCTTTGTATGGGATGGTTTAGATGACCAAGGTAACCGTGTAGAGCAGGGTGACTATACCTTTTATGCTGAAGTTGTTCGTGAACATGGTGGTCGAAACTATTTACGTCAGAAGCTGCAATTAAGCGATACCGCATTTGTTCATAAGATTACGCCAACAGAAGAAACTGGCGATATCTCGATTAGTTATAAAGTGCGTTAACTCATTTTTTATTTACCGTACTCAAATTTTCCGTAACAAGCAATTTAAGTAAGGGACTCGATAAAAGTTGCTTACGTGATTATCAAATTAATGAATTAGAGAAAACATAATGCTTACTAATAAAAAGCTTAAAGCGTTAACCATGGCTTGTACTGTTGTTGCTGGTTTAGCGGCTACTGCAACTGCGAATGCACACCCTCGCTGGGTATTACCTTCACACTTTACAGTGTCGAAAGAAGGTGGTGATTGGCTAACGTTTGACGTTACAGCGTCACACGGTACGTTTGTGTTTGATAAGCCTGCAGGTAGTGAATCGGCGCAAGTAGTAATGCCTGATGGTCGTAAAGAGCGTCCTAACTTTGTTATTCGCGGAAAACGTCGCTCAATCTTTGATTTCTATTTTGAAGAAGAAGGCACACACAAAGTTCAAATTAACAATGTGCCAAGCTACTACACACAATACAAAGCAGGCCGCCGCGATACCGTGAAATGGGCACCAGCTAATAAAGCAGAACGCGATACATTATTGCCAGAAAAATCACGTGATGTGGTTACTCAACTTAGCTTTACGCGTGCAGAAAGTTACATAACCGTAGGTAAACCAACTGACAAAGCATTAGAAATGGATGGTAAGTACCTTGAATTACTGCCTATTACACACCCTTCAGATATTGTTGAAGGTGAAGATGTTAGCTTCCAGTTTTACTTTAATGGTGAACCTCAGCAGGGTGTAACAGCAGAAATCACACGCGAAGGTACGTTATACCGTAATCAACAAGAACAGATCGATGTGATCAGCGATAGCAAAGGCAAAGTAACCTTTACACCAGATGTTGCAGGTCGCTATTTGATGAAAGCGAACTATAAAGGTGAGTTGAAGAATAACCCATTAGCAGATACTGCAAGCGTGAATGTTCACTTTACGTTTGAAGCCATGCTGAAGTAATTCTGTTTATTTATAACCTAGCTAGCGTACAGGTGCGCCAAGCTAGGTTGTATATTTTGTATCAATGCTATATCCAAGTTACCTCAAGATGCTCGTTTCAGCGAGAATTTGTTGGGCTCTAGGCAAGGCACTTATTTATAGACCTAGTAGTTCTACGTTGAAAATAAGTAACACCGCATAGAGCCCAACAAAACTCGCCCTTCGGGAGTGATTCAGCGTATCTATTTCTGTGTCAAATGTGTTTGAAAGGGAATGCCATTCCTACACACATTTTCCTTGAATTAAATACGCTGAGAGCACTCTGAATCCTGCATCTTGAGGTAGTTTGGGTAGATATATAAAACGTATTTATAACAATCGTTATAGCGATTAATAGATTGTTTATAACGTTGTTGAGGTTTACATGAAAAAACACATCGGTCTGTCACTTTTATCTTTCTCTGCACTGTCTTTATCTGTCCTTTTTTCGTCTACGGCAAGTGCCCATTTCCCTTTAATGACATGTTGGTTTGAAGGCGACAAAGTCGCTTGTGAAGCGGGCTATAGTGACGGGAGTAAAGCAATCGATTATGACGTCAACATGTATGATTACGATGATAACTTGGTGGCGAAAGTGACGACGGATAAGCGTTCTATTGCTGAATTTACCAAGCCAGAGTCAGATTTCTATTTAGTTTTTGATGCTGGGCACGAAAACCCTGTTGAAGTGGATGTTGTCGAGATTTCAGAAAAATGATCATTCAAACGGTACGCAGTGATGATGGCGGTCGAGAGGGTAAATGGATAGCGTTATCCATTGCATTGATCCTCGCTGTTGCGACCTTATTGTTACCTTATCACCAGGCGGCAATAGCTCAGCAAGCTGTAAAAAGTTATCAAATTTCGATTAAAGATCTCGATACCGAATCATTAGCGATGATCGCTGAACTACGGTTAGCGCATGAAGAAATTCGCAACATTTATCAAGATGGTATTGATTTTGAAAATCGTGAAATATGGGCTGACATTTCAGAGCTTGAAGCCTTGTGGATTGCGCCTTTTATTAAAGATAAAAGCTGGGAACGAAAAGGCAAACATGCCTGGATCAAAGTAGCACCTGCATTTTATCAAGGCATTCCTGAACTGGATTCTGGCACGGTATCGACCATTTTACATACGGCTCAGGCAGAGCCTGATATTTGGCTGAATCTTTCAAGAACAGCGAAGCCTTTCATGTCTGATGATAGTCAATTAGACAAAGCGTGGTTAATGAATGCTGGTTGGAAGCAGGTTGTTTTTGCAAATGCAGATACAGCGAACCATCAAGGTGAAAAAGCGCATTAACAACATGCCTTTTGTTTTCAGTGAATCACATATGTTCTTTTATTTTTAAGAAATACGGTAGTTACTCATGATCTCCAAATTTATTAAAGCGGCAACGACCGTTATTTTAGTTGTAGGTGCAAGCCTTGTACATGCGCAAGATTCTACTCAGAATGCCATTACGGATTCTTCGAATAACCAAGGCAACGATAAGCTGACCATTGGTATTACACTTCAACCTTACTATAGCTACGTTAAAGCGGTGGTGGGTGATAAAGCGAATGTGCTGCCATTAGTTGATGCTGGTTTTAACCCTCATAACTATTTACCACAGCCGAATGACTTGCGCCGTTTAAAGCAGATGGATGTGATTGTCGTTAACGGCATTGGTCATGATGATTTTGCTCTTAAAGTGATAAAAGCAGCCAATCGTGATGATCTTATCGTAATCGAAGCCAATAAAGATGTACCGCTATTGCCTGCACTGGGTGAATCGGTGGGAGACGGCGCTGTAAATCCCCATACGTTTGTTGGCCTTTCGACAACCATTCAAAAGGTTTACACCATTGCCAGTGAACTGGCGAAAATTGACCCAGATAATGCACGTACATATCGTAAAAATGCCCGCACTTATGCAACGCAGTTTCGCATGATGAAACGTGAAGCGATGTTGACCTTGGGTGATCTTGATACTGCAGGTATGAAAGTAGCCACAACACATAATGCCTATGGTTATATTCTGCAAGAGTTTGGTGTCGATGTCGCGACAGTGATTGAGCCTGCACATGGTGTCGAGCCGAGTGCAAGCCAGCTACAAGGCACCATTGAGAAAATTCGTGCATCCGGTATCGATGTTCTTTTCTACGAATTGAATATGCCTAATCGATACGTAGAAACCATTGAAGAGGCAACGGGTGTTCAACTATATCGTTTTTCTCACATGACGCATGGAGAATATGAAAACGATAAAGTTGCCATTGAAATGAAAGAGAATTTAACAACATTGGTTGAAGCAATGAAATTTGCCGCAACGAAGCAAGGAAACTGATTGTGGGTCCAAGTATTCGTTTAAACAATGTTGGTCTGAAATATGGCGACAATGTGATTTTGCAGGGAATTACCCATCAGCTTCAAGCGGGTCAGTGCCATGTTGTAATGGGGCCTAATGGTGGTGGTAAAACATCATTGTTACGCTCTATTCTTGGTCTAACCCCGTTTAGTGGTGATATTCAAATTGAATGGCCAAAACAAAAAGGCACGATTGGGTATGTTCCGCAGAAAGCGACGTTTGAATCAAGTTTACCTTTTACGGTAATGGATTTTATTCTGCTTAACCAAAGTCGTAACCCTCTGTTTTGGCGTAAACGCAAGAAAGAACAAGATTATGCCTTAGTGCAACTTGATCGCGTGGGCATGGCAAGCCGTGCCGAACGTCGCATGGGGCAACTTTCGGGTGGTGAGCAACAACGTGTGCTATTTGCCCAAGCATTATTAGATAACCCTGATTTACTGGTTTTAGATGAACCAACAACTGGTATGGATGAACAAGGTGTGCGTTACCTTGAAGGTTTGATCCATGAATTAGTGAAAGAGAACAAAACAATTCTAGCAGTGCATCATGATGTAAGCGCTGTTCGTCGCTTAGATGGACATGTGCATGTTGTGAATCGCCACCTAGTTGATAGCGGTTCGGTTGCTGAAGTATTAGTACCAGAGAAAATCGAGCGTTTGTTCAATCACTACAGTATTCAGCCTGCACCAATGGCTGAATCCGAATCAGTTAAAGAAAACCAGAAGGAGGTCGCGTAATGGAATATATCCGTTTATGGGCTCAACTGGGTGTTGATGCGGGCTGGCTTAGCGACAGCTTTTCCTATTCATTCATGGTGAATGCTGTTGTTGCTGCTTTATTGTTGGGCCCGCTGCTTGGTGGGTTAGGCACGCTTGTTATCGCCAAGCGTTTAGCCTTCTTTTCAGAAGCAGTAGGGCATGCTGCATTAACTGGTATTGCATTGGGTGTATTACTGGGTGAACCACCAGAAAATCCTATTATTGGCTTGTTTTGCTTTTGTATGATCTTCGCTCTGTTACTGCATTTCGTACGAAACCGTACCAATGTGCCATACGATACTCTGGTTGGTGTATTTTTGGCATTGGCATTGGCGGTTGGTGCCGCACTACTGATGTATGTAGCACGCAAGATTAATATCCACATGCTTGAGAATGTACTGTTTGGCTCAATACTTACTGTGACTGACTATGACTTGCTGATATTGGCGGTAAGTTGTGCGCTAATCGTCTTGGTATTAATTCCAACGTTTAACCGCATTTTACTGACTTGTATTAGCCCTGATATTGCCCGAGTACGTGGATATGCCACTAACTTTTATGACTATCTGTTTGTGATGATGATTACATTAGTAACCATTGCGTCAGTAAAAATTGTGGGTGCTGTATTAGTGGGGGCTCTGTTATTGATCCCCGGAGCAACAGCACGATTGTTAACGAAAAATATGGGCAGTTTCGTATTGATGTCTGCCTTATTGGCCACGATAAGTTGCTTAATCGGTACTGTATTACCAATGGAATTAAAACTACCTGTTCCTTCTGGTGCGGCAATTATTATTGTGTCGGCTTTCTTCTTTTTAATTGCAACCTGTTACCGCATCGTTCGCAAGGGATAACTTAACGTGTTTAACATTCCAATAAAAAATCACTTAATCAAAACAACTGTCTCGCTTTTTGCTGTAGGTACTCTTTTGACCTCTACGATTGTGAAAGCAGACGATATATTAACGGCAACGCCCGTTACGTATATGTTGGCGACTGAATTAACCAAAGGCACAGAAATAACCACGCGTTATTTACCGCCAAAACGTTATGGTGTTTCTCGCTTACCTAATTGGTTTAATGGCAAAGGTGCTGCATCAACAGTGAAAGCTGGTGAGAAAGCAACAGTAGCAATTACGCTTGGGGCTATTTGGCCACAAGATGCATTGTTTGTTCATGCAAGGCAAGGCAACATCGGCTTAATTGAAATCGATGCATCGCAGGCAATTTCGCCAAGGGCGCAGGGTGTTGCTGCATTACGTTTTGATGATGGGCGTATGTCATTATTTGTATGGTTGAACCCAGCTAACCTAACGAGAATGACCGCGATCGTAAGCCAAGACTTACAACGTGTTTGGCCACAGCAAGCTAAAATTATCGAGAAAAATCAGCAGCAGTTAATGATTGCTGTTCGTCAGTTAATCAACAAGCAGCAGCAAGTACTTATCGAAAAAGAAATCGATTCTGTTGTTTTATTATCTGAAGAGCTAGAAGATTTCGCATCGGGTAATCAGTTGTTTGTTGTTGAGCGGCTTACAAAGCCAGAGCTTGAATGGACTGAAAATGATAAGCAAACACTTATCACACTAATGAATGAAGATGAAACTCTATGGCTGTTAACCTCTAAAAAAGTGAGTAAGCAGCTGCAAAAAATCGTCTCTAATCCAGAGCGAATCATGGTGATTGATAGCGTAGATCGTTGGGGAGGAAAGGGCATTACACCTAGTAACCCACTTGAGCGCTGGGAACTAAAGCTGTAGCTCATTAATCTAAACAGTGCGTATTTAAAGCCCATTATCAATGTTAATGCATTAAGATAATGGGTTTTTTAGTTTATACCCCATCAAAAATATTCGTTGTTATAACCAATACCTTGATCTACTTAATGATTTTTGTTCTTTATCATAATGTTTTATAGGTCGTTGCATAGATATTTGTTATGGTATGTGAAGTTATACAACAAAACGTGATGAGTCTGGTTTTCTATACTTTATGGGCGGTAGCATGGAAAATTATCGGTCTAATGGGCTGATCACACCACTATGATGTAGACCCAGGGCTAGATTACGAAGCTCCTTGCCCCATAAGGACTCCAGATAGGTAGCTATTATTTCTACCTGCCCGTGTTCGCTTTCTTTTTAAACCCGCTTTAAAGGTTTTATCTGCATTTAATAGATTTAATGCAATATGACGAATTGCAGCAAAGTTTTCACCCGCTTCATCTCGCCTTATTCTGCATGCATCTTCATTCATGCCAACATCCAGTTTCCAATGCAATTGAACTTCAATCGACCAATGTGAGCGGCTGGATTCAAGCAACGTTTTTGCATCTAGTTTCTTAGAGCTAATGTAATATCGAATCGATATGTCCTCTGCGGGAATATCTCCAACTTGCCTAATAGATGCAACGATACCCATTACTTTTAATTCTGGCCAATCATAAGCAATATCACCCAGTACCGATAAATCTTCATTAATTAACGCTACGCGGGTTTCTTTACGACCATGCCCTTCTTCCTGAGTACTGTATGAGCTTCCTTCGAAGTTTTGCAGCATCTCCATCCTAAAGTAGTCATTAAAGGCTTTCTCTAAGCGCTTTTGATTACCTTTTACCGCCAATAAATAATCTGCACCTTTGCCAACTATGGCCTTAGCTATATCACGCTGACAGCCCATCGCATCAATAGTGACAAGGCATCCACGTATGTCGAGTAGCTTCAGAAGCTCAGGTATAGCAGTGATTTCATTCGATTTCTCTGATGTTTTGACCTGCCCAATAACCACTTGATTTGCAGCACTAAAAGCACTCACCATGTGGATTGCGCCTTGACGCCTTCCTTTGTCATAAGTGCCACGCAGAGTTTTACCATCAATCGCAATGACATCACCGTCAGTCGCTTGGTGACAGTCATCCATCCACAGAGCAAAGCACTTTTGCATCTGTTTGGCTGATATCATCCCCATCACTCTAGCAATAGTGTCATGGACGGGAATGCCACTCTCAAAATCACCATATTGCTTGAGCCAACCAAGGTGGTCTTCACCAAAATCTTGTATTTCTTCCCAACCATCAGCACCACCAATAACAGCGACAATCGACAAAAATATAATGTCTGTCAATTTGTGTTCTATTTTCCACTGTTGCCGTGGGTCTTTGATTATTGAAATATGATCCAAAAGGCTAAGTCCGTTCATGAATGATATCCATATACCGAAAGATAAGTATATGATCACAGCTGGTATAGATCGTCAAATTGATCCTAATTGGGATTGCAGTTTTGTGCAGTAAACGGTAGTTTTAATTAAATTTCAACAGCGGCTGAGCCCTTTCATAATAAGGGTTCTTCATGATCTTGCCCTGTCATATATTTTGGGCGTCTTGTCAGGTGTATCGTTAGTTCTAATATTGAGTGGTTTGTTTCTAGGTGGTTTTAGCAAAGAATCTGAAATAGAACTAATGGATAAAACTTCAAACCCAATAGAAGATAAGCCAATATATCACGGTGCTAGCAGTTATTATCGAAGCATAGGAACAATTTATCTTGGTGATAGAGGAAAGGGGGCTGCGACGATTATGGGCGGCACTGGGCGTATATCTGGGATTGCATTGCTTGATGGTCGGCCTTTGAGTGGCCTGAAGCTAAGACTATTTTTGAATATGGAAGCTTTTTCTCAGTGGGTTGAAACTGATGAAAATGGTTTATATACAGTAAATGTTCCATTTGGGAGTTATTCAATAAATGGCTACGAGTTTGATATCGCCGTGGCAAATGATGTATTAAGTGGAAAAGTCTTATCAGCCAATTCAACTCAGTATATTGAAAAAATATTTGTTAACGAGACAGATAATAGGGAAGGGTTAGAGTTTGAATTTTTGACCCCTATAGAGAAGTATACAACTAATGCTATATTTGATGCTGAAGGTGAAGTTTTACTTAAATGGGCGTCAGTAGATAACGCTGAATATTATGGCTTGCATATAACAGCGAAGAAACAAGATATCGATGAAGATGAACGTTACATCATAGGTTGGCCTGATATCCCAAAATTGAAGACTAATCAAATAAATATATCAAAGTATATAAATAAATTCCCAACTGGCTATGTATTTGACTACCATGTTTTTGCTTATACTGGTGAAGATAATTATATAAACTCAACCGCACGAAATTATGAGAATTTTGATTTCAAATTATATGGTCTAACAAGGCCATCAAGTTGACCCTTTACACGCGGCATTTTTGGTATGAATTGGCTTGTGTGTTTACGGTGGTCTGCTTGGATTATGGGGCGGGCAACTTATGGCTAGCGTTAGCTGTCCTAATTTAATTCTGGAGTAACAATAGCCATGGAAAGAATTGAATGTTTACTTAAGAAGTACGCAACGGGGAAAGTGGTGTTGGTATTATTTATACTAACAACCTTGGTATATTTGACAATGCTTCTTTACACCATTCCAGTTGTCGTTTCTTTTGCGCCCGATATGGTGCTCTTTGACTTATCCCCTGGAGGATATTCGCTGGATTACGCGGTTTCATTACTTGAAGCACTAGGTTCTGATGGTAGAGCTGAATATCTGAAAACTCAACTACCATTGGACTTTATATATCCAGGGTTATTTGCTGTCACTTGTTCACTGTTGTTAACTTGGCTATATCAAAAAGTACCCACTGACGTACCTAAGGTTCAGAACCTTTCGATTGTTCCTATATCTGTGGGGCTATTTGACTATAGTGAAAATATTTTAATTATATCAATGATTAAATCATTTCCAGATGTGTCAGAAATAGTGGTTATGTTATCAAGTATATTTACGATATTGAAAAGCGGCTTTACTATTGTTTTCATTATTCTTTTTTTTGGAGGTGTAGTTCGATTCTTGATAGCAAAGCACTACGAAGTATGAACAAAATCAGCTTTATCATAATCGGGCCAGCTAACAAGGCAATCAAGGTGACCCGTTACACTCGGCGGTTTTGGTATCGAGTTCTGTGCGCTTTGCTGGTTTAGCTAAGGGCACCTTATTGCAGGCGTTATGTTTATAAAGGGAAGTATGGAAATTCAATATAGGGCATTGATGCCTGAAGATAGTTTTCAATATCGTCAGGTACGTCTAGAAAGTCTCAAGTTGCATCCAGAATGTTTTGGTTCAGGCTACACAGAACAGGTTAAGCTTCCTAAGCTCTACTTTGAAAGGTTAATTGAAGATAGTAGTCAAGAAAACATCATGTTAGGTGCATTTCATGGAAGCAAGTTAGTCGGTTTATGTGGTGTTGTAACTCAATCGACTAAAACCGCCGAAATTATCCAAATGTACGTTGATTCAGATTATCGTGGTATAGGCCTTGGTGTGAATTTACTTTCACTCGCTAAAAAGTACGCTTCTACACGACTTAAAGTAGCCGCACTTAATCTTATTGTTTATAGAAATAATGAAAGTGCTATTAGAGCTTATGAGAAGTCAGGCTTCCAAGTCGTCGAGTCAATGTCAGACTTCAATGAAAACGAGTACTACTTGGCTTTTACGATCTAAACATAACAAAACATCAAGTTGACACGTTTTACTTCGCAGTTTTGGTGTGGAGTTCAGTGTGCTTGGTGAGTTAGCCGTAGTGCAACTTATGTTAGACGTTAGCTCTAATAAATTTAACATGGAGGTATATAAATGAGAGCAATAAGAATTATTTATGTTGTGATTGCCGCTCTTGTTGCTTTGTCATCGGCATTTGCTATTTGGATTTACTATATAAAAGAAGGCAAGGATTTACTCAATTTTACGATATCTATAGTTGGGTTCTGTATCGCTGTATTAGCTCTTTTTATTGCGGTTAGAACTTATACATCGATAGATAGTGTAAATAACATAAGTAAAATGGACGGAAATATACTAGATAATGAAAATTATGTAATTTCAGTTCCTGAATTAGTTAGACGCTTTCAGTGTCATGATGAAAAAACTTTAGAAAAAGAGTTATTCAAGTCCATAGAACTTAAGCTAAAGAGAGAATCTGATACGGCTGTTTTATTTGCCGATACTCTTCAATATATGGTTGACCTTATCGTGTTCTTTCCGGCAGTGTTTAATGCTAGTGATATTGATAAAGAAGCATATAGAAAACGTATGGGCTCTATTCTGTCAGAGATGGAACGTCGTCGTGGAATTTTACATGCAGTTAGTAAGGGAAATTCAATACAAATTACT
The DNA here is from genome assembly GCF_003026285.1 of Photobacterium profundum. Lineage (GTDB taxonomy): Bacteria > Pseudomonadota > Gammaproteobacteria > Enterobacterales > Vibrionaceae > Photobacterium > Photobacterium profundum. Next base: position 43,060 of record NZ_PYOD01000026.1, read on the forward strand.
GAAACGATAAAGTTATTTAAATCAGTAATTTCATATCAAAGCTTTGTCGCTGATAAAAGCTTCAATATTCACGCAGATTTACTTCATGTAAAAGGGCCAATACTTCGTAACCCAGTTACTAAGACCATATACCATAATTATCTAGGTTTATATTACAATAAGAAAGGAATGTTCTTAATTAATGAGTCTCTAGGTCTAAAGGGTATTGATGCTCTTTCTATCGAAGGTGTGAAATTAGTACGTAAAAAAATAGGTTTGATGTCACCATCAAATAAAGAAGATGCAATTATGTACTTTAAGTCAGCATGTGAGCAATTTGAACGGGCACACTTAGCTTGTGGAGATGACATAATGTGGCCTGGATTTATTGATTATAATAAGGCACGTACTCTGTTCTTTTTACTTTTATTGACTAATGAAGAGAATGAATGGCTAGAAGTCATGAATAATGCAATTGAGGCTAGAAGTCGATTAAATCGAATGATTGATGAAGTACTGACTGTTCATAGCTCTGAAAAACAGCAAGTAAACAATACACATTTACGTAAGTTTTTTATGTATCAAGAAGAGTTAGCACGCATGGTTAAGCTAAATATTTTACTTGGTACAGCATCATCATATTCAGACGTTTCCTCATTAGTTGTCTATCGAGGTTCATATCTTACTGGTAGGTCAACTGAAGAGCTTAAAAGTTTGCTTCAGCCTATTCATGGTTTCTCTGTTGCAAAGAAATATCAAAATGAGTTAGCTTTACATTTTGGGAGCAATCGGTACTGCACTGAGCTAACAAAAACATCAAGTTGACGCATTTTACTCCGCGGTTTTGGTCTGGAGTTTAGTGTATTTGGTGGTTTTACCGTGGCGCAACTTATGTTCGGCGTTATATTTTTAAGGAGCAGTATTATGGATATCATTCTTTATAGTGCAGTTGGATCAAATAGTTCGGAGCGAGTGGAATGAGCTCTCAATTATAAATCACTTCCATATAAACGAATGGAAGTTCCGAGTAATGAACTATCAACGACTTACCTTAAAATTAATCCATTTGGTTATGTTCCTACTATTTCAATTGATGGCATTTTAATAAGTGAATCAATGGCAATAATTGAGTGTTTAGAAGAACTTTACCCTAAAAGAGCGCTTTTTGGGCAAACTTGGGCAGAAAGGGCTGCTATACGTGAAGTATGTGAATATGTAAATTCGAGTATTCACGCTCCTCAAAATAGAACTGTATTAAAAGCCTTTCGTCCTGAGTTAACTGAAAATGAAAAACGGGAATTTCGAGGTTCTTGGATCGTACAATGCTTAACTAAATTGTCCCCTAAACTGTGGAATACCTCGAACTTTGCTATTGGTAGCAGTTTCTCAGTCGCTGATATTTTTGTTGCTTCAATTTATAAGAAATCATGTCAACACGGCGCGGTTAGACTAGAAGATTACGATAAATATTTAAA
>NZ_PYOD01000027.1 GCF_003026285.1 Photobacterium profundum
ATATAATTCCTGATTATTATGAAAGAGTAATTACACTATCATTAGGTTTTGTTACCTAAATCAAAAATCAGATAGATCTCCGCGATTAATTTAAACATTAGCGAACTGCCTGTGTAACTGGCATGCCCAGCATCGTTAACTTATTCATTGCTCGGATTGCAGCATACACTTCACCCACTTGTGCATTATAATCTCTTAATGTCAGTGAGGAATTAATCAACGTTTTGTAACAGAACATCGCCGTTTCTAACAAAGCCTCGTTGAACCCAAGAAAAAGACAACGGCTCGCAATGTGAGCCGTTTTAATGATTAAGTGTCAAAAAGTAACAAAAAAGCCAGTTGAGAATACCAACTGACTTCATAAGAGCATCAACCTATTTTAGGACTAGATAAATTGTTGTGGATTGGTGTTGTTTACATCGAGTACAGTGTTACATTCTGTTTTTTAGTCACTCGATATTAAGATCGAACAACCTACTCGCTTACACAGAAAGGCAATAAGGCGCTTTAGCGTTACTCTTTATTAATCAATAACTTCGACTCGCATATCACCTTCAACTTGCTGAACAGATTCGATTAATTGTTCTAAATTTGTTTGGTTAGGAACATCAATTGAAAGTTCAGCAAAAAACAACGTTTTCCCTAAATCTGGCACCCCAATTCGATGGTTTTCAATTCGATCAATGTTAATGCCGATATCATGTAAAATATTGGTGATATCGTTAACAATGCCGGGACGGTCGCTTGATTCAACTTTTAATGTGATGTGCTCTGTTTTTACAAATACCTGTGGTTGATCACTTTTTACAATCTTGACGTAAAAGTCACTAAGCTTATTGAATTCAGACTCTAACTGTTCTGCAAAAGCGTCTGGAATTTCGATCTTGATAATACCCACTAGCTGTTGGTCTAAACGGCTAATTTTACTTACTAGCCATTTCCCGCCAAATTCATGGGTTTTTGCTGCAAGTTGATTAATTAATTGTGGGTGATCTTTACCTGCAAGAGTAATTGTTAAATGAGAATTCATAAGTCGTCCCCTTCTATTGATACAACCGATACAACACACTTGTAACCTAAAGCTCTATTAATTAGATTAGCAAGCAAAAGGCTACCCTGCAGTGATTAAGTTCATACAAACTATTGATTCTTACGATTTAGTCTATATAAGTGTTCAGTTATCACGTTCACATCAAATGGTCAGTGTTACGTATCCAAAAATAGATCACGCATCAAATAATCAGAATTAGGATCATGCTTATATTGATCGAAATCTGTAAAGCCTCTTTCTTTAAGTAAGCCTTCATCAATCAATGTTTGACCACTCAATTGTAAACCTTCTGTCTTAATAATCTCTAACGCTGCCTCTGCCATAATACGAGGTGTTCTTGACTGTTTTAGTAGCTCTTTGCCAATCGCAAATTCAACCGCAGCAGTGGCTATTGATGTCTGCGGCCATAGTGTTGCAGCTGAAATGCCATCATCTCTTAACTCCTCGGCTAATCCCATTGTTAGCAATGTCATACCATATTTGGTGATTGTGTAGGGAATATAGGGTTTCAACCAATGCGAAGCGAGATTAATAGGAGGGGATAGTGTAATAATATGAGGATTACGGCTTTTCTTTAAGTACGGTATCGCCGCTTTGGAACACACAAATGAGCCCCGAACATTAATAGAACTAATGAGATCGAAGCGCTTAGTGTCTGTATCTTGTAACCGTGTTAGTACTATTGCGCTGGCATTATTAATTAATACATCAATACTGCCAAAGGTTTCAAACGCCTGTTGCATTGCAAGGTTAACAGCGTCTTCATCGCGTACATCTAGCTTAATCGCTAACGCTTTGCCACCCGCCTCTTCGACTTCTTGAGCAACACTATGAATGGTGCCTGCTAATTTAGGGTGTGGTTGATCAGACTTTGCAGCAATAACAATGTTAGCGCCTTGTTGAGCACAAATTAAAGCAATTTCACGACCAATTCCTCGGCTAGAGCCGGTAATAAAAACAGTAACACCTTTTAAAGCTGTCATCAGAACTATTCCCTTATTTAAGTGTGTTTGTGTTGAGTATTAATCCATATTGTTCATACAAACATGACTGACTAAAATTATAGACGGAGATTTTCACATTATCTTTTTTTCTAGAGTATTTACTAAAATTCATTAACTGTTAATTATGTTAAGTCACGTTACTATAGCGATAGATTTTTTGCTGTATTCAGGAAAACACATGCCACAGCCTATACTGTATTCTTTTCGCCGCTGTCCTTACGCTATGCGTGCACGAATGGGATTATTATTAGCAAAGCGCTCTGTTATGCTGCGTGAAATAATATTAAAAAATAAACCTGCCGACATGCTTGCTGCATCAGAAAAAGGGACTGTACCCGTTTTGATTTTGAATGATGGGTCGGTGATAGATGAAAGCCTAGATATTATGAAATGGGCACTTCAACAAAATGACCCAGAAAATTTACTTAGTATCGACAATCCATCCATTCAATCTGATATTGACGCATTAATTGCGACTTGTGATAGCGAATTCAAAGGCTGGTTAGACAAATACAAATATGCTGACCGTCACCCTGACTTTCCAGAAGAGTACTACCGCCAACAAGGTATGCATTTTTTAAATGTACTCGAAGAGCGATTGAGTACTTCCAATTATTTAATGGGAACAGCGCCCACCCTAGCGGACTATGCGATTTTCCCCTTTATTCGTCAATTCGCACATGTTGATCGGCAATGGTTTGAGCAATCATCTTATCCGAAGATTCAAGACTGGTTAGCGAAACACTTAGAGAGCGATGTGTTTTCGAAAGTAATGGCAAAATACCCTCTTTGGCTTGATAATAATGAGTCTTTTCTTTTTGAGTAAATTTTAAAGGATTATATGATGAGTAGTCACACCCAAACACTGTGGCAGCGGTTTTCAAGCTCATGTCTCGAAGTCATGGATTTTCAGCAACGCGTGTGGATTGTCAGCATAGGTGAAGGCTTAAGTTGTGACACTTTCGTCGTCGATGAAGACAGTTTCACCGAGCCACTACAATGGATGAAAAGAAAACACTACACAAATACCATGCTTGTACAAGTTTCTAATATGAAGCGCTCACAAGCGAAGGGCTTTAATTTGGAAGGCATACCACACCGCTTAATACGAGTAAGATAATTACACTATTTCTTCATCTTTGTTCAGAGTTGATTCATAAAACGTCAGATATATTTGAGTGATAAAAAAAACAATGTTTATTACTACTGACAGTGAGCCAACAATGATGAATAAATTGAACCCTAAAGAACAAGAAGTCGTACTTGCTACCCTTAATGAGTGCTATCGCAGACTAAAAGCGGCAAAAATGACAGCACGTGAGATTTCACAAGACGGATTTAACCTAATGTTCAAATCTGTTTACCAGACAATGGTAAAAAGCCATTAACCAACATAGACGTTGGTTTACGCTGTTATCGTTTACATGCCACACATATTTACATTGTTTATATGGAGCCTGTTTCAGGTTGATAATCCGCATAAATTTGGCATGAAAAAAGGAGCTAAAATCGCTCCTTTTTTAATTAATCATCTCACTAGCACTTTCTGTTCTTCATAAGCACATAATCAAGAACCCCACTACCCTAGTCGCAAGATAGTGGGTTATGCTAATTAACCGCGGTAGTAACGCTGTGGTACGAACGGCATTTTTTCAACAGTCATCGGTAGTTTCTTACCACGAACTTCTGCAAATAGCTCTGTACCAATCACTGCAAGACCCGTCTGAACATAAGCCATTGCAACGGGCATGCCTTTAGAAGGGCCAAACGTGCCACTTGTTACGATACCAACTTCATTATCGTTAACATCAAATAGCTTGCTACCTTCGCGAACAGGTGCTTTTGAATGACCAAGAAGACCTACACGCTTGCGAGCCACATCTTTGGTTTTGATCTGCTCTAGAATAAGATCTGCACCTGGGAAACCACCCGCACGCTCACCATCTGCACGGCGGCACTTACTGATACCCCAAAGTAGACTTGCTTCTACTGGTGTTGTTGTTGGGTCAAGATCGTGTCCGTACAAGCACAGACCACATTCAAGGCGTAGTGAATCACGAGCACCAAGACCAATCCACTCGACTTCTGCATATGCTAATAGCTCACGTGCAAATGCATCAGCTGTATCTGCTGGTACAGAGATTTCGTATCCGTCTTCACCAGTGTAGCCAGAACGACTTACGTAACATTCAACGCCACACAATTCTAGTTTCATTGCGTCCATGAATACCATGTCGCTCACTGCAGGGTTCAAACGTGCCAATACTTCAGCCGCTTTTGGCCCTTGAAGTGCAAGTAGAGCGCGATCGTCAATCACTTCCATTGTTACATCTTCAGGCAGATTCGCGTGAATGTGTGCAATATCTTGATCTTTACATGCTGCGTTAACAACAACGAATAGATGATCACCAAAGTTCGTCACCATTAAATCATCGCTGATACCGCCTTCTTCATTCGTGAAGAAAGCATAACGCTGCTTGCCTGAAGGCAAATCGATAATATCGACAGGTACCAATGCTTCAATTGCTTTCGCTGCATTTGCCCCATGCAGACGTAGTTGCCCCATATGAGAAACATCAAATAATCCGGCTGCATCGCGGCAATGCAAGTGTTCTTTACGTACACCTAATGCGTACTGAACAGGCATATCATAGCCAGCGAATGGAACCATTTTTGCGCCCATTTCAACATGTAGCGCATGAAGAGGGGTAACCAGAAGTTCGTGAGACATACGTTTAATACTCCATAGACCGCATACCCTGCGGTCAATTAATCCATACTAGTTGGTAATAAAACCATTCCAACCTTATGATTCACCTGCTTGTTCATCGCCTTTTTGCTGATTAGAAAAATATTCTTTTGTCAGCTTAAAGACCACAGGACTTAGCAACATCAGAGCAATTAGGTTAGGAATTGCCATCATTGCGTTTAATGTATCTGCGAGTAACCAAATGAACTCTAAAGAGCTGGTTGCACCAATAGGCACCGCCAAAATCCATAGCACTCGAAATGGAACTACCGCTTTCACACCCAAAAGATACTGAACACACTTTTCGCTATAGAAGCTCCAGCCTAAAATTGTGGTGAAAGCAAAAACTGATAGAGCAATCGCGACAAGATAATTACCAATACCGGGTAATGCTGAAGCAAAAGCGGCGGAAGTCAGTGCAGCCCCTGTTGCGCCAGATGTCCACTCACCTGATACAACTATGGCTAAACCAGTAATGGTACAAACCACTAAGGTATCAATAAAGGTACCCAACATCGCGACTAGGCCTTGTGATACTGGGTTCTTTGTTTGAGCAGCCGCATGCGCAATAGGTGCACTACCTAAACCGGCTTCATTCGAGAACACACCACGTGCGACACCGAAACGAATTGCAGCCCACACAGCCGCACCAGCAAACCCACCTTCAGCAGCAACTGGGGTGAATGCACTTTCAAAAATCAATGCAACGGCTGCCGGTATTTCTGTCGCATTGGTCATCAATACGACTAAGCCAGCTGCAATATAAAAAACAGCCATCAGTGGTACTAACTTTCCTGCGACATCAGCAATACGCTTTATGCCACCCATCAATACCAAGCCAACCAGTACCATCATTACCAAGCCTGAAATCATTGGTGAGACACCAAAACTTGATTCAACAGCACTTGCAACGGAATTCGATTGCACTGTATTACCAATACCAAAACCGGCAATAGAGCCAAAAATAGCAAACGCAGTGCCCAACCAAGACCACTTACTGCTTAAACCATTTTTGATGTAATACATTGGGCCACCAACATGGTTCCCATTTGCATCTGTTTCACGGTATTTCACCGCACAAACAGCTTCTGCATATTTAGTTGCCATTCCGACTAGCGCGGTACACCACATCCAAAACAATGCACCCGGGCCACCTAAGAAGATAGCCGTTGCTACCCCTGCAATGTTACCTGTACCGATGGTGGCTGAAAGGGATGTCATTAACGCGTTGAACGGGCTTATCTCACCTTTTACATTTTCTTCTTTTTCAGGAATTCGCCCAGTCCATAACAATTTAAAGCCAGTACCTAGCTTTAAAATTGGCATTAATTTCAGGCCAAATGTTAAAAATAATCCTACACCAAGAATCATCACTAGCATGGGAACACCCCACACCACACCATTTATTGCAGATATCAAGTTCGTTAAAGCTTCCATGGGGAACACTATCCTCGCTATTATCACTATCTCTGCAAAAACATAGTCGGCTTTGTTTTAAACAACAACTACCAATGCTGATTGTTATGTTTTTGTTAATGAGTTTCCTATAATAGACAAAGTTTAGTTTAGTTCAACCCGTACTCACCCACAGAAATTCAGATTTCTTTCCGAATCTGTCGATGATGTCTAGATAACCAAGCACTAACACACTTGTGATATGTTGCTTGATTCCCTTAAAAAACCTTAAATGTTAAACACTTGTCAATAATGACAAATAACTGACAAACCTATCATCAAGCTTAAAAAACAAATGTTAAAAAGAAGATCTTCATCACACACATTGGGCTAAGAGGCTGTAACCCAAAGGATAAGTGCATCATCTTCACTTAAGGAAACAAGCATATGCCCCATGTTTGCGTCGTAATATACGGAGTCTCCTTCGCTTAACACGACGGGTTCATAAAACTCAGAATAGAAGGTTATCTGCCCTGACAACACCAATAAAAACTCTTCACCATCATGCCGAATCCAATCAGAGTAATCTTCAAAAAAGCGGGCACGAACACGAGACTTAAACGGCATCATTTTCTTATGCGTTAACTGTGTTGCTAATAGCTCATGCTCATAAGTTGAAGTGGGATGTGGCTGCCCCTCGCCAGTACGTGTTATATCACGGCGACCTGTTGCTTTTATCTGCTTCGGTGGTGCAAAAAGTTGAGGTATATCAACACTTAAACCATTCGCTAACTTTTGCATCGCTTGAAATGTTGGCGATATTTGTTCGTTTTCAATCTTAGAAAGCGTTGAACGAGCAAGACCAGTTCTTTTACTCGCTTCTTCAAGTGTTAAACCATGTGCCATGCGAATTTCTTTTAAGCGTTTACCGAGCTTTAGCGGCTTAATTTTTTCACTTTCTAATTCTTTCGCAACGCTCATTGATGGGTAAATATCTTGTTCGTTTTTATCGGTCATTACGGCCCTCCTTGCCCAATACTGTATCTTCATTCTGGCATAGCTTGCCCGAAACTTAAAAGTTATCGCAAATAAAAAACATGACCCATGCATCATATTTGAAACAAAGTTTCCTTTAGGAAACCTGGAAAATGTAAAACTGAAACTGCTCCTTAATCAAGGGAAAACTCATCATTTACAACGCCGATATTATTTCAATTTAATGTATTTAGAAATATCCCTCATCCCTTTCTGTTAAAGGGGTTATCACAAATTAAAACAAACTATCAACGCCTCGCTGTAAACTGAAATTGACTAACTATTTGGTCTTATCATAGGAATTCACATGACAGGGCGCAATCGTTTGCGTACAATAAAACACATTAAAAGAAATAAAAATTCACTATTGGAAATTTTTGTTTGATCGGCTATCTATAGAAGGGTATGTTACGTACTTGTTGGTAGAATTGCTCTTCACTGCCTAAACAATACAAGACGAAACGTTATTAAAATTAGAATAAACCATACCTACAAATATGAACGGCTCTGATAAATGCTTAACTGCCTTGGAGCTCGACTTGAGGATAACGTGAATGAAAGCTTCGTATCAAAATCATGATTTAGAAATGTTCTTTTCAACCAACCTTGCACAGGTTGACGGTGCCGTTAACGCAGGCATCGAAGCTGAGCTTAACCGCCAGAATCAGCAAATTGAGCTAATAGCCTCTGAAAACATCGTTTCTAAAGCGGTAATGCAAGCACAAGGTACTTGTTTAACCAACAAGTATGCTGAAGGTTATGCGGGCCGTCGTTACTACGGTGGTTGTGAACATGTTGATGAAGTAGAAAAGATCGCTATCGCTCGTGCCAAGCAGTTATTCCAATGTGAATACGTTAACGTTCAACCGCATTCAGGTGCTCAAGCAAACGGTGCCGTCATGCTTGCACTACTTCAACCGGGTGACACTATCTTAGGTATGTCTTTAGATGCTGGCGGTCACTTAACACACGGTGCACGTCCTGCTCTTTCTGGTAAGTGGTTCGATGCTGTTCAATACGGCGTGAACAAAGACACACTAGAAATTGATTACAACCAAGTGCGTGAACTGGCTATAGAGCACAAACCAAAAATGATTATTGCGGGTGGTTCTGCTATTCCTCGCACAATCAATTTTGAAAAATTCCGTGAAATCGCTGATGAAGTTGGCGCTTTCCTAATGGTTGATATGGCACACATCGCAGGTCTTATTGCTGCTGGTGAACACCCTAGCCCTATCCCACATGCACATGTTGTTACAACAACAACACACAAAACATTACGTGGTCCACGTGGTGGCATGATTCTAACAAACCTAGAAGACATCAATAAAAAGATTAACTCTGCGGTATTCCCTGGCCTTCAGGGTGGTCCATTAATGCATGTTATTGCGGGGAAAGCTGTCGCATTTGGTGAAGCATTAGAACCTGATTTCAAAATTTATATCAAAAATGTGATTAGTAACGCCAAAGTATTAGCAGAAGTACTACAAACTCGTGGCTGCGATATTGTAACTAACGGCACCGATACCCACTTGATGTTGGTTGACCTTCGCCCTAAGGGCTTAAAAGGCAATGCTGCTGAAAATGCACTAGAGCGAGCAGGCATCACTTGTAATAAAAATGGTATCCCGTTTGATACAGAAAAACCAATGGTAACCTCGGGTATTCGTTTAGGCACACCAGCAGGTACAAGCCGTGGCTTCGGCAATGACGAATTCAAGCAAATTGGTGGATGGATTGGCGATGTACTAGACGGTCTAGCGGCTAATCCAGAAGACAACAGTGAAGTGGAAAAACGTGTTAAGCAGCAAGTTCAGAAGCTGTGTAGCCGTTTCCCGCTTTATCAGTAAAAAACTATAGTTAGCAACATATCATGCTCTCGTAACACATCTTTTTATAAAGAACATCGTTATAGAGAGCATGTAACAACAAAAATGATTGATTCAAATGGCCTGTCTGTATAAACAGCACGCTTTTATAAAAAACATTATCTGCGGAACATTTACGCAAGGAGTTTAAAATGGAAAATACACTAAAGTTTGCTGAAAGCCATGAGTGGGTTCGTGATAACGGTGACGGCACTATCACTATGGGTATTTCTAACCACGCTCAAGGTCTTTTAGGCGACGTGGTTTTTGTGGATCTTCCAGAAGTTGGTGATTCAATTGAAGCAGGTGAAACATTCTCTCTTGTTGAATCAGTAAAAGCAGCATCTGACATTTACGCACCAGTTACTGGTGAAATCGTTGAGATCAACGACGAACTAGAAGATAGCCCAGAACTTATAAACGAAGAACCGTACGAAGGCGGCTGGATTGCTAAAATTAAGATCAGCGACGTTGAAGAGCTAGCTAAGCTTACTGCTGGTGACAAATACTTAGAATCTATCGAAGACTAAGGTTTCTATCGAAATCTAAGTATCTTTTGAAACTAGGTAAATCTCGGCTTTTGGTTGAGCGATGTCTTCTTTTAGACACTTGCTTCTACAGATTCCAATCAAAAGCCGTTTTAAGTAATACTCCGATGACTTATAGCAATTACGTCAGATCATTGAATCACAATGGATGTAATTGGTAGCAACTGTTCAGGAAAGAACCATGACCGACATGACTCTTCTAAATGCTTTAAGCGACGACCAAGATTTTGCGGGTCGCCACAATGGCCCTAATGCTGCACAGCAAGACATTATGCTGAAAACAATTTCTGCAGAAAGCGTTGAGCAGCTAATAGCACAAACAGTTCCAGCGGATATCCGTCTGCCAGAACCTATGAAGCTGGATCCAGCACAAAGTGAAGCAGACATGCTGACTTCTCTTAAAGCGATTGCAAGTAAGAACATCATTAATCGTAGCTATATCGGTCAAGGTTACTATAACAACCTAACGCCAAATGTTGTGCTTCGTAACGTTCTTGAAAATCCAGGTTGGTACACTGCGTACACACCTTACCAGCCTGAAATCTCTCAAGGTCGCCTTGAATCTCTGCTTAACTACCAGCAGATGATTATGGACCTAACAAGCATGGAACTGGCAAACGCCTCTTTGCTTGATGAAGCAACAGCAGCAGCAGAAGCAATGACACTGTGTTTGCGTGCAGGTAAGAGTAAGAGCAAAGCCTTCTTTGTTTCTAACGACCTACACCCGCAAACGGTTGATGTTGTTCGCACACGAGCAGAATACATTGGTCTTGAAATCATCACAGGTTCAGTTGAAGAGCTGGATAACCACGATGTATTTGGTGCTTTGGTACAATACCCAGGTACAACGGGTTCAATCACTGATTTAACAGACATCATTGAAAAAGCACATGCGAAAAAAACACTGGTTGCTGTAGCGTCTGATCTACTAGCACTAACACTGCTTAAAGCACCTGGTGAAATGGGCGCAGACGTAGTGATTGGTAGTGCACAGCGCTTCGGTGTACCAATGGGATTCGGTGGTCCACACGCTGGTTTCATGGCAACTAAAGACAAGCACAAGCGTACTATGCCAGGCCGTGTCATCGGTGTTTCTAAAGATGCGAGAGGCAACCAATCTCTTCGTATGGCAATGCAAACGCGTGAGCAACACATTCGTCGTGAAAAAGCGACATCGAACATCTGTACCGCACAGGCGCTATTAGCCAATATGGCTGCATTCTATGCCCTGTACCACGGTCCTGAAGGTCTTCGTAAAATTGGCCGTCGTGTTCACCACCTAACAGCGATTCTTGCTGCAGGTTTACGTAATTCAGGTATCGAGCTAGCTAGTGATACATTCTTCGATACGATTACGCTTAACACTGGCAAGAAAACTGACGATTTCTACAAAAAAGCATTAGCTGCTGGTATCAACCTGCGTAAGTTTGACGTTCAGCTAGGTATCAGCCTAGATGAAACCACGAAGGTTTCTGACGTTGAAGAGCTACTGGCTATCTTTACTGGCAACGAATTAAAAGCATCGATGTTCACAGCAGATATTGCTGCTGACGAATTTGCTGCAATTCCAGAAAGCTGCCGTCGTACAAGTAAGTACCTAACACACCCTGTTTTCAACGAGCACCACAGTGAAACGCAAATGATGCGTTACATGAAGAAACTTGAAAACAAAGACTACTCGCTGACACACGGTATGATCCCGCTAGGCAGCTGTACAATGAAGCTGAATGCAGCAGCAGAGATGATTCCTATCACTTGGCCTGAATTCGGTTCATTACACCCATTTGCACCAGCAGATCAAACGAAAGGCTATCAAGAGCTTGCCTCTAAGCTTTCTGAAATGCTGTGTTCTGTAACGGGTTACGATGCGTTTTCTCTACAGCCAAACTCTGGTGCACAGGGTGAATATGCAGGTCTAATCGCGATTCAACGTTACCACCAGCACAATGGCGACAGCCACCGTAATGTTTGTTTGATCCCTAGTTCTGCGCACGGTACTAACCCTGCATCAGCGGCAATGGTATCAATGAAAGTTGTGGTTGTAGGTTGTGATGAAAAAGGCAACGTCGATGTTGAAGATCTGAAAGCTAAGATCGAAAAACACCGCGATAACCTATCATGCATTATGATCACATACCCTTCTACACACGGTGTATACGAAGAAGCCGTACGTGAAGTATGCGACCTTGTACACGATGCTGGCGGTCAGGTTTACCTTGATGGCGCAAACATGAACGCACAGGTTGGTTTAACTAACCCTGGCTTTATCGGTTCAGATGTTTCGCACCTTAATCTACATAAAACATTCTGTATTCCACACGGTGGTGGCGGTCCGGGTATGGGTCCTATCGGTGTTAAATCACACCTAGCACCTTTCCTACCTGGTCACGTTCAATCGACTGCTGATGAAGGCCAGCAGTACGCTGTTTCTGCAGCAGAGCTGGGGTCAGCTTCTATTCTCCCAATCTCATACGCTTACATCGCGATGATGGGTGAAGAAGGCCTTACTGAAGCAACGAAGCTTGCTATCTTGAACGCTAACTACGTAATGGAACGTCTACGCCCACACTACCCTGTTCTTTACCGTGGTACTGAAGGTCGTATTGCTCACGAATGTATTATCGACATTCGCCCACTGAAAGAAGCATCTGGCATTTCTGAAGAAGATGTAGCGAAGCGCTTAATGGATTACGGTTTCCATGCGCCAACCATGTCTTTCCCTGTTGCTGGTACGCTAATGATCGAACCAACTGAATCTGAAGATTTAGCCGAGCTTGATCGTTTCTGCGATGCGATGATTGCAATTCGTCAAGAAATTGCACGCGTTCAAGAAGGTGAATGGCCAATCGATGATAACCCGTTGGTACATGCTCCGCATACGCAAGCAGATTTAATGGAAACTGAGTGGAACCGTGCTTACAGCCGCGAGGTTGCTTGCTTCCCAACAGATCACACTCGAGCATCTAAGTACTGGCCAACAGTGAACCGCGTTGATAACGTATTCGGTGACCGTAACTTAATCTGTTCTTGCCCAAGTATCGAGAGCTACATCGAAGATTAAAGATTTTGATGACCGATAATCAAGTTGAAGGCTGACTTGATACTGAAAAGCGAACCGAATGGTTCGCTTTTTTATTACCATCTTACAGCTTTAACAACAGATAAATTATCGTTTGTGTAAGCTATCAATAAAAACAAATCAGCCCCAACTCAAGACTCTAACTTCATTACCTTCTTCTGGTTTAGCCGGAATATTCAATGAAAGTAATAATGATAAAATGGCCATAATTGCACCCACGATAAACACACTAGCCGGAGAGGTAAGCCATAATAATCCGAAAGTAACGGGAATCACTACAGCAGCAATATGGTTAATGGTAAATGCGACCCCTGCAGTCGATGCCATATCGGCAGGATCCGCAATTTTTTGGAAGTAGGTTTTAATGGCTAACGCAAGGGCAAAAAATAGATGATCAACCACATATAAGGCCGCAGCCCATTCCGCTTGTTCTACAAAAGCATACCCAACAAACACCAAAATTAAACCGGTATATTCAAACATCAGAGCTTTTCGTTCACCCACTTTACCGATTATTTGACCTATTTTTTTTGCGAACAACCAGTTAAACGTATAGTTAATCAGAAACAATAAAGTAATGTCTGCCGCCGAATAATGAAATTTCTCAACCATTAAAAAACCAGCAAATACGACAAAAATCTGCCTACGCGCACCACTCATAAATGTCAGCGCATAATAAAGCCAGTAACGCTTTCTAAGAATAAGCTTTTTATTCTGCGGAGTCGCACTCTTAAACTGTGGGAAAGCGATAGCAATAAAAGCAACTAGTGCAAATGAAACTGTACCAGCAATGAAATACACCCATTTAAAGGCTAATTCAAATTGCTCGAGCAATACCCATAGTACGCCATAGGTACACAATGATGCTAACGCACCTACCGATATTAATTTACCTAAAACCTCTGGTGCTTCTTCTTTGGTTAACCACTGTAAAGATAACGACTGCTTAAGCGTTTCAAAATAGTGAAAACCAACTGACATCAGTAATGTCGTACAAAGCAAACCAAATACCGATGGGAAAAAGCCAGTAATAGCTACGCCAATTGCAAGCATCGCTAAAGAAGCAATGATGAATTTTTGCTCCCGAATAAACAATAATATAAAAATGGCAGTGAAAGCGAGAAAACCTGGGATCTCCCTAACGCTTTGCAATAGTCCAATATCAGCACCGGTAAATGCCGCCTCTTCAATAACAAAGTTATTCAGTAGAGCCTGCCAACTGGCAAATGCGATAGGAACAACAATAGAGATGATCAGTAAAAAATTTTGTGGTGTTCGCCAGTCATTTGTTTTAGAAGCAATTTGCATTATTCATCCTTGGTATAAATGCCGGGCATAAGGCTAACAGATAGTACTCCTGTTCAAGAATAGATTCACGAAAATTGTAACTACCTATTAACAGTGTCATTTTTAAAAAAAATCAATTAGCATCTGTTAATTGGATATAAAGGATTATCATGACAATGGATTTACGTTCACAATGCCACACCATTCTTCCGGGACAGGAGAACACATCCCCTGCTACATTATTTCAACAAATGGCTGATTGGTGTTCAGCAAATAATATCGATCATGATACCTACGGCGAAGGTCAGCTTATTCAAGATTTTGAAGCCAAGATCGCCGATCTTTTAGGGTTTGAATCAGCGCTATTTGTTATAACAGGCACTATGACGCAACCCACAGCACTTCAGCTTGCGTGTGATAACCGCCATAGTTCAATTGTTGCTATGCACCCTTCTAGTCATATTTATCTCCATGAACGACAAGGCTACCAACTGCAAAATCGTTTTACCGTTCTGCCAGTCGGTAACCCTTACCAAACATGGACGCTCGACGACCTTCAACTGTGGCCAGATAATATAGCTGCTGTTTTATACGAATTACCTATGCGTGAAATTGGCGGTCAATTACCATCTTGGGATGACCTAAGCGCGATTAAAGCGCATTGCCAACAAAACGAGATACATCTTCATATGGATGGTGCACGTTTATGGGAATGTCAGTCTTTTTATCAACGATCGTATCAAGATATTGCACAAGGGTTTGATAGCGTCTACGTATCCCTCTATAAAGGTATAAACGGATTAGGCGGCTCTATTTTACTCGGGGATAAAGATTACATCGAGAAAGCCCGTTATTGGATGATGCGTCAAGGTGGCAATGTGTATCATCGTACGCCATACATCGTTTCTGCTGCGATGCAGTTTGATGAACGTTTAGAGAAAATGGTAGCTTATTATGAGCGTACTCAGCAGATCTATCATCTACTAGATGCGTACCCAGACTTATGCGTTAACCCCGAAAAACCACACGTTAATATGATGCATCTGTATCTGCCAATCAGCAGTGAAAACGCCATTTCATTACGCGATACATTGGCTAAAGAACAAAAAATTTGGCTCGGTAACCCACAACAAGCGGCGCTGCCAAATCAATGCTTCATTGAATGGTATGTCGGTGATAATTTGTTGAACACCGATGATAATGTGCTCATAGAGATCTTCGACTGGCTTTCAGCTAAATGCCCAAAAGGCTAACCACATATAAAATAGCGGCCGATTTACTTTATGAATACTCCCTAAACACAAAAGCGAACATCATTTCGATGCTCGCTTTCTTATTTACATAATATTGTTAGCTGCCGCCTGAAAGGCTATGCTCTAGGCAACTTTCGTCGACATCTTTATTATATCTTTCTTAACCATGTTCGGCGTTACCGAAACATTGATAGATGTTGTGACCTTTGCTGTATTGCCTTGTGCATCCTCAATGTGAGGTTCTTCAATTTTTATCATCGAGGTTAGATGGGCAATAAAATCAAGATTAGTACTCAGGGCACATAAACTTTTCATGACAGCCTGTTCGCTATCTTCCAACCACTGGTAACGTTTTACATACAAACGACGTTTGGTTTTCTTTAATGTTGTTGGGTCTTTACGCAATGGGTGAAGTGGTATCTTGTAGAAGTATTTGTTCAGAACTTCAGCGCCATACTCTTCCCATAAATCATTGTAATCAAATGTTACTGATTTACGTTTCGAACCCACATAACGCAACGCTTGGTAAATATGCGCTTTATTAGAGATTCCATGAACCTCATCAACGCCTAGGATTTTCGCTAACATCAATGCTACCTCTAACATCAATGCCTTGGTTCGTAAGCCATGCACCGAACGTGTAAGCAACTTGATCACATCGTTACGATCTTCAATATCATCACTTGGTCCTTGCACTGAACCGATATAAAAAATGGTTTTAGGCCGTGTAGATACATGACAGCTTAATGAATAGATAGTACGGTTTTGTGCATCTTTTAGCTGCAAGCCTAAAGACCCTTCTCGGCTTCCACCTGCACATAACTTCACTTGGTAAGAGTCACCTTTCGAGTCGTCAAACGACAAAATGGTTAGACCTACGTTTTCATAAATCTTTGATAAATTAGAGCCAAAAATATGCTGACAAAAATTAAAGTGATCTTGAATATGTGTTACACGCTCGGCGCGACTCCAATTAACACATAAGTACGGCTTCAAGGGTTTTTCTAAAATACGAGGGTCAGATTTCAACACTGGTGATAACGTTTCATTATCAAATAGCGTCATCATCGATTTCACCGCATTTGCATTCGTTATGCCCCACAAACAGAAACGCACATTCTTTTTAATTCTGCGCCATCCAGTACTACCTGGGTATAAATCGTCTGCAATTTTAGGCAACGCACGCAAATAACTGCTCATCTTTTCAACCTTTACATTCAAAATATTTAATCTTCTTTTGTCAATTAAGGACAAGTTGCACATTGGTGTTCACCTTTCGTGAACCGTCACTGACTTAAACAATCAAACCAGTAGTTATGCGAACTAACAACTCCAAAAATTCTTAACTGTCTGTATTTATATGAATAAACACTCTTTTAAAAATCATACACATACAGCACGTCATATCATATAAGGCAATATGTGAAAATTCTGTCAAAGTATACCGAACGGTAATGCACGCTGTACAGTTAATTATGAACAGCGTACAAATAATGTTCGTTTAATCGTTAATTGCTACTACAGAAAAAATTAGGAAGACATGTATACCCAAGCGACCTCAAAAATCACTCCCAAAGGGCAAGTTTTGCTGAAACGAGCATCTTGATGCTAACTTGGGGATATACAAAAGCGCCATTGATGATCGTTTAATAACGATCATCAATGGCGTAATAATCTATCGGTTTATATCTTACCTAATAATAAGCAAGATAATATTTGGAGGTTGATGACTGACGCAGTTTATATACGTTGAAATTGATCCATCAAGCGCTTCATCGTTTCAAGACGATCGACTAACATTCGGGTATTCTCAACAGAATAATTGCTGGTTTTTGACGTTGCGACCGTTAGTTCGTTTATGTTTTGAACATTACGAGAGATCTCATCACTAACACCAGCTTGTTCTTCCACCGCCGAGGCTATTTGATGGCTGCTATCTGTGACTAGGTTAAGCATCTCGTTGATCTGCTCTAATAAGGTGCCCGTTTCTGCAGCCTGATCATTACATTGTTTCGACAATGCACCGCCACGTTCAACAGCATCGACCGCTTGGCTAGCTGTTTGTTGTAGCCGTGCAATCATCTGCTGAATTTCGCCCGTAGATGATTGCGTTTTTTGCGCTAACGAACGCACCTCATCAGCAACTACCGCAAAGCCGCGCCCTGCATCACCAGCGCGCGCCGCTTCAATCGCAGCGTTCAATGCCAATAAGTTAGTTTGATCTGCAATCGAGCCAATCACATCCATAATGCCTTCAATTTGTTTACTGCTATCCGATAATGCATTAATGACCTGCTTGGAGTTATCTAACTCTTGATGCAATGCATGTACAGAATTAATAGTCGTTTCAACACTCTGTTGTCCTTCTAACGACATCTGCTGGGCTTCAGAGGTAATCGTCGATGCTTGTGCTGCGCTTTCTGCCACTTCACGGATCGATGAAGACATTTGTCCCATGGCAACACTTACTTGCTCTGTTGCCGCCATTTGTTGTTCAAGATTGGTCTGCATTTGTTGTGTGTTACCAAATTCATCCTCAGCAGAAATAAGAATATCACCCGATGTTTCGCTAGCACGCCCTACAATGGCTCGTAGCTCTGCTTGACGCATACGTAATGCTAATTCAATCACAGATACATCATCTTTTTTTCCCGTATAAACATGCTCCATTAATGGATTGTCGTAAGCTTCTTTTGCTATCTCTGTTAATTTTTTAAAGCGTTGATACAGATGTATGCTGATCCCACTCGTTATGACAATAACCAAAAGCATCGCGATAGAAATGATATTTAGGCCAGACATCAATATTTGTACCATCGCCAATACAAGAGCGACAGAAAGAAGACATGGAATTAAAATGGTTTGTGCAAAGCGAGGCCGTAATGTGCTGGCTTTCTTGCCCGAGTTCAATTGCTTATAGAGTTGAATTGCACGACTAACACTAGCCTGATCGGGTCGACTACGTACAGATTGAAACTCAACTACTTCACCTTTGTCATTGGTGATCGGTGTTACAAAAGCTGAAACCCAATAATAGCCGCCATTTTTACAACTATTTTTCACTAACCCCATCCAGCTCTTACCTGACTTTATGTATTGCCAAAGTTGAGCGAACGCCTGTTTCGGCATGTCACTATGCCTAACTAGATTATGTGATTCTCCATCCATTTCCTCTTTGTTATACCCCGCAACATCGCAAAAATGCTGATTTGCATAAGTAATGTGACTAGCTGGATCGGTGGTTGATATCAGATTAATTCCTTGTGAATATTCAACTTCTTTATCCAACTCTTTATGTGTCATCTCTTTGGGAGATTTTGTCATTATTTTTCTCTTATTATTTTATATTCAACAGCATGGTCATTGACCTGAAATATGCGATTACAGCCACATAGCCCCACCGTACCATTGCAAAGATGACAATAAATTGACACTGATTAGCATTTACAAAATAAACATATGTTTTATCTATAGATTGAATAAAAAAAAGCCTGTGATGCATGATCACAGGCTTTATTTTCTAAATACTCAACGTATTTTTTTGTTACTTCATTACTTAGTAACCTATTGAATCTTAATAAAGTAAGTGCAACACGTTGCTAAGCAACTAGGTATTACATATCGTTTTTTTTAAACACATTTATACTATACACGCGTTTTATGCGTGTTTTTTAAATGCTAAAAATACCGTTGATAATGGCGGTAGATCCAACGTAATGGATTGTGCTAAGCCGTGTTTTTCTAACAACTGCGTTTTCACCGTTTGCTGTATTGGTGTGCCGCTACCCCAATATTTTTCAGCATCAGTATTAAGCAGTACTTCATAGTCGCCCTTTTCAGGAACACCCAAGGTGTAACCTTCACGAGGAACAGGTGTGAAGTTAGAAATCACGAGTACTTTATCGCCATTCAGTGCAAATCGCTCATGCGCTAACACACTGGTTTCAGCATCGTCTTGAACACGCCATTCAAACCCTTCAGGAGAACAATCGAGTTCATGTAATGCTGGCAAATCTTGGTACAAATGGTTCAAATCACTGACAAGCTTTTTCATGCCATAATGGCGTGGATACTCTAACCAGTGCCATTCTAGTTGACCATCATGTGACCATTCGGCACTTTGAGCAATTTCAGCCCCCATGAAGTTCAGTTTCTTACCTGGCTGGCCATACATGTAGCCCATGTATGTACGCAAGTTAGCACTTTTTTGCCATTCATCGCCTGGCATTTTATCTAATAGCGAACCTTTACCGTAAACTACTTCATCGTGAGATAAAGACAGTACATAGTTCTCGCTAAATGCATAAATCAGCGGGAAGGTAATCGTATTATGATGGAATTTACGGTGCACAGGCTCTTCTTGAATATAAGAAAGGCTGTCGTGCATCCACCCCATATTCCACTTAAAGCCGAAACCTAAACCGCCCATATCAGTAGGACGAGAAACACCAGAGAATGCCGTTGATTCTTCAGCAATGGTCATCGCATTTGGATAATGAGAATACACTTCTTCATTCATCCAACGTAGCAAGCTGATTGCATCGTAGTTCTCATTACCACCATCGTGGTTTGGAATCCACTGATCGTGCTCACGGGAATAATCGAGATACAACATAGATGCCACAGCATCAACACGCAAACCATCAATATGATAATGCTCGAACCAAAACAATGCATTCGATACTAGGAAGCGGCGTACATGATCGCGACCGTAATCATAGATGTAGCTCTTCCAATCTTGATGCCAACCACGACGAGGATCTGGGTCATTAAATAATGCTGTGCCATCAAAATTAGCAAGACCGTGATCATCAGAAGGGAAATGAGCTGGAACCCAATCAAGTACGACACCGATACCCGCTAAGTGGCATTGATCAACGAAGTATTTGAAATCATCAGGTGTACCAAATCGACTTGTTGGTGAGAACAAACCAATAGGTTGATAACCCCATGAACCATAGAACGGATGTTCTGAAACCGGCATTAATTCAAGGTGGGTATATCCCATCTCTGATAAATAAGGGATCAGCTGTTCTGCAAGTTCGCGATATGTTAAAAAATCACCCTGCTCATTTCTACGCCACGAGCCCGCGTGAAGCTCATAAAAAGACAATGCTTCTTGATGCTTCACACTAACAGGACGTGTTTGCCATGCTTTATCTTGCCATTGATAACGAGACTGATCGTAGACGATAGAAGTAAAAGATGGGTACTGTTCTGATGAATAACCCCAAGGATCAGCTTTATGCGGTAAGCTATTTCCTGCGCTATCTTTTAATTCAAATTTATACTGGGTGCCATCGTCTAAGTCTGGAATAAATAAGCCCCATAGGCCATCATCCAAACGTTGCATAGGGTGACGGCGACCATCCCAAACATTGAAATCACCAATAACACTTATTGCTGATGCATTCGGTGCATAAGTAAGAAAACGTACACCAGATATTGGCTGACCACCTTTATTAAGGGAGATCAACTGTGCACCCATCTCGCTATGCATTTTCGAAGGCGATACTAGTGCATCACCTGAAGGCATAAACCCATGAAACTGGTACGGGTCATGAATTGTCTGCTCACCAGTCGGCCAGCTTATATGTAACTTATATACTGCAGCGGTAAAATCCATCTTACTAGTTAAAATGAAACCACTTTCATCTTCGCGTGTAAGAAGAAATTTCTCACCATTTTCAATTTCGGCTACCACTGAAACAGCGCCAGGCATCCACACACGTAGTGCGATGCCTGTTGACTGATACTGTGGACCTAAAAACGAAAATGGGTCCGAAAAAGCAGCCCTTTCGAGCTGCATATATTCCTTTTCACTGCGTGTCACTTTGATCGTGTCCAACGCACTACTCCTGATTATTTTTTCTGGCTTGCTTTTCCTCGTGCGTCTGTTAAACGACGAGTTAGATCAATAATATCTTGACGTGTAAATAAATCGTCTAATGTTGTAGAAAGCTTACGACGCCAGTTAGGGTATTCATCAACTGTACCAGGAATATTAACTGGCTTATCCATTTCCAACCAGTCTTCCAATTGTAGGCTCAGCAATGCACTCGAACTAGCAGCCAAATGCATCTGCATACCTTCACTCAGGTGCAGATCCATTGGAACATAACTCGCATCGTGACCTACCCCTTCAGGAAGATAACCATGCCAGTCTAAACTATCAAGGATTTTTTGCTTACTTTCAGCACGACTTGCAAATAATCCCGCAAGTTGCTCTTTATCTGGGTAAAGCCCTAATTCTTCACCCATTTTCAAGTCATCACAATGCCAGAAACCACGAAGTGTTGGCATATCATGCGTACATAATGCCGCCATAGATTGTGATGGATAATGAGCCGGAGAATAGAAACCACCATCTTCCGCTGTTTCGAAAAAGAATACTTTGTATGAGTGAATACCCGCAGTAGACAGTTTACCTATAATTTCATCTGGCACTGTACCCAAGTCTTCACCGATGACGGTACACTGAAAACGGTGACTCTCTAATGCTAAGATTGCCATCATGTCATCTACTGGGTAGTACATGTAAGCACCTTGCGTTGCTAATTCACCTTTCGGAATCCACCAAAGGCGCAACAAGCCTAAAACGTGGTCAATTCGTAGTGCACCACAGTTACGCATATTTGCACGTAATAACTGGATGTAAGGTTCGTAAGCTGTTTCTTTTAATGCTTCAGGGTTTAGCGGTGGTAACCCCCAGTTTTGACCCAATGGCCCCAAAATATCAGGTGGCGCGCCAACACTAACATCTTGACAAAGCGCACCATGGTCAGCCCATGTTTCAGCACCAGAATCACAAACGCCAACGGCAAGGTCACGGTATAGACCCATTGCCATGCCTTTCTCTTCAGCTAACTCGTTCACTTCAGCAAGCTGAGTGTCTGCTAGCCATTGTAAGTACATGTATAACTGAACTTGCTTAGCGTTATCTTTAATATAAGTTTTAACTGCAGCATTATCGAAATGACGGTACTCTTCTGGGAATACAGGCCAACCCCAAGCATTATCATCTTTCTTCTTAAGATCAGCATGCAATGCATCAAACGCTGCTTGATGAAGTAAGCTCTCACCGCCCTCTTCAACAAACTGTAAGAATTGTTTTGCACGTTCTGTATTATTATCTAAGTGACGCTCACTAAAAGTATCAAATAGTAACGGAAGTACTGCCATCTTTAAGCAAGACACTTCGCTATAATTCACCCAATTAGTATTACGCGCTTCCACTAAACGTTGTTGAAACTCAGTACTACCAACAAGCTGTTGGGCTGCGTCACACTGCGCAAACTCAGATACTGAGCTAACGTCAATGTACATCAAGTTTAACCAACGTCGTGAAGATGGGCTATATGGGCTTGCACCTTCTGGGTTAGCAGGAAACAGTGAGTGAATTGGGTTGAGTCCCACAAAATCACCACCTCGAGCCGCAATATCAGCAACTAATTGTTTTAGATCGCCAAAGTCACCAATACCCCAGTTATGGTTGGTGCGAACAGAATAAAGCTGAACACTGGTGCCCCAAAGTTTCTTATCATCCAGCAGCGCTTGCTGCTTATAACAAGACGTTGGAGTTACGATCAATGTCATTTCAAATGGAGACTTACGGCGTTTACGGAAAACTTCTAATTTATGGTAGCCCCACGCCAAATCATCAGGTAATGCAAAAACAAGAGGACCGCCATTTTCACGATCATCAGAAATAAGTTGAGACTGTAACCAACCTTCCATTACTACACCTTGTTCGGTAGTAAGTTTCCAGCTGAAATCACTTGCTCGTGCACTTATGCCTAGGTGTAACGTAATGTGCATGGGTTCGCCATTACGAACAACCTTAACAGGTGCTAATACATCTGGACGCTGTCTTTTTAGCGCAGATTCCATTAATGCATCATCATTTTTGGTGTCATAGCCAAGCGCAGATAATAAACGACGTAGGGTTTCGTTTTCTACTTGAGCTTCATCACCCCAAGCACTGACATAACTGTCAGCTAGGCCAGCCATTTCTGCAACTTGTTTTAATACTTGATCATCTTTCATCGTTCTCTCCGATAGCGATCTTAATGTCGCTACGATGTTTAATTTGCTGATACCAATACAGAGTGGCGCTTAACTTCCAAATATCGATGCCTTTGTTTGCTAACTAGCAACTGCCATCAACAAGCAAGAAAGTTAATGATTACGGCAAGTACCAATGATGGCACTTGCCGTTTAAAGCAGTTATTTAACTGAGACTGCTTTTAGTTTCCAGATATTATTAACGTAGTCACGGATACTACGGTCTGAACTGAATTTACCAACAAGTGCTGTATTCAAAATCGTTTTACGTGCCCATGTTGCTTGATCACGGTATTCCGCATCAATTTTCTCATGTGCTTTTACGTAGTCTGCGAAATCAGCAAGCACTAAATATGGGTCACCACCGTCCAGTAAGTTTTGGCGAATCGCCGATAACTGACCAGGGTTGCCCGGTGTAAATTCGTCTGTATTCAATAAATCTAGCGACGCACGTAGAAGGCTATCAGCGTGGTAGTAACGGTAAGGGTCGTGACCCTCTTCTTTTTGTTTCAGTACTTCATCTACCAGTAAACCGAAGATAAAGATGTTTTCGTCGCCCACTTCTTCACGGATCTCAACGTTTGCACCGTCCATCGTACCGATAGTTAGTGCACCATTAAGTGCAAGCTTCATGTTACCTGTACCCGACGCTTCTAGACCTGCTGTTGATATCTGCTCAGACACGTCAGCCGCAGGAATAATGATTTCCGCAAGGCTTACACGGTAATCAGGTACGAATACAACTTTCAGCTTACCGCCAAGACGAGGATCGTTATTTACTTTGTCTGCAACTTTGTTAATTGCAAAGATAATATCTTTTGCTAATGCATAACCCGGTGCTGCTTTCGCGGCAAAGATAAACACACGAGGGTGCATATCAAACGTAGGTTCATTCAGTAAACGATGGTAAAGCGATAGAATATGAAGCAAATTCAAGTGCTGACGCTTATATTCGTGTAGACGTTTAATTTGAACATCAAAGATTGCATTAGTATCAAGCTCGATACCCATGTTGTCTTGAACCCAATCAGCAAAACGTTGCTTGTTGTCTTTCTTCACTGCTAGGTAACGCTTCTGGAATTTCTTATCTTCCGCAAATTTAGCTAAACCAGACAACTGCTCAAGTTTTGCAGGCCATTCTGTGCCGATTTTTTCATTCACTAACTCAGTAAGGCCTGGGTTACAGAACTTTAACCAACGACGTGGTGTAACACCGTTTGTAACGTTATGAAGACGACCTGGGAATAGTTCATTGAATTCAGGGAATAAATCGCGTTTAACTAACTCTGAGTGCAGAGCCGCTACACCATTAACGGCGTAAGTACTGACCACACACAAGTTTGCCATACGAACCATACGCTGCTGGCCTTCTTCAATAATAGAAAGCTTACGTTTGATTTCGTTGTTACCTGGCCACTTCTCTTCAACCAACGTCATGAAACGGTGGTTAATTTCGAAAATAATTTCCATATGGCGAGGAAGCATGTCTGCGATTAGAGACTCGCTCCATCTTTCCAGTGCTTCAGGCAATAATGTATGGTTTGTGTAAGCAAATACTTTCGATGAAATTGCCCATGCCGCATCCCAACCTAATTTGTGCTCATCAATAAGGATGCGCATTAGTTCAGGAATCGCAATTGTTGGGTGAGTATCATTTAATTGAATAGATTCAAGTTTCGCAAGATCTTCAATTTTGTTACCAGCCGCAAAATGGCGACGAAGAATATCGGCTACAGAACATGCGCAATGAAAATACTGCTGCATTAAGCGCAATGTTTTACCCTGATCATGATTGTCATTTGGGTAAAGCACTTTTGTGACGTTACCAGCTTCTAATTGACCGTATTGTGCGCCAACGTAGTCGCCATCGTTAAAGCGAGCTAGATTGAATGGTACTGGTGAACGACATTCCCATAAACGCAGAGGGTAAACGCTCTTATTGTCGTAACCAACAATAGGAAGATCCCAAGCAACACCTTCAACGGTCATTGCTGGAACCCAACGGCGGCAACTAGTGCCCGCTTTATCTGTGTATGTTTCAACTGAACCAAACAGACCAACAGTTTGGCCAAGTTCAGGGCGAACAACTTCCCAAGGGTAGCCCTCAATACCGCGCCACGCATCTGGCGCTTCTACTTGATGTCCACCTTCAAAAGATTGGCTAAATAAACCGTATTCATAATGAAGACCGTAACCAACGGCAGGGTATTCTTGCGCGGCTAAAGAGTCCATAAAACAAGCAGCTAGACGGCCAAGACCACCATTACCTAATGCAGGATCACGTTCTTCTTCAAGTAAATCTGTTAAGTTAAGCCCTAGCTCTTCTACTGCTGCGCTCACTTCTTCGTATAACCCCATGCTGATAAGGTTGTTACCAGTAAGGCGACCAATCAAGAATTCTAAAGAAAGGTAATTAACACTACGTACATTTTGTTCTGCAATTTGCTTTTCCGTTTCTAGCAGGCTGCCGGTGCTGATCTCAGCTAATGCTTTGCCGACTGCTAGATACCAGCTTCGTGAATCTGCTGTCTCTGGCGTTTTCGCATAAGTAGTCACTAAGTGTTTTTCTACTGATGCTTTAAATAAAGCTTTATCAAATTGTTGTGTTTGACCACGTGTAGTCATGGTTCATTCTCTCTCTAGGATTATTTCAACTGGAATCTATGTTGCCTGTGTTTATTCATAAAAACATCCTCCTAACTTTGGGGTATGAGGGATGAGTAGAAGGGGCGTAGGTAATATTAACGAGTATTTTTTGTGACGCTCTCCATAAAAATAGGGTGTAGATGAATAATCACAAGCTAACCATGCAACCTAGTTCACACTTATGAATGAAACACCCATGTGCAACTACCCGCTTAATTTTTTGTGTCACAGACGCATTATGTGAAGTGGTTCATACTTTTAGGGATGAGAGACGATAGAAGGACGCTTTAAACCCATGAGAAAGGTAAAGTTATGGTTAGGATCAAATATTGTAGTAGCCATTTACTGCATGATTTTGATTAGCAAGTAGCATAAAGCACATACTTACTATTCCTTTGTAACGAAAGGAAGATTTCAAATCGGATCTTGAACCCTTATAAAAGACGTAAAGAATACTATGTGGATACCTTCGAAACTGACTCGACCAGCACGCCTTCATAACGCAATTCTTCGTTCTCGATTGCTGGAAAGCCTCGATCAAGCGCCTTATTATCGCCTTGTTCTTTTTCGTTCGCCTGCCGGTTACGGTAAAACAACAATGGCCGCGCAGTGGTTGAATAAACACTCACATACTGGATGGTTTAACGTTGATGAAAGTGATAACGATACCTTTAGGTTTGCAAACTACTTACTGCAATCCATTAATAAAGCAACAAACAATGCCTGCTTAAAAACCCAAGCAATGGCAGAACGCCGCCAATTTGCGTGTTTAACAACGCTATTCAGTGAATTATTTGGTGAATTATCAGATTATAGTGAACAAACGTATTTAGTTCTTGATGATTACCATGTGATCAATAATGAAGAGATCCATGAAGGTATGCGCTTTTTCCTCAAGCACATGCCAGATTGCGTCACATTAGTGGTTACCAGCCGTACTCAACCGCCACTCGGCACTGCAAATTTACGAGTACGCGATTTATTGATTGAAGTAGATAACCATTTACTGGCTTTCGATCAAGAAGAAACCGAGCGCTTCTTTCACAAGCGAGTCTCTTCAGAGGTTGAAACAACAGTACTCAATTCTCTGCGAGAACAAGTCGAAGGTTGGCCATCAGCTTTACAACTTATCGCCCTGCATGCCCAACAAAAGCCCAATAACCTAGCGGAATCTGCCCTTTCAATGGCAAATTTTAACCGCGGGCATTTGTGGGACTATCTAGCAGAAGAAGTCTTTGACCAATTAGATCGTGAAACCCAGCAATTTCTATTACAGTGTTCAGTATTAGATATTTTCAATGCTGAATTAGTATCTGACTTAACGGGTCGTAGTGACGCACTCTCTATGTTGGAATCACTCAACCGTTTTGGTTTATTCTTGAATACACTTGAAGGGGCTGATAACTGGTATCGCTTCCATAACCTTTTCGCAGAATTTTTACGCCACCAGCGCTACTCTCAAATACCACAACAACGAACAGAGTTACACAACAACGCTGCAAAAGCATGGCTAAAACAAAATAGTCCACAACAAGCTTTAATGCATGCAATGAAAAGTAAAAATGAAGATCTCACCATAGAGATCCTAACTGATTACGGCTGGAATATGTACCATCACGGAGAATTAAAACTCTTAGAAGACTCCGTATCGACACTCAGCACTGAGAAACTATTCAGCGCACCACGCCTTACCCTATTACGCGCTTGGTTGGCACAAAGTCAGCACCGCTATGATGATGTTGGTGAGTTAATCGCTGAATCTGAGGAAGAAATGAAACAACGAAATTTGGTGTTAGACGATGGATTACAAGGTGAGTTTAATGCGCTTCGTGCTCAAGTTGCCATTAACCAAAGTAAACCATTAGATGCATTAGAGTTATCTGAACAAGCATTAGGACAGTTGCCTTCAACTACATACCGCAGTCGTATCGTTGCCACCTCTGTTGTGGGTGAAGTACACCACTGTTTAGGTAATCTCAGCCGTGCACTACCTATGATGCAGCAAACAGAAAAAATGGCACGTCAGTACCATGTATATCATCAAGCCCTGTGGGCTCTATTACAACAAAGTGAAATTCTTGTTGCTCAAGGTTATGTTCAAGCTGCATTTGAATTACTCGACCAAGCCTATCGCTTAGTAAAAGAACAACATCTACAACAAGTTCCTCTTCATGAATTTCTGTTACGCCTACGCGCTCAGATTTTATGGTGCTGGAACCGACTCGATGAAGCAGAAGAATGCGCGCATAAGAGCTTAGAAGTACTCGCTCCCTTTGATGACACCAAATCATTACATGCTTACTCAATGTTGGCGCGTATTGCACTTAGTCGTGGTGAGATAGATAAAGCAGCACGTTATTTAGAATTGTGTAACAGCTTAATGGAACGCGCTGATTATCATATTGACTGGCGTGCAAACACCGATTTGTCTAATCTTTTTTACTGGCAGGTAAAAGGTGAAAAAGACAATATCGCGAACTGGTTGCATCAAGCTGAACGTCCTGATAGCGCTTGTAACCACTTCCAGCAATTACAATGGCGAAACATCGCCCGTGCGAGCATCATTTTAGAAGAATATCATCAAGCAGAAGAGATCTTCACTATGCTTGAGGATAATTGTAAAGCGCACAACTTAATAACGGATAGTAATCGTAACCTTGTTATACAATCGATTTTGTGTAAAAAACAAGGCCAACGTAAAATTGCTTTAGAGCACCTAAAACAAGCATTAATTCTGACGAACAGTACTGGCATGATCGGTAACTTTCTGTGTGATGCAAATGAAATTTGCGATTTACTGCAAGAATTAGTTGATACAAAGCAGCTAAATGAATTAGAGCTTCACCGAGTACAGCAACTTCTTCGTGAAATGACCAGCAAAGAACGTAACCGTTCAGTACACTTTGATGAAAACTTTGTCGAAAAGCTTCTAAACCTGCCGGATGTACCAGAGCTGATTCGTACAAGCCCACTGACTCAACGTGAATGGCAAGTGCTTGGCTTAATTTACGCCGGTTTTAGCAACGAACAAATTGCATCTGAACTCGATGTTGCTTCTACAACGATCAAAACACATATTCGTAACTTGTATCAGAAATTGAATATTGCAAATCGCCAGCAAGCAATAGATACAGCAGAAAATTTACTTAAACTAATGGGCTTTTAAAGGAAAACTACACGACAAAGCCCATTCAGCGAGTGTTTGTAAGCATGATCTTTCATACACTCGCTTATTAGCCGGTTAAGGATAACCAATGACTGAATGGACGAAAGATCGCATCTGGTACTTCGATATGCCGCTTAAAGTAAATGGCATACCTGTGGGCAGTCGTATGACTGTGATCAGGCTAGAAAATGATAAACTTCTGATTCATTCTCCGATTCAACTTACCACTCAATTGCAATTAGAGTTAACGAAATTAGGGCAAATTCAAATAATCGTCACACCCAACATGAATCATCATTTGTTTTTATCAGAATGGTGGCTTGCCTACCCTGAAGCATATTTTTTCACCCCACCAGGCTTACAACAAAAAAGAACTGATTTAGCATTCGATGATGCATTAGGCGCAAAAACACCTGAGTTATGGCGAAATCAATTGCTCCAAACTATTGTTCGTGGCAGTGATACGATGGAAGAGATCGTATTCTGTGATCCACAATCTAAAACATTAATCGTTGGCGATACATTAGCGTGGCTACACAATACCCACAACCCACTCACACTGGCGCTAGCCTTCATTAATGGATGCTATTACCGCCCAGCTATGCCTTTATATTGGCGATTATCATTCAAAGATAAGGCCCGCTTACGCCAATCTATTCAAGAAATTCTTACATGGCCTTTCGATCGTATAATCTTATCTCACGGATTAGTTATTCCAGAAAATGGTAAAAAAGTATTCTCTGATGCATTTCGATGGGTACTTCAAGGCCAATAACTAGAACCACACAGCCTTATAGTTCTAATTATTGATATTTGCATTAACGAAAACATGTAGCTTACTCGCATAACAGCATGTTCAGCACCTTCCAACAAAAAAACACCGTGCAAATAATTATTGCACAATGTTTTTTATAAGGGTAATATCCTCATCGTTGAAAACATAAGAACAACATTAAGTAATTAATATGTTGTCATAAATATAATTAGGATTTTAAAATGAATAAATTCATGCTGCTTCCCCTTGCAACTCTTTTAGCAACAACTTTTACTGCACAAGCGGAAACTACTGAAACAACACAGCAAAACCTGACACAAAATTTCAGCTACGTTTCAGGTGGTTTACAGGTTTCTACTTACAATCATGACCTTATTTCATCAGCATCAGCATCCACTATGACTACCAGCAAAACAGACAATACTGCTGGTATGTATCTTCGTGGTAGCTGGAACTTCACTGACAACTTCTTTGTAGAAACGCGTGGTGACGCAACAGTTAAAGATGATCTTACTATCTCTAACAGCGTATTAGGCTTAGGTTACTTCCACCCAATCAATAACGACTTAACCGTATACGGTTTAGCGGGTTACTCTCGTACAGAAGTAGAATTAGAAGTCTTTAATTTCTCAAATACTTCAGTAACGGGTCGCGTTGATGACTCTGGTATTACAGGTGAAGTTGGTGCACGTTACCAGCTAATGAGCAAGTGGACTGTTGAGCCAGCTGTTCGTATGGCTAATTACGACAAGACAATGTACGAAGTTCGCCTTGGTAACAACATTAAAGTGTCTGATCACATGAGCATTGAAGCAAACCTAATGCACCGTGATTACAACGAACTAAAAGAAATGAGCTACCAGCTAGGTGCTCGCTACAGCTTCTAATACAGAACCTGTCACTTTCTTTAAAAACGGCTTAACATCTTGGTGTTAAGCCGTTTTTGTTTTTTCAAATTGAATCAATCCATTTGTATGATGTAAGTCAATTTAGTGCTTATCCTCTAGGCGTATATTTAACACCACAAGGAATGGGTGAAGATAAATCATCACCTATAATTATGTATTATGATTACAGGAGTATTATAAATGGACGCTTCCAAAGTATATTTTCGCGACTTTCTTGGGTTGATCCTCGTCATTCTCTCGGTTCTCGCACTACTAGGCGCTATTTTCGATGTTCTTGCCGTATTAAATTACGTATCTGATGAAAAAGCACGGGCTTCAGTCTACCTCCATGAATCGCTACCGTTATTAATCTGTATATTGCCAACATTCATTATTGCTAAAATCATTAATCGACCATCGTGGATTATTGGCAGTGAAGACTACCGCCTAATGATGGCAAAAAAAATGCATTAGATACCGTTCTACCTAGTACATTTAAAATGAAGAAATAAGAAGTGGGCAATGTAAGTATGAAAATATTGAATACTTCAAATACACATCCCATCGTGTTAATTCGAGGGTTATTACGCGAACAGCGACATTGGGGCGATTTTCTAAATCAACTCAATACGCAATTCCCTAAACGTCAAATAATCTGTGTCGATTTAGCTGGCAATGGAAAGCGTCATAAACTGCAATCACCCAAAAGTATTCCAGCAATGGTGCAAGATTTACGTATTCAATTACGCCTAAAACTTACTACTGATACCCCCGTTGATTTGATTGCTCTTTCAATGGGGGGGATGATTGCAATTAGCTGGATGACGCTTTTTCCTGCTGAAATACGCTCTGCCATTTTAATGAATACCAGCGTACGACCACTGTCTCCGTTTTATCAACGCTTGAACTGGCGACAATACCTAACCACTGTTCGTATGCTATTAAGCCAATCAGAACAACAAGAAACGTTAATATTCAACATGACATCGAACCAACCAATACAAGCTAAAGTCATTGAAAATTGGACCCAATGGAAAAAAGAGTGCCCTATAACAGCACAAAACGTATTCAACCAGTTACTTGCATCTTCCATGTTCTGTTTTACTGAAAAACCCAAGCAACCAGTCATGTTGCTTGGGTCATCAAACGATCGGCTAGTAAGCCATCAGTGCAGTGAGTCACTCGCTAAACATACTGAGTGGCCGCTAATTAACCACACTACAGCAGGACACGACCTAACATTGGATGAACCAGAATGGGTGGCTAAACAAGTTGCCGCGTTTTATTCGCAATTACTTTAACCGCCAAAACCAACTTGCTCAATATTTAACATCTCAACTGAACCGTATTTACTCACAAACGGTTGAAGTTCTGCAGCTTGGCCTATCATCACAAATTGTAAGTTTTCATTCGGGAAATATTGGTTAACTAGGCTTTGTGTTTCATCAAGCGTCAGAGAATCAACCTGACTTTCAAAGTTGTTAATATAACTTTCGTTTATACCATAAACATACATATCACCTAATATATCAGCCAGTTGCTCCGACGTTTCATAACGTGGTGGAAACTGACCTTTCAAATAGGCTTTTGCTGAATCAAGTGTTTCTTGATCGATACCTTCCCCCCATAAGCGTTCATACGTTTCTATAGCTAAATCAACCGCTTGCTCTGTTGTTGATGTTTGGGTAAACGAGTTAATTGAAAATAAACCCGATTGAGACCAAGCACTAAAACCAGAGCCTGCTCCGTAAGTTAATCCTGAATTTACTCGCAATTCATCGTTAAGCCATGATGTAAAACGCCCACCTAAAATGGTATTAACTAATTGAATGCCAATATAATCGGGATTGTCTTTCGCTATACCTACCCCACCAAAAATAAACGTAGTTTCAGTTGCGTTGGCTTTATTAACCACCAGCACTCGGCTCTTATCCATTACTGGCACGGCATAATTTAAATCAAGCTGAGGTACAGGCTGTGTATTATTCCAATCTTCGAACAAGGCTTCTAATTCAAGCTTCATCACGTTGGAATTGAAATCGCCTACCACGGTAATGGCAGTATTGACTGGCTGGTAATAAGAATTATGGAACGTGGCTAATTGTTTAGGAGTAATAGTCGCGATTGACTGTTGATCACCATCTACAGGGTTGGCATATGCATGTTTATCAAACACAAACTTTGAGTAATAACCCCGAATAACCTTGTTAGGGCTTTCTTTTTGCTGTGCCAGTAACTCTACATTCTGTTTTTGAAATTTAGCAAATTCTTTCGCATTAAAAGTCGGTTCAGTCAGTACCGATTTAATCACATCAAACATGACATCCGCATCTTTTGTGAGAAAGTCAGCATTGATATAGCTCGATTCTTTATTCGATCCCGCTTCAAAGCCTGCACCGATATTATCGGTAACTTGCTCTAACTGCACTTTATTGTATTTCTTAGAACCTAATAACAAGCCTTCCGCTGTCATTGAAGCTAAACCAGAAATAGGATCATTCACTGAACCAGCTTTAACAATGGCTTTTACAGTAATAACAGGAATATCATGCTTTTCTAGTAAATAAACTGTCATACCATTTGCAAGTACTGCTTTCTTGTATTCGGGAAAAGAAAACTGCCCTTTTTTCACCGCGCTACCCTTCTTTTCAACAATTAGTAAGCTATTGCCTCTGGCTCCAGCTAAACGTTCGGTATCTGTTTTATCTTCAAAACCCAAAATTTGTGGTGTTGGCTTTACACCACTTACACTAACCACGCTTGAAGCCTTATCATCATTCAATTTTGCTGAAGAATCCATTATTACGCCTACCTTTCCCGCGGTGTTACTTGCCTCTGAATCTATATTCGGTGTTATCGAATCAGATGCTGTTTTACTAAAAATCGCAGATTTCTGGTTAGTAACCGCAATCGTCTGCTCCATTGTTGCTTCATTGCCTGGAGCTTGCATATTGGTATTATTAACGCTTGGTGGCATGGTACAGGCGACAAGTGCCAAGCTAAAAGCGACTAAAATCGGTAATTTCATCGTCATTAGTTTCACTCCTCTACTGTTCAGCGGCATCTAACACACCAACAGTGCGGTTAGATTGTCGAAAGTAAATATGGGCAACACGTTTGATGTCCTCTATTGTCACTTTTTCGAATTCATCAGGGGCATCAAACAGGGCTTTATAACTACCAAAATATAATTCATACGTACCAATCGTATTTGATTTTCCATCAATAGTTTCAAGTTCACGATAGAAATCCATTAGTTTCATATTTTTTGCTTTAGTGAGTTCTTGTTCAGTCACGCCTTTTTTAATCACATCATCTAACTGCGTAATAAAGGCTTTTTCTAGTTCAGCCGAACTTGTATCTTCGCTCGCTACCAAATAGAAATAAAACAAATTCGGATCAATCGACATTGGCATATGAGTATCAGCTGAAATCGCTAACCCTTTATCGACAATATTACGCTCTAGCCGTGAACTTCCTCCCCAACCTAAAATGGTTTCGAGTAAAGATAATGCGTAATAATCTTGGTGTGTGGTTTGCGGCACATGATACGCCAACATCATATTTGGCGTGGTAACCGAGCTTTTTTGAACGTAAACACGGCGTTCGCCTTTTTGTTCTGGCTCTATTGCCGTTACTTTACGAGGCTCGGGCTGAGAAGGAATTGGAGCAAAATATTCTTCTGCCAGTGTTTTAATTTCATCGAATTCAACCGCCCCCGTAATCACCACAAAGGCATTATTCGGCGCGTAATACGTTTTATGATATTCAACTAAATCATCCAACTTCCAATTTAAAATATCAGATTCATGGCCAATAACAGACCAGCTATAAGGATGAACTCGGAATGCAGCCGCTTTAACCTCTTCATTTAGCACCCGCCAATTTGAATTTTCTAAACCTGTTCGACGTTCAGACATCACAACATCGCGTTCGCTTTCTAGCATTTCTTCATTGATATCTAAATGAGCAATACGATCAGCTTCTAAATCAAAAATTTTCTCGACCGAACTTGAAGGGAACCAATTGGTGTATACCGTGGTATTTTCAGTGGTATAAGCATTGTTTGCACCACCAGCAGATTCCATGACACGATCAAACATTTTCGGACCGTATTTTTTTGCCCCATTAAACATCATATGTTCAAAAAAATGGGACAACCCCGTAATGCCAAGTGCTTCGTTTCGTGAACCAACTTTCCAGAATAAATACATATTAGCATTGGGGATTGTGTAATCTTCTACCACTAATACTTTCATTCCATTTTCTAGGGTAAGGGTTTTTACATCTTCTACTTTCATTGCTTGTGCGACTCCCGTCATGCCAAGGCAAAGGGCGATCGCTAAGAGCAAACGCTTCATATCGACTCCTTGATACTAGAATGAACAACTCTACATATTGCCGTATTTTTATACGATCGTTTTAATTTATTGAACTTGTGCCACTCAATAAACATAGTGAAAATAGACACATCTCGCTAACTATTAAGTAAAAATCTTCACGAAGAACGACACGAGCTGGTTTTGTCAGCACGTTTAAAGCAAGGTTACAACGTGACACTATCATTAGTAAAAGTGTCACGTAACAACTGTATCATCGCTCGGGTTTTCTCTGGTAAATATTCCCGTGAAGGATAAATTAATGTGAGCTTAATTTCAGGAAAACGTTCGCCAGATAATACATTAACTAGCTCACCCGCAGTGACGGCTTCACGAACCAATATTGTCGGCAATAACGCGATACCATGAGCTGATTTCGCCATGTGGTGTATTAAACGTAAATCATCAGAACACAATCGAATCATTAAGCCATCAGCCAATGCGGTCGAATTATACCTGCTAACTAAAATGCGGTGGTCCATTAAATTCGCAAGATCTTTCGGTGCACCATGTGTAGCAATATAATCGGGTGAAGCCACTAAGCAGCAAGGAAATGGCAATAAGGTTTGCTGAACATAATCTTCATTAATAACCTTCAGAATATTAGGCAATAACTGTAGATCGATATTATCTCGCTTTAAGTCGATACTTTCTTGGCAGTGCTGTATTTCTAGTAATACATTAGGAAAACAGACTGCATATTTATCAATCAGCTCAGCAAACATGCTAGAGGTAATTAACGCCGCAGGCACCGCTATTCGCAATACCCCTTGTAACTCTTTTTGTCGGTTTTCAAGCAAGTTTACCGCTTGATTAGCCATTGTTAGAGGCTGATTCACTTGCTCGTACAGTAAACGTCCATTTTCTGTTAACTCGATATGCCGAGTGGTTCGAATTAACAGTTGACTGCCAAGCGCCTTTTCTAATTCTTGTAACCTTCGGCTTACTTTTGAACGTTGTAACGAATATGCCTTGGCAGCAGCACTTATTCCGCCATGCCTTACTGTTAAAACAAACAGATAAAGATCATCCATACTTACTTTCATTGTCTCACTAATAGGTCGCAAATGTTGTATTTGTCATTCTATTTAATCTAATCAACAATTTCTATAATAGAACCTTATTTATCGACATTTGGACATTCCATGCAAACTGCTGAATTAAAATTTCGCCGTTGGATGCAAAGCCTCATCATTCTTTTTATTCTTTTCGCCGGCTACATAGTAGTTGCAGATAGGCATGCCCCTTTAACAACAGAGAGCCGTGTTCAAGGCTATGTCATTCAGATAGCACCAGAAGTCACAGGTACTGTTACTGATGTACAAGTGAGCAATAACCAAGCTGTAAAAAAAGGGACACCTCTTTTTAGTATTGATACAAGTCGATATACCTTAGCGGTAAAAAAAGCAGAAGTCGCACTTAAACAGGCTCATGAACAAGAAAGTGCTTTGTACGCAAAAGTGAGCTCAGGTAAGGCAAAAGTGGCGACAACTCAGGCGTCTTATAATAATGCGCGTAGTGAGTATCAGCGTGTTAAGAAATTAGCACGACAAAAGCTAGTATCAGCATCAATGCTAGATAACGCGTTAGCAAATAACAGTGTAGCTTTATCTAACCTTCATGCCGCACAACAAGACTTACTTTCATTACAAGTGCAACTAGGCATAACTCCCGGAGAAAGTAGTATGGTTCACGCTGCTGAAAACGCCCTAGAGCAAGCGAATCTCGACTTATCACACACCCAAGTTAATGCGCCTAGTGATGGCATTATTACCAACTTACAGCTTGAAGTCGGCAGCACAGCAAGTACTAATATGCCATTATTGACATTCATTCCAACCAATTCGTTATGGGTAACGGCTGATTTTCGAGAAAAAGCCATTGCACTAATGAATGAGCATTCAACTGCCTTAGTGACTTTTGATGCATTTCCCGGCGAAACATTCGCATTCAACATTCAAAGCCGTGATTTTGGTGTAGCCGCCGCACAGCAAAGTCCTAATGGTAAATTAACGGCTGTTGAAACAAATAACAGATGGGTACGAGATGCCCAACGGGTTCGTGTGAATTTATCAACAGATGAACCTTTACCTAAACAACTATTTGTAGGCTCACGAGCCACTGTTGTTATTTACCCTAGCAGTAACCCTATCTGGGCATTATTGGCCAAAATACAAGTTTCGCTAGTCGGCATGTTGCATTACATCTACTAAATCATCGCTATTAACGTGAGTAATCGATAATGAAAACAATGCGCATATGGTTCGGTTGTGTCGCGGGATTAGCTGTAACATTATTGTTTGGTTGGTCTTACGGCTTGTTTGCCGCATTATTACCCCTATTTGTTCTAACACAAATTGACCAATGGAACTCAGGCATATTAATTCAATTAGTGTTGGGGATTGTTTGGGTAAGCATACAGGTCACTTTTATTGTGGGGTTCTTCCAGCCTTATCCCGTATTGATGACGCTAGCTGTTGGCATTCTATTAATGGCCAAATGCATTGCGATGACCCATAAAAGTAGTTACTTATTTGGCTATACAGGGCTATTGATTGGCTCGATTCTACTCAATTTCGGTAGCTTCAACAGTTTTGATATTGAAGAATTCGTAATGGGGCTATGGGCTTCTGCCCTTGTTACCGCGCCTATCGTGGCGATGGCATTGTATTTATTTCCTGAAAAATCATCATCAACGTTGGTTGGTATTTCGTCTGCAGATTCCATAGAAAAAGAGAACGCGAATACCTCAAATAAAGAGGCTTGCACTTCAACAGCAAGTGAGAGAAAAATACATATCAGTAACCAACGTAAAGATGACATTGGTAGAGTACGCCAAGCAGCATTAGGATGGATTGTGGCGATGGCTGCATTCATCTTATTCCAAGTTGCTGATTTAAGTGATTCATTATCGGCACAAGCATCCATATTCATCGTTTTAACCCCTATGACTTTAATTGGTTCTTTAGGGGCTGCAAAAATCCGTATTATTGGCACCTTTTTAGGCTGTTTAGCCGGCATGATGGTGCAGTTGGGTTTATATACACTTTCTAATAACGGAGTATTATTTTTGATGGCGTACGCAATCGCAGCAGGTATATTCTGTAAGTGGTTAGCATCGGGTACCATTAAAGCCAGTATTGGCTTTTCTGCAATGTCTGCTTTAACTGTGCCTTTAACAACATCGTTTGTGCCTGAGCAGCAAGACGCTTTTTTTTCAATCTGTTACCGGTTCAGCTCTATATTTGTTGCAGTTATAGGCACGTCACTTGCTATCTGGATAGGACACCATCTGTTGGTTCGTCTTATCCAATTTAAAGAGCCTCAATGTAACTAATCTAATCGCTATTCCCCTAGCTAAAACCGTCTTATATACCCTTAAATAACGTCAATAAGGGCTTGATGAACGAAATATGAATCAAGCCCTCACCTTTTATTCAGCCCTTCTCTTTCATAATCAACTCCATACATACTAAGGAGAAAAATTATGAACGCTATAAGTATTGTTGTTATTACCCTAAATGAAGAAAAACGTATTGGTCGCCTTTTGGATGATCTTAGTAAACAAACTCACCAAGACTTTGAAGTGCTTGTGGTTGATTCAAACAGTACCGATAACACATGTGACGTTGCAAAGGGCTTTGCTAAGGCCTTACCTGCACTTACTGTTCATCGAATGGACAATAAAGGTACAAGCCTAGGTCGAAATACTGGTGCTAGCCTTGCAAAGCACGAGCGACTTTTATTTCTTGATGCCGATGTGCGTCTTTCACCAACATTTCTAACCGATGCATTGCACAAACTCGATAAGAATAAATTAGAAGTCGCTGGCGTGTACATGGGTGCAGACGATCTATCACTGAGCTATCGTCTTGGCTACGGCATATTCAATGCAGGTCTATTTGCTACATCATTCTTCTTCCCTACGTCTGTAGGTGCATGTTTGTTTTCTACCAAACGGGTACACAACGAGATTGACGGGTTTGATGAAAGTATCACGCTATGTGAAGACTGTGATTATGTAAAACGTGCAGCAAAAACCTGGCGCTACCGCATGTTGCCCGTCACGTTTACTTTCGATCCACGCCGCCTTGAACAAGAAGGCTTCATCAAAATGGGCTTAACCTATTTAAAAGCGAACGTACGCCGTTTATTTTTTGGAGAAATGCGTAATCAAGAAATGGAATACAAGTTCGATAACTACAACGAAAAGACGGGGGCAGAACAACAGCAACAGCAACAGCAACAGCAACAGCAACCGACTAAAACGCCAGATCCTGAACAAGCACAACCTCAAACAACTCAACCAAATCACTAAGGCGTAAAAATGGAATTTTCATGGTGGTGGTTCTTTGGTGGAAGTTTTCTAGACGCATTAATTGGTCCTAACCTCTTCTTTCCCGGAGAACCCTTCCTATTAGCGGCTGGATATTCGCTTCATAATGGTTTCATTTCAGGAGTGATTTTTGTTCTCTTAGGTGGCTTTCTAGGCGACCAGATTAGCTATTGTATTGGTCGGTATCTGGGGTATAACGGAAGACGCTGGCTAACACGCAAAATGCCTAA
Organism: Photobacterium profundum; assembly: GCF_003026285.1. Lineage (GTDB taxonomy): Bacteria > Pseudomonadota > Gammaproteobacteria > Enterobacterales > Vibrionaceae > Photobacterium > Photobacterium profundum. The sequence continues at coordinate 39,753 of NZ_PYOD01000027.1, forward strand.
AACACGCCGCCCCTTTGCTAAAGCCAAACTCGCGCTTAATAAACGAGGGCCACTAGTAGTTGCTGTCGCGCGGCTACTTGGTCCTGTTGCTTGGATCATGCCTTTTCTTGCAGGAAGCTACGCAATGTCATGGACTGTCTTTACGCTTTATTCATTCATTGGGTTGTTACTGGGTGTCGGTCAGTTCGTCATTCTTGGCTATATGCTTGCGGCGGGTATCAATTTATTGCCCGACATTACACCAATCACCCTGTTTTTATCTGAACACAGTTTACTGATTATATCAGTCACTATTGCCACTGTTTGTAGCGCATTTTTTTATCGAAAAAAACATAAAAGTAGATGGCTTGGCATTGCAGCATGTTGGATTGTTGTTTTATGTGGCATGAACTACGTACACTTTTTTATCAGTGATGTGTATGCATACGAATCCCCCATCTTAAAAAACAACGAGTATTCTGGAACGTTCGACAGCTTGAAACTAAATAAAACAACGAACCTACAAACCACAGCCGATTTAAGCACCTTGGAATATAAAACATATCCGGGTTTAGCACCAGTCTACCAAGCGCAACCCATTAATGTTGTTTTAATTGGCAATAAGCCAAATACCTTGATGAAAGAGTTAGGTTGGATTGAGAATAAAACATTCTCACGAGACAATGTCTCAATGAAAAAATACTTATCTTTGATGGCGCAAGATTTACCACCCATTTCTGATTTATACTGGAACCAACAACCACAGTGGTCAGCTTATCAACAGACAGGCAACCTGCTACAACGAAACCATATTCGATGGTGGTATGCCGGCTCATTAGCAACAACAGGTGAACAAATATGGCTCGGTGCAATCAGCTACGACAACCATTTAAAAATTGCTCACTATAAAGGGATTATTACCGTGTTACATGCCATCGATCCGGATGTTGATGTTGAACGAGATAGTCTCGCTCAACATGCACAAAATAAAGGCTGGCAGGTTTCTTTTAAGCACTTTGCAAGCCCCGCTGCTTTTTCAAAAAGCAGCCACTATTTCAGTGATGGACAGGTCGCTGTGATTACCTCGATATAATTCAATTAATGTAATTGAAATCGCAAGTATCAGCCTATTTTAATAACAGGTTAGCTACGAGGCTTTGCAAACACCTGAGTCCAATAAATACCATACTGCGTCGATGAGTTAGTCACAAACGATGCGCCCATCTGCGTGAAGTTTGCACTCATGATATTTAAACAGTGACCAGGGCTCTCAATCCATGATTTCATAACCGCATCGACATCTTTCTGCCCTGCTGCGATGTTTTCACCAACAGAGCTCCATGTATAACCTTGAGCCGTAACACGCGTACTAACGCTTGAGCCATCTGAACCGGTATGGCTGAAAAAGTCATAATTTGCCATATCATTTGAATGCGTATAAGCCGCTTGCTCTAATTGCGTATCCCACGTTAATGCAGGTACTGGTGGCATAATTGTGCCACCACAATCTTGTTGTGTCGCACGAGCTGCGTTTACTGCTGTTAGCATTTCATCTTGGAAGCCTGTATCGGGTGCTGGTTGAGGGGGTGAGCCACCGCCATCTTCTGGGTCTGTACCACCATCATTACCACTATCAGGAACAGTACTTCCACCGCTATCAGGTACAGTGCTGTCACCACCAGTATTGGAGTTTCCGCCAGATGAAACTTGACCGCTATCAGAACCGCCAGAACCGCCAGAACCACAACCAGCTAACGTGAATGTAGATATAAGTAATAATGATATTAATCGCATGAGTACTTCCAATATATTTGTAATAATCTTGGTATTTCAATAGATAAATTAAACAGTGCTATTAATGAGTTTAATTAGAACCTAATGATTAAATAAATATAGGCTATTTTCCTATCAACCTAAGAATCGCTCAAATAATATACTTCTTTTTTATCCAACAATTCAATCCCAGCACCCACTTAAACTAAAATTCTGACAAAGCTCTGACAGAAAACACACTAATAAAAACGTAAGCCACTGTATTTCAATAAAAAAGTATACAAAAAGAAAAAACAAAAAATAACGATAAAAATATGAATTAATAAATTAAATATAATAGTGATGCAGATAATAAAATTTCCACATTTAAACAAACCTCACAAAACAACAAGATAAAAAATAACAATAAAAAAACCACATAAACAAAAAGCAATAAAACAAAATAGGCAATTACGTTTTAAAATGGGAAAACAATTAAATCTCAAAAATAACTTATCGTCTCAAAACTGATACAAGCTGTTGATGGTACTCACTTTAAAAATCACATAGGAAA
>NZ_PYOD01000028.1 GCF_003026285.1 Photobacterium profundum
GCTCAATGTAGATTGAAATAAGATAAATCACAGGTCATAAATGTGTAGTTGGCGTTGTTCACATCTTAACGCGGCTAGCTTTTTAAGGAGACAATTTTGGATAAACTGTTATTGGTAATTGATGTACAAGAAGATTTTTTTCGTACAGGCAGGCTAGCCGAAAAACGAGTTCAATTTACTCTGGCTTTGAATGAATTACTCACTCAATTTCGAGATAAAAACCAAAATATTATCTGGGTACGTCAGGTCTTTAAAGACGACTTGTCAGATAGTTACCTGACGTTACGCCAATCTAAACAAAAATGGACTATCGAGGGTACTGTCGGCTGTGAAGTCCTGAATGAGCTGGTGCAAAAGCCAAACGAGCCAGAGATCATTAAGAAAAGATACAGCGCATTTTTTAACACAGAGCTTGAAGAAATCTTAAACGCAATTGCGCCAAGTGAAATCATAATCGCTGGTGTAAATACTCATGCGTGTGTGAGAGTGACGGCTATTGATGCGTACCAACGTGATTACCAGTTAGTTTTGGCTAAAGAGTGTATAGACTCCTATGACCAAGGGTGTCATGACGAGTCTTTTGGCTATATGGTCAATAGTGGTATCGGTGTTCCTCTGAGCAATGCTCAAATTATCGAGAAACTGAAAAGCTAACAAGGCGCTCAAGAGTGATTCCAAACTCACAATACGGCAAGCGCTTGTCACACCTAAATGCTGCGTTATCTTTAACTCAGTTAATACGTTTCATGATGCTTAGTATGGCAAAGCTATGTCAACGTAATTCCACCATCGACTACAAGTGTATGACCTACAATGTAATTGGCTTTATCAGATACCAAGAACTCTATGGCATCGACGATTTCTTTTGGCTCTGCAAAACGTTTTAATGGAATTACTTTTGCTACATCGCTATGAATTGTTGGCTTATTTATTGCCCGTTCATCCCAGCGTGGTGTCCAAGTTGCGCCAGGTGCTACAGCATTGACCCTTATTCCTTTTTCAATGGCTTCGAGAGCAACTGAACGAGTTAGGCCTTCTATAGCGTGTTTACACGCACTGTACATCGATGCATTCGGTGTTGCTCGTAATCCATTGATGGAGCTGATATTGACTACTACTCCACCTTTTTCCATTAAACAAAGTTCATGTTTTAAACAAATAACATGTGACCAAAAATCTTGCATTAAAGTATGATGCAGCGCAGAGGTATCGACTGATTCAAAATTACCGTTTGATTCTGTTTTAGGTGATGCGTTATTTACAGCAACATCTAATTTACCGTATTTCTGAGAAATATTAGAGAATAAGCTTTGTAACTGATCTTCTTGGGATATATCTACTTCATAGTAATCCACTGACTTGAGTAAGGGGTCGTTAGATACTTGGGTTAACCACACTGGTGAGTTTCTTGAGCACGTGACAACATGAAAACCAGATTCGACAAATCGCCTAACGGTCTCTAGTCCAATACCTTTACTGCCACCAGTAATTAAAGCTACTTTCAAAATTAACTCCTTTCTCAAAATTTCTTTGTTCTACTATTGCAGGGATCGTGCAAGATTCAACATCTCTATTTTATATTTAGTATTGGATGTTATTAGTTGATGCTCCATCAACATACCAATTTGCACCGGAAACAAAACTAGCCGCCGGACTAGAGATAAAGGTGACTACTTTTGCTATTTCATCAGGATTAGCTAACCGGCCCATTGGATTTCGATCCAATACTTGTTGGAATAACTTCGGGTTGTCATTTTTACATTTTCCCCATAATCCATTCTTAATAAAAGTATCTCCAGGTGATACTGTATTTACCCGCAAACCTGGGGCGTAGGTAAGGGACAATGATTTCATATAATGAGCGAGAGCAGCTTTTCCTGCGCCGTACGCATTGGCATTATTTACGGTTGTGCTGCTTGCTTTAGAACCGATATACGTCAGAGCTGCAATCGGTGATTGAACTAATTTGGGAAGTACTAAGTCAATACATTGTTGAGTTGCCCAAATATCGGTTTGTAGTACATCAGACCATTTATCAGATAGTGCGCTAACATTTGGAATAAAAATATCAATACTAGGGATGAGGTTTATCCATTTGGAGAAGTTGTCCAGATCGTTAACATCGACAGATTGGCCATGAACTTGTGCTTTTAAATTGTTTAAATATCCATATGCTCTATCAATTCGAAGTTGAGATCGTCCGCAAAACCAAACTTTGGCACCTTCTAATGCAAAGGCTTTTACGATTTCTGAGCCAATCCCAGATGACCCTCCAGTCACGACGACATGTTTATCTTTTAAACCTAAATCCATAATGTACTCCTTAATATTCGTTTAATCCTAATGTATTTGGTCAGTGAGACTTTACTGTCTAGTTGTTTAATATTTCACCATTTGAATTGATATATTTAATGAAGCCATGGTTTTGAGAAATAAAATATTGTTCGTTTGACGTGGTAACAACTCCATTATCATTAAACGTTTCAATACGTTGTATATGACATATATTATCTTCTAGTAAATTAGAAGTAAGAGTAACTTCGTAATCACCAGATAATGTGGTGTTTTTATCTATCGCAACCGATTTAAAGCTTTCTGATAACCCACATTTATTCATGATAAAAGGAGCTAAATTGCCATTGAACAACAAATCTAAATTTTCTATTGAGCGTTCGGAAGTATAAAAAAAACCGTTAGGCGCCAAGGTCAATCTAGATGATTTATTGATCTCTATTGCGGTATTTGCATCAATATATTTAGATTTGAACTCTGTATATTCATCAAAAACGTTAACTTCAAATATAATCCCTTTTTCACTATTTGCAGATAAAACAGAAATGCCCTTCATTGAATCAAGTAAAACGAAGTTTTTATTATTTGGCGCGCTACAACTTGTTTGATTCTCGATGGTCTGACAACTCGTATTCTCCGGGAAGTCTATGACGGAAGTGTTAATAATATCTGGCTATAAGTAATCAGTTTCACTGCCGTCACAGCCTGAAAGTGAAAAAGAAAGAATGAAAATTAATGATGCTAATTTGTTCATTGTTAACCCTTAAGCAGTGGTGCTATGTGAAGTTAATATGTTTATAAGTCCGGTAGTAATGGAGTGGTAATCAAGCTTGGCATTTACATCAAGTATCAAATAACGGACCTTGATTGTCACTAAATAAAACAGAAGGATCTAATTGTGATACTTTAAGTGTATAAAATGGATACTGAGTAGCTTAATGGACGAACTAAACCATGTGATTTGTGAGATGCTGAAGCGACAGCTGAAGAAGTCAGGCATTGCGTATAAAGAGGTAGCTACACAGCTAGAAGTATCTGAAGTGAGTATTAAGCGGCTCTTGAACGGTCACCAATCCCTGTCGCTTTCAAGAGTTAGAGAGATCTCGCAGTTACTTCAAATACCACTATCAAGTATTATTGCTGAGGCTGAAGAGTCGATGGCTGTGGTTTCTATATTTACGAAAGAGCAAGATCATTCGTTTTATGAAATGCCTGAGCTTTATACTATTTTTCATGAAATTGTTAATAAAAATGCAGGTTCAAAGCAGTTAATGGAACTATTTGGTCTGAATGAGCCATCAATGTATCTATACATCCGAGAGTTAGAAAAGCTTGGTTTGATTTCTATATTATTTGGTTTGGCTTTTAAACTTTCAGTACCCAAGAATATTGCTTTTTCTGATTCGGCAAAGTTTCCAATTTTATTTAAAAATAAGGTAATTGAAAACTTGCAGAAACAAGTACAAAAAATTGACTCTAATAATAAAAATGCTTACTTAATAATAAGTCAATTGAGGTTAACCGAAGATGAATTTAGGCAATATAATCTGAAGTTGGAAGAAGTGATGCTCGATGCACTGAAGTTAAGCCAAACGAGGGGGGCATCATCAATCAATACAAATGAGTATACGATTGTTGATATGGGTGCTAGAGGAATACATCATCCAGAATTAAAAGTGCCTGTTAACATTATATAATCATTCATTCAAAGAGTTAGAGCCAAGTTTAGTACAGTCATTCTTTGTAAACGTGGGGATAAATTTAATACCTACGAGCACAGTATATTAACGTTTATTAAGTCCTAGTTCTGTTCATCCCAAACGAGCGTTAAAATTTCGCGTGGTTGGATATGGGCAGGGCTAGACAAACTCTTTGAAACAACGGGTATCTGTAGCCATCTTAACGTTATCGGTGCCCTGAATTTACCGGGCATTGTCTACTGTTGTGATTCAAATTTTTGTTGCACATTTAGCGGTATTTCAATATTGAACTAAATCACTGGCACTTAGTTTACGTAACGTCAGCGCCAGTGATTTTTATAACATTAGATTTAGGGTTCTTAGGCTTTGGGAGTAATTAGTCACCTTCTCGATAACGCTGTTCCATCTCGTCTTGTGCTTCAAATTCATCGTAAATAACGGGAGTAACCTCGTCAGTACTGAATTTCAAGGTGGCTGGTACAGAATAGTTGGGTACATTGTCGTAGCTAAATACAGAATAATATTTGGGAATATTCGTATTGCCAAAACGGTCTAACGTATATCCGTCTTTACCCGCATACAACTTTACGCCATCAAAGGGAGAACGGGGTGGGTGGAAGCTATTTCGCACCACATACGTGCCTACCCAGTCTTCACTATCAGGGTTATCCCAGGTTAACCTAACCAAACCGTCTTCTAATGAGGCTTGAAAGTTTTCAGGAGAATCCATTGGCTGTTTGTGTCGCTCAATATATTCCACAACCAGTTGTGGGTAAACGGTGGTCTCATCAGCAGAGAGTGTTTTCCATTGCACAATAGCGTCTTGTTGACGAGAGGCTGAGGTTGCTCGAATGATTAAATTGATGGGTTTCCCTGAATCATGCAGATCTTCTAAATGCTGACGAGCTGAACTATCAAACATAAAGGTTTGTTTTGGTGTTTTAACCAGTTCGTGACTACTGACTTCGTAGCCAAGAAATTCGATTAATTCGCTGCACTTTATGCTGTTGTAGCTGAGCTTGTCATTATCAACCATCCCAACGGTAAATCGTATTGGCTGTGAAATACCGTTTGTAGCTTCGCTCTCTAATACAAAATACGCATCAGTGATTACAATATCTGTACGTTCTGATAGCTGTGGTAGCATGAATTCTACATGACCAAATATTCGCTGACCATCGGCATCAAAACCACTTTGTAACTCTCCTTGAGTAACCCTTATATGGCTTACGGTGTGGCACACAGTGGCATTACAGGTTAATGCATTAGGGCGGCGGTGATAGATAAGATCGAGGTTTGGTCGATAATGAATACCACCGCCAAAACGACCATAGCCGATATCGAATTGCATCATTTGCGAATCGTGGCCTTGCGGTAAGTTATCTGGGCCTTGTAACCGTAATAACAAACGTCCTTTTTCTAACTGATCTTGAATCAGTTGTTTTTCTAGGGCACTGAAACGCCAATTTTTCCAGATGCCTTGGGTGAGCTGATCTGAATCAATTGCATCGCCTAATGTTTGTAATGCTACTGCGTTATGGATTTGTTCGAAATCAGTTATGTCAGAAATATCATCAGGATCTAGAATGGATACCGACCATTCGCCATAATTCTCTATTTTGGCGCCAACTCGATTCATCGGGTACAAAGAGAACGCGGCGTCTTTGATCTGTGCATCGGTAGGGATCCGGCTCATATCATAGTCAATAACACCGTAGCAGATCCCCTTGGTTTTATTTACGCCTATAAACAAGGAGTTATTACCAAAGTGCTCTGCATTTTGTGTGGCAAGAAACTCTCCGGTGTAGCCTATTTTTTCGGGCGTTGGGAATAAGGTGAATGAAAACTCATCTTTTTCAAGGTTCGTTTTTATTTTTACTTCAGGCGCAAACGGTGATTTTACCCGGTTGACGCGGTTAACTTTTCGTAAGTTGTAATAGTAACGATGCCCAGATTTAAGTTGCTTATCGGTATATTCACTTTGTGATGTAATGGCTATAAGGTTGTCACGTGTGCAGGGGTCTTTGGGGGCTTCATTACGGTAAACCTGGTAATAACAGCCGTCATCTTCAGGGTTATGATCCCAGACAAGCTCTGCATGGTTAGCTGATATGTCACGCACCGTGAAATTTTCTGGGCGTTTAGGTGCTAAATCTGAATAGTTTATGGCAGTACCAAGTGCATACAGTAATGCCGGAATATTTTCATCAACACTTTGTGACATATTGATCAGGTAATCGGGAATATTTCGACTGCCTACCTCGACGACGGTTGATAAAATTCCTCGATCATAATAGTACTCACGGCCACTACCATGGATCAGGTTTGCTGGTGGCTTTCCTCGGTGAATACCATACTGACGGCGAGTCACTTTATGTATTTCTTTCGCCATATTGGCGCACAAAATATTAAGATCCGTACCTTCAATTTCGGCTTCATGGTTAAATTTATGAGCAGGGAAAAATACATTGCCCTGAGAGTGATAATCAAGTGCAATTTTTATATTGTTATGTAGCTCGACAAACTGCTTAATCGCTTGCGTCTCTGGTTCGGAAAATGCGGCTGGTCCTCCGTAAATATTCGACTGGGTGTTTGTCGATTGACGGAAGTTAATACCGAAATTACGATTTAGATCGACCCCAAAGGTTCCATCACCATTATCACGTCGGTTCTTGCGCCAAAACGAAAAGTGATTACGGGAATACTCGAAACCATCTGGGTTCAGGCAAGGTACGATATATAAGGTGTTGCGCGTCAGGGCTTCAACAACCTCGGGATTACTCGGGTAGTTATCCAATAAATATTGAATAAAATTAACTGCTAGCTCGATACCTATCCATTCTCTGGCATGTATCGTACCTGTATACAATAAGGCTGGTTTAAGATCGGCATAGGCTACATCTTGGGATATAGTCACCATCATAATAGGGCGCCCTTCATGGGTGTCACCTATATTCTGTAGCCGGATCAAATCAGGATATTTTGCCATCGCTTCTGTTAAGAAGTCGATAGTATCTTGGTAAGAAAGATATCGTTTTTTCATTCTTAATCCCTAACATACGCGTGCCAGTCGGCAAGGATTGTTTTCAGCTTTTTCTGCTTTAAATTTCGAAACGTTGTGAGTTGCTGTGGGGCATTGTTTAAAGCGTGTAACGTGCCTTCTACACTAAGCGTATCAACAATCTCGTTGGCTAGTGTTTGCCCAATTCCTTTTACGCCCAAGAAGAATGTTACTAATTGGTCGTGAGTGATTGAAGGTATTTCCTTTACAGAAGAGTCGTCTATATCAGAACCCGCTACATTAGAGCAATCAATATCAGGGCTACTTATGTTATCAGGATGTAAGCAGGCTTGCTGTGCCGAGACATTAACAACACTATGTTCCTCAATACCACTATCCATTTCTTCAATAGTACAATCTAATACAGGTTCAGTGCTTAATTGTTCTAAAACACCGCTCGATGTTTTAGATTCAATGACCAGACTGTTGTGCATATCTTGAAAGTTCCATGCTTCGCTTGGCCACTCTTCAATTGGCTGATAGTGCGTTTGCAATAGACGGTAGTGCTCATCTGTTGGCGCATACTCGCCAGTATCTGTCGAGAAATCTGGCTGACCAAATGTAATGTGACGCATTGTTCGCAATAATGATGAGTCAATTTTTCCTAGCTCTTCCCAGTTTTTATGAACAATATGAGGCTTGGTGAATTTTTGAGGGTTTAATAACCACATTAAATATTGGCCAATCCAGTCTCGAATATAGGGAAAAGCAGCGAAAGCTGTCGCGCATTCCAAAATGGTATATTCATCTTCTGTACTGACGGCAATATCACAAGCCCAGTATTCAGCATTGGCCGCTTTCGATGCCTTTATTGCTATTTCAAGTACTTCTTCAGGGATATCTTGATAGTCCATGCTACCTCCCTGACTGGTGTTGGTAAGCCATTCACCTTCAGGAGGACGGCGCCAAAATGCGCACATTGGTTGGTGTCCGACTAGCATTACTCGAATATCGGCTTTCATCGGAACAAAGTCTTGAATATAAGCAGGGTAATATCGCTTTTCTGAAAATAGTCGTAACGCTTCTTCGGCTGTATCTACTTTATGGACAAAATAACCGCCATAGTTGGATGGACCATAAGAACGTTTAACAATTTTTGGATAATCAGTATGTGTTAGGTATTCCAAGGCTTCATCTACTTGATAAAAAATCTTAGTAAGCGGAACGGGCAACTGATATTTTTCACAAAAGTGTGTGACGTTTTCTTTTGATTTATTACTGAACTGAGTATCAAGAGAAGGGATAAACCGAACATTAGGTAATTCACGGGCGATAGCGCGGAATGTTTCGTATGCCGTTGCCGGAATATTGCCAATTAATACCTCAATTTTTTTGCGCTTCACTTCATTGATAAAACGCTGTTTATCATTGCCCCAGTGATACACCACTTGTTCAATTTTTTCTGGCCAGCCTTTAAAGTTAGAACAATTGAAAAAACGTAATACATGGTCAAGGTACAGTAAGCCAATTTTAGGGCAGCTTTTAGTACTGCTTGTAATATTGGAAGTATTTACAGAAATCATACGGAAGGTACCTCAGTGTGGAGGGATGGATTCATTACAGGCTCATGAAAGGAGAGGGCAATATCAGGAGAAATAGTCGTTGGCTGATTGCTTTTGTTTACTGTTCGGTCGATGAGATCAACCAAATATTTAATCTTAGTATCATTAAAGTTAAGTCCGAACTTTTCTTGTTCTGGGGTAGCAAAAGCAGGAATGCCATTGACTTCAATGACCACATATTGCTGGTGCTCAATGTCATAAATAATGTCGACTCCAGCCACTTCTAGTCCTGTCACTTTCGCGGCTTTTAATGCCAGTTCAACCACCTCTGGTACAGGTTCACGCATTATCACGCTGCCACCGCTGGTCACGTTGGTTTTCCAACTACCGGGTGCGGCTTTTCGGCCATAACAGGCAACAAATTTGTTATCCACGATATCTACTCGGTAATCGGTAAAATCGTTTTCTATCACGCGCTCTAAATAGAATTGCGGTGCATGCTGCTGGGTAATATAGGGTGTTAGCAGGTCAAGGTCGCGTTCGTGTTCTAATTTAATAATGCCGTTGCCTCCCCAGCCGTCAACAGGCTTACAAATGGCTTTTCCTTGCCAAAAACGCATGTGTTCTTTGAGCTGTTCAATATTGTTCTTACTACAAACAATATAATCGGTGGTTGGGATATTATTTTTCTTGAGTCGGTGTGCAGTGCGGAACTTATCTTCCGTCAGAGCGAATGAATCATAGTTATTGATCATTGGCATCATGGTGTTGAGGGTCTGATACAGATAGACCTGAAACGGTGATTGTTGCCCAGCGTTGTACGAAAAGAATAAATCGAGCTCATCCAGCATATGACCATTACAGAAAATACTGCTGTCGTAAGCAGAAGCGTGCGCTAAGTTTAGACCGCCAATTGCTTCAATTTCTCTTTCTTGTAGCTGAGCAACGATTTTTCGCTCAATGTCTTGTCCTCCACAGTTTTCATACATCCACAAACCGATTCGATGTTTTGCCATGAGTATCTCCTTAATCACGAGCAGATCAAAAATATGCCGTTCAGGCATTGTCAGTAAAACTGACACAATAGTAATATATGTTCACATCATATTGTTGCATATTGATTGTAACAGTGAGCTAAGTTGAAAATTCTAATTAACGATGGCAGCGAATTACTAAAGCTGTGCAAGGAATCAAATTATGGACTGCATTGATTTCACTGATTTGAAAGAAATTGTTGAAATAAACTCTTGGACAAGCAACAAAAGTGGCGTTGATTGTCACGGTGAAAAGATGAAAGCGTGGATGAAAATGCTTGGCTTTGAATGTGAAGTCTTTGAGCGAAAAGAGGTTGGGAACCATTTGTTATTTTGTAGCCCAACAGAAAAAGACCAACCTCGACTGCTTCTTATGGGGCATTTAGATACGGTATTCCCACCAGGGATATTTGAAGGATTTAAGGAAGATGAACACTGGATCTATGGCCCTGGAACCTGCGATATGAAAGGCGGCAATTTTGTTGCACTCAGTGCGTTACGTAATATAAAAAGAGAGTGTGGTGAAATCCGTAATATCGACTTTTTAATGGTCAGTGATGAAGAAACGGGTAGTGATGATAGCAAGCTTATTACTCGCCAGTTAGCCAAAAACTATCAAGCGTGTTTAGATTTTGAAGCGGCAGGGGCAGATCATGAAGTGGTGAATGGGCGTAAAGGTGTTGCGACTTATTGCATTGAGCTTCAAGGTGTCGCGGCTCATGCTGGTAATAACTACCTTCAAGGACGAGATGCTAACCTTGCCGCAGCAAAACTGCTCATTTTATTGACTGAGCTGAGTAATATTTCTGAAGGCACCACAGTTAATGTAGGAAAAATAAGTGGAGGAATTAGCACGAATACAATTTCCCCCAAGGCCACGTTAATGGTGGAAGCTAGATTTACCCAAGAGATTGAGCAACAACGAGTGTTAAGTGCTATTCCTTTCATGGTTGAAAATCATGGGATAGAAGGGGTGACAGCCAACCTGAGTGGTGGTTTGCAACGTGATGTTATGACTCCTTCGCCTGAACAGCAGCAACTTCTTGACCTATTAGGGAAAATTGTTGGTTACCCTTTAAAAACTGAACAACGAGGCGGGGTGAGTGATGCCAATGTCACCTCTGGGGCAGGTTTACCTACTCTTGATGGTTTTGGCCCTTATGGTGATGGCGATCATACTGAATTCGAACGGGCATCAAAAAGTAGTTTTATCAGAAGGATCACTGAAGTAACCGCTATCCTTCGGCATTTTAATCAAGGTAGTTAGTCCGCAGTTACCAGCCTTATAAATGAGGCTGGTTATCCCTTCTGAGCTTCTTTTTATTATCTACTTAATCTATATCGCCATTGATATGCGGATTGTTTTTAATGAGGTTTTTGAATTGCTCTAACAGTGCAATACTTTGTTTATTTTGTAATCCATCTTTATGTAGGTATGCTCCAATAGTCGCCTTACTAAAACATTCTTGCATTTGAAGCGGCACAATATCAAAGGTACTAAAGTAAGATCTCATTCCTATTGGGTAAGGTAAAATTGCATCGCTGTTTTGTAATAAATCAATTGCGGTTAATAGTGAGTTGGTATTATAGATAACCTTTTCTTGCAAATAGTGACGTTTTTGAAAAGACGTTAATTCTTCGTTTTGCTGTTGAACTAAATGTGAAAAACGTTTTTTAGACGCGCCTAAATCGACAGAAGGAAAGCGTGCGATATCTTCATTACTGCAAGTGATCTCAAGTAGAGGATGACCTTTTCTGACATAGACTTCTTCGCAACTGCTAAATAGAGGATGAAACTGTATGCCTTCGTATTGCGCGAGTCCGAGTATCTCATGCCCAACAAAGATGCTAATTTCATCACTTAATAATAAATTCATCAGCTGTAAGTGATTGCCAACATCGATTGATATATTGCTGTGAGGGTAGGTATCTCGAAAGTCTTGAACGCTGTCTCGAATAAACAGGTGCCACCAAGCATCACCACAGCCAATTTTAAGTTCAGTCTGATGCCTCAGTTTATTTTTTTCTAATTTGTTGAGGGTATTTTCGTACAGGTTTTGCATCATTTTCGCTTGTTCATAAAGCAGTTCACCGCTTGATGTAAGCGTGATCCCTTTGGAATGACGATTAAACAGTTTACTGCCAAGTTTCTCTTCTAACTTCTGCATGTTATGGCTTAACGTCGGTTGACTTAAGCAGAGGTTGTTAGCGGCTTGGGTGACGTTCTGAGTCTTAGCTACTTGAATGAATTGGATCATTAACTTAAACATAATAGCTCTTTGCTTTTACAGAAAGAGCTATTTTATGACTCTTATTTGTATATATCTATCTATCTTGATACATAGCGAAGCCAAATAGTGCCAATGTTAGTGTTTTTGTTAACTGGTAAGACGTTTCGTGATAAATATCAATGACATTATGGTCAGAAAGTAAACGAGGAAGCTACACTTCAACGGGATTCTCGCTGTTATTAGCAACGTAACCTTTTGCGGTGCGAATTCATAAGTGAAGCGTCTCTTCGTAATATTTCAAGTTTCGATAGCTGATTTCTAGCTTTTAATTTCGTTATAAACGAGTAAGAGTTTTTGCACTTCACCTTGTGTATACGCGAGATCTTGGCTTTCTTCGTATCCCCAAAGTGGGGTGATTTCAAAGGCGTCTTTGGTTGGCATTACTTTAATTGCCACAATACGTTCTTGTTCGTTATCTGAGATAAAAAAGAGATACGGCTGAGGCTGTTTAAGCAGTGCGTTGTATTGCGATGGTGTGGTGTAGACAGCATTCACCGCCTTTACGTCTTTAGAACCATAAAAGCGTTGAGCTTCGGCTAATACAGGCATCGCCATCTCTTGCAGTTGCTCATAACTGCTTTCTACATGAAATGCTCCACAATCATTTGGGATCTGATCACGCAGTGTGTTGTATTCGGTATGGATGGTTTCTAATGGAAGCGTTAAATAGCTTCTCTCAAAACGTTCAGCCAAGAGAAATAGCTCATCATTATTGACGCATTGCTTAAAGTTACTTTGTTGCTCAGTAAACGTTGAATACTCAAAAGATGGCTTGGGAAGGGTGCTGTACGCAATAATAAATCCAGTGATGAAAATGACGACAGCGACGGCAATATGAAACATATAGTCGTGAATGCGTTGAAGTTGGCCGCGAAAAATCAAAGTGTGACTCCTTTCCATTAACTGTCTGGAATAGATTGTGCTCTTCATTGCCCTCTTAGCGTAAGAGGGCAATGAAGTATCTTATTAAGGTATGTTTATAATGTGATTATTTTTTGAACTCAGCTGATTTTATTGAATACTTGATCGATTCTTCGGTTTTGGTATCAAAAAAATGCAGTTTGGTATTGTCGATAACTAAGGTGATCTTTTCATCAATCGCCACATCGGGTTCGCCAGTACCTAATGTGCCTACAAATAGGTTCATTGGTGCGGCATTGAAGAACACATTGATAGCATCGCCTAAATATTCACTGTTCATGGCTGTGGTTTCAAAGCAGCAATCAGGGAAAGCCTCGCGATATTTTTTGCCAGAACGAATCGCACTAGAACGTGCACCTAAAGTGATGGATTTACCATTGTAACCGGCGTTATTTAGGATTTGTTGGTCACTCTCATTTAAGGTAATTGTGAAAGACTGACAAGTGAATTGACCGCCTTCGTATGTCCCTTCTATCAGGTTCATTGATGGCATACCCATAAAAGTGGCAACAAAACAGTTTTTAGGATTGGTAAATAATTCTTTTGGTGACCCTATTTGCTGTACTTCACCCATCGACATCAATACGATGCGATCTGCCATAGTCATCGCTTCGACTTGGTCGTGCGTTACGTAAATGGTAATCGCACCTTTGTCTTTGTGCATACGAGATATTTCAGTACGAGTAGTGGTACGTAATTTCGCATCCAAGTTACTTAATGGTTCATCCATCAAATACAATTTTGGCGTACGAACCATTGCACGGCCTAATGCCACACGTTGACGCTGCCCACCAGAGAGTTCTTTCGGTTTACGCTCAAGGTATTCGGTTAAGAAGAGATCTTCAGAGATATTATCAACCGACGCTTTAATCTCATTGCCAGGATAACTACGTAGCTTTAATCCGTAACCGATGTTGTCGCGTACCGACATATGTGGGTAAAGGGCGTAGCTTTGGAATACCATTGCAATGTCGCGGTCTTTTGAACTGACGTCATTCACGACTTCGCCATCAATGAGGAACTCACCATCGGTAATGTCTTCTAACCCGGCAATCATGCGCAAAGTGGTGGATTTGCCACAACCGGATGGGCCGACAAGGACAATAAATTCACCTTCTTCAATGTCTAAATTGAAATCACGTACCGAGCACGTATCTGAATTTGGGTATTTTTTATTGATGTTTCTTAATGAAATCTTGCTCATTAGCCTTTTACTCCACCAGACGTTAAGCCGCCCACGATATAATCTTGAAATTTATAGAACACAATAACAGGTGGAATTGCTGCTAAGACCGCTCCTGCTGCGAATACGTTATAGCTAGACTCTTTGATGTTGTTGATGAGTCCCATTAGGCCTACAGCCAGTGTTTTTGCTTCTGAATTCATGCTGGCTATAAGGAATTTTGGCATGATGATGTCGCCAATAGGGCCTAAGAAACAGAAGATGGCGATAACCATGATCATCGGCTTAACCAGTGGCAGTAATATCTCTTTAAAGATCTGCATTTGGGTTGCACCATCAATTTTTGCTGACTCGTCTAACGCACGAGGGATCGAATCGTAATACCCCTTCATTAAAATCGTATTCATTGTGATGCCACCGGTGGTGTAGATGAGGATCATAAAGATATACGTATAAAGCGTGGCATTTGAAGAGCTGTAAATACCGATAGAATTTGCAATCGCGTACAGGGCAATTAAGCCACTGCCAGAGGGAATAATCTGAATGATTAATAGCGATATCAACGCACTTTTTCGTGATTGATAACGATAACGGGAATAAACAAAGCCAGAAATCGTAACAATAAAGGTAGAGAGCACCATGGTGATAACCGACACAAGGAAGGTATTTCGATACCAACTTAAATAAGGCGTTTCAGTAAAAAGTTGAATAAAGTTTTCAGTTAAACTGAAATTCTCTGGGAAAAATGAGGTTGAATACAGTGAATTACTCACATTAAACGCGCTCATAAGAGTGACCAGTATCGGATAAACAATCACGATCACCATTGAAATAAGAAACGCGTAATTAAAAATCAGTCCTATATTTTTGGTGATGAAATGACGATTTAGGCGTTTCGCTTTGACTGGGCGATCTAAACGGATAGCGTTGTCCATTACATAACCTCCTCATTTTTAAAGGCACCGGCTTTCAACCATGAATACAAGACAACCGCACCGACAACGGTACTGGTGATTAAGGTATACACCGCGGCTTCGTTGTATTTGGCATCCATCATTAAGCGGAAACCAAGGGATGAAATGGTATCGAGTGGTTTATAAATCGACCCCACGGTTTGTACTGTTGCTTCACCCAACATATAAACGATGGTGACGTTATTAAAGTTGAAGGTAAATTGAGTAATAAACACAGGAGCAACACTGATTAATATTAAGGGCAAAGTGATGTCGAAGAAGTTTGTCCATGCATTACCGCCATCAATAGCACTGGCTTCATAAAGGTCGTCTGGAATGGTTTGTAGTACGCCAGTCACTAAGATAAAGACGTAAGGAAATCCAAGCCATGCTTGTATTAAAATGATCGTTATCTTGGCGTAATCGGCATTAAGGAAGAAGCCAATTGCGGTACTGACATCGTATTCATTACCCGTGAAAAATGGGATAACCATGGTGTTCATTCCGCCAATTTTCGAGAAGAAAAGTTGGAAAACTAAAATGGTTAAGAAAGCAGGAACAGCCCAAGGCAAGATGTACACGGTACGGAAGAACTTCTTTCCTCTGATGTGTTTATTGTTGGCTACAACCGCCAGCACAGTGCCTAAAACAATGGTCAGTGCTGAAGCACAAAATGTCCATGTTAACGTCCAAGTGAGTGTTTCTTGAAATGCAGCTGCGGTGCGTTCGTTGGTAAATAAACGTTCGAAGTTGGTAAAGCCTTTCCATTCAATAAGGAATGCTGGCGGAAGTACAGGGCGTTTGTAGTTAGTAAATGCAACGATAATAGAGACAATTGCAGGTAAAAGGGCAAAAATAAACAATAAAATAAATTTTGGTGCCGTGATTAGGTTTGGAACGATTTCGTGTGATAGGCCACAAACTTTCTCGGTAAACGTAATGGCAAAACCAGTTTCTTCTATTTGGCGCTTTACATCTTTAGCATCACGAGCGAACGCGTAGTGAAGGGCTAGAAAAACCAGAATCATCATGGCGCCAACGGTTGAACCGACCATGATCAGAAAAGAATCATCAACAAAACGCTCAGCACCAATGGTGATTTTTCCATTAGGTTGCTCGACAGCTAATAAGCGGAAGTTCGGAAGGGTGAATTGAATAAATACCAATATCTCTAAAGCCAGTATCGAAAATCCAAATAGGGCTTCTCGCATTCGACGGAGTAGGAGATGTCCACTGCCGGGAATAACTATAGAGAGCCAGAATACAAATTGTTGACTCATGTAAATAACCTACTTATTTATAAGTGCTGTGTAGATATGTCACGTTATTTGTGTTGCACGATGCCTCAATGTAGTAGGCATCGTGCGGCTCATAGAAAGGGAGTATTAGTGTTGATTACATGTCTTCAATATCGATTTCGATAGTATCAACAGCTGCATCTAATACCGCTTTCACATCTTGTCCTTGTGCTATTTGAGCAAGAGCTGTTTTCATTGGGCCCCACACCTTCATGAACTCAGGAATGCTTGGCATAGGTTGACCAATGTTCGTCGCATCGAAAATGGCTTTGTGCAGTGACCCTTCTTTGTAACTTACAGACAAACTAGGCGAAACTTCGCGTGTATCTACGTACCATTTTTGTGCATTTTCAGGTGTAGCTAGGAATTTAAGAAAGGCACTCGCGCCTTCTTTGTTATCACTGTAACCATTAACGGTCATCCCTTTTGTCCCAGTTAGGGCTTTGTATGGATGGCTGCCATCCCAGCTTGGAATTGGTGCCGCGCCAACGTTAATGCCGGCTTTTTCAATATCAGCAATCGCCCACGGTCCGTTGATGATCGCTTTTAGTTTTCCTTCCATGAAGTACTTCATCATGATGTCGTAAGCGACAGTGTCATCTTGCATTAATGTCCAGTGACTAACACCACTGTCGTATAGCCCTTGAGCCGCTAAACCTGCTTTGATTGAATCGGCGGTATTTAAACCAATGTCTTGTGGGTTGTTGTCTTTAAAGATGTAACCGCCGTTGGTCATAAATAGACCGCCAGTGAAGTAGAAATCAGTGAATTTTGCAGCCCAATCTGAAGGTGGGATTTCTTTCAATGTTTTTGGTGCTTCTTTCACCATATCTTTGTTGTAAAGAAATAGAGTAGTGTCCGTAGACATTGGCACCATATACGTTTTGCCGTTGTATGTTGCGGCGTTAGTTGCGGCATCGGTAAAGCCGTTAATTGTGAAATTGGTTGAAGTAATTAAATGCTGGTCGGCTAATTCACCAATACGGTCATTAGGGATCATGAAAATATCAGCAATGTTGCCTTTTTGAGTTGGCAATGCACTCAATAGGTCAAACATACTTGTCGCGGCGACTTCAACCTTAAAGTCTTTACCTTTGTTGAATTGTTCTGCCAACTCGGTGAAGTAAGGTACGTAGCTTTTTTCTACACCGACTACAATATTCTCTGCTGCCATTGCCGTATTGCTTAATAGTAAGGCGGTTGAAACGGCAAGCGATATTTTCTTAATCATTTAGTTTCTCCTGAAAGGGATAAAGAGGGTTGAGCCGATAAAATCACGTTGGACTAATTCGATGGTATCAACAGCTTATGCTTTTTATTAAGCGGTCTCTTAGAGTGCTTCCTGCGATACATGTTTGTCTGTTTATAAAGCTAAACGTCATTAGGTTTATCATAGGTCGTTGGTGGTATTGGGTGAAATGCCTTTTATAAAGGGCAGCCATAGAAAAAATGCATATCACATAGATAAATGTTATCTACCGCAATGATATCCAAGGTATTCAGTATCTTTGATAGGTTAAAAACGTGATGAGAATGGCAAAATGCATTGGTGATATTGAGGGGGGGAGAGCATCATGAATGAGGCTGGTGCTCGTATATTCGTAAAGAGCTATTTGTAATAAAAATACATCATGAGTTGCTTATATTTTAAAAGTGGCTCGTCGAGATGTTTTAAATTCTGGATTAACCTCTGTTTTTTCAGTGCAACAATGTAATACTGAGCAATAAATAAGAACTAGATCATAAATCATAATATTCCTATCAGTCAGTAATGACTATTCTCTCAATTAATTTTCATCGTCGAGGTAATCGCAAAGTGTGTTGTTGCTACTTTGTGTGTTAATTGATCTTTTATTGTGTCATTTAACGTTAATTGGTTTGTATAAATTACGTAATGGTTTCAGTTTAACAATTATTTAACTGTGATGTTTTGGTATGGTTACATTAGTGTGTGTATGTCACATTACGTGAGCGAATTTAAGCTTGTTATCAGCCTATGCCTCATATTCTTCTCATCGAATATCCAATACCCTATACACATAATAAAGGATTGAAACGATGAAAAAGGTCTTGTTCAAAGTTGCTGCTCTTACACTGGCTCTTGCTACTGCTGGTGTTCAGGCAAAAGACTATGAAATTGTGAACGTCGTGAAAGTATCAGGTATCCCTTGGTTCAACCAAATGAATAAGGGTATTGAGCAGGCAGCGACTGATTTTGGTGTTAATGCCCGTCAGTTAGGCCCATCTACTCCCGATCCCGCACAGCAGGTGAAGATCATTGAAGATCTGATTGCTAAAGGTGTGGACGCTATAACCGTTGTTCCTAATGATGTAACGGTATTAGAACCCGTATTTAAGAAAGCGCGTGAGAAGGGCATTATTGTACTGACTCACGAATCGCCAGATGGTCACAGTGCCGACTGGGATATCGAAACCATTGATAATCAAGCTTACGCGAAAGCAACGATGGATGAACTTGCGAAAAATATGGGAAAAAAAGGTGGCTATGCCGTTTATGTTGGCTCATTAACCGTTCCACTGCATAACAACTGGGCAAATCTAGCGATTGATTACCAAAAAATGGCTTACCCAGATATGTATGAAGTGACAAGTCGTATGCCTGTAGCAGAAAGTATTGACGCTTCGTATGCTGCAACGAATGATTTAATGAAAGCACACCCAGACATGACGGGTATTGTGTCTTATGGCTCACTTGGTGCCATTGGTGCTGGTGAAGCAATCAAGAAGAAACGTGCTAAGAACAAAATGAGCACTGTTGGCATTATGATGCCAAGCCAAGCGGCACCGTACCTGATGCGTGGCGAGATTGATAAAGGTTTCTTATGGAATCCGGCCGATGCAGGTTATGCGATGGTTGCCGTAGCTAAACAAATGCTAGACGGCCAAAAAGTGGTTGATGGTGTGACCGTTGATAATCTTGGTGTTGCAGAGATTGATCAAGAAAAGCGTGTGATTAAGTTTAATAAAATCCTCGTTGTGGACAAGTCAAACGCTCGTGACCTTGGCTTCTAATCGCACTATTAGTAATTTTGTTCTGGGCAGTGCAATGCTGCCCTTTAGCTGGAAATCCATCATGTCAAACGAAGCATTTATTACCTTAAAGCGTGTATCCAAACATTTTGGTTCCGTTAAGGCCCTTGATGGCATCAACTTAACTTTTAATAAAGGTGAAGTGCATTGCTTAGCAGGGAAAAATGGTTGTGGAAAAAGTACCTTGTTTAAAGTGATCTCTGGGGTACATGCACCTGAAAAAGGGGCTGAGATTGTACTTGATGGGAAAACCTATTCCCGCTTGAATCCGCAGCAATCTATAGAGCATGGGATTCAGGTTATCTATCAAGATTTATCTTTATTTCCTAATCTTACTGTCGCTGAAAATATTGCAGTGCAAGATCATATGGCATGGACGAAAGGCTTAGTTAAGCAATCGCGTTTAGATGCGATTGCCAAGGCTGCGATGGATAAAGTCGGGGTGCTACTGCCTTTAACTAAGCGGGTAGAGCAATTATCTATTGCGGAGTGTCAGTTGGTTGCTATTTGCCGTGCAATGGCGTCTGATGCCAAGCTTGTCATTATGGATGAACCGACGGCTTCTCTGACGCGCACTGAAGTAAATAGCTTAATTAAGGTGGTTGCAGATTTAAAATCCAAAGGCATCACTGTTGTGTTTGTTAGCCATAAGCTGGGTGAAGTCATGGAGATTTCTGATCGTATAACGGTTATTCGTGACGGCAAAACTATTGGTACTTATCCAGCAGATGAAATGAATAGTGACGAATTGGCTTTCTTAATGACGGGGCAACGCTTTGAGTATTCTCCGTTAGGTGAATATAAACAGGAAGGAGACGTGAAGTTAGAAGTCACTAACTTGACTAAAAAGGGTCAGTTTAATGATATTAACCTTCAAGTTCGTGCTGGTGAGATTGTTTCTATAACAGGGTTATTAGGCTCAGGTCGTACTGAGTTATGTTTGGCTTTATTTGGCATGACGAAGCCTGATAGCGGCCAAATGAAGGTGAATGGCAAACTTGTTGAATTTAGTTCTAACAGAGAAGCGATTGCTCATGGCATTGGCTATGTATCGGAAGACAGGATGAGTACTGGGTTAGTTATGGAACAATCCATACAAGACAACACTACAGCGACTGTTCTGTCTCGATTAAAAAAGCCGAATGGTTTTTTTGACCATGTTAAAGCGACAAGTTTAGTTGGAAAACTCATTTCATCGTTATCAATTAAAGTTGCTGATCCCATGTTACCAGTGACCAGTTTGTCGGGTGGTAATGCTCAGCGAATTTCAATTGCGAAGTGGATAGCAGCTGAGCCTGATGTGTTGATTCTCGATTCTCCAACCGTGGGTGTTGATATTGCGAACAAAGAAAGTATTTATCAGATAGCGAAAGACCTCGCTTTAAAGGGGATGGCTATCATCATGGTAAGCGATGAAATTCCTGAAGTGTTTTATAACAGCCATCGCGTGATTGTAATGAAAGATGGACAGTTTTCTCATGACTTCCATCCAATAACATCTTCAGAAAAAGAAATCATGGAGGCCGTCAATGCGTGATCGTATGCGTTTTCGTTGGGATGCTTTAATAAAGCGTCATGAGTTTTATCTAGCGGCTCTTATTGGTTTAATGGTTGTTGGGTTAGGAATCAGCTCGGAAGATTTTTTAACGCTGGGCAATATTTTCGATATGTCGGTGAGTTCTGCCATTCTAGGCATCATGGCTTGTGGGCTTTTTGTTGTTCTGATTGCTGGCGGTATTGATATTTCATTTCCAGCCACTGCCGCAATAGCACAGTACGTTATGGCGACCTATGTATTATCTATTGGTGGAAACTTCTTTATTGCTTTTTTGATTGCTGCTGCTGTAGGTATGCTGCTTGGCCTTATCAATGCCGTATTGGTATATAAGCTGAAAGTACCTGCCATCATCATTACGATTTCAACACTCAATTTATTCTTTGGATTGCTGATTTACTTTAGCAATGGTGCTTGGTTATACGGTTTCCCTGATTGGTTTATGGATGGGGTTGAGTGGTTCACCTTTGTGGGGAGCGATGGATACGACTATGGCTTATCTCTTCCAATTATAACGCTTGTTGCTGTTGTTTTATTCACGTCATTCTTAATGTCGAAAACACGGTTAGGTCGTCAGATTTATGCGATGGGTGGTAATGCAGATGCCGCGAGCCGGATTGGCATTAATTTATTTGGTATTCATTTGTTTGTTTACGGCTATATGGGGGCATTGGCAGGTATTGCGTCAGTGGTACAAACCCAAATTACACAGTCAGTTGCACCAAATTCATTAATGGGCTTTGAACTGACGGTTTTGGCTGCGGTGGTATTAGGTGGAACGAGTATGACTGGGGGGAAAGGCACGCTAATGGGAGTTGTTCTTGGTGTGGCGCTGTTAGCCATTATGAAGAACGGATTAACACTGCTAGGTGTTCCTTCTTATTGGCATGCGGTTGTCACCGGTCTCATCATTGTATTCAGTATCAGTATGACTGCTCTGAATGAAAAGAAACAAGCGTTGCAGGGGGCGTAATGGATCAGGTATTGAACGCATTAAAGCTACCAACGGATAGAAACATCCGTTACTTATTAGTTATTTTAGTCAGTATTATGGCCATCATGGCTGTCGCAAGTGGTGATACATTCTTCTCGGTGGCTAATTTACAGTCTATGTCATCACAAATGCCATTATTGGGGATGTTAGCGCTCGCCATGGCTGTGTGCATGCTTACAGGTGGTATTAATCTCTCTATTATTGCAACGACCAATGCGTGCAGTTTAGTTATGGCAAGCATTATTACGATGGCACCCGATAATGGAATGGTACTGTTATTTGCATTGGTGGCGGGTTTAGTTACTGCGGTTGTTATTGGTTTACTTAACGGTGCTTTAATTGCTTATGTCGGGGTTTCTCCAATCTTAGCAACACTCGGAATGATGACATTAATCAATGGCCTAAACGTATTGATTTCTGGTGGCAGTGTTATGTCAGGTTTTCCAGAATCATTATTAGTTATAGGTAGTGGCGCATTTTTTGGTATTCCAATGCCACTTATCCTCTTCGTGTTTTTTGCTATTGGCTTATGGGGATTGCTTGAGCACACCAGCCTTGGTCGTACTATCTACTTGATGGGCTCGAACGAGAAGGCCGCTCAATTCTCTGGTATTAACACACAAAAAGCGGTTCTTTATGTGTATGCGATTTCATCGATTCTTTGTTGGGTTGCGGCACTGATTATGATGGCGAAATTCAACTCGGCCAAAGCAGGCTATGGGGAATCCTATTTATTGATTGCCATCTTAGCATCGGTATTAGGAGGGATTAACCCAGATGGTGGTTTTGGTCGAATTATTGGTATTGGCTTGGCATTGATTGTATTGCAAACGTTAGAAAGCGGTCTGAACTTATTAGGAGTCAGCAGTTATCTAACGATGGCTCTTTGGGGTGGCATTTTAATTCTATTCATTACCCTACAAAAACGTAAAGCTTAGTGGAGAGAGCAAAATGAGTATTTATTTTATTGGCGTTGATGTTGGTAGTGGCAGCGCAAGAGCGGGTGTTTTCGATGCCTCTGGTCGAAAAGTCGGTGAAGCAAAACGTGATACACAAATGTTCAAACCTCGTGCAGATTTTGTTGAACAATCATCAGAAGATATCTGGCAAAGTGTTTGTATGGCGGTGAAAGATGCAGTTTCACAAGCGAGTATTGACCCTATTCAAGTAAAAGGCATCGGCTTTGATGCAACGTGTTCATTAGTTGTGTTAGATAAGAAAGGTCAGCCATTAACGGTAAGCCCAACGGGTCGTAGTGAACAAAATATCATTATGTGGATGGATCACCGAGCCATTGCACAAGCAGAACGCATTAATGCGACAGAACATCCGGTATTAGCGTATGTGGGAAATCGTATCTCCCCTGAAATGCAAACCCCGAAGTTACTTTGGCTGAAGCAAAATATGCCAAATACTTGGTCTCAAGCTAAATATTTTTTTGATTTACCCGATTTTTTAACATGGAAAGCAACGTTTGATGATAGCCGCTCTCTTTGTTCTACCGTGTGTAAATGGACATACCTTGGTCATGACGACAAGTGGGATACACACTTTTTTGAACGCATTGGGTTAGATGATTTACTTGCTGATGGTGCAAAGTCTATTGGTAATGTTATTAAGCCAATGGGTGAGCCCGTAGGGCAAGGCTTAACCGCACACGCAGCTGATGATTTAGGTTTAATACGAGGTACGCCTGTTGGTACGTCGATTATTGATGCTCATGCTGGTGGTATTGGTGTTCTAGGAGCCGCCGGTATGGCTGGCGAGACTGCCGATTTTAATAAGCGTTTGGCATTAATCGGTGGAACCTCATCTTGTCATATGGCAGCATCAAAGACAGCACGCTTTATCGATGGTGTATGGGGTGCCTACTATGGCGCAATGATCCCGAATCATTGGTTAAATGAAGGTGGTCAATCTGCTACTGGCGCGTTAATTGATCATATCATTACGTCGAATCCTTTATACGGTCAACTAAAAGCACAAGCTACAAAAGATGGAACAACGGTTTATCAAATACTGAATGATCATTTATTGAAACTCGCGGGTACTAAAGAAGATATTGCGTTTCTAACTAAAGATATTCATGTATTGCCATATTTTCATGGTAACCGTTCTCCACGAGCTAACCCAAACCTTACCGGTACGATTACTGGTCTAAAAATGTCTAAGACACTCGATGATATGGCACTTGCGTACCTAGCGACAATTCAGGCAATTGCGTTAGGAACAAGGCATATCATTGAAGTAATGAATCAGTCGGGATACGAGATTGATACCATCATGGGGTGTGGCGGAGGAACAAAGAATACGATTTTTGTGCAAGAGCATGCCAATGCAACTGGCTGTTTAATGTTATTACCAGAAGAAAGCGAAGCAGTATTACTTGGCTCTGCGATGCTAGGTTCAGTCGCGTCTGGTTTTTATTCCGATATCCCAGATGCAATGAATGCAATGAGTCGTATTGGAAAAGCGGTAACACCACAAACAGACAGAATTAAGCGCTTCTATGATATGAAGTATCAAATCTTTCATCAGATGTATGAAGATGATATGAAGTACAAACAGCTAATGTCTGAGTTCTAAACAATTACTTTGTCTTAGTTTATAAAACGGCCTCTTTATGAGGCCGTTTTCGTTTAGTTAAAATTTGATCTAACGTGTGATTTATATACATCTTATGTATTCCCATGACTTATGAATCGAATGCTGTATTATTCCCTCGGGGAATCGATCTGTTGGGTTTACTATTTCATTCTTGATGACATTTTATCGAAACAAAGATTTGCTAAAAGTTGAATTAGACAGTTAGAAATTAATTTCTGCGTCTAATCAAAAGAGGGAGCATGCTTCCCATTTTTACAGGATTTATCAATATGAAGTTAAAACTTGCAGGCATTTTATCACTTTCAATAGGTTTAGTAGCTTGTGGAGGTGGCGGGGGAAGTAGCGATAGCACTAAGCCAGCAATACAAACGAAATCTATCGAAGGTGTCGCGATTGATGGTTATATCAAAGGAGCCACTGTATTTTTGGATCTAAATTACAATGGTAAGCTGGATGATGGCGAGCCAAGTAGTATCACCGATAAAGAAGGTAATTACCGCCTAGCATTAAGCGGTTCAAACTCCGACTGTATTGATTACGCGCCAATTGTCGTGAATGTTCCAGTGGGTGCCATTGATGCCGATGATCCAGAAAATCCGATTCAGCAGGCTTACCAGCTGGTGTATCCACCTGCAATTACGGTTAGTTCGGATGAGGAAATCAAATTCACCACGCCACTGACCACTATACTCTGGAATGAAATTCAAGAAGATATTCACAAAACAGGTTTGAATAGCTGTCAGGCTCTAAAAGAAGCGGTGAACACGCAAAATAAGATTCTGCAGAATGTCAAAGATCATGAAAACCGTATCGCAAACCGATATAACATTACCGTTGAAAGCTTGTACGGTGACTTTATAAAAGAAGAGAACAAAGACTTGTATAACCTGGCTCAGAAAATGATGCCGGCACTTAAAAAGTCTTATGAAGAGACAAAGATTATTCAACAGAAAAACCCAGATGCACAATTGGCGTATGTGGATTACTACTGGGACTTTTGGGATTATAGAACCAATCAACCAGTTGATAAATGGTATCGAACAGAAGCTATTATCAAGGCTAATAAAGTGGTCACAATTGACCATCAAGTTACGGATGACTTATCTAATATCATTAAGCTAATCAGACATGTTGAAAGTAATAATTCTCAGCATAATGGTATCGGTTACAGTAAAGAAGCATGGTTATCTTTTGATGAGTCTCTAGCAGAATACACTTGCTCTATTAATGAAACGATTGAACAGCTTCCAGAACAGAATGCGTTAACCTCGTACGGGGTGCGTAACAGTTCGACTTCAAGGGAAGGTGACTGGGATAACTGCTCAAATAAGAGTGTTGATAGCAACTTTTATCAGCAGTTGACCACAATAACTGTTGATGGAATGAAAGAGCAAAGAACATTAACGCAGACAAGCTTTAATTATAACCAACGCGTTCAGTTCGATGACTTGGTAAATCTAAGTGATAAAATCAATTCGTACAGTCGAAGTGATTTGAATATATTAAACTTTTTGTCGAGTAGTTTTGATGAAAATACCGGTAATGGTGCAGATGACTGGTGGCGTGCGAAGTACGAATATCTTCAGCATTCAATGAATGACTTTACGCAGGTTATTACAGAGAAGTACTCTTCAGGTGTTTGGGCTAAAACGCAATATTTCAGCAATGGAACCAATAAACGAGAGTGTTCGAGCGATGGACAAACTTGGTCTGTAGCGGCTTGTAAGAGCTAACATTTGAATCTCTATGTCTGCATCGAGTGTCAGCTCATTTATGAGCTAGAGTAGCTAGATAAAGGGTGTTACTTACCAGTAATAAGTAACGCCCTTTTTTATTTTTGTGTGCCATCCTGAAATAGGTTTCTCGTTGGTCAAATTACTGTGCTCATTGCACCGTTTAATTCTGTGATCGGTACTGGCCTGCTAAACAGATAGCCTTGACCGAAATCACAGCCATATTGCTGAAGCAAATTGAATTGTTCCTGTGTTTCGATACCTTCGGCTATTACGCTAATTTGCAGTGTGTGAGCCATGGAAATCAGTGCTTGAACGATTTTCTGATCAGAGTTATTTGAGTCCAGATCCTTAACAAAACTACGGTCAATTTTGAGCTTGTCGACGGGCAATCGTTTTAACATCGCCAAGGAAGAGTAGCCTGTACCAAAATCGTCGATGGCGACTGTAATCCCTAACTCCTTGAACTGACGTAAAGTATATATCGCACTTTCGACATTTTCCATCAGGGTTGATTCTGTTATCTCGATTTCAAGAAAACGTGCATCAATACCCACATTCCGGATAATCCTGCGTATATTCTCTAATAAATCCGGATCATTGAACTGCCTTGGCGATAAGTTAACCGCTATACGGTGGCGCTTCCCTATATGTAACTGGTGCATTTTGATGACGTTACACACTTCCTGAATAACCCAGTAGCCAATATTTTTAATTTTCCCAGATTCTTCCGCAATACCAATGAACCTTTCGGGGTACAAGAGGCCTTCTCTAGGATGGTTCCACCTAATCAAGGCCTCGTAACAGCATAACTTGTTACTATAAAAATTAAAGACAGGCTGGTAGTGTAAAACGAACTGTTTCTTGCTGATTGCAGTGTCTAAACTTTCTTCAATCGATACTTTATCTAATGCTTTTTTCTGTAGAGCTTTGTTGAAAAAGTGATAGTTCCGCTTGCCACTTTTTTTCGCTGAATACATTGCCATATCCGCGTTTCTTAGAAGCGTGGATACGTCATTTCCGTCTGAAGGTATCATGGTAATTCCAACCGATGCAGAAACAGAGAGTTCCTTGTTATTCAAGAAAATTGGTTCAGAAATAACCTCTATCAATTGTCCAGCAATACGGCCAGCATCTGAGGCTGAGTAGGAAGCAGACAATAGAACAGTAAACTCATCTCCTCCAAGGCGGGCAACGATATCATTTTTATTAACCACGGAATTCAATCGATGTGAGATTTGTTGTAATACACAATCGCCAATGTCGTGTCCCTGCGAGTCGTTAATGCGCTTAAAATCATCTAGGTCAAAACAGAGCAAAGCTGCAGAATTTCCGCAGCATTCTGTTTGCTGAATGACTTGCTCTAGGTGCTCATTTAAAAGTCGTCTGTTTGCAAGTCCTGTTAGGTAATCATAAAACGCAAATTTTTCTAGCTCATGTGTTTTTTGTTTAACGATTTTTTGAAGTTTTTCGGGTTGCCGGAGCACAAACCACATAGCCCAAGATCCAAATAGAGCGATGGTAATACTGGTAAGGTAACCGAGTGTAGCCTGCCAGATACTTCCTTCCATTGGACGGCTTATGGTTATTTTCCAAGTAGCATTTGGAACATTGATTGTGCTAGTACGATGAGGAGAGACGATAGGTTCTCTAGAGGCTGTGATCACTTCCGTCTCGCTAGTATCAGGGGATCGTCGAGTTAGTTGATAACGATACCCTTTGGACTGTAAGAGGTCTAATTCCGTTGACGCTAACAAATCATCTAAATAGATCAAGGCAGCGGTAAAGCCCCAAAATATCTGCTTGTTACCGTCTCTAATAAATACAGGATTACGCCCAATAACAGCCACGCCACCTTGAATCAGTTCGAAAGGACCAGCCAAAGTGAGTTTTTGCTCATTGATAGCAGAGAGTGCTTCCTTACGGCGTTTATCATCCTTAAGAATATTGTGCCCGATAGCTTTCTCATGACCTAAAAGCGGGTATATTTTCTGGATTATTCCATCTGGTGCTAGTTGGAGATTAGATATTCCACCAATTGTCCTCAATATCTCTTCAGAGAAGTGATCAAAGTCGTCGATTCGACCATTTTGTTGTTGAACTTCCAGAGCTAAAATATGCGTAGCAGATAATGATTGTGATAGACGGCGTTCAAATGCTTTTGCTTGTGCATTGACGATATCATTTAGCAACAGGTGCTGTTCTTGGGCGTTCAGCGTATTGCTCATATGAGTCCAATATATGCCAATTGAGCTTATAAGAAGAAATAAGGCTCCACAAATTACGCGACGATTAGGTAGGTACATCTGTTTCATTAATCTTCATATCATTACCCTGTAAATTGAATTAAGGCTAACATATTAACAAGATCAATAGTTAATTTTGAGGCTATTTTGACCGTTTAGGTAAAGTACTGTGCTTGTTTTTGTTCATTTTAAAAAGTTGCAGTGTGAATAAAGTTATCTGAACGAGGCTAGTGGCTTTTATCGAATTTAGTAAGAGGTTGAAAATTATCGATGAAACGAGCATGTTGATGTAACTTCGGTATACAATCAATGGCTGTAATTATTGTTAGATGGTAATCATACGTGAAGAACTTTGATGTTAATTTGTTGCGGGTATTGGCTGTTTTACTCGAAGAGCGCAGCGTAACAGCGGCGGCATCACGTTTATACCTCAGTCAATCGGCTGTCAGTAAACAATTGGCTAAACTGCGTGAAACCTTTGATGATCCGCTTTTTGAACGTCAGTCTAAAGGGTTACTTCCTACCCCGAAAGCGTTGTCTCTTGCACCCAATATTCATGAGATCTTACGACAAATTGATCAGCTAGCGATCCCTTCAAAGTTTGAACCCGAAAAAAGTCAGCGTACGTTTACATTTGATTTGGTTGAAACAGCATATACAGTAACATATTCGCGTTTTATGCCGACCTTACTTAAGCAAGCGCCTGGTATTAGTATCAATAGCCGCACTTGGAGTGATGAGAGTTTGAATCGGTTATTGAGGCGTGAAATTGATTTTGGGATTGGAATTTTTGAATGGGATGAACGTGCAAAATCTCATTACCTTAGCATTTCTGATGAGCTTAATTATGCAGAGCTTGTACGGGATCACTCGGTTTGTCTGATGCGTAAAGGACACCCTGCGTTGCTAGAAGAATGGAATATAGATACCTTCTTGAAATATCGACACTTAGAAGTCACCATTGGTGGCATTAGTGGTTGGTTATTAAAAGAGGTACTCGACATTGAGCGCAAGCAACTCGACAGTGCAGTTAATATGTCGGATGTGCAGAGTGCCGTAAAACTGTGTGAAGAAAGTGACTTACTGATGTGTTATCCGTCTTCTGCTGTTAAGGCGTTAAATATGGATGCCAATCTCGTTGTTAAGCCGCTCCCGATAAAACTGGAACCAGGTGGATACTCGTTACTTTGGCATCGCCATTTTGATAACGATCCGAGCCATAAATGGTTACGAGAGCTGATCATAGGTCTAGCGTCTGATGAAGTGATAACGCGCGATACATACAATTAAAGGTAGCGGGGTATACTCGATACTGACTGTCTAGAGGGATAGAGTATTTAAGTGATATGCTCTAGACTTCAGTATAATCAGAACGTTATATGAATGGCTTTTCGCAATATGAATATACCTGAAGTTGGCTTTAACCACACAAAAACGGCAAATCGCGAAATTGAAATCATTGATTTAGAACAATTGTACCAACGTAAAAATAGCCTGACTCATAATCCCACTTTGCCACATCGCGTCGACTTCAATCAGATAATTCACATCGAAGAAGGAGAGGGAACTCATTTAATAGACTTTGTGAGCTACCCTTATGAATCGGGTGCATTTATTTTTATTCAGAAAAACCAAGTGCATGCGTTTGATTTTGGCCAAAAACCAAAAGGTAAAATACTGTTATTTACGCAAGAGTTTATCAATCAAGCGCTTGCGAACATGAGATTGCCAGAATTTACGCCAACTCACTTAGAGTATTCTTACCAGCCTGTATTTATTCCTGACTCAGAAGCCATGAGCAGTAGCGAAAAGCTATTGGCTGAAATAAGCAAAGAGCTTGTACATCAGGAATCAAACCCTTTGATTGTCATGTTTCTGTTTTCTTCATTGTCGTTAATTCTGCGCCGAGTGATGCCAGAGAATCATCATGATAGATTAAACAAAGATCAACTCAGTAAATTCACTGAATTTGTTGATTTACTTGAGCAAAATTTCCGTCGCTCTAGAGATGCTACTTATTACGCTGATCACCTGCACACTACCTATAAAACCTTAAATCAGATCTGTAAATTAGCGACTAATCAAACGGCTAAGCAACTGATCGATGCTTACACTATTTTGGAGGCAAAAAGGCGACTTGTATTAGATGGACTACCCACTCAACAGCTTGCTTATGAATTTGGTTTTGAAGATGCCAGCAATTTTGTAAAGTACTTTAAAAAACATACATTGATCACCCCATCCCGTTTTCAGAAACAGTTTGAAGTTCGTCATTGACCATTATTCCGCCTGTACTGACCATGTGAGTTCTGCCTTTTATCATTACTATTACTTCATTCCAACGAGAGGTGAAAATAATGAAAAAAGGTATGTCAGCCGTTTTAGCGACAACGGTTTTAGTGTGTACAGCATACACAAGTCAGGTTTCAGCGAAGGAAAATACAATGAACCTATCTAACAAAGAGAAAGCGATTGCTGTACTTAACAGCATTGAAACTGGTGATCAGCAAGCAATCAGCTATGTAAATCCAGATAAATATATTCAACATAACCTAGTTGTAGGAGATGGTCTCGCGGGTTTTGGTGCAGTACTGCAAGCACTTCCAGAGGGGAGTGCAAAGGTTAATGTAAAACGTGCTTTCACTGATGGTGACTACGTATTTACACATACCGATTATAATTTCTTCGGCCCTAAAGTTGGCTTTGATGTATTCCGTTTTGAAGATGGCTTAATTGTTGAGCACTGGGATAACCTTGCTGAAAAAGTAGGAATGAACCCAAGCAATCGTACTCAGCTAGATGGCCCAATAGAGGTTAGCGATTTAGATAAGACAAAAGAGAACAAAATACTCGTTGCTGACTTTGTTGATACGATTCTTATGAAAGGTGATTTTGCTCACCTAGGTCACTTTATTGATGACGGTGATGCCGATTATCTTCAACACAATACAGCCATAGCAGACGGTGTTTCCGGCTTAGGTAAAGCACTAGATGAGATGGAAAAACAAGGCATTAAAATGGTTTATACAGAAAACCATATCGTACTAGGTGAAGGTAACTTTGTTCTGAGTATTAGTGAAGGTAGCCTTGGTGGCGAACACGTTTCTTTCTATGATCTATTCCGCATTGAAAATAATAAAATTGTAGAACACTGGGATACTATCGAGTCAATTCCAGCGAAAAGTGCATGGAAAAATAACAATGGAAAATTTGGTTTCTAAATAGAGCTAACATTACAAATAGCCAGGCGTTCGGTAAACTGCACATACGCATGACATCTAAGCTTTGACATAATACCTCTTTAACGGAGGTATTATAAATCAAACAAAAAAACGCCTTAAATAGTTTCAAATTCTTGTCCCTGTCTAAAAAGAGTTTATTTGTCGATGCATAGTTTTGGATGTCTCAAGTCGATAGTATGCGCAATATCTATATTCCCGCTTCAGAAACCTACGTATACGAAATAGAGTCAAAAGTAGTTGGTTTTTTTGCGTTGTATGAGAATACTTTGGCTGCAATTTTTGTCGCTCCTGAACGTCAAGGGCAGGGTATTGGTAAGACGTTAATAAATCACGCCAAAGAGCAAAGATTTAGCCTAACGCTTTCTGTTTACAAAGAGAATGTGGCAAGTTTAAATTTCTATTTGTCGCAAGGCTTTACTATCATGAGTGAGCAAATTGATGAGCATACAGGGCATCAGGAATACACTATGAACGTGGGTATATCAAAAACTGTTAGTTAAGCTTAGCTTTTCCATACAAATTCCCCAAGTCCATCATTCGCAATAGTCTTTATCCTGCTCTTGCATCATTTCGAGTTAATGCATTACCCTATACACCAGACTAATTTAAAGAAGTAATAATCTATGTCCTTTCCTCCTTGCCTTAACTGTAAATCTGAATTTGTTTACCAAGATCAAAGTCATTTAGTCTGCCCTGAATGCGCGTTTGAATGGAACCCATCGGAAACTGATGACGCCTTTACTGTAAAAGATATCAACGGAAAACTGCTGGAACAAGGAGATAAGGTCACACTAGTTAAAGACCTTAAAGTAAAAGGTAGCTCTCTGAATCTAAAAATCGGCACTAAAGCAGTCATTAAGCGCATAGTCGAAGGAAAGGATCACCAATTAGACTGTAAAGTGGATGGTGCAGGCGAAATAATGGTGACAGCAAAGTACGTAAAGAAAGCCTAACTCATTGAACTCAGCATCTTAAGAGTGATTTCAAACGCGTGCCTTTTTCGGTTCACTCATTTCTACTTAACACTCTTTTAGATGCTGATTTACCAACATTTAGTGTCTACGCACATCTATAAATGATCATAGGCAAAGCTCGATTAATAACTAATATAATCCATCATTTGTATGAGCTGAATTCGAATTTCATTACTGGTTTGACTGTGCCAAAATCCACCAGCAAAAGCCAATAATGGGATCCCAAACATAATAATAAATATTACCGCCATTAACTGCTTGCTTGAAAGGTGCCAACCGTTATGAGTTTTAAAGCCTAATGCTTCTTTTTTAGGGCAAGCCGAAATACAGCGCATACAAGCTTGGCATTCGTCGGTATGAACTTGTATCGCAGTATGAATTATTATGTTAGAAGGACAGGCACGAGTACATTTATCACAATTCATACCACCACGTTCATTTAAGCAGTGACTTTTTTCCCGACGAATTTTAAAAATACTGACAAAGCTCACTAAACCTAAAAGTGCGCCATAAGGACAAAAATAGCGACAGAATGCTCGCTTACGCCAAGCTGCCATGAATAGCATGATTCCTAACACCACTAACGTGATAGTGCCCGGCGCTACAAATAGCCATGCAGTTTTTATATCTGCAATTTTGTGGTAATTACCGTTAAGGTAATACGGAATATTAGCTGGGTGCATACCAAGTGAAATGAAGGCAAAAAAGGCTAACAGCAGATATTTAATCATCCGCAAAGACCAATCTAACCATACTGGTGCTAGGTAGGATTTTTTAATAAACTTTAGCCGCCAGTTATAGATGTATTCACCCACTAAGCCTAAAGGGCATATCCAACCACAAAATGCTCGTTTACAAATAATCCCAGTAATTAATACGGTAAATAACATTACCGCACCAGCGGGGTGAGTTTGATCCCAAAAGCCAAGGCTAACAATCGCCTTTAGTTCAATGGCAGCAGCGATAGGTAAGAAAGCATCTGTTACGTCAGGGCGTAGAAAGTTCGGTGAAATTTGTGCGGTTAATAGTGCCGTATGGATTACATATTGAATAGTGACAAAAAAGAAAGATAACGCCATAGCATGCTGACAAACTACACGAAGAATATTGGGTCTTTGGTTTGCTTGCGCAGCTTCAGGACAAACTTTGTGGAAGCCCGTGATAATACCCACAGCCAAGATTAATGCTAATAATAAGGGCCAATATAATGTGGCTAAGGTTGCGCTAATCACAATGATTGTGACGGCAGCTGCTCCCAGTTTTTTACCACCGGTATAAAGCAGACTGACGCTATACATTAAGGCAAGCATTAAAGTGATTGATTCAATAAAAGTCAAAACGGCACCATCCGAAGTTTTAGCTGTATTATAAGAAGTTCTTAGCAGCAAATCTGATGGTAAAATCAACATCTACACTTTCTTTGATTCGCGTTATATTTTACTCTAAATAGAGCACTACTTTAGAGTTAAAAGTGACAAATCAAGATTAAGTGGGCTTTGTATCCTCAATCAGCAATGTCGCTAATACAAAAAGTAAGAGTGACCCGACCTCAGTAATCAAAAGAAGTTATATTCATTGTATGGCTATAAGCTATTATTATCATTTTAATAAATAATGATAATTTTAAGAAATCAAAAGAGAATCATATACTCATCCCATCAAAACGAACAATGAATCAATTATCTGAATCTGGAGCAAATTATGAAAATGAATCATGTCGGTATTATGGTGGGTGACATGGATAAAGCTGTTGAGTTTTATACCAATGCTCTTGGCCTTAAAGTCGTAATGGGTAATACCAAAGTTGAAGAAGAACGTGAAACAGCAATCGGTAGAATGTGTGTTGCAGTTTTTGGTGAAGGCTTTAAAGGCTTTAACATTGCACACCTGGTCACAACTGATGGTATTGGTGTTGAACTATTTGAAATGAAAGAGCGCCAAGAGCGTCACGAAGTTGATTTTTCTCGAATTGGTATTTTCCACTTCTGCCTTCAAACTGATGACTTCCATGGTGTTATTGAGCGCACTGAAAAATTTGGCGGTAAAGTACGCATGGATATTATGCGTTACCACCCAGAAGATGATAGCAAACAAGCTAAAATGGTGTACTTAGAAGACCCATTCGGTAACCTATTTGAGCTTTACTCGCATACATATGAAGAGACTTATGCGTCTGAATATGAATAATTAATAACGCAAAGAATAATGAAGAGGGTTGGCCATCGTGCCAGCCCTTTTTTGTGCTGCCTTTGCTTGAATTCAATCAGCTATCGCCCTAATTGAGTAAAATCTATATTCACTAGGGGCTAAAACACGTCATTCCTCGAAAAAGGAGATCTAGTAAAGTGTAGGACTAATTTATGAAGGCTGATGCTAAAGCTAAAGCTAAAGCTAAAGCGTTTCTGCCCCATTCCTTGCTAGGGATACAGCTAGCCAGTTAACCGCAGCATTGCTTTTCTTATTGAAGCTAGGATCCGGCTCCATTCAATTCGCCCCCTGTTAATAAACGAAACGCTTGCGGATGAACGGC
>NZ_PYOD01000029.1 GCF_003026285.1 Photobacterium profundum
CGCTATCATTGGTACCATTGGATGTGACGAATGAAGCGGAGGTTAAGGCCTTTTTTGCTACGCAAGTGGGTATTACCGGTGCCGTCAACAGTACGTACCCACGAAATAGCACCTATGGTGCTCATTTCTTTGATGTCTCGTTGCAGAGCTTTAATGAAAACCTTGCCTTACACCTTGGTAGCGCATTTTTATTTACACAGCAATGTGCTGCTTATTTTCAAGATAAGCTGGAGCCATTTTCGTTAGTCAATATCTCATCTATTTATGGGGTTGTTGCGCCAAAATTTGACATTTATGACAATACGCCGATGACCATGCCTGTTGAATATGCCGCGGTTAAGTCTGCCATCTTGCATCTCAATAAATATGCTGCCGCTTACGTGAACGATAGTCGTTTTCGTATTAACTGTGTAAGCCCTGGTGGGATTTTTGACCATCAGCCAGACGCTTTTCTAGATGCTTATAAAGGTAACACCCATGGTGCAGGAATGCTGGATGTTGATGAGATCATTGGTTCAATAATGTTTTTATTATCAGAACAGTCAAAATTCGTCACTGGTCAAAATATTATTGTTGATGATGGGTTTAGTTTATAAATGAATTGGATTTTTAGTTAAGAATCTAAACTGTGAATTATAAGTGTTAGCTGTCGAAATTAATTTTCCAATGTAACCGGTCAATCTTATTTTAGATGATTGTTTTTATTTGAAATTATTAGAGTGAATGATGAACTTAATTAGAAATAAAATAAAAAAAATCTTTAAACAACTGCTTCCCTATAGTATTTCAATGGAAGAATTGAAATTTATAGATAAGAATAGAACGAAATGGACTAATACAAATAATGACATTGGAATATTGATTGAAGGTTTTGTTGATTCACCAACATCAGTCGTTGAAAAAGCCCGATTAGCAAAAGCTGCAGAAGAAGTTTTAAAACTGAAGAGCATAGTAATGACGAGGTCTTTATATAATTCTTCAAGTAATGTAAAAGCCGTATATGAGTCGTTTTGTATAAATAAATCTTTGAATTATTGGCAAGGCTATTTAAACCCTTTAATTATAGCTAAGGCTATCAATGTAACTTTTCATATATTTAAAAATATAAAAAAAGGGGATGATCTAGTTGGTTTTAAATTAAATGATATCATTATTGGTGACTTGATTTACGATACATTAATTCGATTTATACCCAATACATATACTGTTGATAACATAGAATTTAAAAAGCATTTTAGATTGATATTTAGAGCTGCTTTTACATTTCATATGAATGATAAAATACTTGAAAAATATAACATTCAAGTAGTTGTTACAAGTCATAATGTTTACGCTGAATATGGTCTTTTGTGTAGACAGGCACATAAAAATGGAGCACTGATTTTATTAAAAGATATGGATGTTTATAAATGTTATGATAAAAATAAAAATGTAAATCAACACTTTTTAAAAATAAGTATGCAAGAGTTTAATAAATCTTTGAACGATGACACCATTTATGAAAAGGCAAATGATTATTATCAAAGCAGGCTTGAAGGTGATATAGACCAAGTTGATGTGAAGAATGCTTATAAAGATAAAGTCATTTATAGAAAGGATGATTTAATTCAACCTCAAGAGCAAGATAATAAAAACATATTTGTGATGGCTCATGCTTTTTCTGATGCGCCACATGTTGGAGAAGGGTTACTCTTTAGGGATTACTATGATTGGCTAGTACAAACATTGATTTTTTTAAATAAAGTAGATGGTATTAATTGTTTTGTTAAGTCACATCCAAGCTCATATATGTGGGGGGAGAAAGGAGTGGTTGAAAACATCATCGATAGTTATTCTCTAGAAAATGTAAAAGTTCTACCAGCTAATTTAAATACTAAAAGTATTTATGATCTGGCTGATTGTATAGTTACGGCTAAAGGTACTGCTGGACTAGAATTTAGCTGTGCCGGTATCCCTGCCATTATTGCAGGTAAAGGCTACTATAGTGGTTTTAGAGTTGCAATTGAAAGCGAGAGCGTGGATGATTACTTCATCAATTTATCCAAAACTAATAGTATCCATAAATTAGACGATAATACAAAGCGTAAAGCACGAATTCTTTTATTTAAAACATTTACGAATCTATATCATTCAAAAGTTTTACCGAAAGTTCAAATTAGACCTGGTGATGACTACCATTTATTATACCGAAGTAAATATCAAGAATTATCCGAAAATATTGATAATGGTTTTGAAATGAAAGACGAATTTTATCATATGGTAAAAAAAGAGTTGAAGAATATTAATGAAAAGTAAGTATATTTATATATTAACTGTTTACTTCGTGCAGTTTTTAAATGTGATATTGAACTTACTATTCATGCAGAGACTAAGTACGGAGCAATTAGGTGTACTTAGTCTTGCTAAAGTGTTTCTTCAGTCTGCTGATTATAGCCATTTGGGAACTAGATTTTCACTTGATAGGTTTGTACCTACTTCTGAAAAAGAAAGGTCAATAAATTATGCAATTATAGCTTCACTTGTAAGCTTATTAGTTAGTTTGCTTATAACTTGTTATATATTATATTCTCAAGGGGAAACGTTAATATATTTGTCATTCTTTATATCTGGCGTGATTATTGCCCAATCCAATATATTGAAGGCTTATTACCGTGGGCGTGGTAATACAGTAGTTATGATCGCTGTGCCATTCTACTTTTCAATATTACCAATATTGGCAATATTGTTATTCATATGGATTGACTTCAATTATGAATATTTGGTTTTATATTTTATCCCTTATCTTGTTTTTGGGTTGATGTTTTCAATTAAATATATTA
Source organism: Photobacterium profundum (assembly GCF_003026285.1). Taxonomy (GTDB): domain Bacteria; phylum Pseudomonadota; class Gammaproteobacteria; order Enterobacterales; family Vibrionaceae; genus Photobacterium; species Photobacterium profundum. The sequence continues at coordinate 2,820 of NZ_PYOD01000029.1, forward strand.
AGAAAACATTTTTGTGGTTGTATAATGGTTGCTTTAATCTTGAAGGAAGTGAACAGTTTTTCTCCGTATCTAAGGTGTTATTAATAAATGCAGTCTGTGTTTTTTTGTACAGTGCATTAGACCGTGTTTTTATTAGTAACTTTCTGGGCGAAAAAATACTTGGTGAGTATTCAGTTGTTATTTTTGCTTTTTCTGCTTTATTGGTTTTGCCATCAATTATTGCTGAGTTGATTTACCCAAAAATTGTACGGGAAACAATTGAAACAGGCAGGGTTATATATATAAAAGAAACTTTATTTATTTTACTGCCTACAGTTATTGCTGTTATATTAGTTAACTTTTCAATGGGGTTCTTCATTGTAAAATATACTCAGTATGAATATTTATTGAGTGAAATACATTTGGTTACTTGGGGGGTGTTACCTTTCTGTTTTACTGCAATACTTTATCATGTTTTAAATGCTTTAGACTTAAGAAAGTACATTGTATTAAGTAATGGCATTGTTTTGATGTTTCTTATCGTTTCGTTAGTAGCTTTTAATTTGTTTGACGTTTATGAAATGTATTATTTTGTTTTGCTAAAGATATCATTGGGTATTGTTTTGCTATTAGCATATTTAATTTCCCTTGTTTTTTCTGATTTTAAAACAGGTGCCGTAAGTGATTAGTTTACTTTATCTTCTTTTAGCTCTAATCCTTTACTTATTATCCCTCCATATAACAAGAAATAATTACCACCCTTTGGGGGTTTCGGTTGCCATTTGGTTTTTTGGAGCAGCTGTTTCATCGTATTCACCATGGTACAACCATCTACAAACCGAGTGGGTATTAATGACTCATATGGTTGTTATTCTTGGTGGGCTTTCACTTTATTTTCCTCTGCTTCTCATTCCTGGGGTTAATAATAAAAAAAATAATGTTAGGGGGGTTGTTTTTACGAAGCTATATCGACTTGTGTTTAATTTAACTTTCTTCCTTGCACTGCTTTCTTTTTTGATTAGATTCAAAGGGCAGTTATTTGAACCCGCATTGTTTTTTTCAGGAGCTAGTGATGCTAAATCATCTGTTGCTGGTTCGGTTCCATTTTTGAATTATTTCGAACTGTTGTTACCATTTATATCTATAGCTGCTGTTTTTGAATTATTTAAAAATAAATATCTAACTAAGAAGAGACAGTGTTTATTGTTCACTGTTATTTTCTTTTCTATTGTTATCTATTCTATTATTTACACTGTCTCTAGAGGGGGGCTTTTAATATTTATTCTTGGTGTTTTTTATCTATATTTAGCTGTTTATAAAGTAGGGTTCTTTAAAGTTATATCATTTGGAGTGTTTGTACTTTTAGGTTTGTCTATATTTACATTTATGAGGATAAATAGTGCAAGCGCAGTTGTAACACATTTTGGTGAAGGTTTAGGTGTCATATTTAGCCCATTCTATACTTATATAGCAATGTGTTATGAAAATCTAAATAAACTAGTAATAAGCAACGGGGATATGTCTTTATTTTGGGGGGCGTTAAAAGCTTTTTTATGGCCGTTGTATAAGTCTGAATATAATGTAAATGTGATGGGGTTAGAATATTACGACACTTCATTTTTCAATGCGAGAACTTTTTTATATCCATTTTATCAGGATTTGGGGGTTTTTGGTGTTGTTCTATATTCCTTTTTAATAGGAATTATAGTGCAAGCTCTATATCGTGTTTCATTGTATGACCAAAGGTGGTTGTTGTTATTAGCGTTTATGCAAAAAGCTTTAGTGTTTACTTTTTTTGGTAACTACTTTTTCTCTGAAACAGTTATTATTTTCCCATATGTATTTGCTCTTGTTTTGCTTCTTTCTTTACGGTTAAGTGATGAATGTTGATTCGTTATATGATTTTTAGCTGTTATGATGTTAATCATTTCCATAATGAAAATATAGTTCCTTTTTGTGATGTAAGTGCTTGTTTTAAATGACATCAACATCAGCTTCTGGGTGGTTAGGCTTGGTGAGTGATAATGGATGTATATTTAAACTTAATGACATAAATGGTCAATAAGTGATGAGTTTTCCAATGTTACTTATAATGTTGAATGTGCAGATCTGGATCTGGAGTTTTTAATCAAGTTGGTATGTTTGAATAACGAGGTCGCGATATATTCTTTATCGTTGTAACTTTAAAGTTGGTACATATGAAATTAAATTTAATATCTTTTTCTGATATAAGAGGTGGCGCAGCAATAGCTGCGTATAAGCATTATAAAATTTTAAATGACTCATTTGCAGTCAAGTATATAGTGGCGGAAAAGCGAACGTTAGAACCAGATATAGTTGGCCCTAGTAAATGTTCTTACTTTAGTCATTTAGTGTTAAGAGTCGTATCTTTTATTTTTCTAAAACTTCAACGTTCAGAAAATACAGCTAAGCATTCTTTGAATATGTTTAGTTCAAAGCATGTTATTAATTCTATCGATGATGATGCAGATATTGTACATTTTCATTGGATTAATAATGATACTATTTCGTTAGAACAGTTAAATTTACTACTTGATGACAATAGAATTTTTATCTTTTCACTTCATGATGATTGGCTTTTCTGTGGAGCTGAGCATTATAGCTTAGTATCGAACAGATTCATTTCTGGATATTCTACACCTAAAAATAAAACGTTGGGTATTGACTTGAATCGTTGGGTTTATAAGCGAAAAGAACGTTTGAAAGCAAAGTTTCGTGAGAGAAATGTAATTTTTACTGCTCCTTCTAAATGGATGGCTAAGCGAGCAGAAAGTAGTAACCTACTAAAAGGCATTGAAGTTAAGTATTTGCCGAATGTTATTGATACAAACATTTTTCGCCCTTATGCAACAGAAGTAAGTCGTTCTTTTTTTTCTATCCCTGAAAACAAGTTTGTTATATGTTTTGGTGCTGTTGGTGGTACTGCAAATCATCTAAAAGGTTACGATCTCTTAGCCCATGCTTTAAATTTACTGCAAGAAGATATTAGAGTAGATATGATACATCTTGTTATTTTTGGTGGAGAGAAAAAAGCAGATAAGAAATTTTTAAATTTTGATGTTACTTACACTGGTCATGTTTCTGATTCAACTGTACTGGCACAAATTTATTCTGCTGCTGACGTTGTTGTTGTTCCTTCCCGTATTGAATCATTCGGCCAAGTTGCTGCGGAAAGTTTATCTTGTGAAACTCCGGTTGTTTGTTTTGATAATTCAGCAGTGGCTGAAATTGTTGATGATGGCATATCAGGATTTACTGCTAAGGCATTTGATGCTCGTGATTTGAAAAATAAAATTGTTAAAATGCTAAACTTGTCTAATTCAGAGAGAACTCTATTAGGACGGAATGGTAGAAAAAAAATTTGTGAGAATTATTCACCAAAAATTGTGTTTCATCATTTGTGTGAAATATATAGAATGTCACGTTTACGAAAAGGTTTTTTAAAATGAAGATAGCATTGATCACTGGTATCACAGGGCAAGATGGCTCTTATCTGGCAGAACTATTATTAGAAAAAGGCTATAAAGTCCATGGCCTTATCCGCCGTGCTTCTTCATTAAATACAGAGCGTGTTGATGCTGTCTGTAATACAAATTCCAATATTCATTTACATTATGGTGATTTGACGGACTCTTCTAACTTAATCCGTCTTGTAAAAGAAATCCAACCAGATGAAGTTTATAACTTAGGCGCGATGTCGCACGTGGCTGTTTCATTTGAATCGCCAGAATACACTGCTGATGTGGATGCGATGGGTACCATCCGTCTGCTGGAAGCTATCCGTATTAATGGTCTAGAAAAAAAGACCCGTTTCTATCAAGCTTCGACGTCAGAGTTGTACGGTGAAGTGCAGGAAATCCCTCAGCGTGAGACCACGCCTTTCCACCCGCGCTCACCGTATGCCGTCGCTAAAATGTATGCCTACTGGATCACGGTGAACTACCGCGAATCGTACGGCATGTACGCGTGTAACGGTATTTTGTTTAATCACGAATCCCCACGCCGTGGCGAAACGTTTGTGACCCGAAAAATCACCCGTACCTTGGCGAACATCTCTCAAGGCTTGGAGTCGTGCTTGGAGCTGGGTAACATGGATGCACTGCGTGACTGGGGTCATGCAAAAGATTACGTGCGTATGCAATGGATGATGCTGCAACAAGACGTGGCAGATGATTTCGTTATCGCCACCGGTAAGCAAATCTCAGTGCGTGAATTTGTCCGTATGTCGGCAAAAGAAGCGGGTATCGAGCTGGCATTTAGCGGCGAAGGTGTTGATGAAATTGCGACAGTTATTGCGGTTGACAGCGAGAAAGTCTCAGGCGTGGCTATCGGCGATGTGATTGTCCGTGTGAACCCTAAGTTCTTCCGTCCGGCAGAAGTTGAAACGCTATTGGGCGACCCAAGCAAAGCCAAAGAAAAACTGGGCTGGGTACCTGAAATTACCGTTGAAGAAATGTGTATTGAAATGGTGCAGTCGGACGTGGCGAAATCCAAGCAGCACGCGTTATTGAAAGCCCACGGTTTTGATGTGTCTATCTCTTTGGAAAACTAAACACTATGTCAGTGAATAAGAAACGTGTTTTTGTCGCCGGGCACCGCGGTATGGTGGGCTCCGCCATTGTGCGCCAGTTATCTGCCCGTGATGACATTGAGCTGGTGACGCGCAACCGCACAGAATTAGACTTGACCAGCCAGCAGGCGGTGAGTGAGTTTTTTGCGACTGAACGTATCGACGAAGTGTATTTGGCGGCGGCAAAGGTGGGAGGCATTCATGCTAACAACACTTACCCTGCAGAATTCATCTTTGAAAACCTGATGATGGAATGCAATATTGTGCATGCTGCGCATCAGAACAATGTGCAAAACCTGCTCTTTTTAGGCTCTTCGTGCATTTACCCGAAATTGGCTGAGCAGCCAATGACGGAGACAGCCCTATTAACGGGCACGTTAGAAGCGACTAATGAGCCGTACGCGATTGCTAAGATTGCAGGCATTAAACTGTGTGAATCGTACAACCGTCAATACGGTCGTAATTACCGCAGTGTGATGCCGACGAACCTGTATGGCATGAACGATAATTTCCACCCGGACAATTCTCACGTTATTCCGGCATTGATGCGCCGCTTCCACGAAGCGAAGCTGAATAATGACAAAGAAGTGGTGGTGTGGGGCACGGGTACCCCGATGCGCGAGTTTTTGTATGTGGATGACATGGCAGCCGCCTCTATCCATGTGATGGAGTTAGACACGCAGACCTACCAAGACAATACTCAGCCGATGCTGTCGCACATCAATGTGGGCACGGGCGTGGATTGTACGATTCGCGAAATGGCTGAAACCATGGCAAAAGTGGTGGGTTTCACGGGCGATGTCGTGTTTGACAGCACTAAGCCTGACGGTGCGCCTCGTAAGCTGATGAACGTGAGTCGCTTAGCGGATTTAGGCTGGCGCTACCAGATTGAACTGGAGCAAGGTTTAGCCACGACTTATCAGTGGTTTTTGGCTAACCAAGCGAACTTTCGCGCTTAAGCGTACACACCAACAAGGATAGGGTGGACTATGACACAGCGCTTAGAGCTGGCGTTATTTAAAACGGTGGTGGCGAGTACCCCGTTGATATCCATTGATTTGATTGTGTGCAATACGCAAGGTCAGGTGCTGCTCGGTCAGCGCCTGAACCGCCCGGCCAAAGGGGACTGGTTTGTCCCCGGCGGGCGGATTTGCAAAGATGAATCGATGTCCGTGGCTTTTTCTCGGTTAGTACAAGAAGAGCTGGGGCTGACGCAGACGATTCAGGACGCCGAGTTTATCGGGCCGTTTGAACACTTCTATTCCGATAACTTTTCCGGTGTCGACTTTTCTACCCATTATGTTGTGTTGGGCTATCGCCTGCAGGTCGATATTGACCTTGATAGCTTGCCTCAAGAGCAACATCATCACTACCGTTGGTTTGAGGTGTCAGAATTATTGGCATCCGATGAGGTGCACGAGCACACCAAGTGGTACTTTATGAACGGAAACCAGTAAATCATGTTATTACCTGTCATTATGGCGGGCGGCTCTGGCAGCCGTTTATGGCCATTATCGCGTACGTTATACCCCAAGCAATTCCTCTCTCTGACCAACAATAGTACGATGCTGCAAGAAACTGTGGCCCGCTTGGAGGGGTTGTCTCATCAGGCGCCTTTCTTCATTTGTAATGAAGAGCACCGCTTTATTGTGGCAGAGCAACTGCGCCAGCAGCAGTTATCACACAGTGGCATTGTCTTGGAGCCCGTGGGACGCAATACCGCCCCGGCAATTGCTCTGGCTGCCCTGCATGCGACAGAAAAAGGTGATGACCCTTTGTTATTGGTCCTAGCTGCTGACCATGTCATTTTAAATCAAGCGGCATTTGTGGATGCGGTGAATGCTGCAGCTCCTCAGGCTAAAGCGGGCAAGCTCGTAACTTTTGGTATTGTGCCTCATGCCCCTGAAACCGGGTATGGGTATATCCGACAGGGTCAGGCGGTGTCAGATACGGCGTATACCGTGGATGCGTTTGTGGAAAAACCGGATGCAGAGACAGCCCAGCAGTATCTAGATAGCGGCGAGTATTATTGGAACAGCGGGATGTTTTTATTTAAAGCCTCTCGGTATTTGCAAGAGCTTGAAGCCCACCGTCCCGATATCTTGACTGCGTGTCAGCAAGCAATGACGGGTGCCCATGGCGATTTGGATTTCATCCGTTTGGACGAAGCGGCTTTTTATGCTTGCCCGGATGACTCGGTAGACTATGCGGTCATGGAAAAAACCCAGGATGCGGTGGTGGTACCGATGGACGCGAACTGGAGTGATGTCGGCTCGTGGTCAGCACTGTGGGAAGTGAACGTAAAAGATACCCAAGGCAATGCGACTCGGGGGGATGTCTTAATGGAAAATACCACCAATAGCTATATTTACTCGCAGAGTAAATTGGTGGCCACCGTTGGGGTAGACAACTTGGTGGTGGTGGAAACCAAAGACGCGGTCTTGATTGCACACAAAGACAAGGTGCAAGATGTAAAAGGGATAGTCAATCAGCTTAAACAAGCCGGCCGTCCTGAATACCTGCAACACCGTGAGGTGTACCGCCCTTGGGGCTCGCATGATGCTATCGCCGATGGTGAACGTTTTCATGTGAAACGTTTGACGGTGAAGCCGGGTGAGAAAACAGCAACCCAAATGCATTATCACCGTGCAGAGCACTGGGTGGTCGTCTCTGGGACAGCAAAAGTACGCAATGGGGATAAGACCTTTTTGGTGGGTGAGAATGCCTCCACCTATATCCCGATTGGAGTGGCGCATTCGATTGAAAACCCAGGCAAGGTACCGTTAGAGTTAATTGAAGTGCGTTCAGGCTCTTACTTGGGCGAAGATGACGTGGTGCGTGTTGAAGATTACGGTGTGGGATATTAAATATAATGACAAATAAGACACTGACGTGCTTTAAAGCTTATGATATTCGTGGGCAGTTAGGTCATGAATTAAATGAAGACATTGCTTATCGAATCGGTCGTGCGTTCGGTGAGCATTTAGCTCCGAAAACCGTTGTCGTCGGAGGGGATGTCCGTCTGACCTCAGAAGCCTTGAAAGCCGCTTTATCTGAGGGTTTGCTGGATGCAGGGGTGGATGTTATCGACATCGGTATGACAGGGACGGAAGAAATCTATTTCGCGACTAAATACTTGGGCGTTGATGGCGGTGTTGAAGTGACAGCCAGCCACAATCCTATGGATTATAACGGCATGAAACTCGTGCGTGAAGATGCGAAGCCTATTAGTGGTGATACAGGGTTAGGTGATATTCAGCGATTAGCAGAAGCGAATGATTTTAATCCGGTTACTCACCGGGGTTCGCTAACCCAGCAATCGAACCTCATGCCGTATGTCGATCATTTGATGACGTACATTACCGCTTCGAATATCAAGCCGATGAAACTGGTGGTGAATTCGGGTAACGGAGCGGCGGGTCATGTGATTGATGAACTCGAACACCGTTTTAACGCATTAGATATTCCTATAGAATTTATCAAGGTGCACCATCAGGCAGACGGAAACTTCCCTAACGGTATCCCTAATCCATTATTGCCGGATTGCCGTTCCGATACTGCGAATGCGGTGATTGAACACCAAGCTGACATGGGCATTGCTTGGGATGGTGACTTTGACCGCTGTTTCTTGTTTGATGAAAACGGGCAGTTCATTGAAGGGTATTATATTGTGGGCTTATTAGCGGAAGCCTTTTTGCAAAAAAATACCGGCGCTAAAATTATTCACGACCCGCGTTTAACTTGGAATACTATTGATGTAGTTACTGCAGCAGGTGGTGAGCCTATCCTATCTAAAACGGGTCATGCTTTTATCAAAGAGCGGATGCGCAAGGAAGATGCGGTATACGGTGGCGAAATGAGTGCCCACCATTACTTCCGTGATTTTGCGTATTGTGATAGCGGGATGATACCCTGGTTATTGGTAGCAGAATTACTGTCAGTTAAAGGCGTGAAGTTATCGGAGATGGTGAAAGCGCGTATAGAAGCTTACCCGTCATCCGGCGAAATCAATTTAAAATTAGCGGATCCACAAGCTGCGATTCAGCGTGTACTTGATATGTATAAAGATGATGCATTGCTCTTTGATGAGACCGATGGGATCAGCTTGGAGTTTGTAGAGTGGCGCTTTAATTTACGCTCGTCGAATACCGAGCCCGTTGTGCGTTTGAACGTGGAGTCTCGTCAAAATATAGTGTTGATGAAGCAAAAAACGCAAGACATCTTGTTAATTCTGAACGATAAATAATACTCCATTTATTAAATGGAAATGTAAGGGCGTATGAAAGTATCAATAATAACGGTTTGTTTTAATTCTGAAAAAACAATTGAAGACACATTAAAATCTGTACAGTCTCAAACATATTCCAATATTGAATATATCGTGGTCGATGGACTGTCAACAGATAGAACCAACGATATTGTTGCACAATATGGAGATGTTGTATCTGTTCATATTTCAGAAAAAGATAGTGGTTTATATGATGCAATGAACAAAGGTATTAAGCATGCTACAGGGGATGTCATTGGTATTTTGAATTCAGATGACGTTTTTGCATCATCATCAAGTGTTGAACAGTTAATGTCTGGGTTTATATCAAGTGATATTGATGCTGTTTATTCTGATCTAGTTTACGTTTCTGAGTTTGATTTAAATAAAATAACACGCTTATATAGCTCGAAAATATTTAAAAAATCCCTTATTCGATTAGGTATCATGCTACCGCATCCTACATTCTATGCGAAACGTGAAGCCTATGTGAAATTTGGTTTTTACAAAACAGACTATCGTGTAGCCGCTGATTTTGAACTTATCACTCGCTTTCTTGCCAATGGCGTAAAAACTTACCGTGTTCCTGAGATATCAGTAAAAATGAGGGAAGGTGGAGTAAGCTCTAGCGGTTTAGCTTGGCGCATTCACCAGAATTTTGAAATTGTTAGAGCTTGTCGAGAAAATGGTATAAGAACGAGTATTTTTCTCGTAATGTTAAAATTACCGTATAAGTTGGCAACGTTATTAACACGATGGTTTGTTAAGGTGCCATCATGACAATTTTGCTTACGGGAGCTACTGGTTTTATTGGTAAAGCGATATATGAGACGAATGAAAATGGCTTTAGATGTGTGGTTAGGAATGCTAGTCAGTATACTTTAAATGATGTATTTAAAGTTGATGGTATTCACTCAACAACTAACTGGAATGCTGCATTTCAAGGAGGCGTTGATTCAGTTATACACTTAGCCGGATTAGCACACAATGCTAGCTATACTGATGAAGAATTTTTTGATGTGAATACAGAAGGGACGATACATCTTGCTTCTGAAGCTGCTAAAGCTGGTGTTAAACGATTTGTTTTTGTTAGCTCTATCGGTGTGAATGGTGCGAATACTTTTGGTAATGCTTTTGATGAAAATGAGACTCCCAAACCACATAATAGTTATGCTGAATCTAAACTTCGAGCTGAACAAGGTTTACAAAAGATAGCCAAAGAAACAGGGTTGGAAGTGGTTATTATTCGACCTACTCTTGTCTATGGTGCTAATGCTCCAGGGAATGTTGGAAGCCTTACCAAATTAATAAAGAAGGTACCCTTTTTGCCTTTTGGATTATGTAAAAATAAACGCAGTTTTGTCTCGGTTACAAATCTCGCAAGTTTTATTTATACATGTGTGATACACCCTAAAGCGGCCGGGGAAACATTTTTGATATCTGATGGAGAGTCTATTTCAACAAAAGCTTTTACTAGCGCAATAGCAAAAGGACTTGGTACTTCATTGGTTCAATTACCTGTACCTATTACCTTAATGAAACTAGCTGCTAAGGTATTGGGTAAATCACATCAAGCAAACCAATTAATCGGTGATTTAGAAGTAGATCCATCAAAAGCGAGCAGATTACTTGGTTGGACTCCACCTGAAACCATGGCACAAGCTATGGATAAATTAAATAAACAGAGATTGTTATGATTCGTTTTTTAGATTTTTCTCTTTCTTTTATTGGTCTGATAGCTACCTTTCCGATTTTACTAATTGTTACTATCATTGGATTGTTTGATACTGGCTCCCCTATATTTATTCAAACTCGTGTTGGTAAGAATAAGAAATCATTTCAGTTGATCAAGTTTCGTACAATGGGCATTAATACAAAATCTGTAGCAAGCCATTTAGCAAATGAAGCTTCAATAACAAAATTAGGAGCTTTTTTAAGAAAAACAAAAATTGATGAACTACCGCAGCTTATCAATGTTCTTAAAGGTGAAATGAGTTTAGTTGGTCCAAGACCTAATTTATTTAATCAAGACGACTTAATCCGAGCAAGGGATAAACTTGGCGTATACAATGTATTACCTGGTGTGACAGGGTTAGCTCAAGTACAAAATATTGATATGTCGACGCCTGAACTGTTAGCTGATATCGATAAAAAAATGATCGAGACTTTGACTATCCCAAGTTACTTTAAATACCTCATTATGACTGTAACAGGTAGCGGTTCTGGTGATGCAGTCAAACCCAAATGATACGCGATTGATTTTTGAGTTAGTAGTGATAAAAGCGACCACGGGTCGCTTTTTTTATGCGTGATATATACTTACCTTTTTTGTTTTGATAAAAGTATGGTTACTTTGTTGCAAAAGATAAGCTTTAATTAACTATGATATTTAATTTAGAAATTAAATATTAGTTATAATGATTGATGGCCATTATAATATGGTTTTCATTTATCAATTGACGTGCTATCTGCTTGTTTTTATTATAATTATTGATGTGGTCACTGACAGTGACTTGCTTTTAGCTACAACAGTGGCTTCAATAAGGGCCCACTGGTTAATAGCGCGCTCTCGATTTAGTTATTGTATAATCGAACTCTCATGCTAATAGGTGTGAAATTGTTAATTGCTTGAGGTTGTATGTCAATTTTAGATACTTTCTTTTCTATCCCACGAGCTTATAAGCGTATTATAAGTGTTTGTATTGATCTTGTTTTTATTCAGATTGCTTTTTGGGGAGCATTTTGGACGCGATTAGGGGCATTTGATGAGCTCTTTAAGTCAGAATATTGGTTTTTTCTGGCATTTCTCTCGGTTGTTACGATTGCTTTTTTTGTTAAAATTGGATTTTATCGGGCAATTTTAAGATATTTAAGTGTTCATGCGATTTTTACGCTTGGATTAGGCGCTATTTCATCCACTATTGCATTCATAATAACGACCTATTTTTATAATATTTGGGTGCCAAGAAGTGTTTCGGTTATCTATTTATGCTATTTGTTTATCCTGACAGGTGGTGCTAGGTTATCTATCCGAATGTTGTTTTCGCAACATTCAATTAGGCGTAAACCGAATGTTGTCATTTATGGTTCTGGTGTTGCGGGAAGACAACTGGTCAATCTGCTGCGTCAAGGTGATGAATTAAACCCTGTAGCTTATGTGGATGATAATCGTAAACTTCATAAACATGTACTCCAAGGATTGACTGTTTATAATCCGAATAAATTACCAAAGCTTGTCAAAAAGTGTGAAATAAAGAAAGTATTATTGGCTATCCCTAGTGCGAGCCGTTCTCAGCGTCGATCGATTGTTGAATCCTTGGTGGATTTGTCTGTTGAAGTACTTTCAATCCCTAACCTCGATGACATTGTGAATGATAATGTCTCAGTTGCTCAACTTCGTGATGTGCCTATTGAAGATTTACTAGGACGAGAGCCTGTTAAGCCAGATAATAATTTGATGACATCAAATATTACAGATAAAGTTGTGATGGTGACAGGTGCTGGCGGATCAATTGGTTCAGAACTTTGTCGCCAAATTATTAAGCTGCAACCTAAAGCATTATTACTTTTTGAGCTTTCAGAGTTTGGTCTGTACAGTATAGATAAAGAGCTAACAGAGTATGCAGCACATAGAGATTTCGACATTGAAATAATACCTCTGCTCGGTTCTGTCCAACGTATTAACCGTTTATCGATTATCATGAAGACATTCAAAGTTGATACGGTTTATCATGCAGCAGCGTACAAGCATGTGCCAATGGTTGAGTATAATGTTGTTGAAGGAGTCCGTAATAATGTTTTCGGTACTTATTATACAGCTTGTGCTGCTATCGAAGCGAGTGTCTCATCATTCGTATTGATTTCAACAGATAAAGCCGTGCGTCCAACAAATGTAATGGGTACAACAAAGCGTATGGCTGAGTTAGGTTTACAGGCATTAGCGGAAAGTGAGGCAAAGAAAGAGTCGGGCACTCGGTTCTGCATGGTTCGATTTGGTAATGTTTTAGGATCTTCCGGTTCTGTTATTCCATTATTTAAACGCCAAATTAAAGAAGGTGGTCCAATAACGATCACGCACCCAGATATTATTCGTTATTTCATGACGATACCTGAAGCTGCGCAACTTGTTATTCAGGCTGGCGCGATGGGGAAGGGCGGAGATGTTTTCGTGTTAGATATGGGGCAACCTGTTAAAATTGTCGATCTCGCTCGAAACCTAGTTAAACTTTCAGGCTTAGATATAAAATCTGAGGATAACCCGTATGGCGATATTGAATTTAAGTTTACGGGGCTGAGGCCTGGTGAAAAATTGTTTGAAGAACTATTGATTGGTGAGAGTGTTGGAAAAACAAGCCATCCACGTATCATGACTGCAAATGAACAATTTCTTTCTCTCGACGATTATGAACAATTGATTCAATCTCTCGATAGTGCCTGTCATGACTTCAACCATGAAGATATTCGTCAAATTTTACTCGATGCACCCACTGGCTTTAACCCGACGGATGGTATTGGGGATGTTGTTTGGAAAAAAAAAAATATTTTGGAGTGTAGAACTGTTGAGAAAAGAGTTGTTTAATGCCTCATAATTACAATACTCTGATCAACATTTTTAATGACACCTTTTTAGAGCGCTTTAACACAGAGCTAGTACTAGGCGGTGATGAACCTCTCTATTTACCCGCAGATGTTGCGAGTGCTCATCACCGTATTATCTTTGCTCGCGGCTTTTTTGCCTCAGCCATGCATGAAATAGCGCATTGGTGTATTGCGGGTCCGCAACGTCGATTGTTAGAAGATTACGGCTACTGGTATGAACCTGATGGTCGAACTGATGCGGTGCAAGCGGAGTTTGAAAACGTAGAAATCAAACCCCAAGCTGTTGAATGGATCTTGTCTGCCAGTTGCGGTTTTCGATTCCAAGTCAGCTGTGATAACTTGAGTGGAGACACAGAGCCAGATAGGGTAGGCTTCACAGTGAAAGTGAGAGAGCAGGTATTACGCTATTTAGAGCAAGGTATGCCCGAGCGAGCGCAGATGTTATCAGACCGTTTACGTGGGTATTATCACGTTGACTTCCTGGCATCGACTCAGTTTCCAATGCCTGCTTAGCGGTCAAGGCCATATTCACGCTTACTAATAATTGATTGAAGAGTAATGAACATGATCCAGCAATATGAAGAAAAGTTATCCTGCTTGATAGACCAAATGGTAGAAACAGCCTCAGATGATGAGCTCTTTGCTGGTGGTTACTTACGAGGTCATATTTCATTATCGGCAGCAGAGTGTGAGCTTAACGGCATCGCATCGATTGATGTGATGAAAGAAGCGGTTGATACCAGCATTGCGCAAGCACAATCGGAATTGACGCCTGCCGATCAACTGATTGTCAAAGCAATGTGGCAGCAGCTTCAGGCGCGTACATCCGTCTAAATAGCCACGAATGGATATAAAAAAACGCTGTAATGACCCTCATCATTACAGCGTTTCTTTTTATCAGTAAGTCTATTTCACTGTCGAGATGAACTTAATTTTTAGCACTCAAATATTTTTGTTTGTAGTCTGATGCTTTGGCAAAGACAAGCGCAGGAAAGACAATTAGCACAAAACCGAGAGCAAAAATAATGGATTCATTCGCTAATAATTCATAGCAGCTCACCACGAAAATGCTGAGTACAGCGAGTAAATTGAATTTATGAATGAAAGGGTGATCCACGGAAAAATGAGCATAAGCCCTAAACATACAACAACCTCTTCTATGTTGAATTGTGAACAACTTTATTATGTATTTAATCAATAATACCGTAATGTCGCCATATCCTAAGCTTTCTTGTAATCATTTTGGAATGAATATCTATTTATTTTCTGTGTTTTATTGTTGATATGACACGGAGGATATGTTTGCCATTATCTTGGCTTTAATTGACTCGGGAAAGGTGTGGCTTGCCAGTTTTTTGACATTACGACGTTATCCATACCGTTTCCTATTATTCATGATGGTTAGGGGCTGAATGGATAATGTTGCGTGAGCAATCTCATGCAACGGTGCTTGTTGTCTCAATTAATAGGATGGCCTGGCTTTATTGTCCTCAGCCATGACATGCTTTCTAACACCTTTATTTATCTCTTTTTTTGTTTGGCGATTGGCGGTGATTAATAGCATCAGCTATTTGCACCACTTTATCGCCGGAGCTTTAAATGAACCTTTTTGAACGATCATAAACGGCTATTTGATTCGCCTAGAATGTAATAAGAAACGGCTCGACGATTATTCATCGTCGAGCCGTTTTGCGTTTAAGCACTCAGACTTCATGAATACGCTTAGTTCATGGCTTTTCGTTCATACCATGGGCTACGTGCATCGGTCACGCCGTACAGATTGTACTTACGGTTCAGCATCTGCCCCCCATCACGGCTCAATGGTAACCATGAAATTGTCGCACGGTTGGTGCTCGGTTTCACGGTCATCACATCAAACGGGATTGAGATATAAAAGCCTTTGTTGTAGCTGCCTTCGCCATATTCTTCTGCGGTTAAATCAGTCAATGCGACAAACGCACCGGCAATCACGCCACTGTCAAACTGCTTCGAGAAATCAACCGTGACGCCTCTATCTTCGGTCAGGTACTGACCTGCACTGACTTTGAGTAAGGTATTTGGTAACCATTCCCATTGTGGCTGGTAGTAGGCAGTTAAGTGGCCGGTCATCGCACCAGTTTGCACGCGGTAGTCACGACCGGTCAATGGATCGTATTGCACTTCTTCTGTGAAGAAACCCAATTGTGAATCAGGATCGCGCTGGATCACATAGTTGGCATCTAAGCCGATGGCCCAGTTGCTGCCTTGTGGACGGTAGAGCACTTCACTACCGACACCACCAAACATCATTTCCAGGTAACCCCCGTAGGCTTGGCCGTACCAGTTGTCACCCATGCGATCCATCCAGGTCAGCTGGAGATTATCCATTCGTACTGGGTTATCGTTGATGTACTGGCGCACTAAAGTACGGACACGTTTCAAGTCAGTACCATCGGGCGGCACTTCGTACAAGAACTTGTCATAGTTATCATACAGGTTGAAGTACAGTGAGCCGCCGACTTCAACATGATCGCCGAACCAGTAATTGGCGCCCGCATTGATACCAATGTTGAACATATAGAAGTCTTCAGAACCACCAATCGACTGCTGCAGTGTTGGTGATAGGCTGAAGTCCCAGTTTTTATCTGACTTGGCAACCAACGTGCCTTGTGGGGCGTCAGGAATATCCACGGTGGCGCTGTCTTCCACCTTGGCACCAAAATACTCGTATTGGGCGATTTTGGCGTACTGCTCGCTGTCGATACGGGTTTCGGTGATCGCCTGATGGTTGGAGGTCTCAATAAGACGGTATTCTTTGGCTTCGGGCGATTGGTTGGCAATCACCGTAGCGGCACGCTTATGGGCTTCATCACGGTCGCGGTATTTGGTTTGCGGTGCAACGACAGTGACCGTATCGTCCGTGGTATAAATCGTCGGATCTTCATAACCGGCAATCTGGTGCAAATCTTGAGCAAGTTGCTGCCAATCGGCATCGCTTAAGTTCTCTTGAACACTTGTATCACGATGTAAATAAGCCGGTAATGGTTCATCCTGCCAGATGGCTTTCAGATCGTTAAAGTTAGTATTAAGCGTAAAGCCAAAGGTCCACGTATTGCCGCGCTCATAGCTTAAGCGTGCATCGCCCCAATGACCGAACCGATATAGCACGCCATAGTTAAATTTGCTGTCTTGGGTCATATCAACGCCGCCGCGGGTCACCGGGAAGTCGCTGACATAATCATTGCCGTCATACTCGGCTTTTAAGCGAAGAGGCGCCCAAGGACTTTGGTATTCTACCCCGCCGAAGACGGCACTACAGCCCGTGAACCAGCGGTCAAAGTCGACACTACCGCCTTTGCCTTTAAAGCTGGTGTCTCGGCCACAGTCAATGCTATTGGCTTTATCGCCAGACAGGTTACCGCTATTACCCATATAGCCCCAGCCCACACCAACGGTGAAATCAAACGGACCTACATGTTTACTGGCAGCAATAAACTCGCCATCAAACAATCCGGTTCCCCCAAAATCACGCACGCCAATAGCTGTTTCGGGTAGCCAATAGCTTTCTTTTAGCAGACGAATTTTAAAATCGATGCCTTTATCGGTGTATTTGGTGTCACCACTGAAACTGGGATCGTTGCTATAAAATAGATCTTGAACCAAGGTGTAGCGAATGGTGGATTCTAACCAGGGTAATAATTGAAGCGATGCACTATAATGCATATATTCATCATTATACGTAGCGCCAATGCTAAACTCGCCTTCTTGGGCTGAACGGCCTGACGGCATTTGGATTAAACCCACGCCGCCGAAATCTGACTGTGAAGGGGTTAATACTGGGTAGCTGTAGTCGTCGGCTTGCACATGTAAAATTGGCAACATGGCCAATGTAAGGGCAGAGAGTGATGTTTTTAAGACAGTATGCATTACAGAGCTCGATTCCTTAGCAGATTAATAATATCCTCATTCAGCGTTTCAAACCCATCGGGTAATGAAGAAAAGCCTAAGTACACAATCGCCCCAGGGGCAATATCGTGATGATCGCGATTCCAATACGCGGTAGGGTGTTGTTCTACAGTACCATCTGGCTGGATCACCCATGCGTCACTTTTATTGGCATTGCTGAGCGGTTTGCTTTGCTTCAGGTAAGCTTCTGCGTCAAGCCGAGTTTGCCACTTTGTCCATACGGGCTTTTCGAGAGCACCCAGCACTAAAATTCGTTCAGGGCGTGGTGGCAGAATAAGCGTGAGATTCTGTGTGATGAGGGTGTTCGACTGCTTATTTAAACGCACATTGTCATAATCCAATGACGTAAAAATACGCTCACCCGTCATGAGTTGTGCGAGTTGCTGGCTTAAATTCAGTACGGCTTGTTGCTGCTCGCTTTGCCAATGTGTCGCTAATTGGTTGAGTTGGGCGACAACCACGTGTTGTTGCGGGTGAGGGAAAGCGTGAAAGAGCGCGGCGCCTGTCCAATAAATACGAGAGTCTGTCTTAACATCATTGGCTAAGAAAGCCGGAAAATGCGTCAAGCTATCCGATAAGACTTGTTTCATCCGCACAGGTGTTGAATAACTCAGCTGCAGTTGACGTTCACGCTGTGATGATGGGGTCACCTTAATGACAAAAGGCTGAGTGTCTGTCGATGTTAGCGTGTCTGGTTTTGAAGTAGTCGGCGTTGATGTATTAGCTGCCTGCGCATAAGTCACAGAGCAAAAAGTAAACAGCGCGAGTGTCAGTAGACCTCGCGATTGAGAATGCAATAAAAAGCGAAATAATGATAAAAGCAAGGTCATGATCGTCCGTGTTTATGAATAAGGCTTCAATAAAGTCATGTTAATGACAGGTAAGCCGGGTGCCAATGTTTGCTGGCTTTTAAGCACCTTCCCTGTTTTTCCATCGATCCAAAATTGATTTTGGTAATGGGTGTCGAGTGCGTCAATGGTGACGGATTCAATAAAATGCCACGTTTCAATGGGGCGTTCATTGATCATAATGACGGCATTGTCTTGGCGTAAAAACCTTGAGGTTAATTGGTAACCAAAATGATAACCGGGTTGCCAATCGATGGTGCGTTGCCAATACATAGGGGTACTTGCGCGTTGGAGTCCTAGAGTTAGTGGGTCAGGTTGGGAGCTATAAGTATCAATCAAATTACCCTGAGGTAAGTTCATACTTTTTATTAATCGTCCACTTTCAGTGACCAGCATGCCTTTGTCGGATGATACCCATTTTAGTTGTGTTCTTGTGTTTGGGCTTTCCGGTGTTAATGACAAAGCCGATTCGGCTAAGGCCAATACCATAAAGGCTTGTGGACCATCATCGACTTGCGCATAAAGGCTAGCGTAAGGCAAGCGCTCTACGTCATCACTGGCGAGTTCGGTATCGTCATCTCCAAAAAGGGCAACTGATAACGTATCGTTAACATCATTGAATTTTTGGCTACAGCCGGTAATACCTGCAGACAGTAAAAGTGTCAGTGTTAAAAGGGTAAAACGTTGAAATATCCGCATCCGAGCTGCTTATGTCCAAAGTGGAGAAGTAAAAGGTACTGAAAGGGTGATTGAACGTGCTGTGGCTTTATTAAGTAAAGTGAAATAACAACCGCACTCAACAGTGCGATCATTAAATAACACAGCTATTTCTTATTATTCTGTCTTACATCTTATGCGATGTAATTAGCCTTGAGCAGCTGAAACAGACGTCGTTGTGTTGTTGCTGCTACCTGAATCGGCAACTGCAACTGCAGCGACGGCTACTGCTACACCGGCTGCGACTGCTGTTGCCGTAATACCACCAGCCGCTGCTGCTGATGCGCCAGCTGTACCCGCTGCTGCGCCAGTCGATGCTGTTGTACCAGTTGTTCCTGCAGTACCTGCTGTAGTGCCTGTTTCAGTCGCAGCAAACGCAGAGCTAGCCATCGACATTGCCGCTAATAACGCAATTGTTGTCTTCTTCATCCTAATTCCCTTACTTGTAAAAAATTATAAAAACATAAAAAGATCAAAGGTAATCTTCTTATTAATGATATGGGGATATTTAGACAATGGCAATGGATCCTTAAAAATGTCATAAAATCATTTTAAAGTAAATGGGAGGCGAGTCGCGTTGTTAATGTGAAAGAAGCCTTGATGATACTGTCAATTAGAGGGATTTGTGTTTTTTTTGATGAAATATAACAGTAAATAATATGTGAAAGATGCTTTTAAAATGAATGATTGAGGTGTCAATGGATTGTTTTTTAAGACTTGGAGAGTTTGCTCGCAGTGATGTTCTGAGGGGGAATAATTTAATTCCTATTTCCTTATATTGAGTGTAAAATGCAGCTCGATTTCATATGAAAGTTGATTTATTTATCTGCTTTTATATAGCGAAGATCATACTAAATAGTGCAGTAAGCACTTTGGTTGCGTGATTTTAGCTATAACTCAAGACCTAAGACAGACGTTAGTTTAAGTGTTTCGTCTTTGCATTTTATCATATCAGCATATTGGGAGCTGCAACCTAAGGGCGGTAGCATGGAAAAATCCAATAATGCGCTTTAGTATCAAATGAATTTTAGGAACGAGGCCTTAGCATTGTTCCACCCTTTGCTGCATCTGCAGTCCATCCCTTTTTTAAGATTGAATTTATAGCATATGGATTTCACTAAAAAACTGCTTATTACCGTAATGGCCTCGACCATGCTGGTAGGCTGCACCGTGCCTGGTTCTCATTTAACGGTTGATGATAAAAAGATTGTTGCTTCGAATCAGTCACAGGATAGCGATGTTAGCGATCAAGTTAATGTTTACCCTTTAACGGCAAATGCAGTCAATCAATTTAAAGTCCCAGCAATTTTTTCTAAAACTAACCCAAGTTTAGATGCCGAAATTGTGCGCTATCAATATCGCATTGGTCCGGGTGATATTTTGAATATTACAATTTGGGATCATCCTGAATTGACTATTCCTGCGGGCTCTTACCGAAGCTCTGAAGAATCGGGCAATTGGGTGCACGCTGATGGTACCATTTTTTACCCGTATATCGGTTTAGTCAAAGTTGAAGGTAAAACGGTTACTGAAATTCGCACTGAAGTAGCGAAACGTTTGGCGGAATTCATTGAAAGCCCACAAGTGGATGTTAATGTTGCATCTTTCCGTTCGCAAAAATCTTATGTTACAGGGGAGGTAAACACCCCTGGTCAGCAACCGATTACAAATGTGCCGTTAACACTGCTTGATGCAATTAATCGCGCAGGCGGTTTGGCTACTGATGCTGATTGGCGTAATATCACATTGACCCGCAACGGGGCAGAAGAAAACCTCTCATTATACGCTTTAATGCAACGTGGTGATTTAACCCAAAATCGATTACTACGTGCTGGTGATATTATACATGTGCCACGTAATGATGCTCAAAAAGTGTTTGTGATGGGGGAGGTAAACGATCCTAAATTACTTAAAATTGACCGTGCAGGTATGAGCCTAACTGAAGCTTTAAGTAATGTGGGTGGCATTAATGAATTGTCCGCCGATGCGACTGGGGTGTTTGTGATCCGTAGTAAAAAACAAACGTCTGAGAGTGCCCCTGTTATTGCGGATATCTATCAGCTTAATATTCAAGAAGCATCTGCTTTAATAATAGGTACTGAGTTCGCTTTAGAACCGTATGACATTGTGTATGTAACGGCGGCACCGATAACTCGTTGGAACCGTGTAATTGCTCAACTTCTACCAACTATTAACGGCTTTAATAATCTGACCGAAGGTGCATTACGAGTAAGAAACTGGTAATAAAAAATGTTTTTAAGTAGAGAGTAGTTAGTGTTTTTTACTTGCTATGTTTTAATTTATAAACTATTAGGGGAGAGGCTAGAAACCTTGATTTTATTACCCTACATTCTCCCCTCTATTATTAAGATTAAGTGAATTATGTTCAATAAAATTCTAGTCGTCTGTGTTGGGAATATTTGCCGTTCACCATCTGGTGAATACTTATTAAAGCAATATCTACCGAATAAAACGATAAACTCTGCAGGCATTGCAACAGCCAAAAGTGGTTTAAGTGGTAAGCCTGCCGATAAGATGGCGAATACTGTCGCACAAGAACACGGTTATTCACTTGATTCCCATCAAGCTCAGCAATTAACTCCTGAGTTATGCCATAACTATGATTTAATCCTAGTCATGGAGAAAGGGCATATTGAAGCTGTTACCTCTATAGCACCAGAAGTTCGAGGGAAAACAATGCTCTTTGGCCAATGGATTGGGCAGGCAGATATTCCCGATCCGTACCGTCAAAGCAGAGAAGCCTTTGATCATGCGTATATATTAATAGAGCAAGCTGCCAAAGCATGGGTGGCGAAACTAAAATAAATGTAGGAGTGAAATATTGTTTCGGCGATATTCATTTCCAGCAAAACTTTGGCCTTCGGCCCCTTACGACCGAGCAATCAATCATCATGAGCGTTACGCAAAATTTATCTGAAAAAAATAGCTCTTCTTCTGACGAAATCGACTTGGGAAAATTATTTGGTACTTTAGTTGATAACCGTTGGCCTATTATAATTATTACCTTTATGTTTGCCATTAGTGGAGTGGCGTATGCGTTATTAGCTACACCTATCTATAAAGCTGATGCATTGATACAGGTGGAACAAAAGAGCAGCGGTATGCCAGCTCTTGGTGATATGGGGGAAATGTTTGGTAGCGAATCATCCGCGACTACCGAAATTGAAATTATGAAATCTAGGATGATTCTCGGGAAAACTGTGGATAAGTTGAATCTTACTACAGTTGCTATACCGCAATACTTACCGATTATTGGGAAAGGGGTGGCACGACTTCGAGGCATTTCTGGTGATATTGACGTCGGTCGCTTTGATATGCCTGATTATGTGGTGGCGCCAGTATTTACTTTAACTGTTGTTGATGCTGATAATGGGCAATATGTAGTAACCGATGCTGATAAGCGAGAAGTATTAACAGGAAAGGTTGGAGAACTTGCAAGTCAAGGTGGTTATCATTTATTTGTTAGCTCTATGATTGCAGATACGGGATCGAGCTTTAAGCTAGCTAAGCGTTCACGTTTAGATGCGATACAAAATTTACAGCAAAATGTTGTAGTAAGTGAGCGTGGTAAGCAAACGGGTATTTTACAACTATCATTAATGGGAGATAATCGCGACGATATTGAACATATTCTTAATAATATTAGTCAAAATTACTTCCTACAAAACGTTGATCGTAACTCTGCAGAAGCGGAAAATAGCCTTATCTTTCTTCGTTCGCATTTACCTGATATTAAAACCGAGTTAACTCTAGCTGAAGATAAGTTGAATAGCTATCGTCAAAAAAACGAATCGATTGATTTAGGGCTTGAAGCGAAATCTACGTTAGATGTCATGGTTACATTAGAAGCACAGTTGAACGAATTGACGTTTAAAGAAAGTGAAGTATCACAGCGTTTTACTAAAGAGCACCCTGCTTATCTGTCGTTACTTGATAAACGTAAAACCTTATTAGGCGAGCGTGATCGCTTAAATCGTCAAATACAAAAATTACCAAAAACACAGCGTGAAGTGCTGCGCTTGAGGCGTGATGTTGAAGTGAATCAGCAGATTTACGTTCAACTATTGAATAAAGTTCAAGAGCTAAACATTATTAAAGCCAGTACCGTAGGTAATGTACGTATTCTTGACTCTGCTCAATCGTATTCGCGAGCAGTGAAACCAAAGAAGCAACTGATTGTAATTTTAGCTACCTTTTTAGGAGGTATGTTGGCAGTTGTGATTACATTATTGCGCATGGTATTCCATCGTGGCGTAGAAAATCCTGATGACATTGAAGCGATTGGCTTACCTGTTTATGCAAGTATTCCAATGTCTGACTGGCAGATTGAGCTAGATAAAAAAATCCAAAAGAGAAAAGTTAAAACGGTTAATGAAACCTTATTGACGGTTTCAAATCCTGCTGATTTATCCGTTGAGGCGTTGCGTAGTTTACGCACCAGTTTACATTTTGCGATGATTGAGGCCAAAAATAATATCTTAATGGTATCGGGTCCAAGTCCAAGTATTGGTAAATCTTTTGTATCTGCAAATATGGGTGCTGTTATTGCTAAAGCCGGTCAGCGTGTTTTAGTCATCGATGCCGATATGCGTAAAGGGCGGATGGAACGTCAAATGGCAACTACACATAAATCAGGATTGTCTGATTATTTATCAGGCCAAAGAACTATTGAGGATATAATTAAAGAGCCGGGTGTTGATAATTTAGACTATATCAGTCGTGGAGATGTTCCTCCTAACCCGTCAGAGTTACTTTTACACCCACGTTTCCAAGAGTTAATGAAGTGGGCATCTGCGAATTACGACATAGTGATTATTGATACACCACCAATTTTGGCTGTAACGGATGCGGCTATTGTTGGCGTCCATGCAGGTACAACCTTTATGGTGGGTCGATTTGGTCAGAATGCAGTAAAAGAGATTGATGTTGCAAAGCAGCGTTTCGAGAAAAATGGTATTGAGGTGAAAGGTTTCATTTTAAATGCTGTTGTTCGTAAAGCTAGTAGTTATTATGGCGGTAATTATGGTTACTATAATTATAGCTATGAATCAGAAAAATAAGCGTTACGCTTAATTTGTTACTTAAAGAAGGCACGATATATTATCGCGCCTTCTTCATTCTACAGTAAGAGCCGAACCTACAGTTGCGAAAGGTCAAATCCCCTGTGCTTAATCCTGAGTGAATCTATGTTCTAGGACTATTTTTTTCCTTCTCAATTACAACTAATTTTGTCTCTGATTAATTTCGTCCTGTGTTTTAGTATTCATGATTTTAACATCAAGAATTAAAGGTGTAATAAAAATGAGTTCAATATTACCTCTCATTGGCCGTAAAAAAGAACTTTTTTTTGACGATATCATTTCACATGAAAAAGTCTTAAAAGAAAATATTACTGGCTCACGTTTTCTTGTTCTTGGTGGCGCCGGCTCTATCGGCCAAGCTGTGACGAAAGAAATATTCAAGCGTAACCCCAAGAAGCTGCATGTTGTCGATATCAGTGAAAATAACATGGTTGAGCTGGTGCGTGATATTCGTAGTTCGTTTGGCTACATCAATGGTGACTTTCAGACTTTCGCATTAGATATTGGTTCTATTGAGTATGATGCATTTATTAAAGCGGATGGCCAGTATGATTATGTGCTAAATCTATCGGCACTGAAACACGTTCGTAGCGAAAAAGACCCATATACATTAATGCGTATGATTGATGTCAATGTGTTCAATACGGATAAAACCATTCAGCAGTCTATTGATGCTGGCGTTAAAAAATATTTCTGTGTATCCACTGATAAAGCCGCCAACCCAGTCAATATGATGGGCGCGTCCAAGCGTATCATGGAAATGTTCCTTATGCGTAAAAGTGAGCAAATGGCTATTTCAACAGCGCGCTTTGCGAATGTGGCATTTTCTGATGGCTCACTACTGCACGGTTTTAACCAACGTATACTCAAGAATCAACCGATTGTGGCCCCCAATGACATTAAACGCTATTTTGTGACACCGCAAGAGTCGGGTGAATTATGCCTGATGTCCTGTATCTTCGGTGACAACCGTGACATCTTCTTTCCTAAATTGAGTGAAGCATTGCATCTTATTTCGTTTGCTGACATTGCCATCAAATACCTAAAGCAACGCGGATTTGAACCCCATTTATGTGAAACGGAAGAGGAAGCGCGCGAATTAGCCAAAACTCTGCCCGCAGAAGGTAAATGGCCATGTCTATTCACGTCAAGCGATACCACGGGTGAAAAGGACTTTGAAGAGTTCTTTACTGATAAAGAGACGCTGGATATGGCGCGTTTTGAGAATTTAGGCATCATTAAAAATGAGCCACTTTACCAACAAGAATTACTTGAATGGTTTGAGCAAGAGATTGGTCAAATGAAATTGGCTCGTGAGTGGGATAAAGAGGAGATAGTGAAACTGTTTTTCACCATGCTCCCTGATTTTGGTCACAAAGAAACGGGCAAGTACCTCGACAGTAAAATGTAATAGCGATGATCTAAGTCGGTTTATAAAAAAGTAGAGAGCAGAATAATGAGCCAAGCATCGATAGTTGAGTTTGTTCGTGATATATACCAAACCAATGACTTTATTCCATTGCATGCGCCAACCTTTGATGGCAATGAGCAACAGTATGTTCTAGAAACGATTCAAAGCACTTTTGTCTCTAGCGTGGGTAAGTTTGTCGAGCAGTTTGAACATAAAATAGAAGCTTACACCGGTACAGCAAAAGCGGTTGCAACCGTCAATGGTACCGCAGCACTTCATGCTGCGCTGTATATGGCAGGGGTTCAACCGGGTGATTTTGTTATGACTCAAGCATTGACCTTTGTTGCGACCTGTAATGCTTTGCATCATATGGGCGCAGAGCCTATTTTTGTCGATGTGTCGCCCGTCAGTTTAGGCCTATGTCCTAAAGCGATGGACGAATTTTTGACGCAGCATGCACAGTTAACCGAAAAGGGGTGTATTCATAAGCAGACGAAGCGTCCAATTCGCGCTGTAGTACCTATGCACACTTTCGGGCACCCCGTTGAGTTGGATGAGCTGATTGCCGTTTGTCAAAAATGGAATATTGTGCTCGTCGAAGATGCTGCTGAAAGTTTAGGCTCTTTTTACAAGGGAAAACATACGGGGACGCTCGGTGACTTTGGTGCGGTGAGCTTTAATGGCAATAAAATTGTTACTACCGGTGGTGGTGGCATGGTTTTATGTAAAACGGCAAAGCTTGGCGCACGGACTAAGCATGTTACGACGACGGCGAAAGTACCGCACCCGTATGAGTTCTATCATGATGAGGCGGGTTTCAACTACCGTATGCCTAATCTCAATGCCGCATTAGGCTGCGCGCAAATGGAAGTTCTAGAGCAATACTTAGCACAAAAACGTGTACTGGCTAACCGCTACCATGAATTTTTTGCTCAGAGTGATTTTCAATTTGTGTTGGAGCCGGAATACGCGCAATCCAATTACTGGCTAAATGCGGTGATTTGTCCGTCTGCCCAAGCTCGTGATGAATTGCTAAAACAGACCAATGACGCTGGGGTAATGACTCGCCCAATTTGGCAGCTGATGCACCGTTTGCCGATGTTTAAAGATGCCCCTCGTGGTGACCTCACTCAGTCAGAACATATTGAAGCGCATCTGATTAATTTACCTAGCAGCCCGGTTTCTCTTTAGCCGATAAGGGCGAACAAGAAAAAGACCAATTTTATTATGAGTAAGGCATTCATGAATAAGAACGTCGCGGTTTTCACCGGCACAAGAGCAGAATACGGTCTGCTCTTTTGGCTTTTAAAAGACATTCAAAACGATCCACAGTTGCAGTTGCAGCTGTTGGTCTCTGGTATGCATTTATCCCCTGAATTTGGTGAAACATATCAGCAGATAGAAAAAGATGGTTTTGTTATTGATGAAAAAATTGAGATCCTTCTGTCGTCGGATTCAGCTGTAGGTACCGCGAAAAGCATGGGGTTAGGTGTCTTGGGGTTTTCTGATGCACTTGCTCGATTACAGCCAGATGTCTTGGTGATTTTAGGCGATCGTTTTGAAGCGCTGGCAGCGGCACAAACGGCAATGATTATGCGTATTCCCATTGTCCATTTACACGGTGGCGAGATCACCGAGGGTGCGTATGACGATGCGATCCGTCATGCCATCACCAAATTAAGTTATTTGCACGGCA
>NZ_PYOD01000003.1 GCF_003026285.1 Photobacterium profundum
AATTAATGCTTCTTTAATTTGCATTTTCATTGTTATGAAAGTTAAATATTGTGATGTTGTACCAATATAACTTCCAACTAGATTGCGATTTTTTGCTCGTTTAATAAATATAATAGCGTGGCAATAATTCTTCGTAATTATTTATTAGGTAACTAAGTGTTTTAATAAATCATGGCATTTGGTATGCGCCGAATAATTATAGTTCTGAAGTTATTATGGTCATAACCTTAAATTAATAATAATTCATTTGTATGGTCAATTAATTGCGAGTTAGTCATGCTTTTATTTGATTTATATGTTCCATTACATCTGAAAAAAGGCTAGTGAATATAATGAGTACCTTTAAAAAATCATCTTATGCTCCTTTACTGTTGTCATTATCCGCTGCTGCAGCTGTATTAAGCTCTACTACAGTACATGCACATGGATATATGACTTCTCCACCAGATTACGCTCAGGCCTGTTCAACAGGACAAACAACATCGGATGAGCTTTGTTCTGAAACGGCTTCAGTAAATAAAAATGGTATTAACCAGGGAAGTGCTGCGAATAATCATCAAGCTGTGGTTTTTGATAATCAGCTATGTTCCGCCTCAAAGGGTGGCGAATATAGTGTATTAGATGTTCCTAGTTCAGACCGATATACAACTACAATTGCACCGGATGAAAATGGTGAAGTTGAATTTTCATACTATGTTACAGCTGAGCATAAAACATGGTACATGGATGTATTTGTAACCAGGAATGGTTTTGATCCAGACACACAAACCCTGACTTGGGGGGATTTAGAGCGCATTGATACAATTGATTATAAAGGTCAATTACTTGAACGGGGCGATCAAAAATATAAAGTACAATGGCCAGAGGATAAAACAGGTAAACGTATTGTTTATAATATTTGGCAACGTACAAACCCAAATCAGCCAGATCATGAAGTGCTAGGATCACCGCCACAAGATGAGTGGGACAGTAATGAAGCATTTTATAGCTGTATGAATGTGTATGTTGATGGGGGGGATCCTGGTCCTGGTAGTGAATGGGTGCATGAAGAAAAATTTGCCGATGATAAAGGTGATTTAAATGTCGGTGATACGGTTAAAGTACGCATCATGATGGAAGGTACTGAAAAATATACACCTTCTGTTGATATTGATAATCACAATACATCGGCATCCGTTTGGAAGTTAGATTTAGCCAAAGAGATTAATAATAACCCTTCTGCTACTGAATACATGAAAGTAGGTGTAAAAAATAGTGATGACGAAGTTATTCTTTCGGATTATGCAGATCACAACTATATCTACTTTAAAGAAGAAGGTCTTTCTCATTTAGTTGAAGTTATTAATCCCGAACAGGATGATTTCCAGTTTTCATGGGATGGTCTTGAAGATGAATACGTGATGAGTGGTGGTCAGTTAGTTTTACCTATTAATCTTCAAATAGATGAAGGAGATGATGGCCAGTATACTTATGAAGCACTACTAACCGAGATCACTCAAAAGTCAGGTGCTCCGCAAATGGTTAGTGGTACAGTTGGTGAACAACCAGCTAAGGCCTTTACTCTTACGGAAGCTGCGAGCTATAGCGTGAAAGTAACAGTAACCGATGAATATGATAACCGTGAAGAAAACATCTTTACTTTTGTGGTTCAAAACGAAGATGTTCCTGAGCCAACTGACACGCAAGTAACTTGGGTTAATAACCACAGCCAACCTTTAATGAGTGCTCTACAGTCTGGTATCTGGGGTGAGTGGGTTCAACCTGGTTCACAATTAACTGTTCAGCCAGATGGCGGTATCTTCAATATTCCAGGTTGGGAAGTTGAAGAGGGCGAAAGCACAACATTTGGTGCCGCGATCAATAATGGTGTTAGTTATGTTAATTGTGGTTCGTTACCGCTGACAGGAAATATTGAAGTTATTGTTGCTTCGGATGGTACCTGTAGCGTGAGCATCAAATAAACCATATATGATGAGTAAGGGCGGTGCAGATTTCGATCTGTGCTGTTTTTATTTATTCTGAGTAAATATACTAAATATGAAAATAGTAAAAAACAGGCGATTAGTATCGCTGTCAATTATCGTATTTTATATAAGTACGCCAGCCTATGCCGAGCAATTAACCAGCCAAGTCGAGTTAGGGCGCTATTTATTTAATGATGTAAGGTTGTCTAAATTTGGTAACCGAAGCTGTGGCCTATGTCATTCGTCAGATCATGGCTGGACGAATACTTTTAGTCGAACTATTGATATTAATGACCGAGTGAGCACCTTAAATACACCATCATTATTGAATGTTGGAAAATACCCGTTATATATGCAGAGAAGTATTGGGCTTAATGATCTAGAGGAAACGATCATGCTGCCTTTATTTTCTCAGCAGCCTAAAGAAATGGGAATGACAGAGACACTATTGCTTGAAAGGCTAAATAAAAGCAAAGAAATATATGGACCATTATTCGAACAATCTTTTGGAAATGAAAAGGTGACGACTGGTCGAGTGCTTACTGCTCTCAGTGCATATGTGAATACAATACAATCGACTGATACCGCTTACCAACGCTACCGTGATGGAGATCTTCAAGCATTAGATGCACAACAAAAAAAGGGAATGCGCCTATTTAACAGTGAGCGCTTAAAGTGCAGCCAATGTCATGGTGGCGAATTGCTAAATCAACCTACAGGGGGAGAACCTTTTGCGAATACTGGTCTATACGGGTTACCTATCAGCGAAGAGGAATACTCTTATCCAAGAAAAGAAACTGGACTGGAAAAATTTACAGGTAATAAAAGTGATAATGGCAAGTTCCGTATACCGTCATTAATTAATGTAACTAACACTGGTCCTTGGGGGCATGATGGTAGTTTTAGGCATCTAGGAACGGTGATTGATACTTATTCTGCTGGTGGTAGACAGACTACGTTTGGTCCTAATACTGGTGATGGTCGCCTGCACCCAAACAAAGATCAAAGAATCCAGGGCTTTTCGATGACTGCAGAGCAAAAGCAACAGTTACTTTCTTTTTTATCGGCATTGGCAGTACCAGAGACGGCTTTTTCGAGTGGTCATCAATCGCCATTTTGTTCTCTTATCCCATTGAAAAATAAACCTGATGCAAAGGGATGTTTGCCCCCATTTTTTTATAAAAAACCAAACGCGTCGATGGCACTGTCTAATGAAGGTATAGAGCAATGAAAATCAATTTATCATTAATAGTATGGATACTGGCATTAAGTATGATGGTGTTTACTGTATCTGCACAAGAAACGGCAGATAAACGTATCTCAGTACTAGATAGTCGAAACGCCTACTTCAAGCAAGAATATGTTTTAGCGTGCAATCAGGAATTGATTAAATTGGATTATCTTGCCTCTACGGAAGATGAAGCGGCACAGCAAGAGATCACTGTCGAAAAGACTTTAGGTTATCAATTAACATTAAACCAGCAGGGGGAAGGCTACTTACAACTTGCTATTACTAAATGGAATGAAAAGCTAATTATGTTTCACAACAAAGATATTAAGCTTGAAATTCCGGGTGGCGATGTAACGGGTTCATTGATTGAAAACCAACACTGTTTTGGTCAAGATAAATGGATCACCCACTTTAATACGCATGAATGGGGCAGTTATACGTTAAAACTGACGGGAAAACCCAATCAAAATGTGGAGTTGTCGATCATTAAGGAAATCGCTAGATAGTGGGGGAGATTTGCTCGACTATCTGGTTGTTAGTTAATTCAACGGCTCACATTGCGAGCCGTTGTCTTTTTCTTGGGGTCAACGGTGAAGTATTCTCGTACTTTACCTGGCTAGATGTCGTTGACTGCGTTTTTCTAAACGACTAAATAATAGTGATAGCCCCAAACATAACACCAGGTATCCAACCCCCACTAGTAGCCAAATCTCGAAGATCAGCCCCGATGAATTAGCCATTTCACTACCAACAAAGGTCATTTCTTGAATAGAGATGAGTGAGATGATCGAAGAGTCTTTCACCAACGAGATAAACTGACCCGCTAACGGTGGCACTATGCCCGCAAAAGCTTGTGGAAATATCACATCACGAAAGCGGCTCCAACGTGAAAGCCCTAAAGAGTCGGCAGCCTCCCACTGTCCTTTCGCTATCGCATCAAGCCCTGAACGTATAATTTCAGCAATGTAAGCGGCAGAAATCAAGCCAACACAGAGTACGCCTGAAAATAGGTTCTCCCATAATTTTGACGAACCAAATAAGAAGTGCTGTAAGCCATTAATATCGCCCGCATGGTGGCGCAGTGTATCAGCAAGCCCAATAGCAGGAACCAACTGACTTGAAATGAAAAAGTAAAAAATAAAAACAAAAACAAGCGGTGGAATATTCCGAACAAGTTGAATATAAGCTTGTGCAGGTAGACGTAAAATCATTAATGACGAACGACGAGCAAGGCCTAGAAATAAACCGAGTAAACCCGCAAAGATCATTCCCCATAAACTTAGGCGAATAGTGGTCACAAATCCTTGAAAGAAGTAGGGAAGCTCACCTGGTTTGCCTGCCGAGAATATCAGTTCTATGGCTTTATGCCAGCGCCACTGGTAATGAATGCCAGCAGAAGATTGAATGTAAATCCAACCAATAAATACGCTAATAGTAGCAAGTAAAATCCAATCAAGTTTATTGAGTTTAATTCTTAAAATGAAAGGCAGCAGCGCCGGGGAATTACTCTCCGACGTGCTTTTTTTTAATGTATTTTTAATGTTGCTTTGCGACAAAGTTATTGTCCCTCAGATATCTGGTTTTGCCAATCAAGTGTTGTGAACCAGTAATCGTGACGCTCTTTTAACCAGCCATCTTCGGTACGAAGTAAAATCCAGTTGTTGAAGAAATTAAGTAGATCAAATTCACCATGACGAATGGCAAATGCTTCAGAACCACGGCTTAAACGGTCGGTTAATGGAATAAAGAGCTTTTCATTATACTGAATCGCCATTTGCTCAGGCTTAGGTGATGATGCAAGAACAGCGTGTGCGTTGCCATTAAGTACTTCTTGGAATGCTTGTGCATCATCATCAAACTGACGAAGCTTAGCTTTTGGGAAGTATTTTTTTGCTGTTTCGACTGTGAAAGCACCGCGGCGAACAGAAAGGGTAACACTGCGCTTGTTATAATCGGCAATCGTTAACTTGTCTGCAGACTTTTCTTTATTTGCCGCTAGCTGTACACCTGAGTGTGCATAAGGTGCAGTAAACAAAACGCTCATATTGCGTTGTGGTGTAATTGATAAGCCCCCGATGATCACATCAAACTTACCTGCAAGTAGGGCTGGAATAATACCATCCCATGCAGTAGGGATGAACTCAACTTTTAAGCCTGCATCTTTAGCAAGGCGGCGAGCAACATCAACTTCAAAACCGACAAGTTCACCTTGTTTATCACGCATGGCCCAAGGAACGAATGTTGAAAGCCCCACACGTAATGTACCGCGCTCCTTTATATCAATGAGTGTACTTTTTTCTGCAGCAAGAGCGTTTGTGCCCATCATTAATGTTATTACCGCAAGACAAGCGGCGAGTAATTTTTTCATGCTTCCTTTCTCCTTTAAATACGATGCTACATCGTGTGCTCGGATATATTCTTATTGTGTTGGTACGTTCATTTTATGTTCTAACCAAGCCGCAAACCCTGATAGCATTAAAGTAACGCATAAATAAATGCCAGCAACGGTAAACCAAACTTCAAATGGCATTGCGGTATCAGCAACAATATTACGACCTTCCGTTGTTAAATCAAAGATAGCCATGATGCTGACAATTGAGGAGTTTTTTACTAAAGAGACTGTTTCATTTGTGAGTGGTGGCAATATTCGACGGATCATCTGCGGCAATATAACGAAACGATACCCGTCTATTGCTGATAATCCTAAACTACTACAAGCTTCAAATTGTCCTTTGGGAATGTTATTTAAGCCAGCCCGAAAAATTTCGGCAGTATAAGCACCTTGAAATAGCGAAAGGGCTAAAACTGCTGTGGTAAATCGCTCTAGTCCCAATACAGGACCAAAGACAAAGTACAAGAGGTAAATTTGTACGAGCAATGGTGTATTGCGGATCAGTTCAATATAACCTCGTGCTAAACCTCGTCCTACTATTGAGCCAGATAAGCGTAATAGTGCCGTTACCAGCCCAATGATCAAGGTAAAAATAAGACTAACAGTTGATATCTTTAAGGTAACGAATAAGCCTTCGAGCAATTCAGCAGGAAACCATTCGCCATCTTCGATAAACCAGAGATATTGTGGAATGCGATACCACTGCCAGCGATAGTTCATCGCTTCAGCGCCAGCGTTTAATAGCCATATTAAACCAAGTGTCACTAATGCTATTTGTAATAAACCAGAGAGTACAGGCTTTAGAATCCTATAGCTTACTGAGGGTGTTGCTGTAGAGAACGTCTTATTTAACATCAAATAAATAATATCTAGTATAGAGAATCGGCTAACGAGTTAGTAACTTAGTATCTGTTCTAAGAACTGCTTGGTTCGTTGTTGTTTGGGGTTATCAAATAAAGTTGCTGGTGGCGCAATTTCAACTATTTCGCCTTCATCCATGAATACCACACGATCAGCTACTTGACGTGCAAACCCCATTTCATGAGTCACACATACCATAGTAATCCCTTCATTAACAAGCTCTTTCATAACATCTAACACTTCCCTTATCATTTCGGGGTCAAGCGCAGAGGTGGGCTCGTCAAACAGCAGAATGTCGGGTTTCATGCATAACGAACGGGCAATCGCGACACGTTGCTGTTGCCCACCAGACAGTTGTGCTGGGTATTTATCAGCTTGGTGACTGATATGTACTCGTTCTAGATAATCACGAGCTAACTTTTCTGCTTCAATTTTCGACATTTTTAATGTTCGACGTGGAGCGAGCATTAAGTTTTCTAGCACGGTCATATGCGGGAAAAGATTAAAGTGTTGAAAAACCATACCGACTTTGCCACGAATAGCTTTTAAATGTTTACCATCAAGAGATTGATCTGCAACATTCAATTGACCTGAATTATATTTCTCCAGACCATTTATACAGCGAATGAGTGTTGATTTACCAGAGCCAGATGGGCCACAAATGACTAAACGTTCACCACGGTTAATCGTTAAGTTTATGTCTTTCAAGGCGTGAAAATCGCCATACCACTTATCAACGTGTAAAAAAGAAATAATGGGATCATCTCTTAAGGTTTCAGACTCTTCAGTTAACAAGGGAGATCTCAATAATGTTGAATGTTGACACCATGTTATTGCTTTAAGACGTTTTTTTCAAAGAAATCGATCGTAAATACTGAATAAACAGGAAAAAATATAAGCCACTATGATTTCGAGCTAAATATTGGAATGTATTCTTCCATTGCTTTAAAAATCGATTTAATGGAGCTTCAAGAAGGCGTCGCAAGGGTTTGCTTACATTTTATGATTGAGATCTTTGGTTGATATTCGAACTGCTTGTTAGCAGTATTATGAGGTTTTGTAAGCAGATTTGGTCTAATTCGGTCTTAATACAAAAAAAATGTGTAATTTTATTTCAAATAGCGTTTGCACATGCGGAGTGAAGGCGATAAGTTAGTTTAATGTTTATTGGAGTATGAAAACACTATGGGTATTGACCGATACTTATCATAGTGTTGTAACGCGGGAAGATGAGAAACAATGCAAAAAACAGATGACGTACGCATTAGCGAGATCAAAGAACTTTTACCACCAGTTGCTGTATTGGAAAGATTTCCAGCCACCGAACTGGCGGCTGAAACTGTATATCAGTCACGTAAATCGATTCACAACATTCTGAACGATGAAGATGATCGTTTGTTGGTTGTTGTAGGGCCTTGTTCAATTCATGATACTGAAGCTGCTATCGAATACGGTAAAAAGCTGAAAGTATTACGTGAAGAATTAAAAGGTGACCTTGAAATCGTAATGCGTGTTTACTTTGAAAAACCACGCACCACAGTAGGTTGGAAAGGGTTAATTAACGACCCGTATATGGACAATAGCTTTAAGTTAAATGATGGTTTACGTATTGGCCGTAAGTTGCTACTTGATTTGACCGATATGGGCTTACCAACAGCGGGTGAGTTCCTTGATATGATTACCCCACAATACATGGGTGATTTGATCAGCTGGGGCGCAATTGGTGCGCGTACTACAGAATCACAGGTTCACCGTGAGCTATCTTCAGGTCTATCTTGCCCTGTTGGGTTTAAAAACGGCACAGATGGCAATATTAAGATCGCGACCGATGCTATCGGATCTGCAAGTGCACCTCACCACTTTTTATCAGTGACTAAGTATGGTCATTCAGCCATTGTTTCTACTTTGGGTAATGAAGACTGTCATATCATTCTTCGTGGCGGTAAAGAGCCTAATTACAGCTCAGAACACGTTAATGCGGTGACATCACAGCTGGGTAATGCTGGTCAGCGTAAGAAAGTGATGATTGATTTCAGTCATGCTAATAGTTCGAAGAAGTTTGAACGTCAGATTATTGTTTCTGAAGATGTCGGTCAGCAAGTTGCTAGCGGTAACAAAGATATCTTTGGTGTTATGGTTGAAAGCCACCTTGTTGAGGGGCGTCAAGATATCGTAGAAGGCACAGAGCCAACCTATGGTCAAAGTATTACCGATGCATGTATTGGCTGGGCAGATACAGAAACAGTACTGCGTCAATTAGCCCGTGATGTTGCTAAGCGTCGCGAAGCATAAGCTGACTCTTTGAAATAATAGATAGCCCAGTTAAGTTACTGGGTTTTTTTATGTCTTTAAAAATCTAATTATTCTTCCGCACTTATGCATAAATAACCTTGAACGGTTAAATGTTATTGAAAAGCGAAGAGTATATCCTTAGCTTTACTTGTGCTCATTGATTAACTGTTTATATACAGAGCTGAAAAGCAATCTTTTCCCTTCAGGTAAAAGGTCAGCTATTTCAAAACCTGCATCCTTTAAGCGATGATCACACTCTTCTAAAATATCTTTGATAAGTATTTGTCGATCTGTGGGAGTAATTTCTGCTGCCATCATTAACTCTCTACTTCTAATTAATTGGATAGTTACTTATTCTATCAAAAGCAGTATATTCATTTTATTCAGTCGAAACTTGTTTACCTGCAGTAATAAGTTCTAAGTCTTGCGCTTTATTGCAATGTGCAAATACCTCAGCGCCGCAATTACAGCACTCATATTTCTCCCAAAGCTTTCTTGTCATATATCTTTCTACAAATGTTCTATGTAATTGTTTTAGATTAACACTTGCTTTACACGAAGGACAAAACCTATTAAATAACATGTTGCACTGCTCCCTTTGCATATAAATCCATAGGCGTATTAACGCACATCAGACCAGTTATTATTGGGAGGGGTATCACATATGTGGCCGATGGTGAATATACGGAGTAAGCGGATAGCCTTATTAACAAATATCAATTGTAATGTTTAAACAACGAATATTGCCAGTGGTTAGCAGTGGAGTAACGTAAACTGAAGGTTACTGTGGCGGGTACGTTTTAAACATTTCACTAATCTGCTCATCAATAAAAGTTATTCGTGACTGAGGTGTCATTTCATCCGTCAATTTACGTTGAGAAGTTGAACGCCATATAACCTGATTTGATGTGTTTTGGATTAATTCTACAATTAATTTACCATATCTAGTTTCTTTATATCGTGTTGGTGATCTGAACCCTACACCGACGTTGCTAGCACCGTAACCAAAACCAACACTCGTCCCGTAAGACTGTAACTCTGATTCTGCTTGTATATAATATTTAACCGTTAGATCTGTTTTTTTATCTGCGCCCAATTCTAGCCCTTTATTTGTTAATTGGTAATTTAAAGCATCTTTAACACGTGCTGCATCTAGGCTTGTTGCTGTTTTATTCGTATTTTCTGCAAATTCGTAAGTATGAAATTGGCTGTAATTTACATTTTCTTTAAAATCGGTTGAGACATCAGAGCTACATCCTACAAGAAGTAAGCTAAAAAATGGGATACCAATGAACATCTTAATAAAGCGTGGCATAGAATGATCCTTAAGGTGTCTGATTACAGTATAGCCATGCTTTTTGATTTTAACGTTGAAGTTCAAGGTCAGTCTGATTCCTTTTTATCATTGACTCATATTAAGTTAATACATATTATCGTTAATCGACGATTTGTAGATGAAGTACTCTGATGAATAAAGAAAAGCAGGCATCAAAGCAAGAAGAATTGACCTGTGAAGATGCAGGCTGTATCACTGTTTTAAATGACATCGTCATTGATGAAGCAAAAGAACAAGCGATTGCAACGGCTGCTAAAGCGATATCTCACCCGGCACGAGTTAGAATTTTGCGTATATTAGCTCGTCAGCAAGGTTGCCTTAATAGTGACCTAGTTGGTGAACTTGGCTTAGCTCAGTCGACGGTTTCAGAGCATTTACGCATTTTACGGGAAGCTGGTTTCGTTATTGCTGAACCTAAACCACCTAGAACATGTTTCACTCTAAATAGAGTAAAACTTGATGAATTTGGTGCATTACTCAGCTACCTATAAATTATCTAACTCACATATCTTATACCTATATACCTAAGCCACCTCAAGATGCAGGATTCTCGCTGAAACGAGAATCTTGAGTATAAAGCGTTGGGCTATTGGTTTCCACATCGATACCCATCGTTAAATTCAATGTATTTAGCTTCGTTCAGCTCAAAATCGTAAAGCTTTTGACTATAGTGCGGGAATTGACAGTAGATGGCATACTCCCTGTGTAAACCGTTATCGAGAAAAGCCTCAAAAACATCTTTAGTATCAGCAATCAGTGTTTTATTTACCATCTATGCTCATTAATAGTAATGCAGTGAACTTGATCTTATTAAAGCTATTGAGCGTAAATTTGAATGTCTTATTTTTAAGATTTTAAAATTATAATTGTTATCGTCAGCACTAATTAGCTTAGTCTAAATAAAATAAAGGACAAACACTCCTGTTTATGTATGGATATTTAGATATTACCCTATAGTGATTTTGTGACTGTTTTTTATTATTAACAACTAAATATCATTAAAATCAAAAATATATTTAGAATATCTCTGCATATTGGTAAGTTTTATCTAAACCTATTCCCCTTATATTTAGCTAACATCGTGCTTTGAATCTATGCTTATAACAATTAATTATTGGATGCATTATGTTTGGTTTTAATACCAACATATTGATTTGATAGTGTTGTTGTTATCGATACAGTGAAGAGAGGTATTATGAACGGTTCGCATTTATTGATAGTGCTGTCGAGCATAATGACAACTGCGTGTATTAGCGACTTGTATTCAAAACCTATAGCAAAACGAAATGTTGATATATCAACCATTTCAGAGGAATATGTAAAAGCGACCCGTGGCGGTATCTTAGACTTTACTGCTGCAATACCCGGTAAAGTTTATCATCCACGTGATGGTTATATTGCCTATGAGCGCTTCTGGTGTTTAGACGAAGAAAAAGGTTCTGTTGATGATTATCAATTACTCATCAATGAAGTATGCGAACTCAAAGGTGGCGATATGAAGGGGAGTTGGTGTACTGATAGGCAGAGCCAGCGAGCTCTATTCAGTGCAACAATAGAGCAGAACCAAACAACCTGTACCGGTGGTTACAACACGACTATTATTCATACCCTCGAACCGATATCGTCATCGATTGCATCGGAGTGGATTGCGGCATCAGAAATGTTGGGGTATGAACGCTAGGACTCGCTAAACTTTACTCCACTGTTCACGTAACCTACCATCTAGCTTTTCTGTCAGTGATTTTCCACGGCGCAATATTACATTTGAATCGCCTGCTTTAATTACTACAGGGAACGATGTTGTGAGTATGCCTTGAAAAGCGAGATACTGTTGATTGTGATGAAAATCAAACAGCAGCTCTTGAGTTTTATAGCTAAAAGGTAGACTAAAAGCGCCAGTATGAGAAACAGTGAACATTAATTCAGAAGGGTAACATTGAATTGTTTTTTTAACATAAGCCTGAATAAAGGTATTTGATAAGTTAGGATCATGGAACTTTTGTGCAAACGGTTTAATTGGGTTCTTCATATCCGTTTGTAATCTTTGGAAGTTTTGAACAAAACTAGTTTGATTTATATCGATTTTTTGATCATGTGTCAGTAATGGATTATCGAGAATATTTTGGCGCTGATTTTCTAGCAAAGAGATTTGCGTTTGATAATTCTCAACAAGCATAGCAATATCACGGTTTTGAATGTTTTGTTTATCTCGTAGATCTTTTCGTACTGTTGAAAGGCGTTGGCGTAAACTATCTTCAAAGTATTGGACGTTATTACTTGTATCAAAGAAACCATTTAATGATGTCATTTGATGCCAAAGTTGAGGTGCATAGTTATTAATGATGTTTGAGACGTCGGTACGATCTTCTTTATTAAATCCGGATAGTATTTCTTCTTTATTGATATAAACACAATTTTCTAATACTTTGTTAAGTAGTTCATTCATACCTTTATAGCGACTGCACAAAGTATGAGGACCTTCTACAAAACTAAATTTCAAATCATATAAATCGGAAGTGTCTTCTATGTCTTCATTGATAATTTTAGTTAATGATTTGTTGAATTCATTGCTTAATTTACTGTATTTATCTGTGGCATACTTTATATCATGAACTAAATTATCAATATTGTTTCGATACGTTTTTTCGGGTGTTTCAAGTAGTGTAAGCTCATGAGTCAGGGCCTGAATAGTTTGGTCATAATTATTTAAAGTGTTATCGAAATCTCGTTGCATTAAACGAGCTTGTGATCGAACGGCGATCATATTTTTCAGGTAGCGGTTTTGTGCTATTTCTAAAGCGGTTATATAGGTATTGGCTTCAACGATGTTAGTTGATTTAAGAAGCACTTTTAAATCAGTTACTTGAATCATAAAGTTAGGGTTCTCTAACCAGTGCTGATTGATCAACTTAGCAGACAATGATTGAATTTTAAGAAATGTTTCTGGCACATCCAAGGGGTTATGATCATTTGTAATAATAAAGCCGTAAATTACATCTGTTTTTTTTGCAGAGCTGTCTATATCAAAAGATGATAAATCAAGATGACTTTCTGAGTTACAAGAAACCAGCATATAGATGGTAGATAGTAAGGCAAACTTATATGAGAATCTCATGAGTATTTTTTTCGTTTCAACTTTAAAACTTGCCGATGAGTGTACTAACAATCAACCTCTATGCAACTGGTTTCTCTGCTTGTGTGGCGCTATATAGCAAAATTGATATCTGTTTATATAAAATTTGAACGATCACACTAAATTTTACACTTGCGAAAAATAGCTCTGTCAGTGTTTTTCAGAAAAATACCTATCAAATTAACGATTTTGTTGAATCTGTGTTAAGTTTTACTGGACTGACCAGATAAGGATTGCCGTCATGACGTGGAATAAGTTGGACGTAACAGAGCACAAGGGAGTTGTTACTGTCGCTTTAAATCGACCTGAAAAGTTGAATGCGATCGATAAAGAAATGTTCGATGAATTAGATACGATAAGTAAACAGCTGCGCAAACGAAAAGATATTCGAGCCGTTATTTTGACTGGAAATGGCGGTACATTTAGCAGTGGAATTGATATCAAGAGTATTGTTACTGATAAATCGAAGGTATTGAACTTATTAGCCAAGCTTTTACCCGGCAATGCGAATTTAGCACAACGCGTGTCTCGCAATTGGCGGATGATTCCCGTACCTGTCATTGCTGTTATTGAAGGGCGTTGTTACGGTGGCGGCCTTCAAATTGTTATGGGGGCTGATATTCGTATAGTCGCCCCTAGTACTGAATTGTCGATAATGGAGGTACGATGGGGATTAGTGCCTGATATGGGCGGCTTATTGGCGCTACGTGAAGTAGTATCGAAAGATGTCGCATTAAAGCTAACCTTAACCGGTGATATTATCTCTGCAGAACAAGCACTAGAATTTGGTGTAGTCACAGAGGTTAGTGAACAACCGATGCTGGCAGCGCAAGCTTTATGCGCCAAAATTAGGCAGGCTTCCCCCGATGCTATTGCCGCAATCAAACACACTACAAACCGATGCTGGGTAAGTAGCGAGCGTAGATTATTAGCAAAAGAAACGTTTAGCCAGATCCGTTTATTGCTGGGTAGGAACTTTTCTATTGCAGTAAAGCGTCAGCGCACTTCAACTGATATTGAATATAAAGACCGCCAATCTTTTTGGTAATGAGTCTCTTACTTTTGTTCGATGTAGTCTGAATTAAATAAAAAGGCGTTAAATACGTCTTTATATTAATCATGGATTTAAATTTTGTGCATACCACTTAACTTGATGCTGTAAACTTTGAAGGTGAAGCTTTAAATAAAAAATTAACCTCATGAATGTAGGAGATAAACATCCTACGGAGTCTGCTATAGCTCAAAGAATTTGTATTCCTCTAATAAAGTAATAGAGCCGGCCTAGGATAGGGCTGGTACGAATTAATAAGCTTAATTTAGTGTCCCCCTCCAAAGAATTTGTTTTCGTTGAGTTCAAGTAGAATGTAAAGGTGCAATCGCAACAGTTGCGTGAGCATCTATTTGTGTGTAAATTAGAGAAACCAGCCAACAGCACATATCAGTCCCGAGAAAAACTGTCTGCGAATAGTTACGTACGAAGTAATGAATAAGAGGGTACGAAGCAGTAAAAGCCAAAATTTATTATCAGCGGCGTTGGACTTAGAGCAAGCTTTAGATGTATGCGATAGGTGTTATATGGAATATCGTTAATTTTGGTAAAAGGTAAGATAATGTTTAATAAAAACACTCAACAAAAACTTGTTCGTCTTATATATCTAGTTGGGATCATCATGTATGTAGGCGGAATATTATCTCATATTGTGATCTCAAATGTTCTTGGAACAACAGACTTATATGCAATTTATTACACCGCTGTTTATAAAGAAGAGAGCGCTTACATATTGATTCTTCCTGGGTTGGTTTTAAAGCTTGTTGCCACACTAATTGAATCTCAAGAATATATAACTAAGCCATTGTGGCTAAAGGTTCAGTATGCATGCATGGCTTTTTTGACCATCAACGCTTTTGTGTTTCTAGTACCTATGATGCCGGAAATGACTGAATTAGCGGCGCAAAATATTGAGTTAGGTGCAATCAGTTCAGCTTATAAAAATAGCGCTGCTAAAGAGATGATTGTGGGTATCTCCAACGCATTACCACTCCTAATCATGGTAATACTCAGCGCGGTGGGGGGGAAACTATCTAAATTAGAACACTAGCTTATACCAACTCACCTTGAGGTAACTTAGGATAATAGTGATGAGGTCTGACTGATAGTTACAGACCTTCATCTTTGTATAGGAAGCATATATCAATAGCGGAAATGGAAAAATGACATGCTGTAATTCATAACCACTGTTTCTACGTTACCAGTGTTTATTCAACTTAG
This sequence comes from Photobacterium profundum, assembly GCF_003026285.1. Taxonomy (GTDB): domain Bacteria; phylum Pseudomonadota; class Gammaproteobacteria; order Enterobacterales; family Vibrionaceae; genus Photobacterium; species Photobacterium profundum. The sequence continues at coordinate 15,479 of NZ_PYOD01000003.1, forward strand.
CATCGATACTGATTTTACCTGGACCAATAGCAACAAGTGCTAAGAAGCCGCCAGCGATTGAGATGTTCTTCATAAAGTTAATCATTTGACCACTGTTTGATGGGTCGTAATGAAAAAGAAAGGCTGAAATAACAGAAAATACTGCAATTGATAGGGCACTAAAGCGTGTTAATAAGCCAAATAAAATAGCTAAGCCCCCGCCTAATTCAAGTAAGATCACCAGTGGCAACATTGCGCTCGGTACTCCCATTGAATCCATATAAGCTTGGGTGCCAGCATACCCACCAATTTTACCCCAACCGGCATTGATAAAAATGGCAGCAAGCAGAAAACGAGAAATAAGTAATATGTACGGCTGTAAGGTATTAATCATCTTTTCCATTAGGGAGTCCAAACTGTTTATCGAGAGTGAGTGAATGATAAAGAAGAGCTCGGATCTTGAACACGTTAAAGATTAGGACAAGTTGTTCAAGAAATTAGATGAAACTAATATTTTGTTACTTAGGGTGGGTTAACACTTGGTAAGTAGTTAAGTGTTTATAATAATTGAACTTACCTATTAATCGTTTGTTCAGGTACAGTAGCGAGTAATGAGCGTAAGCTAGCTATACTTAGCAATGCAGTTTGGGTATGTTGTTGTTTTTTAAATGGGGAGAATTCTATTGAGCCAACAAGATAAAGATGCATTGAAAGTCATTGGCTTCATTTGTTTGTTCTGTATTTGCGTGCATATCATAAATATATTCTTGAATGGTAGCCTGAACAGTTACGGTTTATTGCCTCGGCACATTACGCACCTTACTGGCTTAGTCGCTTATCCGTTTATACATGGCTCTTGGTCTCATTTAATAGGTAATCTATTTTCTTTTTCTGTATTAGGCTTACTAGTATCTCGATCGGGTGTGTCGCGCTTAATTGTGGTGTTTATTGTAAGTTGGGCGATCAGTAGTATTGGCGTCTGGTTTTTTGGACGAGCCAGTTACCATATTGGTTTAAGCGGCATTATCTATGGCTTATGGGCGTATTTATTGGTTTATGCGTTCATGTACCGAAGCCTTAAATCTATCGCGATTGCTGTTATTGTGATGTTTTTCTATGGGTCCATGGTATGGGGTGTATTTCCGATTCATCGATGGATGAGTTTTGAAAGCCATTTATTTGGTGGCTTCGCTGGGGCTATTGCTGGTTACTGGTTAGCCAAACGTGATAAAGCTAGGGAAAAAGATTCAGCAACTTCATCTTAAAATACGTGATTGTCTTAAATACGGCAGGGGAATAATTATGTTGATCACTTTTAGCTGTAAAGCGAGCGGTAATATCACTATGTTTGGCGATATAGCCACGCAACTAATCAAGATGATGGGGTACTGTGACAACGTTCCTGGTGCAATTGACACCGAAGATGTACCAACAGCTTTAGATAATTTAGAACAGGCAATTCGAGCAATCAAGCAACAGCAAATCGAAGCCAAAAAAGCAGGAACTCTAGAAGAAAAAAACGAAGATGAGCTGGATGATGCCGATTATGAGCCAGAAATAAGCATTTCTATGCGTGCAATGCCTTTAATTGATTTCTTGAAAGCAGCAGTGAAAGGGCAGTGTCATGTTATGTGGCAGTAAAGTATTATTCCATGCGTTATAAATGCTTAACGTACAATATGAAGAGGCGCGAAAGGGTCATCATTCGGGTCATTTTGCCATAAATATTCTGCGTGAATAGCGACTTTTCTTGCGACATCTTCGCTATTCTGTTCGGCAATGACTGCAAGGCTCATATCTATGCCTGCTGCAGTGCCTGATGATGTAAAGACAGCGCCATCTTGAACCCAGCGCGCGACAGGCTGCCAGTCAATCTCTTTTCCGTATTGCGTAACCCAGTGATAGTGTTTCTTGTTCGTCGTTGCTTTACGACCTTCTAATAATCCTGCGTTTGCAAGTATCACGGCGCCAGTACACACTGAGCAGATATACTGTATGTTAGGTGCTGTGTTATTTAGCCATGCCAATAAACTCGAGCTATTGACTTCATTTTTAATGCCTTCTCCTCCGGGAATAATAAGTACATCGGTTAAAAATGTATCTTGGAAAGAGAAATCAGTCAGTACTTGTATGCCTTGTGAACTGCTTATGATTCCTCCTTGCTCAGAAACTAGCTTGAGCTGATATGTATCAGGCAATAAGCCAAACATTTCTAAAGGTCCAAATACATCCAGTAACTCAAACTGTTCAAACAATAGGGTAGTTACAGTAAGTTTTGATGGCATAGTCATCCTCAGGTCAGCACGTCGATTGTTAATTTTCATAGCCCGTTGTCTTGGTGAACGAGTGTTCAAGTCGTGGTATTACAAATAAGATATAACGTCATAATGGTTGTTATGATCTTCATAAGCATAGCTAATTAGAAGTAGAAAAAGGTAATGTAATTAAGAATTGAGAGTAATAATGCGCAAAGTAATGGGGCATGCTTTACTCAACGTACCCATTTCAATATCAAAACCGAATTGAATACGTTGAGCCCACTTTATACACTTAAGCTATTTGCTTTTTAAATATTAAAAATTAGCAAGAAAGTACGGAATAATTAATGCGTTAGCTAAGTCGATAAAGAACGCACACACCAAAGGCACAATAATAAAAGCTTGATGTGAATTACCATAACGTTGAGATACAGCAGACATATTCGCCATGGCTGTTGGTGTTGAACCTAGCGAGATACCACCGAAGCCTGAACAGACTACTGCTGCATCGTAGGTTTTACCCATTGCAGGGAAAACAATAAAGAGATTCACTAGCACTGCAACAATGAATTGCGCACTTAATATGGCAAATATTGGGCCTGCGAGATCAACCAATGTCCATAATTGCATACTCATTAAAGACATTGCTAAGAAAGTACCCAATGAAATATCAGCAATTAGGGCAATAGCAGGCTTTCGTGATGGCCATTTTGTGCCTGAAATACGAGGTAAAGATTTAGGAATAAGGTTAGTAATAACGATACCAGCAAATAGGCAAGTAACAAATAATGGTAATTGAAGGCCTAATTCAGAAATAGCTTCATTGAGTATGAATCCGACAATGGCACAGATATGGATTGCAAAGACAGCATCAAGAAAATCGAAACCTGTAATTTGTTCATTGTCTTCTTTATTTGAAATACCGATATCGAGCTGTTCGTCTTCATTGGGTTTAAGCTGATAACAGGTGATTAAGAACTTAGCAATGGGTCCCCCCATTAAGCTCGCGAGAATCAGACCAAAGGTGGCACTTGCAATGCCGATCTCCATTGCATTTGGTATCCCGAATTCCTCGCCGATTCTTGGTGCCCAAGCGATTGCTGTTCCATGCCCACCTATTAACGAAACACTACCGCCAAGTAAACCAACAGCAGAATCTAAACCAAATAGCTTGGCAACGCTGATACCGGTTAAGTTTTGTAAAATCATGTAGCCAATAGTAATAGCCAGCAAGACAATAAGAGGCTTTCCGCCTTTTAGTAAATCTTTAAGGCTGGCGTTGATGCCAATCGTGGTGAAAAAGTACACCAGTAAAACATCACGAGCGGCAAGGTTAAATTCTATCTCTATAGATGTTGTAACATATACAAGGGCAATAAGCAGAGAGAAAAGAATACCACCAGTAACCGGTTCTGGAATACTAAATTCTTGTAGTGGTTTAAAAGCGGCATTCAATCTCCGCCCAACAAATAGCACCAAAATACCGATAGTGACTGCAAAAAAAGAATTGAAGTAAAGTACTCCGTCATTAAACACTATTTCCATGTGCTTCCCTTTAATTTACGAATATTAAGTATTGAGCCTAGTTGAGTAAGGTTAATAGTAAAAACTGTATTCAGGCTTAATGAGATCAAACCATTAACTTTATCCTTTGATTTATATGACCAAGTCTAGACAATTTAGGGGCGTTGCATAGCTAGAGTAATTACGGGGTTTTAATAGTGTGAATTGATGTCAGTCAAAGATGATCAATATACAACTAGAATATTGGATGTGCTGTCATTGGCATGGTTGATTATGAGGGGCTGTTAGCTCGCCCCTCAAAAAAGTAAAAGCAGAGTGAGAATACCCTAACTCTGCTTTTTTGATAAATACCTTAAATACTAATGGTGAAGCCTAAGGCTGCATTGACCGTGGTATCAAAAACACGTGGGGTTGAAAATGGACCAAAGAAGTTGAATTCAACACCAGCGCGTAATCCAAAGGTGTCTGTTGCTTGATAGACATAGCTGGTCGAATAGCTGATACCGTCAGATTTATAATGCTCTTTCGACAAGTTATTGTAGTTGTAATAACGACCTGAATATTTTGACAGGCCAAGTTCTAATTGCACCTTGTGTACTTTTGCACGATCAAAAGCATATTGACCACCAAGTCGATAGGTGTGCACTTTTTCTTTACGGTATGAGTCAGTGTAAATACCGGTACTTTCCCCTTCGATCTTGCCGATACTAATGAACACGGTATCTAGCCACATAACGTCTTTAACACCCAGTTGTAAGCCATATCCATCATGTTCACCTAGCCGTATATCAGGTGAGATATGAATGGTTTTCGCTTGAACAGTGTTTGTTATCAATAAAAATGCGATAGGCAGTAACAGTGCAGGTGACTTCATTTTTTCTCAACAATTATTCGTTTCAGTCGAAAGGCTAGGTGTTAATTGTGTCCGTTATGCTGCTACCTAGAAGCGGTAACCGACAGTGAAGGAATATTGTTCAGTATCAACATGTTCAGTAAGTACGATGTTAGCGCGTAAATCTGCGTATAAACCAAAGTTGAAGCCCATACGAACACCAGTTCCTAATGCGAGGGAAGTCTCTGAAGAGCTATCGCTAGCGCCTGAGTTATATGTGAATTTTTCATTTATGCGAGAAAGACCGATTGCACCATAAGGTTTAATGTCGAAACCATTGAGTAAAAATGCATAACCAATATCAGAATCAATTTGGAAGTTTGAGCCATCAAGCTTGCCGAAATACCAGTCTTCATTATTCTGGGCATAAGAAACATTTAGACCAACAATACGGTTGAAATCATAGCCATATTCGATTTTGATTCCGTCACCATAGTCGGTTGACAAGCGATAGTCGCTATTGCTGATTGATGAAAGTTGAGTCCATGAATAGCCGATACCTACGCGGTGACCTTGGTAATTATCATCGGCAATTGCACTTGAAGCGAATGATGAAATAAGCAGCGCTGATGCGATAGGTAATAATTTATTCATGCGGATACTCTCTTTAATCAATGGTTTAAATACAGTGTTTTATTTTGATGCGAAGAGTGTACGGCGAGCGCTTATTTACAGCTAATAGAGACTCATTATATCGATAATAAGCAAGACTTATTATCGATATAATTGTTAGTAAAATGCAATGTTGGTTAATCTGAAACTACAGGTTTTTGAACGTTACCTTTATGTGTGTAGTGCTTTTTGTGCGGTTAATAGTTCAAACATAAGCGTATGCAGCCAGTTGTTGAGTTCGCTTTTTCGGTTCCGTTGATGTGTATAGCTGTAGAGTGTGAGTGAGGTAGGGAGAATTCCTTCATCAATCTTGATTTTTATCATACGTAGATTGGGGTATTGATGAATAGGGAAGTTGGTTGAATTTGGGAGGTACATGTCGGTATGTTGTATGACGTCAATTAGCGCCATGGGAAATTCTGAGCGGAAACCGACTTTATGTGGAATGCCTAGTTTTGCTAAAATTTCAGCGCTATAACTATTGCGATCATTCCAGCCTGGAATGAGCATCGATGCAATTTCATAACCAGAAAAGTCTATCGGTGTAGCTTCTAAAAGTTTAATTGGGTGGTCTTTACGTACAATAACAGCGCCTTCGAGCGTGATAAGTTTTTTGGTGCTGACTTCTTTAGGTGCAGATGGGTAATCATAATTGATACCAAGATGAATGGTGTCTTTTGCAATTTCTTCAAGAGTAGTACTTGACCAATTGAGTATATGAAGGTCTGCATTTGGGGCTGCTTCTTTCAGATGCTGAACTAAAGTGCCTGACAACGTACATAATACCTGTGCGGGTAACGCAATTTTGATGGTACGGTTTAGCTCTAAAGGATTAAAGGTGTCCTGGGTATTGAGTGCGTGAGCCAGCCCATCTAAAAAGGGCGTAATCCGTTCTGCAAGATCCTCTGCATATGGCGTGGGTTTTAATCCATTGATCGATTTAAGGAATAGCTCATCACCAAAATGGTTTCGCAGCCGTTGTAAGGCTTGGCTAATCGCGGGTTGTGAGACATAGAGGCGCTCCGAAGCTTTACGCATATTCAGTTCTTGCGAAAGTACTAAAAAGGTGCGTAATAAGTTTAAATCGAGGCTGTAGAAAAGATCTTTCATGCACTGACTTCCTAATCAAGATGTTGTCATCATACACGATCTAGCAGGCAAGTTTTGTTTGGGAGTATTACGGAGTTGCAAAATCGGTGGATTGAGCGGTGAAGAAAAAAAGCCCCCAAGCAAAGTGCATTACCGGAGGCTTTACATTTAATGCAGTGAAATATTATTTATTTAGTGCATTAGCAATAATAATATTACGTTGAATCTGTGCTTTTTCAACGTCATCAGTCGTTGCGATAAGCTTTTGTTCTTGTGCTGTGATGTACGCATTAAGCGCTTCTTTATTGTTAAAGATTTTGTCTTTAACATTGATCGAGGCAACGTTTGTGTAGCGACCATCGCTGCTTGTCGGAACTGAAATCTTTCCTGAGTTGATTAGGGCTTTGATTACCGCTCTTTCAGCTTGATAGCCTTCAAGACCACTTAGGTGCCAGCGGTTCATCGGCTTTCCTTCGTAAGCCCCTTTTTTGACTTCTGTTAGGTAGCGAACTGTAAGGTTACGGATTGTACCTTCATCTTCGCCATACTCTTCTTCAGTATCAAAGATAACAGGGAAGCTTTGGCCTTCAAGAACGCCGCCAGCTTTGGTTAGGTGTCCCATACGGTAGCTATTCATACCCAGAGTGATTTTTGTGGCGTCAGTGACTTTTTGGCCATCAGCAAACTGCAGATCAGTAATGCGCTTGCCTGCTGGTTTTGTTAAGTCGATGGTATACGTTACACCCGCAAAGAAATCATTGGTTGAGTATTTAGACGAACGGCGTTCAGGGTTAAAGCTGTATGTTACATCACCTTCTTTAACACTGTTAAAATAGCCAGCAGACCATTCCATGTAGGTTTTTAATTCTTTACCTGTCATGGCGTATACCGTAATTTCGCCACCTGCGTATTGGTAGTTAAAGGCAATATCTTTCGCTTTAATCTGACCTACATCGAGCTCAGCTTTATCGTTATCTATTTGAAGAGCAATAACATTCGCTTTAGGTGCGTAGTACATACTTGCTTCTTGATAAAGTGTGCTAATACCGGTGTCTTGAATATGTACTTGCGGAATACCTTTGATTTCATTTTCAGGAACAAGATCAACACCTGTTAGCTCAGCCACCACGCGATTTGCATTTTCACGTAAACGCTTGTGGTATGGCGCATACAATTCTTCCATCTTTTCATCAGAAAGCGTGCCTTTGATTTTGTAGGTATAGCTGTCTTTATTGATTAGAGTGTATTCACCGTCTCGTTCTTCAAATTGAAGATCAATACGAGATAGGGCACGACCATACTTATCTGGTTCTGTCACAATAACGCCGTTGATTACTGCTTTATCAACCAGTGTATGCATGTGACCCGCAACAATTGCATCAATCTCTGGGTTTGCTTCAGCAATATCACGCACGCCTGTGTCTTTGATGTTATTTTCGTTATCAATACCCATGTGAGCAACAAGAATTATTGCATCGACATCGTTCTTGATTTGTTGAATAACTTTTTTCACTTCCAAAGATGGGTTGGTGAATGTCATCCCTTCAAGGCGGTTTGTGCCTTCTGCAAATACTTGTGTCATTGGTGTGTCCATACCAATAACACCGATTTTTATACCATCACGCTCAATAACTGTGTGTGCCGGTAAAAAAGGATTGCCGTCGGCTCGCTTAATATTACCGCCCAAAGGTTGACCTTCAAATTGAGTAAGTGAGCGGTTTAGAACGTTTAAGCCAAAATCGAATTCATGGTTACCAGGTACCCATACATCATACTTCATTTCATTGAAGCCCAGCATCATAGGGTCAACGGGTTCATCTTTAAATGTTTCGACAAAGTTACCCTGAATCGTATCGCCTGCGTCAACAAGAATGACGTTGTCATTGCCTTTACGAATGTCTTTTACCTTAGATGCGATTTGGCTCAGGCTACCAACCATGTTCGCTTTGTCGCTGGCATAATCCCAAGGCATAAAATGACCGTGAATGTCAGATGTACCTAAAATCGTAACGTCGGTAATGTCGCCATCTGCAGAAAATACAGGGCTGCTTATTAAGGAAAAAAGAATAGCAGAGGCTAATAAATGCTTTTTCATTGTGAACTCTCATTATTATTTATTGGGAAGCGGGGGCATAGTAGGCGTTAAAGGAGGGTGAATGCGAGAAGTTTGTCACAAAACTTGTGATGCAATTAATCACTGTACATAATTTTGTGAGGTGTTACGCAGTACTGGCGAGTGATGTAAGCAGAGTAATGACTAAATAATTGTTTAATAATGAGTAATAATCGAACGTTGAGCGTTTAAATCGATGTGTTCTCATTCAGTCTGTATTGTTTTCTTCTCTAAATGGGTGACCATTTTAAGTCAATGTATTGATCGTTCATAAAAAAGGCAACGATAAGACTAGCTCTTGTGTAAATACCTATTCGAAGAAGAATGTGAAATCTTACTTGTTATTAGGCTAAGAGCCTATACAATCAGCGCATTGAAATTTGTTCGTTATGAACCTTTAGAATGTGACCGACAGAATACGATGAATAGAAAGAAAAAAGTAAACCAAATACTAAAGAAGCGATTAAAGCAAGCTAATGCGAAATTACAAACAAGTAATAAGCCGCGTTACATTTCTAAAGCTGATCGAGCAAAAATGGAATTAGAAGCCGCACAACAAGCTTCAGACGGTGTTGCTGCAGAAGCGCAAGTTGTTGATACCGCATACGCAGATGAGATTGCGAAAGAGCCTGAAACTAAATAGTCAGGCTTTACATTACCTAATTTTAGGTAGAGCATGTACTCAAATGTGAGAACACGTTCAAAAACACCATAAAAAGGCGTTATATAACGCCTTTTTTTATGGGTTTTCAGTAGCTTTCATGGCGGTGAAACTGAGTATTAATGGTACTTGGTCGCGAGATCCTGTAGGCTACACGCCCCCCCGTCCTCAAGACGGTCTAAACTATGAAAAATAATGACAAGAGATGATCTTATGAGCTTTGCCTCCCTGGGCCTATCTGCCCCAATCCTTGAAGCTGTAGCTAAACAAGGCTACGAGACACCTTCGCCAATTCAGGCTCAAGCAATTCCAGCTGTGATTGAAGGTAAGGATGTAATGGCAGCGGCCCAAACAGGCACTGGTAAGACAGCAGGTTTCACACTTCCTGTCTTAGAGCGTTTATCTAATGGTCCACGTGTTAAGCCTAATCAAGTGCGTGCGCTTGTTCTTACGCCTACGCGTGAATTGGCGGCACAGGTCGCTGAAAGTGTTGCGTTATACGCTAAAAATCTTCCATTGAGCTCGGCTGTGGTATTTGGTGGCGTTAAAATTAACCCACAAATGATGCGATTACGTCAAGGTGCTGATGTTTTGGTTGCAACGCCAGGTCGATTACTTGACCTTTATAACCAAAGAGCAGTTCGTTTTGACCAACTAGAAGTATTAGTTTTAGATGAAGCAGACCGCATGTTAGACATGGGTTTTATTCGTGATATCCGTAAATTATTGGCAGTAATGCCAAAGCAACGTCAGAACTTACTTTTCTCTGCAACGTTTTCTGATGAAATTCGTCAGCTTGCAAAAGGTTTGGTTAATAACCCGGTAGAAATTTCTGTCACGCCACGTAATGCAACGGCGCCAACAGTTAAACAGTGGATTTGTCCTGTAGATAAAAGCCGTAAAGCGAACCTATTAACCAAGTTATTGAAAGAAAATAACTGGGGTCAGGTATTGGTATTTACGAAGACAAAGCACGGTGCGAACCGTTTGACGACTCACCTTGAAGGTCGTGGCATTAAAGCTGCTGCGATTCATGGTAACAAGAGCCAAGGTGCACGAACTAAAGCATTGGCTAACTTCAAGAGCAACGAAATTCAAGTACTTGTTGCAACAGATATCGCTGCACGTGGCCTTGATATTGAGCAATTGCCACAAGTGGTTAACTTTGAATTACCGCACGTTGCTGAAGATTATGTTCACCGTATTGGTCGTACAGGTCGTGCTGGTTGTGAAGGGCAGGCCATTTCATTAGTGTGTGCTGATGAATACAAAGACCTTGCAGCTATCGAACGTTTAATTAAACAAGTATTACCACGTGAACAGGTTAGTGGTTTTGAAGCGGTGAATAAGCTGCCTGAGTCTCGTTTAGATACGCGTCCAATTAAGCCAAAGAAGCCAAAGAAAGATCACCGTGACGGTCAGCGTTCTGGTGAGAATGCTAAAGGCCATAAGCCACAAGGCAAGAATAAGCGTCATGTTGGTGGTCAAGGTAAAAGCCAAAATGAAAGTGCGGGTAAACCGTCAAATCGTTCAGGTGCTGGCACTGGCGCACCTAAAGCAAAACCTGCAAAGCGTCGTGCTCCTCGCCCTGCGAGCGTTACACGATAAGTATGCAATAACGTAAAGTATAACAAAAGCCCTGATCTTCTTTGAAAGGTCAGGGCTTTTTTGATCCGCTTTATTTACTTTATACCCAAGCTACCTCAAGATGCAGGATTAAGAATGAAAGCATAAATTTACGTTATGCTTATTACAGAATAATGCTAACAATAAAACATATGGATATGACGTGAAAACTAACTATAAAACAAAAGTACTTCCCGTTATTCGCTACCTAGAAAAAAATTATAATCAACCTCTTAATTTAAGTGACGTAGCAGCACTGGCGCATTTATCACCTTATCATTTTCATCGTATCTTTAAGGCTGTGACTAGCGAAACTGTGGCTGATTATATTCGTCGTTTAAAGTTAACAAATGCAGCGCAGATGTTATTTCACAATGATTACAGCGTGACGTATGTTGCTCTAGAGTACGGTTTTTCGAGTTCTCAAAGTTTAGCTAAAGCTTTTAAAAGTTATTTTGGTTTAACCCCAACTGAAATAAAAAACTGTAAAACATTCAATGAATTATCTCTACTTTTACGTAATAGCAAGATTGGACACTCCTTGAGCAAAGAAGGACACGCTGCAGAAGGCGAACGAAGTTATAGTTTTACATGTCATCAACAATGGAGTGAAGTCATGAAAACTGAAGTAATTAATGAACGTCTGCTGGCTTATACCCGCGTAACGGGTACTTATGGCGAAGGCTATGAAACTGCAATTGGCAAAGTGTGTCAATGGGTTGGTGCAAAAGGCTTAAGTGATGGAGAAATGATTTTTATCTATCATGATAACCCAGAGTTAACACCTCGCGATAAGTGCAGAACCGATATTTGTATTTCAGTACCAGAAGGAACAGAAGTTAGTAATGGTATTGAATTGAAAATATTACCTGCTGGTGGTTATGCTTCTATACGGAGTGAGATCAATGGGAAGAGTGATTTTGGTCAGTATTGGGACGAATTATTAGGGCAGGTTGTTGAATCAGGCTTAGATGTGGATGAAAGGCCATGTTTTGAACTCTACCATAGTTATAACCCTGAAACAGAAGTAGGGGATGTAAGCTTCTATACAGCTGTGAAAGTGTAATCTGAATTGGCTAAAACGCTTCTTAGACATTTTCGCTAAATGTCGTCGATTGTTTGTCACCAATATCGACAAACCGCTTTATTTTTGCCAGTCATATTTTGACTGGCTTTTTTATGTGTCAAAGATAGTAACTAGGCACGCAAGGCGAGTGTGATACACACTATGCCATGATCGGTACTTTGGCTATCACGCTCAAAAGAGGGATTGATCAAGTGTCTGTCGTAGGTGTCATGCTCACTGATTTCGAAGAGGCTAGAATGGTACTGAGCATCAAACTCACAAGATAATAAAATATAATCTAATATAGATTTTTTCATCCCGTAATAATGGGTTGGTGTACGATAAGCCATTTCAGGGCAGTTATCTGTTGCTTGGTAAAGATCCCATGCATCCTTTAATCGGTATTTAGCTAAAATTACATCGCTTTCAGATTCTGAAATGAAGCGTAATGAGCTTGTTAAGAGGTGAGCCAATACGCCATCTGAAAGTGAATCGTTAAAATCACCCATAAGCATCATTGGCAGCCCCGTTTTTTCGCGACGTTCAATTATACTCATTAATAACAGTGCTGCTTCCGAACCGCGTTGAATCGACGAGCCCCAACTACCCGTTACTTCCGCTTTTAATGTTTGAATAATTGTTTGTGTACGTGATTCGTCATGGGAACTGTTTTCATGCTCTATCATCGGACGCTTTGACTTGAAGTGCACGACATAGCAATCGCATTCGCCAATATGAGGGAGTTCAATCGTGGCGAGAAGAGGCTGACGACTAAATGTAAAATCATTTTTCAGCCCCATAGCAACCGCAAGCTCTTCATCTGGTATAACGGCTTCTATGTGAGTGATTGGGTAGCGTGATGCAATTGCCACAACAGGGCTACGGCAAATAAAGTCGTCAATGACTTCTGCTTCATCAACCACCTCAAAATAGGCATAACCTTGTGCTGCGACTAAATTTTTAAGCGATTCAGGGCTAAATACTTCTTGAAAACCAATAACATCTGGCTTGTATTCTATAAGGTATTCTGCAATCCAATTCTGTTTCTTTTGCCATTGCTCAGCGGTATAAATACGTTCGAAATCATAAAAGGCGAAAGGAGGTTCAAGGTAATTAAAAAGGTTGAACGTGGCGATTTTAATCGTATCAGACAGAGTTTGTGTTATAGCATCTTGTTCTATAACGGGCTGATTATCTTGTGGCAAATTAGGCGTCTCGAATGATGTTTGACGTAGGCAGTATAACGGAAATCATGTTGTGCCGTTATTAGTTGAAGGTCTTTTCATGAAGTTCAATTTTTCCGCTTATATAATTGCGCGCAATTAGTTTGCACGCAAAATTATTTTAACGTATCCTTTTACACATTGATTAGCGTATATCATTACATTGCCGATGAGCATGATGTGATAGCAACGGTATAAGTTAGAATGATGAAGGTTGATAAAATGATGAATAATGGTTTGATAATCGCTGGTCGTGTCTTGTTAGGTTTGTATTTTTTAGTGCCTGGTATTATGAAATTTGTCGCGTGGGATATGCATGTCGGTTTGATGGCAAAGCATGGCATGGTGTTTATCCCATTTTTCCTTGCTGCGGCGGCTATTTTCCAGATTATTGCAGGCTCTGCGCTTATCGTTAATCGCTATACAGGTATTGTATCTATACTGTTGGCACTCTTGGTTTTGGCTATTAACGTGAATTTACATGATTTCTGGAATTTAGATGGACTTGAAGGAGCGCATGAAATGCAAAACTTTATTAAGAACATGGGGATATTTGCAGGTTTATTGATTTTAGCTGGGCATAATTTGCCAAAGTTAGCTGAAAAGTAGTGACTTGATAGTATATGTTTGATGAGCGGTAACTCATCAAACATATACTGAGTTATTTATTATGTAGTTGCCATTTTATGTAGAAATGTAGGCGCCGCCGCTTTCGTTTTTTTGGATACTTGCTGCATTAAAGCAAATGAAGGCTGAGGTATATGAAATTGATTTTGCAAATCTTCAAGCATTTGTAGCCACAGTTTAGCTGTCATTTCTGAATCGGCTAATGCACGGTGAAATACGCCATCGTGATCAATATTTTTATAGGCAACTAAACTACCCAATTTATGATTTGGTGCATTTTGGTATAAACGACGCGCAATAAGCATAGAACAGGCAAATTCTCCGCCGTAGCTCCGCTTAATTATATCTAGTTCAGCATCTAGAAATCGTTTATCAAATGAGGCGTTGTGAGCAACAAGATTATAATCGCCGATAAAATCGGTAAATTGATCCATTACCTCATTGCAGGGTGCTGCTGTGCGAAGCATATTGTTAGTGATACCAGTATAACCTTCGATAAAGCTGCTCACTCTAAAGCCCGGATTCATTAATTTTTGAAAGCGATCAACTACTTTGCCATTTTCCATTAATACTGCACCGATCTCAATTGCACGGTCACCTTGGGTTGGTGATAAACCTGTGGTTTCGAAATCGAGGACGATAACGGTGTTTGCATTATCAGAGTGTTGAATCGAAGCGGTTTTCACTATTATAGCCTTTGTGGTACGTCATGTTATCGCCCATTGTAGCCTTGATAGCATTTTTATAAAATAACTCAGTTCAGCATACGCATTTAAAATTATAGAGAGGAAGGCTACCATGGCTAAGTTTATTCACTTCTCACTATATTTAACGTCCCATCCTAGCTTATCGGTCTTTGATTACTCATTGGATTTGCAAATTATTATGTTATGGAGGGGGTTAAGTTATTGTAATTAAATCCCAACCTTTAAAGTGGCGTCTTATATGTGAGATTTGATTGCTTATGTTTTATAAGGTTTTTCTATTTAAATGTTTTGTTTTGTGAAACGATATTGGTTGTTTTAATTTTGTTGTGGCTATTTGTATTCTCATGTTTTCACTGTATTAAAGTTCATTGTTTTTTATTTTATTTTAATTTATATTTATATAGTCGATTTAACTCTTTGAATATTAATGGGAATATTAATATTGCTGTTGGTTTGTTTTATGTTTTAGATGATTTTATTGTTTTTGATGTGAATTTAATATTATATTTTAATGTTGGTATTTATATGGGTGGATTTGTTATTTTCATTAACTTGTTCTAATGTTTTTAATACAAATAGTTGAGTTGTAAATATTGAAGGGGCGGTGAAAGTCATGAATAAAATTACTCTTTTAACAATTTCAATAATGAGCTTTTCTGTACAGGCGGTAGAACTCCAAGGACGAAATAATACAACCCATGCTGTATTTTATGATGTAAAGGGTTCATCAATGAATCAGAATTATCAACCATCTGTTGAAGAGCTGAAGGGGCGTAGAGATACAACGAAGGCCAGTTACCCGAAAACAGGTGATTTTGTTGAAACTAATTTTAAGCCAACATTAGCAGATATCAAAGGTCGTTCTTAGTATTTAATTGGTTTAGCAGTCATTATCTGAAATCAGGTCTATGTGCATTTTTATAAGTTTAGAGCCTGTTGTTGAATGGAAAGTGAACCTATTGGGTTTACTTTTTTATTTGTTGTCTCATAGATTAGCGCCAGCTAAGGGCTCAATAAATTCTCGCTGAAACGAGCATCTTGAGGTAACTTGGGCATATGAATTGAATACTTAGCGAGAAATAATGAACGTTTATAAGGTAAATAACGCGCATTCAAACTTACTTCAAACCTATGCAAAAGAGCTAAAAATCGCTTCTAAACAAGGGCCAATACTCGACCTAGCATGTGGAAGTGGTCGAAATGGATTGTATCTTGCTCGCTTAGGTCTTCCTGTTATTTTTGCTGATCAAGATAAAGAAAAGTTACAGACAATTGAACGTATCATTAAGGAAGAAAAGCTTACGTCAACAACATGGTTGGTTGATCTTGAGTATGGTGACGAACATCTAATCGACAATCAATATGGCGCTATTATTACGTTTCGTTATTTACACCGTCCGCTATTTAATTCACTCAAACGTAGTGTTAAGCCTTCTGGCATTGTGATTTATGAAACATTTAACGAAGCTCAACGAAAATTTGGTCGTCCACAAAATCCAGATTTTTTATTAAAAGAAAACGAATTAATTGATATTTTTAGTCACTGGCATATTTTGCATCAGTTTGAAGGTGAAGTAGGGGAACCGACTAGTTCGATTTCTCAAGTTGTTGCTCAGCGTAATTATTGATAGGTGTATAAAGATGAATATGATGAAAAAATGTCTATTAATTTCTGCTTTGGCTATAAGTATGAATACGATGGCAAACACTGCTCCTGTTGAATTCCAACTGATTCCAACTATTATGGAAAAGTTTGATCATGCTGAGTTATACCAAAAAAAGTCAGCAACATTAGGCCGATTACCATTAGCCAGTGAAATTGGTCAAGATTTCCCTACGTATGTGTCAGACAGTAAAGGCGGTTACACAGTAGAAACTCGTAATAAAATGACTAATGATGTCGTTGTCGCCAGTATGCTAAAGCCGATTGTTAAAGATGTTTATAACCAATGGCTAGTACCGAAAAGTACATGGCAAAAAACATATGGTGTACTACCTACATCTTCTGAATTTAAATCGTTTAAGCGGATCAAAACGATTAAGGCCATTAAAATTGATGACGAACTACTATCGCTATTAGGCAGTGAAGATGGTGAAACAGCAGTTATTGCCGTAAGTTGGGATGATAACGGAATGAAAGTGTATAAAGGCGGTTATTTAGCTGACTATGAATACGGTATTGCACCAGAAGAAATGAAATCAAACTACGAACTAGTAAAATAATGTTAAACGCGTTAAATAGAAGCCATTAACATTCGAATGTCAGTGGCTTTTATTTTATTGCTACTTACCTGCGATTTTAGCCGTGAGTACACCTTGCATCGCATAAATATTAGTTTTGCCGTTAAACTCAAGAGAAATAGGTTCTGACTGCCCTGAAACCCATACTTTTAATTCTGCATCTAAATCGAAGTGACCAGTAGACTCGACGGTATACATGGTGATCGCTTTATAAGGAATCGAGCGATATTCAACTTTCTTCCCAGTTAAGCCTTGTTTGTCGATAAGCAGTAAGCGCTGGTCGGTTAACACAATCATATCGCGAACTAATTTGTATGCGATCTCTATGTGTTCGTTAGGTCCTAGAATGGTAGAAAGTTCTTCTGTTGCATCTGCGATGCTCATTTCACCAGCATTACCTAAAATAGCGTCAAATAGTCCCATTACGTGATCCTTTATCTTTCGTTATTGTTATTAATAGCATGACAAGTACACTATAAAACGATTTATATCAGCATTCTGAAGTCATTGCCTCATTTCTGTCATGACAGTAAATCATTAAAGGAGTAGGTTAATGTCATTATTTTGTGAAAGGCATTTTTGATGCCTTAAATGTGTAGAAGATGAATAATTTGAATAAATCGGTATGGGTTGTATCACCACTTCTTATCAAGAAATGTTTAATGGCGCTGTTTTTGGCTGGATTGTCATTTGTTAGCTTTATCTTGTTGTTTAGCATGCTGAGTAAGGCATCTAATGAGCCTCTTACTTTTAACCCTATCGACGTGCTGTATGGGTTAGCATTTTCGTTAGGCTGGGGGCTTGGTTTATCGAATACAACGGCAATTGTACTTGCTTGTTTTATTTTATTGATTCCATCTGCGGCATTTTTTACTCTTGGTTGGAAAGTGGTCAAGAAAGGTTGAGGTAAACACAATAGCGGTATCAATATAGCCGTAAAATCTAAAGGCGAGTTACTGAAACTCGCCTTAATGAATCATTGAGTTCTGGCTTTAAAAACCGCGTTTTTTCCAAAATTGACCTTCGTCTCTAGCATAAAGGTTAAAGGTTTTTTCAGCGATAATTTTACCTTTCATCTCTATCGTCATACGCCAGTCACCTAACTTGTTGTCTATTGGTGCCCAGATGGTGTCGCCTAGATAAAAATCCCAATCATTGTTCCGAACATACAATTCACCATCAAAAGGTTCAAGCACATCACCAGAACCATCGGTGATGTCTGGATGATAGATACAATAGCGAATCTTTTCACCACGGGCTTTTTTGATGTTAACGATGAAACCAAACTCAACATCGATTTCTGCCGGAATATCTGTAGTAAATGTTTTCACTTTAGGTAAATGCTTAGATTCAGCATCCCATGTGGTGTGAATACCGTAAGTTTCGATTTTAATT
This sequence comes from Photobacterium profundum, assembly GCF_003026285.1. Taxonomy (GTDB): domain Bacteria; phylum Pseudomonadota; class Gammaproteobacteria; order Enterobacterales; family Vibrionaceae; genus Photobacterium; species Photobacterium profundum. The sequence continues at coordinate 33,492 of NZ_PYOD01000003.1, forward strand.
ATGGGTTTAGTTTTTGCCATTTCTTTCACATCAATGTGTACTAATGGCTGAATTATAACGGATAGTTGGGTGATGTTATCAAGTGTTATCGTTAAAAATCACCATGCATAGTAAACGTTATTTTATTAAATGCTTAAATTTACGTTATTTTACGCTTGTTCAACAATGGTTTACCTTCATTACGTTATTATAATGTTGAACTCATTAAAGACATTGCATTATACCTGATGAAATAAATAATACTGATTTCATCATTTTAACAGAAGCTAGATAAATGGAATGAGTAATAACAGTTTGCCTAATTGTTATGTCGTTATTTTTCATCGGTCGAAATTTTTGTGTTGGAATAAGACTAAGTAAGTGCTTATTTCAAAAATATATAAAAAGAAGGTTTATTATGAAATTATTAAATACAGCTGTTGCCGTTATGTGTGTCGTTTTTTCAACTGTCACATTAGCGGATATGAAAGTAGTCGATACAGCAAATGGTGCGTGGGTAACCGTATCTGAGCAAGGAGCACCGGTTGCTAACGCTGAGGTGACAGTCAAAAATGTTCCTCAATCGAAAGGGACCTATATGACCAATGAGAATGGCCGTGTGTTTGTACCATTATCATTGAACAGCTCTCGGTCAGTGAAATATAACGCTGTTACTGAAAATGGCACTGAATATAATCGCTATGCATTTCATAGTGACAGCAAACGTTAATATCGTTTACGCTGTATCTTGTCATGAATAAATATAGAAGGTGGGATCGTATCTCGCCTTTTTCAGTATAAATGAACGACAGATAGAGAAAGAAAAAGCCACGCAGAATTAAACGTGCGTGGCTTAGTGTGTACTAGTTTGTAGCGCTATATTTTACTAAAGGCGCTAGCTACGCTTTATACATCATCAATAACTGCGAGGGTTGCTGCTAGCATGTCATGACCAAACGCAAGGCTACGTTCTGGTGACCAGCCGTAAAGTGCATCTGGCTGTGCATTATGATCTTTAAACGGCATTTCTACAGTGTAAGACAGGCACTTAAACTGCTCGGCAACCCAGTTAGAACAAACCGTTAGATTTGCTTTACCTGGCTCATCTTTGTCATAGCCATGCTCATCTTGGAACTCAGGTGTAATTGTTAGTAATGCTTGCTTAAACTTATTCTCTAAGTTGGCGTGGCGTTCATCATAAGATGGAATACCTTCACTACCCGCAACAAAGTTATAAGGAATAGCTTCATCGCCGTGAATATCGAGGAACATATCGATACCGGTTTCAAGCATACGTTCACGTACTAAGAAAACTTCAGGGCTCTTTTCCATTGATGGTGTTTGCCATTCACGGTTTAAATTCACACCAGCCGCATTGGTACGTAAATGTCCACGAATACCACCATCTGGGTTCATGTTTGGCACTACATAGAAAATGGCTTTATCGAGAAGCGCACGACCAACCGTATCTGTTTCATCAAGTAAGCGCTGTAGCAAACCTTCAATGAACCATTCTGCCATTGTTTCGCCTGGGTGTTGGCGTGCAATTATCCATACTTTTTTCTTATCATCAGCGGGTTCACCAATAGTAAGTAGGCTCATGTCATTGTTATCTAGTGTGCTGCCCAACGTTTCAAGTTGGCTGTTGAAGTTAACTTGTGCTTGATGCAAAAGATCTTGGTGGCGATCGTAGGTGTATGGTGCAAAGTAAGCAAAGTACATAGACCCTTGCTCTGGGAAGAAGCGGAAAGTCAGTGTATCACCATCGAACTCGGCAGGAATACGGAACCATTCATCACGATCGTAAGATGCAACAACATCGTAGCCTTGCCAGCCTTCAGGGTAAGCCGATTTAGCAAGGTTGAGTAATTTTACAGTGTGTTCTTCTTGCGCTTGTGTTTCTAAGCGGAAGTGAAACCATTGGTAATATTCAGATTGATTGTCATTAGGAATAGTGAGTTGAATATCTTCTGGTGAGTCGGCTTTAACTACATTAATGTTGCCGCCATCGAAGTTACTAAAAATTTTCATCGTTGTTATTTCACTCGCTATGCAATACAAGAGGCTGAGATTATCACAATCTTAGATGATGAATAATACCAATTCCATTAATTATCTGACCTTTCAGAATACCACTGGGAGTTGAGTTCAAGGATAGTGCTTGGTAGAAGAGTGGTTCTCTTTTGAAATCGCTAGACACAGAAGCTGGCTTCCAGTGGTGTTCCCTTTGGGCGAGTTTAAAATACTTTTATACTGCGTTAATAAATTTCAATTTAGAGCCACTAGATCCTCAATTTATCTCCTTGCCTAAAAGCATTTTAACTCTCGCTGAACTGATCAGATAATTAATGGATTTGGTATAAATAGAGTGTTGTGAGATAACAGTTTTTTGGTAAACATTCTTGGAATAAACAGGCAGGCTTAACTTAGGGGAAATATAAAACGTAACAAAATGATAACCTGTCAGGGCGTATGTTTCTTTATATTTTAATGGGTTAGATAAACTCGTAGGGTTCGAAAAGAGTAAACTATTTTTACCCGCTGTATGGTAGCTGAATAGGCCATAAGATTTAATTTATGTTTCATTTTGTCGTGCCATAATCTGCTTTTAATTTAATGAGTCACTGTTCAATAGCTTGATTCTTATAGCTCAGCTACATTCTACATTTAGCGGATAAGGGCCTACATGTATCGCTTTGTTTCTATCGTTTCGATTGTATTTATTTCAGCCTGTAGTTCGCTAGAGCGACAAGATATGTCACAAGAACAGCATGTCTCTTATGAGCCGTTAAATACTGAATTATTACGCTACTGGGGAGACACCAGTGAATACCCAATCCCGAAAGATCAGCTGGTGGCCTTAAAGCAGCGCCAAATGGATGCAGGGATCCTAACTGATGAGAATGGGAATATCAAAGCTGTGGCGCACCTGGCATTGTCGGGTGGTGGTACAAACGGCGCTTATAGTGCTGGATTGTTAAATGCGTGGACCGACAATGGCGATCGACCTGAATTTGCGACAGTAACTGGCGTTAGTACTGGCGCAATCATCTCTGTATTTGCCTTTTTGGGGGCAGACTACGACCAGCATCTTAAGCAGCTATATACTGAAACGAAATCAGATGAACTGTACGACGTAAATACAATTTTCCAAATTGCAGCAACTAAATCATTACTGAACACCGATAAGTTCGAAGCTATGGTGCGTGAAACCATTACTCCGGCTTTATTGGATAAGGTTGCTAAGCAATATGCTCGTGGTCGTATTCTACTAATAGGCACGACAAACCTTGACGCCCAGCGACCTGTAATCTGGAACATGGGCGAGATAGCAACACTGAATACACCAGAGGCTGAAGCCTTGTTTGAAGATATTATTATTGCCTCGTCATCGATTCCGGGAGTCTTTCCTGCCAAGATGATCTCTGTGCAAGTGGTGAAAGGATCAACATTGGAATCGTTTGAAGAATTGCATGTTGATGGTGGTGTAACTAATCAAGTGTTTTTATTTCCAGAGGGTGTCGACCTTTCATTGTTGCCGCAAAACAGTAGAAACAAAGTGTATGTGATACGCAATTCAGAACTTGAACCTCGCTGGAAAACCACAGAGTACACATTGAAAGGTATCGCGTCTCGCTCAATAGACACTATTTTGAAATACCAAGGGCTAGGGGATGTAAACCGTATTTATCAGCAATCACTGCGAACGGGTATGGAATTTAATGTTAGCTATATAGAACCGCAGTTTGAATCAGAGCAACCGGGAGATGACATTAGCCCTGCATACATGAGTGAGTTGTTTGACGATAGCTATCAAAAGATGCAAAACAGACAATCTTGGCACCAAGTGCCGCCAAATTTACGTTCTAATGCTGTGGAGTAGAGCGGCGAAGTTACACGTTGAAATGGTATGCTCCTACTTTGCTAAAAATATCTTCTAAGCGTTTGTTAGATCATGGCACACGCTTTTTCCTTTGAAGTAATCTCACATATAAGCATGATTTTTCATATCTTTACGATAGTTTACCTTTCTAGACAACGCTTTACGATTTTCGTCGTAGAGTGAAACACCATCAACGGATGAGTTAACCTCTTGATTTATACCATCCTACATAAGTATTTGGTCATTCTTACTGGTTAAAACTACTTATAGCGTCGTTATGAATTTTGTAATTAGACTAATTAGTTATCTGAAATTCATGCTTAGTTATCAGCGATTTTTCCTGCGCAATATTATGACCAACTACCCACCTAGAATGGTATTAGAGGTAATTAATAAATGTGACTAGAAAGCAAGTGAATGGTTTTAGTGACCTTGATGGATGAGTCAGTCAATGAATACAAAATATACCGTACCGCTGTTGTTTCTTTCTGTGTGTTTAATTTGGGGGACAACATGGTTTGCAATGGAAGTGGCAGTCAGTTCCATTCCGCCCATTTTTGCGACTAGCTTACGCTTCTTGATTGCAGCACCGATTCTTGTGACGTTGACCCGATGGTATAAGCAGCCATTAATGTTCCCTAAAGGGCGTCGGCATTGGATGGTGATCGTGGCTGTTTTTTATTTTGCTATTCCCTTCACGCTTATGATTTTTGGCGAGCAATATATTTCTTCTGGTTTAGCGGCGATCATCTTTGCCAATATGCCGATTGCAGTGATGATGACTTCTACCTTATTCCTTGGTTTGAACTTGGGAAAGCACCAAATTGCGGGCTTGCTGGTGGCAGTTGTTAGCTTAAGTGTGATTTTGAAAAATGAAATGAATATTGGGGGCGCCAGTTATTTAATCGGTATGAGTGCGCTCAGCGCTGCTGTTATGATTCATGCTTTAATGTACGTGTTTGTGCAAAAATACTGTAAAGATATTCCTGTGCTTACATACAACACCGTACCATGTTTCATAGCGTCGATATTGTTGGTTATTGTTTCGTTATTGTTGGAAGGGGCTCAGCCAAGCACGTTCTCATCTGAATCACTGTTAGCTGTGTTATATCTAGGTGTATTTGCAAGTGTCGGCGGTATTGTGGCTTACTTTAAATTGAATGAACTGTCGACCCCGTTCACTGCTTCGTTGTGTTTTTTACTGTTTCCTATCGTGGCGTTGATGATTGCTGCTTGGAACACCGCGCAGCCCATCTCACCGCTATCTATCGGCTTATTACTGCCACTTTTTGCTGGTATTTTAGTGACTAAGACAGATAAATCATTTTGGGCTCTAGATCTGATTTTCAAACAAAAAATGTGCTCGGCATGTCGTGCTGATGCAAAAGCTCTTGACCTTAAAGTTAACTCCAACCTTTAGGGTGATGTTGATTTTAACGAGCTAATTAATCATAAATGGTGAAAAGAATGACCAAACAAAAACTGGCCCTTTTACTTGCAAGCGTTGTGACTGGCGCCACCGTGACCTCTGCATTTGCTGCTAATACGACAAACACCGCTTCTTCCTTTTCTGCCGCACAGCAAGAAGAAATTGGCAAAATTGCGATGGAATACTTGGTAAACAACCCTGAAGTATTGATTGATGCCAGTATGGAATTAAAAGCGCGAGAAGACGCTAAGCAGAATGCTTTGCGAGTCAGTGAGGCGGTGAAGCAGAAAAATGCCCTGTTAAATGATAAAGAGACTCCGTTTGAAGGGAATGCTGATGGTGATGTGGCTATCGTGAAATTCTTAGATTATCAGTGTTCGTATTGTATTAAATCGTCACCGATTGTGGATGCCATTTTAGAAAAAAACAGTGATGCTAAGTTATTGATAAAAAACTTCCCAATTCTCGCGAAACGATCCAAGTTGTCAGACACGGCGGCACGTGTGAGTTTAGAAGTATTTAAGCAGCAAGGTGAAAAGGGCTTTGCAATTTACCACCAAGGCATTATGCAGCTGGGGCTTGATGGCGAGAAACTAACTGAAGTTAATATTCAGGCATTAGTGAAAAAGTCGGGTGCAACGGTCGATTTGGCACAGCTTGAAGAATGGTCTCCTGAGTTGGTGAAAACCATGAAACTAGCACAAGATCTACGCTTTAGTGGTACACCAGCTTATGTTGTGATGCCAGTTAAAGGTGCCAATGAACAGAATACAACAGTGCTAGGGGGCTATGTTGAAGAAGCCACATTGCAAGCGGCGGTTGCTTTAGCAAAGCATCAAAGCTAGTACTACGATTATACTCTTGATGCTTAATATTCAGAGATGAGTATAAATCTCAAGTGTCTTTTTATAGTACACAGGTTATTCTAAATAAACGTAAAAAGAGCGGTGCGTGCATAGCTCACCGTTCTTTTTTCTAAGTAAGATAAGCGATAAAGCAGCGCGTGGAATAAAAGGAGTAGGGATATGAGTGAAGAAAAACATTACAACGCTGTGCATGATCGTGCAAAGCAGGCTTACTTTGTTGAGTTAGAAGCGGGTTATCAAGCTGAAGTCAGTTATCAAATCTCAGATAATGTGCTCACGTTAGATCATTCTCATGTGCCAGATGCATTGCGTGGAAAAGGATACGCCAGCATTATGATGGAGGCTGTATTAAAAGGGATAGAACAAGAGGGTTATACAATCATTCCAACGTGTAGTTATGTTGCCCACTACATGAGCCGACATAAAGAATGGCAACACTTACTGTTGCCTGATCAATGAAGGAAAAGGCGAGTAAGTAGGTATTGATGTTATTCTTCTGAAAGTTTCAGTTGCGAAGTAAGTCTAGATGATTCATTGTATTTTTTGTTGGTGACTTGGTGACTTGGTGACTTGGTGACTTGGTGACTTGGTGACTTGGTGATTAGCGGGTGTCAGCATGGAAACTTCGGATGTTGGTGCTTTGGGCGATAGCGAACGTTGTAAATCAATTAGAGGCTGTTGGCTAACAGCAAGAATACTTCGATTAGGCCTATCGAGTTCGATAATTAATGTTAAAACAAGGGTGAAGGCAAGGGCAAATGGAAGTGCTGCTATTAGCATTCTAGCTTCACTTTGTGAGCCAACCTGAACACCTGTAAGCACCATTGTTAGAAAAGTGAGCAGTATTAAACTAAACCAGATACTAATTGGAATTCGGCTTTGAAGGCTTTTATTTACACGTTCGGTATGGATATCGATAACTTGGTTGAGTGACTCAATATAGAGCTTGATGATCTGGTTTTGTTCAACGTTATACGCACTAACTGCATTGCGCCATAATTTTTCATGCAATATGACACTATTGGTTATAAGTAGATTAACGCGATCTTCACTCTGTGAGGATTTAAGTACTCGCTTTTTTTCTTCTTTTGATATTAATCTTTCATTGATATAAGAAACGAGTAATAATTTACTGTCTTTTTTGTAAGGTTCAGGCAGAAAATCGGTACGCAATACGGCGGTACCAACTGCGTTAGCTTCATCTAAAACCAGTTGCTTTCTGGCATCATTTTTTCCTGCAGCCATGCTGAATGTTATAGCAAGAATAAAAGCCAATAATCCACCTAATCCCCCCGTCATTGGGCTGATCGCTTTATTCAATTTATCCGCTAGAAATATGCGTGCTAATCGATAGCCAAATTCGAATACCAATAAAATCGAGCCAAGAATTAATCCTGCCATAAGATAAATTGGTAAAGAATCGATGAAATGCATTTTATACATATCGTAGCCTTATTAAGCCCATTTCACAGAGTGTAAAAAGTGAACTTAAAAAGTATAGAGGCTTATTAATGCATTGGTTGATTCAAGGGTTAGAATCTAGAGAAACAAAAGAGGGTGGATAAAAAGATAAAAAAACCCGCATTACTGCGGGTTTAGGTATTTTGATTAATATGGCAGATTATTTAAAATCGGCTTTACGCATACGGTTTAAAACCGCCATAACATCGATAGCACGTGGCTTCGCTAAATCGCCATAATGCGGCATTGTGCGGAACCAATCATCATTCAGCATTTGGGCAAATGCTTTTGATGGTTGTTTTTCCCACCCTTTGCCTTGAGCAAGTTGGAACCATAACCAACCGACAGTATATAGCTGGCTAGAATCTGCAATTTGCTCTAACGCTTGCAGATCAATCAGTTCACGACCAAAGCGTAGTGTTGTTTTGTTTTTAACCTGAATACGGAATTTACCGTCTTCAAGCATGGTTTTAAGTGCAGCACGATTTAACTGACGTGTACGAGGAAGAGGTAGAATTTCAGACCCTTCAGGTGTACGACGAGTAGGGTGCGTAGCAATCACTTCTTTTGCTTTTGCTGTTACATCAAGTGCTTGGTAATTATGCATTTGAATAACTGTATCAGCCACATCCAAATAATCGCCAGAACCACCCATAACTAATAATACAGAGACATCCAGTTGATCTCGAAGTAGTGCAATGCGATCGACAAGTGGTGTAATCGGCTCATCATTTTTTGAAATTAATGCCTGCATACGCTCATCACGGATCATGAAGTTCGATGCTGAGGTATCTTCATCGATAAGCAATGCTTTTGCGCCTGCTTCAAGTGATTCTTGTAACCAGGATGCTTGCGATGTTGAGCCCGATGCATCTTGTGTACTAAATGCTGCGGTATCTTTACCCATAGGTAAATTACTAATATATGGAGAAAGATCGACGTTATGTACACAGCGACCATCTTCTGCACGAATTTTTGTTGCAGATTCATTGGTTACAATATATTCACGACCATCGCCAGGAATATGATCGTAAACAGAGCTTTCGATAGCATTGAGTAGGGTTGATTTACCATGAAAACCACCACCAACAATCATGGTGATACCTTTAGGTACGCCCATACCACGAATTTTACCCTTATGTGGTGCATCTAGTTCGATAGCCAATTCTGCTGGGCATTCAAAAGGAATTGCATCAGCCATTGGTAAATCAACATTACCAGCAAGTCGAGGTAATACGCTGCCGTCAGCAACGAACGCTAATAGGTTGTTTTCTTCAAGCTGCTTACGTAAAGCAACTTGATCTTCTACTGCTTCACAATGACGCTTCATTTCTTCAATCGGAAGTTCACGAGCAATCGTAGAACGACGGATAATTTTAGGCATGGTGAACGTCATTAAATTCATTGCTTTTTTAGCAATGATTTTACGGTCGTCTGCAGGCAAGTTAATGCGGAAACGTAACTCAATACCTTCTTCGTCAAAAACGACAGCGGTACGGTCGAGAATAACCTGACCAGGACGATCGATTTGAATGCCATTTTCTTGTTGTGAAAGATCGGCAAATTGACGTGCGATAAAATCACGTGCAGCACGTTGGTAATCTTGAGATTGATCTTTCAACCATGCTAAATCAGTTAGCGCCCATTTACGGCGAGCACGAACACGAGAAGCCGGCGCATAAGGGTCGGCTTGAACAGTATCGATAAAAAAGTCGAAGTCAACGAAAGTGTATTCACCACGCATACTAGAATAGCTGCGGTAATTATGGCGGTCGATTTTGTGTAATTTGGCTTCGAGTAATTGCATGTCGTCTCGGTATCGTGCGTTATATATTCTGGGGGCTGGATTTTACACTAAAGTCAGACAGTAAGCATTCAAACTTTAACGGATGTTGCGCTTATTATTTTCAATTTGTTTAGATTCTCCTTTCAAGCGGCAGTATTTTATTGGGTATCACTTACCATACTATTGTGATTAGGATAAAAAACTCTCGATTTACACTGTAGAAATAAACCTTCTTATCTCTGAAGTAATGTACAAATATTTCTAATATCGGTATGAAAATTAAGAAGGAAATGGATTCATTTCCAATGGTTTATACCCAAGTTACCTCAAGGTGCTCGTTTCAGCGAGAATTTGCTGGGCTCTAGGCAAGGCACTCATTTATGGACCTAGTCGTTCTACGTTGAAAATAAGTAACACCGCATAGAGCCCAACAAAACTCGCCCTTCGGGAGTGATTCAGCGTATCTACTTCTGTATCAAATATGTTTGAAAGGGAATACCATTCCTACACACATTTTCCTTGAATTAAACACGCTGAGATCACTCTGAATCCTGCATATTGAGGTAGCTTGGGTATAATAGCTACCGTATGATGTTTATCTTAAAGGGTAATTAGTGAAGGTAATGATATGAGTTGGCTAAACATGAATCATGTTGAGTTACAGGCTATACGAAAGATTTTGATGCTTGAAGTAACCGAAGCCGCTGACGTCATTGGTAATGGTGTATCAAGTAGTACTTGGCAAAGCTGGGAATCGGGTAGTTTAGCAATACCTGATGAGATTCAAGCTGAAATTTACAGCCTTTGCCAAATGCGAGAAACCTTGTTGGGTGAAACCTTTAAAGAACTTTATGATAAAAACGACGGTAGTTTTAATGCTGTTGGTACGTTGCGTTTTTATTCTACATTAAAGGCTTTTCTTATTGATTACCCTGAAAGTAATCATTTGTGCTGGCGTCTACATCAGTCTGTTTGTAGTTCACTGTTTGCCGAAGGTGGTGATGTTGAACTAAGTACAGACACACCATTAGATAAGAGTAAATACATCTATAAATGGTTTAGCTTCTCTACACCAGAGCAGCTAGAACATAAACGTATAGAAGCATTAATTAACAGCAAGTAAGAGTGCATTTAGCCGTTTTAAGCAAAGCATTGCAACTAAGGTCTAATTGATGATTGCATTAACATGAGTATCTTAGAGCTAATAGGGAACGGAATTCTCAATACATTAAGCGTTTAAATGGATTTATAAAGCACAAGGATTATTGATATGTTGCAAGCGACGATGGGCTTTGTTGAAGTGATTTTGCTCGTTACTGGCGTTTTATTTATCGCTAAGAGTATGTTTCTTTATGCTAGACGTACGAAAGACTGGTCTGGTGTAGCAGTAATGGTTATTAAGCGTGTGGGTATGGATGCACACGAATACCGTTGGTATCGTTTTGGGGTTAGTTGCTTTGTGGTTGGCGTTATTGTACGCATTGTGAATATGATTTTTTGGCCTCAACTATAGAAGCTAAGCTAATAACGTTTAAGCTGATAATATTAAAAAAGCGAGCATTTTATCGTTCAGAGGCTTGGCCCTTAAATGATAGGTTGCTCGCTTTTTAGTTCAAGATTTTTATGTATTCAACTTCTTGGTAATGGCAAGGTTATCTCTGCTTTTAGCCCACCTAATGGACTTCGGCTCAGAGTTAATTCTCCGCGGTAGCTGTGCGCAAGTTCATTTGCAATATTGAGCCCTAGGCCTGTTCCTGGGGTACTTTCATCTAATCGAATACCCCGCTTTAGTGCTTCATTGCATTCATCTTCAGCGATACCGGGCCCGTCATCTTCAATCACAATGCTCACTGTGTCAGTATCGACAGATTGCTGATGTACGCGAATTAAACTATTTGCCCATTTGTAGCTATTTTCAATAAGGTTTCCCACTATTTCATCGAGATCTCGCTTTTCAACCGCGATACTCAAATTACTGTCTAACTCGTTGACCAATATCACTTCACGGTGTGAATAAATTTTATCCATGGCCATAGAGATGGCATCGACACGGGATGATGGGGCTGTTTTGGCCGTTAGAATATTTGCAGCGCCAGCCATACGTGCTCTGCCTAAGTGATAATCAATATGCTGTTGTAATTGCAGTAAAGCAGGGGTTAACTTTGTTTTATCTGCGTCGTTTAGCAGGGCGACTTCATTGTTTAATATGGCTATAGGTGTTTTAAGTGCATGAGAAAGGTTCCCTGAATGGTTACGGGCACGTTCTAGTAGTTCCTGATAATGGAATAGCAGTGCATTTAGGTCATCGATAACAGGTTTAACTTCTGTCGGATAAACGCCTGTTAATTCAGTAAGCTCACCATTTCGTACTTTTTTTAAGTTCTGTTGGAGCTTTCTTAGAGGAGATAACGACCAGCTAACTTGCAACCACGTTAACGCTAAAATACCGATAGCCATAATGATTAATATAAACCACAAACCATGTGTCAGTTTTTGTAATGTAGCATTGAGTTTGTCTTTATTAATCGCTACCGATAAATTGACGGGATCATCCGTTTCTGGCAGAAAGAACTCTCGGCTGATCACAATTAAAGGTTGTTTATTAGGCCCAATAAAACCTTCTTTTTTATTGCCTCGAATGCGGGTATCCCACAGGGAACGAGAACGTAATTGTTGGTCTTTGATAGTCAGCGACCAATATAATCCGCTGTAGGGCGATTCAAAGAGAGGATTGGAGAGCTTGCCTGATAATGACATTTTACCGTCGGGGGTAACATCTACAAGCGCTGTAAGTTGATCAAGATAAAGCTTGAGTTGTTGTTCTTCTTGACCGACTAGGTAAGTTTTTATGAAACTCGGAACAAGATAACCGGCAGAAAGCGTAATTACAATAAGCCAAGCAGCCGCTGCGATAAGTAAACGGCTACGAAGGCTAGGAAGTCGTTTTTCAATCGTGTTAATTGGCATTGATACGGTATCCGAGACCGCGAACTGTCTTGATAACATCATTGCCGATCTTACGGCGAATACGACCAATAAAGACTTCAATCGTATTAGAGTCACGATCAAAATCTTGCTTATAAATGTGCTCGACCAATTCCGTTCTTGAAATCACTTTATCAGTATTATGCATAAGGTAAGACAGTACCTTAAATTCTAACGCCGTAAGATCGACGACTTGGCCTTGCCACAATACGTTTGATGTCCGCGTATCTAAACTTAATTCTTGGACTTGAATAACAGGGGACGCATTACCCGTTGAACGGCGTAGCTGGGCACGTAAACGTGCGATTAACTCAACCATCTGAAAAGGTTTGGTGAGGTAATCATCGGCCCCTGCATTTAACCCTTCAACACGTTGGGTAAGCTCATTACGCGCACTTAGAATAACAACTGGCGTATTCACGTTTTCATCTCGAATACTTTTTAATACCGTTAAACCGTCAAGTTTTGGTAAGCCTAAATCGAGAACGATAACATCCCAAGGTTCAGATGTTGCACGGTATAGGGCATCAATCCCATCACTTGAAAGTTCTGCAATCCAACCGTTGCTTTCTAAACCATCAATGATTTGCTCACCAAGGATAATTTCGTCTTCAACTACTAATATTTTCATTCGTTCACCTTGATGATATTTTCTAGCCCACGACCTTTAATTTCGATAATGGTAAGTGTACGGGCTTCATATTCGACTTTTACGATATTGTTGTTTGGGTCAATCAGTTTTAACTCATACACCCATACATCATCATCTTCGTCTAACTCTACTTTTATAATGCGACCATTAAGTTGCTTGGCAACCTTTTCTTGTAACGCGGAAAAAGGTTGAATCAACCCTTGTTGAACGGCATGCATTACTTCGTCGTGATCTTCATCAATTTCAAGCTGCGGGGCAGCATTGACATGAAAAGCCAATAAAAAGAGGAAACAGAAAATGTATAGAAATCTATTATATTTTTTCATATTTGTAGTGTAATCGAAGTGCCATGAACTGAAAATGAATAGATGATTAAACTGTAGCCCTTTGTTGAATAAACTGAAGCTGATATTAACTTTGGGTGATTCTGGGGTGATCACGGTTAATAGAAGGCGTAATACGGCGTCTGTATCTTAAATAGTACATTTGTCATATATGTCACGGTTTGGTTGTACAGATGTAATGATGTGTAAGTTAATTGATCTCAATCATGACTGGGTGTTAGTTGCATTTAATATACTTCATTTGGTGACTTAGGCGAAAGTACTATCTGGGAGTTCGTTGGTGCAAAAGATTAGCTTATTCAGAACAACTATTTTTCGTGCGTTCTTATTCCTTTTGCTCTTTATGGGAGGGGTAGCACCAGCAAGTGCATTGTTTGTTAGTCCGCCAAAGGATCCTATCCCCCTCATCAAAAAAAACTTTCCCAGCGCAACAAAAATTGCTGAAAAACAAGGGGAAATTCCTGTCTGGCGGATCTACAAAGATCAAGACATTATCGGCTATGCTTTTGAAACCAATGATGTCGCTAAAATCCCGGCCTATTCCGGTGAGCCGGTTAATATGCTGGTGGCTATCGATCCGCAAGGTAACTACCTGACTGCCAAAGTGCTGGAACACCATGAACCGATTATTTTAGCGGGTATTCCAGAGAAGAAATTGTGGGCCTTTGCTGATCAATACACTGGCTTATCGGTGAAGGACAGAATCAAAGTTGGTGGTAATAAGAGCGAGGGCTATGTTGCCGTTGATGGCTTGTCAGGCGCAACTGTTACAGTCATGGTGATGAATGTTGCCGTTACTAAAGCGGCAACAAAAGTGGCTCAGTCACTAGGAATTATTAAAAAGCAGCAAACCATCATCCAGCCTCCATCGACCATCTATCAAGATCAGTTTGAAAAAGCAGACTGGCTTCAGTTAACGGGGGATGGTTCGATACGCAAGCTCTACCTGACCAATGAAAAAATTGATGAAGCCTTTATAGGCACAGAGGCTGAGCATATTGGTAATATCCCTGCGGATCAAAAGCAGGGTATGTTTGCTGAAATCTATTTTGCGCTTGCTGATGTGCCAACGATTGGGCGTAACTTGTTCGGTGATGCAGATTATGAGTGGTTAATGCAATCACTGAAACCGGGCGAGCATCTACTCGTCGTATTGGGTAATGGTTACTCGTTCAAGGGGTCAGGTTATGTGCGGGGAGGGATCTTTGATCGTCTCCAGATTCATCAAAATGAGAATGCGATTTCATTTCGTGATCTAGACCACAACCGTATTACGGATCTGTATATTGCAGGGGCGCCAGCGTTTAAAGAAATGTCGGTGTTCCGAGTGCAGGCGCATCATGAACTTGATCCGGGATCAAGTTGGCAGCTTGAATTGTTGGTTCGACGCCAGACTGGCCCGGTCGACAGCCTGTTCACCAGCTTTAAAGGTAGTTACGACATGTTGGAGAAATATGTCGATACGCCGCCAGCAATTGTCCCTGAGCCTGAACTCTCACTGACCCAACAAGTATGGAAAGAGCGCCAGCTCGAAGTCATGATACTCCTTGCTTTGCTGAGTGTTTTGCTGCTGATCCTGTTCTTCCAGGATGTATTGGTTCGCCATCCCACCTTTATGCATAACTTACGTCATGGCTTCTTGGTGGTAACTGTCGTGTTTATTGGCTGGTCATGGGGCGGACAGTTGTCTGTGGTGAATGTCTTCACATTTTTGCAGGCATTGATGAGCGATTTTTCCTGGGATCTTTTCTTACTCGATCCGATTATTTTCATCTTATGGTGTGCTGCTGCTGTGACCATTTTATTGTGGGGACGCGCTGTTTACTGTGGTTGGTTATGCCCGTTCGGAGCCTTGCAGGAACTGGTTAATCAACTTGCCCGCCATTTCAAAATTCCACAATTCGAATTGCCTTATGCCGTGCATGAACGTTTGTGGACTATCAAATATCTTATTTTATTAGGTTTGTTCGGAATTTCGCTCGATTCGTTATCAATGGCTGAGCAGTTTGCCGAAATTGAACCGTTTAAAACCACTTTCTTATTGAAGTTTGATCGTGAATGGCCATTTGTTGCCTGGGCTGCATTCCTGATCTTGTTGAATCTTTTTAACCGAAAAACCTTTTGTCGCTACTTATGTCCATTAGGCGCCGCACTGTCGGTCACAAATAACGTGCGTTTATTTAATTGGTTGAAACGTCGCCCTGACTGTGGAACGCCTTGTAAGACATGCGCGAAAGAGTGTGAAATCCAGGCAATTCAGCCAGATGGTGTGATCAACATGCGTGAATGTCATTACTGTCTAGACTGCCAGATCACCTATTACAACGAAGAAAAATGTCCACCACTTAAGAAGCTGGCACACAAAAAACGCCGAAACAAGGATCAAGATATTCCAGTCGTCGTTACAGAGTAAGTACCAAATAGTGATGAAATAACGTGAAAAGCAAGAAGGAATACAGCGTAGCTGATGTACGTGACACTACATATATTAACAATCGTAGTTGCGTCAATAATAACGGTATGGAGAGCCAACCATGAGTGATAATAAGAACAATGATCTGATAGAGCAACCTAACCAAGATACATTGCCAAACAAAGAACGACGTAAGTTTTTTGGTAAAACTGCCGCTATCGGTATTGGCGCGGCAGTCGCTCCGATGTCAGCTGCGATGTTTGCTTCAATGGCACAAGCCAAGGCAGCAGAAGCGGCTAACAGTCCGTTTGTTCATCCTGGCGATTTAGATGAATACTATGGTTTCTGGAGTGGTGGTCATTCCGGTGAAGTACGTATTATGGGTTTGCCATCAATGCGTGAGTTAATGCGCATACCGGTATTTAACATTGATAGTGCTACCGGATGGGGTTTAACCAACGAAAGTAAACGTATCAAAGGCGACAGTGTTGATGTTTTGGCTGGTGATTCCCACCACCCTCATATGAGCATGACAGACGGTCGATACAATGGTAAATATGTATTCATCAACGACAAAGCCAACAGTCGGGTTGCTCGTATTCGTTGTAATGTAATGAAAACCGACAAAATGATCACCGTTCCGAATGTTCAGGCGATTCACGGATTACGGGTACAAAAAGTACCTGAGACCAAGTACGTGATCTGTAACGGGGAATTTGAAATCCCGATGAACAACGATGGCAAGGCGACACTGGAAGATGTCAGTACCTACCGTTCTCTGTTTAACGTGATTGACGCCGAGAAAATGGAAGTGGCATTCCAGGTAATGGTTGATGGCAACCTTGATAACACTGATGCCGACTACGACGGTAAGTATTTCGCGTCGACAAGCTACAACTCTGAAATGGGTATGACACTGGGTGAAATGATTACCCCAGAGCGAGACCACGTTGTTGTTTTCAATCTGGCGCGTTGTGAAGCTGCTCTAAAAGCAGGTCAATTCAAAACTTACAATGACAATAATGTTCCTGTTCTTGATGGCCGTAAAGGTTCGGAACTCACTCGTTACATTCCTGTACCAAAATCTCCGCACGGACTGAATACATCTTCAGATGGTAAGTATTTTGTGGCTAACGGCAAGCTATCGCCAACAGTTTCGATTATTGCAATCAACAAGCTTGATGATCTGTTCAGTGACAAAATTAAGCCTCGTGACACTATCGTCGCAGAGCCTGAAGTGGGTCTCGGTCCTCTCCATACCGCCTTTGATAACCGTGGTAACGCATACACGACGTTGTTCCTTGATAGTCAGATTGCAAAATGGAATGTAGAAGATGCAATCAAAGCTTACAATGGAGAGAAAGTAAACTATATCCGTCAAAAGCTAGATGTGCATTATCAACCTGGTCACAACCATACCTCTCAAGGGGAAACTCGTGATGCAGATGGTAAATGGCTTGTTTCTCTCTGTAAGTTCTCTAAAGACCGCTTCTTACCTGTTGGTCCACTACGTCCTGAGAATGATCAACTAATTGATATCTCAGGCGATGAGATGAAGTTGGTGCATGACGGCCCGACGTTTGCAGAACCCCATGACTGTATAATTGTTCACCGTAGCAAGGTGAAGCCACAGAAACTCTGGACCCGTGATGATCCAATCTTTGCAGAAACACTGGCAATGGCAAAGAAAGACGGCGTCGATGTAATGACTCAAAGTAAAGTGATCCGTGATGGCAACAAGGTACGTGTTTATATGACCTCGGTCGCACCTAACTTCGGGCTCACTGAATTCAAGGTAAAACTGGGCGATGAAGTCACCATGATTGTCACTAATCTGGACATGGTGGAAGATGTTACACACGGTTTCTGTATGACTAACCATGGCGTTCAGATGGAAGTTGGTCCACAGGCAACGTCATCCGTTACCTTTATTGCCAATAAACCTGGGGTTCAGTGGTACTACTGTAACTGGTTCTGCCACGCACTCCACATGGAGATGCGAGGCCGTATGCTGGTTGAGGCCTAATATGCTGAATCGGTATAGCCTGAACAGCTAGCAGGACCGACAAAGTGCCATTCAAGTTGGCACTTTGTTACCTTTCTTCATATAGCTTAGTCAGTATGTAGCTTATTTATTATGTACTGGTCTTTTGCATCATCACCTTTGTGCTTTTATCTTTTGAGTCGTAGTAGGGAAGTTAAAAACAGTCGATGATTAAACCAATAATTACACTAATAGTGCTGTTTTGTCTCCAGCCTGTAGCGTTTGCCAAAACCTATCAGGTAATGGCTGACGACAACTTGCAAGTGGTGCTGGATTCGGTGTCGGATGGCGATGTTGTGTCATTGGCTTCGGGTGAATATTTGGGTAACTTTGTTCTTAGTCATGCCATTACTCTAATCGGAAATAGCACAGCTACCATCAATGCCGGCGGACAGGGGCACGCTCTGCAGATCAAAAACTCCGATATCCTGATTGAGGGTCTAACCATCATTAATTGGGGCAGTGATTTAACAGAGCAAAACGCCGGTATCTATTCGGACAAGCAAGCCAACAACCTGATCATTCGCAATAACAAACTGCAGGGTGACGGTTTCGGTATTTGGTTACAGGACGGGAAACATATCAAGGTTGAAGGTAACGAGATTGAGGGTAACCCCAAGCTACGTTCGGCCGACAGAGGAAATGGTATTCAGCTATCAAAAGTTGAATATGTTGAGGTCACTGGCAATACGGTCAGCAAGACCCGTGATGGTTTGTACATCATTGCTAGTCAAAATAATATTTTAAAAAACAATACTATGCATGATCTCCGTTATGGGATCCATTATATGTATTCCCATAGCAACCAAGTGCTAGACAACCTGGCCTATAACACGCGGGCGGGGTATGCATTAATGAGTTCTCGCAAGCTGATAGTATCTGGTAATGAAAGCCGTGATAGTGAAGATTACGGTTTTTTGATGAATTTTATTACCTATTCTAATATCAGCCATAATCGAATCAAGAATGTTTGGACTAAGCCTGAAAATAAAGTCATGGGGCGTGATGGAAAGGGGCTGTTTATCTATAACTCGGGTTACAACACCATCAGCTACAACAGTATCGACACCGCTGAAATTGGTATTCATCTCACGGCGGGATCGGAAAATGTCAAAATCTTTGGAAATAGCTTTATTAATAACCCTGTGCAGGTGAAGTATGTTTCTAATCGAGAGCAGGAGTGGAGTCAGGACGGTATCGGAAATTTCTGGAGTAACTACCTTGGCTGGGATCTGAACAACGATGGCAAAGGGGATACTCCGTTTGAACCCAATGATGGGATCGATAAAGTAGTGTGGCTATATCCGGAAGCTAAGGTATTACTTGATAGCCCAGCAATCCTAATGCTGCGCTGGATACAAAAACAATTTCCGGTACTTAAACCTGCTGGGGTAAAAGATAGCTTTCCATTAATGACAGTACCGTCTGCACCGGAAAATCATGCTCTTGACAAAATCATGCCTAAAAACAACCAGGCTGCGGGGTAACAGTATAACCATGACTTCTTCAATAAAATCGACCTCTCCAATTGTTTCATTACATAATACGTGCAAACACTATCAGCAGGTTGAGGCGTTAAAAAATATCAACTTGCAACTGACTGCCGGTGAAGTGCTTGGTTTGTTTGGTCACAATGGGGCAGGCAAAACGACGATGATGAAACTGATCCTCGGCGTTACTAAAGCTAGCCACGGGGATGTAAAGATCTTCGGCGTGGATCCATTGTCAAAGCAAGCCTGGCACAGCCGTCGGAATATCGGCTATTTACCTGAAAATGTCAGTTTTTACGATCACCTTACCGGATTGGAAGTACTGATTTATTTCTCTCGACTAAAATCGGTGAATAAAAAACAGGTCATTGCCTTACTGGAGCAAGTCGGCTTAACCGCTGCCATGAACCGCAAGGTTAAAACCTACTCTAAAGGCATGCGGCAGCGACTGGGGTTGGCCCAGGCTTTTTTGGGTGAGCCTAAATTACTATTGCTTGATGAACCCACTGTGGGTCTTGATCCTATTGCTACGAAAGAGTTCTATCAAACGGTAGACAACCTTAAGAGTAACGGTGCCAGCATTATCCTCTGCTCCCATATCTTGCCGGGCGTGGAACAGCATATAGACAGAGCTATGATTTTGTCGGGCGGCGAGTCGCGAGCAATGGGGACTTTGATACAGTTACGCGAGCAGGCTTGCTTACCTGTAACTATTCATATTAAGGGACTCAACGGCATACTTCGGGATGATCCAGCTCTCAATGAATTGCGGGTTAATGACAATCAGTTATTGGTTCCGGAAAACGATAAACTGGCTGTAATCCGTAAGCTGCTCAGTTATGACCATATCAGTGATCTCCACATTGAGCCGGTCAATTTGGCTCAGCTCTACCAGTATTATCTGAATGATGACTGCACCCCTAAATCCAAAGTGTCAAATATACCAAATGTATCAAACCAACCTGAAGCTCTTAATAGGTCGGAGGCCGTAAGTTCATGAATCCAGTTTTTGCTGTCGCGATAAAAGAGTTTCAAGACGGAATCAGAAACCGTTGGCTGATTTCCATCACGCTTATTTTTGCCGTGCTGTCTTTGGGCTTGAGCTATTACGGCTCGGTCGCATCTGGACAGCTAGGTGTAGCCTCTTTGTCATCGACGATTGCTAGCTTGTCTAGCCTCGCGGTATTTCTGATCCCGTTGATTGCGCTGTTATTAAGTTATGACAGTTTTGTCGGTGAACAGGAATCTGGCACTTTGCTGCTGTTGTTAACTTATCCTATTAGCCATAGTCAGCTGTTATTCGGTAAGTTTTTAGGTCAGGGAGCTATCATAACTCTAGCCACCTGTCTTGGTTTTGGCAGTGCTGCTTTCTTGCTGGCGATACAGTCCGATTTTGTTGATGTAGTACCTGCATTTAGCCTGTTTATTTTCACCGCCACCCTATTGGGGCTCTGCTTTATTGCAATTGCCTATGTGATCAGCCTGTCTGTATCGGAAAAATCTAAAGCGGCAGGTATTGCATTGATGATCTGGTTCTTCTTTGTGCTGGTCTTTGATTTGGCATTGCTGGCTATTCTAGTCGGCGTTGAAGATGGATTATCACAGCAACAGCTAGTACAGCTGATGATGTTCAATCCAGCAGATTTGTTCCGATTAATAAACCTTTCAGCATTGAATACTGGTGATGTTAATGGCGTGCTGGCTGTTGCCATCGACCAAAGCCGCTCACAAGAAACCTTGCTTCTGATGATGAGTGGCTGGGTGGTGGCACCTTTGGCGGTTGCTTCCTTGGTATTTAGTAAGAAAAAGCTTTAAGAATAAAAAATCAATAAACAAGCTGGTTTAAGAGCAAATAACTCAATTTAATAAAGCATTTAATAATTCGAATAAATAAGGAAACTATAATGCGTAGTTTACATCCACTAAAGACTATCAGTATTGCCCTGTTGCTTATATTGGGTGTTGCCTGCACCGATCAGGAATCAGCAGAGCAAGCCATGGTGCGTCAGGCCGTCGCCATAGCACAGGCTGATGAATGTCACCTGTGCGGTATGATCATCAGTAATTTCCCAGGACCAAAAGGTGAGTCTTATAATAAATCATCCGACAGGGTCAGTAAGTTCTGCTCAACCCGTGATTTGTTCAGTTTTATTCTGCAACCGGAAAACAAACGTCAGGTTAAAGAAATCTATGTTCATGATATGAGTAAAACGCCTTGGCAGCGTCCGGAAGACGAGTATTTTATCGATGCTCGAGAGGCCTGGTATGTTATCGGCTCTGAGAAAAAAGGTGCAATGGGGCAAACATTGGGCAGTTTTGGAAAAAAAGCCGATGCAGAAGTCTTTATTGATGAGTTCGGCGGAAAGCTATATAGCTTTGAAGATATCAGTATTGATGTGTTGTAAAGGCAAATTAATTTTTGAAGTGATGACACTGTTTGATACGAAAGCCGTTTAATCTCACGATTAAGCGGTTTTCTTTTGCCATAAGAAAAGGGGAGAGTGCGTACTATTACTTGATACTTAATGTGATTTATCGCACACTTCATACCATAGCTAATCCCCTTATTTACTCGTAACATTAGGTTATCAATCATGGCTTCAACAGCAGCAGCACTTCATATTTTAGTGAAGCACCAAGAAAAAGCAGAAGATATCATCGAGCAATTGAAGAAAGGCGCGAAGTTCCAGACGCTCGCCAAGAAGTACTCAAACTGTCCATCAGGTAAAAGCGGTGGTGACTTGGGTGAATTCCGTAAAGGTCAGATGGTTCCTCAGTTCGATAAAGTGTGCTTTACCGGTGAATTGCTAACCCCACATTTGGTAAAAACTAAATTTGGCTGGCATATAGTAAAAGTGCTATACCGCACTTAATAAAAAAGAGCCCTTGAGGCTCTTTTTTTATGTCTAGATTAATTGCGCTATAGAGCATTTATAGTGCTTTCGTTAAGGCTATTTATCGCGAGCAGAGTTGAGTTGTTCTGCGAATGTAAATTGTGCGCTATTCTCTTGGAGAACTATGCCTGAGTTGTAGTTTTCAGGGGTTCCATCATTTTCGAAACGTTGAGTTTGAATTGTATTCACTTGTTGATCAAACGAGACATTCCCCGTGAAATCCCCGTCAGCTGCTGCAACATTATAAGATGTCGCTAAAACAATAGCAGCAAGTGTGGTTTTAATTAAATTTTTCATAATGCAGTAACCTCGATTTCTTAATTGGACTGACTTTCTTTATTGCTTTTATAGTTATATTTTCTAGGGCATTTATTGGTGGTTATTTTTGCGTTTATTTATCACGAGCAGAGTCTAACTTTTCTGCGAATGTTGGCTGTGATGTTTTCTCGGTAATAACAATGCCCGAATTATAGTTTTCAGGGGTACCATCATTAATAAAATGTTTAGCTTGAGTGGCATGGGTCTGTGGTTGTTCAAACGACACATTACCCGTGAAGTCGCCATCAGCAGCAGCAACGTTGTAAGATGTTGCTAAAACAAGAGCAGCAATAGTTGTTTTGATTGAATTTTTCATAATGTAGTAACCTCAATTTCATGCGTGGACTGTTTGTCCTGCGATTGACGAGTTGTTTCTGCCATCGCGGTGCTAAAGGTACTTCCTTGCAAGAGTCTCCAACGTTAGATAATCCATCCTGTTGAAGTTTGTTAACAATATCGAAAACAGATTAAGAATGTTTAGGGCTTGTTAATGTTGATGGGTGTAGTTTATGTCAATGACACCTCGCGATATATAAAGTATTATTTACTTAACACATCACAATTTCTTATGTATTGAGTTGCGAATGAAGTCAAAATTAGATTTGAATTTATTGATTGTATTCTTAGAAGTGTATCGACTCCGTTCCATCACTTTAGCGTCAGAATCATTAGGTTTAACTCAGCCGGGGGTAAGTGGTGTACTTAAAAGGTTGCAAGCTCAGCTTGGCACGGCACTGTTTGTGCGAGAAGGGCGGGGAATATCTCCGACATATGCAGCAATTCAATTAGCAAGCGAGATTGAACCTGCCTTTACAAAGGTAGAAAGCGCGTTAGGTAATGTGACTGGTTTTGATATTCAAGCTCATCGCATTTTTACTGTTTATGTTAATGAAGCCATGATGCACATAGTCAGACCGAAAATAGAAGCGGATGAAACTATGGGAAATTGCTCGATTCAATTACATTTGACGCCAAATAATGAAGAGGAATTATTGCATCAACTTAGTTTGCATAAAGCTGAATTAGCCATTGATTTGGGGCATTTATCAAATCCATCCTATTCATATAATGCATTTTATGATGACGTTGCAGTAATGGTGTGCCGTAAGGATCATCCGAATATTCAAAAAACAGTTACTCGAGAACAGTTTTATGCAGAGAAACAAGTTCTGATTCAAAGGCGACGAACAGACTTGCTTGAAGCTAATTATTTTACGGAAGAAAGCCTTATTCCGAGGGAGCTAAGTTGTGAATGTGCATCGATGATATCAATGATGGCATTGGTATCAGATAGCGACTCTGTAGGTATTACGAGTGGTTTACTTGCGAAAAAATATGCAAAGCATTTTAACTTACAGATTATATCTTTGCCTTTTATCTCAAAACCGTTAAAGCACTTTATGGTGTGGCATAAACGTAATGATCATAACCCTGCAAATAAATGGTTAAGAAGTAAACTCAGCTCAATGTTGTAATGTTATTTAAAGCTCACAGTAATAACATTATTAGTACGCTGATCTGCCCATGCAATTACGTGAGTATAGTAATGCTTAAGTACAAAAAGGTACAAAGAAAGAGTACAGAACAAAACCATTATTTCTTCGCTGTAATTTTGGGCAAGTGATGGCGATATAGTCATTAATATCCCGACAGTAAGCCCTAAAATACTCAAAGCTTGAAGTAACGGATAACTTAAGTAAAAAAAAGATTTAAAGTTAATAAATAGAGATAACAATCCTTGTTTGAAAATACTCATGATACTTCTCCTTTATGCCTGATTATTTAACAATAACGCAACAATTTCGATTTGAAAACAGAAATATAACGCTGTGTGATGGAAGCTAAATATTATGGTTGTTTATATTAAAGTGAGTCATTTTATTGGATGGCTTTTCTATCAGGGAATGTCATCTCATTCAATGGGTTAGGGCAAGTCTCGTCAGTGATGGTAATAACTTCAGCTTGTAAAGTTGTATCCTTATTAATTTCAGGGTATTTAATGTATAAATTTTCCAAACATTTTTGAGATGTATTGATTATTTTCATGAGCTCCTCTTGTGAGGATAAAATTTTACTCAGCTCACCAGATTCATCTGCATTATTGATGAGCTCAAGTGCTTTACTCGCTTCTGAATAGGGTTCTTCAAGGCATTTACATACATCTTTTGCTGCCTGTTCTGTATCCGTTGTGGCAGATATAAAAGTGGGAATAATCAAGAAAGAGACGGTAACGAGAAGCTGGAAACGGTTCATGATTCGTCTAAATGCCGTAAGAGTGCCTAAATCGATTATAGTTGAATGAGATAGAATGATAATAAAAGTGTGTGGTAAATGAATAGCAGATGTATACAGCGTACATCTGCTAGAGAGTAAAGAGGTATGAATTAGTAATCAAACGCAGCAGAGTGCTTATAGTGGTTTACACATACTGTTCGGAAGTATACCAAGATTATCAGTACATTGATTAAATGTACTTAACTCAGAGAAATTTGAATCTTGCATATTTTCCTTATTGAACCAGTAGAAGCCTAGCTCTTCTGAGAACCATAAAATGATGTCTTTTTGACGGAAGACAATATAACTTTTATGGGTGTGGTTACTTAAATAAACATTATCAAAATATTCTTCAATTTCACCAGGTTTACTTATGCCTAACTTGGTAAGTTCTTTCTCTGTTTGAATCCAATATAAAAATTCAGGGTTCACCGTTATCTCAGCCACGAAAGGAGAAACAGATGTTTTAGATAATGAAAAATTTCCGCCTTTAAATGCAACAGCTACAAATTCATTTGTATCAGTATTCAGTCGGTAGTTTAAACCGCTAAAAGACCAATTAAGGTGATCCTTTTGCTGAAGAAAGTATTGAACAATACTGTTTGACACAATACCATTTTCTAGAAAAAGGTTGAATGATTTTGCTGCTGTCGGGGCTTTATTATCTTGATCGAAAAGGGTGATAGCTTGATTAGCTTTACCTGTTAATGACAATATTGGCCAAAATTCATTGAGATCAAAATGATCAAAAGTCACTGCTTTTGTGGTAGTGATTTTGCAGGTGTTTTGTTTATTTTTATCACAAAATGCGACCGAATAGTATTTACCTGCTTTGGCAATAAAAAAGAGTTTATTTTCAATATCGATAGGCGTAACAAATGTCTTAGTATAGTCACGTAAAAATTCAAGGTCGTCCATTTCTTTTGCTAAATAAATGAATGTATTCATATTATTATCGTAAGCGATGTCATGTAGGTATTTCTTTGAATGCTGAGAGAAATAAAACAATGAAAAACAACAAACGATCAATAAAAGACAGAGCGATATAATTATATAACGTTTATTTTTGTGTGGTCTTTCTGGGTTTTCAATTGTCTTATGCACAGAGGAGGTCGACAAAATATCGATTTTAATTTGGTAGCCAAGGCGGGGGACCATTTCAATGATTTGACCAATTTCATCTTCTTTTAGTTTTATTCTTAAATTGCGTATAGTCTGAAATAAAGACGTTGTTGTGATTTCTTTCCGTGTCCATCCTGCTGAAATAAGCTGTTTTTTTTTGACAACACTATTAGCATGCTGGATTAAATAGCAGAGTATTTCCCTTTCAGCACGGTTTAGCTCAATAAAGCGTTCATTTTCTTTTAGTTCTTTTGTTGAGCAATCAAAGGTAAAACCTTTGCCTAGCGTGACTTTGGTTATTTTATTATTCGTCATGATATTTAGTATTTTCTTTTCTAATAATCATCGATTCAACTGCGCCTATTAGAACGTAGATTCACGAACTATTCTTACATGCCCATAGTGTACTTGATTATGAAAAGAATGCTGCTAAAGAGTGATTATATTATTAATTTGTTGTTGTTCACGCTATACAACTTTATAGCTTGTTTTGATTATATTTTGGCTTACTACGTTATGTTCTAATGCCCAGCGACTTATGTCTTCAGCTTTAATCGTTATGAATATATTGTTGGTATTTATTTTGTGAATTTGCAGATTGTAATTGTCTAAACCTGAAATTTTGATTTTATCTAGATCGAATTTACTCGATGTATTTGGACACTTATCACAAGGAATACGACAGAGATGCCTAATGTCACAAGTAGCAGCTTGTTTTAAGTCACTAATTAATCCTTTTCGCCAGAGTGCCTCGTAACTGTAGCTAATTGACTCGTATTGCTTTCCCATACCTCCTCCACGTTAACAATTATGATGGTTAACACCCTCATATGCATGTTTTCTTATTTTTAGTTTAGCCGCTAGAAACATCATACATACATGCTCATTGTGGCATATGTTTTTTGTGCTGACTTATTCTAAATCATACTTTTACAGTTTTTAGATGTGCATTTATATTCTTGTTAGAAATATGCCTCGAACATTATATGCATCGATGTAATTGAACATTGTTAATTAGCCTTATATTGATATGATCAATAGTAGTAATGGAAAACCGTTTTTGTTGAATACTTCGAGCTTGGATGTAACTGGTCTGTTTTGTTTTTGTGTCTCATGTTGCATTTTTGTCTGGTTAAATGTTGATAATGGCAGTTTACAAAAGAATTTAAGATAGCAAAATGATTGTCTGATCGAATTTCATCTTTTGTTTTGTTGTCTCTTTTGGAATACAGCACGTTTTATATGCTAAAAGATCACCGGAAAAATGCCTCGTAGAGCATATCCGTTTTTAAAGTCAATCTATGAGAGTGAAGCAAGCCTATGGCTGAACATAAAGTAAATCAGGAAGATTATTCGTTAAATCATAGGGATTCAGCCTTTAATGTCAGTTTTCATCGAAATAGTCAGCAAGTATATCAATCAAACTTACATGCAATAGGTGTTGTGGCATGTTCACGTCAGCAGGTAAATGGCACGCAAGTAAGCCTTTCCATTGATTCGGTGATTGTCGAAGAGCCCTTGCAGATTCGCATAATTTATTGCGACAGATTGGGTAAAGAACAAGATCGTATTTACTTAGTGACGATGCGAACACCGGGTGATGACCTTAATTTGGTTACAGGGTTATTGTTGGCAGAAGGTATTATTAAAACCGCCAATGATATTATTGGAGTTAATGATCAACTCGATATTGATGAAATTAGCAAAAATGAGATACATGTACGTTTATCACCAGACGTCATTGTTGATTGGGCATTAATCAATCGAGATACAACATCATTCTCTAGCTGTGGTGTATGTGGCAAGTCATCCATAAAGTCTTTAGAGCTTCGCGATATTCCATATTTAGATACTGCTGAACATTGGTTGTCAGGGCATATTATTCCTCTTTTCGGTGATCAATTACGTCAATATCAATCGATGTTTACTCAAACCGGCGGCGTGCATGGCTGTGGCTTATTTGATGCGATGGGTACGATGTTATTGAGCTGCGAGGATGTAGGGCGACATAACGCGTTAGATAAGTTGATGGGAAAGCTAGCAAGAAGCCGAGAGCTTGATCATCAAGGGAAAATTGTGTTCCTAAGTGGTCGTATTAGTTTTGAGCTGGTTCAGAAAGTGCTTGTTTCAGGCATTTCAGTTTTGGTCGCTGTTGGAGCGCCATCAAATCTCGCGATCAATATGGCAAAGCGTTTCAATTTAACATTGATTGGTTTTAGTCGTGATGGTGCATTTAACGTGTACCACGGCGCTTTCCGTTTAAACCTGACCGCAGAATAGAGAATTAAAGATGACAGTAAAAAAATATGAAGGGTCTGCTGGCGGCTGGGGTGCCTTACTTAGTACGACCAAACATCTTGTAAAAAGTGAAAACGTTTCACGTAATATTCGGAACCTACTCAAAACAAATCAAGACAAAGGGTTCGATTGCCCCGGCTGTGCATGGGGCGAATCTGAAGAAAAGAGTCGATTCAGGTTTTGTGAAAATGGTGCAAAAGCCGTTAATTGGGAAGCAACAAGTCGACGTGTTACCCCTGAGTTCTTTCAGCAACATCCCGTTAGTTGGCTAACGCAGCAAAGTGATTACTTTTTAGAATATCAGGGTAGGCTAAGTCATCCGGTTCAGTACAATCGTGAGACAGATTGCTACGAAGCCGTTAGTTGGCAGCAGGCATTTATGCTAATAGCTAAGCACTTAAATACACTTGAACACCCTAATCAGGCTGAGTTTTATACGTCTGGTCGAGCCAGCAATGAAGCAGCATTCTTATATCAACTTTTTGTACGAAAGTTTGGTTCTAATAATTTCCCTGATTGCTCCAATATGTGCCATGAAGCAAGTGGTATCGGATTGAAACAAGCAATTGGTGTCGGTAAAGGTACTGTGACGCTTGAAGACTTTGAACATGCCGATGCTATTTTTGTTTTTGGTCAAAATCCAGGAACAAACCATCCT
Organism: Photobacterium profundum; assembly: GCF_003026285.1. Classification (GTDB taxonomy): domain Bacteria; phylum Pseudomonadota; class Gammaproteobacteria; order Enterobacterales; family Vibrionaceae; genus Photobacterium; species Photobacterium profundum. Next base: position 62,388 of record NZ_PYOD01000003.1, read on the forward strand.
CGCATGCTAGATACGTTACGCCAAGCATCACGCCGAGGGGCGGCGATTGTCACTTTTAATACTTTAAAAGAAAGAGGATTAGAGCGTTTTACTAATCCGCAATCACCGAAAGAAATGCTGACAGATGGTTCAACACAAATTAGTCAATGCTATTTCACGCCTAAACTCGGCGGTGATATGGCGGTTGTTCGTGGCATGGTTAAAGCTCTTTTTGTGATAGATAACGCCGAGTTAGACGCTGGGCGTTCATCGCTATTTGATCAAACATTTATTGCTGAACATACCCAAGGGGGCGCTGAATACTTGAAAGCGGTTGAAGCAACACCGTGGAATGAGATTACGGAACAGGCTGGGTTATCACAATCTGAAATAGAACAAGCTGCCGCCATTTATCGGCAGTCTAAGCGAGTGATTATTACCTGGGCTATGGGTATTACTCAGCATAAGCATTCGGTGAAAACCATTCAAGAAATCGCAAACTTGCAGTTACTGTTTGGACAACTAGGACGACAAGGCGCAGGGCTATGTCCTGTACGTGGTCACAGTAATGTGCAAGGTGATCGTACTATGGGCATTGATGAAAAACCGAGTGCTGCATTTATTGAAAGCATATCAAGTGCTTTTGATTTTCAGGCTCCTTTAGCATCAGGGCATAATACCGTTGAAGCCATCAAAGCGATGCTGAGTGGTGAAAGTAAGGTGTTTATTGGTTTGGGGGGGAATTTTGCAGCAGCAACGCCAGATACGTCATTAACACAACGCGCACTTTCTAGTTGTAGCTTGACGGTGAATATCGCAACAAAACTAAACCGTACCCACCTTGTTCCTGGGCAAGACTCGTTAATATTGCCTTGCCTAGGGCGAACGGATGTTGATATGCAAGCATCAGGGGCACAAAGCATAACTGTCGAAGATTCTTTTAGTATGGTTCATGCTTCTGCTGGGGTGGTAGAGAGTGATATTGGCGAGATGCGATCTGAACCAGCGATTATTGCGGGGATTGCTGAAGCAACCTTGGGCAAACAGCCAATAGATTGGAGTTGGGTAATTGAAGATTACAGTAGAATCCGAGATTTAATTGCTAAAGCAATTCCTGGGTTTACTGGCATGAACCGCAAGATAAAACAACCGGGTGGTTTTTATCTTGGTAATAGTGCTGCTGAACGACAATGGCAAACGGCATCTAAAAAAGCAGAATTTATACAGCATGATTTGCCAGTGCACTTGCTGCCGGCAAATTTACGAGAATTGAGTAACGATCCCGTATTTGTTTTGCAAACTATGCGTTCACACGATCAATACAATACTACTATTTATGGTTTTGAAGACCGCTATCGTGGCATTTCTGGTGAACGTAAAGTACTTTTTGTGAACGAGGATGATATAGCGGCATTGGGGATGGAAAATAACCAATTAGTTGATATTGAGTCCCTTTGGCCTGACGGAGTTGAACGGAAAGTCTTTGGGTTTAAGCTGGTGGCTTATGACATACCTGCGGGCAATATTGCGGCGTATTTCCCTGAAACTAATCCACTGGTAGCTATTGATGGGAAAGGGGATCTTAGTGACACACCAATTTCGAAAGCGATTCCTGTTGTTTTGTCTACGGCGGTATTGAAGAGCAATAAAATAGATATTGTTTCGGCTTAGTGCTGTACTTTAGTCTAAAAAACGGCTGATTATTCAGCCGTTTTTTATGTTGATTTGATACGTTAAAAAAACTATCAACGATTGCCTACAGGAACCATGATGTGAACATAAGGGGTGTCTTTCCACATAACATACGGACCGCCATTGTGTGGATCGGTTGATAAGGAATCTAAAAGTGCCTTATCGGGTGTAATGATCATTAAATGCGGACCTTCTTTAACCCAATCATTATCTGCTGTTGCTCCTTCGGCGTATGGGTCGGTATTACTGGCTCCTTCATCGCCAGCTAGCATGTACGATATACCGATGGTTTTTGCAGTAAAAGGCTTCTTATTCATCCACGCATCAGCCCATTCCATCCATGATTTATCCATACACATAGGGGCTTTACCTTGCAACTGAGCTGGGGTGGGAAAGCAGGTGTAGTTACTACTACCTTTTTGCAGTACGTTTTGCTCCCAATCCATCACTGTTACTTTATCTCTTAGTGACGATGGTGCAGCACTTAATGCATCTTCTAACATTGCCTGAGACTTATCATCTGCGACTGATGTTGAGATATAGCCAGTAAAAAGCAAGATTACGCTAAAGACATAAACGACAATTTTCATGACGCCATCCTCGATACTATTTAGCCATAGTAAAATTGTGGCTTTAAGTATAGTTCACTCCCGAATTGCTGAGCGCATTAAGCTATGTTGAGTCAATGTTGCCTACAGATGACTTGGGTATATAAGTGAGGTTTAAATCATTTTTGAAAATTCGATTTTTCAAAGGTAGTAATTACACCTATGCGTAAAGTTATAAGTAGAATGTTAATTAGGCACTCTGCTAATGCTTACTTTTATGAATTCCAGCATCCATTGCGTAACTTCCGCTTGATCAATGTATTGATCGAGTGAGGCTTTCGCAGCTTCAATAACGTAAGCTGGTATATCACCACGACGAGCTATCATTAAATCTCGTGAGTAATTACTGGTGAATTCAGGGTGCCCTTGTATGCCAAGAAAATGTTGTCCGACTTGGATCATTGCGTGTGGGCAAAAGTTGCTGCTTGCCAATATCTCTGCATCGTCAGGTAAATCTGTCACTTGATCTTGATGACTTACGGCAAGTGAAAATGTGTTTTTTTCTTCTACTGTTTGATCGGATTGCATCCATTGCTTGTTTGCGACTAAAGACCATGTTTTTAAACCGACGCCCCAGCCATTTTCAGATTTTACGACAGTGCCTCCTAAAGCGTGCGCAATCATTTGATGCCCAAAACAGACACCAACAAAGGGGATATTGTGTTGATAAAGGTCGCGAACAAATTGTGCTAGGTGGTGGATCCATGGAATATCATCATAAACACTGTATTTGCTGCCTGAACCAATATACGCATCGCATTCATTGAATGAGGCCGGGAGCTGGTTATCCATCACTCGATAAAATACTAACTCAAGTGCTGGATCTGCACCGAGTAATATATCGGAGAACATTTCAGGATAATTATTATGCCTGATTTGAAGTTCAGATCTTACGTCGTCACACAATAAAATACCTAGTTTCATCTAATCATATCCATACGGTCTACTGAATCAATATATCGTTAATAAAAGTGTATATGAACATCGCTTAAAGTGTACCTTTTACTGCATTTGAAAAAATAATTGAGTATTGCTCTGCGTTGAATTTAATAGGATTACCGTTTGCTGCGGCATCTGATACTGACATTTTACCAACCAATTCGCGTTGTAATGTATCTATGCCAATTACACTTAATGTGTGTGGAATACCAAGGTCGTTACGTAGTTGTAAAATCCATTCTAAAACACCATCAAAGTTAGCTTGTCGGAGTGCGATATAGCTACCTACTCGAGTCATTTTTAGTTCGATTTCTCGGCGGTTTGCGACCATTACATAAGGCATTAATATGGCGTTTAGTAAACCGTGGTGTTTGTTGTAAAGCGCTCCGAGCGTATGAGCGATGGCATGCATTCCCCCTAATCCTTTTTGGAATGAGGTAGCTCCCATGCTAGATGCGACTAGCATCTGAGTTCGAGCATCAATATCATGACCATTATGATAAGCAATAGGTAGGTACTCTTTAATTAGTCGTATTCCTTCCATTGCAATACCTTCAGCCATAGGGTGGTAAGATGGAGAACACAGTGCTTCAAGGTTATGAGAAAGTGCATCCATCCCTGTTGCTGCGGTAATTTCAGCGGGAAGTGTGAGGGTAACATTTGGGTCTAAAAGCACTTTTAATGGCAACATCTTTGGGTGAAATATTATCTTTTTAACCTGTTCTTCTTGATCGGTTATAACGGAGGCTCGACCCACTTCAGAACCTGTACCGGCAGTGGTTGGTATCGCTATTATTGGGGCAATTAATTCTGTAATGGCACGCTTCCAGTTATCACCTACATCTTCAAAATCCCACAAAGAATGAATTTGTTTAGCGACCAAGGCAATGACTTTAGCGGTATCGATACTAGAGCCGCCCCCAAAAGCAATAACGCCATCATGCCGCCCAGTATTAAATGCTTTAACACCATCCTCTACATTCCCGCCTGTTGGGTTGCTTTGTACTTTGCTGAACAAATGGATGGTTAACCCCGCGTTATGACAATCTTTTAAGATAGCTTGAACAACAGGTAAATGGGCTAATCCTGGGTCGGTTACCAATAACGGCGATTGAATACCTAACTCTTGGCATACCTGGGGAATTTCATTAACACAGCCAACGCCAACAGATATTGAAGTGGGGTAATTCCAGTTACCTTGTAACATAGCTATTCCTCTACATAATAACCTGCGGTGGAGTCAATAGGGTATTAGAAATACTTATATTAGGTGCTTTACATGGTACGACTTAGGGCGTGTTAACTGCTCAAATCCGATAGAAGATAGAGTACAGCCACGACCAGATTGCTTTATACCCGCCCATGCAAGTGCTGGATCTAGGTAATCACAACGATTAATGAAAAACGTCCCTGTTTCTAATTGATCCCCAAGATGGATACCTTTGTCTATATCTTGAGTGAAAATGCATGCGCTAAGACCAAAGTCACTGTCATTCATTAGCATGACAGCTTCTTGATCTGATTCAACCTTTTGTATACCAAGGGTGGGGCCGAAGGTTTCTTCAGTCATTATTCGCATTGTATGATTTACATTGGTAAGTAATTGAGGGGCAAGATAGGCGCTGCCAGCTTGGCTGTTGGTAAAATGGTGTTCATCAATATGTGGCTTCGCCCCTTGTTGAATTGCTTCTTGTATTTGCTCTCGTACAAAATCAGCGGCTTTTCCGTTAACAAGCGGGCCTAATGTGGTATTAAGGTTATCTGGTCGACCGAGTTGATATTGATTGATCAGTAACACGGTCTTTTCAATAAAAGCATCATAAATACTACTATGCACATAAACTCGCTCAATGCTGCAGCAAGATTGTCCTGAGTTAAAAAAAGCCCCGTCAATAATAGTATCAACAGCGTCTTGTAGGTTAGCATCAGAGCGCACATACGCAGGGTCTTTTCCACCAAGCTCTAACCCAACACTGATTAACTGCCCAGCTGCGAATTCTTCAATGGCTTTTCCACCCTTCACAGAACCAGTGAACGCGACATGATTGATACAACCTGATGAAATAACATGGTCTGTGTCTTGATGCGTTAAATGCAGATACTGAAACACACCTTCCGGTAAACCTGCTTCTGTGAAGGCTTGAAATAGGCGCTCAGCACATAATGGCGTTTGTACCGAGTGTTTAAGTACAACGCAATTGCCAGATAATAAAGCTGGGATGATAGAGTTGATAGCGGTTAGGTATGGGTAATTCCACGGTGCAATAACAAATACCGTGCCTAACGGAACCCGTTTTATATAACGCGTAAAGTGAGGCTTTTCTGATAGCTCAATCGTTGCCAATGCGTCATCACTGATCGCAATCATGTGCCGAGCACGCTCTTCTAACCCAGCAATTTCACCTTGGCTATATTGAATTGGGCGGCCCATCATCCACGTGATTTCTTCTGCGAGTTGATGCTTGTTACTGACTAGCCAATCTATGGCTTTGCTACACAAAATTTTACGATCAGCCAATGGCGTTGCTTGCCATTGTTTTTGAGCCTGTTTGGCTTTCTTCAATGATGCCGTAATGTGAGTGGGCGATGCAAATGGGCGAGTGATATATATATCGTTATTAATCGGCGATATAACGGTTACCTCTGCATTGACTGAATTTGTATCTGACATGTATTCTCCTTTATCTAGGCCGATTAGTGGTTAACAGTCTGATTATCTAGAACTAGATTAGATGATTTCAAAATAACGATTTAATTCCCAGTCAGTGACATGTTTCCTAAATTCACGCTCTTCCCATTCTCGAGATGCTGCAAAGTGTTCAACAAATTCATTGCCAAACATTTCACGTGCAGCGTTTGATGCTTTAAAACGTTGAGCTGCTTCCCATAATGTATGAGGTAACTGTAATTCCTGCGGGTGTTGCTGATCGTAAGCATTGCCTACAACTTGGTCGAAAGGTTCCCATTGCTGAGCGATGCCATACAACCCTGATGCGAGTGCTGCTGCTAAAGCAAGGTAGGGATTAGCATCTGCGGCACCAATTCGATATTCCACCCGTTGTGATTTTTCTGAACCTTTAATTAAGCGCAATGCCGTTGTACGGTTTTCTACGCCCCAAGTTGCCTCTGTAGGGGCCCAAAATCCAGGTATCATGCGTGAATAGCTATTAATGGTTGGCGCAATCATACACAAAATTTCTGGCATTAAACGTTGCTGTCCAGCAAGAAAGTGGCGCTGAATATCACTCATATTGAGATCGTTATTGGCTTCAAAAAAAGCAGAAGAACCGTCTTTGTTCTGCAACGAAATATGAATATGCCCGCTCTGGCCAGGGTAATCGTTACTCCATTTCGCCATGAAGGTGGCGAGTAGGTCATTTTTTTGGGCTAATACTTTCATATAGGTTTTAAATAATGCAGCTTTATCTGCGGCATTGATGGCGTGATCAACAGTGATCGCTGCTTCTATTACTCCAGGGCCTGTTTCGGAATGAATACTTTCTATGGGGAAGTCCATCTTTTCACCCATGGCAAGAATATTTTTGTAGAGCCTGGAGTAAGTCGAATTACGAATCATTGAATAACCAAACCAATCAGGTGTAATGGTTTCAAGGTTACTGAAGCCTTTTTCTCTTGCTGAATGTGGGGTCTCGTTGAAAAGAAAGAATTCATATTCAAAAGCTGCCTGTACATTGAATCCCATTTTATCGGCTAGCTGTAATACCCGGCGTAGTGTTGCTCGTGGACACACTTTTTCAGCGTCTTCTGTAAATTCAGCAATGAATAACAGCATGCTATCTTCATCAAGTACATCACGACAGCTTTCTGGAATGATTCTAACGGGGGCATCAGGGTAACCCGTGTGCCAACCCGTATATTGCGCATTATCGTAAAGCTGATCTTTAACATCCCAGCCTAGAACAACATCACAAAAAGCAAAGCCATGTTCTAAAGAAGAAAAGAATTTAGACTTAGACATGTATTTACCACGCATGACGCCATCGTTATCGAATAAGCCGACTTTTACGTGGGTGATTTCACGTTCTGTTATTATTTTTTTTGCATCATCGATCGTTTTAACATCTCTGGCATTCATATTTATTCCCTAAATTAGCCATGGTGTTTTCTATTGTTTATACATTTCCCTATATTCACCCTAGAAAGTAGAAGCTGAACCGTCAATTAAATCGGTCTAAATACTGTTTTTTCAGGATGTTGTAATGTTTGGATTTAAGGTGAATATTATGGTTAATAAATTGGTGGTATTGTGATCTGTAGATGTTACCTATCTTGTGGCGATAATGTATTGTCATTTGTGTGGTAAGAAGTAAATTAATAATTAGAAAGTTAAAGGTAATATCTAAGCGGGTATTTTTGTAAATATTTGGGTAATGCCTCAATAATTAAAGGAAGAGTGATGATTAGGACAATCATAAAATCTATTTCAGTATCAGCTGTGTGTGTGGTGTCATTAGGTGCTTATGCTGAACAAGCAACGTTGATGTTTTCTGAATCGGATCAAAATGAACAAACATTTTCATTAAGTGTGTTGAAAGACAAACTACCAACGTATCAAATTACAATTTATGACCCCCATTATGAGGCAGAGAAAGCCTATGATGCGTTTTTGCTTAATGATGTCATGGTATTGGCATACGGGAAAGACTGGAAAAATAAACCCTATACGGATGTTAAATTTACAGCGTTAGATGGCTATCAAGCGGTTTCAACGTTTGACAAAATATCTACCGCTGGTGGTTATATTGTTTATAAAGCAGATGCTGGTTGGCAGCCGATAGGGCACCATAAAGCGAACCCTAGCCCTTTTTATATGGTGTGGAAAGGAGAGAAGCAAACACCTGAACAAGCTTTCCCGTGGCCTTACCAATTGGCTAGCGTTAATATGCTGCAATTTAAAGATCAATACCCATTAGTGTATCCAGAAGGTGTTGAGTCAGCCTCAAGTGTGTATCAAGGTTTTGAAGTATTTAAAGACCGATGCATTAAATGTCATTCGATGGATCAGCAAGGGGGAAAGCTAGGGCCTGATTTAAATGCACCAATGAGTATTGTGTCTTATCGTTCGAAAGATATGCTACGTAAATTTATTCAACAGCCTTCTCAATTTCGCTATACCCAAATGCCAGATCATCTTGATTTGTCGACAGAACAAATTGATTCCATTCTTGATTATTTAAGTTATCAAGGAAAGATCAGTAATATAAGCAAAAAATAGTCAGTTTTAGAATGAAAGTGTTGTTATTTAAAAGACAATAACCAGAATGAACAATAAGTTGCATCATGTATTGTTAAAGTGATGTAACTTGTGTTCAAATGCTGTCCAATATAATAAAGGCTCTTAGCTATACGTTAAATACGAGCCAATATAAGCAATAAATCAGCTTTAGAAGGAAGTCATCGTCATGTCATTGATGATCCCCATGGTTATTTATATGCAACAGAATTTGGTAGAAGTATCAAATGCTGATGACGCTATTTCCATGCAAGAATATATGAAAACGGAACAGCCGTTTTATGGCGTAAAAGCCCCAGAGCGTAAAGCTGTATTCAAAAAAGCACGTGAACATACTGATGTTGCTGATTTTGTTCAGTATCGTCGATTGGTATTATGGTTATGGTCTGGTGTTTATCGTGAGGAATTGTATTTAGCGATGGACGTCGCAGAGTACTACAAGGCTTTTCGTACACCAGATGCATTCAGTATTTATGAAGAAATGTTAGAAACAGCAGATAACTGGGATACCGTTGATAAGCTCTCATCAAATTTGATTGGTGACTTAATTAAAGATTACCGTGAGTTTGAAGCAAAGCTTATTGAGTGGCGTCAATCTGATAATATGTGGCTACGTCGTGCATCATTGCTTGCACACTTAAAGCATAAAAATGACACGAATGTCCCATTGCTTGAAGAAACGATTTTATTGCTTGCGCACGAAAAAGAGTTCTTTATTCGCAAAGCAATAGGATGGGTGTTGCGGGAATATTCTAAAACAAACCCTGATTTCGTTATTGAGTTTGTTGCTAAGTACAATCAACAACTGTCCACGTTAAGCAAAAAAGAAGCGTTAAAAGTCATTAATAAAGAAGATTAAAAGCGTTGTATTGTGTGCTTATATTTTTATTCCTAAACTAAAAAAGCCATCTGTAGATGGCTTTTTTACTTGGAATATCTAAAATCTTTTAGTCGTTCATATTAGAAATACAAACGAATAACAGATTCTGCTACACAGCCCGGTCGACGACAGCCTTCGATCTCTACTGATATTTCTTGAACAATTTCCAGCCCACGTTTGATAGGTGTTACAGACTGAATCTTTGTACGTGCGCGTACGCGATTGCCTTCTTTAACAGGGTATGGGAAACGAACTTGGTTTAGGCCGTAATTAACGGTCATTTTAGCCGAAGGAAATTTAGTGTTTTCAGGGTTAACACTGTCTGTTAACACCGATAGCAAAGATAACGTTAAAAAACCATGCGCAATGGTTGTTTTAAAAGGTGACTCATTTGCCGCACGCTCTTGGTCAGTGTGAATCCATTGATGATCTTCTGTTACTGCTGCAAAGCTATTAATTCGAGATTGATCAACAACCAGCCAATCACCGACGTGAATTTCTTCCCCTAATGTAGCTGTCAGTTCTGCTTGGATTTTTTCTGCTTCTGGGTGTAATTGAACCGGTGCTGGTTGAGCAATTGATTCTCCAGTGGATGCGATTTTTTGTTCTTTAACCCAAGTAGCAAGCTGACTATTGTTAGCTTTGCTTAAAAACTCGATCCAGTAATCGCGAATAGAGGGTGATAGCCAGTCTTTAAATTCAAATGGATGCTGCGCTAGCGTAACTCGCTTTTGCTTGAGAAAATCGACTACTTTCATGGATCTGACCTTTTTAAATAATGTCTCACTAAATAGTGAGGGCGCGTATTGTAACGATATTCGCCCTTAATAAAAATATTTTTGTGCTTTACGTCTCAATTTTCAACTCATCGGATGAGTTAAATTCCTTTGGAATCATAAAGATAAAAATTTTAAAAATAGCATTAAAAATCTATATTTATCATTTGTATCGTAACAAATTGGCATGTGTTCTAACTGATACCGTTAAAAACCCAGTCGATAACAATATTATCAAGAGTGTATGGTGATAATACACATCATTTTCCTATAACGTGGAACAACACGTAAATCTTACAGTATAAAATAATGGTGGTTCTTAACTGACCATACACGAAGCCACCTTGAGCTTCATTAACTGTAGAGGACGTCGGATCTCTTTTGAAATCGCTAGACACGGAAGTTGGCTTCCAGCGGTGTTCCCTTTGGGCGAGTTTAAAATACTTTTATACTTCGTTAATAAATTTCAGTTTAGAGCCACTAGATCCTTAATTTATCTCCTTGCCTAAAAATATTTGAACTCTCGCTGTTCAGATAATTAATGGATTTGGTATTAACCTCAAACCACTGAGTCAATATTGAGATTCGTTAAACAATTATAGGATGGACACTCACCCTCGAAACAGATTTCGCGTTTTCCAACTAAAATAAAGACGTTGCTTTTATTGTCAAAGGTGAATCCAGTGCCCAGTTTTGCTACGCAATATTGCAAAGGGCTGCGATTACAATTTAGTCGCTGTATATCTTTTTACATAAGCTTTGTTTGTACGAGAGTTGTTTTTACGTGCCTAACTTTCACACATAAAACGTTTACTGTAAGAAGGGGGTTGGCGCTTTTTGCGCTAATAACTGTGACGAATAGCTATGCGTTGCCTGGTGATAAGCTTGTTTACACGCTGCATGATTCGGTGACTAAAGCGGTTAAAAAAGAGATTCCCGGCGCTGCAATTGCGATCATCATCGATGGACAAATTCGCTTACTTCGAGGTTACGGTGTAAAGAAGGTTGGCGGAAAAAATCGAGTCACCTCTGGTACTGTATTTCCTCTCGCGTCCATTTCGAAAACATTCGCTTCAGCGGTTACTTCGGTGTTGGTCGATAAAGGGATGATTGATTGGGATACCTACGTTGTGCCTTATCTTGAAACTGTTGAATTTAGCGATCCATCGCAGGGGAGTATTATTACCTTGCGTCATATTTTGTCTCATACTACAGGGTTGGTACCTCAAGCTTATTCTGATCTGTTAGAGCAAAATGTCAGTTATGCTAAAATCAGGAGAAGGATTCCTCAAATTGATTTTGTATGCTCCCCCGGTGATTGTTATGGTTATCAAAATGTAGTGTATAATCTCAGTGCAGAAATGCTGGAACTTGCATCTGGGCATGATTACGATGTATTAGTTAAAGAGCACTTACTGATTCCGTTGAAAATGCAGTATGCTTCTGTTGGTTTTGATGCATTTAAAGCCAGCAAAAATCGTGTTGAACCCCACGTTAAAGTAAAATCTGGTTGGGCTGCCGTTAAGCCAGAACCTTATTATTATCGTGTGCCTGCTGCTGCGGGATTAAATGCCAGTGCTCAAGATCTTGCAAAGTGGATGCTGGCACATTTAGGGCATAACCCATCGGTATTACGGCCTTCATCATTAACAATTATGCATAAAGCGCACATTCGGGCGAACCAATCACGGTATAGAGCAAAGCTGAGTAATGTCTATTACGGATTAGGCTGGCGAACATTCGATTACCAAGGTATTACGGGCTTTGTTCATCATGGTGGCTGGGTTAAAGGAATACGAACTGAAATGCTTTTTAACCCTTTAACGCAAACAGGTATGGTTTTTTTAACAAATTGCGAAACAAAATTTGCGCGAGAGATTGTGCTCGATTTTCTTCTATTATATAAAAAGTATATCTATAACAGTGAAAAGCTTTAAAGATGATACGTTCAGTACAGTTTAATAAAAGTCACGTATTGTTGCACAATAAGGTATATTACTCGGGTTCTTTAAGACAATCAGATGATACACAACGATGAGGAACGGCAAATGCCTAAAAAACGTAAATTGAAGCAATGTAAACAAAAAGAGAGTGTTGATTTTCCACGGTTAGAGCCAAATAGCACAGATACTGAGTTTGGTAGAGGAACCATTAGAGATAATGCGCTAAAAGCAGTTGTGACCAGTAAGTTGTTTACAACACGAGTGGTAAAAGCAAAAAAAGGAAAAGGAAGCTTTCAAAGAAAGGATAAATATAAAGGGCAAGAGCCCTATTCAATAGCCGCTTAATGTAGCAGATATTGAATAGGGCTTTTTTTATACCATTGAAAAGGAACCTAATATTAAAGCAGGCAATGAATGACAATCCCCATTAACATTCTACAGACTATCGCGAGTGCAGTAGGGGCTGAGCGTGTTACCAGTACTCAGTTAATTCAGCATTTGTGGGGCGGTTATGGCGAACTTTTACGCGTTGAACTTGCAGGCTGCTCTCAATATGAATCGGTCATTGTTAAATACATAAAACTACCTCAACCTGAACATCACCCAAGAGGGTGGAACACAGTCACCTCTCATCAACGCAAGTTAGATTCTTATCAAGTTGAAGTCAGTTGGTATCAACATTTTGCCAATCATTGTAAGAGTGAATGTGCGGTACCCAAGTGTTTATTCGTGAAAGAACAAGATGGAGAAATCTTACTCATCTTAGAAGATTTGAAAACACTAGGCTTTAGTGAAGTACATAAAGACATAAACCAAGAACAAATCGAAGCTTGTTTATACTGGTTAGCACATTTTCATGCTCAGCACCTTGGTGCAGACCCAATAGGGCTTTGGAAGTCCGGCACGTATTGGCATCTAGATACGCGGCCAGATGAAATTGCAGCATTGTTGGATTTCCCCTTAAAAAATGCAGCACCGCTTATCGACGAAACGTTGAAGAAAACCCCGTATCAAACGTTGGTGCATGGTGATGCAAAACTCGCGAACTTTTGTTTTACACCGAAAGGGGATCACGTTGCTGGCGTTGATTTTCAATACGTAGGCAAAGGTTGTGGGATGAAAGATGTTGTACTGTTTTTTAGTAGCTGTATACCGTTCGATGAATGTGAGAAACGAATACCAAGCTTACTTGACTATTATTTCAAACAACTTGAACACGCTTTAGTTAAGCATCAGCCTCAAATAGACCCTAATGATGTAGTGCAAGTATGGAAACCACTTTACTGTATCGCTTGGGCTGATTTTCAACGTTTTGTTAAAGGTTGGAGCCCTGATCACTGGAAGATTAATCCATATACTGAAAGCCTGACTAAAAAAGCATTGTTACAGTTAGGTGTACCCGATAGGGCGTGAATTGATACTTTGCCCTTTGTTTTCAAAAAAGGAGCGGGGTTACATTGTGCTGAATATAATTTAGGTGACTATGAAACTTACAGCGTTAGTTGATAACACACGGTTAGATAATAGAACAGACCTTGCGGTTGAACGAGGCTTGTCTCTTCATGTTAATACAATGGGTAGACAGGTATTATTTGATGCAGGAAGCAGTAAAGCTTTTTGCGATAATGCAGCGTTGTTAAATGTTAAAATCCAAGATGTAGATGCTGCCGTTATTTCACATCGACACCATGATCATTGTAATGGTGTTAGTCATTTCCTCGATCGTAACTCTAAGGCTCCGGTATATTTTCGTGAGTGCGAAGAAACAGACTATTGTTTCAAGGCGTTTGGCTTTAAAACTAATGTAGGTATTGATAAGAGCTTATTAGATAACGCTACGGAACGATTTAATTTCGTTAATAAGACAACAGAAATATTCCCCAATATTTTCATTATTACAAAATTAAGCCGCAAGTATGAACAGCCGAAAGGTAATCAGTATCTTTTCACTAACTCTGGCTTGGGTTGTAAACCAGATACATTTGACCATGAGCTACTTATGGTCATTAAGGAAAATGATGGCCTTATCGTATTCACGGGGTGTGCCCATAGTGGTGTGCTTAATATGGTTGATACTGCGGTTGAGCTTTTCCCTAGTACCAAAATTAAGGCTGTTGTAGGTGGCTTTCACTTAGTCGGATTACCACTATTTAACAGTATTGGCGGTAGTAAGAAAGAGATTGAGGTTCTCGGACAAACATTATTAAGTTACCCTATAGATAAGTTATATACTGGCCATTGCACTGGCATGAAGGCATATGGAATACTCAAAGGTGTACTTGGTGATCGTCTTGAATATTTACCAACAGGGCGTAGCGTCGTTATTTAGTGGTTAACCTTGGATAAGCTGCTTCAGCTATACGATTCAGTGAAAAAGGAAAGGATAATGTCTAACCTGCACAGTTAGACACGTTGAAAGATTACCCCTGCGACTTTAACTGGATTGTATTTTTGTACAATCTAGGGTCGTCAATTTTATCAAACATTGAACTATCTGGTAAACAATCATCGTCAACGTAGTCAATGTAATCAGCTGATGAATCAAAAACTAAGATATCTAACGCCAGCCTATCTAATCCGTACAAACCACGGTGAATCATATCTGCCGAAAAAACTAACACGTCACCCGCGGCTAACCCAATTGACTTACCTGTTGAGAGATTCTCACTGCTCACTCTGCCATTTTCTTCTTGTCTGACATCAAACTCTTCATCATTATCCCAGCGCTTATGTGTGCCTGGAACTAACTCCATACCTAGTTCATCAAATAAAGGTACACGAAGATGTAATACTTGCGTCTCCTTTATGACTCTTTTTTGCGAATCAAGATCATGATCATATTGACAGTCTCGATGCCAAAAATCTTTTTGTTGAGGGTTAACAGGGTTAAAAAATAATTGCGTATTCATAAATGCAGGATTAACCGAGATCACTGAATCAACAAGTGCCATTATTTTCTTGGAGCTAATAAAATTAAACAGCTTTACACGATCGTCAAACGCTAAATATTGACTTCCGGTGATCAACGAAGAGTTAAAAGCTTCATCTTGATAAAAATCCGTGTTGTCATCTTTCCAACGCTCATGAAATTTTAAGACAACGTCTCTAAGTGACGAGATTTCAGACGCCGTAAAATAATCCCTTATGACAAAGAAACCTTGTTCTTCATAGTTGCTATTCAATTGATTTCTATTTTCTAACATTAACTACCAATAGCTCCAATTTATCATGAGAATTCGCATCAAAAAAACTTACTAACGTGCGGTAAAATTCTAACAGGAGTGGTCTACCTACACCTCTAAATGGTGAAGCTTCAACCTGCCATTAAAAAATAGGCATTATACCCAAGTTATCTCAAGATGCTCGCTGAGATCACTCTGAATCCTGCATATTGAGGTAGCTTGGGTATATACTTTCATCGCTTGCTTCGTCGTTAGCAATAAAGTGCATCATTAAGGTATTCATCTAGGTGATGCTCGCTAGAGCTTAGCAACTATTACCGTATTCGAAATAACCTTCAAGATTGAGTTCTGGTTGACGCCGCTTATTCTTATATAAAGAAGCTAGTTATGTTATTGCTCTTAGTGCTAATAGAATGCTGAACGTTATTTTAATTTTTTAATAAGTTAGATTATAAAAATCATTTTCTTATGTCAGATAGTTAAATGCCACTAGGTTAATGGGGTGTTAAATGTGAATTGCTTCACATACATGTCTTTATTTTTTGTTTATTATAAATGTACTTCATAGGGGTTTTAAATGAAAATGAATTCAAACGAATTAAATATAAAAGTGTTTTTCCAGGGCGTATTAAACGTTCTGGTCAACGCTGTTTATTCGTGCGTATGTATTCATAGCCATGAAGACCTAATCACGAATACTGAAGAAGAATTAGATGAATTAGCTTCAAATTACAATCAGATTTATATCAATCTTGGTGAGTTAATTGGCAAGAAAATACATCACTGGTATGGTGAGAACGTTCTGCGCTGGAGTCGTAATTTCTTATCTTATCAAGCAAATGTGAGAACGTTGCTTTCTGTACTATCACTGACTTATCTACATTTCGTAGAGCAAGTTTCAGCGAGTTCTATGGTGCTCTTCTATCGTTATGCGCCGGGAAATAGCGTGATGTTAGGAAATTTACCTACTAATTCGTTTAGTCACATTCTTAATGTAAAATCATTTAGTATCAATCATTTGAACAGCAGTCATCTTAAGGTGGCTGCTGTTTTTTTTGTTTCTAATAAATCAACAGTCAGTAGATTGTTAACGAGGTAAATATGTTTATTGTTTGTGTCGCTGCTTGTCCAACAGGGATTGCCCACACTTATATGGCAGCAGAAGCGTTGGAAGTGCTTGGTAAAGAGCATAACTGGGAAGTGAAAGTCGAGACTCAAGGTAGTACCGGAATCGACAATGAAATCACATTAGAAGATATCGAACGAGCTGATGGCGCGATAAT
This sequence comes from Photobacterium profundum, assembly GCF_003026285.1. Classification (GTDB taxonomy): domain Bacteria; phylum Pseudomonadota; class Gammaproteobacteria; order Enterobacterales; family Vibrionaceae; genus Photobacterium; species Photobacterium profundum. The sequence goes on from NZ_PYOD01000003.1 coordinate 78,924, forward strand.
CGCGGCTGAAATTGCCATCGATGGAATGGAGAGATTTGAAAAATTAAAAACTTTGGAATGTTCTGTAGCAGATCCAATTAAACAATCAGCAGCAGTATATGAAACCATGATACATATAATAAATAACAAATAATAAAAACAACAAGGATGAATACCATGACCCTACTATTAAAAACAAAAAAAACAGAAGTTGATAGATTAAGAGAAGCTTTGATGACAGGAGTGTCATATATGATTCCTGTTATTGTTGCTGGTGGCATGCTATTAGCATTTGGTTCATTATTTGAAACGCTTACTGGTGTTGATTTAAAAGAAAGTGATTCCTTTCTAGCACAAATAATTAATGATTTGAAAATATTTGGTTTATATGGGTTAACACTTTTATTTCCAGTTATTGCTGCTTTTGTTGGTTTTGGTTTAGCTGGAAAACCAGCAATTGCACCTGGGTTAATGGCAGGGATGTTAGCTCGCGATATGCAGATGGGATTTCTCGGTGCATTACTTGGTGGTTTGATGGTTGGTTATTTAGTTCGCTGGATGCTAGCGAATATCAAATTACCTAAAGATTTTCGTAGTTTGTTGCCAATGGTAATAATTCCACTATTAGGCACTGCAATAGTTCTTTTTGTTATGAAATATATTGTGGGTTATCCGCTCATTGCACTCAATACAGGCTTGGAAAGCTGGTTGGTGGATATGTCTGGTGGCAACAAAATATTGATGGCGGCAGTACTTGGCGCCATGGTTGGCTTTGACTTGGGGGGGCCGATTAACAAAGCGGCGATTACTGTGAGTCTTGGCTTATTTGCCCAAGGGATTTATGAGCCTGTAACGGCTTCGCATATCGCGATTATGGTTGCTCCGTTTGGTATTGGTGTTTCGACAATTGTGGCGAAAAAATACTATACCAAAGAGCTGCAAGATAATGGGCGTGCGGCAATGATGATGTCTTGTGTCGGAATCAGTGAAGGGGCTATTCCATTCATTCTTGCCAATCCTGCATTAATTGTAATTAACACTATTGGCAGTGCCATTGCAGCTTCGATGGTTATTATGTTTGATTCGATTGTTCAGGCTCCTGCTGCGGGAATTTTGGCTCTTGTTTTATCTTCAAACTTCTTCTTATACCTGCTTTCAATTGCATCCGGTGTGACTTTCGTCGCGCTAGGGACATCGGTGCTCATGAAGCGCCAGTATATGAAAAATCAGGTAATGGAAGAGACCCAAAGTAAATACACAGAATCACTATAGAGGGCCTAGCAATGTCATTGAATAAAAAGGCATATATTGTGCCACATACTCACTGGGATCGTGAGTGGTACTTTAGTACTGAAGAGTCTCAGGTATTGTTGGTATTTACCATGCAACAGATTCTAGAACAGCTTGAACAAGATGAAGGAATGCCTTGCTTTGTGCTGGATGGGCAGTCGGTAATGCTTGAAGATTATCTAAGCGTAGTACCAGAAGACACAGCCCGTGTTACTGAATTGGTTAAGTGCGGAAAATTGCTGGTGGGTCCTTGGTATACACAAACTGATCAGTGTGTTGTTCATGGTGAATCTCAGCTACGTAACTTATTTTGGGGTTGTAGAGATGCAAAGCGCTTCGGTGCAGTGATGAAAGTGGGCTATGTACCAGACTCGTTTGGTCAGAGCGAGCAGCTTCCACAACTCCTGCAGCATTTTGATATTGATAAATGTGTATTTTGGCGAGGAATCTGGGAAGGAATCACTGAAAATACTGAATTCATCTGGCGAGCTCCGAATGGCAGCAAAGTAACAACTGCAGTATTGGAGTTTGGTTACAGCGCATTTCAGGGCATGAAACCTATAGGTTGCCATTTAGATGGGATTGACCAGAAAATGACTGAGCGTTTTTGGCCGGGAGAACGTGAAAACTTCTTGTTTATGGGCGGGCATGATCAGAAACCATGGCAGAGTGAAACGGTAGCTGAAATTCACAATGCCAATGTTGAACGACAATATAGTTATCAACTGTGTAGTTTTGAAGATTATTTTTCTGTGACTACTGAAAAACCGTTGGCTATTGTAGAAAGTGAAATGCTTTATGGTAAATATAGTCGGATCCATCGTGGAATTTATTCTACTCGTTACGATATTAAAAAGCTGAATAGCAATGTTGAAAACTTGATAGTTAATCAGTTGGAGCCATTGCTAACGGTCGCGAATAGCTTAGGGATGAAATACCCTTACGGTCTGATGGAGAAGAATTGGAAGCAGCTTATGCAAAGTCATGCCCATGATTCGATTGGTGGATGTAATACGGACTCTGTTAATCGACAAGTGCTGGCACGAATACAAGCTGTTCGAGAAAATGCTGAACGCTTAAAAGATATTACTCTTAAGCAGCTGGCTGATGCGTCTACGAAAGGTCTTGAGGGGGAATTTGTGCTTGCCTTTAATCCTCTACCTTACCAGCGTGATGCGATGGTCGAGCTAGAGCTTGTGCTGCCAACTCGACAGTTCGTGCTGCATGATGGTGATGATCTGGTAGACGTTCACTCTATTGATTGTCAGCTGGTTGATATTAATGCGATTGTCCAAGATCCAACCACTCTGGGTGATGAACGCTTTAAATCGTGGTATCGACACCGCATTATTGCTTCTTTGCATGCGTTGCCAGCATGTGGTTATCGTAGCCTGATGGTCGAACGTTTGGCTGATAAAGAGGCCGATATCGATGGGAATGCTGAATCCGCTAGAGATCAAAATCAGTTACAGATGATTCAAAACGAGTACCTGTCTGTCAATGTTGATACCACTGGCAAAGTTTCTCTTACTAATACGGTGTCGGGTGAGCACTGGGAAGACTTACTAACACTGGTTGATGGCGGGGATGATGGCGACAACTATGATTTCTCTGAACCATACAAAGACTATCAAGTTATTTTACAGGCTAACCCTAATAATATCAAGGTGTCACAGGGGGCATTACGTTCCACAATTTGTATCAGCTATCAAGTTAAGTTGCCTAACAACCTACAGGATAGGGCTGATAAGCTGTGCACGACAGAGCAAACTGCGGTGCTGGAATTGTCTCTTGAAAAAGGCAGTGATCAAATCGAGATCCATATTCATCTAGACAATCAGGTTGATGACCATCGATTGCAATTACACGTTAATGGTAATTTTCTTGGCCAAGAAACCATCGCTGATCAGCCTATTGGTCTTATCCGCCGCGGTAATGATGAGCAGGCTCTATCAGTGTGGCAAGAGCAGGAATGGACATCTTGCCCAGTAGCAATTTACCCAATGCAAAGTGTGGTGGCAGGTGAGACTGAACAGGGTGGTATCGCTATCTTAACCGATGGGATCCGTGAATATCAGCAGTATCATGAATCTATTGCTATCACTCTGTTCCGAGCCGTTGGTTATGTTGGTAAACCAGAGTTGAAATACCGTCCGGGTCGTTTATCTGGTTTGCCTGATGCAAGCCCAGATTCACAGCTTAAGCAGCCATTATCATTCCGTTTGGCTTTGTACCCATTTAAGGGGAAAGCGGTGGAAGCAGGTTTGTGTTATCGGGCTAAACATTGGCTCACAACGCCGCTAACTTTACATAATGGCGTAGTGCAGCGGTTCATGATTGCTCCACCTTTGTTTGAGGCTCCTGAATGTTTCAGCTTAATGTTTTTTGATCATCCTGAATTAGCGGTAAGTGCTATCAAGGCCACTGAGGATGAGAGTGGTGCAGTTATTTTTAGATTACTAAATAGCGGGATGCAGCCAACTGAACTGGGTGATCTTCCTTCCGGTTGGCAAGTGGAGATTGCCAATGGTATGGAACAGCCAATCGGTAAGGCAACCAGCTCTACCATGGTTCCTTCTCAAGGGTTGATTGCCCTGAGAATGTGCAAAACACTAAGTAAGTAATTTACCCCTGTTAGCGCCAAGTCTTCACCATCAGATTGATGGTGAGCGGCTTTGTTCGTCACTATGTAAACGGAAATATTTAGGTACTGCTATGACAAGACAATTTGAATTTAAAAATGAATTAGCAAATGGTATTCATGCTAGGCCAGCAGCTGAAATAGAGAGCCGTACAAAGGCGTTCCAGTGTCACATTTCCTTGGTTAATAGAACTAAAGGGACAACCGCTAATGCTAAAAGCGTGTTGTCGTTGATTGGTATTGATGCAGTGTTGGATGATGTTTGTCAGTTCATTTTTGACGGTAAGGATGAGTTAGCTGCTTTTGAACATATTCATCATTTTATTACTCAGGAATTTTCGTACTGTGACGAACCTATTGAACTTAATGACAGCTTGTCACTTCCCGTTTCATTAAAATTGTCAAATCCGTGTTATGTACGCGGTAGTATCGCGTCAAAAGGGATTGGGCAGGGTAAGCCCATTATTTGCAGTCAGGTCAACTTGCATCAACTTGCCGATAAGACTGAACAGCAGTTGAGCGAAACAGTTACAGAGCATTTACTAGTCGGTCTGGAAAAACTACAACAACAGTTGTTTTCAGCTATTGCAGCTGTAGATTCGAAAGCAAAAGAAGAGCTCGCTATTTTGCAGGCTCACTTGCAGATTGCTGACGATACCGTTTTTAGTGAAACCTTGTTAAAACATGCTAAGCAAACCAACACTCTTAAAGCTATTGCTGTTGCAGCTGATGAGCTTAAAGCTCCTTTACTTAATAGCCAAAGTAGTTATATGAAAGAGCGGGCATTAGATATTGAAGACCTGTGTACTCAGCTCGCCTGTTTGGTCGTTGGTGAGTTGCTGAAAAAGCCAGTGGTGCTAACTTCCAATAGTATAGTGATTGCTGAGAACCTAACACCGAGTGAATTACTGGGTTTCGATAAGTCTTTACTAAAAGGGATCGTTCTAGCTCATGCGGGGAAAACTTCCCATACGGTAATCTTGGCTCGTTCATTTGGTATTCCTGTATTGACGGGGATAGAAAATTTACAGTCGTTCATTTATGGCTCTGAATGGGTTGTTCTGGATGCACAATATGGCTGCTTGATCCGCGAACCAGATCATCGTGTTACAGAGTTTTATAAGTTGGAAGCGCGTAAGTGTGTAGCCAAGAATGATTTATTGGCTCCTTTTATGACGACTAAAGGAACAACTAAAGACGGTCAGTCAATGGCCTTGTACGCCAATATCGCCGTTGGATTGGAAGCAGAAATGGCTTTTAGTCGAGGCGCCGAGGGGATCGGCCTATTCCGTACAGAAATGTTGTTTATGGATCACCCTCAAGCACCCACAGAGCAGGAACAATTTGAAATTTACAGTGAAGTGGTAAAGGCTGCTAATGGGAAGCAAGTCATTATAAGAACACTCGATATTGGCGGGGATAAGCCATTAGCATACCTCGAATTACCACAAGAAGAGAATCCGTTCTTAGGCTATCGTGCAGTGCGTATGTATCCGCAGTATCAGACTATGATTGAAAGTCAGTTGCGTGCATTACTACGGGCTAGCGCATTGGGGGATATCGATATCATGATTCCGATGGTCTCTTGTGTTGAAGAGGTAAAGTGGATTTATCAGCTATGCCACCAATGTGCCGAACAGTTAACGATGGAAGGCCAGTCAATTGGTAAGTGGCGGCTTGGGATCATGGTTGAAGTGCCATCTGCTCTGTATTTTCTGGAAAAAACCTCTAGTTGGATCGACTTTGTTTCCATCGGTAGTAACGACCTGACTCAATACTTTATGGCATGTGATCGGGGGAATACAAAAATCAAATCGCTTTATGACAGTTTGAACCCTGAATTTATTGCTTTTCTTCGGGATATTGCGGTAACGGCTAAACGCTCCGGACTTGAATTAGGCATTTGCGGTGAAATGGCCAGTGACAGACGTGCTCTGCCATTACTGATGGCAATGGGGTTTGATGAAATCAGCGTATCTTCTCCGAATATTGCAATGTTACGGTCGCAACTTCATATTATTGACAGTGAAGCCTGCCAATGCTTATTAGTTGAGGTGGTGAGTAAAGAAACTGCTGATGAGGTAAGAGAGTGTATTGACGCTTTCTGGCAACAACAAAGCCAGCCGGAAATCTTGGATGAACGGCTAGTCATACATTGCGAAGCTAAAGATAAAATGAGTGTGATTAAAATGTTGACTGATAATTTGGAAGTTCAAGGCCGGGTGATTCGCGGTGATGCGGCAGAGCAAGCCATTTGGGATCGTGAAGAAATTTTTGCTACATCACTAGGATTTGGTGTCGCCATACCACATTGTAAGTCCGAACATGTAACGCACAATAGTATCTCTATTGCTCATTTATCAGAGCCAATCGTATGGAACGACGTTGAGAATGAGTGTGTATCGACGGTGATCATGTTAACAATATCCAGTCATGATAAAGGTGGCACTCATATGAGTATTTTTTCGAAATTGGCACGAAAGTTAATGCATCGCGATTTTAGACAACAGCTGATGCAAACCGACATGGAGGAAACAGAAAAAACTGAACAAACGATGGAACTGTTAAGAGGTTGTTTGTTTAAAGAAATGGCATGAAAAGTTTAATAGTCGTGATTTAGAAGAATCTTTTGCCGCAAGTAATCCATACAATAAAGACAAAAGACACCACGGGTATTTCATTGGCAATGTATATGATGTTTGTATTTGGGGTGTTTTGTTGGTTGGTATGCGGAGTTATGTCGAAAGATATTCCATTGATTATAGGTAATGGAGTAACTTTGTTTTTAGCAACTATTGTATTGTTTTAAAATTGAGAGGTTCAAATTTAAAAATAACTAGGTCGTCGGTGTAATTAATCTAAATTAACAAAATGATGGTCTAAAACTAATTTTGGTTTAATTAATAAGGTAGTTATTAAAGTAGTGGTTAATGCGTGGTATTTATAATGTGACTAACTAATAAATAGAAGTTTATCTGTTTGTTGGTTTTATTAAATCAAAAGTGTGACTATTGTTGGGTAATATGTGAGAAATGTTTGTTACTATTATTTTAATAAGTTGATCGGCGGTGGTGGGTATATTAATGAGTATGTCATTTTATGTATTGAAAACACTCAAAAAGCATTTGGCTAGTTTTCTAGCTGTGTGCCAATACCTGCTTTCAGAAGTTATGGCATTTTTATTTATACCTCCTCAACTTGATTGTAATATTGACTGTAAAGAGAATAACTTAGATGAGGTAAGCGCCCTGTGGGAGTCGTTGTGGACTAGTGTTGGCCATCAATTATCTTCTCGATATCATAATCATCCGTTTGAAAAAAAGAAAGTTGATCTTGTTACTTCTTCAAAGGAAATGGTCGTTAAACTTTGTGCTGTAAGGCGCTCCTTATTGGCTCACGCCTGTATTCATGCGGCTTCAAGTCAGATGTTGACTTGTTATCGCAATGCAGGTGAACCTGCTTATAATAGTGTTATACCTTGTTCTGTTAACTGTTACCCTGTCACTTTTTTAATCGAATCATTATTATTAAATGCAAAAGCACAGCCAGTAATATTACGGCTGTGCTTTTTCTATGTCTTGTTGAAAAAATAAAAAATAATATAAGGAAATAACTATGTTTTTTGTTTGTGTTGCTGCGTGCCCGACGGGCGTTGCTCATACTTATATGGCTGCCGAGTCACTATCAATAGTTGGTGAGTCATTAGGCCATGAGGTTAAGGTGGAAACTCAGGGTAGTATGGGGGCCGAAAATGTAATAACTGAAGAGGATATGAAACGTGCGGATGGTATTATTATTGCTTCGGAAGTGGCAGTTAATGATAAAGGGAGGTTTGTTGGGTTACCGATATTAGAATGTGCAGTATCGGATCCAATTAAACATGGTGAGGCTGTTTTTGAAGCTTTATGTGAGGCGATTAATAATGGTTAAGTTTAATGTTAATAAAAATAGAAATTCAACGGGTGTTGATATAAAACAAGCAATAATGACAGGTGTATCTTATATGCTGCCTTTTATTATTGCCGGTGCCGTAATTATGGGGATATCCCGTATTGGCGCTTCATTTTATGGCATCGATAATATCTGGGATGGCAGTCATGCTGAAGCGGGCAATGCGCTGATCAGAATGTTCCATGCCTTTGATGGATTCGGCGGAATGGCGCTTAGCTTAATGCTGCCTGTGGTGGCGGGTTATATCGCATACTCGTTAGCCGATAAGCCGGGTATTGGTCCAGGTATGATTGCGGGTTTGTTGGCAAAAGATCTGGGTACCGGCTTCTTGGGTGCATTAGCCGCAGGTTTTGTGGCTGGCTATATTGTCCGCTACCTTGCAAAAAACATTAAGCTACCGCAATCACTGGCTTCTGCAGGACCCATTTTTATTATCCCAGTTGGCGGTACATTATTGGCATGTATCATCATGATGTATGTGATTGGTGACCCTCTTGCCGCAATGAACCGTAGTCTAGAAGCTTGGTTGCTTAGTATGTCAGGTACCAACAAAGTCATTTTGGCTGCCATTATAGGCGGTATGGTGGGGTTTGACCTAGGTGGTCCAATTAACAAGGCGGCGGTGACTACGGCAATGGCGATGCTGGCCTCCGGAATTTATGACCCGAATACAGCAGCACAGGTTGCCATTATTATCCCGCCTATCGGCATTGGTGTTGCTACTTTGATCTGGAAGTCCCGCTTTCCTGAGTCATTACAAGAAGCTGGTAAGGCGTCCACTCTTATGGGGCTTATAGGTGTCTCAGAAGGTGCGATTCCTTTTGCTTTAGCAAACCCCAAAATAATTATTATAAATGTGATTGGCTCAGCTGTGGGCTCGGCGATGGCTGTTGGTTTTGGTGCGGTAAACCGTGCTCCAATCTCTGGGTTTTATGGCTGGCTGGCGGTGGAAAACTGGTTGACCTATGTTGTGGCAATTGCTGTGGGCTCGGCCATTGTTACCTTAGGTTCATTGTTAGTATTTAAAGGTGAAATGCCGACAAAAATAACAAAAAAGTCGGACAAGCCAAGTTTTAATATCACCAAAGCTTAACTCTTACTCATTCAATAATGTGGACTAAAAATGAAAAATATAACGAAACTGAGTATGGCTGTCATGATCGCCTGCGGGGTCTGTACCTCTGCCGTCGCGAAAGAAATGAAAGTAGCATTTATGCCAGATATCCACTTCCATGATGTGTACGGCTCGTTTGAAGACGGTTCATATCAAGGGCCTAAAAACAGCAAAAGCGGTAAGAATGCAACCATTCGCAGTATGTATGCGCAATTGACATCGACTCGGTTGTTTAATGAAAATTACTTTGCGTTAATCGCGGCTCTTGATGATGCTGTTGCGCGTGGTGTTAAGTACGTTGCTTTGCCTGGTGATTTCAGTGATGACGGTCAGCCTGTCAATGTACGCGGACTTCAGAAAATACTGGAGCGTTACAATAAAGAACACGGTATTGAGTTCTTTGCCGCTCCGGGTAACCATGATCCGGTTAGACCTTTTGGGCGACCTGGTGGTAAATCTGACTTCTTAGGCGAGAACGGAAAAACACAGCGGATCTTTAGCAAAGGGGCAAAAGAGTGTCTGGAGTATGACGGTGTTTCTGCCGTGATTGATGCTGGGTATGAACTACCGACGGTATGTAGTGAAGAGATCCGAGAGTTGGGTTATGAAGGCCTGATGTTATCATTAGCTGATTATGGTTTTTCCCCACAAAAGTCCAATGTATATTGGGAAACGCCGTACTCAGACTACAACCAGAAAAGTTACAGTTTTGCGAAAGCAAGTAAAACGGCTGATTACCAGAAGCGCCAGTATGAAATTTGCAATCAGGGTACGGGGGGAGAATATAAAAAAGAGGGCTACACCTCATGCATGAACGTGCCAGACACCAGCTATTTGGTGGAGCCAACCCCCGGCCTATGGTTGCTTGCTATTGATGCCAACGTATATGTACCAAAAGCCAATGCTGATACTAGCAACCCTGAAGTGGGCGATAATTATTCAGGTTCTGGCAATGCAGGCTATAACAAAATGCTGACCCATAAACAGCAAGTTATTGACTGGATGCGTGATGTCGTCAAGCGAGCAGAAGATCAAGATAAGATCCTTGTTACTTTTAGTCACTTCCCGATGACCGAGTTTTATAATGGCGCCGCAGAAACCATTGCAGACATCTTCGGACAAGGTAGCTTCCAACTGAAACGCTTGCCGAGAGAAGATGTCAGCAAGGCTTTAGCACAAACCGGCATCAAGCTTCATGTTGGTGGCCACATGCACTTTAACGATACTGAGGTTAAGCACTACGAGGATAATACTTTCTTGTTTAATGTTCAGGCACCGTCAATGGCGGCTTATGTACCTGCTTATAAACTCCTAACTTTTAAAGGTAAGCAGCAGGTTGAAGTGGAAACCGTGATTTTGGATGACGTTCCGCGCTTTAACGAATTGTTTGAACACTATGCAAAGGAGTGGGATCACCTTAAGGAGATTGACGCCGATGAAATGTGGAATAAAGAAGTGCTCAGTGCCAAAAATTATTATGAGTTTACTAACTGGCACATAACTGAGCTTACTCGAATGCGCTTCCTTCCTGAAGATTGGCCTTGTGGCTTAAAACAGATGTTGTTTGCTTTGGATGGTAAGAGCATGCTGATCTTGAGCCAGCTGGATAGCTCAATTAGCAATGAGCAAATTGCAACACTGACCAAAGGCCAACAGGTCATTGAAATCTGCCAGAAAAATGAGGTCGAAACCTACTTCACACCGGAAAAAATCAATGATCCTGAGTTTACAAAAGCTTGGCAGCAAGCAAGCCTTAAGGCATCTGAACTGGCAAAACTGTCGAACTTGAATCTTGACGACTTTGCGCGCTGGAACGGCTTTGATTTTGCGGTTGATTTCTACCGCTTGAGAAATGCCGATGAGCTTGCTTTTAAAGATATCGAGAAGCAGCGCATTCCTCAATACAGCCTATTAGCACAAACACTGTCCAAAGATTTGCGTCCAAAGCCAATTGATGCTTCCAGCGCTTTTGGCGAGGTCTTTAAGCAACGTTTTGGTAGCCTGTTTGGTATTTTGACCAAGTTTGCCAATGGTAATGCTAGCCGTCATTTTATGATCGATCTTGAAAAGGGCGAGTTGACCGATCTGGCACCAGAGCTGAAGCGTTTAGATTCTATCAACTAAGCTGCCAGAACTCACTGATTGACCTATAAGCCCGCTAAGTTACTTTTGTCCGTATTTTCGGTTCACCAGCTCAGGCGGGCACAGCATTATGTTTTGAGTATTTATATTTAAAATCCAATTTAAATAAGGAAATCAACTAATGAAAAAGATAACCATATTTTTGCTAGCTGCGCTGGCACTACCTGCAATTGCCGATGACTTTAATGTAATGTCATTTAATATAAGAAATAGTAAGGATAGTGTTGATGGCAGTGTATATGATGGAAATAACACTTGGGAAAATCGTAAGGAAATAGTGTCATCAATATTCAGCGAACAAAATATTGATATTGCTGGTTTACAGGAAGCTTTTAATGATCAAATTATTTATTTAGCTAGAAATTTATCTAACTATGGTTGGGTTGGGGTTGGGCGAGATGATGGAAAAACAAAAGGCGAGGCTGTCCCAATTTTTTATAGGGCTGATAAGTATGTAAAACTTGGTGGTGGTACATTTTGGCTTTCTGAAACCCCAGAGGTTGTCGCTAGTGTTGGTTGGGATGCAGATCTAACTCGTATTACAAGTTGGGTAAGACTTGAAGATAAAGAGTCAAGTAAACGTGTACTTGTATTTAATGCTCATTTTGATCATATTGGTAAAGTCGCACGGCAGCAGAGTGCTAAATTATTAAGTAAGAAAGCCAAAGAAATTATTGGTGATGATAATGATGCAGTTATTGTTTTAGGTGACTTAAACTTTGAAAGAAGTGACGTCGCTTCATATGAAGCATTGACCAGTTTATTTAATGATGCGAGATCTACAACTATAAAGCCATTTGAAGGTATTGACGGTAAGGAATATACATATCATGGTTATTTTAAAGAGCCTACCGAAGACATTGATTATATTTTTGTGAATGATAAGCTGCGCGTTAATACCTTTAAATATGTCAATGTCATTAAAGATGGGATTTATTCCTCCGATCATCTATCTGTTATTTCAAATGTCGAGCCTAAATAGTATTGATGATATTTAAGCATTCAACATTAACCCCGTAACTAAACATGTTAGTAATACAATGATGTTACCTGCTTACAAGTTGCTGAAGATGCTAAGTCTAATGCTGGAGAGCCGTGTTTTTGATTGGTTCCAACTATGGCAGGTACAGTACATCTTGCTCTGCTGGGCTCAAACCGAGCTCGGCATCGCAGAAAAAGATCGTAACGACGTGCGAATATCTTGGCTGAAAATATGACAGCAGGAAGTTCATGCACCTTGCGTGGTGCCACATCGACATTGTGTTTCTAAGATCAGACTCAGCACCCAGGGTGCGTGTTTTCTCATATCTATCTTGCGGCAATACGCTGAAGCAATGGGTATGCTGTCGTTACTCTGTTCATTAACTACAAGAGCAGGATCTCTGATGAAAAAAACTATATTGATAGCATCTGTGTTGTTATCTGGCACCGCCTGGGCGGAGGATGCCAAAGTGTGCTTCTACGAAGATGAAAACTTTCTTGGGCAGAAATGGTGTACTCAGCAGCTGGGCCAGCAGAATATGCCAAGTAGTATGAACGATAAGGTCACGGCGATTCGACTTTATGGCAACGCCTATGTCAAAGTTTATGAACATGGCAACCAAGAGGGTAAGTCCACCACAGTGATGCAGGATACTTTCCTGTTTAAAAGGCTGAATGACAGCATCTCCTCATTCGATCTTTTGGGAAGAACCACCGACGATTTTGCGTGTCTCTATCAAGATTCAGGTTATGCCGGTACTCCGATGTGCGCGATGGCGGGAGAGGGGATTGCTGATATGGGGATAGCTGATCTAACCAACGAGATGAGTTCAGTGTTTCTTAGCGGCAATGCCGGCACGACTTTGTATCGTTACCCCAATTTCAACAATAGTAGCGTCACCCTGATACGCTCATCCGGCAACCTTAAAGACCATAGCTTCAATGATGAGGCTGACAGTTTTAGGGTTCACACCCGTCAGCCTTCAACGCTACAGGAGCAGATGGCGGCGCAGAACGAGCTAGTAACCTATTCCCCTATCTACAAAGCTACTTGGATGGGTACTCATAACTCTTATAACTCGGGCGATTACTACTGGGCTAGTGCTAATCCCAATCAGTCCACCTCTATTATCGAGCAGTTGGAGTCTGGGGTGCGGGCGATTGAGATTGATGTTGTCGGCCGTACACTCAAACACAAGGTCGATACTAGCGGCACCAGTTTTGTGCGGGTCATGTCTGAGATCAAAAACTGGTTGAGGGTCAATCCCGGGCAGTTTATCTATGTCAAGTTTGAGCACTCTAGCAAGAATGAGGGCTATGAGCAGGATGTAGCTCGAGAGATCATTGAAACCTTCGGTAATATGGTCTTTCGAGATGCAGTCAATGGCTGTAACTATGCGCCGGAATCCTTGACGACCAAACAGTTACTCGATGACGGCAAGCAGATCATGTTCTTCGCCTTTAACGGTGATTGCGGTAACAATACCGACTACCGTAGCGTGATCTGGAACCGAATGGGCCCCGAGACCAGTGATGATCATGACTATGCTGCTGGTTGTCCATCAAGCCTGCCTGCTTGGGATCTGGGTCGTTTCAGTACCATTGTTGAAGACAAACGTGGTTGGGTTTGGGATCATTATCTGCCGGTATCGCAAGTGCGACCTGCGTTGGAGTGCGGCATCAACTTTATCGGTCGCGATCAGTTCCTGCCTGATGATGCCGATGGCTATATTGCCAATCACATCTTTAGCTGGCGAAACGGTCTGGAGACACCGAGAGTTGGTCGACAGCATGTTAAGTTGTCGGTGGGCTCTGATGGCTATGCCCATTTTGCCACTGCAAGTCAAAGCGAGCAGTATCCTGCGCTCTGCATGAACCGCGAAGGTCAAATTCAGGCTACCAGCCAAGCGGTGAGCTATGATCAAGCACAAGCGACCTGCAGTAATGAGTTTGCCGACTCACGCTTTACCGTACCGACCAACGCGAGGGAATTGAGCCTGTTTGTGAAGTCGGTTAATGAGGGCGCTCAGTTCTGGATGAACTACCGTGCCATCGGCGATCGTTGGGTGCCATTTTCTGAGTAGGTTTTATTAGGTTTTAAGTCGCCTATTTTATATAAACGAAAAATGTAAACAGGTCTTCTAGTCATAGAGGGCCTTTTTTATTAGGTTACCAGCACGATAACGACGCAGAGGTAAATCGCTTTTAATTCACAAAGAATGCTAACACAATGGCTCTGCTTGAGTTTTTCTATTAATGTGAATTGTTCACTGAGTTTAACATTAATGGAATTGGTATTAGTAAAAAAGGTCATATCGTGATTAGCGTTAGGCGTATTGAGGTGAAAATTGTTTATGAAAATAATAAAAGTAGATAGTAGTAATAAGCATGTTTATATGAACTTGGCACAAGCTTATGAAGCTGAGTTTTCAAAAATCATGCAGAAAAAACCTGATGAAAACGGTTTGTTTCCATTAGACACTCAGATCGAAGGTAACGTTTCTGGTTACTTGTTATATATGGATGGGGTTCCAGCTGGGCATACAGCGATAGCCAATGAAACGCCTGCGAACTATGAAGTTTGTGATTTCTATGTAGTGCCGTATTTCCGAAAAAACAAAGTTGGTAAAAGCTTCATTACTGATGTTTTTAAAAGTCTAGGTGGAAGTTGGGAAATCAAACAGGTCGCAGGTGCTGAACATGCAGTCAAATTTTGGCGCGATGTTCTTGATGATTACACGGCAGGCAATTACGTTGAAGATAGCTATGAAGATGAAAAATGGGGTGTAGTAACGAGGCAGCGATTTGTTCATACCATAAAAGTTTAGCAAGGCATTCAAAAGGGCTTATCGTTAAGGAGATATATGAGTCAGCAATCCATTGAAACAAAAAGACTAATACTTAGGCGGTTTAATCTAAGTGATGCGACACGAGTGCAAGAGTTAGCTGGTGATAAACGTATTGCAGAGATGACGGCTAACATTCCTCATCCATATAAAAATGGAATGGCTGAAGCTTGGATTCGGACTCATTGTGATTTGTGGGAGCTGAAACAATCGGTAATTTACGCTATTACTTTAAAAGATAGTGGCCAACTTATTGGTGCGATAAGCTTAACAGAAATAACTGCAAGCGATGGTAATCTTGGGTATTGGTTAGGTGTTCCATTTTGGGGCAAAGGGTACTGTACTGAAGCAAGTCTGGCTTTGATTGAATTTGCATTCAAACATTTGCAGCTTCCGATGCTATATGCTCGACACTTACCTGAAAATTCCCCTTCGGGTTCAGTAATATTGAAATCAGGTTTTTCGTATAGATATGATGTTGAGGTTACAGCATCAGGAAAAGTGCGCAAAGTAAGACATTATGAGTTACAACGAAAACATATTTAGCCGATGAGATCTTACTTAGGTAGGTAAGTGGCAATGTTAGTTGTTAAAATTGTTTTGTGTGTTCAAATAGGCAGCAAAAATTGAAAATTTTAATTACAGGTACAGCTGGTAGAGTCGGACGTGCAATTTATATCAACCTAATGAAAAAACATGAAGTTGTTGGGATAGATAGAACACCATGTTCAACAGCTGATTTTGTCGGGGATATTCGTGATACCGCTTTATTGACTACAGCTTTAGATGGCGTAGAGGTTATCATTCATACTGCGGCGTTGCATGCTCCTCATGTTGGGCTAGTATCCGATAATGAATTTGAAGACATTAATATAAAGGCAACAGAGCAACTTGCATTACTGGGTATAAAAAAGGGCGCTAAGCACTTTGTATTCACTAGCACCACCGCCCTTTATGGTTTTGCATCAACACCTGAGGGCACCGCGGGCTGGGTTAATGAAACCATTACTCCAAGCCCTAAAACGATTTACCATAAATCAAAGATTCAGGCTGAACAGATACTTGAAAATATCTCAAATGTGTTCAATTTTCCTGTCACAGTTCTTCAAATGTCTCGTTGTTTCCCAGAGCCTGCACACTTAATGGCTGTATATCGTTTAACTCGTGGTATTGATGCTCGAGATGTTGCTAGTGCTCATGCTTGTGCTGTAGATAAACGTCTATCGGGTTTTAGGCGCTATATCATTTCAGGACAAACGCCATTTCACAAAATATCTTGTGAACAGCTATATCAAAATGCTGATGATGCTATACGAGAATATGCACCTTGCTTGGCAAGTGACTTCGTAAACCGAGGATGGCGTTTGCCTCAAACTCTTGATCGTGTTTATGATTCTACACTGGCGCAACAAGAGCTTGGTTGGTTGCCCAAATATGGTTATGAAAACGTATTAAGCATGCTAGATAATGAAGTTGCAGAAGTTCTTCCAGCAACGAGGTATAGCTAATTAAAAAGCAATCTAGTGCGTATTGAATATCACACATCTTACTTCAATCTTTTTTTCATGGTCAATCGATAGGTGCGTATTTACTCATTGAATTTTAGAGATATTTGTGGAAGTGCATAAGTTGCAGGCGTTGTATGCTCTTACTGTGATATTAGCCCTATTGGGTCGCTACCTTTTTTAACAAACTCAGTTATCATCATTTCAATTATCTACATGAAAGGGAAATATCATGACAAGTCGTGTGTATGTTTTAGCTCAATTTAAGCCAAAAGCGGGTAAAGAAGCAGAATTGTTTGAAATTCTAAAAGCGCTTGAACCAGATTCTTACCGAGAAGAAGGTTGCATCCAATATATGCTTACTCGTCAGATTGATCACCCAAGTGCATCTCGAAATGAATACCCCATTGTATTTAATGAAATTTGGGAAGATGCCGACTGTTGGGCGGCACATGGACGTAGGAAGCAAATCCAACATTTTTTTGAAACACAGGTGAAAGCTGAAGCCGGCTTAGTTGAAGATGCGATTGTAACTGCTTATTCAGATGAAGGTTATAATTACGACGAACCTATTTTTGAATAATAGAATGACTGGCACAGCCATTGTGCCAGTATTTATTATTTAGGTTAGATGCGTTTTCTTTGTGCATTCGTTGCTTAAGTTAGTTCGTCATTTAGCTAATTAATCCACGAAAATATAAGGTTATATTGTAATGTCATATTCTCATGAAAAGGTAGCAAAATGCTTGTGCGGTGCAGTAAAAATGACCGTTGCCGCCGTCGATCCTAAATTTACTGTATGTCATTGTGATACCTGTCGTACTTGGGGTGGCGGCCCTTTCTTCGCTGTACAGTGTGGGACAGAAGTAACTATTTAAAGCGATGAAAGTGTGAAGGAATATGATTCTTCACCATGGGCCTCTCGTGGCTTTTGCTCTGAATGTGGAACACATTTATTTTATCGTTTAAAGAAAACGGGAAGTTATAATATGCCCGTTGGTTTGTTTCCGCAGTTAGAGGGATTGGTCATGAATATACAATATTTCAGCGATCAACGGCCTGAATACTATTGTTTTTCTAATAATACGACAGAGATGACCGAGGCTGAGATAACGGCTTATTTTGCCTCTCAGGTGTAGGTATATAGAACAATCTTTGTTCTACTCAATCGCTTTTCATTGACCTGTATGCATGGTCAATTTATCGAGGTACGCCGAATAAAGGGATCATGATCACCTATAGAAGTTGCTAAAGTTCTATGTTGTAAGCATAAATGTTTTTTTCTGACGGATTGCACAAAAATAATAAATCTATATTATTGAAAATCCTGTTTTTTTAATACCGTGCCTTGATGCTGGTTGCATATGGTGGAGGACGTTTTGTGCTTAATTTAGATCAAATTGACCACATCCAATTGGATGTAAACAATCGAGCTTTAATTCAGAAAACATACTTAGAAAATTTAGACTTCACCCGTGTTACTAGTCTAGGGCCGTGGATTGAAGGCATTCCATTCGCCGTTGACAATGGTAGTGAACATCTTGGTTTATTTGAATCAAAATCAATATACAGTACAACTGTTACTTTTAGCGTAACAAGTAGTCAATTCAGAAATTGGCAAAAGCATTTATTTGAGCACTCCATCGAGTATGTACTTATGGAGAATGACTTGTTTTTGACTATGTACTTTAGTGATCCAGGCGGAACGCCATTTGAAATAAAAAATGATGAATGTATAGCTTAGATTTGAGTTAAAAAATAAGCTTAATAACGTATTTAATAGTCACCAGTCCATGAATGAAAATCGGCAATATTGTTTATTCAGTACAACGAAGTCACGCATTGTATTAATTTAGTTATGTTATTAATTGAGGCGATTATCGAACCTGTGGCGATATTCAATTAAGACAGGAGACAAACAGTTGAAGTTTATATTTCTTGCAGATAAGAAAGAGATGAAGGCAAAGGTAGCACGTTGGTACTTTGATGAGTGGGGACCACTCGTTAAAGGAGCGACCGTTGAATCTTTTGATAGAAAGCTAGATGACTATCTTAATTCAAACCAAATTCCTCTTATCGTCGTGGCTGTTGATGGCGAAAAAGTACTCGGTGTTGCTCAACTTAGATGCCACGAAATGTCGATTTATCCTGATAAAGAACATTGGATTGGTGGTGTTTATGTTGATAGTGAATTTCGGGGCAATAATGTGGCGTCCTCACTTATTCTTAAAGTACAAGAGGTGGCACTATCACTAGGTGTAAAAAAAATTCATCTGCAGACCGAAAAATTGAATGGAGGTTTATACACGCATTTAGGCTGGAAAGCATTAGAGCAAGTCAATTATCGAGGGGTTGATGTTCTTGTTATGTCTAAAAGTATAAAGCGTTAATTTAACGTTTACGTGCGGAACTATACCAAAGGAATGAGTCTGCATAAATTACAATTTCAAATAGCCCCTAGATGGTTGCAATACCAATCTAGACAAGTATCTGATCATCCTTGCTGGTTAAAATAGCTTATAACTACGTTAGAAATTTTATAATTAGAACCACTAGTTACTTCAATTTCTGCCTTGTTATTATCAATTTTCTCTACGCAATTATCTGACCATTTACTTATCCAGAATGGTATAAGACTGTTTTTTTGCTTTTTCACTGCCTTAAATCATCACTTCCAATTATGTGATTTCTTTTATAAGATCACGCCTCTAATTTACTGAAATAAAAAGTATTCATGCCTACTCACTTTATAAATCATGTTCCTGTCGGTGTTAGGTATATGCTGATGTCAGCTTTTGCTTTTGCACTTATGTCTAGCTGCGTTAAATTAGTCAGCACTTATGGCATACCTGTGTTTGAAATTGTAGCTGCCAGGGCTGTTGTTTCACTAATCATTAGCTATGCCGATATTAAAAGGAAACGGATTTCAGTTTGGGGTAATAATAAAAAATTACTGATAGCAAGAGGCGTCGCAGGTTCGCTTGCTTTGATATGCGTTTATTTCGCAGTCGCGACTTTACCTTTAGCTGAAGCGACTATTCTTCAATACCTACATCCTGTGTTTACCGCTTTGTTGGCGTTAGTGTTTCTTAGAGAGCGAATTCAGCTCTCAACTATTATTTGTATTGTCTTTTGTATCGTAGGGCTACTTGTAATGGTTAGTCCGGGGTTAACATTTGATAGTACTGCTGCATTACCTTGGCTAAGTGTAACCGCTGCTTTACTGGGCGCTCTGGGAAGTGCTATTGCTTATGTCATTGTAAAGCGACTCAGTAGCACTGAAGATAGCTCTGTTATTATCTTTTATTTTCCGTTAATTGCGTTGCCTCTGTCTGTGTTATTTCTGGGTAATGACTTTGTAATGCCAGATACAGAAGCGCTGCTACTATTGCTCTTTGTTGGTATTTCCACTCAAGTAGGGCAAATCGGGCTGACAAAAGCGATGCAAACTGAAGTTGCGAGTAAAGCCACTGCATATTCTTATGTACAAGTGGTTTTTTCAATCATTCTAGGGTGGTTATTCTTTAGTGAGCTCCCATCAATATGGACTTGGGCTGGTGGAACTCTGATTATTATTGGTGCTTTCATCAATGTATTTGGAAGCCTCAAGTTTAAAAATTTAAAAACGAGCCAAGCAAGCTAACTATACGCAAGTTACCTCAAGGTGCTCTGAATCCTGCATTTTGAGGTGGCTTGGATATATTCAACTAACCTTAAGTGAACGAATAATAAACTTAAGTGAAAGCCTCTATGCAGGTAGTGAAAGCGTGAATAATGACCCCCAAAAGGAATCTTTGGGTATTTTCCCTCACTCATGGACTGAATTAAGGGCGGGAAGAGTTCCAGGTAATATTCCTATTTGGGTGGGGATTTTGTCTGAACTGACCGAATTCGGAATTTTTTTTGTAGCCTATTTTATTGCCAAATATCATTATCCCGAAGCTTTCTCCCTTGGTCCTCAGAGCGTCAGCACTGCCTCAGGCGTTTTAAATACCCTTATATTGCTGTCGAGTAGCTACTTTATGGCAAAAGCCATGATCAATATTCGCTTGGACAATCTACGGAAGTCGGAGCGTTACCTTTGGCTGACTTTTAGTTGTGGCTGTTTGTATTTGATGGTGAAAACGGGTGAATTTTATTGGAATGACTTGCAGGGTTTTAGTACCAATACCAGTGAGTTTTTTACTATCTACTACTACATGACCTTTAATCACTTTCTTCATGTTGGTTGGGCAGCTTGCGCGATATTGTGGGTAATTTTCCGCTTGCGTAAAGGTGGCTACTCAGCAAAGCAGCACTCAGGCTTAGAGGCCTTGGCCATGTATTGGCATATGATTGATCTTATGTGGATCCTTATATTCCCATTGCTGTATGTATTGAGGTGATTGCTGATGAAGTCATTTGGGAAAATTGAATATTATTGGTGGGCACTGATTGGAATTACCCTGTTTAATACATTCTTGGGTGAGCATTTTGAGTCCTCGGCACTTGTGAGTGTTTTGGTGGCACTGACTGTGATGTCCAAAGGGTTGATGGTTATCGACCATTTTATGGAACTGCGCCAAGCCCATAAATACTTACGTTTAATGATGCGGATCTACATTATTTTATTCCCCTCACTCATTATATTGACCGCCTTTTTTTGACGATGAATGGGCCAAGTCGACTAACTCTATGGCCAAATCTTTGATAAGAACTATATTTATATAGCTTTCTTTTTCGACTAGTGCCGAGTCTTAGGGAATAATATGACCTCTTCAACTACCTCAGCTATTCCCATTAATAGTGATATTTTTTATCAGCCACAAGATAATGAAGTTCAACTGTTTGAGTATGCGTATGCGCATCAGTTGCCATTGCTGATTAAAGGGCCAACAGGGTGCGGTAAGACTCGCTTTGTCGCTCATATGGCCGATAAACTAGGCAGACCATTGTACACCGTTGCATGTCACGATGACTTAACTGCAGCGGATCTCGTTGGGCGCCACTTGATTGGGCCTAATGGTACGTATTGGCAGGATGGGCCATTAACTAGAGCGGTGAGAGAAGGCGGCATATGTTATCTCGATGAAATTGTCGAAGCGCGTAAAGATACCACGGTGGTCCTTCATCCTCTTGCTGATGATCGACGCCTACTACCGATAGAGCGAACGGGGGAGGAGCTTGCCGCTGCGGAAGGCTTTATGTTAGTGGTGTCTTATAATCCAGGCTATCAAAATATTCTCAAAGGCATGAAGGCAAGCACTCGACAGCGCTTCGTCGCATTGCGACTTAACTATCCCGACCCTCTGCTTGAGAGTCAAATTCTGATGGCTGAAAGCCAAATAGAACAAAGCTTGGCGGTCAAGTTGATTGAACTGGCCGGTTCACTGCGTCGATTAGACAGTGACTTGGATGAAGTGGTGTCCACTCGCTTGTTAATTTATGCGGCTCGAATGATGTCTAGTGGTATGTCACCGCTTGCTGTGTGTCGGTGTTGTCTTGCTGAGCCCCTATCAGATGATATTAGTACTGTTGAAGCCTTGATGGATGTTGCACGCTTATATTTTGATTGTTGAGGGGCCGCTTTTTAATTTTGCTTGTAGCCCATCTTGTTGCCTGCCCATGCCCGTACTAACATCCATACGGCAATCAGAATAAATACAGTATGGATAGAGATAAAATAGGTAATCACAAATACCCACGTCATCCCAGATTTGAAGCCTCCCAATAATATCATTAGTGCCGTGACCAGTATTAAAGCCGCAGCAGCGGCTAGGTTCAGCTTGATGGCGAAGTTCAGGTGGTAAGCGGAAAAAGACTCAGTGGTACATTTATTGATTTTGGTTAGTAACACGATAAACGAGAACAAAGGCAAAAAGGTGAGGTTTAGTAAGGACCACAAGGCAATTGCAGATGCTTGCTCTATTTGTTCTTTATCGTATTTTTTAAAACTCATTGTTATATACCTGTCTGCTGTAGTCCGTTATCTAGGCAAATAAATGACCATAATAAAACAAAATAATGCGATAAATACAAAGGCCCACAAAAACACCTTAGTCTTATAGCGGCGACTGCTTGGATGAGCCTTGGGTAAAGCCATACCACAATGATGGCAGACCTGAGTTGGAGCTGACCTGCCACCAACATCTTGCTCAATGGTATTTTCAGTCTGACAATACAAACAGGGCACTTTCTCGCTCATTTAGCTCTCCTAATGTGGATAATGTCTAGCAAGAAGACTGGGTGAGTTGATGATACAACTGGGGCAGCTTTGTGGGTAATTGGCTTGGGTCGAAAATAACAGTAAAGCCATTGTTTCCAAAGATATAAGGCAGATACTGGTCAGCCTTTTGATCTATGGTGATGCAAAATGGAATGAGTCCAAGGCGGCGGGCGGCAATGATGGCTTGCCGGGTATCTTCAACCCCATGTCTTCCGTCGTAATTATCGATATCATTTGGTTTGCCATCGGTCAAAATAAGTAATAGTTTTCGATGTTGAGTTTGCTCGACCAAAATGTTGCTGGCTTGGCGAATCGCCGCTCCCATGCGGGTATAAAACCCAGGACGTAGGCTGAGTATGCGACCACGTATATGGTCATCATAGGACTCGGCAAAATTCTTCAACAGCGTGAACCTGACATGATGGCGTTTTACTGATGAAAAGCCATAAATAGCAAAAGCATCTTCCACTGCCGCTAAGGCCTCACTAAATAGCAACATACTGTCTTTGATGACATCAATTACTCTGTACTCATTATTGATATAGGCATCTGTAGACATGGAAAGATCTGATAATAATAGGGTGCTGATATCACGTTGGCAGTTCTGAAATCGAAGGTAGAGTCCAGTATCGTGCGCTATTGATGTTTTACTATCAATATGGAAATCCAGCCAAGCAGTTAAATCAATTTCATCGCCAGTCGACTGAGCTTTTTGCCAACTTTTGATACTTTGTAACTGCTGGAATTGTTGACGGATTTTCTTAGCTGCAGGGGTTAATGATGCTGGTAAGGCGAGTGGTTTGCTGTCTTTAGGTAACATAGGTTGCAATAAGCAGCGCTTGGGTATTAATTGATTGGACTTATAGTTCCACTCTGGCAACGTGATGCCTTTTCCCAGCGGTAAGTCGTCTTCAATTGCAGAGGGTAAATCTAGATCTAGCTTAAGTTTTGCGGTCTTTTGCCGCGAACCCTTTGCCACCGTAATAATATCAAGATCCTCAGCAACTCTTTGGGCGTCATCATCATCAGTGTCGTCTTCCGCGCGATTCACCCGAGAAAACTCGCTCCAGGAAAATAAGTTTTCTAAGCGAAATACCATCAAACTATCTTTAGTGTCATCTTCATCAATTCGCTCTGATTTTTTTCTAGCTTGTTGGCTTTTCTGGTGAGTCATTAATGATGAAATTTGTTCCTCATCACCATTAACCTCTGCCGCTTTGAACGGATTGGCTTTGATATTTTCATTGGGGTATAACCAGAGATAAATCGCTTGAGGGGCATAGTTTGCCACCGGAAAATCAATGATACTTTCAGGGTGAATTATCGCCTGAATGACAGCTCGTTCGAGCGGTTGCAAAGGCTTGGGTAATGCCTCTACTGGTTGGCGTAGCCTGATTACCGCCGTTGCGAGTTGTCGATAGCGCGGTCTCAATGCTGGGAATTTAGTTAATATTCTAGTCACTACGGCCTGATTGTCTTTGGCCCAGTGAGTGAAATGGTTAGGGCTATGAGCGGCGAGTGCCACTAGCCAGAGGTAAAGTTCTTTGTTGAGTTGTGGTGTATCAAAAATGGCGATAGATTGCGGCAGCCGTAGGCTAGTTTCATCTTGCCAAGCAAGGCTGATCTGTTGATTGGTACCTGAAATCTTGTTGAGTAATTTCCTGCGAGCGTAATAGTCACGAGGCACTGCAGCTTCGACGCGTTTAGTCGGCGCACCTCCTAGCGCTCGAAAGACCACACCAGCAGATTTTTTGATCTCATCAAATTCAACTCGGGCATGATCAAATTCTGTGTGGCTCTTTTGCACAATGAACTTATGCCAAATACTACCAACCCATTCTTCCATAAGTGGTTAAATTATCTCCTTTGTACTGTGATTTGATTTGATTTAAATCGAAGCTGACGGTAATCGACGCGCCAGCTTCATTTCAATTTCCAGTAAAGCGAATGGGTGTTGTTAACTCATCATTTAACTGCCTTCTTGTCGACAAAGAAGTTGGATAGGTAGGTGATTAGGCCGATTAAGAATATGACGCCTGCGGCTTCTCGTGCCCAATAAAAAATAGAGAGTTTATCTTGGGTTGCCATAAAATTAAGTGCCTCACCACTTTCGGGGAGACGCTGTAACCAGACCTGCAAAATTCCGGCGCCAGTTAAAAATAGGGTGATAAAGACCATGGCAACAGTCATTAACCAGAATCCCCACATTTCAATCACTTGAGCCTTATTACTTGATGCCTCGCCAACACCCCGTAACTTGGGCATAGCGTATGAAATGATAGTGAGAACAATCATTACATAAGCCCCATAGAAGGCCATGTGACCATGTGCTGCCGTGATTTGTGTACCGTGAGTGTAGAAGTTGACGGGTGCCAAGGTATGTAAGAACCCCCAAACACCAGCCCCTAAGAATGCCATTACCGCAGTGCCCAATGCCCACAGTGTGGCTGCTTTATTGGGGTGCTCACGGCGGCGATTATTGACCATATTGAATGCGTACAGCACCATAGCAAAAAAGGGCAAGGGCTCAAGGGCTGAGAATACCGAGCCTACCCACTGCCAGTATCCTGGGGTCGCTAACCAAAAAAAGTGGTGTCCCGTCCCCAACAAGCCAGAGATCAGTGCCATCGCAATAATGACGTAGAGCCACTTTTCAATGATCTCTCTATCAACGCCGGTAATTTTGATCAGAATAAAGGCCAAAATGGCACCCATAATCAATTCCCACACACCTTCAACCCAAAGGTGGACAACAAACCACCAAAAAAGCTTATCCATAGCAATATTTTCTGGGTTATAGAATGAGAATAGGAAGAATACTGCAAGACCAATGAGGCCTGTGATCAGCACCATATTGATGACGGTCTTTCGGCCTCGTAATATCGTCATACCAATGTTAAACAGAAACCCAAGACAGACAATAACAATGCCGATTTTAGTTATGGTCGGTTGCTCTAAAAATTCCCTTCCCATTGTGGGGAAATATTCATTACCAGTTATTTGGGCAAGGGTAGAGTAGGGTACCAATAGGTAACCTAATATGGTTAATGTTCCGGCTGCGGCAAATACCCAAAACAGCAGAATTGCTAACTTGGGGCTGTATAACTCAGTTTCAGACTCTTCCGGCACAAGGAAGTAGGCGGCGCCCATAAAGCCAAATAATAACCAAACAATAAGCAAATTAGTGTGGACCATACGGGCCACATTGAAAGGAATCGCCCCCGCGAGGAAGTCTCCGACAACGTATTGAAGTCCCATTACGAGACCAAAAATAATTTGCCCAGTAAATAAGAACAAAGCAAAAATAAAGTAGGGTGTTGCTACAGATTGTGATTGGAATTTTAAAGTACTCATTGCTTACCCCTCAATATTCGGTGGCCAACTGTTAACATCCATTTCAGCTGTGAACTTTAAGAACTCCGCTAAATCATCAACTTGTTGCACCGTCAAATTAAATTGAGGCATTTGGCGACGCCCCGGCACACCAAGTGGTTGAATTTTCATCCAACCTTGCATAAAGCCTTTAAATGCAGTGAGATTGCCGCCCCCACGACGAAAGTAAACATTTCCCAACTCAGGGGCATAATAGGCGCCTTCTCCTACGAGCGTATGGCAACCAATACAATTATTGTCTTCCCATACCGTTTTACCTCTTGCGACTGATTCAGTGAGATTTTCACGATGGTCAGATTTGGGCATCTCTTTCGTGGTATGCATGGTGAGTGCAGCAAACAGCAGTAAGAAAAAAACACTGCCGCCATAATAGATATTTCGAGCCATGCCTTTCGTAAAAGTGTCTGACATATTGCTACCCTTTATTCAGCTTTACTTTAATTTTTTTATTAAAGACTTGCTTAGTATAGGTTAGGCGAATGTGTTTGCCTGATTTCATAGACCGGCTATTTAGGGAATCATTGATATCATAACGGTTGAATTTCTATGATTTTATGAAAGAAAATCGGGGGAGTAATTATGACAAGTATCAATCTTTTCTGCCTTTATGCACAGTAGAAGTCGCGTTGTCGCTGGGGAGCAAAGCCGACACAGGCTGTGGGGACAGTTGTTACTGGCTGATCGTGCTGGGCTGGTATTATATCGTTAGGATGTATAAGTAGAGGCCGGAAATTCTGAATGGAAGCAGGACGTTTCCTGCGGCTACGCTTGTTGAATGAGATAATGAATAGAGCTGGCCTAACAGGCCAGCGTCTCTTAATTACTGTTGTAGTGGCCTAGTGAATTTGGTCATATGCACTGGAGTTACTGAATCTCCTTCATGGCAGAAATGACTGAAGGCTCATTGATCAGATTAAATAACAGGCTCTTTGCTGATGTTCTCTGGGCATCGGATAATACCTTCTTTGGGTTCTCTCTGGATTGTGTCAGTATATTTGTGATGAACTTACTGTTAGTACCAGATAGCTCATATACAAATCTGAGGGTGTCTAGCAACTCACCCTGAGGAAAACTATAAACAGCCATCTCACAGCTAAGTTTGTCCATGGAATGTAAGTTGTTCACTACAACCTTTCGCTCAGCATTGAACTTCTCTTTGGCTTCATAGGCATTAATCAAAGCCTGCACTCTATCGGCGATAGCGACAGGTACTTCCATTGTTTTTGTTTCATGGGTCATTACTGATTCTCCTGCTCTAGCTGGGATTTAATCACTGGGTCATTGAATAATGCCGATACAAATCGGTTTTGCTTGGCCAGCACAAAAACTATAAATTTAACGATTTTCTTCGGCATGAGAATGCTCCCCATGTCCAGTACGGCTAATTTTTCATCATTCCTATATTATTAAGTGAAAGCTATGAAATCACTTAATAATTAATGTGTTGTCTTTTGTTATGCAGTCGGCAATGAAGATATGTTTATAATATTGAAGCATTGGCGATTGACTAAGCCTTTTGCTTCTCCGACCTTAATTGCCACATTATCTGACTCAGATATTATATCCGAATTTCATGGCGTAAGGTTAAAATCAAACGAAATATCTGGATAACGTCTAGTAAATTCAATTAATCAAGGAAGGGAAGACATCGTGATAGAAATTGAAAAGCTCTCAGAGAAATATGTTGAACAAGCCTTAGCACTCAAGGTGTCAGATGAACAGTTGATGTTTGTTGGATCTGTTTAAGAAATATTTGAAAGCATTCCAGAGTCAGGGCATAAGCATGTCGTGTTGGTTGATGATGCGGTTGTAGGTTTTTTTGTAATAGATACAGCGAATTATGGCTTTTGTTCTAAAGGGGCTCTGGGGTTGAGGGCATTTTTTATTGATAGTCGACATCAAGGTAAAGGTTACGGTAAATTCTCTGTTGCAGCTCTTAAGCCATATCTTCAGCAAGCTTATTCTCAAAACAGCAAAATATATCTTACCGTTAACTGTAAAAACCTTTCGGCTTATTGATGTTACTTAAAATATGGGTTTACTGATACTGACGAGTTGTACCGTGGTGGAGCTGCTGGATCGCAGTATATAATGCTGATGGAAACGGCATAAAAGCTATGCTGATGGTTTAGGCTCGATTTGTTTCAGTATCCTGATTGTATAACCTGACAGGGGGGGACCTTTTCGTACGATTGATTATCATTATATAAACTTAACACATGGTGTTAAGTTTTTTTTAATGCCTTATACAATGTAAGTGAATTTCTTTTTTTTATTGATAAGTTATTATTATTTAACTAATCGAGTTGGTATGAATATATTTTTCAACTATCGAGTGTTTAATATGGATGACAATATTTAAATTTTAATTATGAAAATATTAATCATAGAAAAAGCAGGTTGTACCTCAAGATTTGATTGTTTTTTGGGAATGCTTTCAAAAAAGTTATCTTATGCGATATGTAAGAAGTTATATACGTATAGTGAGCTTGATGACGTGTATTATTGTAATCGATTGAAAATACTTAACCCCAAAGTATGGGGGTATTCTGGTGTGATTTATAAGCTTCGAGTTGATTGTAAAAAAGAATCTGTAAGAATACTTTTTGTAAAAATTAAAAATAACAATTTAGTTATATTACATGCCTTTATAAAGAAAACAAGAAAAACGCCTAATAAGGAAGCTAAGATCGCTATACATAATTTTAATCAATTAGGAGGAGGTGAAAATCTGAGGCCTTTAAACTTAAACAAATATCTCTTAACGTATGGCGATGTTAAAAGAGTGAGTATTTAAAATATAAGTTATACGTTTAAATGTCCAATGTTGATTGTTATGTTTTCTCTGGATGTTTTGATATTTCACTTAATTACGTAGTGGTTATATTTCAAATTATAATTCTTGGTGTTCTTGTTTTAAATTCTGCATTCGAACGTTTTAATCTATTTGTCTTGGATATTATTCTCAAATTAAAATCTATTTAATGTTGTTATTGATCTGAAGATTAAAGTCCATGTCTTAACACATAAAGGAACAGATATGTCTGAAAAGCAAATTGTAAGAAAGTCAGATCTTTTCAACCTAACAGGTACTGGGCCAAAGCCTGCGATACTACCTGTGTATAAAGACTATTTACCGCCTTGCAATCAAAGCTGTCCTACCGGCAATGATATTCAAGGTTTTCTTGCTTTAGTTCGTGAGCGAGAGTTTAAAAAAGCATGGAAAAAACTGGTTATCAATCAACCTATGCCAGCCATTCATGGTCGTGTTTGCTATCACCCATGTGAAACAGGTTGTAATCGAGTTAACAGTGACTCTTCAGTGTCAATACAACAAGTTGAACGTATGCTTGGCGATTTGGCATTAAATCAAAATTGGTCATACCCTCAGATCACTGAAGAATCAGGACAAAAAGTACTGATTATTGGTGCTGGTCCTTCAGGCCTTGCTGCTGCTTATCATTTACGTTTGGCGGGCCACCAAGTCGAAATTCGTGATGCAAATCCAATTGCTGGCGGCATGATGAATTATGGTATTCCAGCGTATCGCTTACCTCGTGACATCTTACAAGCTGAAATCAAAATGATTGCAGATATGGGTGTCAAAATAACGCTAAACCATAAAGTTGAAGATGTCATAAAAGAGAAACAAAACGATGGGTTTGATGCTGTTTTTCTGGCAATTGGCGCACAAATTGGTCGTCATCTTGATATTCCAAAGCAAGATTGTGGCCCAATCATGGAAGCTACTGAGTTTTTAAACCTTGTTGGTAATAATCAACAACCCAAATTAGGGCGTCGTGTTGCCGTTCTTGGTGGTGGTAACACTGCAATGGATACTGCGCGAGTTGCGAAACGACTTGGTGCAGAAGAAGCAATGATCATTTTCTTTTCTGATCGTAACAATATGACAGCGCATGAATTTGAAGCGGCTGAAGCAGAAGCTGAAGGTGTAAAAATTCATTGGCTACGCAATCTTATCTCAGTGAATGGTAATGACTATAAAGTTGAAATCATGACGCTAGATGAGAATGGTATTGCTCAGCCGACAGGTGAATACGAAACCTTACATGCAGATGCAATGGTATTAGCTATTGGTCAAGATATTGAAAGTCAGTTACTTAGCCATGTTTCAGGTGTCACTATTAATTCAGATGGCACCATTCTCGTCAATGAACACATGATGACAGGCTATGAAGGTTTGTTTGCCGGTGGCGATATGGTGCCTTCATCTCGCTCTGTGACTATCTCTACTGGTCATGGTAAGAAAGCAGCGCGCAATATTGATGCTTGGCTTCGTGGTGGTACTTATATCAGTGAAGAGAAACATCAAGTTGTCACTTACGACATGCTTCAGCTTTGGTATCAAATCGACTCAGATCGAAGTCTAATACACGAAATTGATGTCGCCGAACGTGTAAAAGACTTTACTGAAGTGGTTCAAGGGTTAAGCCAAGAACAAGCTGTTTATGAAGCAACACGCTGTTACAGCTGCGGTAATTGTTTTGAATGCGACGGTTGCTATGGTGCCTGTCCAGAAGAGGGCGCGATACTCAAACTTGGTAAAGGTAACCGCTACAAATTTGATTACGACAAATGTACGGGGTGTCAGGCCTGCATGAATCAATGTCCATGTCATGCAATTGATATGCTCCCTGTAACTAATACAAATCAAAAACCAAATAATCAATAAGGGGTACGCTATGTCACATCAATATAAAACAATGGATGGCTGTACAGCTGTTACCCATATTGCTTACCGTACTAATGAAGTAGCGGCAATTTATCCGATCACGCCTTCTTCGCCAATGGCCGAATTAGCGGATCAATTTGCAGCAGAAAAGAAATTAAATCTTTGGGGTGATATTCCTAATATTATTGAAATGCAATCTGAAGGTGGTGCTGCTGGTGCAACCCACGGTTCATTACAAACAGGCGCGCTAACAACAACCTTTACCGCATCACAAGGCTTGTTGTTAATGATTCCAAATATGTACAAGATTGCGGGTGAATTAACTTCGACTGTATTTCATATTGCTGCACGTTCATTAGCGACGGGAGCATTATCTATCTTTGGTGATCACCAAGATGTTATGGCTTGTAATCAGACGGGTTTTGCAATGCTTGCATCAAGCTCTGTACAGCAAGCTCACGATAATGCGTTGATTGCTCAAGTTGCGACTTTGGAGTCTCGAATTCCTTTTATGCACTTCTTTGATGGTTTTAGAACCTCTCATGAAGTTAATAAAATTGAAGTGATCTCCGACGATGTCATTCGCGAAATGATCAATGATGAATTTGTTATTGCCCACCGTAAACGCGCTTTAGCACCAGAACGGGCATTTATTCGTGGTACTGCACAAAACCCTGATATTTATTTTCAAGGGCGAGAAGCAGTGAATCCATTCTACAAAGCTGTGCCACAGATTGTAGAAAATGCCATGAATAAATTTGCTGACTTAACAGGGCGCCAATATAAGCCTTTTAGTTATTATGGTGATCCTGAAGCAACTTCCGTGATAATTATCATGGGGTCTGGTGCTCAGACAACACGCTTAGTTGTTGATGATTTAAATGCCAAAGGGGCAAAATTAGGTCTGATTGAAGTACATCTATACCGTCCATTTGCGGCCGATTACTTCATGAAAACCCTGCCTGTAACGTGTCAGCATCTTATTGTTATGGATCGCTGCAAGACACCCGGCGCAGTTGCCGAGCCGCTTTACACTGATGTAATGAGTGTATTAGCTGAACAGTGCTCAATGGGTAACCTAGCAGCTATGCCTAAATTAACTGGGGGGCGCTATGGTTTATCTTCAAAGCAATTCACGCCAGCTATGGTGAAAGCGGCATTTAATAATGCTATTAGTGAAAACATTATTCGTCAGTTTACGGTTGGTATTTATGATGATGTTAGTTTCACTAGCTTGACCATCGACAACAATTATACGTTAGAGCCTGTTAATTCAGTTCGAGCCATTATTTATGGTTGGGGTTCAGATGGAACTGTTGGCGCAAGTAAAAGTACCATCAAAATTATTGGTGGTATTGATGGTAAGTTTGTACAAGGTTATTACGATTACGATTCTAAGAAGGCAGGCTCTCGCACCGTCTCTCACCTTCGTTTTGGTGAACACCTTATTGAAGCACCATGGATGATTGAGCGCGCGTCATTTGTTGGCATTAATCAATTTAATTTCTTAACGAAATTTGATTGTCTTGAACACGCAGAGGTTGGTGCAACTGTATTGTTGAATTCCCCATATAATGCAGATGATGTTTGGTCTCAGCTACCTTATGCCGTTCAACAACAAATCATTACTAAAAAATTATCACTTTATGTACTCGATGCGATGAAAGTCGCTGCTGAAACCAACATGGGACGTCGTATTAATACGATCATGCAAACTGGTTTCTTTATGTTGGCTAATGTTTTTCCTCAACAAGAAGCTATTGCTCAAATCAAGCATTCCATTGAAGTTACTTATGCTCGTAAAGGGCAACGTGTTATCGAAATGAACTGGAATGCGGTTGATCATGCGGTTTCAGCGACTCAAAAAGTGATGGTACCAACCACAGTTACATCACAAATTGGAATAAAAGAAACCATTACCGACCAGCACCCCGTCTTTCTTCAAAAAGTTACCAAAGAAGTCATGGCGATGCGTGGTGATTTGATCCCTGTATCAGAAATTCCAGCTGATGGTACATTCCCATCAGGGACTACACAATTTGATAAGCACCGCCAAGCGGTTAGCGTACCAAGTTGGGATTCTGAATTATGTATTCAGTGTGGTAACTGTTCGTTTATTTGCCCACATGCAACAATTAGAGCCAAACTATATCGCAAAGATGCCCTTGATACGGCACCTGAGAACTTCAAGTATGCAGATGTTGCAGCACGTGGTTTTCCTGATATGGCTTATTCTATTCAAGTGTATGCCGAAGATTGTATGGGTTGTACACTTTGTGTTGATGCCTGTCCTGCTCACTGCGCAACAGACTCAAACCGTAAAGCTTTACAGATGGTGCCTGCTGTTGATGAATGGGAAAAACAAGCGGTAAACGTTGAGTTCTTTGACGATCTACCATTGTTACCAATCAATCAAGTTGATTACTCAACGGTAAAAGGTGTGCAATTTTTACCACCTCATTTCCAGTTTCCGGCGTCTTGTGCCGGATGTGGCGAGACTGCGGTTGTGAAAACTATCAGTCAATTGTTCGGTGAACGCTTAATGATTGCAAATGCCACAGGCTGTTCTTCAATCTATGGCGGTAACATGCCAAGTACACCATGGACACAAGGTGCAAATGGCTGTGGCCCCGCATGGTCAAACTCACTATTTGAAGATAATGCAGAATTTGGATTGGGTTACCGTATTTCAGTCGATCATCAAGAAAAGGCAGCACGACGTTTACTCAATGAGCTTCAGCATCACATTGGTGCAGAGCTGGTTCAGGCTGCATTGAATGCTGACCAAAGTACGGAAGTTGGTTGTCGCGAGCAGCGGGAACGTGTTACAGAAATTCGTCAACACATTCATGGGCACCCAAAAGCAGCCGAACTTGATTCAGTTATAGATGCTATGGTTAAACGTTCAATTTGGTTAATGGGTGGTGATGGCTGGGCCTATGACATTGGTTATGGTGGTTTGGATCATGCACTTGGTACCTCACGCAATATTAATATTTTGGTGATGGATACAGAAGTGTACTCTAATACTGGTGGGCAAGCGTCAAAAGCAACGCCGTTAGCTGCAACTGCAAAATTTGCTGCTGGTGGTAAACCAACATTCCGTAAGGAATTAGGCTTACAAGCTATTTCATACGGTAATGTTTATGTGGCTCAAATCTGCTTAAATTCTAATCCACAACAAGCACTACAAGCGCTACGTGAGGCCGAAGCTTATGATGGACCGTCATTGATTCTGTCTTACAGCCCATGTATCGCACATGGCTTTGACATGACTCAAGCTCGTCAGCAAGCGATAAAAGCGGTTCAGTCTGGGCATTGGCCTTTGTATCGTTATAATCCGGCATTGAAAGAGCGAGATGTTAATCCATTCATGCTTGATTCACTTCGTCCATCGATTACCAAAGCGGATTTTATGAATGCAGAAAATCGCTTCAGTAATTTATTTAAAACTAATCCAGAAAATGCTGACGCTATGTTTGCTCAAGCACAACAAGTTGCATTAAGTAAATGGGCCGTATTTGAAGAGATGGCAGAGACGAACCCTAGTTGGTTTATGCCGGAACTTAGTGCTTTGAAATAATATATTTAGACGCTGTTTGTTAGATAATTAAAAGGAAGGCTAAGTGTTTGCACACTTAGCCTTTAAAGTACCAGTTACCGCCTTTCTTGATTTTGCTGTTTTATGTTTTGTTTCTGCCAGTTTTTGGAAAATAAAAAACTGAGCGGTAAAGCACACTCGGTTTAACACTAAGCGATATAAATCAGCTTATTAGATGCTAAATTTTAGGTTTACTGTATTCCATTCGTAGACTTTGCGCATTTTACTTTGAGCATCAGCGTCAATGGATTCTAGGTATCCTTTTTTATCTTCATCTAGTTTATGGTGTTCAACATACGAACCACCTGTTGGTGTATCAATAAAGTCGAACTTACCTGAGCGGAATATAACGAGTGGGTTGAGCAACTCCCACTCACCAGCAGTTAGATAGTGGTTATCCAATACTGTGAATTTGGTGAAGCGGTTGGCACGTTCCCCTTCTATTTTGCAATCATTCTGTCCATCAGTATCGAAATTGATGGTCATATTTGGTGTTAATGAGTTGCTATCGCTATAAGTTGATTCACAACCATCATAACGACTGATCAATACTGCTACTGCTTTTATTTCCTTTATATCATCGCTGCCAACAGGCTTAACTTTAAGAATGGTATAGTAACCATTGCCGTAAGTTGTTATGTCTGTTTGTGATGGTAAGTAACGACTTGTATAGCCCTTAAAGTGGAACGAACTTCGTAATAGTTTGTTGTAACGAGTGCTATTTAGGTCACTTTCAATAACTTGTGATTGGTTAGAGTTAGAAAATGTAACTGTGTAGTCTTTATCTGAGTCATTCGGCAGTGGTGGGTGAATTTTAATTACACCATAATCTGCTTGCTCGGAACCGCTTTTTGCTGCTTGGTATTTTTCGCTTTCACTCTCTGTGACTGCAAAATTGACAGCAAATGGATAATCTTGAATATCAGAAATTGTGCCTAAGCGAGTATTGAAGTTATAGTTAAATCGAGGGGCAGGTGAGGCCGCTTGTATAAACGTTCTCGCGCCGTACTGCTTAGAAATAACTTTAATCGACTTTTTTAGTTCTAACGGGGTGTAGTAGACATTAAGATCTTCAACTTCAATACCTGGATGCACTTCTTTTAGTACAGTAAGGTAGCTTCGTCCGTTCACTTGTTGGTAGTTTCTTGATGTACCTTTATAGGAAATGTACACATTGCCAGCAGATTTTAACTCGATATAACCATTTGCATTGTTAGTTACTTCAGCGATAACTGCATTATCGACAGTGAAGTTAAGCTTCCACAGGTTACGTGAAATGTTAGGCTGGTAGAACTTATCTCCACCAAGCGCGATCTCTGATGGATACTCAACGACTAAATCTGCTTTAGCTTGATGAACAGTTGCGGTAAAAGTGGCTTTGGATTCGGAAAAACTGTCGTTACCACTGTCAATCACTTCAATTGTCGTATTGCCAGCATTCTTAACTGTCATTAGGCCTGATGTACCGTCAATACTGACAACGTCTGCTGGGCTGCCGCTTTTTATACGGTAACTAACTGTGCCTTTTTTACCTTCGACGTTAGGTGCATCGATAGTTTTTGTATCAATTTGATACGTTGCTGATACAGAGCTAGTTGCTAGCGTTAAGCGGTTATCTGCTGGCGTGATATTAATCTCGACAGTTTTCTTCTCTGATTCCAGATATTGGTCATCTTGAGGCCAGTACAGTTCAAGGGTCGCAGAACCTGCTCGGTTAATGTTAATTACTTTAGCCGCTTGGTTTAGCGAAATCGCAGTATCTGAATTCGCTTTTACGCTAA
Source organism: Photobacterium profundum (assembly GCF_003026285.1). Lineage (GTDB taxonomy): Bacteria > Pseudomonadota > Gammaproteobacteria > Enterobacterales > Vibrionaceae > Photobacterium > Photobacterium profundum. The sequence continues at coordinate 115,046 of NZ_PYOD01000003.1, forward strand.
CAATTGGTGCTGTCGAAACAGGATTACTATCTTGTGCGTAATCATAGAGGTCAGAGAAATTAATAGTGCTTGCTGAATACTTCTGATTAACAGGGTTAACAGTAAAAGCATTACGGTTTGCACGTTCAACATTAACAGTTAATGTTGTTGTTGCAGTCTTGTATAGATCAGATGTGTCAGTTACTTTGACTGTTGTTACACCGGCTTTTAAGGCTGTTAGCTTATTACCATTTGCCGTTAAGATATTTGTATCTACGGGGTTGAGTTGCAATGTTCCTTTTTGGTCTGGAATTGAAACGATATGCTCAGACTTGGAATATGTGTAGTTGGCTGTCTGTGGTGTTAAGACTGGGTGCGTTGCTTTAACAACATTAAAAGTGACCACAGCTGATGCATCAACATAATTCAAACTTTTATCAGTTACTTTTACTTTAACTTCACCTAAGCCTTCCGTTAGGAAAGAGCCATTAGTTTTACTGATATTTTTGATGTTATTACCAGAGATAAGCTCATAGCTTAACTGTCCTTCTTGATGAGCTAACTGTACGTTCAATGGCTGAGTCATTGTTGAGTAAGGAATCTCGTTTGCAATACTCGCGTTAAAAACGGTAGGGCGATCGCCTTTTTCAACGTTTACATAAAAGCCATTTTGAGTTGCTGGTAGGCTTGAGTGTATAGATTTAAAGTCTACGCTGACGTAAGTTTTACCAACTTTTAAAGGCTGGATATTACCTGATGCTTTATCTATGTTTATGATTTCAGAGTCTTCTGCACGAAATATATAAGTCGCTTCGCTACTTAAAGTTTGACGAAATGGCTGTATACCATACTTCATTGTTATATCTTTGAAATCGTTGGTAATTGCTTTTCTAATATCAATGTGAAATGGGATCTTGTAGCCATCGTAATTTCGGTTACCTGCATCGACAATAAATCCAGTTGCAATACCTGAACGCTTAGGTTCAATCGTAAATGTATAACCACCTGCATATTGAAGATTAACGAGTTCGCGAGATGCAGAATCTAGCTCAATGCTTAAATCGCCGCGAGGGTTATCAACAGTGAAGCTTCTGGATGTATCTTTTTGATCAAGAATGACTTCATTTGAAAATGGATTTGGAGCTTTTGCCTTTTTAACTTTGATAGTAAAGGTTGAGCTAGAAGTTTGGTAGTCATCACTTGTGTCAGTCACTTTATAAGTGAGTTCCCCCGCGTTAAGTATGGTGAACTTATTATTGAAAGGGTCAAGGTCAGCAATATTGTTATTACTTGAGCTAAGCAGCTCATAGTTCAGCGTGCCAATTTGATTTTCGATAGTAAGGCTAACGTCATTATATTGACCGTACGTGAGCTCAATATCTTCAACATTTAGTTGCATTCTTGGCTGTTTGGACGGCTGAGGTACAGGGAGGCTTGTCGTTGGCTTTGTCGGTGCTGGGGTAGGGGTAATAGATTGCGATGATGAGTCATCACCACCTCCGCCGCCACACCCAGAAAGTGAAAGGCTAATTGAGATTAATATAGCAAGTGTTTTATATTTCATATAAGTATTTTCTGTTGTGGAATGGTTGTGTTTTTAAAATCAGACGTAACATTTGAACGGTGTTCTTTTGATGGCGAGCAAGTTATTACAAAATGTAAATATTTTCAATAGATATGACTGGAATATGGTTAATTATGTCTATTTTATTTGTACTCTCATGTGATTTTATAAATCAATAGGTACTTTATATATGAATGTTAATGTGCAAAAGAGATGCTTAGCATTTTGTCTGTGTAGGGGTCTCAAGCCTTATTGGAATTATAGAGATCATCGTAGGTATGGTTATCGGTGTGTCGAAAACCAAAGTGGGCTTAGCGTAGAGAGAAGTCGTCGATTGATGATATGATTTAAATAAAATGGCATTCATAAAAATGAATGCCATTTTTCTATTATCACATCAAGTATGAGTGAATATTCAATTCCTGCGAACAGGGTTTTAAATCAAAAAATTAGACTGGTATTAGTAATGCCAAGGAAAACGGCTGAAGTCTTGATCTCGTTTTTCCAAAAAGGCATCACGGCCTTCTTGTGCTTCTTCGGTGCCATAGGCTAGACGAGTTGCTTCACCTGCAAATAGTTGCTGTCCGACTAAGCCATCGTCAGACATGTTGAAACCGTATTTAAGCATGCGCATCGCGGTTGGTGATTTGCTATTGATCTCTTTAGCCCAAACAAGTGCTTCATTTTCAAGTTCAACGTGTTCAACAACCTTATTGACCATCCCCATGTCATAAGCTTCTTGTGCACTGTAGTTAAAACCACAGAAGAAGATTTCACGGGCACGTTTCTGGCCAATCATCTTGGCAAGGTAAGCCGAGCCGTAGCCTGAGTCAAATGATGCGACATCAGGATCTGTCTGTTTGAATACAGCGTGTTCTTTTGATGCAAGAGTTAAGTCACACACTACGTGTAAACTATGGCCACCACCTACTGCCCATCCTGGTACTACAGCGATAACGACTTTTGGCATAAAGCGAATCATACGCTGAACTTCAAGAATATGTAGTCGACCCATGCGAGCAACATCCGCTTTGCCTGCTTCTTCACCTTCGTATTTGTATCCGTCTTTACCTCGGATACGTTGGTCACCACCGGAAGAGAATGACCATTGGCCTTTTTTCGACGGGCCATTACCGGTTAGCAGTACACAGCCTACATCAGACGTTTGGCGAGCATGGTCAAGGGCAGTGAAAAGCTCATCTACAGTTTTCGGGCGAAATGCATTCAAGCAATCAGGGCGGCTGATTGCAATACGAACAGTCCCGTGTGCTTTGGCGCGATGATAGGTGACGTCTTCAAAATCAAAGCCAGGGACTTCATCCCATAGTTCAGGATTAAAAATTTCTTTGCTGGTCATGATTACGCTTGCCTCATTGGTTAGATGAGACAAGGCTATGACGTTAGCGATAAATGTCAATGATTTATGAAGAAATATGATAATCATCATAAGGATTGTTTGAGACTGGCTTATTATTCAAGCAAATCCTGCCAGAACCAATAACATTGTATTCCTACTTTACGATTTGAATTTCAACATCCCTGTTTATTCACTTAGATACAAAGGCCAATCTTTGTACTCGTGAACCGTTGCAATTTTGTCTAGCTGTGAAATATTATTTAAAATAGACCAACATTGATAGGAAGTGTCTCAACTGCACCTTTCGCTCACTTTGCTGAATTAACTTGATTTCGGGTATGGCTATGGTAGGGCAGAAAAAGTACAGTTCAAATTAGGGACATCCATTGATAATAAAAAAGTAGCTCTAGAGTGGAAACTAGAACTACTTTAAATTGCTTACTATTTACTTAGTTCAGGAGATAAACCTAAGTGTAAATTAGTTATTTTTTAGAGCTTCAGCTTTCTCTTTTGGTGTACGGTAATCGAAGAAGAAAATTAACGCCATTGGAACAATAAAGGCAACGGTAATCGCCGTAGCATAAACCCACATTGGACTAAATACTGGAATAGTTAGTAGTGAAGTAAAAGCAAAAGCTGTGGTTTTTACACCGCCAAGAGTTGCAATTACAAGTCCACCAGCCACACAACCTGGAAGCAGGCGAGAATAAATACGCTTAAAACGTAAGTGGATACCGTATAGAGATGGTTCAGAGATACCACCAAATAGACCTGCAGCTAACGCACCTACAGAAGTTTGACGCATCATCTTATCTTTTTCACGGATAGAGATCAGTAATACACCTGCTGTTGCACCGAAACAAGCGAAGTTCCATACACCCATTGGACCTTGGATAAAGTCATAACCCAAAGTTTGGATGTTTACTAGCATTAGCGCATTAAGTGGCCAATGTAGACCTAATGGAACTAGGAATGGGTATAGTAAAGGAATTAATAGTGCGAATACGAATGGCGCATTAGTATTTAACCAAGCTAGACCAGTACCTAAGTCAGTACCAATCCAAACACCTAGAGGACCGATTAAGAATGCCGTTAATGGAATCATGATCACTAACGATAAGAATGGAACAAATACCATCTGTACGTTTTCAGGGAATACCTTCTTCAAGAAACGATAAACAACCGCTAATACTGCAACCATGATTAACGGAACAAATACTTGACCAGAGTAATCATTAAGTTGCATTGGAAGCCCAAAGATATGAGCAACATGGGAGGTGATACCAAGCGTTGAGTCTTTAATGGAAGTGGTTGAGGCCATAGACGTTAATTTCTGGAAGTCAGGCGTCATTAAGGCTCCCATAATTGCAGCACCTAACCAAGGATCAACCTTCAGCTTTTTAGAGGCGTTGTAAGCAATCATGATAGGGAGGAAATAAAAGACGGTGTGCCACATTGAATCAACAAAAACCCAGCCAGCAGATTTATCACCACGAAAATCAACAATATGTAATGCATCTAATACTGCTGTCATAGCAATAATGAGAGATGCACCTAATAAAATTCCGAGAATTGGACGGAAAGAGTCAGAAAGGTACTCAAAAAAACCATCAACCCAAGCAATCTTGCCACGAACACCATTTGAACGAAGTTCAGCTTTTAGATCATCGTTTGATGCATCATCTTTTTCAGCTGGAGTACCTTCAGAACTCTCTCCATTCATTTCAGGTAGATTGTTAATCTCTGCCATCATTGATTGAACACCACCACCAATAACGATCTGGAAACGATCGCCACTTTGTGGGACTGCGCCCATGACTTCAGGAATTGCATCGATTGCGGCTTTATCCGCAATTTCACCATTATGTAACTCAAAACGCAGACGAGTAGCACAACAAGTCATAAATTTAATATTACTTGCGCCACCAAGGCCCTTAATAATTTTTTGAGGTGCAGACTGTTTATTTTTAGACATTATATTTTAAACCTTTGATTTAAAAAATACCATGGTATTTATGGTCGGTCATTATTTTTATTTAAATGTTATTATTAAGTAAATACAGATAATAACCAGTAGCATGTTATATATAAAATCTAGGGAGATTAATTTTTTAATATAACGATGAATATCTAATTAATTTAATTATATATGTTTGGTGCTGATGTTAGCATATTGTCAGAAAGTGAATACTACTGAAATGACAATCAAAGATTTCAATTGATCTGTATGATAATTAAACAGTATTGCTATTCTTATATTATATGTTTGCGTGATTGATTATCATCATGGTGTATAATTATATCATAGCTAAACAATAAATAACTCGACCAAAATCAGATGCCGAAAAACTACCCGCAATGTGGTACAGATTAGCTCTCAAACATTCAGAAGATAAGTAAGCCACAGGAGCAAGCCTTCCAGCCTCCTTTGAAACCAAAATCATTGTAAAATATCCAAGACTAGGTTTATTAACTAAAAATAAACCCTTAACTTCCAATGGGGAACACCTCTTTCACAGTACAATCACATCTTAAAATCTGTACGTTTTCACCTCTAAAAACTATGTAAAAGTGTTCGTTAAATAAATTAGTTACATTGCAATAAAACATTATTTTCATTTGAAGGTAAGTTCTATAGATATGATCTTTAAAACGTGATTGTTTTTTACCAAAACAATACTTTTAGTATTAATCGAGAGTATTAATGCCTTGTGAAGAAGTTAAAACCGTCTAAACACTTGTCAAGATCGTGTTCGAAATGTGGTCATATAATAATAGTGGAAAAAAATAACAGAATATGAACTTCTGAGTTTCTACAGACAAAAAAATTTGGATGCCAGGGGGGCATTGGTGTTCTCCTGCATGGTTATGATAGGGGAAAAATAAGCCAGAGAAACGTTCATTCATAAAGGCAGGTACAACGACAATATAAAATACACTGGCGGTACATGCGATTTTACTATCAGTTGCGCTAAGCATGGTGACTTCATTCAGAGTGCATACGATCATATTACTGGCACTGGATGCCCAATATGTTTTGGGTATGGTTTTGATTATGACAAAGAAGGGTTTCTTTAATATTCTTCAATCTAGCTGCAATACGATGATGAAGGTTGGAATAACAAACGACATCGGAGAGCGCAAAAGAATCATTAGAACGGCAACCACAAACTGCGTATCTCTTATTAAGATATTATGTTCTCATCAGGTCTTGAAGCTTCTCGTGAAGCACAGAGAATAACTAGAGTAGCTCGAGCTATCGTATTTATACAAGGATGTTTACTCACTAATAAGAGAGTGTCGTTTTTATCAATATTGTTAATTGGGTTACTGTCATTGTACGTTTATTCTGAGGTGTACGAGGTGACCAACCTACAGGATTAGTTACATGCTCCTATCTAACTTGATGTCACCAATGTAAGATTCTAGCTCTTGTGTCAATGAAGCAGATAAACTGCCAGATGTTTGATTATCCAAATTTGAAGTAGTGAAAAGTGGACTGTTTTCGTATTTGAACGGAAATTCTCTTAAATTCAATATCAGTGTTTATAAGTCAAATAGATGTTTATAAGTCAAATAGATGTTTATCAGCCAAATAGATGCTTGAGCCTGTTCATATGCTGTTATTGGTAAGCATTGCGATCTAATGTTAGTTAGACATATATAAGCCGTCGGTAGTATGATGATTTGGACCTTAAAGTTTCAACGGAACAGAAATGAACTCAACGCTTCTTCTTGATATAACGACCCATGCTTTATTGCACATTGAATTTTGTAACCTTGATAAAAAACTAACCATTGCCGAACGAAACATCAAACTAAATCAGTTTCTAAAGCGTGCTATTAAATCCAATCGTTACAAACGCATTAAAAAGAATATTAAACAGTGGTTAATCACAGCTAAACTTAACGACGGATTGGAATCGTTACTTTTGTCTGAGCAGATGAAACTGATTGAAAATTGTTCGACTGATATGCACCGTTTTGTTGAACTGATCAGTATGGTCGAATCTCAGCTAACCACGAAGGTTCAGTTCGCTAATGCGCGTGAACTTGATTTACAGGCTCGGTTTGGTCAAGTACTCGTCTGTGTGATTGAATCTGACCTACAAGCTATTTTCGATGAAGAAGGGTTGATGATCAAAACAACTCAAATCCTATTCATCGGTTCACCAGAGTATAAAGATATATTTTCAGAACAAATCGATAAAAGCGATCATTTTCAATCAGTACTTGCTTACGAAGACGAAACGCATTTACGAATTGAACTTTGTCGATTTTAATCATCTCTTATTTTCAGAACTGATACTTATTATTGCTTCTTATATATTCAGAAGAACGTCAAGGCGAGCATTTTAGTCTTTATAGACAATGACTGTGTTTTCAAGCATTTCTCTGATGTATAAAACCCACTAATTCTTACTACTCGTAAAAATTAGTGGGCTTAGCTTTTTATTCTTATAAAGTTACATTATTTTTCATTATTAATTAATGGGTTACCTTAGATAAGGTTGGTTGCTAATTTACCTTGTGTTTTTTCACGTCTGTTTGCTTTAGCGATGAACAGTAAGCCAATTATTGGAACAATGATTGCCGCGAAAGGGATCATGCCAGCGCCTAGTTGGCTATCAAGCACCATGCCGCCAAGGAATCCACCAAACGCATTTGCTAAGTTAAAGGCTGAAATGTTCGCGGTTGCTGCAAGTTCCTGACCTTCACCACCATGATTCATCACTCGAAGTTGCATTGCGGGTACGTTTGCAAACGATGCAATACCAAATATAAATGCGGCGACGACAAACAAAATCTTGTTATCAACGACTAGACCTACAGCAACCAGTGAAATAATCATTGCAACAGCCCAGAACATGGATGCTTTGCCTAGGTTTTTGTCGGAAGAACGACCACCCAGAATATTACCAATGATTAGGCCCACCCCAACAATTACAAGGATCCAAGTAACGGCTTCTTCACCGTAACCTGTCGTGTGCATAGCAATGGGTGCAAGGTAGCCATATAGCGTCATAAAACCAGACCATGATAAAGCGGTAATCGCTAAGCTAATTAATAGCATGGGATTTTTGAATGCCATAAGCTGGGCTTTAATGTTCTTCGCTTCACCGTGGCCCGTTGATTTGATAGACGTTAGAATTGAAATCATTGCGACAGCACCGAATGCGGCAACAGTAAAGAATGTGTTGTGCCATCCGAACTGCAAGCTGATCCAAGTACCTGCAGGAACACCCAGTACATTAGCAAGAGTCAGACCTGCGAACATCTGCCCAACAGCACGGCCTGCCATTTTTTCTGATACCAAGTTGGTCGCGACAACAGCGCCAATGCCATAAAACGGACCCTGTACAAGACCTGCAATAACGCGGCTAACCAATAGTAAGTTATAGTTGGGTGCCAACGCTGACAGTATATTACCGATAATAAACAGTGCCATTAATCCTGTCAGTACAATCTTCTTATTAAAACGGGCTAAATAAATGGTTAAGATTGGACCGCCGATAACAATGGCTAATGCGTAAGCACTGATTAAGTAACCAGCCTGACCTTCAGTAATAGAGAGTGACGTTGCTATCTGAGGAAGAATACCTGCAATAACAAACTCTGCGGTGCCGATGGCAAATGCTGCGAGTGTTAAAATCCAGACTTGAAATGGCATTTTTTCTTTATTCATGATTAATTATCTCTACTTATTTTTCGATATTGATGGGCGTATTAATGGGATTTGTCTTGTACGCCCATGCAGCATTTTTATGTGTTAGTTGACTAAAGCGCCACCATCGATATCGATGATTGAGCCAGTCATGTATTGATTCGTGATTGCCATGACGTAAGCCATCGCAATATCTGATGCCTCGCCAACTTTACCAGCGGGTAAATTCTGTTTTGCGTTTTTATACATGGCTTCACGCGCTGTTTCATCCATGTTGTTATAGGCCGTGGTCATTGTGAGGCCAGGGCTGACAGCGTTAACTCGAATTGGTGACAGCTCTTTAGCGAGCACCTTCGTCACGGCTTCTAAAGCGGCATTAATGGCTGTTTTTGTGTAAGTGTTGGCAACTACTTTGCGTGAAAGCATTCCCGTTGTTAGCGTGATAGAACCATTCGGTGTCATATAACGAGCCGCATGTTTCGCGACATTAATTGTTCCCCAGAATTTGGTATCAAATGCTTTTTTCGCATCATCAATGGCGACATCTGTCACCTTTCCGGCAGGAGCGAATGAGCCAGCGGTAATAACAAGGTGATCGAAAGGGCCAATCGATTCGAAGTAACAATGCACCGCTTTTTCGTCACTGATATCTAGCCCTGTCTTACGGCTTGCAACATGGACAATGTTATTGCCATTATCGAAGTGTTTCGCGACGGCTTCCCCGATACCTGATGTGCCGCCAATGATGATGTACGTTGTTTTTTCCTGTCTCATAATTCGTTCCTTTTCGTTGTTCTTGTTGATGGTTGCCATTATATTTATTCGTATTAATTTGATAATTGAGTAAAATGTAAAGTCATTATTCGGATAACCTGAACAATAGGGGTGAGACGTGGACAAGTTTTCTGATATGGCAATGTTCGTGAGCATAGTGAAGCATCAAGGGCTAGCGGCTGCAGGGCGTGATCTTGGCCTTTCTCCAGCGACAATGACGGCAAGGCTTCAGGCACTTGAAGAGCGGTATGGTGTGAAGCTGCTTAACCGAAGCACAAGGCATGTATCACTTACAGACTCTGGTGAGCTCTACCATAAAGCCTGTATTGAGATATTGGATAACGTCAGTGAAGCTGAAAACCTGATCCAGAATGGAGTTAAGGAAGTGAAAGGTTCACTAAAAATCGTCGCACCCAAAGACATTGGTAAACAATATATTCTTCCTATATTGTCTGAGTTCTGTAAACAGTATCCAGATGTTGTGCCTTATTTATATTTGGACGACCACATCTCTAATATTGCTGAGTCAGGTATGGATATCGTGATTCGATATGGAGAGCTTGCAGATAGCAGTTTAATATCACGACGATTGTCACCAAGCCGACGAGTGCTATGCGCATCGCCCGAGTACCTATCAAAGCATGGAACGCCATTAAAGCCGCAAGACTTAGTTAACCATGATTGCCTAGCAATGCTTCGTAGCAATGAAGAACTAAAGACATGGCATTTTCAGGAACAAGATAAGAAGAACGCAATTACCGTTGTACCAAAGCGATTTTCAGATGATGGTGAGGTAATTAGATATTGGGCATTAGACGGAGTAGGGATTGCGCTTAAATCTGTTCTAGACGTGCAAGCTGATATTAATAACCTGCGTCTTGTTACGGTGCTCAATGGATACATGAAGAACTTCAACACATCGATGTCTGTATCAAGCGCAGACTTGAATGTCGTTTACATTAGTAAAAAGTATCAGCCAAAACGTATTCGATTATTTTTGGACTTTCTTTTTGAAAGATTTAGCAGCATGACCAAAATATGAGGGTAAAGCCGCTCCCTTTGTGTTTATGGTTTATTGCATTAGTGCTATTAAGCGAGCGACTCTCTTGTGCGGAAAAAGAGTTTCATCGGCAAAACGCCCAATTTATTTGCAGCTCATGATGACGATTGCCTCATTGGTTAGATGAGGCAAGGCTATGCGTTTATGCTAAATGTTAATGATTCATGGCGATGGTTTATGGTGAGTGATAACAATTATTGTGGGGGGGTATTGGGAGTAGGTTTATTATTTAAGCTGATTTCACTCGAGCAAGATTGCCTTATCATTAGCTTCGGTGGGAATATAAGGCTTTTAATCGGTTCCTCATTGCCATTCATTCGAGCTAAAAGGATTTCACCAGCAGCTCTACCGATCTCTTTTGCGCATACAGATATGGTCGTTAATGATGGGAAGGTATCTGAAGCCTCAGGAACATCATCAAATCCCACAACGGCAATATCTTTACCTACCGTCAAACCTCGATCTTTAATTGCCCGCATTACACCAAATGCCACAATATCCTGATAGCCAATAATCGCGGTAATTTGAGGGTGCTTTTCAAGCATTTTTCTTGTCTCAAGAGCACCTTCAGACCGGCTAGCCCCACAGGTACTAATATATTTTTCATTGAAGGGGATACCGTGTTCTATTAGTTTTGACATGTATCCACCTAAACGATGAGAACGAGTTTTGGATCTTTCTTGTCCACCGATAAAGGCAATGTGCTTGTGGCCTAGTTGGATTAAATGCTCGGTAGCGACCTGCAGTCCTAAAAAATTATTGGTGCCAACAAAATCAAATTGTCCTTCCCCTACGGGACGAACAGCAAGCACAACAGGAAAGCCTCGTCCTCTTACTGTTTTGAGGTAATCAACATTAGTATCAGTGGCTGGGCACATCACCATGCCGCCTGCATTTTGGCTAATTAGTGAGTCGATAAACTTATCTTGGCGCTCTACATTTTCTTCGGCGTTGGCTAAAAAAAGTAATGTATTTTGTTGTTCCAAATAATGGCTAAGTCCTGCAATCATCTCGGAATAAAACGGGTTGGTGATATCAGGAATGACTAACCCAACAAGATTGCTCCGCTTATGGCGTAAATTGGCAGCCGCTTGATTATAAACATATCCAAGTTCTTCAATTGCTTGCAGTACTTTACTGCGAGTGGCTTCTGATATTCGTCCTTTACTGGTTAAAACCATCGAAACTGTTGCGGTTGAAACTCCGCAATATTTTGCCACATCAGCAATGGTTGGTTTTGCCATAAATGTCCTTACATTTTGGTTAACTTTGCGATTAATCGTTTAACCCAATTTGAGCAAAAAAGCGGCGAATAACTGTGATCGATATCGATAAATTGGCATGTTTAAAGGGTTAATGAATGATAAATGATGGGTTAACCGCGTTAACCTATTTGATGGGAAGCGTACTTGCTGATTAATATATTACCAACAGATTAACCAAGGGTGATGTATGAAGTATCTATCTGGCAACTCGAATTATGACAAATTTCCGCATGTGGAAATTACAGGGTTTGGCAATCAAGCCTGGCAAGATTGGTCAACGATAGTTGCAGAAGTTGAACAACGAGTGAGTAATAACCAAAAGCATGTTTTGGTTATCGATACGTACCACGGTGTTGATCATAATGAGTTACTCGAGCAGCTCATCACGCCATTAAAGCCTAGCCACGTAGTATTTACAGACGAAGCTAAATATAGCGAAGAACACATCTTCGAGATGCTAGAGCGCAATATTACCGATGATCGTGTGTTTGGGGTGATTGCTCCGCATAAATTAAATGAGTTTTTTGATGCTGAAAAACTCTCCGAGATCAAACATCAAATTGAAAGTGCAACCGATGGTTTAATTGTGGTGTATGGCCACGGGGCAAAATTATTTGCTGAAGGTGATACGTTCATCTACGCCGATCTTGCGCGATGGGAAATTCAGCAGCGTTTTCGTCGTGGAGAGTTGGGTAACTGGGGCGTTGAAAATACCGATGAAGATGTTTTACGCCGCTATAAACGTGCATTCTTCATCGAATGGCGTGTCTTCGACCGTTATAAAACGAAACTACTCCCTCAAGCTGATTTTCTGTTGGATACAAACGTTGCACTAACGCCGAAAATGGTGACGGGTAAAGCATTTATGGCGGGTTTAGAACAAACCGTACAACAGCCTTTTCGTCTAGTGCCATTCTTTGACCCTGGCGTTTGGGGCGGACAGTGGATGAAGGAAGTCTGTGATTTAGATGAAACAAAGCCAAATTATGCTTGGTGTTTTGACTGCGTGCCTGAAGAAAATAGTCTTTTGCTTAAATACGATGATGTGATTGTTGAAGTGCCTTCCCAAGACCTCGTATTACTCGAACCTAAGCGATTGCTCGGTGAAGAAGTGCACGCACGTTTTGGGGCTGAATTTCCGATCCGCTTTGATTTTCTCGATACCATGGAAGGTCAGCACCTTAGCCTTCAAGTACACCCGTTGACCGAATACATCCAACAAGAGTTTGGTATGCATTACACTCAAGATGAAAGCTATTACATGCTTGATGTTGGTGATGATGCGAGTGTGTATTTAGGCACAAAAACGGGGACGAACCCCGACGAGATGATGGCAGATCTTGAAGCAGCACAGCGAGGAGAAAAGACCTTTGACGATGAACGTTTTATTAATCAATTTCCAGCAAAGAAACATGATCACTTTTTGATTCCAGCCGGCACTGTTCACTGTTCGGGTTCTAATTCTATGGTGTTAGAGATTAGCGCGACGCCGTATATCTTTACATTCAAACTCTGGGATTGGGACCGTTTAGGCTTAGACGGTCAACCTCGTCCGGTGCACCTTGACCACGGTAAAGAAGTTATTCAATGGAATTGCAATACGGAATGGTGTGAAGAGCATTTGGTGAATGCTATTACTCCTATTGCTGAAGGGAAAGGATGGCGAGAAGAGAAGACGGGACTCCATGAGCGAGAGTTTATCGAAACGCGCCGTCATTGGTTCAGCCAACCTGTTAGTCACAATACTGAGGGCAACGTCAATGTTCTGAACTTGGTGGAAGGCAAAGAGGCGCTGGTATTGAGCCCCGACAATTTATTTGCTCCATTTGTTGTTCACTATGCAGAAACCTTTGTTATTCCGGCTCAAGTAGGTGAATACATTATTCAGCCGTATGGGGCGAGTGAAGGGACAGAAATTGCAACCATTAAAGCATACGTAAGGGGTTAATTATGCTGCACTTTTTAATAGCAACTCATGGGCCACTGGCTAGTGCATTAATTTCAAGCGCAAAAATGGTGTTTGGTGAACTTCAGAATACATCGTGTGTATCGCTTACCGAAGAGGGCGGTATAGAGCAATTCAAACAAGACTTTAATACTGAGATTCGAGATATAGCCGGCCAAGTCGAGGGCATTGTGGTGCTCTGTGATTTGGAATGCGGTACACCTTATAACATTGCCTGTACTTACGCATTTGATGGGAGTTTTCCTGTTCCTGTTGAAGTAGTCACGGGCATTAATTTTCCAACGTTGCTGATGACGGCTGATTTTGTGGAAGAGTCAGATCCAGCATCCGTTGCACAGACATTACAACAAGAAGCGCTTAACACGATCGTGGTTGCAAAACCGGTGAGTGTTGAACAAGACGACGATTTTTAAGGAGCAAGCATGACTATTTCATTTGTAAGAATCGACGACCGTGTGATTCACGGTCAGTTAATGACTCGCTGGGCGAAAGAATTACCGTGTGATGGCATTGTGGCCATTGATGATGCAGTAGCTGCCGATCCATTACTTTCCCAGGTAATGAAAGGGGCGGTGACCGATGTGAAAGTCTGGTTATTTGATGCAGATACAGCGATTAGTAAGCTGCCGAAAGTGATTGCGAGTGATAAGAAATATTTTGTTATTGCCAAATCACCAGTCACGCTGCAGAGAATCAGCGAAGCCGGTATCGATCTTTCTAATTTAAATGGAAAGATTAATGTAGGCCCAATGAGTGCACGAGAAGGAACGACAACAATAGGAAATAATCAGAGCGTAAACCCAGATGAAGTTTCAGCTTTTGAATACCTATCTCAATTGGGGCATCAAATAGATTTCCGGCTTGTTCCGGATGCTAGCGCCTACAACTGGGATACCGCACAGAAAAAATTAAATAAATAACAGCGGTCCAAATTTTTTGACGTGATTAGAAGGAACAGATTATGTTTTTTGAAGCAGTTGTTATCGGGATACTGTGTTATCTCGGTGCGTTATCAACCCCTTGGTTGCTAGGTCTTACTGGTGGCTGGTACACATTAAGTCGACCATTGGTTTCTGGAATGTTGGTTGGCATTGTATTAGGTGATATTCAGACGGGTATAATGGTGGGTGTAGCTGTTCAGGCAGTCTATATTGCGATGGTGACACCAGGTGGTTCGATGCCAGCCGATCTTAACTTTGTCGCGTACCCTGCTGTTGCACTCGGTATTATGTCGGGGCAGGGGGTCGAAGTAGCCGTCGCGATTGCGGCAACAATTGGTATTGCAGGAACCATTATTTTTAACTTCATGATGGTACTGAACTCTTATTGGAATCACCGTGCCGATTTGTCGGTAGATGATGGTGATGACAAGGGGGTATATATGAATACCGCTATTTATCCTCAGATCACCAACTTTTTGATGCGCTTCATTCCTACCTTTATCGCTGTTTATTTTGGCAATCAATATATCGAAGGCTTCATGGCAAGCTTGCCTGATTTGGTTATTAATACCATGACTGTACTGGGTGGTATCTTGCCTGCCGTTGGTATCGCCATCTTGCTAAAACAAATAATCAAAGAAACGTCGATGCTGATTTATTTCCTTGTTGGTTTTGTCTGCATTGTCTTTCTGAACCTCAATATGGTTGGTCTTGTGATGATCGGTGCACTGTTTGCGTTACTGCATTACAACTACAAGCCAGATCCACAGCCTACGGCTGTAACACCAAATCAAGTAATGGATGACGATGAGGATGAATTCTAATGACTACAAAACATGATCAACTCAGCACTGATATTAATGCCAAGATCGCGTTGGATAAGAAAGACCTCATTAAATGTTGGCGTTCGTGGATGATGTACAACCTTTCATCAATGAGTTTCGAGCGTTTGGCGTCATTCGGCTTTTGCCTTGGAATAATGCCTGCACTTAAAAAGCTTTATCCCAACAAAGATAAGCGTCAGGAGGCAATGAAACGCCACTCCTCTTTCTATAATACTGAACCACAGCTCGGCGCCATCATCAGTGGTTTGGCGGTGGGTTTAGAAGAAAAGAAAGCCAATGGTGAGCCTATTGATGGCGAAACTATTAATACGTTGAAAGTCGGTTTGATGGGGCCGATTGCTGGTATTGGCGATTCTATGGTACCCGGCATGCTTGTACCTATTCTTCTCAGCATAGGTATGGCCTTGGCTGCTGGTGGCAGTATGCTAGGACCACTGTTTTATATTATTGCATTTAATGCCATTGTCATTGTCGGTTCTTATACCTTGTTTATGAAGGGATATAAGATGGGTACGGGTTCAGTCGAAGTACTGGTTAGCCATAAATCGACAAAAATTCGAGAGGCGCTCTCGTTGCTGGGGGTCTTTGTGATGGGGGGCGTGGCTGCGAGTTATGTCAACCTTGGTACAGGGCTTGAGTTTGTAACCAGTGATGGTGTAGATATCAATGTTCAGGCGATGCTTGACGGCATTTTCCCTAAATTGATGCCATTGGTGATTGTACTTGGAACCTGGTATGCAATGGCAAAGAAAAACCTAAGCCCAGTAAAAGCCATGTTGTCTTTGGTTGTTATCTCGGCCATTGGTGTCGCGATTGGCTTCTTTTAAGGTAAGCGAATAATGAGAGGGCTTTGGCTCTCTCTTCCCTTCTAAACAGAGAGATATCACGATGAATACCATTTCGCAGCAAGCGAAACGCTGCCAGGTATGGCTTTCTGAACATGCACTTCCACGATGGCATCACTACTTTGATAAAAAGATAGGCATTTTCCCTGAAGGCATTTATCAAGATGGCCGTGTTTACCAAGAAAACGTTATCCGCTTTCGTGTTCAGCCTCGTCAATTATATGTTTATGCTCATGCTACAGAGCTTGGTCTTATTGATGCTCGGCAAGAGGTAGAGCAAGCAACTGATCTTGGCTTCCCTCTATTTCAAACTGAGAAAGAGACATTTGTATTCTCACTCGATGATGAACTGAACATTAAAAATGGTGAAACCAATGCTTATGAACATGCTTTTGCGTTGTTGGGTTATGCATGGCATTACCGTTTGACGGGAGAACAAGCCAGCCTAGACAAAATGGAAGCCATCTATCTATGGTTTCAGTGTGAATTAGCAGACGTAGAAAATGGTGGGTTTTACTCATCAACGCATTATTTTTCGTTACGCTGCCAGAACCCGCACATGCACTTATTTGAAGCTTTAATGGTGTGCTATGAACACACCGATGATGTTCAATGGCTGGAGCGAGCAAGCAGTATTTTTAATTTGTTTATAGACCGCTTTATACAAGACGAGTATTTATGTGAGTTTTTTGATAGTCAGCTTGCCCCGAAACACCCGCTAAGTAATCTCGTCGATCCTGGACACCATTATGAATGGATTTGGTTGCTACATCATTATCAAAAGCTGACAAAAATCGATGTGTCAGTTTACATCGAGAGATTGAATCATTTTGCTTCTATGTATGGGCATAACGATAACGGTTTGGTTAGAGATGAAGTGAAAAATAACGGGGTGGTATTTCGCTCAACATCTAGATTATGGTGCCAAACCGAATATCTTAAAGCTCAGATAGCACTATGGGAGCGCCATCCATCTCCTGAACGGGAACAATGTGTTTGCCAAGCTGTTGATGTGATTTTTAGTGCTTACTTGAATCCGGCTCAGAACGGTCTTTGGTTTGATCAACTGGATTGCGAAGGGCTGCCATTACAAAAAAACTCACCAGCGAGTACTTTTTATCACCTATTTCTAGCATTTTCAGAACTGCTTAGAGTTGCAAAGTAAGGACATTATATGAACGTATTAACACCTCCCAGTATTAACTATGTGACGGGTAAGATAAATGCGGGGAATCTTGTTGAAAAAGTAACGTTGTTATCATCACTTGATGGTGTTTTTGCCGATAAAGCTGCCTATGCTTCACTGCCTGAGGATCGTGTTATATACAGTGTTGAAATGCTGCCAGCAGAATCTGCAGAAGGAGAGCTTAACTTTGGTGTATCACATATTGAAGCGGGTAGCGTTGGTGATGAATTTTTTATGACCCGAGGTCACTTTCACGAACGTATCGAGCAAGCTGAATACTATTTTGGAAGTGCTGGTGAAGGCCTGCTTATCTTGCAAGCTCAAACAGGTACAGTGAGCATTGAAAAAGTCTTTCCGGGGAGTATCCATCATATTGGCGGGTTCATCGCTCACCGGTTAGTGAATACGGGAAACTCGCGATTGTCGGCACTTGCTGTTTGGCCATCAATAGCAGGTCATAACTATAGTGCACTTAAAGATAACGGTTTTAATGTTCGAGTATTAAAAGGAGGCGGTGGGTATAGAATTACAGAGTGCTTTTAATATCTAGGTTGATTAAGAAAGCGTATTTAATTTTTTATATTAAGTAGTTAGTGTTTTTACCGTTACCTTGTGGTTTCTTGAGGTTGAAACACTAGATCAATCTTATCTGGTGCTGAGTCTTGGTAGGCTCCATACACCGCTCAAGACTTCTATCAGATTTGGCATGTATTTCCTGTTTTCCCCCCTATTGTATGAAGCTGTTGATAGGTCTCATTTATTACTAATCATTGTTTAGTAAAGGTCGTGATTGCTTCGCACATTCAATCTTAAAAAGCTTTTTACAATACTCATAACTTAATCATAACGGTTTATAGGTAGTTATAAGTCATGAGTACGAATGCAAAAGCATGGGTTGAAGAGATTGTTCTTCCTACTTACCCAACAGGTAAGGTTGACCCTAATCCTCTTTTTTTAGAGAACCGCGTTTACCAAGGCTCTTCTGGTTCAGTATACCCATACGGGGTGATTGATAGCATTTCCGACGTTAAAGTCGAGCAAACCTATCAAGCGGTTTATATCGAAAATGATTATATAAAAATCATGCTGTTACCTGAGTTAGGAGGCAGGATTCATCGTGCATATGACAAAGTTAAAGGGCGTGATTTTGTTTATTATAATGAGGTGGTGAAGCCTGCACTGGTGGGTTTATTGGGTCCGTGGATCTCTGGTGGTATTGAATTTAATTGGCCGCAACATCATCGACCAACTACTTATATGCCAACGGACTTCACCATTGAACATCATGATGATGGCTCCGTCACAGTGTGGATGGGTGAAGTTGAGCACATGTATGGCCTACAGATCATGGCTGGCTTTAAGGTGTACCCAAATAAAGCGTTGATAGAAATCACTGGTAAGGTGTACAACGGAAATGAGACCCCTCGTCAGTTCTTATGGTGGTCGAATCCTGCGGTAAAAGGAGGAGACGATCATCAAAGTATTTTCCCACCGGACGTCACGGCTGTGTATGACCACGGTAAACGTGATGTATCTAATTTTCCTATTGCGACAGGTGAGTACTATAAGGTGGATTATTCACCGGGTACGGACATCTCGCGCTATAAGAACTTGCCAGTGCCGACGTCGTATATGGCAGATAAATCAGCATATGATTTTGTGGGTGCTTACAGCCATGATGAACAAGGTGGTTTGCTGCATGTTGCCAATCATCATGTCTCTCCGGGTAAAAAACAGTGGACGTGGGGCAATTGTGATTTCGGTATTGCATGGGATCGCCAGCTCACAGATACCAATGGTCCGTACATTGAATTAATGACGGGAGTCTTCACTGATAACCAACCTGATTTTACTTGGATTGAAAGTCATGAAGAAAAAATCTTTGTGCAACACTTCATGCCATATAGCAGCTTAGGCAATGTCCATAATGCGAATACTGAAGTGGTGATAAAGCTCGAGCGAACACAGGGTGCTATCCAATGGGCTGTATATGCGATTGCTGAAATCACTGATTATGCCTTGGTGATCAAAGACGCCGAAGTCCCGTTGTTTGAATCTGCATTAACCTTAATGCCTGGTGAAACCCGTGAGGGACAACTTGACTATACCGGTAGTGATACCTTGACAATGTCTGTGGTCTCGAAGGATGGGCACACTTGGTTGGAATACACCGAGCATGATCGTGTAAGAGATGAGCCAGCCCCTGAGTCTGCAACTGCGCCAGCCATGCCGCAGGATGTAGATAACGTCGAGGAACTGTTTTTCATAGGGCAACACTTACAGCAGTATCACCATGCGACGCGCAATTCGGTCGATTATTACCAAGAAGCGTTAACACGTGATCCGAACCATTACCAAAGCAATGTGGCGATGGCAGCTCTAGCTTATGAACGCGCTGATTATCATGCGACTATTGCTTACGCTGAGGCTGCATTAGTACGAGCTCATAAACTCAATAAGAACCCATTGTGTGGTAAAGCGAGTTATTTACGTGGTTGTGCCAACGAAAAGTTAGGGCGATTGGAAGAGGCGTTCAGTGATGTATTCAAGTCTACGTGGAGCGGTAATTGTCGTGACACGGGTTTTTATGCTGCCGCGCGTATAGCGACTAAGCAATCGAGATTGCGCGAAGCACTGGAATACGTAGATCGCACATTGCAGCTCAATGGCACGCATTACCAGGCGGCAACGTTAAAAGCCTATTTACTGACAGATCTCAATCGACATACTGAGGCTTTACAGTTTATAGATGATCAGAGCGGCAATCAGCCTCTTGGTTACGGATTGGTATTCCAGAAATATCAACTGACGCAGGCGGAAGGGGATTTACACGCTTTTAAAGCATTGATGAATGGGCGCGAAGCCAATGCGATTCACCTCGCGAATTTTTACCTATCGATAGGAGCAATAGAAAGCGCCAAAACACTTCTGATGTACTGCGGAAGCCAAGGGGCAATGACGTATATTTATCAAGCATATTTGTCGGATAGCCATCAAGAGGTCAAAGATTTATTGAGTACTGCGTCAAAAATATTTGCCGACAATGTGTTATTCCCGAATACGTTGACAGAAATCGCAGTACTTGAGGCATTCCCTGATAATGACTTTCCTCAATATTTATTAGGCTGTTTCTTCTATGCCAAGCGGGATTATACACGTGCAGTAAGTCATTGGGAGAAGGTGCTGTATCTAAATCCAAACTATGCACCGGTACTACGAAACTTATCAGTACATGCGCACAACAAATGCCAAGATATAAATAAAGCGATCGAACTGATGTCATACGCGTTTGCATTAGCGCCTGATGATGCCCGTATTTTGTACGAGTTAGATTACCTCCATAAAGCGGCTGCCATTTCGCCAGCTGAGCGGTTACAGATTTTGAACCCACACCTGGATATAGTTGCTAAGCGTGATGATCTGACCGCCGAACTGTTAAATATATGTAATATCACTGGTGATCTTGATCGCGCCGCTGATTGTTTAGCTACTCGGCAGTTTCACCCGTGGGAAGGCGGTGAAGGGCGTATTACAGGCCAATTTGTGGTGAATAAGCTTCGGTTAGCGTTACGTCTGATACGTGAACAACGCTTCCAAGAGGCGATCGATTGTTTGGAAGCTGCATTGCATTATCCGCATAACTTGGGTGAAGGGCGTTTAGTCGGTCAAACCGATAACGATCTGCATTATTATTTAGGATTTTGCCACCAGCAGCTTGATTTGCATGAACAGGCAACGGAGCATTTTAATTGTGCAATACAGGGAAAACAAGATATAGGCCAAAGTCGTTATTATAACGATCAACCTGCAGATTACTTGTTCTACCAAGCGGCAGCATTGCATCAATTGGGGCGTACCGATCAAGCGATAGCTATTTACGAAAACATGATTGTTTGGGCGGAAGCGGAATGCCATACGCCGGTTGAAGTCGATTTCTTCGCTGTTTCGTTACCAGCATTGATAGTGTTTGATACGGATACGCAAGCCGAACATATGCAACACTGCTTGTTTGTAAAAGCAATGGGGCAGTTAGGGCTGGCGTTGGTCACACAATCTGTGTCGCCGGGTTCTGATAGCAAAAAGGATTTTGAACATATATTGCAGACGTTGCTAACGCAATCGCCAGCACACACAAAAGCTAATTTATTCAAAGAAGTTGCAAAACATAGCTACGCATTTGATCTATACGGTCAGGCGTAATGGATAGGTCACCTCAGGGGTGAACTATCTCTATCTCCTGAGGTGACCACAACACAATAATTTAAATAAAAGTGTACCTCTACAAGGATTGATTATGAGTAAGACAAGCGATCAACTCAACATGAGAAATATATGGCTCATTAGCCTAGTTGCTGCATGCGGTGGGTTGTTATTTGGTTACGACTGGGTAGTAATTGGTGGTGCAAAACCGTTTTACGAAGCGTACTTCAATATTACCAGCGCTTCGTTGTCAGGTTGGGCAATGAGTTCAGCACTATTAGGTTGTATGGCAGGTGCGCTTATTGCAGGCACTGTATCTGACAAATATGGTCGTAAACGTCCATTAATTTTAGCAGCATTGTTGTTTGTGATTTCCGCATGGGGCACTGCGGCGGCTGATTCCTTTAATGCTTTTTTGCTGTTCCGTATTATTGGTGGTGTCGGTATTGGTTTGGCATCAGCATTGTCACCAATGTACATTGCTGAAATTGCACCAGCAGAGAAGCGTGGTAAGTTTGTGGCAATCAACCAGCTAACGATTGTGATTGGTGTATTGGCGGCACAAATCATTAATCTTATGATTGCAGAGCCAGTGGCTGCGGGCGCAGCACAAGCGGATATACTCCAAACATGGAATGGTCAAATGGGATGGCGTTATATGTTTGGCGCAGAGTTAGTGCCAGCATTTGCTTTTTTACTATTGATGTTTGTAGTGCCTGAATCTCCACGTTGGTTGGTGAAGATGGGCATGGTGGATCGTGCTAAAGACACACTACGACGTATTGGTAGTGACAGTTATGCAGAGCGTACGGTGGAAGAGATAGAAAGTACACTGTCGGCTGAAACACGTTCGTTACCATTTAGTGCATTACTCAAGCCTGACGTTAAACCCATTTTGATTATTGGTATTGTATTGGCTGTGTTTCAGCAGTGGTGTGGGATTAACGTGATCTTTAACTATGCACAAGAAATCTTTGCATCAGCAGGTTTTGATATTAATGATACGTTGAAGTCTATTGTGGCAACAGGTCTCATTAACTTGCTCTTCACGATTCTCGCAATTCCATTCGTTGATAAAATTGGTCGTCGCAAGCTGATGATTGTTGGTTCATTCGGTTTGACGGTGATTTATGGATTAATGTCAGCGGCGTATGCATTTGGCGTGCTGGGCTTACCTGTTCTGTTATTGGTGCTAGTTGCTATCTCGATTTATGCATTAACTTTGGCGCCAGTGACATGGGTATTGTTGTCTGAAATTTTTCCAAATAAAGTACGTGGTACTGCGATGTCAGTTTGTACCTTTTCCCTATGGGTTGCGTGTTTTGTACTGACTTACACTTTCCCATTATTAAATGCAGGATTAGGAGCATCTGGTAGTTTCTTACTTTATGGTGTGATCTGTGCCTGTGGGTTTGTTTTCATCTATCGTAGAGTACCTGAAACTAAAGGTCGTTCTTTAGAAGAATTAGAGAAAGAGCTGGTGGCACAAGCTGGAAATGTGGGTAAAAAAGTGAACGCGTAATCAACTGCGTTAGTTTGTAATAATGAAAAAGGTCGCCAGTTTGGTGACCTTTTAGGTATTTGTCTCTGCACTAAGATGTTGTGTGTGAAGTGATTATTGAAAGAGTTCATCTAGTTCTTGTTCTACCCATAAATAACTCATACCCATTACCAACTCTACATTAGAAAGTGCACCATATGACACGAGTGTTTGGTCTTGTTTTCTAGCCGTTTTATCTTCGAATGGGTTATTCAGGGTTTGTTTAGTAATCGCTTTTAACCACTTATCTCCAAGTGCACATGTGTTGCCATATAATATTATTTTGTTGATATCTAAGGTAATAAGAAAATTATACAATGACTGACCAACGATGTTAGCTGCGTGATTAGCCACGTCCTGTGCAATGGCGTCTTGCCGATCGTAACGTGTTACAAAATCATCAAATGATATAGGTACTGATTCTTGAGTGAGCAGTGATGTCTGCCGGAGATATTTATCACACAAAGCTTTTGAGGAGGCCTCGGTTTCTAAGCAGCCTTCACGCCCGCAGCCACAGATGATGCCATTATCTGTGACTTTGGTGTGTCCGATTTGACCACTACCATACATCTTGCCACGGTAGATATTATTGTTAATTAGAAAAGAAGAACCAATTCCGTAATCGACATTCAGCACACAAAAATCTTGCCCGTCATGCCCATCTAACCATTTCTCAGCAAGCGCTATCATCACGCAGTCATTATCGACTAAAACGTCCACATTCAAACGTTGCTCTAAGATGTACTTTAGTTCGATATTTTCTGTCCACGGGGCTTGTGGCATGTGCATTGATGATCCAACGAGAGTATCAACTTGGCCATGTACCGCAATAGAGAGGCGATAGGGTGTTGCTCGGTTGACTTGTCGGCATGCGACGATCACTGACACTATCGCATCGATTAATTCGTTTGGTGTTGTTGGTGCAATAGCCTGGTTGATGAAATCAGAGCATGAGTTAATCTCGTTGTCTACCATTACAGCTTGAATGCAAGTGGGTGATACATTCAAGCAGATTGTATCTGGTCGATTGCGTGATACGTTGTATAGCCCTTTGAAGTTGCCTTTTCTCACATGATCTGTGGTTGTGTTTTCAACGCGCCCTTGTTCGATAAGAGCACCTATTATCTTACTGATAGCGGGAATGCTCAATTGTGTTGTTTGCGCCAATTGTGACTTACTCATCCCCTTATTTTTATACAACAAGGCCATGATCATACGGCTGTTATATTGCCGCACTTGTTGGTTGTTCAATCCTTTATGGATAGAGTCTGCAAACGTATTAGTAATCATTGTTTAGTATTCGTTGTGACATTGATATCGCTCAATGGTAAGCCCTGAATATACAGTAGTACATCAAGCTATCACAATTGGAAAAGGGTTTATCAATGGCAATTCACACACTAGAAAATGGTAGGCTGAAAGTTGTAATTAATGAGATGGGAGGGGTGATAGATGTCTTCACATATGGAGATGAACGCCCGTTTGATATCCTTCGTCCGCGCATTCATGATGGTACGAACTTCGCAGGGAACAGCAGTTTATTCCCGATGTTGCCTATGGTAAACCGTATTCGTGATAATCAGTTTGATTGGCAAGGACGACGTGTAGTTTTGCCTATTAATGAGAGTGTTGATTCACATTTCTTTTTACATGGTAATGGTTGGCTAACACAGTGGCAATGTCAGGCTAATGCTGAGTGTGAACATACGGTACTTAAGTTAGCGATGGCATCCGATATAGAAGGTGTATGCCACTACGAGGCAGAACAAACTTATAAGCTTGATGGCGATCGTTTAACGATCACATTATGTCTCACTAACATTGGTGATGAGGTATTTCCTTTCGGTATAGGGTTTCATCCCTTTTTCCATTGTTTACCCGATACCTTGATTAAATTTTCAGCACAAGGCATTTGGCTTGAAGATGTACATTATCTTCCGACTGATTTTATGGAACATATTCCAGATGTATTCAATTTTGGGCAGGGTAAAACAATACCAACAGTATGGATTAATAATGGGTACTACCTTGCTGAAGATGGCGTAAATATTATTTTGAAGCATCCCAATAGGGTAGCTGTGGTGGTAACCAGCCCATGCCGTTATCTGCAGGTATATAAACCCACAGGGTACAGTGATTTTTTGTGTTTAGAGCCTCAAAGTCAGAGTGTCAACTCGCACAAGACCTTGTATTTAGATGATAGTTCTAACAGCTTATCTATACTCGCACCGCATCATAGTATGCATATTGTAATGACGATAAAAGTACATGAGTGGTAAACGTTTTATTATTCAGGATAATTATAAAGCATATGCGTTATTTATATGAATAAACAAAAATTCCCCATAATCAAAATTATGATTAGGGGAATTAAGATCGTTAGTGCTTAAGTTGTAGTAACGAATTAAGCGTTGTTAGCTTCCAACTTGTTTTTAGAGGCATTCATTTTTGAAAATAGGTAATACCCAAATGAAGCAATTAAGATGGAATCGAGTGATGGGATACCTGATAATGTGAACCAGCCATTGACCGTACAGAAACCAACCAGAGAACCTCCTCCCCAAGCAACAAATGTAAGTGGTTTGATCGAAGAATCCTTTTCTAAGCTGGCTTCATCATAGCCTTTTTGGCGATTGATGAAGTAATCTGCAATATAGATACCTGAGATAGGCGGTGTAGCAATACCTAAGAAGAGTAAGAACGGGATAAACCAAGCCATGATATCCATGCTGCCGACAACAGTGGCAAGAATACCCAATGCAACAGTGATCTTCCATTTTGGAAACTGGGAGAACAGAGTAGAAACAACCAGAGTTCCTTGGAACATGTTGCCTGCATTGCCCGTGATACAAGCAAATATCAGTAAAATTGCCGCAGGCAGTGTCGTACCGATAATCGCCATTGCAGCAAGCAGAGACCCTTCAGAAGTAATAGAGCCAGGAACTGCACCGACGAGAAAAAGCACTGGGTATGCAACGCCAAATGTCAGTATTCCAGCCATTACAGCGTGTTTTCGATTATGAACAAAACTACCGAAATCTGGTGAGGTTGCGACAAGAACAATAATGGTACCGACGACTGATGAGACTGCTGCACCAAAGCTTAAGTTACTGACTTTTTCAGCAACAGATACTGAGCTATTGAGCGCTAAGAACAAGATTACAAACATGATCAGGGTAATAATGGGTACTGCAAATTTCGACACCTTGCCAAGAGCTTCAAAGCCAAAGGCGGTAGAAGTAACGAAAATAATACAACCAAATGCCACGATTACAGGTATTGGTAGGTCAAGATTGAACTGGGTGATAAGTAGATCACTTACCGTGTGTCCAAACATGTTGGCCGTTACGGCAATCCAGCCAAATAGACTGATAGCCATGATAACATTGATGGCGGTTGCACCTTTGCTACCAAAGGAATATTTCACGATACCATAGGTCGGCAAACGTGCTTTTTCACCAATCGAAATATTAATCACGGCCAGCACAGTCAGAATTAAACTACCCACGGCAATGACAGCAGCGGCTGTTCCTAAGGAAAGCTGGCTACCCAAGCTTGATGATGCTAATAAGACTGGCGTTACAAGGATCCCCAGAAGGATAATTGAAATTTGGAGACCAGATGCTGTATTCGATAAATCCGTTTTCTTTTCGCTACTCATATTACTACACCTTTTCTTCACGGTTTAATTTGGTTAAAGATCTTCAAGTGGCAATAATGTTATGATTTATTAGTATTATTTAGGGCTGTAGTTTTGTTTTTTTTGCTTCGGTATATTGACGCCAGCCACCCATTTCTGTGATTTCTAATTTACCTTCTACGAGCCAAGGTTCACCTAGAACGCCCAGAATATCAGTGCCATCGGCCAGTTTGACTTTACCAATAGATAGACCTGCAGGCTCATTACTCAGAACAGAGGCAAATGCTTCCATCGGTAGTTCCCATACTTCTAACTCAACGCTATTATTTCTTTCTTTGGTGCGGATCATGGCTGGGTGTACATCGTTAATCGACCATAGACGGTAATGTGAATCAGTTTTGTCTTCACGGATAAACGTTGCACCGACATTGGTTAGATTCGGGTTAAGTTCAAGGCCGCGCATCAGGGTGCCGTTAACGGCTAAAAGGGTAGTGTTAGACATAGGTATACTCCGTAAATAGGTGGTTCGGTTATAGCGAACCACATTGAATTAGTAATTGTTGCGAATCCAAGTACCAGTGGTGCCATTAATTGCTTGAATTAATGTATTGGCTTTGGTAATCAGCCCTGCACCCTGTGGATTACCTTCTAAGAACTGAAGTAACGCATCGACTTTAGGTTTCATTGAACCTTCGCCAAATTGACCTTGGTTACCGAAAGCGAGGGCATCTGCTGGGGTTAATTGATTCAGCCACTGTTCATTTGCTTGACCAAAGTTGATAGCAACTTTCTCAACGCCTGTTGGGATGATTAGCATGTCGGCTTGCAGTTCTTTTGCCAGTAAGGCTGAGGCGACGTCTTTATCAATGACAGCTTCGACCCCAACTAATTCACCTTCTGAATTGCGTTCTACTGGGATACCACCGCCGCCAGCAGCAATGACCAGAGACCCGCATTCTAAGAGTGTTTTGATGCTGTCTAGCTCAATAATTTCATGGGGCTGTGGGCTAGCTACGCAGCGTCGCCAACCTCGACCTGAATCTTCCATGATGTGCCAGCCCAGTTCAGTCGCACATTTTTCTGCGGTGGCTTTATCCATAAATGATCCAATCGGCTTATTAGGTGCATTAAAAGCGAGATCATCCGTGCTGACTCTTGTCTGGGTTACTAGGGTAACAACCGGGCGACTAAGCCCACGGCGTTGTAGCTCATTGGATAATGCTTTTTGGAACATGTATCCAATTGCTCCTTGGGTGTCACCGACTGCGTAATCAATCGGTACTGGATCCACTTCATGGGCGGCCAACTCTGAACGGCGAAGAATAAAGCCAACCTGAGGACCATTGCCGTGGGTAAGTACCAGATCCCAACCTTGTTCGATTAAGTCAACTAAGTAACCAACGTTATTAATGACTGTTTGGTATTGGTCTTGAATTGAGCTATGGGCATTATCGTCAATTAGGGCGTTTCCACCGAAAGCAACGACAGCAAGAGGTTTCTTTTTCATGTCAATCTCCTAGCGGTAGTATTGAGTAGCGATCGAACGTAAGGCATCCACAAAACATGACATTGGTGCCGTTGTAATCCCTGCGCCAATTTGACCAACTCCGGCTTTCTTGTGGGCAATTCCGGTGTTGATGATCGGTAGAATGGAGTGATCGACTACTTTACGGGCATCAATGCCTGCTGCCGTTGGAGCAAAATTCAAGGCTGGAAGTGTGAAAGCCGGATTGCCACCAAGTGTGATTGCTTGCATAGAACGACTGTTGTTGGTTGCATCTGCAGGAGTGCCTCCGACAAACTTCACAATCGCGGGTGATGACGCCATTGCAAACCCACCAACACCGGCAGTTTCAGTAATAGCGCTGTCGCCTAAATCGGCAGCTGCATCATCGACGCCGTAACCGGGGAAGAACAGACCATTAACTGGATTGGCAGGTGCTTGGAACCATGTATTACCTGTTCCTGAAAGGCGAATACCAAAATTGACGCCGTTACGGGCCATCACGGTAACCATTGTGCTGTACGGCACATCTTCTGCTGCTTTAAGCATGCTTTTACATGCAGCCATCGACAGGTTTAAGAAGAAATGATCGTTGGCAGTAATGAAACCAATGACTCGCTGAATTTGGTCATGAGGCAGTGAGGTATTTAATAGTGCAGGCACAAGCTGTTTAAGCAGTAAGCCCGTTGCCGCAGCATTACGGTTATGCACTTCATCTCCCATGTGAAGCGCTTGCGCCATAATAGGTTTTAGCTCGATAGGTCCAGACTCAATTAGCATGGCTTTCATTGCAGAGGCTAACTCAGAACCCATCCATTCAAGACGCTCAATAACGACATCACTATTAGCACCAAAGCGGAGTACTTTGCCTAACCCTTCATTAAAATTACTGAACACACGTTGATTATTGTTAGCCGTGTTTTCGACAACCCATAAAGGCATTGAACGACTAATAATTCCGGCCATTGGACCAACGGCATCGTAGTGATGACAAGGCTCAAAATCGACTTCACCTTGCACGATAAGTGCTTCAGCTTGCTCTAGGTTATCAGCCCATTTCTCGAATAAAATAGCGCCTAGAATCGCGCCTTGAACGGGGCCACACATATCTTTCCAAGCAATAGGTGGACCAGCATGAAGGATCAGTTTTTTTTCTGCTAAGGCAGGAATTGCTTCACCTGCGATCATTACATCGACCAGCATAGGATGGGCTGACAGATAGCGATTCATTGCTTCTTGATTAGCTATTTCAATCTTAGGTTGATTTAACAAGGTCGCGAGTGCCAAACCACCCTCGATATCGCCGCCAGCTGGTGGCTGCCAATTCATCGAAATAGCTTCACCGCCAGCTCGCTCAATATTTGTGGCAAAGCTAGTTAGGCCAGCGTTAAGAACAGTAAGCTTTTGAGTAAAAAGTGCTTTCATTAGTAGTACCTAATTAGCCAAGTTGAGAGACAAGAAGAGCAGCAAGATGTGCCGCATCGGCGTTGCTGTCAGCGATCTGAACACCTGCATTGACCAGAGATTGGCGGATTAGATCGCGTGATTGCGGATCCGAATCCGTACCACAGACATGAGCAATAAATACCGGTGTTAAACTTTGCTCATTGCGAACTTGATCGATTATGGTAAGCAGGTCAGACAATGGATGTTCAGACGCGCCATAACCTAAAACCACATCAAATAGCACTACGGCAGTTTCGGGGTCTTGTGCATCTTGAAGAATGCGTTGGTTGCGAAGTGTTGGATCTATCATTGGGTGAGGGCGACCTTGGGTAAAGGCATCGTCACCTAGGTCTATGATGGTGTGCTGTTGGCTAGTCCATACATCATCGAGCAGTTTATTCCCCTGCATTGGCGTATTAGAATATGCTTGTAAACCATATTGACCTGTAATGATTTGAGCTTCATAGCAGAATGTCCCACCAGCAAATACACCTCGGATATAACGCTGCGTAGTATTTAAAGACTGAGTGATGTTCTCCAGTTCTTTTTGCGTATTGCTCTGGCTACTAAGGTTAGGAATGTTTTCGTTACGAAGAATAGCAACCGCCACTTCCGCGGAATGAGCCAAAGTATCAGCAAAATGTACGTTATTAAGTTGAACGTCGGTATTGGTTGCACCAAGGAAGTTCACTACAACGGGTTTGTTGATTTGTGATGCCACTGCCAAAATACGTTCGGCAATTTCTGTTGAAGGTGGCTTAGATATTAAGACGATAACCTGGGTGTCAGGGTCATCAGCAAGGGCATGTAAACCTTGAAGCATTGAGATCCCACCGATTTCTTGGTGAAGATCATGACCACCGGTTCCCATTGCTTGTGATACACCTTCACCTAATTGGTGAATACGGCAGGTCGCTTCTTGAAGGCCAGTACCTGATGCGGCTACAACCCCAATAGCACCGCGACGAACTACATTAGCAAAGCCAAGTGGAACACCATTAATAATCGCTGTGCCACAATCTGGCCCCATAACCATCAGATCTTTTTTCAGGGCCAACTCTTTGATCTTTCTTTCACTGTCGAGAGACACGTTGTCACTGAACATCATAACGTTCAGCCCTAGGTTCAGTGCTTTCATTGCCTCTGCTGCCGCATATTCGCCCGGTACAGAAATCAGAGCAAGATTGGCTTCTGGGTGTTGTTCTAACCCAAGAGAAAAGCTGGTGAGTGGCTGTGAGAATTGTTGACCATTGTCGCCTTCATCTGGTTTGGCTGTCAGGGCATCTTGAGCACGTTCAATTGCTTCATTACACGCATCATCATGACCTTTAACTGCAATAACTAAATCATTGGGCTTGGCGATAATATCTGAACCAAATCCAGCATCAGCCATACGTGATAGATTAGCCTCAGTGCCCATGACGACAGATGCTTCTTGAATGCCGTCAATTTTATTTAGTTGAGAAGAAAGTTGCATCAAGGAAACAGAATCTTGGTAAAGATTCTCAAATGCCTTATATTTAATAACCATATAAATACCAGTTAGTTTAAATTTGTTAGCGCAGTAATAATTCATTAATGCAGTACAGAATACCTGCAATAGTATCGACACCAGAACTCGAACCAATGCTTAGGTTAGTGGTTACCGCTGCCTGAATTTCGTTTTTGTCCGTTGCATGGAATAAGTGATAAACCAGCCATTGCACCGGATGCGAAAAATGTTGTGAAAGTGCTATCGTTAAATAGTGAGCACTAATATCGGTTGTTTTATCAATAACATATAGCATTGATGCTTTAAGTCGATGATAAATGACATCGGCTTCAGGAATCGTGTTGTGCAGAGCAGATAACACAGCTAGCACACCAATAAGAAAGTCATCGCCTGAGGGGGTTAAGCCTTTACCCTTACCTATATTACTAATTAATTGTTCAGGTTCGACCTGAATAGAATTAGGTGTAACTATGTGTAGATAATTCAAATATGCTGACGTTGAAGATATATGCTCTTTATTATTTAAGGATATGTAATCTGTTAATAACGTTTCCGCTATGAGAACATTCTTTTTTATTTTCTCTTTATTTACTTGTGATAAAGAGGGCGCTTTTCCCCAATCAGTTGCCGTCAATGTATTTATTATCAATGAAGAACATGATGGAAAGCGAATAACGCCGCCTCGCATAAAAACAGAATCACCCATATTCAAACGAGATGTTAAATCAGTCGATAATGCAAATGAACACTGAAATGCTGTTGGCGTTTCTGGTAAAGAAGCATCAAGTAGGGATACCCAAGGTGTTTGTTTCAGATCCGTCACGATATTGACTGAACGTGTAAAAACACTATGTACCTTGCCATCAAAAGATATGGACGGGCAAAGGTATCCCTTAGTAAGCGCGATAATCATTTAAGCGACTTACTTGATCCCATCAATGATATTTTCTGAGTTTGATACCCAACCGAAAATAGCCCCTTGAGCCTTGATCATCTCAAGCGAATACTTTTGAAATTTAGGAAAATAAGACCCAACACAGTCTTCTGGAATGATGCACTCATAGCCACGGTCATTAGCTTCACGTACTGTGGTCGTCACACAAACTTCAGTTGTTACGCCGCATACAATTAAGGTTTTGATATTGCGGTTTTGTAAAATTAGGTGTAAATCCGTCTGGTAAAATGCACCTTTTCCTGGCTTGTCGATTATTGGCTCACCTGCAATTGGGTATAGCTCAGGGATAATATCATGACCTTCTTCACCTCGAATAAGAATACGACCTTTAGGGCTTTCTTCACCAATAAATGTTTGTCCACCACGAGTGAGTTTCGCTGGGGGGCAATCACTAAGATCTGCTCTATGGCCTTCTCGGGTATGAATAACCATTATTCCTGCATCACGAGCGGCTTTAAGTACTTTTCCACAAGGTTCAATAGCTGAGCGCACTAGTGAAACATCGTTACCAAGCGCTTCTCCAAATCCACCAGGTTCAACAAAATCGCGCTGCATATCGATGATCACTAATGCAGTGTTTACTGGGCTAAATTCTAGGGCGAAAGGTTCGGCATTAAATGTTCTAGTCATAGTTTTAATTACCTTAATTATTGGTTTTGGTTAACTCAAAATGGTTGGGACAGAACAGATATTATCTAGTCGCCATTAAATAAAAAAGTGAGTAATTAAGCTTCCTATCATCAAAAAATTTGATTAGTTGAACTTGCATGAGTACTTAGTCACAAATTCGTGATTCACTTTTCATTGAATTAGATATTAGTCACATTTTGCTTTCTTACATCTAAAAATTTGAAGGGTGATTGTAGCTTTTCGATAGCATTTAAATAACGAAATAAGAGGTTCGTCACAGAAGAGACTAGAGAGGATGGGTTCTTTGTGTAAAAGGGAACCACTGTATTAGAGGTATTACTGGTTCCGATTTCCTGTAACGAATTGTCTTACTAATAACGAGGAAGTATTAACGACACCATTGTGAGTGATTCTCTGAGCTCATCAAGTATTCGATACACCAATTTAGAACTGGGCTTTCACGGTTTGCATGCCAAGCATAGAAAAGCTGAGTAGGTTGCTTATGTTCAATAATAGCTTTCTTTAGGATTGTACCTTGATCAAGTTTACCTTTAATACGGTGATGGGGAGCATAACCAATGCCAATACCGTGCTCGATCATTTTGATCGCAGTGGTGAGTTCTGGTGCATAGATGATTTTTTGCCCAGTTAATGACCAGGTATCTTGTGGTGAGATATGTTGTGAGGTGTCTTTAACGACAATGACGGGATAATAGCGTAACTCTTCTGCTGTTAAAGCTGAAACTTGGCTTGCCAGTGGATGTGTTTGGGCGACAATGAAATCCCAGTCAATATTACCAATCGAATGATAAACGATACCTTCCATTTTGGGGGCTGAGTGTGGAGCTCCAATAACTAAGTCTGCCCGACGACCATA
Organism: Photobacterium profundum; assembly: GCF_003026285.1. GTDB lineage: Bacteria > Pseudomonadota > Gammaproteobacteria > Enterobacterales > Vibrionaceae > Photobacterium > Photobacterium profundum. The sequence continues at coordinate 148,777 of NZ_PYOD01000003.1, forward strand.
CAATGCATCCCAGCAGCCATTATAGACTTCCGTTTTGACCGAAATTTGAGTTGAAGGAAACTGCTGGTTCAATTTTCCGATAAGAGGAATCAGATCTTCACGATTAATGATATTGTTGATGGCAATAGAGAATGATACATCGACACCTGAGCTGATCATCGCAGTGTTACGTACTAATTCTTCGTAGGAATCTAGCATCCATTGGCTTTGGTCGATAAAATACTTGCCTGCTGGGGTGAGTTTTACTTGCCGACCAGTTCGATCAAATAATGAAAAACCTAGTTCTTCCTCCATTTTTTTTACGGTGTAACTTACAGCTGAAGGTACACGGTTCAACCTTTCTGCGGCGACAGCAAAACTACCTGAGTGAGCAATAACGTGAATAGTTTTTAATGACTTTTTAGAAAGTGGCATGCTGATTTCCGCTTAAAGGAATATGTGAGAATTATATGATGTTGGCAATGTAGAGCAAATATTAATTTAGCGTTAACTGCTCTATATCAAAATGGCTGTGCTTAATATCTATAACAACAGCCGCTTAATTATCCTTCACTTTTTCTAATATTAGTGCAGCCTTGGTCGGCTAATTTTTAAAATGTCACATTAATAACCTGCGTCTTGTTACGGTGCTTAATGGATACATGAAGAACTTCAACACATCGATGTCTGTATCAAGCGCAGACTTGAATGTCGTTTACATTAGTAAGAAGTATCAGCCAAAACGTATTCGATTATTCTTGGAATTTCTTTTTGAAAGATTTAGCAGCATGACCAAAATATGAGGGTAAAGCTTTTTTCTTTGAGTTATTTAAGATAGATATTTTCAAAAAGGTTGCCTCGCGAAGAGGCAACTTGTAAGAAGGTTTCTAGGGTGGATTTCACCGATTTAGTGTTGTTGTGGTATTGGTTTAAAGTTTGCCTTCACTACCACACATACGAATTTTATCGATAACGACTTGCTTCATCGCCGCTTTACCTGGCGTGATGTATTTACGAGGGTCATTCGCTTCTGGGTTCTCGGCAAAGTGCTGTTTTACTGCATTGGAGAATGCGATTTTTAATTCAGTAGCAACATTTACTTTGCACACCCCAAGATCGATGCAGCGTCTTACCATGTTATCTGGTACACCTGACGCACCGTGTAATACTAATGGAATATCAACGACTGCTCGAATTTTTTCTAAGCGAGAAAAGTCGAGCCTTGGCTCTGCTTTATAAAGGCCGTGAGCGGTACCAATAGCAACGGCGAGGGCATCAATACCTGTTCGACGAACAAATTCAGCCGCAGAAGCCGGGTCTGTCATGAGTGCATTGGCGCTATCAACGATCAAGTCATCTTCTTGACCACCTAAGCGCCCTAGCTCTGCTTCAACGCTTGCATCGTAGCGATTACAGTGTTCAACCACAGAACGAACGATATCGATATTTTGATCAAATGCGTAATGGGAACCATCGATCATAACTGAACGGATGCCGTGCTCAACTTTGTGGATAATGTCTTGACGATCTTCATGGTGATCTAGGTGCAGCACGAGTGGCATTGAGTGTTTATGTGCAGCTTCTTTACAGATGCTGATCAAGTAATCGGTACCGGCATAATCGTATGTACCCGGAGTGCCTGCAAGAATTACAGGTGATCCCATTTCAGAAGCAGTTTCAACAATTACTTGCACTGTTTCAAGGTTATGGATATTGAAAGCAGGAACTGCGTAACCGCCAAGTTGAGCGCGTTTTAACATTTCACGTGAAGAAATTAGATACATAAAGCCTCCTGATTGGGAATTGAAACCGCATCAAATACTAGACGCCCTTTCACCCATGTTTTTAAAATGATGAAATCTGAACTCAGTGCGACCATAGAGGCGTGCTTGCCTACTGCGAGTGTGCCGAGTTGATCTTGAATACCTAAAGATTTTGCTGGCGTAAGTGAGGCCAACAGCCACGCTTGCTCAAGGGATAGGTTGAGCCAGCGTTGAATATTTTGAACAGCCATTGGCATGGTTAACGTACTGCCTGCTAAGCTACCTGAATTGGTCATTGCAATGCCGCCTTGCACAGTGACAATGAACTCACCGAGTCGATATTGCCCATCCGGCATGTGCGTTGCGCACATGGCGTCAGTGATCAGTGTTAATCGAGATTGGCAGCAACGATGCGCCACATCGATGGCGGTTGGATGCACATGGTGACCGTCTGCAATGATTTCGACGAAGCTATTTGGATGACAAAGTCCTGCGCCCACTACACCAGGATCACGATGATGTAATCCGCGCATTCCGTTATAACAATGCACAATGCCATCAGCTCCAGCATCGAATGCGGCTTGAACTTGATCAAAACTCGCATCAGTATGGCCAAGCATCACTTTGATACCCTGTTGTTTAAGGTGCTGAATCGCCTTTAGTGCGCCTGCTTTTTCTGGCGCAAGCGCGACGGTAATCAGCTCGCCATCACTGTAAGAGATCCAATTGTCGATCTCTTCAATAGATAGAGCGCGAAACCATTCGGTTGGATGAGCTCCTTTGTGCTTTTCAGTAAAGTAAGGTCCTTCGAGGTACGATCCCAAAATTGAGGCACCATCGACGCCTGTGTGTTTACTTTGTGCGATTTGTTGAAGCGCTGCGCGAATTTTTGCTACGGGTGCGGTCACTGTTGTTGCGACAAACCCCGTGACCCCTTGGCTCGCGAAAAAACGTGACATGTGATTAAGGCTGTCATGGCTTGCGTCCATCACATCGCAGCCTTTTGCACCGTGAACGTGGCTATCAATCATGCCGGGTAGTAAGCTCACATTGCCTAAATTGGTGATGTCACTGTGCTTGCTCACGCGATAGCTTTCAATGGCTGCGATAGTGCCATCGGCTGCGACAGAGACGACACCATCGTTTAGCCACTGCTCGTCTTTTAATACTCGCGCTGCACGATAATGTTGGTGGTTAGATCCCATCTTCTGCTACCGCCACAGATTTTTCTGATTTTAGTTCCATTTCAATAGTCAGTGAGGTGATACCTCTACGACCGCATTCCAACGCTTGCTTAGGGAATTCAGCAATGGTGAGTTCGTCACGCTCAAGTAGCATTTCAGCTGCCATTTGCATGTTGGTGCCTGTAATCACTTCGATGTCTTGGCGCTCTTGGCTTAATAGCGAAGCGGTACGAAAAGGGGTTCCACCCAGTAGGTCGGTAAGGAAGATAATGCCGTCATTCGAATCTAATTCGTTAATGGCTGTGCGCATTGTCGTTTCAAGTTGCGGTGTCGTCATATCGACAGGAAAATCAATGGCTCTAAATTGATCTTGTTCACCGATGATTTGATGAATGGCTTGCTCGATTCCGGAAGCGAAAGCACCGTGTCCAGATAGAATTACAGCAATCATGTAGCATTCCTTTTTTGGAGCCAAACACGCTGGCCCCATAATGGTTTATTGATAATATGTGAGTGACTTAATCTACTTATAAGAAGCCCATGAAACGCCCAGCAACACCCAGTGTCACAGTGAGACCAATAAGTTTTATTGGGCTCCAACCACGTTTCACTAACGCATACATTGCGAGGGTGTAAAGCAATGGTAGAAATGCTGGCATCAGTTTATCGATAACATCGGCCTGCAATTTAACTACTGCATCCCCAGCTGTGATTTCTGCGGTTGTTGACAGGCGAACGTAGGTAGCAACCAGTGCGCCGATCACCGTCATACCGACAACAGAAGCTGCGTGGCCAACTTTCTTGGTGTTTGCCTTAATCATCGGGATGGCTGCAACACCCATACGGTAGGCATAGTGAGCAAGGCCGAAGCGGAGGCCAAAATGCACAACGTTAAAAAGAACGATGAAGAACACAGCACCCATTATGGATCCTTGTAACGCAAGGTCAGCGCCAATACCTCCGCAGATAGGTAGTAGGGTGAGCCAGAACATTGCATCACCGATACCGCCCATTGGTGCACCAACGGCAATTTTGGTACTTTGGATACTGCTGACGTTCTGCTTAGATCGTTCCATTGCCAGCACAATGCCCATCACAAAGGTCACCAAAAATGGGTGCGTATTGAAGAAGCCCATGTGGCCTTGCATCGCTTTAGAAAGATCCGCTTTATTAGTGTGGATTTTCTTCAGTGCGGGTAATAAACCGTAAAGCCAACCTGATGCCTGCATACGCTCAAAGTTAAATGATGCTTGCAACAACAAAGAGCGCCAAACCATGCGGTTGATGTCTGATTTGTTTAACTCTGCTCCAATTTCTTTGTTTTCATACTCATCTTGAGCGGCACTAGGAGCTGGTTGTACATCGGCAAGTTGGGTTGTACGAAGGTCAAGTTCGTTACTTACATTAGATTCCATCTTCAAGATCCTCAGCAGGTGCAGTGACAGGTGTAGGTTCAGATTTACGCATGAAGTCAATTACCGCCATGGCTGTTGCTGCAGCAGCAATTGCGAGGATGGGTAGTTGAAGCCACGCAGCAGCAACAAAACCTAGAATAAAGTAAGGGATGTAGACGTTTTTCATCATGATTTTCATTAGTACCGCGAAACCAATCGCTGGCATGATGCCGCCTGCTACGCCTAAACCGTCGACAAGCTCTTTCGGTAGGGTTTCAACAATGGCTCCTGCGTGTTCTGCGCCAAGGTAAACGGGTAAAAATGCACATAGGAAATAGAAGGTACCGAGTACTGCTAGCGCAAAGTAGTTGACGCGCTCGATGCCGTCAGTATCAGCGTTTTGTGCATACTCATCACATTTAGACATTACTGCTGACATTGCTGAGAACAGGAGTGTGATCCCCATTTGTACCGCGACCGCGAAAGGTACAGCTACACCTACCGCCACGTTTGGCTCAACGCTGGTGCTGATTGCAAAAGTGGTACCTACGATCGTGCCGATAATCACGTTAGGTGGCTGAGCACCAGCTAGAGGGGCTAGACCCATCCAAATTAACTCTAACGTCCCTCCAACTAAGATACCGGTTTGCAAGTCGCCTAGAATGAAGCCGACCAGAGGCCCTAATACGACAGGGCGGTGAAAGTGGGTTAAGCCATTGAACAAGTCAAGGCCAGCAAAGAAGGCTAAGATGCCGAGCATCAATGCCTGTAAGAATCCTATTTCCATTAGTATTGTCCTTTTTATCAAATAAGAGTAAAGAGGTCGGTAGCACCTTCAGTGGGTACACCTTGTATTGTGCAATTCACCCCTAGTGCTTTTAGCTTTTCAAATTCCGTTATATCTTCAGCATCAACTGAAACAGTTTTATAAATTTGTTTTTTCCCTTCGGCGTAGTGCATATTGCCGATGTTGATCTTGGTGATAGGCACACCTCCTTCGACCAATTGACGGAAATCGCGAGGCGTACGACAAACTAATAAAATACGCTGGCGGTCGGCGGCTTTGTGAATGGTGTTGATGGTTTTTTGCACTGTCCAAAAACGGATAGCAATACCATCAGCCAGTACCATTTCCATTAGGTTTTGTTGGATTTCATCGTTCGCGACTTCGTCGTTAACCACGACAACAATATTTGCATCAGCAAAACCTACCCATTGCACGCCTACTTGGCCGTGGACTAAGCGTTCATCTATTCGACTTAAAACGATATTTGGCATTGTATTGTCCTTTTTAAATGCGGTTACTTGTTAAATGGGTAGGTTATTTTGTGTGTGGATAGATAGTGACGCCTTGTACCACACGGTTTACTTCGCCTGTTGGGCATGGGTTATCAGGGCCAAAACCTAACTGGAGTGATTTCTCAAAGGCCAACATTTGGCAGAACAAGATGTATGGGAAACAGAGCCATGCATCGCCTAGCCCAAGATGACCAAGTTCAAATGCCCCTTCGCCATTGATTGCACTCTCACTTAACGCAATATGGCGCAGTGCAAGTTGGTCTTTGCTGATCTCGTTGTAGAGGTCGGTGTCGTACAAGCGGGTGTATTCATCACTTGAGAAAAACTGAATCACCAATGCTTTGTCGTTGATGGTAAATTTAGGTCCGTGACGGAACCCGAGTGATGAGTCAAAAGTCGTCATCACTTTGCCTGCACTTAGCTCAAGCGATTTCAGAGAGGCTTCACGTGCTAAGCCAGAGAAACCACCACTGCCGAGAACAATTAAGCGCTCATAAGGTTCGGTTGCGAGTTGTTTAATAGCTTCTGACCATTGAGATAATTTGTCTTCACAGAGCTGAGCGGTTACATCGATTTGGCTGCGCCACAGTTTTGGCATATCACCACTCAGTAAGGTGAGCGTAGCCATTAACATGCAGCTAAAGCTGGATGTCATTGCAAAGCTTTTATCGTTGGTGCCTTCAGGCATTAACATGCAATATGCATGACTTGCATCTTGAGCAAAATGAGAAAGCGCGCCTTCACTATTGCAGGTTAAAAACAGGTGGTAGCTTTCGTCGATAAACTGATCAACAAGTTCAACTGCCGCCACACTTTCAGGGCTGTTACCTGAGCGCGCGTATGACACTAAAAGTGTTGGTCGGCTTGAGTCTAAATATTGCTCAGGGTTGGACACTAAATCTGTTGTTGGAATCGATTCAACTTGGAAGTTAAGCCCAGCCTGAATGAAAGGTACTGCAGCATCACCAACGAAGGCAGATGTGCCAGCGCCCGTTAAGATAATGCGTAAATCAGAGCGTGATGTGAGAGGAGATAAGAATGCGTTCACATCGTCAAATTGCTGTTCCAATATCATGCCAAGCTCACGCCATAACCTTGGTTGTTGGTTAATTTCACGTGCGGTATGAATACCATTGCGTTGTTCTAGCCATTTATCTTGGTAGTTTAAAAATGTTGTCATCAGATGGTCTCCTTGCTCGCCACGTTGTTGACATAACAAGCGTTGGAATAGACGCTTGTCACTTCCATGATCTTGTGAATGACGATGTCAGCTGGCGTATTGTCAATAAGTTGTTGGGTAATCGCTTTAGCTTGATTAGGTAAGTACTGGCTAAGCAACGTGACAGGTAGTGGGTTTGCTGTTAAGTGTTCAAACAACGCGTGTTGTGCGGCTTGCACATCTGGATGTGTCCAGTAGTAACGAATGCGATCGCTTAAGCTGTAGTTGCAATCAAGGAATTGTTGGTGGCCTTTGCTTAGGTAATATGAACGCCAGTAATCTGGTTGTTCGTGCATTACTTGTTCGATGGTTTCGCGTAAGTGGGAAGCGTGGTGAGTGCCTAGCCATTCTTTCTCAGCCCGGTCTAAACCGAATAGGGCTTCACGAAGAGCAAATGTGAGGGCAGGGCCGACTTTTAAGATGGCAAAATGGTCTTCAACTAATTGTTGGTAAGCCGCTGGATTTTGATAATCCGTCGAGTGTGCCTCAAACACAAGGTAAGGCTGTTTTTCAATCATCTTACTGAGCGGTTTGGCTGCTTGGTGCTGGTAGTGATGGATCGAGTGGTGATCAAACTCAACCCCTGGTTGAACAACAAGGCCAATAACGCGAGGCCAAACATAACCAAGTCCAAAGTCACTAAAGGCTTGATGGTGAGCATTCAAAGTGGTGATGGCTTCTTCTGGCTTAGTAACTTCAACACCTTCGTCTAACGACTCCAGCGCTCCGCCTGGTGTTGGAACCTCTGTACCAATAACATAAACAGGTGCTTCCCCATCTATTGCTTGAAATGCTTGTTCGGCTGCTAAACAGAGTTTTGCAGCACGCTCTGCCATAATATCTTCGCTTAACGGCGTAGTGTCGTCAGCGCATGGCATTGAGCAATCAAGATGAATTTTCTTAAAGCCCGCGGTGACATAGTCGTGGACCATTTGTTCCGATAATTTCATTGCATCTTCTGCTGAAAGGTTTTGCCAGCAGTTAGGGCCCAAGTGGTCGCCTCCTAGCACAATATTTTTAATCGGAAAGCTCAGTTGATCTGCAAGTTTGAATACACGCTCAGTAAAGTCTTTTGGTGTCATTCCTGTGTAGCCACCAAATTGATTTACCTGATTTGATGTCGCTTCGATCAGTACCAGTTGCTTGTCTTTCGCGGCTTGTTTTAGTGCTGCTTCAATAACCAAAGGGTGAGCAGAACATACCGAATAAATTCCAGTTGCCTGTCCTTGCTTATGTTTTTGTATTAATGAAAGTAACGATTTCATGATCTTTCCTAGTTAACTATTTGGTCTGCAATAATGACGTCAACACCCAGCTCAAGCAGTGCTTGATGGGTAGCGTGAGGAATTTGGCTATCGGTGACTAAGACATCGATTTGGCTAGCCGCTCGAATCATGCAGAAGCTCTTGCGGCCAAATTTACTTGAGTCAGTAACAGCAATAACTTGGTGAGCAACTTCGCACATTGCACGGTTAATTTGTGCTTCGTTGCTATCGGGAGTGGTGATGCCAGCACTTAGATCAAAGCCATCAACCCCTAAGAAAAGTTTGTCGAAGAGGTAGGAGCGAATTTGTTGTTCACCATGTGAGCCGACAAGTGAGCACGATGCACGGCGCAAGCTTCCACCAATGACATGTAGATCTATATTTTCAACGCCACTGAGCTGATAAGCCGTATTTAGAGCATTGGTCATAACAACTAATTGTTGCTTGTGCGTGAGATATTGCGGCATTAATCCGATAGTTGAACCAGAATCTAAAATAACCGCTTCACCATCGTTAATGAGATCTGCTGCAGCTTTAGCGATACTTTGTTTAACACTGCGATTAAGTTGATCTTTACGGTACAAAGGTTGATCAAAGGCGAAGTTAGGGTTAAGACTAGCCCCTCCGTAACAACGGAATACGCATCCCTCTTTTTCCAATAAGTTGAGGTCATGTCGGATCGTGACTGCAGAGACATTAAACAAGTCGACAAAATGGTCGACTTTGCTTGAACCATGTTGGCGAATGTGAATCATGATTTTTTGTCTGCGTTCTACGCTAGTCATGCCTTAACCTCATCTTTTGTTTCATTTCGTTATTGAGTTCGAAATGTTTCGCTTTCTTTTGATTTGTATTAAAGCAGGGCAATGTAAATAAAAGTTAAAGCTAGATCACAGTGGTTGTTCTTTCGTTTTTAAGTGTAAATTCCTTTCGGTTTACTTAAACCGAAAGTGTTGCCTTTCGTTTTTGTAGAAGAGTAATAGACCGAAAGCCTGATAGAGCTTGGATTGAATGAAATGAGAATCGAAAGTGATGGTGTGAAAAGGATGAAATTGGGGATTTCGGAGTGTTATCTGCGTGAGGTCACAATTTTGTGTTTTACCGAAAAAACGAGGAGTAAAATATAAAGTTACAAACCTCGTTTTATTGTTTTCTCTTTGATTTATTATTAATCGATGATACGAACATCAACACCCATTTGGATAAGCTCAGTGTGATAATGTGGTGGAATACCACTATCGGTGATCAGTATGTTGAGCTGCTCTGGACGAGCGATTAAGCAAAAGCTTTGACGACCAAATTTAGAGGAGTCAGTTAAGGCAATAATTGTTTGAGCGGCTTCAACCATTTTTCGGTTTATGTCGGCTTCGCCTTGATGAGGCGTTGTTATACCAGTATTGATATCGAATCCATCAACACCAATAAACAGTTTATTAAAACGAAAACCAGTAAGTAGTTCTTCGCCATTACTACCGTGAAGTGAGTAGGACTTTTTACGTATAGTGCCACCCGTGACCATAACGTCAATATCGGGCTGGCTAGCCAACTGATAAGCGATATTAATACCGTTTGTCATTATTGTAAGTTGACGTTTGTCTTGTAGATGGTAAGCAATTTGTTCTGTTGTAGATCCTGAATCGAGGATCACAGTATCACCATGATTAATTAATGATGCCGCGTAGGCACCAAGACGTGCTTTTATATTGCTATTAATTTTTTTCTTGTCATTTAGTGCCTGGTCAAAGGTAAATAGATCATTCAGTAAAGCTCCACCATAACAGCGTGTCACACAACCTTTCTTTTCTAAGTAATTAAGATCATTACGAATAGTTACCGTTGATACTTTATATTTTTGAGCAAATTTGTTCACGTCTCCTTTGTTGTGCGTTCTAATGTGAGCAAGTATTTCCTCACGTCTTTGCTTTGCGGTTATCTTTTTAATATTAGATTCAGTAATGCACATAGAAAAAACAGAATATTACAGATTAAACTATCCTGTACGAAAAACACGTAGAATCATCTTCAGTTCTCGTATGTAAGATAAGTTTTATCAATGGTAGTGTAATAACTAATTTACTTAAATGTGTAGGTAGATGCAAAGGGACTAACGCTGTATTGTCGTATCAGAACAGGTTTATTTTTCCCAGGATCACCAGCTCAAAAGGTACGTTAATCTATAACAACAGCCGCTTAATTATCCTTCACTTTTTCTAATATTAGTGCAGCCTTGGTCGGCTAATTTTTAAAATGTCACACGCTTTTCCTGCTTTTCCTGCTTTTCATTCATCAATGAAGTAAATCTATTTTCACTCTTACTCATAAGTGTTTTGGCAGCTTTGTTATGAAGCTGCCTTTTCTTTTTAAATCCCCCTATAAATTTACACGCGCGAAATAACCCGCATTGCTTATTAATTCAACTCTTCCTGCCATTAATTCTACGGTAATCACATAATCTGTACTTATTTCCTACAGCCTCTTTGGTTGTGAATTCAATCACAGAAAATGACACTGGTATAACAGCATACTAGGCACACCAAAACTTAGTCCTCTGTAATTGGAAATATGATGAATTTTTCAGGTTTATACGCAGCAACACTGACTCCTTTTAATCTCGATGAAACGATTAACCATGATGACTTGGCATCGTTAGTGAAATTCAACTGTGAGAGTGGCTTAGACGGTTTATACGTGGGCGGCTCTACAGCAGAAGCTTTTCTTTGTTCTACCGAAGAGCGGATTCAGACCCTTGAGCTAACAGCAGAAGCTGCGACTGCAGATATGACGTTAATCGCGCATGTAGGTGATATCTCGACGAAGAAAAGTGAAATTTTGGCGCGCGCAGCAGGGGCGATGCCTTATCAAGCGATTTCAGCGGTCACGCCGTTTTACTACCCGGTGGCATTCAATGAGCTGAAGAAGCATTACAGTGATGTGATTCAAGCTGCGGGTAAACCCATGATTGTTTATAATTTCCCAGCTTTCGCGGGTATGAATCTATCGGGTGAGCAAATTAATGAATTGTTGAATATTGATGGTGTTGTCGCTCTTAAGCAAACGTCTGCCAACTTATACCAAATGGAACAAGTTACTCGTCAAAATCCTGAGAAAACAGTATTTAACGGGTTTGATGAAATATTGGCTTCTGGCCTTGTTGCAGGTGCAAATGGTGGTATTGGTTCTACTTATAATATTCAAGCACAGCGAATGATTGATATCCAAGCCGCAATTTTCACGAATAATGCGCAGCAAGCAACAGCCTTGCAACGTGAAGCGAATGTGCTGATTGATGCCTTAGTCGGTGCTGGTGTGATTCCTGGCTTGAAATATGTTTTGAAGCAAAAAGGCATTATTCAAAACGAGCATTGCCGCCGTCCATTGAATGTTGTGACTGATGAGCACAAAGCCACCTTGAATGCACTGATTGAGGCGGGTGTATGCTAATTGGCCTAGACATAGGCGGAACAAAGATTGAAGGGGTCTGCCTTGACCCTTCAACGTACACCCTGATCAATAAGGTCAGGGTAGCGACGCCAAAAGATAACTATGCTGCTTTTCTTGATGCGGTTGTATCAACCATTGAAGCGTTATCAAGCGATCAAGCACCTATATCGGTGGGTATTGGTTGTTGCGGTTCGTTGAGTAAAGATACACAGCGTATGCAGGGCTCCAACTTGTTATATCTCAATGGTGAAGACTTCATTGGAGACTTGAAAGAATACATCGCCTTACCGATTGCGATTGCTAATGATGCAGATTGTTTAGCTATCTCTGAGTTTAAATCCGGTGCGGCAAAACATGCTGAAAATTCTTGTATTGCCGTCATTATCGGTACGGGTTGTGGTTCTGGTATTATCATTAATGGTGACGTTGTAACTGGCCTAAATAACTTGGGTGGCGAGATGGGGCACAACCCATTGCCCGGCTATACGCAAGAGCAAGATGGTGAAGCGGTTACTTGCTATTGCGGGTCAACAAATTGTATCGAGTCGTTTTGTTCTGGTACGGGCTTTGAGCGTACCTATGCTGCCAAGCATGTGCCGTTAAAAGCTAAAACTATTTTTGAACAAGCCGAACAAGGTGATGCTGACGCCTTGCAGCATATTGATACCTATACCGATCAACTAGCGCGTTCACTGGGTAGCATTGTGAATGTCATTGACCCAGAGGTTATTGTGCTGGGAGGTGGTATGTCAAACCAAGGCTGTATTTATCCTTTGGTACAAGACAAATTGAGCCGTTACACCTTCAGTAAAGCGGTGACCACCCAAGTGGTGAAAGCGGAACACGGTGATTCTAGTGGTGTGCGCGGTGCAGCAATACTCCCTCAGCTAAAAGGATTGGTCTAATGGCGAAGATCGTCAATGTTCGTCCAGTATTATTGAGTACGCCTTACGGGTTTGAAGGCTGTGCAGAGAATGCCTTGCATTTACCGAATGGTATTCGTGGATGTTCCATGGTCGAGATCACCCTGGATAATGGTGTAAAAGGACTGGGAGAAGGGTATCTGGGTGTTTTTGCACCGGATGTATTTACCAGTATTGCACGCTTGGTTGGCACTGCTATTACGGGTGATGACATCAGTAATGGTTACGGTGCTGTGTTGGCAAAAGCCAAAACTGTTACAGCATATTGGTCGTTACAAGGTGCGGCGCAGCATGTTATTTCGGCAATCGAAATTGCATTGGTGGATGCCTTATCCCGTGTACGTGAGATTCCAGCAGTAGAGCTGTTCGGTGGTAAAAAAGTAGAGTCAATTGCTATGTATGGGTCTGGAGGGGATTCATTACATCCGCAATATATGGCGCAAGAGCTTGAACAGCTTGCACAACGTGGTATTCAAACGATCAAAATTCGCGCGCGTCATCATCAAGCGGCTAAAACTATTTGGACCATTGAAGCTGGTCGTCAATATGGTATTCGTGTTGCTGTTGATATGACACAGAATCTCTCGATTGAGGGGCAAACTGCCGAGCAAGTACAAGCTTTTTGCGACCTTATTCAGCGTGAAACCGGTGAAGAGTTGGTGTTTGTTGAAGAGTGCTTAGGTCTAGACAAACTGACCCAACTGCCTTTGTTAGCTTTGCAAGAGGGCATAGCGGTTGCTGGTGGCGAAATTGTGACCACTAAAGAAGAGTTGTTCGACCGTATTGATGCCAATTATTACAACGTGGTGCAACCCGACGCTTCTGTTTTAGGTGGGATTGGCGACACGATTGCTGTTTGTGAATACGCTAAGCAACGTAGCGTGAATCCTGTTGTGCACTCTTGGGGTGGGCCGGTTGCAATGATGGCGAATTATGTAGCGGCGTTTGCCACAGGATGCTCATTGATTGAATATCCGATGCCTCATTTTGAGCTGCGCAATGTCATGTGCAATCTTGAGTCTCGTATTCACGATGGCCACTTCCATCTAGGTGATGATATTGGCTTAGGTGTCACGTTAACCGACGACATTGAGGGGCAATTTCCTCATACCAACGATGCGCTGTACCACTGTTTTCCAATGGAAGACGGCTTACAACAATTAGAAGACAGTCATCGCCATTGGGTGAAAGCGTAATTTAATCACTCAGTATAAACCTCGTTATTGAATGAGCCGATTAATCGAAGGGTCTTATGAACATTTATATTCATCCTGTATTGAACGAACGTGAAGTGAACTATTTAACACAGCAACTCCCAGCTAACGCGACTTGTCATTTTAATGATGGCAGCAATGAGTTTAAAAGGGCCAAAGATGCCGATATTGCTATCGGTAATATTCCAACAGATTGGATCAATGACATGCCATGCCTGACGACCATTTTATTGGATTCTGTCGGGACCGATAATTTTAATGGTTATGACTGGCCAGAAAATCGCCATATCACAGTATGTAACTTACAAGGCTTCTTTTCCGCTCCTGTTGCAGAAGAAATTGTCGCGAATGTCTTGAGTATTTATCGTCAACTTCCGACATTGCAGACAGCTAAAGCGTTAGGCGCGTGGGAAAAAGATGCTATTCGTTTTACCAAACGCCTTGTTGGTGAAGCTGATATTTTGATCTTAGGGTACGGCAGTATTGGTAAACAAGCTGCCAAGCTGTTTGAAGCCTTTGGGGCGACCATTCATTGCTTTGATACGACAGACATGGAAGTAAATGGTAAGGCTGGCTTGATTGAAGCGGTGGCGCATTGCGACATTTTGATATCAACCATTCCAGCCACGGATACCACGCACAACCTGTTGGACTGTGAAGTGTTCAACAAAATGCGTGCTGGTGGCATGGTGGTTAACGTGGGGCGGGGTCAAGTCGTGAATGAAGATGACTTGGTAGAAAAAGCATTGGCAGACAGTACATTTACAGCTTGTTTAGATGTGACGAAGCAAGAACCTTTGCCAACTCATTCACCGTTATGGACAACACCGAATATACATCTAACCCAACATACTGGTGGTGGATGCGGCAATGAAAATACAAAAAAAATCGACGTGTATGTAAAGCAAATTCACCGTTTGTTTAACGGCGAACCGTTACAAAACTGCGTGTCTTTCGAAAGAATTACTATGCAGTAAGAACAGCTCTACCTCTAAAACAATAATGAGAAACACTCTACACAAAAATAAGGACATAACATGAAAAAGCTCTTTACTCTAAGCATGGTTGCTACTGCATTATTTGCTGCCAATGTGTCTGCTGAAACCCAACTGAAAGTGGGCTTCAATGAGGCTTACAATAGCCCTATTTACCACGGTATGGTGACAGCAGCCGATGAACTGAAAAAGATTTCAGGCGGAGAGATGACGTTACGCCTTTATGAAGGTGGGCAACTTGGTAATGTTCATGAAATGCTAGAGCAAGTGTCATTGGGCGAGTTAGATATGTCGATGCAAGTCTTCGGTGGCTATGCACAATACCTACCTCGTTTAGGTGCATTAGAAACGGCGTACCTTGTGCGTGATTATAAACATCTATCTGCAATATTCGATAGCCCGTGGGGCATGGAAGCACGTAAAGAGCTTGAAACAGAGTTTGATCTTAAGCCTATTGATAGCTGGTTCTTTGGTGTGCGAGAAACGACCTCTAACCGTCCGATTAATTCCATTAATGACATGAAAGGCATGAAGCTGCGTACGCCGAACGCGAAAGCCTTGATCGATTATGCGAAAGGTGTCGGAGCAATCCCATCGCCAATTGCTTATGCAGAAGTGTACTTAGCGCTACAAACAAATGCCGTTGATGGTCAAGAGAACCCAATTTCATCTATTGAAGCGATGAAATTCTATGAAGTACAGCCTTACCTCGCAATGACTAACCACGTGGTGCAAGACCAGACGATCTCTATCTCGGGCGCACGTTGGAATAGCCTGTCTAAGCAAGAGCAAGATTGGTTAATGAAAGCGCTTGCGGTTGGAGGGAAGGAAGCAGAAAAATTAATTGTAGAAGGTACAGAAAAAGACTTGGCGGCGTTTAAAGATGCTGGTGTAACAGTCACTTATCCAGATTTAGCCCCATTCCGTGTCGCGATGAAGCCGTACTATGCGAAATTAGATAAGCAGTTTGGCGATAACTTCACGCAAACGCTGATTGATACACAATAACGCTGCCTGATACAGCTGCTCAATAACACTGAGTAGGGTGGTAGCTTCATGATGCTGCCACCCGTTTAATGGTGATGGAAAATGAAAAATATTATAAGAAAAATGGAACTGATAGAGAAATACATTTCAGTTTCACTGTTTATTGCAATGTTACTGGTACTGACGGTTCAGATCGTGAGTCGCTATTTCTTTTCAATTGCAATTCCCTGGACTGAAGAGTTATCTCGTTGGCTATATATCTACATTATTTTTGTAGGAGCCAGTGAAGCGGTATCCCGTCGCGATCATATCGCGATTGACATCGTTCCAAATCGTTTGAGTGAATCAGCTAATTACGTGTTAGATATTATGATTCACTTGGTTTTTGCAGCTACCTCTGTCGTTATTATTTACCGTGGCTATTTATTTGCTCAACGTATGGACCGTTTAGGTTCTATCACAATGGATGTGCAAATGTCTGTCTTGTATATGGCTGTCCCATTGGGCTTCACATTGATTCTAATAAAGTCCTTGTTGAATGTTGGTACCTCTTTCGTGGCATTGCAGGATATGCGCGTGAACAAAAAGCAACTTACCCCATTAATGAAAACTGCGGATAAATAGGGATTTATTATGTTAGGTATTTTTTCTGGCTGGGGAGCACTGTTGGCTGTCGGCATGCCCGTTGCTTTCACGCTGTATGTCGTCTCCATTGCTTATTTACTTATGAATACGGGGATTGCACTTTCCCCACAAAAAATCATTTCTGGCTTGAACTCATTTCCATTGTTGGCTGTACCTTTTTTCATCTTCAGTGGCTTACTAATGAATTCGGCAGGTATTACCGACAAGATGTTCAATTTTGCCCGTAACTTAACGGGTCACTTTACGGGGTCATTAGGTCATGTAAATATCTTAGCGAGTTTGTTGTTCTCGGGAATGTCAGGATCTGCCCATGCAGATGCCGGTGGTCTAGGGCAGCTTGAAATTAAAGCGATGCGTGATGAAGGCTACGACGATGGTTTTTCGGGCGCGATCACCGCAGCATCGAGTGTGATAGGCCCATTGATGCCACCGAGTATTCCAATGGTGATTTATGGGGTGATGTCTGGCGCGTCTGTCGGTGCTTTATTCTTGGCGGGGATTGTACCTGCATTGTTATGTACTGTAGCCTTAATGGTGATGGTTTATATCATTGCGAAAAAGAAAAACTACAAGGTTTACCCGCGTGCGTCGATGAAGATGATTTTCTCTTCATTTAAAGAGGCATTCTTGGCTTTACTAACACCAGTGATCATCATTGGCGGTATTTTCTCGGGTATTGTTACGCCAACAGAAGCCGCTGTTGTCGCCTCATTATATGCCATGTTCTTGGGTTTCTTTGTTTATAAAGAATTGACGTTTAGCACTTTGGTGCGTTTGATTCATGAAACCGTAAATACTTCAGCTGTTATAGGTTTTTTGATTGGTGGTGTGAGTTTATTTGGTTATCTGATTATCAAAGAAGATATTCCAATGAAAGCTGCTGAGCTGTTTTTACAAGTAACAGATTCACCAATTGTTTTCTTGTTAATGGTTTCTGTGATGCTGTTTATTCTGGGGGCATTCATTGAAACTTTAGCATTGCTATTGATTCTGGTTCCGATTCTACTGCCAATTACTGTGCAGTTGGGGATAGATCCTGTGCATTTCGGTGTAGTTGTAGTGCTGAACATGATGTTGGGGATTTTGACGCCACCAATGGGGGTATCACTCTTTGTGGTATCTAAGGTCGGTAACATCCCTTATGAAGTCTTAGCGCGTTCAGTGATTGTGTTCTTAATTCCTCTTATTGCTGTTCTGCTGCTGATTATCTTCTTCCCGCAACTCGTGTTGTTTTTACCTAACATGTTGCTATAAGAGATAATAGTCAGAAAATTTACCCTTAAGCTCACCGTGTGCTTGTGACTGACAATGCACGGTGAACATTAGGTAGTAATAAAAAAATAACCTTCCAATATGACAGTGAGGATGGCAGTTAACCTGCTAATACATCATGATTTTAACAACGATTTCTACCATTACCGCCAAAAGCACGCCTTCAGCCCTTGAGCGTATTATTCTCGATGTGATGTCACGAGATCCTATGCAGTTTGCAACAGGCATCAATGTGATCGATGGCGAGAATGTTTTCGTTAATCGAATTAGTAGTACGACAAAGCTATTGGATGACGCATTGTCAGAAATTCATAACCGCTATATCGATGTTCATATTGTTTTACAAGGGCAAGAAAAGTACGCCGCGCCTCTTGCGACCGTAGATGTGGGCAATGTGCCAAATTTTGATGCTGATAACGATGCTGCACTACAAACGGATATTGCGAATGAGCAAGTATTCACCCTGATGGAGCATCAATGCGTTACATTTTTTCCTGGCGAGTGGCACCGGCCGATGCTTTGCGTTGAAGCGCCCTGCATGATTGAAAAAATCGTGATCAAAGTGAAGGAGGATTGGCTATGAAGCTGAAGGAAAGCACAGCAACTATTAAAGGTAACTGGGCTACATTATTGTTGCCAATAGAAAATGAAGCCATTAATTATATGCTGTTGGCTGATCAGATTGATTATTTTATCGCAGCGGGTGTGGATGGTATTTATTCCAATGGGACTGCTGGAGAGTTTTATACCCAAACTGAAGAAGAGTTCGAGCGTATCAGTGAGTTACTTGCGACGAAGTGCAGTGCTGTTGGTATGCCGTTTCAAATTGGTGCATCTCATTGTCATCCACAAGATGCGGTGAGGCGTGCGCAATTTGCAGCAACTTTGCAGCCAACTGCTATTCAAGTGATCTTACCTAATTGGTTTCCGTGTAATACTCAAACTGCATTGATCTTCCTCCGAAAAGTGGAAAGTGTGTGTCAAGGTATCCCCATTATTTTATACAATCCTCCTCATGCTAAAGTGTGTTTAACCGCGGAACAACTTCGTATTATATTTGATGAGATTGATACCGTAGTTGGTTTTAAGCTGCCAAGAATTACTGATGAAATCGTTGCTACAGGATTACCGCAAAAGGCATCTATTTTTGTTGCTGGTCATTTTCTTGCGACCGATGCGTATGTTGGAGCAAAAGGTGCGTACTCAAATGTGTGTTGCTTAGGCCCGAAAGCAACACAAACATGGACTCAGCAGTGTTTGATGTTAGATCCACAGGCGCTTGAAACCGAACAACGTATACAGCAATTTATGAGTGAAGAAATTGCACCGTTTATACTTGAGGAAGGGTACTGTAATGCAGCTGTCGATAAGTTTATGGCTACGATGGGAACATGGAGCGGCATTACACCAACTATGCGATTTCCATTCGAGAGTGTACCAGTGGAATGTTTGAAAAAAGCGCGGCAAGCACAAAAAGCATTGATTCCTGGTTTTGACCAGTAAAGTTTTAAGATATTATGCACTTAACACAGCAATGTGCTAATAAGGATTGGTTATGTCAACGCTTGACAATTTAACATTGAAACCCCTAAAGAAGGTTAAGCTTTCGGATTTCGTGACCGATGAAATCGAAAAATTAATTTTAGATAATACGTTTAAAGAAGGGGATGTTCTACCTTCAGAAAGAGAGCTTATGACTGCGTTTGGCGTGGGGCGTCCGTCTGTTCGTGAAGCCTTGCAAAAGCTGTCTCAAAAAGGCTTAGTTGAAATCAATAGTGGCGAAAAGACACGTGTTACTCGTCCTTGTACTCAAACGATCGTTAGTGGCCTATCAGGTATTGCTATTGGTCTATTGTCGCAAGATAAAGAGAAGATGCAGTTCGAACATCTCAGACAATTGTTTGAAATCTCTGTGGTACGTGAAGCTGCTCGAGTCAGAACTGAAGAAGATGTTGAAAAGCTTTCTGCTGCGTTAGAAAACAACTTGGCACAAGTCGATAATTATGATCGTTTTATCGACACGGATATCGCATTCCACCGTACGATTACTGAAATTTTGGGTAATCCAATGGTGACAACGATTTATGAATCCTTAGTACAGTGGTTGATTCGCTCGCGTAACCCAGAAACGTTTGCCAAGCTGCATCAAATCAGTTGCGAGCATCATGTGGAAATCTTCAAAGCCATTCAGCAGGGTGACCCTGACCTTGCTGAACGTGAAATGCGTCATCACCTCGATAATGTGATGAATAACGCGTAATAGCACTCAAAAAAACACCAATACTGTTTTGACGCATATTGGTGTTTTCCTTTATTCCTTAAGGCTTTGTTGCAACGTGAAAGCCATATCACCTTTAAATACCTTACCGAACTCTGCTTAACACCTACTTACATTTCTTTCGATACAAGTTTCATCGAACCTTTCGATTTTTTGTCTTATTTGATTGTTTTGCACTCAACTTTATGGGTTGTATCAATACTTCTTTTCTTATGTATGCGTGCTCATAATGGTTTGATTTGGATCAATAATGCAAATAATAATGATTTTCATTGCTGCATTTACATTTAGAAACATGTAGAATGCGAACTATTCTCGTTTGATGGATATAAAAAACGATTTAGGCATCAAGCTTGCTCAATGAGATGAAAAAATAAAAAGGATAAAACGTGAAGAAATCAATTCTTAGTATCGCTATTACTGCTGCAGTGTTTTCGTCAGCAGTGAGTGCTACAGCTCAAGTGAAAGTATTAGATAAAACCCATGAACCAGCTGGTAACTTTTTAGCCTATACCGAGTTTGAGCTTTCGGGTGAACCGTTAGCTGAATCTCTTGGTTTAGATTTGGATGTACTTGATCCAAATGTCGCTGATGATCCAACACCTTTTGATTTTGCTGCTGGTATCGAGAGCTATGAATACTCAGAAGAGGCGATGTACGCACTGAATTATCAGTCAACAATGGGGCCGCACCTAGTTAATGGACCTGTTAACCGTGCACGTGGCGGCAAGATGTCAGATCTGGGTAAGCGTGTTATCGAGATGGCAGCAGCTGTAGGTTTCCCTGCTAGTGAAATTCCTCAGAACATGTACCCGATTTCTATTCCATATGTATCTGGTAGCCCTGAGTTTGCTCAAAAGCCTGATGTAACTACGGTAAATGGTGACGAAGTTGAAATAACCACTGCGAAAGGTAACAGCAAAACAGTACAGACAGTGGTACCAGCTTATTTTCGTGATTATAAATCGTTAGCTTGGAACGAAGCGTCATTCGATAAGTCATTCAGTCCTGCAGCAACTGGCGGCATTCTTTTAAAAGAAGTGATGTGGGCACAAGATTTCTTAGGTGGCATGCACGTAACAACGACTGATGAAGAAGTTGAAGCTGAATCTGCAAAAATGGATTTAGACGGCAAGCACAGCTTGGGTGTTTCTGCTGCCGATGGCTTTAACGGCATGATGCTGACAGAAATTTCTATCGATAAGCTATTGATTATGCAGCAACAGCTTGGATTTGATGGTAAAAAACTGGGTGTAGCATTCGGTCCTGATTATGATCCAGCTAAGGGACCAATTTGGTTTGCACATAAAGTTGCAGTTACAGAGGGCTCTGATAATGGCGTGAACTCTATTGCAAGCTTGAGTGTTACTGATGGTTCATCAACGCTGCGTGATACGTGGTCGGCATTGTGGCCTGTTTCTGAGTTCTTCGCTTTCAGTGATCAACGTACAGCGAACAGTGCGCAAAATCCTGCATTCTTAGCTGTGTTTGATGGTGCTCCTTTTGCTGCATCACCAGCGGTAAACATTGATTCGAATGATAAGAATGACGTAATTGCAGATGATGCATTCTCGTTGGCAAACAACATTTCCAACTTACTCTTCAAGAACATTGCAGCACTGCATTACAACAAAGAAAAAGGCACCTTAGTAACAGAATACAAAGACGGTAAGCAAGGTAATAAGGTAGATACTTATGACGCTGCATACTCGCTTGTTGCTCTGTCTATTTACCAACGCGCGAAAGATGCTTTACCGGTTGGCTACGCTTCAGCTGATTCTGGCAATGTAGATCTGAAAACAGATGCAGGCAAGCAAGCACTTGCGATGATTAAAGGTCAGGCCGATTTCATTATTAATCAATTAGTTGATAAAGACGGTCTTGTGTTCGATGGCCTGACGTTAGGTAAAGCCAATACGCACAGCAAAAATAAATCACTTGATGCACAATTTGCTGCAATTCGTGGTCTTGTAGCCGCTTACCTTGCAACCGATGATGTGAAGTATAAGCAAGCAGCTCGTTCAATTTACCTTGCCGTTGATAAGAACATGTTTGATAAGGGTATCAATACATGGGCAACTGTGCCGGGTAAGGCGACAATTCATACGCCTTATACCGAAGCTGCAATTTCAGGTGGTTTACGTGAAGCGATTCTTCACCTAAAAAATGAAGAAGGTGAAAATGAGTCAGCACTAGAATTAACAGCACTAACGGATCGCTATGTTAGCTGGTTCCGCACTGTTATTAATGGCGGAATGCAAATGGCTGAGTGGATGGGCGATTCTGGTGAAAACCAAGTGAAAGGTAGCCTATCAACTGATACCGATGAAGATGGTGTACCACAAATTATTGCCGCTGGCGGTAAGTTTGGTACAGCAATGACAATGGCTAACAAGGCTAGCGTTGAGTAATCAATAGAGCGTGTTAGTTACCCATTTAGGCAGCGATCATAAGTCGCTGCCTTTGTCGTTTTTGTTCATTATCGCGCAATGCTCTGCATTGCAGTGAATGGGTTGTTGTTATGTCGATATCTGTAATGTCAGATCATAAACCTACTATGAGCCGCCTTAGTTTGTGGTGGCAGCATTTGGCTTATCACCATAAATGGGCTGAATCGTTACTTTATTTGATGTTTTTTAGTGGATTACTGTTGTGGGATACGATCAACACCAGTTGGCAAGTTGAACGTTGGACATTGTTATTTCACATGCTTGTTGGCGTTACTCTATTTTCGATTGTGGTAGGGGCTTTTTGGGCTGCCCATCGTCGACTAATACAATCCAGCAAAAAGCCATTCCTGCGTCAAACAGGTACTGCGATTGAGTGGTTGCTTATTGCTTGCAGCCTTAGTGGTTTTTACTTGTTTTTCTATGGTACGCCGGGGAATACCTTGGGCGTGATTATTCAAAATGTACACTTTTACTCATCTTGGTTGTTAGCACCATTAGTGTTTCGACATGCGATGCGTTGGAGTGTCATGAATGTTAAAAAATACTTAATACGATGAGAGCCGAAAAGGCCGAATTAAATCACATGTATTTATAGTGAGGAATTCATGTTACCCAGTTTTTTAATTACCCTTCGCGAAGGGTTAGAGGCATTTCTATTAGTCGGTATCGCTTTGTCGTACCTAGCAAAATTAAATGCACGACATTATAACAAGTACATTTATTTAGGGGCATTTGTTGGGCTACTGCTTTCTTTAGCTGTTGCTGTTGTGTTTCAGGTTGTTGTTGATCAGTTTAGTAACGAGCTATACCGTAACTATTTGATGGCTGGCATATTGATTTTTGCCACCATCGTATTGACGTATATGGCGATTTGGATGCAGCGCCAAGCTAAAAACCAAGTTGCTCAAATGCAAAAAGAACTAACAGATATGGTCAGTACCGGTAATTTATGGGGATTGATTTTACTATCAACGTTAGCAGTATTACGAGAAGGTTTTGAAACCATTCTATTTTTCTCTGCATTAATGTATTCAAGCATGGGAGAATTCAGTACTCAAGATGCACTTATCGGGGCTATTGCTGGGTTAGTGTGCGCATTGTTAT
Source organism: Photobacterium profundum (assembly GCF_003026285.1). GTDB lineage: Bacteria > Pseudomonadota > Gammaproteobacteria > Enterobacterales > Vibrionaceae > Photobacterium > Photobacterium profundum. Next base: position 172,189 of record NZ_PYOD01000003.1, read on the forward strand.
TGGTATGGGTAATGCTAAAAGGTACCCGTAATGTACCGTTACGTTCGTTTTTCCGCTGGACAAGCTTATTCATTATTATCATTGCGGCAGGTCTGTTGTCATCAGCTATCAATATGCTGCAAGCCGCTCATATACTTCCTATTCTTCATGCCCAGCTTTTTGATATTTCACACATCTTAGATGACCGCGGTGTATTTGGTACTTTCTTACGAGCACTATTCGGTTATAACTCGTCACCAGGTTTACTACAGCTAGTAGTGTGGGGCGGTTACATGTTCACTTTCACTTTTTTCTGGCACCGAGGCTATAAACAAGCATGAGTCATTCAACAAATAAACATATAGCCGTACTAGGTGCAGGTCCTGCTGGCTTAATGGCTGCGTGGGAGTTAGTGGAAGCAGGGTATCAAGTTACCATTCTTGATCGTGATGATCATGTTGGTGGAATGTGTGCGACTCAGACATTTAAGGGTGAGCACGGTGAATATCGCTTTGATTTCGGCGGACACCGCTTCATAACTAAAAACCCTAAATTGCTTTCGTTTGTCGATGAGCTTATGGGGGACGATTTACTTTTTGCACAACGTAAAAGTGTTATTCGTTACCGTGGACGTATTTACCAGTACCCGCTTGCCTTAGTTGATTTAATTAAAAATGCACCGTTACCTTTGTTGGTTGGCGGTGCTATTGATCTGGGCAAACAATTATTCAAACCGAAGCCACAAGACCAATCAGCGGTAAGCTTTGCACAATGGATAGAAAGTCGCTTTGGTACCACGTTGTATAAAAACTTTTTTGAAGGCTACACCGCTAAACTGTGGGGGATTGATCCGGCGACATTATCAGGTGATTGGGCATCTCAACGAATCAGTCTAATGGATTTAAAAGACGTTGCTCGCCGTTTATTACCGGGGCGTCGTTCGTCGGTACGTACATATGCTCGCCAGTATCGTTACCCAAAACTGGGATTTGGACAACTATATACACGCTTAGCAGAAGAGTTAGAAAAAAGAGGGGTTGAGATTGTTCTAAATAGCGATGTTTGTGGCGTAAAAGTGAATGCAGATAACCAGATAGAAGTCATTGAATATCAACATGAAGATACAGTGAAAACGCTGGCGTGTGATCAGGTTATATCGACATTGCCATTGTCGCTGATGTGTAAGTTAACAGGCTTCGACAGTGAGCTCACGTTCAGGTCGTTACGTTTTCTTAATATGCCGATGGAGGTTGAAAATGTCTCTGATAATACATGGCAGTATTTGTCTGATCCGGAAATTCTGGGCACACGACTGCAAGAACCTAAACGTCGTTCATCTTTCATGTCTCCTGAAGGGCGTACTTCCGTCATGATCGAGATCCCATGTGATAAAGGTGATGACGTGTGGAATATGCAGGGTGACCAGCTGCAGCAACGAGTATTGAAGGACCTTGAAACGCTAGGTGTCGATCCTAAGCATGCAACGAAGGAATATTTCACCTCTTATACCGAGCATGCCTATCCATTGATGGACATGACTTATCAAGCTAAACGTGAAAAGGCTATTACTCATTTGTCGCAGTTTGACAATCTGATCATGACTGGTCGTCAGGGCACGTTCCGTTATATCTTCACCGATACAGCAATGGAAATGGGCATGATGGCAGCAGAATCGATTATTGATGGTGTTGACCGACGACGAGAAATTTTCGATTTTCGTAATGAAAAGACAGTGATTGAAGTGCAAAGCGTGGCTTAAAGCCATGCCTTGGTACAAGGAGAAATAGATGAAACTAATCATATCTGCACGTGTATTACGCTTATGCTTCGTTGTTTGTTTAGGGCTGATGACCAGCACCGTAAGTCAGGCGTATTCCTACGCGGCTGCAGGGAAAGAACCTGTTATTGATGGGCGAGAAACCATCATGCAGGCACTGGCTAATAATGATTTCGCGACGGTTAAATCGACTGTTGATGGTTTGAACGACGAATTTACGTATTTACTGAATGAACACAAAGTAGATTTAATGACCCCCATGACACAAGCTTTGGCTGAAAAAGATGCCGCTAAGGTGGAGTCGGTGATGGATCGTGCCGTGTTTGAAGAGATCGTTCGTCGATTAGATGGAGCAGAAAATAACTTGGCTGATTATCAGGTAGCGAAAGTGCTAGTGGTGAAAAGTAAGTTGTTTCTTGATTTGCTGTTACCCAAGCTTGATGACACCCAACGACAGCAAGCAGTATCGGCAATTCAAGGAGTATTGAGCGCGATTGGTAATCCTGGAGTATTCGGGGTTGGTCAAGCGCCCGCTGATCCAGCGGTATTTAAACAGCAGCGTGATTTGTTAATAAATGCAATTAACCCATTGAATGAGTGATTAATGTATCACTCATTATTGGTAAACAGCCGTTTTAATACAACGAGGTATAAGCTTTGTTGTTTACTCGTCATCACGTCTGTATACGTACTGTGGTGGGGGGGGATACGCAGTTTCCCTATGGCGTTAACCAGTGATGATGCGCTGAATTTCTCACGGGGTGTTGTACGTTTTTCAGTTTTAGAGTTTCGTCCTCATTTTCCTGGTTATCCGGCGTTTATCGGTTTTGCTCGAATAGCCGCGATTTGGGTTGATGTAACGATTGCTCCTATATGGGTTTCATTATTGTCAGCGATGATGATCCCCGTACTTGTTGCTCGCTTAGTGTTAGTGCTTTGTGGTTCATGGGCGGCTGCAACTTTGGGGTGTTTGCTGGCATTGGGGCAACCGCTGCTTGCGTCGATAGCACTCAGTGGGCTGTCGGATTCAGCAGCAATCATGTTGTTTCTAATGGCTTTGATTGCTGCAATGCAACAGAAAAATGGGAGGGTTGGTTTGTGGCTAGGTTTAATGCTGGCGACGCGTCCTTCTTATATGCCGTTAGCTTTCGCAATGCTATTAGTACCCTATTGGGAGGATCGTACGAGTTCTACAATACGTGCATATTTACAAGCTGGTGTTGTTATCGCTGTTATTGGTGCTGGTTGTTTGCTTTATATTTGGGCGCACGATGGCGCTGCTTATTTCGAAGAGGGTCGGCGTTTTACGTTAGGGCACTTTTCGATTTGGGGTAATACCGCAGAAGGTAATACGAATAGTCTTCATCAATGGTATGTCTCTTTAAGCAAGGGCTTTGGTTGGGTTGGTGTCGGGTGTGCTGCTTTATCACTGTTTTGTGCAATGTATAGCGGATTGTCATCAAAGTTTGGTCTGGGTGTTAACCATTCAACATCACACGGAATAAAGCAAAAACTAGCCTTGATTGCAGCTATTGCTGGCATGTATTGGCTTTGGGTAACTGTGGGGCAAAACCCTGATAACTTGAGGCATTGGGCACCTGTTCTATTTGTGTTTTTAGTTGTCTTTTCGGTTCAATTAGCCTTATTAGCGCATAGCGATATTGCCAATAAAATGTTGATAAATCCAGCGCATATCTGTGCTGTTGGTGCTGTTTTGTATTGTTTATCGCTAGGTTATCAAACGTATTCATCGGTACAGCGGGAAGCACCGATTCAACAAGCGATAGTTTGGATTAAAGCGCACCCGCAAGTGAATGTTGTGGGCACCAACTATAGTGTAAACCTATTGCGCGATCAGTTGGCGAGCTATTCAATCTACGACATGTATTACCCCAGCAGTAAATGGGCATTACGCGCAGCGGCGAAACAGGCACCTAAGAGTGCTTGGCGATTATCAGGAACACGATTAGACCAGCAGACGTTGGTTACGCAGTTCCTTCCAAGATTTATTGGTGAAAGGCGTCTTTTTTTATATCAAATTAGTCAGTGACTCAGCTTACTGGCTTGAAAAAATGTGAGTGGATAGGCGAATGATGTTAAGTAGTAAATATAAGCCTGCAAAGCAGCTTTTTCTGTTGATGTTAGTGCTGTTGAGTCAATCGGTATTTGGCTCAGAGAAAAGCAGCTCAATGTTGTTTAGTCAGGAAAAAACACAAATTATTAGCGCTAATTTTGATGCCGGAAGTGTCAGTATTCTTGATCGAGAAACGGGTGCGTTGGTCAATGAATCAACCATTGGTCGAGACATTCGACGCATTGCGCTGACCAATGATGGCAAATTGTTATTGGCGACTGATTATTTAAATGATCAGGTTGTTCTTCTTGATGCTAAAACATTACAAACTAAACAAGTAACAGCTGTACCTTCTCGTCCTTTTGGGGTGGTATTTGATGCGTTGAACCAGCAATTTTATGTAACCAGTTTTGAACGCGATAAGCTGCTAGTCATAAATCGACAGGGAGATATCACACAAACGCTTGATACAGCATCAACGCCTCGTGGTCTAGCTTTGACGGACGATGGTCGCCTGCTGGTGACGCATTCGCTGTCTGGTCAGGTTTCTATTTATGATGTAACCAAGAAACAGCCAAAATTGACTAAAACGATTCAATTAGTGGATAGTGAGGCCGACTCGGTTAAAACAAACCCTCAGGGCAAACCTCGTTTACTGGATAACATTGTAATTTCTCCTGACGGTACTCAGGCTTGGTTGCCTCATGTCTTGTGGTCGTTCGGGCATGACTTTCAGTTTCAGTCGACAGTCTTTCCAACGATTTCTCTTTTAGACCTGACGGTTGGCGATGAACATGAAATCATTGATGAGCGTAAGCAGTTATTTAAGCAAATTAATATAATAGAAAGTGGCAACCGAGTACGTATTGTCTCTAACCCACATGATGGCGCCTTTACCGATGATGGTAAAAAGGTCATTTTCACCCTTGCAGGCTCAGAAGACCTGATGGTGTTTGATTTATCGCGGCAAGGTAAGAAGAACAAAAAACGTCACCGTCGTAAGAAGTTTCAAGGTGGGGTTAAAGCAACTCAAATATACCGTAATGTTCCCGGCAATAACCCAAGAGGTCTATTGATTAATGGACGAGAGCTTTATGTACAAAACGCGATGTCATTAGACATTGCTAAGTTTGATACTGGGGCTGCGGGCCCATTTGCCAAGGTTAAATTAACGCAAGCCAATTTTGCTGATTTGGTGAAGGCAGATCCACTACCGAAGCAGCTTCGTGAAGGTAAAACTTTATTTAACAGTGCCAATATTGCAGATTCTCCGAACTTCCCAATGGCAGGAGACTTTTGGATGAGCTGTAATTCCTGTCATTTGGATGGCTTTAATTTTACCAATCGCCAGTTAATGGAAGATGGTAAAAAAGATCGGTTTAGCAACGCGGTGACGGGTCACGTCGATGTTAGAAAGATGATTGCAGGTGATGTAATTGGTGCATATATCGACATTATTCAAAAGACACAGGGCGGAATGGGCGGTGATCCAAGAGAGGATGCTTTACCTCTTATCAGCGTAGAAAGCCCGCCACTTGAAGCGGCAAAAATGATGTCTGCATTGAATGAATATGTTCGAGCCCCTGAAAACTTACCTTATCTTTCAACATGGCTTCGACTTGATGATAGAAAACGTTATACACACCCTGACGAATGGGTGAACTCGGCAGAGTGTGCTGATTGTCATACTACCATTTATGACCAGTGGGCAGATTCTAACCATGGTATGAACATGGATCATCCGTACTATCGGTTCCAAGAAGATGTTGCTGCACAAAGCGAAGGGGAAGAGTTTCGGGTACTTTGCCGAGGTTGCCATGCACCGCAAATGGTGATTAACAACGATACGAAAGCGTTGTCAGGTTTTGGCGATATGTACAGTAAAGGTGGACAAGATTTAAAAGAAGCATTCGCACATGGAAAATCTGTGAGTGAACGTGGAACAGGCTGTGTTTTCTGTCATCGGGTAACCAAAGCTGAAAATGCTGGTGGTAATACAGACATGACCGTTAACATTAAAGATCGCGAGAGTTATGTCTTTGAAGATGCAAAAAATAGCATGCTGAAATGGTTGTCTGAAAAACAGATTAATGCACTTCCAGCGAAGCATAAAGCATCGTATTCAAATCCTGATTTGTACCAGAGTTCGTTATATTGCGCGACATGCCATAATGAATTTACAACAGGTCAGGGGGCAAATGTTAACGACAACTTTGGTGAGTGGCTGGCATCACCTTTTAATGCCCCCGATGACCCGAAGAAAAATAAAACCTGTATCGATTGCCACATGACCCAAGATGTAACTGATTTTGATAATCGCGTTGGTGGTCAATCAACAAATGATGGACCAGTAAAATCGAACTTACGTTCACATCATCTAGTGGGAGGGAACTATTACTTCACTGGGATGCGTAATCCAGAACACAAGAAAATGAGTATCGACATACTCAAAACGGCATTAACCCTTTCAGTAAACAAAGATGGTAATCAATTTATAGCTAACGTTACTAATGTTAATTCCGGGCATGATATGCCGGGTGGTGCAAGGCGGCAGGTTTGGCTAGAAGTTATTGTGACTGACGTAAATGGAAAAACCGTATATACCAGTGGTGTAATGAAAGATGGTTATATACCGAAAGATGCGCGTAAATTCATTAAAGTCGGTGTCGATAAAGACGGCAAGCCTGTCGGTCTACGTTTTTGGCGCTATGTGAAAATTGGTAAAGATACGAGAATTAAGTCGGGTGAAACGCGTAGCGAGCGCTTTGAATTACCTCAAGATCTACAATATCCGATTACAGTGTCAACACGTGTTCTTTATCAAGTCTTTGCGAAGGGGCTTACAGAGAAGGTGCGTGACGCATATCCAGATGAAAACATTCCTGAACCAGAAGTGGTTGAGTTGGAAAAAGTAGTGCAAACGTATAATCAAAACTGATCGGTTAGGGTTGATATGATCAGTTGAACGACGTTGTAAATGCTAAAAGCCGAGTACATTCAATGTACTCGGCTTTTTTATTACGTATGAACAAGTTATAGTCGATTTTATGACTCGACCAAATTTAACAGCTCACGACCACGAATGGACTTTCATCTCCAGCAAGTTTTTGTCCCATTGTGTTTCAATGTAATTATTCAGTAGCAGGGGAAGGTAGCCAGTTTGGTATACTATTTTTTATAGACAAGTACCTATCAATTTCAGGCTTCACCAGAAATAATTAGCAGATAGAGCCAGAATTGGTTACTCAAAGTTAAAAAAGGAAGTTTAATAAATGTCTGTGTTCCAACGTATTCATATAACCCTATTCTTTGTCGCTATTCTCACTGGGTGCGCATCACTTCCCGAAGAGGTTAATCATCCTAATGAGCCTGTAGCCACTCCATTAACGAGTACATTGTCCGAATTGAGTGACATTTATCAGCTTCAACAGTCTACTCAAGAAACGAGTGCGATTCTGCTGCAAGATATAGGCTGGGACGCATTGGCGCAGCGGTTGGCATTAATCGAAACCGCCGAACACAGTATCGATATTCAGTATTACATATGGAATTCAGATGCTTCGGGTCACTACCTAGCAAACCGTTTGATAGCGGCTGCAGATCGTGGTGTTAAAGTCCGTGTAATGCTGGATGATATTAATCTTAATGAACGAGAGGATCTGCTCGTTGCTCTTGATTCTCATCCTCAAATCGAGATCCGTATATTTAATCCTATCCCAACTCGTCGTGGCGTCACAAAGTGGCTAAATTTCTTAGGTGATTTCTCTCGTCTAAACCGCCGCATGCACAATAAATCATTTACCGTTGATGGTGCTTTTTCCATTGTTGGTGGGCGTAATATCGGTGATGAATATTTTGACCTTTCTGATGAAATCAATTTTCGTGACCGCGATGTATTGGTAATGGGCTCGGTAGTTACCGACATCCAAGCTAGCTTTGGAGAATACTGGGACAGCCGTTGGTCTTACCCAGTCGATTTACTGGGAGGTGAAGTCGCACCATATAAGCCAGTGTTAGATGCGATTGCCGCGCCTAGTTACAAGAATTATCCCGCCTTGCCAGAAGGAAGTAAGGCAGCAAATCGATTCTTAAAAGATTTAATGGGTGAGATGACTTGGGTTCAAGCTCGTTTTGTTTCTGACCGACCAGTACCAGTCGACGAAGATAACACCAGTGAACCGAAGGCGACTGCCAGAGTATTGGCTGAACTAGCTCGTGAATCTGAGCAAGAAATATTATTGGAATCTGCATACCTCATATTTGATGATCGTCAATTAGAAGAGGTGCAGAAATTGACTAGTAATGGCGTTCAGATAACAGCATTGACCAATTCAATGGCCTCTAATGATCTAACAACTAACCACTCTGGCTACGCAGGTCGACGTCAGGACATGCTTGAACACGGCATACAGTTGTTTGAGTTGAAACCAGACACTAATCTGTGTGAAGAATCTACTCGAGACGTGTCTAAATGCGCTCCGACCTTAGCTTATGGTCTTCATGCTAAGTCTGCTGTTTTTGACAGACGCGTGGCTAGCATCGGCTCTTTTAACTTCAACTTACGTTCAACCTACCTTAACACCGAGTCTATTCTAGTCATTGAAAATCAAAGTGTTGCTGAAAGTCTTGCTGATGATATAGAACAGGCGATGAACGAGGATAATAGCTGGCGATTGAAATTACAAGAAGGCGAAGTCCGTTGGTATTCAGGTCAAAAAAGCTGGGAAAGCGAACCAGAGACAGGCCGATGGGAGCGATTTCAATCACGCTTCTTACAGTTATTACCAATAGAGAAGTACTTGTGAAGTAAGCTAATTCGCAAAGCTCCTAAGTTCAGGAGCTTTTACGAGTTATCGTGATCAAGTAGGAACCTGGCTCATAGACGTCAAATTTTGAATGTTAAGCATCGACAAAAATGACTTCACCGTTAATGAACCCGTCAACAGAACGCTCAAATGCTTTACCAACTAATTTACTTGGTACAGGCTCAAAACCAGGCATCATTTCACCATATATATCCCAGGCTTCAGCAAGTACTGTAGGGTTTACTACATTGATCCTTGTATTTCTGGGCATCTCATAGGCAACACATTTTACAAATGTATCAATGGCTCCACTGGTAGTGGCATCTGCAATGGCGTATGGAATAGGTTTTACATTTAAAATACCGCTTATTAAGGTAAATGAACCTCGATCAGCAATGTATTTTTGACCGATACGAACTAGGTTAATTTGCCCCATCATTTTGCTCATGACAGTCGTCATCCATTGGGCTTCCGTCATTTCTGGAAAGGTGGCATATTCACAAAATCCCACAGTATTGACCACTGCATCAAAGTGTCCCACCTTTTCATACAGTGCTTCAATTGATTTCTCATCGGTGATATCCACGATATGATCCACATCGCCTGAACGACCCGCTGTAATTACCTTGTGATTCCCCAGGCCTGATAGTGCCGCTTGTCCCATTTTACCTAATGCGCCAATTAAAATTACTGTCTTCATTTTGCTCTCCAATCATTGAATTAATTTGATGGTGAGACTTTACCTATTGCTTAAAACAATTAGAAACAATAGGAAATTGTAAGTGATACAAGATATATTGGTTAAGTGAAAGGTGGCAAAGCAAGACTATGTTTATAGTGAGGTAGGCCGTGAGTAAATTAGATCGATTAGATATAAAGCAATTGAGGGTGTTTCAGGCACTTATACGAGAAGAGAACGCCTCTAAAGCAGCAAGCGAACTTGGGTTGACGCAACAAGCGGTTAGTGAGCATCTGAAAAAACTGAGAGATGTGTTTGATGACAGATTGTTTATTAGGAAAACCAATGGTTTTGTTCCCACGCCATTTGCTGAAGATCTTTCTGCTAAAGTTGACAGGTTACTGATTGATTTCAATACATTGATTTCACAGACAAACTTTATTCCTCACAAGACTAGGGGGACATTTGTTATCTCTGCAACAGATTATGCTCAGCAGGTTATTTTACCGAACTTGATAGCAAAGCTGAGGAAACAAGCTCCAAATTTGAAATTGATAGTCAGGGATTTCGAAATAGATAAACTTCATGATTTAATGGAAAGTGGCAAAGTCAATTTAGCTATCGCCTTTCCAGACTATATTCCTGAGAGCTATAGGGTCGTAAAGCTATTTGAAGAGCATCACGTATGTGTCACATCAAGTCATTCATCGATATCTAACAAAACACCTTCATTGGCTGAAGTTGCAGCGTTCCCAACCATTATCGCTTCACCTTCTCGTCCTAATTTTAAAGGTTCGATTGATGATTGGTTTTCGCAATTTGGCTTAAAAAGAAATGTTGTTATATCGGCTCCCTGTTTTTCTATCGTACCAATGTATCTCGAAACCACTGACTCCATAGCGTTTTTACCTTCAAGAGCGATTAAAGGGTTGGATGTAGTAACCATTCCACTTGAGCAGAGTCCTGATAGTTTTGATGTTATTGCCGCTTGGCATTCTCGGTACAATGACGATCCACTACATAAGTGGGTCATATCATTACTAGAGGTTGATTAGTGAGCCTATAAACTATGTTTTTAGTATTAGCTGAGTGTTCAGCGTTACCTCGCTCTGCGCCCCGCCTCAAATTATCCACGGCAATCCAGTCTTCAATGTCTATTGAGATAGTATTTTGCTAGAAAACGCGCATAATCTTGCTATACAACACTCAAAGAAGAAATTACCTATGACTGATTTTCAATATTACTTTCATCAACTTCCTTGTTTTAACTGTAAAAAAACCACAGTAAGCACTGATCTTGGTTGGTTAACGGCTGCGATGAAAGATAATGTCCTAGCGCAAGTGGCTGCGATTATCGCGCAAGGTAACGTTGAGCCAGATCTTTCGGTGAACGTGACCTGTACTAAAGACGAAGCGCGTGATTACTTATTGCTGAATTTCTACGGTTACTCAGAAGAAGAACTAGCGAATCAAGTTGAAGCGAAAGATGAGCAAGAAGTAGCAGATGAAATAGCAGAGCTACTGGCAGAAGGTAACGATGCCGCAGTCTTTGAACACGAAATCGCACTACAAAGTTGTACTGATTGCGACATTGATGAAGAGTCAAACTAAGCGTAATCATTAAACTTAAACATGCTCATCATACATAACATGATGTTCTATTTATTTAAGGCGTTAGCAGAGTAGAGTTTGCTAACGCCTTTTTCATTTTTAGTTAAGCACAATTCATGGGGACAGTATTGCTTTTCGCCTATCGCAGCCTCCTATACCTGAGATAATCCATGAAATGCTAATTTAGCAAAGCCATTGATATGTTTCTGTCCAGCAGTGTGTTAATGGGGCTGTGTCACTCAGAATTGCCCCAAAGTGGGTTGCAAGCATTGATTAGATAGCAGTAGCGCGGATAGATTTGAGCTATTTGTGATGGTGCAGAATGTGTTGATTCCAGCAATAATTAAAGATATTTCTGTCAGTTCTTTTGATTGTGAAGCCCATGGTTTCGCAATTCTCCCATAGCCTTTCCCTTTTTTGCAGACAGAGAAGGGAAAGGCTATTGGTTAACATCTAATCAGGCAGCGCCATTTTGTGTTACAATACGTCGCTTGGGATTGAGCAAAAAGCCATTAATCACCTACAGCGGTGATTTATATCATGTTTGTTTATATGGTGCGGCTAGCCAATCAAGTAGTAACTGGATATGGAGTTGGTCCTTGTATTCGTTGATTCGGGTATGTGAACATCATAATTTATGGGTTTTAAATCAAAAAAGTACAGTATTGATTCTACTGATTATCAAGTTGGTCAAGATAACATCAGTAAATGGGGCATGGATGTCCACAACACAGTTTTCGTAGCCTCAGTCGGCTTATCTATTCTCTTCATTGTCACCCTTCTCGCATTACCGCCAGCAGATGCAAAAGCAGCTATTGATTCCATTAAGGGTGCTGTGCTATCAAATTTTGACTTCCTCTTTATGTGGGGAGCCAACATCTTATTAATCTTTGCCATTATTATAGCCTTTTCACCTTTAGGTAAAATTCGCTTAGGTGGTGAAAACGCAACGCCAGATTATTCAAAAGCATCTTGGATTTCGATGCTATTCGCTGCCGGTATGGGTATTGGACTTATTTTCTGGGGTGTTGCAGAGCCAACCGCGTTCTTTACCAACTGGTTTGGAACTCCACTTAATGTTGAACCTTTTACAGAGGCGGGTCGTGAACTGGCATTAGGCGCAACCGTCTTCCATTGGGGCTTACATGCATGGGCTATCTATGGCATGACAGCACTTTGCCTTGCCTACTTTGTTTACAATAAAGGCTTACCACTCTCAATGCGCTCTGTGTTTTACCCATTATTAGGTGATCGAGTTTGGGGGAAAACAGGTGATGTGATTGATATCTTAACGGTATTGGTTACTTTGTTTGGCCTTGCAACGTCTCTTGGTTTAGGGGGCACACAGGCGGCTAGTGGTATCAGCCATGTTTTCGGAATGGAAAATAATATCTACCTTCAACAGTCCATTATCGTATTGATTATGGGCTTAGCCATTATTTCTGTTCTGCGTGGTATGGATGGCGGGGTTAAGTTTCTCAGTAACCTAAATATGGTTATCGCATTTATATTCCTTGGCCTTATTGCTATTTTGAATTTCACTACAGTATTGGATTCCTTAGTAACTGCTGTAACGGGTTATGTAAAAAACATTATTCCGTTAAGTCAAACCTCGGGTCGTGATGATACAACGTGGTTGCATGGTTGGACTGTGTTCTATTGGGCGTGGTGGGTTGCGTATGCACCTTTCTTTGGTATGTTTGTAGCTCGTATATCTAAAGGACGCACCGTTCGCGAATTCCTTCTTTGTGTAATGCTTATTCCGACAATGGTAACAACGGCTTGGATGTCAATCTTCGGTGGCGTTGCTATTCAACAAGTAATAGATAAAGTTGGGAAATTAGGTGTAGATCAAGGGATTACCGATGTCTCTCTAAGCTTGTTCCATATGCTAGATGCTTACCCGTTCGGGGATATTCTATCCTTTATTGCTGTAGCACTGATTATCGTTTTCTTTGTAACAACGTTAGATTCAGGCTCTATCGTTATTGATGGTATGACCGCAGGTGGTAAGTTAGAAGTACCAGTGAAACAAAAGGTAGTTTGGGCTGTTATCTCTGGTGCTATCGCAATGGTTATGTTGTGGATTGGTGGCACTCAATCTATTCAAGCTCTGCAATCAATCACCATTATTGCAGCAATGCCGTTTACTATTATTCTTCTGTTGGGCAGTGTGAGCCTGTTTAAAGGGCTGTTGACGGAAGTTAATAAACCTCAGGTATCGACTAACCAAGTTAACTAATCACGCTTGTTAGTCGTTAGATTAATAATTAGGTTTACAGTAAAACTCTCTGGTACTTCGTGCTGGGGAGTTTTTTTCTTTTTAGAAAAGAGACTTAGAGCCACAATTGAGTGGAATTTTGTAGCTCTAAATCTTGATATTACGCGTTCAATTAGTGTTGGTGATAGGTCTGCGTAGTTGTAATTCATTTCAAGGACTAATCCTCATTTTGCTAAATTGGTTAAATTACTGACATGCTTCTGTCCAAAGGCGTGTTAATGGAAGCCTGTGTCTCATTGTGATTATGGCTGACTGTGAAGCCGATGAACGGCAGAATTAAATAACCATACTCATTAAACGTTCGACGAATCAGCAAGTACTTTTATTGTTGTCTTAAACCCTGACCATTCGCGACATTGATAGTCATATACTGCAAATTTATAATCATCCTTGCTGGTCTTTCATTGATGAATAAGGATAATAGCGACCTCTGTTTACTGTCTTAATGTTGCTTGTAATGCGTCTTGATAAATTCATTTGTAAAAGTACCGATCTAACCCGAACTGAAGCGACTCAGTTGATCAATGCGGGGAATATAATCGTTAACAATGAAGTCGTTAGCAATGAGGCGACTCAGGTTCATGAAAATAATGATGTTCTGTTAGATGGAATAAAATTAATAGCACGTGCTTCGCGTTATATTTTGATGCATAAACCCTTGAATACTATTTGTTCGAATATCGATGAAGTATACCCATCATTGTTTAACTACATCGACGTAGAAAAAGCAGATGATCTGCATATTGCAGGACGTTTAGATGCAGATACCACAGGTTTAGTATTGATAACTGATGATGGTCGTTGGTCTTTTAATATTATTACGCCAAATAAACAATGTGAAAAAACGTACCGTGTTGGGTTGAGAAATCCAATTGCAGAAGATGCCGCCGAGAAGTTTGCACAGGGCGTGAAGTTACAAGGTGAGAAGCAACTTACATTGCCTGCAAAACTTGATGTGGTAACTTCTAACGAGGTGTTGCTGACGATAACAGAAGGTAAGTATCATCAAGTAAAACGCATGTTTTCTGCAATTGGTAATCGCGTAGTTACGTTACACAGAGAGCAGATTGGTAATATTAAATTGGATGTTGAGGTCGGGAAGTGGCGTTTTCTAACACCAGAAGAAATTGCCTATTTTAAGTAAGACAGAATGGCTCGTCTGATTATTGACTTGGTTTATTGAAAGCTCGCCATTTCAACTGAATCAATGAGCGAGCTTTTTCAATGAACTCTTTTGCAACATGCTAAATTTCTGGCCAGCTTTCAGCTTCAATTTTAGCAAGCGCTTTGGCTGCCCGTTGTAGGGCGGGTAAAAAATGTAATGCTTGTTCTGGTTTCAAACGCATAATGGGCGCTTGTATAGCAATGCCTAAGTTAGAACGACCATTAATTGCTGGCACTAATACCGCGACACAAAATAAACCAGGAAGGAATTCTTCGTTATCAATTGCATAGCCTGTCAGTTTTACGTTTTCAAGTTCAGTTTCTAAGGTTGCTACATCGATAATGGTTTTTTCTGTGTATTGCATTAGTGGTGCATTGGTTAACAATCGGCGACGTTGTGAAGGGCTCATATTAGCGAGAAAAAGCTTACCCGTCGCAGAGCAATGTACTGGCACGCGAGAACCAGCTTGTAAGTAAAAACGTAGCGGGGCTTCTGTTTCTACTCGGTCTACGTAGATAATTTCCCCACCAGAAAGTGCGGTTAAGTTACAGCTTTCACCCACTTCTGCTTTTAACTGCGCGAGAACAGCATGCCGTGCACTGTGGGTTGTGCTGTTTAACAGCAATTTTTCTGCAAGATTACGCAGTCTAACCCCAGAACTGTAATGGCGATCGTCGCCGTCACGCTGAATAATACCGGCGGTTTCTAACTGTTGCAGCATTCTATGGAGCGTTGGTTTAGGTAATCCTGTTTCTTCGACTAATCCTTGTAGAGAGAAAAACTCATCTTTCTCGGCTATAACTTCAAGCAGAGAGAAGAGGCGTAAAGTTGGTGTGTCGCCTTCAACACGTACTTGTTCAGCTTTTTTAATTTCTTTCACATTCGTCATCATATCTATTTGAGTTCCTTCTATATAACAAATACATCATAACAATTATATCGTTTATTTGATTATACGTTGACGATCTATTAAATAATGATTAATATTTAACTTTATATCAATATATGGAATGAATTGTCTCATTATATAATGTTTTTTGTTGTGAGGCGAATAAGGACACTAAAGATGAAAGCAATTATTCGTATTGTTGAACAGGCAAAAAAGAAACCGGCGTGTATTGTTTTATGCGAAGCTGAAGACCCGCGAGTACTACAAGCAGCATACCGTGTTACACAGGAAGGGATTGCTAGCATTATATTAGTGGGTAATAAATCTAATGTGTTACGCATAGCAGCAGAGCAATTTATCTCACTTGAAAGTATGGTTGTGATCGATCCAAAAACTTCCCCTTTACGCGAATCTTTTAGCCAATGCCTTTTTAATTTAAGGTCTGAAAAAGGAATGACTTTAGAAACAGCCAAGCAAGAAGTGCTTAAACCACTATGTTTTTCCAATTTAATGGTAAGAAAGGGAATGGCTGATGGCTCTGTTTCAGGGGCAGTACATACCACTGGTGATGTTGTTAAAAATGCCATCCAAATAATAGGAACTAAACCTGACTGTAAGTTGGTGTCTAGCTTTTTTCTTATGATGCTTTGTCAACCATTCCATCATCTAAAAGGTGGTATGATTTTTTCAGATTGTGGGCTGGTGGTTGATCCTAATGCTAAGCAATTAGCTGATATTGCGTTATCAGCATCTGACAGTGCTCGTGGTTTATTAATGGAAGAGCCTAAAGTCGCTATGCTGTCTTTTTCAACCAATGGCAGTGCAAAGCATACTGCTGTTGATAAAGTGGTAGCAGCTTCTCAAATCGTTCAGGCAAAATCTCCTAATCTGGCTATTGATGATGATGTTCAGCTAGATGCTGCTATTGTGGCTGAGATTGCGGATAAGAAAGTACCAGGTTCAAAAGTGAAAGGGCAGTCCAATGTGTTGATATTCCCAAATCTTGAGGCGGGAAATATTGGGTATAAGTTGGCTGAACGTGTTGGAGGTGCTGTCGCCATTGGCCCCTTGCTACAAGGGTTGGCTAAACCTGCTAATGATTTGTCTCGCGGGTGTAATACCGATGATATATACCATGTTATTGCTGTTACTGTTGTACAAGCTCAACAGTCTGAGATAGTGAAAAAACGTGCCCCAGAATTGACAATAACATGAGAGAACACTAATTAATGAGTACAGAAACACTGCTAGCTTTAGTTGCCATAATTATGGTTGGAACATACTTTCAAACCGTGACGGGGTTTGGGTTAGGTATTATTGTTATTGGTGGCTCTAGTGCGCTAGATTTAGCAACGGTTGCGATGATGGCTGCCGTTGTAAGTTTAGTCACCGTCGTTAATTGTGCCGTGGCATTACCTGGTGCAACTAAACAGATAGATTGGCGTGCTATTGGCGCTGTCGCAGTAGGAGCAATCCCCGGAATTATTACGGGTGTTTTGTTATTAGAGCTATTAAGTGCCTCTGCAACCAGTATTTTACAAGGTCTACTTGGCATTATGGTTGTTTATAGTGGTTTGAGCTTTTTGGTAAGTCCTACAAAAAAAACTGAACGTACAGGTGATACTAGCTTTTTTGTGAGTGGATTTAGCTCAGGATTAACTGGTGGATTATTCGGCATGGGAGGCCCTCCGCTCGTTTATCAACTTTATCGCCAACCATTTGATATAAAAACTATACGCAATATGTTGTTGGTGATATTTGCATGTACTTCCGTATTTCGTAGCATGTTTATCGGCATACAAGGGCAACTGAATGCAGACATATTGCTGTTAACGGCATTTGCCTTGCCTGCGGTAACACTGATGACGTTTATTGGGCGTCGCTTTCCGCCGCCGTTAAGCGCAGACGCCATGCGACGGGTTGTCTTTAGTGTTTTAATGTTAATCGGTATTTCTTTGATAACCTCTTCTTATCTTGCATTGTTTATGTAATACCGCTATTTGTGTAACGTAAGACTTCTTTAGCGACGTAGGCTGGCAATTAACTTAAGAATACGATGGAACAAGGCATTATCGACAGTATCAGCAGTTTCAATTGCTAAATGTTTTCGGTAATAAAGACTCAAATCAAGCCCCACACCTAGCCCTAAAATATCGACTTCTCTCGTTTTATCGAATCGAGAGATTGCATCTTTTAAATGGTTATCGAGATAAAACTTATCATTAGATAAATTAGTTGCGGTATCCATTGGGCACCCGTCTGATATTACAAAAAGAATACGGCGATTTTCTTTTCGTAATAGCATGCGGTTACACGCCCATTCTATCGCTTCACCATCTATTCCTTCTCTAAATAAGTCGGCTTTTAATAAGGCTGCTATATTCTTGCGGCTGCGCCGCCAATTAGTATCAGCATCTTTAAATATAAGATGGCACGCTTCATTTAACCGTCCGGGAAAGGCGGGACGTCCGGTACTTAGCCAGTCAGAATACGCTTTACCACCATTCCATGCGTTAGTGGTAAACCCAAGCACTTCACTGGTAATGCCTGCCATTCCTAATGCTTTTACCATGATATCGATAATGATGGTGATGTTTTCAATATGTTCCCTCATTGAACCAGAACAATCGATCAGAAAGCTAACAATACTGTCGGAATGGGGTTTATATTGTTCGGTACAAAAAAGCCGCCGTTCAGCGGGAGAGCTGATGAGTTGACTCAGACGACGACCATCAAGATGACCTTCTTCTTCATCAAATGACCAGCCATTTCTCTGTGGAGTGCAAAGTATGGCTGCTAGCTGTTGAGCAATGTTTTTGATATTAATGCCTTGGTGTTGAATACGCTTATCTAGTTTTTCTCTGTATTCAATCAGCAGGGCATCTCTAACAAGCGTAGCTGCTTCTATTTCACGATCATATTGTGTGGTATAAACCTGATAGTACTGATGGTTTTCTTGGTAAATTTTGCTGCTACCACTGACTACGGCTGCGATGTTAGCACTTTCATCACTGTCAAAATCTAATAGTAAAGAAAAGGCATTAAGTGTTTTTTGGTCGGTTTTATTTTCTGCATCATCAGGGTTGTTCTGCATCTCAGCTTGAATCATATCGCTGACAATTTTCGCTAGTTCTAAAGCATACTGTGCGTAATCTTGTTGGCTGTTTTTACAGCGCCGAAGCCCTGAAAGAGCCTCTCCTAAAATCGGAACAATAGCCGCGCGGGTTGATTCAATAAAGTCTTCGGTATGTGCAGAAACAGGCTGTGCCATTAAGCGTGATCGGCTGATCTGGGCAACGGTATAAAGTAAAAGGCCTAATCGAGTACCGGTTAATCCTGTGTGATGGAATTGATCCGCCCAGAGTGAAAAGTTATGTTGAATATTAGTTTTCATGCCAGACAATTGTGGCGGTATACAAGTCTCTACGCGGAATTGTTCCAGTAATTCAAACAGCAATCGTTCAGTTGGTTCTGTAGGGCTAAGTTGCTGATGTAATTCGATATCAGAATGATTCAAGCGCAGAGATATCGCATCGATATTGCCGCGTTTCGCGCTGATATTACTTTCTATGATAGGGCTTTGTAAATGTGCCGCAAAGAAAGGTAGTGGAGTGTTGCCTTGATAAAGCCTATTTCGTCGGTAATGAATATGGCTGTTGTTACTGAGCGCCCGCACTGTTGCTGCATACAGTTCATTGGTTTTGTGTTGATGGGGTGTTTTAGGTTGCTCTGCCATTACTGAATTCCTCCTGCATGGTACAGCCAAGACTCTTCCAGTTCTTCATTAAAGCAACGTTGGTAATATTCAGCGACAATATGTCGTTCGGCATCGTCACACTTATTTAAAAACGAGAGTCGAAAAGCCAGTGCAGGATTGCGAAATATCTCACAGTTTTCAGCCCATGTGATCACAGTTCGAGGTGACATTAAGGTCGATAAATCGCCTGCAGCAAAGCCTTTTCTGGTTAAGTCTGCGATTGAAACCATACGCTGAATAAGCTCTCGACCTAATTTGGTATCTTTACTTGACACACGTGCGAGAACAATAGCTATTTCTTCTTCTTGGGGTAAATAATTCAGTGTGGCAACGATATTCCAGCGATCAAGTTGTGCATGATTGAGTAATTGCGTACCGTGATATAGCCCTGAGAGATTACCGAGCCCAACGGTGTTAGACGTTGCAAACATACGGAATGCAGGATGTGGATGAATGACACGGTTTTGATCAAGCAGAGTAAATTTACCATCGCGCTCGAGTATGCGTTGAATAACAAACATAACATCTGGGCGACCTGCATCGTATTCATCAAAGATCAGCGCGATTGGACGTTGTAATGACCATGGTACGATGCCTTCTTGAAATTCGGTGATCTGTTTGCCGCCACGAATAACAATGGTATCTTTTCCTACCAGATCAAGCCTACTTAAGTGCCCATCTAAGTTAATGCGTACGCAAGGCCAATTTAACCGAGCAGCGACTTGTTCAATATGTGTCGATTTTCCCGTGCCGTGCATTCCTTGAACCATAGTGCGTCGGTCTTGTGCAAACCCAGCTAGAATAGCCAGTGTTACTTCTGGATTAAAACGGTAAGCATGATCAATGTCTGGTACATGATCATCACGTTCAGAAAAAGCGGGTACTTGAAGGTCTGAATCAATTCCAAACATACTTCGTACGGAAACCATTGTGTCAGGTTTGCAAAGCGCTATATCTGTCATCGGCTTATTCTCCATTATTTCCCTCTGCATCACTGCTATTTAGTTCGCTCATCATTAAAGCAATTTAAAAATGATTTTATTTATCCATTTCTTGTGTGATTGGTGATGTGTGGCTATCTATGATTTCTTTCTCAATATACTGACAGAGGATACTCAAAACAATAGTTGAATATCACTTTTCGGAATTATTTGTATCGTTTTATTGTTTTTTCTTGACGGTGTGTTTATTGAACGCTAGGGTTAAACCAAGTTTCGGATATCGATACGTTAAGTTCCATTTACGGTTATAAGTGTCATCATCAAGGAGAGACAGATAATGAATGATCAAGGTGAACGTACTGTTGTTACTGGTCCAACTAAAATGACCCCTTCAGAAGCTTTCGTTGAAACGATGGTAGCGAATGGTGTAACGGATATGTTCGGTATCATGGGTTCTGCATTTATGGATGCCATGGATATTTTTGCACCAGCAGGTATTCGTTTAGTTCCCGTTGTTCATGAGCAGGGCGCTGCACATATGGCCGATGGGTATTCGCGTGTTTCGGGTAATCATGGAGTGGTTATCGGTCAGAATGGACCGGGTATCAGTAACTGTGTAACAGCGATTGCAGCGGCTTATTGGGCACACAGCCCTGTTGTTATTGTGACCCCAGAAACGGGTACAACAACAATGGGGTTAGGTGGCTTCCAAGAATGTAACCAGCTACCTATGTTCCAAGAGTTCACTAAGTATCAAGGGCATGTAACGCATCCCTCACGTATGGCTGAATACACTGGTCGCTGTTTTGATCGCGCAATGAGTGAAATGGGACCGACTCAGCTGAATATTCCGCGTGATTATTTCTATGGTGAAGTGACGTGCGAAATTCCAAAACCAGCCCGTTTAGATCGTGGACCGGGTGGCGAGCAAAGCTTAAATGAAGCGGCAGACTTGCTAGCAGAAGCTAAATTCCCCGTCATTATTTCGGGTGGTGGTGTTGTAATGGCTGGTGCGGTTGAAGAATGTAAGGCGTTGGCTGAACGTTTAGGTGCACCCGTTGTGAACAGTTATTTGCACAATGATTCATTCCCAGCTAGTCACCCATTGTGGTGTGGTCCCCTTGGCTACCAAGGTTCTAAAGCGGCAATGAAGTTGATTTCGCAAGCGGATGTTGTTGTAGCATTGGGTTCTCGCCTTGGTCCATTTGGTACGTTACCGCAGCACGGAATGGAGTATTGGCCGAAAGATGCCAAGATAATTCAGATTGATGCCGACCACAAAATGTTGGGGCTGGTAAAGAAAATATCAGTAGGCATTTGTGGTGATGCCAAAGCCGCAGCTGTTGCTCTGAGTGAGCGCCTAGAAGGCCGAACTCTAGGTTGTGATGCAACCAAAGATGACCGCTTTAATAAAGTACAAGCAGAAAAAGAAATCTGGGAGAAAGAATTAGACGATTGGACGCACGAACGTGATGCATTCAGCTTGGATATGATCGATGAAAATGCCAAAGAAAAACCATTCTCAGGTGGTGAATATTTACATCCTCGTCAGGTATTACGTGAATTAGAAAAAGCGATGCCAGAAGATGTCATGGTATCAACAGACATTGGCAACATAAACTCGGTCGCAAACAGTTACTTGCGTTTTGAAAAGCCCCGCAGTTTCTTTGCTGCAATGAGCTTTGGTAATTGTGGTTACGCGTTCCCTACCATTATTGGTGCAAAGGCGGCTGCACCACATCGTCCGGCTATTTCGTATGCGGGGGATGGTGCTTGGGGCATGAGCTTAATGGAAACAATGACATGTGTTCGTCATAATATTCCAGTAACCGCTGTCGTATTCCATAACCGCCAATGGGGTGCAGAGAAGAAAAACCAAGTTGATTTTTACAATCGTCGCTTTGTTGCGGGTGAGCTTGAGAATCAGAGTTTTGCTGAAATTGCACGCGCAATGGGTGCCGAAGGCATTACTGTTGATAGCTTGGCTGATGTTGGCCCTGCCTTGAAGAAAGCGCTAGATATGCAGATGAATGAAGGTAAAACAACCGTCATTGAAATTATGTGTACGCAAGAGCTTGGTGACCCGTTCCGTAGAGATGCGCTGTCTACCCCCGTTCGTTTCTTAGATAAGTACAAAGATTACGTGTAATTCCCACT
Organism: Photobacterium profundum; assembly: GCF_003026285.1. Taxonomy (GTDB): domain Bacteria; phylum Pseudomonadota; class Gammaproteobacteria; order Enterobacterales; family Vibrionaceae; genus Photobacterium; species Photobacterium profundum. The sequence goes on from NZ_PYOD01000003.1 coordinate 194,304, forward strand.
TCGCAGAACAGCCTGACACAGATCTCTGAGTCAGGCTTTTTTTTCACGAAATGAGGTAATCTTTGATGACAACAAGAACGATAAGAATGCCAAGAGTCATGTTTAATGACTTTAGCTTGGTCCTTCCTGGTTTTTTACTGTGTATTGTAATAGCGGCAGCCGCTTCATTTGTATCTGATCACTATGGGGGGCCCAAGTTTCTTTACGCTTTGCTTATTGGTATCGCATTTCATTTCCTTTCTGATAACCATAAATGCAAAGCTGGCATCGAAATGTCTGCAAAGAAGCTAGTCAGAATTGGTGTCGCATTACTTGGCGTTAGAATAGCGGTGAGTGATGTTAGTGATTTAGGAGCTGCTGGTGTGGGCGCTTTGGTAGGTGCCGTTGTATTAACGATCGGTTTTAGTTTATTGCTTGCGCGTATGTTGAAGTTACCCCCTATGCTGGGGTTACTGTCGGGTGGGGCAACGGGGATCTGTGGTATTTCGGCGGCAATGGCTATTTCATCAACACTGCCTCAAAACCGTGACAATGAACATTACACATTGTTGACCGCGATTGGTGTCGCGACCTTTTCAACTGTCGCAATGGTGTTGTACCCCTTAGTTGTTACGACGAGTGGATTAACAATTGCAGAAGCTGGGTTATTTCTTGGTGGTTCTATTCATGATGTAGCTCAAGTGGTTGGGGCTGGGTTTATGATCTCCCCTGAAGTCGGTGATGCAGCAACGTTAGCCAAAATGTTTAGGGTAGCGATGTTGATGCCCGTGGTCGTTTTGTTTGTCTTTATGTTTCGTAAAGATCGCGAAAAGTATGGTGATAGCGGAGCGCAAAAGCAACCCATCGTGCCTTTGTTTCTTGTTGTCTTCATCGGGTTAGTTGTTCTTAACAGCTTTGGTTGGATCTCTGCTGATGCTGCAAACCTTAGTTCCGATATTTCTAAGTGGTGTTTAGTTATTTCAATCGCCGCGTTAGGGGTTAAAACGTCGTTTGAAAAACTGTCTGAATTAGGTTGGAAGCCCGTTATTTTACTAATGGGTAATGCCGTGTTTATTGCTGCCTATATGTTGTGCATTGTGTATTTAGGTCGTATCTGACTGAAAGGGGAGAGATATAAATAAAGGAAAAGTGCTGTAAAGGATAGCCGAAAGGCTAAAACAGACATGATATTAGTATTTAGGGGTTTTCATGAAGTCTTCATCTTATGTGAGTTCTGTATCTAAGTATTTAGATGCTGTTGGTGAGTTTAGTGTGGGTAATAACCTGACATTGTTCAGAGGGCAACCGAATAAAAAGCGCAGTCTACTTCCTGCTATCGCAAGAAATATGGAACATATTCATTCCATTTCGATAGAAAAAGATATGCTCGATGTACTGCGAAAATATGGCGCCTCTAAATTATCGGCAGAATACTCAGGTTACTGGTATTTATTATCAGAAGCTCAACATTTTGGCTTGAAAACAAGACTACTCGATTGGAGTAGTAATCCACTAGTTGCCTTATGGTTTGCCTGCCAAACACCAGGGACACGTCCGCACGTTTATTTGTTAAAAGCAGATACTTTACTTGATGTAGATTTCAATTCAGATCCGTTTGAGCAACACTACACAAGGGTATTTCACCCCAAATTATGCCACCCTAAACGCGATGCTCAGAATGGTTGGTTTACCGTTCACCCCAGCAGCAATAATACTGACGATATAGAGCAACGATTCATTCCATTAGAAGTAGAGCTGTCTGGCAACGACATCCTTTTAGAGATCCCGATTCTGCCTGAAATGAAAGAAAAGCTACTTATAGAACTCGATCAATGCGGTATTAATGAACGAATGATTTATCCAGATTTGGATGGTTTATGTCGGCATATTAATAAGCTGTTCGAAGCTCCCTTTGAGAATAAATGTGGCCTTGAATTTAATTTGTCTACTGATAACGCTCTTAGTTTCTTCCGGACAAATCTTAATGCACCAAGCGGAGGGAAGAGAGAACATCGACATAAGCCGTTGATGAAAGGTGTAAGCCAAGGCTCTGAGAGCAATGAATCACTTGATGGCTTTCTACAATATAAACAGTCTTACACGAAAGATTTTGATTTTGATTAATCCAGCTCCTCTCTATTACTGACGGCTTGTTAGCTGCCTTAGTTAATTATGATTCCTCTTCATAAATAATGCCTCGAAAGGGGCTTATTGTTGTATCTGCAATATAGACAGTACCGAGATACAGTGCCAAATATATAATATCTTCTTATTTATCAAGAAGAAAGCGTGAGTGGTTGTTCTGTCGTTCATGTTTTCCCCTACCTTTTTTAATCTAAAAAATCACCAAAACACTCATCTCTCATTTTCCGGAATTATTTGTTTCAATTTATGGTTTATTTGTTGACGGATGCATGAGTCGAGTCTAATGTTAAGTTAAGTTTTTGTTAATGAGATGTTTGGTTTCAATTGATGGCAACGGTGGATGTCTGTATTGAACGGTTAACGATACTTTTAAAGTTGAATAAAATATCTTAATTATCCTAATAGTTGGTTTTAAATCTTAATCGTTAAAAGTAAATAGGTAATTAGTCTGAATATGGCGTAAGAGAATGTAGTTAGATAAAAACAAAACGTTATGTCTCGTTTGTTGATGTTTTAATTTGACGATGTGTTTCTTAATGATATATTTAACGAAATATTAACATTTGAGCGTTTTAAGTGACTCGGTTTTTGTAACGTTTTAATTTAAAAGGGAAATAAAATGAGTGTTCAAACCAGTGTTAGCAATCAAAATCAGGTAAATGTGGCATTTTTAGAAGCATTTAGTCATGCATGGAATAGCCACGACATTGATGAATTAATGACATTTGTTACCGATAATTGTGTTTTTCATACTGCGGCAGGTCCTGATGTACAAGGCAGCACATTCTCTGGCCGTGAGGCGGTACGTGAAAGCTTTCAACTGGTCTGGAAAAACTTCCCAGATGCACAATGGCTTGACGGTGAACATTTTGTTTCCGGTGATCGTGCGGTGAGTGAGTCAACATTTTGTGCCACTAAACCTGACGGAAGCCGTATTGAAGCGCGTATGGTTGATGTTTTCACACTTCATGATGGGAAAATCCAAGTTAAAAATGCTTTTAGAAAAGATCGACCTGCTTTTTTCAATTCTGACCGTTAATACCGAATTAACATCATGTTGATATAAGGAGCAGGGATATGAGTTTTGTTGTTGAAGAGCGTGAAGTACTTAAAGATTCAGATGTAACAACAACAGCCAGTATAAAAAAATCGACACAACCAACAAAAGCATATGATCCATCTTATGACCCGTTAGTGGATAAAACACCAGGGCAAGGTCGCGACTATGCACCAACATATTGGGTCGATAGTGCGGGTGAACCACCAGCAGATGATGGACCAATAGACAGTGATGTCGACGTAGATGTTGTGATAATTGGCTCGGGCTACACCGGTTTGACGACGGCCATTCACCTTGCTGAAAATTACGGTATAAAAGCGACCGTACTGGAAGCAAACCGTGCAAGCTGGGGATGTAGCACCCGTAATGGCGGACAAGCACAATGTGCATCGGGCCGACTTAAACGCTCGCAATGGATTGAACGTTGGGGTGTTGATACTGCCTTAAAAATGCATGAAGAATGTCTTGATGGCATGGAAACCTTTAAGAACCTGATCAAAGATATTGACTGTGATCCACAAACGGGAGGGCACTTGTATGTTGCTCACCGTTCTAAGGTAATGCCTACGTTAGAAAAAGAAGCCAAATTATTACGTACAACCTTTAATTACGATGCGCAAATACTCGATGCAGATACCGTGAAGCGTGATTTTGTTGGTGACAATGAAGCAGCTGGAGCAATGCATGAACCAGAAGGTATCGGTATCCACGCAGGAAAACTAGCATTTGGATATTTAAAGAAAGCACGTGCTCTTGGCGCAACGGTTCACCCTTCTAGCCCTGTTATTGGTTGGGAAACTCGCAATGGTATTCACCACATTAGAACGCCGGGCGGTATCGTTAGAGCACGCTCTGTAGGTGTCGCAACAGGAGGCTATACGTCGCAAGGTTTACATTCACAATTAAAGAATCGCTTATTGCCTATTCTTTCTAATTCTATGGTTACTCGACCATTGTCTAATGCTGAAATAGAAGCGTGTAACTTTAAAACTAACCAAGTGATTACCGACACGCGCATTTTACGTCATTACTACCGTTTGCTGCCTGACAATCGCGTACAAATTGGAACGCGAAGTGCAATTACTGGAAAAGATGCGCCAGATAGTAAATATGCACAAATGTTGAAGAATGATTTAGCCCGTAAGTTTCCCGCGTTAAAGGGTATTGATGTGGATTACTCATGGTGGGGCTGGGTCGATGTTAGTCACGATATGATGCCAAGAGTTTACCAGCCTAACTCATCAGAAACTATCTATTATGCAATGGGTTATGGTGGAAATGGTGTGATGTATTCTGCGCAAGCAGGCAAGCGATTAGCTCAGTGGATTGCTGGTGAAGGCACACAATTAGATCTTCCTATATTTCAGTCTAAATTACCGTTCCCCAATATACGAGAAGTCGTTGAATCAGAAGCCTTTGCTCCGTTTAGACGCTTAGGGCAAAACTTTTTATACCGTTGGTATCACCTTAAAGATGAAGTGCTTTAATCTGAATTTTTGATAGTTGATACGGGCTAGATAGTCGCTGTAAATAAGAAAGTTATACCAATTTAAGTTGGTATAAGTGAAAAGGAAAGTTGATACATGTAAGTAAAACCTTGGTTGAGCATGTTGAGGCATGTATGCAGTTATACCTTGGTCTCCTTAAACCAACGCAAACATTAAATGTAATGCGATATTGATTAAAAAGGTTACTACTATGACGTTCACGAAAAGCGTATTAATTCCATTGGTCACAGCTGCTAGTTTGACTGTTGCTTCCCCCCTTGTAATGGCCCAAACCTATAAAATGGCACTGGGTGATGCTGCTGGTGGTACACAATGGGAGCTTGGGACTAAATTTACGGAACTGTTAGCCGAAAAAACCGGTGGTAAAGCTAAAGTAGATTTATTTCCCAATGGCCAGCTTGGTAATGAACAAGATACGGTCAATGATGCTGCCATTGGCTTGCTCGATTTTTCTGTACTGGCAATAAATAACGTAACACCTTTTTCACCTACTGTTGGCTTGCTCACTATGCCATACGTTATTCAAAGTCCTGAAGATGCAAAAGCCCTAACTCAAGGAAAGATCGGGCAAGAATTAGTGGATAACACATTACGTGATGCGGGTGTCCGTATTATCGGTTGGGCCTATTCTGGCTTTCGAGTTTTAACTAACTCTAAACGTCCAATTGAATCACCGAAAGATTTGAAAGGATTGGTTATTCGCGTTCCTCGTAATGAAATTATGATTGCGTCGTACCAAGCTTGGGGTGTGAACCCAACCCCTATGGCATGGTCTGAAACTTTTACTGGTTTACAGCAAGGTGTAGTCGATGGTCAAGACAACCCATATATCACTGTTTCAGCCATGAAGTTTAATGAAGTGCAAAAATACGTGACGAATTTGCGTTATATTTTCTCACTTGAACCATTGATCATTAGTGAATCAGTATTCCAACAGCAAACACCTGAAATGCAAAAAGCCATCTTAGAAGCCAGTAAAGAAGCAACAGCGTACAGCTACGATTACTTGCTAGCAACGGAAGACAATATTAAGAAAGATCTAGCTGCTAAAGGCATGGTATTTACAGACCCTGCAAATAATGAAAAAGAATGGATCGAGAAAGTAACAACGGCTGTTTGGCCTAAGTTCTACGCTAGCATCGGTGGTAAAGACAAACTTGATACTGCACTAACAGTACTGGGGCGTTAATTAAAACGGGCAGGGCATTATTATGCCCTGCTTTATTTTACCCATGTATACCTTATTGCCTTTAAATGGCGCGTATTTCGCTAAGTGGTTACTGGAGGCAATATGTCTACCAAACATACTATTTTAAAGCACCTGAATAATATAGAAGAGTACATGTGTGCTCTATTACTTGCTGTATTTGTTGTACTGCTGTTTTTACAAATTTTATTACGTCAATTTTTTCAATATTCGATCCCATGGGGAGATGAAGTTGCAACCTATATGTTTGTTTGGTTTGCCTATCTAGGGGCTGTCGTTGCAGCAAAAATGTCGGCACATAATCGTGTGAGTTTTCACTTTAAATGGTTTCCACCTATTGTTAAAACAATAAGCGAAACCATTGCTGATCTATTATGGGTCGCTTTTAATTTGTATTTTGTTTATTTAAGTCATGACTTTGTATTTAACAAGATGAATTTGTTTTGGAAGTCCCAAACTACGGGTATTCCGATGAAATATTTTTATATGATCCTGCCTATTGCCTTTACATTAATGACAATCCGCATCTTATGGAACAACTATGAACGCCTGTTTAAAGGTGTAGAAACGCTTGATCCAGAAACAAAAGAAATTAAGAAAATGGAAAAAATTAACGTTCAAAATTCAGCCGTCTAACAGGCTCTAATTGAAGTAGGGAATATTCATGGAAGCATATTTAACACTCATACTGTTTGGCGGTTTTCTTTTGTTGTTGTTGCTAGGCGCACCCATAACTGTATCGCTTGCTGGTGCTTCAATGGCTGCCTATTTACTGTTGGATAAAAACCCAATAGCGCTAGTACAAATCGCTTTTACATCTGTGGGTAATTTCCCCTTAATGGCTTTGCCTGCGTTTGTATTGGCAGGGGCTTTAATGGAAGCCGCAGGCATTTCTAAACGTTTGGTTGACATAGCCGAAAGCCTTGCTGGGCCGGTAACTGGAGGCTTAGGTGCCGCAACCGTTATTGCGTGTTTATTCTTTGGAGCAATTTCGGGTTCAGGGCCTGCCACCACAGCTGCAGTTGGCATGTTGATGGTACCTGCAATGGTAAAGCGTGACTATGAAAGAAGCTATGCCTCGGCAGTAACGGCTGCATCTGGCGGTTTGGGTATTATTATTCCACCTTCTATTCCAATTGTTATTTTTGGTATTTCATCCATGGGTTTAATGCCGCCACCAGAAGCGATTGCACTTCATGGTCAGTTTGCATCATTATCCATTCCCAAATTATTTGTGGCGGGTGTTGTACCTGGTTTATTGATGGCAACAACTTTGATCGTAACGAACTATATCATTGCGAATAAGCGTGGTTATAAAGGGTTAACAGAGAAATGGTCTTTTGGTGAGGTGAGAAGCACGTTACGCGCTGGCATTTGGTCGATTATGGCACCCTTCCTTATTCTTGGTGGTATTTATAGTGGCATGTTTACACCAACGGAATCAGCAATTGTTGCTATCTTTTATTCACTTTTTGTCGGTTTTGTTATTCACCGTGAACTGATTTTTAAAAACGTACTTAAATCATTAACCACCACCACATGGATAACTGGGCGAGTATTATTAATCTTATTTGCCGCAACGGTATTTGGACGTTTATTAATCGAACAAAAAATCCCAGTAATTGTTGCAGATTCTTTGTTGAGCTTAACGGACAACATGTATCTAGTGTGGGCGTTAACTATCATGCTGTTGTTATTTATTGGCATGTTCATGGAAACATTAGCCGCTATTATGATAATTGTTCCTGTATTGCTGCCAATAATGTACATGTTAGGTGCTGATCCAACACATGTTGGTATCGTTATTGTATGTGCTCTTTCTATCGGTTTTGCAACGCCGCCGCTGGGTGAGAATATCTTTGTAGCCTCCGGTATTGGTGGTTCAACGGTTGAAGAAATAACAGCACGGATTCATCCATTTGTTATGGCGTCGGTTATTGGTGTATTCCTTATCGCTTTCTTTCCTCAACTAACCTTATGGCTGCCATCGATGGTGGGTTATTAGTTGTATTCAAAAGTTAGTGCTAAAAAAACAGTTATAGACGCAAGGTTTAAATAATGTGGAGAGCGTGTGAATGAGTGCCTCAGTAAAAGAGTTTGTTCAAAGAATGATCAATCAACATCGCATTGTTATTTTTGCGATAATTACAGTAATCAGTGGTGCAGCAAGTGCCAATACTAGCTCGCAGCCAGCAACTGAAATGGTAGAAGAAAGCGGTATTATTAAACCGCATAAAATGGCGGAAGATGAACAACGTGCTGTTAAATTATTAAACCTTGCAGTTGAAAATGTGAAAGAGAAAGGGCCTGACGGGGTTAATGATTTTAGCCAAAAGGCTGAGTTTACTGATCGTGAATTGTATGTATTTGCTTTACGAGTCGATGGACGCTTTCTTGCAAGTGGTGGTTCATCTTCTGTTCTGGTTGGTGACACAGTACTAGATACTACCGATGTTTTTGGTAAACCGTTCTTTCGTGAAATGATTGAAAAGGCAGTGAATGATGGCGGTGGTATGGTTGAATACCATTGGACGAACCCAACTGATAGCCAAGGTGAACCTAAAAGAACAATGTTTAAACGCGTGGGAGACATCATCGTTGCTGTCGGTTATTACCCTTCACGTGCCACGTCTTTTCAAGCACGCAAGTTTTTGGATGATGCCGTTAAAGCTATGGTAACGAATGAAGGTGAAGCGTTGAAAGCCTTTAATCAGCCTGATGGTAACTTTGTAAAAAATGACTTATATGTGTTTGTATTAGACATGAAGAAAGGCACATTTATCGCGCATGGTAGTACACCATCATTGATCGGACAGTCGCACAATGAAGTGTTTAGCCCTGATGGTAAAGCAGTGATCACTAAAATGCTTAATCAAGCCAAAGAAGAAGGAAAAGGCGAGTTAACCTATCTGTGGGAAAACCCGACTACAGGTAAAGCTGAAGCTAAGCACACTTATTACCGAGTACTTGATAATAAGTTAGTTGGGGTCGGTTATTATCAACGCTGATTAACCAGCAATAGTTGAATCCTAGCTTCGACTTTAAAGGTTAAGATTATGATCAGGCATAGGTGCAAGGAATTTAAATTTGAACAAACGGCGGACAATTAAAAGCCGGTAAGCCAAAACTGCGTAAGGCATCGATATAGCAATCACGTTTTACTTTGCCTTCTGGAAAATCAGATGTAGAGAGTTTGTCGTTAACTGCAACATGACTAAAAGTAATGCTTTGCGTTATTTTGTTATTTTGTAAATTATTCTGCCAATGTAAAACATCGAATAAAATATGAGAGCGGTGAACATGAATAGAAGCACTCACCAGTGTTGCCGCTTGAATGTTGTATTTATTCAATAACGCTAAACTTAATCTGGCATTATCAATGGTGTTTGTTGCTTTATTTTCTTCGATAACTCTATCTTTATTCACTCCTTGTTCAACTAACCATGTTTTCATTGCTGAAGACTCTGTTTGTCCAGCTTTAGCTAACCCTCCTGTAACGATAATAAGCGCTTTCGGATATTTATTCGCCAGAGAGAGCGTCAGTGTTAATCGCTTTAATAATGGCGGTGCAATTGCCCCGTCATCATTCAATAAATAACCCAAGGCGATAATGGCATAGTTAGAAGGTGCCGTTTTATTCATTGTTTTTTTTGATGTTGAACATCGAGATAAACAATCCATAGGATAATTTAGAATTACTTCTAATGTCGCGAGCAATGTTCTTACTTGTAACGCGTGATGCGAATCTAACGTTTCGAGTTGACTCAGGTAAGATGTCATTTTTTTATGAGCGTTTTGATGGTGTAGCCAAACAGAAAGGTAGGTTAAAGCCGTGACTTTATCTTGATGGTTTTGTGTTGTTAGCAAAACTTGTTGGTAAGACTTTAGGGCAGAATGTATATCGCCGCTAAAGGTCAGCATGTTGGCTAAGGTGAAATGATGTTCAAAGCTTGAAGATGACAGTGTAAGCGCTTCTTGCAGGTAAAAAACGACGGCTTCTAAATTCGAAACGAGCTGTCCATTTAAAGGATACTGTAAACGATTTTTGCTATTAAACGCATCTAAAGCATACCGAGACAGTAAGTTTATGGGAAGCTGTACTGTTACATCCATTTCGTTCTGCCCTGTTTTTCTTTTGTAATTAAAATCAACACGCTGCTACCTATAATGAGCAGTGTATGAGCTTTGTGATGAATTGCAAGAAATCCACATAGCTACTCCTAAGTTCCTTCCAGTAGTATAAAACCATGAGCAGGGTATCAATCGTGCTGCTTTGTCAGAATAAGCTATTTTTATAAGTAATCAGTATGAATTATCTTTTTCATTTCTAGCATGTGTAATGCTAAAGGAGCAAATAATGAACAATCAGTTTAAACAACATGGTGCGTTCAGTTGGGCTGAGTTGATGGTTGATGAACCAGAAAAAGCACTCGCATTTTATAAAGATGTGATTGGCTGGGATGTCGAGGAAATGCCGATGTCTACTGGTACCTATTATGTATTTAAAGCCGACGGGCAACCTGTTGGTGGGCTGATGGCAAAACCACAAGAAGCGAGCCATGTACCTAATCATTGGGGAGTGTATGTGACGGTGGATGATGTTGATGCCACATTGTCGCAAGTTGAAATAGCGGGGGGTAAAGCTGTTTTTGCCCCGATGGATGTTCCAGGAGTAGGGCGTTTATGTTCCTTTATGGATAATTGCGGATCAGTATTATCGATTATTAGTTATGAAGATAAGAAAGTATAAGTTGTATGAATGAAGTTTCATTTCATATAGACGAGTAAAATTTTGCCTGTTATATTCAATAAAACGCTGATTCATTTAATTTCACTGAAAAATCAATCATAAAGCAGTAGAGCTATTTGGCGAGGCATATACAATAGACCCCTGACACCTCTTTTACCACCTTCGGTTTTTGTCAAGGAGATAAGTAAATGCCATATGATTCATTAATTACTATCGGTGTACTGATTGTTGTTGCAATCGCGTTCATTGCCTCTGGTGTAAAGATGGTGCCCCAAGGTAGCCATTGGACAGTAGAGCGCTTTGGGCGATACACGAAAACACTTCAACCTGGTTTGAACTTAATTGTGCCATTTATTGATGGTATTGGTAATAAAATCAGTGTGATGGAAAGAGTACTCGATATTCCCGCGCAAGAAGTTATTTCTCGTGATAATGCGAGTGTGACTATCGATGCCGTGTGTTTTATTCAAGTCATTGATGCTGCGAAAGCTGCGTATGAAGTCAGTGATTTAGAACATGCGATTCGTAATTTAACGCTTACCAATATGCGTACAGTATTAGGCTCGATGGAGCTTGATGAAATGCTATCTCAGCGAGATACCATCAATACCCGATTGCTGACCATTGTTGATCATGCGACGAATTCTTGGGGTGTAAAGGTTACACGTATTGAAATTCGAGATGTGCAGCCACCCGCTGATCTTATTGCTGCGATGAATGCGCAGATGAAAGCAGAGCGTAATAAGCGTGCAGATATTCTAGAAGCCGAAGGTGTTCGTCAGGCTGAGATCCTTAAAGCTGAAGGCCACAAGCAATCAGAAATCTTACGTGCAGAAGGTGATAAGCAAGCGGTTATTCTTCAAGCAGAAGCACGTGAGCGTGAAGCCGAAGCCGAAGCAAAAGCAACAAGCGTTGTATCAGAGGCAATAGCCAAGGGTGACGTTAAAGCTATTAATTACTTTATTGCACAGGGTTATACCGATGCATTGAAAGCGATTGGTCAATCGGAAAATGGCAAAGTAATAATGCTGCCGCTTGAGGCAACAGGCTTGATGGGCTCTGTTGCGGGTATTGCAGAATTATTAAGTCAATCTAAATCAGATAATACGAAGGGTAACAACGCATGATAGCCCTACTTGAACAGATGAACTTCTGGCATTGGGTAGCATTTGGTTTAGCCTTGTTGCTACTTGAATTACTCGGAACTGCTGGGTACTTGCTTTGGTTGGGTGTCTCTGCTGTTCTTGTTGGATTGCTCTTGTCGTTTCTACCATTGAGTTGGTCATTGCAATGGCTAACGTTTGCGGTTTTCTCGTTATTTACAACGTGGTTATGGTGGCGTTATCAAAGCAAGAAAGACCGAGCTGAAGATGAAGGGCGCACGCTCAATAAACGTTCAGAACAGCTTATAGGGCAAGTTTCTGTGTTAGACAAGCCCTTAGCAGCAGGTACTGGCCGAATGAGGTTAGGTGATACAACATGGCTTGTCCGAACCGATGTTGCTTTAGAAGCTGGTGTACTCGTCGAGGTTATTGATGTTGACGGCATCATGCTAATTATTCAGCCTAAAGCGCAAAAATAATGGCTTAATATTGCTTTTATAATATTGTTCTTTATTAAGTGCGACGCTCTTTATAGAGCGTCGTTTTTTATGCTAGTAGTATTCACACGCTATCAATGACTTTATGCGCTTGCCTTATGGGCATATCTCGACCAAAATCCACTCGATTAAGCATTTACACATAAAATGTATAAAGAAAAGTAACCTTAAAAGCGAATGCTAGTTGAGACCTAGCGTTAAGTTTTGCACAATGATGAATAGAACGCATTTGCAGTAGAGGAAGAGAGTATGATTTCAAAATGGGCACAACGTTTTTTTCAAATGGCAGAGTTAGTTGGCTCTTGGAGTAAAGATCCTTCTACACAGGTAGGTGCAGTTATTACAGAGCATAATCGTATTGTTTCTGTGGGCTTCAACGGCTATCCACACGGTATTTCAGACAGTGCAAATACCGACGATCGCGATATGAAATTACTTAAAACACTTCACGCGGAAGAGAATGCAATTCTTTTTGCGAAAAGGGACCTGTCAGGGTGTGAAATTTGGGTAACCCACTTTCCTTGTCCAAATTGTGCTGCAAAAATTATCCAAACGGGTATATCAATGGTGCATTGCCCTGAGCAGAGTGAAGACTTCTTATCTCGCTGGGGTGATAAAATTAAAATCAGCCAAGGTATGTTTACGCAGGCAGGGGTCGATGTTGATTGGTTACCACTGGCCGACTTAGATAAAGAGTAAAATGTAATATCTTGAGTATAAAAGCCTTGATAGTATCAATTGTTATAACGAACGTTTGTTCGAACAAAAGAATGCTATCGAGGCTGTCCATTTCTATTAAATCTGCTTATATCATTATTGTTTCTTTATCAGATCGATAAACCATTGATAACGTTTAGGGAGTTGTCGAAACTTTTTCTTAATCAAAAAGTGTTCTTCATTCACGATTGTATCGCTTGGTAAAATGGCAATACTATCTTGTAATTCAAATTGTTCGATTGTTGTTCTAGGCAGTACGGTGTAGCCTAATCCCATAGATACTGGCAATAAAATTTGATTGAGTTGGTTAATGTAACTGCTTTTTTTAATCTGTTTTATTGATTGATAATCATCTTTATAATTCGCACGTAATACTTGATCTGCATATTGTTCACCATTGGGGTGATTAATAAACCCTAACTGATTAAGTTCTACTAACGTCATTTTTTGATTTTTATATTGATGAGGTACGACTAAACAAAGAGCATCATGTCCGAGTGATTCTTGTTCGAGTTCTGTTGAAATAACATGCTGTGTAATAATACCTATATCAATATTATTATTTAAAACTTCATTGATGATACGTTGGTCTGGTGCAGCTTCAATAGAGATATGAAGGTCGGTGTGCTCGCTTTGCCTTGCTAAAAATTTGGGGTAGAGAAACATCGCCATAGACCCTGAGCATCCAAAACGACAGTCACCTGCATAGGGGGTGTCAGTTTTTAATGATACCAATAATTCAGCCTCTTCATTTGCGCGTCGCCGACCAAAATGATAAAGCGCTTCACCGGCTTGAGTTAGCTCAAATTTCTTGCCAATACGATGCAATAGCAGGGTGCCAACTTGATCCTCTAACTTTTTTATATGCTGGCTAACACCAGGCTGCGTCATAAAGAGTTTTTCTGACGTTTGAGTGAAATGCCCTACATCGACCAGCGTAATAAATGTATTCAGCCATTGGTTATTCAGCATAATATTTTCGAATGTTAAATTAAAATCATAAGGAAAGGTTATCACATTTGTGATTTTTTATATCTTGTCTAATGGTTATGTTCTATTTGATTAAACAAATCGTTAATACAAGATCTGGGCAGTAAAGGGTAACAGTTGAAAATACACCTGAAGGAGTTTTGAACTGTTTGTTTTTATTTTAGGCGATCGCTATTAATCATTAGTGATAGTTTACATGGTATAAAAAAACGGTCTATTTTGTTCTCAGCTTAAAATATTGATCTATCTATCATTTTGTACATTACAGTTGGTTAATTTGTATGCCTACAATCTGTGACTATCTGCTAATAAGCATAAAATTACTTATATTAATTACCAGTAAGTGTCTGAAATCACAGTTTGTATAGACAGTTTTATCTTACTTTCCGCTCATAAAAATAAAACACTCTTATCTTCCCCAAGACCAATAAGAATGAATTATTCAAGGAAAGAAACGTGAATTTTAAATTGTCTACGATAGCTAAACTGATGTTCCCTCTGCTTTCTACTGCTGCCATTGTTGGTTGTAATAGTTCATCAGATTCTTCTGGTGATTCTGGTAACGGATATTTCGATACCACAAATCCACCACCGATTGATATCAATCTACCCGCAACAGATGGTCCAGTCGCAAAACTGCCAGCAGGTGGTGCTGTTGAAGAGCCTATTCAAGCCGCTAATGGCGAGGCTGTGCTCTATTTTGTTGAAAAAAGTGATTCTGCGGTGGCTAAAAGTACCGCTGATTATTTAAATTACAGCCTGCATATTTGGAACAATGACAAATGTGACCGTGCTGATGATGAACTATTAGTAGGGTGGGATGATGAAAGCAATAAACCAGTTGGTGCCGATCAGTATGGTCCGTACTGGAAGTTGCCATTAACGGCAGGTAGTACGAATTGTATTAACTTGATTGTACGAGATAACAATAAGCAAAATTTGCTTGGTACTGATGGTTCAATCAATTTTGATGATATTACCGACCGAACCGCTTCTATTGTTGCAGGGAGTGGAACCTCAGTTGATAGCCGTGAAAGTGCATTTGTTTCAATTTCTGGTATAGCTAACGCCTCTGCGCATTTAGTCGATCAAAATACATTAGTGTGGGATGGCGCAGAAGGGGCAGATGAAGTTCGTTTATATGTGTCGTTAGCAGCAGACATTGAACCTAAAGGTGATGCTTACGCGTATGAAAATGATTATATCGTATTAGACAGTGGCACAATGTCGGCCGATGCTATTACGAAATTCCCACAATTGGTTGGTAAACCTGCGTTCAGTGTCGATAGCGCAATTAATATGCGCCCAGTAATGAAAGCCGAAATGGCAGTGATTGCTGTAGATAAAGACGGCAATGTTCTTGGCGGTACCAAAGTACAACCAGCTGGTGCCTATGATGATATGTTTGCACAGTATGCGCGTAATGCTGAATTAGGAGTAGTACTCGCGGGTAGTGAAGCGACATTCCAAGTATGGGCACCGTCGGCACAAAATATTGTTACCGTATTATACGATGCCAACAAGAAAGAGTTAGGTCGCTTACAGATGGACTTTGATGAAGACTCTGGTGTGTGGTCTCTTAAGACAGATAAAGCACCAAGCGGTACCTTCTACCGTTACTTAGTGTCAGTCGTTCACCCTGTAACGGGTGATGTTGAAGAATACGAAGTTACTGACCCATATTCCCTGAGCTTGTCGACGAACTCGGAATATAGCCAAGTGATAGATCTTGATGATCCAGCATTGAAGCCAGATGGTTGGGACTCATTAGAGCGTCCGTTCAAACAAGATAATCCATCAAAGTTTGTTATTTATGAATCGCACGTGCGCGATTTCTCTGCTCAAGATACATCAACACCAGAAGCAGTTCGCGGGAAGTTTGAGGCATTCACTCAAGACGACACTGTGCCTGTTCGTCACCTTAAGTCGTTACAAGAGAACGGTGTGACTCACCTGCAATTATTACCAATCTTTGATATAGCGACTATCAATGAAGATCCAAATCAAGTTGCTAACATTAATGAACCCTTCAGTAAGTTATGCGATGTGAACTCAGATGTGAAAACGTCATCGTTTAAGAATGATTGCTCTTCTGGCTTAACTATTGCTGAAGTACTTGAGCGTGAGCAGGGCAACGACACAACAGCCAATCCATCTGTTCAAGAACTTAACCGTCTAGTGTCTGCTACTGATAGCTTTAATTGGGGTTATGACCCATTGCATTACACTGTGCCTGAAGGGTCTTACTCGAGCAATCCTGATGGCACTACACGTATTTTAGAAATGCGTGAAATGGTGAAGTCGATTAAAACAGACATTGGCATGAACGTTGTTATGGATGTGGTATACAACCATACGAATTCGGCAGGTCCTGAATCTAAAACATCAGTGCTAGATAAGATTGTACCTTGGTACTACAACCGCCTAGACCCTGAAACAGGCAATGTCAAAAACTCGACGTGTTGTTCAAACACCGCACCTGAACGCGCGATGATGGGTAAGTTGATAAAAGACTCGCTGGTGGTGTGGTCTCGTGATTACAAGATTGATTCATTCCGTTTTGACTTGATGGGGCATCACCCATTAGCACAAATCCAAGAGTCATTAGCAGCCGTTAAAAATGTCGATCCGAATACTTACTTTTATGGTGAAGGCTGGAACTTTGGTGAAGTTGAAAACGATCGTCTTTTTGTACAAGCAACACAACCTAACTTAGGTGGTACGGGCATAGGTAGTTTCTCTGACCGTTTACGTGATGCCGTCCGTGGTGGTGGTCCATTTGATGGCGGTAATGGGTTACGTGAAAACCAAGGTTTTGGTAATGGTGCGTTTGTTCAACCAAATGACATTACAACAACGGATAAAGAAACAGCATTACACTTAGCTGATCTGACGCGTTTGGGTATGGCTGGAAACCTTGAAAGTTTCGTAATGGTTGATTCAACTGGAAGTAAAGTGCGTGGTGACCAAGTTGATTACAATGGTCAACCTGCTGGCTATGCGGTTGACCCTTCGGAAGTACAAAACTACGTATCTAAGCACGATAATCAAACCTTGTGGGATAACAATCAATACAAGATCCCGTATGGTGTAACATCAGCGACACGTGTAAGAATGCAAACGGTGTCTTTATCAACGGCTATGTTAGGTCAAGGTGTACCTTTCTTGCATATGGGATCAGAGCTTCTACGCTCTAAATCAATGCAGCGTGACTCATACGATTCAGGTGATTGGTTCAACAAGGTTGATTTTACGCTAGAAGATAACAACTGGAATAAAGGGTTGCCGCGTAAAGATAAAGATGGTGATAACTACGACATTATCACCGAAGTGATTGAAGGCAGCGGTGAAAATGCTAAGCCAACATCACAGAATATGGAAGATATGGTGAGCTTCTATCAAGAGCTAGCTAATCTTCGTCAATCTTATCCTCTCATCACGTTAGGTACGGGCGAAGAAGTTAATGCGCGTGTTGATTTCCATAACACAGGTACAACACAAGAAGCGGGTCTGATTGTGATGAGTATCGATAACGGAACCACTTCTGGTACAGATTTAGATTCAACGTTAGATGCGCTGGTGATTGTGATTAACGCAACGCCAGCCGTGAAGACGTTTGATATTAAGCAGACTGGTTTCACTGTGAGTGAGAAGCATACGACAGCGTTAACAACAGGTGCATCAGTAGCAGATACCAAGTTGACAGTACCAGCATGGACACCAGTTGTATTTGTGCAAAAACGTAGTGGTGAACGTGGTGTAGGTTTACCTGTTTCAACGAAATAATTACGCGACAACGATATAGCGAGTTGCATAATTAACTACTGTTATCTACCTTAGCTACAGGGTAGGTATTCACAAAAAACTATCCCTCAGTGAGTATTAATACATTCACTGAGGGATTTTTTATTTACGCCATAAGTGAATACACGAGGTAATCAGACTAGTGTTTATCTGGCCAATACCAAGACGGAACATCAAGTAAGCCCTGATCGGGAATGATGGTTTCACCGAGCTGTTTATCTAAATTGATTGCATTACATGAAGGGTGTTCTTCTAGAGCTGCAATCAGGCGGCTGGCATGTGATACCACCCAGACTTGAGTTTGTTCTGAAGCATGTAAAATTAAACGGGCCAATGCTGGTAATAAATCAGGATGTAAACTGGTTTCAGGTTCATTCAAAACCATCAAATTGGGTGGGCGTGGTGTTAGCAATGCTGCTACCCAAAGTAAATAACGTAAAGTGCCATCAGAGAGTTCTGCGCCGGATAAAGGGCGGAGTAGTCCTTCTTGATGAAATTCAATGGAGAACCGACTATCTTCGTGACAGACAATGCGAAGGCGAGCTCCTGGAAAAGCATCATCAATAGTTTTATGTAAAGTGACGCTGTCACCAATCTCAATAATGGTTTGTAGCGCAGCTGCCAAATCATGCCCATCGTGATGTAATACGGGAGTACGTGTACCTAGTTGTGGCTTGCGGGCTGGTGCGTCTTTATCTGTACGAAAATGATCATAAAACCGCCAGCTGCGAATGAGTTCGCGCATGTGAAAGACTTCGGGTGCGCCATTAGGATCTGATATGTGATCGAACATACTGTTGAAGTGCTGAATGTGCTGAGAAGCTACTTGCCAACTTCGCCCGTTACGTACTTTTATCATCGAGCCTTTACGGTCAACCAATGCACTGGCTGGACGATAAAACGGACCACTCCATATACATTCACGTTTTATTTCAGGATCGAGTGAAAAGTATGAGTTGGATGGTTCAGGTAAACCAAGTGCGATTGAATAACCAAAATCTTCGGTGGTAAATCCTAAACGTAAACGTCGTACTTCAGTACGTACACTTCCTTCTATTGGCACATCGCCGCGACGCATTGCTGCGGTAATATTTTCGGGACCAGCCCAAAAGGTGGAATCTAATCCGCCTTCAGAAGCCAATGTATTTATCACGCCACCATTAGCAGTATCTGCTAATAATTTCAGAGCTTTATATAGATTTGATTTTCCACTTCCATTGGCGCCAGTAATAACGTTTAGCGGGCCTAAAGGTAATGTTAATTGTAAAACAGAGCGATAGTTATTGATGGAAAGCGATGTAATCATAAAGCCTGCTGTAATTATCGGAGCATAATGACGTTGAGGTAATTTGCGTTAAATCATACATGAAATGGTTGCGAAATATTACTTCTGTTCAAGTTAGATTCACACTCAATAGAGCAATCTAATATGATGGTAAGAGGTCTAATGTGATTTGCTAAGTTGCATTTACTGAGGTAAGTTCACAGCAAGTGATGGTTTAGGCCAAATTGAATTATGAAAGAGGCACGATTATGAGAAATATTATTGCTGGTTTTATTGCTATTGTCATTGGTCTATTTACGGTGTCGTTCGCAGCAATAATGGCATTATTTATCGGAGTGGCGGCATTTATAGCTAAGCCATTTATTCAACGAAAAATGGCACATGCTTACTCTACTACTGCCGAGCAAAGATCTTTCGATGAATCGCCTTTAGATAAAGCAACGCCGTCACATGATGTGATTGATGGTGAGTGTGAAGATATAACAGTAAAGCGTAAGTTCTAATCATGCGTAACAGTTATATTGAACCGTAAGTGTTCCAAAACGATTGAGCTGATAAATCATACAAAACGCCAGCGTACAGATTTATATCTTGCGTTGGCGTTTTTGTCTTTCTAGTGATATCAAATGCGTTAAAACACCATTCAAGTTACCGTTATAGTTATAAAAATATGCAGCAAATCCCCAAACAGTGTATCTCATCATGTTGGTAAGTACGGTTCATTGTATCGTCAAAAAAATGTCAGGTTTTTTGAGGGTAACCTGTTTGAACATCCCATAGAGTGAACTTTCTACTGATTGTTCTAATAATAATGTTCTTGAATTTGAACTTATAATGTTAATTTGAATGATTGAAAATGTATTTATTTTAATCGTTCTAAATTAATTATTTTTCTGAACTTATTTTTCATTTGAAATGTTCAATTTGTAATCTTAATTGTGTCATTAAATATTAACAAGGTTACATGAGGTTACAATATTATAATTCTTTGCTTTCTGTAGTAATTATCCACTATGACCCTTAGCAAAACCGCTCTACTAAAGGGCTAGAGCTAAGATACAAGACATCGATAATATAACAAACTTATCACCATCACTGATTTAAGCGCAACCTGAAGGTGTTTTGTTCGTTCTTCATGTTGATTTTAGGGGGATTATCCGCAAAATATGCTTATAGAGTGTATTTATGAATATGTGCACTTGGAAGTAATTAATAGCATTTAGCATGTGAATATATATAACGACGGCGATGTGTGGGTGTTAATAAAACTCATGATGATTCGATATTTATAAAATCGTAGAGCGATACAATATAAGAAGGTATTGATGCTTTACCTTGTTAAGTAATAAATTCACAAAGGTGGTGTTTACTACGAAATAATAGTCATTCGAAATTTTATGTGAGAAATATCCTTGAGGTGGCGTAATTGCCCTACGAACTAAAATTGAGCTTGGATTATAAAGAAAGGCATTTGTATGATTATAAATTGTCCCTACTGTCAAAAAAACATCTCTAGCCATGATGAGAGCTGTGTTCATTGTGGAGAGAAGGTTGCGGTTAAAAAGAATGGCTTTAAGTTTATTTTTATTCCTATCGTTATCGCGACTGGTTTTACTTTACTGAATATCTTTTCTGAAGATATAAAGAAGTTTTCATCTTCTACTACAGATGTACTCGCTTACAAATATGTTACTGAGAGCCAAAGAGGTGATGCAAAAGCCTACCTCGAAGGTAAAGACCAAAGGCAAGTTATCTCGCTGGCCCAGACGAAGCTAGGAGTACATTCAACCGGAATTATCAACAAGAAGACATGCACGATGGCTATTGCTGAAGGCTACCAGCCTCTTATGAGTTCTGTTAATTCGGTAGCTTACGGTGGACCATGTGACTTATATAAAAATGATGCAGATGTCATATCTAACTTAAGAAGCTTACACATAAGGCGAAATATGGGGTCAGAAGCTTTCGAAAAGTGCAATGAAATCCTTCATTATTCAAACGCTTCGTGTAATTACACAGTCGTTGATTTCAAGATTAACCCTTTTACTAAGCTTGATTCGCCATTTCATCATATTGTAGCCATTGATTACACAACTCAAAAGGAAGGAGAAGCAAAAATAAAGAGATTGGCCTCATGCGTTACGGGCAATGATTATGTCATCATTGATGCGCTAAAAATTCCTGCAAATGCATACGGTAATATTTAGTTTAAATTGGCTTTAAAAGCGAGACAATACTAGAAAGGCGATACATTACAACATATCGCCTTTTTGAGGGAAGTTGGAGAAATTTATGACCTCCACGAACAGTCATTCTTTCAGTCTACTTCTTAGCCTAAGTTCAGCTTAGATACGGAACTTACTCACCTCACTGTTTAGATGTTGAGCTATTTCATTTAGCTCCTGTGATGAAGTTTGTGCGTGATCTGCTTCTGTCGACATTTGATCGGACACATCATTCACTGCTTGAACATTGCGGCTAATCTCATCGCTTACTGCACGTTGCTCTTCTGCTGCACTTGAAATGTGGGTCGCCATGTCAGAGATGTCTTGTATCGAACCGGTAATACGTTCTAAGGCATTGGTGGCATTATTAGCATCAGCTACACTGGAGTTTGCTAAGTCTTTACCTTGCTGCATGGTTTCTACTGCATTGTGCGTATTACGTTGGAGTGTTTCGATCATTGAGCGAATTTCTTCTGTTGAACTATGCGTACGTTGAGACAGTACACGTACTTCGTCGGCAACAACTGCAAAGCCACGACCTTGATCACCGGCGCGTGCAGCTTCAATCGCAGCATTCAGTGCAAGTAAATTAGTTTGTTCTGCAATATCACGAATGGTAGAAAGAATAGCATTAATACCTTGGGCATTATTTTCTAGCTCTTTGATGATAGCAGAAGCATCTTGCACATGATTTGCAAGGTGAGTAATTGATTCTTGGTTGCGAGTGATTACCGCTTTACCTTCATTACAATTATCGTTTGATGCACGTGCTGCTGATGCCGTTTGCTCTGCGTGGCTTGCAACCTCTTGTGCAGTGGCTGACATCTCATGAATAGCCGTAGCAATTTGTGATATTTCATTTAACTGTACGTTTAAAGCATTGCTGGTTGTTAACGCAGCGTCATGGCTGGTTTTTGCTTGTTGCGAAAGCTGCACCGACGAGGTTGAAATTCCTGTTATTGAAGTATGTAGCTTTTCAATAAAGGCATTCACTTCTTTGCCTAACTGACCAATCTCATCATCTTGTTCAATTGCGAGGCG
The DNA here is from genome assembly GCF_003026285.1 of Photobacterium profundum. GTDB lineage: Bacteria > Pseudomonadota > Gammaproteobacteria > Enterobacterales > Vibrionaceae > Photobacterium > Photobacterium profundum. The sequence continues at coordinate 216,615 of NZ_PYOD01000003.1, forward strand.
ACGAGTTAGATCACCATCGCCTTGTGATAGATCTTTCATTGCATCAGAAAGGGCATTCAATGGCTTTAGTGCACGAGTTACAAGCAGCGTTGCGACACCAATAACTAAAATTAATTGAATAATCACACCAATTATTGCATCAGTAAACGCATCATTGACATGCTGGTAGGCAAGTTTCTTATCCATAACAAGTGAAAAGTACCAATCTGTGCCGGGTACCTGCTTTATACCAACAAGGCTTTCGCTGCCATCGACCGTTAATGTAATCAGCTCATTACTGGCTGCCGCTTGCTTTATCGTATTAGCGTTTAAGGTGCTATTGAGTTCAGTGGTCGGTTTTAGGGTAAATGCCTGATTAGGGTGCGCGATAATTATACCATTACCGCTTAACAGCGTGGCATAAACACCGTCTTGTTTAACCGCTAAAATATCGCTAATTAACGCATCGATTGAAACATCACCTGCAATAACTCCAGCATTTTCTTTAGCAGTGAAAGGCTTTGCTATTGTGATGACTAATTTACCGGATGCAGCATCAACATATGGGGAAGTAACCGTCATACTATTTGCTTTAACAGCATCCAAATACCAAGGGCGCTGGCGAGGATCATAATTGTCAGGAAAGGTGATAGGTTTACCAGTTATGACTTGCCCAGCTTTTGTACCCGCGTATACAAGATCAAAATTACCAGCCAAAATGGCCTGATGCAGTGATGGTATCGGTTCTGATTGTTGATTAAATCCTTCGATAGAGGCTTCAACAATGGCTTTTTTTCCATCAAGCCATTGTTCGATACTGTTAATATTTGCATCTGTTAATGATGATATAAGTTGCTGAGTCGAGCGATCTGCATCTTGTTCTAACCGTTCGCTTGTGAGCCATGTTTGTACACTTGCAATTGTCAGTATTATTCCGGCAAATGTTAAAGATAGTTTGTTTTTAATTGATAAATTCAAACTAAAATCCCTCATTTTAATTTTAATTTTAAGGTTCGTGCTATTTACAGTTTGTGATAAATAGAATGAAAGCCCCACACGTTTTTTCATTATTATTGATAGCCAGAGGCTCGGCGGGATTAACGCATATCTAGGTAGAATTATCTGTGATAGTCATTATTTTTCCACTCGGTGTCACATTATTGACGATAACCCACTGTTTTAGTCGGGTATTTTTTGAGCAACTCTAAGTGCGGGTATTATATGGGCTAATAAGAGCTATCATGATTGATTCATGGCCGTAATGGGTTGTGTTTTAGCCTCATTTTTGTGAGGTTGATCATGGGCTGATTGAGTGATGTCAGTATTCATTCAGGTTTCTGAGGTCAATATTATATAAAAATATAATTAGAGAACTCGTATCAAACGTTCAATACCGCAAATACTTCGAAGTGATATTGAAATAGTGCTTAATAATATGTTCGATGCTTACCCATTATGTAGTAACACTAAAAGTAGTCATCTTTATCACCGTCAACAAACAGATGCATATGAGCGTTTGTTACTGAATATAATATCTTTGGTTAAACGTGAGCAATTAGAAACTGAAAAATATGAAACCAGTATAATTCATTTATTAAAGCCATTTTTTGATGTTTTTCCAGAAAAGTCGGTCATGTTAAAAGCGTCGGTCAACATAATTGCTGATAAGTTACGTACAGCGAAATATACATTGAATAGTAGCTATTTACTGATTGAGTAAGCGAGCTTATATGATTCGTTAGGTAGCCTAAGTTTTATCCTTATAGACAGAGAGAAATTAAATGGCGATGACAGTTGGTGTTGGAGGCTCCACTCCAGAAAAGGAACTGGCAAGATTATTCGATATGACCACAGGGATTGAACCTGTGTCGCAGGGTGAGTATCAACGTCGAATTGTAGGGGCACAGCAAATCATGCAGCGAGAAGGCATTGTTGCTGTTTACCTCAATGCCGGAACAAACCTGTTTTATTTTACGGGTATGCAATGGAAACCCAGTGAGCGTATGGTAGGGGCTGTGTTGCCTGCACAGGGTATGGTGCAATATATCGCCCCCGCTTTCGAAGAAGATACAATTAAAGATTTTATGGTGTTAAGTGGTGAAATTTATTGCTGGCATGAAGATGAAAGCCCGTATCAGTTGTTTAGCCAAATGCTTGCTGAACTGAATGTAGCTTCTGGCAATATTGGTATTGATGAATCAACCCCATTTTTTATTTCAAATGGCATACATTTAGCGACAGAAGGGTATCAACTCGTTGATGCGAAACCTGTAACTGCAGGTTGCCGTAGCTGTAAAACACAGACTGAAATAGCCTATTTACAGCGTGCAAAAGAAATGACAATGGAAGTGCATAAAGCCACTGCTCGTATTCTAAAAACAGGTATTTGTACAACGGAAGTACGAGATTTTATCCACCAAGCACACATTAAGGTTGGTGCCCCCAAAGGGGCATTTTTCTGTACCGTTTTGTTCGGTGTATGTTCTTCGTTCCCACATGGTGTAAAAAATCCTCAGCTTCTAAAGGAAGGTGACATCGTTTTAATCGACACGGGTTGTGAGGTTGAAGGTTATAAATCAGATATTACACGTACCTATGTGTACGGTGAACCCAATGAGAGGCAACGTCAGGTCTGGAATGCAGAAAAAGCCTCTCAACAAGCAGCATTTGAAGCGGCTAAATTAGGCGAGCCATGTGGGAGTGTTGATCTTGCAGCACGACAACAGCTTCTGCTAGATGGTTTTGAAAGTGATTATGCCTTACCTGGACTACCACATCGCACCGGGCATGGTACCGGCTTAGATATTCATGAATGGCCATATTTAGTGAGAAGCGACATGACACCGCTTGCTGTTGGTATGGTTTTTAGTAACGAGCCGATGATTTGTGTTCCCGGAGAGTTTGGTATTCGTTTAGAAGATCATTTCTATATGACAGAATCGGGTCCTAAATGGTTTACCGAGCCTGCTCATTCGATTGATAACCCATTTGGATATGATGTTTAAGATATCAACGTGACATCTCACTATTCGACTAGTACGGCGCATTAAGCGCCGTTTTTTTGTTCGGCTAATTTTATTAGATTGAAAGCAAATAGACCTCCCTGGTTGAGGGGGAATTCTTAGCATAGAGCCTGTATATAACTGAGTAAGAAAGCATCACATCCGGAAATCGTCTAATAAGCGCTAATGAACAACATACCTGAAAAATATATTTTCTATATTATATTATCAATAATGAAAGAATATTTTTCACAGTAAAAGAATAAACAAAGTATTAACAATAAGAGCTGGGGGGGTAATTATTTTGTTTGTTGAAATAATTAATCCCCGCCATTGTTAATGTTTGCTTACATTTTATTTATATGAAATGTTAATTGTTTATCTAGTTTTAATTTGTTCAGGAGCTGTTAATACTTTTATTAATTGAGTATTACTGGTTAGCTTTGGTGGCAAGATAAATGAAATGGCTTATACCCATATACCCAATAAGGTGATATGGCTCAAAAATTCAGAACGCAATATGATACTTAATGACTAATTACACAAAAAATGTGACGTAAGTTGAGTAATAACTCTATATTCAGGTGTAGATTATATGCAATTCGTATTGTTCTGAATAATGATCTGATGATAGATATTAATGCTGGTAAAGAGCGAATAATTCAGGAGTTTGTACCGGGAAAGCAAGTCACACTTGCGCATCTTGTTGCAAATCCAACCGAAGAGTTATGTGAACGAGTAGGGGTAGAAAGTTTAGGTGCGATAGGAATCCTAACTTTAACACCTGGTGAAACATCCATCATTGCTGGTGATATAGCAACCAAAGCTGCCAATGTCAGTATTGGTTTTCTTGACCGATTTTCAGGGGCGCTTGTTATTACAGGTAGTGTTGCTTCTGTAGAGGAGTCATTAAAAACCGTTGTAAGAGTATTAAATGATACGTTGGCTTATAACACCTGCGATTTAACGCGAACATAATTATGGAAAATACTCAGTTAGGAAATATCGCTTTTATTGGTGAGGTTGACGCAGGTAAGTCTGCGCTAATTAATAAATTAATCGATCAGGAAACTAATATTGGTAAAACTCAGTCACCGATATTTTATCAGGGGCGTGTTATCGATACTCCTGGAGAGTTTATTGATAATCGTTCGTGGAATGGTGCACTGCTTTCAACGATATCCAGTGTTAAAACAATTGTGATTTTGCAGCCTGCTACGGCAAAAAGATTAACTGCTCCGAGTGGTTTATTGCGTGTATATCCTAATAAAAATATTGTTGGGGTAATTAGTAAGGTTGATGCAGAAGGTGCTGATTGTGAGCGAGCAAGTGCTCTGTTCAAACAACACGGTATTCATGGACCATTTTTTTATACGTCCATTTTTGATCAGGCATCAATTGATCAGCTCTATGACCATTTACTTTCATTCCAGCCTGTCGTGTTGGAGTGAGTTGTGTGTAACCACCAAGGATTGCAGTAATGAAAACATTAATCTCTGCTGCGGATGTGCGTAAGGCAAAGTCGGAAAACCGTCTGTACCTAATCGCACCCGTGAAAGATTTTATTATTACACCTGAAGCCCGCGATGTTGCCAAAGTGGAAGGCATCGAGTTTGTTGATGAAGCGCCTGCTGCGCCGCAACCGCAAATAACCCCTCCAGTGGCAGCACCGGTGTTAACAGCAGAAATGCAAGTTCAGCCAATACAGCCTGCGGTTGTGCCGACCTCATCTATCGCGAAAGATATTCAAGCTGAAGTTGAATCAAAGCTTGCCAACGTTAATGGCGAAAAAAGTGAGTTAATTCAAGCGTTAGTTGCCAAAGCTTTAGCTGATTTTAATATGCAGGCACCAGATTCGCCTCGCCAAATTAATGATGACGGTATTGTACTTGTACGTGGTAATGCTGTTCAGCTCGGCGCGTTTGATGGTGCCCCGGGTAAGAATATTGGTCTGACAGATGTGATTGGTGCTCAGGAAAATAGCAATATGGGGGTCGGGTATATGGGGTGGGAGAATGCATTTTTTCCATGGACCCTGTGCTATGACGAAGTCAATGTCGTACTAGAAGGTGAATTCCACGTAAAAACGGCTGCCGGCACAACGATTGGTAAGCCTGGTGATGTCATTTTTATCCCGAAGGGAAGTTCGGTTGAGTTTGGTACTCCTACTCATGTGCGATACGTCTACATTACTTATCCGGTTGAGTGGGCGTAAGTATGGATAAGCCTGTCACACCTTCGTTTGTCACCGAAGATTACCTTCGCCAGCATGTTGGGCTGCGTCAGGGAGGGGAGATCCATCTTCCTCTTGGTACCCGATTTACACCATCTGCACAGCAAATGCTGAGCGAAAAGCAGATCACAGTGCATTGGAGAGATGAAAAAGGTCAGGTATTTGTTGGTGAAGAAACAGAGCAGGGTCAGGTGCTGGAAAAGGTACACCCGCTCAAGACTAACAATGTACGCCCTGATAATGCCTGCATGCTATGTGGTTCAGATGTTGAACAAAAACCTGCGTTGATGACGCATTTAAACGATCACATGCTGGTACCCAAAACGCATCCAAGAATTCAGCTGCGAGGCAAACTCGACAGTTGCATTAGCTATTGTGTCTTAGTGCAATGTGCGATGGAACAACAGCCAGATATGCTTCAGGGTTTTATGGCGGACATTCGTTCTTATCTTGGTCAAACCATGCAATGTGAGGTTACGGAAAACCTGTTACCTGAGCCCACTATGGGTGAGTTTAATGCCGATGTAGTTCATCGCTGGTCGCATACTCCATTGCGTTATCTAGGCCATGACCATTTGTTGCCAGATGTGAGTTACGGCGGATTAGTCGCTCAATTGAACTACTTACGTGCCTTAGTACGTGAGTTAGAGCTGATGGCTAGTCAAGTCTATATGGATCACAGCATGCAACTGACTCGCAATGACATCGTTGCTGGCTTGAACCGATTATCCAGCGCGGTGTATGTGGTGATGATTTTGGTACTTCAATGCCAAAACGGTCAATCGTCGATATTAAGAGGTTTGTGCAATGAAATTACTTGAGCAATGCCGTGCTCAGTGTTTGAAGAGCCCAAAACGTATCGTATTTCCTGATGCCAATGATGTTCGTTTACTGCACGCCGCCAATGACATGAAGCTTGCAGGATTAGCTGAGCCAATCTTGTTGGGTAGTCCGTTTCAGTTACGTGACCTTGCGCACCGTAGTGGTATTGCCGTGCCTTGTCTGACGTTGTTATCGCCAGAATCTGCGGGTTGCTTTGATGAGATGGTGAAGAGTTATATTGCCAAGCAACGCAAGCCTATTACGGTCGAAGAGGCTACCGATCGTCTTAAAAAGCCCCTCGATTTTGCCATGATGATGGTGGATCAGGGTTACGCCGATATTTGTATCGGCGGCAATGTGTCAACAACGGGTGATGTTATTCGTGCTGCCATTCGCGGTACAGGCGTTGCGCCGGGTTCTAAAACAGTTTCTAGCTTCTTCTTGATGCTCTCGCCCGATGGTGAACAGGTTCATGCTTTTTCGGATGCGGGGGTCATTCCGTTGCCGACGGCTGAGCAGTTAGCCGATATTGCGATTGATACCGCACGTAACTATCAACAGCTAACGGGCAATATTCCGCGTGTGGCGATGTTGTCGTTTTCAACCAAAGGCAGTGCGGATCATCCTGCAGTTAGTAAGGTGACGGAAGCGACGGAGATGGTTCGCCAGCGTCAACCTGATCTGATCATCGATGGTGAAGTACAGTTTGATGCTGCAATTGTTCCGGCCGTTGCTGCACAGAAAATGCCTGATAGCCCACTAGGCGGTCTGGCAAATGTGTTTATCTTTCCATCTTTGAATGCGGGCAATATTGCATACAAAGTTGCCCAACGTTTAGGTGGCTATATCGCACTGGGCCCGATGCTGCAAGGCTTGGCGTCACCGGTGCATGATTTATCTCGGGGCTGTAGTGCGAACGATATCGTTGATATATCGGTTTTGGCATCTAGCCTGTGTAAATAAACCTATTTAACCAGTAAAGAACTCTAAGGATTTAATAATGGAAGCGCTAGGCATAATTGAAACCAAAGGTCTAACGGCACTGATCGAAGCATCTGATGCGATGGTCAAAGCAGCACGCGTACAGTTGGTCGGTTACAAGCAAATCGGTTCGGGCATCGTGTCTGCGATGGTTCGCGGCGACGTAGCTGCTTGCAAAGCGGCAACAGATGCAGGCGCGGCTGCTGCGCAACGTCTTGGCGAAGTGGTTGCGGTTCATGTTATCCCTCGTCCACATGGTGATTTGGAAGCAATCTTCCCAATTACTATTGAAGAAGAAGAAACAAAAACGGCTGCGGCCAAACCTCGTAATACAACCAAATAAATCTGAGTGAGGACAAATAAATGGACGCTTTAGGAATTCTAGAAACAAAAGGGCTAACTGCACTGATTGAAGCATCTGATGCAATGGTGAAAGCCGCGCGTGTTGAGCTCGTTGGTTATCAGCAAATTGGTTCTGGCTATGTAACAGCGTTAATCCGCGGTGATGTTGCTTCTTGTAAAGCGGCGACAGATGCGGGTTCTGTTGTTGCACAACGTTTGGGTGAACTTGTTGCTGTACACGTTATCCCTCGCCCTCATAGTGATTTGGAAAAAGTGTTTCCAATTAAAATTAAATAATTCGATTCCCCTTAGCGATAAATGAGGAGTATTCGAAAAGGTAGGAGATCGTATGCGAGTTGCACGCGTTATAGGCCATGTGATTGCTACGGTTCGAAGTCAGCACATGCGAATGGACAAGCTTTGTCTCGTTGAATTTGTTGATAAGAATGGTGGTACATCAGGGGATATTCATATCGCAATGGATCAGCTTGGTGCTGGTGAAGGTGAGTGGGTAATGGTTGTTTCCGGCAGTTCCGCTCGAGCCGCTTATGGCAGTGTGGAAAACGATTCTCCGGTTGACCTTTGTGTGGTCGGAATTATTGATGAAGTAACAGCAGCTAGCAAGCAATTGTATAGTAAGCGCGGCTAGCTGTTTGGAGAAGGTTCCTTATGGATCAGCAGCAAATAGAAGAGATTGTTAGACGTGTCGTCCTGCAGCTTAATGGCAGCGCGGTAGGCACGCCTTCTGTGAATGAACAAGGGGATTACGGTATTTATCCGACATTGGATGGTGCCGTGGCAGCTGCGAAATCTGCCCAGCGTGAAATTCGTACCCTTGCCCTGCGTGATGACATTATATTAGCTGTTCGCCGAACGGCGAAAAAACATGCCAAAGAGCTATCCGAGATGGCGGTGGCAGAAACCGGCTTTGGCCGTGTTGAAGACAAAGTAGCTAAGCATCTTTTGGTAGCACACCGTACTCCTGGTACGGAAATTCTTGTTCCGCAGGCGGTATCGGGTGATGCCGGTATGAGCCTGATGGAAAATGCCCCGTGGGGGGTGATTGCGTCAGTAACACCAAGCACTAACCCATCATGCACTGTTATTAATAATGCAATTAGTATGATTGCTGCTGGTAATGCCGTGGTATTTGCCCCGCACCCAGCGGCGAAAAAAGTGTCTCAGTACGCGATTCAGTTGGTTAACAAAGCGTCTGAAAGTGTTGGTGGACCAGCCAATATCTGTACATCTGTGGCGACGCCTTCGCTAGAAAATGCGCAGGCTCTATTTACTTATCCAGGTATTGGTTTGTTGGTTGTTACCGGTGGTGATGCTGTTGTTGATGCTGCCCGTAAAGTGACAGACAAACGTTTGATTGCAGCAGGACCAGGTAACCCACCGGTTGTGGTTGATGAAACTGCTGACTTAGAGCGTGCTGCAATCTCTATCGTTCAAGGGGCATCATTCGATAACAATATTGTCTGCGCTACTGAAAAAGAGATCATCGCTGTTGCTTCTATTGCTGATGAGCTTAAAGCACAGATGTGTCGTCATGGGGCTTATGAGGTAACACCAGAGCAAGCAGAAGCGATTGCTCGTGTGGTACTGAAATGTTATCCGGGTGATAAGCCTACGGCTAATCCCAAATGGGTTGGGCGTGATGCAGCCAAACTAGCGGAAGCAGCAGGAATTGATGTACCTGCTGATACCCGCTTGTTGATCTTTGATGCCGATAAATCGCATGTATTTGCGGTAATTGAACAGATGATGCCGATTCTTCCGTTAATTCGTGCTGCCAATGCTGATCAGGCCATAGATTGGGCAGTAGAGTTGGAATCAGGCAATCGCCACACTGCAGCAATTCACTCCAAGAATATTGATGTGTTGACTCGTATGGCTTACGAGATGGACTGTAGCCTGTTGGCTAAAAATGGTCCGGCTATTGCGGCGATTGGTGCGGGTGGCGAAGGCTGGACAACGATGACAATCTCGACGCCAACAGGGGAAGGGGTTACGAACGCGTTGACCTTTACTCGTAAGCGTCGTTGTACTGCTGTTGATGCATTCAGGATTGTATAAGTCATGACGACATACCTCGAACAAGCTAACCAAAATTTGTTGATTATCGATGAGATAGTCAATGACGAGACAGCGAGTACAGCACCTGATACTTGGTTTATCGGTATTGATTTGGGTACTGCTGATATTCAGACCGTGGTCATTGATGGAGAAGGAACGCCTGTTGCGGCGTTCCTTGACTGGGCCGATGTCGTTCGCGATGGGGTTGTTGTTGATTACGTGGGTGCTTGTCGCATTGTTCGTGCTCAACTGGCAAAAGTTCAGCAGAAATTCGGCATTTTAGTGGAAGAAGCGATTACCTCTTACCCTCCTGGTACCGATCCCCGTATTTCAATCAATGTTGTTGAATCTGCAGGTATTATTGTAAGTCATGTTATTGATGAACCATGCAGTGTGGCGGGATTACTGCATATTGAGAACGGTGCGGTTGTAGATGTTGGTGGCGGTACGACAGGTACGGCAATCATTGAGAATGGGCAATTGGTCAGTTCTCTGGATGAGCCATCTGGTGGGCGTCATGTCAGCTTGGCTATCGCGGGTGGTTTGGGTATTGATATGGAAGAAGCGGAGCAACAAAAACGCCGAAGCCATGAAGACCCATTGATTGCGGCGATGGCGAAGCCAGTCATTGAAAAAATGTCAGATATTGTCGAAGGCCATATTGCAGAACACCAGCCGGGCATCATTTATCTGACTGGTGGTGGCACCTTGATTGCTGGTTTTGCCCAGATCTTCCGTAAAACGTTCCCTGCTCTGGAAGTGGTTGAGCTGACGCGCGCGCTGTACCTGACACCGCTTGCGATTGCTAGTTATGGCCTCACGCTGAAGGGGAAGGAGTAAGTCATGTCGGTATCCAGTAACGAAATAGCCTCTATTGTGCAGCAGACATTGCAGCAATATCGACCTTATCGCGGTTTTACGTTTCGTTCGCCTGCCATTACGGTGACGGGGGGGCATTGTGTAAATCAACTGGGTGACATTTTGCTTGAGCTCGGTGCGACTCATGTTTTACTCGTCGCCGATAAGATGGTTTATCAATTGGGGCTTACAACGGGCAGTGAAAATGCCATTCGTTTGGCTGGTTTGAAACTGACGCTGTTCACCGACGTCGAAGGGGAGCCTGATAGCCGCCTAATTGCTCGCGGCCAGGCTGTTCTATCGACAAGCAAGGCTGATTTTGTGCTTGGTATTGGTGGCGGTTCTGCTCTGGATGCAGCCAAGGCAATTGCAGTTATTGGTGATTATCAAGGTCCATTGACTGCATTTAAAGTCGGTGGTATTGCCTCTCGTCAAGTCGGGCTTGGAGCTATTCCAACAACAGCAGGCACGGGATCGGAAGTGACCGATATCACGGTAATTAAAGACGTCGAATTAGATATCAAGGTGCCAGTGAAAGGGCCTGCTTTGGTGCCTGATCTGGCGTTACTGGATCCCGCCTTGATGCTGGGTGTTCCGGCTAGTATTACGGCAGCAACAGGGGTTGATACCTTAACTCATGCAGTTGAAGCCTACGTGTCTCGCCAGACAAACCCATTATCAAAAGCCTATGCCTATCATGCGATTGAAGCGTTGATTAAAGCGCTGCCGGTTGCTGTGGGGTATGGTCAAGATATGGATAAACGTTACGACATGGCAGTGGCGGCTTATAAAGCCGGGCTGGCATTTAGCAATGCTGGTTTGGGATTAACACATGCTATCGCACACCAAATCGGTGCTCGATACCACCTACCACACGGTGTGGCTAACGCCATATTATTGCCTTATGTAATGGCCTTCAATGCATTGAGCTGTGAAGCCGATTATGCCGAAATTGCCAATGCACTAGGAGTGAGCCGCGAAGCGATGACCCAACGTGATCGTTGCCGTGCCGCTATTTTAACGGTGCGTCAGCTAGTCGTGGATTTAGGATTACCGACATCACTGGCCGATGTTGGTATTACCGAACAGGATTTGGCTTTGTTGGCAGAACAAGCTATGCAAGATATTTGCTTGCAGGGCAACCCTCGTCAGGTAACGCCAGTTCAGATCGTTGAGTTGTTGAAGCAAGTTATTGCAGGGCAACTACCAGAGGGATATTGCTGATGGATAGGAAAATTGTCCACAGTGTCGGCATTGATATCGGTACTACGACAACCCAAGTGATTTTTTCGAATTTGACCGTAGTCAACCGTGCTCCTGCATCGCAAGTACCAGTTTATGAGTTTGTTGATCGCGAAATATCGTATGAAAGTCCGGTGTCTTTCACCCCGATTAACCATCAGGGCACGATTGATGCGAATCGTCTACGTCAGTTTATTGAGCAGCAGATTGAATTGGCTGGCTTTGCCGCAGAAGGCGTTGAGACTGGTGCCATTATAATCACGGGTGAAACTGCGAAAGCACACAACGCGCGTGATGCCATTATGGATTTGTCGCAGCAGCTGGGTGATTTCGTAGTGGCAACAGCAGGACCGAACTTGGAGTCGGTGATTGCTGGTCGCGGAAGTGGTGCTCAGGAGTTATCACAACATAATCATCTTAAGGTAATGAATATCGATATCGGCGGGGGTACCTCGAATTATGTGGTATTTGACTGCGGTCGTGTTGTGTCGACAGCTTGCCTGAATATTGGTGGGCGCTTGGTTGAGTTGAATGAACAGGGAGATATCACTTTTGTACACAAGCCCGCTATTGCTGTGATGCAAGATCTATTTGGTGAAGCATTAAACCCACGGCAAATTACCGTTGATCACTTGAATAGAATTGTCTCACGTATGGCTGATTTGATTGTCGAGGTGATGACGGGGCAACTATCCCCCCTCGCGGTACAGCTTCTACAAACTCCAGCGTTAGATTCTCTGGCAGACATTGATGCTGTCTTTTTGAGCGGTGGTGTTGGTGAGTGTTATTACCAGCGAAATAGCGAAGAAAAACAGTTTGGTGATATTGGTCCGCGTTTGGCTAATGCCTTACTAAGCCATCATGATCTCGCTGATCGACCAGTAAGAAAACCCAACCAGACTGTGCGCGCCACTGTTATCGGTGCTGGTGCGTATTCGCTTTCGCTATCAGGATCTACGATTTGGTTGAATTCTGATGAGCTACCACTGAAAAACATTCCGGTGGTGCATCCGGCGGTTGATTGGGAAAGTGAAAGCCCTTCGATTTGCGCTGAAATTGTGATTGCTGCAGAGCGAATGGATTTAGCGTTGGGCTGTGATCGCTATGCAATTGCAATCGATAGTGGCATGCCCGTGCGTTATTACGCTGTTCAGCATGTGGCTTGCGAGCTAGCTCGTTTTTATCGTGAGCATGGTAATCACCAGTCACCAGCATTTATCGTCGTGCACAACGATATTGGAAAAGCGCTCGGCATGGAGTTACAGCCATTACTCCATCCACAACCTGTGAGCGTAATAGATGAAGTGATCACCCATGAAGGTGACTACATCGATATTGGCAACAGTTACTTCGGCGGGGAGATCGTTCCTTTGACAGTTAAATCACTCGCCTTCCCGTCTTAATAGGAGTTATGCATGAAGTTGAAAACCCACCTGTTTGGTCAAACTTACCAATTCAGGGATGTAAAAGAAGTATTGGCGAAAGCCTCTGACCTACGTTCGGGCGACATCTTAGCGGGTGTTGCTGCTGAAACCGCTCAGGAGCGTGTTGCTGCTAAGCATGTGCTTTCTGAATTGACCTTGAAAGATTTGCGTGAAAACCCAGTAGTTAGCTACGAAAGCGACATCATTACTCGGATTAATCAAGATAGTCTAAACCGTTCGATGTTTGAGAAGATCCAGAATTGGTCTGTGAGTGAGTTGCGTGAGTATTTATTGTCAGACGACATGACGCACGAAGACATGCAGCGCGTACGCAAGGGTTTAACGGCTGAGATCGTTTCGGCGGTTGGTAAGGTTTGCTCGAACGGCGACTTGATGTATGGCGCAAAAAAAATGCCGGTGGTGACTAAGGCCAATGCAACGGTCGGTTTACCTGGCCACTTTAGCTGTCGCTTACAGCCAAACGATACCCGCGACAATGTTAGCTCAATTTTGGCTCAGACTTTTGAAGGCTTGACCTACGGCTGTGGCGATGCCGTGATTGGCATCAACCCGGTGACAGACAGCGTTGAAAATACGACTCAGATGCTGAATGCGATTCAGGATGTGATCAATAAGTGGGATATTCCAACTCAACCTTGTGTGTTGTCACACATTACGACCCAAATGGAAGCGGTTCGCCGCGGCGCACCTGGCGGTCTCTTATTTCAAAGTATTGCGGGTTCTGAAAAAGGCCTTACTGAGTTTGGTGTCAGTGTCGAGATGCTGGATGAAGCCTACGAAATCGGTAAGCAGTACTGCAATCTGGCCGGCGAAAACATGATGTATTTCGAGACTGGACAGGGCTCAGAATTATCAGCAGATGCGCACCATGGTGCTGATCAGATGACGATGGAAGCTCGTTGTTACGCGCTTGCACAGCGTTATAACCCGCACTTGGTGAATACCGTTGTTGGTTTTATTGGTCCTGAGTACCTTTATAACCATCAACAGATCATCCGTGCAGGCCTTGAAGATCACTTCATGGGTAAGCTATCTGGTATGCCGATGGGGTGCGATGCTTGCTATACCAACCATGCAGATACAGACCAAAATTCGAATGAAAACTTGGTGACATTGTTGGCGGCTGCGGGGGTTAACTTTGTTATCGGGATGCCAATGGGTGACGATATCATGTTGAATTACCAAACCACTTCTTTCCATGATACGGCCTCGGTTCGTCAGTTACTGAATCTTCGTCCTGCGCCGGAGTTTGAAGCTTGGATGGAAACTATGGGTCTGATGGAAAATGGACGTCTAACGCGTAAAGCAGGCGACCCATCAATCTTCTTCAAGTAAGGGTGTGGCAATGAACGAACAAAAAATTCAAGACATCGTAGCAACAGTGCTCGCCCAACTTGGCGAAACAAACGTAGCTGCTTCAGATATAACTAAGGTTGTGAATGCAGTAACGCCAGCTGCGGGGGGATATGTACCACAGGTAAGTGCTGAGTCACTGCCTGACTTGGGGGATATTCAGTTTAAGAAGTGGAACGGTATTCAGAATGCGGTCGACAAAAAAGTGGTTGAAGACCTGATGTCGCAAACTGATGCCCGCGTAGGAACAGGAAGAACTGGACCACGCCCACGTACTACAGCGTTGCTACGTTTCCTTGCAGATCACTCTCGATCAAAAGATACCGTGATCAAAAACGTTGAATCTTCATGGTTGCAGGAACGCAACTTGATGGAAGTTCAATCGTGCGCATCAGATAAAGATGAATACCTAACTCGTCCTGATTTGGGCCGAAAGCTGAATGATGCAGGAAAAGCATTGATTCAAAGTAACTGTAAGAAAGCACCGCAGGTGCAGGTTGTTTTGTCTGATGGTCTGAGTCTTGATGCGGTAACCGTGAACCACGATGAAATCTTACCACCATTACTAAATGGATTGAAAAATGCCGGCTTAGATGTGGGTACACCTTTCTTCCTTCGTTATGGCCGTGTAAAGGCACAAGATGAAATCGGCATGCTGTTGAACGCTGAAGTTAACTTGTTACTGATCGGTGAGCGCCCTGGGTTAGGGCAGTCTGAGTCATTAAGTTGTTACGCTATCTACAAGCCAACAAGCGAGACAGTAGAATCTGACCGTACCGTGATTTCCAATATTCACGCAGGCGGGACGCCACCAGTTGAAGCGGCTGCTGTGATTGTCGATTTAGTGAAGAATATGCTTGAAAAGAAAGCCAGTGGCATCAAATTAAAGCGCTGATATAGGGAATAATCATGGCTATTTTAGACAAAATCCAACCAGCAGTTTTAGCGACGCGAGTGATTGCTTCCGTTGATCCTGTTTATAAAGAAAAAATGGGCTTGAAGCCTCATCACCACAGTATTGGTATTATCACCGCTGATTGTGACGATGTAACGTATTGTGCACTGGATGAAGCGACCAAAGCGGCAAATGTAGATGTGGTTTACGCGCGTTCTTTCTATGCGGGTGCCGCACATTCATCGGGTCCGACATCGGGAGAGGTGATCGGTATCTTGGCTGCGGCATGTCCTGCCGACGTGATTGCCGGATTGGATCGAGCCAAAGCATTCATTGAAGATGAAGCGGCATTCCAATGTGCAGATGAAAACGGTGACATTGCGTATTTTGCTCATCTTGTATCTTCAACAGGCAGTTATTTGTCTGAAGAAGCTGGTGTCGAACAGGGCGAAGCTTTGGCTTATGTTATTGCACCGCCATTAGAGGCAATGTTTGCACTTGATGCAGCCTTGAAAGCCGCAGATGTTAAGTTGGTGAACCTGTTCGCACCACCATCAGAGACTAACTTTGGTGGTGGGCACTTAACTGGTTCACAGGCCGCTTGTCGTGCCGCGTGTGATGCTTTTGAGGCAGCAGTGCTTGAAGTCGCACGCAACCCAATTGCGAACTAGGTAGGAGTGCAGTTGTGAATCCGTTATTACAACAGATTCAGCATGGCGGCGTGATTGGCGCAGGTGGGGCAGGCTTTCCCACCTACGTTAAGCTCGACTGCCAGGTCGAATTGGTTTTGGCTAATGGCGCTGAATGTGAGCCGCTGTTGTACAAAGATCAGGTGCTCATGCAGCGTTGGGGCAAAGAGCTTTGTGGCGGGATGTTGATTGCCATGAAGCAGGTTGGTGCCGCGCGGGGAGTGATTGGTATTAAGAAAAAAAATGCCGACACCATTGCTTGTTTACAAGCGCAGTTACCGTCCGGTATTGAATTGCTGCTAATGGAAGATGTTTATCCTGCTGGAGACGAAGTTGAACTGGTTTATCAGGCAACGGGGAAGCGGATACCTTCGGGTGGTTTACCCAAAGAAATTGGCGTGATGGTGAACAATATCGAATCGTTCATTAACGTCTTCCATGCGGCGCAGGGAATTCCGGTAACGGAAACCATGATCACTGTACATGGCGAGGTTCGTCAACCATATACTGCCTGGCTGCCTATTGGCTTGTCCTACCGTGAGGCAATTGAATTAGCTGGTGATATAACAAGTCGTGATTTCATTGTGGTCGAAGGTGGACCAATGATGGGCTCAGTGACGGATAATCTTGATAAGCCGATTACAAAAATTTCCAGTGGATTACTGGTGTTGCCACGTAGTTCGCGGATCGCCACGATAAAAATGCGCAGTGAGCAAAACCTTCGTCGGATCGGCAAGGCTGCCTGTGATCAATGCAGTATGTGTACGTCAATGTGTCCGCGTAATTTGTTGGGTTACCCTGTGAAGCCTCACTTGGCTATGCGTTCGCTACAGGTTTCTGGTGCCAATAATCTGAGTTATGCATTGGCTGCTCAGGCGTGTTGTGAGTGTAACTTATGCACCATGTGGTCATGCCCCGAAGGGTTAGACCCAAGCCGAGTATGCGCGACCACTAAGCGGGCACTGCGTGATGAGCAGAAATTATTATCACCGGCGCAGTTGCAAGCGAATACCACCGAGGTTCACCCGTTACGAGATTACCGAGGTGTGCCGACAAAGCGTTTGGTACGTCGTCTTGAGTTAGCCGATTATGCGCAGACAAAAGCTGAATTTCGTGAGTGTGAACTGAATGTTAATCGCCTTTATATTCCGCTTTCTCAACATATTGGTCGACCTGCCGTTGCTGTAGTAAAGGTCGGTGATCGGGTTAGCAAAGGACAACTCATAGGCCAGCCTGCACCAGATGCATTGAGCGTTGCTGTGCATGCTAGCCGTGATGGAATTGTTGTAGAAGTAGGCGAGAGTATCGTTATTGATTGCCAGCACTAACAGTGCAGATGTGCCATCAAAAATGAATTGAACCCCAAACAGCAATAGAACAATAAAAAGAGCAAGTAATGGTAAATGCGATAGGTTGTATTGAGCTAAATTCGATTGCCCGTGGTTATTTGGTGGCTGATGCCATGTTAAAAGCGGCCAATGTCGAGATTCTATTTAATAGAACGATTTGTCCTGGCAAATTTATGGTCATGGTAGGTGGTGATGTTGCGGCAATTAATGCAGCAGTAGAAACTGGCCTTCGTGTTGGTGGAGGAGAAGTAGTGGATGATTTGGTGATTGCCAATGTTCATCCCGATGTTTTTCCGGCAATAGCAGGAACACGAGTTGTCGAGCAGACTTCTGCATTGGGTATTGTTGAAACATTTTCGGTGGCTGCGATTGTAGAAGCTGCCGATGCAGCTGTAAAAGCAGCCAATATTGAATTGCTGGAAGTGCATATGGCGATGGCAATTGGCGGTAAGGGATTCGTCACAATGACCGGAGATGTTGCAGCAGTACAGGCTGCAGTTGATGCTGCAGTAGAAAGAATTCGCACTAAGGGTGTACTGGTCGACAAAGTTGTAATTGCGCAACCAAGAAAAGAAATTTTGGAAGGTAAAGTTTAGGATCATTATTGTCAATGTGATGGAGTTCGGGGAGTTAAGTACTCGAATTCCGGTGCAATAACAGTAATTAATTTTATTATTGCTTATTAGCGGTAGTTAACAGTTCGCGTTATTGAAATTTAATTTTAGCCATATGTGGTCGCATAGGGCAGGGCTTGTTCGTCCTAAATTTAGGTGGACCTTCTGAACTTGCGATTATTGATGAATTATCAGGAAGGTAGAAACATCATGAATGACATTATTTTATATATTATGGTGGGCTTTATGGTGCTCGGTGCGATTGATAAAGTACTGGGTAATCGTTGGGGCTATGGAGAGCAATTTGACGAAGGTTTCATGGCTATGGGGGCATTAGCACTCGCAATGGTTGGTGTTGTTAGTTTGGCACCGGTATTGGCTAATTTGTTAAGCCCAATTGTAGTTCCTATTTATACTGCGCTTGGTGCCGATCCTTCTATGTTTGCAGGTACGTTATTGGCTAACGATATGGGAGCTTATCCTCTGGCACAGAGCATGGCTAATACACAAGAAGCAGGGATATTTTCCGGCTTGATTCTTGGTGCAATGATGGGGCCAACGTTGGTATTTACCATTCCAGTTGCGCTGGGAATTATTGAAAAGGAAGACACTAAATACCTTGCTCGTGGTGTATTGATTGGTCTAACGACGATTCCTGTCGGCTGTCTTGTTGGTGGCTTGGTTGCTGGTTTTGAGTTCACTATGATTCTGAGTAACCTTGTTCCGATTGTTATCGTTGCTGCATTGATTGCCGTCGGTCTATGGCTCAAACCAGATGCAATGATTCGCGGTTTCGAAGTGTTCGGCAAAGGTGTTATTGCGGTAATTACATTAGCACTGGCTGCTATTGTGGTTGAAACGCTAACGGGTGTGGTTCTAATTCCAGGTATGGCACCAATTTCAGATGGTATTGAAATTGTAGGTGCAATCGCGATTGTACTGGCTGGTGCATTCCCAATGGTGCACTTTATTACCAAGCACTTGAACAAACCTCTGATTAAAATGGGAAGTGCGATGGGGATGGGGGAAAAAGCCGCAGCTGGTCTTGTTGCCACAATGGCAAACAATATTGCGATGTTTAACATCTTTAAAGAAATGGATAATCGCGGCAAAGTGATAAACGTGGCATTTGCTGTGTGTGGTTCTTTCGTGTTTGGTGACCACCTAGGCTTTACTGCTGCAGTTAACAGCGACATGATTTCAGCGGTTGTTGCCGGTAAATTGGTCGGTGGATTTAGCGCATTGATTCTAGCGGTATATGTTACTCGCAATATGTCGTTTGACGAGCCAGAAGTGGAAGAAGAACATACAGAAGCTGCTGCTCACTAAATGCTTGTTGGCTTTATACTATGATGAATAAGCCCGCGGTTGCGGGCTTATTTGTTTTTCTGTTATGTTGCTAATACCCTTACGAGTATTTGATAACAGCTAATACTAATACGACAAACATACTGCTCAGCATAGGTACTGATGTACGTTTAATAACGTCTATTGGTGTAATGTTCGCAATGCCAGATACTGTAATAATAACGCCAGCAACTGGAGATATTGTACGTCCTATACCTGCAGCAAACAGAATAGGGACTAGTGGTAATAATGGGTTAACCCCAAAATTAGTCGCGATCTGAGGAACAATTGGAATGAACGCCATAACAGGAGCATTACCAGAGCCGGTAATAAATGCTGTTAGAAGAATAAAACCAGAGAACACGATTACGATGCCACTTGGTCCAAGGTCGAATGATTTAGCCGTATCGATCAGTGCTGTAATAGCGCCAACATTAGTTAAACCCGCCGAGAAAAATTCAGCTGCGATCATCAATGTTAATACGCTGGCAAAGATCATCCCCGTACCTTTTAGCCATGCTTCAAAGTTGTCAAAAGCACGTTGAATTGAACGAAAGCGGATCGCTTCAATAACAATACAAATCGTAATGGTAGACATCATTGCAATTGGAATTGTCATAGTGATAGATTCCATCACCATGCTTGAGAAACCAAATAAAAACACAAAAGGCAGTACCGGCAATAATGCATAGAAGCCCGGCACTGTGTCATTTTTGTCATGTTTTTCTTCTAGTGTTTTAAGGTACTTACCGCGATCTTGGGCTGGGTCATAGCCTTCTTTCTTATCGCAATAACGTTGCCAAGCAATATTTACAAACGGGATAGTGGCAAGCAATAGTACTTGGAATATAGTTTGGTGATTAACTACAAAATCCATGATTTCAACGTTAATTGCGTTGGCACCAATAACTGCATTTATTTGCCCCGGACCGTACTCCCATGCCGTTGGAATAACAATAGTAGCCACGGCTGTTTTGGCACTAACTCCAGCATTACGAAGTACGGGGTACAATGTGCCCATCAGCAATAACGAGAGTGATGTTGCACCAGTAATGAATACATACATAATGGAAACAAAAATGAGCACCAGTGCCAATAATACATAGGGGCTTTTCACTGCCATGACAGGTCGAGATGTTGACTTAACAAGCGCTTGAGAGGCACCAATGTGATTTAGGTAGGTTGATACACCGGCAATAGATACAAGCGTTAACCCTACCTTACCCAATCGGCTGTTCGTGATTTCAGCAAAACGTTGCCATAAATCAAAGAACAACGCACCTTGTGTTTTACCGTCAGAAAGAACAGGCGAAATATCATAGAGCTGGGCGAATGCCAATAACAATAAACCAGCTGTAATAAGTGTTGCTTGTGGATTGAATTTTTTGAGCATTGAATAGGCGACAAGGCCTACGATGGCAAGTGTAAATAAATATTGCATAAATAAAGTTCGATAGATTAGTAAGTTAAAACATACCGCCTAACTATAAAGTGTTATTTATTGATCTTCGGTTTAAATTCAAAATTAAACACTGCCTATTGGTTTTTATTGTGGCTTATATCGCTAAAAATGAATTGATAGATAAAATATTTAAACATTGATATTACATTGTGCTACGTATTTCATATCTATATTTGTAACAAAATATGAGCGCAGGCCGATACTTAATAAACTAGAACCGATAAGGCAGCATTTACTCGTTGAAAGTAATTGCACTTTTGGTTGATAAAAATTCAATAAATTATGATTTAAGTTCTACTTAACAGCAAGTTAAGACTCTTTATAAGGCTTTGTGTACATGTCGAATCTAGTTTTAGATGTCAAATGCTCAGTGAGACTAGCATACTGCAGTGAAGCCATTTAGTATCAAGCATGAAATGAAGAAATATTAGATAGGGCAATATGAACAACACACGTACGTATTTTCATTTTTATGATTCACCGTTAGGTAAAATTCGCCTATTAGCAACCGATGAAGGCTTAATTTCTTTGACGATACCAAGCCAACGAATTGATGATCACATTGATTCTAATTGGATCTATGGTGCTGATATTCTCTTAACGTGTTGCCACCAGCTTGATGATTATTTTTCTGGTGAGCTAACAGAATTTACAGTGCCACTCGCAGCTGTGGGTACTATATTTCAGAAACAAGTGTGGGATGCTTTATGCCGTGTACCTTATGGTGAAACATGCAGTTATAAAGCTATAGCCGATAGTATCGGAAACCCTAAAGCTGTACGAGCGGTCGGTGCAGCTAATGGTAAAAACCCTATCGCAATAATAGTGCCTTGTCACCGTGTTATTGGTACTAATGGCAAATTAACAGGTTACGCTGGTGGGATAGAGCACAAAGCCTTCTTGCTTAAATTAGAAGGCATTGTTAGTTGTGATGAATAAGCATCGAGGTATGCAAAGTAAAAAATTTTTATTTAGTGCGTTTTTGTTCGCATGCTAAAAAGTCATCTAAATGAGTGGCGTTGGCATTAAATCTATAACGCTGTTTTGATGCTTCTAATTCAAAGTGTCCTTTGTCTTGTGTGATAAGTTTTTTTAAGTCATCAAAGGCTTGTCGATCACTGGTGCCTGCTAACAACATAAGCCGTCCATAGGTAAACTGTTCTTTTTGTTTACGCCAATTCACGCTGAACACTTCGGTGGGCTTTCCTGCGCGATTGTAGTTAATGTTTTCAAACCCTAACGGACGGTTGATGTCTGCTTTCATTGCGACATATCGGTGCTGATAAATATTATCAGTAACAAGAGAGACCCTTAATCCTTCTTTATACTTACCGTCTGCACCTTTCTCTAGGTGAAAGAAATTCAGTTGGCAGCCATTATTTGTTAGCTTCGTTGAGCTGGTGGGGAGTACCTCTGCACTCAGTAACCCTGGCGTTAAAAATACACTAATACTGATAAAATATTTAAACTGAGAACGTAAACCCATAAGCATTATTCCGCCTCTATAGCTGATGATATTGAAAATGCTGTATAAATGATTTGGGCATTTTCACTCTAAGCATAGACTTAATTATCATAGATATACTTAACGTATGCTTATTTCACCGTAACAAATATTGCTTGTTTATGTTCTCAGTGCTTGATCATGAAGTAGAATTATTCTGCATTATAAATTTTGGCTTTTACCATTTTCCGATACTGGCTTGCGGTGATGCTAAATTGTTGTTGAAAACGCGTAGAAAAGTGATAAGCATCTTTATATCCCACTTGCTCTGCGACATCTTGTACCGACATACCAAAATCACGTAATAAATGTTGTGCGGCTTCCATTCGGATTTTTTGAAGGTATTGATGCGGAGGTTGGCCCACTTGGTCCTTAAATTTTCGATTGAAGGTTCTTAAAGGTAGCTTGCATTCCTGTGCAACGCGTTGGGCTGTAATCGGTTGTGCAAGGTGTCGCTTCATCCAGTCTTGAGCAAGTGCAATTGATTCATCAAATTGCATCTGTCCGCCAATTTGATAGAAGGGTTGTTGACTGGTTTTCGATATTTCATGTCCATAATGCGTTTCGATAGTATCAGCTATTTTTTGACCATAGTTTTCTGCAATCAGATATAAAATCATCTCTGATTGGGAGTTGATACTACCGGTACAAAAAAGTCCATTTGCAGCAGTAATCGAAGCTTGGCGGTTAAGTGTCACTTGTGGATAGCGAGATGCGAATTTTTCATAGAAATACCAATGTGTCGTTGCCACTTGATTATCTAATAGCCCTGTTTCTGCTAACCAAGACACACCTGTGCCAGTCGCGACTAACTGTGCGCCATGTTGATATTGTTTTATTAGCCAAGGAATTATCGTGGGAGATTGGCTTATGGAAGAAAAAGGATTACCCCACATCGGAGGTAAAACCACAATGTCAAAATTGTCTTCATCTTCAAAGGTGATATCTGGCTGTAATCGAATACCTGCAGCTAACTTGGGTGGGCTTAAAGAAGGTGCAACCAATTTAATCTCAAAAGGGTATGCACGTTGTGTTTTTCTATCTCGTAAGCTGGCAGCACTGCTTAACATTTCAGCTGCTAAAGAAACGCCAGTTATTAACGCACGGTTATAGAGAACAAATCCGACCTTCATTTTCCCTCCAAGCATTTGTTATACGGTGCTAATTTCACCGTTTTCATACAAAATAGATATTAAAATGTCACGGTGGCACTAATGGCAGTGATTTTGGCATAGATGTAGGGTGATTAACCAGCCCAAGTTGATATTATCTTGTTTAAAACAATGTTTGATATAGGTTCGAAATGACAAAGTTACCTCTTATCGTTGGCTTAGGCGGTATAAATGCTGCCGGTCGTACTTCTGGTTTTCACAGTTATAAGCGTATGGTTTCTGATGTTTTAACCGATGATGAGATGAAAACAACGTGGCAAGATTTAGCCCGTCGTATGGGATTAATTACTGATGAAGAGCCTATCAATGAAGAAATCATTGAAGCGATTAAAGCAGGCACATTGGTACGTCGTGTTGAAACATTCGATCCAGATAACGTCTTATACCAATATAAAGCGACTCTGAATGCTGAAACGCATACAGAATTGAATGATCAAATCACATTTACGCTGCGTAAATCAAAGCTGCCGAATGTGATTCCAGATAACTGGACTGTTGACTTACAAGGCAGCAAGGCGAAGGTAATAGTTAGTGGTAGCCTTGATGCGTTATTAGAAGATCGTGTCATATTCCCTGTATCAAGTGGTGGTAATATTCCTACTGGGTTTGATCCCGGTAAAATGTATAACTCTCGTTTTCATCCTCGAGGTCTAAAACTTACTGTTTACGGTGCATCTGATGCGCTAAATTCGTTAGGTATAGATTGGTCTGAAGTGCTAACACACATAAAACCAGACGAAGTATCTGTGTATGCAGGTTCTGGTTTAGCACAAATCGACGATCAATCAATTGCGGGTATGTTAGCTGCGCCATTAACGGGTGGCCGTGTTAGTACTAAAATGATGGCGTTATCGTTTGCAGAAATGCCAGCCGACTTCATTAATGGCTATGTGATTAACAGCATTGGTACAACGGGTACAAATATGGGGGCGTGTGCCACTTTCCTCTATAACCTACGCCAAGGCATGCATGATATTCAGCAAGGTAAATCGAAGATTGCTATCGTCGGTAATGCTGAAGCACCAGTCTTGACTGAAATTATGGAAGGCTTCCGCGTAATGGGGGCGTTAGCTGAAGATGAGCAACTTAAAGCTCTCGATAACAGTGATGAAGTGAATAATCGCCGTGCATGCCGTCCATTCTCATCTAATGCTGGTTTTACGATGGCAGAATCGGCACAGTTTGCAGTATTGATGGATGATGAGTTAGCTCTTAAGTTGGGTGTTAATATCTATGGTTCAGTAGCCGATGTATTCATTAATGCTGATGCGAATAAGAAATCTATCTCGGCACCGGGTGTAGGTAACTATGTTACCGTTGCTAAAGCGACAGCATTGGCAAAAGCGATTTTAGGCGAAGACGGTGTTAAGCAAACATTTGTTCAAGCACATGGTACAGGTACACCCCAAAACCGTGTTACTGAAAGTCATATTTTAAATGAAGTTGCTAAAACATTTGATATTGATAGTTGGGCTGTAACTGCAATTAAATCGTATGTTGGTCATTCAATGAGTGTTGCTGCCGGTGATCAGTTAATGGCGTCACTCGGCGTGTGGCAATACGGTTGGGTTCCGGGTATTACAACCATTGATCATATTGCTGATGACGTGCACCAATCTAATTTGAATATATTGACTGAGCATGCTTTTGCTGGTCAACGCGGTGAAGATTATAAAGCCGTTATTTTGAATGCAAAAGGTTTTGGTGGTAATAATGCAACAGGGCTTGTTCTATCACCTAGCCAAACTTTATCGATGCTGCAGTCAAAATATGGTGCAGATGTTATTACCGCTTATCATGAGAAGAACGTAGCAATTCAAGCGAATAGTCTAGAGAACGATCAACAAACATGTTTGGGTAATGAAAAAATCCGTTATAAGTTTGGTGAGAATGTGATGGATGAAACGTCGGTTTCTATGACACAAAATGAAATTCGTTTATCTGAATTTGAGCAGGCGATACCGTTAGCAATGACGAATCCATATTCAGATTACAGCTAAAGCCAACGTTATATAAACTTAATCAACAGTGGTTAGGTACGTAAAAAGATAAAAACGCGAGTCTTGTTATCAGCTAATTCTTTCTGAATGGCTATAACAGCCTCGCGTTTTTATGAGACAGTTTTGTGGGAGTGATTTCGTCCCAACCAATGATGTAGCACCTCTAACATTTTTATTTTGTTAATAGGCTTAGTGAGAAAATCATCCATCCCTACAGATAGGCATTGAACTTGGTCTTGTTGGCTAACATTGGCTGTCATCGCAATGATCGGTATGTCACTTTTATTATTATGAAGGTCACGTATATAAGTACAAGCTTCAAAACCGTTCATTTCAGGCATTTGTAAATCCATTAAAATGAGATCGTAGCTTGTGTTCTCCAATGCAGCTACTGCTTCTTTCCCATTATTCGCTGTAGCAACATTGAAGCCATTTTTAGCCAATATTGCTTTAGCAATCATTTGGTTAGATGGACTATCTTCGACGAGCAAAATAGTCGCTGCTTGGTGTTTGGTATTGTTCAACTTGTGCTCATCGCTTATTTTAAGAGGCGCGGATGTAGATTCAAGTTGAAGTGTAAAGCTAAATGTTGAACCTTGGTGTAGTTCGCTGGTAATTTCAAGCTCTCCGCCAATTAAATGGACTAAAGCCTGGCTAATGGCTAGCCCCATTCCAGCTCCGCCATAGCGTCGGGAAAATGAAGCATCACTCTGAACAAAAGGGGACAGTATCGATTGAATTTTATTGTTGTCGATACCAATACCAGTATCGGTAACAGAAAAAGTAATTGCTTGTTTTCCTTTGTAAATATTTGATTTTAGATTAATGGAAATAGATCCACTATCTGTGAATTTAATCGCGTTACCTAGTAAGTTTGTGAGTATTTGGGATGACTTCCCCTCATCACCTAATACATAATTATTTGTAGATAGGGTTGAGTTGAGCTGTAATGTAATGCCCTTTTGTTGTGCTTGGTCGGCAAATATTGCGATAATTGACTGTGCCATTTGGAATGGTGAAAAGCTGGTGTTATTTAAGATTGCTTTGCCTGAATCTAATTTTGAATAATCCAAAATATCATTTAGTTGGCTTAATAATATTTTGGCAGCATTATGCGCACTAACTGTGAATTTTTGACCATGTTGGGTTAGGGGTTCTTCTTCTAAAATTTCAAGCGCCCCTAAAATTACATTTAGAGGTGTGCGGATTTCATGGCTCATTGTGGCAATGAATTCGGCTTTAGATTTATTCGCGGTTTCTGCATCTAGTCTCGCTTTATTAAGCTGTTGCTCGCGCTCTGCTTGTTGTTTTAATACGTTCTCAAGAGTGTCTACTGATGTGTTTAAGCGATCAAGCTCAGATTGTTCAGCGAGTGGTTCCTGTGGCTCTTTGTGGAGGCATTTTAGTGATAATAGTTTGTTATTAATTTTTGTTAGTGGCGATAGTAGTAAATACTGGCAAATGAAATAACTAAGCACACCAAGAAGTAATAGTGAAATTGCAGAGAAAAAACGCATTTGCCCAACATGATGATCAATACCCTTAACAAGGTTGTTTCTACTTATTGCAATCGACATTGAACCAAAGACTTCGCCTTCTACTGAAATCGTTTTATATATTTGAGAACTTTCTGTACTGTTTTTTAAGGGCTGGACTCCCCACGTAGCAAGTACCTTGTCTTGATCATTTTTAATGGCAACATAGCTTAAGTCAGGTATATCTGAAGCAACGTATTCGAGAATGGTGTCAAGATGAGGAATATCTTCCGTTAAGACATCCTCAATGGTTGCAGCTGTTAAAATAGTAAAATATTGTTGTAGTTGACGTTCAACTTTTTCTTCAAGGTAATTCTTTTCATAAAAACGAACAATTTCGCCAGAGATAAGACAAAGGATGAGGGTAATGAATGAAATCATTACCGCATATTTTAGCCACAAAGGTAGTCTACGAAGGTTAGAAATCATAAGCATACCTATTCATTAAAGAATTGAGTATTAGCCATTGCCATACGGATTTTTTGATAATCGCTATCTGTCGCTAAAAGAAATCCATCTTTTTTTATTGCTTTTAAAGCATTAGGATCGGTGATGCTTAATAACGTTTCTTTCAGGGACGTCGTGATCTTTTCATTGAGAGTTGCACTGGCAATCCAGGGTTTTGTTACATTTTCAAAATAAGCGATTGCTTTTAATGGTGCGCCTTTTTTAACCAGTTTCTTGAATGTATTTTCTTTTAAGGCGCCGGCATCAAATTGTTCTGTGGCAACGGCCGTTCCGACTTTATCATGGCGACCAAGATAGCTGTAATGCTCTAATTGTTTTGAGGTAATAGAATGTTGAGCGAGGTAAGCTTGGGAGAGATAGCGACCAATGGTTGAATTCTGGTCACCAAAAGCGAAGCTCTTACCTTTTAAGTCACTGACTGATTCAATTATACTGTCACTGTGTACGCAAATTACGCCATTAAATGTTTTACTGCCATGATTGCTTTCCATTGCTAACAGTGTAATTTTAGGGGCTGCTTCTTTTGCTAAAATGTACGATGCGGGGCCAAATCGAGCAAAATCAATTTTTCCGTCGACAAGGTCATTTAATCCTTCTTGGTAATTTTTTGAAATTTGCATCCTAATTTGCACAGGTTCTCCTAATTTCACTGTCATTTTCGATTCAATGACATTAAGCATTGGACGAAACTGCTTAACCATCGCCGTGGCTTTGTCGGAGGTGTAGATACCAAACACCAGTTCAACATCAGCTAAAGCGGGCTGCTGTACACAAAATGTAAGTAATAATCCTAAGCAATATTTTTTCATGATGCTTTCTCCATTACATTGATAGTATAGAAGAAGCAATAACTAGACCAATATGTATGATATGTTGGACTTTAAGCGTTAAGATTACCGGTTATTTAATCTAAATTGCTGTATCTATTTAGTTTATTTTTATGTGTTTTGTTTATGAGTACCGTGATACTTGTGAGTACCTAACTGACTTTGGATAATCGAAAATTTATGTCGAATATTTTACTGCTTGCAAACTTAAATTGTGATCGTGTTTTGCAGCTTGATAAACCATTAGTGATGGGTGGGAGGCACCATTATCAAGACAGTGGAAGACGTCTTGGCGGCGGTGGAGCAAACACCGGACTAGGTTTAGTGTGGGCTGGGCACCATGTTGCGCTGGTAAGTCAAGTAGGTCGAGATGAAACAGCTGATTGGTTATTGGCTGAAGCGAGTTTACAAGGTTTAGATTGCCACCTGTTACAGCGTAACGATGTCGCAACTCCTGAATTATTATTGATTATGACCCCTGACGGTGAAAGAACCATTATTCGACCTCAGAGGCCTATTTTTGAGTTAGGAGTGCCACCAGCTTTTGCAAAATGGGATGCATTATACATTAACTCATCAGCCGTCGGCGCAGAACGTTGGGCTGAGGTTGCATTAAACGAAACATTGGTTATAGCACAATTAGCGAAAGATGAACGCGTTAGGCCGTGTCATATTTTGATTTCATCTAAGTCTGATATGGCTGGCAGAACATTATTATCTGCGTGGGAATACGGACAAAAGATCGCAGGAAACCAATTGCGCTACTTCATTATTACCGATGGTGATAACGGTGCAACGGCTTATACCGCACACGAGCAATTTTATATTCCAGCGCTGAAAGCAGACGTCGTTGATACAACGGGGGCGGGAGATGCATTCGCCTCGGGTCTAATTAACGGGTTATTGCATAATGCTTTTATCACTGAGGCCATGAAGCAGGGCGCGCAGTGGGCATCTTTTGCTGTGTCGACGCAGAGTTCGATACCGGGGAAAGCGTTAAAAGATTATTTGGAATAGACTCTTAATAAAACATAAAAAAGGCGCTGATAACTTTTCGATGATGAGAAAGTTACAACAGCGCCTTTTGTCATTGGTTGAATGACGAATTACTTTTTAAGTGTCGTGATTTTTGCTTTGCTTTTGATTGCTTGGCGAAGACGTACACGACGCTCTGATGAACTTTGCTGCTCACTAGGGTTGTTTGTACGACTTTTACGATCCTTAAATGCAGCCTTGGTGTTCATTTTCTGAACGAAAGCATCACGATTTGTTGGTTCATAGCCAAGAAGCTGCACACGGTGAATACGTTGGCCAATAAGTTGTTCAACTTGAACCAGTGTCAATTCTTCTTCTTTACTAACGAAAGAGATGGCATGACCTTTCAGACCTGCACGACCAGTACGACCAATACGGTGAACATAATCTTCAGCTAGGAATGGCATGTCGAAATTGACAACGTGTGGCAGGGCTTGAATATCAAGACCACGAGCCGCAACTTCAGTTGCAACCATTACACGTGCTTTACCTTCTTTGAATTCATCAAGTGCACGACGACGAGCACTTTGTGCTTTATCACCATGGCAAAGAACAGCTTTGATACCGTCTTTTTTAAGTTCTTTTACAAGTTCGTTAGCCGTTTCTTTGTAGTTAACGAAGACAAGTACTTGCTTCCAGTTTTTCTTACCAATAAGTTCAGACAGTAGCTCACGCTTACGTTCTTGATCTACTGGGTAAACAACGTGAGCAACAGTATCTGCCGTTGTATTCTCGCGATCGACCATGATGCGCTTAGGTTTACGAAGAATATCGCTTGCCAGCGCATTCATTTGTTTTGAAGACGTTGCAGAGAACATCATGATTTGAGGGTTGCTATTCACTTCACCCATCACTTTACGCATGTCAGTAATAAAGCCCATATCTAGCATGCGGTCAGCTTCATCGAAAACAAGGAATTCAATGTTAGTCAGTGATACATTTTTTAGATCAACGTGTTCAATGAGACGTCCGGGTGTGGCAACAAGAATATCAACGCCTTTTTCTAGCGTTCTTTCTTGAGATGACATTTTAGTGCCACCGTAAATTGCAGCAGTCTTAAGATCGGTGTATTTCGTGTATTCTGCAATGTTCTGAGCAATTTGAGCGGCTAATTCACGTGTTGGTGCAAGAATCAGTGCGCGAACATTAAAGCGACCACGTGATTTTGGCTTATCAAGAATTTGTTGAATAATCGGCAAAGAGAATGCTGCCGTTTTACCCGTGCCTGTTTGCGCATTGGCAAGAATATCCGACCCACGACGTGCGTGAGGGATTGCTTGTTGTTGAATCGGTGTTAATTTCTCGTAACCACACTCAGTAAGTGCGCGTACAATTTCTGGAGAAAAATTTTGTGATGCAAATGACATTCTTTGTTCCTAAACAGTCGGCTGATGCCGATTACATTCATAAGCCTCAACGCTTATGAATGTAACCCATTAGCCAAAAAAAATTGGTCGCATATTATAGATTATTAATTGTAGCCTGTGGGGACTAATTTTCTATCATCGTTGATTATTTAACCTAAATGGCGTCTTTAAAGTATTTAAAGTGTAAAATTCTTGCCAAATATTATTGTTTTTCAAAGATAAAAACAGTTTTGTTTACTTCTTGCCCTGTGACCGGTAATGAAAGCCTGTATTGTGCGATTAAGAATTACTCTCGTTGATAATTCAATTGAGTATCAGATTGTATTAAGAAGGGACTGAATCTTGGAATTTGGGTTTGATAGGATTTGTTGATGTGGTTTAACTCTCAATCTAAATAATAAAGCCGATACCCGCCAAATAGGTAAATTTGGTGGGCATCGGTTTTTTGTTTTATTTCGTGCTTTTACCTTGTTTGGATATTCCTAGTAAGCCAACGCCGAAAGCGGCTAACAGGCCAATAAAGGCGATGATCATATGGTGATGGTGAATCCAGTACATATTTGCTCCTTAGTAACCTGTTTTTTCAAGTTCTTTCGCTTTGTGGATCATAGGGGTAATGGTTGAGCCTTGAACAATAATCGAGAATACAACCACGGCATAAGTCATTAATACTATTATTTCTTTAACATCTATTTCTGGGCTGTACCCTGTTGCAATGCCTGATGGAATTGCCATCGCCATCGCTAGTGCTAAACCACCACGTAAGCCACCCCAAGTAAGAATTTTGACAGATTCTGGGTTATACGTGCGGTATCGATTAAAGCCTAGATAAGCTATTTTTACACTGAGGTAGCGACTGCACAGCACTAGTGGAATCGCGATAGCGACTGCAACAATATCGATATAATGAAAACTGAATGTCAGCATAATTAAACCGATTAACAGGAACAGAATGGCGTTTAGAGTTTCGTCTGCCAGTTCCCATAGGTGATTGAGTTGGTGTGATTCATCTTCAGCAATACTGTTACGTGTCCAGTTTCCAATCATGATGCCAGAAACAACCATAGCAAGCGGTGCAGACACCCCTAAGTGTTGACCTACAACATAACCACTTGTTGGAATTAGCATGGTGAGGATCAAGCGCATCATTCCGTCGTGTGAATGCTTGATTAAGTAATGAAAAACTAAACCCAGTACTAAGCCGAAAGCGATACCGCCTAATGCTTCATGAGTGAAAAGTGCAATTGTGCTAGATACCGTGGGGGCACTTTCCCCAAAAGCGACTTCAAACAAGGTCACAAAAATGACTAAGCCAATACCATCATTAAATAATGATTCGCCTTCGATTTGAGTTGAAATGCGTTGTGGTGCATTCATCTTTTTGACAATGGCTAATACAGCGATTGGGTCGGTAGGTGAAATAAGTGCACCAAATAAACAACAATGAATAAAGGCCATGTTGATGCCGACTAACGAGAAGATCAGCCATAACACCGTACCAATGAAAAATGTTGAAAAAAGGGTACTGGCAAGTGCAAGAATAGTAATTTCGAATTTTTGATCTTTAAGGTGTGATAACTTTATATTTAATGCACCGCCAAAAAGTAGAAATCCAAGAACACCTTTTAACAAGAAGTCATCAAATTGAATGTTTTGAATTATGTTAATCAGCTCGTGTTCTTCATTGAGCGGAATGTAATTCATATTACTTAAAAACAGTAACGCAAGTGAGATGATGACAGACCAGCCTGTAATAGCGATGGTAGTTTGAAACTTCCCCACACGGTGGTTGAACATCGAGATGAAGACGGCAACTGCAGCGATAATGCAGATGGTGTCGTAAACTGACATGTATTATGTGCTCCTAATACTCTTAGGCTTTTCGTGAATTATTATTTACCTCAATAGTGGTGAAACATATGAGCATTGAGGTGTGGGTGCATATAATAGGCAATTCTGAATAATTACCATCATCATGATTTTGTAAAGTAATGATGCATAAATGAGTGTTGATGACGTGCTAGATGTGATGTAGAAGCACATCTTTTACCCTAAAGTGGTAGGTGCTTCATGTGTAATGTAAAATCCGTTATAGAAAGATAAAAGGGGCTGATCAAAAGAGATTAGATGGCTAACCTCTTTTTTATTTTATATGGTGCAATCTAGGTTAGATATAAGATGATTAGTCTTGTATAACATGAGCGGGTAACTCGGCGGGTAGCCCTGTTTTATTGGTGTATATTCGGTCAAATTCTTTGAGTTTTCTGACTTTGACTGAGGCAAAGCGAGACCATTTACTTGCATCGACAACCAACCAATTTTGGCGAGAATTATCAAGAATACAACGTGAAATTTCAGCTTCTTGTGTTTCATGCTCCATGGCTGAATGGCTTTGAGTGATAGAGCCACAGCCTACAATACCAATATCGGCCTCAAAGCTACTGAAGAATGTTAAAACGCTATTGCCTACAATATCTTGATGTTTACGCCTAAATAACCCCCCCGTCATATAGACTTCAGCATATTGATTGGCTTCTAAAATTCTTGCCACTTGTAGGTTATTGGTAATAATACGCAATGGTTTTTTGTGAAGAAGATAATGCGCAATATGTGTAACTGTTGTTCCAATTCCCATCATGACGGTTGAGCCATCAGGAATAGAGTGGGCGATGTCTTTAGCGAGTTTATCTTTGATGCTTGATTCAACGTCTGCACGAAATTGATATGTCGTATTGGTAAGTAAGGCTGGTAGGCTTACACCACCGTGTATTCGTCGCGCTAATCCTTGTTCGCATAATTGATTTACGTCACGGCGTATAGTTTGCGTGGTTACATCAAAATAAGCCGCTAGTTCATCAATTTGAATGCCTTCAGCTTGCTTTAAACGCAATAATATTTGTTGCTGACGTTGATTTAGTTCCATGAGGCAGCCTATTAAAATACGTTGGGTTTATCTGTAATGATGTTATCAACGCCCCATGCTGTGAATTTATCGACTTTCTTTGGGTCGTTTAACGTCCAAATCATTAATGTTAACCCTATTTCTTTGATCGATTTAGCCAGTTTTGCATTGAGTATACGGTGATCAATATGAAGGCTATAAAGATCGAGCGGCTTAATCGTATCTAGCATATTTGATGGTTTGTGCTCTGTAATAAAGCCTCGACGTACTTCAGGGTATAAAGCTTGACAGTGTGCTAATGCCGTTTGCGAAAAACTTGAAAATAATAGCTTTTCGATCGGGAAGTTCAGATGTTTAATTGTTTCGACTACCTTTTCAACCAAAGGCTTTACTTCATGTTCGTTATGAATTTTTATTTCAAGATTCATATTTAAATCATTTTCTTGGCATGCGAGAAGGGCTTCTTCCAGTGTTGGTATAGTTTCGCCCTTGAATTCATTTGAAAACCAGCTGCCTGCATCTAATACCTTTAGTTCAGCAAGTGTCAATTCACCTACGCGACCTTTGCCATTGGTGCAACGTTTCACTGTTTTGTCGTGAATGATAACAGGAATGTTATCGGCACTAAGCTGCGTATCTATTTCGATCCATTGAATACCTGATTCGACTGCCTTTTGAATGCCTGCAAGCGTATTTTCTGGCGCGAGTGCTGCCGCGCCACGGTGACCAGTAATCATAATGTTATCCAGTAAATGTTCATTTGAATATTTAACAACTCTAGAAGTTGAAGGTTACAGAAATATGAAAGCTGATTTTGTGAACTTATGCAATAAATATCAGTGTTTATCTTATTTAGAGGTCGTAGTATCACAATTTTCACATGGTGAATTTCAATGTTCATATGAGTGTAATATTTTACGCTCATACTCCTACAACAATTAAAGGCTAGTATAGAAGAACGTCTACTTTCCATCATGAATGTACGGTCTTTAACAATAAAGTCTAATCGTACTATTAAGGGTTTAATGAATGAAAAAGCTAATAGGAACAGTTCTAACAGCGGCTGCACTTCTTGTCGGTTGTGGTGAAAAAGGTGATGAAACGGTAACGGCTGAAACAATTAAGCCAATTGATATCAATATGAGCCTCGTTTTCACTCAAAACGAACTTCTCACACAAGAATTGATTAAAGTTAGCGATAAAATTCGAGAACGTACTGATGGTTCGATAAATATTAAAGTGTTCCCTGGCGGCCAGCTTCCCGTTTACAAAGATAACCTTGAGCAAGTTGTTAATGGTGCCAATTGGATTGCAGTTGAAGACCTTAGCTATCTTGGCGACTATGTACCTGACTTTGCAGCACTAGCGGGTCCAATGCTTTACAACTCATACGATGAATACCTTGCAATGATGGATACCGAATTTGTTGCGGGTTTAAAAGATCAAGTTGAACAAAAAGGCATTAAAGTACTTAACGCTGATTATATGTTTGGTTTCCGCCACATGATCACAAACAAAGAAATTAAAAAATCAGCAGACATGAAAGGCATGCGTATTCGCGTTCCTGGTAGTCAGCTATTCATTAGCACATTGTCTTCTATGGGAGCATCGCCAGCTTCATTACCTTTCCCTGAAACCTATGCGGGGGTTCAGCAAGGTGTTGTCGATGGGCTAGAAGGCTCAATCCTAACAATGTATTCAACTAAAATTTATGAAGTTGCGAAGAATATGTCACTGACTAAGCACTTCTTGGGTACAGTAGGTATCTATATTTCACCTACATTGTGGGATAAGTTTACCCCTGAACAACAGCAAATCGTAACAGAAGAGCTTGATGCTGGTGCAGTGTCGAATACCGCAGAGCTAATAAAGTTAGATGCTGAATATACAAAGAAACTTGAAGAATTAGGGGTAACCTTTAATGAAGTTGATACGGCTGAATTTAGCAAGTTAACGGCTGATGTTTATAACCAGTTCCCAACGTGGAGCAGCGATATTCACAGCACGATAATGAAAGAGCTAGAGGCAATTCGCGCAGCACAATAATTGCGAAAAATGTAAGTGTAAAAATTAGAAAGAGTTATCACGTGGCTTCTCAGTTGATTGTTGAGAAGCCTCGTTTATTGTTGGTTTACTCGTCGTTTGAGTAAGTCGCAGGAGAAGTAATGCGTTTTATATTAAAAAATATTGAAGAAATATTGGCCTCAATTGCTATTTCTATCACGGTATTGGTCGTGATTATCAATGTGATCTTACGATATGGC
Source organism: Photobacterium profundum (assembly GCF_003026285.1). Lineage (GTDB taxonomy): Bacteria > Pseudomonadota > Gammaproteobacteria > Enterobacterales > Vibrionaceae > Photobacterium > Photobacterium profundum. The sequence goes on from NZ_PYOD01000003.1 coordinate 252,381, forward strand.
TTTGGTTTCGTTGTTCCGTGGAGCGAAGAGCTCTCCGTTATTTGCTTTATTTGGGCTGTCTATTTTGGCATTAGCTCATGTTATAAGCACAAATTACACATGGGCGTTGATGTGGTGGTTTCATTATTGCCACAAGCTGCAAAGCGTCCATTTAGGCTTGTTGTATCTAGCTTTTTGCTGATGGTCAACGTGCTAATGGCTTATCTAAGCTATGACTACATGATGCTATCTAACAAGGTAACACCGGTGATGGGAATGTCTTATTTCACGATAAATGGTGTGCTATTTCTTTGTTTTTCTTTAATGGCAATTCACACCGTGAACTTTATTAAAGATGATGTTGTACAGCTTCGAGAGAAGCGGTTAGATACGCATAAATAGGTGACAATTGTGGAAAGCTATATTCCTATTATTATTTTGTTTGTATTATTCTTATTGAATGTACCCATTGCCTTCTCACTAATATCATCAGCAATGGTGTATTTCTTATTCATAAATGATTCCATACCTGTCAGCTTGGTGATGCAACGTTTTATTTCGTCGGCTGAATCTTTTCCGTTATTGGCGATCCCATTTTTTATAATGGTTGGCTCCGTCATGAATTACGCGGGAATTAGCCGAAGTTTATTGGCGTTTGCCGATTCACTGATTGGGCATAAAACCGGTGGTTTAGCCCATGTTAACGTCGCTTTAAGTACATTAATGGGGGGTATTTCTGGTTCTGCGAATGCAGATGCTGCCATGCAGTCTAAAATATTAGCCCCAGAAATGACCAAGCGCGGTTATGATTTACCGTTTACTGCGGCAGTAACAGCGGCATCATCCAGTATTAGTCCTGTGATCCCACCAGGCATTAACTTGATCATATACGCTCTATTAGCCAATGTTTCTGTTCACCAGATGTTTATCGCAGGTTATGTGCCAGCATTCATGATGGCGTTATCACTAATGGTAACCATTGCTTTTATTGCTAAACGTCGTAACTACAAGCCGTCACGATCTGAACCGGCTTCTGGCAAAGAGCGCTTTCGTTATTTTGCTCAAGCCATTCCTGCGCTATTTATTCCCTTTGGCATTATTTTGGGAATGCGATTTGGCTTGTTTACTCCCACAGAAGCAGGGGCTATAGCGGTACTACTATGTTCAATTATCGGTTTCTTTATTTATCGAGAATTAAAGCCTTATCACTTTAAGTATATTTTGAAAGAAACGGTGCAGGGCACTGGTAGTGTAATGTTCATCATTATTGGTGCGATGGTCTTTGGCTACTACATGACGTTAGAGCAGATACCACAAAGCGTGGCATCTGCTTTGATAGAACTCACCGATAATAAGTTAGTTTTATTGTTATTAATAAACGTATTGCTATTAGTGGTGGGTATGTTTATTGAAGGTGGGGCAGCGATGATCATTCTGACGCCATTGTTATTGCCTGCAGTTCTTAACCTTGGTGTGAACCCGGTTCATTTCGGCATAATTGTAATTGTGAATATCATGATAGGTGGTGTAACCCCGCCATTCGGTTCGATGATGTTTACAGTTTGCTCTATTCTAAAAGTGAAAATGGTCGACTTTGTTCGTGAAGTTTTACCATTACTATTTGCGCTATTAACGGTGTTAATGATTTTAACTTACTCAGAAAGCTTGGTGATGTTTTTGCCGAATTTGCTTTAAGTATTAGAGGTGTATGATATGAATTCGGTACAAAACGAATTAACTCCTGACTGGAGTAATGTGGAATGGGTATTAACCGATGTGGATGACACGCTAACGTGGCAAGGTAAATTACCGCCAGAAACCTTGATTGCGTTGGCTGAATTACAGCAAGCCGGTATAAAAGTGGTAGCTGTTACGGGGGCTTGTGCTGGGTGGTGTGATCATATTGCTCAGCTATGGCCTGTTGATGCAGTTTTGGGCGAAAATGGCGCTTTCATTATGGAAAAGCAGGATGGCTATTTAACCCTCCGTGCCGACCGTACAATGAATGAAATAGAGCAACAGCAAGCGAAACTGAAGCAACAAGTGCTTGCGATTTTAGCTGACTATCCAGATCTTAATTTAACACTCGATCAGTCATACCGTTTATGCGAAGTCGCAATTGATATAGGGCAGAATCGCCCGCGTGTTGATGATACGATTATTGAAGAAGTGGTTGCTAAAATTCATGCGTTAGGCGCACATGCAACAGCCAGCTCGATTCATATTAATGCGTGGTATGGCGAGCATTCGAAAAAAGCGACTTCGTTACAATATCTAGCAGAGAAGGGATTATCAAAATACGAGATACTAAACCTGTCTTGTTATGTGGGTGATTCAATGAATGATCAACTTATGTTTGAGGCATTGCCTAAAACAGTAGGGGTTGCCAATATACAACATTATTGGGATAAGCTGAGTCATCACCCTTCTATAGTCATGAACCAACCTGGTGGTTTTGGTTTTGCCGAGTTTGCCAAGCAGTTACTTGATATGAAACGTCGTTAACCGACAATTGCGCAAATTGTACGAACTATAAACGGATAGCAAAATACGCTATCCGTTTTTATTGCTCTTTGTTATTTAAGTGACCGCTAGCGCTGTATTTCTATGCCAATAGGCTTTGTATATGAAGGCAGATTCCATTAGTATTCCCTTCTTGTTAGCGAGTTAGATGTTGAATTGTCAGTCTAGCTTTTATTGTCTATTGAGCTCATTTCAATGGCAGCTACGCTTATCTTTGAAACAAGGAACCTTGAATGAAACTCTCTGTGCTTGAACAACCCCTTTATGACCACCTTTACCGTGACATTCATGAGTTTCGCAGTACTTTCGATTTAGATATTGAATCGCCAGAAACAATGAACGACAAAAGCGATACCTTGCACACATCATTGGCCGTTGAAGAGCTAACTGAATTAGCAGAAGCTGATTCATTGGTTGAGCAAGCAGATGCGATTGTTGATTCAATCTATGTATTAATGGGGCGTTTAGTTCATCTTGGCGAAAAGAAAGTAGAAGACAATATTGGTATTAGCTACCTTATTGATTTACTTCTTCAAGTTGCAGAACGTTTAGAGATCGATTTTGTCGCATGTTGGGATGAAGTGCATTCAAGCAACATGAGCAAAGTGTGCCGGAATGAATCTGAATTTACAGATACCCAAAAACATTACGCGACGCAAGGTGTAGAGATTACGGGTAGCCAGAAAGGCGCTTACATCATAGCTAAATGTGCAAAAGATATTGATTTAAATGGTAAAATCATTCGTCAGGGTAAAGTATTAAAATCTGTTTACTATCGCCCAGCGGATCTCGTTAAGTTAGTTGTTCGTTAATTCAACAATTAAATAACGCTGCTATTTCCTTCTACTTACTCATTTTGATGATAAGTAGAAGGCGTTTCTCTTTTATTTCTTCTTTAGGTATTTCTTCAAACCCCGTAAACTATCCAGCTAATTCTTCCCCAGTAATAAAACCATGTATTCACAAACGGTATCATCAGCGCCAATCTCTCAGTCTGAACTTGCTCGTCAGCTATTTAAAATGACATGGCCAATGCTATTTGGCGTACTTTCGTTGTTGAGTTTTCAGCTTGTTGATAGTGCGTTTATCGGTCAGCTCGGTGTACTACCTCTTGCAGCTCAAGGGTTTACCTTACCGATGCAAATGGTGATTATTGGTCTTCAAGTCGGTTTAGGTATTGCAACAACTTCACTGATTTCTCGGGTGTTAGGAGCCAATGAACCAGAACGAGCCAAACAACTTGGTGGGTTAGTTGTGATAACGGGTGGTATTGGTGTATTTGCCATCTGCTGGCTTATTTGGTTACTTCGTGGTCCAGTACTAAACCTGCTTGATGCTCCTTTGAATGTTTACCCTGTTATTGATGCTTATTGGCCAGTATGGCTAGGCAGCTCTTGGACTGGGGCGATGCTTTATTTTGCTTACAGTCTGTGCCGTGCTAATGGCAATACCATGCTACCTGGCATAATGATGGTGGTAACCAGTATTTTGAATATGCTGCTGGATCCTCTGTTTATATTCACCTTTGATATGGGTTTAGTGGGGGCTGCATGGGCTACGATTGTCGCATTTGGTATCGGAATGCTGGCCGTTTTCCCCTTAGTCATTAAACGGCATTGGATGAGCTTTCAATTTGAAGGGCTCGATATTCCCGCATCAATAAAAGAGCTGGGTAATATAATGGCACCTGCAATGTTAAGTCAGCTATTACCACCACTGTCTTCGATGTTTGCAACGAAATTAGTCGCCAGCTTTGGCGCGGCAACGGTTGCTGCATGGGCACTAGGCTCGCGGTTAGAATTCTTTTCCATTGTTGTAGTGTTAGCTCTCACTATGTCGATGCCCCCAATGGTCGGTCGAATGCTCGGCGAAAAAGACATACACCGTATAAAAGCGTTGGTTAACATTAGTATTAAGTTTCTATTGGGCTGGCAGTTGGCCGTTGCAGCGGTATTGTTTATTGCTTCACCTTATTTAGCTGAACTGCTTACAAGTGAGGAATCAGTGAGAAGTGTGTTGCTCATACATCTGACTTGGGTGCCTATCAGTTTAGGCTCATTGGGTATTTGTATGTTGATGGTATCGATTTGTAATGCACTTGCATTGCCAATGCGTGCTTTATTGATATCTGGTTTACGCCTATTTGTTTGTTTCTTACCCTTACTGTGGCTTGGAACGCAATTGTTGGGGCTTAATGGCTTATTCATCGGTGCTATGGTGGGCAACTTTGCTGCTGGCATTATGGCATGGGTTCTTTACCAACAAGGTATTAATGTCGCTATACGTAAGTACTGTACAGAATAATGTTTGAAGATTATTTATTAGAGAGCCGATGAGTTTTTTACTGTTGAGCTGCTAGTATGTGCTTAAAATAAATAACAAAATGACAAGAAAAAGGATTAGCTAATGAATACGTTCACTATTGACACCCAAACCATGCATTATGTGGATATAGGTGAAGGTCCTGTTCTGGTTTTAGGTCATAGTTATTTGTGGGATAACGAAATGTGGGCACCTCAGTTAGAGGTATTGAGCCTGCATTATCGTTGCATTGTTCCAGATCTATGGAGCCATGGTCGCTCAGATGCAGCACCACAAAAAACACAAAACTTACAAGATTATGCCCGTGATGTATTAAGTTTACTTGATCACCTTCAGATTGATTCATTTTCAATTATAGGCTTGTCTGTTGGCGGTATGTGGGGGGCAGAATTAGCGCTTATTGCACCAGAGCGTACCAAGTCATTAGTATTAATGGATACTTTTATTGGTTTTGAGCCAGAAGTGATGCACGCGAAATATTTCGCTATGTTAGATACTATTGCTCAGGTTCAACATGTTCCAGAACCAATGATCGATGTAATTACGCCAATGTTTTTTGCACGTAATGCTGAACAAGCAAATCCAGCGCTGGTGGCAAAATTCCGAGAGCACTTATCATCAATCAAAGGTCAACAGGCTGTTGATGTAACCAATATTGGTCGTATGGTGTTTGGCCGTCGTGATACGTTTGATGATGTTGAGCAATTAACCTTACCAACGCTTGTTGTGGTTGGTGTACAAGATATGCCACGTCCTCCACTAGAAGCTCAGCTTATGCATGATGCGATTGATGGCAGCCAGTTCTTTGTTGTACAAGATGCGGGGCATATTTGTAACTTAGAACAGCCAGCTGTTGTTACTGAGAAGCTATTAAGCTTTATGAATGATGTGCACGCCTAGTTTTCTATAAACGTCTAAAGCACATATAAGAGATAAGCAAGCGCAGCGACTAGTTATCGCTGCGTTTTTCATTCTGGTTATGCTGATTGGGTGTAATTAGGTTTATTTCGAATCAGAAAGCGGGATAAAGAAGGCAAAGACCCACGCTGGACCAATTAATAGAAATTGTAAATCTTCGAAAAACGACGGCTTTTTCCCTTCAATTTTGTGCCCAATAAACTGTAAAACCCACAAGGCAATAAATAGGCCTAAGCTAAGGCTTAATATATTGATGTTCAGTTGGAAAAGTATCTCTATACCGATCACGCAAGCAAGAGTAAACAAAGACATAATGGTAAATACTTTCCGTGATAATCCGTAGTAGAAGAAAAGAACAGGCATCAGTATTAACCATAGCCACTCAATGTCTACGCCAGAAAACCGGAATGACGGTAAGCACCAGATTAACCCTACAATTGAAAAATAAATGCCCGGTACCGCAACTTTATGAATGCGTTGGTTCGTTTTGTTCTGATGACTTGCGCCATATTCAGTGAACCATTGTTCAAGTGTTTTCATTCATTCCCTATTTAGCAAGCTATTCGCATATAACGAGATTATATACCCAAGTTATCGAAAGGTGGATGTTTCTGGTTAGTGGTCTTTAATTAGAGGAAGGCTTTTTCTGGGAGAGCGACAATGATACGGGCATTATTTATCACCTTACTGTTTTTACTACCTTTTACAACGCAAGCGACAACAAGCAGTACTAAGGCTCAAATTGAAAAATGTGAAACGAAATACAAATCAGATACAAAAAAGAAAACTGATTGTATTAATAGCGTAAAGAAAAAAGCGAAAGAGACCGCAAAAAAAGACGATGTAACCAAACACAAAACGGCTAATAATGATTCAAGGCAAAACACCAGTACCAAGATGCACGGTAATACTGAAAGCCGCCAATTAGAAGATGCACAGAAAAAAAGTGCAGTAACCAAAAACTTAAAAGCCGTTAATGTTAATTCGGCATCTGCGGAAGATCTGGCGGCTTCACTACCCGGCATTGGAGATGCGAAAGCGAAAGCAATTGTTGATTATCGTAAAAAGAATGGGAAGTTTAAATCAGCAAGTGATTTAGCCAAAGTACCAGGGTTAGGTGATAAAAGCGTGGGTAATATGAAGAAATATCTGAAGTACTAATACTGGGTATAGTAGTTTAGAATGAAAAACGCATCAGATTATAAGTAACCTAATGCGTTTCATTCAATTAGCTAAGCGGAGCCGTATTGGGTGCATACGATATTACGTGGCTACCTTTAATTTTCTTGTATACGTGTCTTTATAATACTTGCACACGGTCTACTTCGATTTCAGGGGTATTTCCACCTTCGTATTCACCAAACAATCGTACTTTTGTCGTTGCATCAATTGCTTGTGGTAAATGAATATCATCATCTAGTTCAACTTGAATTTCTTTCGTGCCATCACTGAAAATGAATGTATCGGCATTGATTTGCTTAATCAACTTACCTTCAACAACTGCATTTCGCTCTGTAAACATGCTTGTGCTGTCGAGTAGTTCGGCAACTGTTACCGTATCAATCGGGCCTGAGTAAGAAATAACAGCGCCTTTCTGTTCATTATGATCGCCTGCAAAAGCGAGTGTTGGAACTAAGATCATTGCAGATGCGATTGCGATAACAGTATTTTTTACAGAAATTAATTTAGTCATGAGTTCGTCTCCTTGTTTTGATGTTGCTATTAAACAACACTTCAACTGAACCATTCGTGAGGCGGTTATTCAGATTTCGTTCATATACTCATTATTTAGATATTATTTGCTAATGGGTAGGTGAAAAATAATAAATGAACCATGTTAAAACCAAAGTGAATAGCAATCGCGTAACTTAACTTTCCTGACCAGTAATAGGTCAAACCATAAAGAAGACCTGCTAAACTCGCGACAACAATGAATAGTGGGCCACCTGCGAAATGTGCAGCACCAAATAAGAGGCTTGCGATGCCAATACCAACAAGAGGATTGAAACGTTGAGTCAGTAATCGCTGAATGTAGCCACGAAAGAGTGCTTCTTCTGCAACACAAGTGAATAGCAGGTTGTTTAATGCAAATACCCACCACCAACTAGGCACTGATAATTCAGGTTTTACTAAACTTAATACGAGTGGAACCACTGGCAACAAAATGAAGCTAATAGCTAATATCGATATTTGTTTTGAAGAAAGTATGTTTCGTTTTCCCAACATAGTTGGTACTAACAGTAATAAACCAAAGAAGATGATTGGTTTATCTAAGTTTAAATAAAGCGTGAAGGGAATACTTTTGGGGCCAGTAATCACTTTATCAAGTACTAATAGATTGTTGAAGCCAGGTATTAGGTGTAATACCAAGGTTAGACACCACATAACAACCAAGCAGTGGCATGCTACTTTCCATTTTCCCTTAGCTTCTTTTGCTAGTGCAGAAACTATTAAACCAGCGCTAATGGCTAATACACCCACGAAATTTACGTTATTGAAATATAAGGCACTGGCAAAAGTGATAACAAGAAGATGTAGCCAGTATCGAGGTTGAATAAATGCAGTAATAACCGTTGCTCCAAGCAGCAACCAAGTTATAGCTTCTGGTAATAAGTTGTTGGGAAAAGTCATAGTTAATCAATGTGTTAGTGTAAGAATACAAATGATAACAATTTTATGTCTGATGTGAAGCGTTTAGTGCCGATAAACCGTTGAATTGTTTGAATCAAAATCTCCGCTTTAGAAAAATAGGGTCATTTAATAACGAGGTTCGCAGCTAACAGAGCATACATTTTTGAGCTAAACAGATAATATATTGATGCGTTTAGCAATGAGACAATATACCAGTGAGTATTCAAGATAATTTTCAAGGAATAGAACTTATATTAGGCGGTGCTAGGTCGGGCAAAAGTAGCCTTGCTGAGGCTCTTGCGGAATCATCAGGCCTCACTGTTACTTATGTTGCGACAGCAACTGCGGGTGATGATGAAATGACGGCTCGAATTGAACAGCATAAAGAGCAGCGCCCCCATCAATGGCCAGTAATAGAAGAGCCATTATATTTGGCTGAGGTTATTCGTACCCACAGTAAAAAGGGCACATGTTTATTAATCGATTGTTTAACACTCTGGTTAACGAATTGCCTATTTGGCGTTGTTGAACAATCTGAACATAACGATCAGCATAAGATCGCCAGCTGGTCTGATCGAAAGGCAGATTTTTTAAAGGCACTGATTGAAGCTGAAGGGCGTGTTATTCTGGTTAGTAATGAAGTAGGACAAGGTATAGTGCCACTTGGTGAAGTATCAAGGCGCTTTGTCGATGAGAGTGGCTGGTTACATCAAGCCATCGCAAAACAAGCTGGACGTGTTGTATTCGTGACTGCTGGTTTACCTCAAGTGTTGAAAGGTCCTGCGTTAAATTAGCTTTCTTGTATTTACTGAGTTTGTGCCAGTAATTATAGCCGTCAAGGAGATGTAGAACATGACAACACAACAGACACGGATTGATATATTACGTCATGGGTTGCCAGAAGGAGATGGCTGCCTAAGAGGGCATACAGATTTTCCAATTACCTCGACAGGTTTAAGTCAAATGGCGACGGCAATCGCTGATCTTGATAGTGTAGATGTGGTCGTTACTTCTTCGTTGCAACGGTGTAGTAATTTTGCTCAATTAACGGCCAATCAGCACTCTGTTCCTCTTCATCAGCTCGATTGCTGGAAAGAAATGGATTTTGGTGACTGGGACGGACAATTACAGAAAACGTTATGGCAAGAACATAAGGAAGTCTTAACTCGCTATTGGCAAAACCCTTGGTTAGAAACCCCACACGGTGGCGAAGCATTAGTGGATTTTGACAAACGGATTCATCAAGCTTGGTTAGATTTAGTTGAACAGCACAAAGGTAAGAAAATACTATTGGTATCGCATTCAGGCGTAATGCGACAACTGATGCGTATTCTATTAGAAATGCCAGAGAATGCGAGTTATCTACACCGTATTCAACTGCCTTATGCTGCACGTTACCGTGTCACTGTTTTTCATGATGAACAAGGAAAAGATTGGCCTCAGATCCAATGGCCGACTCAGCAACAATTTTAGATTTTCAGCATTACAGACCAACTTACTACTCGTATTAACGAGCGCTTTCATTATATATGCTGAAATAAAACTCAAATACTAAACGAATATAGAATGAGAAAAAGATGCAATTAACCACACAAGCATTAATGGTTCAGGGAACAACATCAGACGCAGGTAAAAGCGTACTTACAGCGGGTTTATGCCGAGTACTTGCGCGAAAAGGGATTCAAGTTGCTCCCTTCAAATCTCAAAATATGGCACTCAATAGTGCAGTAACAAAAGATGGTGGTGAAATTGGTCGTGCACAAGCGGTTCAAGCACAAGCTGCATGTATCGAACCAACAGTACACATGAACCCTGTATTGCTGAAGCCTAATACCGATGTTGGTGCTCAAATTATCGTTCAAGGTAAAGCTATCGCAGATATGGATGCGATAGGCTACAACGGTTATAAAAAAGTCGTGATGGGACCTATCATGGAATCTTTTGGTATTTTACAAGATGAATACCAAACTGTGATCATAGAAGGTGCAGGTAGCCCTGCAGAGATTAATTTACGTGAAAACGATGTCGCAAATATGGGTTTTGCTGAAAATGCAGATGTGCCAGTCATCATTATTGCAGATATTGATCGCGGTGGTGTTTTTGCGCATTTGTACGGCACATTGGCGTTATTGTCGGAATCAGAACAGGCACGTGTGATTGGCTTTGTTATTAATCGTTTTCGCGGCGATATAAAGTTACTTGAGTCTGGTCTTGATTGGCTTGAAGACAAAACCGGTAAACCAGTCTTGGGTGTTTTACCGTACTTGCATGGTTTGATGTTAGAAGCGGAAGATGCGATCAATGTTCAGCAAGTCGAAGCGGCTGATGAGCAACTCAATGTGGTTGTGCCGATATTAACACGGGTAAGCAACCATACAGATTTTGATCCGTTGCGTATGCACCCACAAGTGAATTTACAATTCGTAGGTAAAGGGCAACAAATTCCTCCTACTGATCTTATTATTATTCCTGGCACCAAAAGTGTGCGAAGCGATTTAGCCTTCTTACGCGAGCAAGGCTGGGATAAGCAGATCGAACGTCATTTGCGCTTAGGGGGCAAAGTGATGGGTATTTGTGGTGGTTATCAAATGTTGGGTGAAAATATTGCCGATCCTGATGGAATTGAGGGGGATGCTGGTACAAGCCAAGGTCTTGGTTACTTACAAACGTCGACCATACTTGCACCTGAAAAGCAGCTTAAGCAAACCGTTGGTACACTTCAATTACCTGAACAACCAGCTGTACCTGTACGTGGTTATGAAATTCACGCTGGTATTACATCGGGCATTAAGGCTAATGCCCCAGTGCAACTTCAAGACGGACCAGATGGCCAACTCGGCATTGATAATCAAGTGTTCGGAACATACCTACATGGTATTTTTGAACAGACTGAAGCATGCAATGCCATTTTATCTTGGGCGGGGCTAGAAGCTACGCAAACCCCTGATTTTGATCTAATACGCGAGCAGGGCATTGATCGTGTTGCCGATACACTTGAAGAATATATGAAGCTTGATAAATTGTGGCCTGAATGGGCTGATAAGTTTACTAAGTAATATGCGATAAAACCTTAACGCACATTATTCAGAGAACTAAAAAAGCCCGTGTAACATCCGATATTATCGCAATGTGACACGGGCTTTTGTTTTATGTATTACTACATTGTTCTTTTAGAGGAAACGTCGAAATTAACGTTGCTCTAATGGGTACGAACGGTAGCTCCACATGCCATACGTACGAAGTGCATCGCGGTAGATACCTAGAAGCTCACCATCTGTAGGTACTTTTAATTCGTCGAGTGGTTTGTCTGCGGCTGAAACAGTATCAAACGTAATGTCTTTAGGACCAGTCTGCCAGCTTGCGATTTCAAACAATGTTTGTCCGCGGCGTACATGGCTTGCAGAGCTAATAATAGTGGCATGATCAATATCGTGACGGGCTAGGGCATAGCTGCTGTACAGCGCGTTCTCTACCGTACTGCGTGCATAGTTATCTTCAATAATACGACTGCGGTCTATCCCTTTTTCTACCAGCCAATCTGCCATTAACTTACCTTCAGTTTTATGGTTTTTCGGCACACCACCAGTTAGTACGATTAACGACTTAGGTTGTTCTTTAGCAAAGGCTAATGTCATTTCTAAACGTTGAATGAGTATGTCATGCATGCTGCCATCTGGGTTTAGGGCATAGCCTAATGTGATGATAGCGGTATTGCCGTCTTGTGCTTTATCAAACGTGGTTTTAAGTGGGGTTTCCACTATGCGATTCACTGTATCAAAAATACGTTGCATGTCTGCGGCACGTCCTGGATTAAGTGATTCCAGTACCTTCATATGTTTTGCTGATTCTGTATCGTTGCCTGTAAAGTGCTGCCACACGGCAAGGTAAGAATGTGCATCTACATCTTCAGGTGCAACACTTAATACTTTTTCAAAAAGCTCAATTGCGCGGTCAGCGTTCTTGTTATAGATCTGTGCATTCGCGGCAGAAATTAACAAATCGGTACGATAAGGTTCTAAGTCGTAGGCTTCTAGCAGGCGATTAGTCACTATCTCCATGTTGCTTGGCATTTTTGCGGTAAAGCCAGCATGTGAGATACGAGCGGGTGATTTGAATGCAGTTGCCGCATCAATGAGTAATTGGTCAACAACCTGACGCTTTGTAGTGAACTGACTATATTCGACAGTTGCCTGAATGCTTTGCTGAGTATCTGTTTGATTTGCAGCAAAAAGTGTGGAAGAAGAAAGGGTTAATAGGCTACCAAGAGTAAAAGCAAGAATTGTCTTTTTCATTATATTAGTCACTTAAGTTCACAGTTTGGACTGCAATATAGATAATTCTCGAAGAAAAATTTGTGATTGATGATCAAAAATTACAGTTATTTTGCAGGAATATGTGAAATTGGAATCAAGCTCCGCTTTGATGTATGTTCAGTTAAACGAAACGCTAGGCTAAAAGACAACAAGGTGATGCATGACTCAAGAATATAGTTTTCGAACGTGCTCTTTTAACACTGAACGGCTGAAGGTGAGTAATGTACTGAGTGTTTTAAATCAGTCTATTTCTGAAGCAGAATTATCGGGTGTTGCTTTTAAAATATTAACACCAAATGTAACTCAATCTCTTCCTCCCGAGTTTCAATCAGTTCAGTGTGTTGAATCTGCAAGCAAATGGATAAATGAGATGGTAACTAACAGCCATTTCCTCATTATCCAGCAATCAGAGAGTCATCAAATTATTGGTTTCATTTTTTTCTATGTATCCAGTCCAAAAGAGTCTGGTTCCAATGTGCATATTGGTTATCTTCTTGATGAGCGGTTTTGGGGCAAAGGTTATGCGAATGAATTCATGGAAGGGCTAATTGAATGGTGCAATCGTTCTCAGTTAGTCTCTAAGTTACTTGGTGGCGTTGATGTGGGTAATGCTCAATCAATTAAGTTATTACAAAATAATGGGTTCAAGGAAGCAACAGGCGATTCACCTGATGGGGTTGTTTTTTATGAACGTTCATTTAGTAAATGTTGAATTATAATTAAGCTGATGCGTACACGTGTTTGTACTGACAAAAAAGGTCTTAGTACTGTCGCTGTGAATACGACAAGTATCTAAGACCTTTCATTTTAAATCTGTATTCAAGCATTGTTAGAGATGAATCAATTCATACTCTATGGCACTTAGCTTTGTCCGATGATCAGCTCTTCATCAAGATCCGTTAAAATCATTTTTTGAATATCTAAGCCAAGATACATCAAAATCAGACACCAATTTAGAAAAGGAATATTGTTCTTTTCTAAGTTGTCTTCAAAGTGGTCTAGTTTCCAGTTGAATGATTCAGCTAAATCAGTAAACGTCAAACCAGTGAATACGCCTTCACCGACAACGCGATTAAGCTGTAAACGTGAAGGGGAAACAAATTTATTAGCAGGTAAAAAAGCATTGCGATCAAATGCAGATAATACTTTACGTACATCGACAGAAAGCGCATTACCGCGATTATTTATATTAGGCTTGCCTACTAAAGCAACAAGAAAACACCAGCAAGTATATGGAATGTATGAAACCTCGTACGGTTCTTTCTTATAGCCAGCAGTCCAATCACAAAATCTGCGTTCAGAAATGCCAGTAAGTTTAACTAACTTAGCTGATTCATAACCGTATTCGCGTAGTAATGCTAAAACCTCTGCAACTTCAGAAACGAAAGGCTTGGTCCAATTGTTGATTGGTGTAAATGTATTTTCTCTAATCACGAGCTAACCTTTTTTGCAAGAATAAGCTTATTGAAGCATATTCACATATTTGGTGTACAAATTACGTACTTTATTATGAACCATTTACATGAACGAAATTGGATCATCAGGGGAATGATACTGATAAGTTTCGAGATGTCTATTAAAGCTCATAAAAGTTGAACATTTCATGCCAATTGATACCAGTATCAGCACTTTTGGCTGCGAAAGATGATGACCATTGATTAATTTATAGAGTATTTGATTATTCAAAGGATATTAAACAATGCCCATCATCTTTAGTTTAAGATAGGTCGCTAATGTTTTGCCATCTTGAATCTCATTATTTAATACTTTTTGTTCAAACTCATTAACAGACATGGTGACGACTTCAATTACTTCATCGTCATCTAATTCTCCAGCCGTTTCTGATAATTCTTGAGCGAGAAATAAGTACTGAATCTCATCACAAAACCCTGGTACAGGCAGAAGTTCACCAAGGCTTTGCCAACTTTCAGCTTTCAGGTTTACTTCTTCTGCGAGCTCTCTTTTTGCGCAATTTAGAATGTCTTCTTTGCTTTCTAACGTACCTGCTGGAAATTCAAGAATCCATTGCTTAATCGCTGGGCGATACTGATGTACCAAAACAAGATCGCCTGAGTGATTAATCGGCACAATGATAACTGCCCCTGGATGTTTTACTGTGGTGAATTCAATGTTTCGACCATCAGGTAGTTGGTGATGCTCTTGCTCTATTGAAAAGCATTTCCATTGATAAAGTGTTTTGGCAGACGTTTTGGTAGACATTGGCAACTCCGTTACATTTAACAAGCCAGTAGCTTGGGCATATATAATATAAAAAAAGCGATTTCATTGTAGGTGATAAACCTGATGAAATCGCTTTTTGATACTGCCAAGCTTATCTATAAGTCATGAGCATTGAGTGAAAACCAGAATGAACCACTTCTAGCTAATTGCAATTTGGCTGCGTCCCCAGCTTTTTGCACGATGTAGGGCGCTGTCTGCTTTCATGTAATCAAAGCTATATTCCTGAAACTCGATAGGCGTAATACCAATGCTAACGGTAATACTGACGTTATGCCCCGACTCTAATTCTAAAGACCAACTGGCAATTTCATCTTTTAAGTGAGATGCGAATTCTTCAGCGGCTATTATGTCAGTTTCGGGCAGCAGTAAACAAAACTCTTCACCACCGATTCGAGCGAGGTGATCGCCTTTACGGGTATTCTCGCGTAAGCACTTAGCGAGCATCATCAATACTTGATCGCCGGCATGTAAACCGTAGCGGTCATTAACAGCTTTAAAGCCATCAATGTCTAGAACGAGCATAGAGAAATCACGTAAATAACGTTGACTACGTGCTGATTCACTTTGATAAATCGGCAATAGCCCAGAACGATTGTGTAAGCCGGTTAAAAAATCGGTAGTTGCTGTTTGTTTTACTCGTGCTATCGCTTCATTACGATGACGAGCAAGTAAATAAGCCATAATTACAACAATAGAATATGCGCTGATGTTTTGTAATGCTTCCGTTATTTGAAGTTGTTTATCAGAGACTTCAGCGACGCCCAGTACAATGTAGAAACAACCAAATAATGAGCTATACCACCAAGCGTATTTCTGTTGTAACGCAAAGAAGCACAATAATGGAATAGTCAGACCAATGGTATTGCTGATATGGCGAGAGCTGTCGGCATAAAACCCTAGTGCACAGGCTGCTGTTGTTGAAAAGATGAAAACCCAAATAAGTAAATAGGGGTTTATTTTATATCTATTAATGACTGAAAGTGTATAACAAATGACCATGCCGATAACGGCAGAAAAGGTGAAGTTAACAGGAACGTTAGAGACAAAATAGGTGAAAGCAATGATAGCGCAAATCATGCCTGAAAATGGGAAGAGAATAGTTAGTTGTTTTTGAAGCGTTTTCTCACTTAATTCTATGTATGCAAAATTAGAGGATTCAAGTTGAGTACTTTTTATAACTGTTGCCATAATACGGTCTTACATCCTTGTTATACAAAAAACCGTCAATGCGCAACGTGGTGCATTGACGGTTGTAGAATAACAGTAATGTCGAGTATGTCTAATTATTTCTAGAAACAAATGTAATCTATTGATTTAAGACAAAAATGATTTTATTAATTTAACGACAACGTCAGGTTGCTCGTTCGTAACTCCATGGCCAGTCTCAGGAATAACGACAATTGGTGCATTTAAATACCCACTGAGCTGAATACCACTTTCAAGCGGAAAGATCTGATCACTGTCTCCCCAAATTACCATGCTATTGGGTAGATTTTTAGGGGGGAATTCTGCAATACGATCTCTATCTTTTATGAGCGTCTGAATTAATGACGTTCTTTCTGTTTGCCAAGGCGAGAAGTAGCTGGTGTAAATTTGATCGGCAATGAAGTCGGGTATGTATTTCTTTTCATAAAAAACGTTGTCAAATAGTCGTCTTACTTCATCACTATTTTGAGGCACAAATAAGTTTTCGGGTTTATCAACCCCTGCGCGTAGGCATAAATCGTCAAGATCTTTCTCTGAAAATAGCGGTCCAGGGCTGGCAATGATGATCGATTTATCAATGCGTTCAGGTGTGGTCATCATGTTGTAGGTTACAAATCCGCCATATGAAATGCCTGCGACATTCACTTTGTCTATTTTCAAATGATCCATAAGTTGCCAAATGGCATTTGTTTGGGTGGTTAAATTGGGGAGACCTTTACTGTGTGAATCACCAAACCAAGCAAGATCAGGGGCGATAACTTGATAGTCTTGGCTTAGAGCCATCATTTCTTTTTGCCATGTAGAAATTGCTGTACCACCAAACCCATGAAGTAACAATAATGGTTTACCCGTACCACCAATCCAGTACTTTATATTGCCACCTTCTTTCAAGGGTAAAAACTGCTCAGAGTAACCCGCGCTGACTAATGACTCTCCGTCTTGTGTGGCTTTCCATTTAACAATTTCACATCCTGAAAGGGTAAATATAAGCACAAAAAAAAGCATAACATGTCGAAATAGTCTTGGCATCAAAGATTCCTTTTGGGTGATGGCATAAACTGGTAAAGTGTATTATACAGTGTTTTTAACGTTATTCATTAACGTAATATTTTGATATGGACATTTTATATTCAAATCACACATAAACGTAAGTAATGGTCATTTTATGTGTAAAAAAATGGCTTTATAATTGCTAGTATCATTCTTAAAGCATTTGTTTTTAGATATACTAAGCCATATTCATATAGAATATGAACCGTATCTTGTCAGTTTTAAATAACATGCTATAAAGTTTTTTTGAATGTCTTTTTGTGACAGATTGTTTATAAATAGCGTGTTATTTAAAATTCATTAATAATCAAAACTTAGGGAGAGAACATGCGTGTTTTAGTTACTGGAGGAATGGGTTATATCGGTAGCCATACTTGTGTTCAAATGATTGAAGCAGGAATGACTCCAATTATCGTTGATAACCTATATAACAGTAAAGAAACAGTATTGGCTCGCATTGAAGCATTAACGGGTGTTATGCCTGCGTTTTTTCAAGGTGATATTCGTGACCGTGCTTTTTTAGATAAAGTTCTCTCTGAAAATGAAATCGATGCTGTTATTCATTTCGCTGGCTTAAAAGCGGTAGGTGAATCTGTTGTTAAGCCTTTAGAATACTATGATAACAACGTGCACGGTACCTTGGTACTAGTTGAAGCAATGCGTGCTGCTGGTGTTAATAGCCTTATCTTTAGTTCTTCTGCAACGGTGTATGGTGATCCTGCCTCTGTGCCTATTACTGAAGGTTTCCCAACGAGTGCCACCAACCCGTATGGTCGCAGTAAGTTAATGGTTGAAGAGTGCCTAACCGATATTCAGTTGGCTTATCCAGAAATGAGTATTACGCTCCTACGTTACTTTAACCCAGTTGGCTCTCATAAATCGGGCACAATGGGTGAAGATCCGCAAGGTATTCCAAACAACTTAATGCCGTTTATCTCTCAGGTTGCAGTTGGCCGTCGTGAATTCTTATCTGTATTTGGTGATGACTACCCAACTGTTGATGGTACCGGTGTGCGTGATTATATTCACGTTGTTGATTTGGCTGATGGCCATTTAGCGGCATTGAACTACAAAGGTTCAGAAGCCGGTTTGCATATCTACAACCTTGGTACTGGTAATGGCAGCAGCGTAATCCAAATGGTTGATGCATTCTCAAAAGCATCAGGTGTTGAAGTTGCCTATAAAGTCGCACCACGTCGTCCTGGTGATATTGCTGAATGTTGGGCAGATCCTGCAAAAGCAAAGGTAGAACTTCATTGGGAAGCAAAGCTTTCGATTGAAGACATGACGACAGATACATGGCGTTGGCAGTCAAATAACCCGAACGGTTACCCTGACGTATAACGAGTCTATTGATGCGTTAACTACATTAGAATAAGTAAGCCGCTATATCAATTGTGAAAACAGATTGAATAGCGGCTTTTTAATGATTAGAACTCGTTGGCACGAGTAATAACTGAATTAGATTGTCGATAGCTGTTTATCATGCCATCGACGTAATGTGAGTAAGCCTGTTACTGCACCGATCAAGGCTAGCATCATATCTGATTGGGTATCCCACACATAACCTTGTGTGCCCAAGAAAGCTTCGGCATCTTCCCCTGAAGCCGCAGCAACCCACCATTCAATCAATTCGTAAAAAGCACTGAATGCTAAACAAAAGCAGACAACGAAGAAAAACTGCCACCAGCGACCATTGATAACATTGTTTCGAATAACAATTTCTCGACAGATTAGTGCAGGAATTACCCCTTGAGCAAAATGCCCAACTTTGTCGTAATTGTTGCGGCTTAATTCAAACGCATCTTTAATGTAATCAAAAAGTGGGACTTCAGCATAGGTGTAATGTCCACCTACCATCAAAATAACGCAGTGTATCAAAATCAATTGATACACCAATGGTGTGAGCCGAAAAGAGCGATAGGTGAGTGCTAATATGATAAATCCAATAATGGCAGGTACAACCTCAAGAAACCATGTGAAGGTGTCTTTAGGTTGAATACCAGACCAAATCAGCACGGTGAAGAAAATTAACACCCAAGCGTAAAGTGATCTATTCAATGTCATCGGTTAACAGCTCCTTGGTTAATAGTAAGCAATATAAAGTGTTTCTTTTGTTACTTAATCGCTTAGCAGGTCAGTATCACTAATCTACCGATTAACAAAATAGTGTGCAATTACAGAAATTACGTGTTTTATTGCAGTTTATATCATGAGGTTTAGATGTACCTTAGAAATACTGTGCTATAATCTGCAGCTAACATTTTTCACTTTTGTGTGAACTTAATCACATAAAGGTCGAGATATTATTGATTGTAAACTCTGAATCAGAGCGTTTTTACCGGAGCATCATTTTGCATTTTAAAGATCTTGGATTAGACCCACGCCTTCTTAAGAAACTGACACACCTTGGGTTTGATCGAGCAACTGAAATTCAGCGAACAGCCGTCCCCGTGGCTATTATGGGGAAAGACGTGCTAGCCTCGTCGAAAACAGGCTCTGGTAAAACACTGGCGTTTTTATTGCCTGCTATGCAGCGTATGTATCGTGGTAAGCCATTTACTCGTCGCGATCAACGTGTACTTATTTTAACGCCAACGCGTGAGTTAGCAAAACAAGTGTTTGCTCAATTACGTACGTTAAATGCGGGTACACCGTATGATGGCGCGCTGATTGTTGGTGGTGAAAACTTCAACGATCAAGTGAAAGAATTCCGTAAAGACCCAATGTTTGTTGTAGCAACACCAGGTCGTTTTGCCGATCACCTTGAGCACCGTAGCACAAGCCTTGATGGTCTTGAAATGCTGATTCTTGATGAAGCAGACCGTATGCTTGATCTGGGTTTCGCACCTCAATTGCGCCGTATTCACGAATTGGCTAATCACCGTCGTCGTCAAACTCTAATGTTCTCTGCAACAATGGATAATGAAGATGTGATTGAAATGGCGTCAGAGATGCTAAATGCACCTAAGCGTCTTTCTGTTGGTAATTCAAACGAAGAACATACAGATATTACACAACGTTTCTACTTGTGTGATCATCTAGATCATAAACAAGCACTACTAGATAAAGTGCTTGAGACTGAAGATTACAATCAGGTTATTATCTTTACGGCAACCCGTGCAGATACTGATCGTTTAACGGCTGAGCTGAATGAACGTAAACTGAAAGCTGTCGCACTAAGCGGCAACTTAAATCAGAATCAACGTAACAGCATCATGAGTCAGTTTGAACGTGTATGTCATAAGATTTTGGTAACAACAGATGTTGCTTCTCGTGGTCTAGATATCGATGGTGTATCGCACGTTATCAACTTTGATATGCCAAAACACGCTGAAGAATATGTTCACCGTGTGGGTCGTACTGGTCGTGCTGGTAACAAAGGTGACGCAATTTCACTTGTTGGCCCAAAAGACTGGAAGAGCTTTAAAAGTGTTGAAGCCTACTTACAACAATCTATTTCTTTCAGTATACTTGAAGGTTTAACGGGTAAGTTTAAAGGTCTTAAACCTGCACCGAAGAAAAAGTTCATTAAGAAGAAACCAACAGATCAAAAAGCATCTGCCGCTAAGAAATCAACAGCGCCTAAAGCGAAGAAGAAAGTTGATAAGCGTTTTTACGATAACGTTGCTGTGGGCGAAAATGTATTTAAGCCTAAGAAAAAGCGTGATACTGATGTAAGTAAAGACGACGCGTAAATACATTAATTACCCCGTTTCTACCTCGGTGTAACGTGTAATAAAGAAAGGCGTTAACTGTTATTAACAGTGACGCCTTTTTTGTACGTGGTTTTTATCAAGATTAGAGTTGTAATTAAGTGACGCGGTCACCTTTCTGCTGGATGCCAATTATACTGGTTGATAAGATTAAGTAGCTGCTCAGTTTCTTCGTCTATTTCCTTGATTAACCAATTGATAAAGTTTGTGACCTTGTCACTTTTTGTTCGGCAGTAATAATAATATTTCCATGGGCTATAAATAATTTTTGCTTCAAGGGGCAGTTTTAAGAACCCTTGTTTCAGTTCGCTCGTCACAAAAAGCAGATCGGTAATTGTTGCCCCTTGTCCTGATAAGCATGATGTTAGCGCCATGTCTAATGTATCGAAAGTGAGTTCCGTCTTACCGAGTGGCTGCTGTATCCCCGTTTGTACAAACCAAGCCCGCCAATCAGAACGATCTTTTGTGGGATGTAGGCGAGGGTACGTTAGTAATTCATCAATCGTTAGTTGTGCATCACCCTTTACTAATAACATTGAATAAACAGGCGCTAAATATTCTTTACGTAAAAAGACGATAGGTTGTTTGATTGTTGTGGGATCTTGGTAGTTTGAAATCGCAATATCGTAATCATCAGAATCGAGATTCAGTTGATCACCATAATTACCGTTATTACCAATATTTGATGAAATAATGATGTCTAAATCGGGATTCTGTTCTTTAAAGGAATGCAAACGGGGGATCAACCAACGTACCGCAAAGCTCATTGAAACATTTAATTTTAGGGTGTTATCTTCCTGCTGTTTAAGCTGGTGAATGGTGTTATTTAGCTCGCTAAATTGGCGAGTTAGTAGCAAGGCAATTTCTTTGCCTTCTTCTGTCAGTATTAAAGCACGGTGCTGACGAATAAAGAGTGAAAATCCAAGCTGTTCTTCTAATAAACGTATCTGACGGCTAACCGCACTTTGTGTCACGTTTAGCTCTTGGGCTGCAATGGTAAAACTAAGGTGCCTCGCTGCTGCTTCGAACACGCGTAGCCCATTTAATGACGAAGGTAGTAGCGTATGTCTTTTAATCATTAGTCATCATTTCTTCGCATGAGTTTTTAGAATGCTAAAGTGCCATAAAAGTCGTTTGAAAAGCAAGGCTACTTTTTTTACATTAGCTGATAATGTTTCTTGGATTCAAATAGTAAGTGCATAACCACTTAATGAATAAGCATGGTTAGTTACTTCGATTAGGTAATAAATGAAAAAACTGCTCACCCTTGCTATACCTCTTATTATTTCTCAACTGGTTGCGCAATTACTGGTCTTTACCGATGTCTGGATGATGGCAAAAATGAGCGTACTGGCGATTGCTGGTGGCGGATTAGGCGCATCGGTTTATTCATTTGTCTTTATTATTGCGGGTAGTACCGTCGGGTGTGTCGCGAATTTAATTGCTATCGCGTATGGTAAGCGAGTACGACAACCTGATGCGGGTAACACTGAAATTCGCACCGCAGTAAAGGGCGGAATACTGCTATCTTTACTACTTACCGTTACACTTCAGCCATTTTTTGTCATGCTTAAAGATTGGTTATTAATGGCCGATCAAGATCCACAAGCTGTTGCCTTGGCTATGGATTACATAAATGCATTAAAGTGGTCAATGCTTCCAACCTTAATGTTGTTAGTATTACGAAGCCTTGTTAGTGCGTTTGGTGATACGCGTTCGATAATGGTGATGTCGATTGCAACGGTTATTTTGAATGTGCCTATTAGCTATGTACTCGCATTCAGAATGGACATGGGAATTGCAGGTTTAGGTTATGGTTCGTCGTTGGCGTCGTTGATTATTATGGCTGTTTATGGGCATTGGGTATTTAATCGTCCTCGTTATCGCCAATTTAATCCATTTTCCAAGTTACATGAATACCGTTTGGGTACCATCAAACCATTATTGGCCATTGGTGTGCCGATTATGATCGCGACACTACTTGAGCATGCCTTATTTTCTGGTGGCGCATTATTAGCCGGTACGTTGGGTGCCGTTTCATTAGCTATTCATCAGATAGCGATGCAGTGTTTGAACTTATCATGGAATATTGCCTTTGGGTTTTCACAAGCGGCTTCTATTTTAGTTAGCCAGCATTTTGGTCGTGGTGAACCAAATATGGTAAGGCTGTATGCTAAACAAGGGCTATTTATTGTAACCGCGACCAGTGCCGTCATTGGTTTGTTCTTGATTATTTGGCCTGAGTTTTTAACACAAGTATTCAGCATAGAAGGGGATGTAATGGCGCAAGAGTTAGTTGCAGCCTTACCTGCAGTGATGATTATGGTTGCATTGTGTTTTATTGTTGATGCATGGCAGCTAACAGCGATTAGTGTATTACGCGGTATGAAGGTAGTAATAGCGCCAACGATTTCGACTGTGATCGGCTATTGGCTTATTGGTTTACCTGCGGCATGGTTACTCATGAAATTAATGGGTGTAAAAGGTGTATGGGCCGGTTTTGCGATTGGTTTAGCTGCAACAGGCTTAATGTTAGTTATATTGCTATTTAAATCATTAACACGCTTTGAAAACCAGATTAGAAAACAAAATGATGAAGATGCGTATAACCTTAATAAGAACGATAATATAACCCCGCAAACGATTACAGTACTGTAATTTCATCAAAAAGCAGTAAACGTTCACTGTAACTTATATTGTTGTTTTTATTAAACCGTTGCTTCGATAAGCAACGGTTTTTTTATTGCTTAAGCATATCTAACGTGAATGCGTGAAGGGGCATTAATTAATTTAAATGAGAATCATTCTTGATCTCATTCGTATTGATGTGTATTATTTGCAAAAAATCGCTTCTATAAGTTTATTATGTTGTTAAGTTCTGTGTTGTTAGCTTCGATGCTACAGAATCCTCTTTGTGATGTATGTTGGTTACGTGATGATAGTCGTAAAAACGCGATGGTATTGACGTATTTAAAAAATGAAAATAAGACATCTGAATACTATTTAAAACCATTGATGGGCACACAGGAAAAGCTGCTCAATGAATGGGAAGCTATGGCTGGAAATAAAGCAGAAAAACCTTGGTTCGATATTAATGGATACCACTATAAAACCTTTAATAAAGGTGTTCGTGGCGTAGTGGTTCGGAAAAATCAACAACGTGAAGATGTTGTGATTAATATGAATCAGCGTGCTGAAAACCATGCTTATTATCGTTTAGGGAATTGGAGTGTTAGTCCCAATAACCGTTTAGTTGCTATCGCAGAGAATACGGTAGGTGATGATAATTATAGTATTTCAATAATCGATATAGCATCAGGTGAAATAGTAACTCAATTTTTGGGTGAGTATGCTGATACCTTGGTGTGGAAATCAGATAATGAAGTGATTGTTGTTGAAAATGAAGCCAATACATATCGACCATATAAAGTAGTATTGCAAAATATGAAGACAAACACATCAGTCATGTTATACCAAGAAACAAACCCTGCTTGGTTAGTTTCTGCTTATACGGCATCCGATGCGAAAAGCATTCTTATTCAGAGTAATAATCATAATACGAGCGTTCAATACCTATTACGATCAGAAGAAAAGCCGGGTATTGATCCAAAGACCGCGCTTCGATTAGTTAAACCTCGCAAAAATGGCGTCGAATATTATGTTGATGTGTTGGATGGAAAGTATTACATAAAGTCGAATCAAGGTGGGAAATTTGCAATTTACACTGCGCAGGATGTGCAACGTGAATGGACGCCTATTATCGAACCTAAAGGGGATCTCACCCGTTGGTATCTTGCTAGTCGCCGTATTGTGATTGAAGAGAAAAAACAAGGAATAACATTACTGGAAGGTTTTGATCTTCAGGGCCAAAAAGTATTCAGTAATAATCAGTCAAAAGCTGCATCTGTTGGGTGGATGGCTCGAAATACGAACCCAGCGAGTCAGACGATTAATGTACGTACCATGGGGTTAAGCCAACCACCAGCATGGACAAAGCTTGATATAGAGACTGGTGAAACAGTCAGTTCAGAGGCTGATGTATATAACCAATTTGATACGAATAATTACGTATCAGAATTAATAAGTGTAAAACATCAAGGTGTAGAGGTGCCTGTATCTCTGGTATACCGCAAGGATATGCTTACCGATGATTCACCAGTATTTCTTTACGGTTATGGTGCTTATGGCGTCACCATGCGTCCATATTTTATGCCGCAGATTATTTCATTAGTCGATCGAGGTGCAGTGTATGCCATTGCACATGTTCGTGGTGGTGGATTTAAAGGTGATGATTGGTATCAGGCAGGCAAAGGCGTAAACCGACTTAATAGTATTCAAGATTTTACTGCTGTCGCTCAGGTTATGAAGCAATTTCGTATAGAGTCATCATCCGCAAAGGTCGTGGACCGAGACATTTTAGCACTAGGTAGTAGTGCCGGTGGTACGCTTGTCGCTGCAGCAATCAACCAGCATCCTGAATTATTTAAAGGAGCTGCACTGCAGGTGCCATTTGTTGATGTACTAAGTAGTATGTCTGATGAATCTATTCCATTAACTCGCCAACAATATGCAGAATGGGGAAACCCGAATAAGCCTGAAGAACGTAATGTGATGCGTGCTTACAGTCCGTTTGACAATATTTCAGCACAAGACTATCCCGCGATGTTGGTGCGAAGTGGCTTATTTGATAGTCGCGTACCTTACTGGGAAGCAGCTAAATATACCGCCCGTATTAAAGCATTATCGACAGCTAATAACCCTTATTTATTAGTTACAGATTTGCAGTCTGGACACAGTACAGACCGCACTAAGGCACTACGCCAACAAGCGATGGATTACGCATTTTTGCTCAATCTGACCAACCTTAATAAATAATAATAAGTAGTATACCCATGAATAAGACAGTGCTCGCTGTAGCGGTTTCTGCACTCTGCGGAAATGTACACGCTGCTGATATGTCATCAACACAATCGCAAAATACATCTGTTTCTCAAACAAATGTCGTGATGGTAACCGCTCAAAAAATTGAAAAAGAACCTTATGAAGTGAATGGCTCCGTAACGGTTATTACATCCGACGAGCTGGAGCGCGAAGGTGCAACAGAACTTTATGATAGTTTGAAGAATATTCCTGGTGTCAGTGTAAGCGGTGGTGCGGGGCGCCCTCAGAATATTACGATCCGTGGTATGCGTGGTAACCGTATTAAAATCATTGAAGATGGTGTTGAGACGGGAGACGGTTACGGTGCTGATGATTTAAGCGACAAAGTGGGCCGCAATAGTTTTGATCTGTCTGCGGCGAAACAGCTCGAAGTAGTAAAAGGTGCAGGATCCTCCCTTTATGGTTCTGGTGCCCTTGGTGGTCTAATAGTAATAACGACCAAAGATGCATCAGACTATTTAACGCCAAGTAAAAATACAGCGGTTGAAGTCAGCACTAATTATGTGGGTGAAAGTGACAAAATAAAAGGCACAGTAAATTTTGCACAGCGTATTGGCTCTTCTGAACATCTAATTCGTTATAGCCAATGGATGGGCGGTGAATCTGAGAATTATACGGGCGAAGTATATGATCGAGATGTTGACGGATTTGATCTTTCTTTAACCAGTAATTTTTATATTGGTGAACATCAAGAAATTAAAACCAAAGTTTCTTATTACGAAGATACAATGGATCGTAATGATCATGATAACTATAAGTCTGGTGATTTTAACGAAAACACAGTTACCTCGTCTAATAAATATCAAGCGACGTATTTGTACAACGATGCTGACTTTGTATTATTTGATGACGCGAAAGTGCTAGGCTACTACCAATCTACCAAAAGCAACAATAATAAAACACGGTATAAAACTAAGCTAGTTCAAAATATAAATTACAAATTTCTGTTACTTGAGAACGGTCAGTTTGATGAAGAAAAAGTGGGGTTGAAAACAGAATTCCAACGTCACCTTGATAACCAAAATATAGTATGGGGTGTTGATACTGTTTTTAAAGAACACTCAAGAACGCTTGGAAAAGCCATTATTAGCGATGGCTCTACATCTACTTCCCAAACGAACCCTTTTGCTGATGCTAATACGTTTAATATTGGACTGTATGCGCACGATGACATTATGTGGGATGCGTGGGATATCGGTTTCGGCGTTCGATATGATTTTCACCAGTTAACCCCGAAAGATAAAAACCAACTAGCCAGCAATGGCTATAACTTCGCACTTAGTGATACCACATCAAGTGAAATATCACCGTCATTTTCGATTGGTTATAACTTTACCGATGAGCTGAAGACGTATTTTAGCTATAACCACGGCTTCAATTCACCTAATTATGCCAAAGTCTATGGCTATGTACCTCATGATGGTGTACCGCCATTTGAGATAGTACCGAATTATAATCTGAAAGCTGAAACCAGCGACAACTTTGAGATCGGTGTGAAATCTCGCATGGGTATTTATAGTGTCAATGCGGCGGTGTTTTACAGCGATTTTGAGAATTTCATTCGCACGAAACAAACGGGTATGAACAGTGATAATGGTCGTCTAACCATTCAATATGTGAATCTCGACAAAGTGAAGTCATACGGTTTTGAGATGGGGGCAAGTGCTGACATAAGCGAAACAGTAACCGCTTCTGGTAGTGTTGGCGTAGTGACCGCTGAAGAAGAGAACGGCGCATATGTTGAAACATCGACCCCATGGGAAGGTAATTTAGCGCTTCATTACAGTCAAGATTTTGATGCGTTTGTGCGGTGGAGTTTCGCAGCAGCGATGAATAAAGTACCAACTTGCTCTGATGGTGAATGTGTAACAACAGCTGGCTGGGGAACGGTTGATTTAGGCCTAAGTTATGAGCCTATTACCGATCTATTCATTAGTGGCAACCTTAATAACCTTTTTGATCGCGAATATGTACGTTACCAAGATGTAGGTGGTATGTCGGATGCGCAATCAAAATACAATGCTGAAGCGGGACGTAATTTCAATGTCTTCGTGAAGTATAACTTTTAAGGGGTGTTGTAATGAAAAAGCACCTTTTAGCACTCTTGCTCCCTATTGTAGGCTCTTACTGCTCTTCACCGTTAGCAAGTATGATCGACTTTCCGTCAGACCCTGTTTATGTAACGTCTAGCGATGAAGCCAAGCAATTACTCGCGCAGCGTTATACATTAACTGGCTTAGTGAATGAAAGCGTTTCAACGAGCTTGTTGTCTACGCAATATCGATTTTATCAAGGCTTTGCTAACGCTGTAGCGTGTAGTAGTTCGGTGGTTGTTACTGTCGATACAAACACCAAAGAAGTGGTGCAAATTTACACGCACCTTTTAGACGAAAGTGAATGCCAATCTGCAAAAGAAGATAATCGAGCGATTGATCTTAATACACCAGAGCAAGCTTATGGTCCTTTTGTTGCTGCGGGTAACGCAAAACAGATTGTTACCACGTCACTTAATGTTTTTGATCCTGATCCATTAACGGCATTGGAAGATATAACATTGGAATATTCCGATGTGATATCAAATGCGGCCTATTCACTGTATTCCGATATTGAAGTGACAGAAGTGGCTGGTACACGGTATTTAGAAAATAGCCGTGTTAGGGCTGTCGATGTACGTGCTTTTGACCTTGATGGCGATGGTGCCTTGGAAGCTGATGTTAGCCAGCAAGGGATCATAACGTCGGCAAGTGATTTTACTATAGAGCGAGATATAAAGGATTATGAAAATAAGCATACACAGTTCTTAGATACTATGGCGTTTTATCACATTGATAAATCAGTGCAGTATTTACAGCAACTTGGTTTCGACATTTTCAGCGAACCTGTTCAATTTGATGCATTTTTTGGTAATAAAGATAATTCAACTGCGTACTTAGCCCAAAATGTGATTGTATTTGGCAATGGCGTATCTGCAGATGCAGAAGATGCCGATGTGATTCTGCATGAGCTGGGTCATATGATTAACTTCTCTTTAGTTAAGCGCTGGCGTGACGGTGATACCGGGGCGATTGGTGAAGGATTGGGAGATTATTGGGCGGCTTCTTCTCGCTACCGCACTAATAAAACATTTCAACCCGATATCGTATTCAGTTGGGATGGGGTAAATACCTCGAAAACAAGTACGCGTATTTTGAATGATGCTGAAGCACGCTATGTACCCGGTGTGTCGTATCCTGCGCATGTGGTCAGAAATGGTTCTAATGTCGATCAGTTATGGTCAACGCCTTTATTTCAAGTATTGAAGCTTGCGGTTGCTGAGCACGGTGAACTCGCACATGAACATATCGACCGTATTATTTGGGAAGGTATCGCGGCATTAGGTGGCGGAGTAACAATGCCTGACGCTGCTTTAAGTATCGTAAAAGCGGCAGAACGGCTCTATCCTCAAAGCAATTACAGTGATTTATTTGTTAAGCAGTTTAAAGCGCATAATATTTTAACGAATACGGTCGCTTTTTATGCGCCGCAGTTTTTGATGGTTAAAGATGGAAAAGCCAAGGTTGCATTAGATCTATTTAATATCTCAGGTAAAAACATTCATACATTTACTGGCCGCTTTGAACAGTCTGATGATGTCGTTTCGCTTAGTAGTATTGCTTCGTTTGATACTGCTGCGCGTACCTCGGTCACAGTAAAAGTGCCTGATAGTACGCAGTGTGGTGAAGCATTCCCCTTTAATGCTGAAACGGTTACAGATTTTAATAACCAGCAAATTCCTACTCAAGGTGAATACAGCATTCCGTTTGTCGTGTGTACACCTAAACTGACGCACACTCCAAAAGTGGAAAACTCAGCCTTGAGCGATGCAACTTCTACAGTAGGGGGGCTTGGGGGTAATAAAATTGGCGTTAAATCGTATTTACTGACCTTAACTGATACCGCCGTGCTGGATAATGATTTTTCAGTTTCGCTGCATATCAAACATAAGCGCATATCTGATTTAAAAGTCACGCTAACGCCACCAGTCGGCGACCGTGAAATTACTTTGCTCGCTTATGACAACATTCAGCAAGATGACTTTAATCAACAATTGATGTCCCGATTTAATCAGGAAGTTAATCGTTTGAAAGGTGAATCACTTGAAGGCACTTGGACGTTAAAAGTAACTGATCGCGTCGTGGGTGAAAGCGGCGAGCTGGTTTCTTGGGGCATCGCGAATATTTCAGGTTATAGCAAACCAGAAACAGCAACAGATGAAACAAATAATAACAATAACAATAACAATGGAAACAACGGAGCGACGGACAATAACAGCGGATCGGGTGGAGGAAGCCTAGGTTGGTTGTCGTTGTTTATGCTTGTCGTCATTAATAAATTAAGAAAAAATACTCCGTAATAATAGGTGAAATAATGAATTTTAAACTTTCCATCGTTGGTGCAATTGTCAGCATTGCACTAACCGGTTGTAATGGATCTTCCGACTCTGTTTTAGATGGTGTTTCTACTGGCGGCACAGACTCTAAATTAACGTATACGTTAACAGGTAAAATTAGCGAGGGTTTCAGTGACGGCATAATGGCTTGTGTCGATCTTAATAGTGATTTGACGTGTGATAATAATGATATTGTTATCGAATCTACGGATGGCACTTTTACACTAAAAAGTGACAGCTCTTCGTTATTAACCAAACCTGTCGTGGTTTATGGCAGTAACGTAAATTCAGTGAAGTTATCTAATGGGTATGATTTTAAGCTTGTAAGCCCAGCATCGAAAGAGTTTGGAGAAGGTAAGGTTATTACGGTTTCAGCCGTATCATCCCTTGTTTTTTCAAAAATGAATGATGCGATAAACCCGTTACTGTTTTCAGGTGCAGTGAAAAGCGTTAAACAATCTCTTAATACACATATCAGCAGTGATATTGATAACATTTTCGCAATCGAATTATCTGATGAGGCTGAAAAGCAGAAACTCAATCATTTTAATGACAATTTTGTACAGTATATGAAAGAACTTGATGCAAACGGAGAGTTTAAATCAAACTTATTGAAAGTCGGTACTGAAGCTGAATATGTTGTAAAAGCTTTTGCTGCCAATGATAAAGATGCGATCACGATAGTTAAAAGTAAAATTAAAAATAATACCCTTAAAGCCTTTGGTTCTAATGATACAGGTGTAACTCAACATTTTGTAAATGGTGAAATGCAAGCTCAAGCCAGTGATGAGTTTCCTGGGCAAGATGCCGATTATGGTCTTGATAGCAATGGAGAGTCAGGGTTCAATTTGGTTAAAATTGATAATAAAGGTAACGAACTTACACAAAGTGCCGAGAATTGGGATTGTGTAAAAGATCTTAATACTGGTTTGATGTGGGAAGTGAAGGTTGATGATGTAACGAGCCCACGCCATAAAGCCCGAAGCTATGAACTGAAAACGGCAACCTATACACCTAACAAAAACGATCACGCTCTTGCGACGTGCAGTACAGATGGAAATAGTGATTTTTGTAACACCGAGCAATATGTTAACCACATCAATACAATTAAGCTGTGTGGCAACAGTGATTGGCGTTTACCCACCGCTAACGAGCAATTTGATTTACTGGATCTGAGTGAATCGCGCAGACTGCACGATGCTGATTTATTAACGGGGATGAACTTGAATTTTTTCCCATATATAAATGGTGGTAATGATGATCTGGGTTGGTATTGGAATACGACCCGTTTTACAACGGATGATCCCGAAGCGCTTATTTATACCAGTGTAGATCAAGCAGGAGATACCATTGGGGATCTGACTTACGGCATTGATCTTTGTAAGAGCGATAAAGCCGTTGATGAAGATGGTTGTTATTACGAGAATGCGCTATTGGTTCGCTTGGTTACAGAATAAGGGATAAGAAAAATGAATAAGATATTAACGGCTGCATTATTGGTTGTTTCTGCGTGCTCTAGCCATGTACAAGCGGCCACAGAAGCTCAAATTTGTATTCAAGCACCTCGTACCGCACCTGATGGCCGTTTTGAAGTAAGCCAAAACGGTACAGTGAAAGATTTGAAAACAGATCTAACATGGATGCGTTGTTTAGTTGGTATGAAATGGGACGGCACTAGCTGTATTAACGATCCTTTATTGCAAACGTGGCAGCCAGCCCTCCAAACAGTAAAAAACATTAATACCAATACTAAGCATTATTTATATCAATTTGGTGGGGTTACAGAGTGGCGTTTACCGAATATTAAAGAGCTGCAAAGTATTCATGAGTCGTCATGCTACCAACCAGCACTCAATGAATATGCATTTCCTAATATAGGTAAAGATATTTATTCGAATGCTAGTACGGTATGGTCATCAACTCCGGCGCATTGGTCGAAAGATCTCTTTGTGTTTGGTGTAGGTGATGGCTCTGTTAGTCGACGAGATGGTAGTTCTGCCTGGGCTGAATATTCAATGTTATTAGTGGCTAATAAATAAGAACCGTTTAAAAAATTAGTTGAAATAAAAACGCCAGCTCAGTGTAGGAGTTGGCGTTTTTGTATCTGTTTCGTTAGTTGCCGTTCTTATAAGTACTTATAGAAATACTTAGCCCACAATAGTTAACGCATGCGGAACACGTCTGTTTTCTTATCACTTTGTACATCGGCAAAACTGCGTACGAAAGGGCCTTGTTGACGAATGCTAGAAGATAGACCATCAATGACGCTTTTTGCTTCATCTTTTGTTGCGAAATCACCATAAATAACAGCGTACCAGTTTTGACCACGGCTCTGTTTCCAATTCACCCAAATAGGATCTTGACCTTTGATCTCGCTGATATAGCCTCGCACATCACGTTCTTCGCTTATCGCGAGTATTTGAATGGTAAAGCGTGTTGGGTCCATATGCCCATATGCTTCGGTGGTGGTCATTACCCCCACGCATTGAGAAGAGTCTTTTGAGGCATTACTCTCAGCCTCGCTGGTGGCACAGCCAGAAAGAAATAGCAGCGCTACAAGAATTATTACATTACGCATCAATTGTCTCCATACAGATCTTTATAGTGTTTATAACGGCCAATGGTTAAAAAAATAAAGTCAAATCTCGAATAATATCGAGATAAAACCAAGGAACCAATACAAACGAACCAATGGCTTAGGTGAAATATTGCTCATGTGAAGAAAAAAAGGCTCACAAGAAGTGACTATTATACGAAGTTAATATTAAACTGTATATATATACAGTTGCCGTGTAATGCGAGCACAAGAGAAGTACACGAGGACGTTATGCTTACGCTGCCTATATTTATGGAATCGGTGAAATGCGGTTTTCCATCACCAGCCGATGGGTATCAAGAACAATTAGAACTTGATGAATATTTAATTCGAAATCCGAATGCAACGTTTCTGTTAAGGGCGTCTGGTGAATCGATGATCGGTGCTGGTATTTTTGACGGGGATTTGCTGGTGGTTGATCGGGCAGAGCAGGCTGTTGCAGGGCGAGTTGTGATTGTGCGCATTTATGATGAATTTACCTGTAAACGTTTAATGCGTTACAACGATGCATGGTGGTTAAAAGCTGAGAATCCAACATTTAGAGCCTTTCCGATACCAGAAGATGCTGAAATATTTGGTGTGGTTACACGTAACATACATGACTTGTTGAAAGTATAATGGCACATCACCTTAATGGGTATAAAAATCAGGTATGGGCACTGGTCGATGTAAAGAGCTTTTATTGTTCTTGTGAGCAGCTTTTTGATCCCTCGTTAGTTAATAAACCCGTGGTGGTATTGTCGAATAATGATGGTTGTTGTGTCGCCGTTTCAGAGCAAGCGAAAGCATTAGGTATACAGCGAGGGGCTCCTTGGTTCAAAATTGAGCGAGAAGCACGGCTGCTAGGTGTACAAGTTCGCAGTTCTAACTACACCTTGTATGCAGATATGAGCCGGCGGTTTATAGAAGAGCTACACCGTTTTTCCCCTCATGTAGAGCAATATTCAATAGATGAAGCCTTTGTGCGTTTAGATGGCTTCAGGCTTGATACCCTTGAACAATACGGTTCAACAATACGAAAAACCATTCGCGAGAATATTGGTTTGCCAGTGCGTGTGGGTATCGGTGCAACGCCGACCTTGGCCAAATTAGGCAATCAGGCAGCGAAGCAATTTGAATGTCGAGTGGAAGGTGTCATTAAAATTGATTCGGATGTACGTCGCCAATGGATTCTTGAACGAACAGATATACAAGATATATGGGGGATAGGTGCTAAAACTGCGTCACGGTTACGTGCAACAGGTATAGATAACGCGCTGCAACTGGCGAACAAGACCCCTGCAGATATGCGTCGACTGTGGAATGTTGGTTTAGCGCGCACAGTTATGGAGCTGCAAGGCGTTGCGTGTATCGATCCTGGAGACATTGACGAAAAGCGGAAGCAGATTTTATCGAGCCGAAGTTTTGGATCGGGTATTTCTAATTTTGATGAATTAAAAGCAGCATTAGCTTTTCATTGTCAGCGCGCAGCAGAGAAACTGCGTAAGCAAGGTAGCCAAGCCAATGTTGTGGGTGTGTTTTTACGTACGAATAAGCATAAAAGCCTACCACAGCATAATAGAAGTAGCGCAATGCCATTAATGTGCCCCAGCCAAGATACTTACAAGTTTCTTGATCTTGCTTTGTTGCAGTTAAAGCAGCTCTATCGTTCTGGCTATGAATACCAAAAAATTGGTGTGATTCTTAATGAATTAACAGAGGCGAAGAACGATAGATTTCAATTGGACATGTTTGATACCAGTGTACTTGATGAACATAAACGGCGGGATCTTATGGTAATTACCGATCAAGTGAATGCTCGATTTAAAAACGGTATTAAGCCAGCATCTGTTATTGGGTCAACAAACTGGCATATGCGGCAAGCTTTTCGCTCTAACCGCTGGACAACGAGGCTTGACGAATTGCCTATCGCGAAGTGCTAGGGTCTTTTTTTGGTTATTCTTATATCAAAACAGATATTAAGACCGCTTCACTTATAGCCTTTGTTTATGTCATAGAGGTAAACGGTATTTTTCTTTCTCTCTGATCTTTAACGATAATGATAGAACAGAAAAGAAGGATAGTATTTATGTATAAATGGATTGGTGCCGTGGTTGTTTTATTGTTGATACTTGGGTCTTTGATGACATCAGGCTTAGTTACGGCATTATTAGATCTTACCGCTTTTTTGGTTTTATTAGCCTTGGTGTGGATTCGGGCTGTTAAATCATCAGATAAGAAACAGAATAACGAAAGTGATAATGGGAACGAGAGCACACCCGTTTTTAAAGCAGATTATACCAACAGTAAAAATATCGATATTACCCCATAAAAAACGAGTGCGGCTGCACTCGTTTTGTTTTGTCTTTTTGTAGCTTATTTAGGCTACATTGAGCAAGATATAGCTTAAAGAGCCCATGCCAATAGCCACCCAGAGTAAAACGCCTAATAGCAGCGGCTTCACCCCTGAAGCGCGTAGCTTTTGAATGGTAATGCCTGAACCGATTAAGAATAAGCACACAACTAATAGCCGTTTAGAGGCAACGAAGATATGGCTATAAATACTTTCTAAAGACGGAACAAAGTGCGCGAATACAATCGCAAGGCAATAAAACAAAATAAAGTAAGGAATACTAATTTTCTTGTTGTCACCTTTGAACAGTAATGCACTCAAAAAGGCAATGGGTACAATCCATAATGCACGTGCCAGCTTAATGGTTGTGGCCGTTCGTAATGCTTCATCACCGTAAGCGCCCGCAGCACCCACCACAGATGATGTATCGTGAATAGCAATAGCAGCCCAAGTGCCAAAAGCGTGTTGGCTCATTTCAAGTAAATGACCAATCGCAGGGAAGATGAACAGTGCAATGGAGTTCAGTACAAATACTGTTGCTAATGCTAAAGAGGTTTGATCGTCTCGAGCATTAATCGCAGGGGCGACTGCAGCAATGGCACTACCACCACAAATAGCCGTACCTGAAGCAATTAAGTGTCCGGTCTTTTGGTCTAAACGTAGCGCTTTTGTAAGAAACCAGCCGAAAGTCAGAGTGAAAAATATTGAGCCAACAATTAAACCAAAACCTTGTGTACTTGCTGCTATTGCTTGGTCGAGATGAATACCAAAGCCAAGACCGATGATTGAATAAGCGAGTAATTTTTTAGTGGCTGCGGCTATGTTTAGTTTGGTAGGAACAAACCCAAAACTGGCTAACGTAAAGCCTAAGATAAGCGCGACTGGTGAGCTGATAATAGGCAGCAGGCATAAAAGCGCAATAATAAAAAACAGAGAGTCAGACGCTTGAAATTGCTTCCCTCGGAACTGAAAGGTATGTGGTTTACGAGAAGGCTTATTAGAAGACATTGATTACACTAAAATGAGGAAATAAAAGTAAAAGCAGTATACGTGCTGAAAAACATTCCGTAGATTTAAATCTTTTGATGCGGGGGTTCAATATTATTGAACGTACAGTTAAAAAGTTCTAAATAGCTTTTCATCTTGATCACGGTAAAATATCTATTAAATCAAAGCAAGAAATAAACCCAATATTTACAAGGTAAAGGTATTATTTCTTATTCCATTTTCCCGAAGGTGTTTGGTAATAATGTCCACGTTGTGTTTTTTCGAGTGCTTTTTTTGCGGCAAGCTTACCGACTTCTGCTTCGCTTAATCCGTGAGAGACAGCAATTTTTTTATAGCGACTTTTACGTTGTGAATTGACTTGAGAAACGAGCTTTTTGACATCAGAAGATGAGCTAGAGGTGACAACCGCAACATAGCCTTTATTGGTTTCACCTACTAAACCTTGTGATTTAGCTTGCTGTAAGTCAAGTGCGAATACATTTGCACTCATGAATATCGCGATACAAAATAGTAGTAAATTCTTCATGGCATTCTCCCTGCGCATTCAGAATACATCATCATCACTAAATAAATCATCAATTTCTTTATCAACTTTTATTCTGATTTCGTGTTCAATCTTAACATTGAGATTAATCTCGATGGGTTTATCAGACGCTGCCACTTGTACCGTTGGCGTGCAGCCTGCCGCCATCGATAACATTAGCATCAATGTAAGAACTGTGAGTATGAACGAAAACTTTAGTTGTATATCCATGGGGCTGTAACCTTCTTAGCCTTTGTTTAATGCTCGCGCGAAAAAAATAGTTACTCATCTATACCCAATTGCTTTAAAAATAGACCTTCCAATTTTGATGAATCGATAGCGTTCATCGTTTTTAGTAATGCTGGAATGTCGTCTTCAATATTCAGGTTTAAATTCACTGGTCTTCCATTTTGAAACTGAGGATTGCGACCTTTAAATCGTGAACTTGCCTTTAATTTACCTTCTTTAGAATAGTCTATATCAATCGCGAGCGCGTCGTAGTTATAATTTTTGAGAATCTTACTAACTACTAATATGCTATTTTCTCCTGCGGCTTCTACATTTTTATCGATACGCGATCCTTCTAAGTAACGTAATACGCCACCAGGGTAACGAGAGTGAAGTTTACCATTAGTAACAACGGGCAAGCCCTCATGAATTGCCAATGGTATTTGACCATCTAAAATTCCTGTTAATTCTATTTCTTCATGCTCGATGTGTGCCAAGGCTTGTTCAAGGTGAAGGTTATGTATCACGATAGGGATACTTTCAATTGTAGTAAGGCTATTGCTTGATACATTATGCGTACTAATATTGCCCCCGAAAACCTCTGCAAATACACGGTTTAAATGGTATTTTTCTTTTTCTGTATCTAATTCAAACACCATAGAAACATTGTTGAATAGCACGCCTAAATGTATTAATTCGGCATGAACACTAATGGGGAATTTTGACTTAATACCCTGAGGAGAAAATAATATTGTGGTGGATGAGTCGACATTCGCAAAATGAAACCCTTTATAATAACCCGACAAGCTATTTGCAAAGACTGATATATCTCCAGAGGTAACCCCTTTATCGATAAGAATATTTGCCTGTAAGGCAACAGAGCCTTGGTGAAGATCGTAATCAATCGGTAAGTGTGGGAAAAAATGTTTTTTCAAAGAGTTAGTTGATGAAAAGGCGATTTCATTACGGTGTAGCTCTATTTGGGTTTTTTGACGTTTCAGATAAGAATTAACGGTAAAACGGGCTAAACGAGCCATTTTGTAATTAGTTAAATCACCTGTAATCATTAGTTTTTCAGGGTTGAAAGAAAGGTTTCCCTGGCTGGAGAAAGGAGGTAAACGTTGTTGGTTCTGTTTCATATTGATTGTTGTTTGATAATTACTTTGCAGTGTTAGCGACTGATCAATAGGCTTGCTTAAACGGAATTCAGCGATGCTAAGCTCAAGCTTTCCACTGTATTTTTGAGTGGGAATAGGAGTGTTCTTAGCCACAATCTGTTGGCGCTTTTTCTCTGAAATAGGAGCGCTATTGATGATTTTTTCCGCATATAAACTCGCAGAAAAAGAGGCTTCTGTTGGTTTGGTTTGGGTTAATGTTAAGCCATTCATTGCGTTGTAGTTGAGTAATAGATTATCGATGCTTAGTTGGGCATTGGAGGCTTCAGAAACCAGAAACTCAGGGTGGCCGGAATAGACTAATCGCTCGCTTGCTATTTGAGTATCAAGAAAAGAGATTGTTGTATTTCTGCCTAATAGCAAATCGAGATTTGAACGTAGCGAAAATGTTTTTAAATGCAGATTCTCGATGGGAGACAAAAACGCTATATTCGCTTTTATACCCCCCTTTATGTGACACTGTAGCGTACGTTGTGGTGTATCGCTTTCGCACGTTAAAACTTTGAATGTGTGTGTAATTTCTGATTGTGTCTTTTTGTTTTTTAAGCGTATTACTTCCGACTTATCGACTAACGTTAATTTGAGTTTTTCTTTATGGTAACGCGCAATTAAACGTAATTTTCCGTCTGTTATGAGTTCGATATTGGCAACGGTTTGTAACGGTGAATTAGGTTTAGTGAATGGATATGGTTTATTTGGTGTGATGAGTTTTTTGCTAAATAGCCCTGCTATATACACCGCATAATGATTGAGTTCGACGGGTAACGATTTAGGTAATGAGATGTCGACTTGATACTTTGCATCGATGACTTTGTTATCAATCACAATGTTTTTCTCATCACTCTCCAATTGCTTTGCTGTAATAACAATAGGTTCAGTGAGCTTCGCACTGGGTATATCGTTGAGTTTGAATCGTTCGGTAATATCCTTGGTGTTTTTAAAATCAGCAGTACAGCTTAGGTCTTTAGGTAGTGGCTGGCTAAAGCGAATGTTTGCCTTGCAGTTAAGTGAATTACCTTTAGGGCCCGACATCAAGCCAGTAAAGTACGCATCATCTTTGTTTAAATGTTTAATGTGCACATTAAGGTTGTAAGGGTTGGGCGCGAGAGCTTTTCCTTTTAGAGTGAACCTCGCCAGTTTAGATTTTTTACCTGATTGTAGTGTTGGTGTTTCAAGCACGAGCTTGGCCTCAAGAATCAGTTGTCCGTAAGTGAATTTTTTCACTTTTAGCTTTTTAAAGGGCAATTGGGCGAGGTTTGCAATGGTTTGCCCTAAATGAATGCTTTTGTTTTCATTATCAGGTTGCTCGATAAAGCTAGGTAGCCGAGTAGGTTGATCGAGTAAGGCGGTATCTGCGTGTAACATCATGGTTTTTGTTGGGCGGTTGATATCCATTTCTAGTGATGCATTGGTAACGTACTGTTTAAATCCTTCATTAATGGTTTTCCACGTAGGTTCAATTTTAGCGATGTGAATCGATAACGGTGTACTGTTAGGACGCCAAGCAATTGAGAAATTAGCTTTATTAAACCTCAGTGGATAATGTGGTGATTTTTTTAAGTTAGGAAAAAATAGTGAAAAATCCCCTTGTTGAATCATCCCACTGATCGTGAAGTTTGGTTGTGTTGCGAGTACTAAATCCACATCGTTAACGGCTTGCTTTGCTCTCAGTTCTGTTCCATCTGAATGAAATGCCGCTGTTGTGATACGCCTAGCGTGGGCGCTGAATATATAGGGGGAAGATAAATCGGTAAAATTGAGTGAGGTGTCAAATAAGTGAATGTACTGCAGACGTATCCCTTGCTTATTTAGCGCATCTTCTACCGCTGTGGGTAACCGAATGTCTGTTTTTTCTGCAAATAAACGCCATGATGCGGCAGATATAGCACTTTCATTATCAATAAATCGCCCGACAGAAATATTGGTGAACCTTAATCGGTATTGGCTTATCACCACAGAGATCTTCTCTATCACAAAACCATTATTAATATTAATACCTGAAATTGAGGTGATCTCTATTCCTTTGGTGGCTAACCAAGGTGGAATGAAAATGCTGGGCAACAAAAGGCTGATTAATAAAAATAACAGAATGAAGCGTAGATAACGCTTTTTGTGAGCTCTTGTTGGTGTTGAACTCGTTGTTTTTAATGGAACGTTAGATTTGGTTTGCGTCATATCCTTTAGTAATTACTTCACCTATTAATGCGCTGTTTGGTGTTTTGTCGTATTCCTTTTTCTATTCCTTTTTCTATTCGTTTTGTTTTCTATGCATTTCCCAATGAATTTGAATGTGTTATGACGGAGTATAATTATTATCTGTATCAGGAAGATAGCTATCAGATAAGGTCTTTTAAGCATAAACCGTGAAGCGTAAGTTTGGCGGATTTTTTTCGTATAGGTTTTGAGACAAAGTGTACATATAAAATAGAGAGCACTTAGAAAGATGCCGAGGTGATGCCATAAATACGATGGGTTGTACTATTTTTCACTGTCTGTATGCCACTGAGGTGATTAATGTTTATCTAGACGTAAATTCTAGTTTTTTAAAATGACACTGAAATAAAAGGTTTTTTTTATTGTTTTTTTTGTCATTTATACCTGATAACAGATCTGTTACACAGCTAGTAAATGGAAGTAATAACTGGGTACCTTCTTTTTTGTAGTGTTATCGACTTTATAGGTCTTTTTGAAGGGTTGCTAATTTTGTTTAAAACTGAGAAAAAAGACTGTCAGCGTTAAGAAATAACCTGAAAGTACTAAAAATATAAAAAAACAATTATAAAAACGATAGATAAAAATCATCAGGATGTGATTATGCAAAATACCGCTTCAGCTTCAACTGGTTCAGTGCCGAATAACCGGTTAAAACAACTTATACATTCCCTTGGTCCTGGCATTATGATGGCAACAGCTGCTGTTGGCGGGTCACACCTTGTTGCTTCGACAAAGGCGGGGGCAATTTTTGGCTGGCAATTGGCGGGACTCATTCTATTAGTTAACTTTTTCAAATACCCATTTTTTAGAGCTGGTGTTCAATATACGATGGGGACAGGAAATAGTCTTATTCAAGGTTACAGTGAAATGGGGCGCGGTTACTTATGGTTATTCACTGGGCTTAACTTAATTTCTGGTATTGTGAATACGGCAGCTTTGCTGCTATTTAGTGCGAGCTTATTAGGGTATTTTTTACCATTCGAATTACCGCTAACAACTTTAGCGGGTGTTGTGATGGTGGCATGTCTGGCTATTTTGTTTGCAGGGCATTATAAGGCGCTTGATGCACTGTCGAAAACCATCATGGTCGTGCTTGTTATTGCAACAGTAAGTGCGGTGATTGTGGCGGCGAGCAAGGGCAGTGTTGCACCTGCTGATTTTGAAGCACCATCACCTTGGGCTATTGCCTCTATTGGTTTTCTTGTTGTCATGATGGGATGGATGCCAGCCCCAATTGAAATTTCATGTTTAACGTCGTTGTGGTTGAAGAGCCAACGTAAAGAGCAAAATGTAACTGCAAAATCTGCTCTGTTTGATTTTAACGTGGGCTACATTGGCACAGCATTATTGGCTATCGTATTTTTGGCCTTAGGGGCCTTAGTATTAAACGGAAATGGTACAGAGCTGAAAACATCAGGCATTGGGTTCTCGCATCAGTTAGTGGGTATGTACGCCTCAACGATTGGTGAATGGTCTCGTTACCTTATTGCGGTTATCGCCTTCTTTTGTATCTTCGGCAGTACTATAACGGTAATCGATGGCTATTCACGTGCTTTAGCAGAAGCCAATTTACTTATTCAGAAGAAAGAGCTTGATCAGCGTCGTTACCACAATGCTTGGATGCTAATTGTTGGCGGCAGTGCCATGGGGATCTTATTGTTCTTCACATCGGCGCTTATGCCTATGCTAGATTTCGCTATGGTACTGGCCTTTATGACCACGCCAATCTTTGCGTTAGTTAACTACTTGCTGGTGACACGTACTAAGCTGCCTGAAGAGTTATCGATGAGCCGTTCGATGAAAGTGTTATCTTGGGCGGGCTTAACGTACCTATTTGGCTTCCTTGCTATATTCATTTGGTGGAAGTGGTTAATGTAACCGCGCTAGCTTAAATGCTTAAGTAGTCAGATTAATAAGCGTTTTAATAAAGAAGCCCTCAAACAGTGAGGGCTTTTTTGTGTCACTTATTACGGTTTCATATAACTCTGACGATTTATCCAGCAAGAGAAGGGGCGCTTTCGTATTTGTCAAAAGATCTCACTGTCGATTGATGGTTAATCGTATGCATGGCTGAAAATAACGCATCTTTGAGTAAGTATTTATTGTCGGTATCAAGCGCATTGATTGCCGTGTTAAGAGATGCTTGTATGTGTTCAATATGTTCTATCGTGTGTTCGATCTCGAGTAAATCGTTTAGCGCCATTTCACGAATATCATTAGATATCACGTCATCAATGCTTTGATTCGATGTCTCTATGATTTGGGCTGTGTGTTGCTTCAACGATAAAATGGTATCTGTCAGAGATTTCGGTGTCATGCGTATTATCCTTAATATTTGCTTTGAATAAAGTCTAGTTTTCGTTTGTAGAGGCAATACTCTAACAACATTGGATAGATGTTTTTATATATAGATCACACTCTTATAGAAATTTCGCTTATTCACTCTAATGACTAAATTATCGCTAAGGTTAGACATTTACCGAGGGTAATACTTGCAGCTTTGAAATTATATTCACTTTATTGATTATTTGCATGTGGTCGGATACCTGATTTTAGTGACTAGATTAGTTTAAATACCTTAACCAATTTCGAGAAACTGATTCATATTCATAGATGCAGGTATCTTCACGTTCTTGTCGTGATCCATCATCTATTTCTGATAGTAAACTTTTATATTCGTCAGGATCACTACCATAGATTAAGCACAACATATGAAAGTAACGTTGAATATCTAAACTATGCTCATCGATAAAGTCTAGATCATCAAATGTGTCTATATCTTGATCTTCAAAAGCGAATAGGTCAGCTGAACTGATAGAAATGTCCGCACCATTATCGACATAGTTGAGTAGTATTATTGTTGCAAAATTATCGACGGCATCTTCTTCTTTACCCAAGATAGGAATGTCTCTGTCTGCGATAAATGCATGGCCTAATTCATGAAGTAATGTATGCGCCAAAGTGTCGAGTGTCGCTTGAACTTCATCTACGC
Organism: Photobacterium profundum; assembly: GCF_003026285.1. Lineage (GTDB taxonomy): Bacteria > Pseudomonadota > Gammaproteobacteria > Enterobacterales > Vibrionaceae > Photobacterium > Photobacterium profundum. The sequence goes on from NZ_PYOD01000003.1 coordinate 295,718, forward strand.
CTGTTTCTGCATAATGGTTTTGAGAAAAACGTTCCATCGCATCATTGATATATTGATAGGGGATTTGAATTTGATGGATTTCAGGATCATAAAGAGGGCCATCTTTTGCACCGAAAACAATAGTGAGCTGGGGTGAAAATTGCACATGCTGGCGGCTTATGTCACTAACCATTTTAATCGCGTCAGATTGTTTAATTAATTGCATTGCTTTTTTATCTTGCGCTGAAGTGGGTTCAAGATATTGGTAGGTAACGGTAGGGACAGATGTGACTGATGTTGTCGAAGCTTGTTCGGAATTGGCATGCGCTGAAAACGAATGAGTCAGCAACAAAATAGCTGCGTAATACATACACTGGGAAGAAAAACCTAAAAAGGGGAGCTTTATGTACATAGTCGTGAACATCCATGATGTAATAAAAAAAGAATAAGTGTAATCAATCAATAAGAAATTGTTGCTATGCTTGTATGTCCCTCTTAAAGCATTGACTTAAAAACCAGTGACCTATAACGTGTCATTATTGTGCAAAAAGTGTTTAATTTCTATTAATTAATAGTGGCATATATACGCTAAATAATTCATAGATTGGAGATGTCGTGAATAAATTATTATCTTTTGAAGCTTTGATCGTACTTGATGCGATAGATCGTCGGAAAAGCTTTGCAGCAGCCTCAGAAGAATTAGGCAGAGCACCATCTTCATTGAGTTATCAAGTTCAGAAGCTTGAGCAAGATCTGGATTTAGTTATTTTTGATCGTTCAGGTCACCGAGCTGTTTTTACTAAAGCTGGGCAATTGTTACTTGAACGTGGCCGGTTATTATTATTAGCTGCCGATGAAATGATTGCAGATGCCAGTGCACTCGCGCATGGATGGGAGCTTGATTTAACCATTGCCTATGATGGGCTAGTGAGCGTAAATAGTATGCTACCGCTGGTGGCAGAATTGGGGAAAGAAAGCAAAACCCGGATTCGTTTTAAAGAAGAGATTCTTGCTGGTTGTTGGGAAGCATTAGCGCAAGATCGTGCCGATTTATTGATTGCTCCAGCACCGACGGTTGCACCTCCTGAAGTTAAAATTCAGCCATTAGGTAAATTATCGACTCTGTGGGTTGCTCATCCTGCTCATCCTATTCATAAACAAGAGAACCCATTAGATCCTGCTGTGCGTAAACAATATCTAGCGATTGCGGTTGCTGATACAGCACGTAATATGCCACCTATGTCGCATAATATTCTAGAAGAACAAGCACTTGTTACTGTCAGTACCATGAATGATAAGCTGGCGGCACTGAAAACAGGTATGGGGATTGGTACGCTACCTATGTATTATGCCAAATCGGCACTTGATAGCGGTGAGTTGGAAGTTATTGGTGACGATCCCATTTACGAGCTTGATATGGTTCTTGCATGGAATCGAAATCAAATGGGTAAGGCAAAAGTGTGGTGCATTAAAAATATTGAAAAGCTTTGGAAAAAACAGCTTAACTGATACTTAATTCAGCGTTGATTTTTAGTGATATTTTTCGTTTTTAAAGAATATTAGAATGCTCTAGTTAAGGTTAAATAAGAAGGCGAGTTAATAATGGTGAATCTTGCCGTTATTAACTCGCTTTTTGATAGCTATTCTGGCGTATTGGTTGCTAATGGTAAGAGCATTTCAACAACGCCATCAGCCATTTGAACGTCAATCTCAAAACCGACTTTCTGTGCTAGCATTATCATGCCTCGGTTAGAAGGCATCGTCATTCCAGTTATTCTTTTAACACCACTTTGGGTGCAATAACGGATGATTTTTTCCATTAAGATCCGTCCTAATCCTACGCCTTTCAAATCAGATCTTACTAAGATCGCAAATTCAGACTCAACATTTTCAGGATCAGATAAAGCACGAGTAACACCAATGATAATTTCTTCTGGTTTTCCTTCATCGTTGGTGATTAAGCTGGTGGCGACGAATGCCATTTCTCTGTCGTAATCAATTTGGGTAAAATTGGCTAATGCTTCATGGTTAAATTCACCAACATCTGAAAAGAAGCGCTTATATAAATCGTCAACAGACACATGCGAGATGAAGTCTTTATGCTTGGGTTCATCTTCTGGCAAGATTGGTCTTAATAAAATTTTACGCCCATCTTTTAAGGTAAATGATTCTTCGTGTTCTTTGGGGTATGGGCGAATAGCCAAGCGTGCTTGTTTGTCGCCACTGAACGGATGTAACGTCATTGATGCATCAATCACTGTCATATCAGTGCCCGATGCTAACAGTGGATGAATATCAAAGTCGACGATTTCAGGGCAATCGATAATTAGCTGCGATATCTTCACTAATAAATGACACAGTGCAGGAATATCAATTTGCTCAAGATTACTTCTCTGTCTAATTTTTCCCGTTTTAATTGCATTTATGACCATATAACGGGCTAACGCCATATTCAACGGAGGAATTGCAACAGCAGCATCTTTGTGAATATTCCACGCAGCAGCATCTTCACCCATTAAAATAACAGGACCAAATACCGAATCATTGTGAACAGAAATACGTAATTCCTGTGCGCCAGAACGGCTTGCCATGCGCTGTACTAATAAACCATCGATACGCGCACTCGGGTAGTTCATTGAAACGCGATCTAAAATCGCCTGTGCACCATTGGCAACCTCATCGGCAGTGCGTAAGTGTAGCAACACACCGTGCACTTCTGATTTATGTCGGATGTCTGGTGAGCGAAGTTTGATCGCTACAGGGTAACCAATTTGTTCTGCAATATGAACGGCTTCAGCGGGGTCAGATGCAATCCAAGTTGGTAGTGTTTTAAAACCATAACTTTCAAGTACAGGACGCACTTCATGTGTTTCTAAATGAGTGATTTCTTGTGCGAGTAAATGATTTAATACATCGTGTACGTGGCGTGGATTGCGTTTGTTTTCGCCCGATACAATTGAGGTATCACCAAATGAAATGGGGGTTTCCATCAATTGTTTTTGATTTCGTCGGTATTCGACTAAGTGCATGAAGGCTGAAATAGCACTTTCAGGGGTACGATAAGCAGGAAAGCCCGCTTCAGTAAAAATTTTACGCGATTGTGCAGCTTCGTTTTCACCCGACCAATTGGTAAGTACATTAAAACGTTTAGTACGAGGGTGAGTTGCTAATACTTCCGTTAAACGTTGTGCTGTTTTATTACCGGGTGCAATCGCAGATGGTGAGTGCATGATTAATAACGCATCAAAATCATCGCTGTCTAATAATATGTTGACTGCTTTTTCATACCGAGTGATATCAGCGTCGCCAATAATATCGACGGGGTTTGCATGTGACCAACAAGAGGGCAAAACATCTGATAACTTCTCGATGGTTTCATTGCTTAATACTGCCAGCTTTCCGCCACGATCAGATAAGGCATCTACCGCCATAATTGCGGGCCCGCCACCATTGGTGATGATGGCGAGTCGCTCACCACGTAACGGCACTGAATGCGCTAATGTTTCTACCGCTGCGAATAATTCGTGGGTATTGTGTACGCGTAACATACCTGAGCGTCGAATGGCCGCATCATATACCGCATCAAGCCCAATTTCACCGCCAGTATGTAGGTGTGCAGCTGCACTGCCAGCTTCCGTTCTGCCACTTTTTAACACAAGAATTCTACGGTTTCGCGCAGCGGCTCGAGCAGCAGACATAAAGCGACGAGCATCTTTTATTGAGTCGACATACAATAAAATGGCTTCGGTTTTACTGTCTCTACATAAGTAATCAAGCAATTCTGCAAAGTTAACATCACACGCATCACCCAGCGAGAGAAAAGTAGAAAAACCAATACTTTTGTTTTTCGCCCAATCAAGAATTGTGGTGCAAACTGCAGCAGATTGAGAAATAAATGCAATGTTACCTTTGTTGGCTGAAATAGGGGAAAACGAGGCATTCAAATTCAACCAAGGTAAGATTAGCCCCATACTATTAGGGCCAACAATACGCATTCCGTATTGCTTAGCGATGTTATACATTTTTGCTTCTTCAGTTTCACCTTTTGAAGAAACCGTTGTATTCATACCTGCAGCTAAGACGATAGCGAATTTCACGCCTTTTTTACCCAGTTGTTCAATAATATCGGCATTACGATGTGCATTGGTACAAAGTACTGCGAGATCGGGGATTCGGGGAAGGCTATCAATAGTTGGGTAAGCAAGCACGCCGGCAACGGCATCATACTTTGGCGTAACGGGCATTATCGGTCCATGAAAACTTCCAGCGAGCAAATTACGAATAATAACATTACCCGCTCTATTTGGGTTATCTGATGCACCAATAACGGTAATGGATTTTGGCTTAAGCAGTTTATCCAATCCGTTCATATTCTCACCCCGAATTTATATTGAAATATCATAATGATATACCCAAGTTACCGCAAGATGCTCGTTTCAACAAAACACGCTGATATAACTCTGAATCCTGCATCTTGAGGTAGCTTGGGTATATTAGCGGATGACGAGGGGAGTTTCTGACTAATGTATGGGAGCTGTGATCAAACCCAAGGACTTTCTATCCGTAACATCCTTGAGTTTATATTTTAAGTAAAGAGTGCCAACTACCTTGAAAAACACAGCTGAGAGGGATTTATACTTGGTACCGCATCTTGTCACCAATATCGTAATGCAGTGGCATACGCCATTTAGAGAAAGCCGTAACCGCAAGTAAAATTGAACCAGACATGCTAAAAGCAATGCTAATGTGTTCTTGTCCGAATACGAGGCAGAACCAAAAACCCGCAAGTGCGACAGGTGTTAGCATTAATATTTTTAGCTGAAAGCAGAAGTATTCTTTAATCGCTAATGCACTAAATGCAAACAGTGCAGCCCCTAGAGCTAAAGGTTGCCATAAGCCTGAAATTAACCAAACTGCTGCAAATAAGCCACTGCCTTGAATTAGCCAACGAAAACGTTTGTCGTAAATATGTACAGTTGATGATGCAATCAGTGCCGCTATAACCAAGGCTGGAATTGCAAATGTAGGCTCCCATGCAACAATAGACATGATAATTGCAGAAAAGGTAAGGGCGCAGCGGTACAGTAGAACGGTTAGTTTATCGAGCCCGTCTAATTCACACTGAATATGAGGATCTGCCATTGTTAACTCCAAAATTGTTAATAGTGCAATATTGTACGGCTGTTATATGGCTAATTGAACCCAAATCATGTGACTTATGACCAATAGTTATTGATCTATCTTAAGCTTAGGGTTGATCGGTAATCCATACAGCTGCAAAATAAAAGCAGATATCGTTTTGGCAGAGAAGTAATGAAAAAAATAGCTGTTTTAGCCGTAGTCACGGTATTAGCGGGTTGTGCATCAGATTCAGAAACAATGCAACTGACAACATCTTCGTCTGAAGAGGTGTACTCAGCAGAGCAAATTGCAATGATGGATCACCTGCAAGAAGCAAAAGTTGAAAACATAACGGAAGATACAATCGTTGCATACACAGAAGAAGCCGTTTCTGAGCCTGTAAAGCCAGTAGAAAAGCCTAAAAAAACGGTTTATAAGTACGCGGATGTGAGTAACCAAGGTTACACCATTCAAGTGTTAGCATTGAGCCATAATCAAAACTTCACAACTTATATGAATAAGTTACCGTCGAACCAACCGGTGTGGATGAATAAAAAAGAGTTACAGGGACTGCCGTGGTACACCTTATTGTACGGACAATTTGATAGCCGTGCAGAAGCTAAGCGTTTTCTTAATGCTTTACCGCAAGATGTTAAAAATTATGGCCCCTTTATTCGTAGCCTAGATGATATTAAAGCCTCATCTACACCAAAACTTTCCCGTTTGAATTAATCCTAAAAAGAGAGCCCTAAAGCTCTCTTTTTCTTTTGGTTATAAATTTTAAGTAAACAAGATGAATGAATTAGAGAAAATGCGCTCAGGGTTGTTATACGATGGCAATGATGTATCTATTGATACTTTGCGTCAGCAATCAGAGTTACTGATTATTCAGCTACGATCGTCGCCTTCATCTCAACATCAAGCTTTGTTGAAGCAGCTACTTGGCTCTTTTGGAGATAACTCAGTAATACGCATGCCTTTTAGCTGCGAGTTTGGTAAAACTATTCATATAGGCAACAATACCTTTCTGAATGCTGGTATCGTGATGCTAGATAATGCCGATATTTATATTGGCGATAATGTGTTAATTGGACCATCGACACAATTTTTTACTCCAACACATTCACTCGATCACGCATCTCGTCGACGATGGGAATCATGGTGTAAGCCAATCAATGTTGAAGATGATGTTTGGATTGGTGGTAATGTATCTATTTGTCAGGGGGTAACCATTGGCGCCCGTTCAGTAGTGGCGGCAGGTAGTGTTGTTACACATGATGTTCTGCCTGATACACTCGTTGGTGGTACGCCTGCGAAGGTTATTCGAGTAATTAACAGTAGCGATACAGCTGATTAATGCTATTTAGTTGGTCATATCGGCTGGGTTTAAGTGTAAAACTGAGATATTTAACCAATAGAAGTAAGAGAAGGTGCAATAGTTCGCTTTTTTTTATTAATATGGGGTTCTATTTATTGTGTTGGCGTGCTTTTTTGCATTTTCTGCATACGCCATTACAGACAAACTAATTTAGTCGGTCGATACATTTAACCGACAGTGTACAACAAGGGATGAAAATGAGCTCGATCCATGTTTTATTACTCTGCGGCGGTGGCAGTGCCGAACACGAAGTTTCTCTCGTATCGGCTAATTATATCGAGCAACAATTACAGAGCATTGAAGGGGTTTCTTACACCCGTGTTGAAATGAAAACGGAAGGTTGGTTTGATTCTAATAATGTATTGTGCCAGCTAAACCTCGATCGTACGCTTCAAATTGGCGACGAAAAAACACCGATTAATTACGTTATTCCATGTGTTCACGGTTACCCTGGCGAAACAGGTGACTTACAATCATTTTTAGAAATGGCAGGTCTGCCTTATTTGGGGTGTGATGCTGAATCTAGCACGAATTGTTTTAATAAGATCACCACTAAACTGTGGTTCGACGCATTAAATATACCGAATACCCCCTATGTTTTCTTAAGTGAAAATGATGATGCTGCACACGAATTAGCGGCGAAAGCATTTGATGATTGGGGTAAGGTATTTATTAAGGCGGCCTCTCAGGGGTCATCAGTAGGTTGTTACAGTGTCGCAAATAAAGATGAGCTGGCAGAAGCGGTAAACAATGCGTTTACCTACTCTAACCAAGTGCTGATTGAAAAAACAATTAAGCCGCGTGAGTTAGAAATCGCAGCATATCAATACGGTGATGAACTGGTTATTTCAAAGCCTGGTGAAGTTGCTTGTCCTGAGGATAAGTTCTACAGCTACGAAGAGAAATACAGTACCGATAGCCATTCAGTTACAACGGTTGAAGCTGAAAACTTAACGGATGAACAAGTTGAGTTAATTCGCGAATATGCGCGTAAAGCTTTTACCCAGATGAAATTGAAAGATCTTTCTCGTATTGATTTCTTCTTGAGTGAAGACAACGAAATCTTACTGAACGAAATTAATACGTTCCCAGGTATGACGCCAATTTCAATGTTTCCCAAAATGTTAGAACATCATGGGCACAGTTTTGCAGGGTTTATCGAAACAGCAATCAAAGCTGCTGCTAAGTAAAACGTAATGCGTCGTTAGCATTCTAGAAGCCATTCTGGTTATTATCAGAATGGCTTTTTTTCTTAATCCTGTAATACTGGTAGTAGATACCCATCAAGGAAGAACATGCAAAAAGAAGCGCATATGCTAAAAGCTGAAACGACGAAAAATGCCGAATCAAAGCTAACAAAAGATCAAATGCGTAAACAATTTAAGCGGTTGTCTTCACGTAACTACAAGGCAAGCCTTCAATTGGAAGGGTTTGATATAGAGCCGACAAAACGTGAAACTAAGAGCACTCAATCGGAAAAAGAACAGATAGAAAGTTTGATACAATATTATGATAGATAAGTATGGTGTTAGTCATGACCCGGATTGTTACCCAAATACATCGGTATTGATTAACCGTTTATCGATTACTGACGAAGATACTCTTGCCTTGGCTGAAAGAGATTTCACAAAAGTGCGAGCAGAACATTTTGAGCCTGAATTCGAGCAATTTAACCTACAATATCTCTGTAAAATTCATTTCACTTTATTTCAAGATCTGTACAGTTGGGCTGGTAAAATCCGTCGCGTAGATATAACTAAAGGACAAACACGTTTTTGCCATGTACATAATATAGAACGTGAAACAGAACGTCTTTTTATCCAGCTTAACAATGATAATTTACTGCGTAATTTACCGTTCGATGCTTTCATTAAACGTATCTCCCATTATTACTGCGAGCTTAATGTTATTCATCCGTTTCGAGAAGGTAATGGAAGGGTACAGCGGATATTTTTTGAAATTCTAGCCATAAATGCTGGCTATGAAATTTGTTGGGAAGGCATTAACTTAAAAGAATGGGTTGATGCCAATCAAGCGGGATACTTTGGTGACTTGCATCCTTTAGAAAAACTATTTGAACGAATTACGGTATATATAGATGTTCAACAAGGCTATAAAGAACATTGGACCGATAGCCCTCGTTAGAGATACACATGGCAATCATGACTCTCTAAACAAGGAATATCAGCTCTCCCAAGGCTTATCTTTTAAAAATTTCGCCATTTCTTGGTCTCTTTTTTCTGTATTCCCCACATATTGAGCAGGCATAGCAGGGCTCTTCCAACGACCATGGCTTTGTATCTCACTGATCGACAATCCTGCATCAGACAAGTCTTTAGCAGCTCCTACACGAGGTGATTGGCCTGAAAAAATAACATTGGCTGGTAACCCTAATTCTTCGCTTGCCCTGCGGAATACGCGATATATTGAAGAATGATCTAAAGGTAAAACACCAATATTACTGTGGCGATCAATTCGTCTATAGATGTAACCAGTATCAATAATGCCTATAGTTATCCAGCGCTGTAGGGCGTTTGACGCAATAGCGCTGAGCGGGATAACACGGTCACCTAATGTTATATAGATTAAGCCTTTTGAGTCAGTCTCTAATTTATCTACGGTCAAATCTGATAACTCACTACGTTTTAGCATTGCTTCAAATGCAACCGACCAAATTGCCATATCTCGAATATCTTTTACTTTTGGAGAGGTTTCAAATAGAGTAAGCAATTGCTGTAGATGGTCATCTCTAAATGCACGAGCATTGTTATAATCATCATGCTTATCAATACGTTGCTTTCTCATTACTAAGCGAATTTCAGTGTGAGCACATGGGTCTGGTAGGGCATGGCAACGATGCACCAACCCAATAGTCACAATGTAACGTTTTAGGCTGGCTAGTTTTCTCTTTTTTGCCATTAACTCGATAAATCCATGCACTGTGTCGACAGATGCAGGCAACACAGTGCGCTTATGACTTTCGCAGTAAAGGATAAAGTTATTCCAATCGTTTTTAAAAGCGAGGAGTGTATTTTTAGCGTATTTTTGATGTGTTAATGATTGCCAAAGTTCAATGCTATCCATAATAACGGAGAATTCAGAACGGCTACTTTTCAGTTGTTTTGTATCTTTTATCGCCTGGATGCCTTTAGTCATTCTCATCACCCTAGTGCACTATAACTATATATTTATCTCTTGCTATAATAGCAGAAATATCAATAATTGTAGACTCGCATACAAAATTAACATTTATTTGCTTGGAAACAAAATGCGGGCTATACAGATAAAGTAGTTAATAATATAAAAGCTACAAACATATAAAAAAAGAAGAGTTTGGATGATGTTTACTCGTCAATATTACAGCCTGCTATGTTATTCGAAACTTCCAACAAGGAGTTGTTGATATGAAAAAACGCCTGTTTCATCGTAGCTATATATTAGAAAATAGCTCAGGTGCACCTGATGGTTGGAAAACATCGATTAATGGTCATTCCGTATCAGGACAATTATCGCTTCTTAAAAAAAGTGTCGATTGGTGGTGTGATATGAAAGCATTTTTACCACCAAGCAGCTTTGAAGGTATTAACTCTCGTCAGAAAGAAACATCAAGCCAGCAAACAGAAGGTTACAGAGGTTTTAAGCTTATCAATGATAGTGGTAAACCCAATGAATGGTATGTGATCTTACGTGGCCAATTATTAAAAGGCCCAGCGGATAAGATAAAGAAACACCTTGATATGGTAATAATCAAACTCAATGCACAAAAGTAACACCGCTATACTTTTATGTTTTCTATTAATAATAATTCTGTAAGTAAAAACGCCCAATTGGGCGTTTTTATAAAGTAGCTATAAACGAGTAGTACCGTTCAATAATGAGTGAATAGGGGAATTAATCGTCATCATCCGATTTCTCTACATCAACCAAATAGCTTCCCTCAAGCCAATTACGACCGATAAGAAGCTTGTAATCAAGCTTGCTGCGATTACGTAAGTTAACCGCAACAGCTTTATGTTGGCCATTCCACCCTAAATCCATAACAACGGCATAACGACGCTCTACACCTTGCGCATTACGAATTTTGCTTACTTTTATAATTTTCCCTTTATATGTCGCTTCTTTACCATCTTCATTTTTGGTTTTAAATTCAACCATGCCACCAAGGTGATCGCGCATGTCATCACTGTCGCTATCTTCACCGGTCACTTTAATATCATAAGCATTTATCGATGTGGTGGCAGCACCCGTATCAATTCGTGCTTTATAATCCATCCCAAGCTCATGAATCTTAATCGTTTCCACTTGACCGACGATAGATTTGTCACTAGACACTTTACTACCTGCCATTACAAAAGGTGAAGCAGTTGAAAGTAGAATCAAGGCTGATAAAAGAACTTTCTTCACATTGTCTCCTAACTATAAATATTCGTATTACTATGAATAATAGACATTGATTTAGTGTTGTTGTTCAACATATTAAAAATAATGAATATACAGAGCACACTTAACATTAATTCAATTTATGTTAAGTGTGCTTTTGATTTGTCTATAGCAATCACTGGACTGGTTAAAATGTATCGTTTTAAAACCTAAAGATCGAGCGGTATTGATATTTTCTTCATTATCATCAATAAAAAGTGACTCAGAGGTGTCCAACTCAAAACGTGCTTGTAATAACTCAAAAATTTCAGCTTCTGGTTTAATGACTAACTCGTTACCTGACACAATCCCTCCTTTAAAAAACGCAATAAAAGGGTGACGTTCATTGAGCGTATCAAAGAAAGCATTACTCATGTTGGTTAGGTAGTATAACGAGTAACCTTGATCTAACACTTTGTAAAAAATAGATTCCGTTAAGCTGATTTTCTCAAGACTATTTTGAATATGTTCAAAAAAGTCTTCCATTCTAGCTTCAGGAAATCCAGTGCGCGCTGCAAATTTAGGAATAACTTCAGCCATGAGCATTGTACCGCGATCAAGAGCTAACCAATCAGGATGATTGAGTACTTCATTTAATAGCATCTCTTGTTCAAAAACTGAGTCAGTGTAAGTTTGAACAATTCTGGTCGGTTTCCATTCAAATAGAACAGCACCGAAATCAAAAATCACGTTACGAATCATTAGAGTTTCCGTTTAACTACCTTTTATTGATAGTATGCGATAAAAGGTAATACGCAACTTGAATGCGTAATCTTAATACCACACTCACAATTAACTGAAAATTCATGGATTATTACATAATGAATGATAACAGCCGTTTAGTCTTCTCGACCGAGACAGGTCGTATTCCAGAAGAAAAAGTCAAACCTCAACGTCCAGCTGGTGACGGTATTGTCCGTATCCAACGCCAAACTAAAGGCCGTAAAGGTAAGGGCGTTTGTATTGTGACAGGTCTTGATATGGAAGATGCACAACTAAAATTGCTGGCAGCTAAACTTAAAAAAGTATGTGGTTGTGGTGGCTCTATAAAAGACGGCACCATTGAGATTCAAGGTGATAAACGTGAAGTGATTAAAGCTGCGCTAGAAAAAGAAGGACACACCGTTAAACTTGCTGGCGGCTAAGCCGATGGCAACGATTGCTTCGTAGTTATTGAAAAAGCCTGAAGCTGAACGAATATTTAGCAAAAGTATATCTTCAGGCTTTTTTGTTTAATGTAATAGAGAACTAATGAGTTGTCGGGCTATCAACAACAGCAAAGACTATTTGTTGTTCTTGCCGTTGGTATATTGTATTTGCTGTGGCAACAACGCGTAGCGTAGTAATGAATACAGAACTTGAAGTACCAAGCAAACTGACCATTTGCAGCAGTACCTTAAAGTAAGGTGTTAATTACCTATTTTATGGTAAATAACACCTTACTGTTAAATAGCATGCACCAGATAAGCAAAAAAGGATCTCAGTGAAACAGCGGGGAACAAGATAAAGCCATACCATGATTAGACTAAATCACCTCAAACACTATTTAACTAATGTAGATTCACAGGTTTATTTGAGTGGCTGACTGACCGACAAAAAGTAAACTAACCCCATGTACTATAAGGATTTATGTTGTACTAAGTATTACTCTGCACACAAAACTGGTTCATAAATTAGTCAAAGAACGTTTTTTATACCAGAATTTTGAATATTATCGAGAAATGGTTCATGAACTGCCATTTATCCTTGATAAACTGTCTACGACCTTCTTAATTACATCTCACCAACCTAATTGGACAATTACTCGTGAACACTATCCTCACTATTGACTAAATCTGTCACGTTGAGGAATAAGTTGATCTAAATAGCTTACCCTAAAGCGTTACCTTTAAGCTTTGCACATCTTAAAATACTCAATGTGAACTGCACATTTGCACTACACATTACGAAGAGTAGAATGCACAACTATCTTTACTTTAGTGCTGACTTTTTAGCGCGCGAGGGCGGTAGCATGCTTGGAACATGACGTACGATCTACTTTCGTATATCTTCGCTTAGAAGCAGATATACGAAAGTAGATCGTATAATAAAATGTTAGCCATCTAGGAGGAATATTGAAAGTACCGAGTCGTTTATTCAAATACATGAGTGCTAATACAGCAAAATTAGTGCTTGGATCTCAAAAGCTTCGTTGGTCGTGTCCAAGTTCATTCAATGATATAAATGAACTGCAAAGGATGCCCGCTTTCAAACCTTCGATTGAAGCATGTAAGGATGATTACCTAAAAACTCTTATGAACTTTGCGTATGGGGAATTGCAATTAAATAAATCTCTTTCTCCGGACTCTAAGTATCTAGTGTCTGTTATGCAAATGACCAAAGGGCAGGGACTCGATAAAGATACGTTGTATCGTGAACTTTCCTCGCTAGAGCTGAATTTGTCTAGTTTAGAAGATAATCTGCGTGAGGAAACTGAACGTTATAACAACGGTGACTTACGCATAATCTGCTTATCTGAAGATGAAAACAACGAAGTTATGTGGGCTCACTATGGAGACAACCATACTGGATGCATGTTCGAATTTAGACATATTGATGAGCTAGATACACCTTTTCAAATGGCAAAAAAGGTAACTTATACAGACTGTACGCCTAATTTAGGTTCTGCTTTGGACTTCTTATTGTACGACGAGCGTCAAGAGTTGCTTGCCAAAACTGCTGATGCGATTTATTACACCAAAACTGCAAAGTGGGAATATGAAAAAGAGTGGCGTGTGATGACACGCCGTCCGGGAGAGGGTAAAAGGTACAGTGACTTTGAGTTTTACAAAGAAGAGTTGGTGTCGGTAACTTTCGCTGCTCGAATTGTAGATGAAAATCTTACAGCCCTAGTTAGTTTAATCAAGGTTCATTTTCCGCAATGCAAAATGTATAAAGTTCAGTCTGTTAGAGGCAAAATTGAGCGTGTTGAGTTCGATGGCTAACAAAGCATTTAAGAGTGATTCTCAACGCTTGGCATTTTCGCTTCGCTCAAGTATAGCCAAGCGTCGCTCACACCTTAATGCGGCGTTATGTTTATTAAGGAATATCGTGACTCAATCAAAAATAAATAATCTAAAGCCTGAAAAACTGGCTGAGGGCGCGATGAAGTGCATTATCAACGCTCAGGAACTTTGCCAAGAAGCTAAATTACTGCATGAGCATGAAATGTACAGCCGATCATATGCCTTGTCCCATTTCGCACGGGAAGAATTGAGTAAGGCTTTGATGCTTTATGTAGCAATGATCAAAGTAGTAAATAAAGGCAAAATAGACTGGAAGCAGCTTAATCGTCAGTTCCGAGATCATAAAGAAAAAATTGAACACGATAAGGCTTTAACTTATTGGTACTTGAAGCTCAATGGTGGCGAAAATGAGTTTAATGAACAAGAGCTTTTTTCTGGTGTTGAGTTCGCTAACCATAGAAAGAATGAATGCCTGTATGTTGACTGGCAAGAGGGTGGCTTTGTTAGTCCGTCTCAATTGATCACGAAAGAACTTTCACATAGAAACTTGAACATTGCTGGTATTAAAGTAACTCATTTATCGGAGCAATTACTAAAGCTAAATAAGCTTTTAGAACTTGATAGGAAATCAGTTCAAGCATTATTTGGTAAAGAATTTCTCGAAGATCCGAAGGGGTTCATGTTTGAGAGATGCGGATTAAAATAAACATAACAAAAACATCAAGTTGACGCGTTACACTCGGCGGTTTTGGTTTGGAGTTCGGTGCGCTTGGTAGGTTCATCGTGGCGCAACTTATGTTAAGCGTTATGTACCAGAGTACCCCACGTTTTGTAGATGTTAAAATATAGTCGGTAAAATTACATATAAAAAGGATAAATATGAAAGACTTGATAAAAACAATTGATGAGTATAAAAAATGGAAATCATCTATTCGAAATATTCTCGATGAAAATTACAATGAAATAGTCGGATTTATAGTAGATGCTTATGGATATAACAATCTAATCGCGTTAAAAACATCACAAAACAATAGTATGCTTGGTGGTCAGCCACAAACAATGCTACTGAAAGGTATAGTAATTAATCAAGATCCAGTTACAGGTCATAGTTTATTATGGTATTTCCAAGATAATTACTTCTACTTAATAGAAAGGAATTCAGACAATACTCTTTTAAATGTAAGGCCACAGTTTTTTGACCAAAATAATGCATTTCAAAATGCACCTTCTGTTCGAGCTAAGTTCGAGAATGATGTTGACTTCATGGTAGCTCTTTTTGAACATTCTGATGAAATAGTAAAGATCTTGAAGCAGAGGATGGAGAAAATAATACCTAAAGATGCAGAAAGTATGATTAAAAAATTTCACGAAGCCGCACAATAGGTACATAACAAGGCAATCAAGTGTGACGCGTTACACTCGGCGGTTTTGGTAAGGAGTCCGGTGTGCTTTGTTGGTTCAGTGGGGCGCACCTTATTGCAGGCGTTAGGTGCTATGGAGGAAAAATGAAACTAAAGAATCTTGATAGACAAATTAGCATGTTGTGTCCAACTTGCGGCTGTAAGGACTTTTCATTCGATGAACATGACGAGAATGGGCTTGTTACCTGTACTCAATGTGAACGCCAGTTGACTCGTAGTGATCTCCTAACTGAAAACTCCGAGCTAATAGCAGAAAATCAAAACGAGATCGCTAAAGAAGCAAAAAAGCAGATTGAAGCGGAAATGAAAAAAATGCTCAAAAATGCATTCAAAGGAAGCAAAAACATCAAGATTAGATAAAGGGTATTAGTAGTATGGATTTTGGTGACGGTGTTGCGTTAATAGCTTTGGGGCTTTCCACTTATGCTACATGGCGCACGATACAGTTTAATAAAAGGCAAGACTCTTTAGTGGAAACTCAGAATAAGCTCAATGAGTTGCTTTTAGCTAAAGAAACTGAAGAAGTTCTCGATGATCGTAAAGCAGACTTGGGTGCGTCAATCATCAAGTTGGGAAATCACAAATATCGGCTTAAAGTTTGGAATAAAGGAAATGCTGATGCCAAAAATGTAACTGTAGAATTTCCTGACGGTAATCATTTAATCCCTGACTCAGAACTGCAAAGCAAGCTCCCTTACGAATCGTTGGAGAAACATGCATCTATCGAATTAATAGCTTCAGTACATATGCAGACACCAAGCAAGCATAAGTTGAAACTTTGTTGGTCTGATGAGCATAGAAACAAGAATGAAAAGCTTGTTTTTCCAACACTTTAGAACGCACCTAAAGCCATCAATACGACCACCAACGCTCGGCATTCTAGGTAAGGATTGGCTTTAGTATTTTCGGTGGTCTTATCAACATTATCGTAATGCGTTGTGGCGTATTATGGCAGGCGTTAGGCATTTACACGTTAGTAGGAGGTATTGTGCCAAATCCAGAAGTATCATTTTTTACTGACCCTAAAGTATGGTCAGTTGTTATTGCTGCGTTAGCAGTTGTTCTTTCTCAATTTCCACCAATATATCAATTAATACGAAGAGGTAAGCTTGAGTTAGATGTGTACGAGAAAGCACATATTACTCATTCTCTTGGGAATCCTAACCTTCAATTCCATTTAATTTTGAATAATGTTGGTGGTAGGGCCGTAACTGTAAAAAGCATTGAAGCAGAAGTTAAACTTGAATCAGAACCAACAAATATAATTAAGGCTCAAAACTTTATTAAAAGTAATGAATCAAATGGGCAAGTACTATTAACTAAATTTAAGCTTAAGTCAGGCGAGGAATGGGCTCATCTAACTAACTTTTTTAATGATTTCGCAAAATCAGAAGAAAAGAAGTCAAAATTATTCTCTAAGCGTGCAAGAGATGAGCTTACTGAAAAATTTAAAGTCAAAAACTCGACTCAAGAAATGGTAGAACTTGAAGAAGATTTAGTTAATGAAATTCAATCTTTTTTTGACGACAAGTTCATATGGCAGCATGGCGAATACATAATCAATATAGTTGTGAAGTGTACTGATGAGAAGCAAAACATAAGTAAAAAGTTTCGTTTTACTCTATTTGAATCAGATTCTGATGAATTGAGAGAGTATTCTCAAAAGTATAAATATGGTGAAGGTATCATTTTCCCATCGAAGACCGATGTTGGAGTTGTAACAAAACTCAATGAAATCAATGCCTAACAAAGGCATCAAGGTGACACGTTACACTCGGCGGTTTTGGTTTGAAGTTCAGTGCGCTTGGTGAGTTCGGTGATGGTGCACCTTATGCCCAGCGCTGGCGGATCCCCACATAATTTACGCACGATAACTGTTCCTCGCCATTAGAATTAGGGTGCATTGCGCCCAACGTATTGCTGATTCGTTGATGTGATATTCCAGCCGTCGGAAGACCTCTTTTCCTAGCCTAACAAATGATAAAACTCGTCGGTCTTTTACTGAGTTTGCCTGAAAATGACGGTGCCAACCGTTATGCTCTGCAATTATCCCAAACCACCAATAGACCATAAAAGCGAGCAGTCCAATGAGTAGTAAAATATCGAACCGTTTAGGATCATGGGTTCGGCTTTGGCGTAAGCCAAAACCGTATTGCGGACTTTTTAAGTCACGGAACGTTTCTTCAATTTGCATACGTTTGGTGTAGAGCCTGACGATACATCGAGATGAAAATATATTTGTTGGGATATTAGTCGCCAGCAACCAAGGTTCTAGTGCTGACTTCTTATGGACGGCTTGAGCGGAAAAATGCTCTCGGCCTTTTGGTCGGTCTTTACGTTTTTTAGGTGTTTGTTTTTTATAGAGATGAAGATGACATTGTAATCGCTTTCGCTTGGCTAGCTGTGTGAATCCGATATATTTAGGTTTGCTATTCGCTTTATTAAACAACTGCTTGATGTGTTGCCATTGGTTTTTTATTAAGACGTTTACGTCTCCTCTGACACGTCCAAGATAACACCAACCCATGTCGTTAACCTGTCTAAACCAAGTATTACGAAAGCCAGCATCAGTCATGATGATGGGGATGACATGCGAAGGTAAAACAGCTTTGAAATTATCGAGAAACTGCTGATGACTGCGCGGAGAATTGTAGTTTTTAAAAGTAAAAGTAAAAGTAAAAGTTTGCTCGAAAAGCGTAATAGAACGTCCTTCGACAGAAATAGAAGCTCTTAGTACCATGAGTCGTTCGTATTCGCGAATATCAGCCCAATCGACTAAGACAATAGGTTGTGGATTGACCGAACAATATTGATGACAGTGCCAACGATAAATATCGAGTCTGTCGTGATGCAGGTGATTGTTACCTAATAAACGGTCAACGCGCTTAATACAATGTTTCGTTTTGGCCTTTGAAGGAAGCGAACGCCCAAGCAAAGTAAGCGTAAGTGCATCATTGCTAAGCAATGCTTGCACAGAGTCCATGAGTGATTTGAGTCTCTTTTTGTGAATGTTAGGGCATTGATTTTCCAGCGACTCGTGTAGTATTTGAATATCACGCACCTTGCTTCCAATCTTTTGTGTTTGTGGTGAATTCATTAGATCAGAAGGTAAGGTGCGTGTCTACTTATTGAACTACAAAGGTATTTTGTGGGGATTCGTAAGTGCCCGCCGTTATAGCTCAGGAGATAAAATTTGGATCAAGACGTGCAATCTACATTAATGGATTTTATTCCAATAATTGCCGCAGTAGTTGGGGCTATAGGTGCTTTGTTTGGTGTCATTGTCACAAGCATAGTTAATCATCATCGATTAAAGCTTGAATATAAAAACAATTTAAAGCTCAAAAATATCGAATTTAAACGGGTGAAATTAGAAGAACTTCATTTGCTTTTTCAAAAGTGGGAAATTGACCTTCAAGGTTTGTGTTTAGTATTTATACCCGTCTATAAAGGTTCAAATACAGCTGAAAATGCCATGAGACTTTCAACTGATAATCGTCTTCAAGAGAGGGGGGATTACCAAAAACTACAAACAATACTCCAACTTTATTTTCCGGAGTTAATGGATGATTTTTCTCAAATGTTAAAGCTCCGTGATGGTGTTCTAGAGTATTGTCGTGATAAGAGAAGCTTTAAACGTCCAAAACTAGATGAACTTATTAAAGCTCAAGAGGCTTTCGATGAAGAAGCTAAAACGTTTAAGGGACTGATGGCGCAACAGGCAAGTGAGCTATAACAAATGCATCAACACGATTTGCTACATTCGGCATTCTAGATTTCTTTGGGTTTCTCATATTAAGTGGTAAATTTAAGCTTAATCTGCATGGTAGCAAACGTGTTATGCCGGCGCTGGGGAATCCCCACAAAATCATGAATAATTACCACCAATTAGGTTTGTTATATATGTTGATTTACTTGGCTCATGGTGTTGATTGTCCGAAGGTTAGTGTAATGTTTGAACATTAAGCAACTTGCTTTTGAATTTTTGTATTTGGAGCGAATTCATTAGATTTATAGACAAGCTTTGTGTCTACTTATTGAACTACAAAGGTATTTTGTGGGGATTCGTAAGATGCCGGCGTTATGTGAAAATCTTAAACTTTTATAATTAGGTATATCCAATAATGAATAGTCCACTTTCAAGTAAATCGATAACATTTATCAAATCTTTACATGCTTTATCTAAAACCTCAAAAATTATTCTTTTTATTACGATTTCTTTAATCTTTTCGTTGCATATGATTTTATCTGTTTGGTTTAAAGATTTTACGTGGTTAGCTGCATTTGGTGCTCTTTTATCAATATTTGGTTTATTAACATCGTTTTCTTATTCTTTTCCATTAGTGAAAGTTAATCCAAGAGATCTTGATGAAACCCAAAAGGGAGAGATATATTTTCGAGGAGGGAGTGCATTAGCTGAAATAATTGAGGGCAAAAAGGAAATAGATAAAATTAAGGAATCAAATATTAACTCTGCTTTAGAAAAGTATCGTAATATATCGTTATATTTTATTTTAACAGTTTTAGGTACTCTTATTTGGGCGTATGCAGGTTTTCTTAATCTTGTACTTTATAAGTGAAATTAAGGTAATTGTTACAACTTAGCAAGCTGATTTCACATAACAAATGCATCAACACGATTTGCTACACTCGGCGTTGTCAGTTTGCCTTTAGTCTCAGTGATTAAGGCGTTAAAATTCAGCTAAGTCTGTATCGTAGCAAACGAGTTATGCAGGCGTTAGTCGTCATGAGGATTAAAATGGAATTTGAGTTAGATTTGGCTCCGACAGAAGAAAATATCAATGAAATACGTAATGGTTTAGTTGAGCATAACTCTCCATTTTTAACTGATATTGACCGTAGGAAAGTGGCTTATTATGCGATTGATGGCGAGAGCAAAGTAGCAGGGATTACTGCCGAATTTTTTGGAAGTTGGCTTTTGATAAACTTCCTGTGGGTTGATAAGACTATTCGTGGTCGAGGAACAGGAAGTGAGTTAATGGCAAAGCTTGAGAGCTATGCAATGTCACAAGGTTGCCATTCGTCAATGGTTGATACCTTTAGTTTTCAAGCAAAACCGTTTTATGACAAATTAGGCTATGAGTGCCAGATGACGTTGGATAACTATCCGACCTCGCATTCTCGTTACTTTTTCACGAAGCAATTGAAGTAGGCGTCTAACAAACAATTTAACCTGACTTGCAACGCGTGGCAGTTTACTCCTAATCAGTTTTAGTGATTAAGGCACAATGCAGAACCTATGTATTGCGTTGCTGCGCAAGTTAATTGGGCGTTAGCACTCATTGGAGTATAAATTGACAGCAGGATATAAGTTTGGAGATATCCAAAATCAGCTCTATGAATTAGCTGATGAACTTGATGATATTTCAAGTGAAAAGTTGACTGAAATATCAAAGTCTATTGCGGAGCCAATGCTTAAAAACTATCTAAGCTCTTCATCTCAAAGCTATCAAGATGCACTGCTAGAAAGGCGTGAGTTTGAGTCTCGTAATGTGGATAAGTGGGAACAAGCATTTAGTCTGTTCGACAGTTATATACAATTGGTATTTGAGGTTGTTTCCGAATACAGAAAACATAATGAAGCTTCTGCCGAAAAAGCTGAAGACCATCAGTTCATAGCGTTAATTCAACTCCATGCAAAAGCAATACTTGTGGCTCGTGAAACTCAAGCTTTAGTTTCTGCGGGGTTTGCGGACGGTGCACTGGCTCGTTGGCGTACATCACATGAGTTAGCTGTTTGTGCTAGAGCTATTGCGTTGTCCAAAGAATCGGGTTTTAGATTTTTGTTGTCTGAGCATGTAAAAAATGCCAATGGTATGCGCTGTTTCGAAGAGTATCATCAGCGTCTAAATCATGCCCCGTTTACTAAAGAAATGCGGGATTTAAACTTGCTTAGAGAAACTGAAGCATTAGTTATTCTCGGTAAGGACTATGCTAAGAAAGGCGACTATGAATGGGCTAGGCCCTTAGCCACCGATAACGGTATTCCGAAAAAGAAGCGCATATCATTAAAGACGCTAGAAGAGTTAGTTGGTCTCGACCATTATCGCCCATATTTCTCTTGGGCATGTGAGAAAAACCACGCTCCATCTAAAGTGAACTATGCAAACTTGGGTACAAGTTGTAGCGAGCAAAATCCACTATTTTTAGTTGGCGCTAGTAGTTTTGGTCAATTGGAACCTATCGACTGCACTGCATTGTCGCTACTTTTTACTACAATAGCGTGCTTAACACCGTATCCAAGTATCGACACTATTGTTTTCAACCATGTGCTTTCTGACTTCGCAACACAAGTTTCACAAGCGTGTATTGCTGTTGAAAAAGAGTGCTAACAAAGCATTTAAGAGTGATTCCCAACGCTTGGCATTTTTCATTCCATTGTTGGGTATTGTGTTTACGGTGGTATGGTTAAGTTTAGTGGTAGCGTTGAGCACACCTTAATGCGGCTAAATGTGCTAAGGAGTTTCATTGAAAATCACTGATGAAAGTGTTCATAGGATTTATGAGTTATCAAAGCAGGTATATAACTCTGAGTTATCAGCTAAGCATGCAATTGATCTAGTTGAAGAAGAAAAACTTATGGCTGCTGGCTCAGCACGCATATACATAAGTATATTTAAGTGTTTAATGAGTGGTGTGGCACACAAGCGAGCAATGAATGAATATTCAACAGAGTATTTTCTTGAAGCCATTTATACCGATTATGGTCACGAACAGTTTCTTGTAGCACTTCGCTCTACAGCTCTCCATGTAACTTACTATAACTCTCTTAATAAAGGTCGCCGAACATCTATATCCAAAATTATTGAGCGTTTAAGTAAAAAATATCGACTTGACGTTGAATTATTCTCAATCTATCCCGATGAGATTGACGAGAAAAGTTTTCCCGAGGGGATGGCTAAAAAAGTAGTAATTAACTCATTTGAGCGAAACAAAACCGCACGTAACTCTTGTATTGAAGAGTACGGCTTAAGTTGCTCAGTTTGTGAGTTTAACTTCGAAAAAGCATATGGTGAACTTGGTACTGGATTTATCCATGTTCATCACGTCGTTGATATTTCAAGTATTGGGTATGCATATCAAGTTGATCCCAAAAAAGATTTAGTTCCAGTCTGTCCAAATTGTCACGCAATGCTTCACAAACGTAAACCTGCTTTCACTGTTCAGGAGCTAAAAGCACATTTAACAAGAACATCAAGTTGACACGTTTTACTCCGCAGTTTTGGTATGAAGCTCAGTGTGCTTGGTGAGTTAGCCGTGGCGTAACTTATGTTAGACATTATATTTTTAGGTGGGTATGAAGAAATTAACAGTCAAAATTGAAGCAAGATCTGCTTATGATTGCTTTAGAGTTGCTACTACTTCGTTAGAATTAGCTAGACGTGCGGAAGAAGATTGGGAAATAGACCATCATTGCATAACGGGTATTACTTTTACTGCATTTTCAATAGAAGCGATGCTAAATCATTTTGGTAAGATCTATGACCAAAATTGGAATAAGCTCAAGCTTGATCGAAAAAATCTTCATAGAAAATTGTTTAATGAAGTTAATTTAACTAATTACCTAGGTTCTAAAAACTATCAGCTTGCCAAAAAGTGTTTTGAGATGCGAGATGCTTTTGCACATGGAAAAACTGTCATGGAATCTGTTGAAGTTGAGTTATCAGATGATTTTGACAATGAAGAAACCGTTAGACAGATGACTTCAATTCCAAGTGCTTCATTTAGAAATACTAATTACTTGCTCTTTAAATCTTTTGTAGCCGCAGCTCGTGAAATTGAGCGAGATATACAGGCGAATGGTTTTTACCCGGATACTGTAAATCATCCACTTTATGAGCCTCAGCACTTAAGAGAATGCCCTCTAAATGTTACTGGTATTCGGATGTGGTAAAAATATACAAAGCAATCAAGGTGATGCGTTTTACTCCGCGGTTTTGGTATGGAGTTCAGTGCGCTTGGTGAGTTAGCCGTGGTGCAACTTATGTTAGACGTTATAAGCCACGATAAAAAAGGATAGGTGCATATAAATGGTTTTCGACATTCCCAGTAAAGATGACTTCTTTGCCATGGGAGATTCCTTACTCAACTCTGCTTGGGATAATTTAGTCGCTCTTCTCAAAGATTACGATGAACATTTGGACTTAGTGTGTGAGGCTGATTTTAAGGAACAGTATTTTCAGCATTCTAAACCTAAGCTGATGTCTTCATTTACTCTTGTACAGCAAGCCGTGGAGTTTTATCTAAAGGGAAGGATCGCTGAGATTTCACCATACATATTGATAGCGAATGATGGGCGTAATTGGCCAAAAAATGCAAGTAGGTCAGATATTAGCTTTTTGGAGTTTCGTACTATCGATGCTCAAGATTTGGTGAAAATACACAATACGTTTGCTTCCCAGAAACTGGATGATGGGTTTAACACTTGGTTCAACCAAATGCGTAATGAACGCAATAAAATTATTCACTCGGTAAGTTCCAAAAATCAGATAGAACCGTCCAAACTAGCAGAAGTGATTTTAACTGCTCATGGGTACTTCTTTGGCTCTACTAATTGGGTTGAATCTCGGTTCAATTATCACATAAAGTCTCCTAGTAATAGCTTGGATTTCATTAGTGATAATGAAAAAGAAGGTTATAGGTACTTTGAGGTACATGAGGAAATATCTATTGTAGTCAATGCATTGGCTCCGAGTTTGGTGAGGAAATTCTTTGGTTTTAATAAAAAATCGAAAGCAATGGAATGTAATTTCTGTGAAGAAAAATTTGAAAAAATCGAGTTTTATGACCATGGTCGCTGGAGGCAGCACTTAGTGGACACGTTAATTCAATCCTCTGAAAGCAAAACAAAATTCACCTGTTTTATATGCAACAATACTTTGGAGGTTTTCGAAGCTTCATGCATAGAGTGTAGAGAAACTAAAATTAATGTAGAAAATGGACAATGTGTTTGGTGTCGAGAGTAGGCTTATAACAAAGCGATCAAGGTGATACGTTACACTCGGCAGTTTTCTTGCTTAGTGGGCGTACACCTTATTGCAGGCGTTACCCGACGTGGTTGAATTCTTTCCGTTGTCGCTGTGAATTGGTCAATTCCTGAGAAATCCGTATGCAGTAAGAATCGTTCGTCGTTCATAGCGGCTTCTTATTTCAAACGTTTCAATGACTTGTGTGAATGTTCGCTGGTAACCGCGCCAACTTCTTTATTTGGTTTTAACCATGGGTCGGCCGTGGCGGTTGATGCTCCGCGTACTCACCAGTTCTTAAATTTCTTAGCTATTGCCGCACCATCATCGAGGAATGCCGCTTTCAATATTGTGGTCGGTACGTTGGCATGGAAGTGGTTACATTTTGGTGGTTGCCGTAAGCAATAGAATTGTTGATGTTGTTCGCGGCTTTAGTTTAGGCTGCCTTGTTATCAATAGTGGCGAACGTTTCTGTTTTATCTTTTCTAGGTAAACCATAGTTCTAACATCATCGTAGCCGCTATTTTGTGGGTAAACACGCGGTAATTATCGTGGTTATAGTTTTGAATTTGTCTGCTTTGAGCTGGATGTTTGTCGCGCTGAATCAGCGCAGCTTTTAATTTCACTGCATCCTGGCAGGCAAGCTGCCTTAGCCAAGTCGAACGGCCGGGTAAAAAAGGCATTAAGGTGACGCCTTACACTCGGCGGTTTTGGTTTGAAGTGTAATTGTTTTTGTAAGTAATGCGCTGGCGCACCTTATGCCAACGTTATACGTTCGGAGTGCATTGTGAGTTTAGATGTAGAAGATATAGATCCTAGTTGTGAAAGATCTGGTGATAAAATGCACCGAGTTGTTCGTGCTTCTCTTGGTCTATTGCCTGTTGGAAGCGGAACTGCCGTAGAAATTTTTAATAGCCTGATTACTCCGCCAATTGAAGCCAGAAGAACTAAATGGATGATTGAAGTCACTGAAGCAATTCTTCACTTGGAAAATGAGGAGTCAATAAACTCAATTTTTGAAAGTGAAGAATTTATAAGTACTCTAACAACAGCAAGCAACGAAGCATTAAAAACACACGAAAAAGAAAAATTAAATGCATTGAAGGCTGCTATTGTTAACTCGGCATTGGGTCAGGCACCAGAGTTCTCAAAGAGATTTATGTTCTTACGATATATATCAGAATTTACTGTTTGGCATATAAAAATCTTGGTTCTATTTAATGATCCTAAAAAATGGGCTGACAAGAATAATAAAGCCCTACCGAAGCAAACTACAGGCTCTCGTAGTAAGTTAATAGAGCTTATGTTTCCTGAGTTAACTTCAGATAATGATTTTTATGAACTACTTTGGAATGATTTGTATGTGAGGTCTCTAGTTGATGTAGCTTCACCTATCAGGACTATGACTGGCGATGTGCTTCTTGAACCATGTACAACAGAGTCAGGAAGGAACTTTGTTAAATTCATCACCGAATCGAGTTAGAACGTATAACAAGTCATTTAAACGGACGTGTAACAGTTGGCTCGCGCTCGTTCCTCGCTAAGTTTAGCAAACTGTTTCACGCCGCTTAATGAGGTTACATGGACTCCCCCGATTGTCAACAACAGCGTCAGGTAATATAAGGTTTGGGACTGCCGCTCTACATTCGGTCTGTTTATTGGCATATTTGCCATGACCCTGATGAAACTACGCGGTTGCGGTTCCTCATTCGTTAGAAGGCATTTTTATTGCCCGCCTGCATATCAGGTTTTCCCGCAAATGGTCTTAACCATACATCATCATTAGCTATTGCAATGACCTGGTGAAGCTTGTTACTCCATTTTAAATATGATTCTACAACTGTTGTTTTTAATCGGTTCGTAGTCGGTATCGTGGCGGAGTAACGACCAGATAATTCGCGCATTCTTGGCTGCTAGTGCCACGGTCGCCCGTTTGAAGCCTCGTCGTTCAACGAGGCCTTTACACCAGAGGCTGAGCCTGTCGGTTTTGTCGCCGAGGTTGGCAATTACTGCCCGCGCGCCATGAACGAGCAGCGTTCGAAGGTACTTATCGCCTCGTTTAGTAATACGCCCTAGCTGAGGTTTACCACCAGTCGAGTATTGGGAAGGAACGAGGCCCAGCCAAGCAGCAAAGTAGCGGCCTTTATCGAACTGTTCACCCTTGCCGATACTGGCAATAACTGCCGTAGCCGTGATTGGGGCAATACCGGCTACTTTCATTATTTTCTTGGCATTATGGCTACGTGATACCAACATATTGAAGCAGTTCTCTTGATCTTCAATGCGCTGGTTGAGTGTTAAAAGATGGTCGTAACAATCGGCGATAATCGCTCTCGATAAATCAGGTAGTTGGTTTTCGGCATCTTCCAATGCTTCGGGTATTGCGCGTTGGAGAGCATGCCGACAGACAGGGGGGATGATACCGAATTCGGCGAGCATAGCTCGAACTTGATTGAGCAATCCAGTACGTTCATGAACCCAGCTCTCACGTGCTCGGTGAAGTAATAGTATGGCTTGTTGGTCTGCGGATTTGATTTTAATGCAGCGCGTTGAAGGACGGGGACAGCAACACAAATAGCAACGGCATCATTGAGGTCGTTTTTGGCGCCCGTTCTGAAAGGTGCAACATATTTGGCTGCCATAATTTTTGGCGTGTGACCGAGTTTAGTCAGTTCACGAGCCCAATAATGCGAAGTACCACAGGCCTCCATCCCGATGATAGCCGGTGGGATATTGGCAAAAGTGGTTAAAACTTTAGATCTCGTTATTGTTTTGTGGATCAATACCTTGCCTGTAGAATCTTCGCCGTGGATACTAAAGCTATGTTTGGCTAAATCAATGCCATAGAGTAATTGTGACATGGTGGCCTCCAAGGAATTTGGTCGTCAGACATTACCAAGTGTGGCAGAGCCTTATGAGGGGGAGTCCATGCCATTCGTTATGCGTACACTCGTGTGATACTGCCACTTTCAACCGCTTGATAAATAGCTGATGCAATGTTTTGCATATTGGCGCTTTAGCCGCTTTACTTAACCTTAGAAGATGTAGGTTTATCTATGAATATGATGTGATGCTTTTCATCTCATCTTAGTCAGAAAAATTTCTGGGGAGGTGATAAATGGCTGTATCTATACCTAAATGGGCTGCTGACGCAGCTATTGTAGTATTAATTTTCTCTGTAGGGGCTTATTCGGCAAGGGTTGAGTTTACAATTAAGGAGCTAAATAAACAAATTGAAGAACTTAAAACAAAATCAATTCCTGAGCTTGATAAAAAACTAGCTGTCCAAGAAGGTGCTATCTCTATTCATCATGGAAGTGACTGGTCGAAAAGAGTCGAAGACAATTCACTTTTGAAAGTTGTTGATCTTGAGAATAAGTTTAATAAAAGTGTATCTGAATTAGGTAATGATTTTAATACTAATTCAAAAAGCATTATAAATGTACAAATCGCTATAGAGGCTGCTCATTTATGGGCTAAACAACAGGACAAACGAATTAGAGATAAGCGTCTAGAGCAATTTAGAGCTCTTGCCGTTTATTCAACAGCTAAATCAAATGATACAATCGGTGTTTATATTAATAAACAGCACACTCGGGGCGGGGATTATAAGAAGGGAGATCATATAGTTCTCATAAATCCTTTGCCTCCTGGTTTACAAGTCGAAGTTATAGTAAAAGGGTTCTTAGATGATCCAGCTAGTTCTAATATTTTAGTGCAGTTAAATGAAAAGCTACTAGTTGATATTGGGTTAACCACAAGAGATGGTCAATATGAGTTATTTATTCAAAATGATTCTGATATATTGAGATGGAAAAAAATTGAAGATGTTTATAAGGAATTAATAGACAAGGAATCTACACGCATAACAAGGCAATCAAGGTGATGCGTTACACTCGGCAGTTTTGGTTTGAAGTTCGGTGTGCTTGGCTGGTTCAGTGTTGGCACACCTTATTGCTGGCGTTATAAGGCAAAATCAATATATGAAATATAAAGGTACTGAGCTCGAATCGATTCAGCTAAAGGCTGTTGTCGATTCTCTTGATGACATGGTTAATCATTCGCTTATGGAATTCTCCTCTTATGAGGGTTACACAGCTGTAACTGCCAAATCTTTGACCCACAAAGAATATTTCAACATCATGTTGGTTGATTTCTTGTCAAATCTAGATGGTGGAGTATTTGGACAATCAATATCATGTTTACGTGTTCTACGTAATGTATGTAAATCGCCATGTTTTAATATCAACAACTCAACTGAGCATTTAAAAGCTCCCGTTGACCAACTAAAGGATTGGTTGGAAGAAGTTGTAACAGTGGACGTATGGTTTCCGTCTGTTGGTATTGATGCTTGCTTTAAAGTTCGTCGGATAGATTTTATAAAAATCTGTGGGAATATCTGTAAACATGGGCTAGGTCGCTTAACGAAAACAGCGAGAGGTTTGCAGAAAATCTTTAAAGACAATGGTTTTCACATTGATGATGAGCAATCTCTGTTGGCATTAAGCGATTTTCACGAAAAGTTTCATGATGACATTTTAAGTTACCATTTGAGCCATATATCCGAGATGCTCAACAACATTCGATGGGGTATTCAAATGTACCTATTGCCAGAGTATGAGTCGAGTCATCATTGGGTTAATCGACTTGATGGTCAGTATGCTTACCATGTACCAAAAGAGATCAACAGTCAGTTCTCACAAAACTCATATTGGGAGCTAATGAACCTAGTTCGTAGACAGCCAAACGTAAAGCAGTTTAAGGCACGTAGGTTCGCTAGGATTCATTACTAAATTGCCTTATAATCGGGTAGCCGAGAGTCTTTAACCCTCCCCCCCACAACACCCTGCATGCGGATCCGCACAGGGCGTTTCACTTAGAATGGTGAAGCCTAATCCATCCATCACGTAGTTCAACCAACCCCTGAGATCTTAGGTAAGCATTGGATAATGCTTGCTGTATTCCTAGTGTCTTTGAACTTTGCCATGGGCTTTTACTGGTAATGCCACACGCAACGGTTGATTGAATACGAACGCCTCGATTCAACAGACTTTTCACCAGAATGCTGAATCGTATCACTACCGGTCGGCATGCGTGTATTCAAATGTGGCAAGGCTCCACCTTTTCTAGCTGTTCAGGCCTTCATCGTGTCCCATTAACTTTTTGCGTATTATTTTTAATTCTAAATAAAACAAGGAACTTGATTAGGCATCATTCTCAAGCTTCCTAATTAGCTCTTTCTTGTCTTCCTCGGAAAGCTTCTCAATTAAGCGTACTAATTTTGCTGAGTTGTCCGAATCACAAAAAAAGTAAGAGAGTGGAACTCCAAGTTCATCTGCTATACGGCGAAGGGTTGCAATATCGGGCATGTGTCTGCCTTTTTCGTAATGGTTCATACGCCCACTTGCAGAGCTTGGATCCATTCCCAAGCGAATCCCCAACTCTTTCTGACTGATACCAGCTGTCTTACGAGATTCTTTGAGTCGTATCGGCAAAGGGCTTTCTGTATGCATGAAAACGTCATTATATAAATCCTAGGTAACTTAGATTTTCTAAGTTTTTATCATTCAGGTATACTTAGCAATCCTAAGTATTGAGTTTGTGAACTGAATAACATACTCATGTGGAAATTTTTAAAGTCAAATACGTGAGTAAAAGTGATTGTGGAAAAGCAAGTCTTTAAAATTAATGAAAAAATGCATGCGCTATTGATTGTAAGCAAGATGGACGAATTCACTGTCCTTGAGTTGAGGGATGCTTACCTTAACCGCAATCGAAACGAAGTCTGCAAGATCGAAGCTCGTAAGTTTGTCTATCGGCAGATAACAAGATTGCTGCAAAAAGGGTTATTACTAAAACAAGAAGGAAATACAGTACGGAATGTGATTTATAAGAAAACTGATTTGTTTAATAAATCCACTATCGTGTTGTTAAACTTAAGTGAAGAGCAAAGCGCACCAAATGTTAGTGCTGTTATTTCATTTCTTCAAGCAGAATTGCAACAGTATCAGGTCGATTTATCATCGAGTATTGCCGAATCGGAAGAATATCAACGCCTGCATGAAAAACTGCCTGAATTGAAACCTCAGATCGAAATCTACTTTATGCAAGCACGTGAAAAATGTTCAAGGCTACTCGGGCAAGTTACTGCCATCGAGACAATTCTTACTGATTATAAGAAGGTGCGAGGGTGAAGCTAAGAAAATGGCAATCTGCTTGCGTTAAACAAGTACTACAGAAATATAATAATTACTTAAAACACTTCATGTGTTTAGCGACTCCTGCTGCGGGTAAGACCACAATGGCAGCTGAAGTAGCGTTGCAATTGATTAAGCAAGATAAAATAGATTTCGTCATATGTTTCTGTCCTACAAAAGAAGTAGAGCAGGGAATTCGCCGTACTTTTGAACGCCACCTAAACCGGAGTTTTAATGGTTCAATAGGAGCATTAGGTGGAGTGTATACTTATCAAAGTTTACTGACTCTCACATCAGAATTTTGGCAAATATTACGTGAGTATCGTGTATTAGTGATTTTTGATGAGCTTCATCATTGCGCTGGGGATCGTCTTGCGAATGCTAATGCCTGGGGAGCTCAAATATTGATTAATATCTGTGGCTACGCAACGTATACACTGGGGCTTTCAGGAACACCATGGCGGTCGGATCAACTACCTATAACACTAGGCAGATATCTTGAAGATAATAAAATTGAATGTGACTTCTCTTATGGTTTAAAAGAGGCTGTTGCAGATGCCGTTTGTCGTCAACCACGAATTGTACTGATTGATAATGATAGAATCACAGTTACATCAAGAAAAGAAGAAGCCAAAACATTTTTTAGCCTGACAGATGCCTTTTCTGGTTCTGATTTGGCTTATAAATCAATAATTTCTGAACAAGAAACGATGAAGTATATCCTTTCTCAAGGTATATCAAAATTATCTGAGTTACGACAACAAAATCCTGATGCAGGTG
Source organism: Photobacterium profundum (assembly GCF_003026285.1). Lineage (GTDB taxonomy): Bacteria > Pseudomonadota > Gammaproteobacteria > Enterobacterales > Vibrionaceae > Photobacterium > Photobacterium profundum. Next base: position 327,005 of record NZ_PYOD01000003.1, read on the forward strand.
GTTTAATAGTGGCATCTTCGATTGAACATGCCATTGAATTGGCACAAATGCTTCAAAGCGATTTTGATCAAAGTACTGTAATGGTCTCACACCAAGACTCGATGCCGTCAGAGATCATTGATAGTTATAGAAAGCAAAATACAGAATGGATTGTAAGTGTAGGGATGATTTCAGAAGGCACTGATATTCCAAGGCTTCAGGTGTGTTGTTATTTAAGCCACGTAAGAACCGAAATGTACTATCGGCAAGTGCTAGGCAGAATTTTGCGAGTAAACACTTCAGCAAACCAAGAGGCATGGTTCTACACTTTCGCAGAAGCTAACTTGGTTAAGTATGCAAATAGAATTCAAAGCGACTTACCAGACACTCGTGTTATCTATGAGTTAGAAAATGAAGCAGCTAGCTATATTCATGGTGGTCAAATAGGGCAATCTCTGCCAAATGGCATTAGTGAACTATCACTAAGCTTTGACGGACGAACAAATACCAATCTGAATAACGATGCTAATTTAAATGAATTATACAAAGCGCCAGATTATCAATTGATTGGTCAATATCGACAGAAAGTAATATCACTCTTCAAGGTATAATTTTACATATATATTTAAAGCAATCGCTTGCAATCTAGGTGTGACTTACTTAAGTGTATGTTAAAAAGTGTGGAAATCCCATGTTATAAATTATTCGCAAGCGTGTTATCTCAATTAACTTAAAGAACTGACTAGCAGAACAAGTACTTTAAAGCGGTCTTTTCAACCGCGTCCTATTTAGCAGTCTTTACTTATTAACCCCAAGAGCCTTATAAACTGCATCTACAGGTCACTGTAGAAAAGCACTTGAAATTTAGTGAACGGTTTCAGGTGAAACTCATGGTTGTTGGTTTGTAGTACATTGAAAGCAAAATATGTGCTCATTTTAAAAGGCTAGTGTAATAGCCTTTATGTCTAATATACCCAGCACAATAAGAAAAAAGGCTACCGGAGTAGTCTTTATGAAAACTAGATATTAAGGCCAATGACACTGTTGCACACAATAATGATCACGGGATGCTCGCATCAGGCAAGGCAGAGAGAGCGCCACTGAGCTTATTTATAACAATTGAGGGGCAGCTGTCGTTCGCATCGCTAGTTGCATTGTTGTCATTATCATGGTCTAGGTTATGGTTATGTCACCACGGCGGACAAGCATGCAAAAATGCGAATAATCATGACTGTACACATAGACGAGATGTGGTGCTGCGGAGCCCCTCATATATGCATCAAATGCTTTAAACGTGCGATCTGGAAGCTCTGTTGGGTCAACGACTTTGTATTGAACATTATCAATCTCAAACTCATTGAGTTCAGGCAGCAACAAGTTAAATTCAACAGACATATAATCTCCTTGGTGTATTGGTTCATGGTTTCAGCGGAAGGCTTCCTTTCCTTCAATAAAAGACCGCTCATAGGCTGCCTTTATAATATGGCCGCTATGTTTAAAGCAAAGTGTTATAAATCAACTTAATCTGCAATGTTATATTTTTGTTCACAACTCATCCCTTACTATATTAAACCTGCGACCTACGATCGTTTTGATATCTCTTTTATCAATAATACTTTTAGGTATGTATCGCGCTTATTTATTGCGCTATCCCGCATAATCAAACGTTCAAATAACTTTCTGCTACCAACAAGTTCAATTTTAATTTCTGCCCGAGTTACGGCAGTATACAACCATGAGTTATCGACCATCCTCGCATTTACCAATGGAATAATTATACGCTTGAATTGAGATCCTTGAGCTTTATGTAAAGATACCGCATAAGCAACTCTGACGCTGTCGATCAAATCCATAGTAAGCGGGATTACTCTTTCTTCACCATCAATCTTTATATCAGCTACTGCAAATTCGCCTTCTGCCGAAACATCTGATCGCCCAGCAAGTACAACAGTCCCCATGGTTCCATTCCGAACACCTCTGTCATAATTGTTTTTAATAAAAATAACAGGATCGCCTTGTTTGATGTTGAGATGTCTTAGCTTACCTTGCTGCTCAAATTCAATTCGCTGTCCATCGTTATTACATAGGCTTTGACATAATTCATTTATAACATCGATACCACCATTTCCTGAATACTTCGCAGCAACAATATGACTATGAATGCTCTTTTGAGCATACAAGTCAGTGATTTTGGCATTGATATTATTTACCGCAACCTCATGAAAACGAATATTGCCAGAACGAAACAGAGGTATTTTTTTATCTCGTATCGCCTGAGAGAATTCAGGTATACCAGTCGAACCTTTTTGCCGTTTAACAATGTCGAGTGTAGTAGTTGGAATAATATCTATTACATCATGAAGTATCTTACCCGCGCCAATAGGGCAGAGCTGTGCTGGGTCACCAACAAGAATAAAGCGAGTCATTGGTGGGACATGCGTTACTAGCTTGAACATTGTAGGTAAATCAAGCATTGATGCTTCATCAATCACAAGTACAGTTCGGCTAGTCGAACAAATAGGATCTTGTTTTAAAAAGGCTGCAATAGTTTGAGCCGGAAAACCTGTTAGCTCAGTAATTCGTTGTGCAGCTCGACCAGATAAGGCCATAGGTTTTACTTCTGCACCGAGTGCTAGATAACACTCAAAAACCACTTTTAAAATAGTGGTTTTTCCAGTTCCAGCGCCTCCCGAAACCACTGAAGCACCTCGACTGAATGAGGTTGTAACGGCTTCTACTTGACGCTCTGTCATTGAGAATGGCAAATTATAGATCGTTTTAGATAAGGCTTCCTCGTAACTAGGAGTCCACGTTTCTCGCAACGATAAAGATGCAAGCCTTTTCGCAATGACGCATTCCATTGTCCATGCAGCCATACTGTGATAAATGCCATTTGAACTTACGAAAAATGAAAAGTTTGAATGCTCTAGTCTTAAAGCCTGCGCCGCAAGTTCCTCCCCCAATGTTTCTGATATAATTAGAAGTAAATTAGAATGATTTGAAATAGTATGCCCATCTAGCATTCGTTTTTTTTGTGCAAGTGCAACTACTGCCAACAATCGTTTCGGGCTATTATCTTTAAAACCAAACGACTGCTTTGCCACCTGATCTGCCTCATCAAAGGATAAACCGAAGCTCATTAATCTATAGGGGTCTTCCTCTATAGCCTGTATTGATTTTCCTTTGTGATGCTTAATTAGCTGCATTGCAATACCTGAGGGAATATCATACTTGTCAAACCAAGCAATATGCCTTAGATTTCTGTACTTATTCCAACCTTGAATAAGGCTTACAGCCCCCTTTAAACCAAGCCCTTTAGTCTCTAATAGCTCATTAATCGAGCCATTTTCTAAGATACTGTAAATACGTTTGCGAAACTTCATCCATAGCTTAAATGCTAATCTTTCACCAATACCTTCAAATGAATTATCATTTACAATCAACCCCATAAATGCATTTACATTTTTAGGTAAAATCATATTAAGCTTCGAAGCTGTAATATTGACTTCCGTTTGGGGAATGTTGTTTTTTACAACTGAACGATCAGTATAATGCCCAGTAACTTTCCAAATCTGCATGCGTTTTATAGGAAAAGGAATATGGCGCTTCGGGGCGTGAACTACGTAATACTTGAATACTGCAACATTTCTACCCTCATCATCAGCGGCCATAGCTCCAAAGACCACCTTGTCAGCATTCTCATACCAAACTGATGTTACTTTAAGGTTTATACTTGAATTAGCTGATTTCACCATGGCTGCTCTCCTTGCTCTGCGATTACCTCCCTCAATTCTTTCAGGTACTTATACTTATCGATCGATTTTTTAAGTGATTCTATTTCGGTTGCCTGCTCCGTGACTAGTCTTTCAAGTTGCCTTAATCGAGTGGTCTCGACCAATTGCTTATTTGCGCTTTGGTTATACTCTGTACTATCACTTTTCAATGCATTGTTTGTTTCTGTTGACGGAGATGATAGTAATGGTGGCAACCAATTCACTTCCTCGCTGCGCCACTTATCCTCGTAACGCTTCAGTAATGGCTCTAATTCAGGGTTCGAACCCCAGCAAGAACGAGAAAAGCCAGCCTCTAAAGCGATCTGCTTTTTATTGGGCCGATCTTGAGTGTTAAGGATAACGGGGATATCATGTTTCTTGAGTGTTGCGAGGTAGGCGTTGAGCTTATTTATGGACTGGCTAGCATCCCCTCGGCTATCGCGCTCAATTAACCCTTCCTGTTCACCATGAGACATTTACCACTCCTCATCTTGAACGAATTTAGGGGTAAACTCTGAATTGTAATCAGGGACGGACTCATCGAGCTGCGCAACCAAATGCTCAGGCAAAACGTTATCAACAGAGATATTCGTCATTTGTATTTGATGCACTATTTTAACCAATGCTTCCGTATTTATACGAAGTCGTTCTTTGAGTACATCATTTTCTTTTTTTAGCTTATCTCTTGCGGCTTTATAGCCCTCGACTGTTCGGCCAGCTTTAAATGATTCGTTGATATCCGCATCATCACAGCTCGCATCTAGCTGCTTATTTATATAGTGATCTATTAAATCGGTTCGATCTTTATGACTCAAGACACTTAGTCCTGAGGAAATGTAACCTTTCTTTGTTATCCGAGCGTGTACAGCCTTCTTAGAGATTGGCGATGATTCAAAACCTTCGTCGAGCATGAACTTAAGTTCAACTTCAATAGCATCATTCAGGTCTTTTCCTCTTAAAGGTTTGCTTGCACTTTTTTTTGCAACCATTATTTTTATCCTTTTTTGTTATCAATCAGTAATTGCTGCTCTGCAAACAAGTCAATCAGTGTTTTAGGTCTATCAATACTCGAGTGGACAGCATTACCATCTGGAAAAACTTGGATTCTAATGCGCTTATATTTTGCTAATTTAGCCTTTTCTAAAGCAATTTCGGTATTCGTCAGATTTTTTCTTAACTCATCAATATGCTCTACGTAGGCTGGCTCTGAGCCAAATTGGGACTCCGCTAGTTCTAAAGCTTGTCTTAGGTTTTGTGATAGTTTTACCAGATTCTCGTATTCACCTGCACGACCAGTCATAGCAAGGTTTGCACAACCACTACCTGAAACGCATTTAAGGCGGTGAGGGCAGCCGCCTCTTGCTAAATCACGCGTACATGAACCATTGAGAACAGGGTGTAGGTGCGGGTTGATAGCAATAAATTCCTTAGCTGCCTGTAGTCCTTCTCCAGTTTTAATTTCATTGTAGACATCCTGAATGTCGCCCACCAATTCGTTTGCATCCATTGCGGCAGACAGAAAGTCAACATTGAGTTGCTCGTTATCTAAAGAGTGCCAGTTGCGCTGTAAATTATGCTCAAGACTTTGCTCTGGAGAGTACTCCATCACGTTGTTTTGAAGAGTATGCTCTGAGGGCGAGGTAACAACGTCCATGCCAAACGCCGTCAAGATGTCGTTGTGATCCTGAGAATCAATGGTGTCAAGCAGCGAACTTTCTGGAATATAAAAATCATCAAGTTCTGGAAGAGAATCATTAACCACCATATCGTCGAAATCTGGTTCAGATTCTGGTAAATCTTTTTCTTCTAATAAGTTGGTTTCAAGTAAGTTGGTGTGTTGGTAACTTAAGTTTTGTGCAATGTCTGCACGTCCCATCATCATTGCCTGAAGGTGATCTGTTACCCCCGCAATCTCAAGGAATGTGTTGATGTTGTGCCTAGGTACATGGGTCGGGACTACGATAAAGCGACCGTCTTCCTCTCGACAGTCGTGACATTTAAAAATTGATTTCCTAGCGGCTTCTCCCTTACCGAGAAAACGCATAATGTCTTTTTGAATGACATTGGTAATTACATGCTTAAAACCCGCTTTCTGCGCAATATTCATTGAACCTGACGGGGCGATAAACAACAAATCTTCCAATTGTACAGTTTCTGCTTTCTGGCGAATGATTACGGAGACAGATAAAGGATCATCTTGTTCAGATTCATTACGAAGTGCATTTTCAAGATCTTGTCGGGCATAGGTTCTCACAACCCCTGATGTCCGAGGGGCTTTTTCTTCCCGTATAGGTAAGACACCTTTGTTTTTTAAGAACTTGTAAACGTAAACTTTCTTATCTCGAAAGTGGCGGCCTTCGGCTGCGTCTACCAGATGAGTCGCAATGTAATCAAGTGTAAGCTCATCACTCAGCCCTTCGGGTAGAAGTGTGCCGTCATCGCGTTCACGCATTAGCTTGACATGATTGCGATAAGGTTCAGTGATCTTAATTACATCGTCGATGGCATGCTTCAATACAGCATACGCCTTTGGTTCAATCCAATGTATACGAGCCTTGGAATTTTTTAGTGCTAGGTACTTTAAGCCGTAAGCCACCTTTAGTTCAGGAGGTTTAGATTTAGGTGCTTTTTTAGTTAACTCAGGGGCGTCCTTGGTTGGCTCAGAATCTTCTTCATTTAGCTCTAACTCTCGCTCAACTAGACAGTTAAGAGGTAGCATCATAGCCTCGGTACAACGAAAGCCTGTGCAAATCAGTGTGTCGAGGACTTTCATCCCCAAGCGCTGCATTTCATCGTCCACACTGTTGGTAAGAAATGCAATTTGAATAAACGCATGGAGGGAAATTTGCCTGTCAGTGTCACGATTAATATCATCTTTGAAACGTGACTCTTTTTCCGCCTCCATTTTATTTGCCTTACGTGCTGCGTTGGCCTTATTGGATGCTGGGCGTTTATTTTTATAGAGTAATGGACTGATCGTAACCCCATGTTGAATCATTAGATCTTGTACACATCCCAAAGTAGTCGCTTCATCAGCAAGATTAACCAGTTTCGCAACTTTTTCGTTATGCCTATCGACAGCTTCAAAAATATCGGTTGTCAAATGGGCTGGATGAGTTTGGGCCGTTTCTGTTACCAACATTGAATAGAGTCGCTTCATAGTCAGAGTAAACGCTTTTAATGCATCATGACCACAAGTACGGTTTCTATATTTTGCTACACACATCGCTCTGATAAAGTCTTGGAATTCAGGTTGGACTTCCCGTTTTGAAAGTCCCTTCATCCTCTGAATAACCGCAAAATTAAAACCAGCTGCTTTATTTGCTGTTACCAACCAGCCACCTTCATCTTTAGAACCCCACGCATCCGACTCCCAAGGCGTATTCGATTTATTCAGATATTCCTCGTAGTATGCACGCTGCTCTGCGATGAAAACGTCATGATTATTGTAAGCCCGTCTCATTGGTTATCCTCTTTGTGTAATTTACAACGTGCAATAACTGATTCAATCTCAAAGACTGTCTGCTCCGAAATATCGAGGACAGGGTTGCGCTTAATACACCCGGTGGATGCTGAAAGGTCATATGCTTGTTGAGCTTCTTTGTTCACGCATGTTAATACATGCTCATGATTACCATCAGAAAATGGGTCGAAATCAAAACAGCCGTAACAACTTCTAACAGGTGAGTAGGGGCAGGTTACTCCCGCCGAACAGCCTCCAATACCAGAACACAACTCACCGCCAACAACACCGAGTACTTTTTTCTTCTCCCAACGTTCTTCATTAACAATTGAACCTGTAAGAAGCATTCCGATCATATCGTTATAAGCATCGTTGCGACCCAGTGTTCTGGATTTAATCATGGCAAGCTCTGGTGTTGCTGAAATATAGTGACGAGCTACGACAAGATTGGAATGCCCCAGTACATATGCGATTTCTTCAGCTGTAGCGCCAGACATAGCCATCGAGTGTCCGACATTGTGTCTAAAATCGGTTGGGGTGAATACTGGCTGTTCGTAGTCCCCTGATAAAATTGCGTTCTGTGTATCCTTAGGAGCAAAGCGGAACATTTGTCGCTGAATAGCTTCACTAAAGAATTTAGTATATTTCATATCGCCTGTTTCAAAACCAAATATTTGTTGAGCCTTGCTACCCTTTAATTTATTCAACCTAGATTTCAACTCATTCAATAACAAGGCAATTTCTGATGGAAGCTGTATCATATATGGTTTCATTTCACCCCTACGCTTTTTTGCAAACGGTAGAGCAATTATGTAGAAGCTACTATTTGCTTTTTTGTGGAGATCAGAAGTAAGGACTTGAATTGCTTGTACTGGGCGACAACCTGTTGTGTAAAAAAATGCGAGAATGCATACATCACGAAGCTCATCGAAGGTCAGTGATTTCGCTTTGACCGAAGCTTGAATGAAGCCCTTTTGGAGCATGTTTCTTTCTGGCGCTTTGATGATAATTTCAGTGTCGTAATAGGCGGAAAAATTGTCACTATCAGGAGTAGGTAAGCGGCTTAGATTTTCAATCTGCGTTATGTCAAAATCAGGTACATTTTTTTCCATTAATAGTCGAACAAAGCGCTTGAAAGCATAGTAATCCTCCGTAGAAGCTTCCGATTCCGCCATTTGAGTCAACACCTGTTTTGCAGTATCAAGTGTCAACTCTGTTGCAAATACTTGCTTTGCTACTTCTAATCCTCTATTCGCATATTTTGGAGAGTTCTGCCGCAAAAATGACAAAGAAATGTTTTTTAAAATATTACTGAACTCAATATTTTTGATGTCTTTAAATTTTAAGCGTAACGAATTACCCGCATCATGAATTGACCATTCACTCTCCAACATATTTACCGAAGTCGTGCAGTGCACTGTTTTACCACCACCGATAATCGCCCTGCGTTCCAACTTGATATTTGAAGCGAATTGACGCTGTTCTTCGGTTAAGGTGCATTCAACCACCTCAACAACTTTATCGAACAATGAAAGTTGCTCATCCATTATTATTACATCCATTTAGATTTCATGTAGTAAGCCAGCAATCGATGATTTGATGCTGAGTCTTGTAAGAAACGTTTGCCATAGTGATCTGGCATACGGCTAGCATGAGACCAGCCCCCCTTAGAACGTAGAATCGACTTTGCACTCTCAACCGCCCCCCTGTGGTTATTAGGGTTACGCTTTTGAAAAATAGCAACTTGTTTGGCTAATTCAGCATTAGCCCATGTGTGCCGAAGCATGTGGGGAGTTAGAGTGGGGATAGCACCAGCGTAATTCTCCGTATCACACAGGGCAGGGAAGTGCTTTTTAATTACGTCATAAGCGTCTTTCAGGAACGAGAGTACGGAATGGTAGCTAATAGGCTGATCTCCACCACCTAAAAATAATCGACGGTGACGAGGACGCTGGGTTTTGCCTTTGTCAGTAAATCTAGCTTTTTCTATATATATGTGAATTAGTTTGTACAGGTCAGCAGGTAAAGGTACTTCTCTGGTTGCGTACTGATTCTTCAGTTCCGCCTCAACTGATGTCTCGAAGTCTTTATCATCAGCCACACGAACGTCTAGCGTATAACCATGTCCTGACACGTTTGGTCTAACCGAGTTAACCTCCAGCAACCTGACTTCACCTATGCGCAATCCCAGCCTTAACATCAACAGGCTCATAACATAATTACGGAGCTGAACATCAGAATCATCTCGGGGATTAAGTGTGTTGGGCTTCTGAGCAGTGCTAGGTCTAATAACTTGAATCAGGGCATTGACTTGAGATACGTCTAATGATTTGTACTGATCGTTATCCGCTGACCCAGATTTTTTTCTGGATACTGTCTTCATAGAGTTATCCAGCATTGTTTGCAGTTCTTTGATTTCGAAATCAAGACTTAAACGCAGGGACTGTGCATAACGTTGGATGTCCTGAATATCACCGTCCATTATTTTAGAACTGGCGTACCTAGAGATCAGATATTTCAGGAACAACCCGACATCTCGCAGTCTGGCTGACAATGTGCTGGGCAAAACGTTTAATGCTTCGATGGGTGTAGTTAGCTGAGCCACATTATCGAAATATATGCCGCCGTCCTTCATGAAATTTAGGAATGTGGGTATTTCTTCGATACATTGCTGAACGTTGTAATCGCTGTCTATAAAAGAGGCACAAAATGTTCGGCCATATTTTTGTTGCCAAAACGCATACCAAGACTGAATCGCTGTTGTGACCGCGCACTGGCGACTGAATGAGCGATGGGTGTTCTTTTCACAGAAAAATAGGAACGGTAAGTACACAGGCAATGCTGTTCGTGTATCGAACAGTATTCGTCGGTTCTTCCCATCCTCAAATTTTAACGTCTCACCAGCGTAGTACATTAAATCCATATTGAGCTTACAGATATTAGAGTGTTGTAATGCCTTATTATTGATCGGGCGCTGCGCCCGATCAATACATTTCTGAATTAGAATAGAGTATAAGTGTGGTAATATAACGATAAGATTGATTGAATAACTTAAGGGTTGATTTTAAGTGACTGTTAAAAAAGCTTTTTTATCATTGTCTGGCATCGCAACAAATCAAAGGTATGGTGAGACAAAAAGTTTGTTGTGTTACATTTCAGCAATCGATCTTCCTTCATATTTTTCAGTATCTAGTGCGCCGAAGGGTCTAGAGTTAGCATTTGCAGAAGTTGCTAAGGGAAAGAATGAAAAGCGTGTTACGGCGTTGGTTGATAGCATCAAAGCTGGCTTGGGTTCAAATAGAGTAGAACCATTTTTAACAATAACAGCTGCGATTTCTGGTAAGAGTAACTTTTCATACACCAGCAGAAATAATACCGGGAGAATTACATATTCCGCTAAGCATGCATTTATTGTTGATGGAATACTTCCTACAGTTGCTATTCTCCGCGTACTTGGCTTTAAAAAAGCATTTTCGAGAGGTTTCGAAAATTCTGAGTTAATGCATGAAAATAGTCAGGAACGGCAACAGTTAAGTAGCCTAATGATCCCTATAACGGTATTATTTGATGATGAAAAATCCTTATCAGAAATCGATGTCGCTAATTTATGTAAAAGTTTAAACCTTCACTCTTTTCAATTGCATTCAACGCTTCTAGATCGGGGAAATACGCAGTCACCACTCATTCAGTGTGTAGCTAAGCTTGCTGATGATCTGGCTTTTGATAGTTTAGGTGGAATGTCCAATAGCTCTAATCGAGTGACTAAATCAGACAGTTTTATCACTACCCAATCTACAATGATCAGATTGTTGCTCGGGGCGGTCGGCGGAGCTTCAATTCAGGCTTCAACTCAAATAGCCCAAAAATTAAGTAACAACACACCTATAGACTCTGAACTGCTAGAAAATGTTTATCCTTGTATAAAAGGGTTCTTAACTGCTTGGCTTGAAGGAGTAAAAGAAAAATTACGTCAAAACAGAGATGGCTTTTATTATTCCACACAAGTATGGCAAGCCCTTGGTCTGGTTATTTATCATCTTCTGTTCGTATCAAAGTCTAACGATATCAATCAGTTCGCCACAGCAGGACGTGTTTTAGGGGATCTTGACTATGCCCGAAATGCTTCGCATTGGGCTAATTGCAAAGCGATGACTAAAGATATCAATGGTGAGAATTACAAAAATGCAACCAAGGGAGGAAGAACCTTCCGAGAGGGAGTTGCTGAGTATTTTGTTTCAATTGTATGCTGAGGTTTAAAATCTAATGTCGAACTCTGGGTTACTTCTAATGGGGTGAGCAATCGAGTGTAACCAACACTATTTACAGCATCGTACACACATTAGCGCCAACCAATGAAAACAACTCGAACCATTACGCAGATATGGTCAGCAAGTGGACGGGTATTCCTAAGAAATGCCTTAAACGATTTGCAAGTAGCTAAAGTGCTGCAAGCCATGGCACGCATAAAAGTCGGGCACAATGGAAGATACTATGAACATCGGCTTATCAAAAAAAAGTACCAAAACAGGTTTGATTCTTCTCGCCAGTGCTATAGCAGGGTTGGTAACGGGTAACCAATAACTCGTTGATAGACTGTAACTGAATCAGGCGCACCGTTAATTGACCGTCATAAGTACTAGAAGAACATCCCGTCACGTCAGCCGTAGCCCCTTATAGTAATAATCTTTCGCGGTAATCTTTCCCGTGAAAGTACACATGCCATTTATCGTAAGATTGACGTTAGTATCAATTGTCCACGTTGAAGCATCAGCTTCGTTTGTGTGTGTTCCAACCAATTTGTTGAGCGGTAAACTATCGTGGAGACCACAAGTGAACGCCTTTGAGGTTTAATTCGTTGTTGTTCTGCGAAAGTAAAGATATTACCACTTGAAGCAGCAGCGATAACGTCATTCTTTAGGCTGGTATCTACAAGTATTACAGCGTCACTTGATTGATAAATACCGCTTAACTTTGGAGCTTCCTTTAGTACCGGTACTGCCGCTTGCTCATCAAATAAAACATATGTGCTAAGTTTGTCTGTCGGAATATATCTGTCGGAATATATCTGTCAATATATTCCGACATAGTTAATTCCCTAAGCACAAACAAAGTTGGTGCTTTGTAATACACAGATATTTTAAACTCTGCTGCAAACTGACCATTTGCAGCAGAGTTTAAAATAGATGTTTATTACCTATTTTATGGTAAATAACACAATACTGTTAAATTGCATAATGTGAACCAAGTGGTCGTTCTATTTTATGAGTATGAATGAGGTCTACGTTATAGTTTTACGACAAATTAGAGAAGGGACGTTATTCATAGGCGATTACCTCATTAAACATTTGATTTAAATGGGTTATATACCAATTCACAGCAACTTCCATGAACTAGATTCTCCTTCTACTTTATTTAACATAAGGTACATAATGCGTACTGACGGACACCAATCCCAAACGCCATGAATCCAGTAATACCAAGGCTTAGGCGCTCAAATCCTTGGCTACTTAACTTTGCCGTGATGTCCTGCCATATCTGCTGGGCTTTATGAGTCTTAGCTTTATCAGCCGCAAGAAAGATCAATGCTTCGTGCACATCAATGTTTGAATTTTCAGCTAGAAAAATCGCTTCATTATCAGTGAGTTGTCTAGCTCCACTTCTAACATTACTCATCTTCTGCTTACTGATACCCAAATCATGCGCAATTTGTTTGTCTTGCACGTAGTTTTTAGCTTCTTTATAGGCATCTAACAGTTGATTTGCATACATCGCATTACTCCTTTTTTTCCTAGTTTAGACCATTAGTATCCAAAAATCGTGTCTTGAGGTATCGATTCATCAGGACTACAGTATCCACAAATCGATACTCGCAAGGTTTAGATAGATGAATCACACGCCGTACTCAACCAAACAACAGTTAAGCAATCAGGCTTTTAACTACGCTCGTAGTCAATCGCTTAAGCTGACTGAAACAAAGACGTTACCTTGTCACGTTAAGTCTGGTTCAGTTCAAGTGATTATGCCTGAGTGTTATAACGTAGTTGCTTCAATCTTCACTGATGAGTTTGGTATCAATCCATTCTATGCCGCGCCCCAGCCTCACTTAGTCCCGTGTTTAGATGACAATTCACAGAAGACGTTTTGCACACCTGAAAAAAGTTGGGTTGTTCGCGCATTCGATGCGTGTAAGTCACACCGAGAATTTGCACCGGTGATGACGCGTGCCTTCATCAACATGACGAAAAAAATTGATTACCTTGAAGCCGTTCGTGCTGTTGAGTCAGCGAACGAACGTCTAACCAAAATGGAATTTCGTTATACCTCAACCGATGAAGAACTGTGTGAGTTTGCAAAAGCCAAGTCTGCACATGTCATGCGTAAGGTTGCCGCCATTGATGACACACAAGCGGCCTTTGCTGTTGCGCGTGACATTCTGGCTGATTACGGCTTGGCGTTTCGTCCTGAGCTGGTTGAACAAAAAGAAAAAGATAACGAACTACAAAGTTTACTTAACCGCGCAACCAATGAACTTTGGTGGCGTCGTGCTTTACGTCAACGCAGTGCGTTAGAAATCGAACGTGTTGCCCGTGATTTAACGATTGTCCATAAACATGGCCAGTCTTACTGCTCGAACTTTTCGCTCCAACGTCGTCGCGTTCGTGACCAAGACAACTTATCCATGATGCAAAACACCATTGCTTATGATGCTGAGGACGAATCGAACTGGTTCACGCTGAACGAACTGGCGGGAAAATCGATTTCTAATCCTGAAATTCGACGTGCTGAAATGTTTGTCCGTTTGAAGGGTTTCGAAAGTATTGCACAAGCGAATGATCATGTTGGGATGTTCTATACACCCACATGCCCTAGCCGCTTTCACTCTGTGGCAAGTAACAAGGTCAATCAGAAATGGTTAGATGCCGGGTGCCCGACAACCCAAAACGCACATGATTACATGACGTCGATGTTTGCTGATTTTCGCAAAGCGCTCGATAAAGCTGAGATTAAAGTGTACGGCTTACGTGTTGTTGAGCCTCATGCCGACGGTTGTCCTCACTGGCATCTGTTGTTCTTCATGGAAAAGCGTCATGAATCCACGGTGACAAGCCTCTTTAAAAAAGAAGCAATGAAGGATTCACCGAATGAAAAAGGCGCAAAGAAATACCGTTTCACATCTGAAAAAATCGATTGGTCAAAAGGCTCTGCGGTTGGCTACGTGGCTAAGTACCTGTCAAAGAATATCGATGGTAAACATATCGATTCTGACCGTTCAACCACGCTGGAAGGAACAGAAGCCGCTGAACGTGTTGTTACTTGGGCGCGTGTTAATCGCATTCGTCAGTTTCAATTTATTGGTGGTCCATCCGTTACCGTTTGGCGTGAACTTCGCCGAATTCGTCAAGATTTGAAAGAGGATGATGCTGTGTTTAACCGCCTTGATGAGGGTGAATGGCTCACTCTTGAAAATGTTCGTCGTGCTGCGGATTCTTCTGATTGGGAGGCTTTCTGCTTAGCGATGGGCGGTGTGTTCGTGCGTCGTAATGACCAAACCGTTAAGCCTGTTTATCAAGTGCCTACCATCATGGAAAAGCTGATAGATGAGTTTGGCGAAGAGCATACAACCACCCTAGCCTCTAAAACCCGCTACGGGGACGATGCCAACACACGTGTGATTGGTGTGGTCTTCAAAGCTGCCTATCTTGCGACGCGTGGCCGTCAATGGAAGACCGAAAACAAAGAAAAATTCCTTCGTGGCACCAAGCGCATCATGACGGGTGTTACTGACATCTTCGAGGTACTTGAACGCGAGGGAGAATACCAACGTATGGCTGATGAGCAATACGACCAGTACCAACAATATTTACAACGTGTCGATGAGCTTACGGCTTTTGCTTTTGATGAGTCGCAATGGCCTGCGTTCGTGGGCGCAGCCCATGACGTAGGTTATTTCGATTCATCCTTGGACTTGTGTCAATAACTGTCACCCCTTTTAAAAATTGGAGAACTCACATGATTATCAAAGGACGCATCAACGATGCTGACGATATCGAAAAGAAAACGAATACCAATGAGAAAACGGGTGAATCCCGCGACTCTGGCACAGTGAAACTGCAACTGTTTAACCCCTCAGAGGTGGTTGATTGCCGTATGTCCCCTGATGTGTGGGATTCGATGGGCGGTGGTGCTGATTTACAGAAAATTATCGATAAGAAAGTCGAGTTTAAGATCCAACACGTTGAACGTTCTTTTGCAGGTGATGGCGGTAAACACGTGAGCTTTTCAGGCTGGCATTTGTTGGCTGTTCCGTCACTTGAAAGCAAACCCACACAACAAGGCTAACCCATGACTGACTTAAACCCCGAAGACATCACAAAGATTCTGTTCTGTGTGGGTCTGGTCATTTGCTTCGCCCTTGGGGCGATTAAAGGCGGTCAACGATGATTGAAATTGTTGCCTATCTGTTCGGGGCGTGGGGTTTAGGTTGGTGTTTTGGATTCTCGATTCTAGCGTACAAAAAATTCATTGAAACCACTTACACGGGGTAAGTGTTTCTTATTTCAAACCCTCAATAATGAGAACAATATTATGTCTACATTAAAAAATGCGTTAACTGTTCACCAAAATAAACTTATCGCTGCTGGCCTGATGGTTGTGTCGGGCTCTTCGTTTGCTGAAGGTACTGGCGCGGCGGCTGCGTTTACGGCTGTTGGCGCTCAAGTCACTGAATACGAAGGTTACACATGGCCTGTCATTTTGGCAGTCACGGGTGCGTTTATCGGCATCAAACTGTTCAAGAAATTCGTTAACAAAGCCGTTTAATCGAATAACCCTATCACTGCGTTATTACATTCTGGGCGGCTTCGGTCGCCCTTTTTTATGGGTTCGAGTTATGAAACGTTTTCTTGCTTCATTGTGTCTGTTCATCACTTTATCTTTTGTTTCGACAAGTGTTTTTGCCTCAACCTTTATCGTGAGTCAATGGCAATTAGGCTCTGGTTGTCAGGGGGTTTATGGTTCGTTAGAGGCGGTTAATAGTGCCTGTAAAGGTCAGAGTATTGGGCGCGGT
The DNA here is from genome assembly GCF_003026285.1 of Photobacterium profundum. Lineage (GTDB taxonomy): Bacteria > Pseudomonadota > Gammaproteobacteria > Enterobacterales > Vibrionaceae > Photobacterium > Photobacterium profundum. Next base: position 343,287 of record NZ_PYOD01000003.1, read on the forward strand.
AATGTTATTACTTATGTACGGCTTTCTCGTCAAGATTTGTATTGTAATTTTAAGACGTCCAGTGGTGGTAATTCTTCCACGTCGTGCGGTTTCTTTCGTAGTAATGGTTCATGTCCCGATGGTCAGAAATTTAATTCATCGGGTAAATGTGCTGAGCCAGAGGAAGAATATTGTGATACAGCCGCGGGTCAAAATGCATTAAGTAGCGCGATCAGTGCCTGCATATCTAATCCCCCCGTTGGCTATGAAAACACTCATACCTATTCTTGCAGTAACGATGCGAAAGCTATTTTAGGCGGCTGTAATTCAAAGCCTATTGATAAGCCTTGTACGGGTGATGCCTGTGGTGGTTCAGGTTCTGGCGGTGACGGTGGAAATACTGGCGGTGGCTCAAGTGGTGGAGATGGTGGTTCTTCATCCGGTGGCGGCTCATCTGGCGGTGATGGTTCTGGCAATGGTGACGGAAACAAAGGCGAAAAAGGTGACAAGGGAGATAACGGCGATACAGGAGAAGCAGGCAAAGACGGTGTTGATGGTATCGATGGGGAAAAAGGAACTGACGGCATTGATGGTATTAATGGAAAAGATGGAATAAATGGGGCTGATGGTCGCGATGGCGTTGACGGTTTAAATGGCTCAAATGGTCGTGACGGTGTTGATGGTGAACGTGGTGCATCGGGTAAAAATGGCATTGATGGTATTAATGGTTTGAATGCCGAACCCGCTGACCTTCGACCTGTATTAAATAGCATTAGCAGTTTAAAGAGTTTTAATGCCAGTGAGTTTAATTCTGCTGCGGCAAGTCGTCGTAATTTAAGCTCTAGTCTTGATTCTATATCAGCGTTAACCAGTGGCTTGGGTGGCAATATTGATGCGCTGAAAGTCTCAAATAAAAATGCCCTATCCGATGTTAAAAATGCCACGGATAGCTTGGGCGCAAAAGCCGATGAACAAACGGCCTATCAAAAAATCATTGCCGACAAAATGGCTGAACTCAATGATAGTTTTGGTGTAGGTATTCCTGAGTTAGATAAGAAGTCAGAACGCAATAATCAGTTACTCGATGACATCAAAGCCATGACGGCAAAAAACAATACCGATTTAACTGACGCCAATAAAGCCCAGTTAGATAAAGCCTTCGCGCAATTTGATGAAACCAAAAAACAAACCGACCTACTGGCGAATATAAAAGAATTAACCGCAGAACTCGGGGATAACTCGGTCACGGATAACGAATTGAAGTCGGTGAATGACAAACTCGCCCAAATGAACAATCAATTAGGTTCGGGTAATAACAAGCTTGATGCGATTAATGAAACATTAATTGTCAATGAATCCCAATCCTCAAAACGCACCGACCAATTATTAGCAGCCTTGGCAAACAGTGATGCTCAGGGTGAAAGTCGTTGGCGTGAATTACGTGACCAATACAAGCAAGGCAATGATGATTTAATCGATGCCGTTGGCGCTATTGGTGATGGTATTGAGGGCGCTATTGGTGAACAGACTGACCGCTTATTAGAGACGGGGTTAACGTCTGGCGGTGTGAATGGTACGGCATCAACATCGACGGGGATTGTTGAAGGCGTGATGGATGATGTGATTGATTCTGCTGTTGAGGTTATTGGTTCGGGGGCTGATGCCTTAGAGGTGAATGCAGGAACATTGGATTTCGTTGGGGCTTATTACGACGACTTGGTCGGTATTACAGGTGATTGCAATGGGTTGAGTTTCGGTCCTCTTAAAGTGTCTTGCGCTCAGGTTAATCGGTTTAAAGAGTATTTTGGTTTCATTCTGTATTTTTTAACGGCCTTTACCCTATTCGATATTCTATTTACGGGCATTGTGCCTGATCCAAAACGAGCGGGGCTTTAATCATGGTTGCGTTACTGCCTATTCTTGCGGGCATCGGGACAGCGTTGCGACTACCTGCCCTTGTGTCGTCTATTTTTGCTGTGGCGATGTCCGTTTTTGGCTGGTTCTTAACGTGGTTTACGAAAAGAACGGCGATGAATTTAACCATTATCGCTTTAGTGTCTGCGTTGGCGTTGGTCAACTTGCTTGCCTTGAAAGGGATTTTGTCGGGATTGTCGTATGTTCTCCCTCCAGGTATCTCTGAGGGGTTTGCCATGGTCATTCCTTCTAATGCGCCAGCTTGCCTTTCTGCTGTGTTTTCCGCTCGGGTTATTCGCTGGGTTTGGGAATGGAAAGCATGGGCTATTGCTTGGATGAGTCACGTTTAAGGGGGCGTTATGGCTGTTTATGTTGTAACAGGTAAATTGGGTGGCGGTAAGTCCATTATGTCAGTGGCGCGTATTCAGGAGCGCTTACAGAAAGGCTGCAAGGTCGCGACTAATCTGGATTTGAACTTGGTGGCATTGCTAGGACGAAAAGCCAAACAGAGTCGTGTGTTACGCGTGCCTGATAAACCGTGTCTGGACGATTTACTTGCTATTGGTAAAGGTAACTCCACATTAGGCAAACCCATCTTTGATGAAAATAAAAACGGCTTATTGGTGCTTGATGAGTGTGGTACTTGGTTTAATTCTCGGTCTTGGAATGACAAAGGACGGCAAGAGATTATTAACTGGCTGCTTCATGCGCGTAAATTAGGCTGGGATATTATTTTTATCGTTCAACACCTTTCAATCATTGATAAACAAGCCCGTTTAACCTTGGCTGAGCATGTGGTTTTTTGTAAGCGAACTGACCGTATTATGATCCCGATTGTAGGTACGTTAATCAAAGCATTTACAGGTAATGCGGTTCGATTGCCCAAGGTACATATGGGTATTGTGAAATACGGTGATGAACAAAATGCGCTCACGGTTGACCGTTGGAGTTGTTGGGGCGCGGGGTTGTATTCGGCTTACGATACACGACAAGTTTTCTCTCATAATTATGAGCATGGTGTGTTCTCGTACTTGCCACCTTATTACACCCATTACCGCTATCGCGTGCCAATGAATCTAAGGAATATCATGCGTATTACTCGTATTTATTTAAAAAAAGTTTCTCGCCCGTTGGCGTTCTTGGCGGGTATCACTGTCTCCTACTTCATTTTTGATTCAGGTGATGACGGGATTATCTCGCAAGCGGTTGCCAGTGTTGAATCAGTCGATGTCTCAACGTACAAAAATTATAAGATCGTGTCTTATTCTAAAATGCCCAATGCCACACCTTTCTATACGCTTAAGCTCGACGATAAAACCATTACCTCAGACACTCTCACGAAATTGGGATTAACCCTGACCAATGTGTCTCGCTGTCAGTTGAAGGTTACCAACCAAAAGCAAGAATCACTCTCTCTAACATGTGGGCGCTAATATGAAACGTTTCTTTTTCCTTGTTGCTCTAGTTCTTGCCCTGCCCGTTAATGCCAAGTTAATTGACGGATTTGAGGCACACAATATGCCAATCACTGAATTTGTCGATTGGTACTCTGATGCGCTGAAATTGAATGTGATTGTTGATGATGGTGTTAAGGGCGCGGTGTCCTTCTCTGCACCCGAATTAGATACGACTGACTTTCAGCCTTTTGTTGATGCGGTACTGGTTTCAAATGGTTTTAAGATGACACCGGATGACGGTTTTTACCGTTTGTCACTGGTCGGTATCAGTGATTCTAATAAAGATGAAAAGCTGGTTATCGTACCGCCAGTGACGAAATTCTATGATTTGAACTATGTTGAAAACGTTAAGATAAGTGACTTAATTCAATCGGTGTTGACCGCTTATTCAAAGAATACAGGTGAGATGCAAACGGCCTACTCGGTGATTACCTTACCCAATATCAACTCGATGATTGTTACGGGGTCACCTTCTCAACTGACGCAAATTGATAATCTGATTAAGCGTGTTGATGTCAGGCGTAAACAAGTGTTGATTGATGCGGTTGTGATGGATACCCGTCTTGGTGACAGTGAATCTATTGGCGTGAGTTTGGATGTGCTGTTAGAAGGCGCTGGATTTCGTTTAATCTCTAATCCTGTGGCATCGATTAAGGAATCGTTTAAAGGTGGCAATATTATTTATGATAAAGGTGATGTGAGTGCTTTGGTGACGGCCATTACGCAAAACCAGAATACTAAGCTCTTATCTAAACCGTATCTGTTGGTGATGGACAGAGAAAAAGGCGCTATCAACGTCGGTCAGAACGTGCCCTTTTTAGTCTCTACTGAAACCTCTAACAATGGTTCGTTAGTGCAGAAAATAGAACGGCAAAATGTCGGGCTGGGTTTGAGTGTTGTGCCGCATATAGTGAATGATTCGGTGGTGCTAGCCATAAATCAAACATCATCGAGCGTGTCAGACAGTGATATCGCCTCTGATATTATTACCAACAATCGAGAAATTAATACGGTTGTGCAAGTGCTCGATGGTCAGTCTATTATCTTGGGTGGTTTGGTATCGGATGAATCGAGAAAATCAGAATCTGGTGTACCGCTATTGAAAGATATACCGTGGATTGGGGGCTTATTTAGAACAACTTCTGATAAGTCGGTAAGCTCTCAAATGTCCGTGTTAATCAAGGTGACGGTGATATAAAACCACCGCACAATGTTGAGTGGTTGACTGCCCCATGGCGCAGCCATATAAGACCACTCTCTATAATCCAATTTTTCGGCATAGTTAGCTGGTCGAAACCGCTACTGACTCAAAAATCCACATAACCGCCCTTCACACTGCTAAGCTGCTTTTGCTTTTGCTTTTGCTTTTGCTTTTAGCTAGACCACTAAACCTTTGATTTTTTATATCACCCCTTCTGGTGTCTTCTAAGCTAAATCATATGCATTACCGTTCAAAGTGTTTATGTATGTATTAGTAAACATAAGGAACTAGAATGAAAGACTGTGATTAATAAGAAGCTTAGTGTTGTTATGAGATGCATAATTTTAGATCGTTGAATTCACTGTTTACTACAAATCTATTAAAAAGGTTTTGTATGAGAGAAAAATTTCCAGATTCAGAGAAGCTAAAAATATTAGTGGCAGCACTTGAACGCTATCAAGCTAATTATAATACAAGTGCTTATTCTACAATGGGTTTTTGGTTAATAGGACTAGGTTGGCTTTTTACTTCTTCTTCAGCTCGTGAATTTATTGCATGCCATGAATACTTGAGATTAGCTGCAATCGCTTTTATTTGGATAAATTTGATCTTGTTTTCATATGGCAGTTATCGTGTTTATAGAATATCAAACAGGCTGTATCAGAAGTTAAACAATTGGGAATATGCTAAGGGGACATTTGAACACGCTAAGATGCCATTAGCATCTATTGTGCTTTATTCTTTAATTATGAGTTTAGTTGTTTTTTTGATTACCGCTGTATTATGCACGTTAGCCTAGCTGAAGCTTCAAGGGTGATGCCACTTGAGTGGTTAACCTTCAAAGCTAAGCCGCTTTTGCTTTTAGCTAGATAATTTATTTGTAGAGTATGGAGTACATGACATTTGTTGAATTTGTAACGCTGATAGATCCTCCATCTACAGATTGTGGCCTTACAGAACCAAAATCGGTGTTTTCGATAAGTATACGGTAGTCACCAGATTCTAGTTTAATCCAACCTGACTCTGTTAGATTATCTGGAACTGGTGAAAATTTAACAATTGATATTAACGTTGCACTCGCAAAGTCATTTGTCTGTGTTTCATCTTCCCAGTTTTTGTATTCTGCTTCTGTAATGATGAATGCTTCTGATGGGACGTTATTCAGTAAACTAACTTTGACGTTAACTTGCTGGTTGCCGTCTACATTGAACTGCGTTGAAAAGTATTCATTCTTCTTGATAAGCACTGAATCTAATTCTTTCACATCGTCATTACTATCGCAGCCTAGTAATGTTGTTGATAGAAGTGATAGTAAAATTAGTCGTTTTAACATGATTCAAATGCCTTTTTAGATGATTTTCAGCTATTTAACCACACTTGAAATGCTTTTTCCATTTGCGCATATATGTAAAAAAACGCATGTGAAAATATGCTTGTTCTCTTCTATGCCTTTCAAGCCAAAATTTTCACTTTCCACACAACTAAAGGCATGATTTTAGATGTTTGGCACTTAAATTATAACGAATCTGAATTGATAATATGATCAATATCATATGCATTGATTTTGGTAATTAACTTTCAGACACATTCTGTATTATTTCCCATACATAACGAGCTAGAATGGCAGTCAGTGAGCGTTAAGAGGCTAAGTGTGGTGTTTTGCCCTGCTAAGTCGGCTATTTAACGTAATAGCTATAATGCGTACCGGAGGTGTAGCCGCAAAGCTAAAGTGTCCTGTTTTTTCAATGGTGATCAGTATCTATCTGATCTGTGTGAGATTAACAAACTATGTTGATAACGATGAATGATGGCCTTTGGGTACCCGTAAACCAAACGCAAGCCACGAAATTTACCACCGTCGTGATTGCCTGGGTGAATTGATCCAAATAGATGGCTCACACCATGACTGGTTTGAAGATCGTAGCGATAAATGCTGCCGACTTGTTTACATTGATGACACCACTGGGCGTTTAATGAACTTGCGCTTCAGTGAGACGAAATCTGCCTTTAACTACATGGTAACTACTCGCGAATACATTGAGCAGATGCATAAAAAAACCCGCGACCTATAGCTTTACGGGCTAAAAGAATTAGGCCTAACACACAGAATTTAATGAAGAACTGGCTCAATGACAACCACACCACAAACACATGTAACGATCTCCCGTTCCTCATCGACTAAAAAGTCTTCGTCTTGCCCACACTCTGGACAAGGTTTAAACTCAATTTTAATACCATACATACCGAATCCTTAATTAGCGCCTAAGAGTATAAGTAGCACGAACATAGCAATACTAGAAAAGGTTAATAAACACGCTACTGCTATCGATGTAACTATCACACAACCATACAGTTCGCCATACCATATATTGATATCCTCTCATAAGAAGGCAATAATTGACAATAAACATATTGTCTTTTGCATCATCTCATACGCATATTGCTCCTGCCCACGTGCCACTTTTTTAATTATTATCGTCGTTAGTTTAAGGCTGTTAATATTAACCGAGGTTCATATCTCGTTAGAAGCCTTGAAGCTAATCACCAAGCATATTTCACACACAGAATTAGTTGTACTTATTATTGTACAATAATATACTATTCCTAAATAAACACACCAAAGGTGAATTAAATGGAAATCTACACTTACTCAGAAGCTCGACAAAACCTGAAGTCTGTAATGGATAAAGTTGAATCAAACTGTGAAGAAGCAATCATTCATCGTCGTGACGGTGAGAATATGGTTCTAATGAGCGAGTCAGAATACAACGGCTGGATTGAGACAATGAGAATTTACTCAAACCCTGCTCAACGCAAGCACATTGAAGAGTCTATCGAGCAATTCAAATCTGGTGATGTAAGTGTCTTCTCGCTTGAAGAACTTGAGCGATTATCTAATGACTAGGCTTATAGCATTCAGTGTCAAATCGCTTGCTGACTATAACGAATGGGCATTAATGGACAAAAAGGTGTTCAAACGCATTGGTAAGCTAATTGTATCTATCCTTCGCGACCCATACCAAGGTGAAGGAAAGCCAGAACCACTCAAACACAATCTGTCTGGTTATTGGTCGCGTCGAATAACGCAAGAGCACAGGTTGGTTTACCAAGTAACCGAAACCCACATAAACATAGTCTCATGCAAAGAGCATTACAGCTAATCACTACACATACAAAAAACAGAATGGCTTCAATCAATAAACCGTATTGTGATTGGCTATATTTTCTTTGGCTATTCTTCACCCTATCCAGCTTTCGCTTATCCCTAATTCTCTTCCTATGCACATTCTCATTAACCGTTTACATTCCGGTCGTATTTCTGACTCACACTTTAAAATACAACACAGCGTGACGGTGTAACTAGAACATTTTACGACTTGAACCCGCCTTGCCCTTGAAATCTATTTGGCTCCGTAAGGCGGTGAACTTTTTTCTTCGGCTGCGGTTACGCTCAGTGCACCGTTCGCTTAACTGTAGCCTCACTTGATGCCTTATATTGGCGATTTAAGCACTCTTAACTCGCTGTTTTTTATCGAGTTATTTTTATTGGTGCAATTGATGTTAGGTGATAACCTTCGGTTTCAATATTAGCGAGGAATACTGATGGCAAAAAATTACGAGGAATTTAATCAAGTCGATTTTTCTAATCAAGATCTGAGTGATTCATATTTTAAGGGATGCAAATTTTTTAGGTGTGACTTTAGCCGTGCAAACCTAAGAGATGCTAAGTTTGATGACTGCGTCTTTATAGAGCAAGGTGCTATCGATGGCTGCCATTTCGATTATAGTGATTTGCGCGACTCATCGTTTAAGAACTGTAAACTTTCATTGTCTAATTTCAAAGGTGCTAAGTGTTTTGGCATTGAATTTAGAAGTTGTGATTTAAAAGGCGCTAATTTCATACAGGCAAGCTTCTCGAACCAAATTAGCAATAGTATGTATTTCTGCTCGGCTTATATCACAGGCTGTAATCTTTCTTACGCAAACTTTGAACGACAATGTATAGAGAAATGTGACTTGTTCGAAAATAGGTGGATTGGTGCTAATCTACAAGGCGCTTCTCTAAAAGGCTCCGATTTAAGCCGGGGTTCATTTTCTGAAGATTGTTGGGGCCAGTTTTATATACAAGATTGTGATCTCAGTAACTCAGAATTAAGCGGCTTAAACCCACGGAAAGTTGACTTAAGTGGTGTAAAAATCTGTGTATGGCAACAAGAGCAATTACTTGAACAGCTTGGGTTAATCGTATTGCCTAATTAATGTATGCGGTGCGCTTGGTGGATACATCTTTGCGCACCGTTAACAAGATTGTGGCCAATCAAAAAAATATTAACGCACTTGGATTTTTGAACTACCTTAGATAGTAGTTTTTTGGCTAGCACGACGTTTACACGTACTAGAATGCTGTTCTCCACTTTATACAGGTAGTTATATATGATTAGATTTCTTACATTTACTCTTTTAGCAGTGTCGATTAGTGCCAATGCCGCAACGTCTAAAGATTTAGTAAAAAGCACGACAACATGGGATGGCCATAAACTTCCACCCTATTCACTTGTGCAACCTGAAGTGACGATAAAAGAAATCATAATAGAACCAGGAGAAAAACTGCCCTGGCACCAACACCCTGTTATAAATGCAGGTGTGCTGATCAGTGGTGAGTTAACGGTTCATACAGATAAGCAGCTTTTGAAGATGGAAGCAGGTGATAGCCTTGTTGAATTAGTTAACACCTCTCATTATGGTGAGAATACGGGTAAAGTGCCGGCTAAAATTATTGTATTTTACCTGTCAGAAAAAAATCAAAAAGTAACTGTTATTGATAAAACACAGCATTAGTGTTGCCTACAAATACCTTGGAAAACACCGCTATTTAACATTCGTTAATCAAGTAACCAGGTAGAAAGCGAAGCCCTTACATCAGAACAATGCCCAAAAAGCACTAAAGGTCTATTTGGGTAGTCTTGATCTTTTAACTGACTAATTTGAATAAATGTTTCAGCTTTCACGTCGATATGGCTCACTAGAATTCCATTATCATGTTGAAATATAAGGTTATTTCTTGTTGCAAAAATCAAATCATCTGCTGTATATGTTCTTTTTTCATTTAAGTTTGATATGGTGCAGATGATGGGAAGTTCCTGAGCTACAACGCTAGAGACTGAAAACAACATCGACATTAGAATTATCCCCTTAAATATCCGCATAATTAGACCTATATACCTTTTATAATAACAAACTTGCAGAGTTACTTATCAGATTAATGTCTTTATACCAAAGTATTATACCTATTTATCAAGTTATTATACTCAACGCGTAGTATATGTAATAACTGTGTGTTAATGTTTCTTGGTGTTACAAGTAAGTATATAAGAAGTAACAGCGTGTAATTTAGAGTTAGGGGAATGATATGGAAATCAAAAAAGCTGAGACTCAAACTTTTGATGCAGATGTAATCCAGCTCTACTTGCGAGAAATCGCATTAAAGCCTCTTTTAACTAAACATGAAGAAATTTTGTATAGCCGAAAAAGCCTTACTGGTGACAAAGAAGCCAAAAAAGTTATGATCGAGAGTAACTTGCGTCTTGTTGTGAGTATAGCCAAAAAGTATCGTGGAAGTGGCATGCAACTCAGTGATCTAATTGATGAAGGAAACATCGGTTTAATTACTTCCGTTGAAAAATTTGACCCAGAACGTGGATTTCGTTTCTCTACCTATGCAACATGGTGGATTAAACAAACCATCGAGCGTTGTATTCATAATCAAGCACGTACAATTCGTCTTCCTGTTCATGTCTCTAAAGAAATTAATACAATCATTAGAACGCATAAGCAGCTAATGAAGAAAAATAACCAAGAGCCAACACGTGAAGAAGTCGCTGAAAAGTTGGAACGTAGCGTTGATGATATTTCTTCGGTGTTAGCTTACGATGCCCCTATTGTTTCTTTTGATCAAACAATTAACGACGATGCTAATTCGCAGTCAATTTCAGTCTTTATTGCTGACGACTCTTCTGATAAGCCAGAAAGCCAAGTCGATAAAGATGATATAAAAGGCCTTGCTTTAGCAATGCTAGAAAACTTAAACCAGCGAGATCGTGAAATTTTGTGTCGTCGTTTTGGTTTACTCGGCTATGAAGTTCAGACGCTTCAGCAAGTTGCGAATGAAGTAGGGTTAACACGCGAACGTATTCGTCAGCTGCAAGTCAGTTCGTTGAAAAAGCTTAAAAATACGCTAGAAAGAGATAATTACGACCTAGAGTTATTGTTTGCTCAGTCTGCGTAACGTATAAACGTAAATATAGAAAAGCATCTAATTTATTAGGTGTTTTTTTTACCCCTTAAAAGTTACACCGTATCGTTCCCTTTCCCGAATAGTTACTTCCCTCCGTTTTATACAAATAAAAGTTTGAAAAACAACCAGGTAGCACTTGTTTAAGCAAATTATTAAATTTGTGATAGAAATATAAATGATCAATGCTGATAATTATGTAGTTACTTAAAATCATTAGTATTGAGTGGGTCTTATTTTGAAATACATTATTATTTTGTTGGTACTGTGTGTATCTGGATGTGCAAGTTACAGTGTCACAGAGGGTGAGATTCAAGATTATCTAGATAGCCGCACAACTTTTGAAAGAACAGTTGGAATTAAAGGTATAGCTCACGCCAATGTTCAGTTTAATGATGTAAAAGTGGGAATTGGTCGCGTTGCAAATGATCGCGTAAATCTTTCATCAAAAGCGCAAGCAGAAATTATGATAACAGGGCAACCAAAACAATCTGTAGAGGTTAATATTGATTTTAGTGCTATCCCATTTTATGACAAAGATGAAGGTGCTATTTTTCTTAAGGATTTAAACGTAGAGTCATTGAATGTAACACCAGATAATCTTGGGATTTTTGCTAACAAACAGCTCATCTCACCCATTGTTAGTATTGTTGGGCAAATATTATCAACACGCCCTGTCTATCGTTTAAATGATGATGATTTCAAAGAATCATTGTTGAAGACAGCAGGACCAGAATTGAAAATTAAAAATCATGAACTTGTTGTAGGGCTTTAACCTCGATTAAAATAAGTATTAATAGGCTCGCTCATTTAGGAGCCTATTAATGAATACCTATTTCGTTTGTTTAGACTGCTCTAGAAAATTAGTACCTGCAGCTTCATCAATAATATAAACAGCTCGCTCTGCTTCGAATGCTTTTTTCATTGCTTCTGCTGCATAATTCCTAACAGTTTTACCCTGCGTTGTAACCACTAAAATTAATATCATAAAAATACTAAAAACGGTACAAACAGCTGTTACTACCATTTTTTTCATCACCCGTTTTTCTGATTCTCGCAATTCACTTCGCACCATTTCAAGTACATCATAATTGGTCAAATTTGGGCGAACCTTTCTATTAAGCGACATAATACCAAGCCTTTTTATTATTATTAGGACAAATTATATCAACAACAACTTAACGATAGCTTAATCATATACTTACTAAACATATAGTAATAAAGCATTGAATTATAATTGTTATTTTCTTAATGGCGTAAAGTTATAGTGCGCTAGGGTGAAGGGTTATGAGTTACGTAAATCGTAACTCATAAATTTTCATACTGTTGGTCTCGATATCACTTTAAATCAAAGCATCCATCGCTACCTTATAAACAACAAAGACCACGGCAAGTAACCATACTGGGCATCGTTTGTATTTCAATAAAGCATAGCCAGTGATAACTGAAGCAATATCAAAAATAGAGCTAATCGATGTCGTGATAACTGGTGCAACAAAAGCACTACCAAGTAAACCAATGACACTCGCGTTAACCAAAACAATAGAAACTTTTAATCTTGAGTGACTAAACAGCGCTTTCCAAGCAGGTAAAAAAGCAAACAGCAGTAAACAACCAGGTAAAAATACAGCAACAGTTGCAAGAAAACTACCGAGAATAGGCATAGTAGGTAATGCAGATGCACCTAAATAACTCGCCATTGTAAACATAGGGCCTGGAACTAACTGTGCAGCAGCATAGGATGTTAAAAAAGTATCAGGATCAACCATTCCTTCCATCATTGGCTCAAGTAAAGGTAAAACAACATGTCCTCCCCCAAATACAAAACTACCCGCCTGATAGAAAACATTGATCAGGTTTAAAGTTTCAGCCTGATTTGCAACCAGAGGTAACCCAATAAGTAATCCAACAAATACCGAGAGTATAAAAATATTAGGACGAATAGGATCGTTCTTTATGGCCGTAGTTTTTACAGCACTATTTGTGTTCCTAAAAGACATTAAATAACCGACTAAGGCTGCAATCATAATCGGGGCTACTTGCCCAAGTAGACCAGAACTAAAGAAAACCCAAATGGCCGTTAGGCTTGCAACAAATAATGTAAGCAAAGTCGTGATATTCTTTTTTGCCATCCCCCAAAGCGCATCAGCAACCACAACCACAGCCAATAATTTAGCTGCATGAATGACTGTATCAATAATCGCCATTCCAGTTACTTGGTTATTGGCAATTGCCAAAAATGTTAGTAAAACGAAAGAAGGTAGCGTGAATCCGATAAATGCAGCCACTGATCCCAAGTAACCTGCTCTTTTAAATCCTATGTACATGCCCAACTGACTACTAGCAGGGCCAGGTAAGAACTGGCACAAAGCGACAGCATGAGTGAAGTCATCTTGTTTTAACCATTTTTTATTTTCAACAAACTCTCGTTGAAAATAACCAATATGTGCAGCTGGCCCACCAAAACTATACAAGCCAAGCACGAAAAAATTCCACAAAACGTTGAGCATATTACCTCCTAGAAAAAGATATTTTACGCCACAATAAACAATTAATTAAATCGTTTGAAATGATAGTTTCCATGTTTGATTTTAATAGTTAAAAACAGATAAATATCCATAATGTGAATAAACAGAGTGCGTGTTGTTATTAAGTTACGAAATGTACCAGCCAACCGTATACCCACAGAAACAATGATAGTACACCACTGTTTTTAAAGGAATAAATACCACTTTGGATATTTATAAATTAGCCGACCACCTGAATACTAGTGCACGAAAAGTAGTCACTAACAAAAAGAAGCAATCAGAGTATTTAAAATTTGGCCTAACCGATAAGATTCTATAAATTCAGAATTAGGCGCCTTCTACCTTCTCGATAATGCGTTTCTTTGGTTTGTTACGGTGTGACATTTATTCGCTGTATTATTAATGTCTTACATACATCAGTGTTATAATCGAAATATTGATAATCAAGGTTCTTCCCTATGCTAGAAAATCTTCAACAAATGGTGATTCTTGCCACCGTCGGTAATGAACAAAACTTCACTCGTGCTGCCGAGCGTCTTGGTATTTCCAAATCACAGGTAAGTAAACAAATTCGTTTTCTTGAGGAAAGGCTTGGTTGTCAGCTTGTTCAGCGAAGTACAAGAACCGTTGCTTTAACAGATATTGGTTTGCAGTATTCAGAGTATGGGCAACAACTTGTCGATACAGTAAATGAAGCAGAAGCAATGGTGGCAGGTTATAGAGATGAAGTGAAAGGCGTATTGCGTGTTGGCGTTGCTCAATCTTTTGGAAATTCAAACATCACGTCAGCCTTAGCCGAATTTCAAAAAGCACATCCCGATCTTGAACTAGAGGTCAGCTTATTTGATCACCGCCCTAACCTACTTGAGGAAGGCTTCGATTGCTGGGTGGCAATTCATGAACACCCACCTGAAGGTATGGTCGCGCGCCGATTAGCCAACTGTAATTTTGTTGTTGTTGCCTCTCCTGAATATCTTGCCGAGCATGGTGTACCTCAACTACCCGGTGATTTACGACGTCATAACTGTATTACTTACCAAAGCCGTGAGCGTAAGTATGTAAATTGGGAATTTACACGTGATGGTGTGCACCAATCGATTCGTGCGCGTGGCAATTACCGTATTGATAATGCCCCAGCAGTACTTGATGCGGCGACAAGTGGCTTAGGTATAGCGTACTTATCGACATATCTAATCACCGATGAATTGGTTAATAATAAATTAGTACAGCTTTTGCCAGAGTGGAAAGCAGACGTTGAATTACCGATTTATGCCGTCTATCCAAGACGTAAATATCTAGCGCCGAAAGTTCGAAGTTTTATTGATTTTATGGCTGAACGAATGGCCAAACCGCCTTTTAAAGAACTCAATCCAATCACTTCATAACCCCATCAATTAGAAAGGTGCTTTCTTGTCACCTTTTATACCCAAGCTACCTCAATATGCAGGGTTCAGAGTGATCTCAGCGAGAATTTTGAGGTAATTTGGGTATACAGAACGTACATGATTCTCAATTATTCAGTTGTGCTTTCCTTAATATGATCTAAACCTAAAAGATAATCATCTTAGTTTAGGTTGATATGCGTGCTCTCAATTATTTATTTACGAACTTTATAATCCTAATAAGTTGCGTATTTTTATTCGCTTGCACAGCTACTAGCGAGCAAAAAAGTGACATCGTCACTAAAAAGTCACAGGGTAACACTGAAAACACAACATCTTCACTGAATATTTATACCTCAAGTAATGAACTTAACAACTCTCGAAATTCAGCGGTTGTCACTGACTCTATAACATATACAGCAACACCTGATGCAAGTATTCTTCTAGCTCAATTACCCGAACAAAAAGATGTAATCTACTTCGATAATATGAATTATGAATTATCGGTGAAAAATCAGCAATTACTCGACCCTATTGCTTTACGCTTAAAGCTTCATCTTGATAGTTACTTAATCGTGATTGGTCATAGTGACGACGCTGGTTCAAAAGAAGAAAACCTTGTCTTATCATTTGAGCGCGCCTTCAGTGTCGCTATTTATATATCATCTGTATTTGGAATCGAAGAAGAAAGAATTCAAATTGTCGCGCTGGGTGATGATGAACTTATTAGCAATGGTAACTCAGAACAAGAACGACAGTTAAATAGACGAGTTGAAGTGATATCACCAAAGGCGATTGTTAGAACGCTTAATACGACACCTTAAAGCTAATCATAAACTAACGTTTCACCATAAAAAAAGCGGCTAACCTGATAGGTTAGCCGCTTTTAAAAATTAAAAACGATGACTGGTAATTATTAACCTGAATTAGCTCTCTAACTGCTTACGAGCTGGATACGCGTACATATCTTTCAAAATAGTGGCAACACCTAAAGGTAACGGAGATAACTTTTCATCAAATTTCGCTTTTTCTTCAGGTGTAACGCTGTCATGTTCGATGCCAGCAGCAATATAGTTAGCAGGAAACAATCTGTAATTCGTCGTTATCTGGCGATCAATCTCTACCGCTAGCTCTTCTGGTGTTTCAATAGGATCTTTGATTACATCACCAAAACTCACATGTATACGTCGCTTCTGACCAACGATACCTTGGATAATGCTATCTATATCTTCGAGTTCACCTTTTTCATAGCTTCCTGATGTCTGCTTTTGATAAAGCTCGTTGGCTTTGGCTACATCACATGGATCATTCTCATAAGAAATAGCAATGGGTACGATATTCAAGCTCGGCATGAATTCAGTAAAAGACTGCTTACGTTTACGTCCTTCCATAAAAAACATTTTTAAAATGGTAGGATCCGTCTTGTCGTTACCATCTTTAGCGCGCCCTTCTTTCTGAGCAATCCAAACAGGGTTACCTGTTTCTAAAGAGTTTGAAATATAACTAGACAATAAACCCAACGATTTGAGTACTTCGCGAGGTGCTTTTGCAGAACGTTTAACAATAAAACTTTTATTTAACCGCATAAGTTCTGTAGCGCACGGTTTCTTCAGTAAATTGTCACCAATTGCAATTCGTACAGTATTGAATTTTTCGTGAAACATGCACCAATTCACCATCGCAGGATCCATTGCTATATCACGATGATTCGATACAAATAAATACGCTTGATTAGGGTCTAGTTTATCGAGGCCTGAAAATGTTACACCATCACATGAGTGCTTGATTGTTGCGTGCATGTATTTTGCAACTTGCTGCTGCACATCTTCAACTGTCTTAACATTTGACCATTTGTTAATTAAAAAACGTTTAATTAACGGAATCAATAACCATCCGAGTACACCGGAGAATTGAGGAAAACGGTAATTCAAGATCGCCGTTGTAAATTCTTTATCATTAACGAGTCGCTGAATAGCATCGCTCACTTCGTCATCATTGTATGGTCGAATTTCTTTATAAATATCGTTATCTGTATGCACAATTATGCTTCATATGAGGAGGAAACCGCGTTATTTTACGCATAAATTAACATTAACCCAATGGGTTGATGCAATAACTGTGAAGGTAAGAGCTCTTACCAGGAGAGTAAGGGTGAATTTTAGCCACTTTATCGCTTTTTCGCACCACACATTAGTATGTTTACCCGTATTTAGAAACAAAAGTCACCATTTTCCCACCCTTTGTATTTAGCTTATTGACGATAAAGCCAAAACAGAACAATATGTGCAGGCAATTTTGTGAGAGAATCCGTATGAAACAGGCAATTGAATTTACCAAAAACGAACAAACTTACCTTCATGTTGGCCCTCGCCGTAAGAGCCACTCGTCGTACTTTATCGTTATAACTAAAGGTTCGGCTTTAATCCGCTTAGGCAAACAAGAATGTTTGGTAACACAAGGAACTGGTTTCTGGGTACCTTTCGATTGCCTTCACGCGTTAACAGTACTACCAGGTAGTCACTACTTTAAAGTCGAATTTTCGGTGCGCCTTACCACCCCACTTTGTCGAGAAGCAGGATTTTTTAAAGTCACTGAGTTAATGAGCGCCTTGCTGGTCGAGCTAACAAAACTATCTGAAAAAACACAAGATTGGGATAGTGCTTTTGGTCGATTACTTCGTGTGATAGCCGATCAAGTGTCAGAATTAAAAGTCAGCAATAAACACGCTTCGCCTCATTTAACAAAACATTATAATGACGCATTAGCAGTGCTACTGACGGGTGAAAAAGTTGTCGATACTGCCGCTTTGAATAAAATAACGAAACTCATTGATATTACTATTCATGAATTTCAAACCTGCATTCTGCTACGTGAGGCCTTAAAGCTATCTCGCTCAGGCCGTAAGGCATCGCAAATCGCAGAAACACTCAATACTAACGAAGCAACATTAAACGCATTAGCCATTTCAGTTCTTGGTGAACAATTTTAATTGTGTATTTTAATTAATAATAAAGCGATGAAAATATCGCTTTATTATTGAAATGGGATTTCTAGCTGAAGAAACACGTCACTAAGATCTTCGTCGTGCCATCGATAATCAAATCTGAACCGTGGCGACTTGCCACCTTCTCCACCAATACCAAAACTCATCTGTAAACCATGATTTTTTATCCAGTCTTGCGCATCAGCTAAATTATCAAGATCCATGTCATCATATTTACTTGGAAGCCAAACACCTAAGCCATAAAACGTTGATTCATTCTGTTGGACTAAGAATGGAGAATCAACGGCCATATCTTCAGACCAGTCATCCCAGAACTCTCCGCTTGACGGTGTCTTATCTACTTGC
Organism: Photobacterium profundum; assembly: GCF_003026285.1. Lineage (GTDB taxonomy): Bacteria > Pseudomonadota > Gammaproteobacteria > Enterobacterales > Vibrionaceae > Photobacterium > Photobacterium profundum. The sequence continues at coordinate 361,389 of NZ_PYOD01000003.1, forward strand.
CAATTTATATTGGGGTCAGCTTGCGTTTCCAATAATAAAGCATCGTCATTGAAGACTGAAAAATTGGAACAAGACCGAAGATACACTTGTTTTTCATCATCAGAAAATGATGCGAGTTGAGCTTCGCTATATGAGTTACATGGGAAAGCAAATACTTCCCAAGAAATGAGAACAATAGTAACTGATAACAGCGTTAATAATTTAATCTTGCAACTATTCAAAGTGGTCCTTGGGCATCATATCCATTATCTAAACATAAAACGTTTTTCTTCCGATAAAAGTGTAGCGACTTTTGGTGTTGTTAAGTGTGAAACGTCGCTATTTTTGACAATTTTATCACGAATTACTGTACTCCTAATATTTACCGTCTCTGGACATGCCAATACTTGCCATTTAGACAGTATTTGTTCAGCTTGATAAAACTGACTGAATTTAAGAAAGTTATCAGGGCCAACAACAAAGGTTAGCGAGGCCTTTGGGTTCCTTTTTTGTAATTCAACTAAGACCGCATAGGTTGTTATTGATTCATCGCCTACCGCCATTTCTTCTTCTAACCGAGACAATGTCAGGTTTTTTTGTCCAATATCACTTATAAAAGCCTCTACAAGTTCGCAACGTGCACTGTAATCAAGCATTACTTTGCCCCAAGCATGTGCAAAACTAGGCAAAAGCAGCACTTGATCAAAATGCTTTAAACGTTCTAAAACAGATTTATGCCCCAAACTCGGTGGGTTAAATGCACTACCAAAGATGGCAATAGTTTTTGTCATTAGTAAAATGGCCTCTTTTTATACTATTTCAGAACATAATGAGTGCAGATGCAAAGAAATATCCTCAATTTTGATTTTATTCATAATTCGGCATTGATCCTGCTGTAGAGTTATCGCATGATTTTAATAAAGGTTTAATGTATTGATGTGTTTTTTTCATTAAATCGCTTTAGTTGATTATATTTTGGGCAACGCCCTGAGGATTCATTAACATGAAACAGCTTATTCGTGCAGAAATGCACGTATTGCCAGAAATTGATGTCGATTTTGAAATTCAACGCCGTATCGCATTTATTCAAAAGAAGATGAAGATATCAGGATGTAAATCAATTGTACTTGGTATAAGTGGCGGCGTGGATTCAACAACGTGTGGTCGACTAGCACAATTAGCTGTTAATGGTTTAAATGATGAAAGCAATTCATCAACGTACCAATTTATCGCTGTTCGCTTGCCTTATGGTGAACAACATGATGAACATGAAGCACAGATGGCGTTATCTTTCATCAAGCCTTCACATAGCGTAAGTGTGAATATTAAGGATGGTGTTGATGGTATACATGCAAGCACACTCTTCGCGCTTAAAGACACAGGCTTAACACCCAAAAGTGACGCTAAAATTGATTTTGTTAAAGGTAATGTTAAAGCTCGATCTCGTATGATTGCTCAATACGAAATTGCAGGTCTTGTTGGCGGTTTAGTATTAGGTACAGACCACTCAGCAGAAAACATCACAGGCTTCTATACTAAGTTTGGTGATGGCGCATGTGACCTAGCCCCTCTGTTTGGTTTAAACAAGCGTCAAGTACGTCTTATCGCGTCTAAGCTAGGTGCTCCTGATGTACTTGTGAAAAAGGTACCTACCGCTGACTTAGAAGAATTAGCACCTCAAAAAGCAGACGAAGATGCATTACTCGTTAGTTATGATCAGATCGACGACTTTTTAGAAGGGAAAGCTGTTGATAGTGAAGTATCTGAACGCCTCATTAGTATCTATAAAATGACCCAACATAAACGCCAACCTATTCCTACGATCTACGACGACGAATAATCGTTTATAGGTTCAGTGTTAATTCCTGCATAATTTCAATATAAAAAGGCTTTCGATGAAAGCCTTTTTATTTAGTACGTATCTACAATGAAACAACGTTACAAAACATACAACTCAAGATAAGCAGTAAACAATCTACGGTCAGTTCATTAAAAATGATTAAGCACGACGTTCAATTAGCGTATCCAACTCCCACCAAATAGCTTCACATAAGCCTTTACGATAAACGGCTTGCTTAAAGGCATTATGTTCTTGTTGATACATTTTGAAATGAACCTCTGAATCTTTCTTACTTGCTCTTACATTGGCAAGTCGATCACAGGCTTTAACGATTAAGGCTAATCGACCCGCTTCTTCGTCTATATCAAGTGAAGCTAATCGTTGATTGATTTCAATTTTACGTTTCATGCGATCATTTAATTTTCCATCAGTCATATACTTCACAGCATCTGCAACCAGAAAACCAAAATCTGCGGCTAATTCATCAACACTTGTTTCTGTGTCTTCAATAACATCATGCAACTGCGCAACAATCATTGCATTAATGCCAAACGGGCTTGCGAGACGAGATACAGTTTCTAGATGAGAATAATAAGGTCGCTCGCCATACTGTTGCCCAATATGCTTTACACGGGCTAACGTACGGGCCTTTATATATCGGTTATTCATCCTACCTCCTCAACTAAAACCAGCATACTAACAAGGTTAGCCATTACTCAATCTGTATAATATTCCAGCAACTTTGAATTTACTAAACTCATGTGAATGGTATGAGATTTTACTCACATTTTGTACAAAAAAACGGCGCCAAAAGCGCCGTTAATCATTTATCTCATGAATGTGACTCAGTTTTGAGTCAGGTGTTACTCTTCGTCGTCTTCAATTTCTACGACTTCTTGCACACCACGTTTTTTAGCGTCTGCTTCTCGAATTTCATGAGCAACAAGCATGATAGCTTCACCGCTACTGAGACCTTTTGCCATGAGATCATGAATACGGTCAGCGGCTATTTGTTGCTCTTCGTGGTTCAGCGTAGGTGTATTATTCAACATGCTATCTTTCTGCTTATCTCAATCGGATCGACATTTTAAGTGCAAATCTACATTTTGTCACTTTATTAACTTAACCTGGGCGTCCATCAACACGTGGTTGAGTTAATATTGGAAAATAAACAATACTAAAAATGGTAAATGCAACGGCCCATAAAGCAGCTGAAATAACGTAACTGTTCAATATCATTGTCGGTACTAGTGAAACGATTACGGTACGAACAAGCGTTGCAATAATTAAGGCTAAAAATGCAATAATAATCCAGCGACCAGCCTGTAAAGAACGACCAGTATGCCCAAGCGACACTCTTGATATCATTGCAAGAATCATACAACCAATGCCACCAACAGTAATAAAGTGCAGCGCTACACTGTAACTAACATCACCCGTTAAGAAGTGAAAACCTAGCATAAACATACCAATAATCATAAACAAATACGCAGCATGTAAAGACCAAAGTAATGGTGTTTTAAGCGTTTGAAACGTTCTCCAGCGTACAAATCGAATCAAATGCGTTAAACCCGTAGCAAAAAATAATGCAGGTAACGTAACTTGATTAATCCCATCAGGAATAGGCAGTAAAACATTCGCCAATAATAACCAACTTGGTATCATCGCCAATAGTTCTATTGCATTAACCCGCGTGATTTGAGCGGTATCAGTACCTCGCCATGTAAAGAATGGGATAACACGGCCACCCACAACAAGTACAATCACAGATATAACGGTGACAACAGAAAGTGAAACACCGCGTAAATCAAAATCAACAAAACCTAATACCATAAAATGAAAGTACGCATTAAGTAGTGTCATCAGCAGTAAAAGCGGTACAAAAAACAAGTTATTCCACTGTTTACGTAGAATAAGAGGCTTAGCCAAAAAATACGTTGCTAATGGAACCCATGTAAGATCAATGATCATCCAAATGATATTCGCGGTACCAAAGAGCAAACCAATACGTGCTATTGCCCATAAAAGAAATATACTCGCTAATGGCCAGCCTCTAACACCTGGACTCCCTGTCCAGTTTTGTACAGCCGTTAGCAAAAAACCAATGATAATGGCACCAGTAAAGCCAACCAGCATTTCATGACTGTGCCACCAAATTGGATTTCCATACATTAACATTGAAACATCTACTTTACCTGACCAAAAAATTGCCCAAATAATCATAGCTATAGCAGAAAAGATACTTGCACCTAAAAAGAATGGACGAAAAGCCAATCGAAAAATGGGTAAGATGCGCTGTTCTTTTTCGTTATCTAAAATCTGCATCATTTCTAAACCTTACTTCGTACAACTATAAACATGCATAAATGATACACCTTTAAAGGTGTAATTAAAATACCTGTTTATAATTCACTTTATATAATTCGCTATAAGCATAGTCAGAAATACAGAAATGATAATGTTCTATAAAAATGGAGGGAGGTTCGCAGAAGATCACCTGCTATCTCAAGAGTCAGGCGAGCATCTTGAGATAGTTTGAGCATTTAAATATAAAAATTAAAAACTCGGATAATCAACGGGTCGTGTTATACGCTGAATATCCAATATTGATATTTCACCCTGCCAGCGACTTTTAATCAACCCCACGCTTAGCCAATAGCGTCCATCAGGTACATCAATTTTAGGTAATATTGTGGGAAGTTTACCATCAAATTCTTCCGTCCAAAGTGGCGTCCACGTCGTATCATTTAAATCGTATAAATTAATCGATAAAATACGCGACGGGCATGCAGGATTAGGTAAGCCTTCTTGTTCTATACGCCAATTTTTACTGTCTCTCCACCCTAGGCTTTGTTTTATTACTGGTTCAGATAAAACAACCCAACTAATCCAATCTTTCTCACCATTAGCTTTAACGGTGAGTTTATAAACACCTGAACTTAAAGGTTTATCCAAACGACGAGCTTCTACTGAAAAATACCCGCCCTCTTGGATAGAAGGTGTACTGACGATAATGTTCTCTTCAGGCCATTTAGTGAAGGTTATTTCTGAAATTTTTGTTCGCGTTAAACCAACAATCGATAATTTCAACATCACCTGGTTGAGATTTTGAATAACTTCTCGCTGAATAGACAGTTTTGATAACCAACTAGGCAACGCTTTTTGCTCAAGACTGTGTCCGCAATCTTCAGTGATCGCAAATTCAAGCAATTCATTAAGATTCGCTTGTTGTTCAATATTTGGTGCTTGTTGCCAAGCTTGAATTATCGAATCAAAGCCTGCCGATGTGTTCCCTTCAAGTATTCTTTGATGGGAGGTAGTATACAAATCTTGCCCATTAAACCACTTTGCCATTACACCCGGCGTGTATAGCACCGAATGTAATAACAAGACGGAATACGTTATCGAAAGCTTCTTCATAATCATTAGGATCTTATTATAACTGATGTATCAGATTACGATTTCATCCGGTAACCAACACCACGAAGCGTTTCAATCTCTATACCTATCAATTTCTGGCGTAGCTGCAAAATATGTGTATCGACAGTACGTGTCGTCGGGTAATGATTGTAGCCCCAGACTTGATCTAATAATTCATCACGGGTAAAAACACGCCCTGCATTTTTTGCTAGAAAAACCAGCAATTCAAACTCGGTACGTGTTAGCGTGACAGTGTCACCACCATGGTTAACCTCTCGGCTTTCCATATTAATGGATATTTGACCAACCGTTATGATGTTTGCAGCCAAATGATCATCTTTACCATTTCTAAGGTGTAAGCGAATGCGAGCAAGAAGCTCCTCTTCTGCAAAAGGTTTTGTTAAGTAATCTTTCGCACCTGAATCTAAGCCTATTACTTTATCTGTAACTGACACCATGGCAGTTAATAGGATAACAGGAACATGTTTAATCGATAGCCAGCCGCTTAAAAAGTCTAATGAATCACCTTCGGGTAATTGTCGGTCTAATACAACAAGATCGGCGTCAGGCCATAAATCGGCAACTTTATTAGCACAATCAGCATATAAGCATGTGTAGCCAGATTGCTTTAAGCTTTCGAGTAAACCATCAGCAAGGTTGCGGTCATCTTCAACCAAGAGCAGAGTTTGATTCACACGGTATCTCCAAAATAAACGTTGTAGGTGGACCTTCAAGTTTGAGGCTTCCACCCATTCTACGAATCATCGATTCAACGATTGTAAGTCCAAGCCCAAGCCCTTTTTCACTGACAAAAGGCTTTCTTAATCTAGCCCAATCTTTAGGACCCAATAGCCCATTATCTTGAACTCTTACAATCAACCTTCCATTTTTGAATGATGACGTTAATGTAATTGGCGCATCGCCATATTTCTGGGCATTTGACAATAAATTATCAATACATGTACCCAGCCAATAAATATTCAGTTTTACGCTCTTGTCTTCTGATAAGAGCAGTTTTACATCATAAGGTTCACTTATATATTCAAGCCATTCATTAAATGAATCGACCTGCTGAACACTTAACTGTTGCTGATTAGCTTGAAGGTAATCTTTACTTGCCTCGGCAAGCTGACGTAAACGTCTAGAATCTTCCGTTAATCGCCTAAATTCATCATAAAGAGATTCAGGTAACGAATCAAAATTTCGACGAAAGCCTTCAACTGTCATTGCTAAACTTGCTATCGGAGTGCGAAGTTCGTGCGTCAAAATCTGTAATACCAACATTCTTTCTTGCATCGCTCTTCGACGGATACGCCAGCGATATAAAATCCACCCCATCAATAGGCTTACGTTAGCAACCAATAGAGCAATTAACAAATAAAAGGTTAAATAGGACTTATCATCTTCTTGCCAACAAATGTTACCACTTTTGGCTAAGCAAAAGTCAGTATTACTTAACCGCTTAAAATGTATATCATAACGGTTTAACACTACCGACCAAGTCGGTTGATCATAAATATGATATTCATTCCCACTGCGAACCCATAACTCGCCATTTGAGATAAAAGAATCAGCACCCGCATTGAATACTTTTATCTCTTCATTACTCATTCGCTGTAAACGCCCTAACACCGAGTTTGTTGGTGCCAATTGACGCTCTTGTATGTGTAAGTAATCGATTAAAACAGTACTATCTTCAGGGTGATTTTCTATATAACGGTAAGCGTAACTACCACCACCTGGGTGAATATACCCTGAACGCGAGAACCACCCTCTAGGTAAAACGGTGTTATTACAAAGTGCTCGTACAAAAACGACGGGCTGAGTAACCAAAGGGCTTACCGGCCATGGTCCTTTACACGTCTGTGCGTTCTTATACAGACGCTTCATTGAAGATAAAGGGTACTTCGCAGACTGCGGTAGTAAATTCGACAATAAAATTAACGGTGTCGGGTACTGGCTTTGCAGCTGTCTAAAATCGTACGTTGCTAGAGGATCACTTGTCAGTAAATCTGAACGCACAGCATTCAAACGATCAGGTAAAGTTTGCACATCTGCAAAACTAAAACCTGAGAATATGAGTGAGACTAACAATACGTACTTTTTCATCATTAAAGTTTATCATTCAAAATAGTTATAATGTCATAAATTTGTCAATACTTTAAAGCGGTTACGTTTTAATCAATAATCGTTCACTGATCATTACATTTTAGCATCACGTTACGTATTCGCTTATAACAACAGACTTATGGTAGTTAGTCATCATTTTCAACAGATAAAAAAAGGGAGCTTTAGCTCCCTTCTTAATTACTAACGATTAACAGTATTAAAGAAATTTAGAAATATTATCTACACTTTCTTTTGCGTCGCCAAATAGCATCTGTGTGTTCTCTTTAAAGAACAATGGGTTTTGAACACCCGCGTAACCTGTATTCATTGAACGCTTAAACACAATAACATGCTTTGCGTTCCACACTTCTAATACAGGCATACCTGCGATAGGACTATTTGGATCATCCATTGCGGCAGGGTTAACCGTATCATTCGCGCCAATAACAAGTACTACATCTGTTTCAGACAAGTCATCATTGATTTCGTCCATTTCTAGTACGATATCATAAGGTACTTTTGCTTCTGCAAGCAATACGTTCATGTGGCCAGGTAGACGACCCGCAACGGGGTGAATACCAAAACGGACATTGATACCTTTGGCACGCAGCTTACTTGTGATTTCGTGAACAGGGTATTGTGCTTGAGCAACAGCCATACCGTATCCAGGAGTTATCACAACAGACTTTGCATCACTCAACATTTCAGCCACTTCTTCTGCTGATGTTTCGTGGTGCTCACCTTGGTCTTCATCAGAACTAGAAGCAACAACGTTAGTACCGAAGCCGCCTGCAATTACACTAATGAAAGAACGGTTCATCGCCTTACACATAATGTAAGAAAGAATAGCACCAGAAGAACCAACCAATGCACCCGTTACGATAAGAAGATCGTTCGATAGCATGAAACCTGCTGCTGCCGCAGCCCAACCCGAGTAAGAGTTAAGCATTGAAACAACAACGGGCATATCTGCACCACCGATTGAAGCAACTAGGTGATAACCGAACGCAAATGCAATCAAGGTAACAACAACAAGCGCAAACGTAGAACCTTCAACGTTTACGAAGTGAAGCATTAGAAGGAATGAAATAACAATCGCAGCTAAGTTTAGTTTATGGCGATGAGGAAGCATTAATGACTTAGAGTCAATAATTCCACGCAATTTACCGAAAGCAACAATTGAACCAGTGAAGGTTACAGCACCAATGAATACACCTAAGAATACTTCCACAAGGTGGATATTCAGTAGTGCACCCGTTAGCTCACCGTGGTCAATATACGTATTGAAACCAACAAGAACTGCCGCTAGACCTACGAAGCTATGAAGAATAGCAACCAGCTCTGGCATTTCTGTCATTTCAACTTTCTTAGCAAGACGGATACCAATAGAACCACCGATAACCATCGCTAGAAGGATCCAGCCTGTACCTTGAGCGTCAGGACCAAAGATTGTCGCTATAAGCGCAATACCCATACCCGCGATGCCGTAATAGTTACCTGCTCGCGCTGTTTCTTGCTTAGAAAGCCCAGCAAGAGACATGATAAATAGTACCGCAGCAACTAGATATGCCGCTTGTACGATTCCTGCAGACATGTGTTACTCCTTATTTATCTTTACGGAACATTTCAAGCATCCGCTTGGTAACTGTAAAGCCACCAAATATGTTGATACTTGCAATAAGAACGGCAATGAATGCCAAGACAGTAACCAAACTGCTACCCTGACTTACCTGCAACACAGCACCTACAATGATGATGCCTGAAATTGCATTAGTCACCGACATAAGAGGAGTATGAAGCGCATGAGATACGTTCCATACTACGTAGTAACCTACAACACATGCCAGTACGAATACCGTTAGGTGAGCAAGGAATTCTGCAGGAGCGTAATTTGCAATCCAACCAAATGCAGCAATACCAGCAGCCATCAAACCGTATTTTTTAACCGGTGACATTGGCGCTTTTTCAACGACAACTTTAGGTTTTACTTCAGCTGCTGGTTGTTGAGGTGCGGCAGATACTTTGATTGGTGGCGCAGGCCAAGTGATTTCACCTTCTTTAATAACAGTTAGACCACGTAACACTTCATCTTCAAAATCGATGTTGATGTTACCGTCTTTTTCTTTACAAAGAAGTTTTAGAAGATTAACAAGGTTAGTACCGTAAAGTTGAGATGACTGAGTCGGAAGACGACCTACCATATCAGTATAACCAATCACTTTTACGCCGTTTGGCGTAGTAATAACTTTATTGGCTTCAGTGTAAGCACAGTTACCACCGTTAGCCGCAGCTAAATCGACAATCACACTGCCCGACTTCATTGAATCAACCATTTCTTTGGTGATCAACTTCGGTGCAGGACGGCCAGGAATAAGTGCTGTCGTAATGATAATATCAACATCTTTAGCTTGCTCTGCGTATAAACGCTCGGCTGCTTTATTAAAGTCATCTGACATTTCTTTAGCGTAACCATCACCAGTGCTTGTATCTTCTTTGAAATCAACTTCAAGGAAGCTTGCACCCATACTTTCAACTTGTTCCTTAACTTCAGGACGTACATCGAAAGAACGAACAATTGCACCAAGACTACCAGCAGCACCGATTGCAGCCAATCCAGCAACACCAGCGCCAGCAACTAACACTTTTGCAGGTGGTACTTTACCAGCAGCAGTAATCTGCCCTGTAAAGAAACGACCAAATTCATGAGCAGCTTCAACAACAGCACGATAACCTGCGATGTTAGCCATTGAACTTAGTGCATCCAACGCTTGAGCACGTGAAATGCGCGGCACTGAGTCCATAGCCATTACATTGATATTTTTTGTTGATAACTTATCTAGCAACTCTTTATTTTGAGCAGGCCAGATAAAGCAGGCAATACTTGCACCTTCTTTGATCAAATCAAATTCATCAACACCAGTTTCATCATTAATCTGAGGAGCGTTAACTTTCAGAATAAGATCTGACTGCCATACATCTTCAGTTGAAACGATAGTCGCACCCGCAGCTTCAAAAGCTGCATCGCCGAAACTAGCAAGAACGCCAGCATTTTGCTCGATAGCAACGCTGAACCCCATTTTTAACAACTGCTCTACCGTTTTAGGCGTAGCAGCAACTCGCGTTTCATTCGCGAATATCTCTTTAGGCACACCAATCTGCATTATTATTCCCTGAACATTGGCATAGAAGTAATGATTTTGTATCCAACTCGCAAAGTATTTTCAAGCACTTTGTAGGAAAAATACAAAAAAACCCAACAAAAACGTCGTAATTAACAACGAATGTTACCTTCTAACGGAAAGAAAAGAACGTTTTTAACACCTGGACAGAGGTCAAACCACATTACCAATCAACAATCTATGCAATAAAACCACACAAATGCCCACTAATAACGCTATAAGCCTCCTTTTCGCCCAAAAACCACACTTGTAGCAATCGATCTATTTGTTTAAAACAAATTATATAATAAGGATAAGTACATAAAATAAGAATGACTTAACCTAACAATTTTTTTTAGAGTAATCATTCAAACGAATGTTTAAATTTTATTTTTATGATTAAGTGAAGGGTTTTAATGACCAAACATTCCTTCACCATTTTGCTTTATGAACATTTTCGCTTTATTGAGCATAAATGTTTCAGCATCTTGACGTGAACCCAACAAATCAGAACGAATAAAGGTATGTGTTTTCACTTCACCATCGATCTCTTTACAAATTCTACCCGCTATACGAAATTGACCACCTTCAGAAATAGGCTCTGGGTAAATCAAATAACCTTCATATTCGACAGGTTCTACTTCAATTATTTTCTGTTCTTTATTAAGACCAAATAGTTTAGAAAAAAAGCCCACTTAATACATCTCCATTCATACCTAACTTGATAATCTCGTTACAATATATAGCAAGTTGGTACGCCAGCTAAACTTTAATAACACGTTGAAGTTATCATGCCATATTCTTGCAACAAATAATTAAAGCTATATTAGAAAATGAAAAAAAATAGTATGAAAATGTTGCAAACAGAAAAGTAAACTTAAACTTAACAATTAATGAAGAAGTGTTTAACACACATACAAAAACACCAGCGAATGCTGGTGTTTAAAGGAATTCTTTATTTTTCGTATCGATTAACGGTACATACCGATATCTTTTTGAAGGTGTACAGGTAAATCAGATACATTGTATTGCTTTGGTGTTTCTGAACCACCGAATAAGATGTCTACTGCGTGTGCAATCAATCCTTTGATATTAACCGCATAGGCTTTCTTATCCAAAGCGCTAGGTGTTGCAATGGTGTCGAAATTAATAGCCTGTGCCATGATTGCCTCTTTAATTTAGTTTGTTATTTATTGTTTGTTGCTTAACTGGGCTAATAATAACCGCTTATTTTTTACTCTAATAATGACAATATCTCCATTACAAGATTAGATTATCTAATGTGTTAACAGCTTTTTAAATTCACTACAGTAATCAGAAATATTTTTGCAGCTTTAATGCTTAACTACCCACTTTTAAACGTTAAATTAGCTTAAACAGCATAAATTTGTGTTTGGCATACATTTGTAGTAACAATGGGGTAACAATTAAAATATAAAGATTTTTTTATGCTCACTTTTATATCCAAACACTCCCCTATTTTTTTGATGCTGGCTGCTATTTTAGGCTTTGTTGTACCGTCTGCTTCTGCAATGATTTTTCCTTTTTTACCCTACATCCTTTTCTTTCTTATGCTTTTTACGTTAATAGGTATGAAGCAGAACGAACTGATCAAAATGCTCGGTCAATTAGACATATGGCTTTACGCTAGTTTTCATGCTGTTGGACTTTCAATATTAGCCTGTTCACTTGCAGGGTTATTTGGCGCATCGTCATCATTGTTACTTGCCATTTCAGCAGTGGCCGCTACAGGCTCCTTATTTGCAACACCTGCTATTGCACGATCGGTTGGGCTTGATGCATTAAAAGCAATGGCTATGACTATCGCTTCAACTCTACTCATGCCAGCGGTGTTGTATGTAAATCTATTATTATTTCAAGATAATAACGTCTCACTTGATATGCAGAGCTATATACAACGTCTTATGATTTTCATTGCGGGTCCTATGCTGATTTCGGCTATGTGTTATCGATTTATACCTAAAGACCTTCTACATAGAACGCACGCTAAGCTCTCTCAAGTAACCATTATTTTAGTATTCACCTTCCCATTTGGCTTAGTGGGTGAGTTTAGAGCGATTTTTGATCAGTCCATTATGTTAGGTTTAACCTACCTGCTAATTGGTATTGCACTGTGTGCCCTCTTTTTCCTTATTGGCTTTCTGTGCTATCGCCACAAAGGATTAGACGATTCATTGCTTTCAGCCATTACTGCAGCTAATCGAAATGTTCTTCTCACCTATACTGTTGCTGGTACATATTTAGGGCCTGAATATATCGTATTAATGGGCGCTATCCAGTTACCCACTTATACATTACCTTTATTAGTCAGGGCCATCTCTAAACACCTTTCAGCACCATCAACGCAAAGCGTTAAAATACCGAAATAAATAGCTTATAAAATCATCAACAAACCTTTTAGTTCAAACTTATGCCTCTTACGAGAGGCTTTTACTTGCCTCTCTAGTATGTTTTTCCTAATATATGTTCGAATTCTCAGGGCGGGGCGCAATTCCCCACCGGCGGTAATTCAGAGCACTCAATAGTGAGTTAACTGAAAAGCCCGCGAGCGCTTATCTTTTTTATAATGATAAGGTCAGCAGATCTGGTGTAATACTTCCTGTAAGTATGAGTCCAGAGCCGACGGTCATAGTCCGGATGAAAGAGGATCAGTGGAGGCACAATACGTTGCCTCGAGCTAATTTGTATCTATAGGCTTAAATAAAGTCTATAGCTATTGTCGTTCTTCCGATCTTATCGGAATGCTGCCTTTCTATGCCCTGATTCTGGTAAATTTTTTTAAATTTGGAGTTATTACCATGAATCAGTCTCTACTTACCCCTTACGGTACGGCTTTTGAACGCGTTGAAGCTGGTCTTACAGCTATCCGTGAAGGTCGCGGTGTGCTTGTTGTTGACGATGAAGATCGTGAAAACGAAGGCGATATCATTTTTGCTGCAGAAACATTAACGTCAGAGCAAATGGCGCTTATGATTCGTGAATGTTCAGGTATTGTTTGCCTTTGCTTAACTGACGAACGTGTTAAGCAATTGGAACTACCTATGATGGTAGAAAACAATACTAGCGCAAATGAAACAGGCTTCACAGTTACAATTGAAGCGGCAAAAGGCGTAACAACTGGCGTTTCTGCGGCTGATCGTGTTACTACAATCAAAACAGCGATTGCCGACGGTGCAGTACCAGCAGATCTTAATCACCCAGGTCATGTATTCCCTCTTAAAGCTAACGCTGATGGTGTACTTGGTCGTCGTGGACATACTGAAGCGACTATCGATCTAATGCGTTTATCTGGTCTAAAGCCATACGGCGTGCTTTGTGAGTTAACAAATATCGACGGCACTATGGCGCGTTTGCCTGAAGTTATTGTGTTTGGTAAGAAGTTTAATATGCCAGTATTAACCATTGAAGATCTTGCTGCATATCGATTAGCAAAAGAAAGTAATACAGCAACGAACGCTAAAGAAGACGTGGCAGTCGCTTAATTGCATTTCCCCTAATCAGTGCGTATTAAAAAGCCGAGTGATCATTACTCGGCTTTTTTAGTCTGACGCTAATGATACTAATTTCAGGTTTCTTTTCCAAACTCTCATTAAAATCCAGCTGCAGGAATCAAATAAATAAGAACAGCCCAAGCTGAAATCCATCCCGTTACCATAACAACATCTAACCAATCACTACTCATCTTTCCTCCATAAAAATTTCATGCCTTTACTAAGATTATTAACGACATTATTCGTTTATTCTTTAGGCATTTAATTCATTTTTCTGAAAAAAAGATCAAACTGTGAACTGAACAAGAACCTGTCAATTTTACACGCTACAAAATCAAAAAAAGCGCCAGCTTATTGGCGCTTCTGACGATTAAAACAGCTCAATTACTTTACAGTAGACGCTAAATCATACTGCTTTATCGCTGTTTCTAATTGAGACAAATCAGAGCTGCATATTACTGGCTTTAGCGATTCAAATTTCGCTTCAGGCCAATTATACATATCAAACGAAAGTAACTTAGCTATCGTTTCTTCAGGAAATCGGTACTTAATATGCTTCGCTGGGTTACCCCCTACTACGCTGTATGGCTCAACATCTTTTGTTACTACGCTGTTTGCCGCAATAACCGCACCTTCGCCAACAGTGACGCCTGGCATAATCATAGACCGCATACCAAGCCAACAAGCATCACCTAGATGAGTATCACCTTTACCGATATACGATTCTTCGATGTGATCCATAAAAGGGTACAGTGAAAACCAATCAGTTCGGTGATTGTGATTCCCCCCCATCAAGATAACAACTTCGGCAGCAATACACACATAGTTACCGATATAAAGCTTATCAACAGTCCAACGAGGCGTGCTATTACAGGTTAATTCATCACCTAACAGGTAACGAACAACCGACTGTTCAAAGCCATCATCCCAGCAGTCACTGTAATAGCTATGCTTGCCTTTAACGATAACATTTTTATTTGTGACAACGTCACTTAGCAGTTGTGTTTTAGTCCAATGCTTTTTATTTTCGTGCTTATTTGTATTCATAATATGGTTTATCCAATATCAACTAGTGTACTAGTTGCATTCATATTGAGTATTTACCATCGAACGTTCTACCCCTATTATTTCAGTTTAATAATCAGGCGTAACGGCAATGGCGACAATTTTACGTTCAGAAAAATGTCGCCGCTTTATTGACTTGAGGTTGATTCAATAAAGGCATGTATTGTTTACTAATATGCATTACATACTCTATTTTGTTATTAAGTTAGCTCGCAGCAACTTGAGCGCATTCACAAGGAATGTAAGATATAAGCTTCTCTGTTGGTGCTGACAATTGCTTTATGTCACGGGCATAGTCTTCAAAGGCTTCAGCCATCGTTACGTTAACAGCTTGAGGCTCTACAACATAATCTAATAGCGCACTGTAACCTTCTTTCCCTGTTGCGGTATAACCGGATGAAACAGAAGAATAAACGGCATTATCATCGAGATCTACCCATTGCCCTTGCTGTTGCACCTGTAAGCTTTCTATACGAGCGCCTTCTTCGGCACAACAACGGTATGTATATTTAAGATCGGCGACATAAGGAAAACTACCCGTCCCTGTACCTTCAACACCATTATCAATAGCGTTATTTATCGCACCTTCAAGTGCCTGTCGTACACGTTTACCTTTTACTTGGTAAACCATTAAGCCTATTGCAAATGGCAGTAATTTTCCTGACACATCTGCGCAAGTGATCGGCCCAGGGTTTAATGACGCACGTACACCACCAGCATTATGAATACCGAAATCAACATTGAAACCTAGCTCTCGAGCTTTCCATACAAAGCTGCTGACCACCAGCGGCGCAATTTGACTAGCTCCCTTGCGATCGGGAATACGCACGTGTCGAAGTGGCTCTGTTATTTCTGCAATATGCTGAGTTTGCAACTTACGTACTGCTGGGCGGTATTTCATGTTCAGAATATTTTCAATGATAGGGTCTTTTGCACAGAATCGAATATTTGATTGCTCTGTTAAAAATTGTTTCACTCTATCATGAGTATCTGTATCAAGGTGCTCTGTACGCGTTGCATCAACGGTAAACTGACGACCGAGTAATAGCTGGTTTTTACCCGTCGCTGAAGCTAAAGTACCATCAGCATTAAAATCAAGCTCAAGCTGACCCATTGCCAGTGCGTTGCACCCTGCTTGAACAACACATGTACCATTTATTACTTTGGCATATTCATCTGTTACGCCGTAACCAAGATTAGTGAAATCACCTTGCATGGTATGTGTATGCCCGCCAATAATCGCCGCGACACCGTCAACTTCTTTCGCCAACAGCAAGTCACGCTCGTAACCTAGGTGACTTAAGATAACTATCTTATTAATACCATTGTAGTGAATTGCATCAATTGTTTTATTCGACAGCTCTACAACATTTTTAAACGAAGTATCTGGATCGGGATTCGCAATGCCAGCCATGTTTTCAATAGCTAAACCAAAAATAGCTACGGGTTCGCCATCGACATCTTTCACAATATAACGACCAACATCATTATTGGCATCATAGGCGTATACGTTATGCTTATCACGCAAGGTATTAGGCTTAGATTGATCTTCTTGCGATAGATCCCAATTAGCCACCAGCATAGGGAAGTCAGTACAATCTAGAAAATCAGCAACAATGCCATTACCCATATCTAGCTCATGATTGCCCAACGCCATGGCTTCAACACCTATAGCATTGAGTAATTCAGCATTCGCAAGGCCTTTATACAATGAGAAATACAAAGTGCCCTGAAAACAATCACCAGCATGCAAGAACATAAACTCACGTTCTTTTAAGTATGCATGACTTTTAGCTTCTTTTACCGCAGATGAAATACGAGAGAAACCACCACAACTTGCATAAACAGATGTTTCAGTATCAAGTGTGCTAGTTGGAAGCGTTAGCGATATTGAAGAAGGCTCGAAATGTGAGTGAGTGTCATTGATATGGGCAAAAGTAATTTTTGCGGTACGGTGTTTAGTCATAAGTAATCGATGCTCTCCATTTCGGAAATAAAATACAGCCACGTTCTGGTGTAACAGTAAGAATGAGCGTTGATAAACAAACGAAGAAGGCATTTACTGCTGCAGATAAAAATCACAGTTCTTAGTTAAGAGATGATCAACAAGACATACAAAACGTGACAGGCAGCAAATATAACACAATCTTTCTTATTTCCATTCATGAATCATTCCAATTTTCCTATTTCTTATCAAATGAGCATTTCCCACACTTTACGTATGAACGATTATATTTAATAGACATACATAATTAATGGGCTGCTTTATGCTCTCTTACATACTTCCCATCCTTCTTGTTTTTCTTGTTGGCTTTCTTGCTCAAAGAACTGGGTTATGTATGGTAAGAGGAGTACAGGAATTATTAGCCAAGCGGCCCGGCTTTCTAATAACTATCATTTGCTGCGGTTTTTGGTTTTGGTTAATTAGCCCAAGTGCAGAGGAAATATCGTTCAGTACTCCAATGAGAAGACACTCGGTGACATTACCGTTTATGTTAGGCGGTTTTTTATTTGGGCTTGGTGCCGCGATCAATAAGGGTTGCTCGGTATCAACAATATCAAAGCTTGCTAAGGGGCAATTTCACATGTTTGCAACCCTTCTGGGGTGGATAATAGGTTGGTGCTTGTTAGCTTCAACATCAATAGCCCTTTCTTACAGTGAGCTCTCTCCAGTACAAAGCCCATCGGTAACCGTCATGTTTATCTTATTTATACTGATCGCTATCATCATGTTCAGAATCCCTGTCAACAGACGCCCTATATTACTGGGGATCGTATTATTTGGGATAATCGCGAGTTTGCTGACTTCATTGGTACCTGAATGGGCGCCTAGCCAATTACTCAAAGACATAACAGCCGCTTTAATACATGGTGAGTCTAGTCGATGGCCTTCCATTCAACGCTATTTAATCATTGCGAGCTTAGTTCTTGGTATGGCATTAGGCGCTAAAAAGCGTTTAGCATTGAGTGAATTTCAATTACGCCCCATTCAACTCGCTAAACACTTAATCGCAGGGTTGATTATGGGGATAGGCGCGTCACTCGCGCTCGGTGGCAATGATTCACAATTGTTGATAGCCCTACCGTCTTTCTCGCCAGCAGGCGCTGTTACCATATTCAGCATGGTAATTGGCATAATAACAGGCATGATGTTACGAAAGGCCAAGCAGCGATTAACTCAGCCTCGTGTAAGCTAAATCACATAAACACAAAGACTTATAAGCACTAATAATCATTAACGAGTACAAAGGCGACATTAAGCCGCCTTTTAACGAATCTAGCCTGACTGCTTATTGATAGTGGCCATGACGCAGTAAGAACTCAATTTTGTAACCGTCGGGGTCTTGAACAAAGAAGAACTTCGCCAGTAATTGGCCATCACGGATAAATTCTTTAATTTCAGCAGGCTGATAGCCATGATCGGTCAGTTTTTTATGTTCAAGTTCAAGATCGTCAACAGCTACAGCAATATGCCCATAACCCGTACCGTGCGTATACGCCTCTTCTGTATCTGCATTCCAGGTTAGTTCAATCTCCATGTCGTTTTCTTCATTGCGTAGGTAGACTAAGCTAAACCCATCAAAGTCTAAACGTTTAGCAATATCAAGATCTAACGCCTCTTTGTAAAAAGTTAACGATTTATCTAGATCAATAACACGAATCATTGAGTGAATTATTTTAGCCATCTGACATCTCCGGTCATTTCATTTTATTAGCTTCTACTATAAGCAATTGAAGAAGCACCTTATTTTAGCAAGATGATACCAATCTGTGAGCACAACAGGCAAATTCCATTACAAGGTGCTGTAATCTAATAGAGCATATCTTGATGATAATGTGCCATTCAACGTCAAAGGTGAGCTATGCATTTAGA
Source organism: Photobacterium profundum (assembly GCF_003026285.1). Taxonomy (GTDB): domain Bacteria; phylum Pseudomonadota; class Gammaproteobacteria; order Enterobacterales; family Vibrionaceae; genus Photobacterium; species Photobacterium profundum. Next base: position 380,346 of record NZ_PYOD01000003.1, read on the forward strand.
ACGTATTGAAGTTTCTGGTTTTCGAGGCATTAAACGCCTGTCACTGTCTTTCAACCAATTAAGCGTACTAATTGGTGAAAATGCTTGGGGTAAATCATCACTCCTTGATGCATTAAGTATTGCACTTGCAGTTAATATCGAATTCTACACATTTAAATTTTCGGATTTTCATGTTGACTACGCACTTGGGCATGAAAAACACACAAACCTTCAAATAGTCTTACACTGGAAGGAAGATTTCGCTGGAGAACATAAAGCAAGAAGATACAAAGCATTCTCTCCTGCTTGGGTTACTCGTGAAGGCATTAAGCACTTATATTATCAACTCAGTGCCACAAACCAAGACGATAAAGTAACAACGGAGCGTTTCTTTTTAGATCGCAACGGAACAAAAATAGCGTGTGAAGATACAGATAAACTTGTTAAGCACTTAATGATTCTTCACCCTGTTGTACGAATTAGAGATGCACGACGGTTACGTGATGAAACGCTAGAACAGGCAATACAACATTCTGATGAACAAGCCCAAAAATTACGTATTGAGCGTCGTCTAGATAATACCTGTCGGCGTTTAATGACACAGCCCGGTCATGTCAATTCAGGTGAACTAAAAAGTAGTGTGAACGCCCTACGCACGCTTGTTGACCATTACTTTGCTTTTACCCCTCATAATAGATCGAGCCACTTTAACCGTGCTCACTTCCCAAGCTACAGCCAATATGGCGAAAACCCTTTAGAACAACTGACTCAGCCTCAAATGTCTAAACAAAGTCGTCTTGTCTTAATGGGCTTATTAAATGCGTATATACGTGCAAGAGGGCCTGTAGAATTAAAACGTATTTCTCGCCCAATTATGATCTTAGAGGATCCTGAAGGTCGTTTGCATCCAACAGTATTACATCAGGCATGGACATTCGTTGACAGTATGCCCATGCAAAAGATCCTAACAACGAACAGCCCCGATCTTTTATCGATCGTGCCTCTCGGTTCTATTAAGAAGTTGATCCGCCAACCAGATAGAACACAGGTTTTTGCTCTCAATAAGAGTTCTCTTTCACGCGATGAAGAACGCCGGATCTCATTTCATGTACGCCTTCACCGCCCTAGTGCACTCTTTGCTCGTGCATGGTTATTAGTCGAGGGAGAGACAGAAGTATGGCTATTTAACGAACTAGCACGAATCTGTGGCTATAACCTCGCCGCAGAAGGCGTACAAGTTATCGAGTTTGCCCAAAGTGGGTTAAAACCTTTAATCAAAATTGCTCGTTTGATGGGTATTGAATGGCATTTAGTGGCAGATGGTGATGCCGCTGGCCGAAAATACGGCGAGACGGTAAAGAACTTACTAGGCAATGATGCTGAACGACACCGTTTAACTATTTTGCCTAATCGCGATATAGAATATTTCCTTTATCACCATGGCTATGAGCAAATGTTTAGAGACTTAGCTCATGTCAAATCTGATACACCGATTCCCCCTCAAAAAATCATATCTCGCGCACTAAAGCGTTACGCAAAACCTGATGTTGCGCTCGCGATCGTAAAATACACCGATGAGTCTGATATAGAAAAAATCCCATTACTTATACGTTGGACATTAAAACGTATCGTGGCCATGTCTCGTGGAATGGGGTGAATCACCTTAATGAATAGAGCCTAGTAAGTGCTATCTGGCATTTGGGCTCTATTTTATCTCTTAATCATTAAGTATCGCTATTCTACAACATCTTGCTTTTCAAAAAATAACGTCACTTTACCGACACCAAAGCCCCACTTTCGCATTTCTGCAATATTGAATACATGGGTTTTATCATGGCGATACATCCAATCATCAAAAGCAATGTTATAAGCCGAACCATCAACAGGAAGGCGCAGTGAATATTGCCAATTTAACGCGTTACCCGCAACCACCCCTGTCGCTTGCCCAACCACATCATCAGCTTCTCCTGTATACGTACCGTCTTTATTACGGGTTATTTTCCATATCCTTTGTTGTTTTTCACCATCATCATAAATAAAGTCTTCCTTTAGGGTTAAAAGATCGCCCTTCACTACCCCTCGTATTTTTACATCAAAACGACGTGTTAGCTTCCCATTGAAATCTTGCACCATTCCCCATGCCAGTACATCACCTTCAAAGTATTCAAACAAATTAAACGCTGGCGTATTCTCTTTGTATTCCTGTACAGACGTCGAGCACCCCAATAGTACAAAGCACAGGCTTAGTACTACAATGAATCGACTTTTCATTTTATTATGGAATAGCTGGATAGAATTAGAGGGCATAAAATTCCTTTCAATATGGCGGTATTGATTAGTTAATTATGAAGTATCTTCGAATAATCGCGTTCTCAATTTACAGTTAATATATTCAAAGGTAATAAAATGCCGTATTTTTCCATAGCCCGAGTTATATCCAGTAAAGACAACCACAATCTTTATGTGCAGCTACCTTTAAAATGCTGAAATTGGACTTATTCCGACAGGTCCGCAGCTGTATCCATAAAGATATCTTGCATATCTTTTGCTTCACGATCGGTTTGTCCGCCGTGCTTTAGAAACGCCCCGATGATGGCTTGGGTCTTATCTTCTTTCGCACGTTCAAGGAAATAGCGTAATTCTAATTCTGCCCCTGCATTCTCATCTTTGATTGAAGCTTCGATGATCGCTTTGTACATCACGATATCACGTACTTCTAACTGGCTAATAACCCCAAGAGTCTGAGCTAAAAATCCATCCATCTCCGCTTTAGGTACATACTGAGTAATAATATTTAACGCTTCTGCTTGCTGAGCCGTGAAATCATTGCCAAGAAGCAGTGCTTGTAACGCTTTGTTTTTACCAAGTCGTCTAGCAAACTGTACAGCGCCTTGACCACCCGTTGGGATATTCACATGAATTTCTGGCTGAGCAAACGCAGAGTTTTCAGTGCCATAAGCTAAATCACAAGCCATCACAAACTCATTACCGCCCCCACGCGCCACGCCATCAACCACTGCAACAGATACCTGTTTCATCGTCTTAATATTGGCAATCATGTGATTAAATTCAATTGATGCAGCTTGCCCACCTTGAGTACCATTGATCACATTCAGATCCAAGTGAGCTAAAAAGAATTCAGCATGAAGTGATTTAAATACCACCACTTTTGTATCACGATTATCCTTTAGTGATAAAACAAATGCATTAAGCTCATTGATAAGATCAATCGTTAGCACGTTTACTGGTGGGTTATTCATCGTAACCGTTGCGATGCCATTGTTATTAGTAATTGATAACTTACTCATGTAATTTTCCTCACTTGCTTAAATAGGCTTTATCAGTTCAAGCCCTCAATATGTACAAAGTATAGGTTTAGTATAAGATAAGAAAAACACTCGAATTGGCATGATATTGGTGCTAATAAAACACCAAAGGGTAAGTATGGATTTTTCTAGTCGATTATTACTACTACTTGAAGTGATTGAACTCGGTTCTTTTACTAACGTATCTGAACAAAGAAATGTAGATAGATCTGTTATCTCGAAGCATATAAGTCGCTTAGAGGGTGAACTTGGTGTTCGTTTATTAAATAGAACAACTCGGTCACTTTCCTTAACCGCTGCTGGTAATGAAATAGTCAACCAAGCCAAATTATTACGAAACTTGTTAAATGATACTCACCGCCTGGCACAGAATTATCACTCTGAACCCAAAGGCATATTGCGCATCACCAGCTCAGCCATGTTTGGTCGCCAATATGTTCAACAAGCAGTATTGGCATTTCAGCAGCAATACCCTGAGGTAGATGTTGAATTACGTTTAGAAGATCGATTTATGGATATGGTCAGTGAAGGGTTTGATATTGGTTTTCGTATTGGCAAGCCGAAAAATTCTAGTCTTATTATCAGAAAAGTGGCTCGTAACAGGTTATTAATTGTCGCCTCCCCAGAGTTCATTGAAAAACACGGAGAAATTAAAACAATAGAACAATTAGAAGCATTACCTGCTGCTGTTTATGCCGCTCCGGGGCTTTTAATCGATAAATTCACTTACTTCGATAGCAACAAAGAAAGCAAAAAACTTCAATTGAATGTTGCGTATAAAGTTAATGATGTTGAAATGATCACGAAAACAGCGGTAGCCGGAAACATGTTAGCCGTAGTAACCGCGCAAATGATAGAAAACGAAATATTGGAAGGTAAACTTATACCGATAATGACGCAGCTTCATTTAGATGATTTCGGTACGTTTTACGCCGTATATCCTCACAGAGATGCCCCTATAAAAACTAAATTGTTCATCGATACGCTAAAATCCATAATAGGTGAAGATATACCAAGCTGGGAAAATCATATTCCTAATTTTGATAAGATGTACGGGCAAACGAAATAGAGTCGAACAATCAAAGTGAACAGGCTCACAATTGAAAAACGAGTCGTTAAGACCCGCTTTTCAGTTTAACGTCTTACGCACTCCAGCGTTCTTCACGCCATTGTGTTTGTTGTTCTTTCGATAGGAATGTCCATGCCACTACTCGGGTCACTTTTTGCCCTTGTGCCATATCAATGGTACGAACATCAACAGCGTTCACTTGCTTTAAGGCTTTATAAAGCGCTGGTAAGTTTTCTTTCTTAGATACTAATGTCGAATACCAGAAGCAATTTTCTGGCTTATCTGAGCTCTCGGTTATCATACGCTGAATAAATGCAGCCTCACCACCTGGGCACCATAGTTCCGCTTTTTGACCACCAAAATTTAAAATAGGTTTGTTGGTATTACTCTTGGCAAAAAGTTCGGCTTTTTTGTTGCTGCCTTTCTTGTGCGTATTCGCACTAAGGTTACGTACCTTACGTTCAGATCCCGCCATTGCTTCTTCTAATGAAGCATGAAACGGTGGATTACACATAGTGAAATCAAAGATATCGTTAGCATTGATTATGCCGGTATAGATATTATCCGACTTTTTCTGTAATCGGCATTTAATGCCACCCGCTAACGAACGATTAGATTCAACAATAAATTTTGCAGATTTTATTGATAACGCATCAACATCTGAGCCAACAAAACGCCAACCATAAGCTCGATGACCAATGATCGGATAAACGCAATTCGCGCCCATGCCAATATCTAAGCCATTAATGTGCTTACCTTGAGGAATAACGCCTTCGTTAGACTTCGCTAATAAATCCGCAATATGGTGAATATAGTCAGCACGACCAGGAATAGGTGGACACAAGTAACCAGGGGGAATGTCCCAATTTTCGACGTTATAAAAATGATGCAGTAATGCTTTGTTTAACATTTTTACAGCTGCAGGATCGGAAAAATCAACAGACAGATCACCGAATTGATTTTCAGCCACAAACAGCGCTAAATCAGGGCAACTTAATATCAACGCATCAAAATCATAACGTTGACTATGAGGGTTACGCGGGTGTAACCCTTTTTTCTTCTGTGTTGGTTTGTTTTTCTTTTGAGTCATTACATTTACCAATGGAACATAAGGTTCGCATAACATCCGAATCGAATCCGAATTTAGCGTCGAAGCTGAACACTTCAATAATGTTGTCATTGTACCTGTTTCAAATGAATCTAAGGAGATTCTTTATTACAAACACGTTTATTTGATGAAAAGCGACTCACTACTATCTTATTCCACCTCATATGCTAACTAGAATAACAATTATTCTTTGTTAGAGGGTTTCATTACTCCAGTAAACTTTTCTATCATGTCGATAGGCATAGGAAATACAATGGTTGTTGTTCTATCATTCGCCACCTCGGTCAATGTTTGCATATAACGAAGTTGAATAGCATTTGGTGCTTTATTGAGTACATCTGCCGCTTGACGTAACTTCTCTGACGCTTCTAACTCACCCGTTGCGTGAATGACTTTCGCTCGACGAGTTCGTTCTGCCTCTGCTTGTTTAGCTAAAGCACGCACCATGCTGTCATCCAAATCAACATGTTTAATTTCAACATTGGCAATTTTAATCCCCCAATTATCGGTATGTTGATCAAGTATTACCTGTAAATCTTTATTTAGCGCTTCCCGGGCTGATAAAAGTTCATCAAGCTCATGTTGCCCAAGTACAGAGCGTAAAGTGGTTTGAGATAACTGGCTGGTTGCTTCAAGGTAATTTTCGACATTATTGATTGCCATTTTCGGCTCTACCACTCGAAAATACACAACAGCGTTCACCTTAACCGACACATTATCTCGGGTAATCAAATCTTGTGTCGGCACATCAAGTACAATGGTCCGCAGATCCACTCTTACCATTTGCTGAATAACAGGCACAATGATGATTAATCCCGGTCCTTTTACTTCATAAAACCGTCCAAGTAAGAACACAACTGCACGTTCATATTCTCGTAATATCTTGAACATACTAACAAGTAGCACAAACACAAGTGCTACAATGGTCGCAATAGTATAGATGAACATAATTAGCCCCTATTCGTTATTCTTCAATATGGTCTTACTTGTTGCTATTATTCTTTATCCAAATTTTTATCGACATGGCTGGTTTCAACGTCAAGCCATAAACCCGATACCTTTTTAACTATTACCCGTTGACCTACCAGTAAACCATCAGCGCATCTTGCCTGCCAAATTTCACCATCAACCAAAACTCGCCCAGAGCCAGGAAAACCACTCACAACTTTGGCGTACTGACCAATAATAACGTCGACCCCCGTTGTAACCGGTTTTCTTCGGGTTTTTAATAACAAAGAAAGCATTACAAATGTAAATAAAGCTGATACAACGGTTAATCCAATAATGAGTGGTAAGGCAATTTTGTATCCCGGTATTTCCGTATCCATCAGCATAATAGAGCCCAACACAAATGCCACTATTCCACCTAAGCCAAAAATACCAAAACTCGGTGTAAATGCCTCTGCAATCATTAATGCGATACCTAACAGCAATAAGCCAAGCCCCGCATAACTTACAGGTAGCATTTGCAATGAATACATCGCTAGTAAAAGGCAAATACCGCCCATTACACCAGGTAACCCAACACCAGGGTTATAGAATTCAAGTAATAGACCGTAGATGCCAATCAACATAAGGATATAGGCAACATTAGGATTGGTGATGACAGATAACAAACTAAAACGCCAATCTTGCTCTCGTTCTATAAACTGAACATTAGCCAGTGACATTTCTTGTTCAACGCCATTGATAACAACTGTTTTACCATTTGTTTTTTCGACGACTTGATCTAGGTTTGCTGCGAGGAAATCAATCACATTTTCACTTAACGCATTCTCTGAATCTAAACTGGCTGCTTCACGTACGGCTTTCTCTGCCCACACTTCATTTCTACCATGCAATTTAGCTAAGCTCACAATGTACGCAGCTGCATCATTGATCACTTTCTTTTCCATTGCCGTCGTGGCTTTTACTCGTCCTTCTTGTTGATCCGACTCACTGCTTTTAGCCTCATCATCTGACTTGCTTGTTGCTGATTTATCGCCGCTAGTTGCATCATCTTTCTTGGCGCTGTTTTCGTCACCTTTTTGCGAATCACCTTTCGGCGCAAATGGATTATCTGATTTATCCGGTGCTTTCCCGCCCCCCAATGAAACAGGCGTCGCTGCGCCAAGGTTGGTACCCGGAGCCATTGACGCAATATGACTTGCCAATAATATATACGTACCCGCACTGGCTGCACGAGAGCCAGCAGGGCCAACCCAAGTAGCGATAGGTACTGGTGACGTAGTAATTGCACGAATAATGTCTCGCATAGAGGTATCTAGCCCTCCGGGAGTATTCATTTTGAGAACGACAAGGGATGCGTTATCTATTTGCGCTTGTTCGATTTCTCTGGCAACAAAATCGCTAGTTGCAGGTCCTATACCACCGTTTATTTCGACAACCCAAACATCATCCGCTAACGCAGAAATAGAATGAAGCAAGAGCGTAATAACGAATACGCAGAGAGAGAGAAATTTCATATAGACTCCTCTACCTAATTAAGTGTCGATACAACCCTAAAACGTTAGTGTGCTGGTGGGTTAGTATCTTAGTGACGATAAGTTCGACTTTATAAGCATAGTTCAACCTTAAATACACATACTAAAAACATGGTCTAATACAGTTACCTAACTACCTCTCAATAATCATCACGAATAGCAGTTATGAGGCTTATACTTATATTTACAAAGGCAATCATTCGCGAGGTTGTTCATGATTTTTAAAGGAGGGTCGTTATGGCGGAAACGAAATCAATCACCAAACCACTTTCTATTCTGTTCTACCTCTTATTCATATTTATATCAGCTCCAGCACAAAGCACTTCAACCAACAATATAAAACAAGGCTCATTAATTAAAGTTGGCAGCTACCATTGCCCTCCCTTTGTTATTCACGAAAACGACGAAGACTACACCGGATTAACAATACTACTATGGGAGCAAATAGCTAAAAGATTAAATCTACAATACGAAATCAAGCAATACCCTCTGGCAGAATTACTCGATGCCGTCGCTGAAGGTAAGATCAACATTGGCATTTCGTGTATTTCAATTACCCCGGAAAGAGAAGAACGCTTAGACTTTTCACACTCGTTTTATGAAACACACCTTGCCATTGCAGTTAAGAAACAAGGCTACTTATCATCAATAATTAATATTCTAACTAACAAAAAACTCTTGCTGGTATTAGCCATTCTCTTATGTGCCGCCGCATTGATTGGTAGCATCTTTTATTTTCTTGAGCACAAGATAAACGACAAGCTCTATTCTATGCAAACCCGCCCTGCACGGTTCGTTGAAGGGTTCATTTTAGGTTTACTCTTTATAACCAAAGGGCCCTTTAATTATTTCGAATTTAAAACACTATCAGGCCGCGTTTTGACTGTGATTATTGCCATTTTTTCCACATTATTTATTGCCAGTATTACGGCTGTTCTCGCCAGTACATTTACATTGGGGTTATTAAACTCTGATATTAAAAACCCCAATGATCTGGCGAACATTAAAACAGGCGCCAAAAAGTCATCTACATCATCTCAGTTTCTCACCAATCACAGCATTGTTCATAAAACGTATAATACGGTAGAAGATATGCTAGTCGCATTAGAAAAAGGTGAAATAGAAGCAGTGGTCGCCGATGATCCTGTCCTGAAATATCAGATAAAAAAGGCGAAAGAACATGGCGTGTATACAGATATGATTGTACTGCCGTATCAATTCGAAAAGCAAAACTACGGCTTCGCCATTGAAGATAGCAGCCCTTATGCAGAAGAGCTGAATCGCTCGCTGTTAAAAATTCGGCAGAGTAGTGAATGGCGACAAGCACTAAATAAGTACTTTACAGATAAATAATAAAAAGCCCTCTTTTATATTAACGAGGGCTTAGCTCAATCTCAATAATCGTCTATCGCCACCTTAATAGACGACTCAGTTTTGATGGGTGATATGACCAACAGTGATCAAACATTGTCATTAATTCAGGGTTACCGTAGCGAGATAAATTAATGGCGTGAAATCGGTTTTTTTGCTCTTTTAGTTTACTGATCCTAGCCAGCATTTCAGTTGGTTGAGAAGGTGCGATAAAATCAGATAACACAACCAAATCAGCATTTTTGTACTTATCGGACGTCATAAGATCAATCGATTGATCCAATACCGGTCCTAAATCTGTACCACCATGGAAAGAATAAGACAGAAAGTTCAACACTTCCGTTAAACCATCTTGTTTCGTGAGTTCATACGTTATCTGTTGAGTTGAGAACATGATCACGTAACAATCACGATCTTCTGCTAACGCAATTTGCATCAAACCATACGCAAGTGCTTTAGCACATTGCTCTGGAAAGCCAGACATCGACCCCGACGCATCGATACAAACAATAAAGGGACCTTTATCTTGATCGACTTGCTTGGTTTGACGTTTAAATGCTTTTACTTTTCGTAATTTACGTTGTGAACCCTGTACGCGATAATTCATTAAACGCTTATCGACAAGGTGTTTATAAAACACAACTTCGAGTTCAGGATAAGCAAGAAACATAGCTTCATTGGGCAGCAACTTGGATAAGTCATCACTTTCATGAATGCCGACAATATCATCGGTTACACTGTCACTCTTCTCTTCAACCATTCGTAAATCTTCAGATTTCACTCGCTCTTTATTAGGGTCATCAATTTCATTCGCCATTCTTCCAAGCTTTTCTGCGATCTCTTTCAAGCCATTATTCTTCTTTAAGAAAGTGGCAATGGATTTCATGGAATCGATATCTGTACGCGTTAGCTTCGCTTTCGCCATATCCCACAATCGCCCCGCTTTCTTGGGGTCGCCTGCTTCTGTAACTTCTTCCATTTGTTTCATGGTTTCAATACGCTGGTATAAATCAGCAATCAGCTTATCTTTATGTTGCTCAAGATCGTTGGCTTGTGCTTCTTTTAGCGCATGTGACAAATACTCATACCATGTATTGCAGAAGTAGCTCTGAAACATCGGGTTATGCTTTTCATGTTCTCGTGCATTTAACCGTTTAGCTTTAAAATAAAAAGCGGACTTCCCTTCTAGCTTACGAATAACTGTATCAATGTTATCCATGAACTCTTCCTGACTCCAATTACTTGCAGCCTGATAAAGTTCGAGCTCTTGGCTAAATTGTTCTTCAATACTGACATTTGAAATTTTGTTCTTAACTTGACCACGCCATTTCATTACCTGGTTTTTCATCGCTCCTTTAATACCAGGACTGGCTTCAGCTGCCATCAAGAGCTGTGGTCGAGCCATCACTTCATGCACAGCATTATCAATAATGCCAGACTCAGCGAGCATCAGCGCGAGGTTAATACCTTCAGATACCGGCATAGGCCACTCCCTTTAGTTGTGAGAAAAGTTACGAGAAAAACTCAGATAATTGAGAAATTCTGAACGCACTTTTTTCAATCACTAACTTTAATTCTGAAACTGATTCAGAGGCTTCGGAAATACTGCATTCAATTAATGTTGGTATTTCTTTCTCAACAAAATTATGTGGAAGTGCACCGTGGAAGCTCGTACGAGAGATCTTGATATTATGCTCAGCATCGGTCACTTTACCTGACGCCTGCTTCACGCGTTCTTGCAGCTGTTCATTTTGTTTTGCTGTAATGCCTTTATTACCGGCAATGCCAACTAACACAGAGCGATTCGCGATATCTTTAATCACCAAGCGACATTGGGCATCAATTTCAAACTGAAGGCGGCACAGGTTGGTATTTTTATTGACGAAGCCATAGACATCACAATGCCCAGTTCGAATTTTTTTATCGAATTCATCACCATCAACGTAAACCCAGCGACTATCGCCTTGCTCTTTTTCAGAAACAGACGGATTTTGTTGAAGCATAACCAATTTAATCATGCGCGGGTTGTTATTCACATTGTAGCGCTTCGAGGTACTGAAGTTATATTTAAACCACTCTTTACGTAATGTAGATTCACGGCTGAATGTTACAACAAGATCAGAGGCAACCTGTTCATTTACCTCATCAATAATCTGTTGAGCTTCGTTCGCATCAGATTGTGATGCACTTTGATCAAAGGCTTTTTCTGTCGCGAATTCACGTACCAATGTTCGAATAACATTGCGCGATTCTGGGCTGTGCCATAAGCAATCTTGAAGTAACAAGAGATCGAGCGGGTTGATTTCGTCTCGACCATTAAAGAAAGCACTCGCTTTTAATAGGCGTACAGACTTCTTCCAACGTCGATCTGAAATATACAGTTCACTATCTGCTTCCGCGATATCAGCAGTTTCTGATTGCTTTTCTATCATTGATTTTAGTTGATAGATTTTTTCGAAAATTTCTTCAGATAATTTAACGTCTTCAATGCAAGCCTGCCATTGAACATATTCTTCATCTTTAATGGTTAAACTTGGATCCACTACGACAGATGTTCGACCGTCATCCATTAGCATCGATTTGAAATTTTTCTTTTCTTGAATGCGATTAACGAACACACGAACAAGCATGCGGTCATAGAGAGCATCAAGCCCACTATCTTCGTCTGGTAGCTCGTTAGACGCTGTAATCAGCAAACGCATGGGTACAGGTAATACATCCTGACCATTTTTAAAGGTACGTTCGTTTACAACGGTTAGTAATGTATTGAGGATTGCAGGGCCAGCTTTCCATATTTCATCGAGGAAAACGACTTGAGCTGTTGGCAAATATCCGTCGATTAAACGCACATACTTACCATTGTCTTTGAGTTCTTGAATTGATAAAGGGCCAAACACTTCTTCAGGTGTTGAAAAACGGGTCATCAAGTAATCAAAAAATTTACTGTTATCGAAGGCTTGTATTAAGCGTTTAGCAATTAAACTTTTAGCAATACCAGGAGGGCCAAGTAAAAAAACACTCTCACCCGCTAAAGCAGAAAGTAAGCAAAGTTTGATGGTTTCTTCACGCTCATATACACCGCTAGACAGCGATTTAATAAGTTTTTGAATCCTCTCAGAAATTAACGCTTTATTTGGTTGTGCAGATTTTGCCATTGTTAGCATAATTCCCGACCTCTCTAATTGTTATGTCCATGTGCCAAAGCACAACAATTGCTGTCATTACTTAGCATAGACACAATACCTCAGATGTTGCAAAAGTGTTAACAACAAATACCTTTTAACACTTTTATATCAAAGAGATCTGTCAACAACAAGCAAGCAAACATTGTTTGCAAAAATAATGATCAACCGAAAACACTTACCATTAGAAATGCAAAGTTACATTTACTTACAAATAATCAATAAATCAATGCGTTAAATCGCATTTATTGATAAATCTATTTTCATGCCAATAATATACAAACAAAAATTAAAATTTTTAAATTTTTAAATTTCAAACCATATCGTTTTGTATGAAATAGCAACACTCTTTCATGGGCATTTTTTAGCAGCAGGTTTTATTTTATAAAATATAAAATAATTTATAGGGTCAAATTCAACTCATTTCGTTTTAAAAATCCGTCACACAAAAGACACAGACAATGTTTCCTCATTGAAAAAAGGTAAACATCTTGTCCAAGTATATGCACTTTGACAAGATGGCTCTGTTATCTTCAACAAAAACCCTAAGGCTATAATGAACAACGTATCTCAACTTCCTATGCGACTGATTATTATCGTGTGCATTGGCATTTTGCTATCGGCATTAATACCGTCAAGTGAAAGCCTTGAAGTACTCACCTCAATCATAACCTTAGTATTAATTGTGATGCTGTTACTCGAAGATTTTGGTAAAGAAACTAAATCTTGGCTTATTTTGGCTTTAGGCACTTATAGTCTTGGTGTTGTTGCTGATCTATTAGATGAGATTCCAGAACTAAACAATCATAAACTACTCAATAATGCAGATGATGTTTTCATGCATATTGGTGTTTTTCTTATGTGTTTCTGTTTTATTAAAATGCTTCATCAGCGCCGTACATTAATAGATAGCCTAAATACACAAATAACCAAAGCACGTGATTTAGAAGGTGTACTCAGTCGTCAGGCATTGCAAGATGAATTAACAGGTTTACTAAATCGTCGTTCGTTATTCCGCCGTTTTGATGAAATGGCAATTAACCAGCAGAGGGGGATGCTCGCCTACATTGATATTGATAATTTCAAACAGGTGAACGATCGATTTGGCCATACTCTAGGTGATGAATTACTCATTATTACTGCGAACAGTTTGTTAAAAACGGTGCCTCTTGGCAGTCGAATTTATCGAATTGGGGGTGATGAATTCATTGTTTTACTGCCTAGCGATGATCAGCAGATGTGTGATGAATGGATTAGTGAACTTTACGATATAACAAAAAGCACCCGCGGTGAATATAACATTGGCATCAGTATCGGCATTGCACCCTACTACCCAGGAAACCTAAGTGATCCTGATTCTATTCTCACACAAGCAGACAAAGCTATGTATAAAGATAAAAAAACAAAAAAATAAAGACTTAACTCTTACATTAGTAACATATCCAATTCTTCATCTGTTAATATTTGGTTAATCACATTCACGCTTTCAACATCATGGCTTTCTTTTGTTTTCAAATACACTTGCCGCCGCTGTTGCTTATCAAGTTTTGATAGCTTATCCATAAATTCTGAAAAGTCATATTCTTCCATTTCGTAACTCCTTCAATCTACAGCGTCACCTTGATTTTAAAGACGTAATTAATAAGTAATTTACGAAAAACATATTCCTCTTGTTCATATTCATCTGTTCTCACGAGCTTTTCAATACCCTATATGAATATTTATGATGAAGATCAAACCTGAAGCTACTTCCATAATTATAATTTTACAATAGTAAAAGCACTAAATTTATGGTTTCGATATTAATATTATCAATAAAGGTAATACTTATTGTTTTTAAATTCACCTCCTTCCTTCATTTAGGCAGTGATTTCACAGAACTGTCACACATCCGTAATAAGATGGTGTGAAATCAAACTTATTACGGAGAAAGTCAATGTTTTCTAGGGCAACTACCCTTGTGGCATTGTGTGCAAGCGTGGCGTTTAGTGCACAGGCCAAAACAGATACTGTCACAGTTACTGGATCGACATCGGTAAGCCATGTGATGGAAATCTTAGCAGAAGCTTATTCAACCTCTCATAAAGATACTTTTATTGCTATCCAAGGTATTGGTTCTTCTGCTGGCATTTCTGCAGTCAAACAAGATGCAGCAGAAATGGGCATGAGCTCTCGCCGTCTCAGTGAAGATGAGATAACCCCTGATGTGAAAATGGTAACAATCGCACACGATGGCATTGCATTGGTCGTCAATAAAAACAACCCTGTTGACAACCTCACAAAAGAGCAAGTATCAAAGATTTACCACGGGGAAATTAAAAACTGGAAAGAAGTCGGTGGTCCAGATCTAAAAATGGCTGTTGTTAGCCGTGAAAATGCTTCTGGTTCACGCTTTTCTTTTGAAGATTTTATGGGGTTAACCCAGAATATTAAAGGTCACAGAGTATCTGATATAAACCCGCAACTATTAGTCGTTAACACCAATGGAATGGTGAAAAGTTTAGTATCTCGTAATCTACATGCTCTTGGCTATATGTCTTTAGGCTCTGTTGATGATTCTATTAAGCCGTTGTCTTTTGAAGGTATTAAACCAACCATTGATAACCTAGAATCAGGAGACTACTTAATCTCCCGCCCTTTTTTAATGTTGTATAAAGAGAAAAACGTATCAAAAAATGCACAAGCGTTTTTAAACTACGTTACTTCTAGTGAAGGGCAGAATATTATTGATGAACGTGGATACATTGCTATTAATAAAAGTTAATCAATAACAATTAAAGTAGCTCACTGTTCTCATTTAAAAAGCTAACCAAATTACATTAATCATCTGCATTGGTTAGCTTTTCCACTTCAATATTGAGGCTTACTTTATAACTGGATATTTATACGTAGACCCCCACTCAGTCCACGAACCATCATAGACTGTCAGCATTTTACGCCCAGCAAGTTCAGCCCCCAGAGCCAGCACACACGCTGTCACACCCGATCCACAGCTAAAAATTAGTCGCTGATCTGCATCAGAAACAGCGTTAAAACGATTAATGAGCAATTCTTTATTAATAAAGAAGCCATCTTTAATTAATTGCGAAAATGGAAGACTTTTCGCATTCGGCATGTGGCCGCCTCTTACCCCTTGCCTAGGTTCTGGTTCTGTTCCAAAAAAACGAGCTGCACCACGGGCATCGATAACGGCGACTGAATGATCTTCTAGTAGGCTTTCCAATGTATCAGCATCAATAACCCATTCAGGTTCAAAAATCGCTTTATAGGCCGTAACTTCTGGAGCTGCCAACTCCCCCTTTTCTACTGGGTTACTTCCCGCTAACCAAGCAGGAAAGCCACCATCAAGCACAGCAACATTTTTATGCCCCATAGCTTTAAACATCCACCAGACTCGAGGCGCAGAGAATAACCCTTGGGTATCATATACAACAACAATATCATCGTTGTTGATGCCTAATTCTGACACTGCTTTTTCAAACAATGCTGGCGATGGAAGCATATGTGGAAATTGTGTATTGGGGGCTGCTATTTTCTTATCAAAATCAAAATACTGAGCACCCGGAATGCGCTTTTCATTCCACTCTTGTTGTGGATTTCGAGTTGAACCAGGCAAAAACCAACTTGCATCTAATATTACAAGATTATCATCGACTAAATGTTCAGCTAACCAGTCCGTTGTTACTAAAGATGAAGGTACTAATGGCATTCAATATTCCTTATAAATAACGCTGAATAAAAACTTACAAACCGACAAGTTAAGAGAAAATCTTGCGCATTAAATATCTAGCACAAACTCTTTAAACTGCGAGGGTTAACCCTATCTTTTTTCTTTTACTACCACAATGATAGTATGTGCAGGTCTGAGTTATGTTTCACAGCAATAAAAAACAAATTAGAATAAGGGAACTTGCTTCGTTATTACTTACCCTCTGAGAAAAGTATTTAAATTGTGCCCTCCCCCCCAACCTCTCCAATAGTTTCGCTGAATTCGAATGCTCATTTAAAATCAACCATGTGTCAAAGTGACACAGAAATTGCCAGCACCAAACAACCATGCCATACTTCTCTTGTGACACTTTGACACCTACGGAGGTTTATATGGCCACAGCATTACCACGTATCACTGCCCGTGTAGACATTGATACTCAAGAACTACTATCACAAGCAGCAGCTATCGCTGGTATGTCTAGTATTAACTCATTTGTTCTTAGCGCAGCTGTTGAGAAAGCGAAACAGATCATGGAACGAGAACGCGCACTAAAGCTAAGCCAACGCGATGCAATGATGCTAATGGATGCGCTGGATGAGCCAGCAAAACCTAATGCTCGTTTGCAACAGGCTGCCGCTCGTTATAAGGATAAATCCCAATAATGAAGACGGTACAATTAGACAAAGCTAAACACGACCGTCATCGCTTTGATTGTGGGATTAATGCGCTAAACAATTATTTGAAAATCATGGCGAGTCAACAGGCTAAGAAAGATAATACCCGTACATTTGTGCTTGAAGATGTAAACTGTACCGAACATATTATCGGCTATTATACGCTTACAATGACACCGATTGATTTAGCATCACTTCCTACGAAACTACAAAAGAAGCATCATAATACGAGCTCTGGCGGCTTAATCGCAAGGCTTGCAGTTGACCAACGATACAAAAGTAATGGCTATGGCGAATGGTTACTGATTGATGCACTTCAAAAATTACTGATGGCCAGTGATACTGTCGCATTCCCTGTTGTTATCGTTGATGCTAAAGATGGTGCAGAATACTTCTACAAAAAATATGGGTTTACTGCATTTCAAGATGCTGAAAACAAACTCTTTATCACAATTTCAGATGTAAGAGCGAGCATTGGCAATTAAGACGTCAACTCATTATTCTTCATATCTCACTCATTATAACCTGCGTAATTTTCGTTTATCTTATTCCAGCCAAACTTAGCTTACGGTCTTAATCGCTAAATTTCTCATATATGACAAAAAGTAGCATTTATATATGGATATAAATGCATTTTACTTTTCTCCATTTGTAGCAAAAATGTCGAATATAGATGAGTGATATATTCAAACTTCCTTACAAGTTAATGTTCACTGTTTGTGCATTTTTCACCCTATAATGCACAACCTCTGATTTTTGTTAACCGTTCTACTAATAAGTCTAGCTACTATTAGCAGGTATTCGGTAAAATGTTGATAGTATTAAGTAACATACTCATTCTTGTATGAAAATTAAATGCTGCATTTTTAGTTATATTTTCCCTGCTACAAAGGATTGTAAATGAATCACTTTTCTCTCGGTATTGTTGCTATCTCAACACTCTTTTCATCAATAACAATGGCGTACAATTCGGGTAGCTTCTCGTTTGCGATTGATAATGACGGTATCGTAGGTACAGACCAAAATTATAGCAACGGCATTTTCTTAGAATACAACTCAGCAGCAACAAACAACGTCGCTATGAGTGCACCGACCCCTATACGACAAATGGCGTCTATTTTGCCATTAAGTTATGCCGCCCAAGGCTGGAGTCTGCGTCTTGGGCAACAAATGTGGACACCGGAAGATATTGAAGCGACAGAGCCCCCGCCTAATGAACGCCCTTATGCTGGGCTGTTATTTCTAGAAACAGGTATTTATCAATATTCAGCAAGTGCGGTTGATAAATTCAGCTTTATGTTGGGCACTGTCGGACCCAATTCTTTCGCAGAAGATGGCCAAAAGTTTATACACAGCATCGTTGGTTCTGACGAGCCTATGGGCTGGGATAATCAAATCGAAAACCAAGTAGTGTTCAATCTTGGATATCAAGGGCACCGCCTACTTACTCGAAATGATGCATGGTTAATGCAGCATTATGATTTAAGTAGTGTTGGTCGTGTCAATCTGGGTAATTATCAGAGTGAGTTAGCCGTTGGTACAGTGGCTCGCTGGGGTAAAAGCTTAGATTCAAACTTTGGTAGCGTTGGATTTACACCGGGCAAGTTGTTCGATGTCAGTGTGATTTCATCTAGCGCGTCAGGTTATTTTGTATTTACAGGTATAGAAGGTCGTTATCGTTTCAATGATATAACGATCGACGGTGATCGCCCTGATCATGTACCTGATACCAATGTTGAAAACTTGCAAGCAACGGCTGTTTTGGGCTTTGTATATTACCAACCTAGCTGGGGTACAAGCTTGAGCTTTGCCACCAGCACACCCGATTTTGAAGAAGATATTCGTTCATCCACTTCTATGGGATCGTTCGAAATATTCTGGCGTTTATAACTTAAGAACCAATATAAACAGTATTTAGGCTAAGCAACGACAATTTGCTTAGCCTTTTTCTATCAAAACAGGCCTAACAGCTATACCAATTCAATAATTATCTTAGATTGGTTTAATTACCTATCAGTATAACATTGAGCAACGGCCATATCTGCAGCCAACTCTTCTCTTCTATACGCCGATAAAAAATATCAGGCATTGGCCTCTTAGGGTTAATTTCCACATTAAAACCCCAGTTGTGCGTCAAACCAAATGGGGCTGTAAAAACGAGTTGTTCTGTCTCATCAAGCTTAACGCCCACACAAGTAGGAATTTCTACCCAACGAGAAATTGCATCCGTTGTATTACTATACGGTTGGTCATTATGTTTAACGTGCATTCGTGCTTGATTTCGCACCTCCCAGTTCATCGATGGAACGAGCACTTTAAGTTTCGCTGTTAATTCTTGTTCTGTTTTACATGAAATATCTTCTATATCGAAATACACAACATCAATATCATTTAGTGGTGTCATCTCGGCTTTGTTATGCAAACAATCCCAAATAGCATTACGCAAAAAACCTGCACCTAAAAAACAATCAGGTAAATTCAAACTTTTAACTGCACGTAAACATTCCATTCTTAACGTATCTGAAAGTAGAAGTTGCTGTGTTTTGTTTTGATATTCTTGCTCAGAATAACTCATATTAAATTTAAATAACCCTATTACATTCATTAAAAAAGCCTGACAAATCAGGCTTAATATTCGGTAAATCTACATTTCTATATATTAGTGTATTAACAAATTCGTTTAGGCTACATGCTGAACCAATACAGACATACCTTCGGCAGAAAACTCATTTGTTGCTGCCATCGCTGTAATTTCGTCTTGGCTATATTTGCTACCATCGTAAACGACAACAATACTCGTATCACCAGACTGCAAAAACGTTGTTTCGCCAAACTCTGTATAACGGGTTGCGCCTATACTGATTAACGCTTGATCCGGATAGTCAGCATTTGCTAAATGCATTGTGATATCTTCCGTAGGGCCAACATCTTGTTGATTGTTCATACGATCAACAATCCACGTTAATAGTTTTTCATGAAAGTAACTATAACCCACTACTGGGCTGTCTTCACCATAGCGAGAAACAAGATCATCGCGTTTATGAAAACTGGCAATCCGGTAACGATCTAACACTCCGCCTTCTGCAAGTGAATCGATATCAAACATTGTGCTAGCTACACCCTTTGTGTTTTCGCCCCAGTTCTTCTTTTCGCTGATTTTTTTCGCATTAGGCTTTCGTATAGAGCAATCGTTATATGCTGCAAATTTACGTGGTATTAAAGAGATTACGCGATTATCTTGATATTCAATATCGCAAAGTAACGCGACTTCAGGTTCAATCTGAAGGTTATCGGCATCATTAGGTGGAATAATTATATCGTGAGATAGAGGGTATGTTGATAAAAACCCCGCTTTGTCTGAAGGCACATAAAAAGGAAAAATGGCTTTAGGTTGAATCGCTTCTTTGACTTCCACAGCAAGAAAATCTGTCGCTTCACCAGCTTGTTCAAGGTGACCTGCAAAGTTACCCGCCACACCAAAACCAATTACATTTTTGAACGTCATAACTATCCTAATACAATTTAAAGATATACCTCTAGATAGTAACGTTCTTACCCTTTTGAATCACTCTAATGACACAAAGAACTTGTTCCAGCTCAACATTTTTTATTCCACTTTACATTCGATAGTATATCAACTAAACATACTCACAGAGCATTATACAAAGCGCTTACGAAATATTGATGCAATGCTGATAACATTCATTCACAAGGTAAATATCGGTAGACAAAGGAACACTCTACTCATATGATCAGCCAAAATTAAAAACAACGTTCAGTGGGTGACAGGATGTATAAAACCACCGCTATAACAGCACTTATTTCATTTGTACTAGTGCCACAATTGGCTTTTAGTGCAACCCCTCAAGCCAAAGCGATTAATGGTAATAATGCCAGTGATTACGATAGCTTACTACTGCCATGGCAAGCTGCAATAAAACAAACTACTTCTGATGCAACTGGATGTGGGGCTGTTGTTATTGCTTCAAATTGGGTTGTCACTGCCGCACACTGTGATGTAGCAGGGTTAGGTAATATGGTTATTACTGGTACATCTTATATTCCTCAAGGTGATTTTTCGAAGCTTGATGATAAATATAAATTTAAAGTTATCAATCGTATTCATCACCCTGACTACAACAACATAACCTTTAGTAATGATATTGCTCTATTTCAAGTTGATAGCAGTATGTTCAACGTTGCTCAACCTATCAAGATAGCCACCGTAAATGAACAACAAGCTGCTGATGGTGATTTCGAAAATACATGGATCAAAGACTCTGATTCAAAAGCCAACCTCATCGCTTCCGGCTGGGGAGATACCGTTAGCAAAGGTACCTTCCCTTCTGACTTACAGGTCGTCAAACTGGGTGGTATTCCTGATGAGAAGTGCAATAACAAAATGGATAATACCAATTATTTTGTTTGTGCAGATTCAAATATTGCCGATTTAATAAAAGACGTTTGTGCTGGCGACTCTGGTGGACCTCTGATTTGGCAAGACCCTTCAAACATTGCAGATAAAGACAAGGGATTACGCCTTGTAGGTGTAACCAGTAACGGGGCTGATTGTAAGGTAAAAAGTGACAATCAAAGTAACCCTTATTATCAACTGAATGGTCAATTCACGCAGCTTTCACACTATAGAGATTGGATTGAAGACACAATTCATATAGCTGAAGGTAACAACAGTTTTTCACTTGATGCAGTACCAGCACCAACTATTACGAAAGACCCATTTATTGTTGTTGCTGATAGGCCTAGCGCTAAAACTCAACCTACAGATTCTGGTTCATCGGGCGGTTCAGTGCCATTGTTTGGCTTGTTTGGCTTAGCTGCTATTGGTTTAATGCGTCGTAAAGATATTCATCAAAAATAAAAAAGGTCATCAAAATAGACGTGCTGGCTATTAATAATAAACACGTTGAGCATTAAACATTAAAAAAGGGTTCCAACTTTTACAGTTAACGTAAAAGTGGAACCCTTTTTGTATTTTGTTTATAAAGCCAGAACTAAACGGCTCTATCGATACTTAACGACTATTTTTCATCTTCTAGTGCAATAAGCTTTGTTGAACCACCATGGAATTTCTCACGACGTTTCTGAACCTGAGCAAAGAAGCCCGGAATCAAGAATGTACCTGCAAGTAACACACAAAGTAGACCACCAGTTAGGGAAATACCTAACGAGTTCTGGCTAATATGGCCTGCACCAGATGCAAAGATTAATGGCAAAATACCCAAGATAAATGACCACGATGTCATATTCACCGCACGGAAACGTAATTTACCACCACGTACCGCTGCCTTTCCGATATCCAACTCATTTTCTTCTCGTTCAATCTTGGCAAATTCAACAATCAATATCGCATTTTTTGCCGCCAAGGCTATCAAGAGAACCAAACCAATTTGAGCATATAAGTTCAACGCAGTACCCGTTATAGCAAGAGCCAAGAACGACCCTAGTGTCGCAACAGGAACAACCAGAATGATAGCAAGAGGTATACTCCAGCTTTCGTACTGAGCAACCATGAACAAGTAAATAAAGATTAGAGCCAGAGCAAACGCATAAATCGCTTGGTTACCTGCTTTCACTTCTTGGTAAGCCATACCTGTCCATTCATATTGATAGCCCTGCGGCAACACTTCCGCGGCTACACGTTCCATCGCAGCAATTGCATCACCACTAGAATAACCCGGTGCAGGGCTACCCTGAATGACGGCAGAGCGATACATGTTATAACGCCATGCCACATCCGGTTCAAATACTTGCTCAATAGAAGTAAGCGTACTCAATGGAATCATATCGCCAGAAGCTGAACGCACGTGGAAACGCTCAAGTGTATCGAGATTATCTCGGTATTCACTGTCAGCCTGTACCGTTACACGGAAGTTTTTGCCGTATAAAGTAAAGTCATTCACATACATGGAACCTAAGTTACCCTGTAGCGTCTGGAAAATATCTGTCAGTGGTATGCCTAGTTGCTTCGCTTTTACACGGTCTATATCGACATAAAAGTGAGGAACATTGGCACGGAATGTACTAAAGGTGAATTGAATTTCAGGCTGCGCATTGGCTTTCTGAATCATCTCATCCATCACATTCGCCAAATCGGTACGGCTTCGGCCTAAAGTATCTTCAAGAACAAATTCAAAACCTGAAGCAGCACCCATTCCTGGTACTGCTGGTGCTCCCATCGCAAAGACTATCGCTTCAGGTAGCTCAGTCGCAGAACGCGCATTAATACGATTAGAAATAGCAAAAGATGAATGATCACCTTCCATTTCATTTCTTACGCCCCACTCTTTTAACTTAATAAATAGTGATGCACCGTTTGATGCTGCGGCACCCGTTAAGAAAGCATAACCATTTGCAACAGTAATACCTTCAATACCGGGTTCTTCTGCAAGAATATCTTGAAGCTTGATGGTTGTTTCTTCAGTACGTGATAAAGAGGCGGAATCTGGCAACTGAACGTTAACAAGTAAAATACCTTTATCTTCTGTTGGTACAAACGCAGTTGATGTCGTCTTAGATAGGTAGGTTACCGCCCCCACAGCCAAAATAAAGAATGTGACTAACAGTACAGATTTGCGAACAAGGTAGCCTGCAATCGAACCATATTTCAACGTAACTTTATCAAGACCTTTGTTGAACGTTTTAAACCAACGCGACTTATTACCATCACCTTGTTTTAGCACTAAAGAACATAGAGCAGGTGAAAGCGTTAATGCGTTAATAGATGAGATTACAACAGAAATACAAATGGTTAATGCAAACTGACGGTACATAATACCGGTAATACCAGGAAGCATTGCAACCGGTATGAATACAGCCAACAAAACCATCGTAGAGGTAATAATCGGACCTGTTACTTCTTTCATTGCAATCAAGGTTGCTTGACGAGGTGACAGGCTTGGATCTCGCGCCATGTTGGTATCAACATTCTCGATAACCAAAATAGCATCATCGACCACAATACCAATGGCAAGGATTAAGCCAAATAGCGTTACGGTATTTATTGTAAACCCAGCAGCTAGCATTATGGCAAACGTACCAATCAGCGATACAGGTATGGCTACTACAGGGATTAATGTCGATCGCATACTACCTAAGAACATATAAGTAACTGCGATAACCAATATAATGGCTTGAATCAGAGTAACAACTACCCCTTTAATTGATTCTGCAACGAATAAGGTTGTGTCATAGCTTGTTTCGTATGCCATTCCTTCAGGAAAATTTTTATTCATCCCATCCAGTAAACTCATTACCGCGTCACCACTTTCCAATGCGTTTGCATCAGACTGTAGGTTTAGCGTAACAATGGCTGCAGGTTGACCACGGAACATGCCATTACCAGTGTAGAATTTCTTTCCTAGCTCTACACGTGCAACGTCTTTTAAGAAGACAATCGAACCATCGTTGTTAGCACGAAGTACAACATCTTCAAATTCTTCAACGGTTTCCAAGCGTCCTTTTGTTACAAGGTTAAACTGAACTTCTTGTGCATTATTGTATGGAGGAGCACCTACCTGACCCGCAGCAACCTGAACGTTTTGTTCAGCAAGAGCCGCATTTACATCAGATGTTGTAAGACCAAGATTCGCCATTTTTTCAGGATCAAGCCAAACACGCATTGCATATTCGCCGCCACCAAGAACGTTAACCTCACTGATCCCCTTAACACGAGCAAGCTGATCTTTTACATTTAAGTTAATGTAGTTAACCAAAAATTGGTCGCCATACTTACCATCAGGTGAATAGAAATTCAGCACCATCAATAAATCAGGAGAACGCTTTTTAACCGTCACACCCACCATACGAACTTCAGCCGGAAGCTTAGATTCGATTTGAGAAATACGGTTTTGGACGTTAACCTGAGCCATATCTGGGTCAGTACCAATATCAAAAGTCACATTTAGGCTGTATGAACCATCGTTGGCACTTTTAGAAGACATGTAAATCATGTTTTCTACGCCATTCACCGATGCTTCAATCGGATCTGCAATTGCCTCTTCAACAACCTCAGCACTTGCACCTGAGTAATAAGCAGTCACACCAACTGAAGGTGGACTAATTTTCGGGTATTCCGCCACAGGCAGGCTTAAGGCAGCAATTGCCCCTGCTAGTGTAAGAATAATAGATATAACCAACGCAAACTTTGGGCGTTGGATAAAAAAGCGACTTAGCATTATTTATCCTTCGCTTCAGTTGCTTCAACACGAACCGTGATACCGTTACGTACACGCTGTAAGCCTTTAGTCATCACAATATCAGTCGCATCAATACCATCAGCAATGATGATGCCCTGCACTGTTTGAGGGCCCATAATCACGTTACGACGCTCAGCTACATTGTCTTCTTTTAATACCATCACAAAATCACCTTCAAGATCACTTTGTACTGCACGACGAGGAATCACCATTTTTTGAACTGGAATTTTCTCACGTAAAAAGACTTGTACGTGCTGACCTGGAAGTAGGCGTTGTTCTGGGTTATCGAATTTAGCGCGCATTGCAATCGTCCCCGTATTCAAATCAATACGATTACCAATAAAATCGACCTCACCTAGGTGTTCATATTCTTCGCCATTGTTTAATGTAAGCAGTACTTCAACATTACCCTTGCCTTCACCACTGCCATCTAAGTAATCAATACCTAAATCAAGACGTTCACGTTCACTTAGGTTAAATGTGGTTTGCATTGGGTTTAGGCTAACCAAGGTAGTAAGTACACCCGAAGAAGGCGACACTAAATCACCAAGGCTCACTTTACTATCACTGATTCGACCACTGAAAGGAGCAGAAATACTTGTATATGATAAGTCGACTTCAGCAGAATGATATTGTGCCTTCGCCGCTTTTAATTGGGCAATTGCACTTAAGTTTTCAGCCGTTAATCGGTCAAATTCCGATTCACTAATACTGCCTTTTGGTAATAGATTTTGACCACGTTTAAAATCGAGGTCTGCTTTTTTTAAATTTGCTTCTGCTTGAGAAATGGCCGCTTGTGCACTCGCCAATTTAGCCTCATAAGCTGCCGGTTCAATTTGAAATAACAGTTGTCCTTTTTCTACTAATTGCCCTTCAGTGAAAAAGCGCTCTTTTAAATACCCAGATACTTGTGCTGTAATTAACACATCTTCAAGTGCTTCTGTACGACCCACATATTGCTTACCTTGCTGATAATCAATAACTGTAACGGGCTCTACAACAACTAAAGGACCTTGTGGAGATTTTTGTCCCGAGACTTTATCGCCACACCCAGCAAGTAGGCTCGCGCTTACCAGCGTTGCGATAATAAGTTTTTTATTCATTTATGCTGACCATTGATTTAAATAAAACATACAAAAAACGAACACAATAAAAGTGCGTTCAAATTAAAATAACATTGAGAAAACATATACTTTTTTAATAAGAATAAAGTAACAATTTGGCTTTAATGAAAGCTGAATGGTAGGAAATAATACACACCTTTTGAAAGTAATTTGTTTCAAAATATTTCAAAATTGGATATATATAACAAATAGCTTAATAATGGTTTAAATAGCCACAAACATTAGCCGCAATCAGCATAAACAATACTTAGGAAGCATAGATATAATGGATTTTTTCCCGATTTTTTTGAATTTGAAGAGTAAAAAAATCTTAGTTATTGGCGGCGGTGAAGTTGCTTGTAGAAAAACTGACCTATTACTGAAAGCAAAAGCAGATATCACGCTTGTATCGCCCAAGTTGCATCCTCACTTATCCCGCTTAGTCGATAACAAAAAGCTCAATTACATAAGCAGAGAATATCAATCGAATGATGTAATAGGTTTTCATCAAGTGTGGGCAACAACAGATGTGCGAGAACTGAATCACCAAGTATTTAATGACGCTAACGCATTAGGCATCTGGACCAACGTTGTCGACGACCCAAACTATTGTAATTTCATTACGCCATCAATGATCGATAGAACCCCTATTCAGGTGGCTGTTTCTAGTGGTGGTGCTTCACCTGTTTTGGTGCGTTTTATACGAGAAAAACTAGAAACTCAACTACCTCAGAATTTGAGCCTGCTAGCAACATATTCTGGAAAGCAACGCAGTCGCATTAAGCAATACTTTGGTACCGTAGATGAAAGACGTAAGTTTTGGGAAGCTTATTTTCGACTACCAGCCGTTGAGAATGCAGCGACAGAAAGTGATTTAGAAACAGCGTTTACCTCGCTGCTTAAAAACAATACCTCGCAAACAGGTAACTTGTATCTTATTGAAACGGGTAATGACGCAGAAATGCTGTCATTAAAAGCCCTTCGACTCATGCAACAATCAGAATATGTACTATTTCCTGAAACTAAAGATGATATTTTCGTCGACCTATGTCGCCGTGATGCTGAACGTGAAAGCTATTCTAATGAAATGGTTGTTAATAAAGTGCAACACTTACTGAATGAAGATTTAAGAGTATGTGTACTCGCCCCCAAAGGCACCCACATTGAATCACTAAAAGCATTAAACACAAGCTTTGGTGGTCAGTTTGTGCCTTGCTTATAGCCGTCTATTTCTAAAAAACGATAAAAAAAACCGCATTTACATTATTTAAATAACGTAAATGCGGCAACAGTTACACTCAGTGGATTTTTTTGAATTATATTGGGGAAGTTTCGAACATCTACTCGGCTTTCGCTGCCGTTAGATTGGAATTTGGATGTTGTAGCTTCTCATGTAGCCATAACCCCGACGTTTTCATGGTATAACCAAATAAAGCGCCCAAAATTAATGATGGAATAACTAACTGCCAATCACCGTTTGATGCAAATGTTGCACAAGAACCAATAAAAGTACCAGGAATAAAATTTAACCATGATTTCTTAGCCTGAACACACATCATGAATGCAACAACAGCAGTTACAACGTAACCAATAATTTCAAGACTAAACATACTTGAGAGATGGATTATTACCATTGCCCAAAACACACCACTCAGATTAGTAACAATACTTAGCCCTAAGCCTTTCACGCCATCTTTCGGTGATGCAAAGTAAGTCGTGCAGCCTAAAAACCCTGCCCAGCTTAGCAAACCGAGCGAAATGGCGACCCAGCCCCAGATACCAGACAAAATACCTGTTGTTAACGCAATCGCTACTAATACCGTCATGATGTAATCTCATATCAAAAGAAAATAGTCTTAATCTGTAAACAGTGTAAGCCTTAAGACCAAAACCACATAAGATCAAGATCACACATATAGACTTTTAGTTACACATGATCTCGAGCTAATTTGACGTAAGTCTCACTTTGCCGGTATTTATCAACAGGAACGTACCAAATCAGTAAAAATCCAGAAGGTACCATAATTATACCAATAAACACAGTGTTTACCTGTGAGCACAATAATTACCTGTGAGGGCAATGTTTACCTTTAGATCAATACTGTATTTAACACCTTTTCAGTAATAATTATTTCACAGTAAATCATAATTCAAATTGCGGATATCTCGGGCTGTGGTAATTTACCCATATCTTTGATATCCCCCTATTTCGGAGCACATCCATGGGTCCATTAATGCTTGACGTATTAGGTTATGAACTTAATGCAGAAGAACGTGAAATAATCCAACACCCAACAGTGGGAGGAATCATCTTCTTCGCCCGTAACTATCACGATCGTGCTCAATTACGTGCTCTCACCAAAGACATTCGTAAAACGGCAGCTAAGCCCCTTCTTATTGCCGTTGATCAAGAAGGCGGACGAGTACAACGTTTTCGTGAAGAATTCACGCAGCTGCCTCCTGCTCGCGCATTCGAACAACATAACAATGGCGTTGAGCTCGCTAAAAAAGGGGGTTGGTTAATGGCTGCTGAATTACTTGCTATGGATATCGACCTAAGCCTTGCCCCTGTATTGGATCTTGGCTTTGATTGTAAGGCAATTGGTGATCGTGCTTTTTCTGACGACCCAAAGAAAATCATCAAATATGCTAGCCAATTTATTAAAGGAATGAAACAAGCAGGCATGGCAACAACGGGGAAACATTTCCCAGGTCATGGCGGTGTTATTGCTGATTCTCATCTCGAAACACCGTTTGACTCAAGAGAGAACATTAAAGAGCACGATATGATCGTGTTTAAATACCTTATTGAGAATAACTTATTAGATGCAATGATGCCTGCGCACGTTGTATTCGATGCTTATGATAACAAACCAGCAAGTGGTTCTGATTACTGGTTAAAACAAGTATTACGCCAAGATTTACAATTTAAAGGTGTCGTATTTTCTGACGATCTAAATATGAAAGGTGCTGATGTCATGGGCAGTTACAGCGAACGCGCTATAGCGGCTCAGCAAGCTGGCTGTGACATGGTAATGCTATGCAATAATCGAGATGGTGCCATTCAGGCTTTAGACGGTCTGCCCCAAATTAATGTACCCATTCTGGATACACTGTTAAAACGACCAACAGGTGAATATCAAGAACTTATTAAAACAAGTATGTGGAAGGAGACTGAACGAGAAATTAGTCGCTTAAGTGTAGAGTGGCTTGAAAAGCACAGTTAATTGCATATTTTGATAAAAAGACTTTCGCATAAAAAAGTTGAAGGCGAGGATTTGTTGGACTCTAGGCAAGGCACTTATTTATAGACCTAGTCGTTCTACGTTGGAACCGCATAGAGCCCAACAAAACTCGCCCTTCGGGAGTGACTCAACGTATCTACTTCTGTGTCAAACGTGCTTGAAAGGGAATGCCACTTCTACACACATTTTCCTTGAATTAAATACGCTGATATCACTCTGAATCCTGCATCTTGAGGTGACTTGGGTATATATTAATCATCGCTACTCCTTACCCAACACGTAGTATCTCTTCCTCTGCTAAAGGGAGGTGCGAGGCAATCCCTTTACAGAAATAAGCAAAATCGCGAAATACCATCGGTCGCCCAAAGTAGTAACCTTGTTGTAAATACACACCTTGTTCAGCTAAATATTCAGACTGCTCTTTTGTTTCAACACCTTCGGCAATCATTTCCATTCCGGCTTGTCTACCAAATGCAATAATCGAATCCAATAGAGATAATTTGATATCTGACGTGCCTATATTTTCAACGAACATTTTATCAATTTTAAGACTTCTAATATTTAGCTCTTGTATATAACTGAACCCACCATAACCCGTACCAGCATCATCTAGCTTCACATCAATACCTTTATCTCTTAGATATTCGATGACATCAAATGCCATCGTTAAATTGTTAAACGGTTTACGCTCGGTCACTTCAAAAGCTAACTGTGTGGCCTCTAATTTTGAGAATCTTAATAAATCGAGTGAACGATCAATGATTTCAATACTTTCTAATTGTTCAGGTACCACATTAATACTAATAATCTGCTTTGTGTTTTGCCAATTCAGCTTACCAATTTCATCAATTGCTTTTTTAATTAATTGTTCTGTTATGGGTAATATTTGACCACTTTTTTCGACATATGGAATGAATTCCATCGGGGAAATCAATTCTTGCCCCGGTCGCTTCCAACGAGCAAGCATTTCGCAACCATACAATGATTGGCTCGTTACATTCACAATAGGTTGATAGTAAGGAACAAACTCTTTATTAACTAAACCTTGCTCAACCATTGAATGTAATGACATTCTTCGTCGATCAAATAGTCGGTGTATCGCAATAAATAGAATACCAACCCCCCCGCCCAATAGAAATAAAGGTAACCATAGTGCATCTCTATATTTTGCTAATAGTTCAGGTTTTACAAAAGTATCAATACGAAGATTATTCGCAAACTCAGAGCTCATTAATGGCTTTATCTCTAATAAAGAAGCATCACCACGCCAAAACGATGTTGCCGGGTGATCAGTTGAAGTTATTGAACTTAGCACGCAATTATCACAATATTTATTTGTCAATATATCGAAAATCAACGGTTCCATATGGACCAGCATTGAGCCTCGTTTATCTTTCCACTCTACAACCAGCAGGTTTTCCATATCACCTAATTCAGAGGTTACCCACAAAGAAAGATTTGTACTCAGCTGATCAATTAATGGTAACAATTTACTTTCTGCACCAGCCCCTTTAAAGCTTGTGCACTGCTCGCCATCATTTGTTGTTAATGTAATACGGCGAATAAAGTAATCGTTATAAACAACTTGTTGAATTTTATTGTCATCTAAAGCTTTACAATTAAATTGAAAATTATCAGAAATTCCTTTCATCATTGGATGATAATTATCAATTCTAAGCATATATGTATTAAGAAGATCTTTAGAATCAGAGCTGATCACATAAGAAAGTTGTACACGAGAAAAGAAGCTTGCAGATAACGAGAAGAGAAAAGCTAACCCTACCACGAGAGAGAGTGATAAAAATTCCATTCTACATTTTTTAAACCAATCATCCTTTTTAACACCTTTAACCCTCAACTTATTACTAACACACATAGCTCTTGAACCTTCGTAATCATGCCTTACTTAGCAAAGCACCATCGTCTCAATAACTTGTTAACGAATAACTATTGAGTTCAATCATAATAATTGACTCACTTTATTCACTCCCGCGCTGAGAAACAAGCGATTACTTGAATATGTATGCGATATAGATCACGACTCTAACAATAAAATTCTCAACGAAAAAAAAGTGTCAAATTTATCGTAACCGTTTGATAAATATAACAGTTAAATAATTCTATAGAGGAATAACAGAAAGGAATGCAGCGAATTAATTGACGATAAATCATACGAGAAAGGAATAGAAAGCGCTTAGAGCAGCGCCTTATCTTTTAAAGGGCATCACGAGAACGATCAATTCCTTTAGTACACTTTTTTTCTTTTACGATGATGAAAGCAGCACCGATGATAAAGGCTAAAACTAAAATGATTTCCATAAAACACCTATAAGGTCGCAGTTATAAGTCACTAACATGGCTGTTAGTTAAATTTATTTACGTTGCCTCAAAGTCATTTGTAACAAAACATTTTAAAGAGGCAGGGGAAGATACCCCATTTCATTGATATTTGCACGAAAAAATATCAATTCAAAGCCACTAATTTTAACATCTCGAATACAGAACTTTAATTCAATCATATTAAATGACTTACAATACCTATTCTATCATATTAAATATCAATATAATTATAGCAAAAGAAAAACTTTTTTAAGTACATTAAATATATTAATGATCTAGAACAAACAATCTCATTTTTATAACGTTAATAGACCTGCATAACATTTGATTGTTATATCTTTTTTTGTTTTATTTGCCACGCCGTGAACTGTAACTTATCGTTACATAAAATATCATACTGAAAACTAAAATACGGCTTTCGCCGTATTTTGCAGTTGTCTAGGTTACCTCACCGACCAATATTACAACCACCGCTCTTGACCTGTAAAGCTAACAGATAACCATGTTTCGCCCAGATCATCAGATAACTCATCCCAGATGATTTGACGTATATGGTCTTGGCGCTTTGTCGTCCATAACGAGTCATCTTTCACTAAGATATTAATCTCAAGATCATACTGCCGACCCGTCTTAGCAAGGTGATGTGTATATCCATCAAAACGGTATGCTTTTGAGAGCCTTTCTATTGTACGATCTACATGACGTTGTGCTTTGTTTTGTGGTGCGACTAATAGCACCTCTTTAAAGTTACGGCGTAATACTTTGATCGGCAATATTGAAGCAGCGATAGAAAGAGTTGAAACTAAAATCGGATCGATATAAGCGTTCCAGCGGGTATACCCCATAGAATCGAATGTGAGTACTAAAATAAAACCCACTAAAATGGCTGCACTCAAAATACCATCAACTAGCCATTCCTGAGAATCGACTTTAACAAGCTCTGAATCAACACTTTTAGCGATAGATGTTTCAACAAAATAAATACCAAAACAGCAGATTGTAGAAAGCACCGCATATATCAATGCATGCTCTAAGACGATCTCATGCCCACCATCAATGATAGTCTTTACACCACTTAAAAATGCAAATAGACAAGTAATTAAAATAAGTAAGCCATTAATTACATTAATAAGTGGCTCTATATGGGCATAACCAAATTGAAATTGTTTGTCATCAGGTTTTGTTACTAGATATGCAGTATAAAGGCTTAATCCAGTCATCCCCATACTTAAAAGTGAAAACATACCATCAAGTAAAATTGCATTTGAATCTACATAAAGTCCGTAGCCAATACCTAAGCTTGCCACTAAAACAGTGCCAGCTAAAGATAACTTTAATGCCATTCGCTCTTTACTAATTTTACGACTAATAGTCATAAATTCCTCCAGCTAACTCTCTTCATTGATTAAAGAAGAGTTGTTGTTCATAGTGTTACTCCACAGTAACACTAATTTTGCTTGTTAGTAAAATGTAACTGAATATGGCATTTGTACCATTAAAACGTTAGAAGCATCATCTTTTTAGGTATGACTGTGGGCCATTACAACTGTAGTGCATCGTCTAGCCATTGGCAGAACTCCTTCTTTCTTAATCCCGTATTCAATACTGCTTGCTGCCTACCCTTTTTAAACACTATAACGGTAGGTACACCGCGGACTCTATATTTAGTCGCAATCGCTTTATTTTGTACACTATTAACACGTAAAAAACGTAGTTTTGACTGACGTTCAGAGGCTACTTTTTCGAAAATTGGTTTAAATGTATTACACGGAGAACAATTAGGCCCCCAAAATGCGACAACGACAGGCTTTGGGCTTAAAACCAATTTGTCGAAATTTTGTGTATTAGCCTCAACAGGTTTCCCGTCAAGTAACGGCTTTCGGCAATATTCACAAGAGACCGTATTAGACAGTGATTGCGGTGAGATCGCATTTGCTTTATTACAGTGTGGGCAATCAACAGTAATTAATTTCATTTATATTTCCATCGCACTCGCCATCGCTGGGTATAAGTGCTTATTCATTTTTAATGCCTAAACAATACTGACCTTGCACAAGCGCATCAAGTCTTTATTCCTCCAGCCTTTGCAATTCTATCCGCTCAAGGTCGTTGTAGAAGGTGAGCAGTTTTGCTCGACTAACATTATATTTAAAATTATTGCTTTCACAAACGTCGACGGAATAATCTTGGTTTTTATAATTTTTGGTTTTGTCGTAGACACAAGTCGCTAACTGCTCACATGCCATATCTCTTTCTGTTCGAAGTAGAGCCCAATGATTAGAGAAATCCTTTAAAGCAAAATTGAGCTGGTTATAATTTTCTGTCGTTATTTCTGGTTTTAATATCACCAATTCACGTTGCCTTTCATTAATAAATTTATCAAAGGAAACGGAAAGATTGGAGACAGAATGGCTATTGCATTCCTCTTCTATAAACTGACTCTGTTGGCTTAAACGATTATTTTCATGAGGTTGAGAGCTGCAAGCAACCAGAAAAAATGAGAAAAAAAAAGAATACGCTTTCATAACACACCACAAAAAGTTAAGAGCATCCAATGCCAAACCAAACTGATTTAATAAGTATCGACGATTTCCACTAAAAAGTATGATTTCCCTTAATAATTCTTACTTTTGGGGCAAGAAATTTAAATATTGAGTGACTCATTATTTATCATAATCATATGTTATTGAACACGTTATTACTCTCCCCTTACTAATAAGTAACGATTTTTCACCTTCTATTTTAAGCTTCAATTTGCTCGCACAAAAAAACCGGAACCTTTCGATTCCGGTTATCTCGTTTAAACAATAGAGCTACTGTGTCGTTTCTACTATTTTGTATTGAATATTTGCTCTGTTTCAAGCTGTGTCATTTGGCGAATCTGACGCCAAACAAAATAGAAAATCCCCATCATCATCAACATTGATGGAATCGCAATTACGGGATAACTCATCAATGTTAAACGACCTAACTCTTCATTAAAGCCTGCTGTACCTGCAGGGCTAGTGACGATAACGGTTGCAAGTATGTAATTCATAACTGATGAAAAAACAAATGTACTCGCAAACAAGTAGTTTGATTGCATTAAACAACGATCAAACTTAGCTTGCTGGTTTGTTTCAGCAAGACGTTCTTTGATGGTCGGTAAATTAAGTACTTTCTCATTTAACAGTAACTTACTCACTACTGGATATTTAGTAAAAGTTGAAATGAACACACCAAGACCAATTAGCCCAGGGATAAATGCTTCTTTAATCGCTAGCCACTTGGTATCAAGCTCTAGCAGTCCAATACCACCCGTGAGTAACACGCTAACGAAGCCAAGTAACGAAATGAAATTGAATTTCTTATATCTAATGAGTTCATAACCACCAAATATAATTGGAAATGCTAATGCTACAACCAGTGCACCTACAGATCCAAGGTATTCATCACCACTCAACTTCATCAAAACCACAGAGGGAATGATAATGTTAAAGATTAAATCACTAAATGGGTTTGCTTTTTTTTCAGCCATAATCTCTTTCTAACATTACTTAAACATTAATTCTTGCCCATTGTTCCGCTATTTTTACGCGCTGTAAAGAAGAAGAGCGTTACAAAGCATGAAGCACCTCTTTAAACGAGTCATAAAATGAAGCAAAACACAGCATGAACGCTAGTCTATAGCTAAGATCTGTTGCTCTTTAAGCATTGTAGTTGTAAATACCACAAAACGTCAGCAGCAACTTTATGAAGGTATAACAATGCCTAAAGAATAAAACGCCTCATTCATAATGCTGAACCATGTGGTAAATACTCGACTAAACGGCCTTTTTTAACAAAAACAATCGACATCTTAAGTCACATTCACTACCGTGCTCAATAATATCAATCTGTTAAGTAAGCATTAGACTATACCCAAGTTACAAACTGGGATGTCTGTTTATACAAACTATTATTCGGCTCAACATAGAAGTACTTTATGTCAATTACAGCATCTAATAACTCGCAACCATTATCACTTCGCGATGCATCCATTTTTAGTTTGTTTTGGCGTTATACCTTGCCAACCATCGCCGCAATGCTTGTTACGGGCATCTATGTTGCCATTGATGGGATGTTTGTTGGGCATTTTATTGGTGAACAAGGGCTAGCGGCTATTATGCTTGGCTACCCTATTGGTTCAACGCTTTATGCCGTTGGTGCAATGATTGGTATGGGGGCGTCAGCGCTTGTATCTATAAAGTTAGGACAAAATGATACCGCCCAAGCACGAAAAATCGTTGGGAATGCGCTCATTCTCAGCATTTTGGCTTCAGCGTTACTCTGTGTTATCGGTCTGTTGTATGGCCGAGATATTCTACTTTGGGTCGGTGCCGAGGGTCTGATTCTTGAAATGGCGTCTGATTATCTATTCTGGTATTTCTTGATGGGATCATTTGCCGTTATCTCTATGGCGTTTTCATCACTTTTGCGAAACGACGGCCAACCCAAGCGTGTCACCTATATTATGATATTCGGTGGTATATTTAACATCGTTTTAGATTGGTTGCTTATCGTTGTTTTTCCTTACGCCTTAACGGGTGCTGCTATTGCGACTATGCTCTCTCAAGCAGCAACTTGCCTACTCTGCTTACAACACTTTTTTAGCGATAAAAGCACGCTACGCATTGGCTGGGACAGTATTTACTTAAAGCTTGATACCGTAATTCAGATATTACGACTGGGTACTTCAAGCTTACTAATGTACTTATACCTATCGGTTGTACTGGTTCTGCACAATAAAGCATTTCTATGGGTTGGTGATGCAATTCATGTTGCTGCTTATGGCATCGTTAGCTATACGGAAGCTTTCTTCTATTTGATTTTTGAAGGCATTGCGCTCGGCATTCAACCCATCACCAGTTACAACACAGGTGCAGGACTTCATGCTCGCGTAATTCAAGCGCGCAATATCGCATTCGGCGTAACACTCTTTATTGCGTTAATTGGTCTCTTGGTTATTTATGGTTTATCCGATTGGGTGGTATACCTGTTTGCGGGGGATAACCCTACGCTTAAACCTGAAGCAATTAATGGTATGTACCGTTATTTCTGGGGATTGCCAATGGAAGGGTTATTACTCGTTGGTGCTACGTACTTCCAATCAATTAACAAAGCGAAAGAAGCATCGATACTCACAGGTGGAAAGCTAATTTTCATTTCAGTTTTTATCTTCGTACTCGCTAAGTATTTTGGCGTAAATGGTGTTTGGGTTGCCTTACCCATTTGCAGCGCAATACTGACAAGTTGGATGATTTACGCGTTAAAGAAGCAATAAGAACAAATGCCGATATTACGAACAATATACCGAAGCAATCGTTTCGCTGTTCGTAATATCGGTAAAGTCTTTCGTAAAACTGAATTTGACGCAACAAAAATATGATATTGCTCACGTTTTATTAGTAAGCTACAAAATACTAATTTTCAACGACGACTGAATGCGTATTATCAGCGTCATCTTTGTCGACTCTGAGTAGTTATCGATGTTTAAAAAAACGCTTATTGCTGTATCACTGGCAGCTACAACCCTTGCTAGCACATCTGCTTTGGCTCTAGAAAAAGTAGATTTATTAATTAAAAATGCAACTGTACTAACCATGAACGAAGACAGAACTGTATTTGACCAAGGCCTTGTTGCGGTTAAAGGTAATAAAATCGTTGCGGTAACTGATGGTAAAGATATAGAAGACTATCAAGCAAAAACAATAATTGATGCTGATGGCGATATCGTAATGCCAGGGCTAATTAATACACATACACACGTTTCGATGACGGTATTTCGCTCGCTAGCCGATGATGTGCCAGATCGTCTACACCGTTATATATTCCCATTAGAAAAGAAACTAGTGTCGCGTGATATGGTACGTATTGGCGCACAACTGGGTAACGTTGAAATGGTAAAAGGTGGCGTAACCACATACGCTGACATGTACTATTTTGAAGATGAAGTAGCAAAAACTGTCGATAAAATTGGCATGCGCGCTATCTTAGGTGAATCCGTCATTAAGTTCCCTGTTGCTGATGCGGCGAATGCTGAAGAAGGCATTCAGTACGCACTGAACTTTATTGAAGAATATAAAGACCATCCTCGTATTACACCGGCTTTTGCCCCTCACGCACCTTATACAAATACTACTGAAATACTTCAAAAAATCACAAAGCTATCATTAGAACATGATGTACCTGTAATGATTCATTTAGCTGAATCTGACCGTGAAAATGAAGTGATTGCAGAACGCAGTGGTGGTAAATCACCTGTTGCTTACATGGCTGACATTGGCGCTTTAACGCCCAACCTTATTGGTGCGCATGTAATCAATGTCGACGACAATGATATTGCTTTACTCAAAAAACATGATGTAGGTGTTGCACATAATATGAGTGCAAATATCAAATCAGCTAAAGGCGTTGCACCCGTTATTAAAATGCAAGAGCAAGGTATTCGTGTTGGTTTAGGTACTGATGGCCCGATGTCTGGTAACACATTAAGTACGATTGATGAATTCAACCAAGTAGCA
The DNA here is from genome assembly GCF_003026285.1 of Photobacterium profundum. Taxonomy (GTDB): domain Bacteria; phylum Pseudomonadota; class Gammaproteobacteria; order Enterobacterales; family Vibrionaceae; genus Photobacterium; species Photobacterium profundum. Next base: position 418,696 of record NZ_PYOD01000003.1, read on the forward strand.
AAAGTGCATAAATTGGTTAATCATGATCGCGCAGCGATGCCACCATTAAACGTTATCGAAATGGCAACAATTGGTGCAGCCCGTGCATTGCATATGGAAGACACCATTGGATCTCTTGAAAATGGTAAGCTTGCAGATATTATCGTAATTGATACTAAAGCACCTAATATGGTCCCTGTTTACAATCCATATTCTGCTCTAGTTTACTCTGCGTATGCGACTAACGTAAAACACACTATCGTTGACGGTAAATTACTGATGGAAGACCGTAATATGCTGACTGTTGACGAAACGGCTATCCGTAAAGAAGCATTAGAATTTGCCGATAAGGTACGTAAAACAGTTGTAGAAAGTGGTGAAGTGGTTCAGTAATCCCCTTCTTTAACACTCTTTAAGAACAAATGGTCATCGAATAATGACTCAAAATAAAAAAGAGCCTATTGGCTCTTTTTTTATATAATACACAAGAACTTAAATAACACCTAACTCACGTAAACGCTCCATCAAGTATTCATTCGCTGTGTAGCGCTCAGATAGAACAACTTCTGGCTTAGGGTGAAGGAACAAAGGTAAAGAAATACGTGATTTGGTTTTATCTGCACCATCTGGATTCACAACACGGTGTGTTGTAGACGGGAAGTAACCACCAGAAGCTTCTTGCAGCATGTCACCAATATTAATGATCAAATTACCAAAATCACACGGCACGTCTAACCAATCACCTTCTTTAGATTTAACTTGAAGGCCAGGCTCATTTGCAGCAGGTAAGATAGTTAATAAGTTAATATCTTCATGTGCACCAGCACGAATTGCACCCAATTCTTCATCCCCTTTTAATGGTGGATAATGAAGTACACGCAATAACGTTTGAGAGCTATCTTCAACCATACTTGAAAGAGGCTGAGAATATTTATTAGCTACATCTTCTGGAGAGTGCTTTTCTACCCAAGACAATAGCTCACCAGCAAGTTTATTCGCTTCATCGTAATAGTTTTGAAGCTCTTCTTTTAACGCTTCAGGACACTGACCCCAAGGATAGTAATGGAAGTATTCCTTTATATCTTTTTGGGTATGACCTTTTGCCGTTTCAGAAATTTCGGAAGGGAAGAAACCATCTTGAGTTTCTACATTGAAACGAAAAGCATCTTTGTTTTCACTAGCGAAAAAGTTATACCAGTTTTCATAAATAGCACTAACAAGTTTCTGTTGAATAGGATGGTTTTTCAACACACCAAACCCAGTATTTCGTAAAGACTCAACAAAAAGTTCTTCGGCATTATCTGCCGTATAATCTACCGCTTCCAATTTCATAGTATGTTCTTTCTTTGGCTGACTTTATAGGTATATGCGTACATTTTACATACAACAAATATTACACAATTTTTTAATTAAATGAATTCTATTGGCTAACAAGCAGACTAACAAGGTTAAATAAGCAAGATCTCAGGAAACAGTCTGTTTACATCAAGAAACAAACACTTCTAACAGCCAAACGTTTGCTTTACGCCACATCACTGAAGTGAATAAACATTAAATCTGACAAATCATTATGTTAAGTAATGTTTAGACAAAATGGATGCCTTTCATACCACCAATATGTATGTAAAATGAAAAAACCCTACATAATACGTAGGGCACAATAGCAAATAGCCAATAGCCAATAGCCAATAGCCAATAGCCATAGAATTACATCCAAATCACAATGATAAAACCAATGTAGAATGTCTTAACACTTACAAATCTCGCATTAAAATTTCAAACTCTTCTTCAGCGAGTTCAATTAGCATTGATAGTTCTCTTGCATCAGCATTTGATAGTTCCAAATGCCAGTTAACATCATCACTACTCACACTATTTCGACAAACAAGCTCTGTTTTTTCCCCCGTAGAGCTGAACAACAGTTGAGCAAATTCTGCCTGCATCTTATCATCTTCATCTTGAATACTGACTTCTAGCACACCTGTGGGAATGATACATATATTGGCGTGACGGGCTCTGCTATCAAGTAAAATAAATTCTCGATATTCAGCTAACATATTCCTCTCTCCAAATTGAGTTATACCTAACCTATCAAGGCTCCTTAAGTGTAGTGAAAATCAGGCATGCTCAATAAATATTCACAATAAATACACATATATTCCTCACAAAAATGGACTGCAATTACACTGTAAGACAAGAATCCAAGACTTTTTATTCCGTAGTAAAATTCTATGTTTGAGTGATATAGTCAGAAGAATATAAAAGGAAGTAAATATTATGATTGATTTTCGCTCAGACACAGTAACACGCCCATCAGCTTCAATGCTGGAAACAATGATGAAAGCCCCTGTCGGCGACGATGTATATGGTGATGACCCTACAGTAAATGATTTGGAACAGTGGACAGCAGAACGCCATGGCTTTGAAGCGGCTATTTTTTGTAGTTCAGGTACGCAAGCAAACCTATTAGGTTTAATGGCACATTGTGAACGTGGTGATGAGTACCTTTGCGGCCAGCAAGCACACAATTATAAGTTTGAAGGTGGTGGTGCAGCAGTATTAGGTTCTATTCAGCCACAACCTATTGAAAATGAAAAAGACGGTTCAATTTCTATTGATAAACTAAAAGCTGCAATTAAACCAATAGATCCTCACTTTGCACGCACTACCCTACTCAGCCTTGAAAATACCATTAATGGTAAAGTACTGCCGTTATCATATTTGAAAGAAGCACGTGAATTTGTAAATCTGCACGGCTTAAAATTGCATTTAGATGGCGCTCGCGTATATAACGCATCGGTAGCATTAGATGTCGACATTAAAGAGATCTCGCAACACTTCGATTCAATGACAATCTGTTTATCAAAAGGGTTAGGAGCACCGATTGGGTCATTGCTACTAGGCAGCCATGAGTTAATAGCCAAAGCACGTCGTTGGAGAAAAGTATTGGGTGGCGGTATGCGCCAAGCTGGTATTTTAGCGGCAGCAGGAAAAATAGCCCTTACAGAAAATGTTACTCGTTTAGCTGATGATCATGCCAACGCCCGTTATCTTGCACAAGAATTAGCAAAGGTTAACGGTTTTTCAGTTAACCTTGAACATGTTCAAACGAATATGCTTTTTGCTAAGGTTGACTCAACTATCAATCAACAGCAGTTAGTTGATAACTTAAAAGAGCAAGGTATCTTATTTAGCGCGGGGAACCCTATGCGTTTAGTCACTCATTTAGATATAAGCCGAGCAGACATCGATACCTTTATAACGGCGTTAAAGCGCGCTTTATAATATAATTAACTAAGAGATGAGACATAGTTTTAATGCTCATCTCTTTGGTATTTAATTAAAATCGGTATGCAACACTCACGTTTGATAAAGCGTGCCGTGCTTTTACTTCATCATCAATTCGCGTTGGAACTACAAGCCTTAAACCCAACTCCCATTGATGATAATTCACCACCGTACCCACATGTGAATTAAAACCGAAGCCAGAACTTGAAAAGTCTGTTTTATCTCCATTTATATTCTTTACATCGCCATCTGAATATAAATAGTTAACACCTGCCCCAATCTCTACTCGCCAGCTTCGACATGAGCCACACAATTTTTTATGGCCCCATTGATAAAATAATACGGGCGTTAAAGATGCGGAATAACCTTCAAGTTCACCATCAACAAAGTCACTGCTTTTATCATCATAATCTAACTTGAAATAACGAGCATTTATTTCAGTGTGGTATCCCCAACGCGTTTTATCATTAAAATAATAAGGCGATTGAATCAACGTAATTAATGGTGATATTGAAGATGAAGATTTAAATTTAACGTCTTCTAGCGTATTCCCATCTGAGATTTCAACACTTCCCGTCCCACTTGCTATACCAAGCTTAAACGTTGGCATACGGAATATTGTCGCAAGATCCATTGCGGCAACTGACTGTAACGGGCTGAGTAGAATAGTACCAACACATAACAATTCCAATTTTTTCATATGCAATTCCTTCAGCATAAAAACTTGCGGCACAATTCAAATGTAAGAATAACCAGCTGATACCGATCATTTAATAGAACATGACATACAAGAAAACAAAAATCCCTAATCAATTATAGTCTTAATGCGAAAAAGTGATAGACAACCCAAATTTACCAGTGGTAACAATTAAAAAAAGCTGAGTCAAATTACCCAGCTTTTCGATGTTAAACACTCGAACACAACGAGGTATTAGGTAAATAACGCACCATTAATCATAAGGTGCGCAACAATACTGAGCACATACCCTATTGCAATAACAGGCATCCATTTCAAATGTCCAAAAAAGGTATATTTACCATGAGCTGCGCCCATTAAAGCCACACCAGCCGCCGAACCAATTGACAGTAAACTCCCCCCCACACCAGCGGTTAATGTTACTAATAACCAATTACCTATCGACATATCTGGCATCATAGTTAAAACCGCAAACATAACAGGAATGTTATCAACAATTGCCGACAGAATACCAACAACAATATTCGCCCAAATTGGATTCCATTCTGAATACATAACTTCAGATACTGACCCTAAATACCCTAGTAAGCTTAAGCCACCAACACACATTACAACGCCATAGAAAAACAGTAGTGTATCCCACTCGGCATGAGAAACACGCTTAAAGACATCAAATGGAACCACTGATCCTAATCGTTTAAGTGCCGCTTCATCATGTACTTCTAACGCATGGGCTTTTTTCTTTGCTAGTGAACTTGGTAGCGTTTTGCGCAAGAAAAAACCAAAAAACTGTAAATACGCTAATCCCATCATCATGCCTATTACTGGTGGGAAATGTAGTACACCATGGAAGGCAACAGCCGTTGCAATGGTTAATAAGAATAAAAATACAATACGACGCGCACCACGTTTCAATTCAACATGTTCACTTAATGCGTCAGGTTGAATTTTAGGCACGAAGAAAGACATAATAAATGCAGGAATAACGTAGTTCACAACAGAAGGGATAAACAACGCTAAAAATTCATTGAAAGACACCAACCCAGCTTGCCAAACCATTAAGGTTGTAATATCACCAAATGGACTAAACGCACCACCAGCATTAGCAGCGACAACAATATTAATACACGCGAGGTTAATAAACTTCGTATTGGTTCCACCGACTTTCATCACTACCGCACACATTAACAGCGCAGTCGTTAAGTTATCTGCTATCGGTGAAATAAAGAAAGAGAGAATACCGGTAAGCCAAAATAAAGTGCGAAGATTAAATCCTTTGCTCACCATCCAAGCCTGTAAAGCATCGAATAAACGGCGTTCCTCCATTGCACTGATATACGTCATTGCCACTAAAAGGAACAACAGTAATTCTGAGTATTCAAGTAAGTTATGCTCTAACGCTGCTTTTGCGACATCAATTTGCCCTTGTTGTTGAAATACATAACCAATCAACATCCAGATTAAGCCAGCGGCAAGTAAAACAGGTTTTGATTTACGTAATTGTAAATACTCTTCCCCCATAACCAAACAATAAGCCAAACCAAAAATAATCAGTGAAGCATAACCAATTGTTGATTGTGTTAAATCAATAGAAGAGTCAACCGCAAATGCCGGAGGTGCAAAAGCTATCCCTAAAATGATAAATATAAAAGCTCGGATTTTCATATCTGCTCTCAACTCCCTGAGAAATAGTAACTGGTTAAATTCTACATAAATATACATTTCATTAACGTGAGGTAAACCTACAAGCCACAAAAACACTTACACATCCACCACATCAAACACGGTAGCTTTGTATGGCTTTCGAGCGCCATTATGATAAATCTCCCCTTAAGGCTTAACTGTTTATCAAAATTTGAGCCAAACTATTTATCAGAGGGAATAATTAAATGACGTAAGAAAGGACAAGTTTATGACAGAAATAAGCTATTGGTTAGATGGGATTAAAATTTGGTTTCAGCCTAATCAAAGTCAAAATATTAAAATACTTATCGATCATGTAAATCTAGCACCTAGCGCTCTTTTTGATAATGTTGATTCAGATATGAACAGTGAGGCTCTTGCATACTGGTTTGACGCTTGCCAACGTTTAAGTCTCTATTACCAAGATCAAGGCGAGCCAGAAAAAGCATTTTCCTACCTACAATTTGCATATGCAAAGTTACAAGGAATGCTATGTCACCCCTCACACAGTGATGATATAAAACGATGGAGCCTTAAAAAAATAGATCGCATTATTGTAGTAATGGTGGAATTTTGCCAAGTTCAGCAAGAAAAAAAATGGCAGCAAGAAAGTATTCAACTCATTAATCTGCACGTTACTTTTATGGAAGGGCAAAACAATTTAAATCTTGTCTATCGTAATGATTAAATCAATTGAGTAAATTTTTCATACAGTTCGCAAGTTTTTACTAAGCTAAAAGTAGCACTAATTAATTGCTACTTAAGGAAAATAGAGCAATGATAAAAACAACTATTTTAAAACATCTCTCTCTATTTACTCTTGTCACTATGGCCAGCCTACCGTTCTCGGCAAGCGCTGATGTTTTACCTTCACCTCCCGTAATTGACGCAAAAGCTTGGTTATTAATGAGCTATGAATCAGGCCAAGTCATCGCTAGTTTTAATGAAAACGAACCATTGGCCCCTGCCAGCTTAACGAAAATAATGACGTCGTACGTGGTGGGTAAAGAAATAAACGCAGGGCATATCAATAATGATGATCTTGTGATCATCAGTGAGAATGCTTGGGGTAAAAAGTTTCCTGGTTCATCTAAGATGTTTTTAAACATTGGTGATAATGTAACTGTCGACCAACTCAATAAAGGTGTGATTATTTCGTCGGGTAATGATGCTACAGTCGCGTTAGCCGAGCATGTTGCGGGTCACCAAGCAGCTTTTATTGAAATGATGAATCGTCAGGCTGAAGTCATTGGCATGCAAAACACCTATTTCACTAACCCACATGGTTTAGATGCTGACGAACAATTTACAACCGCCTACGACATGGCGATTTTAACCAGAGCATTAATCAAAGAATTACCTGAAATGTACGGGCTATTTAAGGAAAAGTCATTCACCTTTCAGGATATAAAACAAGGAAATAGAAATGGACTATTATGGGATACCACCTTAAATGTAGACGGTGTAAAAACAGGCCATACATCGAAAGCTGGTTATAGTTTAGTATCATCAGCGGAACAAAGCGGCCAACGATTCATTGCCGTCGTAATGGGAACTAAAAGTACAGGAACTAGACGCTCAGAAAGTAAAAAATTACTCACTTGGGGTTTCCGCTTCTATCAAGACCTTACCCCAACGTTTGATGGTAAAGAACTAGAACCAATAAAAGTATGGTACGGATCGCCATCAAAAGTGTCGGTAGAACTAGGTGATGGTGGCATAATCACCGTTCCTCGCCGACAACGTAAGAACCTTGAACATAAGGTATTTTATAATAATAACCTTGAAGCTCCGATCTCTAAAGGCGAGCAAGTTGGTAAAATCGAATGGTACTTAGATGAAGAAATACTCATTGTTCAACCTATTATCGCGATTGAAAATGTTGAAGAAGCCCCTTGGTATGGTGCTGCCGTTGATACAATCTGGCGGCCAATTAGCCAATGGTTTTCCAGTCAAGACTGGGAACCAGAGAAATAGCCTAACGCTGCTCACTTAAAATAACGAATGCCATCCAGTGTTATTAGTTTACTGGGTGGCATAGAAATATCACAGTACTTGAATCCGTTATTATTACTTAATCATCAAACGTTATATCTGCTTCATCATAATCAGCCCAATCATCAAAATCTGACCCACTAAAATCAGAATCTAGAGCTTCCCATGCATTATCTTCAACATAATTAAAATTAGCTTCATCATCAAACATAATATTTCCTTACTAATACTGAATATGGCTTATTGCTGAATATAAAACAACAAGTGCTACTGAATGTCGTCTTCATTATTGTTATAAGCAGTAAAAGTGACGATTACGTGAATGAAGAATGGTAGTTTGATGAAATGTGATTTCTGTATGAAAGGCCACCAAATAAAATCTATGTAATAAAAATGCCTTATTGCAATGCAACTATTGCCCGCAAGAAAAGAACAATACATCACTATTTATTTACAACCTAAAAGTACAAAGGAAATATCATGGTAATAGTACACCCAATATGGTCAATTACAGCAGGTCGTTCACAAGCAAAAATTGGTTTAACGCCTTGCCCTGGTACTAAAGATGCTGATGTTATTGAATCATTAGTAGAGTTCAGACGCTGGGGTGCTTCTGCCATTCTTTCTTTATTGTCTAAGGAAGAAATGGAAAAATTGGATACAGACGCAATTGAGTCTCATGTGATAAAGGCTGGTATGGCTTGGTTTCATTTGTCATTACAAGACAATTACTCACAACAAGAATTAGTAGAAAATAACGTTGAAGAACGCTGGCAGGCAATCAGCCCTTTTATTCATCAACAGTTAGATAATAACAAGTCGGTGATTATTCATTGTCAACGCGGCTCCTCTCGTACAAGCTTGGTTGCAATACGACTACAGCTAGAACGCGGTGTCACCTTTGAAAAGGCTACAGAAGAAGTAATTTCGGTAAGACCAAGTGCACTTGAACCACAAGCACACTTAGCATATATCAATTATTTACACGAAAACCTTTTACTAAATATTTCAAAAGGTATTTTGCAGAAGGCCACATCAGATACTTCGGTAAGCGATAAAAACACACTAACCACTTTGACATAATTAGCTTAAAGCTTATTGCCTATTCATCAAGTTCTGGTCGCATCCATACTGATTTAAAATCAAACCACCCCATCGAATTAGATGTCATTCCTTGGATGGTCCCCGAACTATCGACACCTAACCAATTATGGAATAAAGGGAGTATTTGTCCGCTGTGAACGAGCTTTGTCCCTATTTGCTGGGCAGGAAATTCACCATCTTTATCTGCTCTCCATGCCATTATATCCCGCTCAATTGTATCAAACTCTTCTTTTGGCATTACACGCGATATATGACCGAAATTATAGATCCAGGGTAGTATTGCATCGTTACGGTAATTGCTCAGGCTCATCCCCCCCAACCAAATATCAATCTTATCGGTATGCTTACCCAATAATATATCCGTTGATGTTTGTTCGATAACTTTCAGCTTAACTCCATCTTCAGCGAATAGCTTTCCTATTGTTTCTGCTACATGAGGATAAACCGGATGCTCTTGAGGATAAGCCAGCGTTACAGTACGTTTTGTTGGTGCCGATTCAACAACAGGTACTGATAATACGTGCATCCACCCTGGCAATAAGCCGTAAGCGTTGTTTAATCGAAAGTCACCAATTTTTTCCAGCTCAAGTAGCCGTAAAATATTAATAGGCGCTAAACGAGATTGAAAATACTCAGCCCATTCACGGTTATTCGCCAACCCGCAATTACGGTTAAACAATAAATAGTTACACCCTTCATCTAGCTTTAGGCGTGAAGATACATTGGTTAACTCAAAAGTATTCACGTCCGTTGTTGGTTTAAGATAACAAGCAGTAAAATCGGATAAAATCCAGATATCAACCATATCAATTAACGCACGAAGCCCAAAATATTGATCAAACGCTTCTAATTTAAGACGTTGTTTATCATTCATCGCCACTTTATAAGCGCCGGTACCAACAGGATAAAGTTTATAATCTGGGCGTTGTAACGCATCAGAAGGTTGAATCATTGCAAGTATATTCGTGAGTAAATCGGCTAAACGAAAATCATCTTTACTGAGGTGAATATCAATCACATTAAGGAACGGTGAATCTATCCCTTTTATATGCTTGAAAAGTCGATGAGTTTTAACTTGCTCAAGCGTTGATATAATATCTTTACTTTCCAAAAGCTTGCCATCATGAAACCGAACTGCTGGGCGAATATAAAAACGCCAATGCCTAGGTGTTAACGCCTCCCAGTGATGCGCTAAATCCCCTTCGACTTCCTCTTTTTCCTCATTAATCCGAGTTAACCCATTAAAAATCTGACGAACAAGGTGCTGTTCAGACCGTCGTAATGGCAAAAGAGGGTTAATATTATTAAAGGGGCGGTAATAAGGAAGCCGGACAATCTGCTTACCCTTTTGAGTTGTTACACCCAATTGCTCTTGAATCAACAGTACGAGTTTATCTGCATTGTGATCAAGTGCAGCCAAAGCAGGTTCTAACTTGCCTTCCGCGACAAGTTTTCTTGCATGTAAAACCTGTAACTCACTGTCACTGCTATGAAATTTTAAGCGTGACTTTTTCCCACGCCCTACTGCTGGTTCCCAATCAATCCAGCCCTTTTCGACCATTTTATTCATGACCATACGCACATTACGTCGAGTACAAAATAGAACTTCAGCTATTACCTGTAAGTTCGTTTCACTATCCTCACCAGAGAAGTGATTGTACAAACGTTGAAATTGTAACTTGAGGCGTTGACCTGTCATAAAAGGGGAACCTTCTTTATGGTTTTCTTCTGTTTTAACCTTCCTATTTTAACGTAAAAATAGACCCGAATAAAAACAATAGGACATAAATTATGAAAAGTTTTTTCTGGAAGTTTTTCATGAACAGTAAAAAGTTCGATCATAAATACTTACCGAAACAAGAACACCGCTTAGCGATACTTCGCTCGGTATGCCAATGGGATATTGATAAAATTGATGCTAAAGAATACCAGTCGCATTTCTAACGAATAACAATACACAGTAACCTTTCCCCCAAAAGCTGTTACTCCTGAGCGGTTAGAGACTGTAAATCATTCTGTATAACTCACACCTTTCAGCCAGCTCTTGTAGCTGGCTATTTTATTCCATGCTAAAAGTAAAGCGCCTTTAACTCAGTTAATGTGAGTTAAAGACACTTTAGATATGTTGCAATGATGATTAATCAATAAGCTCAAATAACGGCAGTGCCATTACATTATACTTTGTCTTTTGTTAATTCATCACAAACAGCTTGCAGTCGAATAATCTCTTCATTTTGCTGTTGTTCTGTATTCTGAACATGATTAAGTGCCTCAGTTAGCGTATTAACCTGTGCTTGCAATGCACTGTTAGCCCCTTCAAGTTCTTTTCCATGTGTTAACGAATCACTTAATTCACTATTAAGCTGTTGCACTTTTTTTGCACTTTCTTCAAATTCTGCTTTTTGCTTTCGAGCATTACGTTGCGCAGCTTGCTTTGCTTTTACAGCTTTATCCAATGTTAAATTGTGTGCTTCAAATTGATTTCTATTTTCTATAATTTTCTTTTTTAAGATCTTAATTGATTCTTGGTAAATCGCATCTTCACTACTGACTTGCTGCTTTTCAGCTTCATACTGTTTAACTAATTTCACTTCAGCCTGAGTACCTAGCCCCATCACAACACGCCATGCATCAAACATTGTATTGTGAGCGTGATTCATCGCATCAAACGGAAATATTAATCCGCTTTTAGGAGCCATACTTTTTTCAGCCATAGCAACCTCAAACTCTTTCAGCACAGAAAGAGTATTGTTGTAGCTACTCAAAAATGGATTATTTGATAATGAATTTATAAATGTTTGATCTTTCAATTCTGCATCCATGTAAGAATTCCCTAATAAAATAACTGGCAATATCAATAATATTTCTAACAACTAAAATACGTAACTACATTGCATAAAAATAGAACTAACACAGCGTACTCGGCATAAAATATCAAAATAGCACTCTGCAGCACGCCATCAAACAGATTATGCAACTAATACCTTAACGTTACATGCTAAACCCTTTCTATGACGATTTATAGACATAAAATTAAAGCTAAAACTCTATATTTAGTCTTTCTTACATCAATATTGGTAAGTAAATGGTCATTAATTTTTTAAATAGTCACGCTACACTTTCGTTATCAAGACGAACGTTATGTCATTCTTTGCATATTGTTACTCACATGGATGTAGATAAATTACCGATCATTGGAGCTGTACATTAATCGCTGATTTACTTGATTTCTCACGCCATACTCGGTAGAAAGCCCTTTATGCTTTAAAACGACAGAAAGAATATGACTGACTGTACCCATGCTGATGCAACGATAAATACCCAAAATACATTAAATACTGACACGCTTAAAATGAATAACTCACTCAACCAAAGTCAACAAATTCAAAACCAACAAGCTGATGTTTTTTCAACGCTAATGCATAGCCGTCGTTCTGTTCGAAAGTATGATCAAACAGCTAATTTTGATCATGATGCCGTTGCTCGAGCCTTAACCCTCACAACGCTTTCGCCCAATAGCTCTAACATGCAACTTTGGGAATTTCATCGCGTTGTCAGTGATGATAAACGTATGACACTCGCATCATATTGCATGGGACAAAATGCAGCAAAAACAGCGAATGAATTAGTAGCCTTTGTTGTTACGCCGTACAAATGGAAAAAAAGAGCAGCGATGAATGCCAATCAAATACGCGAGGCATTCGATGGTAGAGAAGATGAAACATCGAAACGCGCCCTTAAATATTATGAAAAACTAATCCCATTTGTATATAACAACGATCGCTTTGGCCTGTTTGGATTAGTCCGTAAAGCCATCAGTTACTTCCTTGGTCGCAATAAACCAATGGTACGAGAAGTCAGTAAAGCAGATGTACGTGTATGCCTTCATAAAAGTAGTTCATTAGCCGCTATGACCTTTATGACGGCAATGCGCGCAGAAGGTTATGACACGTGCCCAATGGAAGGCTTTGATTCAATACGTGCAAAGCAGCTATTAGGCTTACCTAAAGCAGCAGAGATAACAATGATAATAAGCTGCGGTAAACGCCTTGAGGAAGGGATCTATGGTGAGCGTCACCGGGTTAATAATCAAGATGTCATCATTAACCATTAAGAAGTTACCCTTTATATAAATATCCATACCTTATTGAATTTATTTACGGTAAGGTATGATTCTCTATGTTTAAGAATCTATGATAAGCAGTTTATGATTGAACAAATCACCGAGTTAAAGAATAGTTGGATGGCAAGTCACATTACAGATGCTGAGTTCCCAACACCTTTAAGTGAAAAAGGGTTAGATCTTTATCAGAGCCGATTAAAACAACTATCAACCCAATTATTATCAACGATTCCAAGCAATTCAGACTCAGAACTAACCTATTATCGTGTTGACTGCCACCCTCTTACTATACGATTTTCAATGATTCTTGCTAGTCAGTGGGAAGATGAGAGTGAAAAAGAGGCCGTTTTTGAATATCTAACACAAATTATGTTTGAAAATGATTCACCTGCACATCTGTATGTAGGTTTCCATAAAGGTAAACCAGCAGCATGCGGAATGATTTTCCGCCAAGAAACAGAGCAAGGTCTGTGCACTCTAGTTTCTGATGTCATGGCCTTTCCTCTTTCGAATAAAGCTAATTTAATGCAGATGATGGAAAATCACCTGTTAGCGCTTGCGGATCAAGATAGTCAGTTTTTCGTCACACAAAAATAGCGTTCTCTTATACACATTTTATTGAGTAAAAGTCGCGAATAATCATATATAGATCGCGCTTTTCCTCCTCCTATTACTCTCTTTCCCCATTCAGAACACCAATATTTCGACTATTATTTTGTTTTTAGTGCAAAGCATCCCCCGTTTAAACGTATATCTCATAAATATCATTAACTAAAAAACACTTCTGTAGCATATATTCAATAATAAGTTATGGAATACTTATTACTGAGCCAGTAAAATGTCAAGTATTCGTGTACGCCCAAGAAAAAGTATAATTACGGTTAGGAAAGTAAAATCAGCACAACAAGGAATGTGTCATGAGATATTTGTTTATTTATTTTTGTAGTTTAATGCTGCTTGGATGTAGTTCTGGTTTGAAGGTCTCTATACCTGATAAATATACTGATACACAGAATCAATCTATAGGGTTTCTTGTCGGTACTCTTGGCGCAACAACCGTTTGGCCATCAACTGGCGAGACCTTAATTACAACGTTACATATTCGAGAAACCAGCATTAGAAGCCCAATTCTAATGAGTGACGATGATATTGAAAATGAAGTAATAACGTTAACGAATGAAAATAAAAACTTTGATTTTAAAAATGAAAAGGAAATAGGACAGCTGTTTACCTTACCATTGCCGGTTGGCGAGTATGAAATATTTCAAGTCACAATTAAAGGTTCAAATGGTAATCAAACGTTTACACAAAAAACAGATGATGATCTTTCACTAACATTTGAAATAACTGCGGCTAGTGCCAGCTACATTGGCGAGTTTATTGCAAAAAGTCGTGTTGCTGAAAGTCAATTATGGAATCTGAAATTCCCCAGCGGTTACGGTTACTTCTTACATAGCTATAATAAAGCCCGTGACGAAGTCCTTTTCTACGAGTTAAACCCACAGCTAACAGATATTCAATTTGATGTTAAAACGTTAGCTACGATTAAAAACCGTCTAATTTATACCAAAATAAATAAACCCGAGTAAAACATAGACCCGACTCTACTCTGATTCGGGCGCTTCACCTTGGCGTTTTAGGTGTTTCTGTTTTGTTTTTTCTGATATATCTTTCACTAACTTTTTTACTTTTGGTGCAGAATATATTCTATCATTCATACTTCATCACCTTTCTATACTAATAAATCGACGATATACAACATTCACATAATCGTCATACTCACTTCATATTTTATAAATACTAGTATATACCGTGAATCCATAACATGCGTAAAAAAATTACTTTTTCTGCATACTTCGCTTAATCGCATTAATGTTCATGTGATTATACCAAACCCATTAATTAGCATATTGTTGAATTCACACTTAATCGAGTATGTACGTTTCTTTTTTATACCTTGCTAAAATTTTATTTTCAATAAAACTCGAAAGGATAAACATCACAACATACCCTGTACACAGTGCAATAATTATCGCCACAACGTTAGCTGTAAATTGTGCAAACAAGTAATAAGAAACAACAAGGGTCACAATACCGCTCAAACGAATAATTAAACTTTCGGTAAAGCAGCCATGCGCTTTAATATAGGCCAACTGATAAGCATTGAGCATTAAAAACACAAAAAACATTGAGAAATGGAATAATACAGGAATCGCACCTTTATATTCATCAGGGAAGACGAACAAAACAATGTCTTTTCCGAAAAATAACATGCTTAAAAAGAAAATAGACCCAACGATAAAGCTCAATTTATAGATCCATTTTTTAATTTTCCGTATTTGATCATGTTTGCCTTCGCGAACGCATACAGCTAACTCAGGTAAAACGAAGCGGTAAATAGGAAAAACGAATAGCATCGTAAGATAGGTAAATATTGGCCGAACAACCACTTGGAAGTCCCCTAACTCATCGATACTAAAGTGACTGATCGTTAATAACACGGTGATGTAGATCATAAGGATACTTGCACCAGCTTCAAGCGATGCTGTAACACTCTTTTTCACATAACTGATTAGCATAGGATCAAGCTGCACTGCAGCTAAAGGGCGTGTAGAGATTTCTTTTCGACGGCTTATAAACATATACGCTGCCGTACCTAAAGATGACAGCGTTAACCCATAAAAGAGAGAAGTAAGAGCATCAAAGCCTAAACCATAATAGCAAGTAACAAACATTACCACATTGCTAATGGGCTCAATCCAAGTCACCTTATTAGAAATACTGTACAAGCGATACATCGCAATTAAATTAGTAAAATAGACTTTTAACCCCATACCAAAAATGATACCCACCAACTGTATGTAGCTCACATTGATATTTAACTCATGCTTTATATAGGGAATAACGACTCCCCATGTAATTAATACCATAGCAATTAAGCTATATCGGAAGATATTGATGATGTCTCGATCATTATTCGTTTGTGAATAACTCACTACCATCGATGAGCGGAAGCCTGTCATCAATATTAAAGAGAGGGAAATGATATCAACAACACTGTGATACAGGGCTAAATCAGCTTTAGGCACCCATTGTGCTAACCAAATCTTAAACGAGAAACCAACTAAAATACTGGCAAGCGTTGCCCACACTCCAGTAATGAATGCTTTTTTTAGACGAGAGAGTGAATCATTTTCCATGGTAGTGCCATCTTTGGGTTAACTTCCATTGCATAGTAATGAAATTAATTCTCATTTGAAACGTATTTACTTCATAAACTCTCTTTTCTTTGTGATATATCAACATCAACAAAATTGATGAAGAACACCAACTCAGCCTACTGGATGTAGAGCCTCAGAGAGTTAAAATACATATATACCCTATAAAATATTCAAAAGGAAAGCAGCATGTATCACGCCCATGTTTACTTTGAGTTATCCCAAGAATCATTAGCCACGCACCTTCACCATAAAATCACAGCTAACCGCGATGATATTTTGAGAATATTCCCACTCGTCATGCATAAAGTAGGGCCTCATGATAAGCCAATGTTTGAAATACATTTCAATGATAATCAACTGGGGTTTGTTAACTGGTTAGATCAACACCGTAAGGGGTTATCTGTACTTATTCATCCTAATACAGGTAATGATTTACAAGATCATACTGATAACGCTGTATGGCTCGGTGAAGAACTCCCAGTGCGCGTCGATATATTCAAATAGAACAGAAATAGACGACTCTTTAAAACATTTACCGTTTTCAATTACTGTCTTCATTTTTTAGGGTGCTGCTTGATGTTTTTATCAGTACTAACGCGATTCCACCAAGAATCGCAATAGATGCAAAAATAAAACGAAAAGATAACGCTTCACCCAAAAAAAGAATACCAGCGACAGCAGCTAAAACAGGCACACTTAGCTGAATCGTAGCGGCGTTTGTTGCTTTTAAAAAAGGCAAAACTGAATACCACAACGCGTAACCGACACCTGATGTTAACGCACCAGAAGCTATGGCATACCAAAGTCCACTCAGTTCAATATCAGCATTTTTAAATGAAAGAGCACTCAACACTAGCGCTATCGGTATTGATCTTAAAAAATTTCCCGTAGTAACAAGCGTTGGGTTACCAACCCCTCTACCACGTAGTGAATAGATCCCCCAAGCCACGCCTGCTCCCATCATTAAAATAGCGCCGAATAATGGTGGTGAGGATAGCCCTGGAAACAACAACCCAATAAGCCCTGCTAGCGCCAAAGTTAATCCAGCCCCTTGTTGCTTACTTAATCGCTCGCCTTTATATATACCGTGCCCAATCATTGTTGCTTGCACTGCGCCAAACAATAGCAATGCACCCATCCCGGTCGACAGGCTGACATAAGCAAAAGAAAAACCTGCGGCATACATAAATAAAGCACAAGCAGATATCCAACTGCCCTCACCTTTGTACGGTTGATGATTAACAAATGAAATCAACCACAACATAATAAAACCAGAGAGCAATCGAAGCGAAGTAAAACTGGCTGGATCTATCGTCGTTTCTAAGAAAGCAGCTCGACTCAATAATGAATTACCTGCAAAGGCAATCATAGCTATAACAGTGAGTATGAACACCTGCTGGCTGGGCATTTTAGCATTGCTCTTCACCATCTGATATCAATTGAATCTTCAGGACCTATCCAACAAAAGGGGTTATAAGCAACCTCCCACAAGTAGCCATCAAGATCTTTGAAATAACCAGAATATCCCCCCCAAAACACTTTCTGACCGTACTTGGTAATCGTCGCGCCCGCGACTTCTACTTCAGCCAAAACTTGATCGACTTCAGCTTCCGATTTCACATTATGCGCAAGTGCAAAACCAGAGAAAGATTGGTCAGTATTATCACTAGAAGCCACTTGGGCATCTTCTGCTAAGGCATCACGATCATACAAACCTAACCAGGTACCATTTAGAGTAAAAAAGGCAACCGATGGTGGCGATTCTTTTTGAGGAAACCCTAACCCATCACGATAGAATGCGACTGACTTTTCAAAATCTTTAACACCGAGAGTAATCATGCTAATTCTTGGTTTCATAACTTCATTCCTTGTTATTACTTTTTGAACTTAACGTTTAAAGAAGATAGGACAATACCTTTATATTGCAAACACTTTACCACCGACCCAAATACCTTGTTTGACGTGTTCTAGGTGAAGCACATTACAAAATTCAGGCGACCCCATTAAGACTGTAAATGGCAACATGGATTTCTGCTCTATAGGCAAAGCAGCACAACACACCGCACAAGCGGAATCTTCATCAATATTGAGCAAAGGGTTAGTTGCACGGGCATAGTATTGAGTATTACCTAATTCATCTTTTTCTTGTACGTAAAGCACGTAACCGCTGAAGTTTTTGCTCTTATTCCATTGGGCTAATATTGCTAAATCGAAAACTGCTTTTTTCAATACAGAAACGCTCGCTACTTCGATACATAACTTTGGCTTACCAGCACTAAACACCCCATAAGTTACAATGTCACCGCCGTCCAGCCCTAACCATTTAGCATCAAGAGTATCGTCGAACGTTGAAACGACAGGGTGTGGTTTCTCGAGTTTCACAAAGATGGTTTCAGATCTTTTTCTTACTTCACAAATACCCGCCCCTGTTTCTACAAAAAAGTGTTCAGCATCAATGCTTGCACTTGCCCCCAGTAACGCATGCCCACAAAGAAGGGATTCTTTATGATTTGGATAAAAGAAACGAAAGTGTGTATCAGCAATATCACTCTTTGAAATTAAGACGGTAACTGGCACGCCTGAATTGAGTGCATTCTCTGGCTGAGTAACAAGGCCCATAAGGTTACCACCAGATGTTACGCTTGCACCAAAAACAATATATTTTCTCATCACTATTCCTATATGCCAGATACTCAATAAATACTATCAATTGAGTGCATGTAAAAAGCAAAAGACTCACAAATTAGTGAGCCTTTTTAAATACGGGTTTGAAGTTGGTGGTTTAAATTTCCACTATTCGCTTTTTCGCTAATGACATGGCTAAATTATTATCATAATAAGCGGCTTCATTAATGAAATGTGGATAGGCTTCATAATCACCTTCCCAGCAGATTTCAGAGCCATCAAATAGCGTGAATATAGGATCGCCAGAATTCAATTGTTTAAAGTCACCATCTTGAACATTTTTGTGGACCATGCCAATTCGCTCGCCGTTTTCATTTTCTGGTAATTTTAGCGTTTCGGTATATTCAAATGCTTCATAGCTCGATGACAATTCTGGCAATGCGTTGGTGTTATGTAGATCAACATAATCCAATATATGACGCGTCATGTCTTCCATCCAGTCAAGTACATCTTGACGGATAACGGACTGAGGTTGTGGACCAATCTCGACAATCACACCTTGTGGCGTAATAGAGCTTAAAAAGTAATGTTCTTCGACAGAGGCATGATCTTCAAATACAACAACTACTTCAGGCATGCGAGATTTCACATAAGCACCCATTTTGCAGTTAAACTCATCAGATTGAAGCAGAATCAACGATGGTCCCATATTACTGGTCGTATTATGCAAATCGATAATGAAGTCTGTTTTAGCATCACCCTTAGGGCCAAGCTGCCTATTAATAACCTTAGCGCGACTTTGTTCATAGTTAGCCAGATCGAGATTAGCGAGATCAGCAATATCAAATTGTCGGTTTAAATCACTATCAACGTAACGTTTATTCTCTTCGTGCGCTTTAGGGTTAGCGAATACTGTTTGAACTGAAAAGCTGCCACGAGATATCAAATTAAGGTTATTTTGCCACTTACGTAGTAAGTAGATACCGCTAAATTCATTACCATGCGTACCGCCAACAACGGCAACACTGTTAATTTTAGTCATCCTTGTTACTCTTAACTAGTTATTCAAAATTGAGCATAATTTCAGTGTACTCAATTTCAATCTGGATACCAACGAAAGTTAACCTTAAAGTAATAAATTCACACTGATAACGGTAGTGTCTGGGCTAATTTAAGATACGAGTGTAATTCGTTATTTTTATACTCAATGGCTGAATGAATATTCACATTACGATTAGCAATAATAGAACAGTTGTAATCGTTATCCTCTTTTGTGATCGTCAATTCAATAACACCATCCTCTAACTTCCAACTACCCACTGTTTTCACTCGTGTAAATAAAGTGTATTCCTCTAATCGCCCGTCTGAGTGCAGAATAACTTCGGTGATATAACCTGCACTACATGTTTTGATCCAATGTTGAGTTGTAACATCAGCGATTGTAAAGTTTCGTTTAGTTTCTAACCATTGATGCATCAATTGTTGCTGTTCCGTATCGAGTTCGGGCAGTGCATCAATATCAAGTAAACGTACACGGCCCGTTTCACGATAAAACAGCTGTAACAATTGAAGGGTTTTCTTTTCAAACATTCAGCTTACCTTACGCAACGAAATCATAAACATAGTTAGATATGTATAACCCTAAACATGCCGAATTGCGAAAAGTGTTACTGAATGAAAGAAGAAATTGTAGTATTTATCACAATAATAAATGTGTTCATGATAAATACTCATTTCGATTTAATGATCCACTTTTCCGCGTAATGACTTCGTATTTCCACGCTGGGTTTTCTTATCCATGCGGCGTCGCTTTGACCCCATAGTAGGTCTAGTTGCACGTCGTGCCTTTTGTTGAACAACGGCCGCTTGAATAAACTCTTTTAGGCGCTGTAACGCGTCTTCCCGATTTTTTTCTTGAGTACGAAATTGCTGAGCTTTAATCACGATAACACCGTCTTTCGTTATGCGATGATCCGAGATTCTCAACAAACGTTCTTTATAGAAATCAGGCAATGTTGATCGCTTAATATCAAAACGTAAGTGTATGGCACTTGATACCTTGTTTACATTTTGACCACCCGCCCCTTGCGAGCGAATAGCCGTAATTTCGATTTCCCAATCGGCAAGTTCTACATTATTAGAAATGGTAAGCATAGTTGTTCAATAATCAATTCAAATACAGGGTTAGTATAATCGTTAACGGCTTTCAAATAACCTTTCTTGCAGAAATTAAACAAATATCACCTTACTGTGATCTTGTGTACAGGTCGACATGACCATTATTTAACTTATCATCATAAATCAGTAAGGTAGCGCATCATTCAAACCAATGGATTACGAGAACATAAATGGATACTCTTATTTCACTACTCGCTCAAGCTGGGCACACCTTGAAACCTTGGTTAGGTGAGATTTCGCTCACTATTGTCGCTTGTTCATTAATTATTTTTGGTTCAGATATTAATCACTTCCTACGTCGTCTTTTGTCAGGTAAAAATATTTTCCTTCGCACCAGTGCTTTTATACTTGTTAATTCATTTGGTTACGGTTTGCTTCTCATTAAAGTTTCTCCTTGGTTAACCCGCCAATTGAGCACAATGCCAAGCCAATGGATGTTTACTTCAGTAATAACAACATTCATTGTCATCGGATTATGGGCACAAAAAACACGCCACTATTAAGCGCCGCTCATTAAAAAACATATTTACGTCTCAATTTGTTACCAATTATCGGTATGATCGACCGTTTTATTGACCTCAAACAGCTAAAAACAGGGTTACTTCAGTTTAAAGTACTAACTCCTGTTCCTAAAAAAGCATAATCATGACTAACATTAACCAAGAAAGATTGATCGAACATTTCATCGAGCTTATTAAGATCAACAGTGAATCCCAAAACGAGAAAGCTATCGCTGAAACCCTTGCAGAGCAACTGGGTGGTATTGGCTTCGACGTTACTAAATTACCAGTACCTGAAAATATTTCAAATGGCTTCAATATTTACGCAACGCTACCAGGCTCGCTTGAAGGTAGTATTGTACTAAGTTGCCATATGGATACCGTTGCACCAGGTAATGACATAGAGCCAATTATCGTCGATGGTATTATCAGCTCGAAGGGTGACACAATTCTTGGTGGTGATGATAAATCAGGTATTGCCGCGATAATGGAAGCGGTTCGTTGTATCAAAGCTAACAATTTACCCCATAAGACTATCGAGATCGCCTTCACTGTCTATGAAGAAGGTGGTTTGCACGGTTCAAAACACTTCGACATGTCATTCGTTAAATCGACAGAAGCTATTGTGCTTGATTCAGGCGGCGCTATCGGCACTATTATTACAACAGCACCTGGTCAGCAAAATCTAAAGATCAATATCACAGGCAAGCCTGCCCACGCTGGTTTAGCACCAGAAACGGGGATCAATGCGCTAACCGTTGCTGCTGATGCAATTGGCCAAATGAAGCTATCTCGTATTGATGCAGAAACAACAGCAAACATTGGTGTTGTTCAAGGCGGCCAAGCAACTAACATAGTTATGCCTGCTCTATATATCGAAGCAGAAGCGCGTTCTTTGAATGATGTGAAATTAGCGAACCAAGTTGAACACATGGTAACAACATTTGAAGCAGCGGCTGAAAAACACGGTGCACAAATCGATATCGTATCAACTCGTGCATATAACGCTTATAACATTGATGATAACGACGTATTTATTGATGATATAAAAGCGGCTTTCTCTGCTAATGGTGTTGAGCCTAAAACCAACTCTACTGGTGGCGGAAGCGATGCAAACATCTTCAATGAAAAAGGGTTAAAAACAGTTAACCTTTCAACAGGTATGGCAAAGGTACATACCACTGAAGAATATATTGCCATTGCCGATATGGTGAGCATCACTGACTTTATGTATACCTATTTAACGCGCTAACTTGCCGTTATATTGACATAAGTAAACAGAAATGAATAAACCGGACAAACTAGAATAAAACTAGCTGTCCGGTTTTTCTTTGCAATGAATATATTATCTAATACTTCTAACCTTGCAGTGTTTGCATCTCGCGGTAAGAGCGGCTTTCCAATTGTGCATCCGTCAATCCTAGCTTGGCTGCCAACTCGAGTAATTCTTGCTTATATTGATCTAGCATTGATTCATCGTCAGTCATGATAGCAAGTTCAGCAAAATCCCCCAGCCCTTTTAAATGATCAACAGTTGCGTGAAATTTACCTATAAAATAGATGCTGCGGGTCTTCTGTAATTCCAAAACTAGGTTAAACCCCATCGTTAGCAACATGCTTTTTGCTTTATCGCTATCGGTAATATTTACCGCCTCACACCTATCGGCTTCAGGGCCTTTTACAATCCATAATTTAATGCCAGATGGCTGCATATTACGAATACAAACACTCTTGTTTTGCTCTTTTAGCGGGCTGCCGCCTACAAAGTCAAAATAGCAATCATGTTCAAGGTTATCTTCCAACATAATCTCTGGATTCATGGCCTGTAAATATGATAAGAACTGTATTTTTGAAGTTAATTTGTATTTCAACTCTACTTCGTATTTGCCTTTAAAGTGCTCTGTCATGCTGCGATCCATTGAAAATAACATTAGTAATATAGCGTGATGATTATAGCGTGAAGTCTGATTTATGACGTGAAGCCTCACTTGAAAACACGATGAGGCATAGAAATATGATTAAAGCTATGTGGTGAATAGCTCTTTGTGTATGATCAACAATTTTATATTTAAAGGATTGAATAATGAAAGCCCTTATGGCTCTGTTTTTATTAGGCATCAGTTGTGTAAGCTATGCACAAACGTTTACATTTACAGCGATTCCTGATGAAGACGAAAGCCGATTGCGTGAACGCTTTGATAAAGTTGCCGCCTATTTAAGTGAAGAAACCGGCGTCGAAATTAAGTATATTCCAGTCAAGTCTTATGCTGCGGCAGTAACCGCCTTTAGAAACAACCAAGTACAATTAGCATGGTTTGGTGGTCTTTCTGGTGTGCACGCTCGCCAACTCGTACCCGGCTCTGAAGCGATAGCACAAGGATATGAAGATCAATTTTTTAAAACATACTTTATTGCGCATACTTCGACTGGATTAAAACAATCAGACGACTTCCCAGCAGATATAGCAGGAAAAACTTTCACTTTTGGCTCTAAAGGTTCGACGTCGGGTCGTTTAATGCCAGAATATTACCTCCGTGAGTTTTTCAAAACATCACCTCAGAAAGTATTTAAACGTGTTGGTTTCTCTGGCGACCACAGCCGTACAATTGCCCAAGTACAATCTGGTGCTTACCTCGTTGGCGCTGTGAACTATAAAGTATGGGAAAATGAACTGAAAGCCGGAAAAATAGATAGCAGTAAAATCGCCATTATTTGGGAAACCCCTACTTATCCTGATTATCAATGGACGATCCGAGGTGACGTTAACGAGCAATTTGGTGCCGACTTCAAACAAAAAGTTACACAAGCACTACTTGAAATGAACGACCCAGAGCTATTAGCTAGCTTTCCTCGCCAAAGTTTCATTCCTGCCAGTAACAAAGATTTTGAACCCGTTGAAAATGTTGCACGTTCTATTGGTATTATAGATTAATGGCGCTATTAGAACTTAAAAATGCAGAACTGGGTTATGAACATAACCCAGTTCTTCACGATATATCGTTATCCATTGAAAGCGGTGAAAAAGTCGCACTTATTGGCCCTAGTGGTGCGGGTAAATCAACATTACTCAACCAGTTACATTCTCTTATTTACGAAGAAACCGCCCTATGCCCGCAAAGCCATGGCCTAGTAGGACCACTAAGTCTCTATAACAATATTTATATGGCACGGTTAGAACAATTCAACGTATTCCAAAATGTATGGAACCTTATCAAACCTCAGCAATGGAACGAGGTAGCAGCAATTGCAGACACGTTAGGCTTACGCGATAAAATGAGAACATCTATCGATAAATTATCAGGAGGTCACGCCAGCGTGTCGCAATTGGGCGGGCGTTATATCGGAATAAGCCTGTATTTATGGGTGATGAACCCGTCTCAAGCCTTGACCCGTTACAAGCACAATCACTGCTTTCGCATATTTGTGAATCTCACCATACCCTTGTCGTCGCTATTCATGACAGACACCTAGCACTAAGCTGCTTCGACCGTATTATTGGTCTTAAAGACGGTAAAATTGAGTTTGATAAACCCACCAGCCAGCTCGATATTGCAGCACTGAATGTTCTATACCAATCATAATGAATAGCTCTGGTTATGCTCAGGGTAAACTGAGTTTCATCTTTGTTATTATCGCGTTAGCATTAACGCTATCAGCCGATTTAGAAATCTCAACTATCGACCCATGGACAGAAATGGGTAGGATGTTTGTCGGTTTTATTACACCCGATTTCTTTGCAACCGAATATATCCTTGACGCGCTATTTTTTACGGTAAGCATCGCATTGCTAGGAGTTACATTTGGGGCTTTCTTTGGCTTTTTTCTTGCTTTGGTTTTTAAATACCGGATTGTACGGATATTTTGTGCTTTCTTTCGTTCCATTCATGAATTGTTCTGGGCACTGATCTTTTTACAGCTGTTTGGATTAGACCCTCTAACAGCCTTGTGTGCTATATCGCTTCCTTATGCTTGCACATTTGCCAAAGTTTACGCCGAGATATTTGAACAAGCAGACACAACGCCAGCCAAAACCGTTTCCAAAAAAGCAGATATTCTCAGTGTATTTGTTTATACAAAGCTTTCACTGGTTAAAAGCCATTTGATTAGCTATACCCGCTACCGTTTTGAATGTGCATTGCGTTCTAGCACCATACTCGGATTCGTTGGCATACCGACTTTAGGCTTTCATTTAGAAAGTGCGTTCAGCCAAGGGAATTATTCTCAAGCTGGTGCTTTGCTATTGCTGTTCTATCTCTTAATTATCTCTATTAACGTCTGGTTAAAAGCAAAACTGTTACCCATCTATATTGCCGCTGCATGGTTTTATTTACCGGCATTCGGACAAGTTAATTGGGACAACTTTACTCGGTTCTTTGGCTCAGATATTTGGCCATCGCCTCTGCGCTATGCAGCAGATATTGATCTTAATGTGATAAACCAAACCCTGAATTGGTATTGGTCATTATTAACAGGTGAAGTATTTGAAGGTATCGTGAATACGCTGATTCTGACGCAGCTTGCACTGGTTACTACTGGCATTATCGCACTGCTCGTATTCCCTTTAACCGTCAAACTCTTTGTTGGATTTACCGGTCGAATAATGGGGCAAGGAATATTAGTTGTATTACGTTCGACCCCAGAAATGATCCTTGCGTTTATTTTTCTATTATTGCTTGGCCCTTCAATGCTACCTGCCGTATTAGCGCTTGCTATTCATAACGGAGGCTTAATTGGCTTTTTACTTGCGGAACTAGCCAATGCCCTAAAATTACGCCCAGATGCTCCACTCCAACATAACGGAATCAATAGTGGCAGAGTCATCAAAGGGCACGCAATTTCACTGTATTTCTATGAAGTACTACCCAGAATATACAGTAGCTTTCTTGCTTTTATCTTCTATCGATGGGAAGTCATCATGCGGGAAACTGCGATATTAGGAATACTAGGGGTAACAACACTCGGTTTTTATATCGACTCTGCTTTTGAAGAGATGCGCTTTGATCGGGCTATGTTTTACATTGTCATCACTGCATTACTCTGCATTGGCATTGATTCCTTTTCACGCCATATTCGTAAAAAGCTAAACGTAAAAGCAGCGTAAAAGCAGCGTAAAAGCAGCGTAAAAGTTTAAGCGCCCCCTTCTTAATAGCAAAGGGCGTAACCCGATAAGGTTACGCCACTACAGTATTGGACCAACTTTATTCAGTTCAGTACACAATTAATCACTTAACTAATTACAACACCCAAGCTTAGCAACGCCATTACCATCAAGCTCAGTATTCCAATTAGAGGGCCAATGAATTTAAGCCAAGATGAGTATGCTACACGACCAATAGCTAAGCCCCCCATTACCACGCCCGATGTTGGCGTTACTAAATTAGGTAAACCAGATGCTGACTGAAAAGCCGTTACAACAAGCTCGCGTCCAACCCCTGCAAAGTCAGCTAACGGTGCAAGTACTGGCATAGAAAGAACAGCCAGACCAGAAGATGATGGAACAACAAGACAAAGTACCGCTTCAATCCAATAAATCGCATTAATGAAGGCGATTTCATGTAAACCACCTAGAAGACCTTCAGCATAATTCAAAATAGTATGTGTGATATTGCCATTATCCATTACGACCACTAAACCGCGAGCAATGGCGATGATTAAGGCGACACCCAGTAAATCTCGTGCACCTTCAATGAAACTATCGGTAATTTCAACTTCAGATAATCGGCCAACAAAACCGACAATAATACTTGCACCGATAAATAGCGCAGATAGTTCTGCCATCCACCAGCCTGCGATAGAAACACCCCACATCATGACGGCAAACGTTAAACCGAATATTGCTAATACGGCTTTACGAATACCAGTAAGCTCTGGCGCTTGTTGTTCTTTACTGTGTAAAAAATGACGTTCATTGTCTTCTTTTTGATG
Organism: Photobacterium profundum; assembly: GCF_003026285.1. Classification (GTDB taxonomy): domain Bacteria; phylum Pseudomonadota; class Gammaproteobacteria; order Enterobacterales; family Vibrionaceae; genus Photobacterium; species Photobacterium profundum. The sequence goes on from NZ_PYOD01000003.1 coordinate 446,014, forward strand.
AGCAACAAGTGACGCTGATGGGTCATGCTTTACCTTCGCGGCATAACGCATTACATAAACCACACAAACGATCCAGCCTAATGCGAGAATAACGGCGCGTAAAACAATGCCTTCCATAAAATTGATTTCGGCCGCATTCGATGCAATAACCGTTGCAAATGGGTTAATGGTTGAACCTAAGCAACCAATGCCTGCTCCCACCATAATAATGGCAACACCGACGATACTGTCATAGCCCGCAGCGATCATTACTGGAATTAACAAAGCATAGAAAGGAATAGTTTCCTCCGCCATGCCATAAACAGTCCCACCCATTGCGAATAATCCCATAAGAATAGGAATCATCCACTTTTCACGTCCATCTAAACGCTTCATTGTGCCAGCAATACCTGCATCAATAGCACCGGTACGGGTCACAACGGCAAGAAACCCGCCAATTACCAATACAAATAGTGCAACATCAACAGCACGAGCTGCATAGCTAGCTGGATCGTAAAAACCCTGAATAGGAGCCATCAATACTTCAACAATACCCTGCGGATTAGCAGCAACGGTTTCGAATGAACCCACTAACGGTACCATTTTACCGAGGGTTTCATTCATCACCATTTGGTATTGCCCTGCTGGAATTATCCAAGTCAGCGCGGCCATTAAAACGGTTAAGATCATTAAAATTGTGTAGGCAGAGGGAAACTTAAATTTCGTCATTAGGATGTCCTTATTTAATGGGGCTCAGAGCCCCATATTGTGGGTGGTATTCCACCTTCTTATTTATGCAACAAAGTCCATGATTTCTTTTACTGACATGTCTGATAATCCCATTTTTTCTAAGGTGCGACCCTCTTTAAAATAGTCAGTGTCGTTATAGGCATTATCAATATGCAGACATGATGTCACGAGCGGTGTATTCACTCCTGTCAACTGTCCTAATTCGTAACAAGGCACTAAAAGGTAAGCAGCATCTTCCGTGATATAACGGTTAGACGCTGAATTAGGGGCACTATTCAGTTTTCCATGTGTTTCTGATGTACGGTTCACTTCATACACATTGTCACATTCCATTGCATACAACGCATTCATAGCATCAAGCTCAGGGATTAATTCAAGTCCTAATGCTTTACCAATCTGAATACGCTCACTTTCCATTACTGCTGCCGCTTTCGCTGTTGAAATAGAACAGCAATCTTTGTAATAGTTAAACTGCCCATCAAAATTTTCAAGTAACCCCATACTCAAAGTTGTAAGCAGTGGATGCCCACCAAAGTTGATGTTCTCTAAACCAGCATTAATGACATTATCGAGTTTTTTTAATGGTAATGGCATCACAGGTTGCAATTTAGCGATAGCGTCATCTGTTTTAGAGGCAGGAAAAGCGGCAACAGGTAGAAACTCTTTCATTCCCAGAATCGCAAGCTCTGCAGGACCAACAATACGAGTTGCCCATGGAATTGAGATTGCATCCACAAAAGTGATATCGAGATCACCATAACCCTGCTCTGCTTTAATACGATTAAGCACCAATGAACCATAATTACCCGGCATTAACATCACTATTTGACCGTCACGCAAGTGCGGTAACATTTCAATGAATAACGGTTCTTGTGCAAATGAAGGAACAGGTAAAATCAGTAAATCAGAATACGCAACGGTTTCAGCCAAATCACGGCTAATGGTATCAATGGCTTGGAAACCAGCATAAGCCAATGACACATCATTAAATGAACTTAATGCTTCAATACCGCCACGTTGTTCGATATCAGTAAGCGGTTGATCAAAACCTATTGCCCCGTATAAACACACCTTCGCGCCATGTAATGAAAAGTGATACGCCGCGGTTAACCCTGCATTACCAGACCCAATGATAGAGACTCGATTGGACATCATTCTTCCTTATTTTTCTGTTTGTGTGATATTGAAATCAGACTAAGAAAGACAATGAATATTGACCAATGCTAAACCCTTTCAGCACTATGCAAAAATGTAATACTCTACAAACACAATAAGCATAAAGGCATGATAATTATCAAATTTAAAAGTAAATAGTTCTAACACACAACACAAGGTTAACTGTGATGTATCTCCGTATCATCATTGTTTAAATCGCGCATAGAGCCAATTTTTAGGTAGATATTCATTTCATCGGCTAGCAACATAAACTGTTCTATGAACAACTCTGCATGACGATGAATCGGCTTAAGGGCGGGATATAAGATATCGAATTCAAAAGGCAGTAAGAACGTAAGCGGACGCATTACAACATCACAATGCTCGCTTGCCATATGAGCCGTAAAGGGATCAGTGATGGCGATACCAACACCTTCACGCACCAATGCAGCAGCGGTACTCGCTAATGACACCTCTATATGCTCGATAGTCGATAAATTATAACGGCGTAATAACTGATCAATACGCCGCTGCGTAATGTCTTTCTCATGACGGATAAGTACCTGATCTGCAATATCATGGATATCGATCGACATTTTATTGGCTAAAGGTGATGATGCAGGTAACAAACACACGCATTCACTTTCTACTTTTTGTGCTTTAACACCCGCGAGCTGCTCATCAATAAATGCAAAACCAATATCCGTTGTTTGACTTTGTACCCGACGAACCACATCTTCAGAACGATACGTTTTAAAACCGACTTTCATCCGTGACGATTGCTTTAAAAAAGTCGCTAAGATACGCGGAAGGAAAGCATTTGATAACAAGGGCATCGCGGCAATATTTAAGCTACCAAAACGATGTGCTCGAATAGAATCCGCTGCGCTATCAAGACCTGACACAGCCTCAAAGACTTTTGCGACTTCTAAGTAAAACGCCTCACCTTCGTCACTCAAGACTAACCGGTTACCCTTACGGATAAATAAATTAAAACCCAAACGTTGTTCAAGCCCTGAAAGCAGGCGACTTACAGCGGGTTGGCTTAAATTGAGTCGCTCTGCGGCGGCAGTAACTGTTTGGCATTCAATAACAGCTTTAAATGCATTTAATTGCGTTAATTTCATAAGAAGCGGGCTGTAATTTTTGGGTGACTAACGCTAACAGAACAAGACTATAATTACATTGAAGCAACCAATAGATTTAGCGTATTGATTAATTTATTCATACTGAAAAGGTGAACCGAATAACACCGTTTATTCTGAGTGAACGATTCATAGCTCAATTTAAATTCAACGGGTTATATATTTAGCTAAAGTCTAATAGTCAATCATAAAAATAGTAGTATGATAAATATTAAAACAGATTTAAGGATCTGAATTACAACGCTTCAATAAGGACAATACTATGCTTGATGCTAACAATACCGCACTCGTGATCATTGATGTTCAAGGCAAGCTGGCTCAAATCATGGCTGATAAAAATGCCCTATTCAGTAATTTAGAAACCATGGTTAAAGGTGCTGCTATTCTCGATTTACCCACTCTTTGGGTTGAACAGCTACCCGATAAGCTCGGTGGTACTATTGCAGAAGTTTCAGATAACCTTCCCAATAAAGAACCTATTGTGAAAAATACATTCAGCGCATACCAAACGGCTGAATTTGTCTCTGCATTAGAAGCAACGGGTTGTAAAAATGTGCTTGTTGTTGGTATTGAAGCACATATTTGTGTGTATCAAACGGTGATAAATTTATTAGATGCCGGTTATGGCGTAGAAGTGATTACCGATGCTGTATCATCAAGAAATGTACAAAATAAGACGATTGCATTGAACAAAATGCAGCAAGCAGGCGCACAGCTATCTTGTACTGAAATGGTGCTATTTGAATTACAAGCAGTAGCACAAGGTGAGCGATTCAAGCAAATATTGAAGATTATAAAGTAACGCTTTATCTTGTTATTGGATGTAAGAACAAAACGAACGGTTCACCATCAAGACGAACCGTTCATTAAGTCGCTTAATTAAAATATCAAACCAGCGTATAACCTACAGCTGCTAAATATGATGATAATAGCATTAAGGTAAGTGCAAAAGTCATGATACCTAACACAGGTTTACTACGCGTTAGTAACGGCATTAGCCATACACCCACTGCTGCTAATAACAAGCCTAAACTCATAACCTGTGCAATAAATGGACCTAACTCACTGTGGCTGTCGACACGTGCTGCTAGCTCCCCCACTTGCGGCAACCCTGTTAGTAAGCAAATCACCGCAATCACAGCACCAGTAATAGGAAGATAGCGATTAACCTCTTCAACTTTATGTTCAGCCTTCACCAACAAGGTATGAGCAAACAGCGTTCCGCCGCACAATGTCGTGGCAATGAAATGACTGGCAATTAACCATTGCTCAGTTCTTACAATTAAACCATGTGCTAAATAAGCCAAACCACTCACTAATGCCACAATCAATAGCAGAGATCTGAATCGATCAGAGCTAAATAAGTTTTTTTCAGCAAACCAATACACATTGGCTAGTATAAAAAATACCGTTACCATGAGTACTTCAGTGCCAAACGTATAGACTGAGTAAACTTGGTCTACCATTAAGCTTGCTTCACGTAATGTTAAAGCAACGAATAACAGAAGCCAAAACACAGGCATAGTTTTATGTACACGATCGCTTTGCCCAAAGCATAACTTTCCGCTAAGAATGACAAATGCCAACACAATAAAGGCGCCTATTGTTAATTGTGTTAACGCGCTAGATAAGAGAAACGGCCAATCAGACCAATACATGACACACCTCGTCATTGTGCAATAGGCAGATCATTACAATATACACATTAAGACTGCATACATTGAAAATGAGTACTAGAAATAAAGCCAAGCATTCTGCCTGATTATGATAAGAGATGCGAGAATAACACTCATGCCTTAAGACATGAGTGATTAGCCGTTATGCTGCAACATACAAATCATCAACTGTTAGGCTATTTGTCTTTTACTGCATGTGGTTTTATGTCTGATGATAACGCTTGCCCTTTCATTGCAAACACAGCGAGCAAAAAGGCAATAACAGCAACAACAGCCATACCGGCATAAGTCATACTAAAACCCTGTGCTAGCGCCTCTGGGTCAAAATGAGCAAGTGTATTCTCGCTACCTTCAGCAACGACTACTGGCACCTGACTGTGAAATATAGTGGCACAAATCGCGACACCAATAGCGCCACCAAGTTCTCGCCCAAAGCCAAACAATGACATACCTATACCACGATCTTCTGCTGGTAATACGTTTTGAACAACGACACTTAATGCAGGCAGAGTAAGCCCTAAGCCAAGTCCTGCCGCCGCCAATGCCGCTGATAAATACAGGTCAAAGTGTAATAGCCATAACGCAATTGCCGAGAGTAAAAATCCGACAACAACAAAGCGCTTATAGTAACCTTTTCTAGCAATTTGCTTACCACCAAAATAGGCACCTGTTGTGATGCTAAACATAAAGATCATCATCAACAGGCCACTGCCTGACGCTGTCATCCCTTTTTGCCATTGCATTTGAAGCGGAAGGTAAACCAATACTGCAAACATCAATAACTGGGAACATAAAATCAAAAGCACGCTAATAACATAGCCCGGTAACGATACCAATCTTACTGGTAAAATAGGGTCTGCCGCTTTTCGTTCAACCCACACTAATAGCAACATAACGGTAAATAACGCAATGCTGGCAATCGTTGCATCAAGGCTGGCTTCTGGTGATATTAATAACAATAACAATGTGGTTGCTGTCATTAATAAACCTGCGCCCTTCCAATCAAACTTTGATGCGCGTTTAACACTTAGGTGCCTTAGGTTTTTGTTTATCATCCATACCGCAATAGCGCCTAATGGAATATTGATCCAGAAAATCCAACGCCATGATAACTGCTCAGAAAAATACCCACCTAACAAAGGTCCTGCAATACTGGATACAGCATAAACGATTGAAATATAGCCTTGGTATTTCCCTACTTCACGGGCAGGAATACTATCTGCGATCACAGTGAATGCTAAGGCAATTAAACCACCACCACCAATGCCTTGTAATACCCGTGAGGCAATTAACTGTGTTAAGTCTTGCGATAATGCACAAGCAACAGAGCCAAGAATAAACAGTAAAATACTGATGTTCAGCATTTTTACGCGTCCAAAAATATCACTTAATTTGCCATAAACAGGCAAAACAGCCGTCGCTGCAAGTAGATAAGCCGTAATCACCCATGTGAGTGCCTGCCCTGCATTTAATTCCGCCCCAATAATAGGCAAAGGTGTGGTAACAATACTTTTTTCTAATGAACCCAATGCAATAACAAGTGCTACGCTGGTAAAAATTGTTTTAGGTGACATACATTCCCCCATAACTAAAACGGAGCCTAAAATAAAACAAGTTTGCCGTTACGAAAACAGGATATAATGAACCTCATCATTTCATAAATGGGATCTTAAATGAAACTGGATGATTTAGACCTTTTCCTTACCGTCGTAAAAGCAGGAAGTTTCGCATCAGCCGCCAGACAAAGAGCCATTCCGACCAGTACGCTAAGCAGAAGAATACAACAACTTGAGACCGATACTGGCCGCAAGTTATTAGTGCGCCATGCAAAAGACATGAGTTTAACGAAAGATGGGCAGCTACTTGTTCAGCAATTTTCGACGGTATTTGATGATATTCACCTTCGACTTGAAAGCGTCGATAAAGAAAAAGAAGACTTTTCTGGCGTTATTGTTATCAATGCTCCCATTATTCCACTCAAGCACCAAATTGGCCCCTTAGCCCTAGAGTTTGCAAAGCTACACCCTAAAGTACAAATACGCTTCCAGTTAGGAAATCAAAATAATTACCATCTTCGCGGTGATATTGATATTGCCTTACGCTTTGGTCATCAGCCTGCTTCCGATTGGGTCGCAAAACGTTTATCACATAACCCATCAGTAATATGTACGACCCCTGACTATCTAAATGATAAACCAGACCTAACCCACCCTAACCAATTAGTACGTTACGACCTGTTATCACCAAGCCCTCAGCAACGATGGGTGTTCAACCATATTAGTGGCGAAAGTGTAAAGTTCATCCCAAATGCACGCATTCAATCTGACGAGCTAGACACTATCCATCGTGCTGCCGTTGCAGGGTTGGGCATTGCACGCCTTCCTGAATGGTATACAAAAAAATCCTTTGAGAATGGCGAGTTGATTCAATTATTTCCTGACTGGCAAATGGAAGGATCTGACGTTGCACTGCTATATCCACAAAGAAAGCTACTGTCAGAACGCACTCAAGCACTGATCGACTTTATTTTTGAGCATTGGAAACCTTTTGAGTCACTATAGAAACAAACAAAAAGCTAACGAGCATGATTGCTCATTAAACATACGCAATGTGACATTTTAGAACCAGTAATTTGATATAAAGCTAAATATATGCCTTTAAATCAACTCGTATTATTGACTACAGCGCCCTTTTTCATATATCTTATTTTCTATCGAGAATTAAGATTAAATCTTAAATCTAACAAATTTGAGCGGGCGTGCTGTTGTAACAATGCAATCCCATCTTTAACTATAATTATGCGGAGTTCATCTTCAGCATATCTCTGCAACTGAGTTATTGCGTTTATACACAATAAGCAGAAGGCAGTTACTAGCGGATAATAACGAGATACTTATGTTTGCACTAACGCATGTTAATGTTTTTGATGGTCACACGACCCTTCTAGACCAAGCGATTATCATTGATCAAGACACTATAACGTCTATCGTTCCGATGAAAGACGCAGAGTTACCTGCAACAACCTTCAATGCTAATGGCTTATTAGCAACAGCTGGCTTTATTGATATCCAATTAAATGGTTGTGGCGGCGTATTACTTAATACGGACATCAGAAAAGAAACACTTGATGTAATGAACGCAACCAACCTTAAAAGCGGTACGACGCAGTATTTACCAACCCTTATTACTAGCCAAGCTAAATCAATGAAGCAAGCTATTGATATGGTTGCTGATATTAATGAGCCAAGCAAAGAAGGCGTATTGGGTCTACATCTTGAAGGTCCCTTTATTAATAAAGCTAAAAAGGGTGCTCACCAAGAACACTTAATTCGTGAACTTGACGAAATAACAGCGCATTACCTTGCTGATAATGCAGATAAAATTAGTGTGATTACACTAGCACCAGAAAACACCTCACAGCACGTTATCGATATTCTGACACAAGCAGGCATTACAGTGTCACTTGGTCACACTAACTCAACATATGAAGAACTTGCTGAAAAAGATGGCATCACAATGGCGACGCATTTATATAATGCGATGACGCCACTTGGTTCACGTGAACCAGGTACAGTCGGTTATGTTTTCGATAAAAAGCCACATGCTGGCATCATTGTTGATGGAATTCACTCTTCATACGCTTCTGTTCGCATTGCCCACCAACTGATGGGTGAAAAGCTGTTTATGGTAACAGATGCTGTTAATCCAGCAGGCACAGACTTAACTGAATATGACATGGCAGGCACAACGGCTTACGTGACAGGTGGTAAATGCCATTATGCAGACGGTACTATCGCAGGTGCTGCAATTACCATGATTGAAGGTGTAAGAAACCTTATTGATCATGTTGGGCTTACGCGTGATGAAGCATTGCGAATGGCTAACCTCTACCCTGCAAAAGCATTAAAACTTGACCACGAATACGGTCAGTTAAAGGCGGGCTATAAAGCGAATATCACATTGCTAACTGATGATAATCAAGTACAGCATGTTATTCAGATGGGTAAACAACACGACTTTACTTCTCGCTAATCTCACGACGAAATACGAGCAAACACAAAAAAGGGGCTGATAGTTAATCAGCCCCTTTTCTATGGAATATTATTATAACTAATTATGCTGCCTGAGTTTCCAATACATTCATTTTAGCAGTACGATTCATTTGGAATTCACGAAGTGTAAAATACAAGTAAGTCGCAACAATCGAGAAGAATAAGTACGATAAAGAAAATACAAACGGTGAATTGATCAAGTTTGCTTCAAGGCTCCACATCACACCTACCACTGTCACGCCCATTTTCGCCGCCACTCCCATTAAAAGAAGTAAAGCCGCTAATTGAGGATAACGTGTCGAGCGAAAAGCTAACCAGTAGCCTGTGCCCACAGCGACTGCCGCAATTCCAAAGCCAACCATGAATGAATGGAAATGCTCACCTGAAAGTACACCAGCTACAATTGATAAAAGCAGAATAAAACCAAATTTCATAACAACCTCATTAATAGAAAGCATCCCTTCAAGATAAAACCGCGTTGACAGGGGTATTTTCCCACTTTCTGGTTCATTTTCATACTAGCCACCATGAAGGCCGTTACCCTTAATTACTTAATTTTTCACAATTTTACATCCTGTAACATTATAACCACCTGCAATATGGACACTTAACTATCAACTGTTGCCAAATTGTTAATCTCAACGTTAATTGTAAGAAATAGTTACAAAGTAAGCTTTTAGATTTAAAAACTCTAATAGACTGTTCTTTTATTCCTTTACGCACTTTTATAGTGTGTGAAATTATCTTCATTACGCTATTAAATATGGAATTTAAGTTTTCACATTCAACAGAACAAAAAACGTACTATTCATGTATTACATATAAAAAAACCATCAATAACAGGTGCTATTGATGGTTTCAGATTCTCAGTCTTTCTGTAATGCTAAACCATTCATTTATAAATTGAATGATTTAACAGCTACAAATTCACAGCATCAGCAGATTTCTACTGACACACGTACCTTTTCAATTTTAACCGCTGCCACTTTGAACTCAGGGATCTTCGCATGAGGATCCGTTGCTGTCGTCGTTAAACGGTTTGCAGGCGCTTCAGCAAAATGGAACGGTACAAATACCACACCTTCTTGCATACGCTTGGTAACAAATGCGGGAGTTTCAATACTGCCACGACGTGTCGACACTTTTAGCATCTCACCATTACGTACACCCAGACGCTCTGCATCAACAACCGAAATCATTGCACGAGGTCCAGCCAAGTTATCCAACCCTCGGGTTTTTCTTGTCATGGTGCCAGTGTGGAATTGTTCTAATAAACGGCCTGTTGTCAAAATAAGTGGATATTCTGCATCAGGTAACTCAGCCGCGTAACGGAATGGGATAGCAGCCATCTCCCCTTTTCCACGGGTAAATTGAGAGGTATGCATAACACGCGTACCGTCAGGTGCGTTGTCGTTACACGGCCATTGAAGACCATCTCTACCGACACGATCCCAGTGAATGCCCGCATATTGTGGCGTTAATTGGGTGATCTCTTCAGTAATGTCTTTTACCGATTGATACGCCCAATCACTCCCCATTGCATTTGCAATGCTTTGAATAATCCACCAATCTTCCTTCGCTTCACCTGGAGGATTAACCGCAGGAGTAATACGTTGAACACGGCGTTCAGTATTCGTGAAATGACCGGCTTTTTCGGCGAAAGAACATGACGGTAAAACGACATCCGCATATTGCGCAGTTTCAGTTAAGAAAATATCTTGTACCACTAAGAAATCTAATTTCTCTAAGCCTTCTAGTACATGCGCTTGGTTAGGATCACTCAGAACTGGATTTTCACCCATTACATATAAACCTTTCACCTGATCATGACATGCTGCATCGATAATCTCGGTTAGGGTTAACCCATCCTCTTTCGGTAAGTTGGGTTTATTCCATGCTTTGGCAAACTTGGCATGAATTTCTGGCACATGTACTTTCTGGTAACCAGGGAAGTTGTTTGGTAGTGCCCCCATATCACAAGCACCTTGTACATTAGATTGACCACGTAATGGGTTAATACCACCACCTTCAATACCAATGTTTCCGCACAACATCTGCAAGTTAGCTACAGAGCGTACATTATCATGGCCCGTTGTATGCTGCGTAATACCCATCGAGTAATACACTGCAGTACGATTAGCTGTACCAATCATCTGCGCCATTTTGATAACGTCTTGCGCTTTCACGCCCGTGATCAATTCAACTTTATCTGGGGCATAGCTATCGAGCATGACTTCTGCTTTTAATGCTTCAAAGCCTTCTGTTCGCTCATTAATATACGTTTGGTCATGCCAGCCGTTTTTGATGATTTGCTGCATGATACCGTTCATTAGCATCACATCGGTACCTGGGCGATGTGCAACATACAATTCAGAATGTTCAGCAATATCAATACGCTTAGGATCTGCCACAATTAAGCGTGTTTTACCCGTGCGAATCGCTTGCTTGATATGTGATGCAATGATCGGGTGAGCCGATGTCGTATCAGAGCCAATGATAAACACCACATCAGAGAATTTAATGCTTGGAATGTCATTGGTCATTGCGCCACTACCAATTGACGCTTCTAACCCTGTAACTGTGGATGCATGACACAAACGCGCACAGTGATCGACATTATTCGTTTCTAATTCACGACGAATAAACTTTTGGAATGCAAAGTTATCTTCGTTGGTGGTTTTAGCCGACGAGAAACCCGCTAACGCATTACCGCCTCTTTCTGCTTTAATCGCATTGAATTTGTCTGCAACTAACGAGATAGCCTCTTCCCAACTAGCTGGCTGCAATTCACCATTTTTACGAATTAACGGGGTTGTTAAACGCTCTTTGCTATTTACAAAATCAAAACCAAAGCGTCCTTTAACACATAACATTCCTTGGTTTACTGGCGAGTCTTTTACGCCTTGCACATAACGAATCTGATTTAATGATTCATCGACATACATCGTCAGCTTACAACCCACACCGCAATAGGTACAAATCGTCTCAACCGGCTTCAGCATTTCGATTCGACCTTGCGACTTATCTCGCTTATCGACCAGTGCGCCAGTGGGGCACACTTGAACACATGCCCCGCATTGCACACAGTTCGAATCACCCATGCTGTAACCTTTATCGAAACCAGGTCGGCATTCAGGGCGACTTGCGCTTGAACCATCAGCATTCTTAGCGAAACTCAATGTACCGTGCACCGCTTTTTCATTACAGGCTTCAACGCACTGACCACAACTAATGCAACGGTTAGCGTCGAATACGATGAATTCAGAGCTATCATCTACATGGAATTTTTGGCAACTCTCATTGGTTAATTCAGTTTCAGCCACATCATATTCGGTCGCATAGTCACGTAACTTACAATCGGTATTTGCTTGGCAACCACATTCTAAACAACGTGCCGCTTCGCGCATTGCTTCGTCATTGTTAAAACCCGTTTCAACTTCACTAAAGCTTAACTCTCGCTCTTTCGTGCTCAACTCTGGCATTACAGAACGCATTACTTTTTTAATCTCTACAAACTGCTCAGGAGCAACCTGCTTTAACTTGCGCTCTTTTTGAGAATTAAAAAGCTTAACTGGAATGTTTTCCATATCACCGTCGAAGAAGCGATCAATCGCCTCTGCAGCAATACGTCCATCTGCAACCGCCTCAATGGCTGTTGCGGGGCCACGACGGAAATCACCAATACTGAATACATTTCCTAAACCAGAGTGCATGGTATTCGGATTAGCATCTTGAGTATTCCAGCGCGTTAATGGCAGGTCTAATTCTTCTTTATCCATGAAGCTTAAATCAGGCTTTTGCGAAACAGCAGCAATAACGGTATCAAACGCTTCGGTAAAGTATTGACCTGTCGGTTCCGGTCGACGACGACCAGATGCATCAGCCTCACCCAGTGCCATTTTTTCTAGCTTAACGTCACAAACGTGACCATTCGCGTCAGCAATATTTTCAACAGGGTTTGTTAAAAAGTGAAATTTAACACCTTCATGCTCAGCTTCTTCGATTTCATAATCTTCAGCAGGCATTTCATCACGTGTACGACGGTAAATAAGCGTGGTATCGGCACCGTCACGTACAGCTGTTCGTGCACAGTCAATAGCAGTATTACCACCACCAATAACGGCTACTTTTTTACCTGTAATATAACGACCTTCAGTGACGTAATCTTTTAGGTAATCGACACCTAGATAGCAGCCATTAAGGTCACTGCCGGTATAATTCATTTCTACGGCTTGCGAAGCACCAACTGCTAAGCATACCGCATCATAATCTTCAGTGAGTTGCGTGAGTGTAAAATCATCGCCTAACTTCTTAGATGTCAACACATGCATGCCATTTCGGCACATTAGTTCAATTTCTTTAGCCAAAATCGCCTTTGGCAATCGGTATTCAGGTATACCGTAACGTAACCAGCCACCCGCTTCAGGCATCGATTCAAATACCGTTACATCGTAACCTTCGTTTGTTAGATAATAGCCACACGTTAAACCACCGGGGCCACTACCGACTACAGCAATCGACATACCTTTTGATATTTTCTTTGGTGGTACATAATTCTCTTGTGCAGCAAGATCAATATCGGCGGCATGTCGTTTAAGTTGACGAATAGCGATTGGCTCATCGACTAACCCACGACGGCATTCAGTTTCACAAAATGCAGGGCAAACACGACCAATGGATAACGGCATAGGCAGTGTTCGTTTAATCACTTCTACTGCTTTAGCATGATCATCTTGAGAAATATGGTAAAGATAAGATTGAATATCTACACCAGCAGGACATGCTGTTTGGCACGGCGCTTCACAATCAGCATAGTGATCAGAAAGAATACGGTTTAGCGCGGTTTGACGTAGTGAAGACAGTTCTTCAGAAACAGTGGTCACAATCATGTTTTCAACGGGTAAAATTTCACAGGCACGTTGAATACCCTGTCCTGCCACATCGACGACACAAAGTTCACAAGGCACTTTCTCGCCATTTTTATTAAGGCCACAAAGTGACGGTATCTCAATATTACAGTCAGCTGCAGCGTCAAGTAGGGTTTGTTGCGCATTTACGGGGAATATTTGTCCATCTATTGTGACATTTATCATTGATTGCCTCTTTATGGTTCTCGGCACTGCATCTAATTAATCATTGACCGTAATCATATTTATCAAATTGATATGTACTATAGTAATGACCGAACATTTATTACTGTTCGTATTTACGAATGGCAGTAGCTCAAGGATGACGGGTGAAAAATCATCAATTTTTACTTATTCCCCCAACGTATCAAAAGCAGAATAAAATTCTTTGATTTGGAACACTGTCGGCTTTTATATTTTGAATATTTACCAGAATGAGAGCTATCTCTCGCTTAAAGCTGTTTTCTTTATTAACGAATGTAATAAAAAATAAACGATTCATATTTTTGTACTTAGAACGTGACTTTTACCTAATCGCTACTTTATAATTTACTGATAAATTTGATAATTATTTGGATTAAAGCAGACTATGGCCAATATTTTAGATTCAGTTGATCAACGCACTCAACTTGTTGGCCAAAACCGACTTGAGCTTTTAATCTTTCAACTTAATACGTCTCAATTTTTTGCTATCAACGTCTTCAAGGTAAAAGAAGTCGTTAAACTTCCTCATTTGAATATTTTACCTGGGTCACATCCCAGCGTGTGTGGTGTCGCCAATATTCGAGGTACATCTATTCCTGTTATAGATCTACGCAGTGCAATAGGCATGCGTGGTATGGAAAAGAATAACGAGTGCAATATCATTATTACTGAGTACAACCGTACTATTCAGGCATTTCTTGTCGGTCAGGTAATGAACATTGTTAATATGACATGGAAAGATATTCAAGCACCACCAGAACAAGTAGGACCAAATAATTACCTAACAGCGATCACTAAAATTGAACGTGATGGTATGCAACGTTTAGTGAGTATTTTGGATGTCGAAAAAGTGCTAGCTGAAATCATCGATTACAACATCCAAATATCGGATGAAGTCTTAGATCAAACTATTGTAAATCAACTTCATGGTCGTAAGATTTTGATTGTTGATGACTCATCAACTGCTCGTGGTCAAATTCGCGATACCTTGTCTCAACTGGGTATTGAAGTCATCGAAGCTAACGACGGTATGAAAGCCCTAACCTTATTAAAAGGTTGGTGTGATGAAGGTAAAACAATCACAGACGAAATTCTTATGATGTTCACCGACGCAGAGATGCCAGAAATGGACGGCTATAAACTGACACATGAAGTGCGTAATGACCCACGCATGAGTGATTTATTTATCGCACTGAATACATCGCTGAGTGGCAGCTTCAATGAGGCCATGGTTGAAAAAGTCGGTTGTAATCGGTTTATCTCTAAATTTCAGCCTGATGTATTGGTCGATGTTGTTCAAGAACGTTTACGTGAAGTATTAGGCCACGCACCTAGCCACTCAAGTTAATCGTTATTGAAAAATTAATTATCACAATGCTTAATACCCTTCTGGATAAGTTAATGGTCAGGTAATACACAGCCAAAATGGTCAAAAACTTATCTAGATTTATACAACTGGTTTTATTTGTGCTCTTTGGCAAATACCACAGACTTTAGCTATTGTTGCACGCAAACCCTATTTTTTGGTATTAAATTCATTAACTACTTTTATTGTATGAGTGATAATACTATGGTTGCCTCCAACCGCTCCATGACCTGGAATCACGAATTTTACATTTGGGAATTTGCCTTGCACTTTTTGTACTGATTGAGTCCATTGTTCAGTATCTGCGTCACCAATCCAACCAATGTTTTTTATTTCACTTGCACGCAGTAAACAGCCTCCAATGAGTACGTTTTCTTTTGGTAACCAGACAACCAAGTTGTCGGACGTATGACCAGCTCCGGGGTAATAGACTTCAATTTTGTCTTTTAAAAACTCAAAACTACCCACAGTAAACTCGTTATTAGCCGCTGATTTACCCTCTTTTATTAGTAACTGATTCGTTTTTTGGGATGCATACGTTTCAAATTTATGATCGAGTAAATAGTTAAGACCGCCCGTTTGATCTTCATGAAAGTGGGTGAATACCGTTTTTTTAAGAATCAATTCATGATCATCTAACCAAGCCATAAGTTCAGGCATATCAGTAGCATTCCATGGCGTATCAATATAATAGGCGTCTTTACCATCAACATAGATAATCGAATTAGCGTCCATAGTTATTGATTGTTCTAGCGGATCAAGAGGCTTTAATATTCTATACGACTTTACGAGATATACGTTGTCTGTCACTAATGTTATATCAAGTTTACTGTTGTTATTTTCAGCAAATGAAGGTAAAGAAGTAAGGCTAAAAACGAAGAGAAGAGATAATATTAATTTGTTCATCAGTTTTCTACCTTATTATTTAACGATCTAAAAAGTTGATACATTGGTTGATTTAACATGCTGTATTAACAATAAATAACACTGAAATGCACTACCGATAACTTCATAAAAGACGACATTAATTGCCCCTCATCCACTTTTAAATAATGCCGACAAAATGCGATAGCCTTACACTCTGCAGCATAAGCCATACTTTCCCAATCAATGAACTGTTTTTCATAATTCAAACAATTCAATATTTTAGTTACGCGGTCACTTATATTGATAACTTGCATTATGTAAATCCCTTTTTAAAGCATTAAAAACGATGAACGTATACATTACTTACCGCGAGTTGTTGCATCCCATCATATTCATGCCATTCAGGTGGACTCTCTTGATCTTGGTTATCAACCAGTTCCAATGTTTCGCCGTAAAGCGTGTCTATTTGTGGTTCTCTTATATCTTCAGCTCTCACTGATAATTGCATGGTAAGTAGTAATAGAATAAGAGTTGGAAGCACCCAACTAGGTGCCTCCGGTTTATTTGATTTCATCAAAATCTCCACTGTCGATAATTAAATATGTCTATTAGATAATGTGTTACGGGTACGTATGAGCTGTGTATACATCACCTTGGGTACTGCGTAGAGTTACACGGCGGTCAAAGAAGTCATTTTCAAAGTTTTGTTCTGATTTTAATGGCTCTAAATCACCGTAGGCATCAACAAGAAGCTGATCAGTATCAATACCTTGAGATTCTAGGTAATCACGAACGGCATCGACACGGCGCATGGATAAATCAAAATTCTTCTGGCTATCACCTCGGCGATCGGCATACCCAGCTAGCTGCCAACTCATTTCTGGTGATTGCTTCATCAGCTCAGCAATTTCATCAAGTTGCTGCTGAAAAAGCGGCTCGATATCTGATGAACCAGTACGGAAATGTACATTTACTTCGAGCATTAATGCTTGACGCTCTTCGCTTTGTAATTGTAAATCTTGCTGCAAACGAGCAATCTCGATTTGGGCTTGGTTATAGTTAACGTCTATACGTTCAAGTTCGGTATTACGCGCGGTCAATTCAACCATGTCTTCGTTTTGGGATTTAATGTGTTCATCTTGTCCGACAGCTGTTCCAACAATTCCACCGACCATTGCACCAATAACCGCGCCAACAGGGCCCCCAACTAATGCACCAAAAGCAGCACCCGATCCTAATCCGATCAGTTGCTCTTGCTCACCCACTACATATGTATCGTCTGCAGTTTGCAGATCAGCTTGGTTAGCGTAAGCAGTTGGTGCCATTGCTGAAGTAAGAAGTGCTGCTGTAACCAAAGTCGTAATTAATTGCTTTTTCATGATGTATTCCTCATCGTCTTATTTATTATGAGTAACCTGCAACGCACATTTTTTATTGAAGTAACGTTTCAAAGCAGGTTGCCGTTTCGATGTAGTCATTAAAGCAAGTTGATCTGGCGATACAGAGGAAAGAAAATGGCAATATGGTGATCAAATGTGGCGAAAAAAAGGCAATGTGTTTCCTCCCCTTTTTTAGTCCATTTTTTGTTGTATAGTCAGCACATAGAAACAATTCATATAAAAGAGAAACAAGGTCCCCATGAAAAGAATTGCAATCGTTGAAGATGAAGTCGCCATCCGTGAAAACTACACCGACGTATTGATAAAGCATGGCTATAGCGTTCAAGGATACGATAATCGTCCTGATGCATTAACCGCCTTTCAAGAACGTTTGCCCGATTTAGCAATCATAGATATCGGCTTACAAGATGAAATCGATGGTGGTTTTTCACTATGCCAATCACTACGGGCCATGTCTTCAACTGTTCCTATTATCTTTTTAACGGCTAGAGACAGTGATTTTGATACGGTTTGTGGTTTACGCATGGGCGCTGATGATTACCTCACCAAAGACATCAGCTTGCCGCATTTGATTGCCCGTATTGCAGCGTTATTTCGCCGTAGTGAGGTAATGGCAACCCCTACCGAACAAGAATCATTAATTGAACGAGATTCGCTGACCATAGATCAAAACCGTATGCAGGTTTTTTGGAAGCATCAACCCATTGAATTAACAGTGACTGAGTTTTGGATGATTTATGCGCTAGCTAAACGTCCAGGTCATGTTAAAAGTCGTGATGACTTAATGCAGGCGGCACAAGTGGTTGTTGATGACAGCACAATCACTTCTCATGTGAAACGTATTCGAAAGAAGTTTGTTCAATGCGACAACGCGTTTGATTGTATCCATACCGTTTACGGCATGGGTTATCGCTGGGGTGTATAAGAGCATATGAAAAATAGAATGATGAAATTCAGCCCCCAATTACGCTTTGGTTTACGCACAAAAGTCATTCTAATATCAAGTTTCTTACTGTTACTTCCTTGGCTTGGGTATAAATATGTATGGGAAATGGAAAAGCTACTTCGCCAAGGCCAAGAGCAAACCTTAATTGGCACCACTCGCGCTGTTGCAACTGCATTAAATGAACGCCCGAATCTGTTTAATCTTCAAGCCAGTTTTCTTAAGTCGGTTGAAAAAGGCAAAGATCTGTATGCTTACGATTTACAAAACCCGATCAAGCTAGATGGAAAACTGTCTGATTGGCACGATTACGATAATCAAATGGTGAATTATGGTCGTGATTATGTACAATTCAGCCGCCGCCCTTATTCCACATCAAACAGTATTAACTTCAAACACATGGTAGGAAAATATCAAGGCTACCTTTACGCTGTATTCGAAGTAAATGATAAGTCGCCGATTATGCGGCGTAAAAATTCGGCACGAGTTGATCGAAGTGATCACTTAATTATTGCGATGACATCGCCAAACGGTGAATTTCAGCGTTATGTTATTTCACCTTACGAAAGTGGCTGGGTAAATGCGTTCCGTATAGCGAAACCAACCGATAATAATCAAAATTCAGCTATTAGCGATAATACCAGCATGATCGATCCTGCTTCTTTAGTGGCTGCCAGTGATATTCAAGGTTTTTGGCAAAATACAGAAAGCGGCTATAACCTTGAGCTCCGAATTCCGCTCACGATGCTCGGTAATAAACTTGGGTTTTCATTTTACGATATAAACAATAACAGGAATCGTATTATTGATACCATTATTGGCACATCTAATACATCTCATCTCAATCGATTAGGAACGGTTCTGGTTCCATCGCCTGAAATAGATAAAATTTTAAAAGGTATGGGTCATAATAGTTCCCGCATCTCAGTTATTGATCGCCACCAACGAATACTGGCTCAAACTGGTGATATTCAAGATTCAGATGGTGTTTGGTCTTCATCTGTAAAATACCGTGAAGATGATGATTCGTGGTGGTCAGTATTTGAACAGAATGTATTGCACCCCTTGTACTACAAATTTCTGATATCAGCACCTCAGCAGTTTACGGACTCTCAACAAGATGCTGCAAACCTTAAAGGTGTACATATTTCGCAAGCACTGCAAGGCAGAGGCTATTCACAATGGCGACTTTCTGAAGATAAAAAAGCCATGATATTAGCGGCAGCCTACCCCATCTGGCTTGATAATAATGTAATGGGGGCCGTTGTTGCTGAAGAATCGACGAATGGCATCCAAACATTGCGTAATCGTGCTTTAGAAAAGTTGTTTAATATAATACTAGCCATTATGGCTATTGGAACCATTACCTTATTCTTATTCGCTTCAAATATATCATCACGTATTCGGCAGTTAAGAGATGAAGCTGAGCAAGCAATAGATAGCCAAGGACGTATTCAGAAAACCATTTCTCCAGCAAAAGGCAGTGATGAGATTGCCGATCTTTCTCGAAGTTTAGCTTCTATGGTTGGGCGATTAGGGCAATATAATCATTATTTAGAGAACCTGTCTTCACGCTTATCACATGAATTACGTACCCCCGTAGCAGTAGTGCGTTCTTCAATTGAAAACCTTTCAATGCATAACCAAGATGAAGATTCACAGCGTTATATTGCACGGGCGCAAGATGGTATTCATCGTTTAAGTACCATTCTATCCAGTATGACTGAAGCTACACGTATTGAGCAGAGCCTACAGGGCGCAGAAAAAGAGGTATTCCCACTAAATGAGCTAGTAACAGGCTGTATGCACGGCTATCAAATGGCATTTCCTGAGCAACAATTTAAAGTAAAGGTGCCAGAAACAAATGTGATGATTGATGGAGCACCCGATTACCTTGCACAGCTCTTAGATAAGTTAATCGCTAATGCGGAAGATTTCAGCCACAACAAATCTGAGATTGAAGTCAGCCTTTCTAGTGAAACGATTCAAGCACAAACATACGCTTCTATAATCGTCAGTAATCATGGCCCTTTACTGCCTGATAACATGACGGATCAATTATTGAACTCAATGATCTCAATTAGAACTCAAGACAAGCAAAATAAGCCACACTTAGGATTGGGATTGTTTATTGCGAGACTCATTACTGAATATCATAATGGCACAATTATGCTTAGGAATAGAAAAGATAATAAAGGTGTGGAAGTCATTGTTACGCTGCCTTTGGATGCAAATGATAAATAAGGTATAAGAAGGTTTGAGTATATATCTTCAGCGTATTCATTTGATAATGGAGATTAGATTGATAATATAAAATAACGCCTAATACTTTAATAGGTATTGGCGTTATTTTAATACGAGAGTTTTTTAGCTCGTAAATAATGTAATAGATTCCTAAGTGCCATGTATCTATACATCAGGTAACATATTTAGTTGATAATACATATTTCATTAAGACATTACTGCAGCAGAATACAAGCCAATTGCAACTACAATAGCAGCAATAGCTAATAGAACCTCAAAAAGCATATTTGGCATAGTTTATCCAACTAGTGACCACCAAGCCCAGCTTTCGGCGCCACTCATTACCCAGCCTAGCGTCAACATTGAAAGCGTCATACCATATCCAATAACAATATATTTACTTAATGCTTTCAATTCAGTGACTATAGCGGAAGGTTGTGCATTTACAGACATATTAAAACCTCTATTAGTTAATGAGTTTAGCTTTACTCGATGCAAGGAAATAAGTGCTATTAGGCTCAACAAGTACACCATCAACATTGGATGTCGTTGTCGAATTATTCACTGTAAATGAACGAAATACACGTACTGCGGTATACACGGTAAACAAAACAAACATTAAACTAATAATTGTATTCAATATCTCTACCTCGTTATAAGTACAGGTACAATATTACGAGAAAGAGCTAAATCTAACCTGAACAACATCAGTAAAGTGACCACTTAGCGTCATGATAATAACCATACTCTCCACTAAGCACTGTTCGTATTAGATCTTATCCACCTCAAGATGTAAGATTTAACATCTTGAGGTAACGTGAATAACCTATTCCACATTATCAATTGGCAGTGCTAAAGGTGCACCTTCAAGGCTAGATTCTTTCTGAGATGTATCAATTTGAGCCATAAGTTGTAGCTCTTTTTTTTCAATGTCTTGATATTGTTTTTCACAGACACGTTTCGTTAATGGATCTTCACCAAAGGTACTCAAACAGCGTTCGATATACATATCATGCGACATTAACAATGTTTCAGCATTTACGGTGCTTACAATCGTACACATGAATATGACAATAAATAGGCTTCTCATTTTAGCTCCTACAAGTAGGTTTACACTAATTGAAGTTGATATTAGCGAACACTGCCAGCTAAAGAATGAGAATAGAAACAAAAGAAAAGAACGAAGGTTTGAGTATATAAAAAAGCACAGGAAAGTCCTGTGCTTACGAAGTCAGTTTAGGGCAGGTTAAGTTTAACTTTAAAGAGCCCAATCTCTGTTTTGAAGTACTAAACGATAACCATCAACATCCTGGAAAGTTTTACCTACACCTTCCCAATATGGGTTATTATTTTCAACAACACTAAAACCTGCATCAATCATACTTCTGCATGCTCGCTCCCATTCTCGGCTACATGCAACATAAAAAACAAGCTGATGATCATGATTAGGAGCTTGTCCAACAGTAACACCACGCTGATGAGTAAACTCTAGATGATATGCGTGCTTCGGATGCCCTAATACTACGCCGTCAAAACCGTCATGGTCATCAAACTGTTTCACCATTTCAAAACCAAGCGCTTTACTGTACATCAGCGCTATTTTTTTTAGGTTATCGGTTGGTCTTACAACACGAAGTGTTGAGTCTCTTGGTATCATTTTTATCGTCCTTTGATCTTTATTACACCACAAATAGCTATACGCAGATTGATTTCTTGGGGAAGATTCGAACATATAGCGTGGTAAATTCAATTTCAGTATTACTTACTGAACGGGCAAGTGCATTCAGTTGATTATGGCTATACTTTCACAGCTTGTCACAATACCGTCAAGTAATAACACAAGTTAACCGCCAGCTTTGTGAGCAAAGCACAAGAGATGAAAAAAGAGCCACGGGATTCATGACTCTTTGAGTATAAGGTTAGAATATACGATTTTAAAAAACAAAGCCTAATGCTGCAGTTCGCCTGAAGCCAATAACGAAAGGCTGTCTGGTGTATACTTATTAAAACTAATTAAAGACTTTTTGGGTGGATAAACGAACTTAGTTACCTTCACTATATATCTTGCAACAATATGGTCTGTCGCATCTTTTTCATCGAACCAAAATGTATCAATGTCTATCTTTTTACCAATATCCCATTTCATATCGGTTCGAACAAAAACATGCTCTTTAGGGATCCCCAGCAATTCTTTATACATAATGATGACTCCAATAATTTAAAATTAATCAAATACTGACGCTATAATTTCACACTACTTAAGTAGTAGTTGATATTTTCATCACAGTTTAAAAAACGACCAACGAGACCCCTATCACATATCTAAAAAAGCCATACGAGCCTAACAAATAATTTCTTTATTACATAATTAGATAGCCATAGATATACACGACAAGGTTATCAAAACACAAAATTAACATTTAGAATCAAAACCTTAAGCAGGTGGCAATTCATCATTGTTAGGTTGAGTACAGTAAACAAGTTCTCGATTAGTCGACTCAGTTCTTAATTCACAACGGTTCTTATTCCACATAAAACCTTGTGGGATCTGATTTGTTTTTACAGCCAAAAACGTTGGCTCTTTCAAATCATTCAATACAGCACCAAGTGACCCCGTCACCTTTCTTGCTTTGCCATTTGAATAGAACTGAGCAGAGAATGGACGTTTATTCAAATATACAAGTTGACTATCAGGTGCTTCAACTTGTTGACTCCACGTTGAAAGTAAATTTTTCTCAACTTCTTTCCCCGTTAGATTATAGCCAAGTAATAATGCTGCAATAACAATAAGTACAGGCGTGATTAAACCAATCTTATATATCTTTTCAGGTAGCTTTAATTTTCCTTGGTAACCCGCGACTAATAGTGCAAAAGCAGGTAAACCAGGCATAACATAACTCGATAGAATATTACCCGAGAAAGTAAATAAAATGAGTGGTGATAACATCCAACACCATAAGAAACCGAAATACCCATTGTCACTTACTACCCCTTCTTCTCCGGCTTTGAAGAATCGAGCTACCTGATACATCAGAATAGGTGTCCAAGGTAATGCAGAAAGTGCCCAATATAGCCAAATAGTGCCTCGAATTTCTTTATGTGCGGTGCCATATAAATCGCCTTCCCAACCACTCACAATAAACCGTTTAATGTGTTCACCAACGATAAAGTAATTGAGAAAGCCTGGGCTTTTCCATTCTGCAAGCAAGTACCATGGTAATGATAATATTAAGAAAACAGCGATTCCACCTTTCCAAGGTAAACAGGTCGGAATACGTTTCCATCTTTTATCGCCACAAATCCAAATTGTTAGGCTAATACCCACTAAAACGAGGGTTAACGGTCCTTTTGCCAGCATGCCAACTGACAGCCCAACAAAAAACATATAACCCCAAAAGCGAGATTGCTTCGTCCATGATTGCCAAAAACCAATCATAGAGAGTGTGATACCAAAGGTGAGTGCCGTATCAGTCATCACAGCACCGGAAATCACAATAAAGGTAGCTGTTGTCGCTAATATTGCCGTCGCTAGCCATGCATGTTCTTTATTGCTATTTTCCTCTCTAGAAGCAACAAACCACGTCAATGCCAGAATAAAGCATCCAACAAGTAAATGCGGTACGCGGGCTGCGAACTCATTAACACCGAAAACCTCAAATCCAGCGGCACTTAACCAAGTAAAAAGCGGCGGCTTTCCCCAAAATGGTACATTGTAATCAAACATGGGGGTAATCCAGTTCCCCGTTTCATACATTATTCTTGCCATTTCACCATAACGGGCTTCCGTTGTATCCATGAGTGGGTATAAACCAAGGCTCAAGAAACGAATCAGAATCGATGTAACAGTAAGTACAATTGCGAGTTGAGTTAAAGATTGCTTTTTCAATGAATTAAACATTATGCTTTTACTTCCTCACCCTTTGTATTTAACTGCCCTTCCATAAAAACAGACTCTCTTGAAACATTTATCGGGTGTGCGTTATCATCAATTGGTTTTATGTTAAATGCCTGTATTTCGATATTATTGGCGTGATCAGCATTCGTCGTCATATTAGCTGTAGCATTTTTGATAGTCTGATCCATCACAACAAATAATGGTCGTTGCTTCGCTTCTATAAACAAACGTCCAACATATTCGCCCATTAAACCAATCGAGAGTAGTTGTACTCCGCCTAACAGCAGAACAATCATGATCGTCGAAGGATAACCTGCAACGGGATCACCCCAGATAATCGTTTTCGTAAAGACAACCGCTGCCATAATAATTGCTGCTAGGGATGTAAATAGACCCGCCGCAGTGGCAAGGCGTAGCGGCCGAGTACTGAATGACGTAATACCTTCAAAGGCAAGATGTACCAATTTGGTGTAATTCCATTTCGTTTCACCCGCCTGACGAGCATCTCGATCAAATTGCAGCGTTGTACGTCTAAATCCAGGCCATGCAAACAAACCTTTCATGAAACGAGTTCGCTCTGGCAGTTTATTTATCTCATCAACAACACGGCGGTCAATGAGCCTAAAATCACCCACATTCTGAGGGATTGGTATATCCGACATACTGTTGATTAATTTATAAAAAGCAGCCGCGGTTACTCGCTTAAACCAGCTTTCGCCATGACGTTTATGACGTTGCATGTCTACAACATCAAAACCCTGCTTCCACTCTTTCACCATGGCAGGGATTAACTCAGGGGGATCTTGAAGATCTGCATCAATGAGGATAACAGCCTGCCCTTTTGCGGCTTGTAAACCAGCACTCATTGCCGCTTCTTTACCGAAATTACGGCTTAAACAGATAGTGACTATCTGGTGGTATTCACTAAACAAGCTATTCGCAAGCTTGACACTGCTATCACTACTGCCATCATCGACATAAATAATTTCGCAATGCTCGTTCAAGCCATCAAGCACAGCACATACCCGTTTATGGCATTCTTTAATGACTAATTCTTCGTTGTACATTGGAATAATAATGGATAGCAGGGGCGACTTCTCTTTACCTTTATTCTGCTTATCTCTGTGTTGAGATAATAAAGTAATGGTCGACATACAATACCTCTTAAATGCGTCTTTCCTGTGCGATTAAGTTCATCGTACGAGAAGTCGTGTCATAAAAAGGTCTCTGACATTTTTTTCACTCTAATATGTGTCATTATATGACCCATAAATATTTACTATTTTTATTATTAAAGCACTGGTAAGACGATGAAATTACTCCTTATTGAAGACCATAAAGACATCGCAGGTGTCATATTCGATTTTTTCGAGATTAAAGGTTATACGCTGGATTATGCCAATAATGGTTTGCATGGTTATGAGCTAGCCAGCAGTAATTATTACGACCTTATTATTCTTGATGTCATGCTGCCTCGCATGGATGGATTTACCGTCTGCCAGAAACTGCGTGAACAAGGCGTTGATACCCCGATTTTAATGCTGACGGCACGAGATACGCGAGAGGATACCTTAGAAGGTTTCGCACAAGGTGCTGATGATTACCTTGTGAAGCCGTTTGATTTAGAAATATTGGAAGCGAGAATTAAATCATTAACCCGTCGACGTATTGGCAATACAGCAACCAAAACATTAAATTTTGGTGATCTAACATTAGATTTAAATACGCATGTTGTCTCTCGTAATGACTGCCAGTTTTCTTTAAACCCCACCTTATTTACCATATTGAAACTGATGATGGTCAGAGCGCCGAACGTAGTAGCAAAAGATGAGCTCATCTCTGCACTTTGGGGGGATGATGAACCCGAAGGGAACGTGTTAAGAAGCCATATATACCAATTACGCAGTCAAATAGATAAACCATTCAAACACGCTTATATCAATACGGTGCCAAAGGTTGGCTATCAACTCATTGATAAAGGGTAAGTAACGTGTCTAAAGTTAAATCCGCAAAGCAGATCACTTTCACCTATTTTGCGATCGTGGCATTTGCCATTATCGCGACTCATTTTTCTCTGATGGAGTCAACACTTGAAGACCTTGAGTATTTAAATGCCCAGAACCGACTCAATTACTCAAAAGAAGTTGCTCAAGAGCTTTTAAGCGATAGCCATAACACCAGTGTTGCAATTCCCCCTTTTAGCTTTGCGTATGTTGGTAAAGAAGCATTACCTGCCAATATAACAATTCCTGACAACCTTCAATTCAATACCGCAGTAGAACTGAAACAGGCAGAAACACAAGACACTGAATACTTTATCATGAAGTCGCAGCTAACAATTCGCGACCAAGTGCAAACGGTCTATATTTTATACTTCGATGAGATCTATGAATTCAGTGAAGAGCAAATATTTTGGAGCCAAGCAAAACAACTTATTATTTCTATCACTCTGCTACTGGTTAGCTTTGCTGTTGTACTACGCATATCACAGCGCCTTACTAGCCCACTATCAACACTCGCTGAAGAGCTAGAAGCACGTTCTCCCCATGACTTGACCCCAATACCTGTACCCAAAGGTGTCGAAACAAAAGAACTTTTACAGTTAGTTCATAGCTTTAATCAATATCAAGCTCGGCTTCATACTTCTATTGAGCGGGAACGCTCATTCAACCGTTACGCTAGCCATGAATTACGAACACCATTAATGGTTATCAAGGGAGCAGTGTCTTTACTTGGTCAATCTAGTGAACCCGTCTTTATTGAAAAGCAACGCCAGCGCCTGCTTTCTGCCAGTAATGAAATGAATGACTTTGTGACAACATTACTATCTCTTACCCGCGATGAAGAGCTTTCTACCTTAGTATTGCGAACACTTGATAAAGCGGAAATTGAAAATATCATTCAGACTCATTCACATTTGATCGATCACAAACCAATCAATTGTGAGGTGGTGCTAAAAGAAGAAACCAAGATCAAAGTACCTGAAACTACAATAAAAATATTGATAGGTAATTTAGTGAAAAATGCGTTTGCGTGTACCGAAGAAGGCACGGTAACGATCACTGTTTCTCCAGATACCATTGAAGTTGTAGATACTGGTATAGGGCTTGATACAAAACCGAGAGGCATTGAGGGATACGGTTTAGGCCTAGTGATTGCCAACGATATCTGTCGTAAATATGGCTGGCAGCTAGATTTGACTAATAATGCAACGGGGGGATGTACAGCAACTATCACGCTACAGCCGGACGAAATACCCAGCGTTCAGCCAATAGATAGTTAGTTATCAGCCCTAGTAACACCCCTGGTACCATTGCTACAACCGACCAAACCACTTCGATATCGAGGTGGTTTATTATTAGGGTTTTCATCTCTGGGTATTTAATTAAAGATTCAATTAATAATTGATTAATATCTATCGATTGCATTAATAACCAATAACAGCCCCAGTTAGGAATAAAACCAATACAAGAAACAGCAAGAAAGCGCCCCCACTGCTGTACTGGTTTAGGATTATTGCTCGCATCAAATGTAATATGCCGATTTAACCACCAGTTAGACGTCGCTGCTACCCAAAACGCAATAGCGCGAGCGGGAATAAAGGCGATGTAGGAAGACAAAAAAAACATCGTTGCAGCATCAACAACAAAACCAATACTACCCACGCCTGCGAACCGAAATACTTTCATTTAGCTACAACCCTTTATTATCATTATGGTCTCACCAGCTGTTATCTATTCATTGTATGAATAGTGTGATGAGCAATAAATATTACATGATCTGCAGTAAAAAAAAGGTGAATAACAAGAAATCAGAATGACGGCCTAACTAGGAACAACGTGTAGTTCTAAGATAAAGAGTCCTAAAAATTAAAAAAGACTTTTTTTTCACCTTAGCATTGTATAATACCTGCAATTTCATAAATTCATTCACTTTAGTACGGATTACAATGAGTAAAATTTTCACCTTTTTAAAAGGCATGGCGATGGGTGCCGCCGATGTAGTACCAGGTGTATCGGGTGGTACAATTGCCTTCATCACAGGCATTTACGATACATTGCTAGAAAGTATTCGACGTATCAATCCCAGTCTAATTCCTATTATTAAGCAACAAGGAGTTAAGGGCGCATTCGAGCATATCAATGGTACTTTTCTAGTCCTGTTATTCTCCGGTAT
Organism: Photobacterium profundum; assembly: GCF_003026285.1. GTDB lineage: Bacteria > Pseudomonadota > Gammaproteobacteria > Enterobacterales > Vibrionaceae > Photobacterium > Photobacterium profundum. The sequence continues at coordinate 474,773 of NZ_PYOD01000003.1, forward strand.
TTTGACCAGTATTTTTACTCTCGCACGCGTGATCACATGGATGCTTCAAACGCACCCGATTCCGCTTTGGTCGTTCTTCTTTGGCTTGATCATTGTGTCTGTCATTCATATGTTCAAACAAGTCGAACAATGGAAAATAACACGCTTTATTTCTGTGGCGGCTGGCGCTTTCTTTGCTTATGGTATTACTGTACTACACCCCTTAACAATGGAACCTACGTTACTTAACGTTGTTATTGCTGGTGCTATTGCAATCTGCGCAATGATTTTACCCGGTATTTCTGGCAGCTTTATTTTGCTGTTATTAGGAATGTATGGTCCTGTATTGGCCGCAGCGAAGTCATTCGATATTGTGACGCTGGCATTATTTGCACTAGGTTGTTTAATCGGCCTACTGTCGTTTTCACACGTTTTATCATGGGTATTACGCCATTATCGAGATATCGCGTTAACGTTCTTAACGGGGTTAATGATTGGTACGCTCAGTAAAATTTGGCCATGGAAGGAAGTGCTGACATGGCGCACAAACTCTAGTGGTGAACAGGTCCCATTATTAGAGCAAAACTTATCGCCATTCAATTTTGAGCAAGTTACAGGTCAACCCTCTTTAATCGGGTATGCAATAATTGCCACGATAGTCGGTTTCGCTGTTGTATGGGGCTTGGAGCAGTTTGCAGATAAAACAGAGTAATCTGCAATAAACTAAAGTATTACTCTCTACCTCTATGCACTACTTTTCTAGCCCTGTTAGTTCTTTGCAGGGCTTTTTTCATTCTTTTTATTTTTCGATAATTACCACACTTTCTTTCAACAACACTTTGATTACACAATGTAAGTGATACTATTCACAAACACATTACAATTAACAGTCAGAACATGTTACAGCCTCAGCCAAAATCAATATTATCGTTAACGCTAAAAACACTTGTCGCCTTTGGCATTGGATTTGGTTCTTTACAATTACTCGATGCATATACTGCAACCAGTATTCAGCCAGTGTTGCCTTCACGTATTCCCTTAGAAGAAACCTGCCAGCTCAGCCAACAAGCATGTAAACAACAAACTGCAATAATCCAAATAAGTACCGATATTGTCCACCCTTTAGAATCAACAACAATGACCGTCGACTGGCCTGACTTACCCCAAGAAACGACGCAATTGATGGTGTCATTAGAAGGTAATGAAATGATGATGGGGGTCTATAAGGTACTTTTGACTAAGCAAGTATCAGGGCAATACAGCGGCGAGCTCATGCTGCCTTTCTGCACGACAAACGCAATGACATGGCAAGGAAGCATTAAAGCCCTTTCCTCTACTAATTCGAATGACAGTATTCAGCCTCTCAATATTTCTTTAAGGATGACACAATGAAATATCAATGGATAATTTTAGCGTTAGCACTAGGTGCAGGGCTTATTACGCGTTACGTAACAGATAGCAATGATCCAACGATTACTGCCGAGCAAACATCTCCAATTAACATTTTAGAAAGTGGCGATAAGGCCATTGATTTATACGATACAGAAGATAGCCGTATACGTGTTGTTTATTTTGGTTACACACACTGCCCTGATGTATGCCCAACCTCGCTTGCAGTGCTGTCTGCAGCCTTACAAAAGGTATCTCCACAACAGCTATCTAACCTGTGGCCTATTTTCATCACGTTAGACCCAGAGCGCGATACACCCGTAAAAAGTGCAGAGTACGCGCAATATTTCCATAAAAACATAATTGGAATGACAGGCACAGATACTCAAACAAAAGCACTTGCTGAAAAATATGGGGTTTTATATATGCGTACAGAATTAAAAGATTCAGCATTAGAATACGCAGTCGATCACAGTTCGTATTTTTACTTTTTGAAGCCAGATGGCACTTTGCTTGAAAAAATACCCCATACACTTAACCCTGATATATTAGCCGAAGCAATTGACCGTTTAACAGGTGATGCCAAACAAGCATGACGCTTAATATGGCCTCTAATAAGGCCACTTTGCTTCCATGTCATTAATATAATTAAAAATAGTACGCATAAGTCCGGTTTGTCTGACAGTTTTCTAACAATCGGCTGGGATAATCTATTTTCTTGAAGTGAAATGGCCCATTAAAAAAACAGAAACATACAGAGTTATAACAAGCTCAATGTGCTTGAAGCCCAGAAGCAACAAGCGATTCAGCCGATTATTGATACCAATAAAAAGTTGATATAATTCTAATTCTGTAAGGTATTCTCACGTTTGATAGAAGTTTTTTCATTAAAAGCGTGCTTTTAATGAGCAATTTTAAGATGTTATGCCATAATGATCTTGCCGACTAAAACTTTTTCAATACTCGGTTTGTAGTGGCAAACTTATGTAGAATGTAGAAGGAATAAAAATGAATCGTTCACTAACTATCCTATCTGGTGTAATCCTGAGTGCAGCTCTTATGGGTTGTTCAAGTTCAGATGAAGTAGACCAAATGCAACAACTGACTAACAAAGTAGATATGCTTTCTGATCAAGTTAGTGCTCTTCAGAGTCAACAAGATCAAATGGCAGGCGCAGTAAATGACTCTCGAGCAGCGTCAGATGCAGCTTACCAAGAAGCTATGCGTGCAAACCAACGTATTGATAATATCGCTGGTTCGTACACTAAGTAACATGCTTTATTAAAATAAGTCGAAGTGATGGTATCTATATCATCACTTCTTCTTTTTATTTATAAAAAACAACGGTCACCGAATCCCCCATCAGCTTCTTTTCACTTATCCTATACTGTTCAATTAACCACTGTAACGGCTTATACCCCAGTGTAAAGCCTCCTAAACAGCGATTAAAGCTTACAACAATATAGTTAATACGCTTTGGGCTAGTAAGTGGTAAGAGCCAGAAATAATTGAAAATAACAAAACTGAGGTTTGAATTTAAGGTTTGATACAAGAAGATAAAACCAGCTTAAAAAGCATTCTAAGCTGGTTTATAGGTAGCGTAGGTAATAACTTATGAGTTGATTAGAGGCGACTACTGTACTTCAACGGGTAGACCCTGCTGAAGATTAAGAGCTGCATTTAAACGTGATATCGCAATATCATTACCTTCCACTTTTTCTTTTAGTGATTTATTCGCTTTAACGGGTTTTGATTGACCTACTTGCTCATCAGATTTAGATAACGGCTGATGTACTTCAACATACAACGCTCCATCAGGTTCTACTGATTGCTTCAATGGCTGATTAATAATTTGAACTGATGTACCTCTTGGTACTTGTGGGAATAACCACTCAATATCCCATGGGTTCATCCGTATACAACCAGAACTTACTCGCATCCCAATACCAAAATCCTTATTAGTACCGTGAATTAAATACTCACCTCGGCTATAAGCAAGACGCATTGCATATTCACCTAACGGGTTTTCAGGGCCTGCAGGTACAACCGCAGGCAGTTCAATATCCTTTTTTTCACGGTATTCTTTACGAATGTTTGCTGTTGGCGTCCATGTAGGATTTTCTATCTTCTGACTAACCTTCGTTATCATATTCGGGGTTGCGCGTCCCACGCGACCAATACCAATCGGGAAGATATACACAATCGATTTGTCATCTTCAGGGAAATAATACAACCTAAGTTCAGCGAGGTTAATAATAATCCCTTTGCGTTTCACATTAGGTAGAATCACCTTTGTCGGTACAGTCAGCAATTGACCTGGTGTCGGTAAAAAAGGGTCTACACCTTTATTTGCCGCCAATAATGCTAAGAAACCTACATTATATTTATTCGCAATATCAGCAAGGCTATCTCCCTTAGCGACTTCATAATACTCTACTGTGCCGACAATGTTGCTATCATCATTAGGCAGCTGATATTCAATTGCATTAGCAGCAGTTGAAGCTAAACACGTAAGTACTAAAAGTATTGAACGAAACACAGCATACCTCCATTAGTAAACTAGTCATAATTATGGCAAATTTTTGTTTTATCTGCCGTTATACCGAAACAATTCCTACATTTAATACCAATCATATTCTATCGAGTTAACAAGATGGTCAAGATGGCGTTAAACCTATATAAGACAAAATAACGAATTGGCTGTAAAACACAATTTATTCAACATACGAGTTAACCCCCGCCAATGGCGATCAAAAAAGCGGAGCATCACTGCTCCGCCTTGCTAGTCTAACAATATTAAAACCATTTAGTTATGCATATTGTGCGGTTAACATTTTCCAAGATTTTCGTTGCTCTTGTAAATGCAATTTCATGTCATTGTATTGCTGCATAAATTCAAAATTTTCATAATGCTTAGTTAAACGCTTCTTCTTCAATTCAACCATACGTTTTTTAGCTGCATAATAATCTGAAATTTTGATCATCAACAATTCGTATTCATCTTCCAGTAATCGAATACGTGCCTGAACATCACGACTATTGGCATTAGATGCAGCTGTTAACTTGGCCTGTAAACGAACAAGTTGCATTTTCGCACGCGCTTTCTCTATACGATCTTCAGGAGAAACACGTAACTTGCGAGTGAAACCAAAGTAAGAACATAACTTAATCAACCACTTAGTTGGGTCAAACTGCCACCAGCGAATGCCGTTACGATAATCATTTTCAAATATGTGATGGTAATTATGGTAACCCTCACCAAATGTTAGAAACGCTAGAATACCGTTATCACGTGCTGTGTTCTTATCAGTATACGGCTGAGAGCCCCATACATGAGCCAATGAGTTAATAAAGAACGTTGTATGATGGCTCAAAACTAAACGAACGACGCCGACGAGCAATAATGCCCCCCATATATCGCCATGCACAACACCAAAAATTAATGGGAAACCAAAATTCGTCACGATAGCTAATATGCCGTAATACTTATCTTGCCACATTACAATTTTATCTTTTTGTAAGTCGCGGCAGTTTGAATAATCCGTATAACGACTAGCTTGATACTCACGTAACATCCAACCAATATGACTATAGAAAAAGCCCATTTTCGCTGAGTACGGGTCCTTATCATTATTATCAACATGGCGATGATGAACCCGATGATCCGAAGACCAATGCAAGATGCTATTTTGCAGCGCAAAGGCACCACCAATTGCGAAGATAAAACGCAGTACAGCATTTGCTTCATACGTTTTATGCGACCATAAACGATGGTAGCCCGCAGTGATTGACAAACCACAATAGCTAAATGCAACAACAAGCATTGCTACTTGCGTCCAATCGAAACCGATAAAATATGCGTAAAGTGGCGTACCAATGGCAGCTACAGCCAATGAAAATGAGAAAATAAAAACATTCAGCCAAATTAGTGGTGGTTTAGTGGTCGACATCCTTTTATCCTTTTAGCCTTTCAATTGAGCGTACATGTGTGCGCTAGAATAATAAGTCCGGTTAATTAGGTCAATCAATAAATTGTCGTTTTGTTAAGAGATGTAAACAGACACAGCAATCGTCGTGCCTAAGTATGAATTATGCGATTCAGCTCACTATAAAAAGCAAGTAATGTAGATGCCAAAACCTTTGACTATTGTCTAAAAGTATAGCTAACTGGCTATAACATAATGAGGTTTATAAGCAAGAGGACGTTACTAGGAGAAAGGGGTTGTTAATTTAAAAGGTAATATCGACGGCAGTAAAACGCGAAGAAGCTAGGTGGAAGTTGGTACTCTTTTCTTGATAATACGTTGCTGGCATACGTTCAAGTAAACCGGCTTTTTTTAGCATCAAGTGTTCTTCACGCGTGATAACCACATAACTTAAATGCGTATCAAGTAAACACTGAATATTATCAATTGATGCTTCATCATCCCTCACTAACACTTTCAACATACCAGTTAAAACAGGTAAAGGTAGTGTCATTTCTCGAACAAGTTGTTTTCTATTCGAAATGTCACGAGCAGATTTCGACCGTTGTGCATGTTGAAAAATACCTTCCCAATCCATTTTCCCTTTTTTAGTAACAAGGTTATGCTGGTAGCAATAATAGGACTCAAAAAAGTTACGTAGATAGTGAAAACGCTCAGCATGTACCTCTAAGTAGATATGCTGAAGCTCTATATTGATGTGAAATTGATTAATCATCGCTAACTTAATATTGTTCTAAAAATACGTCTATTGTACTAAAAGAAATACGCGACCAAGTAATAGCCGCGATTTACCTTACCACTCACCTACAGGTTAAAACGTACGCCAGCAGCACCTTCGAGCTCCATGTTCGAATCATCGACATACCACGTTGTACCCGCTTCAGCATAAAGATGGAAATAAAGGAATGGAACTTCCAATCCAAGCCCCGCTCTTGGCCCCCACTTCTGCTCACTATCATCTACCCATTGTAACCCTACAAACGTATACAACGGTGAATACTCTGTTCGCGCTGTAATCTCGCCTAAGTTCCACATTACGTCTGCTGACACGCTAAAAGTATCTAAACCAACAGCAAATTTATAATCATCTTGATATTTTGCTGTAATGCCTGATGTTGGACTGCCGAGAAAAAGTCCGGCACTCAATGGCGCAGTTGCTGATGCATGCAATGCCGTAAGCAACAACGAAGACGCCAATACTAATTTTTTAATCATTCCTGATCTGATCCTTACACTGTTTTTATCCGTACCTTAATCGTCATTTAATCCTTTAAATTTCATGATTATCAGTTTGAACAATACGTGCTTATCTATATTTTTAATGTAAAGCACTACCTGTGCGAGAAGCAAAATACCTACTTTATTTTTGAATTCATAGAAAAAAATCAAAAATATTGAAATTTATCAGCTACGCCTCAGGTCTTATACAGCAGTTCATATAATTTCAATTACACAAACGACTATGTTTAAAAGCATGAAAACAACAAATTAAGGATGAGTATGCTAATCAAAAAAACGAATCGCTGGACACTCAAAGAAAACGAAGCAACTCCTGAGTCAATATATAAGCAGCGTCGTGATATCTTAAAGAAGCTTGGAATAGCTGTTGTCGGTATGCCGCTCGCCTCTAACGCACAAGCTGGTATCTTTGATTTATTTACAGATGATAAGCCAACGACTTCCGTTGATTTACGAAAGCCATTGATCACAACACCATCAGCAAAATATCACCCTGATTTATCGTTGACACCTGAAGATAAGGTTTTGCAATACAATAATTTCTATGAATTTGGTACTGCGAAATCAGATCCTGCACGCTTAGCAACTAACTTCAAAACAGACCCATGGACAGTAAAAATAGACGGATTAGTTAATAAGAGCATTACGCTAGGCTATGAAGATATTTTCAAAAAATTTACACTTGAAGAGCGCATCTACCGCTTACGCTGTGTGGAAGCGTGGTCAATGAATGTGCCTTGGATCGGCTTTTCACTCGCTGATTTAATCAAGATGGCAGATCCAAAAAGCAGTGCTAAATATGTCGCCTTCGAAACCTTGTTTGACCCAGAACAAATGCCAGGACAAGCCTCTCGCCGTATTGGTGGTGGTATTGACTATCCCTACGTTGAAGGATTACGTTTAGATGAAGCAATGAATCCATTAGCGCTTATTTCAGTTGGTTTGTACGGTAAAACATTAGCACCGCAAAATGGCGCACCACTTCGTTTAGTTGTGCCGTGGAAGTACGGTTTTAAAAGCATTAAATCAATTGTACGAATTACATTAACTGACAAAGAGCCACCAACAACATGGAACCGTTTAGCTGCGAGCGAATATGGTTTCTATGCCAATGTGAATCCCAGAGTTGACCACCCTCGCTGGAGTCAAGCTAGTGAACGATTTATTGGGGAAGGAAACCTATTTAGTAGCCGTCGACAGCCCACATTGATGTTTAACGGTTATGAAAAAGAAGTCGGTCATTTGTATAAAGGCATGGACTTAAGGAAACAATATTAATGAAAATATCCCCACGACACATATTCTGGCTAAAAGTCATTATTCATATCGTATCACTTGGCTTTTTGCTTCTACTTGTTGGTCAGACGCTAACGGGTAATTTAGGGGCCGATCCTATTCAAGGTATCAGCCACTTCACAGGTAAAGCCGCCTTGAATACATTAATGATAACGCTATTACTTTCACCGCTTGCACGTTATTTCAAGCAAGGTGCATTAGTCAGAGTACGTCGTTTAGTAGGGATGTATAGTTTCTTTTGGGCTGCACTGCATTTAAGTGGCTACCTAATTTTAGATCTTGGTTTAGATTGGCAATTGTTAGCCAGTGAAATTATTTCTCGTCCTTATCTCTCACTGGGCGCAATTAGCTGGATCATTTTGGCATCTCTTGCCATCACTTCCACCCAAGGTATGCAACGTCGGTTAGGTCGCCGTTGGCAGAAGCTGCATAATTGGGTATACCTCGCATTGTTATTAGCGCCTATTCATTATTATTGGTCGGTAAAATCAGGTATTGTTGAGCCAGGCCTTTATATTCTAATGGCCATAACACTGCTTAGCTTTCGATGGAAAACGTTTAAAAAGTGGTTACCTTCTTCATCTAGACGACTGCAGTCTAGCAACAAGAATCAACAAGCATAGTGCTAGTAACAAAGCCGCACACATGTAAAACTCGATTGTAAAATAGTCGAGTTTTTGCTCACTTCCCTCTTTGTCTATTCTACGCCTTCAAATACATGTAATTTATAGGGTTGATCTAAGATCAATTCTGTACTTTTTGGTAGGATGACATATTATCTCTGTATGTTTTATAGATGAGAAATCAAGATTACACTCGTATTCGATGATTTGATTACTTGTTGCACTTCACTATTTTTTAAGGCGAGCATTTCTTGGTTAGTGATCTTATTACTGTCAGCATTCAACAATTCCAAGAGGATTGCTTGCAACTATGTGACCAGCATTACCCGACAGTTCACAATCGTGGCATGCGTGAAAATCACTTAGGAAAAGCGCTATGCAGAAGAATGATGTCAACTTTTCAGCAGGCAGATATAACGCTACTATTCACTCAAATAGATGATGAAAATGCACTGCCCCAACCAATATACAATATAAAAACCAATGAATTTACGGTTTGGGTTATCGCTCACCACTTATTAAGTGCCAATATCGCTCGACGTGACGCATTAATGCACACAATAAAGAATGTTTCCGAAAGCTTTGATAAGAACACAAAAAATTATCTTCTGCTTGTTGCCGATCACTGGTTTGATCGTAGTAAAGCAAGTAAAGAAATACCGTCTTGGTGGCTAGGTCAACTACCAGAAAATATTGAAGATTATTATCACGATGGCATTAAATTGTTAGAAACACCAAACACACTACCTCTAGCCATGAACCAATGTGTAGAGCTAACTAATGGACTAATGCAAATTCATCATCCATTAAAGAGCCATGCTAATAACAAAACAGTTCACAAATACATTCTTTTAACTGCCATTTACACTGTTAACCTATAGTACACAGATAAAAATATTCAGGATACAGCTTACACTCATTAACCTAATGTCTCGGTTAGCTTTGCTGTCTTGTAGTTTCAATACCTTGCAATCAATGTCCGTTTGATTAATCAATCCAATCATTTTCCTTTAAATGTTCAAGTATAAGCTTCGTTGCTGCAGATCCTTTATGCTTATCTTTATAATTAGCCCAACTCACCTCTTCAATTTCAGATGCAGCCATAATTTCACCTGTGTATTCAGCTTGATAGCATGTCATTTTTACAATAACACCTTCCGCTTTTTCATCCGCTTGAGCTTTAAATGTATTAAAGTACTCGATAGTGTTCGGAGTAAGATCGACTGAAAGCTCCTCATGTATTTCTCTTACCAGTGCTTCTTTATTACTTTCACCAACCTCTCTCTTTCCACCGGGAAGATAATAAATATCTTTACCCTTAGAGCGGGCCATTAATACTTGTTTATTTTTTACATACAACCAAGCTAACTTATCAATTTCCTTTAACACGTACGATACCCTTTAATATAAAAATGAGTAGGAAGAGACCTAACCGTCCTCTTCCTTTAGATGCATGCATTTATTGGGTTTGTTGCGCCACTTTTTTCATTTGTAGCCCTAAAAATACAAAGCTGATACCTTCAAACAGAAGTGAGATACCGACAAAGATACCCAATAATGACATCGAGAATGCTGGATCATTCAACATCGAAAAGAAGTACAAACCGATCGCTGTCGAAATCACTCCGCTAAGTACAATCCACGTCCAGCCCCCAAGATTTTTATTACTCATGCCGAAAATAATACGTGTGGCACCATTAAAGATCATGGTAATCACCATCAACATAGTAATTGTCACCAATCCCGCTAATGGCTTAAACAAAATAAATAACCCGCCAACAATATACAGCACCGCACTGAGTACATACCACAGCTTGATACGCCATTCTGGGATACTGAAGGTGTGATAGGCCTGTACAAGGCCACTCACCAGAAATGTAATCCCGATGATCGAGGTAATAGTAACACCAACTGCCACGGGTAGACTGATGGCACCAAGACCGGCAAATGCGATAATTGCACCCACAATAACAAACCATTTCCAGCCGCGCGCCATTATTTTGTTGATTGGATTATTCATATTATTCCCCTAAATATTAGTTATTTATAATAATTAGCTTGAGTATATGCACTCAGTATATACTCATGCAGGGTTAGACATCTGAAAATCATCAAGCCAGGTTTTGATTAAGCTGTTTGTTCGTCAATTAAGATATCGCCAGTTTGTTGGTGATTGCCCGCCAAGAAAGTGTAGACCGTTGGCACCACAAACAAGGTGAATAAAGTACCCACCGACATACCGACGGTAATCACTAAACCAATAGAGAAACGACTCTGTGCACCAGCACCAGCCGCAATCAATAGCGGCACGACACCAATGACCATCGCCGCAGTCGTCATCAATACAGGACGTAAGCGTACCGATGCAGATTGCAGTGCTGCTGACGCTTTATCTAACCCTTGTTCTCGTTGCAGTTGGTTGGCAAATTCAACGATCAAGATACCGTGTTTACTGATCAAGCCAATCAATGTCACCAATCCAACCTCGGTGTAGATGTTGAGCGTATCTACCCCAAAGTACAGCGGGAGCATCGCGCCAAAGATCGACAGCGGTACACTGGTTAAAACGATCAGAGGATCGCGGAAGCTTTCAAATTGTGCCGCCAACACCAAATAAATAATAACGAGAGCTAAGAAGAACGTCGCCACCAACGACGAACCTTCTTGCAAGAACTGACGCAACTGACCCGATGAATCAACACTGTACGCTTTGGGTAGAATATCTTTCGCGCCCTGTTCCATCACCTTGTAAGCCTCACCAATACTGACACCTGGCATCATTTTCGCTTCAATCATGGCACTATTTAGTTGTTGGAACTGGTCAACAGCCGATGGCTGAATACTCTGGGTAATTGTTACTAACGATGATAACGGCACCATTTGTTGGTTGTTTGATTGCACATAGTAATTTTGTAGATCCTCACGGGTGCTACGGTAGCTTTGAGGTACTTGGCTGATTACCTGATAGCTGCGCTCATCCATCGCAAAATAGTTAATAAACCCTTCACTCAAATAACGCTGCAGCACAACACCAATCTTTGACGCGTCTACATTCATCAGTGCCGCTTTGTCACGATCAATCGTTACCTCTAGCTGCGGTTTGTTGTAGTTCAAATCATTCTGTACATAAATAAACTTGCCGCTTTTCATTGCATACGTCTTCATCTTCTCGGCGTATTGGTACAAATCTTTATAGCTCCCCGTTGGTGTTTTCAACAACATCTGGAATGGTAAGCCTTGTGGCGTACCAGGTAGATCCGGTGGCGAGAATGTATATACCTGCACACCAGGCACTGTTTTACTGTCGGCTTGGAACTGGGTCATCACCTGTTTGGTCGTTTTCTCTCGCTCACTCCAATCTTTCAGTACCGCCAACCCAAAGAACGTAGAATCATTTTGATAACCATTTACCATCATATCCATATCGTTCTCAGGGTAACCACTCACGATTTTGCTTAATGGCTGGGTGAAGTGCTCAAGGTAATGCGTATTGGCATACGACGGCCCTTTACCCATCATCATCATCACCCCTTGGTCTTCCTGTGGGGCCAGTTCAGAAGCAGTATGTGTAAACATGAACACCAAAGACACTAAAATAGTCAGTGCTAACGGCCATACCATAATGCGGTTACGTAATACCACAGAAAGCATATTTTGATAGTGGCGGGTAATCACTGCTATTACGGCATCAATTTTCTTCACTAACTCGCCTTCAAGCGTGCTTTTTGACAGCACCTTTGAACACATCATTGGCGTCAGCGTTAGGGCAATAAAACCAGAAATCAGCACAGAGCCCGCCAAGGTGAAGGCAAATTCAGTGAACAACTTACCCGTTAAGCCACCCATGAATCCGATTGGGGCGTACACAGCTGCCAACGTGATAGTCATAGATATCACAGGGCCTGCGATTTCTTTCGCACTCAATAACGCCGCTTTTACGGGGGGGACACCTTTTTCCAAGTGACGGAAAGTATTTTCAACCACCACGATAGCATCATCGACTACTAATGAAATAGCCAATACCATCGCCAGCAGTGTCAATAAGTTAATACTGAATCCAAGCGCCATCATGAAGAACATAGAGCCAATAAGCGACAATGGAATCGTCACCAACGGAATCAGCATCGCACGTATTGAACCCAAGAACGCAAAAATCACAATCACAACAATCAGGGCTGCTTCAAGCAAGGTTTTGATCACTTCATCAATCGATGTCGTGATAAATTTTGTCGAATCATACACCACATTGGCATGCACGCCTTGTGGCAAACTATTCATCACATCAGGCAGTACTTTGTACGCATCTTGAACCACGGTTAGCGGGTTGGAACTAGACGTGTTACTGATGGCAACCATCACACTTTTCTTGCCATTGAAGTGCACAGTCGCATCGTAGCTATTTGCCCCCAATTCAACAGTGGCTACATCCTCTAGGTGAATAATACGACCATCTTTGGCCTTCAGGCTGATATTCTTAAATTGTTCAACTGTATTAGCATCGGTATGCGCATTTACATCAATCTCGATATAATCATTTTTCACTTTACCCGCAGCGCTGACAGCATTACTGCCTTTCACTGCGTTTTGAATATCCGTTGCTGTAATACCAAACGCAGCCATCTTGGTTGGGTTCAACCAGATACGCATCGCGAAATCACGCTGACCCAGTAAATCCACTTTCGACACACCATTTACTGTCGAAAAGATTGGCTTCACCACACGACTAAGGTAATCAGAAATCTGCTGAGTTGCCAATGTATCGCTGGAAAACGACAAATACAGCACCGGAGACTCCGACGTTGACTTTAGAATACTGGAATCTTGCACCCCTTCAGGTAAGCGATATTTAACCTGCTGTACTAATGACAAAATTTCGGTCAAAGCTTTGTCTGACGGATAATCTAGCTTCAAGTACACCGTGATAAGCGATTCGCCCAAGCTACTTTCCGAGGTCATATAATCAATGCCTTCGGTTTGCGCAATTTGCGCTTGCAACGGCTGTGTTACGTAACCTTGTACACTGGATGAACTGGCACCTGGATAATTGGTGGTAATCGTAATCACCCCCGTTTCTAATTTCGGATACTGTCGTACTTGCAGCATGCTAAACGCTTTAAGCCCCAAGACTAATAACACCATACTTAATACAACAGCTAAAACAGGGCGCTTTATAAACACATCAGTAAAACTCATCGTGTTATATCCTATTTATCATTCTTGGCAGGAAACGGATTAGCGTTATTAATAATAACGTGCACACCCTCTTTTAACTGTTGCTGGTTAGATGTCACCACTTGTTCATTCGCTTTTAAACCCGATGTAACCCCCACCCAACCATTGCGGCGTTGACCAATATTCACCGTACGGCGCTCAACATCATAAATAGGAAACTTTGTTTTACCGTCAGACGCGGTTTCTGTTTTATTGCCTTTTTCACTATCAGGTTTAATCACATAAATCGTGTCGCCATATAATGAATAGGAAACAGCAACAACCGGAACAGGTACAACGGCTGTCACATCATGAGTAATAACAGATGTTTCTACATACATACCAGATACAAGGTGAGCACTTTTTGAAGTTATGACTGCACGAATATCGAGGTTGCGAGACTCACTATCCACTGAAGGTTCAATCGCAGTGATCGTTGCTGTAAATTCTTTATTGCCGTACGAATCAGTTTTAAATTTAACCTGCTGTCCATGTTTTATTTTTGTGAGATAGACTTCAGGAACCGAAAAGTCAATATACTGCTTATCCACATTTTGTAATTCAACAATTGTATTACCCGGCTGAAGAAAGTCTCCTAAGTTCACCTCACGCAAACCCACCACACCAGAGAAAGGGGCTTTAATTTTCATGAAATCAATTTGCGTCTGAATGTATTTCGCATCTGCTTGACTAGTCGTTAATTTAGCAAGAGCCGTATCAACTGCGTCTTGTGAAGTACTGTGTGTTTTCAATAATCGCTTTTGACGTTTGTACTCTATTTGCGCTAATTTTAAATTTGCCACACTGGTTGCAAGATTTGCTTGTAATAAACGATCATCAAGCTGAACTAATATATCACCCTTATTTACTTTACTTCCTGACTCGAAGTTAATAGCCATTACCTGACCTGACAACTGAGGAGTAATGTTTACGTATTTATCTGATGTAACATGACCAACAGATAAAATAGACTGCGTCCAACTATCGGATGTTGTTTTCACTGTCGTTACCGATACCGGCGGTAAACTAAAAGTTGCTAATTTTTCCTTAATCATATGCTGTTTGAATTGATAGAAGCCAAACACAGCCACCAATATAAGAAACATAGTAACAACAATACTTATAATGAATCTCTTCGACATTTAATTTCTCATTTTATAGTTTACTTTTAAGTATCAAGTGCAAAAAAACACCCAACCCAAAAAACAGGGTTAAACCATTCTGCTTTATTTATGTTCATTCAATCACTCAACCGTTATGTACATATTATTATTAGACGAAATAAAATAGCTCATAGAAGTATCAAGGTTTGATAAAACATCGATATAAACCCACTCAAGACAAAAACAATAAAACACTTAAAGCCAAACGCATCACGAAGATTAAATACCACTAATTACAACAACTTAAACGACAATAAAACATAAATGACAGATAAAAAACCTAAAATATTTAAAGATTAGTTTCTTTTGATTTTAATTACCCCGCTAAGCGATAAATTACTCCCACCTATCACAATAGACAAAAAAAATAACTTGAAATTATTGAACTATTAAAACAAGGTATATTCCATGAAGAAATTAGCTCTCACTATAATGATGTTAACCTCACTTAATGCTACTGCCGCAACGCAATCACCAACAAACAGTGATTTAACGGTGTTTAATAAAGAGATGAGGCAACTAGAGCAAGTAGACATTAAAGATAAAGTATACATATCTACACTATCAGATGGTTATGTCGCAGTAGCCGACTCTTCTGAGTATTTATCAGAATTCACTAAAGTAGAGCGCATTACAGATCAACAAGCTAAAGAAATGAAATTAGCTAAAGAGCGTTCATTCTATGTATATAGCAGCATAGGTACAGAGCAAGTTGCAAAGAATATTAAAAAGCATTTAGAAAAAGACTTCCCTAAATATTTCACCGTAACGTTTTATAAAAATAAGAAAGGTAATGAAACGGGTCGTGAGTTCTTAGCACACGTTGTTGAGTATTCCGGGTCATAAAAACAGTTCCAAACCAAAAGTTAATTAGCCCTAGATAAATATTTTGGCTAACTAAAGCGACAATAAAATGAAAATAGTAAAAACTAAACAACAACCTAAGCAATATTACCGTGCGGTATTTATCAACACTTTCATATTGTATGGGCTTAGGTTGTCTTTTCTACATAGTAAACCGAGATAACGAACAAAATGAAAAAGATTACCATCAAAGCAACAATGGGAATGGCTCTACTTTTACTTACTGCCTGTTCAAGCTTAGTCCCAACAAGCAAAGAGATAACGAACAACGATATCCCGAAAATAAAACGCTTAAAGAAGTTGATTTTGACAGCCTAGAAAAAGGAGTGCAATGGGTATCTGATGCGGTTCAGCCACACTACTACACTTCATTGATCGTGCCAAAAGTAGAGTTAGAACAAAATAAAACACACAGTAAGCAAATCCCAGAAACGGTGCTAGAGAAACTTTCTACTGTAGTGACAAAACAACTGCGCAGTAATATCTCATCAGACATCAAGGTCGTCGATAAAGTAGGGCCACACGTCGCACAAATTAACCTTCGTATTAGCCGTGCGACAGCTAACCCTGAAGATTTAAAACTAACCAAAGTAATTCCTATTGGCGCAGTTATCGGTGCGGTAAAAATGGCGCTCGGCACACGGAACCAAAGTGTTCGTATTATCATCGAAGCACAAATTGTCGATAGTATTTCTAACAAACCGCTAGCAGAGCGTGTATCTGTAATAGAAGCAGCTGGTGTATTAGAAAATGATAAATCCTCATTACGTTATGAACAGATTGAAAAAGATGTCGACAACTTTGTTAAAGAAGTACGTACTTTTATTCAATCTGCGGCCTACGAAGCACAACAACGCCCTGTAAAACCCTCATAAAATCAGCATACCCAAATATACTGTCGGAATAAACCATACCGACAGTGTTATGAAAAGAATGAAAGAACTAGCCTTAGAAATTAATAATTAGATTGCATAATTAAGGCTGTAACACGTTAATCATTCGCAGCAGAATAAAACCTGTCTTCTGATTGTGTTTTACATTTTCACACTACCCTATGGGAATAGATTATGTTTAATCAACGCTATAAAAACAAAACTATCATCGTTGCCGCTGACATTCACAACGACTCCAGCTTTAAACTAATCAGCGAAGCTTGTGACATGGCGGATCAATGGGATGCCGATTTGCACTTGGCCTACAGTATCGATATGCCTGCAGCCTTTACTGATCCCACTGTGTATGCCTACTGGCCACAACTGCAAGGTGCGCTCAAAGAGCTCCCATATTCTGAATTTGAACACGATAAAAGTTTCATAATTGATACCTTCCCATTTGAAGCAAATCACATTCATATCATGACTGGTGATGTGGCATTACGTGTGGCGGAATTAGCAAAATCTATTGATGCTTCGCTGATCGTTACCGGGAAATCACATCATAAGTTCCATATCACGCACAATCATGCCAAGCAGATTTTGCAGGCCGTTGATACGGATATTCTCTTCTTAAAATAAGTTACTTAATTTAAGGTTATACATTCCATGTATGCGTAGATAGAAGAAGAGCTATAATCACCACGAAAAGAAACAAAGCGCATATAATAAAGGCATATTCATTATGTTTTATTATCAATAAGGTTCTATCGATCACATCGCCAAGACAAACCGTGAGCAACGCCTATCATGTCAACGTAGCTTCACGGTTTCTTGTTTAAAGAGTAATTACTTTTATACGTTGTATTTTCCTTGGAAACCCCTAATCTTTTATCAGAAATGATACGTTTTACTTCAAGGAAATAGATGGATAAGAAACGCTATAAAATCGACAACTGGATTTTCATTCCCAGTGAAAACAAATGTATTCTCGATGAACGGAGTGTCGTGATTGATAACCGTCTCTCTAATTTATTATTGTTTTTATGCCAGCATCCTCACCAAACATTCAGTCGTGATGAGTTAATCAATGAAGTCTGGAACGGTAGCTTTTTAACTGATCAAGTGATCACCCAATCTATATTTGAACTTCGAAAAATACTGAAAAGTAACCAACGTCACCCTCATGGCTATATCATCACGATCCCTAAACGTGGCTATAAATTAGACGCAGAGGTCGAGATTCAGGATGACAGCTTATCTACCGAGGATAACAATCAGGATACTGAAAACGCACACGCCCTTTTAAACACTGCTCATACAAACAAAGAGGCTGTCCGGGAAGTACCTCAGCCTTCATCTGCACCATCGTATCAAAAAGAGCGAGAGGCAGCGCATCAACGTCGTTCTTCACGAGGAAAACTGATCGCCTTCTGCTGTTTATTACTGGTAGCCACCCTAGCATCACTGTTTTATTATGTAAAAACGCCTGAATCAAGAGCTACATCCACACGCAAATTTAGCTCACTAGAGCCTAGTGTTATCAATGTATCAATTAAGATTGACAGCAATACCACTGACCCAAAAACAACCCGCATCGAAATTGGTGCTATCAATAGCTTATTGAATGACTTGCAATATAATAAGAACTTCCGATTAGTACGAAATACCACACCGTCACCAGTGGCTGGTAAATCGTTAACTTTTCACCTGTTAGAAGAAAATGGTAAAAAGTACATTGATGTAGAGTATTACAATAACATCTCAAATTTCATGCATTTAGATAGAAAGTATCTGATTAACGAAAATGACCTACTCCTCACCATCAAACAGATGCTAACCAATTTACTGCACGCCTTACACATCAATGTTCCTCAGCAAACAATTGACTCTGCGTTAAGCGAAATGCCGACTAACCCACAAGCTCTTGAACTGACCATGCAAGCCATTGGCATTGTATTTAATAATAACGACGCAGATAAGCTCAAAGCACTAACTCTGTACCAGCAAGCGTTAGATATCGAACCAGATAATCATTATTTAATCGCCATGAATTACATCTATAAAATGACGTTGCTATACATCAGTAACACCGGTATTGATAATGATAAAAAAGAGGCATTGAACAATACTTTAATGGCACAAAAAAGCATGCTCTTATCGGATCCGCAGTCTAACAAAGTACACGAAGCATTTGCCTTGCTAGCACTAACGACCAATAACACAGCAGAAGCCCAGCAACACCTAGAGAAGATTCATTACAACCAACAAACAGTAATGACACTGTTGCTCAATGCAAAACTGGCCGAAACCTTTGGTAATACAGCTTCCGCTAGCGAGTATTATTATCAAGCGTTACATAAATCAGGATCAGTTCGTGTGTTTGAAGTGGCTGAGACACTGGTCTTTTACAGTGATTTAAGTGATATAAAGAAAAAACTAGGACTAAAACCCTAAGCCCTGTATTTTTACGTTCTAAGCATGACCATCTAAATCTAGCTATAATTAATTGATTTATAACCATAAATCACTATTATTTATGGCCTTATTTTAAATTAGGGATTAAATGTGGAAGACCGTATCCATACTGCATACAAAGGTGAAATTTATGGTATTTCATTTTTATCTTTCTTTGCTAAAAATTACGCTGATAAATCACACTCTCAACTATGGGAAACATTAATCCATGTTGAAGTTTTAACAGCAAAGCTTCTAGAACCGTATCTAGACAAACACTCAATTGAATACGACAAACATAATACGGATATGCAGCTTAAAGGTATAAAAGATGCCGAATTTTAGGTAGATCTCCCATGGGATCAGCTGGTACAAACGCTGACAAACTGGGTTGAGCCCTACGAAGAAAAATACCGTGTATGGGCAGAGGAAGCAAAAGAAAATATCCAGGCTTTTAGTCTTATTGCAGACCACGAGACGGCTATTTTTCAATGCTGGAAAGCTGAAATGATAGGGAAGTCTGGCGTTCCTATTTTATTGAGATTCATAAAACGATATTCAACTGTATAACGAAAAATACTCATTTCGAAAACCAGATATACGGAAGCACCTAAGATTATTAGTCTTAAGTGCTTCTTCTGCCAAACACGGTTACAAGAAACCGAGTTTTATAGCTTCATATGTAAAATAGGAAATGGTTTTCCCATATCATCTAATGGTGAGCGTGATACAACGTTAAACCCCATACGCTGGTAAAAACCAACAGCTTGTGGGTTTTGTTCATTTACATCTACACTATTAACTGAATATTCAGTTAACGCATAGGTCAAAAGTACCTTACCGACACCTTGTCCCCTCGCCTCATTTAAAATGAACAGCATTTCAATTTTTTGGTCATTAACACCAAGAAAGCCAATAATTACCCCTAACTTGTCCTTAATACAATGCAGCGATACCGCAGGAAAAGCATGTTCGATGATAATAGGTTTAAAAAACGCAATATCCTCATCAGTGATGAAGTCATGAGTTGCTCGGACTGAATTCTCCCAGACCATCAGCATTTCTGCATAATCTTCAGGAGCCACATTTTCAACAATCATAATGTTCTCATTTACTTGATCTGCCATATAAAGCTGGTTAAGCAATAGGTTGGCATTTGATAAAGATGAAATTAGGATTTTTACTCAGGTGGTTAAAACGTTCAAGTGAAATTTCTTTCATTGCTTCTGATGGCTTCCCTTCTGAAAGTTCAACCACACATAAGCTAGCTTGTGATATAAAGTCAAAAAGCTCAGTCAAAGAACGACGGTAGAATTTAACTTCTACTGGTTCACCTATCGTATCCCAATTTTCCGTTACCAGCTCTCGCTCAAAATAATCACCAGACAGAGATGCCTCAATATCAACAAGCGGATGATGTGTTGAAAAAACAAAGCAACCACCCGCTTTTAGCACTCGCTTAATATCATTAAATAATAAAGAAAGATCTTCAATATAATGAATAGTGAGAGGACAAATGACAACATCATAGGTATCGCTTATCTCATTTGGTAAACCTAACGATAAGTCTTGAGTATACGCTGTTAGTTTATGTCCAAACTTCGCATTCACTATATCAATCATTTCAGGTGAAGCATCAACTGCAGTTACTTTAGCGCCATTTTCTAACAAGAATTTTGCGTAAACACCACTACCACAACCCAAATCTAAAACATGCTTATTTGTTAAATTAGGCAACATTGCTTGTAATGAAGGTCTCTCTAAATGTGCATTATAAATATTATTCTGTATTGCTATATCATAATCATTAGCAAACTTTGAATACATTAACCCTTTCATTATGAATCCTGTCATCTAATAAGAGATATATTGTACCGTAGCGACCTAACATTGAGTCAATTCATTAAAAACTTAATTATCGAAAAAACTACCGTGGCCAAATATTCAAAAACACCTTTACAACGTTTCCTCGAGTAGAGCTACCTTATCTGATTACTTTAATCATTATATATTTTAGGTAAATAAAACTCTTGACCTTGAAGTTAACTCCAAGGTTATTATGCATTCTCAAGCAATAACAAAGAGGGTTTAAAAATGACAGATTGTGCTGTAAAACAATGTTGCTCAAGCAAGCAACCGATGCAAAATACACCAATAAACGGTAAGTTCACAAACCACAAATTCCTAATCAGAGGGATGGACTGCGCTAGCTGTGCTATTAAAATTCAAAACGCTCTAGCCAACGTTGCCAAGGTTAAGCACGTTCGCGTTGCATTTGCCACTGAACGGTTATTTGTATCACTTGATGAAGATGCCGATCCAAGCCTGATACGCGAAACCGTTGAAAGCCTTGGATTCACCCTTTTAGACGCAAACGCGAAAGAAGAAGAAAAACCATTCTGGAAAGCCTATTCCACGTTTGTCCTACTAGCCTCACTAATGGCTATCTCAATCATTGTAATGCTTCTATTCCCTAGCATGGGAGAGCAAACATTCTTCATAGCAACAGCTATTGGCACACTGCCATTTGCAAAAAAATCCTTCAATCAAATGAAATCTGGTACTTGGTTTGGCATCGAGACACTAATGACAGTTGCTGCTTTAGGTGCGCTGTTTCTTGGTGAAAACATCGAAGCCGGTCTTGTTCTTCTCCTGTTCTCTCTAGGCGAAATGCTTGAAGGTTTTGCTGGACGAAAAGCCCGAGCTGGCATCAAAAGCCTGATGCAACTTACGCCTGATACCGTCACTCGCATTGTTGATGGAAAAAGAGAAAAAATCCAAGTTGAATTCGTGATCCCAGGAGAAATTATCGAAGTGCTTCCAGGTGATCGTATTCCCGTTGACGCAACGATTCAGTCAAGTATCGGTACGTTTGATGAAAGTGCGCTTACTGGTGAATCAATTCCTGTAAATAGGAAGAAAGATGAAAAGGTAATGGCTGGATGCATGGTTGTAGATAAGCCTGTAACTCTCGTCGTTGAATCAGAACCAGGCAACAATGCAATAGACCGAATTATCACTCTTATTGAAGAAGCTGAAGAAAGTCGGGCTCCCATAGCACGAATGGTTGATAAATTCAGTTCATGGTATACACCACTTGTAATGGCTATAGCAGCTTTAGTTATGGTAGTTCCGCCTTTGTTCATGGGCGCAGAATGGATGCCTTGGGTTTATAAAGCACTAACACTTCTACTGATTGCTTGCCCATGTGCATTAGTTGTATCAATTCCAGCAGCTGTAACATCGGCATTAACTTCTGCATCACGCTCCGGTGCATTAATTAAAGGTGGTGCTGCTCTTGAACAACTTAAGAACGTTAAAGTATTAGCATTTGATAAGACAGGAACACTTACACAAGGAAAGCCAAAAGTAACAACTATCATTTCTTTAGCTGAAGATCGCAATGAACTACTTAAATTAGCAGCATCACTTGAGCAAGGATCAAGCCATCCTCTAGCGAAGGCTATCATCGAACATTCTAAAGAGTATGGTATTGATCTAGTTGAACCTGAGACCATAAAAGTTATTAATGGTCGTGGAATTATCGGAAAGGTAGATAATCGAGAAATTTCAATCTTAGCACCACGATACGTTCATAGCTCTATCATGGATATGAATGAACTTAAAGAAACTGTTGAAGAAATCGAGTCACAAGGAAATACCGTGGTTGTTATCCTTGAAGGGATGGCCCCTCTAGGCATTATCGGAATGGCAGATACATTGCGAGAAGATGCGGTAGAAGCTATCAATGATCTAAAGAAAATGGGGATAAGAAGTGTAATGCTAACAGGTGATAATCGCAGGGCTGCTGCTTCTATCGCTGGTCGCCTTGGTATTGACTATAAAGCTGAACTACTACCTGAAGATAAAGTGAAAGCAATTCAAGATCTGCAGCTTCAAAATTCTGGCGCGGTGGCTATGGTTGGCGACGGTATCAATGACGCCCCAGCTTTAAAAATGGCTGAACTTGGTATTGCTATGGGCAGAGGCAGTGATGTGGCATTAGAAACAGCCGATGCAGCCCTTACCCACGAAAAGCTAGTAAAGCTTCCTGTAATGATTAAGCTCTCCCAAAAAACAGCTAAAATCACACGACAGAATATCGCTCTAGCATTAGGTATTAACTCGTTTTTCTTGATAACAACCTTGTTTGGAGTAACGGGTCTGATGGCAGCGGTATTGTCCGATGCAGGTGGAACTCTCCTTGTTACGCTAAATGCATTAAGACTAATGAAGCAGATGAGAATATAAATTTCAGAAATATTAAGCTGTTTATTTTAAAAATAAATAATTTAGTCCTGTCGCAAATAGAGTTTTTAGTCAAAATATAAATTCTCTATTTTCGACATAAACACTAAGTGCTACCTATTAGATAGATATGAAAAATAATGAATCTACGTCGATAAAAATCGATATAAGCACGACAAACTTATTACCGAGCATGCAACTAGAAAAGATGACGTTGTACCTTATCAGTAATAAATCATTTCTTACTCACACAAAGCGGAACAGTCATGAAAAAATATCTATTAGCTATATCGTTTCTATCTCTGTCTTTGCCCGTAGCAGCTGTCGATGTTATCTGTGATGATATTATTGCAGTCTCAAAAGATGGCTCTGTAAATGACAGTCTCATACTTGTTTCTAGGGCTATTGGACATATGGATTTCAATGATTCAATTGATTACGGCAATATGTTTGCAGCTCTATCTGAAGCGGGTCAAAGTAAAATTGTGTCTGATTCTATAATACTATGCGACTCCTTACCTGGTAATGCACCTCTATCGAACATTCTTAAAAAGTTTATAAAATAATTTAACCGATATTTAACAAATGACAGCAAATCGCTATGTAACATTACCTTAAAAGCCCATAGTTGCTTTATCAACAATACAGCTATGGGCAATATTTATCGCTATCGTTTAGGTTTCACACAACCCAGCACGCAAAAAAGATGACGCAATAATTAATACTGAGAATCCTTCACGACTTTTTCACCATAAATCCCATTCTTAGGAATCGCTTTATAGCTTGAATTTGCAGCACGCATAATACGAATACCTTCCGCCCCCGCATCACGAGCAGAAATGATGTCCCCATCAGAATCACCGTAATACAACTTAATGTTATGTTCCTTAATGAAAGGAGTCTTGGTGTAAACCGTTTTACTGGAACCAGCAAAAATCACTTTGTGCATATTCGCAATTCCAAAAGTATCTTTTAGGTATTGTGTGGTTATTTCACAATCAGACCCTGTACGACCAGTGATGAAATAAATATCATCACCACGCTCTTGGTGCATT
Organism: Photobacterium profundum; assembly: GCF_003026285.1. Classification (GTDB taxonomy): domain Bacteria; phylum Pseudomonadota; class Gammaproteobacteria; order Enterobacterales; family Vibrionaceae; genus Photobacterium; species Photobacterium profundum. Next base: position 499,155 of record NZ_PYOD01000003.1, read on the forward strand.
GTAATCAACTTCTGACCGATTGTTTTAGGTAAGCTGAAAGCTTCCCATGAACAGTTCATCTTATCCCAGAATTGTTGTGACTGAAGGTAACTATAGCCATTCGGCGAAAAAACTTGCTGACCACGATTAAAACCAGGGGAACTGAACAACACTGTATCGTCAATATCAAAGCCCACAGCCATCGGCGGCTTATCCGCAAGGCTCGCTTTAATACCTTCTACCGAGATCCAATTGAGCGGTACTGATTCGCCTTTCTGCATCACATCAATCGAGCTGTACCCTGTTTCTGTTCCGGGCGTTTTTGGGTCTGCTTGTACAGACGTCGACACAAAAGCGCATGCCATTAAAGAGGAAAGTGCGAGAGTAAGTAATTTTGTTTTCATTATGCTTTATTCATTAAAAAACGTTATGCAAACGTACTCTCACTCAGTAAGGATAAATGAGAATACCATCACAGAATTTTTAATCGCAAAAACCGTTACAGAAAGCTAAGATTTCGATTTTATTTAACACATTGAGCTATAAGTAAAATTAAGGGGTGTTGCAAGGTTATAACGCCGTCTAGCGGTAATGATTTCATGACGTTTAGAACGACTAATATAAAACGTCATTATCAGACAACCATTTTTAACATTGAGCGCTTACATTGTACAAATCAAAACCATGTATGCTGTTTGATACTGACTTCTTTTCCGATCTTTTGGTGAAGATGCTAGAATCTACTCATTCGTACATGCTTTAAAGAAAAGTCAGATGAGTTACCGACAACATTCTATTACTCAAATCAACTTCTGTTTTGATTTTTCAGATTTCGACGCTTTCACTTTTGTAGCCCAGCATGTACCAAAATGCACAGCATGATTTTTAAAAAGGTTCAGATTTTAAATGAGTAATATGATTCAGTGGTTCCCAGGCCACATGCACAAAGCACGTAAAGAAATTGAAGAAGCAATTCCGAAAGTTGATGTCATTATTGAAGTGCTAGATGCACGTATCCCATTCAGTAGTGAAAACCCAATGATTTCTTCACTTCGTGGTGAAAAGCCTGTTGTTAAGGTTTTGAACAAACGTGACTTAGCCGATCCTGAAATGACTGAAATGTGGATTGCACACCTTGAAAAAGAACAAGGTGTTAAAGCTATCGCTATCACGACAGAGAATATTGCTGAAGTAAATCAAATCATGGAACTATGCCGCAAGCTAGCACCTGGTCGCGAAGCTATGGGCAAAAATATTCGCACTATGATTATGGGTATACCTAACGTAGGTAAATCTACAATCATTAACGTAATTGCAGGTCGCACTATTGCTGTTACAGGTAACCAGCCAGCCGTTACTCGTCAACAGCAGCGCATTAACCTACAAAACGGTATTGTGTTATCTGACACCCCTGGAATTTTGTGGCCAAAAGTAGAGAACCCGCACAGTGGTTTTCGTTTAGCGGCAACAGGTGCGGTTAAAGATACTGCAATGGATTATACCGATGTCGCTTTCTTCACTATTGAATATTTAGCAGCGGCTTATCCTGATTTAATCAAAGCTCGTTACGATCTTGATGATGAATTACCAGAAACAGATATCGAGTTAATGGAAGAAATTGGTCGTAAACGTGGCTGCCTTCGCCCTGGTGGTCGAATTGATATCCATAAAGCGTCAGAAATACTAATCAATGAACTGCGTAATGGCGTACTAGGTAAGATCACTATGGAACGTCCAGAAATGATCACAGAAGAGCTAGTTAATGTCGCTATTGAAGCAGAACTAAAGAAAGAACAACAAATTAAAAAGAAAGAAGAACGTCGTAAGCGTTACCTTAAAAACAAGCGCTAATTAAAAAGAAAAGGCACTGTTCTTCCGCTACAAAAGAACAGTGCCTATGTCAAACATGACAAGTAGAAGGTGTATTCTGATGTGCTTAATACTTAAAAAACCAAACAGCCCTCACTGCTATTCAGCTCTTCAAACTCCATACCTAAACACACTGATATCAAAGCAAACTTCATACCATTACATAACCAATTAAAATTCAATAAGTTAGATATAGCAACTGGAAAATATTGCACAAATATAAGGACATAGTGCACCAAAACAATGCACCTACCCTCCCGCAACACCCTTTCTAAAAAGTAGCCCTCAATAAAAAATATTTTTCCATAGATAGAGAAATATACACACTAAAAATCATTTATAACACTAAACATTATGAGTAAAAGCTAGACTAAATATGTATTAAATAAAAACTATAAAGCACTTTAAAACAAAGAGTTATCATCATTTAAATGTGATTATCTTAACATTCATTGTGATTAACTCTAAACTAACTAAAACCAACTGAGTTAACATAAGTATTTACGGCCATTCGCATTAGTTTTTCTCACTTTACGAAAAGCATCTTTGGGTTCATATTCCTCTCGAAATAACATCAGACACTGTCTTTTCTTAGGCAGACATCCCATTTACATATTTAATATTGGAGTACACGGTAGTGATTCAGAACACTACTTGTCGCAAAGGCGGAGGTATTTTTGTACCTGTTGCCGGACTAACTGTTTTTGCAATAGCTTCAGGCTATTTAATGAGTTTAATCCCGTTATCGATGGGATCATTTAAGATAGACTCAGGTTTTGCTAGTTGGTTAGCCAGTATTTTTTATTTTGGCTTATTAATCGGTTCTTTGATGATTGAGCCAATTATTGCAAAAATTGGTCACCGAATCGCTTTCATCATGTTCCTTGCGATCCTAGCGATAACTGTTGCTATTATGCCTTTATTTCCAAATAAAGAAGTATGGCTATTTGCCCGTTTACTTGCAGGTATGGCTGTAGCTGGCATATTTGTCGTGATTGAATCATGGCTATTAATTGGTGACGATAAAAAAGAGCGTGCTAAGCGACTCGGCATTTATATGACATCGCTATATGGTGGAACGACTATAGGGCAATTTGGCATAAACATGTTCGGTATTAATGGGTTTGAACCATTTATTGCAATTATTGCTTTGATTTTACTTGCAATTTTACCACCTCTGTTTATTAAGCAAGGACAACCAAATTGTGAAGAACACCATACGATGGGGTTTAAGCAAATTTCACGTTTAAGCAAAGCCGCAATTATTGGTTGCTTAGTTTCTGGCGTTGTTATGGGCACGATTTATGGGTTAATGCCCTTAGCGCTACGTAAGGCCGATATGAGCAATGAAAAAATTGGCGTACTAATGGCTGCGATTATTTTAGGTGGCATGATAATTCAGCCTATTGTAAGCGCGCTATCATTAAAAATGAGCAAAACGCTACTGTTAGCGATGATGTCGTTACTCGGCGTGTTTGCTATGGGAGTTACACACTTAACGAGTGATTACCTAACAACCGTATTCGCATTGGCCCTGTTAGGTATGTCTGCATTTGCTTTGTATCCGATAGCGATTACTTTGGCTTGTGATGAACTAGGTTCGAGCTTTATTGTAGCGGCAACACAAATCATGTTGTTTAGCTATAGCGTGGGTTCGGCGACTGGACCGTTATTAGCTAATAAATTTTTAATTAAAGCGAATGGATTAATGGATTTTTTCTTCATCGTATTATTAAGTACAGCGATTTATATGTTATTTGCGAGCTTGAAGAAAAAGCCTCAAGTATTGGCGAGCTAACAGTACTTATTGCTTAGTAGAGAGTTATATGCGTGTATAGCTAAGCCCTCTAATACCATAAATTTAGTACCCTAAAAAAAGAGCGGGCGCGACATTCGTCGCGCCCTTAGGTCTTACTTGCAGCAATCCGGCTACTATAGTGCTCCCTGCATCATTCCATGATTTTGCTGATTCCTTCAGCTTAGTCCTTTTTTCTCTATCCTAGAGATGTCCTTTGATCTTACCTTGATCCGTCGAATCATCCTGTTCCGACTCCCTCTCCGTCCTGGAGGTATCCTTTACTTCATCCTGAAGTGGTCCGTATTTCGTCATCCTAACGAGTAAGTATCCTACCTACTGCATCACTTCCATTTGATTATCCCTTCACAGTCCATGTTCGATAAATCGTCCTGATTCACCGCCCTCATCCTGAGGCTGCCAGATTCCTTGGCTAATTTCCTGTTCCGTTCCGTCAGTTCCTTCCGACGCAATAAAGAATACGGGTTTTATAAATCTAAGCAACGAACATAGATCACATTTATCATCAAATGTAAGTACAAAAAACACTGAAAACCAATAAACGCATGAATTTCATAGATTTTATTTTTAATTTCAAATGTTTCATTTATAAAATAAGCTGTTTTCCTTACTAATTTGTAAGAGATCTCGCACAAGACAAACATGCAACGAATAAAAAAAGAGACATTCCAGTCTCTTTATATTCAAGTAATATAATTTTTATCCCATGAGTTTATTATGCAACTTCATTCAAGCTCTCTAATTTACCTAATAAATGTTCTTTACGAAATGGCTTCGCAACATAATCATCCATTCCAGCTTCGTAGCATTTACTAATGTCTTCATCTAGAACACTTGCAGTTAATGCAATAATCGGTAGCCGATCAGTTTGTTGTTCTTTTTCCCATACTCGAATCGCTTCAGTTGCAGCAAAACCATCCATTATCGGCATCATGCAATCCATTAAAATGGCTTTAAACGAAATAGGTTCTTTCTGGGTAATAAGATCAACGGCTTCTTGTCCATTATTTGCCAAAACAATTTGGTAACCCGCTTTTTTAAGCAAGAGTGAAGCAACCTTCTGATTAACTAAGTTATCTTCAACGATCAAAATAACATCTGCATCTGCTTGCTCTGATATTTGACCCTCTGTGATGGTAGGAGTTGTATTTATGCTCACAGACTTTATATCAACTAAACAACTCTCAGGGTTCAAAGCAGGGGTAGCTTGTATTTCTCTATTCTTCACTACGTTGGTAAATGCATTACTAATCGCTTTTACAAATCGCTGACCAAGCAACGGTAAAACGGTTAATCCATCAATCGTATGACCAAAATCAAATTGCTCATCTTGAAGTTGAGAACAAATAACGAGGGCTGGTCTATCTTGAATACGATTAAATAATTCAATGTCTTTAATCGTACGATTTAAGGTTTTTTGACAATATAAAATTAAATCATATTGTTGTGATATCCCTAATACGGCTGCCGTTTCTATATCAGAAACAGTAATATTCAACCCCCACTTTTTACATTCCATTTCGACTTTATCGGCATTTGATGTTTGATTTGATAACAGCAGACACTTTTTGTTCTCAAAATTCGGGATAAGTTTAGGCTGATATTTAACAACATCGACATCTAAGCTAAAGTAAAAATCACTACCAAATCCCTTTTCTGATTTCAGTTCAATTGAACCGCCTAGAAGCTCAACTAGCTGACGACAAATTGCCAGCCCTAAACCTGTACCTCCAAACTGACGAGTAATCGAGCCATCTTCTTGCGTGAATGGTGCAAAGACTTGTTGTTGCTTATCTTTTTCGATACCAATTCCGGTGTCTTTTATAGAAAAGAGCAACGACGCTTTTTTATCACCAATATCAGTATAAGTTATCGATAACGTTACAGAGCCTTGTAAGGTGAACTTCACAGCATTAGACATCAAATTCATCAGTACTTGTCGTAACCTGTGCTCATCCAACATAACAGACGTAGGTAGTTCAGGATCTAATTGAATTTGAAGGTTAAGTCCTTGTTCTGATGCTTTTGCCTGAACAATAGTAATCGTGTCGTAAACAACTTCTGCAAGATTTGATTCATGAGGTGAAAGCACCAAATTCCCTGATTCTATTTTAGATAAATCGAGAATGTCATTAATCAACAATAATAATGTTTGCGAAGAGGTTTCGATGGTTTGCAAATATTCCGCTTGAGAAGGGTTCAGTTCAGTATCAGACAAAATGCCTGACATCCCTATAATGCCATTCAATGGCGTACGTATTTCATGAGACATGTTTGCTAAGAAGGAACTTTTAGCAACGTTAGCCTTCTCTGCTTCTTCTTTAGCCTTAATAATATTCGCTTGGCTGAAATGACGATCTTCCAGTAATTGGTTTAACTTAGACGTGAAGACAGTGAATTCATCATTACCATCTGATTTCACTTTCAATGCTGCATTATGATCTTCTTCAATTTTTGACATCGTTTGAATAACGCGGCTCAAGTAAAAGAGAATACGTCGCGCTAGATTTGTTCCTAGGTAACACATAACTACCATCGATAACAAGATTGCTGCGAGATACACACTCATTAGTGTTTTGATATCTGTCGTTGTTGTCTGAATATCGTCAACTAACGAGATACTCACCTCTTGTACAACTTGCTGTATTAAGGAGAACCTGTCATTAAAAGCTTGCAAACCTGTTGCTATTTCACTTTCCTTCATTTCTCCTGTTAAAATTCCCTCTCGCAACTTATAACTGTCAGAAAAAGCAGGATCTGCAAATATTTTAAGCAAAAGATCAATTTGTTTTGGGCTGGCACTAATAGCGATAAACCGATCAATAAAAAGCTGCTGACGCTCAATCACCGTCGACAATAACTGTTTAAACTCATTATTGTTCGTTTCTTTATACTGATGAATGAACCAATTTTCTTCTTGTGCCCAAAAAGACAGCCACTGCAATTGATAAAGAACTTCTGTGTTTTTCTCTATATCTATATTTCCAGTGCTCACTCTATTTTTTTCAAACGTTATTAAAAACTGACTAACGAGATCATCAAACCATACAGACCAATCATTCAAATCTTCTTTACTTGTAGAAAGTAGCTCAACCTTCGCTTCATCCATCTCTTTTAATATATTCTCTGCACCCTCTTTTTCACTTTGAGAGAACGCGCTGGGCAGTAACAAAAAAGCACGATTAATCGCTTCAGATAGAACATTCCATTCATTCGATTCAATGTCGCCGACTAATCTTTCTGTTTTGAGTGTGTGAACTTGTGATGAAATAACATATTGTTCTTTCAATAATTCAATTCTAGCATTAAGTAAATTCAACGATTGTACTTCGCCGTACAATTTCTTAATTTCTAACCCAGCAAATACACTCATAAACAGTAGTGGTAACCCAACTAACAGAAACAGTCTCGATTTAATGGATATTTTGTTCAAAAAGCCCATATTCTCTCCTTGAATGTGAACTCAGACCAATGTCTGTTTGTAGTCACAGTAATGTCTACTATTATGTATAGTAGGTTTAGTACTCACCGATATGAAAAAAATCAATTAATAAGGATTTTATTAATAAACAAGTCGTTATAACATTTTTATTTGGAATGTTCATCACATTATGAACTCAGACCAATGCCTGCTTGTATTCACAATAGTGTCTATTATTATGTATAGTAGGTTTAGTACTCACCGATATGGAAAAATCAATGAATAAGGATTTTCTTGATAAACGAGTTGTTATAACATTCTTATTTGGAATGTTCATCACATTATTTTCATCCCATATTAATGCAGAAAGTAACTCTGATAATAAGGAAGTAGAGTTTGCCGTATTTTCTATGAATAGTGATATCCCCGCTTTAAGTAAAAGCAAAGCGAGAATGATTTATAAAGGAAAAACAAAAAAAATAAATGGTAGTTTAAAAATCATATTAGTTGATTTGCCAGTGAATTCTATTCATAGAGAAGAGTTTTATTCTATGTTACTGGGTAAATCCATATCTCAGATGAATGGATATTGGGCAAGTTTATCATTTTCAGGTAAAGGTAAAGCACCAGAAGAACTTAATAGTGATGATATAAAAAGCATTATTGAATGGTTGAATAATAATCCAAATGGTATTGCGTATGCTCCCATTGAATCAGTTCCGGAAAATGCCAATATTTTAATCACTATCTTACAGGGAGAGTAAGACAATGAATAAAACACTTTTATCAACCATTATTATCGCTGCACTTCCATTCTGCTCACAAGCTGCAATCGACGTTACCGATAACTTTTCAATCAGCGGTTTTGGCTCAACATCGATTACTCAGTCAGATAACAAAACACCACTATTTGTGAATCGAGAAATTACAGATGACACTTGCTACGATTGTGATACAACATTTGGCTTACAGGCAGACTGGGCAATGTGGGGTGAATTGAGTTCTTCTGTTCAAGTCGTTAAACGCCCGCAAGATGATTGGTCGGGACCAGAGTTAGAATGGGCTTATCTAGCTTACAACTATAACAACTTATCATTTAAAGCCGGGCGCCTAAGGCTACCTCTTTTTCTTGCGTCTGAATATTACTATGTCGGACAAGCTTACACATGGGCACGACCGCCACAAGAGGTCTACGATAGTCTTTTAGGATTCAACTACTATGACGGTCTCTCAGGGAGTTGGCAATATGATCTCTCCGATGAAATAGTACTGACTGCAATGCCATATTATGGTTTTTCCAATACCAATAAAATGGATTACGGTAGCGTAGCACTAGAATTTGATACAGAGCGAATTGCAGGTATTTCGTTCGATATTAGTGGGTTCAACTATCGTGTACACATGAGTTACATGAATGCTAAATATAGGATGATTCCTTCACCTACATACGACACATTAAATTTCTATACACTCGGGGCTGAATATTCACTTGATCAGTGGCAGTTTATGGCAGAAGTCGATGCCGACAACCTTCAAACTAACTGGTACGCAAGTGCTTCTTATAATATCGATAAGTTTACCCCTTATGTAGTGTATGGAGAGAGCCACCAACGCCGGAAAAGCAATAGCATTACGACAGGCGTAAGATACGATATCACTCACACAGTCTCTATTAATGCTGAATGGCAGAATATTTTTATGGATAGAGAAGATTACAACGCCGGAAATTCAGGACAATTTGTTGCACCACCAATCGCTTACGGTGAAGACAAAGATGCTCAGTTGTACACTGTTATGCTGAATTTCGTATTCTAAATTTATACCTAGATTAACACCTAAATATAAGGGAGCAATTACACGCTGATGATCAGCAATAATTACTCCCTTTTATATATTAAAATGACAAACACGTTAAACTGCTTATTTCACCAACATTGCAGCACCAAATACACCAGCACTATCGCCCAAATCTGGTTTAACAATAAGTGTATCTAACATTGGGTTAAATAAATGACGCTTAATCGCTTGTGGTGCGTGCTCATAAAGTGCATCTATATTACCAACTCCCCCACCCACGACAATCACATCAGGGTCAATAACATTGATAATTTGTGCAACAGCCAAACCAAATTTATCGATTAATCGCGTTAATGTATGTTGAGCAAAACTATCCCCACTTTCTGCCAATTTTACGATTTCAGGCAAAGAATGATCTTGCTTGGCAATACTTTTGTAATGCGCTTCTAAGCCTTTCCCTGAAATCACTGTTTCTAAACAACCTTCTTTACCGCAATAACATAACGCACCATTAGGTTCTAATACATTATGCCCCCACTCGCCTGCAATGCCATGTCGTCCGTTTATCAGCTTGCCATTAACAACAACACCAGAACCAACACCTGTGCCCATGATAATACCGAATACAACTTCAGCATCGGGCTTTAAGCGCTTCACTACACCTAGGCGAGCTTCAGCTAACGCAAAACAATTTGCATCATTTGCAAGTACAACTTTAGTGCCCAGTATTTCTGTAAGGTCTTTATCAAAAGGCTGACCATTCAATGCTGTTGAATTACAGTTTTTCATTACACCTGTTTGGGGGTCTAACGCGCCAGGTGTACCAAAGCCAATCGCCTCGGGGTATTCACCTATAGATTCAGCACACATATCAATAAGAGACTTGATACGTTGTAGAATATGGACATAACCTTTACTTCCTTCTGTGGCAACTCGCTCACGTAGCACACACTGATCATCTGTTCGTGACATCACTGCACACTCAATCTTCGTACCGCCTAGATCAACGCCCCAATAATACTGACTCATCGTTACTCCAGATTTTTTATCGTTATATATCCAAGTTACCTTACTGTACTTACTTCAGCGAGAACCTACACCGTAAGGTTACTTGGATATAATACTTAATAATTAAGGAATAAGAGCAACACATGCAACAAAGTGAACCAGAAAAATGCCAATTAGTGATACCGCTTTTGTTTAGATAGATAATTTCTGTCCCAAACGCCAGAGCAATCACACAATCAATTTTAACGACAAGATCGCCTAATCATTAAAATCAGCCATAATTACTTAACAATGGTCATGACTTTGACTTATTTCTTTTTAGACAAATGTCGTCAAGGAGAATCACACTATGTTTCTTAAAGAGACTCGTACTGGTGATCTAGTAGATGTGATTGATATGGGGTCTTTAATAAACCCTTTTACTCAACAGGTGGATGTTCAATACCAATCAGGGGAAGATTTAGCTGATCCTGTTGCGATAGACAAACAGAATTTGGCTTTTCCATCTGGCGAGCAATTACCAGAATGCTGGATAAACGGCTACTACCGTTTTAAACAAGGATAATGGATTCGATAAACTTAATAATGAACCGACTATTTTACTCGCCATCTCATAACTACTTAACATTAGTTATAATTGATGGCGAGTGACTATAGCTTTGCCCAAGCTACTTTTGAAGGTTTTTAGCTAACTCTAAACAATGTAAACGAAGCTCTTCTACTCGAGACGCATCCATACTCGACTTCTGGCGAAGCTGCTGTTTCAAATCTTTCGCTTTTTCTTGTAACTCACGTCCAGTCAACGTTAAAGAGATCACTTTTTTACGCTCATCAACGGGTGATACTTGTCTAGTAAGCATCTGCTTGCCTTCTAAACGCTTCACAATTGGTGTTAATGTTCCCGGATCGAGATGAGTATCATGAGATAGCTCTGTTAGGCTTACATCATTGTTATACCACAATGATTGCATAACGATGTACTGTGGATAAGTGAGATCAAACTCATCTAACAACGGACGGTATGCGCGTACTAATGCATTGGTTGCCGTGTAGAGTGCAAAGCACACATTATCTGATAACTGTTGAGACATTCTTTCCCTCTCCGGCATACAATCACCTTTCAGTGATCTTTTTTCACTCAAGCGATACTGTTCGTATCTACTCCGAATCTTATACTCCGCATAATAACGTGTATTGCATCACAGTAATATACTTAGCCTTAAAATAATTAACGCGCAAAATATTATCGCGCAAATCTATTGCATAAATGAAAAACTAAGTGTAACTTAAAAACAGATTTAGTTAGCGCGCAAAATATTTGCAGGAAAAGTAATTAGTTCTTACTTTTTTAACAAGCCGTAAATTTTAAACAAGCAGTAAGCTTTTGAACAAAATGAAAAGAAGCTGCTACTGTTACTTAAAATCCTTCAAAGGAAGACATAATGAACATTCAAGAAATTCAATTAGCTTCTCGCCCTACTGGCATTCCGTCAGCTGAAAACTTTGCATTGGCTCAGAACACATTACCTGAAATACAAGATGGTGAAGTATTAGTAAAGAACCTTTGGATGTCTGTTGACCCTTACATGCGTGGTCGCATGATGGATCGTGCAAGCTACATTGCCCCTTTCCAAATAGGTGAAGCCTTAGAAGGTGGTGCAATTGGTGAAGTCATTGAATCGAAAAACACTGAGTTCCCTGTTGGCACCAAAGTAAATAGCATGCAAGGTTGGCGCAGCCATTACATCAGTAACGGAAACGGTTTAACCGCACTTCCTGTAACACCACTACCCGATCAAAGTTTCTTAGGCATTATGGGTATGCCCGGTATGACCGCATGGACAGGTCTATTCCGTATCGCAAATTTAAAACCAACAGATACTGTCTTCATTTCAGCTGCTTCTGGCGCAGTGGGTAGCGTTGCTTGTCAGATTGCAAAAATGCACGGCTGTACTGTTGTCGGTTCAACAGGTTCTGACGATAAAGTGGCACTGCTTAAAAGCTTGGGGGTTGATATTGTCATTAACTATAAGAAAGAATCAAACTTAACTGAAGCATTAGCAAAAGCGGCACCGCAAGGTATCGATGTGTACTTTGAAAATGTAGGTGGTGAGCATCTTGAAGCTGCTTTGGCAAATATGAATGATTACGGCCGTATGGCAGTATGTGGCATGATTTCTCAATACAATGCGACAGAGCCTCAGCCTGGTCCTACTAACCTTGCCATGCTTATTATCAAGAAATTAAAAGTGGAAGGTTTCATTGTATTTGACCACTGGGCGCACTACGGTGAGTTCGCACAGCAAATGGGTCAATGGATTGCTGAAGGTAAAATCAAATGGGAAGAAACCGTCTACGAAGGTTTGGCTGAAGCACCTAATGCATTTATCGGTCTGTTCGAAGGTAAAAACAAAGGAAAAATGCTGGTTAAACTGTAAGCCTGTTATACCCCAGTTAATTTAACGCATAATAAAAAAGGAGCCTAAGGGCTCCTTTTTTGTTGATGATATTTAATATTATGAACTACGCTATTTCATTACAAAGAAGCTGGCGCCACATTTAACCGTTTTGCAATCTGAGTCGTTAAACGGTTTATACCTTCAGATAAAGCTTTAACCTGCGCATCATACCCTTCTTCTTGCAAAGGTACTTGGAATTTGAATGGGTACACACCATTCAAATCACCATCACTTTTAACTAGCATCCACTCGCCACTAATTTTAGCCATACCGGAATAGTGACCATTGAACTCATCGATTTTCACCTGCAATCGTGGTGAATTATACGTGCTCAAGGCTGGCGTAAGTTCAGTTGTCCAGAACTGGCTTTGCTTATTACGTAAATCTTGATTAATACGCCGTGTCAGCTGCTTACCTATACTTTCAGCCCATAAATTTTGTTGAGCTTGTACAACTTCAGTATCACTCACTTGATACACAAGACCAGTACCCGCGAGATGTTCAGCCATCTCAACCGGGCGAATAACCAACAATGGCTGGTTAGACCCAATTTGAGACGTTATGCTTTGTGCGCCAGCAGGTAATAAATAACTATTCACTGCATCGGGTTGACTGCTGCAGCCAGCTAAGAATGCAGTTGCGGCTACCATAAATAATAGGTGCTTTTTCATTATTGGCGGCCTCCAGCCGGAATAGGATCTTGTACTTTATCGTCACCGAAAACCAATGAATTAGGTTTCTCATTTAATTGTCGTAAAACGGGTTGTAGCTCTTTCATTACTTGCTCAAAACGCGCTAATGCTCCTTCAAGGTTTCGATAAGGTGCAGCATCAGGTCCGAAGCCATTCAAGGTTGCCTGAATTTCTTGTAAACTTTTACGCATATCATTGGGTAATGCTTGAGTATCTTTTTGTGCTAGCAATTTGTCTAAGCTTTTCGCTACCTTCTCTGCGGCTAGTAAGGTTTTTTGCGAAGTGTCTAATGTCTTAGTTAAAGACGTTAACGTATCTTCGACGGGTAAATCATTAAACTTCTTCAGTACACCGCTAATCTGCTTTTGAATTTCAGCAAAACCACCTGCTTTAGTTGGAAACAACGGATAGTCATCATAGCTATTGATTGGTGGCATTTTTTCATCTTTATATACTTCTGTATCGACAAATAATGCACCAGTTAATAAATTACCCGTTTTAAGGCTACCGCGAAGCCCACCTTTAAATTCACGTTCTAAATTGCGTTTCAAGCCATCAAGAGAATCAAAACCATTTTTACCATAAACTCGACCAAGCTCTATCCGAATAAGAACAGGAATCTGCTTGGTAGAAAAACCCTCTTCGCCTGTTGGTAAACGTAGAGGCACTTTTTTCACCGTACCAATACGAATACCACGATATTCAATAGGAGCACCTTCATTTAAGCCACGAACCGATTCATCAAATAGCATGACATATTCAATATACTCATCGAAAATTCGCTCACGTACCACATTAAAGTTGTTATATAGCTTGAACAGGCTCATCTGTTTGGTGATAAGGTTTCCTTCTTCAGAGCCATTAGGCACTCTAAAACTGACTCCTCCTGTAATTAATGATTCTATTGAACCTATTTTCAAGTTGAAGCCCTGCGCCGACATCTGTAAATCAACACCTGATGTTAACCAAAATTTAGTACGACTACGGATCAAACTGTCATATGGCTGAAAAATAAACAGCTGGTAGTTGGCTTTTTTAGTGTCAGTATCAAAGCTCACCTTTTCAACTCGCCCTACAGTAAATCCTTCATATAATACTGGGTCACCAACACTGAGTTTACCCGCTTCACGGTGCGTAAGTATCAATCGTAAACCTTTAGCATCTGCGGGTGCAACAGGCGGTACATCGAGTACTTCAAAGTCTCGTTTTTCTTCTTTTTTAACGCCCGGTTGTAATTCAATATATGACCCTGACAGTAAGGTATCCAAACCCGAAATACCCTCTTTACCAATTCGGGGTTTTACTACCCAAAATCGTGTATCTTCTTTCAGCATTCTTTCTGCGTCTTTATCCATCTGCACTTTTGCGGTGATATACGTGTAATCATCGCTCAGTTTAACTTCGGTCACGACGCCTACTTTTACATTCAGTGATTTAATCTCGGTTTTCCCCACTTCAATACCTTCTGCCGTTTTTAACGTCAGCGTTATCTCTGGGCCTTTACTTCCAACAAATTGCACCAACATCCAGATACCAATTACCAATGCAACAATAGGCACTAACCATATCGTTGATATCTGTTTTAAATCTTGAACGTCAGCCTTAGCTGGCTTGTTATCATTCATAATCAGGCTTCTTATTAAAGTTAGAAATTACTGTCGATTAAACTGAATGATCAGCGGTATCGAATTCTTTTATTTCATCTAAATGCGGGGTTGGCTCATTACCGTTATTTGATTGTGTCCAGAAAACACGAGGATCAAACTGCATAGCTGACAGCATTGTGCAAATAACCACAATCGCGAAAGACAAAGCAGCAGGACCAGGAAAAATTGCCATTAAATTTTGTAGTTGTACCAGCGCAACTAAAATGGCGACAACAAAAATATCAATCATTGACCAACGCCCGATCAGCTCTGTCATTCGGTACAAACCCAAACGTTGAATAGCCCGCTTGGTGGATGAATCCGCAGTTTTACGCGCACTGATAAACAACCAGACCAAAGAAAACATTTTGGCTAAGGGAATGACGACACTCGCGAAAAAAATCACCATCGCGATAGGATATGAGCCCATATTCCACAGTAATACAACGCCCCCCATTATAGTAGAGCCTTCAACCTTTCCCAAACTAACGGTGTACATCATTGGGTAGAGATTTGCTGGAATATAAAAAATGAATGACGCTAATAGTAACGCCCACGACTTTTGAAGGCTTAGTTTCGGGGCATAATGATGTAAATGACTGCCGCAGCGTAAACACTTCGTGTGTGCTTTTTCTGGCATTGGGTTTAATTGAGAACACATATGGCAGTTAACATGATTATTCGACATATGCGTGTCGCCAGGTTTCACGTCACTAAGCGGTACCATCGGAATAAACTGATCCCATAGCCACGTTCTATCAACCATCGAGACACACTTAACAACCAATACAGTGTAAACACAGAAAGCGCCAAAAGAGATACCTAACCCAACATCCGCTAACGATGCAATTTTAATTAAACTAACAAGTACCCCAATAAAAAAAACATCTACCATCAACCAAGCTTCAACACGAAAAAGACCACGGCATAAACGTTTTATCACTCGTAGATTTACATTTTCGCGCCCCACTTGCTTAATTTTCGAGGCTTTATAATATAAATACATCACAACGAAAATATAGCCAGCAGGTAATACGATAACTGTCATTAGCAGTAATAACGCCAACAAGCTATTTTCAAAATGCTGCAGCATTTCAGCAGCATGTAACAAGGTTATTTCTTGAGAGATCCCTTGAACACTAAAAGACATGAACGGAAAACTAATACTCAAAACCAGCATGATCATACAAGCAATACCGTAGGCTAACGGACGCTGAAACGGCATAGAAATTTGCTTAGTTAACGTATGATGGCAACGTGGACATCCCGCCTTTTGCCCTTCTTCGAGCCTTGGCTTATCTACAACTAACCCGCACTCTTCACACGCAATCATCAATTCAGGTGCTTTGTGTTCTGTCATGGGTAAATTTGACTCATTTAACACATATCACCTCAGTATAGGTAAGAACAAGGCATAAGCTTCGATAACAAGAAAAGTAAAACCAATAAATACAATAAGATATATATTGTTATGCGCCAAGTCACACAATGCTATGCCTAATAATGATTATAAACACAGATATATCGTAATACTTTCTTAAAATGCAGAGTTTACAACACTCCCTTGAGAAGTGAACAGTGTTTTTTACTGAAAGTAATAGTATTATTCGTTTAGAGGAATGTGAAAACTTAAATTTTGGGTTGAAAGTAAAAACTACAAGATTAGCCTCAATAACAAAAGTTATAAAAAAGCTACACACTGCATTTAATATTTTTTATTCTCTTTTATGCCCAATAATTACCCTCAATTAGTTAGCACAGAGTGATAACCCAGCTCAGACCATGAAAAAAACCACAACAAAAATGCGTGGCTTTAGTTACATCGAATTCATCATTAGTAACGTGCTACTCTAGACAACGATCAGTCTTCGCTGCACAAATGAAATCATTCTTATGTAGCCCTTTTGCTGAGTGACTCCACCAGCAAACGGTGACTTTCCCCCACTCTAACGTTATGGTCGGGTGGTGAAACTCTTCCTCGGCTAGCTCTGCAATTTTATTACTGAAAGCCCAAGCAAGTTTAAAGTTTTTAAATGTAAATTCACGTTCCAGTTGTTTAATTCCATTACGTTCTATTACGCTCCACTGCGAGATACCCTGTAACATTTCTTCTAATTCAAGGTCGGTTACTTTTGGTGCATCAATGTGGCAAGCTTCGCATTTCAATTCATGTAAATTAGACATATTCCCCTAAATGCTCCTTTTTCTTTGGTGGAAATAACGGTTTGTGTAGCCCCAAAGCTTTGGCTTCTTGCACCATGCTCATAATGTCTTTTTGTGCTAATTCATACAGCTGGTTAATGTTTTTAATCACAAAATAGAGTGGCTGCATAATATCTATTCGGTAAGGTGTCCGCATTACATCGACGGGTTCAAAAGGCTTATAACGTGCCTTTCTTCCTTTATATACATATTCTGTCTCGCCAGGTGAAGATAAAATACCACCGCCATAAATAGTACGCTGATCAGCTGTTTTCATTAAACCGAATTCCACCGTGAACCAATACAGTCGAGCTAAATACACGCGATCTTCCTTACTGGCTTGATCACCTAACCGGCCGTACGCGTGGGTAAATTCAGCAAAAGCGGGATTTGTCAGCATCGCACAATGACCAAATACTTCGTGAAAGAAATCAGGCTCTTGCAAATAGTCAAATTCATCACGATTTCGTAGAAAGGTAGCTACTGGAAATTGTTTGTTAGAAAGTAAATAAAAAAAACGGTCGAAATTAATCAATGCGGGGACTTCTACACATTCCCAGCCCGTCGTTTCTTTCAACACTCGATTAATATTTTTTAACTGCGGAACATGGTCGGTCGGTAAATTTAGTAACTTTAATCCAGCAAGATATTCTTCGCAGGCTTTCCCCTTAATACAAGTGAGCTGCCTTACAACCAAATCATGCCAGATTTGATTCTCATCTTCACTCCAATCAATAAAGCCATTTTCATCTGACTTTTTAGAGACATACTTGGTCGCTTTTCCCATAAAAATGCCCTCTAATTTTCTCGCCTTACCATGGCTTTAATAGGACGTTAATGATTAACAGCTTCACCATTACACCTATGAACGCAGATAATCTATACCTGTCCTTTTTATAAAGATTAGGTGTTTTACAGGGGTAATTGGAAGCTATAAATAGGAATCAAACAAAAGTGACGTGTAACATAAATTTTACATGCACTTCGTGCTGACACTTTAGCCGCAAGAATCAAGCATAACCAACTACCTCTTTTAATCAGCTTCTAAAGGGCAAATTAACAGATTGAAAGATATAAAGTATCTCTACAGCAAGAACGATTTTAGAAATACATATATGTAAAATATTCAACACACTATCAGTATTTCTATTACTACCATTTAATTGATTGTTTACTGTAACTCCGCCAAAGTTAAATTATTAATTAACATTTACTTAACCTTATTCGTTTTTTGTTTTGGGTTAATCGGTGTTAAAAAAGCTGACGAAAGAGGGAGTTAATGATGCAGCAATGGTTTCAGTTTCCAATCATTGAAGGGAAAGCTTCTCGGCAGGCACATTGTGACCTTCCAGAAGGTACTTTCGAACGCGAATGCGGGAAAGAAGGTTTCTTTGGTCCAGCTAGCCATATGTATCATAAGCACGCGCCAACAGGCTGGATAAAATGGGAAGGCCCACTTCGACCACGCGCGATAGACACCACCAAACTTGAACAAACAGGCATTACACCGTGGGATGCTTCACTGCTTCTTCATAACGACAATGTGAAAATACGCGTTTGGAATAGCCAACAAAGTATGGATCATCTAGTACGTAACGGCGATGGTGATGAAGTGCTATTTGTTCATAGTGGCAGTGGTCATTTCTATTGTGATTACGGTCATTTAAGCTTTAAAGACGGTGATTACATTGTTATACCACGCGCCACCAGCTGGCGTATTGAAATGGATGAGCCAATATCATTGTTACTGATTGAAGCGTCTAACAGCGGCTATAAAACACCCGATAGAGGTATTGTTGGGCAACATGCCGTTTATGATCCTGCAATATTAGAATATGCCCGCATTGATGATGACTTTTTAGCTCAACAAGACGATCAACAAAGCAACCAAAAAACGTGGGAAGTACTCTTAAAAGCGCGTAACCAAATGAATACCATTACCTACCCTTACAATCCATTAGATGCACAAGGTTGGAAAGGTAATCTTACCGTTTTCAAATTAAATTGGCGTGATATTCGCCCACTAATGAGCCACCGTTACCACTTGCCACCGTCGGCACACACCACATTTATCGCAGATGGTTTTGTCATCTGTACTTTTGTACCTCGTCCGATCGAAAGCGATCCAAATGCGCTTAAAGTACCCTTCTTTCATAACAATGATGATTACGATGAAGTGTTGTTTTATCACCGTGGTAATTTCTTCAGCCGAGATAATATTGAAGCAGGAATGATCACTCATCACCCTTGCGGATTCTCTCATGGCCCTCACCCTAAAGCACTTGCTGCGAGTCAGACTAATCAGAAAAAAGAAACTGACGAAGTTGCCGTGATGATCGATACACGCTTCCCATTAGAAATAGCAGACTTACCTGAAGGTGTGGAAAATAAAGACTATGTTTATTCTTGGTTGAATCGTAAATAGCAACAAGTAATAACACATAAATCATTAATAGCATTAGTTATTTTCTACTAACTTGGATATATAGATTTACATTGTAAATAAGGAGCACACAGTGAAATTAGCGTCTTTACATCAAGGTCGTGATGGTCAACTCGTTGTTGTATCAAGAGATTTAACACAAGCCGTTCACGCACACGACATTGCCCCAACCCTACAGTTTGCGTTAGATAACTGGGACCAAGTCGAAGCCGATTTACAGCACCTCTACCGCAACCTTAATGATGGTGTTGCCCATGATATCTTTCCTTTTAACCCGCACGGATGTGCTTCGCCGCTTCCTCGTGCATATCAATGGGCTGATGGCAGTGCTTATGTTAACCACGTTGAATTGGTTCGAAAGGCCCGTGGGGCAGCAATGCCTGAAAGCTTCTGGACCGATCCTTTAATGTACCAAGGTATGTCTGATGGCTTTCTTGGTCCTTATCAAGATATACAAGCAGCCGATGAAGCATGGGGAATCGATTTTGAAGGTGAAATAGCCATTATTACCGACGATATTCCGATGGGGACACGCACAGAACAATTACACGACCACATTAAATTGCTGATGTTAGTGAATGATGTGTCGTTACGTAACCTTATTCCTAATGAACTTGGCAAAGGGTTTGGGTTCTTCCAGTCAAAACCCGCATCCGCTTTTTCACCGGTAGCAATAACGCCCGATGAATTAAATGACAGCTGGCATGATTTTAAAGTACATCACCGTTTAACGGTTCATTTAAACAATGAATTATTTGGGCAACCTCATGCGGGTACAGATATGACATTTAACTTCGCTGAATTGGTGCAACATATCGCGAAAAGCCGCCATGTTGGGGCAGGAACAATCATTGGTTCAGGCACTGTATCTAACCTTGACCGCACAAGTGGTTCTTGCTGTCTAGCTGAGAGACGTATGCTTGAAACGATTGAAAATGGCATACCCGTAACCCCCTTTATGAAGTTTGGCGATACCGTGAAAATAGAAATGTTTGATGACAATGGGAATTCTATTTTCGGGGCAATAGAGCAAAAGGTTGTTAAATACACTAACGTCTATGATGAACAAGATTTAGATCGCCATAAACCCGTTTAAATAAAAAGGGCAGGAATAACAATGGATGATGCAATTGCAATAACGCTATACGATTATTACCGTTCTTCTGCCTCATACCGTGTGCGTATTGCATTAAATTTAAAAGGGTTGGATGCAGGAAAAGCCTACAAACAGTGCCCTATTTCACTGATTGATAACGAACAAAACAGTCGTGATTATACCAAGGTAAACCCTAATGGTTTAGTGCCGAGCGTGAAAACCGACCATGGCATCTTAAGTCAATCTTTAGCGATCATTGAATACCTTGATGAAACGTACCCAAATATTCCTTTGCTACCTAACGATCCTTGGCAAAAAGCACAGTGTCGCTCTTTTGCCCTATTGATTGCCTGCGATATTCACCCTTTGAATAATCTACGTGTGCTGAACTACTTAAACAGCGATTTAGGTGTTAATCAGAACGAAAAAATGGTTTGGTATTTTCATTGGCTTGAACGCGGGTTTCAGGCATTAGAAGCTATGTTGAGTCGTAGCCCATCGTTTGAACAGGCTTTCTGTTTTGGCAACCACGCAACGCTGGCTGATATTTGCTTAATTCCACAAATTTACAATGCTAAACGTTTTGATTTTGATATGACTAAATACCCTAATCTCTCGCTCGTTGAGCAGCATTGTCAACAAATAGACGCATTCAAACATGCACACCCTGATCAACAGTAAGCAAGTAACAGTAACCGAGCAAGATAAGCAAAGCAGCACAAAACAATAATAAACATAACGACGTTACACACGGAGGGTTTAATCAATGACAGTAAATACCGACGATCCACAAATGCTGTGGCGCCCTTCACGGGAGCGTATTCAATCCAGCTTACTCTATCAATTTATGGTTCAATTGAGTGAGCAACAAAATACACTGTTCCATGACTACCACCAGCTGCATCACTGGTCTGTTGCCCACAGCGATATCTTCTGGGATCAAGTCTGGGATTTTTCTGATGTGATAGGTCATAGAGGCGAGCCCATTAGCTTTATCCCCCCGAAATCAAAGTTATCAGCTAAAGAGACACAGTGGTTTCCTACTGCAACGCTAAATTTTGCAGAAAATTTACTCAAAAACTGGAATCGGCATGCAGCTGCAGATGCCATCGTATTTCACAGTGAAGGGCAAAAAGAACAACAGCAACGTATAAGCTGGCAACAGCTCTATCGTCAAACATCACAACTTACCCAATTTCTCGCCGCTAAAGGGGTTAAACAAGGTGATGTAGTTGCAGGATACACACCCAACATACCTCAGGCTATTATTGCCATGCTAGCTACATCGGCATTGGGCGCAATTTGGACATCGACGTCACCCGACTTTGGTGCAGATAGTGTTATCGAACGATTTGGACAAACTAAACCCAAAGTATTATTAACGGCAAACGGCTATTTTTATAACGGAAAATCACACAGCAGCTTAGGCAATATCACGCAAATGCTCGCTCAACTTCCCAGCGTTGAACAATTGGTTATTATTCCCTATACCCAGATAGATATACGTGCATTTACCGCTTCTACCCCCAAAAGTGTCACACAAACCCTTTGGCAAGATGCATTAGATCCATACGAACCAACAGATATTCAATTTACAGCTGTGCCTTTTAACCACCCGCTGTATATTTTGTATTCATCAGGCACTACAGGCAAACCCAAGTGCATTGTGCACAGCACAGGCGGGGTATTATTAAATCACCTTAAAGAGCACAAGTTACATTGTAACGTAAAGTTTGGCGATCGCATTTTCTATTTCACAACATGCGGCTGGATGATGTGGAATTGGTTAGTCAGCGGGCTAGCATCGGGGGCTACCGTCGTACTGTATGACGGTTCACCGTTTTATCCTGATGCGAGTGTGCTATGGGATATGGCAGAGCAAGAACAGCTTTCGTTGTTTGGCACATCTGCCAAATATTTAGAAGCACTCGAAAAACAAAATTACAGCCCAAACCAGTTCTATTCATTACCACACCTACAAACATTATGTTCAACTGGTTCTGTACTTGCACCAGAACAATTTGATTATGTTTACAGCTATATCAAATCTGATCTACAGCTTGCGTCTATTTCTGGTGGTACAGATATTTGTGGTTGCTTTGCTATCGGCAATCCGTTGAATCCGGTTTATAAAGGAGAATGCCAGAGCCAAGCATTAGGTATGGATGTGCGTGTTTTTAATGAACAGGGTCAAACAGAATTAACCCAACAAGGTGAGCTTGTTTGTTGTAATAGTTTCCCAAATCAACCGATTGGTTTTTGGAATGATCCAGAAGGAAAGCGCTATCACAATGCATATTGGAATACCTATCCGAATACATGGCATCACGGTGATTTTGTCGCATTAAGCAGTACAGGTGGCATGGTTTTCTTTGGCCGTTCTGATGCAGTATTAAACCCAGGTGGTATACGTATTGGTACAGCAGAAATTTACCGCCAAGTGAACCCATTACATGAAATTACCGACTCAGTAGTAATAGGACAAAACTGGAAAAATGATGTACGTGTGGTGCTATTTGTTCAACTAGCCGATGGCTGCATATTAGATGACGCGCTAAAAGCCACAATACGCCAGCGAATTAAACAACATTGCTCTCCTCGCCATATTCCTGCGGTTATCTTGCCCGTTCTCGATATACCAAGAACTAAATCAGGAAAGTTGGTAGAACTTGCTGTGCGTAATATCGTACATAATTTACCAGTAACAAATATAGGGGCCTTGACGAACCCGTCCGCATTAGAACAGTATAAAGGACTAAAAGAACTAGAGTAGTATTCAACTAGCCATTGGAATATGGCCAATTAAGCACACTTTCGTCTAAATCAGCCTATTTTTCGACCGCTTTGGTCATGCAAAAAATGCCTCTCTTCTACCGATGGCTCTTTTTAAGTAACATGGATACATTGAAGACGGTTACCCCGTCGTTCCCAAGGAGATCTGTCACAACATGAAACGCATTCCTACTAATATCATCACGGGCTTTTTGGGTGCAGGTAAAACGACCTCGATTTTATCTTTACTGGCTCGAAAACCTGAAAATGAAAAATGGGCAGTGTTAATTAATGAATTTGGCAACGTCGGCGTCGATGGTGCAATCCTTTCTCAACAAGGGGCAATCATTAAAGAAGTGCCAGGGGGTTGTATGTGTTGTGTCGCAGGCTTGCCTATGTCTGTGGGTATCAATGCTTTATTAGCACAAAAGCCTGACCGTTTATTACTCGAACCAACAGGCTTAGGTCACCCAAAAGAAGTCATTACGAAGCTTACGTCAGGCATGTATGAAGATTACATCGACCTTCGTGCAACCATCACTGTTGTTGATCCTCGCCATTTTGCAGATACCGCGTATACCGACAATTCTAATTTCCAAGATCAGCTCGCGCTTGCTGATGTGGTTGTCGCCAACAAAATAGATGAAAGTACAGAGTATGACCTCATCGCATTTGAGCATTTTTTTGAAAGCTGCCAACCAGCAAAAGCAGCGATTGGTAAGGTTCAGCAAGGTGAGCTTGAACTTAGCTGGCTAGACATTGAACGCCTTGAACGAGAATCGCAACATAGCCACCATCATCACCACTCAGACAGTGACGATATGGCGCCGTTACCTGAGTTTGAATTAGCCCCAGGGCAAATTTTTATTCGTAAGGAAAATAGCGGTCAGGGCTATCGCAGCTGTGGCTGGTTTTTTGCTGCCGATCAAATTTTCGATTTTTCTAAGTTATTTACACTATTCTCAAATATAAGTGCCCAACGCGTTAAAGCCGTTGTTAACACTGAACGTGGTTGTATTGCCTTTAACGTGGTAAACCAAGTGGTATCTATCAATGAATTATCGTTAGATGGCTTTGAATCACGTATCGAGTTTATCGACAAAGAGCTTCTGCCTTGGGATGAACTAGAGAGTATTTTGTGCTCAATAGTTAAAAAAGAGTCTTTATAATTCATAGAATCAACTTATCACACTAATAATGTGAACACGTTATCGATTAGTGATAGGTTGATCTGGTTATTTTATTCAGCAAGGAGCAACCATGCTAAACCCTGCTACTGCTAAAGCAGTTATCGATCATGCCCTCTTTCTTGGGGCTGATTTTGCCGAATTATTTGTAGAACATCATCAATCAAGCTCTGTAGAATTAGTCTCGGGTGAAGTTGATAAAGTCAATTCAGGTATCGATTTTGGTATCGGTATCCGTTTGTTTTTTGGTTATAAAGTACTTTACGGTTACACCAACAGCACAGAAGAAGAAGAATTAAAACGTGTTACTAGCCTACTTACCGCAAAAGATAAACGCGACCAAATCATTGATGGCGTAGCACTAAATCTTAACCGTTACACCAATAAACATACTTGCCAGTACCCACTGAGCCAAGGTGCAGAGCTTGCACAAAAAATTGCCTTCTTAAAAGAAGTGAACCATGCAGCCCGCGCTGAAAGCGACAAAATTTCTCAGTTCATTGGCCGTATGTTGCAACGTGAACAACAAATCGAAATCTTCAACTCTGAAGGTCTTCATATTGGTGATACCCGTCATTATACCCGTATAGCAGCGACTGCAATTGCACAAAATGGTAGCGACCAATCTACCGGTTTTGAAGCACCGGGCGCATTAACGGGCTGGGAATTTCACAACAGCGTAAATGCGAAAGATCTTGGTCAACACGTAGCTAAACAAGCCATGGTTAAACTATTTGCCGATCCTTGTCCGTCAGGCGAAATGCCGGTGATTATCGGTAACGGTTTTGGCGGGGTTATTTTCCATGAAGCCTGTGGTCACCTACTTGAAACCACATCGGTAGCAAAGAAAGCCTCGGTTTTCCACGATAAGATGGGCGAAATGATTGCCAATACTGTGGTCAACGCAGTTGATGACGGCACCATGACGAACGAATGGGGTTCTATCAACATCGATGATGAAGGCATGGAAACCCAACGCACCCAGCTGATTAAAGACGGTAAATTAACCAGCTTTATGGTTGATAAGTTAGGCGGCATGAAAACTGGCTATGCGCCAACAGGTTCTGGTCGTCGTGAATCATACAAATACGCACCAACGTCTCGTATGCGTAATACCTTCATTGAAGCAGGCAACAGCTCGCTTGATGAAATGGTAGCCAGTGTTGAGCACGGAATTTATGCGCCGAAGATGGGCGGTGGTTCTGTTCAACCAGGTACTGGTGAATTTAACTTTGCCGTACAAGAAGCCTACTTAATTGAAAATGGTAAGATCACTAAGCCATTGAAATCAGCTACATTGATCAGTACTGGACCTAAAGTATTGAAAGAAATTAGCATGGTAGGTAATGACTTTGCATTAGCAGCTGGCATGTGTGGCTCTATAAGTGGTTCAGTGCCAACAACTGTTGGCCAACCGGCACTAAAAGTTGACAATATTCTTGTTGGGGGTGGTAACTAATGGCTGATCAAAACAAACTTCAGAATGCGATTGACCACGTATTAGAAAAAGTAAAAGCGGCGGGTGCACAAGCCGATGTTATTGCCAACCGCAGTAACAATTTTTCACTGAAAGCCAACGACGGTGAACTTGCAGAATATAAAGTCACATCTGGTCAAGTTATTGGTGTACGCGTAGTGAAAGATCAGCGGGTAGCCACCAGCTATTCTGAATCATTAGCACCAGAAAGCCTTGATATCATGCTTGAACAAGCACTGCAAAATGCTCAGTTCTCTCAGCAAGATGAGCATCAAGCTATTAGCTGTATTAACAGTAAAATCACGACTAACATTGCCGAAATCTATCAACAAGATAACGCAACAGTTGATGATAAAATTGAAATGGCGTTAGCGCTTGAAAACGGTGTGGTATCAAAACCTCACGCTTCTAGCTCGCCATACAATGGTTTCGCTGAATCTGACAGTCAAATCATTCTTGCAAATAGCCAAGGCACGCTTTGTCATCATCAAGAACGTTCTACCTATTGCTATGCATACACCTTGTACGAGCAAGACGGTAAGCAATCAATGCATGGTGGCATGTCTTCAGGACGTCGCTTTGACCAACTCGATGCAAACTTCTGTATCAATCATGGTTATGACATCGCTCAAGCTTTGCTTGATGGTGGCCCTATTACGACTCAAAACTACTCTGTTGTTTTCGACCTTAGCTCGCTAAGTAACCTGTTTGGTGCATTTAGCATGAGCCTGTCGGGGCAATCTGCAATGAAAGGGATTAACCCTTGGCGCGACCTATTAGGACAGCAAGTGGCCAGTTCTCTCTTAACAATTTCTGACAAGGCGATTGTTGAAGGTGGTTTTGCAATTAAGAGCTTCGACAGTGAAGGTTTTGCGGCACGTGACACCATTTTAATTGGTGAAGGCAAGCTACAGAACATGCTTCATAATAGCCATACAGCTAACTTCTTTGGCATTGAGAATACAGCCAATGGAGCACGTTCAGCTAAAGGCGGTTTAGGCGTATCACCTCGTCATACTGTTATTGCTGCTGGTACAAGTTCTGATGCAGAAGTTACGGCTGGCGAATACCTTGAGCTTATCGAGCTTCAAGGCGTTCACTCTGGTGCAGATGCTGTAAGCGGTGATTTCTCGTTCGGCGCGAGTGGCTTCTTATGCCGCGACGGCAAACGCGTTCAAGCTGTTCGTGGTATTACCGTTGCTGGTAACTTCTATCAAATGCTGAAAGAAGTTGATGCCGTAAGTAACACCCTGAGCAACGATTACGAGCGTGATTTCTTTGCACCACAAATTCGTTTTGCCCGTTTGAGTATTGCGGGTAAATAAAGCAACAGTGAGTTAGTCTGACACACAAAAATAGATCACAATTGTGGTCTATTTTTTTAATAACATATATTAAAAAATCTATAGTCAAATACCTTCCCTATTCTGCCGTCATTAATCCGAAAAAAGCCCACTCACACCACTCATATTCAAAAAGGAAATTGATTCACCTTGCAAATGATAATAAATATCATTACGATTAAAGCTCTTATAAAGCGAGGTTAGTTATGGAATTGCAGCAATGTTGGGTCCGTTATTTAAAAGCAGAGCAACTTATGGAGCAAGGCCATTGGCCTGAAGCACATCACCTATACAGTGAAGTGTTAAATAATCTTCCTACACATATCCATCTCGCTTTAGAAGACGAGAATATTAAACCCTGTCAATTCTCATGCTTATTAATCGCATTAAGTGATGCAACTGTCGCACAATCATCAATACTTAATCGAATGGGGCAATATCAGAGGGCATTTGCAATATTGAATCAATCTTACGCCTTATTGCAATTTATCTCTCTTGAAACAAACCTTCTGATTCAACGCACAAGCTCGACTCTCGATAAACAAAGTGACGATCTTTTGCGTTATATGGGGGCTTTTTGTATCGCACAAAGTGATTCTCAATGGATGGCAGAATACGAACAACTACAAAAGGCACACCATTACTTTGCCCAATTGAAAGTAACCCCAGATTCATTCCACCCAACGCATCTCATCAATTGATAAGGATATATCATGCCAGACCAAGCCATTCTTAAAGTTCGTAACCTCTCTGTCAGTTTTACCACTAATGATGGAATGGTCGATGCGGTGAAAAATATCAACTTTGATTTACACGCTGGCGAAACACTTGCCATTGTAGGGGAATCCGGTTCAGGTAAATCTGTCTCGAGTAATGCGTTAATGTGTCTATTACCAGACAATGCCATTATCTCTTCACAATCGAGCATTATTTTTGACGGTGAACCAATATTAGAAAAAACCGAACGTCAAATGCAGTCTATCCGAGGCGAGCGTATTGGTATGATTTTCCAAGAACCGATGACCTCTCTGAATCCTTATTTACGGGTGGGCATTCAGGTTGCAGAAGCGATTATGTGTCACCGTCGTATATCTCAATCTCAGGCAAAAATCCGTGTTTTAGAGCTTTTTAAGCTTGTTCATTTACCCAGCCCTGAACAAGCTTATACTAAGTACCCTCACGAGTTTTCAGGTGGTCAACTGCAACGTATTATGATTGCAATGGCCCTTATCAATGAGCCCAATATTTTAATTGCTGATGAGCCGACTACTGCGTTAGATGTGACGGTTCAAGCTGAAGTTCTCGATTTAATCAAAGAGATCCAAACTAAAATGGGAATGGCGATCCTGTTTGTTACTCACGACCTTGGTATTGTTAAGCACTTTGCTGACCGCGTACTGGTAATGTGCAAAGGTGAGATAGTGGAAGAAGGCAAAACAAAACAACTTTTCCACGCCCCGCAACATGAATACACACAAATGTTGATCAACTCAATCCCCAAAGGTCAGAAAGATCCCATCAAAGCCAATGCTCCCGACCTTCTTCATGCTGAAGATATTCGTGTGAAGTTCCTAATAAAATCTCACTTCATTAAAAGTAGGAATCAGTACTTTGAAGCAGTAAAAGGTATTTCATTCACACTAAAACAAGGTGAAACCTTAGGGATTGTAGGCGAATCTGGCTCCGGTAAATCAACACTAGGTCGAGCTATTATTGGCTTACTTCCCTCTACGGGTAAAATTGCTTACAAAGGAATCGACCTTAGTTCACTCACAGATAAAGAACGCTTTGAACTGAAAAAAGACGTACAAATGGTCTTCCAAGACCCTTACGGTTCTTTGTCACCTCGTATGACGGTAGGAGAAATCATCACTGAAGGTTTAACGGTGCATCAGCCTCATTTGTCTAAACAAGAGCGTTTGCAAAAGGCCCGTGTAGCACTTGAAGAGGTTCGCCTAGATCCACACTCAATTAACCGTTATCCTCATGAATTTTCAGGGGGACAACGCCAACGTATAGCGATTGCTCGTGCGTTGATTCTTGATCCATCCTTTATTTTACTGGATGAGCCCACATCAGCACTTGATCGATCTGTTCAACTCACTGTGATTGATTTACTTAAAGATATTCAAGCCAAAAGCAATATAGGCTTTCTGTTTATTAGCCATGACCTTTCTGTCGTCAAAGCGCTGTCTGATCGAGTATTAGTAATGAAAAATGGGGAAGTAATGGAACAAGGCACAGCCGAAGAGATATTCCATAATCCTCAGCATGAGTACACGAAAAATTTGATCAACGCTTCGTTTGATTTAGATGAAGAAGCAATAGCCTAGGTATTAATTAATTATCAGAGCTCAGAGCTGGTCATATTTAGGGCTAGCCATATTTATTGCAGGTTTCAGGACGGGTTTCATAATACAAAAAAGCCGCAAAAATGCGGCTTTCATTATTCTAAAATCAACTCTAACATCAATATCTGGCTAGAAGAGTGGCTTAATAGAATTGGAACATCTTTTGAACTTCTTTGTAATCTTGAGTTTGTGTTAAAGACAACATCAATAAAATACGGGCTTTTTGTGGGTTCAATGTACCTGATGCCACGAAACCAAATTTAGCATCATCCACTTCTGCATCAAGAGTGGTTGAACCCGTTGGTGTACGAGAGCTACGGACTACCATAGTGCCATCTTTACTCGCTTTTACTAGCTCATCAAAAATAGTGTGGTACATATTACCGTTACCCACACCTGCACTTACAATGCCATCATACTTCGCATCTATCAGTGCTTTTACCGGTAAATCTGAAGCATTTGCATAGTTATATACGATACCGACTTTAGGTAGCTCTTTTAACTTAGATACATCAAATACGGTATCAGATGTATGCTTACGTTCTGGGCTACGCTGATATTTTACATCACCATTGTGGATATAACCTAGCGTACCAAAGTTTGGCGATTGGAACGTATCAACTGATGTTGTATTGGTTTTAGTCACATCACGAGCATCGAATACATTGTCGCTCATCGCAACTAATACACCACGCCCCTCAGAATCTTTATCAGCAGCAGTTACAACAGCATTGTATAAGTTCATTGGTCCATCAGCACTCATAGCAGTTGACGGACGCATCGCCCCAACAAGTACCACTGGCTTATCGCTTTTAACTGTTAGATCAAGGAAGTAAGCGGTTTCACCCATAGTATCTGTACCGTGAGTGATAACGACACCGTCTACATCATCTTGTGCAAGTAATGCGTTAACTCGATTTGCCAGTGTTAGCCAAACTTCATCATTCATGTCTTGAGAGCCAATTTTAACGACTTGTTCGCCACTAATATCCGCAATTTTTGTCATGTCAGGTACAGCAGCGATCAGCTCATCGATCCCCACTTTACCTGATGTATAGTTAGATTCTGTTGCTGATTGGCCAGCGCCTGCAATCGTACCGCCAGTTGCCAGAATTTTAATATTCGGCAAATCGGCAGAAGCAAAAGAAAATGTACTGAAGCACAAACCAGCAACAACCATTCCTAAGCGAATTGGATTATTTTTCATTGTTATACACCTATAGAGATTCATCTGGAGTTATTTAATTAATCCAGAATTCTAGTCTGATGTAATAATACTTTTGTGGTAGATATCACTTAAATGAATATTCAAATAGTGATCTGTATAGCAAAGTAGACAGGTGCAACCAATAGCTTAACGAACATAAAATCAAAGTAAAGACGATGACTTACTGATTATTTACGACTTTAACAATTACATCGTTAATTACCAAATTCATCGACAATAAGTACAAGTAGTTTACCTTTCATACCATTCAGGGTAAGTGAATAGTCAGATACTTGTCTAGATTGGTATTAGTATCCAATCGCTAAATCAGGGTCAATCTGATAATAGGTATTTACACAAGAGTCACCTAATTCTGGCTCAAGAAATTCACGGATACTATCGATAGATTCAGCTTCCCACATACACTGACAAAGCCCCTCTCGCTGACTAAGCATAGTCGAGTGTACTCGCATACCTGACGGTGGATGAGTTAACGCACCACTCGCCTTTTGCCAGAATGTTTCAGGATCGGTAATTTCATGTTGAATAGCAATAAACATAGCGCACTCTCTCTTTTCTATAAAGTATAGAAGCCAAGAATATAAAATGTAGAAAGAGCCGC
Organism: Photobacterium profundum; assembly: GCF_003026285.1. Classification (GTDB taxonomy): domain Bacteria; phylum Pseudomonadota; class Gammaproteobacteria; order Enterobacterales; family Vibrionaceae; genus Photobacterium; species Photobacterium profundum. Next base: position 530,542 of record NZ_PYOD01000003.1, read on the forward strand.
TAAAGCAAAAAAAGTATCGATTATAAGACGCTATAAAGGCGAAACGGCTACATCTTTTAAGGCACGTAAATATGCTTTTTCAGATTCGATATAATCTAATGCTTTTTTTGCACGATTCCATTCAGGGTAAATAGCACGACGTTTCTGATTGAGTGAATCAATATGTGCACGCTGTCCAACGGTTGCTGAGGATTTTTTTTGAATGCGCTCAACCTCAAATAAAACATGGCTTTCATTAACAAGAAGTTGGTTAAACGATTTAAATTTAAACTTGGTCAACTGAGGCCAAACCTCATAATGCGCACTAAGCAATGATTGCTCAATGGGTTTAATCTCATCACACAGTACTTGATACCAAGCATACGCCTGCCCTAAACGTTCATACATAACACGTTCACGTTCTGTGTAATAAATCTGAGTTGTACGATCCTTTATCCTGTGTGCGATGCTTTCCGTTGCATCAGGTTGAGGTTGATTGCTCACGCGTTATCTCATCCTAAAAGTGCAATTGATTGGTTTACGGACCTTAATAGATTTCCGCCAACGCTGTTATTGTGAATACAGTATCGAGGAAATGTGAATGTAAGATGTCAGTAAACCGCAAAAGTTCATCTTTAGCTTCATGGATAACGTTTAGCGTCGACATTGCTTAAAATAACTGCACATCAGCTTATTTTGTTGTGCTTAAGGCGACTTAGGCATTATTACTTAAATTACGCAGCAATGTATCGCAAGCTGTTTTCAATGCTATTAGTTCATCGATCGACATATGGGCTTTACACATCATTTCACCGGGTATTGATTCAGCTAGCAGCTTTAACGCTTTCCCTTCTTCCGTTAAGCTTATTTCTCTAACACGTTCATCAGTTTCACTTCTACGACGCAGTACTAAGCCCTTCCCTTCTAATCGCTTCAGTAATGGGGTTAACGTACCTGAATCAAGATGTACCTTTTCACCCAGTGTTTTTACATTTACACATTTCACTTCCCACAACACCATCATCACAATGTACTGCAAGTAAGTCAGATCTAGTTTATCTAACAACGGGCGGTACGTTCGTACCATCGCATTTGAAGCACTATAAAGTGAAAAGCATACTTGTTTATCAAGCTGTAAGTCGGAACGCGAATCTTGAGAATCAGCCATAACAGTTTTAACTCTATTCATCATTTAATTACATTGCGCACAATATACTTGCTTTTCATCGTACATACGACATATAGTTGCTAGCAATTAAATAGCGCACAACTTAATTAACATTAGCTAGAGCGGCAACAATTACTAAATATAGAGGATGAACCATGACAACTTTATACAGCACATCAGCAACAGCATCTGCAGGTCGTAACGGCATGGTTAAAACTGACGATGCAAAACTTGAACTGGCACTGAGCTATCCAAAAGAAATGGGCGGTACAGGTGAAGCAACTAACCCTGAACAGTTATTTGCAGCAGGTTACTCAGCGTGTTTTTCTAATGCGATTCTTTTTGTTGCTCAGACGCAAAAGCTAAAATTAGCTGAAGCGCCAACAACGGCAACAGTGGGTATTTCACCAAATGAAACGGGCGGTTTTAGCTTATCTGTCGAATTAGCCGTTAAACTTCAGCTAGAACAAGCAGAAGCGCTTGAACTGGTTAGAAAGGCCCATCAAGTTTGCCCATACTCAAATGCAGTGCGTAACAACATTGATGTAAAAGTAAGTGTAAACGGCGATGTAATTTAAACAGCGTTAACTTAGGCTAAGCAATACTAGCTTGAACGTAACTTTCGATTATTGGGCTTCGATATTCCAATTTATATCGAAGCCTGATATATAAGGCTTATTTACTAGGTAACAACGCACATTACGCTTCTTTTTTATCTATTCCATCAAACGTTTAGCCAACCATTCTTTAGGTGACATCTCTAGCTTCTTTCGAAATGCTCGCGCTAAAGCAGAACCATGTTCATACCCCACTAAATTAGCCACCACGCTAACAGATGTGCCTTCTTGTAAAAGAATCTGTGCCTTAGCTATACGAAGATCAGTCAAATAATCATTTGGGGGCTGCCCCACTGTGCTTTTAAATAAAGCTGCAAATTTTGAACGAGACATTACAGACACCTCTGCCATATTTTCCAGTGTCCATACCTGTTCTGGATGATCATGTAATGCGGTCATTAACTTGGCTAAACGAGAATGCGCAAGACCAGCAAATAAGCCTTGCTGAAGTACACTTTCTCGCAATGTTACCTGTGCTTGAGTTTGTATATCATCGCTACCTAATAATCTGCGCAGCATTTGAATCAAAAATACATCACATAAGCAATCAATCATTGGGTCTCTGCCCAATTTTTGTGTAAAGGCCTCGTCAAATATCCATCGCGCTATTTGGCTTAGTGAGCTGTCATCATCGACAGGATAACTGATAAATTTAGGCAGATTATTCACTAAAGGGCTATTTACCCCGCTATCAAAGCCGATATTGGCACACACAAGTTGAGCCCCCTCAGATTCATTCGCAATAATATGATGAACAGTATTATGCGGTAAAAAAATAATAGAGGGTCGGTCGAGAATAATTTTATGCCCTTCAACACTTTTTAATGTCAGCACGCCTGATTGAAGCAGGTGTAAATGTGCTTGTTGGTTACTATCCCCACCGATAGCGTGAATGCCACACATATTGCCACTAAAAAATACTTCTGCGCGAAATGACAAGCGCTTAATTACTTCTGAAAGATTGTCCATAACTCTACATTTGGATGATTGGTTTGTAATCAGAGACGATCGGAACCGTTCTCTGTTGCTGTTACCAATATAGTTAATCAGTAAGGACAACACAGTTTTGTTTAATGCTCAAGGTGAGCTTACACAGTACTGTCATACCGATAATGATGTTCAAGGATAATATGATGAAATTACGTACTCTTTTGAAAACCGCGACTATTGCTTCATCACTTGCTCTTAGTAGTTTCGCTTTTTCTGCTGACATTGATATGAGCGCAGATAAAAATGACCTCGCTATTCAAGGGTATGATCCTATTGCTTACTTCACTGACAGTAACCCCACAAAAGGAAACGCACAATATAGCGCAACCTATAAAAACGCCATTTACCATTTTGTAAGTGCAGAAAACCGCGATACTTTTCGCAGTGACCCCACTAAATATGCCCCTCAGTATGGCGGTTATTGTGCAATGGGTGTATCACTGAATAAAAAACTTGATACCGACCCAACGGCTTGGCGCATTGTCGATAACAAGCTGTATCTGAATCTCAATAAAGATGTTCAAAAACGCTGGTTAGAAGATGTATCGGGTAACATCGTTATTGCTGAAAAAGTGTGGCCAACAATTAAACTCGTGAGTGCCGATGTGGTGAATGCTGAATAAAATAGCGTGCTATGCAGATAACCTGTAACTAGTCATGTAGCAGTGCCTTTAGAGACTGCTACATAACTTCTTGTTAGCCATGAAACGATAAATCACGTCGATATACACGCTGTGTAGAGCTTTATACGTTTTCTACCACTTTCAATGCATCCCCTTCAATATCTATAATGGTATCGCGCAAATGCTGGGATAGATTATCTGGCTTTTTGTTCTTGAAATTAAACATGACAACTTTTGCACTACCGACAGTCGTTATTGCATTTAACTTCTTACTATAAATTTCGTACGTCATAGTGAAGCGATCATCTTTAATTTCAGAGACGCGAGAACCAACATAGAGCGTATCTGGAAAAGTGACTGGTAGCTTATAGCGACATGTTGTTTCACCCAAGACAGGGCCAACACCAGTCAACTTCATATCTTCCATCAACTGTACTTTATTAAAGTAATCAATACGTGCTGTTTCCATATAACGAAAGTACACCACATTATTCACGTGATTTAACGCGTCCATCTCCCCCCATGCTACAGGGATTTCTGTAATAACTGGGTAACCTTTCAGCATATCAATCATGTTAGCTCCTTGCTTTTAATGAACATCAGTTAATGGCTATCATTTGATGAAATTATTCAAGTGCGACGCTTTAAAATTCAAACGATCGCTTGAAGTAATTAATCTAGCTTTGATTTAACAAATTTACAACAAGTGTGTTTCAATAGTGTGCAGCACACTTTGTATACAGTATATAAGCTAGTATCACCTTGTATTTCGCTTACGATGTAGCACGAAATAAATGTTATGGAGGCACTTATCTCAATTAACTGATTAAGCTTTGAACAGTTATGAAAGCGGCGTGTGAATTTTCACCGAGAAGACACTGCAACCCGTGTTTTATAAGGGCTTAGGGTGTTTTTTAGGGTATCCTACGTTCCCTTTTTATAGCTTGCCGGTATAGCCGTCAGGCTTGTGTGCATTTTGCCCTAAATACAGATAGCCTCTTATGCTTTACAACGAAAATTTACCAGTAAGATACCCGAAAGGGACGTTCGCAATGTGGACGGTTTATAGCTTCACTGGCGCATCTATCCTTGCGTCTATTGTCTTTTCTCTGCTTCTATTCTTGTCAATTGATGACGATCCATTGATGAAGGTGTTATTTGGTGGTTTAGCCGTTATTTTTGAACTAGGTAAGTTTTTTGCTTGGTATGAAGTTGGCGAGCGTAAATCTCGTCGTAATTACAGCGGCACCTTTTCTGCCTTCACATTCTATGCAGTTCTGGCTGCAATTTCGATTGGCGGCTCTGTCGGGGGCATTAACAGTGCGACGAATAAAGCACAAGGTCACGTTAATGTACAACAAAGTAAAATCAATGCATTTAACATGCAGATTGAATCTATTGATCAACAAATAGCATTGAATAATGATGCCGCAGAAAAATACATCCAAATGGAACGTATTGCGATGGGCGTTGCACGCATTCAAAAAGAAAATGAAAAGCTGCGTATTCAACAACAAGAACTGGCAATGCAACGTGATAGCTTGCCGATTGTAGGGCAAGGTTCGGTGCTTGGTTTAATCGATAGTTTGGCAAAGTCGCTGAATATTGGAACACAAGCCGCTCAACTTGGTTTGGTCATTTTTCTATCGGTACTCCTCGATTTCTTTGCTGCATTCTTTGTCGGTTTAATTGGTGAAGAACAACGTTTTCGTAACCAATTCCGTCGAATCAACCCGATCACTATCGATGCTTTCAATAATACTGAACCTAAAAGCCCAGAGCTGTTAACACATACACTGAATCCATCTGATATTGGCACCAGCGAGATCAATGCAGAAATGATGGAAGCAGCCGCGAAAGAGCAGGAAGACGCTGAACCTAAGACGTTATACGAACAAGCGGTCGATGCATTGAGTAGAAACCAAGTGAATTGCAGTAAACGCGCAATGGCAAGGTTCCTTAAAACAAGCAGCGATGATGTAGATGGTATTTTTAAGCAGTTACTTGATGAAGGTTTTGTCAGTAAAAAGCCGAATAATCATTACCAATGGCATGGCTTAACAGAAAGTTAATACACATATACTCAAGCAATACTCTAAAAGAGGCTCATCAGATTGATGGGTCTTTTTTATATCTCAAATAAAAAAACACCAAGAATCAAGTAAACATCGTTACACTTTCATTAGTCTTATAAATATCGAAGATAACTATTTAGTATGCTTTTTCTTAAATGCGTTCAACCTAGATCACTCATTTTAAAATTATCATCTATTTGGTTAGTCGTGTGTAGCATTTTAGCGTTAACAGGTTGCGCTAAGCATATAGAACAAGAAAAAGACGTAATGTATTCAATCCCTGCCGATAAGCATACACAGCTTTCAAAATATGTTGCTCCTTATATTGCTGCACACCCCGATAAAACAGGATTCTATCCGTTAAGTGACGGTAAAGAAGCGTATTTTATGCGACTTGCTATGATTTATAGTGCAGAAAAAAGTGTTGATATTCAGTACTATATTTATCGAGATGACAGTACAAGCTCATTGATGACATGGTATTTATATCAAGCAGCAGAGCGCGGTGTTCGCGTTAGAATTCTTTTAGATGACATGCAAGCTCGTAATGATGCTGCATTAGCAAAACTTGCTGACCACCCTAATGTAGAACTCCGCTTATTTAACCCTTTTGAGAATAGAAGTATGCGAGCTGTAGGCTTTATCGGTGATTTTAATCGTTTAAACCGACGCATGCATAATAAGGCAATCATTGCTGACGGCGCTTTCGCTATTATTGGCGGACGTAATATCGGTGATGAATATTTTTCGGCCAATAACAATGTTGAATTCGGTGATATGGACTTGTTTCTATTAGGTAAAGTTATCCCTGATATTGCCCTGCAATTTGACGTATATTGGAACAGTGAACCTGCGACACCCGTTGAACACTTAGTTGATAATATAAATCCAGTAACAGAAGCTGATTTAGAAGCATGGAAAGAGTCCAAACTGATTTACTTAACGCGTTCTGACTACGCTAAATCGCTAAAAGAACTCCCTGTTATACAACAACTACTGGAGCATTCTCTTCCGCTGTACTGGAGTGATGCTAAATTAAGTTACGACTCTCCAAACAAAGTGGATACAGACAATCCTACCAATCAATCTAACGATGGCTTATTACTACATAAGATTTCTGCGGTTCTTAAACAAACAGAAAAAAGTTTACTCATTATTTCTCCTTACTTTGTTCCAACAGAAGATGGGGCAAAAGCTTTAGCAGAAGCTGCACGCCAAGGGATAGACATTACAGTGATTACCAATTCATTAGCTTCAAATGACGTATTTTCTGTACATGGCTGGTATGCGAAAAGGCGTAAAATATTATTAGACAGTGGTGTTAAACTTTATGAAGTCAAAGTGGAACGAGAGCTGGATAAAAAACATTCTTGGCTAGGTAGTTCACGCACCAGTTTACACGCAAAAGTCTTCATCATAGATCAGTATAAAACCTTTGTTGGATCTTATAACTTCGATCCCCGCTCTGCTTATTTAAATACTGAAATGGGTGTTTTCGTTGATTCTCCTCAATTTGCAGAGCAGACAGAGCAAGCTATCTCATCAGCCTTAAAGAGGACAACTTATCGTCTAAAGCTTGATAACGATGGTGACATTGCTTGGGTAGATGATGTAACAGGAAAGCAGTACGACACAGAACCCGACACCAGTATTTGGTTACGATTTGGGGCTTGGTTCTCAGGGTTACTCCCAATAGAAAAACACCTTTAGTTTAAGGTAAGAGCAAGCAATTATACTTACTCTTACCTTGATATATTTCGACTCGTTTATTCTTTCTAGTTATCCACGAGTTTATGTCGCATCAATCACACCGCGACGTATTTGATCTAATTCGATAGACTCAAACAGTGCTTGGAAATTACCCTCTCCAAACCCTTCATTACCCTTACGTTGAATAATCTCGAAGAACACAGGCCCGATAACAGTATTCGTGAAAATTTGTAAAAGAATACCAGTGTCATCGCCATCGATCAGAATATTGAGATCTTTTAGCTTTGCCACATCTTCTTCATGCCCTTTCACTCGCTTATTAACCCCTTCATAATAAGTATGAGGTGTTTCCATGAAGGGTAATCCCCCCTCTTTCAGCTTTTTGACTGTACTATAAATATCTTGGGTACTTAGCGCGATATGCTGAATACCTTCACCGTTGTATTTCTCAAGGTATTCTGCAATTTGTGATTTATCATCATGTGATTCATTAATTGGGATGCGAATTTTACCGCATGGCGCGGTTAAGGCACGCGACAGTAGCCCTGTCGATTTACCTTTTATATCAAAATGGCGGATCTCATGAAAATTGGCAATTTTCTCATAGAAACTCGCCCAAAGATCCATATTGCCTCGTTTCACGTTGTGGGTAAGGTGATCTAAGTTTTCTAAACCAGCATCTAAACTGGCTAAACGCTGCTTATAATCAGGATAGTAATCAAAATCGATTTCATAAATATCATGCTTGCCGAAACGATCAACCAGATAAATAAGCGATTCGCCAATGCCATAAATGGCTGGAATATTCAGCTCCATTGGCCCTGCTTGCGCGGCACATGCTGTTGCACCTTTTTCTACCGCATAAGCCAATGCTGCATTAGAATCAACTACACGAAACGCCATGGCATTTACGCTTGCACCATGCGTACTCGCAAATCCTGCTGCTTGTGAATGGCCTTCGCTATTTACGATGAAATTAATATCACCTTGTCGAAATAGCCACACTGCTTTATGTTTATGTTTTGCAATTTCAGCAAAACCCATTAATCGAAATAGGTTTTTTAGATTAGCAATACCTTCTGGGGTTGGCGCTGTATATTCGACAAACTCAAAGCCATCCGTTCCCATTGGATTAAAGTTAGTGTTTTCCATCCGTTTATCCTCACTTTGTGTTGGCATTAATGTTAGCCACTCAATTGTTTTATCAATCTTCGTTACTACTTATAGGATTAGCATTAATTAACTGATGATGAGAAGTTACACGACAAAACAATGTTAATGAAATGTAAATACACAGCGTAAAGATGGCTTGCCATTCATTGATTTGAATGAGCTAACCTGCTTTCTGCGATGAGAGTCTATGGCAATGTCGCATAACACCCGTTATACAATAAAACATAAGCTTCATATTATTCTAGATGGATCTCGATATCACCGTAGTGGCTATTGAGAGTCAATTCGACATATAAGATAAATACATATCCACTAATATAAGTTTTTAATAATAATTATATTAGTTATTACAATAGAGATAGCTCACACTCGTTAAAGCTTTATCACAACCTAACATCAAATGATAATAAAACTCACTTATATATATTAACTACAAATTCAACCCACTCACATTAATTGACCTCATCAATTAGCAGAAGTAATAATATTAATTAACAACGTCGATATTAACAAACATACTGAAACACATCCTTACAAATAAAACAACCATCTTCCACACCAGCAAACATCGAAAATAAAACAAATTAAATCAACCTCTTAACTCACAATCCATTTGTATAAAAAATCAAAATTAATTAGTTCGCCTCTCACAGCTAACCACTTGAGATGTTATTTGATCATTATCAACATACACAACATTTTATATTGGATAATAAAAACAAATAAAGCTTCATACTTTCAAATAAAACTTGATTACAACATTTAGCTGAATAAGGAATTATATGCAACCACACAATAGCAAATGGAACTTCGGTGCAGTCAGTCGCGTCATTCACCATAGCTACTTAATTCTATTTTTCAGTGCTATTGCATTGATATTATATGAACAAACAATCCCTGCAGGTGACGTAAGCTTTGTGAATCTACACAGCGGAATTGGTGTACTGTCTCTTCTGCTACTAACTATACGTTTAATATGGATTAAAAAGTCAGGCAAGCCCAACGCATTAGGTACCCCGATGCAAAAATTCAGTGCAAATTTTTCCTACGCACTGCTTGTTGGTACCATGATCGCAATGCCTTTATCAGGTCTAGCACTTACTATGGCTAAAGCGAGAGATGTCGACGTATTCGGTATTTTTACTATCCCTGGTTTTGCTGAGCGTAACTCTTCACTTATCGAGCTTTCTAGCTTTGTTCACGAATACCTTTCGTACTTCACATACGCTCTTTTGCTTGGGCATATAGGTGCAACACTGTTCCATCATTTCATCATTAAAGATGCAACTATCACCCGTATGTTTGGCTCAGCAAAATAAGGAACCCTCAATGAACAAATTACTAACACTTTCAGCTCTGAGCCTAATGGTAGCCACAGCCCATGCCGAAAACCTAACACTTGACGGGATTGAATCAGACATCAATTGGGACACCGTTCCAATGGTTCAAAAATCATTATTTTTCCCAGGAAAAGTGACCTATGCATGGTTAAACTCTGAAGAACACAAAGGCACAAGCCACAAGAACTTTGAAACGCGTAAATGTAGCGCATGCCACATTGATGAAGAACGTGGTTTAGGCGATATGCTAGTTAAAAGTGATGTTCCTCAGTTAAAAGATAAAAATGGTTCCGTTGTTGCAGATATGCAGTTTGCTCATGATGATGAATATTTATATATTCGAACCGAATGGGCAGCGCAATCGGGCCACCCTGGTCGTATGCACAATATGATTGAATTTGACGGAAAAAAATGGAAATCGGTTGGTGGTGATCGCATGTCTAAGCCTGAAGATCCTCTTTATGAAGATCGTCTCAGCTTTATGATCGATGACGGAAGCGTTGCTCAGTTCGGCGAACAAGGCTGCTTCATGTCTTGCCATGCAGGTGAACGTGATTTAGATCCCGCAACCAAAGAGCAAAGCCTTGCCTTACCGGTAATTGGTCTTCATGGTTTGAATAAGGATGATATACGTAAGTATCTACCGGAATCTCGCACCGATGGTTCAAGCTGGGATAAACCAAAATCCCAAGAAGAAATCGACCGTCTAAAAGCAAAAGGGCAATTTGTTGATCTTATGCAATGGCGTTCAACACGCTCTGGCCCTATCGGGTATGCTGATGATGGTTATGTGTTTGAATATCGTCTGAATGACAGCGGTAAAACAGTCTTTACTTGGAACGTCGATCGTAAAACGATGATTCCAAAATACATGTATGATATCGAGAAAACTGGCTTCTACGCAATTAATCGTGAAGATAACAATGACCTGACTAAGCAAATTGCGTTAGTAGAAGGTGTTAACACCATGCCATATGACGCAAGTAAAATTAAGCCAGGTCAAATGCTACAAGGTCGTTTACTACGCATGCCTGATGGCTCAGCGGGTGACAATAGCGGTATCGCATCAGAATTTAAAGACGGAAGATACACAGTTGTCTTTAAACGTAAATTCGATACAGGTAGCCCAGAAGACGATAAAATCATGAAAATTGGTGGCACGTACAACTTCAACGTTGCCATTCATGATGACTCAACCACAACACGCTCTCACTTTGTTACATTCCCATTTGATGTAGGGATTGGTGAAGGTGCAGAAGGCGATGTGATCAGTCATTACCTTAAGTAAAGCTAAGCGCTGCACTTATTCAAAATAAATAACGATAACAAGCCGCTATACAGTAATACTCTTTCGAGTAAAAACTGTATAGCGGCTTACTCTATTCGACTCCAATATCCCCGCAGACGAGACAAACCCTTCACGCAACAAAACAAAGGTTAAAGCGAGTTCACTACACTGTGCTAATTAACATTTCGTATATTTAACACAATTTTTATTTATGCAGTTTTGCTATCAGTTTGCTTAGGTTTACAGCGTTATGTTTTTAAGGGTGTATTCTTATACTTAGCAATGCATAAAAAGGGGTAGTAATGAATGTAACGAAGAGGGATAAACTAACACTTCCTACACGTAAGAAAGACAAAATTAAACTATCAGCTAAAAAGAATATTTATCTTCCCATTCATTCTTATCTCTTAGCTGAATTTAATCATGCACGCCAGTATGAGCCTGGATTACTAAGAGATGATGACAGTGAGTTTTTACATCAATACCGAGTATCGCTTCGTCGATGCCGTGCTATCACAACGTTAATGAAAGGCATTTTTCAACCAGAACATAGTGAAGCATTAACCAGTAACCTAAAAATATTGATGCAAAAAACTAATCGACTCCGCGATCTAGATGTCTACCTACTGAAGATGGATGACTACTTTGATTGTTTAGAACACAAACATCATCAAGGGTTAGCACGTTTTTTTGATGATTTACAAAGCCAACGCAGAAAAAGCTTTAAAGAAGTAAAGCAATGGATAAAAACAGATAGCTATCAGCAACAGTGCCTAGAATTAAAAGGGGTTATTGAACAATTAAAACAGAACCCATTAGATATGGGGAAAAAGCCGAGCCTGATATATGGAAAAAAAATGATCAATAATCGATACCATAAAGTATTGATTATGTGCCAAGCATTAACCTTAGACAGTAGCGATGAGGACATTCATCATCTGCGTATAGAATGTAAAAAATTACGCTACCTACTGGCGTATTTCTCTCCCCTATTTTCAAATGAAATTATTACCAAACAAATTTCCACATTAAAAGTATTACAAGACAGCTTAGGGTTATTTAATGACTCTTCCGTTCAGCAGATATTCTTAGCTGACTATTTAACCGCTCGTAAACCCACCAGTCACCGGTATCTAGCAGTCGACCAATTACTTACTATCACCCAAAAAGTGCACCTCGCAACGAAGCAAGATATCATAACGCAACTTTCACAATTCACTGATTCAACAAATATTAAAAGCTATGATGCACTTTACGCTCTACCGTCTACAACAAGCGAATGACGCCACCTAGACTGTCTCTTCTCGATAATATCTAACGGCGTTTTCATTATTTAACATTCGATGGTTTGACGATAGTAAGTTTATTATTATGCCTTTAACGCTCGAACAATATCAGCTTCCATCGATTCAGGTTTCTTAGTAGGTGCAAAACGCTTTAATGGTTTACCATCACGGCTAATCATGAATTTAGTAAAATTCCATTTCACCTTAGAACCAAATGTACCCGGCAGTGCTTTTACTAAATATTGAAATAACGCGTGGCTATCTGCACCATTTACATCCACTTTCGCAAACATTGGAAAATCGACACCATAATTAATCAAACATGATTCGGCAATATCTTTATTCTCACCAGGTTCTTGCCCACCAAATTGATTACATGGGAAACCAATAATCACTAATCCTTGGTCTTTATATTTTGCATACAAATCTTGTAATCCGCGATATTGAGGTGTAAAGCCACACTCACTCGCCGTGTTTACAACAAGCACTAACTTGCCTGCAAACTCATTCATCGATACGCTTTCACCACGTATATTATCTGCTGATATGTCATAAAAAGTCGTCATCATCATTCTCACACGTATATGGGGATTAAAAAGCCATTCTGCTTCCACTATAGCAAGTGATTCTAGAGTCAAATATCTAATTCGTTCTTTTTCCAACCCAATCACGTATAATGAGGAAAGATTTTTGCATTTAATGACTTAGAGCATGACAGACTTACTAACCGAACTAAAAGCAATAGGCTTAGAGCAACTCACCTTTGATGATCAGCAACGCCTCGAACTTGACCAGTTTATTACGGTTTGTTCGCCTTTTTTTGACTCTGTATGCCAGCAAAAGCCTGATACCCCTCGTAATGATTTACTACTAGGTGTAATGACCAAGGCTCAGAACGAAGCTCAACTGGATTTTGAGCAAAAGCGCCAAAGCCTTCATAATATGCAACAAGTCTTTAAAAAAACAGTCGGCAAAGAACATGCTGATAAGTTAATACCAACAGACAGTAACCAACTTATTGTTATTACAACACTGTGGTTACTCATTCAAGGCTATCAAGGTATTGATTTTAGCTACGCAAATGATCATGCAACAGAGGTTGCTAACCTGCTATCAGATGATAAAGAAAGTGATTCTTTTATACATTCCGACACGCTTCGCTCTGATTTTATGCAAGCTTATTATATTAGTATTGATAGCGCGCAAGCGAATAAGCAAACCACCAGCATGGTGGATAAAATGAAACAGTGGTTACAACGTTCTTTCTTTTAGCATATTGATATTTGAAAGAAAAAACGAATGTGTCATGATACAAACATTCATGACACACCCGTATTCACAATACATATATTCATAGAATGGGCTTTAATTGCTTATCAATATAATGTTGTAGCACTTCTTTATAGACAGTTTTCTCTTCCAATGTAAGAAAGCTTGCTTCGATTGCATTCTCGGTAAACTTAGCCAGTTCACGTTTTGATGGGTTAAGAGCGTGTGCGACAGCAAGAAAGTTGTCTCCCATATAGCCGCCAAAATAAGCAGGATCATCAGAATTAACCGTCACACATAACCCTTTGCGCAATAGCTCAACAATATTGTGATCTCGCATATGATCAAACACTTTAAGCTTTACATTTGATAACGGACAGACAGTAAGTGGTATTTGCTTTTCCGCTAAATGCTGTACTAAAGATTCGTCTTCAACGCACCTTACTCCGTGATCGACACGAGAAATATGCAACATGTCTAACCCATCCCAAATATTGCTTGCGGGTCCTTCTTCACCTGCGTGTGCAACCGTTAAAAAACCAAGTTCTTTTGCTTGTTCAAAAACACGCTTGAACTTTTCAGGTGGATGACCTTGCTCTGATGAATCTAAACCAACACCAATGATTTTATCTTTATATGGCAATGCTTGTTGAAGGGTTTCAATTGCTTCTTCTTCGGTTAAATGCCGTAGAAAACACATAATAGTGTGGCTACTGATATTAAGTTGTTCTCTGCCATCCTCTAACGCACGAGTTATACCGTTAATAACTACATCAAAAGACACACCACGGGCTGTGTGAGTTTGGGGATCAAAAAAGATCTCGGTATGAATAACGTGTTCCTCTTTACATCGTTTTAAGTAAGCCCACGTCAAATCATAAAAATCTTGCTCATTTAGCAACACTTGAGCGCCCTGATAATAAAGATCGAGAAAAGATTGTAGATCATCAAAATCATAGGCTGCTCGTACTTGACCTACAGTTTCATAGGGTAAATCAAGGTTATTGCGTTTGGCTAACGCAAACATAAGTTCAGGCTCTAGGGTTCCTTCTATATGTAAATGCAATTCAATCTTCGGTAACGTCTTTATGAATCCATCCATATTATTTTCCTTCATTATTTAAACAGCATTAAAGATAAATACTTTAACAATAGTGTAGCCAACCAGAATCAACATATGCGTCGATTTTCCTTTTAAACAAAACCTTCAAGTATGTTCTAAGATTATCTCTATCGACTATATTTTCTAGCCTTGCAAACGAACAACAACATTCCACATATTATTAATGACGGGACACTCAATGAATAATCAAACGTCCGACGACAAGAAACAAAGTCAATTTTTTATCAATAACATGGTCGAGTCAGCAATACGTGTTGGCTTGTTATTTATTTTATTAGCGTGGTCTTACGGTATCGTAAAACCCTTCCTAATTCCCGTTCTGTGGGGTGCGATTATTGCCGTAGCCCTCATGCCATTAACAGTTAAGCTCGAAAATATGTTGAAAGGCAAGCGAGGCTTATCAGCCACCGTTATTGCACTTATTGGCATTCTAATTCTTACCGTTCCTTTTGTTATGTTTTCTATTTCAATGGTTGAATCAGTAGAGGGGATCACCAGCACCATCAGCTCAGGTACATTGAAGATTCCAGGCCCGACAGAGCGAATTGCAAATATTCCCATTATTGGCCAGCAAATTTTCGATGTTTGGCAACTTTTTTCGACCAATCTAGAAAAAGCCTTCACAAAATTCTTACCACAACTAACATCCGGTTTGGCAATGATGGCATCGGTTGTTGGTAACAGTATCGTCAGTATCTTGATGTTTGTTATTTCACTGTTAATTTCAGCCGCTTTTATGGCGAATGCCACTAGTATTTCAAAGTCCGTCAATACCCTTTCCGTTCGTATTGCAGGGGCACACGGCGAAGAATGGGCAACGCTATGTACTGCGACCATTCGTAGTGTACTATTGGGTGTTGTAGGGGTTGCTTGTATTCAGGCATTTTTAGTGGGTATTGGTGTTTTCGCCATTGGTTTACCTACCGCTGGGTTAATTACCATTTTGGTTCTAGTCTTCGCAATAGCTCAGCTACCTGCACTATTAGTTGTAGCACCCGTTATTGCTTATGTATATTCCATTCATGATTCTACAACTGCCACCATATTTGCAGTATGGACCTTACTTGCAGGGCTTAGTGACAACTTCTTAAAACCCTTATTAATGGGGCGTGGGTTAGATATCCCAATGCCTGTAATATTACTGGGAGCAATAGGCGGAATGGTGTCGTCTGGCATACTAGGGCTATTTATCGGCCCTGTTATACTGGCTATTTGGTACCAACTGTTTAATGAATGGATGCATGAAAGCGCAAAAGCAGACGAGCAAGAAGAACAGGAACAATAGGTTATCTGTACTCTTCTACCGCCTTTTCTTTTGTGATATTAACTAATGAGGGAGAGAGGTTTCAATTTACTCTCCCTCTTTGATCCAATACACATCACAATAAAATCCTTTTATTCACACATAACTCTCCCCTTGCGACAAAAAATACGTAGAATGCCCCCATGTTAAGTATCACCACATGGATGCAAATTAAATATGAAGATCATGGAAATTGATAAGGCTGTTTATCGTAAGAATATCAATCGAGTGATTGTTTTTTTTGTTGGCAGTTTAGCCGTATTATCTCTCACGTTTGGTGCCGTATTAATTGCGGTGTTTGGTGCAGAAACAGTTGACCCATCTGGATCTACAGGCAATTTTTATCTCAATTTGAGCGGGGTAGCTTTGGCAGCTATCGTTTGTGTCAGTGTACTAAATCGATTCAAAGATGTCCCATATCTAAAGGAGATCTATTACGTTTGGCAATTAAAGCAACTACACAATAAAATTTATCGAAAACTGACTAAGATAAAAAACAGAGCAGAATTACATGACATTAATGCATTAATAATACTAAAATTCTATTATGCGAGTTTAAAGCAAGTTTACTTACTAGATAACAACTCACTTACATTACCAACATTAGAAAAAGACATTGCCAAATTAGACTCTCAAATTATGTCGCAAAATTTAACAATTTCTACTGATCAATTTGAAGCTGATTTATTAAATAAGATCGTTTAATCATCTTAATAAATAATATGAAACACGGCCAGCATCCACTTTCATTACATGTTGCTGGTCAAATTCACCTCTACGACAAACTTGACCATTTAGGACTGACGTAAAAATATTCTTTAACCCACAATATTGATTAAACGTATCACCACACTTCATTCAGCATGCTTAAAGTTAAAAATATAGTGAAAAGAAGTCTGACTCCCAATCATTATTTCTGCGAATAGCTCTAACTTCTAACCAATTTTTTATTTTTTGCATCATTCTCATTACTCCTTATAGATAAACCTTACCTACAGCCATGTTGATATATTTCATAGTGAAAACAACTTAAGCCATTGATTTTTACTATATACACTTCATCACCAACAAATTCAGCGTACACGTGTAAGCCAATTCAGAGTACAACTGTACGCTGAATGAACACTAAGATCAACAATCTAAAGTGAATACTCTACTTTGATAAATGTAACAAAATAAGACAGAAAGAAAAGGAGGGGAAACAGTAATAAAAATGCTAAATCATTTAAAAACATACCGACGAACAGAACCACTTCCGTGTATTATCTTACTGTTCAGTGGTTCTGTTCGCAGAAAATAAATAAAAGAAAAATAGCTAGAACTATATCAAAGCAATGATGTTGATGCTTAATATAGCGTTGTAGATCGTTATTAGGTAACAATCACTGTTGTCATCCCAATTAAATGACTAATGCTGGCTTTCGTAATACTTAAATGCATAAGAAGCGACCAAAAGCTCGAGAGCACTTACGGCCCCAGCGTCTAACATAAGTTGCGCCACGGCTAATCAAGCACACTAAATCTCATAGCAAAACTACAGAGTAAAACCCATCAACCTAATATTTTTAAAATGGATTTAACTTTCAACAAGTGCCTAGCCGGCTCTACTACCATTGGGTACTGAAGTTTCTGGCATCGCTAAACAAGGAGTCAACTTGTCTGCATAGCCAATATCAAACAGCATTCCTTGAGAAATCTCTCCTGCCATTTTCTGATCTGGTAGATTAACAACAAATAGAGCTTGCTTACCTTCAATTTCGTATGGATTTTCACGTTCTTGTTTTATGCCAGCAAGAATTGAACGAACATGATCACCAAAATCTACAGTCAACTTCATCAGTTTTTTAGATTTTTTAACTTCTGAAACAACTGTTATTGTGCCCACTCGTATATCTAGTTTTTCAAAATCATCAAATGTAATTAATTCTTTAATTGGCGCTTGTTTCATTTTTAGACCCTTAAATATTTTTAAGCCATAACTTAGCACTAAGCTGCCACAGGTACTTTGCGAAGCAAAAGTGCCAAGTCTTGGTGGTTAGGTGGATCGCATATGAGCATAACTTTCAACAACAACTAATCATTTCTTATTTGCGATTCACTCGACACTATTCAATAATCACAAGTGAAATTATCACTTAAAGCGACTTAGTAAACACTGAACCCAAACACAATACAGATGATAATTATTGTTATGACATGCGAATATTGAGAAGTACACTGCACACTTGGCAATGAATTTTGAGCCACAAAATTTGAACCGAAATAGCCGACAAACGAGACTCACTGTATTTCAACTAAAAAGAGATGAGAAGTGCTTCCACTTGCCGAAGAACAAACCATGAAGATTAAGGCTAAGATAGAGGTTGTAGCACCTTGCTAAGTGGCACGTGTTTACAAATCAGTCTTAAGAAACTTGTTACGCCAGTGCCAAAACGTGCTCTACAAAGGCAAACTTCATTTGACGATATTCATCTTGAGACCAACCTTCACAAGACATTTTAAGGTCATTATACTTCAGGACTAACGAGGTATTCGCACGCAATTTATCGCGAAACATCAAGAAGCACTCGAACTCCGAGCCATTAGCTACAACTTTAAATGCGACATCGTCAGTAGACGTCGACTCCAACATACAAAGTTCAGTGGTTCGTAATGTGTCGACTTTCTCCTGAAAGCCTAGCGTCGTAAGCAACTGGGCTGCACACTCTAATTCGAGAGCGTCTACACCTACAAATATATCCAGATCGCCTTTCGATATAGCTGAAGGAATTGAAGATGCCCCTACATGCTCAACCCTTGCACTAGGAAGTAACTTTAGTATTTCACGCTCGTATCGAAGAAACAGTTCTTCACAAGACGCTTGATATTGTTCAGCACTGTAAAATTTCATATTTCCTCTGAAAGGCATAACACCGGCTAAACGCTATATGTACCGCGCCAATTATACTCTAAATAGTGTTGATTACTTTGTTGAACGAAGCCGCTGCGCTGCAGAGTGAAGTGAAAACACCCTCAAACTACCCTTAATACTCTAATTACTACGGAGTATTTATAATGAATGCCGAACAACAACTTCGCACCGATTTTCTTTATGAACAACAGCTTACTAACTTAAAACTGCAAGGTAAACGCCCTGCAACCATTGACGCCTATTCACGTGCGGTGCGTCGCATTATCCACCACTTTGATAAAGCACCCGATCCCCTTTCAACCGACGATCTGAAACAATATTTTGCTCAACTGATCAATACCTATTCTTGGAGTGCTGTCAGGGGGGATCGTAATGGCTTACAGTTCTTTTTCAAGCATGTATTTGATTTACGTTCTGTTCAACATCAACTCGGACATAACAGTTTAAACACCACCGCGCGTAACACCCACCTCACCGATATATCACGTAAAAACACCTCTCAGGCGATTCACGCTATGCTTACCTGCCACACCGAACAAAACGGTTATAGCCAGTAGCATTGCCAGCACTAGAAAATAACCCCGTCCGCCGAAAGCGGATTACTTGTGTCCTTGTTGTCATCATTTAATGCGCTGCCTTGGCGTATTTCGACCGAAATAATATACCGTGATATAAGGATAATGGTTCGGTTTTTACTTGAGGAGGCAACCATAATTAAACATTAAAATCAGTATATTATGTCGATTGGTTTTGAACCAAGGTCTGTGTTCGCTTCAATATAACCGCTTATTAATAATCGCCCTTCCACTTACTCGTAATATTTCCCTATATAAGGCAGCTCGGGCTTGTTCAACACTTCGGATAGGTATCGGCTTCGCGACACATATCCTTATCTGTTATGTTTCGGAACTATTGGAAAAATGATCACTCAATATTGATACAGCTCTAAGCGTCGATATATAAAGTAATAACTGGCTTGGATACGCCAATATGAACCCTACTTACTTTGTACTCTCGATATGTGAAAGCCAATAGATTAGCCACCCTGCTGATACCAAAATAGAAAGGTAAAACGAAATTTCACTGACTTTTTGAAACTTTACGTTAGGTACCCTCTCTGACGAAAAAACAAAATATGCCACGATTATAATCAGCAACATACTTATCACTGAATTCAGCTCGATAAACATAGATATATGCATCATTTTGTACTCTTATGTAAGCAAATCTTGGGAGTGACACTAAACGATGACCCTGATATAGAGCAACAAGAAAACAGCCCTATATGTAAGGATTATTTTCGTAAAATCAGTAATTTGTATAATACCAAAAAGCAACATAACGCCGGCATCACACGTTTGCTACCATGCAGATTAAGCCTAAATTTACCACTTAATACGGTAAACCCAAAGACAATCTACAATACCAAATGTAGCAAATCGTGTTGATGAATTTGTTATACAAATAGAATGAGCATGAGATTATATATTATAAATCATGATGTCACATAAGAAGGATGCACTGTCTTAATAGGAATGTATGTACGCGTGGAGACATGATAGCATCATTTTTTTAAGACAATAATCGAGTTACTAATGAAAAAAATCACCATCTCAGATTTAAATAACTGGAAAGCATTAGGTGAAAAATTTGCATCTATCACCGCTTATGATGCTAGTTTTTCAAAAATATTTGAAGAGCAAAACATGCCTGTGTTGATTGTAGGTGACTCACTTGGTTCAGTCATACAAGGTAAACCAACAACTTTGAATGTAAGTATTGATGATTTGGTTTATCACACAAAATGCGTTAGAGCAGGAAGTCCAAATGCTTTCATCATTTCAGACCTACCTTTCATGAGCTACCACAACCCTCATACAGCATGCGAATCAGCCGCTAAATTAATGAAAGCTGGTGCCAATATGGTAAAGATTGAAGGTGGTAGTTGGTTAATAAATACAGTTAAGATATTAACTGAGCGAGCGATACCAGTTTGTGCTCATTTAGGTTTAATGCCACAAGCCGTAAATATATATGGCGGATATAAGGTTCAAGGAAAAACAGAAGAACAAGCCACAAAAATACTAGAAAATGCCCAACAACTGCAACGCGCTGGTGCTCAGGCATTAGTACTTGAATGTATCCCCGCTAAATTAGCACAACAAATTACACTAGAATTAAATATCCCAGTAATAGGAATTGGTGCAGGTAAGGATACCGATGGCCAAGTTTTAGTTATGCATGATATTTTAGGCGTATCCGCCAATTACATTCCAAGATTTTCAAGGAATTTTCTAGCTGAAACAGGATCGATTGAAGCAGCTGTGAAAAAATATATAGAAGAAGTAAAACAGAAAACCTTCCCTGATGAAAAACACAGTTTTTAATGTAAAACCGATTAACCATATCGGTTTTATAACTCACAATTCAACACGTTAATTAATTCGTATAACGCCTGCGGTAAGGTGTGCCTCACTGAACCGACCAAGCACACCGAACGCCATACCAAAACCGTCGAGTAAAACGTATCAACTTGATGTTTTTGTTATGTATTTTACTCAAAGTAGCCTTCATAACCAATACCTACAGACTCAAAGTAACGCCCTTCGAGGTCGCTTTCATTTTCAGGTATAACTGAACGCCAAAGTGATAATTGAAAACTTTTGAAAATGTAACTATATCCCAACTCTGGATCTTCGCGATCGTAGTCATCCTTTAATGAAACTAGTTCAATCATTTTTGATGCCTGCGTTCTATGGACATCATTGCCTTCGAAAACAATTGTGTATAAATCCGAAGATGCAGCTTCTATAAATTGGGCTAAATCATTACTGTCGAAGTCGACCATTAAACCAAATAGAAAACAGTAACGTTTTCCATTGATAAATTCTGGTTCACCAAGAACATTTATAACTTCACCCATTGTCATACCAAGTTGCACTGGACCGACTGAGCTAAGACATTTAATTTCGAAAGTTTTCATTGAACTCCTATAAATACATAACGCTTGCCATAAGTTGCGCCACGATGAACTCACCAAGTGCACTGAACTTCAAACCAAAACTGCCGAGTGTAACGCACCACCTTAATTACTTTGTTATGGCAATTGGACAGCCTTTCTAATTACAGCAAAAAGTAGATTTGAATCAACACCTAATTTTTTAAGCTTAAATGGCTTCTTAGACTGACGTGATATAACCCAGACCTCAGGGGTACGGCTGCCTCTTTCAAATTCATCGACAATATGAACACCGGCAATATCCGAAATTAAAATGTTCTTATTTCCTATCGGATAGTATATTTTGATGGCACCATTATTAATCTCGATACCGTACGCCGTTATAGCATAATCATATATCGTAATAACAACTAAAAAACTCATACCACCGTAGCCTAATAAATGGTTTCCGTTTGTACCAAGATACAAACCTAACGCAGTGAAAGCTATAACACCAAAAAGGTTAAACATATGATAGTGGTAACCTTTAGTAAACCTAGAACACTCTAACTCAGAGGGTTTTGTGTTGATTTTTTCAAATAGGTGATATCTAAGTATTTCAAAGTCAATGAGTTGATATTCAACTCTAAGTAATTTAATACCATTAGAGTCTAATAAATATAAGCATTGTAAAAGATCCCTTTCCTTAACCTTTGATATCTTCTTCCAAGGAATTAGGCCTTGTTCTTTTCCTAAATGCTTGTACCAAATACCATCATCATCAATAACAACATCTACATATGGAAGTTTTCTTATAGTTAACCATGTAAGGATTGAAAAAACACCAAACACAACAGTGCATAAAATTGTCGTTCTAATAGCAGTACCTGACGTTTCTGCTTCATTATCAGGGAAAAACGGCAACAAAAAACCAAAAACTATAAATGCTAGAAAGAAAACCAAACACCCTTTCATTAAGGTGATGAGTTTTTTATCGATCTTAAACTCTTGCATAATACTACAACTTCCCTCTAGCATCTTGAGTGTATAAGCCTGTTACTATGAATGCCATAACGCCCAATTAAGTAACTGACAACGCTACTAATACACTCAAATTTACTACCTAAATCACTGAAACTAAACCAAGTTGAAAATGCCAAGCGTTGGCAGTCTGCTTAAATTTCTTGTTATACGCGTGATTGAGGCTCGAGCGAGATACACATTACGCTATGATTCGGCTCACTTTCAATATCAACGATAGACCAACCCAAAGCCTCATAAAGTGATGCGACATTGGTATACACATAAAGATGATTTTGAATGTTTTCCGGTATTTGTTTAACACCCTGGTTAATCAACTCGCTTGCTACCCCTTGACCACGCCATTCTGGAGAAACAAAGACCGCATTAAACCAAATAACCTCACTATTGCCATGAGGTTCTTGATAGCGAGAGTAAGCTAAACCACCAATGACTTTATTATCCCTGAGAGCAACGATAACTGGTGGAAGTTGGGCTTTTTGTTTGTAAGTGTCTACGAACAAAAAATCAGACCATTCACTTTGAAACAACCTTTCTAAAGCGATCCAATACTGACTGTTTTCATCACAATTTCTGAATACTACTTTGTTCATATAGGAATATTTCCTTGAAAGCGTATAACGCCTGCAATAAGGTGTGCGAACACTGAACTAACCAAGCGCGCTGGATTTCATATCAAAACCGCCGAGTGTAACGCATCACCTTGATTGTTTTGTTAGGCATTTTTCTCGTGCGTGAAACATTGCCTAGTGACCGTTCCCCACTTATGGTCTTCGTATACGTCTTCGACATAGTTGTCAGATGTATAGTCACTCACTACGTCACGCCAAAAACTAATGGCATGATCTGCACCTGCAACTTGCTTGATCTCCCAAGAGCCACCAAGGCGTTCAAATAAACTGGAAATAAAACGTTTCCCTACTTTGTTTTTACGGAAACAAGGCAATACGTAAAAATCACAGATTTCATACACTCTTGGGGGCTTTTCATCAATTGCAGTTATAGCGGCAGGAACGCCATCCAAATAAAGTAAGTAACCAGTAACGCTACCTTCGAGTTTTGGATAAATATCAAACAACCCATTGGCATCTGGTTTATCGTCGATAATTTTAGAAAATTCTGCGCCATAGCCTTGGTAAAGGTTGGCGTAAACATGAGCATTACTGTCGTCTACTTTCACTATATTCATCATGAGTTCTCCATGACTATTGAGCTTTGAGCTTTGAGCTTTGAGCTTCATATTATCGCTTCTTCGATTTATTGAGAATAACCATTTGTTAAAGTGATCCTCGTATCGATGCCTAACGCCCAATTAAGCCGCTGACAACGCAATACTTAACCTAAAGCAACGTATCATAATCACTAAAACTCAATTGGAACTGAAAATACCACGCGTTGACAGTCTGCTTGAATTGCTTGTTATGCCGAATCTCACCTATTTAGGCTTCTCTTCCTGAATTAACATATTCATGTATTTTTCAAACCTCTTGATTCTAGTCTCACTTTTTTTCGCACTTATTAGACCATAAGCAATAACATAACGATTTGATTTCGTGAGACTCTCGTAGAACGCCTTTGCTTTAGGCTCTACTTCAAGTGCCGAAAGGAAGTCATCAGGAACATCCATTTCACTCACTACATAAGCATTATCCCACCTTCCGTCAGCCTGTGCTGCCCGAACATGAACAAGACCTGATTCCTGCATTCGGCCTTCATTTATTAATTGTTCTACATGCTTGGTGTTCTTTTTGGACCAGTTACTCCTAGCAGCTCTAGGTGTTATACGCTGAAGGTAAGCTTGCTCATCAATAGATTTCTTTATTCCATCAATCCAACCCCAGCATAAAGTTTCTAGAACTACGTCGTTCCATGTAACGCTTTGTAGCCCTGAATTTTTCTTGAACATTTTCACCCACAATTCGCTTTCGCTGGCGTGATTAGACTCCAGCCAATCGCGGAGACTTATTGGTGTTTTAAATGTCTTGATTCTAGATGGGTCGACTTCAGGCATGATTTTTGACTCCTTTTCGGCATAACGTCTAACATAAGTTGCACCACGGCTAATTCACCAAGCGCGCCGAACTCCATACCAAAACTGCGGAGTAAAACGTGTCAACTTCATGTTTTTGTTAGCCCTCTTTCCCTTGAAGAAACAATGGCGAATCAACATAGAATGACAAGAACTGCCACTGATCCGATAACTGAATTAATTTAACGGAAATTTGCGCGTCTCCATTTTCAAATATTGCAGTAACCATATATCCTGCGGTCGTGACCTTACCATTTTCAGACGAGTAAGAAATATTTGAATCCCCCTCTACATTGCCAAAACTCCGTATTTTACCAAGCTTTGAATACAACTCGAACAATTGACTAAACCGCTCTGGATCTTCGTTTATTTTTCTCAATAACTGTGGTGATGAATGGTTTAATAATTCGTCTTTAGACCACGTAGAAATAATTAGTGGAACGTTGTTTTCCACATATATTTTACTAGCCTTATCTAGCCCGGTTCCTTGATACGCTGCATAACCGATAAAACTGGCGACAACAACAATAAGAACCAAAAAAAGGCTACCTATAATTGAAAGAATTGTTTTCATAATGTACCTCAATGATGAGATGAATAGAGGGCTAACGCCGCACTAAGCTGCCGGAAACATGTGGCTATAATTTTGCGAAGCAAAAGTGCCACGTGTTGGAGGTCAGTTTGAGTGCTTTGTTATGTGCTAGCAGGTTGAAATGAGTGCTCAGTTTCGGTGAGATCCCATGTTGATTATTTATTTATTTTCTCCATGACATAATTGGTTAATGCTTGATTTCCAATATTCATAGCTTGCTGTTTAACCACATGAAATCCAAACCTTTCAAAGAAAGGTTTAGCCGTTATGCTTACATGTGAATAAATACGAGGTATTGATTTTTCTTTACCCTTATTTATTAAGTTCTGCATTAACATTTTACCTACACCTTGCCCTTGAAACTCGTTATGACAGAAGAAGTGGTCAATGTAGCCGTCATCTTGAATATCAGCAAAACCAACAATCTTCCCATCTATTTCAGCGATATTTGGATTCATGCCATGAACTCGTTTTAACCATTTCTCTGGATTATATTCATCTGGAGCCCATACATTTAACTGTTCTTGAGAATAGTCTTTGATGTTTACTTTCCAAATTGTGCTCACCTTGAGTTGCCACAATTCTAATTCATCACCTTTTTTTAGTATTCTGATTTTTATCATTATATTTCTTCCTTACTTAAAGCTAACGTCTCAAAAATTGGACCTGTTGTTGCTTCTAAGCAAAAACCAAGACAACTGTATAGAGTGCAGTAACTTGTTAAGTTTTAAGGCGATCAATGGCACATAACGTCTAACATAAGTTGCACCACGGCTAACTCACCAAGCGCACTGAACTCCATACCAAAACTGCGGAGTAAAACGTGTCAACTTGATGTTTTTGTTAGCTGTTGATTCGTATGGACATTAATGCTTGCTTATCCTCAAAACCTAAGCGCTTATAAAAATCTCTGGCTAAATCATTTTTGTACCAAACATGTAAATCAATGCAATTTGCACCGAAAGTCTCAGCCCAAGTTTCTAATGATTTTACTAATTTGAAGGCGACTCCATTGCCACGCATACTTTTAGTTACAATCAACTCTTCTAAGTACACAAAGTTTCGTTCTGGCAACCACCTTTTAGCTTCAATTGTATGATGTGTACCAAGTATCAACCCAGACACTTCACCGTCATGTTCATATACACCTAAATAGGTCGATGTATCACTAATGATTTCCTCAAGTTCAGCTTGTGATAACACATCCCTTGTATTCGCAACTCGGTCAGGTGCAACGTCATTGTTATGCTCATTTTCCTCGATAAATAAGGAAACCAATGAAGCATAGTCTTTATTTTCAGCAATTCTTATCATTGTACTCGAACTCTTTAAACAGCTAACGTCTAACATAAGGTGCGCCACGACAAACTTACCAAGCACACTGCACTCCATGCCAAAACCGCCGAGTGTAAAGCGTCACCTTGATGTTTTTGTTAAGTAGCATTGTAAGCCACTGCCTGTATCCAGCCATTGAGGTTTTTGCTATACCGTTTGATAAACTCAAGCTGTTTTTTAAAAAAGTCTTTCCTTTCGATGTCATAGCCACCTGCAACGTATAGCTGTCTAGTTGATGGTTTTATTTTTGAGTGCAGCAGCATATAAGAAGCATGACTATAACTATTGTAAAATTTTTTGGCGCCTACCAAAAAGGCAACTCCCTCTTGGTTTAAACCGAGTCGCTCTTTATTTTCAATAACTAAGTCTATTACTTTGTCAGCCCTAGTGTGGGCAGATTTTTTTTTGTAGTCATCATAAAAGTTAAATTGATGCTTGCCATTAGCCACCTTTAATTTGTCCTCTCTTTTAAGCAATGCAGAAAAACAAAGAGATTCATAAGAAATACGCATTGAGTTACCAGCAGGAGCTACGTGACCAAGTGATAGCAGCTGAGTTGCTGTGACTGCTGATTCAATAGCTAAGTATATGTAGCCTGAAACAGTGGAAGCACGAATAGACGGTTCATTATTGCAAGGTGACTCTTCCAGAAGATTAAATGCTTGTGAAAATATATCTGAAAGTTCCTCAACCTCATTCCTAAAGTCGCTTAAAAACAACCCTCTGGATTCAGTATCATCAACCATAATGTGTTCGAAAAGCTCTGAGCTATTCACGTACTCTCCTTGCTACTTAACATTGTATTCAACGATCTAAGATCGTATATCTAAAAGTAACAGCGCAACCACTGAAAGCTGACGTAGCTATTTACTGGCTGTGAGTATATACCAAACCTTTCCCCCCGTATTACTAGACGGGGTACGCCCCTAATCCATATCAAACCAGCGAGTGTAACGCGTCAATTTGATGCCTTTGTTAGGCCTGATTCAAAATGTGTTACCATCTTAGTGCTGCTTGTAGTATTAGTTATAAAACTGTAACTACCATTAGGAATAAGCATCTCCATTGTCATCGCTGTCTCTAACTCTGGCATGTATGTATTTTCAATGTCATAAAGCATTGTCCCATATCCAGAGCCATTAACATCGATACGCCCTGACTCAACTTCAAATTCCATTGCTGCAAAATACGCGATGTCAAAATAAGCAATATCAGAGTCAATTCTATTTAATGTGTATTTCATTTCCATATCAAAGGAAATTTGCCCCCCAGACTTAATTGGCATCGCAATTGGAATATTAACCGAAATACTCTCACCGATTTTTACAGTTTTATTATTTAGATCATTTAATTCGCCACCCTGAGTGAATACAGATTTTATAACATCTTTAAGCTCTTCCGTAACATTTCCACCTTCTGCTGACAAGAAAACTATTTTCCCATTGGGTAATCCTTCTCCTTTTATTTTTAACCCTTCCATTGATACAACACCTGATGACTTTTCTATCATCTCTGAACCATTAACGGAGTAATAGTTCCTGTCTTTTGACACATAAGATTCTATAGGATATATACCATTTCCATTTTTATCTCCTGTTGATGCAGATTGTATTTTTATATTCTTACTTATAACCCTTACAGGAAATCGATCTACCACTTCTTTCGGTAATGTATCGAAGTCACCTCGTATACTCATTTCCATATCTGCTAAAGTTTCCGTTTCAATTGTTGTTTTCGTATTAGCTTTATAGCCAAAAGAAAAGTGAACTTGATCTTGAACTTGAACTTGAGCAAATATTGGGAACGATATAAAAAACAGAAAAATATATTTCATAAAATACCTTTTGATGATGTAACTAGAAGGCCTAACGTCTAACATAAGTTGCGCCAGGACCAACTAACTAACCAAACACACTAGACTCCATACCAAAACTGCGGAGTAAAATGCGTCAACCTCATGTTTTTTGTTATGAATTAATTTATATGGTTAGTTAAACAATTGTGCTGTGAATTTTTCAACTGGTTCAGGAAGAAGATCCTGCGGGTGATCACCACCAAATGTTACTATCCCACTTTTTCCATCAACAACAGCTGATTTAATCTCGGTTTGAGTATCTACATCTATGACTGCAATTTTGACCGTTACCTTATCAGGTTTAGCTGACCATTCTGTTGCTCGATCTTCCCAATGCATTATTGTGGGATAAAATAAATAATCGTATCCACCACGCTTTGCTGAATTTAAAGCCTCAGGGAATAACTCTGGCTTCCCTGCAATCTCAACGTTATGTAACCTTTTAATTAAGCTAGTTTGAATAGTCTGACTTAACATCATTCCAGAACCATTATAATGATGGTTACCATATGAACCATCTTTCGACAGAGCAATATAAACGGATTGTGTTGAATTGATTGTTGTCGTTATATTCGATTCAGTAACATTTAAACTATGTGAATCAGCACACCCCCATAGTGATGCTAAACACACTGCCATAATAATTTTTTTCATATACCCTCGATACTATAAAATAATGTATAACGTCTAACATAAGTTGCACCACGGCTAATTCACCAAGCGCGCCGAACTCCATACCAAAACTGCGGAGTAAAACGTGTCAACTTCATGTTTTTGTTAGCTCTCTTTCCCTTGAAGAAACAATGGCGAATCAACATAGAATGACAAGAACTGCCACTGATCCGATAACTGAATTAATTTAACGGAAATTTGCGCGTCTCCATTTTCAAATATTGCAGTAACCATATATCCTGCGGTCGTGACCTTACCATTTTCAGACGAGTAAGAAATATTTGAATCCCCCTCTACATTGCCAAAACTCCGTATTTTACCAAGCTTTGAATACAACTCGAACAATTGACTAAACCGCTCTGGATCTTCGTTTATTTTTCTCAATAACTGTGGTGATGAATGGTTTAATAATTCGTCTTTAGACCACGTAGAAATAATTAGTGGAACGTTGTTTTCCACATATATTTTACTAGCCTTATCTAGCCCGGCTCCTTGATACGCTGCATAACCGATAAAACTGGCGACAACAACAATAAGAACCAAAAAAAGGATACCTATAATTGAAAGAATTGTTTTCATAATATACCTCAATGATGAGATGAATAGAGGGCTAACGCCTGCAATAAGGTGTGCCACACTGAACTAGCCAAGTACACCGAACTTCAAACCAAAACTGCCGAGTGTAATGCATCACCTTGATAGCATTGTTATGTTTGAGGGCTGGAATATAGGAGACAGCTCCCACCACTCAACCTATTTATAATTTATAGTCTTTCAAGTTGCCAATCATGATTAGGGTCAGGCACGAAAGTAAGCCCCCCACATTGACCTGTATAGTTTTCAGTTTCAACTAACCAACCGCCATGAATTTTGGCTCGATAAGTATATTGTGGCCCACCATTGTTCCCTTTCGACTTAATTGACTCCCAAGTCAGAGCTCCTACGTGATCTTTTGAAAAAATCCCCATCGATATAATTCCTCACTACTCGCTATTTAATAATTTGGTTAAATTTACGAAACCTGATAAAAACATAACGCCTGCAATAAGTGGCACTATTTTACGCCACTCTTAAACTAATAACCGTAATCATTAAACCAATTTGAACCCAAACTGCCGAGTAATAGTGTCCATTTCATTGCCTTGTTATGCATGCGTTACAAGTAGCTAGCATGCTTGATGAAAAGTTACTAACTTTAGTTAGTATCACTTATATACATAGGTGAGAAAATGATAGCGCTGTATACTATCACCAGCAAAGCTTGTAAGAGCTTTCAATAAATGCCATCGTTTAACATGTTAGATAATTTGAAAAATTAAGTAAACGCGAGATAAAGAACTTATGATTACAATCATCGCGATAGCAATGTTTTGTTATACCGTTTATACAAGAAACTTTGGTACAAAATCCTATATAGT
>NZ_PYOD01000030.1 GCF_003026285.1 Photobacterium profundum
TGGTAGAGCGCAACCTTGCCAAGGTTGAGGTCACGAGTTCGAGCCTCGTGTGTCGCTCCAAATTGAAAAGCCCAATCAGAAATGATTGGGCTTTTTGACGTTTGTAGCATATTAAAAAGAGTCTCGATGCGATATCTCAACAATCATTAGCTCAGCAGGTCGATCACAGCCTTGCTAAGGTTGAGGTGCTAAAAACTATCCATTAACAAACTGCTGCAAAGGAACTCGTTCTTGTAAAAACGT
The DNA here is from genome assembly GCF_003026285.1 of Photobacterium profundum. Taxonomy (GTDB): domain Bacteria; phylum Pseudomonadota; class Gammaproteobacteria; order Enterobacterales; family Vibrionaceae; genus Photobacterium; species Photobacterium profundum. The sequence continues at coordinate 244 of NZ_PYOD01000030.1, forward strand.
ACGGTAAATTCTCACGCCAATTATACCACCTAATAACCCTGCTACAGCAGCAGCAGATGCGGCCATGAATAAGGTTGATGGTGGGTTAAAAGCAATTGAGGCTAATAAACCGGGAATAGGAGCTGCACTGCCTGGTGCATCATTGATGATACCGAAATAGGCAGCGATTGTGCCAGCGAAGGCACCACCAATGAAATTCGACATAAAAATAGGAACGGGGTTACGGGTAACGATATGTGCCTGAGTTAAAGGCTCTAACATTACACTCACGGTATTGCATGATTTACCCAATTTAAGAGTATGGAAAACATAACCGTTGGTAAACGAACCACCAACACAAGCCATTGCCGCAATCCCCATAGGTAGCCCAGTTAATCCAAGCATTGCGGTCAATGCCATTGAACTAAGTGGGGAAGTACATACCATTTTAATGAGTCCACCTAATAAGAAGCCCATAATTAGTGGTGATAATGAGGTTGCTTCAGTAATCATATTGGCTAACGTACCCATAAGTAAATCAAGGGCAGGGCTAATAAAGAATCCGACTAATCGTGCTAGTGGGGCGAGAATTAACACCCCCAGAATAACGTCGATACCTTCTGCTAAATATTTTTTAAATAAAGGTGCAATAAAGGAGAATAGATAGCCGACAATAAAGCCTTCTAAAATGCCCAAATGTAGCATTGCTAAACCTGTAACCATCGCAAAGACAGGTTGCACACCAACACGGAGCATGACTAATGTGGCCGCAGCTACACCTCCCATACCACCAACAAGATTACCAAATTCGGCTAAGTAACCAATTCCCAATAAGTTACCCATTACGTATTTATGAATCGCCTCGACGAGAAATGTCGCGATAGCAGCATCGGCTAATCCGCTCATTGCTGCACTACCGTGAGGGGCTTTAAAGCTAAATAGTGAAAATAATGCCAGAGCCATTAAAAGCGCCGTAATTCCTAATAAAATTTCCATGATCTTTCCTTTCCATACAAACGACTTCTGATATAAATAACATCATTTTTAGGTGACACTCACCTAGCAACTTCGCTTAACGCAGCGCGTTGCTATTTTGATATAGATTCGTAGAGAGGCTGAAAATGAGAAGTGCGACCGGGGTCAGGACCAGACGGAATAAAACGAATAGGGTAGTACAGAGGTGAAATAAAAAAGAGATAGCTGCGCAAACTGCTAGCATCAATATTGACTCAATATATGTTCATATGCGTCACCATGTTTGAATACATTGTGTGAAGAACAAAAGGGTATTGTGTAATAGAGCTACCGTAGCACAAGCAAGATGGTTGATTCTTGAGCTGGTTCATACTCCGTAAAACTTACATATACAAATGAAGTTTCATATGGTTGATTCGGCTGGCTATCTCAAAATTGCTGGAAAGTAATACTAAGTATTATCGATAAACGTTGCTGAATTATTTATTAGTGTGCAATTTTTTGGTGTTTTGTATTAATGAGATTGAAATGTTGTGTTCTTATATAAATAGCACTTGTTTTTTAAATCGTGATTGTGTTACTTTCTGCCCAATCTCGGATTAATTGTACTGAGACACATGCGTTATGACGATATCAAAAAAGTTGTGTCATAACGTGCCGTAGGTACTAGCGAACCAATCGTTAGTAGAAGGGCATTAATAGAGCAAACCTGCACAAAATAAAGCAGGTGCATATTGAAGGAACCCAACAGTGAAGATACCAACATTATCTATGCATCTTACATTCGTCTTGCCTAACTGCAGTATTATTACTGAGCCTTGATCTTTCCTTAAAAAACACGAGTAACTTACTCTCTTTGTTAATTCGCATATTGGCACAATTGAATATTGTCTCTTAAAAAGACTTTTTCAATATTCCAATGATGATGCGGGTTAAGTGCATCAATAAATCAATATTTTATGAATTATTGATTGTTGCAGAAGAACTTTTCATCAGCTTTTTCTGGTGAAATTTATACGCATAAGTTCATTCGATCCTCTAGGAATACTACTTTCGTTATGCCTGAACGTTCAGCATATCTCTCGAGTGTTTGTATCTCTATTAGATCTCGATAAGAACTCGAATACATTTAACAATATGAATTATTCGATGCGTAACGTGATGATTTAATGGAAATGAATATGAACAATGTGTTTGATTTAGACGAACTGAAGCTAGCTTCTAATATCCCTGTCGTTCACGACTTATATGACTTAACACCCGATGAACTTTTGCTTAGCCAAGAGCATTATGAATCAGAGGTGCGTTCATACCCAAGACGTCTACCTCTAGCTATTGCAAAAGCCGCTGGTGTGATGGTTGAAGACACCCGTGGTCAACTCTTTATTGATTGTCTTGCTGGTGCTGGCACACTTGCACTTGGCTATAATCACCCAGAAATTAACCAAGCGATTATTGACCAGCTACATGCGGGCTTGCCTTATCAGACGTTAGATATAACAACACCAACAAAAGATAAATTTATCAGGGAAGTCATGAGCTTCTTACCTGATGAGTTTGCGAATAATGCGTGTATCCAATTTTGTGGACCATCGGGTGCCGATGCCGTTGAAGCGGCTATTAAACTCGCGAAGCAAACAACTGGTCGAAACACGATGGCTGCGTTTCATGGTGCCTACCATGGTATGACGAACGGCACGATGGCAATGATGGGTAATCTAAGTACCAAATCACGCCGTCAGGGGCTGATGTCAGATGTCCATTTTTTACCATTCCCATATAGCTTACGTTGCCCGTTTGGTTTAAAAGGCGACGAAGGTGCAAAACAAAGTTTACGTTATATCGAGCGTATGCTGAGTGATGATGAAAGTGGTGTTCAAAAACCAGCTGCAATTATCGTTGAACCTGTGCAAGGCGAAGGTGGTGTTATTCCTGCCCCTGCATTCTGGTTACAAGAATTACGCCGTATTACCAAAGAGCAGGGCATCCTACTTATTTTGGATGAAATTCAATGCGGTATTGGTAAAACAGGCCATAACTTTGCTTTTGAAGAAGCTGGTATTACGCCTGATATTCTGTGTTTGTCAAAAGCCGTTGGTGGCGGACTACCAATGTCGTTGCTTATTTTTAATAAGTCGATAGATACTTGGCTTCCTGGTGAACATACAGGTACATTCCGCGGCAACCAACTTGCGATGGCAACTGGTGCGACAGCGTTAGAAATCATTCGTCGTGATAACTTGGTCGAACATGCTCAAAAAGCCGGGCAGTACTTACGTGAAGGTATCGAACGCATAGCCCAGTACACGGATTGTATTGCTGAAGTTCGTGGTAAAGGCTTGATGTTAGGTGTTGAAATTGTAAAACCTAACGGTGCTAAGAATAAATTTGGTGAACCTGAAGCTGATCCAGAATTAACGGTTAACATTCAACGTGCAGCCCTTGAACGTGGATTGATTATCGAAAAAGGTGGTCGTCAGGGCTCTGTACTGCGTTTCCTTCCCCCGCTTATTATTACTTTCGAGCAAATTGACTTTGTGCTTGATGCGTTAAGCAAAGCGATTATTGCAACGGCGGGTCCGGCTAAAATTGTTGAGCCTGTAACGGCGAATGATCAAGACGATTGGCGTTCATATTTCATCCATACTGGTGAAGGTGGTGCTGACCAGTTTGAAAAAGTACTGAATCAGACGACACAAGTGCTGAAAAATGTATTTGAAGAGACAACCGCACCCTATTCAGGGTTAGATCCTGAAGTTCTGAAATCGATGATTTATAACATCGACCTTGATCACCAGCAGTTGCCGATTGAAACCGTTATTGAGCAAACTGGCGAGCTTATCGCTAAAAACTCAATCATGGTGCAACATCCACATTGTATCGCTCATCTACATACGCCGCCTTTGTTACCTGCAGTCGCTGCTGAGGCGTTTATTGCATCGTTAAATCAATCGATGGATTCATGGGATCAGGCGAGCTCAGCAACCTTTGTAGAGCAAAAAGTTGTTGATTGGTTATGTGGTGTTTATGCTCTTGGCGAACAAGCAGACGGTGTATTCACCAGTGGTGGCACTCAAAGTAATTTGATGGGGCTGCTATTAGCGCGTGATTGGGCGGCAGATACTATTTCGGGTCATAATATCCAGAAAGATGGTTTGCCAGAGTATGCGTCGAAAATGCGCATATTGTGCTCGAAAAAATCGCATTTTACCGTGCAAAAATCAGCATCATTAATGGGGTTAGGGGAGCATGCCGTAGAGTGTGTTGATACCAACCCCGATGGCACCATTAAGATTGCAGCATTGGTGAAAACGGTAGAGACACTAAAGAATGAAGGTTTATTGCCATTCGCTTTAGTAGGTACCGCAGGTACAACCGATCACGGCGCGATTGATGACTTAGCGAATATGGCTGATATTGCAGAGCAACATAACTTGTGGCTGCATGTTGATGGGGCCTACGGTGGTGCACTGATTCTTAGTCGTCACAAAACACGTTTACATGGTATTGAAAAAGCAGACTCAGTGAGTGTGGACTTCCACAAGTTATTCTTCCAACCAATCAGCTGTGGTGCAGTATTGCTTAAAGACAAAGAGAACTTTAAGTACCTATTACACCATGCCGATTATCTGAATCGTGAAGATGATTTACTGCCAAACCTTGTTGATAAATCGATTGCAACAACGAAGCGTTTCGATGCATTGAAAGTCTTGATGACCATGCAGTGTGTTGGTACGCAAGCCCTTGGTGGTATGTATGACCATCTGTTAGGGCAAACACAGCAAGTTGCCGACTTGGTTAACAATCGCAATGAATTTGAATTACTGGCAGATCCTGCATTATCAACGGTGTTATTCCGTTATGTGGGTGAAAAGTCAGATAACGATATCGACACACTGAACAAAAAACTCCGCATAGAGGCACTTGTTAAAGGTGTAGCTGTACTGGGCGAAACGGTTGTCGACGGTAAGGTTGCGTTAAAGTTCACGATTCTAAATCCTTGTTTAACTATGGCTGATTTTGAGTTATTACTAAATAATATCAACCAGTTGGCTTTAACGTTATAACGCAAAAAAGATAAATGATTTCCCTTCTGTTTAGATGAGGGGAAATATTCTGATTTCAGGCAATTTTCAAGAAGTTGTCGAATATATTTCAAAGAACACATAGACGGAATACAAAAAAATATGGCTATTTTACAAATTGGTGCTGGTGGTGTTGGTTGGGTTATCGCGCATAAAGCGGCTCAGAATAATGACGTATTAGGTGATATCACCATTGCATCTCGTACAGTTAGCAAATGTGAAAAGATCATCGAGTCAATTAAAGGGCGTAATAACCTAAAAGACACAACTAAAAAACTAGAATCACGTGCAGTAAATGCAGATGACGTTGATGCACTAGTTGCACTGATCAAAGAAGTTCAGCCTGATTTGGTTATTAATGCGGGCCCTCCTTGGGTTAACGTTGCCATTATGGAAGCATGTTACCAAGCTAAAGTATCTTACCTTGATACATCTGTAGCGGTAGACTTGTGCAGTGAAGGTCAACAAGTGCCTGAAGCTTACGATCCACAGTGGGCATTCCGTGAAAAATTCGCAGAGGCGGGTATTACAGGTATTCTTGGTGCTGGTTTTGATCCAGGTGTTGTAAGTGTATTTGCAGCTTACGCGGTTAAGCATTTGTTCGATGAAATCGACACAATCGATGTAATGGACGTGAATGCTGGCGATCACGGTAAGAAGTTCGCAACGAACTTTGACCCAGAAACAAATATGCTAGAAATTCAGGGTGATTCTTTCTACTGGGAAAACCAAGAGTGGAAACAAGTGCCTTGCCATACACGTATGCTTGAATTTGATTTCCCTAATTGTGGCAGCCAGAAAGTATACTCAATGGCGCATGATGAAGTGCGTTCAATGAAAGAGTTTATTCCAGCGAATCGTATCGAATTCTGGATGGGCTTTGGTGATACTTACCTGAACTATTTTAACTGTATGCGTGATATTGGTCTGTTAAGCCCAAATCCAGTAACGCTGCAAGATGGTACTGTTGTAGAGCCACTTAAAGTGCTGAAAGCTATTTTGCCTGATCCAACATCATTAGCACCGGGCTACACAGGTTTAACCTGTATCGGTACTTGGGTTCAAGGTATTAAAGACGGTGAGCCACGTAGTGTCTTCATCTATAACAATGCCGATCATGAAGTTGCTTACAAAGATGTTGAACACCAAGCGATTTCTTACACGACAGGTGTACCTGCCATTACAGCGGCACTTATGTACTTCCGTAACGAGTGGAGTGGTAAAGGTGTATTCAACATGGAGCAGTTGAACCCAGACCCATTCCTAGAGCTAATGCCAACAATCGGTCTTGATTGGCATGTACAGGAATTGCCAGTAGCACAGCCTGAGATTAAGATTCTAAAATAACGCCCTTATAGCTGTTATATCGAATTAATGATTAGAGCCGGTGTGCAAGCATCGGCTTTATTCCGTCTACGCGGGTAGTAAAAATGCAGAAGAATGATTTAAAAACACCTTACTTTATGATTGATGAAAGTAAGCTGGTAGCAAATTTAGAGAAAGCAAAGTTGTTAAAAGAGCTTTCTGGTGTGAAGTTGGTACTGGCACTGAAATGCTTTTCTACGTGGGGGGTGTTCGACCTTATTAAGCCGTATCTTGATGGTACTACAAGCAGTGGTCCTTATGAAGTGAAGCTAGGCTATGAAACGTTTGGTGGTGAAACACATGCTTACAGCGTGGGTTACAGTGAAGATGATGTGAAAGAAGTGGCTGAAATCTGCGATAAGATGATTTTCAACTCGCAAAACCAGCTAGCAGCTTATCGTCATTTGGTTGAAGGTAAAGCATCTCTTGGTTTACGCCTAAATCCTGGTGTTAGCTATGCAGGGCAAGATTTAGCTAATCCTGCGCGTCAATATTCACGCCTTGGTGTGCAGTGGGATCACATTGATGCCGCTGTCTTTGATAATCTTGACGGTGTTATGTTCCACATGAACTGTGAGAACAAAGATGAAGATGCATTCATTGGATTATTAAATGATATTTCAGATAAGTTTGGTCAGCATTTAGACAAACTAGACTGGGTGAGTCTTGGCGGTGGGGTATTCTTTACTTGGCCGGGTTATAACATCGAAAAGCTTGCTGCGGCATTGAAAACGTTTTCTGAGAAGCATGGTGTTCAGTTATACCTTGAGCCCGGTGAAGCGATTATTACTAAAACTGCCGATCTTGTGGTGACAGTTGTTGATATTGTCGAAAATGAGATGAAAACAGCAATTGTAGACAGTGCAACAGAAGCACACCGTTTAGATACGCTAATTTATGATGAACCAGCCTCGATTGCTGAAGCCAGCGAGCAGGGTGAGCACCAGTATGTTATTGGTAGTTGTTCTTGTTTAGCCGGTGATCAGTTTTGTGTAACCCAGTTTGATCAACCATTGAAGGTTGGTCAGCGTTTGCACATCACAGATAGTGCAGGTTATACAATGGTGAAATTAAACTGGTTTAATGGTTTGAAGATGCCCTCTATTTACTGTGAACGTGCAAATGGTGAAATAGAGAAACTGAATGAATTCGGTTACGACGATTTTAAACGATCTTTGTCACAATGGTCGGTGTCATAAGCGCTTAAACACAAATGTATAAGCCAGTTTTTATAAAGAAGATCGGTAAACGGTCTTTTTTTATATTCTTTGAAAATGTTACTTTTTGAAGGTAATTGGTGTTTTATGTTTAACTTCGCAATGGCGGTGTTAATTTAAACGAATTTTGCGTTGTTTTTAGCAGGTTTAGATAAAAAATAATCAGTTGAATTAAAACGATATAATTTTTTATTGACTCATATTCTGAATCGAGTAAAGTACCTCTCATACCGCAGCGGGGCAGCCCATAACGGTTTGTATTACGAGTTAATCTCGAATACGTTGATTCAATAAATATGGCGCGTTGGCAGAGTGGCTATGCAGCGGATTGCAAATCCGTGTACCTCGGTTCGACTCCGGGACGCGCCTCCAAATTTTGTATTAACGGTCACGTTACATTGGCAGACCGTTATAAGATGGTGTCTAACCGCTTTATATAAAGCACATTGGTTAGGAGCATCGCAATAAAGAATTGCGTGCCCTGGTGGTGGAATTGGTAGACACAAGGGATTTAAAATCCCTCGGCGTTCGCGCTGTGCCGGTTCAAGTCCGGCCCGGGGCACCATCTATTAAAGTCTGATATTCTCTGAAAAGAGGGTTTCAGTATGCGACACTAGCTCAGCTGGTAGAGCGCAACCTTGCCAAGGTTGAGGTCACGAGTTCGAGCCTCGTGTGTCGCTCCAAATACGAAGCCCCGACAGAAATGTCGGGGCTTTTTTTCGTCTGCCGTATGGGAAGTTGATACATTCGGGAGCCTCTTTTTCCCTCCATTTTTCCTCTACTTAAGCTTCTAAAGCTAGTAATCATGTATTTATTTTTAACGGTATTTTACTGATATGTGAGTCTGCTCATTCGGATACCAATTACGAAAGGTGGAAAGTACAGCATATTTACTTAGTTTTTAAAATGTACCAATTTGGTTACCACCATAATCAGGCGTAAAGGTGAATAAAAAGCTCTTCTAGTATTAATAGCTTCAGCGATTGCTCTTATGGGCTGTAATGAAGAAAAATGTGAAGCAATTACATAAGTCAAAACTGAACGACTAAAATAAGTCGAGTATTAGCTTTAAAGTAAAAGAGTGTGAGACGGAGAGTTTAACTGCGTTTTCAGTGGCCTTTGCATTAATTTGATTGTGAAAGGATAAATATAAATAAGGTGAACTTACACAAAGTAATTAGCTCTAAACTTCTGTTTTATAGATTATAAATAAAGCACCAGTACATTTTTTAATAATTTTATAGAATAGTATGAGTTTGTCAGTATTTGTTCTGACAATATGGATTTATGTAAGAAGTACAGAGATCAAATAATGCCGACACAGAAGCTTGTTATTGTTGAAGATGATGTAAAACTACAAGAAATGTTGAAAGATTATCTTTTAAAACAAGGGTTTGATGTAACAGTTATTGGTGTTGGAAATGATGCCCCAGATGTTATTTTACGGGTGCAGCCAGACATAGTACTTTTGGACCTTATGCTTCCAGGTCTAGATGGGCTGACAATTTGCCGACAGATAAGAGATCAATTTCGAGGTAAGATTCTAATGTTGACAGCCAGTGATGATGATTTTGATCATGTTGCCGCGTTAGAAATGGGGATGGATGATTTCGTCTCTAAGCCAGTGAAACCACGCGTGTTATTAGCCCGAATTCGGGTGCTACTACGCCGAGGCAATAATGTCGAGGTGGTTTCTAATCACAATGTGCTAAGTTTTGGTCAATTGACCTTAAATAAAGTAAGGCGAAGCTGTGAGCTGTCAGGAGTATGTGTCGGCATGACAGACAGCGAATTCGATCTACTCCAATTATTAGCCTCTTCGGCAGAAGAAGTGTTGTCTCGCGATGTATTAACGAAAGCACTTCGCGGAATTGAGTACGATGGTATTGATCGAACTGTGGATAATAAAATTGTTGCGCTTAGAAAGAAACTGGGTGACGACAGCTTACCGCCTAGAAAGATTATAACCGTTCGTGGCAAAGGCTATCTATTTGTTCCTGATGCTTGGGAATAACCGTTAGCAAAACAACTTTACGGTGAACAATGTAATGCGAAGAATATATCTAGAGTCTTTTTTAGGGCTTATACTGCTCTTCTTTTTGAGCTTAGTGGGATATGAAGTAGTTATTTATCAATTGAATACTGACTATGACTATGTTCTTAAGGGCTATGAAGCTAGCGCCTATCAAGATCTCGTTAATATTATAGCGGATACACAAGGTAAAGATGTTGCCGTACAAGCCGTTCAAGATTACGCTAACAAAACGCGTAGAATTCTAACGATCTATCCCTTTGATAAAGCTCCTGATGCTATTAGTGATGCTTTTAGCCGTCAACCATATGCCCGTTTGTACCATGATGACGAACAAGTGCTTTGGTTCCTAATTAATCAAAGCAGTGACATCTATAGCATGGACGTTAATTCTGATGCTCCATTAATTAAACGTATCGATTTTGATGACAACATTGTTTGGTTATTTTTCCTTTCTGGTTTTGCTCTTTATTGCATCTTATTAATGTACTTTCTGAGTAGAAGAGTTCGAGCGTTAGAAAAGGTGACACTTGCATTTGCAAACGGTGATTTTACCGCGCGAGCATCGTTAAAAGGCTCAAAAAAAGTAGGTTCATTAAATCAGAGTTTTAACCATATGGCGGATAAAATTTCAGGGCTTATTACAAGTAACCGCGCACTAACGAATGCGGTTGCTCATGAATTAAGAACGCCAATTTTTAGAGTGCAATGGCAGGCGGAAATTCTGGCAGATACTTCACTTGAATTGCAACAGCAGGCCGGAGTAGCAAGTATTATCGAAGATACTGAAGAGATGGAAATGATGGTCGATGAGCTATTGTATTACGCTCGAGTTGAAAGGACGGATACGGATTTAAATCTGCAATTGCTTCCGATTAATGAATGGTTATCTGAACAATTAGTTCGTTGGAATAAAGAGACGGCAGTCGATATTGAAGTCACATTACTTACTTCAGAAAGTCAGTTGATGGCAGACTCACATCTACTCAAACGAGCGTTAGACAATTTAGTTCGAAATGGCTGCCGGTTTGCAAAGCAGTCTGTTCATATTATTTTAATTGAAAAAGAACAAGCGCTTTGTATTGAAGTTCATGATGATGGTAATGGGGTAGATGAAAAGCACTGGACGCATTTATTTGATGCCTTTTATAGTGCTGATTCCGCACGTAATAAGAAGAAGTCTGGCCATGGACTAGGGCTTGCGATTGTAAAACAAATTGCCGAACGTCATCAGGCGATAGTGAGCATTAAGCATAGTCCATTAGGTGGAGCATGTTTTCAAATAACCATACCGAATACTATTTAGATAAGTTTTCTATTCACTTTTAGTATTGGCTTATCAACCACAAGGCGATGCATATGCATCGCCTTTTTTATGCCTGACAGAATACGACAAAAGGCATACAAAGCAAGACAGTCACCTTAAATAAAACGGTGTATATTATTGTGATGTTATATCTACTTAATAAGAGTGGTACGTTTTATGGCATTGAATTATAAGTATCTTATTTAGTGTTTGATGATTTAATTATAAGTGAATCTAATTACTTATATTGCAGTCTATATAGTGACGATAAATAGTCAAACTCTACACATTAAAATTACGTACATAATATTATAAACGAAGTAATATTCGTATTAGGACTATATATGAAACCTGGCAAAACTGGTATTGCACGAATTTTTTATGCAACCGGATATTCAATCAAAGGTTTGCAAGCCGCATGGATAAATGAAGCGGCATTCCGACAAGAAGTTGTACTTGCTATATTACTAACAGTGACCACATTTTTTCTATCGGTTACGGAACTCGAAAGAGTTGTGTTAGTTGGTTGCCTTGTTTTAGTTTTATTAACAGAGTTACTTAACTCTGCGATAGAAGCTGTAGTAGATCGTATAGGGGAAGAATGGAATGAATTAAGTGGGCGAGCGAAAGATATTGGCTCAGCTGCTGTATTTGTTGCACTGTCTTTTTCAGCTTTGACATGGGCAATTATTCTGCTCTAATTTATTACTGGTAATAACATGATTAATTTAATTAAATCTCTTTTTAAAAGAGATGTTTCATATGCCTATTTGATTTTTATATTAGCATTGTATTTTACTGCTGTGATTAATATCCCTGTTTATAGTGAATTGAATTCAATACTTAGTAATATTGATGGTGTGAAAGTTGGATTTGTTATTTCTATACCGATTTTCTTTTTATCTGCGTTAAACTTCCTTTTTAACTTATTTGCATGGCCATATATTACGAAACCATTTTTTGTATTATTACTTATTGTTTCAAGTGCTGTTAGTTATGCCGGATATAACTATGGGACACTATTTGATTACAATATGATTGCAAATATTGTGGAAACTGATACTAGCGAAGCCAGCTCATACCTGAGTGCCTATTCCATTTTATGGACATTCATTATGGGAGTAGTACCTGCGTTATTGTTGGCGAACGTTAATCTGAGTGGAAAGCAAGGTAAAGTAAAAATGGTACTTTTAAAGCTTTTCTCAATGCTAGCTTCAGTGATAGTTATTGGTTTGATTGCCAGTATGTATTACCAAGATTATGCCTCTGTTGGTAGAAATAATAGTGTCATTAAAAAAGCAATCATTCCAACCCAATTTATTTATAGCGCAGTAGGCTTTGTTAAAGATAAGTATTTCACAACACCGCTTGAGTATAAGCAAATCGGCCTTGATGCAAAACAAAGTGATAAAACATTACTGGATGCGGTGGAAAAGCCGACATTACTTGTGTTTGTTGTAGGTGAAACCGCACGGTCACAAAACTATGAGCTTAATGGTTACCCTAAACCAACTAACCAATATACACGCGATTTAGATATCATTTCATTCCAAGATGTCAGCTCGTGCGGGACGGCGACAGCGGTTTCAGTTCCGTGCATGTTTTCTTCACTGACTAAAAGTAATTTCAACAGGAAGATCGCAGATAATCAGGACAATTTATTAGATGTTCTTAATCGTGCTGATGTTTCACTACTGTGGAAAGAAAATGACGGAGGGGACAAAAATGTTGCGGATCGCATTACTAAAAAAGAGACTGATCGCAGCCAAGTAAATAGTTACTGTGATGGTAGTACATGCTATGACATGGCTTTATTAGAAGGTCTCGAACAAGACATAGACTCCTTGTCTGGAAATAGAATGATTGCATTACATTTGATAGGCAGTCATGGGCCAACCTATTTTAAACGTTATCCAGAAGAAGCTAAATTTTTTATGCCAGACTGTCCACGTAGTGATATAGAGAATTGTAGTGTAAAAGAAATTGTAAATACATACGATAACACCATCCTTTATACTGATTATGTTATTAGTCAAACAATATCAAAACTAAAAAAGCTACAAGAAAACTATAATACGGCACTCATTTATATTTCTGACCATGGAGAGTCGTTAGGTGAAAATGGTATGTTTCTGCATGGGATGCCTTATAGTTTAGCTCCTGACTATCAAACAAAAGTTCCTTTAATGTTTTGGATGTCTGATGGGTTTAAACAAACAAAACAAATTAATACTTCATGTGTTAAAAGTCACGCGAGTAGTAATCAATATTCACAAGATAACATATTTCATTCTGTATTAGGTTTGATGGATGTTGAAACTAATGTCTATGAAAAGCAATTAGATATATTTAGCACTTGCCGAAGTTAACTTAATACTTGATTTCATGGGTGAGTAATATGAAAAAACTTAGCTACATTTCTCTTTATACAAGAATATATTCTTTACATTGTCATGCTATATATCACTTTGTACGAGTATGTAACAGTAAGAGTTTTGCCCAGAATTGTTACTCTCATCTTGTTAAAGTCGCTTTGTCTTGGAGAGATGATTTCACAATGAGGTTAGAAAGCAATGACAACAAAGCTCACATTTATCACTATAGCCGCTATCTCATCTTTATTGGTTGGCTGTAATTCTAGCTCTTCCACTGTGAGGCCTCAATTGGATCAAGTGTTTAGATCTATTTGCGCGATTCCTATGCAAGGTGATACACCATTGATGTTTACTGTCGAGGAAGATACAGCAAAGGTTAGCGGTGTCGTTTGTGATGGCTCACCTGCTGCATTCAGTAAGATGCTTGCAGCACATACCAACCTTAAAGTTTTGTCACTTGTTAACATTGATGGTTCAGCTGATGATAATGCTAATTTACAATTGGGTCGATTGATACGAAAAAGTAAGATGACGACATCGATTGGAGAAGCAGGGCATATTGCGTCGGGTGGTACCGATCTTTTTCTTGCGGGCACTAAAAGGAAATGGACCGAAGGGGCGAGAATTGGTGTTCATTCATGGAGTGATGGCGTCAATGATGGTAGCAATTACCCAATATCTAGCCCTGAACATAAGCCATATTTAGACTACTACAAAGAGATGGGCATACCAGTAAGCTTTTATTGGTTCACGTTAAATGCAGCTTCTGCAAGTGAAATGCACTACATGACGAATGATGAAATTAAACAATACGGTATGGTGACAGAACAATCTGATGATCTTGGAATTACACCAGTGCCAGCATCGCTTTCAAGTTTATATACCAAAACATTGAATTTTGATCGTTATACTTACCTACAAGCACCTAATGGGAAGTTGATTCATATCGTTTCACAGGACGAATTGACCAACAACCAAATAGTCCGAGCTCGTTCAGTTTTAAGTCATTATCTAACCAATTATACGTCTTCAGAATATGGGAGTGATAAATCCGCTATTACCAATAAAATGGCAGATAATGGCTCTGTTTTATTGTTATTAAATGGAAGTGATGACGGAAGAAACCCTGCAGCGGAGCTTGATGGTCAACCTCTTTATCAAAATGAAATCCAAGTAGAAGGAGGTCAGTGGTATATCAACCAGAATTATGATCATCGTGATGCGACATTTGAAGAGATTTTACATATGGTTCATGATTATGGTTTCGGCGTTGATCAAAATGAGTCGTTTTTGGGAACTCTGCCCGCCTACCAAGCTGAAATTCGAAGTGCTCAAGTAAAAGCATTAACTCAAAAAACATGGGGGGGAGGCGATGAAAACCAGAGTTGGATTCAAGAACTTACTCAAGAGAATAGCTTATCCCAGGAGTACTTGGCTGCGGTTGTCGATTCATATTATGGTCTTTGGGGAGCATGGAGCGATAATGCGGTTTCAGAAAATAGTTCAAGCTCTTCGGAACGTCAGAAAGGTATGTGGGGAATCTATATGGCAAAAACAAGAGCAGAAATTGCCGTAGAAGATCCATTAGGTTCAATATTGATGAGTAAATTTTTTCACCCTTATCTAATGTACAACGCTCGAATCGATGAGAGTTTTGATGGAATATTCAGCCTTAAATTCAACACTTTAAAACCATATACTAATCATTCACGTTATTTAAAAGACATTACTTTAACTGGAAGCAATGATTCCGATGTAATTGTAAACGAGCTTGATAATGTGATTACGGGTAATTCCGGTGATAATATGATCATATTTTCTGGTGATGCCGAGAGTTATACTATTACGAAGGTTAGTAATCGCCGCTATGTAATTGAGGACAATAGGGAAAGAAGGGATGGGCGAGTAACGGTTCAAGACGTTGAATCTCTGAAGTTTAAGAACGTTATTAAAGTACTATAAGCTAGTTAGACCTGTGCTTTACGGCAACAACACTGGTTAAGCTGGTATAGAGTATAAACTTGCTAAGGCTGAGGTCACGACTAAGCCTTGAAGATCGGGAGCTTCGTGTGTCGCTCCAAATATGAAGCCCTAGCAGAAATGTTAGGGCTTTTTATTGTCTAAAATTTGAGTCGCGTTAATACCACCTTCAATGTGTCACTTGCACAGTGACACGCACAGCAGTTGCTGCTGTGAATCAGAAGACTTCCACATCAAATTTTATATATTTCTTCTTTCACAATGATTATTTTGCCCCATGCATATGCAACATGTTTATTCAGTGCTATCGTTTGACTTGTGTAGCCATGGAGGGGTTGAGATGGTGATAGAAAAGAAATATTTATTGATAGATGACTCTAATACCGCCATCTCAATCATGCGATCTATGCTCAATGTGGCTGGTATTTCTAATCATAATATTGATAGCACGATGGATAGCCTCAAAGCTATCCGCCTATTAGCTGCCCACTCTTATGATATAGTGATTTGTGATTATAATATGCGCCATCATATTGATGGTGGTCTCATTTTTGACGAAGTAAAACAACGTAGACTTCTTCCAAGCGATGGTGTCTTTATGTGTGTGACTGGTGACAGTACTCAGAAGGTCGTTACTCATCTCATTGAACTGGAACCTGATGATTATTTGATAAAACCTTTCTCTGCGGCCGCATTTATAAATCGGATTGAGATGGTATTAGCACGAAAATCGACTTTGTATCCTTTATTACTGGCTGTTGATAATAAGGATTATCAAACAGCGACTGACCTTTGTAAGAGATATAGAGCGGATCACCCGCTGTATACAGGTTATATCGATAGAATAAACGGAGATTGTTTATTACGCTCAGAGCGACATTTAGAAGCCAAAATTTTCTATGAAAATGCCTGTAAGCATAGTGATCATTTATGGCCAAGAATTGGTTTTGGACAGGCCCTGAAAGGTTTAGGTGAGTTGAAAAGAGCAGAGGCTGTCTTTCAAGATATTTTGGCCAAATACCCAAAGCAGCCATTAGCGAGAAAGCATTTGGCTGGGTGTTTGATGGCGAGTGGTAGGGTGCCGGAAGCTCTAGAACAGTTTCACCTTCTGCACAAAGTTAATTCAGCAAATCCACTACGAGAACTCATCATTGCTAACCTTTATGCTGTTCTTCAACAACATCAGAAAGCAGCGATTGGATATTTAAGTTTCATTCAAAAGGTTACAGGGACAAGCCGTTACAGCTTCGGTGTATATTCTAATATTTCTGTTTCACTAATGCTTGCTAGTATATATACCGATGACAATTCTGAATATACCGAATTGCTGAATGAGGCAAGACATAATATCTACGAACAGAATATACATGGTGATACAGAGAAAGAACGTTATGAGAGTGAGATCGGTTCATTGGTTGGAGTCGCCATTCTGGCTTGTTTACATGGTGAAATCCAAGATTCTTTCACAATAGTCAGTAAAATTAACCTTCAAGAAAAGCCTATTGATGATTATTACACGGTGTTGAATATTGCGCGCTTATACGGCTTTTGCGGTATGCCTGAGCAATATGAAAAAACGATGCAGATCGCGAGAGGATTATGTGGGAAATCAGATGATGATGTATTGATACAAAGCCAGGTTAAGCTGCTTGAAGCCTGCCATGCTGAAATTAACCAGCGCTTAAAAGAAGGAGGTGAGCTGGTAGAAAAAGCCTTTGAAAAACGTAAAAGTAATAATGCAATAGGGGCGTTAGAAGACGCCTATAGAGCGTTTCATATGGTACCTTTTCATTATCAACTATGCTTTTTGATTCTTGAACTGACAGCATTAGCAACACCTTCCTTTTTGAAAACTGCAAATATCAAGGGAGTGATTTCGTCATGTAATTGGGTCTGCTGTAATGATACAAGACCGAAAAAGGAAGAGATCGAGCGAGCCAATGAGCTTTACAAACTAGCGTTAGAGCGTGTTAATAAACTCTTGTAGACCCTAAAGTCTACATAAATAAAAAGCCAGAGAACAATGCTCTGGCTTTGCGTTTTAATGGCAGCAGCTGCAATTGCGTTTGTATTTACTCATCTTACCAATCCCTGGATTAAAGGTGTTGGTTGGGTCCAACTTATGATAAAACTCCTGCAATGTGTTTTCAGCCTCATAAAGGTGACCAACATTATGCTCGGCAGGATATTTTGCCCCTTTTTGTTCAAGCAATTCCAACATCAATTTTTTCATTTTCTTGGTGTCAGTGCCTTTCTTGAATATATAGTCCTGATGGAATACATGACACATAAAATGGCCGTAATAAAGTGATGTCACCATGTTTTTGGTTATCTCTTCTGATAGTTTTTCTACCCATTCACGGTCATTACGGCGAAGCGCTATATCAAGTGCGACTATCTCTTCAACTTCATTTCTGTGGATAGTTTCGTAACGAATAGCTGCCCCTGCTGCTGCAAAACGATGTAGCAGTGCTTTTTTTCCTTCGTCTGCAGTACATGCAAAGTAGCTACCACCTGAGCCTTCTCCCCAGTTATTTTCTAGGTAAGCTTTTGCTTCTTCGATTCCCTCATCACTCATTTTTAATATTAGGTGGTGTTGATACTTATTACGGAAATCCAGCATGCGTTTTGGCAGATGCTGAGGGAACAATTTACTCACGTAGTACAAAATGGTATCAGGTAAGTATTTGTTCACATAAGGAATACGACCCAAAAAGTTCTCTACTTTAGCTTTTAGGGCAAAGAATTTAGGCAGACTTTCTGTGCCTAAGTGATTGATAGAAAGGAAAACATCTTTACCGTATTTTTCTGAAAGATTGAAAATGTCACGGTGCATGTATTCACCCATTTCGGGTAAATTATCAAACTTAGATAGAATATCTCTTCTTAGCTGAGTCAGTTTTTCGGCGTCATCAGTACCAATATAAAAAACCTGCTCTTTTTCCGTTACTGGGTAGCTGTCTACTCGAACGGCGAAAATTCCTAACTTACCAGCACAACCACTGGCCTCGTATAGCCGGCGCTCATCAGCGTTAAACCGTGATGGAATATCAGAGTCTACATCACGAACGCGCGCTTCATATTCACGGTCAGAAGCCATACCTACATCATGCTGGATGTTTTCCAGTTTAATGTTGCCGTTTTGAATGTTGGTTAAGATCTCTTCAGGTGTCTCACCTAGTCCGTCAATTCCTAAGTGGTTAACGAGGTGTAATTTACCTTCTTTATCTACTTGAGCGAATAACGACAATTCAGTATAAGCAGGCCCGCGTTTAACCAGTGCACCACCAGAGTTATTGGCAATGCCACCAACAACTGTTGCACCAATAGAAGAGGATCCAATGACAGAGTGCGGCGCACGGTTTACTTTTTTTAGCTCTTTCTCTAGGCTGTGTAGGCTTGTGCCTGGCATACATACAGCCTGCTTGCCACCATCTAAAAGATGAATCTGTTTCATTTTAGTAATATTAATGATTACCACTTCTCTGTCGTAATCACTGCCGCTTGGTGCTGAACCTTCTGTTAGTCCAGTTTTTGCCGCTTGCATAATAATAATGCAGTTTGATTCAACGCATGATTTAATGACATTCCACTGTTCTAGTAAAGTTGTCGGAAATACGACTGCAAGAGCTTCGCCTTTCCCCGAACGAAAACCTGAACGGTAATATTCGGTTTCTTTAATGCGGGTTAAAACGTTTTTTGTTCCAACAAGTGATTGGAACGTCTTTATTAGCGTATGGTTTTCCATAACAATCCTTTACTACTGTGTGTCTTAAGTTGTAATAGTGTAAACATTTATTCATCCGTACATCTACGATGAATATATTCGGATGTGTTTTTCACACAAATTTAAAATTATGCAATATTTATGAAATTTAAATTTTTATTTATAAGATACAACAAGGTAGCAAGGTGTTCAGCTAATGTTAACAACTGACTGTTCATTATTTTGCAACGGTAAGTTTCAAAAGTGCAAATAAATAATAACTGATAAATTATATTTTGAGTCCAAACCGGCGATAAATAGAGAGTGCTTTATTCTGATGCTGCATTTACGTGAGGCTACGAGAGGGGGGGGGATTGAGCTTGTTATATTCATCAATAATCATACAGTTAATGTTGTAATTAAATAACGAGTAAATTATGCATTGTTATTTTATGGTGTATTTTGTTGTAATATAACACCATTGTATATAGTAA
>NZ_PYOD01000031.1 GCF_003026285.1 Photobacterium profundum
TGCCGTGCAAATAACTTAATTTGGTGATGGCATGACGGATCGCATCGTCATACGCACCCTCGGTGATCTCGCCACCGTGTAAATGGACAATGGGAATACGCATAATCATTGCCGTTTGTGCCGCTGCTAGCGCTTCAAAACGATCGCCTAAAATCACCAAAACATCAGGCTGTAATCGAGCAAGTGCATCAGAAAACCCCAAGACACCTAACCCCATGCTTTTCGCGGTACCTACAGCAGAATCCGACGACAGAAGGATCTCAATTTTTTCATCAATGACAAAACCATCTTTTTCTATCTGCTGATATGTTTCACCAAATTCAGGGGATAAATGCATGCCAGAGACCAGCAGCTGTAACTGCAACTGTGGATCGTTTTGAATGTCTTTTAAAAGCCAAAAGAGCAGACCGTATTCTGCTCTTGTGCCGGTGAAAACCGCGACGTTCTTATTCATGAATGCCTTACTCATAATAAAATAGATCTTTCTTCTTGTTCGCCTTTATCGGCTAAAGAGAAACCGGGCTACTAGGTAAATTAATCAGATGTGCTTCAATATGTTCTGACTGAGTGAGGTCACCACGTGGGGCATCTTTAAACATCGGCAAACGGTGCATCAACTGCCAAATTGGACGGGTCATGACCCCTGCTTCATTGGTCTGTTTCAGCAATTCATCGCGAGCTTGGGCTGATGGGCAAATCACCGCATTTAACCAGTAATTGGATTGCGCGTATTCCGGCTCCAACACAAATTGAAAATCACTCTGAGCAAAAAATTCATGGTAGCGGTTAGCCAGTACACGTTTTTGTGCTAAGTATTGCTCTAGTACTTCCATTTGCGCGCAGCCTAATGCGGCATTGAGATTAGGCATACGGTAGTTGAAACCCGCTTCATCATGATAGAACTCATACGGGTGCGGTACTTTCGCCGTCGTCGTAACATGCTTAGTCCGTGCGCCAAGCTTTGCCGTTTTACATAAAACCATGCCACCACCACCGGTAGTAACAATTTTATTGCCATTAAAGCTTACAGCACCAAAGTCACCGAGCGTCCCCGTATGTTTTCCCTTGTAAAAAGAGCCTAAACTTTCAGCAGCATCTTCGACGAGCACAATATTCCATTTTTGACAAACGGCAATCAGCTCATCCAACTCAACTGGGTGTCCGAAAGTGTGCATAGGTACTACAGCGCGAATTGGACGCTTCGTCTGCTTATGAATACACCCCTTTTCGGTCAACTGCGCATGTTGTGTCAAAAACTCGTCCATCGCTTTAGGGCATAGGCCTAGACTGACGGGCGATACATCAACAAAAATAGGCTCTGCGCCCATATGATGCAAAGCATTACAGGTCGCAACAAAGGTCAATGCTTGAGTCATGACAAAGTCACCCGGTTGAACCCCTGCCATATACAGCGCAGCATGAAGTGCTGCGGTACCATTGACGGTTGCCACCGCTTTTTCAGTGCCAGTGTAAGCTTCAATTTTATGTTCAAACTGGTCGACAAACTTACCCACGCTAGACACAAAAGTACTTTGAATCGTTTCTAGAACATACTGTTGCTCATTGCCATCAAAAGTTGGCGCATGCAGTGGAATAAAGTCATTGGTTTGGTATACATCACGAACAAACTCAACTATCGATGCTTGGCTCATTACTCTGCTCTCTACTTTTTTATAGACCGACTTGGATCATTCCGACGTAAACTGCTTATATTGATTACATTTTACTGTCGAGGTACTTGCCCGTTTCTTTGTGACCAAAATCAGGGAGCATGGTGAAAAACAGTTTCACTATCTCCTCTTTATCCCACTCACGAGCCAATTTCATTTGACCAATCTCTTGCTCAAACCATTCAAGTAATTCTTGTTGGTAAAGTGGCTCATTTTTAATGATGCCTAAGTTCTCAAAACGCGCCATATCCAGCGTCTCTTTATCAGTAAAGAACTCTTCAAAGTCCTTTTCACCCGTGGTATCGCTTGACGTAAATAGACATGGCCATTTACCTTCTGCGGGCAGAGTTTTGGCTAATTCGCGCGCTTCCTCTTCCGTTTCACATAAATGGGGTTCAAACCCGCGTTGCTTTAGGTATTTGATGGCAATGTCAGCAAACGAAATAAGATGCAATGCTTCACTCAATTTAGGAAAGAAGATGTCACGATTTTCCCCGAAGATACACGACATCAGGCACAACTCACCTGATTCTTGCGGTGTCACAAAGTAACGTTTAATGTCATTGGGGGCCACAATCGGTTGGTTCTTGAGAATACGTTGATTAAAACCATGCAGTAATGAGCCATCAGAAAATGCCACGTTCGCAAAACGCGCTGTTGAAATAGCTATTTGCTCACTTTTACGCATAAGGAACATCTCCATGATACGTTTAGACGCGCCCATCATATTGACTGGGTTGGCGGCTTTATCGGTGGATACACAGAAATATTTTTTAACGCCAGCATCAATAGACTGCTGAATGGTTTTATCCGTATTGAACACATTAACATCAATCATGCGCATTAATGTATATGGGTCTTTTTCGCTACGAACGTGTTTCAGTGCCGATAGATTTAGCACATAATCATACTGGCCATCCGCTTTAATAAATGCATCATACTCAATAGAACCAATATCTAATGCGAAAGTCTGAAAGTCACCATTGATGTAGCCAAACGAACTACGAATATCACGCACCAGCTCAACCATGTTATTTTCACTGATATCGACAACATGCAGCTTCTTGGGGTTACGCTTGAATATTTCTTTCGTCACAGCTTGGCCGATAGAGCCGGCGCCACCAAGAACAAGAAAACGTGAGCCAGTAATATTTTCTTTTAGAGTTATTTTATTTTTTATTATATCGTGTTCAAATAATGCTTGATTACGGCCAACTAATGGTAATATATCATTCATATTTTATTCTCTTAATGTTAATTCAAGGTAAAACACCGTCACTAAAACTACTTTTCTTTATTGTAATAACGTGAAGATTCACGATAAACAGATATTACACATCCTAAAAACAACCCAATAAAAAGGCCAATAATAACAATCAAACTTCGCTTTGGTTTATCGCTATTCAACGGTAATTCAGCAACATTAACATAGCCAATAACATTAAATTCCATTTCATAGTTAACATCAATATCGTTTAGCATCTTAATTTCAGATTTTATCCGATGAATTTCCGGATCAAAAATAGAAAAATCATCAACAGCACTCAATACTTTATACTTTTCACTCAAAGCTTTACTACCTAGCTCTATAGGAAGAAAGTTATCACCATTCACATTTTCAATTGGATTACTAAAATTAGAAGCTTTAGTTACACTTAAAGCTAGTTTTGTTATTTCGACCTCAAGCTTTATATTGGCTTTAACTGCCTCATTAAGAACGTCATTTTTCACTTCCAACAAACTAACTAGGCTTACTATTCGAGATTTAACGTCATCTATAATATTATTTTTCACTCGTTCATGCACAAATTTAGAGTATTGGCTTAATAACAACTGACTTTCTTCTGCTGAATTACTTTCAAATATCAATTTAAAATTGTCGCCCTGTTTTTTATATTTTATTTTATTTGACCAAAACTTAACAAATGCATTCTTTTGTTGCTCTTCTTCTAACTTTTGATTTGACATTTTGATTTTTAATAAATCATTGCTTAAAATGAATTCACTCTTAGTTAAAGGCTTATTATATTCATTTATAAAATCAATAAATATTTTATTAGGAGAAAATATTTTTTCTAATTTTTCTGTTTTAGCGGCTACGATAAAAAGAGGGGAAACATCGTTCCTTAAAGAGGATAGATCATTATAGTTAGCCTCAGTTATAATTTCGCTTGAAGACCACCACTCTTGGCTATTGAAAGCGTAAATTGATGCAACTATTCCTGTAAGTAAAGAACATAAAATTAACAACCACTTACTATTTTGTAGACATTGCATGAAGAAATTTATACCAATTTCACTGTTTCCATTACCGTTAGGTATTTGACTTGGCATATGACACTTAGCTCCTATAGGGATAAAAATATTGAATGCTACCGCTCTCGGGGTAAGTCGTAGACCCGCAACACTAAAATCTAATTTTATGATAGCGCTCAGAATTTAAACATGAGTTGCTAAATTTTTATATCGTAAATTATACATTTAGTATAAGGATTTTAAAACGATTTTAAAATGTATCTACGACTCTAAGGTATAAAGCTAAGGTTAGCCTCCCTCCTCTTTTATGAATTAATTTAATTCATGCATGATATTTTTTCTTTCATTTTCACGTGACTTAAATCTCAAATATAATCTACCTATGTTCTTTCTCATCTTCTTACGTAGATTTTTCTCATGCTTTTAACAACTCTCTATATTATTGGTATTACTGCTGAAGCGATGACAGGTGCTTTGGCTGCGGGCAAGCGTCACATGGATTGGTTTGGTGTTATGTTGGTGGCGAGTGCGACAGCTATTGGTGGTGGTACGGTGCGTGATGTGCTGTTGGGTCACTATCCTCTTGGCTGGGTGGCAAATCCACAGTATTTGGTTATCACTTGCCTCGCGGGTTTGTTAACGACTGTGATTGCTAAATGGGTTATTCGATTCCATAAGATTTTCATTATCTTGGATGCGATAGGCTTAATTGTGTTCAGTATTATCGGCTGTCGTGTCGCGATGGACATGGGATTACCAGCAATTATCTGTATTGTCTCCGCAGTTGTTACGGGGGTGTTTGGTGGTTTGTTACGAGATTTGATTACTCGTCGTCAACCGATGGTGTTACACAAGGAACTATATGCCTCGGTCGCACTACTGGCAGGTGTAATGTATTTCGGCATGATGTACTTTGCAGTACCGGAATTGATCACCACAATCGCTACGTTAGTAGTAGGATTTACTGCTCGTATGGCGGCTGTGCAATTACGCTGGCGTTTGCCTGTGTTTGTACTCGAAGAGCCAAAAAAAGACAAGTTACTAGAAACTAGAAACTAGAAACTAGAAACTGATGATAAAAGAAAAAGCGGAGAAGTTATTAAGCTTCTCCGCTTTTTTGTTTGTTCTGTTTTGAGGTCAGTTAAATCTTTGGTGTAGTAGTCACGACATCTGCATTTTGACCACGATTCCGCAATAAATGATCCATCAACGTAATTGCTAGCATCGCTTCTGCAATTGGCACAGCGCGAATACCCACACATGGATCGTGACGACCTTTAGTAATCACTTCTGCAGATTCACCTTTACTGGTAATCGTCTCCCCCGGAACCGTAATGCTTGAAGTTGGCTTTAATGCAATATGGGCCACAATATCTTGCCCAGAAGAAATGCCACCTAAAATGCCACCAGCATGGTTGGTTTTAAAACCATCAAGTGTCATTTCATCACGGTGCTGACTGCCACGCTGTTCGATTACCTCAAAGCCATCACCAATCTCAACGCCTTTAACCGCATTGATGCTCATCAGTGAATGCGCAACATCGGCATCTAAACGGTCAAAAACAGGTTCACCTAAACCAACAGGCACATTACTTGCGACAACCGTTAGTTTGGCACCAATTGAATCGCCTTCTTTTTTCAGCTTACGAATAAGCTCGTCAAAGGCATCAACTTTATCGGCATCTGGGCAGAAAAATGCATTCTGTTCAATTTGATCCCAATCGACTTTATCGATCTTCACATCACCCATTTGTGATAAGTACGCACGCACTTCAATACCATGAATCTGCTTCAGATACTTCTTTGCTACAGCACCCGCAGCAACTCGCATTGCCGTTTCACGGGCTGAAGAACGGCCCCCACCACGGTAATCACGTACCCCATATTTTTGGTGGTAAGTGTAATCAGCGTGACCAGGGCGGAATAAGTCTTGGATGTTAGAGTAATCTTTAGAGCGTTGATCGGTATTTTCAATCAACAAACCAATTGATGTACCGGTTGTTTGCCCTTCAAATACACCTGAAAGGATTTTCACTTCATCAGCTTCGCGACGTTGTGTGGTGTATTTAGACGTACCAGGACGACGACGGTCAAGGTCGTGTTGCATGTCTTTTTCTGTCAGCGAAAGACCAGGAGGGCAGCCATCAATAATACAGCCTAATGCTATACCATGACTTTCACCGAATGTGGTGACGCGAAATAGTTGTCCAATCGTGTTGCCTGCCATTACTTCCTCTGTCTTTATCCGCTACTTGATCACGTTAGGTAACGTTTTCGTTAATGAGTACATAGTGCAAAGTTGTGACATGGATTGCAAGAGGGAATTAAGCAAAGATAAAAAACAACAAAGCACCTAATAAACAGGACATCATATACCGTAATATTTGATGTCTTGTAATTAGGTGCCTATCTATCAAATGCTCGTATATCGGCTTTTATATAACCGATACAGTTACATCAATATCGTTATGCTGTTGCCGTTTGAACTTTCGCCATGCGCATTTTCTTCAGTGATATAGCTACAAGTGCAGTGACTACCATACCCGTTGCCATACATAGCAGCGCAAGTAGCGGCTTGTTCATCGCACCTAGTAATGCAACCACTGGACCACCGTGTGCCACGCTGTTAGTAATACCGAATGAGAACGCCATTACTGCAGCAACCATGCTACCCAGTACGTTAGCAGGAATAACAGATAGTGGGTCTTGTGCAGCAAAAGGAATCGCGCCTTCAGAAATACCCACCAAGCCCATTGCACCTGCTGCTTTACCAGCTTCAATTTCACTCTCTTCGAAGATATTCAATTTACGACCAATCACTGTTGCTAAGCCCATACCTAATGGTGCAACAGGAATCGCACAGGCCATTGCACCCATGAATTGAGTTTGGCCGTTAGCAATCATGCCGACAGAGAATAGGAACGCCACCTTATTAAAAGGACCGCCCATATCAAAGCCTGCCATACCACCTAATACAATGCCCAATAAGACAACGTTACCCGTGCTCATATTGGTTAGAAGCGCATTTAAGCCTTCCATCAAGCCAGCAATCGGCGCACCAATGACAAAGATAAACGCACCAGCAATAAACAAGGTACCCGTAATAGGCGCAATCATGATTGGCACTAAAGGCTGAATCATTTTGTGGTAGTTACGCGTCGCGATAAAGCGCACGAAATAACCGACCAGTAAACCAGCGACAATCGCACCAATGAAACCTGTTCCAGCTTCAGCACCGTAGAACGAGCCGTCATTTGCAATCCAGCCACCAATGAAACCAGGGACTAAACCTGGGCGATCTGCAATCGCAAAGGCAATGTAACCTGCAAGTACTGGGATCATCAGTTTGAAGGCAATCACACCGACATCTAATACTGATTGCCACAAGCTCCCTTCAGGAATCGCCATACCCGCATCAGTCGGTTGGCCACCAATGGCTAACGCTAACGCAATCAACAAACCACCAGTAACCACAAACGGGATCATATGTGATACGCCATTCATCAGGTAACGGTATAGATTTGAACGCGCTTCTGACACTTTGCTTTCTGTCGAAGTTGGCTTTTCATTGGAAGCATCAAACGGGGCTGCCGCTAATCCTTGCTCAATCACGCCTTTACCGTCTTTAATCGGTGCTTTTACACCCGTCTTAATTAATTTTTTACCCGCAAAGCGCGCCATATCAACTTGCTTATCACAACTTACGATAATGGCATCGGCACGGGCTATCTCTTCGGCTGTAGGGGTATTTTTCACCCCAATAGAGCCGTTAGTTTCGACCTTAATTTCATACCCCATCGCGGCAGCTGCTTTTTCCAGCGCTTCTGCTGCTAAGTAAGTATGTGCGACACCAGCAGGACAACCGGTAACACCAATCAGAAAACCTTGATCTTTTGCGACGCTTGGTGCGGCCGCTTTTTTCTCTAGCAATAACGCTAAGGCATCTGCCGGAGTTTTTGCCGCTAAGAACGCCTCAATGAAACCGTCTTCAATCAACTTCGAGGATAGTTCAGCTAACACTTCAATATGGTGGTTGGCGCCGCCATCTGGCGATGCAATCATGAAAAAGAGTTTGGAAGGTAAGCCGTCTTCTGCGCCGTATTCTATTCCTTGGCGACTTACACCAATAGCCACTGCGGGTGATACAACCGCAGCACTTTTGGCGTGTGGCAATGCTACACCGTCTTCAAAACCAGTATTTCCTAGCTCTTCACGTGCTTGGATATCAGCAAGAAATTGAGTTTTATCACCCACTTTTCCTTGCTGAGCAAGCATCTCTGCCATTTCAGCAAATACCGCTTCTTTGGTCGTTGCTTGTAAATTCAAGCTGATTAAGTTTTCATTAATGAGAGTTGTAATCATCGTTCTATCCCCGATTTATTCTCTTCTGTGTCGCTTTACACCTAGGATGTATTCATCCATTGATGGTGCGCTCATTTCTATAACTATTGTGGTCGTTGGCAAGCCATTTCGATAGAGCATAAAAAAGGCTTTAACTGGATATTTGTACCCTACATAGTTCAATGTGACCGACGTCTCACATACTCCCTCATATGCCACCTCGTAATAAACTCCATGTAAACACATTAAAATACAAGAAGTTAAAATGATAATTGACATTAATAATAGCTGTGGAGATAAAAACAAATAACCCCAAAAAAGTTAACAGCTGTAATAAAGTAACTCTTTAACTAATTAAGAATGCAGTATTTAGGTGATAAGGATCACAAAATGAAACTCATAGATAGAGCAAGATGGAATAAAGGTAAGGTCTTATATGACGGTGGGAACGATAACCATCGTTGAGGCATTAAAAAGGACAGTGTGAAATGTGGGGCAGTAAAATTAGGAGCTTAAGCTTATATACCCATGTTACCTCAAGGTGCTTTGTATCTTGAGGTATCATGGAGATAGCTTAAACCCCTTCTCATCTTTTTAGATATGCTTAGTTTATACAGCTTGGTTTTGTAAGAGCTTAGTTGTAGGCTCTCGCAAAACAACCGTTACAACTAGCAGCATAGCTCAGAGCATAAGCAGGAATGAATACTGACTCCCCTTTTTCAATTGTGATTGTTTCACCGTTTTGGTGCGTCACAGTAACAGGGGCATCGACTGCAAATAAGATCTCTGCACTGTGATGCTCGATCACTGTGTTACTTACTTGCTGATAAACGCTAAACTTAAAATCAGGTACCGGAATAGGATAATGCTGGCTACCCTCACCCAGTTCAGGGGCAAGTAACAAACTGTCTACTGGTTTAGTAACAAACAAGGTACTTGCCACCAATTCAGGTACGTCCATGTATTTCGGCGTCAGACCTGCACGTAAAACGTTATCTGAATTGGCCATGATCTCTAAGCCTGTTCCTTTGATGTAAGCATGCGGTGTGCAGGCGTCAAGGAACATGGCTTCACCCGGTTGAAGGGTTAATACATTCAACATTAAAGGTGCGAACAGGCCGATATCACCAGGATATTGTTCTGCTAATTCAATCAACAAACCAAATAACGCATCTTCTTTATGGGTATTAGCATAGGCTAACAATGCGTTCACTGCCGTTTCTTTCACTTCCCCTTCAAGAGATAACATCGCTTGGAAGAAAGCTTGTAGACCCGATTCATTTTGTTCGGCAGAAAATGCTGTAACTAAGTCAGACAATACTGGAATATTAAGTGTTTCAAATTGCGCCACAATATCGGCAATTTCACGGAAGCCATTCATTGCTTGATAAGGCGTTAACGCAAACACTAATTCAGGTTTATGGTTTGGATCTTTATAATTACGGTTACCCGCATTGCGAGGAATAGCTTCTGCGTCTTCTTTCGCAAAACCAACTTCGGCTTGGGCTTTACTTGGGTGCACTTGAATTGACAGGGCTTTTTCAGCTGCTAATACTTTGAATAAGTACGGTAATTCACCAAACGTCGCCTGAGTATTCACCCCTAAAATAGCATCAGGATCGGTTGCAATGAAATCAGACAATAATACTGGCTTGCCAGACATGTCGATTGTAGAACAGCCATTTGGGTGGGCCCCCATCCAAATTTCAGCTTGCGGCTGGGCATCTGGATTTGCTGTGCCAAACAGCTGCTGCACAGAAGTAACACTGCCCCATGGGTAATTTTGAATTACATTATCCATTTTGAAAAATACAGGACGGATTGAATCAGTCATTACCATAAATCCTTGTTGAATATGATCATCAAGATCGAATATTAAAATCAAATGCGTTAAAACGACTTTCATCAATCAGCCAGTTATCAACCATGGTTATTTACAAAATACCTATTCGTAAACTATGGAAGCCGCAAACTGATGGAAGTCGTTTCGTTATCGATATTTACCGCTAGTTTTGTTAGCTCATCAACCAACACAATGCAGATCAACGCCGCAAGACTATAGCAAAATCGTTTACCCGATTGCGATATGCATTCATCATAAACTATTGGCTATCTTGTTTAAGATCATGATTTAGCCTTCGAACACCCAGTAGGATATGCCACTAAATAGTTACATTTAGCTGGCTTATCATGGCATTTAGCCTCTATTTTAACGCTTTTACCCATATTAAGCATGAGCACCTATGAGTACTGTATTCCTTGATATCATTGATACTGTTTTATCTGAACGGGAGAATTTTAACCAAATTTGGTTTGCAGGCGATCAACATGCGCCTCCCGCCTTTAGCTATCAAGTCAACTTTCCACGGCTAGAGCTGGTATTAAGTGGGGAATATATTAATCAACTCGAAGATCCAGTGATGGGAATTAGCGAAGTTAGCCTAATGGCGGGTGATGCTATTTACATTCCCCCTAATACTTGGAATAAACCGAATTGGGAAAATGAATGCTCAGTATTGAGCTTGCTGTTTGGCAAACGTCAATTAGGGTTCAGCTTAGTTAGTAAAGGCAAAGAAAGCGTTGGGTTTTATGACGTACAGAAGCACAGTATTCAGGCTTGGACTGGACATGCCATCGACCACATTTTGAGTGCGCTGAATACCTTAGCCAAAGAGCCGAATCATAGCCCAATGGATGAGCATTTGTTGATTGCATTATTGAGCTACTGTCGCACGATGATCCACTCACCTACCCAATCCGCAAAAACACGCAGTGAAGATCTTTATCAAGGGATTTGTATTTATATTCAAGAGAACTTTCATCGAGCAGTCACCCGAGAAACTATTGCTCACCGCTTTAATATTTCACCCAATCACCTTTCACGCTTATTTCGCCAACAAGGGCATATGCGGCTTGCCGATTATATCTGCTGGGTAAGGCTAGAGCGTGCAAAATTCATGTTGAAAAAATACCCTTTCCGCTTACATGAAGTCGCGACACGCTGCGGTTTTCAAGATGTGAACTATTTTTGTCGAGTGTTTAAAAACAAAACAGGTAGAACACCAACGGAATACCGAGAAATCAAATAGAAGACAAAGATAAAACAATGATATCGCTAAGTGAGTTCTAAAAGCTGGGTTCAGAGTAATTCAACTGCACTCTTTATCTCAGCTATTCGACAGAACTAAGCGCATTCAAAATAATCGCATGGATCACTGCAGGCGCTTTAGCTGTTGTTAGCGCTTCACAAAAATCATCATTGAGTAAGCATTGCGAGAAATGGGCAAAAGCCATCACCACTGGTCGTTGTGGTGGCTTGGGCAGCACCATTGCAATCATGCGTGTTACAGGGCCTCGGTTTGAGCCCCACTCAATACCTGCATTACTGCTTAACACCACCATACCCGGCACTGTAATTGATTCATGCATGATATGAGGCAAAGCGATTTGTTGCCCCATCACTGTCGCAGATATTTTTTCTCGCGCCATAAAACATTCAACTAACTGTTTTTTAGTACCTGTGCTGACTTTTTGCTGATTCAACCGATCCACCAGCGATGCAATCACTTTGGGTTTAGGTGTTGCAGCATCAACGGTTGAAATCGATTGGACTGAAAACGAAAAGTCGAAGGGTAACGGTGACTGAATATTAGCCAATCCCCCTGAGGACGATGCGCTTTTCATACGACGCTGAATAACGGGTTTAGCAAATTCAGTAATGAATTCTGTTAACACCATATGGGCTAATTCTGCATCATTCCCTTGAATCACCAACTGGCAAAGTTCACCCGGTTTGCTCGCGAGACTGAGCATACGAAGAGGTTGGCGAATATCTGCTTTACGTAATTGGCGAAGGTTTAACAATGTAACCGATGAGCGAAAATAATCAGCCAAACGTTTGAGCTGATGAAGCTGATAAGACGGTAAGCCTTTCGAACAACAATAAAAGGTTATGCGCCGCTGGATCATCTTACAATTCCTGACAACGTTGAATAACAGCAGTCGGGTTGATTAACACTTCTTCAATGGTCACGCAGTGGATTTTACTGCCCGTAAAGCGGCCACGCTGTTCTACTTCGATATCAGACGCAATTAATACAATATCTGCTCGGGCAATATCTTGTGGTGTTAATAGGTTTTCAATACCCATTGCCCCTTGAGTTTCAACTTGAATTTGAATTCCTAATTGGTGAGCAGTTTTAGTGAGTACATCGGCAGCCATATAAGTGTGCGCAATGCCCGTCGGACATGCAGTAACAGCAACGATTTTCATGTATCTTCCTCTATAACATCAAAAATATAAATACAACATCAGAAATAAAAAAAAGCGAGCATCAAGTAGATAGTTACTCGAAGCTCGCATTTTACTCTTTATCGGCTATTTAGCGTATTGCTAATTATGACTCTCTTTTTGATTTCCACTTCTTGATGCCGCTGCTTGGCTTGTTGCCATGTGGTGCTTGGCTATCACGCGTACTTTGATCACGAGAGCTTTGACGATCACGGCTCTGGCTTGGGCGGTTATCACCATTACGTGCACTGCCCGTTTTATCATCACGTTCAGTAGTACGACGCGTACGAGTGAACTCACCTTTAGCTTTAAACGTTTTATACGTTGCATCGCGCATACCGCGTTCACGCTCACGTTGGCGTTCTTCTGCAGCTTGTTGACGGCTATCAAACAGCTTAGCATCTGTAGCTTTAGAAATGGCTTGCCCTTCCGCATCAACTTTTGATGCTTCTTCAGTGCCGCTCGATTGAGAAATTAAGGTGTTAATTTCCGAAATCTCAGCATCCGTTAGGTAACGCCATTTACCATTTGGTAGGCCGTCGATGGTGATGTTCATAATACGTACACGACGCAATTTATATACATCGTAACCAAGTGCTTCACACATACGGCGGATTTGACGGTTTAAGCCTTGCGTTAGCGTGATACGGAATGAATAGTCCGTTTCTTTCTTAACCGTACAAGGCAAGGTTACCGTATCAAGGATTTCAACACCTGAAGCCATTTTCTCTAAGAATTCAGGGGTGATTTGATGATCGACACGTACTACATATTCTTTTTCGTGTGAGTTACCTGCACGCAGAATTTTATTAACGATATCGCCATCGTTGGTCAAAAAGATCAAACCATCAGAGGGCTTATCGAGACGGCCAATCGGGAAAATACGTTTACGGTGGCCAATAAAGTCCACAATGTTATCTTTAACATGACGCTCTGTTGTACACGTTACCCCTGTCGGCTTATTCAGCGCGATATAGATAGGGCGCTCTTTCGCTCGTAACGGTTTATCATCAACGAGTACTTCGTCATCTGGCATCACTTTAGTGCCCATCTCTGGCTGTGTACCATTAATGGTTACTCTTCCCTGATCAATTAGCTTGTCCGCCTCACGGCGTGAGCAATAGCCTGTATCACTGATGAATTTATTTAATCGAACTGGCTTGTTTTGTGTATCAAGCTGGTCTTTATTGTCAGACTGATTTTGTGGCATGGGATTCTTCTTTCGTAAGCGTTTCGCAACGCGATCAAGGGTGATGTTTTCTGTATCGATTATACCGCAAGAGGATCAATACAACCAAGTAACTATTATCAACACCTCTCCCAATAAAAAACCGCCAATACTAGAGCGTGTTGACGGTTTTTATTTGATAATTATTACGTTCAATTAATTATCTATGAGCTAGGGGGTAATTCACCATGTGTACTTCGACCGACATAATCTTGCTGCATTGCTTTTTCTAGCTGAGCGGCAACATGACCAGGTGAGGTTGTTTTAGCACATAACAAACGGTACATCGCAGGTATAACTAATAGCGTTACCAGTGTGGCAAATGCCATACCAAAGAACACCACGGTACCTACAGCCATACGGCTTTCAGAACCAGCACCTGTCGACATGATTAATGGAATAGCACCAAACAAGGTCGTAAATGCCGTCATCAAAATAGGACGTAAACGTCGTACTGATGCATCCACAATCGCTTGCTCAAACTCAATACCTTTATCACGTAGCTGGTTAGCAAATTCGACAATCAAAATACCGTTTTTAGTTACCATGCCAATCAGCATGATCATGCCTATCTGGCTATAAATATTGAGCCCTTGCCCCATTATCCATAACCCTGCCATGCCGCCAAAGATCCCCATTGGCACCGTTAACATCACAACAAGAGGGTTAATAAAGCTTTCAAACTGGGCTGCCAATACCAAATACGCAATCAGCAATGCCAGACCAAAGACCATAAAGATATCACTTTGGTTTTCACGGAAGTCTTTCGATTCACCTGAATAGTTAATCGTGATATCACTCGGTAAAATATCAATCGCTTGTTGATCAAGAAAATCGAGAGCGTTTCCTAAGGTATAACCATCATTTAGGTTACCTTTCAATGTGATCGATTTTTGCTTATCGGTGTGACTGAGTCGTTGCGGTGATGCTATTTCCTCAATTTTAGTCACTGTATCGAGCGTGACTAACTGACCAGTCTTTGAGCGCAGATAAATTTGGCTAAGATCAGCAGAGCTATTAAAACTGTTTTCATCTCCACGGAGATAAACATCATATTCCTCGCCACGATCAACGTAGGTGGTTTCACTGCGTCCACCCAGCATGATTTCTAAGGTCTCAGCAATATCAGCCGCCGGAATACCCAATTCCGCAGCTCGTTGACGGTTCACAGTCACCACCAATTCTGGTGTGGTTTCTGCGTAATCAAGATCGATACCATTCATTATTGGACTATCTTCGGCAATGGTTTGCAGTTTTGTAGCCCACTGGAAAAGTTCTTCATAATCAGAACCTCCCAGTACAAATTGGATAGGCTCAGAAGAACCACCACGGAAACCCGGCATCATAGGGCGTACCCAAACATCGGGAATACCTTGTAATGCTTTGCTGATTTGACCCAACGCTTGTTGAGCAGTCACATCACGATCAGCCCAATCTTCAAGCTGCATGATGACAAAGCCAGTCTGATCGCCCGCTCGTCCACCAAAAGCTGGTGTTTGAATACTCACCGATTTCAGCATGCCTTTACCTAACATAGGCAATAAACGTTGTTCAACTTCGTCCATATTACCAATCATACGGTTATAACTGGTGCCTTCCGCTCCTTTTACGAAAGCGAACAGTACGCCGCGATCTTCTTGGGGTGCTAATTGCGCGGGTACGATTTGCATCAAACCATAACTCGCAGCCATACACCCTGCAACAATAAACGGGGCAAAATAGCGGCGCTTTACTGCCATGGAAACGACGCTACGATAACCATTTTCAAGTTTGGTAAACTGGCTATCAATCCACAGATTAAATCTGCCAGGTTTCACATTAGCTTTTAGCATTTTACTGCCCAATACAGGGGTCAGTGTTAACGCGATAATGGATGAGAAAATGACCGACATCGCTAGCAACACAGAAAACTCAGTAAACAGACGCCCAACCATGCCTTCCATGAAGGATATTGGTAAGAAAACCATTACCAATACCGCGGTGGTCGCGACAACAGCAAAACCAACTTCACGTGTCCCTTTATAAGCAGCAAGTAATGGGGATTCCCCTTTTTCGAGATGGTGAAACATATTTTCAACCACCACGATAGCATCATCTACCACCAAACCAATCGATAGAATCAAAGCCATCAAGGTTAATAGGTTGATTGAAAAGCCCAAAAAGTACGCTGAAATAAACGCAGAGATTAAAGATACAGGTACAGTTACCGCAGGGATCAAGGTCGCCCTTGCTTGACCGATAAAGATGTACAATACCAAGATCACCAATGCTCCAGTGATCAATAGAGTGCTATACACTTCTGAAATAGAGCGATCGATAAAGACTGTCGCATCATAATCCACTAATAATGTCGTACCAGCAGGAATGAATTGCTGCATCCTGTCGACTTCAGCGTGCACATCTTTCGCGACATTCAACGGGTTCGCATCAGACATGGTCACGATACCTAAGCTTAAGTTCGCAACGCCATCACTTTTAAAGGTGGAATTTTCATTCTCAGCGCCAACATCAATATCGGCGACATCTTTCAAATAAACAGGGGTACCGTCATCAGCTGTCCGTATGACTAAGTAATCAAAATCTTCAGGTGAAAGATATAAACGTGCCGTTCTAACCGACATGACTGTCGCATCATTCCGGACTTCACCACCCGGCAGTTCAATGTTTTCATCTTGAAGTGTATCGACAATATCTTTTGTGGTGACACCACGGCCTGCCATTAATGCTGGTTTTAACTTAACGTACATGACCTTATATAAAGCCCCCGATAAGCTTACTGAACTCACACCATTAATTAAGCTAAAACGATCTTCCAATACCCGTTGGGCGTAATCAGTCAACTGGGTACGATCCATCTCTGAAGACGTCAAGTTGATATAGATCGCAGGCTCACCCGAGCCATTATCTTTTGAAACAACAGGATCATCAGCTTCATCCGGTAGACTTCGATTAGCACGTGCTACCGCATCACGGATATCACTCACCCCTTCAGTTAAATCCCAGTCCATTGAAAATTCAATAGTAATACGGGACATGCCATTTCGGGTCACTGACGTAATATTATCAATACCACTAATACCAGACAGTTCATCTTCAATTGGGCTGGTCACTTGGCTTTCCATGACCGTCGCCGATGCCCCACTGTAGTTAGTCATTACTGTAACAACAGGGTTTTCCACATCAGGCATTTCACGTACAGCTAGCTTAGAAAAAGAAACCATACCAAAAACACATAATAGTAAGCTCAGTACTATTGCGACCACTGGTCGTTTAACAGATACATCAGATAACCACATTAGACATCAGTCTCCGCTTTTAGGGTCGAGCTTTGAGACTTTTTTGCGGTTAGATCATCCACTTTCAAACCATCACGCATGTTCACTAAACCTTGCACTACAATACGATCACCGACCTCGATACCCGATTCAATCACTACTTCATTATCGATGCGTGCGCCCAATATAACCTCGGTACGTGTTGCGATACTTTCATCATTCACTAAATAAACAAAGCGTTTAGTACCTGAATATTCCAATGCTTGTACTGGAATAATCGCCGCTTCTTGTGGCACAAACCCAAGCGTTGCTGCCATTAACATACCCGGTTTTAAGAATCCGGCTTGATTATCGAATAACACGCGTACTTTAATATTAAGTGAATCTGTTTGTACACGAGAGTCAATGGCTTGGATTTCACCATTAAATATCTTTCCTGCCCATGCTTGGTTAGTGGCATTTACTTTCATACCGACCGACAAAAATGATAGATACTGCTCAGGAACCTGAATATCAAGGCGCATACCTGATAAGTCATCAAGCGTGAATAGCTCACCACCCATGGTCACCATATGACCCACACTGTAATCAATTAAACCAACAGTGCCATCAAACGGGGCACGAATCGCATAATCGTTCAATGCTGCTTTCGCAGCTTTTAATCGGGCTTCTGCAATATTCACGCTGGCTTGCATCGCATCTAATTCCGTTTGGGTAATTGCCCCACGTTTAACCAAGCGTTCGAATTCTTTATATTTGCGTCTTTCATCATTGAGATAAGCTTGTGCTTCATCTAGCGCCGCCTCTGCTTTGGCATCATCAAGCTGGACCAGCAAATCGCCTTTTTCAACTTTACTATTCACTCGCACTGGAATGTCATCGATTTTAGCCGCGACTTCTGTCGCAATATAAACAGAGCGCTCTGCCTCTAACTTACCAATTAAAGAGAGCGATTGAGCTATAGGGTGAGAAGAGACCTCACCGGTTGTCACCGCAATAACGCGTGCTGACCCAGCTTTTTGTTCTGCAGCGTGAGCAGTGCCTTGAGAAAAGACACCATTTTGAATAGAGAAAACCCCACCGCCAGTCAACGCTGCAGTAACTAGAACAGCAACAACTATTTTTTTCATGCTAAAACCACTAATAAAGGACTGACTAAATGATATCTGAACCGATGCTGAAAGAGGGTAAAGAAGTGTAAAGTTAAGCAATAAACAGTACATCTCCGCCTATATGATGAAAAATCAAGCAAGCGCACAAAAATTATAAGGAAAAAGGTTTACAGGGTCTAAATGTTTGTTATTATCCGCTCCGCACTTGTGGAGGGGTTCCCGAGTGGCCAAAGGGATCAGATTGTAAATCTGACGGCTCTGCCTTCGAAGGTTCGAATCCTTCCCCCTCCACCATTATTTAAAAAATGGTTATTACAATTTTAGCCACAAGATTGTAAAGATAACGGTTTTTATAGAAAGACAATAAGCAAAATCCCGTGGAGGGATTCCCGAGTGGCCAAAGGGATCAGATTGTAAATCTGACGGCTCCGCCTTCGAAGGTTCGAATCCTTCTCCCTCCACCATCATTTTGAAAATGGTTATCGCAGTCTTTGTCACAAGGCTGAACAACGAAACGGTTTTCATCGCAAACTGCTTGCTGAAAGACAGTTTGTAAAAAACAAACAGACAAATCCCGTGGAGGGATTCCCGAGTGGCCAAAGGGATCAGATTGTAAATCTGACGGCTCCGCCTTCGAAGGTTCGAATCCTTCTCCCTCCACCATCATTTTGAAAAT
>NZ_PYOD01000032.1 GCF_003026285.1 Photobacterium profundum
TCTTTCGACTTAAAATTTCACGAGTGCCCACACAGATTGCATGGTCAAATTGTTAAAGAACATACTGACTAGGTTGCTGGCTAAGCGCCGTGCTCCGTGTCAGTGAGGTCGCATTATAGAGACTTCGTTCAGGTTGGCAAGGGAGTTTTTGATATAATTATGAAAAACACCATCAACCGAACAAAATACAAACAACCCACTCAAAGCTGGTCTAAAATCGCACTCCC
This sequence comes from Photobacterium profundum, assembly GCF_003026285.1. Lineage (GTDB taxonomy): Bacteria > Pseudomonadota > Gammaproteobacteria > Enterobacterales > Vibrionaceae > Photobacterium > Photobacterium profundum. Next base: position 228 of record NZ_PYOD01000032.1, read on the forward strand.
AAACACTAAGAAAGTGTAACTTGCTCTTCAATGCGCTCTATTAATACAGGCGGCAACTCCAATGCATCCGCTAAAGCATCCAAATAAGCCCGCTCTAGGAAATGGTCTACATCAATCACTAGTAGTGACACGAGGTAGACTTCCGATGCTTGCTCAAGTCCATCAACGGCCTTTGCAATCACATGAGGGTTTAATGGCTCATCCAGCCAACGGGAAATCAGTACTTCCACATCTTGTGTCATTCCATTTTGCTGCAGCCACTGAGTAATCGCCGCCTTCTCATCAATATCAATATGGCCATCAGCTTTAGCGGCAAAGATCATGGCTTTCATCAATACTTCTTGATCGGTTTTTAGTGGTGCTAATTCACCCAGCATCGGAGCTACCGTCGAAGTTGTTGCTTCAGTCTGATCTTGAGACCACTTTTTATAAGCTTGATACGCCACAGTACCTATAGCTGCAGTGCCACCAATGACGGCAGCTTTTTTGCCATACTTACCCACTAGCTTACGACTTTTCTTATTTCCGACTAATGCTCCGACAAGCCCTCCTGCCGTAGCCCCTTTAACAAGGTCTGCTTTACGAGAAGAGGAAGAAGAGGAGGAGGAACTTTTCCCCATATAACTGCTGGCTTGATTAATGAGTTGGTCAAATAGGTTTTTCATCGTTGGCACTCCATAACAAGGGATACCACTGATACTAAAGAAGAGAAAATGAACGGGGAATGAATTTAACGTAAAGCAAGGTAAAGAAGGAATATAAATGCCAGATACAACAAAGCCCCAATGAACCCTAAATCGCACGATCACCATGGCGAATTACAAGTTGTGGCTCAAAATGAAGGTCTATATTGATATCTTCTTTTTTAATCAGGTTTATCAGCACTTCAACAGCAACTCGAGCCATTTTACTAATAGGAAAATGTACTGCCGAAACCGTGGGATAAAAACTGGCGCAGCGATCAATACTGTCAAAACTAATCAAAGATACTTGCTGTGGAACGCTCACATCATTTTCATGGAAAAATTGCAACGCCCCTCCCACCATCTCTTCGTTACATGAAAATAACGCTGTTAAATCAGGGTGAGATTGATACAATTTTTTTGCCGCTAGATAACCACTTTCTCGACCATAATCACCCTCGGCACACAGAGTCAGATCGACGGTGATATCCGCGGTAGATAAAGCATTAAGGTAACCTTGATAACGCTGTCGACTGTTCGTTCGATTGAGTGGGCCGCTTATACACGCAATCTTTCTGTGACCTTGATTAATCAGATGGTCGACGGCTATCTGCCCCGCTAAAGAATGATCAAACGTTATACATCTAGATTCTAAACCCTCAACGATACGGTCAAGCAAAACAAATGGTGTTGGCTCTTTAGCCAATAATCGCAATTCATCATCACTCAAATAGCGACTATTAAGTACATAGCCGTCACAACGAAGAGCATGGAAGCGGCAAATAGCGTCACGCTCCCCCTCGGCACAATGATGCCCCTGAGCTGTAATCAAAAATTTCTGGTGCAAATCAAGTTCAGTCTGAACTTGATTCATCATTTCACCGAAGAACCCACCAGTATAATAAGTTACCAACAGACCAGCCATATTCGATGAAGCAGTCGCAAGAGAGCGAGCGATCGCACTAGGACGATAATTCAACTCCGCCATCGCTTGTTCAACTTTGCGTTTAGTATCCGCCCTAAATTTACCTTCTCCATTGATAATGCGAGAGACGGTTGAACGGTTAACTCCAGCTAAAAGAGCTACATCTTTAATCCTTGCCATCGCTTTTATGTTCTACCTCTAATAATTAATTGAACTGCCTCTTATTTCAATGAAAAAGCCACGTCATCAACCTCTCGCTATAGTGTAAACCCGCACATGCGAAAATACAGTACTAACGGTATTTTCATCAGAATCCATAATAATAACGAACTGCCAGTAATTCGCATTATGGTACAGGGGGAATTAGCATACTGGCAGTCGTTATTGGTTTATCATCTAAATGACGATTTAATCTATTGATCAGAGCAATTACCGTAGATCAAATCTGTACAGCTTATTTAGAAAAAATAGAAAAATCGCAGACTTCAATACCTTGCTTATCTAAGGCTTCAAGCAAGTTTTCATCAGTTAATATAGCTAACTCTTTTGCTCTTATTACATTGTAAGCACTTACATCTAATAAAGGTTGATCAATAAAACCCGGATGACACATTATTTCTAATACATCACAGCGATTTTCATGCTTGTTTATAATCCCCAAGAGCTGATTAACACTAATGCCATCACCATAAAACTCATCACTAAATATATACTGGCAATTATTTGATATTAAGCCACCTTTACCACATTCTCTTAATGGTACCTTGTAATAACGAGCTAGCTCTTGTACCACAGGTAATATTTGAGAGTGGGTATGAGCATGGTGGTGGCTATCAATGTGACTCAAGCTTAATCCCGAAGCAAGAAAACACTCAATTTGTGCAGTAACTTCATCAGCGATTTCTTGTTCAACAAAGTCTTTTCTGTGCTTGAAATTTTCTTTTACAAGAAATTGACCATTGTCACTTGTCAAGGAGTGGGCCGCTGTGAGCGGTGCTCCTGCGGTAAATCGTAAATGCAAACCCACTTTAAGTGAAGCCGCAGAAGAGGCCAGATCAATCGCATGTTTATCAGCCTCCATACCCACCATGAGAGTTGTTGAGCGCACTACCCCTGACTGACTGGCAGCGACGATCCCTAAATTAACACCTGGAGTCAAACCAAAATCATCCGCATTAAAAATAACATGCATAGCATCACCTAAACTTATAAAATCGGCATCCTTGCCGTTCAATCTTTCCTATTCAATTTAATTTTTAACCATTGAACTGTGGTAAGTAGTCATGATTAATTCGCAATGTGTCATCCAAAATTGCTTTGGCTCGCTTAATGTCTGGTACTAAGGGGTTATTTACCAATGCCATTAACCCTTTGTCATAATCCCCGTGGACAGCAGCCTCAACCGTCAGTTGCTCATAGGCTTTCACTTGATGAATTAAACCACTCACCGCAGGGCTTAACTGACCGACAGAGAGTGGACGAGCTCCCCAACTTCCAACAACCGCGCTGCACTCAATCACAGCATCATCAGGTAACGTTGCTATGGTGCCGTTGTTGCGCACATTAACAACATTTATTGTCTTAAGATCGTTATAAATAGCATCAACCAGATCAAGGGACGCATCAGAGTAGTAAGCCCCCCCACGCTTTTCAAGCTGCTCCGGTTTACGGTCTAGATTCACATCTTGATATAACATAAAGAGTTCTTGCTCTGTTTCCATGACCTGTTCAGCTCGCGTCCCACCACTTAAAGCCGTTTCTTTCTCTTCAGCAAGCATGGCATCGGTTTGGTAAAAGTAGCGGTGATACGGACAAGGAATCGCCCCTATTGCTTTAAGAAAAGTAGGGTCCCACGGCTCTTCAAAGATATTTGTCATACTGAAGTTAGCACCATCACCCACCTTATCTAATACTGTGGCGGTAATATCTTTCCCACCAAGCCAAGCTCGATGCACCCATACCATATGGTTTAACCCTGCGAACTCCAAAGACAGGTCATGCTGTGAGCAATTCATCATCTCTGCAATCATCATTTTCATCGATACAGGAACATTACAAAGCCCAATGGTTTTCACCTTGGTATACTTCAGTACCGCTTCTGTGACTAAGCCTGCGGGGTTAGTAAAATTTAACATCCAAGCATTCGGCGCTAATTCTTCAATATCTTTGCAAATATCAAGGATCACAGGGATAGTACGAAGTGCTTTTGCAAAACCACCTGGACCTGTCGTTTCTTGTCCAATCACATCATACTTGAGTGGTATACGCTCATCATTTGCACGAGCTTGCAATCCGCCGACACGGAACTGAGTCATAACAAAATCAGCACCTTTTATCGCTGCACGGCGGTCAAGTGAGGCGGTCAGTGTAATATTGGCTCCTGCTTTATCCACCATCCTTTGAGCCAACGCTTTAATAATATTTAGTTTTTCCTGACCAGATTCAATATCAACAAAATGGATCTCTTTTACAGGTAAACGCTCTAGCCTTTTTAGGACACCTTCAACCAATTCTGGAGTATAACTACTCCCCCCTCCGATAATGGCAAGCTTTAGCGGCGATTTAGTCATTGTCCACCTCTCCTTATGTATTAAAATCATATTAGGGTTATAACCCTGCGATTGTTATTAAACTGTCGCACCACTTACTGGTACAGTATCTGCGTCTTGCTGTTGTTCAGCCGACTTACCTTCTTCTTTAAGTAATTGCTTTTCGAATATTTTAAAGAATGGGAGGTAGATGAATATGTCCATCACAAGCAACGCGAGAACCAGCAATACCGGAGATAGCGTCCAGCCAGAGCCCCAAGACGCACCAAGCAATGCAGGAGCCGTCCACGCGGTTTGCGAAACACCAGCCCCGACGATACCCATATGAACAGCTGCATAAGCAATAGTGGCATTTAACACCGGCGCAAAAATGAATGGGATAAACATGGTAGGATTCAAGACCAGCGGGCTACCGAAGATGACAGGCTCATTGATCTGGAAGACGCCCGGAACAAAACTCATACGACCAAGGCTACGAAGGTGTACGGAACGGCTGAACATCATCAGAATAACTAATGCCAGCGTTGCCCCTGAACCACCAATAAAGATATAAAAGTCCCAGAAAGGTTGAGTAAATACATTGGGAATAGCTTCACCAACCAAATATGCTGCTTGGTTAGCACCAATATTGGTCAGGAATATTGGGGAAAGTAGACCAACCACAATCGCCGCACCATGGATACCAGCAAACCACAATAACTGACACAGCAGCAACGCCCCAATAATGGCAGGTAATGAATTGGATGCACTCACCAAAGGCTTGAACATCTCCAACACCAAGTCAGGAATTAACATGTCATATTGCGCTTGTACAAAAAGGCTAAGAGGGAAGAGAGTAAGGAAAACCACCAACACAGGGATCAACAGTTCAAATGAGCGAGCAATCGCTGGTGGCACCTGCTCTGGTAGCCTGATAGTAACATTGTATTTTTTCAAAATACGTATCAATTCTACAGAGAAAAATGCACTGATCACGGCAGTAAAAATACCCGTACCAGACAGATGCCCCATTGATAATGTATCGTTCGTCGCTGGGGCAGATGCCACTAAAAATGACATTAGCGATAGCGAAGCGCTGGTAATGCCATCCATTTTATAGGCGCGCGCCAAACTATATCCGATTCCTAGTGACACAAATATTGCCATGATTCCCATCGTCATTTGAAAGGGCATCATGAGGTTATCAAAGTTAGCGCTGGCAAAATCAAGCCAAGCTCGGCCGAAAGCATTTTGCGTATCTTCCGCAAATGGAGGAAATGCAAATACCAAGGCAAAACTACCAACAATAATAAATGGCATCGCAACAATAAAACCATCACGCATGGCACGAACATGTTTTTGGTTACCAACTTTAACTGCCAGTGGTGCAATAATATTTTCAACGAAATTAATTATCGAATCATATAACTTCATCTAAAACTCCCTTTTATTATAATTAACCACTTCACAAAAATTTCAATGTGGGGATATTCAATATATTCATTTACGACATCAGTAAAATAAAAATACGAATTTCACTTAATTACTCCGTAATAAGAGAAAGCACTTATTCGAGTACTTCCTCACCTTTCATCATGTCATATGCAAAAAGGGGGGGATGTTTGAATAGCATCTTCACACGCACAGCTAGAGCTTCAATTTCACACTCCACCCTACGACTTACTACTGCCGACTCCATTTTTACCTGCATTCTAGTGGCCCTCTCTACACTACAACTCGACTTTTTTGTCACTCAACTTTAAATCACCACAACATCGTAAATAAATAAAACTAAAAACAAAAGCACAACCGGTTGCGCTATCACCAGTAAACTATAAAGCAATAACATCGCTACTAAAACAAAAAGACACAATAAAACAAAACCTAAATATAAAAGATAACAATAATGATATTAACGCCCAAATTAAAATGTAAACTAAAGTAACGTAAATATAATAATGATATGTAACGCACGCATATATCCAACCACTATAGACTCAATTAAACAATCCGAATTAATACTATTCACAGCCACAAATGATAATTTTATTTATCCATTTATTAATTCACCAACGATTCAATTTGAATAATGAGATATATATGAAACTACAAAAAACACTGCTATCGGTATTATGTACAAGTGCAATCCTAACAACCTCAATGGCAGTTCAAGCAACCCCGAAAGGAACGATTTATCTTACTTTTGATGATGGCCCTTTAAATGCATCAATTCCAGTGATTGATGTATTGAACGAAGGGGGGATTAAAGGCACATTTTATATCAATGGCTGGCATTTAGATGGCATCGGTGATGAAAAAGAAGATAAGGCCGTTGACGCGCTAAAGTATATGCTCGACTCTGGCCATGTTGTGAGTAACCATAGTTATGATCATATGGTTCATAACTGTGTCGATGAAAATGGGGATAACAGTGCTGCCGCCTGTAATGCTACCGGTAACCATCAAATTGATTCGTACCAAGACCCTGTATATGACGCATCAATGTTCGATAAGAACCTTACCGTGATTGAGTCTTATATTCCGAATGTATATTCCTATCCAAATTTCAAAGGGGTTAACCTTGCGCGCTTGCCTTATACTAATGGCTGGCGTGTCACTAAAGACTTCAAAGGCGATGGACTCTGTGCAACATCAGATGAATTTAAACCTTGGGAGCCTGGATATGTATGTGACCCACAAAACCCGTCACAAAGCGTTCAATCCTCGATGAAAGTTGCTGATATATTGACAGGAAAAAACTACCAACTTCATGGCTGGGATGTTGATTGGGCGCCAGAGAACTGGGGGATACCTATGCCAGCGAATAGTTTAACTGAAGCCGATGTATTCTTAGGCTACATTGATGCTGCAATTAATGCTTGTGCGCCAACCACTATCGAACCAGTTAACTCAAAAACCCAAACATTCCCATGCGGTACATCTCTACATGCCGATAAAGTTATCGTCTTGACCCATGAATTTCTCTTTGAAGATGGTAAACGTGGTATGGGAGCAACAAAAAACCTGCCGAAGCTTGCCAAGTTCATAAAAATCGCAAAAGAAGCAGGATATGTTTTCGATACCATCGATAATTATGCACCTGTATGGTCTATCGGAGAAACTTACGAAGAGGGCGATTATGTCACTCACGAAGATACTATTTACAAAGCTACCGTTGCCCACAACGCACAGGCAGACTGGGCACCATCGTCAACGTCAAGCTTATGGTTAAACAGCATGCCGACAACGGTATGGACGCTTAACGTCAGTTATAACCAAGGCGATATTGTCCTTTATATGAATGAGCGTTACCTCGTTAATACCGCTCATACCTCACAGGCTGACTGGACACCGAACACCGAAGCGACGTTATTCACCAAGTTGTAATAACCGCTCTCTAAAAATTCACCCACATGATAGCTTTGCTTTCATGTGGGTGATACGCCAAATACAAACTGATACCTCGTATTGGTCATTACGAAGCAATGAAAAATCAAAATACCACTAGTAGAAAAGCCAGTTAAGCTGTGGGACTTCACCGTCGATAACATTGCCACAACCTAGACACTATCTTTACCCAATATGATTTATTGGTGATCACAATAGATAGAGGCAGAAAACGTTTAGGCCACCCTGTTCGCTCAGTGACAGTGATCGTGGCACCACTAGGCACGACAATAATCAATCGAAATAATGACGACGAGTCTAGCCCTCTTATCAAAGAGCGAAAATTGAGTTTCAATGCCCGCACAAGTTCAAGGCACGCTATCAATAATGTAGGATCACTCAGATGAAGGGTAATTGTCTGTTCATTGGCAACAAGGTGGATAGTTTCATCATCCACCTCCATGACTAACGCCCCATGAATACTCAGCATATATTACTCTAAGCTTCGACCTCGAATACTGATACTGCCATTGACAGTCCAAGTCGAATGATCCGATTTGTCTCCGGAGCCACTGGGTACACCAATCTCAATCTTGTCAAATTCATACGTTAATTCAGCATGACGCTCAGTGAGTTTGTCATACAAAGCCCCTGCCAACTCGGGCCAATTAGTCGTATTGTTGTTTGCATCTGCCATTGCCTCTCTCCTACTTGTTTAATCCACATTACCTTGTAATGGACAAGTAAATGCCACCTTTCACCTTGCCCTCAAGCTAATAAATTTCGCCAGAGCATCACCCTCTCTACAACTGGCAATTACTGGCATTTGTACCCAAATGAACTCAACATATCTAATTGAGAGAAATCAGTGTAGCAATAACCTCCAGCCACTCACTTCTCGCTAAAATAAACATATTGCTCTTACATGGGTACACACATTATAGCTGCTGCAACAACTTACTGACCTCTTGAATGCGAGTCACCGCCGCTATCTTGGATGTTTTCTCTTATATTCAGTAACAAAGCACAACTTTTATTGCCAGGTTGTACCAACCTGGATAAATAGTTGTTGGCATTTAATTGATTCGCTTGGTTATGTTGGCTTGTGATTTTGCTAGAATCGGAGAGTGTTGGATTTACTTAGATTTCTTGAATGCAGATTATGCACACCGTGGATTATTCGACAGTTCTAACTGCTGATAAAGTGAGTCTAATTAAGGTGAAAAGCGTTGATAACAAGAAAGGAAAACTGAGGTAAGATTTGATTACTCCAGATACAACAAAGCCCCAACCGAAGTTGAGGCTTTATCATTTTATCTGGTGCCCGAGGACGGACTTGAACCGTCACGCTCGAAAGCAACGGATTTTGAAGCCGTAGCGTTTACATAAACCCTTTACTTTTTCAATAACTTAAACAATACTAAAAGCCTTTCTATACAACTTTTTATACAACTTTGGGCTTTTCTTATGTATCAAAAACTCGTTAAAGGTCTTGCTATCTATCGACAAAATCACACAAATAGCATTTATGTTCGTTTTCGTGTAGATGGTAAAGAAATTAAAAGGAGTCTTAAAACTTCTGATCTTGATGATGCAATATCAAAAGCTTGGGCTTTAAAATTCGAGTATGAGGGAATGATAAAAGCAGGTCTTGAAATCGTCCCTGTGCAACGTCATACAGTCGAAAAAGCTTGTCATTCTGTGATTACTCAACTTAAAGAGAAAAAGCCGTTTAGAAATACATACAATGATTATATTTACTTGTTTAATAGCTTTATCATTCCTTTTTTTAAAAACAAAAGTATTGAGGAATTGACGACTAAAAACATAAGACTTTATTTTGATGGTTTAGAACTTTCTCAAACTCGTAAAACAATGAATAAAACTTGTTTTACACATCTTTTTTACTATCTTGAAGAAGAGGAACTTTTAAAGAAAAAAGATTTTCCCTCTTTCCCAAAAGACATTAAAACGACACAAAAACAAATTGGTATTGATTTTAAAGAATCTGAATTAAAATCAATTCGTGAATTTACAGAATCTGAAAATTGGCTTGAACAAAAAAACATTAATTTCAAGACAAGAGAATATCGTTTTATCTTCCCTCATGTTTTTAATTTCCTTCTCGAAACTGGCATAAGGACAGGTGAAGAAATGAATAACATTCGTTATTCAGATTTAACAAAACACAATAAAAGCTTTTATGTAAAAATTAGAAAAGGTAAAACAAAAGAGCATTCACAAAGGGAATCTATTCTTTCCAGAAAAGCAATTAATTCATTAATTGCAATTACACAAATAACAAAAAATTTAGATTTAACAGTAGATAAATTATTAACTGTAAAAGATGGTTTTATTTTTGAAAGTTCTTTTGAAAAAATAGCTGATTGGTGTAAATTATTTGACCAAATAATAAAAAAAATGATTGAACAGAATATCATTAAAACGAAATATACTTTGTATTCTTGTCGTCATACATACATAACAAAACAATTGCTTAATGGTGTTGATATGCTTGTAATAGCAAAACAAGTAGGTAATTCACTTGAAACTATTCAAAATCACTATGATCATTCATTACTTAAAGATAATAAAAACGTTAGAGCATTAACGAAAGGTAGAGAAGCAGTTAGATTTTAAACAAAGAAAAAGCCCTTTCGGGCTTTCTTTACATTGAGGGTCTGTTTTTATTTTTAAGTTTTTTCTTTATTTCTGGATTGTCAGGATGGTTATAAATAGTTAACTCTGGCAATTCTATTTCATCAAGTATTGATTTATTGGTTTTATTTTTCAATAGTTTTTGATAAGCATTTTTTAACTTATTGAATTT
>NZ_PYOD01000033.1 GCF_003026285.1 Photobacterium profundum
CTAAAACCCGTTACGGGGACGATGCCAACACTCGTGTGATTGGTGTGGTCTTCAAGGCTGCTTACCTTGCGACGCGTGGGCGTCAATGGAAAACCGAAAACAAAGAACAATTCCTTCGTGGCACCAAGCGCATCATGACGGGTGTTACTGACATCTTTGAGGTGCTAGAACGCGAAGGCGAATACCAACGTATGGCTGATGAGCAATACAGTCAATATCAAGAATACTTACAACGTGTTGACGAATTAGCAGCTTACTCTTTTGATTTCGATGCTTTTGAAGATGGTAAAAATGGGAGGGGCCCCGCTTGCGGGGAGGGTTCCTGTTTTTCTCCATCTTCCTTGGACTTGTGTCAATAACTGTCATCTTTTAAAAATTGGAGCACTCAAATGATTATCAAAGGACGCATCAACGATTCTGACGATATCGAGAAGAAAACGAATATCAATGAAAAAACGGGGGAATCCCGTGACTCTGGCACAGTGAAGCTTCAACTATTTAACCCTTCCGAGGTGGTCGATTGCCGTGTGTCTCCTGACGTCTGGGATTCTATGGGTGGTGGTTTGGATTTACAGAAAATCATCGATAAGAAAGTCGATTTCAAGATCCAACACGTTGAGCGTTCTTTTGCGGGTGACGGTGGAAAACACGTAAGTTTCTCTGGCTGGCACCTGCTATCTGTTCCCTCTTTTGAGCAAAAAGAGAAATAGTTAATTACATGTAATTTGGATTTAAATTATGCCAATTTGCGTAAACACAACCAGTGACGGTTTCTTAGTAGCGACATCAGAACCTATTCAGAATTGTTCAGCATATGTGATGGTTACTGCTAATGAATATCAAACTTGGTTTGAGCAATATGGGCTAACAAACACGGCAATGGGTCAAGCTTTCGGGTTGGGCTTCACTGCGGTTGTTATCGTTGGTTACTTCGGTGCTTATGCCGTTGGAATCGCTAAAAAAGTAATATCACTTGTATAAGGAAATTGTTATGAAAAATATGAACTTAGTTAAATTCACTGCCCCTGTTCTTGCGGCTGTTTCTTCTGTTGGTGCTCATGCTGCTGATACGGCATCTACGGGGATTTTTGCTGCGGTCGACTTCTCTGGTTACGCCACCTTTATCGGTACTGCAGGTGTGGCTGTTATCGGTATTGCGATGGCAGTTAAAGCAATTACAGTCGGTAAGCGTGCTGTTTCTAAAGCGTAATGGCTAGCCTACTCCATGACCTCATTTTGACACTCTTTGCGGTCATGGGGTCGCTAACAGGATGGGCTGTTATATACGGCTTCCAAGGAAGGTAATAAACGGGCGGCTTAGGTCGCCTTTTTTTATGGGGTTAATATGTGTCGATTACTTATCGTTTTCGTTCTTTTTTTTGGTTCTCTTCATTCATTTGCGGGTGTTGTTGCTGTTAATGGTCAATACCCATGTAATGTTGAAATGCCTAGTGCGGGCGCGCTTGGGCAGTGTTACGTTGATAGAGTACGAGTCTTTGGTTCTAGGGTTTTAGGTTTTACTCGGGATTCCAATAAAAGCCTAAGGCTTAAATTAGAGAATGGGCAAAGGCCATGGCTTTATTTTAGTGGTCAAGATGATGCTCCCGAGCCTGAGGATAAGTATTGTGATACCGCAGCAGGAAAAAGCGCATTAAGTAGTGCCATTAGTGCTTGTATGGATAACCCTCCAATGGGTTATGAAAATACCCATAGTTATTCTTGTAGCAATCAGGCAAAAGCTATCTTAGGCGGCTGTAATTCAAAGCCTATTGATAAACCTTGTACGGGGGATGCCTGTGGTGGTTCAGGTTCAGGCGGAGATGGTGACGGTGGGAATACTGGCGGTGGCTCAAGTGGTGGCGATGGTGGTTCATCATCCGGTGGCGGTTCGTCTGGCGGTGATAGCTCTGGCAGTGGTGACGGCAGCAAAGGCGAAAAAGGTGACAAGGGGGATAAAGGTGATACGGGGGAAGCAGGTAAAGACGGTGTGGATGGCACGAATGGTATAGACGGCATTAACGGTACAAATGGTATTGATGGCACAAACGGCAATGATGGTCGTGATGGGGTTAACGGCTTAAATGGTACTAATGGGAAAGACGGTGAGCGTGGTGCAAAAGGCGCTAAGGGTGAGCAAGGATTACAAGGTATTCAAGGTAAGGATGCTGACCCTGCTGATTTAAGTCCTGTGTTAAATAGCATTAGTAGTTTAAAGAGTTTTAATACCAGTGAATTCAATTCAGCTACAGCAAGTCGCTCAAAAATTAGTTCAAGTTTAGATTCCATTTCAGAACTGACCAGTGGCTTAGGTGGCAATATTGATGCCCTCAAAATTTCAAATAAAGATGCCCTATCTGACATTAAAAATGTCACCTCTGAATTAGGTATTAAGTCTGATAAGCAAACGGCTTACCAGCAAATCATTGCTGAAAAAATATCACTCTTGGGTGATGACTTTGGTGTGGGTATTCCTGAATTAGACAAAAAAGCAGAAACCAGCAATAACCTCTTAACCGATATTAAAACCCTGACAGAGCAAAACAGCTCGGTGCTAACGGCTGAGAATCAAGCCCAGTTGGATAAAGCCTTCGCGCAATTTGATGAAACCCAAAAGCAAACTGATGAGCTGTTAAACATAAAGGATTTGACGGCGGGTTTAGGTGAGAAAAACGATATTGGCAATGAAAAGTTAGACGGTATTTTGGCTGCAATTGAAGCCTTAAACGGTGAAATGGAAGTTACTGTCGATAATGGTGACGTTGTCACTGCTGTCGATAAGTTAGGCAATGATATTGCAGCCAGTAATAACCAGCTAGGTAATGACATAACCAAGGAGTTAAACGCATTAGGTGATGGTATTGGGACGTTAACAGATTCGGTAGATGGAATCGGTGAAACCTTTGATGCACTGGCGGAGGGGGATTTTGCTTCTGGCACAGAGGTAAGTTGTGGTCTTACTCGTAATTGTAAGTCTTATTGGTCTAGTTCTTATCCTGATGGTTTGGGTGGTGTTCTTGATGCCTTTTCTGAGCGTGTTAAATCAAAAGGCTTTACCGATGTATTAACCATAGATTTAGGCACTGGTTCATTCAGCCCTAAGTGGGATTTGTGTTTTAACAATATTGGCAATATGAGCTTCGGGTGTTTCGAACTCAGTATCAGTGATTATATCTGGGGCTTCATTCGCGCCATTATGATGTTCTCCACTGTCCTATTCTGTCGTTCTGCGGTCTTTGGTGGTTAATATGAAAAACGTTCTAATGAGTATGTTATTTGTTTTTTCAATGCCTGTTTTTGCTGCTGACGGTGGCGGTATGTTTTCATGGATAACGGAGATGTGGGAACAATTCAAAGTGTTCATGTTGAACATTGTCTACACAATAAAAGACATGCTCAGTGATTTGGTTATTTCCATTGTGGCGATATTCCTGACCTTCATTAATTCAGCGTTAGATTCAGTCATGGCGTTATTATCACCTATCGACTTTCAGCAATACATCAACCTACCGCCTAACGTTGTAGGTGTCTTAGCCATGATTGGTATTCCTCAGTGCTTAGGTATTATTGCGGTGGCATTATCGGTTCGATTGACCATGCAACTCATTCCGTTTGTTCGGTTAGGGAGTTAATCATGATCAACTTAATCATCGGTCGACCAGGGGGCGGTAAATCTTATGAAGCGGTGAAGTTTCACATTCTGCCAGCAATAAAAGCAGGTCGAAAGGTTGTCACCAACCTACCCCTGAACATTGATACGTTCGTACAAGTCTTTGGGGGTGATGTTCGCAATCTGATTGTGATTGTTAAAACCGAATACGATGACTTTGGTAACTTGAATCGTCCATTTTCCAAGGTCGAAGATTATCAAGATGAATGGCGTTCTGATGATGGCGCTATTGCCCCTTTGGTGGTTGTCGATGAGGCGCACATGGTTATCCCTACAACGGGAACCGATATCAAGCTGTTAGAGTTTTTGTCGATGCACCGGCATTATGGTTACGACATTATTTATATCTCTCAGTCAGATAGAAAGTTACATCGTGATGTGCGTGATATGGTGCAAATGCAATATCGCTGCTCGAAAAATACAGCATTAGGCTCACAACAAACCTACACGCAAAAAGTGCAAGATGGTTGCCGTGGTGCGGTGGTTAATACCAATCAGCGACGTTATGAAGAAAGCATCTTCAAGTTTTACAAGTCGCACACAGGATCAAATAAACAAGTTTCAGAGGCAATGGCTGCGGATGTTCGCCCACTTTGGAAAAGCTGGATGGTGATAGGTTCGGCTTTGTGTATCTCACTGGCTATCGGTATGTTCATTTTTACTGATGCACTCAGTATATTCAGTGCGGAGGCTTCAACTGCCTCAGTTCCTGAGTCTGATTCACCAATCACTGGTAATTCAACTATTGAAAACCCTTCTCAACCCACATCACCTAAACAGGCAAAAGTTGAAACGGTTGAAAAAGTTATTGGCGGTGTCCCCGACTTCTTACCAATGGAAGGTCTGGAAGCGGTCTATGTGTCGTCGGTTTACTTCATTAAGGCTGGCGATGATATGAAGCGGGAAATATTGATTGAAGCAGTAACGGGTAATGGCTCTTATTGGATTGGTGACAAGGTCTTGGGGCAATTTAATATAACCTACTCAGTGTACGACTATTGCTTAGTGAAATTGAACTACGGTGAGCGTAGTTACTTTCTAGGGTGTAAGCCAAGACAAGATACAAAGGGAAAAGATAACTTCTTCGATGAAGCTAAAGACGTTGTTAGTTTCTAAGTTATCAATATATAAAACAATTTGCATTCACCTCGAAAATACCTGTAGCATTTGCATCATTGAAATAACTTGTTCATATTTTGAGGTTTGAATGGATTCTACAAACTTACTTATCTTCATCGTCTTACTGTTAATTCTAGGTTTATCGAAGGCTCTACTTCGTCCAAGAAAATCTAAAATAAGAAAAGAAACATTTTCAAAAGAAATGCCCCCAAAAGAAATAACTCAAAGAGAAATAATTTCTGATGATTCTTATCAGAAAATCCCTACTCTTTTTTCTCCAGCGGAAAGATCCTTTTATGGTGTACTTGAAAGTGTTTTAACTGATAATTTTGTTTTATTAGGCAAGGTTCGCGTAGCTGATGTTATTAAGCCTAAGCAAGGGTTCAGTAAAAAAGAATGGGGTTCATTGTTTAATAAGATCTCTCGAAAACACTTTGATTTTGTTGTTTGCGATAAAGAATACTTAACGGTTATCTGTGCCGTTGAACTAAATGATTCATCTCATGATAATACTGATAGAGAAAATCGAGACAAGTTTTTAGCTGACGCTATGTATAGTGCTGGTGTTCCTTTGGTCTTCATCACGGCCAAGCGCAATTATGTAGCATCTGAAGTTAGATCCGCTATCGAACCATACTTAAAGAAAATACAGAATCACTCAGAGTCTGAGCCATTAATAAAGTTATGCCCTAAATGTTCATCACCTTTGATAGAGCGCACATCAAAAAAAGCAGAACATAAAGGTGAAATGTTTTTAGGCTGTAGCGCATTCCCTAAATGCAGGTTTATCGATAAATCTAAAGAGACAAATGCCGAAGGCATATAAGGTCACACCACCCAATTCAAATTTCATATCGGTCTTAACTGACCGATACCACGCTTAACTCAATATCTCTGAATAACCGCCCTTCTCACTGCCAAGCCGCTTTTGCTCTTATCTAGATAGTTTATTTGTAGAGTATGGAGTACATGACATTTGTTGAATTTGTAACGCTGATAGATCCTCCGTCCACAGATTGTGGACTTACAGAACCAAAATCGGTGTTTTCGATAAGTATACGGTAGTCACCAGACTCTAGTTTAATCCAACCTGACTCTGTTAGATTATCTGGAACAGGTGAAAATTTAACAATTGATATTAATGTTGCACTTGCAAAGTCATTTGTCTGTGTTTCATCTTCCCAGTTTTTGTACTCTTCTTCTGTAATGATGAATGCTTCTGAAGGGACATTATTCAGTAAACTTACTTTGACGTTAACTTGCTGGTTGCCGTCTACATTGAACTGCGTTGAAAAGTACTCATTCTTCTTGATAAGCACTGAATCTAATTCTTTCACATCATCATTACTATCGCAGCCTAGTAATGTTGTTGATAGAAGTGATAGTAATATTAGTCGTTTAAACATGATTTAGATGCCGTTTTTAGATGAATTTCAGGTATTTAACCATACTTGAAATATTTTCTCCATCTGCGCATATATGTAAATAATTGCATGCATCAAGTGGGCTTGTTTCCTTCCCCCCTTCACACAGCGAAAAGTATGATTTTAGGGGGTTGCTACTCAAATCATAACGAATTTGAATTGATAACATGATCAATATCATATGCATTGATTTTGGTAATTAACTTTCAGACACATTCTGTATTATTTTCCATACATAACGAGCTAGAATAGCAGTCAGTAAGCGTTAAGAGGCTAAGTGTGGTGTTTTGCCCTGCTAAGTCGGCTATTTAACGTAATAGGTATTTTACGAACTAGAATGTTCTGATTGTTGTTACGATTGAATGCTTGATGTAATGATGAGATATACGATCTTAGATCGTTGAATACAATGTCAGGCTTACCAATCAATAATGGAGTTACACATGCAAGTAGAAAGTAAATTTAACGTTGGCGATATAGTTAAAATAAAATCTGGAGGTCCAGATATGACAGTACAAACGATACCTTCAAAGGTAACCTCAAACTATCGCTGCCAATGGTTCGCAGGAAAGAAGCTTGAATTTGGTCTTTTTCCTGAAGGTTCTTTAGAACTTGTTGCTCAAGAAGTTAAATAATGGATGTGAATGAAATTTCATCATGGATGATTTTATTACTCGAAAAAGACGGATGTATTTATCAGGATGATGTTGTTGATAAATTAGTTAAATCATCAAGCGAAGGTTTATTACGTGAAAATAGTGATGGAAATCTAGTTCTTAATCGAGTGTTGCTTAATACTTTCAAGAAACTAACTGAGACAAATGTTGTTTGGGTTAATGCTGGAAAGTATTGGCGATTCAGAGTTCCTGAAGATGAACCGGGAAGAAATGCAAGAGGATAAGCCTAACAAGTAATCAAGTTACTTAACACGTACGTATAAAAAACTGTGCTCTGCGCATACTTCTATAACCCTTTAAAATCATAAGGATATAAATGATGGCATTATACTTTCTGACGTATGACTTAAGAAAATCAAAAAATTACGATGCTTTGTATAAAGAGTTAGATAGCTTCAACGCTGTACGTGTACTTGAGTCAACATGGTGTTTTAATCGTTTTAATACTTCTCCTGAAGGCTTAAGGGATTACTTTGAAAAGGTTTTAGATAAAGATGACGGGATAATGGTCTCCGAAGTCACAAAATGGGCATATTCAAACACTGATGGTAACCCTAATCAACTGTAGAAAAACACTTACACTTAACAATCTCATTTTGTTGAGTGTATTTCCATTTATTTAGTCACATTCCAACATACCTCTTTGGTGTATGTTGCCGGTTAAGACTCAATAAATGTTAAAGGCACAATGTGACGAGTTATACTCGGTGGTTTTAGTTTGGTGCAGGCGGTTAGACGCCGTAATGTTACACAAGAAAACTATGCGGTATAATGCTATTAGTTTCATTAGTGGAAATCAGTTATGGAAAGCAAGCTTAAACATCTAGAGTTTATTCAGAATGTGATTACTCGTATGAATTCAAACTCTTTCCTAATTAAAGGGTGGGCAATCACATTAATTTCTGCACTGTTTGCGTTAGCTGCAAAAGATGCAAATATCCAGTATGTATTGATTACCTATATAGTCATTCCGATTTTTTGGATGCTAGATGGTTTTTTTATTTCACAAGAACGTCAATATCGAAAGCTTTATGAAGAAGTTTGTTTGAAACGAGAAAGTGAAATCGATTTTTCGATGAATGCTTCAAAATTCAGTAGCGGCCGTAATTCTTGGTCATCAGGAATTTTGTCTAAAACTCTATTTCCTTTTTACGGTATCACTGTCGCAGTTACTGTAATTGTTATGTTTTTTATTGGTGGGTAGTACAAATATGGGAAGAAAAATTTTTGTTTCTTACAAGTATGCTGATGATCAAGTTAAGGCTCTTACAGATAGTATCTTTGATACAACGACAGTTCGAAGCTATGTTGATGAACTTCAAAATTATTTAGATGAAGGAGATCACATCAACAAAGGGGAAGCTGATGGTGAAGATTTAAGTGATTTTAAAGATAGCACTATTGCATCGAAACTCCGAGACAAAATCTTTGATAGCAGCATTACCATTGTTATAGTTTCAAAAGGTATGAAATCAACAAGTATATTCCAGTCTGAAAGTGAGCAATGGATTCCTTGGGAGGTGTCATATTCACTGAAAGAACTCACACGCAATAATATTACCAGTCGGTCAAATGCAGTTTTAGCTGTAGTCTTACCCGATGAAAATGACACATATGACTATTTCATCGAAGACAATACATGTTTGGTATGTAAATGTAGAACGTTGAAAACTGATTTTCTGTTTAAAATTATGAAAAGCAATATGTTTAACATCAAAACTCCGTCATTTAGCGATTGCTCAGAGCATGCTGCAGAGACTATATATCTCGGCGACTCATCATATATTAAATCGGTTAAATGGGCTGACTTTATTGGCAACATTAATCACTACTTAGATTCTGCGATTACAATCCGAGACAACAAGGATAACTACGAAATTATAAAAAGTATTCCTCAGACATCTGCATTTGGTGTATAAAGCAAGTGCTTTACACTCGGAAGTTTAATATGGCGTTGAACTGTGTTTAGCGGTAATGCACTAACAGCCTTTATTTAAGGGCTGCTAGCGGACCCATTATTAGTTCTTTAGTACCTTTCTTAACGACCTTGCTGTTTTCATTATTAAAGATAGGTTGTAGCTATCCTGCTCTGCGCCTATCTCTAATATTGCTGTACCCGTTAATACTTTGTTTGAAGAGATACTTAAACCATTTGGTGAAATTAGATTTTCTTTGGCAATTCTCCACCCTATCCAGCTTTCACTTATTCCTACTTCTCTTCCTGTGTACATTCTCATTAGCCGTTTGCATTCCGGTGGTATCTCTTGACCTCCATCCCATCGCGTGATGGTTCTCACACTTTTAAAACATAATTCGCTGGTTTCATACTTGCTTAAACCGCATTCAAATTTACGAAAAATGTAGTTACCTGTGAGTTTCGTAGACACCATGACCTTTGTGAACCTTATCAATAATTACAAGGGCTTATGTTATCCCCTGCAATTATTGAGGTTGTGCATATGTCAACTTTATTTCTATTTACCATAAAGCAAACATAATGCGCACTGGGCTACCGCTTTAACCTCGGTTGATAAACCACCCAAAATCGCCACTAAACCAAGGCTATGTAGCTGATTACCTTGGCTATTAAGCTTTTTTGCAATCTCATCCCACAACTGTTTGATGTGAGAATTTTGCGTACGGTCAGCGTGAACACCAATTAATGCTTCTTTCTCATCAATTTTGCATTCCTGCGCCAAGAAAACGGCTTGTATATCAGACATATAGCGTTTGCCACTTCTGAATTCAGAGATTCGGCTTTTCTGTACGCCTAAATCAGCTGCAATTTGTTTGTCTTGTATGTAGTTTTTGGCTGATTTATAGCTGTCTAGTAGTTTTGTCTGATACATAAAGCCTCCGTGATTTTACCCATTGTAGCTGCTTGGTTCCCAATTTGGGTATCTTGTAGTTCCCTATAAAGGGAATTATAGTTCCCTTATCTTGGAACTCAGATTTGCGTGGGTAAATATATGGCTATCAACATTCAACTTAATGACGGTGTTCGTTTCTTTGATAACGGTCGAGAAATCGTTGTTGTTACCGCTGCATACGCTCCTAAGTATTTAAAAGCCAAGGCTTACTCAAACAAAAAAGCTTTTGAGGTTGATGCCTTAACCGCTGAGGTTCTTGCGGGTCGCACGTTTTCTTTCTGGTCTGGTTCAATCCAGTCAATCAAGTAAGCGTTGGACTTCTCATGATGAATCACTCGCCATACTCAACCCAACAGCAGTTAAGCAATCAAGC
>NZ_PYOD01000034.1 GCF_003026285.1 Photobacterium profundum
CTGGCGACCATAGCGCTGTGGCTCCACCTGATCCCATGCCGAACTCAGAAGTGAAACGCAGTTGCGCCGATGGTAGTGTGGGGTCTCCCCATGTGAGAGTAGGGCATCGCCAGGCGCCCAATTTTAAAGTTCGTAAATACGGATTTTACCAATAATTTGCTGGTATGGCTCAGTTGGTAGAGCGCACCCTTGGTAAGGGTGAGGTCCCCAGTTCGAATCTGGGTACTAGCACCATTATTTTTCAGCGACAATAGCACAATGGAACCACCTGATCCCATGCCGAACTCAGTAGTGAAACGTTGTAGCGCCGATGGTAGTGTGGGGTCTCCCCATGTGAGAGTAGGTCATTGCTGAATACCTATTTAAGACCCAGCCTTTGGCTGGGTTTTTTCGTTTATAAAACAATCTTATCAACCACAATTGTATTTATTTACAATTGCCGAACATCTCTCCCTGTTATCCATAGATAATTCCACTTTTTGATGAAGCTTTTCTCTTAATTTATCTATAATGAGTTATTAGCGTAAAGCGGATAAACCTGCTGGTACGTATTCGTATATTAACTATAACTAGCGTTACTATTTCATCACGAACCGATGCTCTTTATTTAATGAGAGCAATTCTAATCAAACTTATTCACGAGTTTATGCACTCTGAGACTTGCACCTTATCTTTATATTATATATCTTTGGTTAGATATCTAGACGTCTAAACATCTTAAAGGTAAGGAACAACCAAGATGCCAATCAAAATTCCTGATCGTTTACCTGCTACAGATATTCTGCGTAGTGAAAATATTTTTGTTATGTCAGAAGCACGTGCTGCGACGCAAGGGATTCGTCCATTAAAAGTATTATTGCTTAATTTGATGCCAAAAAAGATAGAAACTGAAACACAGTTTTTACGTTTGTTATCAAATAGCCCGTTACAGGTTGATGTTGAATTATTACGGATCGACAATCGTCCAACAAAAAATACTCCAACAGAGCATTTAGATACATTTTATCGTCAATTTGAGATGGTGAAAGATCGTAACTTTGATGGTTTAATTGTGACTGGGGCACCTTTAGGATTAGTTCAATTTGAGGATGTTCTTTATTGGGAAGAAATTCAGATAATTATGAATTGGGCAAAAGAGCATGTTACATCGACGATGTTTGTATGCTGGGCTGCTCAGGCTGGTTTAAAGTTACTTTATGATCTGCCAAAGAGAACAAGGAAAGAAAAAATATCTGGGGTATATGAGCATAAAATTCATGATCGCCACCACCCTGTTTTGCGTGGGTTTGATGATCTATTTAAGGCCCCTCACTCTCGCTATGCTGACTTTTCTCCTAGCTATCTTGCAGAACATACTGATTTAGATATTTTAGCTACCTCTGAAGTCGCTGGCGTTTATTTAGCGTCGACAAAAGATAAGCGGAACGTATTTGTTACTGGTCATCCAGAGTATGAAGTTGATACGTTGCACCATGAATACATTCGTGACTGTGAGCAAGGTATAGAGCCTAATATGCCTGTGAATTATTACCCTGATGATAATGCTAGTAATAGACCAGTAGCGAGTTGGCGTAGCCATGGACATTTGCTGTTTTCCAATTGGTTAAATTATTGTGTTTATCAACAAACGCCTTATGATCTTGATGATTTCTCTGAAGCCAATTTCACTAAAGATGACGAATGAATATTATTAGGTAATACGTAACTAATGTATTTTGCTTTTTGGGGCTTATTCTTTGTTGCTTTGCACTATGAAGTGTTGGCTTAATAAGTTTGAAAGCATATCTTTATATTGTTGATTTATGCTACTTCCAAATAGGTTAGCGAGCTCCTCTCCTGTTGGAGAGAGTCGATAGTATGTAAATGTAATCCCTTTTCTGATTGGCTGTAGGCTGTAATCATTACTCTTATAGCCAAAAGGCAGGTCGATATGTTTGGCTATTTCTCCTGACTCTAGTTCGGTTTTCAACAGTAAGCTTAGATCGATTAAAATCAGTAAATTTGAATATGATAATTGATAAGCACCATATTGAATTCTATGGTTTTTGACTTTTTTTAATAAAGATAGCTTTCCTTTGTGTTCTTTTATTCCAGTTAACAGTTTCTGGCTTTTATCATTTCCAAAATTACATGTTAGTGAAGTTGCTTGCTGGAAGATTTGAGCCTCACGCTGTGTCATATCTTGTAACGTTTTGAGTGATTTTAAAGAGACTGAGCCTGGGAATAATATTTCACGTTTTAGTATTTTCCCCCACAATATCTGCATTGATGGGCTGTGAATTTTTTTTGCCATCGAAAAGAACCGAGCTAACCAGTCTGGATCGGGATCTCCTGCTGTTTCATCCCTACACGCCTCATAGGTAACCTTAACAACCCTTTCAAGATTTCGTTGCTCATTTTTCTGCTCGAGTAGAATTCTATTTGAGGTTCGTTGCTGAATATCATGTTGTGTTTGTTTTATTTGGGCACTTATTGCATGTTTCTGTGCGATTTCTTCTGCTTTATTTTGTGCACTTTTTAGTTGGTGTTTCTTTTCATTAACTATTGATGCCTTTGTTTCTAAAGTTATTAGTTCTGTTTGCTTTCCTGCTTTCATAGCTAATCCAATTCGAGTTTGCCCTGTATAGTTTTACCAGTTAATTGTGGCTTAGATCAAGATGCGTGATATCGGTGTTAATTAATAGTTAAATTTGTTAACCTAATTATGTTTAGGTACTCAGGGAGAGGGGATGATGAATAAATTGACTAAACGGATGACTGATATTTTTCTCATACTTGGCTATGTCTCTATGTTGGCTTACCTTGCTACGCATGTATGATTAGCAAGGTAAGTCATAACTAGGTTAGAATGTGACACTACATATCATCGTATTCTTCTAATGCAGTTCCTTCTAATAGATAGCCGACCTCAGCCATATCATGGCTAATGTGTTGTGTTTTTAAGCGGCCTACGACATAGACAACATCCCATAATTGTTGAATCGGGGCACCTTTAGCAAACTTAACATAGATAATTTGGTTAGGCGGCGGCGGCGGTACATGTACACAAGCCCCGAAATAAGGAACAAGTAAAAATTCAGTTACAACCTTATCGTCTCCTTCTAAAGGTATAACAAACCCTGGTATTTTCACTTCACTACCGTTTAGTTCTTCTCTTACTGCGCCGATCATTGATTGTTTTACTGCCTCTCCATCATGGTTTAACAAAGGCATCATGTTTTTTTGATCTAGCAGCTTTCTCTCTTGTTGTGGTACAAGATCAATCCAATCTAATTTTAATACATCTTCGGCGTTACTTAGTGTTGGTAAACAGAAGACAATTGCGATGAGCCATCTTTTCATTTTTGAACCCTTTATATTTTGATAGTCATACCATCTGCTAATGAATGCTTATAAGCTCTTACCGCCGGAATAATTCCCACGATGATTCCGGCTGTTTGTACTAAGGCGAGTAAAGTTAGTTCGTAAGTACTCAATAATGTTACCTCAATAAAAAAGCCGAATTGCTGTTGTATCATCGGCTGAAGTGCAAACAACCCTACGTAAAGTAGTATTGTGCCAAGCACTATCCCTGCAGATGTTAAAACAGTCGCTTCACTTATTAATAGAAAGAATATGTGGCTTGGGCGAGCTCCCATTGCTCTTAGAATAGCCATTTCGCGACGCCTTTCATTCAGGCTTGTCAGTAAACTTGTTAGCATACCAAGTAGCCCTGCAATGACTACAAACCCTGATACAACTAATAATGCTTGCTCTGCAATCGACATCATCCCCCATAGCTCATGTAGCGCTATACCTGGCATAATGGCACTGAGCGGTTCTTTTTTATAAGTATTAATGGATCTCTGTAAAGCAAAGGTCTGTATTTTAGAATGTAATCCCAGCATGAAGGCGGTTATTTGCTTAGGTTCGAATTGATACTCGGCAAGTTGTGCGGCATCGGGTGTTTGCCCAATTCTTGCCCCTGACTCCCAACCCACATGAATAGCTTCTATGGCTCCGAGAGAGACATGCACACTTCTATCTACTGGTGTGCCTGTTGGTTTTAATATTCCAACAACTTTGAAGGGTAAGTTATCGTGGCGATTAAATTTTTTGTCACTTATACCGTGGGCAATAACAATTTCATCATTGATCTTATAGTTTAATTTTTTGGCAACTTCTGCACCTACTACAGTTTCAAATAAGGTGTTAAATGGTCGTCCGTCACTAAAAGTTAGGTGCTGCTTTTGTCCATATTGATAGTGCTTGAAGTAACTATCATTGGTACCTATTACACGAAATCCGCGGTGAGAATCTCCTAAAGATATAGGGATTACCCATTTTATTGCTCGTTGCTGACTTATTTCTTGATAGCTTTGCCAGTCTATATTATTGGTGGCATTGCCAATGCGAAAGACTGAATAAAGTAGTAAGTTAACTTGTCCTGAGCGAGAGCCAACAATTAAATCAGTATTGGATATCGTATTGGCAAAGCTTGCTTTCGCTTGTGTTCTGACTCTCTCGACACCTAGTAATAGAGTGACTGATATTGCAACGGTTAGTAACGTTAACAAGGCGGTGGTTCTTCTATTCACTAGACTTTGCCATGCTAATCTTAAAATAGCCTTCATTGAACACCTGCTTGAGTTGCTAGATTAATATCGTTTAGAGCGATGCTACGACTAAAAAGAGGTTCTAGGGTGGTGTCATGGCTTACAAATAAGAGCGTTATACCTGCATCGTTACATTCATTCATGAGCAATTTAATAAAAGCTTCTCTATTATCATGATCTAACGCTGAAGTAGGCTCGTCAGCAATAAGTAACTCTGGCTTGCCAATTAGCGCTCTTGCGGCAGCAACCCGTTGTTGTTGACCAATACTGAGCTCTGATATGGGTCTATGTAAGCAATCATCCGGCAAGTGAAGCTGTTGTAAAAGACGTTTTGCTTCGATTTCGAGATGCCCTTGGATTTTTAGCTTTCTTTGATTCGAGAATCGGCAAGGAAGTAAGACATTATCTATAACGGATAAGTAGGGCAGCAAATTGAACATTTGGAATATATACCCAATGTTATCTGCTCGAAATTTGTCGCGTTGCGTCGATTTCAATTTACTGAATGGTTGTCCTAATAAGTTCACACGGCCTGACGTTGGTTGGGTGATCCCTGCAAGTAAACTCAGAAGGCTCGATTTACCGCTTCCACTGGGACCTTTTAGGAAGACCTTTTCACCTTTATTAATTTTTAAATTAGCGATGCTAAGTAAGTCAGTTTGTTGTCCTGGCCAGCGAAACGTCAATTTATTAAGTTCAATAATTACCATCATATCTCCCAATAATAGGGGGATATTCCCCCCTATTATTACTAAAATTTTAAAGTTGCGTTATTTTCTGTTAATTGATTAGCTTGCTGACTTTTATCGGTAATGGCTTGAACAGATATTTTTTCTGTTGATGGGAAATAATTGAACCAGTTCAGTTTTATTTCATTTAATTGAGAGATGTTTTTACAGCTGAAACTGTATTGTGCTGTAAATTCACCATGCTTATGATCTTGGTCGTCATGATTGCTGTGATCTTGGTCGTCATGATTGCTGTGGTCGTGGTCGTCATGATTGCTGTGATCTTGGTCGTCATGATTGCTGTGGTCGTGGTCGTCATGATTGCTGTGGTCGTGGTCGTCATGATTGCTGTGGTCGTGGTCGTCATGATTGCTGTGGTCGTGGTCGTCATGATTGCTGTGGTCGTGGTCGTCATG
>NZ_PYOD01000035.1 GCF_003026285.1 Photobacterium profundum
TTATAAAGGTAACACCCATGGTGCAGGAATGCTGGATGTTGATGAGATCATTGGTTCAATAATGTTTTTATTATCAGAACAGTCAAAATTCGTCACTGGTCAAAATATTATTGTTGATGATGGGTTTTCAATTTGATCCGCTATTTATGGGAAATCTAAAAATAAGTATACAAATACACTAGGGGTATAAGTGTTAAATTCACTTCAAGTTTTAAGAGCGCTGGCTGCTTGGCTCGTAGTTCTACAACATATTGTTCAAAGTTATTACTATGGAACTGATAATATATTTAGTTGGGTTGCCAAATTAGGAAACTTTGGTGTTGACATTTTCTTTGTTTTAAGTGGCTATATTATGGCGCTTACTGCTAGTAATCACGTTACAGGTGGCGGGGGGTTCCTTTTTAAAAGACTTAAGAGAGTAGTTCCTGTGTATTGGTTTTACACACTTGTACTTATTATTTGCGTCATGATTCTCCCTAAACATACATATTTAGCTGATTGGAATATATCAAGTTTAGTCAAATCATTATTATTTATACCTCATGAGAATGAAAATGGCTTTGGTATTTTTCCTGTATTATATGTCGGTTGGACATTGATATTTGAAATGTTTTTTTATCTTGTTTTATCGTCCACATTGTTTCTTAATAAAAAGTTTTCAGTAATACTTGCATCGTTTATATTAATGATACTAATGATATTCAATGTTCCTTTTTTAGGGCATAACTCACTTCTATTTGTAGAGTTTATTTTTGGTATGTTTTTATTTTACCATATTAATAGAGCCAAATTTTCAAGTGTAGAATACATCATGATTTTATTAATATCATTTATAAGTGCGAGCATTGTTTTTTATTATGGGGCTTTTTCTATTTTATTAAAGTCAATTCTTGCCGTAGTGGTAATGTTTACATTCCTATACAATGAAGGTTTTTTCAGGAAAGAGTCTTTAATCATTGGTTTTTTTATTAAGTTAGGTGGGTACTCTTATTCAACATACTTATGCCATGTCATTGTGATTGGATGGTTTTATGCTCTTTCTGAAAGTTATCAATTTTTTACGGATGAAATTTCCATATTTGGGATTATTACTGTTACTTTTTTGTTGTCAAAGTTTTCATTTTATCTTATTGAGAGCAATAAAAAAATTAATAGGTTAGGTATTGTTGAAAATGAAACGATTAAAATTTAATTGAAGTCATTATGGTTAAAAATTAGCATGTAATGATAAATTAATCTTCATTAAAATGAGATGTAAGTGTGAATAAAAATATCAAAATTAGTGTGATTATACCGGTGTACAATTCTGTTGAATATCTAGATAGATGTTTGAATAGCTTATTAAATCAAACATTAAAAGATATAGAAATAATCTGCATTAATGATGCGTCAAAAGATGAAAGTTTGACGATATTAAATAAATACAAAGATAACCACCCTGAAGTAATAAAGGTTATAGATTTAAAAGAAAATAAAAAACAAGGTGGGGCTCGTAATGCAGGATTGGATATAGCCTCTGGAGAGTATGTGGCTTTTGTTGATAGTGATGACTGGGTCGAACTTCATATGTTCGAACATCTATATTCAAAGGCTAGGCAAAATGATTTTGATATAGTTGATTGTAATTATACCATTCATAATGGATACACTGCCATTGAAGATAGAAATAGTATCATTAGTGATAAAGATATATTAATAAATAGTCCTAAGGATATTTTGTTAAACTTTGGAGGGGTATGTACTAAAATATATAAAATAAAATTTTTTGATAAGAGTCGATATGGACTAAGATTTCCTGAAGGAATGTTTTATGAAGATAATTATTTGATGCCATTTATTGCTATTAAAGTTAAAAAAATCGGTAAGGTTAATGAAGCTTTATATAAATATTATTATAACGATTTATCAACAACAAAAGTAAGAAATGATGTGAGGTTTTTTGATAGGCTGATATCAGCAAAAAAAATGTATAAAGACTTACAGGTGGAGAGCAATTATTCTTCATATAAAGAAGAAGCTGAGTTTCTGTATATAAAGCTTTTTGCTATAAACACACTGCTTCAATCTTTGAGTTTATTTGATAATTATCCATCTGAAAAAATAGGAGATATAAAAGAAGGTTTAAAAGAACTTAACTGGAGTGGGAATAAATATTATAAACAATTGAACTTTAAAACAAGAATGACTTTTAGATTATTAATGGTTTTTCATCCATTAGCGGTTCTACTTTTTAAAATGAAGCGATTGATAAGGTTTTATTTGTGAGTGTTATTAAGAATAGTCTTATTTTCGGTGTCGGTGATATATTATCCAAATCTATTCCATTTTTACTTTTACCATATTTGACGAGAAAGATTGGTACTGAAGATTATGGTGAGTTAGTTTATTATCAAGCATTCATTGCTCTTGGTTTAATATTTATAGGGCTGTCGCAAGCTGGAGCAATAACACGTTATGCCTTCCGTTATGGAAGGAAATCTTTAGGTGTCGTCGTTACTTCAGGCCATTTATTGTCATTTGTTTTAACGTTTCTAATTATTATATTTAGCTCGTTATTTACTTCCAATGCTGAAATAATTATATACATAGTAATAATATCTCTGACAAATGAACTTTTAGCTGTTCAGCTTGCTCTTAGGCAATACGAAAAGAAGGCTAAAGAATATGTTATTATAAATATAACAAATGGTTTATTATCAGCTTTAGTAACAGTTCTTATATTTGAGTTTTTATCTCCATCACCCGAACATCGACTAATATCGATAATTGTTGCCAACTCTATTGTTGTAACCGCTTCGTTACTATTCTATAGTAATATGAATAAGGTGAGATATAGAATAACACCTGCGAGATTAAAGCTAGGGACTTGTTATGTAATTGGCTTTGGTATGCCTCTTATTCTTCATCAATTGAGTATTTTGGGTAAAGGTCAACTAGACCGATTAGTTATTTATAATCTATATTCACCCAAAGATCTTGGTATATATGCAGCCGCATTTCAAATTGCAACTATTCTTAATGTATTTATTGCTGCAGCTAATAAAGCGCTAACACCATTTTATTTTGAAAGAATAAAAAATAAAACAATTAATTTTAACTGGACGAAAAAATATTCTTTTTATGCCATGATATTTGTTCCTCTACCTGCCTTGGTTTCATTAGTTATTCCTGATTATATATATACGTTATTTTTAGGTGAGGGATTTGTTGGTGTTGGGTATTTTGTAACTTCATTTCTTTTAGGGATTGCTGCATTAATTCCTTATATGATAATGGTTAACTTTTTCTTTTATCATGGGAAGGGAGGGGTGATTTCCTTAACAACGGGATTTTCTTTACTATTTTATTTTATATATATATATATAGCATCAAAATATAGCATTAATTATCTTCCATTCGGACTTTTGATTTCAAATTTAATGCCAGTTTTTATTTTAAGTTTCGTAGGGGATAGGTGGGTAAAGTATGAATAAAAGAGAAAGTAAGTCATGCTTAGTATATGAAAATACAATGTATAGCTTGTTTTTATACATCTTATTCGATGATAAGTGGAAAGAGAAAAATTATTTATTTTTTGGTGATAGATTATCTGAATCTTTTATTGAAAATTTCTCATCAAGTGCTAAAAATGTAAGTTTTCTTAATAGTTCAAAGTTTGATCTTAAAAAAAGACCTGTTAGATTTTATTATAATCGCTTTTTGGAAGTTTGGAAATTTAGAAATACTGAAGTGGCTATTGGCCAGGTAAATACATTTTACATACCATTTAAAAAAATACGAAGAATAGCTATTGAAGATGGTATGGGGACTTATGTTGAAATAAGAAAGCTAGCAAATGGAGGAAGTTGTAGGAATTTAAAACAGATAATTAGTATTAAACAAAGTATTTTATATCACTCACCGGATGAATACATAATAACTGGTTCTGAGGATGTGCCTGCTAGTGTTAATAAAGGGTTTCATGTTGTTGATTTAAAAAAACAGTGGGAGCAATTAGAAAACGTCGAGAAAAAAGAAATTCAAGATATTTTCTCGATAACTCAAAGTGTTCTTGAACGAGCTATGAGCCGGAAAATATTACTATTAACTCAATGTTTTAGTGAAGATGGTTTCATGGAGGAAAAAGATAAAATCACAGGCTATAAAAAATTAATATCAAATTTAGGTTTTGATGAAAATCAGATTATTATAAAGACACACCCAAGAGAAAGAACAGATTATAGATTAATATTCCCTAATGCTTGTATCATTGATGAAAAAGTTCCATTTGAATTACTTTCACTTCTTGATATTAAATACAGTGATGTTATTACTTTAACGTCAACAAGCGTTTATTCTTTACAATATGATTTAAATATATTTTTTATGGGATATCTTGATTACTTTAACTTTAATCGTGACATGCCAACTTTGAAACCAAAGATCATACAAAAATTAAAAAGTTGAATATTTAGAGGTTATATTAGTGAGATATTATAGAATAGATCAATTACGTTTTACATTGGCTATAATGATAGTCGCGCTTCATGGCGGTTTTTTAAAAGATACGTCACCAGATTTAGCATATTTTATTAATAATGGTTTGTTTCGTATTGCGGTGCCTATTTTTTTTATAATTAGTGGTTTTTTTTATTTTTCCATGAACCATCAAAAAAAAATCAAATGGTCTAAAAAATTAGCTACTATTTATATGACGTGGTCAGTTATCTATTCATATTTTTGGTTTGACTTTAGTCATCCAATATCAGTTAGAAATTTTTTGTACGTAATTAATGGTTATCATCATTTATGGTTTGTACCAGCATTGTTATATTCAGCTTTTTTTGTTGTTTTTATTAACAAATTTAGAGTTAATAAGTTTGTTACAATATTTTTGTTATTTTCAATGGGTTTTATTCTACAGCATGCTGTATTTAATGATTACATCGATATAGACAATGTAAATGG
>NZ_PYOD01000036.1 GCF_003026285.1 Photobacterium profundum
ATTGCCGCAGCTTCGGTGTATAGCTTAGCCCCGTTAAATCTTCCGCGCAGACCGACTCGACCAGTGAGCTATTACGCTTTCTTTAAATGATGGCTGCTTCTAAGCCAACATCCTGGCTGTCTGAGCCTTTCCACATCGTTTCCCACTTAGCTATAACTTTGGGACCTTAGCTGGCGGTCTGGGTTGTTTCCCTCTTCACGACGGACGTTAGCACCCGCCGTGTGTCTCCCGGATAGTACTTACTGGTATTCGGAGTTTGCAAAGGGTTGGTAAGTCGGGATGACCCCCTAGCCTTAACAGTGCTCTACCCCCAGTAGTATTCGTCCGAGGCGCTACCTAAATAGCTTTCGGGGAGAACCAGCTATCTCCAAGTTTGATTGGCCTTTCACCCCTAGCCACAAGTCATCCGCTAATTTTTCAACATTAGTCGGTTCGGTCCTCCAGTAAGTGTTACCTCACCTTCAACCTGCCCATGGCTAGATCACTTGGTTTCGGGTCTAATCCTAGCAACTGTACGCCCAGTTAAGACTCGGTTTCCCTACGGCTCCCCTAAACGGTTAACCTTGCTACTAAAATTAAGTCGCTGACCCATTATACAAAAGGTACGCAGTCACCCAACAAGTGGGCTCCTACTGCTTGTACGTACACGGTTTCAGGTTCTATTTCACTCCCCTCACAGGGGTTCTTTTCGCCTTTCCCTCACGGTACTGGTTCACTATCGGTCAGTCAGGAGTATTTAGCCTTGGAGGATGGTCCCCCCATGTTCAAACAGGATATCACGTGTCCCGTCCTACTCGATTTCACGGTAAAAGCGTTGTCGGTTACGGGGCTATCACCCTGTATCGCTGTACTTTCCAGTACCTTCACCTAACGCTAATGCCGCTTAAGGGCTAATCCGGGTTCGCTCGCCGCTACTGCCGGAATCTCAATTGATTTCTCTTCCTCGGGGTACTTAGATGTTTCAGTTCCCCCGGTTCGCCTCATAACGCTATGTATTCACGTTATGATAACTGCTTATGCAGCTGGGTTTCCCCATTCGGAAATCCTAGTCTCAAGTGATTTTTACTATCTAAACTAGGCTTATCGCAAGTTAATACGTCCTTCATCGCCTCTGACTGCCAAGGCATCCACCGTGTACGCTTAGTCACTTAACCATACAACCCCAAGAGGTTTCGTATGGCAACAACCAAGGTTTCTCTCTAAAAAGAGAGGATTTGTTTTCGCCGGACTCTTACACAAGACACTTGAATGTGTGTTTGTTTTGAGAACTCGTTTTTATCTTTCGATAAAAACATTTGTAATTCAATCATTCGATTGAATTTACTAGTCAGCTTTCCAGATTGTTAAAGAGCATGTGTTCTTCTATCTCTACAGAGACAAATAATCCACTTTCTAATCACACTCAACTCTATATTAAGAGTAAAAATGCATTTAGAAAGTGGTGGAGCTATGCGGGATCGAACCGCAGACCTCTTCGCTGCCAGCGAAGCGCTCTCCCAGCTGAGCTATAGCCCCAATATAACTGGGTGGTGCTTATTCTTCTCAACTTAATCTTGTAATCAAGATTTAAGAGAAAGAATGGTGGGCGATACCGGGCTCGAACCAGTGACCCCCTCCTTGTAAGGGAGGTGCTCTCCCAACTGAGCTAATCGCCCTCCGATATTTTACATCCTCAAAGGAGAAGATGGTGGGTCGTGTAGGATTCGAACCTACGACCAATTGATTAAAAGTCAACTGCTCTACCAACTGAGCTAACGACCCAAAGTGGCGTCCCGTAGGGGAGTCGAACCCCTGTTACCGCCGTGAAAGGGCGGTGTCCTAGGCCTCTAGACGAACGGGACTTAGTTTTCTGCCAGCGTTGTTGGGCAACGCTAGCGCTCTTTTACATTTCGACCAAGCAATCTGTGTGGACACTGCATCAAACTATAAATCTTTAGGTAAGGAGGTGATCCAGCCCCAGGTTCCCCTAGGGCTACCTTGTTACGACTTCACCCCAGTCATGAACCACACCGTGGTAAACGCCCTCCCGAAGGTTAAGCTATCTACTTCTGG
>NZ_PYOD01000037.1 GCF_003026285.1 Photobacterium profundum
TTCACAGGAAAGGTCAACTTGTTGATGTCTTAGCTTTTCTTGCATAAGGTCAACATTAATATCAGCCGCAATGACTTGCGCACCTTGCGCTAATGCATATTTCACAATTTTAGCCCCAAGAAGGCCACCGGCACCGGCAATCAGTATTTTTTTTTCATTCAACAAATTGTTCATTATTCTTCATCCTGCAAGATGGCTTCCGCCAATCTAAAGTCATAAATATCATCGATATCAACAGCACGCGCTTTTGGCACTTCAATACTGGTGACTTTCCCTGAAAACAAACCATAATGATTGAGAACAAATTGTGGCGTCGTTGCATACACAACCGTGGTGATATCAAAAACTTCAGGCGCATCCTGTCTGCGAGTAACATCGGATTCTGGCTCATTCACCAGACTCACTAAATCGCCTTGAGTGATTTTCACCATGTTAAAGTAGGGACTACGACTCGCGGGTGTAACCGAAATACACATATCAGCATCAACTTTTATACGCTGCTTGATGGCGGCTTCAACATCAATAACCCCACGCAATGGACTGGTTGCGGGCAAACTGATAAAACCGTCAAACTCACCGTAATGTTGCTGTACCCACTCAATGGCATGGCGCCAAGATAACCACTCGGGGCTGGTATCAGACGCTAACTCTGCCGGTCTTTCAATCAGCACGGCACCAGATTCAATCGCAACCTTTGCGATATCAGTATCGTCAGTTGAGACAAACACTTTATTAATGGACGGTGACGCAAGTGCCGTATCTACGGAATATTGTAATAACGGCTTCCCAGCTAAAGGCTTAATATTTTTCCCTGGAAGCCCCTTTGAGCCTCCACGAGCAAAAATGAATGCAAAATTTTTCATTCTTATTCTCTATGTCATATTGGCTTGCTGTTTGACTTCATCGATAAAGCGAACAGTGGTTGCAGCTTCTAGT
The DNA here is from genome assembly GCF_003026285.1 of Photobacterium profundum. Lineage (GTDB taxonomy): Bacteria > Pseudomonadota > Gammaproteobacteria > Enterobacterales > Vibrionaceae > Photobacterium > Photobacterium profundum. The sequence continues at coordinate 937 of NZ_PYOD01000037.1, forward strand.
AGCTCTGTGCAAGTATGTTGATTTTGACCAATCATTTGCACAAAATCGTCTATCATCGCTAAATACATCTGATTCTTGTCCCACTCGGGATCACTGTAAAGCACGGTCGTCTCTGTGGCGGTCGTCAAAATGAGTTGATTTTGGATTAAATCCCAATCAATTCGCCCTTGACTGCCCACAAAGCTACATTGCCGATGCGCTTTACGTTGCAAGAAATCCAAATGAATCGTTGTGACAGCACCTGAATCCGTTAATGCGAGAATATCCACCATATCTTCCACATCCAAATCCAACTCTTTTGAAGAGCGTAAAACTGCATGTTGTAAGTTTAACGGACCTAGTAACCACTGAGCGTAATCCAGCTCATGACTTAGCTCAAACAGTGCACCACCACCGAGGAGTTTATTGGCAGACACACAATCACGGTAATCCTTATTTGGACGCCAATCAGGCAAATATTGCCCAATCTCTATGTGGCTATTATACAATGTGCCTATCTTACCCGCGTCCAACTGGACTTTTAATTGCAGTGCCGACGGTAGATACCTTAAACAATAACCAACGGCAACTGGGGTTTGATACTGCTCTATCGCGCGTTGGATAGCTTGCACATCTTCCATGGTCGTCGTCACGGTTTTTTCAATCAGTGTCGGTATGCCCGCCTCAATGAGAGGGATCGCATGCTGAGCGTGAAAAGGCGCAGGCGATGCCACGATTACTAACTCAACTTGCGCGTTAATGAGTGCTTCAACGCTGGCGACAATACCGTCACAATCACTCACCGCTTCCCTTGGCACTCGCCCGCTGGCCGACATGGCTAACAATTCAGCATCTGGAAATAACATTTTTAAATTACGACGGTGACGATTGGCAATATTGCCTAAACCAATGACTGCAACTTTATTCATCTTTAATCAAGCCCTAACGTATGAATATCCGTTTGCGCACGGTTGAAGTCATCCATTCTTCCGATGTCCAACCAATATTCATGGATAGGGAACATCAAAATATTGTCACGTTCAACCATGTGTTGCTCAAGCAGCGTTGGCATATCAATATGGTGATTTTCAG
>NZ_PYOD01000038.1 GCF_003026285.1 Photobacterium profundum
ACCAAGACACTGGCATGCCCCCCCCCACCAATAATCAAAAGAGGCTTGATAAGCGAACTACTCAACAATCAAATCTCCAGCATCATAATCAATCGAAGCACGCTTATTTAATAAGTCCCAGTAGTTGTATGGCGACATTCCAGAGCCTGGGCGTTTAATGGTTATATTGTCTTCACTGAGTGCTTCGCCTGCCTTAATCGCTTTAGCGGCCACTAAACTTTTACGTGCCACGGCTTTATTTTTCACTTCCGACACCGTTGGGCTCTTCACTCCCACGCCAAGCGCAACCTCCACTTGACGAATCGCTGCTACCATGGCGGCAAGCTCAGAAGGCTCTAGTGACGCTTTATGATCGGGCCCCTCCATGTTTTTATCGAGAGTGAAGTGCTTTTCAATCAGTACCGCACCACGCGCGACAGCAGCTATCGGGATAGTAATGCCTTCACTGTGATCCGAATACCCCGCTGGAAGTTCAAAGGCACGACCCAAGGTATCCATCGCCTTGAGGTTAATTTCAGCCATCGGCGCGGGGTATTCAGTCGTGCAGTGCAGTACGGTTACTTTCTGCTTAAGGGCTTGTTGCCCTTGCTCTGAGGCATACGCTTGCTGAAAGGCGAGTTCACTTGGCTCGGCTGTTTTGTCTGCGATGTAACCAAATGCAATCACACCTAATACCGCTTCAATTTCAGACAAGGTGGCCATCCCAGTCGAAACAATCAAATCACAATCGGTTCGCGCATGCTCTAATACCAACGGGGCATTAGTGATTTCGCCCGATGGAATTTTAAGCCGTGTCAACCCCAAATTGTTAACCAAAAAATTCAAACTGTCGGAATCAAAGGCGGTAGATAAAAACTCAATGCCCAACGATTCACAATGTTTTATCAATTGGTGGTGTACCTCAAAAGAGAGCTCTAAACGGCTCAGCATGGCCAATTGTGATTCTTGTTTTTGCGTGTTCGTGACTTGATATTCTGCCTGCTCTGCATCCTCAGTCACTAAATTCTTTGCTTTAAAGGTTTGAAATTTGACGATATCAGCACCCGCTTGATGGGCGGCATTGACGAGTTCAAACGCCAATTTTTCATCGCCATTATGATTAACACCGGCTTCAGCAATAATTAAGGTCATGATAGTCTCACTGTACATCGTCAAAAGTTAAATCGTAAAACGCTTTACTGGGTTCAAAGTTCAGTGACTTTATCATCTCAATCACTTTAGCACTGCTATCACCCTGCCCATAAGGATTATGAATCTGCTCATCCCGCTGTTTATAATTGCGAGTAACCGCCACCTTTATTGCATCAGCCATGGAGGTTTGAGTGGGCTGTGTATTTAAGACACTTTTAGCCGCTAAGCGCCCTTTTTGTCTGGTTCCAATATTGACCGTTGGCACATCAAAAGAAGGAACTTCAATAATGCCGCTAGAAGAATTACCAATCACCGCTGTCGCATGCGCTATTGAGCTTAAATAACGCACTTGCCCTAAAGAAGGAATAGCGAGGACACGTCGAGGATGCTGACGTGCATACTCTTCCAGCATAGGAATAATACGACGGCCGCCATCATCGGCATTAGGATAAGTAAGGATCACTTGATGATCGGGGTATGCATCCAACGTATCGAGCAACATTTGAAACGTGGTTTCAGGTGCTTCATCTCCCAATGTAACGGGATGATAAGTGACAACAAAATACGGTTTTGTCAGCTTAAAATTGAGCGACTCAGATAACTCATCAACACTCATGAACGTCGCACGCTTTAAATGATCCAGCCCGATCGCACCGACATTGGTGACGCGTTCAGGCGCTTCACCCAATTGAATTACACGTTGGCGGTACGCTTCCGTTGATGTGCCGTGCAAATAACTTAATTTGGTGATGGCATGACGGATCGCATCGTCATACGCACCCTCGGTGATCTCGCCACCGTGTAAATGGACAATGGGAATACGCATAATCATTGCCGTTTGTGCCGCTGC
>NZ_PYOD01000039.1 GCF_003026285.1 Photobacterium profundum
TGAAAATCCTCGTGTCGGTGGTTCGATTCCGCCTCGAGGCACCATTACAATTCCCTTTTAGTTCAGTTGGTAGAACGCCGGACTGTTAATCCGTATGTCGCTGGTTCAAGTCCAGCAAAGGGAGCCACATTAAAAAGCCTCGTCTTCGGACGAGGCTTTTTTTATACCTGCTATTTGTCATTATTCCCCCCTTTGAACCTCACTATACTCACTCTATAAAGTTCACTTACGCAATATTCAAAAAAAACATAATTTTAAGGGCATAGGTAAGCAGAAGAAGCCATAAATCTCGCTTTAGTCTTACCAATGTAAATTTTTTCATCGCAGTTTCGACTACGGTTAGTAAGAGTATTAATCTTGCTACCAACTCAAGGATGACCAATGATCACCTTATATGGCTACCCTCGATCCCGTTCATTACGTGTTTCTTGGCTACTTGAAGAAAGTGGCCTTGATTGGCAATACCATTTAGTTGATTTAATGAAAGGTGAACATAAATCGCCAAATTACCAAGCTCTCAGCCATCAAGGTAAAGTCCCAACCCTTACAGATAATGATATTACCCTATGTGAATCATCTGCTATTTGCTTTTACATTGCTGAAAAATACGTACCACAATGGATCCCTAAGCCCGGCACCACAGAGTCTGCGCTTCATCATCAATGGGTCAGCTTTATTATTTCAGAGTTAGAGCAACCATTATGGAGCATGGGTAAACATAAATTTGCCCTACCTGAACAGATTCGATTACCAGAAATGCTTGCCGTCGCCAGCTGGGAATTTAAGAAAGCCGCCCAAACAGCCGAAGCTTGGTTACCAGATTCTGATTATGTAATAGGCCGCTCACCCAGCATTGCTGATATCCTTCTTGCCCACACCCTTAATTGGGCAGTCAAATTCGAGCAAAAATTACCCACTAAACTCGAAAAATACCGCCAAAAGCTAAACCAACGTCCAGCATTAATGCGCGCATTGAACAAAGAGCAACAAGCTTTAGGTGAGCACTAGAAAGTGATTTTTCGGTATTTACGAGCCAAACAAGTTTAAAATTCCACCAATCAGTGCAAAAAAACAAAAGTTAAACATTTTTCTCAAAAAAACCATTGACGAAACAGCCGAAAACCTTTTTAATGCGCTCCGTTGCCTCGATAGCTCAGTCGGTAGAGCAGAGGATTGAAAATCCTCGTGTCGGTGGTTCGATTCCGCCTCGAGGCACCATTATTTCTTTTAGTTCATTAGAATATAAGAAATACGGTGCAAGCAACGAAATAGACAATTCCCTTTTAGTTCAGTTGGTAGAACGCCGGACTGTTAATCCGTATGTCGCTGGTTCAAGTCCAGCAAAGGGAGCCAAATT
>NZ_PYOD01000004.1 GCF_003026285.1 Photobacterium profundum
TTGTCTGGCGACCATAGCGCTGTGGCTCCACCTGATCCCATGCCGAACTCAGAAGTGAAACGCAGTTGCGCCGATGGTAGTGTGGGGTCTCCCCATGTGAGAGTAGGGCATCGCCAGGCGCCCAATTCGTTTTCATCTTTTTTAGAAAAAGATGAAAGCAAAAATAAAGCGGTGAACCGTTTTATTATAAGTAATAGCTTTATGCTGAATAGACACTGCGGAGTGGTAGTTCAGTTGGTTAGAATACCGGCCTGTCACGCCGGGGGTCGCGGGTTCGAGTCCCGTCCACTCCGCCATTTATTAAGACAAAGTTAAGTCTTTAAAATAACTACAGGGGTGTAGCTCCAACTGGCAGAGCAGCGGATTCCAAATCCGCGTGTTGGGAGTTCGAATCTCTCCACCCCTGCCATATTAAAGAAGGCTCATATCGAAAGATATGGGCCTTTTTGCTATCTGCAGCTAGAGGAAAGAGCAGCGGATTCCCCTACCATAAGAGCGCGCGTGTTGGGAGTTCGAATCTCTCCACCCCAACTATACAAAAAGCCTCAGCAGAAATGCTGAGGCTTTTTTGTATTTTCTAAATCTAAAAATCAAATCGCGTCAATATGAAAATTAACCAATTTAAATAAGTATCTGATCGCTAATCTATCTAAATAGTATGACCCATTCAGACTTTGTCGTTTATGGTGTAACTACGCCAAACCATAATTCGAATTGATCAAAGATCGACATTAACTGCTTAAATTTTGCGGGATCTGATACTTTCACTTCACCCGTTTTCATTTCTTCAACCAAAGTTGATTGCTTGGTGATCATCTTTTCAAATGCATCACGGCTTAGCGTCACGGTAAAGGTCGCATCATCAAACTGGCGATCTTTGTACGATTTCAAGACCGAGTTATTCAGTGCCATCGAGTACTTTCCATCACCTGTGACGTCGATGTTCACTTTCATATCCATGCCTTTGGCTGCTTCCGGTTTTACGGTCACTCCCAAATATTTCAAGAACTGATCAAATGGCATGTTCACTGCAATCGCGGCAGTGCTAGGTGTCGCCACTGGTTTAATTCCCTCACGCAGCTCTTTTGCACCACCCAAGTAGTAGTTGCGCCATGGACCCGATTCGGCTTGGTAACCCAATTGTTCCATCGCGTCGGCTTCAAGATAACGTGCATCTTTGTTATCAGGGTTCGCAAAGGTCACGTTGTTTAGCAAGGTCACCGCCCAGCGGTATTCTCCTTTAGCAATCGCCTGCTTGGCTACTTCGATCACTTTATCTTCACCACCAATAGCTTCGACGTATTTTTTACCTTCTTCTGTCGGAGTTAGTGGGTTCAAGTTTGCAGGGTTACCGTCCCACCATGCACCAAAGTAAAAATCATATGTAGCACGCGCATTGTGCGATACAGTGCCGTAATATCCACGGTTGTACCACTCTTTATCTAATGACTCAGGCAGCTTTATTGAGGCCGAAATCTCATTCGGTGTGTAGCCTTTGTTGGCTAAGCGTAAGGTTTGGTCATGAACAAACTTGTAGCTGTCCCGTGTCTTGTTCAGCTGTTCTTTGATTTTGTCTTTGCCCCATGTCGGCCAGTGGTGCGAGGCTACCATCACGTCGGCTTTATCACCATAAGTAATCAAGGCTTCATCAACGTATTCCGCCCACTTGGAAGCATCACGGGTTTTTGCTCCACGTAAGGTCGAAATATTGTGAATAGTATGCGTCATGACTTCGGCTGCCATCAACGTTTTGTATTTTGGAATGTAGAACATGAATTCTGACGGCGCCTCAGATTCTTGCGCCATCATGAAATCAAATTCCAAGCCATCGATGGTCTCAATATGCCCCGTTTCCGATACAGTCACCGTTTCTTTCACAATACCCGGTGCTCCTGTCGAGGTCGTTTTGCCTAAACCACCATCCACTTGCCCCTTTTCACTCGCCTGCAACAAGTTGCCATACATGTATGAAGCACGGCGAGACATGGTATTACCTGCCATCAGGTTCTCTGCAATTGAATGGTCGAAGAAGCCTTCTGGCGCAATCACTTCCACTTTGCCATCTTTAACCGCATCTTCGGTAGTCACGCCTAAAATGCCGCCAAAGTGGTCAACATGAGAGTGCGTGAAAATCACAGCAGTAACAGGCTTATTTTCAACATGTTGTTTCAGTAGGGTTAGCCCTGCAGCGGCGGTTTCTGGAGAAATAAGTGGGTCAATGACGATCCAGCCTTTGTCTCCCTGAATAAAAGTCATGACGGATAAATCAAAGCCACGCACTTGGTATACACCATCTTCCACTTTAAATAGACCGGTGATGTTGTTCAGCTTGGCCATGCGCTGCAGTGAAGGATTAATGGTAGCAATGTCGTTATCACCATTCAAAAAGTCATATTTGCTGAAATCCCATACCACGTTGCCATCTTTGTCTTTGATGGTTTTTTCTGGCCATTTTGCAATAAATCCTTTGCTTGCGGCATCGAAATCAGCAGTATTGGCGAAGTCGAGGTACTGCTTCAGGCTTTCATTTTTTTGAGTTGTATACGAGGAGGCATCTTTAGGCTGATTTGTAATATCACTGGCTGCCTGTGTATTCCACGATAAAGCAGAAAGTACAGAGAAAGCGATGATACTGTGTTTTATTTTCATTGCTATGTCCTTTCAATGACGTTGATATCCATACAACGTAAACGAATAGACAAAAAGGAGCGATATTGCGAACTTTAATTCGCAATTAACTAAACTTGAATCCATTTATAAGATCATAAATCTGTCGATGCCCCCAAGGGGCGACTTGCCGACAGCAATGCTTGTTTTAGCCACTGATGCCCTTGATCTGAATGAATAGATTGGTGCCATGTCATGTAAATCGGTAGTGGTTTAACTTCCATCGGTAAGGGTAATGCTTTCAAGTTGGGGAAGTCTTGTAATAATTCAGCGTGCAATGCACTGACCACGCAAAGCCAATCGGTTTTTGATGCCAACATCATCGACATAAATACCGAATCAGACTCATAAGCAATACGGCGTTCAGGGAGTATGTCTTTTGACAATGAGTCTAAGGTCTGCGTATTGTGTCGTTGGGTTTTCCATAAAATATGGGATTCGGCAAAAAATTGGTTCATAGTCAATTTTTCACCCACCCGGGGATGATCTGTGCGACAGACCACTACCAAGGGCAGCTCAAATAAGCAGGTATTTTGGTAGCCAGCAGCTGACATCGGTACAGTGGCCAAAATCAGATCGGCTTTGCGCATTTGTAAATCCGTTTGGCGTGCTGTTTCATCTGTATGGCCAATGTTCATTTTCAGTGTTACATGAGGTGCATACTTACGTAAGTAGTGTTCAAGTGCTGGCAATAATAGAATATCGATATCTTTGTGACTAGACAGATGGAAACTACGGTGGCTGGTTCGAGGATCGAACGCTTCACGGTGGATAGATTGGCCTAAAAGATATGCAAGAGGTTCTTTTATGTCAGCATGTAACCCGAAGGCAAATGCGGTTGGTACAATGCCGCGACCTTGGCGTGAAAATAAAGGGTCATGATAATTATCGCGTAATCGGTTCAAGGCGTTACTGACCGCAGGGGCTGACATCTCCAATTGTTCAGCGGCACCATTTACGCTGCCCACCTTCATTACGGCATCAAACACACGTAGTAAATTCAGGTCAAGATTCTTTTCCTTATTCATGTTGTTCCACCATGCCTATTTGTTGTTACATCGTGCTAGTAGAATACGAGCATCTAGTGCTTAGGATAATATTGTACGTTAAGTATTTAAGCATTTGTTTATTAAACTGCAGGTGGAAAGTAATGCCCTTCCCTTGCTATGATGCTTACCTCTGAGAAACGGAAAGCTCAATAAACATGAATCCCCCCTATATTTCGCAACTGATACCTGTTGTTTTACCTGATTTTTCAGGTGTATGTTTTCAATGCGAGTTTGATCCTGAATTTTACACAATAGAAGCCCCCCGACAGCTTGGGATTATTTTGCCGGAAACATTGCACAGTGCGGTGAAAAAACGTCAGGCAGAGTACGTGGCAGGACGTTATTTGGCGAAGCGCTGCCTTTCAGCCTTAGGTGGTACTGAATCTGATGTTGGGATTAGTCTGCATCGTGCACCGTTATGGCCAAAAGGAATGATCGGATCGATTAGTCATAGTAGTAATAAGGCGATTTGTGTTTTAAGACAGTGTGATTTGCCTGAGCAAGGGATTGGCATCGATATTGAGCAGTGCTTAGCAGACAGTACTGCCACGTCTATCAAAAATACAATTATTAATGAGGCAGAGCAAGCCCTGATTACAAAGCATGATGTGGATTTTTCTACAGGGCTAACGGTAATATTTTCGGCCAAAGAGAGCTTGTTTAAAGCTCTTTTCCCTCAGGTTCGTGCGTACTTTGATTTTTTGGATGCTGAAGTTATTACGATGGAACGAGATAACTTAACGATTATGCTCAAGAGAACACTTACACCAACACTATCTGCAGGTTGTAAATTTACCGTTCAAATCTATAAACAAAATATGATGATAAGAACATTCACTCAGAGTCGAATTTAATGATAATAATTTTTATTCATTATTATGGAGCAATGAGTGGTTACACTCAGCGTTCCTTCTCTTTAGAATGACTTATCATGGGCGATTACTTAAAAACCAAATCTCGTGTTTTCGTCTCGCACTACTTATTAATATGTTATCGATTGGTACATTAATGATGGTTATGCCATTAGGTGCTAATTTAGTTAGAATTAGCAGCCAATTTCTCATGGCAAGTTACTTTCTTTCTTTTTGGTAGTATAGGAGTCGGCTTTTCTCTTTCAATCGAAAGAACTGAAATGCCCACAAGCCTTGTTTTTATGTCTGTATTGAGGATTGTAGGCATTAGTATGTTTGGGCATTTCTTACTGGTTCCAAATCTATCCACTTTCTTCCAATTCAACCTTCATTTTCTACGAGAACAAATCAGTGTGTTGTATTAACTCGGCGGTGTAGCACGCCGCCAACAGACAGTTCTTCAATTATAATGATAGTTATAAGCTATTGTTTTTTAATGTAACACAACTGTTTTCGGTTGATTTATAGCTTATACGAAGAGAAATGGTAACGCTTTAACTCATAAGTGAGGTCAATGTCTTGGTTTGAATTATAATATTGACGATAATAATTATCATTCGCGCCATTGTTCGTAATGGAGTGTGAAAATGTTACAGCATCAGGGAGATAGCCATTTTGCGCTAACTCAGTTAAATAAAGCGTTTATGGCTATTGGTCTATTATCCTCTTCAATGGTAATGGCAGACACTGCAACTACTGATGATGTTATGGTCATTACAGCGTCACAAACTAAGCATCCAGAACTTACTGCTCCAGCATCAGTTTCTTATATTACACGTGAGGAATTAGGCAAATTAGTGGTTAATGATGTAGCAGAGGCTGTGAAGAAGTTACCGGGTATTAATATTAACCCAGGTACACCTTATGGCCGTAATGAGATTAAAATTCGTGGCTTGGATTCTGATTACACTCTGTTGTTGATCAACGGTAAACGTACGAGTTCCCGCGATGCGCTGACATCGTCGTACGGTAATGACTTTGATCTTTCAAGTATCCCAATGTCTGCGGTTGAGCGCATTGAAGTCATTCGTGGTCCCATGTAATCACTTTATGGTGCTGATGCTCTGGGTGGTGTAGTGAACGTGATTCTCCGCCAGCCGACAGAGCAAACAGAAGGTGCTGTGGGTTATCAATACGAAGGTCCTACGGAAGGTAGTGGTGGTGATGTACACAAGTGGAATGTGTATGCTGGCGGTTCTCTGATACCAGATACATTACTGGGTAACATTATTATCGAGCAAAGCTCTCGCGATGCGTGGCGTACCGACCAATCATTAAATCCTGATTCTGACGTTCTGGAAGAGCGTGATGAACTGAATATCTTCTCTAGCTTGAAATGGCTGGCAACTGACCAGCAAGATATTGATCTTGATTTATAGCAAAGATGATCGTGATGCCGATTGGAACAACTACGGCAATGTTGTTAATAACGTGCAAAAGTTGGAGCGTATAAACGCGACATTGACGCATAACGGTTACTGGTCGAAGTTTGATTCTCGTGTACGTTATAACTACGAAAACTCTGATTTGAAAGATGATTCAGGTCTGAATACTAGTGTGGGAGATATTACACAGACTAATAATACGCTTGATGGCCAATTGTCTGGCTATGTAGGTTCACACTTGTTAACGGGGGGAGCTGAGTACCGCATTACCGATCTGAAGAACAACCTGACATTGTCAAAAGGCTCGGAAGATTACAGCCAATCAGCGATTTACCTGCAAGATGAATTTGAAATTGGTGATCTGGCCGTTACCTTAGGTGGTCGATTCGATGACCACGAAGTATATGGTGGTGAGTTCAGCCCACGTGCTTATGCGGTCTACAGCATTACAGATAACTGGGTAGTGAAAGGCGGTGTGGGTAAAGCATTCAAAGCCCCAAGTCTGAATCAATACAGTGATTCATATGCTGTGCTTGCCTGTCGTGGTGCTTGTTACGTAGTAGGTAACCCTAACCTTAAAGCCGAAACAGCTGTCAGCTATGAGCTTTCAACTGGCTATAAAACAGATAGCTGGGGCGCTACAGTCACTGCGTTTAATAACGACATTGATGACATGATCCAAGCAGAGACTTGGGACCGTGTTAAAAAAGAACTGACGTATTTTAATGTACAAGAAGCACAGGTGCGTGGTGCAGAACTGTCTGGTTGGTTTGATGTGACTGATACTGTTAGCCTGTCGGCGAATTATATGTATACTGATGCGAAAGACAAGACGACAGACAAAGAGTTGACATTGACGCCGAAAAACACGGTAAATGTTCAAGTTGATTGGCAAATGCGAGAAAACGTATACACCTATGTGTCTTACCAATACACCGGTGAGCAGTATGTACGTACTGATGAAAAATCTGGTGGCTATGGAACATTTGATTTAGGCGCACAGTATGAAGCAGTTAAAAACCTAAACCTAAAATTAGGGGTAACTAACCTTACTGATGAAAAGCGTGATGATGCGGCTGTGAAATATGATTACATCATGAAGAGTCGTACGATCTATGCGGGTGCTTCTTACGCTTTCTAATAATCACCGTTAACCATGCTTATACATATAAAAATAAGGTCTGATGTCTAGCCCTTATTATTTATGGTGTATATCAAAGCTATAAATAATACCAATAATAATAAAAACACTAGTTGCTATGTGATGCAGGATTAACTTTACGGCTGGGTAAATAGGGAGTTGTGTCATGCAATGAACGCAAAGTGAGACGTTAACTTTTAGTTTTGCATCATTCCCACCAAAGACAGAATTTATATTTACATCTGAACACCATAGTTTAATTGCATCTGGTATTAATCAAACGATTATACAGCCTGCTATTGATGGTGGTTTCTAATAGCCATCAACTGTTTCATGACGATATTTTTATTTCTGAATTAAATGCCGATACGCCGACGATTCGTCATTGATTAGTTGAAGGTGAAGCAACATTGGTACGTTAATAACCGAACTCTTGATGGCTCAGCAAGAAGATCTAAACGAGAAGGTAGTGGAATTCACATCTACCCCCACTTCTGAAGTGGCTTTCTTTCAACTCTCCGGTGGCAGTACCTGATCCCGCGAACGCACAATGATTACTACTACAGTGTCCGTACCAGCGCTGAATTGCCATTAGGGCTGTACAATATTGATTTACTATCGAGTGGCAGTTATCTGGACAGAAGGAATGAAGAAAACTTCACATTTACTGCAATGTTGTTGCTTAGAAAAATCATCTATGAGCTGGACAGTTAAAAAGAGCAAGTAAACGTTCTGACTAGTGGGGCTATAGCCTCGGATTATGCACTGAACTATTTTATGCCAACACCATTTAGTACTTAGACAATAAAATTAAATAACTGGGAATATATTGATATCAGTGTAGTAGAAAACATTAAGGTTAGTTTATCTAGTATTCCTATTCCTGATTGGTGAAGAATCCCAGCTCTAATGTAGTGAACTATCCCACCCAATAATCATAGCCTGACGGTACGTTATAGGGTGGGATAGTTCATTACATTCGAATCTTTTATTAAGCGTAATTTATTCAGTGACGATTAAGTTACGCCCATTTGCTTTCGCTTTATATAAACATTTATCTGCACGGCTAATAAGATCATGCACGTTACTGTCTGCGTTGACGACCCCAGCACTAATTGTATAGCTAATTTGATTATTGAGGATATTGAGTTGGCTGTCTGCAATGTCATTTTTTAGCGCTTCAAGGCGTTGGTTGAACACTGTTGGTGAGTTGCCATAAAGTATGCAGAATTCTTCGCCACCAAATCGTGCGACAAGGGCATCTGAAAAGTAATTTTTTAATGTGTTAGCAAATTCAATCAAAACCATATCGCCAATGTGGTGGCCATGAGTATCGTTGATTTTTTTAAAACTATCGATATCAAGTAATGCTAAACATCGAGGACTAGAATGGTTTTTTGACAATGGTTGGTCAAAGAAATAACGACGGTTCCACGTTTGGGTTAGATAGTCTTTATTCGCCAGATGAAAAAGGTGACGCTCAGAATCTAGAATGTTTAAGGTACTGTGTAAACGACAATAGAATTCTTCTTGATTAAATGGCTTGGTTAAAAAGTCATTTGCACCGGCTTTAAGAAACTTCGCGGTTAATGCTGCTTCATCACTGGCTGATAACCCTATTATAGCGACTTGTCCGGGGCGGTGATGTTTTCGTATTTCTTTAATCAGACTAACACCGTCACGTTCTGGCATTGAATAGTCGGTAATAATTAAACTAATATCTTTGTGTTGTTGGAATACTTCTAATGCGTGCTCACCATTTTTAGCTTCAATCACTGTAAGATATTGGCGTTCAAGTAAACTGCGAATATAACGGCGAGCCGTCGTTGAATCATCAACAACAAGTATTTTATGATCGCTGTTACTTTCTAGTCGCTTTAATATGGGAATGATCGACGCTATACAAGCTGGGCTATCTTTAGGAATATAATCAATAACCGTTTTTGCCAGTACTTTTTCGCGTGTCATTTCATCCATCAAAGCCGTGAGAACGATAACTTTAATATCGACAGATAAACAAACATCAATAATCTCACCATCTTGTCCATCAGGTAGACAATAGTCAAGAATTGCGCATAGGAAGTCAGTTGTTTCATCAAGTATTCTTTCTGCTTCAGCGATAGTTTCGGCGAAGACTGGGAAAAAACCCGACTTTCGAAGTTCTATTTCAATCGCTCTTCGAAAAGGGCGGCTATCTTCTACAACTAATATTTTTTGTTCCATTGTTACGGCAACCTTGAGGAGATTATCTAATAGTTGAGTGATGTATCATTGCGTATTTTTAGGCGAAAGATTATGCGCTATTTTACAATGTGATACAAATAAAGATGTCAAAAAAAAGTTTATAAATGAAGGTGATAACTTAAAGGTGACTATTTATTGACGGTTTTAGTTATATGGAATGCCATTCATGCTTTGGTAAACAGTATGTTAAGCATTAATGTTAGTTTTTTGTTCTCAATCTGGTCTGTTTGTATGTCAATTGCTTGCCAGTGTTCATTGTTACTGATGGTGAGTATTGATATAAACCATATTAGTTATCATTCTGTTGTTATGTTTACAGCGAGTCTTTAAGTAAAATTAAGCAGAAGTGAGACGTAAAAATCTAAAGCAACGAAAGTTAAATACAGATGAATAGTTATCTTATATACCTAAACTACTTTGGATATAAATCTTCCCCCTTTGATGTTCCAAAAATGAAGATTCAAAGGGGGAGTGTTGTACTTAGCTCATGAATTTGGCAGTAATAATTTTATGGCTTATGAACCTTGCCAAATCCGCTCACAGGTTTGACTACCATCTTGTTCAAGCGGTTTTTCGATTAACCAACGGATCGGTGATACAACGGGGCTTGTCGTAAAGCGAACTGAAGTTTCGAAAATAGCAGACCAAGGCACATCCAGAGCGAAGTCTTCAAACTTACCATGTACTTCTACTGGGGTTTGTAAACTGAATATTTGCGCCTTTTTTGACTTAGGGCTTAGGTATAAATCAAACGCGCGATCTGCATAGCTGGCATTAAACAAACCATTGACTTGAATGCGAGTGGTATCAAGCAGCAAGTTACGTTGAGTCATTGTTCCCTGTTTAATATCCATGCCCGCTGCAACGCAATTTAATACCGATGGGTCATCATTGGTAAAGTTGGGTAAAATGGCATCGGTTAAGCTGACAGCCCACAGATCGATTAAATTGGCTTCAAATGTTTTAGGCCAAGCAGCAAACCCAATGAATCCGTTCGCATTCTTCATCAGTGTATCTGGGGTGTTGGCGGTGCTTGTTAGGCTGAATTGCGTACTGATTTTACCGTGCATATCAGTATTCGGATCGAGTCGACGCGCAAGAATGCCATAATCAAAATTGGTTACTTTACCCTGCAGGTTAATATCAAACATTTCTTGTTTGGCTTTCACTTCACCATGGATATTGATATCGCCACCGAGTAATTTCACCTGCAATGGTTGCAGAGTGAATTGCCCTTGCTCTAGTTGCCAATATAGCTTGCCCGCGCCTAGCCAGTCAGCTCCTGACCGTACCTCATCGACATCGAGTTTGAAGTTAGCGTTCACTATCTCTAAACCTTCAGGGCTAATAACGGGCACTACATCACTATCTTTGCTATTGATTGTCGTACTTTCAATAGATTGATCTTCAGCTAACCATGCTTGCCAGCCTGTTGCCTTAAAGTCATTAATTTGGATAAATGGTGCATGCAAAGCGATATCAACAGAAGGACGATCTTGTCCTTTTATTGGCGGAATAATGTCACCTTTGCCCATTAATTTACTGTCACCCACTTGTACCATCATATCGCGCAGGTGGTAGCCAATATCATCCATCGACATTTGAGCTGCAAGCTTTATCGGGCCATAAGGGGGCAGTTCAACACCAGTAAAGAGGTTAAAGCGATCTAAGTTCGGTGTGTAAGCATCAAAAGCGAGATTTAAACGTTTAATGTCCATTGGCAGGGTAACGCTAGAGCGCGCATTGAATGCCATATCACCCACATTAACCGTTAAATTAACGGGCATTGATTTTCGTCCGTCATTGGCTTGTTTCAGTGACAGTGAATCCAATTTTATAGAAACTGCGCGTTCAGATGCTTGCCCTGCGATTTTGAGCTGTGTTGCATCATTAGGACCCGTAATAAAGTGTCCATTATCAAGTGAAACATTAATGGCTTTTCCTGTGTAGACATCAGCGAGTTTAAGTTCGCCTCCCGACATTTTAGCTTCGATTTTGGCTTGTTCCATTAACTCGATAATCGTGCGGCCCGATAGGTCAATGGCAAGTTGGGCTGATTTAAGCTTCATGCCCAAATCATCGGTCACATCAAATTGTGACAGAATACGGCCAATATCGGGGTTATTAACGCCAAGATTAAGCTGCGTACTGATGTTTGCATTATTCAAGTTAAACGCAATATCTCCGTTATAACGACTGCCGACATAACTTACCTCAAAAGGTGAAGCTGGCATTTTTCCGTTTCGCACTTTTCCTGTGAAGTTCACGTTATCGACATGTTGATCTGCCCATGTCATTGTTTTTACGCTAAGTGATAAATCAGCATCTGCAATAACAAGGTCATTGCCTAATAACGGCACATCTAGATTCACGCCTTGTGTCGGTACTGCTTGTTCTACTTGGGGTAATTCATCATCGTTAATAAACTGACCAAATTGCGTGAAGTCCAATTGGTCAAATTGCATGTTAAGCACTAAAAATGGGTTTCTCTCTTGAGCTAACCACTTGGCTTCAAATTGCCCTTTGGTGTTCATTAAAGATAAAGTGGGTATATCAAGGTTGATCCACTTATCTTGATAAGTCAGTTTACCGTTTAATGCAATTTCACCATTTACGCTAGTTTGCGTACCTAGCCAAGGACTTAGCTTGCTAGCATCATCACCTTGAACTGTTAGGTTGAACCAACTGCCTTCTTGCCATTGAGTTCCGACTAATAAGCCTTGTGCTTTTACATCTAAAACTGAGCTATCGATATGTAATCGTGTTGACCAATCGCGACCATTAATTATGTCACCGAGCGTGCCAGCTCTAGCCGTTACATGGGTCGGAATCCCCATGAGCTCGCCTTGAATATCAGAGCTGAAAGGGCGATTCATTCCTGCTGCTAATTGGGCGGTATCAATTGCAAATGTTGCTTGGCTGCCCCAGCCGACATTGGCATCATCAATTGAAAGTGCAACTTGGCTATTATCTAACCATTCTTGCAGTTTGGTGCCTTGAGTCGTGACCTTTAACTCAGACGATGTAAGGTGACCCGAGGCATAGGGGATACCCGTTAACCAGCCGGCAATTTCTCCTAGAGAAGAATCTTTTGCCCCCAGGGTAATATCGACATTCGATGTCCACTCTGTTGCATCAATCGTGGCATTACCGCGAAATGGAACATTGGCAATGTCTGCGGTCATTGGTGCTTGTAATTTTCCGTCGATCCCTTCGATATTTAGCGATAAATTGGCAACGTTTGTACCTAGTCCTTTAACTTCGCCAATATTTACGCCGACTTTGGTGGTGGTTTTCATTAGCCATTGGTCGAGTGCCCGCTGTAATGGTGACTGTTGTGGTGCAGCACCATAAGCCGACATCATCATTGGTTGGGGCTCTTCTGGTTGTAGCCATGGGCGTAAATCAATCAATGGAATATCGAGTTGCCCTTCAATGAAGTTATGACCGTCGGTGTATGGCACATCCAGCTTAACGTCAAGGTTGCCTTTGGCTTGGGTTATCGGGCTTGTTAGGGTAAGGTCGGTAATCGCGAAATGATTCATAGAAGCAGTGACATCAGCGTTTACGCTAAGTGGTGCGATAGGTTTTACATCAAGCCCTAATAAATCTTCAATGGGGCGAGTATCTTGCCAATCGAGCTGTACTGTAGCGTGTGACTCGCCTTGTTGTAGCGGTACGATATTCGCGTCGATGTTAAGTTGTGCGCCTGCAAACTCTCCCTTCGCTTTCAGTAAACCCTGCTGCTCATTAATTAGGGTTTCCAGATCGCCTTCAAGGGTTAAATCATAATTTTGCCCCATGGTGTGACCTTTTACATCAAGCTGCCATGTATCAGGTTTGGTCAGATTAAGGTTTTCTAAAAACAAGCCAATATATTGATTTTGAGTCTGATCTTCATAAGCTAATGTAATATTTTTCGCTGAAATACTGTCACTTAAACGTAATGAGAAAGGCAATCCGGAATTAGATGGGTCTTGGTTTTCATCATTGGTATTTAGGTTTACTGGTAAGGGCTGCTCATTAAATGCCCAATTTGTTAGGCCATCTGCAGTTTTAGCTAAATTCAGAGCGATATTTTCAAACTCAAGATGATCTATTTCCAAGGTGTTATTTAAAAGAGGTAACACTGATATTTTGGCTTCTAAGTAACCAGATGTCAGCATTGGTTGCCATGGAATAGCCTCAATATTTCCTATCATTACTCCTTCAAGCCGAATTGCTGGGCTGAATGAGATCTCAAGTTCGATATCGCCTGCTATTTCAGCGTCGCGGTGAAGGTTATTTGTTAGCCACTGATTTATATAAGTACGGTGTGGCGCGAGATCTAAATTAACGCCGTAACTTAATACGCCCGTTATTAGGATTACTGGACTTAAAAGGCCAATCGAGGCCCATTTGGCAATTTTTTTTAATCGGCGAGGCTTAATTGAAGGCGAAGCGTCTGTTTGTGAATGCGGTTGAGTCATAAATTAAGCGCTTTAAATGTCCAGGATAAATAATAAATTGGATGATGTTTTATTGCTTAAGATACCATGAATAAGGGCTCTACAGATATGAGTTGACCATAAAATGACAGTATTCGTAACCAGTCTTAATAAAGGCAATGTAGTATCTCGGTGGCATATTTGTCTTAGATTACCCTGTAAAGCAGTACATGAAGGGGATTGATATAGAATATGCGAGTTGTTGCTAAATATAAAATTCCCTATTATCTAACGCTACATACCGATATTGAGCCAATGCCATGAAAATTGATTTAACCAATTTGATTACCGAAAGCCGTAATGCAGCCAGCCAGCACATCGATACTTTATCAACCATCGATATGTTGAAAGTGATCAATGATGAAGATAAAAAAGTGGCATTAGCGGTTGAACAAACATTACCAGAAATTAGCCAAGTGGTAGATGCCATCACTGAGGCATTTAAAAACGGTGGACGTTTAATTTATACCGGTGCTGGTACATCTGGTCGTCTGGGTATTTTAGACGCAAGTGAGTGCCCACCGACTTATGGTTCTAAACCTGAACAAGTTATTGGTCTTATTGCGGGGGGGCATACTGCTATTTTACGTGCTGTAGAAAATGCAGAAGATAACCGTGAGCTGGGTGAAAGTGATTTAAAAGATCTTAATTTTAATGAAAAAGATGTGCTTGTCGGAATAGCGGCAAGTGGACGTACTCCTTATGTTTTAGGGGCGATGGCGTATGCCAAATCGGTGAATGCTACCGTTGCTTGTATTAGTTGTAACCCTAACAGCCCCATGACAGAAGCTGCTGATATTAGTATTATCCCTGTTGTGGGTGCAGAGGTGGTAACGGGCTCATCCCGCATGAAAGCGGGTACTGCGCAGAAATTGGTGCTGAATATGCTGACGACGGGCGCAATGATTCGCTCGGGTAAAGTGTTCGGTAATTTGATGGTCGATGTTGAAGCCACCAATGCCAAGTTGGTTGAACGTCAGAAGAAGATTGTTATTGAAGCAAGCGACTGCAGCCGAGAAGAAGCAGAAAGTGCATTAGCGGCATGTAACGGACATTGCAAAACAGCAATCGTAATGGTGTTGGCACAGTTAAGTGCAGAAGAGGCAAAGCAGTTATTGGATAATAATAAAGGCTTTATTCGTGCTGCGATTGCGGTAGAAAAAGATGCTTAAAAGATGCCTAAAAGTTAAGGTGTAAAAAATATTATTGGTTTACCCCATGCCTATCTTTTCGAGCAGGCTTCCTGATAATAAATTAACAGGTCTATCATCTCGGATAGACCTATTTTACGTTAGCCTAACCACTCAAGGTAGTTTCAGACTGCATGTTCTTTTTGCTGAACCTTCTCCAGTTCCATATGATAGATTTCAATGATTTTTTCTGCAGAGGCATCAATGTCTTGTGCTGTGGTATGGCAGCTCAAAACAGAGAACAGCATAGTTTTTAGCCCTTTGTAGCCAGACGTCGAGGGGTAACAAAAACCATCTTGCTGCAGTTGGTGAACAATACGGGCGGTCAGCTGATCGCGAAATGCGTCATCTCCCTTACCAAACTGAGCAGAGAAACGGTTTGATACCACATCATTGAGAATGGTGATGCCATCAACATTACGAAGTTTATCAGCCATTCGTTTGGCTAATGTGCAGCAGTTATCTAAATGGACTTGAATACCTTCTTTACCCAGCGATTTGATCGTGGCGTATACTGGTACTCCTCGAGCTCGACGAGAGGCAGATATACCAAAGTTAATGGCATTTCTATCCGGTTTTGCAATGGCGTCAGTGAGGTAATCTCCCATGTTACTCCCCCCCATAGCCTTCGCCAATAAACCTGCATCTTTTACTATCACCATGCCGCTGTCATAAGGCATGTTGAACCATTTATGACCGTCGGTATCCCATGAGTCCGCTTTCTCAATCCCTTTTAATAAATGTTTTTGCGTATTACTTGCGGCCGACCACAAGCCAATAGCACCATCAATATGAAGCCAAGCATTCGGGTGGGCTTCAACACTCGATGCAATTTCATCAAACGGGTCAAAAGCACCAGAATCGATACACCCAGCCTGAGCACAAACTAAGGTTGGCCCATCACATTCGGCTAGGATCGCTGGTAATGTATCTGGAATAATTCGGAGGTTCTGATCGGTGGGAATCGTCTTGATGTCTTTAAGTCCAATGCCAATCATTGATAAAGCACGCTTAATAGTCGAATGAATTTGATCACTCATTACGACATGAATACGGGGCGCGCCATATAAGCCATTCGCAGCAACATCCCAGCCCGCTTTTTCCAACAAGCTGTTACGTGCAGTGATCAGTGCAGTGTAAATAGCTTCTTGAGCGCCAGAGGTAAAACCCACACCTGCGGTTTTCGGTAGGTTGAGCAGATCCAGCATCCACTCTGCAGCCGTTTCTTCAACAATGGATGTTGCGGGGCTTGATACGTAATAAGGTACATTCTGATCCCATGCGCTCACGAGCCAATCAGCCGCTAACGCAACAGGGAACGAGCCACCAATTGCATAGCCAAAATAGCGAGGTCCACCTGAGCCGATCAATCCTTCTTCAACATCCGTGACCAATTTCTGAATCACTTGGTCTGGGGCTGTTCCTGTAATCGGCAGTGTTCCCCCTATTGCTTCTCGGAGACTCCCTGAACTTGACTGTTTATCAATTGGTCTTTCAGGCAAAGATTCTAGGTAATCGACTGCATGGTCTAATGAACTATTTAGTAATTGACGATATTGATTAAACTTATGGGACATAATAAACCTCATTAAAATAACTGAACGACCCCTATAAATTACCCTTGTCACAGATAACTTCTTACCAATTCACGCCACTTGGTGATGTCAGTACAGATTGTGTCGCATCTTGGAATAGAAAGGCATTGGCAGAACGTAGCGTTATTCTTGATCACTCTACATTGAACTGATGGGCACAAAAGTATGGGCCACAACTGAAACCTCGAACTCTCGAGAAAAGTGCCTGTAATAAAAAAGATGTCACGATACTTCCCTGTGTGTTGTTGGCGCAAAATGATAAATACCGCCTTAAATAAACCGATAAATTGACTTCGTAAGCAAGACATTATGAATGTGAATATTATTAAGGGCACAATTATGATTTTAATTAAAAATGCGAATCTATTTAACGGTACAGATGAAAAGTTAATTCAAAATGTGAATGTAGTTATTGAAAATAATATTGTCATAAAAATCACCAAGGATGCTGTTGACGAGAGCACTATCGAGAAAGTGATTGATGCGAATGGTCATACGGTAATGCCCGGTCTGATTGATGCTCACGTTCACATTACGTTATCTGAAGCGCCACATATTCTAGATACCATGACGACGGAAGAGATTGCAATACGTTCGGCAAAAGTGGCAGAAGGGATGTTGATGCGTGGCTTTACGTCTGTTCGTGATGTTGCGGGTAATACGACAGGTCTTAAAGTGTCTATCGATAATGGTTATGCGACAGGCCCTCGAATTTTCCCATCTCAAGCTGCAATTTCTCAAACATCAGGACACTCAGATTACCGTCAGAATCGTGGACAGAAGCGTTTTAATAACCATGAAGATTCTCCATTGATGAAGACGGGGGCATTTACGATTGCAGATGGTCGTGCCGAGGTGCTAAAGGCCGTGCGTGAGCAGCTGTTTATGGGGGCATCCCAAATTAAAATTATGGCGGGTGGTGGTGCCTCATCAATTTTTGATCCACTCGATACGCTTCAATATACCTTAGATGAATTGAAAGCGGCGGTTGAAGCTGCATCAGACTACGGTACTTACGTGGCGGCACACATCCATACAACAGATGCGATGAAAAGAGCGGCAGAAGCGGGCATTATGTCATTTGAGCATGCCACAATTATGGATGAAGATGTTGCTCAAACGATTAAAGATAAAGGTATTTTTGTTATCCCGTCATACTTTACCTCATCACTCATTGCTGAGCGTAAAATTCCTCTAGGTTCAGAAGTGTTGTATCAGAAAACAGAGCGTGTTGGAAAAGCCATGTTACGTTCTGCAGAACTGATAAAAAAGTATGAGATAGAGAATATTTGTTACGGTACAGACTGCGTTGGTACATTGAATGTTCATGCAACCCAATCAAGTGAGCTAGAAGCCATCGAGAAAGTGTTCGATTCTTTAACGGCGCTGAAAATGGCAACGTCGAACTGTGGGCGCTTGTTTGAACTATCGACATACCAACATCCTTATCAAGAAGGCAAAATTGGTCAATTGGTAGAAGGGGCCTACGCCGATCTGTTGATTATTGATGGTAATCCGTTAGAAGGCGTTGCATGTGTAGTGAACCCTGAAACGCAGAAAGTTATCATGAAAGATGGCGTAATGTATAAAAACGCCTTTTAACAAGCGCAACAATCCTAAATATTTATCTGTTTAGGTTCGCTAGCAAACACACTTCCCCAGTAACTAATATCTATCAGGGAAGTGTGTTGCTATTAACGAGTAGCTAATAACAATTAGCTGTAAAGGCTAGCGCCAATGGAAAGGATAATGCAGTTAAGAACAACAAAGAAAGCCACCAGTGGGGCAATAAATTTCAGCCAGGTTACATAAGGAATACGGGCAATGGCGAGTCCGCCCATTAGTACACCGTAGGTTGGGGTAACAAATAGAATAGTACCAATTCCGCTCATAAACGCAGTAACCACTAACTCACGACCCGTATTGGCAAAGTCACTCAATGGCGCCAAGATTGGCATGCTCATTACTGCTAAGCCAGAAGTTGATGGAACGATGAAAGAGAGCAGCATTTCAATACCGTAGACGGTGTTGATAAACAGCACTGAGCTTTTTCCTGCAACAAGGCCTTCTGCGTAATTAAGAATAGTATCAGTGATATTACCCGCTTCCATGACCACCACAATGCCACGCGCGACGCCAACAATTAATGCCACGCCAATGAGATCGGCTGCTCCAGCAACGAAAGAGTTGATTAGATCATCTTCGCTAAGGCGGCCGACAATCCCGCACAAAATACCCATGAATATGAACAGCGTTGCCATTTCAGCCATCCACCAACCAAGGCAGGAAACACCGTAGATCATGATGCTGAATGTAAGGATAAAGAGTGCCAAAACCCCTTTTTGTGGACCAGTAAGTAGGGGAAGGTTGTCGGTTGAATCTTTACCTCCCAGAAAGTGTTTTTCATTATCGTCGCGTAGATGTGCCAATAAAGATGAATCAGGGTTATTTTGAATCTTTTTGGCGTAACGCATGACGTAGCCAATGCCGACGATAAGTGCAATAGCGAGTATTGCAAAGCGAAGCTCTACACCACTTAGAAAATCTACGCTAGCCGCGTTTGAGGCGATAACGGTTCCAAATGGGTTGATGGTTGAGCCTAAGGTGCCAATACCGGTTCCAACAAAGATAACGGCGACAGCAACCAAGGGGTCAAAGCGTGCGGTCATAAAAATGGGAATAAGTAGACCATAGAAAGCAAGGGACTCTTCAGCCATACCATATGATGTACCACCTAAAGCGAATAGGGTCATTAGGATAGGGATCATGTAGATCTCCTTGCCTTTTAATCGCACCATGATCCTAGCAATACCAGTATCAATCGCCCCTGTTTGGGTCACAATACCCAAAAAACCACCCACCATAAGAACAAACAAGCTGACATCAATAGCACCAATAACGCCGCTTATCGGATCATAAAAGCCGGAGATCGGCGCCATTAAGGTTTCAAAAAAGCCTTGTGGCGATGATTCTATGACATGGTAAGAGCCGGGCAATGGAACTTCTCGACCCAGTTGTTCATTCATTTCGCGGGTGTATTTACCTGCGGGTAATAGGTAGGTCAATGATGCAAAAAATGCAATTAAAAGGAATAAGATCGTAAACGTATTAGGAAACTTCTTAATTTTTAGCATAGTAATTCCTTAACGGATGTAGATGAGATAAAACGCTTTGTGATGTATTCAGAGGTCATGCACTGTAAAACCCCTCCGTAAGAAAGTTCGAATTCAATAAGACTTCCGATACCGTAGTCGATTTCACTGTCGTTAATGTCGAGAATAAGGTGATCACTGCTACCACCAATAACGAGGATGTTGTTGTCTTTTGGGGTAATTTGGTCGATATCGACATCTTGCTTTCCAATGGCACAAATAGCGCGTCTTCGTAGCCCTCGGTCAATAAATTCGGGCTTGTTACCGAAGGCATCTAGCGCCGTTGAATTTACAGGAACCGACGGTTTAACTTTTATTTCGATGATTTCTGCTGTGAGGTCAAATGTATCCTGACTAGTATTGGGGACTCGTTCATCATTGAGGCCAATGCCCATTAAAACGGATGCACCCAGCCTTAACTGGTTAATTCCTTGTGGAAGATCACCGTTAAGCATGAGCTGCAGACCGGCAGAGCTTGCCCCTGATAAGTATTGCAACTTGATTTGGTGCTCAGTTTCTATCTTCTTGGCGATGGTTATAAGCTGATTTTGATTTGCAGCGGTGGGTTCAACTCCGCCATAACAGGCGAGGTTTGTTCCAAGGCCTACTAAATCAATACCGGGAAGTGCGATTGCTTTACGTGACAGTGCTAGCGTTTCTTCTTCGTAGAATGCGCCTTCACGAAGATCACCCAAATCATGCATGATGATGACTTGGTGTGATTTGTGCTGTTTGATCGCTTCGTTAGAAAGGGCTTCTAAGGTGACGAGTTCAGAGTTTAAGGATATATCGGCATAATGAACAACGTCATCAGCTTCACTGATAGCGGGTATTCGTAACAGCATTTTTTTTGCATCGAGATGATGGAGTTTTATTAAATTCGCAATACGTGAATCTGCGAGTAAATAAATACCACCGTCAAGGATAGCTTGACCGACTTCCGGATAGGCACAGGCTAGTTTTGTTACGCCAGCTGGTGTAATACCGTGACTTTGGCATGTTGTTACTAGGTTTTTCGTGTTTTGGGTGATCGTATCTAAGTGGATATTAATACATGGATAAGCACTCATATATTTACCTTTAGGTAATATTGTTATTTATAAACATTGAGCGCTTTTTATAATTGAAGATAAATAGTGGCTTTAAGATGGATACATTGTGGGAAATCGATGTAATAAAAAAGATGAAATAATATCCACGGGATAAAACTAATTATCCCGTATTTGTTTTTTATTCGATTATTTTGATGCGGTAATTGATGTGTTTTTATTCATGTGAGCATTGGAAATTGCATGCATCAATTCAGTAGAGGCCAGTGATAAATCTTTTGAGTCAAGTGTCGTTAAATGAAATGCGGCAAGGTACTCGAGAGAAGTGGCATTAACTTTTACCATTTCGCCTCTTTGTTCCCAAATAGAGGCATAATGATCGGGAAGGTAACCAACAAAGGTTCCGGATAAAATAAGATGAGCTGTCGCCTCCATGTTGGTGCTGCTTGCAAGATGCATTAAATTCTTGGTATCGCTGAATGGTGTGATTTTATGCGATAACCCCCGATCAACAATAGGAAATTTGAGAAGATCTTTTGTGGTGATTTTGCCTGATATCGCTAATATCGGGTGCTCTGGAGCACAATATAGGCACTGCTTCTCTTCAAATAAATAGCGATAGTTTAGTCCGTCTTTTTGTACTTCAGATGAGGTGATCCCCAGTTCAACCTTTCCTTCTAGCAGCATCATCTCAATTTGATAGGAATCCCAGATATCCGTATCGATAGTGACCTTGGGATAACTATTACAAAAATGCCGAATACCCTGCTGAATTTTACATTGCGGGTTGGTCGCAAGATTGTCGGTGAGTGCCAACCTGATGTGACCATGAGAGACGTCTCTGATATTATCGAGTTGATTTTCAAAATGACTAATATCATCAAACAATGTTTGGCTGAGTTGGTTAACTTTATTGCCGTCACTGGTTAAACGAAAGCCCCGCCGCCCTCGATAGCATAATGTCATTCCCAATCGAGTTTCAAGATCATTCATTTTTGTACTAATTGTTGATTGGTGCATATTTAGTTTGAATTGCGCTGCGGAAAAGCCGCCAGATTCAACAATGGTCATGAATAAATGCAGCAACTTTAAATCAACGTCGTTTATTTTTCGCATTTCTTTTGCTCTATATTTTTTATAGATAATATTGCATTGATGATTTTAATAATGAGATGCATCGCGGTTTTGTTGCAAAGTTATACTAAATATAAACACAACGATGAACGTAAAGCGATTGTGCTGAGGGTCCGCCTTATTTGCAAATATCTGGTATCTTCCACCAGATGTTGAACAATGCCAAAGCGCTCATCGTCACTATTGATGCCACCTCTATTGTTCCGGCACCGACAGTAATATAAACAAAGACCGTCGAGTATTTTGCAAGCCACCAACTGGCAATATCTAACCAGAGTGCAATCCAACTTATTGAAATTAAGCTTATTTTCATATATGGATTATAATTGCTGCATGAGAAAGTCAGGCCGGTTGCTATTAATAACAATGAGATGCCAAAAAGATGGATATGGGCGGTTTTTGCCATCGATTGCCAAGAATAACCCGCTTGAGTGAATCGACTTACATCATCATAATGGCTAAAGGGTATAGAGTTGATAGCCTTAGATTTTGTTGATGTTCGACTATGGCAGCTTTGGCAATCTTGTTTAATAATTGTCATTACCTCTTGTTGAAATTGCTCGTCATCCATAGCCCCTTTTTTTATCCAATCTTCAACGATTAAAATATCGCCATCATCAGCAACATATTCATACATTGACGTTTTCATTGACCCTACAAGTTGTGCCTCATTGTATTTAGCGCTCATTTTCTCGATGCTTGGCAGATTAAATCCGGTCTCGTTCGATGAATACACAAGACCAATTAATGTTGCTGCTGACAAGCAACCAAATAGCATGGTGATCAGAAAACCAGATAGCGCAAGTTTGGATGAAAAGTGCAGGTTATGTAATCGCATGCGTTTTCCTCTAATCAATATTAAGGATGAACACTCTGGATATAAGGTGCTAATAAATCAGCGGTGCTTCTTTAAAAGAAGCACCAATACCGCATCAATGGGTATACGTGTTATTTAAAGTTGAGCTTTAACACGCCTTCATGATAAATATGATTGATTTGGGAATTATCAAACACAGAAACACCGAAGTAATACGTTTTACTCAGATCTGAAAATTGAACATCCTCTACCGCGGCATTTTCACCGGTGGTGACTAATTTACGCTGGAACTCAAGCGTCCATTTACCATCAGCCCAAACGGCTTTAGATGAGATGTCGCCTCTGGATCCGGTAAACGGGGAAACGACGATGCCAGGCAGTTTATCTCCGGGTTTATAGGTATCGATAAAGGGCGCTTTATCGATGTCTTGAATGACATAATTATCATCAAGATTCATTACTAAGCCACCGTATGCAGGTTCGCTCTTATCTTCATTTATATTATTTTGGTATCCGCCGCCTGTTTTTGAGTCGCCTTTTCGGCCCCAGTTTCTATTTGCTGCGGGATCTTTAGTTGCATCGACAAACTGGTCATCAAATTGATCTGTAAGCCCAGTACGCACAGCTTTCCAGTGCCACATATCAATGGTCTCACCGTCTTTTCTGGTATATTTACGCCCCGCAGATTTCTGTTCAATGTCTGCAACTTTTCCCTCTTCATCTGCTAAATGACAGGCAATGTCACAGCCTTTTTTTGAAAAGCCTTTGGCATTAATGGCCCAGAAAATACTTGCTTTATCTTCGTAATAGGTATTTTCATGGCCCGTTTGATCGAGATTCTTATGTTGCTTCCATGAATCATCATCTTGCTTAACCCACGGGAAACGATCAACGCTTTTTGTTGGGTCATCCCATTGTACAAAAAAGTAAATATTCTGATCATTATGAAGGGATTTGATGGAATATTGTGTTTTAAGCATTCCTTCATATTGATCGGGTTTATAAGGCATATAGTCTAAAAGCATGGTTAAAGGCTTTGCTTTTTCCCACTCTTTTTCGGGCTGGCCATCTAACATAATTGTTTGCGTTGTTTTGTAACTGATCAGCGTGTCTTTTTCTGCTGCTAAGCTCGGCTGTATGAATCCAAGGTATAAAGTAGAACTTGCTATACAAACCCTAACTGCACGGCTAACAAAAATATTCACAGCAAACACCTCGATTTTTATATTTAACGAGAGAACGAACACCTGCGTATTTAGTCACTCAATGCCAAGAGTGACTAAGCGCTAAGTTGGCGTGTTGTCATTAAATATAGTTGCCTTCAACATAAACCCGTAGGTCAAATCCAAAATACACACAAAATAATAAAGGTTAATGTGAAAAAGGGTCTCCGCTTGGAGACCCTTTGTGCTTTATCGACTTGCAATAAAGGATTGCTATGTGAACATTGGCTTATGGTGCTTAACCAATCGAAACACCTAACCCTTCAGCCAACGCTTTACCTAATGATTTATCAGCTTGATAGAAGTGATAAATTTGATTGCGCTTAATTTGCTCACAATCTACCTCACTTAATGAAGCTATCAAGTTTTTGATAAAGCGCTGTTGCTGCTCGGCGTCCATGATGCGATATAGATTACCCGGTTGAGTGTAGTAATCTTCATCGTATTCACGGAAATCGTAATGCAATGCGGCTTTTTCAAGTGCTAGCACTGGCTCTTGTTCGTGCGTTGGTATATAAGCATTGTAATGGTTTGGTGCGTAGTTAGGCTCTTTTCCACCATTATCATCGCCACGCATTAAGCCGTCACGATGTGTTGTGTGTACAGGGCTTTTAGGTTTATTAACAGGTAGTTGACCATGGTTAACGCCTAAACGATAGCGCTGTGTATCACCGTAAGAGAATAAGCGACCCTGTAACATACGATCTGGTGAGAAACCGATACCAGATACAATATTTGCTGGGCTGAATGCCGCCTGTTCTACCTCTGTAAAATAGTTCTCTGGATTACGGTTTAGCTCTAATACCCCGACATCGATAAGTGGGAATTCACCATGAGGCCATACTTTAGTTAAGTCGAACGGATGGAAAGAGACTTCTTGTGCTTGTTGCTCTGTCATTATCTGCACTTTCACATCCCAACGTGGGAAGTTGCCCTCTTCAATATTCATAAAGAGGTCAACTTGTGAAGATTCACGACTTTTACCAACAACATTCACAGCTTCTTCATCGGTATAATACTTATGACCTTGCTGTGTTTTAAAATGGAACTTGACCCAAGAACGCTCATTATCACTGTTGATGAAGCTGTATGTATGGCTACCGTAACCGTTTATATGGCGGTAATCAGTAGGGATGCCACGATCACTGAATAGAATAGTAACCTGATGCAGTGATTCAGGGTGGCGTGACCAGAAATCCCATGCCGCCGTTGCACTACGTAAGTTGGTTGCAGGGTGGCGTTTTTGGGTGTGAATGAAATCAGGGAATTTCAATGGGTCACGAATAAAAAATACAGGGGTATTATTGCCGACTAAATCCCAATTCCCCTCATCAGTGTAGAATTTTAGTGCAAAGCCACGAACGTCACGTTCAGCATCCGCAGCGCCTTTTTCACCTGCGACTGTAGAGAAACGAAGCAGTACATCTGTTTCTTTGCCAACGTCAGAAAATAGATTGGCTTTGGTTAGCGCTGATATATCGTGGGTAACTGTAAATGTACCGAATGCTGCAGAGCCTTTTGCGTGTACAACACGCTCTGGAATACGCTCACGGTCGAAATGCGCCAGCTTTTCAACTAACCAAGTATCTTGAAGTAAAATAGGACCGCTAGGACCTGCCGTTAAGCTATTATCGTTATCAACAACAGGTGTACCATTTGCTTGTGTTAAGGTTGATTTAGTCATGTCACTTACTCCACAATTTTACTGTGAAATAATAATAGTGTTGTTACCCTGATAAGTACAAGCGATAGATTTTATCGTTGCAATAGGTTTATCCTATCGTTAATGGTGTCGGTACATTCCGTTTAATCGATTGTTTTTTAATGTTACGTATCTCTCTGTTACAAATTCTTACAAACATTGCATTGCGTGAATTAAGGTGTGATGGCTAACTACTGCCTCATTCTAACAAGAGGCACCAAAGACATATGGACGACCCCTCGAGTCGCTCAACCCCTACTTACTCCGTCACTCAGGAGTTTGCAACATGCTAGAACTTTTCCTTCAACCTGAAGCATTAATTATCTTTGCAACCCTATTTGCCCTTGAAGTGGTATTGGGTGTTGATAACGTTGTTTTCATTTCTGTACTGTGTGAACGTTTACCCGAGCATCAGCGTAAAATGGCGCGAAACCTTGGTATCGCATTAGCTGTTATTGCGCGTATTGGTCTTGTTTTCTCGATCAGTTGGGTAATGTCATTAACAGAACCACTAGTGACTTTGATGGGCTATGCCTTTACTGGTCGTGATTTAATCATGATTGCGGGTGGTGGATTCTTATTAGCGAAAAGCTTAAAAGAATTATGGATGTGGTTAACACATGATGAGCACCATAACGCAAGTACGGTAAGAGCTGGCATTGCACTTGTGTTGCTGCAGATTGTTGCTGTCGATGCTGTATTCTCGATGGACTCAGTGATCACAGCCGTAGGTATGACAGATGAAGTACCGTTGATGGTTGCCGCTATTCTCGCTTCTGCATGTGTAATGGTAATGTGTGCCGAGAAAATCAACGATTGCGTAATGCGTTACCCTGGTTTTAAAACGTTAGCATTATTGTTCTTAGTGCTATTGGGTGGCTTGTTGATGGCAGAAGGTTTCGCGATACATGTGAATAAAGGGTATGTCTATTTTGCGATGGCATTTGGTTTGGTAATGGAAGGTTGCCACATCTTGCTAAAGAGAAAAAACAAACCGTTAATTAAACGTGTTTATCCAAAAAGTGTTGGTTGGGCAATTAAAGCCGAAAACTAACTGATTTTTGTTGTGTAGAACTGCTAATAAAGCCGTTCACCTAGGTGAACGGTTTTTTTATTTCTGAACTATCCTTGGTGGTTTTTCTTTAATATTCAGTGCTTTATTGTCTCATCGCTAGTAAACTATTATTACAAAACCAAATGTATGGGATAACTGATTTTCTGGACGGAAGTTTTGATAAAGATTGAATGGCTCAAGCTGGCTTTGGTCGGATTCTAATAGTTGACCTAGTGGGCATCGAAGATATTAAGTGTGTCATTGCAAAAAAATTAAAAAGCAGCTCGGAACCTGTAATTGTATAGGCATTGATTTAACGTTCTCTTCATGGGGTATACAGCAGCTAACATCAAAGCTTAATTTTTTCTTATGTGAATTTTATAATCATTAATCAAACATTGTTTTTATTAAGCTTAAGTTTCATTTATAGATGTATGACCATTAAATGACGATTGATAGAATCATTAGAATAATACTGTTTCATTGTATTATTAATCGAGTGCAACACTAAGTTCGGTAATGATGATGCTCGTTACTGTCCTGTGTTTCAAACTGACAGCCAATTATCAAACTTTGTGCATTGATGCCTTATGAAAAAGTTAAAACCATCGTCTAAATGCGTTTCAGGAACGTGTGAGAAATGTGGAAATATAGTGAAGGGAGAAAGCACAAAACTTACTGAAGCTGAATTTGTAAACTTATCAGGGAAGTGTCACGGTAAAAAGTATGACTACTCAAGGGTTAAGTACAAAGGAAAAGGACTGCCAGTAAAAATAATTTGCCGAGAACACGGTGAGTTTCTACAGACACCAAAAAATCATTTGGATGCCCTTGGATGCCCTTGGTGTTCTTGCGGTATGGTCATGGTAGGAAAGAAAAAAGCCCGAGAAACGTTTATCTCAAGAGCCACCTTCATTCATGTAGGAAGGTATAGTTATGACAAGACAAAATACACTGGCGGCACATGCGATTTAACTATCAGCTGTGCTAAGCATGGTGACTTCATTCAGAGTGCATACGATCATATTGCTGGCGCTGGATGTCCCGTATGTTTTGGGTATGGATTTGATTATGACAGAGAAGGATTTCTTTATGTTCTTCAGTCTAGCTGCAAGTCGATGATGAAGATTGGAATAACTAACGACATTGAAGAGCGTAAAAGAATCATTAGAACTGTGACCCCAAATGGTTTATCTCTTATTAAGGTATTTAAGTTCGTTTCAGGCCTGGAAGCTTATCGTGAGGCGCAGAGAATAACTGGTGCAGGTCGAGTGGTCGTATTTAAGAGCGATGTTTCTTCCAAATCAAAATGGATGGTATTCAATCAGTCAATTTTTCCTATCTGTAAGTAGAAAACTATGCCTAGAAAAATCCACTCGATATCTTTGCTAGCTTTAATGATAAGGAATTTCAATATTCCTTATCATTACCTACCATTCCTGTTTGTGGCAAAACCCTTATCGGAGACGCTGCTGAAAAGAGTTGGGGATTTGATCTTCGAACCTTCCCTTGCTCGCCATAATACGTTCCTGAACGTTTTTTTATCATTTACCGGATAAAAAATACCTTTTAGAGTTTCGCATATTAATTTCAAAAAATAAGCAATTTTACAGGGTATATATTATTCCAAACCAGTTTTAATTAGTATGAATTTATAGTGAGGCTCTGATGCTTATGATTAGTAGAGAAAAAATTGACAGCATTTTATTAGCAGTTAATGCGAGCAAGGTTTCGCAAAGGGAGTGGTTTTTTTTAAAAAATTTAAATTTTATAGATATTAGTACGATTGTTGTAGCTCAAGCTATATTAGAACATCGAAATTATTTTGAAGACGTAAGTGACTCTATAGAGTGCTTAAAATCACGAGTCGGTTGACCATCATTTTCTGTAAAGTGCTCTGTAGCAAATTCGGAATTAAATTCTTTTCTTTTAATGGATAGGGATTTGAAAGTTTTTTATCTATCAAGAAAATACAGATACAAAGCATTATTTTCAACTTATCCATTATTGAGGAGCCAAGAAATGGATGAATAGGGAGAGAATTTGAGAGGCTTTGACCACAAAATAAAATTGTTGATAGCTCCCCCTTCAATCCTTCCATAAAGCCTGTAAAAACTTACATAAGATGCATTCATCATTGCTGCAAAACTAAAGGTTTGGCTAGATCGAACTTTTGCCCTAATTATTCATATTAACGGCGGTACACTTCACCGTGAATGATTGGATAAAAAAAAAGAGTGGATCATTTTTAAGTGCTCTGTGGGCATATGAGGCAATATCCTCTCCATTATTTCTGCCTAGCCTAGCCTAGCCTAGCCTAGCCTAGCCTAGCTTAAATTTTTATGCGTTTTACTTCTGTGGTCGAGATAAGTAAGAGTCACATCACCACTCGCGTAATCCGCCAAATGTACAACTGTTATTGGCGGCTTTTTACGTACACCCCCCTAAGTATTTCGCCATGCACCCCTTATCGCTGTTTTTTGCAATATTAACATTCCAGTAGCTCTTGTGGTGACCATTAAGGAAAGCATTCTATGGATGAAGGCTATTGCCTTCCTTGGCCAACATCGACGGTAAGATAAGGTCGAGATTATATGTTATTAATCAACTAATTATCCTGTAAACCATGGTGGCTGAATGTACGCAGCTTAGGTGGAGGGTATGATAGTTTTATAAATCAGCACTTTGCTTTAACCCGAACAAGTCCTCGCTGAAATGATCATCTTAAGGTAACGTGTTATATACAATTTACTATGCTTGTCAGCCGTGTAAAATATTAGCATTAAGGATCGCCACGTGAGTAAGCCAACACTGTTAACGTCTCCAATTCTTTCGCAAATTAATGTCTTTCCCGTTAAATCCATTGCGGGTCTTAGCCAATCGCAAGTATGGGTTGAGAAACAAGGGATCTGTTTTGATCGCCGTTTCATGGTGGCTAAAAAAGACGGCACTATGATCACGGCAAGAAAACACCCTGAGATGGTAAAAGTGATGGCGACAATACAATCACACGGTATAACACTGAGCTACCCGGGTCGTATGCCGTTGGTATTGAAATATGCTGATTTCTTAATGGAAGATACCAATGCTGAAGTGTGGGGCGACGAATTTAGTGCGTATACCACAACAATTAAAGCTGATACTTGGTTCTCTTTACTGCTAGGTCAAGAAGTACAGTTATTGTATACGGGCGAGCAATCAAATCGTCTTCGCCCGAAGATTAATCAGAATGTTAGCTTTGCCGATGGCTTCCCTTTACTGGTGATTAGTGAAGCGTCATTGGATGCGTTGAATGCCCGCAGTAGTCAGCAAAGTACAATGGCTCAGTTTCGCACCAATCTTGTTGTTTCAGGCACAGAAGCATTTGCAGAAGATAGCTGGAAACGCATTCGTATTGGTGAGGTTGAGTTCTTATCCGTTAAGCCGTGCTCGCGTTGTATTTTGACCACAGTAAACCCTAAAACAGCTGAATTTAATACATTGAAAGAACCGCTAGCCACCATGTCTAAGTTTCGTGCTGATGCATCTGGTGATGTGTATTTCGGCCAGAATCTGGTCGCACTTAATGAAGGTGAAATCAAAGCGGGTGACATTATCGAAGTGCTCGAGACTAAGCCGAAAGAAGTGTATGCCGACAACAGTGAGTTGAATTTAACGTTAACCTGCGTTGAACGTGAAGACATTGCGCAAGACTTCTGCACGTTTTGGTTAGAACCGACAAAAGAACAAACATTACCGACTTATCAACCTGGTCAGCATTTGCCGTTGCAGCTAGAAATAAATGGTGAGTACATTTCACGCCGTTATACGTTGTCATCTAGCCCTTCTCGTCCTGGTCGTTATGCTATTTCAGTAAAACGTGTGGATGATGGGCGCGTTTCGAATTGGCTGCATGATCATTTAGCTGTGGGAGATACGCTGGTGGCTGAAAAACCAGATGGTACATTCCACCTAGGTGCACACACCGATAAATTACTCCTGCTTTCTGCGGGCAGTGGCATTACGCCAATGTTATCGATGTTGCGTTATTTAGCTGATCACAATCAAGTGCATGATGTCGTGTTCTATCATCAGTGCAGTACTCAAAATGATATTCCGTGTTTAGATGAGCTTGAATTACTTCAAGAAGCACATCCTCATTTAACCGTTCATGTTGTATTAAGTCGTAAAGATAAAGCTTGGAAAGGGTTATCGGGGCGTTTATCTTCTGAGTTATTGAGTCATATTCCTACACTGGCTGAACGACAAGTGTTCGTGTGTGGTCCTGATGCGTTTATGAAAGAAGCTAAATTATTACTCCTTGCAAAAGCACTGCCCGAGTCACAGTATCACCAAGAAGCATTTGGACCGATTCAAATCGAAACTGGTGAAGAGAAAAGCGTTACGATCAGTATCGATGGCAATATATTTGAAGGCAACAACCAGCAAACAGTACTCGAGCAAGCAGAAAATGCCGGTTTGAAGATGGCGAACAGTTGTCGTGCGGGATTATGCGGCGCTTGTAAAGTAATACTAGCAAGCGGTGAAGTTGAACAACCGGATGTGCCTGCATTATTCTCCGGTGAAAAAGAAGAGGGTAAAGTGCTTGCTTGTTGCTGTATCCCTAAAACAAATATTGAGTTAGTAAGTTAACCCTGTTTATTGTGTAAAACATAAATATGAAAGACCGATGTAACTTCAGACATCGGTCTTTTTAGTTATGTGTAACTAAGCTTGCCGAAGCTGTGTGACTTTCTGCTGTATAACATCTCGAATTAAATTGGTAAGCCATTGTAAGCGAAGGTGGTGATCATCGCGCTTGAGGGCAACCATATCGACATCGAAATTGGGAATATCGATCGGAGGTTCACATAATGTGAGCTGATCATCGATTAACTCACTGCGTCCTACCATTTCGGCCATCACGGCCAGTAATTTCCTACCTGCTAACATGCGGCGTATCGTCAGAAAACGTGTGCTCCCTAAGACTACATGCCGTTGTGCCCCCATAGCGGATAAACGTTGATCTACTTGACTACTTAGTAATTGGTTGGCGGTAATAATCAATTGTGGTGTTGAGAGGTACGTAGCTAATGGGATGGGTAAGGTTGTATTGATCTCATTGTTATCAAAAATACACAGATGCTTTTCTCGGTATAAAAAAGTCGATGAAAGGGTTTTAGGTACAGTATTGAATACACCAATGCACACATCTACATCGTGAGATTCCAACAGTTGGGTACTGCTATCACTATCAGCGGGCTTGAATAGAATTTTGGCTTTAGGGGCAAGACGTTGCAGGGCATCAAAAATATCTGGCCCAAAAATTTGTTCTGCATAATCACTAAAACCAATTTTAAATACTCCTTCAAATTGGCTAGGTGCAAAATCGTTTGTTGGCAAAACATCTTCACGGAAAATAGTAAGAATGGTACTGACTTTAGGGGCAATTTCCAGTGCACGGCATGTGGGTTCCATGCGGTTGCCTTGGCGTTCAAATAAAGGGTCTGCCAATAATTCGCGTAAGCGCTTCAAATTATAACTGGTGGCGGGTTGACCAAGGTGTAGGTGCCGAGAAGCCGCCGAAACGCTTTGAAAACGGATCAATGCATCAAAGGTAAGCAGTAAATTGAGGTCAATACCTCGCCAGTTTATCTCAGCCATTTTCTGTCCCCGTTTCCTATTGCTTAGTCTGTACGTTACATCACAAAGGTTATCAATATAAATGATAACTTATATAGATTCATTCGATTTCATTGATTGAATGTCATTTTTTATACTGACATCAACCTAACTGATCAGGATGTCATCATGTCAATTCAAGCGCTAAAACGTAGTGCGGCTGTACTCGAACAATTACCAATACGCCAATTTGTGATCAACAGTGAATGGGTGCAGCCTAATGATGTGTTTATCTGCCGTGAAGGGGCAAGTCATGATAGTCATAGTTATGTTGATCAAGCGATTAAAAATGGCGCAATCGCGGTCATTGCTAATCGGACTTTACACCTTGATATCCCAGTAATTGTGACCGAGAGTCATTACCAAAGTCTGGCGGTGGTGAAAGCGGTATATGACCACCCACATCAAAAGATGAACCACATAGGGGTGACTGGCACTAACGGAAAAACCACGGTGGCACATTGCCTAAATCAGATGCTAAACCAATCATCGACAAGTGCGTATATCGGCACGTTGGGCGTCCAATATGCAGATGTGATAATGGCTTTGAGTAATACCACGCCTGATGGTGTGACGTTACTGAATATATTCCGAGACATGGTTGAGTGTGGTGTTAAACATAATGTGATGGAACTTAGCAGTCACGCTTTGGCGCAAGACCGTGCAGGGTTTCTTGATCTTGAAGTCGGTATTATCACCAATATTGGTCGTGATCATTTGGACTATCACCGTACGAAAGATGCGTATGTTCAGGCAAAGTTGCAGATCATTGACCGGATTAAACCTGGCGGTTACGCGGTAATTAATATGGATGATCCTCATGCCCCTGCAATGTTTGCACGTTGCCATGGTCGCGTTAAGACTGTGAGTTTTAGTATCCATTATAAAGACACCCATAATCAAGATGCTGATTTCGTTGCTAAAGAGATCGTGTCGAACCAGTTTGGTTGTAGCTTTTCTTTGTGTTATCGCGGTAAGCAACGTTTAGTTTGCTCGCAAATGCCGTTTCTTTTCAATGTTGAAAATATGTTGGCCATGGCATGTGCTTTGCACGCACAGGGTTGGACGTTAGATCAGATTGCATCAGGGCTAACAACCATTATTCCACCTGATGGGCGAGCACAATTTCAGACGTTAAATAATGGAGCAACAGGCTTGGTCGATTATGCGCATAATCTCGACGGGTTAGCGCGTTTATTCAGTGATATTCCTAATCAAACTTTTCGACACACACTAACCGTAGTTGGTGTGACAGGAGATCGCATTCAAGATGCCGCTGCGATTGGTGAATTATGTGCGAGGTATTCAGATCTGGTGGTGTTTACCATGGATAACCCGTTAGGGATCGATCAAGCGGATATCTTTCGCGCACTCACCAGTCGAATAGAGTCGGTTAGCACGCCTGTATTTACGATTGCCGATCGATCTGAAGCGATCAGTTTAGCAAAGCAAATGAGTCAAAAAGGGGATTTGATCGTGGTGTGTGGAAAAGGCAGTGAGACTTCTCAGCTTATTAGCGTTAATAAGCAAGGGCTACAAGATTATATCGGTGATATGCCCGTCTTGATGCAATCAATGGAGATACAAGAATGAAGCGTTTTTTTGGGAGGATTGTTTTAGGAGCATTCTCGGTACACATGTTGATTGCAACAAAAGTGCTAGCCGTCGTGATTCCCGAACCGCCCGCCTTGAATGCTAAGGGTTATGTGCTTATGGATTTTCAATCGGGTAGCATCATTGCCGAAAACAACCCACGCGATGCATTAGCGCCTGCTAGTCTCACGAAGTTGATGACAGCTTATGTGGTTGGGCAAGAAATCAATACCAAGCGATTAAAGTGGGATGACATGGTAACAGTGGGGGAGAATGCTTGGTCACTGAAATTTCCTGATTCCTCCAAAATGTTCATCAAACCAGGTGATGAAATATCAGTTGAAAACTTGATGCGTGGAGTGATCATTCAGTCGGGCAATGACGCTTCAGTAGCATTGGCTGAATATATTGCGGGCAGTGAATCTGGATTTGTAAATTTAATGAATGGCTGGGCAAAAACACTCAAGTTGCAAGATACGCGTTTTATTAATGCTCATGGGCTGGATGGAGAAGGAATCCAAACTTCCCCTGCAGATATGGCGACCTTGATGCGACATATCATTCGTGATGTGCCCGATGTATATGCCTTGTACCAAGACAAACAATTCGCGTGGAACGACATCACCCAATTCAACCGTAATAAACTGTTGTGGGATAAAGCACTTAACGTGGACGGTGGCAAAACAGGTTACACCGAACAAGCAGGGTACAGCTTGGTTAGTTCTGCAACGGAAGGGTCACGCCGATTGATTGCTGTGGTTATGGGGACGCCTAGCCAAACCATCCGTGCGGAAGCATCGAAAAACCTGCTGAGTTATGGATTTCGTTTTTATGATACACAGAAAGTTGTGCAAGCCAATGAATCCGTTTTCAGTTATGAAATTTGGAAAGGAGCGACTGATAAGGTAACACTTGGGGTAACTGATGATAAGTACATTACATTGCCTCGTAATATGTTTAAGCAGCTGACTAAAATTGTCGATATCGATCAGCCTTTGTTTGCGCCAATCGTTAAAGGGGATGTTGTCGGTAATATGGTATGGCAACTGGATGGTGAAACCGTCGCGCGTTATCCTTTGATAAGTAACGAAACGATAGAGGCAGGGTCATTCATTGATCAGATATGGGATACGTTATGGCTGTGGTTACAATCCTCTATCGCTGGGTTGAAAAATCTGTGGGAGGAAGCCAGTGCGTAGTCTTAGTTTTCAACCGTCTATGTGGCAAAACCGTAATTATGTCCGTTTGTTATCCGCCCAAATTATTTCCTTGATAGGCACTGGTGTCAGTTCGGTCTGTTTGGCGCTGTTGGCATACGATTTGGCGGGCGAAGAGGCAAGCATGGTATTGAGTATCGCCTTTGCCCTCAAAATGATTGCTTATATTGGTCTGGCACCTATCTTAGGTGCTTTTGCACATCGGTTACCTAAACGACAAACGTTAGCTGCCTTAGATTGGATGCGTGCATTGATGTTTTTGTGTCTGCCGTTTGTCGACCAGGTATGGGAAGTATATGTATTAATGTTCATGATTAATGCTTGTTCGGCGGGGTTTACACCGTTGTATCAGTCGACCTTACCGCAGGTTCTATCGAATAAAGAGCATTATACAAAAGCGCTGTCGTTGAGCCGATTAGCTTACGATCTTGAACTGATCCTTAGCCCTATTATTGCTGCTATTTTGCTGAGTATGCTGGGGTTTCGTGAATTATTCATGATTGATTCGGCTACATTCGTGCTATCGGGCATACTCATTATTTTTTGTTCCTTGCCGCACAAGGCTGCCCGCCATGATGATAATAACCGTCGTGGTATTGCTACATTAAGCCAAGGCATTACACAATATTTACAAAAAACCAAATTACGTGCGCTTTGGTTTGCGTATTTAGGGGCGGCATGTGCTAGCGCCATGGTGTTGGTGAATACGGTAGTTTATGTACATGATGTGCTAGCTGGCAATGAAACAGAGACGATACTAGCGATGTTACTGGTGGGTATGGGGTCCATTTTTGTTGCGATTTGTCTACCTCGATGGCTACAAAGACATACACCAGAACGCTATCACGTTCGCGGATTAGGTATCATATGTTTGTCCTTATTTGCTGGGTACTTTACCCCTGGTTGGGTAGGTTTTGCCTTGATGTGTATCGCGATGGGGATTGGCATTTCCTGTATCCAAACGTCGGCGGGTATTATTATTAATGCCGAAAGTGAAGGAGAAGATAGTAGTCCATATTTTGCTGCTCATTTCTCACTCACTCATTTTTGGTGGTTGATTACCTATTTAACCGCAGGCTTTAGCGCCAATTTCGCTGGTTTAGCCAATGCTTATTTAGTGATGTTAGGGTTAGCGTGTATGAGTGTATTGTTGTATGTATTGAACGACAAGGGTTGATAAGTATAAGCCCTTAGTCATCTTCAGCTTCGATAATGTCACTTCTGCATCGTTAGATAAGTCACGATGGGACGATGATCTGAGCCCGCGATATTAATTAATGCTTTTCGTTTACATATTTCTAATGGGTAATGTGCCCAAAGATGATCAATCGAGATGGTCAAATATTGCCGTAAACCAGACCAATTCGGCCAGCTTGAAACTGGTTGACTATTAAATCCACTAAATAGGGTTTGATAGCGCTCACTAGTTGAAGATAAATTAAAATCCCCAACAATCAGCTGAGCAGACGAGGCATTATCGGTACCAATATAATCTTCAACTAAATGGTTCAATGTTTTCAGTAACGCGTTACGTTCAGCCCATAATTGTTCATTACGCGGCGAAGGCGGGTGCGCTGTATACAGCTCAATCGGGTCATGTGTTGGAGGGTGCCAAATACCATGAATGATTTGGTGACCAGCTTGAGTCGCGATTGTTTTCATATTAAACAGAGGGTGCT
Organism: Photobacterium profundum; assembly: GCF_003026285.1. Lineage (GTDB taxonomy): Bacteria > Pseudomonadota > Gammaproteobacteria > Enterobacterales > Vibrionaceae > Photobacterium > Photobacterium profundum. Next base: position 36,951 of record NZ_PYOD01000004.1, read on the forward strand.
GACTAAGCACAAGTTGCCCGCTTGGGTAGCCAACTCTTGGTTGTCCGCCAAATTGATATGGATATTGGGTTCTTAGTGCTTCTTTTAGCTTGCTGCCGTGTTCAGGTGTTGTTTCTTGGAACACTAATAAATGTTGGGGGTATTGTTGTAAGTAATAAAAAAGAGGATCAAGGCTTGGGTTTTCATAACGCAAATTGTACTGAAAGACTTTTAATGTTTGAGGGCACTGACTAAGAGATTTCGAATTATCTAAAGGGTGTATATAACCCCAAAGGAATATAAATGGTAGGCAGAAAGTAAATTGCAAAGTATTACGCAAAAAGAGCGTAAAAATAAGCGCAAGACAATAAAATAAAAACGGTATTGCAGTAACGGATAATATATTTTCCTGCCACCAGACATTCGAAAACAGTAATCCGATAACCCAGACCAGTGTTGGTATGGTTAAGATGAATATCGATCGTAATGACAGCTTTTTCATCCAGAAATAACCTAAATCTCCATGAGTGGTCAAAAAGTAAAGCAGGAATTACGCCACATTTGCATAACGAATAATGGAGTGATTGAATAAAAGGCTTTGCGTAATTATCAAAAGATGAAGATTTTCATTATTTGCAATAAAAGTAATCATATCAATTTCTGTCGATACATCTTTTATTTATTCAATTTTAGGTTTCAATAATCAATAAACTAATAGGGAGTGATGGGATTAAATTCCGTAGTTGGTGAGTTTTTTGTATTTTACATCTGTTTTTTTCGTTTAGGTGAAATGATATATATTTTTAAGTGTAAAAAAATGATTGTACTTAAAAAGTTATAATTGTGTTTCTGTGAATTGTGAATGGTCTTCGATATAGTGCACACAAAATAAAACAGTGTTTCTTAGGTGAGAGCTAAATGAAAATCAAAGTATTATCAGCGTTGGTATTAGTGATGTTGTCTGGGTGTGATGCGGATGATGTGGCAGTTGCTGTTGCAGGGAAAAAGTTTCATTCTGACGCTGAGCGCATTCAATTTGCAGGGTATGTAGAAAGCAGTACAGCGGCCTTCACACAGAAAGTATTAAAGGATTGTAATAAGACAGCGACGTGTGATTTTAGAGTGTCTATTGATCCGACAGGGAAGTTCTCATTTCATGGCAAGGTTGATGTAAAGAAAAAAGGTGATGAGCTTTTTGTCAAAACGAATAATAGCGATGTTATCGTTTATACCAATTTGAATTTTGATAAAGATCTTAAGGTTGCCTTTAGTGATGATAACTCTGATAAAGAACTAGTGATTAATACAAAAACGCACAAAGTGAGATTTAATGGTACTTACACGTATGACGACGATGTGTTTGTGTCTAAATCGACAAAAGACTTTACTTACAGCCCCGTAAAAATGGTTATTACTTACGGCGACGCGGATTTACGTGGCAGAAAAGAAACCTTTAAGTGGACGACGAATAATAATGGTGACGTTTCTTTAAAGAAGTAACGTTGACATTGAAAAAAGGGTGGTGTGTATTTATGAGCGTTTACACTACCATCCCTTTTTATAACATTATAATTTTTTAGTAGGAGCTTCTAGTCCGTTAAAAAAAGCCCAATGGGTTAATATCGTAGCTGACTAAGAGGTTTTTAGTATTCTGATAATGGTCGAGCATCATTTTATGAGTTTCACGTCCAATACCGGATTTCTTGTAACCCCCAAATGCAGCGTGGGCAGGGTAGGCGTGATAACAGTTCACCCAAATACGACCCGCTTCAATATTACGACCCATACGGTAAGCAAGGTTTGCATCTCGCGTCCATACGCCAGCCCCTAGTCCATATTCAGTATCATTGGCAATTTCTAATGCTTCAGCTTCATCCTTAAATGTAGTGATGGCGATAACGGGTCCAAAGATTTCCTCTTGGAATACGCGCATCTTGTTATGGCCTTTTAGCATTGTTGGTTGAATGTAGAAACCATTATCCAGCTCGTCGTTTAACGTTGCCGCTTGCCCACCTATAAGTACTTGTGCGCCTTCAGCACGGCCAATGTCTAAGTAGCTAAGAATCTTATCGAATTGCTCTTGCGAGGCTTGTGCGCCAACTTGGGTGTCAGTATCTAATGGATTACCTTGTTGGATCACTGCCGCACGTTCTATCACTTTAGCAATGAATTTGTCATAAACAGATTCATGAATTAAGACTCGTGATGGGCAAGTACAAACTTCACCTTGATTAAAGAAGGCTAACAGCATTCCTTCGATACATTTATCGAGGTAGGCATCTTCATGATCAAAGATATCAGCAAAAAAGATATTGGGTGACTTTCCCCCTAGCTCGACGGTTGAAGGAATTAAACTTTCGGCGGCACATTTAAGAATATGATGGCCCACATCCGTAGATCCCGTGAAAGCCAGTTTGGCAACTTTGTTGCTGGTGGCTAATGCTTGGCCTGCTTCACTGCCGTAGCCATTCACCACGTTAAGTACGCCTGGTGGAAGAAGATCGCCCACTAATTCCATTAATACTAGAATTGAGGTCGGTGTTTGTTCTGCTGGTTTTAGAACAATACAGCAGCCTGCAGCCAGTGCTGGGGCTAATTTCCATGCCGCCATTAGCATTGGGAAATTCCAAGGAATTATCTGACCAACAACGCCGACGGGTTCAGGGAAATGATAGCTCGCGGTATTTTGGTCTAACTCTGCTGCAGAACCTTCTTGTGCTCGAATACAACCCGCAAAGTAGCGGAAGTGATCAACAATTAAAGGTAGATCAGCGGCCAATGTTTCACGTACGGGCTTGCCGTTTTCCCATGTTTCCGCAACGGCTAAGTATTCGAGGTTTTGTTCAATACGATCGGCAATCTTTAATAATATATTTGAGCGTTCTGTGACACTTGTTGCTGCCCATGTTGCGCGAATATTATGCGCAGCGTCTAAGGCTAAATTGATATCCGCTTCAGTTGAACGCGCAACCTGACAATACATTTGACCATTTACAGGTGAGATATTATCGAAATATTCCCCGCTGACAGGTTTTACCCACTCGCCACCAATATAGTTATCGTAATGTGATTTGAACGTGATAACGGCGTTGTCTGTTCCTGGTTGAGCATAAATCATTGGTCGTTCCTTCTTATGCGTTTATACAAAAAATCATTATTGATGCTTGTACTTATTTGTTTTTCTTCAAGTTATATAACGCAAACAGTAAGCCAACTTTGAACTCTTGTTGTTAATGAAATGTAACGCTATGATTAACAAAAAATTATCATTTAAAAATAACAGGCAGGGTGACAAGAAAGTACAGAGACAAAGTGTTCAACTGTCTCTAAATGGCACACCCGTACTGTTACAAAATGGAACAGTTACCCTATGGATTCGTTACTTCACACTCAGCAAGAAGATTGGTTATCGCAATCTTGGCACCGAAGTCAGCAAGCTGGTTTAGATGAGCAGCATCAGCCGGAGCATGTGCGCCTAGATAAAACCCAACTAGAGCAGCGACAACATATTGCCAATGTGCTGATCAAAACGGTTGAACAGTTGGCTGTGCCATTGTTTAACCAGATGTTCGCAGGCACAAACAGTCGCTTGCTACTAACAGATACTGAAGGGGTGATTATTGGCTCGTGGGGACAATCGCGATTTGAACATCAGCTAACAGGCATCGCGTTAGAATCGGGCGTGTGTTGGCAAGAGAGCCTAAAAGGGACGAATGCGATAGGCACTGCATTGGCAGAAAAGCGCTTTGTTGCTGTGATTGGCGATCAACATTTTATTCGTAAACACCGTTTTATCAGTTGCTCTGCTAGTCCAATTTGTACACCAGACGGCGAGTTACAAGGTGTACTCGATATAACAAGTGAGCAACAAATTCACTCGCAACAAACGCAATTATTGATTCAAAATATGGTGCAAGCTATTGAAAACAGCTTACTTTGCCAAGTGCCGGAAGGTAAGTACCGTGTCGATTTGGCGTTTGATCAACATTTACTCAATAGTGGGTGGCAAGGTATCGTGATTGCGAATCAAAGTGGTCATATTGTTGCGCATAATGCAGTGGCTGCACGACTATTATCTGAATCTTTATTAGAACCGACAATTTTAGGCTGTAACATCGATCATATTATTCAGGCTGCCCAATCTTCTTTTATTTCGGCACAAGCAACGAATAATAAAAGTAACGACTTGGTCTTTCGTTGTCAGTCAATCCAACCAGTAAAAAATCTCCGCTCTGTTATATATTCTCCGTCTTGCCCGTTACACATGGGAGATGACGTAATTGAACAAGCTTGGCAGCAAGCCTGTAAGTTAATTAATAAGGATGTGACGCTGCTGATATTGGGTGAAACAGGGGTCGGCAAAGGCGAGTTCATTAAACAGCTTCACCAATACAGCTCACGTAACCAACATCCTTTAGTTGCGGTAAATTGCGGTGCGTTACCACAAGATTTGATTGAATCTGAACTCTTTGGTTATGCGCCAGGGGCGTTTACTGGTGCCAGTAAAGAGGGTTATCAGGGTAAAGTGCGTCAGGCACATAAGGGGATTTTATTCCTAGATGAAATCGCAGATATGCCATTGTCTGCCCAGTGCCGTTTGTTGCATGTATTGCAAGAAAAAGAAGTGGTGCCAGTAGGCTCGAATGAAGCATATAAAGTCGATATTCAAATTGTTGCGGCAACCCATAAAAGCCTTGCACAGCTTGTTGAATTAGGTGAATTTCGTCAGGATTTATATTATCGATTGAATGGTCTAATTGTTACATTGCCACCGCTACGTGAAAGACAAGACAAAGCGGAATTAATTGTAAGTATTCACGCAAAACACGCTGAAAATAATCAAAGTATATGTTCACACTTAATACGATTGTTAACGGAATATTCATGGCCGGGTAATATTCGAGAGCTCGATAATACGCTGCGTGTGGCATCTCTATTATCAGATGATGCGGAGCAACTGACTATCGAGCATTTCCCCAATAATATTGTTACGCAGTTAGTATCAAATACGCATCAAAATTTATCTAACACAGCTGTAACGAAGGATTTGAAAAGCACTGTCGAGGATGTATTGCTTGAAACCTACCATGCTAACCAAGGTAATATCAGTAAGACATCACGAATGCTCAGTATTAGCCGTAATACCTTGTATCGAAAATTAAAAAAACTGGGAATAATGTGATCTTCTACTGTTAATGAACAGCACCTGCTGTTCATCAGTTAATTAATATATGCCACCGTAAAATTACAGCCTTTTTTCTATGAACCTTTCATGACCCTCTTATCTAGACAAGTGAACATTAACTCTGACTATTGCTCTTGTTTATTTTCTTATATCAACAGTTTAGTCAGTATCAACAACCGCCCAACACAATCTCTTCGTCACCTGCCTGACATATTTCATCAATAAAACATTCATATTTTCCCTGCACTGTAGGTCTCGAATCAGACTTGAGGTCAGGGACATGGACAACATCATTACAATTCGACATGTAAATAAAACGTTCGGCGGGAAGAAAGCGCTAGACGGGATCAATTTGGATATTAATAACCGTGAAATGACTGCGTTATTAGGGCCATCAGGTTCGGGGAAATCAACGTTATTACGTCATCTTAGTGGATTAGTCGTGAGTGATAACAACCCTCAATCCAGTATCAGTGTATTGGGTAAGGTTGTGCAGTCAAAAGGCAAGCCAAGTAAAGAGGTACGCACTTGTCGGGCTCAGGCTGGTTATATCTTTCAACAATTTAACTTAGTGAATCGATTGAGTGTGCTGACTAACGTGTTGGTTGGCGCGCTGAGCTCTACGGCTAAGTGGCGCACGTTAACTGGTACGTTTACTGCAGAGCAGCGTTCACGTGCACTGAAAGCGCTAGAGCGTGTTGGCATGGAACAGTATGCAATGCAGCGTGTATCTACCTTATCGGGCGGTCAGCAGCAACGGGTTGCCATTGCGCGCGCGTTGATGCAGGAAGCCAAAATTATCTTTGCAGATGAACCGATCGCATCGCTGGACCCAGAGTCATCTCGTATCGTAATGGAACTACTTGAAGATATAAATAAGCAAGAAGGTATTCCCGTGATTGTCACATTGCATCAGGTCGATCATGCCTTGAAATACTGTAGCCAAATCGTGGCATTACGTGATGGCAAGGTCTTTTATCAAGGCGTTAGTGAGGGACTGTGTGAACGGAAATTGGCAGAACTGTACGGTGCAAAACCGCAACCCGCACCAGCTATAGCGATTCAACCTGAGCTAGCCCCATCTTTTTAGTCCAAGACCTTAAAGATGATTAGACATTATTTAACGCGATTTAATACCAATTTAGCTTGGTATAACAACTATGCAGGGAAGGGAAACATGCTTCGTTCAATCCAGAAAGCGTTAGCCATACTGGCTGTTTGTTCTGCGGCGATTAGTTCGTCGGCAGTGTTCAGCCAACAAGCTATAGCGAGTGAGATGAAAACCATTAACTTCGGCATCATCACCACCGATGCACAGCAGAATTTACGCCAGCGTTGGCAACCGATGCTGGATGACTTGGGTGACGCGTTGGGCGTACCGGTGAAAGCATACTTTGCCCCTGATTATGCTGGCATTATTCAAGCTATGCGGTTTAAAAAAGTAGATTTGGCATATTACGGCAACAAGTCAGCAATAGAAGCGGTTGATCGTGCTAATGCTGAAGTGTTTGCTCGTTATATCGGGGAGGACGGGCTGGAGGGGTATTACAGTGTATTACTTGCTAACAGTGCTAATGACAAGATCAACACCTTGCAAGATGTGATCGATCAACGAGCATCACTCAATTTCGGTAATGGTGAACCCAATTCTACGTCGGGTTTTCTAGTTCCAAACTATTACGCTTTGGCACAAAACCACATTTCAGCCCACGACTTTAAACGCACGGTTGTTGCTGGCCATGCCGCCAACGTAATGGCTGTGGCGAATAATCAAGTGGATGTGGCGACCAACCACACTATGAACTTGGTTCGTATCAAGAAGAGTAACCCTGAGCTGTACAAAAAACTGAAGGTGATTTGGCAGTCACAACTGATCCCGTCCGATGTAATGACATGGCGTAAAGATATTCCTGAAGAAACTAAAACGAAAACCCGCGATTTCTTCCTGAGTTATGGCAAAGATGGTAACCCGCAAGCACTGAAGAACCTTAAGGGGCTGTCGTGGTCGGGTTTTGCTGCAACGGATAACAATCAACTGTTACCTATCCGCCAAATGGAAGCATATAAAAACTTGATTGAAACACAAGATAACCCGCGCCTAGATAATGATGAAAAGCAGAAGCGTATCACTAAAATTCAGCAGGAACTGGATACCTTATCCCGTCAGATTAATGCTGTTAAAGGGTAATTATCACTGTTCGGGTTATTCGCCGAATAACCCGTTTGTTTGACCGTAATAGGATTGAGCCATGTATACGGAAACGCAAAAGCAAAAATTCGTACCAGAATCTAAATTATCGCTTAAAAAAGCCGTTTTGGTGGTGGTGGTTTTGTCAGTATTGATGTGGTCATGGCGTGGCGCAGAAATGGCACCAATGCTATTTCTTGAACACCCTGAAAACATGGTGCAACTACTGAACGATTTCTTTCCACCAGATTTCATTGATTTAGAATTGTATATCAGTGAAATGATCGTCACGATTCAAGTCGGAATTTGGGGCACGGTGTTAGCGATTATTCTAGCAGTACCATTCGGCATTTTGAGTGCAGAAAACCTGATGCCGATGTGGGTAACGTTTCCAATGCGTCGCCTAATGGATGGGCTTCGTGCTATTAACGAAATGGTATTCGCGATGCTGTTTGTCGTCGTGGTTGGATTAGGTCCTTTTGCTGGGGTAATGGCATTGTTTATTCACACCACTGGTGTGCTGGCGAAGCTATTTGCAGAAGCCATAGAAGCCATTGAACCAGGTCCGATTGAAGGCATTAAAGCCACAGGGGCAAACCCGCTAGAAGTGATTTTATATGGGGTAATTCCACAGGTAATGCCGTTGTGGATTTCTTATGCACTATACCGTCTTGAATCCAATATTCGTTCAGCCACAGTGGTAGGTATGGTTGGGGCTGGTGGTATTGGGGTATTACTTTGGCAGTCTATTTCAGGTTTTCAAATGCAACAGACCGCCGCCATTATGTGCATTGTGATTGTGACGGTCAGTATTATTGATTTTATATCGCAAATCATTCGAAAAAGATTCATTTAAATTTCATTTAACTGTTCTACAAAAATAAAAATTTTACGTTTACATGTCTAGATAAGTTAAATCGTTAAAGGAATAACATGCCTGTTTATTTAGATATTGCCACGCAATTAGATAATGACGTTCGTAATAAATACCAAGCTGGTGATTATTTACCGTCGGAATCACAACTTGCACAGCGTTTTAATGTGAACCGACACACGGTGCGACGCGCTATTGATGAATTGGTGGCGACAGGCATGGTGCAGCGCCATCAAGGGAAAGGCAACATGGTGCTTCGTCAGCCTCATGATTACTATTTACATGCAGGGGCACACTTTACAGGAAACCTGTTAGAACAAGGCTCGCTGCCTAGAAGTGAGGTGTTACAAGCTCGGGTTATTATTGCCAATAGCAAGATTGCTGAACGCTTGAATAAGCCAGCAGAAAGTAAAGTTATTCATATTCGCACGTTTAGAAAAATAGACGGTATTCCGCGTACTGTGATTGATCATTATTTATCAGATACGACGTGGTGGGCGGTATTGAAATATTTTAATACCGGATCATTACATCAGTTTATTAATAAAGAATTGAATATTGAATTACAGCGTAAAAATACACGTTTGCGTGCACAAATACCGACGAATGAAGATTGCCGATTATTACAGATTAATTCCAATATTCCTATTTTAAAAATTAAAACCACCAATGTCATTAAAGGAACAAATATTGTGGCGGAATATTCCAGCTCGAATACACGTTCCGATGTCATTGAATTAGTTATGGAGCATTAAATGGACGCTTCTCAGCAGAGAAAAACATGGATGTCGGTATTAGCCCGAGCGGCTTTTTCTGACCTTCAAACACAGTGGGTAACATTGGATTTACCGTTGCCTATATTTCAAGTGATTCGCCCAGCCGAAATTGGTCTAGCCCAAGTCAGGGCACGTATGGGAGGAGGCGGACGGCAGTTCAACATGGGGGATGTCACCCTAACACGTGCTGTTGTGAAATTAGATAGCGGTGAAATGGGGTACAGCTATTTGCAAGGTCGCAATAAACAGCATGCTGAATTAGCTGCAGTCATTGACGGCTTAATGCAAACCTCTGAATACCAAGCGCGCTTAACTCGTGAATTGATCACGCCATTAGCGGCATTAAAAGCGGAGCAAGAGCAGTTACGTCAACAACAAGTGGCGAGCAGCAAAGTTGATTTCTTTACGCTGGTTCGTGGTGAAGATTAAGCCTGAATTTCAGTGCATTTAAAGAAAGGGACAATACCCATGAGTATGATTTCACCAGCATTTAGTGATGCGGTGCACGATAGCCAAATTTGTTTTCGTCGTTTATTGAAAGCCATGTCAGAGCCTGGCGAATGTGTCGAACTGGATCGTCTCAATGATCGCAGCAATGATCATGAAAAGGGGAGTGGTTTTGGCATTATGATGAGTGCCTGCAGCCAAACCTTATTGACGCTAGCAGATAACAGCACACCGTTGTGGCTATCACCGAGTTTTATTCAAGACAAAGCAGTAATAGAAAATCTGACGTTTCATATTGGCGCTCCGATTACGCAAACTGCAGACAGTGCAGCGTTTGCAGCAGTGTCGTACCAAGATAGCGCAACAACGCCGTGGCTAACCTTGCCGCTGTGTATCGGTAATGAAGAATACCCTGATCGCAGCACGACCGTGATTGTCGAAACCGACAGTTTATCGAGTGGGGTAGCGCTGACATTGACCGGACCTGGTATCGAAAAAGCTCGAGATATTTATCTCGGTCAACTTCCTGATGACTTGCTGACCTTGTTATTACAACGCCAACACTTGCCGAGTTTTCCATTGGGATTGGATTATATTTTTGTGAGCGGTCAACACGTTATTGCCATTCCTCGTTCAACGTTGCTGGAGATCAGCCCATGTATGTAGCTGTGAAAGGCGGTGAGAAAGCGATCAGTACCGCTCACCAATTACAAGCCGATAAACGCCGTGGTGATAAAGCATTACCTGCATTGTCTGTGGCACAGATCAGTCAACAATTAGCAGGATCTGTCGATCGCGTAATGACTGAAGGGGGGATCTACGATAAAGAATTGGCCGCTCTTGCGATTAAACAAGCCGCTGGCGATCTGGTCGAAGCGATCTTTTTACTTCGTGCTTACCGAACAACCTTGCCACGCTTGGCAACAACGCAACCGGTGAATACCTCGGCAATGCGTATTGAACGTCGTATTTCCGCTACCTATAAAGATTTACCTGGTGGTCAGGTATTAGGTCCAACGTACGATTATACCCACCGATTGCTGGATTTTTCGTTACTTGCAGAAGGCACTGAGACGACTGCGAGTCGTTCTGAAACAGCAACGCAGACCGTTCATGCTCGCATTACAGAACAGGTTGCGAGCGGTGCAGCGTTAGTAAAGGAAGCTGAACCAGAAGTATGCCCACAAGTGCTGGGGATCTTAGAAAAACTCGACATGATGCTGGTGGAAGAAGATAACCAGCAAGTACCTGAAGATATTACGCTCGAACCTGTTAATTATCCGTGTGATCGATCTGCTCGTTTGCAGCAATTAGTTCGTGGTGATGAAGGTTTCTTGTTGGCGCTGGGATATTCCACTCAACGTGGTTATGGACGTAACCATCCCTTTGCTGGCGAGATTCGCTCAGGACAGGTTACGCTGTCACTTCTTCCTGAAGAGCTAGGCTTTGAAATAGAGATCGGCGACCTTGAGCTAACGGAATGCCAGATGATTAATGGCTTTGTTGGCGATAAAGCGGTGAAACCTAAATTGACTCGAGGCTACGGCCTTACGTTTGGTTTCAATGAGCGCAAGTCTATGTCGATGGCACTGTTAGATCGTGCTTTACAAGCGCCAGAATTTAACGAAGCGGTTGATAGCCCAGCACAAGATGAAGAGTTCGTATTAGCACATGCCGATAACGTCGAAGCGGCTGGCTTTGTTTCTCACTTGAAGCTACCACATTACGTCGATTTCCAAGCTGAATTAGAGCTACTGCGCAAGATGCACAAAGAGCATGACGACATGACTCAAGACAGTGAGGGCAAATAAATGAGCCAAGTAATTAATGCATCATCAACATGTCAAAGTGATGATTCAAATACCGATTCCTGCACTGATTACAATACAGGTTACAACTACGGTTATTTGGATGAGCAAACCAAGCGGATGATTCGCCGTTCATTATTAAAAGCGGTCGCGATTCCAGGATACCAAGTACCGTTCGGTGGCCGTGAAATGCCAATGCCGTACGGTTGGGGAACGGGTGGGGTCCAACTAACCGCTGCCATTCTGGGTCAAGCAGATACCCTAAAAGTGATCGACCAAGGCGCGGATGACACTACTAATGCTGTCTCGATCCGCGAGTTTTTCAAAACGGTAGCGGATGCCCGTACTACTGAACGCACGGTAGATGCGACAGTGATTCAAACCCGTCACCGTATTCCAGAGGTATTACTGAAAAAAGATCAGATCCTCGTTTATCAAGTGCCGATCCCAGAGCCGCTGCGCTTTATAGAGCCTCGTGAAACCGAAACCCGAAAAATGCATGCCCTGCAAGAGTACGGCATTATGCATGTGAAACTGTACGAAGACATTGCGCGCTTTGGCCATATCGCAACTGCATATGCTTACCCCGTGCGTGTGAATGATCGTTACATCATGGATCCTTCTCCTATTCCAAAATTCGATAACCCTAAAATGGACAACATGCCTGCGCTGCAATTGTTTGGTGCTGGGCGTGAGAAACGTATTTATGCCATTCCGCCGTTCACCAAGGTACGTAGTTTAGATTTTGAGGATCACCCTTTTGAAATCCAGCAGTGGGATGAACCCTGTAGTATTTGCGGGGCGACCAATACCTTCCTAGATGAAGTGGTCACTGATGATGAAGGTAATCGCATGTTCGTGTGTTCAGACACGGACTATTGTGGCTCGCAAGGGGAAAGCGCATGAATACGTCAACGCAACAAGCACTAATTGCCACTACTTCGGATGATGAACAGCCACTATTGTCGGTGAAAAATCTCACTAAATTGTATGCGCCGGGTAAAGGTTTTTCGCAAGTGTCATTTGATTTATACCCAGGTGAAGTATTGGGCATTGTTGGGGAATCGGGCTCAGGCAAGAGTACCTTACTACAGGCTATTTCAGGGCGCTTACAGCCTGATGGCGGTGAAGTGTTATACCTACGAGGGGATACTGACACCCCATACCAACAGGTTGAAGAACTGTATGCGATGGCGGAAAGTCAGCGCCGTCATTTACTACGCACAGAATGGGGGGTTGTACACCAACACCCAATGGATGGCTTGCGTGGTCGCGTTTCTGCTGGGGGCAATATTGGTGAGCGTTTAATGGCCGTCGGCCAACGTAATTACAGTGAAATCCGCGAGCAATCTGCTACATGGTTAACCGATGTTGAAATTCCGGTCGAGCGGATTGATGACATGCCGACGACATTTTCTGGCGGTATGCAGCAGCGATTGCAGATCGCCCGTAATTTAGTCACGCACCCGAAGCTAATTTTTATGGATGAGCCGACAGGGGGCTTGGATGTTTCAGTGCAGGCAAAGCTACTGGATCTATTACGTCAGTTAGTAACTGAGCTGGATTTGGCTGTGATTATCGTGACTCACGATCTGGCTGTTGCGCGTTTGTTGGCGCACCGTTTAATGGTGATGAAACACAGTGAAGTGGTCGAAACAGGGCTGACCGATCAAGTGTTGGATGATCCACAGCATCCGTATACCCAGTTACTTGTATCGTCAGTGCTGCAGAACTAAAAAGGATATCTCATGACTTCAATGGTAAACGTTTCAAATGTCAGTAAAACTTTTGTTTTGCATAATCAAAATGGCATGTCACTACCGGTGTTAACTCAGGCCAATTTAACCGTTTCGCAAGGTGAATGCGTGGTGTTGCATGGTCATTCCGGCTCGGGTAAATCGACCTTGTTACGCGCCTTATACAGTAACTATCTGGTTGATCAAGGCAGCATCGAGATATTGCACCATGGCCATTGGGTCGACTTGGCACAAGCTACTCCGCGTGAGGTTCTGAATGTGCGCCGTGACACTATTGGTTGGGTGAGTCAGTTCCTGCGTGTAATTCCCCGCATTAGTGCATTAGAAGTGGTGATGCAGCCAATGATTGAACGAGGCGGATGCCGCAAGGCAGCGGAAGTGAAAGCAACTTCATTGTTGGCGCGTTTGAATGTACCAGAACACCTTTGGCACCTTGCACCTGCAACATTTTCGGGTGGTGAGCAGCAACGTGTCAATATTGCACGAGGCTTTATTGTGGATTATCCCGTGTTATTGCTTGATGAACCAACAGCGTCGTTAGACACCGAAAACAGTGCGGTAGTGGTCAGTTTGATCAATGAAGCCAAACAACGTGGTGCTGCAATCGTTGGTATTTTTCATGATGAAGATGTACGAGAGAAAGTGGCAGATCGTTTATATGCCATGCAACCAGTGAATACGGCAACGGAACTGCAATCTCAGTGCGCTTAATTTAATTGCCTAGAACTTGAAGCTTAACCTTGAAGCTTAATAAAGACAGGCAAAGCGTTATCAATAAGCCAACGGTGTGAAATAAAGGATGACAGAATGATCATTACCAACGTGAACTTGGTACTTGAAGACCAAACAGTAAAAGGCTCGATTGAAATTGAAGGCGGTATTATCCGCACCCTATCAGATACTGTTAGCCAGTTACCCCAAGCGATAGACGGGGAAGATGGTTGGTTAATGCCAGGGTTGATTGAGCTACATACCGATAATTTAGAAAAGTATTTTACACCACGGCCGAAGGTAGATTGGCCACCGTTTTCTGCTATGAGCGCACACGACGCGCAATTAGTCTCATCTGGCATTACCACGGTATTGGATGCCGTCGCGTTGGGTGATTACCGTGAAGGCGGTAAACGGCACGATAATCTCGATAAGCTGATAGAGACAGTGATAGAAAGCCAGCGTCGAGGCGTTAATCGTGCAGACCACTTTTTGCATTTACGTTGCGAAGTGCCGCACGAAACGACGGTCGATATGTTTAAGCGTTACGCACATTTACCTGATGTGCATTTAGTCTCTTTGATGGATCATGCGCCGGGTCAGCGTCAATTTGTGAATGTGCAAAAATATCGCGACTATTATCAAGGTAAGTACAAGTTTAACGACCAACAAATGGCAGCGTTTGAAGTTGAACAGCGTGAACGATCACAAGTATGGTCGGCACCTAACCGTGAAGCTATTTGCCAATACTGTCGCGAGCATAATATTCCGATGGCTAGCCATGATGATGCCACCGTTGCACACGTTGAAGAATCGAAAGCGCTAAAAATGGTGATTGCAGAATTTCCAACCACCGTCGCAGCGGCACAAGCGTCACATGCTTTAGGGCTGAAAGTCATGATGGGAGCGCCTAACGTGGTACGAGGCGGGTCTCATTCCGGCAATGTTGCTGCTCATGAGCTGGCACAGCTAGGAGTGTTAGATATTCTTTCATCTGATTATTACCCTAGTAGTTTATTAGATGCCATCTTCCGTATTGCGCACGACGATCGTAATGGGTATTCCCTGGCGACGGCGACCCAATTAGCAACCATAAATCCGGCGCAGGCCCTGCAATTGGATGATCGCGGTGTAATTGAGGAAGGAAAACGTGCCGACTTATTGCTGGCTCATCAGCGTCACGACCATACGTATGCAACGCGTGTTTGGCGTGAAGGGAAAGCTGTATTCTAATTAAACGAAGGATCAATCTATGGCTCGAATTTTTTATGTCATTGGTGCCTCAGGTGCAGGAAAAGACAGTGTAATTGATGCGGTGCGTCAGGCTTGGCCTTCCAATATCTTGGTTGCCCATCGTTACATCACCCGCGCAGCATGTGCGGGTGGTGAAAACCATATTGCGCTAACCGAAGCAGAATTTGTCTATCGTCGGCACCATGATTTATTCGCGATGTATTGGCAAGCTAATGGGCTGCATTATGGGGTGGGGTTAGAAGTCGATTTATGGTTAGCCAACGGCTGTGATGTCATGGTAAATGGATCCCGCGAGTTCTTACCCCAAGCGCTTGCACAGTATGGAAACTTATTAGTACCTGTTGTTGTCGATGTTGCTTTGAGTGTGCTTGAGCAACGGTTACGCATTCGTGGTCGTGAAACAGAAGCCGAAATTCAGCAACGGCTTATGCGCGCGCGAGACTTTCAACACTGCGTGTTAGCAGATGGTAGTGCTCATGCTGATATGACTGAAAGTTGCGAACGGTGGCGGTTGGATAACAGCGGAACTATCGCGCAAACATTAGCGCAATTTAACCGTTACTACTGCGCTGAACTTGAACCAGAGTCGGTAGGGTATCGATGAAACTGACCTTATTGGGAACGGGCAATGCCGGCATGTTGCCCGTTTACGGTTGTACCTGCCAAGCTTGCGATCGTGCCCAGCATACCTTGTCGTATCGACGTAAAAAAACGTCAGCGGTGATCGAACATCAAGGTAAGCAATTATTGTTGGATGCTAACGCGGATGATCTGCTCACGCGTTTTCCCGCGGGCAGTATCGATAGAATATTACTGACCCATTATCACATGGATCATGTGCATAGTTTATTTGATCTACGCTGGGGGGAAGGCACACCTATTCGTGTTGACGGGCCGGATGATCCCCAAGGCTGTGATGATTTGTTCAAACATCCCGGATTATTGGTTTTTCGGCCTCCACTAACAGCCTTTAAAGCGTTTAGTTGGCAAGGTATTACCATTACGCCATTGCCGATGAACCACTCCAAAGTGTGCTTTGGTTATTGCTTTGAATGGCAAGGACGACGTATTGCGTACTTAACCGATACGTTGGGATTACGAGAAGATGTAACTGCGTGGCTAGTTGCAAACCCCATTGAAATGATGCTGATTGATTGTAGTTTTCCGCCCTCGTCATCTCGAGAAGGTCGCCCACCAGTGAATCATAATGACACCGATACGGTGCGTATTATTCAACAGGAATGCCACCCCAAAAAAATGGGATTGATTCATGTTGGTCATGATTTGGAGTCGTGGGCGATGGATAACCCTAATTACTTTACCGCGTGCCGCTTTCTGGCCTTTGATGAACAGGAATTTGATCTATGAGCCAACCTGCGACACAGATACTGGATGCAACCCCTTCTGTTGCCCCTGACAGTAAGTTACACAGCACGACATTAGGTCGGTGGACGGAAATTGCCGAACGTTGCATTCTTAATAATGTCACCGTAGGTGATTACAGCTATATACAAAATGACTGCAACCTGATGTTTACCGAGGTGGGAAAATTTACGTCGATTGCAGCCAGTGTTCGCATTAATCCCAGTAATCACCCTTGGTGGCGACCGACCTTACACCATTTCACCTATCGCCCAGGTAAATTTCAGTTGGGTGAAGAGGGCACTGCGGTTGATGATGAAATTTTTGACTGGCGTGAAGAAGACAAAGTCGTGATTGGTCACGATGTCTGGATTGGGCATGGGGCGATCGTGTTGCCCGGTGTGAGTATTGGAAATGGCGCGATTGTCGGTGCGGGTAGTGTTGTGACGAAAGATGTACCACCATGGACGATTGTGGTCGGTAACCCTGCTCGGGTATTACGTCCTCGATTTGAATCGCATGAGATGGGGGAGCGACTGGAAGCTCTTGCGTGGTGGGATTGGTCTGATGACAAGCTCAAACAAAATCTCAGTATGTTTCGAGAAGATACCGCTGACTTTCTTACCTATGCTGAGGCGATGATGGAAAAGAAGAATAGCTTATTTCCTGCTGAATAGGTACGCAGGAGAAAGACTGAATGTGTTGAATATCTAGCATAAGAATTTTGTATGCTCGGCTGAATTGGTATTCATATGATTAGTGGTAAATAGGACTAATTAAAGTTTAAACAACTGTTTAGTTTGCCGTAAAGTAAAATATTGCTACAAAAACAGAGAATATGTTGTGATCTCCTGTGAAATTAAATGCACTTAAGCCTGCTTTTTTAGGCATTTAATGTAGAGTGGTTATGAGTGATGAAGATCACATTTAAACCAAATAACCACATTATTGGCAAACTATCCTAAAGGGTAGGACGCAAAGCTTCCGGTCTGTCGACGCCAGTCTATGATAGCGGGGTTACCGTCTTTTCAAGACGTAAAATTGCATCAAGCATGCCGATTCTATGGTTGTTTTTTTCTATAAAACAACGGGATCAGTGATAATGATTATTACAAAAAACACACTTCTACCAGTTACCTTGGCGCTGTTTAGCTCAGGATATTGTATTCAATTGCCACCTAGTGCGACTCAGTTTGATCCGGGTGTAGGTTCAGATTGGAGTACAGCTTGGACTAAGCTGAACTAACCCCTTTCACCAGCCTTGTCATGGGGTTGGTCTTCCTGCTTATCTACGTCCTAATTATGTTAAACGTCTAAACTCAAGGCTAATAGTATTATGAGAACCCATTATGATATTTTGACCCGAGTGCTTCACTGGATTATGGCTACAGTCATTATATATGCAATGTGTGCTGGCTATATCATGCACCTCGTCATCGATTCCTCCCCTCATATCTTTAACTTTTTGTCGGTGCTGAATATGTCACTGGCAACAGTAGGATCAGCTCTTTTTATTGTCCGTTTTGTTTGGAGCTTCTTACGTCCGACAATTAGCGGTATTAAAGCTAGCGGTTCACTGCAGAATAAGATTGCTCATGTAGCTCATTCTTTACTGTATTTTTTGATGTTTACTGTGTTTGTGAGTGGCTTTCTGATGCTAAAGACTGGGTATGATCTGTTTTGGTTAATACCGATCGATAATTTGATTAGCGATCCAGAGATCAATGCCTTTTTCTTTACAGTGCACAGAGTTAGTTGTGCAATGTTGGCGCTATTAGTCGTTGTGCATGCATCTGCGGCTTTGCATCATCATTATAAAAAAAAGAACAATGTACTTCATCGAATGGTAGGACCCGCACTAAAGGCGAGATAGCGGGTTGTGAAGCTTGCACCATGAGGTGAATACCATGGTGTAAGCTCCTCATATTAAATTATTACCACTAGGTAAAAGTAATTTGTAATTTACTGTGATTATCATTTGTGAGGAAATAAATATACTGTGCTCTCTTCTTTCAACAGCAGTAAGACAACGAGGCAAAGCATGGGCTGGGTATTTTTATTATTGGGCGTACTTGCAGAAGCAACATCGCATGTAGCATTAAAAGCAACAAATGGTTTTACTAACCCGTTACCTAGCGCCATTGTAATTCTTGGTCACCTGACCGCATTTTTATTTTTAGGCCAAGCAATGAAGAATTTACCCGTTGGTATTGTTCATGCGTCTTGGGCTGGGCTTGCAATAGTATTAGTCACGCTGATGTCGAATATTATTTATAAACAGCATCTAGATGCCAAGGTATGGCTGGGGATGGTCGTGATTGGCATTGGTATTGCCATTATTAATCTCTCTTCAGTTCCTCATACGCATTAAGCTTGATCTTAGGGGGAGTTATGAATCAACAACGAGCAGAAAATCTCTATTTTTATCTCAGGCAGCAGCACGCACCGCAAAAAGATATTAATGCGGTGCTTAAACTGCTAAAGCAAAACTACAGTATCGATTTGGCACAATTAGAAAAACGGTACCGTAAAACGTTAGGTTATTCGCCCAACCGATTTGATATTAATACTTATGGCACCGCCGGTTCACGTACGATGAACCAAACACGGCAGATGCAAAAAAATGAAATGCACTAAAGGTGAAATAACAACTTATCCGCCTGAGGCATTCACCTCACTCACCCTATTATGCTTTCAGAGACCGTTTGAAGTTCGTCATTAACCATTATTTCACCTGTACTGACCATGTGAGTTCTGTCTTTTATCACTATTATTACTTCATTCCAACGAGAGGTAAAATCATGAAAAAAGGTCTATTAGCCGCTTTAGCTACAACGGTTTTAGAATGTACAGCATACACAAGGTAGATTTCAGCGAAGGAAAATACAATGGACCTATCCAACGGCGAGACGTATTTACTCACTAATTGTGGTGAAAGTTTAAGTCTTTCTGCCGTCTTAGAAAACGAGCTTGGTTAGCCAATCACCTTGAGGTGACTATTATAAAGCTAACTCGGTTGAACTTATGACTGCCACTTGAATAGAAGAAGTATTAATTATGCGTTATTTCAAAAGATTATCTTTAGTATTGCTAACAATGATGGCTACACTTTCTACCGCTTATGCATCAGACACAGCTATCATTGAAATTGTCACACTAAAACTGAAAGCGGGTGTTTCATATACTGAGTTTGCTCCAATTGATAAAGCAGTCGAAGACCAACATGTTGCTAAACAGCCTGGGTTCATTTCACGCGAATCGGCCGCTGGGGAGAATGGAGAATGGCTTGTAATTGTACATTGGAAATCTGCAAAGGATGCTGATGCATCAATGGCTTCATTTATGAGTGCCCCTGCATCTCAGAAGTTTGTCGATAATATTGATGGTTCTACTATGGTTATGAAGCGTTATGCTAAGACGTATAAATAACCTCTAAATTAGCGTTTATTGAAATAAGATACCGTAATCGGTTGAGATGGTTTTGTTGCAATAAAGCATAAAACGATGGGTTATTCACCCACCGTTTTGATATTAATACTTATGGTGCTGTAGGCTCACGCACGATAAACCAAACATGGCAAATACAAAAAAACAGTGCACTAAAGGTGAAACAAAACGTGCTTAGCCACCTTTAGCGATCTTTATTAGTGTTTCGATAAAGGTTTTCACTGCTTTAGTATGTTCAAATTCGAATGCAAGACCATAGTGAACTTCAGTTCGACCGGTATTCACTCGTGTTGGAAAGCGTGTCATGTCTGCATTGTGATAATACGAATATTTAGCAGATACCCCATCTAAACCTGATAATTCATTAGCGAAAACTTCAAATGCAGGACGAATAATAAGTTGTGGGTTGTGATTATCGGTACAAAGATAAAATGGCTCTTTTAAGCTAGGTAACATGTACTCTGTTATCTTCTTTACCTTGAAGTTTGTACGGCACTCCAACGTTTTTAACGCCTCTTCCATGTCGCTATGTGCGATAGCCATATTGTGTTCCTCGTGCTGAAATAGCGTTTAAATTACGTATTTGGTATAAGGCTCTAGATTGCACGAATATTGACTTGGAAACTATAGTATTACCTTG
Organism: Photobacterium profundum; assembly: GCF_003026285.1. Lineage (GTDB taxonomy): Bacteria > Pseudomonadota > Gammaproteobacteria > Enterobacterales > Vibrionaceae > Photobacterium > Photobacterium profundum. The sequence continues at coordinate 57,379 of NZ_PYOD01000004.1, forward strand.
AATAAATCCTTTAATTTTTCATAAATTCTTAACTTATACCAAGATGCAGGAGTAATCGAATCCAATTCTGGTCATGTTTCAACATTTCAGTGTATGGTTAGGTATCTGCAAATAAAATGAAAATGGACGAATGACAACTCTTAATTGCGTGGAAGTAGAACCACAAGTAACAGCGACAGCTGCTGTTATCTGGCTTCATGGCTTAGGATCAAATGGTCATGATTTTGAATCAATTTTACCTGAATTAAAACTTCCACAAGATGCACCTGTGCGGTTTATTTTCCCACATTCTCCGTCTATTGCCGTTACGATCAACGGTGGTATGGTGATGCCTGCTTGGTATGATATTTTAGAAATGGGTGCAGGGCGTAAGCTAAATGTTCAGCAGTTGTTAGATTCGGCTAATCAAGTGGTCGAGTTAATTGAGCGTGAACGTGCCCGTGGTATTGCCAGCGATCGTATTGTTATTGCAGGCTTCTCTCAAGGTGGTGCTGTTGCTTACCAAGCGGCACTGAGTTATCCCGATAAGTTGGCAGGCTTATTAGCATTATCAACGTATTTCCCAACCTCAGATTCTATCGAATTTAGTGATGCTAATCGTGAGTTACCGATTGAAGTTATGCACGGTAGCCATGATCCTGTGGTGTTACCATCAATGGGTAAAGATGCTTTAGCTGCATTGAATTCGGCGAATTTTAATCCCAATTGGCGCACTTATCCAATGGAACACAATGTGTGCCTAGAGCAGATACAAGATATAGCTGCCTGGTTTAAACGTACGTTGAATCTAGGCTGAGATATTTTTAAGATATGAAGGTAATACATGAAGGTTGATTAGAAAAAGAAGGGGCATTATGCTCCTTCTTTTTTTTCATGTTTACTTATTCACAAGGCGGAGCAAGGTGGATAACAGCTAGCCCACCCAGTGAGGTTTCACGGTATTTTCTGTTCATGTCTTTACCAGTTTGATACATGGTATCGATCACTTTATCTAGAGAAATACGTGATTTACTGTTTCGCTTTAGTGCCATACGTGAAGCATTTATCGCCTTCATCGCGCCCATTGCATTACGTTCGATACAGGGGATTTGTACAAGTCCACCAATGGGATCGCACGTCATACCTAAAGAGTGTTCCATGGCAATTTCAGCGGCCATGCAAATTTGTTCATTACTTCCGCCTCGTATTGCCGTTAGACCCGCTGCGGCCATTGACGACGATACGCCAACTTCACCTTGGCAGCCTACTTCAGCACCTGAAATAGAGGCATTCATTTTATATAACATACCAATAGCTGCTGATACTGCTAAGAAATCTTTTATTTGTTCTATTTCTAAGGTGTTAATGAATTTGTTGTAGTACATCAATACGGCAGGAATAACACCGGCTGCACCGTTAGTTGGCGAAGTAACAACTTGTCCGCCTGCAGCATTCTCTTCGCTTACTGAAAATGCGAACAAGTTAACCCAATCTAAAATAGTCATAGGATCATTTTCAATATGCTGATTAGATTCTAATTGCTTTAAAAGAGCAGGTGCACGGCGAGTAACGTGTAATCCACCTTCTAGAATACCTTCCTTGTGAAAGCCTCTTTCCATACAGTCAGACATGATATGCCAAATTTTCTTGGCTCTTTCATCAAATTCGTCTTGGCTTCTAAAGGTTATTTCGTTGTCTTGAACTAAGCGACCAATACTTAATCCGTCACGTTCAGCCATAATCAGAATATCGTCAGCAGATTTGAAAGGGTAGGTAACGGTAGTTTCGACAGCCGCCCCTTTATTTTGCATTTCTGCTGCAGTTGCAATGAATCCACCGCCTATCGAGTAATAGGTCTCACTATCTAGCTCATTACCTTCTTTATCGATTGCAGTAATCATCATGCCATTTTCGTGCAGAGGAAGGTTAGTGGTATGAAATACAATATCCTTCTCAACATTAAATGGGACTGTTTTTTGGCTGGCTAAAGGTAACGTATTACTTTTATGTGCATTAAGCATTGTTAGGTTGGCAACTTCAATATCGATAGTGTCGGGTTTATTACCCATTAGACCAAGAAACACGGCACGATCGGTATGGTGCCCTTTTCCCGTTAACGATAAAGAACCGTATAAATCAACCCGTACTGTATGAACGGTTTCTAGTTTTGGTTGAATTTTTTGGCAGAACTCAAATCCCGCGATCATAGGACCATTAGTGTGAGAGCTGGATGGACCAACACCAATTTTATAAATATCAAAAACAGACAACATAATGGTTTTTCCCTATTTTTTATGTCGATATAGAGCTGGTGACACAGCTATATTCATGTACCAATAATACTAAGTATGTGCGTAATATTTTTATTATGCTTATTATCATAACGGAGCAAACAGAGAGGGGTAAGTATAGAGTTATGTTAATGTGATGTTGCGGTATGTTATTTTTAGTATCCCCTAGCAAACACGAGATTATCACGTTGATGTGTGAGTATTTTAGATAATTATTGGGGTTTACTGCAGTTTTAAGGGTGAATGCTAATGTGAACTCTATTGCGTAATGTTTTATTTTTTGCTCATGAGAAATACAGTTTCTTATGATTTATTTTGAGAATATTCTCATTTTTGATTTAAGGTTTTCTATCAACAGTCGCTATGCTTAAGTATTTAATATTAACCATACAATATGAAAGGCATTTAAATGGACAGATATTACGCCCGTTTTTCATCTAACCACCCTTGGCTACACCTGTCATTTTTAGCGATCGTAGCGGCTATTTTTAGCATCAGTTGTTATCAGTTATTGGTTAATGAAGAATTAATATTTGTAGCCGGACTCGTTGTGCCTGTCATGATTCTCCCTCTTTTTGCAATGGCTGCAGATTATAAACGAAAGTATATGCACGACTGAATGATCAGTATGTGATGCGTATACAGGAAGTAGTACGCCAACTACTTCCTGTTTATGTGCGCTGAATAAAGGGTTACTCGAGCTTTAAGTGCTATTCTCTGCTTGGAAACTGTTTAATTCAGCTAATGTTGGTGCACCATCAGAGCCAGGTCGGCTTACTACTACAGCTGCTACCATATTACCGAGTTCAACAGCATCATTGAGCGCCCATCCTGCAGATAATCCAGCGATAACGCCTGCGCAGTGGCTATCACCCGCAGCTATTGTATCGGAAACCTTTACCTTGAAAGCGGGAATAAGCTTTGGTTGGCACCTCGGTTGGCAAATCTTAGCTCCTTCGCTGTCAAAACGACAAATTAGACTAACCTGATGCTTATTGGTAAAGATGACAGCATCATAGATGTTGCTAGGCGTTTGTTGATTTAGCAGCGCCAGTTCATCGCGATTCACTGTTAAAATTGGTTTTTTGGCTAACAGTTTGCTAACGAACTCTGGGTCGATATCCATAAGACGTGGTCCGAAGTCAACAAATAAGGTTTTATCATCGGATAGGTCCAATAACCATTGACGCAACGGTTCACTTTGTTCACTGACGAGTTCGTAGCCTGATACATAAACAATGGCATTATCAGGCGTAGGTATTTGCGCCAGCAGTGATTTATTCCAGTGCTGCTCACAGCCATCCATGGTAATGAAGGTACGTTCTTTACTGGCTTCAACCATTGCGATGCACCAGCCATTGTCATGTGTAGGGTGACGCAGCAATGGAAGAAGGTTATCGTTTAGCATTGCAGCTTCTACGTTTTTCCCCCAGCTGCCATTACCCACAGGTATAGCATTGATAGGTAGGATATCCATCCGACTTAGCGCCCTAGCTACATTGAAAGCACAGCCGCCAATGTGTCGGCCAAGCTCTTCTGCTATTACATCACCACCACTACGTGGCAACTGATCCAATCCGAGCATCACATCACCAAAAGCAGCTCCAATAACAATAACTTGGCGTTGATTCGTGAGGGTCTGAAGGTCGATCATGGCTAGTCCTTAACGTGTTGTTTTTAGAGTGATGCGGTAAAGCACCATGCTAACAATGAATGAAACAAAGAGCCCCAAACTCGAATCAGCAAAAATACCGACAGCAAATGGACCATCGATAAAACCAGTATTTGTCACCATCAAGCCTGAGATAGAACCAGCTATCCAGCAAAGTAACGTTGGTTTAATTGTGCCTGTTTCTCCATACAACTCTTCTTCGCTGTATCCTGCTTGTTGATGCTTAGTGTAGAAATCAGTAATGAATATCGCCGCCCAAGCCGCAAGGAAAACACCGCAGAAAACTAAGAATGAGATAAAGGGACCAAGGAAATCACCCGATACAAATAGAACATAGAGCGCGATACCTAACACAAGCACAGCATCAAGCGCGATTGCCGTACGTTGCTTAAGCTTGATTCCCATACTTAGCAAGTTAAGGCTAGCTGAATACAAACTCAGTACTGCAATTGTTACTATTCCCGCTGTTGCAGCGGCTAGGTAAGGAATAGCCATCCAAGAAGGAAGTAAGCGTCCAATCGCTGAAATTGGATTTTCATTCGATGCTAAATCAGGAATTTGTGCGGTTAATAGAATACCTGTAAACATCAACAAGATCAGGGGTAGTCCAGCTCCACCTACAACCGAGGTGAAAATATCTTTTTTACTTGAAGAAGGGCTTTGATCACGGCTGTAGTCAGCCCCTGCAATTGCCCAACTTATTCCTGTACCCGCGGCAATGATAGAAACTGCAGGTAAGAAACCTGTGATCCAACTTCCTGATGGGAGTGCCATTATTACAGCCCAGTCTGCGGTTGCCATTAGGTATAAAACGACAAAGAGTGTCATTGCACCGAAGGTGCGCGTGATCCACTTTTGCATAAATAGCACGGTATTTTGACCGAGCATACTCACGACAACAGTAAGCCCACCAAAGAGTACCAAAGACAGCGCTGTGATAATGGTGGTTTCTTCAAAACCAAGAGCTGCAAATAAAGCGGCAAGGGTAAGCGTACCAGTGATGATATTCACTGCCTCCCAACCCATTAAGTTGACCCAGCAAAAAGCGGTGGGTGCAATATTTCCTCTTTTACCAAAGCTGGATCGTGACAACGTAAGGGTAGTTGTACGACCAATTTTACCTGCAATACTCGAAATACCCACTAAAGAAAATGAGGCAACACCAACAATAGCAGCCAATACGGATTGGAAAAAAGAGAGACCAAATGACACAATGATCGCGCCGTAAACGACGCCCAGTACACCAATGTTAGCGGCACACCAAACGAAAAATAACTCCGCTGGCTTTTTGGTTTGTTGGCTAGGTGGAACAAGGTCAATACCTAGATCGTCGATACTGGTTTCGGTGTCTGCCACCTGGTTGTAGCTCCCTGATGCGGTGTCTTTACTGTTCATTGCGATATCCTTCCTAGTTGGTATGGGCTATGCGATATGCTGCTAATGCTTGGGCGTATGGGGCAAAGTCGATGTTGTTTGCAGTATTTATTAGCTGGATATGTATGTTTTCAAAGGCGTCTATACCATGAATAGCACCACAAATAGCCGTTGCCATGGCACCGATTGTATCGGTATCACCGCCTAAATTGGCTGCAAGTTCAGCGCATTTCATCGGGTTAGTTTCGGCAAGTTCAACCAAGGCAATAGCCGTTGGAACGGATTCAATAATGTCCATTCCTGAACCTACAAGCTCATAGAGATCGGTCAGGGCTGCAATTTTATCATGCTGGCTTTCCACTACATATAGAGCGTAGCGGATGCGTCGACCCAAAAGTGGACTGAATGTGGACTCGTTCTGGCGTTGAATATCATTGGCTAACGGTATGATTTCATCTTTAATTTTTTGCCAGCTAATACCTTCTATTGCTCGGCTGATTGCCCATGCAATAACACTGGCACCAGCAATGGCAATATCAGATTTATGAGTCGGAAGGCACGATAATCGTACTCCTTCTGCAAAGTCTTCTTTATTGTTCGTGGCCAATAAACAGCCAACAGGTGCAATGCGCATTGCTGAGCCGTTTGTGACGCCATTGGCTTCAATTTTTTCAAAGGGGATGCCCTGCGTTATTGAATTCAACGCTGACTTTGAGGTAGGGCCGAGGATGTTTTTCTCGAATGCATTAATACGGTGTGCCCAGGCAATTAGATGCTTGGCGACTAATGCTGGCTGGATTTGACCGTCAGCTTCGATAATCGCATCCATCAAGGCGACACATTGGCTGGTATCATCTGTAAATTCTCCAGCCTTGAATTCGTTAGCGGCAATATTTTCTTCTGGACCTGGTAAGAAGTCATCAATCCAGCCGAAATAGCTGGTGACTTTGCTTTTCGTCCATAGTTCAGAAGGCATGCCCATAGCGTCACCAATGGCTTGTCCATATAGGCTGCCCAATATTTTCTTTTCCAGCAGGTTTTGGTGAAGCTTGTCGGTGAGGGGCATGGGTATATCTCCAGATTATAAATTGTTATCTAGAATTATGATAAGTCCAGATTGAGTCCAGTTATACTCCTTTATAATACCAGTGTGATTTGGCGCCCACTCTTTGTTATTATTGGGTAGGTTCTTTGAAATATCTCACAACATATATGGCGGTAAGGGTGGAACAGCAATTAATAGCTTTGGTGAATGAACAGTTGGATCCTCAATCATCTACCCCGTTATACCTGCAACTTAAGCAGGGTATAGAAATAGCGATATCTGAAAAGTTGTTGGTTCATGGCAGCGTATTGCCTTCAGAACGGAAGTTGGCTATCGGGCTAGGTGTGTCGCGGGTAACGGTGGTAAAGGCTCTGGCGGAATTACTAGAGCAAGGTTTAGTGGTGAAAAAGCATGGAAAAGGCACGATGGTTAGTTTGCCAATTCACTATAACTTATCGGGTGGTGGTTTTTCGTCTCAGTTACAATTACAAGGGGTGGCTGCGAACCGTTGGTTGGTGCGTGAGTTAATCGTTTGTAGTTCCGAATTAAGTACTCCTCTTGAACTGAAAGCTGACGACACGATTGCTAAAATTAAACGCGTTCGCCTTGCCGATAACGTACCTGTATCGATTGAGACGATGTTTATTCCTGAACGTTACCTTCCTCGTCCTGAACTACTTGAGGGATCGCTGTACTCATATTGGCGAAGCCGAGATATTGAACCGCATACCCAAGAATATTCTCTGAGTATTTATGAGCCGACAGAGGAAGAAGCAAAGATGCTAGAAATCTTCCATGGTTTTCCTTTGATGAAAATCACTTTAAGAAGCTTTGATAAGTTAGGTCATGTACTGGAATATGGTTCAGCAATTTGCCGTAGTGATTTCTATCAATTTGATTTTAAGGTGCAGGTCGGCGCAAAGTAGCGGTATTGTAGACTTGGAATACTAAAAGATGAAAAGCTAGTCAGAAATAAACTGATTGGCTTTTTTCATGGCTCCACCGATTGCACTTAGCGTTGTTTTGCCACAGCGATTTGTTCTTTAATGATTGCCAAGCCTGTTTTGAGTTGGCTACGGCTAGCAGGACCGGTGAGTGATATACGTATTGCCGCTGGTACAGGGTATCGACCTACTGCAAACATTTCTGCTTCGCGAACATGAATCCCTTTATTGCGTAGTTGCTTGCTAAAGCCATAACCTGTTAATGGCTCAGGTAAGGTGATCCAACAGTTAAACCCGGGAATAACTGCATTATTCTGTGATGGGAAGTACTGATTGAATAGCCGATGTCGTGCACTTAGCTCAAGTGCGATTTCTTTATCAACGGCTTCCATTGCCCCATTGGTTAGCCAGCGACAAACGAGATCGATCATTAATGGGCTAATGTGCATGCAATTGGCACGTAATGTTCGCTGTAAGGTATCTTTTAGCGTTAGCGGCATGATGAGATAACCGACCCGTAACCCTCCGGCAAAATATTTAGAAAAACTACCAACATAAATAGTGATGTCGGGGGCTATTGCAACCAACGGTGTTTTACGATGGCTGGGTGGGCAATACAACACATCATCCTCAATGATTAAAACGTTATACCGACGACAAATTTCGATGATCTTTAGACGACGACTGTCGTTAATTTGTGTGCCCGTTGGGTTTTGAATTGCGGGGGTTAAATAGAGTAGCCGTGGTTTGTGGCGTTTGCAGTGTAGCTCTAAATCTTCAGGAACAATGCCCGCCTCATCCAATTGTACTGGCACTAATTTACGTTCTGCCTGCTGGCAGGCATTGATGAATTCTGCGTAACATAATCCTTCAACGAGAATGGTTTCTTTAGGGCGAGAAAGTGACTGTAAAATAATGGCTAAGCTATGCTGACCACCGTATGTCCAAATTAGTCGGCGATTATCAATATCAACGTTCAGGCGATTGCTTAGCCACTGTTGCAAAGTTCTATTATGCCCGTGTAATCCTTCGGCACTGTAATAATCGAGTACGGCTTTTTGTGCTGTGGGCTCATGAGATAAGTCTTGCAGAATAGTCGATAAGTGCTGTTGTTGGCTTAGCAACAGTGGACGACAAATGGCGAGATCAATGCCTTCTTGAGACGTTACAGGGTGATAAAAGGTTTGTTGCTCAGATTGCCTATCTTTTACATAGGTACCACTACCCACTTTTGGCTCAATCAATCCTCTTAGTTCTAATTCCTGATAAGCGCGGGTAACCGTACCGACTGTTACTCCAAGGCGATATGACAATATACGCTGCGGTGGCAATTTCATGTTTATTGCTAATTCATTGCTTTCAATGGCTTCAGTTAACGCATCAGCCAATGCCATAAATTTAGGGCCTGTACGGTTAGAGATATCAGGAATGAACATTGTCACCTTCGGTAGGGGTACATTTAAATACTGAATATAGGATAGATAAGGCTTAATAAGAAAGAAATAGAAGAATTGTTATGGTGACGCATGAACAATAGGTGAATGCCATAATATTTCGTTACGCTCGTTATATAAAAATGGCGAAGTGTGAAGGAATGAAATATGAGTACAGTATGGGATTTATTGCCTGCGATGAGTGTGTTTGCTTTCGTTACAGCGATGACACCGGGGCCCAATAACTTTCTATTGGCAAGCTCTGGTGCTCAATTTGGTATACGTCAGTCGCTGCGTCATCTGGTTGGGATCCGCATTGGTGTTATTGGTCTAGTACTATTATGCGCGGGTGGAGGGGCATTTGCCCTTAAACAGTATCCGGAACTTTACCGTGTATTACAGTTTTTAGGGTTAGGTTACATGCTCTGGTTGGTGGTGAAATTGATGTGCTTTAGTACGAAAGGTAAAAGTGGAAGTACGGGAAAGCCGTTATCAATGAAACAGGCAATGTTATTCCAGTTAGGCAATATTAAAGCGTGGATGGGATCATTGGCACTAGTAACCAGTTATAGTTTGCCAAGCCATTATTGGTTATCTGTATTCAATATTGTCGTGGTGTTCACTGTATTTGGCTTGTTTGCAAATACTTGCTGGGCGGGAGTCGGGCGCTGGATTAATCAATATTTAAATACTTCTTTGAAGCAGCGTGCTTTTAATGTCAGCTTAGGCTGCATGACTTTATTGTCATTACTGCCTGCGATCACGGAAATGATCTAGTTGTAATTAAATTGTCGAATTTATTTACAGGGTGTATGTGCTTTAATCACCGATTGGTAACAGTTAAATAATAATTGCAAAATTAACCACTTGAAAAGTATAGTTTATTTTTATTTGTGTGATGAATGGCTGATAATTACGTTTATGAACTCAATATCATGTGCAACTTGAATTTATTTTAAACGTAGTCATCAGGGAGATTGATGTGTTTGTTGTTGAATTTTTAATTGTACTGGTTTGTATCTTAATTGGTGCACGGATTGGTGGTATCGGGTTAGGTGTCATGGGCGGTGTGGGTTTAGCCATACTGAGTTTTGTATTTGGTATGCAACCAACCAGCCCACCAATCGATGTAATGTTGATGATCATGGCGGTTGTGGCTGCTGCGGCTTCAATGCAAGCGGCGGGTGGTTTGGATTTTTTGATCAAAATTGCCTCTAATATTCTGCGTAAAAACCCTCGTCACATCACTTTTATTGCGCCGATTGTTACTTACTTCTTCACTATGATGGCAGGTACTGGTCACGTAGCTTATTCAGTATTACCTGTTATCGCGGAAGTGAGCCGTCGTAGTGGTATTCGTCCTGAGCGTCCTATGGGTATGGCGGTTATTGCCTCACAATTTGCTATTGTTGCTAGCCCGATTGCGGCTGCTGTGGTGGCACTTGTCGCATTCTTAGAGCCGCAAGGTATTACGCTAGCTGATGTATTATTGGTGACTATTCCATCAACGATGCTGGGCTTAGCGTCAGCGTGTGTGATCGTGAATAAATTGGGTAAAGAACTGAAAGACGATCCAGAATACCAACGTCGCTTACAAGATCCTGTATACCGTAAAGAAATGGAAAAAGAGGTAAAGGTTGAGGATTTAGTGATTCAACCAGAAGCGAAAAAAGCGGTATCGTTGTTCTTGTTTGGCTCATTGATTGTGGTGCTGATGGGTGCGCTTCCATCTTTACGTCCTAGCTTTGATGGCCACCCAATGGGAATGGCGCACACGATTGAAATCGTAATGCTGTCGATTGCGGCTTTGATCATTCTAATCTGTAAACCAGATGGCTATGCGATTACTCAAGGCTCGGTGTTCCATGCCGGTATGCGCGCGATTGTAGCGATTTTTGGTATCGCATGGTTGGGTGATACCTTTATTGCTGGGCATGGTGATATGGTGAAAGATGCTGTATCAGGCCTAGTAGAAGTAGCACCGTGGACATTTGCGTTTGCGTTGTTTGGCTTATCAGTAATGGTGAACAGCCAAGGCGCAACAACAGCTGTATTAGTACCTGTGGCAATTACTTTGGGTCTACCACCGACAGTAATCATTGCAACTTTCGTTGCCGTGAACGGGTATTTCTTCATTCCAAACTATGGTCCAATTATCGCGTCGATTGATTTCGACCGTACTGGTACCACCAGAATTGGTAAGTATATTTTCAACCATAGCTTTATGATGCCGGGCTTACTAAGCATGGTGTTCAGTATCATCTTTGGACTGATTTTTGCGGGTATCGTATTGTAATTTATTAGCCGCTTATCAGAGCAAGTCACCTAGGTGATTTGTTACTAATATGTAGGAAGAGCCAGTGCAGTAATGCGCTGGCTTTTTTGTGTCTGATTGCTGGGTAGTGTTTTGGTTGTGCTATTTTTAGGCTCAAGAGGTAAGTGACGTATTAATGAAAGCGTGATCACAAATCGTTAACAATTTGGCGGAAGTACGTTGACTAAGTGAAGGGTGCTGGTTAGTAATTAGACTGCATATTAAATTTCAAACGCGTGTTTATTTTAAGTGATGTTGTTTTGGACTCACTATATTTGCGTTTGTACTGACTATGTTTGTTTTTGTACTGACGAATAAATGCATGGATCGATTTAAAACGCTCTACTCAATATGACCTAAAGGGACTTAACAATGATGAATCTTGCTGCTGCATTACAGAGAAACGCGAGTTGTAAACCAGACAAAGTAGCCTTAATTTGCGGTGATACCCAGATGACTTACGCGCAGTTTGATGCGATGGCTGGCAAGATTGCAAGTGGGTTAATCGATAATGGAATTCAACCTGGTGATCGTGTTGCGTTGAGCTGCCCTAATTTACCCTTCTTCCCTTTGGTGTATTACGGCATTCAAAAAGCAGGTGCAGTCGTCGTGCCGCTAAATGTGTTGTTGCGTGAACGAGAGATCAAATATCACCTTGAAGATTCAGATGCGAAGTTCTTTTTTTGTTTTGAAGGCAATAGCGCATTACCCATGGCAAAAGAAGGAATTGCTGCATTTAATCAAGTAGATCATTGTGAAAAGATGATTGTGATGACAGCAGATCAAGGTCAACTCAGTTTCGATGGGCAACCTACATTAACCGCATTTTTGCAGGAATGTGTAGCGCTGGAAGATTACGTTATTCGTCAAGCAGATGATACAGCCGTTATTTTGTATACCTCTGGTACCACTGGCTTACCAAAAGGGGCTGAACTCACCCAGAGTAATATGATGTCGAATGCGTTTATTGCCGAGAACTTAATGGCAGGCAATGGCGGTGATGTGCATTTGGTAACGCTGCCATTATTCCACTCCTTTGGGCAGACCGTTCATATGAATGCGGGGATCCTGATTGGTGCAACCTTAGTGATGGTGCCGAGGTTTGAGGCTGCTGATGTCTTACAGCTAATTGAAAAACATAATGTGTCGATTTTTGCTGGTGTACCCACTATGTATATTGGTTTGAACCATTGCCAGAGTGATAGTGATGTATCGTCGTTACGATTAGCGATTAGTGGGGGCGCATCATTACCGACAGAAGTGATTCATACCTTCGAGAGTAAGTTTGATGTGCCGATTTTAGAAGGGTATGGACTGTCTGAAACCAGCCCAATCGCGTGTTTTAATCACCTCGATGCAGAGCGTATTCCTGGCTCGGTTGGGCAACCTGTTCAAGGTGTTGAAATCCAGTTAATGGATCTACAAGGCAATAAGGCAAAGCAAGGGGATACAGGCGAAGTCGTTATTCGTGGTCACAATGTAATGAAAGGCTATTTGAATAGACCTGATGCAACTGAAGCATCCATTGTTAATGGCTGGTTTTATACCGGTGACATCGGCAAGTTCGATGAAGAAGGTAACCTTTTTATTGTCGATCGTGTTAAAGATTTAATTATTCGTGGGGGCTTTAATGTGTATCCTCGAGAAATTGAAGAAGTCTTTATGACACACCCTGATGTTGCTATGGTGGCTGTTATTGGTATTCCCAGTGAAGAATATGGCGAAGAAATTAAAGCCTATGTAGTACTAAAAGAAGGTTCGGTCATTGAAGCCGACGCCTTGCACGAGTGGGGGAAAGTACAGTTTGCCGCCTTTAAGTACCCGCGTAGTGTTGAAATTCGTCAGCAGTTGCCGATGAGTGCCACAGGTAAAATCTTGAAGAAAGATCTGAAAGCCGAAATGACACCGGCTACTGCGTAATACTTTTAGCGGGTAGGTATAGTTTTTTCAATGATGGTTGTGTTTGTAAGCATAAGTTAAATAGCCAACCTGTATAATAGGTTGGCTATGAGGGATTGTTGAGTATTTTCAATAAAGCCAGAGAAAATTGATAGTCTTAATTAGGTTATATTTTTATTTTGTTTAAACATAAAATAGCGTTGTTCATTCTCAACCAGTTTTACTTTTTCTGGACTATTTGTAGCTGCACTTTCTTGAGTGGTTTCTGGTTTAATAGTAAATATTGGCCATAGCCCTGTTTTTTCGACTAATTTTGTGTGTTTAATACTATGTTTAAGGTCGTATCCGTGCTCAATACAAGGAGAATATGCAACAACTAACGATGGTCCATTATAGTCTGCGGCTTCTTTTAGTGCTTTTATTGTTTGATTCATGTTGGCGCCAAGAGCAATTTGTGCAACAAAAATATTTTTGTGATTTGTGTACTGGGTTGAGAGTTGCTTTGCGGGTAATAGGTTTGGTTGCGAGCATAATTTCGCGGTTGCCCCTAATGGTGTTGCTTTGGATTTTTGCCCTCCGGTATTTGCATAGCACTGCGTATCAAGCACGAGTACATTTACGTTTTTACCTGAACGCAAGACATGGTCTAACCCTCCGTATCCGATATCATAAGCCCAACCATCGCCGCCTACTATCCATACCGTTTTCTCTACTAATGTATCAATAACATCGAGAAGTTCTTGGTGGCTATTTTGCTCATCATGATGATCTATCCACGTTTTGATTTGTTCTATAGCTTCACGTTGTTGTGCTATAGAGACCTTATTGCCAGTTGGGGCGAACTGATTAATGGCCATTTGTACCTGAGAAGGTAGATGAACAGACAGTCGTTCTGATTTGGTAAGTAACCTTGTTGCCTTATCCTTTTGTATATCAATAGAGAGCTTAAAACCTAGCCCGAATTCAGCATTATCCTCGAACAAAGAGTTGGCCCATGCAGGTCCTTTTCCTTGATCGTTTGTAGCATAAGGGGTTGTAGGAAGGTTACCGCCAAAGATGGAAGAGCATCCGGTGGCGTTAGCAATTAATAGTCGGTCTCCATAAAGTTGTGTGAGTACTTTGATGTAGGCTGTTTCACCGCATCCAGAACAAGCACTTGGGTATTCAAAGAGCGGTTCTACGGTCTGTAATGATTTAACATCAATTCGACTTTGCTGATAGATACTCTCACAAGGCAGAGTATTAAATACTTCAAACCTGCCTTTTTCATCATCGTAAGTCAGACTTTTATCGACCATCATCAATGATTTAACATTTTTATCTGCTCGGTCTTTAGCTGGACAAACCTTGCTGCAAAGTTCACAGCCAGTACAGTCATCAGGTGATACTTGTAAGGAATAATATTTGCCTTTTTTATCTCGTGATTTTGCAGCAACAATTTTTAAGCCGTTTTCTATTTTTTGGGGGTCACATTCATCAATGGTTTTAGCTCTTATCGCAGCATGAGGGCATACGATGACGCATAGGCCGCACTGAGTACAAAGATCTTCTCGCCAGAACGGTAATGATTCGGCAATATTTCTTTTCTCATATTTAGCAGTATTTGTTGGCCAGACTCCATCGGGAGGAAAGATTGAAACAGGTAGATTATTTCCTTCTCCCGCCAGTATTTTTGCATTGATGTTATTAAAGGAATCGGGTGCATTAGGCATTGAGGTTGTTGTTCGACTTTTTATACCAATGGGCATACCGAGAAAGTCATTTTTAATTAAGGCTGAAGAGGTTTCATTAATAGCCGAAATATTTCTTTTTATTACATCCTCCCCTTTATTACTGAACCGTTTTCTTATTGTAAGTATTAACGTTTTAGTTGCTTGGTCATGGTTAATATTATTAATTAATGAAAATAAGGCAGTCTGCATAACGGTATTTACCTTAAGACCTAAGTTATATTTTTTTGCGATATTAGATGCATCAATAGAGTAAACAGTTATTTTATTTTGTATAATCGTTTTTTGTAATGTTTCTGGCAGATAATGCCATAATGTATTCTGCGTAAATGCAGTATTTATTATTAACTTACCATGGATTGTAAGTTGATTATCGATGTTAATCGATTGAGCAAACTCTAATCGCGAGAGAGATATGATCTCTGCGCTATCAATTAAGTATGTTGAATGAATAGGGGATGTGTCTAGCCTTAGGTGTGATGCAGTTATGCCGCCTGCTTTCTTCGAGTCATATTCAAAGTTACCTTTGACGTGTATATCTCTTTGGTGACCGATAATCTTTAAGGTACTTTTAGCAGCACTCACTGTTCCGTCACTACCAAACCCATACATTAGGATATTGGTCCGACCTTTATATGTAATGTCGAAAGGGGGATAACATAAGCTCTGATGAGTAACATCATCATTAATACCTACAGAAAAGCGTCTTTTTTGATGTTTTTTTTCTTTGCTTAGTTCATCAAATATACCTTTCACATGCGATGGTGTAAATTCTTTCGATGCCAAACCATAGCGGGCCGCTATCACATTAGGCATGACTTTTTTCTTACCTAATGCGAATGATTCATATAATGCAGCAATAACATCTAAATAAAGAGGCTCACCTTGAGAGCCAGGCTCTTTGGTTCGGTCTAGCACTGCAATATTTTTTACCGAAGACGGAATCTCATTTAATAGAAATTCAGAAGGAAACGGTCTGAATAACCTAATGATGACGACGCCGACTTTTTTATTTTGAGAAAGTAATCTATCAATCGTTTCTTTGATTGTGCCAATTGCAGATCCCATTGCAATAATAACGTCTTGAGCAGAAAAGTGACCGTAGTATTCAACAAGTTTATAGCTTCTTCCTGTCTGGCTAGCAAATGCACTCATGGTATCTTGTAGAATTGAAGGGCAATCAAGATAAAACGGATTAGAAGCTTCTCTTGCTTGAAAGAAGGTATCTGGGTTTGAGCTTGTTCCCCTAATTGATGGGCGATCCGGTGATAATGCTCTTGAACGGTGTGATGACAGTGCACCTTTAGGATACATCGCCATCATTTCAGCATCTAGAAGCGGATCAATAGATGTGATTTCGTGTGAGGTCTTGAAACCATCAAAAAAATGAATAAAAGGAAGGCGTGTCTTTAATGATGTAACTGTTGAGATAAAAGCAAAATCTTGAGCCTCTTGTACGTTTGAAGCGCAAAGCATCGCACAACCTGTTTGTCTAACTGCCATAACATCAGAGTGATCGGCAAAAATAGACAGTGAATGTGTCGCGACTGAACGGGCTGCAACATGCAAAACGAACGGAGTTAGCTCGCCAGCCAATTTATAGAGCGATGGGATCATCAACAATAAACCTTGTGATGAAGTAAAGGATGTTGCTAAGGCGCCAGTCATTAGGCCGCCATGAACAGTAGCAATAGCACCTGATTCTGATTGCATTTCTATAACGTTTGGAATGTCGCCAAAAAGATTTTTTTTCTTCTTAGATGACCATGTTTCACATTCTTCAGCCATTGGAGAGCTGGGAGTAATAGGATATATAGCGATCAGTTCGTTAAGCTTATAAGCGACATTTGCAACAGCACTATTTGCATCGATGATTTTCATAAATTTAACCTTAAAATTCTGGCAACAACAGTCATAAATTAATTTGATAAGAAATTAAGTTAGGTATAAGTTGTATGTCGCCTTCTTTAATGAACTATTACCATGAAACAAAAAAAAGAAATAAATATAAGAACAGGTGACAATATTAAAAAAAACCTGTTGATTACTATGGTATTCATTTCGATTTATTTCGTAGTAATATATATAGGTGTTAAATTTAAGTCGGTGATGGTTGAATCTGATGTTGCCATGTTGTTTTTGTTGTTGAATATATGTACGGTTTACATTTTTTCAGCTGTGACAACGTCGATTATCACTTTACTTAGTATTATGGCTTTTCATTATTTCATTATCCCTGAATATAACTCGTTTATGTTAACAGAGACAAAGCATATAATTACTTTTGCTGTCATGGTATTTAGTGGGGTGTTCGCTATAAAAATAACACAGTCGCAAAAAAAAGAAATACAAAAAACAACATTTCTAAAAAAAATGCATGAAGCTAATTATCAACTGGCTGTCCGTTTAGCCTCATGCAATGATAGTCAAAGTATTGCGCAGGCATCCCTTAACTTTTTAGATAAAAATAACCAGTTGCATGGCCAGATATGGCTGATAAGAGAGACAATACAGTTAGTTTCTAGTCATAAGTCATTACGTGATAAAGACTATCGCCCCATTGTTTTAAAACATAAAAAATCAAAAGCCAATAAGATAGATGTATCTGCCTCGATGACGCTCTTCCCCTTAATCGATGGTGACAATACATTTGGATTTTTGTTGCTGAAGAACAAAGGTGGAGAGCCGATTATATCGATTATACTTCCCTTGCTGACATTATCTTTAGCAAGGGCAGAGGTGAATGTTAACTTGGTAAGGGCTAAGCGATTAAATGATTTAGAAGGAATGCGCAATACACTCTTAGCCTCAGTCTCCCATGATTTAAAGACACCGCTCGGTAGTATTATAGGTTCATCGACGACACTTACAGATAAGACTATTTCTTTGCCACAAGCCGTTCAACAAGAACTGCTAGAGTCGATAGCCAATGAAGGCTACAGTTTAAACCGAAGTCTTTCAAAGTTACTTGATATCACAAGATATACCTCAGATAAACTGATACCAAAAACGGACTGGTTTGATCCTGAAGAAATTATAGGAAGTGCATTAAAACGTGTGGAAATTATAATTAATAAACACTCCTTTCGCATAGATATCCCTCCTATGCTGATTGAGGTTGATAGTGCCTTATTGGAACATGTTTTTGCAAACCTTGTTGAGAATGCAGCTAAGTATAGTGATGTAGGTACGCAAATTGATATAGATGCAAACTATGATAAAGGCATGTTTACATTAACAATAAAGGATAGAGGTATTGGTATACCGGATGAATCAATACCCTATATATTTGGTCGCTTTTATCGGGTTGGTAACTCAACAAAAAAAGGCACGGGGTTGGGGCTGGCGATCTGTAAGGTTATCGTCTCTGCTCATTTTGGTGATATTACAGTGGCCCACAGAGAAGGTGGAGGAACGGTTTTTACCGTCCAAATTCCATGTGGAAAATTAGAGGTTGGTGATTTATATGAGCAATAACGAACAGTTCAAAATACTGATAATTGAAGATGAAAAACCTATTCAGCGGTTTTTAAGTATTCTTACATCAGGACATGGCTATGATGTTAAATCAGCCGACAATGGAAAAGATGGTTTATGGCATGTTGTTAATTGGAAACCCAATCTGATTTTGTTAGATCTTGGTTTACCTGATACTGATGGTCTTGATTTTACACGACAATTACGTACGTGGACTGAAACACCAATTATTGTTATTTCTGCTCGGGATAAGGAATCTGAAAAGGTACAGGCGCTTGATGTTGGAGCAAATGACTATCTCACCAAACCATTTGGAAGTGAAGAGTTACTAGCGCGTATTCGTGTTGCTTTAAGGTGGGTAACAAGTTCTGAGCAACAAGACATCACAGAGTATAGGTTTGGCAATATTACGATTGATTTAGTCATGCAGCAAATAACGCGTGATGACGAATTACTTCATGTCACTCCAACAGAGTATAAAATTGTTACTCTGTTAGCTAAAAATATGGGAAAGGTTTTAACGCATAAACAGATACTTAAAGATGTATGGGGAGATAATTATAGTGAACATTCTCATTATGTCAGAGTGCATGTTGCACAGTTAAGACATAAAATTGAGGCTGTGCCAGCCCAACCTAAGTACCTTATTACGGAAACCGGAGTAGGTTATCGATTATTATCTGACCACTAATGTAGGGATCTTTATATCATCTTTATACAAAGCTCCCTAATCTTTACACTATTTTGAAATACATCCCTTTAATATAAACCCGTTAAAAGTCAGTGATAGGTTGTTCATCAGGCATAGTTTTAGTGGGGCTTTGCTAACGGGATCATTTATGAAGAATAAAAAAAAGTCATTATTTGGGATGTCATTACTTTCAGTTGGCGTTGTATACGGCGATATTGGTACAAGTCCTCTATATGCTTTCAAGGCTGCTTTTCATGGTCAACATAGCCTTGTAGTCAATCAGGCCAATGTGTTAGGTGTGCTCTCGTTAATCTTTTGGATGTTTGTTCTTGTTGTTTCTACTAAGTATTTATTATTAGTTACAAGGGTAAACAACAATGGCGAAGGTGGTATTCTTACTCTTTCATCATTAGCGATGCAGCAAACTCATGGCATGATGAAGAAATGTATTCTTACCCTCGGTATGTTAGCAACAGGGTTCTTTTTTGGGGAGGCTATCATAACACCTGCGATGTCTGTGCTATCAGCTGTCGAAGGCGTTGAAGTGGTAACTAAAAAATTATCGCCGTATATCATGCCGATAGCACTTACAATGATATTATTGCTATTTGCTATTCAGTCTTATGGTACTGAAAAAATAGGTAAACTATTTTCACCTATTATGGTTCTTTGGTTTTTAACCATCGCATTATTGGGTGTTAGAAGTATTGCTGATAACCCGATTGTATTTAATGCCGTAAATCCAAAGTTTGCCGTGGAGTTTATTTTTAATCATAAGCTATTCACGATCTATACATTATCAGTAGTGGTACTAGCTGTTACAGGAGTTGAAGCTCTATATGCAGATATGGGGCACTTTGGTATTGAACCAATAAAAATGGCTTGGTTTACTCTTATTATGCCAAGCCTGGTTTTAAATTATTATGGTCAAGGGGCATTGATTTTAACTGACTCAAGTAATATTTCGAATCCGTTTTTTTTATTGGCTCCAAAATCTCTAATGTTACCTCTAGTAATATTATCAACGGTCGCAACAGTTATTGCATCCCAGGCCGTTATATCCAGTATGTTTTCTATAACGAGACAAGCAATAAATTATGGTTACTTACCACCGGTTCGTGTTCTTCACACATCTCATAATGAAATAGGTCAAATTTATGTCCCAATAGCTAATTTCTTTCTATTTATTTCAGTTGTTATTGTCATACTTATTTTTCAACACTCTAATAATCTTGCTGCTGCTTATGGGATAGCGGTTACACTGACAATGATGGTTACATCGATACTATTCTCATTGGTTGCGATGAATAAATGGAAATGGTCTCAGCCTATTGTTGTACAGGTTATGATTTTAATGTTATGTATTGATCTTCCTTTATTTTTGTCTACCACGTTAAAAATTGAAAATGGTGGCTGGTTACCTATAGTAATAGGGTTATGTGTTTTTTCATTAATGTGGTTATGGAAAGATGAAAAAAGCAAACTTGTAAGTAAAGCTAAAATGAGCCATTCAGCCGAGGCGGTTGCTTATTCTCTTGAAAGAAAGTTCACTTCAAGAGTGAAGGGGACTGCGGTCTATCTATCGCGAGAGGAGGGGTATGTTCCTCAGTCTCTTCTTAATAATATACAACATAATAAAGTGCTTCATGAAAGAGTGGTATTTCTCACGTGTATCTATGATGAAAAACCAAGAATCCATCCAATGAAGAGAGTCAAAGTAAAACAAATTTCACCTACATTTTGGTCGGTAACCGCTTATTATGGCTATAAAGAAGAACCAGACATTGAAAGTGCATTATATTCATGTTATTTGAGTAAGTTATATTTTCATTTGGATGAGACTGTTTTCTTTGTTTCATCAGAAAGAATTAAAATAAAAGAAATCAATGTACTTCATGATGCAAAGGCGAGAATGTTTGTGTTCTTAAGTAAAAATGCGTTAAGAACATCTGAAAAGCTTAAAATACCTAAGGATCATCTTGTTGAACTTGGTGTTCAATTGGAAATATAGTTCGTGTTTTATTTCTTATTTCTTATTTCTTGCTGCTTGATACTTATTGTGTATACCTTGGAGGTGTTATGAGTGTATTTATTAGTTATTCTCCTGCTTTATTGTCGATTTTATTTTTATTTTTCACCTTGAAATTTAATGGGCAAGATAAAAGTGTTTTAATTTGTTTTTTTATAATGATATCTCAGCTACTTGCTGCGTCACTGTGTGTAAGAACAATTTTTATAGGTGTGATGAATTTCGATATGAACTTGATGATTCCCCTTGATCTATTTATTTCATTATTGATTGTCTCTGCAATGGTTCGAGATTATGTTCAAAATAAAAGTTGAGTTAATAAAATAACTTCCTCTATCAATGAGAAATTTCATTTAAGGTTATATATCACGTTTTTATCGGAATTATGCCATAAATTTCTTGGCCTCTCACAGCTCGTACGAATAATCATTTTCAAGTGCTCAGCCGAGCATTTTCTCGCTAACCTGGTATGTAACGGAGATATCTATCATGGGAACCATCAAAAATAATATTGCTAATACTTCAGCAAACAGCGCAGACAAATTAGGCTGGAGTAAAAGCGACACCGTATGGGGGCTTGGCTTATACGGTACTGCCGTGGGGGCGGGTACATTATTCCTTCCTATCAATGCTGGGGTTGGGGGGCTAATCCCATTGCTTATGATGGCTGTGCTTGCACTTCCGATGACCTTTTTTGCTCACCGCGGCATGACACGTTTTGTATTATCAAGCGCGAACCCAGGGGCTAACATCACAGAAGTGGTAGAAGAACATTTTGGCGTAGGAATGGGTAAAGTGATTACTCTACTGTACTTCTTTGCGATTTATCCTATTTTACTGGTTTACAGCGTAGCGTTAACCAACACGGTTGAAAGTTTCATGGTTAATCAATTGAATGTTGAACCGCCCGCCCGTGCCCTCCTTGCATTTGGCCTTATCTTAGTATTAATGGCTGTTGTGCGTTTGGGTGAACAATTGATCATCAAAGTCATGAGTGTATTGGTATTCCCATTCGTGGCGGTATTGTTGATGCTCGCCATGTACTTAGTACCTTACTGGAACGGTGCGATTTTCGATAACGTGATGCCAGTCGACGGCAGTTATACTGCAACTATAATGGCGGTGTGGTTAATTCTGCCAGTAATGGTCTTTTCGTTTAACCACTCGCCAGTGATCTCATCTTTTGCGGTTGCAAAACAAAAAGAATACGGTGCGAATGCCGAATCTCAATGTTCACGTATCCTTGTACGCAGTCATATTATGATGGTTGCAACAGTGATGTTCTTCGTGTTCAGCTGTGTACTAAGTTTATCTCCTGCAAACTTGGCAGAAGCAAAAGCGCAGAATGTTTCTATTCTGACTTACTTGGCAAATCACTTTGATACACCAATGATCGCTTATGCGGCTCCTGTGGTGGCTATAATTGCAATTACAAAATCTTTTTTGGGTCACTACATAGGTGCTAGCGAAGGTTTGAATGGCCTTGTGGTTAAGATGGCGCGTAGCCACGACAAAACTGTTGCACCAAAAATGTTGAATGCGTGTACTGCCTTTTTCATGCTACTGACGACATGGGCTGTTGCTACTATCAACCCTAGTATTCTAGGTATGATCGAAAGCCTTGGCGGTCCAATAATTGCCATGCTGTTGTTCATCATGCCAATGTACGCAATAAAGAAAGTGCCAGCGATGCGCAAATACTCAGGCGCATTAAGCAACGTGTTTGTAATTGTGATTGGTTTAGTATCAATTTCTGCGATTTTCTACTCCTTTACTACACAATAATTGGTTTTTTGTCCGTCATTCTTACCGTGCTTATGTTGTCCTTATTTTGATGTTTATTGTCTTTATGTTTGTAATGGCTAGGCGCTTAACTCGGTAAAGTACCCCTCATTGAAACACTGATGAGAAATTGAACATGAACAGAAAACCGAGTACGTGGTTAGTGGTGGCGTTAATGATGTTTCCGCAAATAGTGGAAACCATTTACAGCCCAGTGTTGCCACACATTGCAGAGGCATTTAATGTCTCTTTTCAGACGGCTGCACAAACCTTATCTGTCTATTTTATTGCGTTTGCCTTTGGTGTGGTCTTCTGGGGACGCATGTCAGATGTAATCGGCCGACGACGAGCGATGTTAGCGGGTTTATTGACCTATGGGGTTGGCGCCGGATTGGCGGTTGTAGCGACCTCGTTTGATGTTGTATTGATTGCACGCATTGTCTCTGCGTTTGGTGCCGCTGTAGGGTCGGTGGTCACACAGACCATGCTGCGTGATAGCTATCAAGGTTCTGAACTGGGCAAGGTGTTCTCACTAATGGGCATGGGTATTGCCATTAGTCCTGTGGTCGGCTTAATGAGTGGTAGTGTGCTGGCAAGCACTTGGGGTTATGTCGGCGTATTTGTTGCGGTAATGGCGTTGGCATTTGTGTTATGGAGTATCTCTTTGGTTTACTTACCCGAAACTCGTCCTGAGGTTGTGCAGTCAGTTTCGGTGGGGATAATTGCCCGTAAGATGATTCGTGACGGTGCGTTATGGCGCAGTGCGGGTTTGGTGGCGTTATTCAACCTGATGTTGTTTGGTTATTACGGATTAGCCCCGTTTTTGTTTTCACATCTTAGTTTGTCGTCTGAAGCTTTTGGCTACAGCGGTATTGCGTTGGCACTGGGATCGTTACTGGGCAGTATGCTGAATAAGCGGTTATTGGCACGAGGTTTGTCGGCGTATTCTTTGGTGAAGCTGGCAAGTGGCACAGCCTTAATCGGCAGTGTTGGTGTTTTTGTAACGCAATCTCAGCTGTGGTTTGGCTACCCGATATTCTTATTGCCAATGATGCTGGTGGTCATGGGTTTTGGCGTCGCAATTCCGAATATTTTGGCGCATGCATTAGCCGATTACAAAACGGTTGCTGGTACGGCGGGGGCATTATTTGGTTTAGGTTATTACTTGATGCTGGGTGGTCTGTTAGCAGTGGCTGGTATGGTACAAAACTTAGGAGCTGTACTTGTGATAGGGGCATCGTTGACAGTGGTATTGTCATTACTCCGTACAAGTGCACCGAATGCGATTATGGTCAGATAATTAATGGATTTGGTATAAGCTAAGGTCGCAGTAAAAGAAAAGGGAAGTCAGTGCGACTTCCCTTTTATGTTTCAAATAATATTATTACATACCAACCGTCATGTGCAGACCGTAGAACATGCCACGGCTCACTAATTCTGACGAGAATACCAAGATGAAGCTAAGTAGCATCACAGGTACACCTGGACGGCTTACCATCAAGCGAGGTACAAACCAGACGCCAAGGGCTGCTAGTAAAAGTCCCACACGTAAGATTTGTAACTGCATCATGTCAGGGATCAAATCAGACGCTGATACGATGGCAGTATTAATGTCACCCAGTGAAATCATTTGGCTAACAGTTGCAATCACACTGACGGCAACCGCGATCGCACCAAATAACGGTAGTGCATTATCTAAGGCTGCCATCTTATGATCAGAAGCAGTCAGTAGCATGTGACCGAAAATCAGACCAGAAATAATGGTTGTTAAGATAAATGCCATTGGCGTGTAGACGGTGTCCCATGTTGGCACTGTGTCGATAAGGTACACTTTGATCATCGAGTACATGAAGCTCACACCAATGATCATAGCAATCACCAATAAAGCTTTACGTAACGACTCTGCGCCTTTGTCGAGTACTTCCAGTAGCCAATAGAAACCACCCGCAGCAAAGAACAAGCTGCCCGTGAAGATCTCATTAGACAGCCATGAACTGCCCACTTGGTTCAAAGCATTCATCGCGCGTAATGGGCTGCCAAGGTGCACGGTAGATGCCATGAAACCTAGGCCCATTAAGACCCAAATGAAAAACATGTTTTTATGTAAGCGGTCACTTTCACCGATACACAGTTTGCCTGCCAAGATAATGCAGCCAAGCAGTAAGAATGCACCCACTGCGGTTTGTGCTAATACCGTGAATAGAATCAACGGCCATTCATGCCAAGCCATGTTATACCTCCTTCGGATTTGCCAAGTGACCGGTTTGATCATCCGTCGGACGCGCATTTCGGTTCAGCTTAATGACAATGTTTGGTTTTGTTGTTAGTGATGACGGTAAAGGAGCAACATCTGCATTTGTACCGTATTTTTCACGCAATTCCGCTATCGGACCAAACTCCAGTGCCCGCAGTGGACAAGACCCAACACAGATTGGCTCTAGCCCTTGACCAACACGTTCGTAACAGCCGTCACACTTGGTCATGTGACCTTTTTCTTCATTGTACTGAGGTGCGCCGTATGGGCAGGCCATTTCACAGTATTTACAGCCGATGCAAACATCTTCATCGACAATCACGAAGCCGTCTTCACGTTTGTGCATAGCGCCACTTGGGCATACTTTGGTACAAGCAGGTTCGTCACAATGGTTACAAGCGATTGAAAGGTAGTATGAGTACACATCCTGACGGAAGGTATCACCATCTTTAATCCAGTTGCCGCCTGCGTATTCATAGATGCGGCGGTAGTTCACGCCGATATCTAAGTCTTTGTTATCTTTGCAAGATAGCTGACATGTTTTACAGCCAGTGCATTTGCTTGAATCGATATAAAAGCCGTATTGTTTCATTATTTAACCCTTATGCCTTCTTCACAAGTTGCACGTCGACTAAGTTTGTATGCTGTGGGTTGCCTTTTGCTAATGGGCTAGGGCGCTGAGTGGTCAGTACGTTAATACAGCCACTGTGATCGATACGTTGTCCATCAGGGGCGTACCAAGCACCTTCACCTAACGCGACAACACCAGGCATCATTCGTGGTGTGACTTTTGCGTTGATGTGCACTTCACCACGGTCGTTGAAGATACGAATCAGATCACCATTTTTTATCCCACGCGTTTGGGCATCAAGAGGGTTCAACCACATCTCTTGCTTGGCGGCATCTTTTAAGATATCAACGTTACCGTACGTCGAGTGAGTACGTGACTTATAATGGAAACCTGTTAATTGAAGCGGGTAGTTACCTTGTTTAGAGGCTTCCCATCCTTCGAAATTAGGTGTGTAAACCGGTAATGGATGGATTGTTTCATCTGCATCCAATTCCCATGTTTGACCTATGCTAGCCAAGCGTTCTGAGTAAATTTCAATTTTACCTGAGGGTGTTCTTAGCGGATTCGCTTTAGGATTTTCACGGAAATCTTTATAAGCGACAAAATGCTCTTTCACAAATCGCTTATAAATACCTTGCTCACGCATGGCTTCGAATGTTGGTAGCGATGGATCTTGTGCGCGAGTTAGTTGGTATAAGTGACGTAACCAACCTTCTTGATCGCGACCTTCAGTAAAGGTTTCTTCAACCCCTAATTTCTGTGCCAAACCAGTACAGATATCGTAAATACTCTTTGCTTCAAATTGCGGTTTAATCGCTTGTGATGCAAAGATGAAATATGGCATGTTGCCTGCTGATGCATCCATACAGAAATCGGATTGTTCAGAGGTGGTTAAATCAGGTAGTACGATATCGGCATATTTAGCAGATGACGTCATGTGGTTATCTATTACCACAATCATTTCACAGGCTTTTTCATCTTGAAGAATGTCATGAGTACGGTTGATATCAGCATGCTGATTAATCAAACAGTTACCAGCATAATTCCAGATGAACTTAATAGGCACATCAAGTTTTTCTTTGCCGCGAATACCATCGGCCGTTGCTGTCATTTCAGGACCGCGGAAAATAGCATCAGTCCACAAGAACATTGGGATAGATGCTTCAATTGGGTTCTGTAATGTAGGGAAGCGAACAAAAGGAATACTAGAGCTGCTTTCGCGTGCGCCGGTGCCGCCACCGTTAAGGCCAACATTACCGGTTAATAAGGCCAGCATTGCAATCGCACGAGATGCGATTTCGCCATTAGCGGTACGTTGTAGTCCCCAGCCTTGAATAATGGCACAAGGCTTAGTAGAGCCTATTTCGCGAGCTGCTTTGATAATAATGTCTGCAGGAATTCCCGTAATTGATGAAGCCCACTCAGGGGTTTTCTCTACTTCATCATTACCTAGCCCTAAAATATAAGACTTATAATCGCTGTTTGCAGGGGCTGAAGCTGGTAATGTTTTTTCATCATAGCCGACACAGTATTTATCAAGGAAAGCTTGATCAACCAAGCCTTCTTTGATCATCACATGTGCCATTGCCGCAATAAACGCAGTATCTGTACCAGGACGAATAGGGATCCACTGATCTTCACGTCCACCGGCTGTATCAGTATAACGAGGATCGATTACGATCATGCGCGCATTAGATTTTTCTTTGCCTTCCATGAAGTGGTGAATAACACCACCACCAGACATACGCGTTTCTGCCGGATTGTTACCAAACTGCACGATTAACTTGGTGTTTTCCAAGTCAGAAGGGGAGTTGTTTGCCGCAAAACCGCCGTAAGTGTAGTTTAAACCTTCTGCGATTTGTGCGGTTGAGTAATCACCATAATGGTTTAAGTAGCCACCGTTCAAGTTCATCAAACGAGCAATTAAACTACCGCCCGGAGGCCATGATTTAGTTACTGTACCGCCTAGAGTACCAGTACCGTAATTCAAGTAAATTGCTTCATTGCCGTAGTCTTTACGAATAGTGGTAATAGAAGCTGCGATTTCACTGAAAGCTTCATCCCAACTAATGCGTTTGAATTTACCTTCACCACGCTTGCCTACGCGTTTCATTGGATATTTCAAGCGATCAGGGTTATATACGCGGCGACGCATTGAACGACCGCGTAAGCAAGCACGCACTTGGTGATGACCGTATTCGTCATTACCTGTGTTATCGGTTTCAACCCACTTTATTTCGCCATCAGATACATGCATACGTAATGGGCAGCGGCTGCCACAGTTTACGGTACAAGAACTCCATACAACTTTGTCTTCCGTTGGTGCGGTTGACGTTGCAGCGAAAGCGGAATTTGACTTGAATGGAAGGGTAACACTGCTGGCTACGGCGGCTAAACTGCCTAAGACGGAACCTGTTTTCACAAAGTTACGACGAGATAATTTAGGTGCTAGTAGCTCTTTCAGTTTTATTTTCATAGCACGACATTCTCTGTGTTATTGCTGACACAATTGTTTTTTATATGATTAATAAATAACGGTTATGATTTAAGTTCTACTCTTTAAGTGGTAGAGCTTTATTAGCCATACTTTCTGTTTTGTTGCCTCTTTACTATGTCTTACATCAATAAAAACGAGGGAGAGAAACTAGCTGGATTTATATTTGTATGATCTTTGATTACGATCACGGTTATTAAGAGAAGTTGATGCTTTACAGGTATTTACGTATTACTAATCATTCTTATTCAGTTATTAATAATATTCAAAATTGCGTTAAAACAATTTTCTTATAATGTTCTTGGGGTAGACTCAAAACGTACCTAGTCCAAATAATGAGGAATCATGGAAAACATCGCAATTGTTGCAAAGTTATTAGGCAGCTTCTTTTATTTCCCATTGGCGCATGAAAATAATATTCAATATTTAGACGCGATTAAAAATAGTGATGACGTAAATGAAACGGCTTTTTCTGCATTTATTTCTGCAGTAGAAAGTACAAATGAAGAAGCGCTACGGGCTGATTTTCAATTATTATTTGAAGGTTGTGAAATAATGCCTGCGCCACCATGGGGATCGGTTTATTTAGATCGTGAACAAGTGATCTTTGGTGATTCTACGTTACGTTTGCGACATTTTTTAGCTAGTCACAATATGCTGTTAGATACAGGTATGCGAGAGCCGGAAGATCAATTCGGTTTAACCTTATTAGCCTTAGCCAATATTATTGATCAATGTGACGATGTAACGATCGTGACTGCTTTGTTGGCTGATCACCTTTTACCGTGGGCATATCATTACCTTACATTGGTACAGAAACACGGTCAGACAGATGTGTATAAAGTACTGGCTGAGATAACTGAAGAGTGGTTAACCGCGGTTCAGGCTGAATTGAAGGTAACACCTCAAACGTATAAATTATATTTCTGATGGCCGAGCGTAACGAAAAATATTATCGGGCGTGTCTAGAGCATTACTCTGTAAGCCGACGAGGCTTATTAAGAGGATTATTCTCTGGTGCGAATAAAGCGGTTCAGGTGCCAGATGAAATATCGGTAAAACGTTCTGTTCCTCGTCCACCTGGTGCTGTAGATGAAGGTGTGTTTTTACAGTTATGCCAATCATGCAATGACTGTGAAACGGCATGTGTACAGCAAGTGATTGAAATGGTTGAAGGGCGGCCTCAGCTTAATCTAGATTACAATCACTGCACGCAATGCGGTGAATGCCAAAAAGGCTGTTCGACTGGCGCATTATCATCAATAAACAATGATATTGGTTTACGTCCATCATTCTCGAAAGGATGTAATAATCGCTTGTCTGGCGAATGCCTAATCTGTGCAGATGCTTGCCCACAGTTGGCGATCTCTGTTTCTTCTCGGCAGTTACCCGTTATAAATGAAGAGCTGTGTTCTGGATGCGGTCAGTGCCGTTCGGCATGTTTTATTGGTGCTGTGCAGCTGGAATGGCCAACAGCTCGCCATTAAGCGAGCTGTATATTATATGATATTTTTTGGGGGTGTTTAAGAAGCCGTCTTAAGCACTGTTTTAATTGCAGATTCAGCACAAATCACATCTAAATGCCCACCTGGTGCCCCGCCCACACCAATAGCGCCAACTAGCTGGTTGTTAACTTTTAATGGAATGCCTCCTGCTAAAAATAACAAATTGTCATCCATATCTTTTAATGGTGCCAAGATTGGTTTCTCTGACACTGTTTTCATTAAGTTTGCAGTCGGTTGCTTCATGCTAACGGCGGTGAATGCTTTTTTACGTGAACTATCAAGAGTATGCGGACCCGCATTATCATAACGAAGTTGAGCCAGTACTCGACCCGATAAGTCGACCACTGTCGTTGAAACGTTATAGCCATCTTTGGCACATTGACCAACGGCTACATTGGCTAATTCAAAGGCTGTAGCCGATGATAATTGGCTATAAGACACCACTTGATCAGTTTTTGAGTTTGCAGCAAGTACAGAGCCAGAAGTTAAAATTAGCGATGTTGCAACGATAAGCGTAGATGTCATTTTCATTGATAGTTCCTTAATCATAATAACGATGTGTTTTGTTAGTTATGACTATAAAGAGCCATCATTGCTTCTACCTTGCCCCAACATTACAAGTTTGTAATCTTAATCATGATCAATGACATGATAGAATTAAGTGGCAGCATAAAAGAGGAAGATTATGCATATTTTAGTGATCGAGGATGATCCCCATATTAGTGGTTTTTTAAAGCAAGGTTTTGAAGAATTACAGTATCAAGTTACTTGCTGTGGTGATGGTAAACAAGGCTACCAATTAGCGACGATGGAATTGTACGACTTGATCGTGCTGGATCTTATGCTGCCAACGTGGGATGGCATGGAAGTATTACGGCGTATTCGTGGGGAAGGGCATCAGATTCCAATTCTGATTCTAAGTGCTCGCCACTCGGTAGAAGAGCGTGTACTAGGGTTGCAATCAGGGGCTGATGATTATTTGGTGAAACCTTTTGCCTTTGCTGAACTTGCTGCACGTTGCCAGATTTTATCTCGTCGGCAAGTGGTTAGCCATAATGCTAATCAATTGAGTTATCACGATTTAACCCTTGATTTATTAACAAGAAAATTGTGTCGAGATGGGCATGATATTCTTTTAAAGCAAAGAGAGTTTGCGTTAATGCAGCTCTTTATACAGCAACCAGAACGGGTGTTTTCAAAAACAGTTATTCTTGAAAATATTTGGGGCTTTCAATTTGATCCGCAAACCAATGTCGTCGATGTATTAGTGTGTCGTTTACGTGCTCAAGTTGATAAAGGGTTTGAAATGCCGTTAATCCACACAATCCGTGGAGTGGGTTATGTCCTTAAATATGAACGCTGAACAATCAACGAAACATGCCCATTGGAGTTTATTCAGTCGTTTTGTTGTAACGGTGGTTATGTGTTTTGCTGTTATTCAAGTCGGAATTGGTTTGGTACTTGTTTATCATCTTGATAGAGAGGATAAAAAATTAATGCGCTCACTAGGCGCTGAATATCAACGTATTTTGACGTTTGAATCAGATGATAAATTTGAGCATGTGGTTATCAATAACCCCCACCGTTTAATCGAGAATGCAATAAGTGTAACTCGTATTGATCTCGATGGTCGCAATCAGCTAGTGAGTGGGGCAGAAATAGCGTTAGATAATATTGACCTTGCTCACTATCAATTACCACTTAGATATTGGTACAACCTATTTTCAGAGACCCCTTATTTAAGTGTAAAACTGTCCGGTGAGTCTAATGAATATTGGTTAGTCTTGAATGTGAATAACCGAATGGCACTCTTGTATCAACAGTGGCTTTGGATGGCGATTACCCTCGCCGTATTGTGTTGTTTGGTATCTTGTATTGTATGGCGTTTAATTCGTACGACACTATTGCCTTTGCACAGTTTAGCAAAGGGGTTAGATCAAGCGAGCACCTGGTCGATAGATGCGATGCCGATGTTCGAACCACAAGATACAGCAGTTACTAATAAAAATCTTGGTGTGCTTAATCAGAGTGTTAATCAAGTATTAGTACAGTTGAAATCAACCATTATAAGTATGGGAAATACGCTTGATGCCATTGCGCATGATTTACGCACGCCACTCTCACGCATTGTATTAACCACTGAAAAATCCCTACTCAGTACTGCAAAAGACAATAATCTAAAGCTTGAAATGCAATCGGCATTATCAGACTGTGCAGAGTCGGCTCAGCAAGCTAGCCAAATGCTGAATACTTTGATGAAAATTAATGATGAAGTTATTGGTCAACATAAGTTAGAGATGCAAAGTATCGACTTGAAAGTATTCATTGAACATATAATTTCTTGGTATGAAGAACTGGCAGAAGATGCTGAAATTTCGATATCT
The DNA here is from genome assembly GCF_003026285.1 of Photobacterium profundum. Lineage (GTDB taxonomy): Bacteria > Pseudomonadota > Gammaproteobacteria > Enterobacterales > Vibrionaceae > Photobacterium > Photobacterium profundum. Next base: position 89,247 of record NZ_PYOD01000004.1, read on the forward strand.
ACAGCAGGGCTTGAAACGTGCTTTGTCACAACTGAGCCGAATAGATTGACGCAAATTATGGTGAATTTGATTGATAACAGCTTCAAATACAGTGAAGCAAATAGTCAGATAACATTACACTGTGGTTTAAAAGATAACGGTTATGCTTTCATCGAAGTGATAGACACTGGAATCGGTATTGATAAAGAGCACCATGCATTGATATTTACACGTTTATATCGCGTAGATCCAAGTCGAACCAAAGCAGGGTATGGGTTGGGTTTACCATTAGTGAAAGTGATGCTTGAAACTTTACAAGGGCGAATAAATGTATCATCAGAGTCAGGCAAAGGCAGTTGTTTTACCGTGTATTTACCAGTAAAAAATGTATATAAAGCAGAGTGAAATTTGATGTAAATAGTCGCACGATTAAACTGAAAAAAACGTATAAATTACGAGAGATTTATACGTTTTTGTCCTCTAAATCAATATTGTAGAAATGACGAACTACACTTTATTGATGAACTTAGCGGTAATACTTTTGTTTTTTAGGAGGTAAGATGAGCGCTCTACACGGATTATCTATTGAAATTGATCGTGATCGTAATAACTTCTTTATGGAAATAAAAGCAATCGGTACGTTAACGCATGCTGATTACGAAAAAATCACCCCAATCATTGATGAAGCGTTGGAAGGTGTAACGGTACCGATTGTGAATGTTTATATTGATGGAACTGAGTTCGATGGTTGGCAGTTACAAGCCGCGTGGGATGATCTAAAAATAGGGTTAAAGCACGGTAAAAAGTTCGATAAAGTAGCTTTATACGGTAACCAGCATTGGCAAGAAGTGATGTCAAGAATTGGCAGTTGGTTTGTATCGGGTGAAGTTAGATATTTTGACGATCCACTCGAAGCATTAGCATGGTTAAGAGACTAGATTTCCTGAAAAGATGATGAACGGCGATCAGGGTTATTAAAATTGGCTAAAATTGCGCAATTATTATTGTTTTCATACATTTTAATTAAATTTGATCACTGCATGAATGATTATTTTACGATAAAATCAAACGATGTTCGATCTGTAACTGCTTGAATCGATATAACACAGGCTTAAAGAATGAAAATAACCACGATCGCATCCGTCATTACTATTGCTTTGATTCCCGCCATGTTTTCTTCAGCGTGTATGGCATATACATCGAATGATGTTGAATCGGTAAATAGTGGAGACGTTGCAAGTACAACGGAAGTACAGAATGATACAACAACGAAAGCAACAACAGTCAGTGCTGAGGCAATTGATGCTGTAACAATGTCTCGTTTTGATGATTCGCCACGTTATTTTGTCGGCATTATCGCAGGTTCAAGTAAGCTCAATGGAACCGATATTGCTACATTAGGCAGTGAATCCCAAGAAGCTTCGAGCCCTGATGCAAGTGGCTTTGGTGGCTTGTCTATAGGTCGATACAGCGCTAATGGTGGCAGCCGTATATATTACAGCTATGAACAGCATTCGGCAGACACAACGTTTGATTCTGCCTTGTCTTATTCGACAAAAACGAGCTTGCATTTATTGAATGCTGATCGTATTTTTCGTGCAGATAAAAGCGTAAACCCTTTTATCGGATTACATTTTGGTTATGGTATAGCGAAATCTGACTCCGAACTTTCTAGTGGTTATAAAGACTCTGGGCTTGTCTTTGGTTTACAAGCAGGTGTTGCTTGGCGTGCCAGTGAACAATTTACCATTGAGCTAGGGCTTCGCCATACGGTTTTGCCTGATAACTCTAAAGAATGGTCTGCGACAAGCGGTGGTAACACCTATAAGTTTCAGTCAACGCAAAGTACATTGTCTTCAGCGTATTTGGGGGCGAATTACCGCTTCTAATAGTATCTTGAGGTAATTTGGGTATATCCACTTTGTTTAGGTAACACGCATTTAGTCTTAATAAGTGCGTGTTCATAACACCACGGTTTACTCAGCCTTTCAGCCGCGTATAATGCCCTCCTCATAAACGACAACCATTATCAATAAGGACTTCATTTTGAAGCTATTTGTCAGAGATCTTACGGTTATTGACGCCTCATACTTGTGTGACGAGCGTGGAATGGTCGGTGAAAGTTGGATTCTTGATGTGGTGATGTCGGGCGAACTGAATGAAATGAGTATGCTGCTTGATTTCAGTCGAGTGAAAAAGCAAATTAAGTTCTTGGTTGATGAGCATGTCGATCATCGTTTGATTGTGCCAAGCAACAATACAGCGATTCGAACCGCGACCACTAAATCAGGTTATGCAACGGTAGATTTACTACGTGATGATAAAAGTATTCATCTGCATAGTCCAGAAGAAGCATACTGCTTTATTGAGGCAGAAAAAGTAACAATTGAATCTGTGACGGCTTACTTGCATAACGTACTTAAAGGTAATTTACCTGATAACGTTGAAGGATTAGAGCTTACTCTGCGTCATGAAAAGATTGATGGTCCTTTTTATCATTACAGCCATGGTTTAAAAAAGCATGACGGTAACTGCCAACGTATTGCTCATGGCCATCGCTCTCCTGTTGAACTGTTTGTTGATGGTGCTCGTCATACTGAACTAGAACAGCAATGGGCAAGTCGCTGGGAAGATATTTATTTAGGCACGAAGGAAGACATGATTTCTGTGACTGAATTAAACCTTAGCGAACACGCTACAACTATCACCGATGATGGTTATTTTGGTTTTCGTTATATTGCGCCGCAAGGTGAGTTCGAACTCGCAATAGCGAAATCAGAGACTGAAATTATTGATACCGATACCACTGTCGAGTTATTAGCATCGTATATTGCTAATGAAGTGAAGCTATCACTGAGTGATGAATCGCTTGAGGTCGTTGCTTACGAAGGTGTCGGTAAAGGCGCAATGGCTTCAGCTTAATCGACTTCTGTTTCATTAGCCTCTGAAAATAAAAGCCTATTATCATCTGTTTTCACTGTGATGATGATAGGCTTTTTATTGTAAGTATATCGAGAACGTTATTTACATTTGAAATGATTGTTCAATAATAGAATTATACAGTCAAAAACGTGTCTATTTTAATTCTGCGGTGAACATATAGCGATATATCTTCCAGTTACCATCTGTTTTTTTAACGACAAAAATTTCACGATTCGATTCACGCCCAAGTGTCTGTTCTCCTTTTGGCGTTATACTACCTGTTGATTTGGTCCTTACAAATCCAATATTTTGATCTAATTGAATCTCTTTAATCTCAAAGTTAACATTGAAATCAAGTTTAGAAAGAAAATCGGTATATAAATTTTTAATATTAGTGACACCAACAGTCGTCGGGAATTTTTGACCAATAAACATAGCATCTTTCGCATATACGTCTTTTACTTTACTTGCTTGTGCTTTATTCAATATCTGTTGATATTGATACATAAGCTGTTTCACAGCATCAATATCTTGTTGGTTATAAGTCGTTATCTGTGTATTACTTGTTTGCACATCAATAGATTGTGTGTGTGAAGCTCGTTGAGTCGTCGCTACATTCGCTAGTGTAACATCTTCTGCAGAAGCATGACTCAATGGGCTAGTCATTAGTAAACCTATGCTCAATGTTTGGATTAATATTTTGCTGTTGAATGTTCTAGTAAATATAGTATTCATTTTGTTTTCACTTATTATGTATTTTCAATATTAATTGATTTTTTATATGTTGGTGTTGATTATGTATTTATAATTTCTGTTGTCGAAAGGCATCAAAACTAAATAACCCCGCACCTGAAGAGGCGACTATTAAGAAACCTCCTGCCATAGAAATATTTTTCCAGAACATCAGGAATTGTATTTGATCTGACAGTGGTTGGTGAAAAATTAGAGCTGTAATTACAGAATACCCAGCCATTAGTAAGGCAATAAGACGAGTTTGATAACCGACAATAAGCAGTAATGAACCACCTAATTCGAGTGAAATAACAATAGGTAATAAAGCACTTGGTACACCCAGTGCGTCCATATATTGTTGTGTTCCTTCATATCCTGTTATTTTACCAATGCCAGATAAAATAAATAAAATAACTAATAGTAAACGACCAATTAAGTTAAGCATGTTGTGTATGTTTTTATTTGTATTTAATATTTTCATTATTTCAACTTTTTATGTTTTTTATCAAAGTTGGACATGTAAAAGCCCCAACTTAAATAAGTAGTGATATTGATTTTTTATGTTTATATATATGTCTAAATACGTACTTGTTTGATGAAGTAATGTGATGTTTAGTGTGCTTTCACCACAATTTTACCGATTGCTTTATTACTGTCCATCAATGCGTGCGCCTGACGAATCTCATCGTAGTTAAACACCTGAGTAGTAATATTTGGCATGCTACCGTTCATCACTTGATCTGCAATCCAGTTTAATGGTGATGCATTTAAGGGTAATGCTTCAGTGCCCAGCATACCGCTTTGGAAGAAACTCAGTTTCACCGAACTTGGTAAGTCACTCATTAAACCAAAGTTTTCAATAACAGGTGCACCTCCTAGTAAGCCAACGACGGTTACTTCTCCCCAACTTTTAAGGGTTTTCATCGTATCAACGACTGTTGATGCGCCAACAACTTCTAAAGCTTTATCAAGACCCGTGGGATACAAAGTACGCACTGCTTCAGAAATACTACCATCATCAATTACCACATGATCAGCCCCCAGAGCGGTGAGTCGTTCAACATTGTTCGTTTGTCGTGTCGTAGCAATAACCGTTAAACCCCGAGCTTTGGCATAAGTTAATGCAGCCAAGCCTAGCCCTGATGTAGCCCCTCGAATCAATAAGGTTTCACCGGCTTGAATATTCAAGGTCTTATCCAGTGCACCCCAAGCAGTTAAATACAATTCAGGTAAGGCAGCCAGTGTGACGTAATCAATATTGCTATTAATGCGCTGCACGTTACTTTTGTTTACGGTAATGATTTCAGCATAGCTACCATGGCGAACAAACATCATACCGCCCATTGCTGTTACTACTTTGTCACCCACTTGGAATGTGCCGCTTGGGTCTTCCATTATTTCGCCAGCCGCTTCAATACCTGGTGCTCGCTCAGCGTTCAATGTACCGAATGCTCCGTTACGGTAGTATGTTTCAGCTTTATTAAGTCCGAATGCTTTTACTCGGATTTTCACTTCACCCTGTTCTGTCATCGGCTCATTTACGTCACAAATTTCAAGAACTTCAGGACCACCAGCTTGTGTTGCGATAATTGCTTTCATTATTGTTTCCTTTAGAGTTCATCGTTGCTGTTGGAGCGACTATAGCGAGATAGCTGATGAAAAATTAGCGGTTATTTCAAGAATGATATTTCCATTTATCGTAGGGATTGGTTAATACTATGATGAATACATATGATATATAGAGACAATAAAAGTTAAGGGTAGGGCTATGGATCTCAATTCACTCAATATTTTTATTCATGTGGTACAGCAAGGAACATTTTCTGGTGCATCGATAGCCATGAATATTCCTGTTGCTACAGTTAGCCGCCGTGTCAGTGAATTAGAAACACAGCTTGACCAGCAGCTCTTAGTTCGCTCAACACGAAAATTAGCGTTGACTGCTGCAGGCAAGGTTTTGTATCAGCGCGCTTCTGTTGGTTTAGATGAAATATTTGCGGCCAAGCAGGCTATGAATGAGGAACAAGAAGAGTACAAAGGAAAGTTACGTGTCTCGATACCTCCTGCACTATATGTGTTAGATGAAATGTTTCATCAATTTAATAAGAGTTATCCGTTAATTCAATTGGAAGTGCTGACTACACCTAAACGGATTGATTTCATTGACGACGAGGTTGATGTTGTTATTCGAGTTGGTCAGTTGAATCACCAATCTGCTGTGGCAAGGCGTTTAGGCTGTTATCGACATGTGGTTGTGTGTAGTCAAACCTTTCTTAATCAATTTGGCATACCGCAAGAACCTGTAGCATTGGTTGATTTACCTATTGCCGCTTGGATGTCTAACGATAATAACGTTAATTGGTTGCTTGGTGATCAAAAAATTAAGATTCACCCCACATTTTCATCGAACGATTATGTTCACATATTATCTGCTATTCGCTCTGGCTGCATGCTTGGTGAGTTACCACCTATGCTTGCTAACCCATTATTAAAGTCTGGTGAACTGGTGGAGGTGTTAACCCATTATCCGTTGCCCGAGGTAGAGCTGAATTTGTTATACCCAAGTCGTAAACATTTATCCCGCCTAACTAAAGCCTTTATTGATGCTTTTATTGCATTCAGTCAATCGCATAGTAAAGATGGATTGCTTTTCAATCTTATAAAGTCATAGAGGAGACTGGAATCAGTGGCTCATACGGAAATTAAAGGACTGCTGGTATACATCGTGTTTTTTCTGCGTGAGTAATTGGCTATTGTGTAGCATTAGAATCGATTGAATAATGTTAGTACCTAAGCCTAATGATCCTGAAGGAGCATTTTGATCGATACGATTACTGATGTTGATCTCAACCTGATTATGCTGTTTATTTTTATTAGGTTGAATGACCGTTAATTCGATGGAGGAGTTATTAGGAGCATGGCGAATTGCATTCTCTAATAAGTTAGAGAAAAGTCGAGATAATAGCTGTTTATCTCCTGTTATTGGTGCAATGTCTGCAATATTCAAATTAAGTGATAGGTGCTTTCTTTGGGCATCGATAGCAACGCTTTCTGCTGTCTCGTAGATAATATCTGTCAGTTCAATCGATTCAAAATGCGGGGCTGGCTCTGGTTGTTTATCTCTTGCAAGCTGCAATTGTTGGCGCAATTGTTCTGCCAGTTTTTGAGCATTACGATGGGCTGTATCAATTAAAGGGTTTGGCTTTTCAGCTTGTAGTTGCCACGTTTCTAAATAACCTAATACGCTTGATAACGGAGTTTTTAAGTCATGGCTAAGTTGCATCAGCATTTCATGGCGGAATGTTTCTTGCTGTTGTAGTTGCAGGAACTGCTGTTGAATGTATTGCGCCATTTGATATAACTGCGTTGTAATAGGTTGTAATTCAGGTACTTGTTGCATGAAGTTAGGCTGTAAACGGAAGTTATCTTTGGCTTGTAAACGTAAACGATGGGTGACTGTTTCCATTGGCGTTAGCAATGTACGTTTGACCATGAAATAAGTGGCTATGCTAAATCCTACGAGTAACACGAGAGAGGCTATAAGTACCATTAATATTGGACCGTAACTTTCTTGAGCTGTTAGTAAACTGTGTTTCTCACTACCAATGACCACATATAAATAGCCAATTACTGAACCAAATTGACTAATTGGGGCAACTGAAAATACTTTTTGTTGTTCGGGTAGGCGAGGATCATCCCCTAGAATGGGAAACGGCTTGTCTGCCAAAAACTGTTGAATCGGAAGAAGGTTTACTTTTCCCATTTGTACTTTGCCTTCAGGGGCGGCATGGCTGCGGATATTACCTTGTTGATCAAGAAAGTAAATCTCGAAATCAGGACCTAGTAACATCAAAGTATGAAAGATGGACTTTAGTGCATCAGGGTTGTAATTTGTGCCTTCCATTAGCGGATTATCATCGCGCATGTGGGCGGCTAATTCATGATGTAATCCTTGCAAGGTACGTTGTTCTGTTGTTGCTTGTTGTTGGAAAAATAATGAGCCAATTAATAACGCTGAAAGTGAAAACCATACACACGTTAGCAGCAATAAACGTAGTTTGAAGTTCATGGTTATCCTTCCTTTATGGCGGTTAGCTGAATTGTTGCATAGCCAATTAAACAGCTTGAAATTTATACCCAACACCCCAAATGGTATGGATGTATTTGTGCTTAGAATGACTGGTTTCCAGTTTTGTTCTTAGTCTGTTTACTGTGCTACAAACTGTATGGTGATAGCCCGAAAAGTCGGTATGCCAAACCTGCGAAAGTAATTCATCTTTGCTATAAACCCGCCCCGGTCTTTTGGCTAAAAAGTGCAATAAGGTAAATTCTGTTGCTGTTAGGTTAATCGGCTGCTGGTTCACTTCAACTTGGTGAGACTGTGGCTTAATGGCTAACCCATCAAAATGCAAAACAGGCTCTTGGTTATCTAGCGTATTCTCTGATTCAGTCTGTTGTATTCGCTGGCTTGAACTTGATGATTCGTTGTGGCTCTCTCGGCGTAAAATTGCTCTGACTCTGGCTTGAAATTCAAGAACGCTAAAAGGCTTGGTTAGGTAATCATCTGCGCCAGATTCTAAGCCTTCGACTTTATCTTTTTCACTATCTCTGGCTGTTAGCATAAGTATTGGTGTCCAATTTTCATGCTGGCGCAGTGTGTGGCAAAGTGTTAAACCGTCACCATCGTCGAGCCCTCTATCTAGAATCACTAACGAAAAGTGGTTCTCTTTAATTAACTTATCGGCTTTAGTTATGGTGGTTGCACGAACAACCTGATGATTCTGCAGTATTAAGTGCATGCCTATCAGCTCAGCAAGATCGTTATCATCTTCAACAATTAAGATATTAGATGGTGCAATTATTTGGGTTGTTGTAGTTATCTTTGCTGCTGTTGTATTTAACATGATCTTTCCCCGGCTATTCGCACGACATGATGTTCTCGTCGTGTTTTAGAATGGCAGTTACACCGTTTTTATCTTCTGGTGTAACTGACCGGATAGGGAAAGAATTCTTTCATTGAATAGCAAAAAATATTCGATTCAAAAGTACTTTATTCGACAAGTGCTTTATGTAACAGCTATTCTGTCCGAGTAATACTTAACTGTGCGCCAGGGTTTAAGAATCGATGGGTTGCGTTTAATACAGAGGTTGCTAGCCCATCATCAAGGCTAATAACACCAGCATGGAATGAAACACGGTTATTATCGTCACGTGCACTGTTGAAGCCTTCACCACCGGCAGCTGGCCCTGGTATGCTTGCTGCCGATTCATCATTGTTTTCTGTGCCAGAATCCCAAACCGCCATGTTCATATTCAAACTTGCCCCTACGGCGAGGGATGTAAGATCTAATTGGGTTTCTCCCACAAAACCATCATTGGTATTCACCAACATACTGGCGACAGAGACTAAGCTAGCTTGGGTTGGATCAATCGTAAAAGTAATGGTGTCGCTGTTACCGGGTAATACAACCCCTGTACCAGAGAAGCTATAACCGACATTGGTGTTCATTTCTTTTTCAGCAAGTATCGATGAGTTGTCACCACTTTCAGCTAATATTTCTAGACCATCACTTGCTGCCTCACCCACTGAAAATAGACGATATTGGTCGTTATGCGCTAATACTGCCAGCGGAGAAAGCGGTTGATTGGGTGTAAGGTTTTTAACGGTAACTGTATAGCTACGGGTTGTTTGCGTAGTGTCATCATTATTGTCATCAATAATATTGTGATCATCGTCGTGGCAGCCTACTAACAGGCTTGCACCGACTGCAATTGCTATCAGACGGAATTTCATATCAGCCCCTTATTTCACTGTTACAGTCATTATTGCTACTGGATTTAACCAACGGTATGCGCTGCTATTAATGTCGCTTACGCCCCCTGTTGGATTGGTGTCACCAAGATTACCGGGGTGAATATGTACTTTGTCATTGGTGACTGTGGTTTCGACACCAGTGCCGCCAGTACCAAACGTAATAAATGGGGGATTAGGCATACTTGCTGCTAATTCGTCGTTCGCTTCTGTTCCGGCATCGTAGCTATTTAAGTAAACCTTGTAGGTGCCAGGTGTCGGTGGAATAACCCAGCTATCTAGTCCGACAAAACCATCGTTAGTGGGCAATAACATGGCAGTAACCGAGAGTCGGTCTAGGTCGCCAGTACTTATGGATGTTGTCGCCGCTACACCGGGATTAAGAATGCCACTTGCGGGGTTCTCTATAACGACAGCCCCTGTATTACTGGCTAAAGAAGATAAGCCTGAAATATCACCGCCTTCCGCCATTGCTTCTATTTCTGCTGATGCGCTAGTGCCTGATTCAAATAAATGGACATCAGCACTGTGTGCTGCAATCAGTAGTGGCGTAAAGTAAATTTCTTTTGTTGCGTTGGTTACTGAAATATCAAGTTCTGCCGCCTGTAAGCCCACTGAACATAAAATAGAGGTACTGATCAAAGAGGCTTTTATTACAGAGGATAAGTGCATTGTTGTTTTCATTATCGCGTCCATCATGTTATTGGTGATATTTAAAGCATGACGGATAAATCTGACAATCATCTCGCGAAATTCTCACAAATTCATCACAATTGTTTTTTACTAGGAATCAGTAATATAACCAAGTCACCTCAAGCTGCTCGTTTCAGCGAGAATTTATTGGGCTCTAGGCAAGGCGCTAATTTTGAGACATAGTGGTTCTACGTTGAAAATGAGTAATGTAGATTGTTACTGCTATTATTGTTATTTCACAGCACTGGGTAGAAGAATGAATGAAAACGATTAAAGCTCATTGCATGGTAATACTTGCTACTATCTTGATTGCGGGCTCTTTTCTTGCTTCGAACAATCTAACCGGCATGGTTAATCCGATATCGTTAACGTTGCTCAGATTTGTTATTGCGACCTTATGTTTAGCACCTATTGTATTATTTACACCAAGATTTCGTAAGCAAATAAAACGTGTATTGCCACGCTGTATGGTGATCAGTTTCTTTTATTCTGGTTACTTTATTTGTCTGTTTGAGGCGTTAAAAACGACCACCGTATTAAATACAGGCACGCTTTATACATTAACCCCTTTTATAACTGCCGTACTGTGTATTTTCTTGTTCAAGATGAAAGTAGGCTTAGTGCAGTTTTTGGCTTACGTTTTAGGGGCAATTGGCACGCTATGGGTGGTATTTAATGGCAGTCTTAATGCGTTGTTATCGCTATCTTTAAATCAAGGTGATTTGATATTTATGTTGGGTGTTTGCTCAATGTGTGGTTATACCATTGTAATGAAACTGCTTTATCGAAAAGATAACGTCATCGTTCTTACATTTTGTACACTTTTAGGCGGTACGCTTTGGATGACGATTGCCACTGTGGCGATGGGGATTTCATTACAGTGGGATTTACTACAAGGTAACGCTTTGTTAAGCATGGTGTATTTGGCAATTGGCGCTACATTACTCACTTCTTATTTATATCAAAAAGCATCTATAGCATTAAACCCAAGCAGTGTTACCGCTTATATCTATATGAGCCCAGCTTGTGTGGCACTTCTTACATTCTTAATAAACGGCGAATCTATTTCAACAGTCATTCTATTTGGTATTGGTTTATCAGCCATTGCCACTCTCTTTTTACAGATAATGAATGTTAGAAATAGTCACAAATCGGCGCACTAAACGTGATTAACACAGCGATTACTCGCATTATAAACAGCATATGATCACAACGATTAATGTTAGGATGTTTAGCAAGTGAGGCGTTAGTGATCAATTTACGCCGCATTAACCAATAAAAATTGAGTACTCAAAAAGAGTGCCGATCTATTTGATAAAATAAGAATGTAAAAGAGGTTTTCATGTCAAAGCTCCGTAATATTCGTATCGATATTGTCTCTGATGTTGTATGCCCGTGGTGTATTATTGGCTATAGACGCCTTGAAGAAGCACTTGGTGCATTTGAAGGAAAGATAAACGTTGAGCTGTATTGGCAACCGTTCCAAATTAACCCTGACATGCAAAGTGAAGGGGAGAATTTAGGGGAGCACCTAACCAAGAAGTACGGGTTAACGTCAGAGCAAAGCCAAGCTAACCGTGAAAATCTGATTCAGATCGGGGAGTCTTTAGATTTTACGTTCAACTTCACCCCTGAGTTTAAAATCTATAACACATTTAAAGCGCATCAGTTATTACATTGGGCTGCAAAGCAGGGTCGGCAGCATGCATTAAAGTTAGCTTTGTTTAACGCTTATTTTACTGAGCAGAAAGATCCGAGTGATATTGAATTACTGGTGACGACTTCAATGCAAGTAGGGCTTGATGGCGAAGAAGCGCGTGCGGTATTAACTGATGAACGTTTTGCTGATGATGTGAAAATGAACCAACAAACTTGGACAAACAGTGGCATTCAGTCTGTTCCTTCGATTGTTTTGGATCAGAAATATCTAATTTCTGGGGCGCAAGATCCTGAAACATTCATTCAGTCTATTCAACAAGTGCTTAATGATGCTCGCTAGGTTCTTTATTAAGGCCGTAGACAATAGTATTGAAATGATAAAGCAATAAAACTCATGCCAGCTTATGGTGCAGGTTATATTCATGTTTGCACCATATCTTTGTTCAAAAAATAACTTAGATCTAAGGATGGTTGAACCGAAATATGGTTCTGAAAGGGAAAGTCATTCCTACACACATTTTCCTTGAGTTAAATACGCTGAGATCACGCTGAACTCTGCATTTTGAGGTGGCTTATTTATAGTACAATCAAAATAGGTAACTACAGTCGAATATTTGAACCATATAAAATGTTTAGAGAAACGGGAAGTGATGAAGTCTAATGTTTGGATCAAGGCAGGTATAGTGATCATATATGGTTCATCTATAGATGCTTCCCCGCATCGTCACCATGCGATTCAATTGGCGTGGTCTAGAAATGGCTATAGCTGCAAACTAGATAATAATGAAATATCGACGCCAGTAATTATTGATTCTAACGTCGAGCATCAGCTACAAATTGATGAGGGTTGGATCTTGTTGGTTGAGCCCACTAGCGAATTAGGGGGGGAGCTATCTAAGAAATTGGCAGGGCAACCTTCAAAAGTATTTAAAGTGCCTTTACCCACGATTAAACATACTGAATACATTGATGATTTAACTGTACTACTTTTCCCTTTATTTGAATATTTAGCGCTTTCAAATAAATTTCCTCTCATCAATGAAAGTCAGATCGCGGATCATCGCATTAAAAAGTTATTACATGAACTCAACCAATGCTTAGATGGGGAATGCCTTAAACCTAGCAATTGGCGGGCATCTGATGTTGCTCAAAAACTCGCTCTATCGGAAAGCCGCTTTCTTCATTTATTTAGTAAAGAGCTGGGCATTCCTTGGCGACCATATTTGCTATGGTGTCGAATGATTTGTGCTGTAAGAGCAATATTAAATGGAGAGTCTGCGACAGATGCTGCTCACATGGCAGGCTTTTCTGATAGTGCGCATTTAAGCCGTACTTTTCGAAAAACATTTGGAATGACCATTCGGCAAGCAACCACTATTTTTCAAAAAAGTTAGCCAGTTTATTCAATTTTTAGCTCGGCTGATTGGTTACTCTTGTTACATATTCGATGAAAGGAGTTACCGATGAGTGAGCTATCAAAAGATTATCGACAAGAAACGTCAATGCTGGATTTCATGCACCCGTATATTCAAAACTTGGTTGAGAGAAGAGGGTGGAAAAAACTGTCGGAATTCGCCGCTATTGGTGAAATTTATAATTATGTAAGAGATGAGGTTCGTTTCGGTTATAACAAAGATGACCGTTTGGCAGCTAGCCAAGTATTAAAAGATGGTTACGGGCAATGTAATACTAAAGGAACGTTATTAATGGCGCTGCTCCGTGCTGTAGGCATTGCTACTCGTTTTCACGGTTTTACTATTTATAATGAGTTACAGCGAGGGGCAATCCCGAACTACCTTTTTAAGGTCGCGCCAGCTCGTATCATCCATAGCTGGGTGGAAGTTTATCACGATGGGCGTTGGATTAACTTGGAAGGGTATATATTAGATAAAGATTACTTAAAGCAAGTTCAAAAGCAATTTGCCGAACAAAGTGATTCGTTTTCAGGCTACGCAATTGCAACCAAATGCTTGTCTAATCCTGAGGTTGATTGGAAAGGGAAAGATACTTATATACAGAGTGAAGGGATTGCTGATGACTTTGGCATATTCACTCAGCCAGATGATTTCTATTCAGTGCATGGTAGTAATTTGTCTGGTATAAAAAAAGTGGTGTTTCGATATGTACTCCGCCACTTAATGAACTTAAATGTGAATAAGATTCGTACAAATGGAATTTCAAATAAAAAGGTAACTTAAACAAACTCAAAAAAACATTCCGAATATGATTGTTGGTCACAAACTGCGTCAGCATAGATAGTTAGCATTTAAAAAAACAATGCTTTATCTGTGTGAGTGCTGAAATGACTGATATTAAAAATGTCTTTATTGTAGGGGCCGTGTGCTTAACTATTGCTAATAGTGCACTAGCAAATAACGTTGGACAGAGCGTCCAGATACCAATGAAAGATGAAGGTTTATTATGGAGTAGCAACATTAACTTGGAAGCTACCTTGTATAAACCTGTGGGGAAAGGCCCTTTTCCAACAGTCATTTTTAATCACGGGTCAACTGGTCCAAATGTTATCCCAGAGGATCACACAATTAATCCTTGGGGGTTTGGAGAATACCTAGTCAACAAAAATATTGCTCTGTTAATTCCAATGCGAAGAGGTAGAGGCCAATCAGAAGGAAGTTACAAAGAGCGTTACACCTGTGATCCTAAAGGGATTGAAGAAGGCTTAGACTATGCAATGCAATCGTTAGATGCATCATATGATTATCTATTGAACCAGCCGTGGGTAGATAAAGAAAAGGTATTATTAACGGGAAACTCTAGAGGAGGTATTCTTTCTTTAGCTTATGCCTCAGAACATCCCGACGCCTTTTCTGGTGTTATAAATTTTTCGGGGGGATGGGTCGACGATAGCTGTAATAACAACAATACCTCCATGAATATTCCGATATTTGAAAATGCAGGAAGTACGTTTAAAGCACCAGCCTTGTTTATTTATGGCCGCAGTGACTCTTATTATTCTGACACAACAATCGAGTCGTTCGCTAGATCGTATGAACAGTCAGGAGGTAACGTAGACTTTAAATTTTATCAACTAGGTAAGAACGTATCAGGACATGATGTGTTCTACAAGTATGGGCACTTATGGTCATATGTGGTTGATCAATACCTTATTGATATTCAGTTCGATGTTCGCCCGTAGGGATGTGCATTAACAAAGATTTTTTGCTTCACCTAATTATATCTGTCTTCTGAACTCTTAAACTATAAGTATCGTTACGGTAATTTCGATCTTGGCCTTTCGCCAGCTATTTGTCTTTACGAAAATAGTGATGAAAATTGATTGAAAAAATTTGAGATATTTTGGTAGCTAATTAAATTGAACAGTTATCTCTATCGCTAGTGCACGTATTATCTTGGATTTTTATATTCGATTCGATAATAGCTCTCAAGGCAGACAATGCTGCTGACTGCATTACAAGATCAATCACTATCCTCATCGATTAACCTCTGTGCACCACTGCCATTTACATGAAGGATATCGTCAGGGTTAAGTAAGTGGCACTTCTTCATACTTAAACAGCCACAACCAATACAGCCTGTTAGATTTTCTTTTAACGATCCTATTTGTTTCATTTTATTATCGAGATCTTTCTGCCATTTCTTGGCGACCCGTTCCCAATCTCGCTTAGTCGGTGTTTTGTTCATTGGTAGGCTTTCTAACTCGATCGTGATCTCTTCAAGCGTGAAACCAATAGACTGTGCCACTTGAATTAATGCAATCCTTCGTAGCATCGACGTATTGTATCTGCGTTGGTTTCCACTCGTTCGAATAGAAGATATTAAATCTTTGGTTTCGTAAAAGCGCAGTGCAGAGGTTGCTATGCCACTCCGTTCTGATAGCTGACCAATGGTTATGTAATTGTTATTTATCATGATGTTGAACCAATTTTTAATGAGTGTAAATAATTAAAATTAAAGCGTTGACTTAAAGTTAACTTTAACAATTATACTTCACGCCTCATTACAAAACAACGACCAGCAGGTTCATGATATGACAAATAAAACGCTTTCTTTCAACAATCCTTCAGACTTATTTGACCCAACGCCTTATGGCTTTTGTCACACGGTAAAAGCACCGTCGAATGGGGATTTAGTATATATCTCTGGTCAAAGTGGCGGAGAAGGTAAAGATCATTCATTGAGTGAAGATTTTCGCCATCAAGTAAAAGCGCTATTGGTAAATTTAGAGATTGCCTTGAAGTCTCATGAATTGGATTTTAGTGATGTGATTAAAATTACCATTCTAATTGTAGATCACAACTTTGAAAAACTATCAATCTGGGGGGAGGAAATGAATAAATATTGGGCGGCTAATACATTACCCGCTAGCACACTAATCCCAGTTCCAGTACTTGCACTTGAAGGTATGCAAATTGAGGTTGATGCCATCGCATTCAAATCTGCATAACGGTTTATGAAATGCCCACTTAAAGTGAGTCTTACCTTTAAGTGGGCATTGCACATTTTTTTACAAATATTATTCAGGTTAATGCTTTATGCTTCTTAAGAATTATTTAACTCTATTGGCGATTGGACTCATTTGGGGCTCTCAATTTATTTTTCAAGAGTTTGCTTTAATTAGTTTTTCTCCCATTTGGATTGGATCCACACGTGCCGCCATTGGTGCCATCACTTTGATTGTAATTTGTAAATCAATAGGGATAAAAAGCTCAAGTAAGCAGTGGGTTTTATTCGGTGTAATAGGATTACTTGAAGCTGCGATCCCCTTTGTTCTTGTACCATGGGGACAACAACATTTAGATAGCTCTATTGCCGCTATATTGATGGGCACACTGCCATTTTATGTTTTATTATTCGCACCTATTTTTGTAAAAGGGGCAAAAATTAATTCGGCGAATACCATTAGCGTAATCATCGGATTTAGCGGATTAGTGGTCTTATTCTATCCCGAGTTATCTTTAGGGGCAGGGGATATCAATTTAGTTAGTTCGTTGGCGATTGTTGCTGCTGCGGTATGCTTTGCCATTGCCTTGTTATTACTGAATCGCGTTAGAGATGAGCACCCTTTAATAGTTGCTCGAAACGTACTTTCTGCGGCAAGTATTCAACTACTTGTTATTGCTTTCATAACAACCCCTTTTGAATATCAAACTGCGTCTACAACGGCTATATTCTCGGTCTTGTACTTGGGTGCTATATGCGCTGGTGTTGTTTATTACCTATATATGATGTGTATTAAAAATGCGGGCCCAGTGTTTACCTCAATGACAAATTACATTGTACCTGCTGTGGGGGTTTTTATTGGCGCGCTGGTAACGAATGAATCCATTAAAATCAATACATGGGTAGCCCTACTTGTTATTCTTTGTGCATTATTTATCAATCAGTTACTGTCTAAAAAAGAGCAAACAGCTTAAATAACAGTAGGGTATTCTTACTGTGGTGCAAGGCCAGAACTTTATGTTAACCCTACCGTTAGATCCAAAGAAACAACTAATTGGGCCTATTTGCGTAGGGTCATTTATCTTCCAGTAACTTGGGTGGTGATCTTCAGCGCTTATCTTTAGTAATCGTGGGTAATATTCCAACAACAGGTGGTTGTCTTTCTTTAATGTATTTAGTAGGTTAGCTTGCTGAACAATTGTTTGACTCAGAAAAGAGCAAAAGTATTCAAAATCAGCCAATTCCTGCAGGACTATTTGATATCTTCAAATAACCTATTTTTTCGATTATGAGCCTGCGAAAACTAAAAAATCACCATCTAACGTCCTTGTTCATACCTGCAACTACTCAGAACACGGCAAGTTGGCGTAATTAGTATAAACATTGGCTGCAATTGCACTGTGTCTAATTCTGTTCTTCTTTAATCTAACCCTACAAACGACAGCGAGGAGATAGGCTGGACCTAATTTAATTGGTTTTCATACATGGATAGTGACTTACCTAGATTGAGGATAGAAGCTATGAAGATCAATGAAATCAAAAGAAGAGACTTCTTCAAGATTGTGGGGAAAGGAGCAGTATCAGCAGTGGCGATATCGCAACCTGCTCTAGCTAATGCAATAACACCTTCGAACGTAAGCCTTCCATCAGATTATAAAACTGTTGACTCTCCCCTTGATGCAACTGAAATGGCAAACCTTGTCAGGAATAAAAAAGTCACACCTAAAGAGCTTGTTCAAGAGGCCATATATAAAATCCGACAAACGAACGGCGAGGTTAATGCTGTCGTCTCCGAGTGCTTTGATATTGCTCTAGAGCGCGCAAATTCATTTAATCCTAATTCTCCATTTGCGGGTGTCCCATTTCTAGCCAAAGACTGTGTTGATGTCGTTGGGCTCGAGTGCACGATGGGTTCTAAGTTAAATAAGGGACGAAGACCGAAATCAACATCTTGGTTTATTCGCGCGGCGCAAAACGCAGGGTTAAACACCATCGGTATGACAAATATCCCAGAGATGATGACGCTAGGTTGTACACAAAACCCCCTTTATGGTGCAACGCGAAACCCTTGGGACCTGCGTAAAGGTGTACATTCATCTACTGGAGGTGGTGCAGCTGCAGTTGGTGCGGGATATGTGCCACTTGTCCACTCAACCGATGGTGGTGGTTCTTCACGCATGCCCGCATCAGCGATGGGGATCTTTGGTTACAAGCCAAGTCGAGAGTTGCTCATTACGGGGCTAGCCAATGGCTCAACCAATGAAGACTTTACTCATCAGTCATTTATGTCGAGAACAGTCCGTGACACAGCATTAGCCTTGTCTGTTACTGAAGATCATACAAAAAACCGTTTTGAGCATGCTTTTCCACGTACAGCAATCGGTATGGTAAATACCCCACTTAATCGTCAAATAAAAATCGGTGTAACCATGAAGGATATACATGGGAGACTACCTGATGAAGATACAACTGCTGCCATTCGTTCTACTGTTGAATTATTGGAAGGGTTAGGGCATATCGTTGTGGAGGTTGCTCAACCTGTAAAAGATGGTGAAGCGTTTATGTATAACTATATGGGAGTCTTTGGAAACAAGATGGCTAGCTTAGCCGAACAGTTCGATAGTAAAGGGATCCCCCTAGAGTCCATGTCGGATCAAGTGAGCAAAAATGTCACTTATTTAGCGCGCACAATGCAAGCTCGTTTGAAGTCTCATCCAAATCTTTACATCGATTCGAAAGCAAATTGTCACCATTTTGCTGTTGCACATAATTTGGATTTTTTTAACACAATCGATGTATGGCTGACTCCTTGCTCAAATCATATCCCACAGGAGATTGGTTATTTTGATCAACAAGCACATTCAGGTGAAGAAATTTGGACGCGTTCTGAAAAGTTAATGTCCTACACCCCTATAGAAAATGTGGCAGGGAATCCTGCAATGTCAGTGCCTCTATATTGGAACAAGGACAGTCTACCAGTGGGCAGTCATTTCTCTGCTGCAAGAGGTAATGACCGCCTCTTGCTTGAGTTGGCTTACCAATTAGAAAACGCCAATCCGTGGGCAGGTAGAAAAGCCCCGATAGCCCTTTAAGTCCATTCGTTCAAATAAGAAGCAGTAGATGAAAAAAATAATTTATTTGGTTATGTCGAGCATGATGTTCGCCCCTTTCGCATACGCAGCGTTAGCACCTAATGAGGGAATCAGCGGAAATGTCACATTCTTAACCGGTATGACGGCAAACTCGAGCAACTTGGATGTGGGGCAAAGCGCCGAGCAAACTCAAACAGACTTGTTTTCTTCAGGTACAACTGAAGCGAGTGGCATGGTTGCCGTTTTAGGTTCGCTACAGTACACATTTGGAGAGTTGAAAGACAAACAGTTTTTCTTGGGGACATCTAGAGACGATATCATTACAGGTACACTGGCATTTGAAATCGGCTACAGACAGCAACTTAAAAGTGGAATGATTGTTGATTTTTCCATCTTACCCACTTTAATCTCTGGAGAAGTATGGGATGACCCATACGCTATAGGTGCGAAAAGAAAAGAGACAGATCTAACAGGTAACGTTGTTCGAATGCAGCTTTCCAGAATTATGGGGTCAAATTTTCATCTAGATATGGCAGCGGGTGAATCAGATGTAAAACATGAAAAAACGGGGCTTAAAGGACTTAATCTGACTGACGAAGAACGTGCTTTAATGACTCGAGAGCGAAATTATTTCTATCTTAAAACAGGTTATCAATATTTATTGAAGAATCGGGCTGGGCTCTTAACTCCATCGGCAAATGTCTTTTCATCGAACTCTGAGGGCGATGCATTGTCTTTTATCAGTTTTGGTGCCGAGATTAGTTTAGCCAACAAGATTGAGAATCACGGTTTTGCTTTAACCGTCAGCACAGCCAAAAGAGATTACGATGAGAAAAACCCAATATTCAACGAAGTGCGTGAGGACAAAGACTACGGAGTATTTGTAGCCTACGAGTATACGGATATTTTGGGCTATCAGAATTGGTCCTTGGTTTCCTTACTAGGGGCGAAAACGGTCAAGTCAAACATTGACTATTATGACTCTTCTCAATATCTCATTTCACTAGGTTTGAACTACAAATTCTAGAGATATGGTTGAGCTGAACGCTTCTTGTAACTTGTAATAAAATCCTTTAGTTTGGAGCTAAATATAGGGATGAGTTAACTACCAGGGAATAAGAACAACAGGGAGTTATGTTGGAAAATTATAGTACTCAGTTACCAATCTTCTGGTTTAAGACTTTAGATTCTGCTATTCAAGTACGAGTTGGAGACAGCAGTGATATTTGGGGGGGGCCTGATACTTATAAAGCCCTTTTATCAGCTGATTCCATCTCTGCTTATCAACTTCAAACAGGGATCTCCAATATTTATCAACAGTGTGGCTATGAGCTCATCGATATATTTAATGAATCTGCAAAATATTTTGATGAATTGGAGTTAGGGGCTCCCGTTCTAGCTATTCTGACGGCCCCAACCTTGACAAGCTTTTGTGAACTTCTTAGCCGATATTCCATTCATATCCATCCATTACTAAAGATATTTAGTCGTGAGACAGAGTGTGGTGAGTTAGAGCTTTGGACTGTTACACCTGAATATATTGATGAGTCAACTTTGATGACACATATCAGTTTAGGGCTCTATTTGAGTATTGTCCTTAAGTTAGTCAGGCGCTATCTCAATACTCCGAATCAACATTTAGCCATACATATCAACAAAAATACGATAGGCCATGAGTTCTCTCCCATTTTTGAGCGAGTCTTCAATGTAGAAATGAAGCAAGGTTATCCAGCTCGTTACCTTCTTTTTACTCAAGATATTGTTAAGTCTAAGAGTCGTCAGTTCTTACCAGACTTACACGCAGAATTAATAAGGCTTGCTGACCAGCAGATGGAAAAAAAACTGGAGACAAGTCTACTGCTTAAAGTTAATAAGGCTTTTAAGACGGTATCAGTAAAAGATATAAGCCAAGACAGTATTGCTAGCACTCTTCATATGAGCTCAAGAACGTTGAATCGTAAGCTACAGCAAGAGGGCATTAGTTTTCGTCGGTTGTTCGATAAGTATCGTCTTGAGTTGAGCCTGACAATGCTCAATAGAAAGGATTTTAGCATCACCTATGTTGCCCATGAACTGGGGTTTTCTGATTCTAGTGCCTTTAGCCGAGCGTTTAAAAAGTGGACAGGGCACCCACCAACGAAGCTTAAAGTTTAATTGTAAATGGTTTATGTCCAAAAGCTTTTTAGGTATATGTAGTCGTCAACAAATATGTTCGAAGGAATTGAAAAATGGAAGAGTTGTATTTTGCAGGAGGATGTCTTTGGGGCGTTCAGGAGTTTATGAAGACGTTACCAGGTGTCGTTTTGACAGAGGCTGGGCGCGCTAATGCCTCTACTCACAATACTGCAGGTGAGTATGATGGCTATGCCGAGTGCGTTTGTGTCCAGTTTGATTCAACGGCCGTTACTGTTGAGCAGTTAATGGATTATTTCTTTGAGATCATTGACCCTTATAGCGTTAATAAGCAAGGGGAAGATGTAGGTGAAAAGTATCGAACCGGTATTTACAGCAAGAACCCCAAACATCTGGTTCTAGTAACTTGCTATCTTCAAGCGAGAGAAGATACCGATAAGATCGCTCTTGAGGTGTTGCCGTTGTCTAACTATGTGAAAAGTGATGATGAGCATCAAGATAGGCTCACCTTGCATCCTAATGATTACTGCCATATCCCGAAGAATATTCTGTACAAATATAAAGATGAGTAAACGCAGTGAACATGAAAAAACCGACACACAAGGTGTCGGTCTGATACTGTTTTGACGTTTTGCTATTACGATGATCTAACCAGTTTCTCTGTGACAAATGAGCGATTTCTTACCAACAACCACAAGAACCCGCCTGTGATGCCAACGATAAGTTGAATGACACCGAGATTTTCAATCAAAGACTCGGGGCGAACAGACACCAATACCATTCCTAGTGAACCACAGATCATGCTACAAAATTGAATCAATGCCACCGCAGAACCCGTATCGTGATCTTGTTGGTCCAGCATTAAGTTGGTTCCCGGTACGCGCATCGTGATAACCATTAAGGTTGCGGGTGCTGCAATACACGCAAAAACCCAAGGCGACATGTGGCCAATTGTGATAGTCAACATACCTGCTATGGCGAGTAGAAAGAAACACAGCGTGATGATTTTTTGAACCGGAATGTAGCGAGATAGCTTCATGTAAATCGTTGGGCCAAATGATGCACACAACGCATTAAAAGCAAAAGTGTAGCTAAACTGCTGTTCGGTGAGCCCAAACCCATTAATATAGATGTATGAACCTGCCGCAAGAAATGCCATTAGCGCCATTGGTGTAATGGAAAAAATCATTAGCAATGCGACAAATTGTGGGTTTTTTAAGACCACACCAAGTCTTCCCCAAGAACGCAGTATTGAGCCGTCGTATTTTGTTTCAAGTGTTTCTTCATAGCAGCACGCTAATACTGAGGCGAAGGCACCAAAAACTGCAAGTGTTACGAACATCATTCTCCATGATGCGATTTGAAGCAAAAATGCGCCAATAACGGGGGCTACCATTGGGGCAATGATGACCAAGGACATGATTGTTGCCATGATTTTTTGGCGCTCTCGACCATCATAGAGATCTTTCACGATAGCGGTTGCGACTACTGTAATAGCACTTCCAGCAAATGCTTGGAGTATTCGGGCGCCAATGAGTTGTTCGATATTCCCTGCCAATGCGCAAAAGATACTGGCTAGCATATAGCCGCCAATACCAGTTAATAAGATAGGTTTTCGACCAAATTTTTCACTTAATGGCCCCCAAAATAGCAGACCCACTGCATAAGTGACAAAATAGCTGCTGAGCGTTAAGTTCACCATTGCTTGATCGGTGTTGAACACGTTGACCATTTGTGGCAGTGCAGGCAAGTATAGGTCAATAGTAAGTGGTGGAAAGGCACTGATGATGACGAGGAAAAATAGCATACCAGTTTTACCCAATACGGATTGTGGTTTTTTCAAATTGATACTCTCAATGGTCCACCGACGATAGTTCAAATCAGGGACGTGGGTTTAATGGGTTAGGTTGTTATTGACACGTTTAAGTAGCACACGAAGCGTTTCAGATTCTTTGTCAGTAAAGCCCGTAAGCATTTCGTTGATCATGCCCATTTCTACTTCGTCTAGACGCTTGAGCAATTTGAGTCCTTTTTCACTGAGCGTGAGCTGTACTGAGCGTTTATCGCTCTCATTGGCTTGTTTAATAATTAAATCCTGCCTATGAAGCCTCGCAATAATACGAGCGATTTGTGCTTTATCACGATTCATCGATTCGACCAACATTTGCTGCGATGCACCCTCGAATTCGCGAATGTCGCTCATGGCTTTATGCTCTAGAGGTGAGAATTCGACTTTTTGGCGAGTGACTTCCGCCACCATTTTACCTCGGGTCTTCATACGAATTTCACGCAGTGTGTGGTTGATTTCTCGATAAGTGCTCATAATGTTTCAAATAAGATATTGGTTGACTATATCAACTAATATCCAACATTTGGTTGATTAGATCAACTAATTTCATTATTACGGTGAAACCAATGAGTTTATCGTGTTAAATGCTCTTAATACTCGATGAATGAGAAAGTGACATCTTACAACTTAAAGTTAACTTTAAGTCAATGCGAGAAGTAAACTTTCTTTACTTTTCTCACCAAAGTCTTCAATAAGATATCTTGCCCCTTGACCATGAGATCTCATCATTTGTTACCTTTCATTATATTTTCTCTGCATAATCATCCAGTAAATGTGGCTCGAATCACGTAATGCTTTAAGCAGAAATATTGGCTTGAATCTATAATGGTTGTGTAGGTTGTAACCACATAAAAAAATAAATTACGTGCTACAGGTTTGATATATAGGCACTTATTATGTTTCACGTTAGTGCTTCCGTGATACTTAATTGATCAGCTAGCTGAGTAAATCAGATCGCTTCTCAATTATGTATTGCTGGAGATAGGCACATGGAAATACTTGAAAAAGCTAAAGCGTTATTTACCCAACCGTTAAGCTTGGATGGGTTACGTAAGCTTGATCGGTTAGAACGCCAAGCAACAGGGAAGGAGAGAATGTATATCGGTTTGCTATGGGATGCAGCGTATGCGGCGGTTGATCCCATTGTTTTGCAACAGGCACGTGTAGAAGGTTTGTTGTAAAAAAATAGCCTTAAGTCAGGTAAAGCTAACCGTTAGCGAATGTTGGTAATGATAGGAATTCCACCATAGTCATACTTTCGTGACAGATTATGAAGCGCGTGAATTGACTTAGTGATTTTAATCTAGCTGTTATATAGACAATAAGAAACCGCTCAAGTGAGCGGTTTTTTTGTTTACTGCTTTGTTTTCTCTTCCTTGTTTAGAGCAAGGTTAAGAGGTGGCTGTCTTTACGACTGTTTTTGTTTCACGTTGTTTCATCCACAATACAATCACACCGAGAACAGCAAGTGGAATTAATGGGTCAATCATTGTTCCACCTTTACCAAAGACTAGGTTCAATATCATGATTAAGCTGGCACCGATAGCCCAAGCAATCGTTGATGTCAGGCTCCAAATTTTAAGTTGGTCAGACAATTCAGTAATGCCCAGAGTACGGCTAATAATGTGGAAGTAAGAATCGTTAACGTGCGAGAAACCAACTGGGCCGACAGCACATGCTAGCGCGACAAATACAGGGTCTAAACCTAATGCTTCAACTAACGGTAAGGTCATTGTTGCCGCTACCATCATAGAAGCTGTCGCTGAACCTTGAATCATACGGAGCATCGATGCGATAGCAAGGGGCACGAGTAACGGTGGAATACCGCTGCTTGCAATAGCTTCAGCAACTTGTGGGCCTGCGCCAGATGCTTTAAGAACTGCACCCATTGCACCACCACAACCGGTTACAACAAGAATCAAACCCGTGGTCGACAAGGCATCATCCATTGAGCCTATCATCTCTTTGCGATCAATTTGTGTCGTCAGACCGTATAGCGCCATAAGTACACCAAGGCCAACAGCAACAACAGGGTTACCAATAAGCTCTAACACGGTGTGGAATACAGAATCACCATCGCTGATTAGCGTATTCGCAAGAATTAAAATGATTGGAATAAGAATTGGACCGAACGATAAGAAGTTACTTGGTAATTCTTCATCCTTTACTTCTTGCACGTTTTCTAGGTTTGCCCAGTCGGCTTGATTAGTGATCCAGCTTTCACCGTTTGGCACACGGTAATATTCTTTACCCACTTTACGAATGTAGATAAGAGATAGCAGCATCATAGGGATAGAGACAACTAAGCCCCATAGCATGTATATACCAAGATCAACGCCTAAGATTCCCGCAACAGCCACAGGGCCTGGTGTAGGCGGTACTAAAGCGTGAGTAATAAGTAAACCAAGAGCAAGTGTTACACCTAAGCCAACTGATGATTTACCAGTATTACGCGAAATAGCACGAACAAGAGAGTGAAGAAGCACATAAGCTGAATCACAAAATACAGGGATAGCAACAAGCACGCCAGTGAAGCCCAATGCTAAGTCTTCGCGGCCTTTACCACATAGTTTCACGAAGGTTTTTGCCATACGTACGGCTGCGCCCGATTTTTCGAAACAAGCCCCCATGATGACACCAAAGGCGATAATTAAGCCTATGCCACCTAATACGCCACCAAAGCCTGATTTAATCGCGTTGACCAAATCGGTTGGTGCCATACCTGCAAATAGCCCCATGATTAAACATGAAATAACCATTGCCAGTGCGACTGGGATACGTGTTTTTATGATCATGAGCATCATTACGGTGATACCGAGAATAATGCCAAAAATTGCTCCGTCCATTTTATCTTTTCCTTGATTTGACCTGCTGAACAGGTTCTATGATTTTATGTTTCACGTCGTTTTTCAGCATAAGTGATGCACGAATGCCTGATGTTTTGCTAATGTTGCTTTACGGTTTATTGCTATACAGCTAGATTTTTAATGTAGATATTTAGCTTAAAGATATGGCTTAACCCATTCCAACCCTTCAATAGTGGTTCCACGTGGGTTGTATTCACAACCAATCCAACCTTGGTATCCCGACTCATCAAGTACATTGAATAGGTGAGGGTAGTTTTGCTCACCATCAAAAGGTTCATGGCGATCAGGTACAGAAGCAATTTGGATATGACCGGTATAATCAGCTAGATCGCGAATTAACGTAGTGAGGTCGCCATCCATGATTTGTGCATGATAAAGGTCGAGTTGAAGTTTCACGTTAGGGCGATCAACTTGCTTAATTAATTCAACCGCATCACGTTGATGGGCGATAAAGTAACCTGGTACATCTCGGGTATTTAACGGTTCAATTAATAGTTCAATACCGTGTTTAGCAAAGGCATCTGCCGCGTATCGAATATTTGAAATAAATGTTGCAACGTGCTGCTCGTAGCTGAAATCAACATTTACGATGCCTGACATCGCATGCACTTTCTTACAATTAAGTGTTAATGCGTATTCCACTGCGGTTTCAACGCTAGCTTTGAACTCGTCTTCACGGCCAGGAATAGCTGCAAACCCGCGTTCACCCGCATCCCAATTACCAGGAGGCATATTGAACAGTGCTTGTTCCATATCGAAGCGTTTAAGTTCACCTGCTAATTCTTTAGCATCAAAAGCATAAGGGAAAAGGTACTCAACAGCTTTAAAGCCAGCATCGTGCGCATGTGCAAAACGTTCAATGAAAGGTACTTCTGTGAATAACATGGTTAGATTTGCTGCAAATTTAGCCATTATTTTCCTCTCCCTTTTAGATCATCGATTTCTGTGTTTGTTAAGTATCTAATTGCTTTACCTTCGAGTATGAGTGCAAGCTTTGCTGTTTCTTCTAATTCTTCTGCGTTATCAACGGCATCAATTAAGCTGCTACCAGTAACAACAGGTCCATGATTGGCGAGAAGAAATGCGCGGTAATCTGCAGCGCGTTTTGCAAGTTCTTCAGCAATACGAGGATCACCAGGACGTAAATAAGGGATCACCGGTAACTGACCAACACGCATTACGTAATAAGGTGTAAACGGTGCAATGGCATTGTCTGGGTCTAGCCCTTCTAAACATGACAGCGCGGTTAAGTATGTTGAATGCAGGTGAACAATCGCCTTACAGTCTGCATTGTTTCGGTAAATGGCTAAGTGGAAGGCGACTTCTTTAGAAGGGCGATCACCTGAAATATGATTACCTTCAATATCTACGACCGAAAGGCGTTCGGCGTCTAAACGACCAAATGATGAGCCTGTTGGTGTTGCAAGAAAATAACCATTAGGCAGCTTCAGTGATAAATTACCCGCCCCGCCAGTTGCATAACCACGTTCAAACATGGAGCGGGCAAGCGTGACCATCTGCGCCCTAAGTTGATGTTCAGTCATGGCAGAATCCTTGTGCCGTTTCGAAGAAGTGTTCATCACCAAAGTTGCCAGATTTCAGTGCTAACGAAAGGTCGCTATCGATTGCTTTTACCCAAGGCACACCAGGGGCAATTTGTGGACCAATATGAAAACCTTCAACCGCTAAGCTTTGAGTAACAACACCAGAGGTTTCGCCACCTGCAACGATGAAATTTTTAACGCCAGATTCTTTTAATTGGTGGGCTAGGCAACTGAAGAATTGTTCAACAGCATGGCTTGATGCTTGAGCACCGTATTGTTGTTGAATTGCTTTAAGTTCTTCTGTTGCGGCTGTAGCATAAATAATGGGTGCTAAAGGAGAATCCAGTTGTGTAAGCACCCATTGGCAAACAGTGTCACTGTAGTTTTCATTCTCTAAGCATGCTTTAACATCCAACGCGAAATGTGGCGCTTTAAGGATATAGTTCGCCACTTGTTGATTGGTCATGACTGAGCATGAACCTGATAGCACGACTGTTTTAGCTGCGTTAGGATAGCCAGATTTTTTAGCGGATGATTGGTCTGATAGGTTTTCTGCCCAATTCTTTGCGATGCCAGCAGCTAAACCTGAACCACCAGTAATCAAAGTAAGATCGCGCGCTGCTTCACCTAATGTGTTCAGGTGTGCACTACTGAAAGCATCGACGACTGCATAGCGTTTACCGTTGTTTTTAAGGGCTGAAAACTCAGCTAGAACGTTGTTAACGCCTTGCTCAATAGCTTGGTAGTTAACAAGTCCTGTTTCACCTGCTGATTGTGCATTCATTAAACGCACTAAGCTAGAATCTGTCATGGGTGTTACAGGGTGACTCTTCATACCTGAATCACTTAATAGTTCACCCATTACAAACAAGTGACCATTAAATACGGTACGACCATTTACTGGTAGGGCTGGGCAAACGATTGTGAATTTTTCATCAAGCGCATCTAGTAAAGCGTCGGTAACAGGTCCAATATTTCCTTCTGCTGTACTGTCGAACGTCGAGCAGTATTTGAAATAATATTGTTTACAGCCTTGTGCTTTTAGCCATGCTAATGCGTCTAGCGAGGTACTAATAGCTTCGTCAACAGGGCAAGAACGCGATTTAAGGCTAATAACAATCGCATCGGCGTCAATGTGGGTGTTGCGAGTGGGTACACCATTCAGCTGGATAGTACGCATGCCATTTTCAACCAGAAAGCCTGCAATATCCGTTGCACCTGTAAAATCATCGGCGATAACACCTAATAGCATGATTATTTCTCCTTCTTTGGTAATTCGATACCATTGAAAATCTTGATAACAGCACTGTCGTCTTCTTGTCCGTAACCTGCGTTACTTGCACTGGTAAACATATTCAAAGCGGCGCTTGCTAACGGTAATGGGAATTTCAATCCTTGCGCGGTATCTGCTACTAGACCAAGATCTTTCACGAAAATATCAACCATTGAGGTTGGCGTGTAATCACCGTCAACGACATGCTTCATGCGGTTTTCAAACATCCAAGAATTACCGGCAGCATTGGTGACAACGTCGTACATCAGATCCAGTGGAATATTGGCGCGTGCAGCTAATGCCATTGCTTCTGCCCCTGCTGCGATATGCACGCCTGCAAGTAGCTGGTGGATAATTTTAACGGTGGCGCCCATGCCGATTTCGTTACCGATTTTGTAGACTTTGCCAGCTGTCGCATCGAGCACTGGCTGTAGTTTTTCAAAAGCCTCGTCAGAACCTGATGCCATAATGGTCATCTCACCGATATTGGCTTTAGCTGCACCACCAGAAACGGGGGCATCAAGCATAATAAGGTTGTATTTAATCAGTTCTGCTTCAATTAATTTGGCATCGTCTGCCGAGATAGTGGCTGAAACCATTACTGCAGTACCTGGTTTTAACGTCTCTGCAAGTTGGTTATCAAACAAGATAGCTTTAGCTTGGCGGGCGTTCACAACAAGTAACAAGATGCTGTCTAACTCGTGAGCGAAGTCAGCACAGTTATGGGAAATACCTTTTGCTCCTGCTTGCTGCAACTCTGTCAGCGCATCAGTATTAAGATCGATGCCGTATACATCTAATCCCGCTTTGATACATGATTTAGCGGCACCCATTCCCATCGAACCTAAACCGATTACTGCAACTGACTGTAACTGCTGAGTTTTCATACATCGTTCCTGTTAATTTTTGTGAATATCTGTTCTTGTTTGTTATTTTAGGATGAATATGGTGACTTTTTCCAGTCGCAACTTCACATTTTTTAACATGCGTTAGTTATTATTTGATTGATAACATGTGTGAATGCGTCTTGAAATGGCGTGTTTAAAGGGTTAACTGAATGATTACTGGTAATAAACTGTTATTTTTTGTGACTTCACACCTAACATTTATTCACACTGTTGAGTTTTGAATGTTAATATATGTGCAAATTAAAAAATGTATGTAGTCCATTATGATCCCAGCAGAACGCCAGCGAGCCATCTTAGCTTTACTCAGTAATCAGGAAGTGATCAGTATTAGCGAGTTAACTCGTCAGCTGGATGTTTCTCATATGACGATTCGCCGTGATATAGGCAAACTAGAATCAGATGGGCGGGTAATGTCGGTGTCTGGTGGGGTGCAGTTAACTGAAACCATTCACTCTGAATTATCTCACGAAGCAAAGATCACTCAATATCGTAACGAGAAGGCCGAAATTGGTATTTATGCTTCTAGCTTAATTAAGCAGAACATGACGGTGTATTTAGATGCAGGCACAACTACGTTGGAAATTGCACACCAATTAACATTACGTGATGATGTGATGGTGGTGACGAATGATTTTGCGATTGCAGATTTTTTGATGAACAACTCTGAATGTAACTTGTACCACACTGGTGGCAAAGTCGATCGGAAAAATCAATCATGCATTGGTGATAAAGCCGCGAAAATGTTGCGAGGGTTGAACATTGATATTGCTTTTGTTTCTACATCGTCTTGGAATCAACGGGGTATATCAACACCAAGTGAAGATAAAGTGCTAGTGAAACAAGCGATAGTGGCTTCATCTCAACTTAATTATTTGGTAAGTGACTCATCAAAATACGGAAAAATTGCCACATTCCACGCTGTTGATATCGACTGTTTCGATAAAGTAATTACCGATAGACGTTTTCCTACCAGCAGTACTCAAGATCTTTCTGAGCGGGGACTTGAGGTTGTAACGGTATAAAAAAAGCCGCATTAGCGGCTTTTTTATTGTAGAAAATAAAGCTTATAAGCCTTTGATATTCTCTGCTTCTAGCTCTTTAAAGTACTTCACTGTTTTCACTTTAAGCTCTTGTTGTGCCGCTTCGTCAGCAACCATAACCGCTTTAGTGTGAAGCTGAAGTGCAGATACCGTCCACATGTGGTTTACGCTACCTTCAATTGCTGCTTGAAGAGCAAGTGCTTTATTATGACCTTGAATTAGGATCATCACTTCTTCAGCATCTAATAGTGTTGCAACACCAATAGTCAGTGCGTACTTAGGCACTTGTGTGATATCGCCACCGAAGAAGCGAGAGTTCGCAATACGAGTATCTTCAGTCAGTGTTTTAATACGTGTACGAGAAGATAGAGATGATGCTGGCTCGTTAAATGCGATGTGACCATCGTTGCCTACGCCACCCATGAATAAGTTGATTTTACCGTAAGACTTAATCTTATCTTCGTATGCTTTGCAGTGACCATCGATGTCGTCAGTTTGACCATCAAGAAGATTGATGTTTTCTGCTTTAATATCAACATGATTGAAGAAATTAGTGTGCATGAATGTACGGTAAGATTCTGAGTGATTTGGATCAATGCCCACGTACTCATCCATGTTGAATGTTACAACGTTTTCAAAGCTAACTTCGCCTGCTTTGTACAGTTCGATTAATACTTTATAAGTCGATAGAGGCGTGCTGCCTGTTGGTAAACCCAGCACAAAAGGGCGATCTGCTGTTGGATTAAAATCATTGATACGCTTAACGATATGACGTGCAGCCCATGCGCCAACTTGAGTAGCATTGCTTAATGGAATTAATCTCACTTTGATACCTCTATAAACAGAATTATTAAATTTCAAATCATTATTTGCATTGTAAAATAAGTTTTGAATTAGCGCCAATGATTTAAAACAAAAAAGCGATCTTATTGTGAAATTTCCACATTTTATGCCCATAAACAGTAACGGTTTACGCTTAATTATATGTACTTAAGGCTTAATCTGTTGGGAAGTGTTGCTTGAGGAGCATGAAGAAGGGGCGTTATGCGAGTTAATGAGGATATTATTCGAGTTGAGAAGGTGTGATTCAAAAACCATCCATGGAGTTCAGAATCAAAATGGGCTATCACGACCAAGTTCATTGCAGATGCCTGCAATTGCTAAGGCAAGCGCTGATTTAATGATCTGCTCTTGGCGAGCTAACTGCATTTGATAAAAAATAAGGTCAACATCGTCACCTGGTGAGGCAATTTCAAGTTGCACCACGCCCATATTTTGTACCGCATGCATTTTTTTGATGGGTTGTAATATTTTGGGATCAGTAAAACAGTAATCGTTACCATCGCTATTAAGAAAATCACGTAGCTTAAGAAAAGCATCGATATCTTGGTAAATATTGTGTGAAACAACGCCTAACCCCAGCAATAGCTTAAGGCGAACCGTTATTTCACCTAACGGTCCAGAGTTATCCAGTAAAGGACCGACCACAGACTTAACGGCGAAATCGTCTTTACGAAATACTCGTTGGATTAAGCTATCGACAGCTTCTTCAAACACTTCGACAGAAGTGATAATGAAACCTCGTACATTAGATGTATCACTTAATCGTTCAAGGATGTCTGACTCTTGGTCACTTTGTGCCATAACCTGTGTATTCTCTTTCGTAACAGGGAAGGGCAGTTATTGCCCTTCCAAGTATTTCCACATTCGGATTTGAGTGAATTTATTCACTTAATCACGATGAGTAATCAGCTCAATTGTAGAAAAATAGTTTCAATAGTCTTCGCTTCCTTGCTGTCAGCGTCGATACCTGTGTAATGCGCCAATGTCGGGCGAAGGCCTTTCTCTTTTAACGAGGCTTGTAGCTCGACGGCCTGTGGATCTGATTCGTTGGTGTACATAAATGCAGCAGCAATACCTTTAAGTAAGGTTTTGTTTTCTGTTCCGTATTCAATTGTACCTAGTAATGGTTTGATTAATCTATCATTTTCTCCTAGCTTACGGATTGGTTGACGGCCAACACGGTCAATTTCGTCACGTAAATAAGGGTTTGCGAAGCGACCTAGAATTTTTTCAATGTAGGCATCGTGCACTTCACGCTTAAAACCATAACGTTTGATTAATACTTCGCCACTTTCTTGCATTGCCGCTTTTACTTGCTCACGAATCTCACTGTCTTTAATGGCATCACGTATGGTTTCATGACCTTTTAATGCGCCTAGGTAGGCTGTCATGATGTGACCAGTATTTAGCGTAAACAATTTACGCTCAACGAATGCCATCAAATTGTCAGTCATTTCCATCCCTTCAATCGCTGGGATATCGCCTTTGAATTGCTGTTTATCAACGATCCACTCGCTGAAGCTTTCAACGGTAACCTCTAATGGGTCATTCGCTGCTTCTGAAGGCGGAACGATACGGTCTACCGCAGAATCAACGAAGCCAACTAACGCGTCTGCACGAGCGTGGTATTGCTCATCAAGGTGTTTATATACTTCATTCTTTAGGTGTGTCGTACCACGTACCATATTCTCACAAGCAATGATGTTTAATGATTTCTCATTGTTTGCCTCAAAACGCTGTGTAAGACCTGTTGCGATTGTTTTCGCAATGATATCAAGTACGTTAGGTCCAACAGCCGTAGTCACTAAATCTGTGTACACTATGCGGTCGATAACGTCTTGGCTTGCTGAGTTAACAGCTGTTACGTGGGTGACAGTATCAACTTGGCATTGGCTGCCAACCACTTTTACTTTATAAGATTGATCATGACTTAATTGATCAACAAGTGGTTTATCAACGTCAGCAAATGTAACCGCGACATTTGCATCTGAAAGTAATTTACCAATAAAACCACGACCGATATTACCTGCGCCAAAATGAACTGCTTTCATAGTCTATACCTACCAATAATTAATTTTAAAAAGTAATTTAAGAATGGGGTGAGGCTAGACTGGGAGTCTAACCTCGGGGTCACTCAGCGTATTAAGCGGCTTTTTGGCCAGCAAGAATACTTAGCACTTCGTTGACATCTGTTGTGCTAGTTAGACGCTCGATAGCATCTGGATCGTCGAGTGCATTCGTGATGGTAGTGATAACTTGAATGTGTTCATCGTTCTTTGCTGCAATACCAATTACCAGCTTCGCTAGGTCGTCTTCATCATCGCTGAATAGAACACCTGCAGGGTACTGACAAATTACGATACCGGTTTTGATAACACGGTCTTTTGCTTCAACAGTACCGTGTGGTACTGCGATAGACTCGCCTAGGTATGTTGATACGAGTTTTTCACGGTCGAACATTGCATCTACGTAGTCTGGTTCTGCATAACCCATTTTAACAAGTTGCTCGCCAGCGTGTTTGATCGCCTGTTCTTTTGTGGTTGCTTTCATTCCAAGGTGAATGTTTTCAGCTTGAATGTGGAATACTTGTTTCTCTTGTGGTTCAAAACTATCTTCGTTTGCAGCAACAGGTGATACTTTTACCATTGAAGAGTCGTTTGCTGCGTCAGGGCTGTTTGCTGCCACAATGCTTGTTACTAAATCGTTGTAGATTTGGCTGTCTAGGAAGTTTGTAAGTGAAATGTGTTTTGCATTCGCTGCATGTTTACGAGCACGGTCTGTTAGATCTTTATGAGTAATCACGATATCTACCTCTTGCGGCAAGCTATTAATGGCACAGTTAGTTACGCTAATGTTGAGTCCAGCATCTTGAACTTTCTTACGCAGAAGGCTTGCACCCATTGCACTCGAACCCATGCCGGCATCACAAGCAACAATGATGTTGCGTACGTCAGCCATGTTGATGTTGCTTTTATCTTCAGCTGTAACTTCAGCTGAGTTGCCTTTAGAGCCTGCTTTCATGCCCTTCATTTTTGAAGTTGCAGAAGCAAGAGTTGTATCGTCGTCTTCATCAGTTGTACGTTGTGTTTTCATTAGCAGTGCAGCAACAGAGAATGAAACAGCTGTTGAAGCGATTACAGAAAGAATAACACCAACAAATGAGGCTTTCGGAGTCATCAATAAGATGGCAAAGATTGAACCAGGAGAGGCTGGTGAAACAATGCCTGCGTTGAATAATGTAAGTGTGAATACCCCCGTCATACCGCCAGCAATTACCGCTAGAATCAAACGTGGATTCATTAGGATGTACGGGAAGTAAATTTCGTGGATACCACCAAAGAAGTGGATGATCGATGCGCCACCAGCAGTTTGCTTCGCAGTACCGCGACCGAAGACAGTGTAAGCAAGCAAAACACCAAGGCCAGGACCTGGATTTGCTTCAATCAAGAAGAAGATTGATTGACCGGTTTCGTTAGCCTGTTGGATACCTAACGGTGAGAAGATACCGTGGTTAATCGCGTTATTTAGGAATAGAATTTTTGCTGGTTCAACAAAGATTGACGTTAAAGGTAACAAACCTGCTTCTACAAGGAAGTTAACACCGCCCGCTAAACCACCAGATAAGATTTTTACAAATGGACCAATCATATAGAACGCGATGATTGCGCAGATCATACCCACAATACCGGCAGAGAAGTTGTTTACTAACATCTCGAAACCGCTTTTTACTTTACCGTCTACCCAGTTATCGAACTTCTTGATTGCCCAACCACCCATAGGGCCGACCATCATTGCGCCCATAAACATTGGGATATCTGTACCGACAATAACACCAATTGTTGTTATTGCACCGACAACCGCACCACGGTCTCCGCCCACTAATTTACCACCGGTATAACCGATTAGAAGTGGCAATAAGTACGTAATCATAGGGCCAACAAGTTTTGCTAATTCCTCGTTTGGAAACCAGCCTGTTGGAATAAATAAAGCAGTGATAAAGCCCCATGCGATGAACGCACCGATATTAGGCATTACCATATTAGATAAGAAGCGACCAAAATTTTGTACCTTGATCTTTGCATCTGGTGATATCATTAGGATTCCCCGTTTGATGTTCTATTTTTATATTCTGTTGTAAGTAACGGTTCGCCAAAACCGTCGATTGCTTAGTACCCAATTAATTTACCATAGATATTGAAATTAGAACTGATAACGGGTTTTTTGTGAGGTACGTCAAATTAACTCTGGGCTCTACCAATTTATAGTGTGAGCGGTGTCGCACTACTTCCTTGTAAGTAAGTTACAATGCTTGCGATTTTAAGGTGTCAATAAAAAAATCAATCTCAATATCTCATTTTCGGGTATTTATATTTCTAATGGTTGGTGATGTTCGTCACACTTGTGTTATTTCCCTTTTAAATAGTAGAAGTGTTTAGTGATGCAGATCGCTCTTCATATTTAATTCATATCGTGAAATTATTCGACGAATTGTGGTTTTAATATTTTGTTGCAAAATTACATATGCAATCACATGTAAAAACGATAGTAATCCTCCTCTTTGACTTCAACTTTTACTCATTCTGTTTAATCTACATAGTCATTGTTAAGTACCATCTCCCTTTTATTGCTAAGTATATTGCTTATTAAGTAAGCGATAAGCGTGAAAACACGTAAATTCAAGTAATTAAACGTTAGTTAAGTCACTAAAATATAATAATTTCCTGACTACACTAGAGTGATAACTGTCATATAAGAGGGACGCATATGCCAATTAAAGCCCTAAGCAGTGACAAGCTGTATCGAGTATCTGAATTAAACGGGTTAGATGCTGATTGCAAATCAACGAAGCACTTAACACCATTAGATGAAATTGTGGGACAAGAAAGGGCGCAGCAGGCGGTTGAGTTTGCTATGTCGATTAAAGAGAAAGGCTATAATATCTATGCGATAGGTCGAAATGGCCTAGGTAAACGTACAATGGTTATGCGTTATTTAAACCGTCATGAGCCGAATGATAAAGAAAGCAGCTTATACGATTGGTGTTATGTGGTTAATTTTGAAGAAACCCGTAGCCCGAAGGTATTGAAGTTACCTGCAGGTACAGGTACTCAATTTAAAAAAGACATTGAAAAACTAATGCAGCGTTTAGTCAAAGGAATGCCGCTCGCTTTTGATAATGAAATGTATTACTCCCGAGCTGAAACGCTAAAAAATCAGCTAGCTGAAAAGCAAGAGGGTGCCCTCGCTAATTTAACGAAGCAGGCTAAAGAAAAAGGCATCAGCCTATCGCTAACCACGCAGGGTGATTATCAATTAGTTGCGATGAATGGTGAAGAGTTACATACCGAAGAAACGTTTGATCAATTAACTGAAGAAGAAAGAAACCAGTTCGACGAAAATATCAATCAGTTTGAAGCGAAATTGCGTGGCATTGTTCGTCAGCTAACTGAGTGGGAAGAAAGTTATACAGATAAACAGCAGAAGCTCAATGAAGAAATAGCTTCTGAAGTTATCGTGCATTCGATCAAAGAATTAAAAGACAAGTACCAGCGTCACTTAGAGGTTAAGCAACATTTAGTGGCATTGGAAAAAGATATTCTTGAGAACTTGGATATCTTTTTAGAGGAAAACGAAGAGCAGGTAGCATTAGCCTACGCTGCATTAGATAAGAAAATGCCACGCCGCTATCAAGTGAATGTGCTCGTCAGTCAAGATGACAATAAATTTCCGATCGTGGTTGAAGAAAATCCAAATTATCACGCTATTTTTGGTTATGTTGAAAATGCGACTTTTAAAGGCACCGTGTTTACTGATTTCTCATTGATCCGCCCTGGTAGTTTGCATCGTGCAAATGGTGGCGTGTTAATGATGGATGCGGTGAAAGTGCTTGAGCGTCCGTATGTATGGGATGGTTTGAAACGTGCACTTCGTTCTCGCAAATTGAATTTGAGTTCACTAGAACGTGAAGTAACACTTTCTGGCACAATTTCTCTGGATCCCGAACCGATACCGTTAGACGTAAAGATCATCTTGTTTGGTGATTACCAGACATATCAGTTGCTACAGCATTATGATCCAGAGTTTAGTGAACTGTTTCGTGTGACGGCTGATTTTGAAGATGAGATGGTGCGTACCGATGAATCGGAAGAACACTATGCGCGCTTTATTTCTAGCATTGTTCACGATAACAATATGTTGCATTGCGACCGTAAAGCGATTGCACGCGTGATTGAATATAGTTCTCGTAGGGCTGATGATCAGAATAAATTATCTCTGCATTCCGCCGATATTGCGAACTTACTCCGTGAAACTAATTATTGTGCGCGTTCGTCGAATGCCACGATGATCCGGACACATCACGTTGAACAAGCACTACAGAATCAAGAAAAGCGCGTGAGTCGTTTAAAAGATCACGTTATGCACAGTTTCGTTACGGGTACGACATTGCTTGATACTGAAGGTGCGTCTGTTGGGCAAGTTAATGCATTGGCTGTTATAGCGACGTCAGACTATCAGTTTGGCTCACCTAACCGAATTACGGCGACCACTGCATTTGGCGACGGCGATGTTTTCGACATTGAACGCAAAGTTGAATTAGGAGGGAGCATTCACTCGAAAGGGGTGATGATCTTATCTGCGTACTTAGCGTCAGTATTTGGCAAAACATCTAAAATTCCATTAACCACGCATTTAACCTTTGAGCAGTCTTATGGCGGCGTTGATGGTGATAGCGCTTCAATGGCTGAATTGTGTGCCATTGTTTCTGCTTTTTCTCAGCAACCGATTCGCCAGGATGTGGCGATTACAGGCTCAATGAACCAGTTTGGTGATGCGCAGCCAATTGGGGGCGTGAACGAGAAAATTGAAGGGTTTTTTGATGTGTGTGTAATTAAAGGGCGAAAACCCACTCAAGGGGTGATAATTCCAGCATCGAACGCGCACAATTTGATGTTGCGTAAAGATATTGTTGAGGCGGTAGAAAAAGGAAGCTTCCAAATATGGGCAATTAGCCATGTTAAAGAAGCAATCGAAATTCTTACGGGGATGCAAGCGGGTGCATTAACAGAGCACGGTAATTATGATCTTGATTCTATCTTTGGCATTGCGCAGATCAAGTTGAATGCGCTAAGAAAGTAATTAGCATATAACACGAATGATGTGAATTAACTGGGCTGCATGGTAGTGACATACCATGCAGCTTTTTATTACATTGCTGAAAATCGTAATATGAGCTGCTGCTAGCATTCGACATTATGTTTTCTTTTTATCTTTACTGAACCACCAACACAGAAGTGAAGAGATCGTTACCATTGCCACACCTTGCCAAAAACGCGTTGTTAATGAGATATCTAGAATCCATGCGGATAAGAACGTCGAAAATATTGGCGTAAAGTATGATAGCGTAGCTAATAGCATCATGTTTCCCCCAATGATGCCGATATTCCACAAGGCGTAACCACTGCCCATTACAATGCCTGCCAATAATAAATCAATCACAGATTGTGTTGTAAATACCAATGCCCCTTCATCACTGAAGAAGTACTTGATCCATAACGCGATGGCCGTCGCGATAAAGAACCATGTAATGGCATTTTTCCCATTCGAAAGGTGCTTGGTGACATTACAGTATATTGCCCATAAAAATGCACCAATTAACGCCATTGAATAACTAGCAGGGTTGCTTGCTACATTGCCAACTAAGCGTTCAAGTGAAAGGCCCTGATCACTGCTCATTGTCCATGCTACGCCAAAGAATGACAGTAAAATGGATGGGTAGATAACAATATTGACTTTCTTTTTGCTGGCAAGAACGGCTAACAGCACCGTTAAAGAGGGCCATAAATAATTCACAATACTGACTTCAATCGCTTGAAGACGATTATTGGCCATTCCCAAAGCTAAAGATAAGCAAATCTCATAACTTACAAATAAACCACCGCCAATCAATAGATAACGAGTAGAGAACGAAGGCAAGCGTGGCGCCCCTAATGTCACAATCAAAAACAGCGAACTCACGGTGTAAATCATCGCAGCGCCACCAATCGGGCCAAGTTGCTCTGCTACATTTCGGAGCAAGCCCACCGTTAAGCTCCATAGCACAATGGCTGCACATCCGGCGAGGGTGAATTTGTAGGAATTGGTCAAATATAACCTCTAGTAATACAGCAAGATAGAGGGTGATTAGATCATGATGTAGAAGGTAGGGCAAGGGGATAAATATTGTATTTTAACTAAATACAACAAAGTACCTTGTAAGCCTGATCTGATTATAATGACAGGATATACCCAAGTTACCTCAAGATGCAGGATTCAGAGTGATATCAGCGTATTTAATTCAAGGAATATGTGTGTAGGAATGGCATTCCCTTTCAAACACATTTGACACAGAAGTAGATACGCTGAATCATTCCCGAAGGGCGAGTTTTGTTGGGCTCTATGCGGTGTTACTTATTTTCAACGTAGAACGACTAGGTCTATAAATAAGTGCCTTGCCTAGAGCCCAACAAATTCTCGCTGAAACGAGCATCTTGAGGTGACTTGGGTATACAAGGTGCTTTTCGTTTTTATACGGTTAGATTGTGTGTAAATCCTGCTTAGTTAAGCTTTTCATCATTTACTACTTTTCCATCTTTAATGCTAAGAATACGCTTAGTACGTCGTGCTAAGGCGTTATCGTGAGTCACAATAATTAAGGTACAGCCATCTTGGTGTAGTTCATTAAATAGCATTTCAATCTCGGCGCCTGATTTTGAATCCAAAGCCCCTGTTGGTTCATCTGCGAGTATAATTTGCGGATCATTTACGAGGGCACGAGCGATAGCAACCCGTTGTTTTTGACCACCAGAAAGCTGGTTAGGCTTGTGGTTCATACGGTCGCCCAATCCTACGCGTTTTAACAGTTCTGCTGCTTTCGCTCGGCGTGTTTTCGAATTTACGCCAGCATAGACCAGGGGTAGCGCTACATTTTCTAATGCTGTTGCGTATTCTAGTAAATTAAAGCTTTGGAATACGAAACCAATCTTACTGTTACGAATAGCAGAAAGCTGCGTGCTGCTTAGAGCCGATACATCGTTGTTGTCTAATTGATAATTACCCGAAGTCGGTTTATCTAAACATCCGAGTACATTCATCAGGGTCGACTTCCCCGACCCTGATGGGCCGAGAATTGATAAGAATTCACCTTTATGAATGGTGAGGTCGACACCATCGAGTGCGTAAACCTCTTCATCCCCATTTTTATAGTGCTTGCTAATGCTATTCAGCTGAACAAGCGGCTTGGTGTGTGTCGAAATAGGGTTCATGAATGCTTACTCACTTTGCAATGCTTCTAATGGCGTAATACTGGCGGCGTGACGAGTGGGAAACCATGCTGCTGCGATACCGACAATACTTAATGCTAAAATTACGAGACTAACGATGGTGAATGATAATTCAGGGGTTGGTTGCCCGAGGTAATCATAGAGTCCATTACCTTGAATGGGGATATTTTGCAGTAGGTTGACCAAGCCGTATGTCAGTCCTAGCCCAATCAGACCACCGACAGCGATCGTGATAAAGGCTTGAGCCAAATAATGTAGCTTGATGTCGTTAGGTGTTGCCCCAACCGCCATTCTTACCCCGATATCACGGGTTGCTCGTTTTACGGTGGCGTACATCACGTTGGCTATGCCAATACCAGCAACCGCTAATGTAACGAGCCCAATAATGCCCAAAAAGCTTTGCAACCCGATTAAAAATTGGCGCATGGTTTTTTGCCTTAATAACATGTCTTGTGTCTGAACAAGCTGCTCATCATCCATGCTAGCGCCATATTTTCGGGCAATAACTTGTTTTGCCATGGTGGCGACTTTTTCACGATCTACGCCTTGAACTGGCTTAATATTGATTGCACCAATAGGTGAATTAGCATTAAAGCGCGACCATGTTGTAAAAGGGACGAAAATAGCAAAATCAATCGGTGTACCATTTTCTATATTGGAAGTGTTAGGTTTTAGCACCCCAATCACCATGAAGTTTTCTTCGCCGACCTTCACCTGTTTTCCGACAGGGGAGGCTGATAAATCGGGGATGTTATCCCAATTGAAGTCATCATCTTCATTGAATAGACTGACTGCTGCATTGTGACCGATAACAATGACTTTACGTTGCTCTTTCATGTCCAAAGGGTTGAACCAACGACCGCCAGAGGCGATTTCTAAACCCGTCAATGCTTGGTATTGAGGATAAACGGCTAAGGGTTGCTGCCATGTACCGTTATCGTTATACCTAACATCTTCTGCCCATGTGGCACTTGGCTCTGCGTATTCAATCGAAGGTAATGCGCGTAATACATCTACATCATCCGGTTTAAGGTTGAGCTGTTTCCCTTTTGAAAATTGACCATAATCTTTCGTCGCAAAACCACCCGTTAACATGATCAGATTACCGTTACCATTGCTGGTGGTGCGAATAAGCCCTTGGCGCAAACCTTCACCAATGGCGAGCATAGATGCGATAGAAACGGTTGCCCACACAATGGCTAGAATCGTTAGCCCTAGGCGCATTTTCTCTGCGGTCATTTCATGTATTATTTGTCGTAATGGCAGCATGCTATGCCCTCGCACTTAACGCGATAACAGGCGTAAGGTTCGATGCACGGCGTGCCGGAAAGAAAGAGGCTAATAGCGCTAAAATAGCGGTAACAAACAATGCCATCATGATAGCATCTAGGGTCATTGTCGGGCTGCCAAGCCATTCTGGTAATCCTATCTGATTCATGAGTGCAACTACCCCATAAGAGATGCTAACGCCGAGTACGGTGCCCATTGCCACTAAGATGGCGCCTTCAAGTAGAAATTGCACCAGAATATTATTGGGTGTAGCACCAATGGCCAGCCTTACGCCGATTTCACGTGTACGCTCGGTAACGGATAAAAACATGATATTCGCAACGCCTAAGGCACCAACCGCTAAGGTCATTGCCCCACTTGCCCCAAGAAACATTTGAATACCACGTAGCAAAGCGGTAAAAAACTTCGCGTCTTGGCTAAAGTCGGGTAACCAAATAGCTCGTTTATCTGTTGGGTCAAAATGTTTTTGGTTAGCAAAGAATGACAATAGGTTTTGGCGAAGAATAACGCCTGAAATACCTTCCGCTGGCGTCAC
Organism: Photobacterium profundum; assembly: GCF_003026285.1. Lineage (GTDB taxonomy): Bacteria > Pseudomonadota > Gammaproteobacteria > Enterobacterales > Vibrionaceae > Photobacterium > Photobacterium profundum. The sequence goes on from NZ_PYOD01000004.1 coordinate 132,160, forward strand.
CATAATTTGACTGGGTTTATCGCTCCACAGATCGGTGAAGGTCGTATTGGGAATGATTACTTGATTATCTTCCCGCCCCATTGATACTCCGCCTTCACTTTGCTGAGTAATGCCCGAGACTAAAAAAGGAATGCCATTCACCTTTAACTTATCACCTAGCGTTAAACTGCCTTGTTTTGCTAACTGCCAACCGATGATGGCAATGCGGCTATGGTTGTTAAGGTCACTTTTACTGATGTTACGCGAGCCTAGTACGAGTTTTACTTTACGCATATCAACATAATGATTGTCTACACCACGCACATAACCGGGTAGGGTGTGCCCTGTGATGTCTGTGACGCTGGCATCCCATTTTCGGTATAACACTGATACAGTTTTTATCGCTGATTGTTTTTCTAATAACCGAAATTCAGGTTCAGTAAGTGTGATTTGGCGCCGTGCAGGCAATCCTTGCCAAGGCTTACTGGTCATTTCTGGCACAGCTAGCTGTGTGTCACTCATTAATAATGAAAATGATTTGGCGTTTACCTGATAAAAACCTTCACCTAATGCCATTAGTACTAAGACAGAAACTATTCCCCACACAATAGCAATAATGGCAAGTAGACTGCGAAGCCGGTGGGCAAATAGCATTTGCACGATTTGCTGTAACATTGGCATCATGCTGCAAGCGCTCTTGATATTTGTTTGATTGTTTCATCATCCAGTTTCCCTACTGATTTCAATAACGAAACACGGTGCTGCCAGTATTGATAAAGCAATGACTGTAGGCTGTTTTTACTGCTGAATAGGTTGTTATGCGCCGTTATAATATCGGTTGCATCTACTAAACCTGCGTCATAAACAGTTTGCTTACTCTTTAAGGCTCTTTCACGTGATGCGACTTGCTGTTGGGCTATTTCGACGCGTTGCCAGTCGAGCTGCACCTGATTAAAACGACTCTGGATAGTTTGCTTTATATTGATTTCTACAATGCGTATATCTTGTTTTGCTTGGTTCAATGTTAAGCTTGAACGATCGACACTGGCACGTGTTGAACCATTTAAATCAATAGGAATATTTAATGTAATGCCAGCACTTAAATCATCACTTTTACGGCGGTCGTTATCGCTGTAATTGATAGAACCTGCAACGGTTGGGTAGTATCCGGATTTTGCTTGATCATATTGGAATTGGTTAGCTTTCAATGTTTGTTGGGCAGCCAGTAACTCAGGGCTATTATCGCGTGCAAGCGCTAACCATTCATTCTCGCTATTCACTTGCATTACAGGTTGTTTCAGCGATGTTGTACTTATTTCATTGACAGAGTCGGGTACTTGATTGATTAAAGCGGTTAATGCAGACTGTAATGTATCGATGTCAGATTGGGTTTGCAGTATTAACGCTTGTTCATCAACATGATTCGCTCGCATATCTTCTACTTCGGTAATCATGATACTACCGGCAGCATAGCGTTGCTCGGTGATAGTGAGCATTTTCTGCCCTTCATCCAGTTTCTGCTGTGCTAAGCGTAAATCCCCGTTCGCTTTCGCTAAATTGAGGTAAGCGGTGATCAACTTTTCGGCAAGGTCGTTGTGAGCTTGGCGTTCTTGCAGTTGCGAAGACACATAAAAAGCTTCTGAGGCATTTAAGCTCGACCACTTAGCACTGTCCCAAATGGTTTGGCTTAACCCCACCGAGTAACCATTGGTGTTTTTGCCATCATCATTCCAACTTGAAGTTGCACTCGCGTTCAGGCTGGGCAGTAAATCGCTTCGGCTTGAACGAATATTCGTTTCACTAATTTGAGTATCAATTTGTGCTTTTTGGTAACTAGGGTCGAAGGCTTTAGAGGCTTCCCATGCTTGTTCAATTGTAATGGCATACGTGGGAGTTGCCATGCCAATAAGAAACACACCTCCTACAATTCGATAAGACTTTTGCAAGAGTATGGCGACACGTTGTAAGAATATAGCTACGTGCTGTAACCGTTTATTTCTCGGTGTCGTACCAACAGAGACTTGTATCAGCTTAGGCATTGGGTGCTGCTCCCATCATGCTGAAATCAACAATTTCCTCGCCCTGTTCTAGACCAGAAAGTACTTCTACATTGATACCATCAGACAAGCCTAATTTTACTGGAGCGGTATGGAAGCCCTGTTCTGATTCATCAGGGATCAATACTTCAGGGTTATTGTCTGTAAATTGTAAAGCGCGTTCTGGAATTGTCGTGATTTTGTCAGCTTTTTTTAAGGTGATTTGTGCCGTCGCAGAAAAACCAGAACGGATAGTTAGACCTTCTGGAAACTGAATCTTATTTACTTCAACTTGGAAGCCGTTATCAAAACTGCGCTGTGCAGTTGTTGTGGTTTCTTGTGCTGAATTCAATTTTTCAGATTGCACCGCTACTTTACTTAACACGCCGGTAATTTCTATTTCTGGGTAAGGGGCTAATGTCATGGTAACGGGCATACCAACGTGCAATTGCGCTGCGTCATGTTCGCTCACGCTACCTTTAAATATCATGTCGTTCATGTTGGCTAGCGACATCATTTGCGTGGCAGATTGACTAGATTCTGTTGAGATAATGGGTTCGCCAACTTCAACGTTTAGACTCAATACTGTGCCTGTAATCGGTGCAACAATGGTTGAAGTGAGCTTTGATTCTCCCACCGATGATTCACCACTGCGGATCAAATCTAAGTTCTGCTGTTTTTGCTGTAGGTTGGCGTTGTTTTGGCGTACATCAGCTTTGGCTTGAATATAGTCACCGTAATTTTTAGGAATCACTTGGTTTTTGACTAGGCGTTCAAGGTTAGCGAGCTTTTGTTTAGATGATTCTAATTGCGCCTGACTCGACATTAATTCTGTAATGGCTTGCGTTAATCGTTGTGGGGTCGGGTTTGGACGTATTTTAATTAGCGGTGTGCCTGCTTTTACTTCTTCACCCACATGATGGAAAATCTCGCCAACAATACCTTCAATTTGAGATTTAATTTGAACGGAGTGTGCAGGTACGATTTGCCCAACTGCGATTGCTTGTTTTTCGATTGTACCTATTTCAGCAGTAATCAGAGGCAATGATAGTGTGTTGCTATCTTTAGTGCTGAAGTAATAGCCAGCACCTACCGTGATCGCTGTTGTAATAGCAGCCGCAATCCAGCGTTTTTTCATAATATTATCCGTTTAAAGGCGAGTATTCATATGGTTATTGGGATATCAGACCTTAGCGCCTGATTAAAGTTCATAGCAATAATACATCGTGCAATATTGAAGTGTACAATAATGTTCCATACAAAAATAGATGTCATGTATGAATGTGAAAAAAGTGATGTAATAGCATTCTTGCTAAGTTAATGGTCAGAAATTTTACCGTAAGGGTGAGCAGATATTTGTCTCGATTGGTATTGATGGAGTGCTAATATGAATTACGCCCCAGATAGGGGCGTAGAATAATGTTGCCTTTTATGGTGTTAAAGAGAATTTATGCATCAGAAGGCAATAAGAAGATTCCTGTGGGGTTAACTGTCAAATAAGCATGATCAGATAAACTGGCATCAAATTGTGACGAGTTTAGTTGCAGCAATAATTCTTGTTCATGCCATGTTACGGCAACTTCGTACATTGAACCCATGTACACCACATTGTTAACGATGCATTGTTGGCTAGGTTTGCCTTCGCTGGTTAATAAAATAGCTTCTGGCCTTATTCCTATTTGATAATCACCTTCAGATTTTCCTTGAACAACGTCTGGATCGGCTGGAATGCAGTAACCGTTAATGTTTAATTGGTCACCATCAAAACGGCCTGTAAAAATGTTCGCATCACCCATGAAATTCGCCATGAACATTGATGAAGGTGTTCTATATAAATCATCCGGAGAGCCTTGTTGCATGATCTCGCCGTCTTTCATTACGATAACGGTATCAGATACAGCGAAAGCTTCTGTTTGATCATGCGTTACGTATAAAGAGGTAATATTGAAACGTTGCTGAAGCTCGCGGATTGTCTCGCGCATACTACGGCGTAAATTTGCGTCAAGGTTACTTAACGGTTCATCAAATAACAGTACCTTAGGTTTTAGAACCAAAGCGCGCGCCAGCGCAATACGCTGTTGCTGACCACCAGAAATTTGGTCGACAAATCGATCTCCCATACCTGATAAATCGACCAATTTTAACGCATCATCAACACGTTGTTTAATTTCTTCTGCTGGTAATTTAAGCATTTTTAAGCCGTAGCCCACATTGTCATGTAATGATAAATGAGGAAATAAGGCATAAGATTGGAATACCATACAAATGTCACGTTGCTGAATTGAGGTATTTGTTACGTCTTCACCATCAATGAATATTTGCCCGCTGGTGGGTTTCTCTAACCCTGCAACTAAGCGTAAAACCGTGGTTTTGCCACAACCAGATGGACCAAGTAGTGTGACTAAGCTGCCTTTTTTAATCTTAAGATCAAGGTTGCCAATAACAGTATTGTCACCAAAGCGTTTGCAGACATTTTTTAGAACTACAAAGTTGTCGTTTTCCATAATTATTATCTCCAATCGTTAGTCTTGGTTGTTGGCTTTTGAACGGGATACGCGGGCTTCACCCACAAGGGAGTCAAAGATTAATATAATGGCTAGCATGACGAAAATCAGTACTGAACCATAAGCGATGGCAATGCCGTATTCACCATCTTCAACGCGGTTTAAGATATACGATGTTGCTACGCGGGTTTCTGGTGTAACCAAGAATATGATGGCACTTACCGTGGTCATTGCGCGCACAAAGCTGTAGATCAATGTTGATAAAATAGCCGGACGCAATAGTGGAATTAAAATATGGGTAATCGTTTTAAATGAATTAGCACGCAAGCTCAGTGATGCTTCGTCAAGTGATTTATCTAATTGCCCTAAACCTGCAATACCCGCACGAATGCCTACTGGAATGTTGCGCATCACCATCGAAATTACGACGATGACAGCGGTTCCTGTTAAATAAATTGGCGCATCGTTAAACGCTAGAATGTAAGAAACACCAGCTACCGTACCCGGTACCGCGAAACAAAGCATAGTGGCGAACTCAATCACTTTTTTGCCATGAAATTGCTGGCGCACTACGATGTAAGCAATTAATAAGCCGAATAGGGCGGTCAATGGAGCTGCAACACCTGCATAGGTCATGGTGGTAAGCAATGATGGCCATGCTCCTTCGCTAAACCCCATACCAAATAGGTTGATGTAGTTGTCTAGCGTTAAGCTGTAATCAACTCCCCAGTTAACGGTAAAACTGCCGAAGACAATGCTGCCGTACAGTAAGATATTGAATGCCATCCAAAAATACAGTAAACCAGAAACGCCATATTTAAGCCCCGTTGGCAAGGGTTGTACATCACCACGGTAAGATTTTCCGGAAATGGTTACGTAAGAACGTTTACCAATCCAAATATACTGGATAACGAAAATAGCGAGAGAGAATATTAATAGTACCGCACCCAAAGTACTGGCAGATGCATAATCAAGCTGCGCACCAGCAATGTAAAAATATATCTGAGTGGCTAATACATCGAAGCTTCCTCCGAGTACGAGCGGGTTACTGAAATCAGCTAGCGATTGCACAAAAATAATGAGAAATGAGTTAGCCAGCGCAGGTTTAAGTAATGGCATTACAATTTGAAAGAATGTTTGATATCGGTTTGCACGAAGAGTGTATGAAGCCTCTTCTAAGGACGGAGAAAGCGATTTCATTGCACCATCAAGGATCATGAAAGACATTGGTGAAAAGGCTAAAACTTGTGCCATCCAAATCCCAGTGAAGCCATATAACCAGTTCGTGTGTTGTAAGCCAAACCAATCAACCATGAGCTCAGTAATATACCCAGAGCGTCCTAGCATTAACGTAACACCAAGGCCGACAACAAAAGGTGGCGTAACAATGGGTAATATTGAGAAAACACGTGCGATAAAGGCAGAACGCTTAGCGATTCTGGTGGTATAAATGGCGAATACAAGACCAAAAATAGTCGCGACAACGCCTACTGAGGTACCCAACATGATGGAATTTAAAACGATCTGAATAATTTGTGAGCGACCTAAAATCTCAACAAATTGCCACATCACGAAGTTACCCATGTCATCTTGAAACATAGGTACAAAGATGGCGATACTTGGATATATAATAAAGATACTGATTAGTGAAACAATGCTAACCAATGCACCTATAACAAAAATATCACCGCCGAGATATTCCAGTCGAGCTAAAGCCAGTGTTATTACACAACCTAGGCTGATGAATAAGACGATAGTGGCATAGCCTAAGCCTTGTTCGGTGTACCAAGATGACAACAACGTAAATAACACACAGAAACCAGCATAGCTGATATCAAATTGGTGGCGTTTTTTTGCGTATTTGTCTTGTGCCTGAAAAGGGCGGACCAACAGTACTAAAGGCATGGCAAACCATAGCCATGAAATGTTCATTCCACTCCAACCCATCGCCTCTTTAAATTCTTGAGACGTCGATTCGAATACACCGTAATCGAGGGAAAAAGAGGGCAATAACACAAAGGCTCCGATCAAAGCGATGATCCAATAAAAAATGGGATCGCGTTGCTCTGAACTTTGAAGCTGCCTTAAGTCTGATTCAGCTGCTAAGTTATTCATTGTTAATTACCAAAATCGAGTTGTTTAATTAATGTGTTCATTAACATTGAGGTGTAAAAAGCCCCAAGAAAAATCTCGTTATATTGAATCTTGGAAAAGTGAGCAGCACTCAGTACTGCTCAAATGTTACGGGGGAATTATTCGCCCATTTTAACGATGTTTACCCACTTGTTGATCAGGCGTTTACGTTCGGTAGACGAACCATAGGTTTCCATGTCGTAGTCAATAAGAGACAAAGCTTTTAGATCGAGCGCATTGGGTGATTGAGTTGCTTGAGTATTGGTCAAAATTTGGAATGACTTGCCTTTTTGCCATGCTAGTTGTTGGCCATCTTTAGACAGTGCCCAGTCAACAAATAACTTAGCGTTATCAATATTGCGAGCACCTTTTAGTATGCTGATCCCGCCGATTTCGTAACCAGTGCCTTCACAAGGAGAGATAAGTTCTAATGGTGCACCTTTCGATTGCTCTAATGAGTAATCGTGTAAGAAACCGATACCAATTGCGATTTCACCTCGCGCAGCGTTGCGAGATGGAGTAACGCCAGATTTGGTGTACTGGGAGATATTGTTATCAAGATCTTTAAAGTATTTAAATGCTTTATCTTCATCCCATAATTGAATGAAGGTTGCCAGTGCTGTGTAGGCAGTACCTGAGCTTTGTGGATCGGCGATTTGGATTTCATCTCTGTATTCTGGCTTGGTTAAATCACTCCAGCAAAGTGGCACATCTAAGCCTTTTTCTTCTAAGCGTTTAGTGTTTACGCCAAAGCCTAAAATACCCATGTAAACGGCAGATGAGTAATTGCCTTTACGTTTGGCCGGATCTTTAAAGTTATCCATGATGAATTCAAGTTGTGGTGATTTATAGGCCTGTAGTAAGTCCATTTCACCCGCTTGAGATTGTGGATCTAATGTGCCGCCGTACCATACATCGGCACGAGGGTTTTTCTTTTCTGCTTCAATTTTCGCTAATGTACTGCCTGAACCATTGCGAATAAAAGATGTTTTCACGTCATATTTTTCAGAAAACGCCTTGGTTTCAGCTTCACACATGGCATTAGTAGCGCTGCAATATACAACTAACCGGCCTTCTGCCATTGCCGTTGGTACGGCAAATGCTGAGCCAATGATACAGGCCGCTAACAGACTATATTGGGTTCTAGCTTTCATTATTATGTCCTCTGTTTTTATTATAAATGCAGTGTCATAGAGCGATGGTAGGTGACACTGTGTTCTTATCGCATCCCGCGATAAATCTTTATACCCAAGCTACCTCAAGATGCAGGATTCAGAGTGATCTCAGCGTGTTTAATTCAAGGAAAATGTGTGTAGGAATGGCATTCCCTTTCAAACACATTTGACACAGAAGTAGATACGCTGAATCACTCCCGAAGGGCGAGTTTTGTTGGGCTCTATGCGGTGTTACTTATTTTCAACGTAGAACGACTAGGTCTATAAATAAGTGCCTTGCCTTGAGTCCAACAAATTCTCGCTGAAACGAGCATCTTGAGGTAACTTGGGTATATCATCCAACAGCCTATAGGCTATTAGGTAACTTTATTCAGAAGCTAGATAACGCTAGTTTAGTTTGCAAACATAAGGCGGTTGATCATACTAAGTAGCAGTAATTGAAGGCTGCTGTGCTTTAACAAAGGGCAATATCAGCAGGCCAATAGAGGCGGCTGAAAATGTAATTATGCTGAAGAAACCATCCCAACTAAATTGCTCGATAACCAATGATATTGGGTAGCTTGCAAGTGCGGCTCCTAAATATCCAAACAAGCCGACAAATCCAGTTGCTGTTCCAGCAACACTTTTGTGTGAGCATTCGGCAGCAGCCATTCCAATCATCATTTGTGGACCAAAAATAAAGAACCCAATGGAGAAAAAACAACAAGCCAAGACTGAAAAGTTATTCATAGGTGTAAGCCATAATGCGGCCACAGAAATGAAAATGCCCAATGCGAAAATTAAGTTCATAGGGGCACGATTACCATGAAAGAATCGATCTGAACCCCAGCCGCCAAACAATGAACCTAAAAATCCTCCGATTTCGAACATTGAAACGGCGGCATTGGCTGAAAATAAATCAAAACCATGACGTTCAATTAAGTAGAGATTTCCCCAATCATTAATTGCAATGCGTACCACATATACTAAAAAATACGAGCTACACAATAACCAGATATATTTGTTGCCAATGACATAGGTCTTCAATATTTGGCGGAAAGATAGCCCGCGGCCTTCTTGTTCTTGTAATAACTCTAATTCATCGTTTCGCCATTGCCCTACGGTTGGTAACCCCATGGTTGTAGGCTTATCTCGCATGCGAAAACACAGCACAATACCCACTAAAATTGCCAGAATACCGGGAATAATAAAGCCATATCGCCAACCCCAAGTCATGGCGGTAAAACCAATACCCAGCGGGACTAAAGCTCCCCCTAAATTGTGGCAAGTATTCCAAATTGACCACCAAAAACCACGCTCTGTACGGGAATACCATGTAGTGAGCAATTTGGCACAGGGGGGCCAACCCCAGCCTTGAAAAAAAGCATTCAATGTCCACAAAATGGCAAACATTGCCAGAGATGAACTTAAACCAAATGCAATATTGATGATTCCGGTGGCGATTAAGCCTAATCCCATGAAATAGCTTGGTTTAGACTGGTCGCTGACCATGCCAGAAACAAACTTTGATATGCCATACGTGATATAGAATAGGGTGCCGAGAAACCCTATGTCTGAATGCTCTAAGCCAAGATCAGCTAACATAGCTGGCATGGCAAAGTTGAGGCTTTTTCGGGTGAAATAAAACATGCCGTAACCGATATACATTGAAAACATTAAATGCAATCGCCAGTATTTGTACGTGGCGTCGATTTGTTGTTTATCGGTTATTATTCTTGTAGGTTGCTCTGATGTTAGGAAACCTATCATGGCGGCGCTATCTCCCTATTGCCTGAATGAATAGTACGGAAAGAATTACGATAAAGAATGAGACAGGTTTGTAAATGACTAGGAAAAATTCCTAGATTATTTAACTTGAGGTAATTTTTGTGGGCAAGTTAACAATAATTCGAGTGCCATTATTGGTGTCGAATATATTGTTAGCTTGATTAGTGTGGCTTTTATTTTGCCCAATGTAGAGGTCACCGCCGAGAGCACTAACCCGTTCTTCTATTCCTTTTAAACCTAGCCCTTTGCTACGCCAATTAGTTGGTAAGCCGCAGCCATTATCTCGTAATTCAAGACTGAAAATATCGCCGGGTACTAAGCTTAACTGTACCTCTGTGGCGTGTGAGTGCTTGGTGACGTTATTTAATAGTTCTTGCACAATGCGGTACAGGGTGACTGCCGTAATGTCATCGAGCTTGTTGGTGGCAATACCAATATTGATTTTGAAGTCGATCTGACGCTCAGCAAATTTCATTTCGTGCGCAAGCTGGCGTAATGCGCTTTCTAGTCCTAGCTCATCGAGAATATGGGGGCGTAATTGGGTTAACAGCTGTTTGGTTGTGCTGTGTATACGCATGGCTAAGGTATTGATTGTTTCTGCGGTATTTTTTGTATTCAGTTCTTGAGTTGTTCGGTCGACAAGCATGGCTTGGATCTGAATAGCCGTAATATTCTGACCAATTTCGTCGTGTAGTTCTCGTGCCACTGACTTCCTAATGTTTTCTTCAACTTGTACTAATTGGCAAGCGAGATATTGTTTGCTTGCAAGTTCATCAGCCAGATCTTTGTTCGCTTGTTGTAATTTTTGGGCTAACAGATATTGGCGGCTTATCGCAATTCCTAATCCAAGCCCGACTAAAGCTTGCGTTGTGATAAAAATTTGTAATTCTTGGTCGGTAGTAAATGAGCCTGAAACTTGACGAGCAGTCGTGAGCAAGATGCTGTTCATTACTGTGGCAAGAACGCCACCTTGCCAGCCATAGTGATAAGCCATAAAAATATTGGGTAGCAGAATGATCAATAACCCGAGAGGTTTCATTTGATCTAATAGTGTGAGTTCAGCAACTAGCCCAATACAGAAAAAAGCAATACTCCAGAGTAACGCCGAAGGACGAAGGGTGATTTCTTTATGTACTAATGTTGGGCTTAATGGAATCCAGATTTTATGATGGAGGTAATCATAAAGTAGATACAAGAACGGAGTCAGTAATACACCGCCAGTAATAGAGGCGATCATGCACGAAAAGGCATATTGAAGAGATAAATCTAATGGTTTCATTAACAATAGGATCATGGTGCCCATGATTACGCCATGTACTAAGACCAATAACACCAAGGCGAGTAATTTTTGCCAATAAGTTGTTAGTTTTCGCCAATGATGAGTAAACAGAATCGCAAGGAAATAACTAAAGAATGGACACAATAATAATAATATGTCTTGAGGGTGGTGGTTGAAGATAGACAGTAGCCATGCAGAAATAAGACATTCACTGATGACAAATAATCGCCAATAGGGGCGAGCGGTTAATACGAATACCGCGAGCCTTAATCCGGTGGGAAGAAATAACCCTGCAAGTAATAAATCAGCAGAGAGGTAGCTGCTGATACTCCACAAGCAAAACCAACTGATGCTATAGATAATAAAGCTAAAGGAATACGAAAAATAACGATGACTAAGGTGCTCTGCTTGATTCATTCGGCGAGTAATTTATGTTGAAGTGCAAAACGAATAAGATCGACGTTATTAGACAGCCCCAGTTTACTGAGAATATTAGCGCGATGAACATGAATGGTTTTATAGCTAATAGAAAGTATGATACCGGCCTCTTTAACATCTTTACCCTGAATGAGATGAGTAAAGACCTCGTATTCACGTTTGGTTAATGCATCTAAGGCCTTGGGTGCGGTAGGTGCATTGCTTAGGTTAAACAAGGCATCGGCACAGAGATAACGATCACCATTGGCGACAGTACGTATGGCCGTCACTAATTCTACGGGACCACACCGTTTAGATAAATACCCACATGCACCTGCTTCAATTGCCTTACTTACAAAAGATGCTGAATCATAAATGCTAAGAATGATGGCTCTAAAGTTAGGATGTTTCGCGCGCAGTTTTTCTAAAAGGATTAAGCCACTTTCATCGGGCATTGAGATATCAATAACCGCAACATCAATATCAGATACTGATAATGCGGTATAGGCTTCACTTGCACGACCATATTCACCCCTTACTTCAATATCAGATTCGACATTAAGCAACTGAGCAAAACCGGAACGCACCATGAGGTGGTCATCAACTAAGGCTACTGTAATCATTATGGCATCCTAATTATATAGAATACATCGTCGCAAAAGTGAAACAGGCATACAATTTGGAGTAGGGTTAGATGTGATGGTAGTCGCGAAATAGTGCTACAGCGTACAATAAATAAAGCCACACGCTGCATGTGGCTTATGGGTGATTTATATTTTCTGTTTATATTTTCTGTTTATATGGCTTTTAGCCGTTGTTCAGGGTTTTAATCGTCGCTAACAGAACCGATTTTGTGAATCGCTAAATCAGCACCTTTGTATTCATCTTCGTCAGTTAAGCGTAAGCCAACCGTTTTCTTGATGATACCGTAAACAATGAAAGCGCCGATAACCGCAACAGCAATACCAGCTAGGGTACCAATAACTTGGCTTGCTAAACTCACACCACCTAAACCACCGAATGCTTCACTACCAAAAATACCTGCAGCAATACCGCCCCATGCACCACACACACCATGAAGTGGCCATACACCTAGTACATCATCAAGATGAAGACGGTTTTGAATATAGGTAAATAGCCATACGAAAAGTGCACCGGCAATAGCCCCTGTCACTAAGGCGCCAATGGGGTGCATGAGATCAGAACCCGCACATACAGCAACCAGACCAGCTAAAGGACCATTGTGAATGAAACCTGGGTCATTTTTTCCAACAAAAAGGGATGTAAGAATACCGCCAACCATCGCCATCAACGTATTTACTGCAACAAGGCCACTAATACTGCCCATTGTTTGTGCCGACATAACATTAAAACCGAACCAACCAATGGTTAAAATCCAAGCCCCTAAGGCAAGAAACGGAATATTAGATGGGGCAAAGGCAATTAAACGTCCACCACGGTAGCGACCATTTCGAATGCCCAACATGGCAACGGCAATCAGGGCTATCCAACCACCAACAGCGTGAACAACGACTGATCCCGCAAAGTCATGGAACCCAAAACCAAATGTTTCGGTTAACCAATTTTGGACGCCATAATTACCATTCCACATGATGCCTTCGAAAAATGGGTAGACAAAAGCCACGATAAAAAAGGATGCAACCAGCATAGGGTAGAAGCGCGCCCGTTCTGCTACCCCACCAGAAATGATGGCGGGAATGGCTGCTGCAAACGTCATTAAGAAGAAAAACTTCACTAATTCGTAGCCATTAATCGCACTTAACTGCTCAGCACTTGAGAAGAAAGTGACGTCGTATGCGACCCAGTAACCAATAAAGAAATAAGCAATCGCAGAAAATCCAAAATCAGCAATGATTTTGACTAAAGCATTCACTTGGTTTTTTTGTCTAACAGTGCCGACTTCAAGAAAGGCAAACCCTGCGTGCATGGCAAGTACCATGATCGCACCTAATAGAATAAACAAAGTGTCAGAACTTTGAACCAGTGTTTCTACAGCATGACTAATATTGTCCACAAACGTCACCACATCCTTGTACATTAATATTGTGTTTGGGTATTTCTATTTGTTATATGCATGAAATATGCTAATTGCGTATTAAGCATATTTTATGCCAGTATGAACCATAATGGGGTGTCATATTGGTGCATACACATATTGATAGTGGTAACTGTTTGTTTTTGAAAAGACTGTGATTGTTTATAGCGCACGTAATTCGTGCATTAGAAATAAAGAGAAGGGTGTTTTTAAAATATACCGCTTAATATGCAACACTGCTTTTCGTTCCATATTGGTGCGGTGAATAATGAGTATGCACTTAATTAGTGCAGATGCTTAGAGAGAGTTGATTTACTTATTATGGATTTAAAAGCCCTTGCAGTGATGCAAGGGCGATTTATTGTAAGTAATCAACCAATGGGACGTAATATTCAAATTGTTCATTAATCTACATCGATATTCCGATCACGTTTATCGTACATATCAGGTGTTGTGTGGAAGTTACCTGCATAACCCGCTTTTTGGAGCTTCTCACGCACATCTTTCACATTATTACCTGTAATAGGTACTGTGCGATCGCCCAAATATTGACGAATAAAGGAGATCAAATCAGATAACTGAGCGTCAGTTAATATATTCTGAAAGCTTACCATAGGCATGAAGTTTCTCTCTTCGCTGAGGTAACTCGGTTCCAAACCACGAATGGTTACTGCAATCGTGTTATACGGATCACTGTGCATAATAATACCGTTGTTAAGCAACGTTGGCGCAATAGGATCGCGTCCTTTTCCGTCTTCGCCATGACATACACCACAGGTGGTTTTAAAGAGCGTGTACATGTCTGATTGCTTGGCTAGGTCTGTGAACCCGGTTGGCTGCAATTGCTGAGTGTCAGGTGGAATACGGTTGTTGTCGTCACCGGTCAATAAATAGGTTGCCATGGCTTCTACATCGTTACGAGTCATGAAGCTGGTACTATTTTTTACTACGTCAGCCATGCCCCCAAATGCAGATCCTTTGTCGGAGTGGCCCGTGTGCAAAAAGTCGGTCAGCGATTTGACGTCCCAACGATCCTGATATAGTTCTTGTGATGAAATATTGGGGGCATTCCAGCCATCAATTAAGTTACCTTGAAAGATTTTGTCGGCTTCTAGTGCTTGGGCAATATTACGTGGTGTGTGACATTCTGAACAGTGCCCAAGCCCCATCACCAAGTATTTACCGCGAGACCAGATTTCGGTTTCTTCTACCGTGGGGGCATCGCTGGTCAAATCGAGTGGGGAAGTATCCATAAAGGCGATATTCCAGCCTAATAATCCTAGGCGAATGTTTGATGGAAAGATCATGCTGTTATCGTCGTTACGGCGTGAGACTGCGGTAATGGATTGCAGGTAGTCCCACATCGCCAATACATCATCTTCGGTGACGTATTGGTAAGATGTATAAGGCATCGCAGGGTAGAGGTAACCGTGTTTGCCTTTTCCGTCATAGAGGGCTGCTTTGAAATCCTCATAACTGTAATCGCCAATTCCTTCTGTAACATGCGGAGTTATATTCGTGGAATATACAGTACCGAACGGTGTTACGAATGGTAGGCCGCCAGCAAATGATTCACCCCCTTCAGCACTGTGACAGGCAACGCAGTCACCGGCATAAGCGAGGTATTCACCTTTCGTGATGGTATCTACAGGGATGGCTGCGATCTTGGCATTATGTGCAATACGTTGCTCTGTAATGTACGCCCCTAATGCCAAAATTTCGTTGTTACTGAGCTGCCCTTCAAACGCTGGCATTACGTTATTTAAGCCATTATTAATTGTGTGCTGAATTTCCTCAATGCTACCACCGTGAACCCAAGTGCTATCAGATAAGTTAGGTGCGCCAATCACTTGGTTTCCTTTTGCATCGGCACCATGACACGCTGAACAATTTTTCAAAAATGCGTTCTTACCCAGATCGATCTTCACCGATGGCGCATTAAGCGGACGTTGTTGCAGCGATGCGAGATAGTAAGACATATTTTGAATATCTTCTTTCGGTAAGATCGCTTTCCAACCCGCCATTGCCCCGTTTCTGCCTTGCTTAATTGAATGTAAAATGGCCTCGTCAGTACCACCATATAACCAGACATCATCCACGACATTAGGGAAATGTTTCTGACCTTGTCCATTGGCACGGTGACACGCTGCACAGTGAGTTTGAAACAGTGCTTTGCCTGATGCTGTAATGGCTGGTTCTGCCGCTAAAGCGTTTAATGTTGGTGAGGTTATACTAGCAATTTGCTCATCGAGAGATACGTTATGCTCTCGTGGTGTGTCATCACTCTGCTGCCAGCCGAGTAGACCTTGCCAATTACCCAACCCTGGATACAAGATTAAAAACAGGATTGAGCAAGAAAAAGCAACAAGATAAGCAATGAACATAATGCGAGGTGGTGGACCGTCATTTTCATCAATATTATCGAAAGAGTCGACCGTTTTATTTTCATCGGCAAGGTGGTTAGTTTTCCAATACTTAACCACGACCAATATCATAAATACTAAGAAAATAACGGTAAGGGTTATTACCCATACATTCCAGAATCCAGTCATGATTATTGCTCCTGATCGTGCATGGTATCAATACCCAAACTCTGCAGGTAACGAATTAATGCTTCACCCTGAGTTTTGCCCACGACCTGAAGGCGCGCACCGTCAATATCACCGTCGCTGTAAGGCACTCCTAGTGTTCGCAGTGCCTGCATTTTGCTAGTGATATCATCACCATCGAGCACCTGTTCAAACAACCAAGGGTAAGAGGGCATGAGTGATGTTGGTATAACATTACGCGGATTGATAAGGTGAATTTGGTGCCATTGATCAGAATATTTCCGTCCGATGTTAGTCAGATCTGGCCCTGTGCGTTTTGAACCCCAAAGGTTTGGAAATTCGTAGATGTCATCGGCCTCTTTGTTGGCACGGCCATTGCGTAATATTTCTGCTTCGAGCGGTCGCACCATTTGAGTGTGACAGACATGACAACCTTCACTGATATAGATATCTCGTCCAGCCAGTTCAATGGCCGTGAATGGTTTAGCCTTCGACATTTTAACGAGCTCTGGTGCCATGAAAATATTGGGCACTACCCATACCAGTACTGAAAAGGCTGCAACCATAGTGGTTGATAGGATCAGGATGAAGACGGATTGAGTAAAATCTTTACTGAACACCATTATTTACCCTCCATAGCCACAGTAGACGTCGCCTTGGATGACACGGTTTTATAGAGATTGAATACCATCATCAGTAAGCCTAAAACAAAGAATACGCCGCCTAAGAAGCGAACGAACAACCATGGTGCTTTGAAATCCATGGCTTCGACAAAGCTGTAAGCCAGCGATCCGTTTTCTAATTGGGTAAGCCACATATAACCTTCGCCAATACCTGCAACCCATAGAGCAACGGCATAGAGTGCGACGCCAATGTGGGCAAACCAGAAATGCCATTTCAATAAACGATTTGACCAGAGTTCTTCTTTGCCCCACAAACGCGGAATAAAGTAGTAGAACACCGCAATGGCGGACATACCAACCCAGCCAAGTGCACCGGAATGCACGTGTCCGATGATCCACTCTGTGTTGTGAGCCACCATATTAAACCAGCGAATGGCGAGTAATGGCCCTTCAAATGTTGCTAAGCAGTAGTAAAGAATAGCTGAAAAGAAGAACAGCATAATGTAGTCTTTTTTCAACTTTTCTTTGTTAGAAAGCAAGGTCATCGCGCTATTAAAAGCGCCACCCCATGACGGGATCCACAAGATCAGCGACATGACGATGCCAATATTTTGCACCCAAACAGGTACGGACGAATAAATAAGATGGTGTGTGCCCGCCCAAGTGTAGAAGCCGACTAATCCCCAAAAGTGAATGACAGATAAACGGTATGAGTAGATAGGGCGTTCAGATACTTTAGGAATGAAATAGTAGTTCATTCCGATCACGCCTGCTGTTAGCAAAAAGCCAACTGCGTTGTGTCCCCACCACCATTGCACGATAGCATCTTGTGCGCCTGCATAGATGGAATAGGATTTCCACATTGAGATAGGAAGAGCCAAATTGTTGATGATAAAGATCATCGCGATCACGATGATAAATGCCCCGAAGAACCAATTAGCTACAAATATATGACTGACTTTTCTAATGGCAATAGTGCCAAAAAATAATACTGCGTACAGCACCCAAACAAGCACAATCATAATATCGATAGGCCATTCGAGCTCTGCGTATTCTTTGCTGGTGGTATAGCCTAACGGTAAAGTAATTAAAGCGAGTATTAATATTAATTGCCAGCCCCAGAATACCATCCAAGAGAGGCTTTTATTGAATAAAGGGACTTGACTGGTACGCTGAACAATATAAAGCGATGTACCCATTAATATATTTACAACAAAACCAAATATTACGCCAGAAGTATGAAGGGGACGTAAACGACCAAATTGAAAATACTGAGAGTCGAAATTAAGTTGAGGCCAATAAAGCTGCGCCGCCAAAATAACACCGATTGTCATTCCTGCGATTGCCCATATGACGGCAGCAACGACAAAATAGCGAACGACTTTTATATCGTAATCCCTAGCGATGTCCATCAAACTTACTCCGTTTTACTGTGCGATTCTGACCCAAGCGTTGAGTAGTAATGTGCGATGTCTTTCATGTCTTGATCGGTGAGAGCATCGGCTTGTTGTTGCATTAAAATCGCTAGTCCGCTAGTTCGTTCACGAGATTTATAATCTTTAAGTGCCGATATGAGGTAAGACGCACGCTGTCCGCGTAAATTTGGATATGGGTCGATTGTGGCAATGCCATCGACACCATGACACGTCATACAGACTTTTGCTTTCTGTTTCCCTATTTCGAACTGGTTGAATTCTTCAGCAAAGAGAGCATTGCTAAATAAGAGGATGCAGCTGGAGATTAACCATTTCTTCATCGTTATAACCTAAATAGAATTACTTTAATAAAATTAGCCTATAAATGTTTTTTTGATAGTAAAAATCGGCATGTTAATTAATCGATATTTTTATTCCTTGTCAGGGAAGTAAATGAAAGAAGGGTAGTGTGCCTATATCTTTGGTAATTAACACTTAATTAAAGTATGGCTATTTAGTGCTGGTTAAATAAAATAATTTTGGTTTTTTGTTATTATTTCATTGTAAACAATTACTTGTTTGATTTTATTTTTTATGGTTGTTATGAACGTTACGTATTTACTTTCTGTTACGCTCAGTACTATTTAATTGTTGATTGTAAAAATAAAAATAATCACTTAACCAAAAGTGAAAATATTGAAAACTGTTATATGCTTTAAATTAAATAAATGCCTTTCCAGTTGATAATAGTTCTCATTAGTTGGCCTTTCTTTAATTGTTAAGGAAGAAATATGACAGGGTCTACACTTTCTCGCCGATCTTTTATTAAGCAGTGTGTTATTGGAGGTGTCGCTGTTTACAGCGCACCGTTATTGATGAATATGAATAACGCACAAGCCGCAGCGATCTCTCCTGAATTGTTAAAGCAATGGAAAGGAAATAATAAGCCGAATTTTCGTTTAGATGGGATCGCGAAAGTAACGGGAGAGAAAATTTACGGACGAGATTACCGTGCCATTGATATCCCTGATTGGCCAGATGCACAAACACACGCGTATGTGTTGCGTGTAAATAAAGCGGATCGTGTATTCACGGGGATTGATTTAACCTGGCTGCCTGAAAATATGCAGCCGAATAACGTAATTACAGCCAACATGCTAGCGGCAGACAGCGTTGAATTACCTGCATTTTATGGCGACAAGATGTTGTTAGCAGAAGGAGACACACCAGATTACCTTGGTCACCCTGTTGCACTTTTGTTATTTGATGATTTTACGTCATTCAAACGCGCTAAAGTTCGATTACAGTTTAGTGAAAAAGCAATAAAATACGGTGAGATAGTACCTCTTACATCACTTAGCAAAGATCCTTACTCGGCATGGCGTATTATTCGTACCGAAGGTGAAGATGGTGCGACGGGAAAAGACAAATACAGTACGTTACAAGATGGCCTGTTCTTTGCGAATTATGATAACCATAAACCTGTTTGGCCGACGCACCCTGATGAAACCGGTGATGCTGGGGCACGTGGCATGTTTTATGCCCAGCAGATGTCGACGCTACTGGATAAGCAGCAAGAAGATAAAACCTGGTTTATGCTGGATAAAACCTATCAAACTCAGTCTGTTGAACCCATGATGATGGAGCCAGAATGTTTTAATGGCTGGTTTGATAGCACGAATAATACATTGCATGTTGTGATTACATGTCAGTCGCCACAAGATTTTTATTCTCAAGCTGGTGAAATGTTAGCGCATAGCCCGTTAGCAGGAAAAATAGAAAATCTGGTTGTACATTCCCCTTTCATTGGTGGTGGTTTCGGCGCGAAAGATCACTCAGTCTTCCCGTATTACGGTTTGCTCGCAGCGATGTATTCGGACAAACCAGTACGGTTGGCGAATGATCGGTTTGAGCAATTCCAAGCAGGATTGAAACGCCATCCTTTCACTATGCATAACCGTTTAGCTATCGATAAAGAAACCCTCAAATTTAAGGCTGTCGTATCTGATATGACGTTAGACGGTGGTGGCCGTAAAAACTTCACAGATTCTGTCACTATGGTTGGTGCCAGTGCGCTCCAAAGTATTTATTACCTTCCTCAAAACGATATTACCGCCGTTGCTTACCCTTCACAGACTCCTGATTGTGGCTCGATGCGTGGGTACGGTACTTTGCAGTCGATGGCCGCGATGGAAATGATGGTGAATGAATCGGCTGAATTGCTAGACGTTGATCCATTTCAGTTGCGGCTTACCAATTTAATGGAACCTGGCTACCGCAACACTCAAGGTGCAATTCCAAATGGTACAGCGCGATATCGTGAAATGTTAGAACTTGCTCAGCAGCATGATATTTGGGTAAACCGAGTGACAAATAAAGCCAAATTTGAAACTGACAACCCAGGTCGTCGATATGGGGTTGGCTATGGTATTGCGACCAAGGATTACGGTAACGGTGCGCAAGCGCCTTCAGCGTATGTATCGGTGGCGAATGATGGAAGTATTGTTGTACGTGTTTCTTCTATGGAAATGGGAACAGGCACTCAAACTGCACAAGGCATGCTGATAAGTCGATATCTCGGCAATATGGCCGATGATGTGTCGTTGGCAGAAATTCAGTTGTGGGATGCAATGCAACTGAAAGAAACAGATTCACCGTACTTGATCTCGCAAGAGCGGCAAAATGCAATGGCGAAAGACCCGCGTTGGACGCCTGTTGCGGGCATGGCTTCATCAGCGTCACAATCGGCGTATTATCAAAGTCATGCAACAGAAAATGCAGCGCGAGTAATTTTTGAACATGGCTTATGGCCTGCCGCGGTTGCGATCTGGAAAAAGCATTATTTTAATGGCGAGTATGCCGTGGCTGATTTTGGTGATATCGGCAATGCTCGTTGGGTTGACGGTAAATTGACTGCCAGTGGCTACCCCCCATTACCGCTAGAAATCGTGGCGAAGCAAGCGCACATGATGGGCTTAGTAACGGGTGTAATGGTGCATGGCTTTAATCGGTGGGCATGGACAGAAGCTGAATTTGATGTAGAAGGGCTGCGCCAAAAACTTGCAATAGATGCAATGGCTTTGCAATACGGAGAAGGGGCGTCGTTAGAGAAACAAGCTTTAATGGCTGGTGATGGGTTTCATTTGTTAGATCGGGTGTCTGTGAATTACCCACTCACATCGCTCAATAACGCGATGGTGACCTATTATGCGCCCTGTGGCACCTTGGCTGAAATTGCCATTCATGAAGGCAGTGGTGAAGTGGAAGTACTGCGTACGCACACGTGGTTAGAGTGTGGACGAGTGCTCGTCGAAAAGTTGGTGGAAGGGCAGATTGAAGGTGGCTTAGTGATGGGGCTTGGTCATGCTCTGCATGAATATTTACCGTCTGATGCTGAAGGGGCAGGTAACGGTACGTGGAACCTCAACCGCTACCAAGTACCTTTAGCTAAACATGTTGGTGTATGGAACCTTACTCATACAATTCTCCCTCCGTTATCAGATACAGATCCCAGTAAAGGCATTGCTGAAGTCGTGATGATTCCAATTGTTCCTGCGTTAGTTGAAGCGATATATCAAGCATCAGGTGCTCGTTTCTACCATCTTCCAATTACTGCAAAAGAGATTAAGAAGGCATTAGTATGACGACGATTAAAATGACGGTAAACAATCAGTCTGTCGGTCCGGTTGATGTCTCACCCGAGCTAATGATGATTGAATTTCTTCATGAGCATCTGAATCTAACAGGAACGAAATTTGGCTGTGGTGCTGGGGTGTGTCATGCGTGCACAGTGATTGTAGATAAAGAGGATGGTACCAGTGAAGTTGTGCGAAGTTGCATTAATGGTGTTGAGCGTTTCAATGGAAAAGCGATTCGTACTGTTGAAGGGCATGCAACCAAGAATCAACAAGGACAAATTGAGGCTCTCAGTAATGTGCAAGAAGCCTTTATTGAACATTTTTCATTTCAATGTGGTTGGTGCACGCCGGGCTTTGTAAATGAAACGACTGTTTTGTTAGAAAAGTTAAAAAAGCAGCCAGTTTCGGTAGATGAAGTTGATAACGTAATAGCGAAAGCCTTGGGCGATCATATTTGTCGTTGTACTGGTTATGTAAAGTATTACCAAGCAGTTAAAGATCTTATTCTGACCACAGAAGGATTGACCCTATCATGAAAATGTTATGTTCATCCTCGAGACTTTCTTCGGTATTTATCAAGCTTAATAACATGGGTAGGCTAACGGTATTAATAGCTGCAGTTGTGATGAATATGATTGTTATCGAACGCGTGATAGCGTCTGAAGAGAACACATCGTCAACGACCCAGAAAGCCGACAAAGATATGATAGAGAAGGGCGCATATCTAGCCAAAATGGGAGACTGTGTAGCTTGTCATACTATTTCTGATGGACAAGAGTTTGGTGGTGGGCTCGCGTTTATCACACCATTTGGCACAATGTATTCCACGAATATTAGTTCAGATAAAGATCATGGAATTGGTCATTACAGTTACGAAGATTTTTATGCAGCATTGCATGATGGTATCGCACCAAAAGGAAACCTGTATCCGGCGATGCCTTACACTTCTTATCGCTTATTAACCGATGATGATACCCGTGCGTTGTATGCCTTTTTCATGAATACCAAACCTGTACAACAAAAGAATAAAGACAATGATGTGGGTTTCCCATTTAATATTCGTATGGGATTAAAGGGATGGAACCTGCTTAATCTTGAAAGTGGAATATTCCAACCTGTACCAGACAAAAGTGAGGCGTGGAACAAGGGAAACTATATTGTGAATGCCTTGGGTCATTGTGGAGAATGCCACACGCCGCGGGGTACTTTATTCGCGATGGATGAGTCTAAGCAATTTGAGGGAGCAATGATAGAAGGTTATGAAGCCTCGAATATTACGCCAACAGAGTTGAACCGACAAGCCTGGACAGCCATGGATCTAGAGCAATTGTTACGGACAGGATATTCTCGAAAAGGTACTGTTTTTGGTGGTATGTACCCAGTGGTATATCACAGTTTGAGTCATTTAACGGCAGAGGATATGGCGGCGGTTACTACCTATTTACTAGATACCGATTCGGCAGTAAACGAGGTTGTCGAACCAGCAGCATTAACCTTTAATGGGCACGATGAAGCAGCTCCAGGATATGGTTTATACAATGCCTACTGTGCAGGATGTCATGGTGTTGATGGAGAAGGAAAACCGAATATTTCACCAGCGATGGCGGGTAATTCTACTCTGGATCAAGCCGAACCCATTAATACTGTTGCTGTCTTACTAAATGGCGTAGGCGATCAGCGATACAGCCAAACGCAGAGTTTTTATGCCATGCCAGGCTACCGTAATGAGATGGATAAACAGCAACTGACAGACTTAATCAATTATTTGCAAAAAACGTGGACGACCCAGAAAGGTGAATTAACTCAAGAAAAGATCAATATGATCATTTCTAAAGTGGAGGATAGTTTGCCAGATGCAGCTCACTGATCATTACGTACTACAACAAGTATTTGCATGGTTGAAAGATAATCAACCTGTTTGGTTATGTACCATTGTCGCTACATATGGTTCTGCGCCACGTCCTATTGGTTCACTGTTTGCGACTAATGGCCATGATCGTATTGGCTCTATCTCGGGGGGCTGTTTAGAAGAATCTTTTGTCGCAATGCTAAAAGAGGAGGGATCTGTATTTAACGAAGCTGCTAGTTTGTTTAGTTATGGAAATCATATTACCGACCAAGGTTCAGTATTGGAATTACCTTGTGGCGGTACGATTACGTTACTGATTGAGCGTTTACAGCCTGACCAAGTAACATTGCACCAGTACGCACAATGGGTAGAGTTGGCGGAATATAAAAAGCCGTTTCAGCGTCAGGTCTGTTTACGTACAGGGCAAGTAACCTTGCAAACTGATATTGATTTTTTGTCATTACAGCCATCGAAAATGGGTACAGGGGCGAGTGTGTCAGACGTCTCGGTGACGCTATATTACTCTCATGTATGGCAGCTATTAATTTTGGGGATCAGTCAGGTTAGCTATCACGTGGCTCAGTTGGGTCTTATGGCGGGGTATGAGGTGAAAATCTGCGATATGCGTGAAGAGCTGAAAGATGCTTGGCATTTTGCCGCGAAACAAGGCGGTGTGGATATAACTTGGTTATCGCCAGACTTATTTGTCGATCAATATTGTGACAAACAAACTGCTGTTTTAGCGTTAGCTCATGACCCTAGAATTGATGACCTCGGCTTAATGGGGGCTTTAGAATCATCAGCATTTTATATTGGAGCAATGGGTTCATTACGCACCAGTGAAAAGCGCGTTGAGCGTTTACACCGTATAGGAGAATATGACTACGATACTTTGGTTCGTTTACATGCGCCTATTGGATTAGATATTGGCAGCAAAACGCCAATGGAAATTGCCATCGCTATCATGGCAGATATTATTTCGCATAAAAATAAAGTATACATTTAAGAATAATAAATAATATTCACGTTCTATTAATTAATGTTACGTTTAATCTGTAGTTATTACTGAAAATTTGACATAAATGATATTTACTCTTCTGGCACAATAAATATACATCTCGGATGCATGTATTTTTAGTTTTTCATTGAAAACGCTCCCATGCGTGAGAATCATCACTTTTTTTATAAGCATTAGTTCTTATAATCGACCGTATGGACGGGTTTCTATGCTTTGATTGTAAATAACTATGTAAAATTGGCCGTTGGTACTGCTTTTTTAGTCGATCATGGCTTTTTCCACAATGAAAAATCGAGTTCAATTTATAGTCTTTCACTGAGGTTCTCTTCGTCTATTGACGATTTACCATATTATATAATTAATAAAAATAATTAAATTTAAAATCTAGGCAAAGGCTGGATTCTTTACAATAACGCTGCTGGGTATGAATGTAAGCTCATAACTATCACGCGATGAAAAAATTATTAATAATTATAACAAAACGTATTTAAGATCATGAGGATTACGTGAATATATTATCTAGTTTTAAGGGCCGTATTATCGCGGTTGCCGTTTTATTATTAACGGTTTCTTTAGCAATTTCGACCTCTCTTTCCTATCGCCAACTTTCAACTTCAATCTTGAGCAACATTGATGAATACTCAATGCTTAAAATTGATAGCTCGTCAGATAAGATTACTGACTGGTTTCATACCATTAAAGAAGGTGTTATTGCCACAGCGCCAGACTTCGCGACTGACCGCGGAGATATGCAACTTGCTCTAATGGTAAAGCAAATCGCGAACGCTACCCAATCATCAGATATCGTTGTGGGCTTTGAGGACGGTCGCTCTTATGGGGCTCAAAGTGGTATGCGCAGCGTTTTTATTTATGATCCGCGAACACGGGATTGGTATAAATCAGCTAAGCAGAAACGCAGCACAGTAATCACCGGAATCTATACAGGGGCATCATCGGGTAACCTAATGGTTAGCATTGCAGAACCCTTTTTCGACGGAGACAAGTTTCGTGGCGTTTTACTTGCTGATATCGAGTTGAGTCTTCTTACTGATGTTGTAAATCAGTCTCCCTTCCCTGGAGCAATGACTGGTTTATATGATAGCCAGGGTACAACCATCGCTTCAACTGGTGAAGTTGATGTTCCCGGTAAAACTAAACTGTCTGACTTCCCCGAATTAGCTGAACTAGAGAATAAAGTGCTTACTAGCAATAGTGGTATTTTCAACTACAGCTTAGGTGGCGTTGACAAAATAGCTTACTTTCAAGATATCGAACTTGATAAAGATACTCATTGGCATCTGTTAGTGGGTATTGATAAATCAACGGCTTACGCAGAGGTTGACGAGGCATTAAAAACATCTTTATTCACTGCAGGGTTATTGATTCTCTTTGCTTCCGCAATTATTTTAGCTGTGCTGAATCGACTTTATCGGCCAATGCTTTCGTTAAAAAGCACAATAGTCGAGTTATCACAAGGTAATGGTGATCTTACCCGACGCCTTGATGTGTATACCAAGGATGATCTGGGCCAAATCGCAGAGGCGGTAAATATCTTTATCGGTAATTTACAAGCGATGATGCTAGAAGTCTCTCAATCTACCGAGCATATTTCAGAAGGTATCGAACAACTTAAGGCACAGACCGAGCTTAACGATACCGTCTTAGCCTCTCACTCTGTAGAAACAGATCAGGTGGTAACTGCTGTAAATGAAATGAGTTCAACGGCAGACAGTGTATCGCAAAGCGCTTCTCAATCAGCGGCGTTTACGAAAAATGCCAGTGATGAAGCTGAACAATCTAAACGTGTGGTTGATGGTGCTGTAAGCAGTGTAGCTGCCTTGGTTGATGAAGTTGACGCCATGGCACTCAATATTCAAACCATGAGCGACGATGCGCAAAAGATTGGCTCAGTTCTTAGTGTTATTGGTGAGATTGCCGATCAAACTAATTTATTAGCTTTGAATGCAGCTATCGAAGCGGCTCGTGCTGGAGATCAAGGACGTGGTTTTGCGGTCGTAGCTGATGAGGTGCGCGCTTTAGCTGCAAGAACCCAGCAGAGTACATCCGAAATTAATGAAATGTTGAGTAAGTTGCACAAGGGAACAAGCTCAGTCGTTACAGCGATGGACGACACTAAACGTCGCTGTCAAGAAACCGCAGATACGACTTCCAACGTAAATGATAGCTTAGATTCAATGGCGACATCTGTGGTTCAAATTAATGATCTTGGGATCCAGATTGCCACAGCTGCAGAGCAGCAAAGTGTGGTAAGTGAAGAGATAAACCGTAATATGACGGCAATTCAGGACATGGTTGGTCGGCTTACTGACAATGGTGCACAAACTATGGATAGTACGCGAAACCTTGCAAGCAGCAACGAGCAGCTGGCGGCGATCGTAAATCAATTTAAGTTAAAGTAATTTAACAAATAAGACGCTTATTAACTCCTGTTATTCTGGTGTTATCAGTAACGAGCTATTTCTATATGAAATAGCTCGTTTGGTGATTGTGATTAATGCTAATGCCGATTTAAAAAATACCTTTTATTATGTTTATTGTTCGGCATTACCCAAACGGCAAGAACCGATAGGATCATAACGGCTGCTAACAACCAGTATAAGAGGGTAAATTCTCCAGTTTGATCATAGATATTTGCAATTAACCAATATGCTATTGGCCCAGTGCTAAAACTTAGCATATATTTGACAGCATAAAGCCTCGACCGCCATTGGTCAGCAGCGTATTTCCCGATTAACCAGTCATTAATTGGGATTTGTGCGTACGTACTGAATATCAAACCTGTTAGGCAAAGAACCAACATCCAGCCAGAAGCGATAGAGGCAAGTAAAAGGAAACCAGTCTGAGCCATTACTATATTAAGTAATAAGGCTCGAGCTGATAAGCGCTCTAAAAGCTCTCCGACGATTAATTGCGTTATAGCCGCAACAATAAATATGCTTGTTGCTAAAAGTCCGATGTTGCCTAGTGATGTATCGAATGTGATTTGTAAAACCTTAGGCAATACGGTGGTTAAAGTTTGAAATACTAAGCCACCAAAAGTAGCGATAACCGCAATGGCGATAAACAGTTTTCGCATACTTATATTATCCATTACCTCTGATTTTTTATTTGCATTAGGTTTTTGAATATACAGAATATCTTTTGAAACCCATGTGTAGAGAACACCAGATATAATGCAAATTATACCAGGAATTAAGAATGCGACCTGCCAATTGATTACCTGTGTTAAATAAGCAGTGGCGACCGCAGCACAAGCAAGGCCGATATTACCTGCAAGCCCATTAATCGCGATAGCACGGCCTGTTTTTTCTGCTGTGCTAAATATAATTGCTAACCCTACTGGGTGATAAATTGAAGCAAATAGCCCTATGGCAACAACCCCTAATACGAGCTGTTCGGGTGTTTGAGTAAAAGCGGTGAGAATGCCAGATAACCCCATGCCATAGAAAAAAACATTTATCATCGCTTTTTTACTCCAATGGTCTCCTAACCATCCTGCTGGAAATGAGCCCAATCCATAGGCGAGTATGCCAAAACTACCGAGTCTTAGTAACTCTGCATAATCAAGATTCCAGTGCTCTTGTAGCCCTAATACTGCTGTTGGAAAAATTAAAATAAAGTAATGATTAAGAGCATGCCCTAGGTTCATTATCTGAAAATGGCGTCGAGGTATATTCATCATTGTTCCTGTTTAAATCATGATGAAAGTAGTTTACAGAGTCATGACTTGTCACATAGTCTCTATAAAGACAACTTTTTGCCCAAATGAGCCATTATGATTGATACTGTGTTGAACGATGAATTAGCAATGTCAGCTATTGTAATTCCTAAGTCTTATCCAGATGGTCATATTATTGACTGGCACCATCACGACTTTTCTCAATTAGTTTTTGCATATAGCGGTGTAATGATCGTAGAAACATATGAAAATCTTTGGGTTATTCCTCCTCAAAGGGCGGTATGGATACCAGCAGGCGTTTTGCACAAGGTATCAATGCACGGTCAGGCTAAAATGAGAAATTTTTATGTGCGTCCCAATTGTGATAGGCAGTTGCCTGAACAAAGTTGCGTGCTAAATGTTTCCACCTTAATGCGAGAATTACTTTTACATTTAGCTTCAGTCGAATTTAGTGAAAGCTGCAGAGAGGAAATAGAAAGATTAATAAAGGTGACTTTAGATCAATTGAAATCAGCCCATCAAGTGACCTTCTATATACCAATTGCAACAGACCCAAGGCTTGCAAGCGTTTGTAACGCTTTATTAAACGATCCTGCGAATAGTCGTTCACTTAGCGAATGGGCAGCAATAATTAATATAAGTAGCCGTTCATTAAGTCGCTTATATCGTAATGAACTCGGACTATCATTTGTTGAATACCGTCATCAAGTTAGACTGCTAGAGGCTTTAAAACAGCTCGCAAAAGGCAAACCTGTAACGACAGTTGCAATGGAGGTAGGTTTTTCAAGTTTAAGTGCATTCAATCGTTTGTTTAAAAGAAACTTTGGCACTACACCTGGGCATTTCTTTATGGTTATTTAATATTTTGCATAATCTTTGAGTGAAATTGAATGACTCTTTCATGTTGTAATGAGCCATTTCTATATGAAATAGCTCATTATGGTTCTGGCATTTAGGTTACAAATGAAACTTACTTAACGGGTTTCAATTTAGCGGTAAAGTGGCGTAAAACTGGTGGTTCATATTCAAAGGTTAGACCTCGAATGTCACTGGCTCGTTTTGTGACTGCGATTAATGCATCGGCAACGTAATCCATGTGATCGTTGGTATATACACGACGTGGAATAGTGAGGCGCATTAATTCTAATTGTGATTCTTTTTGTTTGCCTGTTTCAGGATCTCTGCCCAGTAATAGCGAACCAATTTCTACAGCTCGCACACCAGATTCTAAATAGAGTTCATTACATAATGCGTGCGCAGGGAATTGTTCATTGGGGATATGAGGCAAAATTTTGGTCGCGTCGACAAAGACAGCATGTCCACCGGTTGGGTATTGAATGGGTACTCCAGCTTCTCGTAAACGTTCACCTAAGTATTCTACTTGGCTAATACGGTAGTGAAGGAAATCTTCATCAGCACCTTCATATAAACCACGGGCGAGGGCTTCCATGTCACGCCCTGCCATTCCACCATAAGTGACAAACCCTTCCATTGGCACACAACGTGTTCGTACTGCTTGGAAAAGATCTTCATGATCACGAATACAGCATAAGCCCCCAATGTTGACCATCGGGTCTTTTTTAGCAGACATCGTTAACATGTCGCCATAAAGGTACATTTCACGGATAATTTCGAGAATGGATGCATCGGCGTATTCAGGTTCGCGTTGCTTTATAAAGTACGCATTTTCACAATAACGTGCTGAATCGATCACAACTGGAATATCATTTTCTTTCGCAATCTCATATACCGCACGCATGTTAGCCATTGAAACGGGTTGTCCGCCCGAGCTGTTACATGTGATAGTGGTAATAATGGCAGCAATATTGTGTGAACCATAGGTTTCAATGGTTGATTGCAATTTAGCGAGGTCGAAGTTTCCTTTCCAGTCGTCATACGTTTCTGTATCAAACGCTTTTTCAGTCAGTACATTAATGGCTTTTCCTCCATTAAGCTCGATATGACCAGCGGTTGTATCGAAGTGGTAATTCGATATAAATACGGCTTTATCACCACCACGTACTGTTTTCATTCGCTCTATTAAGCACGGAAATAATATTTGCTCTGCCCCCCGCCCTTGGTGAGCTGGAACCGTCAGTTTGTAATCAAAAAAATGTTCTACAGCATCGCATAAATTAAAGTAGTTTCGGCTTCCTGCATAAGATTCGTCTCCCATCATTAAGCCAGCCCATTGCACATCACTCATTGCGCCTGTGCCTGAATCTGTCAGTAGATCGATATAAACATCTTCGCTTCTCAACATGAAAGGGTTATAACCCGCTTCAATTAAGGCTTCACGTCGATCCTTTTCGTTTGGCATGCGGATAGATTCAACCATTTTAATGCGGAACGGTTCTGGTATACGTTTCATTGATATAGCCTCAGTAGCAGCCGTATGCCGATTGTGTTTCTTCTACATTATTAATGATAAAAATGGCAATAACGGATTCAATAAATGATCAACAGTAATGCTTATCTAAAGCATAGTGCTGTTGGTACTTTTGAATTGGCTTGTTAGCGTACAAGCGCGCTGAATAACAAGAAGGCTTATGCGGAAGGGAAGTCGTGGCTTAGGCGAAAATCTTGGTTGTACCAGCAAGACAACATCAGTCTGCTGTCTGGCAACGTAGAGGGAATTTGATGCATGTCGTCATCCTTCCTTTGACTGTTGGAGATATCTATTTGACCTTAAACAGAAGTAATAAGCTTATGTAAAAGGCGAATGAAACATGCTTTCTAGTGTAGACGTAATGAATTAATGTTGTGAAGTTATTCATGTTTATGGCGTGAGATAGTCGCGAGTAAATTCCTTTTATCGCGACCATTTAAGCTTTTAAGCGCGGTTTTAAAGTATGCATATATCCATATTATTTATTATTGTTATGAACGGTTAGATGAAATAAAACGCTGAGTTGAAACTGTTGTACCGTCTTCATCAGAAACTTCGAATGTCATTGAACGAGCCGCTTCAAACGAGCTATATACAAATACTCGACCAGATTCAGATGTAGTGTAATGCTGTTTTTGGCCGCCTTTAACAGTAACGTCTAAACCTGCTTGAGGTGCTCCATCTTTTTCTACTGTTACCCAGGCTCCACCTTTCTGCGGTGTGACAATTAGGTTTAGACCTTGGTTAACACTTGCAAGTGCTGAACCTGAAAAAAGAGTTGTTGCAACGATGAGGCTTGCGATTGTTTTGTTCATGAGTTTCCCTTATATGAGTTGTTTTAATTTGTTTAACGCTGCTTGTCTGCGTGTTGATATTCATAATAGGTGTGATTTAGATCTCTTTCTATGGTGTTTTTTAGTTCAAGTTGTTCGAAATAATTGAGCAATAATTTGAGTGTTAATCCGGTCATGGTGTTGAGGGGAGTGTGCATAAACGAGAAATAGACATTTTATTACAAAGATAGGGAAGGGGAGTTGGGAAAGAAAATTGCAGTTTAGGCTTTTGAGATCAATTGGTTATGATTCGCCTGGTGTCTGGTGTGATTTTTATCACGTTTTATTGCAATAAAAATGTTTACAGACAGATATATTACGTTTAATGTTTATCTCGTCTGCAACTCAGACCTAATCAATGATTTTTTCAAAGAACACTTCGCACTTCCTGCTTCTCGCCAAAGCCTGCTGTAAAGAAGAAAATTAAAGAAGATCAAATGAATGATTTCTTTCCACTGCTATCGTTAATGTTGCGAACGATTATGCGGTGATGAGCTATTGAGTAGGGTGAACTCTTAGCTGTAAAGGAATAAAGGTCAATGAGTTAAAAGATATTTACCGCCACAAAGATGTGAGCGGAACTAACTAACTATCTACTCAATTTGATATACCTCAAACATAACGCTCTAAAGCATTGTTTGGGTAAAAAGGAAATAATTATGACTTCACAAACTGGTATTATCCGTAGCTTCAATTCTGCTGACAACAATGGCCTAATTACATGTGATCTTGGTGGTGATATCCGCTTTGATGCCTCAAGTGTAAATGGCGGTTTACCTGTATCAGGCAGCCTTGTTGAGTTCATCATGGATGACTCTTCAAATAAGCTTCAGGCGATTAAAATTCGTTTAATCTAAGCGAATAGTTAACTCACTTAAGAGTTTATTCATACGGTATAACCGTATTCAAGTAACCAGTAATGAAAAGTACCATTCACTGAGTATTTACTGGTTTCCTTAATTTTCTATCGCTATTTTTATATTAAACGAATAATTCTCTTTTTACTGATACCACAGTAACGCTGAGGCTTTGATATACCTCAACGTTAAATGTGAATGGTTTAATAACGACGATATGGTGAGTAGCGTGAAGGGGCAGAGTAGCCGTATTCAAAGGCGATACCCTGAACATCCACACCGCCTTTATCACCGTAGGTAATGGCTATTATATCTTCAGCATCTACCCAAATAGAAATGTTCTTATGTGGGGTTATTTTGAAGATATTGGCGCCGTTGTCTTCTCCTACATCATCGTTATCATTAGGATTGCTGGCAAAAAGATTGCCGTACCTGTCGTAAGCCAGCCCACCTTCCATATCGACTGAACCCCCATTGGTTTTAATAAGATCCCACTCTGTGACTAAGGTTCTAACTTTACCTGCTGGGTCGATGTTATAGATGAAATGCGCACCTGAGTCATCAGCCAACGTCATTATACCTGTACGGCTTCGGGTCATGTATCCGTCAGGGTCATCAAAGGCGCGAGCATCTTGGATTGTACCGGCTAAGATATCTTCGCTGCTTAATGCATAATAGTCATCGTTTATAAGATCAAAGTCGATCTGCGTTTTCTCAAAACCACCGAAGAATTTGAATACCCACGGATTGTACAGCGTCCCTTTACCACTAACAGCGATATCTTCTTTACTTAAATGGGTCTCTTCGATTAATTTATTCTGAATGGAGTAGGCGCTATCACCCACTTGCCAGCTAATAGTACCGAGATCTTTCTCTTCACTACTAGAACCACTTGTAATACGCGCATCAAATTGTATGGTAATTGTGCCAGAGTAGGCATCGGTACCTAGAGCCTCAATATGATTATTGGCTTCTACAGCTTCTTTACTATCACTGCTTTCATCTTCTCTTCTTGCA
The DNA here is from genome assembly GCF_003026285.1 of Photobacterium profundum. Taxonomy (GTDB): domain Bacteria; phylum Pseudomonadota; class Gammaproteobacteria; order Enterobacterales; family Vibrionaceae; genus Photobacterium; species Photobacterium profundum. The sequence goes on from NZ_PYOD01000004.1 coordinate 165,394, forward strand.
TCAGCGTTATAGAGGTAGTCATCATTGATGTCGTCTAATGTGTAATGCTCAAGGTTGTTAAAAGTCCAAGGGCTACCAATCGTGCCAATACCGCGTACATCAATAGGAAGGTATAAGGCTTGTTGTATGGCATATGCAACCTCATGTGAGGTTGCATCCCAGTTAATCGGGTCAGTTGTTACGTTAGCACCATATTCATGGTCAAAGGTTAGCGTAAATGTTCCAGTTATATTGGTGGGTTTTAGCGGTGAAAAATAACCGGACTCGTTTTGGTAGCGCGTGTAACCCACCGGTGGATCATAGTTGTCATTGACAATGAAAACATAATTGTCGCGTGAGAGATCATGAGGGTCAACATTTGGTCCTGCCGCAAAAACCTCGGGTTTTCCATACTTATAAGGAATGCGGTAGACAATATTGGGAGTATCATCGCTGGCCGTGTAAATATAGCGGTAATCAGCCGAAAGGGCGGCTTGAACATCAAAGTCGAAACCATCACCAAGTTGTTCAAGATCTTCTTTTTCTATAAATATTTCAGCGTAGCCAGTATGTGGGTTCACTTTCAATATCATGTCTTCTTCGTCTTCACCGACGTATAAGAACCCATCAAAACCTGCGACTAGACCATCTAAATCAGGGTCACCGCCCCCTGTGAGTGATGTAATATCGTCGTTATGCAATAAGACGGTTAGCATACCGTATTTGTTTTTTTTCATTAAGTATGCGCCCGTACCATAGTCGCCTTCTGCAGTTAGAGCGAAAATGACAGTACCGTCAGATAAAGCAACAATCCCCGCGTCTTCAAAATCCACATTGTCGTAGTAACCACCAATTTGAAAGAGAGCATATAGAATTTGTTGTTTGGTGATGGTAATGGTGATGTCTTTCTCTGGACTTATTTTTAGTACACAGTCGCAGTTGTTTTCCAATGCATAAAGATTGGATGTAAGAGGATAAGGCAAGAGCGATATCCCTGAGGCAATAGCTGTCGCAGAGAAGCAACAGCTAACGAATACGGCGCTTTTTATTGTTTTATTTAATCGCGATATTTTATGACTTTTCATTGTCTATATCCCACAGAATATTTATAAGTGTTGAGCATAGATAGAGCTCGCAGTCTTATTGTCTATAATGTTGGAATTAGAAACCTGACAATGAATAAAGTTAGGAGAGCATAAATTACTTTCCTTTGTTCTCTCGTGCGCTTGTTTGAACCGATTTGTACATTTTACTTAGGTTTTTATTTTTACTGCGCATTTCTGCAATTGAACTTCCGTTACGTTCTTGTTCTCTTCGCAATTTGAAGTAATTATTTAATCGTCGTTCATCTAACTGCCCTGTAGAAAGAGCTTTTTGTACGGCGCATTTGGGTTCTGCTTGATGCTGGCAATCAGCAAAGCGGCATTGCTGAGATAACTTAGCAATATCACTAAATGTTTCTTCAACGCCTTGTTCGCAGTCTGCAATTTGCAACTCTCGAATACCAGGAGTATCAAGAAGTAATGCTCCTGTTGGCATAATGTGCATCGACCGACTCGTGGTTGTATGACGGCCTTTACTGTCGTCTTCTCTTACGCCGCCTGTTTCTTGATCTTGACTCTGCATTAAGGTGTTAACCAATGTGGATTTCCCAACACCAGATGAACCAACAAATGCGACTGTTTTACCCAGCTTGCACCATGGTTTTAGTGTTGCGACACTGTCTGTATCAAGGCTGTTAACAGCCTCGACCATTAAGAATGGATCAAGCGCTTGCACTTGTTGCTTAAACGATTCTGGTGCATCACAACAGTCTGCTTTTGTTAAAATAATCACTGGTTCACATCCGCTGTCGTGTGCAATAGCAAGATAGCGTTCGATACGACTTAAATTAAAATCTTGGTTGAGTGAGTTGACGATAAAAAGTGTGTCGACATTGGCTGCAATTAACTGTTCCGATACTTTACTGCCCGCGGCTTTGCGCGAGAGTAAGGTTAGGCGGTCGAGTAATCTTATTAGTTGTTGTTCACTATCAAGTAATATCCAATCCCCAACCGTTAATGCTGGCATATTCGGTCTGATCTCAAGCGAAAAACTCCCCGCTTCAGTTTGAATAACATAGAGACTACGATGGTGCGCAAGCACTCGACCAATCTGGTAATTTTCGAGTTCTTCTAATGATAACTGCTGTTGAAAATAAGTCTGCCAACCAAGCTGTGGCAATGACAATATTGAATTCATGATAATCCGTGCAATTTTTTCTTTTTAAACATACATAATATTGTAATTGAGTTCAGTTTTGTTTAATTGAATAAAAACGACAGAATGTGAAATATCCTTGTCTCACAATTGCGTAAACAGATTAGATTGCAGTTTTTTGGGTCGCGAATTTAAATGAACCCCACTAAGATTAGTGGCAAGATCATTGCCGAAATATGTAGTGACTTCTTTTTAAGGGGTATTTTTTATTCATAAAATCAGGGATATGATCAAGAATAATTAGAGTGTTTTCTATGGTTATTGCCATTGCATTAATCGTTATTGTAATTGCATCTGTTGCTTTTCATTTTCTTAGCCCATGGTGGCTAACCTCTGCTGCGTCAAATTGGTCACAAATCGACAACCAGTTAACACTAACTCTTATTATTACGGGTGCTTTTTTTATAGTAATCAACCTACTGATTGCTTTTTGTGTCATAAAATTCCGCTATAAGCCGGGTAGGAAATCTGCCTATCAACCTGAAAATAAAAAACTGGAAGCGTGGCTAATTGGCTTAACCACTGTCGGAATTGTGGGATTACTCGCTCCCGGTTTAGCGGTATATGGTGAGTATGTTAGCGTGCCAGATGACGCAAAACTGGTAGAGGTTGTTGGTGAGCAGTGGAAGTGGAGCTTTCGTTTTCCCGGTGAAGATGAACAGTTAGGGAAAAGTAGTACTCAGTGGGTAAGTAGTAAAAACCCCTTGGGTATTGATCCTAATGATCCCGCCTCTCAAGACGATAAAATTATTCTTAGCCCTGAATTACATCTTCCGATTTTTTCGCCTTATAAAGTTTTACTGCGTTCAAAAGACGTTTTGCACAATTTTAATGTACCTCAGTTTCGAGCCAAGATGGATTTAGTACCCGGTACTGTCCCATACATTTGGTTTACTCCAACGAAGCGAGGGAGCTATGAGATTCTCTGTGCTGAACTGTGTGGCGTAGGGCATTTTAATATGCGAGGAAGAGTGATCGTTGAAGATGATGCACAATTCGGAAGCTGGCTAGCAACTCAACCTACATTTGCTCAAACTCAAGACCCTACCCGCCAAACACAGACTAACCCCATTGAATTAGGCAAAACACTCTCTGAAGTGAATGGTTGTATTGGCTGCCATAGTCTAAACGGCAATCCCGGTGTTGGACCTACGTGGTTAGGTTTATACGGAAAAACGGAAATTATGTCTGATGATGCAAGAGTGGTAGTAGACGAGGCATATTTACGTACATCGATACTTAACCCTAAAGCTGAAATAGTAAAAGGTTATCCCGCCATCATGCCTGTTTATCAGTTTGATGATCAGGAAGTTGACGCCATTATTGCTTATATCAAATCAGTATCTAAGTAATTTATATCACGATTTTTTTGAATGAGACAAGCTTGTTATGACTGAACATCATTCTTCGAATTCAGCAGATTCAGACGCTTATGCTCACAGCTTTTGGCGCAAATATGTGTGGAGCCAAGACCATAAAGTTATTGCCATTCAGTATACGCTAACGGCTATTGCTATGGGGCTGATTGCACTCGTTTTATCATGGATAATGCGTTTACAGCTTGGCTTTCCAGGGCAATTTGACTTTATTGATGTAAATACTTACTACCAGTCTATGACATTGCACGGCATGATTATGGTGGTGTATTTACTGACAGCACTTTTCTTGGGGGGCTTTGGTAATTACTTAATTCCATTAATGGTCGGCGCACGGGATATGGTGTTTCCGCTATTAAATATGTTGAGTTATTGGTTTTATCTTCTGGCTTCTCTGATCTTAATTGCGAGCTTCTTTGTGACAGGTGGGCCAACAGGTGCTGGTTGGACGTTATATCCCCCTCAAGCGATTATGCCTGGCACGCCGGGTGTTGAGTGGGGCATTGTACTGATGTTGATCTCGCTTGCAGTGTTCATAGTAGCAGCGACGTTAGGTGGGCTAAATTACGTTACCACAGTATTACAAGCTCGCACGGAAGGTATGACATTACTGCGCATGCCCCTAACAGTATGGGGGATTTTTATAGCTTCAATTATGGCATTATTGGCTTTTCCTGCGTTATTTGTTAGTGCCGTTATGATGTTATTTGATAAGTTATTGGGATCCAGTTTCTTTATGCCAGCCATTGTTTCTATGGGGCAATTAACGGAATACGACGGTGGCAGCCCTATTTTATTTCAGCACCTTTTTTGGTTTTTTGGTCACCCCGAAGTGTATATCGTTGCTTTGCCAGCCTTTGGGATAGTGTCTGATCTTATTAGTATTCACGCACGTAAAAATATCTTTGGTTATAAAATGATGGTGTGGGCTATTTTAGCCATCGGTGTTCTTAGCTTTGTGGTATGGGCCCACCATATGTATGTTAGTGGTATGAATCCGTATTTCGGGTTCTTTTTTGCCACTACCACCCTCGTTATTGCCGTTCCTACTGCGATAAAAGTGTATAACTGGTTGCTCACATTATGGCGAGGTAATATTCATTTAACCTTGCCGATGCTGTTTTCTATTGCCTTCATGAGTACCTTTTTAATTGGTGGTTTAACGGGGTTATTTCTTGGCAATGTTATCGTTGATATTCCGTTATCTGATACATATTTTGTTGTTGCTCACTTCCACATGGTGATGGGGGTTTCCCCAGTATTAGTCATATTCGGTGGTATTTATCACTGGTACCCGAAAGTGACAGGGCGGATGCTTAATACGGCAATGGGGCATTTTCATTTCTGGATAACCTTCTTGGGCACCTATGCCATTTATTTCCCAATGCATTACTTGGGAATATTGGGTGTTCCCCGTCGTTATTATGCGTACGAAAACTACGACTTTATTCCTGAATCAGCACAAAGTTTGAACGCATTTATCACTGTTATGGCATTGATTGTGGGGGCCGCACAGTTAGTGTTTCTGTTTAATTTATTCTGGAGTGTATTTAAAGGGGAAAAAGCTGCAGCGAACCCTTGGTCTGCAACATCTTTAGAATGGCAAACACCAGACACGCCACCTAAGCATGGCAATTGGGGCTTACATTGTCCGATCGTTTATCGCTGGGCGTATGATTACAGTGTACCGAATGTTAAAGAAGATTTTATTCCACAAAACATACCGCCAGAGCGGGTGTTAATGGAGCATGTAGATAGTTCAATACCTGAAGATGGTATTAAGATACCCGTAGACAAAGGGGATGATGATGAATAAGCAACATCATTCAAACAATAAATCGGAGCCTGAATCTAAAAGCACATTAACGCCAGATGCTGACGAGAATTACTTACCTGCTGATACCTCGTCACCTGCCATTATAGGGTTATGGGTTTTTATGGCTGTTATCACTATGCTGTTTTTCTTGTTTACAGTAGCGTACAAAATACGTATGTCGTTAAACGATTGGCAGTCATTAAATGAACCTTGGCAGCTCAGCTTAAGCACTGCTATGCTTTTTATGAGCTGTGTTGCGATGGCTAATTGTCATCGTAGAGCCGCATTATTACCATCGGTAATGGCTTGTCGTTCTATATTAATCGTGGCGGTGTTGCTTACCTTAGGATTTGTTTTTACTCAGCTTTGGGCGTGGCAATACTTAGTAGACCAAAATATTACAGTCGACAATAATCCAGCCAACAGCTTCTTTTACCTTTTAACTGGCCTGCATGGATTGCATGTACTGGGTGGCCTTGCTGCTTTATTTTTAGTGATTTATAACGCTAGAAAAGGGCATGCAAATTCACTGTATCAGTCATTACATTTATGTACTCGGTACTGGCATTTTTTATTACTTATTTGGTTGTTTTTATTAGGGCTATTGCGATTTACATAATGAGGTAAACGCATATGGCACAGCTGTTATCAACACCACAAGAATCAAGAAAAAAGCCCCCTGAATCGTCATCCCTTCAATCTGACGATAGTAGCTCTAGCGGTTGGCTGTCAGTAATTGACGATTTTTCGGCTGATAGAGCTGTCTTTAACATCTCGTCAAATAAAACCATGATGTGGCTTTTTTTACTCAGTGATATTTTTATTTTTGGCAGTTTTTTAGTTGCCTATATGTCAGTCAGAATGACCACTACCGAATCTTGGCCACTCACCAGTGACGTTTTTGCTTTAAACCTTGGCGGTCAAGATATCCCATTAGTTTTAATCGCAATCATGACCTTTATTCTGATTACCAGCAGCGGCACTATGGCTATGGCGGTTAATTTTGGCTATCAAGGTCGACGTCAGTTAACTGCAGCATTAATCTTTATTACGGCATTATTTGGACTCGCTTTTGTCGGTATGCAAGCATTCGAATGGACCAAATTGATCGTGGAAGAAGGCATTCGCCCATGGGGGAATGATCTAGGTGCTGCACAGTTTGGTGCCAGTTTCTTTATGATCACAGGATTTCATGGATTACATGTCAGTATTGGTGTTATTTATCTGCTGACAATCGCGTGGCGAGTGTGGTGTGGACGATATGAAAAAACGCAATCAGATAATTCCACTAATCGTTATGAAATCGTCGAAATAGCAGGGCTTTATTGGCACTTTGTCGATTTAGTGTGGGTATTTATCTTTGCCTTTTTCTATTTGTGGTAAGGAGGTTGTTATGCATACAACACAAACACATCAGCAACACCCCATAAGCCTTTATTTGAAGGTGTGGGGATTATTATTTTTACTCAGTACCTTGTCGTATATGGTTGATTACCTTCATGTACAAGGCATATTACGTTGGTCGCTGATCATTATTTTCATGCTGTTAAAAGCAGGGCTAATTGCGAGTATTTTTATGCATATGCTATGGGAGAAGTTGGCGCTCGTCTGCTCCATATTTTTACCGCCTCTGGCATTACTTGTACTGCTTACATTAATGGCAACAGAAGCAGAATATATATATAGCCTTAGAATACTGTTATTTACATCAACCTAAAATAGAATATAAAGCTAATCACTATAAATAATTAGCTTTTTTAAATCAGTAATATTCTATCAATAAAAATTAAGGCATCTTATGCATCATGGTATGCCATTGGTTATGGGCACTTATTAGCCATTTAGGGGGTGATTTTCCGGTACCAGCAGGCTCTAAGTGATCATGTGCAATAATGATATTTGCTAACATAATTTCTTGCGACGGCTCTATATCGACCATTAAAACATGTTTACCGGACTTTAATACGCGCTTAAACCGACGGAATTGATAATGCAATTCCTGAAAGCCAAATAGACCGCCTTCCCAAGTAATAAAACCGAGTATCACTATGGCAAGCATAATAAAGGGTATCCAGCCTGTTGTTTCAGTTACGCCGGAGATATAAGCAATAAAGATAACTAAAGCAGCTGCACATACACCAATGACAGCACCAATTTCAGTTGAATGAATGACATCATTACGCATTACCGATCTTACTGGGTGAAGGTGGTGAGAAGAGACCTCTGCATCATTATCACTAAGTACATGAATTTGTGGTGTACTAATGCCACTTAATTCAAGTTCATATTCGACTAATTCAAGATCATCTAGATCATCACTAATATAAAAGACCCTTTTCATATGGCCTCCGGTAGGGTTTTATATCAATCTAAACAAGTACCTGACCATCAACCGACTTCGAATGGTATTAGTACTAACAATAAATCATTTTAATTCAGTATGTTAAGTTTATTTTTAGCTCATTAAATAGCGAAAATATCTACTATAGAGTATAGCCTTTCTTATCTATACAGCATGTATTTTAAGCAAAGTGAATGGATGCTTATGAAAGAACTACAAGTATCATTAAATGCTAAACAAATTGATATCTTTTCGATTCAATGTCTATTTTATCGTGCTTTTTAGTAGTGAAATCAAAGTTTTTATTAGCGTATCTTTTAATATGCCTATACCTAAATGACTTCAAGATATAGGGGGCTCACTGAAACGTGTACCTTGATGTTGTTTGGATATATAACCGCGTACTGTATGGAAGACAAATTAGATGACTTGGTTATGCTTGGGATATGTATTTAGAACATCGACTTAATGTAATGATTGAAATCTAAATAATTATTAATATAGTAAATATTGGTATTGCAACTAAACATGAACAACATAATTAATAGTGTCGGTTATTCAAATAACATTTTCATCGATGGTGAATATCAATACCATGTTGAACAAACTAAATTGTTCACCCAGTTACTACTTGATGTATTAATGAATGACTATACGGAAATTAATACATCATTTATAGCAAGCATGAATACTGCCGCAATCATGCATGATCTGGGAAAAAGCTTTATTCCTGAATCTATTATTTTTAAAACAGGCACTTTGACTGTGTCTGAGTATGACGTCGTAAAAACACATACAACACTTGGTTATGAGCATTTTTGTACATTAAGCATGAATGTAGATACACCTCTAAATCAGATTATAAAAGATGTGATTTTATATCATCATGAGCATTGGGATGGTACTGGTTACCCGCATCAAAAAGCAGGGCTCGATATCCCGCTTTCTGCGCGTATTATTGCACTTGCCGATGTGTTCGAAGCCTTGATCAGTGTACGTTCGTATAAAGAACCATTTTCTTTTGAAAAAGCGAAGAAGATCATATGTGAAAGTAGTGGATATCACTTTGATCCGGCTATTGTCGCCGCTTTTCTTAAACAAGAAGCCAAGTTTGAACAACTGACAAAAACGCTACAAAGTCAGTCGCTATCTAGGCATCGAAAAGGTGCTTAAAGAGCAAAATATTAACTGACTAATTCAAAGTCTTTGATTTGGCTTTCTTGACCATTAATAATGATAGAAAGCTGATGAGTACCAGTATGAAATTTCCGTGTTGTTATAAGTTTAAAGCTTTGCTTTCTATTAATCTTATATACTTTATTCGGTTCTATTTCACGCTCACTTATTTTAAAAACTTTACGAGAAAGGTCACCATTATTTTTTTTATAATACAGACCATATTCTAGCCTTAGCGTTTTACATGTTTTATTTACGTTGGTGATGGAGAATGAAAACTCTAAGGCATCGCCGATTTTTACATTTGGCGTCAGGATATCAAAGTTTGATAACATGATATTTTTACTATCAAAACCAAATAATTGAAGTGTTTTTGGTTCTCCTTGTTTCAGTAGTGTTCTACTTGCGTGTTTGATCAGTGCATCAGTTTCTTTTGTGTATCCCAGCCATTTTTGTGCTGTCTCTATAACAAAATTAGGGTTATCTTTTGATATATCATTTAAGTTATTCGCAACACTGCGTCTTACTACTTCACAACTGTCATTCTTCAAGGTGTCTAAAATAGGGAAGATAGGCATAGGATTCTTTTTTAAGCTTGGTAAAGCCATTGCCCAAGGAAGCCGTGGCCTTGAACCCTCACTCGCTAAACGGCGAACCTTATTATTGGGGTGTTTTGACCACTGAACCATTTGAGTTAACATTTTTTCTTCATACTTCAATATGTAAGGTCTTACTGCAAATTCACAGCTGGTGAACTGTGTTATAAATTCAAAGGCTGAAATAGACTCTTCATACTTATCAATACCATATACAGAAATATACTCAGGAAAAAACATAAACTCAATGCTTTCTTCCTTGATGCCAGCAAGACGTAAATTATCAATCAGTTGCTTTATTGTTTCTGTGGCTTCGCCAAAATCATCAGACAGGAAGTGATGAAGCACTTTTGCAGTATGCGTCATTCTTTCCTTCAATTCGTAATGAATAAAATTGTCATTGAAAATTAACTGAGTAAAGGTTTCTTTTTCAAATGAAGGAATGGTTACGAGTATTATTTCCGACAGCTGGTCGTAGAACTCTTGTGAGTATATGTCTTTAAATAAATTGCTCATAATGTCTGAAGTCCATTCCTAATGTTTAATATTCTCGGTAATCATTGCATAGTATAATGGTATACGTGACGAATTATGTAACACGACCAGCAGTGTTGGTATGGAATTATAAAATAACAAGGAAGTTATATGGACATTATTGATGTTAAAACGACGAATTGCATTGAAAAAAGCCTGATTGAATTACTCACTGATGGGGTCGAAAAAGGGGCTTCTATCGGGTTTATTGCGCCGTTAGGCGAGAGGGAAGCGCTTGAATATTGGCAGGCTGTTAACCTTGATATTCAAGATAGCTCAAGGAAGCTGTTTGTTGCCATTACTGAAGAGCGGGTTGTTGGAGCTGTACAGCTTTCAATAACACATAAACCTAATGGTTTACATCGAGGCGAAATTGAAAAGCTAATTGTTCATTCTGAGTTTAGAGGGCAAGGGATCAGTAAGCAGTTAATGTTATCTATGGAGTCAACCGCTAAACAGATTGGACGCCATCTTTTAGTGTTGGACACACGTTTAGGCGATATAGCCTCCAATCTCTATCGAAAGCTCGACTATATAGAGGCGGGTCAAATTCCTAACTTTGCTAAAAGCTCATCAGGGGAATTTGAGGCAACAGTGTACTTCTATAAACAATTGTAATGTCACTGTAAATACGTTCACTAAAAGTGCGGCTTTATGCGAATTTTTGTTCGACTAGAAGGCGTAGATGCGTCAATTGCAGATGGATCATTCATCGGTAGAATGCCGATAATTGTAGTAGAAGGATCAACCCGTAAAACGCTCAGATTAGGATTATGACTGATGTTTAGCGTATCGATTTGGTTTTTTTCTGCTTGTAAATATTCCAGCTGAGTATTCTTTGATATGTCTAGCTCAGTGAGTGCATTGGCATACACAAGAAGATCAACCAGTACTGTATTGGCTGTGATATTTAAGTCGTGTAATTGGTTCCCTACCAGAATAAGCTCTTTTATTAGCGGTGAGTGTGTAAGGTCAATGTCACTGAGTTGATTGTTATAGGCATACAGAAACTCTAGTAAAGGGTTGGCAGATACATCGAGATTTTTCAGGTTATTGTTAGGTAAATATAAAGTCTTAAGCAAGGTATTGTTGGTAACGTCTAACGTCGTCAGCTGATTATTTGATAAATCTAATGATTCAATTGCAGGGAAAAAGCGTATCTCATCGGCAGATGTAATATGGCTGTTTGAACATTCTAGTTCATGAATTTTATTGAGTTGTTGCTCTCCATAAGAAAGCACACATTCCTTAAAGTGATCGTCTTTAAAAGGAATATCGCTTACAACATTGTATTGCTTTGTACTGCAGCCAGAAAGTAACAGTGCCATCAAAAATAACAAAGACAGTAAAGTACTTTGTATGCTCGTTTTAGACAATGTTACGGTGCGTTTAGCTAACAAATTCATGACCTGTTTGTGAATAAGTAAACTTAATTTTATACCTAAACCTTCTATTTACTAAAAATAATTATGATTAAAGAAAGAAGGCAACTGTTGCCAGCACTATTTCCTAACACTCGTAAAGCAGGTTGATTTTTCATCAAACTATTTAAGTTCCATTCCTAATGTAAAATTCTTGTCAAAACTGCTTTGGTTTAGTTGTGCTTGCTACATAGGAAGGTAAAAGCACGTTATGCTCAATATTGTCTGTAAAGGGAATATGTCATAATGAAAAAGAAAGTAATCATAGGTTTATTTACACTGTTCAGTACAGTGTGTAGTGCAACAGAGACTTATGATGATAAAACGATGCAGTTCACTGAGTATGCGACGCTTAACGGTAATGTTCATGATATGGCATGCGAAGGGAATATAAATGATGCAGCTGTTTATCTTTATGGTACAGAAACGCCAGAATATGGCGATTTAGGATCAGATTATTCGCCTTATACTTTTACTGCAATAGATGTTGATACATCGATCAATGAAGGGACATTTGAAGTCAATTATTTACCGTTAGGTACATATGACCTGGTACTTGTGTGCAATGCCCATGAGGATGATTTCACGCGTGGGGGCGATATATTAATGATTGATGAAAACGTGATTAAAACTGTATTATTAACACCAACCTGCCGAACAATCTATTTCTAATTTGGTTCATTTTTATTCGTTTATCTTTGTAATAAGAAAATTGCTACAGACTCTTTTACTTCACATTTTTAATGGAAAAAAGCGCGTAGAGTATTTTAATATATTCTGCAATGCACATGCTTCGGAATATATTTATACCCAAGCTACTTGAGGTAACTTGGGCATATCAGCCCTCTTATCAAAAAAACATGGCGTTTTGATGGATGACATTTGAGGACTGATATTCATTTGTTCATTAAGTGGAGGGATATCATGACCGTAGGAAAATACCTAAGGTGGAAAGATGAGCGTGGTAATGATTTCAGACCTGTAGCATTAACAGGCACAGAGTTACTAAACGATCGTAATTTAAATAAAAGTACCGCATTTAGCTACGAAGAGCGTGAAGCATTCGACTTGGTTGGCTTATTACCCCCTAAAGTACAAACGTTTGATGATCAGCTTAATCGGGTATATGACGGCTTTCGTAATGCCTCTACAGACATCGAAAAATACCTTTTTTTGCGCGCCTTACAAGATAGAAATGAAACATTATTCTACGCACTGTTATCTCGCCATGTAGAAGAAATGACACCGATTATTTATACCCCGACAGTGGGAAAGGCATGTCAGGAGTTTAGCCACCGTTATCAAAAAGCCCGTGGTTTATATATCACAGAAGACAGTGTTGATCAGATGGGTGACATGGCGCGTCACTTCACCGGAAAAGACATTAAAATCATCGTGGTCACAGATAGCCAAGGTATTCTTGGGCTAGGTGATCAGGGGGTTGGCGGCATGGGTATTCCTATTGGCAAGCTGTCTTTATATACCTTAGGTGCGGGTATTCATCCGGCTCACTGTTTGCCAATTGCATTAGATGTAGGTACAGACAATCAAGATTTGCTTGATGATCCTATGTATTTGGGTATGCCCCGTAAACGTATGCGTGGTGAAGAATACAAAATATTTATTCGTAAGTTCGTGAAGCAAATACAGCAGCACTTTCCAAAAGCCGTTCTTCAATGGGAAGATTTTAGTAAATCAAATGCTTTTGATAATCTGAGCGATTATGAAGATTATTTACCTTCATTTAATGATGATATTCAAGGAACGGGTTCTGTTGTTTTAGCGGGTATTCTTGGTGCCGTAAAAATTAAAGAAGAGAAATTAGCGGATCAAACTTACGTTGTTTATGGCGCAGGTGCTGGCGGTGTGGGAGTCGCTGACCAGATATATGCAGGCTTATTAAAAGAAGGTTGCTCGCATAGCATCGCGAGAGAAAAAATATTCGTTCTTGATTCTCAAGGTTTAGTTTTTGATGATCGTGAAGGGCTCGATGAATATAAAAAACGTTATGCGAAGCCAAGAGAATTAGCCAATAATTGGCAAACGAAAGAGCTAGGTAAAGTAAGCCTAACTGAACTTATTAATAACCACCCTGTAACGGTTTTGCTGGGTACTAGTGGTATTGGTGGGGCATTTAAAGCAGAACACGTTCAAAAAATGATGGAGTACACCAAGCGCCCAATGGTATTCCCTCTTTCTAACCCTACGGCAAACTGTGAAGCCTTACCGGAAGATGTTTACCAATGGAGCGATGGGCAAGCGATTGTGGCAACAGGGAGCCCGTTTAGTGATGTGAATTATAATGGACGGGAATACCGAATTGGTCAGGGTAATAATGTGTTTATTTTCCCTGGTGTCGGTTTAGCTTCCATTGTATCGGGTACGCCAAAAATCACCTTAGACATGTTCACAATGGCATCTTACGCGCTAGCCGATTGTGTCTCTGATGATGATCTAGCAGCAGGGTGTGTATTCCCGCGTATCAGTAAACTCAAAGAAGTATCGATGGTGGTTGCTACGCGTATTCTTGAAAATATGCAGACAACAGAACCGAATAGTCCACTTCGAGGTAAAAACATTCAACAAGAACTGGCAATGCATATGTGGGAACCTGCGTACTTACCTTATCGCAGAGTGTAGCTATATCAAGTTAAAGTGCGATTACCCCCATTAATATAAAGCATATAAGCTAACTGAAAATCCACTTTTCACTACTCACTATAACGAGAGATAGATAGAAAAGTGGATTTTTATTGAATGCAGATATTGTTATGGTTACTGCTGTTTTGTTTGAATATTCTCTTGTATAACGGGAAAAGTCTTGATAGCTTATTAAGCATGAAAACATATTCTCTTCGCACTTTCATTTCAAATTCTTGGTGGCGTTCTTTTTAGAGCGGCGCTGAATTCTTATGTTCAAAAGCCGCCGGAAGGTAGCTTAAGAACACACTCAAGTTATATTTCCGGCGCACTATTTCAGAGATATAACGATGCAAAACAATATACATTTAAAGAAAGAAAAAATCCTCACTGGTGATAGAGCAACAGGGCCTTTACATTTAGGGCACTTAGTGGGTTCGCTACAGCAGCGTGTACTGCTGCAAGAGCAGTATGATCAAACTGTGCTGGTGGCAGACCTGCAAGGCCTAACAGATAACGGGCATAACCCTCAGAAAGTGTCTTCCAATATTTTAAATGTAGTTGCTGACTACTTAGCCGTAGGCATTAACCCCTCTAAAACAACGATCTGTTTGCAATCCGCGATTCCTGCGTTATCTGAACTTACAATGTATTATTCAAACCTAGTGTCTATCTCTCGATTAGAGCGGAACCCTACTGTTAAAAATGAGATTAAAAGTAAAGAGTTCGGCCGTTCAATTCCAGCGGGCTTTCTTACTTACCCTATAAGCCAAGCGGCGGACGTTACAGCCTTCAAAGCAACATTAATTCCGGTAGGTGAAGATCAATTACCAATGCTAGAGCAAACCAATGAAATAGTAAGAAGGCTTAACCACATAGCACAAAGAGAAGTGTTGGTGGAATGCAAAGCCTTATTGAGCAAAGTGTCACGCTTACCAAGTGCTGATGGCAAAAGTAAGATGTCTAAATCAATGGGTAATACCATTATGCTTGGCTCATCGGCAAAAGATATTTCGCGTTCTGTTAAATCTATGTATACCGATCCGAATCATTTATCTGTGAACGATTCTGGTCAGGTTGAAGGGAATATTGTCTTTACCTATCTAGATGCATTTCACCCTGATGCCGAGTATGTACAATCACTAAAAGAACATTATCAACGGGGTGGTTTAGGCGATGGAACAACAAAGAAAATTTTGGAGGAATGCCTACAAGAAATGCTAAGGCCGATACGTGAACGCAGAGAACATTATTTGTCTGATAAAGCAGAATTAATTGCCATTTTGAAGCAGGGGACAGATAAAGCCCGCGGCGAATCTGAAGCTGTATTAGAGGATGTTAAAAGGGCGTTTGGGTTGAATTTTTTCTAAACAAATGCAAAAAAGCCGAAGTACTTACTGATTAGAAGTGCGAACTGACTAATCGTAATCTTCGGCTTTTAAAAATATAGAAGAATGCTTTATTGCTTAAACATCGTCGCCAAAGTCACCGAAGTCATCACCACCGCCGCCAAAGAAGCTGTCGTCACCGCCACCGAACGAATTATTGGCAAGTGTATCTTCACCAAATCCAGAGTCACCGAAGCCTGAATCGCCAAAACCAGCATCACCGAATCCGCTCGTTGAATCACTGAAGCCTGAATCACCGAAACCGCCAGAAGCAAAGCTGCTTGATGAGTCGTCTAAAAAGCCACCTGAACTCTCATCGGTTGACGCCAGTTCTTCTGCGCCTGTATCTGCTGTCGGATCCGCGGCTGCATCTGTTGCAGTATCAGCGGGTTGTTCATCATTATTGAACAACATGTTGCTAATCATGTTACCTGCAACCATACCGACAGCTACACTTGCAGCTGTTTGCATGAAGCTACCAAAGGCACTTGGTTGGTTCATTGGCTGTGGTGGTTGCGGAGCAGGGCGGTTGCCTCCCATCATTTTGCTAAACGCACCGCGATTAGATTCTGATTTATGGTGTTCAACGCTTTTCTCTAGATAATCATTTTTTTGCTTCATTTCTTTTAATGCCATTTCTTGAACCAAAACTGCTTGGGTCAATTTGTAAACAGCATCTTGTTGCGAACCGATTTCGTTACCGATCAGTTGGTCTGCATCTGTGTCTTTTGTTTTCGAAGGGCTTTGTTTTAGCTTATTAGCAACGTTCTGAATCAGTTCTTTTTCTTGTGGAGTCATTACATTTACCTTCTTAATTACCTCTGGTATTTCGATGTTGAGCCCGAGGTAATATTATCGATCATTATTATGACTCACATCCTATCTTATGGTTCATATTTCTACTTACTGACTTATGTAACATTATGTTGCTGGTGGCTGATTGATGACCATCAAGGCTAAATAAGGAACAGGGTTAAGGTCGGTAAGGTAAGAAGTATAAAAAATCCGACATAGCGTCGGATTTTGTGGGGGTTAAATAATCTTCATATATCTTTTTGTAAATACGTTTTACTGGCGAACGCCTTCAACATGCAGCTCTAAATCGGCATAGCTTGACTCACCCATAACAGGTACGCCAAAGTCTTCAAGCTCTATGCGGGTTGTGCCTGCAAATCCAGCACGGTAACCACCCCATGGGTCTTCACCTTCACCAATGAACTGTGCATCGATAGTGATTGGCTTCGTTTCACCGTGTAAGGTTAAATCACCTGTAATTGCTAGTTCACCATTACCTTTGTCTGTCACTTTTGTGCTAGTAAAAGAGGCTGTCGCGTATTTTTTAACATCTAAAAAGTCACCGCTACGAACGTGCTTGTCGCGTTCTGCATGGTTAGTATCAAAACTGGTTGTATCAACATTTACTGATACTTTTGATGCCGCGATATCTTTAGGATCATAGCTAAAAGTACCGTCAAACGTATTAAAACGACCTTTAATATAGCTATAACCAAGGTGTTTAATCTTTATGTTAATTGATGCGTGTGCACCCTGAGTATCGATCACGTAATCTGCTGCTGACGCAATACTTGGCATTGTCATTGCGGTAAATAAGCCTAAGGCTAATAGCTGTTTTTTCATTTTTCTTTAACTCCCAACATTTTGGTTAATGTATTGTCTTTATTAATAAAGTGATGCTTTAACGCTGCAATAGCGTGAATGACAACGAGTGCAATTAAGCTGAGGGAGAGGTAGTAATGTACTTCCCCTGCAATATCAGCTTGGTTTTCAAAGAGCTCTCCTAGTGCAGGTACAGAGAACCAATTAAATACGTCAATTGATCGACCGTCGGCGGTCGAAATTAGGTAACCCGATATAAATAAACTAAACATAAGAAGGTACAGAGCACTGTGTGCCAGCTTGGCTGAAATAATTTCCCATGCAGCCCCTTTTATCTCTGGGTGCCCTTTAAATGAGCGCCATAACAATCTGAAAATAGTGGCAAAAGCGAGCAGTAAACCAACCGATTTATGCCAATGTGGAACAGGCTTGTACCATTGTGAGTAATAGTTCAAGTCAACCATCCATAACCCAACGGCAAACAGGCCGATAACGGCAATTGCAGTTACCCAATGTAACGTAATTGATACCCAATCATATTGGTTTGGATGATTTTTCATGTAAACGTGTCTTATTAACCTTCAATAACATTCATTCTAGTTTGTTATTGAAAAGTTATAACCGTTCTCAGCCGAACAAGTTATTCGATTTTTTTGAAGGAACTATCTAATCTATCGTAAGGAGCGCTGCTTATCTCTACCTGTTTGTTTCTAAAGGATAAAAGCGATAGTTATTTGTTAAAAGAAATATGAATCAGATTTGAGTTTCGTCGGGAGTAAAGGGGTAATGTATGGGGATATTGTGGATAGAAGCCCTTTTTGTGCTGTAGCTTAGTAACTTAGGGGTAACGTAAAAGGGCTTATTGCGTTGGTGTATAATCAGAACAGCGTGGTAATACCGATAAAGACTAGCGTAATATATTGTTATCGTGACGCCAATCCATGATGGTCCAATCATTTACTTGAGCATGCAGAGACAATGCTGGATCAGGGTTTACAGCAAAAGGACGATCGACGGCATCAAGCATTGGTAGATCATTGATAGAATCGCTGTAACCGTAGCTGCCTTTGAATTCAGTGTCTTGATTATCTAACCATGCTTTCATTCGTATCACCTTTCCTTGTTGATAACTTAATGTGCCTTTGGTATTGCCTGTAAAAATGCCGTTGATTGTTTCTAGTTCAATCGCGATGACATCTTCAACGTTGAGCATTGTGGCTATGGGCTTAACAAGGTGCTCACTTGTTGCCGAGATAATAAGCACTTGATCACCCCGTTTTTTATGCCACTCAATACGTGCTAGCGCATCAGGATAGAGTGCAGGTTTAATTTTCTCTTCCAAAAACTCTTCGACAAGTGCTGAAATTTTTGTAATATCGCACCCTTTGATTGGTTGAAGTGTGGCTTCCATATAGGTATTCATGTCTAACGTGCCTTCTGCATACGCTTGCATTAGACGTTGCTCTTCTTCAAGAAGCGTTTGCGGTGCGAGACCTTTTTGAACAAGAAAGGCATTCCACAAGCTAGCAGAATCAGCGGCGATCAAGGTCTCGTCTAAATCGAAAATAGCCAAGTATGGTTTAATGGTCTTCTTGTGATTATCAAATAACAAACTGCGTATCCTTCACGAAATTAAATATATTCTGTCTTTTAGTTGCCGTTAGATTAAGTTGTTAATGTGACAGTTTCTTTTCAAATGTGTGTAATTTTAGAGTCATGGATACTGGGTTCGTGACTGAGTTCGCATGTGCAGACCAATCTCAATGTGCAACGCCACCTTGTGTCAGTTTTTTTGGGTTCAGCAGTTTTTCTAATTCTTCGCGACTAATATTAGTTTCTTCTTCTGCTACCTCAATAATCGCTCTTTGTTCTTTGTAGGCTTTTTTTGCTATTTCTGCTGCTTTTAAATATCCAATTACAGGGTTAAGAGCAGTAACCAATATAGGGTTTTTAGCGAGTGCCACTTGCAGGTTTTCTTCCCTAACAATGAATGTACTAATGGCTTTGTCAGCTAGCAAGGTAGAGGTATTCGCCATTAATTCGATACTTTGAATCAGGTTATGTGCAATAACAGGTAACATAACGTTCAACTGAAAATTACCAGATTGACCTCCGACGGTAATGGTCGCGTCATTACCGATGACTTGTGCTGCAACCATTGCTGCTGCTTCTGGAATAACAGGGTTAACTTTTCCGGGCATAATTGAAGAGCCAGGTTGAAGGGCTTCAAGTTCAATTTCACCTAGTCCAGCTAGTGGACCTGAATTCATCCAACGTAGATCATTTGATATTTTTAAAATCGCAACCGCTAAGGTTTTAAGTTGCCCTGAAAGTGCAACAATTGCATCTTGGCTACTGAGGTTATAAAAGAAGTTATCGCTAGATGTAAAAGGGATTTCAGTTGAGATTGAAATATTATTTGCAAAGATTGCAGAAAATTCGGGTTCAGCATTGATTCCGGTACCTACCGCTGTTCCACCTTGTGCAAGTGATGAAGCATTATCCAGCGCATGTTGAATACCTAGTTGTGCACGTTCGAGTTGTATTTTCCAACCTTGCAACTCTTGACCAAGGGTTACAGGCATAGCATCCATTAGGTGAGTACGCCCTGTTTTTACTATATGACCAATTTCTGCTGTTTTTTTATCTAATGCCTGAGTTAAGTATTCTAATGCAGGGAATAATTGAAAATGGCAGGTAATTGCAGCACTTATTTGAATGGCGGTAGGAATAACATCGTTACTGCTCTGGCCCATATTTACGTGGTCGTTAGGGCTTATGTTTTGTTCTGCTTTTTGTGATGAAAGTGTCGCGATAACTTCATTGGCATTCATATTAGAGCTAGTGCCTGAACCTGTTTGGAATACATCAATGGGAAATTGTTCAAAGTGTTCACCATTAATTATTTCTTGGCAGCTATCAATGATGGCATGAGCAACCTTGTCATCAAGCAGCTCTAATTCAAGGTTACTTCGGGCTGCTGCTTGTTTTATGTATGCCAGTGCTTTAATAAATTCGTGGGGCATTTGAATACCACTGATCGGAAAATTATTAACGGCACGTTGTGTTTGAGCTTGATAAAGTGCATTTTTAGGAACGTGCACGTCACCCATACTGTCAGTTTCAATTCGATAGTGTGAAGACATAATATTATTCCTTACAGACCTGAAGTTAGATGTGTTTGTTGTAAGTGCTGTTGTAGAGATAGAAGTTGCTGACGGCCCGTTTCTGAATTGCCGTAAAATTTTTTCAACGCTAAAAGTGGGCAATGGATATGATCTAAGCAAATGCGACGAAAAATACGGGAGTTATTCGGCTGATTGATTGCTTCTACTAGATGAAAAAAAACGCGTCGTAGAAACAGCTCTCGCAGAATCGGGTTAAAAGTAGGGGTATTAAGGCAGTATAGAGATGCTAAGTTAAGACCTGATTGAACAAAATCGATGATGACATCAGGCTCATAACCGGGCGTAATCCGACGGTTTAAAAACCGATCTTCTGCTTTAAAGTAATGATGATACAGGGTTGAAGTACAGTCCATAGGGATCCTATAAAGCAATCAATAAATCGTAGTGATAATTATTATCATTTAATGCATTGATGTTCAAGGAAGACATCTATTAAAGTTTATACCATAGACCCCAATTCGTTATGTATTTCCGCATATCGTACATACTCAATCTATTAAATATATAGCGACCTAACTAGCGGTGTAGCTAGTTAGGATCGAATGATTTATACCCTGCTGCGTTTAGTTGTGTGATTGCGCGATAAGCTGAAGAAATAATCGAGATGATTGCTCGATCAGTGCATCGGGGAAATCATAGTCAGGGTTGTGCAGTTCTGGGTGGTCAGTACCGCTACCGATGCAAAATAAAGATCCTGGCCATTGTTGCAGAAATTCTCCCATATCTTCAGACCAACGCATTGGTTCTGTGGGTACAACAACATCATAGTTAAGTGATTGTGCAGCAGTAATAACGTTTTTAGTTGTTTTGGGGTTATTCATGGTTGCGCTAAAAGGCTCAATCCATTCAATTTGCATCTCAAGTTGATAACAATCTGCTTGTTTTTGAGCAAAATCCAACAAATTTCGTTTCATGTAATTGAGAATGTAATTATCACTGCTACGAATAGTTGCCATTACTTCGGCGCGCCCTGGGGATGTACCAAACCCTTTATTGCCTACATTCACATGAACAAGTGTGACTAAACTAAATGCTTCTTTGAAGGCTTCTGGCATGTGATGCAGGTAGTCCATTAAACGTGCAACAGCAGGGGCCGGGCTATGACCTTTCTCTGGTTTTGCAGCGTGAGATGTTTTTCCTATCAGCGTGATCTTAACACCAGTTGATGCGCAGGCAAATACACCGTCTTTAACCACCACTGTACCTAGCGGGTAGCCTGGTAAATTATGATAAGCATAGACCGCATCGGGTTGAATGCCTTTCAGGCGTGGATCTTGCAGCATTTTTTTTGCACCGACGCCGATCTCTTCTGCGGGTTGGAATAGCAAAAAAACAGTGCCCGAATGAGGAGGCGTTTGGCTCAGCTGATTAGCAACGGCTAAAAGGCTGGCAACATGTCCATCATGACCACATGCATGCATACAACCATGATTGCGTGAAACATGATCATGTTGTGATTTTTCAGTGATCGGTAATGCGTCGAAATCAGCACGGAGCAGAGTTATTGGGCCTGGATTCCCACTTTTGATTTCAACAATAATCCCATAACCGCCTATATTAGTTTTAGGCTCAAAACCAAATTTTAGGAGCTGATCGGTAATTTCTGATGCTGTTTTATGTTCATTGAGTGAAAGCTCTGGGTAGCGGTGAAGATGATGCCTAAAGCGCACAGGGTTGAAGTTGATATCATTATTAACGGTCATATTATTCTTTAATCGTCACAAGATGCCTCACTGTACTTGGCGATTAGAGATTATTATGTGATCGGTTTCACGGTGATACTTAATCTAAGCTGCCAGAACAATATATTGCTCTGGTATGATGCCTAAATAGAGTTGATAGAGTTAGGAAGTACTATGAAAATGTTAATAGCGAACAAATCATTGTTGTTGACGATGGGTTTGATAGTCGCCACGCCAGTACTGGCTGATCCTAATGGTTCTAGCGAATTGACAGCCCTTAGCGCACCAAAAGTGATGAGATTATTGCAGGCTCAGGGGTATCATGATTTCCGTAAAATTAAGATAGAACACGATGAGAGTGAGATCGAAGTAGAAGCGCGTAATCAGGGCGGTCAGCAAGTTGAACTTGAAGTAGATCTATATACAGGAAGAATTATTGATGTAGAGCGCGATTGATTATCGCGCTTTTTTTATTAAAAAGATTATACCATCAGCATTGCACATGACTGAGCTGGAAGTTGCAATATAACCCCAGCTTCAGTGCTGAGTGAAGGTGGTGATAGTTTCACTCCCTCCATATTTATAACTTCTTTAATTTCAGTATGGTCTTGTTCACTGTATTTTGCTGGTAGCTTATAACAGACGGCTGTTTTACCTTTGTTAATGGCTACTATCCCACTATGTCCACGAGAAAAAACCAATAAATCTAGAGTTTGTTCAATGATTACCATCGGTTGGCAATGCATAATGTTATGAAAGTGAATCATCTTAGCCATAATTGGATCATTCCAAGCTTCACACCAACGGGGTTTACCACGGCTATTTTTAATGCCGCTAGTATCTAAATCGGTATAAATGAGTGGGACACCACCATCCCTTCCTAGAATGTAGCAATAGGCTAATTGTTCATTTTTTTCTGACATTACCTGATCTAAAAAAACATCGTTATTGGGAATGTCATGAGTAATCGCAAATGTGATTGCTCGCTGGTTTTCTAATGCCGAACCCAGAGAGTAAGGGTTGATTAGGCTTGCCATCGAGGCATTTTTATTAAAAACATCAAGTACGGTGTGAAAAAGTGGAAAGTCGTAAGCACCTAAGGTCGTTTTTTCAAGATAAGGCTGAAGAAACAGTTCGTACTCTTCTTTGGTCGCGCCACCGTCGGTAATTATTTCGCCAAAAATATGTATGCCGTCAGTGATATCTTCATCACACAGCTCTTGAATATGATCAAGTGTCATGTGTTTGGCTGCATCTATTCGAAATCCCTTCACGCCGATTTTTTTTAGTGCTTTTAGGTACAGTTTTTGTTTTTTTACTACATTTTCGTTGTTTTTTAAGGTCGGCAAACCCGGATCTGAGCCTCCGCTACTAATTCTACCATGCTGAACTTGCCAAGGATCTTTCCAATCTTTTATTGGAAATGCCGATAAAAAATCATCTTTGCTAAATAACGGTTGAGATAAATCACCAAATAATTTGATTGAATCAAAATATTCTCTTTTGTCTTTATATTGGCTAATGATATTGCTATTAGGATAGTTTAAGTCACTCCTTTCATGTGACTCATTAGCCATATGATTGAACACAATATCTGCATAAATATCTATGTCATGAAGACTTAATATTTCTACCATCGTTCTGAAATCATTTGTATTACCGAGTTGGTTGTCGATGACTCGATAATCTTGAGGTTGATAGCGTTGCCACCATTGAGTGCCATCTTTTGAATGAAAAGATTTCAGTGGTGGAGAAACAAGAATAGCTTTATATCCATTGTCAGCAATGGCTTTGGCATTTTCAGTCACTTTACTGTAAGGCCAATCGAAGGCGTGCAATATTACATTAGTTGCAACAGATGGTGCTGACAAAGTTGATGCGTATTCAGTATTAAATAGAGAGGTCATAATTTAATAGCCACGTTTTAAGACAAATTTTTAAACTGAATAAATACTATGGGTAATTATTCTATTTGTAATCATCATATACACACATTTAGTGGTATTAGAATAGGGGGAGTAGCTTTGCTTAGCTGATTATTTCTCATCATATTGTATATATGAACTATTTATAAAGTTTTGATAAATGGTATTTATGCGCCATTGATGGAATATACATTGCTGATCACACTAATGTGAAATTCGGTATGAAATTACATTTACCTACAGTTTGTAATAAATTATTTTTTTTGTAATTATACATCACGTTTCAGTGCGTACTAATTCTCATGTAGCATATCGTGTGGTATATATACATTAGATTGCTTAATTTCAACAAGGAGGTACACCATGGGTGGCGTTTTAGGTATGATTTTAGCAGGCGGAGAAGGCTCTCGTTTGCGTCCATTAACAGATTCACGTACAAAACCCGCAGTTCCATTTGGTGGTAGCTACCGCTTAATTGATTTTGCATTGAATAACTTTGTAAATGCTGATTTTTTAAAGATTTATGTTCTAACACAATTTAAATCTCAGTCTTTATATGTGCATATGAAAAAAGGCTGGAATATCACCGGCATTACGGATCGTTTTATTGATCCAATTCCAGCACAAATGCGAATGGGCAAGCGTTGGTACGATGGTACTGCTGATGCGATTTACCAAAATTTAAGCTTTATTGAACTTGCTGATCCTGAACATGTTTGTATATTTGGTAGTGATCATATTTACAAGATGGACATTAAGCAGATGCTTAATTTTCATAAAGAAAAAGAAGCTGAACTAACTGTTTCTGCATTGCGTATGCCTTTATCAGAAGCGAGTGCTTTTGGTGTTATCGAGGTTGATGAAAACGGCTGCATGGTTGGTTTTGAAGAAAAGCCAACTAACCCTAAGTCTATTCCTGGCGATCCAGAGAATGCACTTGTTTCTATGGGTAACTATATTTTCAATAAAGATACGTTATGTACTGAACTTGAAGAAGATGCAGCAAAAGAAGATTCAAGCCACGACTTTGGTAAAGACATCATCCCTAAGCTATTTCCACTAGGTAAAGTCTATGTTTATGATTTTACAACCAATATTATCCCTGGCGAGAAGAATACCGGTTACTGGCGCGATGTAGGTACGATTGAAGCGTACTGGCAAGCACACATGGATTTACTTTCTGAAGATGCGCCGTTCTCTTTATATAACCGTCAGTGGCAGCTACACACTCATTACCCGCCGCTTCCACCTGCAACAATTTTAGACAGCGAAAACAGTAAAGTTGATATTAACAACTGTATGATTTCAGCTGGTAGCTATATTCGTGGTGCTAAAATACATAAATCAATTTTAGGCTTCCGTACAAATGTTGACCATGACACAATGATTTCAGAATCTGTGATTTTGGGCGATGTGAAAATCGGTGCAAATTGCTCAATACGTAAAGCGATTATTGATAAAAATGTACACATTGCCCCAGGAACGATAATCGGTGAAAATCCTGAAGAGGATAAGAAAAACTACCACGTTTCTGATGAAGGCATTGTCGTAATCCCGAAAGGAGCGAAAATTGGCTACTAAGAAAACGTCGTTAACAAAGCATCCATTGAAAATTCTATTTGTTTCATCTGAAGTAGAAGGGTTTGCAAAAACAGGAGGATTAGCCGATGTTGCTAAGTCTCTGCCTGCTGCCTTGAAGAAGATGGGGCACGATGTTCGAATTGTAATGCCTTTCTATCAGACAATTAACGGTAAAGATAACGCTGTTGCTATTTTGTCTACCGAGCTGTTTGTTGAGCCACAGCCATTTGCTGTGAATTATCAAGTGATGCAACTCGATGAAAGTAATGTGCCTGTCTATGCGTTAGATGCACCACAATATTATGATCGACCAGAATTGTATGCGGAAAATAATCAAGCATATGCTGATAATGGTGAGCGTTTTACATTTTTAAGTGCTGCCTCGTTAGATTTGTGTGAAAAACTGGGTTTTCAACCTGATGTGATTCACTGTAACGATTGGCATACTGGGTTAATTCCATTCTTATTAAAAACGCGTTACGCAGAGAGTAATTTCTTTGCTAAATCGAAAAGTGTTATAACGATTCATAATGCTGTTTTTAAAGGTGTATTTAACTACGATCAATACAGCTTAATACCTGAATTGATTCAACGTCGCTATATTAATGCTGAAATGGATCCATCGCATATCAGCATGCTTAAAGCGGGTGTTGCGTATGCAGATAAAGTGAACGCGGTTAGTCCTAATTATGCATCAGAGCTTTTAACACATTTAGGTTCGCATGGTATGGAAGCTGATTTCCAAAATCGTGCTAAAGATTTGTATGGCATCGTTAATGGGTGCGATTATGATGATTGGAACCCTGAAACTGACTCGTACATAAAGCAAAAATTTAAAGCCAATAAAGTGAGCTTAGCTCGCGGGAAAAAAGCGTGTCGACGTGATCTGCAAAAACAAGTTAACTTACCTGAAATAGATGTACCTGTTTATGGAATGGTATGTCGCTTGACCGAGCAAAAAGGTCTGCATTACTTAATCCCTGTGCTTGAAGATTTCTTATTGAATGACGTACAAGTGGTAATTGTCGGAACGGGTGATCCAACGTTAGCCAGTGCACTTCGTGATATTAGCGAACAGCATAGTGATAAATTTGCTTTTGTTGAAACATACAGCAATCCACTTGCACACTGTGTAGAAGCGGGTGTTGATTTCTTTATGATGCCTTCTGAATTTGAGCCGTGTGGTTTGAATCAGATGTACAGTTTAGCGTATGGTACATTACCGATTGTGCGCAGCGTTGGTGGTCTAAAAGATACTGTTATCGATTACGATCAAACACCGCAGGTAGCCACAGGTTTTATTTATGATGCGCCAACTCCAGAGGCGTTATTAATAAAGTTACAACGAAGCTTGCTACTTTATTGCCAACGTCCTCAAGAATTTAAACGTCTACAGCAAAATGCGATGGCGTGTAAATTTAATTGGGATGAATCGGCTGAACAATATCTAGATATGTATTTAGGTGGTGAGCAAAGTTTGGTTAATGAAATCTGCAATGACAAGGTAGACGCTTAGTTTACTTAGAATGTTTTCATTCTGCAAAAATCGTTAAGCCCTCATTCGTGAGGGCTTTTTTGTGGAAGTGTTATTTACACCTATCCCATATTCACAATCTTCTATTAAGCATTATTCTTTTTTAAGTGATAGAACATTGATTTTATTCTTATATTGCACGTTTATTTCACTCAAAAATTAACTAATTGTTCATAATAGGTACTTGAAGTGTGATAATACGCACGTTTTCAATTTTGTTTGCTATTGCAAATTTTTAGGCAATTGACTGCCTTTTTATAAATCATTAGGTTATACATGTTCAATATGACACTCAGGCAAAAGCTGGCACTCTCTGCAAGTATTGCAATCATTATCGGCGGTTTACTTGTAACTGCTTTTTCTTTTTTATCATCGCTCGGTCGTTTAGATAGTGACATTAATAAGCAACTTAATGGCACAGCCTCTTCGTATAATAATTATGTGTCTAATTGGTTAGACTCGAAAGGAACAGTACTTTCGGCTATGCCTGTGAATATTTCACAAGGTACCCTTGAGCAACATCTTCAGCAGGTTCGCGATTCAGCAGGCTTTGATAATGTCTTTTTAGCTTTTTCTGATGGGACACAAGCGAATGCGAATAACGTTATTTTACCGCCTGGTAATAATGATCCTCGTCAATGGCATTGGTATCAGAACGCTATTAACCTCAATGGTAAAGTCACGGTAGAAAATCCGACAGTTGCAGCTGCCACAGGGGCAAGCGTTGTTTCTATGGGTAAAGCCGTTTCTATTTTTGGGCAGCAGGCGGTGTTAGGCGCTGATGTTGAAATGTCAGATATTATTAAGCAGCTTGATGACGTGGTATTGCCAGGTGAAGGCTACATGTTTATTGCGAATGATAAGGGGAATATTTTTGCGCACGCAGATACGTCTTTATTGAATAAGCCTGTTAATGCTAAAGACCGTGACTTAACCGACTCAATGCTAAAACGCTTATCGCGAGAAGGGTTAGTTGAAAAAGAAAATATCACTGGCAATGAGAGTTATGTGTTTGTTAAGCCAATTCAGGGCACGAATCTAAGTACGGTTATCGTTATTGATTATAATTCTGTTGCCGCGCCGCTTTACAGCTCTTTATATGAGCAGATTTTCATGACTCTATTGGTTGTGGTTATTTGTGCATTTCTATTTAACCTTTTCTGCGTGTATTTATTTAAACCGTTACAGCAAGTATCAAAGGCGCTGGCTGTGATTGCCCAAGGTGGGGGAGATTTAACTCAGCGTATTAATATCGATTCTAACGATGAAGTGGGTGACTTAGCCCGTAACTTTAACCAGTTTACAGCTAGCTTACAGGTACTTATTGGTCATATTCGTAGTCAGGGTGTTGAGCTGAGTCAAGCTTCGACAGAAAGTGAATTCCGAGCAAATAAGTCGGCTGATAAGTTAAATCGTCAGCAAGATGAAATCAGCATGGTTGCCACTGCGGTAACGGAAATGGCTTCTGCCACGCAAGAAATTGCGTCTCATGCTGAGCAAACAGCGCGTGCTGCGCAAGATTCGACAGAGCATACAAATAGTGGTCGTGAGTTAGTTGTGCAAAGCCGAGTGTCTATCAATAACCTTGCAGAAGAAGTGAATGAGGCAACGGCAGTGATCAGTGAGTTGAATGATCATGCTCAGAACATCAACAGTATCTTATCAACTATTCAAGGTATTGCTGAGCAAACGAATTTATTGGCATTGAATGCTGCGATTGAAGCTGCACGAGCGGGTGAACAAGGTCGAGGCTTTGCCGTTGTAGCTGATGAGGTACGTGTGTTATCTCAACGTACTCATACATCGACGGAAGAAATTCAGAGTATGATTGCGACATTACAACAGACAACATCAAAAGCAGTTGATTTGATGAAAACAAGTTCACAGCTTGCACAGTGTTCGGTAGGAGATGCAGACCAAGCTACAGCAGCGTTAGAGCAAATTAATGATTCAGTGGCTCTAATCAGTGATATGGCGACACAAATAGCCACTGCTGCAGAAGAACAAACGCATGTAACAAGTGAAATAACATTAAACACAACCACAATTAAAGACGTAACAGATCAGCTTGTAGAAGATGCCGTTGCTGCTCGTCATCAAGCAGAAGCGTTAAGTAATCAAGCAACAAAACTGAATGACAAGGTGTCTACTTTTGTTGTTTAAATAACATAGTGATTGTATTTACTATATAAGAAAGCCCTCTATGAGGGCTTATTCGTTCATGAGTGATGCTGTTTTCTATATGAGGTGCCATTTAAATTCTATTGTTTTCCTGGCATCATAAACGGATATTCAAATAATACAGTGATAGTGTCATCAACAACCGTGAACGTAGCAAGCTTATCTTCCTCACTTTCTGGATTTCCCTTCTCACCTATGTTGCGCCATTGTTTTATATTACGGTAACCCTTTTGATAAGCTCGCGAGAAGGTAGCCTTATCCATCATTAAATACTTACGCTGTGCATTATAGCTGGCGCTATTGGCAAGTATAAACATCTGATCATCAAGAGATTGGCGATCTAAGGTTTGTAATCCAGCCAAGACATCTAAATGTTGTCCATTCACCTCCAGATAGCTAAAAACATAACCATCACGACGTAAACTAGCAAGAAGTGAATTGTAGTTAATTAAGGTGAGTGGCACCTTCAATTCAACATTTTTTATTGTGGATAATGGCTTGGCTTCCCCTATTTCGATAGCAGTAGAAGTCAATTGGCTATAAATCACTAATGTTAGATCGTCTATTCCATAATAAGACGGGCTATCTAAGCAATACGCTTCGGCATTGTATAAATCGGAACACTCATACGCATTCGGACGTGACGAAATTTGCTCGATATCGTCGGTAAAACTAATGTCATTAAACAGCGGTAAATATGATGTTGCATTTACAGTCGTGCTGAATATGCCAACGGCTATGAATACGAATTGTTTCAGCACAGTTCAACCTTATTGATAAACAAAAATAAATAAGCCATACCAGCTTATCCTATATCATTATATAACAACTATATCTCTGGTTATAAAAGATAAAACCAAAGACTTATAACTAAGTTCCCTTAAGATGCTCTTTGGGTTTATGCTTGATAGTGGCCATTCAAAATGAGCTTCTGCTTGATATCCGCAACATGGTCGACCAATAATTCATTTAGATGGTAGATCCCAACCGTGCCTTTTTGTCCTTCTTTTTTTAATGGGAGCGGGACAATATTTACCTGCGAGAAGTAGTCAGTCATGCTCATTGGATACGGCATGATTGCGGTTGTCGAGGTTAGCATATCGACACTGGCAGTCAGTGAGTTGATTTCGTAAACGATGCGTTCTGATACCTTTTGTCTATCTCTTTCTAGCTGCTTGGGTTGTGGGTTTTCTATTAGATGCAGGTAAGCTTCTGAATCTGGTGTTACCTGCAATAGAGGATAAAG
Organism: Photobacterium profundum; assembly: GCF_003026285.1. Lineage (GTDB taxonomy): Bacteria > Pseudomonadota > Gammaproteobacteria > Enterobacterales > Vibrionaceae > Photobacterium > Photobacterium profundum. The sequence continues at coordinate 195,874 of NZ_PYOD01000004.1, forward strand.
TGCCATATCCTCTTCTTCCCGATGGTTCACCAGTAGTGGATGATTTTGATGTACGAACATTGCTTCTTTATCTTGTAGAAGGGGGATGAATGTGACATTACACCGACGAGATAAACCAACAATTTCATGACCAACAAAAAGATCGATTTGGCCATGGATCAGCATATCCATCAGCTTAAGGTGGTTACCAAATTCAAGCTGAATAGAGATTGAAGGGTTGCTTACACTATATTGCTGCAATGCTTGTTTTACAAAAACTTCCCACCATGCATCACCAGTACCCATTTTGATTTTTTCAGTTTTTCTCTCAATAAGATCAGCCATCTTATGCAGTAATGAGTCATGTCGTCGCTGTAGCTCAAGTGTTTGTTCTTGAAGGAGCACGCCATATTCAGTGAGTTCAACCCCTTTTGATTTTCGGATAAAAAGAGGTACGCCAAAGCTTGCCTCCAGTTTCTTCATATTATTCGTTAGGGTTGGTTGGCTAAGGCCAAGATGATTAGCTGCAAGGCTAATATTACTTAGTTCAGCGACGACCAGAAATTGTTTGTAACTTTTATCCATAAGGCGAGCAATACGGTCAATAAAGAGTTTGATGACAAGTCTCACATTTATTGAATTTGCTTGGCATCCTTATTGGTTTGAAATTGCGATCTCGATCTCCTTAATTATTGGTGATATAGGAAAAACCTATATCATGAGCTGGGTAGGGTATTTTAAAACAGTCAAACAAACGATTATGATATCAATATTAAAGATACCAATATTAAAGGTATCACTGTTTAACTGAAGCTTGTTTAAGGGAGCCTTTGTCCATGAAAATGACCCCAAAATGGTGGCATGATGCTGTTGTTTATCAGGTTTATCCACGCAGTTTTTGCGATTCAAATAACGATGGCATGGGTGATCTGCAAGGCATCATCAGCAAGCTTGATTACATCAAAAAATTAGGTGTAAATGTTGTTTGGTTGTCACCTGTTTATCGTTCACCAATGGATGATAATGGTTACGATATTTCTGACTATCAAGATATCGCCGCAGAGTTCGGTTCGATGGAAGATATGCAGCAATTACTTGCAGAGGCTAAACAGCGCGATATTCGCATCATTATGGATTTAGTTGTTAACCATACATCTGATGAGCACCCATGGTTTGTCGAATCACGTAAATCGAAAGATAACCCATATCGTGATTACTATATTTGGCGTCAGCCTAATGAAGATGGTTCAGTGCCTGATGATCAAGGATCTGTCTTTGGCGGTGGTGCTTGGGAATTTGATGACACTACGGGTGAATATTACTACCACATCTTCTCTAAGAGACAACCTGACTTGAACTGGGAGAACCCCAAAGTTCAAGAAGAAGTGCATAAGATGATGAACTGGTGGATCGATCAGGGTATTGGTGGTTTCCGTCTTGACGTTATCGATCTTATTGGTAAAGAAATCGATAAGAAAATTACGGGTAATGGGCCTCGTCTTCACCCGTTGCTGCAGGAAATGAACAAAGCAACGTTTGGTGATAAAGATCTGCTTACCGTAGGGGAAACATGGGATGCGACTCCTGAAACGGCAAAGTTGTACAGTAATCCTGCTCGTAATGAGTTTTCAATGGTTTTCCAGTTTGAACATATTTCTCTGACTTGGAAGTATGGTGACAAATGGAATCCGATTGCGCTGGATCTACCTAAATTCAAGCATGCGTTAACTAAGTGGCAGATTGAGCTGGCTGATGAGGGGTGGAACTCACTGTTCTGGAACAACCATGACCTTCCTCGTGCAGTGTCAAAGTTTGGCGATGACGGTCAGTATCGTGTCGAATCCGCTAAAATGCTCGCCACAACATTGCATATGATGAAAGGTACGCCGTATGTCTATCAAGGTGAAGAGATCGGTATGACGAATGTTGCGTTTGACAGCATTGATGACTACCGTGATATCGAAACCTTGAATTTCTACAAAGAACGTACAGAAAATGGTGTCGCGCCTGAAACCATGTTGGCAGCGGTACATGAAAACAGCCGTGATAATGGCCGTACACCAATGCAGTGGAACAACAATAAAAATGCGGGTTTCTCAGAGCAGCAACCGTGGTTGCAGGTTAATCCTAACTATCCTGAAATTAACGTAGATGCTGCGCTAGAAGATCAGAACTCGATCTTCTACCACTATCAAAAATTGATTCAACTGCGTAAGTCATTACCAGTGATTGTACATGGTGCTTTTGAACCAGTATTTGAAGACCATGAACAGGTATTCGGTTACCTTCGTTCTGACTCCCAACATCGTTTGTTTGTGCTTAATAACTTTACGGGCGAAGAAGTCACTGTTGCGATGCCAGAGTCGCTTCAAACTGAACATGTCGAATGCATTATTTGCAACTATGAATCACATCAGCAGTTAAGCTCAACCTTAACCTTGAAGCCTTTCGAGTCTTTTGCTGTATTGATTTAATAGTAATTAGCCGAGTTGCTTTGTGTGACATGAATAACGGTTAATACTCTTCATTGTCTTGGCTCTGTTCAATTGCTTTTGAACAGAGCCTTTTTTATTTGGGATAAGTCAATATGATGCATTATATATATAAAGGCACTGATGTGGTTTTTGATATTCCTCAGAAGGGAAAACACATCTACTTGATTGGCAGTTTTACTAACTGGCAAAAAAAAGAGGGATACAAATTCCTTGAAATAAATAATAAACTCTCACTGAAAGTAAGTCGTCAGGCAGTGAATAAAATCGGAAATTCTGGATATGTCGAATATTATTTCTGGGATGATGAAAAAAAACAACCTTTGCCATATAACGATAATCACCCAGCTGGATACTGTTTTAATAACCAATTCAATGGTAGCTATAATTATTTATTACTGCCTGAAGATATCGCGACTGATGATTTAGAGACAATTATCAAGGATTGTGAGCAGTCATTTCGAATTAAAACGATGGCATGTGAATTTAGGTCTGATTGGGTGTTAGCCAATTTTAGAGAAGTAAACGGTGGGAATTTGGCAAAACAGACACTCTTTCGTTCTTACCATCCAGTTATTCCTTCAAGAGTTGGGCACCCCCAATTAAGAGAAATCGAAGCCCAGCGTCAACAAATAGCCATGCGTTTACTTGAAACGAACAATATACGGACTGTCATCAATCTGTCAGAAACGGCGCAAGAACTTGATGAATATCTTCAGGTAGCCGAACCGAGTTACTACAAAACACTGTGGCTCGGTGAAAGCGTGATAAGTGTACCTGTTGCTTATGAGACTGTGTATTTCATGTCTGATCGGGATGAGAGTTTTAATCCAGATGAATTGGGATTCCAGACTGGAATTCAAGCAGTGATTCAGGAGATTGCTGATCATCAGCCTCCTTATCATGTTCATTGTCGATTAGGCTCTGACCGAACAGGCGTTGTCATTGCTTTTTTACAGTTATTCATGGGTGCAGATAAGGTACAGATAGCGGATAGTTATTTGAAAACCAATCAGATGGCAATCGGGGAATATCGAAGTATTCGATTGCTGGAACATGCGCTAGAGCAAGCCTTGGGGGAGGAGTGTTTTGATAATGGTCACTCGATAACGCGTGATTATCTATTGTCTTTAGGGCTAGCGAGTAATGTCATTGAGTTAGCGTATAAAAACTTAGCAGCATAATTAATGGATTTGGTATTACATAAAAGATAAACCCAGTACCGCAAGTGATTTCTTATTAGAAAGCGTTTTATTGCTCTACTGGGTTTATTCAATGAAATGTACCGATACGTTGCTAATCTCGAGAGAGTATTGTGATCGATTGTGTACTTTGCATGTAGGTGGTTTGCGTTTGACGGTTACCAAGAACAGACTCTGAAGTGTCACATATAATACGCCATTTTCCGCCAGCGGGTAAACGGTATCGTGTTGGAATTGTTGAGCTGTTTATTAGGAATAACAACTCTTTACCATTTTTATATAGGCCAAGATAGAGAGCAAAGGCTTCAAGGTTTTGCCAATCATCAGTGTTCATTAGTTTACCATTCGAATGGTTCCAGCGAATGCGGTGGTGTCCACGTTCACGGCCACTGAATGCCCGAATAAACGGACTCATCACTTCTTTTCTGGCTTTTACCACTCCTGCTAGCCAGTTTTTGAAGCTGATATTATCAGGTGATAATATCCAGTTGGCCCAGCTTATCTCATTATCTTGGCAGTAAGCATTGTTATTGCCACCTTGAGTATGAGATAGGCTATCTACTGCAAGTAGATGAGGAATCCCAAAGCTAAATAGTAGCGTTGTCATAAGATTGCGTTTTTGACGTTCGCGCTTATACAGAACCGACAGGTTATCTGTTTTCCCTTCAACCCCGTGGTTAAATGAACGATTATCACCATGCCCATCAAGGTTTCTTTCACCATTTGCCTCATTGTGCTTGTGGTTGTAAGACACAAGATCTTGAAGCGTAAAACCATCATGATAGGAAATGAAATTGACGGGTAATTTGTCTGGCCAACCTCCTGCACTGAAGAAATCGCGAGATCCCATTAGTCGAGTTGCAAATTCTTTGATATTGTTCTTATCTCCTAGCCAATGACTTTTGACAGTATCGCGAAATTTATCATTGCACTCGTTCCAGCCTCGCGGAAAATTACCAAGCTGATAGCCGTCAGGGCCTATATCCCAAGGTTCAGCAATCAATTTTACCTTTTGTAAAATTGGATCTTGTTCAATGGCTTTAAAGAAGGCACTTTGGGTGTCAAAACGATGCCCGTTACGTCCTAGTGTTGCAGCCAAATCAAATCGGAAACCATCAATTTGGTAATGGGTTACCCAGTGTCGCAGAGTATCGATTACAAGGGTTAGGCTCGGCTGATAAGTAAGATCAACGGTATTACCACAGCCTGTGTAGTTGTGATGATTTTTATGACTATCAAGAAGGTAATAATGTTTATCCAAGCTCTTTAAATGGAATGTTGGTCCACCTTCACCGCCTTCGGCAGTGTGGTTAAACACAATATCCATGATGACTTCAATACCTTCTTTGTGTAACTCCCTTACCATGGTCTTCATTTCTGTGACGGCATCACTCATCGCATAGCGCGGCTCTGGTGCCATAAAGCACAGGCTGTTATAGCCCCAGAAATTCACTTTATCCATCTTAAGCAAATGGGGCTCAGACATGCATGAAGTGACAGGGAGCAATTGTAGGCTGGTAATGCCTTGTTCTTTATAGAACTCGATTGCAGCAGGCTGGCAGAGGCCAAGGTAAGTGCCTCTGTATTGCTCTTTAATATGCTCTTGAAGCTGAGTAAACCCCTTAACGTGTGTTTCACACAGGATGGTTTCTTCGTACGGTACCTGTGGAAAGGCAGTGTTTTGCCAATCAAATTGATGGTCGATAACAACAGATTTAGTGAATTTCCAGCTTTCTTCTGCCGTGAATGGTTCTACATAAAAAGGCGTTTGATTTAGGGCCTGCGCATATGGGTCGAGAATTAATCTTTCATCGTGCTTGTCTTTAATTTGAAAACCATAAACCTGTCCTGCTTTAATATTAGGAACGAAGGTATAGTGGATATCTAAGTGTGTATGGTCAAAGTCAATAATTGTTTTTTTATTTTCAATGTCGAATAGAACTAATTTAATTTCTTGGTTATCAGCACTGTGAATTGAAAAATTACAACCTTGATCACATAATGTAGCCCCTAAAGGATAAGCTTGAGCTAATTTCGTAAACATTGAGTCGTTCTCTTTTCTTATTTACATATTTATACATGCTATTAAATAGTGAAAATCATCTCAGTCAAGAAATGTTTTTGAGAAAGATTAATTAAGTTACAGGTTGCTCTATCCTTATTAAATACAAGTTACGAATGATTTATTTTTATTTGATATTTTTCTTACAAACACTAAGCTGATCTCTTTACTTATTTTTTTAGTGCTATTGAACAATATTTACTCAATCAGTTGATCGATTTTTTTGAATTAAATTGAAAATTAATTAAGTAACTTAACATTCGTTTTTTATTATAAATAAGTGACTGATGTCTTACTTTTCTTTTGCATTCCGTATTTTTATTACGGGTGTACGCCTAACCTTCGTGAGGCATGTCACGAAACACACTAACCTCCTAATTACTACGCCCCTCTACTCCTCCCTCTCATCCTGTTATTAGGATGATGTGTATAGCTGAATGAAAGCTGAATATTAGCCCCGAAAGGTTGCTAGATAGCAACCGACATAAAAATTAAAAGGGACATTCCTATGAAACACAAGTTAGTACCCGTAGCAGCGGCGATCTTTGCAGCATTAACTTCTTATAACGTAGCAGCTGAATCTGCCACTGATGTTCTGACTGATGGTTGGGAAGTACACGGTTACGGTTCTATGAATTACCGCTTCAACGAAGACTTTCAGTCTTTTGACTCAGAGCTAGGTAAGCCAGATTACCGTACTGCTGGTACTTCAGGTAAGAGTGCTAACCAAGTTGAATTCGTAATCAAGAAGCACACTGAGTTTGCTAACGGCGTTTACAGTGATTTCGTTGTTCGTACAGAATACGGCAACGGCGACTCTTTCTACTACACCTCTTCTGGTGCCGAAAAAAATAACACAGTTGCTCAGCTTGAAGTTAAAGAATCATATGTTGCTTTAGGTAACCTACCTTACCTAGGTGACGGTTCTGAAATTTGGGCTGGTCGTCGTTTCCTAAACCGTGCTGCGGGTATTCTTTCTGGTGAATTCTGGAAGCAGTCTTCTGGTATGGGGGCAGGTTTTGAAACTACTTTAGATTCAGGCCACAAAACAGGTGTTGCTCTTGTATCTGCTGACCCTGAAGCTGGTCTCACTGCTGATGATCGTCCAAGTGATGGTGAGCGTACTACTGTTACTTCTCTAGATCTTTACTACTACGGTGTGAAGGCACTAGGCGGTAGCTTTGACTTCGATGCTAAGTTTATGACTCGTGCTGACGAAGCACTTACAGCTGATTCTGCAGATGATGGTTTTGGTGCTTCTGTAACGTATAACCGTGATTACTACGGTCTAGACGGTTGGACACAAACTGCTATTGCTTACGGCGAGGGGATCGGTTCTAACCGTGGCGTGAACTTCGGTGGTTGGAGTGGTGATTGGAAAGAAGATTCTAAGTCACTATTTGTAACGTCTTACGGTGTATTGAATATTTCTGATAACTGGCAGCTAGGTACAGAAGCAACATACTGGGCTCCAGAAAACATGGGCTGGGCTGATTCAAATGCTGAAGATAAGGTAACTCGTTATATCTTAGCTGCTCGTCCTACTTACAAAGTAAATGACAACATGCGTTTAGAGTTCACAGGCTCTTTTGCTACTGAAAAACTTGAAGGGGATAACAACTGGGGTCGTTCAAGTGATTCTACAGACTTTTACACACTTGAAGCAGCAACAGTCTTTACTGTGAATGCAGATTACTTTGGTCGTCCACAAATCAAGCCATACGTAACATGGGTTGGTACTGATGACGAGAAAGCAGCTAGTGCTATCGGCATCACAGAATCTGGTGAAAAAGATCAAATTGTATTCGGTGTTCACGCTGAAATTTGGTTCTAAGCCAATTAGTGTTAAGGGCAGCCCTTGGGCTGCCTTTTTGAGTATATATCTATTAGATTCTGCTGTAGATTTAATGAGATACGAATAGCTATATACCCATAATAATCTAATAAGGGTACGGGAGTTCAAAGATGAAAGTGATTAAAACAACATTAGCTGCACTGCTTGCAGCAAGCCTGATGGGCTGTGCGGCTGCACCGACACAAGAGATGGTCAAAGATGTAACAGTAACAGCTGCAGCTTGCTGTTCGACTTACAGTGAGTTTTCCTGGATCCCAATGCAGGGCGATAGTGTTGATTTTGCTATTGATGAATATTCTCAGATTGGTAATTTTGCAGAGGGAAAAAGTTACTTTACAGGTTTTGTGTTACCCAAAAATGTTGAACGCATGCGCGTCGACTTAAAAAGCTGGATGCGAAGTACTGGGGTACTTGCACCTAAAGTTCTTTTATTGAACCCGCAGTTTCAACCAGTGAAAACGATTGAACTTGATGACTTTGATGTAAGATTATCGGATATGTTTAGTCTGTCTAACTATCACAAGCGTTTTGAAATGGATCAAGAGACAACGCCATATATGGTGGTTTATTCACCACTTGAATATCGTGAAGGTAGTATCCAGATTCCGCACCCTGAGCGTGTTCGAGCAGAAGATCTTGGTTTAGCTCGCCCTATTGTTACCGATCCTGTGATCCAACATCAGAAGTTTGGCTCGTTAGAGATTGATCTAAAGCCAATTAACTTGCGTTCATACCGTGCGAATGAAGTGACGGCTGCTACGGCTGTTGTTGCGACTACACCCGTTGCTGCGGTATCAACAGCGACTCCTGCTGTTAAAACCAGCAACATAACTATGTTGCCAGAAACAGAGGCATTCTATAACGGCCAAATTAAAGCGGCTGTTGAGAAAAATGAGATGCACAAAGCCCTTCAATTAGTCGAAGAGGCCAAACGAGCTGGATCAAGCTCAGCTGAAACTACTTTTGTTGAACTAATCAAAAAGTAAACCTAAACATTCAAATTCATCAAGGTGCAGAAATGCCGAATCCTGCACCTTGATGTAGTTTGGAATACGAGCTGGTATTCATCAGCCTGTTCTATCTGCCTTCTCTTTCCGTTTTAAGCCTTTTGAGTTCTAATTCATGACAGAAACAATTAAACCGAATGTACCTACAAAACATGTTGTTTATCAGGTTTTTACTCGCTTGTTTGGTAATACGAATACAACGAATAAGCCGTGGGGTACTCTTGAAGAAAATGGCATCGGTAAATTTAATGATTTTACTGATAGAGCATTAAGCGAAATAAAGCAGCTAGGTGTTAGCCATATTTGGTATACCGGCGTGCCGCATCATGCTGTCGTACGTGACTACAGTGAATACGGGATTAATTCAGATCACCCCAGTGTTGTGAAGGGGCGAGCAGGATCCCCTTATGCTGTTAAAGATTACTATAATGTCAATCCTGATTTGGCGGTTGATCCGGCTAACCGCCTCGAAGAATTCAAAGCGTTGATTAAGCGTAGCCATCGTCATGGTTTAAAAGTGATCATCGATATTGTGCCAAATCACGTTGCACGCCGTTATCAAGGGATAACTAATCCTGCAGGGGTGGAAGATTTTGGCGCATCAGATGATACGACGTTGGTCTATCATCGAGATAACAATTTCTACTATATTCCTGATGAAGCGTTCACTGTTCCTGACGCTGAAAATGGTTATCTGCCATTGGGTGGTGAAGCGCATCCTGATCTCGATACGCCGTATGAAGAATTTCCGGCCAAATGGACGGGGAACGGTTCTCGCCTAGCAAAGCCACAATTTGATGATTGGTATGAAACTGTCAAAGTGAACTATGGTGTTAAGCCCGATGGTAGTAAAGACTTTGATGAACTGCCACAAGGCTTTAATAAGAAAGGTCACACCGAGCATTTTGAATTTTGGCAAGGTAAATCGGTGCCTGATTCTTGGATGAAGTTCCGTGATATTGCTTTGTACTGGTTGGCATTGGGTGTTGATGGGTTCCGCTATGATATGGCAGAAATGGTGCCGGTTGAGTTTTGGAGCTATATGAACTCCTCAATTAAACAGGTGAATCCAGAGGCATTTTTGATGGCTGAAGTGTACCAGCCTGACTTGTATCGTGATTATATTCATTTAGGTAAAATGGATTACCTCTACGATAAAGTTGATTTGTATGATGCACTAAAGCTTGTTATGCAAGGTCGTGGGTCAACCGATACCATTGTTGAGATCCAGCAGCAGTTGATGGATATTGAACATCATATGCTGCACTTCCTTGATAATCATGATGAACAGCGGGTAGCGAGTCCAGAGTTTGCTGGCGATGCCAATAAGGGTAAGCCTGCAATGTTAGTGTCAACAACGCTCAGTACTTCACCGACCATGATTTACAGTGGTCAGGAAGTTGGTGAAGCGGGTGCTAAAAATGCTGGATTTGGCTTGCATTCAAGAACAACTATCTTTGATTATTTCGGTGTGCCAAGTCATCAGCGTTGGATGAACAATGGCGCGTTTGATGGTGCTCTACTGACGGATGAAGAACACGAACTGCGTGATTTCTATCAACGTTTATTGAACTTCTCACTTACCAGTACCGCTATGCTTGGCGAATATCATGAAATTCACCGACATAACAGAGAGCACAGTGATACTTACAACGAACAGCTATTCTGTTTTAGCCGTTATGATCAACAACAGAAGCTGTTAGTGGTTGCGAACTTTGCTGATCATGATCAGGGAATGGTTCAGATTAAGTTACCGTCATCACTGATCGATGCTTGGCAACTTGATAATGGAGAATACTCGCTCACCGAGCAACTAGATGATAATCACACTGTAGTGTTGTCTGTTGCTAATGGGATTGGTGAACTGCAGCTCTTTATTGCTTCGCTGTCTTCAATGATTTTGCAATTGAATTAATTTAGCTTGCGTAGCACTCCCGTGACGAAAATATGTAGAGCCGCTGAATATCAGCGGCTTTTCTATTTTCATAAGGCTATTTTTTTGTAGGAGTGGTATCGCTAGTTGGAAAATAGGGGGTGCACCAGCCACGGTCTTCTATATACCAAGTGCAGTGTCCAGACGCCATCGCTACGTTAGCAAAGAATAGGCTAATGGCAATGAGTAAAGCTTTTAACTTCATAATTACTCTCCTTATGGAAGTGGTCATTGCATACATATAGAACAGATCCTTTTGTGATTTATTGCACAAAAGTTTTTTCATAGGATTTAATTTTAGTCATAAAAAATATGCTCTGACGTTGATTTGGATAATTTATTTATTTTAAAAGTGAGTGTCACGACTGATATTGAAAGGATTTCACTTCGTAATAGAGAGCCTCTATCCAACATAATGTGTTCAGTTTCACAGAGTTGAACAAAACTAGCGGGGGCGTAGGGAGGGGGATGATGCTCATTATACTGAGGGGGGGCAGAATGCATTCATCAATAAGAATAACAACGGAAATCAATTATGAAACGTGTTCTTAAAACTCTGACTCTTTGTTCTATAACAACTGCACTGGCTTTTCCTATGGCCGCTTCGGCGATGCAGGAAGGCGAAATTCTTATTTGGATTAATGGCGATAAAGGTTATGACGGTCTCGCTGAAGTTGGCCGTCTGTTTGAAGAAGATACTGGTGTTAAAGTAAACGTTCAGTACCCTGATTCGCTAGAATCAAAATTCCAGCAGGTTGCTGCGACGGGTGGTGGTCCGGATATTATTTTCTGGGCGCATGACCGTTTTGGTGGTTACGCAAAATCAGGTCTACTCGCAGAAGTTAAACCATCTGCAGAATTCAAGGGCAAGTTAGTTGATTTCAGTTGGGATGCTGTGACTTATGACGGTAAGTTAGTGGGTTACCCTGTTGCTGTTGAATCGCCATCGCTTATTTATAACAAAGATCTATTGGCTGAGGCTCCTGCAACTTGGGAAGAGTTGATTGCCATCGAAAAAGAAATGAATGCGAAAGGCAAGAAAGCCATCATGTGGGATGTGAAGAATGCTTATTTCACATGGCCAATGATTTCGGCAAATGGCGGTTACGCTTTCAAGAAAACTGAAAATGGTTTTGATGGCAAACAAATAGGTGTTAACAGCGAAGCAGGTATTGCTGGTTTAAGCTTCTTGGTTGATTTAGCGAAGAAAGGTGTCGTCTCTCCTGATATGGATTACGCCGTTGCAGAATCTGAATTTAACAAAGGCAACGTGGCGATGACCATCAATGGTCCATGGTCGTGGGGTAACCTTGAAAAATCTAAAATCAACTACGGTGTCGCTGTTCTGCCAACGTTGAATGGCGGTAAATCAAACCCATTCGTTGGTGTATTAAGTGCAGGTATTAATGCTGCGAGCCCGAACCAAGATTTGTCAGTTGAATTCCTTGAGAATTATCTACTGACTAATGAAGGCCTTAAGACTGTCAATGACGACAAACCATTAGGTGCCGTTACGTTGAAGTCATACCAACACATTTTGTCTAAAGACAGCCGAATTGCAGCAACGATGACCAATGCTGAAAATGGTGAAATTATGCCTAATATTCCGGAAATGACGGCATATTGGTTTGCTGAAGGTGCCGCGATTGAAAACGCATTGCTAGGCCGTCAAACCGTGAAAGAAGCGCTTGATACAGCGGCTTCTCAAATCAAAAAATAAGTCGATTCTTAGCCTGTAGCAGGCTGTAATCATCAATTCAATGCGCAGGCCTAGTCTGCGCATTTTGCTTTCTGAATGACCTATTTCGACAATGAATATAAAGCAGATAGCGGCATCTATTACTGATAAGGAATACAAGTGAACAGGTTAGCACAAGCACCATATAACGAGCAGCTGTACGTTAAAGGTACATTTAATGGCTGGGGTGATGACACTCCGATGTCTTACCTTGGTGAAGGCTGTTATCAGGCTGTAATTTGCCTTTCGGCGGATCAGCATAGTTTCAAAATTACCGATCAGCAGGGTAGTGAGTTGCTGACTTTTTCTGCTGATAAATACAAAGCAGTAGCGTGCGCTGTCGATCAGGTTCAGTCTTTAATGACAGCGAAGGGGATTGGCAATGATCTGACGTTTCTAGCACCTAGCACTGGATTGTATACGGTTACTTTGACAGTGATAGATACGCAGCCGTCACTACTGATTTCATTCGGTGGTGAGAATAACGATGCCGAACCTGATCGTGAACTTATTCAAGCTGAGTTTGTTATCCAATCAAAAACTGGCACGCTACTCGCTAAAATAAAGCCAGTTCTAAAACCAAAAGATCTATTTGAGCAATTGGCTATTCAGGCGAGTGAAAGTACGCCGTTTGTGTTTGGCGACAATGTCGATGGTTATTATGAAGGTGCAACCCATGGTTTTGTTGCCGCCGGTAAATACCGCCATAAGCAGGGTTGGTATCTAGGGACGTTTGCATCGTTTGTTGATGGTGCTATTAATAATAAAAATGATGCTCAGAGCGCAGAGATTCTACCTTACGGTGTGACACATTATTATCCAAACCAAGCGTTAGATACGATGATGCTATTTTCGCAGCAACGCGCATCAGCATTAACCGTTTCTTCGGAAAATGCAGCAACCTTGGCTATTGCTCCCCAGCTTAACCTTGCGATTAATGCTTCGTCGGTAAAAGTTTTCGATAACGGAATGGTGTATGCACTTGATTCATCTTTGCGTCAGGAAAATACACCATCTTTTATCGCTATTTGTGCGAATAAGTCTTTCCGATTTAGGGAAGAAACGTTCACCGAGGTGCCTGCGCTGAAAGAGGTGATGCACCTAAGTGGCAGTCATGTTAAACCTGTGATTGAAACCAGCCAAAAAGAAACCAGCTTCACCGTTTATCTGGCCTTTGCTGAGACAGAAGAGCAGGCCATTAAGCAGGCTAATGCGCTGCTGGAGCAAGATGGCTATACACTGCATCAGCAGCAAACCTATGACATGTTGACACAGTCTTACCTATGGACCTCAGATCTTGAATACAACCGAGCATTAATGTGGGCAAAGGCATCGGGTAAAGTTTTTGTCTCTAATGAATTTGGTAAAGGGATTTGGGCGGGCTTACCTTGGTTCAAAGATTGTTGGGGACGTGACTCTTTCATAGCTTTGCCGGGCATTACATTGGTTAATGGTGACTTCGATGATGCTAAGACCATCATTGATAACTTCGCCTCTATGCAGCTAACCGATGATCAAAGCTTAAATTATGGTCGGATCCCGAACCGTGTTACCAGCTTGACCAACATTATCTATAACACGACGGATGGTACACCGTGGATGGTGCGGGAAGTATGGGATTACTTGCGTTATAGCGGTGATCTTGATTATGCGAAAACGATCTACCCGATCGTGCAGACATACATTGATGGGATTGAGAAGAATTATCTGGATCAATACGGCTTGATGACTCACCGTGATCCTGATACTTGGATGGACGCCAAGTTAGAAGGCAAAGTACCTTGGTCGGCAAGGGGTAACCGCGCCAATGATATTCAGGCGTTGTGGTATACCAGCCTGAAGGTAGCGATTGAATTGGCTCGGCTGAATCAGGATCAGGCGTCTGCTTTGCGCTATCGTGCAATGGCAGATAAGGTGCAATTCAGTTTCCAAAAGATGTTCTGGGATGAGCAGACTGAAATGCTGGCCGATCGCTTGAAGGAAGATGACAGCCGTGATTTGCAGGTACGCCCAAATCAGCTAATGACCTTAACGGTACCTTTTGATGGTGGCTTGGTTGATAAGTTGATTGGTGCGAAGGTAGTGAAAAATGCAGTGAGTGAATTATTGTACCCATGGGGAATCACGTCACTATCGCAGTATGATCCTGATTTCCACCCGTTTCATGCCAATCGAGATGAATACCATAAAGATGCGGCTTACCATAACGGAACGATTTGGGGCTGGAATGCTGGCTTTACTGTCTCAAGTTTGGTGAAGTATGGTTATGCTGATTTTGCTTATGAGCTAACAAAAAACCTATCCCAACAGATTTTATCTATTGGTCATCGCGGGGCAATGAGCGAAAACCTAGATGCTTTCCTGAGCACAGAAGGAGGATTGACGACGACGGGAACCTATGCACAAGCATGGTCTGTGTCAGAATTTACTCGTAACGGCTATCAGGATTATATGGGCTTTTCGCCGAACCTCTTGGCCGATAAGGTAACATTGGCTCCTTGTCTACCTTCATCGTGGCTGTCTGCACAGGCGGTATTGTGTTTTGGTAACAATAATGCTTTGAATGTTAGTTTTGAACGAGCAGTAAACGGCGCAGAAAACTATCAACTGAGTTACCGACATGTATCTGGAGAGCAGCTTGAATTAGTATTGTTTGCGGATGATAAAGCCAAATATCAACTCAATCTTGAACTTGGAAAGCAGGTTGTGACGGTCAGCTTTGATCCAATAAAAGCTGTTGCAGAGGTGAACGGTAAACGTGTGGGTCTTATTTGTGTGCAACCGAGTTATCAGGCACAAATTGGTGAGTTGCAATTTGCGCAACCGGATTTGGAACTTGATTTCAGAGTGCTAAAAAATCAACATGTTTTACAGCGACAGGTTGAATCGAAAGGTTTTGCTAAGGCAACAGATTAAGTGAATTAACGCGGTGCTTTTATAAAGACAGAATTGTATAAAGAAAGAAATGCTGCCCAATGGGCAGCGTTTCTGTATTAATGACCATAGCTGCTTACTGCTACTAGGTTGTTATCGGTATTATTCATCGATAAAGATTTTCTCTTCTATCGAGTAGGGTTCATTTTCATCATAAAGGTTGTCTTTACCTCTAAGCTGCTTCATTTGGGTTTCAAGCGCTTTTGCTTCCTGATAGTTACCTTCTTGATAAGCCATATAGATTAGCTGTTCGATATCTTCGATTCTGTCGTGGCTGCTCATGTCATGATCCTCTATCAAAGAGACTGCTGATTATCTCTATCTGTTTAGTTACACCATTGATGGTGTCGCTAATCCCTTACCAGTATAAGTTTAGGTGTGTGGCCGTTTAACGGCAATAAAGTTGTTCAACCATGACCGGGAAGCGTCTTGCCCATGCACTTTCACTGTGAACCGCATCTTCTTCAATAAGCAGTTTGCAGCTTATTTTCTTATCTTTTTCTTGCAGCTGGTGGTGGAAGCGTTTTGCACTATTAAGGTAAAGATTTGGAAAGTAGCTCAATGTGTGGTCGCTGGTTTCGTTTGTCCCTATATCCATATAGATATTGATAGGTGCTGTAATTGGGGTCTCTTGAATACAGTTGCTCATGTCCGCTTCAGCAAACCAAAATGCGGGTGAAAATACTCCGATGCAGCCGAATACGGTTTGGTATCGCAATGCGATGTATAAACTGATCAGCCCGCCCATTGAACTACCTGCTATCGTATTGTATTCGCGTTGATGAAGAGTACGATAATGCTGGTCGATATAGGGTTTTAGGGTTTCGACGATAAAAGCACTATAAGCTTCACCTTCGCCACCTAGAGTCTGTCTGGTATCGCCCCAGCAATGGAGCTCTGCGATAGGATTAAATGGCCAAGGAGAGTACTCATCCGAACGCCCCAAGCCATTTTTCAGTGGGCTATTATCAATAGCAACGAGAATAATGCCATCAGTTTTCCCTTGCTGTTGCATGTGATCGAGGTGTTCGCCAGCTTGCCAACTCATACCTGCAATACAGAGACTTGGTTCAAAGACATTTTGCCCATCATGCATATAGATAACCGGATAGCGCTTTGTACTACTGTAATAGTCCGCTGGAAGATAAACTCGAATACAGCGCTGACGTTTTAGCTGGGGCATATCAAAGGTTGGTAATAGAACCATTCTATCTGGATCATAGGTTTTAACTCGAGCGTCAAAGATCATGTAAAGCTCCGTCTTAGTACTGTAAAATTCAGATACAAAAAAAGCGCTGTCGTATGAATGAGCAGCGCTTTTTGTTATAGAGCAAAATAGAAGGGCTATATGCCGGTTTCTTGGTATAGACGACGGCAGGCACGACCATCGCTATGGAATAAATGACAACGGTGTGCAGGTATGCCCACTTTAAAGCTATCACCAGCTTCTACTTGTAGTGTATCCGGACGACGATAGATGAAATCTGCATCCACGTGATCTAGGTGGATATAGGCTTGAGTTTCGTAGCCTAGTTTCTCGACAACCTGTATTGTACCCTCGATGCTTGCATCACCTTCTTCAGCTGATAAAAGGTGTTCTGGGCGAATACCCAGTGACATACGATCGCCTTTCGTGACTGTTGTGCCGTCAACAGGGATCCAGAATGCTTTTCCATCAGCCGTTTGTACCATTACGCGCTCATCTTCAACTTGCTCGATAAACACACTCATGAAGTTCATCTTTGGTGAGCCGATGAAGCCAGCAACAAAGCGATTCTGTGGGTAATGGTATAACTCTAGTGGTTTACCGACCTGAGAAACATAACCACCATCAAGAACCACGATTTTTTCAGCCATGGTCATTGCTTCTATTTGATCATGCGTTACGTAGATCATGGTACAGCCGAGTTGTTTGTGCAGTTTGGCAATTTCGATGCGCATTTGAACACGAAGCGCGGCATCTAGATTCGATAGTGGTTCATCAAGCAGGAATACATCGGGCTGAGACACAATGGTACGACCGATTGCAACACGTTGGCGTTGACCACCAGAAAGCGATTTAGGCTGACGGTCCAGCAAGTGACCAAGCTGAAGAATATCAGCTGCGTTATTAACGCGTTTTTTGATCTCGCTCTTATCTGCTTTGGCTAATTTCATACCGAAAGACATATTGTCGAAGAGATTTAAGTGCGGATAAAGAGCATATGATTGGAATACCATACCAACCCCGCGATCAGAAGGCGGAACGTCATTCATGCGTTCTTTGCCGAAGTATAAATCGCCCGACGTGATATCTTCCAAACCAGCGATGCAACGAAGAAGAGTTGATTTACCACAGCCTGATGGACCAACAAATACTACAAATTCCCCTTCAGCGATCTCGAGATCAACATTTTTGGAAATCAGGTTATCTCCATATGCTTTACATACATTTCGTAAAGTGACACTCGTCATCGAGCCTTTTCCTCTAAGTTGTGTTGCCTGCAAGACCTTATTAATAAGACATAGTATTCATGCCGAGTCTTGCGGGTAAAGAATTTTTTGGTGTAGTGAAGAAAAAAATGGGTAGCGTAAGTATCATCCAGGCAGTGGAAGAATGGCTACCCTGACCAAATTCCTACTACTTACTTCCCCAAGAAGTAATAGGATGCTGTCGTTTTCAATAAAGTGTTATTAAAAATTAAAATCTGCATAAAGCAGAACAGTTAGAGCTTCTTCATCTACCCCATAGGGTATGTTTGTCATCTTACGCAACTATCATTATGAAACATCATCCTTGAAAAGAATTTAAAAGGGGGATAAAGGGGGGAGGAGTGTTTGGATCACACTTTGATATACCGGTTACTGATGTGCCCTTTTAATCCAAGTACTATGTGCGTTGCATCACAATCACGCCTCGTTTTTAGAACTGCGTCACAAATTGAAATGACGGAGATCACGCTTTTAAATCTTAGGTATGGGGGCGTAGGGCTCAGGATGATGCCGAGGGGCCATTACTGGTAGATGATACAGACTGCAAATTGTGCTGCAGAGGATTTTCTGGAGTACAACATATAACAATCATGAAGGATGTTAGCAATGAAGAAAGTCCTCAGTACAGTTGCATTTTGTACCCTTGCAGCTTTAGGTTCAGTCTCTGCACATGCAGCGATTGAAGAAGGCCAATTGACCATTTGGATTAATGGTGACAAAGGTTACAACGGCTTGGCAGAAGTAGGTAAACAGTTTGAAGAAGACACAGGCGTAAAAGTGACTGTTGCTTTTCCTGATGGTCTATCTGAGAAATTTCCTCAGGTAGCGGCTGCTGGTGATGGTCCAGATATCGTATTCTGGGCGCACGATCGCTTTGGGGGCTACGCCAAATCTGGTTTGTTAGCTGAAGTTAAGCCATCTAAAGAACTAAAAGATAAAATCATCGATTTTACTTGGGATGCTGTGCAGTACGAAGGTAAGTACATCGGCTACCCAGTTGCAGTTGAAGCACTTTCTTTAATTTATAACAAAGATCTTGTTCCAAACCCACCTAAGAACTGGGAAGACGTTGAAGCACTAGACAAGAAGCTTCAGAAAGATGGCAAGAAAGCTATCATGTGGAACCTAAAAGAACCGTACTTCACATGGCCACTACTGTCTGCTGATGGTGGCTACGCGTTCAAGTTTACTGCTGAAGGCTACGATGTGAAAGATGTGGGTGTTAACAATGCTGGCGCTAAGCGTGGCATGACATTCATCAAGGATCTTATTGACAAAAAAGTTATCTCTGCCGATATGGACTACAGCATCTCAGATGCTGAGTTCAACAAAGGTAACGTAGCAATGACTATTAACGGCCCATGGGCATGGGGTAACGCAGATAAGTCGGGCATCAACTACGGTGTTGCTCTGCTTCCTAAGCTAAATGGTAGTCCATCTAAGCCATTCGTCGGTATCCTGACTGCGGGTATTAGCTCTGCGTCACCAAACCAAGACTTAGCTGTTGAGTTCATCGAAAACTACCTACTGACTGATGAAGGTTTAGGTAAAGTTAACGATGATAAGCCACTAGGTGCTGTTGCGCTGAAATCATTCCAGAAGACGCTAAATAAAGATACCCGTATTGCTGCCACTATGGATAACGCAATGAACGGTGAAATCATGCCTAACGTTCCACAAATGGCTGCATTCTGGTATGCCCAAGGCAATGCAATCAAGAATATTGTTGATGGTCGTCAAGACATTAATGGTGCGCTAGATGAAGCCGCTGGTCACATGCTTAAGTAATTCTTTTTGCGGGGAGGGGTAACTTTCCCCATTTTATTGTCATTTTTTGCTAGCAAGGAGCTGAGATGCAGTCGGTTCAAGGTGCAGGGCTTTTGGATTCAAAACAAGAACGCCCTAAATTAAATTATCGTAAGTGGCTTAAATGGTCGCTACTAGGCATGATCGGTGTTGTTAATGGTTATGCTACCGTATTGATGTATGCTCAAGGTGAAATACCTTTTGCTCTTCTTACCGTTGTTCTAACCGCACTTGCTCTTTATATTTTTGGAAGCAACAAAACATACGCCCATCGCTACATCTTCCCTGGTGTTGCAGGGATGCTTGTTTTTATTATTTTCCCATTGGTTTACACCATAGGGCTGGCGTTTACCAACTACAGTGCATCAAACCAGTTAACATTGGAAAGAACACAATCAGTTTTGGAGCAACGTAGTTTCCAGTCGGGTGAAAGTTACGGTTTTGATCTCTACAAAGTAGAAAATGGTCATCAGCTGATTATTAAAGCAGAAGGTGAGTTATTGGCTTCTGATGTCTTCGAACTCGCCAATACAACCTCTGAAGCGATGACTCTTCGTCAAGTTGATAGTGTCCAGGGTGAAAAAGAGAAGATCAAATCAATCGTTAAAAACCGCGCTAACTTAACAAAAGTTGAGCTAGTGATGCCTGATGGCCATGAAATTCGCATGAGTGGCTTACGTAAGTTTGCTGCCGATACAGATCTGTTTACACTTCAGGAAGATGGTCTGAGCATGCTGAATAATCAAACTCAGCAAATGTATCAGCCAAATATGGAAATTGGCTTTTATCAGCCTATTGACGCAGACGGTAAATTTGTAGATAAGCCTATCTCTCCTGGATTTGTTGTAACGGTGGGTGGGGCCAATTTCGAGCGAGTGATGACGGATGATGGTATCAAAGAACCTTTTATTGATATCTTTATCTGGACTGTGGTTTTTGCTTTTTTAGCGGTCGCATTAACACTGGCTTTAGGTATGGTACTAGCGTGTCTCGTTCAGTGGGAGCCATTACAAGGTAGCAGTATTTATCGCGTACTTCTTATTCTCCCTTATGCGGTACCAGCGTTCATTTCTATCTTGATATTCAAGGGATTATTTAACCAGAGCTTTGGTGAGATAAACTTATTTCTTGAAGCCATATTTGGGATTAAACCATCTTGGTTCTCTGATCCAATTATGGCTCGATTGATGGTTGTGTTAGTGAACACTTGGCTTGGCTTCCCGTATATGATGATTTTATGTATGGGTCTGTTGAAGTCGATTCCTGATGACCTATATGAAGCATCTGCTATTGATGGTGCGGGTCCTATTCAGAACTTTTTCACAATCACACTTCCGATGATGATTAAGCCTTTGACACCACTGCTTATTGCTAGCTTTGCATTCAACTTCAATAACTTTGTAATGATTCAGCTATTGACTGCTGGTGGCCCTAATATGGTGGGTACTTCAGAGCCTGCTGGTTACACTGACTTGCTAGTAAGCTATACCTACCGTATTGCCTTTGAAGGTGGCGGTGGTCAAGACTTTGGTCTTGCTGGCGCAATCGCAACAATTATTTTCTTACTGGTGGGTGGTATGGCACTACTTAATCTTCGATTTACTAAGCTTTCACAAGACTAAGGAGAGACGTTATGGCTATGGTTCCATCGAGGTCATTGAAATATAGAGTTTGGGCTACACATATAGGCTTGTGTCTTTTCTTATCAATGATTATCTTTCCGTTGTTAATGATAATTGCAATTTCATTTCGTGAAGGTAACTTTGCAGGTGGCGAGATAATCCCAACTAACCCAACATTGGATCACTGGCGCTTAGCTCTCGGATTTGCAGTGACTAATAATGATGGCAGTATAACGCCACCACCATTCCCTGTTTTACTATGGTTATGGAATACGATAAAAGTTGCAGGTATTACATCAGTTATCATTGTTGCATTATCAACAACCAGTGCTTATGCATTTGCTCGTATGCGTTTTAAAGGTAAGAACACAATCCTTAAAGGGATGATGATTTTCCAAATGTTCCCTGCAGTACTTGCATTGGTTGCTCTATATGCATTGTTTGACCGTTTAGGCCAGTATATTCCATTCATGGGACTGAATACGCATGGTGGTTTGATCTTTGCTTACTTAGGAGGGATCGCACTTCACGTATGGACTATTAAAGGTTACTTTGAAACGATTGATGTTTCACTGGAAGAAGCAGCAGCACTTGATGGTGCTACGCCGTGGCAAGCATTCCGCTATGTTCTGCTCCCATTATCAGTGCCAATTCTAGCGGTTGTTTTCATCCTGTCGTTCATCGGCTTGGTTGGAGAAGTACCTGTGGCGTCTTTGCTATTAACTGATGTGAATAATTACACGTTAGCAGTAGGTATGCAGCAATACTTATACCCTCAGAATTATCTATGGGGTGACTTCGCTGCAGCAGCAGTACTATCAGCAATACCTATTACTATTGTGTTTTTACTTGCTCAAAGATTCCTAGTTGGTGGTTTAACTGCGGGTGGTGTGAAAGGTTAATAATAACCAGTAAAAAATAGAAAGCTTGCCTAAATGGCAGGCTTTTTTTGCTTATATTTGGCGCTGAAAATGGTCCAGAAACACACGTGATTGAATGATCTTTAAACGGTATCGTACTAGGTATTAAAGGAAATGAAATATTCATCTTAAGGATGAACGTTAGGGTTTTAAAGCGACGCTATGACTGCTAATATCATACTTGTAGGGAATTATCTCTTGAGTGAAGACTTAATGGTCAAATTTGTTTTTCTTCAGTCAGATATAACAAGAAGCCTACATTAAAAGAGCTTCTTGGTTAAAGGATAACAATAACAATAAGGCTCATTCCTTTTCACTTAGGAATGAGTCACTCCTAAGTGTAGAGCTTAACTAATGGTTTGGTCGCCGATCTGTTAAGAATTCTATGCTTAACTTAATATTGGCGTTGCTGCATAGCTGGACTTAGCTTTTGTTAGATAAGTTTTATTAGTAACCAGAACCCGGTGCTTTCACCGGGTTTTTTGTATCTGGTATTCTGAATGGTCAGATAATTAGTGGAATTGGTATTAGTTTTAATTGCAGTTAAATCCACGTAACACCGCTCTAGCCCGTTTAGTTTACCACTCGAACACTAACCCTTACATATACAATCATTGTCTATCAGGATGCTTTTTGGGAGTGATCCTGGCTATTTGATATTTCTATGAGTATCCTTGGTGAGATGCTTAGGTGGGGTTAATGGGAAAGACGATTACGGCCAGATTCTTTGGCTCTATATAATGCGTCATCAGCCGCTTTTAATACCATGTCTGGATTAGAGGTTGGTTTGCTATCTGCAATCCCAATACTTACTGTCACATGAATATAGCTATGTATAACGTTATTTTTTCGCGTCATACAGCCTTGTTTATCATTGTCTGGACGTTCAGCATAATTTCGAAGTACTAAATTATATTCTGCAATAGCGATACGTAATTTTTCTAAATGTTCTTCACATTGTTCACTTTTCTTACCTTTAAATAAAATGGTAAATTCTTCGCCACCATATCGGAACATTTGTGCACCTCCTCCTACCTTTGTTATTAGCTGAGCCACTAACGTTAAAACGTTGTCACCCGTTTTATGACCATATAAATCATTGAATTTTTTGAAATGATCTATATCTAGCATGGCTAAAGTATAGGTTTTTCCGAGATTCCTTAATTCTGTTTCTAGTGCTCGTCGTCCTGGGATATTGGTGAGTTGATCGATAAAGGCTTGTTCGTGGCTACAAATAATGAGGTTAAACATGTGCAGTAGGGCAGCTAACGTAAAGGCTGAACAAGAGACTAAGCCATATTGAAAAAAGATGAAGGTTAAGCTGGAGAATAGTACCCCTATAAATACTGCTTGGTCTGAACCATAATTACGAAATAAAATCATAAACGTGCTAGTACCAGCGATTACTATTCCCCAGAAAATGAATAAAAGAGGAAGAGGAGAGAAGTGTAATTGTGTTAGCAACCCTGAATTCCATATCGATGAAAGGTCCGATTTTTCAATATATTGAATGAGGATAGTTGACCAAATGATTTGTATTGCAATAAATAAACAAAAGTAGCCTCCAAATAAAGACCATAGCCGTTTATCTGGCAGTTTATGCACGAGTAATAAATTGAGCGGTAAAAGAGTCGCCAGTAAATAATAAATGAGTTTTGTCGTATTATTGGTCAGTGGGGCTTGTAAGTGGTTTTGTACAATGTAATACGCAATTATCATCAATAATGCGACAAGGCTCGTACGTCCTTGATTAAATGGTTGGCTAAGAATAATGATAAGAGCAAAAAGGATATAAGGCAGTATTATCAGTAAATTCTGATAAACAAGCAACGTTTCACGACCTTCTTTTAATGAGATAAGCATTAAGAAAGAGAGTAATGATGGTATTCCAAAGCGAAACCCAGGGTTTCTGAAAATGGAAAATGATAGTAGCTGCACTTAAAAGCAATCCCTTTGTCGTTAAGTCTATACCCAAGTTACCTCAAGGTGCACGTTTCAGCGAGAATTTGTTGGGCTCTAGGCAAGGCACTTATTTATAGGTCTAGTCGTTCTACGTTGAAAATAAGTAACACGGCATAGAGCCCAACAAAACTCGCCCTTCGGGAGTGATTCAGCGTATCTACTTCTGCGTCAAATGTACTTGAAAGGGAATGCCATTCCTACACACATTTTCCTTGAATTAAACACGCTGATATTACTCTGAATCCTGCACCTTAAGGTGGCTTGGGTATGTATGAAGTTCAAGTCACATACATATACAATAGACGACATTTAGATGTTCGTTCAGTTGTCTTAATGTATTGTATTATCTTCTATAGATAGTTGAGGCTTTTATTGGCAATACAGAAGGAGCCTTAAGACTCCTAACTGATGACGGTGCAGGGTATTTACTTAATAAGGTAAGGAAATAGCTTTCTTTTCTGTGCGTCTGTTAGATTCTCTACACATTCAACATTGCGCTCAGGAATACCTTCAGGATCAGGGTAGTGTTTTAACACTTTTTCCATGCTTTCTTCTCTAATCAGGTGAAAGATAGGGTAGGGTGAACGATTCGTGAGGTTTTCTGCATCTTCTGGCTCGGCACCATAAAAACAGTAGTCAGGGTGGAAGCTAGCAATTTGATAAATGCCACTTTTGTTCATTTGAATGACAAGCCCTTCAACCAAATCAAGAAACTGATTATAGTCATCGAACTCTTTAAATAAGTTGGGTGCAACCACCAATGTTGTTTCTAATTCTTCTACTGGTGCTTGATCCAACGTTTGCAATTCTTGATAGATAGTTTCCAATAAAATATCTTCTGAAGCGTCTTCGCAAACGTGTATTTTTATTTGTTTATTACGATTAGGTTTTGCGGCAAAAGGACATAAATTCAGGCCAATAACGACATCTTCTAACCATTGCTGAACATCTTTTTCTACTTGTGACATAGCTGACTCGGTATTTATTGTAATTATGAAATGAATTGTATCAATCGAGAGATATAATTTTTGTTTTATTTGCCCAATTCATCTGTATTGAAAATAAAAAGGCCAGCTTCTTATGGCTGACCTTTCATTTTAAAAAGAGAAAATGATTATGCTTTCTCTTCTTCTTTTTCTGTTGCATCTGAATCAACTTCAGGTGCTGGAAACTGTTGTACAGGTTTAGCAACAAGTTGACGTGTTGCTGTTCGAATTTCCGCTAGCTTCACTTCAAAAGTATCACCTAGTTGATATTCTTGTACTGTATCAATAGAAACTGTACCTAAATCGCCGTTACAAATAATACGTTGCTTATTATCAACAATTAACGAGCCCGGAATAAATGCCGAAGCACCAATCTCAAGTAAACGAATTCGAATACCTGCACGATTAATATCGAAGATTTCAGCAGTAAAGATAGCTTCGTCCTTCACTGCATTTTTTAGCAAGCGAATGTAAAGCCAATCAGCAACGCCACGCTCTGCCATACGATGTGTACGACGGTGTAATGCAATCTCTTCACCGACAGTATCGTCAGGCTTCTGAGAGGGCTCGTTACCTGTGATGACGGCTTTAAGTAGGCGGTGGTTAATCATATCGCCATACTTACGAATAGGAGATGTCCATGTCGCGTAAGCATCTAATCCCATAGCGTAATGCGGAGCTGGTTGATTACCAACCTCACTGTAAGCTTGGAATTTACGTAGGCGGTTATCTAAATACGTTGAATCAAGCGTATTTAACCAACGGCGAAGCGCACTGAAACCTTCAAGGGTCTTCAGCTCTTCTTTTTCAAACGGTGCTTCAACTTTTTGCAAGAATTCCATAGCGGTATCAAGCTTTTCAGGATTGAAACCATTATGAATATTGAAAACACCCGTACCGAATTTATCTCGTAATACTCGACCCGCACAAATGTTCGCTGTAATCATTGCTTCTTCGATCATGCGATTTGAGGTACGGCGAGGATCTGTGTGAATGGCAACAACATCGTTGTCTTCACTAAGTTCGAAACGGTAATCTGGACGATCAGGAAATACTACTGCGTTGTTTGAACGCCACTTGCTACGTACGTTAGCAAATTGGTGAAGCGCATCGATTTGTTCTGCAATAACGTTGTTAGCCATTAATTTTTCTGACTGACCTTTTTCAATCAGATCAGATACATTGTCATACGCTAAACGAGCCTGAGATTTAATCCATGCTGCAAAGAACGTGATGTCGTCTTGAATAACACCTTCGCTATCAACTGTTACTCGGCAACAAATAACAGGGCGTTTCTCGTTTTCAATCAATGAACATAGTTCATCGCTTAACTCACGAGGAAGCATTGGGATATTACGACCAGGTAGATAAACGGTGAATCCGCGCTTACGTGCTTCATCATCCATTTTATCGCCAACAGAGATGTAAGATGTAGGATCGGCAATCGCAATCGTGATTTCGAAGTTACCATCATCTTTCTTAACCGTATGAATCGCATCATCCATATCTTTGGTTGATTCACCATCGATAGTAATAAACGGAATATCGGTTAAATCTTGGCGCTCTAAACCTTCGTCTAGCATATTCCAGCTATCTTGCGGTGCAGGCTCTGCGTTAGGCAGTTCATAGCGGGCAAGTGTTACCCACCATGGTGCAATTTTATCGTTACTGTCAGTGATTTTTTCATTAATCACACAGGTAAACGGTTTGTTTGCATTGGTTAGCGGGTGGCTATTTAGGTTTGCTACAACCCAGTCGCCTTCTCTCAGCTCTTCTGGGTTTAACCCTTTAATAGCGCGTGCTTTTATTGCGTCTTTTAGCTGTGGGTGATCAGGCACAACGTTTAATCGGTTGTGGATCATCTTCACGCGACCAATAAAGCGTGTCAGGTTCTGTTCTATCAGCTCCTGAGGTTCGGCTACTTCACGCTCTTTTTCTGTACGAATCACAGCAATCACGCGGTCACCGTGCATTACGTTTTTCATATAATTAGGCGGAATAAAAAAGCTTTCTTTATTATCAGTTTCTAGAAAGCCAAAGCCACGGTCAGTCGCTTTTACGTTACCTTCTTTTTTAGGAAGGGTTTCTTGAATTTGTTTTTTAAGCTGGGCTAGCAGCGGATTATCTTGAAACATTATGCTCGGTCTCAGAATATTAACCCAGACACTATACGTATTTGGGGCGCTAAAACCAAGATTGTGGAATGTATATTTTGCGAAGATTTGTGTCATTGTCGCTAAACGGTAGCTTTTTATCTATATATAAGATCAAGAGTAGATAATAAATATAGGGTCAGAGTCGATTATAAATGGCACGCAAAATGGAATGATTTCAGCAATACTGTGCAATAACGCTATCCTTATACAATATGGTGATTGTTCTCTTCTATATACGGTATTTTTCGAGTCGCTGTATTTTCTCTGGCAATAAAGTGAGAAATAAAATGCCATTCCCATATTTATAGTGTGTGTTCTTATAAGAGAACGAGATGAAGATGTGCATTTATTCAATCGGATAGTGCCAATAAGAAGTCATTCACATAGTTGTGACGCCCAAGACACATACTTTTTGTTTAAATAGTAAGTGTTTGAAAGTTATTTTGTGACAGCCTTCAATTTTTTCTGGCATTTTATCGAGTAATGGCGCAGAATACGCGCCTCATATCGTCGAGGCCCATGCTTGTGGTTGCTATTGCAGAACTTTTTAAAGCATAAGGGGCCCCGTTTACGTTAGATTATTTATTGGGATCCCAATGCTAGAATCTGTTACAGAATTTCGCCAATTAGATTTGGCTGACACACTTTTATCTGCTCTTGACTCAATGGGCTTCGTTTCGCCAACTCCTATTCAGGCGGCGTCAATTCCTCTACTTCTTACTGGTGTTGATGCACTTGGTAAGGCACAGACTGGTACTGGTAAAACGGCTGCGTTTTCACTACCTGTTCTAAATAAAGTAGACCTTTCTCAGCATAAGCCTCAGGCTATCGTAATGGCTCCTACACGTGAGCTTGCGATTCAGGTTGCTGCAGAAATCAAAGTCCTTGGTCAGAACATTAAAGGTCTTAAAGTTTTAGAGATTTACGGTGGTGCTTCTATCGTTGATCAAATGCGTGCACTTAAAAATGGTGCTCACATTGTTGTTGGTACTCCAGGTCGTGTTAAAGACCTTATTTCACGTGATCGTCTGCACCTTGATGAAGTTAGTACGTTTGTACTAGATGAAGCTGACGAAATGTTGAAAATGGGTTTTGTTGATGACGTTACTTGGATCATGGAACAAGCTCCAGCATCGGCACAACGCGTATTGTTCTCGGCTACTATGCCTCCAATCGTTAAGCAAATTGTTGACCGTTTCCTACGTAGCCCAGAGCGCATTGACGTAGCTGGCGAAAACCGTACTGTATCTCAAGTTTCACAGCAGTTCTGGATCGTTAAAGGCGTAGAAAAAGACGAAGCAATGATTCGTATGCTTGAGACTGAAGAGAACATCGATGCATCAATCGTATTCGTTCGTACTCGTCAAGATACTGAGCGTCTAGCTGATTGGTTATCTTCACGTGGTTGTAAAGCTGCAGCTCTACACGGTGATATTCCTCAGTCTTTACGTGAGCGTACTGTTGACCATATTAAACGTGGTGTTATCGACGTTCTTGTTGCAACTGATGTTGTTGCTCGTGGTCTTGATGTTCAGCGTATCACACACGTATTTAACTACGACATTCCGTTCGATGTAGAATCTTACATCCACCGTATCGGTCGTACTGGTCGTGCTGGCCGTTCTGGTAAAGCGATCCTATTGGTTCGTACAAACCAAATTCGTATGCTACGCACTATCGAGCGTGTTACTAAATCTCGTATGGAAGAAATTCAACTTCCTAACCGTGATGCAGTTGCCGCTGCTCGCTTGACTCGTTTAGGTCAAGAACTAGAATCACAGAAAGAACAAGCAACGCTTGAAGCTTTTGTTGAACTAGTGGGTAAATTACAAGAAACAATCAATGTTGATGCACCAACGCTTGCTGCGATGCTTCTTCAACGTCAACAAGGTAACCGTCCTTTATTCTATAAAGGTCCGGATCCAATGATTGCAGCGATTGAGCGTGAACAGCAGCGTCGTGAGCGTCGTGGTAACGATGATCGTGGTTCTCGCAACGAACGTGGCGGTGAGCGTCGTTCAAACAACAGCGCTGATTGGGATACTTACCAGTTACAAGTTGGCCGTGAGCAAGGCATTCAGGTTAAAGATATCGTTGGCGCAATTGCAAACGAGCTTGGCCTAAGCAAAGAGTTCATTGGTGCTATTAAACTAGCTCCTTCACATACTTTTGTTCAGCTTCCTAAGAAGATGTCTGCAGAAGTTTCAGCACAACTTAAGAAGCTACGCATTCGTCAAAACGATGTAAAAGCTGTTGTTGTTGAAGGTGAAGTTCTTCGCGAACACCGTCCACGTAACAGTGGTAACCGTGATGGCGGCCGTGGTGGATACCGTGGTAACCGTGACAGCAACGGTGGCAATGGTGGCGAGCGTCGTTTCGATCGCAACCGTGGTAGCGACAACCGTGGTGGAAACCGTGGTAGCGCAAACAGCGACCGTCCACGTCGTTCAAGCGGCGAGCGTAGTAACAACGCTTAATCTGCTATAAGTCACGTACTAAAATACGTTGATAAATAAAAAAGCCGCTATATATTAGCGGTTTTTTTGTGTCTGATTTTTGTAATCTATTTGAATGTCAGTATGAATAATACCTAATCCATTAATTATCTGATCCATTCTGCGAGAGTTAAAATGCTTTTAAGCAAGGAGATAAATTGAGAATTTAGTGGCTCTAAAGTGAAATTTATTAACGTAGTATAAAAGTATTTTAAACTTGCCTAAAGGGAATCACTCTTCTACGTAATCGTTATCCTTGAACTCGACTCCTAGTCGTGTTCTGATAATTAATGGAATTGGTATAAGTAAGTGGCCATAGATTTGCGTAGACAGAATTGATAAGAGCAAGGCATAGACTGAAGTAACAAGTGGTTCTACGCTGAAAATACTTTGAAATCAACGCTTTGAGGTAGCTTGGCTATAGATGAGTTAGATGAAAAGCATTCTAGATATGGAAGCTACACGATCTGTCTAGCTTCCATTGTATGAGGGGATTACACAGCCATAGTTTCAGGCTGTAAATACATCTGCCATGCAGTTTGGTATAGATTTAATGACTTAGCTCTAAGTTTAGTTATCTGTGCTAATTCAAACTCAGAGATATTACGTTCTTCCGTCATACTTGTGCGTTCGATACGCTGAATTTCTTCGTAAATTTTGTGTTCTGCACCATTTTTTACCATAGATATGGCTTCTAAGTGAAGCTGAACTTCTGCAATCACTTGGCTTTTGGGTAAGCGTACTAATAATTTGAAATCACGGTAGCCAGAAGCTGCCGGGCTTTTAAAACGATTTTTGACCGCAACAACAGAAACTTCTTTATTCAGCAGTTCTAATGACTGCATCAAGCTCGGAATATCACTTGCTACTAATGAGCATCGTGCTAAATCGGTAATACGATGAGTTTCACCTTGTAACTCTGTCTTGATTTTTTCTTTAGCGCGTTTTTCTGATTTAACTGCTGGCACTAAAGCTTGAGTATTTGAATGCAATGCTATCTCACGAGCCAGAAGGTCTAATTCTTGCTGGGCATGTGTTGCAGCATGGTATAGTTGATCAAAATTACTGTAAGGCTGGGTAATATTCTGCTCTGTCCAACTATTGACGCTATAAAGACCACTAAGGCTACGTTGAAAAGACTTTTTACCTTCTTGTGTCTGGTAAGGTGAAACTTCATAGTCAGAATCTGAATACTGAGGCAGTGGTGCAGCGATCGAAGTACGACCAAAGACACAAAGGAGAACGAAGAAAGTACGAAGTACAGATTTCATGTGCATAAAACAACTCCTGCGAAACCCCTAATAGGGCTTTCCATCAAAAACATACATATAAACGGTGACGTAAAAAGTGTGTATGTGATCTGCTGACTTGTTTAAATAATCTTCCTTATATGTTTTGAATGAACACCTATAATAGCGAGTAGACCTGAACATAAGATGAATTTAAGTGTGCGTTGAAAAATGTGATGTTCATTTGTGATGAAAATCACATTTATTCGGCCTCGAAGGTACGTATATAGGCGGTAGAAATTAACTTACTGCCAATTTAGGCTGTAAATACTCTTGCCATACAGAGCGATAGAGATGCAGTGACTGATTACGTAAATGTCTTACTTTTGCTGATTCTATATCATTCAACAAACGATTATTGGCTTTAGCAGTACGTTCAATCTTTTGAATTTGTTCATATAATTGGTGCTCTTTACCATTTTTAATATCAGAAATACCCTCTAAATGAAGCTGTATCTCTGCAATATGCTGGCTGTTTGGAAGACAGACCAACATTTTCAAATCTCGATAGCCTGATTTTGCGGGTTGCTTGAAACGGTTTTTTACTTCTACAATCGTGACTTCTTTACTCAGAAGCTCAAAGGCTTGTACTAAACTACTTATGTCATCGGCAACTAAAGACCCTCGGGCGAGGTCTGTTAATTTATGTACACTTCCATTTAATTCCGTCGCTATTTTATATTCAGCTCTGTCTCGTGATTTAATGCCCGGAGATGAAGCACTTGTACCAGTAATCATCGAAGTTTGTTGAATAAGTTGCTCTAATTCATTTTGAGCAATCTGGGCTTGTAGATAAAGAGAGTCGAAATCATTCTGAGGTTGTGTAATGTGTGGCTGCCTCCAGGTTGGAATTGCATAGAGACCACTTAACGATCCTTGGAAAGATTTCTTGGACTCCTGTGATGATGAGAGAAGTTCGGATTCAGAATCGGTGTAATTGGGCAAACTGGCTGCAGCGATAGGGCTACGACCTAATACAAATAAAAGAACAAAGCAGGTGCGAAGTATAGATTTGGTACCCATTAAAGCTCCTATATGCACATAATTTAGAAATTAAAACTGCCAAAGTGTGCTGGTTCGGATGAACAACATATCCGTGTACATAAGATATCTGTCTTCATTATCTTGTTTCAATGGGTGAGTAGATAAAATGAGAGGTGGTCGTATTAAGGTTGTGATGTGCTTCCCATTGTGTTCATTTTGAATGACTCATATCAGCTAAAACTCCTATTAAGGTGTAGCTGAATATGTAGAAATCAGTAATGTGCTAACTTCGCTGTTGCTATTACTTAGTGGTAAACTAGCTCTGTTTCTTATTTTAATAAATGGATGAATTGTGCAGCAGGATCTAGCGATTGTATTTGTAGTTATTTGGTTGGGATTAACCGCTGGCAGTATAATGCTGTTTCAACGTGGCTCAGATGTAAAGCGTAAGCGTAAGCTATGGCCAATTTATACTATTTTCACTAACACTGTGATTGGTGGGTTCATTGTTTATATGCAACCGCCGATTGTTCTAATGCTAAGTTTGTTGGCTTTACTTATTCCGGTGACTTTCTTAACTATTCGTTCCACTAAATTTTGCGATGCATGCGGTCAAGTTACACGAACGCCATTTTTCTTAAAGCCAGCAACTAAATGCAGCCATTGTCAAAAGCCTCTGTAACATTAGATAACGACAACATTTGTTTATGAAGTGAATGTTGTTGGTTTCGAAAGTAAACTTGGTTTAGGTTTGTAGCTGAAACCAAGTTTACCGTCCAATTATGCACTTTTTGTAATTAGTGGATCTGCACTAAAATTGATACCCACCCAACCATACTTCATGAAATTGCGAATATTCATGTGATCGACGTTGTCGGGATTTTGTAATACATCAATACGATAATAGTTACCAAAACACGCTAGGGTTTCTGCTTCAGATAATTCATGCTTTTTAGCAAAAGAGAAGATACGACAAGAGCCTTCATTAGTGCCTATCGCATTAGTGAGTGTTTCATTGCCTAAACCATTTGTAAAAGCTGCAGGTGAAAAATCATAATGCTTATTAATGGTCTCAATGACTGTTTCAAATGCGATCGATTCAGGGTTAGTTTTTAATCTATGAATAAGCGCTTCCATGGCTTTATCGCTCCAAAATTTATTGTGCTTGGTTTTTAACCATAGCGATTAGTTTATTAAAGAGTAAAAAAGGGCTATAAAAGCCCTCAAACATATTTGTTATGATACTACTAAGTATTGCTTAGTGGCTTATCTACTTTTTTTTGCTTGTTGCTTTAGCTCAAAATCAAGCTCATCTGGGAATATGACTAAGCCATCTTCATTTTCATTAGGGAAAATAACAATAGCAAGACCATCGTCTTCTAAGCCATTTGTCCAGCGACTGTGCCATTTATTTACTGAGATGGCTTCCGCTTTACATGTTTCCCATTCGCCTGTTGCCCAAGCTTCTGCGAATTCTTTGTTTGGCCATACTGGAACACAATCTTCGTCATCTGTATTCAGCATAACGCAGCCATGTTCATCTATCAGAATCCAAATTTCACGATTAGTGACAACTTCTTTAACTAGGTATTTGAAACGTTTTTCTGCATCATAACCTTGTATCGTTTTGACCATCGTTGGCTCTAAAGGAGTAGACATGATTTTGTTCCTGTTGCATCTGAGTATAAGGCTAATATGATAAATCAAAATTGCACTTTAGTCTTATATTGCATCTTAAAACTTTAATACCCAAGTTACCTCAAGGTGCGCGCTGATGTCACTCTGAATCCTGCATTTTGAGGTAACTTGGGTATAGGATAAGTTTTATTTTCGATTATAAAAAATAAAACCGCCATTTAGGCGGTTTTATTGACTTAGTTATGAACTATTTTAAGGTGTAAGGAACCCGAACGGTTAGTTGGAAGTCGGGTGCATCTGCTGTTAATCCTGCAGATGCACCAACATTGATTGTGGTATCACGACTAACGGCATAGTTAGCACCTACAGAAAGGGAGTCTAGCTGTAAAACTTTTGCGTTAAAGTTTTCAACACCACTGACCTTAGATTTAAAGATTGTCTTGTGACTCAAGCCAAGGCTGAATGAGAACTTAGGGTTAACAGCAAAACCCATACCTGCACCAAAAGAAATGGTATCTCCTAGATCAATAGATGTTTTTGTTCCTGATAAATCCACATCATCTTCGATATTCCAGATATAGCTCGTGTTCATGTAAATAACCGCAGGATCGATTGGCATTATCATCGTTAAGCCTGGCTCTATGCTTGGAAAGCCTGAACCCGTAGGCAAATCATCAGGCGAACCTTCATAAGGTGAGTCGCCAGTTGTACTTTTGAAGCGTAAACTACCTATCCAATAAGGGGCGGTATTCATATTGAATTGATATTTAAACCCCGCCTCAATATCACCTAAACCATTTCCATCTAAATCAATTAATTTATCTTCTTCTTGTCCTATACCAGCCGAACGCTCAGAAATTGAATCGCTTCTATATACCCAAGGGATTCGCACCTCTACTTCTAATCGGTTTGTTATGCCGTAACGACCAGATAGACCAAATGTTATTGTTGTTCTATCAATATCACTCGCTTGTATTAACCCCACAATTAAAGAGGGCAGTACCGAGTAACCAACAACAGAGATCGTATTAGATGAATTTTGCGTATAAGACAGTGAGGAATCAATAACAAATGACCCCCTTGGTGTTAAGACACCTGGCTGCTCAAAAATGTCTGCAACAGTTTGAACGCGTTTAGGTTTTTCTTCTTCAGCGTTTTTACTAGGTTCTGTTTCCTCTGCTGCAATAACGGCTGTGTTAGAACATAAAGCAAGAAGCGCAATCAGGCTTTTATATTTGAATTCTTTCACGATTTCCTCACTTTGGTACAAAGGTAGTCCATAAAAAAATGTAAGTTGGTAGCAAAATAATACCAAGCAATATAAAGAGCGTAGTAGATGATAAGTTAAGCTGTTAATTATTTGTCTCAGAATAATGTCTTATATTTGAGATGAAAAAGAAACGGTCTTATAAATAATAAATGTAACATTTATGAGTTGTTGTTTTTTTGTTTGGAAATTTCAATATATAAAATATCGGAATTAAAATTGCTTTTTTATATTTAAAAAACTTTGAAGTTATTAAAAATAATACAAGGAGGTGGTTTTACAACACTACTATTAAGTTATCTCGCAGCACATTGCGGGTAACAATAAAAAAACAACAAACATATTTGGAGTAACACTATGCGTAAAACTAATCTCGCACTTCTTGTGGCAATTGTTGTTAGTTCACCAGCTGTCTTCGCTTACGGTGGTGGAGGATATAACCCACCAGCAGATCCAGTAAGCTCAGGAAATAATAATACTGACACGTATAAAGATAACGTCGGTAATAAGGATATTGTATATACTTCAGAAGATAGCCATGACTTAAAACTCGATGTAGATGATTCATTTAATCATGAGGCTAATTACGAGACTACAACAGACACTGAGACAAATTATACCAAAAATGTCAGCTACAGCTCTGATGATGACACATTAAGAATGAATAATGTCAATAATGATGAGAGTTACTATAACCAAGATAATAGCGATAACAGTAAAGTTTGGAATGAAAGCCTTAATGTAACTGAAGATATTAGCTGGGATGTTAATTTAGAAGAGAATCATTATGTATCGACTTCTTATTTAAGCGGTTATGTTACTGACAACGAAGTGACATATGGTGGTGCATGTTGTGACGATGGTGGTCATGGTGGCGGTTATGGTCATCGTGGTGGTTATAATGATGATGATGATGGCATGAGTGGTGACTTCTTTGTTGATCAGTCAAACTCTATGATGGACTCATTTAACGGTTCTTCCGGTATCAGCATGGCTGGTCAAAATGCGGGTAATAACTCAATGCTTCAGCAAAGTGCTAGCACAAATGCTGTTCTTGTTGGCTATTAAGATAATTACTGGGGATTGCTAAGTGTAATTCTCAGGAGGATGTTATGAAATATTTAACACTGATAGTTGCAGTATTAATTACTTGTAGTGCTGCTGCAGACGAGTTGGATATTCTAGCAAGTTCTGAAATGCTAAGTGATACATCAATGAATCAATCTCGTGGCGGTCAATATGAGTTGAATTTAGATGTAATGCATGCTGAATCAGATATGTACGGTGATGTTCAAGGAAATGGTGCCTACAATAATACGACAGGTGCCAATATGATAACTGAGGGTGCATTTGGTGAGTCATCTGGTATTTTTAATGTAGTTCAAAATACCGGTAATAATGTTCTTATTCAAAATGCAACTGTAGTTAACTTGACGTTGAAGTAAGCTGTTAGTGTATCTAAGCTGACATATAAACAATATGTCAGCGACGACTCTACAGACCATTAATTAGGGGTTGTTTTATAGGGACTAACATCATTACTTAATACATAATTGCTTTTTATAATTAGCATTATGTCTAATATAAATAATAAACCCTATGTTTAAGTTATTACAATAATAAATGACATATTCGGAGTAATATCATGCGTAAATCAAATATCGCACTATTAGTAGCAGTTGTATTCGCATCACCACTAGCATTAGCTAATCCACCTGTTATACAAGACAGTTATAATACCGATAAGGTAATAGAAGATTCTTATAATACAGATGTTGATGTTGATAAGGTAGATAGCCACGATAAAGACATTTATGTGACTAATGTTGGTAATACTGAATACAATGATACGGTTGATTATACAGACGAAACTAATACTGAAATCGATTACTCTATGAAGAGTGATGATGATACATTAACCTTGAAAAATATTGGTAATGATAGAAGTGTTTGGAAACAGGATAACAGTGATAACTCGATGAATTCGACTTATGATACTACGATGGATTACTCTGAAACTTGGGATGTCAACGTCGAGATCGATACGTATATGTCGGCTGCTGAGTTAGATGGTGCAGTTATGGGCTCAAATGTGACATATGGTGGTGCATGTTGCGATAGTGGCAAGGGTGGCTCGGGGGGAGACTTTACAGTAAATCAAACAAACTCTATGTCTAACTCGTTTGGTGATGCTTCTGGTATCAGTATTGCGGGTCAGAACGTAGGTAATAATGCGTTGGTACAGCAAACTACAAGTACAAATGCGGCTTTGGTTTCCCCTTAGTCAATATAGTTATTTGTTAAGGGCCTTAGGGCCCTTATTAATTTCTTATAATTGTTATATATGAGACAAATTTTTTAGTCAATTAGTTAATACTTAAAATATAAATACATTAAATAAATTGTATGTTATGTGCGATTTGTTTGAGCATATAACATAATGGTATGTTTATGAAAACGTCTCTGATTATTATTGCTGGTTTTTTTCTTAGTTCATCTGTTTTTGCTCTCGATTATTTTCCGAGTAGAGGTGCATATAATGTCAAAGTTAAGAGCTACCAAGAGAAAATTTTTGGTGATGTACAAAGGCAACAATATGACTTTAGTTGCGGTTCAGCTGCTGTTGCATCGTTATTAACTTATCATTATGG
The DNA here is from genome assembly GCF_003026285.1 of Photobacterium profundum. Classification (GTDB taxonomy): domain Bacteria; phylum Pseudomonadota; class Gammaproteobacteria; order Enterobacterales; family Vibrionaceae; genus Photobacterium; species Photobacterium profundum. The sequence continues at coordinate 233,324 of NZ_PYOD01000004.1, forward strand.
TTTAGAAACATCTGAAAATTCCGTATTTGAATATATGTTTAAATACGGAGATAAAGAAAAAATAGAGCAGCAGGGTTTTTCCATGCTAGATATGAAAAAATATCTTGAATCTCAAGGTTTAACGGCAAATGGATATAAGTTACCGTTAATGAAGTTAAAGAAATTAGGCGTTCCAGGAATTACAATTGTAAACTTTGATGGCTATATGCATTTTGTTGTAATAAAAGGTATGAATAGCAGTCAAGTTATACTCGGAGACCCCTCTCGGGGCACATTAACAATGGACATCGATGATTTCGAAGCTGGTTACAAAGGACTAGTTTTATTAGTTAAAAATAACGTTAAAGTTGGCAAAGAAAGTTTCATAAAACAAGAGAATTATAGTATTTACACACCCTCTCCTATTTCAGAGGCTGTAACTAGAGAATCACTTGCAACCTTTAGTATTACTCTACCTGGTGCAAATGATTATTAGAGGCTAGTATGAAAAAAACATCAAAATGGTTTTTTGCATCTGTAATCGGGGGGGCAGCCTTTTGGGCTAGCGCATCGATAAATCACGAAACTATAGATGATTTTGGTTTACTTACAATGAGTGAAACTGAAATGTCATCGATAAGAGGTGGTTTTGTATCTATTAATGACACAATAATTAATATTGGGTTATCTATCTCGACAGCGCTAAATGGCGAAAAGGTATTTACCTCCTATATTGCAGATTTAACGATAGATAACGGGGTATTAACATCCACCTCATCACCAGTCGAACCTATAAGTGTAGTCCAAAATGGTGAAGGTAATACAGCACCTACAACGATAAATATTGATACTGGTAGTATTGCGAGTATTATTCAAAATACAAATGACGATACAACGATACGAGTAGAAACGCAGTTAGATATACAGGCTGATGTGAATAGTTTTCTTGAAAGGCAAGTTATTATTAATAGGGTGGAGAATTCTATTTTGTATTCCGCTTATTGATATGATTGTTATTTGTACACTTGAAATAAGGCATGGTAATTTATTACTGTGCCTTTTTTGTTGTTTCTATTGCTTTGGTGTTAGTGTTGACAAAAATTTTTATAATTTATTATAAATTAGAGGAACTTTTTAAATTGAATAAGTCTCTGATTTAGTAAGCCTATTTTTAGAGTTGATTTGAATGTCACATAAATAGGCTGCTTTATCGTCATTATCTTACTTCTGATACCCTACATATGTGTCATTTATTGCCTATATTCTTAATACATTAAAAATAATATGTACATTGATAGCGTGGTGATTTCGATGGTGACTCAATCTAAAAATAAATCAATAAATGGTCGTCTTGTTGCAATTGGTTGTAATTATGAACCTTGGATTGCGCTTCTTGAACAATCAGGATGGAAAACGCATTGTTGTTATGATCTTAGGACAGCAGATGCAATACTAGAAGAGTACAGCCCATGCATATGCATTGTTGATTTAAGCAATAACGATTTTAGCTTAAATAGTATTTCTTTGAGGGCAAATAAAACTAAGCAAGTACGTTGGATTGCACTAATTAAAAAAGAGCAGCTAGAAACGGATGCTATCTGTCAGTTTATTAATAATTATTGTGTCGATTACTTTTCAATGCCGATCCCAAGCACCTTACTCTTAGACACTGTTGGACATCAACTTGGTATGCTTGAAATAGAAGCAAAATCTTGGGTCGAGGTAACATCACAGCACGATATGGGGCTGTATGGTGACTCTAAATCGGTAAAACAACTTCGTGATATGGTTAGACGTGTAGCATCAACAGAAGTGAATGTTTTTCTTACTGGTGAAAATGGTACAGGGAAAGAACTTATTGCGAAATCAATTCACAATTTGTCTAAGCGTAAAAATGCCCCTTTTATTAATGTTAATTGCGGTTCATTAACATCAGATGAAGAGAAAATCGCTTTTTTAAATTCGGCAACAAAACTTCATGATGATGAAAAGCCCAAATTTAATGGTACTATTTTACTCGATAATGTCGAAGAATTGTCAAAAGAACTACAAGATGAATTGTTAAGATATTTACAGGCTCCTGCAGGGGAGTCAATAAATGAAGACGCAAATTGCGATATACGTATTGTCGTTTCATCAAGTGCAGATCTTGAAATTGCAGTTGCTAATGGTGAATTTAGTAAAGAGCTCTACTATCGCTTGAATGTGTTCCATATTAAAGTTCCGACTCTTAGAGAGCGTGGTTCAGATATTTATCTTTTAGCAGAAAAGTTTTTAGGTCAATTTTCCAATGAATATAATACATTAGCATCGAGTTTCTCTGAAGACTCTAAGCAGTTACTTTTACGCTATAGTTGGCCTGGTAATGTTAGAGAGTTAATGAATCAAGTAAAGCGTGCAGCATTGCTTGCTGAAGGTAGTGAAGTAAAAGCTGAGCATTTTGATTTGCCAAGTAAATCCAATCTTAAGCAAAGCTTACGCAATATTAAAGATGAAGCAGAAAAAGATGTATTAGTCGCTGTACTTGAAACACACCGTGGTCAAGTCGCTTCAGCGGCCAAAGATCTGGGTGTATCTCGCGCTACTATGTATCGTCTATTAAATAAACACAATATAGTTCCTGATGTTCGATATTATAATAATGGGCAAATGGGGGAATAGTTTCATTCCAAATCAGTCATAAAAAAAGCTCGATTAATCGAGCTTTTTTATGACTATTAATTTAAAATGATAATATCGTCATCATCTTCGTTGTATTCATCATGCATCAAATATAAATCATTTGGCTGAATAACTAAGAGTTCATCTTCAGTCGGCACTACCAACGTTTTTTTGTGCAAAGCATCCATAATCATCTCCCTTATCTTTGTGCTTTATTCCATTAACTACATGCTTTCATCATTAAAAATGTTGATTCAATATCTATATGCTTAATAGTCATGATTGAAAATAACAGCAATGTGAAAGGTTGATTGTGATCTCACAATCGGTTTGAATTTGATTGTTTTATAAACATATTATGATTATTACTCTATTTTTACGTTTTCATTTTTGTATTGATATGATGTGGCTGTAAGTGGTGTAGCAGGGTGTTTAATCAATTGTTATGGCATGTTCTGAATCTTGAGGGCGTTTATAAAAGCTAATGGCTGGGTATAAATAAGTAGTCCTTATGTCTTAACGCAGCTTGTTGACTTGTCGCATTTTGTAGCGAAAATATTTGTTTGTAAACAGTATAATAACGGTTGATGTTACCCACGTAAGTAATGGGCTCAAGTCCGACATGCTTACGTGTTATGACTTCAACATTGTTAAACCATTTTGTACTGTCATAGCCTTGCTCTTTTGCAAGTCTACGCATTCTATTTATACGTCCTGGTCCTGCGTTATAGCTTGCTAAAGCAAAAAACATTTTATTCATGTCGTCAATGTCATCGGTGTCGTAATATCTATTCAATATGAAGTCCATATATTTCACTCCAGCATGAATGTTATTATTAATGTTATAGATATTTGAAATATTGATATAAGGCTCTTTTGCTGTTTGAGGCAGAACTTGCATAATACCTACAGCTCCAGCATGGGAACGCTTAGTTTGATCAAATTGAGACTCTTGAAAAGCTTGTGCTGCAATTAATAACCAATTCATATCATACATATTGCTGTAACGAACAAATCGTTTTTCAAGCTTTTTGAATTTAGCTATATTTGTAGCACTTACTACTTTTTGAAACCATGCTTTACTATTTAAATAACGATTAAAAATAATATTGCCATTCAGGGTTCCGTATCGATTTTCCTCAATGAAATTGTTAACTAATTCTGCTAATTCTGGACTCTCTTTCCTAAAAGCCCAGCCAATTGCTCCTCCTTTTCTGATGGGGAAATCAGTATGCATTTTTAAATCATCAGTCACTAAATCCCAAAATTCTGCTTTATGGTTATCTAATACCGTCATTGGGATAATTTTTTGTTGGATCATTTGTAATAACTCATAGTCTTGAAGCGTTTCTTCGATGAAGTGTACGTACATTGTTTCAAGGCCTTGCTTTGCAAGTTTTTTATTTATGCGGTTTACACTTTGATAATAGCTAGAGCTAGCCCTGATCCAGACATTTTTTTTAGATAAATCTTTTAATTGAGTGATAGGGTTTTCATCGATATGGGTAATGAATATTTCATTAATATCCTTAAGTATAGGAGAGCTGAAATCAGCTATTTTTTTTCGTTGAGGTGTTATGGTGATATTTGCCGCAACGATGTCACCGACTCCAGCTTGAAGTGCAGGAAGTAATTGATCTCGGTTGATGGGAATAATTTGTAAATGCAGCTTTTGTTTTGTGCTGTTTAGTACATGTTGTTCAAACAACAATAGCATTTCAGAGGTTATACCTTTTGGATGACCTTTATCTAGGTAGTAAAAACCAAGGTCGGCAGATACAAGTATTCTGATTACACCATGCTCACTTATTTCAGTCAGATCACCAGTAAATTTAGTATTGGTAATGGGAAAGACTTCGAGTGCTAACGATGTCGAAATGAGAGCATTAAAGCATAGTAATGCAATAACAAATCTTTTTAGCATGAACGATAACTCAATAAGGTAATGTTATTGAGTATAGTCAATTCATCTTTTTAAGTGATTTAGTGTCTATGCTGCTTTGTATTGATTGCGTCCTGCTTCTTTCGCTTTGTAGAGTTGGTCGTCAGCTTCTTGCACTAGTTGCTCTGGTCCTTTTTGAGTTTTCCATATTGTTATGCCTTGGCTTAGTGTTACGAAATTACTGACGTTAGAAGATGGGTGGGGTATGGCTTCTTGTTGTAGGCTGTTATTAATACGTTCAGCGACTTTCTTGGCACCCTCTAAATGGGTGTTGGGTAGTATAATAATAAACTCCTCACCACCATAGCGAGAAACAGAGTCTGATGTACGCAATAGACTTTTTTGTAAGATACGGGCAACACGTTTTAAGCATAAATCACCAGCAGGGTGACCAAGGCTATCGTTGTAATACTTAAAATGATCAACATCTATTAAAATTATAGATAATGGTAAATTGTTACGCTTTGCTAAATGGTAATGCTTATCTATTTCGTATTCGAAGAATCGTCTGTTATAAAGGTTCGTTAACTGATCTTTGGTTGCTAGGTCAGAAAGCTTTTTTACCAACCTTTGATTTTCATGATCCTTTTCAACACTGTTATAAAACCAACGGTATAACGTTTTACGGCCTGTTTCTACAATGATACAGCTAGCCAGCATTTTTTCTGATGGTAATAACAGCAGATGCCCAGCTTCAACGTAGTTTGCCCAACTACTTACCAATAAGACGGGAAATATTGCAGCGTAAACGGCTTGGCGGAGGGCATAGAACCCTAATAAAGAAGTCATCATGATCAAATCTGACGCTATTTCAGCACTGGTCCACATTTGCCCAATGAAAGCAATGTGGTAAATGGCTAATGCCCAGCTAGTTCCAAAGAGTAACGCGTACAGTATCGCTATTTTTCGCCATTCTTGAGGCGGGGATTGTGGGTGGTAGAGAGCAATCCCTATCAAATATACAATTGCTTGAAATGAGTATTGAGTCCAAGAACGATCTAAATATAAATCGCTTTCTTTTATACCACTAAGCCAAATAGGACTAATAATCATAATTAAAAAAATAAGAGAGATAGTAGTAGCCCAACGAAAACCAATCCGTATGTTTCTATAAGTTACGTCGTCTAACTGTTTAGCTAATGTTTGCTCATCCATGGCACATTCTTCTATCATTTATTATCAAGTTGAGTGTACTTTATAAAGGAAAAGGCAAGGAATTTATTTTCATAAATGGTAGGAGATTACACAATAAAATTGTTGACAAAAATGATTGTAAAAAACGTTACATGCAAAAATTTGGCACTGTTCAAATTCATTGCTTGTTCACTGTACTACGATCAAAATAAACTGATTTAGATCAATGTTTGTTTCTCTGAAATCTCGCCTAATACACCACATATTGTATTTGCTCTCTCACTAAAGCCTATATTTTGTGTTTTAAGTGACAGTGTCATGTTAGTAGGAGCTTTGTGTGAAACCTGTAGTGATTAAGCGTGATGGATGCCGTGTACCGTTCAATACTCAACGTATTAAAGAGGCTATATTAGGTGCAGCCCAATCAGTTGATGAAGTAGACGTAGAAGCAATGAGTGAAGCTTACGCAGCTTCTGTTGCTGATGGTGTATTGTCTCAATTTATGTCAGTTGAAGAAGTTGAAATTCACGCTATTCAAGATGCAGTTGAAAACCATTTGATGGTTGGCCCACACAAAGCGGTTGCGCGTGCTTATATTGAATATCGACACGATCGTGATATTGCACGTGATAAGAAAAGCCTACTCAATAATGAAATTCGAGGGTTGATCGAACAGAGCAATGCATCGTTATTAAATGAGAACGCAAACAAAGACAGTAAAGTGATTCCTACTCAGCGTGATTTGCTCGCGGGTATTGTGGCAAAGCATTACGCTAAGCAACATTTGTTGCCTCGTGACATTGTTATGGCACACGAGCAGGGCGATATTCACTATCATGATCTAGATTATTCACCATTTTTCCCTATGTTCAACTGTATGTTGATCGATCTTGATGGCATGTTGACGCATGGTTTTAAAATGGGTAACGCTGAAATTGATACTCCTAAATCAATTTCAACGGCTACAGCGGTTACCGCACAAATTATTGCTCAAGTTGCTAGCCATATTTATGGCGGTACAACAATAAACCGTATCGATGAAGTGCTAGCACCTTATGTAACCGTAAGCTACGAAAAGCATTTGAGTGTTGCGAAAGAATGGGGCATTGCTGATCCAGAAGCGTTTGCACGTTCTCGTACCGACAAAGAATGTTATGACGCATTCCAATCTCTAGAATACGAAGTCAATACGCTGCATACCGCGAACGGACAAACGCCGTTTGTGACATTTGGCTTTGGTTTAGGTACGTCTTGGGAATCACGTTTAATCCAACAATCTATCCTAAGTAATCGTATTGCAGGATTAGGTAAGAATCGTAAAACAGCGGTATTCCCTAAGCTTGTATTTGCCATTAAAGATGGTTTAAACCATAAGCAAGATGATCCAAACTACGATATTAAAACGCTTGCACTAGAGTGTGCATCGAAGCGTATGTACCCTGACATTCTTAATTACGACAAAGTCGTTGAGATCACTGGCTCATTTAAAACCCCAATGGGTTGTCGTAGTTTCTTAGGCACTTATGAAGAAAATGGTAAGTTGATTCATGAAGGTCGTAATAACATTGGTGTTGTTAGTCTTAACTTACCGCGAATTGCCTTACAAGCTGAAGGTAGTGAAGCACGCTTCTACGCATTATTAGACGACCGCTTAAAACTAGCTCGTCGTGCTCTTGAAACACGCATTGCACGTCTTGACGGTGTTAAGGCACGAGTTGCACCTATTCTTTATATGGAAGGGGCGTGTGGTGTTCGTTTGAATGCTGATGATGATGTGTCTGAAATATTTAAAAATGGCCGTGCATCTATTTCGCTTGGTTATATTGGTATTCACGAAACAATCAATGCTATTTTCGGCACTGAAGCACATGTCTACGATGATGAAACACTACGTCAAAAAGCCGTTGATATCGTTAAGTATCTAAAATCTGCGACAGATAAGTGGCAAGCAGAAACAGGTTACGGCTTTAGTTTATACAGTACACCGAGTGAAAATCTATGTAGCCGTTTTTGTGCAATTGATGCAAAAGAGTTTGGTGTCGTAAAAGGTGTAACCGACAAAGGTTATTATACGAACAGTTTTCACCTTGATGTAGAAAAACAAGTAAACCCATACGATAAAATTGATTTTGAAATGCCATACCCAGAAGTGACGAGTGGCGGTTTCATTTGTTATGGCGAATACCCAAATATTCAACATAACGTTGAAGCATTAGAGAACGTATGGGATTACAGCTACACGCGTGTACCATATTACGGAACCAATACGCCGATTGATGAATGCTACGAATGTGGCTTTATGGGTGAATTTGATTGTACGAGTAAGGGTTTCACATGCCCGAAATGTGGTAACCATGAACCGTCGAAAGTGTCTGTAACACGTCGTGTATGTGGTTATTTAGGCAGCCCTGATGCCCGTCCGTTTAACTTCGGCAAGCAAGAAGAAGTGAAACGTCGCGTTAAGCACATGTAATGTAAATATTGATATAGCTTTATTAAAAAGAACGTTTGAGAAGTGCCTGTTTGGCACTTCTTGCGTTTTGTTTATTCGTTCCAAGGCTGAGGAAACAAAACATGCACTACAACAATTACTATCCAGTTGATGTGGTTAATGGTCCAGGTACTCGTTGTACGCTATTCGTATCGGGATGTGAGCATCAATGCCGTGGGTGTTATAACAAAAGCACTTGGCGACTAGATAGCGGGCATGCGTTTACTCAAGAAATGGAAGATAACATCATTAATGATTTAAATGATACGCGCATCAAGCGGCGTGGATTGTCATTATCTGGTGGAGACCCTCTTCATCCTGCTAATCTTGCTTCTGTATTAAAGCTTGTAATGAGAGTTAAAACAGAATGTGTCGGAAAAGATATTTGGTTGTGGTCTGGTTATGTTTTGGCTGAATTGAATGAGCAACAACAGCAAATTGTTGACTTAATTGATGTGCTGGTCGATGGTAAGTTTGAGCAAGATAAGCGAGACCCATCCCTTGTGTGGAAGGGTAGCGAGAACCAAGTTATCCACTATTTTAATGAGATTGAATAAATTAAGCTCATAATGAGCGTTATTGAGTAAAGTGTTTGTTTGTAAAGCATTGCGTTGTGTGAAAATCACTCCAACGTTAATTTTTTGTGAATGTTTCATGCTGGTATACTGAGTTATCCACTGTTTCTGTGTATAACTGTGGGAGAAGAAGGTGTATGAAATTGGCTTGCACCTTTTGGGTGGGAATATTGCACAATATTGAAGCGCTTTTATTATGCTCAAAACAGCGATGGAAGCGCTTTTTGTGGGTATTCATACTACTTTTCTTTCATCTTTTGCTCATCTAAGGTACATTCCCATCTTTCCTGATCCGTAGGAGCCCGTCATGGCACGTACAATCCTTTATACTTATAAAGATGAAGAAAAAGAGCTTACTTTTTCATACGAAGAATACCATTCAATTCAAGAAGCCGTTGCCGCTGCTGAAGGAATTGATATTACTGCGTACTTAAAAATGGAACAGCAAATTGAAGCTGTGACTCGCGACAAAAAAGCAGTAAGAGACTACCGTGATAACCATTTCAGAAAGCTAGGTTTTGGTCGTATTACCCTAGCTCAAAAAGAAAACCGTGGTGTAGGCAAAAAATAACTAGCGTATAAAGCTTTTACAACGCGTAAAACGGATACTCACTGAGTATCCTTTTTTTTTGTTGCTACTTTCTTTTCGTGTGTATTACTGCCATCTTTCTTTCGCTCCCTGAATCCTATATAAATAAAATAAGCCCCCAACGCTGCAATAACGTGTTTGATAGAGTGTCCACTTAGTCCCCCCAACAATGTATATATTTCATCGTCGTTAGATTCTGCCCATTTTGATAGTACATAGGCAATGAGTGCGTATAAATAATACTGCCTGTGAGTAAATCGAGAGCAAAAGAAATAAAGAATAATAGGGATGTGTATAATGGGTATAATTTGAATTAATACATAAGCAGACATATCCCCGCGTCCATTTTGTAGCGTCGTTATATACCAATAAACAATAGATAAAAAGCCATACACAATCATGGGAAAAAATAACCAACGACCAGCATCTCGCGATACAAACTCCGTTAGAATAATGCAATAGAGAGTGATAAATGCGAGGGTGATAGGTACTCTGTCGAACATTAATGTGAAATCATTAGGGGTTAAGTGGTAATAACTTGACGCAAAGAAAGCGAGCATGAGAGCGAAGAAAAAGAAGGGATATTGCAGGGTGATATTTGGCTCAACGGCCACTGAACGTTGTCTAAATAATTGTAACCCTTTAAGCCCAACATATAAAAAGGGGAGGTTAGAGATGACATTCCAAAAGTTTGGAATTGAAAAAAACATGCGTTGATCGGCGTAGTTATAAAAGTTACCGCTTTGTTTTATAGGGGAGAAGATAATAGCGGAAAGAGCAAGAACTGCAGCAATAACAATAAGCCCTGTAACTTTCCTATGATAAGAAGATAGCTTCGCCATTATTCACCTCATGATTTGCACTCAGCTTTCATAATAGTAAGACCTTCGTTAAAACATTGTCGCCATGCTTGTTCTACTGACTGATTATAAGCAGGGTCGCATTCTTTAATTGTATCGATTAAGCATTCAAACCAAAGGTCAAGATCTAAAGGTTTTATCCCTAATCCATCGGGTCCATGGCGTTTACCAAACATTTTTACTGTTTCTCGTGCTTGTTCTGATGTTGTAGCTAGCATAATGATTAGCAATGATGCCTTAATCATTTTCATCTGCTTTTCCATATCAACATTAGTAAACATTGAACGAAATTTTTCATCATTTTCAAGAAAACGTTCATAAAAAAGAGACATGAAATAAGGATTTCGATTACACCTTGCATAACTGTCATTAAAAATTTCATGAATATCCATATCCATCCTTTTCCATTAATTGATACATTATTGAATTGAACTCTAGTATTGAAAGCTATCAGCTTAATTAGTATATCAGGCATATTTATTAATCGTTGAGCAATAGCTTAGATGTTGATTTAACACCATATAATGAATGTTATATTGCATCTTTTGATTGAATTATAGTCGTTATCTTGGTTTATTTTTCTTCTATAAGTTTGATTTTTTTACTTTATGTTCGAATGGTGAGCGCTTGATTCATAAAGGGTTTACAGCCATGCATTAGAGCCGTAATATTCATCGCGTTGGAGAGATGGCTGAGTGGTCGAAAGCACCGGTCTTGAAAACCGGCAAGGGTTTATAGCCCTTCTAGGGTTCAAATCCCTATCTCTCCGCCACATTTAGAAAAGGGCGCTGATTTATCAGCGCCCTTTTTGCATCTATTCAAGCTGCTACTTAATCATTTGATATAAACGGCGAGGTCTACCGCCCGTATTGTAGTTTAAAACTAAGTTAATAGTGCCTTCTGACTCTAGAAACTCTAGATAACGCCTGGCTGTAACACGGCTGACGTTCATGCGTTCACCAATTTCATCGGCAGAGAAATCATGCAACTTCTCTTTATTCAAAATTGCCTTCAATGATGCGAGGGTCGTGGCATCAATGCCTTTTGGTGTTTGGCGTAATGGTTTTGCTGGGGCTTTACGTAAGATCTGATCGATGTCACCTTGGTCAACAGTGGCTCTACGAGAAAACTGCTGTTTGTATTGTTTATAATCGTTCAATGCTTGGTTAACGCGAGACATGCGAATCGGCTTGACTAAATAATCAATCACACCCAGCTGAACCGCTTTTTCGACCGTGGTTGTTTCACGTTCAGCGGTAGTCATAATGAAATCACAATCTGCGTTTTGTTCACGTAGGTGACGAATAACATCAATGCCATTACCATCAGGCAGCGTTATATCGACAAAGATTAGTGTTGGTTTATATGCCTCGAATTGAGTAAAGGCTTCTGAGCAGCTTTCACTAACAGCAACAACAGTAAAATCAGGGTGTTGATTGATAGTGGATTCGAGTGTGTAGCTTGCGCGAATATCATCTTCAAGAAGCATTACAGTCGTTTTAGTCATAATTGGCGATTTCATTTTTATCTAAGTAAATGCTGAACAGCGTAGTATGTTGCTCTGTACGTTCCCAATCAATACTTCCGTGAAAGTAATTGACCAGTTGTTTGACCAAGTACAAGCCTATACCACTTTGTTCATCGCTGTATTTCGAGCTTACACCGAACTCCAAAATGTTTTCTGATATGTTTTCGGGTACCCCTGCGCCGCTGTCTTGAATCTCTAAAATGATGTGATTACTGCGATCGCTCAGGTACACATGTATTTCAGGTTCTGCGTTGTTCCTATTTTGCCATGCCGCGAGCAGGGCATTATCTATAAGGTTGCCTATCATAGTGACGAGTTTTTCTGATATGTTTTTTTCATAACTTGATAGATTTGTATCCACATCAATCGTGTATTTCACTCCAATTTTTGATGCTTTATTGAATTTTGCGAGCAATAAGCCTGCTACAGAACTATCTGTCACTGACAATACAATTTTATGAATAATTGATTGATAGTTATCAGTTTCTTGTTGGATGAAATCAACGGCTTCATCGTATTTTCCTATTTGTAACATGCCTGAAAGCACATTGAGCTTATTGGAGTACTCGTGTGTTTTACTGCGAAGTAACTCAGTGTAATTTTTCAGGTAGTTGACTTCGTGTTCAAGCTCGCTTTGGTCAAGGTTTGCGAAGAATACAATTGCGTGACCAAGCAAACCTTTCTGGGTGTTTATTGGATAGACATTAGCGCGGTATTTCAATTTACCAATATTGAAATCCCCTTGATGGAATACCCCATGATTAGCGAGAACCAGATGACTTAACGGCATGGAATAGCGTGACAACGGCTGATTTACATAGTCGTATCGCCCCAGTATCCCCATGGAAAGCATCTTAATTGCGCTGTTATTAATCGTCGATATATTCATGTCGCTATCTACTGCAATAATAGCGTCACGAATACTATCAAGCACCATTTCATGTTCGTTGAATTTATTTACGATAAATTCCGGCTCATAGTCTAGAAAGGTACGTTTCATTTTAAAGACAAAGGCAATTATCGTGCTAATACCAAGTAGGTAGACGACGCTGATAAGCACACCAATATGACCATATTGCTGTAACAAAAGATCCGTTGTTTTCTCAGATAAATATCCGATGCAGATTGCACCGATGACTTTTCCATCTAAATAAATAGGAGAAAAATTACGGATAGCTTTGCCTAGTGAGCCTGATGCCGTACTACTGTATTCGGAACCTTGCTCCAGTGCAGGGTAAATGTCATTACCAATGAAGTGCTTGCCGACTTTTCCTGGATCTGGGTGGTTTAATCGAATCGCATTTTTGTCGACGACCACGATAAAGGAAGCATCTGTACGTGTCTTGATATCTTCCATATAGCTTTGAAGGTTGTAATTTTGCTGCTTATTTTGAGTATCAACGGCATGAATGACCTTTGGGTCATGGGCGATCACGCGAGCAAGTTCTAACCCCCTTGCTTCAATACCTTCCTGATGTAAATTTTGCAGTAAAAAAAAGATTGCAGTGGTTACGACGATAACAATAGAAGAGGTGGTAGCAACTGTAGTTAAGGCCAAATAGCTCTTAAGTTTCATATAGGTCTTAGGATAGCAACGTTCATGACGAGACAGTATAACGGGCTCTCTGCGGGTATTAATAGATGCGGAGTCAGAATTAATGATGTTTGGGCTGCTCTTTTACAACATATTGCCATCACAGTGGCGTGTACAAAAGTTACAAAAGGTAAAGATAGTTACATTAATGGGGCACTCAATATTCCAGCCTGTAAGTGTTGTTAGACTACAGAAGAAATAATAATAACCCTACACGAACAGGTGAGACATGTTTACCAACGACGTAATTACAATAAAAGATAAGCGTACGATTAATATTATTTTTGCGCTATCTGCTGCTGTTATATTATTTGCTACCATTCAAAATAAAATGCCACCGGGAATTATTGGTGCCATCGGTGTGATGACCGTTGTCGGCTATATATTAAATGTGCTTGGCAACAAGACTCCTATTGTTAGTCAATTTTTTGGGGGTGGTGCCATTGTTATCATTTTCGGTTCCTCATACATTTTCCACAGTGGCATCATTCCTCATGAAACAGCTGGTACGATCACTACGTTTGTAAAAGATGGTGGTTTCTTGTCTTTCTTTATCGCGAGTTTGGTGACAGGTTCGATTCTGGGTATGGATACGAATGTGCTGAAGAAAGCTGCATTGAAGTACATTCCGGTTATCCTTGGCGGTGTAATATGTGCATTTTTGTTTGCAGGTCTTGTCGGTAGCCTCTTGGGGGAGGGCTTCTTTGAATCTGTCATGCTAATTGCTCTACCTATCATGGGTGGCGGCATGGGAGCTGGTGCAGTGCCTTTGGTTGAAATTATGTCGGGTAACTCTAGTATGTCAGCTGAAATGTTGATGTCGAAAATGGTACCTGCGTTGGCTATCGGTAATGCGATTGCCATTGTAATGGCAGGCCTATTAGACAAGCTTGGTAAGTTCTATCCTTCTCTTACCGGTAACGGTCAGCTTATGCGTAGTACTGGTGAGGTACAGAGTGAAGATGAAGAAAAGCAAGAACAACCAATATCAATAAACATTCTAGGTATTGGTGCGCTGCTTGCTATAACAATGTATTTCGTCGGCACGATGTTAAGCAGTGTTATTAACATGCACACCTATGCATTAATGATCATCTTTGTTGCGTTAGTGAAAGTTATGGGTTTTATTCCCCGCGAGTTAGAAAAAGCTGCGCATGGTTGGTACCAGTTTGTTGTTGATAACCTAACTCCTGCACTGCTTGTTGGTATTGGTGTCGCTTATACCGATTTGAATCAAATCATCGCTTCTTTAAACCTTGTTTATTTCCTGATGGTGTTCGCGACCGTATTGGGTGCAATTATTGGTACAGCAATCGTTGGACGTTTGATGGGCTTCCACCCCATTGAAGCGGCGCTTACTGCTGGTTTGTGCATGGCCAACATGGGAGGTACTGGTGATGTTGCAGTGCTTGCTGCAAGTAAGCGTATGGAGCTTATGCCTTTTGCTCAAATATCATCACGAATCGGTGGTGCTTTCATGCTGATTCTCGCCACACTTATTCTTGAAATGCTGAAATAAATGTTTTCAAAGCTATAGTTAGTCGGTAAATGAGTTCAAAAATGAACTTCGACAGGCATCCCCTCTACCCATTGGTTTTTTTCCAGTATTCCGGTGAATGTTAGCGTAACTTTTAATAGGGCGGGCTGTCCTTCGAACGGCCTAGCTAACTGAGGGGGGAGCTTGCTGGCTATTTCTGTCGGCTCGGTGATTTCTGCTTGGTAGCGCGAACCATCTGGAAAGCGGACACTGGCTCGGTTTCCAAGGATTGCGTTATTAACATACTTGGGAGCGAGGTAGGCAATGACTTTAGGAGGAATCATCGGTGAAATAGTAGCAATGGCAGTTCCGTATTCCACCCTTTGGCCATTAGTGACTAAAATTTCGACAATGCTACCATTGTAGGGGCTGACGATATTTAGTGCTTCTTTTTGACTTACCTTATTCGCTAACTCTTGTTTTAAACGTCGTTTTACCTGAGCTACAGGGCCAGCTATTGTTGTCTGGAATTCTGTGGCATAGGCTTGGCTGTATTCGATGGTTGCACGGTTAAAACCTTGTCTAGCACCATTTTCAAGGTTGATTATTGCCGCATAGTCGACTTGAGAAACCTGACCTTGTTGTAGGTATTTATCATACTCAGCCTTTATTTTAGCGATAGCTTTCAGATTGTTTTTTGCGTCATTGATGGCGGTACGGTATGTGCTGAAGTTAATATTTACAGCATGTTCTTCTTGTTTTCGTATTTGTTTTAGCTCATTTTTGAGGAAGGTGATATCACTATCTAACACTGAGTTGACTAATTTGATCAGATGTTGATGTTCTTCAACTTGTTGACCTTTATCCACATTGATATTTAATATCGTACCGTTGTGAGGGGCCGAGAGAGTGACAGGGTTTGTGGTGATGATGCCAGGTGCTGTGATCAAAACATAGTCTTTAATAAAGAATCCTATCATGATCAATATCGGGCTGAGAACAAGCGCTAGGATAAAGTACCAGCGAATTCGGTAGCCGCCACGTTTGGCTGCACCATAGACAATTTTCATTCCTTTTTCGGATTCTGGGTTCCTTTGTTTATCAAGATGAAATTCAACTTTCATAACTAAAATTTTTTACCTCGTTTAAGTACCCACCAAGGAGCCATTCCTGACTCTTCGTGACTCCGCCGCACAAGTTCATTAATCATTGAGAAAGCCGTCACTAGCCGCATAAAAAAGGCGAAAAATGGATAGAAAGGTAACCATCCTATTAATGTGGTATCGGCATATTTACGTTCGGATACAAGACCAATGAATACCACGAAGTGGATGATAATCATGACCATGTAGACGAAATAGAGAGTAAGTAAGATAGCGAACACGAATGTAAGTGGGTACTGAGCAAATAAAAACAGGGTATAGCCAAATATTAACAGGGGCATTAAGATGTTTTGCAGTATCCCGTATACCAGTATAAACAAGAAATTGCCCCATCCCAGTAGACGAGGTGTTAACCCTTGGCGGTGCTTTCGGAAGAATATAAATAGTAAATCACCGTCCCAGCGAAGCCGCTGCATCACAATCCCTTTTAGGGTGTCAGGGACATCGGTATGACCGACTGCTAAAGGAGAGAAAGCGACATCAGATTTGGGATAACGTTTTTTGTATTGCTTTAGCCGCATGGTTAAGTCTAGATCTTCTGCGGTATGAGTATCCCAGCCACCAACCTGGCGTAAGGCATCTTTTCTAAATGCTCCAAAAGCACCTGATATATTGTTCAGAACCCCCCAAGCGGCCATCCCTGTTTTACCTGCTTGAATTGACATCATATATTCCAGCGCCTGCATGCGAGTAATGAAATTAGTGCGCCAGTTACGTACCCTTAAGGTGCCACCACTGCCGATAATGTTAGGATCGGTAAAGTTGTTCACCATTTCGATAGCCATATTGTTATCAAATGAAGTGTCGCCATCAATTGCGAAAACAATGTCATTCTTTGCTTGAGATAACCCTGCATTGCAACTGGAGACACGCCCTCCTCGTTGCCACTTAGGGAGGACACGAATGGTTCTCAGCCTACGCTTCTTATGCTTTTTTTTTGCCCGGATCGCTGCGTGGTAAGTGTGTTGGTTTTGGCTTGCGCCATCAACAATGACAAGGATTTCGATATTGCCTGGGTAGATTTGCTCAACAAGCGTATCTATTGAAACGGTAATAGCGTCCCCCTCGCCGTAGCACACAATCATGAAAGACAGCGATGGGTAATGCGTGGGTAAGGGAGTCGGTTGATGATAAGCCCAGCGAAAAATTCCGGTTAAAACCAATAGGGATAACGGCAACTCAACGACAATGAGCATCGGAATTAACTGCAGCCATAAAATAGAGTGCTCTTTGAGCAACGTGAGCGTGATAGAGGTGAGCTGGAAACTATCCATTATCATTGAGCTCTTGCAGACACTGTTGAAGCCAGAACGGCGCGTCATCATTAAGTGATGAATCTGGTAGAGACCAGGCATATATCTCTAGTGAAAACTCGCTTTCCTCAATGACGTCAGCTAACTGAACTATTTTATTTTGTAGAACGGGTAATGAAGAATTTGATGTCATTGGCATCAACAGCAACATTAGATCAGGGCGGTACTGACAACAAATATCAGTGTCACGCATTAGGCCATTTAAACGTTCAGAAATCTGTTCTGTTAAAGAGAACATCTGAACTTCACCGTATCGGTAGGCATAGTCTTTCAAACCTGGCAGGTGCATACCAAGTATCAGATGTGATTGTTGATGACGTTGGGCTAGCTTGTTTATCCATACCAGCAAGCTGTGAAAATAACCGACATCGACTTTTCCATTTAATGTTAATTCTGGTACAGCAAGAGCTTGACCATAACGAATGGTATGAGTGGCTTGTATCCCTAGTTGGTAAGTATAGATTTTCCGAGGAATAAGTATGTTGATATCGTTCAGAGTGAGGCAATCTAAGCAGCGAACTTTGGTGGTGGCTTCGACAAAGGCATGCTTACAACCATTGCAATGAAAAGTCTCTAATGGGCGGTCATAGTCGACACCAATATGGCGAATCTGGGTCAGACAATTGGGGCATTCCAGTTGTCCGCGTCTAATAAAATTATCCTGTGCGCTTACATGTCCACAGGTAAAGCAGTGTAATGATATTCGCTCTTCGATATCTGGGCTGAAACATGCAGGGCAGGTTTCCAAGTAATTGAGGTGCCCGCTATGACAAGCGGGGCATTGACGAATTTTGTCTATAAGTTTATCGGGCTGTAGATAGCCTTTACTGACCTGAGATTGCAAGTAGCCATAAGGGGCTTCGCTATTACTGTAGTAGCATTCAAGCAAAGGATAGCGGTAAAGAAGAGACAGATCACTTTGCGGTTTTGCCAGTAGACGGCGTTCTGGGTTGAGCCAAAGCCAAGCGATCATCGGGTCGAAGGCTGTTCCGGTGATCATTGCAAGACGTTGTTGATGATAATGCCACTGTTCGAGTTCGTGCACTGCTGACCAGAGACCATCGGACAGGTGAGATGATAACACGGTGGGTTGCTGAACAAATATTTGCCACAACCCAAATTGCTTAGAGCTATGGAGCTGCATCAAGAGTGCATCTTGTGCATCGTTATTCAGCCCGATAATAACCACCCCTGATGTATTGGAAGGGAGGTCATCAATGCAGCGAGCAGGGATTACGGCACATTGCTCAGGTGTTACTACTTCATTATATGCGCCAAACACATAAATATCAGGTTGGCTTTTCATTCTTCCTCTTAGAGCTGAATACTCACATTTATCGTTTGCATGGTATTTATTATAATGCACGAATGTTCGTTTATTTTTAAATGACTATTACCAAGCCCATTAATTATCTGATCAGTTCAGCGAGAGTTAAAATGCTTTTAGGCAAGGAGATAAATTGAGGATCTAGTGGCTCTAAATTAAATTTATTAACGCAGTATAAAAGTATTTTAAACTCGCCCAAAGGGAACGCCACTGGAAGCCAACTTCTGTGTCTAGCGATTTCAAAAGAGAACCACTCTTCTATCAAACACTATCCTTGAACTCGACTCCCAGTGGTATTCTGAATGGTCAGATAATTGATGGAATTGGTATTAGAAGGGGAGAAAGTTGTCGAGCCGAAGAGGCATTATAATAAAATGTACAATCACCATAACGTAAATATTATTTTATAAATAAAAACAAAAAGCATTAAGTTGTAAACATCTACCATATCTTTTCATAACTATACTTTAGGATTAGTTCTACATGTGTTTGATATTTACTCAAACACCTTGAATTACTCCTAAATTATTAGCTGTACCACAACTAATCCCCTATACTGCTCGGCCTTCATTGAGGGTTTCATTAGTTTTAATAAGGTTATTATAGAGATAGCCAGCAGACATTGTTGCTTAATGCCAGCATGGATACACTTGATATGACCACGGAACTGTCAATCACAAACATCACATACACAGTTGTTTGTCGAACTCACCATTATCACTCTCTACATCGTATCGTTTCGCAATTATCTTTTTTTGCTGCGTCACGTATGTAGTTCGCTTGTTGCGCGTTCTCTCTCATCGGTTTACCGGTACATGGAAGATATGACACTCAGACCCTTTGAAGGCTATAACACTATACCTATAAAGGAGATGTCCACTATGGACTCTGTTAAAAACAATACAGCGAATACTTCGTCAAGCAGCGTAAAAAAATTGGGGTGGAGTAAAAGTGACACCGTATGGGTACTTGGTTTATACGGTACAGCCGTAGGTGCTGGTACACTGTTTCTTCCAATCAATGCTGGTGTAGGTGGTCTACTTCCCCTTCTCATGATGACAGTGCTTGCACTTCCTATGACTTTCTTTGCTCACCGAGCTATGACACGCTTCGTTTTATCAAGTGCCAACCCGGGTGCAGATATCACTGAGGTAGTTGAAGAACATTTTGGTGTTGGCATGGGTAAAGTCATTACTTTGCTATATTTCTTCGCTATCTATCCAATTCTATTGGTATACAGTGTTGCTTTAACTAATACCGTTGAAAGCTTTATGGTAAACCAGTTAGGGGTTGTGCCTCCAGCACGTGCTTTACTTGCTTTAGGTTTGATCATTGCTTTAATGGCTATTGTACGTTTAGGCGAGCAATTGATTATCAAAGCCATGAGTATATTAGTGTTTCCGTTTGTTGCAGTGCTTTTAATGCTAGCGATGTACTTGGTTCCTTACTGGAACGGTTCAATTTTCGAAAACGTTATGCCGACTGACGGTGGTTACAGCACTATCATGATGGCGGTATGGTTGATTTTACCTGTGATGGTTTTCTCTTTTAACCACTCACCAGTGATTTCATCATTCGCAGTGGCAAAACAGAAAGAGTACGGTGCCGATGCAGAAATACAATGTTCGCGCATTTTAGCGCGTAGCCACATTATGATGGTTGCCACTGTGATGTTTTTTGTATTCAGCTGTGTGCTTAGCTTATCACCAGCAAACTTGGCTGAAGCAAAAGCACAGAATGTTTCTATTCTAACGTACTTGGCAAATCACTTTGACACACCAGTCATTGCTTATGCAGCACCAGTCGTCGCAATTATCGCGATCACTAAATCTTTCTTAGGCCACTATTTAGGCGCTAGCGAAGGTTTAAATGGTTTGGTCGTAAAAGTTGTACGAGGCCGTGGTAAAACTATCGCGCCTAAAACTCTGAATACCTTTACAGCGTTATTTATGTTGCTAACCACTTGGGCTGTAGCAACGATTAACCCAAGCATTTTAGGTATGATTGAAAGCCTTGGCGGACCGATTATTGCGATGTTGCTGTTCATCATGCCGATGTACGCGATTAAGAAAGTACCCGCGATGCGTAAGTACTCAGGCGCATTGAGCAATGTGTTTGTTACTGTGATTGGTTTAGTTTCAATTTCTGCGATTTTCTACTCACTTGCACAGTAATTACAGACCGTAAGTAAAAGAAAAAAGATCATGATAACGATTAATGCCGTTCACTTAAGGTGAACGGCATTTTTATTGCCTGTTATTTATCGCTTGTGTTGAATATCTAAGCTTCTTTTTGACGTAGCTCGAATAGCGTTCTTATCGCACGCGTGTGAAATGACTTTGCACTAGCTGATTAATAAGAGTTTCACTACTCGTTAGCTCGAACGATTGTGGAGTAACCAATTCGCCGAACAATGGTGATCCTCCGCCTAACAATACAGGAATGGTTGTGATGATCATTTCATCAATCAGCTCTTCTTTTAGGAAGTTCTGAATAGTGATACCACCATCAATATATAGGTTGTTGTAACCTTGTTCATTAAGCGAAGCCACGACCGTAGCGAGTGAGCCCTTCACAAGAAATATCTTATCCTTATAGCCTTCAGGCACGTGTGTCATCGTATTACTTAATACGAACACTGGTCGAGTATAAGGCCAGTCGCAATCAAAACTCAGTACCATATCCAGAGTGTTTCGTCCCATCACTAATGCATCAATACGCTCAATGAAAGCTTTATAGCCGAGATCTGAACCAGCAGGGTTAGGTGTGGCATGTAACCAATCGATAGATCCATTCTTATCTGCAATATAGCCATCAAGACTGGTTGCAATATACACAATGTTTGACATGGTGAACTCCCGCTAAATAGTACTCATGCAATTATATTCAACACTTACCGTGTATGGCTTGCATTTGAATTACGTTGCTCTACAATATTCTACACTGTAGAAATTAGGGTGGGTTTACCGAGGAGTGTGAATGTCTGTCAAGGAAAAGAAACGAGGTCGTCCAAGTGGAATATCGAGACAATTAAGTGCCGATAAAATTATTGCTGCTGCTAAGTCTTTAATGGTAGATAATGGGAAAATACCCAGTATCCGTCAATTAGCAGGTAGCTTAGATGTAGATGCAATGGCTATTTATCACTACTTTGCGAATAAAAATGCGTTGTTAGAAGCGGTAACTGTCTCGCTTATTGAAGCCATTTATGAACCAAAAGACAATGAGGCTTGGCAAATAGAATTGATGGCATTGTGTAATAGCTATTTGTCGCTGTTACAAGAGCATCCTGGTTTGCTACAAACCTTCTTAGGGATGACGTCAACAGGGCCTGCCAATGTGTTTGTGGATCGTTTTTATATGGCAATTTCATCATTGAATCTTACGCCTGAACAAATGAAAGATGCATTGGATCTACTGGTGGACTACTTGCATGGTTTTGCTTTCTCTTTAGAGTGTGGTGGGGCGGCGAGTGGTTTGACAATAGAACAAGTTGAAGGGCCATTACATTTTTATATTCGGGCGCTCGAACAGCACAGTGATTGAGACAGTGTTTGATAATGGCAACTTAACTTGAATGTATTCGGACGAGTTTGCTACTGTGAAATGTCAGACTAGAAAGGACTCACATTATGTTGGCAACAAAACCTACCTTGTATTATGTCTATGATCCTATGTGTTCGTGGTGCTGGGGATACAAGCCTGCTTGGTTACAGATTAAAGAAGCGGTTATAGATGACGTCGAGGTTGTGTATGTATTGGGTGGATTAGCCCCAGATTCGGATGTACCTATGTCAGAAGCGATGCAACAACAAATTGCAACGTATTGGAAGAAGATAGAAAATGACCTCGGTACTCAGTTCAATTATGATTTCTGGTACCAAAACACACCACGTCGTTCTACCTATCCAGCCTGTCGTGCCATTCTTGCTGCTCGTGAGCAACGGGCTGAGCCTGCTATGTTAGATGCTATTCAACATGCGTATTACCTTGATGCAAAGAACCCGAGTGACAATGACATTTTGATTGGTTTAGCAAAAAGCATTGGCTTAGATTGCGATAAATTTGAAGCGGATTTTTTATCGCCTACGACCCATGATGCCTTGCTACGTGAAATTGCTTTTGCGCGCTCGATAGGAGGCAACAGTTTCCCGTCTCTATTTGTGCAAACAGAAAAAGGTGTAGGGGAATTGATGATCAATTATGAAGATGCAAAAATGACGATTGCGCAGATAAGAAGTGTGATTTAACGGCCTGTTACTATCAGTTATGGAAGTGACGCGATTACTGGCGTCACTTTAAATAAATCAGAGAGTGTTGTGATATTAGTTGATTATTGTGATTGGGTAGCTAACCAGTTGGCGGTAACAGTCTCAATAGGCTGGTTTTCACGTGATACTTTATAATCTAATTCGGCAATGATCTCATTCGAGAAACGCAGTGTATCTAGCGTTTCTAGCTGTTCTTTGGTGAACAATTCTTTTTTGCTTTCTCTGAGTAACAACACCGCCCGATCGACAATACCCAGCAAGCCTTTTGGTTCTTTGATTTCACGAATATTATAACGGAAGTGTAAGAATTGCGGCTTCCAAAGTGGCACAATGAACCACTCTTTGTTTTCAACTGCTTGTTCGAAAGTACTAAAACAGTCTTCTTCAGTACCAGTATGGAATGCATACCCCGCATCATTAAGACCATATTCTTCCATCATCTTAATCGAAAAGCGGGTAATACCTGCACCGGGGTTAATACCTTGAATGTCATTTTTCATTTTCTTCACGACATCAGGTTTTAATAGGTCACCCACTTCTGCTACATCCTCAGTTGGCACATAATCAGGTACGCCCCATAATGCATACGGTTCGTAATGTAAGCCTAGTTCAATTAGTTGCTCAACCTCTTCCACATCTGATTTGTACATACCATGACTGGATGGCAGCCATGCTGATGTCAGTAGATCAATATCACCGTCTTTCAGTTTTTTGAAGTTCTCTTGATGAGGTGAGAACACACACCTTACTTCAAAACCCATGTTTTGTAATACATGCGAAATTAATGATGCTGTAATGCGATGGAAAGAGAGGTCGGTTACGCCTAGTGTTAATTTCTGCGACATGATTTTCACCTTCTTGGGCTGAATTCGTTGTTTGGAGACGGGAAAAGCATACCTTTATAATAGTGAGTTAAAAATAGGGTAATGTTTGAAGCATTTTCTAATGATTTTTGATAATGGAAGGTACGCAGCATCGCATTGAAAGCGGTAAAATCATTGGTAAGATATGATTTGTTTGTATCAATAGAAAAAGCTTTCTTGGCATAACGTTAACTTGGTATAACCGACAGAGTGATTCAAAAACAGGATGCCCAAATAGCATGGAAATTAGCTTTGCACATCTCAGCGCACACGGTGCGACGTCGATACTGGATATCGAAAATTGGATTATTGAGGATCAACAACCTTGGGCTATTTTTAGCACAGAAGGGGATATTGGCTCGCTTCTTGGGGAACTATTATGTGATGAATTAGCGTATGAGGGGAGTCTAGAGAAAGGTGTAGGCAAAATTGCACAGGTGTCGCTGGTGGAACAACAGCGTTTACTGGAAGAAGAACTGGCAAAAAATGATACCGATTTTCTGGATCGTATTGATAACGGCAGTACGATTTATGCTTTGATCTACCAGCAATGTGAAGATGAGTCTCTGACTCAGCGTCTGATTAATGAACTCGATTTGGTGCATTTGCAAGAGAGTGGTTTCCGCGTGTTGTCGACAGGAGAAACACGACGCGTTATGTTGGCGCGTGCTTTGGCTTCTCAGCCAGATTTTTTAGTATTGGATAATCCTTTTACTGGTCTTGATGTGGTGCACCGACAGTCTCTTTCTGATTATTTGACTGCATTATCTCTATCGATGCAAATGCTGGTGACTTTTTCACGAGAAGAAGACATGCCTGAATGGATAGACCATATTGCGTTGTTTAATCATGGCAAGTTAGACAGTTTAATGGATAAAACAACGTGGGACAGTCATCCTGTAATCACCCAAATTAAAGCGCAATCAAAAGTACAAAGTGAGCAAATGATGGCATTGATACGCCGTCATCAACATAGCTCATCGTTCGAAAACCCTATATTTGCACTAAATGATGGTGAAGTCGCTTATACGGATAAAACGATTTTCACTGGAGTGAATTGGCGAATTGATAAAGGCCAACATTGGCAAGTGAAAGGGCCGAACGGTTGCGGTAAAAGTACATTGCTTGGTTTGATCTTTGGTGATCACCCACAATGTTATAGCAACGACATTCAGATATTTGGTAAGCAGCGTGGCTCGGGTGAAACCATCTGGGAAATTAAGAAGCACATCGGCATGGTGTCTTCGGCGTTGCACCTACAGTACCGAGTCAATTGCTCAGCACTCGAAGTGATTGTTTCTGGCTTTTATGACTCCATTGGTTTGTACACCAAACCAAGCCGTAAAGAGCAAGAGGTTGCCAGAGAGTGGTTAGACATCCTGCATATGGCGGAGTACGCCAAAACACCGTTCAGACAGTTGGAATATGGTCAGCAGCGTTTATTGCTGATTGCGCGTGCCATTGTGAAACAGCCCACCTTATTGATTTTAGATGAACCTTATCAAGGTCTTGATTATTTAGGGCGACGATTGATTAGGAATGCGCTTGAATTGGTAGCACGTGAAAACTTGAGTCAGTTACTGTACGTTTCGCATTATCAAAGCGATAGCTTAGATAGTATTCGTAATACACTTACGTTTGTTTTCGATGAGCAAGCCAATTGCTATAGAGTGGAAACCCAAGCATTGTAAATGCCGCATGGTAGGTAACGTATTAATATGGGGTGATCGATGTTTTTTAGTACACCATCAGTGATCGTCATGTAGCCTTTGTTGATTACCCATTTGTCTTTGTCATAATTCACGAGCAGGCAGTGAATTATGGCTTATATACAAGCAGAGCTCGTAACCTTAGGGGGAGGTCTTTGTATAAGGAAAAGAGGAAATAGGTTTTAAAAATCCAATGTTAATCCAATGTTAACACCGTAATGCTTTGCGGCGAATAAATGAACACTAAGGTGTTTAAAAGCAATCTGTCGCTATTACTTACATCGAATAATTTTACCTTGATCTGAATCAAAAATTGAGAATGTGCTGAAAAATCAATCATGGCTCGGAATGACAGATAGCTATTGTAACTATATCCGATGTATTGCTATAATTGATGCCTATTCTTAAAGCTTTAGCTCCACGTCATTAGTTATGTTTGTTAACGCTTCCTTGTTTTAATTAACACATATTCCGATTTGTTTCAGTAGACATAAAGGATAACCATTATATACCTTGTGATAACCAATAAATCTTCTATAACATAATTATACAAATTATAACAATTAATAAAATACAAATATAAGTTAATTCATTAATATCATTGTTCGAAACGTAAATATAAATTTGATGTAATTGAAAATAATAATTTTAATATAAATCAAAGTCAGTGTAGTTCAATGAAGGTATTAAAAATGAATGAATATATTAATGGTGTGAAATGAATAAGATTATTCTTTACTCTGCATTACTCCTTATAGGTTTAATTTTCTCGCAGCTCTTCCCTCAAATTATCAGTGGTTATGAATCAGTTCAGCCTTATCTTATGGTAATTACTATGTCGGCTTTAGCTTACATAATGATTAATGTAGGCCGTGAGTTTGAAATTGATAAAAATAATCTTAAGCAATACGGCTGGGATTATGTTGTCGCAATGACGACGGCAACATTCCCATGGATTGCTGTTGTTCTCTACTTTATTTTTGTACTGCTTCCACCCGAACTTTGGTTCACTGGTGATGCATGGAAAGAAACGTTAGTCATTGGACGTTTTGCAGCGCCTACATCTGCAGGTGTTCTATTTGCAATGCTGGCCGCGGCAGGGCTGGGTGCAACGTGGATGTTTGCGAAAGCACGTATTTTAGCTATTTTTGATGATCTAGATACTGTACTTTTAATGGTTCCGTTGACTATTTTAGTGGTAGGTTGGAGGCCTGCGTTAGGTCTAACTTTATTGCTAATGTTAGCAATACTTGTTATCGGTTATAAATATTTGCATAAATGGAATATTCCATCATCAGCACCTGCAATTGTGGCATATTCTGTGTTTATCGCCGTTATATGTGAGTTATTTTATTTACAAACAAATATTCATTTCGAAGTATTATTACCAGCGTTTGTGTTGGGCTGTGTGATGAAATCTCAGCATGAAACTGCAGATGATCAGAAAGTATCGACTATAGTCGCGAGTGCATTTATGGTGCTTGTTGGCTTAAGTTTGCCACAAATCTTTGGTGCTCCAGAGGTGATTGATAGTAGTAGTGTGTCAATGTCGATGCCTGCGATGACGATGAAAGAAATCTTGTTCCATGTCTTTATGATTTCGATTATCTGTAACCTTGGCAAAATGTTCCCAGTATTCTGTTATCGCAAAGAGGCAACGCTTAAAGAACGTCTCGCACTTTCTATTGGTATGTGGCCACGAGGCGAAGTTGGTGCTGGCGTATTGATGATTAGTATTGGGTATGGCTTTGGTGGCCCACTGGTCACAATTAGCATGCTGTCACTTGCGCTTAACTTAATTTTAACTGGATTCTTCATTATGATGGTCCGCAGTCTAATTATCGGTAAAGAGGAAGGAGTAAGCTATGAAAAAGCGTGAAATTAAAATTTTAGCAGCCGTGGCTTCAATATTTTTACTCTCTTTACTTGTAGGGCGAGTGGCTTAAATTAAGTTGTTTTAACAAAGAGTAAATATAAATAACTTTACTCATTACTGGCTGTGATTTAATTATATTTCGCAGCCAGTCTATTATCTTTGTTCATGGTGATATCCAGCATATCCTGAGTTGTGTTTTTCATTTGAATTTATATTTTGTAACTGTTCTGAGTTTTATTTAGACGTTGTTATTGCCCTAGCTAATTGAGTGAGAGGCTATCGAAAAAGTGTGTTAGAATATAGCTAATAGTTAAAAAAAATAAAACTAAGATAAACAAAAGGCGATGGCTGTATTAGCGATCGACTTTTTTGTTTGCTTATCAATTAAGATACAGCTTAATGGGTTCGGCTAATTGCCTGCAATTAAGCGGTGATGCAGTGCATCTTTCAATTCAGCTCTATCGTGTTTCAGTTGGTGCATTGATTCGTCACCGATGGGGGAGTCTTGTAACTCCAGCCCACGGATCTCTTTATCAAGCGCATTGTAATGTTTCGTGTCTTTTGCAAATGCGTCGTCTACGTTAATCAGTTTTGCGATTGTATCTTTATACTCGGGAAATTCTTTAAGAAGAGAGTGATCTTCACCTAACATAAATGCCTCGCGTTGGTCAGTGGTTAACAAATGGATGGATGAGTTTTTGGTAACAACTTATCTTCTATCTAATCATAGGCAAGCAAGAAGTTAAAGCGCTGTTGAAATATCAAGATAGGTTACAAAAAAACCCAATAAATCGTGTTGTGATTTATTGGGCATAATTAGATTCAACGTTTGTATAGCGTTTAGCGAGAAATTACTGTGATGGCCTTTTTTGCAAACTGTATTTTTTCTTTGTATTTAGCTTACGCGATGAACCGCGCAAACTTTATTACCTGACGGGTCACGTAAATATGCTAGATATAGCTGACCGATAGCACCTTCTCGTATTGCTGGTGGCTCTTCACATGTAGTACCACCATTGGCGACCCCTGCTGCATGCCAAGCATCTGCTATTTCAGTACTTTCTGCTGAAAAACCGATAGTGCTACCATTACCATGGCATGCTGGTTCGCCATCAATTGGCTTACTTAATGCGAAAATACCACTTTTTGTGAAGTAAAAACAACGTCCTTTTTCGTCAAGAACACCAGGCTCGTAGCCCATTGCACCTAAGATTGCATCGTAAAATGTCTTTGATTGTTGAATGTCGTTTGCGCCAACCATGATATGACTAAACATTAATACTTTCCTTGTTTGAAATTTTAATAAAAGAGATGTTGCTTGTGCTACCTATACCTAAGTCACTTGTTTAAGTAAAAACTCTAAACTCTGCATCTTGAGCTGACTTAGGTATAAAGTCCCCAATAGCTATTTAATTATGATAACTTGGGCTCATAGTAAATATAAGCATTGTCATTTAAAAGGATCTTTGAGTTTATCATGGAAAAAAAAGCATTAGATACAACTATCATAACAGCGGGCCGCTCGAAAAAGTGGACCCAACATCTAGTTAATCCACCTGTAAGCCGTGCATCAACAATTGTATTTGATACCGTTGCTGAAATGAAACATGCCACAGCCAACCGTGCGAATAAAGAGCTCTTTTATGGACGCCGTGGTACGAATACGCATTTTGCTTTTCAAGACGCAATGGTTGAGCTGGAAGGCGGTGTTGGTTGTGCACTATATCCTTGTGGTACGGCTGCTATTTCAAATGCCATTTTATCGTTTGTGAAAACAGGCGATCATATCTTAATGGTTGATGGCACTTACGAGCCAACGCGTGATTTTTGTGACAAAATTTTAGATAAAATGGGCGTTGAAACAACCTATTATGATCCGATGATTGGCGAAAATATTCGCGATCTTATTCGCCCGAATACAACGGTTCTATTCTTAGAGTCTCCATGTTCTATCACGATGGAAGTGCAAGATGTGCCGTTACTCGCGAGTATTGCACATGAGCATGACATCGTCGTGATGTTGGATAATACGTGGGCATCACCGATCAATTTCCAACCATTCGATCATGGCGTTGATATCTCGATCCAAGCGGCAACAAAATATATTGTGGGTCATTCTGATGTAATGTTAGGCACAGCAACAGCGAATGAACGCTGCTGGGATCAATTACGTGAAGGTAGCTATTTGATGGGGCAGTGCACCTCGCCAGATGATGTTTATCTTGCTATGCGCGGGCTACGTACATTAGGTGTTCGCTTAAGACAGCACGAAAAAAACAGCATCAAAGTCGCTCAATGGTTATCTGAGCGCGAAGAAGTGGATCATGTTCGCCATCCTGCTTTTGAAAGCTGTGAAGGTCATGAAATTTACAAGCGTGATTTCAAAGGGTGTAACGGCTTATTCTCTTTGGTATTGAAGCGCGGTAATACTGCAGCGCTAACGGCGTTATTAGACGGTATGGAACACTTCAGCATGGGCTATTCATGGGGCGGTTTTGAAAGCCTAATATTAGCGAATGAAAATGTTAACTCTATACGTACAGCGAAGAAGAAAGAATTTGTTGGGCCAATGCTGCGTTTACACGTGGGCTTAGAAGATGTTGATGATTTGATTCGAGATCTTGAAAAAGGTTTTGACCGTTTTAATGCCGTGCTTGAGCAATAACAGCTGTTTATACTTTTAAGTAAGTAAGTAAGTAAGCTAACCTAAACTCAATAGTGGAGGCATAGTAACGAATGTCACTATGTCTTCATTTTCAGGTATATATGCAATGACTTCACCTATATTCTTAGTTATAACTCATTAAGACGATCTTTCTTCATACTCTGGGTTCTTTTTTCTACGATGTGACTGTGAACATTATGAGTAAGATCATACGTTTTTTCTTCGTCTTCTTGAGATAAAATAGAAACAGGCTCTGGGCTTTTAACCTTTTCTAAATTAAGGCTTATACTCCGCATATATTTTTTAGCAATAATAGATTTAGCATTTATGGTGAGTTGTTTATTGTGTTCCCATAATTTTTCCCATTGCCAAATAAGTACATGATATCTAACCCAAAGGTGATACGTGATCATAATGGCACAAAAAAGAGTCACAAATATAATTGCACAATCTTCTAAGCTTATTGAGTGGATAAAACCTAAACTGCTTGCGGGATCATAGTTCGTTTTTATAAAGGGCTGAAATATTAAGAAGAACCATCCTCCCCAAGTAACGATAGCGATAGCTGCATCTCTTAGATGATGTTGCCATGTTTTTTTACAGGCTTTGCAGATAATAAGCCCTCTAATATCATCATGATTTTTCTGCTGATGTGAATGAATGTATCTTGATTTTATCTTCGTTTTTGGGTTAATCATCATCTCTGAATACCTCTCCGCGATCAGGGCTTTCCCATACAGCTTTTTCCCCTTTTTTACGTATTAGAGCCTTGGGAACAGCGATAGTGACGGTGATAACATTCAGAAACCAATAGAACATAGGGTACCAAATACACCATAAAAAATTTCGACGTAACATAACGTCATAGTGACGGTCTATCATCAGGCTTACTGTAAATTGCATTAAACAAATTAATACCAGTACAAAACCCGACCATTCAAATGTGACCAGTTGATAAGTTGTAGGCTGTCCGCTGAGCGTAAAAAACTGAATAAAGTAAGAAATCATGAGGTATGCAAGGCTATAACACCAGAAAACACTCATTAAGTATTCGAATATTAATGGCCAAAGTTTCGTTTTTCCCTTTACGATAACGTTCATGCCCTGTTTAAAGAAAACCTCTGCGCCACCTTGTGCCCAGCGTAGCCGTTGCATGTATAAGCCCCGTAATGTTTCAGGCATTAATACCCAACAACGCGCTTGTGGTTCATAGCGAATTTGCCAGTCGTTTATTTGCAACTTCCAGCTGACATCAATATCTTCAGTGATCATGTCTGTGCTCCAGCCACCAATATCCATAATGGCTGATTTACGGAACGCACAAATCACGCCTGATACGGTATATATTGTGCCGTATATACGTTGTGCTCGTTTTATGAGGCCGATAATTGATGAAAACTCACCGGTTTGGATTTTTCCAATAATGGTTGTACGGGTACGGACCCTTGGGTTACCTGTTACAGCACCCACTTTAGGGCAATCTTGAAAGTGCTTCACCATCCATCGTAATGCATTCAAATCGAGTAGGGCATCACCATCGATACACACCAAAATGTCACTGGTCGAATACTGAGTACCATTATTTAATGCTGCAGCTTTTCCTTGGTTCTTTTGATGAACAACAATGAGGCGAGGCTCATGTTCCGCGATGTTATTTAATCGTATTGCTGTGTCATCTGTGCTGCCATCATTAATGGCAATAATTTCAAAATTAGGGTAATTCTGTTTAAGTAAGTAATTGATCGTTTCATTGACGTTAGCGCCTTCGTTATAACAAGGCACCATAATAGAAACCTTCGGATATTCATCGAGTTGTAAGGGACCTTGTTGCGCAATTTTTAGCTGCGTCCGCTCCCAATGGAAATAGTAATAAATACCACCAGCGATCCACACCAGAGCCATTACTGCTGGGTAAATGAAAATGAATATATAGAATGTCTCTAGCCAATTCACTCGCTTTCTCCAATGGTATTACGGTTTGAAAATACAGGGCGCAAGGTCTTTTGATCTGGCATTCCACGAATAAAATCATCAGGGTAATAGCCGTAATTCTGAATACCTGCTTTGCTAATTATCTCCATTTGTCGTGAGAGTTCAGAGGCTGGAATATCTTTACCATTCTTCCAGTTTTTAGCTTGCAGCTCGAAAATTAACTTATTACTTGGCACTGTTTTAAGTGCTATTTTTGCAATTTTTTCTAGCCATTCATCAGGTGATTTTGCCGATTCCATATAAGGCATCGCCATCACAGCGGTATAGTCATAAGCGTTTGAAAAAGCACTCAAGCTTTGTGAAAACCATTCTTCACTTTTAGGGTTTATAACAGGTTGTGCATAGATGTTTCGGGCTAGCTTTAACTCAATACCATCACCCGATAAATATTGGCGTGTACTGTTTGCCAACTCTAAGGTGAAATCAATTAAATATTGGGTTTTATATTTAGACCATGAGGTCATTTTTTGAGGATTATTACGAATATTAGCGACAGATTTCCCCAGTCCCCATTTCTGATATTGTTTTAATGCTGCTGGTGTCGCATCTTCAAAATCCGTTAATAGTGCGTCGTCGTGGAATAAAAGCCCAGAGAACTTTCCATACGCACCCAAATCGGTATAGATCTCATTAATCACCTTCCGATTTTTTGTCGAAAACGGAGAAAGACGAAGGTATCGCTTAGCGGCTGGGGCATTAAACCGACTATCTGTTACATAGTCATATTTACTCCCTAAATTAAAGCCAAGTACTGGCATCCACGCATACACGGTTACCCCTGCACGGGTGCTAAGTTGCCATGAAACACGATTGAAAATATCGGCACGTACGGGTAAATGTCGGTTTTGGAAATACAAGGCATCTGCTATGCCATTGCCATCGGGATCGGCAAAAGCTTGAAGGTAAACGGTATCGATACCAAAGTTATAAATACGAGAAATTAACGTATCCATATTACGGTTCATTACGGCAGGGTTAGGATCATAAACATAATCAAGATCGACATGCACAACCCGTTTAGGTCCTTCGTATTCAGGCTGACCCCGCAAAATTTCATCGAGCCTTTCAAGTGTCATTTCTTGCTCAATCAAATAACGCTTTACATTACGACCGGAATCACTAACAAGATTAACGCCTTCATCGAGTGAAAAGGTATATGGCATACCCACCTTTGCCGCAGTATTAATCGACTCTTGGCTATATGCACCGTATGGCCATACTAGAATTCGGGGGGCTTTAATTGAGTTAGAAACAAATTGGTCACGACTTTGCGTTAAGTCTGAGTAAATACGCTTATTATACTGGTTTAATGTTTCGTATTGTTTCTTGATGGAATTATACGCAGGTGTAGTTGCTGCGGGCTGCTCATTACCATATGGGTTCGCATTAATACCATAGTGTGAATCAAAAGAATGAGAGGCAAACTCTACAATACCTGAACGTTCCATTTCACTAATCTGTTCCCACGATAAGAATCGTTTCCGAGATATCATGGCTTTACCGTATTCGATTTTTTTATTGGCATCTGGCACTAACCATTTTCCTACCAAGGCAAAAATAGCAGGGTAGTTATAAAGCTTTAATAATGGATAAACCGTACTGTAGAAGCTTTCATAACCGTCATCGAAAGTGAGTAAGATTGCATTAGAGGGCAATGAGCTACGGCCTGCTTTTGCATCAACAATTTGCTGATAACTAACAGGGTTATAACCTTCTTGTTTGAACCAATTGAAATGTTCAATTAAACGATCGCGTGTAAGGGTATCGGGAAATATACGCAAGTTTGGGGTTAACCCCACATCAATAAAATCGTGATAACACAGTACGACATAGGTGTTGTTTGCACGTTCAGTCTTGGTTGATGTTGCCGCCGACAATGGGAAGCAAATGAATAATGTTAGGGTTAGCCAAAATAATATCTTCATTGTGGGAACCTCACATTAAAGTTGGCGAAGAGGTAAGTGCTATATTCTCCTTCTCCGTCATAAACCCCTTTGCTTCGACCAATACCATAGCTAAAATCGACTTGTTTTTGCCATATCCATTTTTGGGCGTAACTCACGTCCCAGTTGTAGTCAGATCCAAAGTCCTCTTGCCAGTAACTGCCAATGCCTGTTTTCAGGTTTTGGTCAAAGCCCCAGCTATCGTTAATACGGTAATGATAATCTTGCGTGAGAATGAGTGAGCCAGAGTGGTCTGATTTGGGATTGAAGTAACTCGCTGTTTCAATTTCTTCATTAAATGAAGCACCGTAAGAGGCAGATCCGCGAACAGTATAGCTATCTGTTCTATATAGCAGGCCTTCGATCCAAGTTAGATAGGTAAAGCGTTCATTACCATCAGTAAAGTCAGAGTACTTGCCAGATAATCCTAGATTGATCTCAGACTTAATGCGATAGATAAAGTAGGTGTCAAAATCATCCACATTTGCACCATCAAACAAGGCGCGAAGTGGAGTATTATCGGAATTGTACTTATAGCTACCTGAAATAAACCACTGATCATTAATTAGATAATCAGCGGTGGTCCAGAAATAGGCTTTATCATTTAAATGCCCGCCTACGCCTGTTTCAACTAGCAAAGTGACGGGTGATAAAGGAATTTCTGCTCCTATGCCACTATAACGAGCGTAAAGGTTGTTTTCTTCAAACTCACCAAAACTCATCTGGTCGCGGAAAAAGAAATTATACCCATCCAAAACTCGCCCAGTGTATAGATGTGTATCGTAAGTCCAATCTTTTGATGCTTGTACTAAAACGTTGCCATTGCTGTCTGTTTCTCCTCGGCGATACTCACCTGTCCATGTTGGTGCTGCTGCCTTTTTAACGTTATCGTTAATGATGTATTGATCGCTAGCGGGGTACTGAATATTTAAATTATCGAGATTCTTTTGAAGCCCTCGCCAATCTTTACGTTCAAGTTTTGCCATCAACTTACCTCTGTCCGTTATACCTCTATCTTGAGGTGAAAGCAGTTGACTGGCCTGTTCAAAATAACGTTCAGAAGCAAAGGTATTGCCTTTCCAGCGTTCAATGTCCCCTTTAATGGCCAACAGATAAGGATTCCCCGGTGCATTGCTAAGCAATTTATCAATTGTTTCAGTTGCTTGGGGGAAGTCACCTCGCCATGCGTAATGCAACGCTTCTAATTGCATAAGAGTTTGATAATCATCGTTTACTTTCTGTGTACTTCCGGTAAAGTCCCAGCGGTTTTTAGGGATGTTTGGTTTTTCAGAATCAATAAGCGCTTTGGCTTTGTCATACTGCTCAGTGTCCATATATGCGTAATATAACTTGATGGTAAGCGGAAGATTATTAGGTTCTTTTTGATGAATAGTGTCAAAAATGGACTCAGCTTTGCTGGGTTGCATCGTTCCTAAATAATAA
Organism: Photobacterium profundum; assembly: GCF_003026285.1. GTDB lineage: Bacteria > Pseudomonadota > Gammaproteobacteria > Enterobacterales > Vibrionaceae > Photobacterium > Photobacterium profundum. The sequence continues at coordinate 268,719 of NZ_PYOD01000004.1, forward strand.
TCGCCAAGTGCCTCTTGAGCATAGCGTGGTAATGGCTGCTCTTTTTCTAGTTGCTCAGCGAGAGGGCTCGCTGTTTTATAGTCTTTTAATGTCACGAGGGCATAAAAGTAATCTAATGACGCTCTTTTATAAAGAGGGTGGTCTTTAGGCGCTTTATCAATAACTTGTTGCAATAAAGTAGAACTTCGTTTGATAGTCGGTGCACTTTTGGCCTTGATACCATCACGCAGTAAAGTGCTTGCCTCATAATAGTCAAACCATAAGTTATCGGCAGATGTAAACCATTCAGGGTGCTGAGTTAATAAGGATTTTACCGCAGGTGATGCGCCCAATTGAACTGCACTTGTATATAGCCCAACACCTGCTGTTTTATTATTGGGTTCGGCGGTTAGCCAGCTTTGCCAAGCAAACATTTCACCAACTTGATCGTCAAGTGCCTGTGATACATAGATCCAATTTTGATAAAAGTGTGCATCTAATGGAAATCGTTGACGATATTCTCGTAATCCTTCTTTCGCACTTGCTAAATCGTTAGCTTCGGCACTTGATAAAGCTAACCCTAACCATGCATCGCGGTTATTGGGCGAACGTTGGGTAAGGTAGCGATAATACTCTGCTGAAGTTTGGTACTTTCCTTCATTTCTAAGTGCTTTTGCGACAATTTCAACAGACTCAGGGTTGAGCCCACGAGGCTGGCACGACTGGCAAGCTTTAACAATCGCTTTTGAATTCTCTTGCCAAGATAAAATAGCAATCAAGTCGTTAAGCACTAGAGGATCTTTTGTCTGATCATAAAGTATTGTTAACCCTCGTGCAGCAGACGATATATTCCCATTTTTTGCTTGCACTACGAAAGCTTCTCTTTGCTCATCAATACTGTTCTTAGCACACACAGCAGATGATAAAAGAAGGGCTAATGTGTATACCACAAAGGCTGCCGTCTTCATTATTTAAACCTTAATTATTTTTATATTAGGTTTTTATATTGTTTTTATGCAATGTTGATTTCTATATTTTAGTTTAAAGTGATGTAATTCGAATCTTATTCTCGGCTCTTAAATGAGAATTTGAAGGTGAATAAATTATTTTCTTCATTTTTATGATGGGTTTTGAGTTTAACTTTTTGTTATTTTATGTTTTTTATGTTTTTGTTTAAGGCGTTGTTATTTGTTTTTGATAATGTCTTATATTGTTAAAGTTGTCTTGTTTTTTATTTTTATTCTTATTATTGATTGGGTGTCTTTATATTAAACACTCACCTTTAAGAGGTTTAAGTAATAAGGTTTCATTAGTGTAAGCTATACATCCATAAAGTCACCCTATATGTCGACAATTATATCATTCTCATACTATACCCAAGCTACCTCGAGATTCTCGCTGAAACGAGCATCTTGAGGTAACTTTGGTATATTTGCTATTGCTTCAATAAGAACTCTTTAAAGTGAATGGCGACGGCAGAAGCGGTGGCGGGTGGTTGATAGTAGAGGTTGAGGCTCCATACGCTGGTATCGAAATCATCTAACAGTGAAATAAGCTGGCCGCTTTCTATCTCTGGCTCAACGAGAAATGCGGGTAAATAAGCGATGCCAGCGCCTTTTTTTACACCTTGAAGTAGTAGGTCGCTGTCGTTAACTTCTAAAGACTTAGGTACTTTTATAATCTGACTTTCACCATTTTGAGTAAAAATCCAATCATTACTGCCCGTTAACGTCGTGGCAAATAAGCATTGATGCAGGGTTAAATCAGAGGGTTTTTGTGGGGCGGGTTGACGATCTAGATAGTGTTGTGAGGCAACGACGCGAAATGGGCTTTGCATTATTTCACGGCGAACAAGGTGTAAATCATGTTCACGATAGCCTTGATAAGAGGCATTGGCGCTGATTGTTAAGTCGCTTTCTGCCGCATGGTCTAGTGCCCAAGGAGTAATGTTAAGGTTAAAAGTGACATCTGGGTTCGTTATAAGGTACTCACTGATCATGTCCATTAAATAATGATTGGCATAAACGGGTGTACAAACAATATCAATATGCCCTTTGTCGTGTTGCTGAAATTCTTGCATTTGACGGCATAAATGTTCGGAATTATCGACCATGGGTGAAAAATCATCGAACAACTTTTGACCTGCAGGGGTAGGGGTTAATAAGCGGTTGCTACGACGATGTAGCGGCATGCCAAATTTTTGTTCTAGATCTTGTAGCCAGCGGCTGCCTGCCGAGACTGAAATATTGAATTTACGTGCAGCTGCAGAAATAGAGCCTGTTCTTACGACATATACAAAGAAAGCCATTTTATCCAGCATGATGTATTCCCTTTTAATCAACGTCCATTGAATATGAAAATAGGCTTCTCATATGAAAAGCCTATTTCTTGAAAGTTAATCAGTAATAAATATTGTACGTATTTATTTGATTAAGCGCTTGCGTCTGCAACCTGACGTTTCTTATTCTTACCCAGCTTTTCAGCCATGACTTTTTCCATGTCTTCCAAGCTAACGCCTTTCGTTTCAGGTACGTACTTAACAACAACATACATACATATGATAGAAAGAACCGCGAATACCCAGAAGCTGAATGCACCATTAAAGTGCTCTTTTAGGTAGGCATTTTCATTTAACATAGGGAAAGACTGAGTAACAATGAAGCCCGTAAACCATTGTGCGCCAACAGCAATTGCCATCGCACGAGAACGGATACTATTCGGGAAAATCTCTGAAATCATTGTCCAACATGCACAACCCCAAGATGTTGCATACGCGACAACATACAGACAGAGTGCAAATAAAGCTGCATAGCCTTCAGTACCGGTATAAAGTACATAACCGACAATCGTCATACCTAGCGCACAGCCGAATGTACCGTACTTCATTAGTGGTAAACGACCAACTTTATCAATCAGATACATACCTAAAGCATTACCAAAAATAAATACAACACCCACGAAAGTGGTTTGGAATAATGCGTTTTCAGTACCACCAGCAATAGGTTTTAGTATTTCTGGTGTGTAATACATGATCACATTAATACCGGTTAACTGCTGTGCTGCTGCAACAAAAGTACCAATAACTAGAATGGAAAATAATAATGGAGAACGTAAGCTGACTTTATTATTTTTTGATGCATTAGCAGGGACTAATGATTTTTGTATTTCAAGAATAACGCGGTCGGCATGTTCAGGGTTAGAAATGCGAGAAAGGGTTTCTTTTGCTTGAGCAAGGTGACCTTTTAATACTAACCAGCGTGGTGATTCAGGGATAATCAATAAGAGACAACCAAATAATAAGGCAGGCAGAACTTCTGACGCCAGCATCCAGCGCCAGCCAATATCAACCAGCCATGCTTCAGACATACCCTTTGCAATCAAGTAGTTAACATAGAATACCCCCGTTTGACCAATAACGGCAGATTGTTGGAACATACTAACAGCACGTCCTCTGAAATCTTTAGGGGCGACTTCAGACATATACATAGGCGAGACAACACACGCTAAACCAACTGCAATGCCACCTACAATTCTAAATAACACATAGATGGTAAAGGTAGAGGCAAGAGCTGAGCCTATTGCTGAAATGATGAATAGAAGAGCCGCTAAGAATAATGCTTTTCTACGACCATATTTAAGGGCACACCAACCTGCACTGACTGCACCAATAATACTGCCTAATACAACACTGGAAACAGCCCATCCCGTTTGTGCTGGTGTTAAGTTGAAATACTCTCTTATCGGTCCGATAGCACCAGAAATAACGGCGGTGTCATATCCTAATAAAATCCCTCCAAGAGCCGCGATACAACAAATTCTAATGATGTAACTAAGGTTATGTTTTCGTGATGATGTCTCGATACTTGATGACATTATTTACTCCATTAAATTTTCCATCAGCATGTATAACCATCTATACACATGTTTCAGGGTTTAATCCCGCCTTCTAACTGTAGGGAAAGGGCTAAGGATTACTTAATACGCCTTTAATTGTTTCTAATAGTTATATTTTGAAAGTATGTGTTGATAAATTTTTTTCATTTTGGCGTTTTGAATCATCATATGTATTCCACTGCATTCTTGCTATAGCTTGAAATGATTTTTCTCTTAAAATGATACCTGTGTCATACAATGGTAAATATTTTTCATTTTGCTTTCTTGATTTAAGTTATTGTTTTTACTCTATTAAGTGTTTTTGTGATCTTGGTCTTATATCGCCTCTAGCCCTGTGTTTACGGGGTTTTTTTCATAAAATACAAACTTGTGGAAAAAGTATTTTTCGTTTGAAAAATATTTTCCATTTATAATTTTTTTCATTATATTGATTGCCAGTGAAACGAAACAAGTGGCGATTGAAAAATAATTAATCACACTACCTTAATCCTACAAATTAAATGCTGGAGAACGAACATGAGCAAAGTTCAATACGGAATCAGCCCTTTGACTTGGACTAATGACGACATGCCAGAACTTGGCGGCGAGATTGCTTTAGAAACGTGTTTGAGTGAAATGTCAGAAGCTGGCTTCACTGGTACTGAATTAGGAACGAAATACCCTCGTGAACCTGAAGTGCTTATTCCTCTACTAGAACAACACAATCTTGTTCTGGCTTCAGGCTGGTTTAGCGGTAATTTGATGACACTTACAGCAGAAGAAGAAATTGCAGCAATGCAAGTGCACATCAAGCTACTGAAAGCTGCTGGCTGTAAGGCAATGGTATATGGCGAAGTGAGCAACTCTGTTCATGGCGACATTAATACACCACTTTCACAGCGTGTCATTTTGACAATGGATGAGTGGAAAGTATACGCAGAGAAGCTGAGTGTTGTTGCTGATTACTTATTAAATGAACACGGTATCAAACTGTCTTTCCACCACCATGTAGGCACAATTTGTGAAACAGAAGACGACATTAACCTTCTGATGGAATTGACCGGCGATTCTGTTCACTTAACGCTTGATACCGGTCATATCACATACGGTGGCGGTAACCCTGTAACAATGATTAAGCGCTGGGGCCATCGCATTGGTCATATGCATTTTAAAGACCTTCGTTTAGGTGTTATGAAGACGGCGCGTGATGCAGACAAATCATTCCTTAATGCAGTTCTTGATGGTGTATTCACCGTTCCTGGTACTGGCGACGTTGACTATGACGATGTTTTCGCTGCACTGAAAGAACGTAATTACGAAGGTTGGTTATTAGTTGAAGCAGAGCAAGATCCTGCAAAAGCGAACCCACTAGAGTTTGCTAAAACGGCTTACACAAACATTACTGGCTACGCAACTAAGTACGGCTTGTAATAACGACGTTTGTCGCTTTGTAATATTCAAAGCCGCCATCGGGGGATGGATGTTCCCCGATTAAAGAACTGACTACACAAATAATGGATAACACCGTGTAGGCAGGGCAGGGATGCCAATTTTTAGTGTGATGATGTTCGAGGAAGAAGATGAAAACTGTACGCCTAACTGTTGCTGAAGCATTTGCTAATTATTTAGCGGCACAAAAAATTGAAATTGATGGCAAAGTTGAGCAGCTATTTGGTGCTGCGTTTGCCATCTTTGGTCATGGCAATGTAACGTGCTTTGGTCAGCAACTAAAAAATATTGAAGATAAAATTCCGACGTGGCGTGGCCAAAATGAACAATCAATGGCAACCGCTGCTATTGCTTATGCTAAAGCAAACCAACGTCGCCGCATTGGTATTGCAACCAGTTCTATCGGTCCTGGTGCAACGAACATGATAACGGCTGCAGGTATTGCCCATACAAACCGTTTACCTCTATTGTTAATTTCGGGTGATGCGTACATTAGCCGTCTACCTGATCCTGTATTACAGCAGCCAGAGAATTTCCATAATCCTTCTATTACATGTAACGATGCCTTTAAACCGTTAACGCGTTATTGGGATCGCATTGTTTCTCCGGCTCAAATTATCCAGTCTTTACCACATGCACTAAACACCATGTTAGACCCTGAAACATGCGGCCCGGTATTTATTGGTTTACCGCAAGATGTTCAAGGCATGGCTTACGATTTCCCTGAAGCTTTCTTCGCCGACAAAGTACATCGCATTCGTCGTCCAGAGCCTGAAATGTTGGTGATTGAAGAAGCGAAAGAAATCCTATTAAACGCAGAACGTCCGCTAATTATATCTGGTGGTGGTGTGCACTATTCACTCGCAACCGATGAATTAGCCGATTTTGCCGCAAAGCATAATATTCCTGTCGTAGAAACGATTGCTGGCCGTGCCACAATGCTGCAAGACAACCCGTTAAATGCTGGTCCAATCGGTGTAACAGGTTCAAATTCAGCTAATTACATGGCAGCACATGCTGATGTTGTGTTGGCTATTGGTACACGTCTACAAGATTTTACCACCGGTTCATGGTCGGTATTCCGCAACCCTGATATGAAGCTTGTCAGCATTAACGTGGCTAAATTCGATGCTATTAAGCATATGTCATACCCAGTGTTGGGTGATGCAAAAGCGTGTATGACAAAACTTTCAGGTGTGTTGGGTGATTGGCGGTCAGCGCAAGCGTGGGCAGATACGGCAAAAGCACAAGCAGATGAATGGAAGGCGGAAGTTTACCGTCGTACTCACCCTAAGAAAGGTGAGCTTTTACCGGGCACTTCTTCTTACGCTGAAGTTATTGGCAAGTTAAATACACAAATGGAAAAAGGTGACACCGTACTGACAGCTGCGGGTGGTTTACCTGCTGAATTATCAATGAACTGGCAGAACTACCAAATTGGTAAGTTCGATATCGACTTTGGCTTCTCTTGCATGGGTTACGAGATTGCAGGTGGCTGGGGTGCCAAGATAGCTAACCCTGATAATGATGTTGTTGTTCTGGTAGGTGATGGTTCTTATCTAATTCAGAATTCTGATATCTATTCATCAGTATTAACGGGTCAGAAAATGATTCTGGTTGTGTGTGATAACGGCGGTTTCGCGGTTATCAATAAACTTCAAAACAATACTGGTAATGAGTCGTTTAATAACCTTCTAGAAGATTGTCGTCGTCCTGACGGTGAGCTGGCACGGGTTGATTTTGCAAAGCACGCTGAATCACAGGGTGCAATCAGTGAAAAACTAACATCGATTGACCAGTTTGATGCCGCATTTGTACGCGCTAAAGAAGCAGACCGTACTTACGTTATCGTTGTTGATATCGACCCTGTATCACCAGCGGCTTGGTCTAAGTGTGATTGTTGGTGGGAAGTTGGTTTACCAGAAGTTACTCGCAATGAAAGCACAGAGCAAAAAGTGGCTGATTGGCAAGAAGGTAAAAACCTACAGCGTCGCGGCGTTTAGTTTACTAGCCGTTTAACTGAATTTTTCAACGCAATTTTATGACATTTTTGGTACTGCCTTTACACAAACTGTCGGCAGTACCGCCATGGAGATTATGATTATGTTTAATGAAGAACGCCGTTTTGAACAACCAATTCGCTGGGGTATGGTCGGTGGTGGACGTGGCAGCCAGATTGGCTACGCACACCGCAGTGCAGCACACCGCGATGGTCTATTCAAATTAGTTGCAGGTGCATTTGATTTAGATGCAGATCGCTGTCGTGAATTTGGTGTCAATCTTGGTCTAGACGCCGATCGTTGTTACAGCAATTATAAAGATTTCTTTGCGGCTGAATCTAAGCGTGCTGATGGCATTCAAGCCGTATCGGTTGCTACGCCGAACTCTACACACTACGAAATTTGTAAAGCAGCGTTAAATGCGGGCTTACATGTTGTATGTGAAAAACCTATCACATTCACCAGTGAAGAAGCAGAAGAATTAAAAGCGATTGCAGCAGAAAAGAACTGTGTGATCGGCGTAATGTACGGTTACAGCGGTTTCCCAATGGTGCATCAAGCACGTGAAATGGTTGAGCGTGGTGATTTGGGTGACATTCGTGTCGTGAACATGCAATTTGCCCACGGTTTTCACAACGAAGAATATGAATTAAATGATCCTGGCCTAAAGTGGCGTGTAAGCCCTGCGGCATCAGGTCCTACTTATGTATTGGGTGATATCGGCACGCACGCTTATTACTTATGTGAAGTCATGACAGGGCTAGAAATTGATCGCCTAGCGTGTATGCGTCAAAGCTTTATTGCGTCACGTCAGCCACTAGAAGATAACGCACACGTCATGATGGAATTCAAAGGCGGTGCAGTGGGCACGTTATGGGCTTCTGCTGTTAACGCGGGTTCAATGCATGAACAACGCATTCGTATTGTGGGTTCAAAAGCATCCATCGAATGGTGGGATGAGCATCCAAACCAGCTTCGTTACGAAGTACAAGGTGAAGCCCCACGCGTTCTTGACCGTGGTATGGGGTACCTATACCAAGATGTTGAAGGTGTAGCGGCTAACCGTATCGGTGGCGGTCACGCAGAAGGCTTCTTTGAATCATGGGCAAACTTGTATCACCGCTTTGCACTAGCATTTGATGCTGCAGATCGTGATGATCAAGCAACATTAGAGAGCATTTGGTTCCCAGGTGTTGACGCTGGTATTGAAGGCGTTCGCCTTTGTGAGAAATGTGTTGAATCTGCTGACCAAGGTGCCGCTTGGGTCGCTTATAACGACTAGGAAAAGATAATTATGACAAAGATTGCACTTCAGCAAGATCGCCCGCTGGATGCCATCGTACTAGGTCGCGCGGGAGTAGATTTATACGCCCGCGAAGCCAACACCGATATGGCAGACATTTCAGGGTTTAATAAATTTGTAGGCGGCTCTGCTGCCAATATCGCCGTCGCGATCAGCAAGTTAGGCGGCAAAACAGGTTTCATTGGTTGTGTGGCAGATGATGCGTTTGGTGGTTATGTACGTGGTTACATGACAGATCAAGGTATTAATCTTGACGGCATGATGACCGACAATTCAGGTTCACGTACCTCTGTTGCGTTTACTGAAATGAAGCCAAACGATTGTACGGTACTTATTTACCGTAACAAGGCATCAGATTTAACACTAAAGCCAGAACAAGTTGATCCGGCATACATTGCACAAAGCAAAATGTTGGTTGTAACAGGTACGGCGTTATCTGAAAGCCCAAGCCGCGAAGCAACGTTAATCGCCATGGAACATGCCCGTCGCAGTAATACTGTTGTGGTGCTTGATGTTGATTACCGTCCATACTCGTGGCGCACCGATGTTGACGCATCGATTTACTACGGTATCGCAGCTGGCTTGTCTGACATCGTGATTGGTAATCGCGAAGAATTCGACATGATGGAAACCGTATTAGCACCTGGCAATACAGATGATGATGCAACGGCAGACCGATTTTTACGTGCAAATACGCAGGTTGTGATTGTAAAAGCCGGTGAGCTAGGTTCAAAAGTGTACTGCAAAGATGGTCACAAATTCCAACAAGGTATCTTCCGTGTTGAAGTTAAGAAGCCCTTTGGCTCAGGTGATTCATTCGCAGGCGGCTTGATTTGGACATTAGTGAACGGCGGCGAGTTGGAAGACGGTGTTAAACACGGTTCAGCGGCTGCAGCAATTAATGTGAGTGGTAATAGCTGTACCGAAGCTATGCCAACGAAAGAAGTACTATTCGACTTTATTGAGACCCGAGAACAAGACCTTTAATTATTTGATAATGGTAAATAAAGGTTAATTAGGTCAGCCGGATCAGCAGACTGTATCTTGAATAAAGGTAGTTAATTCATATTTATAAGACGTATTTAAATAGATAGTGTTAATGAAGAATGCATACCATCATGATTCGGCTCTTTTACATAAAACTTACCCAAACGAAACGATAAAACTAAAAATGGGTATTTGAGGAGAAAGTAATATGGGTAAGCATATCCCACCGTTCGACAATAAAAACCAGCCAATAATTGATATTAATGATGATGTTTCGCCATTGTGTTATTTCAACCCAGTACGTTTAAAGCAAGGTGAAACACATACTCATATTGTTGATGGCTATGAATCTGTCATCGTGCTTGCGGGCGGTACTTGCTGTATTACAGTTACCAATGGTAGCGCTGAAGAAATGGTGTTTGACAACATTGGTCAACGTGCATCGGTATGGGAAGGGAACCCAGAATCTGTGTATGTGCCTGTAGGTTATACCGCTGTTATCGAATGTGTGAGCGATAACGCTGACATTATGATCGCTGGTGGCCGTTATGAAGAAACACTAGAACCTTTTGCTGTCTTACAAGATAGCGTTGATATGGTGCAGTACGGCTCTGATGACACCAAAACACACCGAAAAATTAAGCACGTACTGGGTCAGAGCAATGCAGACAAGCGTGGTCGTTTATTAGTGAGTGAGCTGTTTACTGTTGGCGCTGGTGGCTGGTCTGGCTTTCCTCCTCATAAGCATGATGAAGATCGTGTTACCGAAAACGGTACAGAAGAAACTCTGTACGAAGAAGTGTACCAGTTCCGTTTTAACCCTGATTTTGGCTTTGGTGCTCAATTTTTATATGAGCATGAAGATGATTTTGGTCCGGTTTATCACGTTCGTACTGGCAGTGTTATCGCGATTGATAAGGGATACCACCCAAGTGTCGCGGCGCCTGGTTACGAGATGTACTACTTCACAATTATTGTAGGTAAAACGTCTAAATCGCTTGTTCAGCACTTTGACCCTCACCATGAGTATCAAGTGAATACGATTCCAGGCATCAAGGACATGATCGCCAAATTCAAATAACAAGGAAACGTTATGTTAGTTAACTTAAATGACTTATTACCTCAGGCTGCAGCATCCGATTATTCTGTGCCTTGTTTCAATGTTTTTGGTTATGAAGATGCACGCGCTGTCGTTGATGCTGCTGAAGAAGTGAATAAAGCGGTTATTTTGGCTTGTAACAAAGACGTCGTCGACTTCTATGGTGTTGAAATTGCTGCAGCGATATTTTTACAGCTAGCGCACGATAGTTCAGTACCTGTTTGCTTGCATTTAGATCATACTTACGATGAAGAGATTATTTATCGTGCTTTAAAAGCTGGGTTTAGTTCTGTCATGTTTGACGGATCTCAATTATCACTGGAAGAAAATATCGCCCGCACCAAAAAAGTGGCTGAAGTTGCTCATGCATGCGGTGCATCGATTGAAGGTGAAATTGGCTCTGTGCCTTATGAAGAAGGCCGTGATCACATAAAAACAATTGATACATCTCCTGATGATGCAGCGCGCTTTGCAGAAGAAAGTAACGTAGATTGTGTCGCTATTTCAGTGGGTAACGTTCACCGTTTAACGACACCAACAAGCACGATTGATTTTGGTCTACTCGATCAGATTGCAAGCAGGGTAGACAAACCTCTTGTTGTGCACGGTGCGAGTGGTATTCGTAATGAAGACATGGCAAAACTGAAAAAAAGCCGTGTGTCTAAATTCAATATCGGTACGTGTTTACGCCAGGCTTTAGGTCATAATTTACGCGATTTCATGAATGAGGAACCTGACAAGTTTGATCGTATTTACTTCATGAAAAAGGCGATGCCTTTTGTAAAAGAAGAGGCAATTCGCAACTTTAAATTATTGTCTTAAAATACATACCCTAAGATATACCATCTTAGGGTATTATTGTTATTAATTAGATACTTTCGACCGAGGAGAAGCGTTAGGTATGGAAGCTGAAAATACTTTATTAGAAGTGCCAAACGACCTCGACACACTACGCGATTTAATTGTTAAGCGTTATGATAAGTTGAGCCAGCGACTACAACAAGTTGCTGATTATGTAATGGCTCAACCTATGCTTGTTGCGGTTGAAACGATGGCGACGATAGCAGAACAGGCCAATGTTCCGTTATCTACTCTGAGTCGTTTTGCCAATACGATGGGGTTCTCTGGCTTTAGTCAGATGCAGGCGTTATTTCGCGATCAGTACCTAAATCGCCCTCGTGACTACAAAGAACGAGTACGTCAAGCGCGTGATCAAGATTGCTTTGAACCTGAATCACCAACAACTATTTTTCAAGATTATGGTGTCGCTAACATTGAAGCAATGGAACAGCTTCAAGTATCTGTTTCGCCTCAGAAGCTTGAGCGAGCAGTATCGTTAATGGATAAAGCTGATACGATTTATATCCAAGGTATGAGAAGGGCTTACCCTGTTGCATTCTATCTTTGGTATGCATTAATGAAGTCAGACAACAATGTGGTGTTGCTTGATGACCATGGTGGCATGTTGACCCCTATGACACGTCGTATGAGCGAAAATGATGTATTAGTGACGGTGACTTTTACACCTTATGCGCCAGAAACCAGTGAGTTGATTACCCAAGCATTTGAAAAAAACGTCCCTATTGTTGCAATAACCGATGATCAAATGAATTCTCAGGGCAGTAAAATGGATGTTTGCTTTGAAGTACAAGAAGGGGAAGTAATGGGCTTCCGTTCTTTAAGTAGTTCAATGTATCTAGCGCAAACATTAGCGGTGAGCTTAATGTGCCGAGAAACTAAATAGTTAATGAGAAAGCTGACAGGAGTCAGCTTTTTTTGTATCTAAATAATAAGGGCTTATCGAGAAGAAGATTGAGGTTCAACTAACTTTTTCATACCGTTTAGCATCGCTTCTGCAATATCGTAATGGTCAGATTCCCATAGTTGATCGTTTAGAAATTCACCCGAATAGAATCCGTCGTAACCTGTACTTTTTATTGCCTCTACCCATTCTTGCAGTGGGATATCCCCTTCACCAAGAATGTATCCACGTAGTTCTTTCTCATCGACCCAAGGTTGACCACGAGCAGGACGTTTGCCATCAGAAAGGTGAACGTTATAAATGAAACTCTTATCAATTTTTGCCATATCTTCAGGCGAAGCACCACGGCTTGCCCAAAAGTGCCATGTGTCGAGAACAAAGCCAAAATTATCACGACCTATTGCATCATAAAGTCGGAAATAATCGCTGAGTTTCGCAATCGGTGTCCATGCGGCACCTTCATACTGAAAGCGGATCCCATATTCTTTTCCGATATCGGCAATGTGCTGAATATTTTGAGCGGTGATTTTGATGTTGTCTTCAACCGATAAGCCGTTTAGTGCTTCAAAAGCGTTTAGCTGAATAGTTGGGGCACCAATGTCTTGTGCGAATGCACAAAGTATTTCGACTTCTTTAAATACTTTCTGCTGAGTTGCTTTATCTGATGCCTCAACTGAGCCAATAATATCAATGGCTGTAGGGGTAATATCTGCTTTTTCTAGTCGAGCCTTAAGATCTTGGCTGGTAAACCCTGCGTGAATATATCGCCATAATTTATCGGTATGTATCTCTAATCCCTGATAGCCCGTTTCTTTTGCTAAACGAATGTCACTTACAATATTGTTGTGAAGTGAACACATACCATGCAATGCATAACGCATATTAGCTCCTTGAAAAGATATTTAAATTGGCGGAAGGTTATTTATTAACGTTCTATTATTTGAACTTTTTGCATAATTACACCAATGAAAAAAATTTACTGTTAACTTGGTCTTTAAATGAGGATTTTCATGTTTATTCTTTGTTTTTCTCTTGGTATCTTTGCTTTCTCTGGTTTGTTGCTCTATTTTTTTTGATAAAAATTTATCGTTTTATTCGTTGTTATGTTTATTTTACTTGGATGGTTTTATTTTTACTCATTTAACAGGACTAATTATTCATTAGGTAAAAGTATTTTTAGAAATATATAAATATGCCAATTTTAATAAAAAATATCGTTAAATTATCGGCACGTTACCTTGTCCACAAAACGTTCACTTCAAATTAAAAATTAATTGAAATGTTTGTTTCATTGAAATATCTTAATTGAATGATTAATTTCATTTTTGATCTTGTATGAATAATTGCTTTAAGGGATGAATTTTCGTTATGTCTAGATTGTTATCTAAATATGCAAAGGCGGATCGACAAGGTCGAACGCAGTCGATAACACCTGAAAGTGCAGGGTGGGGGTATGTTGGTTTTGAAGCATATGAGCTAGAAAAAGGTCAGCATTTGGAATTACCAGCAAGCGCTAATGAAGTGTGTTTAGTACTTATTGCTGGGCATGCCTCTGTAACAACACCAAGCGCATGTTTTGAGAATATCGGCGATAGAATGAGTCCTTTTGAGCGTAAAAAGCCTTACGCTGTCTATGTTACGGCAGGTGAATTGATTAAGGTTGTCGCCAATACTGCACTTGAGTTGGCAGTGTGCCAAGCACCAGGAAGTGGCCGCTTACCAACAAGGCTGATTGCCCCGAACGATATTGATGCCGAGCACCGTGGTAACGGCCATAATCAGCGTTATGTACACAATATTTTGCCTGATTATAAAGAGGCAGACAGCTTACTGGTGGTAGAAGTTTACACCGATGAAGGGTGCACGAGTTCATACCCAAGCCATAAGCACGATCAAGATGCAGCACCCTCAGAAACCTACCTTGAAGAAACGTATTATCATCGTCTTAATCCTGAACAGGGGTTTTGTATGCAGCGTGTTTATACCGACGATCGTGAATTAGATGAGTGCATGGCGGTATATAACAAAGATGTTGTTCAAGTACCTAAAGGCTATCACCCCGTTGCGACAATCGCAGGTTATGATAGTTATTACCTCAACGTAATGGCAGGGCCAACACGTAAATGGCTGTTTACCTGGGAACCCGATCACGATTGGATCAATTCAGACGATTACGCAAAAAAACACGTTACTCGTTAATGTCGCTTTTGGCTTGAATGATTAATAACAGAGAACAAATAACGATTTTCTATAACGTAATACCAATATGAACAAATACCTATTTAGATTGGTATAAATACTTAATGTTGCTAAGGAGTTAGGCATGTTTAATATCGCTTTGTTTGGTGCCGGTAGAATTGGACAGGTTCATGCTGTCAATATTAACAATCACCCAGAAACAAACTTGTACTCAGTGATTGACCCTTATTTGGAAGGGGCACAAAAGTTAGTTGATAGCTATCAGGCAAAAATTCAGTCTGTTGAAGAAGCAATGACCGATCCAGACGTACACGGTGTTTGCATTGGTTCAGCAACAGATACGCATGCTAATTTAATCGAACTTGCTGCCATCAACGGTAAGGCGATTTTTTGTGAAAAGCCGATTGATCTTGAGTTGAGCCGAGTAAGAGATTGCTTAGCTGTTGTTGAAAAACACAATGTACCAATGTTAGTTGGGTTTAACCGCCGTTATGATCCACAATTTCGTCAGCTAAAAGAACAGTTAGGTGCAGGCACGATTGGCAAAGCAGAATCGCTTTTAATTACCTCTCGTGATCCTTCGCCACCGCCAGCAGAGTACAGCCAAGTTTCGGGTGGAATGTTTCGTGATATGACGGTGCATGATCTGGATATGGCACGTTTCATTATTGGTGAAGATCCTGTGTCGATCACGGCGCACGGCAGCTGCATGGTTGATCCTGCGATTGGCGAAGCAGGCGATATTGATACTGCAGTATTAGTATTACAGTTTCCATCAGGAGTGATGGCGACCATCGTAAACAGCCGTCGATCAGGCTATGGTTATGATCAACGTTTAGAGCTTCACGGTGAAAAAGGCTTACTACAAGCAGGCAACATGAAAGAAAACTTGGTACAGCATTGGGGGGACGTTGGTTGTACCAGCGCTAAACCGCAACCTTTCTTTTTAGAGCGCTATCAAGATGCATATATCGCTGAATGGCAACATTTTGCAGATGTTTTAGCTAATCGTTGCAAGCCTGAATGTAGTGGTGTTGATGGGGAGTTTGCTTTGGTGCTAGCTGAAGCGGCTTTAGAGTCAATGAAATCAGGGAAAACGGTGATCCTTTAACGATCTAACCCCTTTTTTTTAGCAAGACTGATAAATTATTAAGGATCTCTTTTCATGAGGTCCTTTTTTGTAGTCAATAAAATTAATGCATTCAGTCATGACACATATCCACCTCTACTCCCGCTAGATTATACTAAGAAAAGCATCGCTAATTTTATCGCGAACCCACTTATGCACCTGATCGTTTTGGTGTCTTTCATGCCACATTCCACGAATAGTAAGAGTCGGTAAACTAAATGGGCACGCTTTTAATTTTAATCCGTATAACTTACTTCCTTGCTCCGCGATAGATTCCGGCAAGAAGGCAATCAATTTAGAATTGGGTAATAGTGCTAACTGTAAATTGAGGGATTCAGCATAGAGTCCAATTTTTCGTTCTGACAGCCCCATGCTTTTTCCGTATTGGCTTACTGGATCGTCGTGATCATCGAGCAAGCTGGATTTGATATGAGGGTAGCTAAAAATGGCTTCTGTATTCCAGTTATTCAGAGCGGGGTTATGCTTATCTAGCAAGCACACTAAGGCTTCATTGATAAGGCGTTTCTGCATAAAACGCGGATTAGCCTTCAGTCCCGCTCCAATGATCATATCTAGCTTTCCGCTATCGAGTTTTTCATAAGCGTTATTGTCCAGTATCTGCACATCAAAGATGATGTTAGGTGCTTCACTATTGATAGTGTGAAATGCCTTTGATAGGTAAGAAGCAACAATAAAGTCATGAGTCTGAAGACGAAAGTGGGCATGAACTTGCGAGAGTTCTAAAGTTTTTGGTGTCAGTAAGGTGCCGATTTCACCGAGGATAAAACTAAGTTTATCGGATAATTCCAATGCCCGTGCTGTAGGTTCTAATCCTTTGGCATTTCGTATAAAAAGAGGATCATCGAAAACTGTTCTCAGCCTAGAGAGAGTGTGGCTCATTGCTGATTGGGTGACATTCATTTTCTGCGCTGCACGTCCCACATGCTGCTCTTCAAGCAACGCACGTAAAGATTTAAGCAGATTTAGATCGACTTTAGCTATATGACTTTCATTCATAATGTTTATTAATTGTAATCAGTTCAATTAATAATGATGCAGAACTAAACTCTAATCAACCCGAAAAATGGAAAGAATAATATGAATATTTTAATTACTGGCATTATTGTTTTGCTTTCAGCTTTCTTCTTATTTGCTGGCTCAATAAAATTGCTGGGTTGGCAAAAAATGATTTTTGAAAAACAAATAGAGTTCTTTCATTCTTACGGGCTTAATCGTCAGGTAATGGCGCTGGTAGGTGTCGTTGAGTTGTTTGGGGCAATTACCATTTGGTTCCAGAGCAGCATACTAGGATTGCTAGGAGCCATGGCTCTGCTTGGCACTTCTTTAGGGGCTATCTATTTTCATTTACGTTTTGATACTTGGAAAGATGGTATTCCGGCGGTGATGACGCTGATCCTTTCGGGAGTGGTTGTTTTCCTTGGCTATGTCATTTTTTAGGCAGAAACTTAATTACATGATTATTGAGGTTATCAAGGATCTGACTAATTCAGACCTTGATACCGTATTTTACCTCATATGTTGTGGGGCGTTTTTTATTGATCGTTTCCGGTTTTAAACGCCAGCGATACTGCTAATGTTTGTGCAAGACAGAACGATGCTGATTGCGATCGGAATGCATCTACTTTAGCCTCTTTCACCACGAAACAGACGTCGCTAAAGGCTGCTAGCGGGCTTAATTGGCTGTCTGTAATCACCACTTGCTTTGCCCCTGCTTTGCTGACTATCTCGCTTAATTTAACGGTTTCCTCAGCGTAAGGTGAGAAGCTGATAGAGATAACAATATCTTTGGGCCCCACCATACTGAGCTGTTCTTGAAACATCCCACCTAATCCATCAATTAAAAAAGCGCGGCGCTCTAAATGGCGTAATGCATAGGTTAAATACGATGCGATGCTAAATGAACGACGTAGGCCAATTAGATAGATATTGTTGGCGTTAGCAATTAACTCGACCGCTTGATTCAGTTTATCGGCCGATGTTTGAGTGGCTAATTGCTCCATGGCTTGGCTATTTGCTCGGGCAAAATCTTGCAATATATCAATAGGGTTTTCAGGCGGTGGTGACGCATCATCTAACTCTTTAAATAAGCGTGCGCGATCAGTGTAGCTGGTTGTTTCTTCAACGAGGTTTTGACGAAACAGTTGTTTCATTTCATTAAAGCCTTTGAAGTCAAAAGCATTTGCGAAGCGGATCAGCGTTGAAGGGGGTACTTGCGCTTGCTCAGCAATAACTGCAACCGTGTCAAAAGCGATACTGTTATGGCTCTCTAATACATACGCGGCGACTTGTTGCAGCCGTTTGCTTAATTCGTTATATCGATTACGAATTTGCTCTTCTAATTCAGATAGCGTGGTAGCTGCAGACATTTTAAACTTCCTGTCGTTAACGCTTTATAAGTCTGGCAATTATATGATAATGAAATGAAAATTTCAAAATGTACGATTAAATTATGTCTTGTTGGAATATATGTTTCAGTTTATCTGCAGTAGGAGGGGGACCGAGGTGCTTCAAACTCAAAAAGGCCACGGATTAAAGAATCCGTGGCAAAGTTTCCTACAGTTACAACTTTGTTTAAGAGTAAATGTTTACGGGGGTTATTTACTCTTTTTCTGTCGTTTCATATCGAAAATAACAGCAACAACAATGACTAAGCCTTTTACGACTTGCTGCCAATAGGCCGAGACATTCAATAAATCAAGCCCATTTTGCAGTACACCCATGATCATGACGCCGACAATAGTGCCCTGAATTGTACCGATACCACCGGCATGACTCACACCACCAACGGTTGCAGATGCGATGGCATCAAGCTCATACATCACACCAAGGCCTGGCTGACCAGAGTTAATACGTGCAGTCAGAATCAGTGCAGCAATACCTGCAAGTAAACCGGCATATACATAGACAAGAATCTTGTATTTGGTCACGTTAATGCCAGATACATATGCGGCAGTTTCATTACCACCAATGGCGTAGGCGTATTTACCAAATCGAGTGTAATTAAGAAGCACATAGGTAATGAAAGCCATTACTAAAAATATCACCACAGGCACGGGCACATTGGCAATGGTTCCTTGACCAATCCACTGGTATGACTCGATTAAGCTACTGACTGGGCGACCATCTGAATACAGTAGTGCTGCACCACGAGCGATAATCATCATACCCAGTGTGGCAATGAAAGGAGGGATACCCGTATAAGCAATAAGAGCACCGTTTATCAAGCCACATAATGCACCGACGGCGAGTGCCACTAAAATTGGCACAATAATAGGTAGTTCTGGCAGGTTAGGGTACATTCTCATGCCCCAATCAAGTGACTGGGCGGTACTTGCAGATACAACGGCCGCAACAGCGAGAACAGAACCAGATGAAAGGTCGATACCTCGTGTAATAATAATAATGGTAACGCCAAGCGCCAGCAGACCAATACTTGCCATTTGTGTCATTACGTTAAGTAGGTTGGCCACTGTTAAGAAAACAGGAGACAAAATACTCATCACAATACACATTGCGATAAAGACAAAATAGATAGCGTATTTGGATATGAAGCGTTTTGTATTTGCGCCCTTCGGTTGATCTGAGGTCGCTTGAAGAAGTTTAGCTAGCATAACTACATTCCTTGATTCGTTTTGGTTTAGCTAATGTGGTGGCGTTAGTTGAAAGCCATTGACATTACTTGTTGCTGAGAGGCTTCTTTGCCGTCAAGTTCACCCTTCAGCTTGCCTCCATGCATGACTAGTATTCGGTCGCTCATTCCTATGACTTCAGGTAGTTCAGACGAGATCATGACTAAGCTTTTGCCCATACCTGTAAGTAATCGCATTAGTTTATAAATTTCAGACTTCGCGCCGATATCAATACCGCGTGTTGGTTCGTCTAAAAAGAGGATGTCTGGTTTGGTTAGCATCCAACGTGCAAGTAGTACTTTCTGTTGATTACCACCACTGAGGTTATCAATTTTTTCTTCCATACCCGGTGTTTTGACTTTTAATTTGGTGCACTGGCTAGCGCAATCTTTTTGCATCGAACGTACATCAAGCACGTTTACGACTTTATTACGGTAAGCATCAAGATGAGCAATAGAGGTATTTGCGAAGATATCAAGCATCAAATAAAGACCCGAATGGCGTCGATCTTCGGTTAAAAATGCCATTTTATGACTGATTGCATCTTGAGGGGTTTTGATTTCGACGTTTTCGCCGTTAATCCAAATTTCGCCTACATCGTGCTTTCTTACCCCAAACAAGGTTTCGATAAGCTCGGTGCGTCCAGCGCCAACAAGCCCTGCAATACCTAAAATTTCACCTTCATGCAGTTTGAAGCTAATGTTGTCAAATACACCGTCAACGCTCAGATTTTTTACTTCTAGACGTACTTTTCCAGGTTTCGCTGTAGGAGGTGGGAATACATCGCCTAAATCACGACCAACCATCATCTGAACAAGTTCTTCGTGATTGGTGTTTTGTGCTTCACGTTCGCCGATGTAACACCCATCACGGAATACTGTTATATCGTCACAAATACGGAAGATTTCATCCATTTTATGGCTGATGTAAACAATGGATACGCCTTGCTTCTTTAACTTTTCGATAATTTCAAATAGATGATCAACTTCTTTGCCAGTTAAAGCAGAGGTGGGTTCATCCATAATAATAATTTTTGAATTGTAGGAAATTGCTTTAGATATCTCGATCATTTGCATTGTCGCAACGGTGAGTTCGCTCATTGGCGTACGTGGGTCGAGGTGCAAATCTAATTTTTTTAAGAGTTCAGTCGTATCATGGTACATTTTTGCGTGGTCGATAAGGCGTAATGGACCTTTAAGTGGTTCACGACCTAGCCAAATATTTTCAGCAATACTACGGTGAAGAATAGGAGATAGCTCTTGGTGGATCATTGAAATCCCAGCTTCTAGTGCTTCTTTCGCACCATTATAATTAACCTGTTCTCCTTGATAACGAATCGTGCCGCAGTCGCGTTGATAAATACCAAACAGCACCTTCATTAGGGTAGATTTACCTGCACCGTTTTCTCCCATTAAAGCCATTACGCGACCTTTTTTTAACGTTAATTGCACATTATCGAGTGCTTTTACGCCGGGAAATGTTTTGGTAATACCACGCATTTCTAATAAAACTTGGTTCATGCTTTCTGCTCCAATTAGGTTGTTCTATGTGCCAATGTTCAGGCACACAGAACAGTCAGTACGAGGGATAATTAACCCTGTTTAGCTTCAAATTCAGCTAGGTTATCCTTAGTAACGAGCTCAGCAGGAATCCACGTTATTTTGTCGCGAGGGGTTTTGTTTATGCCACTAAGTGCTGCATCAATGGCGCCACGAGCTTGGCTACGACCATCTTGGAATACCGTCGCGTCTAGTGCGCCATTTTTGATCGCCATTAAGCCATCAGGGGTTGCATCAACACCAATGACAATAGTATCGTCAAGTTTACCTGCAGCACGTAATGCCTGAATTGCACCTAATGCCATATCATCATTGTTCGAAATAATAATATCTAGCTTGTCACCAGAGTTGATCCAATTCTCCATAACAACCATTCCTTGAGAACGCTGCCATAAAGCGGTTTGCTTACGAATAATGTTGTATTCAGGTTTTTCTTTGAAGAAATCTTCCACACCTTGAGTACGTAAAATGGCTGCTTCAACCGTCATCATACCCATGATAATACCGATGTTACCGCCATCTGAGTGTGATGCTGCGTATTTCGCTTGTTCTTCACCAAATCGAAGTTCTTCAGAACCCACGTACGCGACACCATCAGGAAGGTAGGTAGGGCGACGATTTAAGTAAACAAGTTCAATGCCAGCTTTTAAAATGTCATCGGTCATAGGTTGTGTTGCATCGGTGTTTACTGGTACAAGAATAATGCCGTCAACTTGTTGAATAATGAAATTTTGAATTTGACCAAGCTGCTTTACAGTATCTTCTTTAGCATCAACAAAAATGAGTTCGAGGTTGTCTTGCTTTGCTGCATAAGCACTCATCGAATCTTTCATATTTACCAAGAATGTGTCATCAAAGTTCGGTATAGCGACACCAATTCGAGTCACATTACTGTCAGCTTTCTCTCCGCCACAGGCTACAAGTGCCATTAACCCCGTAATAAAAAGCACCCCTTGAACTGCTTTTTTAGGCTTATTCATTAATTGCTTTATATATTTAGTGCTTTGTTGAAATAGCGTAGTCAATCCACTTGTCGTAATTGGCATGTCTGCCTCCTTGTTATTAGATGCTTCTTCAGCAAATTTAAAATGCGATTTCATGCATTAAGTTAAATCTCCATTTAGAGCTTCTACTTAATTACCGACTAGAATCACATCTCATATTTTAATCGTGAGTTTTTTATTCATATTAGTATGAAAAATATTTTCTAAACCCAGTGAGGATTACTATAGGTTGTCGTTTCTTTTATAACCACCACTGATGTTAATTAAATGTATAAAATGCTACGTCGATCTCATATAAAATTTAAATGCAAATTTATTTTTTATTATAAGTTATTGATTTTAATTGCTATGTGTTATTTTTTTGAACTTGATCACGAAAGGTGAGATTGAGTTGTAATGCGCTCACGGCATATTTGTTAGCAAATATGTTAATGAAAAAATATTTTCAAAAATTATGCTTCGATTATAAATTGACCGAAGTTATGATGGATGTAGTGTACGGAACACACAAGGCTATTAGTCATGATGTATCAATCTGATAAGGCTGCTGGCAAGACAACTTACGCTGTAATAGTGATTTTTAAAGGCCTTAGATGCTTACCGTAGGATTAACTTCAATGGTTTTATTTCCTGAAAATATTAGCCGACATTTGGATTTACTTATTTTAATAAAACAATAAAACGTTAATTAATTGTGTGATTATTTGAGGCTACTTTTTTTGAATTAGATCAAAACGCTTTTTATATTGATCCCGAAGAGTAAATTGACTTACCCAAAGAATCAGTACAGAACAAACAGACTTAAGATCACAAAAAAAAATATTCATTTCGTTTCTTGTTGATAATGAAACGTTCATTTCGTATAACTGAGTCATTGAAATAATCCAACCACGATGACGCGTTGATTGTCGTTTTATAACGTGCTTTGAGAAAGGAATCGAAAATGAAACATGACAGCAAAACATTAGATCTTATTTGTATGGGACGGGTGGCTGTTGACTTGTATGGTCAACAAATTGGTGCGCGTTTGGAAGATATGGGCTCCTTTTCTAAATACCTTGGTGGGTCGTCGGGCAATGTTGCTTACGGTACTGCCCGACAAGGTTTGAAATCATCGATGTTGGCACGAGTAGGCGATGAACACATGGGACGATTTCTTCGCGAAGAGCTCAATAGTGTCGGTGTTGATACGAGTCATTTGATTACCGATGAAGAGCGTTTAACGGCACTTGTTATTCTTGGTATTAAAGATGAAGAAACTTTCCCACTCATTTTTTACCGTGATAATTGCGCTGATATGGCGATTACAGCCGATGATGTGTCAGAAGAATACATTGCTTCAGCACGTTGTTTAGCCATTACAGGTACGCATCTATCTAATCCTCAAACGCGTGATGCAGTACTTACCGCTTTAAAATATGCCCGCCGTCATGGTGTAAAAACAGCGCTAGACATTGATTACCGCCCCGTTCTATGGGGATTAACGTCGTTGGGTGATGGCGAAAATCGTTTTATTGAATCAGGAAAAGTAACAGACCAGCTACAAGAAGTATTAGGGCTGTTTGATTTGATCGTCGGTACAGAAGAAGAGTTTCACATTGCGGGCGGCTCAACTAACAGTATCGATGCCCTCCGTGCAGTGCGTCAGGTAAGCCAAGCTGAACTCGTGTGTAAAAGAGGGGCGTTAGGCTGTTCTGTATTCAGTAACGACATTCCTAATGATCTGGATGATGGTATTACCATTCAAGGTGTCAGAGTCGATGTATTAAATGTGCTAGGCGCAGGCGATGCTTTTATGTCGGGTCTATTACGTGGTTATTTAAGTGGCGAAGGCTGGGAAAAAGCGTGTGCTTACGCCAATGCCTGTGGGGCATTAGTGGTTTCTCGTCATGGTTGTGCACCATCTATGCCTACGAAAGTAGAGCTCGATGATTACTTAAGCCGTGCTAACGACGTACCACGCCCTGATATAGATGCACGCTTAAATCACCTACACCGTGTTACCACCCGTAAACCTAATTGGGAAGAATTATGCGTTCTCGCGTTTGACCACCGTATTCAATTTGTTGATATGGTGCGAGAGGCCGGAGCCGATTTCGACAGCATAAAGCCGCTAAAAAAACTCATTTTACAAGCGAGCCAAGAAGTTGCCGAAGAAGCGGGATTACAAAGTAAAGCGGGTATCTTGTGTGATGGTACGTTCGGGCAAGATGTATTAAATGAAGTCACAGGCTCTGGCTGGTGGATAGGTCGACCAATCGAACTGCCGGGTTCTCGTCCGCTGTGTTTAGAGCATGGCAATATCGGTTCTCAGTTGGTTAATTGGCCGCTTGAACATGTGGTTAAATGTTTAGCCTTTTTCCATCCCGATGATCAGCACCCACTGCGCTTAGAACAAGAAAGCATGATTAAAGAAGTGTATGCCGCTTGCTGCCAATCAGGTCATGAACTATTGCTTGAAGTGATTTTACCTGCAGATATGCCATCGTCAGATGATTTGTACCTTCGTGCTGTGCAGCGTTTCTATAACTTAGGGGTAAAACCTGATTGGTGGAAGTTGCCGCCACAGTCAGTAGAAGGTTGGAACAATATTAGCGCCGTGATTACAGAACGAGATACATACTGCCGAGGTGTGGTGATTCTAGGGTTAGATGCCCCCGAAGCAGAATTGAGAGCTGGTTTTGCCGCGGCTGCCAATCAACCGTTAGTGAAAGGCTTTGCTGTTGGGCGCACCATATTTGGTCAACCGTCTCGTGAATGGTTAGCGGGTAATATCGGTGATCGCGCTTTAATAGAGAAGATTAAAGTGAACTACCACAACTTAATTATTTTGTGGCGTCAGCGCGGATAGGAGCCTTTATTATGCCAGCTAAAAATACGATTCGACTCACCATGGCACAAGCATTAGTGAAATACCTTATTGCACAAAAAGTGGAGATAGATGGTGAAACATTACCACTCTTTGAAGGTGTATTTGCGATATTTGGGCACGGTAATGTTGCGGGGGTCGGGGAAGCCTTATACCAAGTTCAAGACCAACTACCGACATTTCGAGCCCATAATGAACAAGGCATGGCACATGCGGCTATTGCATTTGCCAAGGCGAATAATCGCCGCCGCATGATGGCAGCAACGACCTCTGTCGGCCCAGGTGCACTGAATATGGTTACGGCAGCGGCTTTAGCGCATGTGAATCGCTTGCCTGTCTTATTATTACCGGGCGATACGTTTGCTACCCGTGAACCGGATCCTGTCTTGCAACAAATTGAAAATTGGAATGATCCAACGATCACCCCGAATGATTGCTTTAAACCGGTAAGCCGTTTCTTTGATCGCATTACGCGCCCTGAACAACTGCTAAACAGTTTGCCGCAAGCGATGCGTATCTTAACGGATGCGATTGAATGTGGACCAGTGACCTTGTCGTTACCGCAAGACGTTCAAACAATGGCATACGATTACCCAGAAAGCTTTTTCGCCGAGCGTATTCACCGTATGCGTCGTTTAGGTGCCGATGTGGTTGAAATTGAGCAAGCGATCGAGTTACTGAAAACGGCTAAAAATCCGGTGGTTATCGCGGGTGGTGGCCTGCATTACTCTGAAGCATTGCCCGAGTTTCATCAATTGGTTGAAAAGTACCAGTTACCTGTTGGTGAAACACAAGCAGGGAAAGGGGCTTTGCCTTGGGATCACGCCTTAAATTTAGGATCTGTAGGCGTCACAGGATCGGCGGCGATCAATGAACTCGCCCGTGAAGCCGACGTGGTATTCGCTGTAGGTACACGCTTGCAAGATTTCACGTCTGGATCGCGATCTTTATTTAGCCGTGATGCCCGTATTGTGTCGATCAACATCAACGGTTTTGATGCGATTAAACATAATGGTGTACCCGTTGTTGGTGATGCGAAACGCACACTTCCGCAAATTACAGATTTACTTGAAGATTGGCAACCGAGTGCCGCTTGGTGTGATAGAGCAGAATCTTTACGCCAGCAGTGGAATGAAACCGTCTCTATTGCCATGACAGATCGTGGAACTGATTTGCCCACAGATGCAGAAGTTATTGGTGCAGTCAATCGTGCCGCAGATGAGAAAGACATTGTGGTTTGTGCCGCTGGTGGCTTACCGGGTGAATTACATAAGCTGTGGCGAACCAAATACGATAAAGGTTACCACCTCGAATATGGCTTTTCATGCATGGGGTACGAGATAGCTGGTGGGCTAGGCGTGAAAATGGCGAAGCCTGATTCTGATGTCATCGTGATGATTGGCGATGGTTCATACCTCATGCTTAATTCTGAAATCGCTACATCCGTCATGTTAGATCAAAAGCTGATATTAGTGGTGTTAGATAACCGAGGCTACGGATGTATTAGCCGTTTACAACATGCTTGCGGCGGTGCTGGCTTCAATAACCTACTTAAAGACTGCAAGACCATTGATGGTGGCGCACCGAAAACAGACTTTGCCGCTCATGCTAAAGCGTTAGGCGCAAATTCTGAAAAAGTAGGCTGTATTCCTGAATTAGAACAAGCCCTAATACGCGCAAAACAATCAGACAAAACCTATGTCATCACACTTGATACCGATCCGCTCAGTACTACCGAATCTGGTGGCTCTTGGTGGGAAGTCGCAGTACCTGAAGTGTCGGAACGTGAGCAAGTCAGACTTGCAAGAAAGCAATATGAACTTGCCAAACAACAACAAGTTATCTGATCTGCAGTCCAAATATTAATGGAGTATAACAATGACAGTACAATTAGGAATTAATCCACTCACATGGACCAACGACGACCTTCCTTCACTTGGTGCAGAAACATCACTTGAAACCTGTTTAACAGAAGGGCGACAAGCAGGATTTACGGGTTTTGAACTCGGCAATAAGTTCCCGCGTGATGCAAGTCTATTAGGGCCAATTTTAGCCAAGCATGAC
The DNA here is from genome assembly GCF_003026285.1 of Photobacterium profundum. Lineage (GTDB taxonomy): Bacteria > Pseudomonadota > Gammaproteobacteria > Enterobacterales > Vibrionaceae > Photobacterium > Photobacterium profundum. The sequence goes on from NZ_PYOD01000004.1 coordinate 295,645, forward strand.
GTTAAATTAGTATCTGGCTGGTATTCAGGTGAATTATTAACGCGTTCTGTAGAAGAAGAAATCGAAGCCGTACAACCACATTTAACTTTATTAAGAGAGTTAGGTGCAAAAGTAATGGTTTTCGCTGAAGTTACCAACTGTATTCATGGTGATCAAGATAAGTCTGTTTACCTTCGTCCTAAATTTCCGGCTGAACAATGGCGTGAATATGGCGAGAAGCTAACAAAATTTGCGCGTTATACCCAAAGCCAAGGGGTACAAATTGCTTATCACCATCACATGGGCACGGTAATCGAGACAGAAGCCGATATTGATAACTTAATGAAGCACACAGGGCCAGATGTTGGTTTGTTATTAGATACTGGGCACTTAACCTTTGCAGGTGCCGACCCAATAGCTGTTGCTGAACGTTGGGCGCATCGCATTAATCATGTTCACTGTAAAGATATTCGCCGTGATGTATTAGCCGATGTTAAAAATCGAAAAACAAGCTTTCTGGATGCGGTATTAAACGGTGTATTTACTGTACCTGGCGATGGCTGTATTGATTACTCGACACTGTTTACCTTGTTAAAGAATAATGAATATCAAGGTTGGTTAGTGGTGGAAGCGGAGCAAGATCCTGCCGTTGCCAACCCGCTTACTTATGCCACCTTGGGTTACAACAATTTATCTCAATTAGCGAAAGATGCTGGCTTATTTAATTAGGAGTAATTTACATGGAAACGGTTCAAAATTTTATTAACGGACAAATTACTGAAAGTCGTAGCGAGCGTTTTGCCCCTATTTATAATCCAGCAACTGGTGAACAAACGCGTCAGGTAGTGCTAAGTTCAGCCGCAGAAGTCGAGCAAGTTGTTGCCGTGGCAGATGCTGCTTTTCCCGCATGGGCGAAAACATCACCCCTAAAACGTGCCCGTGTGATGTTCAAATTTAAAGCCTTGCTTGAACAGAATATGGATAAGCTAGCGCGTATTATTTCTAACGAACATGGCAAAGTCTATTCAGATGCCGTTGGTGAAGTAACACGCGGGCTAGAAGTTGTCGAATTTGCTTGTGGCATTCCCCACCTACAAAAAGGTGAGCATTCTGCCAATGTAGGTACAGGTGTTGATAGCCACTCTTTGATGCAGCCATTGGGTGTGTGTGTGGGTGTTACTCCGTTTAACTTTCCTGCCATGGTGCCAATGTGGATGTTTCCAATTTCACTGGCAACGGGTAATACCTTTATATTGAAACCATCAGAGAAAGATCCTTCTCTAGCGTTAGAATTGGCGAAGTTGTTGAAAGAAGCCGGTTTACCTGATGGTGTTTTCAATGTAGTCAACGGTGATAAAGAAGCCGTTGATGTGCTATTAACCGAACCACGCGTGCAAGCGGTGAGTTTTGTTGGTTCGACACCGATTGCAGAATATATTTATTCGACTGCATCGGCACATGGCAAGCGTTGTCAGGCTTTGGGCGGTGCGAAAAACCATTGCATCTTGATGCCAGATGCTGATTTAGATATGGCAGCAAATGCCATTATGGGGGCGGCATTTGGTGCCGCTGGCGAGCGATGCATGGCGCTATCTGTTGCCGTTGTTGTTGGTGATGAAACAGGCGATAAATTAATTGCTAACTTAAGCGATCAAATTGCAAAAATGCACATAGGCCCAGGTATTGTTGATGGTACAGAAAATGACATGGGGCCGGTTATTTCAGCGGTACATAAAGCGAAAGTTTGTGACTACATAACAACAGGGGTTGAACAGGGCGCTTCTTTGTTAATTGATGGCCGTGATTTAGTCGTTGAAGGTCATGAAGAAGGGTATTTTGTTGGTCCTACGTTGTTCGATAACGTATTACCAGAAATGACAATTTATAAAGAAGAGATCTTTGGCCCAGTACTGGCGATAGTACGTGTACCTGATTATCAAACCGGTCTTGATCTTATTAATCGTCATGAATACGGCAACGGTACGGCTATCTTTACGCGTGATGGTGAAACAGCACGTCAGTTTAGTGAAGATGTATTAGCGGGAATGGTTGGCATTAATGTACCCATTCCTGTTCCTATGGCGTTCCATAGCTTTGGGGGCTGGAAGCGTTCTGTGTTTGGCCCATTAAATGTGCATGGTAATGATGGTGTACGTTTCTACACTCGAATGAAAACAGTGACTAGCCGTTGGCCTGCCAGTGTTCGTTTAGAGCAACACGCAAGTGCGTTCACGATGCCGACGATGTAATGTTACAAAAAATGTAATCTTGCAAAGTGGTTAGAAGAACCGTTAAACGATAGCCCCTCACCAAAGACTGACTGTTCGTTGATGAGGGGTTTCTTATTTAGTATTCAATACCGACATGTAATTCGGTACGACGCTTTTTAATGATAAATGCGCGAATATTATCGTAGGCATAATTAAAGACTAACGCGTAAATCGTAATGAAAATGGTCACGCCAATGTCTAGCCAGAATGCGTCGATAAGAGAAACATTTAAGATATACGCCATTACTGGAATGGTAAAAAAGAGCAAACCCGCTTCAAATAAAATCACGAAGAATATCCTAAGCTTCATGGAGCGTTCTTCACGATTACCAGGGAAAAATCGGTCAAAGATATAGTTAAAAATGAAATTCCATACCATAGCAATACTTGCAACAACTATCATAGTTCCTGAAAGGGTTTGAGGGTTGTGCTCGGTAAAAATAATTAAGCCAAGAATGGATAAACTTACCGCTAATACTTCAAATAAAACCGCATGGAATATGCGTTCAAACGTCGACATAATAAACCTTGTTCTACATTGTGCTTTGTATGGGAGTGGGATTATTACGGTTTAATATGAAGAGGGAAAGTTAGCAGCCATCACGATGTGTGATGGCCTGATGTTGTGGGTTGCAGATTATTTGATAGTAATCTCTGATGTAGCCTTGAACTAAAGGCAACAAAGGCTTATCAGTGTCATACCTTTATTTTTCTTCAGAGGTTGCAATCTTGATTAGGCGATCGCGTTCATTAGTCCCACGATTTCTCACTTCATGCATAACGAATGTTTTAGCGTCACGAGTCCATCCTTGACCAGATTGTTCATCATAATCATGAGGTAGCTGAATGCCTTCCGGCGCGTAAGCGTCGATACCAAAACTTTTAGATGTATTAATTGTACGAAGGCTATGCTCGTAGAAACCGACAACAACGGTTTTCCCCAGATCTCCACCAGATTGCTTCACAGCTTCTTCAGCTACGCCATTAGTACTTAGGTAAGTTAGCGTACCATCAGGCGCAATCTTTGGGTCGATTGAGAACAGGTGCTCTGCAGGAATACGCTCACCAATAGACTGTGCAATTTCCCATTGTGCATAAACTGGCTTACCTGTTTGCTTATAAATTTCTACAACCGTATCAGCTAATGCTTCATTCATCGGCCCCGGTATTTGGTTGCCGTTCGACATAACACGATTACCAAATGCGTAAGCCAAAATACTATCAGCTTCATTCAGAGGTAATTCTTCACCTTTCCAGGTAAGAATTTCATTCATTAGGAATTCTGCGGTGTATGCGGCTACATCAGCACTTTCAAGCTGTACTGTTAGCTTGGCTTCAATTGCTTTTTGTAATTCAGCATCTGTCAGAGTATTAGCAATTGATGGGGCTGAAATAGCTAAACTACTGATAAAGCTTAATCCAATAATATTTTTAATGAGTTTTTTTGATAATTGCATTTTCATTCCATTTACTGTGACTGTTTATTCATACTAGCAACATATAAATGGTTATAAGTAGCGTGTGCGTCATGGCGTTACACTTTGTTGCTTTTCTTACGTAGCTTCACATTCACTTACACCTGTATAGATGCTGAATGAAAATTTATTTTGATTGAGGGTTGTCTTGATGAGGTTGGATCACCAACCTTTTATTTGATGATGGAGCGAGCTGGGTTTCCTGCAACACGGTCATAGCTTGCAACATCTTTTGTCACGACAGAGCCAGCACCAATAACAGCACCTTCACCAATGGTTACACCGGGTAATATTATCGCGCCACCGCCAATCCAAGCTTTATCATTAATTGTCACTGGTTTTGCTACTTCATCACCCGCAATACGTCTATCGGCATCAAGAGCATGAGAAGCCGTATATATTTGCACTCTAGGCCCTATCATTACGTGAGAGCCAATGTTCACAAGGCCATTGTCCAATATAAGCGCACCGCTGTTTATATAGCTTTGATTACCAATAGATAAATGATTGCCATAACTCATATCGAGAGGGGGAATAATGCAGCTATCAAGAGGAACCTTAATACCAAGGTTAACTAATATTTCATGCCTAAGATCTGAATTCGGCTCGTTATTGAAATGGCGAAGCAAGATAGAAGCTTCTTCCCGTAACTTTTCTAACGCCTTACACTGGCAATTATAGACACTACCATTAAGCATTTTTTCTAATTCAGACATATACATAATAACTTTAATAACGAAAAATCATATTCTACGTTCTATTTATCGATGCGCACATTTGTTTGTCTGATTTGTTACCAGGACCACATAACAGATTCTCAGGGTGTCAGTAGGAAGTGGGATAATAAAAGGTTTGATATCGAACACATACCGCATACAATACAACAAAAATACAAAGGGATATGCAACATGAACGCAGACGATCCAAAACACTTTGACTCAATCATAGGTAAAAGCTGGATGGCAATGAAGTTATTGCAAAACCAGATGCAAGCTGTGATACAGAAGAAGCACCCGTTCATGAATATTGAGCAGTTTCAGTTATTGCTTGAACTTAAACACGATGATGGTGTTCGCCCTTCAGAGCTTGCCTATCGTATGCAGCGTACCAAAAGCACGATATCTAGCTTACTTAGACATGCAGAGCGCAGTGAACTTATTGCCTCATCACCAGATCCAAAGCACAAAAATGCGAAGAAGGTTTACCTAACAATGAAAGGTCATAGGGTATACGCAGACATCGCGCCTATCGTTGATAAGGAGTTGCTTGATTCGACAGATGGCATTAGCGAAGCAGACCAAGCGATTGTCGCAAAGGCAATGGAACATATCATCGAGAAGATTAATCCTGAGTGGCTTCACGACGAGTGGTAATCGTAGAAATTGAAAGAAACCCACCAGCATTGAGGGCTGACTGCTGGTGGATTTAATTATTTGTTACTGTGCTCTAACTGCATCCAAGATCGCGGGGATAGTCTTATGGAAAATACCCTGAACCACTCTTGGCGTTTCAGTCATTGGGTAGCCACCGTTCATCGCAATAACAGTGTTTGATTCCAAATCAGCGACCATTATCTGTCCATGAATACCAACCATAGCCATAACTTTATAATCACCAACATATAGAATTCGGAATTGGTTCATGTACCAACCATCAGCAAGTGCGGCTTCTTTACCTAGCGACCATGCCGCTCTTACCTTATCGTTACCTTCGTAGATATTATCAATGAAAGCTTTTGGTATAACCTGTTCGCCTTTGTAGTTCTTACCTTCATTCAGGATAACCTTACCTACACGCGCTAGGTCTTTCGTTGAGGCATTCAGACCACCAGACGCCATTACGCCACCGTTAGCCGAAGCCATCATTTCAGCATCATTCTCTACGCCGATTTTCTGCCAAATCTGAGTCTCTAACAATTCAGGTAAGTATTCAGTAGTCAGTTTATTCATATCTAACAAGCCATTATCAACTGCGATAGCAGCAAGAATGGAAGTGAATGATTTGGTGACAGACATCATTAAGTGAGTATCACCTTCTTTTGTACCGTTCCAGTAGTGCTCATGGACCATTACACCGTTTTTCAGTACAACCATGCTGTGATTTTTATACGGTCACGATCATGGAACTCAGTAGCTGTAGCGCCAAGTGACATTGTAACTAGACTCGCAATGATTAACTTTTTCATAATGATGCCTTAGAAGTAGTAAGAAAGACCGATTTCGAATTTGTTGTCAGTTTCAGCACCGAAATTTTTTAAAGGTCCGCTACCTTCTACTTTCGTGTAGATGTGATTGAAATCAACCCACGTCTTGCCATCACTAGTTAGGGGATGTCCATAAGATGTTCTAACTTCGAGCTTTGAGCCAACGTTTGTATCCATCCACTGAGGTTGAAGCATGATGTAGTTACCATCTTCGCTTAATGCGATAGAACCAAAGATGTTTGCCTGATAACCATCAATGCTCTGCTTCATGCCAGTGCCGCTAGTCTTGTGAGTTATATCACCAGTAACTAAAGCCGCGTTAGGGTAGATAGAAACGTTACTCCAAGGTGTAGTAATCTTTGCTATACCACCTAGAGCAACGATATTTGTTTCCATCCCCTTATGCTTCCAACCTTTCATGTAATCAATGCTGCCACCGATTTGAGGCATGATAGACGTTTCTACATCGAACACTTGGAAGTAGCGAACACGTGAGTTCTGTGCACCCGTCTTGGTATTAACACCGTGGTCGATAAGACCCATAAACGAGTTTCCTTCGTTGTACTGACCAGCCACACCAACGATAACCTTCATTGTGTCTTCACTATCAGCAACAACGTTTGCGAAGCTGTTCACTTGAGTTAAGTCAGATGGATCTGGTGTAAGATCTTCTTCAGCAAAAACATTACCGCAAGTCAGTGCTAGAACAGGTACTAATAAAGCTTTCATTTGTCACTCCAAGATAAAGGTTCGCAATCGAACCTTTAGGTGTGAAGTTAGCATTTTAACCTGAATGTAGCCATAATGAAGGGGGTGTTGGTTTTATAATTAAGGTTCGTCATCACACCTTTATTATATTTGATGTTTTTTAAGATTAAACGAACTTACGAGGTCAAGACTCTCACAATGCAGAAATCACTTATTGCGACAGCACCTGTATCTGCGTTTAACTCTTGGTTTATATGGTTCTGTTTAAGAGGGGGAATGGTGGTCTCCCTAAAAAGGGAGTTGATGATCAGCGTTAAATGAGATCGTCAAATCAATTGTAAATTTGACGTAAAAACGTTCACGTTCTCACCCTAAGCTAGCGATCACATTTTTAAAATTTAACACATATTTACAATGACATAGACACTGTGTGACCCTATTCTAGCCGAAGTTTATATTACTGTGTCTAAATTATGTCTGTATTAGAAAACCCCTCAGCTCTAACTATCTCTTACAATCCTAAAAATGTTGAATCACTACGCCAAGGTTTGCAGTATTATCGGAAGCTTATTCAGCAAGAAGATGCGTTCTGCGACTTTCATTGCCGCATCACTTTTGCCCTAGAAGAGAATAGTGATGACAGCATTGCTGACTTGCTTGAAGGCTCTGTCGCTAAAACCATTTTTACCTTCTGTGGTAGAGATGTTGAAAAGCTCTCTTCTGAACAAAAGCTCAATGATCGCTGTGTGGATCCAGAAACGGCATTCTTCATGCGTGCTTTATTGCATCCAGAGTTAGAAGCTGAACTCGAACAGACAGCAATTACGCTGAATACCGTTTCTCGCCGCGTCAATAATTCATCAGAGATGTGGATTTCTGATACCGAAGTATTGGGCTTAAACCTAATGTTTATGTTGGCGTTAAAGTACCCTCAATACACGTATCTTTTAGCCAGCTACATTGTGCCTTACTGGGATACGGAACATGCACCATTCGGTGAAGAGGTTCTTGCTATCGTGGTCAGCCATCACGGCTACAGCCACGACATGCTTAAAGCATTCTGCTACTGCGACAACCATATGGCGCGCGCCAAGATGTTCACGTTAGCAGCCACCTCATACGGTGAACAAAACGGTGCGATGGGGCAGAAGCAATCACAGTCTTTACTTGAAATTTTCCGTAACCAACCAGAAGAATTTGCCACGTTCAAGCAAGTGCTCAAGGAGCGCTTTGCTGCGGTAGGTTATCTGCAATATACCGATGACCCGCGTCACTACAACGAAGATCCTATACGCAGCATCGTTTTATCTCTTGTCGAAACCGATAGCGGTACAGAGTGCTACGATTTAGATGACAAGGGTGAGGCAATGAGCAAAGCGATGTTCATTGATGGCCTAGCCGATGACGCAGCCGCTGATCTGAAAATCGAAATTGAAGGCTATTTAGGTCGTCCGATTGTTGAAAATAAAGAGGAAGAAGAGGACGAATACAGCGATATTTATTACATCTATGGCACTGGCATTGAACAGTGGAAAGCATTCGTATGGGAAGAGTTCGACAACGGCCGACAAGTTTGGGATTACGTCATCACCGGTGAGAACCCTGATATTCTCGACCAAATTGATCCATGTGATACTTCCGCTCTGATGAAAGCTGGCAATTACAAACTGGCGGAAAAAATCGACTATTTCGTTGGTCACTATGAATCCTTCCACAGTGAACTTGAACGTATTATTTATGACTTAATCGCAGACTGGACATTTAATGGCGACGATGATGAAGAGCCAAATGAAGCGGAAGAGCGCGTTAAGCTTTTCCGCATGTTGGATGTCATCTACTGCTGGAACGACAAACAAGGTTTTGATCCAAACTTCATAGACAAAATGGTTAACGAATACGAATTCTTTAGCGATAAAGAGTTCATGACGCGCTATAACGGCGACTGGAAAGCGCTGTTTTTCCACTGCGTAGAATCATTCTCGGGTTACAGCAGCAATGTCGAGCAAAGCGAAGCGACAACGTTATACCAAATATCACTTGAACATCGTGATGAAGTAAAAACAATCATTGAAAATGGTGACTTCCCTCAAAAGTACCCAGAATTCCCGCAAGAGCAACCGCGAGAAACCATTCTCGGCCTGTGTGCCTCCATTGCGCACTTTGACCAGCTAAACGGCACTAAAGACACACTCAATCAATACGTATTGAGTGTTCTAAATGAACACCTAGTAGCCGCGATTTATGACGCAATCGCCCAAACCAGTGAATTTGTCTGTGCGCCAAAAGTACCAGAATGGCAATATGAAGAACCAGAGGCAACAGTTCTTAACCAAATCAAACAAGATTGGCAGGTGGTCGAGCAATACTTCAATGGTGAACATGACGATACTGAAGCTGCACTGGTGAATTTTGAGAAGCATCATCGACGTAGTGATAAAGACACAGAGCTATTTCGCGTTCAACCGCGCTACTGCTACTTACGCGATTACGATAACAAAGCGCAAAAGCTGCTACTTGCGGCACAGGTATTATCAAAACATGCTGAGTCGCCAATTCAGAAATTTTCTGAACGATTTGTCGAGCTTTGGCTACGTCTTGCACCGACCAAAACCTGTCGAATGCTGGCTTATTTCTACAACATCTCTCGCTTTGGCAATGCAGACGCAGACGAATGTCACCAACAAAACCAAAAGCTAGTCAATCAGATGGTTGGCATTACCGATGTTGGTGCCACTGCCTATGTGGTTGAAAACCTAATTAGCGAAGTTCCAAGCGGTGCTGACTATCAAGTGGTATTTGCCCTCTTGTTTAAGCAGTACCAAGACGAAATGGCCTTGCCAGAAAAACAGCGTGTGTTGCATCAAGCATTGAAAGTGATCTTGCAACGTTACACCCAGATCTTCATGGCGCAGCTGCATAAGTTCAACCCAGAACTTGCGCCAGAGTACTTTGAAAACACACTGATCAACATTATTCCTCTTCGCGTGAGACAGCGTATCGAAGATACCATTCATGATGATCGTGAGTTGAGTGATGAAGAGAAGCACGATATTGAGGTTGCTCGTCAGTATGTGCTGCTCAAAACAACGGCCACCAAAGAGCAAGTTGACCAATTAATCAAAATCATGGGAAGCCGATACATCGAAGATTTCTGCACACCATGGGGTGAAGCAGAAGTCGGCTTCTTATTCTGGTACGCAGCAGATGTTCTAAAAGACAACCTGTTGCAAATCTATATTCATCACTCAGAGATGGATATTTCGGATCTTCATGATGATCGTGACACCACGCAACAACGTTGGCTCTGTGAACGCGCTTATGCCCTAGGAATGAGCAAGATTAAACTGTTTGAGTTTATCGTTGAAGAAAATTGGACAGACTGCTTAGATATATTTTCAGACCAACTTGAGCTTGCGCCTCTTACTAAAGAATTAAGCACTGAAGACCTCCATGCCTTACTGATTGAGCTGGCGAAATTAGGCAATTATGAACCATTCATTGCAACCTTCACCAGCCATAGTTCTCGCCGTATTCGCGACCTTATTGTAGAGATTAATGCAGGGCGTTACAGCAAAAAAGACTCGGATTCAATCGAGGTTGTTGAGTTTGGTATTTTTGCTGAAGGTGGTACTCCAGAGCAGATAGAAGCAGCCAAGCAAGAGCAAACCGAAGAGGAAGAGGATTTCGTATCTATTCACTCGCTAGAACATCGCAAAGAAACGTTACTGATCGAAGCGGAAGTGGGTCGTACGTTTGGGATGAGGATCGGTTACTTCAGCGATGACCGTCCAGAGGAAGAATTCCCAGAGACTATGGTTCTAAAAGTTCGCGTTCATCACCCATACATTCATTCCCATGACGGTTATCTATCAGAGTGGGATATTGAGCTAAGTCTAGATTGTAGAAGCTATGTAGGTTGGACGTTCTCGCACAAGAGCTTGTGTGTACCTGGCATCTACCGCATTGATATCGTCGATGGTGAAAACAATATCATTGAAAGTAAGACTTTCCACGTGGTTGAGAAGCGGCCTATTCTGACCGATGATTTGGTTGAGCGTTACCAAAATGATTCACTCACTCAGCAACATATGGGTAGCATTAACATTCACGATAATGCATTAAACATTATTGATGTTAAAGACCCTTGCGACACGTTAAACCTAGGCCATCGACTATCGAACAATTTGGTCAATATTTATAGCTACAGCGAAAACAATCAATTGGCATTCTGCGAGTTACGGTTGAGCGAAAAAACATCTAAATATTGGTACGTTGCGCCAAACCAGTTAAGACCGTTTATTGAAAAGCGCGTTAAGGGTAAACAGCTGTTACTCGGTTCATCAAGCGCTATCAGTTGTGCGTTAGCAAACCTAAGCCAGTGGCAAAGTGAATTGGGGGCTAAGTCGCCAATCAAATTATTCCAGCCAGACCAAGCTCAAGCGGATAGTGTATCAGCCATACACTTACAGCGATTAGGCTTTCGCCTATTATTTGGTTACAGCAATGAGGGTGAACTTTGCCGTATCTTAGTGGCCCCGCAAAAAGTCGGATTATTACGCCGTCTGCTACTACGCATGATGGCCAAAGTTGCACGCAAGACTATTGAAGATAAAGGTGCACCTAAGACACTTTAAGCACTGCTTTCACGGAGTCTATGAGTGATTTGAGTCGTTCAGAAGGTAAGGTGTAGTTTGAATTGAAAAAAAGAGGCCACGTTTTTGGCCTCTTTTCATTTAGTTAACGGTATGTGGTCAATTCGTGGTGAGATAAGGTTATTCAATCACGTTAAAGTAGTTATCAACCTTACCCATTCTCTCTCTTACTTCTTCTTGGCTTGGTTTGACCTTTTCAGTGTGTTCAATACGGCAGTTCTGAATATATTGCTTCTGTGCAATACCATCAGAGTTACCACCAAGGCACATCATAATAATGATAAATCCACACATAGCCGTAATGCTAACGAACAACTGAAACCCTTTATACATGCTGCGCCATTATTGAAGGCCTCATTCCGGTTCATTAATCTATCTAATCTGCATGATTTATAGGCTTACAAAGCTTCTGTGCAGCAGCTCTTAGTGGTGCGATGCGTTTATAAAACGGTCCGACGTCTTGAGCCGCTTCTTCTCTTGTTTTCATTGGGAATCCCCACATTGCGTACTCTATTAGATCTGCCCGTTTGGGGTCATCTTGCAATATTAATTCTATTTCTTTGTGCCCACGATTATCGGCTGCAAGGTTTAGGCTGTAGCATTCACCGTCTTCAGTCGTAAACATGACTGCTGGGTAGTCACAGGTCATATACCCGCTATCTACGGTTAACATCCATCTATCGCCAAAGTCGGCTTTACAAACCTTCTTCGTTACGGGGAGGGGATAAGGTGATGACCTAGAATTAACTGCAGATACTTGCTTTGCCGCTTGCGTTGGTAACGAGGCAACCAGTAATAAGGCGATAAGTGTTTTTTTCATTAGAGTGTAAAGCCTACCAGCATGGTCATCGCTTCAGCAGAAGAGTTATAACCTATGCCGCCATACCAATGTTGTTCTCTTTCTGCATACTTCAAACCAACATCGTACCCAAACCTTGTTTCACTATCTGGCTTAGAGGTAGAACCAAACAAAGAGACATCATCTTTCACGATTTCAACTCGCAGCTTGTTCGCGACTGTAGAGGTTTTAACCGTCACCAATTTTTGATGTAAGAGGTCGCTCATGGTGGTTACCCCTTGTACATGTTGGACATAGCTTTAATCGTTCGCTTCATTTCTTCATGGAACACTCTTTCTGGAATAGCTTTGCACTTTAAAAATACGCTGTTGTACATCATCTTTATCTGCGCTTCATCTTCCATCAGGATAATTGCCTTTCCGACGGCAGATTCGCCATCGTTGAGGTAAATCTCGCCTACAGCCTTTGTGCTAGATTTCAGCATCATCATAAAAACAGGTTTTCTATTACCGCTAGCCTCGGCAGCTTCATAAGCAGCATTGAATGCCGCGCAAGTGTAAGTAGGTAGGTTTTCTATATATTTTTTCCTATCGTTATCTTTAATAGGAGACGCATTAGCGAGACCCGACACAACCAAGGCCACTGTCGCTACAACTATTTTTTTAACATTTGAATTATTCATAATTAACATTGTTCCAAATCGAACATTTATGGGTAGCAGCGCTAGTCATTCCCTGTTGGTCTGCATTTTATGAATAATACGTTCGTAGTCGAACCATTTCAAGTATAAGGTGGGTGGTGTAAAGAATTATTAGTTATTTCATCTATTATACAGGTGTTTATATTAGAATTTTCTTGCTGTTGGTAATTGTTCGCCATGAAATCATTTGCTAATGGTGGAAGGGTTGTAGGGAGGAGTTTAGAAGCGAGAAAGATAGAGGCTGGGTTGAATGAGGTAGTAGGCTCTAGGTTAAACCCGTTGATTTAGGATGGAGGGCTGCACGTTAAAAGGTTTATAGGGAATGGGTTAAATGGTTGGATATCGAACCATTGTTATTATAGACTGTTCTTAGTCAATCCTTGAACTGGTTGGCTGTTACAATTCTTGTAAATTTCATTATTCACTTTGCTTGCGTAGGGACTGCCAACTTCCCTATTTAAACAACATTTAAGGTGTCATTTCTGCCTTTATTTATATTTTTCTTTAAATTGCCTGTATTTATACAGGCTTTTTTTTGTTTGTTATTTTTCGCTGAATGAATACTGAATGGGATGGTATCACTTCGAACCTATTGGTTTGTTACTCTTGAGTAATGACTGGAGGTTATATATATTCGACGTCGAACCATATGTGGTCATTCATAAACAATTAGGCTTAAGACAATGAAAAAGACATTATCAATTGCTGTAGCAGCATTACTATCTTCAACAGCTTTCGCTGGCACATTCGCTGAAGTATCTCAGGCAACTGACAACGAAACTGCGGTTAAGGTAGGTCATAGTCTTGAGAATGGAATCTCTTTTGACATCGAAGGCGTATACAGCAACAACGGCTTCAGCGATGTTCTAGGCAACAAAAAATCGAATGGTTATAAAGAAACAACACTTGGTGCTGCATGGAAAGTAGAACTAACTGATAACGTATGGGTACAGCCTCAGATTGGTTATACAATGCCAAGCGGCAACTTTTCTGCGACAGCAACTAGCGGTGCAGAGCCAAGCCCATTCGAATCTACTGAATACCGTGCTTCTGGTGATAAAGGCAACACACTTAAGATTGGTCTTAAAGGTGGATACGACTTTGACAATGGCATGTACGTTGCGGGTCGTTATCGTTACGACATGCGCGAAGACAATCTAAAAATTTCCGCTGAATCAGGCGCTAAGACTGACAATGTTGATATTGAAGGATCAGCAAATGTTCACCGCACAGATTTAACGTTCGGTTATAAAATGGAAGTTGTTGATCTGTCTATGAACTGGATTCACAAAGACGGCGAAGATAAGATTGACTTAAAAAATGCCACTAAGCACAAGAGCCGAGCTAAGTCTACTCGTTTAGACAAAGTTGAAGCATCAGCAGATGAATTCGAATTTAAAGCGACTCTTCTAACTGCAGACAACCTGAAGCCTTACGTTCAGTACACAGTGAAGAATGACATTAACGTTAAAGGCGGTAAGAACTTCGCTAAAGACAACGTATTTAAACTAGGTGTTAATTACTCTTTCTAATGTAGTCACCAGATTTAGCCCAGCCTTTTGGTTGGGCTTTTTTGCTTGTTAATTAATCGGTTATCATTAGTCACGACATAAAACGTTGTTTTTAAAAGGCATCATCATAAAGTTGACAGTTATAAATAATGGGAAACGTAATGCTGATGGATGTAGCTACTCTCTAATAACGAAATTTTCAGCCTTTAAAGCGGGGCTAACCATTGAATACTCTCTATATTTGGTAGTCAATTTAGCGGCTTGTTTTACTTGTCTGATTTTTGGACGTTATATATATCTCGCAAAATCTACAGATTCGTTTACTATGCGCCACCGAAAATATTTCTGCTAAAACGATTAGGCTAATATGTCCGCCAACGCCCTATATACCGACCTTTCTGGTTATTACGATTTAATGTGTGTCGATATCGATTACCAAGCCCAAAGCCACAGCATTCGCAGACTACACCAGATTTTCGGTAACGACGGAAATACACATCTTGATTTAGCTTGCGGAACAGGCCCGCACGTACGTCATTTCATTGATTTTGGCTATCAAAGTAGTGGACTTGATATTAATCAACCAATGCTAGATATAGCAACTACCCGTTGCCCAGAAGCACAATTTTATTTGCAAAACATGAGTGAATTTAAAATGGCAGAGCCATTAGATTTAATCACTTGTTTCTTGTACTCGATTCATTACAACGATGGCATCGAGAAATTGAAAGAATGCCTTAAAAGCGTACATAGTGCGCTTAAAAGCGATGGTGTTTTTTGTTTTAACGTGGTCGATAAAAACAAAATCAACAACGCTTTATTTGTAAAACACACTGCGAAACAAGAAGACAGCTTGTTCTCTTTCCAGTCAGGTTGGAATTACAGTGGTGAAGGGGAAAAACAGGCACTAAAACTTCGAATTGAAAAAACAACCGCAGAAGAAACTCAAATTTGGGACGACGAACACCCTATGGTTGCTTTCAGCTTTAATGAATTGAAAGAGATCTTGAAACCTTACTTTGAAGTCCATATTTTTGAGCATGACTACGAAAAGATCATCCCTTGGGATCAGAACTCTGGAAACGCCATTTTTGTCTGTGTGAAAATCTAAATTCTGGGTTGTATCATTCAATCAGTCGTACGCCTTGAATGATACAGCCACTGAATTGCACTTAAACACCAGCTATACATTCTCCCTCGCTAAATACCTACAAAAACTGCCAATGTTAAACATCAACGCCATGGTTTGTTAGCTGTATCTAGGTTCCCTTGTGTCAGGATAGTTACCCTTTGAGTTTGATAAAAATAGCGAACATTTGTTAAACGGCTCTTTTCATTCTTTATCAAAGCTATCTACCACTATTGCCCCCATAGAAGCTGGCATCGTGATTACAATCATTCGTTTAATAGCCGTTACCGGATCGGTAAGTAATGGAAATTTATCTAAACACAAAAGCACTAAGCAAACGACGAATGCCGTCATAATGTAAGCAATAACAATACGAAAAATGAAGACAAAAAGGCGGTTCTTAATGTTTTTCTGAAATACACTTTGATAGGTGAATATTCCAAGAAAAAGCACTGACAATGTAAAAAGCATCAGCAAATTAGAGTAGGGTAATGTGTCACCTAGCCGCCACGCTTCTTCTGAAAAAGAGATGGGAACTGCAAGCGCAAAAGCGCCAACAAACACCTGGCTAGCATCTTCCATATTGAAGCTAAATTTCATGAAGTTCCCTCTTCATCTTGGTGACGCGTTGTTAAATGATTAGACCTAGGTATTATTTGTTTTGGCATAACGTACATTAGCTGTTAGTTCTGTTTATCCTATTTCTGAACAAGGATACTAAGAAAGAAACCAGAGCGAGAAATATAAACAGCCAGAATAATGGAATAAACCCGAAAGGCTCAACAAGTAGCCCATCTTTATCGACATACGAGCCAATTAGGTTAAAACAGAGTAAACATACCATGCTCAAAGCCAGAAATAGAGCGGATAACCAAAATCTTTTTAGTACTTTCATTAATTGCTCTCAATCATTAAATCGAATTATTTCCTGTTTCTGACAGTCAGAATAGTGAAGAAGTTCATACCAAAGTTTTCTCCGTGTTACTCGCGAGCTAGTGTTGCACTTTAATCTACACTAAAGCCGCTGGGTGTAATGTACCTTCAATTATTTCTTATTCGACGGTGTCCATAACTGCTATTTTGGGTTTAAACCAAGCTCTCTTAGCTTTGTTTTTGTTAGCCCTAACGACACAATTCGGTGAGACTCTTTAAGGTAATACATCAATGCTTCATCTGTTTCTTTTGAACTCTCGTATTGTTGTATCCACTTCATTCCTCGAGTAGCGAAGTAGGGGGCGGGCCTATAACCGGTATGATCACTTAAAAATACGAAGTTAAGATCTGACGTTTTAAAGGTGAAAGCGGGATCGTCGCTTTTTCCTAAACCACCAATAGCGAACACTTTTCCGCCCACTTTCCATACATGAGAGTTGTTCCACTGAACCACGTATGTCGTTGCCGGTAATGAGCGACAGAACGCGTTATATTCATCATAAGTCATGCAAATGTTCCTCTTTCCTTCTAACGGCTAGCATACCGAATTTTACACTATAACCGCCAAATGTAATGCATCACCTTGAGCAGAGCCTGTCGATGGCATACGGTCTTTATTGATGATTAGACGAGTTTACTTTTTTTGTCGCTTCGTCAGCGGTTATTTGGCCAAAAAGAGTATCCATCATGTAATGAATACGTGTTGCACCATCACCAAATTTATTAGGGTTTGCTGTGTATGGAACTTTAAATTGAACCTTTCCAACTCTTTGACCATGTTGAAATGCATTAATCTCAGCATTTTTTAAATAGAGCGCAAGATCCCATCCCCAATGTCCCTCATATTCAAGAGTTAATTTATTTAAATCATGTTTGGAACCATCAGGTGAAACCGTATATTGATAGTTGTTTGATTGTAGCCATGTTTCCATTGTTTCTTGGAAACCGTCACGAGTTTCCTTGTCGTCAACAATTACGATCTCAACGTTATTTATATTTGTTTCAATTGGCGTCGCAGTATAACGAGGTGATCCACAACCAGATAAAACAGCGATAGAAATGGATGCAAGTATAAAAATTTTCATTAAATTTCCAATGCTAGTTATTTTCAATTTGATCTATATAGCGTAAGAAGTGCACAAAATCGTATTTATGCACTTCATATGATGTTTAGGTAGTTAGAGGTAACTTACGCTTCGTTCAAGCAAACTAATGGCACCGAGAATTTTTTGCTAGCTTCAGCAATTTTAGCTGGTGAAATTGGCTTGGATTTTTTAGTTACTTTATAGTCAATATTTAGCTCATTTAAGAAAATAGTAAACATTGAAGATTTAATCGAATCTTTATTAACGTTAGAGACAATACCAATCACGTCGCCATTTTCAGCAATTACAGGACCACCAACATTACCTTCATTTACTTCATTTGTCGTTCTCATAAATCTAACATCATTGTACTGACCAGATGCAGAGCTGATGATGCCATCTGTAATTTTACCCTGATACGTTGGTGTTTTTGCATTTACCATATCTGATTGGTCGTATCCATAGGTATAAGTTCTTTCACCTTGAGTTGTTTGTTTCTGTGAGCTTATATGTGCATAAGATTTATTGGGAGTCAGAGCTTTAAGAACGGCAATATTATTTGCTCTATCGACACGAACGACAGTTGTTTCTAATAAACGACCAGAGCGTTCATAATTGATTTTAGAACAAGCATCAACCACCTTACTAGTGGTTAATATATACTCACTGTTTACAAAGAAACCTGACGACTGTACAAGAAGATTTGGTTTATAACTCACACCTTGTGAAGTAATATTATAATTATTAACAGTCGAATTATTTGATTGATTTGATATGGCCCGACCATTTATTTCCGTAACACTACAATTAAAACCGCCAGAATCTACACAGGTTTTCTGTGCTAACTTCATCGCCTCTGATTTACTAGCAGCGCCCCAAGCAGCGCCAGCAACACCATTAGTACCAATAGAAAATGCTTTATTATTGGTTTTACCTCGATATTGATTATAAAGCTTATCAGCACTATTTCCTGTTGTTTGACAGCCTGAAACCATTACGATTGACACAAAAATGCCAATTTTAGTGAAGTTCACTTTCATCTTATTATTTCCAAATAAATTACCCCTACGAAGGGTGTCTTAACGGTTCTAGCATGTTCGTCATGTTAAATGGCTAACTTCAAATTATAAAAATGATGTTTATAGCCAGATATCATGCGGAATAGGTTATCTTAGCGCTTTATGCCTATAAAATGATACAGGGTGTGTGTGAAACTTTACCTGCTTTATCACTGCATATGATGCTGATCATGTTATTAATTCAAAGCCTTTATAATTGAAGGTTAGCGACTGAGTACACTTACTGTATACAAGAGTTGATTCATTGATGCTTGCGATAACCTATATTTGAAATGATGTATTTAACTATTGAGTAATCTATTGATTTAAAGCATGTCGTTATTAATTAAACCATACAGATTGATATACCACTTGTGAATGGTTGCGTATAATGCTGGCCATTAGTATACGCACTTGTTCTTGATTTCGTCATGATGAATCTAAAACCCTGGTGTAGGAGAGATCCGTCTCTTCAATGTTGAAGAGATTTTCTCGTAATTTTAAGTTGATTACTGGCTAGCTCTGATTATTTACAATAACATCCAGAAAAGTCACATCTTTTTAACGGTTCATTGTGATGATTTGTAGCCTGGAAGCATAAGTGCTACTCCATGAGTGAGAAAAATGTTTAATCTAAAACACCCTTATCGTTTAACGTTAACCTTGTATTTTTTAGGTTTTGGTGTGATTGTCGCATTGGTAACATCATTTATAAATTATAAAATTAGCTTTGTTGATCTTGATGAAGCGCTTCATGAAATTTCTAAATCTGAAGTTTCTTTTAAACGAGATTACTTATCTGGTTACATTAAA
Source organism: Photobacterium profundum (assembly GCF_003026285.1). Classification (GTDB taxonomy): domain Bacteria; phylum Pseudomonadota; class Gammaproteobacteria; order Enterobacterales; family Vibrionaceae; genus Photobacterium; species Photobacterium profundum. Next base: position 314,960 of record NZ_PYOD01000004.1, read on the forward strand.
AATAGTGAAATACTACTGTCGTCGATAGTTAAAAGTGATCTGACAAAAGAATTTGTTCTATCGAATGATGTTAATGATAAAATAAATGCAACGAACCTTTTCTATGCTTTGGCTCTTTCTGATAAAGATGTAATGCAGCTGCGTTATATCGATAGTACAGGAAAGGAAGTGATAAGAATAGAAAGGGATAGTTCCACTGATGAGTTGGATATTATTTCAGATGATAACCTACAAGATAAAAAAGAAAGATATTACTTTAAAGAGGCTGCGACCTTAAAAGAAAATCAATATTGGTATTCGAATGTTGATCTAAATGTTGAACATGGAAGAATAGAACGACCATTAAAGCCGACGTTTAGAGTTGCAACACCGTTGATTATTAATGATCAATTCCATGGTGTTGTTGTCGTTAATTTATTGTTTGGCGAAACAATAAATTTTTTGTCTTTCTCTGAAAATTTCAATATTTACTTAGCTAATAGTGATGGCGATATTGTTCATCATCCAGATAATAGTCAGTCGTGGAGTGAATATTTCCCATCCTTGAAAGACTTGAATGGTATTTTCCCTAATTCAGCATCAAACATACTCACATCTAAAACTTTTTATGGCCCGGGAGTTTATTCATACTCCTTGGGTGATTTGTTTGGAAATAAAGATAATCTAAAAATTATATTTACACCTAAGTCAGGTGTAATGAAGAAAATGCAAAATAAAAATGTTCTCTCGGCGTCACTTATTGCACTAACCGTACTTGCAGTATCTTTTCCTCTTTCTTGGTTCGCAAGTATTATACCTTCACGTTTACAGTCAAAACTGTCTGAAGCTTACGATAAAATTAAAAAGAACGCTGCGGTTATTGATAAACACGTAATGATACTAAGCACAGACAGAGACGGGGTTATCAAGCAAGTAAACATGTGTTTTTCCGAAACAACTGGGTATGCTACAGATGAAGTGATTGGCAAGAAACAACGTGATTTGCGACACCGTGATACCTCTTTAGAAGCTTATGATGAGATACATGAACTTATTCTTACCGGTAAAGTATGGGAAGGTGAGCTCAAAGAAACAGACAAAGAGGGGAATGACTTATGGGTGCATAAGTTCATCACACCAGATATTAATGCAAATGGTATGATTGATGGCTTCACTACGATAGTTCAGAATATTACAGATAAGAAAAATATAGAGCTACTATCGATTACTGATAGTTTAACCGGGTTATATAATCGCTATAAATTAGAATCTGTATTATCGTCAGAATCTTCTCGCTGTGAACGATATCAAAGTGACTTTTCAGTCATCATTTTTGATATTGATTTTTTCAAAAAAATTAATGATACCTACGGTCACTTAGTGGGTGATGATGTACTCATTCACTTGGCACAATTGTTAAAAGAAAACACCAGAATAACCGATGTGGCTAGCCGCTGGGGAGGGGAAGAATTCCTCATTGTTGCTTGTAATACCAATCTTCATGAGGCGTTCATTTTTGCTGAAAAATTAAGAATAGTAATAGAGAACTATAACTTCCCTTCTATTGGTAAAATGACGATCAGTTGTGGTGTTGCACAGTATATAAATAAAGAAACAATCTCAGAATTAGTTTCAAGAGCCGACTTAGCTTTATATCAGGCAAAAAAAATGGGAAAAAATAAAGTTATCAAAGCGAAATAAGACCAAGAACTGCTCTCACTTCACTTCTGAATAATCAGCCCTGATATCTAAGCATTACGTCAGTAACCAAGTTTAATACAGGTTATTGGCGTCGAGCTTTATTTATTACATGATTTTTCGATGAATCCCATGCCTTCTTTAATGCGATTTAAGTTAGCCGTTGATGTGAGCTTTTCTACAACAGCGAAAGCAACATTCATTGCGGCTGAAGGGCTTCTAGAAGTGATTATATTGTTGTCGATAACGACAGGCTGTTGGATGATATTTACCCCCATCTCTTTCATTTGAGTTTGACGCTTTTCACTTAAATGGTAAGTTGTGCCGTTACGGCCATTAAGCACACCACTTTTAGCAATGGGTATTGCACCAACACAAACAGAAGCGATTAGCTTGCCTTGCGAATCAAAATCACGGATTAACGACAGTAATCTTTCATCGTATGCATCTTCATAAAATCCCGCACGACTCATACCTCCAGGAATTACCAGAGCATCGAAATGATTGATGTCTATTTCACTTAACTGGCATTCAGGTTCAATCGTAAAATTCCATGCGCATTTTACTTTTGAACGTAAACCAACAGTCACCAATTTAATAGGTTCTAAACCATATGTTGTTGTCCAGCCAAGCGCATCAGTAAATACACTTGCTTCGTATTCTTCTACACCCTGACATAGAAAGAGAATGACCTTTTTCACTGAAGCTTCCTTAAATGTACTTATCACTTTATTGGCAAATTAGTATATTGCACCATCTATTTTTCTTACTGGAATATTGTCTAGAATATCGTACTCCGCCATGTGCATGTTTATTGCTGTGATTTCTTTATCACATTTAGGTGTTGTGATGTAATGGGTTATGCAGCCACATAGGTTACATCGATGAAACTCAACTTCCTTATCACCCCAGATATAGAAAACTGACTTTTCTTTTGTAAATAGAACTTCTATGTCTTTAGGAACATAATAAGCCCACGATGCAGAGTATCGACGACAAATAGAACCGTTACAACTTGCCACTTCACTTGGCGTGTATAGAAGCGGTAATTTGAATGTTTCCACAATGACAAGTAACTTTCATTTTCCTTGCTCTATTATTCCCAAACCAAGGTGTACGCCGACGAAGCTAGCAAATAGCGATGAACTACATACTAAAGCTGCCTACTGTGGCGTATCACCTTGATTTAATTGCTATAACTTACTTTCTATAATTTAGTGATGAGTTCAATGTTCGATTTGTCTATTTTTAACATTGAAAGTTTATCAAGAAAATTAGTTATATTGGTTTTTGCAGAACCTTCATTCGCCATTCTTAAACGCTCGACACCACTAAATGCATCACCAAATGTCGCAGTGTAAGGAGCTTTTATTACTTCATCTAATATAATTTTATTACTGCTCTTCTCAACCAAAACGTATCTAATTGATGAAGTAACTTCCATATCTAACCCAAATGTAGGTTGTTCAACTTCCATTAGTGATGCTGATAGTTCGTAAGTTGGCAGGCTATTATCCGACAGTAAGTAGAGTGATTTTAGTGAACTTTTTAAAGCAGCTTCGAATTCTTTATTGCCTATTTCTGATGTCCACATTGGATTCGTGTCTTCTCCGCCCCCAACTTTATTAACTTCAATTGAACTGGTTAAGCCTTCATCAAAAGACATATTGACAGACTCGTCAACTTTCATGTTTTCTACTTTAGCCGGAGATGCACAACCAAACAGAAGTGATCCGGCAAGAATGATTGTTGATATTTTTAATAGATTCATTATTAAGCCACTGATTAAAAACTAAAAAGAGTATTTACTCTACACATGTTAATTCACGCGTTTAGTGAGACAAATAACATATTTTAATGTTGCGGGTGGTATTGATTGCCAAGGCTTATGGGTTTGTGTGGTAACTGACGTAGGTGGCAACTATCTGCAGGATCATGCTCTGACATTTTTTCGACATGACATACTGTATAAGGTGTTTAAAAAATGGCTTATATGGTGTCAAATATGAAAAAAATTATGTGGTGTACAGTTGTCTTGATCATCGTTGGAATAACTGGTTTTTTTGGAGTAAAACACTTTACTGATAATCAGTTTGGTACGCCAGATTTAACGAATGGAAAATCAAAATTTATTACTAATTGCGCTGTTTGCCACGGCTTAAAAGGGCGAGGGGATGGTATTGCTGCCAATACACTGACTATTAGCCCAGATGACATCTACGATGAATTAACTAATCCTTTGGGCTTCAAAAGTGAGTTAATCAGCTCTGTCCTGAATGGTGATAATGGGCAAGGTGGTGTAATGCCAGCTTTTAAAAATACCCTATCTGAAAGTGATGTTAATGATATCTTTATGTATATAAAAGTTATTAACTAAGCAAAAGTTTACATCTGTAACTAAAAGTAGTCGATGGTACGTATGGGCACTAGCTAGGCATATAATTGCCTAGCAATCTAATAATACCAATTCCAGGCGAAGCACTGATCACATACTCTGTTCGCATTATGTTTTAAAGTTCATTGAACTCATCTAGCCAGTCGATGAAAGAATCAGAGACTTTTTTAACGGTGCAAAGGCCATGGTTAAAAAACCATACGGGCACATCTATTTGCTTACTTGCACAATCGGCAAGTTTAAAACAAAACATGTTTCCCTTACAATCAGATGCAAACAAAATATGCCCCTTTGGCATACCGCCCATTTCATATAACTTAGATAGTGAAAATACATCTTCTAGGCTTAAAAAATCTTGTACTTCAGAAATATCGGAGCCTAAATCACAAATTTTAGTTAACACATTTGGAGTGTGAACCAAGCCATACGTAGATATTAAATATCTGTATGAGTCAGGTAACAAAACATTTAATTTTGATTCCAACTCTTCAATGTCATGATTATTTATTGGAACCATGGAGTTTTTACTACCCCAGTTTTTTACAAATAGATCAATACTATTCATTTATGAATACTCAATGACTTTTAACGCTTATAATAAGTAGCACTATTATATACCCAATACGCCACACTTAACCTGATAACCGTAATAATTACCTAAATTGCTAAGTAATAGTGTCTACTTTATTGTTTGTTAAGGCAAGTAGCGCTCAACTTGTACACGCTACTTGCTATTGAATGGCAGTTAATAATTTGAAACTGCAAGCTTTGATTCATTTACGCCATTTTGCCCCGCGACCTCATCAACTTGTTGTAATTTACTGCGAGCAGACATAATCCCCATTTTTACTTCTTGCCATATGTAATATATACGGCCATTAGCAACATCAACCTCTAGTGTTGAAGTGTTTTCAGCTTCTGATTTAATTACATGCTTGCCTTCAGGTAATTCTGTATAAAGGTATGTATTCGCTGCGGTGCTCCCTAATGGCTTATCGTTAACGTCAACATCCATTGTAATAGCAGCACCAAGTGTTTCATTTCGATAAATGTAAACTCCAGCGACATCCGATGGAGCCTCAAACCCTTTTAATTCAGCGTCTTTAGATGAATCAGCCATTGGTACACTTGCACAGCCAGTCATAAAAAGGGCCAGCCCCCCCGCCATTAGTAATTGTTTAAACATATGAAATCCTTATCATCAAAAATTATATTATTAAATCTAACCAACACTGTACATCATCGATATACCAGTGTTTTTCATTGACTTAAAGTTTTGCGAGTCATAGTTGATAACAACAATAACTGCTTAAAATTATGTGGGGATCCGCTAGTACTTAACATAAGTTACGTCACGATGAATTCACAAATTACAATGAACGCCAGTGTGAGTTACGCGTCCTGTTGATGGCCTTTAACTGGCTACTTCAAATTGTATGAAGAACATTAAGAGGTCAATATCAATACTTTTAGACTGTGTGTAATTTTGTCCTACTATATTCGAGACGGAAGATTCCCAAAAATGTAATGCGCGAGAATTTTCTATTAGCACCCGAATTTGCCAATTACCCGATATTAGTTGTGTTACCAACTTAAACGCTCTTTTACCAACACCTTTTCCATTGAATTTCCGTAGCACAAAAAATTGTTCGATATCATTAATCGATGGATCTGAAGGATACTTTCGGATCAAAACAAAACCAGCTAATTCCTGATCAACATAAATAAAATAGGGGAGGTGACATTCACTTTTCCAATAAATATCGAACTGCGATTTATTATAGCCAAAGTGACCATCTTGATTGGGCGATAAAGCTAAAAAATCTGACATCTCATAAATATAATAATGAAATAAATTTTCTAATACATTGCGATCATCTTTATCGATTGTAACCAATGATACGTCCATATTTCCTCTGCCAGTTAACGCCTGCAACTTACGAGTTACCACAAAATACCATAATTCCAAAACTGCGGAGTAAAACGTGTTACTTAATGTTTTTAAATGGCTTTTCTTGAGATCACCAAACCATGATTACTTGAACCTAAAAGAGATGGTTCATCACACGTTTTTAGATGGTAGCTCAACCACGTTTTATATTGTTCTGGAGTGAATTTATTTACGCCTGACGAGATGTAACGTCCAAAGCCATCAGTGGCTACATGGCGCAATTTAGTAAAACCATGTTCACTTACAAGGCGTTCTATTTCAGACGGAGATGCAAAGTAACCCACGTTAAAAAAGCTATCGGCTAGCTTATTTGGAACCAAACCAGATTCAAAGAGTGTGGATAGAACCTCAGGAGTAACAAGTTCTGGGAATCGCTGAGCAAACATACCTGCCACAAAGTAACGCGAGATATAGGCAACAGCTAAAACACCACCTGGTTTTAGAATTCGATGTGCCTCTGAAATAGCTTGGTCTCGCTCTTTTTGTGTTTGCAGGTGGTACAATGGGCCAAGAATAACGCAAAGGTCATGTGAATCGCTTTCAACAAACGGAACTGAACAAGCATTACCTTCGTAAATTGAAAGTGTTAAACCTTGTTCTGTTGCTTTGCGTTTTAAGATATTAACTTGATCAGGTACGAGCTCGATCGCAGTTGTTTCACAACCCATTTTTGCAAAATTGAGAGAGTACCGTCCCGTTGCAGCACCTTGCTCTATTACCTTTATTTCTGGTGTAAGATACTCCTTCAATACATGCATTGTCGTATCAAATTCCATCTGAGTAATGAACTGCCTAGTAAGACGTCCATCTTCGTCTACACCTGTATATTGATCTATTAATTCTTGCAATGATGCCTCCTTTTTTCGAGACCAGTTAATATTTTATTAGATTTTCAACGTAAATCATTCCATTTGGTTAAATTATGCTTCCTGAAGGTGAACCCATAATAAAATGCCATCGTTAATCCAAATAGAACACCAGCAGCTAATGCCGTTATTACAGCTCTAGATCGCTCCATACCATCAGTTTCCCATACAGAAAACCACATGATTACTCCCCAAGACAAACAAAAATAAGTAGATGAAGTAAGAAAATTAACAATAAAACTGCTATAAAAAGGAGGACGAAAATTTGCACCTAACCACCTAAATATGCGATGTAACGGTGGATTATAATTAGACTTCCAGATTCCTGCATTACGCAACTCGTCATGCGCTGATCTAAGTCTACTTTCATAAGATATAATTAATAATTCCTTTTAAAATCGTATATCTCATAACAGCATAAACATAACCGCTTTAATCGACGTAGCTAGCTGCTAGTGTATGCCAAACCTTTCCCCTAATTACTAGGCGGAGTAGTGTTATCGAAACTGAGTGCCATCCACTTGATATTTTCATGCACGTGATTAATATTGGCAGTGGTTTATAATGAGTAGATATAACTTAATCGTTCATTATTGATTAGTATTCCAATATCGAGTAATCCAATACATAAATTCTCCCTGGGTCTATTGAAAATAGAAAACTAGTAACAACAATCTCAATAACCCTGTCTGTCTTGTCTTGTTATTTTTTCGCAAAATACTTATTACGTTAAGCAGCCGGTTTAGTAGGGTAAAACACCAAACTAAGTCTCTCAACGCTTACTGATTGCCATTTTAGCTCGTTATGTACGGAAAATAATACAAACAGTGTCTGAAAGTTAACGTTAATATCAATACATATGATATTGATCATGTTATTAATTCGTACGGATTATGATTTGAAGGTTAACCAATAAAAAATCATAGCTTTAGAGGCAATGAAAAATGTCTAAAGAGCAGTTGATAACAGCTAGCAGTAGGCGAAAGGCATATGGAAAATAATTAGAGTAGCAAGGTAGCTGAAAGAGCTACCAAAGAAGTGCCAAGTCGGTTAATAACAGCTATTATTTTTCTAACAGTCAGCACTATACGTTGGCTGTTGTTAAATGAATGAGTAATGCTCTTACCCATACATGCGACGTACATAGAGCTTTTTGGACTGGTGATGTAAAAATCTGTTTTTATTCTACGTTTAAAAATTAAATATATGTTACTTTCATTATGCGCATGCTTTCTTGCTGAGGTATTTGGGTAATCTATTGATTTGGATGGTTTTTTAGTGATGAATTGAAATTCAGAAGCATATGTTCACATCTCATTAACTGTGATGTTGCTCCCAGATTTGAGTGTCTATTAATCTTCTAGAACAGCGATTGTGCATATGAGCATTTATTTGCTTATTTATATTGCCTTAATCTTATTAAGAGATTATAAAACGCCTGCCAGTGATTAAATACTAGAAAACACAAGAATGGATTCAACAAAGTGCTTATAAGTCACGTAAGGCCAGCAAAGCAAACACAGCATCATTAATTATAATTCCTAAAGGATAGGTTAATGATTTGTCAATGTTGTAAAGAAACGACTAAGTATGTCAAGGTAAGAAGAAGTATTGCATTAAAGCTATTAGGTTATAAGTCAGTGTTTAAATGTACTGGTTGTAAAAAGATAATAAAGCTTAGATGATTGAGAAGATTTAAATAAACCGCCTACGGGCGGTTTTTTATTCCAAAATTCGATTCCCTTTACAAAGTCTGTCAATGAGAGGCTTAATTACCATTCTACTTTGTGCGGAGAGGCAGTTAATCAGTAGTTCTCACTTTAACAGTAAGCAGGTGTTGGTTGTTGGTGTATGTATCGATGAGTGTAGTCATCGCTCTGTTTACTTGTAATATTTTACTGAATTCCGCCAAATAAGCCTGCAACTAAACTGAATATGGCATACTCTTTCATTCGGTCACCCGAACTATTCTTATGTTTATCAATCGCACTATCAATTGTATTGGCTCTAATTCTGTCACCACTTACCACGAAATCTTGCATTAAGAGTTGGTTTTTCTCTTCTTCAAATGTTGGTGAACTTACATCAATATAAGTGAACGTTTTATCATTTGTAAAAAATTGCAGTTCTTTCATTTCTTCATCTCATTTTAATGGTTGAAATTAATGCTCATCAGTAAAAAATAAATGACCTTTAAAATGATTTTCGCTTACTGACGCGAACTGTCTAAGAGTTGCATTGACAGAAAAAGTGATAGTCAGTTATAACTATACATTGAATTTAACGCATTCTACTCCGCGATTTTGCGGACGAATAACGACTGTTTTTGCGATCTTGTCGTGCCAGCCTTGTTTCTTATTATCCCAACCGACCCACATCAGCCCTAAGCAAAGTGGAATAGTTGAAATAAAATAGCCAAAATATCTAATAATATATTGTTTCGTTGTTGGCCGTTTCCCTGTATCTGCGTCGACAATAATTGCTTTAATTGCCATTTTTCCTGGTGTTGCTGATTTATAAGTCCAGAAAATAATAACGGCTACTAGAGGGAATATATAATTCATGATTACATCTACAAACCCTAGTACAAAATCATCTGAATACAGATATGAATCACCATAAAACATGTACATAAGAGGGGCACTTATCATAACGATAATGATGGTATCGATTAGTGTTGCACCGACTCGTGACCAAAATCCGACATATTCAAATTTGCTTTCTTTTTGTACGTTCATACCAATATAATTCCGTTTAATCCCACTAAATAAAGCTAAAGACAGTCATAACCATTAAAGTTGATTTAAAAAATAGTCATCATCTTAAACCATGATTTAGCAGCTTAACGTTCACTGAAAGCCATTCTAGCCCGTAATGTATGATAAATTATACAAAGCATGGTCAAAACCTCACGGATAACATTTATTTTTATGATGAAAATCTCGGTATTGATTGTTACTCATTATTGGTTGAAAGTTAATCACAATAAAAATCACTTCGCTGTCAGTTCAAGCTATTCGCATAAACTATAGAAAACCGCTTACAATATCGTAAGCGGCTGCGTTGACGACTTAACGAGTAAAAAAGGTACTAACTTAACGCCAAACACCCCATTGGCCTGTAGTGCCTGGCTCTTCACCGCGAGTCCACCATTGTGCCGTCCATGTTTTGTCACCGTGGGTAACAATATCATTGGCTACGTAAGTATTGCTTGCACTCCATGCTATACCATCAGGCTCATCGGGATTGACCGGAGGATCGACAGGGTCTACTGGCTCTGTCGTGTCTGATGGTTCAACCACGAATGAATACACTTCTTCATCGCTTGAGTTACCGCTGCTGAGCACTAACTTGAACGTTAACTCATGACGTACATTCGGCAAGTCAGCAGTTTTGATGATTAGCTCATTGTTCGATCCAATAGACGTTTGCACAAGCGTACCACTTGTTTGTAGCCACTGAATATTTGTTGCATCCCCTTTGCTTTCAGACTGGGTAAGTACCACATAATCACCGTGTACAACACTGGCGTTGTTCAGTGTTTTCAGTACCTTTGGCGAGATTACCGCGTCTAGGCTATTGTCATTAGTTGTGATAGAAAACTCACTTGATGCACGTGAATCTTTCGAGTTGAAATAGTTGCCATGTAAATCATTTTGGAAATACATGTAGTGGCTCATTTCATCGTGCCATCGACCAACAAAGACGTTACCTTCGTGATTTGATTCATACCAACCATTCACTTGTGAGGCGAGTAGTCGATCCCAGTCGTTTTTGTTATCGGCAGTGATTGTTAGCGAGAATGAAGAATGCTCTTCACCGTACTTATTGAATACTTTGTAGTTAACCGAATCGCCCACAGATACTGAGCTTAAATTGATGTCTTGCGGAATAAAGGCATCACCTTGCACAAGGTACGGTTCAGTTGGTTCTGGATCAGGATCAACCGGTGGCAGGGTTACTTCATCATTCACAATTACAATGTCACTACAGTTGTAGAAACCTTCACCAACTGGATCGGCACGCTGCCAGCGCACGAACAAAATTGCATTACCTACACGATCGGTTGGAATCGTTACATCTATGCGATACTTACCGCCAACAACGGGCACATTGCCCACTTCCTGGATAAGCTCTAGATCGCCCCATGCCAATGATTTTGAGAGATCTGCATTTGGCTTGGTTAAGTAAAATTGCCAAAAAGAAGGGTTGTGTGGTGCAGTTGCATTGAACACGTATTCAAATGTACCGGCATTGACTTCGACACGTGTCCAGCCTTCATGCGCAGCGCCCATCCCTTTTTTCTGTGGGTCATTGGCGTAACACAATGTTCCGTCTGGAATGGCATTCTTTACTGTTTGTATATTGTTGTAATCTGGGATGTTAATTGAGTATTCGTTGCGTTGCACAAATTGGTAGGTACCTGAAATTGATTTTGCTTGTGCGCATGCAGCATTCGGTGGTGTTCCACTCCAAATTCCACCTTGGTTATAACAAATTTGTTGTCTTGCCTCTGGGTATTCTGACCACCCATGTGCCTGTACTTGTATGCTGAATAGCATCAAATACACCGATGTAATAGCAACGGTTAACGTTGTTCTCCATAACATATGATTGTTCCTTATTATTTAGCCTACTGATAATTATTTTTATGGCCGTACTAAACCTACGCATAAAAAATGCGAATAAGGAGTAAAACGGCTTTGAGCACGTAAATAATAGTAACTATAATTTTAATAACCTGAACGGTTTTGTGAAGTGGAAGTAAGCTCATATAAACAATGACTTATGAAATGCTTTTTCGAACATTCCTTCCAAAAAAATCGTAGAGAAAAACCGCGAAAAATAACATTTCTGAACGTTAAACTAAAAGGTTTTGAGCTAAGTACTGTCTGATTGAAGTGTTCAGGTAATACTTGTTATATCAATAACGCTATATTTAATATGACCACCTTAACGCCTTTATTTTGATTAATTTTTTAATTTTAACGAAATTTTTTACTTGGCACGTAGGTCTTGTAGATAAGGCCGTTGGAATTGCGGATGAAAAGTGAATAAGCAGGAGCAGTAAGATGGCAGAACAGGCGATCGTGAATTTGGTTTATCAAATTGGGGCAGGGGATGCACCGTTTACCTTATTTTTCGCCATTATTCTGACGTCGTACTTACTGGAAGATGTTGCGATTGTCGCGGCTGCCGTTCTCGCTGCGAATGGTTCACTATCGTTACCACTTGCGGTATTGGCTGTTTTTGCTGGGATTGCGACGGGCGATTTAGCCTTGTATTACCTTGGGGCGTGGTCGTCACATTGGCGAGGTTTTCGTTACGCCATATTAACCAACCAGAGCATGCGCAGCGTGCGCCGTAGATTACAGCGCAATACTGCAACCAATATTTTTATTATTCGCTTTATTCCTGGGCTACGCACGCTGGGCTATGCCTTGTGCGGTATTTTTAGAGTGCACCCGGTGCGATTTTTAACCGCGGTACTTGCTGCAACCGCAGTATGGACAAGTGTGGTATTTACGCTTGTTTATCAGCTGGGTAGCCAAGCGTGGGTACAAGCCAGTGCATATAAATGGTGGTTGATTCCGATTGCAGGGTTGATATTGCTAATCTCGAACCGCACGGTTAAACGCCGACTACAGCGGCCATTAAAGCGCCCTTCATTTTCATAGTTGTTAATTGGCTACACAAGAAACGTTAGTGTAATTACGTTTATAACGATAAGCATATTCAATTTTAGGGAAGAGGCAAAAAGCCATGACAGTTAAGTCAGTATTACAGCATCCACCTATTTCATCTGCGCCTCTTACGTCTGAGCATATTTTAGAACGAGAAGTTTTGCATCCTCCACAGTTGTTGGTCATTGAATCGGTTAGCCCTGTGAATGTTGGAATGCCAGAAATGGAACCCGACACGGGAGTGAGTGTGTCGCGTTATGAGTTCTGGCCCGCATGGTTTTTCTATACGCCAGTGGTGATGCAAAGTCTGTGGTATGGGGTGAAATACCGTAATTTTGCGCTACCGTTAATTGCAAATCCGAGTATTGCACTTAGTGGCATGGTAGGTGAATCAAAGCATGATATTTTGTCTTTGGCGGGTTCAGAGGCAAAAAAGTGGATATCGCCATTTGTCACGTTAACGCGTACTGATATGCCAGAAACGGTACAGTTGAACGATGCATTGTTGGCAATGCGCGATGAAGGTATCGATTTTCCTATTGTAGCGAAGCCGGATATGGGGTGCCGCGGTGTGGGCGTGCAATTGCTTGATAGCGAAAAAGGGGTACTGGAATACATTCGTACTTTCCCCCTTGGTGCTCGTTACTTATTGCAAGAAAAAGCGCCGTATGATGCCGAAGCAGGGGTGTTTTACATTCGTTATCCCGGTGAAAAGAAAGGTCGTGTAACGTCTATTACGTTGAAATACTCTCCATTAGTGGTTGGCGACGGTATGAGCACGTTAGCGCAATTAATTGAAAATGATCCCCGAGCTGGGCAACTTAGTCACTTGTATTTACCGCGCCATCAAGACAAGTTGGACTGGGTGCTAACTGAAGGAAGTCAGTTCCGTTTAGCATTTGCGGGCAGCCACAGCCGAGGCTGTATTTTCCGCAATGGTAATGAATACATTACTGAACAGTTAGCAGAACGTCTGGATCATATTTTTAATGACTTATCGGGATTTCATTTTGGTCGGTTAGATGTGAAGTTTCATGACATTAAAAGTCTGATGAAAGGTGAAAAACTGACTATTCTTGAGATAAACGGAGCCAGCAGTGAAGCCGCCCATATTTGGGATCGGAATACGCCCCTGAAAGACATCTTTAGCACCTTGCTGGTTCAGTATCGCACCTTGTATGAAATAGGTGATTTACAACGAAAAGCGGGCCATAAAACACCCTCGCTATGGGCATTGTATAAAGCATGGCGTGCCGAGAAAGCTTTAGTCGAGCATTACCCCGCGACAGATTAAATCTCGTTGTAATTTAATGAATAAGAAGAAGAGGTAATTATGACAACACCTGTTAGCTCAGCAACGCACGGTAACCCCAGCATTTCGCCTTTGGTCTCGGATGTACATGTATTAGATTCTTGTGTAACAGGCAATGTAGATGTGATTGAACAAGGCATTGCGTTATTAGACACCTTGAGTGACGACGATTATCAACATGTGGCTACCCCGTATGTAAACAGTAGTATTGGTGAGCATTTTCGCCATAGTCTTGATTTGTATTGCTCACTGATGAATGAACAAAAAACAGGGATTATTGATTATGATTTTCGTCGACGTGGTGCGCCTGTTGAAGCATGTCGTAAAACAGCATTACGCGAATTTGAACACATTAAGCAATGGTTGCTGGCTTTGCGCAGTAATGATATTTACCGCCATGTGGAAGTGAAAACCGAGGTATCGCTACATCAACAGTATTCAGAGCAGTTAACGTCGAGTATGGCGCGTGAATTGATTTTTGTGGCAGCACATGCGATCCATCATTATGCGCTAATTCGCGTGTCGGCATTATATTGTAATGCCGAGGTTAGTGCTGATTTTGGTATCGCACCTGCAACCGCGAGTTACTTACGAGGGCAAGTCTAATGTGTACGGCAACTTGGATGCTAACGTCTTCGGGCTATCAAATTTACTTTAACCGTGATGAGCAAAAAGGACGACCAGAAGCCTTGCCGCCAACCCGCTTCGATAACACGGGCACTGAGTTTGTGATGCCAGTGGATCCGGTGGGAGGCGGCAGTTGGATAGCAATGAACGAGCATGGTTTATCCTTGTGTTTGTTGAATTTCTATCAAGGGAAAATGCCGCAGAAACCGCTAATCAGTCGTGGCTTACTGATTAAGCAGCTTGCCAATTGTCAGACAGCACATGAAGCATTAGCCACGTTAGATACAGTGCCATTACTGCATTATGCACCTTTCAGTTTAATGTTATTTGACCCGGCGTTAACGCAATCTCATGGTGAAGTGCTGGGTGTGTGCTGGAATGGTATTTCACTATCGACTATCACACCGCAAGCACCGATGGTGTCATCGGGGGTCGATTTACATAATGTGACGGCATACCGCCAAGGGGAATACCTGCGCTATATTGAACAAGGAGTGACGGCTGAATCGTTACGTGCGTTTCATGCCAGCCACGTTTTAATGAGGGACGAATCGTTAGCATTTAAGCGCAATGCATGCCATAGCCACCTTTCTGCCTGTATGCACCGCGACGATGCGCATACCGTCAGTTTCACTCACATTGAAGTGACCCCGCAGTTATTAACCATGAATTATCATGCCGGATCACTTTGTGCAGATGAAAGTTGTGAAAAAAGAAAAATAAATGGAAATAAAAACCCGACTTCCTCGTTCTTATTAGTCAGGAAGATGATTACTGCACCAGCAGAACTCATTATTTAATATATTACGTAATAAGCATTAAACGTTAAGTTTATGCCTTTGTGAGAAAAGGGAATATATGAAAGCATTAATGGGATTACTTTTATTATTCGTGAGTGGAACTGTATTTGCTGGTGATGCTATTTATACAGGATTCTTTAGTAATAAAGCCTTAGATGGTTACGACACGGTGGCCTATTTCACCGAGGGTAAACCTGTAAAAGGGAACAGCGTCTACATTACTGAATATAAAGGCGCAGATTGGTATTTTTCATCTAAACAAAATCGTGAGCTGTTTGTGAAGAACCCAGATAAATATACCCCGCAATACGGTGGGTTCTGCGCTTGGGCTGTAGCGGCGAAGAACGACCGTGCTCCGGGTGATCCACTGCAGTGGACTATCGTAAAAGATGCTAACAATACGGCTAAACTCTACCTTAACTATGACAAAGAGATCAAACAACGTTGGGAGCAAGATATTTCAGGCTTTATTGTGAAGAGTGATAAAAACTGGCCGACACTATTAGCTAATTAACGGCTATGAGTAACGTCTTATAAACAAGCATTGAAATAAATGCTCTGAAATAAACGTGACACCCCTCATTTATTAATCGCCGTGCTGACACGGGCGAGGGATACGTATATGCCTAAAAAAGAGAAGGACTACTTTATGAATATAACTACACCGACAGCCAACTCACGTCCAGCATTATTATCGTTAGCGGGTGCCCTCTCGCTTTTTATTGCTTTTATCTTTGTGCAATCGCTGTTTTTTAAATTCACTAACTCGTACGAAACCCAATTTATTTTTGGCACCTTAGCTGGGTGGTCTGGTTTTTCATGGTTTGGTACGTATGGCGGTTATTTGATTGGTACAGCAGAGTTGATTGCGGCTGTACTGCTGTTTACTCGTTTTCATGGTGTTGGCGCTGTGATGGCGGTAGGAATTATGGCTGGCGCGATATTTTTCCACCTGTTTACGCCGCTGGGTATTGTGATGCCAGAATTTAACGCAGCAGGGCAGATGATAGGCACAGACGGTGGTTTGCTGTTTGGTATGGCGTGTTTGATTTGGCTATCAGCAGTTGTGCTTGTTGTGCGTGATAGCCGTCAGCCTCAAGGTTTGTTGCATCACGTTATACATCACTTTCTACGTTTATCGCAGGGGCATTCTGGTGGCACTGATACCGAAAATGGAGGTGCCGTATGAATCCGCAAAGCAGTCCGTTTCGTTTACCGCGCGTAACCCCCTTTGGTTTAGGGGAATCTGTTGCAGAATGGGCGACAGGTTTAAGCCAACTTGATGCGCTATATCAGCAGCGACCAGCAGGGTTAAGTGCTCATGCTTTCATGCGTTATACCCTCGATGTGCTGGGTATTGAGTATCAAGTTACTAAAGGCAGTTTAGAGAATGTTCCGCAAAATGGCGCAACGGTTGTGGTGGCGAATCATCCTCTGGGCGCGATAGAAGGCGTGATGCTGGCAGAACTACTGGGGCATGTACGTAATGACATTAAAGTGCTGGCAAATCATTATTTAAAGCGTTTACCTGAAATCAGTGAGTTGTTTATTGCAGTAGATGTGTTTGAAGGCAAAGAGGCCATTAAAGCCAATATAAAAGCAATGCGAGAAGCTCATCAGCATTTGGCCGAAGGGGGATTACTACTGATTTTTCCAGCAGGCGAAGTGTCGACCTATCAAGCTGCGTCAGATTCTGCCGAAGACGTGCAGGCTATGCCACACCGCTTGATCGACAAAGCATGGAGTCGCTCGGTGGCTAAATTGGTTAAACGTAGCCAAGCGACCACAGTGCCGATTTTTATTGACGGTCACAATAGTAAAACCTTTTACAGGGCTGGAACTATTCATCCTATGCTGCGTACCTTGTTGCTGGGGCGTGAGTTGCTGAATAAGCACAATCAAACTATGTCGATCGCCATTGGTGATGCAATTCCTTTTTCTGAATTGAAAGTGTTAGATCGCGACCAGAAAGTCGTGAACTACCTGCGACTCAACACCTATTTATTGAGTGCGAATAATTCGTTACAAAGCAGTGACAATACTCAGCCATTAATCAATAACCCAACGCCTCATGAATCCACGACCCATGAATCTACAGCCTACGAATCTAAGGCTCATGGATCCGTCGCTTGTGAGTCAGAGACTGAAATCGCTGGTGAACCCGTGATTGCGGCAATTCCCCCTGCTGTGTTGCAAGCTGAAATGGATTTGCTTGAGCCGAGTTGTCACCTGTTAACACAAGGGGCTTTCGATGTGTACTGCGTGCGATCTGCTGTGATTCCAATGATGATGCAAGAAATAGGACGTGTACGTGAAATTAGCTTTCGTGCGGTGGGTGAGGGCACTGGGTTTGCGTGCGATGTGGATGACTATGATCCGCATTATCACCAACTTATTGTATGGCATAACACCCGTCACGAGTTGGTGGGTGCTTATCGTATGGGGCTGGTGGATGAGTTGGTCGAGAAACAAGGTATCGACGGTTTATATTCGCGTAGCTTGTTTAATTATGATGAAGCGTTTATCAATCAGTTAGGTACATCGATAGAGTTGGGGCGTTCTGTGGTCGCCGCGCCGTATCAGCGTAGTTTAAGTGCTTTACTACTGTTATGGAAAGGCATCGCGACGTTTGTTTCTCGTCACCCGCAGTACACCCATTTGTTTGGCCCTGTCAGCATTAGTAATGACTACAGTTTGGTGGCGCGTCATCTTATGGCATCGACCTTAACCGTTCATCATTATGACAACGACAAAGCGGCGTTAGTGAATGCCACTACACCATTGAAAGGCGATGGACAGGCCTTCTGGCATACCGATATGCTGTCTGCGTTAGGTGATGTGCAGCTGTTATCAAAAGTGTTAAGCCGGTTAGAACAAGGTCGGGGTTTGCCAGTATTACTGCGTCAGTATCTTGGTTTGAAAGGTAAGTTGGTGTGCTTCAATGTCGATCCTGCATTTAATGATGCTTTAGATGGTTTGATTGTGGTGAACTTGGCGCAAGTACCCGAAAAAACCTTGGGTAAATACATGGGGCGTGAGCAAGCTAAAGCGTATTTGGCTACGCATAATATTGCCAACCAACCTCCTTCGTAAGGGCTACATCACCCAGAAGAATCCACAATATGGCTGGTTGGTGTCAGCCTTCCTTGGCGTTTGGTATTGATTAATTATTACTTATGTCTTTGATGTGTTTTAGCAAGTCATCACTATCAAGCGGTGGTAGATCTAGGTTGAGATCGGGTGGGGTGACCATGGGCACTTCATCGGGAAACAAGCCTTGAGGTAGCTGGTGTGCGATGCCTCGATGGCAATCTATACAAGTACGTGCCGTACCGTACAAGAACTCGTGCTTCATTTTTTGTTGTACGTCAGGGTTCATATGCTGTAATTGGTGGCAATTTCGGCATTCGCGAGAATCGGTTTTCTGCATCGCCTTCCATACACGACGTGCCATAGTAAGACGGTGTTCTTCAAATTTCTCCATATTATCGATTGTGCCTACCATCTTGTGATAAAGCTCCATAGAGGCTTGCATCTTGCGTATCATTTTATCCACCCATGGTTCTGGCACGTGGCAATCAGGACAACCAGCCTGTACACCACTTCGATTTGTATAATGCACACTTCTTTGCCATTCAGGAACAACAGCTTGTCGCATTTCATGGCAACTAGTGGCGCAAAAGGCTGTTGTATTGGTCATTTCCATTGCGGTATTAAAACCACCCCAGAAAATAATACCGACGAAAAAGGTAATTATTCCACCAATGGGAATTCCAAATAACCACCATTTTTTTGGTAGTGACCAAAGCTTTGCGGGTAATAAGTTGAATTTCATTTGAGCCCCGACAACATAAATTAATTTTCAATGGATAATCGAAAATAAGTAATATTCAGGCGATATTTTGATTCTAGTATAGTATTAAATGAAGTTGTTATTTGTCATCGAAAGTATTCGGGAGCGACTATGTTTCAGCTTATCGATAGGGCTATGCGTTGCTTTTTATTTATTCTAATTCTCTCTTTACCTTATGTTAATGCAAGTAATACTGGTCAATTCACTGGCTGTTTAAGCTGCCATGAAGGGATAGCTGATTTTTCTGAAGGACCGATGACTCTGGCTATTACTGCAATGTCAAAAACCTTTGATAAGCAAGGGTGTACAGTCTGTCATGGGGGAGACCCAACAGCTAAAGATAAAGAAAAGGCGCACGCTGGCTCCCCAGAGTTACTGGTTGAATTAGGGGGTGCTCAGCATTTTTACCCTGATCCCGGCAGTATTTGGATAGCCGATAAAACGTGTGGTCTATGCCATGCTGGATATGTAGAACGAGTGAAAAAATCGCTCATGGGTACTGAAGCCGGTAAATTACAAGGTAACCTTTGGAGCTGGGGAATAGTTAATGATCATAATTCTAATTTGGGGAATTATGATATTAAAGATGAAGATGGTCCTGTCCCCAATATAGGTACTCCAGCATATAAAAAATATATGACTCGTCTTGCTGAACAGCACCCTGATCAATTTCCCATTGAATTATCACAAGTTCAAGATGTAAATGTTGATGATATTCCCGACCACCCCAACCTTGCTGGTATAACATATTCTAGACAGCAATGTCAGCGTTGCCATGTTGGCGTTAGTGGTTCACAACGACGCGGTGATTTCCGTGGTACAGGCTGTTCATCATGTCATGTTCCTTATGGTGTTGAAGGTCTATATGAGGGGGAAGATCCCACAATAGATAAAACGGTGCCAGGGAAATTACTTGTTCACAAAATGCAGGCAACGCGTAAATCAAAGATCACTCATAATGGGCTCACATGGTCGGGAATACCGTCTGAAACATGCCGTAGTTGTCATAATCGCGGAAAGCGGGTTGGCCCAAGCTTTAATGGGATAATGGAGTTTCCTTATGGAAGTCCGTATACCCCAACGGGTGGTAAGCAAGAAAGCCTGCATGGAAAATATTACACTGAAATTGAAGCTGATGTGCATCACCAGATCCCAAGCCGAGAAGGTAACCCTTCAGGTGGGCTTCTATGTCAGGATTGTCATACCTCTATTGATATGCACGGTGATGGCAATATTCCAGGTACAACTCTGGCACAGGTTGAAATTGAGTGCTCAGATTGTCACGGCACGCCAAGTAAATTTCCTTGGGAATTACCGTTAGGTTATGGCGAAGAGTTCGGCGGTAAACTCGATGATAAAGCACGAGGTTTAGCCCATAAACTACCGAAGTTCATGAAGGTGGCGACAGTTTATGAAAAACGTGATGGTTACTTGCTGTCAGCAAGGGGGAACCCACTCGGTAATGTCGTTAAAGATGGCGATAAGGTGGTCGTGCACTCTGCTACTGGTTTAGACTTCAATGTGCCGGTATTAAAACAAATTGCAGATACCGATACTTGGAAAGACCCTTCAGCCAAAGTAGCCAAAATGGCCATTGATAAGCATATGGAAGGAATGGAGTGTTACGCCTGTCATGCCAATTGGGCACCTCAATGTTATGGCTGCCATATAACCGTTGATTACTCTGAAGGAAAACAAGATGCAGACTGGATTGCGAATGTGAATTCGGTGGGCAAAGATGGCCTAACACCAGATGCAGTATTAGGTTCGAAAGGATTAAAATCGGCTGGTAAGGTTTCTGAAACGCGTTCGTACTTACGTTGGGAAACACCAATTTTGGGTATTAATGGCGAGGGTAGGGTAACCCCATTAATGCCAGGGTGTCAGGTGATAACGACCGTTATCGATAAGGATGGAAATACCGTTGTTCACAACAAACTTTGGGGTACACCTGAAGGCAACGGGTTAGATCACTCTCCTGTGCAGCCCCATACCATTGGGCGGAAATCAAGAGATTGTGAATCTTGCCATAGCGATCCTAAAACATTGGGTTACGGTATTAGTGATGGCGAGTATATGAGTAATATTAATAAGCCATACTATGCTGATCTCAAAGATGCTCAAGGTAAGGTTATTCCTAAAGAAGCCAAAGTTCAGATTCAACCCATCCCTGAACTTGAGCATGATCTTTCGAAGATCGTCGATCGTGAAGAAGGTCAGATCGTTAGTATCGGTTCTCACTGGCCATTGGCTGGTCCGCTGCCCAAAGAGATGCGTGACAAAATGGAACGTTCCGGTACTTGCCTAGGCTGCCATAGCAAACAGCAAGATGAAGAGTTTTGGAACAAAGTTTCTCAGCCCGGGTTCTTGAATAATGAGCAACACCAGAAGGCTGTACAAGAAGCAATTGAGGCGAAGGCTAAGTAATACGGGTGCAATAACGTATAGCAAAGGGTGATTGTTTGCTAACTGAGTAGGAATTATGAAAGTTAAAGTATTTTTTTCGTGGTTTCAAGCATTGAGTCTGACTATTTTGTTGTCGCTGAGTTCTGGGCTAAATGCAGAGTCTATTCATAAAAATGGTCATTTGAACTTTCAAGAGTTTGCTGAAATTTGTCTTGAAGGCGAGGCTGATGCCAGAGATGGTGCAGAATATGAGGTCTGGTGTGAGTTGTATCTCGCAGGATATGCTCAGGCTCTTGTTGAAAGTAAAACGGATAATATTTGTATATCACAAGAGCTCAATTGGTTAGACAAACTTAGATGGGATTTCGTCTATTGGTATTATCAGAATAAAGCGAAGCACCAGAACTCTTTAGCGAGTGGTATGTTGGCATTTTTCCAAGAAAAATATGGATGTGGAACCAACCAGTCTGAATAGACAGCGTTGATTTGTTCACCATAAGAACTGATGTGTAAATCATAGAAAGGCTGCCAGTAGGTGGCTTTTTTTTACGTTATAAGAGCGTGATTTTTATTTTATCTTTTACCCTTGACCTTCCCGTAACTGTAAGGATTAAGCTCTTTCCATACCATCGAGACATTAGATTAAAACGCCTAAGAAGGTAACGCTATGAACCAGACAATTACAATGTTCTTTTTAGGAGTCTCGGTATTAGTAGGTTTAGCTTTTGCAAATTTTCTCATCATCGACGTTATGCCGCAGAAAGGCGGTGTATGGGGTGTTGTAGAGGTAAATGATATACCACAAGCGGCTATGGATGTTGTCGTTACACAGGAATTGGCTGGTAAAGGTATGCACTCTAAGGTAATGACAACCATTAAAAGCTCAGGCGTGAAAATGATGGACTGCTAGCGTGGGCAACTAACAACGTATAGCAGAAAAATTGAACATAAAAGTACAAGTAAGTTAAAAAACCAAAAAGATGAAGGTTAATATCACCATGAAAATGAACACTAAAAAGCTATGTAAAATAATCTGTGCACTGTGTTTAGGAATACCGGTAGCGTACTTTCTTTTTCTTGGTAACTTTACGCTTGCCGCTCTCAGCGGAATAGCCATCCAGTTGATTTTCTGCGGTGCAATGATGTTTATGATGATGAAAATGATGGGCTGTAACGATAAGAAAGACAAAGCACAAGACGATGGCGACCTGATTAAAGATACTGAGTGAGAATAGAACAATAAGTTAATAAAGAAAGTTATCAGCGAAGACTAACTTTCTTATCAGTATCAGTATCAGTAGAGTTAGGTGTGTTTTAGACATCCGTTATTTTAGCTATTGCTTGGGGAAGGCGATGATTTTTAAATTATCTGCAATGATTAACGTTGCTTCAGTCGCCTGTTGAACCTCTTCGACCGTATATTCTGGGGCAATTTCTGTTAATAGCATCCCTTCTGGTGTTATTTCAATAACACCCATTTCAGTGATGATCATATTAACTTGATGGGTGGCTGTTAGCGGCAATGTGCAGTGGTTTAATAGCTTATGTTTGCCTCTCGCTGTGTGCTCCATTGATACAATCACTTTCTTAGCACCCACCACAAGATCCATCGCGCCACCCATGCCGGGAACCATCTTGCCCGGTATAATCCAGTTAGCTAGATTACCTTGTTCATCAACCTGCAATGCACCCAAAACGGTGACATCAACATGACCACCACGAATAATCGCAAATGAGTCGGCACTATTGAAGTAGCTCGCGCCTGCTGCTGCGGTAATAGGTTGTCCGCCTGCGTTAACCAAATCAGGGTCGGTATTGGTAATATCAGCTAAGCCTGCAATGCCGAGTAGCCCGTTTTCAGATTGTAAAATCAGTTCGATATCACAATCAATTTCATTGGCAACAAGAGACGGCATTCCGATGCCTAAATTCACCACATCACCATCGTTCAGCTCTTGTGCCACACGCCATGCGATATTGCGACGAATTTGATGCTTATCTAGTGCCATATTATTTTCCTCCCTGATAAACATAATCAACGAACAAACCTGGAGTATGAACGCATTCTGGTTCTATCTGACCTACATCGACGAGCGCTTCAGCTTCGACTATGACTAAGTCAGCCGCGGTTGCCATTAACGGGTTGAAATTTTGAGTGGTCTTTTTGTAAAATACATTGCCTTTGGTATCGACAATAGAACCCCGAATAAAGGCTAAATCAGCACGAAGGGGCTTCTCTAATAAGAAATCTTCACCATCTACTGTGATAACTTGTTTGTTTTCCGCAACGAGTGTGCCTAAGCCTGTTGGTGTTAGAATGCCACCGAGACCTGCGCCTCCCGCCCGAATTCTTTCGGCTAATGTACCTTGTGGTACTAACTCAACATCGAGTTCACTGGCATTCATTTGGTTGCCGGTTTCTGGGTTGGTTCCAACATGCGATGCGAACAGCTTCTTGATTCGGCGTTCTGAAATAAGTCGACCTGAACCTGTAATTGGGGTGCCAGTATCGGTGGTGATCAAGGTGATATCTTTGATGTTATGTGCAAGTAAAATATCAATTAAGCCTTCAGGGGCGCCATTTGCCATGAACCCCCCGATCATGATTGTCATGCCGTCATGGAGTTTGTTGGCGATAGCTTCTGCTGAAATCATTTTTTTCATGTTGTGTTCCTTTCTACATTCTTAGGCTTATTTCGAGCAACGACGAACGATAACGGCTGTGCCCATACCACCGCCTATACATAGCGATGCCAATCCATACTCTTTGTTTTGACGTTCTAATTCATAGATAAGGCTAACGAGAATACGGTTGCCTGAGGAACCTAACGGATGCCCAAGTGCGATGGCACCACCGTTATGATTAGTGCGATCTAATATCCACTGTTGATCGATGTCGTGTTGTTCGGCTAATTGTTTAACCACGCCGAGTGCTTGCGCTGCAAACGCTTCATTTAATTCAAAGTATTCAATATTACTTAGCGATAATTGGGTTTTATCGAGTACATTCGCAATTGCAGGTACAGGCCCTAGTCCCATAACATCAGGTGAAACCCCAGCTTGGCCGTAACCCACAATTTCAGCAATAGGTTCTAATTGGTAACGTTCAACCGCTGATTTAGATGCCAGAATAATCGCCGCAGCACCATCATTAATACCTGATGCATTACCTGCTGTTACTGTTCCATCTTTCTTGAAGGCTGGACGTAAGTTAGCGAGCGATTCTGTTGTGGTATCCGTTTTTGGGTATTCATCGGTTTCAATGCAATTTTGTTGGCGACGGTGAGTTACATTTACAGGCTCTATTTCAGTTTTAAAGCCATGACTTTCTAGTGCTATTGCTGCGTTTTTTTGGCTAGAGAGGGCAAAAGCATCTTGTTCTTCTCGCGATATATTGAGTTTTTCAGCGATATTTTCAGCAGTAATACCCATGTGATATTGATTAAATACATCGGTTAGCCCGTCTTTAATAATACTGTCTTCAATGGTTTGGTTACCCATTCGAACACCAGCACGCATTTGATAAGGCTGTAAAAAAGGGGCTTGAGACATATTTTCCATTCCACAAGCCACAATAATTTCAGCATCACCTGAACGAATATGGCTAGCAGCATCCATGACTGTTTTCATGCCGCTACCGCAAATCATGTTAAGGGTATAAGCGGGCACCGTGTCGGGAATACCTGCGGCGATTGCAGCTTGTCTGCCTGGCCCCATGCCGATACCTGCACTTAATACATTACCCACAATCACTTCGTCGATAAGCGTTGGGTCAAGTTGGCACTGATTCAATGCCCCGCGAATGGCAATGGCACCCAGTTCTGGCGCAGGTACAGGGGCTAGAGAGCCGTTAAAACTGCCAATAGGAGTACGCTTTGCAGCTACGATGTAAATGGGTTCCATAACTTCATCCTGTTTTCATGGATTATCGAATACAGATTCAGTGTAAAAGGATGTTTGATTTGGGTGTTATAGCCATAAGCTCAAACCCGGTTTGCAAAAATGCAAACCGCTATGCGAGAAAAAGTCCGTATAGTAGAAATGGTCAAAAATTCCTGTATATAAAAGGAGTAGAACATGAGTTATTTGATTGCGTGTGCACCTTGCTGCTGGGGTGTAGAGTCGGCTGATAACCCTCATAATCCAGATTGGATGCATGTATTACATGAAACCAATGAGGCTGGCTTTGCGGGATTAGAACTTGGCCCATATGGCTTTATGCCGCTAGATGCTGATTCAGTGAGTACGGCTTTATTTTTGAAACAACTGGAGATTTGTGCAGGAACGATTTTCGAACCGTTATCTGATATTGATAGCCAAATTAACATACTCAATAAAACAAAAACGCTGTGTGCTTTATTACAAAAAATCGGTGCCGATAAGTTGGTTGTTATCGATTGTGTGAATGATGTTCGTAGTCAGTTTGCAGGGCTAAGCGATTTAGCGCCACGGTTAGAAAATGGTAAATGGTCGGTGATGATGAATACTATTCGCCAGATCAGTGCGATTGCTAAAGCATTTGATATTCGTGCGGTTGTTCACCCCCATGCTGGTGGCTATATCGAATATGAAGATGAAGTCGACCGTATGTTGGCAGAATTGACGCATGATGAAGTAGGGCTATGCCTTGATACGGGTCACTTATATTATGCAGGAATGGATCCCGCGAAGAGTTTGAAGCAGTATGCGAATCGGTTAGATTACGTGCACTTTAAAGATGTAAATGATGCTGTATTGCGCAGTGTTATTGAATCTCGGGTTGGTTTTTGGCAAGCATGTGCTGATGGAGTGATGTGTCCGATTGGTGAAGGTGCTGTTGATTATGATGCTGTTCAACAAGTGTTGACTGAAATTGGTTACACCGGGTGGATCACCATAGAGCAAGAGCGCGATCCTCGTAATTCATCCACAACGCTGCCTGATATAAAGCGCAGTCGTAAGTACTTAGCTAAAAGAGGTTTTGGCTAGGATTGAACTGTTAAGAAACAGCTCTTTTGTCTTTATGATCGTAGATGGATAAATTATATGATCGTTTCCGATCCTTGGTTTTATGTTACTGCAGTTCCAGCAGTATTGATCTATGGGATCGGTAAAGGTGGTTTGGGCGGCGCATTAGGTATTATTGCCGTTCCATTAATGGCATTAACAATTGCTCCCACTCAAGCTGCCGCGATTCTTTTACCCATCTTATGTTTAATGGATGTCTTTGCGATAAAAGAGCATTACCGACATGCAGATTATACTCAGATCAAGTTAATGCTACCCGGCGCGGTGGTAGGGGTTGTACTTGCTGGTTTATTTTTGAGTGTTACGCCGGAAGCGGGATTGAAATTGTTAATAGGTGGCTTATCACTTTTGTTTTGTTTACAGTACATTGCCTCTAGAAACAAAGTAAAGAAAAAACTGGGAGTGGTATCGGGTGTAATAACTGCTTGGTTTTGGAGTGTGCTTAGCGGTTTTTCGAGTACAGCCATTCATGCTGGTGGCGGCCCCGCGAGTATTTATTTGTTACCGTTAAAGCTTGATAAAGTCGTGCTTGTTGCGACTATGGCTGTGCTGTTTGGCATTATCAATTTATTTAAATTAGTACCTTACACATTACTCGGCGAGTTTGATCAAACCAATCTATTAACCGCGCTCGTATTAATGCCGCTAGCCCCTGTTGGGGTAAAATTAGGTATTAAAATATTGCACCGCGTTAGCCAAGATTTGATATATAAATTGTGTTACTTCTTTTTATTTTTATCTGGCAGTAAATTATTTTGGGATGGACTTGCGTTGTAACGCACAGTTTCATAATCAGACGCAACGTTGTTGGGTGGTACGAAAGTATTTCTCCTCAGAATCCCATTTTTGCTCCTCAAAAGTGTGATTTAAATTCAACTCGAATCTTCATACAGCGAATGTACGATAATACTTTTTACAGTCAGAAGAATTAGGTTTTATATGAGCGCTTAAATAATTCTATTTTTATAAAACACTTTATAAAGGTTAAATATGAAAGCGAAAAGCCTACTATTTACAGCTATCTTGGCTGTTACTTCTGCTTCTACTGTTGCGAGTGAAACGAAACTTGATGTTCGGTTTGGTAACAATACTAATTCTGATATTAAAGATAGCCGTGTAAAGTTTATGCACACTTTTGACTCAGGGTTTTATTTCAGTGCAGAGGCTGCACAGATTCATAATGATGGTTATTTTGCAGGTAATGATTCAAATGATCCGGATACTAATGGGTTAAAAGCAGCCGCACAAGAATTTGAAGCTACGTATAAATTCCAGATTAATGATGATTGGTTTTGGTCTCCAGGCTTAGTTATGGTCACAGCCCCGAATTGGACAGAATATCGCCCTTATTTAAAGCTTGGGACAGTATTTGATAATGGATTATCGGTAACCAGTCGTTACCGCTACAATTGGTCGAATGATGCGAACGGTAAAAACAAACTTGATGGTAGTGGAACGACGCGTGGTGCATCAAACCAGTTCGATCTTTGGTTATCGAAGAGCTTTGGTGATGTTGGGCTGATGTATAACCCTCGCTACCGATTCCAAGATGGTGTCGATCAAGGCACAGGGCGAGATGATTATTGGGAGCATACGGTAATGGTTAATTACAAGTTAAATGAGACTTGGACGCCTTACATGGAATTAGTCTCTGTCGACGAAACTTATGTTGATGAAAATGGTAAGCGAGAAAATGATTATGCTATTCGTTTGGGGTTTGTTATGACTTTATAGTGTTTAATATTTAAAACTAAGACAACGAATGATTAAGAGCTGCTAATGTGCAGCTCTTTAGTAAAAGATTAAAATTCTAATAACTCTTTTCCAATTTTATCGACTATTTCCAATATATGAATTTGTGACTCTCTGCGATAAAGTGATATACCATCTACTTGGTCTTTCAATGGTACATTTGAATGACTTGCCTGATCAAGACTTGAGCCTTTGTGGCTTATTCCCAATATTTTTAAACCTTTCCTCTTGGCATTGTATGCCATTTCAATAACCGCTTTTGTTTCGCCTGATTTACTGATTAATAGCACTGTGCCCAGTTCTGCCCGGGTGAGCTGATGAATATCAGTGATAACAAGGTGGGGTACGTTTGCTAGAGACAAAAAGCGAGATAAGTAGTTTACACTCACAATTGAGGCGCCCCGAGAGTAGAGGTAAACAACTGGAGAGTGTTTTAGTGCATCTGCAATAATACTGATTTGCTGTTGTTCTTGAACGCTTTCAACAGGTGTTAATATTTGCTCTTTTAACTCATTGGCAAGCTTATAACGCATTTCAGTATAGCTTGCATACCCCATTTTTTTGCAGACACGGTTAACCGATGTGGTTGTTGTTAGTGCCTTATTCGCGATAGTTTTGGCTGATATTTCATGAAGTTCACTTGCATGACTGATCAAGTATTCGTAAATGCTACGTTCTATGCCTCTGAAAGTGTTCATTGAACTCTATTGTTATTGAGGAAATTGTTGATATTACGCTTGAAAAACGCCGTAAAGTCTTTGACATGTATCACAGAAGTATCGTGATACATGAGTAGTACCACGAAACTATATCTGAGCATATTTATACTTCTTATACTGGTGGCAATTGTTAAGAACAAGAAGAAAAATGATGACTAAGAAAAAACTGGTTGCAGTCACTGCTTGTCCTACGGGGATTGCACATACCTTTATGGCTGCAAAAAAAATTCAAAGCTGGGCTGAAAAGCAGGGCTATGAAGTAAAAGTTGAAACGCAAGGTAGTGATGGTGTGAAAAATAGGCTCACGGCTCATGATATTGCAACAGCTGATGGGGTTGTGCTTGCTATAGATGTGCCAATTATGGATATGGAACGTTTTGATAACGCCAATCCATTAAATGTACGCACTCAAGAATTGATTAAGCATGTAGATGCTTTGTTACCAACAGTATTTACGCGTGGTAAAGAGAAGTCTGATGCTGCGAGTGATTTGCCTTTTGAACAAAAACGTTCTGCTTATCAAGTGGCTATAGGGCATATCATGACAGGTATTAGCTATATGCTACCTGTGGTGGTTTTGGGCGGTCTATTGATGGCTGTTGCTAAAATTACGGGTGAGTTTGTTGATATTTCAGGCACGCCAATTGAAACTTTAGATAAATTAGGCTTCATGACAATGAAGTTTATGTATCCAATATTTGCGGCCTATCTTGCATATTCAATTGCGGGAAAACCCGCGTTGGTGCCAGCTTTTATTGGCGGTATTATGACTGATGAGGTGTATAAGCGCTTCTTCGATCTGGAAGGTTGGGCACCATCGGGATTCTTTGGTGCCATCGCAATTGGTTTTCTTGTTGGCTACTTAGTCCGCTATCTGAACGATACGATCAAAGTAAAGACGGAACTGACAACCTTAAAAACCATGCTGTTAGTACCTGCGGTTACCGGTGTGGTAATGGTTCTGACGATGGAGTATGCGATAAATCCGTTTTTCGGTGCGGTCAATGTTTCCATGATCAATCTGTTTACAGAGGCAGGTGATGCTGGTCGTGGAATTTACTCGATGGTCATTGCGGCTGGTACTGCTTTCGACCTTGGTGGTCCGATTAATAAAGCGGCAGGTTCTGTAGCGTTGGGCCTTAATGGCATGGGCGATGGTTTCGATCTTATTGCGCGTGAACTGGGTATTGTTATTCCCCCGATTGGTGTTGGTTTAGCGGCATTCTTTGATGGTAGGTTCCGCCCTCGTGTATTTTCTAATGAAGAACAAGCAGTTGGTAAAACATCATTAATGCTGGGTTTAATTGGTATCTCTGAAGGTGCGATTCCGTTCATTCTTAAGAATCCAAAAATGATACCTATTATGATTTTAGGCGCAATCATCGGTACGCAATTAGCGGTAGTTATGGATGTTTATCAAAGCTTGCCGCTACCTGCTGTATGGGGTTGGTTCCTCTCATCAGATCCTGTGAGCTACACCATTTCAGTTATCGCTGGGTCAAGCTTTATTGCAGCAGCTTTATTACTGTGTACTAAGCCGCAAACAGCCAACGCATAACGAGAAAGAGAGGGTTAAGTATTCTAGCCCTCTCTCCCCAATAAAATCATTTTGAGAACGACATCATGGCTAAAGTTCATGTTATTCCCCACACCCACTGGGATCGAGAGTGGTATTTTACGCAGCAAGACAGTGACGTTTTAGCGACTTATAATTTTACTAAAGTTATTGAAACCTTAGAGTGCCAACCAAGTTATGCCTGTTACCATTTAGACGGTCAATCAGCAATCGTTGAAGACTACCTTAAAGTGCTTCCTCATATGCGTGATCGTATGGCTAAGTTGATTGCTGATAAAAAGTTGTTTGTCGGTCCTTGGTATACGCAAACCGATACTTACAATGTGGCTGGTGAATCCATTATCCGTAATTTGAAATACGGTATGCATATCGCGGAACAACTTGGCCATAGTATGAAAGTGGGGTATTTACCCGATACCTTCGGCCATAACGCCCAAATGCCTACACTTTTTAAAGGAATGGGTATCGACAATATTGTTTTTTGGCGTGGTATTGATTACGACCAGCATATCAATAAGTCACACTTTTTCTGGCAATCGACTGGTGGTGATCAAATTCATGCTTATAACTTGGTGCATGGGTATGGTGCGGCAAAAAATATTGTAGCAACGCCTGAACATTTAGATAAAAAAATCTTCCCGATGATAGAGAAAATCAAATCACTGTCTGGCTTGAACGAGGTATTAATTCCCTCTGGTGGTGACCAAGTTAATATTGATCCTGCATTACCAGAAACCCTTGCTGCAGCAACTGAACGCTCACCAAATGGTGATGTGTATGCGATTTCTTCAATGGAAGCATTCATCGATTTCTTGCGACATAACAGTGATGATTTTGAAACTTATCAAGGCGAGTTTAAAGCGCCACGTTATGCTCGAATTCACAAGACGATTGCGTCAGTGCGATATGATATTAAAAAGCTTAATTTTGAAATTGAACAATTCTTACTGAAAAAACTTGAAGTTGTGGTAGCTATTGCTAAGTCACAGGGGATTACCGTTCACACTGAGCTAATAGATCTTGCATGGAAGAAGATTCTTGAGTGCCATGCCCATGATAGTATCGGCGGCTGTAATAGTGATGCGACTAACGCAGATATCATGCACCGCTTAAAACAAGCACAAGAGATTTGTCATGGTTTATTCAACTTAGTTGTTAAAGAAATTGCGAGCACTTGTCATGACAATGACGTGATGATTTTCAACGGTCAAATTACTGCATATTCTGGCCTTGTTAAGGTTGTTGCATTTAGCCACAGCGACAATATTTTGCTGACAGATGGCGATAAAATACTGCCTATTGAAGTACTGAGCCGCGAGACACTAGATGGCGGTAAGGTGATAGAAGTAACCAAAGATGGTGAGAAAGAAGTTCCGGTTCCACCATACTATCGCTTCGAACTGAATGTGACGGTTGATAGGTTACCTGCAATGGGGTATCAGGTTTTCCAACTTGTTGAAGGCTCTGAATCAAATGTTCAGGTCACGGTTTGTGAGCAACAAGTAATTGAAAATCAGTTGCTGCTTGTGGAGTGGAAAGAAGGGCAAATTCACCTTCAAGATAAGCAAAGCGGGCGCACTATTTCGCAATTGCTGACATTTGAAGAGCAAGCCGATAATGGGGACTCGTATGATTTCTCTCCATTGGAGAGTGACTCACCAATATATAATCAATCTATCGATTGGGTTGAAACACAGGTTGGTGAAACACAACAAGTAATGAGGTTGCGCGTAGCTCTAGATGTGCCAGTAGATTTAGCTAACCGTGAAAATAAGCATAATCAAACCCAAGCAGTATTCGATATTCAGTTAACGCTAGTGCAAGGCTACTCTCAGCTTCATGTTGATATTGTTACCCTCAATCAAGCCAAAGATCACCGTGTACGGGTGCTGATTAACTCTGATGTTCAAACCAGTACATCTATTAGCACGCAAGCTTTTGCATTGATGGAACGTCCTGTTGCACCAAGTATTGATGGGTGGCGCGATACGTATCGTGAATGTCCTATCGATATTGAGACGACAGACGGAGCTGTTGCTATCGAGCAGCAAGACCGAGCATTGGTTGTGAATGGTCGAGGGCTGAAAGAGTTTCAAATCCTTAAAGGTGCTCAAAACGATAAAGTAGCCTTAACGCTATTTAAATCGACAGGCGCATTAGGTAAAGATGACCTTTTATGGCGTCCTGGGCGGGCATCTGGTATCAACAATACTGTTGTACATACGCCGGATGCTCAGCTGCAAAAATCAATGCAATTTAGTTTTGCGATTGCCCTTACCCGCAATGCAAGCCACGGTACTGTTCGAGAACAAGAACGACAATACCTTGATGCTCCTTTTAGCTATCAAAAACAGAGTCTAAATAATTTTGAAAATCGTTTAGAGCGCTTCCAAGTCCGATTTGATCAGCGTGAAAGCGTCAACCGCGTCAGCTTATTTGAAGTGGCACAGTCGCTGGAGATTTCTAGTGTTGGTCATTCTTTCTATCGCGATAATGCTGTGATTCTACGATTATTTAATGCAACGGATAGTAATATTGATCTCGCGTTATCTTCTTTTGATCATTTCTCTCTTGTCGAACGAGTGAATTACCGTGAACAATTGATAGAAGACGATATGGTCGTTCGACCTAATAACAGCATTGATTTACGTCTTACTTTTCAGACCCACTAACGACTGGAGTTTAGTTATCATGATTGAACAAGCAATTTTAAATAAAGTCGCTAAGTTGTATGGTGAGCCTGATGCGCAAACGATCACTAATGACATTATTACACTCATAGAAAAATGGAAACCACATGCTGCTCAATTTCCCAATTGGGTCGATGAAAGCACCTCTTATCTCATCACTTATGGGGATAGCTTTGGTCGTGGTGATGAAAAAACACTGTTTACAATGAAAGTGTTTGCTGAAAAATATTTACAAGAAGCAATCAGTAATATCCATATATTACCTATGTTTCCATATACATCTGACGATGGTTTTAGTGTTGTCGATTATCGCCAAGTTGATCCTAATCTTGGAAGCTGGGCGGATCTGAATGCACTTTCTACACATTTCGATTTAATGTACGACTGTGTAATTAATCATATATCGAAGAGTAGTGATTGGTTCCAGCAGTATTTAGCGGGTAATAAAAATTACAAAGATTACTTTGTTGAGTCTGATCCCAGCTTTGATTATTCAAGTGTTACGCGCCCCCGCGCTTTGCCACTTTTAACGCCATTTAAAAAGGCGTCAGGTGATGTTACTCATGTCTGGACGACATTCTCTGATGATCAAATCGATATCAACTTTAAGAGCCCCAAAATTCTGATTGAAAGTATTGATATCTTACTGATGTATGCAGCCAATGGTGGGCGTTCAATCCGCTTAGATGCTATTGGCTTTATTTGGAAAGTGCTGGGAACAAGTTGTATTCATCTGCCGCAAGCTCATGAAATTATAAAATTATGGCGAATAGTGTTAGATGAAGTGATGCCGGGTTCACTTTTAATTACTGAAACCAATGTGCCGCACCAAGAGAATATTGCGTATTTTGGTAGTGATGATGAAGCACACATGGTGTATCAGTTTCCATTACCGCCGCTCACGTTACATGCATTTTTGAGTGAAAATAGCCAAGTACTGACTCAATGGGCAACAGCCTTAACGAAAGAGGCAATGGTAAGCCTTAATGCAGGGCGAAAAAATACGTATTTTAACTTTCTTGCGAGCCACGACGGTATAGGGGTACGCCCAACAGAAGGGATTTTAACTAACTACGATCGCCAAATGATGTGTCAGCAGGTTGAACGCAAAGGCGGGCGTGTTAATTACAAAGATAATGGAGATGGAACACAGTCACCGTACGAGCTAAATATCAATTATTTGAGTGCGATTACTGAACCCAATGACAGCGATGTAATAAAAGCGGATAAATTTTTAGCTGCACAATCTATTTTACTTTCGTTTATCGGCGTGCCTGCGATTTATTACCATAGCCTGCTTGGCAGCGAGAACGACGTACAGGGTATGGTTGATTCAGGTATTAATCGTCGTATTAATCGACAGAAATTCAACCTTGATGAGCTAGAAACTGAGTTGGCTGAAGTTGGCTCATTGCGTGAAAAAGTATACTCGAGAATGGTGCGTTTATTAGCGTTACGCAAACAATACTCAGCATTCTCACCATGTTCGGCGCAACAAGTATTAGCCTTGGGCGATGCTTTGTTTGG
This sequence comes from Photobacterium profundum, assembly GCF_003026285.1. GTDB lineage: Bacteria > Pseudomonadota > Gammaproteobacteria > Enterobacterales > Vibrionaceae > Photobacterium > Photobacterium profundum. The sequence continues at coordinate 349,802 of NZ_PYOD01000004.1, forward strand.
TCTTCAGCGTGGTGCAGGCGAGCAAGCTATCCGCTTTGTGGTTAACTTAACGTCTTCAGATCAAAGCGTAGATCTCAACGTGGCAGGTTACGATTTAGTATCTGATGCTAAAAAGGATGCTCAATTTACCCTTAAACCGTATCAATTTGTTTGGTTAACACAGCCATTAGGAATATGAAATGAAACTTGCACAACTGACTTCAAAAAATCTCATTCTTCTTGATGCTGTGTTCGAAGATCGTTTAGAGGCGATCAATGTACTGACTGATAAACTTGAACAAAGCGGAAAGCTGACTGATAAACAGATGTTCCTTGATGCCGTATTGAAACGCGAAGAAGAAGGTCCAACGGCACTGGGTGAATATTTAGCTGTGCCTCATGGTAAATCAGAAGCCGTTACAGAACCTGTGTTTGCTTGTGCCTTGATTAAAGGAGAGTTAATGTGGCAAGGGCTTGATGGTGATGAGCCAGTTAACATGATCTTTCTGCTAGCGATTCCACCAGCAGAAGCCGGATCAACTCATATGGAACTGCTGACCACGTTAACATCATCATTAGTTGATGATGACTTTCGTGAACAGTTACTGCAATCGCGAACAACTGATGATGTCATAACGTTATTTGGTGGTGAAGATGAGCTTAAAGAACAACAAAATGAGCCTGAACAAGCACCTCAACCCATTGCAAAAGACGTTAGTAGCTTAATGTACCCCTTAGTTCTTGGGGGAGGTATATTAATTTCAGCCTTTCTTTTTCTGTTGTTATAAATGTGTTATTTCAAATCCTTCTATTATTACGATGCAAAAAGTAATTAAGTAGCTCAATGTAGTCTTAGAATAGTATACTGCCCTCATGCTCTTTGCTTGAGGGCTCGTTTATATGCATCAGCATTACATTTTTACCAGTACACGACACGCCTAGCTTTCCTCTCTAATTAACATAATATCAATGTTTACACTTGTAATGCTCGATTGTTAGCTATTATTATGGACCACATAACTTAATGAACCATTTATGTGATGAGATGAATATGTCTAACGTTGTCGCTTATGTTCGGTTATCACCAAAATATAAAGATTTTGAAGCGCATGTTTCAGAGATAAAAGATGCATATCCAAATGTAAAACTATTTACAGAAACGGGTATCAAAGGCTATGTACCCGCTGAAGAACGCCCGGTTTTTCAATCGCTTGATGAACAACTACAAGCTGGGGATACCCTTGTAGTATGGTGGATTTCAGCGCTGGGGCGTGACTTTGAATGCTGCAACAACACGATGCGAACCCTTTTAGCTAAGGGTGTTCATATTCAAACGATTAACCAAAGTCTATCTTTTACTCCTGATTGCGTAATGACCGATGTATTAATGAAATTAGTACAAGGTTATGCAGAAGCAGAAAGTAGATATCGACGCGCAGCGGCTGAATTTGGTCGTAAGGCATTACGTGATGATCCTGAAGAATGGAAGGCAAAATTTAGAGGGCGGCGTGCAGATAAAACGCGCCATCAGAAAATTGCGGCCTTGTTGCTTGAAGGCAAAACATTGCAGGTGGTTGCAGACGAAGCGCAGACCAGTATCTCTACAGTAAAACGAGTGAAAGCCAAGTTATCAGAAGCAGGCGAAGTGGGTGATTTGCGACGACGCTATAAGCATCATCATGTTGGACATTGCCAAAATGAAGGCAATAAGCAGAATGAAAATAAAGAATAAGAGAGTAAAAAATGAAGAAGAATTTACCAAAAACACTTGTTGTACTTTCTAATGAAGTTGTTACGCCGAATATGCAGCGAATTACTTTAGGCGGTGATGATGTCAGCTTGTTTCCTGCTGATTGTGCTGGGCAGTACGTTAAATTAATGTTCGCTTCTAATGGTGGCACCGATCTTTCTATACTTGCAGAAGATGAGAAAGCAGTAATACGAACATTCACCATTGGTAGCTTTGATCTTCTGAATCAGTCGATGACAATAGATCTAGTGCGTCATGATATTGATAGTACTCAGCCGCTGAGCCGCGATGCTGGTGGCTATGCGGCTCGTTGGGCACAAGTAGCTGTGAAAGGTGATGTTATTTCTGTTGGCGGTCCACGTCCAATTCAGGGATTTTCTGAACATGCTGACTGGTTCCTAATGGTTGCGGACATGACGTCGCTTACTGCGTTGCAAGTGAAATTGAGTCAATTACCTGAACACGCAAAAGGCTATGTTGTGGTGAGTGTGCAAGTGTTAGAAGACATGCAATCACTTGCGAATATGCCAACGGGCATGCAGCTTGTCGTCCATAGTACCGCTGAGGTTCTTTCCCTTGCACAAAAAGTAAAAACGCTTAACTGGTTAGACGGTGATGTGTCTGTTTGGTGTGCGTGTGAATTCAGCATGATGCGTGAAATGCGTAGTTACATAAATTCCGATAAAGGTATTGAAAGGGCGCAGTGCTATTTTAGTAGTTATTGGAAAAGTGGCGTTACCGAAGATGGACACAAAGTGATTAAACGTCAAGATAATGAAGACCTTAATAAGACGAAGCTATAAGGCTTGAATGGTAATAGTTCGGCTTAATTATCATTATTAAGCCGAAATATTAAGCTGAACGAATAAGAACACTAGCTTCCGTAATAAAGGCAAATACGTTTACCGTTCACTTCTTGAATATCAAAAGGAATATTGTAGATATCTTCCATAATGTTTTTTTGGATTACCTCATGTACTTTACCACTTTTAATCACTTCACCTCTGCGCATCGCGACAATATTATCGGAGTAACAAGAAGAGAAGTTGATATCGTGAATAACAATAACCACGGCTTTTTTAAGCTCGTGAGCAAGTTTTCGCAGCGTTTGCATGATCTCGACCGAGTGTTTGATATCAAGGTTATTTAAGGGTTCATCCAGAAAAATATAGTCAGTGTCTTGTGCTACAACCATAGCAATGAAAGCCATCTGACGTTGACCGCCACTGAGTTGATCAAGGAATTTACCTTGTATATTTTCAATATCTAAATGGTTAAGCGCTTGATCAATAATACGATTATCTTCCGCTTTAAGTCGTCCTTGGCAATGAGGAAATCGCCCAAAAGCCACTAATTCTCGAACAGTGAAGCGCATGTTAACGTTATTAGACTGGCGTAAAACCGCTAAACGTTTAGATAATGCTTGGGTATCCCACTGTGATAAGGGCTTTTCTGCAATCAGCACCTCGCCAGCATCGCTTTCTGTTAAGCGACTAGCCATTGATAGCAACGTACTTTTACCTGCGCCATTAGGACCAATAATAGAGGTGACTTCTCCTAATGGAAATAAAGCATCGGCATTTTTAACAACGAAAGTATCGTTATATTTTTTTGATAATCCAGTTAATTTAATCATGTTTAATCGAACTTATTACGCATTAAAAGAAAGAGAAAGTAGCCACCGCCAACAAAGTTGATGATCACACTAATCGTGGTATCAAAGGCGAAAACCTTTTCAATTAACCATTGCCCACCAACGAGTAAAACGATAGACAACAAGCTAGAAGCAAGCATTAAAAAGCGATGGTGATAACGGCTGAACATTTGGCGCGTCAGACTAACAACAATCAAACCAAAGAATAAAATAGGACCAACTAATGCTGTAGATATTGCAATCATTAGGGTAATCGTCATCATTACCTGCATAGTGACTTTATGCGTGTCTACCCCTAGGCTTTTTGCGTTATCAATACCCAGCCAGAATACATCTAACTTATTGGAAAGTCGGTAAAGGTAGGCAAGGCAAAGTGCAAGCGGCAAGATAGACCAATATACGAGATCACTATTAACGTTATTGAAACTTGCAAACATTGTGTTTTGTAAGTTGGCAAATTCATTAGGGTCGAGCAGCATGGTAAAGAAATTCGCCACACTGCTAAACAAGCTGCCACAAACAATACCAATCAGTAAGAGTGTAAATACGTTGCTGTTTTGACGTCGGAAATAGAGACTGAATAACAGCATAGAGAAACCACTCATAATGGCAGCTGATATTAGAAAGTTGATTTTTGCATCAATAAACCAAACACTCATACTACCGAACATAACCACAATAATGACTTGAATCATGACATAGAGTGAGTCGAAGCCCAGAATTGACGGTGTCAAAATACGGTTGTTGGTAATGGTTTGAAATACCAGTGAAGACGTAGAAATCGCAACTGCTGCCAATATAATCGCGAGTATTTTCGGCAATCTTAGAGAGAGAAAGAAAGCATAGTTTTGCGCATTAAGCCCTTGGCCGATGAAATAGACAATAATTAATACGCTGATTAAAGCCAATGAAAGTACTTTATATGAATCACGCATTCGACTTGTCTCTTAGCACTAAAGTAATAAATACAACACCGCCGAATATACTTATGATCATCGAAATTGGTATTTCATAAGGGAAGATAAGGACGCGTCCAAGAATGTCGCAAGCCAGTACCATAATCACACCCCAGTAGGCGGTCCATGGTAGGTTTCGTCGCATATTGTCACCCATAAAAATAGCGACTAGATTCGGTACAATAAGACCAAGAAAAGGTATTACCCCCACAATCATCACAACCGAAGATGCTAGAACTGCGACGATCAAAACACCGATTAAGATGATCTTCTGGTAATCGAGCCCTATATTTTTTGCAAAGCTTTCACCAACGCTAGCTGCACTGAATTGGCTAGCATAATAGTAGGCAATCATTCCTGCTGGCAGTGCAAGATACAGAAACTCATAGTTACCCTGTAACACCGAGGCAAAGTTAGCGACCGTCCATGCAGACATTGTTTGTACTAGATCAAATCGGTAAGCAATGAAAGTGGTTAACGCAGATACGACATTGCCGTACATGATGCCAATAAGTGGAACCAGTACTGTGTTTTTGAATTTTAATTTTTGCAGAAATCGAACAAAAATTAATGTGCCAACCACAGAAAAAAGGAAAATGATGCCAAGGTTTGCCCATTGGCTTGCACCAGTAAAAAAGACCAAACTTATTACGTAGCCAAGTAGGGCACAATCAACCGTACCTGTGGTAGAGGGGGAGGCGAAGCGATTTTGGCAAATTTGCTGCATGATAAGGCCAGCAACACTTAATCCAGCACCAGCAAGCGCAATAGATAATAAGCGAGGTAGACGACTTGAAAAGAAAATTGTTTGATTTTGAAGGTCGCCACTGATCACGCCTTGAAAACTGATGTCTGCAACACCAATGAAGAGTGACGTTATACTTAGCGTTATTAACGTGATAAAAGCAGATAAAATTTTGATGTTATACATAGGTTATATAATGTGTAAGAGCCCAGAAAAACTGGGCATTCTATGATTATTTATTAGCAGAATTGACATCGTCAATCATGATTTGAGTCGCGTCCATCCCTGCAATGGTGAGATACCAAGCGCTAGGGTTTAAATAAACGATACGGTTATTTTTATAGGCGGGTGTTGACTTCATTAATACGTTATCGAATAAAACTTGTGCTTTACCCGAGCTTTGACCAATGGCACTTTCGCGATCAAGTATGAAGATAACGTCAGGTGCGGCTTCGGCAATAAACTCAAACGAAATCAAATTACCATGCGGATTTTGCGATTCAGAAGTGCGCGCTTCTTGAAAACCAAATTCATCAAAGATGACAGAGAAACGGCTTTTATGTCCAAACATAGAGATGTTATTACCGCTATTCATGATGGCTAATGTCTTGAGGTTTTGGCTCTCAATTTTTTCACGAGTATGCGTAAGCTGCGATTGCGTATTGGTAATAATCGTTTCAACTTGTTCTTCTTTGTCGAAGATTTTGCCTAGCATGCGCCAATTTTTTTGAGTGTCATTCCAATAGTCACCATTATCCACCATATACATGACCGTAGGAGCAATAGAAGACAGGGTTGAATAGGAATCAACCATACGGCTTTCGGCAATAATAATGTCAGGCTTTAGCGTGAAAATGGTTTCAAAATCGACTTCTTTCATGCTGCCTATTGACGTTGTTTCACCTTCGCCGTATTCCTTTAGGTATCCTGGCAGCATGTTAGTAACAACGCCAACAGGCTGAATACCCAGACGATTTAATGTATCTAAACTGCCATGTCCTCCAACCACTACAACACGCTGGGGAGTGTTTTCAAGAGTTACTTTGCCAAGTGAATGTTCGATGGTAATGCTTTCAGCCTGCGCTATAGCACTTAACGTGAAAATGCTAAAAAGAGTCAGTGTTTTTAGGTATGAAGAAAAACGCATTGTCAGATAAACCTAACGCTCAAGGAGTAATAATTCTCATTATTAGAACGCAAACGAGAATGATTTTTATTGACGACGATCATTTTTAAAAGCGTAAGTAGGGTTGTGACTGGGGAAAAGTGTAACGAAATACGTCTAATGTAGAGTTAAGGGCGCTTAAAGCCTGCAATGGGTTCTTTTTCTAGATTCCGTCTAGTGAAAAATATGAACTCAACGGCAGGCTTTATCTGTTTTCCCTTCGTTTTAGCGCTTAGCTTTACTGCTTTTTCAGTTGTAGAAAACTGAGTATTGCAAGCAATGTGAAGAAAACGGGATCACTCCAGCCAAAACCAACAAATATCCCTTTAACACCTGCATAGACGGTAATAATCACACCGAGAACATTGGTGATGATCAAAGCGATCAGCAGCTTCTTCGCGACCACCTTTTGCTCTATGTCTCTTAACATCAAGCTAATAGCGGCGATACCGCCCAGAAAGATGCTGGTATGTTGTGACAGGAAATATGCGTATTGGTCATTTAATTCTACGCCATACATAGGCCATATCAGATCAGGTATAAAGAACAGTGCTAGTGCGAATAGCAGGTATATACCACCATGTAGGGTTAAAAAGGATTTGTTATTCATGGTTTTATTCCTAGTTGATAGGGCCGTTATTGATTGCTGTTAGCGGTTGGTTGATGTCAAAAATATGTCCGCGAACTTCACCGACTCCCATTTGCTGTAAACGCGCGGTGTGCATTAGCAGGTATGCCTGTGCACTTGCTTCGTCTTCAAACAGATAGATGCCGCCACCCAACTTATCTTTGGCGCTTTCAGTCCAGATTTTCCAGATCATGCCTGGTTCTTGGTTAATTGATTCGGCAAGTTCAACTAAGGCATTTGCCATATCTTCACCAAATGGGCCGTTAAACTCGAAATCAACCTGTAGTAATTTTGTCATTGTTGTCTCTCCGTATTTTAGTCTGCCATCTTATCGGCGTTATTTTCTGCTGTTGGGTCTATTCTTACCTATAAAAAATAAACAGAAAAGTTCATAATATTGCCATTAACTGTGGAAAATTTAGACCGATGAGATTAAAGACAACGCTCGACCAGTGGCTGACACTGTATGAAATTGATCGCTCAGGCAGTATTCAGGCTGCAGCTGCGGTATTAAACAAAAGCCATACAACGCTGATATATGCGGTCAAAAAGCTTGAAGGGCAGCTGGGAATATCACTGATAGAAGTACAAGGGCGCAGAGCTGTACTGACAGAAGACGGTAAGTCATTATTGCGTCGTGCAAATACTTTGCTGGATCAAGCGCACGAGTTGGAAGTGATAAGTGAGCAACTATCGAAAGGGATTGAATCTGAGATCACTATTGCGGTCGATCACCTTTGCGATCAGGAATGGTTGTATCAGCCTATGGCGGAATACTTAGCGCAAAATAGCACTACGTCGATTCAGGTAGTGGAAACGTCACTGTCGAAAACCACAGAAATGGTTACCAGTGAACAAGCGGATATCGCTATTATTAATCTGCCTATTACTAATTACCCTGCAGAAGCTTTTGGTATTACAACTATGGTTCCTGTGGTTGCGGCACATCATCCGTTGGCGCAAAACCCCTCCCTTAGCCTTACTGATATGTCTGTAACCAGTCAAATTGTGATCAGGGATTTAGGCAGCGAAACAGACACAAGCAGCAAGCAAGATGTTGGTTGGCTCAAATCACAGCAACGTATTACTGTAGACAATTTCGATCATGCTTTTCGTGCCATTGAGCAAGGTGTAGGATTTTGTCGCTTACCTGAGCACATAGTGAAAAGTCGTGCGAATGATAAAATAGTGGTACTGAAGATTGAAAATGCTGAGCGCTACCAAGTTCCTTTGCACTTAACCTTACCCAAGGGAGTGAAAACTGGGCTAGCAGCAAAATGTTTTTATAATATGCTGCGAAATGCCGCCAGTAAAAGAATGTAATATCAGTCGTAACTCAAAATAGACGGTGAAGAAATGTATAGCTTTGAACAACTCAAAATCTTTGTAGCCGTGTGTGAGTGTGGTTCTTTTTCGGCAGCTGCTAGGCAGTTAAAGCGCGCACAATCGGGAGTAAGTCAGTCGGTATCTAACCTTGAAATTGCACTAAACCAACAGTTGTTTGACCGTAGCCGTAATATTCCAGTGCTTACTGTACAAGGCACGGCATTATTGCCAATTGCCAAATCTATCTTGCATCAACAGCTTCACTTTGATCAAAAGGTAGCATCGCTCGATCAGCAACATGAGCACGAATTAGTACTCGCCATTGAAGAAAGTTTAGTGGATGCAAAACTGTTAGAAAAGTTAAGTGAACTTGCCGATCAATTTCCTATCACCAATATTGAGATAGTCTCTGCTTCTACTTTTGATGTTGAAAAGATGGTGAGTGAAGGGATTGCACAAGTCGGTATTATTTATGCTGATGGAAAAATGCAAAACGAGATGGATTTTTTCACGCTGGGCTATAACCGCTTTATTACGGTTGTGTCACCCAGCCATCCGTTATCAAGCTTGAAAAGTGTGAAAGATACGGATTTAAGAAATTATCGTCAAATTGTACAGCGATCTTCTCAAGGGAAAGAGCTCTGGTTCAGCTATGGAATAAGCATTAAAGCCTGGTATGCGAGTAACCATTTAATGCTACTTCATCTTGCTAAGCAAGGTATCGGATGGGCAGTTATTCCTGAAAGCTTGGCTGCTTCTGCCATACGAGAAGGGAAGTTGGTTTCGCTAAACCTAGAATATGAACCGAATGGTTGGATCAACACAATAGATTGCATTACCTCGAGAAGACATCAATCTGGCCCTGTACTTCAAGCGGTGTGCTCAATGCTTAAAACGTACATGAAAGGCGAAATATTTATGTGATTGTCGGCATGATTGTGACTGTTTTTTTTAATTATTTTTCTTATAGGTTTAGAGTGATGGATATAACCATCACTTTGATTATTAACGTTTTACTTCATGATTCATTTTTCTATTTAATCCTACTCTCAATCCCATACTGCTTTGTTCATGGTTACTACTGGTGATTCTATTACCCATTATTGTTGCATCTGCAACAAAAAAGAGTACACTTTCCATATCGAAATATTGTTGTATAGGTAACAAAAAATGGAAAAAGATAAAATTTATCAATACGCCATCTATGTCGTTCTAAGTATCACCATTGGGTTTTCTGCTTTTCTTATCACTTCTGATAATGTTGCTCCTTTTACAACTCAAGCAAGTATGCAGAAAACGGTCGCAAATATTGCCCCAGAAGTAACTGGCGTTGTTACGAAGGTCAATGTTGAAAATGGTGAAACAGTAAAAGCGGGTGATGTTTTGTTTTCAATTGATAGCCGCAGTTATGAATTAGCGGTACGTCAATCACAAGCTGAGTTGCACCAAGTACAAGAATCGAATTCAGCAAAGTGGCAAGAACTGCAAGCGGCTAATCAAACATTAGCACAGCGAAATATCGAATGGCAGAACGCCAAAACGAAATTAAAGCGTTACCAATCGCTTTTATCTAAAGGTTTGATCACCCAGCAAGAATTTGATGATGTGCAAATGAATGACAGCGTTGCAGGAAGGGTTGTTCAGTCTGCGCGTGCTGATAGTTTACGTATTCAGGCAGAGCTTGCGACGGAAGATAATAATGCTGCGGTTGAATTGGCAAAAGCCAAGCTAGAACAAGCACAGTTAGATTTATCACATGCGGTTGTTGTAGCAAAAATTGATGGCACAGTGAGTAACTTACAGCTTCAAGCGGGTACTTATATGAATAAAGGTACTGTCGCCATGTTTTTAGTTAATGAAGCAAATAGCTGGTTAAAAGCCGATTTTAATGAAAAAGGCATTTCACACCTAATTGTTGGTACCCCTGTGCTCGTTGCTTTTGATGCAATGCCCGGCCAATTGTTTGAAGGGCAGGTTATTAACCGTGATAGTGCTATTTACGATGCATCTAGTCAGAACAGTATGTTATCAGACGTTACCAATGACAGCCGTTGGATTCGAGAGCAACAAAAAATTCGTACGCGTATTCAGGTTGATGGCGTCGACTCTGCGTTAATTTCAGGTTCTAAGGCAAGCGTTATTGTTAAAAATGGCAATGGCTTGATTGATGCAGTCGGTCATAGCTGGATTCAACTTGTCGCTTACTTTCGCTACATCTATTAATTGTAAAACGTGTGTTTAAGGGGATGTAATGCCAAAGATAATGATGCATTTGAGTGTTGCTGGTGGCTTTAGCGCCAGCACAAATGAAGCGCTTAGAATCGCCATTACCATTACTATTTGTATGCTGGCGGGTAAATTGTTGGATTTAGATTCAGCCGTATACCTTGCGTTATATCCATCAATTGTGATGACAAAAGCAAAAGACTATTCGTTTAAAGGGTTAGTTAAATTGTTCTCACCCACTTTTCTTGCTGCATCAACAGCGTTACTCGTTGTTGAAGTGTTCCAAGATCATCCTTTTATTGTGTGGACAATTAGCCTTATTTTTATCGATCAGTTACGACGTCGTGCAAATACACCTGCAAAGTTAGGTGGAATGTTAATGCCGACATTTAACTGGATTTTGGTTGTCGTATTTGCACAAACAACGACGATGGATATGCCTGATCGTATCCGAGAAATACTCTTATCCATGATCATTACGATTATCGTGACAAAAGCGATGATATGGATATTTCCCATGAAAAAAAGCAATAAGCCGCCAGTATTTACACCACAATATGTTACGTATCAAAACCGTTTGGTATCAATGGGGTTAATTGGCTGTGGCTTAGGCTTTTTAATGATTGTAGATTTGATCTCTGCCACTTTTTGCATGGTGCCTGTTATTGCAGCCGCCACGCAGTTTTCACGCAGTAAATTCATTGATGTTGTTGAACGTCGTTTCATCACTCAGGTTGGCGGTTGTGCTGTCGCGGCTATTTTCACGCTTTTAATGGCTGGGCATCAAAACATCATTGGGTATTACGCATTAGGATTAGGGTTAACCGTTTTTATTATCGCGAAATTAATGACAACCTCTGAAGGCGTATCAAGAGATATTCATGGTGATGCATTATTGGCCACTATGCTGCCTATTCAATTGTATATCGGAAATAATACCCTAGGTTTGGAAAGTACCTTCTTACGAGCATGGGAACTTACCGTAACTTTAGGTATATTATTTGTTGTTTATCAGCTTACAAAAACGCGCGTGAATCAAAATGCTTCGTTAGCATAACGTCGCAACACTTAATGATGTATGAGATTACCATGATCAAGCCAATTACCATGATTCCTGAGTTAGAGAACAACACATCTTTCATGCTGGGTTTAGCCTATAAACAGTTTAGAACCATTGCTAACCAAACATTGGCGGTAGAGTGTGATATCACATTGGAAATGTTGGGTGCATTGCGCGTACTGGCGCATTTGGGTGAAGTACCTCAGCAAGCATTAGCAGAAGCATTACGCCGTGAACGCTCGGTAACTAAGCGTTTAGTGGATAATTGCATTAAACGTGGTTTGGTTGAGGTGCATAAGAGTGAGCTGAATAAGAAAGCCCGTTACCTTGTATTAACGCCTAAAGGGATTGAAGTGAAAGACAAAGCACACCAGCAACTGAGTACGCTTGTCGACGATTTTTACTCACCGCTAACAAGGGAAGAACGAGGGTTGATTCTGTCTTTATGTAAGAAGCTTATTCGCGATGATATCTTTTTGACGGGGGAGTGACGTTTCCATCGCTTTGGTATAAATTAACCATGAGTTAAAGAAAAGGGGCAATATCCATCTGCCCAATGTGCTTTGTATGAATTAAATCATTAGTATTGCAAAAGCACTAAACATAAATAGAACTCCCAGCATTAAAAGAGCACTATCTACAAAAGAACGTTATTCATAAAGAACGCTATCAATTAAAAGCGTTGGGCTAATAAAGCGTAATATGCAGGGTACGTCGTATTGATTGGCAACGCTTTTTATCTAAAGGATCATTGAGGTAAATACCTTTATCTTCGGCACTTTTGCGATAAATAAGGGCTTTAGCTCGGTCGCCACTGTCTAAACGATCATATTCTTTTAATGTGCGAATTTTCAGCAAGTTGTATTTAGAAGAATCGCTAGAGTCGATATTTTTACAATATTCCATTGCACCAGCATTTGCACCTAGTTTTGCGGCATCACTGAATAGGGCTGCTTGAGATGAAAACGAACTTAATAAAAGCGCACTAAGACCAAGAATAGGAATATATTTTTTCATTTGATTCTCCGAAACATTAATTATCAGACAGGTGCAGTTTGCCCAATTCGGTGAACCTTTATTTACCTTTATACGCCATCTCACGAAAGAATAGATCAGTGATTTTGTACTTATCCAGAATAATATTACTCAACAGGGTATTTTAATTTTAGTGCTCGGCTTACTTTCATTTTTACCGATCGCCAGTGAGTTTTGGGTACTTTGGGGGCGCAATTCAATAAGTGTTGGAATTCTTGTTCTGAAGGTTGTACTTCACCACCATGAGCGAGAATAATGGAATCTGGCTTTAAGGCGATAATTTTATGTAATGAATTACGGTAACGATTAGGGTAAAAAACGGGGAAGGGCGGAATATAATTCCCTTTAACTTTTACCATTAAATCAGCCACATAAATACGGTTGCTTGGTACATGATGTAACGATATATCCCTGTCGGTATGGCCTTGAGTAGCAAGAGCGACCCAGTCAGGAAAGTTTGGCAAGGCATCACCATCATTAAGCTTATAGTCTGTTTTTAGCTTACTCGAATACCAGATATTGCGTCGCGGTTTCTTCATGCGCTTTGCCACCCATTTAGCAAGTAGCATGTCGGTTAAATGCATGAGTACCCCTTCAAACCCCTTATACCATTGACCTGGTACATTCGCTGCTGCAATTTTACAGCCTGTTAAAGTGCGTAATTTATGCGCCGCCCCTGCATGATCAGGGTGCATGTGGGTAACAATGATCAGGTTAAGATCGCTCATTGGTCTTTGTAGTATTCTTATAATAAAGTGTTTTAAAACAGGTATATCTGCTCGGCTACAGCCATCGAGTAAGAGAAGTTTATCTTGGTATTCAACTAAATAAATGGATTGAATATAACCGTCTAATTTATGTAGTTTCATCGTAAAAGGGGCACACTCTAGGTTTATTATTAGTTGAACATTGATAATAGCCCTAAGATCGCATAATGCCCAACTCATCTGACCATTAAGCTATTTGATGATTGCAAATAGTACCGATTGGACTCGAGACTGAAGAGGTAAAAATAAGGAGGGAGGGGAAAATAACGCCAACCAGATGGTCAGCGTATTTTAAAGTCTTGAGTACTTAGCGTAATCAGATCAATCTATCGACGTCGAGGTCCACGTGATCTTTCTTTATGGGCAGAAGCCGCTTTTGCTTGAGAAAGCTCAATCGATTCAACAGTCAACACCATTGGCTCTCGTGGCAAGATGCCTACTGCAAAAGTACGCTTACGAGGCGGTAATGAAAACTCTGCTTCGCTTGCTCTTGGCATACGCTTAAAGCGAGATAGATAAAAGTTTTCTAACTTCTCTCTAGCCCATTCTGTTTTACGAAAGAATTTAACGCAACCTTCTAGGGTTGGGTTGGTGTTAAAGCAGTGAAAACGCATAGCAGTTCCAAGGATCTCCCAGCCATAAAAGTCGATAAGTTCTGTTAGTAAAACCTCTAACTTAAGGCCATGTAACGGGTTGTTTTGTTGTTCTTCTATCATTGCGATTCCTAAAACGGGTATTTATAGCGTGATCTCCGTCTATTATACTGTGTACTTGGGTTGAATGAATACAATTTAATCCACTATTCATCAGCAATCGCTATCTACTAATTTCACTTCATACGTACCTGTTACCCGCATATCGCTATAAGTAATATAACAGCGGCTTTTTTGCTTAAACGATAAAGTAGCCGTACGCCCATTCTCGTCCGTACCGTTGTTTGATAAATTTAGCGATTCATCAATATCAAACGCCCTTTTTATATTATCGATATGGGCTGTAGGGTAACCACCGCAGGTATAGATGTCCTCTATGTAAACAAAGCAGCTAGAGTCGACACCACGGAGCAATGACTTTGTATAAACTATCCCAGACATAGTGTGCATAGTAGAAACAATTGTTTTTAATGCCGCACGCCTAGTATCAGACTGAAAATTGAGCATTTTTATATAGGCAGTAATAGAGACTATTGCTAAAACGATAATGACGATAATTAACCTGAGCATGTATATCCCTTATTGAAATGGTGAAAGCCATTCCAGCGTCTTATTTTAATATTTGTTATTAACGTTATTGTTATTAAATAATTAATCACAGTAGTTACAATAGAGGTCCGTCAAGTATTTGACGATAATAGCATAAGATGAACAATGTACAATTATTTTAACGTATAGCAGTTAATATATTTATTGTTCAATTTCAATGGTTGAAATAATAATTCATCATTGCGAGGATTATTTGAATAGTCATGCGATTACTTATGTGTTTACTGGTATAAAAAATATTCGTGGATGTAATGATATTATCGAGTCAACCGACCTGCTTTTTGACCATTCCCATATCTTGTTAGTTCATATGGATTCTCATAAACTGAGATTATATGGAATTAATAACATTAAAATTCTCACTGAGTGAGAATTGTGTTTGTGTTTTGTTTTAAAGAGGATTAAAAATGTTGGAGAAGACAACATTGAGTGGAAATCTCTTGAGCCCAAACCAACGGTTATTACAAATTTTACTGACGATCTCCTCATCTTCAGCGCCGTTATCAGCACAGATGATCAGTGAACAGACAGATACGCCGGTTAGCTCGGTATATCGATATATTGCGACGCTGCGTGAATGGAACTTTATTGAAGAACAACCGAGTGGTAAGCGTTATACGGTTGGTCCTGCTGCACTGCAACTCATGCGTAACTTTCACACGTTTTCGCCCTTGTCGGAAGGTGTTAGACCTGTACTAAAGCGCTTACAAGATCAAACTGGCGAGATGTCGGCCTATATGGTGCCCGTTGGGTTTAATGCTTTATGTGTCGAAATGGTAGATAGCCCTTATGCGTTAAGGTGTAGTTACCAGCAAGGCCAAAGCCAGCCGCTTATTTTAGGCGCTTCATCAAAAGTGATATTAGCGCAATTTAATGAGAAGCGATTACTTAGTACGTTAACGCATTTCGGCATTGCGGATGAGCATGAAAAAGCAAAGTGGTTTAATGAGTTGCGGTGTATTAAAAAAGAAGGTTATGCGTTAAGTACGTCTGAATTTGATCTGGGTGTATCCAGTGTGAGTGCTCCTGTGTTTTTGAATAAAAAAGTGGTGGGTGCGATTAGTGTAATGGCACCTACAGAACGCATTAATAATAAAAAAAACAGCATCGTATTTGCTGTATTACAAGCTGCTCGAATGCTGCCTCCTGAATGGTAATGCAATAGTCCGGCTATATTAGGAGGCACAATGTTTTTTAAACAGTTAAATCAGTGGTTTGTTCGAGTTATTCCTAATAGCTACCATAACTCAACATCTTTCCGTTCTTACACTGAACAGTCTCAGGTTGGGGCGGTGTTGTTTGGTGTCGCTTCAGACTTGAGTCTTGGTCGTTTTCGTGGCCGTTTAAGTGACAGTGATGGACCTGAAAGCATCTGCCGGGCACTAAAGAAAGAGTATAAAGGTTCACCTTCTTTTCCATTGTATGATGCGGGCATAATTGATGAACTAGATGGGCTTGAATTTAATGAATTACAAGCTTTGCAATATCAGAAAATAGTCGGTTTTTTCGAGAAAGGGCATTTCCCTGTCGTATTAGGTGGTGGGCATGAAATATCTATTTCTAGTTATCAAGCACTGTCTGATTACGTTAATCAACCAAAACATATTGCACATCAGGTTCATGATAATAATGAAGAGAAAGGGCGCCAGGCTCGAGTAGGGGTTATTAATTTCGATGCACATTTCGAATTACGACCAACATTATCACCAAAAGTCGGATCCGTATTCCATTCTATTGCGAGTTACTGTACAGAACATCATCGTCCTTTTCATTATTTAGGCTTAGGTATATGCAATCGAACTAATTCACAATCATCATTTGAATATGCTGAGCAATTAGGTTGCCATTGGCTATTAGATAAAGAAATGACGATGCGGAATAAAAAGATTGTGCAGAACAAAATTGATCGTTTCTTGAGCGAGGTTGATTATATACATATTAGTTTTGATCTGTCGGTTTTTTCTGCAACTGTCGCTTCAGGTGTTAATTTGTCGCGGGTTCAAGGGGTTGAGTGGTCTATTATTGAGTATGCGCTTAAGCGAATTATCAGCAGCGGAAAAGTGAAAATATTAGACGTTGTTGAATTAAATCCAGAGTTTGATTACGAGGATCAAACGGCACGCATAGCGGCAAAAGTAGTGAGTACCGTTATAAGCAAACAAGCCATGTTGTGATAAATGAAAATCTATGACTTATCTGATTATTAAAAGGTGTAGATGTAGTTTGAGAATATATTCACCGATACAGCACAAACACATTTCATCGGCATCGGCTGATGAAGTGTGTTTGAAAATCGCGATTGCTAGCACACGAGCGGTGAAGGCAAGATCAATCAGCTAATTAGTGCAATTTCATAATTGATGATTTGATTGCCAATATGCACATCGACGTCGTCGTGTAATTCTCGCCCAATTAACGCTTCCCCTAACGGAGATGTAGGGGTAACAACAATAATATCTTTTTCATCAAAGCGAACTTTTAAACCGCCAGCAGATGGAGCAAAAAAGACGTATTTGTTGTTATCATCTTCATCGATAAGTTGTATTAAACACCCTAAAGTGACAACTTTCTTTTCTGTATCATCTGCTATATTAAGCTTCTTGAAGGCAAGAATATCGGCTTCACATTCTGCTACTCGTTGAGCTTGACCATGCGCTAAATACGATGCTTCTAACGCTAATGTGTCATATTGATTTTCAGCCACATTTTCATCATTCGTTGCCGTATTGTAAGCACGCAATGCCGCTTCAACAGCACCTTGATGCGTTTCCTCTAATGCGGAAATCATCTGTTCGAGTAACAAGGTTTTATCCATACCTACACGTTTAACCATTTTGGATATAAGTAAAGGCTATATCCTAGATAGTCAAACGTGACGAGTAAAGAATAAGCGTATAAATATTACGATGCGGCAACCATTGGAATGAATCGTGAGCGGATAGTGTCGTAACACCAGTTATACACAATAGCATAAACAAGAAAAAAGATGACCACGCCAGCATCCATTATTAATACCGTCCAAAAATCGAGCTGCAGTACCCACATCATCAGCGGAAAACTAACAAAGACTAAGCCCAATTCGAAACCAAGACCATGACCAATTCGCATCTTTAATCCGCGAGATGCACGGTTTTCACCGTACACACGGTCAAAAATAAGGTTGTAGATATAGTTCCAAGTCATTGCGATCATAGAAAGCCCGATGGCTAAACCAGCAACAGATTTAGTGTCTGCTGTCGTTACAAAAGATGCGGCTACCATGAAACAAAGTAGTGCAATTATTTCGAATAATACACTATGGAAAATACGTTCTTTAAATGACATTTGAAACCTTCTATACATTATGGGTAAATCATGTGGTATATAATCATCAATAAATAAGATGATTGATAGTTAGTTATTATCAGGAAAAGTGATATGTTGAATTTAGAACAGCTAAGAATGTTTGTGGTTACAGCACAGTTGGGTTCATTTTCAGCTTGCGCGCGTAAACTTGGGAAGGTGCAATCAGCAGTTAGCCAAGGAATAGCAACACTAGAAATTGATTTAGATACGCAACTCTTTGACCGTAGCACCCGCAAGCCATCACTGACGCCTGAGGGGCAACGTTTATTATCATTCGCACAGGCTATTTTGCAGCAAACGAATGAATTAGAAAATGCGGCAAATGCGTTGAATAAAAACAATGAAACCCAATTAAAATTAGCGGTAGACGATGCATTATTATTGCCTGCGTTATGGCAAATTTTGTCTGACTTTTCGGTATTATTTCCTGCCACTATCTTAGATTTTTATACTGTTTCTACGCCTGATGTATATGCATTGGTGCATTCGGGCAGGGCAGATATAGGGTTAATGTTCGCAAACAGTGGTTTCCCTCAAGATGTTGATCTTTGTTACGTGGGTAGCTTGCCTTTTCATGGTGTTGTTAGCCCTTCGCACCCTTTAGCTTTGTTAGAAACTGTAAAAGCGGCTGATTTAATCCCTTACCGTCAGTTGTTGATTAAAGGTATTGAGGGGCAAGAATTGTCTCATTTTCCTATGATTTCGGCGCACTTATGGTGGGGTAATACATTTAATGGGGTAAATCAGTTAGTTAAAAATGGTATCGGGTGGGGGTATATTCCTAGCCATATGTCTGATGAGGGAGTAGCAGAGGGGAAGATGGCTCGGTTGAATTTAAGCTTCGACCATAAACCTTGGCGCGTTCCCATTGATCGTGTGATGTCGAAGAAAAAAGCCAAAGGCCCTGCTTTAACGTGGCTAGCCGATGCGCTAACCTGTTTACTTGAAGAATAGGGAAGGCTACTTATGTAGCCTTAATCGATTTACTTAAGGGGCTAGTGCTTATATTTAATTACATCATCTAAAAGACGAGCAATGTTTGCTGCAACCTGTTCACTGGCATCTTCCATTGCGTTAATGTGAGTTATCAGTGTTTTTTGGTCGTCTTTTACCCCTGCCTCAAGCGCATAACGTCCAGAATCGTGGACTAATTTATGTGGACCATCTATGTAGCTAAAATGTGGTAAATGGCTATAGTGTTTCGCGCCATCACCCTCAAAATACCACTTGCCTAATCGACATTCTGTATGCGCGTTGACAGCTGCATTAAAGTTCCGTTTTTCAATAATGCTGTACACATTATTCTTCCATACGGCGTGATCTAATTTTACGGTATCAAGAAAAGCGCGGGCTGTGGCAATTCTGATGACTTCCTGCATATGTTGTGATTTTGAAAGTACATTCGTTACGACAGCATCAATTTGTTCTGATGATGCTGACACTTCTTCTGCGCATTGTTGATTTTCTGTAATCGTAGCTTTAATGTCATTTGTTTGGCTCAATACTTGGTTAACTAAGTGCTCGATTTTTCCACTGGCATCATGCGCTTTTCCTGCTAATGCACGAACTTCGTCGGCGACAACAGCAAAACCTCTACCTGCTTCACCAGCTCGTGCTGCTTCAATGGCAGCGTTTAGTGCGAGTAGGTTTGTTTGAGCTGATATTTCTTGAATTGTTAATACCAGTTGCCCGATAGATGCGGCCGTTGTATCAAGCGTTGCGACAGCTTTCATACTGTTACTGGCTTGCGTACTTATTTTTTCAGCACGGTTTTCTAATCGAGAAAGCGCGGCATGAGTTTGTGTAAACATTTCATCAAGTTGTTTGAGTTCTTCGTTTTCCTCAACTAAATTTTCTGCACTGCTGGCTAACCCTTGTCGAATGGTTTCAAGCAGTGAACCACCACGTAAATGGCTCGACATAACAGCGGTATCGAGCTGATTGTGTTGCTGTGATTGTTGAGTTTCATTTCGACTTATATTCAGTTGTTCGGTAAGTGAGTATATTTCTGATTGATGCTGTTCGTTTTGAGTAATAAGCTTTTGCTTTAAAAGCGTATTTTCATTTTTGAGCTGACGATTAAAAAACATATATTTTCCAACTTAATGTCTTTAGATAATTATTATTGTTTTGATTGGATAATTATCCCACTAAAGAGGTATTTTTTAATATTGAGTGTCTAAAAGTGCAGGCAGTGTTGCATAAAAATAAGGTGTATATACCCGATATAATCAGCAGTGATGAAAGGCTTTATTGTATTGGTAAAAGGAATAAGCTAATCATTCGATCGATGATCAGCTTAGATTAGCTTATTATAACGCTTTATTGTTGGCTGTATGTGATTAAGCTTTCACGATACAGTTTTAAAAGCGCTTGATCGTTAACGGCAATGCCCACCTTTTGATTCGGCATTGATGACCATTCATCATTCATATATTTACGGTTATCAAATTTTTGAATTGTCATGCCTTCAGCAGGTCCATCTGTTACAACTCGCACAGCGCCTTTACGTAATGTAAATAATTCGGGATCGATGACATACGCGATGGCAGAAGGATCGTGAACATGGCAACCATTGAGCCCAACTTTTTGAGAGTAGAAACGTAAATAATAACGGCTTACATCCCAAATAAATTGACCCACTTCGCCGGCATCATCACGTAGTTCATTGAGATATTGACCAGTGAAAAAGCTTTGTTCAGTAACATCTAAACCAATAATAACGACTGGCCATGAGGCGCAAAATACAATATCGGCCGCATGGGGATCATCATGGATATTGGCTTCAGCATACGGAGTAACATTGCCACGGTGATCATTCATTCCAAATGCACCACCCATTACGACAACTTCTTTGACTAAGTCTGCAATCTCGGGTGCAGCTTCAAGTGCTAGGGCAATGTTGGTTAATGGACCCACGGTGACTAATGTAATTTCGCCGGGGTTAGCTTTAGCTGTGTCGATTATGTATTGGTAAGCAGGGCGAGGGTCTGCTTGCTCTGTAATGTCATCAGGTGCGGTGAGGTCGCCAAATCCAGTTTCACCGTGTACAACAACGGTTGCGCCAACAGGTGGGCGATGAAGCGGCTTACTTGCCCCTTTTGCGATATCTGCTGTGAAATTGAATTTCTGTTTTAAATAAAGCGCATTACGGGTGGCATTGTCGATAGTTGCATTGCCATAAACTGTTGTAATTGCAATTAAATCTAATGATGGGTGTGCTTCGGCAAATAAGATTGCCATTGCATCATCAATTCCAGGATCGGTATCTAAAATAATTTTTGTTGTCATGTACTCGTTACCTAGCTTTTTACAGAATAACTATTAAAACAAACCTTTTGTTATCAATGGAGATATAACAAAAGTGTCAATAAATGATGTGCCTTATAGTAACGATATTGTGGTGTGTTCCTGTGATTGTTATCACAATCAGTGCAACTCAAATTTTTACGAATACCATCGAGTCTTAGCTAGTTTAGAAGCCGCAGTGTCATCGGCGATATTTGAATACTAGATATAGGATCTGTACCTGTCTATTTCTGAGTAAAATAAAACAGAAAGCCTACCAGCGGCAGGCCTTTATTTATGGAGTATCGAATAGCAGTTAAGCTAAATCGATTTATGCATTAAGTGCCTGTTCTAAATCAGCAAGAATATCATCGATATGTTCTATACCGACAGATAGACGGATCATTTCAGGGGATACGCCCGCTTGCTTTTGTTCTTGCTCACTGAGTTGTCTGTGTGTTGTTGATGCAGGGTGACAGGCTAAAGATTTTGCATCCCCGATGTTGACCAATCGTTTGAAGATATTCAGTGCATCATAAAAACGAACGCCAGCCTCATACCCATCTTTTAGTCCAAAAGAGAGGATCGCAGATGGCTGACCTTTCATGTACTTTTTAGCTAAAGAATAATGCTTTGAATCAGGAAGGCCTGCATAATTAACCCACTCCACTTTATCGTGCTGATTGAGGTATTCTGCGACTTTAAGGGCATTCTCGGTATGTCTTTCCATTCGAAGCGATAAGGTTTCTAAGCCTTGTATTAGCATAAATGCATTCATAGGGGATAGAGCAGAGCCAGTATTGCGTAATGGTACCGTGCGCGCTCGCCCGATGAAGGCTGCTTCACCAAATGCTTCAGTGTATACCACGCCGTGATAAGACGGTTCGGGTTGGTTAAAAACAGGGAAACGATCTTTGTGCTCAGCCCAAGGGAATTTACCTGAGTCGATAATCATGCCACCGAGTGTTGTTCCGTGGCCCCCGACGTATTTTGTTAAAGAATGCACAACGATATCAGCGCCAAATTCGATAGGTTTACATAGTACGGGGGTTGCGACGGTGTTATCGACAATAACAGGTACACCTTGCGCATGAGCAAGCTCTGCTACTCGCTCTAAATCAATAATGTTACCCGCGGGGTTGCCAATACTTTCGCAGAATATCGCTTTGGTTTTTTCATCGATAAGTTCAGCTAAGCTTTCTGGTTTATCGTCTTTCGCGAAGCGTACTTCAATACCTTGATTTGGCAACATATGAGCAAACAAGGTGTAAGAGCCACCGTAAAGCTGTGGTGTCGCAACGATATTATCGCCAATTTGTGCCAACGTTAGAATGGCATAATTGATGGCTGCACTACCTGCACTTACCGCTAATCCAGCAATGCCTCCTTCTAGTGCTGCCATACGCTTTTCCAGCACATCGTTGGTTGGGTTCATAATACGAGTATAAATGTTCCCTGGTACTTCTAGATTAAAAAGGTCAGCACCGTGTTGAGCGTTATCAAACTCATAAGCGACAGTTTGGTAAATTGGCGTTGCGACAGATTTAGTTGTTGGGTCGGTTTCATAACCAAAGTGGATCGAGAGTGTTTCGTCTTTCATTGTTCTTCCTTGAATATATTGAATGGACAATTTTTTATTATGCCAAGTTTTTTAGATAAAAACTGATAGAAAGGGAGTTTTTGCTACCTTAATGAAGAGCAAATTGATTTTCTTAAATAAGCGCCTTGCTAATTACCTTTGTTGGTAATACTGCGTGAGATACTTTCGCTTACTGCTTACTTGATTGCTTTGTGTTTTACGCCACATTTCTTTCAACAAATTACTTCTATACTAATGAGTAATCCGACAGAAGAGGGAATGCCGATGCTAAATGAAAATCATGCTTTTATCTTAGATTTTCCTGAACTTACAGCAGACATTGTTCAGCTCAACCACGATGATCCAACATTCAAAGCCGATCTTCAGCAGTATCATCAACTGGATTACGATATCCGCCAGCTGGAGATATCAGGTAGTCCGATTGATGATGACAACATGAATGACCTAAAGCTTAAGCGTGTGGAATTAAAAGACATGTTATATAAGCAACTCACCAAGCATCATGAGCAAGCAAGTAATTAACCCATTTGAACATACAAAGTGTTTGTGCCGTCAATACTTGTCTTGATGGCACAATATTAATCCAGATTAAGGATCTTGCTCTAGAAAAATGAGATAT
Source organism: Photobacterium profundum (assembly GCF_003026285.1). Classification (GTDB taxonomy): domain Bacteria; phylum Pseudomonadota; class Gammaproteobacteria; order Enterobacterales; family Vibrionaceae; genus Photobacterium; species Photobacterium profundum. The sequence goes on from NZ_PYOD01000004.1 coordinate 373,207, forward strand.
TGTCGGTAATATTTACTATTGCTCATCGCACATAAAAAATGCACAGAAAGAACAGCCATGCTTATTGTATGGCTGTTCTTTTTTATTCCGTTATAAAGCAGATGAATAAGACGAAAAACGATTTTTAGAGGATTGGACTTGAGCACTTTGTTTACAGAAACCCGTATTGGCAACATGACGTTAAAAAACCGATTTATTCGAAGCGCTACGTGGGAAAATATGGCAACAGAAGATGGCCATATGACGGATAAATTATACGCTATCTATGAAGAGCTTGCTAAAGGGGAAGTGGGCCTAATTGTAACGGGTTATGCGAATATTGTAGAAGAAGAGAAGCCAAATGCAGGCATGATGGGAATGTACAATGATTCCTTTATCGATGAATACAAAAAGCTGACCGAGTTAGTCCACATTAATGATTCTAAAATAGTGATGCAGCTTGCTTATGGTGGCACAAAAACCACGCATAATGTTGGTGAAAGGGTGATCTATGCGCCGAGTGAAGTGTGCGAAAAAGGCACAAAAACATTAGGCAAAGCGATGACTAAGGATGAGATAGATTACATCATTCAGGCATTTGCTCACGCAAGCCGAAGAGCCCAAGAATCAGGTTTTGATGGGGTCGAAATACACGCAGCACATACCTATTTAATTAATCAGTTTTTAAGCCCTTATTACAATCGAAGGGAAGATCAATATGGTGGCAGCCTAGATAATCGAATGAGATTGTTATTAGAGATCTATGTTGAAATAAGAAAGCTTGTCGGTGATGAGTATCCAATATTAGTCAAATTGACGGCATCTGAGTTTTTTGCGGGTGGCTTAACTTTTGATGAAACACGTATCGTTTGTCAAAAATTAGAAGCGATCGGCGTTGATGCAATCATCATCTCAGGTAATATCCATGGTAAGGCTAATACCATGATTGGTGAGGCTTTTGATGGATATACCATTCAACAAGAAGGCTATTTTCATGAATATGGGCATGTTATTAGCGAAGAGGTGAATGTACCCGTTATTACCGTTGGCGGATTAACGGATATTGATGCGATAGAAGAGATTGCGAATAATACCAATATTCAATACTTTGCCCTCTCTCGACCTTTGCTGTCTGAACCGCATTTAATTAAGCGTTGGAAAGAAGGTAACAGAACGCCAGTTGAGTGTGAAAGGTGTTCAAAATGTCGCACAAGACGTGGCAATTTCTGTGTTGTTAATAAGAAAAGAAAATCGCAATTAGCTCGCTTATAAATAAGCAGTGACACATTTCTGTTTAGAACCGAGTCAGTAATACCAATATTGATAAGTAAATGGTCATAAATTTGTGCAGGAAAAATGGGTAAGAACAAGGCAGAAATTGAAGTAACTAGTGGTTCTAATTATAAAATTTCTAACGACGTTATTAGCTATTTTAACCAACAAGAATGAACAGATACTTATTTAGCTTGGTATAAATCATTGCTGACTCATTCCCATTAGTATCGAAAGGTTGAGGTCACGATTTCGACCTCATTTATCGCTTGAGCTTGTAAAGGTTACCATTATCTGTACTGAAGAAGATCTCCCCTTCAGGTGATACTTCAATGTCTCTGATACGTTCGCCGAGATCTGAAAGGATCCGATCTTCAGCAATAGCTTTACCCTCGTTATTAAGGGTGACTATATTAATGTGGGTTAACTTTAGCGCCCCCGATAATAATTTCCCTTTTAACTCTGGAAATCTTTCGCCTCGATACAATACCAAACTGCCAGGAGCGATCGAGGGTATGTAAACCTTAACTGGCGATTCGATGCCTTCTCTTTCAGTGGCTTCGCCTACACTGACTGGTCCCCAATATTCTTTACCGTGAGAAGTAATAGGCCAGCCATAATTAGATCCTTTTTTGATTAAGTTAATTTCATCACCTCCACGCGGCCCGTGCTCAATTGACCAAAGTCTCTGACTCTTATGATCAAAGAATAAGCCCTGAGGGTTTCGATGCCCGTAGCTCCATATCTCATCCAATATCGCTTTGTTGTTTACATAGGGGTTGTCTTTAGGTGTGCTGCCGTCTGGATTCAAGCGTAAGATTGAGCCTGCATGATTCATGGTGTTCTGACCATTTTCTCGCTCGCCACGGTCACCTATCGAGAAATAGAGGCTGTTATTATCAAACGTAATTCGACTGCCGAAATGCCTGCTAGTATCGGTTTGGGAGATTGAAACAAAGACATCCTCCCAACCTGAGAGTGCCTCGTTACGGTACTTCGCCGATGCAAGCGTTGTGACGCCTTTCCCATTGATGCTTTTACTGTAAGTAACGTATATTTTGGTTTCATCGAAAGGGGAGAGAGTAACATCAAGAAGCCCACCTTGCCCTTTAACCCAAACGTTTGGAATCTCAGCCAAAGTCTGATGCTTACCTGTTACTAGATTGATGTGTTTAATTGCTCCATTTCTCTCTGTGATGAGCATAGTGCTGTCGTCAATGTAGGCCAATCCCCATGGTACGTTTAACCCACTGGTCACTTTTTCGGCTTCATATGCATGAGCGGTATTCACAGCCAAAAGGGTAAGTATTAACCCACGTATTCGTTGGGGTATTTTCATCGACTTGCCTACCTTCTTGTATTGGTTTTCTTGAAGTTTAGCGTTTTGATAGCGATGCCGTAGAGAATGTTTTCTAAATTGTAATTTAATCGGCCCCTAATTAAAAAGTGCACGAATAAACCTTAAGGTAAAATAAAAAATCGCTTTACCAAAACTGTACCGTACAGTACAGTTTGTGGCAGGTCATTAATTTGGGTTTTCAAAATGAAGAAGAAAGTCATCGCGTTGTCGCTCGTTATCGGTTCGTTGTTTACTGTCGGTTGTACCCTGTACCAGCCTAATACGGTTTCAACTGACAATGCTTACGTTCACTCTGATGTGACAGCGATTTCTCCAGAAGTGGGCGGTCAGGTTAGCCAACTTTTTGTTGAAGACAATCAGTGGGTAAGCAAAGGCGCTCCATTGTTTTCTATTGATGATGAAGACTTTATCGCCAACCAAGAAATTGCAAAGTCGGTGTTGGATGTGGCAAACGCAGCATTAAAAGCCAGTCAAACCAAGACCGAAATGCAATTGGTGAAAATCGAGCAAGCAAAGCAAACCATTCATAGTGCAAGCGCTAATGCCGAACATCAAGCGGCGGAGCTCAAGCGTTTGTCGCGCCTTGTACAAAAGCAATTAGTGAGTAAAAATCAGTTTGAAGCGCAAAAAACACGTTCTATTGAAGCGAGCAGTAAGCTAGAAACGGCCAAGCTGGCGTTAGCGGCGGAGCAAAAACAGTACGACGTACTGCTGACGGAAAGGCAACAACTGACGGCGCAAAGAAAGCAAGCTGAAGCGAATCTTCGGTTGGTTAATATTGCGTTAGAAAGAACCGTGGTGAAAGCGCCGTTTTCTGGCTTTGTTGCGGATAGACAAGTGCAAGTGGGTAAGTTTGTTCAGCCGGGAATGGGACTGATTGTGATGGTGCCAGACTACGTTTGGGTGGAAGCCAACTTCAAAGAAACACAGTTAGAAAATGTCGCTCAAGGGCAAGATGTAGAAGTGGTACTAGACATGTTCCCTAATCAGTTGTTGCATGGCCGAGTAACGTCAATTACGCCGGCAACAGGGGCGCAATTTAGCTTGCTTCCACCACAAAATGCGACGGGTAATTTCGTTAAAGTTGTTCAGCGTGTGCCTGTGCGTATTGATCTAGATATTCCGGCGGAGCTGAAACAACGCATCTACCCGGGGCTATCTGCTGAAGTGTCGATTGAGACGGCAAAGCAAGGTAATGGCCGATGAAAACACACACTCCTTTGTTAATCTTGGCGCTGTTTGCGATTGCCGCGTTTGGCATTAATTCGGTGATGTTCACTGAGTTATCTCATGAAATGGCAGCAACGACCGGACTTTCGTTGGACGAAACCGAGCTGGTTAAAATCGGCTTTATGATCACCCAACTACTGGGCTTTATATTAACTCCGATGCTGGTTCGTCAGTGTGGTGCGTATTTGCCTTTGGTGACGTCATTATTCGTTGGGCTTACCGTAAATATGGTGCTGTACTGGCAAGTGCCAAATCAATGGTTGTTTGCCATCACTTGGCTTTGCTGTGGTTTTTTTATGAGCATGCTACTGGTGGTTGTGAACTTCTTCTTGCTCGATAAATTTGAGGAGCGTTGGCTACCTGCAATTATTGCCCTGACCTTAGTGTTTTCAACGTTGATCCCTATGGGGGCCTATCCTTGGCTGGTGGCAGAGTTATTGGAAGTGTTTGATTGGTCCGTGTTTTGTGTCGTGTCGGCATGGTTGTACTTTTCAGCATTGGTTATGGTGAGCCTATTTAAACCAACGCCAATTCAAATTGCAGTCAAACCAAAATCAAGCACTGTGGTTTACTCAGTGCTGGCAGTAATTATTAGTCTTGTTGTGTATCTCTTGATGCGCGGCAGCTTCTATAACTGGCTAGATTCGATTTGGTTCTCTCAACTTACGGTTGTAGCCGCAGCGCTCGTTTTGTGCGCAGTATATCTTTTGACGAGAACGCGTAAGTTGAATACCGCATCCATGCAGCTACACGGTAAGTTGAAAACCAACGTGTTCATGTACAACGCTTTTTTGGCTGGTTTTGCCGTGATGGCAAGTACAATGCTGTTTGGTAACTTCCTAAAAATGGCGATGCACTACAACAACCTCAATGCTGGTTATGCGCAATTACCATCGTTTTACGCCATGTTAGTAGGCATGTTGGTGAGTGTGTTGGTGTTCTATTTCCGGCGCCCACTCTCTGATGCTGTGGTGCCGTTTGGAGTGTTGATGATCTTGCTATCGGTTTATGAATTCAGTCAGTTGCCAAGCTTTGTTGGTTCTGAATCGTTGCCTTTACCAATGCTGCTGCGCGGCTTCGGTGTGGGTATGCTGAACGTATCCGTAACCATAGCTGTATTGATGTACTTTAAGGCCGATGACCGACTTGAGGGGATCGCAAATTTTTATTTATTCCGAACCATGGGGGGAGTGATAGGTGGTGCGTTTTTCTCACGTGTGATTCAAAACCATAGTGCACAAGCTTCAGGAGAAATTGGCCGAACCTTAGATGGATCAAGCCACACTTTTGCCGCTTATGAACATGCCCTTGGCAATGCAATTTTGACTCATGGTCGTTTGCCAACCCCGTCGTTGGGCATGAGCCAAATTAGCGGGATAGTGAAAGAGCAAGCGACTACGTTAGCACTAAACAACTCGCTCATAATATTTATTTTCTCTATTTTTTCCCTTACACCAATTTTATTGATTGGTAAGAAATTGGCAGCCAAACAGGAAGCAAATTAGACGTGACGATTCTTTGGGGGCATTCCCGCTAGCGACGAAGGAGCGTAGTCGGGAATCTTTATTTCCTTGAGATGCTAGAAGTGATTGGCTCTGAACCAAGTAGATCTAAAAAGGGAGTGATGACACTCCCTTTTTCGTTTCTGCTTATCGCTGATATAGCGAGAGAAAGGCACTGACGGCATTGTGTGCATGAGTGTCTAATTGGTCGTCGCTGAGAAATTTAAAACCCATTAACGCCATGTTTTGGTAATCCAGTTTGATAAGCGCAAGAAGCTGCCCACAGGCGAGGTCGGGATCGTCAATCTTGAGTTGTTGGCTGACTTCATCGGTTTTTAGAAATTCAATCAAGTACTGATGAATACGCATTGGCCCCGTTTGCCAGAACTGGTTCGGAACCGAGTCGTGTTTATTAAAATCTGCCGAAATGATGCGGTAGAGCGATAATATTGGGTTAGAGCAAATGCCACGTAGGTATTTCTTAGCAAAATCTTCAAGAGTATCTGGCAGTGATTCGTTTTGCCTTTCTGCGAGTTGGAAAACTGATTCCAAACTGGTTTTGGTGTTATGTGCTAAGACCTCTACAAATAGCCCTTCTTTATTAGAGAAGTAGCGATATAAGGTCTGCTTCGAACCGCCACAAATAGCAACGATTTGGTCCAGTGAAGTATCTTTGTAGCCTTGCTCAATAAAGAGTTCTGTAGCTACCTCGATGATTCGGATCCTTTTCTTCTGAGTGGAAGCTCGCATAACAACACCTAGCCTATATAAAACTGTACAGTACAGTATCACTATTGGTGGCTAGGCACACATATTTTCCTAACGTAGATACAAAAAAGCGACTCAAGGTGCATATATCGTTTTGCACAAACTCAACTTATTCCCAAACAAACAGTTTTGTGCCAAAAATCTAACTCACTCTGAATCCTGCATCTTGAGGTGACTAGGGTATAGGTACATACCTGTGTTATATCAGCAGATTATCGCATAGTTGGTAGAGATGTTGTTTAGTTGACATGTGCCCATATTTGGGAATTTAAGCAGTGCTATAGTTAAAATCCAATCACTAGGGAGGTGTTTATGACTTTCATTCAGTCATTTGGTGCCGCAGAGACGGTTACTGGTTCCTGCCATTTTTTACAACTTAAAAACGGGCCTAATATACTGGTCGATTGCGGCTATTTTCAAGGTGAAAATGAAGAGCAGACCTATGCGCCTTTTGATTTCGATCCTAAAGATGTCGATATTGTTTTACTTACCCATGCTCATTTGGATCATGTAGGACGCGTTCCGAAACTTGTTAAAGAAGGATTTGACGGTAAAGTTGTCGCCTTGCGCGCGACAATGGATTTGGCTGAGGTTATCTTAATGGATAGCGCCAAAATTGCAGAAGAAGATTATAAAACTGCATTGAAAAAAGCCAAAAGAACAGGTTCCGAAAAACAGGTTCCTCCGCCTATCTATAGTAGCGACGATGCGAAAGCGGTGTTTGATTTAATCATTCAATACGCTGACTACAATAAAGCCATTCAGCTTGTGCCTGGCGTTAAGGTTACCTTTAGAAACGCGGGACATATTCTTGGCTCTGCAACTATTCAAATAGAAGTAAGCGAAGAGGGGTACACAAAATCGCTCGTGTTCAGTGGTGATCTTGGCAGCCGTCGAGATATTATTATGACATCTCCCTCTTTTGTTAAAAAAGCCGATGCACTTTATATTGAATCGACTTATGGCGATCGTGAACATCGTCCTTTAAAAGAGACTATCGACGAGTGTAAAGAGATTATTATCAATACCTTAGAAAACCAAGGTAATGTACTGATCCCATCCTTTGCGATTGAACGGACGCAGGAGATTCTGCTACTTATTAAGCAGATGTATTACGACAAAGAGTTACCCGTCTGTAAAGTGTTTTTAGACTCGCCCATGGCGATACGTGCAACACAGATCTATAACAATTACCACGCAGAATTAAACGCTTCCGCCGACAAACTATTGTTACGCGACGGCACTGTTTTTGACTTTCCTTATCTGCAATATTCACTAAAAGCTAAAGATTCCACGCTCATTAATAATGAGGAAAGTGGCTGTATTATTATTGCTGGTAGCGGAATGTGTACTGGTGGGCGTATTTTACATCACTTTAAACACCGCTTATGGGATGATCGTAACAGCGTTATCTTTGTTGGTTATCAGGTGAAAGGCACGCTGGGACGGCAAATGATCGACGGGGCCGAGTCTATTCAGCTTTATCATGAAAAAATTAATGTGAATGCCCAAATACACATGCTCAGCGGATTCTCAGCGCATGCAGACCAAAGCGATCTGCTAGCTTGGATGAGTGAGTTTGAACAGCTAGAGAAAATTTATTTAATACACGGCGAGCCTGACAAGCAGGCTGTGTTTAAAGAAGTGATTAAAGAACAGCTGCATAAATCTGTCCATATTGTTAAATATGGCGAAAAAATTTACGTTTAGAATATACAAAATAGCTCCATTTTATCATTATAATTTGGGGCTATATTATCTCCCGTAATCTATCGGTAATTTATCCTTTTGCTGAAGTGAAGGTTGCTATTTTTTACTGATACCCCAATGATAAGCCTATTAATTGTACTTTTGCTTGCTAATGATTAAGCCAAAGATCCAATTCCAACATCCGTCCTAATTGAAGCGGGCAAAACGAAAGGCGTATCTATGCAAACTCAACCTACGTCAAATGAAACAGTTCAAATCACAAGTTCTCAGCCAAATGCAAAAGGCAAAAATCTAAGTATTTTATTCGAATTAGTGATGTTTATTCGCCCCTATAAAGGGAAAGTCTTGGCTGCACTCGTCGCGCTAATCTTTACTGCTTCCCTTACTTTATCTGTAGGGCATGGAGTGCGAATCCTGATTGATGAAGGGTTCATCCAACAGTCGATACACGATCTTGAACGTGCTATTCAATTTATTCTTACGATAACGGTGCTTATTTCAATCGGTACATTCTTTCGGTTCTATTTAGTCTCTTCAGTGGGGGAGCGAGTCAGTGCTGATATAAGGCTCGCGGTGTTCAATCACGTCATTACCTTGCATCCCAGCTATTTTGAAATCAATGGTAGTGGCGACATCATGTCGCGCATCACCACTGATACTACCTTGCTACAGAGCATTATTGGTTCTTCATTTTCGATGGCGATGCGCAGTGCATTAATGTGTGTAGGTGCAATCATCATGTTATTTGCAACCAACATAAAACTAACATTAATTGTATTAGCATCGGTGCCATTTATTCTTGTACCGATACTGGTTTACGGACGCCGTGTGAGAGCTTTGTCACGCAAGAGTCAAGATTCGATGGCCGATGTTGGGAGTTATGCGGGTGAAGCTATTGAACACATTAAGACCGTTCAAAGTTACAGTCACGAAGCGCAAGAAAGAGAGTCGTTCTCTAATGAAGTAGAAAAGGCTTTCGAAATTGGACGCCAACGCGTTAAGCAGCGTGCCATTTTGATCTCAGGCGTGATTGTGATTGTTTTCAGTGCCATCGCAGGCATGCTTTGGGTGGGCGCATACCACCATAAGGTTGTGCATTGATTTTTATTACACGTTGCTTGGCGCTTGGTTTTCAGCTGAAGTAATAAAAATCGCCCATTTCGTACGGTATTTTACCAAGACAAAGCCTGTAGTACAGCAAAGTATTACCTTACTCATACCTTTCTGCAACAATTATTCCGGTCCGAACATCCCATATGAACCATCCTGATAGGGAGTAGTATTACCCTATTACCATTTAATTTGTCACGACAATTTGACGTAAATAGTTATAAGCTTCACATAGAAAGTCTGCTGAGCATGTCGCGCTATCGTAAATAGATTCACTAATCTTAGATTGTACTATGTAGATCATCGCACGGATTAATGGCGTGGTGTATTTGCCACCGTTACGACCCGCATTCCCCATGTTTTGATTATAGCTTCTTATAGCTGGATCAATTTGTGTTTTTCTTCCTGTGAGCGAAAACTTAATTCATCAATCTTTTCCGTGCATCACCCTTTGATTATCAACTTTGAATCTTGTTTATTTATTTCACTAAAAATCTCTCCAATTTTGTATTCAATGGCATTATTAGCATGTTTCTTAGAGCCTTCTATGTACGGGAATATAATCGATTAGGTCATCATCCGTTAATGCGTTGTTATGGTCGAATTTATCTTCCGCATATTTTGGCGCTGCACATTCACTCCAACGATATTACTCATTGATGATGTACTCATAGGTTTCCATCATCATTTCAGTTTCTTCCGACGTGGTAAATTCAAGGTTATCAAGATATTCAAGAAACAGCATCCATGATGATTGCTCTGTGTCGTAGAGCTCGGAACAACAAGTTAATCAATGCCCAGAACTGTCGAGCCCTAGACATAGAAAATACTGTTAGGTTTCAGGTTTTGGTCTGGATTAATGACAAGATAAGTTCCTTTTTTTCTCTTTCCGTCATTTGAGCCACTAAACACGCTATTTCTGCAGAGGTTTCATCTTCACAGAAAAAATAACTTAAAGGCACGCCTAATTCGTCGGCCAATAGCTTTAAGGTGCGTACGTCTGGAGTATGTTTACTCTTCTCATATTGATTCATTCTAGGGCTTGCAGAGCTTTCATCCATACCTATGCGCACTCCCAACGCTTTTTGAGAGAGCTTTGCTTTTTTGCGAGCTTCTTTGAGCCGCACTGGAATTGGGTTATCGAATGACACTTGATCTTCATATCTCTGATCTCACGGTAACTAAGATTTTCTTAGTTTTACTGATTTCTGTATACTAAGCAATCCTTAGTATTTGAGTAGTATAAGTGGTACATGAAGCGTTTTATAAAAATCAGTGATGAAATGCACAAGTTGTTGATTGAAAAAGAGATGGATGGATTTTTAGTTGTTGAGCTAAGAGATGCATTTGTTTCAATTGATAATTCTTACGTTGATCTGGATGATGCTCGTCGTAAGGTTTACCGACAACTCCTGCGTTTGGTGAAGAACAATTGGCTTCGGGTTGAAGGGAAGGGGCAACAGAAACGATACTTTCAAACAGACTTATTTAGAGGTCTTCAAGTCGATACTGCGTCAGAAAATACTAACGTTACCCTTTCCGCCGCGTCTGATTACTCTGTATTAAGGTATGAACGCAATCAATACAAAGGCGAGCTAGAGATTGTTTTTGGGGAGATTAATGAGTATCAATCTCTCTGTGGTCGCTTTCCAGAATTAGAACCGAGGTTAATTCCACTTCTTGAGCAAGCAAAAGAACAATCAGCGCAGTTACTGGGAAGAGTGAATGTATTAACTAATGTTCTCAAAACACTCTCTGAGGATAACCGGTCGTGCTAAGACAGTGGCAGGTAGAATGCTCAGAAAAGGCGTTGCAGAAATACAGTTCAAGCCAGCAGCACTTCTTCTGCCAAGCCACCCCAGGTGCGGGAAAAACCGTGTTTGCTGCGACGGTCGCTTTAAGGCTACTTCAAGAGAACAAGATCGACCTTGTATTGTGTTTCTCACCCTCTTTAACGGTTTCAAGCGGAATAAAGAAAACCTTTTCACAAACTCTTAATTGTACCTTTAATGGTGGATTAGGTTCTATTGGGCGATCTCTCACTTATCAGTCGATTCAATTCCTGAATGAAGAATTTTGGCTGACACTGCGAAATCATCGAGTATTTGTAGTCTTTGATGAGATACACCATTGCTCTGGTACAGAGGTTGAAAATGCGAATGTTTGGGGGCAACAAGTCCTTACTAAGATTCAAGGACTCGCCACATATACCCTTGCAATGTCAGGAACCCCCTGGCGTTCGGACTCTTTACCGATAGTGTTGGGTGAGTACAGCGATCCAGACGGGATGCTTTTAGTTGATTATCAATACACGCTGAAGCAAGCAATTAGCGATAAGGTTTGCAGAGCCCCAAAGATTGTTTTGGTTGATAACGAACATTTGACCGTAAGTAACGATGAGAAGATGGAGTCTTTTTCCTCAATATTGGAAATGATTAAGCAGACTAAGACCTCTTATCAAAGCGTCATTCATAATGAGGATGCAATGGAACACTTACTTGGATTGGGTTGCAAAAAACTCGCAGAAATCCGCTCTCTATCCCCCGGAGCTGGAGGATTAGTTGTTGCTGCATCAGTCCTGCATGCACAAACAATTAAAAAGGTACTTTCTGAAAAGTACGCTCAATCGGTCTCAATAGTGACCTATCGGCATGAAGAACCTTTAACTGAGATTGAACGTTACAGACAAAGTGAAACTCAGTGGATTGTTAGCGTAGGGATGATTAGTGAAGGGACAGATATTCCGCGCCTTCAAGTATGTTGCCATATGAGCTCGGTCAAAACCGAACTGTACTTCAGACAAGTGCTTGGGCGAATACTTCGAGTGAATGGCACGACAACCCAACAAGCGTGGTTATTCACTTTTGCAGAGCAAAGTCTGATTGAGTTTGCTGAGAGGATTGAACAAGATATTCCTGAGTCGTGTATATATGCAAGGTGGAAAAAATTTGCAGAAGTCGAGTCAGACACTAAGCGCAACTGTCTGGTCGAAAAAGGGTTACTAGAAGAGCGAGAAGAAGTAGGTTCTAAGCTGGTATGGAATGGCACGATAAGCAGCACTGAGAATATTGATGGAGCACTTGGTGCGTTTGATGAACTTCGGCTTGGGGCTTTTAGACAGCGGGTAATATCGGCATTTTTGGTTTCTTGAAGAGTATAAATGTTCATTTTGGAGCTGCATTCAATCGCTTTCTCTTAGATCATAGTTATCTCAGAGAGTTTAAATTAATAAACATTCATGGTGTATATTGAAGAACCGTACTTATTCTAGGTATCACTTATGGTTGATAAACAATTGATAGATGAACAACTTGAGCGACATCCAAAACTGAAGGTAAGAGTCTGGGCAACGACACCTAGCTATGCTTAATCTTCCATGGCAGTAATGCGTCAATATTATTCGGTTTTTCAGCAATCTGCTTTGAAATAGTTAATCCACTGGTTTGTTGATTTTGTATTAAGGTCTGCCATTGTGTTTCGTTGCGCGTTATTTTCATTGTTATTTCCTTTTATTTGACTTGAAAATAACATAACTGAAATCAGAAATTAGATGGAGGTGTGTTGGTAGTCAATGGATGCATTGTGTGCGACTTAAGGGGCAGAGTAAGTTACTCGCTCGGTTATTAAATAAAAGTTTTTAATATCTATCTAAAGGGCAGAAGCGGCATAAAACCAAAAATTTAAAGCTCTGCTTCTTCAATACGTATTTGAATGTTGGTTAATGTCCTATACGATCAGTTCATATGTGCCTATTTGGAGGCACAAAAAGAGGTTTTTCTAAATGATAACTGACTATTCTAACGGCTGTGAGTTACGAGAAACGATGACGGTGGCTAATATGTGCCTTAAAATGGCTACCATGTATTCCGTGAAGATGTACGACATAGAACTGGCTAACCTCAGGGATCTAAATGACTTCTTTCTAGATGACGATTACGAGGTAGTAATAGTTAACTTTAGTATGTTTGGTAAAACTTTTGACGCATATATAGGCACAACGTCAAATTCTGTAACGATAGTAGACGCTTCAACTGGTGTACTAGAAGGTTATTCTACATTAGATAGACTGCTCTTCATGACAAAGCCTTATGAGAAGTCAGATTTGTTTATTTAATAACATTTAATCCAGAATCGCTTGGTTATCACAAATCCAGAGGCCTATATGCTGGTCCCCTCAGGGACAAAAGCGATTTAGATTTAAGTGACCTGATTTTGGCTAGTCTGGTCGAAGTGGAACGATAAGCCCTTCTAGATTGAATATTTCAGAGATAGCAGCGAAACTTAGCTTTCCAGAGCGTCCTTTGTAGCCATACATTGAAAGGCAGACATCATGAAAGTTGGGACAAAGGTAGAGATCATGGGTACATTTTAAAAGAAATTCGTATCTGTTTGCTCGTGAACGTTGGGTATATACCTCTTCCCCGCTACCTTCTTCATAACTGAGCCATAATTCGGGAGCCAAACTATCCACATGACTTTTTAGCTCTTCGGCAAGCTCATTGAATAGCTCTTCACTATTCAAGGGGAGGGTACAAAGCATTTTAGTCAGTTTTTCTTTGCTTAACTTAGTAAAAAGAGAATGTTCATCCCAAGCCCCATCGAAAGAAAAATGCTGATAAATTAATGCTAGGAAAGGAACTATAGCTTCGTATGTGTGATTTTCTGGATAAGGAAGTTCATCGAAAAAGTTCACTTCATTTAAATTAGCCCACACTTGGCGACACCAGCGAAGATCTTCTTTAGTGCTCCAAAATTGGAAATATTCTTCTGCCAAATGCTGGATATTGTGCCAGCTATATGTATTGTGTTGTTCTATCATATCCATTTAACTTTAGGTATTACATCACTAGAAGTTGCATTAACGCTGAGTTTATCATTAGTCATCTTTTGGGACAAAAGCACCTTATAGGGTGAGAGGAAAAGTTCAATTCACTAACTTTTAGATTTTGTTTTCTTCGGAATTCTATCTTGATCAGAAACCTTTTCGTTTAACTTTTTAAGTGCTGAAAGCGTGATTGAATGGAGATTTGTTTTAGTCGGTTTTCTGTTCTTGATTGCCTCCCAAGCAATAGAACCGGGGCCGTTGAAGATTTCGTCGTAGGCACCATCGGAATGAATCTTGATCCCGATATAGTAATGTGGGATGTGATCTACAGGAAAAGTAAGAGAATTCTTCATCGTAGTCTTGATTTGTACCTTTCGGCCATCGGGTGTTTCTCCATCATGATGTTTTGCAAGGCCGCTGTATAAATCGAGATCATAGTCTTGCTCAACGAGGATCTCACCTAAATCTCCAACCAATCGTCCATCTAAAGTAAACTTCTTTTTGTCATATTGGCTTTGAAGTGCTTCGACAATTTTGAGCAATTCCTTGACGGCTTTCTGAATTTCCATGATTCCTCTTTATGAAGTCATTATTGGGACTATCCATCTTACAATTCCGGGATTTCTGACCCGCAGCGGGACAAAAGCGCGTTAGTTTTAATGATTCTAAATCACCCAGTTCAGGTGGTCGGAGTTTTTCCATCTAGTCACTTTCTCTGTTGTATATCATCGAAGATTTTAAGTTAATTGTGATTTAAGACAACAATTACGAGCCGAAGCTTAGTTACTCTTTTTCTTACAAATAATCATCATGGGTTTAGGGTGAAAATGTCTACTGTATTCAGAACTATTGATGGCCGTATCGTGCCGATTAAGAATGGAAAGCAAACTGATACAGTCAAAGCTAAGGTAGTTAAACTCAAACGGCCTAAAGGCTTTGTTTCAAGTAGCGCTTACTATGGCACATCAAAAGCATTTACTATACCGAATGCGACTTGCCCAAAGTGCGGTGCTAGCGTTTACTATTACGAACATCCAAATGGTGCTCGAGTGTTTTTTGACTCGCTGGGACCGCCTTGGCCTAAACATCCATGCACGACTACAATGATGGCTCCGCAGTCAAAGAGCAATAAAAAGCCGATGTTAGAGAATGTTGGCTGGGAACCTCTACTCATCAAGGACATAGTAAGCTCTGATACCCAAGAAGGATATACAGTGCAAGCTGAAGCTACTGGTACCTCTGATACATTTGAAATTGATGTTAAGCCAGCTTTGATGAAGCAAAAGAAGTTTAAACGTAAAGGTATAGAGTCTTTATTGTTATATGGCCGCCCCGTAGGAGATAATAAGGCAGAAATCGCAGTTACATCTGGCCTATCTGACTGGATTATGTTTGGTAGAGTAAAACGAGACGCTCGCCAACAACACATTAAGCCAACACTTAGACAGAACGATGTAAGAGAGCCGATACAGCGCCTAATTGACCAAAAAAACAAGAACATCAGTTTTACCATCAGTACAGAAGAAGACCTATGTGTATTTACTATGGATATCGATGGTCAAAAATATAAGTTCATAGAAGATAGCGCCAAGCTTGTTCGTAAATTACGCAGTGCTGATCGGAGTGCTACCTCTGCGTGGTATAGAATTGCTAAAAGCTCAAAAAATTACTACGTAACAATTGTCAACACATCGATAAACTATCAAAAGTCGAAATCCTTCGCGCCACAAACTAGAGAGGAGATCAGTTCCTCATCCCCGACCATCAAGCACATAGGCTATGTAAAAGTTAAAAGAATAGAACGTATTAACAACTCAAACCAACTCACCATTACTGGTACATTGGTAGAAAGGCCGCTATCTATTTCCTTCAAGATTACGGAGTTAATGAAACTAACCTCTTTGGACAAGCTATTTTTAGAGCAAAGTGTCATAGCTGTTGAGGCTCATGGTGACAGCCACTTACTAAGAGTTAGAGGAACGCAGTTAGATGTTACATCCTTTGTTTTCTAGGGATGTTTAAGTTGTGTTGGGACAAAAGCGACTCAGAAAACCCATCCCACGGCTTGGATAAAATCTAATCTATACTGGGCTTTGCCTTTGAAATGAGTCTAAACTCATAGCTTTAGGAGGGCAATAATGAAATCACCAACGTCAGTCAAAAAGCTAGAAGATCTGGGGCGGGTTCAACTTTCAGAAAACTATTTCATGCGAGACTTTCTATATTCTGAAATTTCTCAGATAGAGAGAATCCCCAACATACCCGACCATCCAGATGTTGCAATTGAAGCAGGAAGACACTTATGTTCTCAATTACTTGAGCCTATTGAAAGAGTATTTGGGCGGGTTTCGATACGCTCTGGTTATCGGTCTCCTTTAGTGAATGCTAAAGGTGCCGAAAATGGCAACCAATACAATTGTGCCAGCAATGATAGGAACTATGGAAAGCATATCTGGGATTACCGGGATAAAGATGGTTGTTTAGGGGCTACCGCTTGTATCGTAGTGAACTCGTTTATTCCATACTACGAACGGACCAACCATTGGCAAGCATTAGCTTGGTGGATCCATGACAATATACCAGAATACTCAGAAATGTATTTCTTTCCTAAGCTAGCTGCCTTCAACCTAACTTGGAGTGAAAGGCCAAAGAAAGTAATAAAAAGTCACATTACAGGCTCTCGGGGAGTTCTTACTAAACCGACAATGGCAAACTTCAAAGGCAGCCATGCTGATGAGTACAGCCAACTTCTAGTTGAGCTAGGGTCTACAACAAAATAAGTATGATGCTGCGGCAGTACCTGCGTTTTAGTTGGCAGCTTGAGGACAAAAGCAAATTAGCAGAGCAGTTTATATCACACCTTAGTGACAAGAATTGGATGATGTTACTTGATATAACCCATTAAACACTCGCCTGCTTTATATTCTGAATAATGCACAGTAATTTGTTGTTTTTCTTCTTTACCTTGAACTATTGGGTATTCAAATACGTCCTCAAAAATAACTTTACCACGGATGTACTCATCAATACTTTTTGTGGTCGCCTTTAGGGTTTCTTCCATCGCGTTGTATTCCATTCCCATTTGTCGAAAAGTCATGAAAGACTGTGCTATTTTACCTACTTCACGACAGTTATCTGCGATTGATTTTCCATTGTTTATCGTATCCTGAGAAAACAATGGAAGACTAAAGGTTATCAAGAATACAACCAAGTTCCGCATGAGAATTGTTTTCATATAACCAATGCCTTATTAATGATTGTTTATTGTGCCAGATGATGAGAGAGCCTCTTGGTGAACATAGTATCGCAGCACCACGTTTGGGAACAGAAGCTACTCAGAGAGTGAGGTTTTAATCTAATCATTGTGGAAAAGAGCCTCAAGTGTAGGGCTTTCACCAACATCTAGGCACACACCGTCAACCCATTTATCGAAACCTAAAAAATATTGGGATATATCGATGTTTTGAGCTTGGAGAAAAGGGGTTAGCATTTCGCTTTGGATAACTCCATACTCATCACGAGTAAATATTTGTGCATGCTTTAATTCTTTGAAAATATTTGATTCTATATACTTCCCAACAACGCAACTATTAAATGAAAACTCTTTCACTTTTTCTGATTTAAACGGACAGCCTAAAATTACTTGGTCTATGCCGAGGGTGGAGTTGTCTGAGTAAAAGACCCCTATGATTCGCAGTCTGGAGTATTCTAGGATGTGGATGCTGCACTTATCAGTTGCTACGCTATGGCTTTTGTCGATAGAAACAAGATCCATTACAGAATCATATTTTGAGATGTAAGCTGTAGTCATAGACTTTGCCTTCTAGTAAAAGTAAATCCAATACTTACCGTTTATCTATCATATATAAGTTTCCCTCAAAATATTTGCCTAATTAAGTCGATGTGAGAGGGAGGCTACTTTTTGTTAGGCGTTAGCCGCTACTCTGGGGCAAAAGCGAGTTTGCACTTGCGGTAAAGATGTGATGTTAAGACGCATCTTCGTAGCCAATTTCCTTCTTATCAACAAGCTCCAAATCTACAGTCCCAACGAAACTATCAACGACCCGGAACTGCAATTCGAGCTTGTAACTTGGACTTCGTTGATGACAGGTTGGCCCATAAGTCACCCCACTAATGTGCAATATGGATTCTATGAACTCCACAGTTTCAATTATCTTTAAGTGTTCATAAAAAGCTCTTCCCGGTGCTGCAATATTGTAATTTCCCCAATGATTTCTTTTTACTAGACAATAAGCAGGCCCCCAAGTGCCGGAACCACCTGCAAATCCAATATCTCCAGCCCAAAATACTAGGTAATCAGCATGCATGCCGTCATCACAGAGTTTGACAACTTGAAAGTCATGTGAAGAGGAACCGATCGTTTCTGCGTGTTGTAATGCGCAACCTAAAACGTCCTCCATTTCTTTTGCAGACCATGAAGAATTTCCATGGCCTTCATAATATATGGTATCCACTTTTTTAAGCTGCTTCTTTGATACCACTGTCTCAATCGAGGCCAAGAATTCAGACGAAAAAGTTTTAAAGCTGTGCTCTTTACTTTTCATCGCAAACTCATCTGAGCTTTTAATGAAATTGATGTAAGTAATGAAAATTGCCGTGGATTTTTCAGTGTTAGAAGCTCTTTTTAGCTGGCCTTTCACTTTGTTATGGTGCTTTTTATACTCACTTTCATCTAAGTCATAGAGAGAGTTTTCATTCAGATATATATCTGAGAATTGCTTAGAAGACCAATCCATGAATTTTAATAGAACTTTAAATTCTTCAATTTTCTGGTTTTTTTTGTTCATTACAATTTTCATTTGTCTCCGATTGTCTCTAGATATACCCAAATATCGCTAATCCTTCAATCATAATGTCGTTGTCATTAACAAAAAGGAGAGATGGCATGACAAAAATCCAGACTGACAAAACAATAGAACTGGTAATCAATTGGCACGTGACTGAAGTCTGCAATTATGGTTGTAAATACTGCTTCGCAAAATGGGGTCGCCCGAATGAACTCCATCGTTCCGAGAAAGAAATAGTTAAGTTATTAGATAACCTAGCTGACTACTTCATCAAAGGTACTTCGACCTTGAAAGAGGAACTTGGTTACGAGAGTGTCCGCCTTAACTTTGCAGGTGGCGAGCCAATGATGCTTGGAGATACCTTCGTTACCGCTTTGACTCTGGCGAAACAAAAAGGCTTTAAAACTTCAACTATAACAAACGGGCATTATCTAATTAACGGTAAGCTGGCTTTGCCTAATAACTCGCTAGATATGATTGGAATCAGCTTTGACAGTCAGAGCTTAGACACACGGAATAAAATAGGAAGAAAAGACAGGAAAGGAAACTCTTTCGGTGCTGATGACCTGAAACTGGCATTAGCGAACCTTACGCAGTCCCAAAGGGGCATTAAAACAAAGATAAATACTGTAGTGAATAGTCTTAATTTAGACGAAGACTTTTCTGAGCTTATTACTGATCTAGCCCCCTACAAATGGAAAATTTTGCATGTCATGCCATATGGTAATGATGAATTACTTATTTCTAAGACACAGTTCGACAAGTTCGTTTTAAGGCACAGCGGGTTGGGGTTACCTCTATTCCCAGAGTCTAATTCTACTATGACGGAATCATATTTGATGATTAATCCTCAAGGCTGTTTTTACCAGAATTCCTCCAATAAAGCCGGATATAAATACAGTGAAAGCATTAATTCATGTGGTGTAAACAAAGCTCTTTCCCAAATAGAGTTTAATCCTAAAACCTTTGCTTCAAGGTATCAAACAGTCAATGTCGATGTTGTAGAGCTTTAGTGAAAACCAATATACAAAAAGATGTTTGGGGCACAACTTATGTTACGCCACTTAGTACTAAAATTTTTTCACATCAAAATATAAAAAAATGAGGAACAAATGAATAAATTTATCGTCTATGAAGGGCTAGATGCTTGCGGGAAAACAACATTGAGTTCACTCTACGCAAAAGAGAGAAAATCCGTTGTTCATTCTGCGGTAGTGGAAGAAGCTCTGGGGCTGAGAAAGGTTATTGACTCCTACCAATCAAAGGAGAGCGCTTTGCTCTTTTTCCTGATGAACAACTACTTAAAGAGTCATGAGGTCGCAGGGGCATTAGAATCAGGAGATGTCATACTAGATAGGTATTTTTTTTCAACCTTGGCGTACCAGACAGCTCTTCTAAGTGAAAGTATCGTCAAGAATATAGTTGATACACTTAACACTACCCAAAATATTCTTCTTCCAGAAGTTATCGTCTTTGTAAAGGCTGATGCTGAAACTATCAACAAAAGAATAGAAGCCAGAGATGGCCCAGTACAGTGGTACGGTGATGCGGTAACGCAAAATAATTGTGTAGAAACAGCCTACAAAAAGGTCTTTCAGTGGTTTGATATTCCCATTGTAGAGATTGATACATCAGAAAAGTGTGGTCGGTCTGTGGAGGAAAATTACCAACTAATGAAAGAGCGGATTGATCGTATTCTATCTGGAGGTAGTAATTATAACTAGTGAGTGACGGTGATCGAAACTAGTCATCCATTGGAGGGCGATTCACGTGGTTTGGAGTAACTTGAGGTTATCCGATCGTCTAGAACTTCCCTGTATATTTTGTCCAGATCCTTGTTGATAGCTCCGCTGGCTTGATCCTCTGATGAATAGATTCAGTTTGGAAAACCAGACGGAGATCTTTCTCGATAAGTGAGAAGTACAGCGTTTGACTTTTGGAGGGGGGAGGGCCACAAAGGGACAAAAGCACCTTAGAGTGGCAACTCTAAAACGTTTGTGCCCTCAAACGTTTCAGAGAGCTTCGTTTTGGTTCTGCGAATTTTCTTATATCGATACATAGCAGAACGCAAAAAAGTTAAATAATCGGCAGAAATTTAACTTTTTATGGTACTGAGTAGGGCAAATATAACTTTTATTAAGTAGATATAACTTTTTACAGTGGTGCAGATGGAGTTCCCACCCAGCACATATCTGCCAAGAGATGTGTCACGTGCCCGGAATCAAGACTCCCTCAGGGACAAAAAGCGCCTCAGAAGGGGCTTATAAGGTTGACTTTGGAACCATCATTAGCCCGTTATGATGGTTGATCAAATAACCTGATTAGTTCCTTGAGTTCTTCAGCGTTATTATAATTTTGATCTTGATATTGTTTCTCTGGACTTTTAGCACCTTGCTTTTGTTTCTTTCTTAGGGCTTTAATCGCTGGGTTTAAACTCAATTTTGTATCCGTGAGTGTATCTGCAAGTCGTAATAAAGCAACTTGACTATTTGTGATCGTCGGCTTGGAGGATATGATAGCGGTGATCGCAGTTAAATTACATTTCAAATAATGCTCTGAGTATGCACAAAGTAATTCGAGGTTTTTTACTCGCCCTCCATCATGAACAAGAAGATTTCTCGCTCTGTAAAGGCGCTTAATTTGCAATGATACTCGCTGCTCATGTTTCTCAATGTTTTTGGCTAGCTCTAAAGAGTTTTGGCAAAGTTTTGTAAACAAACTCAAGCGATACTTGAAGAATGGAAAGTTATCGAGACTTTGTAAAATAGCATTAGCCTTTAGTGGGCAACTTAGAACGGAAAACATATTCTCGACGTTAGCATCATCGATATGAAAGTTATCTCCACCTTCGATAGCAAAGGCAGTTTTGTTTACATTGACCAATGTTATTTTAAATGTTCTTAGTCTTTTTATTACATAGTCTATTGCAATTGGTGATACTGCCGCGAGAATCACTCTCTCATCATCTCCCGGTCGATTCGTCTTCAAAGGCACATCTCGTGTTAGGGCTTCTAAGGCTGTCCAGTTTCCGACAAATCTAGATTCAATATTATCAGCAGAAGCATTGATTCGTAACTGACGGTATGCCCCAGCTAATTTAGTATCAGTAATTGAGTTATTTAGAGATGAGATAAATCGTTCAAGCTCCTCATAATTCATTTTATGTATATGGTTAGGCACTGGGGAATGAAGACGAATGGATTTTTCTATACCTGTGGAGAGGTCCGTTGACTTAAATGATTTATTTATTGAAAGATTAATATTTGGTATTGCAAAACTAAGTGCATCAAGAACTTCACCTAGTAGTTCATTGGCTTGCATGCCCGCAGAAATACGTGATTTCGCGTTTATTGTCACCGAAGCTATCAGGTTTTTGTCATTTTCTTCAGTTCGTTTTAATGTTAATGAACCAAAGATCCATTCAGTTCCTTGTGCCAAACGCTCAGTAAGCTCTCGGTTGGTAACAGTCAGCTCAATCAAGTAGTATTTACTATGTTCTAATAAGACAGCCTTAAGATATTGATAGCGAGCTGAGAAGGGCTCGTTATCAACAAATTTAGTAAGCACATGTCGATAGTAATTGTGAAGTTCGTTCATGCTTAACCCAGAAGCGATTAGCCCAGAAACAATCGACTCTGTGGCAGTCAGTATCTTTTTAAGATGGTCGTTGCTATCAACTGGTACTTCTGGAAATAACAAGCTTTCAAGGTGGTTAAGTCCAACTTTTATATAATGCTCATTTAAATGAGTTAGGTACTCTTCAATGTGTGAACGCATTAACTCTGTTGACTTATTAACTGAAGCTTCGCTTTCTCCTTGCTCATTAGGGATCGTTAAAGCTAACATCTTCTGAGTCAACTTTTCAAATTCAGGAGTCTTAACAATAGGATCTACTTGTAAGATTTCATGCAATTCAGTAGCCACGACATAACGCTTATTGGCTCCACCGTATGCTTCCCCAAAGTCAAGAAGTATCAGTAATTCTTGACAACCATTAATTGCATGAAGGAAACTAGCTCTCTCACTATCTAAACTCAGTTCATGGGTCATGTTAAACCATGCACCTAAAAAGAATGCTTCGGGAACTGTTAAGTTTGAGTTTAAAATGCCAGTATCAACTTTCAAGAGTTGCTCCTAATGGTTAGCCTTGCTATAATCCTGATAAGAATACAGAATTTAATTAGCTAGTTCTAGATTAACTAGTTGATAAACCGAAAGATTGGTCTCGCTTCTGGATTGGTGCTTTGTCCCACAGTCGTCTTGGCCACCCTATATGGCCTCGCTATTTATTTAGCGGGGCTTTTTCATATAGAGTACTTATATGAAAAATTACGTCTCACAATTCTCGGAAATCCTCAGAGCATCCTCGATTTCGACACCGAGATACTCGATAGTGCTTTCGAGCTTAGCATGACCGAGAAGAAGCTGGATAGCGCGTAAGTTCTTGGTTTTGGCGTAGATCAAAGAAGCTTTAGTACGACGCAGTGAATGCGTACCGTATTGTGTTTTATCTAAACCAATATCAGTCACCCATCGGTTTACTATAGTGGTGTAGTAATGTGAGATTGGCTGCCCTTCACGGCGTGAGCTTGGGAATAGGAAGTCTGTTGGTGCCAATGCATTTTTGATGATCCACTGTGAAAGTGTTTGCTGAGTCTTTTGCTGTTTGACGATGGTTCTCGGCATCACGTAACCACTGCGGCTGACATCTTGGACTTTCAGGTTGCGTAAATCACAAGAACGAAGTTTGCAATCAATGGCTAAATTAAACAGAGCCAACTCAAACAAACGCTCTTCGAGTTCTAGCCGAATACGAATGCGCCAAATGTCTTCAAGTTTGAAGACTTTCTTCTGCCCAACTCGTTTTCCTTTATTCCATGCTTCCATAATGTGCTCCTCACTTCATAAAAATCACTATTAAGTAAGGTATAAATCAAGAACAGTCGCTGTTGGTTTGGTATGATTGACGGAATATTTCTAGATCAAGAAAACCTCAAATGAATCAAACAGAACAACAGTTCTTGAAAGAGCTTGAAGGCAAGCTTTGGAATGCAGCCGACAAACTGCGTTCAACTCTCGACGCAGCACAATATAAACATGCCGTACTTGGTCTTATCTTCGTAAAATACGTTTCAGATGCATTCAAACTACGCCAAGACGAAATCAAAGCAGACCTCGCAAACCCAGAGCACGAATACTACCTAGATCCCGTTGATTTCAGCGAAGAAGAGCTTTTAGAAGAAATTAAGATTGAACTTGAACAGCGTGACTTCTACACAGAGAAAAACGTGTTCTGGTTACCTATTGAGTCACGCTGGCAGTTCCTGCAAGACAATGGCCCACTAGTAATCGGTGGTGCTGAATTGGATGTCGACGGTAAGACGAAGAAAATTACTTCTGTTGGACACCTGATTGATAATGCTCTAGAAGGCATTGAGCGTGACAACCCGAAACTGAAAGGTGTTCTAAACAAGTCATACTCATCATTGAAAATTGACCAAGCTAAGCTGAATGAATTGATCAACCTGATCGCTACGATTCCGTTTGTTCACGCAGATCTAAACAGTAAAGACATCCTTGGTCACGTATACGAATACATGCTTGGTCAGTTTGCCCTTGCCGAAGGTAAAAAAGGTGGTCAGTTCTATACGCCTGCATCAATCGTAACGCTAATCGTAGAAATGATTGAACCCTTCGAAGGACGTGTGTATGACCCAGCAATGGGTTCCGGTGGTTTCTTTGTTCAATCAGAAAAGTTTATTGAGCGTCACGCTAACGAGAAGCAAGTGGATGCGATTACGCAGAAGCAGAAGATCTCTATCTACGGTCAGGAATACAACCACACAACATGGCAACTAGCCGCGATGAACATGGCAATCCGTGGTTTGGATTACGACTTTGGTAAAGAGCCTGCAAGTACCTACACCAACGTGCAGCACCCTGATTTACGAGCTGATTTCATCATGGCTAACCCACCGTTCAACATGAAAGAGTGGAATACGGGTGTTGATGATAACGATCCTCGCTTTAAGTATGGTCAACCGCCAGCGGGCAACGCCAACTTTGCGTGGATGCAACACATGCTTCATCACCTAGCACCAGAAGGATCTCAGGCGCTGCTATTGGCTAATGGCTCAATGAGTTCAACCACCAATAACGAAGGTACAATACGACAGGCGTTAATCGAGAACGATTTAATCGAATGTATGGTGGCGCTACCGGGTCAGTTATTCACTAACACCCAAATTCCAGCATGTATCTGGTTCCTAACCAAGAACAAAAAACCTCGTGTCGATAAAGCAGGTCGTAAGCTACGTGGCCGTAAAGGCGAAGTGTTATTTATTGATGCACGTAACCTTGGTTACATGAAAGACCGCGTATTGCGTGATTTCAGCTTTGATGACGTCAAGAGAGTTGCCGATCTATTCCATGCTTGGAAAACTGGCGAAGAAATTCATGGTGTCGCTTATGAAGACCAAGCTGGCTTCTGTAAATCTGCAACTTTAGAAGAAATCACCAAACATGACTTTGTTCTAACTCCGGGCCGTTATGTCGGCGCGGCTGAGGAAGAAGACGATGGTGTGCCCTTTGGCGAGAAAATGGCAACGTTAACCGCTAAGTTGAGTGAGCAATTCGTGGAATCAGCGACGCTAGAAGCTGACATTAAGAAGAACTTGCTAGGGTTAGGCTATGAACTGTAATTCTTTAGGTGACCTGCTAACAAAGGGATACATAAAAATATTCACAGGCCCTTTTGGAAGTGCCTTACACAAGCATGAATACATTGATGAAGGAGTACGTGTAATTCCAGCAGAAGCAATATTTTCTGATGGGTTAAACCCTACCACTTTTAATCATATTACTTTGGAAAAAGCTCAAGACCTAAAGCGGTATCGATTACAGAAAGGGGACATTGTTTTTGCTAGAAGAGGGGCACAAGCATGCGGTCGTTCTGCTTTGGTCGGAGATAAAGAGGAAGGCAGCATTGCTGGCACAGGTCTTATTTACTTGAGAGTATTGAAGAAAGATCTAGTTGTACCTGAGTATTTGCACTTGGCTGTTAGTTCCGCTAAAAGTTTAGCTTGGCTTAAAACCCACGCTATTGGGGCGACGATGCCGAATTTAAATAATTCGGTTTTGTGCTCTCTGCCTTTAAATTTACCAAGCTATGAGAAGCAAGTCGAAGTAGTTAATGGATATTATCCTATTATCAAGAAGATTAGGGTAAACACTAAGTTAAACCAAACATTAGAAGAAATAACACAAGCCATCTTCAAATCATGGTTTGTCGATTTCGATCCGGTGAAAGCGAAGATGAACGGCGAGCAACTAGAAGGAATGGACGAAGCCACTGCCTCGCTTTTCCCTGAAAAGCTAGTTGAATCTGAGTTTGGGGTAATTCCTGAGGGGTGGGAAGTTAAGGCATTCTCTGATTGGGTAAAAATTACCAAAGGTAAAAATATTACGAAAAAAACAATTGTGGAAGGTGATGTTCCTGTTGTTGCGGGTGGCTTGAAACCAGCATATTTTCATAATACCCATAATGTTGAAGGCCCTGCAATAACAATCAGTGCATCCGGTGCGAATGCTGGGTTTATCAATTTATACTATGAAAGCATTTGGGCTTCAGACTCCTCTTATATTAGTAAAGCAGCCACTCCTTTGTTTTTCTTGCAATATGTAGCTCTCAAATTCAACCAGAAAAAGATTTACGATATGCAAACGGGGGCGGCTCAGCCTCACATTTATCCACGAGATTTTGAACGCCTAATGGTTGTTGTTCCTAGTGATGAGCTGTGTCAAAAACTTGAAGAAATATTTACATCTTTCTTCGTAACTGTATCTAACTATAAGCAACAAAACATTGAGCTATCTAAGTTGAGAGATACCCTGCTTCCTAAATTGCTTTCCGGCGAAATCGAGTTAGAAACTCTGGGGATTCTATAGATGAATAAGCCATTGCATGATAGTCGCCATATCATAGAGAAAGTGGAGCAATATTTAGATACAAAGCTCCAAGAAAATGCAGAATTTAATGAAGAGTTGAACTTGAGTGCTTCGGTTGAAGTGTCGACTGAAGGCCCAAAAGTCAATATCACGAGTTTATCCGATTCAGATACTAAATTTCAGTATGATGTTAGCGATATACTTTACTGGGTAGAGCGTGATACCTATTTTGATGAATTATCAAAATGGAATGGTATTAAGCTCGAAGAAAAACATAGAGATGCATTAGATTTCTTAAAAAAATCTGAACAATTGCCAATGTTTTTAGATTTTGTCGATGCGATAAAACGCCAACGCGTTGCTCCATTTATTGGTGCCGGAGTCTCCCTACCTGCGGGATACCCTTTGTGGGGGAATGCTTTAGAGCGTTTAGCTAAACAAATGGGAGGAGATGTTTCTGCTCAAATAAAAGATGATTTAGATAACTATCATTATCTAGCGGTTGCGGAAACACTTTATCAGTACAATGAACATTTATTTAAAAATTTCGTCCAGACAGAATTTCGCCTTAAAGCCGCTCAAGAAGACGACAAACCAATTTTTCCTCCAATTATAGACCTTTTACCTCAGTTATCTAAATCTTGTGTGGTGACGACAAATTTTGATCGTCTTATCGAAAAGAAATTTGAATTAATTAATGGTAAACCTCTAACTGGTTATATGTATGGTAAACAAGAACAAAATGGGTTCGTCAGTCAACTGCTTAAAGGTGAGCAATGCTTGATGAAATTGCATGGTGACTCAGAGCAAGCTCAATCATATGTGTTTACTAATTCACAATACAGAGATGCCTATGGTGATACTGATATTGACTTCAAAAAACAATTGCCTCGTTCACTAAGGCAAATATATATCAGCTATTCTCTGGTTTTCATTGGCTGTTCGTTAGAACAGGATCGGACTTTAGAATTGTTTCAATCCGTAGTTGAACAAGGTCATTTTGAAATACCGTGTCACTATGCTCTTTTGGCAAACTGCGACCAAGAAAGTAAAGCCGAAAAAATGGGACGATTATTAAGCATAAATATCAAACCTATCTGGTACGAAGTTGTAGAGCAGGATCACTCCATGCTTGAAAAGATATTATTACTTTCTATTGATGTAGCTAATAAAAAATTCAGTTTGGGGAGCACTAGATGATCACCGAAGATCGATTAGAACAAGAATGCCTTCGATGGTTTATTGAGCAAGGTTATCAATACAAAAACGGCTACGATATTGCGCCTGATGGTAATACCCCAGAGCGTGAAGATTATCATCAAGTTGTTCTCAAGCAGCGCTTAATGAGCCAGCTAGAAATCATTAACCCTGAGCTTAGCGCAGAGGCGTTAGCTCAGGTAGTTAATACGATTTCAACACTAGAAACACCAATCCTCATCAAGAACAACCGAGTCTTTCATAAGTACTTGATTGAAGGTGTACCTGTTGAGTACACCAGCGTTGATGAAGATGGATGTACCATTTCTAAGCACACCCATGCTCATATAATTGATTTTGCTATCCCAGAAAACAATGAGTTCTTGGTCGTCAACCAATTTACTATAACGGGAACCAAAGGCAACCGTCGCCCTGATGTGGTGGTATTTATTAACGGTCTGCCTATTGCGGTAATTGAGCTGAAGAATCCAGCGGATGAACATGCTGATATTTGGAACGCATACAACCAGCTGCAAACCTATAAAGATGAAATATCCGATCTATTCGCATTCAATGAAGCGTTGATAGTTAGCGATGGTTGGACAGCGCGTGTGGGATCGTTAACAGCAAATAAAGAACGTTTCCTCCCTTGGAAAACCATATCTGCTGAAGATGATAAGCCATTACTAGAGTTTCAGCTTGAGACCATGGTTCGTGGCTTTTTCAAGCAAGATCTACTGCTCGATTACATTCGATATTTTGTGTTGTTCGAGACTGATAACGACAAAATCATAAAGAAAATTGCAGGTTACCATCAGTTTCATGCAGTGCGAGCGGCAGTAGAAGCCACCGTTCGAGCATCAAACACATCAGGTAACTTCCTAGAAACGACGACTCCTGCATTAGGAAAGATCAAACAAGGTAGTGGTAAAGCGGGAGTTGTTTGGCATACCCAAGGTAGTGGTAAAAGCATCTCTATGGTTTGTTATGCGAGTAAGTTATTACAGCAAGCCACAATGAATAACCCAACTATTGTGGTGGTGACAGATCGAAATGATCTGGACGGGCAACTCTATAACACCTTCGGCATGGCGCAAGAGACCTTAAAGCAGATCCCGCAACAAGCGGATGACCGTGACGCCTTACGTGAACTGCTATTGAATCGTCAATCCGGCGGCATCATCTTTACGACGATTCAAAAATTCGCTTTGCTAGACGAAGAAACTGAACACCCAAGATTATCGGAGCGAAGCAATATCGTCGTCGTATCCGATGAAGCGCACCGTAGCCAGTACGGTAATAAGTCGAAGATGGTTGAGATAAAGGATAAAAATGGCACGATAACGGGTCACAAGTTCGTATTCGGCTACTCCAAGTATATGCGTGACGCTTTACCTAACGCCTCATTTATCGGGTTTACAGGTACACCTATAGCTATGGATGACAAAGATACTCGTGGTGTCTTTGGTGAATACGTATCTATCTATGACATTCAAGATGCTGTCGACGATGGTGCTACCGTTCCTATTTATTATGAATCACGTCTTGCCAAGCTCGATATTAACCAAGATGAGATTGAACAACTCAACTACCAAGTTGAAGAAGAGATTGGTGAAGACGAAGAAACTGCCGATCGTGAAAAGGTTAAATCTCAGTGGGCAACGTTAGAGAAGCTTGTTGGTGCAGAGCCACGTATCGAGCAAGTGGCTAAAGATCTTGTTGAGCACTTTACGACTCGTACAAGTACGTTTCCGGGTAAGGCCATGGTTGTGGCAATGAGCCGCGAGATTTGTGTTGACCTCTACAACGCAATCGTTGCAATTAAACCGGAGTGGCATCATCCAGATACCGATAAAGGCGCGATAAAAATTGTGATGACAGGCTCTGCTTCCGACAAAGAGAAAATGCAGCCTCATATCCACGATAAGAAAACAAAGAAACTCTTTGAGAAACGCTATAAAGATACCGATGATGAGCTGCAATTGGTCATTGTTCGAGATATGTGGTTAACAGGCTTTGATGCGCCATGCTGCCATACAATGTATGTCGATAAGCCGATGAAAGGCCACAACCTGATGCAGGCAATAGCCCGTGTTAACCGCGTGTTTAAAGATAAGCCGGGTGGTCTAGTCGTCGATTATATCGGTATTGCCAATGAGCTTAAGAATGCGCTTAAAACCTACACCAACAGCCAAGGTAAAGGTCAACCAACGGTTGATACGGCAGAAGCGTTCGCAGTGCTTATGGAGAAGGTCGACATCATTCGTGGTATGTTCGCAACCCCCGTTGATGGAAATGTTTTCAATTATCGACCTGACTTTGAAACGGAAGCACTACGATTACTTCCGGGAGCCGTGAATCATCTGTCTGGTTTAGCCACTCCCCAAAGTAACGGTAAAGAACAACGTGATGGTAAACGCCGTTTTCTTGATGTGATGGCTGCGTTAACGAAAGCCTATTCACTGTGTAATACTATGGATGAAACACAAGGCTATAAGAACGAAATAGCGTTCTACTCAGCAATCAAAACAGCGTTTATCAAGCACTCTACGGTAGATAAAAAACGTACTGATGAAGAGCGTAATACAGCTCTGAAGCAAATCCTTGATAATGCAGTAATTGCTAATGGTGTTGATGATATCTTCAATATGGTTGGCTTGGATAAGCCAAATATAGGCTTATTATCGGAAGGATTTTTGGAAGATGTTCGTAACATGAAAGAGAAAAACCTTGCCGTTGAGCTTTTAGAAAAGCTTCTGCGTGATGAGGTGAAAGCCCGTATGAAAAACGATGTGGTTCAGGAGAAGAAGTATTCAGAACGTATCATGTCGACCCTTAAGAAATACCATAACCGTAGCATTGAGACGGCACAGGTTATTGAAGAGCTAATTCAATGGGCGAAGGAGATGCAAGAAGATGCCGCACTTCTCGATAAACTGAACCTTTCGGTGGATGAAATAGCATTCTACCGAGCTTTGGTTGAGAACGAATCTTCTGTGCGTGAACTTGGTGACGATAGCCTGCGTAACCTTGCTATTGAGTTAACTCATCAGCTCCGAAAATCTGCGACTGTTGATTGGCAGAAACGTGAAAGCGTACGTGCTCGAATGCGCAACCTTGTTCGCCGATTACTGCGCCGTTGGAAGTACCCGCCGGATGCAGCAGAAGAAGCGATTAAATTAGTGCTTGAGCAAGCTGAAGTGCTGGCAGATGGGTGGTATGCTGCTTAAGTAGAGCAAAGGCAAGGTGTTAAAATCTTGCCTTTTAAGTATTTATTCAGTGCAAATTATTATGTTTGGGGTATTGGGTTGTTTATTGGGGCATTCTAGACCAAATGAACGTTTTCATATGTCTTCTTTTGACCAAGATCCTTTCAATACCTTACCAGTATTCGGGTCACATTTGAGATACCCCTCTGTATGTGCCAGTAAGTTTGCTAGATCATGAGCATTACTGCAGGTGTCATCATACGCTCGATAGATTTCTCCCATCTGAGCTACCATAGTAGCCATAGCATCAGAGTCACTACCAGCTTCTAGTTCGGCAGAGAGCTTCTCGATTTTAGTTTCTAATCTCTTGATTTTTTCAGCTTGATTACGGATAAGCGCATCTTTATCAGCTTCAATATTCTGCTGTTTCTGACGGTCTTTCAGTAACTTGATTCTCGCATTTAGCTCAGGGTAATGGCGTAAATTGGCCGTAGTAGTACCAGCACGTTTAGCAACGGCGTTAGGGTTAATCTTCGCACCCTCTTGGAGCATTATTTCTAGGGCAGTGTTAAGTTTGGCTTCAGTGGACTGTCTCATGCTCTCAATTCCTCAAGTGATTGATCTTTCCCTGTTTCAACCTGTTCAATAATCATCCGAGCGGCTTTAACTGTTGCACGCCATGATTTAGCTAGTAACTGGTATGGTGCCTGCTGTTCAGATGTAGCCTTTTCAAAAATGTTTAGCTTGCTTAGAGCGTAGCTTTCCATCGCTTTCCAGTGCGGTAAGTGCCGTTTACTGACGAGGTAGTTACCACACATAACACAACCGGTCGGAACTGCTGCATTCTTGATCTTACAGTCCTCCCCCCCTGTGCATAGACCATGTGGCAATCCCCTAACTCCTTTAAGGTGTTTAACCAAGAAGGCTTTGTATTGTTCGACGTCTTTGAAGTGCAGCGTCTTCTTTCTTGTAATCGCAGTATTGCCATCACTGGCCATGTCAATATTAGTAACACTAATTTCAAGTGCTTCAGCGGCCTTAACCCAGCGCTGACCACCGCCGCCGGACAGACGATGTACTTGAGCTTTTGCCGCCAACTCTGTTGCCAACTTCTCCGTGACTTGGGCATCAAACCCCTCAACAACATTCAGTAGGTCTTCTATGGTTTCATAGCCGCGCTGCGCATAAACCATGGACATAGCTGAAGACAGATGCTTGAACTGGTACTTGATATCATCGAGGTCACCAAGTCGGTTAGCGATAATAAACCAAGCGAAGGTATGTCTAAACTGATGTGGAGTTAGGGTGAACTCGTCTCCGTGCTTATAGCGAGTGCGACGCTTCTTACCCAGCATTCCCCGATAGTTGCAATTAAGCATATCGAGTTGTTGAATATCGCGTTCTGACAGCTCAAAACGGTACTCTAGGAAGCTGAATCTATTTTCCTTACCTGGAGTACCTTTTCTGGACCCTACTTTTGGTTCACAATTATCAGTAAAGCGTACTGATCTCACACTAGGTATCACACCAAACAACTTGTCCTGTTTCATCCCATCTTCTAAATGATATATAAGATCTTGTGTCATTTCGTCCCGATGGTATTCTAGAAAGACTTTTGCACGTGCATACATGGACTTATTGTAACGGGCTAGTAAGCTCACAGCGCGGTATGCATCTTCATTGCTAACCCAGTTCAAAGTCATCTTGCCAGGGGTCGTCTTAGAAAGGACTGACTGGATATAGAAACGGTCATCACGAGATTTTGCGGCATTGTTTTTTAACTCACCGACTTCTTGATTGCGCATGCCTGTAAATGTAAGTACCTGTAAAAAAACATCTACTCTAAGCCTCTTAAACGACTCATAAAGGCATTTGAGCTCTTTAAGGATGGTCTTATTATCAGAATGGTAACGGCCCACATGACGCCTAATAACTAGACTTGAGTTATATGCTAGTTGTGATGCGAATTTCACCTTGCTTTCTGCAAGTACATGAATAAGGCGTTCGTTAGCCTTCTCCCACTGAGGGAGTAATCTTTCAGCCTCCTCAATTCGCTCTTTTGATTGCTGTATCACTTGCTTAAGTATCCCTGTTGGGATCACTGGGTGTGATGTGCTGTAATCTTCACCCTCAATACTAGGGATAGCATCGATAGCGTCATAAAAGATGGTTGCAGTATTATCACAGATCAATCCGTAGCGGTGAAGGAGCGGCAAGCTATCTTGAATCGCTTTGCGTGATGATAAGGTTCCCAGTAAGTCCATACCGTTCTCGGCATTATTCGCTATCAGAAAGTTATTCAGCAGCTTTCGCTGAATAATACTAGGGATCTGGTCAAACTGCCGAAAAGAATCGTAGTTCCTCTCGCATAGAAACTGAGCAAACTTATTGAGCGGGTTGAGAATTCCGTTCGTCGATGACCACCTAAAGCCATAGTCGCCCTCAATGAAGCCAACCCTATGATATAGAATGGCTAAAGACTTCAGTTCATAGCTAAGTAAGCGTGAGCCCCTAAACGGTATTGAATTGTCTTTTCGTCCTTTTCCTTCGTACCGTTCGTCACCAAAAGTGACGTCTTTAACAAAACTTAACTTTCCTCGCTCAGTGCGCCACAAATCGCACTCATCTAGTTGTTGGTACTGCTCTAAAGATAGTTTTTTCAATTTCACTTGCCCAACAGAGTCAATATAATGCAACTGGTCGATAAGATATGTAATGTCCATTCGCGTTCCCATTTATTGCATCATACTCGTCGTACTGGCTAACGCCCAGTCTGGGTGGATGCCGTGATCATCTAAGTAATCCTTTGCTGCTTGGTGGCAGCCCGGATTAATTGCGTCCATATCAGCTAATACTTCATCTATCCGCTGCCGAAGCAGGTAGACATATTCTTTTTGCAGCCCCGTATTAAGTGATTCACCAATGCTTGACTCCATATCAGCAATCACGAAGTCACGATATGAGAGAAGCCGATAGCCATGCTCAACATCTGCGATGCCGCGATAATGTTCACACCACAAGCAGGCATTGAAGTCGGCGCAACGCTGGCTCTCTTCAATACCGAGCATCTTGAACAGTGCATGATGTGTCTTGTTATAAGCTCGCGCCTGTGCATCATTGCCTTGCGAGGCACATTTACCATTTGGCGTCTGCTGCCAGTACTCCTGTGTTTCCGTGACAATCTGGATTTTTTCAACAATAGGGCGACCATGGAAATAATCCCCCATGACAGAGATGGCTTTCGACAACGTTTCTTCGGTAGCATTGCCGTCGAACTTAAAGTAGTGCTCCCGAAACACTTTCCAAGAGTGATTTCCCACAGCCTTGTATTTGCTGAAGTCTTTAGCCACCTGACGATAGATGAAATTCAGGCCTCCTTTTCGGATTTTGGTCGGCGAAAAGGGGGTAGGACAGCCATTCACTTTCAATAAGTCATTAATGCCGGTTTTGTAGCCCCCCTCAGTTAATTTCTTCACCCGACCATTAGAATGCAGCCCATCATTAAATATCATCAGCGATTTTTTGAACGGGTGTGTATCTGACAAGCTAGCTCTGATGTCTACCGATAACTCATCCATGATAAATTGAAGATCCCTGATCACCGCCAGTACCTCCTGACCGACCTTGACATCTTCCTCTAGTAACATTTCCACTTCAGCTCCAGTGTCAAAGCGATTCCATTGGGTCTTATACCCTGCACGTGGCTTTAATAGACGTACCAAATAAGAACGTCTCCCGGCAAACTCAACTTCAAAGAGATCGTCTACCTCTAAGTTAAAAATAGGTGCCATATTCCAGTTAGTCTTCAAGATTATGCGTGCTACTCTCAACCATAACTGATGCAGGCGAGACAAGTTGTTTTTTGCCAGTATCAATTCAATGTGAAATGCCAGCTGCGTAGCTTCATCCAGCGTGTAATAGTCATCTGTTTTTTGCTGCTTACTGAACAGGTCAGCGCGTCCCG
The DNA here is from genome assembly GCF_003026285.1 of Photobacterium profundum. Taxonomy (GTDB): domain Bacteria; phylum Pseudomonadota; class Gammaproteobacteria; order Enterobacterales; family Vibrionaceae; genus Photobacterium; species Photobacterium profundum. The sequence goes on from NZ_PYOD01000004.1 coordinate 408,088, forward strand.
CATCAATTGGGAAGGAGTCAACCCAAGTAAAACCGAACAGCGCCGAAAAGTCTTTGAGTCCCTTTTGTTGAGCGTGAGCCGTGTCTGAAACGATATCGCCCGACTTGAAACGTTGCTGAATTCTCTCCAAACATTTCTTCATAATCCTATGATTATTGAGTGAAAGAGCTTTCGCACCCTCTGTCGCTAGGGTGCCTTTTTCCTGAGCAGTGAACAGTTCCTCACAGTATTCAAAGATTGGTTTCAAATTCCGGAAGAAGCTATGGACTGAAATATTGGCCAAACCATCATGCTCCATAGAACCTAGCATTCTCTCTTTGGCCTTGACTAGGTCATGGCCAAGAGCCGGATAATTCTCGTATATATACCGGATTGAATAAAAGCGAGCGTCAGTCGGGTCACCCTCATGGGTAAACTCAAGATAGAAAGGGTAATATCGCTGGATTCTAACTTTACTACCTACCAGAAATGACAATAGACCCGCAAGCGCTATATAAGATTTCACTAAACTTTTCTTACCTATTGACGGTTGAATCGATATCTCTTTTCTGATTTCGGAATTTCGATCTTTTAATGATTGCGTCATTTCCCAAAACCAGCGCAGTAGCTTACCTTCGTTCTCTAAGAACGCTAAAGCTCCCTTGTCATTAATCAGTTGACGATCCTCTGTGTCAAGCTGGCCTTGAAGTTCAAAGAGCCTTTTACCTACGCTTGGGAAATTGTACACAAACTCTTTCGGCGCAATACCCATTTCAGAAGCCTTGCACCTTTCAGTAATCCGTAGCAAATACTCCTGAGCTTGCAGAACCATCTTGGGCGAAATCAAATAGACCGCTTTCAAATCGTTTGTAATACCAGCGAACTCAATATGGATGGATTTCGCAGTGGTTGGGAGACCATATCTATTGGGACCCAGAATGCTCGGGTCACATTCTCGCAACAACACTACTAGTCCGTCTTTATCTTGTTTTGAGGTGCAGGCTTTGAGAGCGGCGATGCAATTATCAAAATCAGAGGCAATATATCGGAGACCCTCTGCCAACAATCCCACCTTGGTTTGTTTGTTTTTCGCGGCGGTTAGCAGGCCGCTGACAGCAGCGTTAGTCTTTTTTATGGCCAGTTCAGGCCTTTTATGTGCTCGTGCATAACGAAGCATCAGAGATTGGCACTCTAACATCAATTCACTCGAAATTTGGTAAAGCGGAGCTAGCGTATATACTTTGCCCTGATCCAATAGTCTAATGTAACTCGGAGCGATCAAACTGGGATTGTCCTTGAACGACCTCAAAAGATACTGAATAGCCTCAGACAACTGCGAAATAGGCTGGCGCCCCCAGGCTATCCCCTTACATATAGCGACTGCCTCCGTGCATTCCTCAATCTTCATCCAGTAGCCACGCTCTAAGTAAAGCGCTTGAAGCCCTTGCTCAAGCAAGGGGGCAGTATCATTACCCAACTTAACCACTAACGTAGGCAGGTTGTACGCAAATATCCTGAGATGCTTAAGTGTAATTGATTTTTCATATGCCCAACCATCTTCATAGCCTAGGGAGCGCAGTACAATCAGATATACGTCAGTAGCTAGCTTTCTAGATACAGAGTTAATCATATTGAGCATCTCTTCATAGGCAGCAGGGCAGTGTTGGAAAGCTACTGTCTTAACTACAATGTGAGGTGTGTTTTTTGTCATTAGCTGTCCTATCACTTAACGAGAACTTCTGTTTCTTTACAAAGTAAAGCCTGCAGTGGCTTGTACATTTCAGTTATCCACGGTGCAACAACATTGCTGAACGCACAGTCCGTTTTAGCGAAATTGAGGTAACGCTTTGAAACCTCAAAATCGTTATGCCCAAGTTCACGAGTCAGCGTCACCTTGATAAAGTCATCAGAATACCCTGCTTCAAGCATAAAACTGGCTAAGTAAGTACCAAATGTCGCTCTAAGATCATGGAATGTTCGCTTCAGAACAGATACACCTTTCTTTTTTTGTTCAGCTCTAACCATGGAGATCACGTTACTGACGCTGCGCTTTGTTATCCGGTTTCCCGTATTGTTAATGAACACCGGCAGTTTGAAGTTAAGACCGTGCTTGACCTCATATTTCATACGACGCTTTGCGTATTCATCTGTGTTAACGAAAGCCCAGAGCTTTCCCATAAGTTCCCTGGACAAAGTGAAACGGCGCACTTTATTACCTTTTGATGATAAGAGGGTGATCTTGAACTGCTTGCTCTGATCGACGCCAGGGTTATGCAGATCGGCATAGTTTAGTTGCACTATATCCATTGTCCTAAGTCCGCAGCGATAGCCCAATTCGGCCCAAAGACTATAATTATCTCTCTTTAAAGTATCGCTATTGATTAACGAATTAAGTTCAGCTAGTGAATAGGGTTGTAGCCCTTCCTCTGGCGACGATTGTTTCTGGATGATCTTTTTGGGGAGCACTAAGTTAGTTGTGAACACGGGAATCCCACTCTTCTTGGTTCGCCCACTTCCCATACCAAATAACAAATTTCCTAAGCCAGAGTCGTTGCTACCGGACTGTTTATTACCGCGCTTGCGCACAACTTTTTTGATGTGCTTGAAGGGGATTGATTGGATACGATGGTTTTTCCACGCCCATTCATAAAATGTCTTAACGACTTGGATACGGTTGCTTGCATAACCATAAGAAAGTTGGCAGGACTCCACTTTATCTATTAGGTCTCTACGAAATCGCCAGATGGGCAAAGGCTCCAAACTCGGCACGCGCTCATTTAAAGGCTCAGACAGAGATTCAGCCCAGTCCACGTCATTGTCGATGAGCCAGCGCAAGAAAGCAGCCAAGTGCTTTGCTGAAGTCTCCACCGTTGCTATGTCGATTCGAGCACCCCGGGCCGAAGCTCTGGTCGCCTCAGACTCGACCATATCGCTGCGGCTCTGACTATAATTTCGCTTGATAGAATGTTGACCGATATAACGATGGATTAAGAAAAGGTTCATTTCCAATACATCTGCAAGCCGAGACGGAGAAACAAGCAGTGGGAACTTTTCCACAATCTCATTTTTTCTGTACTTAACAGTCCGTAACTTTATATCGGGTGCAATTATTCTCATCTGATACTCGCCCTGGTCATCTATGATGAACTCTGGTTGACTACCGAGGTTAACCCTTGTCGGAACTACTTTGACTAATGCTTTTAATTCTGTGGCTTTCTTCGTTGACATGAGGCCCCCATCTGACTCTCTGAGATTCTCTATATAGTATGATTTATTTAGTTTAATCAATATGAAGGTTTTACCAAAAATTGAATGTGAAGGTAGGTGGTAGCGATGTAATCAACGGTACTATGTCGTCTGGTGACTTAGGTGCTTTTGTCTTTTATGCGATCATAGTCGCTTCTTCATTGGCGACTATTTCAGAAGTTTTAGGTGAATTACAACGAGCCGCAGGCGCGACAGAAAGGTTAATGGAAATACTCCAAGTAGAAAGTCATATTGTGGCTCCTAGCCAAAACATCACTTCTCCTCAAGCGCTGTCTGCTGAAGTCGCGTTTGACGATGTCACTTTCCACTATCCTTCAAGGCCAGACCAAGCTTCTGCTAAGCATCTAACTTTGACAGCCAAAGAAGGCAAAGTTCTTGCGCTTGTTGGCCCTTCAGGTGCCGGCAAAACGACACTCTTTGAACTATTGCAACGCTTTTACGATCCTCAATTTGGCAAGGTCACACTAGGTGGTGTCGATATTCGTCAGTTTGATCCACATGAACTACGCAAACAAATGGCACTTGTACCACAACAGCCTGCGCTATTTAGCCATGATGTCTTCCATAATATTCGTTATGGCAACCCACAAGCGACAGATGAACAAGTTATTGAGGCGGCTAAAAAGGCACATGCACATGAGTTCATCATGAATTTACCTGAAGGGTACAATAGTTTCCTTGGTGAGAGAGGGGTAAGGCTTTCTGGTGGTCAACGTCAGCGTATTGCCATCGCAAGAGCCATTTTAAAAGATCCGAATATATTATTACTTGATGAGGCCACCAGCGCGTTAGACAGCGAGAGTGAACACCATGTTCAACAGGCTTTGAAAGAGTTGATGCGCGGCAGAACGACGCTAATTATTGCTCACCGACTTTCAACTATTCAACATGCCGACCAAATTGCAGTATTGGATCAAGGGCGTTTAGTTGATATTGGTGAACATAAGTCACTACTGAAAAGTTGTGACTTATACCAACGCTTGGTAGAACTACAATTCAAACGTATGACTAGTTAACGCGCGACTGTCTTGCCATTAAGTAGGTACTCACTTAATGCTAACACCACGATGTGCAGACGATTTATCGCCAACTAAACGAATATCTGTATTTAGTATTCTATTACTCTATAAAGCTTACCTATAACAGCGTAGGATCAAGTAACTTTAGATAAGACCAGGTTTGCACTCAGGTGCACGAAGATAAAAATCATGAAACTAACAGAAAAAGCATCACTTACTAATGCTTTACTTATTTCTATTTGCACACCGCAATTTAAAGGCGATGAGGCAAAAGACTCACTTGCAGAACTTGCTCGCTTGGTGACTACTCTAGGGTTTAAAGTCGTTGGCACGCAGTCGCAAAAGCAAAGTTCGACCCAAAGAGTGAATGTTTTGGGAGCTGGTAAACTGGCTGAAATTGCACACCTCACTGGTAATCAAGGCTCGGTTGATGATGCAGATACTGAAGATTTCTTTGATGAGATAGAATTTGAGGATATTCCTTCAGAAAACCTGCCATTTGCATGTGCTGATGTGGTGGTATTTGATTGCGATTTAAGCCCATCCCAGTTGCGTAATGTGGAGAACCAACTAGGCGTACAAGTGTATGATCGTACGGGGATTATCATTGAAATTTTTAGTCGTCATGCTCGTACCCGAACTGCACGATTACAAGTTGAAATGGCTCGCCTTAATTATGTCGCACCACGACTTAGAGAGTCTACCGTTGGTGATAATGAACGCCAAATGGGTAAAGGCGCAGGTGAAACAAACCTAGAACTAGACCGCCGTAAAGTACGTGATCAATTAGCTGAATTAAAGCGTGAGCTGGCTAGTGTTCAAGATGAAATGAAAGGTCGACGTACACAACGATCTGAACTTTTTTGTGTTGCTTTGGTTGGTTATACCAATGCGGGCAAGTCATCAATGATGCGCGCAATTACGGGCAGTGAAGTATTAGTAGAAGACAAGCTTTTTGCAACACTTGATACAACAGTACGAGCGTTGTACCCAATCACTCAGCCTCGAATCTTAGTGTCAGATACCGTCGGTTTTATTAAAAAATTACCTCACGATTTAGTTGCTTCGTTCCATTCAACTTTAGCAGAAGCGCATGATGCTTCATTGTTATTGTATGTGGTTGATGCTTCAGATTCTTCTTTCCGTACACAACTGGATGTTGTACACGAGGTATTGGAAGAAGTGGGCGTTGAAGGGGCTAAAAAACTACTGGTACTAAATAAATCAGATCAATTGAGTACTGAGCAACAGCAGGCATTGATGGAAGAATTTCCTGATGCAATGATGACGTCAACCCGTAACCCTCTAGATATCGCTAAACTGCACAAATATATCGTTGGCGTTTCTGAGCATGGGATGATTGAAGATGAAATCATTGTTCCTTATACCGCGAAAGGTATTATCGGTGAAATTCGCTCTAGCATGAGTGTGACGAAGGAAGAGTATGAGTATAGTCATATTAAACTCACCGTCCGCTCAAACGCGATTGATTTAGCAAGGTTAAAAAAGTTGATGCTGAATTCATAAAGAAGAAAGTGTGAAGCGCTACCGCCTTAATATAAAACCTCTCACTTTCGGTTGTTATTTAGCCTTAATTGAGAGGTTCTGATTTATCCTTTATTCAAATCTTCTTTCATTTGAATAAAGGGATTGATGCTGCTTAACCCAACTATTTTTGTGTCGTTAGCAATATGAACCGTCCATGTTGCGCCGTTGCATTCCCAAGTAACGTCGCTGACTTGATCTGCTGTGACCTTTACATAGTTTGATTTAAGAAAGCGGAATAAATACAGCGGCATGTTGATCAAATTCGTTGGTCTATTAAAAATTAATGGAACAAGATAACTTTCACGATCGCCAGCACGTAACGCTTTTAATTTTATAAGCTCAACGCCGTGCCCGTCATATAATTTTATAAATAGTAATACGAGAATTACATAACAAATGAACGTAGCTATAGCATTGAATATACCCAATAATTCTTGCATTTTTCCTCGCTTAGAACCTAACGGTTTGATTAACTGTCATACCACTTACTTTCGTATTCTCTACTATCACAAAATTAAAAAAACGCGCAGGTGTCTCATAATATAAAGAAAGTTGTTACTGATGTGCATCTACATCGATGTAGCAATGCCAGCCACCCTTAAGCTATTTGCACTTACTTCTTTTAAGTAACAATTTTGTTTATGTGAAGTTTTAGTATTTGAATCCCCAAGCATGGCTGTTAATCAGATTTTGTGTTGCTGAATCTAGGCGTCGTCTACACTCATTGTTGTAGCAATCAACCTGAAGCAATGATTGAGATTTACTCCCAACGATTGCTCATTAGATAGGCTGGCGTATGCACCGTGTATGTGCCAAAAACTATGGGTAAGTGATTATGGCTGAATTACAAGTTCGCTCACTTGACGGCGAAATGAAAATTCTAAACGATGAGGTATTAAGCGAGTTTCATGGAAGAGTTCGGGGTCAGGTTATCATTCCCGGTGATCCTGATTACAATGAGGTACGCCAAATATGGAATGCGATGATCGACCGCCATCCGGCAGTGATAGTCCGTTGTACAGGAACCGCAGACGTTCTCTATGCTATTCAATTTGCTAAGCAGCATCAGTTACTTACCTCAATTCGAGGCGCTGGTCATAATATTGCTGGTAAATCTCTATACGACGGTGCATTTTTAATAGATTTAAGTAATATGCGGTCTGTTCGAGTTGACCCGCAAGAACGTATTGCAGTTGTTGAACCCGGGGCGACACTCGGTGATGTTGATCATGAAACCCAAGCTTACGGTTTGGCGGTTCCAGTTGGTATTAACTCTACGACAGGGATTGCAGGGTTAACGCTTGGTGGGGGCTTCGGTTGGCTAAGCCGAACATATGGTATGACGGTTGACAACCTTCTTGCCATTGAAGTGATAACCGCTGATGGTAAACATCTGCGGTGTGATAAAAATCATCATGCTGACTTATTTTGGGCTTCTTGTGGAGGTGGCGGTAACTTCGGTGTTGTCACATCATTCGAGTTTAAACTGCACGCTGTTGGTCCTGAAGTAATGTCCGGTCCAATCGTTTTTCCTTTTGAGCAGGCTCATTCGGTATTGCATGCATATCGTGACTTTTGTGCTAATTGCCCTGAAGAGTTGACTGTATGGGCCGTTGTTCGCGATGCACCGCCATTACCTTTTCTTAAACCTGATGTACACGGTACTCGAGTATTGATTTTGGTGGCTCTTTACAGCGGGAACATGGAAGCAGGTAAACAGGCACTGGCTCCGTTACACCAACTTGGCGAAGCGATTGCTGATGGTTTTGCACCACATCCATTTGTTGGATTTCAGCAAGCTTTTGATCCTCTATTAACTTCTGGTGCTCGGAATTACTGGAAATCACACAATTTCACGGAATTAAGTGATGGATTGATTGAGCAGTTAGTGGAGTATGGCTCTAAATTACCAACGCCACAGTCAGAGATCTTCGTTGCTCAAATGGGAGGGGCAACAAATCGGGTCGCACCTGATGCCAATGCATATCCTCACCGTGACGTTGAATTCATCATGAATGTACATACGCGTTGGGATAATTCGAGTCAAGATGGCACTTGCTTTGAATGGGCTCGTGAGTTTTATGATGCCACTAAGCCCTTTGCCACTGGTGGAGTATACGTAAACTTCATTAGTGAAGATGAAGATCGCGTTCAAGGAGCATATGGTGCCAATTATGAACGGCTTGCCGAGGTCAAGGCCAAGTACGACCCCGAAAACTTCTTCCGATTAAATCAGAATATTTCACCTAATAAATAGGTTAAGTTCTACTACTTCATCACGATCATACGGCGTTGCACCAAGAACGTGTGATGCCGTATATAACGCCACCCAACCGATAATTTAAATGCCACATTAGAGAAATTGTTTTTTTAATGCTTTCTCCAAACCTTACCAGACACAATACTAATAAAAACTAGTCAGTCAAGATAAGTGAACAGAAGGTTCTATACTCTGCTATTGAGCGATAACTCATTTAAATCATTGGGAGTAGTTATGTATTTTGTGGTATCTATAATTACATAATAATACTTTGATTGAGTATGTGATTTTGGATGTCAGTATATGGAAGTAAAAAGACTAGTTAGAGTTTGGGGAATTATTTTGCTACTTTGTTGCTGGTGGCTTGCAAGCGGGTGCCGACCCACAAGCGGTTATTCATCCGGATAAAATAATGTCGACACTGACTTAGCTGAAGTTAATGTATTATCAGAACGCCTGATAGGCAAGAAGACTCAACAGATGGAAGCAATGCTGACACCGAAAGAGGGTTAACCCAAAGCTTGATGGAAGAATAACCCGTAATGCCACTAAAAAGCTTTGAGTATCGCTCGGGGTTTTGTTTTCTATATATGTCCCTGTTATTTCCCTTCATGTTTACTATGCCATGTGCTGATTGATTATTAGGCGAAATGTATAGAGTTAATCGATTGCCTAAGCAACTAGATTCCTAATTGGTATATTGGGTTGACCTTACCGTTCACGGGGTGCCTAATTACACTAATTTTGTAAGAAAGTGTGAATGAGGCAACAATGAAAAATACATCGCTTATCGCAACTGCAGTAGCTTCACTTGCTCTGCTTCCGAATGTTGCCCATGCCTGGAATTATCAAGGGCATGTTACCGTGGCACAAATTGCTTATCAGAATTTGGATACAACAACCCGTAAGCAGGTTGATGTACTGGCGGCAAAGGCTTACCAGTCGATGCCTAAAGATATTCAACAAAAAATGGATAGCTTTGAAGGGGCGAGCCAATTTGCCAAATTGGCGATGGTGCCAGATTTGATCCGTAAGATTCCGGCTGAAGATATTTGGGCACAAATGGGTGAAACAATTCCAGTAAGCCTGAATCAGTGGGATGAGAAAGAAACGGGCGCATGGCATTATATAAACCAAGCTTATCCAGCAACGAGCCAGTGTAATTTCACTCATACACCTAATATTAAGCTTGTTGCTAGCTACCTTTTTGAAGATTTTGAACAAAACCCACAAGCTGCCAGTATGATGTTCATGAGCCATGTTGCAGGTGACTCACATCAGCCAATGCACTCTATTTCTCAGAGCTTAAATCAAAATACATGTGAAACGGACTTAGGTGCCAATAAGCATACGTTAGACGTTCCACAAAAAGATCTGCATCATTTGTGGGATAGCGGCATGGGTCTGTTGGATATGGAGCACAATATCAATGATTTTGCGACGGATCTTCAGTTGGCATACCCAAGAACGACAATGACGTTAGGCAAAACAGCAGATGTTGATTTATGGGTAGCAGAGAGCTACCAGTTGGCTGATTTCGGTTACAGTGTAGCAATTGATGCAAAGCCATCGGAAGCTTATTACAGTAAAGGCACTGAGCTTGTGAAACAGCGTATTACTCTGGCTGGTTATCGTCTTGCTGACGAACTAAACTCGGCTTTAGCTCAAAAGTAATTTCTATCAGTTATTTTTAAAATGGAAAAACCTGTTCTATAAAGAACAGGTTTTTTTATATTATTTAGTAAATCCGTTTATAGTTTTTTTATTCTATAGTGCTTGGATAGTTGAGGATTACTTGCCTTGTTCATTACGAATATACATAACAGCAACCATGCTAAAGCCCATGAATTGCCATAAGTACTGGCCATCACTTGCGCCAGATATTGTTTGAGTAAAAGCCATGAAACTCGCTACTAATAAAGAAGAAACAGCAGCATAAAATAACCAAGGGCGTTCTTTATTACTCATGAACTCCCCATTAAGCACTGAACGAATAATTAGTACAAAAGGTAGACACTGCAATAAAATAAGGATTGGGAACATGAAATCAAATGTAGGACTTAGAAAAATATGACCGACCTGACTTTTATCCCAAGTACCGACAATATATCCTTTCCATCCAGCCCATGTATCACCAGAGTAAGCTGTTTCTGGTGTCACTATACCAAGTAATACACCCATTACTTTATCAATGAATCCATTTTTAAACCAGAATGCAAATAAGAAAATTTGTAATGGAACAACTTGATAGGCCACTTTTTTCAACATGATATTTTTACCTCAGAGAAACGATAGTATTGGTTTGCTCTGAATTATGGTGACCCACGGCAAGGCTGACGTTGATGCAAGGCAATATATACCAGGAACAAACAAAAAACAAAGATGCAAATACAAAGTCAGTAAAGACAAATTATCAACTACAGACGTTAATCCCTTATAGTCAGAGGGATTAACGTCTAGGTTAGTGGATGTTGTTAATTCGTTTCTTTTACGGTTTGTAAAAGGTTTGTTTTTTGTAAAGAGTCCATAAGATCAAAGAGTTGCCCGTTAACTTCTTTTTTCATTTCGGTATAGCGCTGATAATGATATGCGGCACCGCGTGGGTTATCAGCTTTCTTATCAACAACACTTAACAGGTAATAACTGATTGGACTTGGCGTGCTCTCTGCTGCATAGAAAAGATAAGGGAATGCTTGATCATTATGGTCATTTAATAACAGGGCTAACCCTAGGGTCAAATTCGCAATATCACAACGAGGGTTCATTTCAAAAGCTTGTTTAGCGAGTACTAGCGCCTGTTTTTTCTGAATGTCATTATTTGATTTCAAATAATGTAATGATTCAGAATAAGATAATAATGAAGATACAAGATAGTTGCCTCGGCCTTCTACTTGAATAATATTTAATTTTTCAGTAACTTTATCTAAAGCTTTTTTACCTTTCCCTTGATAAAAGAGTGAAATACCTTCTGATATCACTTTCCAATCATTGTAATCTGTCACTGAGGTAACGCGGTGATTGGTTATTTCGTAACCTTGATCTGTTGGGGAAATAATTGTTTTTAATTCTATGATTACATCACCAATGGAATTAAAGAAGTCTTCTTTGTTAAAGGTCTTTTCAATTTTGGTGTTTAATGCAGGCTGCTGATTATTTTGTAATAGGACTGTGAGTGAATATCCGTCGTGGCTTTTTTTGATCCAGCTTTTGATCTCAATGCCTGTTTCTGAGAGTTTTTGTTTTGCTTCAGGGGTTAATTGGTCAAAGTGATAACCCGAAATAGATTTCGACGAATTAAGACCATAGAACAAGTAATTATAGACACTTTGCGACATTTCGTAATCTTGCTCTGTATCAAGATTAATCTCGTGAAGGAAAACGGGAAGCACACCTTGTTGTTGTGACTTCGCTGAGGAGTGCGACGATTGTTGCCATAGATAATTCGATCCTAATCCTAGCCCACTGATTGTTAGTAATACTATAAAGAGAACTGATTTTTTTATTCGAGTGTGGCGCGGGCGTGCTGTTGCTTGCTGAGTTGCGTGAACCATTTGTTCTTTTTGTAATGCTGACTCAGGTTGTAATCTTGACTCAATTTGTATTGCCAGTTGATTATCTTCAGCAGAATTTTCAGTCGCTAATATCGAATGGTTAATATTTGTTTGAGGGGTGTAATTCTTAGTCACTTCTATATTAAATAGGTAGCCTTGCTTGGGAATCGTTTTAATGATCGAGTAGGGGCGAGTTTTGTCTTGAAGTTGGCTGCGAAGCAAGCTGATGACTTGACGCACCAGATTATCTGATACATGGCTTCTATCCCACACTCTATCCGCAATTTGCTGCGCATTGACAACATTTCCCTGCTGCTCAATAAAAAAAGTTAAGAGGCGAGCCTGTAAAGGTTCTAAGTGGATATCTTCACCATTGATTGTAATTTGATTTTTGTCAGGCGAAAAAATAATGGCCGGCTCTTGATGTAATGTATAGCGGACAGTGGAAGTCATGGGAATTCAGTAGGCTGAAAATAACCTCGTTAGCCTAGTATTTTTCAGTCATAAAAGCAACAGCTTACCTTTTTAGCCTATTGTTAAAATACAGTTGCCACTTAAATCCTCTTTTCTATAGTGAGTACGACTTTTCGATTTTAGATAATAAAAACGATGACAATATGGAGATTACTGAACATTAACACGACTACTCTATATCTATTTGTTTAATAGTGATTTTCATGTAGGATTCTGTGCGAATTAACTCGATTATCCAATCACCACTTAAATAAAAGCAAAAAGAATGAATTTGATAGTTAGAAAAGTAAAAAGGGAAGATGCTCTAGGCATTATTAATGTACTCAACCCTATCATTACGGATGGACGCTTTAGTATCCTCGATACTATCTTCTCTGAAGAAGAGGAAGAGCAATTTATCGAAAACTTCCCTGAAAGAGGCGTGTTTAATGTGGCATTAAACACTGAGGACTCTAGGGTTGTTGGCTTTCAAAACGTCGAGCCTTTTGCTAGTTATACTCGTGCTTTTGACCATGTGGGAATTATTGGTACGTTTGTAGATGGGCAATATAGAAGACAAGGAATCGCGTCGAGTCTATTTGATGCTACGTTTACAATGGCTAAGTCTCTGGGGTATGAAAAACTGTTTGCCTATGTGCGTGATGATAATGAAACAGCCTTGAAAACATACCTAAAGCAAGGTTTTGAAATTGTAGGTAAGGCTAAGAAACACGCGAAAATTAATGGTAAATATATAGATGAAGTATTGATCGAAAAGTTTTTGTAAAACGTCATATCAGCACTTGGTGTATGTTAAGTAATCTTCAGGCGATTCAATCAGCGCCTGTGTACACCAAAATGGTTGTGAGAATGGTGCGCCGCAATTTCCTAGCACAATACCTTGAAGTGCGCGCCCCATTCCATCTATAGAATCACTTATTTCCTAAGAGGAAAATAACTAAACTATACGGCCTAATCACGATCAACTGAAAGAGCATGGTAGGCATCACTAAATCCAGAGCCAGAAACACATAGTGAAATACTGTTCGGGTCGTTTTTCAATTCTTTGGTTGGCTTGATGCAAACAAGCGACTGGTTTTTGAATTCATTAATCACATACTTACGCTCACGTTTAATAACCGGGAATAAACGTACAGTGTTATTACTGATACATTGATACGCCATATTTATACGTTTTTTATTGATTAAATATGCACCAGCGGAATCGTATTCACCTACCTTGCCACGACATGCTTGGCTTTGAACGATAAAGCCAACATTTAGTTCTTTAGATTTTGCGATTTGATAGATCTCAGCTTGCTTAGGCAGTTCATGAGTTACTTCTTGTGAAACAAATGTCTGGTATGTATCGGAATAAAACCAGTTACCAAACTTAGTAGTTGAAGCTTGTGATGCTGTAGAAAAAACGACAACAAGTGTGGCTAAAATATGTGAAAATTTAATATTCATTCTACCTTACTTTCAAGCAATATTTTTGAATGCATATGCCTGATAACAGTGAAATAACTGCTTATTCTTGCAATTACTTATTCAATTAAATGTAATATGACTACCTGCATATATTTACTCTGTGAGAGCGTTTATTAATCGGTTCGAGATCCGAGAATATGCAGTTGCAAATCAATTACGCTCTTCTCCTGAAAGTACTTTCATAAGTGAGTGCAATCCTTAGCGAGCCGGAGATGATACAGTGATTGTCACCAGTAATAAAATAGTATTCAGTGTTTTTTATTAAACCAATAACATTCAATATGTAATTTATGGCTTATGTTTTCATGATGAAATGTTAAGGTATTGTTGCGACTCTTGGTTATTCCTATATATCTTTAATTATTTATATTCTACATTAATCATAGTCCTTTCACTTACCTCATCTTATTCTTGGTATCAACAATTATGTTTTTGTTATTATCCAGTTTATAGC
>NZ_PYOD01000041.1 GCF_003026285.1 Photobacterium profundum
GCTGAGGTTCTTGCGGGTCGCACGTTTTCTTTCTGGTCTGGTTCAATCCAGTCAATCAAGTAAGCGTTGGACTTCTCATGATGAATCACTCGCCATACTCAACCCAACAGCAGTTAAGCAATCAAGCTTTTAACTACGCTCGTAGTCAATCGCTTAAGCTAACTGAAACCAAAACGTTACCTTGTCACTTCAAGTCTGGTTCAACTCAGGCGGTAATGCCAGAGTGTTATAACGTGGTCGCGTCCATCTTCACTGATGAGTTTGGTATCAATCCATTCTATGCCGCGCCCCAGCCTCACTTAGTCCCGCGTTCAGATGACAATTCAAAGAAGACGTTTTGCACGCCTGATAAAAGTTGGGTTGTCCGCGCATTCGATGCCTGTAAGTCACACCGTGAATTTGCACCGGTGATGACGCGTGCCTTTATCAACATGACGAAAAAAATAGATTACCTTGAAGCCGTTCGCGCTGTTGAGTCTGCCAACGAACGTCTCACTAAAATGGAATTTCGTTATACCTCAACCGATGAAGAATTATGTGAGTTTGCAAAAGCTAAGTCTGCACACGTCATGCGTAAAGTTGCAGCCATTGATGATACAGAAGCTGCTTTTGCTGTGGCGCGTGACATTCTGGCTGATTACGGCTTGGCGTTTCGTCCTGAGCTGGTTGAACAAAAAGAAAAAGATAACGAGCTACAAAGTTTGATTAATCGTGCGACTAACGAGCTTTGGTGGCGTCGTGCTTTACGTCAACGCAGTGCGTTAGAAATTGAACGTGTTGCCCGTGATTTAACGATTGTTCATAAACATGGTCAATCTTACTGCTCAAACTTTTCACTCCAACGTCGTCGCGTTCGTGATCAAGACAACTTATCCATGATGCAAAACACCATTGCTTATGATGCTGAGGACGAATCGAACTGGTTCACGCTGAATGAGTTGGCGGGTAAATCGATTTCTAATCCTGAAATTCGACGTGCTGAAATGTTTGTGCGTTTGAAGGGCTTCGAAAGTATTGC
>NZ_PYOD01000042.1 GCF_003026285.1 Photobacterium profundum
CGAATAACGGTTTCTAAAATCGGTTTATTCCCAATTTTTAGCATCGGTTTAGGACAAGTATCAGTCAGTGGACGTAAACGCGTACCAAAGCCACCCGCCATCAAAAAAACCGGATTCTGGTGGATTGTCTTTTCAAATAAATGGTGGAGTGTTTCTAACCCAACAACGCGGTTTTCATCATCAACTAAGGGAAGAGAAAGAATACCGTTGCTTTTCATGATTGCGATTAACTCATCTCGCGGTGTATTGACATCTGCGGTCATTGGATTGCTATTCATGACCTGTGTGATCTCAGCCGTCAATGCAAGATTATTCAATAAACCTCGGCGAATATCACCGTCCGTCACGACACCTTGTAAGTGTTCATGATGATCAACCACCAATACCACGCGCAGTGCTTCATTATTAATAATTTCTAATGCGTCGCGTATGGTATTAGTGGGCTTAATTAATACATTGTTCCAACAATGACTCATGACTTACCTTCGTTATAGTGTTTTGATTGTCGCTCGGCTGGGGTAGCAGATTTGATTGACAGAAAGGTGTTTTGTGACTATCGCACCAGCGCCTACAATGGCATTTTTCGCCAGCATAATACTCTGAATAACCGTTGCCCCCGCACCAACGTAAACGTCGTCTTGCGTTATCACTTGCCCACACAAGGTGGCTCTCGGGGCAATATGGTTGTAATGACCAATGCTACAATCATGCTCGATTACAGCACCACTGTTAATCACGCTATGCGCACCAATCTGCGCGCC
>NZ_PYOD01000043.1 GCF_003026285.1 Photobacterium profundum
GTTTGATGCAGTGTCCACACAGATTGCTTGGTTGAAATGTAAAAGAACACGATGTTCCCAAAACATCGAAAAACTAAGTCCCGTTCGTCTAGAGGCCTAGGACACCGCCCTTTCACGGCGGTAACAGGGGTTCGACTCCCCTACGGGACGCCACTTTCTTTTTTGCTAAAGAAAGTAACAAAGGGTCGTTAGCTCAGTTGGTAGAGCAGTTGACTTTTAATCAATTGGTCGTAGGTTCGAATCCTACACGACCCACCATTCTTTCTCACGAAGGAATTAAAACTATCGTGGGCGATTAGCTCAGTTGGGAGAGCACCTCCCTTACAAGGAGGGGGTCACTGGTTCGAGCCCGGTATCGCCCACCACTTTCTAAACACTTTTACGACATACTGATTCAGTAGCTTAGGTTATTGCGTCCAATTTTTGTCGGTGAAAGTCGTTAGAAAGTGATGATGTCTCAATGAGGCACAACACATGTTCTTTAACAATCTGGAAAGCTGACTAGTAAATTGAATCTTAGGATTCAATTACAAATGTTTTATCGAAAGATAAAACGAGTTCTCAAAACAAACACACATTCAAGTGTCTTGTGTAAGAGTCCGGCGAAAACAAATCCTCTCTTTTAGAGAGAAACCTTGGTTGTTGCCATACGAAACCTCTTGGGGTTGTATGGTTAAGTGACTAAGCGTACACGGTGGATGCCTTGGCAGTCAGAGGCGATGAAGGACGTATTAACTTGCGATAAGC
>NZ_PYOD01000044.1 GCF_003026285.1 Photobacterium profundum
TTTGTAAAAAACAAACAGACAAATCCCGTGGAGGGATTCCCGAGTGGCCAAAGGGATCAGATTGTAAATCTGACGGCTCCGCCTTCGAAGGTTCGAATCCTTCTCCCTCCACCATCATTTTGAAAATGGTTATCGCAGCCTTTGTCACGAGGTTGAACAACGAAACGGTTTTCATCGCAAACTGCTTGCTGAAAGACAGTTTGTAAAAAACAAACAGACAAATCCCGTGGAGGGATTCCCGAGTGGCCAAAGGGATCAGATTGTAAATCTGACGGCTCCGCCTTCGAAGGTTCGAATCCTTCTCCCTCCACCATCATTTTGAAAATAGTTTCGCAACCTTATGTCACGAGGTTGAACAACGAAACGGTTTTCATTGCAAGACCGCTTATTGACTAACAATAAGCAAATCCCGTGGAGGGATTCCCGAGTGGCCAAAGGGATCAGATTGTAAATCTGACGGCTCCGCCTTCGAAGGTTCGAATCCTTCTCCCTCCACCATCATTTTGAAAATGGTTTCGCAATCTTATGTCACGAGGTTGGACAACGAAACGGCTTTCATTGCAAGACCGCTTATTGATTAATAATAAGCAAATCCCGTGGAGGGATTCCCGAGTGGCCAAAGGGATCAGATTGTAAATCTGACGGCTCTGCCTTCGAAGGTTCGAATCCTTCTCCCTCCACCATCATTTTGAAAATGGTTTCGCAATCTTATGTC
>NZ_PYOD01000045.1 GCF_003026285.1 Photobacterium profundum
TTTTTGAGTTAGATGTTAACTTGAAGACAACAAAGATTTAGTGTGCCGACTTAGCTCAGTAGGTAGAGCAACTGACTTGTAATCAGTAGGTCACCAGTTCGACTCCGGTAGTCGGCACCATTTCTTAGCAAACGCTGTGTAGCATTAACCAAGGTTGTGTAACATTAGCTTTGCAAAAGTAGAAGCCTAACCGCTTTCACTTTTGCCTCGATAGCTCAGTCGGTAGAGCAGAGGATTGAAAATCCTCGTGTCGGTGGTTCGATTCCGCCTCGAGGCACCATACAATTCCCTTTTAGTTCAGTTGGTAGAACGCCGGACTGTTAATCCGTATGTCGCTGGTTCAAGTCCAGCAAAGGGAGCCAATTCGTTTTTAGGTTAGATGTTAACTTAAAGACAACAAAGATTTAGTGTGCCGACTTAGCTCAGTAGGTAGAGCAACTGACTTGTAATCAGTAGGTCACCAGTTCGACTCCGGTAGTCGGCACCATTTCTTAGCAAACGCTGTGTAAGCAGTTTTGCAAAAGTAAAAGCCTAACCGCTTTCACTTTTGCCTCGATAGCTCAGTCGGTAGAGCAGAGGATTGAAAATCCTCGTGTCGGTGGTTCGATTCCGCCTCGAGGCACCATTACAATTCCCTTTTAGTTCAGTTGGTAGAACGCCGGACTGTTAATCCGTATGTCGCTGGTTCAAGTCCAGCAAAGGGAGCCA
>NZ_PYOD01000046.1 GCF_003026285.1 Photobacterium profundum
CAAGCCAATGATCATGTTGGGATGTTCTATACGCCTACATGCCCTAGCCGCTTTCACTCTGTGGCAAGTAACAAGGTCAATCAGAAATGGTTAGATGCTGGATGCCCAACAACCCAAAACGCACATGATTACATGACGTCGATGTTTGCTGATTTTCGCAAAGCACTCGATAAAGCTGAGATTAAAGTGTACGGCTTGCGTGTTGTTGAGCCTCATGCCGACGGTTGTCCTCACTGGCATCTGTTGTTCTTCATGGAAAAGCGTCATGAATCCACGGTGACAAGCCTCTTTAAAAAAGAAGCAATGAAGGATTCACCCAATGAAAAAGGTGCGAAGAAATACCGTTTCACATCTGAAAAAATCGATTGGTCGAAAGGATCTGCGGTTGGCTATGTGGCCAAGTACCTGTCTAAAAACATCGATGGTAAACATATCGATTCTGACCGTTCAACAACGCTGGAAGGAACAGAAGCCGCTGAACGTGTTGTTACTTGGGCGCGTGTTAATCGCATTCGTCAGTTTCAATTTATTGGTGGTCCATCAGTTACCGTTTGGCGTGAACTTCGTCGAATTCGTCAAGATTTGAAAGAGGATGATGCTGTGTTTAACCGCCTTGATGAGGGTGAATGGCTCACTCTTGAAAATGTTCGTCGTGCTGCGGATTCTTCCGATTGGGAAGCCTTCTGTTTAGCAATGGGCGG
>NZ_PYOD01000047.1 GCF_003026285.1 Photobacterium profundum
GAACAAGTATCAAGCTCTGAACCTAAAATATAATAAAATGTTATATTAATTACGACAAGGAGTCATATGACTATGAAATATCAGTTTTTCACCATACCGGCTAGTGATAGAAAAAAATTTACTTTCCTTGATATGTCATCAAGTACGTTTCTAGTTGAAAAGGAAAAATTACTTTCTCAGGGATTTGAAGTAGAGGATGATGCAATCTATGCAGAAAATTCTAATGAAGCCGTTGAAAAATTCAAGTCAAATTATGTTTATGTCCTAGAAGAGTACAATATTTCAACAAACCCATTTTATAGTCTATTACTAATTTTCAAATGGCTTAAAAGTAAGATAAGCAGCTAGGGTTATCTCGCAATACTTTTAATTAATATAACAAAAACATCAAGTTGATACGTTTTACTCCGCAGTTTTGGTTCGGAGTTCAGTGCGCTTGGTGAGTTATCCGTGGTGCAACTTATGTTAGACGTTATGCATGTTTAGCTTATTGAAATCTCAGAACTGTCATAGGATTATAAAATATAATCCTATTGATAAATTATGTTACTTACTTTTCATTGGTATAACAAAAAATACCATTAACGTTAGTTGTAAAACTACAAGTAATATTTGTAAGTATGAATTTGAAGTTTCGTCAGTTGCTATCATCAGTAAAAATCATGTAACCATTAATTTTAC
>NZ_PYOD01000048.1 GCF_003026285.1 Photobacterium profundum
TGCTGAAGCATTTTCTCAGTCACAAAAAAGTCAGCGATTACACCGTCCTTCATCGGACGGATTGCTGCGATATTACCGGGGGTCCGCCCCAGCATCCGCTTGGCTTCATGCCCGACTGCCGCAACACTCTTGGTGGAGCCGGGACGATCCTGACGGATAGCCACAACAGACGGTTCATCAAGCACAATACCTTGTCCTTTGACATAAATCAGGGTATTGGCAGTACCCAGGTCAATAGACAAGTCGTTGGAAAACATGCCACGAATTTTTTTAAACATACAAAAGGATAATCCTGCAAGCCGGGGACGGAAATAAAACCGTCTACTTTACCAACCACGTTTTTTGCGACAAGCCACACATGCACCTTGCCAGAAGCGTGTCCACACCACATAGGGGAAGCGGTCTATTCTAGATAATTTTTATACGCTACGCAGTATAAAGCTGCACAAAAATGCAGACTTTTTCTCATTATTTGATGAAATACGCATAGACGGACTAGAATTAGTAATAAAAATCCGGTTATTATCTCCAGATCTCAAATTCTTACGCATACTTCTGATCGAAAACCGGCGATATCACGTTATCCCTGATGAGAAACTGTCCTACAG
>NZ_PYOD01000049.1 GCF_003026285.1 Photobacterium profundum
CGTCTTGCGTTATCACTTGCCCACACAAGGTGGCTCTCGGGGCAATATGGTTGTAATGACCAATGCTACAATCATGCTCGATTACAGCACCACTGTTAATCACGCTATGCGCACCAATCTGCGCGCCAGCTTGAACAATGGCACCAGCAAATATTTGTGCCCCTACTTCAACGTTTGCAAATGGCGAAACTTGCGCACTCTCAGCAATGACGGTTTCAAACTGGTAATGGTGGGATAAATAATACTGATTCAGTGTACGTTTTAAACCCGATGCTGGCAGCATGCCAATGCCATTGACCAGCAATACGTCATCAGGCGAAAACGCCAACACATCATCATCCTTTGTTAGGTGTCGAATACCTGAAAATACACGCCGCATGCTGATGTCATCAGGGCAGACGACCGCTAATACCTCTCGTCCTTGAGCCCGTAAAATATCTACCAAGACACTGGCATGCCCCCCCCCACCAATAATCAAAAGAGGCTTGATAAGCGAACTACTCAACAATCAAATCTCCAGCATCATAATCAATCGAAGCACGCTTATTTAATAAGTCCCAGTAGTTG
>NZ_PYOD01000005.1 GCF_003026285.1 Photobacterium profundum
TAGAGCTAGAATCAGGTTCTGCAGTATCAGCTTGTTGCGCTGCTTTACGGGCTTTCGCACGAGCAACGGCAGCAGCAATAGCGGCTTTCTTCGGATCGACCTCGGCTTCTACCGTTGAAGCAGATTCCGTGTTAGAGCTAGAATCAGGTTCAGCGGTATCAGCTTGTTGTGCTGTTTTACGGGCTTTCGCACGTGCAACGGCAGCAGCAATAGCGGCTTTCTTCGGATCGACCTCGGCTTCTGCTGTTGAAGCTGATTCTGTATTTGAACTTGAGTTGGGCTCAGTAGCATCAGCTTGTTGCGCTGCTTTACGGGCTTTCGCACGTGCAACGGCTGCAGTAATAGCGGCTTTCTTCGGATCGACTTCGGCTTCTGCTGTTGAAGCTGATTCTGTGTTTGAACTTGAATCGGATTCAGCGCTATCAGCTTGTTGCGCTGTTTTACGGGCTTTCGCACGTGCAATGGCAGCAGCAACAGCATCTTTTTTACCATCACCGCTTTCTACTGGTGCTGACGTTTGTTCTTCTGCGGCAACCTTCTCGGCTTCTGCTTTTCGTTCACGTGCTAAACGTTTACGTTCTTCTCGTAATTTCGCCATTTCTGTATTATCAGGAACAGCGGCGCTTTTATCTGTATGGGCCGCTTGTTTGGCTTTTGCCCGAGCAATAGCGGCAGCTACGGCGGGCTTCTTTTCTGTATCTGGTGAATTTGCAGCGACTTGTTTGGCTTTCACGCGAGCAATGGCTGCGGCTACCGCATCATCACCACCCTTAGCTGCAGTTTCTTTACGACGATCATCAGCTGCTTTCTTAAAGCGATTTTCACGCTCAGCTTTGTCTCGTTCCATGCGTGCATTTTTAGCTTCAAAGCGTAATCTTGCGCGCTCGGCATTGGCTTCATCTTGTTTTCTGGCGGTGATTTCAGATTTAGCCTGACGGTAGTATTGAACAAGTGGAATTTCACTTGGGCACACATAAGCACACGCACCACATTCAATACAGTCGAAGAGATTATATTCTTCGCATTTTGCGTAATCTTGATCTTTCGCGTACCACTGCAATTGCTGAGGCAATAAAGACGCAGGGCAAGCTTCTGCACACGCAGTACAACGAATACATGCCATCTCGTGCGTATGTAAAGGTAATTCTTTTCGTTTAGGTGCAAGAATACAGTTTGTGACTTTAGTAACAGGCACATCGGCGTGAGGTAAAGTGAAGCCCATTAATGAACCGCCAATAATGACACGAGGGTATTTCTTATCTGGTTGATAGCTGTAGTTATCAAGCAGGTATGAAATCGGCGTACCGAGGCGCGCAAAAACATTACCACGTTGCTGGAAAGCTTCACCTGTTAATGTTACGACTCGTTCAATCAAAGGTTCGCCATCGATAATTGCACGTTTAACAGCAAAAGCTGTTCCCACGTTTTGTACAACTACACCGACCGATGTTGATCGTGCTTGGCTGGGTACTTCACGCCCAGTCAGTACTTTAACCAGTTGCTTGGAACTGCCTGATGGGTACTTAGTGGGTATCACTCGAATAATGATGTGATCATCTTTCGTAACGTGCTTTTCTAATGCTGTAATCGCTTTGGGCTTGTTGTCTTCAATACCGATAATCGTTAACTTTGGTTTCACGATATGGCGAAGAATACGAATACCGTCAATAACCTCTGCGGCATAATCTTGCATCAAGCGATCATCTGCGGTGATATAAGGTTCACACTCTGCTGCATTGATGATCAGAATATCAACTTTACCCAAACCGCCTTGCAATTTACGGCTGGTAGGGAAACCTGCGCCACCTAACCCTGCAATACCACTGAGGCGTATTTTCTCAATCAGATCAGCAGATTCTTCGGCTGTATAATCAGCAATAGGTGATTGCTCACACCATTGGTCATTACCATCGCTGTCGATAACAATGCATAAGTCGGTTAAACCTGATGGATGAGCGATTGTACGTTGTTCTATTGCAGTGACTGTTCCCGACGTGGGCGCATGCACTGGTACACACATGGCAATATCACCTTGGGTCAGTGGCTGACCTTTTAGGACGTTATCGCCAACCGCAATAATAACATCGCCTCTAGAACCTATGTGTTGTTTCAGAGGGATAATAAGTTGTTGCGGTACGCCAGCGTGTTGCAGTTCAGCTTGATTAGAAATGGCTTTATTCTCTGCAGGGTGAACCCCGCCATGAAAATCCCAAAGCTGACCTTGCTTTATTTGTTCGATAATTGACAGCATGTTTACTCTACCTTGTCAGTATTGGGTTCAGTAGGAAGATTGACGACCGGAATCTGGTTAAGATCCCATTTCCAACTTTCCGGCGTATCTTTAACCGGAATCATCTCAATACAGTCGGTAGGGCAGGGGGCAACACATAAATCACAGCCAGTACATTCGTCTTTAATTACGGTATGCATCGATTTTGTACCGCCAACAATGGCATCAACAGGGCAAGCTTGGATGCATTTAGTGCACCCTATACACATGTCTTCATGGATAAAAGCTACGGTCTTTATATTTTCTTCTTCGTGTGCTGAATCTTGTACTTCCACACCCATTAAGTCGGCTAGCTTTTCAATTGCAGCTTGGCCACCTGGTGGGCATTTATTTATCTCATCGCCGTTTGCAATCGCTTCTGCGTAAGGGCGGCAACCCGGATAGCCACATTGACCACATTGAGTTTGTGGTAAAATGGCATTAATTTGTTCAACAATAGGGTCAGCTTCGACTTTGAATCGAATAGAAGCAAACCCAAGAATAAGGCCAAAAATTGCGGCTAAGACAGCTATTACAATAACTGCAATTAAAATTCCGCTCATTTACAGTTTCACCAATCCAGTAAAGCCCATGAAGGCAAGAGACATAAGACCTGCTGTGATCATTGCAATAGAGGCGCCTTTAAAAGGACCTGGAACATCTGCCGCAGCAATACGTTCTCGCATAGAAGCAAATAAAATCAAGACCAACGAAAAACCAACTGCGGCACCAAACCCATAAATAACGGACTCGATAAAGTTGTGGTGTTCATTGATATTCAATAGAGCAACACCTAATACCGCGCAGTTAGTCGTAATTAACGGTAGGAAAATACCCAGCAAACGGTATAGCGTTGGGCTCGTTTTATGTACCACCATTTCGGTAAATTGCACGACAACTGCAATAACAAGAATAAAGCTAAGAGTACGAAGGTATTCAATGCCAAGAGGCGCAAGAATGTAATTTTCCACGAGATACGCAGACACGGAAGCCAAGGTTAAGACAAATGTCGTCGCCAAGCCCATACCAATTGCAGTTTCCAGCTTCTTAGATACGCCCATAAATGGACATAAACCTAAGAATTTAACGAGTACAAAGTTGTTTACCAACACTGTACCGACAAGTAATAAAAGGTATTCAGTCATACCATCATAATTCTATTTGAAAGAGATCTTAGTATTATCTGATTTTGTGAAGGGTATAACAACTCCTCTCGGGCAGGGTTTTTCAAGTTTGGTGCTATTTTCCTGTTATAAATGAGGTAATGTGCATTTATTTTTATAATTCTGACTGCCTTACAGCATATCAATATGTTGTATTACATGTGTTTTAGTTTAAATCTGTGTTGGCAAACTGTAAGTAGGTAGTGCTTATTGCTGAATAATCAGCCAAAGCATCATCAATAAACTAGCCCCTTGCACTTTTTGTGATCGCTCTCGTTGTAAATATGCGTAATTAGGCGTTATCTGTCTGCTATAAATTCGATGAGTATCAATACAGAACATAAGGTAGAAAAGATGGATATTTTATTGTTAAGTAATGGCAAGATTGCGGGCAACCAGCATGTGATGGAGTTTGCGAGTGAAGCTGTTGTCGAGCAAATCAAACGAACTGGGGCTAAAAACTTAGTTCTGATCCCTTATGCTGTGATTCGTTCTAGCCATGATGCTCGTGTTGCCTTGGTGCAAGAAACATTTGATGCGTTAGGTTTAGATTGCAAAGTAACGGGTTTACATCGTGCAGAAGATCCAGTGAAGGCGATTCAAGAAGCTGAAGGTATTTTGGTCAGCGGTGGTAATACTTGGGTGCTGAACAAAACATTGCATGATTTAGGTTTAGTAGGACCAATTCGCAAAGCAGTTCTTGATCAAGGTACGCCTTATATTGGCTGGAGTGCAGGAACAAACATTGCTTGTCCTACTATTCGTACAACAAATGATATGCCGATCATTACAGGTGCGGTACTTTCGTCATTAAATTTAGTGCCATTCCAAATTAACCCTCATTACCTTGAAGCCAATGTGGAAGGTCACATGGGGGAAACCCGTGATGAACGTATCCAAGAGTTTTTAGAAATTAATCAGTATGAACCCGTTGTCGGTATTCCAGAAGGTACATGGCTACACCTACTAAATGGTGAATTGAGCTATCATACTGCGAACGGTAAGCCGTTAAAGCTGTTTAGCCATGGGGAAGACCCGGTTTACTATACTGCAGAACAAAGTGTTCAGTTTTTAATGGCGCATAGCTGCTAATAAAAGCGTGATGCACCCAAAGAGATAATTTCCCTTTAGTTCAGTTGGTAGAACGGCGGACTGTTAATTTGTGTGTCGCGGGTTCGAGTTCAGCAAGGGGAGCCAAATAAAAGGCCTCATCTTCGGATGGGTTTTTTTGCGTTTATAGCAGAATTTTGGTCGTAGGCATGTAATGGGAATGTAAAAAATCGAGGCGATATCGCCTCGATTTCATATTTCAAAGCAGTTTTTCTGATTTTGTTGGCCTTTGTTGTGTTAAATGTTTGCTTACATTTACAACTATTTGACAATTGAGTTGCTGTTCAAGCAATTGCCATCCAACTTATTCCATCTTACAAGGTTGATCTAACCTTTAGATGTGTCAAAAACGGACGTTATCTAGTGACCATTTTTGTATAGTTCAACAAATGATGGTTGGTATAAAGAGATGATTTTTTCAAAAATACGAGCCATTGTGATTTCCTCAATCAATTTAGGTTTTAATAGGGAAACTGTTTTTAACCCACCTAAAAGATGACTTTTCTCCTCTGGATGGTTCAACCTGTTTCTGCCGCTGATTATAGATATTTTCCTTAAAGTGAAAAGCAAAAAAAATTCTTTTTTTAGATTAGAATAACTAATCTGAAATCTGTTCTATTTTACACGTTAACTCTATAATTTTGATGTTAATGTCTAGGTCATATAGGCATGTAACAGATTTAGAACAAAGGCGAGTTACCCTTCTTTTTTCTAACTATGTATATCCGAGTGATGAATATTTTAAAATAAGGTGTCTTATCCTGTTAATTAGCGCCATATTTTACGAAAAATCTTATCTTTTAATACGTTATGCAACCTGTAAAAAGAGTGCTGTAAAGTTTGATCTATATCAAGTTGAACGGTGTTGATTGAAAAATGAACAGCTTTTATTGATGTTTATCAAAGAAAAATGTGTGATAAATCCTTTGCCGCGGGCGGTGAATGTCAGTAATATTAGCAATGACTTTATTAGCTGTAGCTTAACAATAAATCAACTAATTTGACACATAGCCGCAACATAAGAAGGAAGTCATTGATATCACTTGATATGGCAGCCAGGACGGCAATCAAATTGCGGGTTTGTACGCTACATTTTGCTAAACCCAACAACCGGTACACTGTGTAAGTACTGTCGTCACTCAGCCTGACGAAAAAAGGAGTTCAACATGTTCACTGATGTCGTCGAACTATCGAGATTACAATTCGCATTAACTGCGATGTATCACTTTTTGTTCGTACCACTGACTCTAGGTATGGCGTTCCTACTAGCCATCATGGAATCAGTTTATGTAATGACTGGAAAGCAAATCTATAAGGACATGACAAAGTTCTGGGGTAAGCTTTTTGGTATTAACTTCGCTTTAGGTGTGGCCACCGGCCTTACTATGGAATTCCAGTTTGGTACAAACTGGGCATACTATTCTCACTACGTTGGTGACATTTTCGGGGCGCCTCTTGCCATCGAAGCGTTGATGGCGTTCTTCCTAGAATCCACTTTGGTTGGTTTATTCTTTTTCGGCTGGGATCGTTTATCAAAACGTCAACACCTTACGGTGACATGGTTAGTTGCTATCGCATCTAATTTCTCTGCGCTGTGGATTCTTATTGCTAACGGTTGGATGCAGAACCCAGTAGGGGCTGAATTTAACTTTGAAACCATGCGTATGGAAATGGTGAGCTTTGCTGAAGTTATCTTTAACCCAGTAGCGCAGGTGAAATTCGTTCATACAGTCGCTTCTGGTTATGTAGCTGGCTCGATGTTCGTTCTTGCGATCAGTTCATACTACATGCTGAAAGGCCGTGACATTCCGTTTGCACGTCGTTCTTTTGCCATTGCGGCATCATTTGGTATGGCTGCGATTGTTTCTGTCATCATTCTTGGTGATGAATCAGGCTACGAGCTGGGCGATGTTCAGAAAACGAAGCTTGCTGCGATTGAAGCAGAATGGCACACAGAAGAGGCTCCTGCAGCATTCACTGTGTTTGGTTTGCCAAATCAAGAAACAATGGAAACCGACTTCGCCATTAAGATCCCATATGTGATGGGTATTATTGCGACACGTTCTACTGATACCCAAGTAACTGGCTTACGTGATCTGAAAGATGAACACGAAGTTCGTATTCGTAACGGTATGGTTGCGTATGGTTTACTTGAAAAATTACGTAATGGCGATCGCTCGCCAGAAAATGTAGCTGCGTTTGATGCAGTGAAGCAAGACCTTGGTTATGGCTTCCTACTTAAGCCATATACTGACAATGTTGTTGATGCAACGCCTGAACATATTGCTAAAGCTGTAGATGATTCAATCCCTACTGTTTGGCCGCTGTTCTTTAGCTTCCGTATCATGGTTGCTGCTGGATTCTTAATGTTGGGCATCATTGGTGCTGCATTTATCCAAACGTGCCGTCACAAGATCACAGAGAAGAAGTGGTTACTCAAAGCAGCGCTTTACGGTTTACCACTACCTTGGATTGCAATTGAAGCCGGTTGGTTCGTTGCAGAGTATGGTCGTCAACCATGGGCTGTAGGTGAGATCTTACCTGTATCTATGGCGGTATCTGATCTTGAGCCATCAGCAATTATCACAACATTGGTGTCAATGATTGCACTTTACACTGTGTTCTTGATTGCTGAAGTGTACTTGATGCTTAAGTTCGCACGTAAAGGTCCAAGTAGCCTGAAAACAGGTCGTTATCACTTTGAACAAAATGATGCACCACAGAATGTGGTATCGCGTCAGGTTGAAGCGTAATTCAGGGAGAGTAAGCAATGTTTGAATATGAAGTATTGCGATTCATCTGGTGGTTGTTAATTGGTGTGCTTTGCATCGGTTTCGCTATTACAGATGGTTTCGATATGGGTGTAGGTATCTTGTCTAACGTTATTGGTAAGACAGATACAGAACGCCGAATAATGATTAACTCAATTGCACCGCATTGGGATGGTAACCAAGTTTGGCTTATCACTGCAGGTGGTGCTTTATTTGCGGCTTGGCCTCTTGTTTACGCAACAGCGTTTTCTGGTTTCTACTTCGCAATGGTGCTAACACTGGCGGCTTTATGGTTACGTCCGTTAGGTTTTGATTACCGTTCTAAGATTGAATCGCCAAAATGGCGTAATACTTGGGACCGTGCAATCTTCGTTGGTAGTTTTGTGCCACCAGTTATCTTTGGTGTGGCTTTCGGTAACTTGCTGCAAGGTGTTCCATTTGTCTTGAGTGAATTTATGGTTCCGTCATACAAAGGTACATTCTTAGGCTTGCTAAACCCGTTTGCATTACTGTGCGGTATTGTTAGCTTGATGATGATTGTGACTCAAGGCGCAACCTACCTACAGATGAAAACAACAGATGCTTTGCATGATCGCTCTCGCAGCGTTGCATCGATTACTGCTGTTATTACAGCGGTATGTTTTGCTGCTGCTGGTGTATGGGCTCAGAGCATTGACGGTTACGTAATTACGTCTGAAATCATCAAAAATGGTCCTTCAAACCCATTAACAAAAGAAGTAATGCGTGAAACAGGTGCATTGTTCGCAAACTTTGATGCTTACCCATTACTATGGATTGCACCAATTCTTGCGGTTGTTATGCCATTGCTAACCGTTGTCGCTTCTCGTGCTAATCGTGCAGGTTTTGCATTTTTGACATCAAGCTTAACGATGGCAGGTGTTATCCTGACATTTGGTTTCGCATTGTTCCCGTTCATTATGCCTTCAAGCCTAGTACCATCGAATAGTTTGACAGTATGGGATTCAACATCAAGTGAGCTTACGCTGAACATTATGACTGGCGTAGCATTTGTTATGGTGCCAATTATTCTTGCGTACACTTCATGGTGTTACTACAAAATGTTTGGCCGTCTTGATAGCAAGTTTATCGAAGACAACAAAACTTCACTGTATTAAGGAGACAGACTATGTGGTATTTCGCTTGGATTCTTGGTGTTCTGCTAGCCTGCTCATTCGGTATTATCAACGCTTTATGGCTTGAAACAACTGAAGATATGGATAACAAAGGTGAGTAGCCTCAGCTTATGGGTCACACAGGCTCATCAGTTATTAGATAATGCACTATTACGTGCATTATCCTTTCTACTGGCGCTAGCATCTGCTGGGCTGGTCGTTTGGGAGCCTACTCATTTTGCTCTGGCTATTGGTGGTTTTGACTTAGTTACATCACCAACATTAATATGGGCAACCTGCTCGGCAATGATTTATGGGGTGGGCTTTGTGCCGCGCCATTGGTATTGGCAAGTTGTGTTTACTCCATTTATCGCCTTACCTATCTTGAGCTATATTATGTGGCTGCGTTTTAGTTACTAAACAAGGTTACATTTAGATACATAATAGACAGCCTATTACTAATTGAGTAATAGGCTGTTTTTTTTGCGTGAAATATACTTAATACCAAATCCATCAATTATCTGAACAGTTCAGCGAGAGTTAAAATGCTTTTAGGCAAGGAGATAAATAGAGGATCTAGTGGCTCTAAATTGAAATTTATTAACGCAGTATAAAAGTATTTTAAACTCGCCCAAAGGGAACACCACTGGAAGCCAACTTCTGTGTCTAGCGATTTCAAAAGAGAACCACTCTTCTATCAAACACTATCCTTGAACTCGACTCCCAGTGGTATTCTGAATGGTCAGATAATTAATGGAATTGGTATAACTAGCAAAGAAACGCTGTACAATACTGTTCTTGTTAGAAATGATATGCGTTGCTGCTGAAGATACTTTCGGGATATTTCATAAAGCTGATGAAGTTAGGTATAGTAGGCAAATTAAGCCTTTAAAGTCGTTATTAGGCATTTAGTTTCATCACTCTTGTGGATTAAACATGGCAGAAGAAAACATATTTAAATGGCCAATCACTATTTATTATGAAGATACTGATGTAGGCGGCTTGGTTTACCATGCTAATTATCTAAAGTTTTTTGAACGTGCAAGAACGGAACTATTAAGAAGTATCGGGGTCAGCCAACAAGAGCTATTTAAAAATAAGGCGAGCTTTGTTATTCGCCATATTGATATGGATTATTTAAAAGGCGCGCGTTTAGATGAGCAACTTATCGTGCAAACACGTGTTGAAACTGTAAAAAAAGCATCAATTATATTTTGTCAGGGTTTAGTTAACAATGCAGGTCATACCTTGTGTAAAGCTACTGTTAAGGTAGCCTGTGTCAATCCTGAAACCATGAAACCAACTGCAATTCCTCAATTTATTATGTCGGAGATTTCTAAGTGAGTGCTGAACTGTCAATTCTGGATCTTTTTCTACAGGCAAGCCTGTTAGTTAAGATCGTAATGCTAATCTTGCTTGGTATGTCAGTTGCTTCTTGGGCAATGATCATTAAACGTTCGCAGATTTTGTCTAACGCTGCTTCAAAAGCAGAGCGTTTCGAAGACCGTTTTTGGTCAGGTGTCGATCTGTCACAACTTTATAAAGAAGTTGAAGCGCGTAAAGATGATCTAATGGGATCTGAGCAAATTTTTTACACCGGATTTAAAGAGTATGCCCGTTTGCATCGCAGTAATGGACAAGTACCAGATGCTGTAATGGAAGGCACCTCTCGAGCAATGCGCGTCTCGCTTTTACGTGAAGTTGATGAACTAGAAACCAGCTTACCTTTCCTTGCAACGGTCGGTTCAATTAGCCCTTATATCGGTTTGTTTGGTACGGTTTGGGGTATTATGCACGCATTTATTGCACTTGGTGCAGTCAAGCAGGCAACACTCGCAATGGTCGCTCCAGGTATTGCAGAAGCGTTAGTTGCAACAGCTATGGGTTTATTTGCTGCGATTCCGGCGGTTATGTTTTATAACAAATTGACGAACCAAGTTTCTAAGCTTGAGCATACCTATGCGACCTTTATGGAAGAGTTTTCAAGTATTCTTCACCGCCAGGCATTTGCCGCTAACCAGGAGTAATAAGCAATGGCTTATCAACCTAAAAAGCGAAAAATGACAGCTGAAATCAATGTCGTACCTTATATCGATGTGATGTTGGTACTCTTGATTATTTTCATGGTTACTGCACCTTTTGTTACACAAGGGGTCGATGTTGAACTGCCGACTACTCACACCGCGAAAACTGTCGCTGATTTATCTGGTGATAATCCAGGTGCGCCAATTATTGTTGAGGTCGATCAAAACGGTGAGTTAGGTTTAAGTGTTGATAACGGTGACATGCTTCGCGGGTTAGCGCTTAATGATTTATTGACTCGCGTGAAAGCTGAATTGCAACTTAACCCTAAATCATTAGTGATGGTTGGTGGTGATGGACGAGTACCATACTCTTTTATTATCGAAACTCTTGATGCATTAAGTCAAGCTGGGGTTGGGTCTGTTGGTTTAATGACTGAACCATTAGACCAATAGGTAGGTAGTAGGATGAAAAATAATAATTACACTACTGCCGTCATCATCTCGTTACTTCTTCATGTTTTATTGTTAGTTGTATTGCTTTGGGGAACGGATTTCTCTATGAGCAAGCCCAAGCCTTCTGGTAATACGATTCAAGCAGTGGTTGTTGATCCCGCGTTAGTTAATCAACAAGCCAAACAGATTCGTCAGCAACGTGAAGCCGCCAAAAATGCGGAGCAAGACAGATTAAAGCGTCTTGAGCAGCAAGCAGCGTCATTAGAGAAGCAACGTAAAGCAGAAGAACAACGTTTAAGGCAGTTAAAATCCGATAAAGTTAAAGCGGAACAAGAAACGCGCCGTGCAGAAGCTGAACGAAAGCGAGTGAATGCTGAAAAGCTAAAAGTCGCTGAAGAAAAACGTAAAGCAGATGAAGCGACAAAAGTGGCTAAGCAACAAGCAGCCAAAGCAGAAGCGGATAGAAAGCAGAAACAAGAAGCTACGAAAAAAGCTGAATTAGCAAGGCAACAAAAAGTCGAGCAACAGCGTAAAGCAGAAGAAGCGACACGCAAAGCCGAAGCCGATCGTAAAGCTGCAGAGGAAGAACGTAAAGCACAGGTGGCTGCGAAGGAAAAAGCTGAAGCTGCTGCGCGTAAAGCAGAAGTAGCACGCAAAGAAGCCGTTCGTAAAGCGGCTGAAGCAAAAGAGCTTCAGCGTCAGCAAGAAGCGGCTTTAAACGATATGTTTTCAGGTCTTGAAACGGAAAGTGAGCAGCGAGGTGGTGCTCGTGGGCAATTTGTTGCTGATGAGGTCTCTCGTTATGGTGCAATCTATACTCAGATGATCCAGCAGAATTTGTTGGTTGATCAAAGCTTCGTTGGTAAAGAGTGCATTTTAACAATGCGCTTATCAGCTAATGGCTTGTTACTTAATGCATCAGAAGCCGGTGGAGATAATCGCCTCTGCCGTGCTGCGAAAGCTGCCGTTGTTAAAGTCAGTCAGTTCCCGATGCCAGATGACCCTCAGGTTGTCGAGAAGCTTCGTAGTATTCGACTTACGGTAAGCCCACAATAATGAAGGAGATATTGATGAAACGTTGGATAATGGGCCTATGTATTGCTCTGCTGAGCTTTAGCCAAATCGCACAAGCTGAACTTGAGCTAGTGATTACAGAAGGTGTCGACTCAGCTCGCCCAATCGGTGTTATACCGTTCACGTGGGAAGGTGAAGGTAAACTACCGACTGATATATCTTCGGTTATTGCATCTGATTTACAGCGAAGTGGTAAGTTTAGCCCTGTGGCGACAAGTAAAATGCCACAAACCCCCGATAGCGAAGAGCAAATTGATTATAACGCTTGGACTTCAATGGGGGTTGATGCGCTAGTAACGGGAAAAATTACCAAGAATGCAGACGGTAATTACGTTGTTAATTATCAGTTGGTTGATGTTGTTCGTGGCCAGTTAACCAGTGGTGAAAGCCGTGGTTTAGCAAATGGTGAATTGGTATTAACCAAAGATCATTTACTCGTTAATAATCGTGCAACCGTGAAAGAAACCCGTTTACGCCAGTATGCCCACCGTATTTCTGATGTGGTTTATGAACAGTTAACTGGCGATAAAGGTGCTTTTTTAACTCGTATTGCGTATGTAGTGATTGATGATAAATCAAAACATCCTTATCAACTTCGTGTTGCTGATTACGATGGGTTTAACGAACGTCTTGTTTTAAAGTCTCAGCAGCCGCTGATGTCACCAGCTTGGTCGCCTGATGGCAGTAAGCTAGCGTATGTTAGCTTCGAGAATCAGCAAGCACAGATTTATATCATGGATATCTACAAAGGTACTCGTGAGCTGGTTACTTCATACCCGCGTCATAACGGTTCTCCTCGTTTCTCGCCAGACGGTAAAAAATTGGCGATTGTGCTATCGAAAACAGGTAGCTTGCAAATTTATATTAAAAATCTAGAGACGAAAAAATTAACCCAAATCACATCAGGTCGAGCGAATAATACGGAAGCCTTTTGGGATCCAGATGGTAAGTCTCTGATTTTTACATCAGACAGAGGTGGTCAACCGCAGATTTATCGCGTAAATTTAGCAGATAATTCGACTAAGCGTTTGACTTGGCAAGGAAGTCAGAACCTTGGGGGGCAATTGACTCCCGATGGTCGTTATTTAGTGATGGTGAACCGTTCAGATACAGGTTTCAACATTGCTAAGCAAGACTTAAAAACCGGTGCGGTTCAAGTGTTAACCAAAACATTTTTGGATGAGTCACCAAGCATTGCACCTAATGGCGGCATGGTTATCTACAGTTCAGTTAATAATAAATCTAATGAACTGTCGTTAGTGTCGATTGATGGGCGATTTAAAGCTCGATTACCTACGACAAATGGGCGAGTACGTGCACCGTCTTGGGGCCCGTTCTTATAACATTTAGCGTTTTTGCGATAATAAAGGAAATATAAAATGCAACTTAACAAAATTTTAAAGGGTTTGGCAATTGCGCTGCCAATGATGACTCTTGCTGCTTGTAGCTCAACAGATAGCACTGATAGTTCAGCTGCATCAGAAACAACTGACGGTTCTGCTCAAACAGTAGTAACAACGCCAGTCGATGGTGGTTCAGCTGCACTTTCTGAGCAAGAGCTACGTAGTCAAGAGCTTCGTCAAGAGCAAACTGTTTACTTTAAGTTCGATACAGCAGAAATCCAAGCTGATTACCAAGCGATGCTAGAAGCACACGCTGAGTACTTGAGCAACAGTTCTGATGTTAAAGTGATTGTTGAAGGTCACGCCGATGAGCGTGGTACACCTGAATACAACATCGCTCTAGGTGAGCGTCGTGCAAACGCAGTTGCTCAATATCTACAAGCTCTAGGTGTATCTGCAAGCCAAATTTCAATTGTTAGCTACGGTGAAGAAAAGCCACTAGTGCTTGGTCACACTGATGCTGACTACGCTAAGAACCGTCGTGCGGTTCTAGTTTACTAATAGACAGGTAAACGATTATGAACAGTAACATTGTGCGAAATATCGCATTAGCGTTGCTGATTGGTGCGGCAACTCAAGTAGTTGCCGCTCCTGCTCCTGTTACTGAACTCAGTAAAAGCGGACAGGGCACCAGCCTTGAACGTTTGGAGCGGATGCTTGAGGCTCGAAATCAGGTTCAGCTTGATATGCAGCGTCAGCTTAATCAGTTAGCCTCAGAAATGGATCAACTTCGTGGTTTGGTTGAGCGTAATAGCTATGACTTAACTCAGATGTTAGAACGTCAACGTGAACTTTACCGTGAAGTGGATACTTTAAGTCAACAGCCACAAAAAGCTGCCAAGACAGATACTGCTGATAAGCCTGAGTCGGGTGAAACCTACAGCAGTGATGCCAGTGAAAATGAAGCGTATGAAAAAGCAGTTAACTTAATCTTAAAAGAGAAAGATTATGCGGGTGCAGTCACTGCATTTAATTCCTTTTTAACGACATACCCTGAATCTACGTACAAGGCGAATGCGCATTATTGGCTTGGTCAGTTGTACTTCACTCAAAATCAGCTAGCAGAAGCGAGTAAAGAATTCAAAGCTGTTACCAGCGATGAAAAATCGAATAAACGCTCTGATGCATTACTGAAGCTTGGTGTTATTGCTGAGCGCAGTAAAGATGTTGAATTGGCGAAGAAATATTACCAAGAAGTAATATCGACTTATCCAAGTTCAACCAGCTCACGGCAAGCCGAAGGTAGCCTGAAGCAACTTGGTAACTGATACCCCAAGAAAACGAATGTTTAAGGTCTGCCTGATTAAGGCGGGCCTTTTTGTTTTATTAAACAATCGGTTATGCGAAAGCTAAAAATTCCTTTTTAGACCGTGTATAATGCCCGGATAGTAAGGACTAGCTGATGAGCAAGTAAGTAATGAGCCTAACATACGATCCGTCTGAAACGATTTACCCGTTTCCGCAAAAACCTGTTCCATTATCTGAACAAGAGAAACTGACTCACGTCGAGAAAATCAAAGCGTTGTTGAAGGAAAAAGACGCTGTTTTGGTTGCTCACTATTATACCGACCCCGAAATTCAGGCCCTAGCTGAAGAGACTGGCGGTTTTGTTGGTGATTCTCTTGAAATGGCCCGTTTTGGTAATCAACATTCAGCCAAAACATTGATCATTTGTGGTGTTCGCTTTATGGGTGAGTCTGCAAAAATCTTAACGCCTGAAAAAAATGTTCTGATGCCAACCCTAGAAGCGGAATGTTCGCTAGATTTAGGTTGCCCTGCTGATAAATTCTCTGAATTTTGCGATGCTCATCCAGATCATACTGTTGTCGTTTACGCCAATACATCTGCGGCTGTTAAAGCACGTGCTGATTGGGTCGTCACATCAAGCATTGCCCTTGAAATTGTTGAGCACTTAGACAGTGAAGGTAAAGACATTATTTGGGGGCCAGATCGCCATTTAGGTGCTTACATTCAAAAAAATACTGGCGCTGAAATGCTATTGTGGCAGGGCGAATGTGTTGTGCATGACGAGTTCTCTGCAAAAGCACTTCGCGACATGAAAGCTCTTTACCCTGAAGCAGCGGTGCTTGTTCACCCTGAATCACCAGCAAGCGTTGTAGCGTTAGCTGACGCGGTAGGGTCAACTAGCCAGCTAATTAAAGCGGCAAAAGAGTTACCGAATACAAAATTAATAGTGGCAACCGACAAAGGCATTTTCTTTAAAATGCAACAAATGGTGCCAGATAAAGAATTGGTTGAAGCCCCAACGGCAGGTGCGGGTGCAACGTGTCGTAGTTGTGCGCATTGTCCGTGGATGGCAATGAACGGTCTTAAAGCAATTGAAAATGCACTAGTTGAAGGCGGAGAAAAGCATGAAATCTTCGTTGATGAAGCATTACGTGTAAAGTCATTAATTCCGCTTAATCGCATGCTTAACTTTGCTGCTGAATTACAATTGAAGGTGAAAGGCAACGCATAATTGTGCGGGGCCTCAGTCTTTTAAGTGGCGACCATGTGGTCGCCATTTTTATGTGCTACATTTGGTGTAAACATAATATAAATAGCTGTTATTTAAAATAAAGATAAGGAATGCTTTTCTATGAGCCAGACAATGTTAACCATTGCATTACCGCTAGCGTTAGCATGGATGATGTATTGTGTTGGTCTCACATTAACCTTTGCTGATTTTAAACGTGTTGCAACTTTTCCGAAAAAAATACTGGCAGGTTTAACTGCTCAATTAATCGGTTTGCCAATACTTGCCTATGCATTGATTCATCTATTGGCATTACCAGAGCCTATTGCTGTTGGCTTATGGCTATTGGCTTTAGCGCCGGGTGGGGCATCGTCGAATGCTATTACGCACTTGAGTGGCGGTGATACAGCGTTGTCCATCAGTATGACCGCGATAAGCAGCCTGATTATCCCACTTAGTTTGCCATTGATGCTGCCTTTAGTGTTCAGCGATACTCAGTTGGTTATACCCGTTAAGATGGCAATATTACAGCTGACGGCAGTAACGTTTATACCAGTAATGATCGGTATGATCATGAAGCAATATATTAAGGCTCCATGGTTTTCTTCGTTTATCTCCTTCGCTGGACGATCGTCATTATGGGCATTGTTTTTTACCGTAACCATTACGTTGGCTGCAAATACCCAAGTCTTTAATCAGCTGTTTTCTGTTGGATCTATTGCTGCAATCGTATTGTGCTTGAGTGGGATGATTCTTGGGGTAATTGTAGCTAAAACATTGCGTGGCGATAAGAGATTAGTCAAAACGTTAGCAATAGAGGTTGGTATTCAAAATGCAGGAACGGCTATTTTTGTGGCTGTTGTACAATTACAAAGACCAGAATTAGCACTTACCCCGTTATTGTATGGTGTGCTCATGAATATTCCGGCCCTGCTTATTATTCATCGAAATAAGCGACAAGGTGTATTGTTGAAGCCTTAGTTGACGTTGTAATTGAAAGGCTGCATAGGAAAAAGGTTGCCTGTTATTCGTCATAACATAGGGCAACCTTTTTTCATTTTAACGCTGCAGTTTTCTGATGCAGTGCTCTTGATATAGTACGCGTAATTAGTGAAGCGTCACTAATGCTTGTGCACGCTGTGTTAAGCCACATAGCATGTTCGGTACTGCTGCAAAGATCTCTTCAAACTGTGCCAGTGCATCTGCGCCTTCTTCAGATAATGCGACCATTGCATTTTCTGGATCGTATAGAAGCGTGATTGATAGCAATACGCCACCTAATAGGGCGTTATCTTCACTATGCTCAGGCATAATGTTTTCCCAATCATCACGTGCTAGCTGCCAGCCTTGTAGCATGCCTTCAGCAAAATCACGTGTTTCTTCCGAAACGAGTTCAGCGTCATCAAGTACACAGGTTTCAGGCCATTGCCATGTGCCTTCTAATAAGGACTCACGGCTCTCATTCCAGATATTAATAACTGCATTAGCGTAAGCTTCAAGATCTTCGTGGCTGGTAAATGGAGATGTTTCATCGCCACCCCATAGGTATGCTAACCATTCTGAAGGGTCTAACAAATGCGGTGCTGCTGCCATTGCAGTCACAAAACCATGCGTTTGCGCTTCAGTTAAAAGGTGGTTTGTTAGCTCAGGGTCTTGCAGTAATGCACCCAGTTGTGACTGTGAAGACATAGTTAATCTCGATTAATCGCTTGTATTGACTACTACTCATTGACCGACTCGAATATATACAGAGTGAAGGGCAATGAATAATAAGTAATGATGCGAGGTATTGTAGCAGCCTAGTTAAATATGGGCAGTAGCCACAACGTTATATTTTATGCGTAGTATTTTAACTTTGTCGAAAAGTGAACAATTATAAGACGTTTAGATGATTTTTGTTGACCGATCCTTATATGGTCACTATAGTGGCGCTCCGTTGTGGTATTCGTACCCAACGGAAATTTGTGGTGAGGTGTCCGAGTGGCTGAAGGAGCACGCCTGGAAAGTGTGTATACGGCAACGTATCGAGGGTTCGAATCCCTCCCTCACCGCCATCATTTAAAGAAGCCGTCTTCGTGACGGCTTTTTGCTATCTGCAATACCGAAAATAGTCTGAATAGCTATCTCTTCTGATATACCTTTTATTGGCGTGTTCATTTGTTAACCCCTCGGCAATTATAATGATTAAATATTGACCGACCGATTAGTCTGTCTATTATAGGTGCTAGATTGTTGCAATAATGTTGACTTATTGATTGTAAGGGTAAATATGAGTCAGTTTGATTTTGATAATATAGTTGTGGGGTCGGGGTTTGGTGGTGCTGTAAGCGCATTACGTTTAACCGAGAAAGGCTATCGTGTTCTCGTGCTAGAGAAAGGAAAACGGTATGAAGCCCAAGATTTTGCGAAGTCTAACTGGCGAGTTAATAAATTTCTATGGATGCCGTGGCTTGGGTTACGAGGTCCGCTGCAAGTTGCGTTTACGCGTAAATTGTCTGTTGTTCATGGCGCAGGTGTTGGTGGTGGGTCGTTAGTTTACGGTAATACTCACCTTGTTCCAGACGACAAAGTGTTTAATTCTCCTCCTTGGCTTGATATTCATGATGATTGGCAGCTGCGCCTCAAGCCATATTATGCCTTAGCGCAACGAATGATAGGGTTACAACAGAATGTATGGGAAGGCGAGGCAGATAAAACCTTAAAGCAAGTAGCTCAAGAGTTAGGATGTGGTGATACTTACACGACAGTTTACAGTGGCTTGTTATACCCAGAAGATCATGATGTTTTTGGAGCTGAACCCAACGAATCCACATTAGGTGCAGATCGTGGTGATCCATATTTCAATGGTGAAGGCCCCAAACGCAATAGCTGTAATTACTGTGGAAATTGTATGGTGGGTTGTCGAAATAATGCCAAAAATACATTGGATAAAAACTACCTGTATTTTGCTGAGCGAAATGGTGCTGAAATTCGCGCTGAAAGTAAAGTGACACGGATTGAACCCATTGCAAATGATGCAGGTTTACAAGATGGTAGTGCGGGTTATGTTATTACTGTTGAAGAGGGAGTGGGGCTGATAGGGCGGGAAAAATACACAATAACGACTCATGGTTTAACCTTATCTGCTGGTGTATTGGGTTCAATCCCGTTGCTGCTTAAAATGCGTGATGTTGATAAAACCCTACCCAATATTTCTACCGAACTAGGTCGTCAAGTCATGACCAATTCAGAAACATTGCTGACAGTGAATGATCGCCATGATCGGATGCCGAGTGTTGATCAAAGTCTGGGTACAGCAATCACTTCGATGATCCATCCGGATGATGAGACCAAGATCCAGGTTGTACGCTATGGTGCAACCAATGACGCTTCTTGGATAACTGTTCCCAATATCCCTTTAACCAGTAAACATGCAGGCATACCACGTGTAGCCACTATGCTTGGTAATATGGTTCGTCATCCAATAACGACGTTGCGTGTGATGAATCCAGTAGGGAAAGCGAAAAGAGGGGTATGGCTGCTGGTAATGCAAACTGCCCATAGTTATATCCACCTAGAGATGCGTAAACCGTGGTATTACTTGTTTCTTAAAAATACTTGGGTTCCTACGCAATATGCAGACGATGAAAAGTTGAGAAGCTATTTTCCGATTGCCCAAAAAGTGGCTGAAATGTATTGCAAAATAACGGGAGGAGACGCCGCTAATTTACTTCCAGAAGTTGTTGCGGGTACACCTTTAACGGCACATATGATGGGTGGTGCACGTATCGGTAATAGCGCCGAGAATGCGGTTATAGATGATAGCGGAGAGGTATTTGGTTATCAAAACCTGCGTATACTTGATGGTAGTATTATTCCCGGAAATCTAGGTGTTAATCCCTCATTAACCATCTTAGCGCTAACCGAACATGCAATGGCTCTGCTACCCGTATTTAATGAAGAAAGATCGAATGCAATTACGCCCGTTGCATTCGCTCCAGCGCTGACTCGTAATCCATCAGCTTATCAAGGTGGGGGTGTGTTACATCGACAGGCTGTGCAAGATAGTAATATGAACTGATCCATTTTCTCCTTTATTTATAAGTAGTTAATGTCAATTAGAAGCACCGTAATGGTGCTTTTTCTTTGTCTGATATTTAATATCAAAGTGAACTTGTATCGTGATTGTTGGAAATGTGAGTAATATGTAATTAACTTTCAGTTTGATATGATTTGTTTTTTAATTTCTCTGGTTGTAAATCATGATTTATCGATAGAAGTTGAGTGATTTATTCTGATTTTATACTTTAATTATGATGATAAATGCATGGCGATAAATGTTACTTTTATATGTCCTGTAGCGATAGTGTGATTTGTTGGGTATTTGTCTGGATAAATATAAGAATATACTGGTTAATTATCCGTTATATTTTTATTGTTCAATGTTGAATATTCATGGCTTAATTTTTTATTTCATTGTTAGTGTGTAACTATCTGTTATTAAATGATTTATTATCATTTCTTGTTGTTTTTATTACTGCTTGGTTTTATTGTCATATTTTGTGGGTAAATATCCATTACGGGGTGATTGTAGGTGATATCGATTAATTTTATGTGTTTACTGCCTTTTTAAAGTGCTTTTAATCCAACTTATGGTGGTTAAATGAGGCTTGAGTTTGGTGTTTTTTATCGATGTGGCACGTGAGTGGTGCGTGGGTAGTAAATTGTTCTAAAAACGAGGTTAAAACTAGTGGTAAATTTACCAACATATAAAAAATTCAGTATTTTATTTTAATGAAAACCTGTTCTAATACGCAAATCAACTGGATATAGTTAAGTATCCAGTTCAACTTTCTATTATTACCTAATAATCTGGTTTTATTTGCTATAGCTTGGGGGTTTAAAATGTCTGTCAAAGGTCAATTCAATATGCGTAACGCAGCGGCAGATACGTTTGCCATGGTTATTTTTAGTTTTATTACAGGCATGATGATTGAAGTTTTCGTGTCGGGTATGACCTTCGAGCAGTCTTTAGCATCACGAACCTTGTCGATCCCCGTTAACATTGCGATTGCATGGCCATACGGTGTGTTCCGCGATTACCTATTACGCACAGGTCATCGACTATCTCCCTCTAGTTGGATGAAGGGTTTATCTGACATGGTGGCCTACGTGTTGTTTCAGTCACCGGTTTATGCTTGTATTTTATTGGCTGTAGGTGCAGATAGTGATCAAATCATTACCGCAGTAACAAGTAATGCTTTTGTTTCTGGTGCGTTAGGTATTGTTTATGGGCAATTCTTAGATGTATGCCGTCGTATGTTTAAAGTACCGGGTTACTGTCGAGAGCTATCGCACCCAGAGCCTCAGCATCAAGAAGTGTAATCAATTGAACACGGGGTCTAAATAGAAAAGGCACCTTATTGGTGCCTTTGTTGTTTTTAGCGATTGTGTATCTGATATTCGAGTGTTTATATTTACGCTGTTTTCAAGTTCAGGTTGATCATTTCTATTGGAAAAGTCTCGCTTGGCTCGACGAGTTCATTTTGGGCTAGAATGGTTTGCAATTCCCACTCGTTTAGCTGATGAGTTTGTTTAAGAACGCCATAACAAGCATCATGGCAATGTTGGAATGCACGCCTTGTTGAGTAACCTTTTAATAAACCCGCGGTGAACAACGAAGATATCAGATCTCCAACTCCAACGGGTTGCTGAGCAAACGTTAAATGAGGACGCTGGGCCAGAAAACAACCTTCTGGTGTGGCTAACAGCATGCTGAACTTATCGTCTGAAACACAATATAGATGCTTAACAAGAACAACTTTGGGACCTTTAGCTAAAGCAATGTTGCAAGCTTTCACGGCATCAGACAACGAGTTAATTTCCATTTGTGCAAATTGGCTGAGCTCGAATTGATTCGGTACGATAACATCTGCCATTGGCATTAAATGATCTACCAAGTATTCCGTAATGCCGGGAGCAACGATACAACCTTTATCCGGTGCCCCCATGACAGGATCACAGATGTATAAGGATGAAGGATTTTGAGCCTTAACTTTTTCTACGGTTCTTATAATCGCTTCACATTGTTCAGCGCTTCCTTGATACCCCGTGAGAATTGCTTTACAACGTGTCAGCGCATCAATGTTATCAAGCCCCTGAACTAACTCATCAATATCTGAAGCTGAGAAAGCATGTCCCGTCCAACCTTGTTTATATTGAGTATGATTAGAAAATTGAACCGTATGTATTGGCCATACTTCGAACCCCATTCTTTGCATCGGAAAAATAGCAGAGCTATTCCCTGCGTGTCCGTAAGTAACATGTGATTGAATGGACAGAATGCCATGCATAATGTTTTCCTTTCTATTAGTAACTCAAGGAGGGATCCAAATTGCGTATTTAGAGTTATAGAAATAATCTAAAAGAGCATTTGGTGATTTGATTATTTCTTGTTTTAGGTGAACTTAAAATAATTGTGGGTATTCTAGCTTAAAATACTTAGCCCTATCATCTATAAATGACAGGGCTACTAATTAAGATAAGAAAGAATTTTTAAAACCCTAAACGTTACCGTGAGGCAATAACTTCAATTTCAACTTTTGCATCCAGAGGTAAGCGAGCAACTTCAACACAAGAACGAGCAGGGAAAGTCGCCTCATGAAGATTGAAGAAAGCTTCATAAGCTTCATTTACTCGGGCAAAGTCATTTAGATCTTTTACAAATACAGTGGTTTTAACAATATTATTGGCGTCTAACCCTGCTGCTCTGACAATCGCTAATGCATTTGTTAAAGATTGAGTTGCCTGCTCAGCAACGTCTTCTGGCATTGCTTTTGTTCCTGGATTTATAGGCAGTTGACCTGAGGTGATGACCATATTACCTAAATTCACACCTTGTACGTATGGACCAATAGCTTCAGGTGCATTGAGTGTATTAATTGCTACCATTGTATTTCCCTATTTATTTGAAATTGTTTAGCCTGTAAACGCTGGAAGCATGCCTAGCATCGACATGAAGTGGAATACGGCAGTTAAAATACCAAAGCTAATGACGACAACAATCATTGGCTTGCCACCTGGCGCTTTAAAGCCTTTATCACCATTCTCTAATGTGCGGGCTTTTCTCACGAGAAGTGCTGGAATAATACATGTCCAGACGGTAGCCGCAGCGCCGGCATAACCAATAGCAATGACAAAACCAAACGGAAATAGCAATGATAGGATCAACGGTGGTAGGAAAGTCACTAGCCACGTTTTTGCTCGGCCTTGTTTGGTGTCTTCGAGCTTGAATAAATCAGCCAAATAGTCAAACACCCCAAGTCCAACACCAATGAAAGAAGATAGAATTGCCGCCATTGAGAAGGTATGGATCGCATGCGCCACTTTGTCAGATTCAATGACTGAGCCTAATGTAGTTAGTAGTGCATCTACGTTGCCACCTTGCTCAATCACAGGTCCAAATTGACTTCTAGGTAAATTCCCATAAATGCTGAACAACCATAGAACATACAGACTTAACGCTATTATTGTGCCGCCTAAAATCGCATATTTCGCTTTTTCCTCTTCGCCGTAATAAGCACGCATTGTTGCCACAGAATGGTGATAACCAAACGACGTCAAAGCAACAGGCAGCATTGCCATTGCGTAGGGTGCGTAGCTCGTTTTTTCATTAATGGTATTAAACAAGATGGACATATCTACTTTGATCGCCAGCCCTGACACACCAAATACAAAGCTTAAGACCATAAATAAGATTAAAACAACGGAAATTCGGTCTACTGCTCGAGTTGAGTGCCAAACGAAGGGAGAAAATACCAAAACAAACAAGATTGAAGTAATTTTGCTATCGAGGCCCAAAATATCTTGAAGGATAAGGCCTGAAGATGTGATGTAGGCGTACAGCAAAATACCCCCAACAAAGTACACCATCAGGTTATTGAACATGTTGACCTTATCACCAAGTATGTCTTTGGTTACCGTGTTGAAAGATACCTTTAAGTCATAATTCTTGAATGCCTCTAGCAGCATCCAACCCGAAATGGTCATGACGACCATGGTAATTGTAATCGCGAAAACTGACCATGTTGTCCATGCACCTGCTCCCGCACTTGGGAGCCCCAGCATGCCCGCACCAACGCAGACACTGGCGATAATACATGCCCCTCCTATTAATGACGGATGTTTTTCCTTAACACTGTCACTTGATACTAATGACGGATTCTGTTCCATAATTCAGTCACTCTTGTAATTTCACGTTATTGGATTGATCACCCTAAACTATTTATTTTATTCTGTGCTTAGGAAAAAGAGCGCAACCGTAGGGTGCGCTCTTTGAGTGTGATTAAGCTTCTTCTAGAATCTTGGTTTCCGTTTTCACCGCTGTTTGCACAGGCTCAACTTCTTTAAGTCGAGCAGTAAAGTGACGAAGTACTGCTGGCTCATAAGTAAAATCAAGACCTTTCACATTTGCTGCGTTTGCCTTCA
This sequence comes from Photobacterium profundum, assembly GCF_003026285.1. Lineage (GTDB taxonomy): Bacteria > Pseudomonadota > Gammaproteobacteria > Enterobacterales > Vibrionaceae > Photobacterium > Photobacterium profundum. Next base: position 24,343 of record NZ_PYOD01000005.1, read on the forward strand.
CTTTTTGGAACGCTTCTATAACGAAATCCATATGCGTTTGAGTGTAGGTCGCACGTGGGATCGTCAAACGAAGTAACTCCGCAGGACAAGGATGTTGTTTACCTGTTGCTGGATCGCGACCGAGTAATAGAGAGCCAATTTCAACGGCGCGGATACCTGCCACTTTATAGAGTTCGCAAGCAAGAGCATGTGCTGGGAACTGCTCGGTAGAAATGTGTGGAAGCAGCTTACCTGCATCAACGAATGCCGCGTGGCCCCCAGCTTGCTGACATACGACACCGATAGTCTCCAGACCATCGACAAGGTATTGAACTTGACCGATGCGGTATGCCAGCCACTCCTGACGCATGCCGTCATAGAGGCCAACGGCAAGACGTTCCATCGCACCGCCTTCTAGACCACCGTAGGTTGGGAAACCTTCCTGAATCACACACAAAGTACGACACTCGGTGTATGCATCCATCATGGATTCATCTTTGAAGCAAAGTAGACCGCCCATCTGTACCATGGCATCTTTCTTTGCTGACATAGCTAGGCCGTCAGCATACTTATAAGATTCACGCGTGATTTCTTCGATAGTCCAATCTTTGTAAGCCTCTTCACGCTGTTGAATAAAGTAGGCGTTCTCAGCATAACGAGCGGAGTCCATGATCACTGGAATGTCATATTTCTGTGCGATCTCATACACGGCTTTTAGGTTAGCGATAGAAACTGGCTGACCACCCGCAGAGTTACAGGTAATTGTACTCACAATGTAAGGTACGTTTACAGGGTCTGCTGCAAGGATCGCTTCTTCTAGTTTGATGAGGTCAAAGTTACCTTTGAAATCTGCATTGATCGCGGTATCAAACGCTTCTTCTGTATACACATTTTTCGCCACACAACAGTTCACTTGAGTGTGACCTTGTGTGGTATCAAAGAAGTAGTTAGACAGTGCTACCATCTTGCTACGGTCTAGTCCCTTCTCCATTTCACGTTTCTTGATAAGGACAGGAATGTAGATTTGCTCGGCACCACGACCTTGGTGAGTCGGAATGGTTAATTCATAACCAAAGATATCTTTTACCGCGTTAGCAAGTGCGTAGTAGCTGCGGCTACCGCTGTATGCTTCATCACCACGGAACATTGCGGCTTGCATTTCTTGAGTAATGGCACCCGTGCCACTGTCAGTCAACAGGTCGATAAATACGTCTTCACTATCTAGCAGGAATGGGTTCATCCCCGCGTTTAAAATCGCCTCATCGCGATATTCACGAGTAGTGCGTTTTACTGGCTCAATAACACGGATACGGAATGGTTCAGGTAAGTGTTTAAAGTTTTCCATGATAATGCCTTTACTTTTATTTGGTGTTTTATGTCACCAGAAATTAATGTTTGGTTTTTATGTAAATAAAATTAATAGTATGCCTTTAATGTTATTTAATGCTTGATTTTATGGTGAGTAAAGTCGCGTCAAATAAATAACGAAATATAGGTGTATTAACTTTGCCTCAACGAAAAGAGACGTAAATGTTTCTATATTTATTTCGAGGGGAAATAGTAAGATATTTTATAATCTTCTATATACCATGGTGTTAATGATGATAATATTGAAAACTGCCATTTAAGATACATATTCATTTCATGTTCCCACATAAAATCAAAGTGAAAATGAATAGTCAATATTGTAGGTTTAATACGTTAAAGCGTCTTTGCTTGTACATATTAAGTTTAACCTAACAACACCAAAAATTAGTTGTCAAAATATGTTGGATTATTGAGGGCGCATAAAAATGGCCTCTGGAAATTATTCTGAAGACAAATGAAAGGACAGTTTGTGGTCTGCATTATACCAGGCTAACAATATTAGCGTCGAAGTGGATTGCCATTTGAGGTACACGTTCATTTTATGTCCTATATGAAAAAGCAATGCTTTAAACCAATAACGAAAGTATCCTATAGCTAAATTGATAAATATATACTAATTATCAATAAGTGTGACCAAGACAAGCAAAAACTCGCAAGTGGAAATTGAAAGCTTGTCATGTTGTGAACAAAGAACACTGAAAGCACATTTACAATTATTGTCATTATTAATAGTGACAGTATGATCCCTGGTCAGAATTAAAATAATGAATGAAACATACTTGTTACTACTTAAATCGTCACCATGTACTGGTCTACTGAAACAGTACTGTGCTTTAAAATACGAAAAGATATTACCAAATAACTATTTAGCAAAAGGGTGTGGTATTTTATCTTTTATCGATACTTCCAACTGAGGTGACGCAATGGAGATATCATGTTTGATAAATTTACTTTTGATTCGGCAATGTAAGTCATGGGTTAACCCTAAACGATGCCCTGTTTCTGCCGCATAAGCACGTACTTCAAAATTCTGACAGTTTGCCGTTAACCCTAAAAAGAACACTTCAGGTGCGGGGTTATCCAGCACTAATTCACATTCATCGGCAGCTTCAAATAATAACTGGGTAACTAACTCGCTATCAGATAAATATTGAACACTGATTGTAAGCGTTACTCGAGTAATGGCATCTGACAGTGACCAGTTGATAAACTGCTCGGTAACAAAGGATTTGTTAGGCACGATAACTTCTTTGCGATCCCAATCAACGATGGTTGTTGCGCGAGTTTTAATTTTTGCCACAACACCCGTCAACTCCCTAATGGTGACGGTATCACCAATTCGAATCGGTTTTTCGAATAAAATAATGATACCAGAAATGAAGTTAGCGAATATTTCCTGCATACCAAAGCCGATACCGACACCAAGTGCCGCAACAAGCCATTGCATCTTACTCCAATCGAAACCAATCAGCCCAGAGCCGATAATGATACCGGTGAAGATTGCAAAGTAGCGGGTGAGGGAAGTAATGGCATAACCAGTTCCAGGGCTAAGATCAAGGTGTTGGAGTATGAGTAGTTCCATCGCGCCGGGTAAATCTCGCGCGAGAATACCTGTTAAGAAGATAGCGAGAATGGCCAGTAAAACACTCTTAATTGTAATAGCGCTGAGTTGTTCAATACCATTAATGGTACTTGTTACATCCCACAGTGAGATATCTTCAAGTAGCGTGATAGCTTGATATAAGTCGTCCCATATCAATGATAATACGGCGACATAAATTAGTAATAACAATGAACGTAACAAACGTAAAGATTGTGCGCTAATTTTATCAAGATCAACTTCTGGTTCTTCTATTTCAATGTGTAATTCACTGCTTATTGGCGCATCATCTTTGTCTTCAAGTACTTCAGCTTGTCGCTGAGCGATTATTTCCTGGCGTTTTATTTTAGCTCGCTCGAAGGCCAAACGACGTTTTTGAATGAGCATTAAACGCTTTACTAAGTAATAAATAAGCAGAGTAATCACACCGATAACGGCAGACATTTCCATCTTATTCATGACGATTTGAGATGAACCTAAATAACCATTTAAAGCCGCATAATTTAAACCTTGAGGGATTAGAATCAGTGCCCACCAAAAAATGTGGTGTCCAATATGTGCTTTACCTTCAGGCACATCGCCATAAGTCATCGGTAATTTTACTTGCCACATGCGCCAGTGAAAATAACTGACGGCAATATTACTGATAATAAAGGCCAAACGCCCGAGAGTACCACTAATATCAATATCACTATAAAGGTAGGTGAAGTTTTGAATCACCATCATCGGGAGGTAGAACCATAATAGATTCCGATAATGTATAAACGTTTTGTTTACGACACTTTCATCCCAATTAAAGTGGCTGATAAATAAGCCATTATCTCTTACTATTTCACGCATAAAACAATAAACAACTAAAGCCAAAGGTAATGATAAAGCTTGGCCTAAATGATGAACGAAAGGGTACTGCCAGGCAGAGCTGAGTAATAGACCCGTAATGGTGACAATAATGGGTACTGGCCAAGCAAGGCAGAAAGAGAGAAAGACATTGATATAGCTGTAACTGAACTTGTCTTGTGTCACCTTTCCTATTTTTTGGCTCGTTTTCTCAAGGTATTTAAGCCAACGGCTGCGACACCAATTTAAACTCATAATAATAAGGGCGATAATGCCGATACCAATAAAGAGCTTTAGTTTTTCTATTACGCCTGGGGCTTTTAATAAATTAACCCATTGGAATGGTGAGAAAAACCATTTTAGTTTCTCCCACGTATCGGTAATAAGGTTCAGGTTAAACGTTTTGGCATCTGGTGCCCAAAAAAGTCGCTTTGTAGCTTCGGTTTTTAAATCAATAAGCATGTTATTTAACCGATCAAAAGCCACGGTTAATGTTGCTTGTTGGTAGATTAAAGTATCTGAAGCAGCTATTATTTTTTTTAATAAAGCCAAATTAGCACTGACGAGTTTTTTGGCTGTTTGTTGTTGCTCTGACGTAAGGGTTTCGATTTCAGTAAAATTTTTCGCACGTTCAGATAAAGTATCGTGTTGTTGTTGATACTCATATTTATTGATTTGGTTCTGAGCAATGTTTTTGTTTAAGGCTTCAATTGGAGGATTAGAGGGTAAACGATCTATTCGGGTTCGAAGGCTTTCACTGAATGCGGGGCTTAACTTAAGCCATTCAGACATCATATCTAAGTCATCAGCTGTTTTAGAGACGATGGTGATTTGTTCATTCGTTGTTTTTATCTGTTGCTGTACTTGCTCTCTTTTTGTAGAGAAGCTACCAAATGAAGATGACAGTCGTTGATTTGTTACAATTAACTGGCGCAGTACTGGTGGCTGATCAATTAAATTTTCTTGTAACTCATCACTGTTTTCAATATTCGTATCGGCGCTGGTTCGTAGTACTCGGTTCAGCATGTTTTGCAAGTTATTGCGGTAGGCCTGTCTAGCTTCAATTTCTAAATTGGCATAGGTGATTTTCAATTTAGTTAACGTACGACGATTACCTGAACTAAGTTGTTCAGCTTCCAGCATAAAGACTTGGCTAATATAAAACTGTTGTTCGATTTTTAATAACAGGGTTTCATTCAGAGCAGCGGTATCGCTACTGTCATGCTGAGTCTTTGCTAGTTTGGTTTCCACTTTCTTTATTTTTACCCGAAGTGCTTCTGATTGATAAGAAAACTCATCAATCCCATGTTCAATTTCAAGTAGAAGATTTTTGTCATTTTTTCGTGTGACCTCTAATTGAACTAAAGCGCTGTCTTGATCGGCAATTTCAAGGGTTAACTCTTCTTTGCCCCACTCAAAAAAATCAGGAAATTCAGTTGAAGAATAAGCGGCAATTTTTTGTTTTAGTTTATCAGCCTCTTGCGGGAATGTTTCAGTAACCATCTGGTACTGACGTGTTCTAATATTAAATTCTTTAGTTTTATCAATCTGGTTTTGTGCTTGTAAATAGCTATCAAGTTCTTTGATTGTTTCGGGGGTGTTCGGTAATTGGTTAAGTTCTTCAATTTTGCTGGTTAACGCAGCCTGCGAATCTTCAATCTCGTCTGCTATCGTCGAAAATGCAGTAAGAAGAGACAGAAAGAGGAAAAAGATAAAGTGGTGCGCTTTTAACATAGATATGCCTATATAAAATCCATAATCATGAAGGCTCTAAACCATAAACTTACGATAAAACGTATTGAATTACTTCAAAATAAAAGTGTAGCAGTGAATAAATAGAATTGATTGGCTTAAGAATAAGGCGATTTGGGCTAATAGTCGACAAACAAGAGTTGTTTGAAGAAAACCCCTTGACCCTATCGTTCTAAAACATTACATTAGCCGCCGTTGAGACGTAGAGCGTCTTGGCAACAATGTGGTGAGGTGTCCGAGTGGCTGAAGGAGCACGCCTGGAAAGTGTGTATACGGCAACGTATCGAGGGTTCGAATCCCTCCCTCACCGCCATATCTCTTTTAGAGATATAAAGACGGAGAGATGGCTGAGTGGTCGAAAGCACCGGTCTTGAAAACCGGCAAGGGTTTATAGCCCTTCTAGGGTTCAAATCCCTATCTCTCCGCCACATTCAAAGAAACCGCTACTCTGTTAGCGGTTTTTTTACGCCTGAAGTTTGCTAATCAGATAGGGATGCAGAACCCTAGACTGGGTTCACCTGAGCGAAGCGAAAGCACATTGCCCGTACCGAAGGTGCGAAAAGGCAATAGCCCGAAGGGTACGAGCTTGCGAGTAATAAATCCCTATCTCTCCGCCACATTTATCAGCGCCCTTTTTGCGTCTAGCGTATGTGGTAAGAGAGATTTGTTCCAAATCCACCTCACCCAGAACACTCCACCAGATTCAAAGAAAACGCTACTCTGTTAGCGTTTTTTTACGTCTGAATTTTGCTAATCAAATAGGGATGCAAAACCCTATACTGGGTTCACCTGAGCTATATTTTCCTCTCTCTTTAATACCTTGCAGTCCCAAAAATGAGAAAGTGACTTACACTTAATACAGGATAGTCGCAGGCAATTAATGTAGTTAGCTTGTTTAATTATGCCGTGAAAATGGGTCTTATCTATGGGTAAATTTCTGTATGTTTATCTACTTGGTATGCTAATGGTTGGCTGTACTAGCACGACAGCCATTCATCAACCTGATCATCAGTTTCGTCAACAATATATGGAACTCTATAGAACGATGGAGATGACACCAAAGACATACCCGATTCTTATTCTACAGCCGAGTGAAGCATGAGCAGAGGTAGCCATTTGTAAAATAACAACGAGCCTGAGGGCTCTTTTTTATGAAAGGTTAGATCATACAGTGGGTAAGAAATCAGGGTTAATCATTAGGTAAAGCGTGAATATTGAGTTTGGGATGAGGAGAAAACTCCGGTAATATCATCATGCCAAGTCGGTATCGGGTATGGGTATCATGAGCCCCAATAAGTAGGAATTTTCCATGATTATTGAACCAGTAGTAAAGGGGGTTGTTGCACGTTCAGCGCATCCATTTGGTTGCCAGCAGGCTATCCGCAATCAGATCAATTATGTGAGAACGGCTGACCCCGTTACTGATGGGCCGAAAAAAGTATTGGTGCTTGGCGCCTCGTCGGGGTTTGGTCTGGCATCTCGTATTTCACTGGCTTTTGGTGGTTCGATGGCAGATACCATTGGTATTTCTTTCGAGCGAGGGCCGAGTGAAAAAGGTGTAGGCACCGCGGGTTGGTATAATAATATTTTCTTTCGCGAAGAAGCTGAAAAAGCGGGTTTAATCGGTAAAAATTTCATTGGTGATGCTTTCTCGCCACAAATGCGCCAACAGGTTATTGAGTATATAAAGACAGAATTTGGTGGCCAGCTTGATTTGGTTGTATATAGCTTGGCAACGGGAGTAAGGCCGAACCCTGAAACCGGAGAGTTATGGCGTTCGTCAATCAAGACCATGGGTGAGCCTGTAACAGGGCCGACGATCAACATCGAAACCGACACAATGGAACAGATGACGATTGGGACTGCGACACCAGAAGAAGTTGAAGACACTGAAAAGGTGATGGGCGGAGAAGATTGGGCGAGTTGGATTGACATTCTGTCTGATGCGGGTGTTCTGGCGACTGGCTGTAAAACGGTGGCCTATTCGTATGTTGGCCCTAAAGCGACGTATCCCATTTATCACCAAGGAACATTAGGCAGAGCTAAGGCGCATTTGCATGCAACAGCTGATCAGCTTAATAACAAGATGTCTGAAATGGGGGGTGAGGCTTATGTGTCTGTCTGTAAAGCGTTAGTCACTAAAGCCAGTGTTTTTATTCCTGCCTTTTCGCCCTATATTCTAGCTTTGTTTAAGGTGATGAAAGACAAAGGTGTACATGAAGGATGTATTGAGCAGATGCAGCGACTCTATGCTCAACGTCTTTACGGAAAAGACAAAATAGTACCCGTTGATGATAACCGTTTGATCCGTGTTGATGATTGGGAATTAGAGGACGACATTCAGCAGCAAGTGAGTGAGTTAATGGCAAAAATCACCCCTGAAAACTTTACTACAATGGGGGATTACCAAGGTTATAAAACCGATTTTATGCAGTTAAATGGCTTTGATTTAGAAGGCGTTGATTATCAAGCAGATATTAGCTTTGAAACGCTAACGCAATTAGTGGCATAAATGCATAAGGGTCATGTCATGCGCCAAGTCAGTGAAAAACTACAGCCATGGCTTGAAGGTTTTAACCTGCAAGTAGCAGTATTAATTGAAAATGGTTTCAAACCGACAGCAACCAATGCCCGTGAAGGGCTAGCCAATTTAACGAAAGGTTTGGTTACTGATATTCCCGCTATTGCTTGGGTTCAAGATGATGTTGTCATCAACGATGAATGTAATGTACCTGTACGTATTTACCATCCGGCACCAGAGCAGGCTTTACCTGTTTTGGTTTATTACCATGGTGGTGGGCATATGGCCGGCAGTATTACGGTTTATGATCCTATCTGTCGGAAATTAGCGATAGCAACCCAGCATGTAGTGGTGGCTGTCGATTATCGGCTGGCGCCAGAATGGCCGTATCCTGCGGGTGTAAATGATGCTTATGCTGTTGTGAAAGGTATTTGGACAACATTGGATAGCTGTCAGATCCGGTATCAACAAGAATTAGTGATTGCAGGCGACTCTGGTGGTGGTGCATTGGTGGCAGCGGTAAGTGAACAGGCGCAATTTGATGATATGGTGAATATTGCCAAGCAAGTGATGATTTACCCAAGTCTTGACTACACCATGAACTCAGGTTCGATGGAACAAAATGCAACCGGATACTTGCTTCAGAAAGGCAAGGTAGCGTGGTATTTTGATAATTATTTACAAAATAATGAAGACCGCCAACGGGTTTCTCCATTATATGGCCGCTTTACCCCTGCATTGCCAGAAACCTTACTCTTTACTGTTGAGTTTTGCCCGCTTCGTGATGACGGGGTAAGCTATTGCAAAAAGGTTGAAGCGACTGGCGTGCAGGTTGAGCATGTACATTTCCCCGATATGATCCACGCCTTTATGAATATGGAAGATTTGGTAAAAAAAGAGTGCGCTCAAGTTTACCAAACCATTGCCCGTTTTCTACGCACCTAAGCGCGGTATGTTGTATCAGACTGCTGATAAAAGAATGCATTCTTCCTCTAATATTTGTTGTAACTCTGAAACACAACTTCCGCAGCCTGTTCCTGCTTTTGTGCATGCACTTATTTGATCGACTGATTTTAGGTGTTGTTCTCTAATGGCTTGGCAAATTGTATTTCTTCCAACTTGTTTGCACGCACAAATAGTTTTCCCTGCCGCTAATTTCCCCTCAGCAGTACCCGATATGAGTGAGCGCTCGACGGCAATGTCGATAGGTTCATCCAATAAGTTTTGTAGCCAATCTAAATCTTGTTGCTGCAAGTCATTAGCGACGAGATAGCAACTGCGTAAACGTTGTTTCTCGATATTTGCGTAGCGATATTGCCCGCTACTTGCTCCATTGAAGCTCAACTCACGCCCATTTTCGTGTTGGCAGTATTGTGAAAGGCGCAACATTAACTGTTCCGGTAATAAACAACTTGCGATTCGGTATAGATACCCGCCTGTCACTTTCTGACGTACCCAATAATCAAACTCGGTAATATCAAGAACCGTGCTGGATAGCAGCATAGCTTCACTTTTATAAGCGAAAGAGGCAATGGATACAGGAGTAAACTTGAACTCGGGTTGGCCTGATATATCGTCTGTTTTTGGGCTTATTAAGTTACAGACTTTACCGGCACTGGATGTCACGTTATTCCAATGTATCGGCATAAAGAGTTGCCCTTTGCCGACCTGTTTTGATATTTCAACCCGTACCTGAGCACTACCGAATGGGCTAGTGAGCGTAGCTATTGTATCGTGTTGTAGCGCATAATGTTCTGCATCTACCGGGTTAATAGATACAAAAGGTTCTGGTTTATGATCCCCTAAACGTGCTGATAATCCTGTTCGCGTCATGGTGTGCCATTGATCGCGAATACGGCCACTGTTTAACGATAAAGGGTAGTCAGTATTACATTGTAAAGCGGTTGGTTGGTGCTGCACGGCAATGAACTGCGCTTTTCCTGAAGGGGTAAAAAAACGGCCATCAGCGAAGAGACGCTTGTGCGTAATTTCTTTGTCAATATGTAGAACTGGCCACTGTTGTGGTGGTAATTGTGCGTACTGTTCAGTGGTTAGATGAGCGAGGCCGGTTAAGTTTAAATCACGTTTAGCATTATCGAGCCCTGTCATTATGGCGTATTCATTAAAAATTTCGGCTTCATGCTGATAAGTAAATGCCTTAGTAAAGCCCATCGCTTTTGCGACCTCACTGATTATCCACCAATCAGGTTTACCTTCACCAGGAGTAGGTAATAAGCGTCGTTGACGTGATATACGACGCTCTGAATTAGTGACAGTACCCGATTTTTCACTCCAACCTTGTGCCGGTAAAAGTACATCTGCACAACGGGTGGTATCGGTATCTGCAATGCAGTCAGACACCACAACCAGCGGGCATTTTTTGAGTGCGCGTTTAATTTTTTCTGCATCTGGCAAGCTGACGACAGGGTTCGTTGCCATTATCCAAATTGCTTTAATTTTACCATTATCAATTGCATCAAATAGCTCAATGGCTTTTAAACCTGGCTGAGTGGTAAGTGAGTCAGTTTGCCAATAGTCGCTGATTAATTGGTGATGTGTTGGGTTACCAAAATCCATATGGGACGCTAAAGTATTGGCAAGCCCGCCCACTTCACGTCCACCCATTGCGTTAGGCTGACCCGTAACAGAAAACGGTCCCGATCCTGGTTTACCTATTCGTCCCATCGCAAGGTGACAGTTTAAAATGCTATTTACTTTATCTGTGCCTTGAATCGATTGATTGACCCCCTGTGAGTATAGGGTGACGACCTTGTCAGTTTTGGCGTACAAACGATAAAAAGCGTTTAACTGCTCAATCGATAAACCTGTTTTTTCGGCAACCGTTGCAATATCGGCAGCATCTTTAGTAGCAAGATCTACTGCCTGTTCGAAACCTTCGGTATGTGCGTTGATATAAGCGTGATTCAGCTGGTGGTGTTGTTTAAGGTAGCTGAGTAAACCGTTAAACAAAGCCACGTCAGAGCCTGCGTTTAATGCTAAGTGCTGATTGGCGATCTCGCAGGTATCTGTTTTTCTTGGATCGATCACGATCACCTGCAGGTTGGGGCGGCGTTGTTTCTCGGCTTTAATACGCTGATATAGAACAGGGTGGCACCATGCGAGGTTTGAACCTGTAATAACGATCATATCGGCAAGCTCAAGATCTTCATAACAGCCCGGTACTGTGTCAGAACCAAATGCCCGCTTATGCCCAGCGACACTTGATGACATACATAAGCGTGAATTGGTATCGATATTGCCACTGCCAATAAAGCCTTTCATCAATTTATTCGCGACATAATAATCTTCAGTTAATAGCTGCCCTGAAACATAAAAGGCAACAGCATCTTTACCATGCTGTTCAATAATGTCTGAAAATTGTGTTGCCACGTGCTTAATCGCACTGTTCCAATCGACGTTTTGACCATCGATTGAGGGGTATTGTAGACGCCCTTCATGCGTGACTGTTTCGCCAAGGGCGAGCCCTTTTGAACATAAACGGCCATAGTTTGCTGGGTGATCAGTATCGCCTCGAATATCGAGTTGACCGCTGGCAGTAGGCTTCGCTTCAATGCCACATCCTACGCCACAATATGCACAAGTACTTTTAACCCAAGGGGTGACTTTGTTTATTGCCACAATCCTTCTCCTTAGCCTGTTCAGCTTTCTCTTTCTGGTTATATAAGAGACTGAGCAATAACTACGCCACATTGAGATAAGTGCTAAAACTCATGCTAGAGAAAGTATTAATTCTTACTTAACAATTGGTTACGGAGTTATATGATCAAAAATATAGTTTAGGTGATATTTTCACCTACTACTTAAGGGTTAATGCATCAAAAGTCGATGCTTTATTCTGGTGTCTCACGCACTCATTCTGTGCAACAGACCTTTATTTAGAGTGGAGTAATGAGCAATGGGTAAGAGGCTAAAATATGATTTGTGTGAAAATTTAGACTTTAATTCATTGAAATAAAGCGACTTTGTTAACTGAAGGAAACTACAAACGCACTACTGGCACTCTCTTTGCTGTAGCTCAATTCATAGCGTGCATGGAAGCGTAAGAGGAATTGAGTTATGTCGAATGAAGCCCCTACAAATAGCATTGTTAATTTTGCTGCAGTTACTGCCAAAGAAAGCCCGTTTTCAGGGAAAGTCAGCTTAGTGGGTGCGGGGCCGGGTGATCCTGATTTACTGACTTTAAAAGCCTTAAGGGTTATTCAGCAGGCAGATCTGATCTTGTTTGATCGCTTGGTGAGTAAAGAGATCTGTCAGCTATTCCCTTCTTCAACGCCTGCCTTGTATGTCGGCAAAGCCAAAGATCGCCACAGCGTACCTCAAGATGAAATTAATGAGCTTCTCGTGACCAAAGCCCAGCAAGGCTTAAATATCTGCCGCCTTAAAGGAGGTGACGCATTTGTGTTCGGGCGTGGCGGCGAAGAAATGTTGCGTTTAATGCAAGAAGGTATCGAAGTGGAACTTGTTCCCGGTATTACCGCTGCAGCTGGCTGCACCAGTTATGCGGGTATTCCATTGACTCATCGCGGTTTGTCTCAAGGTTGTACATTTGTGACAGCCCATGCAGAGAAAGAACTCGATATTCGTTGGGACAGCTTAGCGCTGCTTGATCACACCTTGGTGTTTTATATGGGGCTAAGCAAGGCAAGTTTGATTGCCGAAGAGCTCATCAAGTCAGGCTTAGATAGCAATACGCCAGCCGCCTTAATCGAAAATGGATGCTGCCCAAAGCAACGTGTAGTACGCGGTAAGCTGAATGAACTTGCTGAATTAGTCACTGAACATGACGTGAAATCCCCTGCATTAATTGTAATTGGTAAAGTTGTGGATCTGGCGGATCAGCTGCAATGGTTTGTGAGCTTGGATAACCAGAAAGCTGAACGTCTGATGGCGTAATCCGCAGATTGATTTAAAGCATTATTAGAAAAATAAGAGGATACAACATGGATAAGCAGCGTATTGTTGTGGTTGGAAACGGGATGGTTGGACACAAATTTATTGACACATTAGTGCAGGATGCCAATGCCGATAAATTTGATATTGTTACTTTTTCTGAAGAATCACGCCTAGCCTATGATCGCGTAAAGTTGAGTGCCTATTTTTCAGGAACAACAGCAGATGAATTGGCATTAACCGATGAAGGGTATTACCAACAACACGGCGTTAACTTTGTATTGAGCGATAAAGTTGTCGCGTTAGATACAGTTAACAATTATGTGGTTACTGAAAGTGGACGCCAAGAACCCTATGACAAATTAATCCTGGCAACTGGTTCATTCCCTTTTGTACCGCCGATTCCTGGGAATGACCAGCCGCACTGTTTGGTGTATCGCACCATTGAAGATCTTGAAGCGATCACAGAATCAGGTAAAGACAGCCAGGTCGGCGTAGTTATTGGTGGCGGCTTACTGGGGCTAGAAGCGGCAAATGCGTTGAAGAATCTAGGGGTTGAAACCCACGTTGTTGAGTTTGCTCCGCGCTTGATGGCGGTGCAGTTAGATGATGGTGGTGCGCGATTGCTGCAACGAAAAATTGAGCAGCTTGATGTTCAGGTACATACCGAAAAAGCGACCACAGAAATCGTGGCGGGTGAAACATGTCGCTACCGCATGAATTTTGCAGATGGCAGCTTTCTTGAAACCGATATGATTGTATTTTCTGCGGGTATTCGCCCTCAAGATGAATTAGCGCGTCAATATGGCCTAGAGGTGGGTGAGCGTGGCGGAATAGTGATTAATGACAACTGCCAAACGAGTGTCGACAATGTTTACGCCGTCGGTGAGTGTGCACTGTGGCAAGGGCGAATTTTTGGTCTAGTGGCACCTGGCTACAGTATGGCAAAAGCGGCTGTTTCACATATCAGTGGTGGTACGGGGGCATTTACAGGTGCAGATATGAGCACAAAGTTGAAGCTGCTGGGGGTAGATGTTGCCAGTATCGGTGATGCGCATGGGCAAACTGCAGGTGCACAATCTTACACCTTTAATGATGAAGTCGAGCAAATATACAAACGTCTTATTATATCGGAAGACGGTAAAAAGATATTAGGTGCAGTATTAGTGGGTGACGTTGATGCCTACGGTACGTTATTACAAATGATGCTCAATGATATGGAATTGCCAGAAAACCCAGCCGCATTAATATTGCCAGCGGTTGATGGCGAAGCAAGTTCAGGCTTTGGTGTTGATGCCTTGCCAGATTCAGCACAAGTATGCTCATGTTTCGATGTAACCAAAGGGCAGATCAAAGAAGCTGTCGCCAATGGTTGTACCGATATGGCGAGTATTAAAGGCACAACCAAGGCATCCTCGGGTTGTGGTGGCTGTACTGGGTTGGCAAAACAAGTGTTAGATGCTGAATTAGCGAGCCTTGGTTTTGAGGTGAAAAATGATATTTGTGAGCACTTTGCTTATTCGCGAAAAGAACTGGCTGACATTATTCGCATTAAGGAAATTAAGACATTTGATGAATTGCTAACGAGTCACGGTGAAGGGCTTGGTTGTGAAGTTTGTAAGCCAACTGTGGGATCGATTCTAGCCTCATTTTGGAATGATTATGTATTAGATGACCAACATATTGGGCTGCAAGATACTAACGATATATTTCTTGGCAACATGCAAAAAGATGGCACTTATTCTGTTGTCCCACGTATTGCTGGTGGTGAGATAACGCCAGAGAAATTAATTGTATTAGGGCAGGTAGCGCAAGAGTTTAATCTTTATACCAAAATTACGGGCGGGCAACGCATTGACTTATTTGGTGCACAATTACATGAACTTCCGAGTATTTGGAAAAAACTCATTGATGTGGGTTTTGAGACCGGTCATGCCTACGGCAAATCGCTGCGTACCGTGAAATCGTGTGTTGGTAGCACATGGTGTCGTTATGGGGTGAAAGACAGTGTTGGTTTTGCGATAGAAATTGAAAACCGTTACAAAGGATTACGAGCACCGCATAAGATCAAATTTGGTGTTTCAGGTTGTACCCGTGAATGCGCAGAAGCACAGTCGAAAGATGTCGGTATCATCGCGACAGAAAATGGCTGGAACCTTTATGTGTGCGGAAATGGTGGTATGCGCCCGCGTCATGCTGATCTTTTTGCATCAGATTTAGATGATAAAACCTTGCAGCAATATGTTGATCGATTCTTGATGTTTTATATTCGCACAGCCGATCGATTACAGCGAACATCGGTATGGCTAGAGAACATAGACGGCGGGCTCGATTACCTTAAAGAAGTCATTATTGATGATAAATTAGGGCTAGCAGAAGAGCTTGAAAACGAAATGGCGCGTAATATTCGAAACTATCAATGTGAATGGAAAACAACCATTGAGTCATCTGAAAAACTCAAACGTTTCCAGCATTTTATCAATAGTTCTGATCCTGATAATAAGCTTTCTTATATAACAGAGCGAGAGCAGCGTCGCCCAGCAACTAAATTTGAACGTATTGATATTGTGGAAGTGACTGATTAGGTCATTCATTTTATCCCTCTATATTAATTAATAGCTGAAAAGGAAAATATAAGATGAGTGATTGGAAAACAATTTGTCACCAAGATGATTTAATTCCCGATACCGGGTTGTGCGCATTATTTGATGATGAACAAGTGGCTATTTTTTATTGTGGTGGTAATCAGAGCCTATATGCATTATCGAATTTTGATCCAATCGGCGATGCGAATGTTCTATCACGTGGTATTGTCGGATCTATTGGCGATGAAGTTGTCGTAGCATCACCACTTTATAAGCAACATTTTAACCTTAAGACTGGAAAGTGCTTAGAAGCGCCTGAACATACATTAAAAACGTACCCTATACGCGTAAGTGACGGCGAGGTTCAGTTGCAGGTAGTGCTGTAATTTAAATAAATCAAATGGTTATGATTTAAATCATAGAGGCTTACTGCCTCTATTTTTTTGTTTATATTTTGTCCTTAATTTCAGTGTTTACCTTGATTAAAGCTTATATGTGTACTATCAGTGCATACTTTTCGTTAGTTGCCCAAATAAAGGGCATTAGTTAACGGTAGTTGTAAAGTTACGAACTAACTTATTGTTTTTAAATGAATGTTTCTGTTTGTTTATGTGGCACGTAATGTGCTTTGTTATAAGAAGAGATGTTATTGATAAATAGAGGGATCTTTTCATGGGCAATAAGGATAAATTCAGTATATTTTCATTTACTGGCAAGATGAAAATACTTCATCTTAGTTGGTTTGCTTTTTTTATTACGTTTATGGTGTGGTTTAACTTTGCACCACTTTTACAATCCGTTAAAGAGTCGCTCGGCTTAACAACGGCAGAAATAAAAACACTGCTTATCTTAAATGTCGCATTTACTATTCCTGCACGTGTTGTTATTGGTATGCTGACCGACAAATACGGCCCACGCATTGTTTATTCGGCATTGCTCGCCATTTGTTCTATACCGTGTTTTGCGTTCGCATTGTCTGAAACATTTATTCAAGCGGCCATTTCGCGTTTTGCACTTGGCTTTATTGGAGCCGGTTTTGTTGTTGGTATCCGCCTAGTCTCTGAATGGTTCCCACATAATGAGCTAGGCACTGCAGAAGGCATTTATGGCGGTTGGGGTAATTTTGGGTCGGCAGCTGCGGCATTTACATTACCAACAATCGCAGTGATGTTTGGTGGTGAAGATGGCTGGCGCTATGCAATGGCAATTACCGGTGCAATGAGCTTGCTGTTCTCTTTTGTATTTTATGCCAATGTAACTGATACCCCTAAAGGCTCGACATATTTTCGTCCTAAGAATCTAGGTGCCATGGAAGTAACATCAACGGGGGACTTTTTCTTATTATTAGTCATGAAGTTACCTATGTACGGTGCATTGGCTTTATTAGCTTGGAAGCTATCACCGACAGGTATAGCGATGCTATCTGACACTATAGTTAACAGTATTTATATTGGACTATCAGTGCTGTACTTATATGAAGTATGGCAAACCTGGACGCTGAATAAGTCGATATTTTCTGAGCCAGTACCCGAGATTCATCAATATAAATTTAAACAAGTCGTGGTGCTGAACATTCTTTATTTTGCTACGTTTGGTTCAGAACTTGCCGTTATTTCAATGTTGCCTCTTTTCTTTTCTGAAACGTTTGAACTTACACCTGTAATGGCGGGAATGGTTGCTTCTGCGTATGCGTTTATGAACCTTATGTCGCGTCCTGGTGGTGGATGGTTATCAGATAAATTTGGTCGTAAACCAACGTTGTTGATTCTAACTGCGGGTTTAGCCATCGGGTATTTTTTCATGGGGCAAGTAAACAGTGAGTGGCCGTTATGGTTGGCTGTAGCGGCAGCAATGGCATGCTCTTTCTTTGTCCAATCAGGAGAAGGGGCTGTGTTTGCGACAGTGCCGTTAATAAAACGTCGTATGACAGGCCAAATTGCGGGTATGACAGGGGCTTATGGTAATGTTGGTGCCGTGTGTTACCTCACAGTATTGTCGTTAGTTGATTACAGCACATTTTTCTTAGTGATTGCAGGTACAGCGGTATTGGGCTTCATTACCTTATTGTTTATGGAAGAGCCATCAGGTCAGATTGCAGAAGTTAATGAGGATGGAAGCGTAACGTTAATTGATGTTGCCAATAATTAATACCATCCTTGATAAGCCTACTGTTGGTTTCATAGAAAAATAGTGAGTGAAGTGAAACGAAAAATGAAGGGGTTAAATAACTATATTGCATGGTTAGTTTAACCACTTCAGCTAATTCGCTAAACCTACTGCTTTGTAAAGAACATAGTTAGAAAGGGGGGCGTTATGACTCAAGCTTCATCGAGTACGCATTCAGCCAAAGAGTGTGTTAGCAACAATGCTTTGAATCGGGGTGAAGTAAAACAAAATACACCGCCTAAACAGCAAAAATCAATGTTGTTGTCATCAAACAAAAAAGTTGAAAATAGATTGCACGTTGCGATGGGCGGCTATTCAATTGCTGGTGTACGACCCATCAATCAAGATGCCTTTTCAGTTAAGCTGCCGAGCAGTAATAATGTCGTGAAATATAAAGGCATAGTGGCATGTATTGCCGATGGTGTTAGCTGCAGTGAAAATGCGCAACAAGCCAGCCAAACCAGCGTTACTCAATTTATTGATGAATATTACAGTACGCCTGATAGTTGGAATGTGAAGAAGTCAGCTTCGGCCGTATTAACGTCATTGAATCAGTGGTTGTATCAACATGGTCAGTACAGTGACTTGCGGCATAATGGCTTGGTTACAACGTTTAGTGGCGTTGTTTTAAAATCGAATACCGCGCATCTTATTCACGTGGGCGATAGCCGAATTTATCGCTATCGGCAGGGGAAATTAACCCTTTTAACCCGTGATCATTGCCGTAAGCAAAAAGGAAGAAATAGCTTTCTTACACGGGCGTTAGGCATGGACAGTCACTTAGAGGTGGACTACCAACAAGAACCTATTGATAAAGGAGATATCTTTTTTTTCTCCACTGATGGTGTACATGAATGGCTCACGAATAATGAAATAACAGCATTAATCTATGAAGGGAAAAAAGAGAAGAGAGATGATAGAGAGCAGCAAGCCAAAGCGATCATAGCGCAAGCACAAGCCAATGGAAGTGATGATAATCTAAGTTGTTTATTGTTAGAGGTACTTGACGTACCTAGCTTGAATATCGAAGAGGTCTATAACCAACTCACTGAAAAAGTAATTCCGCCGATACTCAAAGTTGGTAATACCATTGATAATCTCAAGGTTGTAGATGTGATACACAGTGGTACGCGTAGCCATGTATATTTAGTCAAGAATATTGAGGATAACGCAGAAGTTGCTCAGTATATATTAAAAGCCCCTTCTCCTAACTTTTCTGAAGATCTACTTTATCTTGAAGGGTTCACCAGAGAGCACTGGGTGGGATGCCAGCTTAATAACGCGAGTATTATGAAGATTTATGATCACAATACCAGCTCTCCATTTTTGTACCATTTGTGTGAATATGTTGAAGGGCAAAGTTTACGGCAATGGATGCATGATAATCCTAAACCCAGCTTTGAAAGTGTCCGTATTATTGCCAAAGGAATGATCAAGGCTATTCGTGTGTTTCAACGAATGGAGATGGTACACCGTGATCTTAAACCTGAAAATATCATGCTGGCAAAAGATGGGCGTATCGTGATTATTGATTTTGGTACGGTACAGGTTGACGGTTTAGATGAAATTGCGTCACCAGTATCTGAAGACGTACCCATGGGCTCGGTTGATTATATTGCCCCAGAATACTTGGCAGGAGAAAGAGCGCAGCATCAGTCAGATATTTTTTCTATTGGGGTGATTTTATTTGAAATGCTAACGGGAAAATTACCGTATGCCACACGACCTTCTCGGGTTGTACAGTCTATACCTCATCAAGATTGGCATTATATATCAGCGTGTCAGTATCGTGACGATATCCCATTTTGGCTTGATATTACGTTAAAAAAAGCCTGCCAGCCATCGCCAAAATTACGTTATCAAGCAATGTCAGAATTGCAGCAGGATTTTACATCACCCAACCCTCAAGTTGTTGCTGAATATGAAAGGTCACCACTAATACAGCGTTATCCCATCTCATTTTGGAAGGTAGTCTCTTTAGTGTTACTTGTTATTGTTTTAGCTGAAGGGTATTTTTTAATGATGTTATGAAGATATTCTAAAGACCCCAAATAAGATATTTACCCTAAACACTAATAAATATTAGTGTTTTTTTATGCCCGCATTAAATGTATTTAAGACTGATGGAAATATATGTAATAGCCGTTTTTTGTTCACCCCAGGAAAGGCTATGTTTCCTGCTGTGAACGTTAACTTTATGATTTAAATAATAAAAGTGATCGCCTTCATGATTTTTGAATTGTCTGTGTTATACCGAATAATAATTTGTTTAAGATCAATTTGCGACACAGCAGTGAGGTGTTACAAAGAGTACAGCCAGCGAGAGATATACATCGAAAAAAAATGAACGTACCGAGACTGATTACATTTAGTGGTGCTTTAACAAGATAACGTTAGAGATCATTACCGTAATGAGTTTTTAAATATTATGGAGAATTATTATGAGCAGTGCATTTTTTATCCCCTCGGTAAACTTAATGGGCGCTGGTTGTTTAACTGAGGCGGCAGATGCGGTTAAAGCACATGGCTTCAAAAAAGCATTAATCGTAACTGATAAAGTATTGAACCAAATTGGCGTGGTTAAGCAAGTGGTCGATCTGCTGGCTGAACGCAACGTAGAAGCAGTTGTTTTTGATGGCACACAACCTAACCCAACAATGGGTAATGTTGAAGCAGGTTTAGCGCTATTAAAAGCCAATGAGTGTGATTTTGTTATCTCATTAGGTGGTGGCTCGCCGCACGATTGTGCGAAAGGTATTGCACTTGTTGCTTCAAATGGCGGTTCAATTTCTGATTATGAAGGGGTTGATGTAAGTGCTAAACCTCAGTTACCACTTGTTGCGATTAATACGACAGCTGGTACAGCATCAGAGATGACACGCTTCTGTATTATTACTGATGAAGCGCGTCACATTAAAATGGCAATTGTTGATAAAAATACAACGCCATTAATGTCAGTTAATGATCCTGAATTGATGTTAGCAAAGCCAGCATCATTAACCGCAGCAACCGGTATGGATGCGCTAACACACGCTATTGAAGCTTACGTTTCAACTGCAGCAACACCAATTACAGATGCTGTAGCAATTAAAGCTATGGAGCTTATTCAGGCGCACTTACGTACTGCTGTAAATGATGGTCAAAACCTTGAAGCGCGTGAACAAATGGCGTACGCACAATTCATGGCAGGTATGGCATTTAACAATGCATCTTTAGGTTACGTACACGCAATGGCGCACCAGTTAGGTGGTTTTTACGACTTGCCACACGGTGTGTGTAATGCGGTTCTTTTACCTCATGTTCAGCGCTATAACGCTAAAGTATGTCCTGAGCGTTTACGTGATGTGGCAAAAGCTATGGGTGTGAATGTTGAAGCTATGACAGCAGATCAAGGTGCAGATGCTGCATTAGAAGCCATTCAAGTGCTATCGAAAGATGTAGGTATTCCAGCGGGTCTTAAAGACCTTGGTGCAAAGAATGAAGATATTTCAATTCTTGCTGATAATGCGTTGAAAGATGCATGTGGCTTTACTAATCCCAAACAAGCAACTCATGAAGAAATTTCTGAGATTTTTGCGGCTGCAATGTAATTGTTGTCAATGAAGGTTTACGCGTTAACTACTAGGTTTCGATAGTTAAGTGTAAGGCCTTCGTGCTAATAAAAAAGCGATCATTAATGATCGCTTTTTTTATAGAGTTGATAACCATATTTTTAACGTTAGCTTATAGGCACATTTACTTTTTTTGTCAGACAGTAGCTATTTTGTTGTGCCATTTAGTTTCTATTAAGCCGCATTAAATCGTGTAATATAAAAGGGTAACTCACTTACTAAGATTATATAAATTGTATAGAGGAAGATGTAATGGAAGCCGAACTACTCGAAATAAAGAACTTCCTTTCCCAATATCCGCCTTTTAATGAGCTTCCTGATGATGCTTTAATTTATGCCACCCAACATGTTGAGATTTCTTACTTTCGACAAAATATGCCCATTATTCATTTTGGCGATCACATTCAAGACCTTTATATGGTACGAAGTGGGGTTGTAGAGATTTATCGTCGAAACGGTAAGTTATATAACCGCCTTACACAGGGGGGCTTGTTTGGGCAGATGGGGTTATTAACTAATAATCGTGTCCGCTTTCCTGTTACAGCAATTGAAGACACCTTGGTTTACTGTCTTCCTGAAGCGATTTTTCAAGAACTGTATAATAATCATGATACGTTCGCAGATTTTGTTGAAGTAGAAGATAACGCTCGTCTAAGGCAAGCTATTTCCAATCAAGATGATCAAAACGATTTCACTACATCAAAAGTGAGAAGCTTACTGACTCGCGATGCGCCTTTTGTTTATAAAAATGAGTCGATACAGCTAGCTGCAATTAAGATGGCCGATGAAAGTGTCTCGTCTTTATTGATCATAGACCCTGATATTTTAGATGATAATGATAACGATACTAGCTCTGTAATCGGCATTATTACTGACCGAGATTTATGCACGCGAGTATTAGCTTCAGGTATCGACCCTAATGATACAGTAGCAAGTGTTATGACCTGCGAAGTCGTTTCTTTAGACCATAATGCTTATGTGTATGAAGCTATGCTGACCATGCTTCGTTCTAACGTGCATCACCTTCCTATATTTAAAGATAAAAAACCAATAGGTATTATCGAAACGACAGACATTGTTCGTTACGAATCGCAAAGCTCTTTATTATTGGTTAGTAATCTTTTCCAGCAGCAGAATATTGAAGATCTTGCTGTGATGTCGAACGAAGTAAAAGATAGTTTTGTACGTTTAGTTAATGAAGATGCAAATTCGCATATGGTGGGTACTGCGATGTCTGTTATAGGGCGTAGTTTTACACAACGTATTATTGAATTAGCAGAAGAAGAACTTGGCCCAGCACCTATTCCTTTTTGTTTTATCGCGCTCGGCTCTATGGGGCGGGATGAGCAGTTGATCGTTACCGACCAAGATAATGCGATTATTTTAGATGATAGCTATGATGAACAAAAACATGGTCGTTATTTTGAATCACTGGCTAAATTGGTGTGCGATGGCCTAGATAAATGTGGCTATGACTATTGTACTGGCGACATTATGGCAACCAACCCTATGTGGCGTATGACGCGTAGTGCATGGGAAGCCTGCTTTGCTGATTGGATTGAAAACCCTAGTCCGAAAGCCTTATTGAATACCTCTATATTTTTTGACCTTGATGGGGTGTATGGCAACCTTAAATGGGCCTATCAACTCAATGGGTTTATTGTTCGTCGAGCACGTAAAAATAACCGTTTCCTTGCTTGTTTAGCACGCAACTCATTAAATCGCACACCGCCACTGGGATTTTTTAAAGACTTTGTAATGGAAAAAGATGGTCGTCACAATAATTCCATTAATCTTAAACGTCGAGGAACAGCACCTCTTGCTGATTTGATTCGTGTCCATGCCCTTGCTGTAGGATCGCGATCTAAAAACTCTTTTGAGCGGTTAGATGACATTATCGAGGCGGGTATTCTACCTAAAGGGCGGGGGCGAGATTTACGTGATGCTATGGAGTTTATCTCGATGGTACGTATCCGTCACCAAGCTGTCGATGTAGAGCAAGAAAATGAGCCTGATAATAATATTGAGCCAGAAAACCTATCTGATTTTGAACGACGTAATTTAAAAGACGCGTTTCAGATCTTAAGTAACGCTCAGAACTTTCTAAAGTACCGTTATACCGCAAGCAATAACTTTAAGTAGTATGATGATGAAACGACTTTTTCAAACACCGAGTATAGATTGGACTACCCGGCATGCTAATAAGCAGGCTTCAGCAATACACCCTTTTCTTAAGGCGTTTTATTCTGCTCCACTAGTGACAGGAGACACGCCTTTAGATGAAATAGAATTTGTGGCGATGGATTTTGAAACCACAGGTCTTAATGTTAAAAAAGATGGCATCATTACTATTGGCTTGGTGCCTTTTACGCTTAACCGTGTATACATTAACCGAGCACAACATTGGATTGTTAGGCCACGTCAAAAGCTGAATGAACAGTCCGTCGTTATTCATAATATTACTCATAATGACATTCTGGATGCTCCTGATTTATCTGAAGTGATTGAACCTGTACTTGCAGCGTTGGCAGGGCGTGTCGTCGTCGTGCATTACCGTCGAATAGAAAGGGAGTTTCTTGACCGAGCATTGAAAGATAGAATCAAAGAGGGGATAGAATTTCCCGTTATTGATACCTTGGATTTAGAGGCTCACATTCAGCAGCGACTTAATGGTGGTTTTTGGAACAAGCTTAAAGGCAAAAAACCCCAGTCGGTACGTTTGGCACAAGCGCGTAAGAGGTATGGTTTGCCAGCATATACCCCTCATCATGCTTTAACAGATGCCATTGCCACTGCTGAATTACTGCAAGCGCAAATTGCCTACCATTATGATGCCAAGAAACCCATTGAAGGCTTTTGGTTGTAATGTTGATTACTGTTTAAAAGAAGAGTGCTATTTACCCTCTAAATAGCACTCTTCTTATCAGCAAAATGAGCCGTTTCACTTCAAACCTTACTTTAAGCTTTTTGTTATATCTCTTTAAATTAAAAGGGATTGTTTATCGTTGTGATGATGGGTTCATTGTGCAAATTATGCTTATGTTTTTCCGCAGTTTTTGAGCGAATATTGATAGTGCATTTGGGTGATTTGAGCGTAAAATTATCTTATATTTTCAAGTGTGCGTGAGTGCATAATTATGTCTGCTGAAAGAATTTATGTATCTCATTAACTTAATTTGAAATGTTTTAGTACTACTATTTCTATGTTTAATTAAACCCATTAAAAAATTAATTAAGAGTAGAAAATATTAGTGCACTAAAGAATATTTCAAATGCTCACATTAAAATCGGGTAAAAAACGAGCTGTCCAGTCGTTTTTTCTTCGTTTTCAATTGTTTTTGGTATTTTAATTAAGTAGCTGATAGAATTGCCGCAATATTTTGAATTAATATTGCTATGAGCACGAAGCTGTTTCTCGGTTTTTTTCGTTTGTTTGTTTCGTTCTCATAGTTATTTAACTCAACTAAAGCTACCTTTAGAGAGGGAAAATGACAAAAGGTATTGATAAATACAGTATAGATAGTACCGATTATACTGTTGGGCAGGACAATGTACAAAAATGGGGATTTGATGTTCATAATCCAGTATTTGGTATTAGTGCAGGACTAATTGCATTATTCCTAATTGCAGCATTGGTTTTAGATCCAGCCATAGCTAAAAGTACTTTAGATGGTATAAAGTTACAAATAATTAGCTCGTTCGATTGGCTCTTTATCTGGGCTGGTAACATCTTTGTCTTATTTTGTTTAGCTTTGATTGCTTCTCCTTACGGGAAAATTCGACTTGGTGGCGAAGATGCCGTTGCTGATTATTCTGTTATTTCGTGGCTATCTATGTTGTTTGCTGCAGGTATGGGTATCGGCTTGATGTTCTGGAGTGTTGCAGAGCCTGTCGCTTACTTTACTGGATGGTATGAAACCCCATTAGGTGTTGAAGCCAATACTCCTGAAGCCGCTAAGCTTGCTTTAGGCGCAACCATGTACCACTGGGGACTTCACCCATGGGCTATCTACGGTATTGTTGCTCTATCATTAGCATTCTTTTCTTACAACAAAGGCCTACCACTTTCCCTTCGTTCTATTTTTTATCCAATTTTAGGTGATCGAGCTTGGGGCTGGGCGGGGCACTGTATCGATATTCTCGCTGTTTTAGCGACACTATTTGGTTTGGCTACGTCATTAGGTTTAGGTGCACAGCAAGCTGCTAGTGGTATTCATCACGTATTTGGTATTGACGCCGGCATTGGATTGCAAATTGCCGTCATTTTTATAGTTACGTTACTAGCAGTTATATCTGTTGTTCGTGGTATTGATGGAGGAGTTAAAATCCTCAGTAATATCAATATGATTATTGCATTTTTATTGCTAGTTCTAGTTGCTGTAATTGGATACTCAGTATCATTCAGCTCTATTGCTACGACTTTTATGTCATATGCTGAGAACATTATTCCTCTTAGTAACCCACATGGTCGTAATGATGAAGCTTGGTTCCAAGGCTGGACTGTATTCTATTGGGCGTGGTGGATTTCATGGTCCCCATTTGTAGGTATGTTCATTGCGCGAGTATCTAGAGGTCGTACTATTCGCCAATTTATCACCGCAGTTCTTATTGTTCCAACAAGCGTTACATTAATTTGGATGTCTGTGTTTGGTGGTTTAGCCATTGATCAAGTTATCAACAATATAGGCGAGCTTGGTGCTAGAGGCTTAACAGACGTTTCACTGGCTATGTTCGAAATGTTTGATGTTATGCCATATGGCGCAGTGTTATCGATGATCGCTGTCGTATTGGTGTTGGTGTTCTTTATAACGTCTTCTGATTCTGGCTCTTTAGTAATCGATAGTATTACTTCTGGTGGTAAAGTTGATGTGCCTATTCCACAGCGCATCTTCTGGGCCTCTATGCAAGGTTCGGTTGCTATTGCGCTTCTATGGATTGGTGGAACAGAGGCTGTTCAGGCACTGCAAGCCGCTGTTATATCAACGGCCTTACCATTCACTTTCATATTGTTATTAATGTGTGTGAGTCTGGTTTTGGGTATGCGAACAGAGACTTTTAAGCGTTAACTTAAAAGTGAAATAAGCAACATTGTTTAGTCCTAAAATGGGCTGACAAAAAAGGCTAGCCCATCGGACTAGCCTTTTTATTTTAGGATAAGGGATACAGCATCAACTGACGCTAGATAACGGATTATTTTTCATTGTTGATACAGAGTATGGTTTGAAATATGCGGCCCCATTCTTTCCTTGTTGCTTAACCTCATACATTGCAAAGTCGGCTTGTTTCAGCACTTCTGGAATACTTTTTGCAAACGTTGGAAATTGGCTAATTCCGATACTGGCCGAGATGGTTAGTGACTTACCTGAAATCATGGTTGAGCTATTAAGTAAACTGACAAGCTTGCCTGGTAATAGGGACGGTGTAGCGCCTGAGGTATTTAGCTGAATTAATTCAATCACAGCAAATTCATCGCCTCCCATTCTTGCGCTAAAACAGTGTGGCTGCTCTAACTGTCGAAGGCGGCTAGCGACGTGGCGTAAGAATATATCTCCAGTATGATGCCCTTGTGTATCGTTTATTTTTTTAAAACCATCTAAATCAATTAGATAGAAATTGAATGCCTGATTGTTTTTGGCTAGTTTATCTAGTTTTTTATTTAACCACAGACGGTTTCTAATCCCAGTGAGTGAGTCGAACATTGCTAGGCGGTGATGGTAGCGAGATTCTCGCAATAAGAGATAAGCGATAATCATGCCAGTCAAAATTGTTGAAATTAATAGATACCGAAAAATTATTTCGAGTGTTGAAACCGCATTAATTTTATTACCTAAGTCATCACTCGATAGTCTAAATTTATGGTTTAAGTAGATTTGTAAATCGTCATAATCATTCTTAAAGAGGAGTAACAAACTCGATTCATTCTTGGTTCTTGGTAGTTGAAGAAGCTGTTCTTCCATCGCTTTTATATACGTGAAGTGATGGTCGATTTCGGTAATACTACCCTCAAATTGATGAAGGTGTTCGACGAGCGAGTTATTCACTATTGTGTTGAAACGACTCCACAGTATTTCGTACTGGATCAACATGTCGTTGTAATCACTGGTACCAAGTTGGTAACTCTGCAGTTGGTAAATAAATTCAGAGTATTCTTTTGTGAGTTGCAAAACGAACCATATAGCTTCATTTTGACTTTTCGATATCACTTCTGAGGTCTGTTTTAAATAGCTAACAGTCACCAATATGCTAACCACTAAAATTGGTGTAATGATATAAAGTGCTTTTTTTAATAAACGAACTGTCCATTTAATGAATGGAGAATGACTTTTTAGCTCCACTTTATTCAACCTTTATACTTTCTAGTTGCCAAATCATCTTAGCCAGGTAAGTCGTTTGCTGTAATTCGGCGTATTGGTCGAGAGGGAAAACTAGCCAGAAAGGTCCGTAATCACGGATTTTTAAATATTGTTCATCTTTTTTTATCGCAATAATAGGTTCGTATTGCAGCATCTCTTGCCAAGTAACTTCTGTTGTATAGTCGTTTAAGGCTTTTAGTCTTATTAACGAAGGCTTGATGCTATGTATTTCTAGCAAGGTACTGAGCTTCACGCCTTTGAATGCTGCTTGCCCGTTAATCCAAGGAAGTTGGGTGGTAATTGTTGTTTGTGGCAGTTGTTCGATCTGCTCTAAAGATACTGTAAGTTCGATTTTTTTGCCGTTGGCTTGGTGTGCTGAAAGCGTAATATCAGTACTGAGCGCTAAGGCGGAAGGTGAAGACAGTAAAAATACGAAAAAACAACTCATTAATAAGGGGGGAAACGATAGCTTCATGGTCATCCATGTACCTCTCATTTGAATATCCAGTGTCCTGTGAATTGTAACAGAATAGCAACGAGTATCACTATACAGTGTAGACAGTTCTCTGTACTGAAAGCGGTATTTTTTTGACTATATTTCACCACTCCCTATTGAGTGGGTCATCAATAGCATGGGTGTGTTTTTCGGTTAAAGTAATGGGCTAAACATATAGAAGAATCGTTCGCCCAATTTGTTTAACATTGGACGTCTGGTCCATTCATTATTATCAAGACTCGTTGAATTTTTAATATATTCTTGCTGTAGCCAACTCAATTGCTGGGTAAATTCAAGATTATCAACGGCTAAGGTGACTTCAAAATTGAGCCATAAACTGCGCATATCAAGGTTAACAGTACCAATTAAGCAATGAGTATTATCAATAACCACTGATTTGGTGTGTAGTAACCCGCCATGAAAACGATGAATCTTCACACCTGCTTGTAATAACTCCCCAAAAAAAGATCTACTTGCCCATTCAACCATTGTTGAATCATTTTTATCTGGCACAACAATGTGAACGCTAAGCCCCCGTTCCGCAGCACCTTTTAGTGCATGTTGTAAATGCTCGCTTGGTACGAAGTAGGGTGTCGTAATAACAACACTTTCTTGTGCTTGGTAAATACTTAATAACAGTACTTGGTGAATAATTTCGTCAGGCATACCCGGGCCTGACGGAATGACTTGAACGGTATCCATAGTATCGGGTGATACATCGATACTGCAGACAGGTAATTCAGGTAAGAAGCGTTGGCCTGTTTCGACCTCCCAATCCCATGCTTGAATGCAATTGAGAAGAGGAACGGTTGGTCCTGTTAAGCGCACCATAACGTCAACCCATTGCCCGACATCTGCTTTTGTTTTAAAAAACGCAGGATCAACCAAATTCATTGAACCTGTATATGCAATGGTATTATCAATGACGATAATTTTACGATGCTGACGTAAATCTAAGCGACGTAAAAACATGCGTAACGGAGATACGGCGAGTGCTTCAGTGATCTGAACACCAGCTTGGCGCATAAGTTTTGGCCAATGCGAGCGGAAGAATCGTAAGCTACCTGCAGAATCTAGCAGTAGTCTAACCGACACACCTCTTTTTGCTGCTTGAATTAATGCAACACCAACGGCATCAGCTAATCCACCAGGGTGCCAAATATAAAATTCTAGATGGACCGATTTTTTCGCTTGTTGAATATCTTCAATAATGGAATGGAGAATTTGCTGTGGGGAATCTTGTAACGATAGGGTATTTCCCGTTAAACCTGGTACACCAAGACGATTTTCGCATAAATCACTAATAGGGCGCGCATTTTGGCTCATTAACTGAGGTTGATGACTAGGGCAATCATTGAGCCGTTG
This sequence comes from Photobacterium profundum, assembly GCF_003026285.1. Lineage (GTDB taxonomy): Bacteria > Pseudomonadota > Gammaproteobacteria > Enterobacterales > Vibrionaceae > Photobacterium > Photobacterium profundum. The sequence continues at coordinate 53,887 of NZ_PYOD01000005.1, forward strand.
AAACCACTCTGCAAATGGGTGAAACATATCGCGTGCACGTTCTGCGCGTTTTTTGCCTAAATTCAATTCGCCAAACAGTAGGTAGGCGAATACGCCACCAATAGGAATGATGTAAATTATCATTAACCAAGCAAGAGAAACGCCGACAATGCGACGCTGGAATACCACACGCATGGTTACACCAGCAATAATGAGCCAGTAAAGAAAAACACCGACCCAAGCTAAAACTTGATAAAACTGTTCCATATAAATGATTTATCAGACAGTAAATGAATAAATTATAAAACCTATTCTGCATCCTTTCTTGAATAAAACATAGCCTTTCCGACTCGTTGCTGTGCGCTATTCTATTTTAGGTGCATAAAAGAAGTGTATCTAAAAAATAATGTGCAATATGTAGGTGTGGCACGGAAAAAGTGTGGAGCGATTTATATTGGAAAACAGGCTATATAGCCAAATAAAAAAGTAATTAATAACTAAAGTGTATGAAATATGTACTAGTTTGTAATGAAATAGCAGTGATTGATCAAGAAATAGAAAAGCAGGCTTCACATTCTATTCTTAAACTGTTCTACTTGCTACTAACAGCATGTAGATGGATAACACTATGCTGTATATAATAGTTTACAGTGTTAATTTAACGCTGTAGTGAAAATAGTAAACACACATAATTAGAGATGTAATATGGCGAGTAGTTCAAGAGCGCAATTTAGTTCACGGATAGGATTCATCTTGGCAGCGGCCGGTTCAGCGGTTGGTCTTGGTAATATTTGGGGATTTCCCACTCAAGCAGCCAGTAATGGCGGTGCTGTTTTTCTTTTCGTATATTTACTGATGGTATTTGCTCTAGCATATCCCTTGTTAGTGGCTGAGCTAACAATTGGTCGCTATGGCAGTGCTAACCCGATTAAATCATTACGCTCTATATGGCCTCAGCAGCGTGGTATAGCCGCATTACTTGGTATTGCAGGTATGATTGCAGTATCAATGATTCTAAGTTTTTACGCCATTGTTGCGGGTTGGTTGTTTGGCTTCTTAGTCGGACCAATCTTAGAAGCAATTGGCTTCACAACGGCTGCTAACTGGCTTGAATCATTCAGTACCAGTCGTAACCTTATTTTGATGATCGTGTTCATGATCATGACCATTATGGTAGTGCGTAATGGTGTCGCAAATGGTATTGAGCGTTGGTCTACCCGTTTAATGCCAGTATTGCTGGTTCTGTTTGTCGTGATGGTGGGTTACATCTTAACGCAAGAAGGGGCAATGGAAGGCTTGAAGATGTTCCTTGTGCCAGATTTCTCTCATTTCAGCTCAGGTCTAGTAGTTAGTGCAATGGGGCAGGCATTTTTTTCCTTATCATTGGGCGTATGTTCAATGATGGTATACGGTTCATACCTGAGAAAAGATACCAATATTCCAAAGACTGCAGCCCAAGTTGCACTGCTTGATACGTCTGTTGCCTTTATTGCTGGTATGTTGATTCTGCCTGCAATGTTTGTTGCACAGCATAACGGTGTCGAGATATATAACGACGCTGGTGCTTTATTAGATTCTGATACGTTAGTGTTCAGTGTATTGCCTGCTATGTTCGAGACCATGGGGTCGGGTGGTGTATTCATCGGTATTCTGTTCTTTGTACTAATGGTTATCGCAGCACTGACGTCGTCTATTTCAATGCTTGAAGTCCCTGTTGCTTGTGCGACAGAAGAGCTGCAACAAGATCGTAAAGTAGCGGTATGGTGGATTGGTGGTCTAATTACAATATTCTCAGCAATCATCGTGTTTAACTTTGGTGATATGTTTGGCCTGGTGATTTCATTAACTACTGAATATGCACAACCAATACTAGGTATGTGTTTTGCGCTACTGGTTGGTTGGATCTGGAAGCGTGACCAAGTACTTCAAGAAATTAAAGAAGGTTACCCAGAATTAGAGCAAAGCTTATTCTGGAAAATCTGGCCTTGGTATGTACGTGTAGTGTGTCCAGTTATGATGCTGATGGTGTTCTTTGCTTAATTGCGCACATCTAAAACATTGAGAATTTAATTAATTAGCCGCTCATTCGAGCGGCTTTTTTACATCAGAGGCCACTCACTCCCTTTCAAACATATTTGACACAGAAGTAGACACGTTGAGTCACTCTAGAAAGGTGAGTTTTATTGGACTCTATACGGTGTTGCTCATTTTTAACGTAGAACCTCTATAAATGAGCGCCTTGCCTAGAACCCAATAAATTCTCGCTGAAACGAGCATCTTGAGGTGACTTGGGTATATACTGCGCGCCTTCAATGTTTTCTCTTTTTTTCTGGGTAATAATTATGTTCACTCTTGTTCATCAACATCCTGATTTTTTGGTTATTAATAAGCACCCAGGGGTGAGTGTCCATAAAGATGATGGCGATCAGCCTTTGCTTGCTGAAGTGGCAAAGCAGACGGGAGATGAGAAACTCTATTTAATCCATCGCTTAGATAAAATGACATCGGGTTTATTGTTATTAGGTCGCAATCGTCAAGCGGCAGCAGAATTATCAGGTAATTTTGCAAAGCGTGATGTTAAAAAATTCTACCTTGCTATTGGTACGAAGAAGCCAAAGAAAAAACAAGGTGTTGTAATTGGTGACATGAGCCGTTCTCGTCGTAGTAGCTGGAAGCTCGACTCGACCAAAGACAATCCAGCGATTACGCAGTTTTTCTCTACAGCGGCAGGCAATGGCCGACGTTGTTTTTTGTGTAAACCACATACGGGGAAAACACATCAAATTCGAGTTGCACTTAGAAGTGTCGGTTCGGGGATCACGGGTGATGAAATCTACGGAAATGAAGAGGCAGATCGTGGGTATCTTCATGCTTATGCATTGTCTTTCCCGTACAAAGGTGAAAATCAGCAGTTTATTTGTGCTCCCGATAAGGGGGAACTTTGGCAGGCTGAAGAGGTTAAACAAGCGTTAGTGGAATGGGCGACCCCTTGGCTTCTTGCATGGCCTAAACTGCCTAGAAAGAACTAAAGCGGCGATATGTTTCAGCCAAGCGAAATGATGGACTAAAATAAGCTGGTTAATAAAAGATCAGCTGAGTAACTGAAAGAATGAAAAGTAAACAGATTGCTAAGGGTTTGTTGGTTAAAATAAAGCTTTAGATCAACATATCGAGTTAAAACGATAAAAAAGAATGTCTATTTCTTCTGGTTGATTATAATTTGAACAAGTGCAAATATCTTTTTGATGAAGATCACATATAATACCCGCCTAGGATTTACCTAGTTTGAGGATTAAAATGCGCCTTACTCGCTCAGTCTCGCTCCGCATGCGTCTTAAAAAGAAAACGAATCAATCTCGTTTTTGGAGCTTAGCGTCAACTCGCCGTAATAGCCAAAAGATTAAGACTCGTATTCAACGTCAAAGACAAGTTCGCATTACTGCTGAGTATGTGGTTCTCGCTAATAGCCGCCTTCCTGAAGAAAACCTCAAATTGGTCGCATAAAGACAGATATTTGGATTAGAATAGCGCCCTTATTTCAATAAACCCAGTAGAGTTATGGAAATCAGCGCGCTACCAATCCTAGAACAACATCTGATCAATGAATTGACAACGCCACCCAATGAAGTACGGCGTTTATTTCATGGCCGTGGTCGTTGCTGGTCAGATTTAGAACAAATTACTGTAGATTGGTTGCAAGGCCAAGTTCTGGTTTCTTTGTTTAAAGAACCTACAGAAGCATTTCTTCAAGAATTGAATGTCTTACTTATCCGTTTAGTTGAGTCAGACGTTTGGAAAAACAGTGAGGCAACCTCCCTATTATTGCAGCACCGATCTCGCCAAGGTTCACCAACAGAAGTACTGTGGGGTGAAAGTTCTGATCATCAAAACGTCATCGAAAGTGGACTAACGTTTAAACTCGATCTTGGTCGTAATCAGAATAATGGTTTATTCCTTGATATGCGTTATGGTCGTCGTTGGGTTCAAGAACATGCACAAGGTAAGCGAGTGCTTAATTTGTTTGCCTATACCTGTGGATTTTCAATCGCTGCGATTGAAGGTGGAGCAGAACATGTTGTTAATCTTGATATGGCAAAGTCGGCATTAACTCGTGGCCGTGAAAATCATCACTTGAATAATCATGATTTAAAGAAAGTGAGCTTTCTTGGTCACGAGTTATTTAAGTCATGGGGTAAAGTCAGAAAGTCTGGACCGTATGATTTAATCATTATTGATCCGCCTTCTTTCCAAAAAGGCAGTTTTGCATTAACCAAAGATTATCAAAAAATCTTACGCCGTTTGCCTGAGCTATTAACAGAAGAGGGCAGCGTACTTGCGTGTGTGAATGACCCTTCTATTTCTTCTCAGTTCTTGATTGATGGTATGGCTGAAGAAGCACCAAGCTTAGTCTTTGAACAACGTCTTGATAATCCACCTGAATTCAAAGAAATTGAAACCGAAGGTGGGTTGAAAGCTTTGGTGTTTAAGCGTAAACAGTCGTAAGTATCTCTTACTAAAAAGCCCCTTCAACGCAGAACTTAGTTTAAGTAACGCATTGAAGGGGCTTTTATTTTTAATATACGTTTAACTTATTTATTGTGACAGTTCAGCACAATATGCAGCGTATACCGGTTGTTCTACGATTTTTCGGCCACGCATATCCATGATGATAATGTTATAACCTATGCCTTCATTAAACAGTGGACTTAATTCGTTACTAGAGCAGTAACTTTTAGCTGCATGGGTAGCTGCTTGGGTTGGGGCTATTTTACTTCCACCACCATATAAAATGGTAATTTCTACGATTTTATCACGCGCTTGTGCCTTCATGATTTGGTATTGATCTACCTTGTCATAAGGGGCTTTATTATTGATTGTCGTCGCTCGGCTTTTCGCCAAAGCAATTACTGCGTCATCTTCTGTTGATGCACAACCCCCAAGAATAAGCAGTGCACTAAGTGCGAGTATTTTTTTAAGCATTAAGGCAGTACTTTTTTGAATGGTTTTACAACCACATTAGCGTAAACACCAGCTGCAATGTATGGGTCTGCATCTGCCCAGGTTTTTGCTGCTTCTAATGAACTGAATTCAGCGATAACAGTAGAACCTGTAAAGCCCGCTTCACCAGGATTCTCGCTATCAATGGCTGGCATTGGACCTGCAACAAGAAGACGTCCTTCAGCTTGCAGTGCTTGTAGGCGAGCAAGATGCTGTTCACGTACACTTAGACGACGCTCTAAACTGTTTTCTACATCCTGAGAAAAAATCACATACCACATTCGGTTATTACTCCCTTCTTATTGTTGGCTGTTTTGCTCTGCCTATACTACCCAATAAAAAAAGCCTGAACTAGACGTTAAGGCTTTTTTGCAGAACAGGTACTATTTATTTGTATAATAAAGAGCGTTTTTATAGAAAAATGTGCTTTTAATACCGTTAAGCTTTTTTGATCGGGCGAGGGCGGCCTTCACTATTAATCGCTACATAGTTAAAGGTAGCTTCACAGACTCTGTAGCGATCGCCTACACTTTCGTGTGCAACAGGTTTAACCCATACTTCTAATCCGACGCTCATTGATGTGTTACCAATACGCTTGCACTCACCGTAACAGCATACAACATCACCCACTTTTACAGGGGCTTTGAAAGCTATACTATCAACAGAAACGGTAACGACACGGCCACCAGAAATCTCTTTTGCTAAGATTGCACCCGCAAGATCAAGCTGAGACATAATCCAACCGCCAAAAATATCACCATTGGCGTTAGTGTCTGCAGGCATTGCAAGCGTACGAAGCAGTAGCTGCCCGCGCGGAATATTATTTTCTGTATTCATTATTTAATCTGAACTCTATAACTTATTCTGAATCGGTTTCTTTCGGCATATGGTGGTAAATATATCCACCTGTGACAAGGGTAAAAATCAAAGTTAAGGCTAATAAACCGAATACTTTAAAATTAACCCACACATCGAGTGGTAAAGTGAATGCCACATAGATGTTTACGACGGCACAGACTGCAAAAAAGCCGGTCCATGCCATATTAATGCGCGTCCATACTGTATCGGGTAGTGTAATTTCTTTGCCCAACATACTTTTAATCAGTGGTTTGCCCATTGTTTGGCTAACTGCTAATCCAATAGAGAAAAGAGCATAGATAATGGTGACTTTCCATTTTATGAAGTTCTCGTCATGAAGGAATAGCGTTAATCCGCCAAATACAGTAACCATCGCGAAGGTCACTAACTGCATTTTTTCCACTTTCTTATATAAGAACCAAGTAACAGCAACCTGAATGGCAGTTGCTACTATCAATGCCCCTGTAGCCACGAAAATATCGTTGGTTTTGTATAAGACAAAAAAGATGATTAAAGGAATAAAATCGAGCAGTTGTTTCATTAAGTGGCAACCTCTACATTATATATCTTGTAAGTATACCCTGAGACAAACAAAAAGGCTGCAGCTAGTCAGGCTGCAGCCTTAATACCAAGTCATTATCTGGTATTAGCGTTTCTCTAAAGTGGTGATATAAACATACAGCAACGTCGAGATTACGTGAATGGCTGCCTGTGTTTGATGTTTGTGTGGGGGGTTACATCACAACATCAACACGACGGTTCATAGCTCGACCTTGTGAGGTTGTGTTACTCTCGATAGGCTGGGTTTCGCCGTAAGTTTTGCTCTTCAAGTTGGTATCTTTCACTTCGTTATCAATCAAATACTGCATGGAGGATTTCGCACGCTGTAAACCTAGCGTGTAGTTGTAACCTTGCGGGCCGACGCTGTCTGTATGGCCGTTTAGGGTTACCGTTTGTGGGCTGTTTTTAAGTTTTTGGGCAATGGTCTTCAGTACCGTTTGTGACTCTGGCGTTAGGTGCTGGCTGTCAAAAGCAAAATACACTCGGGCGATAAGGTTTTTATCCTGTGTTCTCGTTGTGTTCAATAAACCAGCGGTATTCAAGTATTCCCAGCATTGTGAACCAATGTTTGTTTCAGTTATGAGCGCCAACAATGCAGCTTTGATCGCGGTATCGCCAGTAGCCTGGTTGATTTGTAAATAGCCACTGCGGTGATGGGCAATACCGGTTATTTCACCAATTTGTGTGGTGTGAGTGATGGTTTGCGCGCTGGTTGAGCATAATGTCATGATCTGTTGGCTATCAGGTGTTACAGCATAGGCCGTCATTGAACTGAGCAGTACACCGGTTGCTAGGGCGGTCAGTGATAAATCAGAAAAGGTGCGTGGTATTGTCATGGTGATTAACTCTCTAAGTGGCGGTAATACAATTTGCTGATGCCGTCGGTTTTTGAACCTTTTTTGATCATCTCTAAAATTTCTTTAATCAAGTCATCCACATCGTCGACGTTGGTGATGTTGTTTTGGCCTACACAGTTTTTGAAGCCTTGTTGTCCTTGGGCGTCAAACTCAATGCCGAGTACCCCCATGTACAGCGGTTGATCACTGTCATTGAATTGTGCTTTTATGGTGTTACATAACCCTTGATTCACCAGTTGATTGAAGGTGCTGACGTAGGGCATTTCTTGTCCGTCACTTAACATTAAAATCATTTTAATACGTGAGTTATAGGCTGCTGATGTTTCAGTTGAGGGGGAAGTGGGGCGTCCTTGTTCTAATATTTGAGCGCCCCGGATCAGGCCTTGATAAACCGAGGTGCCGCCATCGGGTGACATGTTGTTTTGAATTGGAGACAGAGCTGTCTTCTCTGACGTAAGAGGAATGGTCCAAAAGTTACCCGAACACATCCCCCCGCTGTATAACTTCTGGTTGGTCGATTGGAATTGCAGGTTATTAGCTTTGGCCGTAAAAGTTTTAGCTACACTGCCGGGAAAGTTGATGTAAGAGTATGGGTCAGGAAAATACCATCCGCTCCCCGTTTCCGACTTAGAGGCATTCAAGATCGCATATACTGTGCGAGCATCACGCCTTTTTTTACCTGTGCAACTGTAATAGCCATTACTGCAATCTCTCACTTGGTTACGTGTCCATGTAGACCATGTAGACCAATCAATGTCTTCATAAGATGAATAGTTACCACCATTGAAATTCGGGCGATAGTCTAATTGAGTAATGCACCATCGGGTGTTACTGCGTTTTTCTTGTACACGCATGTTATAAGGCACAAATGCAATGCGGTTAGTGACTTCGACTTCGCCGTCTCGTGGCACTAATATTTCATTGGCAATGGCTTGAATTGCATCTTTGAGTGCTCGAATTTTATTGCCTTTCATCGAGCCTGAGAAATCGGAGACAAAGACAATATCGATATCTTTATCACCGAGATAAATTGGGTAATTACGCGCCAATGCACGGTTAGCAACGGTTTCGGTTGGCGCGAAACTTGGGATAATATCGCTACTTAACCACGAAATATGATTGGTTTTGGCTGTTACGCGGTATTGGAAATACTCTCTTTCTTCATTGCCGTCAGGTGTAGGGTAATTATCAATACCTTCAGAACGTTCAATCTTGATATTGTTAATACTGGTTATATTGCGGATATATGCTTGAATGTAGCCTGTAGCCAACTGGTTTTCATACGTTTTATCATCTTGGTTAGCCGTGGTTATTGCTAATGTGGCAGCTTCAGTAGCATCAGCCAATCGATTTTTTTTCTGGATATAGCGGGTGCCTTCAAGTGCCCAAAAAATCATGCCAAATAAAGGAATAAGGGCAAGTGCGGTATAGATACCTGCAGCCCCCCGCTGATGTCGTGGGCTGGTTATTTTATTCGAGGTGATACCTTGGTGGTTCATTCTCTTGATACTCATATTAACGTCCCACAATCGCTGACGATGAATGTAGATAAGCTTGCTGATTATTGCTTCCCATGAAGCGGCTAAACCAAGAATCGATTCGGTAACACACTGTTACTTGATACAGAGGTGCAGCTTTGCCTGAGGTTGACAATGGCACAAGGTTACGATGTGAGGTGAGCGCATCATCAGGATCACACTCCAAAGTATTATTCATGCTTTTGGTGTAACGATCGTAGTATTCCGTACTGCCGTTATAGCGTAAGGATTCCACCCGTAAACCAAAGGTACCTGTATCGGGACGATCCAATAACCGAGCTGCGAGGGTTTCCATGTCATCGGCATCTTTTTGGCTTACGGCATAACGCACAGTGCGTGAGCCGTCTACGTTTTGGGTGCTAAAAAAGCGGGTACGCTCTTTCAAAATATTGACTAAGGAATAACTGGTGCGATCCAGATTTACCCGATTCAACAACTGGTAGGCGATGTCACCGGTGAAGATTAATAATGCGCACAAGAAAAACAGTACGAAAGCCATTTCGATAGCAAGCACGCCATGCTGTTTATTCTTCATTGATCGGCCACCCTTCATGTTCTTGTTCGGCTAATATGTCGCGTGTAATAGTGCGATCAACTACATTGCCAATGAAAAACATGGGTAAGTAGCGATATTGCAAGCTGTATAACGCCAATTCACAACGCTGACATTCACCAATATGTGGAGTGTCTTTAATCAGGCTTTGATAGGTGTCGTAATAGGTGATTGAAAAGCGGTAGCGTTTTGGTTTTACTAAGTAATGCCAAATTTCACCTTCACTTTCAAATATCTGTTGTAAGCGGTTTTCATAGGCGGTGTTATAGCGTTCACTTTCAAATACGCGGGTATCACGAGTAGATTCGCGCAGAGCAGATTCAGTCAAATTAATTATGTAAATAAGGCGACTAGCCTCAAAAATAGCGAATGTCACCAGAAAGAGAACAATAGCACTCATGGCAAATTCGATACTGAATACGCCCCGTTGTTTATGCCGGTTCATGTTGCTCCTCATTACTTATCTCATGGCTCTCTTTATTCTCTGTATTACCTGATACTCGCAATGCGTACACCAAAGCCATGAGTTGATCGTCAGTAATTCGTTCGCCCAGCACTTGTTTGGCTTGGGGGATATCACCCAGTTGAATCAATGCTATGGCAAGATTGAACGACACTTTTTGTTGTTCAGGACTGTGCTGAAAAACGGGTAATAAGATATCGACTGCTTGTTGATAATGGGCTTGGGCAATAGCCAATACAGCGAGGTTATTTTTGATCGCAATGTCATCGTGCCCTTTCAATCGGGCTTGATCGAAAGCCTCTTTGGCCAAGAGATATTGACTGGTATAGCTGTAAACAATCCCCATTTCGAGATCTAAATCTGATGCGGAATAGCCTTGCTGTTTGGCATGTTGGTACGCTGTGAGTGCGCGCGAATAATCATCTGATGCGGCATACACATTACCTGCGAGAAACGAGAAAGTAGCCCCTTGGTAATTGAGCTTTTCTAGTTGGTCGACATAGAAACGGGCAGATTCAATGTCTTTGTTGCGGTAGTAGGCATCGGCCAGTGACAACATCACTTTGGGATCGTTAGGCGATGTGATTAATGCGGTTTTGTAATAGTTGATTAAGCCTGCATAATTACCGACTGCTTTTAAATCGGATTCGGTAACGGTGTGCTGAGTTGTCGAGGTGACACAGCCGACTTGCGACAGTAAAAGAACGAATAAAAAAGTTAGTCGTATCATTGGCCTATGTCCACTGTCATTTGCATCATTCCCGGCGCTAGAATCAAAATAACGATAGGAAACATAATTAAGAGAATCAGTGGCACACTCATTTTGGCGGCGAGTTTGCCGATTTTTTCTTCCATGGTGAGCACCTGCATTTTCCGCATGTCTTCTGCTAACGCACTTAATACATTGGCGATAGAGGTGCCGTATTGCAGGTTTTGAATCAGTGTTAGCGTAAAACTGCGAACATCTGGGGTAGGAATACGCTCACTCAGTTCGATCAGTGCTTTTTCTAATCCCTTGACGCGTGCCCCATCAGCGGTTTTTTTGATGTGGAAACACAGGTCTTTGTCGAAAGCTTCTAATTCAATGCTGAGGTAGGTGAGCGCGGCTTCAATAGTCATCCCGGTTTGCACACATACCGACATCATATCGAGCATGTAAGGCAATTGGCGTGACGTTTTGAGGATCAGTGCTTTCTTACGCATCGACAGCACCATTTCTGGTACCAGCAAAATAGTGATCATCGCTACAGCGCTAATTGCAGCTTTATTCATTAATGAGAGATCAGATATGATCACCACAACGCAGGTAAAAATGACAAGAGTAAGCTTAGCGGGTACGTAATACTTAGCGAATTGGGTATTATAGAAACCTGCATCAACAAATTGCTGTTCCAGATCTTGCTGGTGGTTTCTGCCTAAGCGCGTAATGAAGCGGTTTAATCGGGTAAGCCGCCCGTCTTTTTTGGCGCTCAGGTAACTTTCGACATGGGCTTGCTTGGCTTGTTCTGTATGCCATTGCGACAGCTTCCATGCGCAAACGGCACTGAGGATAAAAAGGCTAATAAAAATAAAGATCATTAACGAACTCCTCGGATCAATAACCAGATGATGAACAACCCTAACGTTTCACTACCGACTACGTAATACAGTACATAACGACCATTTGGGTCGGTCAGTACATAATTGAGATTTTGTGGACTAATGAAACTCAAGATCACCATAAAAATGAAAGGCAGAGATGCCACTATCTTGGCGGATAAGCGAGCTTCTGAAGTCATGGCGCTTTTTTTCTTGTCGAGAGTACGGCTATCAACTAATACTCGAATCAATCGGGCCATTACGGCTTTTAATTGACCTCCGCGCGACATATTGGCCCTAATGGTGACAACGAAAAATAAGAAGGTTGGGTAGGGGTAGTGTTTGCTAGCACGCTTAAACACTTGTTCAGGTGGTTCACCTAGTTTTAAACGTTCTCCCATGTCTTGGAAAAGATCGCCGACTTTGTTGTCGAGGGTTTTACCTACATAGCTGATTGATTGCATCACACTTTCGCCTGCTGTGACGGCACTCATCATGATGTTGAGGGCATCAGGAAAGGCTTGTTCAAATTCATTCTGACGTTTTTTAATTAACCACGCCCATCCCCATAGAAAGCCTAATGCTGGCATAAGAAACGGTAACCAATAACTGTTTAAAAGCAATAAATAGTTGTTGATGTACACTCCAATCGACGTCAGTAACATCATGAAGATTGATAGCTTAAGCCAAGCTTTGTTACCCAACATGGCAAAGGCAGGACTGAAGTTCATTAGTAGGATCTTCCACCATGTCAGGTGCTGAAGTGATTCCATATTCACGGCCTGAATGGTATCGCTGTTGGTATCGTCTAATGGAGCCACAAAGAAGGTATCTATTAACGAACGCTGGCGACGCTTATACAGTAATATCGCCACGCCAAATAATAAGAGAGAGAGATAAATACTCATTGTTGGCCTCGGAAAGCAGCAACCAGCTCGTCTTGCAGGCCGTAATACGCAGCGCGTTGCATCAGAATAGAACGCTGCATGATGCCTTGTGTAACGAACTTACCGCGTACATTTTCATTAGGTTTACCTTCTGACGCTTGGAAGCGGAACAGCTCTTCCATCACCACGTTTTCGCCTTCTAAACCCACTATTTCAGACAAGCTGGTGATTTTACGTGAGCCATCACGTTGACGGTTTACTTGCACCACCAAGTGCACGGCGCTAATAATCGTTCGGCGAATAGCATCCAAAGGTTGGTTTAAACTGGCCATCATTACCATGGATTCCACCCGTGAAATGGCATCTCGGGGGGTGTTGGCGTGCAAGGTCGACATAGACCCATCATGACCAGTGTTCATAGCTTGCAGCATTTCAAAGGCTTCGGAACCACGACATTCCCCCAAAATAATACGATCGGGCCGCATACGTAATGAGTTAATTACCAGTTCACGTTGTGACACCGCGCCAGTATTTTCAATGCTGGCAGTACGGGTTTCTAAACGTACTACGTGGGGTTGTTGTAACTTAAGTTCGGCAGCATCTTCAATCGTGACGATACGTTCATCTTCACTGATGAAATTAGACAAGGCATTTAGTAGGGTGGTTTTTCCCGAACCGGTACCGCCAGAAATTAAAATATTGAGGCGACACCGAGCGGCAATCATTAATACACGTGCCATGTCTGGCGAGAGTGATCCAAAGGTGACCAATTCTTCTAAACCGATTTTATGTTCACGGAATTTACGGATTGATATGGTAGTGCCATCTATTGCTATCGGTTTGATCACGATATTGACGCGGCTACCATCCTCTAAGCGAGCATCAACCATAGGGGATGATTCATCGACGCGGCGACCGACCCGTGATGCAATGCGCTGGGCGATTTCTAATAATTGCGCTTCGTTGACAAACACTACATCAGAATGTTGCAGTTTTCCGTTGCGCTCGAAGAAGATGTGATTGGCACCATTGACCATGATGTCGGTAATGGTGTCATCTTCAATTAGCGGTTGCAGCGGACCCAAGCCAATCAACTCATCAACCAAGTTTTTGACTAACAAGTTGCGCATGGCTGTGGAGACAGGGCGGTGATAGTTACTCGCCAACACGTCTACGGCATTCTGAATTTGTTTAACCAACTCTTCTTTCGACATTTTGACAATGGCTTGGGCATCCAGTACTTCAAATATTTGATTACGAAAAGTAAGGTAGAGCTCTTTATTGGTATTCATCGTTTAAACAACCCCCTCAATTTCGCCATGGATGAGCGGTGATTACACAAGGTTTTTCCATGTAACAATAGGGCCATATCATTGAAGGGACCTGCCGCACTTTTCTCTAATTTATGCAAGCGCTTACCGTCCAACAATAATGATGCGAATCGTTTGTCATATTGCAAGGTGACATCGACAACTCGACCTAAATAGGTGCTAACTTCTTCTCTCGTTAAGGAAAACGCCACGTCAGGGCGGTGAACATTCATAAAGGTCAGTACACGTATGTCGAGGCTGTGCGTTAGGCTTATTTCTTCAATTTGTTCAATGCGAAAACGAGCCGAACGTACTGAAGAGACGGTCGGCTCAACAACAATGATCATCACGTCATGGCGTTCAACCAATTGATGAAGGTTCAATGAGAAATCGACTGAGCCAGAGAAATCTTCGATGATAAAGTTGGCCTGACGCATTAATAAATCATTAATGCTATCGGTATAACTTTGTAGAGTGCTGGTCGGTTCATTCCCTTCAATTGCCAGCAGACGTAAGTGATCGGTGACTTTAATTAAGTAATCACTGGCAGTCGCTTCATCCATGTCATGCAGCTGTAGCGCCAAGTTATTGGCATCTTGTTTTTGGAATTGTTTAAGGCCTAACACTATATCGATATTACTGAAGGCATACTGGTGGTCGATCAATATGGTTTCTGCACCAGAATGCGCCAAGCAAGCGGCCAGTTCTGCACTGATCACCGTATTACCGACACCACCTTTACTGCCTAATACCGCAACCCGCTTGGCTTTACGATTTTGACTCACACCTGCAAAACGTTGTTGATTGGAATGTACATGGCGTAAGAAATCGGTGATCTCTTGTTTATTTGCAGGCCAAAATAGGTAATAAAATCCCATTTCTTTTAGCCCACGTAAGGTGGTGATAGCATCTTCCTGACCAATTACCACGACGCCTTTGTGGTTCGGTAAACGGCTGGCAAAAGATTTGGCGTCGTCGACCACATTTGTTGATTGGTTTAGCTCAAGAATGATGATTTCTTGCAGTGTAGAATGTTCTAATTTATTGCTTTTTTTACTACTGTAATCGGTGCTTTGGCTTTGATTTTTAAGGCAATCAGGTGCTTGCCAGCCTTCAAAACGAAAGACTTCTTGCACCAAGTTTAAGCAGGCATCTGTTTGGTAGAACAAGGTACAACCTGTCGGTCCCTGATGTTCTCGGCTTTTTTCGGTGGTCTGACTAATCGCTTTAGCGAGATCGAACATGATTAATCTTCCCTTATCGCGTTAATTGTTCAGGGTGACTGATTTGCTTCAAACGTAAGCTGTCGACAAAGCAGCCTTTACGTAGTTGCTTAACACCTGAAGTTAAGATCGGACACGTTTCAGTTTTCACTTTGTAAGCCGAGATCGTGACAGCGTAATCGGAGGTTGTTGTGGCGGTTGACTGTTCGGTGCTTTGACGTTGTACGGCGATATCGCTGGGCTTTAAGCCGTTGTTCAGGAGGCGTTGCTTCACTTTTAACGCCCATAGCTTGCCTTGCTGGGTGCTGTAACGTACATCGACTTTGCCGTTGGCCCCATCGGCTTCAAACGCAGTCAGATAATCCAACAGTTGTTGTTGATCGTGTTTGGCCGCATCGTGTTTCAAGCTGATAGTGAACGTGTCGACTTGTTGGTACACCAAGGCTTCGCTGCCTAAAGTATCGTCAGCGTGATCGGCGCAAGCTGTTAAGACGGTTATGGCAAAAAAAAGAGTCAGTAAGCGTTTCATTGAATGAACCCTCCTTCGCTGAGCATCTGGATTGCAAGCTTATCAGCGTGTGTTTGGTTAGTTTGTTGGTATTCAGCCGATTCTTCGTTTTGGGTTATATTGAATAAGCGGCGTAGCGTGGTGGTTTTACGCATGTGTGGTAAACGTACATCCGTCGGTGAAACTGGCTTGACCAAATTCACGGTTGCGACAATCACCAACTCGGTTTTCTTTCGGGTGGTGCTAGATTTACGGAATGCGGCGCCTAATATAGGAATGTCACCCAGTAGCGGAATCTTGCTGATTTCTTCTATGTCATCGCTGCTCATCAAACCACCGAGCATGAAGCTGTCGCCATCGGCCAATTGAATGGTAGTCATGGCACGGCGTGAAGACAGTTGTGGAACTTCGATGCCCGCGGCTTTTACATAACCATCAACGGCACTGACTTCTGGCGCGAGTTGTAATTTGATCTTTTTATTGCTCAATACTTTGGCTGACAGTTCAAGTTTGATACCGAATTCTTTGAAGCTGATATTGGTCGAGTTATCGTTGGTGACGATGACGGGGACTTCCCCACCGACTAAGAAGCTAGCCGATTCGCCGGATAAGACGGTAAGGTTAGGTTCCGCTAATATTTCGGCAATGTTGTCGTTACCAATTGCGTTAATCACGGTAGATAAGTCGTTGGCTTTAAATTCTAAAAACGAAAATTCACCGACACTACGGCCAACTGTGGACCAGTCGACCCCGATGGTTTCATTGAATTCTTTTGTGACTTGTGCAACAGAGATTTTGACGTTTACTTGTTGTGCTTGGGCAACCACTAAACCTTCAATTATGCCTTCCCAGGTGTAATTTTTGCTGTAGCGGACCCAATTGGCTTCTTCAAAGCCGGATTCGACAAACTTCAGCTTTTCGGCTTCGTTATAGCGTTCGATTTCTTTTTTGCTTAGTAAGGTGGCAACCATGCGGTAGATATCGTCACGCTGTTTTTCATTGTTGACGGTGCCACGAATAGCCACTTGTTCGCCCACTGAAGTCACAGAGATACTTAAGTCTGGGTAGTAAAGCTTGAGTTGTCGGCGCACTTGCGACAGGTTGATGTCGACATGGTAGCGCTGTGATAGCAGCACTTGGTTATCTTTACCGTAAACGATAACTTTGGCTTGGCCAATTTTATTTGAAAAAATGACCAATTTACGGCTGTCGATCACTTTGTAATCGAGGATGTCAGGTTGGCTGACAAACACTGTGCCGATTTCTTGTGAAAATTCGAGATTATTGGCGTCATTCAAGGTGACGAATTTATCCGAAGCGAAAACGGGTGAGCTGAGGCAGATGAGCATCAGGCTAATCACCGTTTCGTTGAAAGATAAAACAGAGCGAAAAGGATTGAACATTAGAAAACTTCTCCAAGACGATCGCGACCAGCACCACGCAACTCAACGATACCTGTGTAGTTTTTGATGACGTCACTGACATCAGCATCAGGTGTTTGGCGGTAATGTTGGCTACGGTAAATTTCGATGTACATGGTGCGTTGTGCTAACGATAACTTGGCTAAGTCGTCTGGATTTACTTCGATAACGACAGTGGATTCATTTTCATTCGAGATATTGACCTTAGGACGAATGGTTGAGGTTGTTGTCGATCGTTGACCGGATTTTTCTGCCAATGTGTTTGACTGTCCGACTGACATCACTCGAATTCGTTGCATCAGTAAAGATGCACGTACGCCCTCAAAATTTTCTAACGTCGATGTGGTATTTGAGAGATTGGTTCGTGGTGAGCTGACTGCCATAATGTCAATGTAATCGCCTGGCTGAATGTAATTATCAATCAGGTTTTTGGACGCAATGGTCAACGGGTAGAGGGTCATGTCACCACGAGTGATCAGGTTGAGGTAACCTGCTTCTCCGGGTGAGGTTTGGAGTTCTGGAAATACCAATGCCCCTTGTTTAACGTCCATATTCATCAATGTTGTGGGCTCAAATTTTAAGGTCACATCGCTATTTATCCCTAATGAAAGGGCGGCTTCTTCGGTTAATTGTTCTCGCGTAAGTGATGACGGCGACAATGCTTGTCCGCGTGCTAACGGAGATGTTGCACGCCACACTGTGATGTATTTGATTTCTTTTTCTTCGGTCGCGGAAGTGCTGGCGGTATCTGTGGTTGATAACAAGGTATCGGCCATGCCATATAATCCGGTGAGTACCGCTAAAAAGGCGATTACAAAAATAATTTTTGAGTTCATCGTTATCTTTTATAAATAACTGGCAAAGATCTGTAGACCAAACCCACAGGCAATGGCTACGCCATAAGGTAGACCACGGGCTTTTTCAGGCGAGCTTCGCTGTATTAATTGATATTTGATGAGATAGATCACGGCCACGACGCCACCGAATAGCGACGTAAAATATAAGGCAGAAATCAGCTGCTGCGGTGACAAAGCCACAGCAAAAGCAGATGCTAGTTTCCCATCACCAGCCGCTACAATATTAAAATAAAACAGTAGCAAGCTTATTAGAAGCATGATGATTGAACTGATTATCCCATCAGCTAGTTGATGCTGAGAAAATGCTAGAATGAGCGACAGTGAAAACACTGCCGCACATACAATATTAGAAATACGGCGATACCGAATATCTAAATAGGTGACCCATAGCATTAAAAGTGGCATTAGTTGTAATGAAATGTTCATATTTTAGTAATGCCAAGGTTTATTTTTAAGGAGCCATTTTTGTTAGTTCGGCAGTAATCAATGCAAAACCTTTTGTTAAGGCTTGAATTAAACTTCCCTGTGTACTGAAAACTGCACCTAGTAATACCGCCATTGCAACAGCAATTAAGCCGTATTCAATCGCAGTTACACCACGCTCATCATTTTTGTATGTGTATAGAAACGCCATAGTGTTCGCATATAAATTGTTCATTTCTTTCCCTTTATTGTAATAACTTGCCCGTTGAAATAGCCAATGAGGATATATTAAGGTACCGCTGTATTGATGAACAATTAGGAACCATATGTATTGCTTATATGTCGACGTTAAAAGTGCGACTGGTATGTGCAGATCTCTCATTGCCGATATAGTGATAATAAGTAACGATTCAAAATAGCGGCAAGATATATACGTATCAATTAAAGAAATAAAACGCTCAGGGGTACGTTATATTAATTAACTTAAATCTTTGTATGACAATTTATTACTAATGACTGTATTTACAAAAATAACTTCTGGGTATTGGGCCCTAAAATAGAGCCCATTTTCTGAATGTTCCTTTAAAGTATATCTATATCGGTGAGGCGTTTTTGTAGCCACATAAGGGCTGGAGTTAATAAGGTACTTTTGGGCCAAATGAGTGAGGCTTTCCAGTAATTGTTTTTGAGTTTATTAAATGAAAAGGAGATTTTTCGTAAACGTTGTAGCTCAAGGTCTTGTTTCAGAACAAAATCGGGTAAACAACTTACGCCCATACCCGTTCGACATAAAGATAGAATAGTGTGAATGTCTTCTACGTGCCATAGCTGGGAGGCAGATTTGATTTCACTTAACCCTAGGTCATCAATATTTCCTGGAACCAGTAAGCGGAGTTGGCAAAAATCGTGATAACTGATCACATTCGACTTGGTATTGAGGTATGTTGGGGATGCTACCCATGAGCTATTCATATGAAAAGCCGTTGTAAATTCAAAATTGAGCTTATTTTCAAATGGAAAAATGCCTAACGCCAGATCGAGATGTTTGGCATGGACTTCTTTTGCTAATAAAGCACTGCTTTGCTGCATTAAGAAGAGTTCGACATTGGGGAAAGCTTCGGAAAAGTCACGGATGATCTGGATAACATCGGGGCCACAAACTAAAGGGTCGACGCCTATCTGTATTTTTACATCATTCATGGTGTAGATTGTTTTCGAGCTTTCGATGAAGCTGTTGTAATGCGACATCATGAGTTTGGCATTACGTAAAAGCTGTTCTCCTTTTTGGGTTAATCGTGGGTATTGATTGGTACGGTCAAACAGTTGAAATCCTAAATCTATTTCAAGATTTTGAATGGCCAAACTAACGGCGGCTTGCGTTTTTTTTAGTTCCCGGCCAGCGGCGCTGAAGGAACCTTGTTCGGCAGCAGTGATAAACGAGTTTATATTTTCAAGTTGTATCTTCATTTTCTTGTTCATTATTTTTATTTTTAATAAGAAATTACACGTTTGTATTTCGCCATGCGTAAGTGCTTAAACAGAGTAATGGTTACTTAAACAGAGTAGTGATTACTGAATAACAGTCCTGTTGCTTGTTATTTATTAGCAAATATGAATATAAAATTAGTGCTTATATTTCATACGAGAATACCTATAGCCTAATTGTCTAGCTATTCATACATGTATAAGCCTAAAAGATGGTATCAATAAAAAATTATTATATGGTTAATTGATAAGAATTCGAATTCGTAACTTTATGTAATGGCGAGATTCACGGTGACACTTAAGTTAGAATAAAATAAGCTCTTTATTTTTGACTGCAATATGGATAAATGAGACGCAATTGATTTATTTACTTAGATAATTAAGAAAAGGTATCGCAGGGGACAGGGTAGAAACGTCTACTTTAATATCGTTAACGGTAAGATGAATAAAACAGGACGTGAAGTTTAGAGTAATATGAGATTTTTATTTTTGTCAAAGCTGATTCTATAAGGTATTAGATTTGAACATATGAAGTAAAATTTTTTCCCCTTTAATGGTATGAGTAAAGCTAACTAACAACCTAGCTCTAAAAATAACAGATAAAAAAACCACTCTAGGAGTGGTTTAGTGTGGATAAATTGTAGAGATATAGCGTCTGCTTTTTAAGCTTTGCTTGCTTCTTCATTATCGCCAATATAGCTATCAACAATAACAGCACAAGCAGCATCCCCAGTGATATTCAATGCAGTACGTACCATGTCGAAGATACGGTCTAGAGCAAAGAGTAACGGTAGACCTTCAATAGGAATACCTGCTGAAAGCAATACAGCAACCACCAAGAATGAAGGGCCAGGTACGCCCGCTTGACCGACTGCACCTAATGTTGAAGTAACGATAATGGCGATATAAGCACTCATACCAAGATCAACGTTAAACATTTGTGCAAAGAAGATGGCAACCAAACCGTAGTAAATAGCATTACCACTCATATTGATTGTTGCGCCTAATGGCAAAACAAATGAAGCGGTTGAATTACGAACACCTAGTTCTTCTTCACAGGTTTCCATCGTAACAGGCAGTGTTGCCATTGAGGAGGCTGTCGATAATGCAACAGCTTGCGGTTTCTTCATTGCTGATAAAAACGCAATTGGTGAAGTTTTACTAAACAGCTTGATCATAATCGGGTAGAAAATGAAGCCGTAGATAAGAATTGCAGCGATGTAAACAACGAATAGTTTAAATACCACCATTAAGGCGCTAAAACCGAACGTACCCACAGCGTCAGCCATTAGCCCGAATACGCCCAACGGTGCAATTTTCATTACAACATTGATCATCCAAACCATTGCGTCAACGACAGCATTAACACCGTTAATCAGTGGATCGCGACGTTCTTTTTCTAACTTCGATACAGCTACGCCAAAAAAGAGGCAGAAAACAAGAATTTGAAGAATATTAGCTTCATTAAGAGACTGGAAAACGTTTGTCGGGATCATACCCAAAAGAGTTGCCCAAAATGAAGGTAAATCACCTTTTTCAGCGTATGCATTAGAAAACATGCCTTCGACGCCAGTAAGATCGATGCCAACGCCAGGTTGGAATACTTCACCCATTACTAATGCCAGTGCAACGGCTACTGCTGATGTAAAAGCAAAGAAACCTAATGTTGTCAGTCCTACTTTACCTGCTGAGTGGCTGCTTCCCAAACCAGCCGCACCAGAGATAATCGCAACCGCAACCAATGGAATAACAAGCATCTTAATAAGATGGATGAAGATACTACCAAGCGGTGCAAAAATGCTGGCAGAATGTCCCATCATTGCGCCAACGATTGTACCTACAATCATCGCAATAACGACTTGAACGCCGATGTTGCCCAATAATCCTTTTTCTTTTAACACTTTCGATGCCCTCTGTTGTGTTTGTTACTGCTGTTGTGTTTTGTTGGTTTTGTTTCGAGTTAAGTTTTTTCAATGTTATAAATGTTAACTCAATATTTTGCGACTGTGTTTTTACACGCAATTTTAGAGCTTATCAATCATTCTTTTCGATATTTTATTCTATTGATATAAATCAAACTTATGTTTGTTTGGTGCGATTGATGGCTTTTTAAACCGTGAAAGAGTGATGTGTCGGAAATGTAGCTTTTTTATGTTACGAATATTGAGAGGGGAGTTAACAGCAGAAGGTTTGACTAAAAAAAACCGCACAGAGTGCGGTTTTTAAGTCGTTATGAAATAGCAGTGTATTAGCTAAGCTTACTTGCTGTTTTCATGTCACGAATAAATTGGCCTAAATTATCAAGCATTGCAGCATGATCGTTTAGGCTATTTTCGATGATTTTGACTACAGCAGAACCAGATATTGCCCCAGCGGCACCGGCTTCAATCGCTTCCTTTACTTGTGCTGGTTCAGATATACCAAACCCAAGTAGGGCTGGTGGAGCATTATGCTTAGTAAGACTTTCGACTAAGTGGCGAATTGGCTTACCTGCTTTTGTTTCAGCACCTGTGACACCAGCGCGAGACAGTAGATATGTGTAACCACCGCCTAATTCAGAGACTGATTTCAATGTTTCATCAGTAGCATTGGGTGGTGCAATAAAGATAGGGTGAATGCCGTATTTTTCAGCTGCCACACGGAACTCTTCTGATTCTTTGATTGGCACATCTGCAATCAATACTGAGTCGACACCAGCATCGGCACACTTTTTATAGAAGGTTTCGATGCCAGCAGTAAACACCAAGTTTGCATACATTAACAAGCCAATTGGCATGTCAGGATATTTTGCGCGAATTTGAGTTAATAATTCGAAACACACAACAGGTGTTGTACCTGATTCAAGCGCACGAATAGTTGCACCTTGAATGGTTGGGCCATCAGCCAATGGGTCGGAGAACGGGATGCCTAATTCAAGCGCATCTGCACCTGATTCAACTAAAGTATCAATGATTTTCATTGATTGCTCAGGGGTAGGGTCGCCAATCGTTACGAAAGGAACAAATGCGCCTTCATTTTTTGCTGCTAGGCGATTAAATAATTCTTGATAACGATCCATTACAGTACTCCCTTTGCGTCCAAAATATCGTGTACGGTGAAAATGTCTTTGTCGCCACGACCTGAAAGATTAACAACCAAAAGTTGCTCTTTTTCTGGTTCAGCTTCGATCATTTTTAGTGCATAAGCCAATGCGTGGGCAGATTCTAACGCCGGAATAATACCTTCTTTACGCGCCAGTAACTGGAATGCATCGAGTGCTTCATCATCGGTTACTGAGCCGTATTCAGCACGGCCTATTGCGTTAAGGTGTGCGTGTTGAGGCCCAACAGATGGGAAATCGAGTCCTGCAGATACTGAGTAAGATTCTTCAACCTGACCATGCTCATCTTGCATCAATGGTGCTTTCATGCCAAAGAAAATACCCAGTTTACCGTGTTTAAGCGGTGCACCGTGCATGTTGGTATCTAAACCTTTACCTGCTGGTTCTACACCAATTAAGCCCACGTCTTTTTCATCGATGAAATCTGAGAACATACCAATAGCGTTTGAACCACCACCGACACATGCAATAACGGCATCGGGTAGGCGACCTTCTTTTTCTAAGATTTGCGCTTTGGTTTCTTCACCAATGATGTGTTGGAATTCACGAACAATTGTTGGGAATGGGTGTGGACCTGCAGCCGTCCCCAGTAGGTAGTGTGCTTCTTCATAAGTTGCAGACCAGTCGCGCATTGCTTCATTACAGGCATCTTTCAGAGTAGAAGACCCAGAATGCACAGGAATAACGGTGGCACCCATTAATTTCATGCGGAATACATTGGGGCTTTGACGTTCAATATCTTTTGCGCCCATGTAAACGCGACATTTAAGATCTAATAGTGCGCATGCTAATGCGGTTGCAACACCATGCTGACCTGCGCCCGTTTCAGCAATGATTTCTTTTTTACCCATGCGCTTAGCAAGTAGTGCCTGACCTAATACTTGGTTGGTTTTATGAGCGCCACCGTGAAGTAAATCTTCACGCTTTAGGTATAACTTTGTTTTTGTGCCTTTAGTCAGGTTCTGACATAACGTTAAGGCTGTTGGACGACCTGCGTAATCTTTTAATAGGTCGATAAACTCTTTTTGAAAGGCTGGATCTTGTTGTGCTTCAATAAAAGCATCTTCCAGCTGATCTAGCGCTGGCACTAAAATTTGCGGTACGTACTGACCACCAAATTCACCGAAGTAGGCATCTAATTTGCTCATAATCGTTTCTAATCCTTAATACTTTCTGATTGCTGCAAATGCCGCATTCAATTTCGTTTGATCTTTTTTACCCGGTGCGCTTTCTACACCAGAGTTTAAATCTAATCCGCGGCAACCAAGCTTGACTGCTTCGCTGACATTGCTTGGGGTAAGCCCGCCAGCTAATAGAATATTGTCTTTCGCTGTTTCACTCAGTAGCGACCAATCAAATGTTTTGCCTGTGCCGCCACTTTGTTGACCCACTTTACTATCGAGTAAGTGCTTATCGGCTTGCCAACGGGAAAAGTCGGGTAATACCGCTTCTACCCCGTGTGCCTTCCAGATTTCACAATCTACGGGAAGCTGTGCTTTTAAATTCGTGACATATTCTGGAGTTTCATCACCGTGTAATTGCACGGCAGATAGAGCCAATGATTCAGCTGCTTTTTTGATTGCTTGTGGATCAGCATTACGGAAAACACCGACATACTTAAGTGGTGCGCCACTCATTACCATACGGGCTTGTTCGATATCGACATGACGAGGAGACGAGGAAACAAAAATCAAACCACCGTACACAGCACCGCTTTGATAGGCAGCAGATGCATCGTCGGCATGGGTTAAACCACATACTTTATTCTCGCCAAGCAGTACTCGTCGTACAGCCAGTTCTAGATTGTCTTCAGACATTAGCGAACTTCCGATTAAGAAGCCATTCGCATATGCTGATAAATCACGGATTTGTTGGTTGGTACTAATGCCTGATTCAGAGATTACAATCGTACCTTCAGGCAAACGCGGTGCGAGTTCTTTTGTACGATTCAAATCAATGCTTAAATCGCGCAAGTTTCGGTTATTGATCCCAACGACTTTGGCTTGTAATGCGATTGCACGCTCAAGCTCTTCTTCGTTGCTGACTTCAGTTAACACGCCCAAGTTTAAAGAGTGCGCAAGCGTTGATAGCTCGCGGTATTCTTCGTCATTCAGCACAGATAGCATCAAGAGAATGGCATCAGCTTGATAGTGGCGCGCAAGGTAAACCTGATAAGCATCGATCATGAAATCTTTACAGAGAACAGGTTGGCGAACTTGATTACGTACTTGCGGCAGAAAATCAAAGTTACCTTGAAAATACTTCTCGTCTGTTAATACGGAAATAGCATTGGCATGGTTATTGTAAACACTGGCAATGTAATCAAGGTCAAAGTCCTCACGAATTTGACCTTTAGACGGCGATGCCTTTTTACATTCTAAAATGAAAGCGGCAGTATCGCTGGTCAGTGCATCGTAAAAGCTACGATCACTGGGTGTTATCGTATTAACAAAGCTTTCAAGAGGCTGGCTTTGCTTACGGGCTTCAACCCAAATACGTTTATCTGCAACGATTCTTGCTAGTACTGTTTCCATGATTAACCTCGTGCCGCTAATTTACTAACTAGCTCATACGCTTTACCTGATTGCATGGCTGCAATCGCTTGCTGTGTATTCGCTTTTAAATCTTCCTGACCAAATAGACGTAATAACAAAGCTACATTGACTGCGACAGCACCTTGCTGAGCATCAGTGCCTTTTCCGGTCAGAATATCAGTGATGATTGCGCGGTTTTCTTCTGGCTCACCACCTTTAATCGCTTCTAATGGGTATGTTTCAAGCCCAAAATCAGCCGGTGTTAAGGTGTATTCTTTAATTTCACCATTAATGATTTCAGCGACAAGTGTTTCGCCATGAATAGCCACTTCATCAAGACCTGAACCATGAACGACTGCGGCGCGCTTCATGCCCATTGCGACCATTGTTTCAGCAATAGGGCGAACCAATGATTGATCGTACACACCCATCAATTCAATTTTAGGTCGTGCAGGGTTAATGAGAGGACCTAATACATTAAAGATCGTACGTGTTTTTAAGGTTTGGCGTACAGGCATCGCGTGGCGAACACCGCTGTGATACTCAGGCGCAAATAAGAAACAGACGCCAAGTTCGTCGAGTGCACCACGGGCATTTTCTGGTGTCATCGCGAGATTGATGCCAAATTTATCCAGTAAATCAGATGAGCCAGATTTGCTTGATACGCCACGGTTACCGTGTTTTGCAATTTTGACACCACAGGCTGCGGCAACAAATGCAGCTGTAGTGGAGATATTGATGGTGTTAGCCCCGTCGCCACCAGTACCTACGATGTCGGCAAAATCGTATTCAGGGCTAGGAAATGTATTGGCATTCGCAAGTAAAGCACTCGCTGCCCCTGCGATTTCAGCGGGGGTTTCACCTTTGATTTTAAGTGCAGTCAGAACTGCAGAAAGTAAAATTGGGTCTACATCACCTTTGATGATGGCATCAAACAGTACGTGGCTTTCATCTTGCGTTAGCGCCTGCTGGGCATAAAGTTTGTCTGCAATTTCGAAAATTTTAGCGTCCATAACCATCATCCTTAATCTTTATCGTTTGTCTGAGTTGTTTTTGTTGTTTCTATGTCGCTTTCTACTTTCGACATTACCCAGCTCAAAGTATTCGTTAGCAGTTGTGCGCCTTGGGTCGTTAGAATCGACTCAGGGTGGAATTGAAACCCGCAAACGCGATCAGCATCATTGGTAACAGCCATAACGAGGCCATCAACATCGGCAACAATATCCAGCGTTTCTGGTACTTCGGTAGCGACTAAAGAGTGATAGCGCGCAATCGATAGTGGATTGGGCAAATCACCAAATACCTTATGTTGGGTGTGATTCATCATAGCCGATTTCCCGTGAACGATTTCCCCCGCGCCTTCTACTTTACCGCCGTAAGCTTCAACAATGGCTTGATGACCAAGGCAGATACCTATAATAGGTACTTCCCCTTTAATGCGTTTGATTAGGGCTGGCATACAACCAGCGTCAGCTGGTGCACCAGGCCCTGGTGACAGCACTAGCACTGGGTTTTCTTTATTTGCTAGTGCCTGTTCCATTTGTTCAACGCTAAGGCTGTTGCGGTAAATGGTTACCGGATGGCCTAATGAACGGAACTGATCAACCAAGTTGTAGGTAAAAGAGTCAAAGTTATCCAATAGAACGATATGTGCTTGTGCCATTGTTTTAGCTCCTCATTTACGGCTTAGTTTTTTAGTTTCGTTTAAGCTGTGCGCTTTGCGAATCGCGGTAATAACAGCCTGTGCTTTACCTCGTGTTTCATCTGCTTCAGCTTGGGGTATTGAGTCGTATACGACACCAGCACCAGCTTGAACACTTGCGATCCCGTTTTCGACATAAGCTGAACGAATCACAATACAGGTGTCCATATCGCCATGACCCGTTAAGTAACCCACTGCACCACCATAACTACCACGACGACGTTGTTCTACATCACGAATCAGCTGCATGGCACGAATTTTTGGTGCACCTGTTAAAGTACCCATATTCATACATGCTTGGTAAGCATGTAATGCATCAAGATCACTGCGTAGTTGCCCAACAACACGAGACACTAAATGCATCACGTGACTATAGCGGTCTACTTTTAGTAGGTCGGCCACATAACGGCTACCTGGTTCACTGATACGTGCAACATCGTTACGCGCTAAATCAACCAGCATCATGTGTTCCGCGTTTTCTTTTAAGTCACTGCGTAACTCAAGCTCAATACGTGCATCTAAATCCAGATTAATTGACCCATCTACATTCTTTCCGCGATGGCGTGTGCCTGCGATAGGGTAGATTTCGACTTGGTTGCTTTCTGTACAGTATTTCAGTGCACTTTCTGGCGAAGCACCAAATAAGGTGAATTCTGAATCTTGTAAGAAGAACATGTACGGGCTTGGATTACCGATTTTAAGTTCTTTATAAGCAACAAGCGGTGAAGGGCAAGGTAATGTGAATTGACGAGAAGGCACCACTTGGAATACATCACCAGCAATGACGTATTGCTTCAAATCTTTCACCGTTTGGCAGAAGTCTTCATCACTAATACTGGCTTCTGGCTTACAACGTTCAAGAAGCTCTGCTGCTGGCACAGGTTTAGGCGCTAGGCAGGCTTCTTTAATATGCTGTAAACGGCGGCTTAGTTCAAAGTAGCTAGCGGTATATTGTTCACCACCAAACAAGGTGGCTTGAAGTTTACCTTTACGGCGCTGGTGATCGATAACCAGTAAGGTTTCAGCAATATAGAAAAGGTAATCAGGGCAGTTATTGTCTTGTGTTACATTAGGTAGAGGCTCAAAGCCTGCGACTAAGTCGTAAGCGAACAAACCTCCTAAAAATAATGCTTCACGCGGATGAGCCGATGTGTCGAAGGCATGTTGAATCATGCGTAGTGCATCAAAAGACGACGTTTGACGTAAACGGCTGTCTTCATCGAGTGTGCGTTCAGCTGCTGGGAAGTGTAAGACTAAACACTGCGCTTCTCGCTCGACGGTAATATCGTTAGTAACAACGTTTTCGATAGTTTGAAGTACACATAAGCCATTATCGGTTAATGCTTCAAGACGTACTTCTTTACCACGGCATACAATGCGTACTGCGGCATCAACTAACATTAAACTTTGAAGATCTTGCTTAGAGTCGACTTCTGCCGACTCTAACAATAGGTTATGTGGGCGATTACCACATACGGAGTAATATAATTCCGTTGGATCTGCAACATAAGGTACATCAAGGCTAAGGACTTCTAATTCACCAGCACCTAATGGGGTAGTATTCACAGCGTTCTCCCTGCCGCTTCTACAAACGGTTTTAGTTCTTGCATTAACTGTTCGAACATTGGACCGGTAAGCGCTTGGTGCCCATCAGATAATGCTTCACACGGATTAAGGTGTGATTCTACGATGATGCCATCAGCGCCAACTGCAGCAGCTGCACGGGAAAGTGGAATAACCAATTCACGTACACCAGTTCCATGGCTAGGATCAACGACTACTGGTAGGTGAGTGCGTTGCTTCAAATAAGCCACTGCATTTAAGTCTAATGTATTACGTGTCGCTGTTTCAAAAGTACGAATACCACGTTCACACAAGATAATATTTGGATTACCTGCATCGTAAATGTATTCCGCAGCCAGCAACAACTCCTCGATAGTGGCTGAAAGTCCGCGTTTGAGCAAGACCGGTTTTTTACTTTCGCCCACGGCTTTTAATAATGCGTAGTTTTGCATATTCCGCGCGCCAATCTGTAGGCAGTCTACATATTCACACAGTGATTCAACTTGGCTCACTTCCATGACTTCAGAAACAGTTGGAATGTTGAGTTCTTTCTTGGCTTTTTGTAATAATTTCAAGCCTTCAATACCCATGCCTTGGAAATCATATGGGCTGGTGCGTGGCTTATATGCGCCGCCACGTAAAGCTACGGCACCGTGCTTTTTAACCACTTCAGCAACAGCCATTAACTGCGCTTCAGATTCAACCGAACAAGGGCCAGCGATAACCGCGAATTTGTTGCCACCGACAGAGGCATTACCAAAGCGAACAACGCTATCGTGCGCTTGTACTTCACGGCTAACCATTTTGTATTTGGTTAAAATAGGCTTTACTGTTTCAACACATGGGTAAGCATCTAGATTTAATTGTTGTAAAACACGCTCATCGCCTAATGCGCCTAATACGATACGTTCAACACCTGGCATATATAAAGGCTTTAGGCCTGATGCTTCAATGCGGTTTAGGATTTCTTTAGCTTGTGCTTCTGTTGCTTTAGGCTTTAGTACGATAATCATGTCTTGACCCTTTTGAGTTTGATGCATTTACTCTTGAGTAACGCAGGCATCACACTGATAAATTATTTGAAATTTTGGTATAAAAAAGCCCGCATCTGGCGGGCTTATGTCTATTCTGTCCGTTAGGAACAGCAAATCACACAACCCGTATAGAGAAGTGCCACCACCATGAGATGAAGAAAGCGCGAAGCTGTCGGTTAATTTGCTGTAACATGTAAAAGTCCTGTTCTGTAGAGTCTTACTACGGGTAATTGCGTACTAGTAAACTAGTTCATTGATGTAAAGTCAAGAGATAAGTCAGAAATAAAATTATGTTATTTGATTTACACAGCCACACCACAGCATCTGATGGGTGCTTATCGCCAGAAGAATTGTTGAAACGAGCTGTTGAACGTAGAGTTGATGCGCTTGCGATAACTGATCACGATACGGTGGAAGCGCTATTGCCTGCTCAACGCATCATTGATGAACAAGAGTTACCTATAACTCTGATCAAAGGCATTGAAATATCTACGCTTTGGAGTAACTTTGATATTCATATCGTGGGGTTGAATATTGATTCTGAGCATCCAGCATTAACCGCACTTATTCAAGAGCAAGCCGATCGTCGTACCGCAAGGGCGCTAGAGATGGCTGAGCGATTGGCGAGAAATAATATGCCTGGCGCTTATGAAGGTGCAATGGCATTAGCCAATGGTGCAACAATTACACGGGCTCATTTTGCGCGTTGGATTGTTGAGCAAGGTTACGCAAAAAACATGCAGGCAGTATTTAAGAAATTCTTAACTCGGGGAAATCCGGGTTACGTGCCGCCAGCTTGGTGCTCGATTGCTGATGCAGTCGCTGTTATTCATGCTGCTGGTGGTCAAGCTGTCCTTGCGCATCCCGGTCGCTACAAAATGACGGCAAAATGGTTAAAGCGACTTTTAGCTACTTTTGTTGAAGCGGAAGGTGATGCAATGGAAGTTGCTCAGCCACAGCAAGGACAACAAGAACGTCGCACCTTAGGGGATTATGCGATCACTTATAATTTACTTGCTTCTCAAGGCTCTGATTTCCATTACCCGTCTCCTTGGACGGAATTAGGTCGTAATTTGTGGTTACCGAAAGGTGTAACAGAAGTTTGGCTTGATTGGGATGTTGAGAAGAAGCGAGTTGATGAGGCGGTATCGGCAGATCCGACATCGCCACCGGAGGATAAATGAGCCAATTTTTTTATGTTCACCCTGAAACCCCGCAAGCCCGTTTAATGACGCAGGCGGTTGCGATTATTCGTAATGGTGGCGTTGTCGTGTATCCAACCGACTCAGGGTATGCATTGGGTTGCCAACTTGAAAATAAGCAAGCGCTTGAACGTATTTGCCAGATCCGTCGATTAAACGATAAGCACAATTTTACATTGTTGTGCCGTGACTTGTCTGAAATTGCCAACTACGCACGTGTTGATAATGCGGCATTCCGGTTGTTACGA
This sequence comes from Photobacterium profundum, assembly GCF_003026285.1. Taxonomy (GTDB): domain Bacteria; phylum Pseudomonadota; class Gammaproteobacteria; order Enterobacterales; family Vibrionaceae; genus Photobacterium; species Photobacterium profundum. The sequence continues at coordinate 84,769 of NZ_PYOD01000005.1, forward strand.
AGCAATACACCAGGCGCGTACACGTTTATTTTTAAAGGTACGAAAGAAGTGCCACGTCGTTTAATGAACCCTAAACGTAAAACGATTGGTATCCGTATTCCTGATAATGCGATTGCTTTAGCTTTGCTTGAAGAGTTGGGCGAGCCATTAATGTCGACCAGTTTGATTTTACCGAATAGCGATGTTGCTGAATCTGATCCTGAAGATATCCGCGATAAGTTAGAGCATGCGGTCGATTTAATCATGAATGGTGGTTATTTAGGTGAGCAACCGACTACCGTGATTGATTTTAGTAATGATGAAATGGAAGTGTTACGAGTTGGTGCGGGTGATCCAACACCGTTTAGCTAATGCTTTTAATATTTCCTGTTTGAATACATATCTGTAAATTGATAGTCAGCTAGACTATTTTTGAGATAGCGTATGAGTGAATACTTTGGCATAATATGCGGCTATCTTTAAGATGGCTTAAAGTGTTCTGATGAGTATTTCGACGCCTGTGAAGGCGACAAAGGTTTGTCTATAATGAGTGAAAAGTTACAGAAGGTGCTAGCGCGTGCTGGCCAAGGGTCTCGTCGTGAGATCGAATTAATGATTCAAAGCGGTCGTGTGAGCATTGACGGCGTAGTTGCGAAGTTGGGTGATCGTCTAGACGATTTATCCGTTCTTGTTCGTCTCGATGGTCACAAGATTGATCTGGTTTCACCTTCTGATGAAGTGTGTCGTGTTCTTGCTTATAACAAACCTGAAGGTGAGTTATGTACGCGTCACGATCCTGAAGGTCGCCGAACTGTATTTGATCGTTTACCTCGTCTATCAAGTGGCCGTTGGGTTTCTGTTGGTCGATTGGATGCAAATACCTCCGGTCTATTGCTATTTACCACTGATGGTGAATTAGCTAACCGTCTGATGCACCCAAGTCGAAGCGTTGAACGTGAATACATGGTTCGCGTTTTCGGTGAGATTAACGAAAATATGGTTAAGAACCTAGTTCAAGGTGTTGAACTAGAAGATGGTATGGCACGTTTTGAAGACGTTGTGTATTCTGGCGGTGAAGGTATGAACCATACTTTCTACGTTGTAATCACAGAAGGCCGTAACCGTGAAGTTCGTCGTTTGTGGGATTCACAAGGCGTAACAGTAAGCCGTCTAAAACGTGTACGTTATGGTGATATTTATCTAACGAAAGATATGCCTCGTGGCGGTTGGATGGAACTAGAGCTGAAAGAAGTTAACTATCTTCGTGAAGTGGTAGAGCTTGAAGCTGAAGAAAACACAATGCTGACGGTCGAAGGCCAGAAGCGTAAACGTGGTGTTCGTCAGATTCGTCGTGCCGTACGTCGTCACGAAGAACGTGTTACTGAAACACCTCGCGGTCGTCGTGGCCGTACGAGTAACCCTGATGAACGTCGTTCTTCAACACGTAACAGTGAAGTTGAAGGGCAAAACGCGCCAGCTGGGAAGCGTAAGCCGTCAGGTAAGCCTTCAACGGCTAAGCCGACACGTGGCAAGCCATCTGCTGGTAAGCCTGCGCAAGGCAATCGTCGTAAAACAGACGAAAGCAATGAGCCAGCAGGGAAGCGTAAACCGTCAGGTAATGGTGCTCAACGTCGTAACCCGCTAGCGGGTAAGCCACGTACACGCCAATAAGACTCGTCTTAGTAAACAGACATAATAAAGCCGACGTGAATACGTCGGCTTTTTGTTATTTCTCGTCTTTTCAGAACGCTTTATATTTAGCTTTTTGGTTGTGCATCAATGCATTGACCATTCACATCTTTACTTTCTGGTCCCATTAAATATAGGTACAGTGGCATAATGTCTTTGGGTGTTTTTAATAAGCCTGAATCTTCCGCTGGGAATGCTTTTGCGCGCATGCCTGTACGAGTACCGCCTGGGTTAATCGCATTGACACGAACTGTTGTATTGCACATCTCGTTGGCTAAAATTTCCATCATGCCTTCAGTGGCAAACTTTGACATAGAGTAGGCGCCCCAAAAGGCACGACCTTCATGGCCAACCGTTGACGTGGTGAAAATCATGCGACCATCTTCAGATTTTTTGATCAATGGCATGATAGCTTGAGTCATCAAAAACTGTGCTTTAACGTTTACATGCATCACATCGTCAAAGGTATCTTCACCAAGTTGGTCGAATGGGCTTAATACGCCAAGTAAACCAGCATTGTGTAATACGCCATCTAAACGGCCGAACTGCTCTGAAATGGTTTCAACCATATCAATATAGTGCTGCTTCGTTGCACCACGTAAGTCGAGAGGGATAATCGCTGGTTGCTTGTAGCCTAGCGTTTCAATTTCATCATAAACAGCTTCAAGTTTCGCAACGGTACGACCAAGCAAAATAACAGTTGCACCGTGTGCTGCATAACTAATGGCTGCTTGACGACCAATGCCATCACCAGCACCAGTGACCAGAATGACGCGATCTTGTAGAGAATCCGCAGCGATTTGATATTCCACGTGTAACTTCCTTATTGGTTTGTCATTATTAATATACCAAAATTACCTCAAGATGCAGGATCCTCGCTAAATCTGCACACGTAAAGTCGCTTGGGTATAATCACTTTTAGTCGAAGTGAACAATAACAGAGATCCTCAAGTTACTCACTAAGGTCACTCAGAATCCTGTATTTTTAGGTCGCTGGATATACAGAGTAAACATTACTTTTGCTTTTCTATTGTATTGCGATAGCGGTACAGGTGGCAACTTGGTTACAATGGGAAAAGACCATCATTCTGTGATTGGTATCAATTTATTAAAGCGAGGACTTAAGATTGGAATTTTTGTTTGATTATGGGCTGTTCTTAGCCAAGATTGCGACAGTCGTTATTGCGCTTGTCGGTATCCTTGTTTTAGCGAAAGGTTTAAACGGGCGTCACGGTTCACAAAAGGGTGAATTAGAAGTCACAGACTTAACTGAGCAGTATAAAAATACGGTTCATCAATTAGAAGAGCACTTATTTGATAAACCGCTATTGAAAGCACGTGATAAAGCGACAAAAAAAGAAGATAAAGAAAAAGAGAAAGCACGTCAGAACGAAATTAAAAAAGCCGCTAAAGAAGGCGATTTGTCTCATGTTCGTGAGTCTCGTTTATTTGTCATCGATTTTCACGGTAGCATTGATGCGCGTGAAGTATCTTCTTTGCGTGAGGAAGTCAGTGCCATTATTGCCGTTGCAATTGAAGGAGATGAAGTATTGCTTCGCCTAGAAACGGGCGGCGGTATGGTACATGGCTATGGTTTAGCGTCTTCACAGCTTGACCGCTTGAAATCTGCAGGTATCAAGTTGACGATCTCTGTTGATAAAGTCGCCGCTAGTGGCGGTTACATGATGGCATGTGTGGCAGATAAAATTATTTCAGCGCCTTTTGCTATTGTAGGTTCTATTGGCGTTATTGCTCAGCTACCAAACTTCAGCAAAGTATTGAAAAAGAATGATATTGAGTTTGAACAAATCACTGCGGGCGAATTTAAGCGCACATTAACGATGTTTGGCGAAAATACCGATAAAGCACGCGACAAATTCCAAGTTGAAATTGAAGAAACGCATGGTTTATTCAAAGACTTTATTGCTATTCACCGTCCAGAATTGGATCTAGAAAAAGTGGCAACCGGAGAGCACTGGTTTGGTAATCAAGCACTGAACCTAGGGCTTGTTGATGAAATCGGTACAAGCGATAATTTCATTACACATGCTTGTAAAGATCGTGAAGTATTAAATGTTCGCTTCGTTCAACGTAAGAAACTGGCAGAAAAATTAGCGGGTGCAACGGGTGAAGCGGCAGATAACTTGTTATTGAAATGGGTAAGTCGCGGTCAACGTCCATTCATGTAATAGCTGATAGTATATTGATGGTTGGTTGCTTTTATTAAGCTGGTTTTATGCCAATATAGACATATCTCTGACTATCTATTTATTCAGAATGGTATTAGTTAAACAATTGTAGTTAATAAGGTTTTTCGATGGATCAAAAGTGGGCGCTGTTTTCTTTTAAAGGTCGATTAAGACGACGTGATTACTGGTTATATAGCTTGCCTGTTCTCTTGGTTACATTACCTGTCTTTTGGTATACCAGCCCAAGTAACATGGGCAATAATCAAGCGCTGAAAATATTGGCTATGGTTATTTTATTTTTTGTCTTTTGGGCATCATTGGCGCTGAATATTAAGCGCCTGCATGATCGTAATAAAAGTGCTTGGTGGGCGTTGTTGACCTTTGTACCTTTAATTGGTCCTGCTTTTGTTATTGTTGAACTTGGTATGCTCGACGGTATAAAAGGAGACAACCAATACGGTCCGGATCCAAAAGGACGTTCTACCCCAACGAAAGATGATAAAAAAGAAACGATAACCATCGACATGTAAGTTGTTTGGACACTTTTTTATTGAATAATAACCCGCTTATTGGCGGGTTATTTTTTTGATTTTTAAGGTGATAATTCGTGAAAATAAACGTTGTTTTTTACTTTTTAACAACGATTTTTTTTATAATCCCTTGCGTCAACAAACAATTTACGGCTTAATCTTGCAAAGTAAACTCGGGTGACAGCTTATGCGCTAGATATTTAAACATGTTAAATACCGCAGTTGTATTGGTGGTCGGAAGACCATTGTCATCGAGGAAATATTCACCTTTAAATACCAGCACATCAGCTTTTTCTTCAACAGATGTTGCTCGCATGCCTTTAATGTAGGCATCGTGATCTTGAATCAGTTGATTGGCGATCAGTAAAAGGCTGTCTTGGGGAATTGATTTTTTATCGCTCATGATGAATGACGTCTCTGGAAGAAATACGTCATTAGTTTATTCATCTTGTCAGGAGAAAACAAATCCTTAATAACGCTGGGTATATTTTCATTCAAATGTTGAATAGTGATTAAACAAAAAGCAATTATGGAAAAAATCTGTGAGCGATGACTAAAAATCATGGTCGTGAATAGTCAAAGGCTGTCGTGAGGTGGTAATGATTAGCGCCTTTAATTACTTCATCTACTCTCTATATAGTGAAGTTTTAAACAGAATTTTGACTAATTAAAAGTGGGTTTTTGATTTTTAACGTATCATTAACAACTGTAGAAGGGGCGAGCAAACAGTTCGTTTTTCTCAAAAAGCAGTTGACCTTCTTGAATAGTAGCCCAATATTGTAATAGCGTTGACGTGCCAATTTTCTTTTTTTTAGCATGCAACTTTTTGTTTTTATTTAAAATTTAGCGAGCACGAGGACGTAATAGAGTCATTATGGGTAAATCTCTCGTTATTGTGGAGTCCCCTGCCAAAGCCAAGACTATTAATAAGTACTTGGGCAAGGACTTCATTGTAAAGTCAAGCGTTGGTCACGTACGTGATTTGCCAACGGGTGCACGTAATGCCGGAAAAAAAGCGGCAGCACAATCAACCGCAGGGTTGAGCGTTGAAGAAAAAGCGCGTCTTAAGAAAATCAAAGACCGTAAATCTCTAATCGGGAAAATGGGTGTTGACCCTTATAACGATTGGGATGCGCATTACGAAGTGCTTCCGGGCAAAGAAAAAGTCGTTAATGAATTGCAAAAACTTGCTGCCGATGCTGACTTTGTTTACCTAGCTACCGATTTGGACCGCGAAGGAGAAGCTATTGCATGGCACCTTCGTGAGATCATTGGTGGTGATGATGCACGTTATAAGCGAGTGGTATTTAATGAGATCACTAAAAATGCAATTCAGCAGGCGTTTGAAGAACCTGGTGAACTGAACATTGATGGTGTTAACGCTCAGCAAGCTCGACGTTTTCTTGATCGCGTAGTGGGTTTCATGGTGTCACCTCTTCTTTGGAAGAAGGTTGCCCGTGGTCTATCTGCTGGTCGTGTTCAGTCTGTAGCGGTAAAGTTGATTGTTGAACGTGAACGTGAAATTAAAGCGTTTACACCAGAAGAGTTCTGGGACATTCATGCGAATACATTGACTGTTGGTAAAGATGCACTGCGTTTGATGGTTTCTCAGCAGGCGGGTAAAGCTTTCCGTCCGGTAAATGAAGCACAAACCATGGCGGCTAAATCTGTACTTGATAGTGCAGAGTATAAAGTGGTCGATCGTGAAGATCGTCCAACGAGTAGCAAGCCTTCAGCACCTTATATCACATCAACACTACAACAAGCGGCAAGTACCCGTCTTGGTTACGGTGTAAAACGTACAATGGGTTTGGCTCAGCGTCTATATGAAGCGGGTTATATTACCTATATGCGTACCGATTCGACCAACTTGTCGAATGATGCTGTTGTAGCCGCTCGTGAATTTATCGGTAACGAATACGGTGAGAACTATCTCCCGAAAGAAGCGATAAAGTACGGTAGCAAGAAAAATGCACAGGAAGCGCACGAAGCGATTCGTCCTTCAAGTGTTGAAGTTCAAGCTGAAAATCTTGAAGGTATGGATGCGGATGCAGTTAAGTTGTACGACTTAATTTGGCGTCAATTTGTATCTTGTCAGATGGTGCCAGCGAAATACGATTCAAGCACAATTACGGTTCAAGCTGATGAGTTTACGCTTAAAGCTAAAGGACGTATTTTGCGCTTTGCAGGTTGGACTCTAGTACAGCGTCCATCTGGTAAGAATGAAGATACAACATTGCCTACAGTTCATGTTGGCGATGTTCTGAAGTTAGAAGGCGTTGAGCCTAAACAACACTTCACTAAGCCGCCAGCGCGCTTTACAGAAGCTGCATTGGTTAAAGAATTAGAGAAGCGTGGCATTGGTCGTCCTTCAACATACGCATCAATTATTTCTACGATTCAAGATCGTGGTTATGTGCGTGTCGATCAACGTCGATTCTATGCAGAGAAAATGGGTGAAATCGTATCAGATCGTTTGGATGGAAGCTTCCCAGATCTGATGGATTTTGATTTCACTGCTCGCATGGAAGGTAACCTAGATAAAATCGCTGAAGGCGAAAAGAACTGGAAAGCCGTTCTTGATAACTTCTTTAGCGACTTCACAACTGAGCTTGAAAAAGCCGAGTTAGATGAAGAAGAAGGGGGCATGAAGCCAAACAATATCGTTGTTACTGATATTGAATGTCCTACATGTTCTCGTCCTATGGGTATTCGTACAGCATCAACTGGCGTATTCCTCGGATGTTCAGGTTATGCGCTACCGCCAAAAGAGCGTTGTAAAAAAACGATTAACTTAGGTGATGAAGACGGTATTGTTAACGTGCTTGAAGAAGACGTTGAAACTGCTGCATTGCGTGCTAAAAAGCGTTGTCCGAAATGTGATACCGCAATGGATGCATACCTGATTGACCAAGATCGTAAATTGCATGTTTGTGGTAATAACCCAAGCTGTGATGGTTACATTGTTGAAAAAGGTGAATTCAAGCTGAAAGGCTATGAAGGACCATTGATTGAATGTGACAAGTGCGGTTCAGACATGGAACTGAAAACGGGTCGTTTTGGTAAGTACATGGGTTGTACGAACGAAGATTGTAAAAATACTCGTAAGATTCTTAAGAATGGTGAAATTGCACCACCTAAAGAAGACCCTGTACATTTACCTGAGATTCCATGTACTCAAGATTCTAATGCGTATTTCGTTTTACGTGACGGTGCTTCAGGCTTGTTTATGGCTGCAAGTACTTTCCCTAAATCGCGTGAAACACGTGCGCCGCTGGTTTCTGAACTAGTACGCTTTAAAGATCGTTTATCGCCTAAGTTTTACTACTTAGCAGAGGCACCGACAGAAGATCCGGATGGTCGCGAGGCTGTTGTTCGCTTTAGCCGTAAGAGCAAAGAGAACTACGTCCGTACTGAAGTTGACGGCAAGCCATCAGGCTGGACTGGCCTTTACGTTGACGGTAAGTGGGAAATTACCGATAAGCGCAAAAAGCCGAAGAAAGAAAAAGCCGAAAAAGAAGATAAATAAAATAACCGCCGAAAGGCGGTTTTTTTTACGTTTTTTTACTGGTAACTATTGTTCAAATAATGCTGAAGTATTACCAATATCTAGGAATAATTCTTAGTTGCTATTTTTAATGATGAGTATGTCATTAATGTCGTGTGTTTGTTTAATCGCATCTGTCGATTGTACTTTGTTATGAGTATTAAATGTTAATAATGCGTTTGTTTTTTCAATTTAAAATAAGTTATAACTTTTTGGACTAATGTAATAAGCGTTACATCACAATGTGAATTAATATCCACAAATATAATCCGGCTTAATTAAAGCGAGGGATTAATTATGACAAAAAAATTAGATCTTATGCCCGTTATAAAAACGACACTCATAGTTATGGCTGTTATTTTTGTTTCGCAGGTGTTAATAGGTAAGCAAGTTATTTCATTTGGTTCAGTAGCTATTCCAATTCTACCCATGTTATTTGCGGTAATGATTGGTATGGCTATTTCATTAGTAATAGTTCGAGACAAAATAAAATTATGGGGAAAAGTATTTACTGATAAAGAAGAATCATTTGCATCTAATATGGTCGGATTTTCCCTTTTAATTCTAGGTACTCAATATGCTGGAATGATTATCCCTAATATCGATAATATTTTAGAAGCAGGTGTGCCATTAATTTTCCAAGAGCTCGGTAATTTATTACCTATATTTATTGCAATTCCTCTTGCTGTTAAGTTTGGTTTAGGCCGTGAAGCCATTGGTGCATGTTCATCTATTAGCCGTGAACCCTCAATTGCCGTTGTTCAAGGGAAGTATGGAACGGGTACACCAGAGTACATTGGTGTTCTTGCTATTTATCTTTGTGGTTCAGTGATAGGCACGCTTTGGTTCAGCGTATTGGGTAGCCTTGGCTCACTTTCAGGTCTTCATCCGTTGGCATTAGCCGCAGGTAGTGGTGTTGGCAGTGGTTCGATGTTAAGTGCAGCATCAGGTGCTCTAGTGAGTACGCTAAGCCCTGACATGGCCGCTCAAGCATTGAGTATCGCGGCTGCATCTAACTTACTTTCGTCAGTGATTGGTGCCTTGTCTCTTACATTTATCGGCTTACCGCTTGCTGAATTCATGTATAAAATTTGCAATAAAAAAGAGGTAGCGACTAATGCTTAAATCTATTCATGATATGAAATTTGTGTTTCTTGCTTTAGCTCTGGCTATTTTTACAGAAACATTAACAACGGGAACACCTTTATTCAGCATGTGGGATAGTGCGGTTGCCATGTCGGTAATTGTATTCTTGGCATTAGTAACAAAACATTATATTAATTCGCCTTTACCTGCGTTTGCATATGCAACATTAATTGGTATTGCAATTTGTTTACCTGATACTGTTCTTCGAACTTTCTTCTTAGATTCAATTGGGAAAGTTGGTTTCTTATCTTGTTGTGTTCCGCTACTTGCTTTCGCTGGCTTATCGGTTGGTGGAAAGATGGAAGAACTTAAAAAGTTATCGTGGAAAATTGTTGTTTTATTTCTGATTGTATCGACTAGTTGTTTCTTTGGCGCATCAATAATCGCGCAAATCGGCTTCACTATGAAAGGTATTATTTAATGACGTTAGGTAAATTCAAATTAAATGCAAACGTATTAGAACTACGTGATTTTAGTATTAACACCCGTCGTCACCTTCATATGATTCCTGAATTATCAGGAGAAGAAGTTGAAACATCAACATATTGTAAATCACTGATGGTTGATTATGGCTACCAAGTAACGTCTTACGATGGATATACTGGTTTTATAGCCGATCTGGTTATTGATGCTTCATTGAAGACCATTGCATTTCGTGCCGATATGGATGCACTTGAAATGGATGATTTAACGTGTAATGAGCATTCATCGACGAATAAAGGCCGTGCGCATAACTGTGGTCATGATACACACATGACTATTGCGTTAACTGCTGCAAATTACTTGGCAAATAACCAAGAAGAATTACGTCACAATATTCGATTTATCTTCCAAATGGCAGAAGAAGATATGCGTGTTGATGGCGCCAATAAAATGGTTGAACTTGGTTGTATGGATGGTGTTAATGAAGTTTATGCCCTTCATAATGACGCCGCACAAGAATGTGGCACTGTATTAGTTAATAACGGTATTATGTCTTCATATGGCTGTGCATGGACACTTGATATTCAAGGTGTATCAGCACATGGTTCAACACCACATAAAGGCCTTGATGCGATTCGTGAAGGTGCACGTATTGTTGAGGATATGGACTATATTGTAGCCAAGAAAACGAATCCATTTTCGCCTGCTGTTTTCGTCTGTGGGATGTTTAATGGCGGTACGATTCCAAATGCAGTTGCTGCAAATGTTCAGGCTCGTGGCACTATCCGCTCAATGGACTCTGAAACCGATCAGGTACTGAAAAATAGCTTTTCATCTCTTGTTGCTCAAAGTGAGTTACGTGGTTATACCACGTCAATTACTCATTGTGGTTACCCTGCCATTATTAATCATCAATTTGCTTATAATCGTGTTGTTCAGGCTGCGAATAAAACGGTTCCACCTGAATTACTGAATGCTAATTGCACACCAATGACTGGCAGTGAAGATTTTAGCTTGATGATTGAAGCGACAGGCGATAAGTGTGGCGCTATGTTCTTTTTAGGTTCTGGTAATAAGGAGAAGGGTATTTGTAATTATCTGCATTCAAACCCTTACTTTGTCGATGAGGATTTCTTATTAGTCGGCGCTCAAATCTTTATTAATTTAGCGACTGATTAACTGAGCTATTCGCTTATATTTGTCATCTAATAGAATAAATACCTACTCAGATACTAGTTGCTACTATGTACCTGAGTAGGTTTTTTTAGTAACGCGGTAACTCAAACTCTTGAGATATTTTAAATATTTCATTGTTAGTTGAGTGTGCAATCACTTCCATAACTTCTTGTTTCAAGTGTGGGGCAAAGCTTTCAATGAAGTCATACATGTGTTTTTGCAAGAAGACATTTCTGCTATAACAAATCCATGCGTCGCAATCAGGTATGATTCCTTCAAGAGGAATAGCAACGATGTCACCGTCACAAATTTGTTTAGCGGCAATTGTCGCAATGATACCGATACCGAGATCCATGCTTACATATTGTTTTATTACGTCAACATCCATAGCGGTCATGAAGTAAGTCGGTTTTATACCTTGCTCTGCAAATGCGTTATCTTGTGCTATTTTACCTGTAGAACCAGAATCATAACTAATCAGGTTGTATTTACTGATCATTTCTAGCGTGATGTCTTTCTCTTTTCTCAATGGGTGATTCGATGGAAGAATAAGGCTTAGTGACCATTTATAGGCAGGAAGGACGATCAGATCTTTATCTCGTTCTACGTCTTGCGCAACAATAGAAAAGTCAGAATGTCCTTTTTTGATAATAGCACCATTCTCATCGGGGTGTGCAGCTCCAATATGAAAGGTAATATCAGGGTGTTTCTTTACAAATTTCTCGACTGTCTTAGGCAATAAGAATCGCGCAATCGTGTTGGTTGTATAGATGTTTAAGCAACCACCTTCAGGGTTGAGATAATCTCTGGAGATCGCGTATATACGTTCTTCGACAGCCAGCATTTTCATGCCTTCGTCAATTATCTGCTTACCAATACTGGTAATCGCGTTTAGGTTTTTACCTTTACGCTCGAAGATCTTAACACCAAGTTCAGCTTCAAGTAGACCTATTTGCTTACTTACACCTGGCTGCGTGGTATAGATACTTTTTGATGCTGCAGAGATATTTAGATCATGATTTACTATCGCTCTTAGATAGCGTAGCTGTTGTAGTTTCATTTAAACGTACCTGAGAATAAGTATTAAAAACCCCGCTCGATAGCAGGGCTTAGGTATTTAGTTACTTACTACACTCTATCGCTATACTGCTAATGGCAAATACTGTTCCATTATGAGTCTTATGGCGATCCCTGATCATAAGTTTCAAAAAGTTATAAGAAGTACTAATGCGATCGATAATTCCATTATCAACAAGAATTGGCATATTCACTACTCCTTGTTATCTCATTGTATTTATCCGGAAAAAAGCGAGTAAATCAAAGCTTAATGTGGGTTTATTTGTCTATTTATAACCCTGAAATTAGTGTAATCGTTCATGATGCTATAATCAATGACAATCAAATACCAAGCCTAGCCAACAAGAGTACATGGTATTAGACCGCCCGCAGCAGGTATGCCGCTATGAAATCGGAACATATCGTCTTCAGAGTTAATTAACGCAGCTTCTTTTTCACCAATGATACGAATACGGTCTGAAATGTTGTGCCCCGCAATTTGTTCCGCTAGTTGTAAGTAATCTTGATAGTGACGGGCTTCTGAGCGTAATAATGAAATATAGAATTTCTGTAATTCGTCATCCAAAAATGGGGCTAATTTAGCAAAGCGCTCACAAGATCGAGCCTCGATATATGCGCCAGCAATCAACTTATCAATTAACGTTGCAGGTTCGTGTGTACGAACCGCTTTCATTAGCCCTTTCGCATAACGACCCGCACTTAAATTACTGTAAGGGATATTACGGCTTACCATGATATCTAATACTTGTTCAAAGTGGTGGAACTCTTCTTTGATTAAGCGGACCATTTTGTCGATAAGTTCAGGTCCATGTGCAAAGCCTTCTTTGGCAACTAAAGGGGCTGACAGTCCATTTTTTTTGCCATGAAAGGCGTCTGTACTTCGCACTCTGCCATAGACAAAATCTTCATAAGGTTTTGCCCATTCGAGTAATGCTTTTCCACTATCTGCATCTACCGCGTACTTGCGGATCAGCCACATGGCTGTTTGGCTTGCTTTTAGCTCGCAGTTACAGTGATCGACCAGTAATCCTGTTAAGTTTTTAGGTTTAATGGCTTCGTTTATCCAAGCATCTGGGGTTTCACAGTATAAGAACTGTTTGATAGGCGAGAGTAGTTCGTCAATCATCTGTTGAGTTTTATTCATAATCGGTTCTATCTAGTGGTATGTTTCTGCGTAAATATTAAATGATTACTCGACTATTGGTGGAAATATAAAAATAGCGCAGTCGTAAAAAAGGTCGCACCAGCGACCTCTTCAATAATTATCGATCTTCAATATCTGCCTTATGCTGTCTGGTGTTTACCATTTGCGTTTTGGCTGGAACAATACATCTAATTCATCGTGTTCTTTATCTATGATTTGTTGGCGTTCTTGCTCGTGGTTTTGTGATTGACTATTATCAATTTCACTTAGCATAACTTGCAGCTTTTCACGGGCTTTATTAGCGTAGTTATCATTCTTGCTAGACAGAACATCAATGCCTTTTTTCAACAATTGTTTGGCTGTACCCAGTTGGCGTTTCAGACGAGCATCGTTAGCTCGTTTAACGACATTTTCAATGTTGATGCGTAGTTGAATACCTTCAAGGCGAGCATTTTCTGTTACAAAAGCTTGAGTCGCTAGGCGACCTTTACTGTGTTCATTTTTAATGACCGTTTTGAGGCGCTTAACCAGTTGTAACATGCCGATGGCTTGCTTATCAGTACTTGGTGTTTTGAAGCTTGCCACATCCGCATTAGAGTAATTAGCTTGTAAGTGTTTAATTTGTTCAGCAACATTTTTAATACGTGCTGGTAGGCTCTTTTCCGTAGGATCTGTATCGCTCATAGATTGTAAGGCGAATAAGATACGTTGATTTAGGCAGACTAATAATTCTTTGCTGTAAGGTAAGTGATGCGCATTACCAATTAGGTCTTCAGTCGCGTCTATAACGGCGATATGTTTTGCCAGTTCTTGTTGTTTCTCACTCTCTAAACGTTGACGGTACTGAATAATAACGTTATAGCCAACGATCAATATCAGCAACAAGGCAAATAGGCCTATTACTAAAGGTATACTCATAAGATACGTCTATCTTCCATGCGATTTTTTAGTCGAACTTGTAAGATACACCATCTATCTTTTTGGTGATAGCGAGATCCCTCAAAGTTAATAGGAATTGTGTTAATTTGAGTTATATGCCGGTTAAAAGAGATTATTTAATAAAGATTTAAAGGCAATAAGTAGACAGCCTTGGTGTTAATGCGAAAAAGAGCAAACAAACATGATCAAAACCCGTACAATTGATATGAATCACATGGTTACAGACTGATATTAATCTCGTTGAATAGTTACCCCCGAAATATTCAATGCTCACTTGTAATTGGTATAAAATGTAATGGACTATAGTTGGGCGGTATCATGAAATTACAACAAATAAGATATATCGTTGAGATTGTGGACCATAATCTTAATGTTTCCTCTACTGCAGAGAGTTTATATACCTCACAGCCTGGCATCAGTAAGCAAGTTCGTTTACTGGAAGATGAGCTAGGTGTTCAAATTTTTGAACGCAGCGGTAAGCACCTAACAAAAGTGACGCCTGCAGGTGTAGATATAGTGCGTATTTCGCGTGATATTTTATCTCGAGTTGAAAGTATTAAAGCTGTTGCTGGTGAGCATACTCACCCTGAGATAGGTACATTGAATATAGCGACGACACATACCCAAGCTCGTTATGCATTACCTCATGTTATTAAGTATTTTACGGCTCGATATCCCAAAGTGTCGTTACACATGCATCAAGGTACGCCTTCCCAAATAGCAGATGCTGTTGGTAATGGTACGACAGATTTTGCTATTGCAACTGAAGCTCTGCATTTATATCAAGATATGATTATGTTGCCTTGTTATCACTGGAATCGTTCGATTGTTGTCAGAACGGATCACCCATTAGCGAAAAAAGCAGATATTACTATTCATGATTTAGCCGCTTATTCGTTAGTAACCTATGTATTTGGTTTTACGGGGCGCTCAGAACTTGATAGTGCATTTAATCGTTCAGGTTTAACTCCGCGAATTGTCTTTACAGCAACCGATGCAGACGTTATTAAAACCTATGTACGCTTAGGTATTGGTGTTGGTGTTATTGCAAGTATGGCGATGGACCCTGAGGTGGATAGCGATCTTGTTGAGATTGATGCGAGTCATATTTTTGAAGCAAGTACGACTAACATTGGCTTTAAGAAAGGTACATTTTTACGTGCCTATATGTATGATTTTATGGAACGATTTGCACCGCATTTAACTCGTGAAACGGTTGATCAAGCCGTTGCATTGAAAACAAATGAAGAAATTGAAGTCATGTTTGCAAGTATGGATTTACCAGTACGCTAACGATTTTATTTTAGTTTTTAATGACGATGTTTAAAAACCGCTGAGTTAGCGGTTTTTTTATGTCTGCTTACTGATGCCTAGCACTATGGAGAAATTAGTATAAAATATCGGCCCATCAAACCATACAGTATTTGAGAACGACTACATGGCTGGCTATGCCCAACAATTTCGACAACTTGATGATGTATTGTCCAAAAATAAAGCGTTTTGGCAATTTATGCCTTTTGCTGAAAAAGACAGTGTATGGTTGCAAACACACCCCGAGATGTGTGCATGGCTGAACAGCTTAACGGAGCAACATCTTGAAGAATTAAATACAGATAGTGATAAATTGGTCGCCGCTTTATCTCGCTGGATTCCAGACGCTGCTGTGTTGCACCAATTATCGCTATGCCAACCATTAGCATCAATCGATATCGATGTGCCTTATGGCTTAAACTCGGGTATTCCAGGGCGAAAGTGGACTCAAATAAATGCTTTTAATGCGGCATTACCGCGTTTGCAATTACCTTGGTTAGAGTGGTGTGCCGGTAAAGGGCATCTTGGTCGTATTTTAGCGGCAACCCATGATATGCCAGTCACGAGTTTAGAGTGGCAGCAACAACTTTGTGTTGATGGTGAAGCATCTGCTAAGCAACTTAAATTGCCGATTCATTTTGTACAAGCTGATGTATTTGATGAGAGTTGTGATACTCATATTCACCCCAAACAACATGCTGTTGCTTTACACGCATGCGGTGATCTACATGTGTCGCTATTACAGCGAGTGGTAGAGCGACAAGGTGCTGCGGTAAGTGTGTCGCCGTGTTGTTATCATTTAATTCGGTCTGAAATATACCAACCGCTTTCGCGTACAGCGAAACAAAGTACGATTTCCTTAAACAAACACGATTTACGCTTACCATTACAAGAAACGGTTACTGCAGGGAAGCGTATTCGACGCCAACGTTTTTTAGAAGTCAGTTTTCGTTTGGGTTTTGACTCGTTACAGCGGCACTTGCTAAATAACGATGAGTATTTACCCGTTCCCAATGTACATAAAGCATTATTAAATGAAGGTTTTGCTGCTTTTTGCTTATGGGCTGCTGAAAAGAAAAATATAGAGCTAAGACCCAATATTGATTTTGAATATTGGCAGCAAGAAGGCGAGCGACGACATGGCATTATTGAACGAATGGAATTAGTTCGTCAGCTATTTCGACGCCCGCTGGAAATGTGGCTAGTACTTGATCGTGTTTGTTATTTAGAGCAGTCAAATTATGACGTATCCCTAGGCACATTTTGTGATAAACCGGTAACACCACGAAATATACTTATTCATGCTGAGCGTAAAGGTAGCTAACAATGACAGACAAGGGCTAAACAAAAGATGGAGACCACAACACTTATTTATTGTGCTCTCGCATTGGCTGCGGGTTGTTTTGTTCAAAGTACTGTCGGTTTTGGAATGGCAATTGTTGCAGCTCCAATTATTTATTTCTTTGAACCTAAATTTGTGCCAGGCGTAATTACGCTAGTGGGCTTTTTTCTCGCGTTGATTAACATGTGGCAGTATCGTCAAATGTTATCGTTTAAAGGCTTAACCGCAGCATTCGTTGGTCGAGTACCTGGCACTATTGTTGCTGGTGTTTTGCTGATGTATATTACATCGGAATCCTTGGCGTTAGTACTGGGTATTGGCGTGTTATTAGCCGTTGTTATCAGTTTAACGAAAGTGAGTATTCGACCTACGCCAAAAGCGCTTTTTTGGGCCGGTTTTGTGTCTGGTGTTATGGGAACAAGTACCAGTATCGGCGGACCACCAATGGCACTAGTATTACAACATGCAGAAGCGGGTAAATTACGCGCAAATCTTGCTGGATATTTTGCGTTTAGCTGTTTGTTATCATTAGTTGCCCTGTCTGCAACTGGGCATTTTAGTTGGTGGCATTTTAAGTATGGAATGATGTTATTACCTGCGCCATTAATTACTACATGGTTTGCTTACCGAGTTCAGCATTTAATTAAGGCGGAATGGCTGCGTTATGCCCTTTTGATTTTATGTTCCGTATCTGGTGTGCTGGCTATGTGGCAAGGACTTAGCCCTTTGATGGTATAAAGGAATTTATCCCCAAGCGATTTAAACATGCAGGGTTTGTTATAAAAAAGGTCTCGTTAGAGACCTTTTTTATACCGCTAATTATTGTGTATGACAAAGGCTATGATTAGGTGATTCTGGGACTTCATTCAGCAGCGCAAACCCAGATTCTTCCAATTGATGAGCAGGCATGGGCTTTGCTAAGTAATAGCCTTGGCAATAATCAAAGTTACACATTTGCAAATATTGTAATTGCTCGATTGTTTCTACACCCTCGGCAACGACTTTTAAATCCAATTTTTCACAAATCGCTTTCGTGGCTTCGATAATTGCGCGGCTTCCTTTGTGGTTTCCTTGCACAAAGCTTTGATCAAGCTTTACTGTGCTAATTGGCAAATCTTGAAGTTGTGACAAAGACGAGTAACCAGTGCCAAAATCATCTAGATAGAGTTCTATTCCCAATGCCGCAAGGTCTTCTAAGCATTGTTTTGCATCATCATATTCCTGCAGCATGGTTGATTCTGTTAACTCAAGCGCTAATTGTGCAGGGTTGATATTATAGCGCAGAATCATTGCTTCAATGGTGGGAGCCAAGCTAGCTTGTAATTGCGCTCGCGATAAGTTAACACTCATCATGAATGCTTTATCATACTTTTGTTGCCATGCCGCCAGCTGTAAAAAAGCCGTTTTAAATATCCATTTTCCAAGCGGGACGATTTGACCCGTTTCTTCGGCTAACGGAATAAATTCGGCGGGTGATACTTGGCCTAATTCTTCATCATACCAACGAATTAATGCTTCAAACCCTTTTAACTTTCGTGTTTTTAAATCAATAATTGGTTGGTAATACAGTTCGAACGCTTCCATTTCTAGAGCGAGTGTTAAGTGATGGCGCAATATCATTTTTCGATATAGTGCTTCAGCCATATCAGGAGAAAAGTGATGACTACAGTTTCTTCCTCGCAGTTTAGCGCGGTGCATGGCCATATCAGCTTGAGTAACTAATGTTTCTATATTATCTGCATCATCAGGGTAGCTAGCGGTACCAATACTACAACCAATCGATAATTCGCCCACTTCTTTTAAGTGAAAGGGCTTATTCAGCTTGGCAATAATATTCTTAGCAAAGGAAAGTGTGTTCTGAACATTACGGTGTTCGACTTGAATTATGAACTCATCGCCACCGAAACGCGCTAAGAGCCCTTTATGTTGCAGTGTTTCTCTTAAACGTATTGCTATTGCTTTTAATAACTTATCACCAATAGCATGGCCATAAGTATCATTGATCATTTTAAAACCATCGATATCGAGGAATAATAAGCTATACGGCTGTTGTTGATGGTTCGATTCGTTTATCGCATTTGAAATGCCACGGCGGTTTAATAAATCAGTTAAGAAATCATGCTCTGCATTATATTTTGCTTTCTTTAATTTCTCTTTTTCTGGGCTGATATTTGTGAGATGTAAGAGTAGTTGCTGCTCATCTTTCAACCACTTTCCTTCTACGTCAAACCAAAGGTGACTTTGACCCGTCCAACATAGTTTTTTGTTGTGAATCGTACCGTCTATTTTTGCTTTATTGAGCCATGATTCAGCACTACTGATATCGCCAAGGAAGTTTGCAAGATCGTACAGATATTTACCAAAAGAAAGGGTAAAAGCATTGTTAGCACTGACTAATATTCCTTCCTTATTAAAAAGTAAGGCAAGGTTTGAGCAATCAGAAAAGGCGAGAGCACGTTGTAATGTTGATTCTTCAGCAATAACTTCGACCAACATTGCTGTACGACCATCGGGTAATTTAATTCCGGAGAATACACATAATGCTTTTTTTAAAATTTGTTTTGGTGTGAAATTCCACCAGGTTTTAATGATTTCATCTTTATTAAAACGTAAGCGGTAACCATTTAATGTGGCTTCTACTGCTTCAGACATATCGTGAGCAAGATCTCGAGAGGTTAATTCATGTAAGGAATCGGCTTCCCAAAGCGGTAAAGCGCTTAAATTAGCCCAGATGATTGTCTTATTATCAATATCAAAAACCCAAATAGGGCTCTGAAGGTGATTGAAGGGGAAAAAAGTCTGATTTAACAACGGTACTATAACATTGATTAGCTCAAATGATATCGGCAGGATAGCTTAAAAACTATGTTTTAAATATGAATTTAACAACAAACCGTGATATTACTTCATTTCTATTGTTTGCAAATCATTAAGAGCTTGATAAGTGGAAATAAAATTAAGGCAAACTATTTTATTTCCACCTTATGCTATGTTTTCTAGTTTAATGCGAGTTTTACTTGAAAACCGAAAAATTGTCGATCATAAGGCGCACCTGCATTAAGCGCAAAATTCGCTGCATTTGTGTCACCAAACCATGGGGTGTAACTAAAGCTAACATCTGCATCACCATTCCACATATCTGTTATCCAATAGTGGATATGACCGACAGGGTTTAAGAAGAATAAGGTAACATCACCAACAGCCTTAGAGCCCATGACCTCACCACCGCGAGCCGTAATCTCTAGTTCCTTTTGGAACATCAATTCACCGACGGCAGCACCAAATAATGGTGTGACGATAATATCTTGAATAGAGGGTACTTCTGCAAACGCTTCTACCCCATACTCCCAGAAAAAAGTAGACATGGTTGCGGAGTATAAAAATGACTCCCATTCGTCAAAACCAGAATGACGTGCTGCAGTATAATAAACACCGCCAAAGTAAGGGTGCATAACATAGTTTAAAACGTGGTCATCTTGGTCCCAAACTGGCCCTTGACTGACGTTATCCCACCACTTGCTACCGAGGTTGCTTAAGTTACGATCGTCTTCATCCCAATTGGTGACACTTTCAGGCAGTAAGGTCATTGCAGCGACGGTGGCAAGGCTTAAACCAAAGATGGTGTAAGACTGTTCAAGCAGGTAATCCCAATCTTTTTCTGATGAAACAGATAAGTACATAGGAATTGTATTTACCGCATTATCTGCAAACAAAGGTGCTTGCTCTGTGTTGCTTTTATCATCAGAAGAAGACAAACGGTATGAAGGCTGTGCCCCATATTCTAAAAATATACCCTGATTATCGTAACCTTGATTTTGGAATGACTGATTCATTGTTATGCCATTACGAGTTGTATCACGCCCAGTAAGAGGGTTTACGTAACTCTGAGTGTCATAACTAAAATTGTTTTTTGCATCATCCCAAGCAAAAACGGGTGAACTGAATGTACAACCAAGGATAAGTGAAGATAAAAGTGTATTGCGCAATTGATGCCCCAGATTTTAAAATATTTGTCCGTTTACTACTGATTTTTGCTTGTTGGACTAGTGGTTTATTTACATCAAAACAGTTGCTTACACATAAAGGGTAAATGCTAATTGTTAAATATACCGTCAATCCAATGAGTTGTGCGTAAAGGTGTAGTGCAACGTGTCGTGTGTGAGCGAATTATTACTGAAAACAAGTAAAATTCCTAGTAATAAATAAGGGGGGGAATGTGTACAAGCTCTGGGGCTAAGAGCTTGTACAAGAAGAGATTTTCAATTAATTCAGTGGCTTATTGCATGGTGTTCAAATGCTTATCCGACGGAAGGGATGATCCCAATCATTTGTAACAATTGTGCAGAGATGATGAGTATTCCAATACTTGTCACAGTAATTAATGCCGGTGTGCCCCCACGAACTTGGTAAGTCGCTGTCTTTATTTCTTTATCTGTTGTTGCCGTATGTGTTTCTTTACCTACTGGTAGAGTGTTTATTTGCTTACGCTGAGCTCGTACCATCGCAACAGGTAGAAAAATCGCCAAAATAACCAGTGCAATTGCTGCATAGCCCAAGGCCATAATAAAGCCCTGTGGGTAGAATAGGGCGAAACAAAGAGGTGGAACAAAGGTCACCAGTGCTGTTTGCATACGACCTTTTACTTGATTATCACGATTTAAAATATCAGAGATAAAATCAAATAAGCCTAAACTCACTCCTAGGAAAGACGTTGCTAAGGCTAGGTCAGCAAATACTGATACAGATTGGCTAACGAGCGGGTTATGTAAAATATTGCTCAGTGTGGCAATAAACGAACCCAGTGTTGTACTTGCCATTAAATCGGGCTGACCAAGCACACCTTGACTTGCTACTTGCCATAATATGTAGACCATCAGTGGTGTGGCAGAGCCAATGACCATTATTTTACGTAGTGCTTTAATATCCAAACCGACATAACGAACAATGGAAGGAATACTACCGTGAAAGCCAAAAGAGGTAAAAATGACGGGCAGTGCTGAAATGATTAATCCTTTTTGGATAGGCATCTCAACTAAATGAACACCTTGAACATGTGGCATTAATAGAAAAAGCATAACGGCTAATGCGATAACTTTTAATGTGAACAATATGCGATTAACCATATCGACTGAATGTGTACCTATAGATACAACCGTTGCAATAATAACGGTAAATCCAACCGTGCCTACTTGAGGGGCGAGATCCAGTCCCATCCAATTCGTTAACTTGTCATTTAACTGGCTGCCGCCGCCTGCAATGTATGCTGCACATAATGCGTAAAATAGGAACATCATTGCGAAGCTGGCAATCACTTGACCTTTGCGGCCCAGTAACTGATGTGCCAGGGTATGCAATGTTGCATTTTTATCGGCATGTTGGTGTACCTCAAGCATTAATAGAGCGGTATAAATCATTAATGCCCAAATACCCACCATCGTTAATGTTGCTGCTGTGAACCCCAACCCTGCTGATGCGAGAGGGAGAGCTAGCATTCCCGCCCCGATTGTTGTGCCTGCGATGATCAGCGTACTGCCGAAAGTTTTACTCATAGTCATTGAAGTCATTGTTCCCAGTTAAATTTGTGTTCATAAAACTTTACACTTAATCACGCTATTGTGGTTATCGATAGTCAGTGTCGTAATGAAAGGTATTCACGTTTTTTATTCATTATTCAGTAGTAATGTATAGGTGTAAGGCAGTTGACCTAGTCTATATGCTGGCTAGTACCTTAATGCTAGTTTTCTTTACTGTCAACTTTTGATGGTTTTGATGTAAATGTAAGTTTACATGTTGGTGGGTTGATATCTGCGATAAGAAAGACTGAATTGATGGAGAAGAGTAACGCATTGATCTCTACTGCTTTAATCAGAGAACAAATTCTCGCTGAAACGTGCATCTTAAGGTAACTTGGGTATACAAATCGGATGACATACAAAGATGAGGGAAGCCATGTTACAAGTTGCGATGATTAGCACCGGAGAAGAAGTGTTACACGGTGATATTGTGGATACTAATGCTGCGTGGCTATCACGTCTATTTTTTGAGCGTGGTTTAGCGTTATCTAGACGTACAACTGTCGGCGATCAACTTGAAGGTTTAGCGGCTGAAATTGAGCATTGTAGCCTAACCTCTGATGTGGTTATCGTGAATGGTGGTCTTGGGCCAACAAGTGACGACTTAACGGCTCAAGCTGCTGCGATTGCGGCTGATGTGGGTTTAGAGCAATCTGACTACTGGGTTGAACAGATGCATGAAAAGTATCAAAAGCTCAATCTTGTTATGCCCCAATCTAATTTGAAGCAGGCAATGTTACCCGAAGGTGCCGAGTTACTTGAAAATCCGATAGGTACAGCTTGTGGGTTTGCGATGAAATTAAACCGCGCTTGGATCTTTTTTACGCCTGGTGTGCCAAGTGAATTTAAAAAAATGGCGCAAGAGCAAATCTTAACGCGCTTAAAAGCCACATATACTGAAACGGAAAAGTTGGATTGCCATCGTTTTTATACCTTTGGTTTATCTGAGTCAGGTATTGGCGATACTTTAGCGTCTGTTTCGCTGCCGAAAGGGTATGAGTTGGGTTACCGTTCGTCGTTGCCGTTTATTGAAGTGAAGCTGTTTGCACCAGCTGCAGATACCAATGCACTTGCTTTCCAGCAACAGATGATTGATTTACTCGGTGAGAATGTCGTGAGTATTGGTCAGACACTTCCTGAGCATGTCGGCGCGCAATTGGTAGCGAAACAACTGACACTCGCTTTGGCGGAGCAATGCTCTGGGGGATGGTTGATGAATTGGCTGCAAGATTATCCCGATGCGAAAGCGCAATTACGTCAAGGGTGGATGTTAGGGACGGTAGAGGCGGCAGAGTTAGCCGCTTCAGATCAATTGGAGTCGGCATTGGCGATGGCAACTGCCACCCGTGAAAAAACAACATCAGATATCGCGCTGGTTTCAGGGCCAATTTATGATGGAAAAGTGGCTGTTGCGATGGCGACCCCCGACGGTGATTGGGCACAAGTTATTTCAACTAAACGACAATATGGCTCACGAGATATGCGTAGCTTGATCGCAACGGTGATGTTAGACATGTTACGCCGTTGGTTGGATGATCAGCCTGTGATGGGGCAATTCAGCTCTCTGAATCGCGAAAGTGAGATATTCTTAACGAGCTGATTTCATGCAGGGAGCACGTCTGCTAACAACGCCGACAGGATGATGAGATAGCAAAAGAAAGTGCAGTTAGTCTGCACTTTCTTTTTGTGGTCAGTGCCTAGGCTGGTTTTACGTGAATATTCGCAACATATTCATCTTCTGCCCAATACAGGCGCTCTGCCACATGCGCTTCTTCGTTGAGTGTAACGTCGCGTAAGACTCGATCTTTGAAGGCGTGATAACCCGCTTTATCAATTAAGTGACCCATATGCATGTACACTGGTGTCCCTGCTAAAATCTCTTTCTCGAAGGCAAACAAGTTGTTCAAGACTTGATGAATAACGTCTTCTGTTACCCAGTTTAAAAATAATTTGCCGACGCGCGGTGTGCGCTTTGATGTTCGTCCGCCCAGTTTCACCATGTACAACTGTTTGGGGTTACGTTGCCATGCCAAGGTTGGGCAGGCGAGTACACATTCTCCGCAGCCGATGCATTTGCTGACTTCTTTGGTTGCTTTACCATGTTTGATCGACAAGCAATTCGCTGCATGCTGTGAACAGACTTTTACGCAGGCTCCACAACCTATACAGCGTTCTGATTTGAAGTCTATTTGCGCGATCCCCAGAATACCAAAGTCAGCCATGTTTGCTTTGGCGCAATCGTTGGGACAGCCTGCTAACACCAGTTTGAGATGATAAGGCTGCGGGTAAACATGGTGCTCTAAGCGCTGTGCTAATCCCGTGGTATCGGTATTGGCTTTTTGGCAAATTTGACTACCTTGGCATGCAACAATATTACGTCCACCAATAGTCTGGTAACCCGCTTTGGTATCTTCGACATCAATGCCGCAGGTGGCAACAGTGATGTCTTCAATAAACGGCGCAAGGGCTTTATTTACTGCAGGTATATCTTGGTACTTAATGCCAGGCATAGCTAGTTTTTGACGAGTGGTGAGGTGAATGACACCATTACCAAAGGTCTCGGCAATATGCTGGGCAGTAGACAGTAAATAGGCTGGCATGATACCACCGGGAATACGCACGCTGATCATGCATTCTCCCCGTACTTTTGATAGGCGATAATCCCCATTGGCACGGGTTTTAATAATATCGACATCGAGACTCATGATGTTTTCCTTAATCTATCAATTGTTGGGTCTGATCAAAGCGGAACACAGGGCCATCTAAACAGACGTACTTATCACCCATGCGGCAGTGTCCACATTTGCCAACAGCGCAAGCCATACGGCGTTCATAATCGACCCAAATTTGTGACTGAGCTAGACCTTTCTCAAGGAACGCAGCAACCACAAACTTGATCATTATTGGTGGTCCTACGACGACAACTTGGAGTGTGTCGGGCTGCGAGAGATCAAGCTCATCAATGTATTCTGTAACCCGACCAATCCGAAAATTATCGGTAGTTTCCCCTTCGTCTAGCGTGGTAATGAGGTTGTGCGTGTTACGCCATAAATGCATGTCATTGCGATACAAGACAGCCTGTTCATTCTTAAACCCTAAAATCATATCGAGTTGACTAATTTGTTCAGGGTGATGGCAAAAATGCGATATCAAGCCTTTGACTGGGGCGACACCTGTACCACCTGCAACAATTACTAGATGTTTATTCTGGAACGCCTCCATCGGGTAGCCATTCCCATGAACACCGCGCATCCAAACATTATCTCCGGCTTGTAACTCAAACAACTTTTCGGTGACGAGGCCCACTTTGCGGATCAATAAATCGATATAGTCATCGCCGTAATCTGATACGGAAATAGGGGCCTCTCCTACCATGGGTAAAGAGACTTCTACGAATTGACCGAAATGAGTATCAAAGTCTTTACTGACGCGAAAATTCCATTCCAGTTCAGTATGCTTTTCAATTGCCAAAATCTTGTATGCTTTTGGCAATAAGCGATTTTCCGGTTGTTGCTGTTGATGAATCTCTGATTGCGGTGCGGTCTCGCAACGACACCCTGTGTGCTGTACATCATGTGTATGACTAGACATGAGTGACCTCTATCTTTTGGTGGGTGGAAAATGCATGTTCGACTTCGTCATTGAGATGTTGTTCAACAATATCGGTCATACGATTGATGATGTTGGTGAACGAGATATAGTGTGGGCAGCGATCATCACAACGGCCGCAACCGACACACATGTGATCATGACCTTGTCGGGCTTTGTAATCATTTACCTTATGCAAGGCTCGGTATCGTAGGCGCTCACCCGTTTTATCTCGAAAGCTGTGCCCTCCAGCCATATCGGCAAAGCCGTTGGTCATACAACTGGCTTGCTGTCGTCTGCGTTCTCCCACTTTATGGTTTTCGTCATAGGCAACGTCAAACATGTTGTAGCAACTGCATGTTGGGCAAGATGTAGTACAGCGACCACAGCCAATACAGCGGCTGTCATATTCACTCCATACTGGATGCTTATGTAGTATTTGACGGATAAGATTGGGATCGTTGCATACTTGATCCGGAGTTCTGACTTTTGTGGGGTTGGATTGAACAAATTGTGGGGTGAATTCGATTTCTTTGCCTGCGTTGTTTAAGTAATTTTGTAGTTCAGGATCTTTGGCCATGAAAGCCACGCCGTTGGCATCGAAGCGAGCAGCAGCATCATAGTTATCTGTTGTATTGCTGTTCATCGACACACAAAAACAATTTTCAAAACTTTGTGCGCATTCTATTAATACTAACTTTAGCTGTTGGCGTAATCGGCGATAATAAATATCTTCATTATTGCCGTTATTTAAATACATGTGATCAAGACGCTTAAGGGCATTAATATCACAAGCCCTAAGAAATATAAGGGTTGGGCGTGCTTCTATTTTTGACTCTCGTAATTCGTCACCATTAAAGTGAAAGAGCGTCTGGGTTATAGGTGTTACTGCTTCTTTGGGTGAAAAGTGGGATTTTTCTTGCCACACTATATCACTGGCTTGGGTTACCGATAAATATGTTAAATTATCGGTACCTGCAAAACGCCCCCCTTTATTCTCATACCCTGGGGCGAGAATGTTATAATGAGGTAATAATGTCTGAATAACCTGATTCAGCTCTGTATGGGTTAAATAGGTAGCCATTAACACATGCCTTCTAGTTGTTCATTGTAAAGGGAAGTTGCTGCTGATGATTGGTCGAGTTCATTAACCATGTTCAGGTTCTCGGAAATTGAGACGGTTTCCCCGACAACAATTAGTGAGGGCATTGGAGGGGTATGCAGGGTTAAATACTCATCCAACTGTGACAATGTAGTCACGTATTGCTGGTGGTTTGGATGCGTACCATTACTAATTATGGCGACAGGGGTGCGGTTGTTCATGCCGTATAACATTAAGTTTGAGGCAATCCAAGAAGCGCGATGTAGTCCCATATAAAATACTAAGGTGTGCTGAAGGTTAACCAATACCGCCCAATCAATACGGTAGTCATCGTTTTCACCTCGGGCAGTTACTACAGTGAATCCCCGCGAGATACCGCGATGAGTCAAAGGAATACCGCTGTAAGCACAACACCCTAATGCGGCAGTAATACCCGGAATAATTGATACTGGCACATGGTGTTGGCGTAAATACAGTGCTTCTTCACCACCACGACCGAATACCATTGGATCCCCACCTTTTAGTCGGCAGATGTTCAATCCACGCTGTGCCATCGAAACCAGCATATGGTTAATACCGTGTTGAGTTGCCGATGGGTTGTCGTAGCTTTTGCCGACTTCAATGATATGTGTCCCTGGTTGCGCTAGCTGCAAAATTTGTTTCGTTACTAGCTGATCATGCAAAATGACATCAGCTTGCTTGAGCGCATTAACAGCTTTTACTGTTAGTAACTCGGGATCGCCTGGTCCTGCGCCCACTAATGTGACATTGCCAACTACTGACGAAGGGGTTTCGATAACATACATAGTCATTACCTGCGATGGAATTTATTAAAAAATAAAACTAGGCATCAAGTTGCTGTAAATAGTCGGTGAAAGTGCGCGGTAAATCTATTCAAGCTTAATGAATGTAGGGTTAAGAAATAATGAAATGTAAAATAAAAATGTAAAGACAATCACTATGTTGAAATCTTATTGATATATATCAAATAAGGCGGGTGCTGAGAACGTTTTTTAATGACAAAAGAGGAGGGTGTGAAATTAAATAAAGCATTTTCTTTTAATAAATGAAGGGGAATATTACTTTCCAGATTTGAAATGTAGAAGGAAATATTTTAATTAGCTTAAAATATAAAATAAAACTGAAACGTTTGTCATACTTTTGTCAAATTATGAGTATTTCATCACAGGCATTGTAAACAGTGTTTAATTGGTACAAAGTAAATATTTACAGGGTCTCACACTATAGTGTTGATTGTGGAGGTTGGTTGTATCTATTGTTGCTCCACGATACTTGTCCGATAAAAGTACCCAGCCGATTAATGATGAAGGAAAGACCTTATGACATTCAAAATGAAAAAAATTGCTCTTGCAACGTCAGTGGTAGTATCAGCGTTAATGCTACAAGCGTGTAACGATACAACAGAGTCAACGCAGGTATCATCAGATAGTCTTGCTGAAGCGCCAGCGACTGAAGTGGCAAAGGCTGAAATGAAATCATTAGATGTTAATGTTATTTACCTTGATCGTCGTATGCTACCGCCGGGTGCCGTGCTAGAAGTGACTCTTGAAGATGTATCAAAAGCTGATGCACCGTCAGAGTTGATTGTTAGCCAGTCAATGGAACCCGCGTCAGCGCCTCCATACGTGATGGTATTGGATTACGATACGACAAAAATTGTAGATAAGCACCGCTATAGCCTACGAGCCACGGTTAAAGTACAAGATCAGTTGGTGATGACATCTACCACTAGTATTAACCCATTTGCTGAAGGGGCAACTACACCTATTGAAATTAAACTGGATCGTGTCGCACATAATAAAACGACAGATACTGTAGATAATGCCGCTTTCACTGATACTTATTGGGCGTTAATGCAGCTGAGCGGTCAAGATGCCAAATTGGGTGCAGAAGAAAAAGAGGTGTTTATCCAGTTTGCATCTGAAGGTAATGCTGCCCACGGTTTCTCGGGATGTAATTCGTTTAAAGGTAGTTTTGAAATAGACAAAGGCAAACTAAGTATGGGTTCTGTTGCGGCAACACAGATGATGTGTATGGACGATATGGATCAAGAACAAGCATTTTTGAGTGCAATGGGGCAGTTTGCTAGCTACAGCGTACAAGGTGAAGCGCTGACGGTGAGAAATAACCAAGGTGAAGTGGTTGCTACATTTGAATCTCGTGACATGAACTAAATATAATTAATAATGTGGTGAGTAAACCTCTATTACGTGATGTGTACTGAAGAATCTGATAGCAATACGGTTATGATAATCGTGAAGTTGTCAGATTTTTTATATAGAGGGTACTGATATAGTTTTGGTAATGCTGGTGCTGTGAACGAGTAAGGTTGCGGTTACATTGCTTCTTTGGTTGCTATGTATGTTAATTGGTAATCAAATTCGATATCGACGTTGGCTTTAGGTGTTGAACGACAAGCAAGAATTTCGTTTGAACCGACAAACGCCATCGCATCTTGTTGGTCTACTGCCCCTGACTTTAATTTACAGCGACACGCACCGCACATGCCGTTACGACATTGGTATTCAGGTTGAATACCGGCATTTTCTAATTGGGTAAGCAAAGATTCACGGCTATTGCCGTGAACCTCTTGACCGTTAACCTTTATGGTTAGTCGGCTCATAGCTCGAAGTCACCGAGATCGTCTGCACTTACATCGTTGTCAATTTGACCAACAAGGTAAGAACTGATTTCTGCTTCTTGTGGAGCAACCTGCACATTATCAGAAGATAACCATGAATTAATCCATGGAATCGGGTTCTGATTAGCACCAGGATAAGCCTGATCAAGACCTACCGCTTTCATGCGTAGGTTTGTGATGTATTCAACGTACTGACAAAGAATTTCTTTGTTAAGACCAATCATCGAACCATCTTTGAATAGGTATTCAGCCCATTCTTTTTCTTGTTCAGCTGCTTCTTTGAAAATTTCAAAACATTCTTGCTGGCATTCTTGCGCAATATCAGCCATTTCTGGATCATCGTGTCGACCACGAAGAAGGTTCAGAATATGTTGAGTACCCGTTAAATGCAGTGCTTCATCACGAGCAATGAGCTTGATGATTTTCGCATTACCTTCCATTAATTCACGTTCGGCAAATGCAAATGAACATGCAAAGCTGACGTAGAAACGGATAGCCTCAAGTGCATTAACAGACATCATACAAACGTATAATTTCTTTTTAATCTCACGCAAATTAACAGTGATTGTTTCACCATTAACAGTATGCTTTCCTTCGCCTAAACGGTGATAATCGCTAGTTGCTGCAATTAGGTCGTCATAGTACTTAGAAATATCACCAGCACGTTTGATGATATAGTCATTTTCGACGATATCATCAAAGACAATCGCAGGATCATTCACGATATTACGGATAATATGCGTATAAGAGCGAGAGTGAATTGTTTCAGAAAAAGACCACGTTTCAATCCATGTTTCTAATTCTGGTATCGACACTATTGGCAGAAGAGCAACGTTTGGACTACGGCCTTGAATCGAGTCAAGCAGTGTCTGATATTTCAAATTACTGATGAAAATATGCTTTTCATGCTCTGGTAAATTATTGTAATCAATGCGATCACCAGATACATCAACTTCTTCTGGACGCCAGAAAAAGGAAAGTTGCTTTTCGATGAGTTTTTCGAAAATTTCGAATTTTTGTTGGTCATAACGAGCAACGTTAACAGATTGACCAAAGAACATCGGTTCTTTCATCTGATCGTTATTAATTTGACAAAAAGTGCTATACGCCATCATTTCCTCAATATTAAAGGGGAGCCGTAGCTCCCATTCAATGTAAATACTTAAATTTTACAGCTTACACAATCTTCTGCATCGTCTTGGTTATCAGACGCACCATCACGGGTGTTGTGATAGTAAAGTGTCTTCACGCCCAGTTTATACGCGTTAAGCAGGTCTTTTAGCAAGAGCTTCATTGGCACTTTGCCATTTGCTTGCTTGCTTGGATCGTAGTTAGTGTTAGCTGAAATCGATTGGTCGATAAATTTCTGCATAATACCAACAAGCTGTAAGTAACCGTCATTGCTACCGATATTCCACAGTAGTTCGTAGTTATCTTTATATTTGCTGTACTCTGGAACGACTTGTTTCAGAATGCCATCTTTAGAGGCTTTTACAGAAACAAAACCACGTGGCGGCTCAATACCATTTGTTGCATTTGAAATCTGAGACGATGTCTCTGATGGCATTAATGCAGACAAGGTTGAGTTACGTAAGCCGTGCGTTTTAATTTCTTCACGTAAGGTTTCCCAGTCGTAATGAAGTTCTTCACTACATACATCATCGATAGCCTTTTTATAGGTATCAATAGGAAGAATACCTTGCGCATACGTTGTTTCATTAAATGCAGGACATGCACCTTGTTCTTTTGCCAAGCCAACAGATGCTTTCAATAAGTAGTATTGAATCGCTTCAAATGCTTGGTGAGTAACATTGTTTGCACTGCCGTCCGAGTAACGTACGCCATGTTTTGCAAGGTAGTATGCATAGTTGATAACGCCAACCCCCAGAGTACGACGATTCATTGTTGAACGACGGGCTGCAGGTAGTGGGTAATCTTGATAATCAAGCAATGCATCAAGCGCACGAACCGTTAAGTCTGCAAGCTCTTCCAAATCATCCAGTGTATCAATCGCACCTAAGTTAAAGGCAGATAGTGTACAAAGAGCAATTTCACCGTTTTCATCTTCAACATTATTCAGTGGCTTGGTTGGCAGTGCAATCTCAAGACAAAGGTTAGATTGACGAATCGGTGCAACCGCCGGATCGAATGGGCTATGTGTATTACAGTGATCGACGTTCTGAATATAGATACGACCAGTAGAGGCACGCTCTTGCATAAGAAGAGAGAACAGCTCGATAGCTTTAATTGACTCTTTCTTGATGCTTGCATCTTGTTCGTATTTTACGTAAAGACGTTCAAATTCGTCTTGGTCAGCAAAGAATGCATCGTATAAACCCGGAACATCAGACGGTGAGAACAAGCTGATGTTTTGACCTTTGATTAGGCGTGTATACATCAGTTTATTAAGTTGAACACCGTAGTCCATGTGACGAACACGGTTTTCTTCAACACCACGGTTGTTCTTCAGTACCAGTAGTGATTCTACTTCACGGTGCCAAATAGGGTAGAACAAGGTAGCAGCACCACCACGAACACCGCCCTGAGAACAGCACTTAACTGCTGTTTGGAAGTATTTATAGAATGGGATACAACCAGTGTGGAAAGCTTCACCATCACGAATTTCAGAGCCAAGAGCTCGAATACGGCCAGCATTGATGCCAATACCTGCACGCTGAGAAACATAACGTACAATTGAGCTTGCTGTTGCGTTGATTGAGTCTAGGCTATCGTCACATTCAATCAATACACATGAGCTGAATTGACGAGTCGGTGTACGAACACCTGACATGATCGGTGTTGGTAATGAGATCTTAAATGTCGATGCGGCATCATAGAAACGCTTAATGTAGCTAAGGCGCGTTTCTTTTGGATACTTACCGAAAAGGCAAGCTGCAATTAGGATGTATAAAAACTGTGCACTTTCAAAAATTTCGCCTGAAACACGGTTTTGTACTAGATACTTACCTTCTAGCTGTTTTACAGCAGCATAAGAGAAGTTCATATCACGCCAGTGATCGATAAAAGTATCCATCGTGGCAAATTCTTCAGCGGTATAGTCTTCAAGCAAATGGCTGTCGTACTTACCTTTATTTACAAGGTTCGTAACATGAGCAAAAAGTGTTGGTGGCTCGAATTGACCATACGCTTTTTTACGTAGGTTAAAAATTGCAAGGCGTGCTGCAAGGTATTGGTAATCTGGAGACTCTTCTGAAATCAGATCAGCTGCAGCTTTGATGATGGTTTCGTGGATGTCGGCGGTTTTTATACCATCGTAGAATTGGATATGAGACTTAAGTTCTACTTGAGATACCGATACATTGGTTAGGCCTTCTGCTGCCCAATCAATAACACGGTGGATTTTATCCAGTTCGATAGTTTCTTTACGACCATCACGCTTTGTTACTGTTAGCTGTTGATTCATTGTAGTTTGATTTCCCGAAATCCTTCCATAGCAGTGTTTTGCAATTTTTGATTTAAGATTAGCAAAGAATGTGACCTTTGCTAGGTTTTCTTATTGGTCAAAAACACTACATATTGGGGTGCTGAGCTTGATGGGTTACAAGATAGTGATGATTTGACGTTTTTGCAAGATGGTATTTTTTAACCAGCTGTGGATAACGTGGGGATTGAAATTTTTAGTTAGTGCCCACTAACACGATGCTGGTAGGCGGGTTAGTATTAAAGAAAATTGCAACAAATTATCATGAGTTTTTTTATGAAATTAAAATATATTTACCTTGATCTTTAGTCGTTTTAATACAGGGTGCTTAACGTCAAAATCTTGGTTAATAAATGATTCAATTGAGCTGTTTTTGGTTTTCTAGTGTGGTAATTAGAGAATAGGGTGAATTAAGAATATCGTGTGCATTCCAGTGGCACGGAGTATGTTCTATACCAATGTATCCCCAACCTGCGACATAGGCGTGCATTTTTGCGGCTTGTGCTGCGATCATATCTTTTTCAATATCGCCAATATAGGCGCAAGCAAGATTATCGACATTAAGTAATTCACTGGCATAAAGTAGAGGCTCAGGATGGGGTTTAGCAACTTCAAGGGTGTCTCCGCAGACCACAACCTGCGCTTTCATTAGTTCAGGAAAGAAAGGTAATAACAGGTCAGTTAGGAAGCCTGGCTTGTTCGTCATAATACCCCAAGGGATATTGTGTTGCTCTAAATAGGCGAGTAATGGTTTTATGCCGTTATAAAGTGAAGTGCTAACACAAATCTTTTCTTGATAATAATCTAGAAAAGCTTGGCGTAAATGCACCATATCTAAATGTTGCGGTATTTCACCAAAACCCGCGCTTAATAATCCTTTAGCCCCATAACTAGTATTTGCTTTTATTTGTTGATCATTAAGCGGTCCATACCCGTGATCGGCTAGCACTCGGTTAGCGGCATCGGCCATATCGGGGGCGGTATCTAATAATGTACCATCAAGGTCAAATAAAACGGCTTTTATCGTCTTCGACATTTTGTATATCCCTATAGCAAAGATTTAGAGGCTATAGAAAGCATATACCCAAGTTACCTTTCGAGTAAGAAGAAGTACTTGTAATCTGTTGAACGGCTGAAGCTAGAGAGCAATTTGTGATACGTGAAGTATTACTTGTGTAAGGTGTTATTCGAAGATACAAAAAAGGACGCTTAGCGCCCTTTAGTCAATTTTTTATAACTTACGCTTTTGTAACTTATGGTTTCACGGTGTGAACGATGTAATTCACCTCAACACTCTTACCTAGCCAGTAGTTATCAGTCAGCGGGTTATAGTGTAAACCTGTGATATGACGATCTTGCAAAGGCGTTTGATCAATCATTGCGATAAGTTCAGAAGGGCGAATGAATTTCTTGTGGTCGTGAGTCCCTTTTGGTACCAGTTTTAATAATTGTTCAGCACCGACAATCGCAAATAAATACGATTTAGCATTACGGTTTAAGGTAGAAAAGAAAACATGCCCGTTAGGTTTCACCATTTTGGCGCATGCCGCAATAACCGATGCGGGATCGGGAACGTGTTCAAGCATTTCCATACAAGTGACAATATCGTATGTTTCTGGATGTAATTCTGCTTGTTCTTCAGCTGTACGTAGTACGTAGTCTAATTTTGCACCCGTTTCTAATGCATGAAGGCGTGCAACCGTTAAAGGTTCTTTACCCATATCAAGGCCAGTAACATCTGCGCCTTCATTTGCCATGCTTTCAGCAAGAATGCCGCCACCACAGCCTACATCAAGAATTTTTTTACCAAACAGCCCGCCAGCGTGGTCAACCACATAGTTAAGGCGAAGTGGGTTGATTTGGTGCAAAGGTTTGAATTCACCCTCTAAATCCCACCAACGTGACGCCATATCTTCAAATTTACTGATTTCTGCCGGATCGACATTTAACTGTTTGGTCATGCTTATCGCCATTTTCCTTAATTGATTGGCGGATTATAAGCCATGAATTGATAGAACTGAATGAGGCGAGTGTGGAAAGTGAAAAAGAAAAGGAAAAAAAGGGACTAAAAGCAGTGAAAGTGATGGTATCACTGCTTAATATGATTTTTATCAAATATAAATTTCTATTACTTCTTGGCGTTAAGTTATTCAGATGTACCAGTGAGACTAAATGTTAAAAATTCAGGGCTGATAGAACCAGAAGAAAGGGTTAGTGCTGCCAAAATAAGTATAAGAATGTATTTGCCACCAATGATACAAAGCCCGATGGTGTTGATTGCTGTTCCTAACATAACGACCTCACTTTTTAAGTCAATTACAGTTATTGCTTAATATGCATGTTGTTTTACTTAGTACAGGAGTGATACTACTCGGAGCTCGTTTATGAAAATTGATAACGATCACTTTTCTATTCAGTGTGGAGTCAGTTTGGTGATGAATATGTATTAAAAGCGGGGTGGGTTGTTTTTTTACAATTGCTTACAACTTAATCAAGAGTGGCAGTAAACGTAATTAGAAAGCAATGGGGTTGGTTGATAATTAATCATTCAAAAGAAAATACATTCAGATGTTGCTCTCATTGTTTCTGATTTTTTCTAAATACGCTAAATTACTCACAACATACGTCGTGAAATGTGTGCCTATTAAGTGTGAATTATGCTATATTCTCGCACCTTGCACGTATTAAAAATACGACAGAAATTACCTGAGGGATATTGGCTCAATGAGCGATCTTGCAAAAGAGATCACGCCCGTTAACATTGAAGATGAGCTGAAAAGCTCGTATCTCGACTACGCGATGTCAGTTATCGTGGGTCGTGCTCTTCCGGATGTGCGTGATGGCCTAAAGCCAGTGCACCGTCGCGTATTATTCGCGATGAATGTGCTAGGCAATGACTGGAATAAAGCTTACAAAAAATCTGCCCGTGTGGTTGGTGACGTAATCGGTAAATATCACCCGCATGGTGATAGTGCTGTATACGATACTATCGTACGTATGGCGCAACCATTCTCGCTACGCTACATGCTTGTTGACGGCCAAGGTAACTTTGGTTCTGTCGATGGTGATTCAGCGGCGGCAATGCGTTACACCGAAATCCGTATGTCAAAAATCGCCCACGAATTGTTGGCCGATCTTGATAAGGAAACCGTTGATTATGTGCCTAACTATGATGGTACAGAATTCATTCCAGCGGTTATGCCAACTAGGGTTCCAAACCTTTTAGTTAACGGTTCATCGGGTATCGCGGTTGGTATGGCAACAAACATACCGCCCCATAACCTAGGCGAAGTGATTAACGGTTGTTTAGCATTTATCGATAATGAAGATATCACTGTCGAACAGCTAATGGATTATATTCCTGGACCGGATTTCCCAACTGCAGCCTTGATCAACGGCCGTAAAGGTATCATTGATGCTTATCATACTGGACGCGGTAAAGTTTACATGCGTGCCAAAGCGAGTATCGAAGTAGAGAAGAATGGCCGAGAAACCATTATTGTCACAGAGATTCCGTACCAGGTTAACAAAGCACGCTTAATCGAAAAGATTGCAGAGCTAGTTAAAGATAAGAAAGTTGAAGGCATTAGCGCACTACGTGATGAGTCTGATAAAGATGGCATGCGTATCGTTGTTGAATGTAAGCGTGATGCGGTAGGTGAAGTTATTCTGAATAACCTTTACTCGCAAACTCAGCTGCAAACAACATTTGGCATTAACATGGTTGCACTTGACCATGGCCAGCCTAAGTTGTTCAGCCTTAAAGAAATGTTGAAGTGCTTCGTTAATCACCGCCGTGAAGTAGTGACTCGTCGTACTATCTACGAATTGCGTAAAGCACGTGAACGTGCACACCTTCTTGAAGGTCTTGCAATTGCTTTGGTTAATATCGATGAAATCATTGAATTAATTAAAAGCGCACCAACACCACAAGTTGCACGTGAAGAGCTATTAGCTCGTCCATGGCAGCTAGGTGATGTTGCGGCAATGCTTGAACGTGCTGGTGTTGACGCTGCACGACCTGAGTGGTTAGAGCCACAATTCGGTATTCACGGTGGTCAGTACTTCTTAACTGAACCACAAGCACAAGCAATTCTTGAGCTACGTTTACACCGTTTAACAGGTCTTGAGCACGAGAAGATCCTTGAAGAATATAAAGGCCTTCTTGATGTTATCGAAGAACTACTTCTTATTTTAGGCAGCCCTGAGCGCCTAATGGAAGTGATTCGTGATGAGCTTTATGCTGTTAAAGAACAGTTTAACGATGAACGTCGTACTGAAATTACAGCAGCAAGCCATGACATCGATCTTGAAGATCTGATTACTCAAGAAGATGTTGTCGTGACTTTATCTCACGAAGGTTACGTTAAGTACCAGATTTTGAGCGATTACGAAGCTCAGCGTCGCGGTGGTAAAGGTAAGATAGCAACACGCATGAAAGATGAAGATTTCATCGAGCGTCTGCTAGTGGCTAATACACACGATACTATTTTGTGCTTCTCAAGCCGTGGTCGTATGTACTGGCTGAAAGTTTACCAGCTACCATTAGCGAGCCGTACTGCTCGTGGTAAGCCAATCGTGAATATTCTTCCATTGGAAGAAGATGAACGTATTACTGCTATTCTGCCTGTACGTGAGTACGAAGCAGATAAGTATGTATTCATGGCAA
Source organism: Photobacterium profundum (assembly GCF_003026285.1). GTDB lineage: Bacteria > Pseudomonadota > Gammaproteobacteria > Enterobacterales > Vibrionaceae > Photobacterium > Photobacterium profundum. The sequence goes on from NZ_PYOD01000005.1 coordinate 122,297, forward strand.
CCGCAGATGGTACTGTGAAGAAGACACCATTGACTGATTTCAGCCGCCCTCGTAGCGCTGGTATCATTGCTGTGAATCTTCGTGAAGGCGATTCATTGATTGGTGTTGATATTACTAACAGCACCGATGACATCATGCTGTTCTCTAAATTCGGTAAAGTTGTTCGCTTCTACGAAAGCGCCGATGAGAATGGTAAAGGTGGTGTTCGCGGAATGGGCCGAACTGCTGCGGGTGTCCGTGGTATGAAGCTTGCTGAAGGTGATAAAGTTGTATCACTGATTGTTCCACACAACGAAGGTGATGTACTAACAGTAACTGAAAATGGTTACGGTAAGCGTACAGCACTTACAGAATACCCAGCGAAGAGCCGTGCAACACAAGGTGTTGTATCAATTAAGGTTTCTGATCGTAATGGTAGCGTTGTTGGTGCAGTTCAAGCTGAAGACGGCGATGAGTTCATGATGATCACCAACGGTGGTACGTTAGTCCGTACACGTGTTGCTGAAGTAAGTCGTGTCGGTCGTAACACTCAAGGTGTTACATTGATCCGTACTGCTGAAGAAGAACTTGTTGTTGGACTACAGCGTATTGACGAACTAGAAGTTGTTGAACTGGAAGAAGACGCTATCGTAGATGGTGAAATTGCAGTTGACGGCGAACAAGTTGTCGATACTGATGCAGCACAACAGCCAGAAGCAGATTCAGAGCAAGACGAAGCAACTGACGAAGAGTAATCTTGTTAGCTTGATACGTTAATAAAAACGCAGCCTAAGGGTTGCGTTTTTTTATGCCTGAAAAGCGTCAATTAATGGCTGATATGACCAAATATTACTGAGTTCTCCTTTTTTCTATAAATAGTTACGCCTAGGGCTTTTCAGAATTGAAATAAAGGTGTAAAAAATGATATACCCAAACCACTTCAAGATGCAGTGTTCAGCGAGAATTCAGTGGCTTTTAGGCAAGGCTGCCATATGAGCGAATAGGATTCTATTTGGAGTGTGGCTAACGCAGTATAAAAGCCACTGAAACTCGCCCTTTGGGAGCTCCTCTGGAAACTCACTTCCGCGCAAAATGTGCTTGAAATGGGATTCTATTTGGAGTGTGGCTAACGCAGTATAAAAGCCACTGAAACTCGCCCTTTGGGAGCTCCTCTGGAAACTCACTTCCGCGCAAAATGTGCTTGAAATGGGATGCCATTCCTACATACATTTCGCTTGAATTGAATTCCCAGAGGAAGCTCTGAATCATGCATCTTGAAGTAGTTTGGGTATGAGTCGATTCTTGTCACAACGTCTTTTAAGCGTATCGAGTGACAGGCATAAAGTGAATATTCCCCATTACACAGCAGGAGCACGTTTTTCATCATGGAAAAAGTCTATAACTTTTGCGCTGGCCCAGCGATGATCCCAGCGGAAGTTTTAAAAAAGGTTCAGGAAGAGCTCATTAACTGGAATGGTTTAGGTACGTCTGTGATGGAAATCAGCCACCGCAGTAAAGAGTTTTTAGCGGTTGCAGAACAGTCGGAAAAAGATCTACGTGAGCTTTTAGCTATTCCTTCCAATTATCATGTACTTTTTTGCCATGGCGGGGCTCGCGGGCAATTTGCAGCCGTTCCTATGAATCTGTTGGGCGATGCAAATACTGCAGATTATATGGACGGTGGCTACTGGGCACACAGTGCTATCACTGAAGCCAAGAAGTATTGTTCGCCTAACGCGGTTGATATTACGTGTGAACGCGAAGGTAAAAAAGCCATTTTACCAGCCAGTGAGTGGTCACTTTCAGACGATGCTGCATTTGTGCATTTCTGCCCGAATGAAACCATTGATGGAATCGAAATTCGCGATTTGCCTGAAACGGATAAGCCGATTGTTGCCGATTTATCATCAACGATTCTTTCTCGTCCTATCGATGTTTCAAAGTATGGTGTTATTTATGCGGGTGCACAGAAGAATATTGGTCCAGCTGGCTTAACGATTGTTATCGTTCGTGATGATCTTCTTGGTAAAGCCAAGCAAGAAATTCCGAGCATTTTTGATTACACCGTCTTAGTCGATAAAGAATCGATGTTTAATACACCTCCGACATTTGCTTGGTATTTAGCGGGTGAAGTATTTAAGTGGCTGAAAGAGCTCGGTGGTTTGGAAGCCATGAAGCAACGTAACGATGCGAAAGCTGAATTATTATATAACTTCATTGATAGTTCTGATTTTTATAAGAACGATGTTCACGTAGATAACCGTTCTTTCATGAATGCCCCTTTTCAGCTAAAGAACCCTGAATTAGACGCTAAGTTTTTAGAACAAGCCGATGCTGCTGGTTTGAAAGCGCTAAAAGGGCACCGTGTGGTTGGTGGTGTGCGAGCTTCAATCTATAACGCAATGCCTATTGAAGGTGTGCAAGCGCTCGTCGATTTCATGCGCGAGTTTGAGCAAGAGAATGCTTAATTGCAATTGATGATAGCGTTAATGAAAAAACCGTCGAAAGACGGTTTTTGTCTGAATTTAGCTTTTTTACCAATCATTTACTAATACGTTGAATGATAACCACACTGCAATCTGCATTATAGGTTTCGTTACCACCGCCACTGACCCTAAAAGGTCTCTATTATCCTTTTTTTACCGCTGTCTTATTATTAATAATCAGACAGAGTCTTTACATCGCCACCTGTAAGCTTATCTATACTCTTCAGGTTTCAATTAAGTCGAAATGTATATTCCTGTTTGTATTTTTACTTGAATGACATTGTTTATAAAAAGAACAGTATTCTCAGGTGGTATGGTTATGGAACGATTGACATTGGTCACTCTAATTAGCGTGGCTTTAGTGGGCTGTGGCGGTGATTCTGATTCTAGCTCAGATAATTCACAAGTCACGACAAAGACATTAAATGGATATGTTGATGATATTTCTTATAGTGATAAAAGCATTTCAGTTAGCAATTTAACAGTCGATGCAGACAATGCTAACGTTCAATATCAATCTCAAACTTATCCGTTCGAAACGATTACAAAAGGGACTCACATCAGTGCTGATTTACGTGATGATGTTGCAAATAATATTGAATTAGACCCTGAATATACCGGTCAAGTGTCAGCAATCCTTAATGATAAGATCACTGTTAATAATATGGAGTTTACTTACGCGGAGCTAAGTTCAGATATAACTGTGGGAGATTGGGTGTTAATTTCAGCTCAAGTACATGCAGACTCAAGCTGGAAAGTCACATCGATTAATGAAATATCAGCTTTATCCTTTTCTGAGATAGAAGGGTCGATATCTCAATTAGATGTAAATGCTTTCACGTTTATGATTGGCAACGTGCTTGTTGATTACTCGAATGCCATTTTAGATGATATTCAAGTTATCCAAAATGGTTTGTGGGTCGAGGTCGATGGCCAATATCAAAATGGGCTGATAATCGCATCTAAGGTAGATGCGGAATCGGCGTCAGATTTTGATGACACTGATGTAGAAGGCATTATTTCATGGGTTAATTCAACTCAAACTGTTTTTGAACTTAATCAGCGAACAACCATAATGGTTGATGAATCGACACGGTATGACGATGGTAACCAATCAATGCTAATGGCTGGTTTTAAAGTCAATGTTGATTTAAAAGTGGTTAATGGAAAATTAGTCGCGATTGAAGTGGATTTTGATGATGATACTGGCATTCAAGGGCGAGAGTTTAACGTCGAAGGTGAAGCCTCATATGGCAACTCAGTCGTGAGTATTAACGGTATTGATTTTCCTATTGGGCCAAATACGGTGTTTGATGATGGTTTAACGATAAACACCTTAGCTGGACAGTGGGTTGAACTCGATGGGCGAGACGTTAATGGGCAGTTCGTTTTAAAAGAGATCGAAAGAGAAGATAAAGACAACGAGATAAGCCTAGAAGGTAAGGTCTCCGGAAATACGATTTGGGGCTATTCGTCATCCGATGGTTCATTAGGTATATTTAATGGACAATGGGTTGAAATAGAGTGCCAGCGTGATGCCTCTAATAACTTATCATTTTGTCGTTTAGATCCTGATTAAAGTGAAGTTATATTTCTACTGGTTCATTAGAAAAAGCGCTAAGGCGCTTTTTCTATATATCGGTGCTATTCGGTTATTAGGCACAAATGAATAGCATTAATCATTTATGCAAAACGCATTGTTCAAATAACACTGAATAGATTGCTCACTCGCATCAAATTGAGGCGTCGGGACTTCTTTAGGATTAACCCACAACCAGCCTTCACATTTATCAGGTTCTTTTAGTTCAGCGTTGCCAGTGAAATCAGTCACAAGTAGTGCAACGCTTATGTAGTGTTTGCCGGATTCATGAAACGTCGCGAGGTTATTCGTTATAGCGATGACTTCAGGGTTACGAATAATAATCCCTGTTTCTTCTTCCATTTCACGTGCAGCACACTGAGTAAATGTTTCACCAATCTCCATATGCCCACCAGGAATAGAGTAGTAAGGGGCGTGACTATTTTTACGTTTACCAATCAGAATTTCACCCTTGTCATTTACAACAATAATACCAATGCCGACTTTAGGTGTTTCAGAACTCACACTTGATTCCTTATTTAATGGTAATTTCGCGTTTAAACAAGCGATACGACGCAGTTTAGAGTACCTTCTGGTTAGACCAAAAGCTATATAAAGAAGGAATAGGTAAATGGTACTAGCGAACTGATGCATTATTCGCTAATCTGCAGAAACGCCCAAAATACAGGATTGAAGAATAACAGATGGAAAGTTTAACGTTACAGCCGATAAGCCAGATCAGTGGGGAAGTGAATCTACCGGGTTCGAAAAGTGTTTCTAACCGTGCACTATTATTGGCAGCGTTAGCGCAGGGTACGACTCGTCTTACTAACCTTTTAGACAGTGATGATATTCGCCATATGCTGAATGCACTAAAGCAGCTAGGGGTAAATTATCAATTATCAGCAGATAAAACAGTCTGTGAAGTGGAAGGTCTTGGTTCTGCATTCAATGCGTCACAAGCTTTAGAGCTATATCTCGGTAATGCAGGTACTGCAATGCGCCCGTTAGCTGCGGCGCTTTGTCTTAGTCAGGGTGAATTTGTATTAACTGGCGAACCTCGAATGAAAGAGCGCCCGATAGGGCACCTAGTTGATGCACTCCGTACCGCAGGCGCAGACGTTACTTATCTAGAAAATGAAAATTACCCACCGCTAGCTATTAAAGGCACAGGCCTTAATGGTGGTGAAGTTGAAATTGACGGTTCGATTTCAAGCCAATTTTTAACTGCTTTCTTGATGGCTGCACCAATGGCGACACAAGACACGGTTATTCGTATTAAAGGCGATCTAGTTTCTAAGCCCTATATTGATATTACGCTGCATATTATGGCGCAATTTGGTGTTACGGTAGAAAATCGTGATTACCAAGAGTTCTTTATCCCTGCAGGGCAGACATACCAAGCTGCTGGTGACTTCCTAGTGGAAGGGGATGCGTCATCTGCTTCTTATTTTTTAGCTGCTGCTGCGATTAAAGGCGGTGAAGTTAAAGTGACAGGCATTGGTAAAAAAAGCATTCAAGGCGATGTTCAATTTGCACATGCACTTGAAATGATGGGGGCTGAGATTGAATGGGGCGATAATTATGTTATTGCTCGTCGTGGCGAATTAAAAGCCGTCGATATGGATTTCAACCATATTCCTGATGCCGCGATGACGATTGCTGTTGCAGCATTATTTGCAGAAGGCACAACGTCTATCCGCAATGTGTATAACTGGCGCGTGAAAGAAACGGATCGCTTAACGGCGATGGCGACAGAGTTACGTAAAGTTGGCGCAGAGGTTGAAGAAGGTAATGACTATATTACTATTGTACCGCCAACACAGTTACAGCATGCAACGATTGATACCTATGACGATCATCGTATGGCAATGTGTTTTTCGCTAGTCGCATTGAGCGATACGCCGGTTACGATTAACGATCCTAAATGCACATCTAAAACTTTTCCTGATTATTTCGATAAGTTGGCAGGATTAAGTCAGCCTGCTTAAAGTATCTAAATTCAGTTTAGTGTAAAGCCCACGTAACGTTACTCGCTCTAGTAATGTTGCGTGGGCTTTTTTATATATACGAAGACTATATTGAAATCTGGCAGCTCAAAATTCCAACATTAATTATGACGTACACGTTTATCTAGATTCTTTTCTCGATTCGCATATAACTTTTCGATTTTATTACGTATAATGCGTCCCCGTTTAGTAAGCAGTTTTGCTGTTTAACGAAAAGATTGCTGAAATAATTTCGGAGAAACTTATGTCTACTCATGCTCCAGTCATCACAGTTGATGGACCAAGTGGTGCCGGTAAAGGCACGCTATGTATGCTGTTGGCAGAAAAATTAGGCTGGCATTTACTCGACTCTGGCGCCATTTATCGAGTATTAGCACTTGCTGCCATTCACCATGGTGTTGATCTAGAATCTGAAGACGTTTTAGTACCATTAGCTGCGCATTTAGATGTTCAATTTAAAGCTGAAGGTGACTTAGTTAAGGTTATCCTAGAAGGTGAAGACGTTTCTGGCGAATTACGTAAAGAAGAAACGGGCATGGCTGCATCAAAAGTGGCTGCATTACCACGTGTACGAGAAGCATTGCTGCGTCGTCAACGTGCCTTCAGTAATGCTCCAGGTCTTGTTGCTGATGGTCGTGACATGGGTACCGTTGTTTTTCCTAACGCGATCGTAAAAATATTCCTAGATGCAAGTGCTGAAGAACGTGCTAACCGCCGTATGAATCAGTTGCAACAAAAAGGCTTAGATGTTAACTTTGGCAGCCTTTTAAGCGAAATTCAGGAACGTGATGACCGAGATCGTAATCGATCTGTAGCGCCATTGCGTCCCGCGGAAGATGCTTTGGTGCTAGACTCTACTGATATGTCAATAGAGCAAGTTACAGCCCAAGCATTCGCTTATATAGAAAAAGTTTTAGAACAAAAATCCTAGTCTACCGAATAATCGGTTAGGCGCTGTCGGTATCATGGATGACAACTGACTTTTTTATCAACCCCATGAGGTAGGATACCCATGGTTGTTTATCATATTGAAGATTAATTAAATGACTGAATCTTTTGCTTTACTCTTTGAAGAGTCTCTAAACGAAATCGAAACACGCCCAGGCGCTATCGTTAAAGGTACTGTTATCGCTATCGAGAACGGTTACGTTCTTGTTGATGCAGGCCTTAAGTCAGAATCTTCTATCCCAGTTGAAGAATTCAAGAACGCTGCTGGCGAACTTGAAATTGAAATTGGTGCAGAAGTTGACGTAGCACTTGATGCTATCGAAGATGGTTTCGGTGAGACTAAACTTTCTCGTGAAAAAGCTAAGCGTCATGAAGCTTGGATCCAGCTTGAAAAAGCTTACGAAGAAGCTGAAACAGTTGTTGGTATCATCAACGGTAAAGTTAAGGGCGGCTTCACAGTTGAACTTAACGGTATCCGTGCGTTCCTACCTGGTTCACTAGTAGACGTTCGTCCAGTTCGTGACACTGCTCACCTTGAAAACAAAGAGCTAGAGTTCAAAGTAATCAAGCTTGATCAGAAGCGTAACAACGTTGTTGTTTCTCGCCGCGCAGTTATCGAATCTGAAAACAGCGTTGAGCGTGACGAACTACTTGCTTCTCTACAAGAAGGTATGGAAGTTAAAGGTATCGTTAAGAACCTTACTGACTACGGCGCATTCGTTGATCTTGGCGGTGTTGATGGTCTTCTTCACATTACTGATATGGCTTGGAAACGCGTTAAGCACCCAAGCGAAATCGTTAATGTTGGCGATGAAATCAACGTTAAAGTTCTTAAGTTCGACCGTGAGCGTACTCGCGTATCACTAGGTCTTAAGCAACTTGGCGAAGATCCATGGGTAGCAATCGCTAAGCGTTACCCAGAAAGCACTAAGCTTTCTGGCCGTGTTACTAACCTTACTGACTACGGTTGCTTCGTTGAAATCGAAGAAGGCGTTGAAGGTCTTGTACACGTTTCTGAAATGGATTGGACTAACAAAAACATCCACCCATCGAAAGTTGTTAACGTTGGCGACGAAGTTGAAGTTATGGTTCTTGATATCGACGAAGAACGTCGTCGTATCAGCCTAGGTCTTAAGCAGTGTAAAGCTAACCCATGGCAGTCATTTGCAGAAATGCAAGCTAAGGGCGATCGTGTAACTGGTAAGATCAAGTCTATTACTGACTTCGGTATCTTCATCGGTCTTGACGGCGGTATCGACGGTCTTGTTCACCTATCTGACATTTCTTGGAATGTTACTGGTGAAGATGCAGTTCGTGACTTCAAGAAAGGCGACGAAATTTCTGCAGTAGTTCTAGCAGTAGACGCAGAGCGTGAGCGTATCTCTCTTGGCGTTAAGCAGATCGAAGAAGACCCATTCAACAGCTACGTAGCTGATAATAAGAAAGGTGTTCTTGTAAACGGTACTGTTACTGCAGTTGACGCTAAAGGCGCAACAGTAGAACTAGCTGAAGGCGTTGAAGGTTACCTTCGCGCTTCTGAAGCATCTGTAGATCGTGTTGAAGACGCAACTCTAGTACTTTCTGTTGGCGATTCTGTTGAAGCTAAATTCACAGGCGTTGATCGTAAGAACCGCGTAGTTAACCTATCTGTTCGTGCTAAAGATGTTGCTGAAGAGCAAGAAGCAATGGCTACTCTGAACAAGCAAGAAGAAGCTTCGTTCGGTAACGCTATGGCTGACGCTTTCAAAGCTGCTAAAGGCGAATAATTGAGCTTAGAGAGAAAAGGCTTTTAGCATTTTCTCTCTAAACGGTTATACTATTGAGAAACATACTAAAAACGGAGTGTTTATGACAAAGTCTGAATTAATTGAAAGGCTATGTAGTCAACAAACACATCTTTCTGCCAAACAGGTAGAAGATGCAATCAAGGAAATCCTTGAGCACATGGCGGGTACCCTTGCAGAAGGCGACCGTATTGAGATCCGTGGCTTTGGTAGCTTCTCTTTACATTACCGTGCTCCGCGCGTAGGTCGCAACCCTAAGACTGGTGATAAAGTTGAGCTGGATGGTAAATACGTTCCTCACTTCAAGCCAGGCAAAGAATTACGTGACCGTGTTAATGCTGCAATTGCTGCTTAACCGCGAATAGAACAAAAAAACGGCATACTACTTAGTATGCCGTTTTTTTATGTCTATTGGTCATGGTTTGATAAGTAAATTTGCTGCATAATCAAGACATCAAATTATTGAACAAGCCTGAGGATTTACGATGAAGATAATAAGCATTCTTATTTTAGTGGTTTGCTTTCTGATCACCCTTGCATTAGGTGCTCAAAACCAAGAACTTGTTAATTTTAATTATCTTGCCGCTCAAGGAGAATTCCAGTTATCGACTTTACTGGGAATTGCATTCGGTTCAGGCTTTGGGCTTGGTTGGCTGATTTGCGGTATGCTATATCTAAAAGCCCGCTTTTCTAAGAATCGTCTAACGAAGAAAGTTGTTAAGCAGCAGAAAGAGTTAGATCAGCTTCGTGCTGAGCCTATTAAGGAATAACATTTAATGCTAGAGCTGTTGTTTCTGTTACTTCCTATCGCCGCCGCTTACGGTTGGTATATGGGTAATAGGAGCGCTAGTAATCAGCGCCAAGAGCAATCTCATCACATGTCACGTCAATACGTGACAGGTTTGAATCTACTGTTATCTGATCAGTCTGATAAAGCGGTAGACCTTTTTATTGAGTTGCTTCAAGTTGATAGCGAAACAATTGATACTCACCTTGCTTTGGGAAACTTATTCCGAAGCAGGGGTGAGGTCGATCGTGCAATTCGTATTCACCAAAACCTTATCGCCCGTCCCAACCTTACCATTGATCAACGAAACCTCGCATTACAGCAATTAGCAAAAGATTATATGGCAGCAGGTTTTCTTGATCGTGCTGAAAAAATCTTCGAACAGTTACTTGATGAGCCAGACCACCGTAAAGGTGCACTACAGCAGTTGTTGTCTATTTATCAACAAACCCGCGAGTGGGAAAAAGCGATAGAGATGGCAAGCCAACTTGTTAAGATGGGAAAACCCAAACTTAAGCATGATATTGCCCATTATTGGTGTGAGCTTGCGATGCTTGAGATCGGGGCTCAAAATCAAGATAAGGCGAAGCAATGTTTAAAGAAAGCCTTATCTGCAGATAAAAACTGCGTACGTGCTTCGCTAACAATGGCACGTATTCTGATTAAAGGCGGAGAATATAAAGCGGCGTCTAAGCAGCTTGAACGTGTTACCGAGCAAGAGGTCGATTTTGTTGGTGAAGCCTTACCTCTGTTACTCCAATGCTATGAAGCGACAAATAATGAATCGGGTTGGTTGAAATATTTACAACATTGTGTAGATATGAAAGCGGGCTCGACGGCTGAATTAATGCTCGCTGATGAGATATACAAACGTGAGGGAGCTATTCTTGCTCAAACGTTTATGACTCGTCAGCTGACAAAAAATCCGACTATGAAAGGCTTTTATCAACTGATGGATTATCACCTTGATGAGGCTGAAGAAGGTCGAGCAAAAGAAAGTTTAACCAGTTTACGTCATTTGGTGGGTGAGCAGCTTAAAATGAAGCCTCATTATCGTTGTCATAAATGTGGTTTTGCCACCCATTCTTTATATTGGCAGTGTCCTTCCTGTAAAGGGTGGGGTACCGTTAAGCCAATTCGTGGTCTCGATGGTGAATAATACCTGTGGGTATTTTTCTGGCTATAAAATCGAATAATGTAAAAGGGCTACCTTAATGGTGAGCCCTTTTTTTAAGTTACCAAGTTAACTATAAAACGAAGTCTAAGCAGGAGATTCAATGTTAGACCCTAAAGTGATTGTCGCACTCGACTACCCGAACCAAGATGCAGCATTAGCGTTTGTAGACCGTATTGAACCGGGAAGCTGTCGTCTGAAAGTGGGTAAAGAAATGTTCACTTTATATGGCCCTGACTTCGTGCGTAAATTGCATGAGCGTGGTCATTCTGTATTTTTAGACCTGAAATTCCATGATATTCCAAATACTTGTTCGCGTGCGGTTGCCGCTGCGGCAGAGTTAGGGGTCTGGATGGTAAACGTTCATGCAAGTGGTGGCGAGCGTATGATGGCTGCCTCACGTGATATTCTAGAACCGTATGGTAAAGATCGTCCACTATTGATTGCAGTAACGGTATTAACCAGTATGGAAGCATCAGACCTTGCGGGTATTGGTATTGCCTGTGCACCACAAGAACAAGTATTAAACTTGGCAACATTAACTAAAAACAGTGGCCTTGATGGTGTGGTTTGTTCTGCTCAAGAATCAACGATGTTGAAATCAGCATTGGGTGAAGAGTTTCAGTTAATTACTCCAGGCATTCGTCCTGTTGGTAGTGCTGCTGGCGATCAGCGTCGTGTTATGACACCTGTTGAAGCCGTTAATGCGGGTTCTGATTACTTAGTTATCGGCCGCCCGATTACACAGGCTACTGATCCTGCAGCTGTATTAGCAGAAATAAATAAATCACTGGCTTAATTGTTTTACAATAAAAAGCAAACGTTTACTAATCCCGCTATTACCTACTAGTAATAGCGGGGTTTTTATATTCAAATTAACATTTAATCTTGGGTGTCGCTTTACTGATTCTATTGGTTCTATCGTGTGTTGGGGCAGAGAAGTGACTATCTAATAGTTTCTGAGTCAGTGAGTGCTGTGGCGAACTGAATACTTCTGACGTTGGTCCTTTTTCTACAACTTCACCATCTTGCATGACGATCACTTTATCGGAGAAGTGTTTAACTACCCCCATATGTTGCGACACATAAACATATGACAAGCCCATTTCTTCTTGAAGCTCTAAGAGCAAGTTCAGTATCTGAGATCGCATTGACATATCGAGCCCATTTAACGCTTCATCAGCAACGATAATACATGGCTGAAGGATCAGAGCTCGTGCGAGCGATACACGTTGTTTTTGACCCGTAGCAAGCATCTGAGGGTAAAAATACGCATGTTCAGGCAATAAACCTACTCGTTTCAAAGTAAGCATAATACGACGCTCACGCTCTTGTGGGGTCATATTGGTATTTCGTTTTAATGGGCCTTCTAATATGCGACCAATTTGGATTCGTGGGTTCAGCGATGTATTGGGATCTTGGAAAATCATGCGGATCAATTTACATCGAGTTTGAAAATCTTTCGGTGCTAACACTTCACCATTAACTCGAATTTCACCTGCGGTAGGCTCAACAACACCTGAAAGCATTTTGGCTAACGTTGATTTTCCAGAGCCATTTTTCCCGATAAATGCAATGGTTTCCCCTGCTTCTAACTTGAAAGAAATTGGTTTAATGGCCTCAATAGTACGGCGGCGAAATAACCCTGCACGATAGTGATAAGATTTTTGAAGGTTATCAACTTCAAGTAAAGAACTCATTTCTTTTTATCCTCCATATTCAGCGGGAAGTGGCAGCTGAATTTATGGCTTTTTATCTTCCTACGTTTGGGTACTTCTACACATTTACGTTGTGCATGTGGGCAACGTGGACCTAATCGGCAACCAATAGGCAGATGCTGAAGAGGGGGGATAGAGCCTGGCAGGGTTTCTAATTTACTTTTGTGTGACACATCTAAGCTAAAGTCAGGCATCGCTCGCATTAGCGCTTCAGTATAAGGGTGGTGTGGTGATTCCAGTAATTGCTTTCGGCTACCTGATTCGACAGATTGGCCACAATACATCACGGTAATACGATCTGCCCACTGCGTTACAGTCGTTAAATCATGGCTGACAAGTAATATGGTGGTATTACCTAATTGGTTCATACGGCTTAATAAACGGAATATTTGCGCCTGTGTGATCGGGTCTAAATCATTGGTTGGTTCATCGGCAATAAGCAGGCGAGGGCGGTTTGCAATCGCCATGGCAATCATTACCTTTTGACACTCACCATCGGTCAGTTCATACGGGTAGCTTTTCATTACGCGCTTATGCTCTTTGATACCAACTTTGTGTAGTAGTGCAATCGCTTGTTTTTGACGCCAATGAATACGTTGCCACCATCGACCTGAAAAAGATGATGAAGGTATGGCCTCTTCTAATTGCTCACCAATATTCTCAGATGGGTCAAGACAAGAAGAAGGCTCTTGGAAGATCATTGCAATTTCACGGCCCACAATCTTTCGACGTTCACGTGTTGATAGAGTCAATAAATCGACATCTCCTAGACGCAAGCGATCGGCCGTTACTTTCCAGTTGTCTTTTGTGACACCAGCAATGGCCTTAGCTACCAAGCTCTTACCTGAGCCTGATTCACCAACAAGCCCCCGGATTTCGCCTTCGTTTATGGTTAAGCTCATGCGATCTACCGCTTTAACCATACCTTGTGGAGTATCAATCTCTATCGTCAGGTTACGAATATCGAGTAATGGCATTTAATCAATCCCCGCATTTAATGCTTGGCGGAGTCCGTCTCCTACTAAGTTTACAGATAAAACGCTAAACATGATTGCAAGCCCTGGCAAGGTTACGGTCCAAGGTGCTAAGTAAATTAATTCAATGGAATCTCCCAGAATTGAACCCCACTCAGGAGAGGGTGCTTGCGCGCCTAAACCTAGAAAGCCCAGTGCAGCAATGTCTAAAATCGCAATGGAGATAGCACGTGTTAATTCAGTTGTAATAACGGTTAAAATATTGGGCAAAATTGAGTTATACAGTAGGTAGAAGTTGTTAGCCCCATCAAGGCGTGCAGCAATGATATAGTCTTTTTCTACTTCAGTGTGAACGGCGGTATAAACGGCACGAATAAATCGTGGAATTAATGCTAACCATATCGCCAACAAAATGTTGGTTTCACCTGGCCCCATATAAGCAACAACAATAATAGCTAATAATAAAGAGGGGATAGATAAAACAGTATCAAGTACATGGTTAAGTATGCTTGATTTTAAACCGCGAGTCATACCTGCAGTTACACCGATTAAAAAACCGATTAGACTTGCGGCAAGAGCGACGAGTAATGCATAGCCAAATGTGAGCTGAGAGCCGAGTATTAGGCGAGTTAAAATATCTCGACCAAGGTCATCAGTACCAAAGAAGAATTCAACATGACCAGATTGATCCCATGATGGTGGCATAAGCAGCTCCCCAACCTGATGGTAAGGGGAATATGGCACTAACCACGGAGCTGTGATGGTTATTAATATCAGGATGAGTAAACACCACAGACCAAACATCGCTAATGAGTTAGCTTTGAAATTGATCCATGAACGCTCCCACTGTGTTGGGATTTTTTGTTCCTGATAAATGTTATTTGATAGCATACCATTCTTTCCTTACGAGCGGATTCACGGCTGCACCAGCAAGATCTGATAGTATATTTGCCAATAATATAAAGCTTGCTACTGTAATTACGCCCGCTTGAATTGCCACATAATTTTGATCTGCAATCGCGTTTAACAACCAACGACCAATGCCCGGCCAGTTAAAAATTGATTCTGTAAGCATGGCAAATGTCATCATGGTTGAAAATTGCATACCTAACTTAGGAATAATCGGCGGTAGGGCGTTTTTCATGCCATGACGCCTAACAATTTCAAACATTGATAAGCCTTTGGTTTGTGCAACTTTGATATAATTTTGTGTCATTACTTCAGAGATAGAGGCACGCGTTAGTCGTATCACTTCCGTTGTTGGTGCCATAGCCAGTACTAGTGTGGGCAATACGAGGTGTCGAATAACATCAGATAGCGCTTCTGAACGGTAAGGTTTATCCGATAATAAAACATCAATGATCGCCACCCCAGTAACGTGGTCAATTTCGTACAACAGGCTGTAACGACCCGCGACAGGTAGCCAACCAAGGTTGAGTGAAAACATCAAAATTAGCAGCATCGCTAGCCAAAATAAAGGAATGGAATACCCTAAGATAGTGATTGAAGATATAAGGGTATCAGTAAACCGGCCACGCTTTACGCCTGCGAGTGTACCCAGTGGTATACCGACAAATAACGATAGTATAAACGCGAAAAAACACAGCTCTAACGTAGCAGGAAACACCATCATAATTTCATGTAAAATGGGGTCTCCGTTTTGATTAAGCCCTAAATTGCCCAGCGCTAATCCTTCAATGTAGCTTAACCAGCCACTCCAAAATGGTTGGCTGCTCCATGCTGATGCTTCGTCTAAGCGTAGAATACTAAAACCAATCATCGTCAAAATAGCGAGAGTGATGATGAAAAGATTTAATCGGCGAATGGTATATATAAGCATATTTTACTCGCTTCGATAAACACTGGAAAATGAGCGAGTACCGAAAGGACTCATCTGTAATCCACCTAATGATTTATGGTGAACCTGAAAGTGCACGCCATGCGCTAATGGAATTAATGGCACTTGTTGATCTAAAATATTTTGCGCCCGATGATAATAATTTAAGCGTTGATCAAGCTTATTGGTACGTAAAGCAAGCTCGAGTAAATTATCAAAATCTAGATTACACCAATTGGCAATGTTAAGCCCTGCCTGTTTGGCATCGCACGATAATAGTGGACGTAGGAAATTATCAGGATCACCATTATCAGCAATCCATCCCGATAAGATAAGATCAAAAGATGTTGATTCCCCCATACTGATACGATCAAGCTTATCTTGATGTGACATCGTCACCTCAATACCAATTGCTTGTAGATTTGCTTGAATCAGCTCTGCTGTTTTTCGAGGGCTAGGGTTATAGGGGCGAGGTTCTGTGGGAACCCACATCGATAATGTTAGTTCATTATTGTACCCAGCTTCTTTTAATAATCTAATGGCTGCTTCAGGATCGAAATCCAATGCTTGGCTCTTGTGGTTATAAGCCCATGACATAGGTGGCAACATACTTTTTGCTTTGGTGCCAGTACCGTAATAAACCGAACCCAATAAATTATCGCGATTAATGGCAAGGCTAATGGCTTTGCGTACGCGAATATCTTGCAAGATAGGCTTGTTATTATTGAGTGCTAGAAACGATACATTCATGCCTGTTTGCGCCATTAATTCAAATTCTGAGCTACCAGAAATGACAGATAGTTGGCTGGCAACTGGTGATGAGAGTACATCACATTCGTGACTTAATAGTTTAGCCAGCGAACCTGTGCCGCGCGATGATATATCGAACACCACTTGATTCATTGGGGCAGCACCTTGCCAATAACCCCAGTGACGTTTCAAACGAATTAGATCGTTAGGTATGTACTGGTCTAAATAAAAAGGCCCTGTCCCGATAGGTTTCATATCGAGTTGGTTTAGCTGACCGGCCTGAAGAAGCTGTTGCCCGTACTCTTGTGAGTAAATGACCGCATAGCTTGTAGCTAAGTTTGATAGAAAAGAGTTATCAGGACGGCTTAAAATAAATTTAACGGTATGGGAATCAATCGCGACAATATCATTGATTAATTTATCAAAAGCTAAACTTTCAAACCAAGGATAACGACCACCAGAGATGTTAAAGAATGGGTGACTAGGGTCAATAACTCGCTTAAAACTGAAAATAACATCTTGAGCATTTAGCTGACGAGTTGGGGTGAACCAATCCGTATTTTGGAACTCAATGCCTTTACGTAGCGCAAGAGTGTATTCAAGTCCGTCGTCACTAATCGACCAGCTACGAGCTAGTCCTGGCAGCGGTTGGTGGCTAACAGGATCGAGCACTAATAAGCGGTCAAATATTTGAGCGGCTAGGGTATCTGTTGTCAGCCCACCGTCTGTCAACTGTGGATTGAATATTGTGGGTGTGTCTTGGCCACAATAAATGAAACCACGGCTTCGTATATCAGTATCTTTTTGTGGCTCAGAACAACCCATAAGGCTAACTAGGCTAAAACAAGCAAACAAAAGGCGAGTATATGCGCTCATATCGTAAAGACGTCGAATGAAATCAAGTCGTTAAATTTAACATTTTCCATCACAGCCACCAAGTAATCATCCTTGATATCCACCTTTTTCTTAACGTTATGTTGCTTAAATAATAGCCATGCTTTTAGTTTTGCTGAAATTATGGAGATTAATTGCTCAACCTCAAGATAAAATGAAAGAAATGCGACCCTGCAAACATTATTCTTCGTTACTGCCGACTAGCTGATATTTACGCAATAGCCCTCTCAGTTGATGGTAGCTTAAACCCAATAATTCAGCGGCTTTTCTTTGATTAAATTTGGCTTGTTCCAGCGCGTTACGCATTATTTCGATTTCTTGATCTTGTTGCCATTGACGTAAATCCATTGGGAAAATAACGTCAGTAGTTAAAGCATTTGTTGAATCTTCCGCTGTGCAAGTGTCATCTTTTTTATCGTGCCAAGGGGCATGAAAAGGGTTAATGATAATATTTTCGACAGGTTCATCTTCAATGCTATGACGAAACACCGAGCGCTCAACCACATTTTTAAGTTCACGAATATTGCCAGGCCAGTGATACTCGAGTAGTGCGGCACGTGCTCGTGGAGTGAAACCAGAAAAGTAACCAAACCCTAATTCACGACACATACGTACGGCATAGTATTCAGCTAATGGAAGAATATCGTCGAAGCGTTCACGTAATGGTGGTAGATGAATAATATCAAAAGCAAGACGATCGAGTAAATCAGCCCGGAATTTACCTTCTTGGGCAAGCTGAGGCAAGTCTGCATTGGTTGCACAGATTAAACGAACGTTAGCTTGGCAGGTCTTACTGCCACCGACTCGTTCATATTCCCCATATTCAATAACGCGTAGTAATTTCTCTTGTACCCCGAGTGGTGCCGTGGCTAATTCATCAAGAAACAAGGTGCCATCTTCTGCTCGCTCAAAACGCCCTTGATGCCTTCCTTTTGCGCCAGTAAATGCGCCAGCTTCGTGACCAAATAGCTCTGAATCAATTAAACCATCACTTAGCGCTGCACAATTTAAGGTTATTAAGGGCTGATCCCAACGGCGAGATAAGTAATGCATTCGTTGTGCTATTAGCTCTTTACCTGTACCTCGTTCACCTAAAATAAGGATCGGGCGATTAAGTGATGCTAATCGAGATGCCTGATCTAACACGGTAAGGAACGCTTCCGATTCACCGATTAAATTATCTTTATTTTGCATGGTTAATCTCGCTAAATATTGGCGTATCACCCCACACCATAGCAGTCTATTTATTGAGCTGTAAAGTTAAGTGTATGATTTTTATTGAACAAAAAGTTGGCACGCGACTTGATATATATTTGATGTGACATTAAGTTATTAATTATAAATCGGCCTTACGTGCAGGTTTAATAAAGGAGTTTTTATTATGGGTATTTTTTCTCGCTTTGCAGATATTGTTAATGCAAATGTAAACTCACTGCTTGATAAGGCTGAAGATCCACAAAAGTTGATCCGCCTTATTATTCAGGAAATGGAAGACACGTTAGTTGAAGTTCGTACCTCATCAGCGCGAGCATTAGCTGATAAGAAAGAACTGCAACGTCGTATTAATTCGATTGAAGCACAATCAAATGATTGGCAGCAGAAAGCGAGTTTGGCATTACAGAAAGGTCGTGAAGATCTTGCTCGTGCGGCGTTAATTGAAAAGCAAAAAATAAGTGACGTAGCACTAACACTGAATGAAGAGTTCAAGTTAGTTGAAGAAACGATTGATAAACTAAGCTCTGAAGTTGCAGAGCTAGAAAGAAAGCTGCAAGAGACACGTGCTCGTCAACAATCATTGGTTCTTCGACATAAAGCGGCGGGTAATCGTCGTGATGTTCGTCGTCAACTTGATACAGGTAAAGTCGATGAAGCACTATCAAAATTCGAGCAATACGAACGACGTATAGATGAGATGGAAGCAGAAGCTGACAGTTACAACCTTGGTCGAGGTAAAAACTTAGAAGATGAATTTGCGGATCTTCAGGCTCAAGACAGCATTGAACAAGAGCTGGCTAGAATGAAAGCGAACATTAAAGATAAAGAGTAGTATCATTCTTGATAAGTTAATAATCAGATACTTATCTTGATGAATGTTATCTACTCTGATTAATTTGGAACAATGTCGATTCTGCGCGGAAAGGAGAAAAACGAATGTCTATGGGTTTTATTGTTGGTCCGTTAATGGTGTTTTTAGTCATTGTTGCACCATTATGGTTGATTCTTCATTACCGCAGTAAGCGTCATGCGAGCCAAGGATTATCTGGTGAGGAGCATGAACAATTGCAAGCGTTAGCGATCCGCGCAGAACAAATGCAAGATCGTATTTCAACGCTTGAGCGCATCCTTGATGCTGAAGCTCCCCAATGGAGGCATAAGTAATGAGTAAAATCTTATACCGTGATACAAAAAATGGAAAATTGGGTGGGGTGTGTGCGGGTATCGCAGAATACTTTGGTATGGAAATTTGGCTTGTCCGAATTCTTGCGGTATCAGCATTTTTACTCGGCGTTGGCTTTTTTGCGACATTGGCGTATATCGCGGCGTGTTTAATACTTGATAAAATGCCGGAAGAACGTACACAGCAACAAACGACATATAAAGAACATAATGTGAAACAAAAGCCATGGCAAGCGGGGCAACCTGCAGAGCAGATTTTACGAAATGTAGAATCTGAATTAAATGGTATGGAAGGTAATTTACGCAAAATGGAAGCTTATGTCACATCTTCCGCATTCAATGTTGATCGTGAGTTTAAGAATCTATAAAGCTTACTATACGTACATCTCACTAGTTACAATGAGCAGGCTTAGGCCTGCTTTTTCGTTGATGGTTAATTGTACTCAATTGGTATAAATAACGAGTAATGTTCATTATCAGTTAATTTTACTTTGTGTATGCTATCTCCAGAATAAAAAGAAATAAGGCATGATATGAATCGTATTGGTAATGAGTTAAATAAACTGGTTAATCGTAGTTTAGATCGTCACGTACGTTTAGCGGTAACGGGATTATCTCGATCGGGTAAAACTGCATTTATTACTTCATTGATCAATCAGCTACTGCATGTCAGTACAAATCCACGTTTGCCTCTTTTTACGGCGGTACGCGATGGTAATTTACTGGGGGCTAAGCGAGTCCCTCAACGTGATATGCATGTACCAAAATTTGGCTATGATGAAGGCATGGGAGCATTGTTGTCTTCACCGCCAGCTTGGCCAGAACCGACTCGCGATGTTAGCCAGACACGATTAGCGTTACGTTATAAACCACAAAAAGGCCCGATGAAACTGTTTCAAGAAACAGCCACTTTGTATCTTGATATTGTGGATTATCCGGGGGAGTGGTTACTTGATTTACCTTTGCTTGATCTGGATTTCATGACGTGGTCTAAACAGCAGACAAAGGTATTAAAAGGTAAGCGGTTAGAATTAGCGCAAGAATGGATAGCTATGGGGGAAACATTCGACCCCTTTGCTCCTGCTGATGAAGTTTTAATTGAACGCATTTCGGCAGCATTTACTGATTACTTGTATAAGTGCAAGGCTGAAGGTGGATTACATTGGGTTCAGCCTGGACGTTTTGTGTTACCTGGCGAGCTAGCAGGGGCGCCGGTATTGCAGTTTTTCCCTATGATTTGGGAACACAACTATACCGAACAACAACTTCAACAAGCCGATGAACACAGCAACATAGGTATGCTGAAGAGCCGGTATAAATACTATCAGCAGCATGTTGTAAAAGCGTTTTATCGAGATCATTTTTCAAAATTTGATCGTCAGATCATATTGGTCGATTGTTTACAGCCATTGAATGCTGGAACCGAGTCATTTAATGATATGCGCCAAGCGCTGGATCAGTTAATGCAGAGCTTTAAATACGGGCGTAGTTCGTTACTACGTCGATTGTTTTCACCGCGTATTGATAAAGTATTATTTGCAGCGACAAAATCAGATCATGTAACGCCAGAACAACATCCGAATTTAGTGAGTTTATTGCAGCAGTTAGTGAATGAAGCGTGGCAAACGGCATCGTTTGAGGGTATTAAAATGGATTGCGTTAGCTTGGCATCTATTCAAGCAACAGAACCTGGCTTTGTTGCTCATCAAGGGTCACAAGTACCTGCTTTACGTGGGTGTAATCTTGAAGGGGAGCCCCAAACAATATTTCCTGGCGAAGTCCCCCGTCGATTACCCAACGAGAGCTTTTGGCAAAATAATGGTTTTGATTTTGTGAATTTCCGTCCATTAGCCCAACAAAGCGATGAACCATTGCCTCATATCCGTATGGATAAAGCGCTTCAGTATTTGCTAGGAGATAAGTTGAAATGAGTGAGCCTTCGCAAAATAAAGCATTTAAAACCAAAATTGTGTTTGATGATGCACAGCCAGCAGATTCTGAGGCTGAATTGACAGCTCAAGTGCAATTTGCAGAAAGTAATACCTTTCTGCCAGAAGTGAAAGCTGATGATGATATAGAAGAACAACTTTCTCATTCTTTGGCGAGTAAACCGAAAAAACGTTCGAGCTGGTTTAAAGGCTTACTTATCGCTGGCGCGGCGATGACGGGTTGGCAAACGGTGGATTATGTTGCATCTGCCTATCAGACTGGTGATTGGTTAGCATTAGGTTGGAGCGTTATTGTTGCTGGTATTGCGACAATGGGAATAACAGCGCTTGGGCGTGAATTATTTAAGCTCCGTCGCTTAAAGCAACGTCAAACTGAGCGTGAACAAGCACAAATGTTATTAGATGCAGACGGTATTGGGCAAGGTAAAGCTTTTTGTATGAAGCTGGCTAAGCTGAGTAATATCCGTGATGAACATGCAGGTTATGACCGGTGGATTCAGTCATTAGCTGCTACGCATAATGATCGGGAAGTGCTTGAGCTGTATGATCAAATGGTACTCAGTCATCAAGACCGATTATCACGCCAGCTTGTGGCTAAATATTCGAGTGAAGCAGCAATCATGGTTGCAGTGAGCCCACTGGCTGTAGCAGATATGTTGCTGGTGGCATGGCGAAACTTCAAATTAATCGAGCAAGTCTCTGTCGTCTACGGGGTTGAGCTGGGCTATTGGTCTCGTATTAAATTGGTCAAATTAGTATTAGCCAATATGGCTTTTGCTGGTGCTACGGAAGTGATTGCTGATACGGGTATGGACATGCTGTCGATGGATTTAGCGGGCCGAGTGTCAACCCGAGTTGCCCAAGGTGTGGGGGTAGGTTTACTGACGGGCCGATTAGGGCTTAAAGCGATTACATTAATGCGACCATTGCCGTGGCAACCCGATCAACAGCCTAAATTGAGTGAAATACGACGTGATTTGTTGCTGAAGCTAACACATAAAAATGAAAGCCCACAAAATAAGTAATAGTAATAAATAACAATGAGATAATTGTTTTTTTTATGATAATTATTGGCTTGGTCGACTATAAAGTGAATTTATAGTCGACTAATCTCTCATCATACAACATCAGTGACTTGACTCATTTTCCGCTTCGTCGCACACTTCATAAGTGTCAACTATTCCTGACACATTAAACTGAATTATCATAATATTAATTGAAAGCGTAATTCCGCTGAAGTTAAGCGACGTTTATATCATAAGGCGCACGATATGAGGCTACAGGTCTTTTGTGAAGATCGACTAGGAATGACCCGAGAGCTGCTGGATATTCTTGCCAGCCAAGAGATTAATCTCAGGGGAATTGAAATTGATCGCATTGGTATTATTTATCTCAATTGTCCTGAAATTGAATTTGAACAATTTAGCCAGCTTATGTCGCAAATTCGTCAGTTAGACGGAGTTACAGATGTACGGAAAATTCAGTTCATGCCGAGTGAACGAGAACATAAAGAGCTAAAGGCCCTATTACAAACGCTGCCCGATCCATTTTTCTCTATAAACCTCAGTGGCAAAGTTGACCTAATTAATGAAGCTGCAGAGCAATTAATGAGCAACGTAAGTACGGATGTTTTGGGTGAGTACATTCAAATTCTTCTTGGCTTTAACTACACTCGATGGGTCGAAAAAGAAGGTGCAAATAAGCGCAGTGAAATGGTCGTAATTGCAGGTTTAGACTACCTGATGGAAGTTATGCCTGTTTATGTGACAAACGAGAATGAAGAGTCTGTCATGGTGAGTGCTGTGATTTTACTCAAATCATTATCTGAAGCAAAAATGCCCATCGCAATGCGAGAAATTAGTGGTGATAACGGCTTTGAACATTTAGTCGGTCAATCTTCACGCTTTAAGCACCTTTTAGTTCAAGCGAAGAAGCTAGCATTGCTCGATGCCCCTTTACTGATTCAAGGCGAAACAGGAACCGGTAAAGAAATGTTGGCGCGAGCTTGCCATCAACGTTCAATGCGTCGTGAGCATCCATTCCTTGTCGTGAACTGTGTCTCAATGCCGGATAATGCAGCAGAAACTGAATTATTTGGCTTTTCGGGAGGCGCAAATGAAGCTGGGAAAAAAGGCATTTTCGAACAAGCTGCTGGTGGTACTGTTTTCTTATATGAAATCGGTGAAATGTCAGCACATTTACAAATAAAATTACTTCGATTCTTACAGGATGGGACTTTCCGTCGCGTAGGCGAAGAAGAAGAAATTAAAGTCGACGTACGTGTCATTTGCTCGACTCAGAAAAAGTTACCGGATCTTATTGCTGCGGGGGAATTCCGTGAAGATTTGTACTATCGCTTAAATGTATTGGCCCTCGTTGTGCCACCATTACGTGAACGTACTGCTGATATTGTGCCACTTGCTGAGTTATTCTTAGCGCAGTTTGCTCAAGAATTGCAGCAAGCTAAGCCTAAAATTTCAGATAAGCTTTCACAGTACCTTAGTCAGTACGCATGGCCGGGTAATATTAGGCAATTACGTAACGTATTATTCCGTGCGATGACACAAGTCGAAGGATCTGAAAT
The DNA here is from genome assembly GCF_003026285.1 of Photobacterium profundum. GTDB lineage: Bacteria > Pseudomonadota > Gammaproteobacteria > Enterobacterales > Vibrionaceae > Photobacterium > Photobacterium profundum. Next base: position 146,146 of record NZ_PYOD01000005.1, read on the forward strand.
TACAATCGATGATGTTCAACTGCCAGAGAACGAAACAACCAGCATTATTAGTGACGAAACACTTGATGGCTCACTGGATGAAATCATGAAACGTTATGAATCAGGTATATTGTCTAATCTTTACAGTAGTTATCCATCAACTCGAAAGTTAGCAAAACGTTTAGGTGTATCTCATACTGCGGTAGCAAATAAATTGCGAGAGTATGGTTTAAGTAAGCGTTAATTACTTATTCTATTATCAGGTAAATACCACACTGAGATGAGTGACAGTGTGGTATTTCTCTTTATTTAATAATGGTTGGTATCAATGATAGTTGACCTGACTCTAATGCCAGTAACTGAGATACAACTTCTTGACCGTAGCGATAATTACACAATGAATTGTTGTTGTTGAGCACGCGATGACAAGGAATAATAATCGGAATGGGGTTTACGTTTCTCGTTATGCCAATCGCTGGCGCCGCATTCGAAGTGCCAAGTTTATCTGCGATTTGTTGGTAGTTAAAGGTTTCACCAAAGGGGATTTCAGTGAGCGTATTCCAGACTTTCTGTTGAAACGGTGTGCCTTGAGGTGCTAAAGGAATGGTGAATTTTTGCCTTTTCCCGCTTAGGTATTCTGTAAGTTGATTCGTGTAAGGTTTCATAGCTTTGGCATCATGTTCCCAACTTGAATCGGGACAAAATCCAGCGCTACCCACAGTGAGTTGTCGTAACCCCTTGCTGTCAGCAAGAAGGTAGACTTTTCCTAGTACAGTATCAATAACGTCGTAATACATCATAACAGCCAAAGTACACCATAAGGTTTAAGGGAATAATTTGTTTAACTCAATTATAAACCGCTCTACAACATTAGTGGTTGATGAACTTAAGATTCGTTTGATCGGTAACAAAGATTCTGCTCGAATTACAGCTTATTACCAAAAAAACCGAGTATATCTACAGCCTTGGGAACCGTTACGCGATGAAAATTTTTTCTTACCTGAAGGGTGGGAGAAAAGGTTGTTACAACTTAACGAACTTCATAAACATAATCTTGCTTATTATTTTGTTATTACGACGAAAGAATCAGATGACATAATAGGGGTTATTAACTTCAGTAATTTAGTGAAGCACCCATTTCATGCATGTCATGTAGGCTATTCATTAGCAGAAGCTTATCAAGGGAAGGGCATTATGCACCGTGCTCTTGATGTCGTTGTTGAGTGGATGTTTGAAGAGAAGCAGTTTCATCGTATTATGGCCGCCTATATGCCAAGAAATAAACGCAGTGGGAAAGTGTTAGAAGACTTAGGCTTTGAAAAAGAAGGTAGAGCTAAAGAGTATTTACTGATCAATGGTAAATGGGAAGATCATATACTTACCGCAAAAACAAATCATAATTGGGTGCCACCTAAGTAGTTAACAGTTTTATATCTGTTAGTAATGCTGTTATCCAATAAAAAAGGCTTGCTATTACAGCAAGCCTTTTGCATTTTAAAAATTGTTATTCGACAGTAAGAATACGCATATTGTTAGTCGAACCAATCGTATCCATTACATCACCTTGAGTGATAATGACAAGATCACCCGTTGTTAAGTAACCATGTTCTTTTAGAACAGCCAGTGCGTGTTTAGCCGCTTCAAGGCCTGCGTCGCTATCACGGTCGAAATAGACTGGTGTTACACCGCGGTATAGTGAAGAGCGGTTAAGTGTGTTTTCGTTACGAGACATAGCAAAAACAGGTAAACCAGATGAAATACGAGACATCATTAATGGTGTACGACCTGACTCGGTCATTGCTACCATCGCTTTTACGCCTTCCATATGGTTTGCAGCATACATGGTAGACATTGCGATTGTTTCTTCAGGTGAAGCAAATGTGCGAGCTAATCGGTGATTGGATACATTGATACTTGGCTCTTTTTCAGCACCTACACAAACACTCGACATTGCTTGAACAGTTTCAACTGGAAAATCACCAGCCGCTGTTTCTGCTGAAAGCATTACAGCATCAGTACCATCCAATACGGCGTTAGCAACATCCATGACTTCTGCTCGTGTTGGCATCGGGCTAGTAATCATCGATTCCATCATTTGAGTCGCAGTAATTACGGTACGGTTAAGGCTACGAGCTCGACGAATTAACTTCTTCTGAACACCAACCAGCTCAGGGTCACCAATTTCAACACCAAGGTCGCCACGAGCAACCATTACAACATCAGATGCCATGATGATGTCATCCATCGCTTCTGTTGTTGCAACAGCTTCTGCACGTTCAACTTTAGCGACTAACTTAGCTTCTAGACCTGCATCTAATGCAAGGCTTCGAGCATACTTCATGTCTTCGCCGTTACGTGGGAATGACACAGCAAGATAATCAACACCCATTTTGGCTGCGGTAATAATGTCAGCTTTGTCTTTCTCTGTTAGCGCTTCAGCAGAAAGACCACCGCCTTTTTTGTTGATGCCTTTATTATTAGATAACGGACCACCAACGGTGACTTCGGTATGTACTTTATTACCACTCACAGCTGTTACTTTTAACTGAACTCGACCATCATCTAGCAGTAAAAGATCGCCAGTCACAACATCATTGGGTAGCTCTTTATAGTCAAGGCCTACTGCATCTTGATGGCCTTCACCTTTTGGCAGATCACTATCTAGCGTGAACTTATCACCGATAGCCAGTTGGATTTTACCGTCTTTAAAAGTAGAAACTCGAATTTTCGGACCTTGGAGATCGCCAAGAATAGCAATATGTTTACCAAGCTTTGCTGCAATTTCACGTACCATTTTTGTACGTTGGATATGATCTTCAGGGCTACCGTGAGAGAAGTTCATTCGAACTACGTTAGCACCAGCGGCGATAATTTTTTCAAGGTTGTTATCGCGGTCAGTTGCAGGACCAAGTGTAGTTACGATTTTGGTACGTCTTAGTTGTTCAGACATTTGAAACTCCATCTTTTATTTAACGGCTCATTATGGCTATACCGATCATTATGTGGATCAGTCACTAACATGATGAAATATTACTACAGGAAAAGGCGTGAGAGAGCTGTCCTTCATCAATAAACTGAAAAAAAACATACATTTTTATGTAAGTAAATAATGCATAATTTCTTACAAATGTTGAATAATATTCATCTAAGTATAGTTATTGATTAATTGATTACGTAAATGGATCCAATGGGTAAGCTGCTTGTTCAATATTTCATGAAAAAAAAGCACGAATATTCATTCGTGCTTTTTATTGTTAATGAATGATACTAATTCAGTATTAAAGAACATTATCTTTTGAAAAACGAGAGTCTTTTAATGATTCCTTTACACGCTTTAAGTTTTCTCTAAAGCCTGAACCACGACGTAATGTAAAACCTGTAGCAAGCACATCTATGACAGTCATTTGTACAACACGGCTAGCCATTGGCATATATATGTCAGTATCTTCTGGTACATCAAGACATATAGAGAGAGAACATTCACGATCAAGTGGTGAATCTTTGGCTGTAATACCAATAACCGTTGCGCCATTTTCACGAGCAATACGTGCGATATCAACCAAACTTTTAGTACGACCAGTGTGAGATATCATCACTACAACATCACCATCTGAGCAATTAATAACACTCATGCGCTGCATAACGATGTCGTCGAAGCATACAATAGGGATGTTAAAACGAAAAAATTTGTTTTGCGCATCATGTGCAACAGATGCTGATGCACCTAAGCCAAAGAACGATATTTTCTTTGCTTGAGTCAACAAATCAACAGAACGATTGATTTGTACTGGGTCAAGACTATTCTTAGCTACATCAAGACAAGCCATTGTAGATTCAAATATTTTTGATGTGTAAGCATCAGGGCTATCATCTTCTTCAACGTTACGGTTAACGTAAGGCGTTCCATTTGCAAGGCTTTGCGCTAAATGCAATTTAAAGTCAGGGAAGCCTTTTGTGTCTAAGCGACGACAGAAACGGTTAACCGTTGGCTCACTAACATCCGCCATTTTAGCAAGCGTAGCAATACTAGAATGAATAGCGGTTTGTGGTGATGCAATTATTACTTCAGCAACTTTACGTTCGGACTTACTGAAGTTATCTAAATTTTTTTGAACTTTTTCTAGGGTATTCATAGCGATTACCGCGTTAGTTACTGAATTACATTCGTAGGCTTAATTAAGATATAAAGCCAATATGGTGAAACTATACTACTTTTTATCGATTCGCTCCTAGTAGTTAGCTTTCTATTTTTATTATAGTTTGATCGGGATCGACTTTTTTCTTTCAGTTTTGAAACTAAATTTAAAAAATAAGGCTTTTTTTGCTCTTATAAAAGGTTATTTTGTAGTTTAATTTCATATGCGAGGAATTAATTTACAGGGTAAAATAAATAAAGAGTTATTTTATATCTTTTGGCATGCTTTAGTATTTTATGGATATAACAAGACAAGGTAATAATATGAAAGTAAGTATATGTGGTTGTGGCTGGTTAGGTTTACCGTTGGCAAAAAATTTAGTATCACAAGGTTTCGATGTCTACGGTAGTAAAACAAGTCTGGAGGCGGCTAAACAGCTAGAAAGTGTCGGTATTCATGGGGTTGAATTAACAATTCCACTTGAACCATCGCACATTAGCTCTGAAATGAACGCTTTTCTTTCCACAGGTTTATTGGTTATCAATGTTCCACCAAGACGAAGAACAATACAGAGTCATGAATATATTGCTTCGGTTTTATCCTTATCTAAGGCAGCAAAGGATAATGGTTGTAAGCGAATTGTTTTTATCAGTACTACATCGGTATATGGCGATATGCAAGGTGAAATCACTGAGTCAATGCAACCAAGTCCTGATAGTGAATCGGGCATCGCACATTACAAATTAGAACAACAGTTGCGTGACACCTGGGGGGATGATTTGGTTGTCTTGCGCTTATCTGGTTTGATTGGTCCTAAACGTCATCCTGCTAAGTTTTTATCGGGGCGTACTGGTATCAAGGGTGGGAAATCACAGGTTAATTTGATTCATCTCGATGACTGTATTCAAGCCATCACGAGTATTATTGTAAAGTCACCGGATGTAAAAACACTGCACCTAGCTGCGCCTTTCCATCCAACGCGAGAAGTATATTACACTGCAAGTGCATTAAAAGTGGGTCTCGATCTACCGATTTTTGAGGAAGATTTAACACCAAAAGGGAAAGTGATTAATTCAGAAAGAACAATTGAAGTTTTAGGCTTATCTTTGAAGCATCCTGATCTAGCGATATCAGCGTTAGACATTGGGAAATCTTGATGTGCTAGGTAAAAAAATCCCGTTGAAATTCAACGGGAAAATGTTTTTACACAATAAGGAATTTGTAGCAGCAGTGGCAATTCAGACTATCAAGGTCAATGTAACTTGGTCACCCTTCGGTAAGCATGCAAACCAGTAATCTCAATCATAGTAATAAGAGTGTGCATTGCGCAGTTAGTTCAAATTAATTTCAAATAAAGTCGAACATTTATTTTTTACCCACACGGAAATGCTAGTTTTTTGTGGTTTTTAAGATAAAAAAATCCCGCTGATAAATAAGGTCAGCGGGAGGAATGTTCCATAAAACAATTAGGAGTTTGTAGCAGCAGTGGCAATTCAGACTATCAAGGTCAATGTAACTTGGTCACCCCTTCGGTAAGGATGCAAACCAGTAATCTCAATCATAGTAATAAGAGTGTGCATTGCGCAGTTAGTTCAAATTAATTTCAAATAAAGTCGAACATTTATTTTTTACCCACACGGAAATGCTAGTTTTTTGTGTTTTTAAAGATAAAAAAATCCCGCTGAGAATAAGGTCAGCGGGAGGAATGTTCCATAAAACAATTAGGAGTTTGTAGCAGCAGTGGTAATTCAGACTATCAAGGTCAATGTAACTTGGTCACCCTTTTGGTAAGGATGCAAACCAGTAATCTCAATCATAGTAATAAGAGTGTGCATTGCGCAGTTAGTTCAAGTTAATTTCAAATAAAATCGAATATTTATTTTTACCCACACGGAAATGCTAGTTTTTTGTGTTTTTTAAGATAAAAAAATCCCGCTGAGAATAAGGTCAGCGGGAGGAATGTTCCATAAAACAATTAGGAGTTTGTAGCAGCAGTGGCAATTCAGACTATCAAGGTCAATGTAACTTGGTCACCCTTTTGGTAAGGATGCAAACCAGTAATCTCAATCATAGTAATAAGAGTGTGTATTGCTTAGTTAGTTCAAATTGGTTTCAAAAAAATGGGTTATTTATTTTTACTGGCAGGGAAATGATGATTTTGGTGATTTTTTGTGTTTTTTAAGATAAAAAAATCCCGCTGAGAATAATGTCAGCGGGAGGAATGTTCCATAAAACAATTAGGAGTTTGTAGCAGCAGTGGTAATTCAGACTATTAAGGTCAATGTAACATAGTCACCCTTTCGGTAAGGATGCAAACCAGTAATCTCAATCATAGTAATAAGAGTGTGTATTGCTTAGTTAGTTCAAATTAATTTCAAAAAAGTGAATTATTTATTTTTACTGGCAGGGAAATGATGATTTGGGTGATTTTTTTGTGTTTTATAACATAAATAAATCCTGCTGATAATAATGTTAGCGGAATGGGGTTTTCATAAAAAGCTTTAGGCTAAAGATAATACAAAAAAAACTCGCTGAATATCAGCGAGTAGAAGTTTAAAGTATTCAAACACAATAAGTAGGAGTTTCAGCAGTAGCATTGCTGATTAAAGGAACGATTTATTCGTGTGGGCGGCCAGCTCACAAATAATTCTTTAATCTTAATGTCAATATATAGGACTCGTGTTTTCAGGGTTAGTTCAAATTAGTTCTATTTAAATTTAGCAGTTAGTATAAAGTACTGATCTTACGATTTAATTAATATTGTCATTTCATTTAGGTGAAGTGTTTTTTATTGGAAACATATGATGCAAATCAGAGCATCGCAACGAGTATTCTGGCACATTATCATCAAGCTATCTCAACACGTTGGATTCAGAGTTTCGCTGAAACGAGCACTTTGAGGTAACTTGGGGATTAATATCTCTATTATGTTCTAAATCCCTTTATCTGTCTGGCACAACCTTTCTACAATTAAATGTGCCAGACGTGGTCTACGACGTATTGAAGGAGAGCAAAGTGGCTCTGAATCTTGACCTAGATACCTATTTAAACCAGCTAGAACAACTTGTAAATATCGATTGTGGTACGCGTACACCATCTGGCATAGCTAAAATTGCAGATGTGTTGACACCAATGTTTGAACAAATTGGCTTTCATGTTGAACGTTTTCAATTACATCAGGAAGCTGGTCCTTGCCTAAAAATAACCAATAAGCCAGACGCACAGTTTTATGACGTGATGTTAAGTGGTCATATGGACACCGTTTTTCCTGAAGGTACAGTCGCTGAACGTCCGATGACATATGATAACGAGAAAGCATACGGTCCTGGTGTTACTGATATGAAATCTGGCATATTGAGTGCTTGGTATGCTTTACAAGCGATGACGATCGAAGAACTAGACAGACTTTCAATTGTCGTAGCTTTAAATTGTGATGAAGAAATTGGTTCATTATATTCTCGTGAATGGTTAGAAAGTATTGCACGTCAAAGTCGCCAGGTATTAGTGTGTGAAGCGTCACGACCGACTGGAAACCTTATTCGATCACGTAAGGGTAACGCTAAATATGAACTTGAATTTCATGGGGTGGCTTCTCATGCTGGTTCCGCTTTAGCTGATGGTATTTCTGCTATTTATGAGCTAAGCCATTGGTCGTTGGCAATTAAGGATATGGTTAATCTGAGTACTGGCACCACGATGAATGTGGGGGTTATTGAAGGGGGCATGGCTGTTAATGTTGTGCCCGATTACGCAAAAGCCATTGTTGATCTACGTTTCTGGAATACAGAAGAAGCAAAAGCGATCGATAAAACGTTACGTGAAATGGCGGAAAACCCTTTTGAAAAAGGGGCAAGCGTTACTGTAAATCGTGTCACTTTTAAGCCATCGATGCAGCCAACAGAAGACACCGAAGCACTGATAAAGTTGGTGAGTGAAGAGGCTGATAAATTAGAACTGACGTATGGTTGGGAAGATGCCGGTGGTGGTTCTGATGGTAACTTTACTGCCGCTCTTGGCATACCGACGTTAGATGGTTTTGGTCCTATGGGGGCTGGCTTCCATAGCGATAAAGAATATTTGCTGATTCATTCTATTCAGCCTCGTATTCAGTTATTAGCCAATGTATTAAAACGTATCTAATACGTTATCTATATATAAATCATTGAAAAGCCTCTTTTTAGAGGCTTTTTTATATTCAGGCATAGCTAAATAAAGAAAACCCATCTCTATTATAGGGGACGGGTTATGAAGAATGTCTTCTAAGAAAAAGCAGTGGCATAATATAAGACCTGCTAGTCCAGTATTTGTTCCCAAAAATGTGATCTTTTTTCAATAAAACATGATCTTTAAAGTGAGATTTGGTTCTATTAGGAATAAGTACAACCATTACTTATTGATTAATAGTTGGTTTACCATTTCTTGAACTCAGGTCTTTTTTCCATTTGTATAAATAAAACACACATCAAGTTCTAAAATTCTGTACATCCTTCATTGAAAGGTAATGAAGGATCACTGTCACATTTTAAGATGTATTCCAATATAGGATACGTAAAACCAACGTTATTTAATTGATTTTAACTTGTTAAATATGTTGTCGAGATGTAAAGTTCAAACATGTGTTTAATACGGGTGAATGAAATGGCAGGAAAGGGAGAAACAAAAGGTCGTATTTTGGATGCTGCTGAACTGCTATTTGCTGAGCATGGATTCAAAGAAACCTCATTAAGAACGATAACAAGTAAAGCTGGCGTTAATTTAGCTTCAGTTAATTATCATTATGGTGATAAAAAAACGCTGGTCAGAGCTGTACTTAGTCGCTATTTAGAACAATTCATGCCTTCGCTTAAAAATGAATTGGAAGCATTACTCAAGCACGATGAAATTACAATGGAAGATGTTTTTCGCTGTGCAAAACAACCTTTATCATCATTGAATGATTATCGCCCTTGTGGCACTACTATCTTTATGTCGTTGATTGGACGAGGTTATACCGATGTTCAAGGCCACTTACGCTGGTTTATCATAACGCGCTACAACGATGTGCTAACCCTTTTTACTAGCGCGGTATGTCGTGCAAATCCTTCACTTGATCCTGAAACTCTTTTTTGGCGTCTGCATTTCACGCTGGGTGCATCAGTATTTACCATGGCATCAAGTAAAGCATTGTGCGAAATCGCTGAAAATGATTTTTCCTGCAAAGTTGAAACCGAAGATCTTATTGATCGTTTAGTCCCTTATTTAGCGGCGGGTGTTGCTGCACCTATCGATCAAGGTTTGTCTTTAGTTTCATCTCCTAAAACCGGCACAGAGTAACTCGAATGATTTAACGTATTCCTACATTAATAATAACGATAAATGAAACAAAAGGACCTGAAAAATGAGCACTTTAACTAATTTGCGTCAACGCTACATCAGTGATCCCGCTTTTAAAATGTTTAAAAAAGTGCTGCCACCATTATCTGATACAGAGCGAGAAGCGATGGAAGCAGGTAGTGTGTGGTGGGATGGAGAGTTGTTTAGTGGTTCACCTAATTGGAATACTTTGCTGACTTACCCAAAACCAAAGCTCACGGATGAAGAGCAAACGTTTATCGATACAAAGCTCGAAACTTTACTGGAGATGCTGAATGATTATGAAATTGTTCAGGAAGACAAAGATCTTTCGCCAGAGGTATGGACGTATCTACGAAAAGAAAAGTTTTTCTCGCTAATTATTAGTAAAGAGTACGGTGGATTAAATTTTTCTGCGCTGGCGAACTCTACGATTGTAACAAAAATTGCTACGCGTAGTTTAAGTGCGGCTGTCTCTGTTATGGTGCCTAATTCGTTAGGGCCTGGTGAGTTGCTGTCTCATTATGGCACGCAAGAACAAAAAGACTATTGGTTACCACGTCTAGCGCATGGTGAAGAAGTGCCTTGTTTTGCCTTAACAGGGCCTGAAGCGGGTTCAGATGCTGGTGGTATACCTGACATGGGGGTGGTGTGTTACGGCGAGCACCAGGGCAAAGAAGTTTTGGGTATTAAGGTGAGTTGGAATAAGCGTTATATCACGCTAGCACCTGTTGCTACTGTATTAGGCTTGGCGTTCAAGCTACAGGATCCTGATGGTTTAATTGGTGATAAAGCCGATATTGGTATTACATGTGCCTTGATCCCCGCAGAACACCAAGGCGTTGAGATTGGTGAACGTCACGATCCATTGAATATGGCATTCATGAATGGCCCTACACGTGGGCAAGATGTCTTTATTCCGATGGATTGGGTCATTGGTGGGCAAGAATATGTGGGTCGTGGCTGGCGTATGCTGGTGGAATGTCTGTCAGCTGGTCGTGGTATTTCATTACCTGCGTTAGGTGCCGCAATTGGTCACCTAACAGCACGTACTACGGGAGCATATTCCTACGTGCGTAAGCAATTCGGTATGTCGATTGGTAACTTTGAAGGCGTAGCACAAGCGATGGGACGTATTGGTGGTTACACCTATATGTTGGAAGCGTCTCGAACGCTAACTACAACGTCGCTAGATCAAGGTGAAACTCCCGGAATTGTTACGGCGATTGCTAAGTACCATATGACAGAAATGGCACGTACAATTTTGAACGACTCGATGGATATTCATGCCGGACGTGCGATTCAGCTTGGGCCTATGAACTACTTGGGCCACCATTACTTCGGTATCCCTGTTGCGATTACCGTCGAAGGCGCAAATATTCTGACCCGAAACTTAATGATCTTTGGTCAAGGGGCTACACGTTGTCACCCATTTGTACTGAAAGAAATGGAATCTGCTGCGAACCCTGATGCTAAACAAGGTGCAAAAGAATTTGATAGCTTGTTATCAAAACACATCAGTTTTGCGGTGGGTAATGTCGCGAAGTCAGTATTGAATGCATTCACGGGTTCACGATTTAATTCAGCACCTGTTAGTGGTGAAACTGCGGTTTATTATCGCCATTTATCACGTATGAGTAAGGCACTAGCCGTTGCTGCTGACTTTGCAATGTTGAGTCTTGGTGGTGAGTTAAAGCGTCGTGAGCTGGTATCTGCACGATTGGGTGACGTACTCAGCCACTTGTATTTAGCCTCTGCAACCTTGAAGCGTTTTGAAGATGAAGGTCGTCAACAGCAAGATCTTCCGATGGTGCATTACGCGCTACAACATTGTTTACACCAGTGTGGTGTTGCCTTTCATGAAGTGCTTAACAATTTCCCACGTAAAGGGGTAGGTCGTACATTGCGTACCATTCTATTCCCGCTTGGTATTCGTTATGACGCACCGAGTGATGAAGTAACGGTTCAAATTGCAAAACTACTGATGACTCCAGGCGCACATCGTGAGCGTTTAACTAGTCTCTGCTACGTAGGCGATAAAGAGTCTGATCCGGTTGCGATTATGGAACGTGCGTTTGTTGCCATGTACAGCGTGAAAGATATTGAGCGTAAATTGGTACAAGCAACGAAGTCGGGTGAGATCCCGCGCAAAGTTTCATTAACAGAAAAGTTACAAATCGCGCTGGGTGCGGGTATTGTCACAGAAGTAGAAGTTGAAAAAATGCACAATGCTGACCAGTTGAGACAGCAAGCGATCCAAGTGGATAACTTTGATGCTGATAAATTCAAAAAAAGTGGTCTGCAACCAGGAAAGGCGGCTTAAGAGTTATTGTGCCATTTGTGTTCAGTAATTCTTTAAAAGAATAATAAACCTGGTGTCTCCCATGTGTCATGCAATGATTGAAAAATCGATTGTATGGCACTTTTTTTTGCTCAACGATCTGACCATTTACTTACCTATAATGGTATAACACCTCCAACCACTGTGTTTTTTTCAGCTTTTAGACATAAAAATAATGCGAAGTTGCCAGTAACCTTTTATCCTACAGTCAATTATGTAAGGGAAGTTGAAGATGATCATCAAACCTAAAATTCGTGGATTTATTTGTACAACAACGCACCCTGTGGGTTGTGAAGAGAACGTTAGAGAGCAAATTGCATACACTAAAGCTCAAGGTCCAATTGCAAATGCACCTAAGCGTGTACTTGTTGTAGGCTCTTCTAGTGGTTACGGTTTGTCATCACGTATTGCTGCGGCATTCGGTGGTGATGCCGCAACTATTGGTGTTTTCTTTGAAAAGCCAGGTACAGAGAAAAAACCAGGTACAGCAGGTTGGTATAACTCAGCAGCATTCGACAAATTGGCTAAAGAAGAAGGTCTTTATTCTAAGAGCCTGAATGGCGATGCTTTCTCTCATGAAGCGAAACAGAAAACAATTGATCTGATCAAAGCCGACCTAGGTCAGATTGATATGGTGGTGTATTCGTTAGCATCACCTGTTCGTAAAATGCCTGAAACAGGTGAAGTTATACGTTCAAGCCTAAAACCAATGGGTGAAACATACACAGCAACAGCCGTTGATACGAACAAAGATGTATTAATTGAAGCAAGTATCGAGCCTGCAACCGAGCAAGAAATCGCTGATACTGTTACCGTAATGGGCGGTCAGGATTGGGAGCTTTGGATTAATGCTCTATCTGAAGCGGGTGTTTTAGCTGATGGTTGTAAGACCGTTGCTTACAGTTATATTGGGACTGAAATTACTTGGCCTATCTACTGGCATGGCGCACTAGGCAAGGCGAAGATGGACCTTGATCGTGCAGCATCTGAATTAAATAACAAGCTATCTGCTACTGGCGGTTCAGCGAATGTTGCCGTATTGAAGAGTGTTGTTACCCAGGCAAGTTCTGCAATTCCAGTTATGCCACTTTATATCGCAATGGTCTTTAAGAAGATGCGTGAAGAAGGCGTGCATGAAGGTTGTATGCAGCAAATCTATCGTATGTTCACTCAGCGTTTGTACAAGGCTGACGGTACAGCACCTGAAGTAGACGAAGAAAATCGTTTACGTCTTGACGATTGGGAACTGCGTGAAGATATCCAGAAGCACTGCCGTGACTTATGGTCTAGCGTAACCAATGAAAACTTGTTTGAAGTTGCTGATTACCAAGAATATAAAGACGAGTTCATTAAGCTATTCGGCTTTGGCATTGATTCAATTGATTATGATATCGATGTTAATACACTGGTTGAATTTGATGTAGAAAATATCTAATCATATTTAATTAGTATAAAAAACCGCCTCATTGGGCGGTTTTTTATTTGGGGAGACTAAAATTGAAATTATCAGTTTTTCGGTAAATTAATGATAAAAGCAGCACCTTCTATACTTGCTGTTTCTACATGAATTTGGCCTTGATAACTTTCTACTATCTCATGACAAACCGATAGACCAATACCTTGACCGGGATTGAGTTGATCAGCACGAACACCACGTTGAAAGATTGCTTCTCGCATATCAGGTGTCACACCTGGCCCATCATCTTCAATACGAATGATGTAATGGTCGCTATACTCTGCGACATTAATGCGTACTTCACTGATACAAAACCGGTAAGCATTTTCCAAAATATTACCGAGTAGCTCCATGAGGTCGTCACGATTAATAGGTAATTTTAACGATGTGTCGAAGCTCTCGGAGAATGTCACCTGCTTATCGGCATATATCTTACTGAGCATACGAGCAAAGCTATCTATAGCGGGTTTAAGCTCCGTTTTGTTTTTCTGTAACCCTTGCTGCCCCATCATTGCACGCTTTAGCTGGTACTGAACCAAATTGTCCATTTGACTGATCTGCTCGAGTACTCGCTGGTTTAATTCAGCACGCGAAATCTCTCTGTCGTCTAGTAAGGCATTGGTTGCCGCAAGACGTGTTTTAAGACTATGGGCTAAATCATCCATCGAATGGCGATAACGTCCTTTTTGGTCGTTGCTGATTCGAATAAGGCGGTTTAAAGCGTGGGTGATGTCTTGTAACTCCATCGGGAAGTTACTATCAAGGCTTTCACGCTTAGCATCAGTCATTTGATCAAGCTGTGTAGCCAGTCGACGTAATGGCTGGAAGCTCCAATGAAATGCGGCGATTAAAAATGCGATGGCAATAAGAACAAATAAACCTAAATAAAAGGTCGTGCGTTTATGCAGTTGCGTGAGCGATGCCTCGTAGGGGCCAGCAGGGCGAAGTACTACTAATTGATAAATAGTGCCACGTTCTTTGTCTCGACTCAGGTTATAGGCAATGTAGCTGCTTTCATCGGGTAATTTAATTAATGTCGGTGTGGGTATTTCTTCTGGTAGATTACGGCATATATCTGCAAGGTTTACGGTTTTAGCTTCATCAGAAAGCCATACTGTATTGTCATTTTGGTCACAAACGACAGACATGTAATCACTGTCTGAAGGGTCGACAGAATCTATCCACTTATCGACATCTTTAATCAATCCAGCTCGATTAAGTTGTGCCACAACCATTGGCATCTGGGCCACTAACTCTGAAGAATACGAAGCCATATAACTTTGTGAGTAGAGCTGGTTAATAACCCCTGCAAGTGCAGAGGTTATTAATACAATGATAGCTACAGATGTCACTAAAACCCGGCGTCGAAGACGAGGTTGAAGAATGACTGTCTTCATTGAGCTTGCAACTCAAAAATGTAACCCTGACCACGAATGGTCGTAATAGGGTTATCTTGTCCTGTTGTTATGAACTTCTTACGTAGCCGGCTTATCATTACCTCGATTGTATTCGGATCGCCTTCTTGATCTTCATAAAGTACATCCAGTAAACGTTGCTTTGAAACAACCTGACGGCTATGGCGCATGAGATACTCAAGTAAATCATATTCAAATGCTGTTAGCTCAAGTAGGGCCTCACCAACAAACACTTGCTTTGCTAGTAAATCGACACGGATATCACCCGCCGACATTTCTGGTTTTACAAAGCCAGCACTACGACGAACTAAAGCACTTAAACGAGCAACCATTTCTTCTTTTTGAAACGGCTTAACTAAATAATCATCAGCACCCGCTTCTAGACCGGTTACTTTATCTTGCCAATTGGCACGCGCTGTTAAAATGAGGACAGGTAAGCGAAGCCCTTTTTTTCGCATATCTTTTATCAAGCTTATTCCGTCACGATCAGGTAAACCTATATCGACAACCGCAATATCATTAGGATAATTTTGTGCAAAAAACAGACCTTCTTCGGCTGTGCCTGCACATTGGACTTGATGACCCAATTCACTGAGTTGAGATTTTAGGTGATGACTCAGAATTTGATCATCTTCGACAATTAGGATTCGCATAATTTTGATTACCAAAGATAAATATATCTAATGAATATACTTAATAGAAAAGAAGCTTGCGAGATTAAGTGTAGGGAATGTGACTGAATAGACGCTGACTCATTAAATTTTAGCGATAACAAATCATTTTTGCATCGTTTAGCAACAATTACAGCCCTTAAATCATGGCTCTTTCTATTAAAACGATATGTGAATTAATAGAGAAAAGCCATGAATCATATACCCATCATTAATTCATGATAATGATTAACGTACCAGCAATCGTTAACAGTACGTTGGCAATGGCATAAGTACCAGCATAGCCTAAAGCTGGAATTGTACTTCGAGCATGTTCATTGATCATATCCATCGCAGGTGCACAAGTTCGAGCACCAATGATGGCACCAAATAAAAGTGCACGGTTCATCTTCAGTACGTAAGCACCAAACAGGTAAGCCAATACAACAGGGATCACACTCACCATTAAGCTAGTGACTAAGACCATAGGGCCAATATGTGCAAATGAATCGAATAAATTAGAACCCGCACTTAAACCGATCCCCACCATGAAGACCATTAAGCCAAGATCTTTTGCCATATTAAGCGCACCTTGGGGTACATAGCCAAAAGTAGGGTGGTTAGCACGTAGGAAGCCTAATGTAATACCTGCAATCAGAAGTCCAGCAGCACTACCTAAACCAAATGCAACGTGACCAAATGCTAATGTAATCGAACCGATCAGTAGCCCAATGATAAAAAAACAGCAGAATGCTAATAGATCGGCAATTTGACTGTGAATTGAGATAAAACCAATACGCTCAGCAAGACCAAGTACTCGACTTTTTTCTCCACTGACTTGTAAAATATCCCCTTTATTCAACAGAATATTATGGTCCATCGGCATCTCTATTTGAGCGCGAACAACACGGTTCAAGAAACAGCCGTATTCTGATAAATTGAGCTCAGATAGGCGTTTACCTGCGATGTTGTCATTTTTAACCACAATTTCTTCTTCAACAATTCGAAGGTCGAGCAGATCACGGTCGAAAACTTCTTTACCGTTTCGAAAGCTAGGATCCAAACGGGCATGGCTGTCTGGGTAACCCACTAAGGCAATCTCATCCCCTTCTTGTAAAATAGCATCACCATCAGGGTTTGCTAATATACCGTTTCGTCGTACGCGTTCAATGTAGCAGCCAGTTTGACGGTAGATACCCAACTCTCGTAGGTTACGACCATCAATCCAGTTAATAAGCTCAGGACCAACGCGATAAGCGCGAATGATCGGCAAATACACTTTACGTTGAGCAACTTCGCCAATACCGCGTTCACGCGCAATTTGTTGCGACGATTCAGCAAGGTCTTGTTTTTGTAACTTAGGCATTAGCTTCGCTAGAAAAATAAGACTGATTAAACCCATCAAATAAGACATGGCATAGCCAACACTTAGGCTATCAATAGTTTGTTTAATGATATCAGGGTCGCTAATGCCAGATAACCCGGAATTCAATGCATCTTTTGCACCTACAAGCACAGGTGTTGCCGTCAATGAACCTGCCATTAAGCCTGTCGCTAAACCTATATCAAGTTCAAGGTAGTGAGACATGGTTAACGTAATGGCAATAGCAGAAAGTAGCACAACAAGGGCGAGTAAAAGATAGTGTTTACCGTCTCGGAAGAAAATACCAAAAAAGTTGGGGCCAGCTTCTATACCAACACAAAAAATAAACAGCATGAAGCCAATATTTAATGCTTCAGTATTGAAGGTGAATCCGGCATTACCGAACAGTATGGCAGTCAGTAAAACACCAATAGAATTGCCTACTTGCATCTTAGCAAAACGAATTTTACCAAAACTTAGACCAACAGCGAGAACAACAAAAAGCAACAGAATATCATTCTGATGGAGAAGGGATGCTACATCGATATTCACAACATATTTTCCGGGAAGGGGAACACAACAAAAGTGACGAAATTCTAGCTGATTTTAGAGATTTGTCATATCAGAATTCCATATTTATTCGATTATTTTTTTCTTAGAATAGCTATTAGATAAAGTTATGCCTTTTGCACATCTTAACCGTTTATCGTGTGTTATAACCAAATAAATAAAGATGATTATATTTAACATCTCTGTAGCATCTGGCAAGTATGAAAGGTAGGAAACAACAGAACTAATAAGGGCTGAATAATCAGCCCTTATTGATTCATCTAACAGCAATAGTGCCGCTCGCCATTATTGAAAAAGGCTTAGGTTTTCTTTTGCGTATGCTTCAAATTCTGTATAGCCACCAACGTGGTCTTGGTCAACAAAAATTTGAGGAACTGTTTCAACAGGTTTTCCAACCGTTTTTTCTAGATCAGCTTTGCTGATGCCTTCCGCGTGAATGTCTACATAACGGAAGTTAAAATCGTCGCGCTCTTCTTTTAGTTTTTCAGCAAGGTCTTTTGCACGAACACAGAATGGGCAACCAGGACGACCAAAAATAACAACGAACATAATATCTCTCCTCAAATTTATTGAGTTTACTATAACTTGCCAACGACCGATGAGAAAGCGGGTTTTATCTCTTACTCTGATAGATAAAACCGATTGACGTTTTTTGTATACATCTAAAAAGGTATGAGAAATATATAAACGACGAAATCAGCCTGTAGAGGCTGGTCTTTTCTTAGACATTGTAAACACCTTGGAGAACGAATTGATTTAGCGTGTTCGCTAACATGATAATTAAGCGTCACTTTCATTACAGATATTTGTGTGGTTCATCAATGTTTTATGTGACGAAGAACTTATTCCTTCAAGTTGAAATTTTATAGCGGTTAAATATTGTTCAGAATCAAAATGAGTAACTCATATTCCGTAATACTAACTCAGGTATATGATTACTAATTTAAATACTCACTTATTTATAGTTAAGTAAAGCAGTCAGGTTTCACATGCAATTCAGATAATAAGACTGTGTTTTAGGTGATTATTCAAATTTGTATTGTAGTTTGTGTAATGGAGTACCTATGTTTCAGTTTATGACATCGTCTAGGATTGTTTTTGGTGAAGGGGCGTTAATCAACTCATTCTCTACACTCAATCAATTTGGCTACAGTGTGTTATTGGTAACAGGGAAAGATAATCAGCGCTCTGAACCTTTAGTTAATTATTTGAAGCAACAAAACATGCGCTATCAGCAAGTGGCTGTATTGGGCGAGCCTCTTATTGCAATGATTGAAGAAATGGCTGCAATGGGGAGGCGTTTTCGACCTGATATGGTGATTTCTATCGGTGGTGGTAGTGTACTTGATGCTGGTAAAGCCCTTGCCGCATTGATCCCTAACCAAGGCAGTGTTTATGATTATGTGGAAGTGGTTGGGCGTAATGTACCGCTTCAAGCTAAACCCTTACCATTTATTGCGATTCCCACGACCTCAGGTACCGGATCTGAAGTCAGTAAAAATGCAGTGCTTCGTTCAGCCCAAGAAAATGTAAAAGTGAGCCTAAGAAGCGCAGATATGCTACCTGACTTAGCAATCATTGATCCAACGCTGACCTATGGCATGGATCCTGTTCTGTCGGGATGCTGCGGCATGGATGCGTTCACTCATTTAATGGAAGCCTATGTTTGTGGTGCGCCTAATCCACTCACCGATATGGTTTGTGAAGAAGGGTTGCGACGATTGGCTGGTGCTATTGTACCTGCTTGTGAAGGTGATGATCCTCGTGCGCGTTCTGATATGTCATTTGCAGCAATGTTAGGAGGAATGGCATTAGCCAATGCCAAGTTAGGTGCGGCACATGGGCTAGCATCTTCGTTAGGGGGCAGGCTGAATGCGCCACACGGTTTGATAACGGCACAACTTGCACCGTATGTTATGCAAGAGAATGTGTTGGCGGCAAGAGAAGCAGGACGAGCCGATGTACTCAATCGTTATCGGCAGTTAGCTTGTATTCTGACAAGTAGAACAGATGCCGATATTGCCGATGGCATTACTTGGACAAAGCGAACGTTAGAGCGTTTAAATTTACCATCTGTCTCTGAATATGGATTGTGCGATACCATGTTTGATGAAGTAGCTGAAGATGCACTGCTATCAAATGCAATAAAAGGAAATCCGTTGCCTTTAAACAAAGAGCGTCTACAAGGGATTCTTGAGCAAATATGCCAAGAATGTAAAGTTGATATCTCGAACCAAGTATAAGGAGATATAAGTAGGAATAATTAGCTCAATAATCATATTTATTGGGATTTGTGATAGATTAAGTTGAATTAATTGATCTATCACTAGTCTTATTCTTTTAAGAAAGAAAAAGATAGCTGGTGAAGGTCAATTTCAATGAGCTATTGGTCTCTTGGTAAAGTGCCATCATAAATGTGATAAGGATATCCATGAATCAAACGATCGATACTATTTTGCAACACCGTTCTATTCGTCAGTTTACCGATCAAGCTGTTGATGCAAAATTACTATCGTCTTTACTCGATTGTGCAATAGCAGCATCGACATCGAGCTTCATACAATGTGTCAGTATTATTCGTGTTACTCAATCAGATACGCGTCAAAAATTAGCACACTTAGCGGGTGGACAACCTTATGTTGAGACCGCTGCAGAGTTTCTTGTTTTTTGTGCCGATTTTAACCGTCACCAACAAATTCACCCAGAAGCGCAGTTAGGTTTTACAGAGCAAACGCTTATTGGCGCTGTTGATGCGGCACTTATGGCGCAAAATTGTTTATTAGCTGCAGAGTCTATGGGGTTAGGCGGCGTGTACATTGGTGGTCTTCGTAATAACCCAGAAGCGGTAGCTGATGTTTTAGCGCTGCCTCAGCATGTGATTCCGCTTTTTGGATTGTGTTTGGGTTACCCGTCTCAAGCGCCAGAAATTAAACCGCGTTTACCGCAATCGATTATCGTGCATCAAGAGCAGTATCAACAGGCGCTTAATCAGTCTGAATTACAAAATTACGATGAAGAAGTGCGGGAATATTACAGAATGCGTACTGGCGGAAATAAAGAAATGTCCTGGTCAGAACAAATTACCAATGCTCTAAGTAAAGAGGCTCGACCATTTATGAAAGATTTTATTAATAGTAAAGGCTTTAGTACAAAGTGATAGTCAGATACACTTAATACCAATAAATATCATGTGTGATAGCATTAAATGTTGACTTTATTTTAACATTATCAATAGGTTTAGTTTATATAATCAATAGATTACACAGAAGATAATAATAAGTAAGAAGATCGGATACAGAATATGAACTATACGGGAAAAGTCGCTGTTGCTCTTGTACTTATGGCGTTGCTTAGTGCTTGTGGAAGCACACCTGACAATAGACAAGGTGTAACGTCGACCATCAATACTGACGATGCAGTCAGAAACGCACAAAACATTTACCAAAATTGGCAGGAAAAAATACAAAATATTGAGCACTTACAGCTCTATTCACCCAATAAATATGATGTTGTTCAAGCGCATTGGAAAACAGCAGATTCGACTTATCAAAGCTTTGCTGGTTCACCTGATACGGCATTTAAAAGCTACTCTATTTTTTCATCGGCGACTTATCTTGAGCGTTTTTTAGAAGAAATTAATCAAGCACAGATGACGCTGACTAAGCTAGAAAAACTAAAAGTCAAGTCAGATAGGGTTCTTGCGCCAGCGATAAAGCAAATGGCTTACCTTAATTCTTTAGATGCTGCGCGTTATTATCGTAGTGAATATACAAGGCTAAACCGTTTTTATGCCAAGCTGTTCAATTATATAGATAATGATGATGTTTCTGATGCACGAGAAGAGCAAGAAGAATTTTTAGAGCGTAGCTTTAGCTTAGAAATTAAAACAGTAAAGAAGATTTATATTGCACCGCTTGAGACGAAGCTGCGTGAACTACGTAGAAATGATGTGCGCTATTATGCGCCGTTAAGTTACTCTCGTGTTGAAACAGAAATTACTGACGGTAATCGTATTATTGATTTAACGCCTCGAAATTTTACAGCCATTGATAAGAAAGTTATCGATATTCAATTTGAACTTGATCATGCCGCTCATATTGCGCTTGAAGTCAAAGGTCTACGAGATCGCAGCAAAGATGACTATGAAAATTTCATTCTAGAAATAGAAAATAAGTTACTGCGTATTTCCCGTGCTCTAGATAATCAAGATCTGCGCAATCAGCCAATAAGATCACAAGCGAAATTGATTACAGAAGGCGTTTTATCTGCACGCAAGAGTAATTTCATTCAAACACAGCCATATTACGCTGATGATAAAAGTAACGACACATCTATAGAGCAGGTAACAGCGTTAACAAAGCTAGTGGAAGCTCAGAAACAACAGATTCAACAATTACGGCTAGAAGCTAAGTCTGCACTAAGCATTGATGAAAGTGTAGCTGCTCAGCAAAATGGCAACGCAGAACTTGCAATACCAATTAATGCAGCAAAGAATGCAGAGGTTGAAATTTCAGAATAACTGACTGTGCAAATATGAACAGAAAAGTAGCCAATGGCTACTTTTTTTGTTTCTACTTATTATCAACCTTCTTATGTGGCTCATTAACGGCAGCCTGTATTTAGAATTAGTAACAAAAAATCAGGTATAAACTCAGCACTTTAAATGTGTGTTTTTTGTTACTTTTAAGTGGGTGGTAATTTTGTTTGGTTTGTTTTTTTATTGTTGTTTAATAAGCGCTTATCATGATTGCTTTTGCATAAATCAACCGTAAGCACATTTTCGGAACATGCCATTAACATCCACACTTTCCTTCTCGTGTTTCTAAATCTATTTTTTTTATCTTTGGTTGAATTTTCACCAAAATTGGGATTGATCTACTCTGCAGCATCCATTAGAATGCGCGGCGCATTTGTAATGCATCCATTTTTGAAATTTTATTGATTTTTTTGAATTTTACTCCTGTAGGGGAACTAAATGTCCACAAAACTAGCTAACCCAGCGCCATTAGGCTTAATGGGTTTTGGTATGACCACAATCCTTTTAAATATCCACAATGCGGGCTTTTTCCCGATTGACTCTATGATTCTTGCAATGGGTATTTTCTACGGTGGTATCGGTCAAGTGCTTGTTGGCATGATGTGCTTTAAGCGTGGTGATACATTTGGCACTACAGCATTTACTTCTTACGGTCTATTTTGGCTAACACTTGTTGGTCTTTTGGTTATGCCTAAGATGGGCCTAGCGGATGCAAGCCCTGCACACTTCATGGGCTGGTACTTAGGTCTTTGGGGTGTATTCACTGCATTTATGTTCGTTGGTTCTCTTTGCTACCCACGTGCTAAGCAGGTTGTATTTGGTTCTTTAACGGTATTATTCTTCCTTCTTGCGGCACGTGATTTCACGGGTAGCGAGCTAATCGGTACAATTGCTGGTATCGAAGGTATTTTCTGTGGCGCAAGTGCAATTTACTTTGCAATGGCACAAGTATTGAACAACGAATACGGTCGTACAATTCTACCTGTTGGTGAATTGAAGAAAGAAAAAGTAAGCTTAAAAGCTGCTGCTTAATCTTTCGCGATAAATAAACCTCGTACGAGTGATTCGCTAGACGAGGTTTTTTTATATCTAATTTTTGGTGCTATTTAACTTTAACCTTAAGCGCTGCCTCCAGCAATTAAGCAGTACTGACTATTGCGTTGGAGTGAGCCTATTTAATGCATGCATGTCGTTATTTTCGCGTGAGTTGGTGCGAAACTGCGATGGTGTAATACCATATTTACGTTTAAAAGCATCACAAAAGTAAGCGGCACTGCCAAAACCTGAACAATGGCTAATTTGAGAAATAGAGTAATTAGCAAACGTTAAATAATTTAATGCTATCCCCATTCTTATATCCAGCAGTAATTGGCTGAATGATACCCCTTCTTTAGCAAGGTGACGGCGCAATGTTGATTGTGTTGTGAAAAGAGCCTTCGCCATACCATCGACACTCCACTTACGCTTCGGATCTAGCGTTATCAATCGTGCAATCATGCGTTCTTTAGGTTCATCATAATTAAATCGAAACACATTAAAAACATCGACATTTGCTTCATCTAATGCCATTAAAATAAAGACTAAAGATTGTTTCAAGAAACATTGCTCTAATTGCAGATCGCCCAATATAGGCAATGCTTGCTGGAACAGCGCGAAGTTATTAGTAATAGTTTCAGGTGTTTCTACAAAGTAGTTGGGCGTATTTGTTTTTGCTTGAGCGCCAATATGGGTTATCGCGCTTAAATTAGTGAATGCGTCGGTTAATGTTTTTTCACTGATCAGTAGTAGCTCAAGCTCGATCTGAGCATGATTCTGTTGAGTTACAGAACAAGAGATATGACTAAATTTTGGAATGATAAATGTAGAATCTTTCTTTATTCCAATCTCAATACCGTTGATATTTATAATGCCTGTACTGTTCTTTATATTGGCAATAAGGTGATTATCAATATAAAACTCTTTGAGTAAAATGTGGCTTTGAGAAAGGATATGTTTGTATTTCATCTTGTAGATAGTTCTCGAAAAGTAGCGGTAACTGAAAGCGCCTATTTAACTGTTGCCATCCTTGCAGTTATCTGGAGTATAGGGCGAAATCTAAACTGAGAATAGAGTATAGAAGTGCTTTATATCAATTTAAGTTCACTTAGTGGATTGCTCTTAAGATATTGAATGAATTTCTTAATGCGATTTTTCAATAAGCTATGCTTAGAGCTGTTGAACAATAAATTGGTGCTTTTTACAGCAAACTATCGGTATGCGATTAAGAAAGCAATCAGAAAAGCGCCATGCCTAAAGCAAATTAAGGAGGAGTTATGGCTCAGCGTTACGCTGCCATTATTGGTGCGCTAGTTGCCGATGCTGCAAGTATGGGGACGCATTGGATTTATTCACCTGAGCGAATTAAAACGCTATCTGAATTACCACATTTTCCCTTTATTGAACCCAATGCTCAGCATTACAAAGACGTTGAAGGTTATTATGCTCATGATAGCTTAACGACGGGTGAGTTGACCGCCTACGGTGAATGGTTAGCATTATATATACGTTTGCTTGCGGAACCTGAAATAAGCACGCATCAAATTCAGCAACATATCCTTGATTACTTTGGTCCTGGTGGAGATTTCATTGGCTACATTGATAGTCCAACGAAAGCATTATTATTAACCTTGTTTTCACTCGAACCTGATGATTGGCCAGAAGATTCTGGTAGTAGTGAGGATGATCAAAACCCAGCATTATGTGCAATACCCGCATTGGTTGCGCTCAAATACCCCTCTGAACAGTTAGAGCAAGAGATCGACCGTATCGTAGGGATTACGCACCAAAATGAACAAGCGTTGACAGCAGCGAAAGCATTTGCGAGCGCATTGAATGAAGCACTGCGTTCTCGTCGAATGGAACCTGTGTTGAATGTATTAAAGGTGAAATCACCGATTGAAATTCAAGACCTGATTGAAAAAGTACGGTTATTAGATGGGGATGTTAACGATCTTACTCATGTTTTTTCACTCATTAGCCCTGCATGCCATTTAAAAGATAGTATCCCCATGGCAGCTTGGATCTTACAGAACAGTAGTAGCTATACTGAAGCAATAATGAAAAATATTCAGGTTTCAGGTGATACGTGCGGGCGGGGGATCTTGATTGGAGCACTTGCTGGAGCATGTTATGGCTTTGGTGATGAAAAGGGGATTCCTATCTCATGGCTCACCACATTGCAAAATGGAGAGGCTCTCGCGGAAGATATTGAGGCATTGTTGAAAGTTGCAAAAAGCTAACTTTCTATAAAAGAATAAAAACACGGTAGCGATTGTAATTACTATCGTTGAAATTAAAAAGCCCCCGTTACTTAGTAGAGTAACGGGGGCTTTTAATAAGTACGCGTAGACAATAATGCGACTATCTTAAACAGTGACAGATTTAGCAGAGAACTTTAATAGCCAGACCACCCTGAGAGGTCTCACGGTATTTAGCGTTCATGTCTTTGCCTGTTGCCAGCATTGTTTCAATTACTTTATCAAGTGAAACACGAGGTTCCGAAGAACGACGTAGTGCCATACGGCATGCGTTAATTGCTTTAACCGCTGCGATACCATTACGCTCGATACATGGAACTTGTACCTGACCAGCAACAGGGTCACATGTTAGGCCTAAGTTGTGCTCCATCGCGATTTCAGCTGCCATACAAACTTGATCAGGGCTACCACCCATCAGTTCAGCAAGACCAGCTGCAGCCATTGAACATGCTACACCTACTTCCCCCTGACAGCCTACTTCAGCACCAGAGATAGATGCATTTCGCTTATAAAGCCCACCAACTGCACCAGAAGCTGCAAAATAGCGAGTGTAATCTTTAGGGCCAACATTCTGGATGAACTTATCGTAGTAAGCCAGTACTGCTGGAATGATGCCACATGCGCCATTCGTTGGTGCTGTAACAACACGGCCACCTGCGGCATTCTCTTCGTTTACAGCAAATGCGTACATGTTAACCCAATCAACAACCGTCATCGGGTCTGTGCTTAGGTTTTCAGTTGTCATTAGTTGTTGGCGAAGTGCTGCTGCACGACGTGGAACACGTAGTGGACCAGGCAGAATACCTTCTTCGTTCATACCACGCTCCATACATTCACGCATGGTTTTCCAGATATTTGCAAAGTAGGTGTTGATATCGTCTTCTGCATTCATTGCACGTTCGTTAGCCATTACAAGGGCGCTAACAGAAAGACCGTTTTCTTTACAGTGTGCAAGAAGGCCTTCTGCCTTAGTGTACATGTAAGGCACCTTGACGTTTGAAACTTGTTCTTTGCCAAAGTTTTCTTCGTCGACGATGAAACCACCACCGATAGAATAATAAGTTTTAGTGTACGACACTTCATCGCTAACCCAAGCGGTGATAGTCATACCATTTTCGTGAAGAGAAAGATTCGTTGTATGAAAGTTCATGCCTCCTTCACGAGGGAACTCTACTGTATGGCAGTGCATGCCAACAGGTAAGCGTTCTGTTTCTTCTACGCGAGCAATAAAACCAGGGATGCTGTCAATATCAACATGTTCAGGACTATTACCAGCAAGGCCCATGATGATAGCGATGTCTGTATGGTGACCTTTACCGGTAAGAGAAAGAGAGCCATAAACGTCAACGGTAATTTTAGTTATATCTCGTAATTTACCCATAGCGCGTAAGTCATCAATAAATTCCTTACCTGCTTTCATTGGACCAACAGTGTGCGAACTGGAAGGACCCACACCAATTTTGTAGATATCAAAAACACTGATCATGCGTATTACCTCAGTCGGGGGAAGCGATCTTGCCTCCGGCCAAGACTGTCATAGTTTTTATAATTCTCGCCCCTTCCTTGGCGAGATCACTAAAAAAGCAAAAAGAGCAGTAGGCAAATGCTTCCTGCTCTTTTGTGTTGTCTATTCTACTCTAATTGACTTAGAAGACTATGCGTTGTAGCACATTTTTTCGGAAGAAAAAGCCGTAAATGATCATTCATTACGGCTAGAGTAGATGAATCTTTTA
This sequence comes from Photobacterium profundum, assembly GCF_003026285.1. Classification (GTDB taxonomy): domain Bacteria; phylum Pseudomonadota; class Gammaproteobacteria; order Enterobacterales; family Vibrionaceae; genus Photobacterium; species Photobacterium profundum. Next base: position 172,953 of record NZ_PYOD01000005.1, read on the forward strand.
CAATGCGCCGTAGATTACTGAAGTAATTGCAGCAATACCACATAGAGCAGTGAAAAGTTGTACCGGTGCAGATGTCTTGTACTTAGCCATTGCTGGTACTTTGTACATTGCTACAACAGGCATTAGGAACAAGATTGCAGCGATCATCGGTGCACCCATTGTTTCAATCATACCTAGGATGCTTGGGTTAACTACCGCAACCATCCAAGTTGTAATAACGATGAAACCAAGAGAGATTTTCTCAATCTTTTTAACTGGCATCTTAGAGCTAGATTTCACTAGACCAACAAGACCTTCATGTGCACCAAGGAAGTGACCGAAGTAGCTTGAAGTGATAGCAGCAAAAGCAACTAGAGGACCAAGAATTGAGATTAGCGGAGATTCGTGAATGTTCGCTAGGTACGATAGAACACTGATGTTTTGTTCTTGTGCGATAGCTAGTTGCTCTGGTGATAGAGAAAGAACAACAGAGAATACGAAGAACATAACGAAGCTCATAAGCATCATTGCTGCACCACCAGTGATCATGTCAGTCTTTTTAACTGCATCTTCACCGTAAACGCGGCGCTGTTCTTTAGAGAACTGGCTGATGATTGGGCTGTGGTTAAAAGAGAAAACAATAATTGGAATAGCTAGCCAAATAACAGAAGGCATAGAGCTCCAATCAGGGCTAACAGAAACCATTGTTGTATTCCACTCAGGCACTAGGTAGATAGATAGTGCTAGTAGAATAAATACTAGAGGGTAAACCATTGCAGACGTTGCTTTAAGCATCAGTTCTTTGCCGAACACAACACCAGCAGTCATTGCGATGATTAGGCCGCCAGATAGCAACCAACGTGGAATTGACTCCATACCCATTTGGTTAACTAGGAAAGAATCAACAGTGTTTGTAATACCAACACCGTATATTAGAACAATCGGGTAGATAGCAAAGAAGTAAGCGAAAGTGATGATTTTTGCGCCAGACTTACCGAAGTGCTCTTCAACAGTATCGGTGATATCTGCTTCAGGGTTTTTTGCTGAAAGAACAAAACGAGCAAGACCTTTATGTGCAAACCAAGTCATTGGTAGTGCAATAAGAGCCAGAATAACTAGAGGCCAAAAGCCACCAGCGCCAGCTTTAATTGGAAGAAAAAGAACACCAGCACCTACTGCTGTACCAAATAGTGAAAGTGCCCAAGTGAAATCTTTATATGTCCAACTTGCTTTTGCAGCGGTAGTTGCTGCTGTATTCGAAGTGGTTTGCATGATTATCTATCCAAAGTGTTTTACGGAACGGGAATTAGGAACGGAGCGCATTCTCGCTATTTCCTGAAGTAAAACTTTGATCGAGATCCCGTTATGTAATCAGTGCAAATTGCCATACAAATAAAAGTGATCTTTGTCACGTTTATTATCACCGTAAAATAAGGGAAACTAATGTGTCACATTAGTTTTGATCATGCCAGAGCTGGTTTGATAGCACTTTTATCATTTGGGCAGTGGCTCCCCAAATTGAATAATTGCTGAATGGAATTGAATAAATATTGTGTAGGCGGCCATTTATTTGGAACTGCTGACTGTGCATATTCACTGGGTTTAATAGGTATTGAATAGGCACTTCGAATAACTCATCAACTTCGCTGGGGTCAAGCTTTGGCGTGTAATCTGCCGCTATTGTTGAAAGGAATGGCGTTACCATATATCCGCTTATTGTAGGCAGAGCCGGCAGTTGCCCAAGTATATGATTTCGACTGCATAATATTCCAGTCTCTTCTTCTGTTTCACGAAGCGCGGTAGCAACTAAATCTTGATCGAAACTTTCGTGTCGACCACCAGGAAAAGCAATTTGGCCTGGGTGATGTTTTAAGTGGTTTGCACGGCGAGTTAATACAATATTGTATGTGTTATTACGGGGAACGAGAGGGATCAGCACAGCCGCGGGCTTAAAAGTATCTGTAGCAGATACATGCTGGCGTACACGCTCATTATGACTCTTGTCATAATTCGTGGTTGGCGCAAGCATAAAGCGGCTTAATATTTGTTGCTGACTGATCATAAACTGTCCGTGTTTACTGTAACTGCTTATCTTGTTCGCGATGAACGAGATCTAAGCAGTTACAATTTTACTATTCCAAGTCATTTGGTAATAGAGTAGTTAATAAAATAGACTACTGTCTTAAGATTGGCAGAATTCTACTTAGTTTGTCCAGTGTTTCCTGATATTCACTGTCAGATTTGCTATCTGCAACCACTCCACCGCCAGCCCAAGCGTATATCTTCTGCTCTTGAGTGACTAAGGTTCGTATCGTAATGCTAGTATCCATGCGACCACAGCGGCTGATATAGCCAATGCTGCCACAGTAAATACTACGGCGATGCGGTTCTAATTCTTCAATTATAGACATAGCTCGTACTTTCGGGGCGCCTGTAATTGATCCTCCAGGGAAACAAGCACGTAATAAATCCGTTGCCGAGTATTGTTGGTCGAGTTCGCCTGTTACCGTGCTAACTAAGTGATGAACCGCGGGGAAGCTTTCGATTTCAAAAATGCTTGGTACTTTGACACTACCGGGTTTTGCCACTCGTCCAATATCATTGCGTAGCAAATCAACAATCATCAAATTTTCTGAGCGATCTTTTTCAGCATGACGTAAGTCGTCGGCATAGGCTTGGTCTTGTTCTACATTCTCTGAGCGTGGGCGTGTACCCTTGATTGGCTTTGTTTCAACGTAACCTTGGTTATGTTGTAGAAAACGTTCTGGTGATACAGACAAGACAGTGCCGTGTTCAGTGCGGATAAAACCAGAGAAAGGCGCGCCATTCGTTTGCTCTAAACGCAAGTAAGCTTGCCATTCATCACCGCTATAAGAAGCCTGAAAACGTTGTGCAAGGTTAATTTGATAACAATCACCAGAGAGTAAATACTCTTGGACTTGATCAAACTTGTTGCAATAACTGCCAATTGTCATGTTTGCAGACCAATCAGTTGTTAATGAAAAGTGTTTTCTTTGTTGTGGCGCGTTATTTTTGTGCTGCGTTAAGCTGTTTTCTTTGTGCTGTTTTAGCCATTCTAAACGTTGACTACCAGAGGGAGAGACTAAAAAGAGCGTCTGTTCTTGGTGATCGGCAATCAATGCCCAATCATAAATACCCACTGCCATATCGGGTGCAGAAATATCGTGTTCAGCCAACGATGCAATTTTTTCAACCCGCCGACCGAGGTCATACGCAAAATACCCCAGTGCACCACCAATAAATGGCACATCAGTCATAGGGTTAAGTGAGGGGAGTAGATCTTGTTGAATATGCTGAAGCAAAGAGAACGGATCATCAGTGCTAGTTTTTTCATCACCATTTGAAAATTTAATACAGGTTATTTCACCTTGTGTCTCTAAAGTGGCTAAAGGATCAGCAACTAGAATATCAAAGCGATTATCTGGGTGATTATTGGCAGCAGAACGTAATATCATCGCCCACGGCAGACTTGATAATGGTGAAAACCACTCAATAGTCTTTTCTGGGCTGTAATCAAGTTGCTCAATGCTTAGTTTGGGATGTGATTTACAAATCATTTTCTTTTTTGTGACAGGTATTCAATTGGCGCGTAGCGCGAAGTTGAGCGCAAGAGTATCATAACCACAGCTTTTATTACGACGCCCAAGGACGATCCATCGCGTTTTATTTTCTAAAGGGTACACAGAAATAAAGTGAAATGGACATTTGCCATGTGGAGCATGGCCGCGTGATAGCATTTTGGCGAAGGATATTTGGTTATACGAATCAATGTACTGTCGCTATAAATGAGAATCACACACTACATTGGAAGCATTTTGTAGTGACGAATTAAAGCTGGGCGCCATGGAATTATAATAATCAACGAGGGCAATTATGACCGTCATCCGTAAAGAAGATGTGATTAGTAGTGTTGCTGATGCATTACAGTATATATCTTACTACCATCCACTTGATTTTGTTCAAGCATTGGAAAGAGCTTACAACAAAGAACAGAGCCAAGCTGCGAAGGATGCTATCGCACAGATTTTAATTAATTCACGTATGTCTGCAGAAGGTAAGCGTCCTATCTGTCAAGATACGGGGATTGTGACATGCTTTGTTAAAATCGGAATGAATGTGCAGTGGGAGAGCGATCTTACTGTTCAGCAAATGGTTGATGAAGGTGTCCGTCAAGCTTATAGCAACCCAGATAATCCCCTACGAGCATCTGTTGTCGCCGACCCTGCTGGCACGCGTAAAAATACAAAAGACAATACACCAGCAGTTGTTCATATTGATATGGTGCCAGGTAATAAAGTTGATATTCAAATTGCAGCCAAAGGCGGCGGTTCTGAAAATAAAACGAAGATGGTGATGTTAAACCCTTCTGATGACGTAGCTGAGTGGATTGAAAAAACAGTGCCATTAATGGGCGCGGGTTGGTGTCCACCTGGTATGTTAGGCATAGGCATCGGTGGTACGGCTGAAAAAGCGGCAGTATTAGCAAAAGAGTCGTTGATGGAATCGATTGATATCCATGAGCTGCAAGAGCGTGGCGCGCAAAATGCCGAAGAAGAATTACGTTTAGACATTTATAACCGTGTGAACAAATTGGGTATTGGTGCGCAAGGGCTTGGCGGGTTAACCACAGTTGTTGATGTGAAAATTAAAACAGCGCCGACACACGCTGCTTCTAAGCCTGTTTGCATGATCCCTAACTGTGCGGCTACGCGTCATGTGCATTTTACACTTGACGGTACAGGTCCTGCTGAATTAACCCCACCGAAGCTAGAAGACTGGCCAGAAGTGACATGGGAAGTGGGCGAGAGTGTTCGCCGTGTTAACGTTGATGAAATTACTAAAACTGATGTTCAGGAATGGAAATCAGGCGAAACGGTTTTATTGTCAGGTAAAATCTTAACCGGCCGTGATGCAGCACATAAACGTATTCAAGATATGTTGGCTCGTGGTGAAGATTTCCCGGTAGATTTTAATAACCGCTTTATTTATTACGTGGGTCCTGTGGATGCAGTTGGTGATGAGGTTGTTGGCCCTGCTGGTCCTACAACGTCAACGCGTATGGATAAGTTTACCGATATGATGTTAGGTCAAGCTGGCTTAACGGGCATGATAGGTAAAGCTGAACGTGGACCTAAGGCGATTGAGTCGATTAAAGAACATAAAGCTGTTTACTTAATGGCTGTTGGCGGTGCTGCATACTTGGTTGCGAAGGCGATTAAGAAAGCACGAGTAGTTGCATTTGAAGACCTCGGTATGGAGGCTATCTACGAATTTGAAGTCGAAGATATGCCTGTAACTGTTGCGGTTGATTCTGCCGGCACTAATGCACACGAGACAGGTCCAGACACTTGGAAGGTCAAAATAGCTGAAATGGATGCTTAATTTATAGCTATTTGATATTAATTTACGTTTTTAAAGGAGCCTGTAGGCTCCTTTTTTATACGATTCGATTGCATTGTATCTCATCATTTATTTGTTTCTGATTTTTACTGAATAAACCCACCTTAAGATCGAATTCGCCCATTTAACTTGTTAACCTTCCCAGCTTTTATTGTTTTTCTTATTTTTTAGTAGCTTGTTGGATTTTTGTTAGGCTTTATTGACTACACTACGTGTTTGTAGTCTTTTTATTAACGAATGGAATTTTAAGCTCGTGTTGAGCTTTGGCTAATTAGAGACATATAAGATAAAGCATTAGGAATTGCCAAAAAATTATAAGGATGGAGAGGTTTATGGGGCGCATAATAACAGCCACATTATTGTCATGTTTCATTTTGACAGGATGTGGTGAAAAGAAGGTGGAGGTTCCTGAACCGGACTCTCGACCGATAAAGTTACAAACGGTATCAGTTGGTGATAATCAAACATTTCGTACATTCCCCGCAGTTGTTGAGGCTGGAGATAAAGCAGTATTAGCTTTTCGTGTATCAGGGCAACTTTCATCTGTTGATGTAAAGCCGGGTACAGACGTTAAGCGAGGGCAAACACTTGCGACCTTGAATCAAGATGAATTTCTATTATTCGTTGAACAAGCACAAGCAAACTATGAATTAGCATATGTTCAATTTAAACGTGATGAAGAACTACGTAAAACTAATGTTGTTTCAGAGCTTGATTATGACACCTCTAAAGCTGACTTGAAACAAGCAAAAGCAGCATTAAGTAAGCAGCAATCTAATCTAGGTTATGCCACACTCGTCGCACCTTATGATGGTACTTTATCATTGTCACTTATTGAAAACTATGAATACGTGATGTTGAAAGAGCCCGTTTTACATATTCAAAGTGCTGGTATCATTAATGTAACTTTTCAATTACCAGATCACCTGTTTAGTCGTTTTCAAGGTCAATACGATCAAAACCCAAGCGTTATCTTCGATACCATACCTGGTGAAACTTATCCTGCTCAATTTAAAGAAATAGATACGGAAGCAGATAAAAAAACATCGAGCTACACCGTTACCTTATCGATGGAGCGCCCAAAAGAAAAAAATATTCTTCCAGGTATGGCGGGCTCAGTCAAAGTATTAATTCCACAAGGCAATCTAGGTGCCATCTCTAAACGTGCCATCATGCAAGATGGAGATGCAATGTATGTTTGGCTTGTTGATAAAGACGGTATCGTTCATAAAACGCAAGTTGAATTAGATGATAAAAGGCATGTAATTAAAGGCTTAAACGACGGTGATACTATCGCGACCTCAGGTATTAATGAATTGCAAGAAGGTCAGAAAGTGCGCGAATGGATTAAGGAGCGAGGATTATAATATGAAAAAATTATCCTTTATCGTTTTAGCTATAGGCACTGCACTGGTATTACAGGGGTGTGAAAAATCTGTTGTCGAGAGTGTTCAGCGTGTTCAACCCGTTTATGTTGAGACAGTGGCATTGGCTGCAGAAGCTCCTCAATTGACTTTCCCTGCTGTTGCTGCGGCCGCTGATAAATCGAGCCTATCTTTTAGAATCCAAGGTGAAATTACCCATATATACGTAAGACCGGGTGATTTGGTAAAAAAGGGGCAGCTATTAGCAGAACTGGACCCTCTTGATTATCGATTGGAAGTTGATAATGCGCAGGCTAAATATAATGTGGCTGATAGTCAGTACCGACGTTCGGCAAAACTCGTTGAAAATGGATACATTGCTCAATCACAATTTGACGAATTAAAAGCGCAACGCCGTATTGAACGCGCAAGGTTGAATATTGCAAAACTCAATTTGAAATTTACACAAATTAAAGCACCATTTAATGGAGTTATTTCTCGTGTACCGATTGAACAATTTGAGAATGTGCAAGCCGGTCAGCAGGTGATGAATATTCACAGTGCCAGAATGGTGGATATCCATATTCAGGCACCTGATTTAATCTATTCAAAAAGTTCTGCAATTGATATTGATGTATCAAAACCTGACGCTAGAGTTCTCACGTCAAATGGTAATGAATATAAGGCAAAATTGAAAGAATTCACGACAGAACCCGATCCAGAGTCTGGTTCATTTCTTGTGACGTTAACCATGCCAATGCCTGCAGATAACTTTATTTTAGATGGTATGGCTGTTGAAGTAAGAGCTGATGCTCAAAAGTTGAATATCTACAAAAAAGGTGAACCAGTTATTCCGTTGGAAGCCATTTTTAATGAAGACGGCGATAATTTAGCACTGGCCGATAAGTTTGTATGGGTTGTTAAAGAAGACATGACGGTAGAAAAACGTCGTATATCAACCGGCAACGTTGTACCAAAAGGTGTTCGAGTACAGTCTGGAATAGAGCAGGGTGAGACTATCGTTGTTGCTGGTGGTAATCGTTTACGTGCTGGACAGCAAATTAAAGTTATTAGCATGGAGGCTGGACAATAATGAAACAAGATATCGCAGCCTATTTTATAAAGAATAAAGTTGTTAGTTGGATGATAACCCTGATCTTTCTGATCGGCGGCACAATGGCTTTCTTCGGGCTAGGAAGGTTGGAAGATCCCGCGTTTACGATTAAAGACGCGATGGTGGTAACGGCGTACCCAGGTGCCACACCTCTTCAAGTTGAAGAAGAAGTTACCTATCCAATAGAAAAAGCGATTCAGCAGTTAACGTACGTTGATGAAGTTAACTCTGTATCAAGTCGAGGTTTATCGCAGATCACTGTGACCATGAAAAACAATTATGGTCCTGATGATTTACCCCAAATTTGGGATGAATTGCGTCGGAAAGTCAATGATATTAGACCCAATTTACCACCAGGGGTGGCTGACCCTTCAATCATTGATGATTTCGGTGATGTATACGGCATTATGCTGGCAATAACGGGGGACGGATATTCGTATAAAGAACTTAATGACTATGTTGATTACTTCCGCCGAGAAATTGAGCTAGTTGATGGGGTGGGAAAGGTTGCGGTGACGGGAACGCAACAAGAACAAGTCTTCATTGAAATTTCAATGCAACGGTTGAGCAACCTAGGGATCTCTCCACAGACAATCTACGGCACCTTGGCAACCCAGAATTTGGTGACCAGTGCTGGCGCTGTAAAAATAGGGACTGAATATATTCGCGTTCACCCTACTGGTGAGTTTAAAGATGTTGATGCCCTTGGTGATTTAATTATTACGGATACAGGTGCTGAAGGGTTAATTTACTTACGTGATGTTGCAACGATTACGCGTGGCTTTAAAGAGGTGCCTGATAACCTTATAAGCTATAACGGAAAAGTTGCACTTAATGTGGGTGTATCTTTCATTGATGGCGTGAACGTCGTAGAAAAAGGTAAGGGTGTTTATCAGCGATTAAATGAGCTAAAAGAACAACAGCCTGTTGGTATTGATATTGGTGCTGTTTATAGCCAACCCGATGAAGTCGACCAATCTGTAAAGGGCTTTATTGTCAGTCTTGGTCAAGCGGTTGCGATTGTTATTGTTGTACTGCTTTTCTTCATGGGGATGCGCTCAGGTATCTTAATCGGCTTGATTCTGTTGCTTACAGTATTGGGTACGTTTGTATTCATGAACATAATGGCAATAGATCTACAGCGTATTTCTTTGGGGGCATTGGTTATTGCGCTGGGTATGCTGGTGGATAATGCCATTGTAGTGGTCGAAGGCATTCTCATTGGAATACAAAAAGGGCGAACAAGGATGCAAGCTGCATCCGATATTGTTACCCAAACTAAATGGCCGCTACTAGGGGCGACGGTGATTGCCGTTACAGCATTCGCACCGATAGGCTTATCTCAAGATTCTACGGGTGAATATTGTGCAACGTTATTTAGCGTGTTGTTAATTTCACTCATGCTTAGCTGGTTTACAGCAATATCGTTGACGCCATTTTTTGCTGATATGTTCTTCAAAGGTGTTAAACATAATAGCGATGGCGAAGAGAGTGATCCTTATAAAGGCCTCGTATTTGTCTTATATAAGCAATCGCTAGAAAAATGCATGAAGTACGCATGGACAACCGTGATCGTATTGATTGTGATGCTAGGTGCAAGCTTGTATGGCTTTACGCAATTGAAACAGTCGTTCTTTCCGTCATCAACAACACCCATGTTTATGGTTGATGTATGGTTACCTGAAGGTACCGATATTCGTTCAACGAACGACAAGCTACAAGAGCTGGAAGGATGGGTTAATCAGCAAGATACCGTCAGTTATGTCTCTTCAAGTGCAGGTAAAGGTTCTCAGCGCTTCATGTTGACCTATTCGCCAGAGAAGAGTTACTCGTCGTACGGTGAACTGATTATACGTGTCGATGATTATGATGCAGTGATGCCGATGCTGCGTAAAGTGAGCGCTGAGTTAGATGCTAACCATCCCGATATTGAATACAAACTCAAACGGATTGAGTTAGGTCCCTCATCAGGTTCTAAAATTGAAGCGCGTTTAGTCGGGCCCGACCCAACCGTTCTTCGTCGTTTAGCCCAGCAGTCGCTTGATATTATGAGAGCAGATCCGGGGGCTTTCAATGTACGTCATGACTGGCGTGAACGTACAAAAGTGCTCGAGCCTATCTTTAACGAAAGCCAAGCACGCCGTTATGGTATAACCAAGGAAGATGTTGATGATTTATTTCAAATGGCATTTTCAGGGTTATCTGTTGGTATTTATCGTGATGGCACAAACCTAATGCCGATTGTTGCACGTTTACCTGAGCAAGAACGTGTTGATGTGAGTAGTATTGAAGGCATGAAGATTTGGAGCCCTGCAATTCAAGGTTATGTTCCACTGCAGCAAGTGATGCTAGGCGTCAATGTTAAATGGGAAGATCCGTTAGTGGTACGTAAAAACCGTAAACGTATGCTAACCATTATGGCTGACCCTGATCCTCTGGGCGATGAAACGGCTGCGACACTGCAAGCTCGAATTCAACCAAAAATTGAAGCGTTAGATTTTCCACCGGGTTATTCATTAGAGTGGGGTGGGGAATATGAATCATCGGCAGATGCCAAAGCATCGTTATTCCAAACAATGCCAATGGGTTATTTATTCATGTTCTTAATCACTATCTTCTTGTTTAACAAGGTTAAAGAGGCTGTGATTGTATGGGCAACGGTGCCGCTTGCCATTATTGGCGTAACAACAGGGCTTCTTATTTTGAATACGCCGTTTGGTTTTATGGCGTTGCTGGGCTTTTTGAGTCTATCAGGAATGCTGGTTAAAAATGGTATTGTGCTGCTTGATCAAATCGAGATTGAAATTAGCAGTGGTAAAGACAAATACCAAGCTGTAGTCGATGCGGCAGTGAGCCGTGTTCGCCCTGTATGTATGGCTGCGATTACAACGGTATTGGGCATGATCCCGCTATTGCCTGATGTGTTCTTTAAGCCAATGGCCGTTACCATTATGTTTGGTCTTGGGTTTGCTACAGTACTCACACTGATTGTGGTTCCAGTGTTGTACCGTATGTTCCATCATCTTAAAGTGCCTGAAGCACAGTAGTGTTTTAGGGATAGCACAATAAAAAGGGCTCCCGCAGGAGCCCTTTTTTTATCTGTATATTTTCATCTGAATATTGTCCTATCCTGAGATAGGTTTATTGCCATCTATCGCTTTTTATATTAACGACAGCGTTAATCTAATGAATTAGATAACTTTCCATAGCATTGCTTCGCCAGCTCGGATTGGTACCACTTCATCGCCACCAAATGCCATTGTTTCAGGCACGTTCCAGCTTTCTTTTTTAAGTGTAATGGTATCGGTATTACGTGGCAGGTTGTAAAAGTCAGGACCATTTAAGCTTGAAAATGCTTCTAATTTATCTAATGCGTCTGCTGCTTCGAATACTTCAGCATACAATTCGATTGCTGCATGTGCAGTGTAAGAGCCAGCACAACCACAAGCTGATTCTTTTCGACCTTGTGCGTGTGGCGCAGAATCAGTACCCAAGAAGAATTTAGGGCTGCCGCTTGTTGCTGCTTTAACCAAGGCATCTTGGTGAGTATTACGCTTTAGAATTGGTAAGCAATAGAAATGCGGGCGAATGCCACCTACTAACATATGGTTACGGTTAAACATTAGGTGATGAGCGGTAATAGTAGCCCCAACATTAGGGCCTGCATTTGTTACAAATTCAACGGCATCAGCAGTTGTGATGTGTTCCAATACCATTTTAAGATCTGGGAATTGCTCAACAATCGGTGCTAGAACAGTGTCTAGGAAGACTTTTTCACGGTCGAAAATATCGATATCGTGAGCGGTTACTTCACCATGAATAAGCAGAGGCATACCAGCTTCTTGCATTGCTTGTAGTGCAGGGCGAATATGATCAATCGATGTTACGCCCGAATCTGAATTCGTTGTTGCACCCGCTGGGTAAAGTTTTGCAGCGTATACATGGCCAGATGATTTAGCCTTGTGGATTTCTTCAGCGGAGGTATTGTCGGTTAAATAGATAACCATAAGAGGGGAGAAGTTGCCTTGAGGGCCTTGGGCAATTATACGTTCACGGTAAGAGAGTGCAGATTCTGTATCAATAACTGGTGGGATCAAGTTAGGCATGATTATCGCTCGTCCCATATACCGGCTGATGTCACGAACAGTATCTTTTAATACGTCGCCATCGCGTAAATGAACATGCCAGTCGTCAGGACGTGTAATTGTAATTGTTGTCATATTTTCTTCCCTCCCAAAAAATTCGCCCGATTCTAAAAGCATACACGCACTAAGTAAAGGTCAATTATCGCACTAACCAGCAATTGTTGATTAATAACGCAATCGTTTGGCTTTAACCCAGTATAAGTTTAGTTGAATGAGCGTAATTCCTATCGATTCATAGTGGTCGTAAAGTAAAAAACAATAAAAAGGCCAGCATATGCTGACCTTAATAGTGGTGATTTTTTAGTTTGTGATGTGCTACTCGTTTTATAGTTTAAATCGGTGTACCAGTGTGTTTTGCTGACTGGCAAGTTCATCAAGCTTAGAACTGGCGTCTGCCACTTCTTCCATTGAACTGAAGTTAGCATCGGCAATATGACTGATGTCTTCAAGGCTACGCGCGATAGAACCTGTCGTACATTGCTGTTCTTCAGCGGCTTGAGCTATTTGCGCACTCATTTGACTAATTTCCATGATAAGTGCTTGAATTTCTTCCATTGCACCGTTGGCATCAGAGGCTTGTGTAATACTGCTTGTCATTTCAGTTACACAAGTTTGCATAACGCTAACCGCTTGCCCTGAACTTGATTGTAAACTTTGAATCATCTTTTCAATTTCAGATGTTGAATCAGTGGTGCGTTTAGCCAGTACTCTGACTTCATCTGCGACGACTGCAAAACCTCGACCTTGATCACCGGCTCGCGCTGCTTCGATTGCCGCATTCAATGCCAATAAATTGGTTTGATCGGCAATGTTTCGAATAACATCGAGAATTGAACCGATATTACTACTCATTTCTTGTAGTTTAGAAACAGCATGAACGGATTCGTCTAAACGGTCTGAAAGTTGGTGTGCGGTGTGAATGTTTTTGCTCATCACATCACGGCCGACTTCTGATGCCCTTTCTACCTCGTGTACGCGCTCCATCGATTGCTGTGCACTTAACGATACATCCGTAACAGATTGCTCCATTTCGGTCATCGCAGTTGCAACAGAGGCTGTTTGCTGACGTTGTTCATTTAATCGGTGTTTTGCTTTTGTCGTTGTTGTTTGGTTCTCTGCCGCAACCGTTGTTAGCCCCTCTGATGCTTGGCTTAATTTACTGAGTATTTCTTGTAAATTACCTGCAAGCGTATTGATGTGGTGACTTAATTTATCGAATTCAATAAAAGTATTGCCATTGATTCGCTGGGTCATATCACCATTCGTTAATGCTTCTAATGTTTTCAACGTTGATACAAGAGGTTTACGAACGCAACCAGCCAGATACCAACCAATGAATATGGCCAGTAATGATACACAGATACCGATTAAAATGGAGTTGGTATAGCCTTGGCTGTAGGTATTATTGGCACTTTCTATTGCTGAATCCATCTGAGAGTTCGCCAGCGTTCTGAAGTTATCAAGTAACATCATTGCTTGATCAATTTCAGCGGCTAGCACTGCAATATTGTCGTATAAACGATTTCTTGCTTCTATATATTCATAATGCTGATCAAGTACCCCACCTTTTTGACCAATATCTAGCGTGTATTGAGCGACGGTTTTGTCAAAAATGCGTTTTACTTCAGGTAGTTGTGATGTGAGGGCTCGATATGATTGGCCAAGATGATTAACGAATTTTCTGTTATTTTTAAGTGCCTTGTCAATTTTCGCGATATCTTCAGTTGCGAGGGCATCTGATGTAATCGTCTCCGTTTTAGCTAGCTGATTAAAGTAACTCATTGCGATCATTTTTACGGAAAGATTATCTTGATCAGCAATATATTCTTTCATACGGATATTGAGTTCAGTGTGTAGTTGTTGAAAGCGGCGCGTGGATTGTTGACGCTCTTCTTGGGCGAGCAATTGAACACGATAGTTGTTCATTGCATTGTGTGCCTCGTTGAAGTAACGCTCTTCTAATGCCGAGAGCTCTTTAAGGTAAGCATTTAACGTTGGGTTGCCTTTTGCCACGTTAGTCAGTTGCTTTCTTGCTTGTACAAATGCTTCTTGGGCCTGAGTAAAGTTAGTTTCATAGGTTTGCATCCGAGTGGGATCTTGCGTGGTAAGGTAATCCTTAAAAATCTTATCGGCTGCTAGCAGATTGACACTTGTTTGGTTTGTCGTGGAAACAAGTGGTAGTGCATTTGTCGTCACAGATTCAAGTTGTTGGTGAATGCGGCTTGTTCCATCAAGCATCAGAATAATAGTGGCAATAAGCAGTGCGACCATTACCGCAAACCCAGCATACATACGCTGTATCACTGACGTTTGTTTTTTTGATTTCATAATATCCCTAAAGAGTATATTTCAAGGTGAGCGTTCAATGCTTACTCACAACGTTAATTTAGAATGAGGCTTTATTAATTACACAGTATGAACTTGTCTGTATTGGCTTTTTATCATTCTTGCTGCTGAAATTTTAATCAATAAAATAAGTCGTTAAAAACAAGGGGAAATCGACCTTTCATTACTCTATCAGTCTTTTTAAGAACGTTATTATCATCCTTAATAATAAGTAATTGAATAAGCGCATACTTTGACGGCTGCATCAAAAAAAAACTATTTCTCTGTAACTTTCACTGGTAAAGTTGTTTAAAACAGTGTCCAATATTGCCCTGTGCGTTTTACTCAAGCATACTGATGGCGTTAGTTTTAACCTAAACGGAGCTTGATATGGCAGAAGAAACTATCTTCAGTAAAATTATTCGCAAAGAAATTCCAGCAGATGTCTTGTATCAAGATGATTTGGTCACTGCTTTTCGTGATATCAATCCACGAGCACCGAGCCATATCTTAATTATTCCTAATAAGCTTATTCCTACAATAAATGATGTAGAAGCTGAAGATGAAGTAATGATGGGGCGCATGTTCACTGTTGCACGTAAGCTAGCAGAGAAAGAGGGTGTTGCAGAAAATGGTTACCGCTTAATTGTGAATTGTAATCCGCATGGTGGACAAGAAGTTTACCATATCCATATGCATTTACTGGGTGGTCGTCCATTAGGGCCGATGTTAGTCGGGTAAATGTAATTTCCGAGTTACTTTAAGGTGCAACGTGTACCTTGAAGTGACTTAGGATGGTCTTGGTTTGTTTTTATATCGTATATTAGCTAGTCTTTTTTGTTTTAATCGAAATAGGGCTAGTATTCTCATATCTCAGGATTTTTATAGGATGTGGTTATCAAATTCATGTTTAAACATGCCACAGTAGTGCTGCTTTCTTTTAGTTTAATGGCTTGTGCTAACTTATCTACTCAAAATTTGTTTAGCCATTATAGTGCTGCAAATGCTGATACACATCTGGCACTAGAACAAGGCTTATATAGCAAAGCTGTTGATGCGCTACCTGATGCCCCTGCTGGGGATATTCTTGATGGCATGGAGCGCGGTCGAATAAGTTTTGTTGCTCAGCAATATCCAACCAGCTTTGGTGCTTTTCAGCGTGCCGATATGGCAGTGAAAGAGCAGCAACGTCAGGCAACGATTCAGGTTTCTGAAGGCTTGAATCAGGCGGGAGCTCTGTTAACAAACGATAATATGATCACCTATGAGCCTGCCGATTATGAGCTGGGCTTTTTACATCTTTATTTAGCATTGAATTATCTTGAGCAAAAAAAGCTTGAAGGTGCCTTAATTGAAGTTCGTCGTGCCAATCAGGTACAAGAAGCGGCACGTAAGCAGCGTGAGGCACAATTAAAGAGTGCTGAAAAAGAAGTACAGAAAAAAGGCATTAGCAATAATGTTGGAGCTGTACTCGCTCGTTACCCTGATGCGGGGAAAAAGCTTGGTCAGGTGCAAAATGGTTATTTATTCTATCTGTCAGGGGTGTTGTATGAAGCCGATGGCAATTTGAACGATGCCTATATTGATTACAAGCGTGCTTTTGCCGTTGCCCCGAGTAATACCTTTATAGCGAATACTGTTTTACGTGTAGCAACAGCCTTGAACATGACCAACGATTTACCTACTTTACAAGCACGTTATGGCAAGTATGAAAAGCCAGAGCAAGGGAATGGTCGAGTTGTTATTTTTGATGAGCAAGGTGTAGTACAAGCGCTTGATAATTGGCGTTTGCCATTATGGTTACCTGATAGCCGTGGTGATGGAGCAATATACAACTTAGCATTACCTTATTATTCGAATAAACAGGTTAAACGTTTTACGCCGCTAAAGTTAGACAACCAGCCAGTGAATAGTGGACAAGTCACGAACGTGAACGACATGGCAAAAAATAGTTTAAACGAAGCACTACCCGCCATTGTTGTTCGACAATCATTACGTGTATTAGCTAAAAATGAAGTGCGTAAAACAGCATCAAGTAAGGGAAATGATGTCGGTAATGTTTTAGCGAATATCTTTAATACCTTAACAGAGCAACCAGATACCCGAAGTTGGCAGTCGTTACCTGCAAATGTGGATATCTATCATAAGGACTTAAGTGCTGGAACGCATAATTTAAGTTGGAATGGACAGCAATTGAATGTCGATGTAAAAGCTGGTCGAACAACCATGGTTTGGGTGTCTCGACAAGGTAATCAGGTTAGTTGGTGGTCGACGCTACTAGGAGGAATCTAATGAAATATTTATCCATATTGTTATTCGCTTTCGCACTCACCGCTTGTAGTACAACTACATCGGGTATCAGTATAGAAAGTAGTAACCAAAATGTTGTTATTGGTAATTCGTCACTGGCGAATCGTTTATCTATTGAGCGTGCAACCGTCGGTCATAACAATGGTTTGATGAAAGCTGGCGTGCCTGTAACAAGCAAAATCAGTAGTGATTTAGAGCTACAGTACCGTTTTTATTGGTATGACGGTCAAGGCTTAGAGATCAGCGGTAGTGATTCACCTTGGCGCCAGTTTATCTTGCACGGCAAAGACACCATGACATTGCAAGCTATGGCAAGAAGCCCAGAAGCGAAGCAATATCGTATTTATATTCGAGAAGCTAATTATTAATTACAACGTTTGTTGTAAATACAACCATTGAAGGTAAGAAAATGAAAAAAAGTATTATTGCAGTATTGGGTGTCGCTGTTTTATTAGGTGGTTGTGCGCAAAAGGTTAGTTATGGCGATGCGCAGCAGGCAGAAACAACAACGATTGAATTTGGTTCAACGGATCTGCAGAAGATTGCAGAAGAGATGACAGATAGCATGCTAGCATCTGGCTCTGTTGCTGCGATTACGGGGGCGAATCAGCGTCCAATTATCGTTGTTGATAGCATCAAAAACAAAACCAGTGAACACATTGATACAGAATCTGTAACCGATTCAATCAGTACGCGTTTACTTAACTCTGGTAAGTTCCGTTTTGTTGATATGACACGTGTTGAAGCGGTACGTAAGCAACTTAACTTCCAAAATGATGATGAGTTAGTGAACCAAAGTACTGCGATTCAGTTTGGTCAAATGGTTGGTGCTCAATACATGCTGTACGGCAACTTATCAAGCATAGTGAAGCAAGCGGGTAGTGATAAAGACGTTTACTACAAAATGACAATGCGCCTGATGGATCTGAAAACAGGTCTGATTGAGTGGGCTGATGAAACTGAAATTCGTAAGCAAGAAGCAAAAAGCTTTCTTGGTTGGTAATCTTAGTTAATTCACATTAGTGATAAATGATTTAGGTTATTGCTTGTTCGTTATATCGACCGATATCAATGAGCAGGAATAACCTAATTTTATTAGAAAGGTACTAGCTAGAAGGTACTAAGTGGAATCATTCGATCAATCAGTGCTTAGAGTCCTAAGCGATGTTGAATTTATTACTGCAAGGCCACTTTCGGGGGGTCTTAGCAATCGATGTTGGTTACTTGAATTACGTCATCATACCCCGCGACATAAACCTGATTCCTCTCTACGCTCTGCACCTCAGAACGTTAGCTATGTCTGGCGTCCGAATGCAGCTTCATCCCGTGCTTTTGGGGTGTCTCGTCAACACGAATACCAAATATTGTCATTAATTCAGTCTCAGCATATCGCTCCTGCCCCGTATAGGTTATTAGAGAGCGGCCTATTAGTTGAGTGGGTGACTGGGCAGGTTGTCGAAGAAGAGCAGACAACGTCTAGTGATAATACTAAACAACTTCCATTGTTATCAGACGTTGAATTAATGGCATTGCAGGCGAGGGTGCATCAGCTTCCAATGCCTACTTGGCGGTTAGAAGTGAAATCCAAAGCTGAGCACTATTGGCAGTTCATACCTGAACATGTAAAAACGCCCCTTCTTCAGTCTGTATATGCTGATTTCCAATATAACGCATTACCAATTGGTTTTGCTGATACGTGTTGCCATCATGATTTAGGCCGTTACAACATTATTCAAACAGAAGATGGTGGGTATAAGATTATTGATTGGGAGTATGCTGCGGCTGGTGACCCATCATTAGATCTTGCGTTAACAATTAATGCCAACGGGCTAGATCCTTTAATGGCTGTTAATGCATATTGTTCAGCGCTTCAGATAACAGGCACTCAGGAATGGCATCAAGCGGTAGCATTGTGGCAACCGTGGTGTGAATTCTTATCTTTATTGTGGTTTCTTGTAGGCGCTGAACTTTGGCAGGATGACACATACACAGAACAAGCCTTGCAGCTGCTGGTTACACTTACCGACAAATAATGGTTCTTTCGTTGATATGAGTATGTAAAGTCAACTTGGGTATATAGTTTATATATCAGTTGAGCTAGGTATTATCTAAGAATGACTAAAAATGGTACACGATGGGTGTGTTGTTCACTCATAATTGTATTGCTTACTGGGTGTACGCTAAGGCTCGGCTACAATACATTGAATTTTTGGGTTACCTATTATCTTGCAGATTATGTCAGCCTTAACTCAACGCAAGAGCGTGCATTTGAAAGAAACCTAGATATCGCTTTGGTGATTCACCGCACCAAAGAACTGCCTAAATTCCACCGCTTAATTGATGAACTGCAAGCTGACTTGGCTAAACCGCTTAGCTTTAATCAAATTCGTGGCTATTATTTAAAGTTCACTGAGGCTGGTAAAGAGTCTACGAGTGTTTTTTCGAAACCTTTTGCCGCAATGATTCAATCGCTAAGTGCAAGTCAAATTAATGAGCTAAATCAGAACATAGAGAAAAAAATAGAGCAGGTCATCGCAAAAAGAAAGAGATTATCGCCAAAGGAAAAAATGGTTATTCGGCGTGATAAATTACAAGATGCAGCCCGTGGTTGGATAGGCTCTTTGTCTAATAAACAAAAAGCGATATTGCTTGAATTGACTGAATATCAGGTTGAAATGGAGCCTATATTTTTTTCAATATGGCGTGATTTTCTTCGTGATTGGCAAGAGCTTATGAAAAACCGGAATAAACCAGATTTTGAGCCTAAACTGAATGTGCTATTACAACAACTAATCGCTTTTGAAAACGCTAGGGTACAGCCTGACATAAATGTCTACCTAGCAAGACGCTTTGATGTATTACGTCGGTTAAACCATACGTTAAGTGGCAAGCAGACACGTTATTTGAATCGTAAATTGGTTGATATGCGAAAAGATATTGCCATGTTGATCAATGAAAAATGATGTTTTTGCAAACGGAGTCATAGTTTTCAATTTCAGCCTTTTAAACCTTACAAAACATGTTAGATTAAATTCTTGTAACGAAAAAATGCATAATTACACGCCAGATGGTGATGTTTTGTTAAGAGCAATAGGGAGAAGATATGATTATTTATCTGCACGGCTTTGATTCAAATAGCCCAGGTAATCACGAGAAAGTGTTACAACTGCAATTCATTGACCCTGATGTTCGTTTCGTTAACTACAGTACTTTGCATCCTAAGCATGATATGCAGCATTTAATTAAGGAAGTGCATAAATTAATAGAAGAGTCAGACGATACTAAACCATTAATTTGTGGGGTTGGGCTGGGGGGATATTGGGCTGAGCGTATTGGTTTTTTATGCGGTATTAAGCAGGTTATCTTTAACCCAAACCTAAACCCTAACGTCAATATGGAAGGGAGGATCGATCGCCCTGAAGAATATATAGATATCGGTACTAAGTGTGTTACCGATTTTCGTGAAAAAAATGCAGGTAATTGCCTCTGCGTACTTTCAACTAATGATGAAGTGTTAGATAATCAGCTCACAAGTGATGCGCTCAGTGATTTCTATAAAATCATTTGGGATGAGACACAAAATCATAAATTTAAAAAGATCTCGCAGCATCTACAAGCTATGAAAGCGTTTAAAGAATAGTCTTAAGCCCTCCTACACCTCAGACGGATCACAGATCCGTCTGCCAGATTTAGTCAGTCTGTATACCCAAAGAATTCTATAAAATAAAGAGGAAGTTATTGTGACGCGTATTATCGTTGTAGGCGGTGGCGCTGGTGGTCTAGAGCTTGCTACAAAGCTTGGAAGAACATTAGGTCGTAAAGGGCGCGCCCAAGTCACATTAGTTGATCGTAAAGCCAGCCATTTATGGAAACCACTTTTGCATGAAGTTGCAACAGGTTCTATGGATGCCGGTGTTGATGCTTTAAGTTACCGTGCTCATGCAAAAAATCATCATTTCGATTTTCAAATGGGTAGTTTGAAAGAAATTGATCGTGAAAATAAGGTGATAATATTAGATGAGCTTCATGATGAGCACAATGAACTGCTAATGCCTGAACGTAATATTGATTACGATATATTGGTTATGGCGATTGGATCTACATCCAATGACTTTAATACGCCAGGTGTAAAAGATAACTGTATTTTCCTTGATAGTCCGGAGCAAGCACATCGCTTCCGTACTGAAATGAATAACCAATTCTTGAAGCTTCATGCGAATAAAGAATTAAAAACAGTTGATATTGCGATTGTTGGTGCTGGAGCAACAGGTGTTGAGCTATCTGCTGAACTGCATAATGCTGTTGCCGAATTACGTACATATGGCTTTGGTGATTTAGACAGTTCACGTTTGAACGTTAACCTTGTTGAAGCTGGTGAGCGTATTCTACCTGCATTACCGCCACGTATTTCATCAGCAGCTCACAGCGAATTAACAAAATTAGGCGTGAATGTTCGTACGATGACAATGGTGACAAAGGCTGACTCTACTGGTCTAACAACTAAAGATGGTGAACATATTCCGGCGCAAATCATGGTATGGGCTGCAGGTATTAAAGCACCTGATTTCATGAAAGATATTGCCGGGCTAGAAACTAACCGTATTAATCAGTTAGTGGTTAAGCCAACGTTACAGACAACGCGAGATGACGACATTTATGCAATTGGTGATCTTGCATCATGTGTGCAAGAAGACGGCAGTTTTGTACCACCTCGCGCGCAGGCTGCACATCAAATGGCAAGTCGTTGTTTCTCTAATATTGTTGCTAAAATTACAAACCGAGAGCAAAAGCCTTATATATACAGTGATCATGGTTCACTGGTATCACTGAGTCGTTTTTCTACCGTTGGTAGCTTGATGGGTAACCTGACTAAAGGTTCGATGATGGTAGAAGGGCGTATTGCACGTATCGTGTATATCTCTCTATATCGCATGCACTTAGTCGCTCTTCATGGTGTATTTAAAACTGGTTTGATGATGTTAGTCGGTCGTATTAATCGCGTACTTCGCCCGAACTTGAAGTTACACTAATACTGTTTGTTATATTTTTTAACATGTTGATTTAAATAAAAATGCCAGCCTTGTTATAACAAAGCTGGCATTTTTTATGCTATTTTAGTCATGTAGAGATAAAAAATCTGCTTATCACTCTAGTCGGTAACAGTTAGTTAATCTTGAATAATTCGACATCAAAAATCAATACAGAGCCTGGAGGAATGCTACCAGCACCACCGTTACCATATGCTAATTCTGACGGGATAAAAAAGCGTGTTTTCTCGCCAACAACCATCAACTGCACACCTTCCGTCCAGCCTTTGATTACTTGATTCAAACCAAAAGAAATTGTTTCGCCGCGATCAACAGAACTATCAAACACCGAACCATTAATTAATGTGCCGTGGTAGTGAACGGTTACTTTATCTGATGCTTTAGGGTGCTCTGTCCCCGTTCCTTCTTGTAAAACTAAGTACTGAAGACCTGAATCTGTCGTTTTCACACCGTCTTTGAGTTTATTTTCTGCTAGAAACTCCTGGCCTATTTTGATGTTTTCGCCAGCAGCTTGTTTGTTGCTGTAAGAACGCTGTACAAAGAAGATCACTAAGCCAATAAGGGCAATGGTAACAATAATTTTAAACACGGTGTTTTCCTAACGGTTAGATTTTCAATAAGTTTACTGTAATTAAGCTTGGAAATGTACTGGTTTAACGTGGAAACAGATCTTCAGGAATCAAAGAATATACCAGCCCATTTTGGGTTTTTCCATGAGTAAATATTCGGTTTCTTGCTTCACATTCAAACTGTGCATTACAGGCGATGGCTGTTTTTTTGCTCGGATAGTTATCAGGGTGAACGATGATTTCTAATCGTGTTAACCCTAAAGTCATAAAAGCAAACTGTGCAAGCGCTAAACAGGCTTCCGATGCAATACCTTGGCGGTGGTATGACGTCCGTACCCAGTAACCAAGGTTGGCAGAATTACACATAGGAATTAATGCACTGATAGAAACACTACCAACAAAGGTATCGTCAAAACGGTCAAAAATAGCAAGTTCATAGCTCATGTCTGTTTGCCAGCTTAATCGGCTAGACGCAATCCATTCATGGGCATCATGCTGATCGTAATGCGGCGTGCACCACTCAAGCCAAGGGCTTAATTGTTCGGTAGATTCTTGAACTGCAGTAAGGTGATCGAGTAAATCGACAGTTTTAAAAGGACGTAAAATTAATCGCTGAGTTGATAGCTCAAAGTCCATTTTCATTATAATTGTTTACCTACTCTTTTTTGTGGCTTCGATAAAACGAGATGTTCTATCGAAGCATAGCATTGAATTAGCGCAACATTATGATCAACTACTTACCTTGAATGGTATAAAAAGCCCCCGCAATGCGAGGGCTAATTGGCAGTATAATTTAGCTTCCTACTCGGCGTACTTGAATAATAACGCCTAGCAGTGGGTTATCTAAGTAATGTATTTCGCCACTGCGCATACGGCGCTGTTGTGATAATCGATAAGGCTTCAAAAACTCTTCAACCTTAATGTTCTTTTTCACTTCTTGTAGGTGACCAATTTGAACATTACTGTTTACGTCAATGCCATTTTCTGTGGCTGTATCAGTATTAACATTCATCGCATTCTGTTCATTAACAATGCTTTCAAGTAGTGGCTTCGTCATAATAACTTCACGACGACTTGGCTCTCGTAAATCGAGGTTGGCATCTAAAAATAAATAATGCTGAACATAGACTTGTAGCATTCCGTTTAATTGATATAGCGAATCAGATCTTGTATCGGCATTGTTATTGGAATTTGATAGCAGAGAGGTGCTGTTATCTGCTGTGATTGTAATGCCATCATTGTTGCTATCACTGTCAATTGAAATGGCGTTCGTAGGTTGTTCAACATCCTTTTTTGAACGGCCATCAGGTAAAAACTGCTCAGAAAAATCACGACCAGCTGTGATATATAACTTAGGTGCATTAGCCTGATTCTGATCACCTTGGCGCCATGCAATGTGGGCAAGAGGCGTAAAGCCAGCGTGTTTTTTAAGTTTGTTATACTGGGCATCAAGTGCATATTGGCTAGACGGTAGAATAGTTACCCCTTTCGCTTTTAATGCCGCGGTATCTTCTAAAGATAGGGCGCCTTGCATATCAACTTGTTTGAGTTGTTCGGGCCAAGATTCGTTAACCTGTTCAGGGTTAATATTTCGCTTGAATAGAATCACTTCTACATCAAACTGTCTCGCCGCAAATGATGGCCAACTAACGGCCAGAAGAAGCAAATAAATCAGTTTTTTCAAGGTAATCTCCGCACTTCAGTGCTTGTATTTCCAATTCATACAAACGGCTGACTTAGTAAAGTCAGCCGTTTGGTTTGTATGTTTTGGATTATATTGTGTTTTCTGATAATTGGGTTAGTAGCTGGTCCACAAACTTGATTCGTTCTTTGCGATCTGTCATTGGTGCCATGACTTTTAGTTTAGTTGGACCTTCCATACGGTAATGTTGAGGCTTTGATTGCAGTAAACCGACGAGAAAAACAGGGTTAATGGCAGCATCTTGTTCAAATTCAAGATATCCACCTTTTTCACCCGCCTCAATACGACGAATACCGGCTGTAGCTGCTTTTAATTTTAAATTATTTACCGTTAGCAAGTTGGTTGTTGCTTCAGGTAATAGACCAAACCGATCAATCAGTTCGACTTTTAAATCGTTTAAATCTTGCTCATCAATCGCACTGGCAATACGCTTGTACAATGATAAGCGCATGTTGATATCTGGAATGTAATCATCAGGCAGTAACGCGGGTAAACGTAGCTCTACTTCCGTCTGTTTACGTAGCAAATCATCAAGTGATGACTCTTTGCCTTCTTTTAATGCTTCAACCGCTTGTTCTAGCATTTCCATGAATAGTGAAAATCCAATGGATTGAATTTGACCGCTTTGTTCGTCACCTAATAATTCACCAGCACCACGAATTTCAAGGTCATGCGTTGCAAGAGTGAAGCCAGCACCAAGATCTTCCAGTGATTCGATGGCCTCTAAACGTTTGACTGCATCTTTCGTCATACGTTTTTTGTGCGGTGTTAATAAATAGGCATAGGCTTGGTGGTGTGAACGTCCAACACGACCTCGAAGTTGGTGTAATTGTGCTAAACCAAGGTTGTCGGCACGATTCATAATGATCGTATTGGCTGTCGGAATATCAATACCGGTTTCGATGATTGTTGTACAGACGAGTAGGTTGAAACGCTGATGATAAAAGTCGCCCATCACTTTTTCGAGTTCACGTTCTCGCATTTGACCATGAGCAAAAGTGATACGTGCTTCTGGGATCAGCTTGGCTAACTCTTCGGTAGTTTTCTCTATGCTGTCGACTTCATTGTGTAGGAAGTACACTTGACCGCCACGTGTTATTTCACGTAGTACGGCTTCACGCACAATGGCATCATCTCTCTCTCGTACAAAGGTTTTAATGGCTAAGCGGCGTGCGGGCGGTGTTGCAATGATAGATAGATCACGCATCCCACTCATAGCCATATTTAACGTACGAGGGATCGGTGTTGCCGTGAGGGTCAAAATATCAATATCAGCACGAATGGCTTTAATTTTCTCTTTTTGACGCACACCAAAGCGGTGTTCTTCATCAACGACTAATAAGCCTAAATCATGGTATTTAACGGATGCGTTAAGTAATTTATGCGTGCCGATGAGTATATCAATTTTGCCGTCTTCGGCATCAAGCATGACTTGTTTTTGTTCTTTAGCTGTTTTAAAGCGTGAAAGTACTTCAACACGAACGGCCGTATTGGCAAAACGGTCACGGAAGTTTTCAAAATGTTGTTGTGCCAACAATGTGGTAGGCACTAATACCGTGACTTGTTTGTTGTTATCAATAGCAACAAACGCAGCACGCATCGCAACTTCTGTTTTACCAAAGCCAACATCACCACACACAAGGCGGTCCATGGCTCTAGGCTGACACATGTCTGAAAGTACGGAATTAATCGCTAAGGCTTGGTCGTGGGTCTCTTCAAAAGGAAAACCACTACAGAAATCAGCATAAGACTCTCTATCTAACGTGAACTTAAAGCCTGGTTTTAGTTCTCGCTTGGCGTAAACATCGAGTAATTCTGCTGCTACATCGCGTACTTTTTCAGCTGCTTTTTTACGTGCTTTTACCCATGCTTCGCCACCGAGTTTATGCAGCGGAGCACTTTCATCAGCACCGCCAGAGTAACGGCTAATCAGGTGCAGTGATGCAACTGGTACATAGAGCTTTGCGCCTGCATGGTATTCAAGCATGACATATTCAGTTGTTATGCCACCAGCTTCTAATGTTTGCAGACCTTGATAGCGACCAATACCGTGATCGATATGAACCACGGGCTGACCGATTTGTAATTCTGCCAAGTTACGAATAATGGTATCGGCATTAACACTTTTTTTCTCATCACGACGACGGCGTTGGTTAACGCGCTCACCGAGTAAGTCACTTTCACAAATAAACGCGACAGAAGGCGATTCAAGAATAAAACCTTGTTCTGCAGCACCAATAACCAGCGTGTAATTACTTGGTGCTTCAATGGCTTCTTCTAGGCTTGCGCACACCATTGGACGCATTTTTATACGAGCTAACAGATCGAGTAGTGCTTCACGTCGACCTTCAGATGCAACGGAAAAGACAACTTTGCCTTTGAATTGCTCGGTAAAACGACGTAGCGCAGCAAAAGGTTCTTTAAGTTGTTGATTGATGATTATTTCAGGAACAGGCGTTAACGTCGGGTTGTAGCGACCCGTTTTTTCGGGTTCATTTTCATGGCGAATTCGAACTTGCGGTAGCGCTTTAAAGCCGCGGAACATCTCATCTTTTGTTAGCCATAATTCTTTGGGTTCTAGCAAAGGGCGTAAGGGGTCAACACGACGCTGATCAAAGCGATGATCTGCATCTGCTAAGAAATGATCAACGGACGATTCTAATTCCCCTAATGTCACCAATAAGGTTTCATCGGGTAAATAATCGAAGAGTGTTTCAGTATTTTCAAAAAATAACGGCTGCCAATATTCAATACCTGCAGGCCAAGTACGTTTGCTTACTTGCTGATAGATTGATTCGGGTTCACGTCGAGCTTCAAAACGTTCACGCCAACGCATTCGGAAATTTTCAATCGCAATTTCATCAGTCGGGAATTCATGTGCGGGTAATAAATTGATGCTATCAATTTCACCCGTTGAACGTTGATTTTCAGGATCGAACTGACGAATGGAATCAACTTCATCATCAAAAAAGTCAATACGGTAGGGCTGATTGCTGCCCATTGGGAAGAGGTCGAGTAATGAACCTCGGCTGGCATATTCACCATGCTCCATGACTTGATCGGCATGACGATAGCCTGATGATTCAAGCTGCAAACGAAGTTTATCAAGTGATAGGCGATCACCATTTCGTACAATCAAAGCATGCTTTCGAAGGTACTCTCGCGGTGTTAAACGTTGCAATAAGGTACTAATAGGAACCAGAATAATGCCATCAGACTGGGTCGGTAACTTGTATAAACGTGCTAGGCGATCAGACGTAATATCTTGGTGTGGTGAGAAATTATCGTATGGTAGTGTTTCCCAGTCAGGAAATACGTTCACTTCGACAGACGTGAACTGACTAATTTCTGGTTGTAGGCGCAGCGCTGTTTGCGTATCAGGTACAACAGCAAGGACAGGGCCTTGATGTGCGTGAGACAGTTCAGCGACAGACAGTGCCAAAGCAGCACCAGATAGGTTACCAATGAAACGGTTATCCCCTTTTTTACTCGGCAGGGGCAGTGAGAGTAATGATAATGCTTTCATGTGATTAACTTATGATTCTGTTCGCTGTTGGGCGCGTATGCGCAGTAATTTTTGCTGAATATGCAAAGCAGCACGGATCAGAAGATCACGGTCATCTTCTTGTAAACGGTTATAGCGCAGAGTGATCGCATATTGAGCTTGCTTTTCATCTGAGTCGTCTTCATGCACTTTAGTTCCACATGCTGTTACGTTTGCATAACAGTATATTGCAGCTGGTGGGTGCTCAAGAAACAGCTTTACTCTAACAGATGTGCCAACAGTAAAAGGAGAATCTGAAACAAAGGTAAGCTGACTAGCACCAAAACTGTCGGTAATATAACGAAAATTAGGGTTATCTTGTTGAGATAATACAAAAGAAAGCAGTAAATTTATTTTACTGTTTTGGGCTGCAAGGTAAGTCAGTAATGCTTTACTGTCTTCTTTACCAAACCCCTTAAGCGTGCGCTCTGCACTTTCTTCTAAACCGCTGCATTCGCTGGCGACACGAAATAAAGGGGGGATTTCCTGAATAAACGTTTGTTCATCAGGCAAGCACTCATCGCTAGCCAGAGGTTCTACGTTTATGGTTAGCCCTGTATGGACTGAAAAATATTCGTCCTGTTCCATGTCGCTCTCGTTATTAATTAACATTCGCAACTATTCCCTGTATTACAGGTCGAACAGCTATGCGAGTGTTAGTATTTATTCATAATTACTCGATTATCACTTAGGTATTGCATTCGAGCAAGTAAACACATCTGACTGTACGTTTTTTACTCTCTGTTTTTACATTAGTTTTACGTTGTTGCATGGTAATCAAAGGCAGCAACGGGTATTCTTTCTTTACTCTAGACAAGGGATGGTTTCTCTAACCTATGTTTCATCCAGTATCTTTCTTTATCGGTCTACGCTATCTGCGTGGTCGTTCAGGTGACCGATTCAGTCGCTTTGTATCATATATGTCCACTGCAGGTATCACCATTGGTGTGCTGTCTTTAGTGACTGTACTTTCCGTTATGAATGGCTTTGAGCAACAACTAAAAGACCGAATTTTAGGTGTTTTACCTCAAGCCGTTATTTCTCAAGATGACGGGCGCATGCCTGTATCAGATACCGTTCCTCAATCATTGCAGCAATTACCTCATGTTACTCATGTTACGCCGATCACCCGCGGTGAAGCGGTACTGCAAAGTGCATCGTCATTAGCGGCTGGCAATATGATAGGAATTGACCCTAGCTATTATGAACCCATCGCGATGGACATGACGGTTGGGAAGTTAGATAACCTTGTCGCTGGCAGCTATCGCGTTGTTATTGGTCAAGCATTAGCCAATCAACTTGGGGTGCAAGTAGGTGATAAAATCCGCCTAATGGTAACCAGTGCAAGCCAGTACACACCGTTAGGACGTATTCCAAGCCAACGTAATTTTACCATTGAAGGTTTCTTCGACACAGGCTCTGATGTTGATAAGCAACTTATTCTTACAAATATCCAAGATGCTGGAAAATTACTCCGTTATAAAGTGGATCAAATAACGGGATGGCGATTATTCCTCGATGATCCTTTTGCTGTGACTGAACTTGCTCAAGTACCCATGCCGAATGATTGGCAATGGTCAGATTGGCGAGAACAACGCGGTGAGCTGTTTCAAGCCGTTAAAATGGAAAAGAATATGATGGGCTTAATGCTTGGGCTGATCATTGGTGTCGCTGCATTTAACATCATTTCAGCCCTGATTATGGTGGTGATGGAGAAGCAAGCAGAAGTCGCCATTTTAAAAACCCAAGGTATGACTAACCGGCAAGTACTGATGGTATTTATGGTTCAAGGTGCTAGCAGTGGTGTTATTGGTGCCGTGAGCGGTGGCGTGCTAGGCATATTACTGGCGTCGAATTTAAATACGGTTATGTCCGTTTTTGGTGTGCAATATCTTATGGCTGGTGGGTCTCTACCAATTGTTATTGAACCTCTACAGGTTATGTTCGTCATTTTAGGTGCTATTTTGTTAAGTCTTATTGCCACTATTTTCCCTTCTTATCGTGCGGCATCTGTTCGTCCTGCTGAGGCATTGCGTTATGAGTAATTCGTTATTAGTTTGTCATGGTTTACGTAAAATTTATCGCGAAGCTCAGCTTGAAACTGAAGTGTTGAAAGGGGTTAGTTTTGCCATTGAGCCTAATGAATTAGTCGCAATTGTTGGCTCATCAGGTTCAGGTAAAAGCACGTTATTACACTTATTAGGTGCACTTGATGAACCAAGTGACGGTGATGTGTTTTTTAAAGGCCAAAAATTGAATTCGATGAGCGCAAACAAACAAGCGAAAATTCGAAATCAGGAAATAGGGTTTGTTTATCAGTTTCATCATTTGCTTGCCGATTTTAGTGCCATGGAAAATGTCGCTATGCCACTATTAATCGGCGGCATGGCAACAGATAAAGCTGAGTCAAAAGCAAAATCTATTTTAGACATGGTTGGTCTTAGTCACCGCTATGAGCACCGGCCTTCCGAATTGAGTGGTGGTGAACGTCAACGTGTTGCCTTTGCTCGTGCATTAGTCAACAACCCATCAATTGTATTGGCTGACGAACCTACGGGTAACCTAGATCATAAAACGGCACTCGAAATCTATGATCTAATGTGCAAGTTAAATAAAGAGTCGGGTACGGCCTTTTTAGTGGTTACTCATGATAATGAATTAGCGGCGAAGTTAGATCGTTGTATGCATATGCAAGACGGTAACTTGGTTCAGGTTGAGGTAGCTTAATGTTTCGACCTTTATCTCTTTATATCGGTAGCCGTTTTAGCCGAGCGAAACAACGAAACCGGATGGTATCGTTCATTTCTATTTCATCTATTTTGGGGATTGCCGTTGGTGTCGCAGTCATCATCATAGGGTTATCGGCTATGAATGGTTTTGAACGTGAATTACAAAATCGCGTATTGGCTGTTATTCCTCATGGTGAACTAGAAGCCGTAAAAGCACCGTTGACTGAGTGGCAACCCATACTCGAAACGGTAAAGAAACACCCACGAGTAACAGGTGCAGCGCCGTATGTTTCATTTACTGCTCTGCTTGAAAAAGGAAGCAATCTCAAAGCGGTGGCAGTGCGTGGTGTAAACCCTGAAGAGGAAATACAAGTCAGTGCGTTACCACAGTATGTAAAAGATAACGCTTGGCAGAATTTTTCTGCGGGCAACAAGCAAGTTATTTTAGGGCAAGGCGTTGCTCAAAAACTGCAGATTGGGGTGGGTGATTGGATTACAGCAATGATCCCAAACGCCGACTCAGAGAAAAAGCTCCGTGCACCACATCGTATTCGTTTACAAGTGTCTGGCTTATTAGCGCTTGGTGGTCAGATTGATCATAATTTTGCGATTATACCGCTAGCTGACGCCCAGCAATATTTATCAATGGGTGAGGGAGTCTCGGGAATTTCGTTAAATGTCGATAATGTGCTTGATGCTCAATCTATTGTGAGAGAAGTCGGCTTTACCTTGCCTGTGTACGTCTATTTAAAAAGTTGGACACAGAAATACGGCTACTTGTATCGAGATATTCAGATGGTGCGCACCATTATGTATTTGGTGATGGTACTTGTGATTGGTGTTGCCTGCTTTAATATTATCTCAACCTTGATGATGGCTGTAAAAGATCGAGCGCCAGACATAGCTATTCTTCGAACAATGGGGGCCACTGATGGTTTGGTGAAATCCATCTTCATTTGGCATGGTTTATTATCTGGTGTTGTCGGTAGCCTTGTTGGATCGATTCTTGGCTCTTTAGTAGCGGTGAACCTGACCAGCTTGGTTAAAGGGCTCGAAACGTTGATCGGACACCAGTTTTTATCTGGTGACATCTACTTTGTGGATTTCTTACCAACCGAGTTAGAGATTAATGATGTTGCGGTTGTTGCTATAACAGCTATTCTTTTAAGCTTACTTGCGACTTGGTATCCCGCGCGCAGAGCAAGCGCTTTACAACCAGCACTGGTGTTGAGCGCAAAATAGCATTTACTTATCCAGGTTGGAATAAGTGTAAAAAAACCGTCATTTTCGACGGTTTTTTTGTTTTAGGGGAAGGTTGCTTAATCTCTTCAAATTGATGAGGGCTTTTTACCTTTCTTAAGAAAACAACTGATGATCAGAGTCATAATACCCAACCCTAGGGTTGCAAAGGGCGCTAGCATAAGAGCTACTGTTGTAATTCGTGCCACCTTTTCTGGTAAGAATGTGAGTGAGTAGCCGATGCCTGTGAGTAGTAATACCCAAGCGATGGCACTTAACCAAGCAAAGCGAAAAAAGTGCACTTGGTTTTTAATGCGTATCCCCATCATCAAAGGTAATAGAGAACGCACTACAGGAATAAAGCGAGCAATAAATAGCGCGATTAGACCGTGACGAAAAAGCAGGTTATCAACTGTTTTCATTCTTTGTGCCGGAACTAAATTTACCCAAGACTGTACTTTAGGCAAATGCTTTAGCCATCGCCCCTGCATATAAGCAACCCAGCTTCCTATTGCAGCTGCGAGTGTAAGCAGTAAGACGATAGTTTTAAAATCAATGATTCCCATCGCACCTAATGTGCCAGCTAAAATGACGATACTGTCGCACGGCAAAGGTGCAGCAGGTAATAATGCACTCTCTAAGAAAATGACAAATGTGACGCAAAAATAAATCATTGCGATGCTTTCAGGGTTTTCTAGAATACTAAAATTTTGATGCCATAGTGCCGAGAAAATAGCCATGAATGACTCGAACATACGGGTTACCTTTCTGTTATTAATTAAATATATAAATAGCGAGTTGAAAGGTATTGTTATGCTCGTGTATGAATGAATTTGTACTGTAGGTTGTTAAAATGCTGGCCGTTAAGTACATATCGCCGCTCAGACAAGGAGAACAACTTTGTTAGAGTTTGCTCTGCTACTTTATTCGCCGCCGATAATCGAGCTGAAAAGTAGAGATAGTACTGAATATTGTGTAACGATGCCGGGAGAGGTCTCCATTGTCTTTTTTGTTCAACACGAAAGCTACGTTGGGTTGAAATATAGGCGTCGTGATTATCATTCTGAATAAGAGTATGAGAAAAATGTACTGGATTGCTTGTTGCTTGTTGGCTGCTTTCCGTGACATTGACCGTTATCACCAATACTAAAAAAGTACTGAGTAAAAAATAGTTAAATATTTTACGCAAGGTAATTACTCAGAAATGAAAGCCTTATGTCTTTTACTCAAGTTTGAAAATAAAAGCAATCTGTTTATGGGGGCGGGCTGCAATAGAATGAAGTATTTGAGTGTGAAGAGTACCCATTGAAGTGTTTGAGTTGGAGAACCATAGACAGTAGTGAACTCGCTCTAAAATATAATTGTAGTGAAAACAAACATATTTAAGATAAATGTGGTCACTCTCACTTTTAAGGGAATGGGTGTTTTTTTGCTTGCTGCATTATTTATATAAACGTAAAAAAACCCCGCGAACGAGGTTTTAGTGAAATGCAGCATTCAATGCTTATTGGGTTTCTAAATAAGTCTTAGTTGCGAAATTTACGTTTCTTCCAGCTTCTTACTACCGAGTAACGCCATAAACCGCGAATACCAAAGTAACCAATTAAAGAAAAAGCAATGCCAGTAGTAAAACAGCCAAGCATAAAAGGTGGACCTATCTGGCTCATTTGGTGAAGCAGGAACTCCCAAGACAGCTCAAAATGGAATGGCTGAGGTGGTGAATTCATCAACCAAGCCCCAACCTTATACGCACCATAAAATAATACGGGCATCGTAATAGGGTTGCTAATCCACACTAATACAATAGAAAGAGGGAGGTTTACACCAAACAGAATGGCGAGTCCGGCCGCCATTATCATCTGGCTGGGCAGTGGAACAAACGCCATAAACAGACCCACAGCAAAAGCACCCGAAGCAGAGCGGCGATTAAGGCACCATAGGTTCGGGTTATAAAGCACATTACCGAAAATTTTAAGTGCTTTTTGGCGCTTAATTGTTTCGTGATTTGGTAAAAAACGTTTAATAAGTTGTCTTGGCATCGATATACATACGCTTTGAAAACAATGATCTGAAAGTCATTAATTGCGAATACTAAGTATTAAAACATAAAGCATGAAAATACTATTTTAAATCAACAGGCTTAAGGCAATACACAATGAACCAAGCGGTTACTGGCATTGCAATAGGGCTTTTGTTTCTTCATTGGTGGCATGCCATTCCAGATTATCTCTGGTTTGTGACTGCCGTAATGCTAGGTGCCGTAGTTTCTTATTTTTTACGTATTCATTTATTGATCTGGATTGCGTTAGGTGCCGCTATGGCAGCTTTAAGTGTAAATATTTATACAAATTCAGTAAAAGAAATACCTACTGACCGTGAGAATATTACCATAGTTGCTAAGGTAAGTAGCCTACTTAATAGCGAGATCTCCACTAGTACAATAGATTTCAAACTCTTAACGCTCAATTCTTACCCAATAGATTCATATACTCCTTTAAAAGTTCGCTTAAATTGGCGACAGCCTCCTGAGATGTATCAAGGCCAAATTTGGCAGTTAATGGTGAAACTTCGCCGTCCGTATGGGCGATTGAATAGTGCAGGCTTTGATGCTGAAAAGTATTTCGTTGCAAACAGTATTCATGGGCGAGGCACCATTTTAAGCGGAACGATTGTAGACAGCTCTTACATCGATAGCCTTAGTGTAGAACAAACAGCACGGACACTGAGTGACAATAGTACGGCTATTACCTTGCGGCAGCGTATTTTCACTCAGGCAATGACAGAGTTGGCTGATAAAACCCATAAAGCGTATTTAATGGCTTTAGGCTTTGGCGTACGCGATGCATTAGAGCCTCATGATTGGCAACGGCTAAGAGACAGTGGCTTAGCCCATTTAATGGCAATTTCAGGGCTACATATCGGTTTAGCGATGTTATTAGGCTGGTGGCTTGGCAGTAAGATATGTGCGCTTTTGCCGGAGCGTAATCGTTTGATATGGTTACCGTTATGGAGTGGTTTTGCGTGTGCACTGGGGTACGCATGGTTAGCGGGTTTTAGTTTGCCAACGGTACGCGCAGTATTAATGTGTGCAATTGTGATGATTTTAATCAGGTTACGCATTAAGTGGCCAGGTTGGAAAATTTTTATTGCCGCTCTAGCTATTTGTTTAATGCTCAACCCGTTAGCGTCTTATGCTGCGGGATTTTGGATGTCTTTTACTGCTGTTCTCATTTTATATCTTGCGAATTTGGGTGGCGTAAGGCGACAACACACTGATCAGACTGAAAACAAGATTGATTATCAGAAAGATCAATTGTGGGACAAGATGAAAGTATTAGCGCAGTTACAGTTTGTGTTATTGCTGTTTATGTTACCGCTTCAATGGTATTGGTTTGGTGGAATTTCGCTACTCGCTCCATTTATCAATTTCGTTTCTGTCCCTTGGGTGAGTACATTGACTGTGCCTTTGGTTTTAGCTGCCATTGCGACGGTGTGGTTTCCTTGGTTGTCGAATGTTTTTTGGCAATTTGCCGATTGGACCTTATATCCAGTTATTTGGTTGGCTGAGCAATCTGTTGGTACGTGGTTATCGTTATCATCCGCATGGTTGCCTTTCTTAATAGGGGGAATGGCATGGGCAGCGCTAGGGTGGTTTGTTTCTTGGCGTAATTTCAAATGGATACATATCTCAATTTTTATTGTGTTCGTATCTTGGGGGATCCCTTTATTTTTCCAGCAAGCAATGTCTACGTTGATGACTTTTAATCAGTCGTTTTTAGCCAATGATACTGATGTAAATCATGATAAATCTTCAATAGATGATGTTGCTTCACCGCTATGGACAGTCAATATGTTGGATGTGGGGCATGGTCTTGCAGTGTTAATTGAGCGCAACGGGAAAGCGGTTTTGTATGATACGGGAAACCGTTGGCAACAAGGCAGTATTGCTACATCTGTCATAGAACCCGTGCTGAGAAAGAAAGGTATTAATCAATTAGATGGGTTGATTTTGAGCCATGCAGACAGCGATCATGCTGGTGGTTTTGCTATTATATCTCAGCAGTTTGAACCAATTTGGAAGCGTAGCAGTGATCGTCGTGATGATTTTCGTCCCTGTGTGCAAGGAAGCCACTGGCAATGGGAAGGACTCAACTTTGAGGTGTTGTGGCCACCTAAAATTGTTAAACGGGCTGCTAATCCTCATTCATGTGTTGTGCAAATAAACGATCTAGCCATTAGCCCCGAGAAATCAACCAATGTACTACTGACAGGTGACATTGATGCGATATCTGAATTACTTTTAGCTCGCCAATACCCAGATCTTGATCCACATATCCTATTTGTTCCCCATCATGGCAGTAAAACCTCGTCAACCAATACGTGGTTGGCTGGAATGTCTCCTGAATTAGCTCTGGTATCGAGTGCTAAATATAACCCTTGGAATTTACCCTCAACTCAGATTAAGCAACGTTATATTGATAAAGGTACAGCGTGGTTAAATACAGCACAAACCGGACAAGTTTCCATTGTTATTGAAGCAGGCAGCAGAAAAACACAACGCTATCGACAAGATATTGACGATACTTGGTATCGACGTTTATTTTCGAATGAATGATGCTTTTAAGGCGTGAAGATGCGAGAAGTTAGTCTGATAATGTCGATAGGCTTTTTAGAACAAATATAGCTGTATAATCAATGAGCGAAAAGTAGATAAGGCATGCATCAATGACTTAACTTATTTGGCGCAATCCTCGTATCAGAGTAGAATGATAGGAATTGTTTTTAAGAAAAATGAATTTTAATGACACAGTCTACTGAACAATCAACACTGGATACGTATAAACGACTTTGGCCGTATATCAGTTTCTATAAGGCTGGCTTATCAGTCGCGGTCGTTGCGCTAATCATTAATGCATTGGGTGATACCCTAATGTTATCGATGATTAAGCCTCTTCTTGATGAAAGCTTCGGTGGATTAGAGACCATTGAATCAGACTTTCTTTCTATGATGCCATATTATTTAGTCGGATTAATGATACTACGTGGCGCGAGTGGCTTTGTGTCAACATATTGCTTGTCTTGGGTGTCTGGCAAAGTTGTAATGAATTTACGCCGTGGTTTATTTAATCATTTCATGAAAATGCCAGTGAGCTTTTTTGATAAAGAATCTTCTGGAGCCTTACTTTCTCGAATTACTTATGATTCAGAACAAGTTGCTTCTGCGACAAGTAGCGCGCTAGTTAGCATGGTACGTGAGGGGGCATCTATCATTGGCTTAATGGCATTGATGTTCTGGAACAGCTGGCAGCTTTCGGCCATTTTATTGGTTATCGCTCCTGTTGTGGCATTCAGTATTCGCTTTGTGTCTAAGCGCTTTCGTAAAATTTCAAAAAATATGCAAGATGCCATGGGGTCTGTTACATCATCTGCAGAGCAAATGCTAAAAGGGCACAAAGTCGTATTAAGTTACGGTGGTCAAGAGGTTGAAAAGAAACGTTTTGATTCTGTAAGTAATAATATGCGCCAGCAAACAATGAAGTTAGTGTCTGCGCAGGCGATTGCCAACCCGGTAATTCAGGTAATTGCATCGTTTGCTTTGGTGGTTGTATTAGTCTTGGCTAACTCTGAAGCGTTACGTGCTGAGCTTACCCCCGGTACATTCGCTGTCGTATTTGGTGCAATGTTTGGTTTGATGCGTCCTTTGAAAGCATTAACCAACGTTACTTCGCAATTCCAACGCGGTATGGCTGCTTGTCAAACCTTGTTTGAATTGATGGATCTTGAAACTGAAAAAGATAACGGTAAACATGAAATTGCGCGTGTAAACGGTGATATTCAAGTTAAAGATGTTACGTTCACTTATCCAACCAAAGATACGCCAGCATTGCGTAATGTGTCGTTTGATTTACCTGCTGGTAAAACACTGGCACTTGTTGGACGTTCGGGTTCGGGTAAGAGTACGATTGCGAATCTATTAACGCGTTTTTACGATATTGATTCAGGCGAATTGATATTAGATGGTCGCGAGGTTAAAGATTATCAATTATCAAACTTACGCGAACAGGTTGCAGTCGTTTCTCAAAATGTGCACCTTTTCAACGATACTATTGCAAATAACATTGCTTACGCAAGTGGCGATAGTTTCAGTCGTGCTGATATTGAAAAAGCAGCAGAGCTTGCTTATGCGATGGATTTCATTAAAGACATGCCACAAGGCTTAGACACAATTATTGGTGAAAACGGTGTTAGCCTTTCTGGTGGTCAGCGTCAACGTTTAGCCATTGCGCGCGCACTATTACGTAATGCGCCAGTGTTGATTTTAGATGAGGCAACATCAGCCCTTGATACTGAATCTGAACGTGCTATTCAGTCGGCATTGGATGAATTGCAAAAAGATCGTACGGTTTTAGTGATTGCCCACCGCCTGTCAACTATTGAAGGTGCCGACCAAATCTTAGTGGTTGATGATGGTGAAATCATTGAACGTGGTACGCATAGTGAATTGATCAAACATGATGGTGCTTACGCGCAACTTCACCGCATTCAATTTGGTGATTAATGGCTGCACTTATTGAAAAGTTTTGGTTTGGGCATCATCCGAAAGGTTTTATGCTGTTACTGAATGTACTTTTTTGGCCAGTGTTTTGGCCATTGAGTAAACTCTTTGGTTTTATCAGTGTTCGTCGCCGTAATAAGTACCAAACGGGTGAAAAGGTCGCTTATCGGGCTCCGGTGCCAGTTGTTGTTGTTGGTAATATTACCGCAGGGGGCAATGGTAAGACGCCCGTTGTTGTATGGCTCGTTGAACAGCTACAAGCGAAAGGGCTTAAGCCGGGGGTTGTTTCTCGTGGTTATGGTGGTAAAGCGCCACATTACCCTTATTTGGTTGAAGATAAGACATCAACAGACCTTGTTGGTGATGAACCTGTATTGATTCGTCGAAGAACGGGGGCACCTGTTGCAGTATCACCTAAACGTTCTGATGCCGTAATGATGTTACTTGAACATGATGTTGATGTGATTATTACCGATGACGGTCTACAGCATTATGCTCTCGCACGAGACATCGAATTTGTTGTTATTGATGGTCAACGCCGCTTTGGTAATCAGCAATTACTACCATTAGGACCATTGCGTGAAGCGTGTGATCGCTTAGCTGACGTTGATTTCTTGATTTGTAACGGTGGAAAGGCGCAAAAAAACGAAGCTCCGATGCACCTGCAGCCCTCAGCATTAATCAATGTTAAAACGGGCGAGCGATGTTCAATTAATGAATTAGAGAATATTGTGGCAATGGCCGGCATTGGCCATCCCCCCCGTTTTTTTAAAACATTAGAAGAGCTGGGAGTAACCCCTGTACATTGTCAGCCATTTACTGACCATCAGGCATTCTCAGAAATGGAATTAAAACATTTGGCCCAACAGGGACAACATTTAGTGATGACAGAAAAAGATGCGGTTAAATGCCACGCCTTTGCGCAGTCGAATTGGTGGTATGTACCTGTAGATGCAGTGATACCCACATCGAATGCGACTGCCATTATTAATCGAATAATTAAGGTAAAGGAAGAATATGGATCACCGTCTGCTTGAAATCGTAGCATGCCCAGTATGTAAGGGTAAATTGAACTACGATAAAGAAAAAAATGAACTGATTTGTAAGTTTGATCGTCTAGCTTATCCTATTCAAGATGGTATTCCTGTATTGATCGAACCTGAAGCGCGAACGCTGAGTTCAGACGAGGTAAAGTAATGTCATTTACGGTAGTTATTCCTGCGCGTTATCAATCAACCCGCCTGCCGGGTAAGCCTTT
This sequence comes from Photobacterium profundum, assembly GCF_003026285.1. Taxonomy (GTDB): domain Bacteria; phylum Pseudomonadota; class Gammaproteobacteria; order Enterobacterales; family Vibrionaceae; genus Photobacterium; species Photobacterium profundum. The sequence goes on from NZ_PYOD01000005.1 coordinate 212,256, forward strand.
GGCTGATATTGGTGGTAAGCCAATGGTTCAGTGGGTGTACGAGCAAGCTAGTAAAGCCGGTGCAGATCTCGTGATCGTAGCAACGGATGACCAGCGTATTGTTGATGCCGTTAAAGCCTTTGGCGGAGAAGTTTGTTTAACGCGAAATGATCATGAATCAGGCACAGAGCGCCTTGCTGAAGTGGTTGAAAAATATCAGTTAGCAGATGATCATATTGTCGTTAATGTACAAGGTGATGAACCATTAATTCCTGACACCATTATTCGACAAGTCGCAGATAATCTAGCAAACAACAATGCACCAATGGCAACGCTAGGTGTCGAGATTGATCACGAAGATGAAGTGTTTAATCCAAACGCGGTGAAAGTTGTGTTGGATAAAGATGGCTATGCGATGTATTTCAGCCGAGCATCTATTCCTTGGGATCGTGATAACTATGCGAAGTCACCAAAGGAAATTCATCATAATTTATTACGTCATATCGGTATTTACGCTTATCGTGCTGGGTTTATAAATACTTACATCAACTGGGAACCAAGCGCACTTGAAAAAGTGGAAGCATTAGAACAGCTTCGCGTACTTTGGTATGGCGAAAAAATCCATGTTGCTGTTGCTATTGATGCGCCTCCCGCGGGTGTTGATACACCGGAAGATTTAGAGAAAGTACGTGCATTAATTGGCTAAGAGTCATAAGCGTTCATCATTAGCTGTAAATAGCCGTTATCCACGTATCAATAAGGCGTTGATAAACAAATAAAAAGACCACTCAAACGAGTGGTCTTTTTTTATCTTAGCTTTTTAGAAGTCAACATTAAAACCGACTAGACTTTCGCTGTATCAGTCGTTGTATCTGTTTCAATGTCTTGATTAAAGATGGTGTCATCAGCTTGCCCCAGTACACGAGAAGTAATGGTACCGGCCGTCATGGCACCACTAACGTTTACAGCAGTACGGCCCATATCAATCAATGGTTCGATTGAAATAAGCAGACCAGCAAGCGCTACAGGCATATCAAGAGCAGAGAGAACAATTAGCGCAGCAAATGTTGCGCCACCACCCACACCCGCAATACCAAATGAACTGATTGTTACAATCGCAATAAGCGTTGCAATAAAACCTGGGTCTAGTGGGTTAATGCCAATGGTAGGTGCAATCATTACTGCAAGCATCGCAGGGTATAGACCTGCACAGCCATTCTGGCCCATTGTCGCCCCGAATGATGCCGAGAAGTTTGAAACCCCTTCGCCGTTACCCAGTTGCTTAACTTGTGCATCAATATTTAGTGGGATAGTGCCAGCGCTCGAGCGTGAAGTGAAAGCAAATAGCAGTACAGGAAGGATTTTCTTCAAGAAACGAATTGGGTTAACGCCGACAAATGAAACAAGAACCAAGTGCATAACAAGGATCAGTGCTAATCCAACATAAGACGCAATTACAAAATTAATTAGGCTTAGGATATCAGCATAGTTAGAGCCTGCGACAACCTTGGTCATCAACGCAAGAACACCGTAAGGCGTTAGGCTAAGTACCATACGTACTAATGTACGAACAATTTCTTGAGCAACGTTAATAAACTTTTCGAAGCTTGCACCCAATTCAGGGTGAGTACGCATAACACTCAGGCTTGCGACACCAATGAAAGCAGAGAAGATAACAACGGCAATAGTCGATGTAGCACGGCTACCAGCTAAGTCAGCAAATGGGTTACCAGGAAAGAAAGAAATAACCATGTCAGCAAACGACACCGCTTCAATGTTCGTTAAGCGTGATTCAAGCATTTCACCACGTGCAATTTCTCGTGCACCTTGCACAATACCATCGGCAGATAAGCCAAACATATTGCTAACAAGAATACCAATTAACGCTGAAGCCGCTGTTGTCGCCAGCAGAATACCAATGGTTAACCCTGAGATTTTACCCAGTGAACCTGAGTCTTTCACTTTCACGATAGCGCCAATGATAGATACCATGATTAGCGGCATGATGATCATTTTCAGTAGGCTGACATAACCAGCACCAACAATGTTTACGTACTCAAGTGTGTCTGCAACTATCTGGCTGCCACCACCATAAATAAGTTGCAATGCTCCACCAAAAAGTACCCCTAAACCAAGGCTTGTAAACACGCGCTTAGATAAAGTTTGTTCAGTGCGTTGTTGCTTCAGTAACAAAGCAATGAGTAGGGCAAAAAAAGCCAAGTTGATAATGGGATAAATCATGGAGGAATCCTAAAAAAGAGAAATTAAGCCGTAAGTCCGTTTACTTACTTATTACAAAAGTGTGTTGTGTCTAAATATATTTAAGAAATATCGACAGAAGCATCAATATGCTTAGGGCGTAGATAATATGACGTGAGTCGCAAAACCGTTAGTACTTTCAGGTGAATTTGCTATGTAAAAATCGCACATAATAAAACTTTTAGTAATAAGGGCCGTGATGTGCACTTCAATCAGAAAAGCGAAATAAAATAAGCATTTGCTTGGTGAATAAAAAAGGCCAGCAATGAATGCTGGCCTTATGTATATTTGTTGCAGCAGATTGTATGGTTCGTTTTTTACTAAATATTAGCGCAATTTTACTAAGACGCTTTAAAGCGTAGTATTGCTATCGTCTTCACTTAAAATTTCGACTGGGCTGATATCAGCATTCTTATTGGCTTCATCAGCTTTGTCTTTTTCAACGTTGGCTGCTTTATCGCGTATTCTTTGCCAAATCTGCCCCATGGTTTCATGCCAATAGCGCTCAGTTTGCTCGAGATACTTTGCTTTAGGCGCGTATCTATCCCATGGTTGTTTAATCTTATTACTGGCTAAGAAGTTAGTAGGGGCGGGTGTAGGGGTTAGCCCTGCCTGATTAAATTCATACAATGCACGCGTCATATGGCTTGCAGAAGTCACGAGTACCAAATTTTTATTACCGACAACGGATGCTGCTTGAAACGCTTCTTCCCAAGTATCACGGGCAGTTTCAAGTAATAAAATATCAGATTTGTTTACCCCTAGTGCTAATGCGACTTTTGCCATCATACGTGCTTGGCTTATATCACTGCCTCCACCATAACCGGATAGAATCAATTTAGCCCCAGGAAAGAGGCGATAAATGCGCATGCCTTCAGATAAGCGCATTAGGGCTGTGCGGGATAGTTCGGATGTTATTGGCATTGCCTTGTCAATAACATGCCCACTTCCCAGTACCATGATGTAATCAACAGGTGTTGACGAAGGTACAAACGGTTGGTTTTCTGTTTCTAATGGGCGTAATAAACTGGTCGCAATCGGTTGGAAAGCGACCATGAAAATCCCTAAGAACGCAAAAGCGATAAAGCAAGAAGCAAGTCCTTTTCGACGGGTAAACCATAAAATCAATAACCCAATGAACCCAAGAATAAGCATCGCGGGTAGGGGCATAAGTAAGGCAGATATCATTTTTTTTAGTTCAAACATGCAATGTCGTCCGAAATTTCAGCAATCAAGCTTGAAAAAGCATCACAAGCCTTTATTCCTATAACGCTTGTGAGAAAATAAGCTTCATTTTTTTTGAACCACTATCATAACGTAAAGTTGCCGTGATCGAAGATCGAAATTTTGATGATTTAGCGCAAAAATTTGCGAAAAACATATATGGCACTGCCAAAGGGCAGATCCGACAAACAGTTGTCTGGCAGGATATAGAGCAGATTCTATCTGGGTTCGACGATGATATTCCGCTGCGTGTTTTAGACGCTGGTGGGGGTATCGGACAATTGTCACAAAAAGTTGCAGAGTTAGGTCATCATGTCACTTTATGTGATCTTTCTGGTGAAATGCTGACACTAGCCGAGCAGGAAATTGCTAAAAATGGACTTCTTAAGCAATATCGCTTAGTTCATAGTCCTGTTCAGCATATTGGTGACCATCTTGATGAACCTGTCGATTTGGTGCTTTTTCATGCAGTGATGGAGTGGCTATCAGACCCAATAACAGTACTTGACCAATTATTGGAACAAGTCAAACCTGGCGGTGTCATTTCAGTGATGTTTTATAACTACAATGGGTTGCTATTTAAAAACCTAATTTGTGGTAACTTGACGCACATAGAAGAAGGTATGCCTCATCGTAAGCGTTTTAAGCTGCAACCGCAGCAAGGCATTAAGCCTGATGAGGTGTATAGTTGCCTGATAAACGCGGGATTAACTATTTTAGGTAAAACTGGCGTGCGCACTTTTCACGATTACATGCAAAATGCGATGGTTGGTGATTACAGTTTTGAACAAGTTCTTGAGATGGAGCAAAAGCTTTGTCGTCAGGAGCCTTATTTGTCTTTGGGGCGCTATATTCACGTTTATGCACGTAAACCCTTGTACGAAGAGGTGAAAGTGAACGGCAGTAACTGTGAATAAGCATTATTTACCCTTATAAAAGAACATATTACCCATAGAACAGAACATAACAGCAATAAGGACAACGGATGAGTGAAGTTTCCCAGACCGTTCCTGAGTTGGTGACTTGGGTTAAGCAGCATGATTTCTCGCTTAACTTACCAACCGAACGGCTGGCGTTCTTGTTGGCGATTGCTGTATTAAGTGGCGATCGCTTTGATGAAGAATTAGGGGAAGGAGAGTTGATTGATGCGTTCCGTATTGTGAGCGATTTATTTGATCAATCAAAAGAAACTCTAGCCTTTCGTGCCAACAACGCCATAAATGAATTAGTACGTCAGCGCTTAATTACGCGCTTTACCAGTGAAATGAACGACGGTGCAAGTATTTACCGTTTAAGTCCATTAGCACTCGGTATAACAGACTACTACGTACGTCAACGTGAGTATTCGACGCTGAAATTGTCAATCCAATTAGCGATGGTTGCTGATGAAATTAACAAAGCAGCAGATGCAGCACAAAAAGGCGGTGACGAGAAGCACTGGCGACTGAATGTTTACGCAGTGTTGAAATATTCAGTGGCAGAAATTTTTGACCGCATTGATTTAAACCAACGCACAATGGATGAGCAACAACAGCAGGTGAAAACCAATATCGCTGAATTGTTGACTCAAGATTGGCGAGCGGCAATTACCAACTGTGAAGCGTTGCTTAACGAAACATCAAGCACGCTACGTGAATTGCAAGACACCTTGCAAGCTGCTGGTGACCAATTGCAAACACAGTTGCTGATTATCCAAGAAGAAATTCAGGGCAATATTGAACTGGATTTCGTTGATGGCATGATCTTTATTCTACAAATGAAGCTAGACCGCATTATTAATTGGGGTCAGCAAGCGATTGATTTGTGGATTGGTTATGATCGCCACGTACATAAATTTATTCGAACAGCTATCGATATGGATAAGAACCGGGCATTTAGCCAGCGTTTGCGCCAATCGGTAACAGATTACTTCGACAACCCATGGCTTCTTACATATGCCGATGCCGAACGTTTACTTGATATGCGCGATGAAACCTTAGTTTTACGTGATGATGAAGTAACAGGCATCGTACCTGAAGAAATGGAATTTGAAGAACTTAGCCTAGTCAATGATCAGCTTTCTGATCAAGTTGCTGAAATGCTAAAAGCCCATAAAGAAACAGGTGCAGCCATTAATTTGAGCTCGCTTCTGAAAGATTATTTGGCTCAACACCCACAAGCGCGACATTTTGATGTAACGCGAATTGTAATTGATCAGGCAGTAAGACTTGGGTATTCCGAATCTGACTTCAATGCCATTCAGCCTGATTGGGAAGCGATTAATGAACATGGAGCCAAGGTACAAGCCAATGTCATCGATAAATATTGAAGAATATATGCCTGAAAAGCTGGCAAAAGCGATAGCTAACCCACTTTTTCCGGCGCTAGATAATGCGCTCCGATCTGGTCGTCATGTTTCTAGCGAAGATTTAGATAACCACGCTTTACTGATCGAGTTTGAGCGTGAGTTAGGTATGTTTTACCGCCGTTACAATGCCGAACTTATTCGCGCACCAGAGGGGTTCTTTTATCTGCGCCCACGTTCTACGTCATTGATTGGTCGTTCAGTGTTGTCTGAAATCGACATGCTGGTCGGTAAAGTGCTGTGTTTCTTATACCTTAGCCCTGAGCGTCTTGCCCATGAAGGTATTTTTACCAATCAAGAGCTGTTTGACGAACTGTTAGTGTTGGCTGATGAAAAAAAGCTAATGAAGTTTGTTACACACCGTGCATCGGGTTCCGATCTTGATCGTGAAAAACTGTACGACAAAGTGAAAACGTCGCTTCGTCGTTTACGTCGTATCGGTATGCTTATCCCAATTGGTGAAAATGGTAAATTCCGTATCAGTGAATCGGTATTCCGTTTTGGTGCTGATGTACGAACGGGTGATGATGTGCGCGAAGCGCAATTACGCCTAATTCGTGACGGTGAAGCTGTTGTGCATCAACAAGAACCAAGTCAATCAAGCTTACTTGATGGGTTTGACGCGGATGACACTGAACATCATGATTCAGAGCAGACAATGCAAGAGGGTGAAGTCTGATGGAACGCGGTAAGTATCAATCACTCACAATGGTCAACTGGAACGGCTTTTTTGCTCGTACTTTTGATATCGATAATTTGGTTACCACATTATCTGGCGGTAATGGTGCGGGTAAATCCACCACCATGGCTGCGTTCATCACGACTTTAATTCCTGATCAAAGTCTTTTGCATTTTCGTAACACCACAGAAGCGGGTAGTTCAAACGCATCTCGTGATAAAGGCTTGCACGGTAAGTTAAAGCCGGGTGCGTGTTATGCGGCATTGGATGTCGTTAACTCGAAAAAGCAGCGCATTATTTTTGGTGTAAAACTGCAGCAAGTCGCTGGTCGCGATAAAAAAGTCGATATTAAACCGTTCCTTATTCAAGGCTTGCCATCACACGTTAAACCGACTGAATTATTGGTTGAAACCTTGTCTGAAAATCAGGCTCGTGTTCGCCAAATTAATGAAGTGAAAGAAATTGCGGGTGAATATGAAGGCGTACAATTTAAAGCCTTTAATTCTGTTACGGATTATCATACGCAAATGTTTGAATTTGGTGTATTGCCAAAGAAATTGCGTAATACCCAAGACCGTTCTAAATTCTATCGTTTAATTGAAGCATCACTGTACGGTGGTATTTCAAGTGCCATTACCCGTTCGTTACGTGATTACTTATTACCACATAATTCCGGTGTGAAAAAAGCTTTCCAAGATATGGAAGCGGCATTGCGTGAAAACCGCATGACATTAGAAGCGATTAAGCTGACTCAAAGCGATCGTGATTTATTTAAGCATTTGATCTCTGAAGCAACACACTATGTTGCGGCTGATTATATGCGTCATGCTAATGAACGTCGTAATAAGCTAGAAACAACGCTGAAATTACGTGGCGAATTATTAGGTTCACGTAAGATACTGGGCGATCAAAATAACTCACTGACTAACATGTCAGGCGAGCTAGACGAATTAAATGATCGTGAAAGTGCTTTAGAGCAAGATCATCAAGCAGCGTCTGATCATCTGCAACTTGTACAAAATGCAGTACGCCAGCAAGAAAAGATCGAACGTTATAAAGAAGATCTAGAAGAATTAACCGAGCGTCTTGAAGAGCAGGTAATGGTCGTTGAAGAAGCGGCTGAGCAACTTGCAATGGCTGAAGAACAAGCTGTATTAACTGAAGAAGAAGTTGATAGCTTGAAGACGCAGCTTGCTGACTACCAGCAAGCATTGAATATGCAGCAAACCCGTGCTTTACAATATCAACAAGCGGTTCATGCTTTAGAAAAAGCACGTGAACTGTCGAATGCTAATGATTTATTGGCTGATAACGCACCTGCATATTTGTCGCAACTAAAGCGTGACCAAGAATTACAAACCACAGCTTTATTGGCACTTAAACACAAGTTGGATATGTCGTCTGCGGCGGCTGAACAATTTGAGAAAGGCCTTAAAATTGTCCAGACCATTGCGGGTGCCATTGACCGAGCAACGGCTGGTCAAAAAGCCCGTGAATTGATCACACATGCTCGTCGACTTCGTGCGGTTTCAGAGCGAGGTGATCAGCTAAAAGGTCAGTACCGCGATCTTGAACGCAGTGTGCGTAATCAACGTCAAGCGGTTGAGCTGGCAGAAAGTTACAGCAAGCGTTTTGCAACTGTTGTAGATAGCGAGTTAGTGTTAGCAGAAGAGCAAGCTCGTCATGAAGCTACATTCGAAAGTCTTGAGCAAGAACAAGAAGCTTTAGTTGATCAACGCAACGACTTGCGTCGTCAAGAGCAGCAACTAGGAACTCAAATCAAGTCTTTAGAAGCGTCGGCGCCCGCATGGATTGCCGCATCTGATGCACTTGAAAAACTGTCTGATCAGGTAGATGCAGAATTAACAGATAGTCAGTCTGTTATGAATGCAATGCAACAAACATTAGACAATGAACGTGAAGTTTCTGCTCATCGTGATCAGCTTGCCCAGCGTAAGCAGCAACTTGAGCTTGATATTGAACGTCTTGCACAGCCTGGTGGCAGTGATGATGCACGTTTAAGTGGCTTAGCAGACACACTTGGCGGCAGTCTACTGTCGGAAATCTATGATGACATTACTTTAGCTGATGCACCGTATTTCAGCGCGATGTATGGTCCTGCTCGTCATGCGATTGTTGTACCTGACCTTAAAGATATTAAAGATAAGCTCATCGCATTAGAAGATTGCCCCGACGATCTCTATATCATTGAAGGCGATGTTGATTCATTTGATGACAGCGGTTTTGATGTTGATGAATTAGACGGGGCGATATGCGTTCATTTAAACGACCGTCAATTGCGCTATTCTCGTTATCCGAAGGTGCCTCTATTTGGGCGAGCAGCTCGTGAGCAACGTCTAGAGCAATTGCGTGAAGAGCGTGATCAACTGATTGAAGACCACGCGAAATCTGCATTTGATTCGCAAAAGTTACAGCGTTTATATCAGAGCTTTAATAGCTTTGTCGCGACACACATGTCGATAGCATTCAATGCTGATCCTGAAGCAGAATTAAAACTTGCGAGAGAAAAGCGAAATCAAGCGACCCGTCAATTAGCCGATGCAGCTGCTAAAGAACAACAGCAACGTAGCCAGCTTGTCGCTGCGCGTGAAGGGTTAGCGTTATTAGGTAAACTGAACCCGCTTGTTAACCTGCTAGAAGATGAAACATTAACAGCTCGCTTTGAAGACGTAGAACAACAGCTTTTACAGCTTGATGAAGCGCGTAATTACTTAGACCGTCACGGTAAAGCCATTACAGAGCTTGAAGGTTTAGTGTCTGCGCTAGATGCGGATCCTGAGCAATTTGATGCATTACAAACAAGTTATGTTGATGCTGATAGCCGACTACAGGCTCTTAAGAAGCAGATTTTTGCTGTTGCTGATTTAGTAGAGCGCCGCCATCACTTCACGTATATCGACTCAGTTGAGTTAGTGAATAAAAGCTCAGAGCTAAATGAGCAGCTTAAAGCTAAATTAATAGCCGCAGAGCGTGAACGTACACGTTGCCGTGATGCTCTTAAACAAGCTCGTGCACAAGCGAATCAGTACAACCAGTTAATGGCGTCGTTGAAAAGTTCGCATCAAGCGAAACGTGAAACAGTGCTAGAGTTTGAGCGTGAATTGCAAGAGTTAGGTGTTCGAGCTGATATTGAATCAGAAGAACGTGCACGTATTCGCCGTGATGAGCTTAACGAACGTCTGCACAGTTCGCGTAACCGTCGCAGTGAGCTAGAAAAAGCGATTACGTCCATTGAACTCGAAATGAAATCACTGCTGAAACGTTTACGTAAAGTGGGTAAAGACTACCAAGATGTTCGTAAGTTGGTCGTGAATGCAAAAGCAGGCTGGTGTGCAGTATTGCGTTTAGCGCGCGAAAATGATGTTGAACGCCGTCTACACCGTCGTGAAATGGCGTATATGTCTGCTGATGAATTGCGTTCATTATCAGATAAGTCATTAGGTGCTTTACGTCTTGCCGTCGCAGACAACGAAAACTTGCGTGATGCCTTGCGTGCTTCTGAAGATATTTCGCGCCCTGAGCGTAAAGTGTTGTTCTACATTGCGGTTTATCAACACCTTCGTGAGCGTATCCGTCACGATATCATTCGTACCGATGATCCGGTTGAAGCGATTGAAGAGATGGAAGTTGAACTCGCACGCCTTACTGAAGAGCTAACAGCACGTGAACAACGTTTGGCTATCAGCTCTGACTCTGTTGCGAATATTATTCGTAAAACGATTCAGCGTGAGCAAAACCGTATTCGTATGCTAAACCAAGGCTTACAAAATATCGGTTTTGGCCAGGTTAATGGTGTACGACTAAACGTTAAAGTACGCGAGACGCACGAATCGTTACTGAGTGGTTTGGCTGAACAGCAAGATCAACACCAAGATTTATTTGGTAATAACCGTTTAACCTTCTCAGAAGCGATTGCGAAGTTGTTCCAGCGCTTGAATCCTCATATTGATATGGGTCAGCGTTCGCCGCAAATCTTAGGTGAAGAATTATTGGATTACCGTAACTACCTAGAATTAAGCATTGAAGTAAACCGTGGTACAGATGGTTGGCTACAAGCTGAATCTGGCGCGTTATCCACGGGTGAAGCCATTGGTACGGGCCAGGCAATTCTACTGATGGTGATTCAAAGCTGGGAAGAAGAATCACGTCGCTTACGCGGTAAAGATCTTATCCCATGTCGTTTATTGTTCTTGGATGAAGCCGCACGTTTAGATGGTAAATCCATTGCGACATTATTCGAACTTTGTGAGCGTTTGGATATGCAATTATTAATTGCAGCACCAGAAAACATTAGCCCTGAAAAGGGGACTACCTACAAGTTAGTGCGTAAGATTTTCAAAGATCGAGAGCACGTACATGTGGTGGGTCTTCGTGGTTTTGGACAAGAACCAAAGAGCGAAACAAACATACAAGAGATGTTAGATTTGAATCCTGCATAATAGCTTATGTATTGAAAAGGCCAGAGAAATCTGGCCTTTTTTATATTTAAAATATATTCTCGGTTTTCTCCCTGTCACGTAATTCCTTTTTTCTCCCCCTAGAATTGTCTTGTTTGTAAGATCATTTTCTCAATGTTTAATAACGGCCCCGATAAATTTATCACACCTCAAATTACTCCTAAAATTTCATTACCAATCTGATTTGCTAGGTGGGTATTAATGTTGGATTCGGCCATCCAACATAACAATTTCTGTAATCTCGTAGGGGTGATGACATGAAAAAAATAATTTTAATGGTGCTCACCATGTTTGTGGTGGTTGGGTGCGGCGGTGGCGGCGGTGATTCTAGTACAACATCGGCTTCTGATAGTGGTTCTGACGGTTCAGGTGGAACAGCAACAAGCAGCGATGGTGCGAAAGAAGATGTGCCAATTTCTGTTGATGTCGTCGTACCGCCAACAGAAGTACCTGATGGTGATGAATTGCAAGCTTGTGTTGCTATCGATGCTGTAAGTGTGACGGATTTAGCCGGCACGATTACAGAGTGGACGACCAAAAGTATGAACAACCCAGATGAAATCAGTAATAAGCAATGTATTCCTGCTGATTCCTCTATTCCGGTTGATAACGATGGTTACCCAAAATTTATTGTGATCGATCTTCATGACTTAACTGGTGTGGATATCATTCAGTTAATTTCTGATCAGTTAGTGGCAGCTGGCGAATATACTGGTATGTCGTTGTCTGTTATTCAGGGTACGTATGATTCACTAATAGGAGACACTCTTGGTCAGCCACAATATTACTCTTATGTTGGTGATGCTTTAAATAAACAATATATGGAAGTGGTGGATGAGCTGTCTTTTGATGGGCTAGATATTAATATCGATGTACCAACGACTTATACCATGACATTTGATCTTAGAAGCATGTTGCAGATGCTTGAAAATGCGTATTACTTGAAAAATAAAGGATTACGTTTAGTCGATAATTTAATGGCCGCAACTATTTATGGTGATGTTGATCCGGCAACATGTGATTCTGCAGAAAATGCGTATGTGTATCTTTATGACAGTGATGACTCAGGTTATGGTGATTTAGGGTCTGATACCTCACCCGTTAGTACGGCGAAAGTTATTGATAACCAATATTCAATGGGCTACGTGCCAGAAGGAACATACGATGTTGTGTTAGCGTGTAATGCGTTGGCAGATTTACCTAATCAGATTGATTTGGATATCGATCTAGATGAAGATTCTATGCATGACGATCAATCTGTTAGTGGTGGGCAAGAGTACTATAAGCCTTTCTAACTGAGCATTTGTTGTACGAGATAAAAGCCGAGAAATCTTAAAAAGTTTCTCGGCTTTTCAGCTTTTTGTCATACTATGTCGGGTTTTTGTTGATGATTTATTCAGCGGTTATTCAGTTAAGGTGGGTCATTATGGTCCTTTTTAATTCGATCGATCTCTCATTATTAAAATCCTAGAATAAAATGCTAGCTAACTTAACCTCCTGACCAAACTGTAATTAAACGATAATGTCGTGGTAAATGGTCACTTATGCTGTATTTTTATGGTTGTTTTTTAACCGCTAGTTCTATAACTTCTCTTCTCAACGTCACCCAGTCATTTGAAAGAGACATTTTTATGCCAGCAGTTATGACCCTAAAAAAAGTTGTTATCAGTGCAATGTTCGGCTTTGCTGTAACTGGATATGGTATTTCAACTGCCAATGCGTCAGTTACCACGTCTCCAGCTAATCACCTACTTTCTACATTGAAGTATGTTGAACTTGAAGCTGATCAGGGTGATACAAATATGCAGCTTTTTCTCGGGCGTGCTTATTTAGAAGGAACTAATGGTCTTAAGGTTGACCGACTAAAAGGTATGTATTGGTTACAGAAAGCAGCTGTTGATATGCCTGAAGTTAAAACTATGATTGCTGATTTATTTAAAGCAGGTCAGGTTGTACCTAAAGATACGTCGCAAGCTTTATATTGGTATACAGAAGCAGCAAAAGAAGGTTCAGTACCCGCAATGGTTGAGTTAGGCTCATATTATGCGTCAGGGGCTACGGGTTCAGTTGATTGTGCCAATGCGATAAAATGGTTCAATGATGCATCAAATGGTGGGTCGTTAGAATCTAAGCGTAATCTGGTATGGTTATATGCAACCTGCACCGACGAACGCATGCGTGATGGTGAACGTGCTCTTAAGTTAGCGAAGCAAGTCTTAAGCCGCACTGGAACGGGTGATGCGGGTGATTATGATAATCTTGCAGCCGCGTATGCAGCATGCGGTGAATTTTCAAAGGCGGTAAATGCACAAAAAGAAGCGATTGGTAAGTTAGAAAAAGACGTGCCGAGTAATAAAGCTGAGCGAGTAAATACACAGCGTATTGCTAAGTTCGAGCAGCGCTTACAGCTTTATAAGCAAAGCCAAACACTTTATAGCGCTTCACTTTAATCATGATTTAATCGCCGATAAATAGATTTCTAATAAAAGGGCTGACTTCTAATACTCTAGCGAGTTATGGAAGTCAGCCCTTTTTGATCGCAGTTTATTTTCGTGACAAGAAGCCGATGAAAAATGACTAGCTTTTGTGGTAAATAGATAAAACCATAGATTTATTGCTTAGCAATTTCGATGGGATTAGTGTCTTCTACTTGCATTAACTTATTATACTTTGCGACCGTTAGCTCGAATTGGATTTTTTCTTTGGTTGGAACCGATGACGCCATTGGAATCTTAGCTGTTATTGGGTTTACGGGTTTATTTCGAATTAAAAACTCATAATGGATATGTGGGCCGGTAACTCGACCAGTTTGCCCGGATAATGCAATCTGTTGTCCACGAGATACTTTTTGGCCTTTTTTTACTAAGATTTTGCTGTTATGCAAATATCGGGTTCGGTAATTTGTCCCGTGTTGAATAACAATATAACGCCCAGCATAAGGGTGGTTAGTGGTCATTACCACGATACCATCACCGGTTGCTAATACTGGTGTTCCACTTGGTGCCGCAAAATCGACACCATTGTGTGGTGCCCGGCGACCAGTAACGGGATGACGACGGTTCGCATTAAAGTTTGAACTAATGCGCCAGCGTTTAGCTGAAGGGTAAGGTAAAAAGGCACGTTGCAGGCTTTCACCGTTCGCATCGTAATAATTACCGTCTTCATGTAAGTAGGCTGATATTATTCGACCTCGGTTTTCAAGCCGAATAGCTTTAATGTCGTGCAGTCCCGTGGCTTTGCCTTCGATATATTGATTCGCAACGACCACTTCAAATGTATCGCCAGCCTTAAGATCCCGCGAAAAATTAATCTTATCTTTTAACAAGTTAATGATTTCATTTATCTCACTGAAATCTAATCCTGCTTTTTGAGCCGATACCGAGAAGCTGCCATAAATGCTGCCGGCAGCAACAGATGACTTCCACGTACCTGGTAACGTAATTTCCTCAAATTCAAATCCACCCTCATTCACTCGTTGGTAGTCAACGCGCTGAGCGGCATTAAATTCTAATTCTAGTTTATCTAAACGCTGCCCCGAGTCATCTAACCAGAACCGCAAAAGGTGGCCTGGTCGCAAAGTATCGATACGTAAATTATCTAAGTCAGCTTCCATTACCAACTGCATATCAGATAATGGAATACCGAGTTTTGCAAAAATTTCACTTAACGTATCACCTGATTGAATCTGATATTCATAGTTAGGCGGTTTTACAACGTCTTTGATTGAATCGTTACGAGGGCCCGAAGCGGGGGCTGGGTTTACTGATGTGAATGATGCGATATCTAATTCTACGTCTTGAATAGGACTAGAACGAAAAGATAAAACTGTCGCAACAGTGACCAAAGATAATCCCGCAATGCTTAGTAATTTATAGTTAATAAACTTACTTAATACTGTCATTTTAAACGTCGACATAAATAGAAGTGCTCATCATTATTATTTTTTTGTGTTGTATTTGCGCCAAATAGGCACAAAATTTCACCATAAAAACACAGCATTTCTGAACGGTAAATGAACTGACGTCTCGAGAGGTTAATTTATGAACAATTAATGATTTGAATTTTACAAGCAACTTAGGAAGGTTTGTTTTTTGTTAGTTTTTACGATAATCGGCAATCTCAAAACTGTGATGCAGCTCAGATGTGCTTCAAAACATGTGTGTTTGTAACATTGTTAACTATACTTTTTTAACGGTTACCTCATGAGTATTAAGGTGAGGTGGGTGGCATATTTAGAATAGGATATTAGCAATGAGTAGTGTCGATAATGTTGCCGATAAAGATAAATCAAAATATGAGTGGCGATCATTTATTTTCATCACTGTTTTTCTCTTTCCCATTTTGTCTGTAGCGCTTGTTGGTGGTTATGGCTTCATTGTCTGGGCACTACAAATCTTCTTCCTCGGTCCTCCCGGCCACGGCTAATTCAAATCACAGTCAATAAACAGACAGGTTAAGATTATGATGAGTTTTATTAAAAAGCTGTGGGGCACTTTTTGGCGTCCTGCGGTGCATATTAGTTTAGGCATACTCACGTTAGGCGGCTTTGTTGCAGGTGTGATTTTCTGGGGTGGCTTTAATACGGCACTAGAAATTACCAATACAGAAAAGTTTTGTATTGGCTGCCATGAGATGAAAGATAATGTGTACGAAGAATTACAAACAACAGTACATTGGTCGAATAATGCCGGTGTAAGAGCAACTTGCCCCGATTGTCATGTTCCTCATAACTGGACAGATAAAATTGCAAGGAAGATGCAGGCAAGTAAGGAGGTATTCGGCGCTATTTTTGGCACGATCGATACCCGCGAAAAGTTCTTAGCAAAACGAGGAGAGCTGGCACAGCATGAATGGGAACGTTTTGCGTCTAATGGTTCACTCGAATGTAAAAACTGCCACCAATACGAGAGTATGAAGTGGGAGGAAATGTCGACTCTGGCACAATCACAAATGAAGCAAGCTGCCGAGAAAGATCAAAGTTGTTTGGATTGTCACAAAGGAATTGCCCATAACTTACCTGACAATATGGATGCTTCTGGTGGCATGGTATCGCAGCTAGTGTCAAAATCTCAAAACACCAGCTATACCGAAGGCAACAATTATTTCAGCGTGCGTTACTTGCCAATGTATGAAGATGAGGCCTTAACCCAAAGTGGCGGAGAACTGAACCCTGCTTCTGAAGTAAAGGTCGTGGCAGTGAAAGGCGATGCAATACAAGTTGAAATAAATGGCTGGCGTAAAACAAAAGGGTTTGGGCGCGTCATATCTGAAGATTTTGGGATGAATATTCCGACTGCAGCGTTAAGCAAAGATGCTGCGCAAAATGACATGTTAGTGCAAAAATTTGAAGAAAAAGAAGATGATTTAACCGGGCTTCCTTGGCAGCGTGTAACGGTAAAATTGTGGATGCCTAAAGGTTCACTAGTAGATAATGTAGATGTGATCTGGAGTGAAACAAGGCCTGCTTACACAACCAACTGTAGTGTTTGTCATACTCAGCCAGCAGAAAACCACTTCGACGCCAATACGTGGCCAGGTATGTTTAACGGCATGCTAGCGTTCGTGAACCTCGATCGTGATAGCGAAGCGTTAGTGCTTAAATACCTACAAAAACATTCATCAGATTTTTCTGATTCTGGTCACTAAATAATACCCTTCTGGATAAGTCGATAATTAGATGCTTGTCTAGGGTGGTGTAATAGAGAGAGCGAGGGATTTTTTATGTCTCTGAGTCGACGTAAATTTTTGAAAGGGCTAGCAACGACAAGTGCGGCGTCTGTGATTGGACCAAGCCTTTTGGTGCAAGCTGCTAATGCTGCGACAGAAGGTGCAGCCACTACTGCCGATGGGGTCTGGAAGGTATCGGGTTCTCATTGGGGGGCTTTTCGCGCCCGTATTTATAACGGTAAAGTGCAAGAAATTAAGGCGTTAGAATTAGATAAATATCCGACTGATATGTTGAAAGGTATTAAAGGTATTATCTATAGCCCTTCTCGTGTTCGGTACCCGATGGTGCGGCTTGATTGGTTGAAAAAGCACAAATACAGCGGTGAAACACGGGGTAATAATCGCTTTATTCGGGTGACATGGGATGAAGCATTAGATCTGTTCTATCAAGAACTAGAACGGGTTCAGAAAGATTATGGCCCTTGGGCGTTACATGCCGGCATGACAGGCTGGCGACAAACAGGGCAGTTCCACAGCTGTACATCACATATGCAACGTGCTGTTGGTATGCACGGTAATTTCATGACGAAAGTTGGTGATTACTCAACTGGTGCTGGTCAAACTATTTTACCTTACGTGTTAGGTTCAACAGAGGTTTACGCGCAAGCAACATCATGGCCAGAGATCTTATCGAACAGTAAAACGATTGTGTTATGGGGTAACGATCCCTTCAAAAATACACAGGTAGGTTGGCAAGCTGAAACACATGGCTCGTATGAGTATTATGAGCAGTTAAAAGAGAAAGTGGCAAAAGGCGAGATCAAAGTGATCTCTATCGATCCTGTTAAATCAAAAACGCAGAATTACCTGAATTGTGATCAGCTTTATGTAAACCCACAAACAGACGTGGCGTTCATGTTGGCCATTGCCCATACACTTTATAAAGAAGATCTTTACGATAAAAAGTTTTTAGAGACTTATGCGTTAGGCTTTGATGATTTCTTACCGTATGTACTTGGTAAAGCAAAAGATAACGTAGAAAAGACGCCAGAGTGGGCAGAAAAAATCTGTGGTGTGAAAGCGGATCAGATACGTGAACTGGCCCGTTTACTGGCAAAAGATCGCACACAGATAATGTTCGGTTGGTCGATTCAACGTCAGCAACATGGTGAGCAACCTTACTGGATGGGGGCTGTTGTAGCGGCAATGCTGGGTCAAATTGGTTTACCCGGTGGCGGTGTTTCTTATTCACACCATTATAGTGGAGTGGGCATTCCTCCGACAGGTGCGGCTGGGCCGGGTGGTTTTCCACGTAATGTGGATGAAGGGCAAAAGCCTAAATGGGATAACGATGATTTTAATGGTTACAGCAAAACTATTCCTGTAGCCCGATGGCTTGATGCGATTTTAGAGCCGGGTAAAGAAATTAAATACAACGGCAGTAAAGTGATCCTGCCAGATACGAAGATGCTGGTAGTGAGCGGCTGTAATCCTTGGCATCATCATCAAGATCGCAATCGAATGAAGAAAGCGTTTCAAAAGTTACAAACGGTCGTAACTATTGAGTTTGCATGGACAGCAACATGTCGATTCTCTGACATCGTTTTGCCTGCTTGTACTCAGTTTGAACGTAACGATATTGATTTATATGGTGCGTATTCGGCAAGTGGTATTTTGGCGATGCATAAGCTGGTGGATCCGCTTTATCAGTCGAAAACTGACTTTGATATTTTTACTGAGCTAACACGACGGTTTGGTCGCCAGAAACAATATACACGTGGTATGGATGAAATGGAGTGGGTACGAATGTTGTACGCCGACTGCAAAGAAGCGAATAAAGCCAATTTCCCCATGCCAGAGTTTGATCAGTTTTGGGCGGATGGTGTTGTTGAATTTGGCCCCGGAAAACCCTTCATTCAACATGCCGGATTTCGTGAAGACCCTGAAATAAATCCATTAGGTACGCCTTCTGGTTTTATTGAAATTTTCAGTCGTAAGATTGATCGCTATGGCTATGAGCACTGCCAAGGTCACCCGATGTGGTTTGAAAAATCAGAACGATCTCATGGTGGGCCCCATTCAGATCAATTTCCACTGTGGTTACAATCTTGCCATCCTGATCAGCGTTTACATTCACAAATGTGTGAGTCTGACGAATACCGAGCGACCTATACGGTACAAGGTCGAGAGCCTGTTTATATCAGCCCTGAAGATGCGAAAGCTCGTGGTATTAAAGATGGGGATCTGGTGCGAGTATTTAATGATCGAGGGCAACTGTTAGCGGGCGCAAAAGTATCTGATAACTACCCTACAGGTGTTATTCGTATTCATGAAGGCGCTTGGTATGGCCCGCTAAATGAAAAAATTGGTGCGATTGATACCTATGGCGATCCTAATACGGTTACGCAAGATATAGGCTCATCAGAGCTTGCTCAGGCAACCAGTGCCAATACCGTTATCGTAGAGGTTGAGAAGTTTAAAGGTGAAGTACCGCCTGTAACAGCATTTGGCGGTCCAATATTTGAAAGTTAAGACTCATCTTTAATAATACTGAGAGTTGCTTTGGCAGCTCTTTTTATTTTAATGCCAATTGAATAAGTATTTAATGAAACACGCTATGCTTTGGTATAAAGAACATATTATCGAAAACACAAAAAGAAACCATGATGAAAACAGAACAATCTAGCAGTCCACAAGCTAGCGAAGCAAAAGACGCCATTCAAGAAGAGAATGTTGTACCAGCCAAAAAATCAGCACCTGTTTATGGTATGGGAGACGCTACTTTACAAGCTGCAGGCGGTGAAGAGGGGGTTAAAAAGCTGGTTGATGCTTTCTATGATTATATGGACACATTGCCGGAAGCTGAGATTGTACGTGCGATGCATAAGCCAGATCTGACTGATTCTCGTGAAAAGCTCACTACGTTTTTAACTGGTTGGATGGGCGGGCCATCCCTTTATGCTGAAAAATATGGCAGCATGAATATCCCTGGTGCTCATCGTCATCTTTCCATTGGTATTGCAGAAAAAGAAGCGTGGTTATTGTGTATGCAAAAAGCACTTGATGACCAAGGCTATGATGATGTTTTTAAACGCTACGTTATGGTACAACTTTCTTTCCCTGCTGAAATGTGTCGTAACCGAAGTTAATCTTTTCTTTGCAATAAAGAGCGTTGTTTTACCGCTCTTTATTGCAGGCAATAGCAGGTCTAATACAAGGCGTTAAAACCGTTCTTTCATTGTAATATATCGATCGCGAATATGTTCAATGAGCGCTTGAATTCGCTTTGATGGCTTTTTTGTATATGGATATACAGCGTAAATTCCCACCACTTTGCCGGAATGCTCCGGCAGCACCTCTATCAACTTTCCTGACTTAAGATCATCAAATACCAAGCAAGTGGGTAAGTAGGCTATCCCGTTATTCGCGAGTGTCGCTTTTCGCAGGGCGACGGCGTTATCTGAAGAAAAGTTACCGTTTACTTTAAGCGTGTAAGTTTCAGTGTTATTGCGAATGAATAGCCAATCAAACGGACCTGTGCTTTGTTGGGTATACCCCAGGCAGTTATGGTGTTGAAGGGCTTTTGGTGTTTCCGGAATGCCATTTTTTTCTAGGTAATCGGTTGAAGCACAGATCACCCAGCGAGAATTGAATATGTGGCGGGCAATTAAGCTTGAGTCTTCAAGGTAGCCTGTACGTATTACTAAGTCATAGTTTTGAGCGACTAAATCGACAAAGTGGTTATCCATCGACATTTCTACCGTTAGCCCCGGATGTTTTTGGCAGAAATCAGAAAGGGCTTCAGCAAGTAGCAGCTCTCCTGAAATGGTTGGAACGGATACTCTTATATTACCGGATAGGGCTTCACTATAACCGGTGATAGCATCAAAGGCTGACTGGGCAACTTGGTTAATATCTTTTGAACGATGATAAAGTATCGAGCCTGGTTCGGTGAGCGTGAGTTTACGCGTGGTACGGTAAATCAACTGTACCCCAAGTTGATTTTCAAGCTTGCTGATCCGCTTGCTGACGACTGATTTAGTGATTTTGTTTAGTTCAGCCACTTTGCTAAAAGAGGCGTGTTCTATAACTTGGGTAAAAAGAACCAGATCATCGATTTGAGGCATTCGGATGTTTCTCGTCGTTGGGTTGGTATAAGTATAAAGAGTAAAAGGTCAGCATCCTAGTTATGATATTAAGAACTAAGAACCTGACCTTTGATGGTTATGGGGCGATTAGGTTACGCACTTACATGTCGTCAATGATGACGTAGGTTGCGTAAATAGGGCCGTGTACACCAATAACTTTGATTAGCTCAATATCGGCGGTTGAACTTGGACCTGAAATAAAGTTAACGCAAGAAGGTAGGCGTTCACCTTTCTTGGCTTTTTCGTGTAAAACCGCAGTGGCCTGAGTGAGTCGTGCAACAAGGTGGCTTTTGGGCACGACAAAGATAGATGCTTCCGGTAATAGACTAATGGCACGGCCTTGCGCTGGCTGGCTGTATAGCACCATAGTGCCAGATTCGGCTAAAGCCTGTTCGGCGAAAACAATCCCCACTTTTGCACGCTCGGCAACCTCAATATTCGGGCCATAGCCAAGTTTTGTATCCCAAATATGAACAATATGATCAGGAGTATCAAGTTGTTCTGGGTCAAATATGGCTAGTAGGCGAGGGTCTGCAGAGACGATTGTCTCGTAAGGTGCTTGAGTGGTATCAGTACTGTTATCCTCATCAGTGCAGTATTTTTTACAGACGTCTGCAAGGGTAGTGGTAAGTGCTGCTTTTGTTGTTTCAATAGCCTGTGAACCCAAAGACGTGCGGGTGTAATTAACGAGCACGTCTTTGAGTTCATCGACACTAAACTCAGCCATTACTTCATGGTGGCAAGTGTGCTTTAGCTTAGGGCGCTCAACTGGTTCTGTTTGGCGTGGGCGCCCTAGTTTATTCGCTATATTATCGAGAAAGCTGTCACGGTTATGAATTTGACTCATGGTTGCCACTCCTAAAATTAATTACGGTTTTTGAACCAGCTACGGAAAGATTGACCATCAGGCTGCGGCAGATCTCGCGCTTCAGTCCATTCGCTAATAGCCCCCATTTGCAAAGGCAGTTTACCGTTTCGGATCAAACCACTTGCTGCGGTTGCCCCTATTTTTACCGTCTTATCCCACAAGAGTGGATGAGCATTAATGATGTTAAAGGCACCTACTGCAGCTCGCTCGGCAAACGGTGTGATCTTTTCTTCTCCCATTTTCTGGCGGTGCTTAAGTAGCAGATCGGAAAGAGGAATTTTTACCGGACACACATCATGACAGGCTCGGCACAAACTACAGGCGTAGGGCAGATCTTTAAAGTCATCGTAGCCACCTAATAGGGGGGACAGCACAGCACCAATGGGACCTGAATATATAGACCCATATGACTGACCACCGATATGGCGATAAGCAGGGCAGGTGTTAACGCAAGCTGCACAACGTACACAACGTAGAATGTCACGAAACTCTGAGCCTAGAATATCAGAGCGACCATTATCGACGATGACAAGGTGGAACTCTTCAGGGCCATCAAGGTGGCCTTCCTCACGAGGGCCAGTTAGCGCGGTAACATAGCCAGTGAGCGGAATACCAACAGCACTGCGACATAGTAAGCTGATGACAATATCGAGTTCTTCAAAGGTAGGAACAATACGCTCCATCCCCATAACAGCAATATGGGTTTTGGGCAGGCTTGTCGCTAATCGCGCATTACCTTCGTTGGTCACCAGCGTAACAGTGCCTGATTCGGCAACCGCGAAGTTGCACCCAGTGATCCCAATGTCGGCTTGCAAGAAGTCGTGGCGAATATAATCTCGGACATATCGAGTCAGCTCTTCAGGATCTTCACTACCTTCATAACCAATTTTATCTTTAAAGATGTCGCGGATCTGGTAACGGTTTTTGTGTAAAGCAGGTACGACAATATGTGATGGAGGATCGCAATCGTCAACTTGTAGAATATATTCCCCCAAGTCTGTTTCAATGACCTCACAGCCGTTACGTTCAATGATCTGATTAAGGTTAATTTCCTCTGTGACCATTGATTTGGATTTCACCACCTTTTTAGCATTCTTCGCTTTGATAATGCTTTCTACATAGTTGGTTGCATCACTGGCTGTGCGGGCGAAGAACACTTGTCCGCCATTGTTTTTCACGTTCTCGCTAAGCTGGTGGAGGTAGTAATCAAGGTTTTCTAGCACATGGTCGCGAATATCCATGCCCATTTCTCGCCACTGCTCCCAGTTACCCAGTTTATCTGCCGCTATTTGGCGATTGGTATACATACGGGTTTGGGCATTGGCGACAGATTCACGCATAAAGTCATCTTTCATTTGAACTTTGATGCGTTCTTTGAATTTCAGTTTGCTGGTTTTCATTGACATAGTGTGATCTCCTTAGCGGCTCATCAGCACATCGACAATGTGCAATACTTTCACAGGTTTTCCTTCACGGCTAATACGCCCGCCAATGTTAATCAAGCAGCTAATATCGGCGCCGATTAAATAATCAGGCTCAACCGCTGAAATATGATGGACTTTTTCTTTAACCATCTCTGCAGATATGTCAGCCATTTTGACGGAGAACGTGCCGCCGAAACCGCAGCAGGTTTCCTGATTTTCGATGGGTAGCATCTCTAATCCTTCAACGTTAGCAAGTAGGGCTAATGGTTCTTCTCGTACATTGAGTTTGCGGATTAAACTGCATGATGGGTGGTAGACTGCTCGGCCTTCAAGACGAGCGCCGACGTTGACTGTTCCTAGTTGGTTGACAATAAATTGCGTTAACTCGAACAGGCGATCGGCAACATGCTGTGCACGTTCTGCCCATTCTGGTTCATCGGCGAGGTATTCAGGGTAGCGTTTGATTGACGCAGCACACGATCCAGCAGGCGTAACAATTGGCAGATCATTGCGTTCAAATGCCTTGATTAAATTCTTCATGGCTGGCTTGCTGCTTTCGATATACCCGCTGTTTAGCGAAGGTTGGCCACAGCATCCTTGTTGCTCGGGAAAAATGACTTCGCAGCCAAGCTGTTCAAGTAGCATGACCGTTTTTTTGGCCACTTCGGCTTTCACGGTATCGCATAAGCAGGTGACGAAAAAGTTTACCTTCATAATTGCTCCAGTTGACGGTGATCCGCCATGTATTTCGTTTTGGCAACCGAAGTTGCTGTACTCGCCCTTGTCGATTAACTCTCGGGGCCGTAGGTTATCCAGTAATAAGCGCTGGGCTTAGCGTTGTAGGGTTAAGTAAACGCACCCTCCATGCTAATAATCGTGTTGATGCAAAACATGTTGTATGGGATGTTTTCTGCTTTGTAATTTTGTTTAACGAAATTGGAATGACGACGTCGTGATATAGAATATTTTAAGTATCAAGCGGTTTGGCGCTATGTTTATTTATTGATGCTTTCATCAGACAAATCATCAATGTGTGATTGATGTTTGAATGTTAAATTAGCCCTGTATTATTAATTCAGTGTCTTTCAATCACTTACTTTTCATCTGGTGTTTTAATGAATACTGATTAGTACAATATTGGAAACAATAATTTTGTAGCAGTGCATTAATCGAAGTGCGTGTTTGGTAGTGGGTTAGGGGGTTTTTACCGAATGACAAAGGGAAGGGGTATTGCGGAAGAAATGTAATGTCGTAAAATTACGACATTACAAGGGGATTGATGACTTTTCTGTTGTAAACTTTCTCTACATATTTACGATTTAAGACAAAATTATGCGACGAGCTCTGGCGCATCAGCTTGAGCCCAATGAACACACTGCTCAGCTAAAATATCGAGAGAATCTAAGCAGTGCTGTGGTTGAGAAATTGTCTGTTCTGCAAGCGCAACAGGTATTTCGGTACAACCAAAAATAACGGCTTCAGCCCCACGGTTAAGCATTGCTTCAAAGACAGGTTGCATAAGTTGCTTACCGTGCTCCACATTCCCCGCTTTGACCGCATAAATCCCATTCATTATTGCTTGCTGCTCTGAATCGGTTGTTTCTATCGCATTGATTTGCTGTTGAGCCAGTTTTGTCTGATACATGCCTGCCATCATTGTAGCAGTGGTCGCGAGTAAACCGACGGTTTGGTAGCGGCGGTGCTTAGCCTCGCTAACGACGCTGTCAATAATGCTGATGGTATGCACGTTACAGCTATTTGTTAGGCGGGTGTACCAATAATGGGCTGTATTACAGGGCATAACAATACACTCGGCGCCAGCTTGCTGTAACTGTTCCA
The DNA here is from genome assembly GCF_003026285.1 of Photobacterium profundum. Lineage (GTDB taxonomy): Bacteria > Pseudomonadota > Gammaproteobacteria > Enterobacterales > Vibrionaceae > Photobacterium > Photobacterium profundum. Next base: position 237,165 of record NZ_PYOD01000005.1, read on the forward strand.
TACCTTGTTTTAGTGCTGGATATGGATCTTCCCCGTTGCTGATAATATATGCGGTTCTATCTGGAATCTGCGGGTTATTACTAACAAGCATCGGGATATGCTGTTGATCATTATGAGCAGGGGTACGTGAAATAATTTTCTGCATAAATTCAACAGTTGCTAATGGACCCATACCACCAAGAATTCCTAATTTTCTGCTCATGTTATTGTTCCTACAGTATTATTAACTGCAATCACTATAAGGTGACGGTGGTTCGATTTGAAATGCCGTTGCTGAGGCTATTATGCCGAATCCGTATGACTAAATAATTAAATTGTGATCATGGGCGCTTGAAATATATCTGGATAGCCCACTCGTTTCGATATACTACTTTTTTATCTTTAGCTCAAATTTTATGAATATAGAAAGTAAGTGGTTAGAAGATTTTCTGGCTCTCGCGGATGTTCGAAATTTTTCTATGGCAGCAAAAATACGTAATGTGACCCAGCCTGCCTTTAGTCGACGGATTAAAGCATTGGAGCACATGGTGGGTACGGAATTGGTAGATAGAAGCAAAACGCCTGTTTCTCTTACGCCCAGTGGTCGATTATTTCGGATAACAGCACGTAGCCTGATGAACCAAATGGTGGATGGAATTGGTCAGTTGTCAGATTTATCGAAACTTGGCGGTAATATGGTTCGGGTGGCGGCTGCACATTCATTAGCAACTAGCCTTGTACCGTCTATTCAACCTAAGTTATTGGCGGGCAAGCATAGCCCCTTATTGAGTGTTGAAGCGATCGATGTCGATCAGGCCATTGAAGAGCTGCATGAAGGTAGCTGTGATTTGCTATTAGCATTTGATGATGAGTTGCTTCGGTTACCCCCCTATCAGTCGTTACAAATTGGACAGGCGGAGCTGTTGCCCGTCTGTGCGTGTAATAGTGAAGGGCAACCACTTTATCAGATCACCAAAGACAAAGAAGTGCCATGGCTGGCATACAGTCCGAGTTCTTATATGGGGCGTCAAATTGAAGCTATTCGTGATCAGGTTAACCTGAAGGCAGTATTTTTATCATCGATGACAGATTTACTTAAAGTACTGGTACTTAAAGGGCAGGGAATTGCTTGGTTACCGGATTATGCGATACAGGAAGAACTGGCGAGCGGGAAAGTGGCGATTGTCGGTGAACCCTATCTTAGATTACCGATCACCTATTATGCTTATCGCTACCAGGCTCGTTTACACCCAGCAGGTGAGCAAGTGTGGCAAACATTGCGTAACTTGAATGGTGAATAAATCGAAGTAATGATACCAATCAGCAGAAGTCTTTGAATGACTACTTATCCTGATTGGTATCGATTGTTACTACTTCACTATTATGAGTTTGCTACACGATCAGTGGGGCAATCAAGAAGCCACATAAGGTTGAAATAGCGACACCGGCTAGCCCCGGAAGCAAGAAGGGGTGGTCAAAGATATTTTTTCCCATTCGTGTTGAGCCTGTCGAGTCAAATTCGATGGCGGCCAATGATGTTGGATAGGTTGGAAGAACAAATACTCCAGTGACTGCAACAAAAGAAGCGAGAATTGCCCAATGCGGTACTTGCAGACTCAGTGCTAACGGAATGATTAGCGGTGTTGTGGCACCTTGAGAAAGAAGCAGTGTACATGTACCGAATAATACCAGTGCTAATAGCATTGGGTATGATTGTAGCAGTGAGCCAGCGAACTCTTCAATTTCAGGCAAATAGGCGTTAACCATTGTAGAGCCCATCGTCACAATGCCAAGAATAACGGCAACTGAACTCATGCCAGATCGGAATGTCGTTGTACGAACAATCTTATCTGGGTGGATATTACATATTGGTACCATCAGACAGGCAACTGCAAACATAGAAACAATAATGATATCGCGCGTCGACATCATGCCGCCGTCTGCAAACTGGGGGCGAAGCACAGGAAAAGCAGCGTAAACTACAATTGCAGTAGTCGCGAGTAAGAACAGCATGACAGAATATTTGGCTTTAGGATCTAACTCGATTTTTTGATCATCTTTCTGTTGGTGTTCGTGTTGTAAGCGCTCTAAGTAAACAGGATCGTCTTTTAATTCGCACCCTTGGCGAGATGCAATGAAGGCAGCAACCATGGCTGCAATAAATGAAGTCGGTAGGCAGACTGCCATGATTTCAAGAAAGCTGACTCCGATGGGTTCCATAATAGAGATCATCGCAGCCATCGCCGCAGAGATAGGTGAACCAGAAATGGCGACTTGCGAAGCGACAACAGCACCAGCCAGCGGGCGAGAGGGGCGAACGCCAATTTCTTTTGCAACTTCTGAAATAACAGGAAGCGTTGAAAATACGGTATAGCCCGTACCCGCCATAATTGTCATTAACCAAGTGATCATTGGTGCTAGAAAACAGATATAGCGAGGGTTACGTCGCATAAGGTTTCCTGCATGATGAACCAGCCAGTCCATGCCACCTGCAGCCTGCATGGTGGATGCTGCAGTGACGACCGCCATGATGATCAGAATGACATTGACCGCCGGCGCACTGGGTTCAAGCCCGAAACCAAGCGTTAAAATGGCTAACCCAAGACCGCCAGCTAAGCCTACGCCTAACCCGCCCATCTTTAGTCCCCAGTAAATGCAGCCTAAAACTACAATAAGCTCAATTGCTACTAACATAAATTGTCCGTCCGTGTGGAATAATAAATTCTCTTCGGTTGATGGATAGCCACCAATCGGTAAATTCTTAGAGGTAACGTCTTAAATTGATTGTTGTTATGGTGCTTAAAGTGGTTGCTTCTGTTAAATGCCAAATTTTGTATTTTGATAACGAATCGGCATGGGACTATTGTTGAAATTGAGATTTAGTTAACGGAAGTGCCTATTTTCTAGGTGTAAATCACTGGTATTACACTATAAATTAGCGTTTATAAGGTTGTAGGTGCATATTGTTGGTGGAAGCAAAAATGTGACTTCATTTCATTAAGTATATTTTTCTACCAATTCCCATCTGGAATAGGTTGTCGTCCTATCTTTCGCTATTCGTTATTTGTGCGTAATGTTACCGTCATCGCTCTTACTGGTTGTTAAAAGAGACATTATTAAATGGACTTGTCGTTTGAAATTCTTGGGTTGCTGTTTTTGGTGGCAGGTGTAGCGGGCTTTATTGATGCGATAGCTGGCGGCGGAGGAATGATAACCGTACCCGCTTTACTTGCTGTTGGTGTACCACCGGCTCAGGCATTAGCCACCAATAAACTTCAAGGTTCGTTTGGTAGCTTTTCTGCTTCGTTATATTTTGTTCGTAACGGTTTTGTCAGTTTGAAGGAAATGCGTAACGCGATTGTTTTTACGTTTATTGGTTCTGCCATTGGTGCATTGCTTGTTCAGCGCATTGATGCAGGGGTACTAACAAGTCTGATCCCTGCTTTATTGGTCTGTATTTCTCTGTATTTTCTATTTGCTCCTCAAACAGGTAAAGGAGGAGGTACTCCGAAGCTGTCAGAGAATGCCTTTGCTTTCACCGTGGGTACAAGTATCGGATTTTATGATGGTTTTTTTGGGCCGGGTGCGGGCTCTTTGTTTACGGTTTGTTTTGTTGCTCTTGCTCAATTTGGATTAGTGGAAGCAACGGCAAGAACAAAAATTCTTAATTTTACGTCGAACTTTGCCGCATTATTGTTCTTCATAATGGCAGGGCTACCGATTTGGGAAATAGGTTTGTTGATGGCGGCTGGGGGGTTTATTGGTGCGCGTATGGGGGCCAAGGTAGTCATTTCTAAAGGGCAGAAACTTATCCGACCTATGGTCGTGATTATCTCGATGGTAATGGCGATTAAATTACTTTGGGAACAGAATCCGCAATGGTTTCAATAAGTTTACTAACACGTTCTGATTGATAGCTCTTCTGGCGGAAGCATAAATGAACCGGACGGGTGAGCTCATCAAGAAACTCAAAATGATGGCAGTAAATTGGTTCGATTTTTAAGGTTTTGATAATCGAAATAGGTACTAATGCAGGAGCAACACCACCTAATGCCAGTTGTGCTGCAGCCGTATAAGAGTCCATCTCCATTAACGGAATAATGCCTGCTTTTTGAAGTAAGCTGGCTTGGTTGGCATTTGATGGATTATTGAAGTCATTAACAAGTAGTTTCTGGGGCTGCTCTCGCAATGGTTGGTGGCTAATAACAGAGAAAGGCTCATTGAATAGGTGACGGGTTGACAGGCCATGCTGGGGAGGTAAATGCCCAGCACAAAAGCCAATTGTTGCGTCACCTGATTGCACTTTCTCGATGATGACCGGAGTGTGGTGAGTCGTAATGCTAATGTACGGGTCGTGCTGAATGTAGGCACCCATCATACTTCCTAGGTAACCAGCGACTAAGGTTTCGGAACAGGCGAGATAAATGGGGGTATGGTCTTGATAAGGTTGTTGATCAAAAATCAGCCCCTTTATTTCTTTATAACTTGGTCCGACATTGTCAATAAGCGTAATGGCATCGGCTGTTAGTTTTATATGGCGACCAGAAGGCTCGATTAATTTCTTTCCTAATCTCTTCTCTAATTTTGCAATACGTTTACTGACGGCTGATTGGCTTATATATAAACGGCTACCTGTTTTACTCATGGTGCCTTCTTTAGCCAACACCAGTAACGTTTCTATTCCTTCAAGTAGCACACTATTATCCAATCATTGACTTATTGGAATCAATATAATCATGCTTTAGGCTGAAAGCTAGGGTTTGGACGTTTATTATTTGAGAGGTAGTGCTTGAAGGGAGTACTAAGTTCACTGCTGGGGTATAAAAAATGGATTAATAAAGAAAGCCGATATCAATCGACTTTCTTTATTGAGCAATAACAATGTACAAAAGGAATAAGCTGAGTGGCTTAATTACTGTTCTGTCGTTGCTTCTTGCTGCGTAATGCTGCCTACTTCTAAAAGCGGCGCAACATTTAAATGTTCTGCATTCATCATCGAAGAGATACGCTGAACTGATGACAACAACAAAGACTGTTCCCAATCATCAAGATCTTGATATTGAGAGACAAAACTGTCTTGTAAAGGAAGAGGGGCTTTTGCAATAACCTCTATACCTTTTTCAGTTAGGTGTGCATGTACTTTTCGTTTATCTAACTTACTTCTTTCTCGTACCACTAATTCTCGTTTTTCAAGACGATCTAAAATGGTAGTTGCCGTCGCCTGGCTCATATTGGTGTTATTTGAAAGCTGGCGAATAGTGACGTCTTCTCCGGAATCACGGATAGCACGCATCAAAACAAGTTGCGGTCCAGTTAACCCTGCGTCTTTATTCAGTTTTCTTGAGTGCAGGTCGATTGCTCGGATAATTTGTCGAAGGGCAATGAGAACTTCTTCGTGCTTGTCCATTTAACTCTCCAAAGATAATTGCCGCGAAAATACAACAAACTGAACTAACATGGAAGCTTTAGTTTTTGCTCTGGACGACATTTTTCATAACTCAGATATACTTGATTAAAATAGAGACATGCTCAGAACTATTATATCGATACATTTTACGATATTCGTTTGATATAAAAAGTTTAGTGCACTAAACGATATTTATCTCGATGATGTGTATGGCATGTATTTGTCGGTGTATTTTGAAGAGGAAATGCTTAAATATGCAAATATTTCACTGATGATGGGGCGTTTTATGCTTCGTTTTTAATATATATCTAAGATACAGAATTCTCGCTGAAACGAGCCTTTATCTATCAGTATGATAGCTTTTAAACTTGAGAATAACGTGTAAGCGCTCAGGTGTTGTTGTAGTTTTGAAACACACAAAAGTGCCAGTACAAGCTACATTTAAGCCCAAAGGCAAGCATATTTGCCATACTTATGTGGTGCTCCTTGGGGAAATAGTAATGGCAATAATACGGCAATCATGTATTTCTTTACTTCTCAGCGCAATCATCAGCGTTAGTGTGTCAGCAAATGAGCCGGTGTTAACGCCCACACCAGCCCTTTTATCTGATCAAGGCATTAGCACACAGCAACAATTTATACCTGAACCTGTGGTGTCGCCCGAAATCGCATTGCAACAGCAAAAGTCTCGACTTTGGGTGAAAGAAGTTGCCGATGATCTCTCATCGATTCAATATATTGATAAACTCGCACAGCTTTATGCCTCTTTTGCTTACACTCCCATCTGGCAAGATGCATTTGCAGCCACTGAACTTGAAGAGCAATTACGTGTTGTCGCTCTTTCGGGTGTGAGTTCTGATTTGTCTCGCCGCTACTCTCAACTTAAACATTACAAATTAGCGAATGATTGGCGCCAGTATGATTTATTGGCGACAGATACATTGTTAGCGTATATGAGTTATATCGAAAATTTACCTGAATTTGGTCGTGGCTGGCTATTTGGAACAGGCGTCGATATGCCATTACCATTGCCTACCGAGGTGCAAACAGGGCGCTTGCTTGATGCGATTGACAATAATCGTATGCGTTATTTTGTTACCTCGCTTAAGCCTGTAAATGATAATTACAATAAAATGATACTGGCAATGCAGGCACTAGAAGCATCAGAATCTGAACATTGGCCAGGGTTCTATCAACAAGGGATTATCAGATTAGGAGGCCGCCTTAATAATCCTGATAGCCTCATTACTATTCTTGAAAGAATGGGAGATATCACAGAATACGATGCTGATAGAATGCGAGCGTCTCAACTCCGCACGCTGACTATTCCACTTTCATTAGGGGTTAAAACATTTCAAAAGCGACATGGCTTAAAGGTCGATGGCGTTATTGGACCTAAAACGCGATATTGGCTAGCCATAACCCCAAAAGAGCGTATTCGTGTTTTAGCGTTAAATGCTCAACGAGTACGTTTATGGCCTGCAGAACATAATTCAGTATTGATTGTAAATATTCCGGGTTATGATCTTAATTTATGGCTTGATAATAAACATGTATTCGATAGTAAAGTGATCGTAGGTCGTCCAAGCCGGCGTACACCTTTAATATCATCTAGGGTGAATTCAGTGGTATTTAACCCTTATTGGAATGTCCCTAAATCTATAATGCGAAAAGACATCTTGCCTAAAGCTCGCCGAGATAGAAGTTATTTGTACCGCCATAACTATGCGGTAATTCGAAGCTGGAATAGTTCAGAGCAAATTCCAATACATACGATTCATCCAAGCATGTTGTATGCAAAAACGTTCCCATATCGATTACGTCAAAAACCTGGCAATAAGAATGCGTTGGGTTTGTATAAATTTAATATTCCGAATGATGATTCGATTTATTTACATGATACCCCAGCCAAAAGCTTATTTAATAAAGATGACCGGGCATTTAGTTCTGGTTGTGTAAGGGTCGAGAATGCTGATGTTTTGGCATTAATCTTACTCAATTACTCTGGCGTTACAGAGCAGCGTTTTTATGAGCTCTCTGGACGTAAGAAAACCAAGACAATAGGACTTCGGAATAAGGTGCAAGTACACCTCATTTATCAGACAGCTTGGGTTGATGACGGTGGGCTTGTGAACTTCCGTGATGATGTGTATTTATACGACAAAGTGGGCGATGGTTCGCAAAGTGATCAAAAATATACATCTGCTTACAATCATTAAATTACTTATTTCTCAATAATTAGACACTGTTTTGATAAAAAAGCAGTGTTTTTTTGTCATTTTGCTATTTGACTGAACATAACCTGAACGTTATCTTGCTTGAGCTACTTAAGTAGTACACCTTTTTATTCGTTTGATTTTGGTTTTGTTTCGATGTCTGATTTTGATTACATGCGCCGTCAGCTTTTGATTGCTGGTGGACTCACGTTAGGTGCATGTCTAGTGCCAGGTATGGCGATTGCGAGTCCTTTTAAAGCTACCAACCCACGTAAAATTTCACTGTGTAATATTCACACTGGTGAAGATATAGATAGTGAGTTTTTTAATGGTGAAAGCTACATCAAAACCGAGTTAAAACGCATTGATAATATCTGCCGTGATTTCAGACGAAATGAAGTGGCTAAAATGGATAAGCGTCTTTTCGATGCGATTACTGAAATTCAAGCAAACTTAGGTCATAAAGGCCAAGTGCGTATCATTTCAGGTTATCGCTCTCCGGCAACCAATAAGATGTTACAAAAGAAAGGTGGTGTGGCAACCAAGAGTTACCACATGAAAGGTCAAGCGATAGATTTTAACCTAGAAGGTGTGTCTTTATCTAAAGTGCGAAAAGCTGCCATCGATTTACAATTAGGCGGTGTTGGTTATTACCCTAAGAGTGATTTTGTTCATATTGATACAGGTCCCGTTCGCCGTTGGTAATAGCTATTCGTTGCGTTTAATGGCGGGGGTACTCTCTCGCTGTAATACGTTTTTTCTTGAGTTACCTTTCCTCCTCTCTTTTTCTATCTTGTGTTTCTTCGCTATTCTCAACCGTTAAGATAACGACTCTTCATTTCCTTTTGGCAGTAACCGTGGCATTCTTGCCCCTAGTTTTTATGTTATGCCAATCTCGACAAGTACTGAACGTTTACTTATCGAGAGTGGTATCAGTTTAGGAAAAGAGCACGTATGAGTCTCCAGTTTGAAATTGTTCCTGTTACTCCATTTCAGCAGAACTGTTCTATTGTTTGGTGCGATGAAACTAAAGACGCAGCGATTGTAGATCCAGGTGGCGATATCCATCTTCTAAAAGCAAAAGTTCAGCAGCTTGGTTTGAATGTGACACAATTGTTGTTGACCCATGGTCACCTCGATCATGTTGGTGGTACTGCACCATTAGCCGCTGAATTAGATGTTCCTATTATTGGTCCTCATAAAGATGATGCATTCTGGCTTGAAGGTTTACCTCGCCAGAGCGAGATGTTTGGTTTCCCATTAACAGAAGCCTTTGCACCGACTCAATGGTTATCTGAAGGCGATGAAATTACTGTTGGCAATCAAAAGCTTCAGGTTATTCATACACCAGGCCATACTCCTGGTCACGTTATTTTGTTTAATGATGATGCCAAAGTAGCATTTGTGGGTGATGTGCTATTTAAAGGTGGTGTCGGGCGTACTGATTTCCCTCAAGGTGATTACCAAACACTGATCGATTCCATTAAAGGTAAATTGTGGCCGCTCGGTAACGATGTGACTTTTGTTCCGGGTCACGGGCCGTTGTCTACTTTTGGTAATGAGCGAGTATCTAACCCGTTTGTTGCTGATGAGATGCCATTGTATTAAGCAATGTAGGTAACACCTAAAAATAAGGAGATGAGCCTATTGAGTCTCCTTATTTTCGTAAGATCTTATTCATCGTATGTTTAGCCGTTATACGTATCCATAGTAAAAGTGTGATTACTTTCACGCTTTTCTGACAAAACACCTAGAACTAGGAATTATTCCTAATTGTTTTAGGTCGCCTTCTCAAGCCAGCCCTCTTCGTACTCTTTAATATTCTCACCATATCTGGTTCATCATCGCTTTTGGCTTTTTACAACGAAACATTTTTTTCCCCGATATGAGTTTTGTTTTGAATTAGCCATCGCTGGACAAATAATAATTATTCTTGCCCTGATGATAGCCCGCGATTCTGCTTACTGAATGTAACGTAATATTCATAACATTCAGTAAGCAGGCTTATTTTGAATAAATTTGTAGAGGGTTTCACATGTTTAAACTGTTGGAACAGGTCAGAAAGCCGACCTTAGATCTGCCTGTAGATGAACGCCGTAAAATGTGGTTTAAACCATTTATTCAATCATACTTGGTTGTATTTATTGGCTACATGGCAATGTATTTAATTCGTAAGAACTTTAACGTTGCCCAAAATGACATGATCTCTACCTATGGCCTGTCGATGACTGAGCTTGGTTTAATCGGTCTTGGCTTCTCAATTACTTACGGCATAGGTAAAACCGCTGTTTCTTATTACGCTGACGGAAAGAATACAAAACAATTTCTTCCATTCATGTTGATTCTGTCAGGTATCGCAATGCTGGGCTTCAGTGTCAGCATGGGCGGTTCGGGTGTTAGCTTATTCTTGATGATTGCCTTCTATGGCTTAAGCGGCTTCTTCCAAAGTACGGGTGGTCCATCAAGCTATTCTACAATCACTAAATGGACTCCGCGTAACAAACGTGGTTCGTACCTTGGCCTGTGGAACATGTCTCACAATGTGGGTGGCGCAGCAGCTGCTGGTGTTGCACTGTTTGGTTCGAACTACCTGTTCGGCGGCCACGTTATTGGTATGTTCATCTTCCCATCTATTATTGCGCTAATCGTTGGCTTTATTGGTCTACGTTACGGTAATGATTCACCTGAAGCTTATGGCTTAGGCACCGCAGAAGAATTATTTGGTGAAGAGGCGAGTGCAGAAGATCTAGAAGCTGAAGAAAACCAAATGACGAAGCGCGAAATATTCATGGAATACGTGCTGAAAAATAAAGTGATTTGGCTACTTTGTTTCGCGAATATCTTCTTATACGTGGTACGTATTGGTATCGATCAATGGTCTACGGTATATGCTTATCAAGAATTGGGTTTATCGAAAGAAACTGCAATCACAGGATTTACCTTATTTGAAGTCGGTGCATTAGTTGGTACGTTAATGTGGGGTTACTTATCTGACTTGGCAAACGGTCGCCGTGCAATCGTCGCTTGTGTTTCATTAGTGCTCATTATCTTTACACTTGAGTTTTACCAGAATGCAACGAACGAATATATGTATCTTGGTTCATTATTCGCTCTTGGTTTCTTAGTGTTTGGTCCTCAGCTATTAATCGGTGTTGCTGCTGTAGGCTTTGTACCGAAAAAAGCAATCAGTGTTGCTGATGGTGTAAAAGGCACGTTTGCATACCTAATTGGTGATAGCTTTGCAAAATTAGGTTTAGGTATGATTGCTGATGGCACGCCTATCTTTGGTCTAACAGGATGGAAGGGTACATTTGCAGCTTTAGATACGTCAGCTGCAATTTGTATCGTGTTATTACTTTTCGTAGCCATCGCTGAAGAGAAAAAAATTCGACGTGAAAAACGCATTCAAAAACAGCTAGTAACAGACGCTGCATAATTTGAATAATACATAGAAAGAAGCCACCTATTAGGGTGGCTTTTTTGTATAAGGGTATTTTTTATCTTGAATAAAATGTAACTACGAAAGATAAACAGCTCCTCATGACAGTAAAGAGCAATCACAAATAAAACCGTGAAATATCATGTTGGTTGTTCTTTCGCATTTTTTCTACCTTGCTTGCGACGTAGGATGGATGTAGTTTAGCCTCCTTTTCATTTTCTTGGGTATCTTCAGATGATCAAAGTTGCATTGGTTGATGATCACATTATTGTCCGTTCAGGATTTGCTCAACTCTTATCAATGGAAGCTGATATAAATGTTGTTGGTGAGTTCGGTTCTGCTTTAGAAGCGCGCAAAGGTTTACCGGGTTCAGACGCTGATGTGTGTATTCTTGATATCTCAATGCCTGATGAAAGTGGCCTTTCATTATTAGCAGATCTTCCTTCTGGTATATCTTGCATTATGTTAAGCGTGCATGATTCAGCGGCAATTGTAGAAAAAGCATTAGAGTCGGGTGCGCGAGGGTATTTAACCAAGCGATGCAGCCCTGATGAACTCATACAAGCGGTTCGAACAGTGGCGAGCGGAGGGTGTTATCTAACCCCCGATCTTACAATGAAACTGGTGACCCCCAATCGTAGTCGACAGCCTATAGAGCAACTGACAAAACGTGAACGTCAGATAAGTGAAATGCTAGCACTAGGTTTAGATGTTAAAGCCGTTGCTGTTCGTCTTGGTTTAAGTCATAAAACGGTTCATGTACATCGTGCTAATGCCATGGATAAGTTGAATGTCAAAAACAATGTAGAGCTTGCGAAATGTTTCGAGAGTGAAACAGTGTAATGCGAAATTACGGCATAACATCTTTATGTGGTTGGTTACTGATCTCTTGTAGCTGGTTTTGCTTATGGGTGCTTTCCTATTATTTCATCATGGAACCAGAGCTTGCGATTTTACTGTTCCCTTTTGCTCTGCGCCTTGGCATCGTGTTACATACCCCCAAACGCTATTGGCTTGCGGTTTACGGTGCTGAATGGTGGCTTATGGTGTCATTGGCTATTTTACTCGACCAGCCGCAATGGCTATCGGTTATTGCGGCCAGTCTGATCAGTGTACCGATTACTTGGTTTGCTCAAAAATATTATTATGGTTCTCAATGGCGACGATTATGCGTTATGGGGACAGTGATTTTCTCAACGGCACTACTGAATGTACTGGTATTTAGTTCACAAATACTTAGTTTACAAATGCCTAGCTTACAGATGATGGGTGCACAAGATGCCGTATTGATCTCGGCACCATTGTATACATTATGGATGGTTTTTCTTGTCAGCGTGACTGGCGGTTTAATGTTAGTGCCAAGCTGTTATTTAATCTGGAGTTATTTGTTCCAGAAATCATGGATACCATTAACGGTCAACCTTGTATCTAAACCCATTGAGCTAAGAAGCAGACACGTGGTTATCTATGTTGTGTTGTTTGCATTAAGTATTGCAGCTCAAGTGGGGTTACCTGAAGAATTACGTCGCTTTGCGCCATTTTGTTTAGCCATTCCTATTATTTTGCTCGCTTTTCGTTACGGATGGCAAGGGGCACTATTAGGAACATTGCTTAACAGTGTGGCTTTAATTGCCGCGCGTAGTGGCGTGAGTAATATGGAAATAACAGACCTGTTATTATCACTTTCTGCGCAAAGTTTAACGGGAATATTGTTGGGTATGGGGATTCAACGCCAACGTGAATTGAATCAAAAACTCAGGCATGAACTAAATCGTAACCACAATTTATCCCGCCAATTAGTAAAAGCTGAAGAATCCGTGCGTCGAGATATCGCCCGAGAGTTACATGATGAAATAGGGCAGAATATTACCGCTATTCGTACCCAAGCGAGTATTTTAAAACGGGTTGAAAATACCCCGATGGGTGAAAGTTGCGCATCAACCATTGAAAGCCTGTCGTTGAATATTTATGACACCACGAAAGGGCTGTTAACGCAGCTTCGGCCTAAAACGTTAGACGACCTTGGTTTAGAAGAGGCAATTCACCAGTTAGTGCGTGAGTTAGAGTGCGAAGCAAATGGGATTTCGACAACCATTATTTGGAATGAACCGACGGATGTTGATTTAGATTTAAGCGATGCGACCAGCGTAACACTCTATCGAATTTGCCAAGAAGCGCTAAATAATATGGTGAAATATGCGCAAGCGACTGAAGCCAGAATCACAGTAACCTTCGAGCAAGATGTCTACTTAACCGTAAAAGATAATGGTGTGGGGTTTAAACCTGAAGAGACGTTACGTGGTTTTGGTTTACGTGGAATGAAAGAAAGGGTGCAAGCCTTAGGAGGGGAATTTACCCTTAGTAGTGATTCTGGCACCCAACAGCCCGGTACAGCATTACATGTTGTATTACCTAAGCTCTAAATCATGAACATTCAATATGTTTCTTATGACACCATTATTTACTTTTCAAATGAAGACCTGAATATATGATCGGTTTTTTAAAGTCGGAACAGCATGTACAGCCAGTGAAAGATCCAAAGCAAATCGATGAGCTTTATAAGTACTGGCGCTTTCATATTATGTTTACCATGTATGCGGGTTATGCTTTGTTTTACTTCACTCGCAAAAGCTTTAATTACGCGATGCCAGCAATGATTGCTGATTTAGGGCTCGATAAGTCAGATATTGGCTTAATGGGTACACTTTTTTATATTACTTACGGTGTTTCTAAGTTTCTATCTGGCATCGTGTCTGATCGGTCAAACCCACGCTATTTTATGGGCATAGGATTGGTCATGACGGGCGTTGTGAATATTCTTTTCGGCTTTTCTAGCTCTATCGTTATGTTCACCTTGCTTTGGATGATCAATGCGTGGTTTCAGGGGTGGGGCTGGCCCTCTTGTTCTAAATTGCTTACAACCTGGTATTCCCGTTCAGAGCGTGGCTTTTGGTGGTCTTTATGGAATACCGCACATAATGTAGGGGGGGCGTTAATTCCCTTACTTGTGGGTGTTGTAACCCTGCATTACGGTTGGCGATATGGATTTATTATTCCCGGTATTTTAGCGGTTTTTGTGGGACTATTTCTCTGTTGGCGATTGCGTGATAAACCTGTGACATTGGGGTTACCGACTGTTGGGCATTGGCGTAACGATACGCTAGAGTTAGCGCAAGAAAATGAAGGGTTAGGTTTAACTAATACCGAAATATTAAAGAAATATGTCTTAAATAATAAATACATTTGGCTGCTGGCTTTTAGTTATGTTCTTGTTTATATCGTGCGAACTGCCATCAATGATTGGGGCAATCTCTATCTGACTGAGCAACACCATTACAGCCTCATCACCGCGAATGCTGCCTTGTCGTTATTTGAAGTGGGCGGTTTTGTTGGCTCTTTAGTTGCCGGTTGGGGTTCAGATAAAATATTTGACGGAAATCGTGGGCCTATGAACTTGATTTTTGCCATTGGGATCTTTTTATCGGTTGCGGCTTTGTGGTTAATGCCGATGACTGGGTTTGTGCTTCAAGCTGGATGCTTCTTTGCAATTGGCTTTTTTGTTTTCGGCCCTCAGATGTTGATTGGTATGGCTGCTGCAGAATGCTCGCATAAAGACTCTGTAGGAGCTGCTACAGGGTTTGTTGGTTTGTTTGCGTATATGGGGGCGGCTTTAGCTGGGTATCCTCTAGCGTTAATTATGGAGCAATACCATTGGGCTGGCTTCTTTACAGTTATTTCATGCGCTGCTGCAGTGGTAGGGTTATTGTTGTTACCGTTCTTAAAAGCACAAACGTCAGATGTAAGTGCAGCGGCTATACCAAAGTAACCTCAAGGTGCATATAGATAGCGAGATTAGCGAGAGTCTGCAATATACCGTCGAGTCAGGCCAATAAAATCATTTATTGGCCTATCAAGTACGTCTTCTGAAATAAAAAAATCGTAACCAAGTAATTCACGGTTGTATCGCATTCTATTTGCCAGCATGGCTAATAACCCCTTCATTCTTTTACCGCTGGAAGTAATGTAATGAGTGTCATCAAAAAGCATGTCTTCGATTTCATGGGGTGGGGGCGTTAATTGCTTGTACGCTAATATCAATAGCCCTCGCTGTTCTATCAGTATTTTACTGGCGATTCGAGGGCAAATTGTATCTAAAAATTCTTCGTAATCTTTAATCTTCACCCCCGCCCATGGCAAGGCTTGATGCCAGCCTTCTTTTGAAATAGTTGCGGGCCCTATTTCGCTAATATTCTTCCATTTTGTTACCCATCCGCCTGTTGGGCTATGGTATTGGAGATGCATAAAAGTGAGGGTGAAAGAGAGGTCGGTATCATTGGATTGTTTGATTGCAATTATAAGAAGTGTGATGCATATGATGAGAATAATGGCTATAGCGGCTCCATTAGCCTGCGGAAATAAAAACACCCCAACGCCAAGTAGAATTAATACTACAAGACTAAATATCATCAGATATGCCCCTGATTTAGGCACTGGTGGTTTTATGTATATCGTATTCAATCGCGTCCTCTTGTCTCTGAATCCATACGATTAAAATAACTACTTTAAATAGTATGGTGTAATCTTGGCATCTCTGCCTAATCGAACTTCAAATACATTAAAATAGTTCGATAAATAACCTCTAAAGCGAGTAACTTATGCAACAGGTCGATTAATGGATTGTACATCTGCATCATGATTGTATTAATTAACCATTTCACAATGGTTTACCCTATTTTATTATCATTTTTACAACAGAAAAACATCACTGCTGCCTGAATGATTTTGTCACTAATTGAGCGATCTTTTTGTTAAAAGTGAGAACTTGTCTTCTATTTTTGAGTAAAGTCATACTTTGTTGTGTGTTAAACGACCGTTTGCTGGCATTCCTCGGACATACTTGGTATAACACGCGCTTACTTTTTCCCGCTGGAACAGTGGTGACTGAAAGTAGTGCAACGGAGTAGGAAATTTAATGAGAATCTCTCACAAACGTAAAGTTCAGCTTAAGTTACAAAAGCGTATTAAAGCGACTGTAGCAGTAGCAAAGCCAACAGCTGAGAAAGTTGTTGTAAAAAAAGCACCAACTGCAGAAACAGTTAAAGCAGCTGCTGCACCAGCGTCAAAAGTCGTTGAAGAGCAAAAGCCAGTTGAAGCTACAGCACCTGCTGCGGCTCAAGTGTCTTTAACTCCAAAACAGCAGCAAGTGCTGGATATTGTTGTTAGCAATCCAGAAGGTCTAAATCCGAAAGGTATTGGCCTTCAGGCTGGCCAAGAAGATGCGAAAGCGGCTTCATGGGCAACTGGTGCGCTTAAAAAACTAGCTGAAGAAGGCTTAGTTGAGCGTATCCAATTAGCAGGTAATAAAGTGCTTTATAAAGCGGCTTAATTATAGCTAAACCCGCTTCTTAATTTTAAGAAGTGGGTGTCCTTACTCTTTTCTAACGTTTAAATTCTAATCTTTTCTTATTATTCTCATTTATGAGACTTTGGCGTAGTCCCTGATGCATTTGTCTTAATTAGCCCCTTCTATCATGCGGTTTACCTCGTTATTTCTTATTGATTAGAATTCTATTTATTTCCTTGTTTTATTGATTGATACCCTTAGCTATGTCACAAAAATGACTATTTTTTGTCTCTCTGCTATAACTATTGATAACGAAGTGAAATTTATCAGGTATCTAGCCATGACACTCGGAGGCAATCTTTTATGACAATGATAAGTGCTAGAGAATTTTCTGACTGGCTTCGTAATCGTTTTGCTGAAGATGAGCAAGGGGTATGTTTAACGCGCGATGATATTAATCAATTGACGGGAAGGCAGAGCTTCTCGCTTGGATTTGTTCATGATATTCATTACGAGTTAATGAGACATGGCATGGCGTTTGTTACAGATACAACACGTGAAACTTTTTATTTAGTACCTATATCAACTAAACCTTGGCGAGCACAATTAGAGACTCAGTATGAAAGGGAACTTTTTTGTAATGTGCTACCTTTAGGTAAATCTGGCTAATGTGCGATGTAGCAGTCGCATCAACAAAACGATTATAATAAAGCAGTTAGGTTATTCGTAAAAATGTAAAAAAGGCGCTGATTAGCGCCTTTTTTTATTTGCCCGATTATTTCGAGTAATAGAGAGCTCTTAAAGTACTGCGGCAATACCTTTACATAATGGCAGCATGTTGTTCTTTGTCATACCAGCAACACTAATGCGGCCAGAACCAACAATGTAAATGCCAAACTCTTCTTTTAGGCGATTTACTTGGTCTTTGTTTAGACCAGAAAACGAAAACATACCGTTCTGACGTTCAATAAAGCTGAAGTCAGCATCAACACCACAGTCTTTTAATGTTTGAACAAAAAGCGTGCGCATTTCTTGAATACGATCGCGCATATCAGCGACTTCTTGTTCCCACTCATTACGTAATGCTTCATCATTTAGAATCTGGGTAACAATTGCCGCACCGTGCGCCGGCGGGTTCGAGTAAATAACACGAGCAATACTTTTCACCTGGCTAAATGCTGTTGCAGCTTGCTCTGCAGTCGTACCCACAAGAGTGAATGCGCCAACACGTTCGTTGTATAGACCGAAGTTTTTAGAGAAAGAGCTCGCGACTAATAGCTCTGAACATTGCTCGGCGAAAATACGCAGACCTTGTGCATCTTCTTCAACACCCACTGCGAAACCTTGATATGCAAAGTCGAACATTGGCAGTAACTTTTTCTCTACACACAACGCCGCTAGTTGGTGCCACTGAGCTTCAACAGGGTCGATACCTGTTGGGTTGTGGCAGCAACCGTGTAGTAAAACGATATCGCCTTCATTTGCGTTTGCAAGATCAGCTAAAGCAGCATCAAAATCGATATCTTTAGTTTCTGCATTGTAATAAGAGTAAGAGGCCGTTTCTAATCCTGCAGCCGCGAATACACCGATGTGGTTAGCCCATGTTGGGTTACTGATCCATACTTTTACATCGCCTAGTTGGCGTTTAATAAACTCGGCAGCAACACGTAGCGCACCAGTACCACCTGGAGCTTGAGCTGTTTGAGCACGTTTGTCTGAAATAATAGTAGCGTTAGCACCAAATAATAACTGCTGAACGGCAAGACCATACTCTGCTGTTCCTGGAATGCCTAAGTACGACTTTGTCGTTTCCTTTTCCAGTAAAATAGCTTCTGCTTTTTTTACTGTAGCAAGTACTGGCGTGTTACCTGACTCGTCTTTATAGATACCTACACCCAAGTTAATTTTCTCTGGGCGAGCATCATTTTTAAACTCATCAGTTAAGCCAAGAATAGGGTCGGCAGGCGCTGCAGTGATTTTTTCAAACATTAGTGGTCATCCATGCTAAGAAATAATTTGTTTAGTAGTCTATTTATACCCTTTGCAGTGGATCATTGACAAGAAATTGTAACAATTTGGCGCTAAAAAAATCTGTAGCACGCTTTAGTTAGAACTTTTACTTAACTTTTACTACATATCCTCAATATATCCCTCCATTTAAATTGTTGAAATTTTACTACTTAAGTGAGTGTTTAGTATTCATTTTGCTATAAATCCCTGCAAATGTAGTAATTTAACCAAAATAATTATAACTGCAACTTGTTGATGTGAGTCTGATCACGGTTGGTAGGGCAACGTCTGTCATAGGATTGCATCCCGAAAGAAATCGTTCTAATGCAATGATTTTTATCATGTTATGTATCCAAAGTATAAAAAAGCTTTGTTTACTGTTAGATCACTACTTAAGTGAATATTAAGAGTGATTAGGTTGAAAGGAATGATCCAATTCTCCTAAGTGATTTACTGAAAAGAAAAAGACGATCATTTAATAGAATTGGAATTACTTTGGGAAAGAGAAATGGAAAAGCCACGCCTATCTTTTTGGCAAATATGGAATATGAGCTTTGGATTCATGGGGATTCAATTCGGTTTTGGTTTACAAAATGCCAATGTAAGCCGAATTTTCGAAACCCTTGGTGCGAGTATTGATCAAATCCCTATCTTATGGATTGCAGCACCACTTACGGGTTTACTTGTACAACCTATTATTGGTTACTTTAGTGACCGAACCTGGACACCGTTAGGGCGTCGACGTCCATATTTCTTATTTGGTGCAATAGCGTCATCGTTAGCGCTGGTTGTTATGCCGTATTCACCCTATCTTTGGGTTGCAGCAGGTATGTTGTGGATCTTAGATGCATCAATCAATGTGTCGATGGAACCGTTCCGAGCGCTAGTCGCAGATAATCTTCCATCCGATCAGCGTACAGAAGGATTTGCGGTTCAAACCTTCTTTATCGGGGTCGGTTCTGTTATTGCGTCTGCAATGCCGTATGTGCTGAGTAACGTATTCAATGTTGCAAATACAGCACCAGTTGGTGAAGTCCCACCGTCTGTTAAAATCTCATTCATTTGTGGTGCTGTGGTGTTCCTAGGTTCTATTTTATGGACGGTTTATCGCACCAAAGAATATTCGCCTAAAGAATTAGCAGTATTCAACGGTGAAGATATTTTGGATGTGAAGATGGCATCTGAACCCGAAGAAAAAGCAAGTATGAAAGAGATTCTGACTGATCTCCGTGCTATGCCTAAAACCATGATGCAACTAGCCTTGGTGCAGTTCTTCTCTTGGTTTGCTTTGTTTGCAATGTGGATTTACACCACCTCAGCGGTAACCTCTCAAATTTTTGGTGCTACAGATAGCAGCTCTGCGCTGT
This sequence comes from Photobacterium profundum, assembly GCF_003026285.1. GTDB lineage: Bacteria > Pseudomonadota > Gammaproteobacteria > Enterobacterales > Vibrionaceae > Photobacterium > Photobacterium profundum. The sequence continues at coordinate 256,927 of NZ_PYOD01000005.1, forward strand.
ATAACAAAGGTGCTGACTGGGTGGGGTTGTGTTTCGCGGCTTATAACGGTATTTCTGCGCTAGCTGCCTTTGCACTGCCATGGCTTGCAAGACGTACAAGCCGTAAGTTTGTACATAGTCTGAGCTTAATTATTGGTGGCATCAGCTTAGCAACGGTGTCTTTAGTCGAATCACCTAACATGTTAATGCTGAATATGGTGGGTATAGGGTTAGCGTGGGCAAGTATTCTATGTATGCCTTATGCGATTCTTGCTGGCGCGTTACCTGCTAAGAAAATGGGGTTCTACATGGGGGTATTTAACTTCTTTATCGTATTACCTCAAATTCTAGCAGCTGGTATTCTGGGCTTCTTTACTCGCTGGGCATTTAACGGTGACACCATGATGGCAATTGTCTTAGGTGGGGCATCAATGGTATTTGCAGGTATGTTGGTTGTTTTCGTGAAAGATGAAGATGAGCCCAATAAAATACCGTCAGCAACCCAGCGTAGTTCAACGCTGAAGTCGCAAGCTACAACGGCTTAGATTATTTCTCTATTATACTCAAACAAGCCGACGATTCGTCGGCTTGTCTATTTCTAAGCATCTAAGCATCTAAGCATCTAAGCATCTAAGCATCTAAGCACCTAAGCTTTCAGTACGTCTTGTCCTAAAATTGTCTTGTTAGAGAAGTGTTGGCTCAGAATTGACTGAAGTCAGGCGCGCGTTTCTCAAGGAATGCCGAAATGGCTTCCTTTGCCTCTGGTTGTGCTAATAAATCAAACAACAACTGATTTTCTATTTCAATACAGGCTAATAATGGCTCGATTGACGATGCATTTAATAAGGCTTTTGTATTACGCATTGCATTAGGGGGAAGACTCGCTAATTGTTTGACGTAGGTTTGCGCTGTGTTGAATGGGTTATCAACCACTTGGTTAACGAAACCGAGGCTCTCGGCTTCACTTGCCATCATTGGCTCACCCATCATGAGCATTGCCTTGGCTTTTCTTGTGCCAATGAGTTTTTCGAGCTGAATACTAGAAGCAAATTCAGGGCATAAGCCCAATGGGGTAAATGGAGTCTGAAAGCGAGTGTGAGGCGCGCAAAACACAAAATCACAATATTGTAGTAGGGTAGTTCCAATGCCAATAGCTGCGCCGTTTACGGCTGCTACAATGGGTTTGCGGCAGTTGAGTAGGGCAACCATAAAGCGCTCAACCTGTTGGCGGCTGTTGCTATTGTCTAAAGTACCTTGAGACATGTGTAAAAAATCATGCATGTCATTACCACTACAAAATACTTCGGTTGTGTGGGTTAATAATATTACCCGTACGCTATCATTATTATTAGCCTCAATGAGTATATCCGCTAAGCTTGTGTACATTTCGATGTTGAGTGCGTTTTTAGCATTAGGGCGATTAATTGAAATAGTGTAAATATGTTGGTCATGTTGAACGCTAATAAAGTCAGACATAATAAGCTTCCATTTCTATAATTTATTTTCCCCTCACCATTCTGGCACAAATTCAAACATACGTTTAACTTTATATTTACAAACGGTGCGTTTATTTTTCGGTTTTAGCTTCTTACTGCACTGTATGGGATTTGGGCTACTATTATTATTCTGGTTGATGTACCTACATCGATAGAGCTACCTCAGTCAGGTATTGACGCGATCAATCAGCTGTAATGCGCCTTTCTTATCTTCTTATTTGATAATTTAACCGATGGAAGACGAGAAAATGGTGAGGTTGTGGTGAAATCTGTTAAAATAGTCGGCTACTAACTTTGCAGTGGATCATTTTGATGCTGCTGCCATTGAACTAGGACATATTTGTGACCAATAACGATATCTTGCGCCGTATTCGCTTTACCTTTGATTTTAACGACAGCAAGATGATTGAAATCTTCGGCGCTGCTGAACTTGAAGTAACGCGCGAGCAGGTCAGCAATTGGTTGAAGAAAGATGATGATTCAGACTTTGTAAAAATTCGTGATATTGAATTAGCAACTTTCTTAAATGGTTTGATCAATGTTAAGCGTGGTAAAAAAGAAGGTCCTCAAGTTGAACCTGAAAAACGCCTAACGAATAACATGGTTTTCATGAAACTGCGTATTGCCTTGAACCTTAAGGCTGAAGATATCGTTGATATCTTAAAGCTTTCAGGGTTTGATGTAAGTAAGCATGAGCTTAGCTCGTTCTTCCGCAAGCCAGACAACAAGCATTACCGTGAATGTAAAGATCAAATTCTACGTAACTTCTTACAAGGTATTCAGCTAGATATTCGTCCAGAAACGGCAGAATAAAGCGACAGCAAATACGTGAGTATTACAGATAAAGAAAAGGCTACCTATCTATAGGTAGCCTTTTTTGTATCTGCGCATTTTACGCTAGGGAATTAACCTATTAGTTGGTTTAATTCTTCACACGCAATCTTAGGTGATTGCGCATGACAAATTGCAGAGACGAGAGCAATACCCGCAACGTGTGTTTGCGCGACTGTTTGAATGTTCTCTTTGTTAATACCACCAATGGCGACCAGTGGTAATTTACTGCTTTTAACGGCTTTACTTAAGCCATCGATTCTCCACGTATAGACGGTGTCGGTTTTGGTTGGTGTCGGGAAGATGGCGCTAATGCCAAGGTAATCGATGGGTAGAGATTGCGCGTGTTCAAGTTGCGTTTCATTCTCGACCGACAGCCCCAGTATTTTATTGGGGCCAATTAAACGACGAGCAATATCAGCAGGCATATCTGATTGCCCCAGATGAACACCATCAGCATCGACAGCCAATGCGACATCAATACGATCATTAATAATTAATGGAATACCCGTATTTAATAAAAGGGCCTTAATCACCATAGCACGCTGAATGAATGCTCGAATATCACCATGCTTCTCACGGATTTGTACCATGGTGACGCCGCCAGCGATGGCTTCTTTAATTACAAATGTTAATGCTTCAATATCTTGATGTTCATCGGTAACAAGATACAGTCGATATTTATTCATGTTTGTATACCCAAGTTGCCTTTTAGTGACATCCGTCTTCAACAAGATTAATGCGAATGTGTTCTCGTATTACAGCTTCATCAAGATGGTAGAGCGAATCTAATAGGTTTACTTGTAAGCTACCTGGTCCTGCTGCATCACGAGCTGCTATCTCGCCAGCAATACCTAGTACAGCGGTTGCAGCTAAGCCTGTAGGCTCTCCAATTGCGGCGAATGCGCCAGTAAGTGCAGTGTGAGAGCATCCCATTCCCGTTACATAAGGCATCATTTCATGGCCATTGTTAAGCGCAATGGTTGCTGTTGTGGTAACAATATAATCTGTTGCACCAGAGATCACGACGCTACAGTTATTTTGTGTCGCAAGGTGGTGTGCAGCGTGAACGGCTTTATCGCTGTTATCGAGTGCATCTACACCTTTTGATTGGGCCTGTTCGCCTGCAAGAGCAATAATTTCAGATGCATTACCACGAATCGTCAATTGATCGGCTAATGCCACAATCTGCCGCGCGGTATTAGTACGTAGCGCACTTGCCCCACAACCGACAGGATCGAGTATGACCGGCTTATTATTGGCGTTGGCTTGTTCTACCGCGTAGATCATACGAGGAATCCAGACTGAGTCTAGGGTACCAATATTGATCACTAAACTGCCTGCAAAGCTCATCATCTCTGCCATTTCTTCTTGGCTATGCGCCATGATAGGAGAGGCGCCAATCGCTAGCAGAGCATTGGCGGTATTATTCATGACGACGTAATTAGTAATGTTTACTACGAGTGGCTTTTGTTGGCGCAGCGTATTTAAAGCATCACAGATAGACTGTGTGTAATCGAGATCGCACTTTTTCAAGCATCTATTCCTTTTTTGTTTATTGCTAGCCAGTGTTTATTACTAACCAACGTAAAAGGCCAATGGAAATATTACTATCGAACCGTTGATCAAAATGGACAGTTCGACAACCCTGAATATTTATCTGTTTGGAATAAATTCTACGCGCTTGCAGCCTAATTGTATCTGAAAATAAGTGCGTGTGTAGTTAGACTAAATCTGCGGCAAACCCCTTTGGGCATTGAAATAACCAGAACGCCTCAGAGATTTCCGACTAAAGATTTTGTGACCGACTATACTCTTCTCAACTATCTTTCAGGGTTGGTAGTACATAACAGAAGTTTTGACGAGTCAGTCACCAAACTTAATCATTCCGTAAAGTGAGGAACGAACTTGTACGGTATCTAAGGCGTACACGGTTATAGCTGGATCCCGGATATCTCGTTCCTCTATTCCGGACTGATATGTTTAGGAGTCGAGATGGAATTGTTAGAAAGCCTTTTTGGTGTAATTGGAGATCTCACTTGGGGATGGGCACTTATACCATTCCTGGTCGTATTGGGTCTATTCTTTACTTTCGTTACCGGATTTGTTCAATTTACTTTCTTTGGACGCATGTTCAGTGTTTTATTAAACAAAAACCAAACAGCCGACAGGAATGCAATTTCAGGTCGTGAAGCGCTTTTATTATCTGTTGGTGGTCGTGTTGGTGGCGGTAACATTGCAGGTGTAGCTGTTGCAATTTCTCTTGGTGGTCCTGGTGCTGTATTTTGGATGTGGGCAATTGCGCTGGTTGGTATGGCAACAAGCTTAGTGGAATGTTCACTCGCTCAGCTTTATAAGCGAAAAGAAGGTGATGCATTTCGTGGAGGTGCTGCACGTTCGATAATTCATGGTCTTGGTGAAGACTATCGATGGCTTGCTTACCTATATGCCGTTTGTTTGATTGCTTCCTTTGCGATTGGTTTTAATGCCTTTCAAGGTAATACCGTTGCAGGGGCTGCGCAGGATAGCCTGGGTATTGACCGCATGTGGACTGGTGGCCTGTTAGCTATTATTACTGGTTTTATTATTTACGGTGGTATTAAACGTATCGCTAAAACGGCGGATGTTATCGTACCTATTATGGCTATCGGGTATGTCGCAATGGCGCTTCTAGTCATCTTAATCAACATCACTGAGATCCCAGCGGTCATTGGTAGTATCGTATCTAACGCATTTGGTTGGGAGGAAGCTGTTGGTGGCGGTATGGGGACTGCGATGGCACAAGGTTTGCGCCGTGGCCTGTTCTCAAATGAAGCTGGCCTGGGTTCGGCGCCCAATGTCGCCGCCACGGCCGATGTCGCTCACCCAATCACTCAGGGCATCACACAGTCTTTATCGGTATTTATTGATACAATCTTAATCTGTAGCTGTACGGCATTTGTTATCTTACTGGGTGATGTTTATGTTCCTGGCGCAGAAGGCATTGATGGTGTCGTTTTGACTCAGCAGTCACTGGTTTCACATATAGGGGCTTGGTCTCAGTACTTTCTGACTGGGGCGATTTTGCTCTTTTCTATTAGTTCTATCATCTACAACTACTATCTGGGGGAGAACGCCCTCACATTCATGTCAAAGAACAAACTGTCTGTACACATTCTTCGCTTTGTTGTGATCGGGATTATCTTTTTGGGCGCAGTTGCTCCGGGAGCAACGTCAGTGTTTTTCTTCTCAGATCCGATGATGGGCATCCTTGCTATCGTTAACTTGTTAGCACTTATAATGCTGTTTCCTACGCTCATCCGTATTTTGAAAGACTATAAGAAGCAACTTAAAGCAGGTATCGAACACCCACAATTCGACCCCAAAGATTTCCCTGATCTAGATATTGACCTCAAAGCGTGGAAACCAAAAAAATAAGATCGTGATATTGAAATGAAGTTAAAAAAAATCCCCAGTTTAAAAACTGGGGATTTGTGTATAAGAGACAGCCTAGAAGGAAGTCTTTTCAATTCACGTTAGTTGCAAGTTCAAATTAGAAGTTTGCAGAACGTGGTGCGCGTGGGAACGGAATTACGTCACGGATGTTTTGCATGCCAGTAACGTAAGTAACCAAACGCTCAAAACCTAGACCGAAGCCTGAGTGAGGAACTGTACCGTAACGACGTAAGTCGCGGTACCATTCGATGTGGCTTGCATCGATACCCATTTCAGCAATACGCTTATCTAGCAGCTCTAAACGTTCTTCACGCTGAGAACCACCAATAATCTCACCGATACCTGGTGCTAGAACGTCCATAGCAGCAACCGTTTTACCATCGTCATTCATACGCATGTAGAATGCTTTGATATCTTTCGGGTAGTTTTTAACAACTACAGGTGCTTTGAAGTGCTCTTCTGCAAGGTAGCGTTCGTGTTCAGAAGACATATCAATGCCCCACTCAACATCAAACTCAAACTTACGACCAGAATCTTGTAGGATCTGGATTGCATCAGTGTAATCAACTTGTGCAAAGTCAGAATCGACAAATTGCTCTAGACGAGTGATTGCTTCTTTGTTGATACGCTGTGCAAAGAATTCAAGGTCATCACGACGTTCTTCAAGTACGGCTTTGAATACGTACTTAAGCATGTCTTCAGCCAGTTTCGCTGCATCATCAAGATCGGCGAAAGCAACTTCAGGTTCTACCATCCAGAATTCCGCAAGGTGGCGGCTGGTGTTTGAGTTTTCAGCACGGAAAGTAGGGCCGAATGTGTATACTTTGCTTAATGCACAAGCATAAGTTTCAGCGTTTAACTGACCAGATACTGTCAGGAATGTTTCTTTACCGAAGAAGTCTTTATCGTAATCAACTTCGCCAGCGTCCGTCATCGGAACGTTAGCCATATCAAGTGTTGATACACGGAACATCTCACCCGCACCTTCACAGTCAGATGCTGTGATAAGTGGAGCAGACATCCAGAAGAAACCTTGCTCGTGGTAGAAGCGGTGAATTGCCTGAGACAGACAGTTACGTACACGCGCTACAGCACCAATCATGTTAGTACGCGGACGTAGGTGCGCAACTTCACGAAGGTACTCAATTGAGTGGCGAGTTTTCGCCATTGGGTATGTATCAGGGTCTTCAACTAAACCTACAACTTTAACGTCAGTTGCAGCAAGCTCAAAATCTTGACCTTTAGCAGGAGACTCAACAATTTTACCCGTTACTTCAACAGAGCAACCAGTAGTTAGTTTTAGGACTTCTTCTTGATAATTATTTAACTCATTCGGGACCACGGCCTGAATCGGGTCGAAACAAGAGCCGTCATAAATGGCAAGAAAAGAGATCCCAGCTTTGGAATCACGACGTGAACGGATCCAGCCTCGAACAGTAACTTCACTGTCTACTGCTAGCTTTCCGCTTAGTACGTCTGTTACAGGCGCGTAAGTCATGTTTAAAATATTCTCCGTTAAGGCACTCATACTTCATCATTAAAGATAAGTCGTGCTTTAAAATACATTCCGAATAATCAATATTACCTTTCTTACGTCAGGCATCAAGCTTTGTTATCACTTGAAAGCGTAAATAGCGAAAGTAATCGCTCTAGACGCTATGATTGCTGCCTAATAATTGCACGAATCTCTTAATGTTGAGGTTATTGTGCGTAATTTGACCAGAAATGGTGATACTGAGGGTGGCGTTATCCAATCAGGTAGCTGCAATGACACGCGAAATAAATATAGATAAAAAAATCAGGCAAGTATTCTTGCCTGATTATTATTATTTAAGCACTTTAGGCTTGATTAAGGTATTCACAGGTTTGACCGTCATTCAAAATCGTCCCTTTTGCTGGCACTGATGGGGTTTCTGGTTCAGCTGGTGGCTCTCCTTCTGCTGGCACTTCAGGCTCAGGTGGAGGAGGCGGCGGAATGATAACTGCTTCAGGTATATCATCAGCGCGGACTAAGGTCACAATATCACTCCACATTTCACCTTCTTGCGTGGTGTACATTAAGGCTTCATCACTCTGCCAACGTGTTTGGTGATTAAAGGCTTTAATCGCAAAGTGTAGGCCATCAGACTCTGTGACTTTAATTCGCTCATTCATTGAACCATCAAGTGCTTGATAATAAAGGGTGCCATCTTCTTCAATTCGCCACCTGATTTCGAAGTTAAAACCACAACCATCAGTATCGCCGTATGAACCTTTGAAGTAGTCACCGTCAAAATTGTCTGTGAGTTTTAAATACCGTGAACTATCACCAGCAAACGTTAAAGCGAGATCATCGCTGGTAACACCGGCATCATTAAGCAACATATTTTCTGTAAAACGAGTGGTTTTTTGCTCCCAGCTAACAAGGCACGCTGCTGTTTGCGTTGTGTATTGAGTCAGTGATTGTTTGGTGATTGGGGCTATGGTGTCAAAGCTCCAACCAGAATCATTTGTATCACAGGCTAAAAGCTGATCGGGTGCGTATTCTTTTACGATTTTAGAATAAACCGTTTCAGAGGGTGAACCGACACCGTCATCGTTAATTGAATAGGCCTTTATCACATGTAATTTATCGTTTAGGTTGTGGTTCGTTCTTGCCCAATAATCGAAATTGTCATCACTGGCTGGTGATGTCCAATCCATACGTAAATAGCCATCGTCTGTTAAAGACCATGTTCTGACAATGTCTTCTTTAACGCTATTTTTGTAAAATTCCCAATTATTATTTTCCTTTAAAATGATGGTGCTTATTTCACCTTCAGGAGTGATTTGAACAATATGTTGATCGATTAATTCGCTAATGGTTTGAGTATTAAAACGATCATCACCACCACATTCAATCACAGCGTTAAGGTATTTATCTCCATTGGCATTGGATGTGTTGCCATAATTACAAAGACCAAAAGCGGGAAGATTACTGCGTGAGGCAAGAGCAAAAATTTGTTCCTTAGCGGCAACGTTAAATCCTGAAAAATGAGATTTTTCACCATCGAGCAGTGTTTCACCTATATTGATGTAATTTTTATCATTCACTAAGAACAGTTGGCGTGTATCGAAGTCATAACTTGCATCAAGTTGGGTAATAAGATTGGGTACCTCGAATCGGATGAGTTCTTTACCAAACGTATTGACTGAGCCCCATGTACCTTCGGCTTGAACTTGCCAATTATCACCTGCAACCTTGTACCAGTAAAGTACGGTATTGAAGTCATTACTAATAAATTCAGCCACGATATTATCTGAGATCTTAAAGCCATTAACATTTAGGAATGTTTCGCTAGGCTCGTTGGTAAAGATATCGTCAAGATCAGTGTAATAAAGAAGCGGGGCGATAACGGGAGCAATACGGCAATCAGCGACATCATTTCGGTTATTACATAATAGGTGTTGGTCTGTTTGAGGTTTCCATGTGAAATAAAAGCCGTATGCACCGTCTTCAAACACGCCATCTTCTTTTATGTATTTAGTCAGGCGGTGATTCTCTTCTGTCGCTAAATAATCGTGCATTTTTTTATCAGTTAACGAGTAAGCATTAGCTTCGAGTGTTAGCCCTTTATCATCATCGTTATTGAGTGCCGCATTGGTCAAAATAGCGGTTCTTGGTGTAATAAACAGCACTTGTAAATAATCGTACAGCCCGACCCAACCTTCAGCGGTAAGGATTTGTTCCGTAATATCATCGTCACTAAATGCAGTTGTGCCGCTGAAGTAAGTGAAATATTCACTCAATGTGATTTCTTCGTCACCATTTTTATCCCACTTATATTGAGCGGTTATACTTTCTTGCCCATCGTGAGACGTATGGTCGGCATTGATATTATTACCTTCGTTAGATGCCTGACTTTTTAGCTGCCAGAATCCTTCCGTTAAAATCGCCTGTACGTCTGAAATTTCGCTGCTTTGCTCGGTGTATTTACGTTCAATTAAGCCTGATGTCATTGCTTTAACGAGGGTTAAATCCATCATACTTTCAACAGTGATACCCCTTAGGCCGATTTGTGAAACTAAAATATTATTAAGTTCGACCCCTATTTCATCAAACATCTCTGTCGCAGTACGTAACTCTATAAAGCCAGGTTTAGAAACGACCTCACTAAATATTCCCCAATCGTCATCATTAACTACTTTTTGTGCCACAGAGAAGTAGGCGAGGGTCGAGCTGAGCGTGACAGCAACATCGGTAGAGAGAAGTGGCGCAACAAAGACATTATCAGGCAGTGCTTCACCAATGATAAAATCAGGCGTATTGAAACGGCTAACAAGAACAACAGCATTGAAGCGTGTAAGCGTATCTGCATCAATAATATATGTTCCTACTGGGCCTTCTTCCCAATGGGTAATATCAGCTTGTCGATAAATTTTACCCTCAGCATCAAGCAGAACAATAACAAAATTACCCTCACTAAGATTGATGAGTGCATCGGCATAGGCACTTTTCATGATACCAGTCGTTGATTGGTAGGCTGTGTTAACACCTAGTGGTACATCAACACTAATATTGAAGCGGGTTGAGACTGGTACTTGTGCTGCGGGTGCTGCTGCAACAGGATCTCCAGGTCCTCCGCCACCACAGGCTTGTAACAAACCTAATGCCACAGCACAGAGTAATACTCTTAGATAATTGCGCATGCTGACTTCCCCAATTGGTAAATTTTTATGTGTCTTTATTTTTGCTGAGTATAGATATAGGGGAATTATTTTGTGTAAAAGGGGAGAGCCGATCTTGGCTATGAAACGGATTCTAATATTTGAGATTATTGTGAGACAGGTAATGAGAAGCGGGTTTTCGCATCAGGCTGATGATTTTTATTCTAAATAAATCAGTTATTTTAAATAAATTAGCTTTTCAAAGAAAACGGTGTCTCTTTAGGAGCCACCGTTAATCTTAATATGTAACAGCTGTAATTCTTAACAAGTGTTATAGGTAAAAATATGAACGTCAGAATTTAAGCAATAGCTAAATATTTATGTGTCTGAATAGACAACCGCCAGTTACGTTTAATGCAAGTTTCGATACATAAATCCGTTGCTCTTGGTTTCTGGCTGATCGGCTGCAAAGCGATGGTCACGTTTTGTTTTAATGTTACGCCGTTAATAAGTGTATCAAGCTGTTCAATGTCTTTACTTGTGCCAACAGGGTGCTTGATTTCATCTGCACGTGAAAGTGCTGAAGCTAAAACGGGAAGCTTCGCTTTCATATTGATTTTAGGGGAGACCGTTACCCAGGTATCTTCAGTTGCCAGAATCTCAGATGTACCACTGGTTTCTATCTGGCAGTTAAACCCAGCGGTTTCTAATGCCGCTGTTAATGGTATAAGATCATAAATACAAGGTTCGCCACCTGTAATAACCACATGCCTTGCTGTGTAACCTTGATCTTGCAGTAGAGCGACAATACCTTGGGCGTCAATATTGGTCCAAAGGGGGGAGTCTCCTTTTTTTGCCATGATGTCATTTAACGATGCATAATCAGTCGGCTCTGCATCCCATGTTTGCTTGGTATCACACCATGAGCAACCAACAGGGCAAACCTGTAAACGAACAAATATCGCAGGAACACCAGTGAAAGTACCTTCACCCTGAATTGTCTCGAAGACTTCATTTATCTTGTACACCGCATAACCTCATGGCGAATCAGAATTGTGATGAGGGATTCTGATTCAAAAAATATAAATTTTATTTTCAAAATTAAATGTGCAAAAAACACAAGCGGGGCATTATGTCAGAACAAAAAGTAGTTGTCTTTACTCATTCCTCGTGACACGTATCACGTACTGAGAAGAATAGTCTTCACAATTACTTCGCAAAGTAAAAAAATTAGTTCGCAACGAAAAATAATGTTATTTTTTGTTTTTTTATAGTATCGATTTTTTATTTTTAGACGGGAGTAATGGCATGTATGTCGCTCAGCCTGGACATATTGACCACATTAAACGTAATAATGCCGGCAGCGTGTACAAACTTATTGATTTATTTGGGCCTATTTCGCGAATTGAATTATCTAAACGAAGTCTGTTAGCACCTGCAAGTATTACAAAGATTACGCGTGAGTTGATAGATGCTCACTTAATCAAAGAAACGCAGTATCAAGAAACCCTAAGTCGAGGTCGTCCCGCTATTGGTTTAGTGCCTGCCAATGAAGGCTGGCAGTTTTTATCAATACGATTAGGACGTGGTTATTTAACTATTGCTTTGCATGAATTAGGCGGTGATATCTTGATGGAAGAGCGTCAAGATATTGAAGAGTTACAACAAGAAGCGGTTATTGAGAAGTTACTGAGTGAAATTAACATTTTCTTTGCTAACCATGTTAGTGAGTTAGACCGAATAACTGCGATTGCCTTAACATTACCTGGCTTGGTGAACTCACAAGAAGGTATTGTTTTACAGATGCCGCATTACGATGTGAAAAATCTGGCGTTGGGTCCGACTATTCATGAAGCGACGGGCTTACCTGTATTTATTGGTAACGATACCCGATCTTGGGCGCTGGCTGAGAAGCTATTTGGTAACTCCCGAGGTGTTGCTAACTCCATTTTAGTGTCAATTCATAATGGCGTTGGTGCTGGTATTATTTTGGATGACAAAGTACTACAAGGCAGTACGGGGAATGTCGGAGAGTTAGGGCACATTCAAATTAAGCCTTATGGCAAGCGGTGCTTCTGTGGCAATCACGGTTGTTTAGAGACAGTTGCGAGCTTAAAAGCGATTTTGGAGCAAATTGAACAGCGATTAAAAGAAGGGCACCCTTCTTGTTTGCATGGCACAACACCTACAATTGAAAGTATTTGTGATGCAGCAGTTGCAGGAGATACGTTAGCGCGTCAAGTTATTATTGAACTTGGCCATCATCTTGGGCAAGCTATTGCGATCATGGTGAACTTGTTTAACCCAGATAAAATCTTAATCGGAGGGGAATTTAATCGTGCTAAAAAAGTGTTATACCCCGCGATATTAGAGTGCATTCGTAATCAATCTTTACCTGTTTATAATCGTGACTTAATTGTTGAAGAAAGTTGCTTTTATACACAAGCGACGATGCCCGGTGCAGCTCTGGTTAAGCAGGCGATGTATGACGGTCACTTATTAATGAAGTTAGTTGATGGCTAGGGGTTGTTTGTATTTTAAATAAATAAACGCAGTGAATAACTGCGTTTTTTTTGAATATACAAAGACAAAATAGATATCATCTTTTTTTCAATTCTTCTTCAATTACAGTATGAAGAAAAGACATAGCGGCACGACTATCAACTCTGCTCATGAACCATTGTTTTTGATTCGTCTCGAGAGGTAATATTTCCAACCATCGCTGGCATACCCAGGTCATGTCATTGAAATCAGGTTCTTGATAGTACTCACCATGTTCAGGGTACTCCCTAAAAAGGGTTCTTAAGCTATTAGCAATATCGCGGTCAACAAATTTAATGTCGGATTTTGACCAATTTTCTAACATGGTTACCTCGCCGACAATTAAGCCATCTTCCTCTTCCCAATGGTCGTTAATTATAAATTTTTCAACACCTTTGATAGTGATACCAAGTAATCCATCAGGAAGAGCTTCAAAATCTGTAATGATGACACGAGTACCAAAGTGGCAAAGTGTTTTATCATTTTTCATGCACAAGCCAAAGCCGTCATTGCAAGCCATCGCAAGCTTCACTAAGCGTATGTAGCGTGGTTCGAAAATCCTAAGCTTACTGATACCACCTGGTAACAAATACATTTGCATAGGAAAAAGGGGCAGTTGCATCATTGGTCACCCTTACTGTCGTTATATCTATATTACGTATGATGTTTCTTTAACGATCAGTATTCAGTATAAGCAGACAAAGATAGGAATCTGTCTGCTTTTCGATAATACGAAAGAGTAATCCAACCCTGGCTTTATTGTGATTTTAGCGTTCGCAATATTGCTACAGTGAGACAGCTAAGTTCTTGTGGTGTAATAATAAAAGGGGGCATGATGTAAATCAGTTTGCCAAATGGACGAATCCATACACCTGCGTCTACAAAACTTTTTTGAATTTCAGCCATGTTGACAGGTTCGTATAGCTCAACTACGCCAATAGCGCCTAACCATCTAACGGCTTTAACACAATCAAGTTGACCAATTTCTGGCAATAGCTCTGACAATTGTTGTTCAATGCTTAAAACTTGCTGCCGCCAATTACCTTGTATTAAAATTTCGAGGCTGGCATTGCCAACGGCACAGGCCAAAGGATTACCCATGAATGTGGGGCCGTGCATAAAGCAAGCGGCTTCACCACTGCATACTGTATCTGCCACGTGTTTGGTGGCTAGCGTCGCCGATAATGTCATGTACCCACCAGTGAGTGCTTTGCCGACACACATAATATCAGGGCTAATTCCTGCATGTTCACAGGCAAACATTTTTCCTGTTCTACCGAAGCCCGTTGCAATTTCGTCTGCAATTAATAATACATTATGTTCATCACATAATTCACGAATGCGTTTGAGGTACATCGGGTGGTAAATACGCATGCCTCCTGCACCTTGAACAATGGGTTCAATAATAACAGCGGCTAATTGTTCTTTATTATTGTTTAGCTTCTCTTTGAAATCGCTAATGTCACTCTCACACCATTCCTCGTAAAAACCAAGCTCTGATGATTCTGCAAAAATGTGCTCAGGTAAAAAGCCTTTGTATAGGCTATGCATGGAATTATCAGGGTCGGTAACCGACATTGCAGCAAATGTATCGCCATGGTAACCGTGACGAACGGTTAAGAATTTAGGGCGAAGCTGCCCTTTTGCATGCCAATATTGCAATGCCATTTTTAATGAGACTTCAACCGCAACAGAACCAGAATCAGCTAAGAAAACATGCTGTAAAGGTTCAGGCGTTATGGCTATAAGTTTACGGCAAAGTTCGACAGCAGGTTCATGCGTAATACCACCAAACATGACATGTGACATTTTATCGATTTGATTTTTTGCTGCCTGATTAAGAGCCGGGTGGTTATAGCCATGAATTGTTGACCACCATGAAGACATACCATCGATAAGCTTACGACCATCTTCTAATGTGAGATACACCCCGCTGGCACTTTCAACCGGATAACAAGGCAGCGGATTTATCGTCGATGTGTAGGGGTGCCAAACATGCTGTTGGTCAAATTCCAAATCAATCTTATTGGTTGTTTTTTGCACAGATGTAAACCTTGGTGTCTATTGTATGTTGACAGTCTACTAACTCTCAGTAGACTAGCCAAGTATAGAAAGCCGCTAGGGTCCAGATATTTTCTTAAAAAGAGGATTCTAGTGAGAGCAACAATATTATTACTATAAAGAGGTTATACACTGTGGAAGTACGTCACGATTGGACAGTTGCGGAAGTTCAAGCCTTGTTTGAAAAGCCGTTTATGGATCTTGTATTTGAAGCTCAGCAAGTACATCGCCAATATCATGAACCTAACAAGGTGCAGGTGAGTACATTACTTTCAATCAAAACGGGTGCATGCCCTGAAGATTGTAAATACTGCCCACAAAGTGCGCACTATCGTACAGATGTCGAGCGTGAGCGTTTATTAGAAGTTGAAAAAGTATTGGATGCTGCGCAGAAAGCGAAAGTATCGGGTGCAACGCGTTTTTGCATGGGCGCTGCTTGGAAGAACCCTAAAGAACGTGATATGCCGTATTTAATGGATATGATCCGTGGCGTTAAAGATATAGGTCTTGAGACGTGTATGACACTGGGTATGATCACGGGTGGTCAAGCCGATGAATTAGCGGGTGCCGGTTTAGATTACTACAACCATAATCTTGATACGTCGCCAGAATATTACGGTCAGGTTATTACAACACGTACTTACCAAGATCGCTTAGACACATTAAGCCATGTGCGCGATGCAGGCATGAAAATTTGTTCTGGCGGTATTATCGGCATGGGTGAAAGTTCACGCGACCGTGCAGGTTTATTGGTAGAGCTTGCAACATTGCCAACCCACCCTGAAAGTGTGCCAATTAATATGTTGGTAAAAGTAAAAGGCACACCAATGGAAAATGTGGAGGATGTCGACCCGTTTGATTTCATTCGTATTATTGCCGTTGCACGAATCATAATGCCAATGTCTTCAGTGCGTTTGTCTGCAGGTCGTGAAGACATGAACGAACAGATGCAAACGTTATGTTTCATGGCGGGTGCTAACTCAGTATTCTACGGTTGTAAGCTATTAACGACACCGAATCCAGGTGAAGATAAAGACATGCAATTGTTTGCTAAGCTAGGTATTAATAGCCAAGAGCAAGCAGCGAAACCTGATGAAGTGCAAGAGCATGAATTGTTAGGGCAGGTTGCACAACGTGTTGCTGCGCGTCCGGGTAAAGATGATTTATTCTACGATGCCACTGTCTAATCGTCGTTTTAACCACAAAATAAAACACGCGCTGGAAGCACGAGAAACCCAAGGGTTATATCGCCAGCGTGCTTGTTTGTCTCGTGCTGAGCAAAGTGTTGAGCATCAAGGTACATCGTTACTTAACTTTTCGAGTAATGACTACCTTGGTTTGGCACAAGATCCCGCCATATTATCGGCATGGCAAGAGGGCTTAACCCTGTTCGGTGCCGGTAGTGGTGCATCACCTTTAGTAACTGGTTTTCATTCCGCTCACAAAACACTAGAAGATCAACTCGCCGACTGGCTGGGGTACGATCGGGCATTATTGTTTAATAGCGGTTTCAGTGCGAACCAAGCGGTTTTGTTTACGATTCCAGATAAGCATGATGTATTAATTCAAGATAAGTTGAACCATGCATCATTGATGGAAGCTGGTCTGTTATCACCTGCAACCATGCGCCGATTCGCTCATAATGATCTTTCTGCATTAACTCGCTTACTTCATCAAACCAATGATAAATCTCCCTCTATTAACCCATTAGTGATTACTGAAGGGGTCTTTAGTATGGATGGTGATTTATCACCGTTGGCTAACATTTCAGAGCAATGTAGCCAACATGATGCGTGGTTAATGGTTGATGATGCACATGGCTGTGGGGTGTTGGGTGATAAAGGGCGAGGCAGTTGTGACCTTGCAGGGGTGAAAGCCGACATACTTATTGTGACATTTGGCAAAGCCTTTGGATTATCAGGTGCTGCTGTCATGTGCAATAACGATACTGCTGAATACTTAATTCAATTTGCTCGTCATTTCATTTATTCGACGTCAATGCCTCCATCACAAGCTCACGCATTAAGTGCGGCTTGTTGCCTTATTCAATCAGATGATTGGCGTCGTGAAAAATTGCATGATTTAGGGCACTTACTCTTTGAAAGTGTCGAGAGTTCAATACAACTGGTTGATACGCATACTCCGATAAAACCCTTAATTATTGGTGATAGTCATAGAGCGTTATCGGTTTCCAATGCATTAAAAGCGAAAGGTTTATGGGTAAGTGCAATTAGACCACCAACCGTTCCCGTCAATAGTGCACGTTTAAGAATAACGTTAACGGCCGCACATACAGAACAAGATATTAAACGATTAGCAACAACGTTAAATGAGGTGATTAATGATGAATAAAGTTAATGCTGTCACCCATGACACAGCAAAATTAAAAACAAACGACATTCCTCAAATAGATAAACAAGCCGTGGCAGAAGCATTTGGTCGTGCAGCAAAGCATTACGATAAAGCGGCTGCTTTTCAGCGCATTGTCGGTCATCAGTTACTTGAGCGTTTACCTGCGGTTATTCAGGCAGGTACTCGCGTATTGGATTTAGGGTGCGGCACTGGGTATTTTTCAGAGCAATTAATGCAACGTGGTTATGATGTTTTGGCCGCTGATTTGTCGATAGAAATGCTGGTACAGGCAAAGTCTCGTTGTGGCGATAGTGTTACCTATTTAGAAGCAGATGCTGAGAACTTACCTATTAAAGATAATCAGTTTGATGTTGCGTTTAGTAGCCTTGCCCTGCAGTGGTGTGATGATCTGTCTGTACCATTGAAAGAGTTGCGTCGTGTGGTGAAGCCTGGTGGTAAAATTATGTTTACCACTTTAGTAGAGGGTTCATTATTTGAGCTTTCGCAGGCATGGCAAGAGGTTGATCGATATCAACATGTGAACCATTTTCTTTCGCAAAAGGCGATAAAACTTGCGCTGGCGCAAGCGGGAGGAGCAATCGATACCCTAGACTTCAAGCCAATTAGAGTGAATTATCCAGCGGCAGTTGGACTCATGAAGGACCTAAAAGGGATAGGGGCGACTCATTTACCACAAGGGCGCAAAGCAGGCTTGGCCGGTCGTAAAACGATCATGGCATTAGAGAGCGCCTACAATGAGTTTCGAGATGAGAATGGTCAACTGCCAGCTACATATCAAGTCTGTTTTGGAGTAATAATAAATGACTAACGCTTTCTTTCTTACAGGTACAGATACCGAAGTAGGTAAAACTGTAGCCTCTCGCGCAATTTTACACGCAGCTGGTGGCGCGAATATTAAGATGGCGGGTTATAAGCCTGTGGCATCAGATAGCACACCAACAGAAGCTGGGATGCGTAATTCAGACGCACTGTATATCCAAGATGCTTCAGTTGTTGAACTGGAATACCAAGAAGTTAACCCATACGCATTTGAAGCCGCAATTTCTCCCCACCTTGCTGCAGAGCAAGAAGGGCAAATAATTGATTTTGATGTACTAAGTGCGGGCTTAGAGCATCTGAAAAGTAAATCAGAAGCCGTACTTATCGAAGGTGCTGGTGGCTGGCGTGTGCCGATTTCTCATACCGATTTTCTATCAAGTTGGGTAAAGCGTGAAAAGCTGCCTGTTATCTTGGTTGTGGGTATAAAGCTGGGTTGTTTAAGCCATGCAATGCTTACTGCAGAAGCGATTAAAAATGATGGTTTAGAGTTGGTTGGTTGGGTTGCTAATCGCATCAACCCAGGCACAGAAAACTATGCTGATATTATTAAAATGCTAGAACACAATCTGCCAGGTAAAAAGATGGGCGAAATCCCATACATGCCAGCAATTAAAAAACGTGACTTATCAAAGTATATTGATTTAAGTGCGTTAGGTTTATAGCGCTGTTTAGTGTTTAAGTAAGCAAATACTAGATATGAAAAAAGGCACTGAAAAGTGCCTTTTTATAATTCAAATTTTAAAACTAAATTATCTTAGCTGTTATCGCCGGTTAATCCGATAAGTGCTTCTTGAGTATTTGTCAGCTTTGATTTACCTGATGCATCAAGCCCTAATTCCTTATGAGCTTCATCAACTGACATACCAAGATGACAGCAAAGAATATCAATCGCAACTTGGTAGTTCTCTTTGTCGGCCATCATTCCTCCTTGATAAATAGACTGGTGTTTTAAACAACTGACATCACAATAGTCAATATGCGCACAAGATGCAATAAGACCAAAGTCTAAGATTTAGCCTTATCACATATTCATTCCATTTCTAGCGAATGAGTAAGAGCGGTACTTGGCTTTTGGTTAGCATTTCAGTGGTATTACTGCCTAAGAAAAATTGCCTAACGCGTGAATGCCCATAAGCGCCCATCACAATAAGACCAATATCATTGTGTGTTTGATAGTGCACCAGTGCTGAGTGGATATCGCCCTCAATGATTTTTTCCAAGACATCGATATTTGCAGCACGTAATTTCTTAGAGGCAACATGGAAAGACTCTGTGCGATTATTCTCGTCTTTCACCATCACTAAGTGGCAGGTTAATCCATTTAATAACGGGGTTTTTATCGCTTTATCGATGAGTTTTAAACTGATATCACTGCCATCAAATGCAATCATGAACGACTGGGGTTCGTTAAATGGTTTTATCGCGACTAAGGTATGCGCCTTTATGGAGCGAATAACACTTTCAAGCTGAGAACCAATAGCGGTGGTTTGGTTTTGATGTGCTTCACCTGATTTTCCAATAACCAGTAAGCGGGTTTCAGTTTCAATATCAAGCAGAGACTCAACAAAGTCACCGTGTCTTTGCTGTTTAATAACGTTAGGCAAACCTTGTAGATTCGCTCTTTCCATCATATCGGCAAGTAAATACTTCCCATGCTTAAGGGCCAATTTACTGCGTTGCTCATCTAGTGCTGTTAAATCTTCAAGAAGTTGCTCTCGGCTGCCTAATCCAATACTACCTGATAACTCACTTGTGACAGGGTACTCCGATTTGTCTAAGACATGCAGTATTTTTAAAGGGACGTCTAAGTGTTTGGCTGCCCAAATGCTAGCATCACACACAGTTGTCGACATGGATGAACCATCAATACACGCGATAATATTTTTCATTATAAATTCCTTAGTGGCCAGCCATTAGTTTTTCAACTTCTTCAGGTTTGTCGTGAATACCAAATTTATCGACAATGGTATTCGTTGCTTCATTCATTCCAATTAACTCAACGTTTGCACCTTCACGACGGAATTTGATAACGACTTTATCAAGTGCTGATACTGAGGTGATATCCCAAAAGTGGGCGGAAGAAAGATCGATAGTGACGTGATCTAATACTTCTTTAAAATCAAATGACTTCAAAAATTGCTCTGACGAGGCAAAGAATATTTGTCCTATCACTTTATAGTGACGTGATGCACTAGCGGTATTATCAGCACTTTTCACCACCATAAAACGACTGATTTTGTTGGCAAAGAATAAAGCCGCGAGTAATACACCGACAAAAACGCCGATAGCGAGATTATGACTGGCAACTACCACAGCAACGGTAACCACCATCACAATATTGCTCGAAAGCGGGTGCTTTTTTAGGTTTCGTAGCGAATCCCATGAGAATGTACCAATTGATACCATAATCATAACGGCAACTAATGCAGCCATTGGGATCTGCTTGAGCCAATCACCGAGGAAAACCACCATCACTAATAAGAATACGCCTGCTGATAAACACGATAACCGGCTACGACCGCCTGACTTAATGTTGATTATTGACTGGCCGATCATTGCACAGCCCGCCATGCCACCCATTAAACCCGCGCCAATGTTCGCTAAGCCTTGACCTTTACATTCACGGTTTTTATCACTTTCTGTATCGGTAAGCTCATCAACAATTGTTGCTGTCATTAGGGATTCAAGTAAGCCAACAGCCGCTAACCCAAGTGAGTAGGGAAGAATGATCATCAATGTTTCTAGGTTTAAAGGAACATCAGGCCAAAGGAAAATAGGAAGAGTGTCGGGAAGCTGCCCCATATCACCCACGGTTTTAATATCTAAGCCGAGCAAGATAGAAATAATGGTGAGAGAAACAATACACACTAAAGGAGAAGGTAATAATTTTCCGACAACGGGTAGGTAGGGGAACAGATAAATAATACCCAAACCAGCAGCTGTCATAGCGTAAACGTGCCAAGTTACATTCGTTAGCTCTGGTAACTGTGCCATGAAAATTAAAATAGCGAGTGCATTTACAAAACCGGTGACAACCGATCGAGAAACAAAGCGCATTAAGCTACCCAGTTTAAGATACCCGGCTGCTATTTGTATCACACCTGTGAGTACGGTTGCCGCTAATAGGTACTCCAGCCCATGATCTTTTACTAACGTGACCATCAGTAACGCCATTGCACCGGTTGCCGCTGAAATCATACCAGGTCTACCACCTGTAAATGCAATAATAACAGCCATAGAAAATGATGCATAAAGACCGACTTTCGGATCGAGACCAGCAATAATAGAGAAGGCAATAGCTTCAGGAATAAGTGCCAAAGCAACAACAAGACCAGCAAGAAGATCGCCCTTCACATTGAAGAACCAGTCTTTTTTTACAGTATCTAACATTAAATATACTCAAATTATTAAAATTTGCGCGAACGGAAACCATCAGGCAATACCTGATAAAAATGTAGCGACAAATTTTATAGGGGTGCTATTAGCGATTAAAAACGCATAGCAAGATGGATAGCAAAAGTGCTACCTAGATAGTGATTTGTTGGAACGAGAGTGTTCCGAAGTGATTGTCTAAGGCGGAGTGATCGTCAAAAGTTTATATCCACAAAATGTGTAGGCGCACATTGTAGAGATAAAGATGGGAAGAAACAAGAGCGTATGTCGGCCAAATATTCATCCTATTGAACGGTGTTCAGCTCTAAGTCAGCCGTGATTGTTATAACATCTGAGTGTTAACAATTATAAATATCGACATTATGCCGCACTGGAATTGTAACGTTTTAATAACAAGGGCTGTAATCCTTGAATTTACCTATGTAATATCAACGTATTAAATATAATGGTCTTTTTTTACTTTGATACGAATGGTAACAATTATGTTCTTTCACTTGTAATTGCTTTGAACGACCATATATTAACTAAACTGTAGATGGCACATACCATCTATTATGTATTTGAAGCTTCTTTTATTTATTGGAGATAATTGGAAATATGAAGCGAATTGCTCTGTTCTTGGCAACCAACCTTGCCGTAATGCTGGTATTCAGCGTTGTCTTGAATGTCGTTTATGCTGTAACAGGTATGCAGCCTGGTAGCCTATCTGGCTTATTGGTAATGGCTGCGCTGTTCGGTTTTGGTGGCTCGCTATTCTCACTCTTCATGTCAAAGAAGATGGCTCTTCGTTCTGTTGGTGGCTCAGTTATTGAGCATCCTCGCAATGAAACAGAGCACTGGTTGATGGAAACCGTTTCTCGTCAAGCGCAACAAGCGGGCATTGGTATGCCAACTGTTGCTGTTTATGATTCTGCTGATATCAACGCATTTGCAACAGGTGCTAAGCGTGATGATTCACTTGTTGCTGTTTCAACGGGTTTGCTTCACAGCATGACACGTGATGAAGCTGAAGCGGTACTTGCTCATGAAATCAGTCATATTTCTAATGGTGATATGGTAACGATGACCTTGATGCAAGGTGTTGTGAATACCTTTGTTATTTTTGTTTCTCGTTTAGTGGCGGGTGCAATTAGTGGTGTTAACAACAGTGATGAGGAAGGTGGAGGCGGCAGCTATATGACGTACTTCATTGTCTCTTCAATTATGGAAGTACTGTTTGGTTTCTTAGCGAGCATTCTGACAATGTGGTATAGCCGACACCGTGAATTTAAAGCGGACGCGGGTTCTGCGAATTTAGTCGGTAAAGAAAAGATGATCGCAGCGTTAGAGCGCTTAAAAATGAGCCATGAGCCACAACTAGAAGGCTCGATGATGGCATTCGGTATCAATGGTAAAAAATCATTGTCTGAATTGTTTATGACTCACCCACCGCTAGACAAGCGTATTGATGCTTTACGCCGTGGTGAGCACCTTTAATCAATAATAGTTAAGCGTTTATAAACGTTACGTTATTTGATTATAGATTATCTTATTTGATTATAGATAGAGCAAACCCTTTTGACCTTATATTACGATGAGTAACAGGGCAAAAGGGTTTTTTATCCTTGTTATGCCGCTGCACTCAATGCTGCTAAACGAGGAACGGGCTTGTCATTTATCGGCAAGTGGATTAATGCTGCGCAGAAGGCGAGAAAGACGGTTGACCACCAAATTGGCTCGTAGCTGCCGTAATAATCGTAAATACGGCCACCGACCCAAGCCCCTAAGAAACTACCGACTTGGTGAGTGAAAAATACGAGCCCATATAGCGTCGACATGTATCGGGCTCCAAACATCTGACGTACTAAACCCGACGTTAACGGCACTGTGCCTAGCCAGCAAAAACCAATAGCACCACCAAAAATAGCCGCGGTATCAACGGTTACAGGTAGTGTCACAAAAGCTGCAATAACCACTGTTCGTATTAAATATAGCGATGTCATTACATAGCGTTTATCGAACTTGTCACCCATCACGCCCCAAAAGTACGACCCGAAAATATTAAAAATACCGACGTAGGCGAGCGCCATCGCAGCTGTTGATCCCGGTAGCCCTTTATCGGCTAAATAACTAGGAAGGTGAGTCGCAATAAACATGACATGAAAGCCACAAACAAAAAATCCCGCATGAATTAACCAGTAACTTTTATTATTAAAGGCTTCTTTCAATGCTTCGCGTAACGTTTGTGTATCATCTATTTTCGGTACAGTAGACACTGCTTTTAATGAAGACTTAGCCTCTTTGTTGGCCGTTTTCATGAAACTAGCAAAAGCGATGATCACACAACATGCTAGGGCAAAAATTTGTAATGTTGTTTGCCAATCGTATGTATGCATTAATGATTGTGCGCCAGGTATGACTGCAAACATACCAAATGAGCCAGCGGCTGTGGTTAAACCAAAGGCTTTTGCCGTATGTTCTGCGGGTACTACGCGGGCAATAGAACCCAAAATAATCACATAGCTGGTGGCACTTAAACCAAAACCGATCAAAGCACCAAAGGTGACGTAAAGAATGCTAGGTTCAGTTGCCAAAGAGGTCAGATACAAACCGGTCGCATACGATATTGCCCCAATGGCAATGATACGGCGTGAGCCCCAGCGATCGGCAGCCATACCAACGAATGGTTGGAATAGACCAAAAAGCAGATTTTGCAGTGCAATCGTAAAGCTAAAGAACTCTCTACCTGTATTGAATGAATCAGAAATTGGCATCATGAAAATGCCGAAAGATTGTCTTATCCCAAGACTAATAATTAGCGTCCCTATTCCCAACCATACTAGTAGTGGAAAACGAAAAATACTCATTAATGGTGCTCTTTATTGTCGTGTTCGATAGATGATTGTTGATGGCAACCACCACTGGTGGCGTGTTGCGCCAATGCATCGAGTAAAGGTTGACAGTGATGTACGCCAAAAAGTGTAATTATGAGCAGTACTAGCATACGTAATAGCTGCGCAAATAATGATTGTGAAAACATCAGTGCCTCCGAACGCCAAAATTAGCGAGCGCGGATAATAATGAACTCAGTGGTATGACACAAATGAATAAAAATCAGGATAGTTATGCATAATATGCACTTTGATAGGTAAGTGAGCATATTCAGGGTAACTGATGAAAGTTTGTTCCTAAATATGCATTACGCTGTTGGTGGGTTTAACGCAATATATTGATGATGATAGATCTTACGACAACCGATGAATAAAAAATCACACTACTATTCCACGTACATCCGTTTTAATAAGACCGCAAATTGGTTCTTTTTCGACTTCAGCTAATATGAATTCCACAAAAGTACGAGCAGCTAAGGTTAGGTTTTTACGCGATGGATACACCAGCCAACCATAATTAATAGACGGTTCTATATGTTCGAATAAGCGTATTAACATGTCACGTTCTAGATAATAATTACCAATATCTTCTGGAATAAAGATGATGCCTCGGTTCTGCAAGCAAGCCTCCATACACAGTGACACGCTGTTCGTTATTAAGTTACCCGACACTTCTACCGTTTCATTTTTGCCAAAAGGCAGGTTGCCGTATATTTGCCCGTTGGGAAAACGAAAGCGAATAACATTCAGTTTGCGTAAATCGTCAGCAGTTTGTGGCATGCCGTGTTGTTCTACATATTCCGGTGTGCAGAAAAATCCGAAAGAAGCATGTTTGAATGGACGAGCCACCAAGCTGGAATCTTCAAGGGTTTTGCCTTCAGCAACACGCAGCGCAATATCAATGTGATTCTCGACCATATTTTTGTCTTCTGCACTGGTAATGATCTCGACACTGATCTTCGGGTACATATCCATGAATGTGAAAATCATTCGGCCAATATCAAGAATCTCAGGAAAGGGCAGTAATTGAATGCGTAGGTGCCCAGATACTTCATAAGTCGGTGCAGTGATTTCTTGAATACTCGCTTCCAAATCAATCAGCATCGCTTTGGTTTTTGTGTAGAACTTGGTACCTGCTTCTGTCAGCTGTAAAGCGCGGTTTTGGCGATGAAACAGCAGAATATTCAGCTCTTCTTCCAGTGATTTGATACGTCGGCTAATGTTTGACTTTGGTAAGTCGAAAATTTCAGATGCGCGATTTAAGCTACCCGTATCCACAATTTGGTGAAAGAGCTTGAGATCTTCTGTTTTCATGATGTTGCTCACAGTATTAATGATAGATCAATAGATTAAGTGTTCCATAAAGTGAAACTCTCAGTTCTATATCGTTCGGTTATTTGGAACACTCTATCAGGTTATAGTTCGCACAGAAAGATTACTATAAGGAATGATTTAATGATGTCAGCCAAACCGAGTTTGTTAGCATTGGTGCTAGGGAGTGTTTTAATGAGCTCAGTTCTGACAGGGTGTGACTCTGCAGAGAGTGCTGTGGCTGAAATCGCCACCGTACGTCCAGTAAAATTAATCACAATTGGTGATGTGGCATTTGAACAAAGTCGCATTTTTCCTGCTGAATTGGTGGCCAATCAACAAGCCGATTTAGCTTTTCGTGTGAGTGGTGAGCTGGTTACATTGGGGTTAATTGAAGGTCAGAAAGTTGATAAAGGACAGTTGCTGGCGAAACTTGATGATCGTGATGCAAAGAATGCCGTGTTAAATGCAGAAGCGAATTATGATTTAGCTAATGCTGACTACAATCGTAAAGAACAATTATTAGGCCGAAAACTGATCTCAAAAGCAGAGTTTGATTCTGCAAAAGCCACATTAAAGTCTGCTAAATCATCATTGAATTCAGCCAGAGACCAACTGCAATATACCAATTTAACAGCCCCTTTTTCAGGCATTGTTGCCAAAGTTGAATCTGATAACTATCAAATGATTCAAGCATCGCAGGTCGTATTATCACTGCAAGGTGATCAGCTAATGGATGTCACTATTCAAGTGCCTGAATCACTCATTATGCGTTTAAATAAAAAGAACTTAGATGAACATTACATGCCACGTGTGCGTTTTGTTTCTCAAGGTGAAAGTGTGACGACTTATCCTGTTCGTTTTAAAGAGAGCTCAAGTAAAGTCAGCCCTGGTACGCAAACTTATGCCGTTACCTTTAGTTTTAAACCCGAAGATGGCGTGAACGTTATTCCGGGTATGAGTGCTGAATTATTACTCGATATGTCAATCGATCACCGTCGTTCTCAAGATAATGGCATAAGCGATTTTCTCACTATTTTACCACAATCAGCCATCGTGAAAGCGGATGAAGATAACCAGATCAAAGTGTGGCGATACAATAAAGAAAGTCATCGAGTTGAATCTGTAAACGTGACGTTAGGGCAAGTACGAACGAATGGTATTGAAGTGTTATCTGGATTAAACAAAGGCGATCGAATCGTCAGTGTTGGGGCGAATGCAATTAAATCTGGCATGGAAGTGAAACCCCTTCGCTGGGAAAGAGGCGTGTAATTGATGAATATCGCGCATTACAGTATCAAAAACAAAGTCATCAGTTGGATGTTTATTTTACTGATGTTAATTGGTGGTGGAATTTCGTTTACGGGATTAGGCCAATTAGAATTTCCTGAATTTACGTTAAAAAACGCCCTTGTTATTACCGCTTACCCAGGGGCTTCGCCTGAACAAGTTGAAGAAGAAGTAACACTTCGGTTGGAAGATGCTATTCAGCAGATGCCACAGATAAAGCACATTACATCAATCAATAGTGCGGGTTTATCTCAAATTGAAATCGAGATGAAAGAGCAATACGACGCGAAAGCCTTACCACAAATTTGGGATGAGCTTCGTCGTAAAGTGAATGATGCGGTTGCCGATTTACCGCCAGGCGCTGTAATGCCGCAAGTGATTGATGATTTTTCTGATGTCTACGGTGTTTTAATCAACATCACAGGCGAAGGATATAGCTATCGAGAACTTAAAAATTATGCCAATTACTTACGTCGAGAATTGGTATTAATTGGGGGTGTTAAAAAGGTTTCTGTTGTTGGCGATCCGCAAGAGCAAGTCGTTGTCGAAATTAGCCAACAGAAATTGGCTACATTAGGGCTTGATCAAAATACGATATACAGCCAAATAAAGAATCAAAATGGTGTGTCTAACGCCGGAAAAATTCGAGTAGGTGAAGGGCGGATTCGTATTCATCCTACGGGTGAGTTTATTGATGTTACTGATATGAAACGCTTATTGGTGAGCCCGCCTGGTAGTAAAGATATGGTGTATCTGGGTGATATTGCCAATGTCTATAAAACGGAAAGTGAAACCCCAACGCTGATTTACCACAATATGGGCGAGAATGCGCTGTCTTTAGGGATATCTTTCAGCCAAGGTGTCAATGTTGTTGATATCTCGAATGAAATATCAGCAAAGATCATACAGTTTGAATCAAGTTTACCGATAGGAATGAGCTTGAACACCGTGTATGACCAAGGAGCAATGGTTGATGTGTCTGTTACGGGTTTTTTGATCAATCTTGCTCAGTCTGTGGCAATTGTGATCGTGGTGCTTTTAGTATTTATGGGCGTGCGATCTGGGCTATTAATGGGTGCAGTGCTGTTACTGACTATTTTTGGTACGTTCATTGCGATGAGCGTATTGAATATTCAGCTGCAAATTATT
This sequence comes from Photobacterium profundum, assembly GCF_003026285.1. GTDB lineage: Bacteria > Pseudomonadota > Gammaproteobacteria > Enterobacterales > Vibrionaceae > Photobacterium > Photobacterium profundum. Next base: position 285,101 of record NZ_PYOD01000005.1, read on the forward strand.
TCATTAGGCGCACTCATAATTGCATTAGGTATGTTGGTTGATAACGCCATCGTGGTCACTGAAGGCATTTTAATCGGTATAAAACGGGGTCAAACCCGTTATGAAGCGGCAGGTCAGGTAGTTAAGCAAACCCAATGGCCATTATTGGGCGCGACAATTATTGCAATTTTAGCGTTTGCACCCATTGGATTATCACAAAATGCCACCGGTGAATTTTGTAAATCATTATTTCAAGTGCTGCTAGTTTCACTGTTTATCAGTTGGGTTACAGCAATTACCATTACGCCATTTTTCTGTAATTTATTATTTAAAGATGGCGACATTAGCGATATACCTGAAGAGTTGTATAAAGGCTGGTTCTTTACGGCTTATCGTTCAATTCTTTCGTTAGCAATGCGATTTCGAGTGATCAGCTTAGGCCTAGTGATTGCGATGCTATTTGCAGCGATAGTGGGAATGGGGCATGTAAAAAATGTATTCTTTCCGCCATCAAGTACGCCTATTTTCTTTGTTGATGTATGGTTGCCAGAAGGTTCAGATATTCGTGCAACAGAAGGTTTTGTACGCGAACTTGAAGAGAAAATCATCGCAACCGACAAAGAGGTTGGCGTTGGGCTTAAAAATGTCACTTCGGTGATAGGCCAAGGAGCACAACGATTCGTCTTGCCGTATGTGCCAGAAAAAGGCTATGACGCGTATGCGCAGTTAATTATCGAAATGACAGATTTAGAATCGTTGAATGCAGGCGTACCTGAACTCACGAAAGTATTGCGTGATAATTATCCTGAAGCTGAGTTTCGCGTGAAGTTGCTGAGTAATGGCCCATCACCAGCTGCGGCAATTGAAGCGCGATTCTATGGTGAAGATCCCGTTGTACTACGTCAGCTTGCTACTCAGGCAGAGCAGGTCATGATTGATGAGCCGACCGCTGAAAATATTCGTCATAATTGGCGTAATCAGGTGAATGTTGTTCGTCCACAAGTGAATAATGCTCAAGCCAAAAAAGTGGGTATCAGTAAGCAAGATCTTGATACCGCCATGCTGATTAACTTTAGTGGCATGTCGGTTGGTACGTATCGTGAACAATCGCATTTATTGCCCATTGTTGCACGTGCACCAGAGCAAGAGCGCCTTGATGCCGATAGTTTGTTAAAGCTACAAGTGTGGAGTGCTGAAAATAGTGCGTTTGTGCCTGTTACCCAAATTGTATCGTCATTCGATACTGAGTGGGAAAACCCTATTATTATGCGTCGCGACCGCAAGCGGGTATTAACCGTATTAGCTGATCCACTTTTAGGTAGTGATGAAACAGCAGATTCAGTGCTAAAGATATTACGCCCTAAAATAGAAGCAATTCCTCTGCCTGCAGGGTATGAACTCGAGTGGGGAGGCGAATATGAAACTGCAGGTGAAGCACAAGCAGGTATTGCTAGCTCTTTACCATTGGGTTATTTAGCGATGTTCTTGATCACTGTTGTACTGTTTAATTCCGTGAGACTCCCGCTGATTATTTGGTTCAATGTGCCTTTGGCGCTTATAGGTATTGCTGCTGGCTTATTGATATTTGATGCACCATTTAGCTTCATGGCGATACTGGGTACATTAAGTTTAAGTGGTATGGTCATCAAAAATGGGATTGTATTGGTTGATCAAATTCAGGTTGAATTGGCTGAGGGTAAAGATCCGTATGATGCTGTATTTGAATCTTCAGTGAGTCGTGTTCGCCCTGTGTGTATGGCGGCAATTACGACAATGCTAGGCATGATCCCGTTATTGTTTGACCCATTCTTCAAATCGATGGCAGTGACTATTATATTTGGTTTAGGTTTTGCCACGTTACTTACATTGATTGTATTACCCGTTAGCTATGTCGTTATTTTCCGAATACCTAACAAGCAAAAAGAGCCAGTGAATAATGCAACATTAGTGACGGTGTAACCTTTCTGGGTTTTCTGAATAGAAGCAGCCTCAAAGAGAGAGATGTTAGTCTTTCTTTTTGAGGGTGTTGCACTTATTGCTTGAATCCAGCAGCAGTCAAGGTAAACCCAGATAGTAATTCAATGATTTAAGAGATAAAGTGCGCCAATTTGAATTTGAAGTGAATTATTACGCTGAGTGCTGGAGTCGATGGGAAAAGTGAAAGGCTAATATAAATGAAATTCATAAATAGAATTAAAAGGAATGACCACATAACCATAGCCACATATATAAAAGATTTTACCTTGTATATTGAATTAAGTAGTGGCGAAAAAGGCGTGATTAACTGTTCACCATTGGCTGAACAGCAGATGTTATTTAAACAAGTTATTGCTGATGATAAACGTGATTTATATTCGTTAAATAACCGCGTTATTCAGTGGTACAACAATGCATATATTCACATTGAGTGGATTAAGCGAAATATGGTTTCGCTAAACAGTGAACTACCGTTTGAAAGTGTAGTTTCCCACAATGATTGGCGCATAAAAATGAAAGATTGGTTTATTCATTTCACACTTTCTGATTTATCAGAAAATATAGGCTTTTTATTAATAGTCGTTTCATTTGGGATCGCAGGGTGGCTGATTGGCTCAATGCTTATTTAAGCGTATAAAGTATCAGCTTTTACAATCCCATTTTTTGTCTGCAGTGAATTGATGCGTTGACTAAATATGTATTGTTGAAGGCGTCGCACTATAAATTAGCGTTACGCTCATCGATACATTCGTATTCACCCATCTCAAATTCACGGCAGATAAAGGGGCGCACTTCGTAAATTGAACACATTAATGTATCGCGATCTAACGCAGCACACCAACCATCATCAAGACGGTTCATTACTTGACCACCCCAAGCATCTGTTGCGATGTATTCTTTAGGTACGCCAGTATCGGTAATTAGCATGACCTCTAAGCGGCAACAACAAGCCTGACAATTCGCACAAGTTATTTCAGGTTCCGGTATTACTTTAATTTCTATCGTCATAAACTACTACAGTGTCGACATTAATGGATAGCTTATAACAATGGTAGCACGTAGACGCAACTCAATTATGCGTTAGTCATCAACTCAGCTTGTACAATTACTAGACTTAGTGCATATCTTCAACCATCTGTTTTATTTTTATCGCTTTCTCAAAATGATCCAATTGATGCGTCATTATCCACCATTGGGCAGCTTCCATTAATAATTCAGGGTTATCGTTTTTATTGGCAAAAAAAGCATAAAAAGATAATCCAACATTTTCGTCTTTTTGGGCAATTTTACGGTTACACACATCAATGATTTTCTGCTTTAAAGTTGGGTTCATGTTGACCTGTTTTTATTCAAATGAAGTAATGATGAAAATACACGGTTATTTAGTATGTTGAGCTTACCTTGCTAATTTCAATTTGGATCTAGATCACGTAAACTGCGCGCCATAGATTATGAACCATATGTCCTGTTAGGTGAACACACGATGATACGTCTAAACGAAGTTAAATTACCGTTAGATCATGATGAAGATGCATTGCGCAATTTTGTTTTCAATAAACTGTCAATTACGGCAGAGCAGCTTGTCGACATCCATATCTTTAAACGTGGTTATGATGCTCGTAAACGTAATGTGATCACTTTAATTTATACGCTAGATTTAACATTAACCAATGTTGATGAAGACGAGCTATTAAGCCGTTTTGAGCGTGATCAGCAAGTTAGACAATCTCCTGATACCGAGTATAAGTATGTTGCACAAGCACCTGCTGATTTAACAGAGCGTCCAATCGTTATTGGCATGGGACCATGTGGCTTATTTACTGGTTTAATTCTTGCTCAAATGGGTTTCAACCCAATTATTTTAGAGCGTGGTAAGTCGGTACATGAACGCTCTAAAGATACGTTTCGCTTTTGGCGTAAAGGTGAATTAAATACCGAATCAAACGTACAGTTTGGTGAAGGTGGTGCTGGTACATTCTCTGATGGCAAATTATACAGCCAAGTGAAAGATCCAAACTTCCTTGGCTTAAAGGTAAAAGAAGAGTTTGTTGCCGCAGGCGCGCCTGCAGAAATTATTTATGTGAGCAAACCACATATTGGTACGTTCAAATTGGTGACTATGGTTGAGCGCATGCGCCGCAAAATCATAGAGCTTGGTGGTGAAATTCGTTTTGAAACACGTGTTGACGAAATCAATATCGAAGATAACCAAGTAACGGGTGTTACGCTAAATGGCGGAGAAGTCATTAACTCGAAGCATGTAACGTTAGCTATTGGGCACAGTGCGCGTGATACCGTACAAATGTTGCATGATAAAGGCGTTTACCTTGAAGCGCAGTCTTTCTCTGTTGGTTTCCGTATTGAACACAAACAAGAACTGATTGACCAAGCACGCTTTGGCACTAATGCCGGTCACCCAATCTTAGGTGCTGCCGATTATAAACTGGTTCACCACTGTGAAAATGGACGTTCAGTATACAGCTTCTGTATGTGCCCGGGTGGTGTGGTGGTTGCAGCTACTTCAGAAACAGAAGCAGTTGTAACAAATGGTATGAGCCAATATTCACGTAGTGAGCGTAATGCAAACAGTGCGATTGTTGTTGGTATTGCACCAAGCGATTTTGATAATGATCCACTTCAAGGTATCGCATTACAACGTAAGCTAGAGCGTAATGCTTATATTTTAGGTGGCAGCACTTATCAAGCACCTGCACAACGTGTAGGGGATTTCTTAAAAGGTGCAGAAGCTAAGCCATACGGCGACGTTGAACCGTCATACAAGCCGGAAGTTACAATGACAGATCTAAGCACAAGTCTGCCTGATTTTGCCATTGAAGCAATACGTGAAGCACTGCCTGCGTTCAACAAGAAAATCCGTGGCTTTGCACAAGATGATGCAATGCTAACTGGTGTTGAAACACGTACTTCTTCACCTGTGCAAATCAAACGTGGTGCAGATTACCAAAGTTTAAGCACGAAAGGTTTATACCCAGCTGGCGAAGGTGCTGGTTACGCTGGTGGTATTTTATCTGCTGGTATCGATGGTATTAAAATTGCCGAAGCCGTTGCACTCGATATGCTGAAAACTAATTAATATGTGATTAGCTTGGTATAAGCTTTTTATATACACATAAATAGCTCGCTAATTTTTAGCGAGCTTTTTTTTATTACCTACTAATTCCCCATACCCTAATACAGCCAACCTAAATAAGCATCTCTGCATTTCCAGCATGCAAGCGTGAAGTTATTCAAATTCTGAACTTTGGTTGAATTGTTTTAATTGTATGCAAAGAAAAGAGGCGTAGACTTTTAACTAATTGTTTCATCAAATTAATAATTGGATTACTTATTGTGAATAGCATGCGTTTCGCTTTCATTTCGTTGATTGCTTTGTCCATTATAGGCTGTGATCAAAATGCCCCTTCGCAAGCGCTAGGCACATTAGAGCGTGATCGCGTGACATTAACAGCAACGGCAAATGAAATCGTTAGGGAGTTGCCTATTAAAGAAGGGCAATACATCGAAAAAGGCGATGTGCTCGTTAAGCTAGATACCACCCAGCAACATGCAATCCTTGCCCGAGCAAAGGCCGATGAAGCAAAAGCGGATGCATATTTATTAAGGTTAACTAATGGTGAGCGAGCAGAAGACATTGCCGCGGCACAGGCTAAATTATCACGTGCTAATGCCATGCTGATTGAGGCTAAAATAAGTTACCAACGTACCAGTAAACTGGTGCTACAAAATCTTGCTAGTCTTGCTGAAAAAGATAAAGCACGTGCTGAAAAAGATGGGGCTCAAGCTGACTATGATTCAGCCAAAGAGAATTATGCCAAGATGACAAATGGCGAACGCCCAGAAGATATTAAGCAAGCACAAGCGTCATTAGCTGCAGCCAATGCGGAAGTGGCACTTCAACAGCAAATTCTTAGTGATTTAACAGTTACAGCGACACGTAACGGGGTACTCGATAGCCTGCCTTACAACGTGGGCGAACGTGTGCCTATGAATGGTATTGTGGCTGCAATTCAAGCGGATACTGTTCCTTATGCGCGTGTATATGTACCTGAACCTTATCGTGTAAAACTAAAAGCGGGTGATAACTTAGTTGTGCACGTAGATGGCTTAGATAACACATTCATAGGCACATTACGCTGGATTGCAACTGAGCCTTCATTTACACCTTATTATGCGCTAAACGAAGAAGATCGTGCACGTTTGGTGTATCTAGCCGAAATTGATTTACCGAATGAAGGTAAAAATCTTCCTGCTGGTGTACCTGCGCAAGTGGAGATGCCAGCCAATGCTGAGTAATACAAATACAGTGGTTGAAACATGTGATGCCAGTGCGGCAATTATCGCTAAGCAATTAACGCGCAAATTCGGCGATTTTACTGCGGTAGATGGCTTAAATTTAGTTGTCCCGAAAGGCAGTATCTATGGTTTTTTAGGCCCCAATGGCTGCGGTAAATCAACGACTCTACGGATGCTAACAGGGCTACTTAGTCCATCCTCAGGCGAAGTGGATGTGTTGGGTTTATCAATTCCCAAAGAGGCAGAAAAGTTACGTTTGCGTATTGGGTATATGACGCAAAAATTTTCCCTGTATGAAGATTTAACCGTGTATGAAAATTTGCAGTTTATAGGGCAAATTTTTGGTATGCCGAATAAACAGTTAACCCAGCGTATTCATGAACAGATGGCAACCTATGGGCTAGACCAACGTGCCAAGCAGCGGGCTGGTAGCATGAGTGGGGGTCAGAAACAACGTTTGGGCTTGGCGGCTGCAACCATGCATAAACCTGACTTATTACTGCTAGATGAACCAACCTCAGCGGTAGATCCAGAAAACAGGCGTGATTTCTGGGAACAGTTATTCGATCTTAGTGATCAAGGCACGACTATTTTGGTAACCACACACTACATGGATGAAGCTGAACGCTGCCATGGTTTAGCGATTATGGAGTCGGGCGTTGTGCGTGCAGATGGTGCTCCTGAACAGTTGATGGAGAATATGGGCGTGACGGTGGTCGAACTGCAAGCCGAACAGCTACGTCATATTAAAGAGGCGTTATTACTCTTGCCTGAAGTGCGTTCAGCGGCGCAGCTAGGCATAAGGTTACGGGTGCTGATTCAAGCCTCGGTTGTAGATCCTATTGGTTGGCTGACTGCGTGGCTAGCGGCGAATTTTCCTCAAAACATGCCGCCAGAGCTGAGCATCGCTCGGCCGAGTTTGGAAGATGTGTTTGTAACCAGCACGGGTAAGGGGCGTCAATAATGTCGGGGGTTACTTTTCATCAACGTGTAGTTGGCAGTTTTTTTCGTATAAAAGCCATCATGATCAAAGAGATCCGTCAGCTATCGCGGGATCGTATTACGTTTGGCATGGTGGTGATGATCCCATTAATTCAGTTACTGTTATTCGGGTACGCGATCAATACCGATGTGCGTGACATTCCCATCGCTGTGGTTGATCAAAGTGAATCGGCTGTTGGGCGAATGATCACCGAATCGGTTAAAGCGACACAAGTGATCACAGTCAAAGCAGCTTATGCAACGGTTGGTGAAGCTGAGCAAGCAATCACTGCAGGGGAAGTACGTGGCGCGTTAGTGCTGCCATCGGATCTCGCTCAGCGTATTGCTCAGGAACGTACCGTGGGTCAGTGGCTGGTCGATGGCTCTGATACCATGGTCAGTGCAGCGTTATTGCAATTGAGAGACATGCCGTTGCAAGAGCTGGTGAATTATGAACCTGCAGGACCTTCAACGTTTGAGGTCGCCTTGTTTTTTAATCCAGAGCGACGGTCTGCAGTAAACATTGTGCCGGGTTTGCTGGGTGTGATTTTAACGATGACAATGATTCTGTTTACGTCAGCTGCGATTGTACGCGAAAGAGAACGGGGGAATTTAGAGCTATTAATCACGACACCAGTACATTCACTCGAATTAATGGTTGCGAAAATCATCCCCTATATTTTCGTTGGGTTACTGCAAGTGTGCATCATTCTGGGCCTTGGGCATTATATTTTTGCGGTGCCTATAAATGGTGCGCTAACTCAGATTCTTTTTGGCACGCTATTATTTATTTCTGCGAGTTTAACCTTAGGGTTATTAATTTCGACAATAGCACAGACGCAATTACAAGCGATGCAAATGACCATTTTTATCTTGTTGCCGTCTATCTTATTGTCTGGCTTTATGTTCCCTTATGAAGCAATGCCAGTTGCTGCACAGTGGATTTCAGAGATATTGCCCGCGACACATTTTATGCGAATGATTCGTGGCATTGTATTACGTGGTGCGGATTTAATGGACTTATGGCGTGATGCTTTGTGGCTATTTGGTTTTACTGTTATTGGTATTATTGTAGCCTCAATGCGCTTTAAGAAAAGTTTGGATTAATTCATTTATACAGCTCAATAAAAGAAAGGGACAGTCGATGGCGGCAGTCCCTTTTACATGGCCTTTGAAAGGCGTGATGTACTGTACATGTGATACTATTTATAGAAATGGCTGCAAGATAAAGGCACCCAATACTGCCATGAGAATGCTAATACCTGTTGGAATAAGCCATAGATGTTTATCATCTGCTTTCATATTCTCTCCTTAGATCCGTTAATGAGAGGTGAATGTTAATTCAATGTTTCAGTAAATAAGCCTTGTAGAACCTAGCTTGATGACTAAAAACAGTGTTCATTATTACTCTAATAATTATTAAATCAATAAAAACTTGTAACTTAATTGTTAGTAATGTGAACTAGACTGATAGCTATCATCTAATTTAATATTTATCAGTGGTTTATGTGGAATTCTTATTTAAAGTTAATGCAGGGCTTTACTGTCGTGCTAAGACGCGATAAACCCTTTGAATTCGATACAATTTATTTCAATACATCACATCGACGATGAGCTTTTCTTGTATAGGTAAAGCCGTGAGGTAATGGCTTATCTTAATGAATCAATGGTGTTACTTATCTTCAACGTAGAACGACTAGGTCTATAAATAAGTGCTTTGCCTAGAGCACAACAAATTCTAGCTGAAACTAGCATCTTGAAGTAACTTGGGTATAGATCTGTTAGGGTGTACATCGATTTATCGTACGAGATATGTGTTACTACATATTTTATGCAATATTGCTTACAGTGCGAAAGGTATATTCCACATCAGACCGAAGGACTTCCGTATTATGCTCCCTAGAATTTTATTTGCTTTGACCTTGCTGTGCACAGCTTTGCCCGGATTGGCGCAAGAGCAGGCGTATGCAGAACAAAGCATTTACGATAAACCGCTAATGGAGCGATACGTACTCGACGAGTTGAAAACGCTTCGAACTGATCAGCAAGATCTCGAACGTCGATTAATAATACAAATTACTGATCGTGAATTAGCGGTAGCCGATAAATCGTTGAACTATGCCAATGTGACAGTGACGTATTTCTTCTACATTATCGCAGGTGTTGCGTCGTTAATTGCAATGATTGGTTGGCAATCATTACGTGAATTACGCACTAATACCAAGAAAATGGCAGATCAGCAGCTAAAAGATGCAGATGAAAAATTGCAAGAGATTGCAGAGTCATACGAGAAGAAGTTCCAAGTGCTAGAGCGTGAGCTTAAACGTAAAACACGCAACATCAGTGAGAACAACAAAGAAATTGAACGCATTAACGAAGTTCATAACTTATGGTTGCGTGCGCAAAGCGCTCAGACATCAGAACAGAAAATTGAAGTGTACGATGAAATCTTAAAAATACGTCCAGGCGACTTAGAAGCTTTAACCTATAAAGCGGATGCTGCTATGGAAATTCAAGAATTTCATTGGGCACTCAGCTTGTGTAATCGGGTGTTAGAAGTGGATGATACCAATGCGCATGCACTGTATCAGCGTGCCTGTGCGTATGCACGACTTGGGGTAGAAGAGCAGGCTATTTCTGATCTTGAGCGTGCCATTGTTGGCAGTGAATCATTACGTGAGCTAGCAGCGGAAGAAGCTGATTTTGAAACGTTATTTGGTAATGAGCGTTTTGACCTTCTTATTGAAAGTGGCGATAATTAATATTTCATCATAAAGATGCTATTTATTCGCTGTTAATTTATTGATATTAAAAAACGATGTTGGTGTATTTTGGCTCCAACATCGGTCCTTATCTTGCGCTATTTTCCTGTCTTTATTTCGCTGTATCTTCTAAGTGAGTTGCGATAATTCTTGCTAGTAACGTGAGTCCTTGTTGCCACTGTTTATTATTCTGAAAACTCGCAAAACTAAATCGTATACAGTGATTATATTGCCCTTTGGTAGAGAACATTTTCCCCGGTAATAAACTGATACCAGCTGCCAGTGCTGCTTGATAAATTACAAAGCCGTCAGCATATTGTGGCAGAGTAAGCCAACATAAAAAGCTACCTTCAGGTTTAGACAAATGGTAGTTCCCTTTGAGTGACGGACAACGGTCGAAAGCTTGTGTTAAGCACGCAGTAAAGTCACGTTGGTTCACACGATAATTACGACGAATCTTATTTAAGTGTTGACGGTATTTTCCGGTTGTTAAAAACTCGCCTACAGCTGACTGCATTAAATTCAAGCTGCCCATATTATCGCTTATTAGGCGCTTTTCTATTTGGTGCTGGTATTTCCCCGCTAAAACCCATCCAAGACGTAAACGTGAATCAAGGGTTTTTGAAAGTGAATTGCAGTAAATAACACGTCCCTCAGTATCCAAGGTTTTCAAGGTTTGTGGGCGGTTCTGGTAAGCCAAACCACCGAATACATCATCTTCGATAATGGGAATACCGGTAGTGAGATTGAGCAGGGCATGCCGTGCAGAATCGGGCATTACTGCACCTGTTGGATTGTTGTAACTTGGGTTTAATAGAATGGCTTTGACTGTCCATTGTTTAAGGGCTTTCGATAATTCCACCAAATCGATACCAGTGGTGGTATTGGTCGGAATTTCCAATGCTTTTAAGCCAAGAGATTCCAGTAATAATAAGGTGCCGAAATAGCAGGGTGAATCAACTAATACAATATCACCCGGTTGAGTTAGAGCTTGTAAACTCAGGCTAATAGCTTGTTGTGCACCATGGGTAATTAATATTTCATTGGGCGATGTGATAATCCCTAATTCTTCATTGATATGTACCAGTTGCTTGACCAAAACTTCATTGCCTGGTGGCATTTGGTAATGGCAAGGAATGGTAGTTTGATAGCGGCTATGACGGCCAATTTCAGCATATAAAGAACGAATTGCAGGGAAATCGGTATTCGGATGTGCAGAACCAGCTGGCATTGAATACTGTTCTAAAGGATGCTTGAGAATGGTTTTGCTAATTGCCATTAAATCGACATAGCTAGGTTCGTTAGCTGGTTGCGATACAGGTTGGGTCGGTTGGCATACAACATACCCAGAACGTGGCAGCGATGAAATAATACTAATAGCTTCTAATTCTTGGTAAGCACGAATTACAGTATTTTTGCTGACAGCCAATTGTTCACTTAACTCTCGAATCGATGGCAACTTATCACCGACTTGATAGCTACCTTGATTGATACGTTGGGTAATATACCGTTCTACAGAGTGGTATTTTTTACTGATAGAGGCTGTCATTCAAGTTCGACCTTTCCTAAAAATAATGAGCGTGACTAGCATTGACTGAATAAATCAATCTGTACCCATAAAAAGAAAATAAACTGTCCCTTTTTAAAAATACTGTACCCATTAAAGTAATGGCAAATAAACAAAAAGAACAGAGGTTTTCATGTTAGCTCGCTTTGCACCTTTTATTTTTGTCGTGCTGTGGAGTTCCGGCTTCGTTGGTGCTCGCTTAGGGTTGGATTATGCCGAACCCGCCACATTTTTATTAATGCGTATGTTAGCAAATGTGGCTGTTTTTCTAGTGCTATTGGTGTTACTGCGTGCCCGTTTACCCAGAGGTAAAGATTTGGGGCATTCAATGGTTGCTGGTCTGCTGATTCATGGATTCTATTTAGGGGGCACTTATGAAGGTATTTCGATGGGTATGCCTGCAGGATTATGTGCTTTATTAGTGGGGCTTCAGCCGATTTTAACTGCCGTATTATTAGTGAGTTTCAGTTCAGAGAAGCTGCGTTTATCACAGTGGATTGGTTTGGTCATTGGTTTTATCGGTATCACTTTTGTTTTGCAAGGCAATATGGAATGGCAGCAAGAAGGTCAACGCGAAGCGGCTTATAGTTTTGCAGTGTTGGCACTGATGGGTATTACATTGGGCACCTTGTATCAGAAGAAGTTTTGTCAGGGTGTCGATATGGTTGGTGGAGCAGTGTGGCAATATACTGCGGCTGCTCTGTTGTTCGTACCTATTGCGCTTTCAACTGAAACAATGGTGGTACAGTGGACCACCGAATTTACGTTAACCTTACTATGGCTAGTCTTTGTGTTGTCTGTGGTGGCGATTCTTTTACTGCTGTATATGGTGAAGCATGGCGAGTCGTCGAAAGTCGCATCAACGTTTTATCTTGTACCACCGATGACAGCATTCCAAGCATGGTTGGTATTTGGCGAAAAGTTTGATGGCTACGGCGTGATTGGTTTTATGCTTGCTGCTTGTGCTGTTTTCCTTGTTACACGAAAGCCTAAACGACCGATTGCGGCAGGCTCAACGGCAAAAAGTACTGTGTTGTAAATTAAAGCCAATTTGAAAGACGAGAAAGATAGGTGTATAGGTCAAAGTTCTAATCAAGGCGATTGCTGTTAAAGCTTTGACCAACCTCTGCTTGCTTAGATCGTTTATTGTAAATACAAACCATTGATGAATCGGGGGCGCGTAATCCTGTACTGCTTTTCAGTTTGCCTCTGGCTATCGCCATGCCATAAGACTCTGTGCCGTATGGGTCGATATAGATATGATAACGAGAAAAAGAACGATCAAATTGAATACTGCATTGTGTTCTAACTGCTTGCTCAAATTCTTCCCACGCATCAGAAGAAGAGGCATGCACCGAGAATGACGAAAAAACACCCATAATTAGGGTGAAGAAGAAAAGTGAAGGAAGTGTGTGTATTTTCACGCATATATCTCGTTAATATCCGTATATAGATTTTAGTATCGCATGTTGTCCTAAGAGTGCAATGCCTGATTCAACGGCATTTTTTGATCGTTTTTGTATGTTATTCACCCTGATATAAATTTTTATTACGATACTGCTCAATAACCATCCAGTTAGCATTGTAAGGTATTTACAACCTATTAGGAGGTAGGTATTATTCGCCGCGTTGGAGAGATGGCTGAGTGGTCGAAAGCACCGGTCTTGAAAACCGGCAAGGGTTTATAGCCCTTCTAGGGTTCAAATCCCTATCTCTCCGCCACATTTAGAGAAAGGCGCTGATTTATCAGCGCCTTTTTTGCATCTAGCGTTTGTGGTTAGAGTAATTTGTGCCAAATCCGCCTTACCCAGAGCACTCCGCTACATTCAAAGAAGCCGCTACATTGTTAGCGGCTTTTTTACGTCTGTAGTTTACCAATCCGATAGGGATGCAGAACCCTAAAAAAGAAGAACCACAACTTGAAAGCTGGGTTCTTCAAATAGGCTTACAGATATAACGACTAGATTGTTAATTTATGTCTGAGATATATGTCCAGAATCTGTTATTGGTTTTATTGGTTGGGTAATACCAATAGCGGCCATCACTGCCTAATCCTGAAAGCTTGAATAACTCCTTATCTCCATTGTAAGGATTATCGTATACATACATGTCTCCAATTGTGCCAATTCGGTCGTAATCTCCCCATTGATGATAGGACTTATTCTTGTCATATCCATTTACGGTGTACGACAAAGGTGCTTTAACCGGATCAATTGCTCTTTCAACTAACGCATTCCCTTTACATACAATCGCAGCACTTTGTGGAAGATCTGCTTCAGGTATATTGACATGGAATTTATTCATCGTATTGCTATTGCTGCGCATATCAGAGAGCTTAAAGTTCAACGACTGGCCATTGCTCGTCTCTACCTGCAGCTGACAATTATTGGCAGAAAGGCGTTCATTATCATTGCTGTAAGTAAAGCCATATGAACCATGCAGGGCAGGGTAAATGTAACTAGGTAATATCCCTTTAGGATCGTAATAACCCACAAGAGTGGTAACTGGAATACCAAATGAAGTCGGTACTCTTGCAATCGTAAGATCTGGGGCTTCGTCTTCATTCCAAGTTATACCGTCAGAGATATATGATGTTTTCAATCCATTATAAATAAGAACAGAATCGCCATTAATCTGAAGGTGGCTATTGTAACCTGCTCTATGGTTGATCGTGATAGTACGACCTTTATTACTCTCTGATGCCGTAGGAACATTGATATACTTGGTCCAGTTACCGTTGTACATCCCAATGGTCACTAAGGAGTAATCTTCAAATAAACCCGTTAGATAATCTTCCGATAAATCGTTGATTGACGCATTAACTTGCTCTCCATCCATTACCCTGTGCTGATAGGGTTCCATAGTTTGGGTAACTGGGTCCCATTTTCTAAAACCAGTATCAGAATCTGCTGAAAAAACGATCTTTGACTCAAGATTACGCTGGATATTAGCGGCAGTATAAGGCGTGTAAAGAGTGAAACGATTAACCGCCGACATGGGCGCACCCCCTGCCATGGAATCGGAACCAAATTTTCTACCATCGAAAGGTGCCTGGCATTCGCCATTAAGGCACGCGCTCTGATTGCTTTTCTTCGATGACATGTTCGGTATGAACTTGTTCAGATCTGCATCCCACCCCCAAGTGGAGTTAACGGCATCAGCTTGACGGTGGATCGAACCACTAAACCCACCGGGGTAATGCCCCATGCCGAAGTTGTGTCCAACTTCATGGCTAAATTCATTACCCAAAGAAGAATCTAAAGTGACAATGCCACCACCACCAGAACCTCCGTGAGTCACTACACCGTTCTCATAATTACCACGACTGTTGTGAGCTGCTAGCTGTGACGCTAAATATGGATGTCCACTTTCACCTTCACCAATAGAGCTGTTGATGCCATAGTTGGCGTTATCAATGCCGATAGAAATGAGTTCTTTCCCAATTCGTTGACGCATCGTACCACCATGCCATCCGCCGGTGCTTGGGTCGAAGTCGGTCAGCAAGGTACCGTTCGGCAGCATGACTTCAGGTAAATAAAGTGATTCATATTGGCTAACGGTCATACGGCTAACTGGCACGGTTTGGAAATATTCACGTTGTGCTGAGGTATCTTTCGCAAAGTAAAAAGCATCACGGGGCTCAGTTAACATACCAATATCAATGGTATGGATGAGTAGTTCTGAAGGTGCGCCTACTTTTATGCCGCTTAGCTCACCAGAAAGATCCCCATGAGTGAACTGCATCTTGATGCCAGGTTGAATCCAGTTTGGCGGCAGCTTAAGACTCCACGTGTTATCGGCATAAACTAGCTTATTGTTCTCTAGTTCACCTTCACGAATCCATTGACCATTTAAATGTTTAAATACGAGTGTGTTACCACGGGTAATGGTCGTAGAACGATCACTGTAATGTATATTTGACGAGTACCCAGCCCTTGACGTCACTCTTACGACTTTATCTGTCATTGATGCTGAATTTGGCAGGTAAATATTTCTGGTCCACACGCCATCTGCTGTATTAATCTCAACTAAATTATTGGTTGTTAGTGTTGTTTGAAGAAACGCTGCATTAGGATCACTGAGCTTGGCTATTGTTGCCGCTGAATTAATGACAGTAGAGGCACCTTCAATCGGCTTAAAATCAAGTTCGCCTTCAGGCGCACCATCAATGGCATAAGTAGTTTTAGGTAGTTGGCCAGGAGGGTTAAGGCGCATCGTACCTAGGTTACGACCTTGGTTATCAATTGCAGTAACTCGTAATGGAGTAGCAATATCTAGATCATTTTGCTTGGGTTTAACCATAAGCAATGATGTTCGTTGAGCTGTCAAATAGGGTTGAACATCACCCTCTATTCCATTTTTTGATGGCATGATCTGGCTTTGAGCAAATGATACCGATGCCTCTAAGCTACCTTCTAAATCACTCGGCAAGTCATTGTTATTAAAGATTGTAAAAGCAGAAGGTGCAGTGGTTGACTCTGTCGTTTGCTCTGTAGCATAAACAGCACTAGAGGCTAAAATACTAGCCACTATGCTGGCGATATAGGTGATTTTTAAACGTGAGTGAGTGGATGAAAAGTTGCGTCGTTCCGAGGAAACCAGTGAAGGTGTTTGATGTAACATGTTGTATATCCTTATTCGTTAGGAGTTATTAACGAAAAGGGCTGCAACCAAGCAGGAAAACTATAAACAGTTATGATCCATTCAAAACTGTTGATAAAGCTATGGCGGCTCCGCTGTCATAGGTCTGTGTAACCCTTAAACCGGTAGCTTTGCGTCCTAGCCTTTCGACTAGTTTGCCCTTTACATACTATATGTAAAATTGTGATTTTAAATAAATATTGAGGTATATCTTATGGGTTCTTATCCCAACCATAACGGATGAAACGTTATTCTGCTGCTAGGTGATGAAGTAAAGAGCGATACAACTTAAAATGCAACAAGCGCATAATTATTTTGTATGGTTGCTTCATATCTATAGCCTTGCTCTTTAGTTATATGCTCAAAAAGTATCAATGCATAATAAAAATGCACATTAAGAAGGGGGGATGCTTTGTGGAGGGGATGAACAGGAGGAGTTCAATGATTTAATACTAACCAAAACAAGTACCTGAACGTTTATTCATTCAGTTACTGTGATGTTATTTTAACGTTCTCTACTATTTATGAACAGAATAAAAAAGCCCATTAGTGTTTAACTAACAGGCATTTATAGTTATTAAGAGTCTTGTATTATTAGCGTTTAATAAAGTCTGCGTCGCGCATTTTATTGATTACATCTTGTTTTTGTTCAAGCGTTAAGGCTTTTAGTGGAAGGCGAGGGTCACCAGCATCAATATCATGTAATGCCATTGCTGCTTTACCTGCTGCTACGCCACCATATTCAACTAATACTCGTATGAGTGAAATAACATTGTCCATGCCTGTAATAACGTCTGCATGTTTGCCGTTATGAAAATCTTCAATAATTTGATTAAAGTGCGGAGCAGCATAGTTGTACGTACTGCCTACTGCGCCGATGGCACCAATAGCGAGTGCGCCAGGTAAGAATTCATCAACGCCAAATGGAATGTCAAATTTTCCGTCGCAGGCGCGAAGGCAACGTTGGTATTCGTATAAATCACCGCTGTTAAACTTTAAGCCGTATAGGTTTGGAATGCGGTTTTCAGCTTTGATTAAGAACTGCTCCATATCCAGATTTACGCCAGACATACCTGAATGGTAGTAGTAGAAACCTTTTGATGGTGCAGCTGCAGCAACGGCAGCACAGTAGTCGACAAGATCGTCAACACTACCTGGTTTGAAAAAGCATGGACCAATTGCTGAAGTAGCAAAAATATCAAGGGTGTCGGCATGGCGAGTTAATTCAAGCGTATCAACAATACTTAGTGCGCCAGTATGAACGGTGATTTTTAAACGCCCTTGAGATACTTCAGCCCAACGCTCTGCGATTGCTTTGCGTTCTTCTACAGAACAGTGAATACCTTCACCAGTTGTACCGCAAATATAAACACCATTGACGCCATCTTTGATCAAGTGCTCTGCAATTTTATCAATGATCGGCAGGTTAACATTACCTTTCGCATCAAATGGGGTGTGAGGTGCAGCAATCAAGCCAGTAAGCTTTTCCATAGTAGCCCTTATAATAACCAGTGAAGTTAAACTTCAAATTATTTATCTTAAGTGGAGTTGGGGTTATTGTATGGAGTAATATTCCGAGAGGCAATTGACGATTACTGATTTAGACAACCAGAATTTAAAATTGTGACCTTGTCTACAAACCTTATTTTTAGCGGTCTTTTTTGAATGTCTTATTGTTTTTTTCTGCTAATGATCACGGTAAATTTTATGTTTCCAATAATCAATCACTTTTATTAAGAGCGAGATAGCTTCAAGATTGATATTGTTTATTGAATTATATGGAGTTTAGCTTCACATGAAGATGTAAGCGTGTAAAATTACTTTTTAGAATTGAGATAAGCAAAAATAGAGGTAATAAGGATGACAGATCAACAAACACTTCTTAAAGCAGGAAAGGTAATCGACACCTTAGGCAGTCTATACGATAGCTTAACGCCTTCAGCGAAGCGTATATCTGATTACGTACTTGCTCATTCATCTGAAGTTACTAAGTTATCTATTGCGGAGCTATCTCAAGTTGCGAATGTCGGTGAAGCGACGATAATTCGATTTTGCCGTACTCTTGGCTTTAAAGGCTTTCAAGAATTTAAAATGGAGCTAGCAATAGAGCTTTCCAGTTTGAATCAACAAGAAAAATCAATTTTAGATACTGATGTTACCCTTCAAGATGATGCAGAGTTAATTGGGCAGAAATTACATAAAACCATTAATAATGTATTGGCAGAGACATTGAATCTATTGAATTTTGATACGTTGGAAAAAGTAGCAAAACAGATAAAGTCTGCTAAAGCAGTCTACTTTTTTGGGGTAGGGTCTTCGGGCATTACTGCTGAAGATGCAAAGAATAAATTTATGCGTATTGGTTTTAATGTTGATGCGTTAACCAATAATCATTTTATGTATATGAAGGCATCATTATTACAGAAGGGTGATTTAGCCGTCGGCATTAGTCACTCAGGTAGCTCGAAAGAAACGACAAAAGCTCTTCAACTCGCAAAAGATGCGGGTGCCGATACCGTTGCTATTACCCATAACCCTCGCTCGGCTATCACTGAGTTTTCAGATTTTGTATTGGTGAATGGTAATCGACAAGGGAAATTGCAAGGGGATTCGATTGGGACGAAAATATCACAATTGTTTGTTCTTGATCTAGTGTATGCATTACTTGTTAATGAAGATGCGGAAAGTGCTAAAGAAAATAAAATTAAGACGACAAATGCGCTTGAAAGCTAACGAGTAACCTCATGCTGGATGGCTAGCTAACGCTTTGTATCTTTCCACACCCAGATTGGCTAGCTATAACGCTTCTCTGGGTGAGCTCCAACCTCTCTAAACTCCTTTCCTTGATATTCCTTAAAATATTTAATTGCCTTATCGCATTAGTTATCGCATTAGTCATGAACCTACATACTTCTTGTTACTCACTTTTCTGTTCTCTCCTAATGGGTAAAGCGCCCATTTATGCTGAATTTATTTCAATATTTTCTAACATTTACGTTTTTATTATGGAGTTATATTTCATTTATTCTCATGAAGTGACTACCGTTTGGTAAGTAATATGTTTTTATACATGGCGTAACGCTTAACTGATTACCTATGTTACTGACCTTTATATGCACCCCCTTTGTGTTTTTGGAGTCTGGCTCCGCATGTATTTATACGCAATTATAGGTTGAATGGTGAGCTGGATCTTATTTATTACCCCTATGACAATGAAAAATGAGGTAAGGATCGCTGTTTGAATAATTGACTGTTGAAGTAAAACTTCATCGTGATTAAATTGGAGTTAAACTTCATTAGGTTATTGGTTTCGGAGCGGTACGACTTATGATTACCCAATCTAAGGCTTGTCTTAAAGAGAATAAGACACAAGAAAATGCTTTAAAGGCTTTGCAACAAGGATTTGTTGCATCATGTCAGCCTGTTGATGATGGACCTATGGATTCACCAATGATTGTCGCCGCTATGGCGCAAGCTGCTGTAGCGGGTGGTGCTGCTGGTATTCGCATTGAAGGGATTGAGAATGTTAAGGCGGTTCGACCTCATGTAAATGTACCTATTATCGGCATCATTAAACGTGACTTGGAAAACTCAGACGTTCGCATTACCCCTTTTATTGAAGATGTCTATGCACTGAAAGAAGCAGGGGCAGACATTATTGCTATTGATGCTACCCATCGTGCTCGTCCAACGTCGGTTGAAGATTTGATTGATGCTATACATTCTGTTGGGTGCTTAGCAATGGCTGATTGTTCAACGTACGATGAAGGCATGTTCAGCCAAGCGCGAGGCGTTCAAATTATTGGTTCGACCTTATCTGGCTATACTGGTGGGCCTGTTCCTGCAGAACCTGATTTCGATTTAATTACGCGGCTTAAACAAGCAGGCTGTAGGGTTATGGCTGAAGGGCGCTTTAATACCCCTGAGTTAGCAGGCAAGGCCATTGAAGCTGGAGCATTCTGCGTTACAGTTGGTTCGGCGATTACACGTGTAGAGCATATATGCAGTTGGTTCCAAGCGGAAGTTGAACATGCTCATCAGGCACAATCTGAGGCTGTCGCATGAAAACGTGTTTAGCGGTCGATATTGGTGGTACTAAGATTGCCGCGGCTTTGGTTAAAGACAATGTTATCGTTACACGTATTCAAATTTCGACACCCACTTCAAAAGAGGCGAGTGCATTAACCGTAGCGTTAACAGATTTATTAACTCCCCTTGCCCTAGAAGCAGATCATGTTGCTGTTGCATCAACAGGTATTATTAATCACGGAGTATTAACTGCATTAAACCCAGATAATCTTGGTGGTTTAAATCATTTCCCTCTACACCAAGTAATTAGTGAAATAACCCAATTACCAGTTGTTGTTATTAATGATGCACAAGCTGCTGCTTGGTTTGAATATAAAGCACTTAATCAAGCGGTGTCTGATATGGCATTTATTACCGTATCGACTGGCGTTGGGGCAGGTTTTGTTCAGAAAGAAATACTCAATACCGGCGTTAGAGGTATTGCGGGCCATGCTGGCCATATGTTGGCAGATCCGAATGGACCTGTATGTGGTTGTGGTAGAAAAGGTTGCGTAGAAAGTATTGCATCTGGTACCGCAATTGGTGTTGCCGGACAGTCTTTCTTTGGTACTGATTGCGTTGGTGAAACCGTTTATCAGCACCTACTTACTGGCGATAAAAATGCGATTGCCATTGTTGATCGCTCTGCCAGTACGATTGCAAACCTGATTGCCGATCTTACTATCTCACTTGACCTCGAGGTTGTTGTATTAGGGGGGAGTGTTGGGCTGGCATCTGGATATTTAGCAAGGGTTAAAACTTATCTCGAACGGTTACCCAATGTATATGTTCCGGATGTAATTGCTGCAAGCTCTGGCGCTGATGCTGGCCTGCTTGGTGTCGCGTTATGGGCAGAGCAAAACGTTAAATAAAAAGAATTCTGAGTAAGGAATAGGCTAGCTTGCTAGTTATTCCTTACTACATAAAAGATATAACAATTTATCCTTACCTACACTAAACAGAAAGGAGTCTCCGCATGGAAATGCACGCATTTGGGACCTTGAATTACATTGTTCTGCTGGTTTATTTGACTGCAGTTATGCTTGTTGGAGTATATTTTGCTAAACGTCAAAAGTCGGCAGACGATTACTTTAAAGCGGGTGGTCGTATACCTGGCTGGGCTGCAGGTATTAGCGTATTCGCAACAACACTAAGTTCTATTACATTTATGTCTATTCCTGCAAAAGCCTACACGGGGGATTGGACATTTTTAATCGGACAATATGTCGCTATATTAATTCTTCCATTTGTCTTTCTATATTATATTCCGTTTTTTAGAAAGCTAAACCTTACTTCTGCTTACGAATATTTAGAAAAACGCTTTGATGTTAAAATGCGTTTATTCGCCAGTATTTCATTCATGTTGTTTCACATTGGTCGAATTGCAATTATAACGTACTTAACAGCACTTGCACTGATCCCATTTGTTGATATTAATCCACTTACGATTGTATTCTTAATTGGCGTACTGTGTATTGTATATACATTTATGGGTGGAATTGAAGGTGTTATTTGGACTGATGTAATTCAAGGGATTATGCTGTCTTTGGCCGCAATTTTAATTTTCACTGTTATTTGCTTTAATGTCGATGGTGGGGTAACAGAAATATTCAGTATGTCTGCAGAGGCAGATAAATATTTCCCTAAAGAGCAATTTGCTTGGAGCTGGACTGAAGGTACGATTCCTGTTCTTGTTATTGGTTTTTTATTCGCTAGCCTACAACAATTTACCGCGAGTCAAGATGTTGTTCAGCGTTATATTGTGACGGACTCAATTGAAGAAACAAAAAAGGCATTAATCACTAATGCAAAATTAGTTGCATTTATTCCAGTGTTTTTCTTCGCTGTTGGTTCTGCATTATATGCTTATTACACTCAAAACCCTGGCTTATTACCAGATAACTTTAATACGGGTGGAATATTACCGTTCTTTGTCATATCAAAAATGCCGGCTGGGGTTGCAGGTTTAATTATTGCAGCAATATTCGCAGCATCACAATCTAGTATTTCGAGTAGTTTAAATAGTATCTCGGCATGTTTTACATCTGATATTTACCATCGACTTGGCGGAGAAACATCGCCTAAGAAAACAATGTTTGTTGCACGTTCAGTTATTGTTGCTGCGGGTGTCTTTGGTGTTATTGCGTCGACATACTTGATTATGTCGAATGAAAGTGAGCTATGGGATGCATTTAATAGCTTAATTGGTTTGATGGGTGGCCCAATGACGGGCTTGTTTATGTTAGGCGTGTTTGTTAAACGTGCCAATGCTAATAGTGCTTTAGCTGGTGTGGTTGCAAGTGTTATTGCAATCTTGTGGGTACGAGCGGCAACGGATCTTAACTTCTTTTTCTACGGTGTAATTGGAACATTAATGGTCGTGTTTGTTGGTTATATAACAGCACCATTATTTAAACAAAATGCGGTTGAAGATGTGAATAAATCACTTATTGAACAAAATTAATAATAAGTGAATAGGTAGCGCCTCTTCTTTATATTCCCCCTGAAGGCTTAAGTGCTACATGCTTAAGCCTTCTTTTTTGAGAGTAACATAATGATTTTTGGAAATGTTCTATCTTCACAAGACTTTGATTTTCTTCCTAGTGCATTAAAAAAAGCACTTGAGTATGTTCAATCTTCAGAATTGGACAAACTACCATTAGGACGACATAACATTGATGGCGAGTTGATGTTTGCCAATGTGATGGAGTTTGAAACTGGGGTTGCCGAGCAAAAATTAGCTGAAGTACATAAAGAGTATATTGATGTGCAGTTTTTAATATCAGGCTTTGAACGTATTGGTTATGGTTTAGCAAATAAAAGCAACCCGATCGCGACAGAATATGATAGCGAAAATGATTATTACCTTGTCGAGAGTATGAAGCATGAATGTGAGGTGCTGCTTGAGCCGGGAATGTTTGCAATATTCTTCCCTGAGGAACCCCATAAACCAGGATGTCGTTATACTGACGAACAGGTATCAATGACTTGCAATAATTACATGCTAAAAAAGGTGGTAGTTAAAGTTCATCGTTCATTGATTTAATTGTTGTTATTCAGTGCCATCTTTTATAGCATGTAATTAATCAAATCTATGATCGTGACGACTTATTTTTCCGTCTGACATAAAGTTGGGTAACTTAAGTTGTCACATACTACTTTAATAACATCGATAACCTTATCTCTTTTTGTTATATGTATTTATTCTTCATATCTTATTTCATGTTTACGTGTTCGTATATATAACTTATGTTTTATTCTTTATATAAAACATTTAGCGTTATTTTAAATGGGAATTATAAGGGATAGATAGTTTGTGAAATTTATGTTGCTTGTTGTCACATTTCTTAATTAATAGGTTTGAAGAAAACCTTCACAAAGATAATAATTGTGGTGTAAACATTCTTCGACGTGATGGGTAAGATTTAAAATCCAATATTATAATTAATAAATCTAATTAAATATAAAAGGTATAAAGATGAATAACATAAATAAAATCACTCTTTCCTTACTAGCTATGGCGCTGACGACTACTGCTGTACAAGCAGAAACAATACTTAAAATGGGCTTGCAGGCCAATGTTGGCTCGGTTGAGTATGATTCAGCAAAATTATTATCAGACAAAATTTCAGAGCTAAGTGATGGAGAAATGAAGCTCTTATTATACCCAGGTGCACAACTTGGCGATGATCGTGCAATGCTACAACAATTAAGCATGGGGGATCTTGATATTACATTTGCTGAGTTCGGCAGAATGGGGCTATGGATCCCTCGCGCTGAAGCAGTAATGTTGCCTTACGTTGTGAAAAACTATGCTCATATTCAACGTATTTTTAATTCTAAATTCGGTCAAGGTGTGCGTGAAGAAATGCTAACCAATTTTAACTGGCGAGCATTAGATACTTGGTATAACGGTACGCGACAGACCTCTTCAAACCGTCCTTTAAACAGTATTACCGATTTTGAGGGATTAAAGTTACGTGTGCCAAATGCTAAAGCAAACTTGGCATTTGCGAAATATGCAGGTGCATCACCAACACCAATGGCATTTTCAGAAGTTTACTTAGCGTTGCAAACCAATGCCGTTGATGGCCAGGAAAACCCATTACCTACATTTAATACCATGAAGTTTTATGAAGTTCAGCCAAACTTGGCAATGACCAATCATATTGTAAATGATCAAATGGTGTTAATCAGTGAAGATCGTTGGCAGGGTTTAAGTAAAGATCAGCAAGCAACTATCACTGAAGCGGTCAGTATTGCTGGTAAACGACATACGGACTTTGTAAACAATCAAGAGAAAGAACTGATTACATTCTTTAAAACGGAAGGGGTCAATGTTACCTACCCTGATTTAGCACCTTTCCGAGAAGCAATGCTGCCAATTTATAAAGATTTTGATAAGAAAGTAGGCAAGCAGCTAGTTGAAGAGCTAAGCGATATTTAATACCAACATAACCTGATAGCTGAACGCTTATTTATTCAGGTTGGTATAACTACCGTCTGGTCGGTGCTAAGCCGGCCAAGACAAGGAGTCTGTAATGTTTCGTAAGATCATTGATAATATTGAAGAAATAATCACTGTTCCTCTTATGATTGCTCTACTGTGTATTCTAACTTGGCAAATATCTTCTCGTTGGTTATTTGACTCTCCGTCATTGTGGAGTGAGGAGCTTGCACGAGTTCTTTTTTTGCATATGGCAATCATTGGGGGAGCAATAGCCATAAAGAAAGATGATCATGTGAAAATCACTTTTTTTTCTGACAAACTGCCGCGAAATGTTCGTTATAGCCTGCTATTTGCTTTAGAAACCTTGGTGCTGATTACAATTCTTGCGATGATCTATTATGGATATGCGCATGTTCAACGTACCGCTTTTTTCGAATTAATTACACTTGGTATCTCTAGTTCTTGGATGACTTACGCATTGCCTATTGGCGGATGCTTTATGTTAGTGAGGCAATGCCAAAAACTGTATTTTGTATTAATTGATTGGCGTATCAAAGAAAATAAAAATACATCCCATCTTACTGCCTGTGACATTAATGAATAAGGATTTTTCATGTTTACATCCATATTGGGTTGGCTAGGGCTTCTTTTCGCAGGTATGCCAGTAGGGTTCTCTTTAATATTTGTTGGTCTTGCCTTTTTAGTCTTAACAGAAAGCACTGGAATAAATTTTGCCGCTCAGCAAATGATCGGAGGCTTGGATAATTTTACTTTGCTTGCGGTTCCATTTTTTGTCTTAACTGGGCACCTAATGAATAGTGCCGGTATTACAGAGCGTATTTTTAATTTTGCCAAAGCGATGGTGGGGCATATAACGGGTAGCTTAGGTCATGTAAATATTCTGGCGAGTTTGATGTTTTCTGGCATGTCGGGATCGGCATTGGCTGATGCTGGTGGCCTTGGTCAGCTTGAAATAAAATCAATGAGAGATGCGAAGTATGACGATGATTTTGCCGGTGGATTAACCGCGGCATCCTGTATTATTGGCCCCTTAGTGCCGCCATCGATTCCTCTTGTTATTTATGGTGTAGTGTCTAATACCTCAATTGGTGCGCTATTTCTTGCTGGTGCAATACCGGGGTTATTATGCTGTATCGCTTTGTGTATCATGACGTATTTCATCGCGAAGAAACGCGGTTATATGACGTTACCTCGTGCATCAAGTAAAGAAAGATTAATCGCATTTAGAGATGCATTCTTATCTTTATTAACGCCGTTCATTATTATTGGTGGCATTTTTTCTGGTAAATTCACACCTACTGAAGCGGCTATTATCTCGTCGTTATATGCACTTTTTCTAGGTACTGTTGTATATAAATCTTTAACAATGAACAAGTTTATTAAACTTGTTCAAGAAACGGTAACTACGACATCTGTTGTTGCTTTAATGGTGATGGGAGTTACTGTATTTGGTTGGATAGTTGCTCGCGAACAATTACCACAGCAGTTAGCAGAGTTCTTTTTATCGATTAGTGATAATCCTTTGATTTTATTGCTACTCATTAATCTGTTGTTACTTTTTTTGGGTACCTTTATTGAATCGTTAGCGTTGTTATTATTACTCGTACCGTTTCTAGTACCCGTTGCTACAGCTGTGGGTATTGACCCTGTACATTTTGGTGTTATGGCTATCCTTAACTTAATGATCGGTATATTAACGCCACCAATGGGAATGGCTCTATACGTTGTATCAAAGGTCGGTAATATTCCATTCCACGTATTAACGCGTGGTGTTTTACCGCTGCTCGTACCTTTATTTATTGTGCTTGGTTTAATCATCGTTTTTCCACAAATCACACTGTTTTTACCGCAACTTGTACTTGGATATGGTCTTTAAGCTATACCCATTAAATACAAACAATTTAATGGGTTTATAAAATCAATTCCAGTAGCTGATAAAGCTACTGGGATTTTTCATTTCTAGGTTATTTGTTTTCCTATTCTCTAATAAAGATAAAAATTATTCTTAAGTACATGCAAGCAAAAAAATGTGATGAATGCTGAGCGAAACGATTTCAATGTATTGTAACGCAATGTAAAAAAGTGACCTGTGCCACATAATTTGGCGATTTTGTATGCATAATAATGCGCAACATAAAGCTTGTTAAATATAGGGATATTAAAATGCATTGTTGCTCAAAACCTCAAATTAAACGCTTAAAGAGAACAGCTTTCCAACGTTTCTTTTTTAAAGCTCGTTTTATATGCGAAAATTGTGGCGAGAAAATTATGCTGTAAGCTTTAAATACTGAGTAGGTAGTTTTATTTTATAAATATTAGATGAATTTAATATTTATTACGAACATCTGCTAATGTTTCGCCTTCTGGTTTGTTATCGTAGAAATCGTCGTAATTAATACGATCAATAATTGTTACCCAAGTAATGGAGCACTGGCGGTTCAGTTTTGTACTTTCTGTATGAGGCATTGCATCTCCTTTGTTGTTTAGGCAAACCGGTGTATCAATGTTGCTGCCACCCGTTAGAATTGCAGGGTTACCACCAAGACTGCCACCGCTACCAAAGGCTAAAACAAAGCCAGATGCTGTTAATAAGAACAATGCGAGTAGAGTTTTCATTGTAGATCCTCTGATTAAATGAGGGAATATACTGTTGTTTGTGATGTTTACCCCTCAATACATAATATAGACCTGTTTTGGTGTGATTTATTACTATAAAAAAAGCTCTTGAAGTCAGAGTATTCAAAGGCATGTTAATTATCGGTTTTTTACCTATCATCTATGTGTCTAGCATCAAGGATAAAAAATCCTCTTGAGTAGATGGCTTATCCAAGAGGATTATGGTGGAGATCTATGTTAGAGCCATTAACGGGTTAACACGGCCTACTATTCATCAGAGTATAGGTCTGCAAACTGAATGCCTTTGATGGCACAGTTCTCGTCGAGGTCTGAATGGTCACCACTGACGCCTACGGCTCCCATTACGTAGTTGGTATCATCTTTAATAAGAAGTCCACCAGGAACAGGCACCATATTGCCGTTAGCAAGAACATTTATAGCAGATATAAATGCGGGTCTGTTATTGGCATCCTGCGCTAATTTACGGGATGAACAGCCAAGGGCTAATGCTCCCCAAGCTTTGGCGATAGCGATGTCTGGTCTCATCATACTTGAGCCATCTTGACGCTGGAGTGAAATAAGTTTTCCGCCACTGTCCAAAATTGCGACAGTTAGTGGCTCGCTTTGCTGAGAAATACCGGCACCAAAAGTACCTTCGGTTATTTTCAGTGCTTGCTGAAGTGTCAAACTAATCATCTTATCTCCTGACTGTGCCACCTGCCGAATTAGCGAGATGGCGTTAGGTTAATGTTTCAATTCTTTGTCCTGTTAGTAGGGAATAACTCGGTAAAGTTAAGAACGCTGCAAATTCTTCAGCGGTCGAAATTTGGTCAAATAGTGCAGCGGTTTCTTCGAAGCGACCGTTGCTATAGCGGGTTTGCCCAACCTCAATTTTAATTGTGTCGAGTTCTTCGTTTAGCCACTTGCGAAAAAGAGAAGCAGTGAAGACTTGACCGTCATCGAGTGATACACCGTGGTGAATCCATTGCCAGATACTGGCACGTGAAATCTCGGCAGTCGCGGCATCTTCCATTAGCCCATAAATAGGCACACAGCCAATCCCCTGAACCCATGATTCAATGTAATAAAGGGCGATACGAATGTTTTTACGAACACCTTCTTCATTGCGCATGCCTTCGCAAGGTTCAAGCAATGTCTTGGCTGTAATATCGCCGACATAGCTTGAATCGAAATCGAGTTGGTTTGTTTTACCTGCAAGGTGTTTATCAAAAATATCCATCGCGGTTGAAACAAGGTGAGGGTGGGCAACCCAAGTGCCGTCGTGGCCGTTATTGGATTCACGGTTTTTATCTTCAACGACTTTTGCTAAGACTTGATCCATAACTTTAGGATCTTTATGGGGAATAAATGCCGACATGCCGCCCATGGCTAACGCACCACGTTGATGACAAGTACGTACAAGCAACTGGCTGTACGCGTTTAAGAAGGCTTTATCCATACCTACACCATGGCGATCAGGCAGAATACGATCTTTATGGTTTTTCAGTGTTTTAATGTAGCTAAAGATATAGTCCCAACGACCACAGTTCATTGCCACTATGTGATTACGCATTACATACAGTATCTCATCCATTTGGAATACTGCGGGTAAGGTTTCGATTAATACAGTGGCGCGAATTGTGCCAGTTTCAACCTTGAAATAGTTTTCGGTAAAGTTGAAAACATCCTCCCACCACTGGGCCTCTTCCATGCTTTCTAGCTTAGGAATGTAGTAGTACACCCCAAGCCCTTGTGCTGCGCGTGTTTGATAGTTATGGAAGAAATACAGGGCGAAATCCATCAAGCTACCAGGAATGGATTCACCGTTATATTGAATATGATCTTCAGGCAAATGCAAACCACGTGGGCGAGCAATAAGCAATGCTGGGCTATCGTTTAGCGCATAATGTTTGTTTTTAGTGTCATCGGTATAACTGATTGTGCCTGCATTAGCATCGCGTAAATTGATCTGACCATTGATCATATTTTCCCACGAAGGCGCTGATGCATCTTCAAAACAGCACATAAAGACTTTTGCACCAGAATTCAGTGCGTTGATCACCATCTTACGATCGATAGGACCGGTAATTTCTACGCGGCGATCTTGAAGTGCTGCAGGGATCGATGCCACTTTCCAGCTCTTATCATCACGAATATCTTTAGTATCTTGACGAAAATCAGGTAGCTCGCCGTTATCAAATGCGAGTTGGCGTTGATCACGTAAAGCTAATAATTCATTACGGCGTGCAGCAAATTTCTTTACTACCGCATCAAGGAAAAGAAGTGCTTCTGCCGATAACACTTGTTTGTACTCAGCATTATCCGTTGTGCCAAGTACATCAATACACATTGATTGTCGTTCAATCACTATATCTTCTAAAATCATTATAGCCGTCTCCTTTGAAACAATATAGATATATTGTTGTATACATAAATCTTGTTATTTAAGTCTAGATATATCGTGTTTTTAAGATTCTAGCAAAGGTAATTTAACATTATATTTTCATTTGGTTGGGGGTTTAAATGTCGTAATCACATCGGACCTGTTTTTAATTATTTGATTTTAAATGATAATGTGTGTATTCCTCTCTGTCGTCCCAAAAGGTATGTTATTTATTTGTATCATATCGCTTGCTTAAACTTTGAACTGGTGTTTAGAATACAATTGTTCCTTAAATTGTATACAATCACGATATGGAGTTCAGTATGGCGAGAATGACAGCAATAGAAGCAGCAATAGAAGTATTAAAGCGTGAAGGGGTAGACATTGCTTTTGGTGTACCTGGCGCGGCAATTAATCCTATGTATGCGGCGATGAAAAAATTGGGTGGAATTGATCACGTATTGGCTCGACATGT
Organism: Photobacterium profundum; assembly: GCF_003026285.1. Taxonomy (GTDB): domain Bacteria; phylum Pseudomonadota; class Gammaproteobacteria; order Enterobacterales; family Vibrionaceae; genus Photobacterium; species Photobacterium profundum. The sequence continues at coordinate 315,335 of NZ_PYOD01000005.1, forward strand.
CGAGGGTGCTTCTCATATGGCTGAAGGCTATACGAGAACCAGTCAAGGCAATATTGGTGTCTGTATTGGCACATCAGGTCCAGCTGGAACCGATATGATCACAGGATTGTATTCTGCTTCTGCTGATTCGATTCCAATTCTTTGTATTACGGGGCAAGCCCCACGTGCTCGACTGCACAAAGAAGATTTCCAAGCGGTTGATATTGAAACAATTGCAAAACCTGTCACTAAGTGGGCAACAACAGTATTAGAGCCTGCTCAAGTACCTCGTGCATTTCAAAAGGCATTTCACTTAATGCGTTCAGGGCGACCTGGACCAGTCTTGATTGATTTACCGATTGATGTGCAGCTAACAGAAATTGAATTCGATATTGATAGCTACGAGCCACTCGATGCTTACAAGCCAACTGCGAGCCGCGCTCAGGTTGAAAAGGCAATCACTATGCTGAACGATGCTCGCAACCCAGTGATCGTCTCGGGTGGTGGCGTGATTAACGCAGGGGCATCAACACTGTTACAGCAATTTGCAGAAATTACCGGTATTCCTGTTATTCCTACGCTAATGGGCTGGGGTTCAATCCCAGATAATCATGAACTGATGGCGGGTATGGTGGGTCTACAAACAGCGCATCGTTATGGTAATGCCACGTTATTAGGTTCTGACTTTGTGTTGGGTATTGGTAACCGCTGGGCAAACCGCCATACCGGCTCTATCGATGTGTATACCGAAGGACGTAAATTCGTTCATATCGATATAGAACCGACTCAGATTGGTCGTGTTTTCTGCCCAGACCTTGGCATTGTTTCTGATGCTAAAGCAGCATTAGAGCTACTGGTTGAGGTTGCCCGCGAGTGGAAGCAAGCTGGTAAATTAAAAGATCGCTGCGATTGGGCGGGTGAGTGCCAGCATCGTAAGTCGACCATGTTACGTAAAACGCATTTCGATGAAGTACCCATGAAACCCATGCGTGTTTATGAAGAAATGAACAAGGCATTTGATGAAGATACTTGCTACGTAAGCACGATCGGTTTGTCTCAGATTGCTGCTGCTCAGTTTCTACATGTTTATAAGCCGCGTCATTGGATCAACTGTGGTCAGGCAGGTCCTTTAGGTTGGACAATTCCTGCGGCATTGGGGGTACGTGCTGCTGATCCAGACCGTCCTATTGTGGCTATATCAGGTGATTATGATTTTCAATTCATGATAGAAGAACTTGCTGTTGGGGCGCAGTTTAATTTGCCTTACATCCATGTTGTCGTGAACAACTCGTACCTTGGTTTGATACGCCAAGCACAGCGTCAGTTCGATATTGATTACTGTGTTCAGTTGGCATTTGATAACCAAAATGCGCCAGAACTTGAAGGCTATGGTGTTGACCATGTTGCGGTTGTTGAAGGTTTAGGCTGTAAAGCGATTCGAGTGCGAGATCCTGACCAAGTAGGTAATGCGTTTGCTCAAGCTAAAGAGCTAATGGTTAAGCACAAAGTACCTGTAGTCGTTGAAATCATGCTTGAGCGTGTTACCAATATTTCAATGGGTGTAGAGATAAATGGCGTTAATGAATTTGAACCGTTAGCAGAAGGCAGTGCTGATGCTCCGACTGCGATTACGTTTAATCAATAAGCTATCAGGCTTTAAACGATAAAAGGTGAGCGTTTGTCGCTGAGGACATACGCTCATCTCCAAGGTTAGAAACACAGATAAAAATGAAGGGATCAACCATGCCAAAGTTTGCTGCCAATTTATCCATGTTATTTACAGAATTTGATTTTCTTGACCGTTTTGAAATTGCTGCCGATGCCGGGTTTCAAGGGGTGGAGTACTTATTTCCATATGCGAATACGCCCGAAGAAATTAAACAGCGATTAGATAAGTTTAATTTGAAACAAGTGCTGTTTAATTTACCTGCAGGCAATTGGGAAGTTGGGGATCGAGGAATTGCTGTTGATCCTACCCGTACCGATGAATTTCGATTAGGCGTTCCCCAAGCAATCGCGTATGCAAAAGCTTTAGGCTGCAATCAAGTGAACTGTTTAGCCGGTATTGTGCCCGCAGGTGTTAACCAAGAACAAGCAACAGAAACGTTTGTGACTAACCTGCGTTTTGCCGCGGGTGAATTAGAGAAAGCGGGAATCAGTTTGGTGATTGAAGCTATTAATACCCGTGATATCCCAGGTTTTTACTTAACAAACACGGCTCAGGCACTGGATATTATTGAGCAGGTTGGCAGTAAGAACCTACGTTTCCAATATGACATTTATCATATGCAAATTATGGAAGGCGATCTTGCCCCAACGTTAAGTCAGCATATTGAGTACATTCAACATATCCAATTAGCTGATAACCCTGGGCGACATGAACCGGGTACTGGTGAAATCAACTATCCGTTTATTTTACAGCATCTCGATAATATCGGTTATCAAGGTTGGGTTGGGTGCGAATATAAACCTAAAACCACCACGTTAGCGGGTATCGGCTGGCTTAAAGCATTCAACCAAATCTAAGGAGAGACACAATGAGTACAATTGCATTTATTGGTACAGGGATTATGGGAAAACCAATGGCAGTAAACTTGCAAAAAGCAGGTTATCAGTTAGTTTTTTCAGAACATTTCAATCAAGTGCCAACTGATTTGATTGCGGCTGGTGGCATTGCATTCCCAACGCCGAAAGCAGCGACAGAGCAAGCGGATTACATTATTTTAATGCTACCGAATACACCTCAAGTGGAAGAAGTACTCTTTGGCAAAAGTGGTGTAGAAGAAGCGCTTACGGCTGGTAAAGTTGTTATCGATATGAGTTCGATTTCACCGATTGAAACCAAGCAATTTGCCGCACGTGTGAAAGAGTCGGGTGCAGAATATTTAGATGCCCCTGTTTCTGGTGGTGAAGTGGGCGCAATCAATGCTGCATTAACCATTATGGTGGGTGGTGAAGAGTCAAGTTTCGAAAAAGCCAAACCTTTATTTGAAGTTATGGGTAAAAATATAACGTTAGTGGGTGAAAGTGGTGCTGGGCAAATCTGTAAAGTTGCCAACCAAATTATTGTGGCGTTAAACATTGAAGCGGTATCAGAGGCATTGGTGTTTGCATCTAAAGCAGGGGCAGATCCGGCGCGTGTACGCGAAGCACTAATGGGGGGATTTGCTAACTCGAAAATTCTAGAAGTACATGGTGAGCGTATGATTAAAGGTACGTTTGACCCAGGCTTTAAAATTGCGTTGCACCAGAAAGATCTTAATCTTGCGATTAGCGGTGCGAAAACGTTAGGGGTGAGCTTACCCAATACGGTGATGGCACAAGGCTTATTCGACCAATGTGTCGCAATGGGCGGGGAAGGTTGGGATCACTCTGCCATGATCCGTGCCATTGAGCAGTTAGCTGATCACGAAATACGTAAATAGAACATTTATTTATTATCAATTTATGATGATAGTTAGTCATTGGAAACTCACTGGCTAACAGTTTCAAGCAGACACATTAATAAAACGCGTATGTTACGTCTCCTTAGTACGCGTTCCCGAAGCAACATGGATTTATGGGCTATCAAGTCATGTTTTTAGACACCAAGACCAAGGTAACTAAGAGTACATGGTTTGAAGGCTCAAACTCTGACAGGCAATCTGTGTATAGCTTCGGGATCCTTTCCTTTTTCTTTTTGTTATCCGATTTTTTGTTTTTATTATCACTATTTACATCATCTGAATTTTAATCTCTTTGTTTAATAGACCGCGCAGGAAGCCAATTTATGAGCTACGTCAATAAGAACATTAATAGCAATGCCTTTTTATTATCACTGTTTGAATGCGCCATTGATGAAGCCTTACCCTATGGGCATATTGCGAAGTATTTACCTGATGACAAAACAGGTAAAGCCATCGTGATTGGTGCAGGAAAAGCGGCGGCATCTATGGCGGCAGAATTAGAAGCTGTTTGGCAGGGTGAGTTACAAGGTGTTGTGGTAACGCGTTATGGTCATACAGTTGCGGCGAACAACCCTCACATGGCTTCTGATTTATTAAAAAGGGCTACTACGTCGTCAAAAATAGAGGTTATCGAAGCCGCGCATCCGGTTCCTGATGCCGCTGGGCAAGCGGTTGGTGAGCGTATTCTCTCGTTAGTGTCTGAACTTTGCGAAGATGACGTCGTGATATGTTTACTGTCGGGTGGTGGCTCTGCATTAATGAGTTTATCCGCAGAAGGGCTGACCTTAAGTGATAAACAAACGATTAATAAAGCGTTATTGAAGTCGGGTGCCGCGATAGATGAAATGAACTGTGTGCGCAAACACCTATCAGCCATTAAAGGTGGGCGACTAGCTAAAGCGGTTCACCCTGCAAAATTGATTTCATTAGCAATTTCAGATGTGCCTGGTGATGATACCAGCGTGATAGCGTCGGGTCCTACGGTGGCTGATTCAACAACCCGTTTTGATGCACTGGCCATTTTGGAACGTTACGACATTGAAATACCTACAGCTGTTTTTCAATGGTTGAATAACCCGAAGTCCGAAACAATAAAGCCAAATGATCCCTGTTTAGCGAACAGTGAAATCCATATTGTTGCTACGCCGCAATCAGCGTTAGAGGCGGCGGCGAATAAAGCGATACAGCAGGGTATTCCTGCTTATATATTGAGTGATTGTATTGAAGGTGAAGCGCGAGATGTCGCAAAAGTGCATGCAGCTATCGCTAAGCAAATTGCTGAAAAAGGACAGCCATTTAAAGCACCTTGTGTGTTGTTATCTGGCGGCGAAACAACCGTAACAGTAAAAGGAACTGGGCGGGGTGGGCGCAATAGTGAGTTTCTACTTAGCTTATATAATGAGCTGCAAGGGCATCCTCAAATACATGCGCTTGCAGGCGATACCGATGGCATTGACGGTGTAGAAGACAATGCAGGGGCTTGTATTACTCCTGATAGCTTTGCTCGTGGTCAGCGATTAGGGCTAAATCCGCAGCATTATCTTGATAACAACGATGGTTATCATTTTTTCTTGGCACTGGAATCATTAGTGATTACGGGTCCAACGCTCACTAATGTAAATGACTTTCGTGCTTTGTTGATTTTACCTGCTAAAAAGTAAGCTGATGGGTTATCATTTAGTGTGTTATTTGAACTATTATTTAAGTCACTGATTAAAAAAACGTAACCCGCTGAAGGGTGAATATTGATTAGCAAGGAGGCTATCTAGTGTCTAAGCATGCAGTGAAATATTGGAATGTACTTTCAGAATCGAGCCGAAACCGATGGAAAGCTCTCGAACAAACCAATGGTATGATCGAGCAAGTGACTCTCAGTAAAGATGATGCAACAGGGGAATATACTCGTTTAACTCGCTTTAAGTCAGGGGCAGATACGAGCTCATTTGGTAGTGACCACCATCCGCATCCTGAAGAAGTCTTTATTATTTCTGGTCGGTTATATGACCAAACTAATAAGGCATGGCTTGAACAAGGCCATTACGCGAGCCGTTCACCAGGTGAAGTGCATGGTCCATTCTTTTGTGAACAAGAATGCATTGTATTAGAGATATCGACATCAAAGACGTTTTGATTATAAAAACGAACCCTTATACCCAATAGAAGAATGATTACAGTATTAGGACTGGCAGTGACCGGTCCTTTTTATTTAGGTCAGATCAAACTTTTTACAAATCCAAGCCTTTTTGAAATTACACATAGCCTACCGATTGTAAAAAGCGCTCGCCTACCATTTGCCCGTGTTCATAGTCTTCCAGTAAATGATCTTTTTTACTTAACAAAGGACGACTGCTTAGCGATCTATCTGGTGCTATTTGAATTAAATTAACGTCATTAGGAGGATTGGTTAAAAAGCCTTCGACGGCATTATGATTCTTATAATGTGCGATCATGATATCGAGCATTTCAGAACTCATACCAAACTTAGAGACTTTGGCTTGCAAAGTGACTAAACGATATAAGTGATCGTCATCCATCAACCAACGTTGGTTATTAAGCTTATATTTTGTATGTTCATGATTTTGCTTCAACTCATTGAGTTTATCAGAGAGTTTTTGGTGGAAATGAATAAGGTGGTGTTTTTCTTTAAACATTCCAATGCGTTTTAAGTAGTGATCCATATTAACTTCGAAATTTTTCCGTTTTTTCTCAACCTGGTTAATGGAAAAATCAGTTGCCTCATTAGTCTCTATCCCGTTAATAATCGGAGTGGTGCGTATTACGACGATGTTTTTAAACCCTCTTCGATGTGATTCGTGCACCGGAATTGCTGCTGAAACACTGCCATCGATCCATTGCTTATTATCAAAGGTGATGTCGTTGTAATACAGCATCGGGATACCACACGTCGCTTTGAGTGTATTAAGCCATTGGTCGGTAAAAATAGGGTAGTAGTAATCTTGTAAGTCAGATTTGTTAGTAACACAAGCCAGTGCATGTTTACCATTCTGTAATACATTATTGGCGGTATTGAAATCAAGCGGAATAGCACCATCTTGCTGCACCATATTTAATGCCCAGTCCAAATCCATCGGCTGTTTTTTTCTGATGAATTTATTGAGATTAAAGAAGCGGTCGTGCGTGGTGTAATTCAGCACAAAATTAAAGCCTAGACCTTGCTGACGAGCAACATACGTCGCGACGTTAAGTGCGCCTGCCGATGTGCCAACATAGAGTGAAAAAGGGTCGAAGTTACGCTCTAGAAATTTATCTAATACACCCGATGCAAAGATCCCTCTTTGACCTCCACCTTGAACAATGAGTGAAAAGTTATTCCCATCTAAAAAATGTTGATTCAATCTACTTACCTCCATACTACAAGAACACTTTTTAGACTTCATACGCAAAACGTATGCTGTTTTGTTGTGACATAGTAAAAATAGTCCTGTTCGAATATGATTTAACGATCAATCTTAAGCAAGCTTTATTCGTTTTCTATTTTATTTTTCGCTTAATTCGTGAGGCACATGTAGCGAGGTGACAAAAGATATGTATCTTGTGAGAACTGAGGTATAACACCTTTACAAATCAAAGTGGTGCATTAATATGAAGTGGCTAATATAAGGATGTAAAGGTCGATATATGTCAAAAATAAGAGAAAAAAATCAAGATCTTATCATTGAAGTTGCATGTCGACTATTTGCCTTGCAAGGATATGCAGCAACAAAAATGGCAGATATTGCCAAAGAAGCGAATATTCCAAAGCCTAATGTTTATTATTATTTCAGTACAAAAGATAACTTGTACCGTGCTGTACTTGAAAGTGTTATTCAGCCGTTATTAGATGCCTCTAAACCTATAGAGCAGCTCGATGATCCAGCTGAAGCCCTGACTGAATATATCAAAACTAAGTTACGGATCTCTCGTGATCACCCGTATGCATCAAAAGTATTTGCGAACGAAGTTATGTCGGGAGCAAAGTATTTGCCACAAGATATTGCTGATGGCTTATTACGGCAGTCAAAAATGATTGTTGAAAAGTTTGAATTATGGATTGAACAGGGCACGATGGCAAAAGTATCCCCTCAGCATCTTATGTTTACTATTTGGGCTTCAACGCAGACTTATGCTGATTTCAGTTGGCAAATTTGTAATGTGCTCAACAAGCCTGCATTAGATAATAATGATTATGCTGAAGCGGCAGAGTTTCTAACCCAGTTTGTGATCAACGGGTGTCAGGTAAAAAGTACTGTGCCATAAATTGTCTATATGTCGTTATCAAATTGGTACATTTAACTCAGTGGTCTTATAGAATTTATAAACCACTTTTTTATCACGAATAAATGTATTAGAACGACAGCCTTGCCGATAGCTTCAGTAAGAAATTACCGTTTGTTCTGTGCGTTGGTGGTGTCGCTTTTCGTACAGTTGAGCCACTAAATTACAAAGAATCATCATACCCATTACACAGAGCTGAAGGGGGCTGAAGGCTTCCCCCATTATTGTTGCGCCTATTACCATCGCAAGGATGGGGTTAAATGTACCGAAGAAGCTGAGTTCACTAGTAGTAATCAGTGGGATAGAAAACACATAAGCGCAATAACTGACAGCCGTTACACCGACGATCAACCATATGAGTGCCGCCCATTGTGGCAACGTCATTGAAAATGGATCAGCGTAATTGTTGCCACTGAAATAAAGATGCCAATAAGCAATAGGGAGTAAAATTATCCCGCCAAAAATTAATTTCCAAGTTAATAATTTCCACCAGTAAATTTTCTTCATCACGTGTTTTGTTACTACACTCCCCCCGATCAACACTGTCATGGCCGCGATCAAAAATCCCACTGATGCGAAGCTAATATCTGCATGACTTGATAGGAATAAATAGGATGCACAGAGAATTAGTACCATTGCAGAGAGAAGCTGAATCACACTCGGTTTCATTTTATGAACAACAGCCATAACAACCAATCCGATTACTGGCAGTGTAATCATTCCAACACCAACCAGAGCGCTGGGTAGTTGCATCGCACTTTCAAATAACAAGCTAAAGAATAAGGTGATGTTGATGAAACCAACCAGCAGTAATGAGGGTATTTCTGACATCTTAGGCAAGCTTGGTTTGATGATGAACAGCAATACCCCAGCGGGTAGCGCGCGCCATGCGGCAAGGGCAAAAGGGGACCAGCCCGCAAAGAATGCTGAAACTGTTGCGTAAGTGGTTCCCCAGAGAAGTGGTGCTAAAAGGGCGATAAAGACTCTCATGTATGATTCCATTTTATCTTAACGTAAAGATACTTTACATAAAGTTTTTGCGAAGGTAAAGTCACTTTAAAAATATCAGCAACGTGAGGTGGTATGGGAGTCAGCAAACCGTTAATAGTTAGAGCGCCGTCATCTTCTTCAGAAACACACCTTTTTTATCTTTATTCAATTGTTAAGAAGCCAGTAGCGCATTGGTGGGTTATTAACGGGAGGACAATAGAGGCAAAGTATTGCGAAATTGATGGGCTCATTCCACAATATACTTTAAGATTGGCACCGCATAGATACGTTTATGAAGCTGATCTTAATGTATTTTTCATACGAAATATGAAAGAGTCAGTTTCAAAAAAATAAAGACCAATGTGTATATCAACTGGTTAGGTAAAGTGGCAATCTTGAGAGAAAATAATGACTAAACAACGCGATCATATTGATCAAATATCGCAACAATGGAAAGAAAATCATTCTGAACTTGATAATGGTTTGGTGGAAATAATTGGTCGTTTTTCAAGGTTGAATAAGCATTTAGAAAATAAACGAGCGACGGTTTACAGCGCATTAAATATCAATGCGGGAGAGTTCGATGTCTTGGCGACACTCTATCGGAATGGCTCTCCGTATAAACTGATGCCAAGTGATTTAGTGAAACAAACTTTGCTGACATCAGGGGCGATGACTAATCGGCTAGACCGGCTTGAGAAAAAGGGCCTGATCCAGCGCGCTCATAGTGATGAAGATAGACGATGTGTAGTTGTTGGACTGACGGATCCTGGGTTATCGTTAATCCAAAAAGGAAGCGTATTGTATTTTGATAAAGTCGCTACCCTGTATGAGCCATTAACAAATGAAGACCAAATACAGTTGAATGGCCTGTTAAAGAAGTGGGTAAAGCATTTTGAAGACTAGTGATTGAGTTTGTTCAGGGTTTTTCTTTTTCAAGGTGGCAAATAATACGTGCATTCGATACCGCATTTAGGTTCTTTATGTCTGATTTTTCAATGTTTATCGGATATAGAAAAAAGAGAATACCCAAGGCAAGTTCATATGTAATGGCCTGCCTTGGAAGGGCGCTATGTGATAAACAAATGTTTAGCGCATGGCTAATGCTTTTTCAGCTAAACGTTTCGCTGCATTGCGGTGTTTATATAGCAGCTGTTCGAGATCTAAACCAATGACTTGCCCGTCACTAACTCGCCACTTACCTGCAATCATGACTTTGTCTGCCTGATGTGCACCACATAAAATAAGCGCGGCTAATGGGTCGTGTGAACCAGAGAAACGAATTTCATCCAGTTTAAACATTGCAATATCAGCCTGTTTTCCAACGGCCAATGTGCCAATGTCTTGGCGTCCCATGGCTTGAGCTGAGCCTTGTGTTGCCCAGCGCAGCGCATCGAAATGACTTACGTTAGCTGAGCCATAACGTAAACGTTGTAAGTACAACGCCATACGGACTTCCCCAATCATGTTTGAGCCGTCATTAGATGCCGAACCATCAACACCAAGTCCGACTTTTACGCCTGCCGCTTCAAGTTCGTTATTACGACAAATACCCGATGCCAACATCATATTCGAGGTTGGGCAATGGCTAATACCTATTTGGGCCTTTCCGAGTCGTTTAATTTCTTCGTCATTAAAATGAATGCCATGGGCTAACCAGGTTCGGTGATTAAGCCAACCAACATCTTCAAGGTAATCAACAGGTCGTAGACCAAAGCGTTGTAAGCAGAAGTCTTCTTCATCAATGGTTTCACATAAATGGGTGTGAACCATTACGTCTTCATTTTTTGCGATACGGGCTGTTTCTTTCATCAACTCAGTAGTGACAGAGAATGGTGAGCAAGGGGCGAGGGCAATTTGAATCATCGCGCCGTCTTCACGCTGATGATATTCACGGATTAAACGGTGACTATCATCGACGATTGTTTGCTCGGTCTGAATGGTATTGCGAGGTGGTAAACCACCGTCATCTTCACCTAAGCTCATTGAACCTCGGGTAAAGATGGCGCGAATACCGAGTTTGTTTGCAGCTTCGACTTGTAAATCAATCGCGTTTTCTAGCCCTGTAGGGATCAGATAATGGTGGTCTGATGCGGTTGTACAACCTGACATCATCATTTCGACCAGCGCAACTTCTGTAGCAAAACTCATCATTTCTTCATCTAAGCCCGACCAAACAGGGTAGAGTGTTTTAAGCCAATGAAAGAGTTCTTTATTGAGTGCGTCAGGATAGGCGCGGGTGAGTGTTTGATAGAAATGATGGTGGGCATTAATCAATCCCGGTGTCACCACATGCTGGCTAGCATCGACCACGACATTGATCTTATTTTTGGGCTCACAGCCTAGAGCGACAAGCTCAATAATCGTTGTGCCAGAAATAACTATACCACCTCGGGCATCCTCATTTGTGCCGGTGTACACCGCTAAAGGGTTTTTAAGCCAGATTGTTTCCATTCATAGTTGTCCTTAGCCATCTCAGCCTTTTCAGGGAAGAGGGTCTTTTTTCATTATTGAGTGAGTAAACGTGCTTTTTATAAAGTTATAAAAAGCACTGGGGTATATAACAGTTACCGATTTATGTTGCTGAAATAGTATTTAAAAAGCGAACAAATTACATGTGCTTTGTTCGCACTATTATACATTAGCTGTTTTTTTGTGTTGTTAGTGCCTTTGCTTCTTCATCGAGATCTGAATCAGGGCTTAAGCTAACTTCTTCGTAGACTTCATCATCTTCAAGCGCTTCTTTCGCTGAAGATTCCGGCAAAATTTGATGAAGTAGCACTGTAATTATCGTACCCGTCGTGATGCCAGAGTGAAAAAAGTTGGCGATTTCATGAGGCAAGTGCTGAATAAGGCGAGGCTCAAAGGTTACTGCTAACCCTGATGCTAGACCCACACAAATAACTAATGCATTACGTTTTGTATCAGCAGCTTTTATTAGCATGCGAATACCAGCGTAAGCAATCATACCGAACATAACAAAACCAACACCGCCAAGAACGGGCTTAGGTATTGTTACGGCAAGTGCCGCTAATTTTGGAAATAGACCACCAAGAATTAATAAACCACCGGTTGCTGCAACCACATAACGGCTCGCTACACCTGTAATACCGACTATGCCGACGTTTTGGCTAAATGATGCTAGCGGCATAGCTGTAAGTATTGCGGATAAGGTACTGCCAAGACCATCACCTAATAATCCTCGCTTTAAATCTCTACCAGTGACTTTTGCATGACAGTTACTGCCCAGTGCCATAAAGTCGCCGGTTGCTTCTGCAATAACGACGATATACACCAAGCTCATGCTAATGATGGCACCCCATGAAAAGGTGAAGCCGTATTTAAATGGTTCTGGTCCACTGATCCATTTAGCGGAAGCAACTTGATCAAGGTTAACCATACCCATTGATAATGCCACGATATAGCCACCGGCAAGGCCAATAACAATGGCAGAAGCTGCAACAGCCCCTTTACAATAAACCGATACGGCAATAACGATAGCCAGCGAGATCATCGCTAGAAATAGCTTCGGTAGTGTGGCAAATTCTTCGCTGACGGCAGGTGCATCGCCCACCCAATTCATCGCAACGGGTAAAATGGTTAAACCAATCAGGGTGACAACAACGCCACTAACAACGGTTGGAAATAGCTTCCTGATCTTATCCATATAGAAGCTGGCTATAATGACCACGAAAGAGCCAACCAATGACGCCCCCATAATGCTACTGACACCGCCTTCTTTACCTATGGATATCGCCACACCTAAAAAGGCAAAGCTGGATCCCATAACAACGGGTAACCGAATACCGACTGGGCCTATGCCAACACATTGGGCAATGGTCACAATACCTGATGCTAATAATGCAGCATTAATCAGTGTGACGATTTCATCGACGGGTAATCCAATTGAAGAGCCGACAATTAAAGGGACTGCAACAATCCCACCAATAGAGGCCAGCATGTGTTGGAGTGCCAGTAAAAATGTTAACCCATGTGGTGGGCGTTCATTGAGTGTATAGAGAAGTTTCATTGTTATTCCCTCTGTCAATTCAATCCATTTATTAGGAATTGACTGGTTTATGAACAAAGTTTGACCTTCTACAAACTGCGTAGCGTCAATAGAGTTCCTGATTAAGGTTTGTATTTCTACTCTGAGTGATGCGGTTTAAGGTGCTGCCGGCGTTCCCATTACCGAACAGAACTGAGACCTGAACAATAACGTCGACAGCCCCTTAAATAGGGCGTAATAATTAGCCGATATACACTAACTTGGCTATAAAAATAGCGGTTAACACATACATGCTAATTGAGACTTCTTTGGTTTTACCTGTTGCCAGTTTTAGTACGGTGTAAGTGATAAAGCCTAGCGCAATACCATTTGCGATTGAAAAAGTGAGCGGCATCATGAGCGCTGTAATGGCGGCAGGTGCTGAATCGGTAAATTCTTTCCAGTTAATATGTTGCATGCTGCTCATCATCACGAAGGCAACGTAAATCAATGCCCCAGATGTTGCGTAAGCTGGAATCATACTGGCTAAAGGTGATAAGAAAATAGCCGCCACAAATAGCAGTGAAATAACAATTGCAGATAAACCTGTTCGACCGCCAGCGGCTACACCTGCGGCACTTTCAACGTAACTTGTAACGGGTGGACAACCTACACAGGCACCTGCAACACTTGCAATACTGTCGGCTTTTAGTGCTTTACTTAAGCCTTCAATTTTGCCTGTGTCTTTATTGATTAATTTGGCACGATCTGCCACGCCCATTAGCGTGCCTGCAGTATCGAACATATTGACGAATAGGAAGGCTAGCACCACACTGACCATCGAAATATTGAGTGCGCCCTGAATATCCATTGCAAAGAGTGTGGGTGCAATACTTGGCGGAGCTGCAAAAATACCTTGGTATTGAACAATACCTAACATCATGCCAACAAGAGTGACGCCAATGATGCCAATAAGAACTGCACCAAACACTTTACGCTCACTCAGTACCGCAATAATAAGGAAACAAATTGCAGCTAATAGCGCATCAGGTTGAGTAAAGTCACCCAGTGATACTAATGTCGCAGGGTTATCGACAACAATACCAGCCGTTTTCAACCCGATTAATCCAAGGAATAAACCAACACCAGCAGTCATCGAATAACGTAGGCTCTCAGGTATACTCTCTATTATCCATTCACGAACTTTATAGAAGCTCATGCCAACAAAGAGTATGCCTGAAATAAAGACTGCTCCGAGTGCAACTTCCCAGCTATAACCCATTTCGCCGACAACAGTAAAAGAGAAAAATGCATTTAAGCCCATCCCTGGTGCAAGACCGACAGGCCAATTAGCAAATAAGCCCATTAATAGTGTTCCAAATGCAGCACCTATACAGGTTGCAACAAACACAGCACCGGGATCCATGCCAGTCGCGGCCATAATGCTGGGGTTAACAAATATAATATAAGCCATTGTTGCAAAGGTAGTAATTCCGCCTATTAATTCATTTTTAACATTGGTTCCATGTTCTTTTAATTTAAAAAATCGTTCTAAAAAGGAGGATGATATTCCTTCCTTACTGTGTAGCTCTTCTGCTTTGGTATTGTTCATTATGAATCTTCCTTTCTTTGCTCATATTTGAATTTAAATGAATACAATTTCCATTTGCTTTAGTTCATTGATTTATCATTTATGTAAATAAAGGTATTTATTTTTGATATATCAAGATCTATACCAGCTTGAGTTTATTATTTTTATAAATGTTATTTTTATTGGTTTAAAAAATAAATTTATTTAAATTAGCTACTTATATGTTTTTAGTTTTATTTCAATGTTGAAAAAAGTGAGATTAGCGCAATCACTGTTATTTTTGATTGTATGCAACGTTATATATTTACTTTCGTATCTATAGAACGTGGTGTTTTTATGGTGCAATCGCTCTAAAGCTGTGCACCTTATTGATGAAAGGCAACGCTATTAACTGCCTCTGTAAGTTGAGAAACTATAAGGCGATACTAATAAAGGCACATGGTAATGTGCATGGGTATCAGCAATACCAAAACGTATAACAACGTCATCAAGAAAAGGCACGTCAGGTAGTTCTACGCCGCGTAACGTAAAGTACGGTGCAGTATGGAATACTAATTGATATTTACCTGTGACAAATTCCTCAGTGTCGAGAATTGGATTATCTGTACGCCCATCAGTATTGGTAAACACGGTTTTTAACAGTTCCAGTGAGGAACCAGTAACACGATACAGCTCTATTTTTATCTCTGCTCCTGGAACACCATTTGCAGTGTCTAGAATATGTGTTGTTAATCTGCCCATTGTATATTTAGCGCTATGCGCTCTCCTAAACGATTGTTTCTAAGTTTTACTAACTATGTACACAATTTGACTGATAGTAAAGTGTGTTGTGATAAAAATGTTAATTGAATTTGTGTGACCTTTACAGCTATAGCCTGCTTGATACATGATAGATAAAGGCTTCCTAGCCTATATTCACGCTATAATTAACATTGGAAACAATTATTTTACATTTAACTTGTGGATTGTATACAATTCGTGGTACAAATTTAAATCATAAGATGTAAAAAGAAAAAACAGATTCAGAAACGTGCTCAAACTATTAACTCGAATCGTGTTTGGCAAAATGTAGCAGCGAGTTCACGTTGGCATTTTTTTTAAGGAGTCTCTCGATGAGTAATGATTATCCCCGTAATCTCGTTGGTTATGGTTCCGTACCACCGCACCCACATTGGCCAAATGAAGCACGCGTCGCTGTTTCATTTGTATTGAACTACGAAGAAGGTGGTGAGCGCTGTATTTTGCACGGTGATTCAGAGTCTGAAGCTTTCTTATCAGAAATCCCTGCCGCTCAACCGTTTGCTGGCGAACGCCATATGAGCATGGAATCCATCTATGAATACGGTAGTCGTGCTGGAGTATGGCGTGTATTACGACTGTTTAAGCAATACGATATTCCATTAACTGTATTTGCTGTCGCCATGGCATTAGAGCGTCACCCTGATGTTGCCAAGGCGATGGTTGAAGCTAAACATGAAATTTGCAGCCACGGTTACCGCTGGATTGATTATAAGCATATGGATTACTCGGAAGAGCGTGATCATATGTATAAAGCCATCGAGATCATTGAACGTATTACGGGTGAACGCCCACTGGGTTGGTATACCGGTCGTACTGGGGTAAATACCCGAAAGATTGTGGCTGAAGAAGGTGGCTTCTTATATGACTCTGACGCTTATGATGATGATCTACCGTATTGGCATGAAGAGGGCAGCAAACCACAATTGGTTATTCCTTATACTCTTGATGTGAACGATATGCGTTTTGCCACCGTGCAAGGTTTCAACTCTGGTGAACAGTTTTTCCAGTACCTTAAAGATACGTTCGATACTTTATATGATGAAGGTGAAACAGCCCCAAAGATGATGTCGGTAGGATTACATTGCCGTCTGATTGGTCGCCCAGGTCGAATTGCTGCGCTTAAGCGTTTTCTCGAATATGTACAACAACACGACAAAGTGTGGCTTTGTCGCCGTGTCGATATTGCGAAGCATTGGCATGAACATCATCCCCATCCAAGTATGAAGGAATTTTAAGTATGGTAGGTTTTTCACATTGTCAGCCAACGACAATGAACCGTAGTGATTTTGTCGCTCACTTCGCTGATGTATATGAGCATAGCCCTTGGGTCGCTGAATCTGTTTTTGATGCAGTATTAACAGAACAAGATGATGATATTGAATCATTGCATCAGCGCATGTCAGATATTTTATTAGCAGCAAGCAAAGACAAGCAACTCGCATTAATTAATGCTCACCCTGATTTAGCTGGCCGAGCTGCAGTGAATGGTGAATTGACCGAGGCATCAACCTCTGAGCAAGCGGGTGCAGGGATTGATAAATGCTCTGAGGAAGAATTTAAGCGATTTACGCATTTTAATAACAGCTATAAAA
This sequence comes from Photobacterium profundum, assembly GCF_003026285.1. Lineage (GTDB taxonomy): Bacteria > Pseudomonadota > Gammaproteobacteria > Enterobacterales > Vibrionaceae > Photobacterium > Photobacterium profundum. The sequence continues at coordinate 331,997 of NZ_PYOD01000005.1, forward strand.
GTCGCTTTAATTTCCCTTTCATTATGGCTGTGAAAGGTGCGAATCGTTATCAAATTCTTGAGTCTTTTGAAGCACGGCTTAATAACGACAGTGAAACTGAATTTGCTAAGGCGATAGAAGAGATCAATAAAATTGCTCTTTTTCGTCTGCGAGATATGTAAGTAAGCAAAACAACTATTTCGCATTTGAGTGTTATCGATGACCCGAAATAGCGAATAACACCTTTACTCTTTATGGACTTAATTAAACAGGATGATTATGGAAAAGGCATTGAATTTTGAACAATACGTAAACCTTGCAGACCCTAAATTAGGCGCTGAAGCAATCTTTGCAACCGATGATTTTTTTGCAGATAAAAGCCGTTTGATCCGTACCGAAGCAGCGGAATGGAAAGAGGATCTTTATGATGATAACGGCAAGTGGATGGATGGTTGGGAATCGCGCCGTAAGCGTAGTGAAGGTTATGACTTTTGTGTTGTTCGACTGGGTCTTGCAGGAACAATTGCGGGTTTAGATATTGATACTTCATTTTTCACTGGTAATTTTCCACCGTCAGCATCTGTTGATGCCTGCTATTGCCCTGATGGTGAGCCGTCTGATAGCACTGAATGGCAAGAGATTCTGTCGTCGCAAAGCCTTCAAGGTGATAGCCACCATTTACATGCACTAGATAGCAATCAAGTATTCACCCATGTACGTTTAAATATTTACCCAGATGGTGGCGTAGCACGTTTGCGTGTGTATGGTCGCCCAAGCGTTAACTGGGATCAAATCGGTACTGGTCAAGAAGTTGATTTAGCAGCTGTTGTTAATGGTGGTCGTGCATTAGCTTGTAGTGATGAGCACTTTGGGAAGAAATCTAATATCTTAGGCCCTGGCCGTGGTGAAAATATGGGGGGTGGTTGGGAAACCGCGCGTCGCCGTACGCCAGGTAATGATTGGGTTATTGTTGCTTTAGGTCGCCCAGGAAAAATTGGCAAAGTCGTAGTTGATACCGCACACTTTAAAGGCAACTTTCCTGATAGCTGTTCAATTCAAGCCGCGTATGTTCAAGGTGGAACAGATGATCAGGTCGAGACGCAAAGCTTGTTCTGGCGTGAATTGATGCCGTCGCAAAAGTTATCTGCTCATAATATTCATGACTTTGTTGAGCAGGTGAATGATCTTGGGGCTGTCACGCATGTGCGGTTAAATATTTTCCCTGATGGTGGAATAAGTCGTCTGCGTCTTTTCGGCTTTAAAAGCGAATAACAACACGATAGAAGCTGAAAGGAGAGGGTAATGGAAGCGCAGAATATCACTGAAAAATCGAAAGACACGCCATCGGCGGTAACCGAAACGTTAACGTTGAATAAAATATTGAAGATTGAATCATTAACACCAGAAGCCTTTAAGCCATTTGGTGATTTAATTGATAAAGAATCCAGTGAGTTCTTTATGATTAATAATGGATCTACACGACGTTATCACCGCATGACTGATGTCGATGTTGCAGATAATGGTGGCGAGCCGATTATCAGTATATTTCAAGCAACTCCATTGCAGTATCCACTATCAATAAAGATGATGGAACGCCACCCTCTGGGTTCTCAGGCGTTTGTACCTCTTTTAGGTAACCCTTATTTGATTCTTGTTGCCCCTAAAGATGACTCGCCAGATCCTAGTGCAATACGTGCGTTTATCAGTAATGGTAAACAAGGTGTGAATTATCACAAAGGTGTTTGGCACCATCCTGTTTTAGCGTTGACCGAACAAGACCAGTTCTTGATCGTTGATAGAGCAGGCCCCGGTAATAACTGTGATGAAGTGTATTTTTCTGACAAGGTACAGGTTGAATTAACATTGGATGATCTAGTGTCGATTTAGCATCAAGGACAGCGTTACCTTTAGTATATTCGCCTTTCTTTCTTACTCCTCAGTTGAAGAAAGCGGTGTACAAAAAGGCATGGAAGACAATTTAATTAAATATGTTGATAAGCCACAGGCGATGAACATAGCAATGTATTAGAGGAGTTTATTATGGATCCGCATATTACAGAATGGCTGAACTTAGCAATCCGCTGGGCTCATATGGTAGTAGGTGTCGCATGGATTGGCGCATCATTCTATTTCAACTGGTTAGAAAATAACTTAAACCGCGTTAACCCTAAAACAGGATTAACCGGTGATTTGTGGGCAATTCATGGCGGCGGTATTTATCACCTGGAAAAATACAAACTCGCGCCCCCAAGCATGCCTGAAAATCTGCATTGGTTTAAGTGGGAAGCGTATTTTACGTGGATAACCGGCATGTGCTTGCTGTTTGTTGTTTACTACCTAAATGCTGAAATCTATCTTATCGCGCCAGGTTCTGGCTTAGATTCTACGACTGCAATTTCACTCGGGCTTGGTGTCTTAATCACTGGCTGGTTTGTTTATGACTTCTTGTGTGATTCTGCGTTAGGTAAAAAACCCGTACTGCTTGCGGCTATCTTATTCTTCCTTTTAGTTGGGGCAACATACGGCTTAACTCAAGTATTCAGTGGGCGTGGTGCTTACATTCATATCGGTGCGATCATCGGTACGATTATGGTAGGTAACGTATTTCGCGTCATCATGCCTGCACAGCGTAACCTCGTGAAAGCGATTGAAGAAAACAGAGCGCCAGATCCTGCGTTACCTGCAAAAGGGCTTTTACGTTCTCGTCATAATAACTATCTAACACTACCTGTGCTGTTCATTATGATCAGTAATCACTTTCCTAGTACGTATGGTTCGCAGTATAACTGGTTGATTTTAGCTGGTCTTGCTGTCTTTAGTATCTTGGTTCGCCATTACTTTAATACACGTCATGGTAGCCAAAAATACGCATGGACAGTGCCGATTGCAGCGCTAGGTATGATTGCCTTAGCGTTTGTGACATCACCTTATGGTTCTCAGTCATCAACTGTTACGCCAACGGCGTCCACGACAGAAGCAGCGTCTGCAGGAGTCAGTTTTGAGTCGGTAAATACCGTGATTCAAGCGCGTTGTAGTGTGTGTCATTCTGCAGCACCCACGCATGCTGCATTTAAAACAGCACCAGCAGGGGTTATTTTAGATACCGCTGATGAAATTAAAATAAACATACCACGTATAATGGCTCAGGCGGTGCAAACGAAAGTGATGCCTCTGGGTAACCTTACTCAAATGACCGATGATGAGCGCAACCTCATCGGTACTTGGGTCGAGCAGGGGGCTGTTATGCAATAACAGCAGTGCTGCTAGATGTAAGCTTTACTATCCGTAAACACAATCTCATTCACATTTGATAATGTGCTCCCCAGAGATACTCATTTTCTTTATAAGTGGTGAGTGTTGCTGGGGATTTTTTATGTAATACCATTCTGGGTGGGTAAGCACAATATCCTTATTTTGTTGTTTGTTGTTTGTAATTTACATAGCCCGGTTCGTAAATACCGTTTTTGTTGTAATATCCCATATCAGAAAGTCGTTCTAAGTCTGTTTTGTTATCTACATTTTTGCTCTCTGGACTAGGATAATTTACGTAGTTAGGCTCGTAATGACCAGATATCTCATACAGGTTGGAGCCTTGGTTTAGTGTTGAGCTGCGTTCTCTTGCATGCTTGTAATTTACGTAACCTGGTTCATAAAGCCCATTGGCATCGTATCGACCAATATCTTTTAAATCGGCAAAGGCAGGAAGACTGATAAGTAAGATGCTACCTAACAATGGAAGTAGCGTAAGTTTGCTCTTCATAGCAGGTATCCTTGTTGGAGGTACACAGTTAAGAAGACCGAACTTTAACGATTTACTTTCAGGGAGGATAAAGAGTGTATTCATCATCAGTGCTAATGCGTTTTTATAGCGAGTATGACTCTTTTCATCAGAAAGATTTCGCTGCTACTTATGCTCATTTCGACTTTGAACTGCGTTGATGAACGTCGCTCTGGCACTTGGGATACCCAATTTTTCAGCTTCACTAACTAACGTCATGGCATGATCAATATCGCCTTGCTCTACGCTGTTTTCAATAGAATTAAGGTAGTAAGCACTTTTCGCTTCGATCTCAGGCACATAATCAATAGCAGGCCGAATTGGGTTTAGATTAGTTTGACTCACAGCCGTTATGGTTAAATTTAGTTGACCATACTCGCTGTGCACCGCAGTCAGATCTGGGATCATCGGTGGTTGCTTGCCTGTTCCTATAGCGAAAGCTTTAGCTGGATTAATAACGGTTGTACTGCCTTTTAGATCATCGGAAGTGGTGTAGATTAAAACATTGACCTGATCTGCCCCGATTTGCGGAACAATGGTAAATTGTTTCTGAACGCGATCACCATCTAAAAGCCTTGCCGGTATATATTTGAATTCATTTGATTTTATATGATAAAGCACCCTTCCTTTGGAATTGGTAACCAATACGTTTGGCTCATAAAGGGTCAATTCTTTACCTACATGGCTAGTCAGCACCATGTCTACGGGACCTCTGTCTGCCGGAATAACAAAACTTGCGACTGGGCCTGTACTGTTATTGTCTAGCAGTACCTGGCTTTTTTCATTAAATTCAAAATTAATGTCTGCCGGAAGGCTCAGCTCCTGCCAGTTCAACTCTGCTGGCGAAGTGGCCTTTTTGTTTGCGGGGTGGACCTGAGTGCTGACTTCAGACACCGAGGTACAACCTGCAACAAATATGGCCCATAGGTACAACGTTACGTTTTTTAGCTTTACCATTTCCTTGAGCCTTATCTGGTTTACCACCAAGCTTCAACTTGGACACCTAGGTTGTATTCTGTGTCGTTCCCTATGCCAAAGGCATCATCATTCTCATAGTCTGTCAGGTAACTGGCATATACACGTAATTCAGGGCGGGCCCAGAAGCTAGAGCCGGCCGCCCAAGCTTGTGCCACGGTAAACTTGCTACCGGAGCTATCGACCTTATTGTCCTCTTCTGTAAACCAACCGCCCTCAAACACAGTACGCATGTTTTCGTTCCACTTATACATTGGTCGAACAACTATATTGAAGATAGAATGATCATCTTGGCTGTCAAAACTTGAATTGGCATAAACGATCTGATGTCCGATTTCCCATGTATTTGTTGGAGCAATTACCCCCCAATTAATGATTCGGTAGCCGTCAATACCATCATCAGAGGTTGCATCAGGTGAGTTACCTGCTCCCAATCCGGCCATTTGTTCACCATAGCTTTCGGTCGCATATTGGAATATCGTTTTGTTTAAACCACCAATAACGTTGGCCATGGTCATTTCTGCGGTAAGCATCAGTGGGTCTTCACCAACTTCCGCTTTCTGCTCATCCGTTTCGTTTATGAGGCCATAGTTAAAACCAAGCTCTAAATTGGCATCTTGCCAAAGTGCAATTTCGGCGTATCTGATATCGAAATTATTAACATTGATATCACCGCTATCTTGACGAAGTACCGCTAATGAAAGTTTGCCCGTACCGACAGACAGATTTTCTATACCGGCACCGGATCCTGATGTATCCCAGTAGTAAAAATCAGAAATGTGAATATCATGTCGCTGATAGTAACGTTTGCCTGCCCAAGAAACAGCATCCGGATTGCTTGGAATGAGCCCCTTAGCCTGAACATTGAACTGACGAAGAGCAAATTCCGCATCATTGTCACAGGAGACATCGTCAACATCACCCGCTGAATTTTTGAGCAACTCACATGATGTATTCGTGCCTTCGAAATCATTGCTTCCGTCAGAAAGTAAAGCCATCATTGAGTCAACATAAAAGGATTTCCCATCTTGGCTGTAGAGCTCTTTGCCCAATAGGATTTCAGAATAGAGATCGTCTTCGTTACCGAGGCGGCCTACTTTATTCGATTGGTAACGCACCTGCTGGCCGTTTTCACCGCTGATACCAATACCAGCACGCACATAACCGTGAAAATCGACCTCAGCAGTAACGGTCGCAGAGGCGAATACGGTTACAATTGTAACGGCCTGGCCCAGTGTATTTCTGTTCATTAGTCGCATTCCCCGCATGGATTATAGTGCTTTATTCGTCGTTTTTATTTTCTCCTTAAACAGCATAGTCGCCTCTGAGAGGCCTTCTATCGCATCCATCGAGCAACCAGCAATTTATCTTTTCTGAACTTACAATTGAGACAGAGTTGTAAAAAAAACCAGGTTTTTCGCAAAGTTAGGGATGGTTGCAAAAATAAAAATCAGGCTAAGAATCGCTTTTTTTCATCTAACCCAGCGAGTCAATGAAAACCTCGAATTCAAAATAAAATACTTTGCTCCCAATGAGTAACACAAGACTTAGTGGCATGCTGGCATCACGAGGGATTTCTGTTAATCGTTGGTTCATTGGGTATTCCCCAAAATTACGTAAGAAGTTACGCATGCACCATGCCGTGCTGCTTCCTTAAGGCTACTGGATAACCTCAACTGTTATTTGCAGCAAATAAGAGTACAGAAGGCATGCGATTTACTTGAAAATTCACACAATATTTTTGAGTATATAGCGAGAGAGTTTCGCATGAGATTCACTTTAAATTAAGTGTTTTACTGGGGAGGGCCCGGTGTTGGATTTTGCAACGTGAGATAATTCTTAAGCGAGCGTTATGGCGTATTAAAGGTGACCTTTTAGAATTCAGTTTGCGGGCGTTAAATTACCTTTACATTGTTCAAACATTATTCGTAAAAATTTATCACGCGTACGATTCGATGCTTCCTTGGCTAATCGTATGGATACTGATTTTTTCTGCTTCGTCATACATACCTCAATTTGATTACTTTAATTCTATACTCATAATCCAAAATGAAAGCTGAATGGAAACTTATTATGTTGATCTCACTTTAAAATATCCGGCTTTATTCCCTGATAGAAATGTCTCTTTTAAGGTAGTTCATTCTGATCAGTCATCACTTTCCTAGTACGTATGGTTCGCAGTCAAGTCATTACTTTTTGAAAGGAGCGACAATCGTTTCGCATCGCCCTGTTACTGTCTCTCACACTTTATCCTTATTGCCTCTCCCAGTCGTCAGATTTTCTTACGATAATTTCAACAACTTCAGCAAGCTCTTCACCTTTTGGTGTCAACCCGTAATACACCGTCACAGGAACAGTTTCTTCTTGTCTTCGCCAAACAAAACCTTCTTCTTTTAACAGCTTTAATCGTTCACTGAGTACTTTGCTAGAAACTAGAGCTAGCTGTTTCTGTATTTGCCCAAATCGCATTTCATGATTCTGACTAACTAACCAAATAATATGAGAAGTCCATTTTGTAGAGATCAGTGTTAAGTATTTATCAGCACTACAGTAGCCTTCAGGTTGTTTACCTTGTTTATTCATACTGTCTCCTTCATTTTTTATCATATCGAACTTGAATCAAATTGCTATACCCACACTAGTTACCCAAAGGTAACTAGTTACTTTTGGGTGCCTAATTTCTTTTAATTACTTACTCCAATATTATCACTCCATCGCCACAGAACATTTACACTAAGGAAATAGTATGAAAGCAATTTGGTTCATTGTTTTAAGCACTCTATCTTTTTTCTCTTATGCATCAATAGATTATAAAAAGCCGCAAACACCGAGTGAATTACACCAGTTATTTGCAGAGTATTTTTCAAATAAAGATATTACTGGACTCGGCACGCTATTCCATGAAGATGCAGTATTTGTCTTAGACGCTGAAGGAAATCTTGCTAAAGGTAAAGAGGCTATCAAGAAGACTTTGAAAGGCTATATGCAAGGTGACGTAGAAATGATTACACACGGTGTATCTATTCACATCAATGGTGACACTGCTCTTATCCGCTCCGACTGGGAAATTACGAATGTACAAACAGGAATGGCACTTGAAGTGATGAAATACACTGATGGAGGTTGGCTTTACGTAATTGATAACCCTAATGGATTCTGAAGACTGGTCACTTATTTAAATATTCAAAATTATCTAAGGAAGTAGAAAATCGCCTGTTTATGTCTTATTGCTGTAAACAGGCGGTGGGTAGTTTTATCGAATTTGATGATATAGATTTGAAGGTGGATACGGTCTACTTAGGATAGACAGCCTGACGACCGCAACCTGCACAAACACCATGTTGAATACGAAGCTCGCAGTCATGGGTGGTTGGATTACCATGTGGACAAGCATCATCAACACCTTCTACATGATTTAGTGAAAAACTGCCTTGCGTTGCATTACCGCGAGGATCATATTCGCCTTTTTCACCAAACCCCTTATTTGCTTGAATCGTATCAAGCATGGTAGAAAGGTCGTTAGCAAATAATTCTGCATAGCGTGCATCTTCTGTAACCATTTCACTCATTCGATGTAATACAGTGGCAACGCGTGTCTGAGCGTTTTTATTATCTGCCATAGTAATTGGAGCTCCTGTATAGAGGCTGTTATTGTTACGTTGAGGTAACTATAACAACCTTAAATTTGTGGGTAGAGGGTAATCGTTCTTAATATTAATCAGTATTTCTACGGCGTTTACACTGCAGTTTGTGCTTCAGGCGTTTCACCATGAATATCGTACGCTTTCTTGCCATAAATATAAGTTTGAGAGACGGTTCTATCGTCTCCAAGGCTCATTAATACAAACAGCTTTTCTTCGAGGTTGGTAGTTTGCTTCATTCTAAAACGCATAAGCTGTGTTGCATGAAGATCGAGTACAACGAAATCAGCTTCTTTCCCTATCGCAAGGTTGCCAATTTTATCGTCAAGGTGAAGGGCTTTTGCTCCGCCTAATGTGGCTAAAAATAACGATTTAACGGGGTGAAGTTTCTCTTGTTGCAACTGCATGATTTTGTAGGCTTCACTCATGGTTTGCAGTAATGAAAAGCTTGTACCTGCACCTACATCTGTGCCCATCCCTACGTTAATATTAAACTTTTCCATTTTAGGCAGATTGAATAAACCAGAGCCTAAGAAAAGATTAGACGTGGGGCAAAAAGCAATGGACGAGTCAGTGTCTGCGAGTCGTTGGCATTCACAATCAGAAAGATGAATGCCATGGGCGAACACAGAGCGTTTGTGTAATAAACCGTAGTGGTCGTACACGTCTAAATAACTTTCACGTTCAGGGAAAAGATCTAACACCCATTCGATTTCTTTTTTATTTTCAGAAAGATGGGTGTGCATGAAAACGTCAGGGTATTCCTTTAACAACTGACCGACAGTGGCGAGCTGCTCATTGGTACTAGTAGGTGCAAAGCGTGGTGTTACTGCATAATGCAGTCGCCCTTTATTGTGCCAACGTTCAATGAGTTCTTTAGATTCTTCGTAACCTGATTGCGGTGTGTCGGTAAGATAATCTGGCGCATTACGATCCATTAGCACTTTACCGGCGATCATGCGTAAATTACGTTTTTCGGCTTCTTCGAAAAAAACATTAACAGATTCTTTATGTACCGTGCCAAATACCAGTGCGGTTGTTGTTCCGTTACTGGCTAGTTCATCAAGAAACAGTGTCGCGACCTGATGGGCATAGATTGGATTTTTAAAACGTAACTCTTCAGGGAAAGTATAGTTCTCTAACCAATCTAAAAGCTGTTCACCATAAGAGGCAATCATGCCCGTTTGTGGGTAATGGATATGGGTATCGATAAAACCCGATGTAATGATTTTATCTTTAAAGACCTTAACCGTGATGTGTTTAGGTTGTCTTGCTAATACGTCTTCTGCTGAACCAATATCAACAATATGACCATTTTCGACAACCAAAACGCCATCTTCAAAATACTGGTAAGAATCGTCGAGTCCGACATCTTTAGGGTCAGCCACGCTGTGTACAATGGCTGAGCGGTATGCGATTTTTTGTGATGTCATTTCTTTCAATCCTATTGTCCGTTCAGATTAAGCCAGCTTGTTCTGTCGAACGGCTAATGCTGTATCAACTGGGCGTTTTTGCTCCAGTTCTTCACCTTGATATTGAGCAATCAGTTCGCCTGCGACAGAAACAGCAATTTCAGCAGGGTGTTTTCCTTTCACCGCTGCGATGCCAATAGGGCAGACCATGCGTTCTACTGTTGCTTGGTCATAGCCGCGCTCTGTTAATCTGTAATCAAATTTTTTGCGCTTGGTTTCCGATCCAATCATGCCGAAATAAGTGACGTCTTCACGCTTTAAAATGGCTTTTGCCAAATCGAAATCAAGCTGGTGGTTGTGTGTCATAACAAGGTAATAGCTGTTGGGTGGCATATGCTTTACTTCAGCAACAGGATCGTCACTCACTAGCTTATTGATACCTGTTGGAAGATGTTCTGGAAATTCATTTTCGCGCTCGTCAATCCAAGTCACTTTAAAGGGCAGCGTTGCTACAATATGTAGCAGCGCTTTCGCCACATGACCTGCACCAAATAGCACTAAGTGATTTTGCTGTTGACCTATGGGCTCAAAGCTTAGTGTTGCCATACCACCGCAGCATTGACCCAAACGTGCACCAAGATTAAAGCGTTCCACTTTTAAGTGTTTATCGCCAATTAACAGCATTTCCCGTGCCATTTTTGTCGCCAAATGTTCAAGATGACCGCCGCCAATAGTGGCGATGAGCCCGTCACGAGTCACTAGCATTTTTGTACCTGCATCGCGAGGCACTGAGCCTTTGTCTTCTAAAACGGTGACCATTATGCAAGCTTCGCCTTTGTCTTCCAGTCTCGCTAGCTCATGAATCCAGTTATCATTGAACATATTGACGCTCCCAATCAGTTGCATTATTTTTCTTGTTCGTTGAGCTCTACTGTTACTTCTAACTCTGGTTGATCAACCTGTTGTACATTTTGCACTGCCCATAGCACGCGTTCTGGTGTTGCTGGCGTATCCAGTTTTGGAATCGCATTGTTTACAGCAACAGACGCGATGGCATCTTTTAATGCACTCCACACAGACATGCTAAGCATGAATGGGGGTTCACCGACAGCTTTCGAATTAAAGACGGTATCTTCAGGGTTGCTGCGGTTTTCCAGTAAGTGAGTGCGAAAATCGATAGGCATATCAGCAATTGCTGGGATCTTGTAGCTTGCTGGACCATTAGTCGTAAGCTTGCCTTGTTCATTCCACACTAACTCTTCAGTTGTTAACCAACCTACGCCTTGAATGAAACCACCTTCAATCTGGCCGATATCAATGGCAGGGTTTAAGGATGCCCCTACATCATGTAATAAATCGGCACGCAGTATTTTGTATTCACCAGTTAAGGTATCAATAACCACTTCAGAGCAAGATGCGCCATAGGCGTAGTAGTAGAACGGGCGACCACGCGCTTTTTGGTGATCGTAGAAAATCTTCGGTGTGCGATAAAAACCGGTACTTGAAAGTGAGATTTGATTGAAATAAGCCAATTGAATCATTTCTTCAAACGGCATGTATTTATCGCGAATTTTTACAATACCACTTTTGAATACCACTTCTTCTTCGCTAACCTTGAAGTGTGAACTCGCAAATTCAACTAATCTGCGTTTAATCGTTTGCGCGGCATTTTGTGCTGCTTTACCGTTCAAATCGGTACCCGATGAAGCTGCCGTCGGGGAGGTGTTGGGTACTTTATCGGTATTGGTAGCCGTGATTTGAATGCGGTCGATATCGACTTGGAACTCTTGAGCAACAATTTGTGCCACTTTGGTGTTTAAACCTTGTCCCATTTCAGTACCACCGTGGTTGAGGTGAATGCTGCCGTCGGTATAAATATGAAGTAGGGCGCCAGCTTGGTTCAAGAACGTTGCTGTGAACGAGATACCAAACTTAACAGGCGTAATGGCTAAGCCCTTTTTGAGTATTGGGCTTGTTTTGTTAAAGGTGTCGATTTCTTTACGACGTTCGTGGTACTGGCTGGTGGCTTCAAGTTGTTCTGTTATATCGTGTATGAAGTTATCTTCGACGGTTTGGTAGTAGTGCGTGATATTACGGTCTTTATCATCGTAGTAGTTCTGTTTACGCACTTCTAGCGGATCTTTCTTTAGGTAGCAGGCGATTTCATCCATGATATGTTCAATGGTCATCATGCCTTGCGGGCCACCAAATCCGCGGTATGCGGTGTTAGAGGCAGTATTGGTTTTGCAACGATGCCCCGTGACTGTTGCATCACCCAAGTAATAGGCGTTATCAGAGTGGAACATGGCGCGATCGACAATGGAGCTTGATAGATCTGGCGAATAACCACAGTTACCAGCAACCGTAATATCAATACCTTGGATACGGCCATTATCATCAAAGCCAACTTTGTATTGGTTGTAGAACGGGTGGCGTTTTCCTGTCATTTGCATATCTTCACTACGCAATAAGCGCATTTTTGTAGGGCGACCGGTGAGGTGAGCAACAACTGCCGCCATACAAGCAGGGCCTGCCGCTTGCGTTTCTTTTCCGCCAAAACCACCACCCATTCGGCGCATATCAATAACGATTTTATGCATTGGCACCCCCAAAACTTCAGCAACCAATTTTTGTACTTCGGTTGGGTTCTGGGTAGAGGTATAAACAATCATGCCGCCATCTTCAGTTGGCATTACACTGCTGACTTGTGTTTCTAAATAGAAGTGCTCTTGCCCACCGATATGCAGATCACCTTCAAGCACATGTTTGGCTTTCTTTAATGCAGCAGCCGAATCGCCGCGTTTTTGTTGGTGGCTTTCAGTTACGAAATGCTTCTTTTCTAGCGCCTCTTTAACATCAAGAATCGCTGGAAGAGGGTCATATTCGATAATGGCTGCTTGAGCAGCTTTACGTGCTGTTTCTAAATCATTGGCAGCAACGGCCAAGATAGGTTGTCCGTAGTATTCTACTTTTCCATCAGCCAGTAGTGGGTCGCCGGGTAAAATTGCACCAATATCCAGTTGCCCAGGCACATCTTTACTGGTGATAACCACCTCGACGCCCTCGAACTCGTAACACGGGCTAACGTCAATTTTGGTGATATTGGCGTGTGCTTGGGTGCTTAAACGTGCATACAAATGAAGTTGGTTAGGAAATTCTAAACGGTCATCGATATAGACAGCTTCACCTGTTACTTGCTTACCTGCGCTGTCGTGCTTAACGCTTTTACCCACGCCAGTTGTTAAATCTTGTTTTACAAGAGCCACCATCTCTTCGTGGCTCAACGCATTACCATGATGATTAGACATAAGAGGTTACCCTTGTTTCAATTTGATTATTCACGTTTTGCTGTTCGATAAAGAAGCGGTAAAGCATATTAGCGGCTGTTTGGCTGCGGTATTCTTTACTTGCTCTGAAATCAGAAAGAGGCTCGAAATCGTTTTCTAATATCGCCATTGCCAGTTTCACTGTGGCTACATTCCATTTCTGCCCGAGTAACGCTTGTTCACACGCTGCTGCGCGTTTGGGTGTTGCAGCCATGCCACCGAAGGCAATACGAATTGAGGCGACTACGCCGTTAGTTAATTCAAGGTTAAATGCGCCGCATACCGCAGAAATATCATCATCGAGTCGTTTGGAAAGCTTGTAAGCACGGAACTCTTTACGGACTTCAGGCTTCGGGATAATGATTTTTTCGATGAACTCTGAAGGTTGTTGTGCAGTCACTTTGTAGCTAATGAAGTAATCTTCAATCGCAATAGTGCGAGACTCTTTACCACGACGAAGCGTAATGTTGGCATTGAGTGCAATCAGTAGAGGGGGCGCATCACCAATAGGGGAAGCATTCGCAATATTGCCGCCCAGCGTGCCTTGGTTACGAACTTGCAGCGATGCAAAGCGGTGAAGCAATTCACCAAAATCAGGGTAGTGTTTGCTGATTACCTCGTAGCAATCACTGATTGGTAAATTTGCACCAATGATAATGTCGCTATCGGTTTCCTCTAATACTTTCATATCAGCAACCAGATTTACGCTAATCAACTGTTTTATTTCACGTTGAAACTGTGTTACTTCCAGTGCCAAATCTGTTCCGCCTGCCAGTAGGCGTGCGTCAGGGTAGGTCAGTAGTAGTTCCGCCAGTTCATCTGTTGTTGTTGGTGAAAAGCTTGATAGATTCTTATAGTTAAGTGTAGCGGGTTCATTACTGATACTTTTAAGCTTTTCGATGGTACGTAGTTCAAGTTCAGCAAACTGATCGAGAATGGGTTTATCAGTGCTAAGTGACATCGCCGCATCAATAATCGGGCGGTAGCCTGTACATCGGCAAAGGTTGCCAGCTAATGATTCTAAAATATCTTCTTTGTTGGCTTGAGGGCGATTCTTACTGAGTGCAAACATCGACATGATAAAGCCGGGTGTGCAGTAACCGCACTGTGAGCCATGAAACTCAACCAAGGCTTGTTGCACAGGGTGAAGAGATTTATCTGTATTTTGCAAATCCTCCACCGTGATTAATTGTTTTCCGTGCAGGGCTGAAACAAAGGTAAGGCACGAGTTAACCGAGCGATATTGTAGTTGCCCATTCACTAATTCACCGAGTACAACCGTACATGCGCCACAGTCACCTGAACCACAACCTTCCTTGGTTCCTGTTTTGTTTATCTGAGTGCGCAGATAATTGAGCACGGTCATATTAGGTGAAAGTTGAGTTTCTTCTCGTACTTTCTGATTCAGTAAGAATTTAATCAAGAGACCTCCTTGGCTAGGTTGCGATTTTTCTGACCTTTGAGTCAATATTGTTCAAGTTGACTTTTTAGTCAACTATTATTTTACAACTTTGCAACAATTGCGTGCGGGTCTGATTTTTCTCTAAACTCCTTAACAATCAACAATATAAGCTATGATTTCTGAGTTTTATTTATTGTTTTAATGCTTTTGTATGCAAAAGATGTTTTGTTGTTAGATTTTGTTTTTCATATTGCATACACTGCTAAATACAATTATGGCAGAGATATAGATGGCTATTGTGTGGATTGTCAGAATAATTGATTGATACTTGGCATGATGTTTATTTAAGTGGATAAGATTATGTCAGGTGAGTTTTTTTCAACAAAAAGAGCTGTAGTTACAAAAAAGTGAAATAGTTGTTTTGGGGGATAAGCGTAGAAGACATTAAAAAACAGGAAGAAGTGTTCAGGTTAGGGGTCAGTTGGCTCTGGTTATGGCAACAGAGCCTGTGTGTAATTATGCTTTGTTTAATGCATTACTTTTAATGACATTAGAGAAAACGACATGCAAATCATTAGACGCTGTTTCACCATCTAGGCTCAATTTGGAGCGAATATGATTTAAGTGTTCCGTCATTAACGACAGGGCTTTTTCTTTATCACCGGCTTCAATGGCATCCAATAAAATGGTGTGTTCATCTAAAGAGCAATTAGCATTGTTGCCCACTTCGTATTGCGCAATTAATAACGAGGTTTGAGAAACCAAGCTTCGCTGAAAATTGAGAAGAGGGGCATTGTTTGCCATTTCTGCAAGTTTGAGGTGAAATTCACCAGACAGGCGAATACCACTACCAAAATCTCCTTTTTCAAAAGCACTTAATTCAGCGGTGACCAGCTTTCTGATTTGCTTTATTTGTTCTTGAGTTGCATTTTCAACCGCTAATTCAGTAATAGCGAGTTCCATTACTTCGCGTGCTTTAAAGATTTGCTTTGCTTCTTCAATCGTTGGTGCAGCGACAATAGCCCCGCGATTGGGACGAATCACAACAACTTGTTCAAGAGAAAGGCGCAGCAGTGCTCGGCGAATAATGGTACGGCTAACACTGAATATTTCACTTAAAGCTTCTTCATTCAGCTTGGTACCTGGCGGTAATCGCTGTTCTAAAATAGCATCAAAAATATGACAGTAAACAACATCATCCTGAGTCTGATTTGGGGATTTAGTTTTTGATTTTTTTTGTACTGCTTTACTGAGACTTGTCATTAGGATGATAAACCTTCTAATCCTGTATTTTGAGGTAACTAGGGTATAGGCGTATTTTGTTATAATTCGTTATCTTTAATATTACTCGTTTTGTGTACAATTTCTTAGCTTTATTGTCTTTTTTGTTGCAGCAATCGACTTAGTTATCAAAATTAAGCTTCAATATTGCCATTTGGTCTAGCGATACATGATTTTGATGAATGATTTAGCTTAATAGCTTGGCTGGCAGCAGAGACGAAAAGCAAAAAAGTCAGTTATATTCTTTCTCGTTAAAGTATATAAGAACTGACTTTCATGATCTTTTGCGATATTCAAGGTAGGTTACGCTAGCGAATCGCGAGTCAGAATGGATACCAAAATAACTGCTCTGATTGATAACGCTTGATAAAGCCTAATGTCAGAACAATCGCGATGACCAATAGAGTAAGGTAATCATTTTTGGTCATTGGCTTTAAGCTGTACCAAGAGCGACGTTTATTACGACCAAAACCGCGTAATGTCATGGCATTGGAAATAACGTCGGCACGATCAAGACTAGAGAAAATCAATGGGCCTAGAATTTTAGCAACATTCTTGATGCGCTTCATTACCGGAACATTATTAGAAATATCGACACCACGGGCTTGCTGCGCATGCATGATATTCATGAAGTCTTTCATTACTTCGGGTAGGTAGCGCAAGGTCAAGCTGACGGCGTAAGCGATCTTGTAAGGTATCCCTAACTTGTTCAAGCTGGCTGAAAACTCAGTAGGGTGAGTGGAAAACACAAAGACCAATGCAATAGGGAACATACTGAAATACTTAAGTGTGACAGTAAGCAGGTAGAATAATGTTTCAACCGTGATTTTATAGTCACCAAAGAGTGTTAATAGTACCGTTTCACTCCCCATGTACTCGACACCTTGTAAGGGTGCAATTAGAAACATAAATAATGCGTTCATTAAAAGAACAACAGACGTACCGATTAGAAGAGGTTTATAGACTGAGAACGGCACTTTACTGATTTTTAAGAGTGCTAAACCTACTAAGATCATTGCGCAAATAACACGTAAATCAAAGGTGATCAGAACCATGGTTACCCAGCTCATGAATAAGATGAACTTAGTGATGCCATTTAAGGTATGCAAGGCAGAGCCTGTGTTGACATAGCTAATGCCAAATTTAATTTTATTTGTTTTCATTATTTATTCTTTGCCTCATGTTCAATAAAGCAATGAATGAAGTTATCGATACGATTAATCCCCATTGCATATGCTAATGAATACAGGCTGGTTACAGTTAGGTTGGCTTTTTCTAGCAGAGCTGGCTGACTAAAAATGGTGTTAACGGGCGCATCTGCTAATAATTGGCTATCAGCGATGACAATGGCACGCTGGGTATATTCGAGAACAAGATGCATATCATGAGAGATGATCAGAATGGTAATGCCGAGTTTACGGTTAAGCTCTCGCACAAACTCCATCATTAATGTGTAGTGATGGTAGTCTTGACCTGCTGTCGGTTCATCCAGAATTAAGAGTTCAGGCTCAAGTACTAAGATTGTAGCAATCGTTACGCGCTTCTTCTGACCATAACTTAAAGCATCAATTGGCCAATGGCGGTATTTTTTCAAGCCGCATAGCTCAAGAATATCGAATACTTTGCGTTCTACTGTTGATTCATCGATACCTCGGTTTCGTAAACCTGATGCAATTTCATCAAAAATCATGTGGTGCGAAATCATATGATTGGGGTTTTGTAATACGATCCCGATCTTTTGGCTACGTTCAAAAATAGAGCTTTGTACTAAATCTTGACCGTTCATGAAAATAGATCCAGTATCAGGCTCTAACACCCCCATGATTAAACGCGTTATTGTTGATTTTCCTGAACCATTTTTCCCTAAAATGGAAACAAATTCCCCTTTGTTGATATGAAAGTTCACATCTTCAAGGGTGTTTTTAATGCCATCGTATGAATACGAGAGGTTGTTGACAGTAAGCAAGCGCTCACTGTTTTCTGGAGTACATTCAGCTGATGATTGGCGATACCAGTTTTCGATCTGTGGCTTAAATTTATCAAGATTTAATGTCGAAAAATATGCTGGTTTATCGTCTTCTGTTATTTGGCATCCTGCCGCTTTTAAAGCCGAAATATAAAGAGGCTCACGTATTCCATGTTGTTCCAGTAGATCGCTTGCAATGAGTTGGTCTGGCGTCATGTTGGCAACAATTTCACCTTGTTCCATCATGATGATGCGATCTACGGGACGATGAAGAACGTCTTCAAGACGATGCTCAATAATGATCACCGTTTTACCTGTATCATGATGAAGGTGATCAATTATGTCGATGGCCGCTTTGCCTGTTTTGGGGTCTAAGCTCGCCAACGGTTCATCAAATAGTAAAATATCGACATCGTCGACCATAACACCTGCTAGGGATACGCGCTGCTTTTGGCCACCACTAAGGTCAAAAGGAGACACATCTAAGATGTCATCAAGCTCAACCATTTTAGCGGTTTCTTTAACAATAGTATGCATTTCTTCTTGAATAACCATTTGGTTTTCAAGTGCAAAGGCTATATCTTCACCCACGCTTAGACCGACAAATTGCCCATCAGTATCTTGCAGTACCGTACCTACAATATTGGTACATTGATGAAGGTCTAAGGATTTAGTGTCTTTACCGTTAATTTTGAGACTACCAGTGCAATCGCCTTTAACGGCAAAAGGGATTAAACCATTCAAGCATTGGCCTAGTGTTGATTTTCCGCTACCGCTTGGACCTACTATGACAACCTTTTCGCCTTTCCCTATTGTTAGATTGATATTTTTTAAGGTTGGCTTTTCTAACGCCCAATACTTGAACGTGAAATTAGAGAATTCAATAGTCATTAGTTAATCAGCTTCTTTAAGGTTGTAGCTTTGTTGTTTTCTTTTTGCCATAGAAGTCAAAATATAGTGACCAACAATCGCAATTAATAGGGTATTACCTGCGGCAATAATGGTGAGTTGTGCCATCACTTTCGTAAAGGGTTCGGCGTAAAGCACAGAGTCTAAATAGGCTGAGCAGCCATAGCCGATAACATTGCCGAGGAAAGCAAGGAAGACAAATAAGGAGAAATCAAATTTAGTGAATTCCCCCATTTCTAAACGACCTCGGGTTATCTTAGGGTAAAAACCAATTATCAGTCCGACTAACCCTGAACCAAGTACCCACGTTAGCCATACACCCCAGCCCGCGAACATATCGGTCACCCAATGGCCAATAAAGCCAACAAGGAAACCAACAAGGGGACCAAATAAAACAGAAAACAATGCTAATACCGCCATTGCAGGCTTAAGCGTGGTGTTGGCAAACACGGGGATACCAAACATAGGTAAACCGCCAATGCCATAAAGTGCAGCACCAATGGCGATTAAAACCACCGTTTTAGCAGAAAGATTCATGATATAACCTTCAGTCAACTCTTGGTGATTGCTCGTCATAGAAAAGGCAAGTTTGAATAGCCTCTTAGAAGTGAACAATCTTCGTTATAATGGATGTCGCAAATACTGCTTAAATTTTACGGTTACTAACCACCGATAAAAACGTAAATCGTCAAAACTCTGATTCTGAGTGCGAATAATCCATTATTGTGCAAGAGCGATGATGGTATATGTGTCGCGTTGTAACCGTTTATACCCCGATAAAACACGCTGAGGTCACTCTGACCCCTACATCCTGAGGTTGCTTGGGTATAATTGGCGGCAATACTACATGAAGCTGTAACAGAAATAAAAACTTTCCATCTAGACGTCTAAGTATTGAGCGATACTCATAAATTCTACGGTATTTCTAGCTTAAACCGCCTTTAGTCTTGATACATAAACGTGAGATATGATTACGAAAGGGAAGTGATGAATATTTTACAGGACGTCATAATCATTTTTGTCTAGATTCAGTGAAAGTTAGGCAGGGTAAACTAATCTTGTATTAAGAGTTAGTCATAATTTATCTGTCGTATATTAGTACTCTATTTGTTATTTTTTCATTGTAACTTACTGTTTAGTTAGTAGTTACTGATAGAGCTATCATGAAATGTGGTGAAAAAGCCTTCTTTAGGTAAATGCTGTAGTAATAACGTTGAAATTAGTGTGGATGTATTTCTAATCGTTACCTTGTTTGTTAAATAACTTACCTGTATGGAATGTAAACAATTGGATATACTGAATTTTCTACTTTATTTTTCTTGATATATGGTAAATACTGCTGGTTGCCTTGTTTTATTTTGAAGCATGCAATAAAAACATTTTCGTTATATAGTGTCTTTGTTTGTATTTGTTCGAATTTTTGCGCTATCACACAAAATCAGTATGTGTACTGATTTTAAGTTAGGGTAGAATTAGGGTAAAATTAGTAATTGCAATCCCGCCAATTCCGGCAGGGTGCAGAGCCAAATCATATTGGAGATACAGCTTGATTAATGTATTCCTTGTAGATGATCACGAACTGGTTCGCACAGGGATCCGACGTCTTCTTGAAGATGTCCGTGGTATAAAAGTGCTAGGAGAAGCCGACAGTGGTGAGGAAGCCGTAAAATGGTGTCGTGCGCAACACGCCGATATCGTTCTTATGGATATGAATATGCCTGGTATCGGTGGTCTAGAAGCTACACGGAAGATTCTTCGTTTCAATCCCGACATCAAAATTATTGTATTAACGATTCATACTGAAAATCCTTTCCCAACGAAAGTGATGCAAGCTGGTGCAGCTGGATACCTTACTAAAGGTGCTGGTCCTGATGAAATGGTTAATGCTATTCGTATGGTTAATAGTGGGCAGCGTTATATTTCGCCTGAGATCGCTCAACAGATGGCATTAAGCCAATTTGCACCTGATTCTGAAAACCCGTTTAAAGACCTTTCAGAACGTGAACTTCAAATTATGATGATGATCACGAAGGGGCAAAAAGTCACTGACATTTCAGAGCAACTCAGTTTAAGTCCTAAAACAGTGAATAGTTACCGTTACCGCTTATTCAGCAAACTGGATATAGGCGGTGATGTTGAGCTTACCCATCTAGCAATTCGTCACGGAATGTTGGACACAGAGACGTTGTAGTGTCAGAAGCATTAGATGAAAAGAGCTTTGATGCAAAAAGCTTTCTAAAAACAGTTACTCACCAACCTGGCGTCTATCGTATGTATGATGCCGTTGGTGAAGTAATTTATGTTGGGAAAGCCAAAGATCTTAAAAAGCGCCTATCGAGTTATTTTCGAACTAACGTAGCTGGAGAGAAAACCAGAGCGTTAGTGAAAAATATCTGTAAAGTGGATGTCACGGTAACTCATACCGAGACAGAGGCGCTGATCCTTGAGCATAACTACATTAAATTGTACTTGCCTAAGTACAATGTGCTATTGCGTGATGACAAATCTTACCCGTATATCTTCTTGAGTAATCACCATCATCCCCGTCTTTCTATTCACCGAGGCACTAAAAAGCGCAAAGGTGAATATTTTGGTCCATACCCCGACGCGGGGGCGGTACGTGAAAGTCTGCATTTAATGCAGAAACTATTTCCTATTCGCCAATGTGAAGATTCTGTTTACGCAAACCGAAGCCGCCCTTGTTTGATGTATCAAATTGGCAGGTGTTTAGCTCCGTGTGTTAAAGATCTGATAACCGAGAAAGATTATGAAGACCAAGTCAGTTTTGCACGTTTATTTCTACAAGGAAAAGATCGTCAAGTAATTGCTTCACTTGTAGAGAAAATGGAGCAAGCTAGCCAAAGTTTGAATTTTGAACAAGCCGCGACTTTCCGTGATCAAATTCAGGCGCTACGCCGTATTCAAGAACAACAATTTGTCAGTCATGATAGTGAAGACGATCTTGATGTGGTTGGAATTGCTCATCAAAACGGCATGGCATGTATTCATGCGCTTTATATTCGCCAAGGTAAAATTTTAGGCAGCCGTAGTTATTTCCCCAAAATGCCAAGCGATGCTGAATTAACGGAAGTGCTATCGAGTTTTGTTACGCAGTTTTATCTGAATCAAGCTGAGGGTAGGGTTATTCCATCGGTCATTATCTTAGGTGAAAATTTAGGTGATGATGCAGGGGTTATTACTGAAACATTGTCTGACATAGCGGGTCGGAAAATTGAGCTAAAAGTGAGCCCTCGTGGTAACCGTGCGCGTTATTTAAAACTGGCTCAAACCAACGCAATGACAGCGCTCACTAGCAAGCTTAGTCATAAGATGACCATTCATGAACGGTTTTCTGAGCTGCGTAAGGCTCTGAACCTCGAGACTATTACTCGTATGGAATGTTTTGACATTAGCCATACGATGGGTGAAAAAACGGTGGCTTCTTGTGTGGTTTTTAACCAAGAAGGTCCGTTTAAGCAAGATTATCGACGTTATAATATTACGGGTATCACCGGTGGTGATGATTACGCTGCGATGGGGCAAGTATTAGAGCGTCGCTATGGTAAGCAGATGGAACCCGAAAAGATTCCCGATATTATTTTCATTGATGGTGGGCGAGGTCAGCTATCAAGAGCGTATAATGTTGTAAAACCATTTATGGATGAATGGCCTAAGCAACCACTACTAATTGGTATTGCTAAAGGGGTAACACGTAAAGCAGGGCTTGAAACATTAATTTTTATCACGGGTGACGAATTTTCTCTGCCCAGCGATTCACCTGCATTGCATTTGATTCAGCATATACGTGATGAAAGCCATAATCATGCGATTAGTGGTCACCGTGCACAACGTGCCAAAGTGAGAAAACGTAGTGCTTTAGAAGATGTGGAAGGTATTGGCCCTAAACGCCGTCAAGCGTTGCTTAAATTTATGGGTGGTTTACACGAATTAAAACGAGCAAGTAGAGAAGAGATTGCTAAAGTGCCTGGAATAAGCAAAGCTTTGGCAGAAAAGATATATGACGCATTGCAACACGGCTAGCTTTGCGGCACTCTTGTATCTGTAGTGGTACTGTCGTTAATTATAAGAATTAAGAATTATGCGTTTATCAATTCCGAACATATTAAGCTTCATTAGACTAATACTCATTCCTTTCTTTGTTATTGCTTTTTACTTGCCTTATGAGTGGTCTGCGTTTGCAACTGCGTTAATATTCTTTATTGCAGGTGCTACTGATTGGTTTGATGGTTACCTTGCCCGCAAACTGAATCAAACGACTCGTTTCGGCGCATTTATTGATCCAGTTGCTGATAAGCTAATGGTAATAACTGCCATGGTGTTGGTTGTTGAGCATTACCACTCTATTTGGGTAACCATTCCTGCCGTAACAATGATAGGTCGCGAAATCATTATCTCTGCATTACGTGAGTGGATGGCTGAACTCGGCAAGCGTGCAAGTGTTGCCGTTTCGTGGGTCGGTAAAGTGAAGACTGCATCTCAGATGTTTGCATTATTGTTATTACTTTGGCACCCACACGAATGGGTAACATGGTTAGGTTATGTATCACTTTACGTCGCAATGGTATTGACTTATTGGTCTATGTACCAATACCTTAAAGCCGCAAAAGGTGACTTGCTGAATGCTGAGCATCATTAAGTCTCAAGGTATTATCTTGTTCTAAAATTGATTTTGGAAGCGGCTAATGAGCCGCTTTTTTATTACCAGATGAAAAGGTGAATTTTATTCATTTGCTGATTAATTCATCTCTTTGATGTTGTTATAGTGGCTTTGGCTAAAAGGTAAGCGAACAAACACTTTTGTTGCATTTTTTTCGTGACAGCATCATTTGAATCTGTAGAATGGCCGACATACCGCAGCGGGGTAACCCACTAACGGTTAGTGATTGAAAGATTACTTAATTCTTTAAGATGTTTTGGCTTTAAAGAATATGGCGCGTTGGCAGAGTGGCTATGCAGCGGATTGCAAATCCGTGTACCTCGGTTCGACTCCGGGACGCGCCTCCATTATTCCTTGAGAATAATATTGCGACACTAGCTCAGCTGGTAGAGCGCAACCTTGCCAAGGTTGAGGTCACGAGTTCGAGCCTCGTGTGTCGCTCCAAATTTTGTACTAACGGTCACGTTACATTGGCAGACCGTTAATTAGATGGTGTCTAACCGCTTTTTATAAAGCACATTGGTTAGGAGCATCGCAATAAAGAATTGCGTGCCCTGGTGGTGGAATTGGTAGACACAAGGGATTTAAAATCCCTCGGCGTTCGCGCTGTGCCGGTTCAAGTCCGGCCCGGGGCA
>NZ_PYOD01000050.1 GCF_003026285.1 Photobacterium profundum
ATACTGAGATCCAGCATTTTGCTGCGGGTAAAATAATCCAGTGTATCGTTTACCACCGGGTACTGCTGTTTCTGCTCACCGTAACTGCCGCCGGCCGTAAATTCCCAGTGCTGATACGGCACCCGGTATTGAGCATAGATAAATTTAGTTCCGCCGGAATGGTCTTTATCCAGATCCCGCAGGGTATAAATAAACAAGCGGTCATACAGTCCGAGCGGATTCTCAATACTGAGCCGGTTATTTATTTGCAGGCGACCGGTTGACGGGCTGCCGTGATTGTTAACATCCAGCCTGCCGCTCAAACTGCGTTTTTTTTGCTGTGAAACCATAACAACAGAGCTGCCGGGCTTATCCGGATCAGGCTCAACCGCTGCCCGCGCACCCAACCCCGCTACCTGATTCAGATGATTCATTCCCAGTTCAGTATCACGGATATTCAGTTGCCTGTCTGCTCTCTGCGGAAAAACCAACCCCATCGCAAAACGGGACTGTCCGCTCTCTTTATCACGGTAGCCGCTCAGATAACCGGGCTTATATTGCAGAGTCAGTATCCCGT
>NZ_PYOD01000051.1 GCF_003026285.1 Photobacterium profundum
GCACGGTTGAAGTCATCCATTCTTCCGATGTCCAACCAATATTCATGGATAGGGAACATCAAAATATTGTCACGTTCAACCATGTGTTGCTCAAGCAGCGTTGGCATATCAATATGGTGATTTTCAGGCACCGACTGAATCACTCTCGGTGACACCACGTAAATGCCTGCATTAACAAAGAAACGTTGGATCGGCTTTTCAACCATACTAGTGATCTTATTGCCCTCCCCGTTTATCACGCCATAAGGGATCTGATAATCATATTCACGCACGCACATGGTTGCATCTGCCTGGCTTTCTGTGTGAAATTCCAGTAAGCGCTCGAAGTCAACTTTCGTTAACACATCACCATTCATCATAATCAAAGGTAATGCTGCCGGTAAATCCGCTGGCAATAAGCCCAGAGCACCACCAGTACCCAGCGGGGACTCTTCATGCACATAATGAATATTCACACCGAGCTCAGAACCATCACCAAAGTGCTGTTGAATCTGCTCAGGCATGTAGTGAGTCGAAATATAAAAATTCACAAAGCCCGCTTTGATGAAACT
>NZ_PYOD01000052.1 GCF_003026285.1 Photobacterium profundum
CACCAACAGGGTGTCCTTTGTTTTTTGTGCTGTTTTTCTGCCATAAAAACAGATCACCCGAAGGTGGTCAGAGGTATTGTGTCACGAATATTTATTATTATATGTTGGGTTGAGGCAGATAATATTTCTCAGGCAGCAGAAATCCGTTCCACTTTTGCCGGTGATCCCTGGCGGACGGAAGCACCCGTTACCCAGTCAAGCCAGGTATTGCTGACTTGTCTTGTCGGATCAGCAAAGCCCAGATCGTTGATATTGATCCCCGAGGCAATGCGTTTGTCCATCGCCATCGCTTCACCATCCAGATAGTGCTGACGGGCACCCATCTCATGATGCCCGTAACCGTGTTCAATCGCGACCACGCCCGGCATCACCCCGGTCAGTAAACTGACCCGGGCCTGCGCACTGCCGCCCGGTGTTGTGATGCGCACCCAGTCCCCGTGCTGTACACCGAATTTCTCGCCGTCTGCCGGGTTCAGTGCCACCATATTGCACGGTTTCACATGGTGCAGACG
>NZ_PYOD01000006.1 GCF_003026285.1 Photobacterium profundum
ATAGACACTGCGGAGTGGTAGTTCAGTTGGTTAGAATACCGGCCTGTCACGCCGGGGGTCGCGGGTTCGAGTCCCGTCCACTCCGCCATTATTGAAGAAGCCCTAATCGAAAGATTAGGGCTTTTTTTCGTCTGTAGAAAGTCAATACTAACCCCTCTACTATCGTTTTAAAAAAGCTGTAATAGTGCGTGTAGTAAAGGCTCTTTTTCTCGAGACTGTTTACAGCACAAGCCTAGGCTTAAAGGCTCAATTGATTCATGGCTTAGCCTTTGTACTTTATTGCTCATTGGACTGTTGTTGATGACGACATCTGGTGCAATGCCAATTCCACATCCAAGTGCGACCATGCTAACAATTGCTTCATGCCCTGATATTTGCGCATAGATAGATGGTTGGATTTTTTTTGTTTTAAACCATTTATCTGCACGAGATCGAGCGGGCCCTGATTCCGGTAAGATAAAAGGGAGTGATTGCCAATCAGGATCGCCTGTAAGGTACTTTTGAATTGCAGGTGGTGCTATAAGTGGGCTTATGACTGACATCTGTACTTGATCAAGCTCTATATAAGTTAGCTTCGACGGCATAGTTTCAGGCTTTGCTGCAATGGCAATGTCAACTTCACCAGAGATGACTTTATCTATCGCTTCTGCCGGATCTCCGGTGCGTAATTGAATTTCGATTTGTGGATAGGTAAGACGAAATTCGTTGAGAATACTCGGCAAGTGGCTATAGCTCGCTGTGACAGAGCAAAACATTTTTAACTTACCTTGAAGTGAATGGGTCTCGTCTTTTAATTCAGCTTTTAATTCTATCCAGCTTGTCACAATTGAAGATGCTACAGGTAATAGTTTTCTACCTGCTGATGTTAATTCGACACTTCGGTTATCGCGTACAAATAAAGTTTGGTTAATATCATCTTCTAGTCGCTGAATGATTCGGCTTAGCGCTGAAGGGCTTATATGCATCTTCTGTGCGGTTTTACTAAAGCTTTTTGAATCACACAAATGAAGGAATAACTGTAAGTTTTTTATGTTCATTAGTCTCGTTGCATTTTTTGCAATTACTTATTGTGAATATATCACTTTGCGCAACGAAACACCTGATCTACTATCAGGTTATTCGACAAGAGAGTGTCGACCTAAAGAGCAGAATTCACGGAGAGTTTCACCATGGCTAATTATTTCAATACCTTAAACTTACGTCAGCAGTTAGATCAACTAGGTCGTTGTCGTTTTATGGATCGTAATGAGTTTGCAGCAGAGGCTGACTACCTGAAAGGAAAAAAAGTAGTTATTGTTGGTTGTGGTGCGCAGGGTCTGAATCAGGGCCTAAATATGCGTGATTCTGGTCTTGATGTTTCTTATGCGCTACGTCAAGCAGCGATTGATGAGCAACGTCAGTCGTATAAGAATGCGAAAGAAAATGGCTTTGATGTAGGTAGCTACGAACAGTTAATCCCAATTGCAGACTTAGTGGTTAACCTAACGCCTGATAAGCAGCATTCAAATGTGGTTGAAACGGTAATGCCACTAATGAAAGAAGGGGCTGCCCTTGGTTATTCGCATGGCTTCAACATTGTTGAAGAAGGCATGCAGATTCGTAAAGATATCACTGTTGTAATGGTTGCGCCCAAGTGTCCAGGTACTGAAGTACGTGAAGAATATAAGCGTGGCTTTGGTGTTCCAACACTTATTGCTGTTCACCCAGAGAATGATCCAAAAGGTGATGGTCAAGAAATCGCTAAAGCTTGGGCTGCTGCCACTGGTGGCCACCGTGCCGGCGTATTAGAATCATCATTTGTTGCTGAAGTTAAATCTGACCTTATGGGTGAGCAAACAATTTTGTGCGGCATGCTACAAGCTGGTTCAATCGTTTGTTACGAGAAAATGATCGCTGATGGTATCGATGCAGGTTATGCCGGTAAACTTCTACAGTATGGTTGGGAAACGATTACTGAAGCACTGAAGTTTGGTGGTATTACACATATGATGGATCGCTTATCAAACCCTGCAAAAGTGAAAGCATTCGAGCTTTCTGAAGAACTTAAAGATCTAATGCGTCCACTGTATAACAAACACATGGACGATATCATTACAGGGCACTTCTCTAGCACCATGATGGCTGACTGGGCTAACGATGACGTTAACCTACTGGGCTGGCGTGAAGAGACGGGTGAGACTGCATTCGAAAACTACCCAACAACTGATGTTGAAATCCCAGAGCAAGAGTACTTCGATAACGGTATTTTGATGGTTGCTATGGTTCGTGCTGGAGTTGAGCTTGCGTTTGAAGCAATGACTGCATCTGGCATTGTTGAAGAATCAGCATATTACGAATCACTACACGAGCTACCATTGATTGCGAATACAGTGGCACGTAAGCGCCTGTATGAAATGAACGTAGTAATTTCAGATACTGCGGAATATGGTAACTACCTATTTGCTAACGTAGCAACTCCACTACTTCGTGAGAAGTTTATGGCTGACGTTGATACTGATGTTATTGGCCGTGGCTTGGGTGAAGTGAGCAACCAAGTTAGCAATGAAACACTGATTGTTGTGAATGAGACACTGCGTAGCCATCCTGTTGAGTGGGTTGGTCAAGAGTTACGTGGCTACATGACAGACATGAAGCGTATTGCTGTTGGTGATTAATCTCCAATAAATACACAGAAAAAAAGAAGCCCAGCACATAATCGTGCTGGGCTTTTTATTTGTTCATTATTGACCATCAACCATTCTATAAACCGTGATTATTAATCCTCGCTTTTAGATTTGGTTGTAAGTTTTTCTTCAAGTTCTGCCATTTTCTTTTCTAACTCTGTGAGTTTTTGGCGAGTACGTAATAAAACTTGAGTTTGCACATCAAATTCTTCACGGTTAACCACATCTAACTTACCAAGTTGTGCTTGAATTACTTGGCGAACTTTTTGTTCTATATCAACGCCTAATTCTTTTACTGGCTGAGGCATCGATTCTTGGATCTGCTTAGCAACTTGCTCAAGCTTTTTTGGATCAAACATAGCTTTAGTAGCTCCGTCACGGGTTTAAGTTTGTTGTGCTTATTTTATTCAATCACAGCGCAATTGTCGTCGTTGAATCGTGAAAATAAAAGAGGCCGCACAATGGCGGCCTCTGAATTGATATTTATTTAATTAGCAATCACGAGCTTTCAAAGCATTTCTTGCTTCGTCAGCCCGCTTTAACTTTTCCAAATCCTTATCCTCCATAAAGGTAGGTAAAGGTTTGTGAATACTTGCTAAGTAAGTATAAATCACGGGTAATACGAACAAGGTAAATATTGTACCGATTGCCAGACCTGAAACAATTACGATACCAATACTAAAGCGTTGCGCTGCACCAGCTCCCGAAGCATAAAGCAGCGGGATAAGACCTGCGATCATCGCTGCAGTTGTCATTAGGATTGGACGAAGACGAACCTTCGCAGCTTCCATAACAGCGTCCATGCGATTTTTCTGATGCAGTAACTGCTCTTCTTTGGCGACTTCACAGATAAGAATACCGTGCTTGGTAATCAAACCTATGAGGGTGATTAACCCAACCTGAGAATAGATATTCATTGATGCAGCCCCCCACGAAAGGGCGATCAATGCGCCACAAATCGCAAGTGGTACCGATACCAGAATAACGAGTGGATCACGCAATGATTCAAATTGAATCGCTAGTACTAAGTAGATAATGGCGAGTGCTAGTGCAAACGTCATGTATAAGGCACTACCTTCAGTTACGTACTGACGTGCTTCACCCATAAAGTCATACTGATAGCCTGATGGCAATTTATCTACAGCTTCTGTTTGGAACCAGTTAATCGCATCACCCATTGCCGTTCCTGGTGCTGGTACAGCGCCAATAGTGGCAGAGTTAAGCTGATTGAAGTGAGGTAGTGCACGAGGTTCAGCTACAACATCAATCGTAATTAAGCTACCAAGAGGAATCGCTTTTCCATCCGCTGCGCGGACGTAGTAGCCATTAATTGACTCAGGGTTTAGGCGGTATTTACGTTCAACTTGAGGGATAACCTCATAAGAACGGCCATTCAGGTCAATACGGTTTACATAACCGTCTGCCATCATTGTACTTAACGTCATACCAATATCTTGCATGGTGACGCCGTAAGCACCGGCTTTGTCTTTATCAATACTGATTTTCATAGTTGCAGAGTCATAGTTCAAATCCAGATCCGAATATACGAACATTGGATTGTTTTTAACTGCAGTTAAGATATCAGTAGTTACTTGGAATAAGCTTTCAAACTGGTTTGGTGTTGTGATTACGAACTGAATCGGTAAGCCAGAACCAGCACCTGGTAGTTCAGGCATTTGGAAGGCTGTTACTGCCATTTCAGGAACGTCTTTCACCAAGTCAGTTACGCGCTTAACAACTTCAGCCTGACTCGCTTCTCGTTCACTCCACGGTACCATTGATGCAATACCAAAGGCTTGGTTTGAACTAGGCACACCAGAGAATACCTGCGCATAAGCAACTTCTGGCTGATCACTCAGCATTTTGTTAACTTCTTGCATGGTATTTTCAATGTAATCCAAGTTTGCGTTTGATGGGGCGGTACCCATCATCATCAATACACCTTTATCTTCAGATGGTGCAAGTTCGCTTGGAATAAATTTAAATAAGAACGGTAAGCTCGTCAGTACAATCGCTGCAAATACAATAACCACTGGACGCATTGTCATTACACCGCCAAGCATTTTCTCATAGCGGTTAGTCATGCGGTCCAAGAAGCTATGGACAGTTGATTCGAATTTACTTGGCTTTTCATTTGCTTTTAGCATTTTCGAACACATCATCGGCGATAATGTTAGTGCGATAATACCTGACACAAATACAGCACCAGCCAGTGTTAAAGCAAACTCTTTAAACAATGAACCAGTGATACCACCCATCATTGCAATTGGAGCATATACCGCACCCAAGGTTAGCGTCATGGCAATAACCGGCACTGCGATTTCACGCGTACCAATGATTGCTGCTCGGAATGGTGACTCACCTAGCTTAATGTGACGGTCGACGTTTTCTAGAACAACGATCGCATCATCTACTACCAGTCCGATTGCTAATACCATTGCCAGCAATGTCATTAGGTTCCATGAGAACCCAAACATCTGCATGACTAAGGCAACACCAATCAGTGATAGTGGAATAGTAATAATTGGGATTAAAACAGCACGGAATGAACCCAAGAATAAGGTAATAACCACTAATACGATCAATGCCGCTTCAGCGATAGTTTTGATTACTTCTTGAATTGATTCGTTAATCGCAATGGTTGAATCATACATCACATTCATTTTGATGTTACTTGGCATATTGCGTTCTAATTCAGGCAATAATGTTAGTACATCTGCTGCGATATTGATTGGGTTAGCACTCGGTGCTGCATTTATTGCAGCAACAACCGCTTCTTCACCATTAGCAGAAGCTCGATAAATATCGTGGCTTTTTTCCAATGATACTTTTGCGATATCGCCTAGGCGAATAACTTGACCATCTTTCGTTGAAACAACTAATTTAGCCAGCTCATCAGTGTTTGATACCTGTGTATCGGCAGTACCGTTGTACAGAACGAATTCGCCAACCGCTTGTCCCGTCGCAGACTGATAGTTATTCGCATTTAATACGCTCATTACATCAGTTGCGGTTAGGTTGTAAGCTGCCATTTTAGGTGGATCTAGCCATACACGTAGCGCATATTTTAGACCGCCATATAGGTCGACTTTCGATACACCATTTACAGTAAATAGCTGTGGATTAACCACGCGCTCTAAGTAATCGGTAATCTGGCTTGATACTAACTCATCACTGGTGAAACCGATGTACATAACCGCAGTTGTAGAGCCGGTTGACATGGTAACCGTGGGATCTTCAGACTCTTTCGGTAGCTGAGATCGTACTGAGTTAGTTTTCGCTAGAATATCAGCCAGTGCACCATTTGGATCGGTGTTTAACTTCATCGTAACTGTGATGGTTGAAGACCCTAACACTGAGGATGATGTCATGTAGTCGATATTATCGGCTTGTGCTATCGCTTGCTCTAAAGGCTGAGTAATAAAGCCTTGAATAAGGTTAGCACTTGCACCGTAGTAACTGGTTGTTACCGTTACTACGGTATTGGTCATGTCTGGGTATTCTCGAACCTGCATTTTAAAAATAGCTTGCAGGCCAAGTAAAGCAATCAAAAAGCTGATTGATACCGCCAGAACAGGACGCTTAATAAAAACATCTGTAAAGCGCATTAATCCTCCGGATTATAGCATTGGTATTTCAGCTGGCGCTTCTAGTGCATTGCTTTCAACAACACGCACTTTAGCGTCATTACTTAGACGAACCTGACCTGAAGTCACAATGGTATCGTCAACCTTCACACCTTTTAAAATGTGCACAACGGCGCCGTCACGTTCACCTGTTTCTACAACAGATTGGCGCGCGCGTAAGTCACCGTTTTCATCTTTATTTACTACGTAAACATTATCGCCATATAACGTAAAGGTAATGGCTGTTTGCGGTAAGATGATTTGGTTTTCTAACGTTGGCAGAATGATGCTAGCGCGGGCAAACATCCCTGAACGCAACTGACCATCGTTATTTGGAATATCAGCCTGAATTTGAACTAAACCACTTTGGTAGTTAACGGCAGGCTCAATGGCACTGATTTTCCCTCTGAATGGTGTTTCAGGGTAAGCGTCAACAAATATATCGACTTCTTGACCAAGGTAGATTTCAGAGATATCGGTTTGTGGCACTGTGAAGCGTAGCTTCATTAAGGTCGTATCTTCTAGGCGAACAACGTCAGTTCCTGGCTGAATATATTGACCAAGGAAAATATTACGTAAGCCAACGACACCATCGAAAGGCGCTTTGATGGTACGGCGATCAATCGTCGCTTTTAGGCTTTTTATATCAGCAACCAGCGAAAAATAAGCCGCTTCAGCATCATCATAAGATTCTTTCGAGATAGATCCTTTCTTATAAAGACCTTGATAGCGAATGTACTTTGCTTTTGCAGCAGGAAGACGTGCTTGGCTACTTTGTAAGTTGGCATTTTCAACATCAGAATCAAGTGCTATCAGCTTTTGACCCGCTTTTACAATTGCGCCAGATTCAAAGTCGATATCATCGATAACACCAGATGCCTCTGTTGATATCATTACACCTTGATTGGGTTCGATAAAGCCAATAGCGTCAATAACAGGAACCCAACTTCCTGCTTTGGCGTCTACGACGGTTACTGGAAAATCAGGTTCAGGCATACTTGCCATGTATTCTGCTATTTTTTTCTGCTTAATCAGATTAAAACCTATCACACTACCGAACAGCAGTAGCGCGACAAATAGCATCACTATCCATTTTTTCATTTTAGGGTGTGCTCCGGAATTGCTAATGTTAATGCTTAGTTATGGCGTCCCAACAAGCATCGATGGCTGCGTCTATAGCTTCATCGGTGACCGTTACAAGGCCTTTCATATGTTTACGAGCCAGGCAACTGCTAGGCTCAAGGCTTAAAACACTTAATATTTCATTATCGAGGTCTTTAAATTGACCGCTTGCTTTCCCCTCATCAAAGAGGCGATCAACTTGTGCAAACATCTTTTTTTCTAATAATCGCTGCTCGTGATTATCGCGGCGAGGTAAGTTTTCAAACTGGCCTCTATTGATCAATGGTGCATCACCGCGTGTTGCCATATTCCATATATTTAGCCACATAGTGCGAAACCGTTGTTTCAACGGCATTTCATCAGACACATTAAGTGTCAGTTTGTTCGCAACATAGCCTAAAATATGATCATGAAGTTGGTAGAGTAGATCATCTTTATCTTCAAAATAACGATAAATCGTCCCCGCAGCGACCCCAGCTTCTTTAGCAACCATTTGCATGGAAAGCCCATGAAATCCGTACTCGGCGAGCAGTTTTTCTGTTGCTAGTAAGATACGTTCTTTTTTATTATTCATGGGGTATTCAATGTTAAATAAAATAATGAATGAATGTTCATTCATTATTTTAAATGGCATAAAATTTTGTGCAAGTATTTTCTTATCCCCCTTTAGTTTCGTGAATGCTTCGAGGAGGGCTTAATAGACAAGTTGTAAGAACCCGCTACAATGCGCCTGTTGGTGTTAACACGATAAAAATTTGAAACAGGATAAGCAGATGAAACTGAACTCAAGGCAAACAGAAGCAGTGAAATACATAGCTGGACCATGTCTTGTTCTGGCTGGGGCTGGATCAGGTAAAACTCGTGTAATCACTAATAAAATTGCGTACTTAGTTCAGCATTGTGACTATAAAGCTCGCAACATCGCTGCTTTAACCTTTACCAATAAAGCTGCACGTGAAATGAAAGAGCGTGTTGGGAAAACTTTGGGTAAGAAAGAAGCCAAAGGTTTAATGGTGTCAACATTTCACACTTTGGGCTTAAATATTATTCGTCGTGAATATAAAGCTCTTGGTTTGAAAGCCAATTTTTCTTTGTTTGATGATCAAGACCAAATGGCTTTGTTAAAAGAATTAACAGAAGATGAATTAGACGGCGATAAAGATCTGTTAAAGCTATTACAGTCTGCGATTTCCAACTGGAAAAATGAGATGTTGTCGGCTGCAGAAGCACAAGCTTATGCCCAATCAGAACGTGATCAGTTATTTGCTCATTGTTACGAGCTGTATCAACGACAAATGAAAGCGTATAACGCATTAGATTTTGATGACTTAATTCTATTGCCTGTATTGCTGCTACGTGATGATCAAGAAGTACGTCAACGTTGGCAAAATAAAATTCGTTACCTATTGGTCGACGAATACCAAGATACTAATACCAGCCAATATTTATTTGTGAAGTTGTTAGTCGGCGAGCGCTCGCGTTTTACTGTGGTCGGTGATGACGATCAGTCGGTATATTCCTGGCGTGGTGCTCAGCCAGAAAACTTAGGGTTATTGCAGAAAGATTTTCCTAGTTTACGGGTGATTAAACTTGAACAAAATTACCGCTCAACCAGCCGTATTTTGCGTACTGCCAATATATTGATTGCTAACAATCCTCACCTGTTTGAGAAAGCACTTTTTTCAGAGATACCTGACGGCGAAATGCTGAAAGTGATCACGGCTAAAAATGAAGAGCATGAAGCAGAAAAGGTTGTGGGTGAATTGATTGCGCACCGTTTCTTGAATAATACTGGGTATAAAGATTATTCGATTTTATACCGTGGCAACCATCAGTCGCGCTTGTTCGAGAAATCATTAATGCAAAACCGAATTCCGTATAAAATTTCCGGTGGCACGTCATTTTTCTCTCGTTCTGAAATTAAAGATATCATGGCGTACTTTCGTCTGTTAACCAATCTTGATGATGATAATGCTTTCTTACGTATCGTAAATACGCCACGTCGTGAAATCGGTCCGGTAACGTTAGAAAAGCTGGGTACTTACGCCAATATGCGTGGCAAAAGTTTATTTGCTTCTAGCTTTGAACTTGGATTAGAGCAACATTTAGCGGGGCGTGGGTTAGAAAATTTACAGCGGTTTACACGCTGGATTGTTGAGATGTCTGAGAATATTGAACGAGGTGACTCGGTTGCTGCTCTGCGTGAATTAGTGCGTGATATTCATTATGAAGATTGGTTGTATGAAAGCTCTCCAAGCCCTAAAGCGGCAGAGATGCGAATGAAAAACGTATCTCAGTTGTATAGTTGGGTGACTGCAGATTTAGAGGGCGATAATTATGATAACGAAGTTAAAACATTAAAAGAGATCGTTCAGCGTTTAACACTACGAGATATGATGGAGCGTGGTGAAGAAGATGATGAAGCAGATCAAGTACAGTTAATGACGCTTCATGCTTCAAAAGGTCTGGAGTTTCCCTATGTGTACCTTGTTGGTGCCGAAGAGGGGATTTTGCCTCACCAAACCAGCGTGGATGAAGGTAACGTAGAGGAAGAGCGTCGTTTAGCTTATGTTGGCATTACGCGGGCACAAAAAGAGTTAACTTTTACCTTGTGTAAAGAGCGCCGACAATACGGTGAGTTGATAAAACCGGAGCCAAGCCGTTTCTTGTATGAATTGCCACAAGATGATTTGCACTGGGATGTTGAAAAGCGCCCAGTTACTCAACAAGAGCGAATGCAAAAAGGGCAATCACATATCGCCAACTTACGTGCAGCCATGTTTAAGAAGAATTAAGTTAACAGCAAATATGCATTAAAAAAGGTTAGCCGAGAGGCTAACCTTTTTAGTTTGTGTTACTTATTTTGATTGGCTTAAATGCGCTGTTATAAACCTTCAATCATATGATTAATTGCTGCGACGATCTCATCGTCACTACAATCCATACATGAGCCTTTAGCTGGCATTGCGTTAAAGCCGTTAAGAGCATGATCGGTTAATACATCCATCCCTTTAGCTAAACGTGGGCTCCAATCGCCCGCATCCCCTAGCTTCGGTGCACTTAAAACCCCAGAGCCATGACAGGCAATACAGAATGTGCCATAAACGGCATCTCCTGAACGAGGGCCTGACGTTGCTGCTGTATCTGTAGGGGTATCACCTTCTAAATAAACCGAACCAACAGGTTTAATTCGTTCTGCGATAGCGTCGTCTGACATATCAGCCGCAGCAACTGAACCAGCAAATGTTAATGCTGCTACTGTCGCGACGATTAACTGCCGAAGAGATAATTCCATTGAGCTCACCTTACACTTCCAAATTATTTATGTGCTATTGCCACAGCCGTATATAATGAATTGTTTTTAATCGAACTGTTGAGACTAGGCAGTGATTATTTACAAAATGTTTAAAATGTAAAAACCAAGTTATTATATCCGTTAAATTTAAAGTGATAAACAGAGCGGCTGTATTTGTATGAAGCTAATCAACACTTAATCGTTTAAAATTAAAGCATACAGTAAAAAAAACAAAAAAAAGACTAGACGAATACCCCCCTGATCCGTAATATTCACCTCCGCCGACAGGGCAAGGCGCCTGTAGCTCAGCTGGATAGAGCGTTGGCCTCCGGAGCCAAAGGTCGAAGGTTCGAATCCTTTCAGGCGCACCATCCGGTATAAAAAATTGGTAAAATAGAAACAATGGTGGCTATAGCTCAGTTGGTAGAGTCCCGGATTGTGATTCCGGTTGTCGCGGGTTCAAGCCCCGTTAGCCACCCCATATTTTAGAAGATTGATTGTTAAATCAGTATTCTCAGGCGATAGCCTTTAAAAAGCAAGATTTAGTCGGTGAATAGCGCAGCTTGGTAGCGCATCTGGTTTGGGACCAGAGGGTCGGGGGTTCGAATCCCTCTTCACCGACCACTAACAATGGTGGCTATAGCTCAGTTGGTAGAGTCCCGGATTGTGATTCCGGTTGTCGCGGGTTCAAGCCCCGTTAGCCACCCCATATTTAGGTAGTGTTTTCACTTCCTTGGCTTTAAGCCTAAAACGATTGTCGGTGAATAGCGCAGCTTGGTAGCGCATCTGGTTTGGGACCAGAGGGTCGGGGGTTCGAATCCCTCTTCACCGACCACCATTAGAAAGCCTCGTCGAAAGACGAGGCTTTTTTTTATCTTTTAAATCTTCTTATTACCTCCTCCGATTATTAAAAACCGCAGCTTGTTATCATTATCCTCTAAATTATTCGTGATTTTTCTTTTTTCATTAATTGCTGACCTTTAATTCGTATAGCGATGCCCTTTTCCTTCCTATTACCTTGAATATCGTTTTAACTTATTGATATTTTTGTATTTTATACTTATGTGACTTTATTAATAGTAGAAAAGACTACCTGATAGATACGTTAGTGTTATTCACTATGTTGGTGTTTATCATTTGAACACATATCTCGAGATTATCTTTTGGTGTGGTTTAAATAACTGTTTTACCCTACGTTATTAGTTTATGTTTATATAGTGTTAAATGTCGAGCGAGCTTTTTTGATTTTTTATTCATGATTATTTTATTTTAAGTTATAAAACATAGGGCTTTTTCTAGATGAAAGCTCTTAATTCAGCCTTATGTAGCAGCACCTTGGTGGCGTTTTACAACCTCTGGATAATCGCTTTTCGTGTGGTTTGAATTGAGTATTTATTCGTTCTTTACTCTATTTTTTAGTTTTTCAGCTTGTTTTGTTGCTTTTCTGTGAAATTTTTGACAGATTATTGGACGTACTTATGTCCAGCCATTTGTACTGGAAGTGAATGGATTCAATTTTTCAGACAGGGCAGAAAGCTGCCAAGCAGTTGAGGTCTGGTAATGTCATTATTAGAAGTAAAAAATCTTCGTATAGAATACCCCTCTCGTCATGGGATACATGCCGCTGTTAAATCACTATCGTTCACCATTGAACGTGGTGAGATAGTAGGTGTAGTGGGTGAGTCAGGCGCCGGTAAGTCGACAGTAGGTAATGCTGTTATTGATTTATTGAGCCCACCAGGAAAGGTCGCAAGTGGCGACGTTTATCTGGATGGTGATAAAATCTCAGGTTTATCATCAGAAGAGATGAGAAAGATTCGAGGTTCAAAAATTGGATTTATTTTCCAAGATCCTATGACATCGTTAAATCCACTCTTTACGGTTGAACAACAGATAACAGAAACGATTTTAACGAATTTAAAGGTAACGAAGGCTGAAGCCTATACTCGTGCTATTAGTTTAATGGATCAGGTTGGTATTCCTGAGCCAGAACTTCGTATCAAACAGTATCCGCACCAGTTTTCGGGTGGTATGCGTCAACGTGTGGTGATTGCGATAGCACTATCAGGTGAGCCTGATCTGATTATCGCCGATGAACCAACAACAGCACTTGATGTATCTATTCAAGATCAAATCCTGACTCTTATTCGTAACCTTTGTATCGAGAAAAATGTCGGCTGTATGCTGGTCACTCACGATATGGGCGTTGTATCGAATGTAACCGATCGGGTTGCGGTAATGTACCGTGGTGATTTGGTTGAGATTGGTACGACTGAGCAAGTATTGAGTCGTCCTAACCATCCATATACTCAAAGTTTGATTTCTGCGGTGCCTCGTTCAGACGTAAAACTAAATCGTTTTCCGTTAGTTAGTTATATCGAAGAAGCGCATGAGTTGACACAACTTGATGTAAAAAACCATTGGCTAGGTCAAAGTGAAGATCAGCGCAGTTACACTGGTGCTTTGCTTCAGGTTGAAAACGTGAATTTACGTTTTACGACGAAAGATTCATTTTTTGAAAGTCGCCGTGAGTACGTGCAAGCCTCTAATAATGTTAGCTTTGAAATCTATGAAGGTGAGACATTTGGTTTAGTTGGTGAATCTGGTTCAGGTAAATCAACGATTGCACGTGTTATTGCTGGGCTATACCCGCCTAATTCAGGAAAAGTAACATTTGAAGGCATTGATCTTACGGCACTGAAGAGTGAAAAAGAGCGCCGCCCAATGCGTCGTCAAATGCAGATGGTATTCCAAAATCCGTATTCTTCAATGAACCCACGGATGAAAATATTCGACATTATTGCCGAACCTATTCGTTTCCATAAACTGTCTGATAATGAAGCTCAAACGCGTCAAATTGTGCATGACTTATTGGATCATGTTGGTTTAGGCCGTGCAGCTAGCGTGAAATTTCCCCATGAATTCTCTGGTGGTCAGCGTCAGCGTATTTCTATCGCTCGTGCGCTCGCTACTCGCCCACGTTTATTAATTTGTGATGAGCCAACATCTGCATTAGATGTATCGGTACAGGCACAAATTCTTAACCTGCTGAAAGATCTGCAGGATGAGCTAAACCTCACCATGTTATTTATTAGCCATGATTTACCCGTTATACGACAAATGTGTGACCGTATTGGTGTAATGCAGCAAGGAACACTGTTGGAAGTCTCGCCTACCGAGCAACTGTTTACTGCTCCTCAACATGAGTACAGCAAACACCTGATTTCATTAATGCCTGAGTTTAAGGGCATGAGTCAGGAAGGATTGAAATTAGCTTAACCATCTGTACCGGTTATGGCTATTGCTATTGCCTTGGCTGGGTTCAGTAAAACTAATAAAAACCAAACACAACAGCAAGGGAGTTCGCTCCCCGCATAAAGGAGTTATGCAATGAAAACCATTAAGAGCAAGCTGGCAGTCGCTTTAATCGCCGCAGGCCTAAGTTTTAGCGCAGCAGCAGCAAATATCAAAGTCGCTTACGATGCCGATCCAGTATCGCTTGACCCGCATGAGCAACTTTCTGGTGGTACGCTGCAATTGTCCCACATGGTCTTTGATCCACTGGTTCGTTACACCCAAGAGTTTGAATTTGAATCTCGTCTAGCTGAAAGCTGGAAACGTATTGATGACAACACATTCCAGTTCACATTACGTAAAGGGGTTAAATTCCACTCCGGTAACACCATGACAGCGGATGACGTAGTTTGGACATTTAACCGTCTTAAATCATCGCCTGATTTTAAAGCAATCTTCGAACCGTACTCAGAAATGAAAAAAGTAGATGAGTACACAGTTCAATTGATTTCAAAAGGTCCTTACCCGCTAGTGCTTCAAACAGCAACTTACATCTTCCCAATGGACAGCAAGTTCTACTCGGGCAAAACAGAAGATGGTAAAGATAAAGCTGAGTTAGTGAAGCATGGTAACTCTTTCGCATCAACGCACATTTCTGGTACCGGTCCTTTTGTTGTAACGTCGCGTGAGCAAGGCGTTAAAGTTGAATTTGAACGCTTTAAAGATTACTGGGACACAGCATCGGAAGGTAACGTTGATAAGTTAACGCTAGTGCCGATTAAAGAAAACGCCACACGTGTAGCAGCGCTGCTTTCTGGTGGTGTTGATATGATTCACCCTGTTGCACCAAACGATCATAAGCGCGTAGAGAACGCTGACGGTATCGATCTAGTTACACTACCTGGCACACGTATCATCACGTTCCAGATGAACCAAAATAGCAACGAAGCCCTAAAAGACGTACGAGTTCGTCAAGCGATTGTTAATGCAATCAATAACGAAGGCATCGTGAAGAAAATCATGAAAGGCTTCGCAACGGCAGCTGGTCAGCAAGGTCCTGAAGGTTATGCGGGTTACGACGACGAACTAGTTCCACGTTACGACCTGAAAAAAGCGAAAGAGCTTATGAAGGAAGCTGGTTACGAGAACGGCTTTACGCTAACCATGATGGCACCTAACAACCGTTATGTTAACGATGCAAAAGTGGCGCAGGCCGCAGCTGCAATGTTATCTAAAATCGGTATCAAGGTGGATCTAAAAACATTGCCAAAAGCGCAATACTGGCCTGAGTTCGATCTGTGTTCAGCAGACATGATGATGATTGGCTGGCACTCAGATACAGAAGATTCAGCGAACCTAAGTGAATTCCTGACAATGACTCGAAATGAAGATACGGGTCGTGGTCAGTATAACTGTGGTCATTACTCAAATGCTGAAGTCGATAAGTTAGTAGAAGGCTCAAACGTAGAAACGGATCCTAAAAAGCGTGCACAAATGCTTCAAACAGTAGAAGCCACTTTGTATAACGATGCGGCATACGTACCTCTACATTGGCAGAGTGAAGCATGGGGTGTGAAATCAAATGTTCATGCTGCAAAGATTGTTAACTCAATGGTAATGCCTTACTTCGGTGACCTTGTGGTTGACGAGAAGTAAGTAACAGCTTGTAAATGAAATAAGTAGCACCAGTGCCGAAGTGACATGCTTCGGCACTTTTTAAGGACGATAGAAGGGGCAAGGAATGTTTACGTTTCTGGTCAAGCGCCTGTTTCAGGCACTGATAGTGATGTTTGTGATCAGTCTGGTGGCATTTGCCATTCAGGATAACCTTGGCGACCCATTGCGAGAGCTAGTGGGGCAGTCTGTATCAGAAGCTGAACGTCAACAATTGCGTGACGATCTCGGTCTAAACGACCCATTCGTGACTAAATATAGCCGTTTTATTACTAATGCCGTTCAAGGCGATTTAGGTACGTCATATTTCTTTAAGCGCCCAGCAGCAGAAGTG
Source organism: Photobacterium profundum (assembly GCF_003026285.1). Lineage (GTDB taxonomy): Bacteria > Pseudomonadota > Gammaproteobacteria > Enterobacterales > Vibrionaceae > Photobacterium > Photobacterium profundum. Next base: position 16,009 of record NZ_PYOD01000006.1, read on the forward strand.
ATTCTGGATAAACTGGTGGCAACGCTTGAGCTTGTGTTTGGCGCAACACTTATTATTATCGTGGTGTCGATACCACTCGGGGTTTATTCTGCTATCCACCCCAATAGCATGTTTACTAAAACCGTGATGGCGCTAAGTAGTGTCGGTATTTCTATACCAGTTTTCTTAACTGCGATCATGTTGATGTATGTTTTCTCTATTGAATTAGGTTGGCTGCCGTCTTATGGCCGAGGGGAAACTGCGAATGTATTAGGCTGGCAATCGGGCTACTTCACCATTGATGGTCTTAAACACTTAGTACTGCCTTGTGTCGCGCTTGCTTCCATCATGCTGCCACTGTTTATTCGTCTTGTTCGTTCTGAAATGCTGGAAGCGTTAAGTTCGGAGTACATTAAGTTTGCGAGAGCTAAAGGCTTAGCAAGCAACAAGATTTATTATCAACATGCGTTGAAAAATACCATGTTGCCAGTATTAACTGTCGGTGGGGTGCAGATCGGTACAATGGTTGCCTACACTATTTTGACTGAAACGGTATTCCAATGGCCTGGAACAGGCTTGTTGTTCCTAGATGCGATTAACCGTGTCGATACGCCGTTAATCACTGCTTACGTTATCTTCGTGGGCTTAATCTTTGTAGTAACGAATACCATTGTTGACCTGCTATATGGCTTGGTTAACCCAACCGTTAATCTAACAGGTAAAGGGGAGTAAGTTATGAATACAGTAACAGTAACCGCTCCAAGCCGTTGGGAACGCTTTAAAAACTCCGATATCGTGTACTACTTCTTGAAAGATAAAGTGGCGATGTTCAGTTTTGCCCTTTTCCTTACTTTTGTATCTGCCTCAGTATTAGCACCATGGATTGCACCGACAGACCCTTATGATTTGTCGGTGATCGATATCATGGACTCTGAATTGCCACCATCTTGGATGGAAGAGGGCGATAGCCGTTTTCTGTTAGGCACGGATGATCAGGGGCGAGATATTTTCTCTACCATTCTTTATGGTTCTCGTTTATCACTCACCATTGGTTTATTAGCCGTTGGTCTTCAGTTAATACTGGGTGTGACAATTGGTTTAAGTGCAGGTTACTTTGGTGGTCGCATCGATAGCTTCTTGATGCGCTTTGCTGATGTGCAGCTGTCGTTTTCAACCATGATGGTAGCCATCATCGTGTCGGCAATATTCCGAACCGTCTTAGGGTCTGAGCTGTTTAGTCAATATGCAGTGGTTATGCTGGTGGTGATTATCGGTGTGGCTGAATGGCCGCAGTATGCGCGTACTGTGCGTGCATCAGTATTGGCCGAGAAGAAAAAAGAGTATGTTGAAGCTGCGCGTGTAATGGGATTCCGTTCGCCACGTATCATGTTCCGCCATATTTTGCCGAACTGCTTATCACCTATCTTGGTTATTTCAACAGTACAAATTGCGAATGCGATTATGTCGGAAGCAGCATTATCTTTCCTTGGTCTAGGTTTGCCAGTTGATCAACCGTCATTAGGCTCATTGATCAGTATTGGCTTTAATTACATTTTCTCCGGCTCTTGGTGGATCACTGCATTCCCTGGCATCGTTTTGATCTCTCTGGTATTGGTGATTAATTTACTGGGTGATTGGCTACGTGATGTGTTTAACCCGAAGCTGTATAAAGGCTAACGTCTGACGTTACTGAACAAAAAAGGTGATCTTCGGATCACCTTTTTTATTAGTTGGAACTGGTTTTTTCGGTAGCAAGTGGTTGTTAATAGGGTTATTTTGTTCGTAAAGTAGACACTTGGACAAGAAGTTGAAAACTTTGCGCTATTGCTACTAGCAATTCTCTGTCAGCGGTATACAATAATCAGCACATCTAGGGGTGTAGCTCCAATTGGCAGAGCAGCGGATTCCAAATCCGCGTGTTGGGAGTTCGAATCTCTCCACCCCTGCCAGATTTAGAAAAAGCCTCGCATTTATGCGAGGCTTTTTTGTTGGTATCGAAAAGTTGCGTGACAACATGCTACGTATATTTAGCTTTTCATCATCAGCTGATAGCCGATAAAGCAGGCCGTAATGCTCAAGGCTACATTCAGTAGAATGTTTAGCCCTGCTTTTATGAACTCACCGTGCTGCATTAAAATGACGTTATCCATCGAGAACGTAGAAAAGGTTGTCAGTGCACCAAGAAAGCCCAGGCCGATAATTGGACGCCATGGTCCAGCTTCAATTAACCCTTGGTTAAGTGAAGACATTAAAATGCCCATCAGCAACGAACCAATGACATTGACGGTTAGCGTACCGTATGGGAATCCGCGTCCTAAAAGTACGACGCAAAGCTCTGATATCAAGTAGCGCGAGCAGGCTCCGAAGGCTCCCCCGAGGGCAATAAAGCCCAATAATGTAAATTGACTCATTGGTATCTCATTTAAAATGAAAGAATTGATATACTAATACCATAATTAGGTTTAATTATTCATCCGCATATCGTTTCAAAATTGAAATCACTGTTTCCTGTGCAATATATATTTTTTATTGCGACATACTTGTTATAGCAGCAATATAACTATCGTTAGGTATTACGAATTGTTTTTCTTTGGGAGGCAACATCATGGCACTTTACCAAACTATTTTATTATCAGTGAATCCTGATGATATCGATGCACATAAGTTAATGATTAAAGCGGGTGTAGTGGCAGAACAAAATAATGCAGAGTTGCATATTGTGTTCGTTGAACCTGGTGTCGGTAATGTGAGCTATATGGATGTTGAGTTGGGGTTGGAAGAGAGCCACAACGATCTCGAGCTTAAACGCATGAATCAACTGTCTGAGCTGTCAAAGCAATCACCCTACCCAGTACGTGCAGTTCATATTGCTGATGGGGGGGTTACTAACCATGTAATTGAGTTGGCAGAAAAAATTAAAGCTAACTTAGTGATGACGGGTTACCACAAAAATCGTTTTCACTGGTGTAATGATATTAGCCACGACGTTGCTCAAGAAGTGAAATGTGATGTCATGATTTTGCAGTAATATTGATAGTTGGTGGTTAAATAACATACAAAATAATGCAGGGACAGTATATTTATGTCGGATCTGAATTTTTATCGCTACTTCATCACTTTTTAAGTTTTGTGGTTGCCGTGATTTGTTCCCTTCCTTATACTTCCTCTTGAAACTTGTCGGAGTGCCACATGGCTGAGACCGTATTACGGGATCCGTTGAACCTGATCAGGCTAATACCTGCGAAGGGAACAAGAGAAAATCTTCTGCCTAACTGTATTGATAGAACTATTATTTATACTTAGTTAGCGCATCAGATAATGCTGCACATACTCTGTGTACGCCTCTTGTTTATGCACCAACCCGTCAAGCAACTTTCCCTACATGGATACAGAGGAATTTGCTATGTCGATTCGCAAACAAGCGAGATTGGAAGCTAAACAATTTATAGATTCACTGACTGCACAACCTTTCCCTAATTCACAAAAAGTGTACGTTCAAGGTAGTCGAGCAGACATCCAAGTACCGATGCGTGAAATTTCACTGGCTGATAGCTTAGTCGGTGGTAGTAAAAAAGATCCCATCTTAGAGCCGAATGAACCGATCCGTGTTTATGATACGTCTGGTTTCTATACTGATCCGAATCAACCCGTTAATATTTATGATGGTCTAGAAAAAGTGCGCTCAGGTTGGATTGAAGAGCGTGGCGATACCGTATTGCTGGAGGAATCAAATTCGGTATACACCAAAGAACGTTTATCTGATGAAACTCTCGATGAGCTGCGCTTTGATGCCCGAATTCAAGCACGCCAAGCGGCTGAAGGGCACTGTGTCACTCAGCTGCATTATGCGCGCAAAGGCATCGTGACACCGGAAATGGAATATATCGCGATCCGTGAAAATATGGGTCGTGCCAAATATGCCGATGAAGTGCTAAACCAGCAGCATCCAGGAATTAACTTTGGTGCCAATCTCCCCCCTGAAATCACCCCTGAGTTCGTGCGCAAGGAAGTCGCCGAAGGCCGTGCAATTATTCCTGCCAATATCAACCACCCAGAATCAGAGCCAATGATCATTGGCCGTAACTTCTTGGTAAAAGTGAATGCCAATATTGGTAACTCGGCAGTGAGCTCCTCCATTGAAGAAGAGGTCGAGAAACTGGTGTGGTCGACCCGCTGGGGGGGCGATACCGTCATGGATCTTTCTACTGGACGTAATATTCACGAAACCCGCGAATGGATTATCCGAAACAGTCCAGTGCCGATTGGTACTGTGCCAATGTACCAAGCACAGGAAAAGGTCAATGGTATTGCTGAAAACCTGAACTGGGATGTCTTCCGCGATACGTTGTTGGAGCAGGCTGAACAAGGGGTCGATTACTTTACGATCCATGCTGGCGTATTGCTGCGTTATGTACCGATGACCGCCAAGCGCGTCACTGGTATTGTTTCTCGTGGCGGATCCATAATGGCAAAGTGGTGTTTGGCTCACCATGAAGAAAGTTTTCTATATATGCACTTTCGCGAAATTTGTGAGATTTGTGCTCAGTACGATATTTCACTTTCTCTCGGTGACGGCTTACGTCCGGGATCGGTGGCAGATGCCAATGATGAAGCCCAGTTTAGTGAATTACGTACCTTAGGCGAGTTAACTAAAATCGCATGGGAATACGATGTTCAGGTCATGATTGAAGGGCCGGGCCATGTGCCGATGCACATGATCAAAGAGAACATGGATGAGCAGCTTGAGCACTGCCACGAAGCGCCGTTCTATACGCTAGGCCCCCTGACGACTGATATTGCACCGGGTTATGATCATATAACCTCGGGTATTGGTGCTGCGATTATTGGTTGGTACGGCTGTGCCATGTTGTGTTACGTCACCCCGAAAGAACATCTCGGTTTGCCCAATAAAGATGATGTAAAAGTCGGATTGATCACCTACAAGCTATGTGCTCATGCGGCTGACTTAGCTAAAGGTCACCCAGGTGCGCAAGTTCGAGACAATGCATTATCAAAAGCCCGTTTTGAATTCCGCTGGGAAGACCAATTTAACCTCGGCTTAGACCCTGATACGGCACGTGCCTATCATGATGAAACTTTGCCTCAAGAATCAGGAAAAGTCGCGCATTTTTGTTCGATGTGTGGGCCTAAATTCTGCTCGATGAAAATCTCTCAAGAAGTGCGAGATTATGCCAAAGGGCTAGAAGAAAACGGTGATATAGCAATTAAATTGCTTGATAACCCGTTAGAAGGCATGCAGCAAAAATCCGATGAATTCCGTTCTCGAGGCAGTGAGCTATATCACCCTGTTCAAGAGGAAATCTAATGAGCTCTTTATGTTTACCAGATCACTTAACGCCGTTACTGATGCATGTTGAACCACTGCTTGCCAATGCTGATCAATATCAGCTAGGTAATGCGGTTAGTGTTAGCGTGAGTGAATCGGGTGTTGTAGACATTAAGATTGAAGAGCGTCAGCTCAGCCTGGTTTTCAACCAGGCTGAGGCTGGTTTCGCAGGATTAAAAGTATTGGACCAATGGTACGCGCCGTATCCCTGTGTGCGGGAGATGCAATTAAAGGTTGAGCAAGACAGTCGTTTGGTTGTGTGTGGTCTGCCTACCGAAAATGGCTGTGTTGATATCTGGCACCACAATGGCGAAGCGCGTGCGGTTTACTGCCATCATGCAGGGGCAGGAGAGCCACAGCGTGCAATGTTACTTTGCGCATTAGCCTTAGATTATCCTTTGGAAGATGCCGTGACATTAGCGCGTGCTCATGCGCGTGGATACCAAAGCTCTCACCAAGATGGTCACGGTGAAGTTAGCTGGCCAGTATCACGTGAGCTATTCCCATGTCCGTTAACGGCGAATCATCCCGAAGTGGATGTGTTAGGTTGGCAGAGCAAAGAAGTGGCAGTTAAACCGTTTTCTGCCACCGATGCATTGCAATTGGCGTTGTATCCGGTGGTTGATACAGCTGAGTGGGTAGAGCGCTTGCTTGATCTTGGGGTAAAAACCACGCAATTACGGATTAAGAACCCGCAAGACCCACAGCTTGAAACTCAGGTGCAGCAAATTATCGCTGCTGGTAACCAGTACAAAGCACAAGTCTTTGTGAATGACTATTGGCAACTGGCGATAAAACACCAAGCGTACGGTGTTCACCTTGGGCAGGAAGATCTTGAAACCGCAGATTTAGTGGCGATTCAGCAAGCGGGTTTACGGATTGGCTTATCGACACATGGCTATTACGAAATATTGCGTGCCGCTGAATTCTCACCAAGTTATATCGCATTGGGTCATATCTTTCCTACCACGACCAAAGAAATGCCATCAAAACCGCAAGGACTGAACCGTTTGGCGCTATACCAAAAGCTGATTGGCGATACATTCCCAACTGTTGCAATTGGCGGAATTGATTTACCTCGTGCCGAAAAAGTGTGGCGTACAGGGGTCAGCAGTGTTGCTGTGGTACGTGCAATTACCGAGGCGAGCGATCCAGCTGTTGCGGTTAATGCATTTAACCAGTTATTAGTGCGTCCTGAATTCCCTGAAGTAATTAACGAGACAATAACGGATCGTATTGATGCTGACTGATCAAGAATTTTTACGTTATAACCGCCAAATCATGCTGCCAGATATAGGGGAGATTGGGCAACAAGCCTTATCACAAGCACAAGTATTGCTTGTCGGCGCTGGTGGGTTAGGTTCTGCGGCTGCGCTTTATCTTGCGGGGGCTGGGGTCGGTAATATAGTGATTGCCGATGATGACGAAGTCGATAGCTCAAACTTACAGCGTCAAGTTATTTACCGTGATGCCGACCAAGGTAAAAGCAAAGTCAAGATGGCAGCAGCGCACCTTCAGGCTCTAAACCCTTATATCAAAGTCAGAGCGGTTCAGGCGCGATTGGCTGATCAGCGGTTAGCCATTGAAGTGGCACTGGCAGATATTGTGTTGGATTGCTCTGATAACTTGCCAACGCGTCACGCGGTTAATCAAGCGTGCGTTAAAGCGCAAAAGCCCTTGATATCAGGGGCTGCCATTCGTTGGCAAGGTCAGTTAATGGCATTTGATAATCGGTCAGGAACAGGGCCGTGTTACCACTGTTTGTTCCCGATCCAACCAGATGCCGCGCAAGAGCCTCAAAATTGCAGTAACTCAGGCATTGCTGGCCCAGTAGTTGGCATGATGGGGACGATGCAAGCTTTAGAAACGATTAAATGTATTACTGGTGCAGGTAGTGTGGCCTTTGCCGCTCTGCAACAATTTGATGGATTAACCATGGCTTGGCAGCGATTTAATATTGCCGCCGATCCACAGTGTCCAGTGTGTCGCCAGCACAATGACAATGGAGAGTAAGTCGCTAATGACAACCCACACCGATAATCCAACCGATGTAATGATCCAAGTTCTGGTCAATGAGAAACCCGTCGAGTGCTCATTGGATCTCAATCTTGAAGCGCTACTTACTGAATTAGAAATGCCATTACAAGCAACGGCTGTTGCCCTTAATGACGATATTGTTGCGCGCATCCAATGGGGCAGCACGATATTGAATGCTGGCGATCGTATTGCTTTATTTCAAGCTATAGCTGGAGGCTAAAATGTTAACTATTGCAGATAAAACGTTCTCTTCTCGTCTTTTTACCGGAACCGGTAAATATGCTAACAGCCAGGTGATGGCTACATCTATTATCGCGTCTGAATCTGAGTTGGTGACGATGGCGTTGAAACGCGTTGATATTGATAACCGTGACGACGACATTCTTGCCCCTTTGATTAAAGCTGGAGTGAACCTGCTCCCTAATACTTCAGGGGCAAAAAATGCCAAAGAAGCAATTTTTGCCGCGAAGCTTGCCCGTGAAGCCTTGGGTACCAATTGGCTGAAGTTAGAAATTCATCCAGACCCGAAATATTTAATGCCCGATCCAATCGAGACATTGGCTGCCGCCGCCGAGCTGGTGCGTGAAGGCTTTATCGTTTTGCCTTATTGCCATGCCGACCCTGTGCTATGCAAGCGTCTAGAAGAAGTCGGTTGTGCTGCTGTGATGCCGTTAGGTGCCCCGATCGGCTCCAATAAAGGGCTGGCATCGCGTGACTTCCTTGAAATTATTATCGATCAGGCGCGAGTGCCAGTTATCGTTGATGCTGGTATTGGCGCGCCATCTCATGCTGCTGAAGCGATGGAAATGGGGGCAGATGCAGTGCTAGTGAATACGGCGATTGCTGCTGCAGCCGATCCTATTGCTATGGGGCGAGCATTCAAGCTTGCGGTTGAAAGTGGGCGTATGGCGTATGAAGCCGGTTTGGCTGGCACGGTAAACCATGCAATTGCGTCAAGCCCATTAACGGCTTTCTTAGATCAGACCGCATAAGGGTTGTGCATGAGTTACGTTGATGTTTGGAAGCAGCTAAATTGGGATGATGTACGTCTATCTATTTATAGTAAAACAGCGACAGATGTAGAGCGTGCATTACGGAAATCGAAGCGTGATTTGGAAGATTTCAAAGCGTTGATCTCTCCAGCCGCTGAACCGTATTTAGAACAAATGGCACAGCAATCTGCGGCATTAACCCGTAAACGATTTGGGCACACCATGTCGTTTTATGTGCCTTTGTATCTTTCTAATCTTTGTGCGAATGCCTGTACTTATTGTGGTTTTTCAATGGAAAACCGGATTAAGCGTCGTACGCTTACCTTGGCAGAAATTAACCAAGAATGCCAAGCCATCAAAGCGATGAATTTTGATAGCGTATTGCTGGTAACAGGTGAGCATGAACGCAAGGTAGGAATGGAGTACTTTCGCGAAAGTGTGCCTGCGATCAAACAGCAATTTAGCTATCTGGCAATGGAAGTGCAGCCGCTAGAGCAAGAAGAATATGCCGAGCTGAAAACCTTAGGCTTGGATGCCGTGATGGTGTACCAAGAAACCTATAGCGCGCCGACTTATGCCGAACATCATTTGCGCGGCAATAAGATGGACTTTGAGTATCGCCTCGCCACGCCTGATCGTTTGGCTAAAGCTGGGATAGATAAAATCGGAATAGGTGCGCTGATTGGGCTTGAAGAGTGGCGGACAGACTGCTTCTTTGCGGCGACTCATCTTGATTACCTTGAACGTACATATTGGCAAACCCGATATTCTATTTCCTTCCCGCGGTTACGCCCGTGCGAAGGCGGATTACAGCCGAAGTCGATAATGAGTGATCGTCAGTTAGTTCAGTTGATCTGTGCCTATCGGATGTTTAATCCGCAAGTGGAGTTATCATTATCGACCCGAGAATCACCCGAGTTTCGTGATAATGTATTACCACTAGGTGTAACGAGCATGTCGGCTGGTTCGAAAACTCAACCGGGTGGTTATGCTAACGATGAGCCAGAACTGGAGCAATTTTCGATTAGTGATGATCGTTCGGTTGCTGATGTGGCAGCTGCCGTTAAGCAGAATGGTTTTGAAGTGGTATGGAAAGATTGGCACCATGCTTACTCCGGTTAATGACGGCTAGAATTAGTTAGCGTCATGTTTAGCGCAATAAAAAACGCCCGTATACTTCAGCGAATTTTCGCGAAACATGTATACGGGCGTTTTAGTTTGTTTTATTTACTGAATCTGAACTTACGAGTGATTTAGCGTTTCAGTGGTGCTGTCGCTTTTGCAAGCCATGCTAGATCATCACCTTCAAGGGATGGGCTAATCACGGTAAATACCGTGTGGTGGTAATTGTTTAACCAAGCTAATTCAACATCATTTAGCAAGCTTAAATCAATTAAACGGCGATCAATCGGTGCACGAGTTAACGACTCAAAGCCCATAACGGTCATGTCACCTTGGGTCTCGACTTCAACGATTAATTCTAGGTTTTCAATACGAATACCAAAGGCATCTGCACGGTAGTAACCCGGCTCATTCGATAACACCATGCCCGGTAGCAAGGCTGTTGGGTTGTAGTTCTTCGCAATACGCTGCGGTCCTTCATGCACGCTAAGGAAGTGACCCACACCATGACCAGTACCGTGGTCGTAGTCGAAGCCATTTGCCCATAGGTGTTGACGGGCGAGTGCATCAAGTTGAGAGCCTGTTGTGCCTTTTGGAAAGCGTGCTGATGCTAAAGCAATATGACCTTTTAATACCAAGGTAAAGGTGTGTTTAACCTCATATCCAGGCTGACCAATGGCAATTGTACGAGTGATATCGGTTGTGCCATCTGGGTACTGACCGCCTGAATCGACAAGGTACACATTATCCATTTCCAGTACACTAGGTTCTGGTTGGTTTAAGTGATTATAATGACACATTGCAGCGTTGCTGCCAGCAGCTGAAATCGTATCAAAGCTCACATCAGTACAGCTAGTATCTTGAATACGGAACTGCCATAGCTTGTCAGATAGCGTGCCTTCATCCAGCAGGTTACCCGCAGCAACCTGTGCATCTACCCATGCTAGATATTTAGAGACTGCAACACCATCACGGATATGACAGGCTTTCATGCCTGCTATTTCAGTTGAATTTTTTTGTGCTTTTGGCAGTAAACAAGGGTCTGCGGCTTCAATAAGGTTGGCACCTGCAGTATGTAATGTTTGACCTGCCCATGCATTGCTTGTTGCCGGATCAATCAATACTTGCTTACCACCTAAGGCCTGTAAACCTGTTTCCAGTGCGTCAGGTTGATGAATACGAACACCGTCGCCAACGTGTGAGGCAAACTCTTCCGGTAAGCGAGCGGGGTCAATGTAGAAATCGACGCGTGCGTCAGCATGAATAATGGCTGTTGATAATAAAACCGGTAGGCTTGGCACATCGCTACCACGTACGTTTAATAACCACGCAATACTATCGACTTGTGTTAATAACGCTGCTTCAGCTTTTAGGTTCGTAAGTTTTGCTGCAATTTCACTACGCTTGTCAGCACTGCTTTGGCCAACAAAATCTAATCCCATTAACTTGGCGTTAGACAATGTTGCCGCAGGACGATCATGCCATAGCGTTTCGATAGGGTTTTGATCAATACATACAAGCTCTAATGCACCCGCAAGGCTTTCTGTTGTTCGTGTTAACCATGCACCGCTATGAAGGCGAGCATCAATGGCCACTTTACTGCCAGCAATCAGGTTATCTTGTGCCCATTGTACTGGTGGCTCTTCAATAAGGTGACGGTATTCAAATACATCACCCGGTACTTGCTTACGTACCTGAACCACATAGCGACCATCAACAAAAACGGCAGCTTTATCACGCGTGATCACTGCCATACCCGCAGAGCCAGTAAAGTCAGTAGCCCAAAGTAAGCGTTCATTATGCGCGGGAATATATTCGCCGAGGTATTCATCTTCATGAGGAATAAGCAAAGCGTCGAGTTGATTGCTAATCAACCATTGGCGGATCTGCTCAACACGTTGTGAGATAGCTGCTTGCATGTTTTGAGGTTCCTTGTTGTATGTCACCGTCCGTGTGACGGAAAGTTGCCAGCCGAAATAATTAAGCGTTGATTACTGAACGTTAACTACTGAACATTAATTATTGAACAATGAGGTGCACTTTTTATATCTCGTTTATCGCATTCAGTTGCTCTGGCATATCGTATTACGTTATCGCTTTTGTTGGCTGGCTGCAATTAGACGGAAGATAAATCACGACAACGACTGATGATAATTTGACGTAACCAACTATGCCCGAGGTCTTTTTCTTGATGTTGATGCCAAAATAACGTGTAAGCCATAGCAGGAAGTTCTGAAGGTAAAGGCAGTACCACTAAATCCAATTGAGCAGCAATGTAATTTGCGAAGTGACTCGGCGCGGTAAACACTAAATCTGTGTGAGTGCATAAGCTTGCTGCACTATTGAAGTCGGGCACATACATTGCAATATCCCGCGTAAGGCCTTGCTCTGCTAATTTATAATCCAATAACCAGCGATCATCTTGCCCACATCGTACCTGAATATGGCGCTGTTTAAGGTAGTAGTCTTGATCCCATTCAGGGCTGTCAGGGCTCAAAATAGGGTGTTCTTTGCGTACGATGCAGCACTGGGTGTCGCGACATAGTTCTTGAGAAATGATGCCTTTAGGTGGCATCAATGTCAGCATTGCATCTTTGGGGTTCAGATCTTTACCAGTGATCCCGAAATCGATTTCCCCGCGTTGCAATTTATCAAAGGCATTACGTTCCCACGCGCGAGTATCGAGAATTATATTGGGGCCTTCAGAAAAGATATCACCAAGAAACTGCGGTAAAAATAAAGGATAAGCACTTTCTACCAGTGCCATTTTGAAATGACGATCACTGCTTTTCGGCTCAAAGATTGCGGGAGCGGTAAGGTTTTCGACATCCCGTAATAATTGTTCTAGTAATGGGACTAATGCCAACGCACGAGGGGTGGGCTTGATACCGTGAGCAGAACGGGTAAACAAAGGGTCATTAAATTGGTCACGTAAGCGCGTTAAGGTTTTACTCACCGCCGATTGACTGAGGTTAAGGCGCTTTGCTGCATGAGTAACGCTGCACTCTTCAAGCAATACATGCAGACAAACTAAGAGATTAAGATCAAGTCGGGCAAGCTTTTCGAATGACACAGTGCACCCCTGAAAAAGTGATATTCCAAAATGGAAATTCTGGTTTGAATATAAACCATTTCTATTCATATCACTAAAGCCTTAGACTGCCGCTGTCATTAAATAGGAAAGTAACATGCAGCCAGAAACAGCAACGGCAAGTCAATCAACAGCCGTATCAGGAACAAGATTAATCGCCTTAATGGTGGTACTTGTTTTATTTAGTCCTCTTGCGATCGATATTTATTTACCTGCATTGCCAGCAATGGCAAAGGAATTTGCGGTAGATACAACCCGTGTGCAAGATACCGTTACATGGTTCATGTTTAGTTTAGGTCTTGGCCAACTCTTGGCGGGTCCATTAGCTGATCGCTTTGGTCGTCGCCCTATTGCGTTAGGTGGTATCACCATTTACGCATTGAGTGCCGCAATGGCGTATTGGGCACAAACATTAGATTTATTGCTGGTGGCGCGTTTATTACAAGGCTTCGGCGCTTGTGCAACATCGGTTGCGGCTTTTGCGGCAGTGCGTGATAGTTTTGGTCCTGAACGTAGCGGTCGTATGATCAGTTATTTAAACGGAGCAATCTGTTTCATTCCAGCTTTAGCGCCGATTCTTGGTTCATGGTTAACCCACGAATTTGGTTGGCGTTCTAACTTTAGTTTTATGGCGGGTTTTGCGATTGTAGCGGGTAGCTTTATTGCTATTTGCTTTAAAGAAACGCGCCCAGCGGATACCAATATTGAAGGTTCGATGATTAGCTTCGAACGTTATATGTCAGTATTGCGCGAACCAGTTTTCTTATTCCATGCGACGCTATGTATGTTAGCAATGGCAGTGATTCTGGCTTACGTTACATCAGCACCAGTTTGGTTGATGATGGAACTCGGTCAGGATATGGGGCAATTCACGATTTGGTTTGGTATTAATGCCGCACTCAATATTTTAGCGTGTATGGTCGCACCCAAATACATGGATCGCTTTGGTACTCGTCGCACGCTTAAAACAGGGCTGATCTTATTAATTGGTGCTGGTGCGGCAATGTTGGTATTGAGTAATATCGCACAAGCATGGGCATTTATGCTGCCTATCTTTATCTGTTCATTTGGCTTTGCATTTGTTCTAGGTTCATCGGCAGGTAAAGCACTTGCACCATTTGGTGACCGTGCAGGAACCGCTGCGGCATTACTGGGTTTATTCCAAATGAGTGGCGCGGGTTTGATGGTAAGTTTGACGCAACGTTTAGATTTTTCACCACCAATTTTACTGACGTTTCAAATGTGGCTAGTGATTCCTGGCTTATTGATTCTTTGGTCTAAAGTGGGTCGTAAATGGCACACGGTATCAGCTAATTAGAAATTTATAACTAGACGCCTTTGCTCTTCGAGAGGCGCTGGGTCTCGACAACCCTGTAAAACGTTAGCCTGTCTTTGTGACAGGCTTTTTTTTATCTTGTTATTCGTTCGATGCATTAGCTAGATGTGTTTGCTGCAGGGGCTTTCTTGCCTTTCCACTGTTGGATTAAGAGGCCGCAGACTATCAGCACCAAACCGACCAAAGTAGAAGGGTGAATTTCTTCGCCAATAATCGTAGCTAACAGAAGCAGTGAAATAAACGGTGAGATGAAAATCAAGTTACTGATCCGCGCCGTATTGTTGGTTAAGCGTAATGCGTTTATCCACAAGACGAAAGTGATCCCCATTTCAAATAGGCCGACGTAACTCACAGCTATCCAACCTTGCCATGGCACTGGTTTCCAACCGCCCAAATACACACTTAAGCCAATCGAGAAAGGTAACGACACCAAAAAACCCAATAATACCCCGAGCACTGGGTCGGCTTTATTTTTAGCATTTAAGATCCAATACATCGCCCATAGAATGGTTGAAAATAAGGCCAACCCGACACCTAATGGGCTATCAAACTGCAACGCGGTAAGATTGCCTTTGGTAGCGATCACTATCACACCGAAATAACCTAGCGCACAAGCTACCCAATCTTGTTTTCGAATTTTCTGACCGAGGAATACCGCTGCCATTAATGTCAGGGTAATTGCCCAGCTATAGTTGAGTGGTTGGGCTTGAGATGCGGGTAGCAACTCATACGATTTAAATAAAATAAGGTAATAAGCAAAAGGATTTATCAAACCGAGCGTAAGGTAATAAAAAGGACGGGCAGTAAACGTTCGACCTAATAAGTGCAGCTTGCCTTGATAGAGTGCAATTGCCGTCAGTGCGATAGCTGAAACAATACTGGCAGCGACCATCATTTGAATAGGAGTAAAATATTCAAGGGTGATCTTAAATGCGGTTGCGACGGTAGACCAGAGTAATACAGCAGCTAAGCCATATCCGAGCGCATGACGTTCGTTCATTTTTTTCCTACGATTCGGTTAATAATAAGAGGGGGGATCAGTGCGCTAGTCTATGCGATTGTTTTTCTAACAACTAGATCACATCTTTCAACGCTGTGATTGTCTCCGCGTAATTTTGGTCACTATTTTTCACTTGGTTTTCACTAACGGATAACTGCTGGACATTTATCCAGTATCCACTTAGCCTTTATGTCTGATATTTTTCTTTTTTCAGGTTTAAATGATGATGGCAGAATGGCTTAACGGTGGTGTACTGGCGATATTGGCTGCAATGTCCGGTGCAACTATTGCGAGTGTGTTAACTGCAATCTGGATGAAAGGGCGCTTGCAACAACAGGCACAATTGTTCCAACAGCAGATTGATGCAGGTGTACAGTTGGCACAAAGCCGTGAACAGCAAATTCAAACGCAATTAACTGAACGAAATGATGAATTAGACGAACTGGATGTTGAGCGCGATCGCTTGACCAATGAATTACGCCAAATGCACGGTCGTCTTGCTGGTGCATTAGAAAAAATGCGCCATTTCGAAGCGTTGAAAAATGAAAAACAATACTTTTCTGAACAACTGGAAAATGCACGAGCAGCCAATGCCGGGCTTGAAGGGGATTTGAGAGAACAAGAAGCGCGTCATTTTGAAGAACAAAAAGCTGCGGAAGAAAAAATTGCATTGCTCGTGAATGCAGAAGAGCGTTTACGGGTGCAATTTGAAAGTTTAGCTAACCGGCTGTTTGAACAGAAAACCCGAACGGTTGATGAGCAAAACAAACTCAGCATGGAATCGATTCTAAGCCCATTAAAAGCACAGCTTGAAGGCTTTAAGAAACAAGTGAATGATAACTTTAGCCAAGAATCACGTGAACGCCACACCTTAGTGCATGAAATTAATAACCTTAAACATTTGAATGAACAAATGGCACAAGAAGCCGTTAACTTGACTCAAGCGTTAAAAGGGGACAATAAAGCGCAGGGTAATTGGGGTGAAGTAGTACTGGCACGGGTGCTGAGTGAATCCGGTTTACGAGAAGGGCACGAATACCAAACGCAAGTCAGCTTAGAAAATGAAGAAGGAAAACGCTATCAGCCCGATGTAGTGGTGCATTTGCCGCAAGATAAAGATGTGGTGGTAGACGCTAAAATGTCACTGGTCGCGTACGAACGCTTCTTTAATGCCGACACAATTGCAGAACAAGAGTTGGCGCTAAGTGAGCACGCTGCTTCGTTACGAGCGCACATGCGTGGATTAAGCCGTAAAGATTATCATCAGCTTCATGGGCTACATAGCCTCGATTATGTCTTGATGTTTATACCAGTAGAGCCTGCATTCCAAGCTGCTATAGAGACTGACCCAAGCTTGATCCGAGATGCAATGGATTTGAACATTATGCTGGTGAGCCCGACAACATTGCTGGTGGCGCTACGTACGATAAACAACTTATGGCGCAATGACCGTCAAAATCAAAATGCCAAACAAATTGCTGAACGTGCCAGTAAGTTATACGACAAATTACGTTTGTTTGTGAGCGATATGGAAACAGTAGGCGTATCACTTGATAAGGCGAACCAAAGTTATCAAGGGGCAATGAATAAATTGACCTTAGGGCGAGGCAATGTGATTCGCCAAGCGGAAGGATTTAAACAGCTTGGGGTTGAAGTTAAGCGTGATATAAACCCAATATTGGTAGAAAAAGCGCAATCTACCTTGAATGAACTACCCGAAAGAGGTAATTCAGAGCGCTCAGAAGTAAATGATTTGTCGTAGTGCTTTGAGCAAAGCTCAAGCATCAAGTACACTACGCTGGTTATTTACACAAATTATAAGCATAACGGATGTAGCATGACGGACACCACACAAGATACGACTCATTTCGGCTATCGAACCGTAGCCAAGGACGAAAAAGTGAATTTAGTCGCGGATGTATTCCACTCCGTTGCCGCTAAATACGACATTATGAATGATATGATGTCGCTAGGTATTCACCGAGTATGGAAGCGTTTTACTATTGACTGTAGTGGTGTGCGCCGTGGTAATCGCGTGTTGGATTTAGGCGGTGGTACGGGTGATTTAACCGCTAAATTCTCACGTATTGTTGGGGATGAGGGTCAAGTTATCTTGGCTGACATCAATAATTCAATGCTGAAGGTTGGTCGCAGTAAATTACGTGATTCTGGCATTGTTGGTAACGTAGGTTACGTACAAGCGAATGCAGAAGAGCTGCCTTTTCCTGATGACTACTTCGATTGCATCACTATCAGCTTCTGCTTACGTAATGTGACCGATAAAGAGAAAGCATTACGTTCGATGTATCGTGTGCTGAAGCCCGGTGGTCGTTTGTTAGTGTTAGAGTTCTCTAAACCTATTGTTGAGCCTTTATCTAAAGTTTACGATGCGTATTCGTTCCACTTGTTACCTAAAATGGGTGAGCTGATTGCTAACGATGCAGAAAGCTATCGTTACCTCGCTGAATCTATCCGTATGCATCCGAATCAAGAAACCTTAAAAGGTATGATGGATGATGCAGGTTTTGAGCAAACCAACTATTACAACCTAACCGGTGGTATTGTTGCGCTGCATCGTGGTTTTAAGTTCTGAGGACTGTATGTCATTTGATGCTTTGGTCACTGGCGCGGTAGAAACCTCGCTTAACACGCTATTGAAAGACGATGCTGAAAGCCAGCGTCGTTTAGCGCGTTTACGCGGAAAAATTATTAGCGTAACGATTAATGAATTTGGTAAACAACTGATTTTTATATTTAGTCAGCAAATTGATGTGTTGGCTGTTTATGAAGGTGATGTTGATTGTCAATTAGCGCTTAACCTAACTGTGCTCTCTGAATTGCGTCAGCAGGCGAATCTGACCCAACTGATTAAAGCCGATAAGCTTTCATTAGAAGGTGATATTCAATTAGCTCAGCAATTTTCTGCGCTGCTTAGTGGTCTAAAACCTGATGTTGAAGAAAAGCTGTCTCAATATACCGGTGATGTCGTTGCACACACTGTTGTTAGTGGATTGAAAAACAGTGCGCGTTTTATTCAGCGCGGTGTTGAACGTCGTCAGCGTGACTTAGCGGAAATCATTACCGAAGAGTGGAAGCTAGCACCACAAGCCTTGGAAATTGCCTATTTTGCTGATCAAGTGGATGATTTAAAATCAGACTCTTCACGCCTTGAAGCGCGATTTAATCAGTTATTAGAGCGCCATCAATCATGATCACGCCATCTGAATTTAAGCGTCTTTATAAAATTATTGAAGTCCAATTACGGTATGGGCTCGATGACTTTCTGCCAGAAGACCCGCGAACGAAAATGCCAAAAATGGTGCGTAAGTCATTATTTTGGATTAAAAATCAGCATCCAGAAAAATCACTAGGTGAACGTCTACGTTTAGCCTTACAAGAACTTGGACCGGTATGGATCAAGTTCGGGCAAATGATGTCGACCCGTCGTGATCTTTTCCCGCCGCATATCGCTGATCAGCTGGCTTTGCTACAAGATCAGGTTGAACCGTTTGATGGCAAGCTTGCTAAAGAACACATGGAGCTCTCTTTAGGTGGCCCTATTGAAACCTGGTTCGATGATTTTGATGAAACACCTCTTGCTTCAGCATCTATTGCTCAAGTACATACCGCGACATTGAAAGAAAATGGGCGCGAAGTGGTGTTGAAAGTTATTCGCCCCGACATTCTTCCTGTTATACAAGCTGACATCAAACTGATGTATCGTATGGCACATATCGTTGCGCGTTTATTGCCAGAAGCTCGTTTATTACGCCCTGTTGAAGTAGTGCGTGAGTATGAAAAAACGTTGCTTGATGAACTGAATATGATGCGGGAAGCGGCGAACAGCATCCAGTTGCGTCGTAATTTTGAAGACAGCGATACCTTGTATGTACCAGAGATGTTCACTGACTACAGCAGTACCAATTTATTGGTGATGGAACGTATCTATGGTATTCAAGTTTCAGATATTGATGCGTTGATTGCGAATGGCACCAACATGAAGCTGTTATCCGAAAATGCGGTTAATATCTTCTTTACTCAAGTTTTTCGTGATAGCTTCTTTCATGCAGACATGCATCCTGGGAATATTTTTGTTTCTTACGAAAACCCAGAAACACCGCAGTGGATTGCATTAGATTGCGGCATTGTGGGTACCTTAAACCGTGAAGATAAACGTTACTTAGCGGAAAACCTATTAGCGTTTTTTCATCGCGATTACCGCAAGGTCGCTGAATTACATGTGGATTCAGGTTGGGTACCGCAAGATACTAATATTGACGAATTTGAGTTTGCAATTCGTACAGTATGTGAGCCTATTTTTGAGAAGCCGTTATGTGACATCTCATTTGGTCATGTACTATTGAATCTATTTAACACCGCGCGTCGCTTTGATATGGAAGTGCAACCGCAGCTTGTGTTATTACAGAAAACGTTATTATATGTTGAAGGGCTTGGACGTCAGCTGTACCCACAATTAGATTTATGGACCACAGCAAAGCCTTTCCTTGAAGATTGGATGTCTCGCCAAGTGGGCCCGCAGGCCATTGTTGAGGCAGTGAAAAGCAAAGCGCCTTTCTGGGCTGAAAAGCTACCGGAATTGCCAGAATTACTTTACGACAGTTTGCGCCAAGGCAAGGTAATGAATCAGCGAATCGATAAACTCTATGACAACTTCATGGAGAGTCGACGCTATCAAGGGCTTGCCCGGTTCTATTTTGGTATCGGCGCGACTCTATTGGTATGTTCTGCCATACTTTTTAGTAACCATGTTGAAACGATTCCTGCAGCGTCTGCTGCAATGGGCGTCACGTTCTGGTTACTTGGTTGGCGAGCTTGCCGTAAATAGCGGTAAAGTAAGCGACAATATATACATTCACAGTTTCAACATAACATTAGTCATTAACCACAAAGAGCTGAGGTAAAACAAGCATGGGTGGTATCAGTATCTGGCAGTTGCTAATTATTGCACTGATCATTGTTCTTTTATTCGGAACAAAGAAATTACGTTCTCTTGGTGGTGATCTTGGGTCGGCCGTAAAAGGTTTCAAAAAAGCGATTGGTGATGAAGATCCAACCGTGAAAAAAGACAACACTGACGCCGACGCTGACTTCGAACAGAAAACACTGTCCAAAGAGCAGCAAAGTGAAGATCAGGTTCAAAAGAGCCAAAAAGACAAAGAGCAGGTTTAACGCGTGTTTGATATAGGGTTCTGGGAGTTAATACTGATCTCTGTGGTGGGATTGGTAGTACTGGGGCCAGAGCGTCTACCTGTCGCGATACGTAGTGTTTCGCGCTGGGTTGGCGCCGCTCGCAATATGGCGAATTCGGTGAAAGATGAACTGTCGCAAGAACTGAAAATTCAGGAACTGCAAGAAAATCTTAAAAAAGCCGAACAAATGGGAATGAAAGATTTATCGCCAGAGTTGCGTGAATCGGTTGAAGAATTGAAGCAAGCAGCTTCAGATGTTCAACGTCCCTATGCTGAAAAAAGCGAGTCAACCTCAACAACGACTTCTCAAAAGCAGGAATAAATTACATCACTATGTCGACAGTAGAAGAAACGCAGCCATTGTTTAGCCATTTAGTTGAGCTACGTAATCGCCTATTGCGTTCTATCTTGAGTGTCTTGGTGGTTTTTCTTGGTCTAGTTTGGTTTGCAAACGACATCTATGCTTTCATGGCTGCACCTTTGGTAGAGCGTTTACCTGAAGGGGCAACGATGATTGCAACGGATGTTGCTTCGCCTTTCTTTACACCAATAAAACTCACATTGGTCACTTCAGTATTTGTTGCTGTACCTATGATTTTATATCAGGTATGGGGCTTTGTTGCGCCAGGTCTGTATAAGCATGAGCGTAAGCTAATCATGCCGTTATTGTTCTCCAGCTCTTTGTTGTTTTACGGTGGCGTATCATTTGCGTATTTCGTTGTTTTCCCGTTAGTGTTCAGTTTCTTTACGGGAATTGCGCCAGAAGGGGTACAGGTTGCAACCGACATTGCCAGTTATCTTGATTTTGTCTTAGCGTTATTTATGGCGTTTGGGATTGCATTCGAGATACCTGTAGCCATCATTCTTTTATGCTGGACGGGGGCAACAGACCCAGAAAGTTTAAAGACAAAGCGACCATATATTGTTGTGGCTGCGTTTGTTGTTGGAATGATGCTGACTCCGCCAGATATTATTTCTCAGACATTACTCGCTATACCAATGTGTATATTGTTTGAAGTAGGCTTATTCTTCTCACGTTTCTATGTTCGAGACCAAGAAGAAGATGACGATATTGAGCAAAGCGAAGAACAGTAATCTGTTGTGATAATAAAAACCGGTGATGAGCCGGTTTTTTTGTTTGTATTGATTAGGATTATTGAATTTATTAGGTTTTAAAATGATAGATATTGGCGTTAACCTAACGAACAGCCGTTTTGATAAAGATCGTGACGATGTGATTATTCGTGCTAAAGAAGCGGGCGTTACCGGCTTAATCTTAACGGGCACCAGTATTGAAGAAAGCCAGCAAGCACAAAAAATGGCGCAGCGGTGGCCGCAATATTGTTACAGTACCGCGGGGGTTCACCCGCATGATGCCAAGTCTGTTGAAGATTTAACGCTTCCTCATATTCGTGCTTTAGCTGCAAAGCCTGAAGTGGTGGCTATTGGAGAGTGTGGGCTCGATTTTAATCGTGATTTTTCGCCTAGGCCGCAACAAGAAGTAGTATTTGAAGCTCAGTTAGCGTTAGCAGCAGAATTGAACCTGCCTGTTTTTATGCATTGCCGTGATGCGCATGAGCGCTTTATCGACATACTAAGACCATGGCGAGCTAAATTACCTGCGGCAGTCTTACATTGCTTTACAGGCAGTGAGCAAGAGCTAAAAGAGTGTTTGGATCTTGATTTGCATATCGGTATTACAGGCTGGGTGTGCGACGAGCGTCGTGGCACTGAATTGCGTGATATTGTGCATTTGATACCTGATAATCGTTTGATGATTGAAACGGATTGCCCATATCTGTTACCACGTGATTACCGACCAAAACCAAAATCTAGTCGTAATGAACCGCAATATTTACCCCATATTGCCAGTGTTATAGCGCAGTGTCGTCAGCAAGAAACTGCTGAAGTAGTGCGAAATTCGCGTGCGACAACGCAGGCGTTTTTTGTGATCAGACCTCCCGAAACTTTATGAGGGTGGTATTATCGAATTAAGATAATAATGCCATGGCATTCGCATTATTATAGGCTTATACCAGTCTAGACGTTTATCCAGAGTGGTATTAATAAACAGTAGTGAATCAACCATACAAGGAATATGCAGTGTCAGTATCTATTCAAGGCGCTTTCCCGGCACGCCGTATGCGTCGTATGCGTAAGCATGACTTTAGCCGTCGTTTAATGGCTGAAAACCAAATCTCTGTTAACGATCTGATTTACCCTATGTTCATTCTGATGGGTAAAGATCGCCGTGAAACGGTAGAGTCAATGCCGGGCATCGAACGACTGTCTATCGACCTTATGTTACAAGAAGCGGAATATCTGGCGAAATTAGGTGTGCCAGCAATTGCGTTATTCCCGGTTGTTTCTCAAGATTTTAAGAGTATTTGTGCCGCAGAGGCTCACAACCCTGAAGGTTTAGTACAACGTGCGGTGCGCTTGCTAAAAGAACATGTGCCTCAAATGGGCGTGATCACGGATGTTGCCCTTGACCCATTTACTACGCACGGTCAAGACGGCATCATTGATGAAGAAGGTTACGTGATTAACGACGTGACAACAGAAGTACTTATTAAGCAAGCATTGTCACACGCTGAAGCTGGCGCAGATGTAGTTGCCCCGTCTGACATGATGGATGGCCGCATTGGCGCAATCCGTGAAGCATTGGAAGAAGCGGGGTACATTCATACCCAGATAATGGCGTATTCTGCGAAATATGCGTCTAACTATTACGGCCCTTTCCGTGATGCAGTCGGCTCGTCGAGCAACCTTAAAGGTGGTGACAAGAAAACGTATCAGATGGATCCCGCTAATTCTGATGAAGCCCTACATGAAGTTGCAATGGACGTGAATGAAGGCGCTGATATGGTAATGGTGAAGCCAGGTATGCCGTATCTTGATGTTGTTCGCCGAGTGAAAACCGAGCTAAAAGTGCCGACGTTTGCTTATCAAGTATCGGGTGAATACGCGATGCACATGGCCGCGATCCAAAACGGTTGGCTGAAAGAGCGTGAAACTGTGATGGAATCACTGATGTGCTTTAAGCGCGCAGGAGCTGATGGTGTACTAACGTACTTTGCTAAATCGGTTGCTGAATGGTTAGCGGAAGATGCTGCTGCACGTAAAGCGGATGCTGATAGCTGTTCTCAGTAATAACTGATACTTCTTGCTATAGCTGAATCTTGAAAAGAGGCGAGATACTCAATGTTAACGAGTATTTCGCTTCTTTTTTTATGCGAGGTTTGGATTATTGGTTATGCGATTCTAGTTTGCTCGACTTTGCGCTTAACCCACGTTTCATTGAACCACAATGAAAATAGAATTATAACGCCACCAATAATTAAGCGAGAGTAATCGACATCTCGATTCCAGATCACTAGGTTTACGATTAATCCCGCAGGCACTAGAGCGTTGTTCATAATGGCTAACGCACCCGCATTCACCATCGTTGCCCCTTTATTCCAGATGAAATAACCCAGACCAGAAGCAATCGTACCTAAGTACACTAAAATGCCCCATTGGGTACTGGTTGTTGGTAACTTATCGATATTACCGAACAATAAAAACATCGGTAATGCGACACAAATAGCGCCTAAATAAAACAAACCAAATACCGTATGTTGTGGTAGATCCGCCTGCTCTTGCTCCATGATATGTTTATAGCCAACTTGTCCGATAGCGAAGCATAAATTAGCCCCCTGCACGATAAAGAACCCAAGAATAAAGTTCTCATTGATCCCTTCAAACTTAATTACCGCAGCCCCAACCACCGCGATAACCGCGGTCAGTAGATACCACGCTGAAAATTGTTTATGTAGCAGATCGTAAATCAAGGTGACGTAAATGGGGGTGAAAATAGTAAACAATAATACTTCAGGAACGGTTAAATATAAGAAAGATTGGTAATAGAAGCAGTACATAATGCCGAGCTGAAAAGCTCCGACAATCATCAGTTTAATGGCTAGTTTAGCGTGTAAGTTTTTCTTTCTTAAAAAGGGAAGAAAAACTAAACCGGCAAGTAAGACACGCGTGAGCACAGAGAACCATGCATCAACCTGACCGGCTAAATACACACCGATCAAGCTAAATGAAAATGCCCATAACAGGGTGATTGCTGATAAATATCCCATTTTTTATTTAATTTATTATCCATAGATGGCGACAGTCTAACCGAAATGATTCCGTTGAAATATGGATAAAAGGTAGGGGAATAGTTTAAACCACGGTTTGAGAACCAAACCATAAAGATACAACGGCGTTGATTGTATCAAGCGCCGTTGTTGATATATTCAGGAAAACCGATCAACAGGATAGATTTTATTTTAAAGGCACCATCAATAAATCGACCGGAGTCGCATTCATCAATTGTTTGGTTGAAGAAAGGATCTTACTCCAAAAATCTTGGTGGTGACCGCATACCACTAACTCGATATCGAGATTATTGATGGCTTGGCAAATTTCATCACTAAAATCACCGCTGCCCACGAGGGTATGAGAAACCGGATAATTTGCTTTTTCTGCCAGTGCTTGGAGCTGCTTTTGTGCATCATCAAACATTTTAAATTGGGTATCAGAGAGGTTGATATCAATAAGACCAGTATAAAGTTCGGCATAATTGACATCAATATGGATCAAAGACAATTTGGCCTCTAGCTCTTTGGCGAGTGTCGCTGCTTTGTTGACTAGGATGAAACTGTCATCAGAGAGGTCGATTGCAACTAGAATGTGTTTATAAGCCATAACGTGCACTCCTTTATCGTGGTTTTAATCATGCTAGCATTGAGTATGATTGAAAAATATCGGTTAGATCGCATCCTTTATAGGAAGATAGTGCGTTAATTAATTATTACAAAAGTAGTCTTTTTTTTAATCTTACCCGTATGTTATGGGATACTAATTGATAATTTCACTGCAATTGTGGGCATGAGTTGCAAACTCAATTGTGCACAGTGGCAATGTGTTGATTACACTTTAATAGATAGGAGTTGTGTAATGTTAGCTCAAGAGATGGTTGCAAAGCTGAACGAGCAAATTAATTTGGAGTTCTTTTCTTCAAATCTATACCTGCAAATGAGCGCGTGGTGTGAAGATAAGGGTTTCGAGGGGGCTGCTGAGTTCTTACGTTCACATGCAGTTGAAGAAATGGAACACATGCAGCGTTTGTTCACTTATGTGAGTGAAACGGGCTCTATGCCAATGTTGGGTGCAATTGCAGCACCAAAGCACGAGTTTGAATCTTTGGGCGCGGTATTTCGTGAAACATATGAACATGAACAATTAATTACTCAGCAAATTAATAAGTTAGCTCATGTTGCATTCACGACCCAAGACTACTCTACCTTTAATTTTTTACAGTGGTATGTCTCAGAGCAGCATGAAGAAGAAAAGTTGTTTAAAGGCATTTTGGATAAGATTGAGTTAGTTGGCGAAGATGGCAAAGCTTTATTCTTTATTGATAAAGATCTTGCAGCAATGGCTAAGGCTGGCTCGACATCTGTAATGGATACAACGGCTGGTTAAGTGTTTTAGGGGCGCAATTAAATCGCGCCCTCTCTTCCCCAGCCTATACTGATGTTGTTTGGGGGTTTTATTATGAATATTAGTGGTGATGCATTTCTACTTGCACTCTTTTTGATAATGGTTGTGAATGTGTCTCGATATGTGAGTACCTTGCGTACATTGCTTCGAGTAATGCGAGATTGTGACCCGTTACTTTATCAACAAGTTGATGGTCGCGGTTTTTTCTCTTCTCAAGGCAATGTCAGTAAGCAAGTTCGTCTTTTTCACTACATTCGTAGTCAGCAATATCAGAATCATCATGATCCGTTATTCATGACTAAATGTGTGAAAGTTCGCAAGCTATTCATCCTTGCTAGTACGTTTGTTATGGTTTTCTTTATCTCGATCTTTGCCGTCGCGTTTCTTGGTATCTAATGGCAAATTATGTCGTTATGTTTGTTCAGCGGTTTTTATTGATTGCTTATTGAAATTGAACCGCTTAGCTTTATGGCTCGTTTATTTTATCGACATATTGGCTAACGGTTTTTATGACAAGATTTATTCAATGGTGGTCATCCCTTGAGCAAGGTGTGAATCACGACTGGATGTATAACGTGGGTCTGTTACTCGCGTTAAGTGCAATTTTATGGGGTGGATGGCTACTTGTTACCCGCCGTCTTTCTGTGATTGCCGAAAATACCCGCTTAATCTGGGATGATGCACTAGTGAGTGCTGTTCGTCGTCCTGTCAGTTGGTTAATCTGGCTATGGCCTGCTTTATTATCGCTTGGCATTGTGGTTGATAACACTACAAGCTACCCCACAACCTTTCTTGCTGTTGTTCGTCACTTAATCGTAGTTTGGACCTTCGTCTGGATACTGTTACGCCTGATCAGTAATGTCGAAGCCGGTATATTACCTAAGGCGAAAGATACAACTACTATCAATGCTATTTCTAAGATACTGCGTTTGATCGTAATGGTCATTGGTGGCTTAGTGATGATGCAAAACCTCGGCTTGAGTTTGTCAGGGGTACTGACCTTCGGTGGCGTGGGTGGCTTAATTGTCGGTATGGCCGCAAAAGACATGCTGGCCAACTTCTTCGGCGCTATGATGCTGTATTTGGATCGCCCTTTTAAAGTGGGTGATTGGGTGCGCAGTCCAGATCGCCAAATTGAAGGTACGGTTGAGCGTATCGGCTTTAGAATGACGGTTATTCGCACATTTGATAAGCGACCATTATATGTGCCTAATTCTGTCTTTAGCTCTATTGTGGTTGAAAACCCTTCGCGTATGACCAATCGAAGAATTAAACAAAGTGTTGGATTACGTTATGAAGATGCGGCTGTCGTGGGCAAAGTGGCGGCTGATATAAAAGCCATGCTATTAAATCATGCCGATATTGATAGTAACCAAACCATGATCGTTTGTTTTGATACGTATGGTGCATCATCATTGAATATATTGGTGTACACCTTTACCAAAACCGTTAATTGGGTTGAATATCAAGAAGTACAGCAAGATGTAATGCTGAAAATTGTTGATATTGTGCATCGTAACGGTGCTGATTTTGCGTTTCCAACTACAACGTTACACATGCCTGATGCCGATATTACTATGAGTCGCGGCCAGCCTAATTTAGCCTAAAGTCGGATTAGGTTTGGTATTCACGCCATAGCCGCGTAAAATGCGCGCAGAACACAAAGGGATGCAAACCATTATGGTATCGCATCCCTTTTTCATTCCGTGATGATCCAACGTTTAGGTACAGAAATGGCTAACAAGTTTGATGTTGTAATTATTGGTGCAGGTGCTGCAGGGTTAATGTGTGCGGCAGAAGCAGGCAAACGAGGTCGTTCTGTGCTGGTGGTTGATCACGCAAAGAAACCAGGGCGTAAAATCCTGATCTCGGGTGGCGGTCGCTGTAATTTTACTAACTATGATGTGACCGCCAGCAATTTTGTTTGTCGTAATCCGCATTTCGCAAAATCAGCCTTATCGCAATATTCCCAGTGGGATTTTATCGCGATGATTGCGAAACATAGTATTGCTTATGAAGAGCGCTCGCATGGGCAGCTATTCTGTGAAGATTCAGCCAAAGAAATCGTACAAATGCTATTAGCTGAATGTGATTTACCGACGGTTGAACAGCGTTACCGTTGTGATGTGCATGATATTACTAAAACCGATACTGGCTTTAGTTTAAAGCTGAATACCGATACGGTTGAATGTGAGTCTTTAGTGATTGCTACGGGTGGTTTATCTATGCCTAAGCTGGGTGCAACGCCTTTTGGCTATCAGGTTGCAGAGCAATTTGGGCTAAAAGTGGTGCCTACCACGGCGGGTTTAGTGCCTTTCACCTTGCATAAAGAAGAAAAAGAAGCGTTTGCTGAATTGTCTGGTATTGCGGTTCCAGTGACGATTGAAGCGGAAGACGGTACTTATTTCAAAGAAAGTTTACTGTTTACTCACCGTGGGCTGTCTGGTCCGGTTATTCTACAGATTTCATCGTACTGGACACCGGGTCAGAAGGTGACAATCAACTTGTTGCCTGATGTGTCGTTAAGCGATACCTTGCGTGCGATGCGAGCAAGTAATCCGAACCAAAGCTTAAAAACGGCGCTGTCGCGTTTATTGCCTAAGCGCTTAATTGAAGTGCTTATTGAGCGTGGTGACATCACCGATAAGCCATTGAAGCAATATAACGAGAAAGAAGTCGCAAGCCTCGATACGTATTTCCACTCGTGGTCTATCGCTCCAAATGGCACGGAAGGCTATCGTACTGCTGAAGTTACATTAGGTGGTGTGGATACTGATGAACTGTCATCAAAAACGATGGAAGTTAAGCTGGTTCCTGGTTTGTACTTTGCTGGCGAAGTGATGGATGTGAGCGGTTGGTTGGGTGGCTACAACTTCCAATGGGCCTGGAGCTCAGGTTATGTTGCCGGTCAATACGCTTAAATGTATTAAAAGTTGCAAGTTACAACGGTAAATCTAAAAGCGGCTAATTAGCCGCTTTTTATATATTTATAATTAATTAATCAGGTGTTTAGCTTGTTATTGTTTGATGGGAAATCACCGTCTTTTTACCTTGATTTAGCTTACAGCTTACTTTGTTTTTATTTCAGAACTATTCACAAACAATTGACTCGTAATTTCCACAAAAGTGCTTATAATCCGCCGACTTTTTATCCATTTTAATTTTAACGCGGAGTAACGCACAAATGAAAAAGATCGCACTGAAAGCTGTGGCGATGGCAGTATTGGCAACCTCTCTAACGGGTTGTATTGGTCAGATGGGCACATCACAAATTGTGACCAAAGCAAACTTATCAGCTGTCGATAACCGTTATGGTCGTGCGGGTCTATTTGTACTGTTAAGCCCGGTATACGGTATTGCTGCAGCCGCTGATTTGTTTATCTTCAACTCAATTGAGTTCTGGACAGGTAAAAATCCGATTACGGGTAAATCACCGGCAGTGGCTGATATGCCTGTTGATGCTATCTTTAAGATCAACAGCAAGTTAGACAAATCAATGACGACTGTGCCGCTAGCAAGCGTGCAGAACAGCAATATTGAAGCGGCTACATTCCGTCAGCTTGACGATTCCACTCTAGAAATGAACGTGTCTTACCAAAATGGTGAAACTGCGCGACTACGTGGTGAGAAAGCTGGCGATAACGTGAACTTCTACTTAGACGGTGAGTTTATTACCACTGTAAGTATTGCAGAGTTAAACCAATACGCTGAAGTACAAGCTTAATCATTACGATGTGGTGAAAACCGTATCATGCAATGAATAAAAAAACGGGAGCTTATGCTCCCGTTTTGCTTTTGTAGTCAGCCACTTTTATATTATGGTTTGGCAACTAAACCTTGCCAAAACATCTGGAAAGCACCGTCTTGGTAGCTTGGTTGTTGGAATAGCTCTGGTTGTTCAATAAATAAGGTTGTCACGGCTAAATAGTGATAATGGCAATAATTAAGCACTAAAGGCATTGGTAAGCGTGCCAATACGCCTTGCTGTTGTCCTTGTTCAACCGCTTCAACCAAAAACGCCATTGATGACGTCATGACATCTTGTTGTTGGCTAATTTTAAATTGTGGATCGTTGGCAAATTGCTGCAGAAACTGCCATTTTAGTGGGTGACTCATTGCCCATTCAATCGCTTGGTGCCAATAGCTTTCAATGGTGGATTTTAAAGTATCCATTTGATTGTCTGATGGATGAACCTTGTCAGCAGAATTTTGGCTAATGGACTGGCTCAATTCATCTTTGATTGAACGGTATAGTGTCACCACCAATTCTTGTTTATTCGAAAAGTGGTGGAATAGCGTGCCTGTTGCCACGTTTGCTTGCTTGGCTATTTTGGCTGTTGCTGTTGCTTGAATTCCCTGTTCGACAAAGAGCAAAAGAGCAGTATCCAAAATTTGCTGTTTCTTTTCTGTAACCATAAACAGATTAAATTCCCAAATTTATCGAAGGAAGAAAGCTAACATCAGCTTTTGGATCCAGCCACCATAAGGTGGGGTCACTAATTTAGCGGTATTTATTTTACCGCGACTCAAAATTGTTTTCGCTTTCGAGAACGTTAAGAACCCTTCTTTACCGTGATAATGCCCCATACCGGAAGGGCCGATACCACCAAACGGTGCATCATCGGCAGCAACGTGGAAGACTGACTCGTTAATACACATTCCGCCTGAATGGGTGGTGGTTTTAATGCGTTGTTGTAGCTCTGCATCAAAACTCATTAGGTATAACGCCAGCGGACGAGGACGTTGCTGAATATAATCTAATGCCTGATCAATTGTCTTATAAGGCACGATTGGCAATATTGGACCAAATATTTCATCTTGCATGACGGTCATATCATCATTGGTATTCAACAAAATATGGGGAATCATACGATGTTGATCATCATCTCGACTATTTTCATGGCAAGGCATCACTGTGGCGCCTTTGCTTTTGGCATCTTCAAGCCAAGCAGTTAGGCGTTGATATTGGCGCTGATTGATCACCGACGTGAAGTCTTTATTCGCCGTCCCCTTTGGGTACATCTTATTGAATTGTTTTTTGTACTCTGTAATAAAGTCGTCCACTTTACCTTCTGGGACTAATGCGTAATCAGGGGCGACACAAATCTGGCCACCATTAAGGCTTTTGCCATAAATCATCCGCTCAACAGCGATATTCAACGGTATATCGGGGGCAATAATGGTGGGTGATTTACCACCTAGTTCGAGTGTGACTGGAGTGAGGTTATCAGCTGCTGCGCGCATAACATGGCGGCCAACGGTCGTTGACCCCGTGAAAATCAGGTGATCAAACGGTAATGCGGTAAATGCCGCGGCGATATCGGCTTCACCTTCAAAAACCGCTACGTGTTTGTTATCAAATGCCGATGCCAGCAAGTCACGCAGTACGATGTTGGTTGCAGGGGTGAATTCACTGAGCTTAATCATGGCGCGATTACCCGCGGCTAAGGCGGTGATTAATGGCCCAAGGCTGAGCATTACAGGGAAATTCCACGGTACTACAATTCCGATAACCCCAAGCGGTTGATACACCACTTCCACTTTGGCTGGCGCTAACAGTAAGCCAGCATGGCGCTTCGAGGGTTTCATCCACTTTTTTAAGTGTTTAATGGTGTAGCTAATATTCATGACGCAGGGCAGTACATCAGCCATGAGGCTGTCTTGTTCGCTACGTTGTCCGTAATCTTGATTCAGTGCCTCACACAGTGCTGTTTTGTTGGCTAGCAAGGCTTGTTTAAGCGCCTTTAGCTGGGTGATTCGTTCAGCGTAGTCTGGCATTGAGTGAGCAGAATAACTCGCACGTTGTTCGTGTAATGTATTTTGCATTGCCGCGATGTCTAATTTGGTGACGACGTTTTCTGCTACTGTCATTGATATTGCCTCATGAGTGGGTGGTCACAAAGATCCTGAACAGTTCGATGGCGTGTCTAAATAACACCACTACCGACTGATTAGTCGGTTTTAGTATAGTTCATTTAAATTTTGATGCAAATTTGTACAATGATAGCCGTGCTTATTGTGGTTCAGTTTTTAGTGTGACCGCTTTTATCTGCATGAAATACATCAATAAATGTACTGAAATACTGTTCCAGTTTGGCTGCTTGTTGTGGTTGATTCATCAGTGATAGTAATGCGATGCCTGCTTCACAAGTACATAAATTGCCAGTCTGTTGATTACGACGTAGCTGATATCCAGAGGTGGAACTTGGCGTTAGGCTTAACCGTGGCAGTGCAGCCAACCATGGGCTTTTTCGAACCATTTTTCGTGCTTCTTGCCAGGTCGCATCAAGAATGACAAACAAGGGTATTCTCTTATTCGTTAACTGAAAATCATTGGCTGGGTGCGTTTCATCACTAGGAAATAATAACCAAGGGTCAAATTGAGGGTCGATTAATTGTTGGATGAGCTCACTCGGAGGTGTTACTCGATCCCAGGTGATACGGCGACAATGAGGTAGGGTACGTTCCATTAAAACACCGGTATTGGTGTCTTTGTTCAGTTCTTTGGGGTGAGTCAGTAATACAAAATGCGCAGCACTCGTGAGAGATTGGGGTTCAGCATGACAAATACAGTTGTGTTGGAAACCACAGCGCGGGCAGGGCATAAACGTTCTCTTTAAATAAAAATGACATAACGTAAACGGGAAGCGGCTCCACTTCCCGCAGGTAACCGCAATATTATATCAAGCCACACATGTATTGCTTGAATCCAGCTTTATTGTTTTTCGAGCCGTAAACCATTACTTCCAAGGCTATAAGCATGACCGTTAACCACTTCTTCTGTTGTGATTAGCGTATTGCCGTTTAATGTAAATAGACGTTCGCCATTTAAACGACGTCCCTGATGGCGTGTCATCATAACTTGCACAGTGTTTTGATTGGCTTGTTGCCAAAATCCTGTTTCAACAAGGCTGTTGTCACCATTTGTATAGGCGTACGTTGTGGTTGCTGAGTGGTCCGGGTTAAGTACTAACGTGGTGGTTAATCCCGTGTTTTGAGCAGCTTGAGCGCTACTCTGATACTCGCCAATCCAGTTTAAGGTGACATCGGTAGCGCCAATGGTCGCGCAGCCTTTGAATTGCTTACCTTGCCATTCTAAGGTGGATTGCCAACCAAATAACGCATCACTCATGGTGTCGTTACATTGTGCTTTGGTTAAGGTTAGGCTGAAATCTTTACCCGTATATTGCTGTTTACCCGAGATGGATGATGTTGAGGTAATTGCTTGGCTTTGGCGCTCTTTACCCATTTGAATTAAGGTAACTTGTTTGTCTTTGATTTCAGCAGCCCAACCGGGCTCGTTACCAAAAGCACGTGTTGTGTGCGGTTGTTGTTTACAGCCACCACTCATTTCAGCAGAAATCATGTTGATTTGTTTTACCGTAAAGCGACCATCGTAGTTAGCGGCAAAGCCTTCCTCGGGAGCGGGGTCTAAGAAACCAATCATTTCCGCATACATAGCTTGGTAGCCGTCTGGGGTGATTTCTTCAAGCGCAGAACGATCAGATATTGCTGTTGTTAGCCAATATTGTTGCGTGCTGCCACAAGGTTGAATGCTATTACTTTCATGACCGAGCGTCACCATGCCTCGCATCATAAAGGCCTGTACTTTTCCGCTATCACTTGCCTGTGCAGTGACATCTGTTGTCTTGGCTGCCGTTGTTGAACTACTACCGAGTTGCGTTGGCTCTTTAGGGGGCGTGAGATCGATTATGCCCGATGTGGATGACGAAGGGGTAGATGTCGAGCAACCCGCTAAGGCGATAAGAATGGCAATAGGTAACGTTGTTCGCATCCATGGATGTGTCATGCAAATCCCTCTTCATGTTAGGCTTAAGTGAAAGTACTTTTATATTATAACGAGAATGATTGTGGGCTATTGGTTATTTAAAACAGAACCAGATACCTTTTCCATAGACACTTTAAAGCAGCAAAAAGTTTCCTGTTGGGAAGGGGTTCGTAACTATCAGGCACGAAATATGATGCGTGATCAGGTTAAATTAGGCGATCAGATCTTTATTTATCATTCATCGTGTAAAGAGGTGGGGGTGGCTGGTATTGCGACCGTCGTGAAAGAAGCCTATCCCGATCATTTTCAATTCGATCCGACTTGCCCGTATTTTGACCCTAAATCCGATCCTGAAAACCCTCTTTGGATCATGGTCGATGTGGAATATAAGCGCCATTTACGGCTGGTTTCACTAAAACGAATGAAAGCCAATCCGTTGTTAGAAGAGATGCCTTTAGTGAAACGAGGTAATCGATTGAGCATTATGCCAGTGACTGAAGCGCAGTGGCTGGCAATATTACAAATGACAGGGCAATTCTAACCATTAAACGTATCTGAAAAAAATGCTCAAAAAAGGCTGCGTTGGCAGCCTTTTTATATGATGTGATTCACAGTAAAAAGATGCTTATAACAGGTTGTCTGCTAAGTAATGCGCTACGGCTTCATCAGCACAAGAGCCGATAACTTCATTGTTGGGTAAGGCTTTTTTCACTTTATCGTGAGAGGTTTCCATCACTAATCCTTTACCTGCCATTGCAAGCATTTCTGCATCATTCATGCCATCGCCAAATGCGAGGCAGTCTTGCAATGCATAGCCTTTTTCTTTCGCAACCGCTTCTAGTGCATGACCTTTTGATACGCCAGCATCCATCACTTCTAAACACCAAGGGGTCGAGAATGCAATGTTGGCACGACTGCCAAAATGTTCATTAAGGCGATCTTCCCATTCAACTAGGTTGTCATGCTCGCGGTCATCACGGGTTAAGAATATTTTTGCAACCCCGTCTAATGGTGGATTTTCAACATCAAAAAGCTGATAACTAAACGTATCATGAAATTCGCTTAGTGATTTATCTTCCACATTTAATAGCCAATCGTCATTGCGGTAGATATGGATTTTGAGGGCTGGATCTGTTTTGGTTAAGGCAATTACACCTGCAATCACGTCGGCTTGAACATTCTGTTGGAAGATTAATTCGCCTTTACAATTATGCACGCGTGCACCATTAGAGGTGATCATGTACGCAGGAATACCAATATGTTCACGCATACCAGCAACATCAATATGGTGACGACCTGTGGCGAATACAAAATCTTTACCTTGCTGGTGTAAGCGGTTTAAGACGTCTTTGGTGAATGGTGCAATTTTGTGGTCAGGAGTGAGTAGCGTACCGTCTAGATCTGAAGCAACAATCTTGTACATGAATATTCTCGCAATGAAAGCAGGGGTCAGATACACATAATAACCTCTGTACCTGATTGGTATGATGAATTCTAAACCAGTTTACGTCAGAAAAAAGAGGCTAATGTGTGATTTCATAATTTCCGCTTTTACTCGATCATGTTGATGATGTGCTGTTGTCTTGGCTTAAATGAGAAAAAGTCGCTGCCAATACAGTATTACGATAAGCATCTTTTTCGAATAATAGTTCGTGACGCGCCCCATCAATGACCTTTAATTCACATGAACGATTAGCTTGGTTCATGGCTTGGCAAAAACGATGGTGTGCTTGGTTATCAACAATATTATCATCGCCACCTTGAATAAGCAGTATAGGGGTAGTGATATTCGCCGCTTGTTTAATGCAGCGATTCGCGGCCGCCATGCCTTGCCATACCCAGCGAGTACTGGGTCCGCCAATCTTTAGTGCAGGTTTGTTTTCATATAAGTCGCGGAACCATTGATAACGTATCTGGCTTTGGCATAATTTATTATTCAAAAAAGGCTTGGGATAATAAGGTACTTGTCCTGGTGCATAATCAGGTTGGCGTTGTAATTGTTCGATGACGCGCGCAAAAGGGGAAGCAATAGGCTTCATCCAATTAGACAGTTGAATACCATGCATTGGTGCACTCAGTACTGCACGTTTAATCAGTGATGGGTATTTTGCCAAGAATAGGGTTGAGATGGTTCCCCCCATTGAGTGACCAAGCAGAAAGTGTTGTTTATACTTTTTAGGGGTTACTACGGTATCAAAGAAGGTTTTTAGATCGGTAACATAATCATCAAACTCTTCAACGTGTCCTAATTCGTTATCTTGAGCTAAACGATCGGAAATACCCTGACCGCGATGGTCAATGGCATATACATCGTATCCTTTTTTTACTAAATCGTAGAAAAGCTCTTGGTATTTCCAATAGCTTTCGATACGACCATTCACCACAATAATCGCTTTATCATGGTTGTAACCCGTCAGGCTTACCCAACCAATATTGAGATTATCGACACCTTTGAATGTGCCTTCCTGGCGTTGCTCCCACATTTCAGCTACTGGCCCAGACATTGTCTCGGTGTATCTGTCTTCTTGCGAAAAATCAAAATAATGCAGAGGTTGAGCGGTCATGTTTTCTCTCGGTCTGACGAAATAGGAAATGAATAATAAAAAGTAATCAATCTGATTATGAATTTATATTCCTGATCTAATGAGTACAGTTAAATCATAGATAAGTCGGCTATTTATTACTAATCTCTTTGATAATAGAGTATATCGCAAAGTGATACGGCAGAATAATGATCCGCAGGTTGCTTTCATTGAGATTCTACGGTTAACTTGCGTGGATCATGGGCAGTATTGATAGTTTTAACTTAAACGAATTCACTATGAGGTGTAGTTGTGAACATTGAAGTTTGGTTGGCATATTTAGCGACAGCGGTGGTATTTAGCGTTGCACCAGGCTCAGGCACAGTGAACTCGATCAGTAACGGTATGGTTTATGGTTTTCGTAAGTCATTAGCGTCGATCGTCGGTCTGCAGGCGGGATTGGCATTTCATATTGTATTAGTTGGGGTTGGCCTTGGGACTATTGTGGCACAATCTGCGCTGGCATTTTCTATTATCAAATGGGTGGGGGTGATTTACCTTATTTGGTTAGGTGTGCAAAAATGGCGAGAAAAATCGGTTATTAGCCTCGATACACCTACTGATAATGTTTCAGCTCAATCATTATTTCGTCAAGCCGTATTGGTGAATATGACCAACCCAAAAACAATAGTCTTCCTGGTGGCCTTATTTCCACAGTTTATTAATCCGAATGAACCGCAAATGATGCAGCTTATTATTTTGGGGGCGACAACAGTCTTGGTCGATACCTGCGTAATGCTGTGTTATGTATCGTTAGCTTCTAAACTTACTGGGTATATACGATCTTCTCGTGTGATGAACACGTTAAACCGTGTGTTTGGCTCGATGTTTATTGGTTGTGGTGCATTACTCGCATCAGCACGTGCTTAATGCTGATTTTCATTTACGGATAATAGGATACTTTAGTCGTCATGTATTCATACGTTGCACGCCAGCCCATCTTAAATCGTCAGCAACGTACCGTCGGCTACGAGTTATTATTCCGTGATGGTGAAAGTAATGCCTTTCCATTAATTGAAGCCAATAAAGCGACCTGTCGTTTGTTGGTTGAAAACTATATGGCTGTGGGGGATAACTTAGCAACGACTGGTCAACGTACCTTTATTAACTTTCCTCATGAAAGCCTAATTCGTTTATTACCACTGCTGCTGCCTAAAAAGCGGGTGGTGATTGAAGTGCTTGAAAGTTGCATTCCGAATGATGAGTTATTCATTGCGATTAAACACTTACACCGTAATGGTTACGTGATTGCATTAGATGACTTTGAAGCTTCGGCTGAATGGCTGCGTTTTCTACCTTATGTTCATATTATTAAACTTGATTTGATTAAGTTAGGTCTCGACAATTCGTGTGCATTTGTGGCTGAAAATAAGCACCGGAAACTAAAGTTTTTAGCTGAAAAAGTGGAAACACATCAAGATTTTCAAATATCACTGGATGCGGGCTTTCACTTTTTTCAGGGGTATTTTTTCAGTAAGCCAGAGTTGCTGAAAAATCGTCAAATTGAACCGCAAAAACTTACAACGGTTCGCTTACTGCAAGAAATTTGCCGTGAGCCAGTTAATTTTAAAATGGTTGAGCAGATTATTGCCAGCGATGTTTCGTTGTCATACTTATTGCTGCGTTATGTAAATACCGCAACGACGCGCACTGTTGAGCCCATCAGTTCATTTAAACAAGCATTGGTGTATTTGGGTGAAGACAAAGTACGGATGTTTGTCGGGGTGGTTGCAACGGCACATGCCGCATTAAATAAACCGAAAGAGTTGTACTCAATGTCGCTGCAGCGGGCACGGATGTGCGAAGTTTTGGTGGCGAACAGTACTTTAAAGGCAAAATCTGAACAGGCATTTCTGACTGGAATGTTTTCATTATTGGACGCATTATTAGACAGCTCACTCGATCAGCTGCTGGCACTGTTACCCCTGCAAGATGAAGTACAAACCGCCCTATTGCATCATCAAGGTCAGCTCGGGCAAGTCTTGGCACTGTTAGATGCTTACGAGCAAGCTGATTGGAGCAAGGTCAGTGTATATTGTACTGAATTAGGTATCCCAGAAGCATTGGTGGCCAGTAGCCATCAGCAGGCGCTTGATTGGACCAATAACTACGAAAAGCTGTCGTAGTGTTTTCCTCTTAAACCATCAACGCTGTATCATCAAAGCAATGCTCACCATGGCAAGGCACTATCCCACAAAGTCGATATCCCGCTTGTTGCCCGAGTAAATACCCATGCTCTAGTTTACCTAGGTGGCGTGTCAGACGACCCACTTGAAAGGTTTTATTGGGG
This sequence comes from Photobacterium profundum, assembly GCF_003026285.1. GTDB lineage: Bacteria > Pseudomonadota > Gammaproteobacteria > Enterobacterales > Vibrionaceae > Photobacterium > Photobacterium profundum. Next base: position 54,322 of record NZ_PYOD01000006.1, read on the forward strand.
GCAATAATGGTTATTTCACAATCAGCGGGAGGATGTTGAATAAAGTCCAATGCTTTATTATAACGCTTGGCGCGATGTAACAAGGCTTTGGCTAATTGCGGGTGATGATGAAACATCGATCGTAATAGCCATGGCACTTTGGTATCACTTTTTCGGTAACCTAACGGTTGAGAAAGTACGACGGTTATTTTACGCGCCCCACGTCGGTATGCCTCGATAACCGGAATTGAATCAGCAATACCGCCGTCACTCATGGGCGTTTTATTTATTGTGGGGTAGTCACGATAAGCGAGTGGTAAAGCACACGATGCCATCATAACTTCGGCCACATTTTCGCGAGTGACCTCGGTGTATTCTGCCTGCCCAGTCTCAACGTTTGTGGTCGTTGCAAAAAAGGGAATGTTGCGTTGTTCGAATTGAAATAAATTGAGCGGTAATTCTCGGGTCGTTGTATTCCACAACCAGCGGATGTCGGTTAAGTGTCCGCCATGGGTAAAACGCGAAAAGTTAATAAATTCAGGGCGACGCGAGTAATCGGTAATGATTCTATGACTACGACCATGATTACCACTCAAGTACCCTAATAGATTTGTCGAGCCTGCAGATACCCCCATTACAAAATCAAACGGCATATAGCCATTTTCAAGAAAAGCATCCAATACGCCACTGGCAAATATTCCGCGCATTGCGCCGCCTTCTACGACGAGTGCTCTTGATGGGGTGCTATTCATGGGCAAAACCTGTGCTTCAAATCCTATAGAAGTACAAGCATAAATCTGACCAGTAATTTGAAACAGTCGATTTTACTTATCGTTGCGATAGATAAAACTTAACTCTCGGTGTTTTGCTCGGTAAGTACCGTACCGACCTTATCACTGTGTGCATATTGACTGAGCACTTTTACTGCAGCTGATAGCGCTGGGTTGAGGGTTTTATTGGCGGGGTAACATAACCCCAAACGGCGAAACATACGGGGTCCATCAAGGGGGACGGTAACCAGCTCTTTGGCTGTTTCTAGTACACCTGTTGGTAGAAATGAAATACCTAACCCTGCTTGAACAAGGTGCATTACCTGCGTTTTATGTTCGGCTTTGGCAACTAAATTTACCGCCAAACCATCACAGGCTAATAAGCCAATTGTTTGCTGGTGGGCTTCACACGGCGGGCACTCAATAAAGTCATGCTGATGTAGTTGCTGTGGCGTGACTTTATTCAGTGCAGCTAGTGGGTGATTGGGTAGCATGCATAACACATAATCTTCATCCCACAGGGGTAAGAAAATCTCACCATCGGCCTTGAACATATCCAATGTGATACGGGCATCAGATTCGGCACTGTGATCGACTAACTCTAACAGCACATTAGGTACTTGTTGGGTTAGTAATGCTAAAAAGCGTGCCAGTTGGCTTTGGCTTAGATCGGGGAAGTTGCCCAAAGTGAGCGGCAAGCATTCTGTGCGTTGCTGAAATAATTGTGGCAAACGATTGATGTCGTTAAGTAACCGAATTGCTAACGGATATAAATAGTGAGCTTCATCCGTAAGGTTTACACCTTTCTTATGGCGTATAAATAATGGTGTGCTGAGCTCTTCTTCTAACTGCTTAATTGCATTGGAAATTGATGGCTGAGAAACAAAGCAACGTTCTGCCGCAAAAGTAATATTTTTTTCTTCATAAACGGCAACAAAGAAACGAAGTAGACGCAGATCCATAAGAGGTAGCTCGGCGATGAAAAAGTATGTATACCCACGTTACCTTAAGATGCTTGTTTCAGCGAGAATTTGTTGGGCTCTAGGCAAGGCGCTCATTTCACGTGACGTTTCATCCGACATCCTTGAATCGCAGATAAGAAAAAGCCGAGATAACGATCTCGGCTTGAGGATGTTCTTTATCTAAGGAAGATTAACCCGCGATATTAAAGTAGGTTGCTGAACCTGGACCTACCGGGATACCCAGAACAAATACCCATACGTAGAACATGATGCTCCAGCCAATAACAAATATCATCGAGTAAGGCAGCATGATTGAAATCAAAGTACCTAACCCTAGGTTTTTCTGGTAGCGCGTAGCAACCGCCAGAATCATTCCGAAGTAGCTCATCATCGGTGTGATCAGGTTGGTAACAGAATCACCAATACGGTATGCCGCTTGAATCGTCTCTGGTGCGTAACCGACTAGCATTAGCATCGGAACAAAGATAGGTGCTGTTACTGCCCACTGTGCAGATGCAGAGCCGATCATTAGGTTAATGAAACCACACATCAAGATGAAGGCGAAGAACAGCATTGGGCCCGTTAGACCGATAGACTGTAGGAAGTCAGCACCACCAACGGCGAAGACTTGGCCGAAGTTTGTCCATTTGAAGAAAGCAACAAATTGTGCAGCAAAGAACACCAATACAATGTACATGCCCATGGTCGACATTGATTTAGACATCGCGTTGATCACATCGCGGTCGTTCTTCATTGTGCCGACTGTTCTGCCGTAAACAAAGCCTGGAATAGCAAAGAATACAAAAATGAACGCAACGATACCACGAAGGAACGGAGAGCCCGATACCAAGCCTGTATCAGGGTGGCGAAGAATGCCATCTGCTGGAACAATAGTCATTGCTAACAGTACCGATACAACAAGAGCAGCCAGACCAGCAAGCTTAAGACCTTTCTTTTCAAGATCGGTAAGCTGACCCATCTTATCGCCACCAAGGTCTTCACTTGCTTCTTCAGCGTTGTATTTACCTAGTTTAGGTTCAACAATTTTCTCGGTAACAAATGCGCCCATGATCGTAATTGCAAATGTTGATGCAAACATGAAATACCAGTTAGCCTCAGGGCCTACAAGGTAGTTTGGATCGATCATTTGTGCTGCTGTTTCAGTGATGCCCGAAAGCAGTGGGTCAACCGTGCCTAGTAATAGGTTGGCACTATAGCCGCCCGATACACCCGCAAATGCTGCCGCTAAACCCGCAAGAGGGTGACGACCTAATGAGTGGAATAACATTGCTGCAAGAGGGATCAGAACCACGTAGCCAAGCTCTGAGGCGGTATTCGAGATGATACCCGCAAATACAACAACTAGCGTTACCATGCGACGAGATGCACCCATCACTAGGCCACGCATAGCGGCAGAAAGTAGGCCTGAGTATTCAGCAATCGCCACACCCAGCATCGCAACCAGTACCGTGCCTAATGGTGCGAAACCTGTGAAGTTACTAACAAGGTTAGCAACAATCAGTTGTAAACCTTCTGCGTTAAATAAGCTAATAACATGAATCATGCCATCAGCTGCACGCCCCGCTGCGCCTTCTGGACGAGGGTCGATAACAGAAACGCCAAAATAACCGGCAATGCCAGAAGCGACTAAAATCGCCACACAAAAAAGTGCAAAAAGAGTGATTGGGTGAGGTAAAAGGTTACCGAGAAATTCTACGGTATCAAGAAATCGGGTAAAGACCGTTTTCTTCTGTTGTTGTGGTGTTTGTTGTGAAGCTGATGAGTGCATCACTCCCTCCGTTATCGTTTTAATCCCATCAATGGGTACTTCTTTTCTGAGGCGAAAGGTTACGCCATTGTTAACGATATAAACAAAGGTAGATTTGTTTCTAAATGTTTCAATTGTTTGTTTTTTGTCTGTGCAAGGTTAAATTTATAGTCAAATATCGCGGTATTGATATCATTCCGCAGTAAATTATTCGGTAGGGATATGCGTTTGAATGCCCCTCCTGCGCCAGTTAACTCTTTGTCCTATAACGGATGGCTCTGAATACAGTATGTCTTATTTTTTGTGTGGGTATTTGATGTAACAAAATGCGATGTTAGTCATTAAAACAATGTTTCAAATGGCCTTTTCGATAGCATCACCGAGCTGTGGATGTGTATTGAAGGTTCTATCCATAGTTTTTTTTTATGGTAATCAGAAGAAATGGATATTTTTCAGTTAGAGATAAAGCATCTATATTTACCTCCATCAACATCACCAAACAGTGATAGTGATGAAATATCTTCTTATGTTTATGAAAGGGTTTATCTATGTCTAAGTCTCTAATTGTTATTACTGGTGCAAGTTCTGGTATTGGTGAAGCAACCGCTCGTAAATTATCAGCAGAAGGTCATCCTTTATTACTGTTAGCACGTCGAGTTGAGCGCCTTGAAGCCTTGAATCTACCGAATGCAATGTGCCGTAAAGTTGATGTGACAGATGCAGAAGCTTTTGCTGCTGCGGTAAAAGAAGCTGAAGCACAGTTTGGCCCTGTTGATTGTTTAGTTAACAATGCAGGCATGATGTTACTGGGTTTAGCACATGACCAAGATCCCGCAGAATGGAAAACTATGTTCGATGTGAACGTAATGGGTCTACTTAACGGTATTCATGTTGTCTTAGCAGATATGAAAGCGCGTCAACATGGTACAGTGATCAACATTAGCTCTGTTGCTGGTCGTAAAACATTCCCAAGCCATGCGGCATATTGTGGTACTAAGTTTGCGGTTCATGCGATCACTGAAAATATTCGTGAAGAAGTGGCTGATGACAATGTACGTTTCATCACGATTGCTCCTGGTGCGGTAGAAACTGAGCTTCTTAGTCATACGACAAGTAATGACATTAAAGATGGCTATGAAGAATGGAAAGAAGGTATGGGTGGTGTCATTGCCCCTTCAGATATTGCCAATGCAATCAGCTATGCGTACCAACAGCCACAAAACCTATGTATCCGTGAAATTGTTCTAGCAGCAACCCGCCAACAGCCGTAATTTTCCTTTGTTAATTTTGTGTTAGCTGTACCAAATAGTAAGAGTAAGTTCAGGTACTTACTCTTACTGGCTGCTATATTCAAACAAGAAAGTCGAAACACGCCGCTTTTATTTTGAGTGTTTCGACTTTATCGCTGAATACAGGAGCAGGTAAGGGTGAGGCAAAAAGTTTGGTATTTCGATATATTGCGGTGCTTGGCCGCAGTAGCTGTTGTGGTTATTCATGTGCTGGGGCCGTATCGCGATCAGTTAGGTATCATTCCTAACAGCGAGTGGATTACAGCGACAACTTTTAATAGCTTTAGCCGCTGGGCCGTGCCTATTTTCATCATGATCACAGGGGCATTAATGCTGAGTGATAAGCGTGAATTTGATGCTAAATACTATGTAAAACGGCGTTTAGGTAAAGTGCTCTTACCGTTTATTGTATGGTCTATCTTTTATGCTGGGTTATCGGGTTTCACCCTTGCTGGGTTTGATGGCACTGTGGCACTTGATACATTGAAAGCCTTACCTGTTCACGAAACCTATTATCACCTCGGCTTTTTCTACTACTTTATTCCGCTCTATTTTATTATTCCTCTCTTTCAAATATTTGTTCGTAAGTATGAACAAAGTACAGTGGTTGGTATGACGTGTCTTTGGCTAGCATTGACCACGTTATTCCTATTGAAAATTGATGGCCCATGGAGTCAGGAGTTAGTGCTCTACAGTGGTTATCTATTGATGGGCTATTGTTTGTTTCAGTATCGCTGGCCACCATTGAAATGGTTATTCCCCTTAGGTATTGCAGCATTATTACTCACAGATTACATGGTCGTGAGTAAGAGTTTGGCTCTGGATGAATACACTGTGGGCCGGTGGATGTCGTATAAAACACTAAATACCGTGATCATTGCCGCTATGATTTTTGCGGTATGTCAGCGTTATGGCGAGAATATGGGGAATTTCTGGCAGTCGAAATTTGCGTTTATCAGTAAATACAGCCTAGGGGTATATTTGCTGCATCCTATTTTTTTATGGCCTGTTCGGGCGTTTGATCTATATTTTGCTCACCCAATAATTATGATTCCATTTTGGACGTTTATTTGTGGCAGTTTGGCCTTAATATCTAGCTGGTTGTTGGCCAAAAGCCCTAAAACGGCATGGTTGGTCCCGTAGTCACAAAGCAAAATGATGCTAACGCGAGGGTGATTTGCACTGCGTTATCATCATTGTATTAGTCGATAGATGACGGGTTAGTCTCGTTGTAAGGCGAAATGTAAAAAGTCTCTGCCTTTATACGTCATCGTGCCTTGATCGCCAGAGTTGAGTGCATGGTAGTAATGAATTCCTACCATGAACTCTCGTTTAGGCCCGCCAGCGGTTGGTTGAACATAAATCCAATATTCTTCGTTATCTTCTCCGACTCTTGCACCAATGATTGGAGTGCTTTGTTTCTCGAGAATCGTCACATTAAGGGTTTGTTCAACGGCATTTTCACCGATGACATGACGGCGATAAAAGCGAACATAATAAAGAACTGAAAAAACCAGTAGTGTGATAATGACGAAAACAATCCATATAGGCATAACTCACCTCCTTGATAGTCAAATAAATGTGTGGATACAGGTGATAGAGCCACCATTATTGTTGAGTAGAACAACAGTAAATATCAGAAGACGAGGAAATAGTGATCTGAAAGCACTTTTTCATGTATGAACATCATAAAATTGGATCCAGATATATATTTAATGCGCTCTGTTTCACGGTGAGCTTTTATCAAGCTGACCCGTAATGGAAAATATTGAATAATCAGATGACTTTCTACCTAGTGAAATTAATTTTTTGAAGGCTAAGCTAAAATCTAATGTAAATCAGTGTCACGATGCTTTGAATGGAATTTAAGTCGCTGTAAGGTAGAGAGAACAGGAAGAGAGGCTGCTTATGGCTAATATTGAAATGGTGGTAACGCGAACTCGACGTATTGAACATTTATTACGTCAGCATTATCACGCTGAAGGAAAAGGACTGCATCAGTTAATTAGCAGTAGTGAAGAACGTTTACCGCATGAAATTGTGCCTAAGTTACGCTTTATTGCGTCGGTCCGTAATAAAACGGTACATGAAGACGGTTATCAACTTAATGACAAAAAAGGTTTTTTAGCTGCGTGCAAGTTATGTGAAAAAGAGCTTACCCCGCGAAGTGGGCGTTTTATATGGGGAGTAGCAGTATTTCTCGTACTCGGTTTTACAGCCCTCGCGATATGGTTTTATTCAGTCCATTGGCATCACATTAAGCTAGCACTTTAGGGTGCCCCGATATCACGATCTCATTCTGAAGGCCCTGTTATTTAACAGGGCTTTTTTATCGTTATATTCAAGATTATTCCCACCATATTATTCATTTTTCTTACCAAAAAATGCTAATTACGGATTTATTCAGAAGAGTATTACGTCAAGATGCGAGTGTCAGTGAGGATTTATGGATTTGCAATCAAGACATTGATTTAACAATATCGTTGTCCTGCATCAAAAACAAAGAGGTATCGATTTTAAGAATTAATTTCCCTTTGTAGCGGCTTAAATAGCATCATTCAGAAGAGGAATGATTGGAATGTGATCTGGATGAGCGATAGAAACAAAAATGGCGCCCAAAGGCGCCATTTTTATGGAATTTTTTTGAACTTAATAGATTACAGGCAGTGTCATCAGGCCCATTACTATTGCGATCATCACAAGTCCTTGTTTTTGAGAAGAAGTGAACATAGTAAGTCTCCTTGGTTAGCTGCTGTATTCATCTTGATAAAGAGAATAGCATCTTTTTTGGTGCTTAGGCAAGCTTAAGTTGACTTTTTGTATGAAATGATGGTTTTAACTTGGGTTAATTATCCGTTTTTGCTCCTGTAAACTGTGTTTTTTAGTGTGTTCTTAATTTGAGCGATTTGTTTTTTGGTTGTTGCTGTTAATTGTAATTCATTGATTTTAAATCATAATGTGGTGTTCATTAATGTAACTGTTCGTCATGATAAAATTAACTATTTATTTATTGGATCATTATTGGGTTGAAGGTGGCTAGGTATCTTTTAGGTGGGTCGGTATTTTTTAAAGGTGGCATAATTAGATTTGTATTATATAAAACATGCAATAAACCACTGTTTTATTTCAAGTTGTTGAATTTAATGCCATGGTATAAAACGATGGGGTATGTTTGGTAAGCTTGGCTTGGTTTTGGGTGATTATGTTGCCAGTTGTGCTGTTAAGTGTTTGATTTGAAGTGCTTATTGTTTTTTCATTATCATTTATGTAAAGCGATTTAATGCTGGTTTTTCATCGAAAGGTATATCAAATGATGGAGAATGTCAGGTGAGAAGAACACCAAGGCTTGTTTTGGTGTGTTATCCAAATATTAGGCTGATTAATGGCATAGTTTACTTGTTCGATGAGTATGTCGTGTCTACATAATGTCAGAGGTTTAAATATGCAGGTAAAGGTAGATATAGCTAAAATTCATGATGGTTTTTCTAGCGAGGTCTAGTTATGAAGGTATTACGCTAGACAATTACGGTTGGGTTTCTACACTGTCTCGGCTTATAACTATATCGGTGATGCTATGTGGGTTTGGTTAGCCATCTCTCTATCGGGTTTATTACATATTAATGCGTCTTATCATGGGCCCAAATGGCAGTTTTATTTATTCAAGCCATTTACCATGGTGTTGCTACTGATTGTTGCTTGGCAAACGGGGCTAGGCAGCTTCTATCAACAAGCTATTTTTGGTGGTTTGTTATTGTCTCTCGTTGGGGATGTGCTGCTAATGCAACCCCAAAAGCGCTTTGTTCAGGGGCTTATCAGCTTCTTATTGGCTCATATCGTTTATTCAGTGGCTTTCTGGAGCCAGCTGTCAGGTAGTATTGTGTGGTGGTTACCCGCCATGTTATTTGCCGGGGGGATTATTGTCTTTCTGTTATTGCTGCCGTCTTTAGGGCGTTTAATCTTACCTGTTGCGGTTTATATTGCGATGATCACTCAAATGGCGTGGGCGGCGGGTGAATTTTGGTTAACGGCTCAATCGACCGTTGGGCTATTGGCACTTGTTGGTGCGCTGATTTTTGTGGTATCTGATATTTTATTGGCAATAGAGCACTTCCGTGGCTCTTTTAAGCATTCTGTCAGTGCCATAATGGGTACATACTTTTTGGCACAATCATTGTTTGTTGCTTCATTACTGCTGTAAATGATCTCGTTTTATTAAACCGCTGTTATCAGCGGTTTTTTTATATCTAAAATAAAAGAAAGAAGAATACTCAATGCTCGGTCTATTGAAGTAACTTGATATAAAAAGAGGTAGTCAATGTCAAAGCAATGGATTCAAGTGTACAGTGCGGCCAACAACTTAGAAGCGCACAGCTTAAAAGGAATGCTAGAGAGTGCATGCATTGTTGTTAGGCTTACTGGCGAGAGTTTAGGTTCAGCTGTGGGGGAGTTACCTACGAATGCCGTTGAGGTCGGCTTATGGGTTGAACCAGAGTGCACTGCTAAGGCGGATCGCCTACTGCAAGATTATGAACAGGCTGAATACTTCGATTGGATCTGTATGCAGTGTAATGAGACAAATGAAGGCCAGTTTGAATTATGTTGGCAGTGTGGATGTGAAAAGCCGTAATAGTATAGATAGATCTAAATCATAACATGCACTTTAAATGCTATTTTTTGTTTTGCATCAAATCAAAAAAAAATCAGCATGGTTTAATAGGTTCAATACCCATAACGTAAAGAGTGTAACCATGAACCAATCTATTCACGCCCATACGGTACTTAATTTGTTGCTTGTAGAAGATGCAGAATACACCCTTGCTTCACTTAAGCATGCTGTTGAAGCTGAGTATGGTGAAGGTGTACGCTTTTATACTTGTAGCCAGCAAGACTTAACATTTGATGCGTTGTTGTCATTCTTGCTTGATCGTCAGAAAGTTGTACTTCAGGGTGACATGATTACAGCAAACCGTGAGCGCATGTGTAGCCATTAATGCTAGCTCGAAAAATATAACGATTATATTGTAAATAAGGTGATGGTTTTTATCGTCACCTTTTTGTTCATTTGTTATACTCCGCCTTTCTTAATTCAGCTGTTCAGCTGATTATGTATCTACTTCGAAATAATCTTACGATTTATCTCTGATTGAGGTTCACCCTGTGGAAATAATGTCTGCAGCGGTCATGTTATTTTTAATCATGGATCCGCTGGGTAATTTGCCGGTAATGTTGTCGATCCTGCGACATATCGAGCCGAAACGTCGCCGTATTATTATGGTACGTGAATTGTGCTTTGCACTTATCATTCTGTTGCTGTTTTTATTTGGCGGTAAACAGATGTTGGCATTTTTACATGTCTCGACAGAAACCGTCAGCATCTCTGGTGGCATCATACTGTTTTTGATTGCGATAAAAATGATCTTTCCACAACCTGGTGGTGTAACAGGGTTAGCGGCAGGTGAAGAACCATTTTTAGTGCCGATGGCAATCCCGATGATTGCAGGACCTTCTGTTTTGGCTTCTTTATTGTTGTTGTCGAATCAAGATCCAACTCGGATGTGGGATTGGGTGTTAGCTGTCTTATTGGCTTGGGGGGGATCGTTTGTAATCTTGATGTTCCACGAAGTCTTTAATCGCTTATTGGGCGAGAAGGGCTTAAAAGCCGTTGAAAGGCTAATGGGATTATTACTGGTGATGATTTCAGTGCAGATGTTCTTAGATGGTATACGTGCCTATTTATCTATTGGTTTGTAGTTATGGCGGGCTGTAGCGATAGCGGGTTCGTATTGAGTTAGAAGCTGTAAAATCAAATTATTGTGAAATGGGCAAGTATCGGTATTCGATACTTGCCCATTTTTTCACATCATATGTTTACGACGGATATCGAGCAGTGCAAAAATCCCGAAAATTAAAATCGACCACATTTCCCATTTTGACATATTAATTTTATCGCCAAATGCGCCGATAAAAATGAGCATTTGTAAGCCATGCATCATGAAGAGGAACCCTGTCATGATGTAGAGTGCCATCGCTGCAACACCCGGAAACGGGGAGAAAATATTAATAATCAGTATTAGCCAAACAAAACCGATAGCGGCTTTAGCTAATGCAATGAGTGCTTTCATACTTTCTCTCTTTCAAATAGACGATAACAGACTTGGCCTGCTATCTTTTCACGATGTAAACGCCAATGTGAAGGCGTTACGATCTCACCCAGTTCTTTCTCCGCTTCAATATAAATCATTGCATGGGGAGTGAGCCAGTTGTTGGCCTCTAATAGATCGATAACATTTTGTATCAAATCTTTACGAAACGGTGGATCGATAAACACCACGTCATGGGGCGTGCCTGTTTGCGCTAAATATTTTAGACTATCAGTGTTTAGAACGTTGGCATTGGTGGCACCAATAGTCGTTAAATTCTGTTGTAGTTGATTTGCGGCTTTTTTGTCTAATTCAAGCATAGTGATGCTTTCGGCACCACGAGACAAAGCTTCAAAGCTTAAACCACCACTACCAGTAAACAGATCAAGGCATTTAGCTTGATAAATGTCTTGAGCTAACCAGTTGAAAACAGTTTCCTTTACGCGATCAGTGGTGGGCCTTAAACCTTCAACATCGTGGACCGGTAATTTACGTCCGCGCCATTGCCCACTGATGATTCTAACGAACCCATCTCGGCGATTATTTGGCATATTTCGGCCTGTTTGCTGCTTGTGTCTCGTCATAGATTTTTTTGACCGTTTAGAAAATGATAGTATACACCTGTTTTTAGACTGCAAATTGTACCAATCAAGGGCTAGGATTTGCCAATGGCAGAGAAAAAGAAACGCGGATTATTTTCGTGGCTGGGTTTTGGATCTGAAGAGAAGACCGAGCAAACCGAACAAACGATAGAAAATCAAACAAATGAGGTGGATGTTGATTCACTGCAATCAACAGACGATAAGGAGAATAAAGAGGCTTTAGCTCAGCAAGAAGCTGATGCGCTTGCACAAGTGAAAGCCGATGAAGAAGCCGAGGCACTCGCAATTGCCAAGGCCGAAGAAGAGGTAGAAGCACTTGCTGTAGCGAAAGCGGCAGAAGAAGCAGAAGCTTTAGCGGTGATAAAAGCGGAAGAAGCAGAGGCGGCTGCTAAGGCAGAAGCTGAAGCTCAAGCAGCAAAAGCGGCTGAAGTGATCATTCACGAGCAAGAAAAACCTCAATCTGACGGATTTTTTGCTCGCTTAATGCGTGGCCTAAAGAAAACGAAAACCAATTTTGGTTCAGGTTTTTTTGGTCTTTTCAGCGGTAAAAAAATCGATGATGAATTATTTGAAGAGCTAGAAGAGCAACTTCTTATTGCCGATGTGGGGATGGATACTACATTAAAAATCATCGAGAACCTGACAGACAAAGCTAACCGTAAGGAACTTAAAGACGGTGAGGCACTCTATGGTTTACTCAAAGAAGAATTAGCCGACATGTTGTCAACGGTTGAGCAGCCGCTGATTGTTGATACCAGCCAAAAGCCATTTGTTATTTTAATGGTGGGTGTTAATGGTGTAGGTAAAACCACAACAATTGGTAAGCTAGCGAAGCAATTCCAGAGTGAAGGTAAATCTGTCATGTTGGCGGCAGGCGATACATTCCGTGCTGCAGCCGTTGAGCAGCTTCAAGTCTGGGGTGAGCGCAATGGTGTTCCTGTTGTGGCTCAGCATACTGGTGCTGATAGTGCATCTGTGATTTTTGATGCGATAGAATCAGCTAAAGCACGTAATGTTGATGTGGTTATTGCTGATACTGCGGGTCGATTGCAGAACAAAGGTCACCTTATGGAAGAATTACGCAAAATTGTACGCGTAATGAAGAAGGTTGATCCTGCTGCACCGCATGAAATTATGCTTACCGTTGATGCTGGAACTGGTCAAAATGCGATCAGTCAGGCTAAATTGTTTAGTGAAGTGGCACCAGTATCAGGTATTACGATCTCTAAGCTTGATGGAACGGCAAAAGGTGGTGTGATCTTTGCCATTGCCGATCAATTCAGTATTCCTATTCGCTACATCGGCATTGGTGAGGGTATTGATGATCTGCGTCCTTTTGTAGCAGATGAGTTTATTGAAGCACTATTTAGTGACGAGGAATAACGTGTGATTCGATTTCAGCAGGTAAGTAAAGCCTATCGTGGCGGTAGCCAAGCGCTACAAAAAGTAGATTTTCATCTGCGGTCAGCAGATATGGCTTTTTTAACTGGTCATTCTGGAGCAGGTAAAAGTACCCTGCTGAAATTGATTTGTGCCATAGAGCGACCAAGTGATGGTCATATCTTTTTTAATGGTCATGAAACAACACGTATCGACAATAAGCAGATACCGTTTTTACGCCGTAATATTGGTATCATTTTTCAAGATCACAAATTATTAATGGACAGCAGTGTCTACGATAACGTTGCTTTACCTTTGCGGGTAGAGCAAGTGTCTGAAAATGATGTTAAACGTCGTGTATCAGCAGCCCTCGATAAAGTGGGGCTGCTTGATAAAGCGCGTTGTTTACCGATTCAATTATCCGGTGGTGAACAGCAACGAGTCGGTATTGCTCGGGCTGTGGTTAACAAGCCCATGTTGCTATTAGCTGATGAACCTACCGGTAATCTAGATGCTGAATTATCACAGCAGGTGATGCGTTTATTTGAAGAATTTAATCGGGTTGGAGTTTGTGTATTAATGGCGACACACGATACGTCGCTATTATCGACACATAACTACCGTCGTTTAGATTTGCACCAAGGACATTTAAGGGAGCTTGCCCGTGGCGCGTAAACAAACCGGCTTTTTTGCTATTCATAAGCAGCAGTGCTTTGAAGCACTGAATGATCTTTTTAAGCGTCCGTTAGGTAATATCTTAACGCTCGCGGTGTTAGCATTTGCCTTAACGTTACCTTCAACGTTTTATTTATTAGCGAAAAATGTCACCTTGGTGGCACAGGCTTGGCAAAACCCGACACAACTTACGTTGTATTTAGATAATAATGCTTCAGAGCAAGCCGGCGCTGATTTTTCTGAACAGCTACAATCATGGCCTGAAATCGAAGCGGTCACGTATATTTCACCCGATAAAGGCCTTGAAGATTTCAGAGAGCATGCAGGTTTTGAGCAAGCACTCAGTTTACTGGATGAGAATCCATTACCTGCTGTCATTATTGTTCGCCCAGCACCTGATTGGCAAAATAATGAACAAGCAGCACAACTTGCTACTAAAATTCGCACTGAGCCTACAGTTGATGAAGTGCGATTAGACAGTGACTGGTTACAGCGGTTAGCTGCGATTCAGGATCTATCTGTTACCTTGGCGTTACTGATGTCTGGGTTAATGCTGTTTGCGGTCTTTTTAATTGTGGGTAACACCCTGCGTCTTCAAGTGTTGAATCAGAAAGATAGAATTCAAGTGATGAAGATGGTGGGGGCGACAGACAGTTTTATTCTACGTCCTTATTTATATGTAGGGGTGTGGTACGGCTTAATTGGAGCTGTTATTGCGTGGGTACTCACGATAATAGTGACTATACTTCTTGACGGTGCGGTTGAAAAACTAGCTATGTTATATGACAGTAACTTCCGTTTAGTGGGTTTAAGTTGGGATGAAAGCCTTATTTTAATGATGACAGCAGCCTTCCTTGGATTACTTGCTGCCCGCTTCTCTGCGGGGCGTCATTTGAAAGAAATTGAACCTATCTGACATTTTTTTGCCTGAAAATGGTGTAAATTACGCGGCTCACTTGCAAAGCGACCCATTTTCTTGGCACTATTACAGGTTCAGATAACGTTATAGGTGTTCAGATAACGTTATATTGGTATAAAAAACACACGAGGTTTTTTTGAATGGCAAAAGAGATGTCTTCAATGGCTCTAGTTTCTACTGGTAGCTTGGATAGTTATATCCAGACGGTCAATCGACACCCGATGCTTACAGTAGAGCAAGAAAAAGAGTTAGCTGAACGTCTGCATTATGATGGCGATATTGAAGCTGCGAAAGGCTTAGTAATGTCACATATGCGCTTTGTTGTGCATGTTGCTCGTGGCTATTCTGGCTATGGTTTACCAATGGCAGACTTAATACAGGAAGGTAACATCGGCTTGATGAAAGCGGTAAAACGCTTTAACCCTGAAGTAGGGGTTCGCTTGGTGTCTTTCGCTGTCCATTGGATTAAAGCTGAAATACATGAATATGTTTTACGAAATTGGCGCATCGTGAAAGTTGCGACAACCAAAGCTCAGCGTAAACTGTTCTTTAATCTACGTAAGTCAAAAAAACGTCTGGGTTGGTTTAACAATGCAGAAGTTGAAATGGTTGCAGAACAACTGGGTGTTAATCCATCTGAAGTGCGCGAGATGGAATCACGTTTAGCAGCCCAAGATCCTGCATTTGAACTACCAAATGAAGATGATGATCGTGATGCAGGCTACACTGCTCCTGTCTATTTCCTTGAAGATAAAGCGTCTGATGTTGCTTTAAGTTATGAAGAAAATAACTGGGAAAACCATACTAACAACCGTCTATCTAATGCATTAGCAGGATTGGATGAGCGCAGTCAGCACATTGTGCGATCTCGTTGGTTAGATGATGAAAAGACGACCTTACAAGATTTAGCTAATCACTACGGTATATCTGCCGAAAGGGTTCGCCAGCTTGAGAAAAACGCCATGAAAAAGCTGAAAGAAGCAGTAGGCGATTTTTACTAGGATCGACGTGATAGCAATGATCTAGATCGTTATAAGCT
Organism: Photobacterium profundum; assembly: GCF_003026285.1. GTDB lineage: Bacteria > Pseudomonadota > Gammaproteobacteria > Enterobacterales > Vibrionaceae > Photobacterium > Photobacterium profundum. The sequence continues at coordinate 69,845 of NZ_PYOD01000006.1, forward strand.
ATCCACAAGCCGTAAAATAAAAACCGACTTATCATAGTCGGTTTTTTTGTGGCTAAAATTCGGTGCGTAACTTTTTCTAACGCATTGAATTTACCGATCTGTTGGCGCTTTCATCTTGAAGTATCATCAAATTATGCTGATAAACGGTGTTTTTCCTGTTGGGATATCTTTGGGGATGTTTTTGCGATGTAACTCACGTTTGTGAATATATTTGTGGGCTATATGCTAGGTTATACACAGCTTATGATCGGATCCTCACTACATGTAGTAGATCCTATTATTTTAAAACACATTATCAACGCAATCCACAGGCTTTTCCACAGCTGGTTATTTTTTGTTCTTCTTGGTTGCAAGGTGACACTTCTGTTTTTTAAAGCCCCGTGACACCTACCATAGGGGGAAATTTTATAGTGTGGATAAACCCCTACATTCTGTGCAAGGTTGTGAGTAACTGAGTAAGGTACAATACGTAACAATGATATTTCCTTATCCATGTTATCGGTGGGATCCTAAAACGGAGGATCGTCACACTTTGATAATGGGGAAGATCAATACCGACTATCAAAACCAAGAGGCAGGCAATGGAACAGTTCGAACATATTTCAGTTGATCAAGCATATAGCTTATTGCAACAAGAAGATTCACTGGCAGTGTTAGTGGATATTCGCGACCCTCAATCATTTGGGCTAGCACATCCTGAAAATGCTTATCACCTGACGAATGACACTATGGTTGAATTAATGAATCAGGTTGATTTTGAACAACCTGTGATTGTGATGTGTTATCACGGCATTAGCAGTCAAGGTGCCGCACAATATTTGATTAACCAAGGGTTTGAAGCGGTGTATAGTTTGGATGGTGGCTTTGAAGCTTGGCGTCGTCAGGCTTTACCAATTATTCAACAGATCGATTAATGGTAACCAATTGCCGATCTGATACTTTGTCGGAGTGAAAGATGCATCGATTAGCTGGATTCCATAATCCTCGTCAGGCGCAAGCGTTTATCGATTATATGGCGTCGCGTGGTATTACCTTGTCTTTAGCATCTGAGCCTGAAGGCGTTTTTGCCATCTGGTTAGTTGATATCGAGCATCAAGTTGAAGCAGAGTCTGAACTTAATACTTTTTTGAATAACCCGAATGAACCTAAGTATCAAGCTGCATCTTGGGATGTAGCTGAAAGCCGTACGGCAAAATTCAATTATCGTAGCCCGAGTTTAATTGGGATGGTTAAATCACAGGCAGGGCCGTTTAGCTTATCGGTTATGGTTGTGGTTATCGCGATTTATATATTGTGGTTCTTTGGTTTACAGCAGCCTCTTTTTGATTTATTCCATTTCCCGTTTATGGATGGCGATCAGTGGCAAGTGTGGCGATTTTTCTCACACGCTTTGATTCACTTTTCTGCCTTACATATTATTTTTAACTGCCTATGGTGGTGGATCCTCGGCGGGCAATTAGAGCGACATAGCGGCAGTGCAAAACTGGTTCAAGTCTTTTTGATATCAGCGTTGATATCAGGGTTTGCTCAATTTTGGTTTCATGGTCCTAATTTTGGTGGTTTATCTGGGGTTGTTTACGCCCTCATGGGCTACATCTGGTGGATGGGCTGGTTAGCACCTAAACGAGGCCTTACCATGCCAAAAGCGTATGTCGGTTTTATGCTGGCATGGCTGGTGATTGGATTTGCTGAGCCGATGGGAGTGTCGATAGCGAACATGGCACATTTATTTGGCTTGATCAGTGGGTGCTTAATCGCACTGGTTGATGCGAAATTTGGAAAGTCGAACCACCAATAATCTCTCTTCCTTAAAGATTAATGTCATTCTATTCCCTATTTCGAATGGCATTAGTCTCTGATTTCAAAAGCACTTCTATATATTTGTCTGCTTTTTAGGGCAAGATGTCTCATTTTTGAAAAATAAATCTTCGTTTATGATTGTTTTCACATCTTTATCTTTTCATTCGCGTAATAATTCGCGCCAATTGAGCGGAATCGATTGTTTTGCTCGTTTGTAGCTTGCGTTCGCGCAAAAATCCATCGCTGAAACAACAATTTGTTAAAAGCAATATCGTAACAACAGTACGCTGTTTAAAAATCGTCCTTGCTAAAATAACAATAACTTTTAAAGGAACACCTTATGTTTGGCATCTTTAAACCCGCAGTTCATACTGCGCAATTGTCTGGTGGACAAATAGATCCTGTCTATAAACGTCTACGTTGGCAACTCTTTATGGGTATCTTCTTTGGCTATGCCGGGTATTATCTAGTCCGTAAAAACTTCAGTTTGGCTATGCCTTTCTTGATTGAAGAGTATGGCTACAGCCGTGGGGACTTAGGTGTTGCTCTGGCTGCTGTTTCTATTGCCTATGGTTTATCAAAGTTCTTAATGGGTAGCGTGTCAGACCGCTCTAATCCGCGCTATTTTATGGCGGCAGGCTTGACCATGTCGGCGTTGGTGATGCTGTGCTTTGGCTTTATGCCTTGGGCAACAAGCAGTATTACCGCCATGTTTATCTTATTGTTCTTGAATGGTTGGTTCCAGGGCATGGGGTGGCCAGCTTGTGGTCGGACGATGGTGCATTGGTGGTCACGTAAAGAACGTGGCGAATTAGTGTCGGTTTGGAACGTCGCGCATAATGTGGGTGGCGGTTTAATTGGTCCGATGTTCTTATTGGGTTTATGGGCTTTTAACGATGACTGGCGTACAGCATTTTATGTACCTGCATTCTTCGCGTTATTGGTTGCTGCTTTCACATTAATCACCATGCGTGATACACCGCAATCTTGTGGTTTACCTGCCATTGAAGAATATAAAAACGACTACCCTGATAACTACGATGAATCACATGAAAAAGAGATGACCGGTAAGGAAATCTTCTTCAAATATGTATTTAACAACAAATTATTGTGGTTTATCGCAATTGCGAACGCATTTGTTTACTTGATTCGTTATGGTGTACTTGATTGGGCTCCTGTGTATTTAAGTGAAGTAAAAGACTTCTCAGTAGATAAGTCATCTTGGGCATATTTCCTTTATGAGTGGGCAGGTATTCCAGGCACATTACTGTGTGGTTGGATGTCAGATAAATTCTTTAAAGGTCGCCGTGCACCTGCTGGCATCTTATTTATGTCACTTGTAACGATTGCGGTATTGGTTTACTGGTTTAACCCTCCGGGCAATCCAATTGTTGATATGACAGCACTGGTTGCTATCGGCTTCCTTATTTATGGCCCGGTAATGCTTATTGGTCTGTATGCGTTAGAATTAGCACCGAAGAAAGCGGCGGGTACGGCTGCTGGCCTTACTGGTTTGTTTGGCTACCTTGGCGGTGCGGTTGTGGCAAACATCGTACTAGGCTACACCGTTGACCACTTTGGTTGGGATGGTGGCTTCATGGTACTGACTTCAGCCTGTGGCTTGTCAATCTTCTTCCTTGTGTTAGCACTAATGGGTGAAAATAAGATCCATGAAAAACGTGCTCTTGAGCGCGCACAACAAAATGCGTGATTGAGATCGCCATCATTGGCATCTTTCTATCGCTGTAGGTAATATGATAAGGCTCCGCATTCGCGGGGCCTTGTTGTAATCAGGAGCAGCGTCAGCAGTGAAGCAAAGCAAACGACATCAAGAGATTATCGACATCGTTAAAACCCAGGGCTATGTCAGCACTGACGACCTGGTTGAACGTTTTAACGTAAGCCCTCAAACTATCCGACGAGATCTGAATGAACTCGCCGCTGAAAATAAAATTCGTCGTCATCACGGCGGAGCAACCATTCCATCCAGTTCCGTTAATACATCTTACAATACGCGTAAAGTGATGCAGCTGGTTGAAAAAGACCGTATTGCAGAAGCTATGGCCGAGCATATTCCCGATGGGGCCACGCTGTTTATTGATATTGGTACAACGCCTGAAGCTGTTGCCCGTGCATTACTAAATCATAATGATTTACGCATCGTAACGAATAACTTGAATGTCGCCAGCGTATTAACAGGAAAAGATGATTTTCGCGTTATCTTAGCGGGTGGTGAAGTACGTAACCGCGACGGTGGTATTGTGGGCGAAGCAACCCTCGATTTCATTTCCCAGTTCCGGTTAGATTTCGGCATCATGGGGATCAGTGGTATTGATCTTGATGGCTCATTGCTTGATTTTGATTACCATGAAGTACGCGTGAAACAGGCGATTATCGAAAATAGCCGCTGCGTTATGCTGGGTGCCGATCATACTAAATTTGGTCGTAATGCGATGGTGAATCTGGGTGATATTAGTCAGATTGATATGTTGTTTACCGATGAACACCCCCCGGAAGCGTTATTGAAGCTGATTACTGAGCATGAAATCCATATGGAAGTCGTTGGTCAAGACAATACGCTAGATTGACCGATAAAAATCGGTAACGAAAAGAGATAATCGATACGAAAACGTGTCGAGCAGCTTTCCTAAACGGACCGTCAGTAATGGCTGTCCGTTTTTTATGCGTGTTATTTGACGAATTGGTCATATTTTTATAACAAATCGCAAATAATAATGGTGATCTTGAGTTAATTGTCAGCTATGATGCTCGATATCGAGTTAAAACGAACATTTTAATGTTCGCATTGGTTTCGAATTATCAAAATCAAGCATATTACGGGATAGGTGGATGGCATGACGGCAGAAAACACGCAGATTTTGGATCTAATTGTAGTAGGTGGTGGTATTAATGGCGCTGGTATTGCCGCTGATGCTGCTGGACGAGGTTTGACTGTCGGTTTATATGAAGCTGATGATTTTGCTTCTGCTACTTCTTCTGCGAGTTCGAAGCTTATCCATGGTGGTCTTCGTTATCTTGAGCACTATGAATTTCGTTTAGTTGGCGAAGCACTGGCAGAGCGTGAAGTGCTATTGAAAAAAATCCCTCATATTGCACGCCCTATGCGTTTTCGCTTGCCTCACCGCCCACATCTTCGTCCGGCTTGGATGATCCGTGCTGGCTTATTTATGTATGATAACTTGGGTAAACGCACAACATTACCTGCGAGCCATGGCCTTAAATTTGGTCAAGATTCAGTATTAATTCCAGAAATAACCAAAGGGTTCGAATACTCAGATTGCTGGGTTGATGATGCGCGCTTGGTACTTTTGAATGCAATGGAAGTGGCAGAAAAAGGCGGTGATGTACGTAATCGTTGCCGAGTTGAAAAAGCGATACGTGACGGTAAATTTTGGCTCGTAACCATTCGTGATGTCCAAACGAATGAAGTCTTTGTACGTAAATCTCGTGCGCTGGTGAATGCAGCTGGCCCTTGGGTGAAAGCGTTCTTCGATGACAGTATGGAAGAAGTATCTCCGCGTAATATTCGCTTAATTAAAGGTTCACACATTGTTGTGCCACGTGCACACGACGAACCGCAAGCGTATATTTTGCAAAATGAAGATAATCGAATTGTTTTTGTTATTCCTTACTTAGATCGTTTTTCGATTATTGGTACGACGGATGTTGAATACAATGGTGATCCGCGTAATGTGGCCATTGATGACAACGAGATCGATTACTTGTTAAAAGCTTACAACACCAATTTTGTGAAAAAGCTGGATCGTACTGATGTGGTATGGACCTACAGTGGTGTTCGTCCACTATGTGATGACGAATCAGATTCACCACAAGCAATTACCCGTGATTACACCTTAGAGCTTGAACAAAAAGCGAACCAAGCTCCTTTACTATCGATTTTCGGGGGGAAGCTCACCACATACCGTAAGCTTGCTGAAGCGGCAATGACCAAGCTATCGCCTTTCTTCTCCAATATGGGCCCAAGCTGGACTGTTGATTCGTATTTGCCGGGTGGTGAAGCGAACTTTAGCATTCCACTGCTAGCCAAGAAACTGCAACAGCAGCATGCATGGTTATCTGCCTTTACGTGTGAGCGTATGGCAACGAACTACGGTAACCGAGCGGTGAAATTGTTAGAAGGCGTCAATGGTGAAGTTGATATGGGGCTGCACTTTGGCGAAGGCCTTTATGCTCGTGAACTCGATTACATGATTGAGCAAGAATTTGCGCAAAATGAAATCGATGCATTGTGGCGCCGTAGTAAATTAGGTTTGTATCTAAATGATGAGCAGATCGCAGCGGTGGCACAGTACATTACCGATAAAGCACAATCTATTGCAGCTAAAAAGTCGCAAGCGAATGTCGCGGCATAAGCGATAGATGGGTTAAAGCGGGCTAAGGTTATGTGCTTTAGCACTGCTTAATAAAAAAATAGATATGTAAAAGGCGCTCATTGAGCGCCTTTTTTTATTGCCAGTCATAAATCTTATAACGACTATCAGCCATTATTGGTACAGATACTTGGTAAACAATAACTCTGTTACCAGTTTTTGTCTGGTCTCTGTGATCAGCAGTTCATTCACTTTGGCAAGGCAGGCTTGTCGAATTTCTTCACGCCCCGCCAATGATTTCACTTTTGCTTCTGGCTGTTGACCAATGATGTTGATAATGGCATCACGAATTAATGGCGTATGATGCTCCACCTGCTTGATTAAGCTGGGATCAGATACCATTAAATCGATCTGTAAGCGCAAATAGCCTAATTTTTTACCCTGCGTAACATAGTTAGTCGTTATGTCGGGGGTTAGGGTGTAATAAGAATATTCTGGTTGCGACAGGGGTGCATCTGCTGCTGCAACATACTGGGTAGCTAGAATACTAGCCAAAAAAAGGGTGAAGCCAAAGATTGTCGATTTCATCATTACACTCATGGGTTTATCTGAATTTGTCGCAATGAATTGCTATCTTTCGACCGTAACGATATTCCTACTCGTTACGGCTTGCTACAATAGCAGATCATCATGGTAATAAATTAACCGCATTCTACCAAGCTATTTTAATCATAAGCTTGTAGCGTTCGAATTGGAAAGATGTCGAAATTCAAGCAGTTGTATAAACCATTATTGGATAATGTGCAGTGGGAAACACCCCTCTCACTCGCGATAGAAGGCACAGAGTTTGGGCATTGGTTGCTTGAGCCTGATTCATTATCACGTCGACTTCAACGTCATTGTGATGAATTTACCGTGTCGCTCATTGAGCAGAAGAAAATTGATAGTACGATGCTATCGGCTGATGAGCGTGAGTTGATCGGTGATGTTGATTGTCTATTACGTAAAGTAGTTTTGATGGGAGACGGGCAACCGTGGGTATTTGCTCGTACTTTAATCCCGCTATCCACCCTTACAGGACAAGAGAGCGACCTTGAACAACTGGGTGAGATGCCACTGGGCTTTCGGGTATTTACTGATAGTAGTGCGCGTCGTGATGCATTGGAAGTTGCGAATACAGGAACACAAGAACAGCCACTATGGGCTCGCCGTTCACGTTTATGGATAAATAATAAACCGTTGCTGGTTGCTGAATTATTTTTGGCACAAGCCCCAGTTTATTCAAAGGAGAGACAATGTTAGCAATGACTAAGGCGAAAGCATTTTGTCAGCTGGCACGATTTGATCGCCCTATTGGTAGTTTACTTTTATTATGGCCAACGTTGTGGGCACTGTTTTTAGCCGCAGATGGTTTACCCAATATACATGTGCTGGTGGTTTTTGTGCTTGGCGTTATTTTTATGCGTGCGGCTGGCTGTGTGATTAATGATTTTGCTGACCGTAATTTTGATGGTCATGTAAAACGCACAGCTGAACGGCCAATGCCATCGGGCAAGGTATCGGAACGTGAAGCGCTCGGATTATTCGGTCTATTGGTATTAGTGTCGTTTTTATTAGTACTGACCATGAACACCTTAACGATTATGCTCTCTGTGGTTGGGCTGGCATTGGCTGCCGCTTATCCATTTATGAAGCGTTATACCCATTTACCGCAGCTGGTACTTGGTATGGCATTTGGCTGGTCAATTCCAATGGCATATGCCGCACAGGCGGGTGAGTTACCTGTTGTTGCATGGTTATTATTTACCGCCAATATATTGTGGACCATTGCTTACGATACTCAGTATGCCATGGTCGATCGCGATGATGACTTAAAAGTGGGCATCAAGTCCGCCGCCATTTTATTTGGTCGCTTTGATAAGATTATTATTGGTGTATTGCAGTTAAGCACGTTAGTAATCATGATTTTGATTGGACATAGCCTCGATTTACATCAAGTTTATTATTGGTTTTTATTAATGGCATCTGGCTTGTTTGTGTACCAACAACGACTGATTGGAAGGCGTGAACGTGAACCGTGTTTTAAAGCATTTTTAAACAATAACTATGTTGGCATGCTGATCTTTTTAGGTATCGCTATTAGTGTGATGATGCAATAAATAACGATATTGAGCGGCCTGCATGCGCAAAGCTTTTTGACGTTACTTAGGTATACATCATAAAAAAGCACCTATAGGGTGCTTTTTTATTGTTTGAGATTTGTGTCAATCTTTCTTGTTATAACCGCTGTACAGCTTTTTAATTAAAAAACACCATCAAACTAAGAAACGTCTATTTCTTGTTATTAAACGGGCATTGCATTAATTAATCATTAACTTAGCTGAAGCCTATCAGTTCTGGGGTGTAGGTTAGTTTTTAGTGAGACCTCTGAAACTGTACAGCTTTAGAGGTTTTATATACCAGTAACCTAAAAGCTTGCGTTTTTAGACGTATCGTAATGAATCCGGCGGTTGCCAGCTAGGCGCTAGTACGTTATCAGGACTAATGTACATGTTTAGGACGTTTGGGAACCCCATAACCTAAAAGCTTATAAAGTGATTGAGGTCGATAGCAGGCAATAAAAAAGCTGGCCATGCCAGCTTTTCGTTTAAAGGTGTATCTCAGCGGTGAATTGAATTACGCTTTTTCATCGCGATTCATTACCGCTTGAATGGTTAATTTCACTTCAGGTGAAACCAATGCTGTTAATTGATCGGCAAGGTTTTCTACTTGGCGAGACACCGCATGACACTCATCATTGAGGTAGCCTTCGCTGCGTAGCGTTTTCACTAATATCGCGAACACACCTTTGTCGAAAAACTCTGGTGCATTAATCCCGTGTAAGCGACTTAAACGTTGTGCCATCATTTGACTTTGCTGCTCTAAATCACTCTTCATCATTTGAGGATCGGCATGCAGTAGAGTTAAGGTGATGGTATAGCGTTGCAACGTTTCAGTGATCGTACGGGCTAACAACTGTAGTGGTCCAATACGGGCATTATTCATCGAGATAGTGTCGCCATTACTTAACAGTAAACGCTGACGAACCAGTTCACTAATGATGGAGTCAATGACAGCATTTAGTTCACCTTTCTCAAAGCGTAAGAATAACTCAGCTTTTAAGAATGGATACAGTAACTGCACTTGTTCATAAATCTTATCTTTGGATAAGCTCTGATGCTGAACGATGATGTGTGCAATTAAAGACGGCAATGCAAACAAGTGAATAATGTTATTACGGTAGTAAGTCATCAAAATAGATTGTTGACGATCAAGCGAAATAACCTCACCTAAACCATCACGCTCTACAATGAACTTATCCATTTCTAGTGCGTGTTCGACCAAGGTTTTTGCATCTTCGTCTGGCATCGTACATTGTGATGAATATGATGCGTTACGCAGAATTTGTAGGTAACTATCAATCTGCTGTTCGAGCTCTTCACGGCTCAGGGCACGCTGACGAGATGATAATAATGCTAACGCACACAATGTGAGAGCATTGGTCGCAGCGGCATCATTAATGTGTGTCATCATTTTAACGGCAAGATCGTTCACTACAGGATTTAGCCAGCTTGGTTTCTGTGGTTCGATTGGGTCAATGTCATCATGCCACGTTGGCACGTTATCATTGAGGTATTGATTCAGCGGAATTGGCTCGCCGAAATTCACATAACCTTGCCCAAAATTACGTAATTTACGTAATGTCCGCAAAATTTGACCCAGATTTTCTTTTTCCTTACGCTTACCTTGTAGTTCTTTTGCGTAAGTGGCCACTTCCATAACGTGCTCATAACCAATATAGACTGGTACCAATGTAACAGGGCGATTTAAGCCTCGTAACATCGCTTGAATTGTCATTGAAAGCATACCTGTTTTCGCTGGTAGTAAACGTCCGGTACGTGAACGGCCACCTTCACTGAAGTATTCGACGGAATAGCCTTTCGCAAAAAGCTCGGCCAGGTATTCACGAAAAACCGTTGAATATAGGCGGTTACCTTTAAAACTACGACGTATAAAGAAGCCACCACCACGGCGGAAAATCGGTCCCGCAGGGAAGAAGTTCAGATTTATACCCGCAGCAATGTGCGGCGGAACTAAGCCTTCTTTATACAAAACATAAGATAAAAGTAGATAATCCATATGGCTACGGTGACACGGAACATACACGATTTCGTGACCATCTTGTGCCAACTTACGTACTCGCTGAGCGTTGTGAATATTCAACCCTTGATAGAGCTTGTTCCACAACCAACCGAGAAAACGTTCAGCATTTTTAATCAGTGAATAAGAGAAATTAGCCGCAATTTCTTCCATCATGTCGATGGCTTCTTTACGGACTTTTTCTACTGGTACATCACGGCTTTCAGCTTCTTCACGAACCACTTTTTCAATAGCTTTAGATGCCAGTAAGCGCTTGAATAAGGCTTGGCGGTCGGGTAAACGTGGGCCTGAAGCTGCAATTTGTTGGCGAGAGAAATGAATCTTTGCCACACGCGCTAATTTTTGCGCGATTGCGTCATCAGTACCGTGATTGTCTGCCATATAACGTAATGATACAGGCGTGCTTAAACGCACTAAACAATCGCGGCCATGGCCTAAAATCGCAGTAAACTTTTCAGGACCATTGAGTGGGCGCAGTACCGGCCCTCTATGGCTTTCTTTACCTGGCTTACGTCCCCATAAAATGGAGGCAGGAATGAGCTGAATATCGAGATCAGAATCTTGCTTATGCTGCTCAAGTAAACTGGTGAATAACTGAAGTGATTCTTTCGGTAATTCTCGATCGGTACCAAAAATACTTGGACCGTTTGCTACGAAAACATACCGCGAGAATTTTTGATCACCAATTTCAAGTGGCGTCAGTGGGTCGGGTAGACCTAGTTCCAGAGTACTGCTACGTAGTGTCATTAGATCCGTATTTGAACGGAAAGGTAAGATATAAACGATTGGTCGTTCGATATCTAATTCTAAATCTTTAACGGGATCGGATGGAATTGAATTGGTCTTAACCAACACGGAAAGCGGCAAATTCAATAATTTTTGATAGATTTTCTGCCAACTTGACATATCTTTTACTAGCCTCGAATTCTTAATGCGTGGCAAGGATAGCAGAAAATGGCTGCTTTCATGCAGCGAAAATGCGAGATATTGATATCAAATTATGATTTTGAATAATCTTTTATTCCATTTATTATTCCAGCAATCATCTTTGTTTGATCACGGCTAATTTTCACGATCTAATCACAGTAATTAATCAAATACTTGGGTTAATCTGAACGCTTTTACTGTATTTAATCGTTGTGCTTTCTATACGGATTGGTCTTTTCGTGAACAATTAACTTTTCAAGCCTGTAAACACTGGATATACTCACAGTAGACTGTATAAACAAACAGGGTGAATCATGAAGCCGTTAACGCCGCGCCAACAAGAAGTCTTTGATTTGATCAAAGCAAAAATCGAAGATAGTGGGATGCCGCCAACGCGTGCTGAGATCGCTCGTGAATTGGGGTTCCGTTCAGCGAATGCTGCTGAAGAACATTTAAAAGCGTTGGCACGTAAAGAAGTCATTGAAATTGTGCCGGGTGCATCACGAGGTATTCGTGTGTTACTCCATGATGAAGCTGAAGAAAAAGGCTTACCATTAATTGGTCGTGTTGCTGCTGGTGAACCTATTTTGGCTCAAGAGCATGTTGAAATGCATTATGAAGTTGATCCAACATTATTCAAGCCGCGCGCTGATTTTTTATTGCGTGTAAATGGCATGAGCATGAAAGACATCGGTATTATGGATGGCGATTTACTTGCTGTGCATAAAACCCAAGATGTTCATAACGGGCAAGTGGTTGTTGCTCGTGTTGATGATGATGTAACAGTAAAGCGTCTTGATAAACAAGGTTCGCAAGTTTTGTTGCATGCTGAAAATGAAGATTTTGCTCCGATTGTTGTTGATCTTACTCATCAGCAATTGACGATTGAAGGCATTGCTGTTGGTGTTATTCGTACTGCTGACTGGATGTAATCGCTCCTTGTAAATGTTAATAAATCATTATGTTTTGCATTAGTATCGAGAATACTTTGCAAAACTTAATGATAGTCATTATCATCTAATCCATATCACATGGAGATGATAATGGTTAATTCCTCTCGATACCGCATACCTTCTGAATTGCTGCAGCCATTATGGCTTAGAAGCCGAGAAAGTTTGGCTGATGATGGACTTATTTATGATCCCATCGCCGCTGCTGCGTGTAGTCAGTGCCATCTTGTTCCTGATTGTCTAGCTGGCAATGTTTCTGAACGTCAATTACTGCATGCCACGCTTACCTTACAGTGTGATAAACAAGTCTTAAAATTTCTTCGCCGTCATCCCAATGGTTTTATTATCAATGTTGGGGCGGGGCTTGATACCCGTTTTTATCGTTTAGATAATGGCCGTTGTCGTTGGTTTGAATTAGATACAGATGAGAACCTTTTATGGCGTGAACGGCTTTTTCATCGCAGTGATCGGTATACCATGCAACGTGGTTCCGTCACTGATTTATCATGGTTAGCCTCATTGCCTGCTTGGAAAAATACCCCCGTTTTATTATTGTGCGATCAAGCACTATTGAAATGTGAAAGCCAAAAATTAGCCACTTTTATTCAGCGTATTGGCTGTCACTTTAGTCATATAGAAGCCTGTTTGGTCTTGGCTGGCGATCGTTGTGATTCTGCATTAGCTAAAAAGATGGGGGCTGAACAGTATCGTCACGGGTTTAAAGACCCTGCTCAACAAGTATTGAATTGGTTGCCATGGGCAGAGTTAATCAGTCGCTATAGTCCGCTCGATCATGATTGCCCGCGTTGGCGATCTTGGCAGCGTTGGATCGCAAGAATGCCAAGTTTGAAATACCGAGTTACCCCCGTATTGGTGCACATACGCTTCTAGATCGTGACTTTTAGCGTCATATTTCCTTTTGTTACTGACTTCGCATCTGGTTATTCTACCTTCATGCCGGATTAATTTTTTATTAGTAATTCTTTGCTCATTTCTTCTGTTTTGTCCTAAGTTAAATGTAAACAAAGTGTTAATCAGTGTCTGAGCGCTACGCGTAGACGGACTGGTTTCTGCTATAACCTAGTGTTTTCATTGAACAGTTCTTGATGAATGTCAGGATGACAAAAGGAGAGGTCAGGAAGATGATTCGTCGACTGATCAGCGTATTATTATTAAGTTTTTTGGCGTTGCCTGTGGCTGCTGAAACGAAAAGCATGCCGTTAAATATGACCCAAGGGGTTACTCGGGTTAGCCAGCAGGTATACGACCTGCACATGACCATTTTCTATATTTGTGTGGTTATTGGCATTATTGTTTTTGGCATCATGTTTTGGGCCATTGTCCATCATCGGAAATCGCGTGGCGCGGTCGCTGCCTCGTTTCATGAAAGTACCAAAGTCGAAATACTCTGGACCATCATTCCCTTCGTTATCCTTATTGCCATGGCGATTCCTGCGACAACCACTTTGCTAGCAATGGAAGACACGTCAGAGTCGGATATTACCATTCAAGTTACCGGCTCCCAATGGAAATGGCATTACAACTATTTTAACGAAGATGTCGGTTTTTATTCACTGTTGGCCACCTCTTCTGCGGAAATCGAGAATGAACGCGATAAGCGTGAAAACTATTTACTTGAAGTAGATCGTCCTCTGGTTTTGCCTATTGGTAAAAAAATCCGATTTCTTATTACCTCACAGGATGTAATCCATTCTTGGTGGGTACCTGCATTTGCAGTGAAAAAAGATGCCAACCCTGGTTTCATTAATGAAGCTTGGACACGTATAGATGAGCCCGGCATTTATCGTGGGCAGTGTGCCGAGCTGTGTGGAAAGGATCACGGATTTATGCCCATTGTGGTGATTGCCAAATCTCAAGGTGATTATGATTCTTGGCTTAAAAAAACCAAGGCCACTCAGCAAGCAGCATATGAAGAAGAGCAACGTTTATTGTCAATGCAAATGCCGATGGAAGAGCTTATGGCGTTGGGTGAAAAAACCTATCTCGCGCGCTGTTCTGTGTGTCATCAACCAACGGGAACTGGTATTCCAGGGGCATTCCCAGCGTTAGCTGGGCAAGGTGTTGCGATTGATCCGGCTAAGAAATTAGAGCATATCAGTATCGTTGTTCATGGCAAAAAAGGGACAGCAATGCAGGCATTCGGGCCTCAGTTAAGCCTGAAAGAATTAGCCGCTGTTATTACCTATGAGCGAAATGCATGGGGTAACGATACGGGTGAAACCATACAAGCTGCAGAAGTGCAGGCTGTGCTCAACGGCAAAGAGCTTTAAGGGAGCAACAGACAATGACGGATATGTTACGTGAAGAAGTTAAAACTGACGTTGAAGACAGCGACTCAAACAGCAGTATCTTAGAAGACGGCTCGTTAAAGAACGGTTTTTCAGATGATCAACATTCACAACATCATCATCAACCTACTGGTTTTAAACGCTGGCTGTTTACGACCAATCATAAAGATATTGGTTCGTTATATTTAATATTCAGTTTTGCCATGTTTTTAACTGGCGGAGCGATGGCTATGGTAATTCGAGCTGAACTATTTCAGCCTGGATTACAGTTAGTTGAACCCAATTTCTTTAATCAAATGACCACTGTCCATGGCTTGATTATGGTCTTTGGTGCTGTAATGCCGGCTTTTACTGGGCTGGCTAACTGGATGATTCCAATGATGATTGGTGCGCCAGATATGGCGTTACCAAGAATGAATAACTGGAGCTTCTGGATTCTACCGTTTGCGTTTACGTTGTTGCTATCGTCGTTGTTTATGGAAGGCGGCGGTCCTAATTTTGGTTGGACGTTCTACGCACCACTGTCGACTATGTATAGTCCTGCTAGTACGGGGTTATTTGTTTTTTCTATTCATATCATGGGGATTAGTTCAATCATGGGGGCGATCAATGTGATTGTGACCATTGTTAACTTACGCGCACCGGGTATGACTTACATGAAAATGCCTTTGTTTGTATGGACGTGGCTGATCACTGCTTTCTTATTAATTGCCGTAATGCCCGTATTGGCAGGTGCCGTAACCATGGTACTTACGGATAAATATTTCGGGACGAGTTTCTTTAATGCCGCGGGGGGCGGCGATCCGGTGATGTTCCAGCATATCTTCTGGTTCTTTGGTCATCCCGAAGTCTACATCATGATTTTGCCGAGTTTCGGTATTATTTCGGCCATTATTCCTGCCTTTTCGCGTAAAAAACTCTTTGGCTATAGTTCTATGGTGTATGCAACCGCATCGATTGCCGGGCTCAGTTTTCTCGTGTGGGCACACCACATGTTTACCACTGGTATGCCCGTGGCAGCTGAGCTGTTTTTTATGTATTGCACCATGTTGATCTCGGTGCCCACTGGGGTGAAAGTCTTTAACTGGGTTGCGACAATGTGGCGAGGCTCGTTGACCTTTGAAGTGCCGATGTTATTTGCTATCGCCTTTATTGTCTTGTTTACCATAGGCGGATTCTCTGGGCTGATGTTAGCCATTACCCCCGCTGATTTTCAATATCACGATACTTACTTTGTGGTTGCTCATTTTCATTACGTTCTGGTGTCGGGTGCCATCTTCTCCATCATGGCTGCGGCATATTATTGGATGCCTAAATGGACTGGGTATATGTTCGATGAACGGCTGGCTAAATGGCACTTTTGGTGCTCTGTCGTATCGGTGAACATTCTATTCTTCCCCATGCATTTTCTTGGGCTTGCGGGTATGCCACGTCGAATCCCTGATTATGCCCTGCAATTCGCCGATGTGAATGCGGTAGTTAGTATTGGCGGCTTTATGTTTGGTTTATCTCAACTGATTTTCTTGGCTGTCGTGGTTAAGTGTATTCGCGGTGGTGAGCCAGCAGCAGCAAAACCATGGGAAGGGGCTGAAGGGTTGGAATGGACGGTTGCTTCACCTGCACCTCATCATACATTTTCAACACCACCAAAAATTGATTAGCCCTATTATTCGCTTCATTGATTTAATTTGTCGGTGACCTTCGCAGGGGTACATTATGAGCAGCTCAGAAAAGAAAGCAGAGCAGAAATCCAGTACAGATGGAGATACAAAACAACAAGGCAAGAAGCGGTCTTTTTGGTCTTTAATATTGATGTCTGTCGCCATGTTTGGCTTCGCTTTTGCCTTAGTGCCGCTCTATGACGTGTTTTGTGATCTCACGGGAATTAACGGTAAAACGGCAAATACGCCAACGGAACAGAGCCAGCGTATTGTTAGTGATCGTGAGGTGACGGTGGAGTTTGTGGCTTATATCAATCCGGGGATGCAGTGGACTTTTGAACCGCAAATTACCCGTATTGTGGTTAATCCGGGGGAAACGAAAACCATTAAATATGCTGCCCGTAATCTGACTGCGACGGCATCAATCGGTCAGGCTGTGCCGTCGGTTTCTCCAGGTTTAGCGGCTCGTTACTTTAATAAGATCGAATGCTTTTGCTTTAACCATCAGCCTTTAGAGGCGGGAGAGTCGGCAGAGTTACCCTTAGTGTTCTATATCGATCCCGATCTACCTGAAGATATAAACACATTAACTTTGGCTTATACCTTATATGACGCGCAGCCTGCGGGCACAGCGCTAACGCAATGAAAAAAAGAGGTTGTAAAGATGTCTAATCCTTACAGTGAACATGAATCGTCTCTTCCTGAGCAATCAGCGAATAAACCCCATGAACATTATTATGTACCTGATGCCAGCATATGGCCGATTGTCGGGGCTATTGCTTTATTTCTGATCGCGTTAGGGGCAGGTGCAACGGTCGGTGATTTGTTCAATGGACAGGGGCCGTGGATTCTACTGACCGGTGTTGGTTTAATTCTTTTTATGCTAACGGGTTGGTTTCGAGATGTGATTCAAGAATCGATGGGGGGCTTGTATAGCTCACAGATGGATCGTTCATTTCGCCAAGGTATGAGTTGGTTTATTTTCTCTGAAGTGATGTTTTTCTTTGCCTTTTTTGGGGCGTTATTTTACGCCCGTATGATTTCAGTTCCTTGGTTGGGTGGCGCTGGCAATAATGAGATGACGAATTTGGTGCTATGGCCAGAATTTGTCGCGCAATGGCCTCTAATTAAAACCCCCGATGGCAGTGAAACTCAAGCTATGGGACCTATCGGCTTACCGTTATACAACACCATGATTTTATTGGTTTCATCTGTCACTGTACATATTGCACATACGGCATTAGAGACAAACAATCGTAAACGGCTGACCTTATTTCTGTTGTTAACCGTTCTACTTGGTAGTTTATTTGTTTACTTGCAAGGCGTGGAGTATATCCATGCTTATCAAGATATGGACTTAACACTCGATGCTGGGGTGTATGGTAATACATTTTTCTTGCTCACCGGTTTTCACGGGCTGCATGTCACCTTAGGTACGATCATGCTATTCGTGGTGTGGTGCCGTATTTTAAAAGGACACTTTACGCCGCATCAGCATTTTGCTTTTCAAGCCGGCGCTTGGTATTGGCACTTTGTCGATGTGGTTTGGCTGTGCCTATTTATTTTCGTCTATATTTTATAAGAGATTCGTCTTTACAGGCTTGTTCGCTAATAAGGGCGAGGGTTTGGTTCAATGATCCCCGTGGTTATTGCCAGTAATAATAGGGCAAAGATAAAAACGGACAGAAGAAGACGGCGGCCAAGAAAGTGTGACATCGGCTTATTGGATGATAACGGATCAGTCTTGCTCTTAAGCATCATTGGCAATGCTCGAAATAGGTTCAGCACAATAAATATTAATAGGCAGACGATGGTGGCTTTAATGAGCATGGCGTCTCCAAGGGTGAAAGGTAAGTATGCGAAGGATTGGTTTCATACTTTTTACTTTGGCGGTAATGACGACATTGGTCAAGTTGGGTCTGTGGCAAATGTCGCGTGCGCAAGAAAAAGAAGCATTGAATATTGCCTTAGAACGCCGCAGCGAACAGGTTTACTACAGCCTTGCTAGCTTACCTTCTGATCCCCGTTGGTATGGATTAACCCTTCATGGCAAGTTTGAACATAGCAAAGCTGTGTTACTTGATAATCAACTGTATCGAGGTCGCCCTGGTTATCACTTACTCTATCCTTTTGCGGTGGATGATGGATGGTTTTTAGTCAATCTCGGTTGGATTGCAGCACCGCAATATCGTGAGCAATTACCAGTACTGCCTGAGCATCATGGTGAGCTTAAAATTACAGGCATTATTGCAAAGCCGTCACAACTTATTGAGCTGTCAGCTGAGTCACTGGATTTTGATTGGCCGTTAAGGGTTCAAAATCTGCACATGGATGAATTATCAACAGTTATGAATCTGCCCCTCCAGCCGTGGATATTACAAATTGAGCCTGGCAGCCCTGTCGCTTTACAGCAAACGTGGACCCCTGTGGTAATGGGGCCGCAAAAACATTACGCCTATGCATTGCAATGGTTTTTGTTAGCTATCGCTGTGTCAGGTTTAGCGTTCTGGTGGTTAAAACCACCAAGCACGGGTCACCGTCAGGAATGACATTTTCGAGATACCGCTATAAAAGGATGTTAAATGAAAAAAAATAGGATGTTGCTGTTATTACTCGGTGCCTTTGTTTTGCCGTTTGTATTGGCAAAAACCGTACTAGACTTAAATTGGTATCAAGGTGGTGTGACGAATCGCGGGCAGCTATTAGCATCGCCATTTAGCGCAGAATGGTTAAGTGAGCCAGAGACGTGGCAACTAGTGTATTTGTTACCCGAATCGTGTGATGAAAAATGTGAGGGTGCATTGTTTAATTTACGCCAAGTACCACAAGCGATAGGGGCCTATAAAGAGCGCGTAAACAGTGTGGTGTTGATTACTGATGGTTTGCAACGTAATGGTAAAGTTGTTGATGAAAAAATAATTAATGAAGAACAAATGAATGGGTTGGAACTCATCGCCATTTCTCAGCAGGTTGTTTCACAAATAAAAACACTGGAATTTGGTATGAATGCGATTTATATCGCTGATCCATTGGGTAATGTCATGATGGCGTATCCTTTAGTAACAGGGCAGGCTGAGATTTTAGCGCAGGGAAAAGACGTGTTACGTGATCTTAAACGGCTATTAAAGCTCTCGAGAATCGGTTAAATCCCAGTATATAGATGCCAAAATAGGTCGATTTGATAGGCACAAGGAATGGAGCCGATGCGATTATTTAGTTTTAAATCTCTTATCTATTTTACTTTTCTTCTTTCTCTTTGTGTTATCGCCTTAGGCGCTTATACCCGTTTGACTGAAGCGGGCTTAGGCTGTCCAGATTGGCCTGGTTGTTACGGTTTTATTTCGGTGCCCCAAAGCACTGAGCAGCAATTAGTCGCACAACAAATTTTCCCCTCTAAGCCGCTAGAAGTTGAAAAAGCATGGAATGAAATGGTGCACCGTTACTTTGCAGGTAGTTTAGGCATATTAATTTTACTGATTAATGCGCTGGCTTGGCGACGTAAATACGCCCCCAAATTATTGCCTGCTTTATTATTAGTCACTGTTATTTTTCAGGCCTTGCTTGGTATGTGGACGGTCACCCTGGCACTGATGCCTATTGTGGTGATGGGGCATTTATTAGGTGGCTTTACCACTGCTTCTTTATTATTGCTCTTGGTATTGAGAGTCCGGCAACAAGAGCGTAAATCTACCGCTATTTTTTCTTCAATGTTGCATTCACCGCGGTCATCTTCAAGTTATTTGAAAGTATTCGCCCTAGGTGCGTTATTTGTGGTGGTGGTGCAAATTGCGTTAGGCGGGTGGACAGCATCTAACTATGCCGCAGTCGCGTGTACTCAACTACCTGTGTGCGAAGGTGATTGGCAAGGTAATTTTGACCCAACGGCATTTGAACCGATTCAGCCTGTTCATGATAGTTATCAATATGGGGTGCTTAACTATCATCAACGTGTATCGATTCATGTTGCTCATCGAATAGGAGCGATGGTGACCACGGCAATATTAATATTATTGATTGGTTTTTTGCTACGTACCGCTGGGTTACGAAAATATGGGTTTATCCTCACTGCTGCATTAATTGTGCAAGTGAGTTTAGGGATTACGAATATTGTGGCGAGCTTACCTTTGCTGGTGGCTGTAGGGCATAACGTAATGGGTGTCGTTTTATTATTAAGTATTGTTGCAACCAATTATCGTATCTATTGCGGGCAACAAATTCTGCAAGGATCGCATCTATTTGCACGGGAGGGTAGAAATCATGGCTAAATCACAAGTATTGGATAATGCACCGCGAACATCAACGGTAGCCGAAACGACGAAAACAAGAAGCGCTTCCAAACCAAGTGTATGGCGCGATTATCTCACGATGACGAAGCCCAAAGTGGTGGCTATGTTATTGCTGACTGCACTGGTTGGTATGTGTTTAGCGGTGCCGGGTATTCCCCCTGCAAAAGCGGTTATCTTAGGTTTGATCGGTATTGGTTTTCAATCGGCGGCCGCCGCCGCTTTTAATCACGTTTTAGATCGCCGCTTTGATACTCAGATGGCGCGAACCTATAATAGGCCATTAGCGAAAGGGCGTATTGAAACGTGGAAAGCCGTTGTGTTTGCTTCTACGTTAATGGTCGCAGGTTTTGTTATCTTGCTTGAACTGAATGCACTAACAGCTTGGTTAACCATGGCCAGTTTAGTGGGGTATGCGGTGGTTTATACCGTGTGGCTAAAGCATGCGACACCGCAAAATATTGTCATCGGCGGTATTGCTGGTGCTGCGCCACCATTGCTCGGTTGGACTGCGGTAACTGGGCAGTTAGATCCTCATGCATTGTTGTTGGTTATGTTGGTCTTTACATGGACGCCACCTCATTTTTGGGCGCTTGCGATTCATCGTCGTGATGACTATGCCAAAGCAGGTATTCCTATGTTACCTGTTACCCATGGCATTGAATTTACGAAAACGATGGTGCTGTTATATACCGTCATGTTGTTTGTCGTTGGTCTACTTCCTTGGCTTACGGGAATGAGTGGTGGCGTTTATTTAGTGGGTAGCAGTTTATTGAATCTGGGATTTATCGGCTATGCGTTGAAGCTAAAATTTGTGGATTCAAAGGGGCATGCCTGGGCCACCTTTAAGTATTCAATTTGGCATTTGTTAGCCCTGTTCGTGGTTTTACTGGGCGATCATTGGATAACGTCTTTGATGTTCTGATTATCCCTAGATTATTTTAATCTCCGCTTCTATTGATACATTTCTGATTTATCTGCTGTTGATGGCTGTTGTCATCGGCAGCAACTCGCTACACTGTGCTGCTATTTTAAGCAAATCCCTACCGTTATCCGTTTGAGGTTCACAGTGTTAGCAGCATTAAGAGACAAGTCACTCCATTTCCAAGTTTTTGCGTTAGCCGTTCCTATGGTGCTGTCCAACATTACCGTGCCTTTGCTTGGGCTGGTTGATGCAGCTGTGATTGGTCACCTCGATCATGCTTGGTATTTAGGGGGTGTTGCTGTGGGCGGCACCATGATTAACGTGACGTTTTGGTTGCTTGGCTTTTTGCGGATGGCAACAACGGGTATTTGTGCGCAAGCGTACGGTGCCAATGATAAAGAAGCACAAGCGGGTACATTTGTGCAGGGGATGGCGCTAGCTTGGCTGTTGGCATTGTTACTTATTGTGTTTCATCAGCCGGTTGCCACCTTGATTTTCCATTTCAGCACAGCCAGTGCAGAAGTGAAAATGTACGCAGAGCAGTATTTTTCAATCCGTATTTGGGGGGCGCCAGCTGCTTTGGCTAACTTTGTGATAATGGGGTGGTTGCTCGGGACTCAAAACGCCAAATCACCCATGTGGTTATTGATAGTGACGAACTTAGTCAATATCGGCCTAGATGTTTTGTTTGTTCTTGGTTTTGGTTGGAAAGTGCAAGGAGCTGCTGTCGCTTCTGTTATTGCCGATTACAGTGGCATGTTCCTGGGCTTATGGTTTGTTTCTCGTCAGTGGATTGCTCATTCACTACCAGCCATACGTGAAAAATTAGGCAGTGTTCGTCATGGGATGGGGCGTTTATTAAAACTAAACCGCGATATCTTTTTACGCAGTTTATGTTTACAGCTGACCTTTGTGTTTATGACTTTTCAAGGGGCTACGTTAGGCGACAACGTGGTGGCGGCAAATGCCGTATTAATGAGTTTTTTGATGTTGGTCTCTTACGCAATGGATGGGTTTGCCTATGCGATGGAAGCACTGGTCGGTAAAGCAATTGGGGCAAAAAATCGTGATGAACTTAGCCGCTATTTAGTGGGAACAACATTTTGGAGTGTAATCATTTCCCTGGTGCTAACTGTCACATTCAGTGTTTTTGGCCGAGAAATTATCGGTCTTATTTCTAATATTCCGACAGTTCAGCAAGAAGCGATGCGCTTTTTACCTTGGTTAGCAGCATTCCCTTTAGTCGCGATGTGGTGTTTTTTACTGGATGGTATTTTTATAGGGGCAACGCGCGGCAAAGAAATGCGCAACAGTATGTTTATTGCGATGTGCTTTTTCTTTGCTATTTGGTGGGTGCTCAATAGTTATGGTAATCATGCCCTGTGGGCAGCTATGTTAGGGTTTATGGCAATGCGTGGAATTGGGTTGGCTGTAATATTTTCTTACCAATGGAATAAAAATATTTTTCTGTCTCCGACGAGTGCAAACAATTAGTTAGAAATATTCAACTGATATTGATTCTTTTTACGACAAAAAATGCTATTCATTTGGTTATTGATCTGTTTAAAATGTGCACAATTGTTAAACAGGTGATATCAATGAAACGAACGATTTGGGTGTTTTTACTGGTAGTAATGTCATTAGGCTGGGGAACAAATGCACTGGCTAGCAGTGTAAAGAACCTTAAAGTAACAGCGACAGCATATAACTCAGTAAGAGCACAAACCAACGCTAATCCATCCATTGCGGCTTGGGGCGATAGATTAAAACCAGGGATGAAGGTGATTGCAGTCTCGCGTGATCTTCTAGGTATGGGGCTGACTCACGGCGCTAAAGTGAAGATTTCAGGTTTGCCGGGTGAATATACCGTTATGGATAAAATGAATAAGCGCTGGACGCGTAAAATTGATATCTATATGGGTAAAGATATTCAAGCAGCTAAGAATTGGGGACGCCGTAGTGTCACCATTACCTTAATCTAAATAATGATTTTGGGTTGCAGTATAGTCGACTGACTTTACTGACCGCTGAAGAATAAAAAAAGCCGCTAAATGCGGCTTTTTTGTAGCAGAAATAAGGACTTTTTGTCGTTATTCCCTCGCGACTACCTTGAAGGAAGCTTAACTTAGTAGTACGAGTGCTCGCCACGTGCGTGTTCAGTGATATCACGAACACCTGTCAGTTCACCTGCGAACTGAGCAAGAAGTTCTTTTTCGATACCTTCTTTCAACGTCACATCAACCATTGAGCAACCGTTACAACCACCACCAAACTGGAGGATTGCGACGCCGTCTTCAGTGATTTCAGCTAGAGATACATTACCGCCGTGACCCGCTAATTGCGGGTTCACCTGAGTCTGGATTGCGTAATCAACGCGCTCCATTAGCGTTGCGTCGTCAGACACTTTACGTACTTTAGCGTTAGGCGCTTTAAGGGTTAGCTGTGAGCCCATTTTGTCGGTAACAAAATCGATTTCAGCATCATCCAAGAAAGGAAGACTTAGTTCATCAAGGTAAGCATCAAATAGCTCTAACTCGATTTTAGTATCGCTCGCTTCAACCGCTTCTGGTGGACAATAAGACACACCACACTCAGCATTTTGAGTACCTGGATTTACCACGAAGACACGAATGTTTGTACCCTCAGGCTGCTGGGCAAGAAGCTTGCCGAAGTGCTGCTGAGCGCTTTCAGTAATAGTGATCATAGACACGACGTAATACCTGACCTATTTAGTAAGATTTAATCTATTCTACTCTTAGACGTACTTTCTATCACCCCTTAATCTTCGCAACCATGATTTCGTCACTAATTTCGATGATTTTCACGATCATTCGATTGAGGGCGTATAGCAAATACAGTAGACATCCACCCGTTCAACACCGTTATTTAGTAGCAAACGGGTGAGTTCGGCAACAGTGCTACCCGTTGTCACTACATCATCGACAATCGCGACATGCTTGGGTAACGACTTTATCTTAAGTATAAAGGCTTGATGAACATTTTTCTTCCGTTCGTTTTTAGTCAGTTGTTTTTGCACCTTGGTATAGCGCTGGCGTTTGAAGCCATTCGCGATACATTGACTATTTGTTGCCTTGGCGATAGCCCATGCTAAATGTGCACTTTGATTGAAACCACGGTTAAAGCGTCGTGTTGCATGTAATGGCACGGGTAAAATCAAAGGAGCCGGCTGGTCGAGAGATAATACGAACTGATCAGCCAATGGTTTAGCAAGCCAAAATTTACCGTTGAATTTAAGTTGATGGATAATCTGTTTGAGTGGGAAATCGTACTCGCCTAATCGATAGAGACGGTGCCATGGCGGAGGTGAACGTAAACATTGTCCACATTGTTCAACTGGGTTGACGGTAGTGGTGCCACACCTTGTACAGTGAGGTGGTTGAGGGAAATGGGCGATGCAATGCCGACACCATATCGACTCATTATCCGGCAGTGGTAATTGGCATAGCTGACATTGTGAGTTGGTCCATCGACGTTGATTGAGTTGTAGAATCATTGATTTTAGCGATGAAAGGGATAACATCCTTGCCATCCTTATAAGGTGAATGTTTTCGACAATGTGATTTTAAAAAGGAAGTGTAAATGACAACGGCGCTACATTGGCAAACTGAAGGGCAAGGTTCGGATCTGGTTCTCATTCATGGTTGGGGAATGAATGGTGCGGTGTGGCAGCAATTATTGCCATTACTGACTCCTTTTTATCGCGTGCACTGGGTTGATATGCCGGGTTACGGTCATAGTCATGATATCTCTGCCGATAGTATTGAAGAGATGGCACAACTGTTGCTTGATAAATCACCAATGTCTGCAACGTGGTTAGGTTGGTCCTTGGGCGGTTTAGTGGCAACACAAGCGGCTTTACTGGCACCAGAGCGTGTTACTCGTTTAGTTACAGTAGCAAGTTCACCACGTTTTGCAGCTGAAGGCACATGGCGAGGCATTCAGCCTCAGGTCTTGGATGATTTTCGACGTCAACTCGGTGATGACTTTCAATTAACCGTTGAGCGCTTTCTCGCACTACAAGCGATGGGAAGCCCTACTGCAAGGCAAGACATCAAATTGCTAAAGCAAGCGGTGTTATCACGACCACAGCCTAATCCTGAAGCCTTATCGATAGGGCTAAGATTATTGGCTGATGTTGATTTACGCGCACAGTTAGGTGGTATAACCCAACCATGGTTACGCTTATATGGACGGTTAGATGGTTTGGTTCCCGCTAAAGTAGCGAAAGATATGGACCAATTAGCCCCTCAGTCTCATCGGCAGATCTTTGCCGCCGCGTCGCATGCACCTTTCATTTCTCATCCAGAGGAATTTGTGCAAACGTTGAGAGATTTCATTAAATAGAGCTGATGTTGTCATGTGCACAGGGAATTGGTGATTAAAAGTTAAACTTTTTGATTGTTTTGCCGATAGAGATTTTAATGGAATTACTCTATTTACGAGAGGCCATATGACAATAGGAAGTGTGGGGAATAGTTCAACGTATTCTCCGGCAACATTACAAGCCTCAACTGCGGGGATTGTAAAAACGGATGCCGAAAAATCACAGGCTGATAATGCCAGTGTGAGTAAAGCTACGGGTACAACAGTGAGTATCTCTGATGATGCAAAACGTAAGTTGGCCGCTGAAGCGGATACACAAGCACAAGTTAAAAAGAATGCAGATGGCATGGTAGAAGAAGACAGCAGTATCGCTGAATCTTTTGCTTACGGTGCATTGGGGATGGATCATCCTGATACAGTAGAAACTAACACCGATGATTTTTATACTGCGGGACAAGTACTTTCGGCGATAGGAACCGTAGCAACGGTATTACTTGCCATCGCCTAAACCGTTTGCTTAGGTATATACTCATGATCTCAATGTATGAAATCTTGATATATAGCGATCGTGTTTTACAAGGATATGGTAATACCACTGTATGATTTTTTCGCCAGCCAATGCTGGAGCACCGATTGTTGCTCCCTCTGTTAATCCGCCAACCGAACAGGCTGCGCGGGATAACCGTGTGCGTGAGAAAATTGTTCCTCCTACGCAAACGGCTGAATCTCCCCGTGAAAAGCCGTTAAGCAGCGAAGAAAAACAGTTTAAGAAGCCATCATGGGATCCGAGTGAGCACCCAAATTACAGTGAACTGCCTGAGACCATTGAAAAGCAGTATGGCTATCAAGATGAATTTGAGCTGTTAGTAAAAGCCTTATCTGCCGATAGTTACATGGCGCCAGTGACCGAACTCGGTTACTCGATGCACATTAAACTGCCTCGGGAAATACTGGAGCAGCTTGAGAAAATCAGCAATAACGAACGAACTAAAGGGGTTGTTGCTCACCGTTATGCACAGGCAACGGTACCTAATCCGCCTACTGAATATTTAGTGGTGCTGTAAGCCATTCTCTTCATAGCCTTTTGAACAATCTCTTTGCTGCATCTTGATTACCCAATAAAAAAGCCAGTATTTTCATACTGACTCTTTTATTATGATTAGCTGCGCTAAAGCTTAATTTAAACCGATTTACTTTTTCGCTTTGGCAAATGCGGCGGCAAATGCACCACCCATAGCTCCGCCTGCTGAGTGATTTCCTTGGTTACCCTTTGGACTATTACTGTTACCGCGGTTATTACTCTGTGCATTATGGTTTGCAGTACTGCGTGCTTGGTTTTGCTGTGGCTTACGAGCGGGTTTTTCTTGTCCCGGCTCATCGCCCATGCGCATCGACATTGCAATACGTTTACGTTGCAAGTCCACTTCCATCACTTTGACTTTGACCACATCACCGGCTTTAACGACTTCACGTGGGTCAGAGATGAATTTATCTGATAGCGCTGAAATATGTACCAGACCATCTTGGTGAACACCGACATCAACGAAGGCACCAAAGTTAGTTACGTTGGTAATAACACCTTCTAGAATCATGCCTGGTATTAAGTCTTTGACTTCGTTAACACCTTCAGCAAACGTGGCTGTTTTGAATTCAGGACGGGGATCGCGACCGGGCTTATCAAGTTCGCTGATAATATCGGTAACCGTTGGTAGGCCAAATTTTTCATCGGTATAGTCAGCAGCATTTAGGCTACGTAAAAACTCTGTGTTACCAATGATGGCATCCATCGCTTTGCTGTTATTCGCGGCAATGGTTTTTACTACAGCATACGATTCGGGGTGAACTGCCGAGCTATCGAGAGGGTTTTTACCGTTCATGATTCGTAAGAAACCCGCACATTGTTCAAAAGCTTTTGGCCCCAAGCGTGCGACTTTTTTCAAGGTAGTACGGCTTTCGAAACGGCCATGCTCATCTCGATAATCAACCACATTCTGCGCCATGGTTTTGGTTAAGCCTGCCACTCGAGAGAGTAGGGCTGCTGATGCCGTATTTACATCAACACCCACGCCGTTTACACAGTCTTCCACGACAGCATCAAGACGTTTAGCCAACATGCTTTGGCTTACATCATGTTGATATTGACCAACACCAATGGCTTTAGGATCAATTTTCACCAGCTCTGCTAATGGATCTTGTAGGCGGCGACCAATAGAGACGGCGCCACGGATCGTCACATCTAAATCAGGAAATTCATTGGCTGCAAGTTCTGAAGCTGAGTAAACCGATGCACCTGCTTCGCTGACCATGACACTTTGAATTTTGAGGTTGTTGTCTTTTAAGATCTTGGCAACAAAGGCATCTGTTTCACGTGAAGCAGTTCCGTTACCGATAGCAATTAAGTTGACTTGGTGTTTGTTTAATAAGGCTAAAACTGTTGCTTCAGATTGTGCAACTTGACGCTGTGGCTGGTGTGGGTAAATGGTGGCAATATCGACTAATTTACCTGTGGTATCGATCACCGCAACTTTACAGCCAGTACGTAAACCAGGATCGAGTGCCAATGTGGTACGCGGGCCTGCTGGTGCCGCCATCAGCAAATCACTCAGGTTGTCAGCAAATACTTGCATAGCACCGTCTTCGGCTTTTTCACGCAATGCACTCATTAGTTCGGTTTCCATGTGCATTGATATTTTAATGCGCCATGCCCAGCTAATGACTTGCTTACGCCATGCATCGGCAGGTTGTGTACCGATTTTGACGCCATAATGATCAGCAATAATGATTTCACAGTAAGAGCCGCGTACGCCTTCTTCTTGATTCGGATCTGCATTCAATGATAGTTGCAGGAAGCCTTCATTACGGCCACGAAACATGGCGAGTGCACGGTGTGACGGTACATTTTTGAGGCGTTCATTATGCTCGAAATAATCTTTAAACTTCGCGCCTTCTTGTTCTTTACCTGCCACCACGCAAGAGGTAAATTCGGCATTGGTTTGAAGTTGACGGCGGATTTTATGCAGTAGTGCTGCATCTTCGGCAAAGCGTTCCATCAAGATCGCGCGAGCGCCATCGAGTGCAGCTTTGGTGTCAGCTATGCTTTTGTCTGCATTGATATATTGAGCTGCTGTTGCTTCTGGATCGTTAGTGGGTTGCTGCCACAATATATCGGCAAGCGGCTCTAAACCGGCTTCTATCGCGATCTGTCCTTTGGTACGACGTTTTTGTTTATAAGGCAGGTACAGATCTTCTAAGCGTGTTTTGCTGTCAGCTGAATTAATTTCAGCTTCCAATTGTGGGGTTAGTTTTCCTTGCTCGGTAATTGCCTTAAGGATGGTTTTTCGACGATCATCCATTTCACGCAAGTACCCTAGGCGGGATTCCAGATTACGTAGCTGAGTATCATCCAGCCCGTTGGTGACTTCTTTACGGTAACGCGAAATAAAAGGAACCGTATTACCGTCATCTAACAGAGTGACTGCGGCTGTAACTTGCTCAAGGCGAACATTCAGTTCGCTGGCAATCATCTGATTGATAGAGTTGCTCATCCGTTGGTATCTCTTGGTTGCCATAAACTATGCACTGTATTCTACGGAGGATTCCCGTGGTGACAAGGTATGGCATGTTAAGAGTGTGTCAGTGCCCAGCTTCTCGGTAAGAAAAAACCAGCAAACGATTACTCTTGCTTGCTGGAAGGCTGGTTTGTTTGTACTCGTTAGGCTTTTAAATCGACAGTAGTGCGGCGTTATACGTAGGGCTGAGATTCACCAGCACCTAAACGTGACGCATCACTGGATTCAACTAATATTCCCCCCGCCGTTTGCTTGATCTTGAGCCAGTCAGATTTATTGACCGTTACACCATGTTGCCAAGCATGCTGTTTTGCAGCGGCGAGGCTGGTAGATGAAATGTGCTGATGGTGTTCTGTTACTGCCGGTTGTGGAATAGGTGTTTTGCTGATCTCTATCGTCAAAGAGTGCTTATTCATTGTTGGTTCAGCCGTGGAGAGGTAAATATCAGGCAAGATGTACCCCGCATTCAGTACATACACGACATGTTTAGGATCACTGCCGTTATACCATTGTGCTTTTACCGATAGGCCTTTACCTGCCAGTTTGACCAGTTCACCAAAGGCTAGCCAGCGATTATGGCATTGCTCAATGTGTAAGGTAATTGTGGGTTGGTCGACTAACTTTTCAATGGTGTAATCCAACAAGGTCGGTAAGTGACATAAGATACTGCAACCGTGTAGATTCGCCGTTAGCTGCGAGCCTGTAAAGGCATCGACCTGTACAGGGCCATCGTTTTCATTTTTCATGAAGGCGAGGGCATTCACAAAATGTTGGACACCATTTAACCCTGCCATTTCTAAATCAGCCACCATATTCGCGATCATGTCTGATTCACCACAGTGTCGGTGCAATCCATCGAAGGCTTTGGCACTGAGTACGACCAATTCGTTGTGTGATACTTGCATCATGCCTGTGCCTCCGGTGTTGATTCAGTGTTTGTGGGTAGTAGTGGAAATAACCACTCTTGGTCGTGGATTTCGTCAGTTAAAGGCGCCCCTTGGAAGAAAGTGACTCGCACCCAACGATCTGAGCGAGGGTCAAACTTCGTGGCGCCAAACATCGCTAATTTGCAACGTAATAGGTGCATAGGTAAAGCATGTTGGTCTAAGACATTCATTTGAATATCACCCATAGGGCAATGCCCTAGTGTCCATGCCCTACGTGCAATAGAACGATATTGTGGTTGATGTAGCAGAAACTCAGCCAAGGTTTGCGACGGTTCTACGGCAGCCAATGCTGCATGTAAACGATAAACCTGACGCGCGATATCGAGGGCTAACTCACGATCATCACCGGGCTCTTCACCACGAACCCCCATTCTTGGTTCTTCTTTGTCTTCAGAGCGGTACCAAAACCAATAGCTGTTTTCGGCAGAAGAAAAGTCGATATCGAGTGCCCAACGGTAGCGTTCTTTCAGTACTTCCGTCAGTTTTTGAACTGTGATTCCGGGTGCCAATGCTAATGTTTCATCGGCATTCATGCTGTTTTCGTGACTATCAACTAATTCTGGATACAGCTCCATGATGCACGAAATAGTGATTTCTTGAGCTTCGTTACAGTATTGCTGGTTATCTTCAATTAACTGTTTCCATTGCCACTGTTTTTGTTGAGCAGTAGTAATGTTAGCCATGATGTTGTGAATGTCATTGATCGCTTCTGCGTTCAATTTTTGTTGATGTTCGTTAATGGTGACAACTTGCGTAAGGTGTGCGATGGCACGGTGTAATAATGGTTCAATAGCATTATTGGCAACAGGCGTAATGGTGCATGCTGATACTGCTGCAAGGGCTTTTTCGCGTTCTGACAACCATTGATCAACAATACGTGGATGACGAATTAGGTAGGGTGCCATCCCTAGTCCTGTGGCATTTCCTACGCCTAAATAACGCTGTAATGGACGAGCCAGCAGAGCGGCTTTAGAGCCACCTTGTTGTTTGGCTAAGAAGTGCACCCAATCAAGACTGAATTGGCGCAACATATAGACTGCGCACATTTGAGCACTGAAAGAGAGATTGAAATCTGGGTTATCATCTAAAATTTCAAAATCTGCAATACCAAATTTACCGTTACCATAAACAGCTGTCGTGCGTAGGATGTAACCAACATTAGCCAGAACTTGCGAATCTGGTTGTTGCCCTTTAGCCAGTGAGGAGACTAAATGATCAAAGACCCGCACACTTTTATTGGCGCGAGCAAGCACCAATACTTGGCTTGAGTTACGGCCTGCTTCTTGGAGTGGCACATTGTTTTGTAACTGGTTTAAAAATGCTTTATCAATATCACCTTGTACAAGTGCAAACGTTACATCCCACTTTTCAGCGATCACGCGATCGTTACGGTCTTCATCGGCAATAGCATCAGAAAATACTACTAAATGGTAGTGATGGTTTGGTGTGTCTAAGCGGTATACCGCTACCCCAAACCCTTGTTCGGAAATATCCCATTGAACTTGAGATACTGCCCATTTCTGATTAGCCATACGACGGATCAAACTACGTACAAAACTGATACGACTCTGATGCATTGCTCCCAATCGTTCTGGCGCCATTACCGTATCTGGGTGGCGTAACTGTGATTGGGTTCCAGCACAACGATGTGCATCCATATTGCTCACCATGATTCTATTATTTGAGCTTTAGTCACTCATTATTGATAAAGGCAGCAAAGTTCACTGCCCGACCTGGTAGATAAGTTGCGTGTTATAAACCTTGTTCCTTTGCCATTCTCATTGCCATTTTTGGAGCATTCCAAAGCGATGGCAGCAAGATAAGAGAAACGGGGACTGCAGTGATGACGATAAAAGACTGCAACGCCGAGACACCACCTGAGCCTAAGGAGATTAGGATGAGTGCTGTTACCCCCATCATCACGCCCCAAAATATACGAATAACTGCATTAGGTTCGGTGTCGCCACTGACTACCACACTGATGGTGTAAGTCATTGAGTCGCCAGTTGTGACAATGAAGATCGTTGTCAGGATAAGAAACAGAATCGAGACAATTAATGGGAAAGGTAACTGTTGGGTAATGGCAAGTAGGGCACCAGGAAGATTGAAACCTTCAAAAGCTTTACTAACGGAACCTGGATCGGCCATTTCAAAGGCGACGCCTGAACCTCCGACGACAGTAAACCAGAAGCACGTAATAATCGGTGCAGCGATACTTACCGCCATCACTAATTGACGGATAGTACGACCACGTGAAATACGGGCAATAAAGATCGCCATCATAGGACCATAGCCTAAGAACCAGCCCCAGAAGAATACTGTCCACCAGCTTAGCCAGCCTTCATCACCACGGTAGGTTGCCATAGGGATAAAGTTGTCTATCATGCTGCCGACGCCTTGAATATAGCTATTTACAATGAAGCTAGTAGGGCCAAAAATCATGATGTAGGCCATTAAACCAACAGCTAGAATGATGTTATAGCGGCTAAGTATTTGAATCCCGCGGTTCAGACCGCTTAAGGCTGATAAGGTATAAATCGCAATGGCACAAAGGATCACGATAAATTGGGTGGTAAAGCCATCAGGAATATCAAATAGTGCATTTAAGGCAAAACTGATTTGTAACCCTAGGAACCCGATAGGACCGATTGTTCCTGCGGCGACAGCAATAATGCAGCAAGCATCAATCATTGCACCGGTTAAACCGGTTAATGCTCGCTTACCTAGAACAGGGTAGAGCAAAGTACGTGGCTGTAGAGGTAAACCTTTATCGTAGTGCAGGTGCATTAATACAATAGAGGTTAAGCTGCCAAGAATGGCCCATGCGAGGAACCCCCAGTGCATGAACGATTGTGATAAAGCATTAATCGCACCTTGTTGAGGATTTTCTTGTGGCCCATACAATGGCGGTGGGCTCATATAGTGGGCGATAGGCTCGGCTGCGGCCCAAAATACGCCACCTCCTGCAAGCAGAGTACATAGGATGATTGCCATCCAACGGAAACCGTCTATTTCAGGCTTATCAAGCGCACCTAAGCGAACGTGTCCGGTACGGCCTACGGCTAAAACGATACTGATCAAAAAAGTAAGTAATAATAATACTTGCCAATAAGGACCAAAAATTTTCACCGACCAAGAAAAGCCAGTATTGACTAACTCTGAGAGTAGAGCATTGTCGTATAACGCAAGCATGACAAAAATGGCTATAAAACCACCGCTTATCCATAAGGCGGGGTTATCGAGCCCGAGCTTTTCGGCTGTCGATTGTGGTGTTGGAATATGTTCTGCTTTTACTGCATTGGTGAAGTCGGACATTGTGTATCTCCAGGCGTCGTTATTGGTATTGCTTGGACAAAATGTTTGCTATAGGCCTGCTTAAGGTAATTATTATGCGCAGGCCATGATTGAGTTTAGCTGACTGGCGTTAAGCCATCCTGTAAGAAGCTGAACCAGTTTTCTCCCATGACTTGGCTGCTTTCAGCTTCGCTGAAGCCTTGTTTTATCAAGCCGTGGTAAATGTTTTCCATCCCCTTGTTGTCACAAAACCACGGAAGTGCATCTGGCCAGCCTGAATTGCTTGATGAACCCTCACCATAGTCCATGGCTTTCGACCAACGACCATTTCGCATCCACTCCAACACTTCTTGTGGTTGGTTCAGGCATAAGTCACTGCCGATAGCGAGATGATCGACGCCAATTAATTCGGCGCTATCTGCGACCATTTGGCAGAATTTTTCTAAAGTACATTGGCTGCTATTGGGTAAATGGAATGGATACAAACTGAACCCAATTAAACCACCGCGGCTGGCTAATGATTGAATGACTTCATTCGATTTATTTCGTAATGCTGGGTGCGCAAAATTCGGATTGGCATGGCTGATACAAATCGGGCGAGAAGATATATCGATAGCTTCTAGCGTTGAGCGTTCAGCGCTGTGAGACATATCCACAATCATGCCCACTCGATTCATCTCGGCAATGGCTTGTTTACCAAAACGTGTTACACCTGAGTCTTCCTGTTCATAACATCCTGTCGCCAGTAGGCTTTGGTTGTTATAAGTCAGTTGCATGATCAGCAACCCTTGTTGGCGCATCACACTGATCAGGCCGATCTCATCATCAATCGGTGAGCAGTTTTGCGCACCAAGGAAAATACCTACACGGCCAGTTTCTTTGGCTGTGGTGACATCTACCATGCTCATAATCGGCATAATGAGATCACTGTTTTGCTCAAAGCGAAGATTCCATTCTGCAAAACGCGTTAAGGTTTCGCGTGCTGTTTCGTGATAAACCACCGTGGCATGAACAGCGGTAATGCCGCTTGCTTTTAGTGTTTCAAAATACGCACGATCCCAATTGCAATACTGCAAACCATCAATAATGATACGATCCTGATACATAGACGTTCCTTAGTAAGGGCGCTGGTAAGTGGTTTTTACAATGGTGTAGAATTCTTTTGCGTACTGGCCTTGCTCTCGAGGACCAAAGCTTGATTGTTTACGACCACCAAATGGCACATGATAATCAGTACCTGCTGTTGGTAGATTAACCATGACACAGCCTGTTTGCGCTTGTTGCTTGAACAGTGCACTGGTACGTAAGCTTTGTGTGATGATGCCGCCTGTTAAGCCAAAACGTGTATCGTTGGCTGTTGCAATTGCTTCCTCAAGGTCGTTGACACGAATGACACTCGCCATCGGTGCGAAGACTTCTTCTTGGTTCACATCCCAATCGTTTTTTGTATTCAAAAACAGGGTCGGTGACATGTAGTAGCCTTCATGTTCAAGATTAAGTTGCTCGCCACCAAAGGCTAATTCAGCCCCGTGACTTCGAGCTTTATCTATCCATGACATGTTTGATGCGAGTTGTTTGTCATCAACCACTGGCCCCATGAACACACCATCTTGCAGGGCGTGACCAATTTTTAATGTGCTCATGCGTTTGATTAAGGCATCAACGTATGCATCGTGAATGCTATCGAGTACGACTAAGCGAGAAGATGCGGTACATTTCTGACCTGCACCCGAAAATGAACCCATAATCGTGGCTTCAACAGCAGTATGAATATCGGCATCCTCAGCGATGACCAAGGCATTTTTACTGCCCATTTCTAACTGACAACGAACAAAGTTAGGGGCTGTTGCGGTGGCGACTTTTCGGCCTGTATCGACTGAACCAGTGAAGCTTACGGCATTGATCTGGTCTGAATTAATCAGGGTATTACCGACTTCAGAACCGCTGCCAAGTACCAAATTGAATGTACCTGCAGGTAAACCTTGGCGATGAATAATCTCAGTTAATGCAGCAGCACTTGCTGGAGTAAGGTTGGCAGGTTTCCAGATAACACTGTTACCAAAGGCCAGCGCAGGGGCAATTTTCCATGCTGCCGTTGCGGTTGGGAAATTCCACGGAGAGATGATCGCGACAACACCAACGGCTTCGCGGCTCACTTCTACCGATACCCCAGGGCGAGTTGATTGGGCGAGATCTCCCATTTGGCGCAGAACTTCTGCCGCATAGTATTGAAAGAATTGACCTGCACGGAATATTTCACCACGGCCTTCGGCAAACGGTTTGCCCTCTTCGCTTGAGAGCAAGGTGCCTAATTCATCACAACGGGCAATAAGCTCATCACCGATTGCTTGCAGTACTTTTTGCTTGTGCTCTAACGGGGTTTTTTCCCATTCAGGCTGCGCTGTTTTAGCCGCATCAATTGCTTGTTGCACTTGCTGTTGGCTTGCTTGTGCAAAGTTGCCTAATTGCTGAGAGATATCTGAAGGGTTGATATTGGCTACAGTAGAGATGCCTGCTTGCCATTCACCAGCAATGTAGAGGGCTTTTTCTGCTTCAAATGTCATGATAAATCCTTGTTATGTTACGTAATGTAATTAGGGCTACTTTTACGGTTTGCGTAATTTTTTAATGCTTCGATGCTAATGCCGTGAACGCTGTTTATGATTCGACAGCAGCGTAAACCACAAGCTCAACCAGCATTTCTTCACGCGCTAAACCTGCTACAACAACGGCTGCACGGTTAGGGAAAGGGGCGTTGAAGTATTCTGCGTAAACTTGGTTGACGGTAGCAAGGTAGCTGCGGTCGGTAACATAAATCAGCACTTGTAATACCGCATCGGTAGAAACGCCTGCGCATTCAAGGGTATGAACTAAATTATTCATGGTTTGACGTGTTTGCACTTCAATACCACCTTCAACAACGACGCCTTGCTGATCAATTGGGATTTGTGCTGTATACAATGTACCGTTATTCACGACAGCCCACTCTAAAGGTGCTTTAGATGCGAAAAGCTCTGTTTTTACTGGTTTTTTTGCTGATTGGGCTGGCATGTTTAACTCACTATGTTGCGCGAATGTTTCGAAGTGGTTAAATCATGCACAAAAAATAGTGATAAATCTAACGCTTTATTTTTGACAATTGATAAGTTTTATTTATCAATAGGGGAGGGTTGAAGTTCGGTTGCTTACAAACGAGTAAAAAAAGGATGCGTTGAGAAATGGATATTAAGCTGCAGCAGTTAAAATATTTTGTACTGGTAGTGGATGAAGGCGGATTTCGTGCAGCTTCTAGCAAGGCAAACCGTTCTCAAGCTGCCCTATCAACGGCAGTGAAAGAACTCGAGAAAATTCTGGGACAAACATTGTTTGAAACGGGGCATAAAGTGAAGCTCACCCCGTTTGGCGCAATATGTTTACCTAAGATCCGGCAGTTCTTAAATCATTATCAGAGTTTAACGTGTGATCTAAGTGCAGCTGCTGCTGGGCAGTTAGGGCAAGTGCGTATTGGCAGTATCCCTTCTGTTGCAGCCAAGCTAATCCCGAAAGTATTGGCGGCTTTTACGGCGTGTCATCCGCAGGTGGAAGTGTCATTAATTGATGATAATGCGGCAGGTGTTGAGTTACGGCTACTCGCTGGTGAGGTTGATCTTGCATTGGGGAATTGCTTGCATATTAATGATAGTCGTATTGATTTCACGCCCTTAATTTCAGACCCATTAGGCGTGGTGTGTTTATCCGATCATCCGTTAGCAGCATTTAAAAGTGGACTAAAGTGGCAGCAACTTGAAGCCTATCCCTTTATAAACAACGGTACCTGCACATTATTGGCACCGACCCCTGCACGGGTGCTAGCAGAGAGTGCTTTGTATTCGGTTGAAAATATTACCTCGCTATTTTCAGTATTAGAGCTGGGCATTGGTATCACTACATTGCCTAAGTTGGCTTTTCCAACCAATGAAAAAGAATTGGTGTGGATTCCATTGAACGATCCTGTCGTGGAACGGGAAATTGGTATTTTTCGATTGCTCGATCGCCATATTTCACCACAAGCACATGCCTTTTTTATTTTATGCCAGCAAGAGCTAATGTGTCAGCAAGCGTCAAGGGCAGTATAGTGCCGTGATATGACACTAAGAAAAGCCTCGTACTGTTCTAACTATCAGTCTGCTCAATAATTACATTGATTAAGTTGTGCAGCTGGCTTTAAGAATGTTGGTTTTTGTGAGGCTTATCAGATTGTGATTGGCTCTATTTACGCGTAGCGAATTGTATTTACAAACCAGAGCTTTTTGCCTTGAGGTGTCACTACTTCAAACTCTTCATCAACCTCTTTCTTTAATAACGCACGTGCCATTGGTGAATCAATCGAAATGTAGTCATTTCTGCCATAGATTTCATCCGGACCAACGATACGGAATGTTTTCTGTTCGGCTTCTTCATTTTCAATTTCAACAAATGCGCCAAAGAACACTTTGCCATCTTGCTGAGGGGAGTAATCGACGACTTTGACTACTTCGAGACGCTTGCGCAAATAACGCACTCGGCGGTCGATTTCACGCAGGCGCTTTTTATTATATTGATAGTCAGCGTTTTCACTACGATCACCTAAGCTTGCAGCCCAAGTGACTTTCTTGGTTATCTCAGGACGTTCTTCTCGCCAAAGGAAATCGAGCTCTTTTTTGAGTTTGTCATAACCTTCACGGGTAATTAAATTGGTTTTCATTGTTCGCCCTATACCGTCAGCGAGTATTTCGCAGATTGATTTAGATAATTTTTACATTCTGGTTCATAGTATGGGTAGTGATTTAGAAAATTTCTATCATTTAAGGTAACTTAGGTACTGTTTCATTTGTGGTTACATATGTTAAATGTATGAAAAAATCCCCGATGTATAATAAACAGAAATACCTAGTTACAATTTACGGTTACATTTAGCGGCGAAATTAAGCTTCTGTCAGGTTGACTCGAGTAAGATACGCGCACAACTCGATAACACGATCGATGCAGGTAAGGTGAGATATGCAGGAAAATTATAAAATTCTGGTTGTTGATGACGACATGCGTTTACGCGCATTATTAGAACGTTACTTGTCGGAACAAGGTTTCCAAGTACGTAGTGTCGCAAACGGCGAGCAAATGGACCGCTTGTTATCCCGTGAAACATTTCACTTAATGGTGCTAGATTTAATGCTACCAGGTGAAGATGGCTTATCTATTTGTCGTCGCTTACGTAATGCTAATAGTGTGCTACCGATTCTGATGCTGACCGCAAAAGGCGATGAAGTTGATCGTATTGTGGGGTTAGAAGTTGGCGCCGATGACTATTTGCCAAAACCGTTTAATCCGCGTGAATTGCTGGCTCGTATTCGTGCCGTGTTACGCCGCCAGACCATTGAAGCACCTGGTGCCCCAAGTATTGATAGCAAAATCGTTGAGTTTGGTGAATTCCGTTTGAATTTAGGCACGCGCGAGATGTTCCGTGGTGAAGAGCCGATGCCGCTAACCTCTGGCGAATTTGCGGTATTAAAAGCGTTAGTGACCAATTCACGTGAACCTATGTCGCGTGATAAATTAATGAATATGGCGCGTGGTCGTGAGTATTCTGCGATGGAACGTTCTATCGATGTGCAGATTTCTCGTTTACGCCGAATGGTTGAAGAAGACCCAAGTCGTCCTCGTTACATTCAAACAGTATGGGGTTTAGGTTACGTTTTCGTTCCCGATGGCAACGAGAAGTAAACTATGCGAATCTCTCCCCGCAGTACATTTACCCGTACGCTTGTTCTATTATCTGGCTTGCTTATAGCAAGTCAGGTTTTCTCGTATTTGACCGTGCTTAATTACGCCCTCCTTCCCAGTTTACAGCAATTTAATCGCATTATTGCGTATGAAGTGCGCTTGATGTTGAAAGAGGATCTGGATCTCGATGATGGTGAAACTTTTCACTTAGAACAGCCAGTGCGTCGCCAGTTGCTTGCTCAACTTGGCGTGACATTGCATTCAGTCGATGACCCAGACCTTAAAGAATATAACAGTGCCACAGAAATCGAGTATCTCAGTGAC
The DNA here is from genome assembly GCF_003026285.1 of Photobacterium profundum. GTDB lineage: Bacteria > Pseudomonadota > Gammaproteobacteria > Enterobacterales > Vibrionaceae > Photobacterium > Photobacterium profundum. The sequence continues at coordinate 109,469 of NZ_PYOD01000006.1, forward strand.
GAAATGACGGATGAACTTGATGTTAAAACGGAAGTTCGTTTGGTGTTGGGGGCTGAAAGTTATGTGCTGTGGATGAAATGTGATGCGATGCCTGGTTATCTTATGCGGATCCCATTATCGGAACTGCAAGAAGACGATTTCTCACCGCTGTTTCCCTATAGTCTGATCATTGCCTTTATGGTGATTGCGGGGGGCTGGTTATTTATTCGAATACAAAACAGACCATTGGTTGAGTTAGAACGGGCTGCATTATTGGTTGCTCGTGGCGAGATCCCTCCCGTTTTACCTGAACAAGGGGCATCAGAGATCCGAGCGGTAACTAAAGCCTTTAATCAGATGGCTGAGGGAATTAAACAGCTTGAGGATGATCGTGCTTTATTATTGGCAGGGGTAAGCCATGATTTACGCACACCGTTAACCCGTATTCGTTTAGCCACTGAAATGATGTCACCAGAAGACAGTTATTTAGCTGATGGCATGACCAAAGACACTGAAGAGTGTAACGAGATCATCAGTCAGTTTATGGATTATTTGAAATCAACTAAAAAGCCGGCGATGGAAGATATCGACTTGAACTTCTTGCTGCAAGAAGTAGCAGAAAGTGAAGGCGGGTACGAGAACGAAGTTGAACTTGGATTGAATGATATCCCGGGGCGTATTGAGGCGAATGCAGTTGCGATGAAACGCTGTGTTGCTAATTTAGTAGTGAATGCACTTCGCTATGGCAATGGCTGGGTTAAAATTTCAAGTGGTACATCTGCAGATCGAAAATCAGCATGGTACTGTGTGGAAGATAATGGCCCTGGGATTCAAGAAGATCAGGTCTCTCGTATGTTCCAGCCTTTAACCCGTGGTGACTCTGCTCGCGGTAGTGATGCTGAAGGTACTGGGTTAGGTTTAGCCATCGTGAAACGGATTATCGACCAACACGATGGGGTGATTACCGTGACAAATCGCAGTGACGGTGGTTTGAAAGTTCAGATCACCTTGCCTTTGGTTAGGTAAAATCAAAAGGTAATCGACATAAAAAAACGCGCATTATGCGCGTTTTTTTATGTGTCGTTTACCAGTCTATAAGACTTAGTCTGCGTTTTTCTTCTCTTCGGGAAGTACAAGGTTTAGGATAATTGCAGTGATACCACCAGCAGCCATGCCTGACGATAAAATACCTTTCACCCAATCAGGCATAAATTGCAAAATTTCAGGTTTCTGAGCAATACCCAGCCCCATAGAGAAAGATAACGCCATAATAAGAATGGCACGGCGGTCTAGCTCACAACGCGAGATAATACGAATACCCGAAGCAGCGATTGTACCGAACATCACAATCGTTGCACCGCCCAATACTGGCTCTGGAATTAACTGAACAAGGTTTGCAACCCCAGGGAATAAACCGAGCAACACCAACATACCTGCAACGAAATATCCGATATAACGACTCGCCACACCCGTTAACTGAATGATGCCGTTATTTTGGCTAAAGGTTGAATTAGGGAAGCTATTCAATACTGATGCGATGGCAGAATTAATCCCATCGGCTAATACGCCACCTTTAATACGTTTCAGATAAATCGGGCCAGCAACAGGTTGTTCCGAGGTTTCTGATGTCGCGGTAATATCGCCAATTGCTTCAAGTGATGTAATCGCAAAAACGATCACTAGCGGAATAAGCAGTCCCCAATCAAAGCTCAGCCCATATTGCATCGGCATTGGAATCGCAATGAAAGCACTTTGCGTTTCTTGAGGGGCATTTAGCATACCTGTGAACCAAGCTAATACCGTACCTGCTGCCATTGCGATTACAATCGAAGAGACGCGTAAGTAAGGGTTTTTGACGCGGTTTAGTAACACTATTAGGCCTAATACTGTGCCCGCAAGCATCAAGTTTTCAAGGCTACCAAAGCTACCGTCGTTAATCGCGGCATAACCACCACCCACCGATGTTAGACCTATCTGGATAAGAGTTAGGCCTATTAGGGTGACAACGATACCTGATACCAGTGGTGTGATAATACGCTGTGCATGTTGCAGTACGCGTGAGATGAATACTTCAGTCAATGAAGCCACCAGAATGGTACCGAAGATAGCAGCCATCATCGTTGGAACATCAGCGCCACCGGCTTTTAATGCTAAACCGGCACCAATGATAGGGCCTAAGAAATTGAAACTGGTACCTTGAATGGACAGTAAACCTGAGCCAATAGGGCCAAATGTACGTATTTGGATAAATGAAGCAATACCAGAGGCGAATAAAGACATACTAACAATGGTGTTGGTATCGCTTGCAGGTAAACCCAGAGCCTGACAGATAATCAACGACGGTGTGATCACTGCGACAAACATAGCCAGTAAGTGTTGAGTGGCCGCAAACAGTGTTTGTGGTAGCGGTGGTCGATCTTCTAAACGGTAAATGAGATCTGAATTTCTTGGTATTTCAATGTCACTATGCTGGCGGGTCATGGCCGTTTTATTCCTTAAGCTTACTTCTTAATCCCGATCGAATGCGCTGAATGGGCATTGATACGTGAATGCTGGATATATCTGTGATTGCTGTTACTCAGATCCAAACGAACACAAGGAGAAGTGAAAGTGGGTGAAATTTGTGCGCTATTGTAATTATCTTGCCGCAAATAGCAAACGTTTGCTTTGTTTGTTGATGATTTATTTTTCTTTCTCGATAAAACAGCATCAGTAAGCTAAAAAAGTAGCTAATGGGCTAGAGGCGAGATTTTTACAGGTGTGCCGAGATCACAGTGAGAAATAGAAAGGCAGTAAGAGGCATAAAGCCAGCGGAATAACATAATGTTTACATGCTTTCGTGATGATTTTTCAACAAGGCTGCGTTAATTGATTAGAACGCTGCCTTGTATGAGTGAGAGAAATGACTTGAGTGCATTAGGCGTTTGAGTAATTTTCTCGTTGTCCTAACCAGCGCTGTACAATGGCTTTGGCATTGTTGGGATATTGTTCGTGAATGTAGCGTGCCAGTTTCTGTACCTGTGGGATCAAGTGTTGGTCTCGTACCAGATCGGCAATTTTAAAGTCAGCAATACCGGTTTGTTTGGTGCCAAGCAACTCTCCTGGCCCTCGGATTTCGAGGTCGCGCTGAGCGATAACAAAGCCATCACTACTATCGCGCAATACGCCCAGCCGTTTCTGCGCGGTTTTGGATAATGGTGCGTGGTACAGCAAAACACAGTGGCTCGCCACTTTACCACGACCAACCCGACCACGTAGCTGGTGGAGCTGTGCTAACCCTAAGCGTTCAGGGTTTTCAATCACCATTAAGCTAGCGTTCGGTACATCTACCCCGACTTCAATCACCGTTGTTGCGACCAATAGCTGTAACTCTCCGGCTTTAAAGCGGCGCATAATCTCTTGTTTTTCGGCTGCTTTCATCCGACCGTGCACTAATCCCACGTTTAATTCGGGCAGTTGGGCGGTCAGCTCATCGGCGGTATCAGATGCCGCTTGGGCTTCTAATACTTCAGACTCATCGATAAGGGTGCATACCCAATAGGCTTGACGCCCTTCATTTTGACAAGCTGAACGAATACGCTCTACGATGGCAGCGCGGCGAGTATCGGGTAGTGCGACGGTTTGAATGGGTGTACGGCCTGGTGGTAATTCATCAATGACCGAGGTTTCAAGATCGGCATAAGCCGTCATCGCGAGTGTGCGTGGAATCGGGGTTGCGGTCATGATGAGCTGATGCGGGTAACGCCCTTCATTTGCCCCTTTTTCTCGTAGCTCTAAACGTTGATGCACCCCAAAGCGGTGTTGTTCATCAATAATGACTAACGCTAAATTTTTGAAGGTGACATGATCTTGAAATAAGGCGTGTGTGCCGACCACCATTTTTGCTTCGCCACTTTCAATGCGTGCTAATTCTGTTTCGCGGGCTTTACCTTTGAGTTTTCCTGCCATCCAGCCGACTTGAATGTCCATTGGATTGAACCATTGAGCAAAGTTTTGGACGTGCTGTTCAGCCAACAGTTCTGTTGGTGCCATTAGGGCGACTTGAAAACCATGTTGAATCGCATGTAAGGCGGCGAGTGCGGCAACCAATGTTTTACCTGAACCTACATCACCTTGTACTAAACGCATCATGGGTAATGGTTTTATGAGGTCAGCTTCAATGTCTGCCATTACGCGTTGTTGGGCGTTGGTTGGGCTGAACGGTAAACTTGCCAATAACTTTTCTTTCAGGTTATCTGCTGGGTTATTACATGCAGATAATGGCCACGCACTATGTTGTTGGCTTTTACTGCGAACGGCCAACATCGATAAGTTTTGGGCTAACAACTCTTCGAGGATTAACCGATGTTGTGCTGGGTGTTTGCCAGCTTCGAGTTGATCGAGCGAAACATCAGGTGTGGGGCGGTGCATTACGTGAAGCGCCTGTGTCATGGTCATCTGTCGGTCGTATAAACCTTCAGGCAGTAATTCTGTGACGGCTGATTTGTCGAGTAAATTCAATGCTTGGTCGGTCAGGTTTCGCAGTGTGAGCTGGCGTAGCCCCTCTGTGGTTGGGTAAACCGGCGTGAGGTTTTCTTCACCAGTGAGTGACGCCGATTCTGCAAACACCGAGTAATCAGGGTGAATGATTTCCAACCCAAATTTACCGCGTTTAATTTCGCCAAACGCTTTAACTTGCTTACCTTCAGCCAAGTTATTTTGCATTGCTGCATTGAAATTGAAGAAGCGTAATGTTGCAGAACCACTATTGTCGGCAATGCGGACCGTTAGCATACGACGTTTACCAAACGTAATGCTGCTATTGAGCACTTCGCCTTGAACAGCAATGTGTTGACCGGGCATCGCCTGAGCAATTGGCCAGATACGAGTACGATCTTCATAGCGGAGGGGCAGGTGAAAAAGCAGATCTTGAACCGATGTTAGACCGACTTTTTCGAGCTTCTCTGCCATTTTAGCCCCAACACCAGACAGCTCTGTCAGGGCGATGGTTTCTAATAATTGTCCGCTCATTGCTTATGTTGATCCTTTATTCTTTTATTTGTTCTTTTTAGGCTCGATAGCCTGCATGGTCGCCCACCAGTTGTCATCAGCCACAATCTGACCTTTATCATCAAGTGGTGGATAAGGTAGCCCTTTTCGGCGAGCAACTTTTGCTAACACAGGATGACCGCGTTCAAATAGAATGCGATGAACCACCTCGTTTGGCAATAAGGTTTTTTCGCGTTCGTACATTCCGGCATTTTGACGCTGGCGCTGTGCTTCATACAAGATTAATGCACTTGCCACCGAGACATTCAAAGACTGTACCATGCCAACCATAGGGATGATGATATCTTGATCGGCCATCGCCAATGCTTCAGCAGTGATCCCATTTTTCTCACCGCCAAAGATAATTGCCGTCGGCTTGGTGTAGTCTACATCACGAAAATCAATTGCCGTATCTGACAAGTTGGTTGCTAATACCTGCATCCCTTGCGCTTTTAGGTGCGTGATGGCATCGACCATATTGTCGTGGGTATCGAGTTCAACCCAGTTACGCGCGCCGGCTGACGTATGGCTGAGTACGCGCATATTTTCTTTTGGCCAAACAGCATGCACTTTATGGACACCCACAGCATCAGCGGTGCGGATAATGGCAGAAACATTATTTGGTTTGTGTACTTCTTCCATGCAAACCGTTAAATCTGGTTGGCGAGTGGCGAGTACTGAATGAATACGTTGGTAACGATCAGGAGTCATAATATCTTTTTTATCTAAACCATAAAGAAAACGCCCGTAAACGGGCGTCTGTTTTATCTTAGAGAGATGAAATATGAGTGTATGGCACTCTCATGATTTCATGTCTACTGATTAGTTCTTTTGTCGTGCCACACGTACAACATTTGGCATCACACGAATATGTCGCATAATCTTGGCCAAATGAATACGGTTCTTAGTCGTGAGACGAACAGTGATGGTGTATAAACGGCCATCTTTTTCTTCTGTTGCCAAACCTTGAATATTAGAACCCGTTGCTGCAATGGTATTGGTTAAATCAGCCAATGCACCTTGGTGGTTCTGCATATCCACTTTTAGGGTGGTTACAAATTCATGTTCGAAGTCTTCACTCCATTCAACAGGCATATACTTATCAGGTTCACGCTGGTAGCCACGAATGTTAGAACATTCTTCGCGGTGGATAACCAAGCCTTTACCAGGGCTAACATGTGCCATAATTGCATCGCCCGGCAGTGGGTGACAACAATTGGCAAAGGTCATTAAAATACCATCGGCGCCACGAATCGGCATCCGACGACCGGTATTAGCATCTGTAGAGTGGTTGTCTTCAGTATTACCAAGTAAGCGGCGTGCTACAACAATGCTCATTAACTCACCTAAACCAATTTCAACCAGTAAATCATCTGATGTTTCTAGACGCTGGTCGGTCAGTAGTTGTTGTAGGCGGGTTGGATCAACTTGGTCGATATTCAGTTCACCAAGTGCATGGTTGATTAGGCGTTTACCCAATGTAATGGACTCTTCACGACGCATGGTTTTAAGAACCTGACGGATCTTCGTACGTGCACGGGCTGTCACTACATAGTTAAGCCATGCTGCATTAGGGCGAGCCCCGGGCGCACTGATAATATCAACGGTCTGACCGTTTTTCAGTGGCTTGCTTAATGGATAAGGTTGACGATTGACGCGCGAACCGACACAGGCATTACCTACGTCAGTGTGTACTGCATATGCGAAGTCAACGGCCGTTGCACCGACAGGCAATTCAACGATTCTGCCTTTTGGCGTGAAGACGTAAATTTCATCTGGGAACAGATCAGATTTAACGTTCTCAATGAACTCGAATGAACTACCGGCACTTTGTTGAAGCTCAAGTAAACTTTGCATCCAGCGCTGTGCTTTAACTTGAGCGGTTGTGCCAGAGCTTTCGCCATTTTTCTTGTAAGACCAATGAGCAGCAACACCTTTGTCAGCCATCTGGTCCATATCGTCAGTACGAATTTGTACTTCGACAGGTACACCGTGAGGGCCAACTAATGAAGTATGTAATGACTGGTAACCATTGCCTTTAGGGATGGCAATGTAGTCTTTCATGCGGCTTGGGCGCGGCTTGTACAAATTATGTACTTGCCCTAATACTCGATAACAAGTATCTAAATCTTTAACTAAAACACGGAAAGCGTAAATATCCATAATGGAATGGAATCGCTGTTCTTTATTTTTCATCTTGTTATAGATGGAGTAAAGATTCTTTTCGCGGCCTAAGACTTTGCCTTCGATCCCCGCATCCTCGAGACGTCCCTCGATTTCAGCGTGAATCTTATTGATCATTTCTTTTCTATTACCACGTGCAGCAGCAACAACCCCTTTAAGTACGCGATAACGGTTTGGGTATAACGCTTCAAAGCCTAACTCTTCGAGTTCTGTTTTGATGTTATGGATACCTAAACGGTGAGCGAGGGGAGAAAATATTTCTAAGGTTTCGCGGGCAATTCGGCGACGCTTATCTGGGCGTAAAGCACCCAACGTGCGCATGTTATGCGTACGGTCAGCGAGCTTGATGAGAATAACGCGAATGTCATGAGCCATAGCCATGATCATTTTACGGAAATTCTCAGCCTGAGCTTCTTTGCGGTCACGAAACTTAAGTTTATCCAGCTTTGAAACACCATCGACGAGTTCGGCTACGGTATCACCAAAGCGACTTGCAAGGTCTTCTTTTGTGACTTCGGTATCTTCAATAACGTCGTGGAGTAAGGCTGCCATGAGCGTCTCTTGATCGAGGCGCATTTCCGCAAGAATACGGGCAACAGCAATAGGGTGGATAATATAAGGTTCACCGCTTGAGCGGGTTTGCCCTTCATGGGCATCACGCGCAACGAGATACGCCTGCCGAAGAGCCTCAATTTGAGACTCTGGCAGGTATTCGATTGCGACTTCTTTCAGGCTATCAAATAGATACAATTCGCCCGGTTCCCTGAATTAACGGTGGTGGTGGTCGCCTGCAATTGCACTAACAGCAGCTAGTTCTGCCGCTTCTTGCTCTTGCAGTTCCTGACGCTCGCGAGCATCTAGGATATCTTTAGTGATTAGGCCTTCTTCGATTTCACGAAGTGCGATCACTGTGTATTTGTCGTTTTCTTCTGGTACCAATGGATCCTTGCCGCCCGTTTGCAATTGACGCGCACGGCGTGAAGCAATTTGGATCAGGTCGAAACGGTTGCCAATTTTATCAACAGCGTCTTGAACGGTTACGCGTGCCATGGAGGACTCCAGTGGTTATATAATGAGAAAGAAAATTGTATATAAATACTTACTGTTCTGCCAGTAGAGCATTTAGCATACTGTTATATTTAGCAGTTTGCTTGTCTTGCTTCAATCGTTCTGCACGAATAATGGCTTTAAAGTCCATTAACGCAGCATCGAAATCATCATTAACGATAACATAGTCATATTCGTTGTAATGAGAAATTTCAGAACGAGCTTCTTGCATACGACGTGCAATTATGGCTTCACTGTCTTGACCACGAGCATTTAAACGACGCTCTAATTCTTCTTTTGAAGGTGGTAAAATGAAGAGGCTTTTCGCCGCTGGCATTTGTATGCGGATTTGACGCGCACCCTGCCAATCAATATCTAAAAAGACATCAATACCTTTGTTCAGCTGGTCTTCAATCCAAGGGCGTGATGTACCGTAATAATTACCAAATACTTCAGCATGTTCAAGGAATGACTCTTGTTCGGTTAGTTCTGTGAACTCTTCAACACTAATAAAATTGTAATGAACACCATTTTCTTCACCAGGTCGCATACCGCGAGTCGTGTGGGAAACGGATACTTTCATGTCATAGGTCGGGTTAGTTTCAAGTAACGCATTAATCAAACTTGATTTACCAGCGCCACTTGGTGCCGACACGATGTATAGAGTACCTTTGCTCATTGCCTATTTTCACTCAGTGCTAGAAGGGCGCGCAGATTATCACGAACTGCGCAAAATTGAAATTATCTGATTGCTGGAAATTTCATCTTTTATACGGTTAATGCGACTTTATAAGCCGTCAGCTTAAGCCTAGATGGATTTAGGGCTAATTTCAGACTATTCATATTTTAAATTTCAACGCTAAAAAGTGTGATGATGAACCTATAAAGGCAGTATTACTACTGCCTTTATAGGGATGACATAAAGTCACTCACCCACACATTCTGATGATTATTCGATGTTTTGGATCTGTTCGCGCATTTGCTCAATCAATACTTTTAATTCAACAGCAGATGCTGTGATTTCTGTGGTGATTGATTTTGATGCGAGCGTATTTGATTCGCGGTTAAATTCTTGCATCATGAAATCAAGACGGCGACCACATGCGCCACCTTTCTTCATGATTTTTTGTGTTTCTTTAACGTGCGAATCTAGGCGATCTAGCTCTTCAGCGACATCACTTTTTTGTGCCATCATGATCAGTTCTTGCTCAATACGACCAGCATCCAGTTCCACTTTTGCATCTTCAAAGCGGCTGGTTAGACGTTCACGTTGCCATTTAATAATTTCAGGCATTTGTGCGCGTACGTTGGTTGCTTCAGTAGTAATGGCATCAAGGCGTTGAACAATCAATTCCTTCATGTTTTCGCCTTCGCTTGCACGTGCGGCAATAAAATCAGCAATCGCTTCATCAAAACCAATCAACAAATCTTTATTGATCGCATCCAAATCTTGCTCAGGAGCTTCCATGACACCAGGCCAGTTCAACACCTGAAAAGGACCAATATTGCCTTCACCAGCGGTTTCTTTTACCCACTTAGCGGCTTTAATGACTTGCTTCGCTAATTCTTCATTGATAGTGAGTTCACTGCTTGCTGCTTGGTTCGCTTCAAAACGCAGGTTACATTCAACTTTACCGCGAGCTAGGCGCTTACGAAAACGCTCACGTAGTACTGGCTCTAAACTACGGAATTGCTCTGGCATGCGAAGGTACGTTTCTAGATAACGTTGGTTAACTGAACGGATTTCCCAAACGGCAGTGCCCCAATCGCCTTTAACTTCGCGACGAGCATAAGCGGTCATGCTATGAATCATTGGCTGATGGCCCTTTATATAGATGGAATGTAACTACTTATTAAGTTTACTGCTATCGAGCAGGAAGCGTAATAGAAAGAATAGGCGCGTAGTTACAAGATGCGGTGATTATACTCACCATTACTTATAAAAGAAATGAAGCGGAACGTGCACTTGATATTATGGGTTCGGTTCGCGGTCGGGTTTAACGTGCACTGCGAGTGAGAACTGGCTATAATCGCCGGTTAATGTAGCCCAGCGAAAGGTAAACCCCCGATGCGTCCAAGCGGAAGAAGCACTAGTCAAGTACGTCCTATTACGATCACTCGTAATTTCACAGCACACGCTGAAGGTTCAGTATTAGTCGAGTTCGGCGATACAAAAGTAATCTGTACAGCAAGTGTAGAAGAAAATGTACCTCGCTGGTTAAAAGGCAAAGGACAAGGTTGGGTTACTGCAGAATATGGCATGCTGCCTCGCGCGACTCATACGCGTAACCGCCGTGAAGCATCAAGCGGCAAGCAAGGCGGTCGTACAATGGAAATTCAACGCTTAATTGCACGTAGCCTTCGTGCTGCGGTTGATTTAGAAGCGTTGGGTGAACAAATGATCACCGTTGATTGTGATGTAATCCAAGCAGATGGTGGCACACGTACAGCTTCTATTACCGGTGCAATGGTTGCTTTGGTTGATGCAGTCAACTCAATGATTGAGAAAGGCACTCTGAAAAAGAGCCCAATTAAAGGCATGGTTGCTGCTGTGTCGGTGGGTATCTATAAAGGCGAAGCCATTTGCGATCTTGAGTATCTTGAAGATTCAGCGGCTGAAACCGATATGAACGTGGTCATGACCGAAGAAGGTAAGATGATCGAGATTCAAGGGACAGCAGAAGGCGAGGCGTTTAGCCACGAAGAATTACTGGCCATGCTGGCTCTGGCGAAAGACGGCATTGCCGACATCGTCACAATGCAGAAACAGGCATTGGAAAGTTAATTATTAGGCGACTCGATTGAGTCGCTTTTTTTTGTCTGCATTTTGTTGAATGGTGTCCTTTTGACTACATTCGATAGATGTAGCGCGTAATACGTATCACCTATTTATCAATATTAAGGAATTACAATGAAAGCATATCAGCGTCAGTTCATCGAATTTGCCCTAGAAAAAGGTGTGTTGAAGTTTGGTGAGTTCACTCTGAAATCTGGCCGTATTAGCCCGTATTTTTTTAATGCTGGTTTGTTTAATACAGGTCGTGATTTAGCGCGCCTAGGCCGTTTTTACGCTGAAGCTTTGGTTGATGCGGGTATCGATTACGATGTGCTATTTGGCCCTGCGTATAAAGGTATTCCAATTGCGACCACAACAGCGGTTGCACTGGCTGATCACCACGATATCGATACGCCATATTGCTTTAATCGTAAAGAAGCAAAAACACACGGCGAAGGTGGTAGCTTAGTTGGTAGCGATCTTGAAGGTCGTATCATGTTGGTTGATGATGTGATTACGGCTGGCACTGCAATTCGCGAATCAATGGAAATTATTAAAGCGAATGGTGCTGATCTTGCTGGCGTGTTAGTGGCTATTGATCGTCAAGAGAAAGGCAAAGGCGAGCTATCTGCTATTCAAGAAGTTGAGCGTGATTTTGATTGCGCAGTTATTTCAATTGTATCACTGGGTGATGTTGTGACGTATTTGTCTGAACAAGATGGCATGGATGCACACTTAGCAGCTGTGAAGTCGTACCGTGCTGAGTATGGTGTATAAGTTTCCACTTATCTAAACGCTAGAAATACAAAAGGCTTGCCAGTGTGCAAGCCTTCTTTTTATCTCACGTTACGTAATGATTTAACCTAGCTGAGCACTTAATAGTTGCCAGTAGTTATCAAAGTTCTCGGTAGGTTTATATTTGAAGTTAGAACGCACATAGCGGTTCAAACTGCCTTCAACCTGACCAAGCAATTGTGCCGCAAGTACGCTTTCATCAACCGGAAAGCCTTTCCCTTCCCGTAATTTTCGTTCACGTAATACCTGACGAATCTGGGTTTCAATGCGTTCAAAGAGCTGATTAATACGCGATTGTAGACGGTCTTGTTCAAACATCAGAGCATGACCTGTCATGATGCGTGTTAAGCCTGGGTTACGTTCTGCAAAGACCAGAATAAGCTGAAGCACCATGCGTAGACGGTTCATGGTATCTTTTTCATCATCAAGGATACGGTTGATACGAGTAGAAATTGAATCTTCAATAAACTCAATCAAGCCTTCAAACATACGGGCTTTACTCGGGAAGTGACGGTACAGTGCCGCCTCTGAAACACCGACCTGTGCCGCCAGTTTTGCTGTTGTAATACGTTGGCTGCCCTGAGTTGATTCAAGCATTTGTGCTAATGCTTGAAGGATCTCTTCGCGGCGATTGTTTTTTTTGTTGCCAGCCATGAATAACCGTTCCTTTTCAAAAATGACTGCATATAGCTGCAGTTTGAAACCCGTCTATCTTAGCGATGCCGTTGCGTTGTGAAAAGCGCAAGCTGTCGATACTGATCTATTTATCGACAAAAAAAGCGTAAGCTTAAGGCTTACGCTTTATATTTGATCAATTTCGTTTAATTGCTAGTCAGATTAAGGTGTTGGCAATACCACTTTGAATCTGTTGATTTCTCTTAACGCTGACCAGAATGACCAAAACCACCGTCACCGCGTTCCGTCGCATCAAAATCAGTCACAATATTAAATTCGGCTTGTACTACAGGTACAAATACCAGTTGTGCGATACGATCGCCCGGCTCAATAGTGAATGTTGTTTGTCCACGGTTCCATACCGACACCATCAGCTGGCCTTGGTAGTCAGAGTCAATCAGACCCACTAAGTTCCCTAACACGATACCATGCTTATGCCCGAGCCCTGAACGCGGTAGAATCGTGGCTGCAAGGCTGTTATCTGCAATATGAATAGCCAAACCTGTTGGGACTAAATGGGTTTGACCGGGTTCGACAATTAATGCGTTATCTAAACAAGCACGCAAATCTAACCCTGCAGAACCGCTCGTGGCATAAGTGGGTAGTGGAAATTCGCGACCTACACGTGCGTCGAGAATTTTAAGATCAACTTTCTTCATGCTTATTCTCTTTATAAAGTGCGACAATTTCTGTGATTAGCTGTTGTCCCAGTGCATTTTTTGATGATAACGGCAGGGCTTTATTGCCGTTTGACCAGAATAAATGCAGTGCATTATGGTCACTGTTAAATCCTTGCCCTGACTGAGATACATCATTGGCGCAGATTAAATCTAAATGCTTGCGAGCCAGTTTGCTGCGGGCATATTGCTCTACGTCTTGTGTTTCTGCGGCAAACCCAACAGTAAAGGGACGTTGCACTGACAGAGCGGCAACGTTTGCGACGATATCTGGGTTTTTCACCAGCCTCAGTACCATCTCATCTTCATCTGATTTTTTCTTCATCTTGTGCTCTGCAACGGCAGCTGGACGGAAATCAGCCACCGCAGCGCAGGCAATAAAAATGTCGTGTTCAGTCGCTTGTGCGATTGCTGCCTGATGCATCTGTTCAGCACTTGCTACATCGATGCGATTCACCCCAACAGGTGTCGTAAGGCTCACCGGTCCACTAATGAGCGTGACGTTTGCACCGCGTTTAGCTGCGGCTTCTGCGATTGCGAAACCCATTTTTCCAGAACTACGATTGGTAAGATAGCGAACAGGATCAATGGCTTCTTGGGTTGGGCCAGCAGTAATGACAACATTGAGGTTGGTTAGATCGGCTGGTTGAAAGAAATCTTCCGTTAGATGTACTAGTTGCATTGGCTCTAGCATACGACCAGGCCCTACATCGCCACACGCTTGCTCACCACTGGCTGGGCCCCAAATATGGAAGCCACGGCGTTGCAGTGTCGCAATGTTTTCTTGTGTAGCGACATTAAGATACATCTGTTGATTCATTGCGGGTGATACGGCAATGGGGGAGTCTGTTGCCAAGCATAATGTACTGAGCAGGTCATTCCCCATACCCGCACTGATTCGGGCGATAAGGTCAGCGGTGGCTGGGGCTAATAAAATCAAGTCAGCCCATTTTGCGAGCTCGATATGCCCCATCGACATTTCAGCAGCAGGATCCAATAAGCTGTCTGATACGGGTCTACCAGACACGGCCTGCATTGTTAGTGGTGTAATGAATTCTTTTGCCGCTTTGGTCATTACTATCTGTACTTCGGCACCGCGCTCGATTAAGCGACGAGTCAAATCTGCACATTTATAAGCGGCAATACCGCCGCTAATACCAAGAAGTATTTTCTTTCCTGCCAGTGTTTGCATTGTTTTACCCAAATCCATATTGCGTCTAAATCAACGCGACCAAAACCTAAAAAACCTTGCTCATATACTAAATACGATATCATTAAAGGGCGATGGATTCATCGGGAACACACTTCTGGTCATAAGTGTGAAGGCGCGGGGAAAGGTACTTGCCCATTATGTAAGCCTCGAAAGAAAGTGCGAAGGCATTCCCATAACCAACAAGATAAATTGAACAGGCAGAGAAAACCCCCTCATTTAAAAGGGCAACCATATTAAGGGGGATGCATGTCATTAAAGCTATTACCTGAAGAATCTCGTCCACGGGAAAAGCTGCTAACACGTGGTGCACAAGCATTATCCGATGCGGAATTATTAGCAATCTTTTTACGAACTGGCATTAAAGGGATGAATGCGGTTGAGCTTGCCACCCATTTATTGGCAGAGTTTGGCTCGCTTAGAGCGTTATTTGCCGCAGATCAAACACTCTTTTGTTTGCACAAAGGCTTAGGGCCTGCCAAGTATGCTCAACTGCAAGCAATAATAGAAATGAGCCAGCGACATTTGGAAGAGACACTAAAGGAAGGAGATGTGCTGACGAGTCCCCAGCATACTCGGCATTATTTGAGTCAATTATTACGCGATCGGCAACGTGAAGTTTTTTATGTTTTATTTCTAGATAATCAACATCGCGTGATTGCTGGAGAAGTTTTATTTGAGGGAACAATAAATTCTGCCGCGGTTTATCCAAGAGAAATTGTAAAAAGATCGTTGGAATTTAATGCAGCCGCTCTTATTTTAGCGCATAATCACCCGTCAGGCGTAGCTGAACCTAGTCAGTCAGACCTCCGAATTACACGAACAATCAGCGATGCGCTGGCTTTAGTCGATATTCGTGTACTAGATCATTTTATTGTAGGTGATGGAGATATTGTCTCTTTTTCCGAGCAAGGTTGGCTATAAAATAAGCTAATTTTGATAAAAAAGATGAGAAAGGGTCGCTCGGGACTTGAGCAACTGGTTTTGACTTAGTATAATGCGCGACCTTTGATAGCTATGATTATATGCGAAAAGCTTTTTCGCATTGAATTAATCATAGTAGATATCGAGCTGAAACGATTTGGAGAAGACAGTAATGTCCCGAGTATGCCAAGTAACTGGCAAGCGTCCTGTAACGGGTAACAACCGTTCACACGCACGTAATGCCACCAAGCGTCGTTTTCTGCCGAACCTGCAAACTCATCGTTTCTGGGTAGAAAGCGAAAAACGCTTCGTTAAACTACGTCTTACCGCTAAAGGTATGCGTATCATCGACAAGAAAGGTATTGATATCGTTCTTGCAGAGATGCGTGTCCGCGGCGAGAACGTTTAAGAGGAATTTGAACAATGGCTAAAGGCATTCGTGAGAAGATCCGTCTAGTATCATCAGCTGGTACAGGCCACTTCTACACTACAGATAAGAACAAGCGTAACATGCCAGGCAAATTTGAGATCAAGAAATTTGATCCAGTAGTTCGCCAGCACGTTATGTACAAAGAAGCTAAAATCAAGTAATTGATTTGTAGTACTTTGATAAAAGCCCAGTTTAGACTGGGTTTTTTTATACCTAAAATTTGCCGCCAATATTACCTACCAATATTATTTATTTCCTCGCGAGATTGACCTTATTCCTTTAGTGTAATAATTCAAGTCGTTATTACGGCAAGACATACGCAAGGAAAAAGCCCAATGAGATTGTCACGACGTGGCTGGAATAATGTCATCATCATCGCGGTTGTTATCTTCATCGCTATGATTCAACTGCCCGATCTAATTAAAGCCCGCCTAGCGTCGTCTGATGACGGCTCTCCTGCTGAAGTAGCATCGCCCATTTTGCATTCTTTATTACCCGCTAAAGCGACTATTTCTCAGTTAGTCTTCCCTCATCACCAAATTATGAAGAAAGAGGGTATTTGGGTATCAGAGCCGAGTATCAATACAGATCCTCAAGTATGGATTGAACATTGGCAATCTATTGCTGGTACGCCGGTGAATGATGACATGATGGTGCAGTTAAAAAGTCAGCTCACATCACCCCGTACAGTTGAAATCTGGTTGCAAGCAGCAGAAGAGCCGATACGGGTGACGGTATATCAACAGCCGCAGTTCTGGTTGTTAAAAAGCTGGCAAGGTAGTTGGATCGCTATATCTGTAGAGGAAGCTTACCTTTTCCCTCTTTAAAACGAAGCAGCCAATGCTCACGAAGAGTCCTCACCATTGCTCACAATAGACGAGAGACATAATGCCTGAATTACCGGAAGTTGAAGTAAGCCGAATGGGGATCACTCCGCATGTGGTTGGTCAAATCGTGACTAAAATTATTGTCCGGAATCCTAAATTACGCTGGCCCATCCCTGAGGAAATTCAGCAAATAGAAGGGCAGGTGATTCGAAAGGTGACTCGTCGAGCCAAATATTTACTGTTACATACTGATGTGGGGTATGCCATTGTGCACCTTGGTATGTCGGGGAGCTTACGGGTTTTACCTGTCTCTATTCCGCCAGAAAAGCATGACCATGTTGATTTAGTGCTATCGAGTGGTGAGGTGCTGCGTTATAACGATCCTCGTCGCTTTGGGGCGTGGTTATGGGAATTGCCTGACCTAGACCATAAAGTATTGAGTCAACTCGGCCCTGAGCCGCTTAGCGATGATTTTACCGCTAAATACTTACAAGATAGGGCGAAAGGTAAACGCACGGCAATAAAACAGTTCATCATGGACAATAAAGTAGTGGTGGGTGTAGGGAATATTTACGCGAATGAGTCGCTATTTAGTGCAGGTATTCACCCGAAACGCGCTGCGGGTGAAATATCGGCCGAAAAAATCGCGTTGTTTGTCGATGAAATCAAATCGGTACTCGCGTTTGCGATCGAGCAAGGCGGAACGACGTTGAAAGACTTCAAAAATGCAGACGGCAAACCAGGTTACTTTGCTCAAGAGCTGCAAGTCTACGGTAAAGGCGGAAAGCCCTGCCCACGCTGTGATAATCCGTTGAGTGAAATGAAGATTGGTCAGCGAGCCAGTGTGTTTTGCAGTGAGTGCCAGAAGTAGGATCAATTAGGTTTAACCTGGGCCTCAACATTATTGATGGTATTTATCGGAAGATGCCATACCGTACCAGTACGTGCAGTGCTATGATCCACTTATTGTTGAATTTGTAACAGTTAGATTTCTGTTTGGGTAAGAAGCGTTTATATGAAATATTTAGTAACTGGTGCGGCTGGTTTTATCGGTAGTGCTGTCTCTGAGCGCCTTTGCGCCCAAGGTCATGAAGTCATTGGTATTGATAATCTGAATGATTACTACGATGTCTCATTAAAACACGCACGTCTTGATCGTGCGGAGCATGACAAATTTACATTCGTAGAATTAGATCTAGCCGATCGGGATGGTATGGCCGCGTTATTTGCTGAACAGCAATTTGACCGTGTTATTCATTTAGCAGCGCAAGCGGGCGTGCGTTATTCAATTGATAACCCAATGGCTTATGCTGATAGTAACCTTGTTGGGCACCTCGCGATTCTTGAAGGCTGCCGTCATAACAAGGTAAAGCACTTGGTGTATGCTTCATCAAGTTCGGTTTATGGTTTGAACCAAAAAATGCCATTCAATACTAGTGATAGCGTCGATCATCCGATTTCTCTCTATGCTGCGACAAAAAAATCGAATGAACTGATGGCACACACGTATTCACATTTATACGATGTTCCAACCACTGGGCTACGTTTCTTTACCGTCTATGGTCCGTGGGGGCGTCCAGATATGGCGCTGTTTAAGTTCACTAAAGCGATTGTAGATGGTGAGCAAATAGATGTGTACAACAACGGTGATATGCGCCGTGATTTCACCTATATCGATGATATCGTTGAAGGTGTTATGCGTATTCAAGATGTGATCCCACAGAAGAACCCTGACTGGACCGTTGAAGCTGGTTCGCCTGCAACAAGTTCTGCACCTTATAAAGTGTATAATATTGGTCATGGTAGCCCTGTAAAGCTAATGGATTATATTGAAGCGCTTGAAGATGCACTAGGTATTGAAGCGAAGAAAAACTTCATGCCAATGCAGCCTGGGGATGTATACGCGACATATGCTGATACTGAAGACCTATTTAAGGCGATTAATTATCAGCCAGCAGTGAAAGTGAAAGAGGGCGTGAAAGCGTTCGTTGATTGGTATCGCGTATTCTACAAATGCTAATTAGCTAGATTATATGCAGATATAAAAAAGGAGCCTAAGGCTCCTTTTTTAATCGGTATCATTTTGAATTACTTAGTATGTAACTTAGCATTAAGCGCACCGGTAATTCGCAAGTCAACAAACTGGCTGACATCACCTTTATGTAACGCGACTTCTTTAACTATGGTTGAAGAGATAAAAGAGTTTTCTTCTGAAGGCGTTAAAAAGACGGTTTCTAGCTCTGGCATTAAACGGCGGTTCATATTGGCGAGCTGGAATTCATATTCGAAGTCAGATACAGCACGTAGCCCTCGCACCAAGATGTTGGCATTCGATTCTTTCGCAAAATCAACAAGTAGACCCGAGAAGCCAACAATTTCGACATTCGGTAAGTGTTTGGTGATGGCCTGCGTTAGCGCAACACGTTCTGGCAAATCAAATAAGGGCTTCTTACTGGGACTTGCAGCAATACCAACAACAACATGGTCAAACATTGCAGCAGCACGCTCAATCAAATCGAGGTGACCATTAGTGATTGGATCAAAGGTACCAGGGTAAATTACACGTGTTGTCATTTTCATCTTCCAGTTAATAAAGTGTGTTAACGTTGGTTTGCAGTAGACAGTATGCCAGCTAGGATATTCTTAACGTGCTCGACACTAATGTCTTGCATTAAATCCGTTCCCTTTACGCGAGTACCCCAAGGTAAGTCATGAATAGGTTTACCTTGCTGTTCTTCAACATGTTGTTCGTAAACGCTCGCGACAATATCAAGACTATTATACGGCCCCGTTCTTTTAGGGTTGCTGTGAGCATATAAACCGATCACTGGCGTACCCTGTGTCGTAGCAAGGTGTGCAGGGCCTGTATCCGGTGCCAAAACAACGTCAGCCTGACCTAATAGCGCCGTTAATTGTTTTAGGTTTGTTTGGCCAATTAGGTTTACGACGGGGTATTGGCAATGTTGCTCAATGCTTTTACCTAGATTTATTTCTCTAGGAGCAGGAGAGCCGCACAGTAGCACTTGCATCCCTTGTTGATTGGCATGGTCTGCGATTTCGGCGTAGCGTTCTGTAAGCCAATTGCGCTCATCTTTACTTGCGGCAGGCGAAATGAGTAAGGTCTTTTTATCTGCCGTATAATGTTTAGCAAATTGAATATCTTCATCTGTAAGGGGGATATTCCAATTTGGTGCTGTAAATGGCACACCAATATAACGTGCAAAATCGGCAAAGTTATCTAAAACATGAAACGAGTCAGTATTAGGAAGATGCTTATTGGTGAAAAGCCATTGACCTTCTTTTGTACGATTACGGCTAAAACCGACACGGTACTTCGCTTTTATGCCTAAAGATAATGCACTAGCGCGTATCGCGGCTTGCATATGCAGTAATGCATCGAACTTTTGCCCTTTTAATGCACTCCACACCGCCAGCATGCCTTTTAGCCCTGCTTTTTTATCGAAGGTCACAACCTTGATACCGGGTAAATTACCAATAAGTTGAGTTTCTATTTTTCCTGTGACCCATGTGATGTCCGTCTCTGGCCAGTGCTGTTGGATGGCTTGCACAACAGCAATAGCATGGCAAACATCTCCGATCGCAGATAGTCGTAGAATACATAGCGATTTTGGAGGAGAAGAAAATAGTGCCATGGCTGATACTCAAGAATAAATTGAAGAAGTAATTATGCAGTTCATTCAGGGGATTGTAAAATGATGGCGCCTAATCTATCAGGAGTTTCACCGTGGAAGAATTGTGTTTTGATAACCAGCGCATTTGGTTTGATCCGAACTTATTACAAGAAGACCCGAAAGCATGTTTTGATGCGTCTTTTTGGCAGCAGCAAGGAAAAGTGATTGGGTCAGCGCAAGGGCGCGGTACAACGTGGTTTGTTCAAGGTGAGACGTTACCAATGGCATTGCGGCATTATCGTCGTGGTGGGTTGTTCGGTAAATTGATCGAAGATGCCTATGTGTTCACGGGATGGGAAAAAACCCGTTGTGCTGAAGAGGTAGCGTTACTGTCGACACTTGCCGCTGGTGGGGTGAATGTACCTCGTCCGGTAGCTGCACGAGCAATGCGTCATGGTCTGGTATATCGCGCAGATTTACTGGTCGAAAAGATTGATAGTGCTAAGGATTTAGTGGATTTGCTGCAACAAGCAATGCTACCTGATCATGTGTGGTGTGCTATTGGGCGCACGGTTCGTAAGATGCATGATTTACAGGTGTGCCATACCGATCTTAACGCGCACAATATTTTGATGGATAGCCGTGAATTGGTGTGGTTGATTGACTTTGATAAATGCTATACGCAAGAGGGCGAAGCGTGGAAGGCGAAGAATTTGTCACGCTTATATCGCTCTTTTATCAAAGAGCAAGGCAAGCGTAACATTCATTTCTCTGCCGCAAGCTGGCAAGTGCTGTGCCAGGGTTATGAGACGTGTGGACCTGATAACTGATCCACTATAGCTGATACTGTTTTATTTACAGCGCCTTGGTTTTGTTTGACTACGGTCAAGGCTGCTTTCCCCATTGCCGCTTTTTGCTCGGGATGAGCGAATAACTGAATAAGCTGTTGCGCTAGCATTTGGCTATCATCACATACCCACACCGCTTCCGCTTGGCGAAGTTGCTCCGTTATGTCGGTAAAATTGTAATAACTTGGCCCGGTAATGGCGGGTTTACTTAACGCCGCTGGCTCCAACAAATTGTGACCTCCGACAGCGTTGCCGATCAAGCTTCCGCCCATAAATGTAATGTCGGCAGCCCCCAACATAATGAGCATCTCTCCCATCGTATCAGCCAAATACACCTGTGTGCCTGCGGTGATAGGTTGAGTTTGTGTACGACGAATACACTCAAAGCCGGCTTGGATACACAGCTGTTCCACGTCGTTAAAACGTTCGGGATGGCGAGGTACCAAGATCAGTAGGCTATCTGGTTTGGTATTGAGTACTGATTGAAAGGCCGCTAAAACGTGTTTATCTTCCCCTTTGTGGGTGCTGGCAGCAACCCATACTGGTCGCTGAATACCAATCGTTTCTCGTAAAGTATTTGCTTGTTGCACGATGGTATCAGCGATCTCAATATCGTACTTTATCGAGCCCGTCACGGAGATGCGTTTGGCTGGCAGCCCTAATTGTTTGAAGCGATCTGCATCATCGGAGTGAAGACATAGTACATGGTCGAGGTTTTTAGCTAGCAAGTTAAACACAGATTGGAATTGTTGATAACGAGCAGCTGAGCGGGCTGATAAGCGGGCGTTCATTACCATTACTGGTATCTTGTTATTATGTACTGTCGCGAGGGTGTTGGGCCACAGCTCAGTTTCCATGATTAACAGGGCTGAGGGTTGAATGTTTTTTAGAAAGCCTCGTACACACCATGCGAAATCTAACGGCATGTAACGGTGTTCTACCAAGTCCCCTAATTTTGAAACTTGTTCTGCACCTGTGCTGGTGGTCGTGGTGACTACGATCGTTGTCTCTGGATATTGTTTTTTCAATGCTTTAATCACAGGTACGACAGCAATTGATTCTCCTACGGAGACCGCATGAATCCAAATTGGTGGTTGAACCGTTTGGGTTGTTAATGGTGGGGTAAAGCCAAAGTGTTCTTTCCAGCGAGAGCCAAATGAAGGCTTTCCTTCTTTTTTTTTGTATAAACCCAAAAGGAGAAATGGCGAAGCCAAGGTAAGTAATAAGGTATATAAGCAACGAATGAACACACGATTACCTAAGCGTGATGAGTAGGAATAGATGATTGTAAACGAGAACCTTAAATTACTGATAGTCTATTGTTGAAGGTGTGATCACCTTGATAAGGTTTTTTCTGATAACTGGCTAGTAATGCGCTAAAATTGTGTACTGAAATTTTTTTTTGTTAGGGTTTTTAAGGAATGCAATCATCCACAGCAGTTGGTTCGGTTGACGGCGGAATATATCGATTTCTGCTTTATGTCGAGCAAAATTACTCTTTTGCTATCCTTCGTCCTCTTCAAGCTGCTGCTATCGCTGCTGGTCATCAAGTGCAATGGTTATTGGTGGGTGATGATGTATCGGCATCTTTTTTGGCTCCGAATGAAACACGCTGTGCATCAGTGAAAGCGGCGGTTGATTACCAACCACATGCGGTATTTGTACCTGGTGATCGTGTACCTTCTTTTATTCCCGGATTAAAAGTTGAAGTCTTTCATGGGTTAAATGAAAGTAAGCGGGGTAATGAATACCCAGAGCGCGGCATGTTTGATCTGTTTTGTACTGAAGGCCATGGGCGTACCAAGATGCTGCAACCTCTCGCCGAAGAACGTGGTTATTTTCAGGTGAAAGAAACGGGATGGATAAAACTCGATAATTTGTTTAATTTTAAGCAATCCCAGTCATTCTCGCGTCCTCAGATTCTGTTTGCTTCAACATTTACACCAAGCTTGTCGTGTGCAGCTTCTGTCTATGATGAAATTAAAGCACTCAGTCAAGATAAACGCTGGCATTGGCTTGTGACTTTACATCCCAAAATTGACCCGCAAACAGCGGAAAAATATCGCCAGTTAGAGAGTGATAATCTCACTTTTTTTGATAACGATAAAGTGATTGAATTATTACATCGTGCGGATGTAATGGTGTGTGATAACTCTTCAATTTTTCAAGAGTTCTTATTGCTCAATAAGCCAGTAGTGACAGTGAATAACCGTGAACCACAAGCCTGTTTTATCAATATAACAACACCGGATACATTAGCTGATGCTATAGAGCAAGCATTAGCGCCTAGTGATGAATTACTATCTGCGATTAAACAATATGGGCCTAATATTACGCCTTATTTAGATGGGCAATCTTCGCAACGTGTTTTAGCGGCGGTGACTGAGATGTTAGTTGCAAATTGGCAAAATAAAAAACCAGCAAACCTGTTTCGTAATTTAAAAATGCGCAAAAAAATGCATTACTGGAAGTGGTAGACACAATGAGAAAGCACACTTTATCCATCATCTTGATTACCAAGAATGAAGCTGACCGTGTTACGGCTTGCTTGCGTTCCATAGCCCCCATTGCCGATGAAATTATCGTGTTGGATAGCGGCTCTACAGATGAAACCGTCACAATCTGCCAAGAATATACCGATAATATATCGATCACCGACTGGCCTGGATTTGGTAAGCAAAAACAGCGCGCGTTGGATAAAGCCACATGCGATTGGGTGTTATCTATTGATGCCGATGAAGCGTTAGATACTAAAATGCAACAAGCATTGATCCAACTATTAGAACAAGATGTTATTCAGCCCACAGCGTATAAATTACCATGGGGTGTCACCCTTTATGGAAAGACCTTGAAGTATGGGCGTAGTGCGCGCTCGGTATTGCGTTTGTTTAAACGTGAAGGTGCGCGTTATACCTTGGATGAAGTGCATGAAACGGTTATCCCAGTTGAAGGGGAGACTGCAACATTACCAGGTTTTTTATTGCATTATACGCATCGTGATTATGGGCATGGTTTAGATAAATCTTCGCAATATGCTTGGCTAGGGGCGCAAAAATATCACCGTAAAGGTAAGCGTTCGCACGGGTTGGGATTAGCTTTGCTAAGGGCCATTTGGACTTTTTTCCATATTTACATTTTACGCCGTGGTTTTATGGATGGCAGCGTAGGCTTCATCATGGCGATGACCTACGCTCAAGTGAACTTCAACAAGTATGTGGGTTTGTGGTTGTTGGAAAAAGGGCGAAGTTAAGCAACGTGGCGGTCGTCTGAACGGATATTATCGCCGCGCCTGATATTTATTTTGCACAAAAAATAGAGCTTGTGTCCCTAAATTAAAGGTGACGTTGCGTATTTTATATCCAATGCACATCAGGCGTGTGAAAAGGCTCTTTTTTTGGTTTCTTTTACGATCACCAATAATGGAAATATCAGTACCAGTCGTGACAAAAAAAGGCTCTAAGCTAAATATTGGCTGTCGGTGAACCCAGACATTGCGAATAAAGACATCAACAGGAAAAGCGATATTATTACTTTTAGCAAGCAATTTTCTCGCTGCAACGGGTGATATTGCATAACAAGTTGCACATTGTGGCACTTTTAGGTAATTAAAAACCGTCATGTCATTTTGTGCTTTAACTTTATACTGTGGCTTTATATTTCCGTCTTCTAAGCGGATGAAATGAAAGTCACTAATCACTTCTTTGCATTCATCGATCGCCTGGTGTATTCCCTGTTTTAGTCTAAAATCATCCTCGAAAATGATGATAGGTTCATCAAGCTCGACACACTTTTTCCATGCTAGCATATGGCTGGCGTAGCAGCCGAGCTCACCCATTGCTGCTTTTCTTCCGTAGTTATAAATGAAGGCCTGTTCATCATACTGAGCAAGTAGGGTAGGGTCTTTTTTTCGACCATCAATACCATCTATAAATTCAAAATCTAACTGATATTCATTCAGTAACGACGAAACATTTTTTCGTCGTTCGGTGCTATCCACTAGGCTTAATACAAAAATTCTCATGCTAATCCCTTGAAAATTAATTCATTAAGCTAATCGTTAGCTAACAAGGTTGAAAAGAAAGCAATGTGTTTTGCAATAGTTTGTGTTGCATTGAATTCTTTATTGAGTTTTTCCTTTGCCGCAAGGCTGAATGTGTGAATTTTATCTTTATCGTTGATCAGTTTATTCATTGCTTCGGCAAAGGCTACCGCATTCCCAGTTGGAACTACGTAACCGGAGATGCCATCATCGACCAGTTCAGGGGATCCCCCTGTTGTAGTAACCACTGATGTTGTGCCATTTGCCATTGCCTCGATGATTGTGCGGGGCAAGCCTTCTCCACTGATCGATGGTTGTACCTGGAAATCTGCCATAGCCATGATGGAAGGAACGTCTTGGCGGTGACCAACTACATGGATATGCGCAGACATCGGGCTTTGCTTTATTTCATCTAAGTGTGGTTCAAAACCACTACCAACTAATAGCAAATGAAAACTCGGGTTATTAATGTGATGGGTGGCTTCGATCAGAACTGATATGCCTTTGCTTGGACGAACATGAGCGGCACATACTGCAACAATACTATCTTCACTTAAACCGAAGTCTTCACGTTTAGTCGGTTCGACTTTGTACCAATCAAGTTGGTGTCCCTTATATATCGTGGTTATGTTTTCTTTACGTTGCCATACACGTTGTCGAACATCATCACGAACAGCGTTAGATACACAGACGATACCACTGACTTTCGGGTGAAGGTGGGTTAAATAAGCGCTTGGATCATGACGGTATAGCCCTCCCGTTGTGCCGCGGTAGGTCACCATTTTTGCTTTGGTACCTATGCAGGCAAAAGCTGCATTCGGGATGGTTTTAGAATTGAAGCCATAGCAAATATCATAATCCCCGTCTTTTAATTCACGATGGATCGTTTTGATTGTAGTAGGGCAAATTTTCTTTGTAGGATAGCAATCAATGACTTTT
This sequence comes from Photobacterium profundum, assembly GCF_003026285.1. Lineage (GTDB taxonomy): Bacteria > Pseudomonadota > Gammaproteobacteria > Enterobacterales > Vibrionaceae > Photobacterium > Photobacterium profundum. The sequence goes on from NZ_PYOD01000006.1 coordinate 135,479, forward strand.
ACACCATTATCACGAAAGCGTGCAACATAATCAGCGTCACCTTGGGTCACAACAGTGACTTGATGCCCTTGCTTGACCATTTCAATGAACATCTCGGCCTCGGGACGAACACTGTTCCAAGCGTGTTTGTAAGAGCTGGCAATAAGTATTTTCATCGAATTACTTCACTTTATGATTCATTTTATATTTGAAGTTATGGGTTTCACGACGAAATAGTTCTTTAATGCTGAACCATTCTCGCTTCACTCGAGAGAAGAAACTTCGAGGAGATTTTTTACCATAGCCGATTTCAGAATCGAAAATAGGATCATTGGTCAGACAGGCTGGTGAGGTGCCAAAACATTCTACTTCGTTTACCCAAAAACGATCCATATAAATATCGACAGCCATGTACCAACGTTGAGAGTGCATAATGAGTTTACGTGCTGCTTCTGGAGTTAAAAGGTACCCAGTTGTGCTCATATGACCTTTGTTAAATTTACAAATATTTAAAGAGTCAAATTGCTCTTTAGGGGAGAAGCAAAAGTTTTTCCTTTTATTATCAAAAAGCCTAACGCACTTATATTTAGCTGCTATTTTAGTGTTGTGTTTAATGAAATCTAAGAATGGAACAGGATCAATTAATGCGTCATCTTCAATTATGATAATAGGGGCATTTATTCTCACGCATTCCCCCCACAATAAGAAGTGACTAGCATAACAACCTAGTTGACCTTTACTGAGTGATTTTCCTCTATATTGCTGACTTAATTTGTCATCATACATATCAAATAGAGGGTGGGGATCTTTACGACCATCAATAGCGGAGAATATCGTGTATGGCAATGACATATTATCTAATTGTTTAGTAATATTGACTTTTCGATCTAATGACGATGCCAAGTTTATTATATAAATGTTGCAGGTCATTCTACAAACCCTTCTTTGGGTTGCTGTAGTTTATCAAACCACAAATGAGTAATAAGTACGTTGATAGCGTTTGTCCATGGTTGAATGGCACATCAGTCAATGCAGCGATAGCAAACAAGCCAACGGTACCAATTATTTTGTATTTTCTATCCGTGGAAACGTATTTTACTTGTGTTATCGGAACAATAAGCAATGCTAAAAACAATAATAAACCAATCCCCCCAGTTTTAATAAAGTTGTCTAAATATTGGTTATGGTAATGTGCAGGCTTGAAATTAAATAACCTTTCAGAAACAAGACCTTGGTTGTAAAGTTTATCAAATCGTAGTGCATGTTTATCCCCCAAACCTAAGATGTAATTATCCTTAAGCATGTCAGGTGCTAGTTTCCACATTTGAAAACGAAAGCCAATTGAGGTGTCTAAGTTGCCCGATGTGATTGCATTTATTTCGGCTTGTGTTTGTACGATACGTTGTTCTATTTGTGGTTTAACTATGAAACCAATACTTAGCAGCGCGGCAAGCCCAATAGTGGTATATTTCCAGTTGATACCTTTATTCTTGATTTTGAGCAAAAGAATAATGATTGCAGCTATGGTAAAACCCAGCCAAATACCACGTGTATCTGTGAATATGATTGCCGTGAGGCTAAATATAAGTGCTAAGGCTGCTTGTAATTTTACATTCAATGATACCGTTCTTGATAATTGCGCAATAGCGAGTATACCAAATACAGCACACATGGTTGCGAAGGGAATTGCATTGATCGGCCACTCAGCGCGATTAATATTAATATATAAACTATAGTAACAAGCATAGGCTAGGCATAAAGATGAGGCTAAAAGTGTTAACCCTAATAAGACTCTTTGGGTTAATAGCTCTCTTGGAAAACAAATTAAAAACAAGGATGCACCAATCAAGGCGCGAATTTCTCGTGAGCTACCACCGTGATAAAAGTAAGAAAATAATGCATACCCAGTAATTACCAGCAGTAGCCATAAGGTTTTGTCATTTTTTAGGTTTTCTTTAATCGGAACCAATCCTCGATGAAACAGGGTGGCGGCGATGGCAATGATCATCATGACGATCATAGTTTTGTCGCTATTACGCAGCACCAACAATCCGGTAAAAAGCCAGATGTAGGGCAATAACATCAGAAACTTAAAAATATTTTCTTTATTCATCTTAATCGTTGCTCTGATATGGATTCTTCCCGCCTTCTGGGCGAGTCTTTAATAAACGTAAAATCCACATATATTGTTCTGGACGTTCCGTAACGTATTGTTCGATGCATTGATTCATCATTCGAGCATCACTCTCTTCACTACCTGTAGGGAAGGGTAGTGCAGGGTAAAAATCGAGTTCGTATTTTCCGGTCTCACTGTTGTACATCGAAAACAGAGGAACAATCTTGGCGCGACTCAGTTTTGACAAACGGCCTAAACCAGCCATTGTGGCTTTAGTTGTGTCAAAGAAATCAACAAATACACTGTGCTCGGGGCCTAAATCTTCGTCGGGCAGGTAATAACCTAGGTAGCCTTCGCGAATGGATTTAATGAAAGGCTTGATGCCTCCATCGCGTTCATAGATTCGACCACCGTATTGCACTCGCTGTTTGTGCATTAACCAATCAGAGACCTGGTTTTTTTGTTTCTTGGCCATTGCTGAAACGGGGAGCCCACGAGATGCAAGCAGTACGGCGGGAATATCAATAGCCCAAGTGTGAGGAACTAATAAAATGACACTTTGGTTTTGATCTGTCAGTGATGTTAAATGTTCTTCACCACGAACCACCGTATTATTTTCTAGCCATTGTTTATTACGAACAGATAGCGAGGCAAACCCCATCAAAAAGGTGCCCGCTGTAATAGTGCTTTGTCGCAACATTTCTTCGCGATCTTCATGTGTTTTTTCTGGAAAACACATTGCAAGGTTGACGCGGGCACGGCGGTTTGATTTATTTTTTAGCTTAATGGATTGGTTGGCAAACAAAGTGGCAATAACACGTCTGAAAGCGTGTGGCAGTAGGCAAAGTAGTGACGCTAGCATTACAGCTAGCCAAGTACCCCAATATTTGGGGTGTAAAAAAAACCATTTGAATTCAGGGTTATAAGCTTGTTTATCGTAGTGATCTTTCATTGAGCTTCTTCGCGATCTATTTATTCAATATAGCCATGTACTCAGCGACACCTTCGGCAACTGATTTAAATGGCGCATCATAGCCAGCAGCACGTACTTTTGTAAGATCTGCTTGTGTATATTTTTGGTAGCGACCTTCTAAGTGTGAAGGGAAAGGCACTATTTCTACTTCGCCTTTTTCGTGGTGCTTGATGACTGCATCAGCAACGGCTTGGAATGATTCCGCATTACCAGTTCCGCAGTTAAAAATCCCCGAAATGCTATGTTCTAAGAACCATAGGTTTATTTTACAAACGTCGCCTACATAGACAAAATCTCGTTTGAAAATATTTGAACCTTCAAATAACTTGGGGTTGTTGCCTTCAGTAATTTGAGTATGTAAGTGGAATGCCACAGAGGCCATGCTGCCTTTGTGCTGTTCACGAGGACCATACACGTTGAAGTAACGAAAACCTGTGATCTGAGACAGTTTCTCGCCACGTTCTTCGGCGTCTAACCAAATACGGCGGACATAGTTGTCGAATTGCTGCTTTGAATAACCGTAAACGTTGAGTGCGCCTTCATATTGCTTCTCTTCTATGAAATCATGGTCACGACCCCCATATGTGGCTGCTGAAGAAGCATATAAGAAAGGGATCTGACGTTCTAAGCAAAAATGCAGTAATTCTTTCGAATACTCATAGTTGTTTAGCATCATGTATTTTCCATCCCACTCAGTTGTCGCGGAACAAGCGCCTTCGTGGAAAATGGCTTCGATGGGTCCAAAGTCATCACCTGCCATGATTTGGGTGATGAAATCATCTCTATCCATGTAATCGGCAATATCTAAATCAACAAGATTGGCAAATTTGGTACCGTCTTTTAAGTGGTCAACGACTAAAATGTCGTTATGACCTTGCTCATTTAAGGTTTTGACGATGTTACTGCCGATCATACCGGCGCCACCAGTTACAATAATCATGGTCTATCCTGAAAGTGAATGCGTTGGTGAAACAGCGGCATATAGTCACTGTTGTAAATATGTGTCATGACTTATGATAATATCATGTGATTGCTAATGGGCGAAAGAAGTGAGATCGAATGAAGACCCGCGATAGAATTATTCAGGCCGCCCTTGAACTCTTTAACGAGAGTGGTGAGCCCAATATAACAACGAACCACATTGCTGCTCATTTGAGTATCAGCCCTGGCAATCTTTATTATCACTTCCGCAATAAGGAAGAGATTATACATTGTATTTTTGATGAGTATGCCCGAGATATAAGTACTCGCTTTCAGCCCCAAGCTGAATTTGATGCTACGGCTGAAAGTTTACTGGTTTATCTTGATGCTGTGTTTATGTTGATGTGGCGTTATCGCTTCTTTTACGCCAACTTACCCGATATTTTGAGCCGTGATCAAGCACTTCAATGTAAGTATTTGCAAGCGCAAGAGCAACTTCATACCAATATAGTATTGTTGATGAACAGCTTTAAATTAAGTGAATTGCTTGATCTTGATGACAGTGAATTACTCAGTCTCGCGAACACTTTAAAATTGGTTGCTTCCAGTTGGATTTTTTATCAAACCACCCAGGTACCCGGCGCTAAAATCACCAAAACTGTGATTTATCAAGGCGTGCTTCAGGTTTTGAGCATTGTTCGTCCGCTAACGACAGTGAAAGGTAGAGAAAGGGTTAAGCAACTTGAATTACATTACAGTGAGCAAGTACAACACGATCTAACTTAGCTCTTTATTCTGGCGACAAGAGTAATGAATACGGGATGCATGGTTGTATTCCGTTTTGATTTTGCGTTAAAACAGATCACATTTCCGCAAAAAGAGTCGATAGCCGTACCAAGGTAATCTCTTCTTCCGTTAAGTTTGGCAGTAATTCATTCAGAGTCGATAGGGTGATAGGGTGAGGGTGGCCGATCGCAATTGCATAGCCGTATGTCTTTGCTCGTTTTATTGCACTCGTTAACTGCTTTGTGACAAATTCTTTAGTTTGATAATGGTCGAGAAAAACATGGCGGCGCAATGACAATACGCTATGACTAGTGGCCTGTTGTTGTGCGATAGATTTAGCTGTAGTACGACTGTCGAGGTAATAAAGATTATGTTGTTTGAGTTCTGCCATTATCCAGCCCATCGCTTGTATATTTTGGCTGAGGGCGCTTCCCATATGATTATTGATAGCAATCGCATCTGGGACTCGGGTTAGTGCTTGGCGTAAGGTGTGTTGTAAGGTCTGTTGTGACATCGTCGAGGTTAGGGTGTTAACTTCTAGTGGGGCTAAATGTTCCGGCTCCATGGGCATATGAAGCAATGTCTCTCTGTGTTGTTTTTTTGCTTGTGCTGCGACAGTCAAATCATATGGCGTATTTGGTAAAATGGAGATGGTGACTTCTGGGGGGAGCTTTGATAGTAATTCAGGCATTGCCTGATAGCCTAAATCATCGATAATAATCGCTAATTGAGCGGCGTGAATACAGGTTGACGTTAACAGAAGTAGAATCAGTGATGCTGTTTTGACTACGTTCCTTTGCATTGTAGATTGTCTGATAGCCTTCTTCCTTGAAGTGAATATCGAAATCATGTCGGGCTGACTCTTTGAGTCTAGCCCGATAAGTAGTATGTTTTACATTATTTTTTTAGCCACGACTTAGGATTGGTAGGCGCCCCTTTACGGCGGATTTCAAAGTACAAAGCAGAGCGTTCTTGACCGCCACTGTCGCCAACAAGTGCAATTGGCTCACTAGCGCGGACATTGTCGCCGACTTTTTTCAGCAGTGTTTGATTGTAGCCATAGAAGCTCATGTCACCTTTACCGTGATCAATTACCATCATAAGTCCGTAACCACGCAACCAATCGGCAAAAACCACTTTGCCAGAATAAATTGACTTTACCTGACTGCCTGATGATTGTGCGATAACCATCCCTTTCCAGCGCAGTTCGCCTTGCTGAGTCGTACCATATGAATGTAAGACAGAGCCTTTGACGGGCCAAGGTAATTTTCTTTTGTGTCTCGCTAAACCATCCATCGGTGCTTTGTTTGCTGCCGCTTTAGCTGCTGCTTCGGCCGCTGCCTTCGCTTTTGCTATCTCGGTAACAAGACGCTTTTCATTGCTCTGCAGTTCATTGATATATTGGTTGCTTGAGCTGATCTGCCCTCTAATGTTTTTTAGGGTTTTCTTGCGTGTGGTTTGCTTTGATTCAAGTGTACTTTTTTCTGTTTTTAACTGCGCCAATACAATTTGCTGTTGTTCTCGCTGTTGTTTTAGTTGATGGTATTTTAGCTGTAATTCTGTATCGGTTGCTGCTAATTGACTGAGTGCTTGGCTGCGCGCTTGACTTAAGCGCTCTGCATAGATCGTCATGCGATCTAGTTCATTACTTTGCTCGCCGCTTAATAAGTTTGACAGCTGACTATTTTCACCTTGTCGATATTGCGCATTGAGTAACTCCTTCAGCATTTCTTGCTGCCCCAGCTGTAATTGTTCAAGCTTCTGTTGCTCGCGTTCAAGCTGGGTGATGGAGGTTTTTAGCGTCGACAGCTTATTATCAGCCTGATGAATTTTTTTGGCTGTTTGTGAAATACCAAGCTCTTGTTGCTTAAGTTCTTTCTGTAGCGAATTGAATTTATTTTGACGGTTATCCAATTGATTTTGTTGGCGTGAGATTTCCTGTTTAACACCATCGAGTTGGTTTTGCCCTGAGGCTACGCTCGATGCTGAAAATGACAGGCATAAGAAAACGCCAGTGCATAATGCACTGGCGTGGATAGTTTGGTTGAGGTGTTTGATCATATCCCGCATGGGATTGATTATTTCAGATCAAACAGTACCTGACCAGTCATCTCTGCAGGGATTTCGATATCTGACAATGAAAGCATGGTTGGTGCTAGGTCAGAAAGCTTACCGCCATCTTTTAGAGTCAGTGATTTATCACCAACGTAAATCAGAGGAACAGGTAAGTTTGTGTGTGCAGTATGTACGCCACCTGTTTCTGGGTTGATCATCATCTCAGCATTACCGTGGTCTGCTGTGATCAATAGTTGACCATCGACAGATTTGATTGCTTCAACAACTTGACCAATACAACCGTCTAACGCTTCACATGCTTGTACAGCGGCATCGTAAACACCAGTGTGACCAACCATGTCGCCGTTAGGGTAGTTACAGATAATCGTATCGAATTCACCACTTTTAATGGCTGCAACTAACTTTTCTGTTAGTTCTGGTGCGCTCATTTCAGGCTGTAAGTCATACGTAGCTACTTTTGGAGATGCCACTAATGAACGTGTTTCGCCGTCAAATTCGTCTTCTACGCCACCGTTAAAGAAGAAGGTTACGTGTGCGTATTTTTCTGTTTCAGAAATACGTAACTGCTTTTTACCTTTCTTCGATAACCATTCGCCAAGTGTGTTTTCTAGGCTTGCTGGTGGGAAGGCTGCAGGTAACTTAATGTTTGCTGCGTATCGTGTAAGCATCACAAACTCAGCTAAAGCCGGCGTTTGTGTACGAGCAAAGCTAGTGAAGTCAGCTTCAAATGCACGCGTAATTTCACGCGCTCGGTCAGCACGGTAGTTCATGAAGATAACGGTATCGCCGTCAACCATTGCAGCTGACTCTTGACCTTCAGAACGAATTTCAGTGGCTTTTACGAACTCATCGTTTTCATCTCGAGAGTAGGCATCTGTTAGACCTGCAACTGCTGAATCAACAGTGAATTCTGCTTTAGCGGCAGAAAGTAGATTATAGGCTACTTCTACGCGATCCCAGTTGTTATCACGATCCATCGCGTAGTAACGACCAACCAAAGATGCTGTACGGCCTTTGCCTAATTGTGCAAATAATGCATCGAAACGCTCTAACGAGTTTTGTGCACTACGTGGCGGAGTATCACGACCATCAAGGAAACAGTGTAGGTAAATTTTCTCTGCACCACGTTTTGCTGCCATTTCAATCGCTGCTGCGATGTGATCTTCATGGCTGTGAACGCCACCAGGAGACATTAACCCCATGATGTGAACGGCTTTACCTGCGTTGATTGCTTTATCCATTGCAGTTGTTAGCGCTTCATTTTCGAAGAAGTCACCGTCTGCGATAGATTTAGTAATACGAGTCAGATCTTGATAAACAACACGACCCGCACCAATGTTGGTATGGCCAACTTCAGAGTTACCCATTTGACCATCAGGTAAACCCACATCAAGGCCTGATGCAGAAATGAGTGTGTTTGCTTCATTAGCAATCAAGTTGTCCATAACGGGGGTATTCGCGTTAGCGATTGCGTTATTTGAATTATCTTCGCGGTAACCCCAACCATCTAGGATCACTAAAGCAAGTGGCTTTTTAGCAGACATTAACTGTCCCTCATAATTGATGAATTCTTATAAATATTGCCTTAAGCATCTGAAATGAAAATAGATGTTTAAGGTAATAGGTATAGATTGATTGTAATTTTACTACAGTTTACCTGATTAACGGTAGGTTGAGATCAAAGTATGCTGTCAATGGATTGTTATGTTACTAACAAAATATATGCATTTATTGCCCTGAGTGTAAGCCCTTGGTCACAGTTTTTTTCTATTTCATTGATTGGTGAGAGCTTGTTTACCTCTTATACTGTGCATGCTGTGCTCATTTCAGAACGAGTGAGCCAGTGCGCGGAATTGTTGACTGTTACTGTACAAGGCAGTTGACGGGGTTATACTCAGATTCCTTTTTAAGGCGTGATTAGTCTTAATATTAGGTACATTGTGCCAATTCGGTAAATAGAGCGGAAGTCATGCAGCAATATATAGAGTTTGTTACGGGTAATCCTATTTTAGCCCTTGTTTGGGTTGGTTTGGTTGTCGCAATTATTGCGTCGATGGTAAAGCAAAAGACTGCGGGCTACACGGTAGTGAATCCCAATGAAGCGACAGCATTAGTGAATCGTGAAAACGGTGTGTTTCTTGATATTCGTTCTCGTGACGAATACCGTCAGGGACATATTTCTGGCGCACTTCACACTTTACCAAGCCAAATTAAAGAACAAAACGTTACTGAGCTTGAAAAGTACAAAACTACCCCAATCATTGTGGTATGTAAGACAGGCCAGACAGCACAAGATAGCGCAAACTTATTGAAGAAAGCGGGTTTTGAAAACGTCAATGTCTTGAAAGATGGTCTGATTTCTTGGAATGAAGCAAAGTTACCTCTTGTACGCAGTAAAAATAAGAAGTAATTGTCGCCATTTCATGAGCAGCGAGAATTTATGTAACGTGTGATGATTATCATCACAATTGCGAATGTATGAATTATCTCATGTGATGGGATAGAAAGAATAAAAGGACTAAAAAGATGGCTGAAGTAGCAAATAACGAAGCACAACAAAATTTCCAGATCCAGCGTGTATTCCTAAAAGACGTTTCTTTTGAAGCGCCTAACTCACCTGACATGTTCCAGAAAGAATGGAACCCAGATGTGAAGCTGGATCTTGATACTCAAAGCCGTGAGCTGGGTGAAGGTGTTTACGAAGTTATCTTACGCCTAACAGTTACTGTTAAAAATGCAGAAGAAACAGCTTTCCTTTGTGAAGTTCAGCAAGGTGGTATCTTCACGGTTTCTGGCATGGAAGCACCACAGCTTGCACATTGCCTAGGCGCATTTAGCCCGAACATCCTATTCCCATATGCGCGTGAAACTATTTCAAGCCTAGTGGTTAAAGGTACTTTCCCACAGCTTAACCTTGCTCCTGTTAACTTTGATGCTTTGTTCATGAATTACTTACAGAACCAAGCTGAAGCAAACACAGAAAGCACTGAAGAAGCGTAATAAGCGATAAGTTACTATGAATCAAAACGTAAATAATGCGATCACAATGACAGTGTTAGGTGCCGGCTCTTATGGTACCTCACTGGCAATTTCGTTAGCGCGTAATGGTGCCAATATTATCCTTTGGGGGCATGACGCAGAGCATATTGCTCAGCTTGAAATTGACCGTGCCAATGAAGCCTTTTTACCTGGCGTTACTTTTCCTGAGTCGCTGATTCTTTCTGCAGATTTAGAAATGGCCGTACAGGCAAGCCGTGATTTATTGGTGGTAGTACCGAGTCATGTCTTTGGTTTGGTCTTAAGCGATGTGAAGCCATTTTTACGTGAAGACTCTCGTATTTGTTGGGCTACGAAAGGTTTAGAGCCTGAAACAGGCCGCTTATTAAAAGAAGTGGCCGTTGAAGCTGTGGGCACCGAAGTGCCTTTAGCTGTTTTATCTGGCCCAACATTTGCGAAAGAGCTCGCGGCGGGTATGCCTACAGCCATTGCTGTTTCTTCTCCTGATGATGCGTTTGTTGAAGACCTTCAAGAGAAAATTCATTGTAGTAAAACATTCCGTGTGTACAGCAATAGTGATTTTATTGGTATGCAATTGGGTGGTGCAGTGAAAAATGTGATTGCGATTGGTGCTGGTATGTCTGATGGTATCGGTTTTGGTGCTAATGCACGAACGGCATTGATTACCCGTGGTCTTGCTGAAATGTGTCGCCTTGGCGCTGCATTAGGTGCTCAAAAAGAAACATTTATGGGCATGGCTGGCTTAGGTGATTTAGTACTAACATGTACAGATAACCAATCACGTAACCGTCGTTTTGGTTTAGCGTTAGGTCAGGGTAAATCGGTTGATCAGGCGCAGATAGATATCGGTCAGGTTGTCGAAGGTTACCGTAATACCAAAGAAGTCTGGGCTCTTGCTCAGCGCTATGGTGTTGAAATGCCTATTTCAGAGCAAATTTATCAGGTGTTATATCAGGGTAAAGATGCAAGAGAAGCCGCGAAAGACTTATTAGCACGAGACAAAAAATATGAATAGTCGATTATGGTGTTGTTAGCCGCATTTTCACTAGGGTGGTAACTAACATAGTCGAAATCGTTCTATTAAAAACAACGTAAGCTGAAAAGCGCACGTTGTTTTTTTTTCTGAGCAAGTTAAAGTTATAAGACAATAGCCATTACTAACATAGATAAACCGAGGGTGATGTGAGGGAATGCCAACAGAACGAGGTCTGGCAAGCAATCAAGCTAGAAGCGAGAGCGCAGTCAGAACAAGAGCCTATGTTAGCCAGTTTTTATCATGCGACGATTATTAAGCATGACAACTTAGCCGCCGCGCTGAGTTATATTTTGGCTAATAAATTGGCGACACCATCGATGCCTGCAATGGCTGTACGCGAAGTGGTTGAAGAAGCCTTTGCGGCCGATTGTATGATCACCGAGTCTGCTGCTTGTGATATTAAAGCGGTTGTTGAGCGCGATCCTGCGGTAGAAATGTATTCTATCCCTCTGTTATATCTAAAAGGTTATCATGCTTTACAAGGCTATCGCGTTGCGAACTGGCTATGGAAGCAGAAACGCTTTGCATTAGCGGTATACCTGCAGAATCAAATTTCCGTAACATGCCAAGTCGATGTCCATCCTGCTGCGGTTATTGGGCAAGGTATTATGTTTGACCATGCGACAGGTATCGTTATTGGTGAAACGGCCGTGATTGAAAATGATGTGTCGATTTTACAAGATGTTACCTTGGGTGGTACTGGTAAGGCTGGCGGCGATCGTCATCCTAAAATTCGAGAAGGTGTGATGATTGGGGCAGGAGCGAAAGTATTGGGTAATATTGAAGTAGGTGTAGGGGCTAAGATTGGCTCTTGCTCCGTGGTATTAAACCCCGTTCCTCCTCATACTACCGTTGCTGGTGTGCCCGCTAAAGTCGTGGGGCGTCCTAGTAGCGATATGCCCGCTATGGACATGGATCAGCAATTTAACGGCACTACGCAAACCTTTATTGCGGGTGATGGTATCTAACGCCAACACGAATCTGCCGTAGTGTTATAACAACGAGAAGCGATTATTTGCTTCTCGTTTTGATGTTTAACCTTATTGTCTGGTGAGATAATGAGGCTAGATTGATCCTTTAAAGCCGAGTTGACGCCATGCTTCGTAACCAATAATAGCAGCAGCATTTGATAAATTCAGGCTGCGGCTATCTGGGTGCATCGGTATACGTAAGCGTTGCTCTAACGGTAAGCTTTCAATAAATTCAGCCGGCAATCCTCGGGTTTCAGGACCAAAAATGAGCACGTCACCTTCCGCGAATTGTGCATTCGTGTGGTAATTCGTTGTCTTCGTTGTACAGGCAAATAAACGACGTCCAACCATTGCCTCTTTAAATGCGGCAAAGTCTTTATGACGGTGTACGTGAGCTAAATCGTGATAATCCAACCCTGCACGACGCAGTTTCTTCTCTTCTAAATCAAACCCTAGTGGCTCTATAAGGTGCAGATTGGCGCCGCAGTTGGCACATAAACGGATTATATTGCCCGTGTTAGGGGCGATTTCAGGTTCGTAAAGGGCAATATCAAACATAAGTTTAGAAAACACATTGCAGAATGGTGGTGGTTATTGTGACAAGCACACCTTCAACAAGCAAATGGTATTACTTCTGAAGGCATGAGTGAAATAACAATTTATCTGACTTAATAGGATTGACTTAGCGGTATTAGAATCGTGATTCTAAGGCCGCCAAGGGGGCTCTTGCTCGCATGAATTTTCCCACTATGTTGGCGAATCGCGCTTTCTGTAATCGCAAGCCCTAAACCTGTACCACCACTGCTGCGATCTCTCGCTGTTGATACCCGATAAAAAGGACGAAAGATATCGTTGAGCTCATCATCAGGTACGCCTTTACCGTTATCATCAATCATAATGGTGAGTTGCTTTTCTTTTACTGAAAAATGCACCGTTATTGTATCGTTGCCATATTTAATGGCATTACGGATCACGTTCTCTAATGCGCTGATGAGTAAGTTAGGGTTACCGTTAATTGACCACTCTTTTAGCGCATTATAGGTTAATGACTTATTATTCTGCTCGGCTTCAAAACGGGCATCTTCTAGCATTTCATACCAAAGACTGTGTGCATCAGAGTTTTCTAGTTGCTCGTGACTATTGACCTGCATACGCGATAATTCCAAAAGCTCGCTAATCATTTTTTCTAATCGCTCTGCTTCGGTATCTATTCGTGTTAGCTCTTTACTCTCACCTTGCTTGCGTTTCGCTAGTGCATTTGCCATGCGTAAACGGGTGAGGGGAGAGCGTAATTCATGTGAAATATCTGATAATAAGCGTTGCTGGCCGCTAATCATTTGATTGATAGCCAATACCATTTGATTGAAGCTCGCACCGGCTTGTTTAAATTCGCGAGGACCCGTCTCAAGTTTTGGATCTGCTTCAAAATGTCCTGTCGCTACCCGCTCTGCTGCGCGTTGTAGTCGACGAGCCGGTAAGCTAACGACCCAAGCTAACCATAAAAGAAAAGGGGTACTGACTAACATAGTAACAAGTAATAGTTGGAAGGGCTTATCGAGTATTTTAATGAAGAAAGGAGGCGTTTCACGCCATATTCGCCCGATATACATCAATGTAGTTTGCTGTTGATCGGTGACTTTTAATGGCCCTGCCATCATCCAGCGGCCATAAAGTTTCTGTCTTGGATTCTCTGGATCATCGGCAACCGTGATGAAATTGCGTAACGCCTTATTTCGTCCGTGAGGGGAAATGATTTCACCGTCTTCAGTGGTAAAGTACAGCTGGATACCTTTATGATTATCCCGATCGGTATAGCGTTTAAGTTTTTGTTTCAATGATCCTCGTTCGTTGCTGATACGTGCTGAAATATCTTGAGCAGAATCTTGCAGGCGTTTTAAATTTTGTGCTGGGATCGTATGCTGCGCCCGCGGATCAAGGTTCGGAAGCAGTACGAGAGTGACGACCACTACGAGCAACGTTAGCCAAAAAATAGCAAAAATTCGGCCATATAAACTAGAAAACCGTGGGAATCGCATTAAAGCTCCTCAACCAATAAATAACCTTTGCCTCGCAGGGTTTTTATACGAGGTTTACCGTCTGCACGTTCAGGTAATTTTTTTCGTAGATTAGACACGTGCATATCAATCGCACGATCAAATTGAGCCAGCCGCTTACCTAACACTTCCATACTGAGTTCATTTTTCGCAATGATTTTACCTGGGTGTTGAATCAGGTAGCTTAATAATGCGAGCTCAGTGCCTGTCATCTCGATAGACTCGCCAAGGCAAAATACTTCTTGTCGGCCAGGGTAAATATCGATGTCTTGATAAGATAGGCATTCCGGTTCGTTAGTGCGCAGGTTATTTTCTGTTAGCTGAGTTCGACGTAAAATGGCGCGTATGCGAGCGAGTAATTCTCGATCACTAAATGGTTTGGGTAAGTAGTCATCGGCACCGAGTTCTAACCCGAGTACTCGGTCAATTTCTTCACCCTTGGCTGTTAGCATCAATACTGGCGTGGCAAAGCTCTCTCTTAGTTTTCGTAACATCTGAGTGCCGTTCATTTTTGGCATCATGACATCAAGTAAAATTAAGTCGATACTGGTATCTATTTTTGCTAAGCCTTCAATACCATTGTTTGCCTCGACAATATCAAAGCCTTCCATCTCTAAGATATCGGTTAATAAAGAGGTCAGCTCGACATCGTCATCCACTAAAAGAATTTTTGCCATAATTAAAGCCTTAAATAGATACCGTTATAATGACGGCGATATGCGCATCATAGCGGCATAAGGTGAGTTCGATATAGATAAGTATCTCTAATCTACTTCATAGAGCCAAGTTTATATGTGTATGCTTTACGCAGCTTTACGTTCAATAGACAGCGCTTTACCTTGTGCAGGGTAAGATTACTCCATACACCAACAACGGATACTTGGAGAAACAACATGACCTCATTTAAGAAAGCATTAGTAATCGCAATTGCACTTCCTATGGCTCTTGGCTCTGCGTCGGCACTTGCATCCGGCGGTGGCAAGCACCATGGTGGAAAAGGTGCTTGCAGCATGCAAGATGGTCGTAAAGTATTTAGTCAGTTAGACCTGACAGAAGCACAAAAAGAACAAATGAAATCAATGCGTGAAGTGAATCGTGACGAAATGAAAAGTAAGCGCCTTGAAAAGCATACAGAGATGAAAGCGAATCACGATAAGATGCAAGCATTAGTGCTTGCTAGTGATTTTGATGAAAATGCAGTACGTGACTTAGCTCAGCAGATGTCAGCGGCTCAAGTTGAAGGACGTGTGGCAATGCTTGAAAAGCGTCATGAAATGCTAAACATCTTAACGCCAGAGCAGAAGACGAAATACCAAACTCTTCAGGCTGAACGTGCAGAGAAATGCCAAACTCGCATGGCAGAACACCAAAAATAAATGGTCTTATTGCTATTCATGGAAGCCGCAACCTAGGTTGCGGCTTTTTGTTACCTGAAATTTGAGTTTTATTCTGGCTAATTATGCAGTTTTGTTAGAGTAAATTGTCACGCCTCGTATTTTTTGTGATTAATTTTCGTCACAAAACAGCTATACTGCGGGGTATTAGATATCGAATTAACGATTCCTGCTCGCATAAGTCAGAAGCGATCGTGATATGAATCAACAAAAAATTTTATCAAAATTGTAATACTCCTACATATGTAGGAAAGTTACAGTTTATACGAGCATAAGTCGGACAGTTCCGTTTATGGTACCGAGAGGGGAACCTCGGTAACTCGTTCCGGATTTGAATTTTCAATTCCCAAAGTCAGAGGGTAACCATGATTAAGAAGATTGGTGTTTTGACCAGTGGTGGTGACGCACCTGGTATGAATGCAGCGGTTCGCGGTGTTGTACGTGCTGCGTTATCAGACGGTCTAGAAGTTTACGGTATATATGACGGCTACCAAGGCCTTCACCAAAACCGTATCGAAAAGCTAAGTCGCACAAGTGTATCAGACGTGATTAACAAGGGCGGTACGTTCCTTGGTTCTGCACGTTTCCCTGAGTTCAAAGACGAAAAAGTTCGAGCTCAGGCGATTCAAAACTTGAAGATGCACGGCATCGATGCACTTGTTGTTATCGGTGGTGACGGTTCGTACATGGGTGCAAAGAAGCTAACCGAGATGGGCTACCCATGTATCGGTATTCCAGGCACAATTGATAATGATGTAGCTGGTACTGATTACACTATTGGTTACCTTACTGCTTTAAATACGGTTATTGATGCGATTGACCGTCTTCGTGATACGTCTTCTTCTCACCAGCGTATTTCTATCGTTGAAGTAATGGGCCGCCATTGTGGTGATCTTACTTTAATGTCAGCAATTGCAGGTGGTTGTGAGTACATCATTACGCCAGAAACAGGTCTTCATAAAGAAGAGCTGATCGCAAAAATTAAAGAAGGCATCTACAAAGGCAAGAAGCACGCGATTGTCGCGCTTACTGAGCTAATGACAGATGCGAATGAACTAGCCAAATACATCGAAGATGAAACTGGCCGTGAAACACGTGCGACTGTGTTAGGTCACATTCAACGTGGTGGTCAGCCGACGGCATTTGACCGTATTCTTGCATCACGCATGGGTGCTTACGCGGTTGAGCTGCTTATCCAAGGTGAAGGCGGTCGTTGTGTTGGTGTTCAGAATGAGAAGATGGTTCACCACGATATCATTGATGCAATCGAGAACATGAAGCGCCCTGTTCGTAAAGATCTTTACGAACTAGCAGACAAATTGTTTTAAACAGACATGTACTGTTTTCTACAGTAATTATGTTGTTGTAATAAAAGCCGACTTTCGTGTCGGTTTTTTTATATTTGCTATTTAGAGTTTAGAACGAAGGTACTGAGTGGAATGACTCAATATTGATGTAGAAATAAAAAAGGCCAACCGAAGTTGACCTTTTCTCGCATTATTCTAAAAATAGAAATTACGCTTTTGCTTCAGCTGCTGCTTTAGCGATAGCGGCAAAGCTTTTCGCGTCAAGTGCTGCACCGCCAACTAGAGCACCATCGATGTCTGGTTGTGCGAAGTATGCTGCTGCGTTTTCTGGCTTAACAGAACCGCCGTATTGAATAACAACGTTCTTAGCAACTTCTTCAGATTTCTCTGCAATGTGAGCACGGATTTGAGCGTGGATGCGTTGTGCATCTTCAGCAGTAGCTGCTTTACCAGTACCGATAGCCCAGATTGGTTCGTAAGCGATGATAGCGCCTTCAAGAGCTTCAACGCCTTGAGTGTTGATAACAGCGTCAAGTTGACGTGCACAAACAGCCATTGTTTCGCCAGCTTCGTTTTGAGCGTCAGACTCACCGATGCAAAGAACAGGTGTTAGGCCGTTTTCTTTTAGGAAAGCGAATTTCTTAGCAACAAATTCGTCTGATTCGTTGTGGTATTCACGACGCTCAGAGTGACCGATGATGATATGAGATGCGCCGAACTCTTTAAGCATTGCTGGAGACATATCGCCAGTGAATGCACCGCTGTTGTTTAGATCAGAGTTTTGAGCACCTAGGATAATCGCGCTGCCTGCTTCAGTAAGCGTATGCTCAGCAAGATCGATGAAAAGTGCTGGTGGAGCAACTGCTACGTCAACGCCTGTTACGCCTTCTAGTTCAGCGTTAAGACCGTTTAGTAGATTAACAACCATTTCTTTGCTGCCGTTTAGTTTCCAGTTACCCATAACTACAGGATGACGCATAGTTTTTCTCCAAATCATTGATGTAAATTAACTAAAGTAATTGAGTAAAAATATAACAGTATAAGGTGATATTTTTACTGTCTAAAATCATTAATGAGCTCGTTGTACCTTTTTCAGGGAGAAAAGTGAACTCTAAAACGGAATTATTTCCGAATAAATCCAAATCGATTTGTGATCGGTTCGTAATTGTTAGTGAATTGGTGAAATTAACATTTGTATGTGCCTAATCGATTGCGACTTAAAAAGAGAGTGATCTTAGGTTGAATTTTCAGCCAATAGTTTAGCCTCTTGCAATGAGATCGGGTAAATTATGAGCTGAAAACTAAAGGTCATATCATGGAGGAGTCGTTATGCCTAATTTGGTAATGGAGTATTCTGACCCAGTAGCAGAGCGTGTGAATATTAGAGACTTACTGGAAGATCTCCATCAAGCTTTATTAGAGAGTGGTTTGTTTGAGCCAGAATCGGTTAAATCCCGCTCTTACCCTTGCCATAATTGGTTCGTTGGCGAAGATGGTGATCGTAAAACGTTTATTCATCTCAATCTGAGTTTACTGTCAGGAAGAACACCTGAGAAAAAACGTGAATTATCGCGAAGCCTATTAAGTGTATTAGAGTCACATGCTAGTACCATTAATAGCCTAACAGTCGATATACGTGATATGGATGTCGATAGCTTTCTAAAGGTTAGTTTTTAATGTTCAGATTGATGATCTGGGTGTGTAAACGTTTTTACTTCTGCAGTATGCTCAGTTAAAGCTTGTGGGTCATTTAACGCGAGGGCAAAGCGCTTTAGTTGTTGTTGTAACTCGGCCATTAAAAGAATGTTGATGTGGTTTGGGTTTTTACCTCGTGCGATAACGTGATTAATATGATTCATTTGCGCGCGTAAGCGAGGCTGCATTGCTTGGCTAGATTGTTCGATAATCTCTTCACTCATGCTTTGTCGCAAGGCTTCAAGTTCATGCGGTGCGCTCTCTGCCATGGCTTTTAACTCGTCAAATGATGGTAATGTTTGCATTGCAACGCCCTCTATCCGTGTCATCTTTTTATGACCTTGCTTTAATTTGCAGGGGAATAAGAAGAGTGAAGTCATTTAGATAAGCGTAGTCAGCCTAGTAGACTCTAGACTGACTTGTTTTTGAGACATTCGGTGAGACAGTCGCGAGATAAAAAAACGATTTATCATCATTAAGTGACAGGTACTACTACTACCAATAATGCTCCATGGTAATTTGTCCTGGTTTACGGCGTAGGTTTTTCTCAAATCCTTTGGCTTCAAGAGCCGCTTTCGTATCTTTGACCATTTCAGGGTTGCCACATAACATGATTTGACTTGTAGCCGGGTTAAGAGGTAGGCCGACATGGCGCTCTAACATCCCATCTGCAATGGCTTGAGGTATGCGCCCAGGCAAACTGAGCATTGCGGGCTCTCGGCTTACAAAAGGTTGGACGATGAACTGATCGGGGTGCCTTTCTTTTAGTGTGTTTATTTCAGCTTGATAGCTAAGATCAGACGCAAAGCGCACGGCATGGATTAGCACGACTTTACGATAGCGTTTCCAAACGCTGTTCGCACTGGTATCTGAATTTAATAAGATAGAAAGATAAGGGCCAATCGCCGTACCTGTGGCAAGCATCCACAAATGCTCACTCTCGGGCACTTCATTTAGGGTGAAATAGCCATTGGCGCGAGCAGATACAAATACCGTATCGCCTGCTTGTAGAGCGTGAAGGCGAGGCGAAAGCAAGCCATCAGCCACGCGTGTGGCATATACTTCAACAAGGGTTTCACTCGGAGGGTTAACGAAGGAGTAGGCTCGCTGGATCATTTTGCCATCAATTTCCAAACCGAGTTTGGTAAATTGCCCAGCTTTAAATGGTTCAATATTAGCGCGTAAAGTTAAACTAAAAAGGTCATTGTTCCAGTGACGATTAGTAACAACTTCCGCAGGAATCCAGTCAGCCATAATTTTCTCCCAATTCTTTATTCAGAATTATGTATTCGATAAGCGCAACGCCTCTCTCCGGCAATAATGTGTTCGTGTCTTTCTATGGAGCAATTGTCCCCTAATAGACGTCTGAATACAGAAAGTTCAGACTTACATAATGAAGGGCAACGTTTTGCAGCGTGACAAATTGGACAGTGATTTTCTAATAATATGAATTCATCACCATCTTGCTGCAACTCAGCCATGTAGCCTTCTTGTTCCCTCAGTGTAGTCAGTATTTCCAATTTTTCTTTTAAAGTTGAGCTATTTGCCATCGCGTGTTGGTATTGTTCAAAGGTTTGATTCTCTCGTCGCTCGATGATTTGATTTAAACCACCACTGCCAAAAATGTCTTCGACAGAATCAAGCATTTGAATAATGAGATCGCCATGACGATCGGAAAAGCGGCTATGCCCTTGAGGCGTTAAACTCCAATGTCTAGTTGGCCTACCTACCTTGACTTTCACATCATGAAAATTCACCAACCCTTCATCTTCAAGACCCTGCAGGTGTTGACGTACTCCCATGGTGGTGAGGCTAAATTCTTGTGACAATACTTTTGCTGTCACAGGTCCTTCACGCTTCATGTAGTAAAGGATTTTATTGATGGTTTTCATAACTGCCTGCTTCTTCCTTAGTCATGACTATTATGTAACTAGCCAAGTATATAAAGCAACGACTTTACATAATAAGAATAGAGCAGTTCGGCATTAATTGCTGATAGATAGAAACATTTTATGAAAACATTAAAGGGCAGACGTGTTTGATGGGATAAAAAAAGACGTACAGAAGTACGTCTTTTTATTGGGAACTAGTAAACCGAGTTCGAACTTAAACGATATGATTTTTGATTGAATCGTCTTTACGATCAAGGTAGTGCGTTGACTTAATACGACGAATGGTGCGGCACTTACCACGAATCAATAGTGTTTCTGTGGTCGCGATATTACCTTTACGGGTAATGCCTTCAAGTAGGTCACCTTTCGTGATCCCAGTACCAGCAAAAATAACGTTGTCGCTTTTCGCCATGTCTTCCATGCGTAATAACACGTTAGTTTCGATCCCCATTTCTTTACAGCGATCAATTTCGGTTTGACCTAGGCGACGGTTATCTTCGTTATCTTCTTTTACTTCATGGCGAGGTAGAAGACGAGCGTGCATATCACCGCCAAGAGCACGAATTGCAGCAGCTGATACAACACCTTCTGGTGCGCCACCGATGCAGTACATTACGTCTACTTCACTGTCTGGCATACAAGTTAAGATAGATGCCGCTACATCGCCGTCAGGGAATGCAAATACACGTACACCCATAGATTGCATTTCTGCAATAACACCATCATGGCGAGGTTTTGCCAAGGTAGTAACCACTAGGCTATCCAGTGTTTTACCAAGTGCTTTTGCGATGTTTTCAAGGTTTGTTGCGAGTGGTAGATCTAGGTTGATGCACCCTTTCGCTTCCGGGCCAACAACCAATTTTTCCATGTACATATCAGGGGCTTTCAGGAACGAACCTTTTTCACCAGCAGCTAGAACAGCAAGAGCATTGTTTTGTCCCATTGCTGTCATGCGTGTTCCTTCGATTGGGTCAACGGCAATATCAACCGCATCGCCACCTAGACCGACTTTTTCACCGATGAAAAGCATAGGTGCTTCATCGATCTCGCCTTCACCAATAACAATTTCACCTTCAATCTCAGTTTGATTCAGAAGGGTACGCATTACCTCTACAGCTGCATTATCGGCAGCAATTTTGTCACCACGGCCAAGCCATTTGTAGCCAGCAAGTGCTGCGCCTTCAGTTACACGAGAAAATGCCATTGCTAAATCGCGTTTCATGGTTACTCCAGAAATAGAAATCAGTGAGTTAATGTATGGGTGTTTAACTGGCGCGGATTTTATCATAGCTCGCAGTGAAACGTTTGCGTTTATTCAAAATCAGCAAAATCATCGTATTTTTAGCTCAAAATGCAAGATTAAAGAATATTGATGTAAAGAATAAAATGGGGGATGTTAAAAATTAGGTAATAAAAAGGTCTGCAATTTGCAGACCTTTATTTTAGGACTAGACATTTTAAATATTAATCAGCGTGATTATTCGTCGTCTTCTTCATCGATAGCCCAACCTTTCGCGCATTCTACGGCGCGCTGCCAGCCGCGGTAGCGACGGTCACGTTTCTTATCATTCGCGCAAGGGATGAATTGACGATCAAGCTTCGCTTTATCTTGAAGTTCATCAATGCTGTCCCAGAATCCGATAGCTAAACCGGCAAGGTAAGCTGCACCCAATGCTGTTACTTCTGTTACGACAGGGCGGAATACTTGCGTATCCAATACATCTGATTGGAATTGCATTAAGAAGTTATTGGCTACTGCACCACCATCAACGCGCAATGTCGCAAGCTTAATACCTGAATCTGCTTGCATTGCATCAAGAACATCACGAGTTTGGTAAGCCACACTTTCAAGTGTCGCACGAATGATGTGGTTAGAATTAACACCACGTGTTAAACCAACGATTGCACCACGCGCATACGGGTCCCAATATGGGGCACCAAGGCCAGTAAATGCAGGCACAACGTAAACGCCATTTGAGCTGCCCACTTTTTCTGCAAAGTATTCTGAATCTTTTGCGTCACCCAGTAATTTCACTTCATCACGAAGCCACTGAATAGATGCACCACCCATAAATACAGCACCTTCCAGTGCATAAGCAACTTCGCCTTTAGGGCCACAAGCAAGTGTTGTTAAAAGGCCATTTTGAGACGTAACTTTTTCTTTACCTGTGTTCATCAGTAAGAAACAGCCGGTACCATAGGTGTTCTTAGCTTGACCTGCTTCCACACACATCTGGCCGAAGAGTGCAGCTTGCTGATCACCAGCGATGCCACAAATAGGGATACGTGTACCGCCCTTACCACCGATGTTGGTTTTGCCATAAACTTCTGATGAAGCTTTTACTTCTGGCATCATAGATAGTGGGATATCCAGTGCTTTAAGTAACTTCTCGTCCCACTGCAGTGTATTAATATTAAACAGCATGGTACGTGATGCGTTAGTGTAATCAGTAACGAATGTACGTCCCTGAGTCATTTTCCAGATTAGCCATGTATCAACAGTACCGAATAATAGGTTGCCAGCTTCAGCTTCTTCACGAGCACCTTCAACGTTGTCGAGAATCCACTTAACCTTGGTACCTGAGAAATACGGGTCAACCACAAGGCCGGTGTTCTCACGGATGTATTCTTCTAAGCCTTGTTCTTTTAATGTTTCACAAATGCTAGCAGTACGACGACATTGCCAAACAATCGCATTATAAACGGGCTTACCCGTGTTTTTGTCCCAAACGATGGTTGTTTCACGTTGGTTGGTAATACCAATACCAGCAATCTCGTCGGAGCGAATTCCTGCTTTAGCCAATACTTCTACTAACGTTGAACTTTGAGTTGCATAAATTTCTAGTGGATCATGCTCTACCCAGCCCGCTTTCGGGTAAATTTGAGTAAACTCGCGTTGTGACGAACAAATGATATTCGCATCGTGATCCAGTATGACGGCACGAGAACTGGTTGTACCTTGATCAAGTGCAACAATATATTTTTGCTCAGTAGTCATGATGAATGTCCTTTAGTTCTAATTATAGGGTAGAGAAGTAATTAAGCTTTTGCCGTATCTTGCTCGTCAGTACCTTCGCACTGGTTTGGAATCGTACACTTGTTGCCAGGTAGGTAAAGTTCGATAGCTTTAGGGTATAGCCATCCGCCAAATGCAGCACCACAGATAGGTGCTAAAAGTGGCACTATCATGTAAGGGATATCTTTACCACCAGTCAGAGCCATGTCGCCCCATCCAGCTAAGAAAGCGAAGAATTTAGGACCAAAATCACGTGCTGGGTTCATTGCGAAGCCTGTTAGTGGGCCTAAAGAACCACCAATAACTGCAATTAAAATACCGATTAGCAGTGGGCCCATAGCACCGCGTGGTGCGCCATTTTTTTCATCGCCAATCGCTAGGATTGCGAACATTAATACTGCTGTAATGACAAATTCAACTGCAAAGGCACCACCAAAAGAAAGTGCAGGGTGAGGGTAGGTAGAGAAGATACCTGCAGTGGCAAGGCTAGCTTCAGAGCCTCGTACAATTTGTTGAGCTGCTTCATAGTCAGTAAATAGGTTGGCATATAGCGCGTATATTAATGCCGCTGAACAAAATGCACCTAACATTTGCGCGACAATATAAGGGGCAACTTTGCGTTTATCAAAACCGTGGAATAAGGCTAAGGCAATTGTTACTGCTGGGTTTATGTGTGCGCCAGAGACACCAGCAGTACAATAAATTGCAATCGCCACACCTAAGCCCCACATGATACTCACTTCCCACTGACCAAATTCAGCACCAGTCAGTACGAGTGCAGCTACACAGCCCACACCAAAAAAAATCAGTAATCCTGTTCCTATAAACTCAGCGATACACTCGCCAAGTAGCGTGTGTTGTTTCGAGTTAGTCATCATTCAGTCCTTTTGTTGATAATGGATATGTCGTAGAGGTATTTTTATATTTTTTATTCGAGCGTTAAGTTACATCACTCGAATATTATTAACATATCTTTGAGTTGGAAATGTGCGTTCGAGCATGAAATTTGTATAAAATTGCTCATTAACGCAAGCGTTTGCTTTTTTTTGATTGAACGCACATTTTAAGAATGTATGAATAAAGTTTCAGATCAAAAAAAGATAATTACATATTAAGTTGCTGATATAAAAGAAAAACCCGGCCATAAGTGAGGCCGGGTGCGCCAGAGAGGCGAATTCTTGGATAACTCCAAGAGAGATACGATCAAGATGAAAATTAGCATGTGAATGCTGCATGAAAATAGAGTTAGATCGCACTTTTAAGCATTTACATTAATTTAACGTTGTTTTCTTTTAAGACCAAGAGGTTAGTTGATTTGTATGGCAATCAACTTTCGTTTTGGTCCGATGAGTTCAAAGCTATGAAGGTGCGTCACTTATGTTCTAGTTTGTTGATTTAATAGTTAGATTACCGATTAACACTGCCAAACAATACCGTGGTTAAGTGTGCTTGTTAGGCATAAATCCAATTTATTGGGTAATCGTAAATAAGCATTAGGTTTATAACCGAGTTATATTGCGTAGCAGGCAAAATAGTTGTCTTGTAAGATGTACGGGTTGCAAAGGCTAAAGTGGCGCAAAACCTTTTAAAATAAGGGTTCATCCCTTTTATTTGCAAAAATTTCAACAATATTGTGTGAAATTTATCCATTTACCACTAACAGGTGGAATAGTGGATGCCAGAGGGCGGCAGCCTCGTTAGAATAGATTTATAAACGAATTTAACCATGCTCGTGTTACTCCCTTAATGGTTTAAGAGAGATACGAGCTTATATCAGGTGAACAATATGTCATTAGAAATGCTAGAAAAGCTAGAAGCCAAAGTACAAATGGCTGTTGATACAATTTCTTTACTTCAGATGGAAATTGAAGAATTAAAAGAAACGAACGAAGGTTTAACGGCTGAAGCTCGTGACTTACGCTCAAACCGTGAAGCGCTGGTGCAAGATAACGATAAATTACAAAATGATCATCAAGCATGGCAAGAACGTGTTCGTACTCTGCTTGGTAAGATGGATCACGTAGAATAAAAAAAACAGAGCCGATGGCTCTGTTTCTTTATTAGCACTGTGGGTTATTACACCGGTTCGATTATTCGATATCGAGTGGTTCTGGCGACAGAATAACCCCTGTGTTGTCAGCGTAAATATGATCTTCTGGTAAAAACGTCACACCACCAAAGTTTACGGCAATATCAATATCGCCGACACCTTGCTGATCCGCACCGACGGGGATTGACGCTATTGCTTGAATGCCAATCTCTAGTTCATCTAAGTCATCGACATTACGCACACTACCGTAGACGATTAAACCTTCCCACTCATTCTCCGTTGCCAGCTGAGCAATGTCAGCATCAATGAGTGCTCGACGTAGTGAGCCGCCACCATCAACAAGCAATACGCGACCAACACCTGGCTGCTGTAATACTGTTCTAAGTAACGCATTATCTTCGAAACATTTTACCGTAGTAATTTGCCCACCGAAGGAACTGCGACCACCATAAGAATTGAACATTGGTTCAATAACATCAACCTGATCAAGATAAATGTCACATAGTTCGGACGTGTTATATTCCATACGCTAACTTCTTCTCGTAGTAAAAGAAACGGGTGCTGTCATTTCAATACTTTCAGGTGCTTATCGATAAGCCCTATGTTCGAAAGTAATTCGCTTGTTGAAATTATAACCAGCTCGTCAACCGATGCAACTGAGGCTAAACATTTACGCCAGTATAACGCCTGCGGCAAATAACAAATTAGTCAGAAGTGCGCACTTTACCATGGTTGCCATCATAGGACGAAGCGCGGCTCCATCTGTTGATTGAAAAACCTGCTTCCCATGTTGAAATAACAAAGGCGCACTTAAAATAAATAACCAACCAAACGGTGAGCGAAGTTCTAACCCTGCGAAGAGAGCAAGACAAACAACACTGCCAGTTAGTAAAAAAAGATGATATTTACGTCCCCAATCAGGTCCCATTCGTACTGCAAGTGTAAGCTTGCCACAGGCACGATCATTATCTATGTCACGTAAATTGTTAATATTTAGCACCCCAACAGCAAGTAAACCACAGGCCGTTGCAGGTAACATAATGATGGAGTCAATTTGCCCAGCTTGCAGGTAATAGGTTCCTGCGACACCAAGCCAACCAAAGAATGTGAGTACGGATAAATCTCCCAAGCCACGGTAACCATAGGGTTTATTACCCACGGTGTAAGCGATGGAAGCAGCAATCGCCATTACACCTAATAGCATGAAGCCAAACATGTCTTTTAGGTTATTACAGGCGAGAATAATGAGCGTTAAACCGCTAGTAATGGTGAGTACAATATTCAATGCCATGGCTTTTCGCATTGCTCCCGTGGTGACTAATCCTGATTGGATTGCACGTTGTGGGCCAATACGGTCATCATTATCGGTACCTTTTACCGCATCGCCATAATCATTGGCGAGGTTAGATAAAATTTGGAGTAAAAGTGCGGTTAGCAGAGCGAGCCCTGCAATTGAAGCAGAGAAACTTCCTTGCCATCCTGCCACTGCACTGCCGCATACAATTGATGCGATGGCCAATGGCAAGGTTTTAGGTCTTGCTGCATCGAGCCAAATTGCGAGTGAAGATGATTTCATAATCAGAGTGCTTTAAAAAACTGTAGAAAGGGTATTATGGCGCAATTATAGCGGGGGGCAAATTTATCCGATCAATGTTTGTTTAAAAACAAAAAAACGGCGCCATATGGCACCGTTTAATGTTTTTACAGTAGGTTATCTTTCACCTGCTGCTATTTTTCTATTACAGAATGAAGCGACTTAGATCTTCATCTTCGACCAGTTCACCGAGACGCTCATTAACATAAGCTTCATCAATGACCAGCAATTCGTCTGATCTATCCGTGGCGTCGAAAGACAATTCTTCCATTAAACGCTCCATAACAGTATGTAAGCGACGAGCCCCGATATTCTCGGTACGCTCGTTAACTTGCCATGCTGCATCAGCAATTTTATTGATTCCGTCTTCAGAGAAGTCGATATTGACAGACTCTGTCGCCATCAATGCCTTGTACTGTTCTGTTAGAGAAGCGTTAGGCTCGGTCAGGATGCGTTTAAAGTCATGGCTCGTTAGTGCTTCAAGCTCAACTCTAATAGGTAGACGACCTTGCAGCTCAGGGATTAAATCTGATGGTTTCGACATTTGGAATGCGCCAGAAGCCACAAATAAGATGTGGTCCGTTTTCACCATACCGTGTTTTGTTGATACGGTGCTACCTTCGACTAATGGCAGTAGATCGCGCTGAACACCTTCGCGTGATACATCAGGGCCTGACGAGTCACCACGTTTACAAATCTTGTCGATTTCATCAAGGAAAACAATGCCATTGTTCTCTACCGAGAAAATTGCTTGTTCTTTTAATTCTTCTTGATTAACCAATTTAGCCGCTTCTTCTTCTGTCGCAGCTTTAATGGCATCTTTGATTTTCATTTTACGTTTTTTGCTTGTGTTACCAGCTAAGTTTTGGAACATTCCTTGAAGCTGGTTTGTCATGTCTTCCATTCCTGGAGGAGCCATGATTTCTACACCCATTTGCGGTGCAGCAATATCCATTTCGATATCTTTATCATCAAGCTTGCCTTCGCGTAATTTCTTACGGAATGACTGACGCGTTGAAGAATCAGTATCGTTTTCTTCATTCTGCCCCCACTGATCACGAGCGGGTGGCAGTAGTACATCAAGAATGCGGTCTTCAGCTAATTCTTCTGCGCGAAATTGTACTTTGCTCATCGCTTGTTGATGCGTCATCTTTACAGCAACATCAGTTAAGTCGCGAATGATTGTTTCCACTTCTTTACCGACATAGCCGACTTCGGTAAATTTCGTGGCTTCAACCTTGATAAAGGGTGCATTCGCCAATTTAGCTAAACGACGAGCAATTTCGGTTTTACCAACACCTGTTGGACCAATCATCAGGATGTTTTTAGGTGTAACTTCAACACGCAGCTCTTCTGGAAGTTGCATGCGACGCCAGCGGTTACGTAATGCAATCGCAACAGCACGTTTAGCTTTATCTTGACCGATAATATGACGGTCAAGCTCATGGACGATTTCGCGTGGGGTCATCTCAGACATTGCAACTTCCTTACTTAGTTTCTAGCTCTTCAATGGTGTGATTATGATTGGTGAATACACAGATATCGCCAGCGATATTCAGTGATTTTTCAGCAATTTCACGCGCGCCTAAATCGGTATTTTCTAATAACGCGGTTGCTGCTGCTTGAGCGAAATTACCGCCAGAACCAATCGCAATTAAATCATTTTCAGGCTGAACGACATCACCGTTACCAGTGATAATTAATGAGCCAGTTTCATCCGCTACAGCTAAAATAGCTTCCAATTTACGTAGCGCACGATCGGTGCGCCAGTCTTTAGCAAGTTCGACTGCTGATTTCAGCAAGTGACCTTGATGCATCTCAAGCTTCCGCTCAAAACGTTCGAATAGAGTGAAGGCATCAGCGGTGCCGCCTGCAAAACCCGCGAGTACTTTGTTGTTGTATAAACGACGTACTTTACGAGCGTTGCCTTTCATTACTGTGTTGCCAAGAGAGACTTGACCATCACCAGCAATTACGACTTTACCGTTTCGACGTACAGATACGATTGTTGTCACGGTTGAACCCCTTTGATTCTCTTCGGCTTAATGCCGAGATCGATGTTATTAGTATATCTGGGGGTGGGGTATTTGTTTTTCAAGGCATGCAGAGGTAACAAAAAAGGATGCCGAGGCATCCTTTTTTAAATTTGTTTTGGGGGCGTAACAGGAATTGTTATTCCCAGAACCAAATCGCGCAAGGTGCGATACCTGCTCGTTTTAGCATGTTGCGGTCGTTTTCAGCTTGGCGCTTTTTGGGGTAAGGCCCAATAATAACTCGGTACCATGTTCCTTTTTCACCAGCCGACGCTTTTACTTGGCTATCTAACCCTTGAAAAGCAATCATTGCTTTACGTTGTTCAGCCTGATCTTGGCTGCGATATGCCCCACATTGCATCAGATAAGGCTTGGTTGGCTTGTCATCGGCTTTTTTGGCTTCAATTTGTATTTCTTTGTTTTTCAATTCTTCGATGTAACGCCATTTTTCTTCAGGCTTTGGTGGAAGTGTGCTGGTTTCTTTGGCTTTACTTGGGGGGGGCACTACGGGTTGGGTTACTTTTTCAGTCGTTTTTTTAACCGGCTTGGATTGGGGGTTCACCACTTCAGCTTTTGGTGTTGGCTGAGTAACAGGCGCTGGAGAGCTGGATAAGAAATACAACCCATAGCCAAGCGCACCGACTAACGTCAGTGCAATAAGTCCCCATTTTATAGGGAATCCAGTGGAAGCTGGGGCTTTTCGGTTTTGGCGGGCTGGCTTTTTTGGCGAGCGTCCGCGTTTCACATAATCTTTAGTGGCCACAATGATAAAACATTACAAGAATCACAATTAGGCTATGGTACAAACTTGCGCCGTACCTGACTAGTGTTTGAATCAATCACTTGAGGAATAATCGCTTTTTTACGATGGGAAAGTGTGAGCTTATGTCCAAAAAAGTAATAAGCTCACTTATTTCTGCGTGTGATTACATTGATGGTGGCGCGGCACTTTCGCGAATGACTAACTTTGCATCAAGTAAACGCGAGCCAGCACGAACATCTTTGCCCTTCA
Source organism: Photobacterium profundum (assembly GCF_003026285.1). Taxonomy (GTDB): domain Bacteria; phylum Pseudomonadota; class Gammaproteobacteria; order Enterobacterales; family Vibrionaceae; genus Photobacterium; species Photobacterium profundum. The sequence continues at coordinate 165,402 of NZ_PYOD01000006.1, forward strand.
ATAGTTCAAGTAGCATCAACATTGCTTGGCGACCGATTTCATAACGCGGCTGAGAAACGGTGGTTAACGGTGGATCGCAATATTCTGCAAATTGAATATCATCAAAGCCTACAATGGACAGATCTTGAGGCACGCGTAAACCAAGACGTTTGGCTTGTTGCATTGCACCAATGGCCATCACATCACTGTGACAGAACAGTGCCGTTGGTGGCTCTGGTAGCGAAAGTAGGGCGGTTACAGCCCGTGCACCAGCGGCAAACGAAAAGTCACCTTTAACTGTGTAAGCTGGGTTTAACTCTATACCACCACGACGAAGTGCTTGCTGATAACCTTGTGCGCGAAATTGACACAGTGCCGCTTGATCAGGACCAGAAATTTGCGCAATACGTTTATGACCCATCTGAGTTAAATAGTTTACGGCTTCATAGGCGGCAGTTAAGTTATCGATATGAACAGTTGGCAGCTCAAGTTCTGGCGCATATTCACATGCCATTACTAATGGTGGTAGGTTTTTTTGTTCGGGTTTGCTGACATCAAACGGTAAGTCAGTACCCAGCAGCAGCATACCATCAGCTTGCTTGGTGAAGACTAAATTAACAAATGAGTTTTCACGGGTTTTCTGTTGTCCGCTATCACCGAGCAAGACTAAGTAGCCGTGTTCCATCGCAGCTTCTTCGATACCACGGATAATCTCGGTGAAGTAGGGGTCACAGATGTCGGGTACGATAGTAACGATGGTTTTTGATTCATTGCGGCGCAGGTTTCTCGCCAGTGAATTGGGGGAATAACCAGCTTCCATAACGGCTTGTTCGACTTTTTTACGGGTCGATGCCGAGACCTTTTCTGGGTTCATTAACGCACGGGAAACCGTGGCCGTAGATACACCAGCTAGCTGGGCAACGTCCTTCATTGTCGCCATATTTGCAGTTCCTCTCTATTATTTCTCTCTTAATATGCTGGAGGACCTTGGCCAAAATGAGCAGATACCGTGACCAGCAAGCATCTTATTGTATGCGCTCTGTTGTTGATTAAACATGGCTTTATGAGCATAAATTACATTCAACATGTGACTTACATCGCATTGTTCATTTTAAGTTAAATCTTGAGGTTCAACATCGATCGACCAACGTACTTTTTTCGCTAAGGGCAGTAGTTGAATTGCGGGTTTAGCAATTGCTAGCATGCGTTGTAAGGTTTTACGATCCGGAGCCTGAAGGAGCAGTTGCCATCGGTATCGCCCTGCACGGCGAGCCAAGGGGGCTGGGTTGGGCCCCATAATAAAGGTGTCTTGATTAAATAGAGGGCTAGATTCAAATATGCCTCGTATTTGTTGTAAGAGTTGACAAACGTGGTCGCTATTGTTGGCTTCTGAACGGAATAATGCCAAATGTGTATAAGGTGGTAATAAAGCTTCTTTTCGTTCTATTAGTGCGTTATCGGCGAAGCTATCATAACCTTTGTGTAACAATGCTTGTAATAAAGCATGTTCAGGGTGATGAGTTTGCAGCAATACTTCCCCTGGTTTACTAGCACGGCCTGCGCGACCAGCCACTTGAATAAACAACTGAGCAAGACGTTCTGATGCCCTAAAATCATTACTGAATAATGCACTGTCGACATCAATGAGCGATACCAAGGTGACATTTGGAAAATGGTGACCTTTTGCTAGCATTTGAGTACCAATTAAAATTTGATACTCATTGTTTTTTATGGCTTCAAGGTAATCTTCTAGCGACCCTTTTCGGCGAGTGCTATCGCGATCAATACGTACTGTTTTGTATTCAGGAAATAAAGTCGCTAATTGCTGCTCTAATTGCTCTGTTCCTACCCCGACGGCATTCAGTTGAGTTGAGCCACAACTATTACATTGGTGCATGATAGGTCGTTGAGTACCGCAATGGTGACAACGCAGCTCTCCAGATTGCTGGTGCAGGGTGTAATACGCATCACAACGGTCACATTCTGCTAGCCAGCCACATTCATGACAAATCATGGCAGGGGAAAATCCCCGACGGTTTAAGAATAGAATGACTTGGTTGCCAACAGTTAAATGTTTACGCATTTGGGCAATTAATGGGGCTGATAACCCTGCATCAAGGTATAAACCTTTTACATCTAATACCCCATGACGAGCAGATTGGGCGTTACCGGCTCGGCGAGTAAGATGAAGGTGATGATATTTACCTGTTTTAGCATTGTGTAAACTTTCTAGCGCAGGGGTTGCAGACCCTAAAACAATTGGAATGTTTTCTTTGTTCGCTCGCATAACGGCGAGATCACGAGCATGGTAACGTAAACTATCTTGTTGCTTATACGACGCATCATGCTCTTCATCGACAATGATGATGCCCAGGTTATGGAAAGGCGTAAACAAGGCAGAGCGCGTACCAATAATAATCCCTGCTTGATTATCTCGACCAGCTAACCATGAAGATAGTCGTTCTGTATCATTGAGACCAGAATGCACAGTTTCAAGTGGCACATTGAAGCGACGACGAAAACGGTTAATGGTTTGTGGGGTTAAACCGATTTCAGGCACGAGTATTAATGCTTGTTTACCTGCCGCTAATATTGGCTCTAAAGCATTCAGGTACACTTCTGTTTTACCTGACCCCGTAACCCCTTCTAATAAGTAACAGCCAAATTCAGGGTTGGCATTAATTGTCGCAATGGTTAAGGCTTGTTCTTCATTCAAGCGGGGTTTGTCTTCAGTAATCGCAAAATGCTTGTGCCAATCGATTAGGCGGGGCTTTTCTTGTAATTCGGTTATCCAGCCTTTATCGACCAGTGTTTTTAACGTGGCAGAGCTGACTTCTTCAGCGATCAGGGCTTCATGGCTACGATTACCATTTCTTAATATATTCAACACTTGTACTTGGCGAGGCGCCCGTTTAAGTGCGGTGATTGGCTGATCGCGACCAGCTTCTGTTAGCGCCCAGTATTTGAGCGTGGCGGCAGATGCTTCTCGTCCTTTACGCAGCAATCCCGGCATTGAGTTAGCTAATGTATCGCCTAGTGGGTATTGGTAATAATTACTAGCCCAAGATAACAAACTAAATAATGGTGAAGTCCATAATGGCGCTTGATCAATGACGGTATAGATGGGTTTTAGCTGTGCGATTGGGAAATCAGATTTATCAGTGATTTCAATAACAATACCGACCAGTTGTTGGCGTCCGAATGGCACCTTTACTCGACCTCCTATCACAGGGGAAGAGCCTGTTTTTATAAGGTAATCAAATGTTTTGTCCAATGGGACAGGAAGCGCCACTCTGGCAATATTGGATGTCATAACTAACCGAAGATGAAGCTGTGATTATATTAAAGCACTATGCTGTTAAGCGTCACAGATGGTTTACTGATTGAGTTTGAAGTGTACAACGCACGGCAGTTTATCCCAAATTGATTAGTCATCTAGCCGTCATTGATAGTGCACTTAGTTATACTTAGTCGATAAACGGTGAAAATAGTAGCGTGTCTGTTGATCTGAGCGTAATGATTGATTATCATACGCGCCCTAATTTGTCGTTTATGCGGCATACTATTTTTAACGACGTGTGGTGCCCGGCTTTGGATCGGGAGAGCGACGCGGCCTTATACTTGAGGTTTTCCCATGAAACAAGGTATCCACCCAGATTACAGTGCAGTGAACGCTCGTTGTTCTTGCGGCAACACATTCATTTTTCAGTCTACTATGACTAAAGATGTAAACCTTGATGTGTGTGACAAATGTCACCCATTCTACACTGGTAAGCAACGTCAAGTTAGCTCTGGTGGTCGTGTTGATAAGTTCAACAAACGTTTCGGTGCTCTTGGTAGCAAGTAATTGCCCATTGAATTCCGATGAAAGGGGATGCTTATGCATCCCTTTTTTTTGCCTGTTATTTGGTATTCTCTCTATTTCTTTATTAAGCTAAAACGATGCAGGTATTACTGTGCGTGATGGCTCACACCTCTTTATTTGCCCATTTTATTCATGTAGCACGTTTTATATCCACTTATCTGATTGAGTTATCATATATAAGGATTCAATTGGCTTGACCAGTTGTGCCGCGCTAGGATTTTGTAGCGCTATATAATATGATCCATCTCCCAATACCGAACTGAACATCATTTTCATTCAGGATCGAGACCGCCTGTTACCTAGGACCAGAACATTATGTCGGAAGATTTTCGCCAACAAGCTCTTCATTACCATGCTTACCCTGTACCAGGAAAAACGGCCATTGCGCTAACAAAGCCAGCAGATACTGTTCAAGATCTTGCTTTGGCATATAGCCCTGGTGTTGCTGAACCCGTTCGAGAAATCGCGCAAAATGCTGAAAATGTATATAAATATACCGGCAAAGGTAACATGGTTGCGGTTATTACCAACGGTACTGCTATCCTAGGTTTAGGGAATCTTGGTCCATTGGCGTCGAAGCCTGTAATGGAAGGTAAATCTTTATTGTTTAAACGCTTTGCTGGTTTAGACTCTATCGACATCGAAGTGAAGCACCGAACCATTGATGAGTTTGTTGATACAGTAGCAAACATTGCGGATACCTTTGGTGGTATTAACCTTGAAGATATTAAAGCACCAGACTGTTTTGAAATTGAAAAACGTCTGATTGAGCGTTGTTCTATTCCTGTATTCCACGATGATCAGCACGGTACAGCGATCGTAACGGCTGCAGGTATGTTGAATGCCCTTGAAATTCAAGGCAAAGAAATCAGCGAATCTGTCATTGTATGTTTAGGTGCGGGTGCGGCTGCTGTCGCATGTATGGAACTGTTGATTAAGTCTGGCGCTCAGCGCGAGAAAATTTATATGCTTGATCGTAAAGGTGTTATTCACACTCGTCGTGATGACATTAACGAATATAAGCAACTATTTGCTAATAACACCGATAAGCGTACGCTGGAAGATGTTATTGAAGGAGCTGATATTTTTGTTGGCGTTTCAGGTCCAAACTTATTGGCTCCAGAAGCATTAAAGTTAATGGCAGATAAGCCTGTTGTGTTTGCATGTTCAAATCCTGATCCTGAAATTAAACCAGAATTAGCACATGCCGTTCGTGATGATCTGATTATGGGCACTGGCCGTTCTGATTACCCTAACCAGGTAAACAACGTTATTTGTTTTCCATTCATTTTCCGTGGTGCATTAGATGTACGTGCGAGCAAAATTAATGATGAAATGAAGCTAGCAGCGGTAAAAGCGATTCGTGAATTAACGAAAGAGCCAGTACCAGCTGAAGTCATGAAAGCGGCCGGCGTCGATGAGCTTGAGTTTGGTGTTAACTATATTATTCCAAAGCCAATGGATCCACGCTTGCTTCCACGTGTTGCCAAAGCGGTAGCACAAGCAGCGATTGATTCGGGTGTGGCGCAAATTGACATGCCAGTGGGTTACATGGAAAGTTAATGTAACGCCTTCAACTTTTGTTGTGAACACTCAGAGCCAGCTGCACACTGTGTCGCTGGCTTTGTGCTATTTACGGTTTGACTGTACCACGAGTATTAGAACGGTATGTTATTCAGTAGGATCTCCCCCTTGCATCATGATCATTTCTGTACTGAACGAACCTGAAAAGAACATCGTGGTAGCCAATATAAGCATTAACATATATTTCCCACCGATTAGACACATGCCTATCATATTAATTACTGAATTCCACATATACCACCCCATAGATTGCTGAATAAATAAAAATAAACGCTCGAGTAATATCCGTATTGCTTTGAATTACTGTAGTACGTTTATTGTATTAGGTTAGGGGGAGTACTATTTGATTATGATCATTTTTATATTCAGCATTCATTCAAGGTTATTAATAAATATAAAATACGCTAGCTAAGTTCTGTTTTTACAAAAAATAGCAATTTATTACTTTTTAGTGATGCTGTGTAACTGCTGAAATCTAATTGGTGGAATAGTTACAAATATATTATTAACGACTATATTAATTACAATTTGTATTTTTAATTACAAGGATAAATAAAACGAAATATATATATCGACTTTGTAATGATTAGTTACAGTGTGAAATTTTTAGTGTTACTTTTAATAGTTAATGAATGTTGTATTTGATTTATTGAGTTACTGCTGACCTTTTTTATACGTTCAGTTTGTTTGCATAATTCAGTACCTATATTAAGATTCACATCACAAAAAAGCCTTTCGATACGGTTAAATCTACATTTTGATGTGAATTGCTCGGCTTTATCGATGTGTTTAGTCACTTATTATTCAGTCTTGTTTATGCCTGTTTACATTCTTTTTAATATTTTTCGTCGATATCAATCCGAATATTGATGGGGGTCAATAAAGTTTCCAAATAAGAACTGTGAATACCGAAAAGTATTTTAACAGTTAAGTGAATAATATAATTTAAATGCGGCCAATCATTCTGTTTGGCTATTATTAATTAATTAAGTTCAGGGCTGACCATGCCTTGGTTGGTTTTTTGTCGTCTTTATTTTGTTGGGAGTTATTGCATGCGAAAAAAGTGGTTTATAAAGACAGCGGATGACACGCTCTCAGAGTTGAATACAACGCGTTGTGGTCTTTCATCTGAGACAGTGACAGAGCGTCAAGCTGAATACGGGCCAAATGAAATACAAGAGCAAGAAGGTAAGTCTGCTCTTGAAATGTTATTACACCAATTTAAAAACCCATTGATCTTTATTCTGGCTGTCGGGGCTTTAGTGTCCTTATTTACGGGTCATTATGTTGATGGTATCGCTATTTCGGTGATTATTGTCATCAATGCGTTGATTGCGTTTTGGCAAGAGATGAAAGCAAAAAAAGGGATGGATGCCCTAAAAGAGATGGCAGCACCCAACGCAGACGTCGTGCGTGACGGAGAAGTGTTATCGATTCCAGCACGAGAATTGGTGCCTGGTGACATTTTAACGATTAATACCGGCGACATTTTAGCTGCTGATGTTCGCATCATTGAAGCCAATCGGCTCTCTATTGACGAAGCTGCACTTACCGGTGAATCAGAGCCTGTCGATAAAGCTATTGCAGCTTTAGATGGTGAAAATATTGGCTTGGGTGACCAAGTAAATATGGGCTTTATGACAACGATTGTAACCTCAGGTAATGGTTACGGTGTTGTGGTCGGTACTGGGATGCAGACCGAAGTTGGCCATATTGCTGACTTGATGACGAATACCGAAGAAACAAAAACACCGATGCAAGTGCGTATGGATACTATCGCTCATACGTTAATGATTGCTGCGTTGGCAGTTGTTGCTGTGGTGTGTGCGATTGGTTTGTACCACGGTATGCCATGGATAGAAATTCTGAGCACAGGTATTTCATTGTCGGTAGCTGCGATTCCTGAAGGCTTGCCAACGGTAGTATCCATTGTATTGACAATGGGCTCGACCAAAATGGTAAAGAGTAATGCGTTGGCGAAGCAGTTGTCTGCGATCGAGACCCTGGGCTCAACAACGGTTATTTGTTCAGACAAAACGGGCACGTTGACACAAAACCAAATGCAGGTAATGCAAGCGTATGATGCATCGGGTCGCCAGTGGAAAGTGACTGGTAAAGGCTTTGATCCAAAAGGAGAGTTTATTCCTCAAGAACATAATACAGCGGTAACAGATAGCCCAGAAATGATGCAAGGCTTGACTGTTGCAACGTTATGTAACGATGCCCAATATTTACAAGATGAAGGTAAATACACGGTGCGCGGTAACCCAACTGAAGGCGCATTGATTGTCGCGGCAGCGAAAGCTGGCTTGCAGCAAGGCACTATGTTGGCGTCGGGTGATTTTACCTTAGTTGAGAAATTCCCGTTCGACTCAGGTCGAAAAATGGCATCGGTAATTGTACGAGATAAAGCTGGCCAACATTTCTTGGCTGTAAAAGGAGCACCAGATGTCATCTTGCGTAAAGCATCGGGCTTTATGGTTGACGGTAATGTGGTAGTCCATTCGGGTCAGGAAATGCAAGGGAATTTGGCACTGGCGTCTAGTCCTGCCGAGCAACATATTGCGAATTACCAGAAAGCGATTGAAGAGTTTGCTGATCAAGCACTGCGCACACTTGCTGTTGGCTTCCGCCCTTTGACAGATGAAGATTTAGAACGTGATCATCATGAGTTGGAACATGACATCACAATTCTAGGTTTGTACGGCATTATGGACCCTCCACGGCCTGAAGTGCGTGATGCGATAAATAGCTGTTTTGATGCTGGCGTTCGTACTGTCATGATCACTGGTGATCATGCCTTAACGGCTGCTGCTGTTGCACGAGATATTGGCATTATCCGTAGTGAAAACGATAAGGTCATTACGGGAGCTCAATTGGATGAAATGGACGATGAAGAGCTACGCCGTATCTGCCCTGAGGTTGCCGTATTTGCTCGTGTGAGCCCAGAACATAAACTTCGTATCGTGAAAGCACAGCAAGAAAACAATGAAGTACCTGCAATGACTGGTGATGGTGTGAATGATGCACCAGCACTTCGCCGAGCTGATATTGGGGTAGCTATGGGTATTTCTGGTACCTCGGTAGCAAAAGACTCTGGCGACCTAATTTTGTTGGATGATAACTTCAGCACGATTGTGAAAGCTGTGCGTCAAGGTCGTCAGATCTTTGATAATTTACGCAAGTTTATTCGTCAGGCATTGACAGCGAACGTGGGTGAAGTAGCAGTAATACTGATTGCCTTCTTAGTGATGGGGCCAGCAACTATTCTGCCGCTTACACCATTGATGATCTTATGGATTAACTTAGTATCTGATGGTCTACCTGCGTTGGCATTAGGGGTTGAGCCGGAAGAGAACGACGTGATGTCGCGTAAACCGCGTAAGCGTAACGAAGGCTTCTTTGGCAATAGCCTAGGTGTCAGAATTGTAATTCGTGGTTTGGCATTGGGGGGCATGAGTTACCTAGCGTTTAGCTGGGCATTAAATGCTGGTCACAGTGCTGAATATGCACAGACAGTGGCGTTTGCAATGCTGATTTTCTCTCAGCTATGGCACCTGTTTGATTCGCGTAGTTTTACAACGTTATACCGTAAAAATCCATTCACCAATAAGTATTTACTTGGTGCAGTGGTGTTGTCTGCCACGCTATCTTTAGCGGTGATTTACACCGGCTTTGGTCAATTGGTATTTAATACTGAGTCACTATCATTCGGTCACTTGTTGGCTGTGGTTGTTGCGGCATCAGTACCGACCTTTGTGCTATCAGGTATCAAAGAAATAACGAAAGTGAAATTCGTCTAACCCGTTGGCCTGCAATTCCGCAATGGATTGCAGGCTACTTTTTATGAGCAATGGATTGCAAGCTAATTCTATGAGCAATGTAATACAGGGGTTATGACGTGAAAAAGATTATCGTATATTCCGCACTCTTATTGGTGGGGCTGGTTTGTTCTCAACTACTACCATCTTTCATTCCTAGTTATAGCAAGTTGCAACCAGTCATTATGGTGCTGACCATGTCGGCACTGGCTTACATTATGATCAATGTGGGCCGTGAGTTTGAAATTGATAAAAACAACCTGAAACAATACCGCTGGGATTATGTTGTCGCCATGACAACAGCAACATTCCCATGGATCGCTGTCGTGGTGTATTTCATCTTTGTGCTAATGCCACCAGAGCTATGGAGCAACGTAGATGCTTGGAAAGAAACATTAGTTATTGGTCGCTTTGCTGCACCAACATCGGCGGGGGTGTTATTTGCCATGCTGACTGCAGCTGGGCTAGGCGCAACATGGGTATTTAATAAAGCCCGTATTTTGGCCATTTTTGATGACTTAGATACTGTGCTGCTGATGATTCCATTGTCTATTTTGGTGGTGGGATGGCAACCCGCGCTAGGCCTGACGTTAGTGCTAATGTTTGGTCTATTGGCGCTGGGTTATCGTTATTTACATTTGTGGTCTATTCCTTCTTCAGCTTCTGCCGTGTTGGGGTATGCCGTTGTGATAGCTGTTGTGTGCGAATTGTTTTACCTACGCAGCGGTGTTCATTTTGAAGTCTTGTTACCTGCGTTTGTGTTGGGTTGCATGATGAAATCGCAGCATGAGTCGGCGTCTGATCAACAGCTATCCAGCTTGATTGCTGGTGTATTCATGGTGTTGGTTGGCTTAAGTTTGCCACAAATTTTTGGTTCGGCTGATATTACTGCGTCTGATAGCATCACGCTCTCTATGCCTGCTATGTCATTGGCTGAAATTACTTACCATGTTGTCGTTATCTCGATCATTGCCAATGTCGGCAAGATGTTCCCTCTATTTTGTTACCGCAAAGAAGCTTCACTCAAAGAGCGATTAGCGTTGTCGATTAGTATGTGGCCGCGCGGTGAAGTGGGGGCTGGTGTGTTGATGATCAGTCTTGGTTATGGCTTTGGTGGACCGATTGTCACTATCAGCATGCTGTCGTTAGCACTGAACTTGGTACTGACTGGTGTGTTTATTATGGTGGTGAGAAAACTCATTCTAAATGAAAGACAGGAAGGAGAAAGCTATGAAAAGGCGTGAACTTAAATTGCTAGGTATTGTGATTACTATTTTTCTTTTTACATTGATGATAGGGCGTGCGGCGTAAGCGGAGAACTAATAAAGTAAAAGCTATCATTAAAAATTACAAAAAGTAGCGTGTTTCCATATTTGCTGACTGTGGTACCAGAGTTGTCACCACAGTCAGTTTTTTTGTACCTAGAAGATGAACGTTATTCGTTGATGTCTTCGTAAGTAATGCCCATTTCATCCATGATCGCTTTCGCTTCTGCTGGAAGTGCATCTGGACAATCTTTACGAATATCGTCATCAGTTGGTAACGGCTGACCTGTATAAGCATGTAGGAATGCTTCACACAGTAATTCACTGTTTGTTGCATGACGCAGGTTATTTACCTGGCGACGAGTGCGTTCATCAGTCAAGATTTTTAAAACCTTTAATGGAATCGAAACAGTAATTTTCTTAACTTGTTCGTTTTTCTTACCATGTTCCGCGTATGGGCTGATGTACTCGCCATTCCACTCTGCCATGTTCTACCTTCTCAGCGATATTAGGGCTAAATAATTATAACCCGAATTTTAGCCGGATTTACCGCCACATGCAAAGACATATGGACGTCTAGAAGTGTTGACGTCTTAGTTTAATGTCGGTAATGTTGTTGTTGCTATTTTATTCAGGAACGGGCTAAGCCTGAAACAAGGAAGGTAATAATGAGTGACAAGCAACTTGCCACCATCGCTGTGCGCACAGGTATTGAATCAGACAGTCAGCACAACGCTGTTGTTCCACCTATTTATCTGACATCGACTTATAGTTTCCCCAAACTCGGTGAGTTACCGCAGTACGACTATTCTCGATCAGGCAATCCCACGCGGAACATGTTAGCTGATGCCTTATCTGATCTCGAAGGCGGTGCCGGTGGCGTTGTGACGAGTTGCGGAACTGCTGCAATTAACTTGCTTGTATCGGCATTGCTTAGCCCTGATGATTTAATTATTGCCCCGCATGATTGTTATGGTGGTACTTACCGCCTGTTTAATACACGTGCTAATAAAGGTGATTTTAACGTTTTATTTATCGATCAGTCAGATCCCGTAGCGCTTGCTCAAGCGCTGGCGAAAAAACCTAAAATTGTTTGGGTTGAAACCCCGTCGAACCCATTATTACGTGTGATTGATGTAGAAGCATTGTGCCAGCAAGCTAAAGCGGTTGGCGCGCAGGTTGCCGTTGATAACACCTTTCTTTCTCCGCTTTTACAGCAACCTATTAAATTAGGCGCTGATTTTGTGGTGCATTCGACGACGAAATACATCAATGGTCATTCGGATGTTGTGGGTGGCGTTTTAATTTCAAAAGATGCAGATCAAGCAGAAAACATTGCTTGGTGGGCTAACTGCATTGGTGCTACGGGTGCACCGTTTGATGCTTACTTAACATTACGTGGTGTGCGTACGTTAGGTGCAAGAATGCGGATGCATGAAGAGAATGGTGCCGAGATCCTTAAGTACCTACAAACAAATGCTCTGGTTGGCCAAATTTATCATCCTAGTTTGCCTGAGCACCCAGGCCATGAGATTGCAGCGCGTCAGCAAAAAGGATTTGGTTCTATGCTTAGCTTTGAGCTGGCAGGTACTTACCGCCAACTTGAAGTTTTCGTTGAGGCATTAAAATTATTTTCATTAGCAGAATCATTAGGTGGAACCGAAAGCTTAATTGCGCATCCATCAAGCATGACACACCGTGCTATGTCTGATGAAGCACAAGCAGAAGCTGGTATTAAAACGTCACTGTTACGCCTTTCTGTTGGTTTGGAAGATCCTCAAGATTTAATTAACGATCTTGAACAAGCATTTACTCTGGCTGCGGAGGCGGTGTAATGGTTCAAACAGTGAAACGTCAATTGCACAAATTTGGTGGCAGTAGTCTGGCAGATCCAGAATGCTACCGCCGTGTTGCGGGTATTCTGCGAGAATATTCCCACCCGAATGATCTTATTGTGGTCTCTGCGGCGGGCAAAACTACCAATTGCCTAATTGAATGGGTAGAGCGCCTAGGTAAAGATGGGCGTCAAGCGCATGAAACATTACAAGAGCTACGTCAGTTTCAGCAACACTTAATTGAAGCGCTAGTGCATGGCGAGCAAGCTGATCGATTACTGAGCCAGTTACACGCTGAATTAAGTGAACTGGCAAAGCTTAGCGGGTTAGAAATCACAGAGGCAGTACGTTCTTCGATACTCGGCCATGGGGAGCTATGGTCGGCACGACTGCTAGCGGCATTGCTTAATAGTAATAATATGTCTGCGGTCAGTTTAGATTCTCGTGACTTCCTGCGTGCTGAACGTGCAGTACAGCCAGAAGTGGATCGCACACTTTCAAGGCCGTTATTACAACAGCAACTGGTTCAGCATAATAAGTGCCGTATTGTGATCACTGGTTTTATGGCGCGTAACCAAACGTCAGAAACAGTGCTACTTGGGCGAAATGGGTCGGATTATTCGGCAACGGTTATCGGGGCATTAGCGGACGTTTCTCGTGTTACGATCTGGAGTGATGTGGCGGGTGTGTACAGCGCGGATCCTCGCAAAGTTGCTGACGCATGTTTGTTGCCATTATTACGCTTAGACGAAGCTGATGAACTTGCCCGCCTTGCCGCGCCAGTCTTACACAGTCGAACACTTCAACCTGTTGCGCAAAGCACGATTGATCTCACTTTGCGATGCAGCCATCAGCCAGAATCAGGTTCGACACGTGTCGAGCGAGTGTTGGCTTCTGGGCGTGGCGCTAAAATCGTAACCTCATTAGATGAAGTCTGTTTAATTGAATTAGATGTACCGCGATCTCATGATTTTGATGCAATAAAAACCGATATAGAATGTACTCTGCAGCGAGCTCAGTTATTGCCACTAGCGCAAAGTGCTGAAGTCGAGTTAGGACGTATTTTATTGGCTTATACCAGTGAAATGGTGAACTGCGTATTAGAGCTATTACAGAATCGTGGTGTCGCGGCAGAGCTACGCCTGCGCGAAGGTTTCTCGATGGTTGCGGCTGTCGGTGCCGGCGTAGTCAATAATCCAGTGCATTGTCATGGCTTTTATCAGCAGCTAAAAGGGCTACCGGTTGAGTTCATGACTGAAGCGGAATCAGGGTTAAGTTTGATCGCTGTATTGCGTAAAGTCGATACCGAAGGTTTGGTCGCCCGTATTCACCAAAGCTTATTCCAAGCCCAAAAACGTGTCGGTATTGTTTTATGTGGTAAAGGCAATATCGGTAGCCGTTGGCTTGAATTATTTGAGCGAGAAAAAGAACAGCTAGAAAAACGCCACGGTATGAGCTTTACCTTGGTTGGGGTGGTTGATAGCAGCCGTCATTGGATTGACTTTAGTGGTATTAACCCTAAACGTGCACTCAATAGCTTTGATGAGGAAGCCATTAGTTATGCTAATGGGGAGTTATTTCCCGCATTAGCGTCGAGTGATTATGACGATGTCGTCATCTTAGATGTGACTGCCAGTGCTCAACTTGCAGCAAGGTATCCCTGCATTGCGGAAAGTGGTCTGCATCTGATTTCAGCAAATAAAGTCGCAGGATCAGCCTCGAGTAAAGATTATCATGCGGTTCAAGACGCTTTTGCTAAAACCAGCCGTCATTGGTTATATAACGCAACAGTAGGGGCAGGTTTACCCGTTAACCATACCGTGCGTGATTTACGTGAGAGTGGCGATGACATTATCGCGGTGTCAGGTATCTTTTCGGGTACGTTATCGTGGCTATTTCAGCAATATGATGGCGCATTACCGTTTTCTCAGTTAATTGAGCAGGCTTGGCAGCAAGGCTTAACAGAGCCAGATCCTCGCCATGATTTGGATGGTAGCGATGTGATGCGAAAGCTTGTCATACTGGCGCGTGAATCAGGTTTAGAGATTGAACCTGAGCAGGTGAAAGTCGAATCCTTGGTACCTGATGATTTAGCGGCATTGAGCATCGATGGCTTTTTTGAACAGGCCGAAAAACTGGATGAGCTGTTACTTGAACGTTTAACGAAAGCACAGCAAGAAGATAAAGTATTGCGCTATGTTGCTCGCTTAGATAAAAATGGCAAAGCCAATGTGGGCGTAGAAGCGTTGCCTCAAGAGCATGCATTAGCCAATTTATTACCTTGTGATAATATTTTTGCGATTGAAAGCCGTTGGTATCGTGATAATCCGTTGGTTATCCGTGGCCCAGGTGCGGGGCGTGATGTCACCGCTGGTGCCTTGTTGTCTGATATTAATCGTCTTGCTGCGCTTCTATAAAATAGGATGAATACTTACCTTAATAGTATGAATGTTTACCATAGGGTATAGGATTGGCCGTAATCACTGAATGATATTAAAAACCCGCTATATGCGGGTTTTTGCTTATTTGGCGTATATTTACTATGTTGAAGTTTATGCAATGTGAACTTGAAAAAAATTCATGATCACTTTGTTGACATTAAATTGGTTACACGACATTCTGTAGACATATAGACGTCTAAACGGTTATTTAAGACGTCACCATTTGGGGAGCTGGCCACACGGCCAAAAAGGAAGGGATTCACTATGGGATACTCTCACGCAAGTCATCTAGACTCGTTAAACCAGAACATTGCTGATATTAACGGTGATATCAATGTTTCTTTTGAATTCTTTCCACCAAGCAGTGAAAAGATGGAAGAAACCTTATGGCATTCAATTCACCGCTTAAAAACACTGAAGCCAAAATTTGTTTCTGTAACTTACGGTGCAAATTCTGGTGAGCGTGATCGTACCCACTCCATTATTAAAGACATTAAAGATCAAACAGGGCTGATTGCTGCACCTCATTTAACCTGTATTGATGCGAGCCGTGACGAGCTGCGTACTATTGCTCGAGATTATTGGCGCAATGGTATTCGTGATATCGTCGCGCTACGTGGTGATTTACCCGCTCAAGGCACTAAGCCTGACATGTATGCAGCCGATTTGGTTGAGTTACTACGTAAAGAAGCTGATTTTGATATTTCAGTTGCAGCTTACCCTGAAGTGCACCCAGAAGCGAAAAGTGCTCAGGCAGATTTGATTAATCTAAAACGTAAAGTGGATGCGGGCGCTAGCCGAGCCATTACCCAGTTTTTCTTTGATGTAGAAAGCTACTTACGTTTTCGTGACCGCTGTGTGGCTGCTGGTATCGATGTTGAGATTGTACCTGGTATCTTGCCTGTTTCTAACATGACGCAAGCCAAGCGCTTTGCAGCGGCCAATAACGTGAAGATCCCAGGTTGGCTAGAGAAGCAGTACCAAGGCTTAGATGATGATCTTCTCAGTCGTCAGATGTTAGGTGCGAGTAATGCCATTGATATGGTTCGAGTGCTGAGCCGAGAAGGGGTGAAAGATTTTCACTTCTATACACTGAATCGTGCAGAGTTGACGTATGCGATTTGCCATACATTAGGTGTACGTGCCGAAGTTGAAGCTAAATAAATCATGCTTCCCAAATGTTAGAATTAAAAAAAGCCGCTGTTGCGGCTTTTTTATTATCAATAAATACTCAGTAAAGAATATTAATTGATTTGAACATCGCTATCAGCGCTATCCATATCTTTCAATTCAGCTAACACTTCTTCAGCCCAGTAAATCCAAGCTTGACGGTTGTGTACACCACGACGAAGCGTTAGGCGATCTAAGCGCGCTTGACGATCCATTTCTTTGTGATTAGCAAAGTGGATTTTCTCAAGCTCAGCGTAGTGACCCATTAAAGTATGAGACTCTTCGATTAGTGCTTCTAGTTGCTGTTGCATGGGTTCAGAATTATGAACACCACAAACAAGCAGTTTCGCTGAGAACTCATCACGAATAGTTGGATTACGAGCTGGTTCTTGGAACCACTCAAGTAATGCCTGACGTCCTAGATCAGTAATTGAATAGACCTTGCGATCTGGTTTACCGTCTTGGGGCTCTAGTTGACAAGTTACTTGGTCGTTGCCGGCCATCTTATTCAGTTCACGGTACACCTGCTGGTGGCTCGCTTTCCAAAAGTAACCAATACTGTGTGAGAATTCTTTTGTTATATCGTAACCAGTAGCATCTCTGCTACATAGTACTGTTAGTATTACGTGAGGTAGTGACATCTCTTCTATCCGATAAAATACGACAAAATAAAAAAAACAATCAAACGGACGTTACCCTTCGCTCTTTGGCGTTTTATAATCGTCTTGTTGCACTGCTTGATTGAGATCGCACAGAGTATCATTAATATACTCAATATCGATACCTAGCTGACTAAATTTATTATTCATCAAAGCAATAAATTATACATCTTGTGACCTACGTTTGAATCTTTCATTATTTACGGCACTGCACTTAAGTTTTAAACAATCTGGTTCATATTGTTTTTTGACTCTAGCGCAGTGACTAGTGAATTGAATGTCTCATTGTTGAGATTGAAAGGGAATTAAATGTGCCGAGCAGAATAATGCAGCTGTTTAAAGGTAAGTAAAGCGGTGAGCAGCATAAAATAAAGGCCGCAAAAGCGACCTTTATGAGGGGGTAATTATTTTGTTAGCTTAACCTGTGTTACGCATACCTGTTGCGATACCGGCAATACTGACCATGAGCGCTTCTTCTAAAATCGGCGATGGTTCGTCTTGTTGACGGGTTCGGTACAACAATTCAGCTTGTAGCATATTGAGTGGCTCAACATAAATATTACGTAAGCGGATTGCTTCAGCGCCCCAAGGATTTTGCTCCATGAGGTGTGCGTTATTTTCCACGTTTAAAACGGCTTTAATATCTTGCTGTAGCTGATCACGTAATTTCTGCCCCAACGGCCATAACGACTTGTCTGTTAAGCGTTGGTCATAGTATTCAGCGATGCCTACATTTGTCTTGGTGTACACCATTTCTAACATGCCTAAGCGTGTAGAGAAAAATGGCCACTCACGACACATATCTTCTAATAGTTGTGCGTGCCCTTTGTCGATAGAATATTGAATGGCTTCACCAGCACCTAACCATGCAGGCAGTAGCAAGCGGTTTTGTGACCATGCAAAAATCCATGGAATCGCACGTAAGCTTTCAACACCACCGTTAGGATTACGTTTTGCAGGACGCGAACCCAGCGGTAATTTACCCAGCTCGAGTTCTGGCGTCGCAGCGCGGAAGTAAGGAACGAATTCTTCGCTACCACGAACCACGTTACGGTATGATTCACAAGAGACCTCTGACAGCACATCCATTAAATCGCACCATTCTTTTTTCGGTGCTGGTGGCGGTAATAGGTTCGCTTCTAGCGTCGCGCTCGCATATAGGCTTAAGCTATTGACGGCCACATCAGGTAGACCAAGCTTGAAGCGAATCATTTCACCTTGCTCTGTAACGCGTAGACCGCCTTTTAAGCTACGAGGTGGTTGCGAGAGTAGTGCAGCATGCGCTGGTGCACCACCACGACCAATAGAGCCACCACGGCCGTGGAATAGCGTTAGTTCGACACTGGCATCTTCACAGACTTCAACTAATTCTTCCATTGCACGGTATTGTGCCCAACCAGCCGCCATTACGCCGGCATCTTTGGCTGAATCAGAGTAGCCAATCATCACCATTTGATGGTTTTGAATAAAACCGCGGTACCAATCAATACTCATTAATTCTTTAATAACGGATGCACCGTTATTTAAATCTTCGAGTGTTTCAAACAGTGGGCATACATCCAGACGGAATGGGCAGCCCGCTTCTTTCAGTAGTAGGTGAACAGCAAGCACATCAGATGCCGTGCGTGCCATTGAAATAACGTAAGCCCCTAATGCTTCACGAGATTGCTCTGCAACGGCTTTACACGTGTCGAGCACTTCTTGTACTTCTGCCGATGGTTGCCAAGCTAGTGGTAACAGGGGACGTTTAGATGCTAACTCACGTACTAAGAACGCGACTTTATCTTGTTCATTCCACTGTTCGTAATCACCAAGGCCGAGGTAGCGGGTAAGTTCAGAAATAACATCTGAGTGACGGGTGCTTTCTTGGCGGATATCAAGACGCACAAGGTGAATACCGAAACATTTAATACGGCGAAGTACATCAAGTAATAGACCATCAGCAATAATGCCCATGCCGCATTCACGTAGTGACTGGTAACACGCGTGCAGTGGTGTCCAAAGTTGATCAACATCATCAATGATGGCGAGGTTGGGTACATCTTGTTTTTTAATCTTGGCATCCAAGACATCACGGGTATTGGTTAGCTTGGTGCGTAAATCTTTTAAAATAGCACGGTAAGGTTCGTGCTCTTCACCGGCGAGTTCGCGAACTTGGTCATTACATTTAACCATTGATAGTTCACTAACTAACTCTTGAATATCTCCCAAGAATAAATCTGCAGCTTTCCAGCGAGAAAGTAGCATCACTTCACGCGTTACGTCAGAGGTGACAAATGGGTTGCCGTCTCGGTCACCGCCCATCCAAGAGGTGAATTTTACGGGAGATGCATCTAATGGTAGGTTTTCACCCAGGTGCTGTACGAGTTTTTCATCAAACTGACGTAAAAATTCAGGTACCGCATGCCAGAGAGAATTCTCAACAACAGCAAATCCCCATTTTGCTTCATCAAGCGGAGTCGGGCGCTGCTTACGAATAACATCGGAGTGCCATGCTTGTGCGATCAGTTGCTCTAGGCGTTGTTCAACACGCTGACGTTCACTGTGAGATAACTCACTCAACTCAAGATTTGATAAGCATTTATTAATCTGTACCAATTTGTGGATCATGGTACGTCGGGCTATTTCGGTTGGATGTGCTGTTAGCACAAGCTCGATATTTAAATCGCGTACCGCCTGAATGGAATCAAACTGGCTGATACTGTTGGCATTCAGTTTGCCAAATAAAGAATCGATTGAGTCAGGGCTGCAAACTTGTTCTTCGCAGTGGCGAGAAATGGTGTGGTACTGTTCGGCAATATTGGTCAAATTCAAAAATTGACTAAAGGCGCGAGCGACAGGAAGGAGTTGATCGTCGGGAAGGTTTTGCAACTCGTCGATTAACTTAGCACGATCGCTATCATCGCCTGCGCGAGCAGATTTAGACAGCTTACGTATGGTTTCAACTTTATCGAATAGAGCCTCACCATGTGCATCTTTAATAGTATTCCCCAGCATGTGGCCGAGCATACTTACGTTACTTCTTAACGCACTGTACTTTTCATTCATATCGCATCCATCTCGTAATTTTGTTACATCAAATTCATCCATATACTTAACAATCTATCCGCGATCCCACTTTCAGGTCAACATTGATTGCATTTATCGGTGATAAATCGAGCTAGATTTGATTTTGGTCATACACTTGTTTTAAGTCTGAAATTTTATTTCGTAAAAACGAGTCATAAAGCACGTTTTTTGTGTGCTTATGCTTATATTGGTCAAAAGTAAAGCGAAATTGGTTGATTTTATCATCATGCCATAGTCAGAGATCATGTATTGGTGACCTTGGTCATGAGGGATGAAAACTCAGCGTGATTGGAAAAATCCAATAAAGTGAAAATAGGTTGGTTTGTGCTTTTCGAAGGTTTTACCAATGAATTTGGTGGAATCAGTACAAATGAGACTTCATAGAAGCGGATATTGAGGAGAAATGGCATTTTTTCTGCTTCCGCTGTTGACAGCGTATAGATTAATCGGTAAACATATAAATTCAGAAGGCGTGAATAAAAATCTATTATTCGCGTTCTTATCGATTTGCATGGATAGCAAACGGATTTTTGAACGAGACGTAGGAAAAATTAACATGAACCAAGCGATGATTAATAATCAAGATTCCCTCCGACGACGCTAAGTCTTAATCGCTTGGTGCCTCGCGCGCACCTCATCATTAGCTGCATCAGCAGCGCTGTTTCAAACCAAATGCTTTAACAATCAAAGCCAAATAAACGGAAATCATTATGTTGAACACCCTTATTGTAGGCGCTAGCGGCTACACCGGTGCCGAACTAGCAAAAATGGTGCACGTACATCCACATCTTGAACTCGGTGGTTTATATGTTTCAGCCAATAGTTTGGATGCGAATAAACCTATTAGTGATTTACATGGCCAGCTAAAAGGCATTGTTGATCTACCTCTACAGCCATTAATTAACCCAGAAGCTATTGCCAAACAAGCTGACATTGTTCTGCTTGCGACAGCGCATGAAGTTAGCCATAACCTAGCCCCTATTTTTCTTGCAGCAGGGTGTCAGGTGTTTGACTTGTCTGGGGCGTTCAGGGTTAAAGGTGATGATTTTTATAACAAATACTATGGCTTTGAACATCAACATACTCAGTGGCTAGAGCAAGCAGTATACGGACTTGCAGAGTGGAATAGCGAAGCTGTAAGACAAGCCCAGTTAATTGCGGTTCCGGGTTGTTACCCTACCGCTTCACAGTTGGCATTGAAGCCATTGCTTGAAGCTGGGCTTATCGATAAAAATCAATGGCCTGTTATTAATGCTGTCAGTGGTGTTTCAGGCGCAGGTCGTAAAGCATCAATGGTGAGTAGTTATTGCGAAGTGAGCCTACAAGCTTACGGTGTATTTACTCACCGACATCAACCTGAAATCGCCAATCATCTTGATTGTGACATTATTTTTACCCCACACCTTGGTAACTTTAAACGTGGCATTCTTGCCACCATTACCGCGAAACTAGCAGATGGTGCTAATATGCAACAGGTGTCTGAGTGTATGGTGGGTGCGTATCAATCGTCAGGTGATGTTCATGCAGTCCGCTTACTGGGTGAACAAACAGCAAGTATTCAGAATGTTGTTAATACTTGCTTCTGTGATATTGGTTGGAAAGTACAAGGTCGACACATTGTTTTAACATCGGCGATTGATAATTTATTAAAAGGTGCATCGTCACAAGCGATGCAGTGCATAAATATTCGAAATGAATTCCCGCAATTAACGGCGTTGATATAGGAGCATCACTATGAGCCAGATCCCTTTAGTTATTAAGTTAGGTGGTGCTGTTTTGTCATGTAACGACACCCTTGAAAAGTTATTTACAGCGATTAGCGCATATCAAGCGTCGGCACAGCGTCCATTACTGCTGGTACATGGTGGTGGTTACCTTGTTGATGACTTGATGAAGCAGCTGCAACTGAAAACAGTTAAGAAAGAAGGCTTGCGTGTGACACCTAAAGCACAAATTCCTTTTATAGCGGGTGCATTAGCAGGAACCGCTAATAAAATGCTGCAAGGGCAAGCGATAAAATCAGGTGTCGCGGCGGTGGGTTTAAGCTTAGCCGATGGTGGCTTATGTCAAATCACCGAACTAGACCCAGAATTAGGGTCTGTTGGTAAAGCAGCTCCTGGTAATGGTGCACTGGTGAGCCAGATTATGGCCTCTGGGTATTTACCAATAGTGAGCTCTATTGGTTTAGATGCCAATGGTGAGCTGATGAACGTTAATGCAGATCAAGCGGCAGTGGCAGTGGCTGCGGCATTAGATGCTGAATTAGTCCTGTTATCTGATGTGAGTGGCGTATTAGATGGCAAAGGTCACTTAATTTCAGCGTTAACAGAACAACAAGCTGAAGACTTAATCACGCAAGCAGTTATTACGGACGGCATGATAGTCAAAGTTCGTGCGGCTATTGAAGCTGCAAAAGCGTTAGGTCGACCTATCGAAGTGGCGACGTGGCGTTATCCCGATAAATTAGCGGCTTTGTTTGATGGGCAAAACATCGGAACCAAGTTCTCAAGTTAGATTCTTGAACTAGCCTCTCAGCTAAACAAAATATGTAACACCGATTACAACCTGTATTTAATAAGTAATTTTAACAAGAAACGCCTGAGCGGTATGACCGTCGAACGGGCACAAGGAGAGCATCATGAGTAAGGTAACTAAAGTCGTATTAGCCTATTCCGGCGGTCTAGATACATCAGCAATCATCCCATGGTTAAAAGAGAACTATGACTGTGAAGTTGTCGCTTTTGTGGCAGATGTTGGTCAAGGTGCAGTAGAGCTTGAAGGGATTGAAGAAAAAGCGATCGCATCTGGCGCATCATCTTGTTACATCGCCGATCTAAAAGAAGAAATGGTAGCAGATTACATCTACCCAAGCCTCAAGACAGGTGCTATTTACGAAGGTAAGTACTTGTTGGGTACGTCAATGGCACGTCCTATTATTGCGAAAGCACAAGTTGAATGTGCGTTAGCCGTCGGTGCTGATGCGGTATGTCATGGTTGTACTGGTAAAGGTAACGATCAGGTTCGTTTTGAAGGTGCGTATGCAGCGCTTGCTCCTCAACTAACGGTGATTGCACCGTGGCGTGAGTGGGATTTACGTAGCCGTGAAGCATTGCTAGATTACCTTGCCGAGCGTGATATTCCTTGCACAGCATCACTTGAAAAAATCTACTCTCGTGATGCAAACGCATGGCACATTTCAACAGAAGGTGGCGTATTAGAAGATACATGGAATCAGTCGAATGAACTGTGCTGGGTATGGACGAAAGATCCTGAAGATGCACCAGAAAAAGCTGAAACGGTGTCGATTTTGGTAGAAAAAGGTGAAGTAGTTGCTGTCGATGGTGAAGCAATGTCGCCGTTTAATGTCCTGACTTACCTGAATGAAAAAGGTGCAGAGCACGGTGTGGGCCGTATCGATATCGTTGAAAACCGTTTGGTTGGTATTAAGTCTCGTGGTTGTTATGAAACCCCTGGCGGTACAATCATGAATGAGGCGCTACGTGCAGTAGAGCAATTGGTACTTGATAAAGAGTCGTATGAATTCCGTGAGACGGTAGGCCTTAAGGCGTCACACCTTATTTATGATGGTCGTTGGTTTACCCCACTTTGTAAATCGATGCTAGCTGCAGCTGATGAATTGGCTCAAGATGTGAGTGGTGAAGTTGTAGTGAAACTGTATAAAGGTCAAGCTACAGTGATTCAGAAGCGTTCAGTGAATAGTTTGTACTCTGAAGAGTTTGCAACCTTCGGTGAAGATGAAGTCTATGATCACAGTCATGCTGGTGGATTCATTCGTCTTTACTCGCTAGCGAGCCGTATTCGTGCATTGAACACACAGAAAAAACAAAAATAACAAAGTGACTTTCATCTTGCCTTTTGGCGGAATATTGCGGAAGGTGAGATGAGCGGTTACAACAATAATGAAGCAATGAGCAAGTCGAGCAGTAAAGCATAGGAGTAGTACCATGGCATTATGGGGCGGACGTTTTAGTCAGGCAGCTGACACACGGTTTAAGCAGTTTAACGATTCATTACGTTTTGATTACCGTTTGGCGGAGCAAGACATCGTTGGTTCTATTGCATGGTCAAAAGCATTACGACAGGTTGATGTTTTAACAGAAGAAGAACAGCAGCGTTTAGAATTAGCATTGAATGAGCTAAAACTGGCGGTAATGGAAGATCCAGAGCAAATTTTACGTTCGGATGCTGAAGATATCCATAGTTGGGTTGAACAGCAACTGATCAGTAAAGTGGGTGATTTGGGTAAAAAATTACACACAGGACGTTCTCGTAATGACCAAGTGGCAACTGATTTAAAATTGTGGTGCCGCCAACAAGGTCAGCAGCTTCTGCTTATGCTCGACAAATTACAGAATCAATTTGTTTCAGTCGCTCGTGATCATCAAGGTACGGTATTACCCGGTTATACGCACTTGCAGCGTGCTCAGCCTGTTACCTTTGCACATTGGTGCCTAGCGTATGTTGAGATGTTTGAGCGTGACCACTCGCGTTTAAGTGATGCTTTAGATCGTTTGGATACTTGTCCGTTAGGATCTGGCGCGTTAGCGGGAACGGCATATCCTATTGATCGTGAAGTACTTGCGCACAGTTTAGGTTTCCACCGAGCAACACGTAACAGCTTAGATTCAGTGTCTGATCGTGATCATGTAATGGAGCTACTCTCGGTTGCTTCTATCTCGATGCTTCACCTCTCGCGTATGGCTGAAGATTTAATTTTTTACAACTCAGGTGAATCGAACTTCATCGAGTTAGCAGATACAGTGACATCGGGGTCGTCTTTGATGCCACAGAAGAAAAACCCTGATGCTCTTGAACTTATCCGTGGTAAATGTGGCCGTGTTTATGGCGCAATGACGGGCATGATGATGACCGTTAAAGCCTTGCCGCTGGCATATAACAAAGACATGCAAGAAGACAAAGAAGGTCTTTTTGATGCGCTTGATAGCTGGCATGACTGTATGGAAATGGCAGCATTATGTTTCGATGGTATTCAGGTAAATAAAGAACGTACGTTAGAAGCGGCTATGCAAGGTTATTCGAATGCAACTGAGCTCGCTGATTACTTGGTATCGAAAGGCATTCCATTCCGTGAAGCTCACCATATTGTGGGGGTTGCCGTTGTTGCTGCCATTGCAAAAGGATGCGCGTTAGAAGAATTGTCTCTCGATGAAATGAAACAATTCTCGGCTGTTATTGAAGAGGATGTTTATCCAATTCTGACTATCCAGTCATGTCTTGATAAACGTTGTGCCTTAGGTGGTGTCGCACCCAATCAGGTTGATTATGCGATTGAGCAGGTCGAGAAGCGTTTAGAAAAACGTTATTCACCGGGCGTGAAAGTACGTGGTGCGCGTTTAACTGATCTTGATGCCATTGAAAGCATGGTGGTTTACTGGGCAGGGCTGGGTGAAAACTTGCCGAGAAAACGTAATGAATTAGTCCGAGATATTGGCTCATTTGCAGTGGCAGAACACCATGGTGTCGTAACGGGCTGTGCATCGTTATATGTTTATGATTCAGGGTTAGCTGAAATCCGTTCGCTAGGAATCGAAGCGGGTTGGCAAGAACAAGGTCAGGGGAAAGCGATTGTTGAACATTTGATAGAGAAAGCCGATCAAATGGCAATCAAAAAGGTTTTTGTACTGACACGACTACCAGAGTTTTTCATGAAGCAGGGTTTTATTCCAACCTCGAAATCATTACTGCCAGAAAAAGTGATGAAAGATTGTGACCGTTGTCCACGTCAGCATGCGTGTGATGAAGTGGCACTAGAAGTGCGTTTAGGTTGTGAACAAGCAATCCCAACGGTGAACGTCGCGTAGCCGTGTTGTATGGCTAAGTAACAGACGCGAGTGAGATAGTACGAATCAATCCGGTAACTATGAAAAATATAGTGCCGGATTTTTTATGGGCGTAAGTACCGAATTAAAGCCGTGATGAGGTGAGTGCCAAGTAATAATGAGAAGGCACTGGCAGCAAATATCAATGTAATGGATTCAACCACTGTGGGGGTATCTTGATAAAAATATCCCCAAGCTCCCCAGCTCAAGCTACTTAATAGAGCCAGTTGCCACATACATTGACGGCAACGGCCGAGCTTGTTTCTAAATGCTTGTTGGTTGAATGCATCATTCTTACACAGGTTACATCCCATCAGGCTCACTCTTACTTAACGAATGTTATGGGTATTGTAACGCTCGATGATTTAGGTGTAACGAAAAAAGCCCTCCGTAGGGGGGAGGGCAAAGAGTTTTACAGGATTATTTTATTGGTTATTAAGAGTGCTTGTGCGTTGTACTTATTAACAACCAGGGCCACAGTCTAGGCAGTGTTTAATCATATCTGGACCAAGATGTAACTTGGCGTTCAGATCGCGCAGCGCAGTACGCACACCTTCTTCAATTACGGGATGGTAAAATGGCATATCCAGCATTTCAGCAACAGTCATTTTACTCTGGTGTGCCCATGCTAATAGGTGTGCTAAGTGCTCAGCATTTGGACCAATCATTTCAGCGCCAAGGAAGCGGCCTGTACCGTGCTCGCCATAGACATGTAGCATGCCTTTGTTTCGTAGCATAACGCGAGAGCGACCTTGCTCTTCGAAAGAAACAAAACCTGTTTCAAAGCACCCACAACTACCTAAACGTGTCGTAAGTTCTTTGTAAGTTTCTCCCACCATTGCGATTTGTGGATCAGAGAACACCGCAGAAATCTTTGAGCGACGAAGACCGGCTCGGATCTCAGGATAGCGACCCGCATTATCACCCGCGATACGTGCTTGGTCTGCAGCTTCATGCAGTAATGGAAGCTGGTTGCTTGCATCGCCTGCAATAAATATCGAGCTTACTGATGTCTGCATGGTGTAGTAATCAGCCACTGGTACACCACGCGCATCAAGTTCTAAACTGGTATTGTCGATATCTAACTGATCAACATTTGGGCGACGACCTGTTGTCGCTAATACATAATCAACGGTGATGTCTTTTAGCTCACCCTCTTTACCAATATACTTGATCTCAACCACATCACCTTCACGCTTCATGCTTTCTACTTGCACATCAGCATCGAGGTAGAATTCTTCATTGAACGATTTATAAGCGTAAGCCATGACGTCAGGATCGGTCAGTGGACCTACTTGGCCGCCTAGACCAAACATAATGACTTCAACCCCTAGACGCTTAAGTGCTTGACCTAGTTCCAAGCCAATAACACCTGGACCAAATACTGCGACTGAATTAGGTAAGTCATTCCATTCAAAAACATCATCATTAATGATTAGGCGATCACCGAGCTCATTCCATACTGCTGGGTAAGCAGGGCGAGAGCCGGTTGCGACAACAATACGCTTAGCAACGATCTTGGTGTGATCATCGACGATTAAGGTATTATCATCGGCAAATTTTGCGTAGCCAATAATCTTGTCTTCGGCTGGAATTTCGTCAACCCCTTCCAAAACGAATCCGACAAAGCGATCGCGTTCGCTTTTCACGCGAGCCATGACTTCTTGACCGTTAATTACTATCTCACCTTGAGGGTGAATACCGAAGCCTGGTGCTTTTTCGATTTGATGAACGCTTTCAGCGGCTGCGATCAGTAGCTTCGATGGCATGCAACCTACGCGAGCACATGTGGTGCCGTATTTGCCACCTTCAATCATCACAACACTGTTTGTGTGTGCTTTAGCTGCACGATAAGCACCAAGACCAGCAGTACCACCACCAATAACAGCTACATCAACATTCAAGGTTTTCATTTTGGTATCTCCGAGCAAAATCAAAAAAGGCGAGACGGAAAATACAGATTGTCTCGCCAATTATTTATTGGCTTTTCTAATTTAAGTAACGGATGTTACTTGAGCGCTATTGCTCGAATTAAGCTAAGTATGTTTCTAATTCTTCACTGCCGCCGATGTGCTTACCACCGATGAATACCTGAGGAACTGTGCTGCGACCTGTGATAGCACGTAGGCTGACAGTTGTTGCATCTTTACCTAATACCACTTCTTCGTACTGAAGGCCTTTGTCGATTAGGTTCTGCTTTGCTTTTGCACAGAATGGACAACCAGGCTTAGAGAATACGGTGATTGATTCTTGTAGTTTGTGGTTTGGTGCAACGTAGTTAAGCATAGTATCAGCATCAGAGACTTTGAACGGGTCGCCTGGTTCTTCTTGCTCAACAAACATTTTTTCAACCACGCCGTTTTTAACTAGCATGCTGTAACGCCATGAACGAGGTCCAAAACCTAAGTCTTCTTTATCAACCAGCATGTTCATGCCTTTCGAGAATTCACCGTTACCATCTGGAATGAATGTGATGTTTTCTGCTTCTTGGTCTGCTTTCCATGCGTTCATTACAAACGTATCGTTCACTGACACACACACAATCTCATCAACGCCGTGTTCTGCAAATACTGATGCTAGCTCGTTGTAGCGAGGTAAGTGGCTTGAAGAACACGTCGGTGTAAAAGCACCTGGTAGGCTAAATAAAACCACTGTCTTGTTTGCGAATAGTTCTTCTGTTGTAACATCGACCCATGCATCGCCTTGACGAGTGTGGAACGTTACTTGTGGTACAGCCTGACCTTCTTTAGATGCGAACATAATGTAATTCCTTAAATTAAAAATATTTATTTGATTCAATCGGAGCGTATCAATCTGTGCTCCCTTTTGATGTGATGATTATGCGATTTTTGACTTGATAGCTCCAATCGTTTGCTGCTATGGTTTTGATAGTTTATACCTATCAGTGGAAATCAAAGCAATATGAACATTCGTGATCTTGAATACCTTATCGCTTTATCAGAGCACAAGCATTTCAGAAAAGCTGCAGAGTCGTGTTTTGTTAGCCAACCTACATTAAGTGGGCAGATCCGGAAATTGGAAGACGAGTTAGGGGTGTCTTTATTAGAACGCACCAGTCGTCGGGTACTTTTTACTGACGCCGGGTTGAGCCTTGTTGCTCAGGCGCAAAAAGTGCTGCTGGAAGTGAAGGTATTAACGGAACTGGCTAGTCAGCAAGGGGAGAGTATGAGTGGGCCGCTTCATATCGGGTTTATTCCTACTGTTGGTCCTTATTTGTTGCCATTAATCATTCCAATGTTTAGAGAATCTTTTCCTGATCTCGAACTGTTTCTTCATGAAGCACAAACCAGTCAATTAACGCATTTATTAGAAGAAGGTAAATTAGACTGTATTTTGCTGGCGGCAGTAAAAGAAACAGAAAGCTTTATTGAATTACCACTCTATGATGAACCTATGGTCGTGGCGGTGCCAGATACCCACCCTTGGGCTGAAAAAGACGAGATGGATATGGCTAGCCTTCATGGTGAAACGCTCTTGATGCTTGGGGATGGGCATTGCTTACGAGATCAGGCAATGGGTTTTTGTTTTGCGGCAGGGGCGAATGAAGATGGGCGCTTTAAAGCAACGAGCCTAGAAACATTGCGTAATATGGTTGCTGCAGGAAGTGGGATAACGTTATTACCGCAACTTGCGACCCCAAAAGAACGTAGCCGTGATGGTGTTTGTTATATCAAGGTTCATGATCCTATCCCGACCCGTTTAATTACTTTATGTTATCGCCCTGGCTCACCATTACGTACTCGCTATGAAAAAATAGCGACAGAAATTAAAGATCGCATGGTGACGTATTTTGAACAATAACGATTAACGTGTTGTTGAGGAATAAAAAAGAGCGTCAATACTGTTGTTGTATTGACGCTCTTTTCGTTACGTTATTATCAATAACGCGTTAGAACAATTCGTCAGAACTGTCTACTTCAAAAATACTTTCAGACCCACTTTCACTGACAGTTTCTGTTGGTTCGGTACCTTTTTCGAAATATTCAAACATCGAGCTGGCATCATTACGATTCGATAGCTTGCCACTTTCACGGTCAATACGTACTGTCACAATATCTTCGGGTAATTGTTTAGTCTGCACTGGCACATCTTGTAATGCAGCCTTCATGAACTCAATCCATGCAGGTTGTGCTGTTTTAGCCCCCGCTTCACCGCCAGATATTTGCTCTTTACCTAGGTTATTGTTCCATGATGCTTTACCTAATTCACGGCTATGTTTATCAAAACCAACCCATGCAGTTGCAACAATATTAGGACCGAAACCTGAGTACCAAGCATCTTTCGAACCATTGGTTGTACCGGTTTTTCCGCCAATATCACGGCGCTTAAGTACTTGAGCTCGCCACCCCGTACCATTCCAGCCAGTACCTGTCCGCCAGTTGCCTCCGCCCCAAATATTACTCGCCATCATTTCACGAACTAAGAAAGCATTCGATTCTGAAATAACTTGCGGAGCATATTTAACGGGCTGTTGATCTGGTTCTTGGGCACTGCCTGCCGTCCCTAATTCTTGTTCGCTAATGGCGATATCATTAATAACGGCACGGTTTGTCGCTATGGATTCACCAGTAGATTGCTTTTCATCCTGACATTCGTCGTTACAGACAATATTAGGGTTTGCTTGGTAAATTAAATTACCGTAAGCGTCTTCTACACGTTCAATGAAATAGGGTTTAACAAAGTAACCACCGTTAGCAAAAACGGAAAAACCTTGCGCCATTTCAACTGGCGTTAGGCTACCTGCTCCTAAAGCAATTGCTTCAGCGCGAGGGATCTCATCACGTTTAAAGCCAAAGCGTGTTAGGAAACTAATAGTTTGATCTAAACCGACACTGCGTAATACGCGCACCGCCATAACGTTTTTCGATTGCGCTAAACCAATGCGCAAGCGGGTAGGGCCATTGTATGTGGGTGGTGAATTTTTAGGACGCCACGCAGTGCCTTGGCTCTGATCCCAGCGATTGATTGGTGCATCATTAACCAGTGTTGCCAGTGTCATACCGTTATCAATTGCTGCAGAGTAGATAAAGGGCTTAATACTTGAACCAACTTGGCGTACAGACTGAGTTGCACGGTTAAATTTACTGTGCGCGAAGTTAAAGCCGCCTACCATTGCTAATACTGCCCCGTTTTGCGGTGAGGCCGCCACGAATGCTGTATTGGCATCGGGAACTTGGCTCAGTACCCAATAGGTGCTTTCTGTACCGTCTTCAGCTTGCTTGGTTTTAGGTTGAACCCAAACTTGTTGACCAGAGGCTAAAATATCGGCTGCTTTCTTGGGTGCTGCTCCTTGGCGAGTATCTGTGACAAATTTGCGCGCCCACTTCAGACCATCCCATTCAAGAGTGACATTTTCACCGCCTTTAATGACGACGTTAGCTGTTTTCTTGTCGACATTGGTTACAACTGCTGGGGTGAGATCCCCGTAGCTTGGTTGTTTTTTTAGGTGCTCGACGATGTCGTTTTCCGCCATTGCCGTTTGACCTGGCTGCCACAATGTTGCGACTGCACCGCGGAAGCCGTGGCGTTGATCGTAGTTTAGCAAGTTTGATATTGCTGCATGTTGCGCGGATTTTTGTAGTTTGCTATCGACCGTTGTATACACGCGCATGCCGGAGGTATATGCATCTTCTCCGTAGCGTTCAACAAGCCATGAACGAGCGCGTTCAGCAAAATAAGGTGCACTCAGCTCAATTTCAGCCCCGTGGTAGCGAGCAACAATTGGCTCTGAACGGGCTTGATTCAGTTCGGTTTGCGTTATGTAGCCTTCTGCAAACATACGACTCAGCACCACATTCCGACGTGTGGTTGAACGATCCAATGAATAGATAGGGTTCATGGTTGACGGTGCTTTTGGTAAGCCAGAAATAACCGCAATTTCACTTAGGGTTAATTGGCTAATATCTTTGCCAAAATACACTTGCGCAGCTGCACCAACACCATAAGAGCGGTAACCCAAATAAATTTTATTGAGATACAGCTCTAAAATTTCATCTTTCGTTAGCAGTTGCTCGATGTGAATCGCAATAAAAATCTCTTTCACTTTACGCATGATCTTCTTTTCATTCGTTAAGAAGAAATTTCGTGCGAGCTGCTGAGTTATGGTACTAGCCCCTTGTTTGGCTGAACCTGATGTCAGCACCACAAAAGCAGCACGGGTAATACCAATTGGGTCAATGCCGGGGTGTTGATAAAAACGACTGTCTTCAGTCGCAATGAATGCATTAATCATTTGAGGTGGGATGTCTTTTAACGCTAATGGTATACGGCGTTTTTCACCAAACTGTGAAATCAATTCACCGTCGGCACTAAAGACCTGCATAGGGGTTTGCAGTTCCACATTTCTGAGTGTTGCTACATCTGGGAGTTCTGGTTTTACATAAAGGTAAAAGCCAAAAATAGTACTGACTCCAAGAGTTATGCAAATGATTGCAAGTATAAGTAGTCGCTTTATGAACTTCACTAGAGATTTCCCGTTACGCCATCGTTCAACCGGCCATTATTCATTATCTTTCAACAAGTAGTTTAAAAAATAATTGAATAAAGAGAGCATCACCGGATGGTGTTTTTTTTGAAAGAAATTGCTTTTCCACTATCAGGGAGCATAGCACGGTATGTTTCGGAACCCATTAAGTATTGGAATTGATATTGGCAATCACAGCGTAAAAGCGGTTGCTTTGTCTCAAAAAAAAGAACGATTGGAATTAGCCGCTTATGCTGAGGTTGTGTTGACGTCACCCGTCATCAACGAGCAGCATAGCGTAGATTCCACTGTGCTGTTGTCAGCAATACGTAAATTAAAGAAGAGTTTACCTTTTGGGGCCAAAATAGTGACATTGGCATTACCAGACAGTGCGGTAATTAGTAAAGTTATCCAGCTAGATACCAACCTTAAAGAAGATGAGACGGTATTCGCCGTCTCTCAAGCCTTAGGGAGTTCTTCTCCTTTTCCTGTTGAAGAGTTATGGGTGGATTTCTTCCCTTTAGAATCCAATGCATTTTCTGACGTCACCACGACCATGCCTTATCAGATCTTTGCTACTCGAAAAGAGGCGGTAGATACCCGCATTATTGCCATTAAAAAAGCGGGATTATCACCCAAGGTGATGGAGCTACAAACCCATGCTTTGTTATGGCTTGCTGAGTATAGTGCTGAGATGTCTGGCATCCATGAACAGTGGGGCATCGTTGATGTTGGGGAGTGTCTGACTGAATTTTGTATCAAGCCCCAAAATGCGGCAGCGTATCATCGAGAAATCGCGTTTGGATTACGTAAGTATTCTTCATCCCCGCACCGTAACACCTTAGTTAATGATTTTCATGACGATGGACCTGTTCTGAAAGTACGGCTTTCGAGTGATGAGATAGAGCGTTTTACTCAGCAATTAGCGGATCAACTGAAGCGACAGTTTCAGCTTTATAATTCCACCCACCCGCGATCATCTCTAAAGGGGATTTGGCTGTGTGGGGGCGGACAATATGTTATTTCAAGTGAGCTTTTACAGCGTTTACTGGGGGTTGAGGTCGAGTTAATGAACCCTTTTGCCCATTTTATTTGTCATAAAAAGTTAGAGGCTGTCTCTGATACTGCATTGAATAGCCAGTTTGCCGTGGCTGCCGGCTTGGCTATTCGAGGGGGGAGTCAATGATTGCTAAATTGAATTTGCTCCCATGGCGGGAAGACAAACGGATACAACACAAACGACGTTTTATGGGTTTATTAGTGGCAGCCGTTTTTGTTGCTGCTGCTGGTCATTGGTTGATGGCTGAATTTATTGGGTATCAAAAAGAGCTGCAGCAAGTACGTAATGATCAGCTGCAGTTAGAAGTTGATACGCTAGATCGTCAGCTGTCCTTTCTACCTGAATTGGAACAGCAGCGGGAAGTATTAAATAGTCGATTACGTATTATTGAAGACATTCAGTCTGAACGTAATCGTGCCACCCATCTCTTAAGCATGCTGCCAGCGTTAGTACCCCAAGGGGTGTACCTCGACAATATCTCGTTGAAAGAGGGAAACGTTTTACTCAACGGTGTCAGTAACTCTAACGGTCGACTTGCTTCATTGTTGTCTAATGCAGAACGTTCGGAATGGTTGAAAGATGTAGCAATGCACTCTATTGAAGCCACAAAAGGGAGCAATTCAGAAGATCTTACCAGCTTTAAAGCTTCTTTCTCGATGAAAACACCAGCCATGGTGGCGTCTACGTATGATGCTGGGTATAAGTTAGTCAAAAAAACTGAAGGGAGTTTATGTAACAACGACAACACGCTCACCGTGTGCAAGGAGGCACACAGTGAATGATTGGCAAGATTTAGACTTTGATGAAATCACCGAGTGGCCATTAGGATCTCAATCTGTGGTGGCGCTTTTATTATCATTGGTTGTTGTTGCTGTGGGGTATTGGTATTGGCTTACTCCGTTGGAAGGTGAATTAACCCAGTTAAAGCAGAACGAAGTGGAATTGCGTTCACGCGTTATCAATCGTGCTTCGTTAGTCGCCGCTTTACCGACAGTGAAGCAACAGATTAATGAATTAAATAAGCGGTACCAATTGGTGATTGTACAGTTACCCGTCGAGAAGGAGTTAGCCAGTTTACTATCAGGTATTAATGATATTGGTGTGAATAATGGATTGGAGTTTCAAGGTATTCAATGGGGGGGGCGTATCGAGAAAACGCAATATTATGAGCTGCCCTTGAATATGCAACTGACCGGTAATTATGAGCAAATCGGTAAATTTGCAGCATCTATTGCACAGCTACCTCGTATCGTGACGCTAAAAGATGTTGATTTAACCGTGACCGAGCATGGTCAAAATAAAAACACCTTATCGTTAAAAGTATCAGCAAGTACATACCGCTTCAAAGCCCAACAAAAAGAGGTGGCATTATGAGGCATCCTTTTTACTTGCCGTTCATGTTCTGCTTATTACTGGTGGGGTGTCGAGCGAATAATGATTCTATTTCAATGTTTATCTCTAATACGCACTTGGCGGCAGAAGTTCGAATTGACCCGTTACCTGCCCAATTTGAATTTATTGCGGATGAATTTGTGATGACGGATTCACGTGGTCCTTTTGTGCGCCCTTATCCTAAACAAATGGATACTGCTGAAACGAGTAACAAGTCGTGCTGGCAACCGAATTTACAACGAGAATTGGCTGCATTGGAGAGCTACCCACTCGATACGCTCACAATGAAAGGG
This sequence comes from Photobacterium profundum, assembly GCF_003026285.1. Lineage (GTDB taxonomy): Bacteria > Pseudomonadota > Gammaproteobacteria > Enterobacterales > Vibrionaceae > Photobacterium > Photobacterium profundum. The sequence continues at coordinate 200,180 of NZ_PYOD01000006.1, forward strand.
GTACTGGGTGACCGTAAGCAACTATGGGCCTTGATTTACACGCCTGAAGGTCAACTGATGAAAGTCAGGGAAGGGCATTATCTCGGGTTAAACCACGGCAAGGTCCAGCGTGTTGGCTCTCGCAGTATTGATGTTGACGAAATTTTACCTGATGGAGCGGGGTGTTGGTTAAAACGAACAACCCACCTTGCTCTTAGTCAGCAGTGATCAAGGAAGAGGCACAAAGTTAATGAATCGGATTTTATTCATCTCCAATATATTAAAGCATTTATGTTTGCTTATCGTTTGTATATTGCCATTGGCTGTTCCAGCAACAGTGCTTATAGATAATCAAGTGAAAGTGATTGACTTTAAAAGGGATAAAAAAGGGCAAGGTGTACTAAATGTCCAGCTTGCAAAATCGCAATTTTTAGTTGATATACACCAATCAGGTAAACAGCTATTTGTTGATATCTTAGATACATCGATCAGTGATGAAATGATTTATACCTTAGATGTTGCTGATTTTGCGACTGCGGTAAATTCAATCGAAACTTTCAAAATAGAGAAAGGAACACGGTTAATTCTTACAATGAACAGTGCTTTTCGTTACAACTACAGCCTGAAAGGTGCGCAGTTTAATGTGATGATTACGACTGAAAAAAAGACCAAGACTCAAAAAGAAGGAATTGCTTACAAAGGCAAACCGATTTCGATTAACTTCCAAGATGTGCCGGTGCGCAATGTTTTACAGCTAATCGCCGAATATAACGATTTTAATTTAGTGGTCTCAGATACGGTGCAAGGTAACGTGACATTGCGTCTTGATGATGTGCCATGGCCGCAAGTGTTGGATATTATCCTGCAAGCGAAAGGGCTAGATAAGCGTGTTAATAATTCAGTGGTCTTAGTGGCACCTAAAGCTGAACTGGCTCAAAATGAACAAAAAGCGTTAGAAGCAAAGCGTAAAGAAAATGAATTAGCGTCATTGCGTTCTGAGCTTATTCAAGTCAATTACGCGAAGGCGGTTGATCTTGCTGATTTACTACAAGGCACTGAAGATGGCGTTAGCATGCTATCAGGGCGTGGTTCATTACACGTCGATGACCGAACGAATTCAATCATCATTAAAGATTTGCCAAGCAGTATTGAGAGCATCAAAGATATTATTAGTGCTTTAGATATTCCGGTTAAACAAGTGCAGATTGAAGCACGCATCGTGACCATTAATGAAGGTGATGTTGATGAATTAGGGGTTCGCTGGGGGGTCTCTAAGCATAATGGTAACTTTACGTTAGGAGGATCAATTGAAAGCAATTTAGGGTCGGTTGGTTTACTAAAAGATGATGTCAGCGTGGATGACTTTTTGAATGTAAATTTAGCGGCGCAAAAAGCGGGAGCATCATCCATCGCATTTCAAATCGCCAAGGTTGGTGATATTTTGCTCGATTTAGAGCTGTCGGCACTGCAATCTGAATCTAAAGCTGAAATTATTTCAAGCCCACGATTAGTGACTACAAACAAGCAAACGGCCTATATCGAACAAGGGACCGAAATTCCGTATTTGGAGGCATCTTCGAGTGGCGCAGTGTCGATTGATTTCAAAAAAGCAGTACTGAGTTTGATGGTGACACCACAGATTACGCCAGACAATAAATTAGTGCTCGATTTGGTGGTAACGCAAGATGAACCCGGAAAAACAGTGGTTACGGGCATCGGTGAAGCCGTTTCAATCAACACTCAGCGCATTGGAACTCAAGTTTTAGTCGAAAATGGTGAAACAATTGTACTGGGTGGGATCTATCAGCATCAGATGAACAAAAGTGTCAGTAAAGTGCCATTATTGGGGGATTTACCGTATTTAGGGGCACTTTTTCGGCATTCTTTGGAAGAAATGGGTAAGCGTGAGCTATTGATTTTTATCACTCCGAAGATAGTTTTACACTAATCTTTACTATTGATTCACTCTAGCTATTGCCAAGTGGCAGTCAGTCCTGAGATAATTTTCGGTCTTATCACGAATTATATGTGAGGAACTTGGCGCCTCGGGCTTATTTATTGATGGCCTGCGGGCGGTGTCGTTTTATTAACCGCGCGTAAAATTGCTAACAATGGCTGAAAAACGAAATATTTTCCTGGTCGGACCTATGGGTGCCGGCAAAAGTACTATTGGTAGACACCTTGCACAACAGTTGCACATGGAGTTTTTTGATTCTGATACCGTTATCGAAGATCGTACCGGAGCTGATATAAGCTGGGTATTCGATGTTGAAGGTGAAGAAGGCTTCCGTGTTCGCGAAGAAGGTGTTATTGACGATCTGACTCAAGAGCAAGGTATTGTTCTCGCGACAGGTGGTGGTTCTGTTATCAGTAAAGAGAACCGTAACCGCTTATCTGCTCGTGGTGTTGTTGTTTATCTTGAAACGACAATCGAGAAACAGTTAGCACGTACCCAACGAGATAAAAAGCGTCCGTTGCTTCAAACGGATGCTCCACGTGAAGTACTTGAAGCTCTTGCTGCAGAACGCAATCCAATGTATGAAGAAGTGTCCGACTATGTGGTACGCACTGATGATCAGAGCGCCAAAGTAGTTGCCAACCAAATCATCAATATGCTTGAAGAGCGTTAATTACTAAACAAGAGAAGCTGACCATGGAACGGATCAACGTCAACCTAGGTGACAGAAGCTACCCTATCTCTATCGGCGCCGAGTTGTTTAACACCCCGGCGTTGTTTGCGTCTGCAATAAGTGCAGGTCGACGTGTTGTTGTGGTCAGTAATGAAACTGTCGCACCACTTTACGCAGCGCAAGTGATGGCTACTATTCGTACTTTAGAGTGCGAAGTATCGTTATTAGAATTACCGGATGGCGAGCAATATAAAACCTTAGAAACATTTAATCAGATCATGACATTCTTACTGCAAGGTAATTATGGTCGCGATGTGGTGATGGTGGCACTAGGGGGCGGCGTCATTGGTGATGTTGTCGGTTTTGCAGCTGCAAGTTACCAACGTGGTGTTGATTTTGTTCAAGTACCAACGACGTTGTTGTCTCAGGTCGATTCATCAGTAGGTGGTAAAACTGCTGTGAATCATCCTTTGGGCAAGAATATGATCGGTGCTTTTTATCAACCGAAAGCGGTAGTTATTGATAATCAGTGTTTGAAAACATTACCAGCCCGTGAGTTTGCTTCGGGTATGGCTGAAGTGATCAAATATGGCATTATCGCTGACTACGAGTTTTTCGTTTGGTTAGAACAGAATATTGAAAAGCTACAAGCTTTAGACAATGAGGCTTTGTGTTATGCAATTGGTCGTTGTTGTCAAATTAAAGCTGATGTTGTTGCTTCTGATGAAAAAGAGTCTGGCGTTCGTGCCTTGCTCAATTTAGGTCATACATTCGGTCATGCAATTGAAGCTGAAATGGGATATGGAAACTGGCTACACGGTGAAGCTGTCTCAGTGGGTACTGTGTTTGCGGCAAAAACTGCTCATGAGCAGGGTTTGTTATCAGAAGAGGATGTTCTCCGTATTACCCGTTTGCATGAACGAGCACAGTTGCCAATAAGTAAACCGACGTCGATGGATTACGATGATTTTATCAAGCATATGATGCGTGATAAAAAAGTTTTATCCGGTCAATTGCGCCTCGTTTTACCAACATCTATCGGTACTGCTAAAGTTATATCAGATGTACCACACGACGTTTTGCGCCGTGTGATTAATGCATAAATTTGTCGGTGGTCATGACCAACGACAGTAATGCTCGAGAGTTGGATCTGGATAGTCAGATCCAATTGCTTTCGCGCATTCAATTTTTAACCCGCTTTAATTCCAATCTTATTCAAATTACTGGCACTGAAGGTGCGGGTAAAACGTGGCTTGCTCAGCACTATCTTGAACACTATTCTCAAAACTGTAATCAAGCCTTGTTATTGTGCCATCCTGCTCAAACGGATAGCCAACATCGTTCGATCGTGCTTAAACAGTTAGTTAATCAGCCACTATTTAATGATCAAGATCCATTAATTCAAAGCCTTGAGCGGATGCTTGAAGGTCATCGATGTAATGTTTTATTGATCATTGATGATGCGCACTTATTAAGCCCAGCATTGGTTGCTGAACTTTGGGCTATAATCACTCGCGCCCAAAGTGAACCATTATGGCAAATTAATGTATTACTCTTTAGTCAAACAGGACGACTAAATAAATACTTAGATCAGGTCTCTCATGGGCAGGGGCAAATGCCACTTGAACTCGAAATCTCTGATTTAACGGAACAAGAAGTGCAAACCTTTGTCGAAGTAGTGCTGTCTAGCGATGCGTTAGATGCAAATGGAAGACGTGAGTTAAAGGAAAAAGCCGCTTTGGCTGAACCCAAACCTCGCGCGTTGATGCAACTAAATAATACGGATAACGACATGGCTAACTCTTCATCACGCACACTCTCTCCGCTGGCATTACTTGTAGTTGTGTTAGCAATATTAACTGCCGGTGTAGTTTTTTGGTTTTTTCCTGCGAATGATAAGTCAGAACCAAGTGCAAATAACCCGATCGTTACTGATACTGCAAAAGAAAACCTGAAGACGGGGCATTATGATGAGGATGATACAGCTCAATCTGCGACCATTGATGCACAGCAGGCTGAAACAGTTGCGTTGAGTTCGTCAGATAGGGCGATAGATGACGCCCGTGTGTTACCGCAAGAGATATCGAGTGAAGGGCTAACGGTTGGGCGTAATGACGATAGTCAGCGCGTTGTCGTGCCTTCACAAGTGGTTGATGCGATGTTAAGTGGGCAAGCTTTAGGGACGAGTGGACAAGAAGCGCTCGCTCAACAAGCAGCTACTCCCGAAACAACGCAAAGCAATACTGATATAAATACCAATGATGTCACAACAGTATCTAGTGATCCCGTTACTCCTCAACAGAAAGCGGCTGCACCAGTATTATCTGTTCAGCAAAAAAAATCAGCTGTATTAGGTGAAGAGCTCAAAAACGTTAATTCTCGCCATTACGCCTTGCAGCTTGCAGCATTACAATCTCTTAGCACTGCACAGAAATTTATTGCTGAACATAAGATTCAAAATATTGCGACTTTGTATGAGACCCGTCGAAAAGGCGAAGCATGGTTTATCGTTATTACGGGTAATTATAAAGATATTGTGACGGCAAGGCGTGCAGAGCTGTTATTGCCAGATAGTGTTCAAGCTGTACAGCCTTGGGTTAAATCGTACGCACAAATTCATCGTGAAATAGGTCAAGCTAAATAATCGTAATATCCTTGCTGTTTGAGCGTAGTTATTTCCGGTAATAGGTACAGACAAGGTAATAAATGAGGTACAATCCGCAACCTTTCGTGGTGGTATAGGTAGTAGGTTAGCTGAATGAAGAAGCATCGTGCATTTCTGAAATGGGCTGGGGGTAAGTACTCTCTAGTCGAGGAAATTCAACGCCACCTGCCACCTGCGCGTAAATTAGTTGAGCCTTTTGTTGGGGCGGGGTCGGTATTTTTGAATACTGATTTTGAGCAGTATCTATTGGCAGATATCAATCCAGATCTGATCAACCTTTATAACATCCTTAAAGATGACCCAGAAAAGTACGTTGAAGATGTACGAAAGCTTTTTACGCCGGAATTTAATCAAAAAGAAGAATATTTAAAAATTCGTGAAGAATTTAATAAAACACAAGACCCTTATGTGCGTTCGTTGTATTTCTTATACATGAACCGTCATGGTTTTAATGGCCTATGCCGTTATAACAAAAAAGGGGGCTTTAACGTTCCATTTGGCTCCTATAAGAAGCCTTATTTCCCAGAAAAAGAAATGTACTTTTTTGCCGAGAAAGCAAAGCGAGCGACATTTGTTTGTGAAGGGTATCAGCAGACGTTTTCTCGCGCCCGTAAAGGTTGTGTCGTGTACTGCGATCCTCCTTATGCCCCTTTATCTACGACGGCTAATTTTACCTCTTATGCAGGTAATGGCTTCAGTCTGGACGATCAAGCCGATTTGGCCGATGTGGCAGAAAAAGCCGCCACGGAACGTGAAATTCCAGTGCTTATTTCAAATCATGATACTAAGTTAACGCGTCGTTTATATCATGGTGCAGATTTGTCAGTCGTGAAAGTAAGACGAACTATCAGCCGTAATGGCAGTGGACGCAATAAAGTCGATGAGTTATTGGCCTTATTTAAGTCACAAGAAAAATCACCTAACTGCTGATTTATTGGCTAGTGTTTTGCGGTAACCAATAGCGTTATCGTAATCAGCAATGCGACAAAAAGCCCAATTGCAATAATACCGCCAATAATAAATGGTCGAGGACTTTGTTGATTAAAGTCTTGTTGGCGGTTCCTTTCTGATTGCACCCCAAATAAAGCAGCAATAACACTGATTGCTATGCGAGTTTTCCGCTTCTTTGGTGATGTTTTTTTTTCTGAATCCATTCAACTTTTCCTCTTAATGCACTCGTTCTCACTTTATTCTTTTAAGCATAGTCACAAAACCTAACTAGATCGGTTAAGACATCGTTAACAGGATCGGGTAGAATTGCGCCGATTTTACGACCGTATCGTATGTAACGTATAGAGGCTGAACATGAAGGACTTTTTGATCGCTCCATCTATCTTATCTGCAGATTTCGCTCGTCTTGGTGAAGACGTTGAGAAAGTATTAGCTGCCGGTGCCGATGTGGTGCACTTTGATGTGATGGATAATCACTATGTACCCAACCTGACGTTTGGTGCGCCAATATGTAAAGCATTACGTGACTACGGCATTACTGCGCCGATTGATGTTCACCTAATGGTAAAGCCAGTTGATCGTATTATTCCTGACTTTGCTAAAGCGGGTGCAACAATGATTACTTTCCATGCTGAAGCAACAGAGCACTTGGATCGTACTTTGCAGTTAATTAAAGAGTGTGGCTGTCAGGCGGGTGTCGTATTTAACCCTGCAACTCCACTTCATCACCTTGATTATGTAATGGACAAGATCGATATGATCTTACTGATGTCAGTTAACCCTGGTTTCGGTGGTCAATCATTTATTCCAAATACATTGGATAAGCTTCGTGAAGTACGTCAACGTATCGATGCATCAGGTTACGACATCCGCTTAGAAATTGATGGTGGCGTAAAGGCTGATAATATTCGTGAAATCGCTGAAGCGGGTGCAGATATGTTTGTTGCTGGTTCTGCAATCTTTAACAAGCCTGATTACAAAGCAGCGATCGATGAAATGCGTGCAGAGCTTGCAAAGGTTGAGCGTTAAGCATGAAGCAATTTGAAGGCATTAAATTTATTGCTTTTGACCTTGATGGAACGTTGCTTGATAGCGTTCCTGATTTGGCAGAAGCCGCTGATAAAGCGATGCAGGCATTAGGTCGTGATAGAGTGACCGTCGAGCAGGTAACAACGTGGATAGGTAACGGGGCTGATATTCTTATTGGTCGTGCGCTTAGCCAGAGCCTTGAACTTGACCCAGAGCTGGATCCTGCACTTCATCAAGAAGCGCGCGCATTATTTGATCGCTTTTACGATGAAGGTGGCCATAAGAAAAGTCACTTATATACAGGTGTAAAAGAAACATTGGCAGCGTTCCACAACGCCAATATTCCAATGGCAATCGTGACCAATAAACCAGCTCAGTTTGTACCACATTTACTTGAGCAGCACGGTATTAGTGAGTATTTTGTTGATGTGATTGGTGGTGATACCTTTCCATTGAAAAAACCGGATCCATTTGCGCTGCATTGGTTGATGGAAAAGCATCAATTAGCCGCCAGCGAAATGCTGATGATCGGTGATTCACGTAATGATATTCTGGCAGCAAAGGCGGCAACATGTCATGTTGTTGGTCTCACTTACGGTTACAATTACGGTCAACCAATCAGCGCTAGTAACCCAGATGTTGTGCTAGATCACTTTAGTCAATTACTGGATGTGGTTAAACTAGCTTGCTAGTACTACTGGCCTGTTCCGGTTAAACTAGTGCTTATATATACATATCGAATTCTGTCAGCGGCTTGAATGCCGCTGAATATTTTAGGTAACAAAGGATAACCCATAATGAGTAAACCCATTGTTTTAAGTGGCGTGCAGCCTTCCGGTGAATTGAGTATTGGTAACTACATGGGTGCGCTGCGTCAGTGGGAACAAATGCAGGATGATTTCGATTGTCAGTACTGTGTCGTCGATCTCCACGCAATTACCGTTCGCCAAGATCCAAAAGCACTGCACGAAGCAACGTTAGATGCATTGGCTATTTGTCTTGCTGTTGGTGTTGATCCAAAGAAGAGTTCGTTGTTTGTTCAGTCTCATGTACCAGAGCATGCTCAGCTAGGTTGGATTCTAAACTGCTACACCCAGATGGGTGAGCTTAATCGTATGACGCAGTTTAAAGATAAATCAGCACGCCACGCGAATGATGTGAATGTTGGCTTATTTGGTTACCCAGTATTAATGGCGGCCGATATTCTGCTTTATGGTGCGCATAAAGTACCAGTAGGCAGTGATCAGAAGCAGCATCTTGAGCTAGCTCGTGACATCGCTAACCGTTTTAACAATTTATACGGTAGTGAAGAGCAGCCGATTTTTGAAGTGCCTGAACCGTACATTCCAGCGGTGAATGCACGTGTGATGAGCCTGCAAGATGCAACAAAGAAGATGTCTAAATCAGACGATAACCGTAAAAACGTTATTACTCTTCTTGAAGAGCCTAAATCGATTCTGAAAAAGATCAATAAAGCACAAACAGACGCACAGAATCCACCAAGTATTATTCACGATATCGAAAACAAAGCCGGTATCGCCAACCTTATGGGTCTGTACTCAGGCGCAACAGGTAAAACATTTGCTGACATCGAAGCACAATATACTGGTGTTGAAATGTATGGTCCTTTTAAGAAAGACGTTGGTGAAGCCATCGTTGCAATGCTTGAGCCCGTACAAGCAGAATACAAGCGTATTCGAGCAGATCGTGCCTACATGGATGCCGTCATGAAAGCGGGAGCTGAAAAAGCCTCTGCACGTGCTGCAGTGACATTAAAGAAAGCCTACGAAGCAGTAGGATTTGTTGCTCGTCCATAACTGACTAGCTGTATATAAAAAAAGCCATGAAGTGATTCATGGCTTTTTTTATACCTGTTGTTTCTAGCTGTATATTCATTAAGCGATTGATTTTGCATTCTGTTGAAAATGAATGAATTTATTGCATCAATGTCTAGTTGCGATTAATTGCATTTAGCTATGACACTTGTTTGTCGGTTTTGTCACATTAATGGCATGTAACTTTGTTAAATAATGCACACCTTTTAAGACACCAAACACATAAATGTAAAGGATTGCACAATGCGCATGCTTAAATTAAGCCCTTTAGCCATCGCGGTTGCGATGGTTAGCGTAACCTCACACGCGTCAGACTTTTCGTGTGAAGAGCAAACATTAACGCCTATTTATTCGGTTCAAGGTGATGGTAGTTCTAGCCCGTTAATTCCGGATGGTGAGTACATTAGCCCTGATGCGTACTTCGTCAAAGGCGTTGTTACCAAATCGATGAGCAGCCTGTATAAAGGTTTTTTTATTCAGGATGCGGCTGGCGATGACAACGAAGACACATCAGATGGCATTTTTGTTTACACCGGCTCGGCCCCGAGTGCTGACATACAGCCGGGAATGGAAGTGTGCGTAGAAGCCAAAGTGAAAGAGCATTACGGCATGACCCAGCTTGTCGCTCAAAAAGACAAGGTTGAAGTTGGGCATGAAGTGAGCCCGATCATTGCGACAAATATTAAAGTGAGAGACGGTGAAACACTGGTTGAGGCAATGGATCGCTATGAAGGTATGTTGGTTCGTCTAGCACCTGATAGTGACTTGCAGATCACCCGTAATTTTGGCTTTGATTATGATTCTTACCGTAACAATATGCTGCTGTCCCATGAGGAGCCATTGCTCAAACCGACTCAGCTTCATATTGCAGGTAGTGAAGATGCAGTAACCCTTGCAAAGCAAAATGCGGAAAACAAACTTTACATCGATACTGATGAAAAAACACCGAATGGTGTTATCCCTTACTTTCCGGGTTTAGATGCTGAGCAAGGTTATATTCGAGTCGGCGATCAGCTTGTGAACCTCGAAGGTGTTATTGGTTTCAGTTACGGCCAATACCGCTTAATTCCCACCAACAGTATTGAACCTGCAGATTTTATCCACCAAGACGATCGCACTGCTGCCCCTGTTGAATACATCGACAGTAATATAAAAGTGGCCAGTTTTAATGTGCTGAATTTATTTACCAGTGCCAGTGAAGTTGGGGGTGATTTGAATGCAACATGCAGCGATCAAGCCGATGCTGATGCCGCAAAAGGGTGTAATCGTGGCGCTAAAACGCTAAGTGAATTTTCATTGCAGCGTACTAAAATTGTAAATGCACTGAAAGCCATGGATGCAGATATCCTTGGCATTATGGAAATGGAAAATAATGGCTTTGGTACTAATGGTGCCCTTGCTAATTTAGTCACAGAGTTGAATTTGCAATTTAATGATAGTGCTGAACATTATGAGTACATTGAAATTGCTGATGAAGATAAAAATCAAGGTAAGTACCTTGGCAGCGATGCCATTATGGTGGCATTAATTTATCGCCCAGCCAAGGTGACACCCGCCGATGATGCTCAGGTCATCCGTATGCCTGAACAGCACATTACCGGTAATAATCCTGATGGTGAAGCAAAGCAGCTGGATAAGTATCAGCGTGATAGTTTGATGCAAACCTTCAAGATTGTAGGAGCCAAGAAGAAGTCAGAAACCCTCTCGGTTGTTGTGAACCACTTGAAGTCGAAAGGCTCGGGTTGTTACGAAGACTGGGTTAATGGCGAGTATGAGGACGATCCTGCGGATCTCCAGGGGCACTGTAATGCGTTCCGTGTATCGGGTGCGATGACATTAAGCCAAGAGCTGAAAAAAGTGAAAGGCGATTTATTGGTCATGGGGGATATGAATGCGTATGGGATGGAAGATCCGGTTCGTGTGTTAACTGACTACAAGCCGAAAAAAGCAGAACGTAAAATTATGTCGGCATCGGGCACGTCAATTGCCGGGCTGCCATTGCACGCAACCGGTGTGGAAGCGGGGAAAGGCTTGGGGCTAATTAACCTGGCGTCTGAATGGCATGGTGATGATAGTTATTCATACAGCTATGGTGGTGAGCTGGGCAGCCTAGATCATGCGCTAGCGAATAAAAGCTTAAAGAAAAAAGTGGTCGGCATTGAGGACTGGCATATTAACTCGGTCGAGAACTCATTATTTGAATATTCAGATAAATACAGTGGCTCGTTGGCCAAGTCTGAAGGTCCGTATTCAGCGTCTGATCATGATCCTGTTATTATCAGCCTGAAATATAAAATGAAAAAGCTTGGTTTTACGCTGAAGATTCAGAATAAAAGCCACCAACCTGTTTATCCGGTATTCAATACTTGGTATTGGGACAGCACTCAGCCATGGATGATGGGTGGGGACAAGCGTACGTACACTGAAAAAGATCGTTTTCTTAAACACGTAGGTATCAAAGCGGGTGACGCCGTAGACCTTAGCATTCTTGCTTACGGGGTTTATGATGTGCCTTGTACTTTTACACCACTAGTTTTGGAAGGAAAGCTAAAGGCTGTCTATAACGGTAATTCGTGCCGTATTCAGTAGCGATCTTTTCGTGATTTAACCTAAAAAGGCAAACTCAAGCTATCTTGGGCTTGCCTTTCTTATTTTCTATAGCAAAATAGAGCGCCGAACCATACTGGGTACTTGCTATGCTGCTAATCATCGACAACTATGACTCTTTTACCTATAACTTGTATCAATACTTCTGCGAGTTAGGCGCAGACGTTAAAGTTATACGTAATGATGACATCGATATCGCTGGCATTGCTGAGCTAAATCCCTCTCATCTGGTTATCTCTCCGGGGCCTTGTACGCCTGATGATGCAGGTATTTCATTACAAGCGATAGAATATTTCGCCGGTAAGTTACCCATTCTTGGGGTCTGTTTAGGCCATCAATCGATAGCACAGGTATTTGGTGCACAGGTGGTGCGTGCTCGTCAGGTTATGCATGGTAAAACATCACCTATCATTCATACTGATGCCAGTGTTTTCCGTACTCTTAATAATCCCTTAACGGTGACGCGTTACCATTCCTTGGTGGTAAAAGCCGATACTTTACCTGAGTGTTTTGAAGTGACGGCATGGACAGAGCGCGATGGTGAGTTTGATGAAATTATGGGGATTAGCCATAAAATATTACCGATTGAAGGGGTGCAATTTCACCCAGAAAGCATTCTGACAGAGCAAGGTCACCAACTATTAGCCAACTTTTTAGCCCGCCGCTAAAGGTGTTTTTATCCTACAAAATAAAATAAAAAGTGTCATTTTGGATTTTTTACGCTTTTTATTTGTCGCATAAGCGCGATCTCTATCACTTTATTTAACATTTCATTATCTTTTTCTGCTGGGTATCTTGAGCAATCTTATTCACTAACATATTTCACTGTTTGCATTATTTCCTATATGGAAAAACAGCTTTAGTGGAACTCGGGTTAATAAACTTTCCTATAACCCGCATAAATATGTACATTATTCCCATTTAATCATTTTCAGCTTCAGATAAAAAAAATATTCTGCTATTGGAATTGGTTAATAAAATGTAAATACTATGCTTAGGGCGACATGCACAGAAGGATAATGTGATGACAATGGAACATAAAGTAGAACGTAAATTATTCGATGAGGTAATGGTACCTTGTTATTCTCCTATGCAGATTATTCCTGTGAAGGGGCAAGGTGCTCGAATTTGGGATCAAGAAGATCGCGAATATATCGACTTTGCAGGTGGTATTGCTGTGAGTTGTTTAGGGCATTGTCATCCAGTGATGGTTAATGCACTTAAGTCGCAAGCTGAAAAGCTATGGCACTTAAGTAATGTGATGACTAACGAACCAGCCTTACGTCTTGCTAAAAAGTTAACCGAGCACAGCTTTGCTGAAAAAGTATTTTTTGCAAACTCAGGTGCAGAAGCGAACGAAGCGGCATTGAAGCTAGCGCGTCGTTATGCGGTTGATAAGTTTGGTCCTGAAAAATCAGAAATTATCGCGTTCAATCAAGGTTTCCATGGTCGTACATTCTTTACGGTAACCGTTGGCGGTCAAGCAGCTTACTCCGATGGTTTTGGCCCTAAACCACAAGCAATTTCTCATATTCCATATAACGACCTTTCGGCTCTGGCTGAGATCATGTCAGATCGCACGTGTGCAATCATGATGGAGCCGCTTCAAGGGGAAGGTGGAATTATCTCGCCAACCTCTGAATTTGTGCAAGGTGTTCGTGAGCTGTGTGATAAACACAATGCACTATTAATCTTTGATGAAGTACAAACGGGTAATGGCCGTACTGGTAATTTCTATGCTTACCAAGGTCTGGGTGTAACACCTGATATCTTAAGCACTGCCAAATCATTAGGTGGTGGTTTCCCAATTGGTGCAATGCTGACAACAGCAAAATTGGCTGAACACATGAAAGTCGGCACCCACGGTTCAACCTATGGCGGTAACCCATTGGCGTGTGCTGTTGCTGAAGCGGTTGTTGATGAAGTCTCTAAACCAGAGGTACTCGCAGGTGTTAAAGAGCGTGAGCAGTGGTTCCGTGATGCGCTTGAGCAAATCAATGCTAAGTACCCAATCTTTTCCGAAGTGCGTGGTAAAGGCTTATTACTCGGTGCTGCGCTGAATGAAGAATGGCAGGGGCGTGCTCGTGATGTATTGCTTGCTGCTGTTGAAGAAGGGCTAATGGTATTGGTTGCCGGTACTAACGTTGTTCGCTTCACACCATCACTGGTGATTGATAAAGCTGACGTTGATGAAGGTATGGCGCGTTTAGAACGAGCTATTGCTAAGCTTTATAATAAATAAGTCGTATCAAAATATATCAGCAGTTAGCGCATTCATTTAACTGCTTCATACAGTGGCTAGCAGGAGCTTGGCCACTGTTGCTTACTCAATACTGCAGATAGCGACATGCTGTGTGCCCCTGTTTTTTCTTGTTTATCTTAAAAGTGAGAGAAGGGAAGTGAGTAGGTTTACCCATTCAATTTATAGATAGCGACCCTGTCGCTACCTGCATCAGGAGGGAGTTCGATGCTGGTTATTCGTCCTATTACCGAAGCCGATTACCCGGCGCTTATGCGCTGTGCGGAAGAATCTGGCCATGGTTTCACGTCATTACCTGTTAACGAAGAAATGCTACGTAACAGGATTGCACACTCAGTTGAAAGCTTCGGCAAAGAAGTAACCGAACCGGGCACTGAAGGCTACTTGATGGTTGCGGAAGACACGGAAACGGGTGAAATCGCAGGAACAACGGCAATCGAAGCTGCAATTGGCCTTGATAATCCTTTCTATACCTATCACCTCAGTACGGTTGTTCACGCCTCGCGGCGTTTAGGCGTGCATAACGTCGTAAAAGTGCTGACGTTTGGTAATAACTATACGGGCAACAGTGAGCTGTGTACCTTGTTCCTTCGCCCTGAATGGCGTCAAGGCTTGAATGGTCGTTTACTGTCTAAATGTCGCTTTTTAATGATGGCAGAGCATCGCCATCGCTTTTCTGAAACGGTATTAGCTGAAATGCGTGGCGTATCAGATGAAGAGGGTAATTCCCCGTTCTGGCATTGGCTAAAAGAGCATTTCTTCTCTATTGATTTTACGCATGCTGATTACCTAACTGGTATCGGGGCCAAAGGCTTCATTGCTGATCTTATGCCAAAGCTACCGATTTACGTCAGCTTATTGAGCCCAGAAGCACAAGCTGTGATTGGACAAGTACATGAAAAAACTCGCCCAGCATTACGCCTATTAGAAAAAGAAGGCTTTTGTTGCCGCGGTTACGTCGACATTTTTGATGCCGGTCCAACGGTTGAATGTGACGTACGCAATATTGAATCGGTACGCCATTCGATCACGTGTACCGTTGAGGTTGGTGAATGTACGAGTGGAAAAGACTTCATCATCAGTAATGGCTCATTTGATGGCTTCCGAGCTGTGGTGGGTAAAGTGAAGGTTGATGAAGAGAAAAACATAGCGCAGATAACCACTGAAATGGCAGCGGCGCTGCAAGTGAAAAATGGCGATCACGTTCGTTTAATCGAGCAGTAAGCTGAGTGATAACAGCCACTACGGCATTCAGTTATTTAAAGAAATAATACTTGTTCAGACGGGTATAACGGGCAGATACAGGAGAACATCATGACTCAATGGATTGCAGGAAACTGGTTAGCAGGTAAGGGCGAAGCGATGAATTCGTTAAACCCATTTAGCAGCGAAGAGATTTGGCAAGGTGATGCTGCAACTGCAGAACAAGTTGAACAAGCGGTCAGCGCTGCCCGTGAAGCGCTAACAACATGGCGTAAAACTGATTTATTAGAGCGCCAAGCTGTCGTTGAAAAATTTGCTGAACTGGTCAAAGAGCACAGTGAGCACATCGCTTACACCATTGCAGAAGAAACAGGCAAGCCATTATGGGAAACCCGTACTGAAGCGGGTGCAATGGTCGGTAAAATTGCGATTTCGTTACGTGCTTACCATGAACGTACGGGTGAAAAACAAAAAGACATTGCAGGTACAGCTGCGGTACTGCGTCATCGTCCATTAGGTGTTATGGCGGTATTTGGGCCCTATAACTTCCCTGGGCACTTGCCGAATGGTCATATTGTTCCTGCGTTGCTGTCGGGCAATACAGTGGTATTTAAACCGTCAGAATTAACCCCGAAAGTGGCTCAAGAAACCATGAAACTGTGGGAACAGGCAGGATTACCTCAAGGCGTATTGAATATGGTGCAAGGCGCCCGCCCAACGGGTGAAGCACTTGCAGGATCAAAAGGCATTGATGGTCTATTGTTTACAGGTAGTGCCAATACTGGGCATATTTTACACCGCCAATATGCAGGCCAGCCGGGCAAAATGTTAGCCCTTGAAATGGGCGGCAATAATCCGATGGTTATTTCTAAGTCTTATGGTGAGTTAGATGCCACGGTCTATACGATTATTCAGTCTGCGTTTATTAGTGCGGGTCAACGTTGTACGTGTGCACGTCGTTTGTACTTGCCGCAGGGCATTGAAGGCGATGCGATTGTAAACCGTTTGGTTGAAGCTACCGCTCAGATTCGAATTGGTGGGCCATTTGCAGACCCTCAACCATTTATGGGGCCACAAATCTCTGAGCGTGCAGCTGACGGTATTATTGCAGCACAAGCCAACCTTGTAAGTCTTGGCGCTGAAGTGTTGTTGGAAGCGAAAAGAGGGCAAGGTGCGGTCGTCTCTCCTGCCATTATTGAAGTCAGTAATGTGACTGAGTTACCGGATGAAGAGTATTTCGGTCCATTGTTGCAAGTTGTGCGTTATCAAGATTTACCTGAAGCCGTAGAGTTAGCGAACGACACGCGCTATGGCTTATCTGCAGGTCTAGTTTCTACGGATGATAGCGAATGGCAATATTTCATCGACAATATTCGTGCAGGCATTGTGAATCGAAATCGTCAGCTTACAGGGGCAAGTGGCGATGCGCCATTTGGTGGTCCTGGGGCGTCAGGTAATTTACGCCCAAGTGCTTATTATGCGGCAGATTATTGTGCTTACCCAATGGCTTCAATGGAAGGTGAGCAAACAGAATTACCAGCACAATTGTCACCAGGTATTGCACTTTAATCGAGTTGCACCGTAATCAACACAATACTAATTCAGCAAAGGGGAAGGATTCATCATGGAAAGAGTGGAACAATTGTTTAACGCCTTATGGCAAGACTATACCCAGCGTCTTTGTCCATCAGCGGCGCAAGTGCATGCACTATTAACCGAAGATGAGCCCTTACTCAATGATCATATTGCGTTGCGTACCTTTAACTTACCAAAGGTAGGGCTCGATAAACTAGCTGCTCCTTTCATTGCTATTGGTTATAAACCTTGCGGTCAATATCGCTTTGAAGCCAAGAAATTGTATGCCGAGCATTTCGAGCACCCTAACCCAGACGCTCCTAAGGTGTTTATTAGTGAGCTGATGGTGGGACAGTGTTCAGCGCAACTCCAGCAAACGGTGCGCGAGTTAGTCAACCAAGCTCCTGAAACTGCATTCCATGATCCGTCATTTATCTATGGTGGGCGGTTATGGGATATTGACTCTGAGACGTATGAGATGCTCGCGGCTGAAAGTGAATATGCTGGATGGGTGGCAGCGCATGGTTTTGGTGCCAATCACTTTACGGTTAGTATTAATCAGCTTGAGCAATTCACGGAAGTACGTGATGTGAATCATTTATTGCGTCATAACGGCTTTACGATTAATGAATCTGGTGGGGAAGTGAAAGGCGATCCTGAAGTGATGTTAGAGCAGTCATCGACCATGGCAGATAAAGTTGCAGTGGGTTTTCTTGATGGTGTAAAACACATTCCGGGTGGTTTTTATGAGTTTGCTAAGCGCTACCCGCAAGCTGATGGCGAGCTATATGGTGGGTTTGTAGAAGCCTCTGCAGATAAGATTTTTGAGAGCACCAATTAACCGCTAATTGGTTAGCGGTGGTTATCATTAATATTGATTAAGCAGCGACCTTGGTCGCTGCTTTTTTAATGTTCGCTATCTAAGGTATTTACCCATAGTTCACTGTCATCGGTGCTGTGATGACGTCGGCTGAAATTGGTTTGTTGCTCTAGGTAATGGCGTTGGTCACTGAACCCTGTCATTTCAACAGTGGTGGGTAACGAAGCAATGATGGCTGGTGTTGGTAGGTGCGTGTTTGGCGCAAAGCGTTCGATATCCATATCAGACGTCTCAATATAAAAAGCATATGCATAATGTAGCATTCTTTTGGGGCGTGGCAAGTGAATTGATTGTGATGAGAACGACAAAAATATGCCTTTGAGGGATTAATAATGCATTGTGTTAATCGCAGGGTGTGATTGGACTAGGGTAGGAAGGGAAATAGTCACCGTGCTGTGAGCCTATATAACAAACAGAGATATAAAAAAAGCCGCTCAAAGCGGCTTTATTAGAAAGGTAATTTATAGACGTTTAGCGAGTGCCGTAAACAACAATAGTTTTACCGTGAGCAGAGATAAGATTCTGCTCTTCTAGCATCTTAAGAATACGACCGACTGTTTCACGAGAACAACCAACGATCTGGCCGATTTCTTGACGAGTGATCTTAATCTGCATACCGTCTGGGTGAGTCATCGCATCAGGTTGCTTAGCAAGGTTTAGCAATGTCTGTGCGATACGGCCTGTAACATCCAAGAATGCAAGGTCACCTACTTTCTGGCTAGTCACTTGTAAGCGAGTTGCCATCTGAGAAGATAGACGCATTAAAATGTCAGGGTTAACCTGAATAAGTTGACGGAATTTCTTGAAAGAAATTTCAGCTACTTCACAAGGCGATTTAGCACGTACCCATGCAGTACGTTCTTGGTCTTCTTCAAATAGACCAAGCTCACCAATGAAGTCACCTTGATTAAGGTAAGAAAGGATCATTTCTTTACCTTCTTCATCTTTAATCAATACGGCAACAGAGCCTTTCACGATGTAGTAAAGCGTTTCTGCTTTTTCGCCAGCGTGAATCAAAGTACTTTTTGAAGGGTACTTGTGGATGTGGCAATGGGAAAGAAACCACTCTAGGGTAGGATCTGTTTGAGGTTTACCTGGTACCATATTACTAACTTCCTCTGCGTTTGTTGCCCAACAACGACATCCCTATAGTTTGACGGTGGGCCTAACAATAGTATTGTTCGCTGATTAGGATATTCATTCAGCCGCTGTGCTGCAAGCTAACCTGAATAATTACCCTTGAGTTTATCTTTTTTCGGCGGGTATTTCTTGATATTGATCTATCTGGAGCCGTCATTTGGTACTCATAAGTGTGCACATGATCACACAGTCATTAGTTAATTGGAGAATGCGATGAAATCACGCGTGAAATGGGTAGAAGGAATGACTTTCCTTGCTCAATCAAATTCGGGTCATAGTGTTGTGATGGACGGTAATGGTGGCGAAAAAGCACCAAGCCCAATGGAATTTGTTTTGATGGCTGCTGGTGGATGCAGCTCGGTAGATGTCGTCGACGGATTAAAATCTGCGGGACAAAAAATCACCGCTTGTGAAGCACAAATTGACGCCGAACGCAGAGAGCAATCGCCTAAATTATTTACCGGTGCAAATTTGCATTTTGTGGTAACAGGGTATGATTTGGATGAATTGTTGGTGGCGAAAGCAGTTCGCGATTCATTAGAAAAGTATTGTTCAGTGTGCTTAATGTTAGGGAAAGGGGTTGAATTGACCCATTCCTATGAGGTCGTTAACGCCTAAAAAAATCGAGTAACGGATTGACAGTACCGTTACTCATTTTTGGCTCTTACTGCTTGTCAGGTTTAACTGGCTATATCTATCTGACGTCGTTTAACCGACTTTGCCGGTATCAATCAGTTGCTGGATGAGTGGACGAACAATAAGCTCCATCGCAAAGCTCATCTTTCCGCCAGGCACAACCAAAGTATTGTGGCGTGACATGAATGAGCCTTGGATCATCGACAATAAATAAGGGAAATCAACATTTTCGATACCACGGAATCGGATCACCACAAAACTTTCATCTAAGCTAGGTATTCCCTTGGCGCTAAATGGGTTTGATGTGTCTACAGTAGGGACGCGCTGAAAGTTAATGTGAGTACGAGAAAATTGCGGTGTGATGTAATTAAGGTAGTCGTCCATTGATCTAACGATTGATTCCATCACAGCTTCGCGTGAATGACCGCGGTCACGAGTATCGCGAACGATTTTTTGAATCCACTCTAAGTTTACAATTGGTACCATGCCGATTAGCAAATCAACGTGTTCAGCCGCATTTACCTCGCCATCAACCACGCCACCGTGTAAACCTTCATAGAATAAGACATCGGTATTTTCAGGCAGCTTTTGCCATGGGGTAAAAGATCCCGGCATTTGATTGTACGGTACGGCTTCATCAAATGTGTGCAAATACCGTCGGAACTGACCGCTACCATCATCGCCATATTGGCGAAAAAATTCTTCGAGCTGTGGAAAATCGTTGGCCTCAGGACCAAAGTAACTGATATGACGACCTTGCTCTTTCGCTTTGCGGATTTCAACATCCATTTCTGGACGGGTATAACGGTGGAAGCTGTCGCCTTCAAGCCACGAGGCATTGATGTTCATCATATTGAACATTTTACGAAAAGCTTCAGAGGTGGTGGTGGTTCCCGCACCAGACGACCCTGTCACTGCAATTATGGGATGTTTTGCAGACATGAAATATCCTGTCGTTAAGATTACGCTACAAGTTATTAACAGGGTGTTAAGTCTAGGTCAAGGTAAAGTCGTTCTCAAATATCGAAAATGCTATCAGTCGCATATCTTGAACTGAACAATGGCTATCCCAGTTCACTACGCAGTTTAATATCGACAGATTCATGCAACTCTGAGAACACTATCACAATATCTTCCGCATCTAATTGTTGACGAACATGCTGTACTTTTTGTTCCATAGTGAGCTCATTATCACCGTAATCAGTGCCTTCACGTAGAACGAAATGTTCAATTAAGCTAGTAAGTGTCTCTGGGGTTAGGTCTTGCCAAGGTATGATCATAATGCGCACAAATAAAGAGAGTGATTTAAGCTGACTATTTTATCAGTTGTTTTAGTCTGCTGTTAGGCTTCAGCGCTCGGTTTTAGTTTATATGTCGATGAAACCATTCTGGCACTGTTTTTTCTAACCAAAAATTTGGGTTTCGCCACGAACCAGACACAAAGCCAACATGACCGCCGTAAGGGGTTAAGTGGTAATCCACGTGAGAAGGCAGGGGTTGTGCAGGAATAACCGCGTCGGTCATGAAGGGATCGTCTTTGGCGTGAATAACACGTAGCGGAATTTTGACGTGTTGTAATTTATCAATACCACTGCATTGCTGATAGTAATCAGCCGCATCTTTGAAGCCATGTAAAGGGGCGGTGACTAATTCATCAAATTGCCATAGCGACTGAATATTGTCGACTTGTTGTGAACCGATCGGCATTTTATCAGGCAAGTTCGTGATCTTTTTAGTTAGATTTTTTTTCATCGAGTTTAATAAATATTGCTGATAAACCTTAGAAAATCCTTGTTGGATGCGTTCTGAACATGAGGCTAAATTTAAAGGCGGTGAAATAACTTGTGCTGCAGTGAGTCCAGATTGGTCACCTGTTGCGGCTAAATAGTTCACCAGCATATTGCCACCTAGCGAGATCCCAACGGCAAAAAAGGGTCGGTTAGGAAATTGTTGTTTTAGCCATTGGATAAAAAAGGTGGCGTCATTGATTTCACCCGAATGATAACTACGAGGCTGGCGATTAATTTCACCACTACAACCCCGAAAGTGCATCATTACCCCGAGCCAATTTTGTTGTTTTGCAGCGTGCAACAAACCATTGGCATACGGGCTGCAGAAACTACCTTCCAAACCATGAAAAAGGATCATTAAGGGCTGCTGGTGATCGTTCTTGGGTTGCTCTGTCCATGCTAAATCCAAAAAGTCGCCATCAGGTGTTTCGATACGCTGAGTAACGGGCGTAAACAATGGTTTGCGACGAATAAAGCGCGGTAATAAGGTTTGAAGGTGCGCGTTCTTAAGACCGCTCGCTGGTTTAAAATGCATAGGGCTCTCCGTTTATCAGAGCGTGAAATCGTTTATGGGATCGTTTCTAAGTAACTCTGAAAGTATAAGCAATCCTTGTTCCAACTTCCTATGTGTAAACGGTGCACTAATGGCAAGCCTAACAGCTGGCGGGATAGTACTACCTGGCGGCGAGAATAATTCTCCCGACTTCACCACGACACCTTGTTGATTAGCTGCTTGAACAAAGTCACTTAAGAGCCAATAGTCGGGCAATGTTAGCCATACATGAAAGCTGTGAGGGCTATGTCGAATATCAAAGCGTCCAAGGTGTTGAGCCACGAGTTGCTGACGCTGATTAATATCAGTACGTATTTGGTGCAAGATACGATCTGCATCCCCGCTAATAATTAACTCACAAGCGATGCCTGTCAGCAAAGGGCTGATCATTAAGCTGTGATTATGTAAGGCTGCGTTTAAGCGTTTTTGTAATCGCGTAGGTACTTGAATATAACCAAGGCGCAATCCTGGTGCTAAACATTTAGATAGCCCACCAATATGGATCACTTGTTCTGAATTGATGTTCACCATTGGTGTCGGGCGCTCAGTCGGCAATAGCCCATTCACGTCGTCTTCAACAAATAATACTTGGTGCTGTTGGCAAATCGCGAGGATGTCTTGGCGGCGTTGTTCGCCCATCGTTACTGTTGTTGGGTTTTGTAAGGTTGGGGTGCTGTAAATAATACGTGGTTGATACAAACGGCAAGCGGCTTCTAAGCTTGCAGGTATGAGCCCTTCTTCATCCATTTCGACAGGTTTTATCGATATTTGTTGCTGGCGTGCCAAGCTTAAAAATCCGGGGTATGACACATGCTCAACCAATACCGTGTCCCCACTACGGCAAAAAGCTGCGAGTACTAATTGGGCTGCATGCTGCCCGCCAGAGGTAAAATGTACGCGTTGTGGGTCAAGTTCAAATCCTTTCTGCTGAAGCCACCCACACACAATGTCACGGTGCTCGGCTAGCCCCTGCGGATCTTGATACAGCATCATTTGATTCAGTTGCTCAGGGTGCGCAGCAATATTCGCCATTGCTTGTTTGAGCATGTCCGATCGATCAAGGCGCGGGGGAATGTTGTAGCCGAAGTTACATTCCTCTTCTTCTTGCTCTGAATAGTTATAAACCCAGCTTGGTTGATTTGCCTGACACACATAAGTGCCTGCACCGATACGTGCTTCGACCAGACCTCGTCGCTCTGCTTCTGCATAAGCACGGGTAATTGTTCCAACAGTGACAGTGAGCTGATCGGCTAATGCGCGATGGGTGGGCAATTTGCTACCAGGCTGTAATTGCCCAGAATCTACCTGCAATGCAATCGCATCGGCAATTTGACGGTAGATAGGATCACTTTTGTGCTCACTGGTAGTGGGTTCTAATACAATATTCATGATTGTCATGGTGACAATAAACCTTTTGATCACTGTTAAGCCAACTGTTAGGGTTGATTGTGCGTGAAAAACAATTAAAAAACAAAGAATACTTAAATTGTATCGATACAATTTAAATTGAGTTGGTAATGAACCATAAATCAGGAGGGTGACAGTGATGTTAGAATGGCAGTTTATTATGTCTTTAGCGGCTTTTGCGGCAACGATGACCGGTACACCTGGTCCGAATAATTTGATGGTGACGGCATCGGGGGCTAATTTTGGTTACTGGCGCACGTTACCTCACATGATGGGGATCGGTTCTGGCTTGGTTTCGATGATTGTATTGGTTGCGGCTGGGCTTGGCGTTATGTTTACCCGCTTTCCGATTTTGCATGAAATCTTACGTTGGGCCGGTAGCGCGTACTTATTCTATCTCGCGTGGAAAATTGCGACTGCCAAGTCAAGCATCAGAGCGGATCAGCAAGATGGCGAGCCGATGACGTTTATGGCTGCGGCGATGTTTCAGTATGTGAACCCAAAAGCGTGGATGATGTCGGTAACGGCTATTAGTACCTTTACCATGGCGGGCGACAATTATTGGCAATCCGCGGGTTTGGTTGCGGTGATTTTTTTCTTAGTGTGTTTTCCGAGTGTATCTATTTGGGCAAGTTTTGGCACTTTGATTGGCAGGTGGCTCAATAGCCCTCAAACACGTCGTGTTTTTAATATTGCTATGGGTATATTAACTGCCAGCTGTGTGGTGATGATTTGGTAAGGCATTTATGTCGATAAGTGATTATTTGGCTTGGAGTTTAGATAGCAATACAGTCGCTTTTTGTTGCAAGCAGTAACGCTCTAAATTATTGGTAAGTAGTGAAGGGGAGATTACTTTTGGTGGTGAGACGTTAAATTGATTGAATTGAGTGATAAGTGCATGCTGTTGGTCTTGCTCCAGTGCAAGCTCAAATGCCAGTAACTGATGGTAACCCACAAGATCTACTTGAGGTTTAAGCTGTTTACGCATTGCCCGGTACTGTTGCAACCGACAATCACTTGATACAAGGCTTACCACCAGAGAGTGTAGCTTAGCATCACTAAGTTGAATCTTCTGGATATCAAGCCAATGTAATAGCAGGGCAAGATTAACGTTGCCCTGATAGGAATCTTGCAATGTGAGACACGCAGGCTGCACCCCAGCCTGAGCATAATGGCTCAGGCTGAACTGCCAAAAATCCTGTGAGTTCAGTATTACAGTTCTAGTTGTCTGCATTCAGCGCAGCTTCCATTGATTCCAGCTCTTCTTGCAGATCCATCCACTCCATCTCAACATCCTCTAGTGTTGATTTAGCATCCCCCTGACGTTTAAGTTGCTCGTGCAGTAGTACTTTGTTATCTGCTTCATAGATAGTTGAATCAGCTAGCTTCTCTTCCGCATCGGCAATATCGGCACTGAGCTTTTCCATCTGCTTATCAAGTTGCGTGATTTTTTTGCGCAATGGTGCTGTTTGCTTACGTAACTCGGCTTCTAATCGTTTCTGTTCTTTACGTGATGCGGCACTGTTTTCTTTGCTGACTTCAGGCTTAGCGGCTTGTAGTTCTCGGCGCTCATTACGCTGCTGTTCGGTTAACCATTTATGGTAATCCGATAGATCACCATCAAATGGTGTTACTTGATGATCATGCACCAGATACAGATCATCCGTTGTCGCACGTAATAGGTAACGGTCGTGACTAACGATAACCATCGCACCTTCATAAGATTGCAGCGCAAAGGTTAATGCTTGGCGCATATCCAAATCAAGGTGGTTGGTTGGTTCATCGAGCAGCAATAGGTTAGGGCGTTGCCATACAAGCAAGGCTAATACCAAACGGGCTTTCTCACCACCCGAAAAAGGACCAACTTTATCAAGGGCTTTTTCACCATTGAAACCAAAGCTACCGAGGTAATCACGCAGCTGTTGCTCGGTAGATTGCGGTGCGAGTCGGGCTAAATGCTGCAATGGGGTATCGTCAAGGCGCAGTGTTTCTAGTTGATGCTGGGCAAAGTAACCAATCTTCACTCCTTGTGAATAGGTTAAATCGCCAGCCTGTGCTGGAAGCTCACCCGACAACAATTTAATCAGAGTCGATTTACCGGCACCGTTACGCCCTAATAAGCCAATACGACTACCCGGTACGAGGTTCAGGCGGATCTTTTCTAAGATAAGGTTGTTGCTATAGCCCGCTGCAACTTGGTCCATCATCAAGATCGGATTCGGCAACGCTTGTGGCTCTCTGAACTCAAACAAAAATGGGTTATCAAGCTGGGCTGGCAACACTTTTTCCATTCGGTCTAGCGCTTTAATTCGACTTTGTGCTTGGCGTGCCTTACTCGCTTTGTAACGGAAGCGGTCGATATACGATTGCATGTGAGAAACTTGCTTTTGCTGTTTCTGGTACATGGCCTGTTGTAGCACTAACTTTTCTGCCCGTTGGACTTCAAACGATGAATAGTTACCGGTGTAGCTGTTTAGCGTTTGGTTCTCGACATGAATAATGCGGTTAACCACAGGATCAAGAAAATCACGGTCATGAGAAATAAGTACTAAGGTACCGCGGTAGTTTTGTAACCATTTTTCTAACCACATAACAGCATCGAGATCTAAGTGGTTAGTCGGTTCATCGAGTAGGAGTAAATCGGAGCGGCATAGCAGTGCTTGGGCTAGGTTCAAACGCATACGCCAACCACCAGAAAACTGGGTGAGGTGCCATTGCATTTGTTCTTGGGAAAACCCTAGGCCGTCGAGTAATTCAGACGCGCGCGCATTGATTGTGTAACCGCCAATGGTATCTAATTTGGCATGGAGTTCGGCTACTTTAATGCCGTTATTACTTTCTTCTGCGGCGGCTAATTCACGTTCAAGTTGACGGTATTCACGATCACCATCAATCACGTAGTCAATGGCATTGCGTTCAAGTGCTGGTGTTTCCTGCGCTACCCAGGCTAATTCCCAGTTAGACGGGAATTGGCAATTACCGGCATCTAGACTCAGTTCATTTTTTAATAAAGCAAATAAGGTGGATTTACCACAGCCGTTTTTCCCGACTAGTCCGACTTTGTCACCGGGATGAATCGTCGCCGTGGCGTTATCGAGAAGGACTTTACCGCCTCGTAAAAGTTGCATGTCCGAAAAGGTAATCATCGATAGTGTCGGGGTAGCCCGCTCCGCAAAAAAAGTGCTCGAAATTAGCGGCAGTCTATACCAAACTGGCATTGACTGCTAACACCGTAATAATTATGCGGCTAAATCTAGTAAGAAGAATTGGGCAATCTCACGATCAATATCCCGTACAAGTCATAATTATGTATTATGTGCATATTAGTTAAGAATATTTTGGCTATATAGCAGAGCACTTTTACTCAAGGATATAGCAAGGGACGTTATGACCAAACAAGGACAGCCAAAAATTCTGGTGATTTATGCGCACCCAGATCCACAAGAGTCGGTAGCAAATCAAGAGATGCTAGCAAGCATTGCCGACTTGCCGAATGTTACTGTCCATGATTTATATGCCGCTTATCCTGATTTCTTTATTGATGTGGTTTTCGAACACCAGCTGCTGGAGCAACATGACATCATTGTCTTCCAACATCCGCTTTATATGTATTCTTGCCCTTCTTTATTGAAAGAGTGGATCGATGTAGTGCTAAGCAAAGGCTATGCCCACGGTGAAGGGGTATCCACCAAAGGGAAATACTGGCGTTCAGTGGTCACAACCGGTGGTGCGGCAGAAGCATATACCCCTGACGGCTATAACCGATGCAGCATTGCTGAAATTCTACGACCGTTCGAACTAACGGCTGATTTATGCCAGATGACATGGATGGAGCCGTTGATTTTACACTGGGCTAGGCGTATACCGCTTGAAGAACGACAGCAGCATTGTGCAAATTATCGAGAGTGGTTACAGCATCCGTTAGTGGATAGCGAGCAAATTCCATCAGATGATGGAGAAGGTAAGGAGAATAACGATGGCGAATGATGTGCTGTCTGTAACTGTTATTTTCCTTGCGGCTGCCGTTGTTGCGGTGCCTATTGCTCAGCGTTTAGGGCTTGGTTCGGTATTGGGCTACCTTATCGCGGGTATTGCGATTGGTCCTTGGGGATTAGGGTTGATATCAGATGTGGAAGCGATCCTGCACTTTTCTGAATTTGGTGTCGTATTACTTCTGTTCTTGATTGGCTTAGAGCTAAACCCCAAAAAACTATGGCAAATGCGCAGCCCAATATTGGGGCTGGGTGGCGGGCAAGTATTGGTGACGAGTTTAGTGATTGCAGGTATTGTTATGGCCTGCAGTAGCTTGATGCCTTCTATTACTTGGCGAGATGCATTGGTAATCGGTATGGGGTTAGCACTTTCTTCTACTGCGATTGCATTGCGGGTTATTGAAGAGAAGAGCCTCGACGGTAGCGAAACCGGTCAATCGAGCTTTTCCGTTTTACTATTCCAAGATATTGCCGTAATCCCAATGTTGGCAGTACTGCCGATTTTAGCGGGAGGCGGAGGGGGCAGCTGGCTTGATTTTGCTTGGATGATCGGTGGTATTGCGGCTTTATTGGTCGGCGGTCATTTTTTATTGCGCCCATTATTTCGTTGGGTGGTACTTAGTGGGGTGCGTGAACTATTTAATGTCGCGGCACTCTTGCTGGTTATTGGTATTGCATTAGGTATGCAGTCTCTGGGGCTATCTATGGCACTAGGGGCATTTTTAGCTGGGGTGTTATTGGCTGAAAGTGAATACCGTCATGAATTAGAAATTGCGATCGAACCGTTCAAAGGGTTATTGCTGGGGCTGTTTTTTATCTCTGTCGGTATGGCGGTTAATTTGGGGCTGTTATTCGAGTTCCCTTTACAAATCTTAGCTGCAGTTGCTGCCTTAGTAATAGTGAAAGGTTTACTCTTGTATGGGTTAGCTCGACTATTCGGTATTCGAGCTAAATCGCGTAGTCAGATGGCAGCAATTTTAAGTCAAGGTGGTGAATTTGCGTTTGTCTTATTTACTGCCGCTCAAGGTGAAGGATTATTAGGGACGCAGTTGTCGTCATTCCTATTAGTGGTTGTTAGTATTTCAATGATGACAACGCCTTTAATTCTCTTACTGCAAGACCGTTGGTTTATTCATACCTTTAAATCAGAAGATGAAGCTTTAGAAAGCGATGTGATTGATCGTGAGCCTCGAGTGATCATTACAGGCTTTGGCCGTTTTGGTCAGGTGGTAGGGCGTCTATTATTTGCCAATAAAATACGCGTCACGGTATTAGAGCGTGATCCTAGCCAAATTCAGTTTTTACGTAAGTTTGGCTACAAGGTGTATTATGGCGATGCAACTCAGCTGGATCTATTACGGGCAGCAGGGGCAGATAAAGCAGAAGCCATCATAATTTGTACTGATGAGCCCGATGAAGTGATGGAAGTCGTGACCCTTTGCCAGCAGCATTTTCCAAAGCTGAAAGTACTGGCGCGTGCACGCAGCCGGGTAGAGGCGCACCAGTTATTGAGTCATGGGGTTGATAACTTCTCGCGTGAAACTTTTGCTGGTGCTCTTGATTTAGGTCGACAAGCCCTCATATCTTTAGGCATGCACCCATACAAAGCCAAGCGCGCTGAAGCACACTTCCGTAAACTAGACACTACGGCATTACGAGATTTATTGCCGCAGCATTCGGAAGATGTTCATCTTGCTTCTCGCTCCAAAGAAGCCCGCAAAGAGCTCGAAGAAATTTTTGACCGAGAGATGCGTGGTGAGCGAGATAGACACAATGGCTGGGATTGATGTGCTTATAACAAGGCACACATCATACTCAATGCAGAATTGTTGTTATTCAGCGAGTTGTAGTAAAGGGACGCGTGCAATAAAGGGATGAGTAGTATGGCAAAGAAAAGATTTATTGCTGGTGCGGTATGTCCTGCTTGTAGCAAGCAAGATACCTTGCGCTGGTGGAAAGAAAATGAAATTGAGATTGTCGAATGCGTAGAGTGTCATCACGTAGATCGTCGTCTTCCTAAGTCTGTAGAGCAAAGTGAACACCTTGCTGAAGATAAGGGCCAGCAGGTTATCGGTATTTTTAAACCTGAATAGATCGCTTATGATTAGCATCTTGGTACAAGAATTCGGTATCATGCAGCCTTAACACCTAGCTCAAATTTTCGGAGTAAACATGAAAGTCGCTAAAGACATCGTAGTAAGCTTGGCATATCAAGTAAAAACTGAAGAAGGCGCTGTAGTTGATCAGTCAACTGTTGACGCACCACTTGATTACCTACACGGCCATGACAACCTAATCGTTGGCTTAGAAAAAGCATTGGAAGGCCGTGAAGCGGGCGACAAATTTGAAGTAACTGTTGCTCCTGAAGATGCATACGGCGAACACGTAGATGAAATGGTACAACGTGTACCTGCAGACGTATTCCAAGGTGTTGATGAAATCACTGTTGGTATGCGTTTCTTAGCAGATACTGATCAGGGACCAATCCCTGTTGAAGTAACTGAAGTTGATGGCGACGAAGTTGTTGTTGATGGTAACCACATGCTTGCAGGTCAAACACTGACTTTCACTGCTGAAGTTGTTGCTGTTCGCGCAGCTACGGAAGAAGAGATTTCACACGGTCACATTCACCAAGGTGGTGGTTGTTGTGGCGGTGGTAGCTGTGGCGATCACGACCACGCTGAAGAAAAAGAAGAAGGTTGTGGTGAAGGCGGCTGTGGCTGTTCTCACTAATAGCTTTATTTATTAAGTATTACTCTTAATGAATAACAAAAAACGGGAAGCAGTTGCTTCCCGTTTTTTTATTTGAATTTTGCTTACGAGAACACTTAATAGTGCGGCGGCGGAGTCTCTTCCGATTCTTCGGCCATATTTGATGATTGAAAGCCTTTAACCTTACCCACCAAGAATTTAAGCTGAACCTGCATTTTATCAAATTGAAATTGTTGATTCGTTAGTGCTTCATTAAGATCATCGATTGTTTGTTCTTGAAAAGCTTGCTTCATTTCTAGCTCGTCAACTTGAGCTTGTAGTTTTTCAATATCAGTCATGAGGTTAGGTACCAAAAATGTTATACCGTTCAGAGAATACTCTGATGGGATTTAATCTGTTGTCCAGGTTTGGGCAATACCAGCTGATGTACCAGAGACTACCTGCCCTGAAGGCGTAATAGCAACATCATACACCACTGCAGACGGTGGTCGAGCATCTTGTAGTGGCGCCGCTTCCCATCGGCCTATGTTCTTGCCTGTTGTGGTATCCCAAAGTTCCACCCTGCGAGAAGGGGTGCCAGTTGCTAACCTTGTTCCATCATCAGAAAAGCGTGCGCTGGATAAATTTTGTTGACGTAAATGAATGGAAAGCGCTGTTTGTTTCTTCCCTGTTTGCAAATCCCAAATAAAAATATCATTCCCCCCATCTGCTGTCATCGCTAATTTACCATCACGCTGAAGGGCGACTCGATTTATTCGTGAAGTATGCTCAAAGGAATGAATAATCTGCCCTGAACGGGTATTCCATAGGTAAGCAAAGTAGTCATTTCCGCCAGATAACACATATTGTCCGTTAGCAGAAATAGCGACAGAGTTCACTTTTTCTTGATGAGCGAGGAACTCTAAGCGCCGTCCAGTGCCCAAGTCGATGTATAAGGCTTTACCGTTAGATAAAGCCAATACGATATGCTGACCATTGTTAGCGATATCAACATCTCGAATAACGCCATCGGAAAGAGACCATAACCCGTCAGATTTCCCCCACGCTAAATCCCATACTGCAAAATTTTGGGCTGTGGCGGTGATGGCAAACCGATTGTTATCAGAAATACTACTAGAAATGACGGTATTGTGATGTGGGTCTTGAGAACCAAAATCAGCTAACTTTTTGTTTTGCTGTAAGTCCCATAGCAAGATACCTTGTTGAGTTGAGTGTAATAAAGCGAAGCGACCATCACGGCTGAGGCTAAAGCTGGTGGCACCATCAGAGGCTAATACCCAACGGTTAACCTCTGATGATGAAAAAAAACAGCCACTGAGTGATGTGAGTGCCAAAATGAAGCCTACTATAAGGAATACTTTGCGCATTAAGGTCTGGTTCCGGTTCACTTTATTATCATGTAAGAAAATATTATTTGATTAACGTACTGACTAAGCAGCAATTTAATCAGATTGGTATTAGTATATTAATATGGCAAGTTTTTCACATCTACAGTGAAAGGCAAAGCGAGAAATGAGGGTAAGCCTCATCGAATGACGGAGAAATACATGAAACCTGTTCTAAAGATGTCTCTTTTGGCTGCAACTATTTTATTAGCTGTTGGCTGCCAAGATGAAAAAACGACGGAAACAACACCTGCAGAGCCTGCAAAAGTAGAGCAGGTAGCAGCTGAAGCAACCTCTGAGAAAGCGACAGAAGCGTTTGCATCTGAAGATCAAAAATCAGCGTATGCTATTGGTGCATCACTTGCACAATACTTATCAGCTAACTTAGACCAGCAGAAAGAACTTGGTTTAGAGCTAAATCGTGATGATGTACTTGCTGGTGTGAGTGATGTATTCGCTAATAAGAGCCGTATGACGCCAGAAGAAACACAACAAGCGCTTCAAGATCTTGATAAGCGTGTATCTGATATTGTTGCAGAGAAAGCAAAAGTAGAATCAGAGAAAAGCATTAAAGCGGGTGAAGAATTCCGTGCCGAGTTTGAAAAACAAGAAGGCGTAGCAAAGACTGAATCAGGTCTACTATACCAAGTAGAAAAATCAGCTGAAGGTGAGAAACCAGCAGCAACAGATACTGTTCAAGTTCACTACAAAGGTACATTAACTGACGGAACTGAATTTGATAGCTCATATAAGCGTAATCAACCAGCAACGTTCCCGCTGAATCAGGTGATTCCTGGTTGGACTGAAGGTGTTCAATTAATGCCTGTTGGTTCTAAGTTTAAGTTTGTTATCCCGCCTGAATTAGCATATGGCTCACAAGCAAACCCAAGTATTCCAGCAAACTCTACTTTAGTTTTTGAAGTTGAATTATTGCAGATTGTTAAAGCTGATAAACCAGCTACAGAGCTTGAAACGCAATAAATTGTGTAATCAAAGCTAATTTTATTAGCATATAGTTTGATAAGACCCGACTCATGTCGGGTCTTTTTTTATATATATTCTGATAAACTTACTAACAGGATTTGATTTTATGTCCATTCTATTGATTATCTCTTAATGCACATTAGGCAGATTATGAATGTAATGGATATTTGCAATGGAAGAATTAGCAGTGGCATCTACAGATAACTTTGGCTCTGAAGTCATGATTGAACATGACTTAGTGGAAACGCGCACTTTTACTGAGCATGACTACATCATTTTGCGTTCATATGAAGCCGTTGTTGACGGTCTGGCAGCCTTGATCGGGCCTTTTTGTGAAATTGTTTTGCACTCTTTGGACGATCTCAATACCTCTGCAATCAAAATTGCTAACGGTGAAAATACGGGGCGTAAGGTTGGTTCACCAATTACTGATCTGGCACTACGCATGCTGCGTGATATTGAAGGGTCAGAACGTAATTTCTCGCGTGCCTATTTTACACGGGCAAAAGGTGGCGACTTAATGAAGTCCATCACTATTGCTATTCGCAATGGTGAAGACCGCATCATTGGTCTGTTGTGTATTAACGTTAATTTAGATGCTCCTTTTTCTCAGATTCTGCAATCATTTATGCCAACAGATGAAGCAAAACAAGCTGCATCAACGGTTAATTTTGCAAGCGATGTGGATGAATTAGTCGATCAAACTGTAGAGCGTACAATCGAAGAGATTAACGCCGATAAGAGTGTTTCAAATAATGCCAAGAACCGTCAGATAGTGATGGATCTCTATGATAAAGGTATTTTCGATATTAAAGACGCGATTAACCGTGTCGCCGATCGTCTGAATATCTCTAAGCACACTGTGTATTTATATATTCGCCAGCGTAAGACAGAGGATGGCGAAAAATGACATTGAATTACGTGCTGGTGGTTAATGGTCCTGTCTATGGCACACAAGCAGCACGTTCGGCTTACCAATTTGCATTGGCACTATTAGCGCAAGGTCACCAGTTATCGCGTATCTTCTTTTATCAAGAGGGGGTACAGAATGGCTCAGCGTTAACAGTACCCGCCTCTGATGAATTTGATCTTGTTGCCGCTTGGCAACAGCTTTCAATAACGCATTCAGTCGAATTACAAACGTGTGTAGCCGCGGCATTGCGCCGCGGCATTGTCGGTAAGCAAGAAGCAGCACAAAACATGTTATCAGCAGATAACCTAGCAACAGGTTTTGAACAGGCTGGATTAGGTGGGTTAGCTGAATCGATGTTAACTGCAGATCGGGTTATTCAATTTTAAATAAAACTTTGTTTAAGCTGAATTTTTAAGAGAGCAACATGAAACCATTAGGCTTTGTATTTCGAACTGCACCTCACGGCGTAAGTCATGGTCGAGAAGGGCTAGATGCGGTATTGGCGACATCGGCTTACAGTGAAGACCTGCATTTATTTTTTATGGATGATGGTGTATTTCAATTAGTAAAAAATCAGCAGCCTGCTCTTGTTTTGTCGCGTGATTATATTGCGACGTTTAAAATGCTTGAGCTATACGACATTGATAATATTTACGTCTGCCAAGATTCAATGAATATGCGTGGGTTAACTAAAAATGATTTTATTATCGACATTACTGTCCTAGATGAAATGGGCATAAAAACAAAATTACAGCATTGTCACTGTGTTCTAAGTTTCTGAGGGTTTTATGCTTCATACCGTCACCACATCACCTTTTCATACCCAGTCTTTGCAAAGCTGTCTACGCTATATAAGCCAAGATGATGAGATTTTATTGCTTCAAGATGCAGTTTTTGCCGGATTACGAGAAAATATTTGGTCTAAAACAATAAAAGTTTCAGGTGTAAAAATATATTTACTGAAAGAAGATCTCTTGGCGAGAGGAATTGTGGATAAAGTTGACGAGTGTTTTGAAGTTGTTGATTATTCAGGGTTTGTTTCCTTGTCTGTTCAACATGAAGCACAGGTTAAATGGGAGTGAAATCCCGCTTTAGATCGGGTTAACTGTCAATTTTCATGATTGTTTAAGAAATGATCACCTGATTGATCGTTGTATACATCTTGACACCCTAATGTGCGACGCCTAAAATTTCGCGTCCTCCTGTTGTTGGGAGGCAGATTTTTCACACTTTACGAAAGTAATATTTCAGGAGCTATTTAATGGCAACTATTAACCAGCTGGTTCGCAAGCCACGTGTAAAGCAAGTTGTAAAAAGCAACGTGCCTGCACTAGCAGCGTGCCCGCAAAAGCGTGGTGTATGTACTCGTGTTTACACTACTACACCTAAAAAACCGAACTCAGCATTACGTAAAGTATGTCGTGTTCGTTTAACTAACGGCTTTGAAGTTACTTCATACATCGGCGGCGAAGGTCACAACCTTCAGGAGCACTCAGTTGTTCTTATCCGTGGTGGTCGTGTTAAAGATTTACCAGGTGTGCGTTACCACACCGTTCGTGGTGCACTTGACTGTGCAGGCGTAAATGGCCGTAAGAAAGGTCGTTCTAAGTACGGTGTTAAGCGTCCTAAGTCTTAATGGATTCCGTTAAGTAAGGCCAAACATTTAAATTAAATTTGAAAAAACTGAAAAGTTTTGGATAACCTGAAGAAGACAACGGAGATATATCCATGCCACGTCGTCGCGTAATCGGCCAGCGTAAAATTCTATCTGACCCTAAGTTCGGATCTGATCTGCTGGCAAAATTCGTTAACATCCTTATGGTTGACGGAAAGAAATCTACTGCAGAAAAAATTGTTTACACTGCACTAGATACTATGACTGAACGTTCTGGTGAAGAATGTTTATCAGTATTCGAAAAAGCTCTTGAAAATGTACGTCCAGCGGTAGAAGTTAAATCTCGCCGTGTGGGTGGTTCAACTTACCAGGTGCCTGTAGAAGTACGTCCAGTACGTCGTAATGCACTAGCTATGCGCTGGTTAGTTGAAGCTGCGCGTAAGCGTGGTGAAAAATCTATGGCTCAGCGTCTTGCAGGCGAAATGCTTGATGCGGCTGACAACAAAGGTACTGCTGTTAAGAAACGTGAAGACGTTCACCGCATGGCAGATGCGAACAAAGCATTCGCACACTACCGCTGGTAATAGCGAATGGATGCAGCAGGCGTTTCCTGTTGCATCTAAACCATACTCTAAGGTTCCCCTTAGTAAGAGGATACAACCGTGTCTCGTAAAACACCTATCGAGCGATACCGTAATATTGGTATTTGTGCTCATGTTGACGCTGGTAAAACAACGACTACCGAACGTATTCTGTTTTATACAGGCCTATCCCACAAGATCGGTGAAGTGCACGATGGCGCTGCTACAATGGACTGGATGGAACAGGAGCAAGAGCGTGGTATAACTATCACTTCTGCTGCTACTACTACGTTTTGGCGTGGTATGGAAGCCCAGTTTCCAGAGCATCGCATAAACATCATTGATACCCCTGGACACGTTGACTTCACAATCGAAGTTGAACGTTCTCTACGTGTACTCGATGGTGCTGTTGTCGTTTTCTGTGGTTCTTCAGGCGTTGAGCCTCAGTCTGAGACTGTGTGGCGTCAAGCTGATAAATATGAAGTGCCACGTATGGTTTTCGTAAACAAGATGGACCGTGCTGGTGCCGACTTCCTGCGTGTTGTTGACCAAATCAAAACCCGTCTTGGTGCGAACCCAGTGCCAATCCAGCTTAATATTGGTGCTGAAGAAGAATTTAAAGGTGTAATCGACCTGTTCAAGATGAAGGCTATTAATTGGTCTTCTGAAGATCAAGGTATGACTTTTACCTATGAAGACATTCCAGCAGATATGCAAGACCTTGCTGATGAATGGCGCATGAACTTAGTTGAGTCGGCTGCAGAAGCAAATGACGAACTAATGGAAAAATACCTTGAAGAAGGTGAGCTGTCTGAAGAAGAAATCAAGGCAGGTCTTCGTCAACGTACATTGAATAATGAAATCGTATTGGCAACGTGTGGTTCAGCATTTAAGAACCAAGGTGTTCAGGCTGTGCTAGATGCCGTTATTGATTTCTTACCTTCACCAACTGAAGTGAAAGCTATCACTGGTGAAGACGAACTGGGTAATGCTGCAGAGCGTCATTCTAATGATGATGAACCGTTTGCAGCCCTTGCGTTTAAAATCGCAACTGACCCGTTCGTAGGTACATTGACATTCATGCGTGTTTACTCAGGTGTTGTAAAATCTGGTGATACTGTCTACAACTCTGTAAAAGAAAAACGTGAACGTTTAGGTCGCATCGTTCAGATGCACGCAAATAAGCGTGAAGAGGTCAAAGAAGTTTGCTCTGGTGATATCGCTGCAGCAATTGGCCTTAAAAGCGTGACTACTGGCGATACTCTGTGTGATTTAAATAATAAAATTATTTTAGAGCGCATGGAATTTCCTGTACCAGTAATCCAGATTGCGGTTGAGCCAAGATCTCAAGCTGATCAAGATAAGATGGGCATTGCGCTAGGTAAACTAGCGGCAGAAGATCCATCTTTTCGAGTGGAAACCGATAATGAATCAGGCCAGACTTTAATCTCTGGTATGGGTGAGCTTCACCTTGATATCATTGTTGACCGTATGAAACGTGAATTCAGTGTTGACTGTAACGTGGGTAACCCTCAAGTTGCATACCGTGAAACAATTCGTGGTACAACTAAATCTGAAGGCAAGTTCATACGTCAATCAGGTGGACGCGGTCAGTTTGGACATGTCTGGCTAAAGATCGAACCGTCAGAACCTGATGAAGGTTTTGTTTTCGTTGATGAAATCGTGGGTGGTTCTGTACCAAAAGAATTTATTGGTGCAGTAGCCAAAGGCGTTGAAGAGCAAATGAATAGTGGTGTGCTTGCGGGCTTCCCTATTCTTGATGTCAAAGCGACACTCTTTGATGGTTCTTACCATGATGTAGATTCTAGCGAAATTGCGTTTCAAATTGCTGGTTCTATGGCCTTCAGGGACGGTGCATTAAATGCAAACCCTGTGATCCTTGAGCCAATGATGAAAGTTGAAGTAACTACACCTGAAGATTGGATGGGTGATGTTGTTGGTGACATTAATCGTCGCCGCGGCATGATCGAAGGTATGGATGATGGCCCGGCGAATCTTAAGATTCTTCGAGCTCAAGTACCTCTTTCTGAAATGTTCGGTTACGCAACTGATTTACGTTCAGCAACACAAGGCCGCGCGTCTTATTCTATGGAATTTAGCGAATATGCTGAAGTACCAAAAAATGTTGCTAATCGTATAATCGCAGAGCGAACATAATTTCATTATTGCGTCTACAGTTGTAGACGCATAAAATACAAACTTCGGACGCGTCCCCTAACCTAGTGGGGGGCGTATCTTAACTAGGAAGGAACACGATCGTGTCTAAAGAAAAATTTGAACGTCTAAAACCGCATGTTAACGTTGGTACAATCGGCCACGTCGATCACGGTAAAACAACTCTAACTGCTGCTATCTGTACTACACTTGCAAAAGTGTACGGTGGTGATGCAAAAGACTTCGCTTCTATCGATAACGCTCCAGAAGAGCGCGAGCGCGGTATCACAATCTCTACTTCTCACGTAGAATACGATACTCCTACTCGTCACTATGCACACGTTGACTGTCCTGGACACGCCGATTATGTTAAAAACATGATCACTGGTGCTGCTCAAATGGATGGTGGTATCCTAGTTGTTGCTGCAACTGATGGTCCTATGCCACAAACACGTGAGCACATCCTTCTTGGTCGTCAGGTTGGTATTCCTTACATCATCGTATTCATGAACAAATGTGACATGGTTGATGATGAAGAGCTACTAGAACTAGTAGAAATGGAAGTTCGTGAACTTCTTTCTGAATACGATTTCCCAGGCGATGATTGCCCAGTAATCATGGGTTCTGCACTTGGCGCACTTAACGGTGAAGCTCAGTGGGAAGAGAAAATCGTTGAACTAGCTGAAGCTCTAGATAACTACATCCCAGAGCCAGAGCGTGCAATCGATCTTCCATTCATCCTTCCAATCGAAGATGTTTTCTCAATTCAAGGCCGTGGTACTGTTGTAACTGGTCGTGTTGAGCAAGGTATCGTACGTGTTGGTGAAGAAGTTGCTATCATCGGTATCAAAGAGACTATCACTACTACATGTACTGGTGTTGAAATGTTCCGTAAGCTTCTTGACGAAGGCCGTGCTGGTGAGAACGTTGGTGTTCTTCTACGTGGTACTAAGCGTGATGAAGTTGAACGTGGTCAAGTTCTTGCTAAGCCTGGTTCAATCACTCCACACACTACTTTCACTTCAGAAATCTATGTTCTTTCTAAAGATGAAGGCGGTCGTCACACTCCTTTCTTCAAAGGTTACCGTCCACAGTTCTACTTCCGTACAACTGACGTAACGGGTACTATCGAATTGCCAGAAGGCGTTGAGATGGTAATGCCTGGTGATAACATTGCTATGACTGTTACTCTAATCGCTCCTATCGCGATGGATGAAGGTCTACGTTTTGCTATCCGTGAAGGTGGCCGTACTGTAGGTGCTGGTGTTGTTGCAACAATCATTGCTTAATTTGCAATAATTGAACAACGCAAAAGGGAGCTTAGGCTCCCTTTTTTAATGTCTAAATTTCACTTGTTAATCTATAACTCTCTTTTCCTTCTTCGTTATTAAATTCTATTCCAAATTATCTTGCATAATCATTTTCAATGACAAAAACATCATCAGATTAACCCAAGAGACAATTACGATTAGCTTTGAAAAATAGCTAGTCCCCGCTATAGCCAACCTGCAGTCTTTTGCACTCTTAAATCGGTTTTATTCTTAGATGAACTGAAAGAGGAGGGGCATTCCCAATGAAAGCTCAATCCAAAATTATTCAGCACTAAAAAAGTATTAGGCAATCGCATATGTTGAAGTTATACGTGATTATGTTTTACGGGAATTATTCCAAAATATTTTAGATGATGATGAAGAACACGTTGATTGGCTGGAAAAATAATTAAGCTTGATTGATAAGAGAGCCATAACAAGCAACAATCAGGCTTAGATTATTGATGAGAATAGAGCTTAATTATTAATGAGATAGGTCTATTTATAAGCCGTTGATTGCTAGAATATTGATAGCCCTAACCCTTACCAAGCACTCCAGTTTGATTATTTTGCGAACGAGGCTTGCACTCTAAAGTGTGATCTGTATAATGCATCGCACTGTCCTTATAAAGACAGTTGTGAACCAATAAGCATTGAGGAAGAAGTCATTTATATGACTTAATAATGTATACTCTGACTTATGTTCGCAGTCATTAAATTGACTGACAACGTGTCCAAATGGGACACTACGGTTTCACATAAATCAATCGGCATTCATTCGTTTATTCGAATTAGAATGGCGATATTGTTTGTGTAAATTTTAATTGGAGCTCTGTCTCATGCAGAACCAACGTATTCGTATCCGCCTTAAGGCGTTCGATCACCGTCTGATTGATCAGTCAACAGCGGAAATCGTTGAAACAGCTAAGCGTACTGGCGCGCAGGTTAAGGGTCCTATCCCTCTTCCTACACGTAAAGAACGCTTCACTGTTCTTACTTCTCCACACGTCAATAAAGATGCACGTGATCAGTACGAAATCCGTACTCACAAGCGTCTTATCGACATCGTTGAGCCAACAGATAAAACTGTTGATGCTCTTATGCGTCTAGATCTAGCTGCTGGCGTTGATGTCCAGATCAGCCTAGGTTAAGGGGAGTAAGAAATGATTGGTCTAATCGGTCGTAAAGTGGGCATGACCCGCATCTTTACCGAAGAAGGCATTTCTATCCCAGTAACAGTGGTTGAAGTTGAAGCTAACCGTGTAACTCAAGTTAAATCTCTTGAGACTGACGGTTACAACGCAATTCAGATCACTACTGGAACTAAGAAAGCTAACCGTGTATCTAAACCAGCTGCTGGTCACTTCGCGAAAGCGGGTGTTGAAGCTGGACGCGGTCTTTGGGAATTCCGTCTAGAAAATGGTGAAGAGTTTACAGTTGGCGCTGAGCTAAATGTTGAACTGTTCAACGAAGTTAAAAAAGTAGACGTTACTGGCACATCTAAAGGTAAGGGCTTCCAAGGCGCAATTAAGCGTTGGAACTTCAGTACTCAAGATATGACCCATGGTAACTCCTTGTCTCACCGTGCACCGGGTTCAATTGGCCAATGTCAAACTCCAGGTCGCGTATTTAAAGGCAAGAAAATGGCTGGTCACATGGGAGCTGAGCGTGTTACGACTCAGAACCTAGAGATCGTACGTGTTGACGCTGAGCGCAATCTGCTTCTTATTAAAGGTGCAGTACCAGGCTCAATCGGCGGCAACGTGATCGTTAAACCAGCTGTTAAAGCGTAGGTCGAGGAGTTAGTAATGGAATTGGTAGTCAAAGGCGCTGATGCGCTAACTGTCTCCGAAACTACTTTTGGACGTGATTTCAATGAAGCTCTAGTACATCAGGTAGTTGTTGCTTACGCAGCAGGTGCTCGTCAAGGTACTCGTGCTCAGAAAACTCGTTCTGACGTTTCTGGCGGTGGTGCAAAACCATGGCGCCAGAAGGGTACAGGCCGTGCACGTGCAGGTACTATTCGTAGTCCTTTATGGCGCACCGGTGGTGTAACTTTCGCAGCTCGTCCACAGGACCATAGCCAGAAAGTTAACAAAAAAATGTACCGTGGTGCAATGAAGAGCATTCTTTCTGAGCTAGTTCGTCAAGAGCGTTTAATCGTTGTTGATAACTTCTCTGTAGAAGCACCAAAAACAAAAGAACTAGCAGCTAAGCTTAAAGAGCTTGATCTGTCTGACGTTCTTATCGTAACTGGCGAATTAGATGAGAATCTATTCCTTGCAGCACGTAACCTTTACAAGGTAGACGTTCGTGATGCAGCGACAATCGACCCAGTTAGCTTGATCGCTTTTGACAAAATTGTGATGACTGCAGCTGCAGTTAAGCAAGTTGAGGAGATGCTAGCATGATCACTGAAGAGCGTATTTTAACAGTTCTACGTGCTCCGCACATCTCTGAAAAAGCAACAATGGCTGCAGAAAGCGCGAATACTATCGTGTTTAAAGTAGCGATTACTGCGACAAAAAGAGAGATTAAAGCAGCAGTTGAAAAACTGTTCGAGGTTGAAGTTAAGTCTGTAAATACTCTTGTTGCTAAGGGTAAGACCAAAAGTCAAGGTGCACGCCAAGGCCGTCGTAGTGACTGGAAGAAAGCGTACGTTATCTTGAAAGAAGGTCAAGACATCGACTTCGCTGGTAGTGCAGAGTAAGGCTAGGAGCAAAGAAGAATGGCTATTGTTAAATGTAAGCCGACTTCCCCGGGTCGTCGCCACGTAGTAAAAGTGGTTAACTCTGACCTGCATAAGGGTAAGCCGTACGCACCACTTTTAGAGAAAAACTCTAAGTCTGGTGGTCGTAACAATAACGGTCGTATCACAGTACGTCACATCGGTGGTGGTAATAAACAACATTACCGTCTAATCGACTTTAAGCGTACTAAAGATGGTATCCCGGCAAAAGTAGAGCGTTTGGAATATGATCCAAACCGTAGTGCAAACATTGCACTAGTACTTTATGCTGATGGTGAACGCCGTTACATCATCGCACCTAAGGGTGTGTCAGCTGGTGACATGATCCAGTCTGGCGAAGATGCTGCAATCAAAGTTGGTAACACGTTACCAATGCGCAATATTCCTGTAGGTTCAACAGTACACTGTGTTGAGCTTAAGCCAGGTAAAGGCGCTCAGTTGGCTCGTTCAGCTGGCGCTTACGCTCAGATCATTGCACGTACAGGCACTTATGTGACTCTACGTCTACGTTCTGGTGAAATGCGTAAAGTTCTTTCTGAATGTCGTGCGACACTTGGTGAAGTTGGTAACTCGGAACACATGCTACGTGAGCTAGGTAAAGCTGGTGCTTCACGCTGGCGTGGTATCCGTCCAACTGTACGTGGTGTTGTAATGAACCCAGTCGATCACCCACACGGTGGTGGTGAAGGTCGTACATCAGGCGGTCGTCACCCGGTATCCCCTTGGGGCGTACCAACTAAGGGTTACAAGACTCGTTCGAACAAACGCACCGACAAGTACATTGTACGTAGTCGTAATAAAAAATAATTATCAGAGGATAAGCCATGCCACGTTCTCTCAAGAAAGGTCCTTTCATTGACCTGCACTTGCTGAAGAAGGTAGAGAAAGCGGTGGAAAGCGGAGACAAGAAGCCTGTAAAGACTTGGTCCCGTCGCTCAATGATCATCCCTCAGATGATCGGTTTGA
This sequence comes from Photobacterium profundum, assembly GCF_003026285.1. Lineage (GTDB taxonomy): Bacteria > Pseudomonadota > Gammaproteobacteria > Enterobacterales > Vibrionaceae > Photobacterium > Photobacterium profundum. Next base: position 242,702 of record NZ_PYOD01000006.1, read on the forward strand.
CCATCGCTGTCCATAATGGTCGTCAGCACGTACCTGTTTTCGTTTCTGAAGAAATGATCGGTCACAAGCTAGGCGAATTTGCACCAACACGTACTTATCGCGGCCACGCTGCAGATAAGAAAGCTAAGAAGCGCTAAGGAGTAGGATATGGAAGCTATTGCTAAACATCGTTTTGCTCGTATTTCGCCTCAGAAAGCACGTTTGGTAGCAGATCAACTGCGCGGTAAGCCAGTTGCACAGGCTCTAGAAATTCTTAACTTCAGCAACAAAAAAGCTGCTGATTTAATCAAGAAAGTTCTAGAGTCAGCTATCGCTAACGCAGAACACAACGAAGGCGCAGACATTGATGATCTTAATGTTGCAAAAATCTTCGTTGACGAAGGTCCTACCATGAAGCGTATTATGCCTCGTGCTAAAGGCCGTGCCGATCGCATCTTGAAGCGTTCTAGCCACATCACTGTTGTTGTAGCAGACCGCTAACTAGGAGAGAAAGCAATGGGTCAGAAAGTACATCCTAATGGTATTCGTCTAGGCATCGTTAAGCCTTGGAATACCACTTGGTTTGCTAATAGCCAAGAATTCGCTGACAACCTAGATGGCGACTTCAAGGTACGTCAGTTTCTTATTAAAGAACTGAAAAAAGCGTCTTTATCTCGTGTTGTTATCGAGCGTCCAGCGAAGAGCATCCGTGTGACTATTCACACTGCTCGTCCTGGTATCGTTATCGGTAAGAAAGGCGAAGACGTAGAAAAACTACGTGCTCATATTTCAAAGATCGCGGGTGTTCCAGCTCAGATCAACATTTCTGAAGTACGTAAGCCAGAGCTAGACGCTCAATTAGTTGGTGACAGCATCGCGTCTCAACTAGAACGTCGTGTTATGTTCCGTCGCGCTATGAAGCGTGCAGTTCAAAACGCTATGCGTCTTGGCGCTAAGGGTATCAAAGTTCAAGTAGGTGGTCGTTTAGGCGGCGCTGAAATCGCACGTTCAGAGTGGTACCGTGAAGGTCGTGTACCTCTACACACTCTTCGTGCTGACATTGATTACGCAACTTCTTCGGCTCACACCCAATACGGTGTTATCGGTATTAAAGTTTGGATCTTCAAAGGTGAAGTTCTAGGCGGTATGCCAATTGAAGAGCCTAAGGCTGACAAGCCTAAGAAGCAGCGCAAAAGCCGTAAATAAGGAGTTTATTGATGCTGCAACCAAAACGCACTAAATTCCGCAAGACTTTTAAAGGTCGTAACCGCGGTCTAGCGAACGGTACTGACGTAAGCTTCGGTACATTTGGTCTTAAAGCTGTTGGTCGTGGTCGTTTGACTGCTCGCCAAATTGAAGCTGCTCGTCGTGCCATGACTCGTCATGTGAAACGTCAAGGCCAAATCTGGATTCGAGTTTTCCCCGACAAGCCTATTACAAGCAAGCCGTTGGAAGTTCGTCAGGGTAAGGGTAAAGGTTCAGTAGAATACTGGGTTGCCCAAATCCAACCAGGTAAAGTTCTTTATGAAATGGATGGTGTTCCTGAAGTACTAGCACGTGAAGCATTTAAACTTGCTGCACGTAAGCTACCAATCAAGACAACATTTGTAATTAAGGCGGTAATGTGATGAACGCTGTAGATCTACGCGCTAAAAGCGTTGAAGAACTAAATGCTGAGCTTGTGAGCCTACTACGTGAACAGTTCAACTTGCGCATGCAAGCTGCGACTGGTCAACTACAGCAGACTCATAACCTGAAAGCTGTACGTCGTGATATCGCACGTGTTAAAACCGTTCTTACTGAGAAGGCTGGCGCATAATGAGCGAACAAACTCGTATCCAGCTTGGTCGTGTAATTAGCAGCAAGATGGACAAGTCTATCGTTGTTGCTATCGAACGCATGGTGAAACACCCAATGTACGGTAAGTACATTAAGCGTACGACTAAGCTTCATGCACACGATGAAAACAATGAGTGTAACCTAGGTGACACTGTTGAAGTTCGTGAATGTCGTCCACTATCTAAGACTAAGTCTTGGACATTGGTACGCGTAGTTGAAAAAGCTCGCGGTTAAGCGAACTTAGCAACTAAATGATTAAGCGGCCCTGAAAAATATTGGGGCCGTTTATTTTTTGTCTACCCATCGGTCGAAAATGGTGTTATTATTCGCCGCCTTTGAAGAAAAGGCATATCGATCCGTAGTGGGTCTAGATGTTTTAAAATAAGCGGAGCACTAACATGATCCAAATGCAAAGTACGCTTGACGCAGCCGATAACTCCGGCGCTCGTCGCGTAATGTGTATTAAGGTTCTGGGTGGTTCTCACCGCCGTTACGCACACATCGGTGATATCATCAAGATTACTGTGAAAGAAGCAATTCCTCGCGGTAAAGTTAAAAAAGGTGATGTTCTGAAGGCGGTGGTTGTACGCACCCGTAAAGGCGTTCGTCGCCAAGACGGCTCTGTCATTCGCTTCGACCGTAATGCTTGCGTATTATTGAACGATACTACAGAGCAACCGATCGGTACTCGTATTTTTGGCCCAGTGACACGTGAACTTCGTAATACGAAATTCATGAAAATCGTTTCACTAGCGCCTGAAGTACTGTAAGGAGTAACAAAATGGCAGCTAAGATCCGTCGCAACGACGAAGTTATCGTTCTTACCGGTAAAGATAAAGGTAAGAAAGGTAAAATAACTAAGGTTCTTGCAACCGGTAAAGTTATCGTTGAAGGTATTAACCTTGTGAAAAAACACCAGAAGCCTGTACCGGCAATGGGTGTGCAAGGTGGCATCGTTGAACAAGAAGCAGCTATTGATGTTTCTAACGTTGCAATCTTCAATGCTGAAACCGGCAAAGCAGACCGTGTAGGCTTTCGATTCGAAGACGACAAAAAAGTTCGTTTCTTTAAATCTAATAGCTTAACTATTAAGTAATTTTGGAGTAGTACACTATGGCGAAACTGCATGATTACTACAAAGAGACTGTTGTAAAAGAGCTTGCTGAAAAGTTCGAATACAAGAGTATCATGCAAGTCCCAAGGATCGAAAAAATCACACTTAACATGGGTGTGGGTGAAGCGATCAACGACAAAAAGCTTTTAGAAAATGCTGCTGCTGACATGACTGCTATTGCAGGTCAGAAGCCGTTAATTACTAAAGCTCGTAAGTCTGTTGCTGGTTTTAAGATCCGTGAGGGCTACCCGATTGGCTGTAAAGTAACCCTACGTGGCGAACGTATGTGGGATTTCTTTGAACGTCTAATTTCAATTGCTGTTCCTCGTATTCGAGATTTTCGTGGTCTAAACCCGAACTCTTTCGATGGTCGTGGTAACTACAGCATGGGCGTTCGTGAGCAGATCATCTTCCCAGAAATCGACTACGACAAAGTAGATCGAGTGCGTGGTCTTGATATTACTATCACTACTTCTGCTGCTTCTGATGAAGAGTCAAAAGCTCTGTTATCTGCTTTTAACTTCCCATTCCGTAAGTAAAAGTAAGGGTTACATATGGCTAAAGAATCAATGAAGGCACGCGAAGCTAAACGTGCCAAGCTAGTAGCTAAGTTCGCTGAAAAGCGTGCAGCGCTAAAAGTTATTATTAGTGACGTGAATGCGTCTGAAGAAGACCGCTGGAACGCAGTGCTTAAGCTTCAGTCTCTACCACGTGATTCTAGTTCATCTCGTCAGCGTAATCGCTGTAACCAGACTGGACGTCCACACGGTTACTTACGTAAGTTCGGCTTAAGCCGTATCAAGGTTCGTGAAACTTGCATGAAAGGCGAGATTCCGGGTCTACGTAAAGCCAGCTGGTAATTAGTTACCAATTTAGAATCACGGAGTATTGACTATGAGCATGCAAGATCCGATTTCGGATATGCTGACCCGTCTTCGTAACGGTCAAACAGCAAAAAAAGTTGCTGTTAAAATGCCATCTTCTAAGCAAAAAGTTGCAATTGCAGCTCTTTTGAAAGAAGAAGGTTTTGTGGCTGAATTCACTGTTACAGGTGAAGTTAAGCCAGAGCTAGAAGTTACTCTTAAGTACTTCGAAGCTAACCCAGTTATCGAGCAAATCCAACGTGTTTCACGTCCTGGCCTACGCATCTACAAGAAAAAAGATGCGCTACCGTCAGTGATGGGTGGCCTTGGTATTGCTGTTGTATCCACTTCCAAGGGTCTTATGACCGACCGCGCTGCTCGCAAAGCGGGTCTTGGCGGTGAGATTATCTGCTACGTAGCATAATAGGAGTAGGACATGTCTCGTGTTGCAAAAGCACCTGTAGTACTTCTTGCTGGCGTAGAAGTTAAACTCAACGGTCAGGAAATTACTGTTAAAGGTCCTAAGGGCGAACTAGCTCTTGTTGCTAATAACGCAGTAGTTTTAACTCAGGAAGAAAACACCATCACATTTGGTCCACGCGAAGGCTTTGATAAAGCTTGGGCACAAGCAGGTACTGCTCGTGCATTAGTGAACAACATGGTTGTTGGTGTTACTGAAGGCTTTACTAAGAAGCTAACCCTTAAAGGCGTAGGTTACCGTGCAAATGTTGCTGGTAATACTGTTAACCTTACTTTGGGCTTCTCGCACCCAGTAGCGCATGTATTGCCAACTGGTGTTAAAGCTGAATGTCCAACACAAACTGAAATCGTACTTACGGGTACTGATAAGCAGGTTATTGGACAGGTAGCGGCGGACATTCGCGCTTACCGTAGCCCTGAACCTTATAAAGGTAAAGGTGTTCGTTACGCCGACGAAGTCGTGCGTACTAAAGAAGCTAAGAAGAAGTAAGGTAACACTATGGATAAGAAAGCATCTCGTATCCGTCGTGCGACCCGAGCACGTCGTAAGATTGCTGAACTGGGCGCAACTCGCCTAGTAATACACCGTACTCCACGTCATGTGTATGCTCAGGTAATTGCACCGAACGGCTCTGAGGTTATCGCTGCCGCTTCTACCCTAGAAAAAGTGATCCGTGAGTCAATTGCGAACACCGGTAACAAAGACGCTGCTGCAGCTGTAGGTAAAGCTATTGCTGAGCGCGCGATTGAAAAAGGCATTTCTAATGTTGCTTTCGATCGTTCTGGTTTCCAATACCACGGCCGTGTAGCTGCTCTAGCAGAAGCTGCTCGTGAAGCTGGACTGAAATTCTAAGGTAGGCGGAAAGATGGCTAACGAAAAGACTCAATCAGATTTGAATGAAAAGCTTATCGCAGTTAATCGTGTTTCAAAAACGGTTAAAGGTGGTCGTATTTTCAGTTTTACTGCACTAACAGTAGTTGGTGACGGTAACGGTCGCATCGGTTTTGGTTACGGTAAGGCACGTGAAGTTCCTGCTGCAATCCAGAAATCAATGGAAAAAGCACGTCGTAACATGATTACAGTTGCGCTAAACGACGGTACTCTACACCACGCTGTTAAAGGTCGCCACACTGGTTCTAAAGTGTACATGCAACCTGCTTCAGAAGGTACTGGTATCATCGCCGGTGGTGCAATGCGTGCAGTGCTAGAAGTTGCGGGTATCCGTAACGTACTAGCTAAAGCATACGGTTCTACTAACCCAATCAACGTTGTTCGCGCAACAATTGATGGTTTAGGCGGAATGAACTCTCCAGAAATGATCGCTGCAAAGCGTGGCCTTTCTGTTAAAGAAATTCTGGGGTGATCGACATGGCAAATACTATTAAAGTAACACAAACAAAGAGCTCTATCGGTCGTTTACCGAAGCATGTAGCTTGTTTGCGTGGTCTAGGCCTTCGCCGTATCAACCACACTGTTGAGCTTGAAGATACTGCCTGCGTACGCGGCATGATCAATAAAGTTCACTACATGGTTAAAATTGAGGAGTAATCAGTATGCGTTTGAATACTCTATCACCGGCTCCGGGTTCTAAGCCTTCTGCGAAGCGCGTAGGCCGTGGTATCGGTTCTGGTCTGGGTAAAACTTGTGGCCGTGGTCACAAAGGTCAGAAATCACGTTCTGGTGGTTCTGTCCGTCCAGGCTTCGAAGGCGGTCAAATGCCTTTGAAACAGCGTCTACCAAAATTCGGTTTTACTTCTCGTAAGAGCTTGGTAACAGCTGAAGTTCGTCTAGGCGAACTGGCGAAAGTCGATGGTGATGTGATTGATCTAGCTACACTGAAAACAGCAAACCTTATCACTAAAGACATCAAGTTTGTAAAAGTTGTCCTTTCTGGTGAGATCGCTCGTTCAGTAACAGTTAATGGTCTTCGCGTGACTAAAGGCGCTAAAGCTGCAATCGAAGCTGCCGGCGGTAAAATCGAGGAATAATTAACTCGAGGATGAGGTACAGATGGCTAAACAACCAGGAAAAGATTTTCGTAGTGCACAAGGTGGCCTAGCAGAGCTTAAGACACGCCTTCTATTCGTATTAGGTGCAATCTTAATCTTCCGAGCAGGTTCTTTTGTGCCTATCCCTGGTATTGACGCTGCTGTACTTGCCGATTTGTTCGAACAGCAAAAAGGTACCGTTATTGAACTGTTTAACATGTTCTCTGGCGGTGCACTCGAGCGTGCTTCTATCTTAGCACTAGGTATCATGCCGTATATTTCGGCATCGATTATCGTACAGTTGCTAACGGTAGTTCATCCGGCATTAGCCGAGTTGAAGAAAGAAGGTGAATCTGGTCGTCGTAAGATTAGCCAGTACACCCGATACGGCACGCTTGTTTTGGCAACTTTCCAAGCAATTGGTATTGCTACAGGGTTACCAAGTATGATTCCTGGTCTGGTAATTAATCCAGGCCTTGGTTTCTACTTTGTTGCGGTTGTTAGTTTGATCACTGGTACCATGTTTTTAATGTGGTTAGGTGAGCAAATTACTGAGCGTGGTATCGGTAACGGTATATCAGTGATTATTTTCACTGGTATTGTAGCCGGTTTGCCACCAGCTATCGGACAAACTGTTGAGCAAGCACGTCAAGGTGAATTGCACGTACTTCTTCTACTGTTAATTGCGGTTATATCTTTCGCTGTAATATATTTTGTAGTGTTTATGGAGCGTGGTCAGCGTCGTATCGTCGTTAACTATGCCAAGCGTCAACAAGGCCGTCGTGTCTTCGCAGCGCAAAGCACTCACTTGCCATTGAAAATTAATATGGCAGGTGTAATTCCAGCGATTTTTGCATCAAGCATTATTCTGTTTCCAGGCACACTGGCTCAGTGGTTTGGACAGAACGAGAACCTTGGTTGGTTAAGCGATATATCGCTTGCACTTAGCCCTGGTCAACCGCTTTATGTAATGCTTTATGCAGCTGCGATTATTTTCTTCTGTTTCTTCTATACCGCGTTGGTGTTTAACCCTCGCGAGACAGCTGATAACTTGAAGAAGTCTGGTGCATTCGTACCTGGTATTCGTCCGGGCGAACAGACTGCGAAATATATTGATAAAGTTATGACACGCTTAACCTTAGCGGGTGCGATGTATATTACCTTTATCTGTCTGATCCCCGAGTTTATGATGATTGCATGGAATGTACGCTTTTATTTTGGCGGTACATCACTACTAATCGTAGTTGTAGTTATTATGGATTTCATGGCTCAAGTTCAGACACACATGATGTCTCAACAATATGAGTCTGTTTTGAAAAAGGCTAACCTCAAAGGCTAAGTCCTTGATGTTAGATAACCTTTACGGAGTTTAGCAATGAAAGTTCGTGCTTCCGTTAAGAAAATCTGCCGTAACTGTAAAGTTATTAAGCGCAACGGTGTTGTGCGTATAATTTGCATTGAGCCGAAGCATAAGCAACGCCAAGGCTAATTAGCAGAAATATTTCTTGCAAATTGAAGGTAGGTTGGCTAAATTAGCCAACCAATCTTTTGTGTGTGCAAAGAATTGTACCACCACTGCGTATCCTAAACGGGCTCTGCAGTGGTTATTCTTGTAAAGTACTAGGAGTGAATAGTGGCCCGTATTGCAGGCATTAACATTCCTGATCAAAAACATTCTGTTATCGCGCTTACCGCGATTTACGGAATCGGTAAAACTCGTTCTAAGGCTGTTTTAGCTGAAGCGGGTATTGCTGAAAGTGTTAAGATCAGTGAATTATCTGAAGAGCAGATCGATCTACTGCGTGATGGTGTAGCTAAATACACTGTAGAAGGTGATCTACGTCGTGAAGTTTCTATGAACATCAAGCGTCTTATGGACCTTGGTTGTTACCGTGGAATCCGTCACCGTCGCAGTCTACCTCTACGTGGACAGCGTACTAAAACCAACGCACGTACCCGCAAAGGTCCGCGCAAGCCGATCAAAAGATAGTCGGATAAGGTAGAGTACAATGGCAAAGCAACCAACTCGCGCTCGTAAGCGCGTACGCAAGCAAGTAGCTGATGGCGTAGCGCACATCCATGCTTCTTTTAACAACACAATCGTAACCATTACAGACCGTCAAGGTAATGCTCTTTCATGGGCAACTGCAGGTGGTTCAGGTTTCCGTGGTTCTCGTAAATCTACTCCGTTCGCTGCACAGGTTGCTGCTGAACGTTGTGGTGAAATGGCCAAAGAATATGGCGTTAAGAACCTGGAAGTTATGGTTAAGGGACCTGGTCCTGGTCGTGAGTCTACAATCCGTGCATTAAATGCAGCGGGTTTCCGTATCACTAACATTGTTGATGCGACTCCGATTCCTCATAACGGTTGTCGTCCACCTAAGAAACGTCGCGTATAACGTTCCTAGGAATATTGGAGAAAGAACATGGCAAGATATTTGGGTCCTAAGCTGAAGCTTAGCCGTCGCGAAGGCACTGATTTATTCCTTAAATCAGGCGTACGTGCGATTGATACCAAGTGTAAAATTGATAACGCGCCGGGCCAACATGGTGCTCGACGTGGTCGTCTGTCTGACTACGGTGTTCAGCTTCGTGAGAAGCAGAAAGTTCGTCGTACATATGGCGTATTAGAAAAACAATTCCGTAACTACTATAAAGAAGCTGCTCGCCTTAAAGGCAACACAGGTGAAAACCTGCTTCAGCTTCTTGAAGGTCGTTTAGATAACGTAGTTTACCGTATGGGTTTTGGTTCTACACGAGCTGAATCACGTCAACTGGTAAGCCACAAAGCGATTCTAGTTAACGGTACAGTCGTAAACGTTCCTTCTTTCAAGGTAGCGGCAAACGACGTTGTTAGCATTCGTGAGAAAGCTAAGAACCAAGCACGCATTAAAGCAGCTCTTGAAGTTGCTACACAGCGTGAACTACCGACTTGGGTCGAAGTAGATAACAGCAAACTAGAAGGTACTTTCAAGCGCCTTCCAGAACGTTCTGATTTGTCTGCCGACATCAACGAACACTTGATCGTCGAGCTTTACTCTAAGTAAAGCTATAGTTAAGAGAGGACACAATGCAGGGTTCTGTAACAGAATTTCTTAAGCCGCGTCTTGTTGATATTGAACAAGTTAGCACGACGCACGCAAAAGTAACTCTAGAGCCACTAGAGCGTGGTTTTGGCCACACGCTAGGAAACGCTCTTCGTCGTATTTTATTATCTTCAATGCCAGGTTGTGCTGTAACTGAAGTAGAAATCGATGGTGTGTTACATGAGTACAGCACCAAAGAGGGAGTTCAAGAAGATATTCTCGAGATCCTTTTAAACCTTAAAGGTCTAGCCGTTAAGGTTGAGGGTAAAGATGAAGTTATTCTTACTCTGAACAAGTCTGGTGCAGGCCCTGTTGTTGCAGGTGACATCACCCATGATGGTGATGTTGAGATTGCGAACCCAGAGCACGTAATCTGCCACCTTACTGATGACCATGCTGAGATTAGCATGCGCATCAAGGTAGAACGTGGTCGTGGCTATGTACCAGCATCAGCTCGTATTCACACTGAAGAAGATGAGCGTCCAATTGGTCGTCTGTTAGTTGATGCAACTTACAGCCCAGTTGACCGTATTGCTTACGCTGTAGAGGCAGCTCGCGTTGAACAACGTACTGACCTTGATAAGCTAGTAATCGATATGGAGACAAACGGTACACTTGATCCTGAGGAAGCTATCCGTCGTGCAGCAACTATTCTTGCTGAGCAACTGGATGCATTTGTAGATCTTCGTGATGTACGAGTTCCTGAAGAGAAAGAAGAGAAGCCAGAGTTCGATCCGATCCTACTGCGTCCTGTAGACGATCTTGAACTAACTGTTCGCTCTGCTAACTGTTTGAAAGCAGAAGCGATCCATTACATCGGTGATCTCGTTCAGCGTACTGAGGTAGAGCTTCTAAAGACTCCAAACCTTGGTAAGAAGTCTTTGACAGAAATCAAAGATGTGTTGGCATCACGTGGTCTTTCTCTAGGCATGCGCTTAGAAAACTGGCCGCCAGCATCAATCGCTGAAGATTAATAGTTACTGATATCTAGTTAGAAGGATTAGGTCATGCGCCATCGTAAGAGTGGTCGTCAACTCAACCGCAACAGCAGCCATCGTAAAGCGATGTTCAGCAACATGGCTAGCTCTTTGGTAAGTCACGAAATTATCAAGACTACTTTGCCAAAAGCAAAAGAGCTACGTCGCGTAATTGAGCCATTGATTACCCTAGCAAAGACAGACAGTGTTGCTAACCGTCGTCTTGCTTTCGCCCGCACGCGTGATAACGCAGTGGTAGCGAAATTGTTTACTGAATTAGGTCCACGCTTTGCTAAGCGTCCAGGTGGTTACACGCGCATTATGAAATGCGGTTTCCGTACTGGCGATAAAGCCCCAATGGCTTACATCGAGCTAGTAGATCGTCCTGCTCAGGAAGCTGCTTCAGCTGAATAAGCTTTAGTTTGCTAAATTAAGAGAAAGCCGAGTTTAAGACTCGGCTTTTTTTTTGCATGTAATCTTCTTCATAGTATGGAGAATGACATGATTTATTTATTTATCGACAGTTCAGGCTTTGGTGGTATAGAAAGTCACATATTGCAATTTGCTCTTCTGGTTAAGCAACAAAACAGAAATGTCGAAGTTTTGTTTGTGGACTATTATCCCGATCACCCTCTGTATCAACGTCTCTGCGCGAATAAAATTAAGTACCGTTTCTTATCTGATATGGCTCCGTCTTTATTCTTTAGTCTGCTTTTACCCTCAGATGTTGTTCATGCCCATGGTTATAAAGCCTCTTTACTCTCTCGATTCTATCGACTTAGATATTCATTTCGTGCAATAAGTAGTTTCCATGCGGGAGAGAAATTAAGTGGAAAACTGGCGTCTTATGAGTATTTAAATCGAATAACAAGTTTTCTTTCCTATAATTTTGCCGTTAGCTCTAGGATTAAGCGTACCGTTCCTTTTCGTTGTCATTTGCTGAATAATTTCATTATGCAATTACCAGTGTTTAAAATGCGTTCCAAACATCAGGTTCTACAAGTCGGTTTTGTTGGTCGCCTGAGTCATGAAAAGGGAATTGATCGCTTTATTGAGTTGAGTGACCTGCTTACAGGCTGCCAATTTCATGTTTTTGGCGATGGTGATGAACAATCTCAACTCATAGCTAAAAAAAATATTCATTGGTATGGTGCAGTTGACTCAATGGAGGAACATTGGTCTTTAATTGATGTACTTGTAATTAGTTCACGGGCTGAGGGGCTGCCAATGGCGGCGCTAGAAGCGATGGCACATGGTGTTCCTGTTATCGCAACAAATGTGGGTGACCTTAGTAAATTAGTTGCTAGTGATTGGATTGTTGAAGAATCGGATTGGGAAAGATTATCTATTTTAATCGATAAGTTGGATGCTTACGATAATATCGAGTGGAGAGCGCTTTCAAAAGATTCGTATGCCAAAATTATTGATGATTTCACTGGGGAAAGTCGTTGGGAACAAATAGAAAAAGCCTATCAATTGTGAACTCTCATCAGACTTATCTAAAATTTCGCTTGCTGAATGTATTGCATCTATTGATATTTGCCTTGTAGCATTGAATTTTGATTCAGATAGTGGGTGAGCCCTATTTTAATCTTTTTGGGAAGCCATGATGCTTTTGTATCTAAAATTCGTAATATTTCACAGGCCAGAGATGGGTTATGTTGGTCATTCACTATACACCCTAATAAATTCACCCCTCCTTGTTTTAGCCTATCGATACTTGTAAGCACTTCACTTTCCGTTGTTTTTGCTGCCGCTATACATAAGATAGCAGCATCGCTAGCATGGCAGATGTTTGCTGCTGGAAGGTTACGCCAGTTAGCCGCTGAAACAGTACCTGCATCAAAAATAATGTAGTGATAGGTTTGTTGCCACCGTTGGATAGTATTTAATAGTGTTTGTGGTTGTCGTAGAGCCATTGTGGTTTCTTGATTTTTCGGAGGGGGAAGAATATCTAGTTGTGATGTTTTATGAATAATCGCGTCCATTTCACCTGAGCCATTCGTTTCCCAGTCTGTGGTGTGATTTCCTTGTCCTGATCCCGACAGATCAAGATCGATCAATAAAACTTTATTGTTATCTTCAGCGCAACGTCTAGCAAGCCAATAGCACATTGTTGAACTTCCACATTGTGGGCTTGCCCCAGTAAAGCTAATGACTCGCGCTTCTTGTTGATGAATTTGCTGGAATAATTGGTCATACTCTTGGCTTAGCCACGGCTTCATAAGGCTGCCCCTAATACAATTAACGTGATAATACCTAGTGCATCCCTTATCCCTTGGCGGAACTGCTCTGTTACTGAGTCATCTTGATCTGGGACGTACACGGTATCACCAGGGCGGAGTAGAGGGAGTGGGCTACGACTGGGATCATTAACATAATCTCTTAAGCTAAATGTTTGTGATTTATCACCGCAGCATGATGTATTTACGATCATTATTCTGTCGATATAGGCTTTATCTGTTGGCCCACCAGCTTCAGCAAGCAAATCTAAAATATTCATTTGTGTATTGAACGAATAGCGCCCCGGCTTATTGACGGCCCCCATTAATCGAACAACGCGTTCTGCAGGTTTATCTAGCCAATCACCTTGACGTCGAGGTACATATATCACATCTCCAGGCACAACCTTGGGGATTAATGATTCATCACCTGTTTCAAAGTATAGCGATAGATTTAATTGAGTGACTTTGGTCTTATTGCCATCACGATGACTGATTCTAATTTGACGTAAGTCTGCCTCACCGTTAGGGCCATCGGCTGCAGATAATATATCGAGAAAGCCTAATTCGCGGTTAAAAGCGTAACGGCCAGGAACGCCAACTTGACCGAATACATAAATCGAATCATCTGATGATTGGCGTATCCAACTTGCTTTATTGTCGGAAGGGTCATGAGGTAATTCATCAATAACAATTGTATCGCCTGCTTCTAATTGAGGAAGACCTGCAAAATTACCCCCTTCATTTATAAAGCTCTCTAAATCAAAATAAATGACATTTTCTTTCCCAACTAGGCTCTCTTTAATAATGCGAATATTACTAATATTGGCTTCCTGTTTTGGGCCGCCAGCCATCGCGAGTAAATCAAGAAAGGACATTTGGTTATTCCATTTATAACGTCCAGGAGTATTGACTGCACCAATGACTTTGACAGCTTTTGTATCTGCGGCACTTTCAGTTTTTGGCACGTAAATAACATCGCCTGCATTCACTTTTGGCAACACCTTTTCATTGCCTGTTTCAAAGTATCGAGCTAAATCAAAACGTGTAACTCGACTTGTTTTACCGTTTCTGTGGCTAATTAATATTTCTTGAATGTCAGCTTTACTATTTGGGCCATCGGCCGCAGACAGAATATCTAAAAAACCAAGTTCTTGGTTAAAAGCATAACGCCCAGGAGCACCCACTTCACCAAAAATATAAATGGAATCTTTAGCTGCCTGTCTAATCCAACCGGCTTTATTATCGGTAGGATCATGAGGTAATTCATCGACGATGACAGTATCGCTGGCATTTAAATTAGGAAGTAAATTTGTTGGGCTTCCTTGTTTTGTAAACGCTTGTAAGTCGAAAAATTGAACTTCGTGCCCTTTATTTTCTGCAGTAGATTCTTTAATTATTCGAATGTTACTGAGATTAGCTTGTTGTTTTGGGCCACCAGAGTGAGCGAGTAAATCCATGAATGTCATACTGTCATGCCATTCGTAACGACCTGGTTTATAGACCGCCCCCATAATTTTTATTGCACGATCATTGGTCACTTTTAGCCATGACTTTTCATTAAGATCAACTTTTTCCGGTATGAAAACTACATCACCGGGGGACATTGCTGGAAGAGTATATTTGGCTGGGTTCTGTGCATATTCAACCAAGTTTATTGCGATAGGAGCCTTTGTATTACTTAATATTTTTATATTCGTTGTATCAGCAAAACGAGTTGGCCCCCCAGCATTTGCAAGAACATCGATGAAACTTGTACCTGGTGATGTTTCATAGGGCCCTGCGGCTTTTACCTCGCCCATCACGTAGATGGTTCGTGAGGTTGTGTTGATATCTTTTATTTCAATAGGAACAAAAATAATAGTACCAGGTTTAACTTCTGGCATGTTGTCTGTTTTACCAGTATCAAGGTAGGCTTTTAAATCAAATTGGCTGGGAACATTATCTGTTATGACGCGTATTTTCGTGACATCAGCATAGCGGGTAACACCTTCTGCCCGCATTAGTGCGTCGACGACATTCATGTTTGGTTTGAAGCTGAAGGTGCCTGGCTTATGCAATTCACCAAAAATGGTGACACCTTGGATATCATCGGTACTCGTTTTTTCAGGCGCTTCAATTGGGGCGAAAATAGTTGTACCTGGTTTTATTGGAGGAAGATTACTGGTATCTCCAGTTTCAAGGTAGGCACTTAAATTGAATCGATAAGACATCCCATTGGTAATCACGCGTATTTTTGTTACATCGGCATAACGAGTAACACCGTTGGCTCGCATTAATGCATCGACAACCGTCATATTAGGCTTGAAGCTGAAAGTACCTGGATTGCGTAACTCTCCGAAAATAGTTATGCCTTGTGCCTCGTCGGCATCTCCTCTTTCATGTATCGACATATCATCAAAATTCATTTCGATGTTGCCTAATAATGGAGAGGCAGGGATGAAAATAGTATCACCACCTTTAAGGCTGGGTAGTAGAGTCTGATCGCCAGAATCTAGATAGGCTTTATAATTGAATATTTTGGTACTGCTATTACGTAGTAACTTGAACTTATCTAATTGTGCTCCTGGTCTTGCTCCGCCAGCAGCGGAAAGCGCCATTTGTACATTGCTTCCAGGTTTAAGTGATACTGTTCCTGGCTTTTCTACATAGCCGAGCACCTTAATTCGAATCAGCTGCTCCATTATCGTGAGTTTAAATTCATCAAGGTTGCGATATATAGATGCAAGTTTTTGACGTACATGCTGTTCGGCGTCTATTACGGTTAACCCTGCAACATTGACTAAGCCTACTTCAGGTAACCGTAATTGCCCTTGGTCATTAATCGTGTATGGGGTATCAAAAGCCGCTTCACCTGGAACTTGTAAAAAAACTCGATCGCCGGGTGTTAATGTATCTCCCCATACGTAAGAAAAAGGCATTATTAGCAGAAGAAGTAGGAACATTCTTCTCATAATGATTCTCGTACTGCGTTCCAGTCTTTTAGTGAATACACACGGTGTAAAGATTGTGCGTGATGTTCAACAAGAACTTGTGCCTCAACTTTTCTATTTGCAAGGCGTTGGGTTCGTGAGTGAGTGTCATCCATAGCCATACTTTCTCCTGCACTAAATACCGCGATTTGGTTTGATTTAACCCCCTGTTCAATCAGAAATCGTTTAACGGCTGAAGCTCTTTTCATTCCTAGTTGGATGTTGCTATCACTAGTACCTAATGAGTCGGTATGACCTGTAAGTTGAAGGTGCCAATGAGATTGTCGCTTCAATATTGTTGCGGCATAGCGTAATGCTTGTTGATAATCAGGTAAGAGCTCTGCACGATTTAACGCAAATTGATTATCAAGAGCCATGAAAACAAGGAGTTTTTCTTTTAGCTCAACTTCTGAATAGCTATGGTCAAAGCATGTGGTGTGATATTCAAGCCAATCCATTTGCGTTTGAATAATCGCTTGTTGAGTCTGGTATTGAAGTAGGGTGATTTCAGCATCTTTATCAAACCCAGCTTTTGCCTCATCGCGCGCTTTTAAATAAAGGTACTCAAGCTTTTGATATTGCCCCGGTAAACAAAGCTTGGCACCACGAGTTGCTAATATTTGCAGCTCAAAACCGTGATGCTCTAGTTGACGAAGCTGTACTTGAACCGGAGGATCTGGATCATTATCTTCTACAGGCGGCCATAAGGTGCAACCTCCTAAGGCTAATGGTGTAAGCAAGCAGATCAGTCTCCATATCATAAAAACTCCGCAGAAGTGACCAGAGGGATAACTTTATCTATTCGTAGCATTTGCATGAGCTTTCTAGGCTGACCATTAACATTGAGTAGACACAAATTTTTATTACGACTTTTTAGACGTTTGTATAAGAAAACAATGGCACCGATTCCACAAGAGTCAATAAATTGTACGTGTGTCATATCAATTACTAGCTCATTTTTTTCTGTATTACTTAAGGTTTCAAATTCAACTTCTAGTTGCCTAGCACTCTGGACATCGAATTCATGCTCTAAAGAAAGTGCTACTGCTGGCTGGGAAAGAGTTAACATATAACCGCCTTATATAAAGATTTGGACTCATAAGGAGTAATACAAAGTGTGTGCCAGTTATTGCCCTCGCTTGGCAAACATGATGTAAGATGTTTTGAATAGAATATACAAATCCATTCGAAGCCACTGTATTGGTGAACTTAATGCGATGGCGTAAGCGTGATCCCAAGCTATTTTATTTTTAACATCCTCAAGATCATTGTCGTAGCCGCTATTAACTTGCGCTAAACCGGTTAGGCCTGGTCGAAGTCCTGTCGTTCTTTCTAAATAAAATGGCAATGCATTTTGCAAATTACCGCACATTTCTGGTCGTTCAGGACGGGGGCCGATTAAGGACATGTCGCCTCTTATTACATTTATGAATTGTGGCAGTTCGTCCAAACGTGTTGCTCGTAAAAAACGGCCAGTATTGGTTATTCGAGGGTCATCTTTTGTCGCCCATACCGCACCTGATTTTTTTTCTGCATCATTTGTCATGGTGCGAAATTTAAATATTTCAAATAACTCTACTTTTGTTTCACTTATCTGACCGACTCGTATTTGGCGATAAAATATAGGACCAGAGGAATCATATTTAATGGCGAAGGCGATGAATGGCCATAGTGGCAGTGTCAGAATTAGACCAATGCAGCTAAAAATGATATCGCTCATTCGCTTTATCGTTTGGGTCGATTGTGTTTGATAGTTACTCAGGGGCGGTAAGTGGCGCCACCCTTGCTTAAATTGTCCGTTCAAATACCGTAGCATGCCAAGTAGAGAAGAATAGTATGCCCCGATAATGTAATGAACTTTATCGATAACCTTTGAATGGATATTGATTAGCGGTAGAGATGCAATACCGTATATGGATAATTGACTAATCACCATACCCAAGGCCAATGCCGAGCCTTGTAATGCCATTAATACTGAAGTAATAAAATAACCCACGAATAGGAATGGCATCACTGTGCGAAGGCCTTTTCCGGAAGTAAACAACCAACGGACTCTCAGGTTTTTGTGGGTAAAGACGAATTGACAACGTATTAATTGTTGTAAATTACCGGCTCCAATCCTTTGTCGTCTTTGATGGTTTTCATTTTGACTTGTCGGGGCAATCTCAACACTGTTGATATTTTGATTAAAGATAATGTTAAAGCCTTGCTTTAATACCATCATCGGTAAAATGAAATCATCATTTATCGTATCTTCGGGAAGGGGAGAGTAGAGATGAGATCTCATGGCATAAAATGCCCCATTTCCTCCGATAACACTGCCCAATTGAGACTCGGCAAAACGGATATTATTTTGCCATTGCCAATATTGGTTTTCACCTTCAGAAGGAGAAGCCAGTAAATAGCTGCAAGTAATTGCACCTGTTTCTTCATTTTCAAAACTTTTAGCAACTTGTTTTAAAGCATCAATCGATATTAAAGCAGAGGTATCGGTAAGAGATATAATATCGGCTTCATTTTTTGCGTAAGTCATTAATTCATTGAGGCGTGCTAATTTTCCTCGGTTGCTTTTTTTGACCCAGAATTTAAGGCGTATTCCAGCTGCGGTAAATTGTGATTCATACTGTGCAATAATTTCAGCGGTATTATCACTACAACCATCGCAGCAGATTAAAACCTGCAATTTTTCAGCCGGATAATCGAGCATTAATATATTCGCGAGCTTGGCTTCAATGTAAGCCTCTTCATTATGAGCGGGCATGATGAGAGAGATACTGGGAAAAATTAATGGGTCTTTGTGCTTTTCTTTTATTTCATTTTTTCTTTTATTTCCTAACCAAACTAACGCTGCGGTATAAACAAAATGGTGATAGATAATAACGGCAGTTATTACAAATAAAATGATCCATCCTAAAATCATGACAGCCTCGAGTTTAAGGTTTATTTAACAAGATAATGCTTCATATGCAGCAGTCATGGCTCTCACGTCTGCTTGGTGTTGAATGAACTGTACTGTTTGATTCGCTGCATTTGGGTCTTGTTCTAACACTTGTATTAATGCTTTTGTAAGCGCTGTTTCATCATCAGGTGGAACTAGTATTCCTGTTTGTGGGCAAATAAGATCTGGTATTGCGCCTACCGTCGTAGCAACAATACTATTGCCACAAGATTGCGCTTCCAGTAATGCAAGAGGGAGCCCCTCTTGACGGGATGGCATACAAAAGACATCAATCGCACGGTAGAAATTACGCATTTGAGCGCAATAACCAAGCCAATGTATACGATCCGTAACCAGCCATTTTTGTACTTCTGCGCGTAATTGTCGAGATTGAGGACCATCACCAGCTATAACAAGGTGGTGATCTTTAGGTAGGTCATGAAGCGCCCTTATTAATGTATCAATCCCTTTTTCTTTAACCAGTCGACCGGCACAACCGATTAATTTCTTATCTAACGGTAGGTTAAATTGTTTCCGTGCGATGAGCTGATTACCTGGCGTGAAATACTGAGTATCAATTCCATTACAAATCACATGATCTGGGCTGAGTAATAATATCTTTTCTAGTTGATAGGCAACTCTTGGTGCATCAGCAATGAGTTTTACTCTATTGGTATTGAGTAAGTAACGCGTCATGCGGCACTGTTTTTTATCGGCGAGATGCCAACTATCGTGTTCAGTATGTATGTGTGTTGCTTTATGCCCCAGCAATGCTAGTCGGCTATAAAACAAAGGCCCGATATGGTGTGAATGAAGCATTGTTACATTCAGTTTTGCTATCAATTTCTTTAGCTTGATAACTGTTGAAAGGTTCCTACCAATAGGTTTGTTGAGAAAAAATAATTGTGATTCGAAAGTGCGTAATTCAGGCCACTGCTTTATGGCTGTTTCTTTATTGCCTTCTAGCGCGACGATATAAACTTTGTGGCAAGGGGAGGCAAATCGAGCGAGATTTAACACGAGCTTTTCTATTCCTCCAGGTTGTAGATGTTGCACAACTTGTAATGTGATGTGTTCCATTAGACTCCCCCTAAAACAGAGGTACTCGAACCAGTACCTGTGATTGTGTTAATTTGGCAATATGGTCGGTTTGATAAAGGCGTGTATCAAAGAGGATGACAACTCCTGCAAGGGAAGCGCCTAATCCAAAACCAACAACAATACCTAAGCAAAAATTGATCCACCATGGCCAATTTAGTGGTCTCTTAGGTTCTATTGGTTGCACAATCACTTTTAATTTTTCGGGTTCTTCAAAGCGACCAAGGTGCCCTGTTACCTTAGCCATCTCATAACGTTCAAATAGCTGGTTGTAAACGTTTGATTTTACATCGTAGTTTCGCTGTAATATTTTCAGTTGTTTTTCTAAATCAGCGAATTCCATCCGTTTTTCTGATAGTTCGTTGGTTTGCTCTTTTAATAAGGTGAGTTCTTCGCTTAATGCTTGTATTTGGCTTTCTGCATGTTGTAATTTTTCAAATTGACTTAATAATATCGGTTGCTTAGTTGGGTCGTTACTTTGATTACTGTTTGCGATTCGCTGCCACAGCTGATTTATTTCCTGTGGATTTAACGTTTGTTGCTCATCAACTAGACGGGATCTTTCCTGCTTTAAGCGATTAAGTCGTCGGATCACACCTTTGACGGACGAGTGTTGGTCTGTATAACTCGCGCGTAATATTGCAAGTTCAGCTTCAGATTTGACTATCTCTTGTTCTAAGATGCCAACGATAGGGTTCGTGCTCGCTAGCCTTTGGTAGAGATTTGCTCGCTTACTTTTAGCTTGTAGTAAATTCAGTTCAGTTTCACGGGTTTGATTGGCTAGCTGGAGGTCATTTTGTGCATTTGCACCTTGTAATTGAGGTAGGTTATTAGCGTTGGCTGCTTTGAATTTCGCCAGTGCACTTTCAGCTAACTCGAGATCCAATTGGGTTGTTTCTAATTGTCGTTGTAAAAATAGTTCTGAACCATCAACAGATGCTCGTCCTGGCGCGCGTAATTTTTCTTTAAAAACATCAGAGACTTTATTTAAAATCAAAGGAATTTCTGATGGCGTTTTCCAGGTTAGGCTAAGTTGAACAAGATCATTACCAAGTAGCGATAAAGATAAGTTTTTACGCAGTAGATTAATCATATTATCTGTTTGTAGTAAGTCATCTGGTGGCGCTAGATTTAAATCATGAGTGACATTTTCTAAAATATTTCGACTATGAATGATGACTTGCAACGCTTTAATGCGTTGTTTTAAGTTGACCGAAATTGAGAGGTCTTCCAAAAATGGATTTAGCAGTGCAGACTCTTGTACTAAAATTGTTGTCTCGGAATAGTATCGCTTAGCTTTAAATAAGCCGCCCGTTGTCATTAGAATAGGCATGATAATGATCGGAATTAAAACTAAATACCGATAGCGCCATAAGGCATGAAGCAAAGGGTAGAGCCGAGCAAACAATAAATGTCGCATTTTACTGGCTCTGAATTAACAGCGTATCGGCTGCTTGCTGTGGTGCAAACTCCAACCGCATTGGTATATCTTTCATTTGTGATAATTTGTTCACCGCTTTAATACGTTTTTGGCTTTGTAATAAAGCTTTGAATTTATCGTCTAAGTTTGCAGGGCCAACGTATACTGTTAGTTGGTTATAAGGATTATGGTCTAAAAAAACGTTTATTTTTCGTGTTTGTTCTGCTGTTAATGATATTTGTTCCGGGCTAAAAAATAGCTCTAGTTCTTGGCTTTTTTGTGGTGAACTTGCACAACCCCATAAAAATGACGTTAAAATAACGTACCCAATCCATTTCATCTTTCTCTCCTTTTTGTTTACCGCATACAGAAAGGTTTAGCAAAAAAAATGCCTAATGTGAGGTTAACTTGAATATTTCTTTTGTTTTAAGGCAGATGAAATTAATTGGAGTACTTCTTTGGCCCTATTTTCCCAGCTTTCATCTTTCACTTTATCTTGTGCTCTAGTCGCATAATGTTGTCGTTCTAATTCTGATAACTGACTTAACTTATCGATTGCTTCAAGCCATTGATTAACTGTTGTTGCAATGGTAACTAGTGGTTGGTATTCCGTTGCGGCAGGAAAGTTGGAGCTAATTACTGGGCATCCAGAAGCGAGATATTCCCTTAGCTTTAAAGGATTACAAGCTTGTATTTGGGGATTATCAACAAAAGGCAAAATGGCAATAGACCAATGCTGTAAATACCCTGGTAGTTGATTGTGAGGACAGGCGGGTAAAAAATGGATATTCGAGAGTTGCTTAAGTTCAAAGGGGTTAACATCTTTTCTACCTACAAGGTAAAAATTCATATGTGGGCGAGATTCTGCTAAACATTTTAGCAATTTCATATCTAACCAATTGTTAATACTGCCATAAAATCCAATGCTAGGCTGATCTACACATATTTCAGTAGGCTTCGAGGTCGGTTGTTTAAAGTTATTGATAGCCACACCATGAGGAAGAAGCCAGGTTTTATCTTGTGGAAACTTTTGTTGCAGAGTCGGGCTAGCGGTAAGGATGATATCGGATACTTGAATAAGGCGCTGCTCAGCTTCTGCGACATATTGGTGGTCAACACCTGCAAGGGCTGAAAAATCATCACCACAATAATAAATAACCAAATCGCTTTCACTTATCTCGAGATAGTCAACTGCTGTAGGTAGGGCTGCCCATATGACTCGATGGTATTTCTTTGGTGGAATCTGTCGTCTTAATAAAAACTGATTTATTTTTAGCATGTTAACGCTTTTAGCTAAAGGCCACACTAAGGGTTTGATTATTTTCCTTGGCTTTATAGATACTGCTAGTGGTTCATAATTTGTGAGTGCGGTAGTGATTTTTTCATTAATGCGTTTTAAATCTCGCATTGTAAGGTTGGGTTGCCTTAACCCTATGGAGTTTATCCAAGTTACAGAATGATCATGCATTAATACTGAAAGTAAGTGTTGGCTACTTGAAGGGTGGCGCCCCCAATCTTCACCAAATACGAGAAATTCCATAAATATTCCTTAGTTTTTTGTACTTCCGTTTTTGCAAATTGCAATTTAAGCCTTAAATTGGGTGAACTCTGCCGTAAAGATTGTCATTGTGCCGATATTGAGTGTGCGGTCGTGACATTACTTGTCAGCCTGTCTAAGGCGATTAATAAGCTAATCAATATATATAACGGCCATGTTGTTCCTTGGGTGAGAAAGGTGCCACTAACACAAAAAGTGATCAGCCCTATCCATAACCCTTCTGCGATAGGTTTCATTTCATGATTGCGTAGGCGGTTTAGTAACTGATAGCTCAGCGTAAAAGTTCCTACAAGTAAGCAAATAAACAAAAGAAAGCCAATAAAGCCGGTTTCACCTAAAATTTGAAACCATGTACTGTGTACAGCATGATTCTTGCCGTCCCAGTGGGGAGAGTAAAAAAAGTAGTTAAAATAAAAATTATCAAGTCCAACGCCTGTCAAAGGGTTTGCTAGTGCCATTCTAAATGCAGCTTCCCATGCAAATAAGCGACCCATTGAAGACTCATCAATCCCTTCTTCTCCTGATCCTCCTGAAGATCGATCGCTTATACCTGCAAATACCACGAGAAGTATTAATCCAATACCACTGATTATTGAGGGAATGATAATTGAGCGGCTGCGTAGCAACATTAAAGTAAAGAAGGCGGAAGTAATACCAAGTAATCCACCTCGGCTTTGAGTGGCTATTATACCACTGACCAAAATGATCATAAACAAGGCGGTCATAGTACGCTGTGCTTTGCTGCCTTGAAAAATATTCGTTAATGCAAAAGAAAGAGGGAATAGAAGAGCAAGAGATAAATCATTTGGATCACCTAAGATAGAACCGATATCTCGCCCAATAGTGACGCGAGTACCTTCTACTAACCCAATACCGTTGATGCTATTATATAAAGCAAGAATAGAGAGGCTGACACCACAAAGTATTAATAAAATAGGTATCGGCTTTAACTGTTTTTGTTTAGTCGGTAGCCAGCTAATAGCAAAAACCATAATGATTATTTTAATAAAGCTATTGTTAAATGTTGCGAATGCCTCGGCTCGATTCGTCGCCAACAAACATGAGATAAAGACCCAAAAACTGAATAGTAAAAAAAATGTCTGCAACGAATGCCAATGAATCTCGTCACGTTTTAACCATAGATGGATGCATAACCCTGCAATGCTAAATGTTGCGAGTAGCAATGGAATATGAAGTGGCATTAAAATAGGAAACGCTTCATGTAAGCGAAAATAAGAAAAAAGAATAAAGAAGACGCATATGGTAAATGAGTGATTGATGATAAATGGAAAAATAATGATTGCGCAGAGCAATAAGCTATCAGTACCCAACAGAGCCCACGCGGCATAAGTTAAGATGCATCCGCCAAACGCTAACCATAATTGATTGCATCGTTTCATCGTGCTTAGGCTCTCTCTATATATAGTGGTATATGATGGCTAAAGTGGTTTGCTGTTAATGTAGGAGATGGGCAATGCTCGATCTTTCCTAAAGCGTATCGTTGCGATAAGTTCATCCTAGTATTCCTTTTCGATAAGCCGCAATATCTTTACTCATTTGCAATACTATTGATTAAGTCTGTTTCATCCTTAGTAGCCATACAATCTTGATGCCAGAATATAGGTACTCATTAAGACTCCCTCGTAAAGTTCTTTAAACAATAGCGTTGAAATTGTTCAACTTGGTGTGATAACGCCACCTTTGGTGGGAAAGTCGTCAGTTGGTTTTTTTTTGTGTTTTTTTACTTGCCAATAGTCTCTTATTATCTATAATGCAGCCCATCGAAACGGTGAGTAGCCGGTTAATCGATGCACGGATAACGAATCATTACAAAGTGCTTGACACGGTAATGCATTTGGATAAAATGTCCGTCCACTTCAAAGGATGGTTGATGCTAAGGCGTTAATCTGATTTTAAGTATTGTTCTTTAACAATTTGACCATGCAATCTGTGTGGGCACTCGTGAAATTTTAAGTCGAAAGATTTATCAATGAACTGAGTGACCTTAATCATCGCAAGATGACACAGTCAATTTATGCTTCATTTCTTCGCAAGAAGAATGAAACAAGAATATCAGTAAAAATCATTGAGCCGGTCGAAAGACCAACAAAACTTTAATTGAAGAGTTTGATCATGGCTCAGATTGAACGCTGGCGGCAGGCCTAACACATGCAAGTCGAGCGGTAACAGGAATTAGCTTGCTAATTTGCTGACGAGCGGCGGACGGGTGAGTAATGCCTGGGAATATGCCTTAGTGTGGGGGATAACTATTGGAAACGATAGCTAATACCGCATAACGTCTTCGGACCAAAGAGGGGGACCTTCGGGCCTCTCGCGCTAAGATTAGCCCAGGTGGGATTAGCTAGTTGGTGAGGTAAAGGCTCACCAAGGCAACGATCCCTAGCTGGTCTGAGAGGATGATCAGCCACACTGGAACTGAGACACGGTCCAGACTCCTACGGGAGGCAGCAGTGGGGAATATTGCACAATGGGGGAAA
>NZ_PYOD01000007.1 GCF_003026285.1 Photobacterium profundum
AGTGGTAGTTCAGTTGGTTAGAATACCGGCCTGTCACGCCGGGGGTCGCGGGTTCGAGTCCCGTCCACTCCGCCATTATTGAAGAAGCCCTAATCGAAAGATTAGGGCTTTTTTTCGTCTGTAGAAAAATAAAGCTGACTTCTGACTTTATTTTAAACTATACGGCTTTATATAGCCCCGTATGTAAAAACTCTTGTTGCTTATTTTCTTTTTTATCTCGCTGTAAAGACCGGTATGTTGAAGCAAAATATGTCATTAATACTGAGAACAAGACATAGGCAACGAGAAAGGTAATGGGAGAGTGGATTATATTACTTGAAAAGACTCCTATAATGCCTACAACTGTAATGCTTAGCTTACTGACAACAGCTAGAACGAGAAAGCTCATAGTGTACTGTGGTTTCAGAATCGCTTGATAAGCAATATAGTAACCAATAGTTACTGCTATCATTGCTAAACTAAACCCGATGACAAATGAGTGTACGTGCTCTGTGAATAAAACAGCCATCATTATGGCTATGAGGGTAAAAGTAACCTTTTTCATATTAACTCCTTGTCATGATTAATGACTACATGATTTACGGTTAGGCTCTCTAATTGCATTGTGCGCGTTGTTTTTATCTCATGTTGTGATCAATAGATGTTATTTAATAATGGTATATTTATAGGTATACAGTTGTTGAAATGTAGGGTAGTTATACCGATCTTGCTAACTAAATGATCAGGGGATTGTGTAGGACAAATCAGTAAGAATGGCAAAGATGCATCTTGATAGGTATAAAGTAGAATGAAAATTAGATTGTTATCAAAAGAAAAAGGGTAGCAACGAACTACCCTGTCGCGATTACCTAAAAGAAGCAGGTTTGCGAAATGTAACAGCTGTATAGCATGTTACGATAGGACCCAACAATGAATGCGGTAAACAGTGTTTATAAAAGAATAACTTATACCTTTAAGAACTCTTTCAGTTGTAGAAGTACTGCCTCTGCTTTAATTTTATCTTCCATTTCAACGAATAGACGCAGTAAAGGCTCTGTGCCAGAAAAGCGGGCTAATGCCCAGCCACCATTTTTAAAATACACTTTAGCGCCATCGGTATAGCTAATTTTTTCTATATCGTAATTGAATTTAGGTAGCTCTTTATCAATATATATTTTGTTATATAAGCGTTCGCGATCTGATGTTTTAAATATACAGTCACCTTCAGCCGTGTAGGCATAACCATATTTACTGTAGATTTCATCAAGCATTTCAGAGAGTTTTTTATTGGTTACACTGATCATTTCGACCAATAAACTAGATGCAAAAACACCATCTTTTCCTTTAATATGCCCGCGAATAGTCAAACCACCAGAACTCTCTCCGCCAATCAAAGAGTCATCGGCTTCCATTTGAGAGCTAATATGTTTAAAGCCAACAGGAACTTCAAAACATTTTTCGTCATGGGCTGCAGCTACTTTATCTAGTAGATGAGTGGTTGCTATGTTGCGTACGACAGAGCCTTTCCAGCCTTTGTATTCCAACATGTAGTAGTAAAGTAATAGCAGTACTTCGTTGGGATGAATGAAATTACCTTTTTCATCAATGATTCCAAGGCGATCGGCATCACCATCAGTTCCAATCCCAATATCATAACCCTCGTGAGCAACTAAGTGCTTTAGGCGATATAGTGTTGCTGCATTTGGTGATGGCATTAAGCCACCAAAAGCCGGGTTTTGATCATCATGGATAACATCAACGTCGCAGCGACCTGATATTAAAACTGTTTGTAATGCATTTTTAGCGACACCAAACATAGGGTCAATCAATACACGTAAGTTAGCTTTCTTGATCGCTTCGATATCAATAAAGTTAATGATTGAGTCAACAAAGGCATTCATAGGATTAATGATTTTGATTGTTTGTGATTTCAGTGCCTCATCAAAATCAATGCGTTTCACATCACTATTTGTTAGCCCTTGAACTTGTTGTTCAATTTTTTGCGTGATAATTTCATCCGCATCACGGCCACCTTCAATGAAGATCTTAATGCCGTTGTAATCAGCAGGATTGTGAGAAGCAGTGATACAAGCTGAATATGTTGCACCTATCTCTTTTGATTCGAACATTACGACAGGAGTAGGGACATATTTATCTATAAAACTAACCGTAATTCCATTCCCAGCGAACACTTCTGCAAACCATGCCGCTGCTTTATCGGATAAAAATCGACGGTCGTAACCAATAACAAAACCATTATCGATAACATTTTCGTTATGCATAATATTGGCAAGAGCTTGTGCGACTAATCGAACATTTTCACGAGTAAACTCTTCACCAATGAAGGCGCGCCAGCCACCTGTTCCAAACTTAATCATGATGGAACTCCTATTTCTCTCAATCGAAAATTAAAGTGGGGATAAAAATTATCCCCAAAAATATTTAACCCATTACCACTGTTACAGTATTAACCGTACCTTCAGCTTGAGGTGCAATTGCTCCATCAACTGTTTCACCGTTTAGCGTAATAGAAGCAATGCCTTTGCTAACATGGTTTGGGTTTACAACATTGATGTTGTAAGTCGCACCTCGCCATTGACGCGTAACATCAAAACCTGGCCAGTCAGTTGGAATACATGGATCGATGATGAGACCGTCAAAGCTTAAGCGGACACCGAGAATAAAGTTAGTGGCAGCAATATAAGCCCAACCAGAAGTACCAGTTAACCATGGGTGGTTTGCACGACCATGATCTTGGTGATCACGTCCCATAATAAATTGAACATAGGAATAAGGTTCCGTTATACGCTTTTCAATCATGTCATTTTGGTTATACGGATTCAGTGCATCGTAGAATTTCATCGCTTGATCACCGCGACCAAGCTTCGCTTCAGCGACCCAAGCCCATGGGTTCGGATGAGAGAAGATTGCACCATTCTCTTTTACACCTTGATAAACACGGGTGACAAAGCCAATGTCATCATTCGGTGTGGCAAAAGAAGGAGCATTTAAGTGAAGGCCATAGTCAGAATAAAGGTACTCATCGACCGCATTCATTGCTTTTTCGCCGCGATCTTGAGTAACAGCACCCGATACAACAGCCCAAGTATTAGACTCTAAATGCACTTTTCCTTCGGTTTGTTCGTTAGTACCTACTTTGTCGCCATGTTTAGTGATACCACGAATATACCATCCACCGTCTTCGTCCCACAGGTGCTTTTCACAGGCATTTTGTACACCGCCAGCCATATCAGCATAACGCGCAATATCTTCGTCTCTGCCTAAGAATTTAGCGAGGTCGATAAACTCTGTAATTGCCCAGTAATGAAGAAAGGCAACCATTGATGATTCACCGCCTCCAAGATTTAAGCAATCATTCCAATCAGCTCGTAATCCTTTAGCAATACCTGTTCGTCCTACATGTTCAGCTGTAAAATCAAGTGCCGCTTTCATGTGGTCATAAACAGTTGCTTCACCACCATCGGCAAAAGGAATGACTTCATCAAAGAAATCAGTTTCGCCAGTTTCCATAACGTAACGGCAGATAGTCGGTACTAACCATAAGTGATCGTCAGAGCAGGTGTCTTCGATACCATGGATCTTATCTTCGTCGCTTGGTGTTGGAACGACGGTTGGGGATTTGGATGGTTCAATATTAGCTTTTTCTGGATCAAACCAATCAGGATCAAATAGGTGAAGACCATAACCTGCTTTTACTTGTCCTCGAAGAAGATCGATAAGGCGTTTTTTAGTCATCTCAGGGTTGGAATGAGGAACAGCCATTGCGTCTTGTGCTGTATCTCGATAACCAAGACCTGTGCGTCCGCCGACTTCAATAAAGGAAGCAAAGCGCGACCACACCACACATGTTTCAGCCTGGTATAAGGTCCAGGTGTTTAACATGGTATCTAGACCTTCGTTTGGCGATTTTACTTGGAATTTTGCGCAGCGCTCATCCCAATGCGCTTTGATACCAGCAAATGCAGCATCAACATTTTCTAAGTTTTGGTATTTAGCGCGCAGTTTAGCGCCATTGCCTTTACCTAAACCTAAGATATAAACAAAACGTACTTCTTCACCGGGTTGAATGACAAATTGTTTATGTAAAGAACCACAATGGTTATAACAAGTTTGTGCGGTGTTCGAACACTTACCTTGCTCAACTGCGATAGGGTTTGATTCGTCACGGTATAACCCAAGGAATGAGTCACGTTGACCGTCGTAGCTATCAGGGTCAAACGTTGAAGCTAGGTAGTAAAAGCCTTCAAATTCATTGGTGTTATAGTAAAGATCGTACTCGATTACACCATCTTCATAAGACGTGCCTGCAGAATATAGGCTCATCTGGTGGTTTTGGTTATCAGACTCTATATGACTGAATGAAAACTCAACAAATGAAAATGCGCTGATTGTTCGCGGCTTGTCACCGTCATTTTTGATGACAACATCCCATACTTCAGCATCTTCGCCTTTGGGGACGAAAAGCGTTTTTGAAGCGGTAATGCCGTTGTATTCACATTTGAATTTTGAGTAAGACAAACCATGACGAACTTCGTAGCTTGCTTCATTAAGACTTTTAGCCACTGGCTGCCAAGAAATTGACCAGTAGTCTCCCGTTTCATCATCACGGAGATAGACATAGTGACCTGGACGATCAAACGATGCATTTGGACGAAATTTGGTTACGCGATTGTATTCAGGTGAATTGTAAAATGAGTAACCACCTGCATTATGTGAAATTACAGTACAGAATTTCTCAGTACCAAGATAGTTAGTCCATGGTGCTGGTACATCTGGACGAGTGATAACGTACTCTCTGTTGTCATTATCAAAATAACCGTATTTCATTGTTTCTAATCCTTTTAAATATTTACTTTCCGTGAGTGGTTATTCACAGCGGCGGTAGTTTATGCCCGCTTTATCTAAGTAGCAGAGTTGACCTTTAAGGCGCGCTTTAAAGTCATCCCAATTGCGTTGTTTAGGTTGGCTCCAGCATACTTCAGCGATTGCTAATAAGCGTGGAAAAAGCATGTATTCGAAACGGCTTTGATTATTGATAAGTTCGCACCACAACCCGGCTTGAATACCGACGATGCGTTGATGTGCTGGATCCTCAATGTTTAATTCAGAAAATGGTTGGTAGTTATAAACAGCATCTAGAGGGACCTTTCCTGCCCAATCAACACCGGGCTCATCAGCAGAGAACCCTTGTGCTAAATCGAGATAAGTATGTTGAGCAGGTTGCATGATGACGTCGTAACCTTGCTGCGCTGAGATCAGCCCAGCGTCTTCGTTTTGCCAAGAGAAAATCATGGTCTCTTTACTGACTTTGTCGCCTTTGGTTACTTCTTCCCAGCCCATCATGCGTTTGCCTTTTGCTTGAATAATTCCTTCAGCAAACTTAAGTAGATGACCCTGTAGCTCAATCGGATTTTGGTATCCGTGTTGCTGCATTAATTGCTGACAACCTTCACTGTCGGTCCATACTCCTTTGGGGACTTCATCACCACCGATATGGATATATGGGGCTGGAAACAAGTCACAAATCTCATTTAATACCGTAGAGATGAAGGTGTAAGTGCCTTCAAGTGCTGGTGATAGCACGTTATCGGAATATCCCTGAATACTGCGATAAACGGAATGATCATTCGGATCGATAAGTAATTTGGGTAATGATTTTATGGCAGCGCGACAATGGCCCGGAATATCGATTTCAGGGATAATAGTGATCCCACGATCTTGTGCGTAAGCAATAAGATCTCGAACCTCATCCTTACTATAAAAACCACCGTAACGTTGATCTATTGTGGTGAATTGAGGCAGAATTTCTTCATTAGGACCGCGCCATGCACCGATGTTTGTCAGTTCAGGGTAGGCGTCTATTTCGATGCGCCATCCTTCATCGTCGGTGAGATGCCAATGGAAAGTGTTGAACTTGTAGCGAGCTAGATGATCAAGTAAATGCTTGATTCGTTTGATTGAGTGGAAGTGTCTAGCACAATCAAGCATCATGCCGCGATATGAATAATAAGGTTGATCTTCAATTTCAACCATGGGAATAACATAAGCTGCAGAGGCATAGTGACGAGGCGCTGTTGGTAGTAGTTGCAACAAAGTTGATGCCGCACTCACAAAGCCAGATTCAGTGCTAGCCTGAAGCCAAATATCATCTTGTTCGACTAGGATACGGTAGGCTCCGCTCATTAAGTCGACGTGATATTGAAAATGTATATTACCATTATCGTTAATTGGCAGTGCGTCGTGTAATTGCTTTTCTAGCTCGCTTTGTAACCAGCGCACAGCACCTTGCGCCATCGTATCTGGTGTAGTAATTGCTGTGTGTTGAGTGAATGTAAATTCTCCGCCTAATACTTTCAGCTTATTTGGCACAGGAATTAAATTGATTGCTTTTGCCGCTGGTAAGGGGGTTGTCAGTCTTTCTATTGCGGGTTGACCTAAGTCGATGCAAGTAACCTCAACTGCTTGTGGGATAATGGTACGGCCATCGGTATTAATCGCCAGAAAAGCGTCAGGAATGCCATCATCATGCAACGTAAACGGACTCGTCCCCATTGAAAATTCAGTATAAAAATGGCTATTGGGTGCCAATTGCTCAGAAGGGTTAGGCGATAAAGTACAGTAACTGCCTAGCTGTGTTATCGACCCATTAGAGATTGATTCTGATTTTATCCAACGGCCAACCGTAAAATGAAGAGACCATTTATCTACTGGCTGTTCAGTAAGATTATGTAATGTAAGAGCAAAACGAGATTCATTCTCTGTTTTGCTGATTACGGTAAAGTCGACACGATAACTCATAATAACCTCTTAAAGTGGATACAGGTTGTGAGAGCTTTTGGCCATGGCGATAGCACCATCCATCGCATCACCTTGCGGTGTCGCAATACGGCGCTGAAGAGGCGGAGCTAACCAAGCATGAATGCGTTCGGCAATACTGCCCATTAAGCAAATTTTATCGGCACCACGGTGAATCAAGGCATTCATCAACATTGAAATATCTGATGCAGTTTGCTGCAACATGGAAATCGCAAGTTCATCGCCTTCAGATGCATAAGCAAAAATCGCAGGAGAGAATTGACCATAATCACAAGGTCTTGCTGTTTTAGACCAGCTAACAATCGCGTCAATATCATGGTTAAAATGCGTCAATACATGCTGAGATAGCGCTGTTTGAGGAATAATGCCATCAGCACTTAGTAATACTTGCTGAATAAGACGAAGCCCCATAACAGCCCCGCCTCCTTGATCTGAAATTGGGAATTCTCGACCTCCAACAATGTGCTGTTCGCCATGGTGTAAGAAAATACCGCATGATCCTGTGCCTGCAATTAGAATGGCGCCATCATTACCATTCCAAGCCCCTAAGCAAGCCCCGTAAGCATCGGTATTTAAAGTGACCGTTGCGTAAGGATGCGGTTGCGCCATAAAGGTATACCAAGCACTCTTTTGTTCAGCACCTGCCAGCGCAAGCCCAACTGACATCAATTGAAAATCAGAGGGTAATAGTTGCGCTTGGGCGGCAGCTGTTGCAATGGCATCTTGTATAGAAGCCATTGCGATATCACCACCTAATAGAATATTGGCACTGCCTGTTTTTGCTTCACCTAAAGTATTACCGTTTAGATCGCAAATACGTGCACGGCAAGATGTACCACCGCCATCGACGCCCACATAGTATTGGACATGACTAAGCATGTTGACGCTCCTTAAATTGCATTGTGATCGCCAGTAAATACCAAGCGCCATGCGGGATCCATTGTTCTCCCCAGCGCCAGTTTTGTAGCATGTCATCCCTTTGTTTTTCAGGTTTAAATGCTATGCCTTGTTCATTTTCAAAGCCGGAAGTAATGCCATTACATACGCCGCCTTTTGCATTACTGAAACCGAGTTTTGGTAGATAGTCGGGGTTATTACGACCATGACCATCAAGCATGCACATATCGAATGGATTTAAACCTAAAATCCAATCAGTTAAGCGATGGGCATAGGTCATTAATTGGCTTTTTATTTCGTTATCATTAATGGTGTTTTGTGCCATATAAGCCATAGTAATGAGTGATGCAATACGGGCGTTTTCTCCCTGCCACCAATAACCTGTTTCATTATCGTGTGGCATAAAGAAAGCCGATTGTTTGTCTCCATTTACTGCTTTGGTGTATTGACGGGGATAACCAAATGGATTGTTCACTTCGTGAGTAATTGATAACTCAAACTTCAATGCATTTAGTAATACAGATTGGCACTGCTCAGTTCGCTGAGCATGCGTTTCAATCTGTAAATATTGCATTAAGGCTATGGCTGGTAAACCAGCTTCTGCTGCATGAAAGTACGGTCGGCTGCCATCATCGTTAGCTGCCCAGTAGTGAGCAAAATTATGGTCTGACATTTGGCGAGCCATTAATTTATCAGCCCAGATTCGAGCTTCAGCTAAGAAGTTAGTTTCTTGAGTAGAACGATATAACTCAACAGATGCTAATAACGCACAATATTCATCAATAATATTTTCTTTGCCGTTATCGAGATATTGATGATTCATTTCTTTTAGGTGCCAATAGCCTTTTTTAGCTGCATCTAAATACGAGTCTGTTTTAATATCACCACACTGCGGAATACGGGAGGTTGATGCTAAGTTTGATAAGCGTGACGCCGCTGCTAGAGCGGCAATTGCGACGCCTGCTCCTTGGCGAAATCCCGCTTGGTAATCAGCAGATTTATGGCCATCTTGGGTTGAGAAAGCGCAGACTTCACGTTGCTCTGTCGATTTACTCCACTTGTCGAATACTGTCATATAGAAGTAGCCTTGCGGATGTTGCATTCGCAGTAAAAAGTCAGCGCCATAAAGCGCTTCTTCGACTAAACGAACGCGGGTAAAATCAGCAATACTTTCTTCGTCTTCTAGCACCTCGTATGCCGTTAGCATGTTCCAAACAACCATAGGTGTTTGTTGAGGGTTGAAATAATTACCATAAGATAAGTGACTGAAATATTTACTTACGTCACCTGATGCATCATACCAACCACCATGTACATCAACGGTTTCGTTAGTGCCGAAGAACGGCACTTTCTTATCAGCACATTCGTAAATTCCAGAACAACGTTGAGATTTAAAATAATGTAAAACATCACTGAAGGTGCTTTGCATTAATAGCCCCTCGGCCACACGAAAAGAGGCTGACTCGGTGTCACCTACACGAATACGATAGTCGCCACAAATATTTAATGCAGTGAAATCGATAGAGTAGGTGTCACCGATATGCCATTGTGCAACCGGACCACAGGCCTGAAGGGGCAGCTGCATAATGGATTGACCGCTTTGGCAACAGATAATATCTGCATGATGCAATGCAAGCGTTGGCTGCGCCTGCAATATTGCTTGTTTTGCCCCAAGGCGTTCATAACCAAGATGATTCGTTAACAGCTGCATGTATCCTCCGATTTGTAACTTAGTTACTATTTTTAATACGATTAATTTTCAAATAAATAGCAACGTACAAAGTGGTTGTCTGATAATTGAGATATTTCAGGTAGCTTTTCTCGGCATTTATCCATTGCATGAGTACAACGACCAGCAAACGGACAACCTAGGCTCTCTGGTGTCCACAATGGGATTTCACCTTTATTACCTTTTAACTTGGTATGGATTGATTTACTTGGATCGGGCACCGCTGAAACAAGCAGTTGGGTATATGGATGCTGTGGATCGTGAATGATCTCTTCGGTATCTCCCCATTCAACCATGTGACCGACGTACATAACGGCAAGGTCTTCAGCGATGTAACGGGCTGTGGCAATATCGTGAGTGATATAAAGCAGCGCCATTTCACGCTCAAACTTCATTTCTTCCATTAAGTTAAGTACACCAGCACGGATAGAAACATCCAGCATTGAAGTGGGTTCATCTGCCAGTACGACTTCTGCACCCACTGCAATATTTCGCGCTAAATTGACACGCTGACGTTGACCGCCTGATAGCTGGTGAGGGAATTTTGCCGCCGTTGCTTTAGGCGGGATCAACCCAACCTGTTCAAGTAAGCTATATACTTTGTCTTCCAATTCTTTTTTATTACTTGGTGATACTTTTTTATGGATCAGTAATGGTCGAGCAATGTGGTGGAAAATAGTATGGGTTGGGTTTAGTGATCCAAATGGGTCTTGCCATACCATTTGTACACCCTGGCGGAACTGCATTAAATCACGGTGCTTGGTGATCTCTGCAATATCGCGACCGTAATGCTCAATGTGCCCCCCTGTTGGTGGATACATTTTTGCAATCATTTTAGCGGTGGTCGATTTACCCGAACCCGATTCGCCAACCACGGCCAAGCCGCGGCTTTTATACATTTTGAATGACACGTCGTTGATTGCACGCATCTTGGATTTCTTTAATGAGTTACTATTGACCTCAAAATCTTTAATCAGATTTTTACCTTCAATAATTGGTTGTCCGACAGGTTTGTTCATAATGCCTCCCAATAACTTCCTATTTTTTATTAACTGCTTTTATTGAATAGGTGGCAGTTTGATAGACGACCTGGTTCAAGTTGGCGTAATTTAGTGGGCGTGCTGAAACAGGCATCATAGGCTTTGTTACAGCGCGCTTGAAAACGGCAACCTTGAGGTATTTCCAATAAGTTCAATGGATTACCAGGAATGCCAGTGAGGCGCGTTTTAGGGCCAGTCAGTGGTGGAAATGAATTTCCCAACCCTTCAGTATAAGGGTGGAAAGGTTGTTCAAGTATTTGTTTTGATGGTGCAACTTCTATCAATTCGCCGGAATACATGATGCCAATACGATTTGAGAACTCGACCATCAGCGATATATCATGGGTAATAAATAGTATCGAGAAGCCAAATTCTTCTTTTAGTGCGTAGATTTTTTGTAGAATTTCACGTTGCACCACAACATCCAAGGCTGTTGTTGGCTCATCCATGATGATCATTTTCGGATTCAGTGCCAGTGCGATAGCGATTACCAGACGTTGACGCATTCCCCCTGAGAACTGATGCGGGTAGTCGCGCAGACGATTAGGGTGAATATCAACAATTTCTAGCAGCCCTTCAGCACGACGAATCGCTTGCTTACGGCTCATGTTAGTGTGACGCATTAGCACGTCGCAAAATTGCTCTTCCAGTGTGAGTACAGGGTTTAGTGCGTTCATGGCACTTTGAAAAACCATTGACATCTGACTCCAGCGAAAAGCTGTCATATCAGCTTCGCTGTGTTTTAAAATGTCACCGTGACCGTCAAAGATAACTTCGCCACCAGTGATAAATGCGGGTGGCTTATGTAGACGCATTAATGCCATTGCCACGGTTGATTTACCACAGCCAGACTCACCGGCCAAACCGAATATTTCGCCTTTACCGATGTCAAAGCTGACATCGTTCACTGCACGTACGTCGCCAGCTTCTGTGATGTAGTCAACACAAAGGTTACGAATGGAGATTTGTGGATTAGTCATTACTGTTCTCCTCCCTGAAAGGCTGGTTGAGCTGCTTTAAGTGCCGCTTTATGCGCTTTTTTATTCTGTTTTGCCATTTTTTCCCAGCGTCGCATGCCTTTGTGAGAACGCAGTTGTGGGTTGGCAATTTCGTCTACCGCAAAGTTAAGAAGAGCAAGACCGACTGCGATAAATATGAGTGCCATACAAGGTACTAATAGCTCCCACCATGCACCGACGAGCATCGAAGAAGATGTTTGAACGTTGTACAGCATCATGCCCCAACTGATAGTGCTTGGATCACCTAGACCTAGATACGATAATGTTGCTTCGGTCATAATTGCCAACATGACAGAGCCGATGAAGCTGGCACCAACGATAGAAATAAGGTTCGGTAATATCTCAACAAAGATGATACGTACGCGTGACTCACCTAATACTTCAGCGGCTTTAATGAATTCTTTCTCTCTTATTGATAAGGTTTGCGCTCTAACGACACGTGCTCCCCATGCCCAGGCGGTTATCCCGATAACCAATGCGATGGTTTCAGGTCCCGCTTTACCAATGAAGGCGGCGAGAACAAACAGTAAGGGTAGCTGTGGTATTACTAACATGATGTTCATGGCGGCAGAGAGAATGTCATCCACTCGGCCTCCGAAGTAACCAGCTGAAACACCTACCAGCGTTGCCAGAAAGCACACCATTAAGCCAGCGCCAAAGCCGACTGCAAGAGAGGTACGTGCGCCGTATACAACCTGCGACCAAACATCACGCCCCAGTCGAGTTGTGCCTAGTACGTGTTCGGCGTCTTTTGACATCCGTAAAGTACGAGGATTATCGGCAAGGTTTTTGGCAACCCAACTATCTGGATTATTTTGTGCAGCCTTAACAACAAACGCTGGGTATTCATGCGGGCTCCCCGTTCTCTTGTTAGGGGCATGCTCGGTAATGAATGGGGCAAAAATAGCGGCCAAGACAAATAGGATGATAATGCTTAAGCCTGCAAGGGCTTTCGGGTTACCAGAAAGTAGCTTAATTAAACCTTTCATAATTATTTACCTCCTTTACGTAGGCGAGGGTCAAGTGCCACGATGAGGATGTCGGCCATGAAGTTAAAGAACAGCATAAATAGGGTCATGATAAGTAGCTGGCCTTGCAATACTTGATAATCACGCGCGTTGATTGCGTTAAGAAGAACAGTACCTAACCCTGGATAGTTAAAGATCATCTCGATAATTAGCTGACCGCCAATTGCTAGACCTAGTGCCATCGAGAGAGCTGTTACACTTGGCAGTAGGGCGTTTCGTGCTGCATAGTTGAATACCACGCGATTTTCACTTAACCCTTTACCTTTTGCCATGGTGATATAGTCTTCATTTAGCAAGTTGATCATGTTGTTACGCATGTTAATCAAGAAGCCACCGATTTGGATGATGGTGGCACAAAAAAGAGGTAACACGGCGTGGTAGAGTACATCTTTAATAAATGCAAAACTGGTCCAGTCAGGTGTTGTGCCTGCGGTATACGCATAAGTTGAAGGAAACCATTTCGTACCGATCGCAAAGGTGTACAGTACCAACATGGCTACCACCACGGGAGGTACGGCTTGAATAACCATCATCCCCGGTGAAATGAAGGCATCGTATTTACTGCCTCGCTTCCAAGCAGCGAAGATACCGAGAGTCGAGCCTATACAGAAGGCTAAAATAACCGCTGTACCAGCAAGGAATAATGACCAACCTACCGCTCCGGCCATGACATCATTCACTGTTTGCGGGAAGGTTTGAATTGAGATACCTAGATCCCAAGAAAGAATGCCTTGGAGGTAGATAAAGTATTGCTGGTAAATTGGACCATCGACAAAACCCAATAGTTGCTTCATTGCTGCGATACGCTCAGGTGTTACCTGTACTGATGCGTTAGCAAACATCATTGTTACCGGATCACCAGGCATTGCCCGTGGTAAAATAAAGTTGAGCGTTACCGCAAATAAAAGTGCTATCAGATAAAACGATAGCCGGCGTATAAAAAATCCCATAACTCACACCTTAATCATCCAGCATTTGTTCCCTGTGCTAGATTCAGGACAGAAATCCCCCTGACGCAAAGCGCCATTACTTTTTTAGAGTAGGGGGAAAGAGGCGGTGCGCAATGTGTGCACCGCAAGTTAATACCTAAATTATGCTTTAGGCTTTAGATCAAGTACTTGTAGCAGACGTTCTTGAGTGTTGGTGATAGGCATTGGACGGCCTTTCGGGTTGTTCTCGTTCCACCAGCCCGTAAAGCGCGAGGTGTTGTATTGAGAAGTGTACGCACCAGACATGACTGGTACTGTTACTTGGTTTTCAGCAATGATTTTTTGAATTTTATGAGCGATTTTAACTTGCTCACCACGGTCTGCTGTTTTGTAGAAACCGTCAAGCAGAGTATCTAGCTCAGCATTTTTCCAGTAATGAAGAGCAAAGCGAGGCATTCCTTCGTTAGCTTGGAAGCGTGAGTGATAAGCACTGTCCCAGTAGGTGTAAGGATCTGCGCCGTGGAAGTAGTTGGTGTAAGCAACATCGTATTTAGCATCAAGCATTGCTTGGTTGTAAATTGAGAAGTCAGGGGTACTTGATTCCGCTTTAATCCCCACCTCTTCAAGCATTTCTACACCGAGCTGTACCGTGTTGTTGAAGTCAGTCCAACCACTTGGTGATTGAATTGCTAGCTCAAGTTTTTTACCTGTTGGGGTCTCAACGAAGCCGTCACCATCGATATCTTTAAAGCCAGCTTTTTTCAGCAATGCTTTTGCAGCATCAATATTGTAGGTATTGAACGGTTTGTACTTCTCATGAACAGCTTCATCTGACCATGCCTCAAAGGCCTGACCTAGACCTGAAGCGTAATCGTTTACTACACCACCGCCGTAGAATGCGATATCGATGATAGTTTCACGATCGATGGCCATAGAGAAAGCACGGCGGAAGTCGACGTTATTGATCGCTTCATTGTTGCCTGCATTCGGCGATTTGTAGTTGAATATAAAGGCCTGGCTACCACCGGCAGGGTACCAATATTTATTATCTGGACTAGCTGCTGCGTAAGTGCTGTCAACATCAGGGATGAATGAGTATGTCCAGTCGTACTGACCGCTTAGTACCTGACCCAAGAACTGGTCGTTACCAGCAACTTGTGGCAGACGCAGACAGTCAATATCTAGGTTGTCGTTATCCCAGTATTGCGGGTTACGGCACTGGGTGTATAGCTGCGGGGTGAATGTTTCGATTTCAGTAAATGGACCGGTACCTACTGGGTTCTCATTAGTGAAGCGTGTAGGATCTTCTACCTTGCTCCAGATATGTTTAGGAACAACTGATACTTTATTGATCAGGTATGGCACATTCGAGTTTGCTTCAGTCAGGTTGAAAGTAACTTTATCACCAGAAGCGATTACTGATTTCAGGCGTTGGTTGATACCAGTACGGTCAAGTTCAGGGTATTTTTTCAACATGTCATACGTAAATGCAACGTCTTCTGCTGTATACGCTTTACCGTCAGACCATTTCACTCCATCACGAATTACGAAAGTCACCTGCATCAGGTCGTCAGACATATAGTAGTCTTTTGCCAAACGCATTACTGGCTCGTTACCTTTCAGTTCATTAAATACTACGAGTGGCTCATAGATGAAATCTTGAACGGTATCTAATTGAGTTTGAAGAAACGGGTTAAAGTTACGAACAAATGTAGGATAAAATTTTGGTACCATTGTTAGTTCATTACGTTCAGCGGCAGCGGCAATTGGTGCCGTTAATACTGAAGCGGCTGCGGCAACAACCGCTAACGCTAACTTCGTTTTCTTAATATTGGCAAGCATAGCTGTTCCTTACTTTTGCTTAAGTTTCACTTATGGAAATTGATTGCTCCAAGTGGAGCACTCGAACCTACTTCGAAGAAACTAATAAAGTATCTAGCGAATGGCCTTGTAGGGTCTAAGTAACCCTAGGAAACTCCGAAATTGAAAAAGCGTCAATGTGGTCGCCCGTTAAAAACGTCAAAAACAGTTTTACTGCTGTTAAAAACGTTAATACCGAGTTGTTAGGTGAACCTACGAATGACATTGGTTGTGCTTGATATCACAATTAATTTAAGGCGTTACACTTACGAAGTTAGTGTCTGCAAACCCCCTGATTTAGTTATTATCGACATGTCGGGCTAACGATGAGCAAGTGTGATGTAATGCGAATGGCATGAATGAGTTAATTCCCTGCGTGAAATTTTACGGGTTGATTTGTTGTGATTCGCTTCTCATATTTAAAAACAAATATATTTTTAAGGATAGATGGCCTTACTTTGTTGTAATTTTAAGCATGACACTGAAGTGTTTAATGATGTTTTTCAGTAACCGAAATGATAATTTCGCACTGAAAATAAGCTCAATGCAGGGATGGGAATGAATAAATAAAGGACATACTCTTCAGCATGCAAATCGTACTTTAAAAGGGAATTATAACCGTATAGATAGACGGTATAAGTAGGATATGGGCATATTTATATTGGCTTGAATAGCGAGATAGCTCAAGGGGGGGGATAGCAAAAGACCTGCAAATGGCAGGTCTTAGTGGTAGGGACTAAAGGGGGGATTATTGGCTAATAATGTGCTGTAGCTTGTCTCGCATTGTTTGCACTTCATGACGTTCGATGGATGAGTCAGTGCAACGTTCTAATACAAAGTCGATAGTGTTAATGACCGTTCGCCAGCGTGGGGTCTTAGGTAAAGTTTCAACATGCAGGTATTTATCTAGAGTTCGCGTTTGTAAGGTACTTCTATCTAAATATACGCGCCATAAGCCACTTTCTTCTGCTAATTCAAACTTTGTTTTTTGCGAAGCTGTTTCCCAATACTTTAGTGTCGCCTTCATGACTTCGACTAATAGCTCACGAACCATATCAGCCTTATTTTTACCGTTATCCCCCAATTTATCTGCTAGGCGAGTGAATTCTCCACCAAGTTCGCGTAGCTGCTGTAAATTGTGTTTGTCGCCATCGAATGCAAAGCTTGATAAAACGTCGATGGCATCTTCTAGCATTGAAATTCTATGCTGAGCAGATGGACCTTCATTATCAAATACAAACATACGTTTTAGCCCTGATTCTTCAGGTAAATTGATCACATCAGTATCGAGTGGCTTTAGAATATCGCCAATCCGGAATGTTAAACTGCCATTGAAATGATGGCTTTGGCTAATATCATTAGGTAAGTGAGTCACTAGAATATCTTCAAT
This sequence comes from Photobacterium profundum, assembly GCF_003026285.1. Taxonomy (GTDB): domain Bacteria; phylum Pseudomonadota; class Gammaproteobacteria; order Enterobacterales; family Vibrionaceae; genus Photobacterium; species Photobacterium profundum. Next base: position 16,709 of record NZ_PYOD01000007.1, read on the forward strand.
ATTATAGCGTTCTAGCTGTTCTGGTGAGCGTTTGAATAGCTTCCCTGCTGCACTATTGGCATAGCGAATGCGCCCTTCATTTTGTACACAAAGGATGGCTTCATTGGTTGATTCAAGCAAACCCAGTAAACGGCTTTGGGTGGTCAATAAGCCGACTTCAACTTGTTCTCTGCGATGAATCTCTTGTTGAAGCGCTGCATTTTTCTGACGTTGTACTTCTGTTTTTCCAGCTTGCAGATGAGCACTAATACGGGCTATCAGTTCTTCTTTATTGAATGGTTTCGTCAGATAATCATTAGCACCCGATTCAAAACCTTTGATTCTGTCTTGAACTTGCCCTAGTGCTGAAAGCATTATGATTGGGAGCTCTATTAAGGAATGCTCTTCGCGTAAAATATGGCATACCTCATAACCACTCATTTCAGGCATCATAATATCTAGCAGGATTAAAGCCGGCTGTTGTTGTTCAATAATCTTCAGTGCTTGTGGTCCACTATCTGCGGTTAGAACACGATAACCTTCTAAACGTAAGAAGTTATTCAAGACTTGCAAATTGACGGGTTCATCATCAACGACCAATAATAATTCACCGTCAGGATTTTCAGGCAAATTTTCGTTTTCACATGTAGTGGTTTCTGATGATGGTGCTTGAAAGTGGATTTGACCATTGGTGCTCTGTTGGCTAGCTACAATGTCTTCATCTGATGCTAAATTGAGAGTAAAGCTAAATGTTGTACCAACCATTGGTTGGCTACTCACATAGAGGTGGCCTCCCATTAAGTCGATTAATTGACGACTAATCGATAACCCCAGCCCTGCGCCCTGACGGTAGTTGGCCAACCCAGTGTTTGCTTGTATTAACGGCTCAAAAATATGTTCCAATTGTTCAGCTGGAATACCTTGCCCGGTATCGACAACTTGAATGCGTATTTGGCTTTCTAATACGGTGGAAGAGAGGATGATCTTTCCTTCTGAGGTATATTTAATCGCGTTACCAACAAGATTATAAAGGATTTGTTCAAGGCGCTGTTCATCAGCTAATACTAACGGTAAGTCATTAGGTATTTGATTGATAATGCGAACAGGCTTACTCCCTAGCAGATGACTGGATAATTCGAGTACCAAGCGAACTGCGGAGGGTAGGTTTACAGCGTGCTTATTAATATCTAGATCACCGTAACGCATTTTATGGTAATCAAGCAGATCGTCCACGAGGTTCGTTAAACGTTGACCACTATTGATGATCATCTCTAATTGACGACGTTGTGATTTTTGAACCGGACCATTTGCACCCGCTAAAAGTGATTCAGCAATGCCGACCATACCGTGTAGTGGTGTACGTAATTCATGTGATGTTGTTGCTAGGAATTCATCTTTTAATTTATCAGCTGCTTGAAGGTTTTCGTTTTGTTGGCTAATGACCTTTAAATTTTGTTCCAGCTCGTTATTTTGGTCCCGAATGAGTGTGATCTTTTCTCTGATTGAGCGTTGCATTCGGGCGAAGCTGATTGCTAATCGTCCGATTTCATCGCTGCGCTCTGTGCCTTTTATTTCTTGTTCTAAATCGCCAGCAGAGGCGCGTTCTGCTGCCCATGTTAAGCGTAGAAGTGGGGCGGTAATAGAGTTGGATAACCAGTGGGACGTAATAAAGACCAACACAATGGCTGTTAACATGGCAAAGAAGAAAAGCTTTTCTAGTTGATGGATACGTGCAAAAGCTTCTTTTTCTGGTAATTCAACTAACAGAGCCCAGGTAGTTCCCATAACATTGATCTGCGAAAAGGCGCTGAGAACAGAGACATTGTTGTAATTGTTAAAACTACCTACACCACTTTCTCCTGCTAGTGCAGCATCAATCTTTTGGCTTGTTAAGATTGTCGGAATGCTTTCCCCGTCAGTGATACGGGATTTATGATCGGGACCAATAAGTAACGTCTGAACGAAATTTGTGTTTGAGCTAGCATTATTAATTAAGTTACTGATCGTTTCATTCTTTAGCTTAAAAAATACGTAGCTATGTAAATAACCTTGTTGAATGATAGGAGCAGCAAACCAAGCCGTATATGTTTTGGTAAAGGGATCTTGGCTGAAATCAGTGAACACGACAGGAACGACATCGGGCTCCAATTGGTGCTTCTTCGCTTGGGCTTGGATCTTGGTAAAGGTTTCTTTTAATGCGAGGGAAGGGTTGTTATCGTCCAGTAAATTGGAGCCAAATCTATTATGCTGAAAAACGGAATACACCACATTGCCGTTTATATCGACCAACATAATGTCACTAAAAGCTGAGCGTTTTAGGTATTCTTCATAAGCCCAGTTATAGCGTTTATACATTAGACGATAACGTTCGTGACCAACGAAACTTGCTGAATTGTCGCTAGAAAAGTTTTTATTTTTTGTTGTCAGCGTTTCTTTGAAATAACGGCTGTTGGTCGTACCTTTTAATAAAGTGTCAATTTCTCCCAATTGATTGAAAGCGCCGACTAAGCCATAGAATCGTCCTCCACTGGCGTTTGACAATTCAGAACGTGCGAAGCTTTGTACATCCAACTCTCTGGCGGTGAAGAAGTTATTTAACTGCTTTTGCTTATTATCGAGCAAGGATGCGAGATGGTTAGTGCTTTGTTCAGCAAGATCTTTAGTGTGAGAATTAAGAAAAAAGAATGCCGAGAGTGTTAGTGGGGTAATACTGAGCACTAAAAAAGCCAACATTAAAGTATGCTGGAGACGTTTAAATCGTTTGGTATTCTGCATTCCTGTGCCTGAATGTATTGTATGTGAACCGATTAAAGTCGACTATCGATGTACAACAAAATCTAAATAAAATCGTAGTTGCTGAATAGATTTTGACGTTTATATGTCTTGAAAGGTAGGCATATATAGCCTTGGCTAATCAGTAAATTTCCTATGAAGCTTAGTTATACGGCGCTTTTTTTGCGTAATCAAGTAAGTCTAAGTTGAAGCGTGTGCGGAAACACAAAATTGACGGTGTTAACGAGGGAAAGGGGATATAAATGGGGGAAAACAAGCAGACTGAATGTTTTTCAGCCTGCGTAATATTCTCTTTTTACAGAATATGTTATTTCTTTGCTGAATAGATCGTAAATTTATTCGTATTAGCGAGAACGTTACATGTCTCTAAACTTTGTTCAATCAGTTCTGGATACTTGAGGAAGCTATTGGCAACAATGATTAACTGCCCGTCGCTAAATAAGTAGTTAGGTGCTTGAGCGATAAAGTTTTCTGTTGCAGCATAGAAGGTTTTTAAGCCAGCATGGAAGGGAGGGTTACTGATTAAGTAATTGTAAGGACCTTCTAGTTCAGAATATACATCAGTCGCTGTAAATTTCGCGTCTAACTGATTAACTTTAAAGGTTTCTTTTGCTGATTCTATTGCTAATGCGCTGATATCACACAACTCTAATTCAATGCGTGGGTGTTTTGCTTTCATTATTGCACCCAGTACACCAGCACCACAACCAAAGTCGAGTACTTTACCGCGCAATGATGGCAAGGTATTAATCAGCAACTTTGACCCGTTATCAAATTCACCATGACTAAAGACACCAGGTAATGAGCGAACGGTAAGTTCGACACCTGATACATTGATCGGATAGCTTTTAAACCAATCATTAAGGTTAAAAGGCTTAACCTCATTGTCACAGCGTCCCCAGTAGAAACTGCAACGTCGTGCTGAATCATATTTGGTTAGAGGACCATAAGGTTGGAACATTTTTTCAGCACTGCGCACACCGCTACGGTTTTCACCAACAATGCAAATCTCTGTTTCGGGACCAAATTTAGCCAGTAACATCGACATTAAGTAATCAGCTTCAGCTTTAGCTTTTGGCCAATAAATTAATAACATATCAATGTCGAGTGTCGCGTCTAATTGAACACCAAAATGACAGTCAACATTACTATGTCGCTTCATTGAGCTGTGGTAGCCAAAGTTAGTCGTAAAAACTGCGACAGATTGCGCAACGCTAGCTAATTCTACTGGATATGCATCGCTTAACTCGCCTGCAATAAGTACCTTTCGGCCTTCAAAAAACGCTAACTGACGTGCAACAACTTGGCTTGCGGCGGTGTAAGACATAGATAGCCTCAAAAATACATCACTGAATAAGGGCGCGAATTGTTCCACAAAATGGCGTGTATGAAAAGGTGAGCGGTGCCGCATATTAATGACGGCACCTATTTGTTCTAGTTTGAACTGGAATTAACTCTGATTTTGCTGATCAAGAAAGTCTTTAAATTCCACTTCATAGAGCTTGAATAGTACTAATGTAACGGCAAAAATAATTGGGCCATAAATTAAACCAATTAAACCAAATAAATGTAAACCGCCTAAAATAGAGAAGAAAATGAGTAAGGTATTCATGCCTGAATTACCTTGCATTAATAATGGCCGTAAAATGTTGTCGATTGATCCCACCACAATAATGCCCCAACCACTTAAGAATAGTGCCCATTCCCATTGATTTATAAGCAATAAATACAGAGCCGCTGGCAGCCAGATCAATGCCGTACCAAAAACAGGAATAAATGAAGCGAAAGCCATCATCGACCCCCAAAATAAGCCAGGAAAACCTGCTAACCACATAGCAAATCCGCCTGCAAAACCTTGCGCTAATGCAGTGAGAAATGAGCCGAGAACCGCAGATTTAGCCACTTGTTCAACTTCAGTCAGTAATGCATCTTCTTGGCTACGAGATAAAGGCAGTACATGACGAACTGCATTAACCATTTTGGCGTGATCGCGTAGTAAGAAAAATAATACGAAGAGCATTAGCATAAAGCTGATAATAAAATTGGTGGCATCCCCCAATATTTTTGCACTCATGTTAAGTAGTTGAGCGCCAAACTTTGATGCAGCAGAGGCAATTTTTTGTAAAATCGCTTGTGTATCAATGCTTTCAAACGGTGACCATTTATCAATAAGCAATAGTACTTTTTGTACATAAGGATGAGCAAGTAGTTCTTTTGCCCCACCAGAAGAGAACCAAGTGTAACTGTCTTTCGAGAAAGTAGTTCCTTGGTGCACAATGGATGAGAATACGATCAAAAGCGGGATCACAATGATAAACGTCAGCAGGATACAAGAAAGTATTGCAGCACTGTTGGGCTTACTTGGGATCTTTGATTCGATTCGTATGTGCAATGGGTAATAAAGCAAAGAAATGATAAATGCCATGACGATCGGACCAATGTAAGGTTCAATCAAGCGATAACTGGCATATACGGCGATACCGAGAGCTACGATGAGCATCCAGTGGCGAGATTCAACTTTAAATGGTTTTGGCACTTTTTTGTCCTTCGATAAGTTAACATCGTATTTAGTGTTGCTTATAATTGCATCACTTGTATCAAGTTCACAATCTTAATTCATGATTAATAATATATTTAATTAAAAACTTACTTCGTAAGAACACTATGGGTGAATACTATGGGCTGCTGTGATTGCGGAACAAAGAAAAAACGTAAACTGCCCTTGGCTGGCATCATTATTTTAGGGCTAGCTATACTTGGCTTTTTATTTTGGCAATAGTTTTAAGTATAAGTCATTGATACAAAACAAGTCATGACAAACATGAAATTAACGCTATGTAGAGCGCAAGATGACGAGAAAGTTCGATTTTTATTGTAATCCAATAAATACCAAGCATAAAAAACGCCACTCAAAGAGTGGCGCTGATTATGATGCAATTTTGCTTAACTGAGCCTTTATGCATTAGCTTCTTTTGCTAATGTTGCAAATGCGCGCTCTGCAGCATTTAACGTTGCTTCAATTTCTTTATCGCGATGCGCTAGAGAGGTAAAACATGCTTCATATGCTGATGGTGCAAGGTAAATACCGTTTTCAAGCATCAGATTAAAGAACCTCTTAAAGCGTTCGATATCGCATTTAGTAACATCAGCATAGCTTGTTACGGTTTCTTGCTCGGTAAAGAAGAAGCCAAACATGCCACCAACTTGATTAATAGCTAATGGAATATCATATTTATCTGCTAGTGCTTTAAATCCATTAGCTAGAATCTTCGTGGTATTCGCTAGGCGCTTCTCATTACCTTCTTCTGTTAGTACGCTTAGACATGCGTAACCAGCAGCCATTGCAACAGGGTTACCTGATAGTGTACCAGCCTGATAAACAGGGCCGGTAGGCGCGACATATTGCATCACGTCTTTACGTCCACCAAACGCACCAACTGGCATGCCGCCCCCGATGATTTTACCCAGTGTCGTTAGATCTGGCTTGATGTTGTAATAACCCTGGGCTCCGCCTTCTGAAACACGGAAGCCTGTCATTACTTCATCCAGAATCAGTAATGCGCCGAATTCATCACAAATAGTACGTAGACCTTCAAGGAAACCTGGAACTGGTGGAATGCAGTTCATGTTGCCGGCAACTGGCTCTACGATAATACAGGCAATTTGCTCTGGGTGCGCAGCAAAGGCTTCACGTACAGTCTCAAGATCATTGTACGTACATGTTAGTGTATGCTTTGCAAAATCAGCAGGTACACCCGGAGAGCTTGGCTGACCCAGTGTTAATGCACCAGACCCAGCTTTAACTAATAAGCAGTCAGCGTGGCCGTGGTAGCAACCTTCGAATTTGATGATTTTGTCACGGTTAGTGAACCCACGCGCTAAACGAATCGCACTCATGGTTGCTTCTGTACCTGAGCTCACCATACGAATTTGTTCCATTGACGGAACAAGCTGAGAGACTAGCTCAGCCATGGTAATTTCCATTTCAGTGGGAGCACCGAAGCTAAGGCCTTGTTGAGCAGCTTTGATTACAGCATCACGAACAGCAACGTGGTTATGGCCAAGGATCATCGGCCCCCAAGAACCTACGTAGTCGATGTACGCTTTACCATCAGCATCAAAGATATATGCGCCATCAGCACGTTCGATGAACAGCGGGCTACCACCAACACCGGCAAATGCTCGAACGGGTGAATTAACACCGCCGGGGATGATTTCTTGTGCTTTAGCAAATAAATCAGCTGATTTGCTCATTGTGACGTCCTATTTTCAAAATTGATTCAGGCTTGAACTTGTCGCATTGTACCGAAAAAAAAGGGCGCTTGGCGAGTTTCTATTGCGCTACCTTAGTCACATAACACTATCTTTACCACTGATGGAAAACTAGTTTCCAACAATCACAGTGTAAAAAAATGCGTCTATCAACTACGATGAACACTTACCAAACTCATCACTCCTCTCTGTGACCCTCTCAAAGAATTATACGGCTGAATAATGACTGATAAAAAGCAAGGCACTCCTGCACCTGAACATCTACAACCGAGTGGTCTTGTTCGGCGTTTTTTATCTCGAGATAAAACCCCTGTATCGGTTCTTTTTCTGTCAGCATTGGTTGGCATGATTGCGGGTTTATTGGCAACGTTATTTGAAATCGGAGTTCACTGGGTGTCAGAGCAGCGTACCGAATGGTTAGTGCATGAAATTACCAGTGAATTACCACTATGGTTAACGGCTTTTGTGGTGAGTGCTTCGCTAGCATTTATTGGCTACTTCTTAGTTAACCGTTTTGCACCCGAAGCGGCAGGTTCTGGTATTCCTGAAATCGAAGGGGCGATGGATGAGATGCGTCCCGTGCGCTGGTGGCGAGTATTACCGGTTAAGTTTTTTGGTGGCTTAGGTGCATTAGGTTCAGGAATGGTTTTAGGCCGAGAAGGGCCAACGGTTCAAATGGGTGGAAATATTGGGCGAATGGTCTCTGATATTTTTCGTCTAAAAGATAAAGAAGGTCGCCATGCACTTTTAGCTTCGGGTGCATCTGCAGGCCTTGCTGCTGCTTTTAATGCCCCACTTGCTGGCATTATGTTTGTTGTTGAGGAAATGCGCCCTCAGTTTCGTTACAGCTTAATTTCGATTAAATGTGTCACTATTTCTGCGGTTGTTGCCAATATCGTGTTTCGAAGCATTAAGGGGCAGCACGCCGTTATTACCATGCCGCAATATGATGCTCCGACGCTAAAAGCATTATGGCTGTTTTTGTTATTAGGTATGTTTTTTGGTGTATTTGGGGTGCTTTTCAATCGCTTAATTACCCTGTCTCAAGATTTATTTATTCGTATTCACCGCAATGAACGTCGCCGCTATTTAATTACCGGTACTTTGCTTGGGGGAACTTTTGGTTTGCTACTGCTTTATCTTCCTGAATTAACGGGCGGCGGGATTTCTCTGATTCCTGATGCAACCAATGGTAAATACAGTATTAGCTTGTTATTCATTTTATTCTTAGCGCGTGTTGCCACGACCTTGTTGTGTTTTGGCTCTGGTGCCCCTGGCGGTATTTTTGCGCCTATGCTGGCATTAGGGACGTTATTTGGGACGTTTTTTGGATCGATTGTTCAGATGTATTTCCCTGAATTAGGGCTCGAGCCGGGGATGTTTGCTATTGCAGGAATGGGGGCTTTATTTGCAGCAACGGTACGTGCACCCATAACCGGTATCTTACTGGTGATTGAAATGACCAATAATTATCACCTGATCTTACCCTTAATCATCACGACAATTGGTGCCACAGTGTTGGCGCAGGTCTTGGGTGGAAAGCCTATCTATTCCCAATTGCTACATAGAACCATGAAAAAAGAAAAATTACGTAATGAAGTGCCATCTGAAGTGAGCAATACTTGAACAAGTTAGTCAGGTATTAGATAATCATGTTAATTACCGCATGTGTTTGAGAGGTCTTTAATGAGCGACGCCAATGTACCGCTGTCTTTTTCTGATGTAGCTGCGAACAAAGTGAAAACGCTTATTGCTGAAGAAGAGAACCCAGAATTGAAACTACGCGTATATATCACTGGTGGTGGTTGTAGTGGTTTCCAGTATGGTTTTACTTTTGATGAAAAAGTAAATGATGGCGATATGACGATTGAAAACAGTGGTGTAACGCTGGTGGTTGACCCAATGAGCCTGCAATATTTAGTTGGTGGTGTTGTTGATTACACTGAAGGGCTGGAAGGTTCTCGTTTCTTTGTAAACAACCCAAACGCAACAACAACCTGTGGTTGTGGAGCGTCATTCAGCGTTTAAACCACGGTTAACTATCTTCAGAAGAGATAACAGTGTAAAAAAGCCGTCATTATGAATGACGGCTTTTTTATATCGATAAAAAGAAGGGTAGAAAAGAACTTTCGATATTTAGCCTTTATGCGACCCTTGCTCTAAAGGGCCATTGTCTGCAATCAGCTGACTAAATTGTGCTAGCTGACTAAGTCTGTCGTTAGCATGTTTTTTGAAAGCGCTCTTCTCTTTGCCTTTCAATGAATTAGCTTGCGGAAGCTTTACAGTTCGTGGGTTTTTATGTGTGCCGTTTACCAAGAATTCGTAATGCAAATGCGCCCCAGTTACTCGCCCTGTACTCCCTAGTGTGCCCACTGTTTGTCCTTGCTTGACGCGTTGCCCTGTTTTCACGCTACGCTTGGTCATGTGAAGATATTTAGTGATATACGTAGAGCTGTGACGAATGAACACATAGTTGCCGTTGAACTTGTTATAGGCTGATTTCATCACGATGCCATCACCCGCAGCCCAAATTGGCGTGCCTACTGGTGCGACATAGTCAGTTCCGCGGTGTGCTCGTACACGTCCGGTTACAGGGTGTAGTCTTCTAGGGTTGAAGTTAGAGCTTACATAACGAAAATTAATCGGGGAGCGTAAGAAAGCCTTACGCATGGCACTGCCATTTTGATCGTAATATTTTCCATCTTCACTACGAACAGCGGTAAAGGTTTGACCTAAATTCGAGAAGGTTGCAGCAAGAATATTCCCGCGGCCAATTTGCTCGCCTTCTACAAAACGCTCTTCAAAAAGAACAGAGAAAGTATCGCCTTCTCGAATATCTAATGCAAAGTCGATATCCCAACCGAAAATCCCCGCAATTTCCATGATTTGATTGGCGGTTAAACCGGCTCTATCTGCTGCGTTCCAGAAGCTTGAGGTAATGGTGGCTTGAGCAAAATTAAGCTGAGTATCTACTTTTTTCTTTTCAATGTTAGATTTAAAGGTGTCGCCAGCACGGGTAATGATGAGCTTTTCTGTCGGACTTTTGGGTTGAATAAGTTGAATTAGCTCATTTTTTTCATCGATACCAAATTGAAATGTATCACCCGGACGTAATGCGGTGAGCTCTTTTGTACCTTCATCAGCATTGATTAAACGATGAAGTGTGCTTGAGCTTAACCCTATCTTATTAAAGACCACAGCGAGACTTTCACCGGATGCAACTTGGTGCTTTTTCCATGTTAATTCAGGGATATTAGGGCGGTCATCTTCTTGAGCTGGACGAAGTTGATTGGGCTCAAGGTTGATTTCAAGTGGGTATATTTTACCAATTTCAAATTTACGGTCCATTTTATCTGCTTTCTTAGGCATAGGCAGCAGGATCAGCACTATCACAGCAGCACTGATGAGAGCGATGAGAATTTGGTGCATCCTTGGCAATTTAGTAAGTTTTGATACTAGCATTGGTATTTTTTTAATATAAAGGAAAAAATAAGACAGCGCTTAGTCTAACTGGTTTCAAAAAACATCTCTATTCAAGTAAGATGGTTGATTATGACTTTTTTGCCAATTCTGTAGGAGCAAACAAGAATGGCCAGCATTGAACAAGCTTTAGCTGAAATTAAGCGCGGTATTGATGAGCTAATTCCAGAAGAAGAGCTGATTGCTAAATTAAAAGAAAACCGTCCATTACGAATCAAGCTAGGTGCTGATCCAACAGCGCCTGATATTCATTTGGGCCACACAGTCATTCTTAATAAGCTACGTACTTTCCAAGAGCTTGGTCATGACGTTACTTTCTTGATTGGTGACTTCACTGGTATGGTTGGTGATCCAACGGGTAAAAACACGACTCGTCCACCACTAACACGTGAAGATGTTTTGGCTAATGCTGAAACGTATAAAGAGCAAGTGTTCAAAATTCTTGACCCTGCAAAAACTAAAATTGAGTTCAACTCAACGTGGTTATCAGAGCTAGGTGCCGAAGGTATGATTCGCCTTGCTTCTAACCAAACCGTTGCTCGTATGTTAGAACGTGATGATTTTAAAAAGCGTTATAACGGCGGTCGCCCTATTGCGATTCATGAATTCATGTACCCATTACTACAAGGGTATGATTCTGTTGCAATGGAAACAGATGTAGAGCTTGGCGGTACGGATCAGAAATTTAACCTATTAATGGGACGTGAGCTGCAAAAGTCACACGGTCAAAAGCCTCAAGTTGTACTAACAATGCCTCTTCTTGTCGGCCTTGATGGCGTGAAGAAGATGTCTAAGTCAGCGCATAACTACATTGGTGTGAGTGAAGTACCAACAGAAATGTTTGGTAAAATCATGTCGATCTCTGATGATCTAATGTGGAACTATTTTGAGTGCTTGTCGTTCCGCCCACTGGAAGAGATTGAGCAGTTTAAGCAAGATATGGCGAACGGTAAAAACCCTCGCGATGTTAAAATTTTGCTAGCGAAAGAAATTATTGCTCGTTTCCATTCTGCAGCTGATGCAGATGCTGCAGAGCAAGAGTTTATTAATCGCTTCCAAAAAGGTGCGATGCCAGAAGAAATGCCAGAGCTTGAATTTGAAGCTGGTATTGCTATCAGCAACTTGCTAAAAGACGCTGGCCTTGTTAATTCAACATCTGATGCAATGCGTATGATCCGTCAGGGTGCTGCAAAGATTGATGGTAACAAGATAGAAGATACTAAGCTTATTCCTGCTGCTGGTACTGCTGTATACCAAGTAGGTAAGCGTAAGTTTGCCCGTATTACCCTAAAATAATATGGCTAATTTTCAGTGATGTAAAAGGGCGCTTGATGCGCCTTTTTTATTGGCTGAATTTTTTTATTCCTCTCTGTCGCCGAGAAGACTACTATCGAGATATCCCTTTTTCTAATGGCTTGTTATGACATCGCTAGAACATATTATTACTGAGTTAACACCATTGCTTCAACAATATGGTTATTGGATTTTAGCCATCGCAATTGCGGTTGAAGGCATCGGCATTCCTGCGCCTGGGCAATCTTTATTAGTGGTGGCAAGTTTACTGGCTGCGTCAGGAAAAATGTCGTTGTCTAGCATTTTACTTGTGGCTGGTCTTAGTGGCTTTATTGGGAATTGTTGTGGTTTCTGGATTGGTCGAAAGTTTGGCCATGTATTGGTGAACAAACAATGGATAAAGCCTCGAACGCTTGGAAAGTTACATGCTTTTATTGAGCGTTATGGTACGTTTGGTTTACTGATAAGTCGATTTATTGAAGGGATCAAACAATTCATGGCATTAGGCTGTGGTATTGCACAAATGCCGGTTAAACATTTTTTGATTGGTAATTTACTGGCTATCAGCGTTTGGTTGATGGTATTCGGGGTAGCTCCGGCATACCTACATGATGAAATGGAACATATTCTGGCTTTTTATCATAATTATCAAGCATTGTGCTGGGCAGTTGTTAGCGCCGTGGTGATTGTGCTTTTAGCGCTAATTCTCCGCTCGCTGAAAAAACGCCGTTTAGGCCTATGAGACGAGTAACACTGATACCGAAAGGCGCGTAATGCGCCTTGAACATATTCAGCCTGACGACTTTTCACTATGCCTTTAAAGATTAAGTCTTTATAGGTAAATAGTTTACAGACTATAGTCATTTCGTTGCGCTGGATCGTCTGACAAATATTCAATGAACTCCCATTCAATACCATCTTTATCAAAGAAATAGATCCGTTTACGCCATGGATGGTCGGCACCAAGCTCATTTTCTTGATAACCAGCGTCGATTAAACGTGCTTTCGTTTCACCCACATTATCAATGACGATCCCAATATGATTAATGCCAATATCAAGGTAGGGCGTTCTGTCGCTCTCTTCGCGTTCAACCACTTCTTGAAGGGCTATATAGCTGTTTTCTGTACCTAGATGACACCAACGATAATGCTCGCCTTGTCCTTGTTTTCTAATCTCAAATTCAGGGATAGCGGTTTGGAGGAAGTGGACGGTGTTTTCCAATTGCTTGATCGTGATATTGGCATGCTCTACATAGGCTGACATTGTGTGCTTCCTTTTCTGTTTATAAGGTTATTTGTTTATATAGTAGTTTGCCATTTTGATATGTAAAGTTTTTGGTTTATTTATTGTTATTGGATACAAAAAAACCGCCTTGAGTGGCGGTTTTATGCAAGATGTTGTAATAAATATACTTACCAGTAGCATTAACTTTTTAGGGTCAAAGCTGGTAAAGAAAGGTGCCAACGAATAGCTGCAAGACGAATCGAAAGTGTTGCGACCACACCAGCAAGAGTTGCTATTGTAGGGTCAATATCCACACTCAAGCCAATGGTGTGAATCATTCCACCAAGAATACATGCAGTAGCATACACCTCAGTTCGTAATACCATCGGAATTTCTCTGGCTAATACATCTCGAATTACACCACCACCACAGCCTGTAATAACTCCCATGATCACCGCTACCATGGGGGATGCGCCGAAACGAAGGGCTTTCTCTACCCCGATAGCAACAAAGACCGCTAGACCTATGGCATCGGCAACAGGTAAAAAATACCATGGCATACGCTGCGGACGTCGTACGGCGATCATACTTATAAGACAGGTAAAGAAGATGACCCATAAGTAGTTAGTATCAGTAATCCAAAATACTGGAGTGGCGCCTAACGCCATATCACGAATCGTACCACCGCCAATAGCTGTCACACTGGCAAGTACAACGACCCCAAACGGATCCATCCTTAATCGACCCGCCAGTAACACACCCGATGCGGCAAAAACGGCAGTGCCGAACATATCGAGAATATATATAAGCATGCTTGTCCCTGTTAAATAGAAAGACCATTGAGAGCGGACTGAGATTGTACGAGGAAATTAAGCTTGCTCAACTTGATATCACGGCTTTGTGAGCTCATTCACATTGATTGTTGAGACTCTGTTACAGAGTGCCATCCCTGACTTGATCGAATAGACCGCAGACTTGTTTTATCGCATTAATCGTACGTGGTGTAGGGCGATTTAGCCAATCAGCTTGTAATGTAAAAACATGATGATTATCAACGGCTGGCAACTTACCTTGCCAGTTATGCCAAATGCTGGTTTTAGTATCTGCATGAGGTGTTCCGAAGATAACTTCTGGTTGTCGAACAACAACTTGCTCTTCTGAAACTTGAGGATAGGCGGCTGGACTATCCCCAAAAATATTTCGGCCTCCGCATAATGAGAATACTTGGCTTGGCCAACTACCATCGGCAATGGTAATGATAGGGGAATCACTTAACTGGTAGAAGAAACTTACTGTACGTTGATTTTCATTGCGGGTTTTAAAGGCATTAATTTTTTGGCGAAATTGATTCGCAGTTTGTGTTGCTTGTGTCGGCTCTGGTGAATACTGACCAAGTTGCTCGATGGTTGTCGCAATATCTTCCAGTTCGACAGGGTTCGAATAAAAAACATTCAACCCCAATTGTTCTAACTTAGCCATTTCACGTGGGGGATTACCACCTTTCCATGCCAATATCAGGTCGGGTTGTAATGCAACAATGCGTTCTAACTTTACACCACGATAGTTAGCAACTCGTTCCAATTTTTGTGCGGCTTCTGGGTAATCACTGTAATCACTGGCAGCAATTAAAGCGTCACCAAGTCCTGAAGCATAAGCAAGTTCGGTAGTATGAGGAGAAAGGCTAATGACACGTAAGGCTGGTTGTTGGGCAATACTGAACGATGAAAATAGGGCAATAAACAGATAAATAAAGCGCACTTAGAAACTTCCTTGAAAAATAAACAGTAATGCGCTTTCAATTATGACCCAAGCAAGTAGACGGTGCGTCATCATTTGTTGTATTTGCGCTAAATGAAAGGCTGCAGGTGCGATTTTGCCTCCAATTTGGGGGCGTACCATTTTCTTATTATCGTAAATAGCAGGCCCACCTAAAGACAGTGATAATTTATGTCCTGTCGCACTCAGTAGCCAGCCGGGGCCGGGCAGAAACCAGTGTTCTCCCTGCTTTATTAAACCTTGGAGTGCGGCTTTGCTGTTGTTACCGACAGTAATGAGTAATGCCAGTATGCGCAGTGGAATAATATCTAGCATCGCGAGAATACGTACTGCAGGTAATCCGAATATATTGTATTGATGACGCGATGGTGACCATGCTCGGGCAAGGCAAATCGCAACGCGATACATGATGGCACCAATTCCTCCGGCAATGGCATACCAGAATAAAACGCCAGCCACTAAGCGTCCGTAACTCAGAAGCTGTGTTTCTGCTCCTGCTTTTCCTAAACCTAATAAAGAGAGATTTTGGGTGTTACGATTAAGGGGATATTCCAGTAATTGACGGCAGCGTACTTTGTCTTCTTTGGCATAAGCACTAATGAAATGCTGACTGAGTTTCGCGGTATTACGCCAATCTAGTGCAACCCATAATAAGGTGAGTTGAAACAGAATATCTACCCAAACAAGTTGATAAAGTGCAATTAATAAAATTAACAGCGTGCCCCAAATAAGTGCCCAAGTTAACGTCCCTGAGAATAAACGTTGTTTGTGGTTATCGTTAGGATTGTTGACTTTATCGGCCAGTAGAATCGCGAAACGTTGGCAAATATGGATGGGATGCACAGCGGTTGGTATTGGGAAAAACCAATGTATGACTAACGCTCCCCACAATGCGAGTAGGGAGGCGTTATCGAGCAAAATAGACCAGCTATTTGTCATTACTGATTAAGAATCTCAACCATTTTTGCAACCATTACTGACGAGCTTTGTGCTGCTAATGGTAAGAACTCTTCAAAGCTCATTGGTGATTCTTTATCTGCGACATCTGAAATTGCACGAACAACAACAAACGGTACATTAAATTGATGACAAGCTTGAGCGATTGCAGCCGCTTCCATTTCCACTGCAATAACTGTTGGGAAGTTATCACGAATGAACGCTTGTTTTTCAGGTGTACATACGAATGCATCACCTGTACAAATTAGACCGCGAACGGCATGCATGTCAGCCATTGAGGCTAGTGCTTGCTCTGCAGTCAGTATCAACTTTTCATCAGAAATGAAAGCTGCTGGTTGCTGTGCCATTTGACCAATTTCATAGCCAAACGCTGTTACATCAGCATCGTGGTAACGTACTTCTGTTGAAATAATCACATCACCAAGTGTTAGGCTTGAATCAAAACCACCCGCAGAACCTGTGTTTAAGACAACGTCTGGTTGGAATACTTCCAGTAAAACAGCGGTACCCACAGCTGCTGCTACTTTACCAATCCCAGATTGTAACAAGACAACATCTGCGCCATTCAGGTTACCCGTATAAAAAGTACAACCTGCTTTGTGGTGAGTTTCGCAGTCAGTAAGTTGCTCTTTAAGGATGGTAACTTCTTGCTCCATCGCGCCAATAATGCCAATTTTCATGGATTTGTTCTCTTGTTAGTCAATACTTGCTGCGAGAGTCGCAACCAGAAGTGTAATTATTGACGCAATTGTACCACGCTGTGAGAAAGGTTGAAGTATGAAAAAACGAGAGCTGATGGGGCTAATTTGATAAGTTAGCCCATCAACACTCTCGTTGTATTGTGTATTTGTCGGATGTTAAGTGTTACACCTCAAGGTAATCAAGAATACCTTGAGCTGCTAAACGCCCTTCATTAATTGCAGTGACGACGAGATCTGAACCCCGTACGGCATCGCCGCCAGCAAAAATTCTCTCGTTAGAGGTTTGGAATGGGAAGGTAGCAGTTTCTGGTGCTTTAATACGCCCATTTTGGTCAATGTCGACAGCGTATTTTTCTAACCATGGCATGGCGTGAGGTTGAAAACCAAAGGCCATAATAACGGCATCGGCTTCAAGTAAATGTTCACTGCCTTCAATCAATTCAGGGTGACGACGTCCTGCTTCGTCTGGTTCACCGAGCTTTGTTTTAACGACATTCACCCCAGTTGCTTGGCCTTGGTCATTAATTTTTATACTTAATGGTTGTAGGTTAAACATGAATTTCACGCCTTCTTCACGTGCATTTTTTACTTCACGTCTTGAACCCGGCATATTGGCTGCGTCACGGCGGTAAGCACAAATTACATTTTTGGCATTTTGACGAATAGAGGTGCGTACACAGTCCATCGCGGTATCCCCCCCCCCTAATACAACAACGCGTTTTCCTTTCATGTCAGTAAAATCAATGTCAGTGTTTAGGTTCATCACTTTATAGGTATTTGATACGAGAAATGGCAGGGCATCGTAAACACCAGCTGCATTTTCGTTTTCTAGCCCTGCGCGCATGTTTTTATACGTTCCGACCCCAAGGAAAACAGCATCATAGTCTTTGAGTAAGTCATTCATCTGAATGTCTTTTCCGATCTCGGTATTGAGTTGGAATTCAACGCCCATTTCAGTGAATATTTTACGACGGTTAACCATCACCTCTTTCTCTAATTTGAAAGAGGGGATGCCAAATGTCAGTAGACCACCAATTTCAGGGTAGCGATCAAATACCACAGGTTTTACGCCGTTGCGTACTAAGATATCAGCGCAAGATAACCCTGCTGGACCGGCACCAATAATCGCCACTTTTTTATCTGTCCATTCAACATGCGACATGTCGGGTTTCCAGCCCATTTCAAACGCTTTATCGGTAATGTATTTTTCAACGTTACCAATAGCGACGGCGCCAAAGTCCTCATTAAGCGTACAAGACCCTTCACATAAACGATCTTGTGGGCACACTCGACCACAGACTTCAGGTAGCGTATTGGTTTGGTGGGCGAGTTCTGCCGCTTCTAATATGCGCCCTTCATTGGCTAATTTTAACCACTGTGGAATGTAGTTATGTACTGGGCATTTCCATTCACAATATGGGTTACCACAGTCAAGGCAGCGATCAGCTTGAGCGCCAGCTTGCTGTTGTGTAAAGGGCTCGTAGATTTCAACGAACTCAATCTTACGGATGTTAAGCGGTTTTTTTGCAGGATCAACACGCGCGACATCAATGAATTGGTATACGTTCTGGCTCATTAGTTTTCCCCTCCTTTATTGTGCTTGTACACGCAGCTCTGCAGCTGAGCGGCTTTGGTGACCCAGAAGGGTATTCACATCTGCCGATTTGGGTTTCGCTAAATAGAACTTTGGAATCCATTGGTCGAAGTCGGCCAGAATTTCTTGAGCTCGGCTTGATCCTGTTTCTTCAAGGTGGCGATCAATCAGACCGCGTAAATGCTCTTGGTGGATTTGAAGGCCATTTAACTGCAGTGTTTCAATGAGTTCAGGGTTTACGCGTCCTGCGAAATCACCATCTTCATCAAGAATATAAGCAAAGCCACCGGTCATGCCTGCGCCGAAGTTGACTCCAGTTTTACCTAAAATGGCAATAATCCCCCCAGTCATGTATTCGCATGCGTTATCCCCCGCACCTTCCACCACGGCAATCGTACCTGAGTTACGCACACCGAAGCGTTCACCTGCCGTACCTGCAGCAAATAACTTTCCGCCTGTTGCACCATATAAACAGGTATTTCCAATGATTGTGGCTTCATGTGATTTAAATGCGGAGCCGATTGGTGGTCTGATCGCAATCTTACCGCCGGTCATTCCTTTACCCACGTAGTCGTTAGCATCGCCCGTTAAGTTGAGGTTTAGTCCGCCCGCATTCCATACTCCAAATGACTGACCAGCAGTGCCATTTAAGTAAAGGTTTATGGGTTGACCTGCCATGCCTTGGTTACCGTAACGCAGTGCAATTTCACCGGATAAACGGGCACCAATCGAGCGGTCAGTATTACGGATATCGTGATACAAATCGGCACCGCTTCGGCTTTCTATGGCTGGTAAGGCTTCTTCAATTAATGTGTTACTTAATTGAGCGGTATCAAACGGGGTATTAGGTTCGCTGCAATACACTGTTTTGCCTGCGATTGGTGTAGGCGCATGTAGTAGACTGCTTAAATCAAGTTTGTTTTGTTTCGCGGTATGGCCGTTAATGACTGCGAGCAGATCAGTACGACCAATCAGATCGGTGAGCTGTTTTACCCCTAACTGAGCTAATAATTCACGGACTTCCTGACCTAAGCCGATGAAGTAGTTCATGACTTGTTCTGGTAAACCTTTGAAGAAATCACGGCGCAGTTTTTCATCTTGGGTTGCGACCCCTGTTGCACAATTATTTAGGTGGCAAATACGCAGGTATTTACAGCCTAACGCCACCATTGGGGCGGTACCAAAACCAAAGCTTTCAGCACCTAGAATTGCCGCTTTCACCACATCGAGACCGGTTTTCAAACCGCCATCGACTTGTAAGCGGATTTTATGCCGTAATCCGTTGGCTACTAATGCTTGCTGAGTTTCTGCTAACCCCAGTTCCCATGGGCTGCCTGCATATTTTACAGAGGTGAGTGGGCTCGCACCGGTTCCGCCGTCGTAACCTGAAATGGTGATTAAATCAGCGTAGGCTTTAGCGACACCTGTCGCAATCGTGCCGACACCTGGTTCTGAAACCAGCTTGACTGACACCATGGCTTTAGGGTTCACTTCTTTTAAATCAAAGATCAATTGGGCTAAATCTTCAATCGAATAAATATCGTGATGAGGTGGCGGTGATATTAATGTAACCCCGGGAACGGCAAAGCGCAGTTTGGCAATCTCAGTGGTGACTTTGTGACCTGGCAGCTGGCCTCCTTCTCCGGGTTTAGCACCTTGTGCCACTTTGATCTGAATAACATCGGCATTGACTAGGTAATGCGGTGTGACCCCAAATCGTCCTGAAGCCACTTGCTTAATACGTGAGTTTCGCTCGGTGCCAAAACGACGTGGATCTTCGCCGCCTTCACCTGAGTTTGAGTAACCCCCCAAACGGTTCATCGCAATCGCGAGTGCTTCATGGGCTTCGGGGCTGAGTGCGCCAATAGACATCGCGGCGGAATCGAAGCGCTGATAGAGTTCAGAGGCGGCTTCGACTTGTTCTAGTGTTGTCGGGTTATCCGATTTCTTTAATGCTAACAAGTCACGAATAGCCGCGACTGGACGTTCATTAACGATATTGGCAAACGACAAGTAATCGTTGTAATTACCTGACTTTACAGCCTGTTGCAGGGTGCCAACCACATCGGGGTTGTAGGCATGGAATTCACCACCGTGAACGTATTTTAGCAAGCCGCCATGTTCTATCGGTTTGCGTTTTAGCCATGCTTTGCGTGATAAGTTAAATAAGTCTTGTTGGAAATCATCAAAGTTAGCGCCAGAAATTCGGCTTGAGACCCCGCTAAAGCACTGTTCGATGACGTCTTCATGCAGACCTATCGCTTCAAAGAGTTGTGAACAACGGTATGAGGCAACGGTGGAGATCCCCATTTTTGACATGATCTTGTACAGACCTTTATTCATGCCATCGCGGAAATTTACCATCACATCACGATATGGTTTAGAGATTGCCCCATTATCGATCAGCTTCCCCAGCGATTCATAGGCAAGATACGGATAAACTGCGGTGGCACCAAAGCCAATGAGTACTGCAAATTGGTGTGGGTCGCGCGCGGTTGCGGTTTCGATAACCACATTGGCATCGCAGCGCAAATTCGTTTTCACGAGGCGATTTTGCACGGCACCGACGGCCATTGCCGCAGGGATCGGTAATTTATTTTTATCTATCCCACGATCCGATAATACGATCAATACTGTACCACTGCGAACGAGACGTTCAGCTTGATCGCATAAATCGTTGATCGCTTGTTTGAGATCTTTTTCACTCGAATCGTAGTTAATATCGATAATGCTATTACGGTAATATTGGCTATCGAGCTCTAATAGTTGTACTAGATCTGAATATAGTAATATCGGTGAATTAAAGGCAACTCGATAAGCGTGGCCATCGGTTTCACAGAACACATTCATTTCACGACCAATACAGGTAGCGAGTGACATAACGTGCTTTTCACGCAGTGGATCTATCGGTGGATTAGTCACCTGAGCAAACATTTGGCGGAAGTAGTCGGTAATGGCGCGCTCTTTTGATGACAATACTGCCATAGGGGCATCATCACCCATTGAGCCTGTCGCTTCTTGACCGTTTTCACCAACAACACGTAATACCTGATCTAACTCTTCGTGACTGACACCAAATAGTTTCTGATAAGTATTGAGTTCGTTGTCATCCAAGGAGCGACTGCCGACTTGATCGTCACCCAGCTCAGTAAAAGGGATTAACCGTTTAACGTGGCTGTCCATCCACTCTTTATAAGGGTGTCGCCCCATAAGTTCGTTGTCTATGTCGCTAGAGTGCCAGATTTTACCGAATTTGGTGTCGATAACGAGCAGTTCACCAGGGCCAACACGGCCTTTTTCAGAGACTTCATCGGGAGCGTAATCCCAAATACCGACCTCAGATGCAAGGGTTATCAATTTGTCTTTTGTGATCACATAACGTGCCGGTCGTAGACCATTTCGGTCAAGATTACAGGCGGCATAGCGCCCATCAGACATCACGATACCTGCCGGGCCATCCCATGGTTCCATGTGCATGGAGTTAAAATCATAGAAAGCGCGAAGTTCAGGATCCATATCAGGATGATTTTGCCACGCTGGTGGCACTAACATGCGCATTGCACGGAATAGGTCGAGGCCCCCGGCCAA
This sequence comes from Photobacterium profundum, assembly GCF_003026285.1. Lineage (GTDB taxonomy): Bacteria > Pseudomonadota > Gammaproteobacteria > Enterobacterales > Vibrionaceae > Photobacterium > Photobacterium profundum. Next base: position 38,367 of record NZ_PYOD01000007.1, read on the forward strand.
AAACAGTTCTAGCATGTTATCTAAGCTAGATGAATCTGAGCCTGTTTCATTGATAAAGGGGGCGGCAGTTTGAAGATCTGGCAATAATGGCGAAGCAAATTTATAAGCACGCGCACGCGCCCATTGGCGATTACCCGCAATGGTATTAATTTCACCGTTGTGGGCTAAATATCGGAAGGGTTGTGCCAATGGCCAGCGTGGTTGGGTATTGGTCGAGAAACGTTGGTGGAATAAGCAAATAGAAGACTCTAAACGGAGATCACCAAGATCAGTATAAAATCGCGGTAAATCTGCTGGCATACACAAGCCTTTGTAAACCGTGACCTGGCTAGAGAGGCTACAGATATAAAAGTCAGGATCGTCGGAAATACGCTTTTCAATGCGGCGACGAGCAATATAAAGGCGACGATCTATGTCGCGGGGCTTCCAGCCAGCAGGTGCATTAATGAAGACCTGCTCGATATTGGGTAATGATTCTTTCGCAATAGGGCCGAGAACCTGATCATTGATAGGAACGGTGCGCCAACCTGCAACAGACAATGTTTCTTTTGATAGCTCATCATTGATAATTGCGCGGGCTTGCTCGGCTCTAACTGGATCCTGACTTAGAAATAGCATGCCAATGGCAAACTCTCGGGCGAGTTTCCAGTCTTTTTCTCCGGCGATAATACGATAGAAGCTCTCGGGCTTTTTCATTAATAGCCCACAACCATCACCGGTTTTCCCGTCGGCAGCAATGCCACCTCGGTGGGTCATACGATCCAATGCCGATATGGCGGTACGCACTAGCTTGTGACTAGTATCACCTTCAATATGGGCGATTAAACCAAAACCACAGTTATCTTTTTCCAGCGCTGGGTCATACAGTGTCATTGCAACTCTCCCTTGCTTCTGCTCATTTAAACAGTGTGACTGCATAAGTATGACAATCTTCCTGATCGTCTTTTCTGCTTATTGCGACATTTCAAGTTAACGATAAATTGCAAAAAGGTCAAATAATCGTTACGGGTCACATTTGAGTGCTGCCACAATATATATTTCTTATAAGTGTCTGGTTTTCAATTTTTTCATTTGAAAATCAAAAAATGGACTTGTTATTACCATTTTTAATGGTGATAACGGTCAGATACTAGCAAGAAAAAGAGCGGGTATTACCGACTTACTTCAAAGATTCTAATTAGTGATAAAAAGTAAAACTGACTGTTTAAAGAAGGGAGGAGTAGTAAAAACTGCATACCTATAATGGGTATAGGTATAAAAAAACCAGCTCACTACGGAGCTGGTTGTTTAGTGTATATCTTATGTTTTATAACTAGGCTTGAGAGAGCATCAGTGAATCAGCTTTTGCTTCTAGGTTGGAGTTACCCATCAAGAAGTCATCAATTTCACGTGCACATTCACGACCCTCGTTGATACAACGTACCACCAAAGATTGACCTGTACGCATATCGCCTGCGGCAAAAACACCTTTCTGACTAGTTGCAAAACCCGTGGTTGCAACATTACCGCGCTCATCCAACTTAATATCCAGTTGGGCAATAACACCGGTTGATTCTGGATGTAAGAAGCCCATCGCTAAAAACGCCATATCACATGGAATGATACGCTCAGAGCCTGCGACTTCATCAAAACCAGGGCGTTCACCAGGTTTGGCTTCTTGCCACTGAATATCGGCGATACGCAATGCTTTTACATTACCCGCCTCATCACCGATGAACTCTTTAGTCAGAATATTCCAATGACGATCACAGCCTTCTTCATGCGAAGTCGATGTTTTCATGATCATTGGGTAAGACGGCCAAGGTTGATTCGTTGGACGCTGCCCTGGTGGAATTGGCATAATTTCCACTTGAGTAATACTTGCAGCACCATGACGGTTAGATGTACCCACACAGTCAGAACCGGTATCGCCGCCACCAACCACAACAATATGCTTGCCTTTGGCGTGAATTTCTTCGGTTTTTAAATCCATGTCGTTAGCACGGCGATTATTTTGCGCAAGGAATTCCATCGCAAAATGTACACCAGTTAGTTCACGACCTGGAATCGGTAAATTACGCGGTACGGTAGAACCGCCTGTTAGTAATACCACATCAAAATCTTGACGTAATTGCTGGGCATTTACCGTGACACCAATGTGCGCATTAACTTCAAACTTAACACCAGCATCGCTCATTAAGTCGATTTTACGATCAATGATATCCATGCCTAATTTGAAGTCAGGGATCCCAAAACGTAATAGCCCCCCGACCTTTTCATCTCGCTCAAAAACAGTTACGCAATGACCCGCACTGTTTAACTGTTCGGCAGCTGATAGACCCGCAGGACCAGAACCGATGATAGCAATGGTTTTCCCTGTACGTGTGCGTGGTGTTTTCGGTTTTGCATACCCTTCACGGTAGGCTGTTTCGACAATGGTTTTCTCGATATTACAAATCGTGATTGGATCTTGGTTGATACCCAATACACAGCCACTTTCACAAGGCGCTGGACATACACGACCAGTAAATTCAGGAAAGTTATTGGTTGAACTTAAAATGTTCCACGCTTCTTCCCAGCTATCACGGAAAACGGCATCGTTGAATTCTGGGATGATGTTACCAATCGGGCACGCGTTGTGACAGAAAGGTACGCCGCAATCCATACAACGTGATGCTTGAGTATTGATCTTATCGCCAAACTCGTCATTCAAAACAAATTCTTTGTTATCTTGAATACGAACGCTTGGATCTACCTTTTGTGGTAGCTCACGACCAAATTCTAAAAATCCTGTAGGCTTACCCATTTACGGCCTCCAACTCTTCCTTGTTTTCTGCTTCAGCTTTACGCTTTAGTAGTACAGCTTTGTAATCCCTTGGCATTACTTTCACCATCTTTTGAAGGTTTGCTTCAAAGTTAGATAGGAAGGTTTCTGCGACTGTACTGCCTGTTAGTTCAGCATGCTTGGTTAGCATGTCTAATAGCAAGTCTTTGTCTTCTTGCTCGAGAGGATCAAGATCAACAAGTTCTGCATTTAGCTTGGTTTCGAAGTCCTCGAATTGGTCCCAAACATACGCGATACCACCGCTCATACCTGCAGCGAAGTTACGACCAGTTTGACCTAGAATAACGGCAATACCACCAGTCATATATTCACAACCGTGGTCACCGATTCCTTCAACAACCACTTTTGCGCCTGAATTACGTACACAGAAACGTTCACCCGCTAGACCGCGAATGTAAGATTCACCCGACGTTGCACCGTAGAAACAGACGTTACCTACAATGATGTTGTCTTCAGGAACAATGTTAGATTTGCTGTTTGGATAAAGCACTATCGTGCCGCCAGATAAGCCTTTACCCCAGTAGTCATTGGCATCGCCTTCGACTTCAAAATTCACACCTTTCGCAAGGAATGCCCCAAAGCTTTGACCCGCTGAACCATTAAACTTTACGTTCATTGGCTGTGGTAGGCCTTGGTCTTTATAGATTTTTGAAATCTCGTTTGACAGCATAGTACCCGTACTACGGTCGGTATTGATGATGTCAAATTCAGCATCGATTTGCTTGCCTTGATATAACGCGGGGGCGGCAACGTCAATTAACTTACGGTCAAGTACATGTTCAAGGTTGTGTTCTTGTTGGCGCTGATTATAGATACCATCGTCTTTACGAGGTGGCTCAATAAATAGCACAGGGCTTAAATCAAGATTCTTGTATTTCCAATGGCCAATATCGCTACGGATTTTCAGCTTGTGAGATTGCCCCACCATTTCTTCAATGGTACGGAAACCAAGCTCAGCCATCACTTCACGTAACCCTTCTGCCATGTACTGGAAGAAAGTCACTACATCTTCAACACGACCATCAAAACGCTCTCGCAGTGTTTTATTCTGCGTTGCGATACCAACAGGGCAGGTATTCTTATGACACTTACGCATCATGATACAACCTTCAACAACCAGTGCTGCTGTTGCTACTCCCCATTCTTCAGCACCCAGTAGTGTTGCGACTGCGAGGTCGCGAGGGGTTTTCATCTGGCCATCAGACTGAACAACGATACGGTTACGTAAGCCGTTTTTCAGTAGTGTTTGGTGTGTTTCTGCAAGGCCAAGTTCCCACGGTAAACCTGTGTGGCGAATTGATGACATTGGTGATGCACCAGTACCACCATCAAAGCCTGCAATAAGCACGACATCGGCTTTTGCTTTTGCAACACCTGACGCGATTGTACCTACGCCAGCTTCCGATACGAGCTTGACGTTAACACGTCCTGCGCGGTTAGCATTTTTCAAATCGTAGATCAGCTGTGCTAAATCTTCGATAGAATAGATGTCGTGGTGTGGTGGCGGGGAAATTAGACCAACCCCTGGTGTTGAGTGACGTGTTGCACCAATCCAGTCGTCGACTTTGTCACCCGGCAGCTGACCGCCTTCACCTGGTTTCGCGCCTTGTGCCATCTTGATTTGCAGCTCATCAGCATTACTCAAGTAGTATGAGGTTACGCCGAAACGACCTGATGCAACTTGCTTGATAGCTGAACGTTCCCAATCACCGTTGTCTTTCTTATCAAAACGAACAGGGTCTTCACCACCTTCGCCTGAGTTAGATTTAGCACCGATGCGGTTCATTGCAACAGCAAGGGTAGAGTGGGCTTCGTGAGAGATAGAACCAAAGCTCATCGCACCAGTAGCAAATCGCTTCAAGATGCTTTCAATTGGCTCAACGTCAGCCAGTGGTATAGCACCTGTTGGGCTTTTTATGAATTCAAGCTGACTACGCAATGTTGCGGCGTTGTCGCCTTGTGCATCAACAGCATGGCAATACTCTTGGAATTGCTTGTAATCTTTACCGCGTGTTGATTGCTGAAGCAGCGAAATTGTTTCAGGGTTAAACAGGTGTTTTTCACCACGTTGTTTCCACTGATATACGCCACCCACATCCAGCATTTGAATTGGGATTTCGCGAGTAGGATAACCAACACGGTGACGAATTAGCACTTCTTGTGCGATGTCATCAATGGTTAAACCTTGAATACGAGAAACAGTACCTGTGAAGTATTTATCGACAACAGATTTACTGATACCCAGCGCTTCAAATATTTGTGCGCCATGGTATGACTGTAAGGTAGAAATGCCCATCTTCGAGAAGATCTTAAGCAGACCGCCATTCACACCTTTACGGTAATTATTGAATAGTGCATCTGTTGATAACTCAGGGTCTAACTTACGCTTTTTTTGCAGATCAACCAGTGTCTCTGTCACTAGGTAAGGGTTAATGGCATTGGCACCATAACCGACTAGTGTTGCAAAGTGGTGGGTTTCACGTGCATCACCGGTTTCGATAATGATGTCACATTTCGCACGTAACCCTTTACGGATTAGGTGGTGGTGAACGGCACCCACTGCCAGCATGGCAGGAATCGCAGCATGGTTAGAGTTAACGGCACGGTCGGTCAGGATGATAATGGAATAACCATCGTTAACCGCATCTTCTGAATATTGGCAAATACGCTTAAGGGCGCGTTCTAGTTTACCTTGCTCTCCGTTAGCACGGAATACGATGTCGAGCGTTTTAGCTTGTAAGTGCTCTTTATCGATAGCACGCAACTTTTCAAGTTCAGCATTTGAAAGAACGGGTGATTCTAACTCTACTTTTTGGCAGTGTTCAGGTGTTTCAGTCAGTAGGTTCTGATCTTTACCAAGGTAAGTATTCAGCGACATAACCATACGCTCACGGATCGGGTCGATCGGTGGGTTAGTTACCTGAGCAAAAAGCTGCTTAAAGTAGTTAGATAGATGCTGAGACTGATGCGATAGAATCGCGAGTGGCCAGTCAGCACCCATTGCGCTGAGTGGTTCATAACCGGTTTTTGCTAAAGGAACGATAATTTCGTTCACTTCTTCAGAGCTCATACCAAACGCTTGTTGATGATGCAGCAAACGTTCTGGTGTTGGCTGGTGGTGCATGTTGTCGGCTTCAGGCAGGGCCTTTAAGGTCAATAGGTTGTCTTTAATCCATTGCTCATATGGCTGCGCTGTGGCGATGCTGTCTTTGACTTCTTCGTCAGAGATGATGCGACCTTGCTCTAAATCGGCAACAAAAATGCGACCCGGTTGTAGACGACCACGGAATTGAACATTCTCAGGATCAATTTTTACAACGCCAGATTCCGATGCCATAACCAAGAAATCATCTTTGGTCACAGTATAACGAGAAGGACGAAGACCATTACGGTCAAGCGTTGCACCTACTTGAACGCCATCAGTGAAACAAACAGAAGCCGGACCATCCCATGGTTCCATAACATTCGCGTGGTATTGATAGAACGCGCGTCGCTTGGGATCCATGTTCTTGTTTTCTTGCCATGCTTCAGGAATCAGCATCATAAGAGCATGTGGCAAACTACGGCCAGAAAGCACTAATAGTTCTAACGCCATATCGAAGTTTGATGAATCTGAACTGCCTTCCTGACAAATCGGCAACAACATGTCGATTTCTTGTTGGCTGAAGAGATCTGATTCAAGAATCGCTTCACGTGCCTTCATCCAGTTCAAATTACCACGTACAGTGTTAATTTCACCGTTGTGAGCAATATAACGGAAAGGCTGGGCCAGACGCCAGCGAGGAAAAGTATTGGTCGAGAAACGCGAGTGCACCAATGCGAGTGCCGTCACCATACTTGGGTTTTGTAGGTCTAAGAAGTATTGAGGTACTTGCTCAGTAGTAAGCTGACCTTTATATACCAAGGTTTTATAAGACAATGAGTTTATGTAGAAGTCATCGCCAATATTTGAAATGCTTTCAAGGCAAACACGCACAGTATAATTACGAAGAACATAGAGTTTACGTTCTAACACTGCGGGGTCTAAGTTTGCGCCACCAGTAATAAACACATGTTCAAACTGTGGTTCAGTGCTAAGAGGGTCTTCACCGATCATGGAGTTATCGACTGGCAATATACGGTAGCCAATCACTTCTAGATCAAGTCGCTTTGCATTTCGTTCTAAAATGTCACGACACTGCGAACGTTTGTGCTCATCTTTCGGGAACAGCACAACACCCACACCGTATTTATCAAATGACGGTAGTTTAATGCCTTGTTTTACTGTTTCTTCCAGTAAAAATTCATGCGGCTTTTGTAAAAGAATACCGGCACCATCACCACTACAAGGATCACAACCTTGGCCGCCACGGTGCTCCATACGAGCTAACATGTCGAGCGCTTGTGTTACGATCTCATGGGACTTACGGTTTTTAAGGTGGGCAACAAAGCCGATACCACAGGCATCGTGCTCTAATTCGGGTACATAAAGTCCCTGCGCGTTAAGCTCTTGATCTGACATTGATACATCCTTCCAGTTTCAACAAGCCCTTATCCAAAGGCTTGGTTATCCCTAATTTTATAATCACATTCTCAATGAGCTTTATATCGGACGTCTTGTCCAGCGTCGTTGAGTTGCGTGTTTGCTGTGGGATGAAGTTCTTACTTTCAATAGCAAACTAAATGTTGGAGTGTTTTCATTCTGGTATGTGAAAACACTGCAGTCTTTCCGATTTAGCAACATAAATCACTATTAGAATAGCTGATTACATCACATATGTTGTGCATAAATTGCACACAAGTGTAACTATCCTACAGTTTTGATACTTTAATTACCAACAATAAATAACACATAAAGAGCATAAATTATTTCATTTAGTGCATTTATAATTCGCCAATGTGCGTGTTTATTCGATAATGCTTATCATTGTGAATATCTTACTGAATGATATTGAGCGCGGTGTTTAGAACATTAGACTTTAGTCGGAGAGGGGGACGCACTTTTTGTCGTTTTTTATCAACAAAGGGGTAATGACGTGCTAGCTTCCTTGAGTTATACGTTTTTTCTTGTTTTGGCACAAATTCCATTTTGAGGCTTAATGTTAATCTGCGCCGCCGTAAACAGGTTTATCTTTCTTATTGGAAAGATAATAAACGCTAGGTGAAATGATGCAACTGCACGAATTAGTCAATACCTTTGGGCAAGATTTACAACGACGTTATGGAGAGAAAGTACACAAACTGTCTTTGCATGGTGGTTTTAGTTGTCCAAATCGTGATGGCACGATTGGGCGAGGAGGTTGTACCTTCTGTAATGTCGCTTCTTTTGCTGATGAGCAAGCACAGTATATACCTATTCGTCAGCAGTTGGCGCAACGTGCAGTCAACACCGATCGTGCTAACCGTTATTTAGCGTATTTTCAGGCGTACACCAATACTTACGCTGAAGTGCAGTTGTTGAAAAACATGTATGAAGAAGCGCTACAAGCAGCCAATATCGTCGGCTTGTGCGTGGGTACGCGTCCAGATTGCGTGCCAGATGCAGTACTGGAGTTACTGGCGAGTTATTGCGAGCAGGGCTATGAAATTTGGCTTGAACTTGGGTTACAAACCGCGAACGATAAGACATTAAAGCGTATTAATCGAGGTCATGATTTTGCGTGTTATGAGAATATCACGAAACGTGCCCGTGCAATGGGTATTAAAGTGTGTACCCATCTTATTGTTGGCTTGCCGGGTGATACCAAAGAAGACAATTTAGAGACACTGAAACGTACTATTGATGTGGGTACTGATGGAATCAAATTGCACCCACTCCATATTGTCGAAGGCAGTATTATGGCGAAAGCGTGGAAGGCAGATCGCCTCGAAGCGTTGAGTTTAGAAACATATACTGAAATTGCCGCTGAAATGATCCGCCTTACGCCACCAGAAGTGGTTTTTCATCGCGTATCAGCCAGTGCTCGTCGTCCTACGTTACTGGCTCCGACTTGGTGTGAAAATCGTTGGTTAGCCATGATTGATATTGGTAAATACCTTGATCAACATGGTGCGCAAGGCTCTGCATTAGACAATTCATTTATTTATCAGCCGATATTACCTAAAAAATCATAACATATGGTAGATTATTGATAGTTCAAGTAGCTAATTATCATACATATTCGATCTTACTGGCTTGAACATTAACTTTCCCCTTAATGTATTTGACCGTATTTTTCTTATGTGGATGTTCGATGAATTGCAGTCGTAGGTTTATTCTTCTTATTCTATTTTTTAGCCCATCTGCTTGTTGGGCTTTAATCTCTTCTGCTGACTTCGATAGTCCGATTCTGATGTTTACAGCAGTGATCTTAGCTATTTCTATTGGCGGTGCTTTTTTAGCGCTGATTCTTCATAATGTTCGGTTATCTTCATTTAAAAAAATCCAAGCTAATCTTAATTACTTGCCTGTAGGGGCCGTTATTGTAAGAGGCAATGATGGATCATTACTTTATGCTAATAAAGCGTGCCGTGAATTAATCGGGGTTAGAAAAGTCGGCAATAGTTATATTTATCCAGATCATATCGAGCCCCAAATGCTATATGACTTTTTACGACCTTATAGTAATGAAACAGGTTTTAGAGATTGGGGTAAAGAGCTGATATTGTCAGAGCATTTAGGCACGAAGTTAAAAGTATCAGGTCAACGTATCCGTTTTAAACGTAAAATGGCATGGTTACTGTATCTATATGAACCGCAACAGCACAATGTTGTTCAAAGTAAAATTGAACAAGAACAACGCGTATTCCAAAGTGTTTTAAACTCCCTGTCTGAATTAGTGTATTTTCAAGATAATGCCGACCGAATAATTGGAACCAATAAAGCCTTCGATCGTTTTTGGCGAGGTAGGCTCAATGATGGTTTGATTGATAGCGAAGATGCTTCGTTTTCTAGTAACAATTCAACGCATACCTGGACGACATCACCAGAAGGTTGTAGCCGATTATTAGAAACCAATAAAACGTTATTGATTGGTGATAATAGTGAGGTTATTGGTACGCTTGGGATCAGTCATGACGTAACTGATTGGCATGAAATGCAAGAAAGTCTTAAGACTGAAATTGAAAAGCGTGAAGTGACAGAACAGACATTAGCGCAACGTAATAATTTATTGGATACGATTTTAAGCGCGAGCCAAGACCCAATTGGATTGTTTAACCAGCATTGGGTTTATGTTGGCTGTAATGAGTCGTTTGCCCACTCGTTGGGATACACCACTGAAACCTTACTGGGAAAAGGCGTTTCGGATGTACTTGACTCTGATAAGTGGGAGCTTTGTCGTCCAATAGATGAAGAAGTCATGGTAAAGGGTATTACCATTAAAACAGAAGATTACGTCATTCTTGAAGATGGCACTCCTATTTGGTACGAAGTGGCAAAATCGCCTTATCGAGATCCAACCGATAACTCCGTCGGTGTATTGGTGATGGCGCGTGATGTAACAGAGCGCAAAGCGACTGAACAGCAATTAGCTGATGCAATTATGGACTTACAAGAATTGAGCTTTATCGATAGTTTAACCAAAGTCGCTAATCGACGAAGTTTTGATGAACAATTACGTAAGCTGTGGCATGGCCATGTTCGAGAGCAACAGCCACTTACCCTTATTTTATGCGATATCGATTACTTTAAAGCCTTTAATGATAACTACGGGCATCAACAAGGGGATGTTGCATTACAAGAAGTCGCGAAAGTGCTTCGTAATGTGGTACAGCGAGGTACCGATGAAGTGGCACGTTATGGTGGCGAAGAGTTTGCTTTTTTATTACCAAATACCGATTTAAAAGGGGGAGAAATCGTCGCGGCGAATATTCATCAAGAATTAGCCAGCAAAGGCTTAACACACGGCTATTCTAACGTCGCCAATAGACTCACAGTAAGCTTAGGTATTGCGTCGGTTATCCCTTTACCATCTCAAGATTATGGCGATTTAGTCGGCATGGCGGATGTGGCATTGTATAAAGCTAAAGCTGCAGGCCGAAATTGTTCAATGTCGATATCTGACAGCGATGATTTTTAATCGCGTAAATAAGTTCTAATTAGCCTGCGAGAGCAGGTTTTTTTATGGGTTAAATATAACATTCGAGCATAACTGTGGTACTTATCCTTTGGTTCTGTCACCGCACAAGATATTATTAAATGAAGCACTTCTAGGTTGTGGGTTTAATAATGAAACAAATCAAAGTCCTGGCTCAGTTCTATGTCGACTTGTTAGTCAAGTTAGGCATAGTGCGATTCAGCTTATTATTAGCATTGGCGCTTGTGGCCTTGGCTGTTGTTGTTCAAATAGGGGTGACTCTCGCTCTACAAGGTGAAGTGCATAACATCGATATTGTGCGTTCGGTATTCTTTGGTTTATTGATCACGCCTTGGGCCGTTTACTTTTTATCGGTGGTCGTTGATCAGTTGGAAGATTCTCGCCAACGTTTATCTAAATTGGTCAGTAAATTAGAAGAAATGCGCTCTCGTGACATGCAGTTAAATACGCAGCTTCAAGTGAATATCACGCAACTGAATCAAGAGATTGAAGAGCGAGAAAAAGCGGAAGAAGCTCGTGAAATAGCCATGCATGATTTAGAAAATGAAGTCTATCAGCGTGAAAATGCGCAGTTAGAACTTGCAGAGCAAAGCGCATTACTCAAATCTTTCTTAGACGCATCTCCGGATCTTATTTACTACCGTAATGAGAAAGGTGAATTCTCTGGTTGTAACCGAGCAATGGCAGAGCTCACTGGAAAAACTGAAAAAGGATTAGTTGGGCTAACCCCATGGGATGTATATAGTGAAGAAGCGGCGATAAAAATTGTTGAAACGGATGAGCAAGTTTTTCAGCAAAACGTATCGCTGACGTACGAACAATGGTTGGAATACCCTGATGGTCGAAAAGCCATTTTTGAATTGCGAAAAGTCCCATTTTATCGCCGTGATGGCCAACGTTTAGGCTTAATGGGATTTGGTCGTGATATTACAGAGCGTAAGCAATACCAAGACGCACAAGAAAAAGCGAGTCGTGATAAAACCGCATTCATTTCGACGATTAGCCATGAACTACGTACCCCGCTAAACGGTATTGTCGGTTTGAGTCGAATGTTGCTTGAAACGCCGCTAAATGATGAGCAGCGTGGTTATATGCGTACCGTTCATGTGAGTGCGATAACGCTAGGTAATATCTTTAATGACATCATCGATATGGATAAGTCAGATCGCCGTCGTTTAGAATTGATGCCTAAACCGCTTGATTTTCATGATTTTATCACTGAGATGGAGAATATTTCAAGTTTGATGGCTGAACAAAAAGGCTTACGTTTTGACTTGGAACGATTAACTAAGCTACCCGCTTACATCGAAGTTGATAGCACTCGTTTACGTCAGGTATTGTGGAACTTGATTGGTAATGCGACCAAATTCACCAAAGAAGGTGGTGTAATTTTATCGGTGAGCAGTGAGATCTTTGAGCATGAGGCAGAAATCACCTTTGACGTTGAAGATAGTGGCATTGGGATTCCAGCGTCTGAAGTCGATAAAATATTTGCCATGTATTATCAGGTTAAGCAAGGTAGCGACAATTTACACGCGGTAGGTACGGGCATAGGTCTTGCTGTTTCTCGTCAGTTGGTACAGCTTATGGGCGGCGATATTTTGGTTACTTCTGATATCGGCGAAGGCAGTACTTTTACTGTCACCATTAGAGTGCCATTAGTTGAGGCTGTCGTTGAAGAAGAAATCATGCCAGTGGTACCTCAAGCCAGTTTAAGTATTTTTATGGTTGAAGATATTGAACTGAACATTACTGTTGCGAAAGCGTTACTGGAAAGCTTAGGGCATGAAGTCACGGTTGCGATGCGTGGTGATGAAGCATTGGCTATGTTCGATCCTGAAGCTTTCGATCTTGTGTTACTTGATATTCAATTACCGGATATGACCGGGTTTGATGTAGCGCAAGCGCTGCGTAAAAAGTACGATGATTTACCGGCATTAGTCGCGTTAACCGCGAATGTGATCAGTGATAAAAACGAGTACATTGAAAAAGGGATGGATGAGGCGCTAAGTAAGCCTCTGAGTGTCAAAGCTATTACTGATGTTATTCAGCGATTAGTACTGACCTGCCCGCTTGATGATTTTGATGACGACGAAGAGATCGAAACAATTGAGCCGGTTTCAGATACTCAATCAGTTGTCGTGGTAGAGCATTCAAATAATGAGATGTTTAATCAATTACTCGATTTAGAGATGCTTGAGTCTTATGTTGAAATTGTCGGCACCAAACCAGTACATGAAAGTATTGCGATGTTTGAAAAGATGATGCCAGACTATATAGCAATTCTTGACTCTAATATGACAGCGAAAGACAAAGATGGGATTAAGTTTGAAGCTCATAAAATTAAAGGTGCCGCGGGTTCTATCGGTTTAAAGCATATCCAGCAAGTCGCTCAAAAGGCACAATCACCAGAACTTCCAGCATGGTGGGAAAACATTAATGATTGGGTTGATGAGATTAAAAATGGTTATGCGCATGATCTGAATGTATTACGCGAGTGGGTAGCTGAACAGGAGAAAGCTAAATGAAAAAATGGATGAAACTGAGTGGGATTATTGCATCTACCGTCGTACTTGCAGCTTGTGCTAATCAAGATAGCCAGCAAGACAAGACGACTGCCGTAGTCGTACCGATAGAGCAAGCTGATGATGCATTAACGATAGAAGATGTGTCGATTGCTTTATACAGTGAGATTTGGCTAAACAGCATGCCAATGATTGAAGATGAAGGTAGCGTAGGGATTGGCGCTAGTTCTGCTGCTAAAGGTCGTTTACTCGCATCTATTCAATTACTCTCTCCTCAAAGTGACGCTTTATATCAAGGGATAAAAGTAAAGCAAATCGTCTTAAAGAATGCAGAACAACAATGGCTATTAACGGCTAACGACGATAATGATTTTGACGTCAATATTATGGAACAAAGCTATTTACAAAATAGTATGGGGCAAAATGGCGAGAGCTATCAGAGTGGCGTTGAATTCATGCTGCGTGATGGGCCTAATTGGGCACCAGCAAGCTTAGTTGATGTGACGGTTACACTGGTTAAGAGTGGTAAGGAATATACCATTACACAACGTGATGTAACGGTTAACCAAGTATTTTAATTTGCAGTGTTCTAACGACAAGATACTAAAAAAAAAGGCTCCTATGGGAGCCTTTTTTCTCACTATTTGCTGAAGACTCGGTAAAAATGAAGCGCTTTTACCCTTGAGTCATTAGCACAATAGTCGAATTATTCTTCGTTTAGATCACCGCAGAAACGGTAACCTTCACCATGAATCGTTGCAACGATTTCAGGTGTATCAGCAACAGATTCAAAGTGCTTACGGATACGACGAATAGTTACGTCAACCGTACGATCGTGAGGCTTAAGTTCACGGCCAGTCATCTTCTTCAGAAGATCGCCACGCGTTTGAATTTTGCCTGGGTTTTCACAGAAGTGAAGTAAAGCACGGAATTCAGAACGAGGAAGCTTAAATTGGTCACCACTTGGGCTAACCAAAGAACGGCTGTTGATTTCTAAAGACCAACCATTGAACTCATAACGCTCTACCAATTTCTTATCTTCAGTTGGTAGGCCTTGGTTCATCGCACGTGTCAGTAAGTTACGCGCACGAATAGTTAATTCTCGAGGGTTGAATGGTTTAGTGATGTAATCATCAGCACCAATTTCAAGACCTAGAATCTTATCCACTTCGTTGTCACGACCGGTTAGGAACATAAGAGCCATATCACCTTGCTCGCGAAGTTCACGTGCTAGTAAAAGGCCATTTTTCCCTGGTAGGTTGATATCCATGATAACAAGGTGAACGGGGTGCTCAGAAAGCATCTGGTGCATTTCAGCGCCGTCATTGGCTTCAAAGACAGTGTAACCCTCAGCTTCAAAAATGCTCTTAAGGGTATTACGTGTAACGTGCTCGTCTTCTACAATTAGAATGTGAGGGGTTTGCATTGGCAGTACCTAATTTACTAAAACGGAATCTGGTCAAAAACAGAATAGTTAAATTCTATAAAAAAAATTCACATACAGGCAAAGTATTAGACAAAATACATAATTTTTCGCTTTAAAAGCGACCTGTTTGGTACGCCATCCATAAATTCAATACGTTTTTGTGTCGCAACTGTGTTGAAAAACCCGATTCTCTGTGGGTACTGGCTACAATCTCCCTTGGATGGCGATGATTGTAAGCACTTAACAGCTCGCTAACAATATAGGGTCTTTGTTTCGATGCTGCTTTTTAGATGTTTATTGATTTATATCAAATTGAATGAGGATGCACTACGTTTGTTAGAGTGTTTAACATTCGCTACAAATTACAACGTCATAAAATGAATGAATCAGCGTAAGTGTAAAAAAAATTCGCTATGGCGAAAATATCAAAACATTACCTTCGAGGCAAGGCAACACCCTGTTTACCATTGCTTTGCAATTCTAACAGCTTTTAATCCGAGAAGCATTGTTCTTACTCACTCTGATAACGTTATTAGAAATATCGCGTTGGAAAAAAATCTCATTATGTTAACAAACGCATGGATGCCTATATGTTGCCGCTCTTTGGACCAGCGTTGGGTCGAACAGAGTTTTGCTGTCCATTTACCCTTAGAGCAAGTATCTAAATTAGCTGCAATGTTTGAACAAAATGCAATCTATTGGGTTGAAAATAATGAACTTTATCTAGTTCCGATTTTACTTGAGGGCATTGAAACACAAAAGCTAGGTAAATGGTCGACCTTTTTCTACACTTAATTGAGAAATGAGATCTTAAAGTGGCATAAATAGAATAAGAAGATAGGGCTATTTAATTATAAAAGGAGTTTGGAATGAACGATCTATTACCTGATTTGTGTGATCACTATGAGCAGGATGTTCGATGGCTACCTCTTGTGTTGAATGACTACGGCGGAAAAAAAATATTTTATGGTGAAGTGGTAACTTTACGTTGTTTTGAGGATAACAGTTTAGTTCGTGATATTGTCTCTCAAGACGGTACGGGGAAAGTACTGTTTATTGATGGACATGCTTCTTATAACGGCGCATTACTGGGTGATCAGCTAGCATTGCTTGCTGTGAAGAATGGTTGGCAAGGAATTGTTATTAATGGCACTGCTCGTGATGTAGGCACTCTCGCGACCTTAGATCTCGGCGTAAAAGCGTTAGGTACATGCCCATACAAAACCGTGAAACGTCAAACGGGTGATATGAATGTCACCATGACTGTCGCGCATACCATGATCTATCCTGGCGATTACCTGTATGCAGATCTTAACGGGATATTACTGAGCAAGCAGTCACTAGACTTATCTGTGCTTTAATTGTTTTAGTTATGATGGAAGATGAGTTTGCAGAAGAGGTGTTTTATTGACTGGGGTCTATCGAAGAGCCATTGCTAAAAAGGGTTATTTGATATTGAGTTAGAAACGAAAGCCAATACCCAGTTGATAAATCTGCTCAAGCGCTTCGTAATCAACGGTCGCTCTTAGATTTACTTTGTCAGTGACATCATATTGGCTCGTAATCTCTACGCCATAGAGAGTATCACGCTCGACAACTTCAGAGGTAACCGCACTTTGTAGGCTGACCTTTGGGCTCAGGTTATAAGCCACTCCAGATAGCACACCTCGGCTCGCAGATTTTGTATCATTACCTGATGATAAGCGAGTGCTTAAATAAAGCTGTAAATTCCCATTTAGCGAATATGAATACCCGCTATCAATTTGCCAAAGGTCAAATTGTTCGATGGAATTTGATTGAGATGTCATAAACCAGCCTGATGATGAATGTTTATCACCAATTAACCCCAGAAATGCGTTCTTTTCTGCAGCTATTGTTGGTAATGCCACTACCAGCAGGGCTAATGTGATCAGCAATTTTTTCATTGCGCCACCGCCACTGTTCTTAGTTTTGATTGTGTTTATTGATATTAGGACAGAATTATCTGTTTTGATATTTCATTTACATTTAAATGCGTTCGAGTGCATAAAACATGAGCCTGCCCTAATTATCAACTGTCGCTCATGCCATTTTGCATGAATTTTTATGTCTTACGTAAGCGATGTACACTTCTATAGGGATAGACATCTTCATATTGACCGTGCGTTATATTTTTCTGTAAATACTGCCAGTATTTAGCTTCAAATAAATCACTGTGTAATTCATTAAATAAGATTTTTACTTTAGGGTTTATAAGTAAAAAAGTACGGAACTCTTCAGGGAATACGTCGTAAATACCCACGCTATACCAAGGTTCAGCAGACATCTCATCTTCAGGCGTTCGTGGCTCTGGAATTTTACGGAAATTCATTTCCGTCATATAGCTGATTTCGTCATAATCATAAAACACGACACGCTTATGACGCGTTACCCCAAAATTTTTGAATAGCATATCGCCAGGGAAAATATTAGCCGCGGCGAGTTGTTTAATTGCTTTACCGTATTCATCAACGGCATCGCGAAGGTCATCATCATTTGCTTGTTCTACATAAATATTGAATGGGATCATTCGACGTTCCATGTATAGATGGCTAATAATGATTTGGTCGGACGTTACTTTGATTATTGAGGGAGCAACAGCCAATAGTTCTGCTAATAACTCATCACTAAAGCGATGGCGTTCAAATGTAAAATGTCGGTATTCCTGAGTATCAGCCATACGACCAACACGATCATGCTCTTTTACCAGTTTATATTTTTCTTTAACCGTGGCATGACTAATGTCTTTTTGTGGCGCAAATTTATCTTTAATTATTTTAAAAACAAAATCGTAAGATGGTAGGGTGAATACTGACATAACCATCCCTTTGATACCTGGAGCGGTAACAAATTGGTCATCAGAATTATCTAAGTGGGTTAAAAACTCGCGGTATAGCTCTGTTTTACCGTGTTTTTGGCACCCTATTGCCGTATATAGTTCTGCATTCGTCTTATTGGGAATAAGGTTCGCTAAGAAGCGAACAAGCGCACCAGGAGCTGGTGCGTACACCATGAAGTAAGAGCGTGCAAAACCAAAGATAATACTCGCATCGTTCACATGGCAGATGCAGGCATCGACGTATAGCTGTTTATTGTTGTTATTGAGCACAGGCAATACCAAAGGAATAGTTTGGTATTGTCCGTCATGGTTTAGGGTTATTTTTCCTATCAAGTAAGCCGCTTTATTTCTATAAAATGGCTCACGAATAAGCTCTAACGAGGTGTCATCATTAAATGCAGCTCCGAACTCTTGTTTCAGGTGGTTGATGATGAGCTTGGTATCACGTTGTTTGTCTTCCCATATTTGGGTAAAGGGCGTGTCGTCTAAAACACGATCGAACAAAGACGTTAAACCTGAGTGAGCATGGTAGATGCGAGTCAACTGGGTGGGGTAAGTTGGAATCCGGTTTTCTTGCGAGCTATGAACGAAGAGTTTATCTCGGTTAATATTACGATGTTCAAAAATACGGCAATAAACGGAGTTGAAAAAACTTTCTGCAATTTCATATCGTGGATAATCTAACAATAAATTTTCATACGATGATTTAACGGCCATTAAAAATGAGCGGTTAGCATAGCGTTCACCGAGCATTATCTGAATTTGGCTGGTGACTAATCCAACATGATGGTCATAAAAACTTATTCGTTTTTTTAACGCGAGATGAACGGAAGACCAATCTTGTTGTTCAAATCGCTCTTGAGCACCAGCGGTTACGTCAAGAAATCGACCATACATAGCATCGAAGCCTTGTAAAATGGTATGGGCTACAAGCTGTTCCATTGCTGCTGTCATCCGGTTCCCTCCGAATCATTAGTATTTTTATATTAGATTAACTATGCAACGGGGAGGCACGAACTGCAATTAAATCTGTTTGTTTTTTATACTTTTTCGGTATAACGCATCAATATGTATTCAAGCCAGTATTTATGAATAATTTTCAGTATAAAGTTAAATCATTGTTGACTCTCGATGTGGGGTAAGGTAAATCTAAAGTAATTGAGAAAATTGAGTAATTCAAAATACATTATGTTTAACGTTATCAGCACAACCACAACCATTATTATTACTGGCACGATTATTCGTGTTGGTGCGGGCTGATACGCATAAGATTCTTAAAAAAAGCCCGCACTTCTTATTAGATGCGGGCTTTTTTTTTAACTTTTTAAAATGAAATCGATTTGAACATTACTGCTGCTAATTAGCGAGGTAATGAATAATTAAGGATATCGGGAGTAGGGAATGCGGGTATTTAAGTTTGGTGGTTCATCTTTATCAGATGCAGAACGATTTTTACGAGCGGCAGATATTATTGCCAATAATGCGCAACAAGGTGATGTGTCTGTCGTGCTTTCAGCGCCAGGAAAAGTAACAAACAAGCTCGTTTCGGTAATAGATAGTACTGTAAAAACTGGCGATGCAAATCTTCAGGTTGCTGATGTAGAAGCTGTATTTAATGAATTATTTTCTGGACTTAAAGTGTTGGTGCCAAGCTTTGATAAGGATTTGGTTGATGCAAAGCTAGCGAGTTCGTTAGGTCAACTTAAACAGTATGTACATGGCATGAAGTTATTAGGTTTATGCCCTGATAATGTATATGCCAAAATCATCAGTAAAGGTGAACGTTTATCTATTGTTACGATGAAAGCATTGCTTGAAGCGAAAGGTCAGCCTGCGAGCTTAATTGACCCTGTTGCCTATTTGTTTGCCCAAGGCGATTACCTCGAAGCACATGTTGATATCGAAGTTTCGACGCAAAATTTCAAACGAAACCCTCTGCCTGAAGGTCACGTTAATATTATGCCTGGTTTTACTGCCGGTAATAGCGACGGTGAATTAGTAACGTTAGGGCGTAATGGTTCCGATTATTCCGCAGCAGTATTGGCAGCTTGCCTTCGTGCTGAATGTTGTGAAATCTGGACTGATGTTGATGGTGTGTACAGCTGTGATCCTCGTATTGTACCTGATGCGCGTTTACTTAAATCCCTCAGTTACCAAGAAGCGATGGAGCTATCCTATTTTGGTGCCTCGGTTCTACACCCAAAAACAATCGCACCAATTGCCCAGTTCCATATTCCTTGCTTAATCAAAAACAGTTTTAGTCCACAAGGTGCTGGTACATTAATCGGTCTTGATACCGGTGAAGATAACTTGGCGATTAAAGGCATTACCACGCTGAAAAATCTGACCATGGTCAACGTATCGGGTCCAGGAATGAAAGGCATGGTTGGCATGGCTGCGCGTGTCTTTGGTGCGATGTCGATTTCTGGTGTATCGATTGTATTGATTACACAATCATCGTCTGAATACAGCATTAGTTTCTGTATCGAAAGTGATGATAAAGTTGCTGCGCAACAAGCGTTACAAAATAACTTCGAGTTAGAGTTAAAAGAAGGCCTCTTAGAGCCGATCGAGTTTATCGATGATTCAGCCATTGTGACATTAGTGGGTGACGGTATGCGTACATCGCAAGGGGTTGCCTCACGCTTCTTTACTTCTTTAGCTGAGGTAAATGTGAATATTATTGCGATAGCTCAAGGTTCTTCTGAGCGTGCAATTTCTGCGGTAATCCCAGCAATGAAAGTGGCTGAAGCGGTGAAAGCGTGTCATGAAAACCTGTTTAACAGTAAACACTTTCTTGATGTATTTGTGATTGGTGTTGGTGGTGTTGGTGGTGAATTGGTTGAACAAATTCGTCGTCAACAAGCAAAACTTGCAGACAAAGGCATTGTTATTCGTGTCTGTGGTTTAGCTAATAGTAAAGGCTTGTTACTTAATAACAATGGTATTTCACTTGAAAACTGGCGTGATCAGGTAGGGGTGGCTAATGAGCCATTAACTCTGGCACGTATGATCCAATTGGTTCAGCGTCACCATATTATTAACCCTGTTGTGATTGATTGTACGTCTGATCAAGGTATTGCAGAGCAGTACGTTGACTATCTAGCGGCAGGTTTCCACGTTATTACGCCAAACAAGAAAGCCAATACTGCGAGCATGGCGTATTACCATCAGTTACGTCAGGCGGCACGCTCTACTCGTCGTAAGTTTATGTACGATACAACGGTTGGTGCTGGTTTGCCGGTTATTGAAAATTTACAGAATTTGCTGTCTGCTGGTGACGAACTTTCGCGTTTCTCTGGCATTTTATCGGGTTCATTATCTTATATCTTCGGTAAGTTAGATGAAGGTATGAGTTTTAGTGATGCAACCACGGTGGCTCGTGAAAATGGCTTTACAGAACCTGATCCTCGTGATGATTTATCGGGTATGGATGTCGCACGTAAACTGCTTATTCTGGCGCGTGAAACGGGCTTAGCACTAGAACTGGAAGATGTTGTCGTCGAGCAGGCATTACCGCCAGGTTTTAATGCAGAAGGCTCTATTGATGATTTCATGGCTCGTTTGCCAGAAGCGAATGCTTACTTTGAGCAGTTATCAGCAGATGCAGCAAAAGAAGATAAAGTCTTGCGTTACGTGGGAGAAATTGATCAAGGTAAATGCTTCGTTAAGATTGCAGCAGTAAACCCTGATGATCCAATGTTTAAAATTAAAGATGGCGAAAATGCCTTGGCATTCTACAGCCGTTATTATCAACCGATTCCACTAGTATTACGTGGTTACGGTGCAGGTACAGAAGTGACAGCAGCTGGTGTGTTTGCTGATCTAATGCGTACATTAGGCTGGAAGTTGGGAGTATAAAAATGAGTGTTGTTGTTTATGCGCCAGCATCAATTGGCAATGTAAGTGTTGGATTTGATGTACTGGGTGCCGCGGTATCACCGATTGATGGCTCTTTGTTAGGTGATCGCGTTGAAGTTGCCGCTGGTGAGCAACCTTTTACTTTAAAATGCGTTGGTGACTTCGTTGCAAAACTGCCAGTAGAACAAGACGAGAACATTGTTTACCACTGCTGGTTAGTGTTTGCTCGTGAGTTAGATAAGAAAAACATCGAATTAAAACCTGTATCGATGACGCTTGAAAAGAATATGCCAATAGGCTCGGGTTTAGGTTCAAGTGCATGTTCAGTTGTTGCTGCATTAGATGCATTAAACCGTTTTCATGAAATGCCGTTGAATGAAGTCGAATTACTGGCTTTAATGGGCGAAATGGAAGCAAAAATATCAGGCAGTTTGCATTACGATAATGTGGCACCGTGTTATTTAGGTGGGCTGCAATTTATGGTTCAAGAGCTGGGTATTATTAGCCAGCCAGTGCCTTGTTTTGACGATTGGTATTGGGTAATGGCTTACCCTGGCATAAAAGTACCAACAGCAGAAGCGCGTGCAATCTTGCCATCTCAGTACCGCCGACAAGATGTGATTGCACATGGTCGTTACCTTGGCGGCTTCATTCATGCCTGCCATTCTCAGCAACCAGAGCTTGCAGCAAAAATGGTTAAAGATGTGGTTGCTGAACCTTATCGTGAACGATTATTACCAGGCTTTTCAAATGCACGACAATATGCACTGGAAGCTGGTGCCTTGGCTAGTGGGATCTCTGGGTCGGGACCAACCATGTTCAGTGTATGTAATGACCTAGAAGTAGCAAAACGTATTGCACGTTGGCTCGAAGACAATTATGTTCAGAATGATGAAGGATTTGTCCATGTTTGTCGTTTAGACAGCACGGGATCGAAAGTAACAGGAAGTGAGCTATAACTATGAAGTTGTATAATTTAAAAGAACATCAAGAACAGGTTTCCTTTGGTCAGGCAGTGCGTCAGGGCTTAGGACGTAATCAAGGTCTGTTTTTCCCATCAGAGTTACCTGATTTGGGTGATGTCGATGCATTATTAGAAATGGATTTTGTTAGCCGTAGCAGCAAAATCCTTTCCGCCTTTATTGGTGAAGAGCTTACTTCAGAAACCGTTAATCAGATGGTGGGTAACGCATTCCAATTCCCAGCCCCATTAGCGAAAGTAAAAGATGACGTTTACGCTCTAGAGTTATTTCATGGCCCGACATTAGCCTTTAAAGATTTCGGTGGCCGATTCATGGCGCAATCTTTAGCTGCTGTGTCTGACAAAGATGGCAAAGTTACTATTTTGACTGCAACATCTGGTGATACGGGGGCAGCTGTTGCCCATGCATTTTATGGCATGGATAATATCAAGGTTGTGATCTTATATCCGAAAGGCAAAATCAGCCCGTTACAGGAAAAGTTATTTTGTACATTAGGTCGCAACATCACAACCGT
The DNA here is from genome assembly GCF_003026285.1 of Photobacterium profundum. Taxonomy (GTDB): domain Bacteria; phylum Pseudomonadota; class Gammaproteobacteria; order Enterobacterales; family Vibrionaceae; genus Photobacterium; species Photobacterium profundum. The sequence continues at coordinate 61,414 of NZ_PYOD01000007.1, forward strand.
TGCTGTTGATGGCACATTTGATGATTGTCAGTCGCTGGTTAAAGCCTCGTTTGATGACGCTCAATTACGCCAAGATGTTGGTCTAAACTCAGCAAACTCAATTAACATCAGCCGTTTAATGGCACAGATTTGTTATTACTTCGAAGCCGTTTCTCAGTTGCCTAAAGCACAACGTGACAATTTAGTGATTTCAGTACCCAGTGGTAACTTTGGTAATTTGACGGCAGGTTTGTTGGCTAAATCACTTGGTTTACCAGTGAAGCGCTTTATTGTTGCTACGAATGCGAATGACACCGTGCCACGTTACCTGCAAACGGGTGATTGGGCTCCAACCTCGACGATTCCAACCATTTCTAATGCGATGGATGTGAGTGAGCCGAATAACTGGCCACGTATCGAAGAGTTATGTCAGTTGAAAGGCTGGGGGCTTAACGAGCTTGGCTACGGCGCAGTAACAGACGAGCAAACAGCAGAAACGTTGCGTGACATGAATGCTGATGGTTACTTATGCGAACCGCATGGGGCGATTGCTTACCGTGTGCTTAACGAACAGTTACAAGATGGCGAAACCGGCTTGTTCTTATGTACGGCGCACCCGGCGAAGTTTAAAGAAGTGGTTGATGAGATCCTTGAGCTTGATATCGATCTGCCAGCCCCGCTTGCTAAGCATGGCGCGATGGAGCTGTTATCACTAGAGCGCGATAATGATTTTGAGCAGTTAAAAGCAGTGTTGCGAAGTGTTCAAGATTAAAATGATCTAACATGTTTTTTAGAAATTGAAAACGGTAGCCGTAATGGCTACCGTTTTTTTATGCGTTAACTTTCTTGTTGAGTTTCTATTGCTGGCTGGTGTTTTTCTTCTTTAGAAAATTTATTGACCCATAATGCGATAGCGCCATCACCAGTAATATTACAGGCTGTACCAAAGCTATCTTGTGCCATATATAGTGCAATCATGAGGGCAAGCTCTGCCTCGCCAAAACCGAGCATAGAAGCCATTAACCCTAGCGCCGCCATTACTGCACCACCGGGTGCTCCAGGTGCGGCAATCATAGTAATACCAAGCATCATAATGAACGGTAACATTTCAATTAATGATGGGATGGCAATATGTTGGCTTAATGCCATTACAGCAGTAGAGCAAGTGACGAGTGTAATGGTTGAACCTGAAAGGTGGATCGTGGCACATAAAGGGATCGTAAAGTTTGCAATAGAATCATCAACACCATTCTTTTTTGTTTGGCGCAGGGTAACCGGAATGGTTGCAGCCGACGACATGGTACCAACGGCGGTGAAGTAGGCCGGTAGCATGTTTTTGATTAATTTTATTGGTGACTGACGAAGTACCAACCCCGTTATAGTGTACTGAATAGTAATCCATACCCAATGCATGATGATAGCTAGGGTTAAGACTACACCGAATGTTTTTAATGTGGTAAAAACCGTTCCTTCTGCTGACATTTCAGCAAACACGCCAGCAATATATAGCGGTAAAAATGGAATAATGACTTTTGCTAATAAAAGGTCAATAACATTGCGCCCTTCATCTGCAATTTTTCTTAAATTTTGGCTATCGGTAATACTGATACCTAATCCAAATAAAAAGGCAGTGGCGAGAGCCGTCATTACACCAAATAATGGCGGTATTTCTAATGTTAGAAAGCTTGTTAATTTATCAGAACTGCTAGCGACGGTAACCGTTGATTCTGGTAATCCAGCGATGACAACGCTGGCAACAAGAAAGGCGAGGCTACCTGCAATAATCGTTGAACCGTAAGAGAGTGCGACGGTTTTACCTAATAACGAACCTGAATTTTTAGGTAAGCTGGCAATACCGCTAGTAATGTAAAAAAGAATAATAAGAGGAATGGTAAAACCGATTAGTTGGCCGCCAAGTTGTTTTATTGTTAGTAGTGTTCGAATTATGCTATCCGGCGCAAAAAAGCCGAGTAGGATGCCGACTAAAATACCAGAGATCAATTTTAGTATTAACTTCATAAAGCTGGCTCCTGAGAGGGAATGTTTTAAGAAATTTATGCTGCACATTGTTATTTGTCCAATTGTTCATACAAACAACTGTGCTGGCAATGTACGCTAAATTTAGTGAAACTGTCTGTTATTTGGTCGGTATTGAGAGGTGAATATTAAAAATATCCATATTTGTGATATGAACGCCATACTGAAAAGTAAGCTGATATTAAAGAGGGGGTAGATTAAAGGCGGCATGATTTGATGAATAACAGGCATAAAAAAACGGCACCTTAGGCACCGTCCTATTTATACTTTTATCTAATAGCTAAATTACAGGCTGCTAGTGAAAGTACGAGCGATTACGTCTTTTTGCTGCTCTGTTGTTAGAGAGTTAAAACGTACAGCATAACCTGATACACGGATTGTTAACTGTGGGTATTTTTCTGGGTGTGCTACTGCATCTTCCAGTGTTTCTTTCTTAAGAACGTTAACGTTAAGGTGCTGACCACCTTCAATCTTAGCTGGAACTTCGATAGCAACGTCACGAGACTCGTATTCACCTAGGTCTGCTGCTGCGATAACTTGATCTTCTTCAAAGCCAGTTTTTGCTACAACACAGCGAGCTTCATTTGTTTCGCTGTCTAGTAACCAGATGCTATTTAGTAGATCATCGTTCGCTGATTTTGTAATTTGAATGCCTGTGATCATGACTTTATTCTCCGAAGAAATGTAGTTAGTTTTTAAATTTTTTATTGAGCTGCCTATTATATACCTCGATAATAGAGAATTGGTATTGATGTAGATCAAATAACAACAATAAACCCTGTTTTTAATGCGGCTGTTTTTTTGAGCTAGGTCAAGTTAACCTTAGTTTACCTACTATTCGGTAGTTATTTTAAAGTTTAAAAAATAGTTTAAATGATCATTTGTAGTAAAATTACAACATAAATAAAAAGTGAACCCCTTGATTTAAGCGGAATACAGGCCATGAATAGGCGTATTTTGTTGTAACTCATGTGGGAAAATAACATAACAAATAGGATTAAAAATGAAGTTAATTGGTGCGCATGTTTCTGCGGCTGGCGGGGTATTTAATGCACCGGAAAATGCAGCCAAAATTGGTGCTAACGCCTTTGCATTATTCACAAAGAACCAAAGACAGTGGGTGGCTAAGCCATTAGAACAAGATGTTATTATCGCTTTTAAAGCGCGTTGTCAGCAGTACGAATTTAAGAGCGAGGCGATTTTGCCGCATGATTCTTACTTGATCAATTTGGGCAACCCTGAGACAGAAAAGCTGGAGAAATCTCGTGCGGCATTTATTGATGAAATGCAGCGTTGTAATCAACTCGGGCTTACTTTACTGAATTTCCATCCTGGTAGTCATTTAAAAAAGATTAGTGAATCAGACTGTTTAAGATTGATTGCTGAATCGATAAATATGGCGCATCAGGAAGTGCCTGATGTTGTGGCGGTGATTGAGAATACCGCAGGACAGGGATCGAATTTAGGTTGGCGATTTGAACATTTAGCTGAAATTATTGAACAGGTTGAAGATAAGAGCCGTGTAGGTGTATGTATTGATACCTGCCATACATTCGCTGCGGGTTATGACTTACGCTCTGAATCTGCTACAGAGGCAACATTTGCTGAATTTGATCAGACGGTGGGAATGTCTTTTTTACGTGGCATGCATTTAAATGATTCAAAGGGAAAATTGGGAAGCCATTTAGATCGACATCATAGCCTAGGGGAAGGTGAAATTGGCTGGGATTGCTTCCGCTACCTGATGCAAGATAGTCGTTTTGATAATATTCCCTTGGTGTTAGAAACTATAAATCCTGATATTTGGCAGCAAGAAATTATGACGCTACGCTCATTTGTGGCCAATGAATAAAAGCACAGTGATAGGGCAAGTGCGTTGAAATGGTGCTTTAAGTTTTTTAACAACAAAAAAACTATAAGCATAACTATATGTATTTAATCTATTTATTTGTCATGATTAAAAGTTGGCATTCTTTTTTCATATCCTTATTCATAGTGGATTTTATTCTTATTGGAGTTAGGATTATGAACATGACAATAATTTCTCAAACCGCAATTTATGCTGCTCGATTACCTCAAGCAAACCGCCCAATTCAAGGTCGTGGGCATTGGCGCTCACCCGTTACGCCACACCATAAAGATCAATTAGGTAGGGCTTAAGGTGGTTATTTTGTGGTGGCTCTGAATAATCACTTCTGATTTTAATGTTGAAATCGTTAGAATAACGGTATTACATCGAATCAGGATCAATATGATGAGCCCCACAAATACTTGGCAAGACATTATCAATCAAGAAAAACAACAGCCCTATTTTCAGAAAATTGAACAGTTTGTGTCTACTGCCCGTTCTAATGGCAACGTTATTTTCCCTCCTGAGCAAGATGTTTTTAATGCATTTAATTCAACACCATTAGCCCAAGTAAAGGTCGTAATATTAGGCCAAGATCCCTACCATGGCGTTAATCAAGCACATGGTTTGAGTTTTTCTGTTTTGCCTGGCATTAAAACACCCCCATCACTCGCGAATATGTACAAAGAATTAGCCACCGATATCCCAGGATTTCAAATTCCCCAGCATGGTTACCTTCAAAGTTGGGCAGATCAAGGTGTTTTGCTATTAAATACAGTGTTGACTGTCGAGCAAAGTAAAGCGCATTCACATGCCAAAATTGGTTGGGAAACATTTACGGATAAAATTATCGATGTGCTTGATCAACAGAGTGCGGGCGTTGTGTTTGTATTGTGGGGAGCGCATGCGCAGAAAAAAGGTAAAAAGATTAATACCGATAAGCATCATGTTTTAAAATCGGCTCATCCATCACCGCTATCGGCATATCGTGGTTTTTTTGGTTGTAAGCATTTCTCTCAAGTGAATCATCTATTATGTGACATGAATAAAGCACCAATTGATTGGCAGCCTAAAAGGATTCAAGAGTAAGTGGCTGGTTTTAAATGATTGATAACAACAGGTGTTAATAAATACCCGTGAAAATGTGAACAATTAGTAATCAGGATCAATATGTATTTTCTTTGATGAATTACACTTAAATAAATGCATTTAAGATAAGCAATCAAGGAGAGGGTTATGATGTTAGATAGTATTCATACCGAGCATGGTTATATAAACCGCTTATTGAATATTCTGCAGCAGAAGCTAGATGCTATTGAAAATGGTCGTACGGTTAATTACAGCTTGATTAAAGATATTGTGGAATACCTTCAACAGTATGCTGAACACTGCCATCATCCCAAGGAAGATATTCTGTACCATTATTATCAATCGCATTATGCAAAAAATGGCGATATGCAAAGCCTCGAGCAAGAGCATCATCAGTTGGCACAGCTTACTGCTGAGTTTGCTGATACGGTTGAAATGGTACTAATGGATGCCGTTATTCCTCTTGATATCTTTGCTGAAAAGTTGAATGTGTTTGTCGTACGTCAGAAGGCACATCTAGAGTTTGAAGAAAAAAACATATTCCCGCTAATTCGTCGTGATTTTACTGCAGAAGATTGGGTTGCAGTATCGAAAGAACTGCAAGTTTATCAGGATGATCCACTCTTTGGTGAGCATGTTGATGCACGTTATCAAAAATTATCTGAACATATATCAAAGTAATCGTTATTGCTGGACTATCGTGTTTAATTGTCGTTACGGATAATTAAAAAGAAAGCGCCAATCTGATTGGCGCTGTTTATATTGTTTAGCATGTGGATTGATTAGAAATCAATCTGTTCATCTGAAAGGTCTTGGAGCATATCAAGATCTTGTAATTCTCTACGCAGTCTTTGCCTGTCCTTTATTGCTTCAATTTCACGCCACTTCCGTTTTACCGGTTTACTGCGTGACCCGCGAGCCGGCTGTTGTGTTGCAAGAATGTCATCGAATGCAAAGCTATCCATAAAGCACCTCTAGTTCTTACATGACTATATAAGTTTAATAGCATATATAGTTTTAAAATAAAATTAATGTGTTTCGTAAATGTTGGCTTTTTATGAATTTTTTATGTGAGTGTTCGTATGATCACAAGCTGGCGGAGTGAAAAATGAGCATACTCAATAAGTCATTGATGCCGAGGTGAGAAAAAGTAACGTGAATAAATGGACTATGGCTAATGAGTTTCTCTGAGCATGATTCGATTAATTTAAGGGATATTTGTATTTAATTTGGATGATTTTGGCGCATTAATGCGATAAAAATTGTTTTCAGTCGTTAAGTCACACGCTAATAAAGATGCGAAAATATGCTTTTAAGGTTAGGCATAAAGCATGAAGTATTGCTTTTTGCTATATATCTTTGCATGATCATATACCTTCTATAATGTTTTTAGTATCAATGCCTTTTGGGTTGATTGTCTATTAGTTCCATAGATTCAGTTTGATAAACGTAATAAGAGTGATAGGCATTGTTCGACGCTCTATTTCTGTTGTAAATCAATAAGAACAACGAAGGTTGTTAGTAAACAACTATTATTATTTTATTGTGTTTCACTCATGTTTTTTTGAGTGGGTATTTATTCTTTTTTAATGTGTATGAGGTATCGGGCGTGACTAGTCAGATTAATTTTTTAAACGATCTGTTATGGGGCTCTGTGCTCATTTATCTATTGGTCGGTGTCGGTATCTTCTTTACTTACCGTTTAGGCTTTATTCAATTTAAACATTTTGGGCATATGTTCAGTGTGATGCGAAATAGCCGAAAATCGGATAAAGCAGGTATTTCGTCTTTTCAGGCACTTTGTACCAGCTTGGCTGCGCGTGTAGGTACGGGCAATATGGCCGGTGTAGCCGTTGCTCTGACCTTAGGTGGTCCTGGTGCTATTTTCTGGATGTGGTTAATCGCTATGTTAGGAATGGCAACCGCTTTTGCCGAAAGTGCACTTGCTCAGTTGTATAAAACCCGTGATGCAGATGGTAACTATCGTGGCGGCCCTGCGTATTATATGGAGAAAGGGTTAGGCATGCGCTGGATGGGCGTGGTGTTTTCTATTTTCCTTATTATTGCCTTTGGCTTGGTATTTAATGCCGTGCAAGCGAATTCTATTTCGCAAGCAATGAATGTCGCATTTGGTTTTAATCCAACGTACGTCGGTATGGTATTGGTAGTAATGACGGGAATTATTATTTTTGGTGGATTACGGGCTATAGCACGTACAGCCGAAATTTTAGTACCGGCAATGGCGCTGTGTTACTTATTGTTAGCGTTATTTATCATGTTTACCAATATGGAAAAATTACCGGGGGTTATCTCACTGATCTTCCGCAGTGCATTTGGTTTAGAAGAAGCGGCGTCAGGCGCTTTAGGTTACACCATTGCACAGGGCATGATTAATGGCCTAAAACGTGGTTTATTTTCCAATGAAGCCGGTATGGGTTCTGCACCGAATGCCGCGGCATCTGCGACACCATATCCTCCTCATCCTGCTTCTCAGGGTTATGTGCAAATGCTAGGTGTTTTCATGGATACCATTGTTATTTGTTCGGCCACGGTGGCGATTATTTTGATGTCAGGCGAATATGTGCCCCATGGTGAGGTGACGGGTATTGAGCTGACGCAACGTGCGCTAAGTGCTCAAGTTGGTAGCTGGGGTTCAATCTTCATTGCTGTGGCTATTTTCTTTTTTGCGTTTACTTCTCTTGTGGCAAATTACTCCTACGCAGAAACGAATTTGATCTTTTTAGAGCACAACAACAAAGCGGGCTTGAACGTATTCCGTCTTGTTGTACTCGGCATGGTGATGTTTGGTTCAATTGCCGATTTACCAACGGTGTGGGCTATGGCTGATGTGTCGATGGGGATGATGGCGATCATTAACTTGATTGCGATTGTTCTTCTATCTGGCACGGCGGTGAAATTGGCTAAGGATTACAATAAGCAGCTTTCGCAAGGTAAGGTACCGACATTTGATAGTAAAGATTACCCAGAGCTGCATGCACAGCTAGAAGAAGGGATTTGGGATCAACCTAAATCGAAAGAGTGATAGGTATTACCTATTAGATAAATCTATTAAGCCACGCGACAATCGCGTGGTTTTTTTTGTTAATAATGATAATCTTCCGTTATCAAACCTAATGGATAAAGCCTTATGTTAATTGTGGTTTCCCCAGCAAAAACACTTGATTATGACTCTCCCTTAGCAACGCAAACTTATACGTTACCAGAGCTAACGGATCACTCTTCAGAGTTGATGGAAGTGTGCCGCGAGTTAACACCAATGGATATTGCTAGCCTGATGAAGGTGAGTGATAAAATAGCAGGTTTAAATGCAGCCCGCTTTGCTGAGTGGCAGCCAGAATTTACGACAGAGAATGCGCGTCAGGCTATTTTGGCATTCAAAGGCGATGTGTATACCGGGCTGGCGGCAGAAACCATGACGGAAGAGGATTTTGCCTATACTCAGCAGCACCTTCGTATGTTGTCTGGCTTATACGGTTTACTACGTCCGCTTGATTTAATGCAACCTTATCGCTTAGAGATGGGTACAAAGCTTGCCAACCCACGTGGTGATAACTTGTATCAGTTCTGGGGTAGCGTGATCACTGAAAAGCTCAATGTTGCGCTTGCCGAGCAGGGCGATAATATCTTGATCAACTTAGCGTCAAATGAATATTTCAAATCGGTGAAGCCAAAATCATTAGATGCACTGCTCATCACGCCAGTTTTTAAAGATTGTAAGAATGGAAATTATAAAGTGATCAGTTTTTACGCTAAAAAAGCTCGCGGCATGATGGCACGTTACATTATTGATAATCGTATTAAGTCAGTTGATGAACTGAAGCAATTTGATGTAGCGGGTTACTATTTCGTGCCAGCAGAATCCACCAGCAAAGAGTTCATTTTTAAACGTGAAGAGCAATTGAAGTAACACTGCTAGAGCGATGTGCTGAACATTGCCTAGAAGATGTATTCTTCTGTTGTTAGTATTTGGGTATGACAGATAAAAGAAAGGCAGAGATTTTATCTCTGCCTTTTTTGTTTCTCTGTTGTAGAGATAAACCGATAAGTGATTAAGCTTCAGGTTTGTTTTCTGATGCTTTCTTGTGCTTTTTAGCCGCTTTCTTTTTCTTAGCTACTTTTAGTTTCTTATCGATCTTTACTTTTTTCTTCTTAACGGTTTTAGCTTTTTTGCTTGCTGGGCGTAAACCATTGATGAAGCGTTCTGGCACTTCTTCTTCCATGTAACGACTTACACGTTCGATCATCGCTTGATCGTGTGCTTCAACCAGTGAAATCGCAATACCTTTCTTTCCTGCACGTGCAGTACGACCAATACGGTGTAAATACACGTCAGCGGTACGTGGCATATCAAAGTTGATTACGTGGCTGATATCGGGTAAATCGATACCACGAGCCGCAACGTCTGTTGCAATCAGGATATTGACATCACCATCACGGAAACGGGCAATCGCATTATTACGAGATAGCTGTGCCATCTCGCCTTGAATCCAACTACATTTCACGTTCATTGACGCAAGCTGATCACGCAAAGTTGCCAGACGATCACGGGTTTTTACAAAGACAATGCTTCGCTCTGCCTGATGCTTCAGGATTTGCTCAAGCAGTGCCAATTTGTGGCCCATATCGTCACAACGTAAATAAAGCTGATGAATCTTCTTACGTTCGCGACGTGAAGGTGCAGAGTTTACTTCTACAGGTTCTTTCAGAATGGTTTCTGAAAACTCACGAACGCCTTTACCTTCTAAGGTTGCAGAGAACAGAAGGCTTTGACGACGCCAGCGACATTCGTGGTTAATACGATCAACAATTTTAGTGAAGCCCATATCTAGCATACGGTCAGCTTCATCTAAGATTAGGCATTCAATTGCTCGGCAATCGAAACGCTCACTTTCAACGTACTCCATTAAACGCCCAGGTGTTGCTACAACGATATCTTGTGTTTTACCTAGAAGCTCAGCGTGATCATCGTATGAAATACCGCCAGTGATCGTGAAGATTTTTAGGTGAGTATTTTTAGCTAATGCACGCGCATGGTCAGCAATTTGAATCGCAAGTTCACGCGTTGGGGTTAAAATTAATACACGCGCTGGCCCTGGCTTCTTACGAGGGAAATCAAGTAAGTGCTGGATCATCGGTAAAAGAAATGCAGCTGTTTTTCCGGTACCAGTAGGAGCGGAAGCCAATACGTCTCTACCGTCCAGGGCGTGAGGGATAGCCTGTGCCTGAACTTCGGTCGGGCGGGTGTAGCCGATTTCTTCAATCGCGTTTAAAAGTGCGCTATCTAACTCTAACTCGGAAAAGTCTTTCACCAGTTATTTCTCCTCGGACAAGACCAACTCCAATAACAATCGCCACCTTTTCCGGTGCAGGATAATGGATCGATCATTAGTGGTTTTAATATAAGGGGCGGCATTATAGAGGCTATTGCCGCAAGTATCACCGATTAAAGCATAAAAACTTCATTGATTACGCTTACAATGCTTCTTTGGCTAACGTATTCATCAAAGCTTAAGATAAAAATCACGAGTCAAAGACACAAACTGCGCGGAATATTGCCCGCTATTATGGATACATAATGTTTCTTTTTGCGTGTCTAATTTCACTGTACTGGGGGTGAGTTCGATCAACAGTCGACTAACGGGCTTTCTTTCAGTGCTTTTTACTTCACATAATCGCTGACAATGTAAGCCATATTTTTCAGCAGCTTGAATGATTTCCCGCCCTTCGTATTCTGGCAATATTAAGCTTACGATCCCTGTTGGCGCGAGTAAGTATGTGATGGATTGCAATAACACATCATGGGTTAACGTATCTGTATGCCGCGCTGTCGCTCTTGTTTGGTTGTCGGCTTGTAATCCAAAATTAAAATAGGGCGGATTACATATAATGTTTTCAATATTATTTTTAGGCTGTGTATGGATCCATCGTTGGATATCTTGCTTTACGCAGTGTAAAGAGGATGACCATGGCGAATTAGAAAAATTTTTCGTAGCAGCATCTGCGGCAGAATTATCTAATTCAATCGCAGTTATGGAACATAATGCTGGTGCAATACGCTGCGCCATCATCAAAGCCAGTAGACCACTGCCTGTACCAATATCAATGAGCTTTCCGTGTTTAGGTAGTGTCGCCCATGCTCCGAGTAATACCCCATCAGTGCTGACTGCCATACCGCATCCCCCGTCGTCGACGTGGAACTGTTTGAATGTAAAACCTTTTGCCATTCTGCCTCCTCAATTTACCAACAGTATAATACCAATTTAAGCAAATATTAGATCCTCCTTATTGGTTAAAATTGCCATGCAAGAGATTTAAACATCGACTTATCAAACAATGAGATAGAGACAGATAAATACTGTTATTAATATTTAAATTCTGTATCGGTATTGTTATGTGGTTGTAAGTGTTGTTTTGCATTTATTGGATTAAAAGCTTTTGCTGGCTTGTAGTTCTTATTTTTAAGTTAAAACTGGTGTTATATGCTAGTTATTAGTGCGCGAAGCCAAAGATTATGGTGTTTTTAGTTACCTCGTTGCTAATTGTTAACTTTTTCTTCATTATGCTGCGATAAGTGTCACATTTAGCAACATGTATTGCGTGACATAAATTATAAGAAACAAACACAACTAATAAACAAATACGAGTGGGAAGGTGTAGTTTGAAGAAAACACTGAAAGTAACAGATATCTTGGCGTTAGGTTTTATGACCTTCGCATTTTTCTTAGGGGCGGGTAACATTATTTTCCCACCTCAAGCGGGTCAACAAGCGGGTGAGCACCTTATACCTGCGATGCTTGGTTTCCTTTCTACGGGGGTTAGCTTACCGTTGATTGCCATTATTGCCGTTGCACTAGCTGGTGGTTGGAAAGGGCTTACTCGTGACTTACCGTCTAAAGTGGCTACTTTACTTGCGGTATTAATTTTTATTGTTATTGGGCCTGCATTTGCTGCACCTCGTGCCGGTCTTGTTGCTTACGAAATGGGTGTTAAACCCTTTATTGCCGATGCTGGACAGCTTAGCTTAACAATCTTCTCTATTGTCTTTTTTGCTATTGCTCTGTTCCTTTCTCGCTCTCGTGGCAACTTAGTCGATTTAGTGGGTAAGTTTTTAACGCCAATCCTGTTTATTGCGCTAGTGGCATTAGCTGTAGCTGTTGTGGTTAATCCACAAGATGCGATTGAAGCGGCGAAAGGTGACTACGTTGACATGCCTTTCCTTAAAGGATTCGTTGAAGGCTACAACACACTAGATGCAGTAGCTGCATTGCTATTTGGTATGGTGATTGTTGATGCAGTTCGTAGCAAAGGCATTACAGATGAAGTTGCTACACGTAAATACTTAATTTGTGCTGGTTTAATTGCCGCTGCAGGTTTGGCTTTTGTTTATATTTCATTATTCTACCTAGGCGCAACAAGTGGCGTAATTGCTGGCAGTGCTGCTAATGGTGGCGATATTCTTGCTATTTACGTGGCTGCATTGTTTGGTCCAGCTGGGCAAATGATTTTGTCGCTAATTGTTTTATTAGCTTGCTTAACAACGGTTGTCGGTCTATTAACTGCGTGTTCTGAGTATTTTTCTTCATTGACTAAATGGTCTTACGAGAAGTGGGTAACATTGCTAGCTGTAATTTGTTGTGTAGTTGCAAACGTTGGTCTTAATCAGTTAATCACGATTTCTTTACCTGCGTTGTTTGCACTGTATCCAATTGCAATGGCACTGGTAATGCTGACCTTTATTCGTCGTTGGTTACCAAATCCAGTATTGTCTTACCGCGTAGTAATGATCGTGGCGTTGTCGTTCAGCCTGATTGATGCTGCAAAAGTAGCGGGCTTTGATGTGTCTGCATTCAGAATTATCCCTCTGTTTGATTATGGTATGGCTTGGTTACTGCCAACAGCGATTGCTCTCGTCATCACCTGTGTTATTGGTGGTAAAGTGGCTCAGCAAGCGCGTCAAACTGCATAATTTTCTTTATATTAAAAATTGCATTAAAACAAAACGGGATGCCATTATGGCATCCCGTTTTTTGTTATCTAAAGAGTCTTTAACTCTAGTAAAAGGCTTAGAGTGAATCGCTATATTCAGTCAGTATTTGTTCACACCATTGTGTTATGCGTTCATCACTCATTTCAAATTGGCTGTCTTCATCGAGGGCTAAACCAACAAAGAATTCTTCATCTTCTGTTAGTGCTTTCGATGCTTCAAATTGGTAGCTATCATTGTTGGGCCAATAGCCTACGATGTTAATGCCTGTTGGCAGTAGTTTGTCGTGCAACATGCCCATCGCATCTAAAAACCACTCGGTGTAGCCTTCTTGATCACCCATGCCGAAGAAAGCCACGGTTTTACCAGCAAGGGCTAATCCATCGAGTTGTTCCCATACCGCTTCCCAATCTTCTTGTAGTTCACCGAAATCCCATGTGGAGATCCCCATGATCAGCATGTCAAAGTTGTTCATTTCACTGATCGGTGTTTCTTTGATGTTGTGCAGTTCAACGAGCTCATCACCAATACACTCGCGGATTTTTTCTGCCGCCATTTCTGTGTAACAAGTTGTTGAACCGTAGAATAGGCCAATTTTCATGCTGATAATCCATTGGTGTATGTAATGGCTGAGAGTTTACCTAGCTTCTTTCTATTCCTCTATGTTTTATCTCGCGGTTTTATTGTGTTTCAGTGTTATCGGCTGTGATATGACAAGTTACTTTTAGGTATAAATAGACTACCATGAGAAAAGTACTGTGTTTATATCCATGCATTTCAGTTGGTGTATTTGCATATAGGATAAGAGGTTGTTGTGGAAAACGACGAAAATATGATTGAACGCTTTCTAGATGCAATGTGGATGGAAAGAGGGTTATCAGAAAATACGCTGATGTCTTATCGTAATGATTTAACCAAATTGCGAAAGTGGAGCGAAGACAAAAATTATCGCTTGGTGACGTTATCTTCCGATGATTTACAACGGTATCAACAATGGCTATTTGATGCCGATTTTAAACAAACGTCGCGCGCACGCATGGTGTCGGCTATTCGCCGTTTATTTCAGTACCTATACCGTGAAAAAATGCGTGACGATGATCCGAGCAGTATGATGGTGAGCCCGCGTTTGCCTAAACGTTTACCGAAAGATTTAACCGAAGAGCAAGTCGGTGCCTTGCTTGACGCGCCAGATACCAATAACCCGATAGAATTGCGTGATAAAGCGATGTTAGAGTTGCTTTATGCCACAGGGTTACGTGTTACTGAGTTGGTTAGCTTAACCATGGAAAATGTGAGCTTACGCCAAGGTGTTGTGAGGGTGATGGGTAAAGGTGATAAAGAGCGTTTAGTGCCTATGGGAGAAAGCGCGATTGATTGGATTGAAGAGTTTATTGATAGCGGCCGCCCACAACTGTTAGGTGAGAAAAGCTCTGATGTCTTATTTCCCAGTAAACGAGCAAGGCAAATGACAAGGCAGACGTTTTGGCATCGTATTAAGCATTATGCGGTGATTGCGGGTATTGATACTGATACATTGTCGCCCCATGTAATGAGGCATGCATTTGCAACCCATTTGTTGAATTATGGCGCTGATTTACGTGTGGTACAGATGCTGCTCGGGCATAGTGATTTATCCACTACTCAGATCTATACTCATGTAGCAACAGAGCGCTTAAAACAACTTCATGCGACGCATCACCCTCGTGTTTAATGATTAAGTGCCAATACATACGCGACTTAATAATAATAAAGATGATCGAGTTCATCTAGTAACTGCTCTGTGACTACCCGTATAATGAACTTTGAAAGTTTTTCGGACTCTCACTGGTCTACTCTTTATATTACTTTTTTAAAGGATCTAGTCGAATGCACTTTTTTGGCCGAACATTACTTGCGACTGTGGTTGCGTTAACTGCTTTTTCTGCAGCAGCAAAGCCCGACGAGGCTGCAATTAAAACGAAATTGGGTGCGCTAGGTTTAGCTCCAAGCTCGATTTCTCCTTCTCCTATTTCAGGCATGAACGAAGTGGTGACTAAGCGTGGCGTTGTTTACGTGTCTGATGACGGCAATTACTTTATTGCAGGGCATTTGTATCAGAATACGGGTGCCGAGCCCGTGAATCTAACCGAACAAAAAATGGCGAAAATTAACAAAGACAAACTGCAAGGTATGGAAGATGAAATGATCATCTACCCTGCGAAAGACGAAAAGTATGTCGTGACAGTTTTTACCGATACGACATGTGGCTATTGCCGTAAGTTGCATGGTGAAATGCAAGCATATAATGATGCGGGTATCACCATTCGTTACCTTGCTTTCCCACGTGGTGGCGAGCGTTCTGGTAACTTCGAGCAAATGAGTGCTATTTGGGGCGCTAAAGATAAAGCAAAAGCCATGAATGATGCGAAGGGCGGCACATTTGATGACAGTGGTATTAAATTGCGCGAAGATCTTGTACGTAAGCATTATGAATTAGGTGTTGCTATGGGGGTGAGTGGTACGCCAGCATTAATCTTGGAAGATGGTACAATGCTTCCTGGTTACCAGCCTGCGCCTATGCTGCGTAAAATGCTCGATAGCCGTAGCTAATATAGCGTGGTTTACTTGTAGGCATTTAATGGTCACAAGATCAGACAATACACCATGAAAGCCCGTAATATGATTCAGTCAGATTACGGGCTTTTTTCATGGCTTGTACCATGAATTGAGATAGAATGTGATGCATTCAGCACACATTACATATGCCGGAAATTACCCATTATGATTGAAGTTAAACGTCGACCGACTGCCGATACTTCCGGCTTTTCAGCTGCGACTCCACCTTTATTACAACGTATTTACGCGAGTCGTGGTATTGCATCAGAGCTTGAACTTGAGCGTGGTGCAAAAGGGCTATTAAGCTACGATAAATTGCATGGTATCGAGCCTGCCGTACAGCTATTGGTTACGGCGTTGGCTGAAAACCGACGTATTATCATCGTGGGTGATTTCGATGCCGATGGTGCCACCAGTTCAGCCTTGTCGGTATTGGCATTACGCATGCTTGGCTGCAGCAATGTCGACTATTTAATTCCTAACCGCGTTGAAGATGGCTACGGCTTAAGTCCAGAAGTGGTTGTTCAAGCTGAAGCGCGTGGCGCAGAAGTGATCATGACGGTGGATAACGGCGTATCGTCGATCGCCGGTGTAGCCGCTGCAAAAGCCAAAGGTATGCAAGTATTGGTGACCGATCATCACTTACAAGGTAGAGAGTTACCGATTGCTGATGCCATCGTAAACCCTAATCTCGATGTATGTACATTTCCTTCTAAATCACTATGTGGTGTTGGGGTTGCCTTTTATTTAATGCTGGCATTACGTGCTGAGTTACGCAGTATCAATTGGTTTGAACAAAAAGGCATACCGGTGCCGAACTTAGCAGAGCTGCTGGATTTAGTTGCACTGGGCACAGTGGCTGATGTGGTTGCACTTGATGGGAATAATCGCATACTCGTGCATCAAGGCCTTCAGCGAATTCGTGCGGGTAAGTGTCGCCCTGGTATTCAAGCATTAATTGAAGTGGCAAATCGCGATCCGGCCCGTTTAGTGACGAGCGATTTAGGCTTTGCGCTTGGTCCCCGTATTAATGCGGCAGGGCGATTAGATGACATGTCTTTTGGTGTTGAGTTATTGCTATGTAACCACATTCAAGCAGCACGTCGTATGGCATCAGAGCTTGATGGTCTAAACCAAACACGAAAAGAAATAGAACATGGCATGAAAGAAGAAGCGCTGGCTATTTGTGAGCGCATCTCATTTAATCAGCAAGATATGCCTTATGGTTTAGCCCTATTTCAACGCGATTGGCATCAAGGTGTGATTGGTATTTTGGCATCGCGTATTAAAGATTTATATCACCGCCCTGTTATTGCGTTTGCTGATGCGGGAGAGGGTGAAATTAAAGGGTCTTGCCGTTCTATTCCTGGTTTACATATGCGAGATGTGCTTGATCTTATCGATACGCGAAACCCAGGGATGATTGTAAAGTTTGGTGGTCATGCGATGGCGGCTGGTTTAACCATTCCTGAAGATCAACTTAGCGGTTTTAGTAAGGCGTTCGATGACATTGTACGTAGCCAGTTAGATGAGGATGCACTTAAAGGTATCTTTTTGACTGACGGTGAACTTGCCGCTAACGATCTGAATATTGAGACCGCAGAAGTGTTACGCAATGGTGGCCCTTGGGGACAGCAATTCCCTGAACCATCATTTGATGGCACGTTCCGTTTACTGCATCAGAAGCTGGTGGGCAGCAAGCATTTAAAAATGATGGTTGAGCCGATAAATGGGGGCAGCGTTATCGATGCCATTGCTTTTAACGTTGATCTTAAATCTTGGCCTGATGCTTCAGTACAACAGGTTGATCTTGTTTATCGACTCGATGTGAATGAATTTCGTGGAAATAGAAGTGTGCAATTGATGATTGAACACTTGGTTGCAAAATAATCAATATACCGTCATAAAATTGATGCTTAACAAGATGATAAACGGCTTCAAGGTTTATCATCTTCGGCTTAATGCTGAAGTTGAGACATAGATGATCGCTATCTCTTAACAATTAGGGTAAGAAACCCCATTACAGCGCTGTATATTCTAGAGACAATTCGATAGAATCTTGCGGTTATGTCCGTTTCGGTGATGAAGAGTGGCAATGTTCGAGATTAATCCAATTAAAAACCGACTTGAGGATGTATCAGCACGTACTGACATTCTTAGGGGGTACCTTTGACTATGATGCTAAGAAAGAGCAACTAGAAGAGGTCAATGCAGAACTAGAGCAACCAGCTGTATGGAATGAGCCAGAACGCGCTCAAGCTCTAGGTAAATCACGCGCAGCATTAGAAGCCGTGGTTGAAACTATCGATCAACTAGATCTGGGCGTAGAAGACGTTGCGGGTTTGCTTGAATTAGCGGTAGAAGAAGACGATCAAGAAACATTTGATGAGATTGAACCAGAACTGGCAGAGTTGGAAGCCAAGCTAGCTAAGCTTGAATTCCGCCGCATGTTCTCGGGTGAATACGATTCATCAGATTGTTACATTGACCTACAAGCTGGTTCGGGCGGTACAGAAGCTCAGGACTGGACATCAATGATGTTACGTATGTATTTACGTTGGGCCGATGCAAAAGGTTTTAAAACCGAGATTATCGAAGTCTCTGCTGGTGATGTTGCGGGTCTTAAATCAGCAACCATTCGCCTTGTAGGTGAGTATGCCTACGGCTGGCTACGTACTGAAACGGGTGTTCACCGTTTAGTGCGTAAATCACCGTTTGATTCAGGTGGCCGCCGCCATACTTCATTTGCTTCTGCGTTTGTTTACCCAGAAATTGATGACAACATTGTTATAGATATTAACCCTTCTGATTTGCGTATCGATGTATACCGCGCATCAGGAGCGGGTGGTCAGCACGTAAACACCACGGAATCTGCGGTACGTATTACGCACGTTCCAACCAATATTGTGGTGCAGTGTCAGAATGACCGTTCTCAGCATAAGAACAAAGATCAAGCGATGAAACAGTTGAAAGCAAAACTGTTCGAGTTTGAGATGCAAAAGCAAAATGCTGAAAAGCAAGCTAATGAAGACTCTAAGTCTGACATTGGTTGGGGCAGCCAAATTCGTTCTTACGTATTGGATGACTCGCGCATTAAAGATTTACGTACAGGGGTGGAGAATCGTAACACCCAAGCTGTACTTGACGGCGATTTAGACCGTTTTATCGAAGCTAGCCTGAAATCAGGTCTCTAACCGAATTGGGTTAATAATTAAAGGTTCCCCCCATGACTGATCAAGTACAAGACGAAAACAAGCTGATTGCTGAGCGCCGTGCAAAGCTAGAAATGATCCGCGAAAACTGTAATGCAAACGGTCACCCAAATGATTTCCGTCGCGACAGCCTAGCTGCTGATCTACAGGCTACTTTCGGTGAGAAAACGAAACCAGAGCTTGAAGAAGAAGGCCACATCGTTGCTATCGCTGGCCGTGTTATGGCTAAACGTGGTCCATTTTTAGCGATTCAAGATGTATCGGGTCGTATTCAGGCTTATGCTGATAAAACGGTACAAAAAGAATTAAAAGAGAAGTACTCAGGTCTTGATATCGGTGACATCATCGGTGTTAAAGGTCAGCTTCACTTATCAGGTAAAGGCGATCTTTACGTGACGATGGATAACTACGAATTGTTAACTAAAGCACTTCGTCCGTTACCAGAGAAGTTCCACGGTCTTACAGACCAAGAAATGCGTTACCGTCAGCGTTACGTTGATTTGATTGTTAACGAAGATTCTCGTAACACAATGATCATGCGTTCTAAAGTTGTGAGTGCAATTCGTAACTTCATGACTAAGAAAGACTTCATGGAAGTTGAAACACCAATGATGCACGTTATCCCTGGTGGCGCAACGGCACGTCCATTTATTACTCACCACAATGCGTTAGATATCGATATGTATCTACGTGTTGCACCGGAGCTTTACTTGAAGCGTCTAGTGGTTGGTGGTTTTGAGCGTGTATTCGAAATTAACCGTAACTTCCGTAACGAAGGTCTTTCTCCTCGTCATAATCCAGAATTCACCATGATGGAATTCTACATGGCGTATGCAGATTACAACGACTTGATGGATCTAACGGAAGAAATGTTAAGCAGCATTGCAACAGACCTACACGGTTCGCCTAAACTACCATATGGCGATGCAATTGTTGATTTTGGTGGTCCATACCCACGTATCAGCATGTTAAATGCAATCAAGCAATACAACCCAGATAACGCTGAAATTCAAGCGCTTACTTACGAGAAAGTTGCAGATCGCGAACTGATGGCTAACATCGCACGTGGTCTTGATATCTACGTTGAAAAATTCTGGACGTGTGGTCAACTTCTTGAAGAAATCTTTGGTGAGACAGCTGAACCTCAATTAATGCAACCAACGTTCATTACTGAATACCCAGCAGATATCTCTCCATTGGCGCGTCGTAACGATACTAATGATTTCATTACTGACCGTTTTGAATTCTTTATTGGTGGTCGTGAAGTCGCGAATGGCTTCTCTGAGCTTAACGATGCACAAGATCAAGATCAGCGTTTCAAAGCGCAAGTTAACGCGAAAGATGCTGGTGATGATGAAGCAATGTATTACGATGCAGACTACATCACTGCGCTAGAGCACGGCTTACCGCCAACAGCTGGTCAGGGCATTGGTATCGACCGTTTAGTAATGTTGTTCACTAACACACATACTATCCGTGACGTAATCTTGTTCCCTGCACTACGTCCACAAAACAAAGCATAATCATTGCTTTAGTTTAGTTACGCTACTTTTCGGCGTAATATGGATAAATAGAAGCCACTCAATGAGTGGCTTTTTTATTATGCGCGTTATGCATTTCATGACTTCAGTTTCTTATCCTTATTGGTATTGCCGCTTTTAAATATCTGCCTATTTAGTAGTTAATTTAGTTTAGAATTTTAAAAGACAGAAGTTTCCAATAGTGGAATTTTGTGTAAATAGCACTCATAAGGAAACTCTCGATGTGATTCAATTCACATAACTCGTCATTCAAAATTTGAGCTCTCTTTTGCTTTACCTCCATACATTCTGCTATTCACACTACTTATAAGTTACCGTTTTATATATTATTTAGTTTTTTGTATTGTGATTTGTCCGATCTGTTAATGTTCTTTTTTGTCGCTTATTTGTAACTGCATTGTAAAATATCTCCTTTTATCCTTTCATCATCTATGTAAAATGTCGCTCAACCCACGAGGAACAGTGGGAACGCAATGTAAATCTAATATTACTAAGCACAACCAACTGGAGATGGACGATGAATAAATCGTTATCAGGAAAGATATTTGCGGGCCTATTTATAGGTCTGATTATAGGTACAGCAATTCAATACCTATTTAATGGCGTGACGTTGATGGATACCTACGTACTTGGCTTAGCGGAAGGCGCTGGTGGTATGTTCGTTTCACTGATTAAATTACTTGTAGTACCTCTTGTCTACGTATCGATTGTTTGCGGTATTGTTGAATTGAAAGATATCACTGCATTTGGTCGCTTAGGTGGTAAAACCTTTGCTCTATACATTATTAATACCATTATCGCGATTGCAGCAGCATTAACTGTTGGTATGATTTTCCAACCGGGTGCAGGTGCTAATTTAGCTGGTACTGTAGAAAAAACCGTTGAATTAACGACAACAGAAACCCCTGATATTTTCTCTCTAATCGTTAATATTGTACCAAGCAACCCAGTACAAGCTTTTGCTAATGGCGATATGCTACAAATCATCTTCATGGCTATTTTGACGGGACTTGCGATTCAAGCGCTTGATAAGCGTGGCGGTCCTGCAATCAAAACGTTCAAGATGGCAAACGAAATCATGATGAAGCTAGTAGGCTTGGTTATGAGCCTAGCGCCATTCGGTGTATTTGCACTGATGATTCAACTAGGTGCAACATTAGATGGTAATACTTTAATGTCTGTGGCTGGTTATGTTGGCCTAGTTGTTGCGATGTTGGTTTTTTGGATTTTCTTCTTCTATCCAATGATGGTGGGTATTACAACTGGCATTAAGCCGACAAGTTTCCTTCGTCATACCCGTGAGCAGATTTTATTTTCACTATCGACAGCAAGCTCAAATGCAACCATTCCAGTAACTATGCGTACACTGACAGATAAGATTGGCGTCTCGAAGTCAGTCGCTGGTTTTGGTGTGCCATTGGGTGCAACAATGAACATGTCTGGTGTCTCTATTTACATTGCACTGGCAACAATTTTTGTGGCGAACGCATTTGGTCAGCCAATTAATACAGCCGACTTATTTACCTTGGGTTTAACTATCTTGTTGCTATCAATTGGTGCTGGTGGTGTTCCGGGTGGTGGTATTGTGATGGTTGGTGTATTGCTTCACCAATTAGGTTTACCGCCAGAAGGTCTAGCAATTGTTGCCGCGGTTGACCGTATTAATGATATGTTCTGTACTAGCTCAAATGTTGTTGGTGATACCGCTGTAAACACGATTGTGGCAAAGAGTGAAAATGAAATTGGCGTACCAGCTGATGACGTTGAAGCGACACCTGTAACTGTTAGCTAAACAATATGCTGTAAAAAACAAAACTTAATAAGAAGCGCCGAAAGGCGCTTTTTTTCGTTTTATGATTTTTTACCTACTACAATTCTTTATATTATTAATTTTATTGATGGTAATGATCAGATTTCATTCATCTTAATTAGAATCTTTCATTATTGAATTGTTTGCTATTTTTGCCATGTTAACCGCATTATTCATGGTGTAGATGCATCTATTTTTAGAAAAAACAGGAGCATACCCCACATTTATAGTAAACAAGTTGCAATGGGTTAATTGTGGCATATATCATCAACCGATATGCCTGCATAGCATTGTTGGCCGTGCATTATATTTGGACGTTATATCACATAGTTATTGTTTATTATCTAAAGGCTTAATGATGAAAAGAGGGGTTAATATGGGAGTAATGCCAGGAGCGCTAGTAGTCTTTGGTGGTAGTTCTCAATCATGGTTGCCCTCTTTAGAGCAAGCAGGCTGGGTATGCCATCGTTGTTATGATCTAAGAGCCGCTGAGTCTTTATTATTGGATATTGGCCCTTGTATTGGTGTTGTCGACCTCAGTAAAGATGACTTCAGCATCAATGGTATAGCGACGCTGGTTAACCGTAATAAACAAGTACGCTGGTTAGCTGTTGTGCGAGAAGATCAGCTTGCTTCAGACGCCATTTGCCAATTTATTGCTAGCTTTTGTATTGATTACTTTACTTCACCGACGCCTGTTGCTCAGTTACAAGAAACCATTGGTCATCAATTGGGAATGTTACAGTTAGAGCGCAAAGTATGGCCTGATTTAGGGCGATTTGGCCAACAAGGTTTGCAAGGTACAACAGAAGTCATGAAGAAGCTTCGTCATCAAGTACAACGTATTGCAGCCAATGATGTGTCTGTCTTTATTGAAGGTGAAATTGGCACAGGAAAAGAGTTGGTTGCTCGGGCTGTTCATCAAGCATCAACCCGTGCCAATAATGCATTTGTTCGGGTTAGCTGTGAAACGGTTACAGCAGACTGGTTCAGTGATAGTAACGATGAACAGCATTGTGATATGAATTCCTCCCCTTGTTGCTTTGCTTTAGCTGATAAAGGCATCTTATATCTCGATGAAATTTCAGCGTTGTCAGATCAGAGACAACAAGAGCTCTTACAGTTTATTCAAGATGACACATTCACTACAACTGCTGGTGAGAAGGTAACGTCAGATATTAGGGTTATTGTTTCCACCAGCTACCCTGCAGAGCAGCTAGTCTCAGAGGGTAAATTAAGGCAAGACCTGCTATATCGTTTAAATGTTGTTACGCTTGTCGTGCCTGCATTGCGGGAGCGAGGCTGCGATATCAGCTTACTTGCAGAGTTTTTATTGCTTAAATTTGCAAGACAATACAATAGCGTTGCAAAGCACTTTTCTGATGAAGCCCAAAAAATGTTAATCACATACCCTTGGCCGGGGAATGTACGAGAATTAATTAGCCAAGTAAAACGTGCTGTACTATTGGCTGAAGATAAAAGTATTGAAGCGGATCATCTTGATATACCACGGCTAAATGACGATAAGCAAAGCTTAAAAACGATCAGAGAAGAATCGGAGCGTGGGGCCCTGCTAACGGTGTTAGAGAATAATAAAGGTCAAATTTCAGCTGCAGCCCGTGAACTAGGGGTTTCTCGTGCAACTATGTATAGGCTGTTGAATAAACATGATTTAGTGCCTGCTCCACGGAATTTTCGTGATAACCCATAATTGAATTTATCGATGCAAAAAAACGCTTATATAGCGTTTTTTTATGACGGCTAATTACTCGTGAGTATAAGTTGATAACATACTGATGGTCATGAGCTCAATGTGATTGAAAAATGGTCACTCATGCTGTTGGCTCATCGATATTAAGATATTTTACAATATATTTAGAATGTACAAAAAACAGTTATAGCATATAACTTTGTTATGCATTGTAGATGAAATATATGCTTGTCAAATAATTGTAAGTGGTTAAAATTAACACTCATTTCAATACTATAACGTCACTTCAGGAGGTACATATGAACACTATCACTATGATGAATTGTACGCGTCCTGCTGTTGATGCCATCAAGCAATTCACTAAACACTAACAGCATCCGCTGTGTCTATGGGCCGCGGGTATCTGTCGCGGTGAGCAGTTGTAAGCAAATTCTCGTCAGTATGCCTGTATCCCTCCTTTAATATAATTAAATGGAGAGCATTCTTATGCGCCAATCAGTTTATTTGCACCTTGCAGTTTTACTTATTCGTCTAGATATTCATCGTGAGCACGAAGCATTTCGTCGTGAGCGCCGCCGTATTTTAGCGAATTTACCTCATTTATCTCAGCATGTATTAAAAGATATTGGTGTCGAGAGAGATGGTCGTATGAAGGTAGGCTTAAGTACTACTCCAGCAGAACGTAAAGTTTATAATCTTAGACGAAGGTTTAAATCTAGACTTATAACGTAATGTTAGCGCCTTATTCTACTATTCCTAAGAATAGGGCGCCGTAACTCAGCCTGCATGTATACATTGTTTGGCTTTATCGGAAGGATCAAAACGTGTTAATCGAATGACATGAGTTGTAACAGTTTACAATGCTTTGCTACGAAAACTGTCTCGAGATCGAAAGGTTAATTCGATAAAGTTACCCGTATCAATATAGCCATGTATCTATGTATCACTATAGCTAGATACATGCTGGTTGAGCTAATGTTATTGGCCCCTGTTTTAACAAGCAGGGGCATTTTTTTGTCTAAGGGCAAGGGTTTGAATAAGTCACTCCTACTAATTCAAGGTCTTTAAGCACATCATTACTCAGTGTTACATCTAGACTTGAAATATTGGATTCAAGCTGACCGAGGTTGGTTGCACCAATAATATTGGAAGCGACAAATGGACGCTGATTGATAAATGCGAGTGCCATTTGTGCAGGATCAAGACCATGTTTATTGGCAATATCAATATAAGCTTGTGTGGCTGCGATACCTTGTGGATTGAAATAACGAGAAAAACGTTCAAACAGCGTACATCTAGCCCCATCTGGACGCGCTCCGTTTAAGTACTTTCCGCTTAATGCACCAAAAGCTAGAGGTGAATAAGCCAGTAACTCAACCCCTTCATGATGGCTTATTTCTGATAGCCCAACTTCAAAACTACGATTCAATAAGTTGTACGGGTTTTGGATTGAAATAACACGAGGAAGATTATGCTTCTCTGCTAATTTCAGAAATGACATTACTCCCCATGGTGTTTCATTCGATAAGCCGATGTGACGAATTTTCCCTGCATTGACTAATTCAGCTAATGCTTCGAGTGTATCGGTGATAGTGACGCCTGTTGCATCTTCACTGTACGTGTAATTCAATTGACCAAAGCAGTTTGTTTCACGCTGTGGCCAGTGCAATTGGTACAAATCGATATAATCTGTTTGTAAGCGGTTTAAACTAGTTTCTACCGCATCGTGGATATGACGACGATCAAGTGCCATATCATTACGAATATAAGGGAGTGATCGAGGTCCTGCGACTTTCGTCGCTAAAGTGACTTTATCGCGTTTCCCCGATTTCTTGAGCCAGTTACCAATGTAGGTTTCTGTGAGCCCCTGCGTTTCTTGCTTAGGAGGAACAGGGTACATTTCTGCGGTATCAATAAAATTCACACCACGCTCAAAAGCAAAATCGAGTTGATCATGGGCTTCTGACTCTGTGTTTTGTTCACCAAAAGTCATTGTTCCTAAACAAATTTTACTGACTTCTAATGATGAATGGGGGATTTTATGGTATTCCATAAGCCTTCCTTGGACTGATGTGCTGTTACTTCAATATATCAAGGCAGTAAGATCATGAAAAGTCAGTTTTTGTTGTTTTTGGCAGATCCTAACTTGCCGACAGTCAGAACATGACACATAGTTATATTGACTGAAATATTAATCTGGCTCTAAAAACGAAGCTTAAGGAAAAGCGATGAAATTATCTCAATTGAAACATTGGTTAAAGTCGGGTGAAGCTCAGACACCTAAATGTGTATTAACCAGCTACGCTGGGCGATCTGATTATTTGATGGAAATAGAATACAAGCATCAATTGGTTCCATTAAAAGATGATCAGGATGAAATGCTTCACTTTCAATCAATTGAAAATGTTAAAAACTTATTACGTCCGCTAGGTATCACATCGGTCGTATTGCGTGTTATTGACCCGTACGACGAGTTTTCCCCCGACGGTCAATTATCAACATGCCGTGAAGATATGATTATCTCGCTTTGATTATGTTGACTATATAGATCTCTGATAGCGCAATGAATATTGGTTTGCTGCTGATGAATTAGAGAATGAAATGACGCGCTAAAATGGCAGCTGTGAAGTGTGTTTTTAAATAAAATCCACGGGGTAAGGTTTTTATTGGTTGACCATTTTCGCCATATGCTTCTGTTAATGCTCGGCTGTTAGCGGCTTTAGGACGAAGTTGAAGTACCTCGCCATGCCGAGCAGTGATATGTTCCACTCGACCTAATACGATCATATCCATCAACTCTTCCCAATCTTGGCGAAGCTGCTGCTCTTCTTCAATAGATGGACTCCAAAGTAAGGGAGAGCCAACCTGGCGATCGGCGAGCGGGATGTCGCGTTCACCTTCAACAGGAACCCATAATACTCGAGCCAATTTATGGCGAATATGACTATTTCCCCAATGTAAACCATGTAAACCAATCAACGGAGCAACACATACAAATGTGGTTTCAAGTGGCTTTCCGCTGTATCCGATTGGGATGGTTTTTAGCTCAATCCCTAATTCAGGAAAATCAGGAATTGGCTTGCTACCCGCCACAGCACCGAGATGCCATTCAAGTAATTGACCAATCCAACCTTTATCGCGCTTAAGATCGGGGGGGGGAGTTATTCCTGCCTGCTCAGCAAGTTCTCCTAATGTCGATCCTGCTAGATCTTGGGCGCGTAATAACAGTTCTGATTCTGATTTAGGTGTTGGTTGCATAACGTTTTAATAATGAGTTTTGATGAAAAATCGGATTAATAGCTAGGTTGTTGCCAAAATACCAAAATATACGAATTGGTAAAGTGATGTAAGAATATACCCATGATACTTCAAGATGCAAAGTCAGCAAGGCAAATCGTACCAAGATGCTAGGCATAAAACTGAAGTATAGTTATTCTACATAGAGATTTTATATACACTCATATAGTGAATGAAAAGTACCTGCTGATTGAGAATAAGTGATTATTCTTAATAAAATATAGGATATTCATATGATCTCGTGAAATTAGTGACGAAACAGTAAAGGCCCTAAAGGGCTGGTGCTTCTTAATCTTTTGAATTTATTGGTTTTTATTTTGTTTTTTACTGTTTTTATCGGTTTCTTGTAGTCACATTTTAGCGAGTGAAAGAGAAATGTAATGATCTTTCATAAAGATATCCACAGGTAAATGGAACAATTTTTTTCATTTTAATGAGACTGTATAAATAAACAGGTATTTGTGGGTTATTTAAACGATTTACAATTGGTTTTTTTAGGTTGTATGCATTTATAGTGTGGATAAAGTTGGAATTGGTGGATCTTTAATCGATCATGTTTTTTACGTTATAAAAAATGTAAACGTACAGTTTTTATTAATAAGTTTAACTATTTATCACCATGAAAAATAAGCATTTATGTTTAATTTTTTTATGGGCTAATAATATGTACATTCGTTGGTGAAGCGATGAAACAAGCGTTTATTAACGCTTCTGCACAAATCTATCCACAGAAAGAGTGAATAAATGTGGGGTAGGTCTCATTAGCCTGTTTATAAAATGGTCACGGTCGAAAAGTTATCCATAAAGTGGGGGCTGAGTAGTAAAAAACGTTCATAAACTGGAATGTTTGTTTACCCTTCCCCTCGATCTGTGAAAAAATCACTGTTAATAGATATTTATACTTGAGGTCGTCCAGTGATAGATGGCGATGGATACCGCCCTAATGTAGGGATAGTTATCTGCAATAGCCATGGCCAAGTTTTCTGGGCTCGACGATATGGACAACATTCTTGGCAGTTTCCACAAGGTGGCATCGATGAGGGAGAAACGCCTGAACAAGCGATGTACCGGGAATTGTATGAGGAAGTGGGACTTACCAAGAAAGATGTCAGGATTTTAGCTTCTAGCCGTCATTGGCTACGGTATAAGTTACCGAAACGTCTTGTAAGGTGGGATTCCAAACCTGTTTGTATCGGGCAAAAACAGAAGTGGTTTTTGCTCAGTCTGGAATGCGATGAGTCAAGGGTTAATATGCAACGCGGTAGTA
This sequence comes from Photobacterium profundum, assembly GCF_003026285.1. Taxonomy (GTDB): domain Bacteria; phylum Pseudomonadota; class Gammaproteobacteria; order Enterobacterales; family Vibrionaceae; genus Photobacterium; species Photobacterium profundum. The sequence goes on from NZ_PYOD01000007.1 coordinate 89,806, forward strand.
CACCGGAATTTGATGGTTGGCGTTGGGTCAGTTATTGGTATCCGGTGAGACAAGTTGTTTCTTTTAAGCGCGATGTTTACCGTCGAGCGTTAAAAGAGTTTGCCGCAATAGCGATGCCGTTTAAAGAACGGAAAGAAAGAAAATTAAAACGTTATAAAAGCAAACGAGGGTAAATCGGAGCCATCCTTAATGGTATAGCAGGTAAGGCTACTAACTATGCTGATACAGCTTAGAGAGATCGTTGAGAAAGTCGCAAGCGCTCAAAGCTTAATTGAAGCGCTTGATCAGCTTGTCATTAATACATGTAAAGCAATGAATACTGAGTGTTGCTCTGTGTATATTGCTGATTATGACAGGCAAGAATATACCTTGATGGCAACTCAGGGCTTAACGAAACCTCATCACCAAGTTGGCTTAGGCTTTAGCGAGGGATTAGTGGGTTTAGTTGGCAGCAGAGCTGAGCCAATCAATGTCGCCGATGCAAGAACCCACCCGCACTTCAAGCACCTTCCTGATATCGGAGAAGAGTCATTTGGCTCTTTCTTCGGTACACCTATTATTCATCAACGCAAGGTTTTGGGCGTGCTGGTTATTCAGCAACGTCAACGACGTGAGTTTGATGAAAGCGAAGAATCTTTTATGGTCACATTGGCTGCACAGCTAGCGGTTGTTTTTGCACATGCAAAAGCCCAAGGTATGTGGCCAGATCAACATGATGGAATGCATTTAGTGGGGGCGCCAGCTTCGCCTGGTGTAGCTGTGGCGACAGCATGGTGGGATGATACCCAGCCCTTGTTGGAACATGTACTCCCTGCATCGTGTTTAGATCGAAATGAAGAACAAGAGCGATTAAGTATTGCCATTGATTTGGCGAGTGCAGAGTTCCGCCGCTTAAGAAAACGGTTTGATAGTGAACTACAAAAAGAAACTTTAGCGATTTTTGATTTGTTTAATCACTTATTAAATGATCCTATGTTACGTAAAGATCTGTTTGCCAAGATAGCAAGTGGCGATAAAGCCGAGTGGGCAATTCGGCAGGTAGTTGAAGCGTATTCATCGCGCTTTGCCAACATGAAAGATGAATACTTAAAAGAGCGAGCTCAAGATATTCGCGAGTTAGGTCAACGATTATTATTTTTTATCCACAATGAAGAATCAACCGAGTATCAATGGGATAAGCCCGTTGTTCTATTAACGAGAGAACTAACAGCAGCAATGTTAGCAACGGTTCCGGCGGGTATGCTAGCTGGCGTCGTTGCACAGGAAGGCGCATCAAACTCGCATGCTGCTATTTTATCTCGTGCCTTGGGCATCCCTGCTATTATGGGTGTCGACTTTACCCCTGAAAAGATACATCAGTGTGAAGTTATTGTTGATGGCTATAGCGGCGACCTTCTTATTAACCCTAACGTACATGTATTGGCTGAATATCGACGTCTACTTGATGAAGAAAATGAGCTGACTAAGACCGTTGAAGGGGAGCTAGGCAAAGCGTCATACACAAAAGATAATGAGCGTATTTATATTCACTTGAATGCTGGATTGAGTGCAGATACTAATATTGCTGTCAATCGAGGGGTTGATGGTGTTGGCCTATATCGAACAGAAGTCCCTTTTCTATTGCAACGAAGCTTCCCATCAGAAGAAGAACAAACATCACAATATCATTCTATTTTAGCCACTTATCCTGATAAATCTGTCGTCATGCGTACACTGGATATTGGTGGTGATAAACCGTTACCTTATCTGACAATTGAAGAAGATAACCCTTTTTTGGGATGGCGAGGAATTCGCTTCACATTGGATCATCCTGAAATTTTTCTTATTCAAGTACGTGCTATGTTAAAAGCCAGCATTGGTTTGAATAACATGGACATACTGCTTCCGATGATTTCTGGAATTGCCGAACTAGACGATGCGAAAGTGTTGATTGATCGTGCATTTGATGAAGTCTCCCTGCAAGCGAAAGAGAACGGTTTTGAACTTCAGCGCCCACGCATTGGTATCATGATTGAAGTGCCTTCTATTTTGTATCAATTACCAATACTGAAAGGGCGAGTCGACTTCATTTCGGTTGGTAGTAACGATTTAACACAATATTTATTAGCCGTTGATCGGAACAATGCACGGGTTGCGAATGTCTATGATGCATTACACCCCGCAGTTTTAAATGCGTTAAAGCATATTATTGACGCGGGAAAGCAAATGGATATTCCTGTTTGCTTATGTGGGGAACTGGCTGGTGACCCTGTAGGGGCATTATTGCTGGTAGGAATGGGATACCGTTCATTGAGTATGAATACCCGTAATGTGGCGAAAATAAAGTACATATTACGTCATATAACAGTAGAAGAAATGGAGTCGTTAGCGCAGTTTGCTTTAGGCTCTGCGTTATCTGTTGATGTACGAACGGTGACAACAAAATTTGTTGAAGATCGTGGGCTAGGTGGCTTTATCCGTGCGGGTAAATAGTAAGCGTGCTAGGTATAAAAGAGGTTACTAGATGTTAGAAAGCACGTTATGGTTATTTGCCATGTGTTTGTTGTTGGGGTCTTTTGTTGGGCTGTTTGCGGGCTTATTAGGTATTGGTGGGGGATTGTTAGTTGTTCCTGCATTGGTTTGGTTATTGCCACTTGCGAGTATAGACAATAGTCTAGTGATGCACATGGCACTGGCAACCTCATTAGCCAGCATTGTTTTGACCTCTGGCGCTTCAGCACGTAATCACATTAAACTGGGGAATATTGATTTTTCAATTGTTAAATCAATGGCTCCGGGGATTGTGCTTGGTGGGTTAGGTGGAAGCATTATTGCTGAAATGGTGCCGACCGAATTATTGCCCAAAATTTTTGCCTCCATCGTTTTATTGCTAGCATTACAAATGTTGCTATCGATGCGAATGACAAGCCACCGTCCTATACCGAGCCCTATGGCTTGTGCTTGTAGTGGTGGGGTGATTGGGGTAATTTCAAGTCTTGCAGGTATTGGTGGTGGTTCGTTAACGGTACCGTATTTAAGCTGGCATGGTGTTGAAATGCGCAGAGCAATTGGTTGTGCATCACTATCTGGTGCAATTATTGCGGTTGCAGGTATGGTTGGTTTTATTTTTTCAGGCTTAAATGAAGCCGCTTTACCACCAATGAGTATTGGTTATGTCTATCTACCAGCATTGATTGGTATCGTATCAACCTCAGTGATTACCACTCGTTATGGTGCAGCATTAGTCAGTCGCTTACCAACGATGACATTAAAGAAAATATTTGCCGTTTTTCTGTTATTTATTGGCAGTAAAATGTTTTTGGGATAAATGGAAAGAGTGAGAAATATGCGCTTTGACCTACCTTCCTATTTAGATTGTTACCCTTTAAAGAGATTATTTTAATGAGCCAAGGCTTTTTAACCTTTCCGACAATTGATCCAGTTTTAATTCAACTTGGTCCTCTGGCGATTCGCTGGTATGGCTTGATGTATTTAGTGGGTTTCCTTTTTGCTATGTGGTTAGCGAACCGTCGAGCAGACAAACCAAACAGTGGATGGACTCGCGATCAAGTGAGTGACTTGTTATTCGCGGGCTTTCTAGGTGTCGTGCTAGGTGGTCGTATTGGTTATGTGTTGTTTTATAACTTTGGACTGTTCCTCGATAACCCGTTGTATCTATTCCAAGTATGGACTGGCGGTATGTCGTTCCATGGCGGTTTACTTGGTGTGATGACGGCAATGCTTTGGTATGCACATCGCAATAAACGCACATTCTTTTCTGTTGCCGACTTTATTGCACCGCTTGTACCGTTTGGTTTAGGTATGGGGCGTGTGGGTAACTTTATGAACGGCGAATTGTGGGGACGAGTAACCGACGTGCCATGGGCGATGATATTCCCTACTGGTGGTCCTTTTCCTCGTCACCCATCGCAACTCTATGAAGCGTTTCTTGAAGGGTTCGTACTACTTATTATCTTGAATATCTTTATTCGTAAGCCTCGTCCTGCAGGGGCTGTATCGGGCTTATTCCTGATTGGTTACGGTAGTTTCCGTTTTATTATTGAATACTTCCGTGAACCCGATGCTCAGTTAGGCTTGTTTGGTGACTGGATCAGTATGGGACAAATATTGTCTTCTCCAATGATAATCTTTGGCGCGTTACTGATGCTATGGGCTTACAAGGCACAGCCTAAAACGGCATAAACGACGCCAGCTTTAAGACATACAAACAGAGGCAGCATCTAACGATGCTGCTTTTTTTGATTTCATTCCCTGTCGCGCATAATGGGTAACTGGTAAACTTCTTACCATCGAACACAAGAGCACTTGTGAATGAAGCGGGCTAATAGCGAGTAAAACGATGAAACAGTATTTAGAACTCTGTCAGCGTATTGTTGACGATGGCGTTTGGATTGAAAATAAACGCACTAATAAGCGGTGCCTTACTGTTGTTAATGCCGATTTAACGTTTGATGTGGCTAATAATCAGTTTCCGCTTATAACCACTCGTAAAAGCTTCTGGAAATCCGCGATTGCTGAGTTACTTGGCTATATCCGTGGTTATGATAATGCTGCTGACTTTCGTGCCTTGGGAACAAAAACGTGGGACATGAATGCGAATGATAATTTGGCTTGGCTGAATAACCCGCACCGTAAAGGTGAAGATGACATGGGGCGAGTGTACGGCGTTCAAGGCCGTAGCTGGCAGAAATCCGATGGTAGCACCATCGATCAGTTGCGAAAAATTGTTGATAACCTGTCTGAAGGTATTGATGATCGCGGTGAAATCCTGACTTTTTATAATCCAGGTGAGTTTGATATGGGGTGTTTGCGTCCTTGTATGCATACACACACGTTTTCATTACTTGGGGATACCTTGCACCTAACAAGCTACCAACGGTCATGTGACGTGCCGCTAGGGCTCAATTTTAACCAAGTCCAGGTTTATACACTGCTAGCGCTAATGGCTCAGATTACAGGCAAGAAGCCTGGGCTGGCTTATCATAAGATTATCAATGCACATATCTATGAAGATCAGTTGCCTTTGCTGCGTGATGTGCAATTAACGCGTACCCCTTTTGCTTCACCAAAACTTATTATTAACCCAAAGATCAAAAGTCTTGAAGACTTGGAAACGTGGGTAACAATGGATGATTTTGAAGTGATTGGCTACGAGCATCATGAAGCGATAAAGTATCCATTTTCGGTTTAAAGCTTACACGCATTTTTCACGATCAATTGTGACGTAAAGATCAACAAAAGCCCCGTATTGATAACCAATGCGGGGCTTTTTTATGTTGGTATTTTCAGTTAATCGATATACCAGAGCATAAGCGATTAGGCGGTAAACGCTAAGATAGAGCCAGGAAGAACCAAGAATATAAAGGCAATATAACCAGCCACTGCCGCTTTACTCTTTGTCGCTAAGTCACCTAAGAAGAATGCACCTTTTAATGGTAATTCTCGCAGCACAGGAATACCGAAGATAACAAGTGTTGCCAGTACATTAAAGACTAAATGTACAAGTGCAATCTGTAGAGCAAATACCGCGTACTCACCAGAGATAGCCGTTGCAGCCAGTAGCGCTGTAATACACGTACCAATGTTAGCGCCTAGCGTAAACGGGTAAACATCACGTACTTTTAATACGCCTGTACCTACTAGCGGTACCATTAAACTTGTTGTTGTTGAAGACGATTGAACAAGGATGGTAACCACGGTGCCAGAAGCAATACCGTGTAGAGGACCGCGACCTATCGCACTTTTTAGAATGTCACGTGCACGTCCAACCATCAGGCTACGCATAAGCTTGCCCATTGTTGTGATTGCCATGAAAATTAATGCAATACCGATGAAAATAAGAACCACACCACCGACATTACCAAATGTTGCTAATGGACCTTTAACAATATCGACCGCTGGCTGAGTCAATGGCTTCATAAAGTTCAAGCCTTTCATACTCATGTCGCCAGCGTCCAACATTGGCGATACTAACCACTGAGAGATTTTATCCAGTAAACCAAACACCATTTCTAAAGGAAGAAAAATAGCAACGGCAAGTAAATTAAAGATGTCATGTACGGTTGCACTAGCAAATGCACGACGGAATTCTTCTTTACAACGCGCATGACCAAGACTAACGATTGTATTGGTTAGTGTTGTACCGATATTTGCGCCCATCACCATTGGAATTGCAGTTTCTACCGGTAATCCACCAGCAACTAAGCCTACAATAATTGATGTCACTGTACTTGAAGATTGAATAAGTGCTGTTGCAACCAAGCCAATCATTAGGCCTGCTACAGGATGCGATGCAAATTCAAATAAAGTTTTAGCTTGTTCACCGACCGACCATTTAAAGCCGCTGCTCACCATTGATACGGCAACAAGTAAAACGTAAAGCATGAACGCTAGGTTTGCCCAGCGGACCCAACGCATAGAGCTGCTTGCTGTTTCAGCAGTAGTGGCTTGGGTATTCATAATCATATCTCCATGACAGTAGTATGTCGTTTGGGTTTCATTTTGTTGAAATCTGAGGCGATGGTAGTTCTGTAATATTTCAGAAATATGACACTGACAGTCATAAAGCGATATTGTGCTTAATTTGTGAAGCTGGTTGAATGCGGAAAATCTAAGTTGCAAATTAAATTGTAACTTAACTTGTTGTTTTGTAAGTTTTTTGATTTTATCTGTATAGTTTTTTTTATTTAAGTTTACTATGCTAAAAATACTTAAAAAAAGAGTGATAATTTTCATTTATATAGTGAATAACTAGTATTTTATATGTCAGAAATAATAACTACTTATTCAATTGTGCGGATATTTCTTACTTAAGGTGCTAATAATTCGGTTTTATCGAGCTATTAACGCTGAACAAACGATTTCACAGATAGTAAGTGTGACGGCTACACTAAATTTACAAATCGTAATATTTTTTGTTTTGTTTTAAGGAGTCACGGTCAATGACCGATGCTATACGTAAGTTTTTAAAGTTAGAGTCTGCGGGCGGTATCATTCTTATTATTGCCGCAGCGGTAGCAATGGTTATTGCGAACTCCCCATTACAATCTCTATATAGCGGTACATTGAGTTCATATATCGCAGGTTTATCTGTTGAGCATTGGATTAATGATGGCTTGATGGCTATTTTCTTCATGTTAATTGGACTTGAAGTAAAAAGAGAGTTGATTGAAGGTGCTCTAAATACAAAAGAGAAAGCTATTTTCCCTGCTATTGCCGCAGTGGGCGGCATGGTTGCACCAGCATTGGTTTATGTAGCATTTAACTTTGCAGATCCTATTGCGCTTCAAGGCTGGGCTATTCCTGCTGCAACCGATATTGCTTTTGCATTAGGTGTTATGGCGTTATTGGGTAATCGTGTTCCAGTTAGCTTGAAAGTCTTTTTATTAGCGCTGGCTATTATTGATGACCTGGGTGTCATTGTGATTATTGCTCTGTTTTACAGCAGTGATTTATCAACATTGGCACTTGCCGTTGCATTTGCTGCAACAGCGACGCTGTTTGTGATGAATGCTAAGAATGTTACCAAGACTTCTCTGTACTTAATTGTTGGTGCAATTCTATGGTTTAGTGTGTTGAAGTCTGGCGTACACGCAACATTGGCTGGTGTAGTACTTGGTTTTGCTATTCCACTAACCGGCAAAGATGGGCGTTCTGATAAGCATTCACCCCTGAAGCATCTAGAGCATGTTTTACATCCTTATGTCGCTTTCTTAATTCTACCGCTATTTGCATTTGCGAATGCTGGTATCTCTTTAGAAGGTGTATCGCTTGAAAGCGTTACAGGTATGCTGCCACTAGGTATCGCTGCTGGACTATTCCTGGGTAAGCCATTGGGTATTTTCACTGCAAGCTATATTGCTGTGAAAATGGGATTAGCCACATTGCCTGATGGTATTAACCTGAAGCACATCTTTGCTGTGTCTGTGTTGTGTGGTATCGGCTTTACAATGTCGATCTTTATATCATCATTGGCATTTGTAGGTGCCCCTGCTGATTTCAATACCTATTCACGTCTAGGTATATTAATGGGTTCAACAGTTGCTGCTGTTGTAGGTTACATCTTATTGAGTCGGACTTTGCCTAAAACGGAGGCATAAAATGAAACGTTACCTTCTAAGCGTTGTAATTCTAGCTTCATCATCAGCCTTTGCAGGTTCTGATTATGACGGCTGTATTGATAATATTCAGACTGAAATCTGTCAGGCTTACTTTGCAGGCATTAGCCATGGTAAAGAGAATGTAGATATAGCTGAAGTGGGTGAATTGGAAGATTCTTTTCGATCTCGTGCATTAGAACAACGTGTAGGGGAGCGTTATCGTAAAACGGTACAAACAGAAAATAAAAACATTCAGGTGAGTAATTTGTAACGTTTTTCTGATTTGTTTCTGTTCGAATTGCAATAAATATTGAAGCCCCAAGATGCGCAGCGTAAGCTGGGTATCTGGGGTTTTTTTATTTACGAGTAGCTGGATGTCTCATCTCAATTATAACCATTTATATTATTTCTGGATGGTATGCAAACAGGGCTCTGTTACAAAAGCGGCAGATGCCTTATTTCTAGCCCCTCAAACTGTGACGGGGCAAATAAGAGTGTTAGAAGAGCGCTTAAAAGGCAAATTAACCAAGCGTGTTGGTCGTAATATCGAACCGACAGAATTGGGACAACTTGTTTTTAAGTATGCCGATAAAATGTTTGACTTGAGCTATGAAATGCTCGATATCGTTAACTACACTCAACAAGATAATCTTTTACTCGAAGTTGGGGTTGCCGATGCATTATCAAAACGGTTAGTCAGTAAAATATTACTGGAAGGCGTACCTGATGATGAGCGAATTCAATTACGTTGTTATGAATCTACCCACGAAATGCTCCTAGAACAGCTGTCACTGCACAAGCTGGATATGATCCTATCTGACTGCCCTGTAGATTCAGGTAAAAGCCCAGGGCTTTACAGTAAGAAATTAGGGGAGTCGAGCATGAGCTTCTTTTGTTCTGTTCCTGCTAAACCTGTCGATTTCCCTGCATGTATTGAAGATTACAAACTTTTGGTTCCTGGTCGTCGCACTGCCATGGGAAGAAAATTACATCAATGGTTTGATCAGCAAGGCATTACTCCTAATATACTGGGTGAATTTGATGATGCTGCGTTAATGAAAGCCTTTGGTTCATATCATCGCTCTATGTTTGTCGCGCCATCGATTTATGCAGAAGAAATTGAAGAGTCGAATACCATTCGTGAACTGAAGCGGGTGAAAGAAATAAAAGAAGAATATTACGTGATTTTTGCTGAACGAATGATTATGCATCCCGCAGTAAAAAAAATATGCGAAGCAGATTTTAGTAAATTGTTTAAATAACGTTACATAAAGTAATGTTATTTATGGGCGTAAAGCTAGTAAACCCTATAGAATTTAAGTATATTAGCAATAACTTAAATTAATGGCGGTTAGAGTATGGATCTGCAACAGATGGAGCAAAATGCGCCCAAAGCTGTAGTGTTGCTGAAAGCCATGGCTAATGAGCGACGTTTATTTATTCTTTGCTATTTACTAGAAGAAGAGATGTCGGTAGGGATGATGAGTGAGAAGCTTGGCTTGAGCCAGTCTGCATTATCTCAACATTTGGCATGGCTAAGGCGTGATGGGTTAGTTGATACCCGTAAAGAAGCGCAAACGGTATACTATCGTTTAAAAAGTGACGAAGTTAGAGCGATGATAAAGCTTTTACATGGTATGTATTGTGGTTAATTGGTAAGCAAACCCATGTTATTCAGTATGTAATGAGAAGCTCTTTTAAAAGATAAAAAAAAACCGGCGTAGGCCGGTTTTTTTTATGCTAATTCGCAACTCTTTAAATTAAAGAGCTTTGATTTTAGCTGTTAGACGTGCTTTCTGACGTGCAGCTTTGTTCTTATGGATCAAGCCTTTAGTAGACATGCGATCTAGAACAGGTTGCATTTCAGCGAATGCTTTAGTTGCATTCTCTTTTTCGCCAGCTTCAATAGCAGCAATAACTTTTTTGAAGAAAGTGCGCATCATAGAACGACGGCTAGCGTTATGCTGACGACGTTTTTCTGAAGTAATAGCACGTTTCTTAGCAGATTTGATATTCGCCAAGGGTGTAACTCCCAAATCTTGGTACGGTGACAATTTTAGGGCGAGGACTATGCCTGCTTAACCAAAACTTGTCAAATGATTTGTGTGAATATCCGCCAAACCAATCTAGTTGGCACTCGCGGAATAACACGGTTAATATGGCGGCAGATTTTACCAGCATTTGGTCTGGAAGTAACCTTTCTGAGCCATCTTTATGAGGTTTTTTTTGTGAGTAAGCGTCTTTTACGCTCTGGACTGATAGTTAGCGCCATGACTTTGATCTCCCGAGTGCTCGGTTTAGTGCGAGATGTTGTCGTGGCAAACCTTATGGGAGCAGGGGCTGCGGCCGATGTTTTCTTCTTTGCCAACAAGATTCCTAACTTTTTACGTCGCCTTTTTGCCGAAGGTGCTTTTTCTCAAGCTTTTGTTCCCGTATTGACTGAATATCATGCATCTGGTGATATTGATAAGACTCGGCAGCTTATTGCTAAAGCGTCAGGCACACTTGGTGTCATTGTTACCCTTGTTACTCTAGTGGGTGTTTTATGCTCGGGGGTCGTAACGGCCATGTTTGGTGCAGGGTGGTTTATTGATTGGTTAAACGGTGGACCTGATGGTGCAAAATTTGAATTAGCCAGCCTGTTACTGAAGATCACTTTTCCTTATTTGTGGTTTATTACTTTTGTTGCATTATCTGGAGCAATTCTTAATACCATCGGAAAATTTGCTGTTTCTTCTTTTACGCCTGTATTTTTGAATATCGCGATTATTGGTTGTGCTTGGTTGATCTCTCCGAATTTAGACCAACCTGAGATTGGTTTAGCTATCGGTGTGTTTCTGGGTGGTTTTATACAGTTTGTTTTTCAGTTGCCATTTTTGGCAAAAGCAGGATTATTAGTAAGACCACAATGGGGTTGGAATGATCCGGGTGTAACAAAAATTCGAAAGTTGATGTTGCCAGCTATTTTTGGAGTGTCTGTTAGCCAGATAAATTTACTGCTTGATACATTTATTGCCAGTTTCCTGATGACTGGATCGATTAGCTGGTTGTACTACTCTGATCGTTTATTAGAATTTCCATTAGGATTATTTGGTATTGCCATCGCCACTGTGATTCTTCCGGCATTATCACGAAAACATGCAGATCAACAAGGCAAGCAGTTTGCGGAAACCATGGATTGGGGGGTGCGCATGGTATTGCTGCTGGGTATTCCTGCCATGCTGGGGATGCTAGTACTCGCAAAACCGATGTTGATGGTATTGTTTATGCGTGGTGAATTCTCGCTGTATGATGTTAATCAATCTGCGATGTCTTTGTGGGCTTTATCTGCTGGTCTATTGAATTTTATGCTGATTAAAATTTTCGCCCCAGGTTATTACGCCCGCCAAGATACGAAAACGCCTGTACGTTATGGCATTATAGCCATGGTATCGAATATGTTTTTTAATGCCATATTTGCATATTTCTTTAGTTATGTTGGCTTGGCGATGGCAACCGCGTTATCTGCTTTGATTAACGCAGGGCTGCTATATCGAGGCCTACACATTGCCAATGTTTACCGCATCACGAAAAAAACCTTATTCTTCGTGTTAAGGCTAGTAATTGCTGGCGCTGCTATGGTCGCATCTCTATTGTGGTTAATGCCGAATATCGATTTATGGAGCGAATGGTCAACACTTAATCGTGCTACATGGTTAGCGGGGTTGATTGCAGTTGGTGCATTTGTGTATCTTATTTCTGTGATGATTTTAGGCATTCGACCTCATCATCTTCGTACTGATAGCTGATAGACTGCTTTTAGTAGTATATAATCCGTCAGTTTTTCACATTGCGAATAATAAAAGCGACGCATGGAATTAATTCGAGGCATACATAACATTAAACCAAGGCATCACGATTGCGTGTTGACGATTGGTAATTTTGATGGTGTTCATTTAGGGCATCAGGCGGTGTTACGCCAAGTGATCACAAAAGCGCAATCATTGGGCTTACCGGCAACGGTGATGACTTTTGAACCCCAACCGCTTGAATTGTTTGCGGCAGATAATGCCCCTGCTCGTTTAACTCGCTTTCGTGATAAGTACACACAACTGAAAAAAACAGGCGTCGAACGTTTGCTCTGCGTCAACTTTAATGCTCAGTTTGCCAATATGTCGGCAGAAGATTTTGTTCGTCGCTTGTTGGTAGAGCAATTGGGTGTTAAATTTCTGGTAGTGGGTGATGACTTCCGTTTTGGTAAAGGTCGACGCGGAAATTTTGAAATGCTTGAAGCTGCCGGACGTGAGTTCGGTTTTGTCGTTGTAAGTACTCAAAGTTTTTGTATGTTAGAACAGCGCGTCAGTAGTACCGCTATACGCCATGCGTTAGTGAATGATCAATTACCGTTGGCGGCCTCAATGTTAGGCCGTCCTTATAGCATCAGTGGGCGAGTATCCCATGGCCGAAAACTTGGTCGAACAATTGGTTTTCCAACAGCGAATGTCCCTTTAAAACGCCGAGTATCACCTGTGTCTGGTGTGTATGCGGTTGAGGTCATCGGTGTTGATGGCGCACCTTTACCGGGTGTTGCCAATGTTGGTCATCGACCAACAGTCAATGGTGTACGTCAGCAATTAGAAGTTCACCTCTTTGATTTTCAATCGGATTTATACGGTTGTCAGATAGAGGTAGTGCTACACCATAAGTTACGTAATGAAATAAAATTCGAATCATTCGATGCGCTAAAAGCACAAATCGAGCGTGATGCTCAAACGGCACGGGTGTGGCTGTTTGAGCGTAATAATGTCCAACTTCGCCCAAGTAACGGAATCGAGAATCAATGAGTGACTATAAAGATACCCTGAACTTACCTGAAACAGGGTTTCCGATGCGAGGCAACCTGGCACAACGTGAGCCAGTAATGCTAAAACGTTGGGATGATGAAGATCTTTACGGTGAAATCCGTAAAGCTAAGAAGGGTAAGAAATCCTTCATATTGCACGATGGCCCTCCTTACGCCAACGGTGATATTCACATTGGTCACGCGCTAAATAAAATTCTGAAAGACATTATTATTAAGTCAAAGACACTTTCTGGCTTTGACGCCCCTTACATTCCTGGTTGGGATTGCCACGGTTTACCTATCGAATTGATGGTAGAAAAAAAGTGGGGCAAGCCAGGGCGTAAACTAACTGCTGCTGAATTCCGCCAAAAATGCCGTGAATACGCAGCGGGTCAAGTTGAAGGTCAAAAAGAAAGTTTCATTCGCCTAGGTGTACTAGGTCAATGGGATAAGCCTTACCGTACAATGGACTTTGCAACAGAAGCGAACATCATTCGCTCTTTGGGCAAAGTTGCAGAAAACGATCACCTATTGAAAGGTTTTAAGCCTGTTCACTGGTGTACTGATTGTGGTTCTGCATTGGCTGAAGCTGAAGTTGAATACCAAGATAAAGTATCACCTTCTATCGACGTTAAATTTAAAGCCGTTGATGAAACGGGTGTTGTCGCTAAATTTAACTGTGCAGAAGGTCACGAAGGTCAAGGTGATGTGTCTGTTGTTATCTGGACAACCACGCCTTGGACAATGCCAGCTAACCGTGCCGTTGCAGTACGTGATGATCTTGAATATGTATTGGTTCAAGTTGAAGCAGATGCTGCAAATGATAAAGCGGCATACCGCTTAATTGTTGCAGCAGAGCTAGCAAAAGATGTGATGGATCGTGCCGGTATCGAGCATTTCCACAATCTTGGCTTCTGTAAAGGTGCAGATTTGGAGCTAATGCGCTTCAATCACCCATTCTATAGCTTTGATGTGCCAATTGTTCTTGGTGATCACGTTACGACTGAATCTGGTACTGGTTGTGTACACACAGCCCCTGGCCACGGTCAAGAAGACTTCGTTGTTGGTCAAAAGTACGGCCTTGAAATTGCGAACCCTGTAGGAAGTAACGGCGTTTACTTACCTGATACAGAGCTGTTTGCTGGTCAACACGTATTTAAAGCTAACGATGTTGTTGTTGAAACATTAAAAGAGCACGGTGCGTTATTACACCATCATGCTTATGAGCACAGCTACCCACATTGCTGGCGCCACAAAACACCTATTATCTTCCGTGCGACGCCGCAGTGGTTCATTTCAATGGACAAAGCAGGCCTTCGCGCTAAAGCATTAGGTGAAATCAAGAGCGTTCAGTGGTTACCTGAGTGGGGTCAAAGTCGTATCGAAGGTATGGTTGAAGGTCGCCCTGAATGGTGTATCTCTCGTCAACGTACTTGGGGTGTACCAATTGCTCTGTTCGTTCATAAAGAAACACAAGAGCTTCACCCTGATACGCGTGCACTGATTGAAAAAGTAGCACAGCTTGTTGAGCAGAAAGGCATTCAAGCATGGTGGGATCTCGATCCTGCTGAGTTAATGGGCGAAGCCGATGCTGCTAATTACGAGAAAGTACTCGATACACTAGACGTATGGTTCGACTCTGGTGTTACGCACTTCTCTGTAGTTGATAGCCGTGAAGAATATAACGGCAACTCTGCTGATCTATACCTAGAAGGTTCAGATCAACACCGTGGTTGGTTCCAATCTTCATTGATTTCATCGGTAGCAATGAAAGGTAAAGCACCTTACAACCAAGTATTAACACACGGTTTCGTGGTTGATGGTCAAGGTCGTAAGATGTCTAAATCTGTTGGTAACGTTGTTGCACCAAAAGATGTAACGAATAAGCTGGGTGCTGATATCTTGCGTCTATGGGTTGCATCAACGGATTACACTGGCGAAGTTGCGGTTTCTGATGAAATCCTAAAGCGTTCAGCTGATGCATACCGTCGTATTCGTAACACAGCACGTTTCTTCTTAGCTAACTTGAATGGCTTCAACCCAGAAACAGATCTTGTTGCGCCAGAAGATATGGTGGCATTGGATCGTTGGGCTGTGGGTCGTGCAATGGAAGCACAAGAAGAAATCATTAAAGCGTATGACGAATACAACCTGCACGGTGTAACGCAGCGTTTGATGCAATTCTGTTCTGTTGAGATGGGTTCTTTCTACTTAGACGTAATCAAAGACCGTCAGTACACAGCGAAGCAAGGTGGTCATGCACAACGTAGCTGTCAAACTGCGCTTTACTACATTGTTGAAGCATTAGTTCGTTGGATGGCACCAATTATGTCGTTCACTGCTGATGAAATCTGGAACGAAATGCCAGGCCAGCGTGATAAGTTCGTATTTACTGGCGAATGGTTCGAAGGTTTATTTGGTCTTGCAGACGACGAAGTACTGAATGATGAATTCTGGGCTGAAATTCAACAAGTTCGTGGTGCGGTAAATAAGCTGCTTGAACTTGCGCGTAAAGACAAAGTGATTGGTGGTTCTTTACAAGCAGAAATCACTTTGCATGCAAATGAAACATTAGCAGCAAAGCTGAATACGCTTGAAGATGAATTACGTTTTGTATTGTTAACATCGAAAGCTGCTTTTGCTATTGCAGACAGCATGCCTGAAGGTGCGCAAGAGACAGACGTTGAAGGTCTATTTGTGACAGTTAACGCATCTGAAGCGGCGAAGTGCGATCGTTGTTGGCACCATGTTGCTGATGTTGGCACAATCGAAGGTCACGAAGAAGTATGTGGCCGTTGTGTGACTAACATCAGCGGTGAAGGCGAAGAGCGTAAGTTTGCCTAATGACACAGCAATCGTCTAAGCAAGGGCTAACGCTTAAACAATCTGGAATTCGCTGGCTATTGCTAGCGGTTCTGGTGTTCATCATTGATATTGGCAGTAAATTCTTGGTTATGAATACCATGGATTACGGTTGGCCCAACCGCATTGAGATCCTGCCATTTTTTAATTTGCTTTATGTACATAACTACGGTGCTGCATTTAGTTTTTTAAATGATGCTGGTGGTTGGCAGCGTTGGCTATTTGCTGCGATTGCATTAGGTGTGTCTGGTTTGTTGGCTTTTTGGATGCGTCGTACGCCACTCCAAAATAGATTGGCAAATAGTGCTTATGCATTGATCATTGGTGGTGCTCTCGGTAATTTATTTGACCGTTTGTATCATGGTTTTGTGGTTGATTTTCTTGATTTTTATGCGGGAACGTATCATTGGCCGGCATTCAATATCGCAGATACCGCTATTTGTATCGGTGCTGCACTGATCATTATTGAAGGCTTCATCGCTGATAAGAAAGAAACAGTCAGTTAATCACCGAAAATCAGAGTTACGTAATAACCTTAAGCGCTGTCCGTTGATACGGGCGGCGCTTTGTTGTAAAAAGGGGCAAGCATTTAGAGAGTCATACAAAAAAAGATAAAATAAAGTGCGTTCTCTCTCTAGTGTCCTATAAATTGGCCTCTTACTACTAGGATGTTTACATGTCGGTAATAACGGAAAAAAGTGAAGTACTCATGCACTTCGCCATTAAATTAGAAGATGGCTCTGTGGCTGACTCAACGCAAGCTATGGGTAAGCCAGCCAAGTTTCGTATGGGTGATGGTAGCCTGACGGAAAATTTTGAAAAGTGTTTACTGGGCCTATCTACTGGTGAGAAAAGTCAGTTTGAGCTAGATCCTGAAGATGCATTTGGGTTATCTAACCCAGACAATATTCATCATGTAGACTTAAGTAAGTTCAGTGCAGATACACCTGCAGAAGTTGGGACGATTATCGGCTTTGCTGGCCCTGACGGACATGATATACCCGGAATTATAACCAGTGTCGTTGGTGATTCAGTTACCGTCGACTTTAATCACCCTCTTGCTGGGCAGCGTGTTACTTTTGAAGTAGACGTTGTCGAAATCCAAGATTAAGAGCTGTTTGAAATGAAAATCTTATTAGCAAACCCACGTGGTTTTTGTGCCGGTGTCGACCGTGCGATCAGTATCGTCGAGCGTGCGTTAGAAATGTACCAACCACCGATTTACGTACGTCATGAAGTTGTTCATAATCGTTTCGTTGTTGAAGGGCTAAAACAGCGGGGTGCTATTTTTGTCGAAGAACTCAGCGAAGTGCCTGATGACAATATTGTGATTTTCTCAGCTCATGGTGTTTCTCAAGCGGTAAGAAATGAAGCGAAAGAGCGTCAATTAACGGTTTTTGATGCAACTTGCCCATTGGTAACGAAAGTTCATATGGAAGTCGCACGTGCAAGCCGCCGCGGTATGGAAGTGGTACTTATTGGTCACGCTGGTCACCCAGAAGTGGAAGGCACAATGGGGCAGTATGCGAGCGAAACGGGTGGCATGTACTTGGTCGAAAAGCCTGACGATGTTGAAAAGCTTCAAGTGAAAGATCCAAGTAATTTGCATTACGTAAGCCAAACTACGCTGTCAGTTGATGAAACGGCAGGTGTGATCGATCAATTACGTAAAGTGTTCCCTGAGATTCAAGGACCACGTAAAGATGACATCTGTTATGCCACTCAAAATCGCCAAGATGCAGTGCGTGAAATGGCTGAAAGTGTTGATGTTATGATAGTGGTAGGTTCAAAGAACTCATCAAACTCTAACCGTTTACGTGAATTATCAGAAAAACTTGGTACGCCGGGCTTTTTAACTGATTGCCCTGAAGATGTTCAACCAGTTTGGTTTGAAGGTAAAACCAAAGTCGGTGTGACGGCAGGGGCATCAGCACCAGAAGATCTTGTTAATCAGATTATTGTTCGTATTCAGGCACTGATTGGTGGTGACGTTGAAGAGCTGAGTGGACGAGAAGAAAATATGTTCTTTGAAGTACCACGAGAGCTGCAAGTAAAGAATATCTAAATTTTCTTACACTAATTAAGAGCCCTGACGAAAGTCAGGGCTTTTTTGTATATAGATTTCATGGTCTCAACACGTTACATTGAAATGATTGGTGACATCATTTATCCAGGGAGAATAAACGCAATGGTTAGAATTGCGATTGCAGGTGCGGCTGGGCGTATGGGCCGTCAGTTATTGAAAGCAACGGCAAACTCAGAAAAAGCAGCATTAGGTGTTGCAACAGAGCGTTCTGAATCAACGCTCATTGGGGTCGATGCGGGTGAGTTGGCTGGTATTGGTAATATAAGCATTGCGATAGTGGATGATCTTGCGAAGGTAGCTAACGATTTTGATGTGTTGATTGATTTCACAGCCCCCGTGGCGACTTTGGCGAATATTGAGCTGTGTAAGCAATATGGTAAGAAAATCGTTATTGGTACGACGGGTTTTTCAGAGGAAGAACGTGCGCTTATCGATTTAGCGGCCAAAGACATCGCGATTGTGATGGCGCCTAACTACAGCGTAGGCGTTAATCTCGTCTTCAAGTTGTTAGAAAAAGCGGCGAAAGTTATGGGTGATTATACTGATATCGAGATTATAGAAGCACACCATCGCCATAAGGTGGATGCACCATCTGGAACTGCCATCGGTATGGGGGAAGCGATTGCGGGTGCAATGGGCAATAAGTTGAGTGATGTTGCTGTATATGCTCGTGAAGGTATTACAGGTGAACGCACACGTGATGAAATTGGCTTTGCAACCATTCGTGCTGGCGATATTGTGGGTGAGCATACCGCTATGTTTGCTGATATTGGTGAGCGAGTTGAAATTACGCACAAAGCCACCGATCGTATGACCTTTGCAAATGGGGCGGTACGTGCTGCGGTATGGCTTGCAGATAATCAATCGGGCTTTTATACCATGCAAGATGTACTTGGGCTTGATGACCTTTAAGCGTTAGCCTGAAACTTGCATTATTCCCTAAAGGTATTTCGTGAATGTTTATGCATCATGTTTGTTTTGGTGCATAAACAGTGATTTTTATACCCACTTTCCTCTCGCCTCATTTTGTCATTAATAATTGCTTACTTTTGTGTGAATAGTTTTGCTTTATGGGCATAATTCACATAAACCCTCCGTTAGTAAGGCTAAACTCGTAATAGCTGATCGTTTGCTTCGCATATTAATTGTTTTGTGATTTATCTTTAGTTACGCAAACGATAAAGTGTGACTTGCTCATAAAATAAGCCCTGAATATCATCTTAAATCTTATGATTTCTATCGTTTGGCTGCATTTTCTCTCTAAAGTCGATATATTTTACACTTATTTTGGATTGATTCTTGACAGTTTGAGCAGTGATCCATAGAATGCGCGGAATTTGTCAAAATTCAGTTTGACTTGGGTTTCGACTTTGTATGGAATGGGTAGTTGCAAGTTTATCTGTTTTAATTGCATTTTTATTTTTTGGAGGTTGTCTTGAGCAAATCTGCGCTGTTAGTCCTTGAAGATGGGACTGTGTTCCGTGGTATATCCATTGGGGCAGATGGTTCGGCCATTGGTGAAGTTGTTTTTAACACCTCGATGACGGGGTATCAGGAAATTCTCACTGACCCTTCTTATTCCCAACAGATTGTAACGCTTACCTATCCCCATATTGGCAACACCGGAACCAATTCCGAAGACGAAGAATCTACTTCAATCCATGCGCAAGGCTTGGTAATTCGTGATCTACCCCTCCTCGCTTCAAACTTCCGTAATGAACGTTCCCTTTCTGACTACCTTAAATCACAAAACATTGTCGGCATTGCCGAGATTGATACGCGAAAGCTAACGCGTATTCTTCGTGAGAAAGGCGCTCAGAATGGCTGCATCATGGCGGGTGATAACCTTGATGAAGCATTGGCATTAGAAAAAGCAAAAGAATTCCCGGGCTTGAAAGGGATGGATCTTGCGAAAGTGGTAACAACGGCTGAAACATACCAGTGGAAGCAAGGTTCATGGACATTGCTTGATGGTTTGCCTGAGGCAAAAGATGACAGTGAACTGCCATACCATGTTGTTGCTTATGATTTCGGTGCTAAGCGTAATATTTTACGAATGTTAGTTGACCGTGGTTGCCGCTTAACTGTTGTACCTGCTCAAACATCGGCAGAAGACGTTCTTGCGATGAACCCAGACGGCGTATTCTTGTCGAATGGCCCTGGTGACCCTGAACCATGTACGTATGCTATTGAAGCTACGAAAACATTCCTTGATATAGGTTTACCGATTTTTGGTATCTGCCTTGGTCACCAAATCCTTGCTCTGGCAAGTGGTGCAAAGACAGTAAAAATGAAGTTTGGTCACCACGGTGCTAACCACCCGGTAAAAGATATCGACCGTGATGTGGTCATGATCACCAGCCAGAACCACGGTTTTGCTGCTGACGAAGCAACATTGCCAGATACGCTACGTGCAACGCACAAATCCCTGTTTGATGGTTCTCTTCAAGGTATCCACCGTATAGATAAGCCAGCATTCAGCTTCCAGGGACACCCTGAAGCGAGCCCTGGCCCAACGGATGCCGCACCACTGTTTGACCACTTTATCGAGTTAATTAAGCTTTCTGTTAATGAAGCACGCAGCGCCTAAGCCGGAGTAGTAAGAAATGCCAAAACGTACTGACATAAAAAGTGTTCTGATTATAGGTGCTGGTCCGATTGTTATCGGTCAGGCATGTGAGTTTGACTATTCAGGTGCACAAGCTTGTAAAGCGCTGCGTGAAGAAGGTTACCGAGTTATTCTGGTTAACTCGAACCCTGCAACTATTATGACTGACCCTGACATGGCCGATGCAACATATATCGAGCCAATTCATTGGGAAGTTGTGCGTAACATCATAGCTAAAGAACGCCCTGATGCTTTACTGCCGACGATGGGTGGCCAGACTGCACTTAACTGTGCACTAGAGCTTGAAAAGCAGGGTGTACTAAAAGAATTCAATGTTGAAATGATTGGTGCTACAGCTGATGCAATTGATAAAGCTGAAGACCGTTCACGTTTCGACAAAGCAATGAAATCTATCGGTTTAGAATGTCCTAATGCTGATACAGCGAAGACGATGGAAGAGGCTTACAAAGTTCTCGATATGGTTGGCTTCCCTTGTATCATTCGTCCATCGTTTACGATGGGTGGTACAGGCGGTGGTATCGCTTATAACAAAGAAGAATTTGAAGAAATCTGTACTCGCGGTTTAGATCTTTCACCAACAAACGAATTGCTTATCGATGAATCGTTAATTGGTTGGAAGGAATACGAGATGGAAGTTGTTCGTGATAAAAACGACAACTGTATCATCGTATGTGCGATTGAAAACTTCGATGCGATGGGTGTTCACACAGGTGATTCAATTACTGTTGCACCAGCACAAACGCTAACAGATAAAGAATACCAGTTGATGCGTAATGCATCGTTAGCAGTGCTACGTGAAATCGGCGTTGAAACTGGCGGCTCAAACGTGCAGTTTGGTATCAACCCGAAAGATGGCCGTATGGTTATCATCGAAATGAACCCACGTGTATCGCGTTCATCTGCGCTTGCTTCAAAAGCAACAGGTTTCCCGATTGCAAAAATCGCGGCGAAGCTGGCGATTGGTTACACCCTTGATGAGTTAATGAACGACATCACGGGTGGTGCGACACCTGCATCATTTGAACCGACTATTGACTATGTTGTCACGAAGATCCCTCGTTTTAACTTTGAAAAGTTTGCCGGTGCTAATGACCGTCTTACAACACAGATGAAATCTGTGGGTGAAGTGATGGCCATTGGTCGTAATCAGCAGGAATCATTACAGAAAGCATTGCGTGGCTTAGAAGTTGGCGCAACAGGCTTTGATGAAATGGTTGATCTAGACGAACCAAATGCAATGAGCAAGATTCGTCATGAGCTGAAAGAGCCAGGCGCAGAGCGTATTTGGTACATTGCTGATGCATTCCGTTCAGGTATGTCGGTTGATGGCGTGTTCAACTTAACGAATGTTGACCGTTGGTTCTTGGTACAAATTGAAGACATCGTTAAAGATGAGCAAAAAGTTAAAGATAACGGTTTTGCGGGTCTAAATGCTGTTGAACTACGTAAGCTAAAGCGTAAAGGTTTCTCTGATGAGCGTTTAGCTAAATTGCTAGGTGTTGCACAGAGCGAAATCCGCAAATTACGTGACCAGTATGACATTCACCCAGTTTACAAGCGCGTTGATACGTGTGCGGCTGAATTCTCTTCTGATACGGCTTACATGTATTCATCATACGATGAAGAGTGTGAAGCACAGCCAACAGATAAAGATAAGATCATGATTCTGGGCGGTGGCCCTAACCGTATCGGTCAAGGTATTGAATTCGATTACTGTTGTGTTCATGCATCATTAGCATTACGTGAAGATGGTTATGAAACCATCATGGTTAACTGTAATCCTGAAACGGTTTCAACGGATTACGACACATCAGATCGTTTGTACTTTGAACCTGTAACATTGGAAGATGTGTTAGCCATTGTACGTGTTGAAAAGCCAAAAGGCGTTATTGTTCAATACGGTGGCCAAACGCCACTGAAACTGGCTCGCGAACTTGAAGCTGCTGGCGTACCAATTATAGGTACTAGCCCAGATGCTATCGACCGTGCAGAAGACCGTGAGCGCTTCCAGCAAGCGGTTGACCGTTTAGGTCTGTTACAGCCAGAGAATGCCACTGTTACTGCAATGGAACAGGCGATTGAGAAATCACGCATTATTGGTTTCCCATTAGTTGTTCGTCCATCGTATGTATTGGGTGGTCGTGCGATGGAAATCGTCTACGATGAGCAAGATCTTCGCCGTTACTTTAATGAAGCGGTAAGTGTTTCTAACGAATCACCAGTATTGCTTGACCGCTTCCTTGATGATGCAGTTGAAGTCGATGTTGATGCTATTTGTGATGGTGAACAAGTTGTTATCGGCGGCATCATGGAACACATTGAACAAGCGGGTGTTCACTCAGGTGATTCTGCATGTTCACTGCCTGCATACACGCTAAGCAAAGAAATCCAAGATGTGATGCGTGAGCAAGTGACAAAGCTAGCATTTGAACTAGGTGTTCGTGGTTTGATGAATACCCAGTTCGCAGTGAAAGATAACGAAGTTTACTTAATTGAAGTTAACCCTCGTGCTGCGCGTACTGTACCATTTGTTTCGAAAGCAACAGGTGCACCACTAGCGAAAATTGCAGCACGTGTAATGGCTGGTCAGTCTCTTGAATCTCAAGGCTTTACTAAAGAGATTATCCCGCCTTATTATTCTGTAAAAGAAGTGGTTCTGCCATTTAACAAATTCCCAGGTGTTGATCCGCTGTTAGGCCCTGAAATGCGCTCAACAGGTGAGGTTATGGGCTTTGGTGATACATTCGCAGAAGCATTTGCTAAAGCAGAACTTGGTTGTGGTAAAGAATACGAAGATGGTGGTCGTGCACTATTATCGGTACGTAATAATGACAAGCAACGTGTTGTCGATTTAGCATCTAAGCTTGTGAAGCTTGGCTACCAGCTAGATGCAACACACGGTACAGCTGTGATTCTAGGTGAAGCGGGTATTAACCCACGTCTAGTGAACAAGGTACACGAAGGTCGTCCTCATATTCTTGACCGCATCAAGAACAATGAATATTCCTACATTGTAAATACGGCAGAAGGTCGTCAAGCGATTGAAGACTCTAAAGTACTTCGTCGTAGCGCATTGGCTGAAAAGGTGAATTACACCACTACGCTAAATGCTGCATTTGCAACGTGTATGGCTCACACTGCCGATGACCGTGGGCACGTTACATCTTTGCAAGAGCTTCACGCTCGTATTAAGGCATAATCACGACCATTAAGGTGCAATCTTAACGGTATAGTGCATATATTTAAAAACCCACCTTTTGGTGGGTTTTTTATATTCACTAGTCAAATAACGAGGTAATGGTAACCATCACAATTTGTATCACTTTTAACTCATATAGAACTTGAACTCAGTATTGGATTGCGTACAATTACCGACGTCGCAACAAGCGGCAAATTTTGGAGATTTCAATGAACGATACCGACCATCCTCCGAGTATGAAGGTGGAAAATCAAACCCTTTAATGGTGTCGGTCTCCTATGTTTCCGATCCTGCTAGGGTTCGGAATAATCTGTCCTTATTTGTATATTTTCTTTTATACCCAGTTTGACAATATTTCCTCGATTTTCTTCCTATATTCTCAATGTTGAATTATGTCAATAAGTTGTAAATGACAGGCATTTTGCTGTTGTTTGTAGTGCTATTTTTTAGTGTTACAGCAAAGAGTAAAAAGCACGTTTACCTTGTATTGTGGCAAAATTTTGATGGTCGTTACTGTAACTATGCCAATCGGGAGATTCGCCATGGCGGTAATGAACTATGCAGCTGATGCTGTAACGGAAAACTATGGTCAGAATGATATTCTGGCTGCACGAAATGCATTTTTAAAATATTCCTTTGATGAACAAGCAAAATTATTGGTAGTAATGCCAATGACAGAGGCTACTGCCGTGCTCCATGAGTGCCCGCTACGTCATGTCCAAAACCTACTTGATCGGCTAGATGAACTGGGTGAAGAAGTACGTATGCGCCACTTAGCGAGTGGGCTTGGTTTACTGTGCTCTGAAGCTGAGCCTGCTGGTCACTACTTACAAAACAGTGTAATGAGCCATGTACGTGAGCGTATCGGTTGGATTGTGGGGTTGGCTTTACTCGGTATTGTTTCCGGTTTAATTATCTCTCATTATGAAGATACATTAAGCCAGTTAGTATTACTCGCTATCTATATGCCCGTTATTGCGGCTGCTGGTGGTAATACAGGCTCGCAAGCAGCAACCTTGGTGGTAAGGGCGCTCGCGATGGAAGAGATACGGTGTAAAGATTGGCTACTCGTATTGTGGAAAGAATTTCGCGTATCAATCATTATGGCTAGCGTATTAGCCGCGGTGATTATGGGGCGTGTGATGATGTTCAGTGATAACAGCTCGTTGCCTGTAGGTATGAGCCTAGAAGATATAGCAATGGCAATTGGCATGGCTATCTCGCTTCAGGTTGTATTATCAACGAGTGTTGGTGGCGTACTACCAATGGTGGCACGAGCATGTCGATTAGATCCTGCGGTATTGGTTAGCCCTGTCTTGGCCTCTGTGGTCGATATCACCGGTATGATGATTTACTTTACCACTGTTAATTGGATGCTTGGATTATCGTAGCATTAAGCTAGAAATCATAACGAAAGCCCTAACGTATCTAATGCGTTAGGGCTTTGTTGTTTCTAGTCGTAGGTAATTGAAGCAATTGGCTACATTATATTTCTTAATATTTGTTATAAATGCCTAGGTATAAGGCTTTTTCAAATTCAGTAATGGGGGAAGTAGTGGGCTTATCATTCGTATTATCGGGTGGAAAATAGTTATTCACTACTTGGACAAACAACAGTGTTCTACCTGATTGAGTCTTAATCATTCCAGCTAGATTGTAACTGCCATATAAAGACCCACTTTTTGCGACTATATTGCCCTTCAGTGGCGCTTGGCGAAGGCTTTGTCGGTAAAGTAACGTACCACTTTCTCCTGATACTGGCATATTTTTCAGTAAACCCAGTGACGGATTATTATAGAGGTAAGTGATCACTTGCATCAGTGAGCTTGCTTTTATGCGGTTATTTCGTGATAAGCCAGAACCATCGACCATAACAGCATCGGTTAAGTCGATATTGGCGTGTTCCTGTAAAATGGCTTTGATTGCTGCCACGCCATTGTTGAATGTGCCTGCTTGTTTAAAGTATTCACGACCTAATGTTTTGGTTAAGTTATCAGCGATTAAGTTGTCTGATTTCTTCAGCATTACATCGATCAGTTCCGACAGCGGTACCGATTGATGACGTGCAATGCGTTTACCTTTTATATTGTTATTACGTAGAATCTGACCTTTTAGCTGGATCCCTGTACGTTTTAATTCCTGCTGAATCACTGCTGCGGTATAGGCTTCGGTATTTTGCACGGCAAAGTTTAACGGCAGTGGTTTCTTACTTTGTGGTAAACAGCCACTGAGTTGATAGTTGTTACTAGGATTTGCAACTAACTCTAATTCGCAGTGTTGTTGTTTTTGTTGTTCTTTGGTCACGATAAGCGCATTAGATACCGCGTTAATCGGCTGGTGGCTGGGAACGTTAATACGCGTTTGTTGACCAACAGCTTTATTACTGTATAAAGCGCCTTGTACACAGTTGTGTTCAAGTGTAATGCTGCTTGATGGCGCACTATAGCAAACGCCTAGAATATCCCATGGCCAGCCAGCTGCGCGCTCATAACCAGAGAAAGCATTGCCGTTTAGGTATAGATTACCTTTGATCGTTGAAAGATTATTCTTTTTGAGTGTTTTTAACAGCGAGGTGAGTTCAGTGCGGGATAATGTTGGATCACCATTAAAGCGAATAATCACATCGTTAGTACTAACTTCAAGATCGGTATTAAAGCGGTAGTTGTCATTAAGGTAGAGTTTAGCAGCAAGTGCAGTGATCACTTTTTGTGTGCTGGCTGGGGCTTGTAATTGCTCTTCACGCTGAGAAAAAAGTACCTGATTGGTTGCAGGGTCAACGATCATTAACGCTAAATCGTGTCCATTAGGCAGTTTATTGATGGCGGCTTGGGGATTGAACGCAGCCAGTGAAGGCAGACTCATAATGAGCAGTGACAGTGATAAGATTTTTTTAAACATGAATATGCACAATTATCTGAAAGAATAGTGCTAATCATATAGTAGATAGACATAAAAAACGCAGATCTTGCGATCTGCGTTTTTAAAAGTATCAGCGTTAAGCTTAACTAATCCAAGCGGGATTAGAAGTCGTAACGTGCACCAAGAACGAACTCGTCAGAAGTACGAGCTTTAGTGATGCCAACTGATGAGTCTTGATCTAGCATGTTGAACTTGTACGAAGCGTAAGTGCGGAAGTTCTTGTTGAAGTAGTAAGTACCGTCAACTGCGATAGAATCACGTAGGTCAGCGTTCTTGTCTGTATCTTCTAGGTAGTTATAAGTTGCAATGAATACTGCTTTACCCATAGTGTATGCAGCTGCGAATTCGTAACCAGTAGACTCTGCAACATTGATGTTGCCGTATACATTTGTGTTACGTGCATCTTGGTAAAGACCAGAGAAGTAGAAATCACTGATTGTGTAAGAGATAGCACCGAATGCTTGCTTACCAGTTTTGTCACCAGAAAGAGCTTGGCCTTCTTGCTCGCCGTAACCTGCACCGAATGCTAGGCCCATGTCCATTGCATACATTGCAGCAGCAGAGTAACCTTCGTTTTCTTCGCTACCAGCAAACACGTAGTTTGTTTTAACTGTTAGGTTGTCGCCATTTAGGTCGAAAGAACCCACGTACGCAAGGTTGTTGCCAGTACGGTCAGCTGCTGCTAGTTTGTTACCAGCTTCGTTACCGTGGTATGCCATGATATCGGTAAAGTCTGTAAGCATGCCTAGAGAGCCGTCAGTCTTACCGTAAACAACTTGACCGAAGTCACCGCCGATACCTGCGTTTAGGTGACGGTTATTAACTTCGTCACCGTCTGTGAATTCGCCTTCGTAGAAACCGATACCGTAAACAGTGTCAGTGATGTCTGTTTTACCTGCAACGTTGATACGTACGCGACTGTTATCAGACACTTCGCTGCTTGTTTTACCATTGCTTTGTTCTACGTCAGCTAGTACTGCACGAGCTTCAAAACGACCGCCAATTGCTAGGCTAGATGTTTCGTCTGAGAAAACTTCTGCTGCTGTTGCTACAGAAGAGATAGATGCTGCTGCTACTGCTAAAGCAATCAGTTTCTTGTTCATTGCCGAATCCTTTTTAAAATTATTTTATTTATGTACATTTAAGTTCCAAATGCATGACGTTCTTTTTACTGGTCTATTTTGTTTTTTGTTAGTAAAAAAAACTGAAAAATACTACATGAGGATATTTTTAAAGTTATATTTCTTATTATGTCCTTATTTTTCAGTGTTTTATTTAATTGTAAAAAAGTTCGATGCTGTCGTGTTGATTTAGTTGTATTTAGAGTTTTGTTGATATTTTTTCTGGTGTTTAAATCGTTACTGTTGGTTAAATTGTGAGGTTTAACACATCTTTATGCTGTTTGATTGTGTTACAGGCTGACTTTTGTAAGAGTTCAATAATAATGATTTTCGAAGGTGATCTCTTTGTCATCTTTGTTTAAAATGACAGTAACCCTTTAAACCCTGCTGGTTCAGCCAATGCTGGTCTGGCTTTTTTTCCCCTAAGAGTGACGAGCGTCTTGGGGTGTACTGAGGTAGTGAAATTTATGGAAAAGGTTCCAATGACTGTGCGTGGTGAACAGACTCTACGTGAAGAGCTGGAGGTACTGTTAAAGCGTCGTCCTATTATTTCTAAGGCGATTGGTGAAGCTCGTGAATTGGGTGACTTAAAAGAAAATGCTGAGTATCACGCTGCGCGTGAAGAACAAGGTATTTGCGAAGCACAAATTCGAGATATCGAATATAAGCTCTCTGTATCTCAGGTTATTGATGTCACGAAAATGGAAAATACCGGTAAAGTGATTTTCGGTACGACTGTTAAGCTTATTGATATAAATACTGATGATGAAGTGATGTATTGTATCGTTGGTGATGACGAAGCAGATATTAAGAAAAATCTGATCTCTGTAAATTCTCCGATTGCACGTGGATTAATCGGTAAGCTTGAAGGTGATGAAGTTTCTATCTTTACACCGGGCGGCGTAAAAGAATTTGAAATCGAGCAAGTTCAGTACATTTAATCGATAGTGGTTCTAACGATAAAGGCTGTAATTCTATTTAACTGTTAGTAAATGTTACATTTGAACGGTTATTTAAAGCTCAGATGTTACAATTTCAAAGTGAGTTGATGTAAAAAAGGCCGCATTGGCGGCCTTTTTTATTTGCGAGGAAGTTCGATTTTTCGTTCTTCCGTCGGGCGGTAAAGAACGAGTGTTTTACCTATTACTTGAACTTTTTCCGCTTTCGTTTCGCGAATGATTGCATCAACAATCAATATCTTGGTTTCGCGGTCTTCAGTAGCAACCTTGATTTTGATTAGCTCGTGGTGATTAAGCGCAATTTCGATTTCAGCGATTACTGCTTCAGTTAAACCGTTTGAGCCCATAAGAACAACAGGTTTTAGATTATGAGCAAGGCCTTTAAGGTGTTGCTTCTGTTTGGTACTTAGATTCATGATGACTCTATTTTGTGAATTAGGGTTGAAAACACGACATTCTAACGCCATCTAGACTAGAAGACTAATTTGTTTAGTATACGCAGAACATTTTCAACGCAGTATACTGGATAAATACATCAACTCATTAGGTTTAGTATGAGTAGAAATAAACAATCGGCCAGCTCTGGTCGTTGGCTAAAAGAACATTTTGATGATAAATACGTCCAAGAGGCACAAAAAAGGGGCTATCGCTCTCGTGCTATCTTTAAGATTGAAGAGATTCAAAATAAAGATAAATTATTAAAACCTGGCATGACAGTGGTTGACCTTGGTGCTGCACCTGGCGGTTGGTCACAGTACGCCGCTGAAGTGGTTGGTGATGAAGGACAAGTTATTGCATGCGATATTTTGTCGATGGATTCATTACCGGGCGTCAGCTTCTTGCAAGGGGATTTTCGCGAAGAGGCGGTGTTAAGTGCACTGTTAGAGCGTATTCAACCAAACATGGTTGATGTCGTACTTTCAGACATGGCACCAAATATGAGCGGTAACCTTGCTTCAGACCAACCTAGAGCAATGTATCTTGTTGAACTAGCATTAGATATGTGCCGACAAGTTCTTGCTCCGAATGGCAGCTTCGCTGTTAAAGTATTCCAAGGTGAAGGCTTTGATCAGTACTTAGCTGAAATTCGTAACATGTTCAAAGTAGTTAAAATAAGAAAACCGGATTCTTCTCGAGATCGCTCTCGTGAGGTCTATATTGTGGCTACAGGTTACAAACTGTAGTACTCTACATTCATCTTTAAGTTATTGCGGGGCTAACACCTTGAGTGACATGGCAAAAAACTTGATTTTGTGGTTGGTTATCGCTGTGGTTCTGATGTCTGTCTTTCAGAGCTTCGGTCCTAGTGATAGCGCTGGCCGTCAAGTCGATTATACGACGTTTGTCCGTGAAATCGGTCAGGATCAGATAAGGGAAGCACGATTCAACGAGCGTGAAATCACCGTATTTAAGCGTGACAATACGCGATACGTCACTTATCTGCCTGTTTTTAACGATCAGAAACTACTAGACGATCTTATCAACGCTAATGTGAAAGTGTTGGGTACTCCACCTGAAGAGCCAAGCTTACTTGCTTCAATCTTCATCTCGTGGTTCCCAATGTTACTTCTTATTGGTGTTTGGGTTTTCTTCATGCGTCAGATGCAAGGCGGCGGCGGTGGCAAAGGAGCCATGTCGTTCGGCAAATCTAAAGCGCGTATGATGAGTGAAGACCAAATCAAAACAACGTTTGCAGATGTTGCAGGTTGTGATGAAGCAAAAGAAGACGTTAAAGAGCTGGTTGATTATCTACGCGATCCAAGCCGTTTCCAAAAACTAGGTGGTAAAATTCCAACAGGTATTTTGTTGGTTGGTCCTCCTGGTACGGGTAAAACGTTGTTGGCAAAAGCAATTGCTGGTGAAGCGAAAGTACCGTTCTTCACTATTTCCGGTTCTGACTTTGTTGAAATGTTCGTTGGTGTAGGTGCATCTCGTGTACGTGACATGTTCGAACAAGCAAAAAAAGCAGCGCCTTGTATTATTTTCATCGATGAGATCGATGCTGTAGGTCGTCAACGTGGTGCTGGTGTTGGTGGTGGTCACGATGAACGTGAACAGACATTGAACCAAATGCTTGTTGAGATGGATGGTTTTGAAGGTAATGAAGGTGTCATTGTTATTGCTGCGACAAACCGTCCCGACGTATTGGATCCAGCATTACTTCGACCAGGTCGTTTCGACCGTCAGGTTGTTGTAGGCTTGCCAGATGTACGTGGTCGTGAACAGATTCTTAAAGTTCACATGCGTAAAGTGCCGCTTGAAGGAGATGTAGTACCATCTTTGATTGCTCGTGGTACGCCTGGTTTCTCTGGTGCTGATTTGGCGAACCTTGTGAACGAAGCTGCATTGTTTGCTGCTCGCGGTAACAAGCGTGTTGTTTCAATGGTTGAGTTCGAATTGGCGAAAGATAAAATCATGATGGGCGCAGAGCGTAAATCAATGGTTATGTCTGAAGACCAAAAAGAATCAACAGCATATCACGAAGCGGGCCACGCAATTATTGGTCGCTTGGTACCGGATCATGATCCAGTGTACAAAGTATCAATTATTCCTCGTGGTCGTGCGTTGGGTGTGACTATGTACCTGCCTGAAAAGGATCGTGTTAGTCATTCTCGTGAATTCCTTGAATCTATGCTTTCAAGCCTTTATGGCGGACGTTTAGCTGAAGAGTTGATCTACGGTGCTGATAAAGTGTCTACTGGCGCTTCTAACGATATCGAACGTGCGACTGATATTGCACGTAAAATGGTTACTCAATGGGGCTTCTCTGAAAAGATGGGTCCAGTGCTTTACGCTGAAGATGAAGGCGAAGTATTCTTAGGTCGTTCGGTTACACAGACTAAACATATGTCTGATGATACTGCTCGTGCTATTGATACGGAAGTTCGTGCTCTTATCGACCGTAACTATGAACGTGCTCGTGAAATTCTAGCTCAAAATATGGATATCATGCATGCAATGAAAGATGCATTGATGAAGTATGAGACGATTGATGCTGGTCAAATCGATGATTTGATGGAGCGTAAATCAGAAATTCGCGCACCGAAAGGTTGGGGCGATACTGATGATGTAATAAAGCCATCAGCAGCTAAATCAGAGCCGACACCTGAAGCGAAAGCAGAAGCTAAAGTTGAAACTGAAGAAAAGCCAGTTGCAACTGACAGCGAAGAGCTAAAGCCAAAAGCGGAACAAGAACCAAAAGAAGACGATAAGCCTCAAGCTTAATTGCCTTTCAAATATTAAAGCCCCGAACTTGTGTCGGGGTTTTTTTTATTTAAATTATCATGGAGTAATGATTCGTGATTTTGACAAGCAAAGAAAAAACACTCGATTTGTCTTACCCCCATACTATGGGGATCTTAAATGTTACCCCTGATTCATTTTCAGATGGGGGGAAATTCAATCAATTTGATCATGCGCTGCGACATGTTGAGGCTATGCTAGAGGCTGGAACCAGTATTCTCGATATCGGTGGTGAATCGACTCGCCCTGGTGCTGCAGATGTTTCAGAAGAGCAAGAACTTGAACGTGTTGTACCTATTATTGAGGCAATTCGGCAGCGCTTTGATTGTTGGGTATCAATAGACACGAGTAAAGCGCTTGTGATGACGGAAGCGGTTACAGCAGGTGCTGATTTGATCAATGATGTGCGCGCATTACGTGAAGAGGGAGCATTAAAGGCAGCAGCAAAAGCCAATGTGCCGATTTGCTTAATGCATATGCAAGGTCAGCCGCGTACAATGCAGGCTCAACCACATTATGGCGATTTAATTACTGATGTGAGTGTATTTCTTGCCGAACGTATTAGTGCATGTGAAAAAGCAGGCATTGCCCGTGAACAATTATTATTAGATCCAGGGTACGGTTTTGGTAAAACCTTGGAACATAATTATCACTTGCTGGCGCATTTGGATAAATTCCACCAATTTGGACTTCCTCTTTTAGTAGGGATGTCTCGAAAGTCGATGATTTCAAAATTGTTGAGCAAACAGCCAAGTGAATGTCTTGTTGGTAGCCTGGCGTGTGCGACAATTGCAGCAATGAAAGGTGCGCAAATAATTCGTGTTCATGATGCACAAGAAACTGTTGATGCGCTAAAAGTGTGCCGTATGACGCAGGCACAAGAATAAAACTAAGCGTGATTTCGATGTAGATAACGGCATTTGGTATAAAAAATACTGATATTTCTAGAGTCATGTTAAAAAATAAAAGAAATTGCTAGGAGCATATAATGGCGGAACGTAAGTTTTTTGGTACCGATGGTATTCGTGGATTGGTTGGCGAAGGTCCTATTACCCCCGAGTTTGTACTCAAGTTGGGTTGGGCTGCAGGGCGTGTTTTATCTCAGCAAGGCACCAAGAAGGTATTGATTGGTAAAGATACGCGCATTTCTGGCTACATGCTTGAATCTGCATTAGAAGCAGGTCTTGCTGCGGCAGG
The DNA here is from genome assembly GCF_003026285.1 of Photobacterium profundum. Classification (GTDB taxonomy): domain Bacteria; phylum Pseudomonadota; class Gammaproteobacteria; order Enterobacterales; family Vibrionaceae; genus Photobacterium; species Photobacterium profundum. The sequence continues at coordinate 122,942 of NZ_PYOD01000007.1, forward strand.
CCTACAAGCCGCATTTACCGGACCTATGCCAACACCTGCTGTTGCATACCTTACGCGTACTTTCCGTGCTGAAGCGGGTATTGTGATTTCAGCATCGCATAACCCGTATTATGATAACGGCATTAAATTCTTTTCATCGGAAGGCACAAAATTACCTGATGCGGTTGAGTTAGCGATTGAAGCTGAGATGGAAAAACCACTGACTTGCGTTGAATCAGCAATGTTAGGCAAGGCTTACCGTATCAATGACGCAGCTGGTCGCTACATCGAATTCTGTAAGGGTACTTTTCCTTCTCAATATGATCTTTCTGAGTATAAAATCGTTGTCGATTGTGCTCACGGTGCAACGTATCATATTGCCCCTAATGTATTCAGAGAGCTTGGCGCTGAAGTGATTACTATTGGTTGTGAGCCAAACGGTATAAACATTAATGACCAAGTTGGCGCAACCGATGTACGTGCATTACAAGCTAAAGTACTAGAAGAGAAAGCCGACTTTGGTATTGCTCTCGATGGTGACGGCGATCGCGTGATCATGGTTGATAATGAAGGCAACAAAGTTGATGGTGACCAAATCGCTTATATTGTTGCCCGCGATGCATTGCGCCGTGGTGAACTTAAAGGCGGGGTTGTTGGTACATTAATGACTAACCTTGGTATGGAAGTTGCCTTGAAAAATTTAGGTATTCCCTTTGTTCGCTCAAAAGTAGGCGACCGTTATGTGATGGAAGAACTGCAGAAGCATAATTGGTTAATTGGTGCAGAGAATTCAGGTCACGTTATCTTATTAGATAAAATCACGACAGGTGACGGCATTGTTGCTGGCTTGCAAGTGATGGCATCAATTGTTGGTAGTAAGATGACATTGAAAGAACTTAGCGATGGCATGACAATGTTCCCGCAAGTGTTAGAAAACATTCGCTTCAAAGGCGAGGGTGATCCGTTAGAGTCTGATGCTGTTATTGCTGCGCAAAAAGCGGTTGAAGCTAAGTTGGGTGATACTGGCCGTGTTCTATTACGTAAGTCTGGTACAGAGCCTTTGATCCGCGTTATGGTTGAAGGCGAAAATGCAGATTTAGTGCAGCAATACGCACTTGAAATCGCTCAAGCAGTTAAAGATAACTGTTAAGCGTAGGTTTAATATCATCCTGTTTTATTTTTTAGGTGATATTTAATAGTTTGTGTTGGTTTTTGTTTAAATGTTGTACAAGTGGCTCGCCTTAATAACTATTTGATGAAATAGTGCTTGTCACATCTACATGCATTCGCTAGTATTCTCCCGCTCCTTAGTGATGGGAGTGCGCTGGCAGTACTACAACAAAAGCCGGCACAGCAAAATTGACAATAGGTGGAACCCATGTACGAAATTCTACTTGTGATTTATCTGTTGGCTGCGCTTGGTGTTATTGGCCTAGTACTGGTTCAACAAGGTAAAGGCGCGGATATGGGAGCTTCATTTGGGGCTGGTGCATCAGGAACTCTGTTTGGCGCTAGCGGCTCTGGAAACTTTTTGACCCGAATGACTACAGTTTGTGCAGCAATTTTCTTTGTTATTAGTCTTGTTCTTGGCAACATGAGTGCTAAGCAAGCATCTGAAAAAAGTGGCTGGGAAGATCTGAGTGGCAACGTAAACTCAGAGCAAGTTGTAGAAAAAACTGAGACTGCGCCTGTAAATAGCGACATTCCTCAGTAATAAAAGATTTAGCCGAGATGGTGAAATTGGTAGACACGCTAGCATGAGGTGCTAGTGCCGCAAGGTGTAGGGGTTCAAGTCCCCTTCTCGGCACCATTATACTGGTTACTTGTAATAGTAACATCTGAACGATATAATACGTTTAGATTTCGGACGCGGGATGGAGCAGTTTGGTAGCTCGTCGGGCTCATAACCCGAAGGTCGTTGGTTCAAATCCAGCTCCCGCAACCACTTTCCCGAAAAGCGACTATCCTATTTAATAGAGATGTTGTTTTTCTATCACAGCTTGCTGTGGTAATCAGGGTCCAGTAATAAAAAACCCCGTATTCGGGGTTTTTTATTATCTGAAATATGATAATTCAGATATTCACTGGGCTTTTGGCCCTTTTTTTGTTTTCAGGGGGTTGTCTTGACAGCTTTAGAGATGCAATTAACCGAACTACTTGAGGCGTCTGTAAATGCTTCAGGTTATGAACTGGTAGGCTTGGAATTTATTCGCGCAGGCGAACATTCTACATTACGTGTTTTCGTGGATCATGAAAATGGTATTAATGTGGAAGATTGTGCCGAAGCAAGCCGTCAAATCAGTGCAGTTATGGATGTAGAAGATCCTATCACTGTGGCTTATCACCTGGAGGTGTCTTCCCCTGGTCTCGAGAGGCCGCTGTTCAAAGCTGCACATTACCAACAATTTGTTGGTCACGAGGTCAACTTGGTATTGAAAATGGCGATGAATAATCGCCGTAAGTGGAAGGGTGACATTGTTGCTGTTGAGGGTGAGCTTATCACTCTGAAAGTCGACGGTAATGATGAAACATTCGCACTTAGCAATATTTCCAAAGCTAACCTGATTCCAAAATTCTAACCGCTAAGCAGAGGCATTAGAAATGAACAAAGAAATCTTGGCTGTCGTTGAAGCGGTATCCAATGAAAAAGCTGTTCCTCGTGAGCGTATCTTTGAAGCTCTAGAGATCGCACTAGCAACAGCTACTAAGAAAAAACACGAAGCTGAAATTGATGTTCGTGTTGCTATCGATCGTAAGACGGGCCAATTTGAAACATTCCGTCGTTGGATTGCTGTTGATGAAGTTACTCAACCGACATTAGAAATGACGATTGAAGCAGCACAATACGATGATGAAACCATCGAACTTGGTGGGTTTGTTGAAGACGAGATCGAATCAGTAACATTCGACCGTATTACAACACAAACTGCTAAGCAAGTAATCGTACAGAAAGTACGTGAAGCTGAACGCGAGCAAATTGTTGAGCAGTTTATGGATAACGAAGGTGAGCTAATCACTGGTATCGTTAAAAAAGTAAACCGTGATGCAGTAGTTATCGATTTAGGTAACAATGCAGAAGCCGTAATCCAACGTGATGATCAGCTTCCTCGTGAAAATTTCCGTTCAGGTGACCGTATTCGTGGTCTTCTATACGCAGTGCGTCCTGAAGCGCGTGGTTTCCAATTATTCATGACTCGTTCTAAAGCAGAAATGCTATTAGAGCTATTCCGCATTGAAGTGCCAGAAATCGGTGAAGAGCTGATTGAACTTATGGGCGCAGCTCGCGATCCTGGTTCACGTGCAAAAATTGCAGTGAAAACAAACGATAAACGTATTGACCCAGTTGGTGCGTGTGTTGGTATGCGTGGTGCACGTGTACAAGCCGTTTCTAGCGAACTTGCTGGTGAGCGTATTGATATCGTTCTTTGGGACGAAAACGCAGCACAGTATGTTATCAATGCAATGGCGCCTGCTGAAGTTGCTTCAATCATTGTTGATGAAGATAACCACACAATGGATATTGCTGTTGAGAAAGATAACCTTGCTCAAGCAATTGGTCGTAGTGGTCAGAATATCCGTTTAGCATCACAGCTTACTGGCTGGGAACTAAATGTAATGACTGTAGAAGATCTACAGAAGAAGCACCAAGAAGAAGCACAAGTATCGATTGATACGTTTACTAAGCACCTAGACATTGATGAAGACTTCGCGACGCTATTGGTTCAAGAAGGCTTCACAACACTAGAAGAAATCGCTTACGTTCCTGTTAGCGAGCTTATGGATGTTGAAGGTCTTGATGAAGACGCAATTAATGAGCTACGTGATCGTGCGAAAGCAGCACTGACTACGCTTGCCCTTGCGCAAGAAGAATCATTTGAGGGTGTAGAGCCTGCAGCTGATCTTCTTGGTCTTGACGGTTTAGAGCGTGAATTAGCGTTTAAGCTAGCTGCGAAAGGTATTTGTACGCTGGAAGATCTTGCTGACCAAGGCACAGATGATTTGCTCGACCTCGAAGAGATGGACGAAGCAAAAGCGGGTGAGCTTATTATGGCTGCGCGTAATATTTGTTGGTTTAGCGACGAAGCGTAATAAAAAATTAGCAAGGGAGGAGCAGTATGTCAGAGGTTACAGTTAAAGCATTAGCGGCAGAAGTGGGAACACCAATTGACCGTTTGCTTCAACAGTTTTCCGATGCTGGTATCAGCAAGAAAGCTGAAGATAACGTAAGCCAAACCGAGAAGCAGTCTCTATTGTCACACCTGCAAAAAGAGCACGGTGGTGAGAGTACTGATGGCACTCCAACTCGCCTTACCTTACAACGTAAGACACACAGTACTTTAAGTGTGTCGGGTACGGGTGGTAAAAGTAAAAGTGTTCAAGTGGAAGTACGCAAAAAGCGTACTTTCGTGAAGCGCTCAGCTCTTGAAGAAGAGCAGCGTGCTGCTGATGACGCTAAGCGTGTCGCAGAAGAAACTGCACAACGTGAAGTTCAAGCTCAGCAAGATGCTGAATTGAACGCTAAACGAGAAGCAGAAGAAGCTGCAAAACGTAAAGTTGATGACGCGCGTTTGGCTGAAGAAAAAGCGAAACGTGAAGAAGAAAATAAGGCTAAACGTAACACTGAGGATACGGTGAAGCGTGAAGCTACAGATAAGCGTAAAGCCGAAGAGAAAGCTAAACGCACCGTCGCTGTCGAACAGGCTAAGAGTGAAACTGAGTTATTGCAACTTCGCCGGGAAGAGGAAGCCAAGCGTAAAGCCGAAGAAGATAGTCAGCGTCAGCTAGAAGAGGCCCGCAAAATGGCAGAAACAAATGAAAAAAACTGGTCAGCTACTGAGCAGAATGCAACAACAAGTATGGAAAAATCAGATTACCACGTAACAACATCTACTCATGCCCGTGCTGCGGAAGATGAGCAAGATCGTAAAGAAGAAACCACTGGTACTCGTCGTAAGAAAAAGCCAGCTGCTAAAAAAGCAGATGATCGTAAAGGTCGTGGCGGTCGTAACCAACGTGGTGGACGTGGTAAGCAAAAACCTCAGGTTAATGCTCCTACTTCAATGCAACAAGGTTTTGATAAAACAGCGACAGTCGCTAAATCAGATGTTGTGATTGGCGAAACAGTTGTTGTTTCTGAACTGGCTAACAAAATGTCAGTAAAAGCGACTGAAGTCATCAAAGCGATGATGAAGATGGGCGCTATGGTTACTATTAATCAGGTAATCGACCAAGAAACAGCAGCGCTTGTTGCTGAAGAAATGGGTCACAAAGTTATTTTCCGTAAAGAAAATGAACTTGAAGAAGCACTGATGTCTGACCGCGGTGAAGATGAAATTGCTGAGTCTCGTGCTCCTGTTGTTACTATCATGGGTCACGTTGACCACGGTAAAACATCAACGCTTGATTATATTCGTAAAGCACACGTTGCTTCTGGCGAAGCTGGCGGTATTACGCAGCATATCGGTGCTTACCACGTTGAAATTGGCAACGGTATGATTACTTTCCTTGATACTCCGGGACACGCAGCGTTTACCGCTATGCGTGCTCGTGGTGCTCAAGCGACAGATATCGTTGTACTAGTAGTAGCGGCAGATGATGGCGTTATGCCTCAAACAGTCGAAGCAATCCAGCACGCTAAAGCGGCAGGTGTTCCTTTGATCGTTGCTGTGAACAAGATCGATAAAGAAGGCGCAAACCCAGACAACGTTAAGAATGAGCTAGCTCAGTACGATGTTATCCCTGAAGAGTGGGGCGGTGAAAACATGTTTGTTCACATCTCTGCTAAGCAAGGTACAAACATTGACGGTTTGCTAGAAGCTATCTTGCTTCAGTCTGAAATTCTTGAACTGACAGCAGTTAAAGAAGGCATGGCTAGCGGTGTTGTTGTTGAATCTCGTCTTGATAAAGGTCGTGGTCCAGTTGCAACAGTACTTGTTCAATCAGGTACGCTACGTAAGGGCGATATCGTTCTTTGTGGTCTTGAACATGGCCGTGTTCGTGCAATGCGCGATGAAAACGGTAAAGAAATCGAGACTGCTGGTCCTTCAATTCCAGTTGAGATCTTAGGTCTTTCTGGTGTGCCAGCATCGGGTGACGAAGCGACTGTTGTACGTGATGAGCGTAAAGCACGTGAAGTTGCACTTTACCGTCAAGGTAAATTCCGCGATGTTAAACTAGCACGTCAGCAAAAAGCTAAACTAGAAAACATGTTCTCACACATGGAAGCTGGTGAAGTTGCTGAACTGAACGTTGTACTGAAAGCTGACGTACAAGGTTCTATCGAAGCAATCGCTGATTCACTAATGAAGTTGTCTACAGACGAAGTTAAAGTGAAGGTTGTTGGTTCAGGTGTTGGTGGTATTACTGAAACTGATGCAGTACTTGCAGCAGCGTCTAATGCAATTCTTCTTGGTTTCAACGTTCGTGCTGATGTTCCAGCTCGTCGTATGATTGATAACGAAAACCTTGACTTACGTTACTACTCAATTATTTACCAATTGATTGACGAAGTTAAGGCTGCAATGGGCGGTATGCTTGCTCCTGAATTCCGTCAGGAAATCATTGGTCTAGCTGAAGTTCGTGATGTATTCAAATCTCCTAAGATCGGCTCAATCGCTGGTTGTATGGTTACTGAAGGTACTATCAAGCGTAACAACCCTATTCGTGTTCTACGTGATAACGTGGTTATTTACGAAGGTGAGCTTGAATCACTACGTCGTTTCAAAGATGATGTTAACGAAGTTAAGAATGGCTACGAATGTGGTATCGGCGTTAAGAACTACAATGATGTTCGCGTTGGTGACCAGATCGAAGTATTTGAAATCATTGAGATTCAACGTACTCTTGATTAATCATCAAGGTTGTTACTTATCTAATTAAGTAAACATACAACCCAATGGGGAGCTTAGGCTCCCCATTCTTTCAAGAGCGCTTTCTTCTTTAAGATAGCCCGTTTCTTTAAGAGAGATAGTTAAAATGGCTAAAGAATTCAGTCGTACCCAACGTGTTGCTCAGCAGTTACAAAAAGAACTTGCTGTTATCCTTCAACGTGAACTTAAAGATCCACGTGTTGGTATGACGACAATTTCAAGTGTCGAAGTATCACGTGATATGTGTTACGCAAAAGTATTTGTAACATTCTTCACTATCGGTGAACAAACTGCTAAAGGCAGCCTAGCTGTTTTACGTGAAATGGCACCGTATATTCGCTCACTTCTTGGTAAGCAAATTCGCCTACGTGTAACTCCTGAACTTACATTCATCTTTGATGAGTCATTGACTGAAGGTATGCGTATTTCGAACTTAGTTTCTAATGCTGTTCGTGATGACGAAGAGCGTCGTGTTGATGAAGATAACACGGAAGAAGGTGAGGATAAGTAATGGCACGTCGTCGTAAGGGTCGTCCAATCGATGGAGTTATTCTTCTCGATAAACCAACCGGAATTACTTCGAATGATACGCTGCAAAAAGTAAAGCGTATCTTCTTTGCTCAAAAAGCGGGTCATACTGGAGCGCTTGATCCATTAGCGACAGGTATGCTGCCGATTTGTTTTGGTGAAGCAACGAAGTTTTCTCAATTTTTGTTAGATTCAGATAAGCGCTACCGCGTAATTGCAAAATTAGGTGAGCGTACAAATACCTCTGATTCTGATGGTGAAGTTGTTGAAACGCGTGAAGTGAAAGTTGACCGTGGTCAGCTTGAACGTTGCATCGCTAAGTTCCGTGGCACGACTGACCAGATCCCTTCAATGTTTTCAGCATTGAAGTATCAAGGTCGCCCTCTTTATGAATATGCCCGTGAAGGTATCGAAATTCCTCGTGAATCTCGTAAAATCACCGTTCATTCTATTGAGCTTCTTCGTTTTGAAGGTCATGAAGTTGAAATGGAAGTGCATTGTTCAAAAGGGACTTACATTCGTACTATTACCGATGATCTTGGTGAAATGCTGGGTTGTGGTGCGCACGTTGTGTATTTACGTCGTACTGGTGTGTCTGATTATCCGATGGAAAAAGTTGTTACCTTAGAACAACTTCAAGCATTGCTTGATCAGGCAACAGAGCAAGGTATTGAGCCTGGCGAATTACTTGATCCACTATTGTTACCGACAGATTCTGCAGTTCAAGATTTGCCTGAGGCGAATGTTACTGTTGAAGGTGGCGATGCTATTTTGCACGGTCAACCAGTCAAAGCGAGCAAACTACCAGAACAAGGTACATTGGTTCGCATTACCGTTGGGGAACAACGTGACTTCATTGGTATTGGTGAAATAGACCAAAACAATATGGTTGCGCCTAAGCGTGTTATGGCTAACAAACAAGACGAAGCATAATAGTTAGCTAACTGTTAATTTAGCAGTTTTCCGCTAGAGATTTGAATAATAAACGCGATGAAAATAGTCACTATTTTCATCGCGTTTTTCTTTCTATTCTTTTTTCTTGCAGCAACTCTATGCTGCCAGTATAATCCGCGGTTCGGGTGTCGGCTGAATCAGAGATTGGCGACACAAATTAAAAACATCTAGTATTAGGAAGAGTTATGTCTCTGAATGCAGAAACTAAAGCAACTATCGTTGCTGAATACGCACAATGCGAAAACGACACTGGTTCACCTGAAGTTCAGGTTGCGCTTTTAACAGCACAAATCAACCACCTTCAAGGTCACTTTGCTAACCACAAACACGATCACCACAGCCGTCGCGGTCTATTACGTATGGTTTCTCGCCGTCGTAAGCTTCTAGACTACCTTAAAGGTAAGAATCTTGATCGTTACCAAGATCTTATCAAGCGTCAAGGCCTACGTCGCTAAGATTGCTTTCGAGAAAGGAGCCTTATGGCTCCTTTCTTTTTATTAGGCTCTATATTTACTGAAACACACCTTTACCCTGATTATGCAGTCGTTTTCCCGACCTTAAGGTCGCGGCTAATGAATGTTATTTGACGAATAAGCGAAAATATTGATTCGATAGATAATTTTCATTAGTCGCGATATGTAAAATCATCGTGAAAGTGGGTTTCATCACATGACGCCTTTCTTTGTGTCAGATATACTCAATGGCGCAAATAAAATGCGAATAATATTAAGGAAATTCACGTGAATCCTATCGTAAAGACTTTCCAGTACGGTAACCATACAGTTACCCTAGAAACTGGTGTTATGGCACGTCAAGCGACTGCTGCTGTTATGGCAAGCATGGACGATACGTCTGTGTTTGTATCTGTTGTTGGTAAGAAAGCGGCCGTTGAAGGTCAAGACTTCTTCCCTCTAACAGTTAACTACCAAGAGCGTACATACGCTGCAGGTAAAATTCCTGGTGGTTTCTTTAAGCGTGAAGGTCGCCCTTCTGAAGGCGAAACGCTTACAGCGCGTCTAATTGACCGTCCTATCCGTCCGTTATTCCCAAGTGCATTCAAAAACGAAGTACAAGTAATTGCAACTGTGGTTTCTGTAAACCCAGATGTAAACCCAGACATGATCACTATGATCGCAACGTCTGCGGCACTTGCTATTTCAGGTCTACCGTTCAATGGTCCTATCGGTGCAGCACGTGTTGGTTTTGTTAACGATCAATTCGTTCTTAACCCAAGCAACACTGAACTAGAAGAAAGCCGCCTAGATCTAGTTGTTTCTGGTACTAAAGACGCAGTTCTGATGGTTGAATCAGAAGCTGATCGCCTATCTGAAGAGACAATGCTACAAGCTGTTGTTTATGGTCACGACCAACAACAAGTTGTTATCAATGCAATCAACGAGTTTGCGGCTGAAGTTGCAACTCCTGCTTGGGATTGGACTGCACCAGTCGTTAATGCTGAACTTAAAGCGCGCGTTGCTGATAAAGCTGAAACTCGCCTTTCTGACGCATACCAAATCACTGAAAAGATGGCACGTTACGACGAAGTCGGTTCTATTAAGAACGATGTTGTTACAAGCCTTCTTGCTGAAGACGAAACGCTGGATGAGCGTGAACTTCGTGGCATGTTAAGCTCTCTTGAGAAGAACGTTGTACGTAGCCGCATCATCGCGGGTAACCCACGTATCGATGGTCGTGAAAAAGACATGGTTCGTGCGTTAGACGTACGTACTGGTGTACTTCCACGTACTCACGGTTCTTCTTTGTTCACACGTGGTGAAACTCAGGCTCTAGTTACTGCTACGCTTGGTACACAACGTGACGCACAAATCATCGACAGCATCATGGGTGAGAAGAAAGATCACTTCCTTCTACACTACAACTTCCCTCCATACTGTGTTGGTGAAACTGGTTTTGTTGGTTCACCTAAGCGTCGTGAAATTGGTCACGGTAAGCTTGCTAAGCGTGGTATTGCTGCAGTAATGCCTTCTGTTGAAGAGTTCCCATACACAGTACGTGTTGTATCGGAAATCACTGAATCTAACGGCTCATCTTCAATGGCTTCTGTATGTGGTACTTCTCTAGCTCTTATGGATGCTGGTGTGCCAATTAAAGCGTCTGTTGCGGGTATCGCAATGGGTCTTGTTAAAGAAGGCGACGATTTCGTTGTTCTTTCTGACATCCTTGGTGACGAAGATCACCTAGGTGACATGGACTTTAAAGTTGCGGGTACTGACGACGGTATCACAGCACTTCAGATGGATATCAAAATTGAAGGTATCACTAAAGAGATCATGCAGATCGCTCTAAATCAAGCTAAAGGTGCACGTAAGCACATCCTTAGCGTGATGGACGATGCAATTGGTTCTCACCGTGATGATATCTCTCAGTTTGCTCCTCGTATTCATACGATGAAGATCAGTTCTGACAAGATTAAAGATGTTATCGGTAAAGGTGGTGCAGTTATCCGTGCACTAACTGAAGAAACTGGTACTACAATTGAAATCGAAGACGACGGTACAATCAAGATTGCAGCAACTGAAGGCGCTGCAGCTAAAGAAGCTATCCGTCGTATCGAAGAAATCACTGCTGACGTTGAAGTTGGTCGCATCTATACTGGTAAAGTAATGCGTATCGTAGACTTTGGTGCATTCGTATCAGTTATCGGTGCTAAAGAAGGCTTGGTACACATTTCTCAAATCGCTCAAGAGCGCGTAGAGAAAGTATCTGACCATCTACAAATGGGTCAAGAAGTTCAAGTTAAAGTACTTGAAATCGACCGTCAGGGTCGTATTCGCCTAAGCATGAAAGAAGCTGTTGCAGATCAAAATCCTGCGCCAGTACAAGACGAACAGCCACAAGGCTAAGTCTTTCTTCTGAAAGCATGTTATAAAGGGGCTGATTAGCCCCTTTTTTTATATCTAAATTGTGTACTTCAGGGAGAACAGCATTGATTGCAAACAGGTTAAAGCTCGTATGTATTGCCGCAGTGATGGTACTAACAGGATGTGCATCGTCTCAAGCGAAATGGACCCATCCTCCGATGGCTGTGCCATTTCAACCTACAATTCAACAGCAAATACAATTGGCGCGTATTGATCAGCTACTAAAGCGTGATGATCTCGATAAAGCGACCGTTGCACAAATGTTTTATGAGCGTGGTTTATTAAATGACAGCTTGGGCTTACGTGATTTAGCACGCCTTGATTTTAACCAGTCTCTTTCGTTGAAGCCAAACCAGCCAGATGTTTTTAATATTCTTGGGGTGTATTTTACCCAAAGCGCGCATTTTGATGCCGCGTATGAAGCGTTTGATTCAACCTTAGAGCTAAACCCTCAGCATCCGTTTGCTCTGCGTAACCGTGGTATCGCTTTATATTATGGTGGTCGTTTAGCATTGGCTCACGATGATTTGTTGGTGCATTACCAACAAGGTGTGAATGACCCTTACCGTGTTATTTGGTTATATTTTGTTGAATTTGAACAAGATTCTGAAACGGCAGCTCAAAAATTAAAGCTACGTTATGATGCCAGTGATAAGCAAGATTGGGGATGGCAAATTGTGCGTCTGTATCTTGGTGAAATCACAGAAACTCAATTTTTGAATGAGATTGCGACGGAAAGTGAAAGTAATGATCAGTTAGCAGAGCGCTTGACTGAAGGGTACTTCTACCTTGCGAAGGCGTATCAACAACAAAGTGATTATTCTGCGGCTGTGATGCTATACAAGTTAGCTTTAGCGGGTAACGTGTATGAGTTTGTTGAGCACCGTTTCTCATTGTTAGAAATCAGCAGAATTATGGCGGCTTATGAAGCACAAAATGGACAAAAAGAGACGAACTAGTTTTTATTGATTGCCACATAATGCGATGAAGAAAAGCCGCGATTGTCGCGGCTTTTTTGTATCTGATTAAAAATGTTTGAATAGTAAATGCTATTCGATATTTAGACCCGCAACGCTATGCCAATAACCATTGCAGTGATGGCCCCCAACTAGCGGATGGCGAGTGGTGCTTTGTTCATTTAACTTAAATTCGTTTACTTTGCTAAGTGTATCAATACTGAGCGGACTTAAACGTACAACGTCAACGAGATCCTGCATACTTTTCAGATCGTTGACCAAGTTATAACAATAGCCAGATTGGGTTTGAATACCATTTAGCGTAAAGACTTTCTGGTCTTCTTGGCTATTAACGGTAATGCCTGTTGGATACTTGATACAGCAGGTTTCGCAATCATCTTTGGCTTTATCTTCAGCGCGTGCAGTAAAACAACGCGCAGAATAGGCCAGCGGCAGATAACCGTAGCTGAAAACTTCCGTTTCAAACTTATCTCGAATACCCATTTTTTCGCATTCGATGACCACATTCTGGAGCCACTCTTTAGACAGCTCGACGGGCATACACCAGCGCGTCATGCCTTTTTTCAGAAAAAGGTTCAACGTCTGGGCGTTGTAGCAATTAACAGCTGCGCCAACGACAAACGGCACTTTTTTCTCATGAGCGAGTTGAATCGCCGATACATCGTTAGCTTCTATAATGAAATCGCCGTTATCGATGTACTTTTTCATGATGTTGACTTCGCTAGGTGCTTCTAGCAATGCCATGGTCGACAAGACAACTTGCTTACCGGTAGAAGAGATATCTTTTGCGATATCAAACCAATGAGCAGGCTTCATTTCACGACGTTTTGAGCAAACCGTTTCACCCAGATAGATAATATCGGTGTCTGTTTCTTTTGCTTGTTGATAAAAAGCTTCAACGTCGGTTTTTGGCCAAAAATAAAGAAGAGGGCCCAAAGAGTATTTCATGTTTGGCTCCTTTATTGCCATTTACGGTGATAAGCACCGAGGGTTGTTTGTTTACCTTCAGAGACGTTGCCTAAGCAAGCATTCCAAGCTGGCTCGACGCTGTAGCCTTCAGGGTTGGCTTTATAACGATCAATGGCTGCTCGCCATGTTTTTGTTACTTGCTCAACATAAGCAGGGCTACGCTGGCGACCTTCAATTTTTACCGACGCAATATTGGCGGCAAAGAGTTCCGGTAATATCTCTAACGTATTGAGGCTCGTTGGTTCTTCCAATGCATGGTAGCGCTTATTATCACCATCAATATTGACATCGAAACGACCTTTACACAGTGTCGGATATCCTGCATTTTCACCTGCAGCATAACGATCAATCAATACATCGTTTAATCGAGACTCAAGCCCTTGCGCCGTTTCTTGCCAGCGAACAAATTTAGCTGGTGAGCATGCCCCTACCGTATTGGGCGATTCACCTGTCATGTAAGAAGATAAGTAACAACGACCTTCAGACATAATGCACAAGCTACCAAACGCGAATACCTCTAGATCCATATTGGTATTACGTGCGAGTTGCTTCACTTGATGAATCGACAGTACACGCGGCAATACAACGCGCTTCACATTGAAGTTTTGTTTATAGAAATCAATGGCAGCAGTATTAGTTGCTGATGCTTGAACCGATAAGTGCAGTTCAAGATCAGGATAACGCGTTGCTGCATATTCTAATACCGCTATATCAGCAACGATGAGGGCATCGACCCCCATAGCAACAGCATTGTCGACCGCTTTCGTCCAGCGACTAAAGCCGTCTGGGTGAGCAAAAGTATTGAGGGCAACGTGCAGCTTTCTGTTGTGATCTTGCACATATTGAACGGCTTTTTCTAGCTTACGACCTGTAAAGTTCAAACCAGCGAAATGGCGGGCATTTGTATCATCCTTAAAGCCGATGTATACCGCGTCAGCACCGTTATCAATCGCTGTTTTTAAGGCTGGAAGGTTACCAGCGGGGCAAAGTAGCTCCATATTATTTTTATCAACCAGTCTTTGATGGGAATAATAAGTAATAGAGCAAATAGTAGGGGGCTTAGTGCCCCCTTGTTTTGATGTCAGGCAGGTTTTTGTTGATTTAGGACAACTTTTTAGTGGTAGATGCCTATCTAGAAAAGTGGTTAATCTTGGCTGCGACTGTTTTTCACTAAGATCGCTTCGAGTTCATTTTTTGGTAACGGACGATAGAAATGGAACCCCTGAATATAGTCACAATTGAGGTTTGATAACAAGGTTGCTTGTTGGCGTGTTTCGACCCCTTCCGCGACGATACTCATATTAAGGGCTTTACCCAAGTTAATTATATTTTCAATCAAGGTTACCTGCTTGGGCACCGTATCGATGTCATTAATAAAAGCGCGGTCAATTTTTAGCTCGTCTAACGGAAAACGTGCTAAATACGACAATGATGAATAACCAGTACCAAAGTCATCTATTGATAATGCAAACCCGAGTTTTTTTATCGCGTTTAACATTTGTATGGTGTGTTCACCATCACTCATTACGGCGCTTTCGGTTAACTCAAAGGTAATATCTGTGGCATTGACGCCTGTGCTTTTGAGTAGCTTTTTCACGAAATCAATGAGGTTTGGGTTACCAAATTGTTGTGGTGATAAGTTGATCGCCACACGTCCAGATAAGATACCTTGTTGTTTCCAGCGTCTTACCGTTGTGAAAACTTCTCGCATAACGACCAAGCCAAGCTGCTCGATTAATCCTGAGTTCTCAGCGACGGGAATAAATTGTGCCGGGCTAATATAACCTTCAACTGGGTGCTTCCAGCGAACTAATGCCTCAGCGCCATCAATAGCAAAGTCGCGAGCATTTACTTTGGGTTGGTACCAGACTTCTAAACCATTATTTTGCAGTACTTTTTGAAGTTCTATTTCTAACCATAAGCGCATGCGCGCTTCTTTATTCATGGCTTCATTGAATTTAACTAAACGATTACGCCCACGATTTTTTGCTTCATACATCGCGGTATCGGCATTTTGCAGCAAAATACGTGCATCATTACCATTGCCAGGGTAAGACACCATGCCAATTGAGCACGCTAAATGTTTACTGAAATGGTGCAAATCAAAAGGTTGGTTAATTAACGAGATAACTTGCTGAGCAACGAGGTCTCCCGCTCTATCGTGCTCGGGTTCAGATAAAACAATCCCAAATTCATCGCCACCCAAATGCCCAATAATGGCATTTTCCGGCAATAAACGGCGTAAGCGTTGTGATATTTCTTGCAGTACCCGATCGCCAATATGATGACCTAATGAATCATTAATATTTTTGAAGTTATCGATATCGAGGTACAGCATGACCAGTGGTGTTTCATTGGTGATTAGACTTTCTAATCGACGACTAAAACCATGGCGATTGTATAAACCCGTTAATGGGTCGGTATGAACAAGCTGTTCAACTTGTCCTTGTTGCACGGTATTTTCAGCTGCGTCTTGTAGTTTAACCAGCTTTGCGGATGAACCCATTAAGGTTATGTCTGATGTGGTAACCAATAATGGACGTTCAGTACAGCAGCGTGGGCTTGTGTGGCATTTACGAGGATCACCACTTGGGATTTGAGACAGTGTTTCACCTAAGATGCGCTGACTATGGCTATCTATTAGTAAACGGCCAAGTTCTTCACCTAATAATTCTTTAGAATCATCGAATCCTAATAAATTAGCCGCAATTTGATTGGCCGATATAATGATGCCACCTTCAACAATACACATGCCGTCAGAGATCAACTCATTTAGCTGTTTTAATTGATGTTCAAGTTCTTCAAGTGAGTTAACTAAAATTTGTCGTTCAGACGTATCGACTGAATGCAGAACAATATGGCTAACATCCCCAATTTTATTTCGCAGTGGTGATAGGCTGAAATGCATGCTGGTTTCATGACGGTTGTCATCCAGAACCACTTCACCTTCGACTGATTCTCCTTGAAAAGCACGTTCATAAAATGGACGCAGAGAGCGGTAGAAGGCTTGTCCTAGAATGTCGCTGTCATTTTGACCAACAAGATCGTCACGCTGAAGACCGCTTATTTCGCAGTAACGATTATTAACGACTAAGTAGTTATGTTGTGGATCTAATACTGCAAACAGAAACGGACTGTTATCTGTGAGCAGAGGAAACCAATAATTAAGTTGCTCTGTCGGCATTAAAGCACCGTATATCCATATTCAGATTGAAAATAGCGCGGGGTTACCAAATTGAATAACCATAATGGGTAGCACTATAAAGGGTGACTATGATTTTAATGTTTCATCTCATGAGTCGTGTTCTGTAATATAACCTGTGAATGAGGAAGAATTCTAAATTTTGCGCTGAGAGAAGCGTTTTTTTTGACTCAAGGCATGAAACTGTTTGCCAAGGTTGCAATACAATCAGGTATTAATAGCGGTAGTGATAGGAAAATACATACAGTGATAACCCAACTTCGAAAGCACATTGTTCAACATGGTCCTGCGTTACTTCGCGTTCCAGCAAAATTGACTCCTTTTACGGTTCAGAAAAAAATGATGTTAGAAGGCTTAACACTCGTTTTTAAGGAAGCGTTAGAAGATGGTGATTTTGAATTTCTTGATGGACGATGGTTAAAAGTCGAAGTCAGGGATTTAGAACTGCACTGGTATATTAGCTACCAAGATGACAAACTAGTCGTCGCTGAACATATCGAGCAAGAAGATGTTAGCTTCAGTGGCGAATGTAATGACTTAGTCTTAATTGCCGCACGTAAAGAAGACCCTGACACCTTATTTTTTCAACGTCGTCTTCGTATAGAAGGGGATACTGAGTTAGGACTGGAAGTAAAGAACTTGATGGACAGCATTGATCTAGATTCTTTACCTTCGCCGCTCAAATTTTTGTTACAGCAATCGGCAGACTTCATTCAAAAGGGAATGCAAGGTGCTGGTGCTGAAAAAGAGGTTATGAATGCTCATTAGAACTGAAGCACCTGCGGATATTCTACCCATAGATCGACTGCTGAAGACGGTGTTTGAGACCGATGCTGAAGCTGATTTAGTGATGAGATTACGTGAGAATAGTCACCGTACATTATCTCTTGTTGCGTGTAGCGATGACGGCGAGGTGATTGGACATATTCTCTTTAGCCCAGTTACCGTTGATGATGTAGATGACAATTGGCAAGGCTTAGCCCCATTATCGGTAAAACCTGAATACCAACGACAAGGTATTGGAAAAGCATTAATGGAAGAAGCAAAATTAATGCTGGCTGATTTTGGTTACCCCGTTGTCGTTGTGCTTGGTCACAGTGAATATTACCCACAAGTGGGTTTCGAGAAAGCTTCTGAACACGGTCTTGGCTGTATTTGGGAAGTACCTGATGAGGCCTTTATGGTGTTAGAAGTGATACCTGAGCATCTAGCCGGTAAATCTGGCGTCGTTAAGTACAGTGAAGAGTTTTCAGCGCTGTAATCTCGGGAATATAGTTTGATTCCATATTCACCATAAAATACCACCTTAACGGTGGTTTTTTATTTTTGATGATGGCTATATTAAACGCATGCTGGGTATGTCTTGGTGGTGCGGTATGAATTTGATAGGATTGCCGCCCAAAGTGTTTATCACTACTAAAAGCTTATTGTGAGTATTGAATGAAACAGCGTGATATTCAGGTATTGCAAGAAATGGGGTTAACCTATTGGCAGGTACGCAAACCGGAGTTCTTCCCTAATATGCAAGTACCTGTCATTGATCTACCTGAAAGTTGCAAACTATTGTTTATTACTGATGATGAACTGAATGAGCATGATGCTTGGCTGTTTGGACGTATTTTAGGCAGTATGAAATTGATGCCTGAACAAGCGTTATCATTGCCTTTAGAAGCGGTAGAGCAAGTTGCAGAACATCATTTAACCTGGTGTTGGTTTGCAGGTTGCCAAGGCGTACACCCAGTTGGTTGCCAAGTGTTGAATTCTAGTTCATTGCAAGCAATGCATTCAAACCCATCAAGTAAGAAAGCCTTATGGCAGCAGATTTGTTCTTATGATAAATAAAATTGTTCCACTTGAATCGCAACACCATGATGATGTTTGGCGTATAGAGCGTGCCGCCAACACTTTTCCGTGGGCTGAATCGATGATTCGTAAAGAGCCTAACAATATCGCGACGAATTTTGTTTTGTTAGTCGATGATACACTCGTGGGCTATTGTTACGGTCAGCTGGTGGCTGGTGAGGCAACATTACTGAATATTGCGGTTGATCCTAGCCAGCAAGGCAAGGGCTACGGTAAAGCATTGTTAGAAGGCTTTATCGATATATTACAACAGCGGAATGCTGAAGATATCTGGTTAGAAGTGCGTGCCAGTAATGTTCGTGCTTATAAATTGTATGAAGCGGCTGGCTTTAACGAGATAAACCGCCGTGAAGGGTATTACCCATCCGAAAATGGACGTGAAGATGCGTTAATTATGACGTATTTGGTTATGTAGCCTTTATATCTCCTTTGTTATCTCTGTTTCTTTTCGTGGGATTTGCGTATAATTCCGCCATTATCAGGCTCCTGAGTTTCATCTATTTCCTGCGTATGATTGAGGTCGACATGTAATTTGTTGCTATAACACAATTTTCGCAGTTCCCTGCCTACGCAGGCGATGGTACTTTTCTAGGGTCAGCCCTTATTGGAATCTCTCACAGGATTATCAACACTTATGTCTTTTTTACAAGAAGTGGGTAAACGTAGAACGTTTGCCATCATTTCTCACCCCGATGCGGGTAAAACCACCATTACTGAAAAAGTTCTTTTATTCGGAAACGCTATTCAAAAAGCGGGTACCGTAAAAGGTCGCGGTTCTAATCAACACGCGAAATCAGACTGGATGGAAATGGAAAAAGAACGTGGTATCTCAGTAACGACTTCTGTGATGCAGTTCCCATTCAATGATTGCCTCGTGAACCTTCTTGATACTCCTGGACACGAAGATTTCTCGGAAGATACGTACCGTACATTAACGGCTGTTGATTCATGTTTGATGGTTATCGATGCCGCTAAAGGTGTCGAAGATCGTACGCGTAAGTTAATGGAAGTAACCCGTTTACGTGATACGCCAATCGTTACTTTCATGAACAAAATGGACCGTGAAGTACGTGATCCAATGGAAGTATTAGATGAAGTTGAAACTGAGCTAAATATGGCTTGTGCGCCAATTTCATGGCCGATTGGGTGTGGTAAAGAATTTAAAGGTGTTTACCATATTCACCGTGATGAAACGATTTTGTATGAATCTGGCCACGGCCACGAGATTCAAGAAGTACGCACCATTAAAGGGTTAGATAACCCTGAGTTAGATGTTGCTGTTGGTGAATCACTGGCTGCAAGCGTACGTGAAGAACTTGAATTGGTTATTGGTGCTGCGCACGAATTTGATCTTGAGTTGTTCTTGAAAGGTGAATTAACACCAGTATTCTTTGGTACAGCACTGGGTAACTTTGGTGTTGACCACATGCTTGAAGGCTTAACGCAGTGGGCGCCAGCACCACAAACACGTAAAGCAAATGAGCGCGATGTAGAAGCTATCGAAGAGAAGTTCTCGGGTTTCGTTTTTAAAATTCAAGCCAACATGGATCCTAAGCACCGCGACCGTATCGCCTTTATGCGTATCGTGTCAGGTACTTATAACCAAGGCATGAAAATGAACCATGTACGTACGGGTAAAAACGTCAGTATTTCTGATGCGGTAACCTTTATGGCTGGTGACCGTACTCGTGCAGAACAAGCGTATGCGGGCGACATCATTGGTTTGCATAACCACGGTACGATTCAGATTGGTGATACGTTCACTCAAGGTGAGAATCTTAAGTTTGCTGGTATTCCAAACTTTGCACCTGAATTGTTCCGTCGTATTCGCCTAAAAGATCCATTGAGACAGAAGCAGTTGCTTAAAGGTTTGGTACAGCTTTCTGAAGAAGGTGCTGTACAGGTCTTCCGTCCTTTACAAAACAATGATTTGATTGTTGGTGCGGTGGGTGTGCTTCAGTTTGATGTGGTTGTGGCACGCTTAAAAGCAGAATACAACGTAGAAGCCATCTACGAAGGTATTAATGTCGCGACAGCACGTTGGGTTGAGTGTGATGATGTGAAAACATTAGAAGAATTTAAACGTAAAAACCAGCAGAACCTCGCTCTCGATGGCGGTGATAACTTAGCATATGTTGCACCAACCATGGTCAATTTGAATTTGGCGAAAGAACGTTTCCCTGCTGTTGAATTTCATGCCACTCGTGAGCACTAATCACAATTAGAGTCACCAACGAGTAACATGTTCAGAAGGCCGTCACATTTGTGGCGGCTTTTTTGTGCTTTATGTCCTGATATCAACCAACAACCTGATATAACTCTGAATCCTGCATCTTTAGGTAGCTTGGGTGTATACTCCCATTGTGCATATGGGAGACAAGGAGCTAAACAATGGACAATGTAGTACCTGCAGGTAAGCAAAAGAGTCGTGTTGCAAATACTGATGTAGCAAACCAAGATATTTTCACATGGATTGGTGAAGCATCACCTCTAGGCGCGACAGCAAAAGATAACGGCGTTAACTTTAGTCTCTATTCAAAAGATGCCACGAAAATCACTCTTCACCTGTTTCACCATCAGCATGCTGATGCACCTTTCATTTCTTTTGATCTAGACCCTATCCTTCATAAGCGTGGCCATTATTGGTTCATGTTCGTAGGCAATATTGGTCATGGTCAGGTGTATGCTTTTCAAGTTAATGGTCCTTGGCAACCTGAGAAAGGGCTGCTATTTGATAAAGACAAAGTACTAATCGATCCTTACAGCCATGCGGTTTGCTTCAGTCAAAATTACAGTCGCCAGCGAGCGATAGATCCTGGCTCAAACATGGATGCTTGTATGAAAAGCATTGTGGTTGATCATCGTCATTTTGATTGGCAAGAATCACGAGCTCCCGGTCACCCTCTGACTGATACAGTTATCTATGAAATGCATGTCGCTGGGTTTACCAAACATCCATCATCTGGTGTTGCTGACGCTAAACGGGGCACATTTTCAGGCATTATTGAAAAAATACCGTACCTTAAAGAATTAGGCATAACGGCTGTTGAGTTAATGCCTGTACAACAGTTTGATATCCATGATGCACCTGAAGGGCGGCAGAATTATTGGGGCTATAGTCCGATAAACTTTTTTTCGGTTCATGCTCAATACAGTGTTGAGAAAAATCCTATAGCCGCCATTGATGAATTTAAAATGTTAGTGCGCGAGTTACATAAAGCGGATATCGAAGTGATTCTGGATGTGGTGTTTAATCACACCGCTGAAGGTGATGAAAACGGTCCAACATTTTGTTTTAAAGGGTTACAGAGCAAAGCCTATTATTTGACTGAAGGTGATACTGGCAAGTTTGCTAACTATAGTGGTTGTGGCAATACCTGCAACGCGAATCATAGTGTCTTGCGTCGAATGATTATTGATGCATTGCATTTTTGGGTAACTGAAATGCGGGTTGATGGCTTTCGTTTTGACTTAGCATCGGTGCTGGCTCGTGATGGTCAAGGTCATCCGATGAAAGAGCCGCCATTACTGTGGTCGATAGATTCAGATCCGATTTTGAGTGGCACTAAGATCATTGCTGAAGCTTGGGATGCAGCAGGTTTGTACCAAGTCGGCTCGTTTATTGGCGATCGCTGGAATGAATGGAACGGTAAATACCGCGATGATATACGCGCATTTTGGCGTGGCGACAGTGGCAGTGTAGAAACATTTGCCTCCCGTATTTTAGGCTCGCCTGATATTTACTGTAGCCACCATCACTCGCCACATCGTTCAGTGAACTTCATCTGTGCCCATGATGGCTTTACGTTAAATGATCTTGTGAGTTACAACCAGAAGCATAATCACGCCAACGGGGAAGATAATCGCGATGGCGATAACCACAATATATCCTGTAATTATGGGGTTGAAGGGCCGACGCAGATAGCCGAAATAGATGCGATGAGGAATCGGCAATGTAAAAATATGCTGGCAACGTTATTTTTGTCTTTAGGTACACCGATGATCAATATGGGGGATGAAGTGCGTCGTACCCAGCAAGGTAACAATAATGCGTATTGCCAAGATAATGAGTTAAGTTGGTTTGACTGGCAACTTGTCGAACAGCATGCAGATCTTCACCGCTTTGTGAAACAGCTAAGCCTAATAAGAACCGCAGAGCCTACTATTGATTGGAACATGCACATGTCATTAAGCTCGGTTATCAAAAGCGTTGATATTAATTGGCATGGTGTACAGCCCAATCAACCCGATTGGTCGGAGCATTCACATTCGTTGGCGCTTACTGTGAACCATCCTTTAACCAAAAATGAGTTATACGTTATTTGTAATGCGTATTGGGACCCGCTTGAATTCACTTTGCCTAATCGTGAGTACAGTGATTGGCATTTATTGATAAACACGGGACAAGCAAGCCCATTTGATATTTATGATATTGATGATGCACCAGCTTATAAGCCTGATAGCATTTTAGTCTTAGGGCGAAGTATGGTGGTAATGGTTGCTAAAAAGTGAATATAATAATAGGTGAATGTTAAAGAAGAGAGGGTGAAGATGTTGGCATGGTTGAAAAAATGTATCGCTCAGTATGATCAGTGGTGCGAACGTATGGGCTTTACACCCGAAAATAGGCGCTGTTGTGCGCCTATTCGTTATGATGAAGATGATGCGCGACACCCCAAACGTCGAGCCGCACATTTTCAACAGAAAAAGTACAGTTCGCCCTCTGATTTACAGAATAAAAAGCGTTTTTATGTTGATTGATAGCCATTGTCATTTTGATTTTGCCCCTTTTATAGATGCCCCAGAACATTACCTAACATTGGCAAAAGATGCGGGGGTTAAGCGTATTATTATTCCTTCTGTAGGGGAGAGAAATTGGCATGCAGTTGAGCAGTTAAGTCACCAATTTAATGAGTTGTATTACGCTCTGGGCTTACATCCTTTCTTTAGCCATGAACATTCGGAATGCGCTTTACCGTTACTGAAAGAACGGCTCCAAAAAGTGTCTCAATATTCAGACGCTTATCGAGAAAAGTGCGTTGCTATCGGTGAGTGTGGACTAGACTTTGTCATTGCTAATGCAGATAAAGAGCAACAAATAGAGTTGCTTAGCGAACAGGTAATGTTAGCCAATCAGTTTGACTTACCCGTTATTTTGCATTGTCGTAAAGCATTTCCTGAATTGATGAAAGTTTTGAGACAAAATCTACCCATTGCAGGTGGTGTTTATCATGCATTTAGTGGTAGCTATCAACAAGCAAAGCAACTTATTGATCTAGGTATCAAAATTGGCGTAGGTGGATCGATTACATATAGCCGTGCCAGTAAAACTCGCCATACAATAGGGTCTCTACCGTTGGTAGAACTCATATTAGAGACCGATGCACCAGATATGCCGATATCAGGGTTCCAAGGTGAGCCTAATCGCCCTGATAGGGTATGTAATATATTGCGAACTTTAGCGAGTATTAGAATGGAATCTGAACAGGTGATAGAAGAGGTGACAACCTTAACTACCGCTGAACTATTTCGTATTTCATTGTGATATCACTCTCAGATCGAAACGTTTGCGCGAAACGTTTGCGTGAATGAATGATCTTAGTGTGATTGTCATCACAATTACCGCTAAACTTACATCTCCTTTCCTTGGAAAGTGTGATGTCCGCATTACTTTATAGTTACCTGGATGAGTATAATGCTGCCGGACTCTTAATGAGCCAAATTGTCGAGACGCCAAACTTAACTATAAAGGGATGCCATAAACTATGAGCATGTTTATGAGCCTGGTTGGGATGGTAGTATTGCTAGGTCTAGCACTTCTATTATCTGATAACCGTAAAGCTATTAATTTACGTACTGTTGGTGGCGCATTTGCCATTCAATTTTTGTTGGGTGCATTTATTCTTTATGTACCTTGGGGCAAGGACGTTCTAGGTGCTGCGAGTAGCGGTGTTCAGAGCGTTATCGATTACGGTAACACTGGTATCGAATTCTTATTCGGTAGCTTAGTTAACTTTTCTGTTGAAGGTATTGGTTTTATCTTCGCCTTTAAAGTACTACCAACAGTAATCTTCTTCTCTGCACTTATTAGCGTTTTCTACTACTTGGGTGTTATGCAAGTAGTAATCAATGTTCTTGGTGGTGGTCTAAGAAAAGTATTAGGTACATCAAACGCGGAATCAATGTCTGCAACTGCTAACATTTTTGTTGGTCAAACAGAAGCGCCACTTGTTGTGCGTCCGTTTGTACCAAAGATGACGCAATCTGAGTTGTTTGCAGTAATGTGTGGTGGTCTAGCATCTGTTGCTGGTGGTGTTCTTGCTGGTTATGCTGCAATGGGTGTTCCTCTAGAATACTTGATCGCAGCATCTTTCATGGCAGCCCCTGGTGGTCTACTGTTTGCTAAAATCATCAAGCCTGAAACTGAAGAGCCTATCGAGCAATTAGCATCTGATGCTGATTCTGCTGACGATAAGCCTGCTAACGTAATTGATGCGGCAGCTGGCGGTGCGTCTTCTGGTATGCAACTAGCACTAAACATTGGTGCAATGCTATTGGCTTTCGTTGGTCTAATTGCATTAGTTAACGGTATGCTAGGTGGCATCGGTGGTTGGTTCGGTATGCCTGAACTAACACTAGAACTTATTCTTGGTTATGTATTCCAACCTCTAGCATTCCTAATCGGTGTGCCATGGGAAGATGCAAATATTGCTGGTTCTTTCATTGGTCAGAAACTGATCCTGAACGAATTTGTTGCTTACTTAGGTTACGTACCGTACCTAGGCGATGCGGCTCCAGTTATCCTTGCTGAGAAGACGAAAGTAATCATTTCTTTCGCACTATGTGGTTTTGCTAACTTATCTTCAGTAGCAATCCTACTAGGTGGTCTTGGTAGCATTGCTCCAAACCGTCGTCACGATATCGCTCGTTTCGGTATGCGTGCAGTAGCTGCAGGTACATTATCTAACCTAATGTCTGCAACAATCGCTGGTTTGTTCTTCTCACTAAGCGCAATGTAATTCCTGACTCTGTCAGCACAAAAACGCCACAGCTTGCTGTGGCGTTTTTTTTTGCCGTTTAAAAGTGAAAAGTAAAGCTGATACCACCTACACTATTATCTGTTTACATTTACTGGCTAATATTAAGAGTAACGGCATCAGCGCTTTATAATTGGCACCATAGGCTGATTCAATTGCTGTCTTGTTCTTGCTGGTTTTCCTGCGCAACGTTATAACCATTTACTTCGCCATATTGGTATTAGCATCATTGTTTCCAAATCACCCTAATGATCAACAGATTTGGTAAAAACTAGCCTTGCCGTGTTTCTTTCCTTCATAAAATCGATTGCGCTCCGTTTTCTGCTCTATTCTTTTGATAGCATCTTGCATATTGATTCAAACCATACTTTGTATCGCAACGGTCTAGACCTATGAATATCTTATTGATGGGATAATTAATCGATAATTTATGAATATATGAGTAATGGTTTATTACTGATTGTTGTGGTTTGAATGGGATTAACCATTACTTATTAATTAGTTAGGGTTAATTCTCAAGGTAAACACATTGTCCACGTGTGGAAACACGACTTTGATGGTGACGTGCATCGGACCTTGGTATTATTAGGGCGTACCATCATAAAAAGGCACCTGTTGTTTCAGCGTTAGCTAACCATGATGGAAGAACTGTCACGGTTTTGCTGAACAACACGAACTTGCAAGACGTTGGTTGATTCGTCTCTGTATTACAGATGAAAAAAACATAACGTCTCGCGCGGTGAAAAGGATAGCAATCAAGTAAAACGATCTCGCGTTGTTTACTTGAGTCTTCAAGGAATCAAGTCCGCTTATCTAACTGTTCGCTGTCAGCGGGCCGTTTGGCGGTATGAAAAGACGTATCGTTAAGCGTATGGAACAGTTTCTATAAGCTTGGTAGAAAATAACTGGACTGGAGATAGTCATGAGCGATTTAAAAGCTGCTGCATTACGTGCATTAAAATTAATGGATCTTACAACTCTGAACGATGACGACACTGATGAAAAAGTGATCGCGCTTTGTAAGAATGCTAAAACAGCTGTAGGCAACACTGCAGCAGTATGTATTTACCCACGTTTCATTCCTGCTGCTAAGAAGCAGTTACGTGAACAAGGTACACCAGAAGTACGTATTGCAACGGTTACTAACTTCCCACATGGTAACGACGATATTGAAATCGCAGTTGCTGAAACAAAAGCGGCTGTTGCATACGGCGCTGATGAAGTTGACGTTGTATTCCCATACCGTGCATTAATTGCTGGTAATTCAGAAGTTGGTTTTGAGCTAGTTAAGCAATGTAAAGCTGCATGTGGCGATATTCTGCTTAAAGTTATCATCGAAACGGGTGAGCTTAAGACTGAAGCGCTAATCAAGCAGGCTTCTGAGCTTTCGATCAAAGCCGGTGCAGATTTCATCAAAACATCAACGGGTAAAGTACCTGTTAACGCAACACCAGAAGCAGCAGAAATTATGCTGACAGTAATTAAAGATATGGATGTTGCTAAAACAGTTGGTTTTAAACCAGCTGGTGGCGTTCGTACTGCAGAAGATGCTCAAGCATTCCTTGCTATGGCAGACCGCATTCTTGGTGGTGACTGGGCTGACAACATGCACTACCGTTTTGGTGCATCAAGCCTACTTGCAAACTTATTGCACACTTTAGGTGAAGGCGAAGAAGCGGCTCAAGGCGGCTACTAAGTCTGAATAAATAAGGTGGCGTAATGCCACCTTATCTTAGCTCTACCTGTGACTATTCATTGTTTCTGTTAAAACAACACAATACTTGTGTGGATCGCTGCGCCTTAATGCTGGCGAATTATGGGGAATAACTGATATTTCTCATTTAAAAACAATCGAATAGTTATCTATCCTACGACCAACTTTTGATTGGGGAATACCATGTATTTACCGCAAGAAATAATTAGAAAAAAACGTGATAACGTTGAATTAACTGCTGACGAAATTAATTTTTTCATTCAAGGCATCGCAAAAGATACTGT
This sequence comes from Photobacterium profundum, assembly GCF_003026285.1. Classification (GTDB taxonomy): domain Bacteria; phylum Pseudomonadota; class Gammaproteobacteria; order Enterobacterales; family Vibrionaceae; genus Photobacterium; species Photobacterium profundum. The sequence continues at coordinate 150,200 of NZ_PYOD01000007.1, forward strand.
GTCTGAAGGTCAAATTGCTGCGTTTGCAATGGCAATTTACTTTAATGATATGACCATGAATGAGCGTGTAGCACTGACCTGTGCAATGCGTGATTCTGGCATGGTAATCGATTGGAGCCACATGAACTTTGATGGCCCAATCGTCGACAAACATTCTACCGGTGGTGTAGGTGACGTAACATCTTTGATGCTTGGCCCTATGGTTGCAGCATGTGGTGGTTTCGTACCAATGATTTCAGGCCGAGGCTTGGGACACACTGGCGGTACGCTAGATAAATTAGAATCAATTCCTGGTTACAATATCACCCCTACCAATGACGTATTCGGTCAAGTAACCAAAGATGCAGGTGTAGCGATTATTGGCCAGACAGGCGATCTTGCACCAGCAGATAAGCGTGTATACGCCACTCGTGACGTAACAGCGACGGTAGATAATATCTCATTGATCACTGCTTCTATCTTGTCGAAAAAACTGGCTGCGGGCTTAGGCTCTTTGGTTATGGATGTGAAAGTAGGTTCGGGCGCATTCATGCCAACTTACGAAGCATCTGAAGACTTGGCTAAATCGATCGTGGCTGTGGCAAATGGTGCTGGCACCAAAACGACAGCATTATTGACAGATATGAATCAAGTATTGGCGTCTACTGCCGGTAATGCTTTGGAAGTGCGCGAAGCCGTACAATTCCTCACCGGTGAATACCGTAACCCTCGCTTATTTGAAGTGACCATGGCATTGTGTGCTGAAATGCTTGTAAACAGTGGCTTAGCCTCAGATATTGAGCAAGCACGTGAGAAGTTACAAGCGGTTCTGGATAACGGTAAAGCAGCAACATGCTTCGGCAAAATGGTTGCAGGTTTAGGTGGCCCAGTCGATTTCATGGAAAATTACGACAACTACCTAGAGAAAGCAGAGATTGCTAAGCCAGTGTTTGCTGAAACAACAGGTTACGCTTACGCCATGGATACTCGTGGTTTAGGAATGGCGGTTGTTGGCATGGGTGGCGGTCGCCGTGTGGCGAGTGACAGCATTGATTACGCAGTAGGTTTAAGCGACATGATCCGTTTGGGTGATGAAGTGAATACAGATACCGCGTTATGTGTGATTCACGCTCGTAGCGAAGCACAGTGGCAAGAAGCGGCAAATGCCGTACGTGCTAATATCACTATTGCTGATGAAAAGCCTGCGCCAACCCCTGACGTTTACCGTCGTATTCGCGCTGAAGATATTTAATGGAGTTTAAATGAAACGTTCAATTATCCTAGTTCTCGATTCTTTCGGTATCGGCGCAACAGAAGACGCTGTTGACTTTGGTGACGTAGGTTCAAATACCATGGGTCACATTGCTCAGGCATGTGCACGTGGCGAAGCTGATAACGGTGATCGTAGTGGTCCACTTCACCTACCTAACTTAAATAAACTTGGTTTAGGTAAAGCGTGTGAAGAATCTTCTGGTTACTTTCCTGAAGGCTTAGATCCAAGTGTTGAAATTACTGGCGCTTACGGTCATGCCAAAGAATTATCATCAGGCAAAGATACCCCATCAGGTCACTGGGAAATTGCAGGCGTACCCGTATTGTTTGATTGGGGTTACTTCTCTGATCTCGACAACAGTTTTCCGAAAGAGCTGACAGATCGCATCCTAAAGCGTGCGAACCTACCTGGCTTCTTAGGTAACTGCCATGCATCTGGTACACACGTATTGGATGCATTGGGTGAAGAACACATGAAGACGGGCATGCCTATCTTCTATACCTCTGCAGATTCGGTATTCCAAATTGCATGTCATGAAGAAACGTTTGGTTTAGATAACTTGCTAACACTGTGCCAAATCGCACGTGAAGAGCTGGAAGACTATAATATTGGTCGTGTAATTGCGCGTCCATTTACAGGTCCAGGTAAAGGGCAATTTGAACGCACGGGTAACCGTCGTGATTTATCTCTTGAGCCACCAGCAACAACAGTACTGCAGAAGTTAGTAGATGAGAAAGGCGGTGACGTTATTTCTATCGGCAAAATTTCCGATATCTATGCAGGCTGTGGTATCACTAAAAAAGTGAAAGCGAATGGTATTCCTGCTCTGTTTGAAGCAACGCTTGAGCAAATTAAACAAGCGGGAGATAACAGCTTAGTCTTTACTAACTTTGTAGATTTCGATTCAGCTTATGGCCACCGCCGTAATGTTGCAGGTTATGCTGCAGCCCTTGAATACTTTGATAAGCGCTTACCAGAAGTGCTAGAACTGCTTCAAGAAGATGATGTATTAATTCTGACCGCGGATCATGGTTGTGATCCAACATGGGAAGGTACAGATCATACGCGTGAGCATATCCCTGTAATCGTAACGGGTCCTAAGATTCCTGCTGGATCTTTAGGTCGTCGTGAAACATTTGCAGATATTGGTCAAAGCCTTGCAGAGTATTACGGTACATCTGACATGGAATACGGTAAGTCATTCCTGTAATTCAGGTTAATGATTTCGCATTTTGCTATTTCACTGATTAAGAGGCTATTTATATTTGCCCCTTAGTGAAATAGCAGCTATTAGTAATGACAGAAAACGCGACTTAGTGTTTATAAAAACGAAATAAGGACACAACTATGGCTACTCCACATATTAATGCTGAAATGGGTGATTTTGCTGACGTAGTACTGATGCCGGGTGATCCATTACGCGCGAAGTACATTGCAGAAACTTTTCTACAAGACGTAAAAGAAGTATGTAACGTACGTAGTATGTTTGGTTATACCGGTACTTATAAAGGTCGTAAGATCTCTGTTATGGGTCACGGTATGGGTATCCCTTCTTGTTCTATCTACGCGACAGAGTTAATTAAAGACTTTGGTGTTAAGAAAATTATTCGTGTGGGTAGCTGTGGTGCAGTACGTGATGACGTGAAACTACGCGATGTAGTTATCGGCATGGGCGCATCAACAGACTCTAAAGTAAACCGTATCCGTTTTGGCGGCCACGATTTTGCTGCGATTGCTGATTTCGGTATGGTACAAAATGCCGTTGATGCAGCAAAAGCAAAAGGTATCCCTGTTAAAGTGGGTAACATCTTCTCTGCTGATCTGTTCTACAATCCTGACTTTGAATTTTTCAAAACGATGGATAAATACGGTATCGTAGGCGTAGAAATGGAAGCGGCTGGTATCTACGGTGTAGCTGCTGAGTTTGGTGCTAAAGCACTGACTATCTGTACTGTTTCAGACCACATTCTACGTGGTGAAGCGACAACATCTGAAGAGCGTCAACTAACGTTCAATGAAATGATGGAAATCGCACTTGAATCTGTATTGCTAGGTGATGCAGACGAAGCATAATTTATCGATAATTCGATAATAGTAAACCAGATATAAAAAAGACGACCACGAGGTCGTCTTTTTTTATGACTGCAAGCTAACGGCTAAGTATTCTGGTGTAAATTGGTTGCTTGATTATCAATCTTTAGCATTGGCTGTCAGTAAAAATGGGAAGTGCCAGATGTCTTTACGGCGTCCGAAGGTGTAAGCCAGCAAGAAGCCGATAAGTAAGGCCGCAATAATGAGCCCTCGAACAATACTGGTCATTTCTTCTATCTGGTTATTGGCATTCTCGAGTAGTTTACCGTGTTCCAGTGTAATGCGCATAAAACCAATAATATTATCGCCAGAAAAGATGGGTTCTACAATTTGTTGGCGTCCAAAGCTTGCTATCGCTAAGGGTGTCGATAGCCCAGTGACTTGTTCAAGTGGCATGGCATCTTCGGTTTTCGCAAGGGTAATACCCTCTAAATCATAAATACTGGCATCTAAAATTAAGGCTTCTTGCGAGACTTGCTGAACAAGGGCTTTTAATTTGTCTTGGTTATTATCGACAACATCTTTTGAAGCACTCTCTGCGGCTTGACGAACAACGAGGCGAGACAATGACTGTGTTTGTTCACTGAGCACCTCGTAGTTACGTATATTCACATTAGAGCCATACTCCAGCATGGCAACTAAACCACCTAGACTGAAAATTAAGACAAATAATTGCCATGCTCGCTGTAATCGTGTTTTTTTTACTTTCATAATAACCAACGTAATTCAGTTATAAGCTTGGTAGAGTAGACGCATATTGTCTTATTCTACACTGCAAAATCAAACGATTGCCATATTGGGGCTTGCCCAAACAAATTGCAATAGGGTACTTTGATAGTAACAGCAAAGAGTAACTTGGGCGTGAAAGTGTCATCAATGGCTATAATAGAATGTAATTGCGCATAGCGTGTCATTATAAATAGCTTGGATTATGAATAAATAACAATCACGCCCAAGCTGTTTTTGAATTAAATGGATAGAAACAAACATGGATGAGCAACAACTACTTAAAATCAAAAAGCACACTTCGCTTAACAAGCGTTTTCCTCAAATATTAGCGGTACCTAACTTAACCAAGCAGAAAGCATCATGGTTATTGTATGGTCGGCATATTACTGAGCTTGATGTTCATAAGATAGGAGACAGTGCAGGGCAAGAGCTGGATATTGTCGCAGCATGGAAAGTGGGCTCATACGATGCATTATTGATTGGGAATGAATTAACCGATGAGTATGCAGCAGCTGTCATTAGCCAAAAGCTGGATTTTTCTCGTACCTCTGATTTGCCCGACCTGCTTGAGCCTGGGCTGATAGTGATGGATATGGATTCCACCGCGATTCAAATCGAATGTATTGATGAGATTGCTGTTTTAGCTGGGGTTGGTGAACAAGTTGCAGAAGTAACAGAACGTGCAATGCAGGGCGAATTAGATTTTGAGCAAAGCCTTCGTCAGCGTGTTGAGGCTTTAAAAGGTTCGGATGAATCGATTCTTGAAACTGTTCGTTCAACATTGCCCATGATGCCTGAGTTACGAGAGTTGGTGGCGACATTGCATGGATATGGTTGGAAAGTCGCTATTGCATCAGGTGGATTTACCTATTTCTCAGACTACTTAAAAGATGAATTGCACTTAGTGCATGCTCAATCGAATACGCTAGAAATTGTGGACGGTAAGCTAACAGGTAAAGTGTTAGGTGATGTTGTCGATGCGCAAGCAAAAGCAGATATTCTGTATGAACTTGCTGATGAATATGATATTGAACCGCACAATACGGTTGCTGTTGGTGATGGCGCGAATGATTTGGTGATGATGGCTGCTGCAGGTTTAGGGATAGCCTATCATGCGAAACCAAAAGTAGATGCTGAGGCACCAGTTGCTATTCGTCATGCAGATTTAGGTGGGGTGCTTTGTATCTTATCTGCATCGTTAATGCCTCAAAATGTGAGTTGGTAACATTTACTTATCTAGAATAGTTCTTCGGCTACTCTTGCGTATTTCGACATTAATCATTAAAAATCATTAAGCGTCATAAATAAAAAGGGCCATGATATGTCAACATCATGGCCCTTTTTATGCTTTGTATACTACGCCTAACAACTTAATTAATTTCGAGTCTAACCAGCACTTCATCCGTAACATCGAACATTTCACCACTGCCAATTAATGACGTAAACTCGACTTCTAATGCGCGTGCACGGTGCATCGTTAAGCGGGCTAATTGCCCTAACTCTTCGCCAATTAATGCCGTCATGGGGTTTAAAACAGGTACCGCAGTGATACGAATTGCGATGAACTCGCCTTGTTGACGAGCTTTTTTTACAAAATTGATTCGTTGCTCTAAATCATCAAACTCATCTAACAATTTACTCTCAATATGCTGGACAGAGTCACCTTTACGCTGAACCCAAAGGTAAACTTCATGCACGAATGGTTGACGAATTTCAACCGGACGCATGGTTTCAGCCAGCATTCGTTGTACCCGATTTTTAAAAATAGGCTGTAACGAAAATCCCTTGCCGTTAGCTAACTGATTAAACAACTTCGCGAGGGCGGGTAATGGGAAATTACACCCAATCGCTTTTACGGTGACTTTGTGATTAATCTTTTCAGCAAAATAAGGCACACAGTTTAGACGTGTTAGTAACATTTGGTGCATGGCTAATAATAGCGGACCTTTGGGTAAGGTTTCTTTGGATAAAAGCAGTTTTTTTTCATTATGATTGATTAATCGTCGTAAAAATTGTTCGCCTTTTAGAGCTTCTTCACCACTGCCAGACGTTAATTGAATGTTAAGACAGTCTGGACTAATCCTAATGATGCGGTAAGGCATTTTATCTAACGATGAATTTTTATCTAACTTGTGTAGTTGGGTAAATTTAATAATGACACTGTCGTCTTTCTTTGCGGCAAGTGGCTGTGCAAGACTGAGGTTTAACCCGCGAGTGGAGAAATCGATAGAGGCCCCGAGTACATTACCGAGCTCTGGGTGTTGGATCTCTACTGGGGTTTTAAATTTAAAACGATTTTCACTTCGCTGTGGTTTGGGATCGAAAAATACGCCTTTTGCTTGGCATATAGGATCGCGTTGGTGTCTAAATACATGCAAAGCTTTTGACGGTAATTGCGATTTAATGCTTAACCTGTAATCTTGCTGTGCTTGGTCATTGGTTAGGTTTTGCATGACCCCAATATGGGTTAAATGCTGGAACTGTTCCACCATTTCAGGTGCAATATCTTGTAGGCGTTCCAGATCATTCGATCCGATTGGGTATACCGTTATACGTGTGACTCGCCAGCTCTTACGTGTAGCCCCTATTTGCCAAAAGAGCTGTCGTTGCTCTTGGGTCATCTCTGGCAGTGCCGCAGAATAGAAAAACTTTTTATGATTATGCTCGTGGTAAAAACTGTAAATCAGAGTACTACATTGCTTCAATCCTGCTTTGCCAAGGGTTGCCATCCGTGCTTCTGACAGAAGGTGGTTGATAACAGGCTGGTTGCGTTCGTCGTGCCAATCTTCCCAAATATTTTGATTGTGCTCAGTTAACAGGCTGTATTTTAGTTCTGTGCCAGAGAAAAATAATGGCAAGCTAGCGGTATGTTTTAAAAAGCAATGCTCATAGCCTTTGGTGCGGGCTTGAATTACTTTGTCTTCATGGTTATTTCGAGAACGACTAGTGCTCAGGTTTTGATTCAGCTTGATAGTGTCTTTAATTACTTGGTTATCACCCAGTAGCGTTAAGCGTAACCATTTGAAGCTGTCGTTATCTTTATTATCATCAATGCCAAGAATGCGGTATTCAATATCTTTCGCAAGGCGGGCATCATTGCATTTTTCTGCCAACACAGGAAAACTGGCTTTCACTGTTTGACCAAGATTATATTTAAAGGCTGATGGTACTTTAAATTTAGCCCCTGAATAGGAAAGATCAGACGTCACCCCATGCACGGCTTGACCAAAAGGAAGGCGCAGATTCACTTGCGTCGATATTTGCAGGCGGTTTTCGTCACGTGTTAAGTAATGACCAAAACGAATCAGATTGGCATCAAACTGCGTATCTTGTTTTGTTTTTTCAGTTATTTGTGGTTTGAGTTTTTCTTGATGATGCAGCACGCGAAAGTTATTACGAGTATTGATTAATGCTTCATATAATCCGACTCGAAATTTGCCTCCGTATACTTTTATGCGTTTGTGATAAGTATTGATCGCGACATCATCTAACCAATGGGTGAGACCGTGGAGCTCATACGGGCGGCATTCTCCTTTTACTCGACCGCGAAGATCAACGATCTGCTGGCAAGGTGCCATCATACGCTTTATTTCGAGTTTGAGCTGAAGGCGAGTTGGGCCTGTTTCCTCATACGTTAGCATTAAAAAGACATCGTCGAAGTCTTCACTATCGTAAACGGGGATGAGTTGCTCGATTAGTCCTTTATATTCGTCCAGTAACATCTTATTTTCTGATACATTACTTGTGCTTCTATTATCTGCATTTTGCAGCAAATCTTAAGTGTGTAGTGAGATTAATCGATTAAAAACGTCTTTTAGCCGTAATTTCGATAAATATTGAGTGTTTGATCAATAAATTAGGATACAAAATGGCAAAAATGAAGCGCGCTTATGTGTGTAGTGACTGTGGGGCTGATTTTCCTCGTTGGCAAGGACAGTGCAGCGCATGTGCCGCATGGAACACTATTACCGAGTTTACAGTCCCTAAAACGAAAGCAGCGATAGGCTCTGTTAGCGCAGCAACCAGCTATGCAGGTGCTTCAACCAAAGTACAGAAATTGTCTGAAGTCGAAACCAAAGATTTACCGCGTTTTAGTTCAGGTATTGGTGAGTTTGACCGTGTTTTAGGTGGCGGCATTGTTCCGGGGTCAGTATTACTCTTGTGTGGTGACCCAGGGGCGGGTAAATCAACGTTACTATTGCAAAGTATTGGGGCGGTAGCGGCAATAAAATCGGCATTGTATGTGTCAGGTGAAGAATCTATTCATCAGATCTCTCAACGTGCAGAGCGATTAAAAACCCAAAACATTGATAAAATTAATGTTGTCGCTGAAACGTCGGTTGAGCAAGTTTTACATTTAGTGACTCAACTGAAAGCTGAATTCGTTATTATTGATTCGATTCAAACCATGACGGTCGCACACAATGATTCTGCAGCAGGAAGCCCAAGCCAAGTCAAAGAATCTGCAGCTGCCTTAACGCGTTTTGCCAAGACGGAAGGCGTCACCTTTTTACTGATTGGTCATATTAACAAAGATTCGAATGTGGCTGGCCCTATGCAGCTAATCCACATTGTGGATGGATTGTTTGCTTTATCTTCGACATCAGATGAAAAGTTTCGCGTATTACGCACTTCTAAAAACCGTTTTGGTGCTGATTCAGAATCGTGCTTCTTTGCAATGACCGAACAAGGCATGAAGCAGGTAAAAAACCCCTCTGCTATTTTTTTGAGTCGTTCAGATAAGAACCATGCAGGATCAGCCTGTACAACGTTGTGGGAAGGGACACGTCCGTTGTTGGTAGAAATCCAAGCATTGTGTAATAACTCCGTGACAGAGAACCCTCGTCGCTTATCGGTTGGTTATGACTCTAACCGTTTAGCCATGTCGATTGCCGTATTAGCTAGGCACGGTGGTGTGATGCTGTCAGACATGGATATCTTCGTGAACTGCGTCGGTGGGATCAAGATTGAAGAAACCTCTGCTGATTTGGCCGTATTGTTATCTATCTTCTCGAGTTTCAAGAATCAGCCAATTCCACAGGATGTACTGGTGTTTGGTGAAATCGGTTTGAATGCAGATATTCGCCCGGCAGCGAATGGCATGGAACGTATTCGGGAAGCGGCTAAGCAGGGCTTTACGCGCGCGATTGTACCGAAGGCGAATGCGAGCCGGAAAATTAACGGTATTGAAATTATTGCGGTAGAAGATTTGCAAGAAGCGTTAGAAGCCTTTGATCGTGTGTCTTAGATTATCAGATACAACTGCCAGTAATATGGCTTGATAAGGGTTCATCGATAGTGACGTATTGATAAGCGATGAAAAAAAACGAGAGCAGATGCTCTCGTTTTTTTATCTTTTTTTTTAAGGGCTGGGGGGGATGGTTATAATCATCAACCTGTTCGGTATCACCCTAGAGTTTTCGCTCGTCACTTGAAACTGCTTGGGTGCTCGCAGTATCGATTGGATCTGCGGGCTGGGGTACGTATGTTAGTTGCACTTGCATTGAAACGACATTGTTGACCATTTCTAACAGTGCAGCCCATTGTACTGTTTTTTCTTTTTCAAACAGATTATCAAAATTATCAGGTGTCCAATCGACAAACGGGCGAGGGTTAATCGCTCGTCCTAAGAAGCGGATTTCGTAATGTAAATGCGGACCTGTAGACATGCCTGTATTGCCTGTCCAGCCAATTAAATCTCCCTTACGGACAAACTGTCCTCGTTTTACATTGAACTTACTCATGTGAGAATAAGAACTCGTAAAACCAAGAGAGTGATTCAATTTTAAATGATTGCCGTAGCCTTTGTTACTTGGGCGAACAAGCTCTATTACTGCATCTGCGGGGGCATAAATTGCCGCACCTGTATTCGCTGCAAAATCTAACCCGCGGTGACTTTTACGTTTGCCCGTTATTGGATGAATACGGGTGCCAAAACCGGATGATAGACGGACATCATCGGTAGGGTTACCGTTAGGTATTAAGCGAAATAATGTCCCCCTAACAGCAGAGCTAATTGCCGCACTATCAATTCGCTGATCGAGAGTAATGTCTTCAGGGCTATCGCCTTGTAAACCTAAAATCGTTTCTACATCATCAACGCGCTGGGTAAGACGCAATAGTTCTGCATTCTTATCTGCAAGCTGTTTGGTGAGATTGTCATTTGTGGTGTTTTCAGCTGTCAGTGATTCAGACAGTTGCTCTGCTTGTACATTTAATTGACTTAGTTGGTAATCAGAAGATTGCGTCTGCTGATAGAGAAAATAAATACTGTAGCCGCCACCTATTAAAAGAGAGAGAAGTACAGTTGATAGCAATACGACATAACGTTTTTTAAAACGGTTAATACGGTAATGTGAGGTTCCTCGGTTATCTGAAACCGAGATGCATATATTGTCAGACATGATGAATAATTCGTTTCTACTGCTCGTTAATAGATCTTTCTAAGTCGGCAAGTTGTTCTAACTCGCGATGTAATAGTTCATCAGTTCCGATGTTCAATTCGACTAGGCGCTTTAAGTGGCTTGCGCTATCAATATCCATATGTTGAATACGCATGCGTAAATAATCATTACAGTGTCGAACTAATTGGGTGTCCATGACCAATTCGATATCGCATTCATGTAAGCAGAAGCGAACGGTGTAGCATGTATCTTGACTCGGCTGCCAGTCTGCTGGGCGGGTTAATAGTATCCCTTGCAACGAGAGATCACAGACATCAGTAGTCCATTCATCATTGGCCTGAGAAAGCGTTGCTGATGACTGATAAATAATGCGCATGAAATGACGACGTTCAACCATAATCTTCTTATTTTTTGAATTATCGTCACATAAGTTTAAAGAGAAAAGAGATTTATCTCTAGGAATATGATCACAAATTTATTAAAACCAGTTGCTTATTAATGCAAAGTTAAAGAAATCGGCATTATATCTATGGTTAAGTGATAAAACGAAGCGTTTTGTATTGTTCGATTATGAATGGGAAGGGATATCAAAGGTCTATATTTGTGTTGTTATAAGATTTCCATATAAAAAATAAGAGCCGAAATATCAGCTCTTTTTAGTGTTATTAACGGTGACTACATTACTTAGTCATACGCTTGTATTTAATGCGATGTGGCTCTGCAGCTTTTGCACCCAATGTCTTCTTCAACCAATCGGTGTATTCGGTGTAGTTACCTTCATGGAAGTTAACTTTGCCTTCATCACGGTAGTCTAGAATATGGGTCGCAATACGGTCGAGGAACCAACGGTCGTGCGAGATAACCATGGCACAACCAGGGAACTCAAGTAAGGCTTCTTCTAGTGCTCGAAGTGTTTCAACATCCAAGTCATTGGTTGGTTCATCGAGTAGTAATACGTTACCGCCCGCTTTTAGCAGTTTCGCTAAGTGAACACGGTTGCGCTCACCACCAGAAAGGTCGCCAATGCGTTTCTGCTGATCACTGCCACGGAAGTTAAAGCGTGACACATAAGCGCGTGCTGGTACTTCGTAGTTGTTGATACGAATAATTTCAGCACCTTCAGAAATTTCCTGATAAACGGTGTTGCTATCATTCATGCTATCACGGAACTGATCAACAGACGCTAGGCTAACCGTTGTACCGAGTTCTACCGTACCTGAATCAGGTTGTTCAGCACCACTTAGCATTTTAAACAGTGTTGATTTACCGGCACCATTGGCACCGATAATGCCGACGATGGCCCCTTTTGGCATGCTGAACGATAGATCATCGATCAATACGCGATCACCGTATGACTTCGTTAGGTTGGTTACATCAATAACCTTGTCACCTAAACGCTCACCCGGTGGGATAAACAGTTCATTGGTTTCGTTACGTTTCTGGTGGTCGTTAGTATTAAGCTCTTCAAAGCGCGCCATACGTGCTTTTGATTTCGCTTGACGACCTTTAGGATTTTGACGAACCCATTCAAGCTCTTTAGCAATTGTCTTTTGACGTGCATTTTCTTGAGATGATTCTTGCTGTAGGCGTGCATCTTTCTGTTCAAGCCAAGATGTGTAGTTACCTTCCCATGGAATACCTTCACCACGGTCAAGCTCTAGAATCCAACCAGCTGCATTATCAAGGAAGTAACGGTCGTGGGTAATCGCCACAACAGTACCTGTGTACTCACATAGGAAGTGCTCAAGCCATGCTACTGATTCAGCATCTAAGTGGTTTGTTGGTTCATCAAGTAACAGCATGTCGGGCTTATCAAGCAATAAGCGACAAATTGCCACACGACGGCGTTCACCACCAGACAGTAATTTAATCGGTGCATCCCATTCAGGAAGGCGCAATGCATCAGCGGCACGCTCTAGAGTATTTTCTAGATTATGGCCGTCTTTGGTTTCGATAAGGGCTTCAAGCTCACCTTGCTCCTTAGCAAGCACATCGAAATCTGCATCAGGTTCAGCATACGCTGCATAAACCGCATCAAGACGTGTTAAGGCGTCTTTTACGTCAGAAACTGCTTCTTCAACAATTTCACGTACTGTTTTTTCTTCATCAAGAACAGGTTCTTGAGGAAGGTAGCCTATCTTCAAACCTGCTTGTGGGCGTGCTTCACCCTCAATTTCCGTATCAAGGCCAGCCATGATACGGAGCAGGCTTGATTTACCTGAACCATTCAAGCCTAAAACACCAATTTTGGCGCCGTGGAAAAAGCTTAATGAAATATCTTTAAGGATTTGACGCTTTGGTGGAACAATTTTGCCCACGCGCTGCATGGTATAAACGTATTCAGCCATATCAGTTTATGATCTCTAATCTAAAATGAAGAAGGTATTTTACCCAATCTAGACATAAGATTAACAGCATTGTTCATAATTAGCGTTTACTATGAATAAATATCATCCTAAAACCGAAATGGAGTTTTCTTGTGCTTAGTTTTTCTGTCCATAAGGTAGTAACCGTAACCGTGGTGATATTCGGTTTAAGCTGTGTGCCAGTAAGTCACGCCTCTAAGCTTGATCAGCAACGTGAGTGGTATGTACAAGCGGGTAAAGCGTTAGATAAGAGAGATGATGATGGTTATCGTCAATTACGTCAAAAATTAGATGAATACCCTTTAACGCCATACTTAGATTATCATGATTTTTCTAAAGATCTCAGCAAGAAAACACCCGCGCAAGTAGCTGAGTTTGTTGCTGATTATAAGGATCTCCCTTTTAATACGACAGTGAAAGGGAATTACTTAAATTATCTTGCAAGCACAAAACGCTGGAATGATTTTTTAACGGTTCAACCCAATGAACCCAACGGGCAAGCATTAAAATGTTATTACTATTATGCGCAAAGCCAGAAGGGAAATAAGGATCTTGCTTGGCAGGGGGCCAACGCGCTTTGGCTAACCGGTACCTCTATCAGCGATGCGTGTGATCCATTATTGTCCGATTGGACGAAAGCGGGTAAACGCACGAATCAGTTAATTCTCGATCGTATGTTATTGGCTTACGATCAAGGCAACAGCGGCTTGTTGAAATATCTTGATAAACAATTATCAGGAACGAGCCAAGCGATAGGTGACGATATGTTAGGTTTATTAGATAAACCACAGAACGTCGCTGATTTTGCCAAACGCAGCAAAGTTACCGATTTTAACCAGCAGATAGCAGAAGCCGCTTATAAACGCTTAGCCCGTAAAGATGTGAAAGAAGCAGTTAAACAATTTCAGCGTACCGTTGATGGGCAACACCTTAAGCCATCACGTGCCCAACACATTGCGGATTACACAATACTAAGGTTAATGTCGACAGATAAGTCCGATCTTATTCAGTGGCGTGATAGCAAGCTAGAAACCAGTTCCAGTGTTAATGCGCTAGAGCGCCGTATTCGATTGGCGTTACGCGAAGCTAATTATACGGAAGCTGAAAAGTGGGTGAATCGTTTACCACAAGAAGCAAAAGACACCACGCGTTGGACATTCTGGCAAGCCTATTTTCTTGCGCGTAACGGTAAAAAATCAGAATCGAATAAGCTGTACAGCTCGATTTTAGGGCAACGTGATTTCTACAGTGCTGCGGCGGCAACCGTGTTAAACAAGCCGATCGTCTATCCAACCCAAACGGTGCCAGAGAGTATTGCTAAGCAAAGTAAGCAGTACACGACAACCTTGGTACGTATTCAAGAGCTGATAGCACTGGATAAGTCGCTTGATGCTAATCGTGAATGGTATTACCTATTAAGTGGAAAGACGGTTGAACAAAAGCGTATGTTGGCTGCTTATGCGGGCAAACATAAATGGCACCATTTAGCGGTACAGGCAACCATTTCTGGCCAGTTGTGGGATCACGTTACATTGCGTTTTCCGATGGCTCATAAGTGGTGGTTTGATTTCTTCAGCAAGCAACGTGACCTGCCAACTCCGACGATGATGGCATTGGCTCGTCAGGAAAGTGCATGGAACTCACGAGCACAATCTCCAGTTGGGGCGCGAGGCTTGATGCAATTGATGCCAGCCACCGCTAAAGAAACGGCTAAAAAGCTAGGGCGTAATTATACCGGGAAAAACAGTTTGTTTGATCCGGGGGTCAACATTCGTCTTGGTAGTGGCTACCTGAAAATGATGCTAGAACGCTACGATGATAACCGTGTCTATTCGTTTGCTGCGTATAACGCAGGTCCTAGTCGAGTGAATCGTTGGAAGGGCCAAAATAGCGGTTCTCGTGATGTTTATACCTTCATTGAAGCAATTCCATTTAATGAAACCCGTGGTTATGTACAGAACGTTTTAATGTTTGAAATATACTACAGTGACTTGATGGGTAAAAAATCGACATTACTTAAAAAGAATGAATTAACAACCCGTTACTAGAGGGTGTTTGACGATGATTTAGCAAGGCTGAAATCTTGCTGAATCAATCAAATTAGTGTGCAACAGGATCAGAACAGGTTAACATTCCTTGAAGATTCAAAACGCCTTAATGAGGTTTACATGTCAACAACTCCGGAAACGGCTGATTTTACCGAGTGGCAACAGGTCGTCGATTTACTTCGTCAGGCAGCATTAGAGCAGAAAGATGACGTGATGCTGAAGCTATTGCTAACCCCGGATGAAAGAGAGGCGTTATTGGCTCGGGTGAATATTCTTCATGAGCTAATGAATGGGCAACGTAGCCAACGAAAAATTAGTGAATTGTTAGGGGTTGGGGTAGCAACGATTACCCGAGGATCTAATGAATTAAAGCATCAGAGTGACGATACAAAAGAATGGCTGGCAGAGTTACTAAAGAAGCAACAGCAATAAGTTCTCCAATAAGCCAGTTGCTCTGAATACATCAAATCCTGTCACGATACTTTTTTCAATAATGAGTATCGTGACAGGATTTTTTAATACCTGACGTTTTGATAATTAGTGGCATTGGTATAAGTTAACGGCAAGGAAACCATTGTTCATTCATAAATGGAATTAAGGCCAGAATCAGGGCTTGTTGATAGACCGAACTGCGGCTGAGTGTATGGTTGGTTAACATTGCAATGGCTCCACCTTTTTGCTTAACGTTTTGTTGATTAAACATATCGTCCATCACATCACCAAGCTCAATGCCTTGTTGGATTTTTTCTAACGCAATAGGGGGCAAAGGCAAAGAAGCAGAGCGTGCTTCACCGCGTTGCTTATGGTTTTCAATCACCATCCACGCGAAGGTAGAATTCCCATCGATTCCCGCTTCCAGTCCGACGTAAAAATCAGCATCAGCCTGCAACTTTCGTGCATTCTTAACACGGTTTCTTGCACCGAGTAAGGTTTCGTCTGCACATAAAGGCTGATCTCTTACTTCGCTGGCGACACTAATGCCTTCAACAGTAAAGGATTGTTCAGGGAAAGCTTGCGAGAATGCTGAAGAAACAGCAGAAATTTTTGCCGGATTGGTAGAGGCAACGATAATTTTTGACATGATTTACCACTAGCTAAGAATAATATCGACGGTTTTTTTTACCCTCGCTATTCTACGTAGTCATAAAGTGAATACCAACCTAAACAAGTGTCAGACCATTTGAATAAATCGAAACAGCCTGTTTTGATATTCTTTCTAGTTAAAAGCCTAGGTTGGTATATACCCACATAGCTATTACAAGCTGTGTTTAACGATCGTAAGCCCAATCTGATTGAATGATGTAGCCGTGAACTTTAAATTCATCATTATTGACAAAGAGGTTAGGAAAATCGGGTTGTGATGTCGAAAAGATGACACCATCAGCTAATTGAGTCATGTGATAAAAATCAGGCTCACTGTCACGTACCGATGCAAATACTGGTTGTTTAGGGCGGTAAGTCGCTTGCTTGGTGGCTAATGCATAGCTGCCAATCGGTGCACATTGTGAAATGTTTTCGTTATCAACAAATAAACCTAAACAATCATCACGTTCAAGGTGTTGTGGTATTACGCGCTTACTGACTACATTTACGGATTCACCGTCGATGAAAGATCCAAAATCTTTACGGTGAATAATCGGGATGTAAGTACAGGTTGAACCTTGTGAAGACTCATGAGTAATCGCTGTTGTTGCTTGAGTACCTGTATCGATTTGCCCAGTTAAGAGGTAACCGATAGACGTATTTAATGTCTCTGCGATTCTTTCTAGCTCACGGACTTCAATACCGTATTTACCCGATAACTTACGGCTCATTGTTCCTTGCTGAAGACCCAAAGATTCGCCAAGTTGCTTTTGGCTAATTCCTTGGATTTTAGCTAACTGTTTAATTCTTTCTAAATATCCCATTATAAGGCTTCCCGCTACCGTCATACGAATGCAAAGGGCATTCTTAAAAGTCATACCTAATTCTACTGATATCCTTATCAAAGGAATCTATGGGGTATAAAAATTGCGATTGATTTCGTTAAAGGAATATAGTTTACAATAAGAATGGGTAAAAAATGGAACAAAATTCACGTCGAGAATTAAGATTTTTATCAAGAACATGTTTTAGTGAAGGCAATTTATAAAATAAAGAGAAGATGCTGACCCATAAAGGACTTCTTTTTTAACCGTAAGATAAAGGTAACCGATACATTTTATATATGATTGGTGTCGTCATTCACCATTGTTATTATCTGATTCTTATGGTTATTATCTTATTTTAGGCTGTTGTTACTGTTTTAGTGATAGCTCTGTGGGATTCACTACGGTTTCTACTTTAAATTTCATGTGAAAAATGGCGTCTTAATTTACTGGTTTATCAAGAGGCGTCATGGCAAATTCTGCTCGGCGTCTAATGGGTAAAAACAGTGAATGCCTCATAGGAATATGAAAGAAGAGTTAGTGATACTATCGCGTTATATTTGAGTAATTGTAAATCTATATACTTGTGGGCTGAATCTCGTTAAAACATCTGATTTCTTAGACCTTTTTGTGACAATATTCTTTCGTTGTTATACTCATTTAAGGCTCTTGAAAAAGTTTTAATTACGTTATTTATTACTAATAAATATGTTTTGGGCTTAGTACTATTAACAACAGTTTATTGTTGGTTCAAGCTATCTAGCTATTACATTCCTTTAAATAAACCTTGCGCAGTTCGGCTAACAGGCAGCTTTTGCCCATCAACGATAACTGACATTCTTCCTG
Organism: Photobacterium profundum; assembly: GCF_003026285.1. Lineage (GTDB taxonomy): Bacteria > Pseudomonadota > Gammaproteobacteria > Enterobacterales > Vibrionaceae > Photobacterium > Photobacterium profundum. The sequence goes on from NZ_PYOD01000007.1 coordinate 167,843, forward strand.
CTAGATCTTTCTTCACTTTTTCAATGGTTGCGACATTAACGACTGTTGAACGATGTATTTGCCAAAATAAATCAGGATTTAGCTGTGCGAGCAACTCTTTCAGTGATGTGCGAATAATATATTCTTGAACTGCGTTATTGGGTAATCGCTTAAACACTGATACATATTTGTCTTCCGCTTTAAAATAGAGCACATCGGATATCGCGATTAAATGAATGTCATCACCTGCGCTGGCTTTTATCCAAGTGAGGTATTGTGGATCAGACTGAGTTGATAGCTGTTGAATTTGCTGGATCAATGCCGATATGTCGGGTTGCGATTGTGCCTTTGAGGGGGGCTGTTGTTTTGATTGCTGCACTGACAGCTGGTGCTGTAATTTATTGCAGGCAGTCAGTAAGCGTGATTCGGAAATAGGTTTTAATAAGTAATCAACCGCACTTTGCTCAAATGCTTTTACCGCATATTCATCATACGCAGTAATAAAAACAATCAAGGGTGAGGTAGGCATTCGTTTGAGTTTTTTAGCCAGTGCCATACCGTCTAATTCTGGCATGCGAATATCAAGAAATACAACGTCTGGTTGATGTTCATTTATTTTTAACCAAGCCTCTTTTCCATTTTCAGCACTCGCCACAATGCTGAGCTCTGGCCATACTTCGGCTAAAGAACGGTTTAAATGATGGCGTAAAAGCGGTTCGTCATCGGCAATTATCGCGGTTGAAAATTGTGTCATCTTATCTGTCCTTAGATCGTTTAATTTACTAGCGAACTCATGGTGCTAATCATGCTTTTCGATGGGTAGGATTAAGGTTGAAATGACGCCACCAGCTTGATGCTCTTTTATCGATATACTGGCTTTGCCGTCAAATAACATGTCTATGCGCTGGCGAATATTTTCTAGCCCTAATCCATGCCCAGCAGCATGCGGGGTGGGGCTAAATCCTGCCCCGTTATCCGTTACGCTGATCTGCATAGTTTTACCAATATTGACTATATCGAGTGTGACTTTCCCACCCTTGGCTATGGGTTCAATACCGTGTGTTAATGCATTTTCGATTAACGGTTGAATTAATAGCGGTGGTAATTCCTGAGTTGATGTGATGCCATCGATATTGATGACATAGTTTAACCTCTCCCCAAGGCGTATTTGTTGGATCTGCAAGTATGCCTCAACCAATGAGACTTCTTGCTCAACCGTAGTGTGTTGGTGCCGAGTGTTATTGAGTGTTGCGCGCAGTAACTCAGTGAGTTTTTCTAGCATTAATTTGGCTTTATTGCTGTCAGTTTCGATCAGCACACTGATTGTGGCGAGCGTATTGAATAAAAAATGTGGTTCGATCTGACTTTGCAGCTGCTTCAGTTGGCTGACTAACAGTACTTTTTCTTGTTCTGTTTGTTTTCTTTTAAGGGTTTCGAGCTCTTTATCGGCAATGAGTTTTTGTTCTTTTGAATAAAAGAAGTAGTAGCAAAAGCCAGTAAAAATAAGCCCAAGTAATATGACAGGTTTTAGGTTATTCCAACCATTACCACCAAGGAAATCATTTACCCAATACTGCGCATTTAAAGTACCAAAGACCATCGAGAAACTCAGAGTGCAGATAATTTCTCGTTGGCGTGAAATCGAAGGAAACACAAGATGAATAAGCTTGGCACTGAAAATCGCACTATAGCCAAAACCGAAGCTGATAATGAGGTGTTTTAAAAGAGAATTAGACCAAACTGCTTGAGTTGTTAAGGCAATGATAAAACAAAAAATACTGGTTAATAAGAACGACTTACCCCATGAATAATTCGTTTCTTTTTTTTCGTCCATTTGTATATTGCTCATTAGAATCGCCCTTTCAGGTTTAGCAAAATCATATGCTGATCTGGCAAATTAGCATAAGCTGAATTTGATTGCCCAGTCAAAAATCGTGCTGCAAGTTCCAAATTGAGAGAGGCACTTCCAGTATCTATCCATTCATAGTTCAGCCACTGTGTCGCAATAATCCCATTATCTTGCGGGGAGTAAAGCAAATCAAAGGTTGGGGTTACGTGTTGAATCCAATTGATTTTTCGGCTCCAATCCCATTGTGCCCATGCTGTTGAATTGAGTGACCAATGCAACATCACATTGTGCTGAACAATATTGCTATGTTGGAAACCTTGCGCATACGATGCACTCAATGCTGTGTTTTGCGATGTTCCAGTCTGAGTTGAACTTGTCGATGGTGTTGCTATTTTATTTAAGCTGGTGGTGGTATCGATCGCTTCTTGCCATTGCGATGAAGTCCAAGCTCGGCTGTCATACCAGTACTCTAAAATAATACTATTGCCCACTTCATTAGCCCACGTTAACCCCAATAGGGTTTGAAAAGCGTTACCTTGCTCACCTAAAACAACGGGGTGCTGGCTCGAATTTGGTAGTTCATAACCTAGGCTTTGATGTTGGTAAGTGGCAGAGCCATGAAATTCCCAAGCGAGATCTAATACAGACACCATGCTGCCACCGATTAATCCATGGCGTACATCGTCATAGTAAGCCAGCCATTGGTATTCTTGTTCGCCCTGCATCCCATAGTGGCGAACGCCAATGCCTTGTTGTTGAGATTGCAGCTCTAGGTCATTAAGTGATTGCGATGTCCATGATGAATCGGTGTAAAGCAGCGTCCATTCACCTGTCGCATCGAAAACAGATAATGCCACTACGCCAGCCCCTTCTTCTGCGACTATTCCAACGGGATTTCTGCGATATGGCTTAATGATATCAAGCGGACGATAACCGTAACCTACGCCCCAATCCAATCGAATTTTACCCAATGTGACATCAATGTACTGTTCACCGAGAGCTTCATTCGCCAAGGAAAAACCGCCTTGCCAATACAGCTCTCGAATAATGAATTCAGCGCTAGGATCATTGTTTGACTCACTGTATGGAGAGGTGTTTTGGTAAGTATTTAAGAGAGAGCTTGAAGCTCCGCCTTGAGTCTCTGAATATAGGTCAGTAGTTTTAAACGAAATCAATCCTAGCCATTGTTTGTATCCCACTTCCACTTCTAATAATCCATCAATGGTTTGACGGCTATCAGGTTGTGGCGGAATAAATGGCGAGTTTCTTGATTGCACGCTTTCAGTACTGATCATCCAATCCCAATGTAGTGATAAATTACTATTACTGGCGGCTGAATATGGCGTATTCAGTAACACAAGGATCATAAGAACCCCGATGTTATTGAATGCTTTAATCGCCTTATTTTTATTCATGATTATAGCTCTGACACACTATTGCGAGACAAATACGCCGGGTTGTAATATTTATCTTCTAGCGTCTGGCGCGAGATTGCTTGATATTCAATGATCGTCTTTTTATTGGGTTGGATCTTATCAAGTAGAGTCATGGCGACAACGCTGGTTACCCCTTCACGCAAACCTTGAGTAAACCACGCTTGTTTTGCCATTTTCCCTGAACGTAAATACAGATCTGCTTTGATTGGGAAATCATTATTGGCGTCTAACCACAGATCAATGGTTTGATAGCTTGCCCCTTTGGTTTTGGCGGTCAATTTTAATTGGTGGGTTGTTACTTCTGTGCCATTAGGTGTTTTGATGGATGTCGATTTTACCCATTCACCTTGATAATCTTCACTCCAAGTGAGTGTTGATATATCTCCAACGGATGCTTCACCCAGTAATTTTTGCATGGGGGTAATACGAATAGGGCGACGGCTTTTGGGCATCAATAACCAATAATTATCTTCAATCATCAGCATTTTTTGCCCTGCTTCCACTGCTGATTTAAATACCACCAGTGACTCGCGATTAGGGCGGGTATATACATTGTACTGGCGCGTTTTATCTAACGTGTTTGACTTATAAAGCTTCACTAGTGAAACCACTTTTGCAGCGCCGGGATGAATACGGTAGCTATCGGCTTTGCTTATCATTGTTGTTACGGCTTGCTGGTTTCTGTGTTTAGGCTGAGCAATCTTTTCAAGTTGGGTTAAGCTTTCAGGTTGCGCTATGCCTTCAAGTTGGTCAATACTTTCATTAGCCAAAACCAACGACGATATAGGTAATGTAAGTGCCAGTAAAACAGCGCAAACCAGCGTTCGGTTGAATTGAAAACGACGTGCCGTGTGAGGGCTAAAATAACTATTAAACATAAATTAATGCCTCGGTAATGGGTTTGTTTACGCCTTTACGTGCAGAGAAAAATGCAGCCAATAAACAAATAAACATCACACCGAAAGTGGTAAACGCGACAAGCTCAAATGAGAAATAAATATTCAGCGGGTAGCCTTCACTTCTGCCGGGCGGAGGGGGCATTTGAACATCGACAAATAATAACAATACACACGTTAAGGCGTTAGATACCGCGCCTAACATGCTACCAATGAGTGCTAATAATCCGGCTTCGCATAAAAAACCTCGAATGATCTCTGACGGGTAACTGCCAAGGGCAGATAAGGTGCCGATTTCTCGAGTTCTTTCCGTCACTGTCATGGTCATGGTGTTAAATAGAGCGACGAATACCACCAAGCCCATTACTGCTCCCATAATGCCGAAGATGCGGTCATATAAATCTTTTACTTTTTTGTAGAAGAATGCGCGATCTTGCCAAGGGGTGATTTCAATCGGCTGAGACAAGTGATCTGACGTTTTTGATAATTGGTCCGATGTTTTTGATAATAGGTCAGAAGAGCTGGATAGCTGATGAAGTTTTTCGCTAATACGTTGCTGCACGGCATTTGTTTGTGCTGTTTCAAATAAGAATACGGATAAAGTGCTGACTTTGTCGCTCGCTAATAACTCTTGTGCACTTGTTATATGGATGTACAGCTGGCGTTTATCGAGATCAGGCACACCAGTTGAATAGATGCCACGTACATTGAAATCGAATGCGTTAAGTGCCCCGTCACTAGTGGTTGCAAGTAATGTTACCCAATCACCAATGTTTACTTTTAGATTGCGAGCTAAATCGACCCCTAGCATCACCTGTGGTTCGGCAGGATCATAACGGCTAGAGGTAATATCAGACAGGGTTTGACCAGCTCTCATATCAAGGAACGGTCCTTTCATATTAAACTCACGCTCGTTAACACCAGTGCCCATGAATATGGTCGACTTACTGCCATTAGAAACTAAACCACTGAAGTAAATACGTGGTTGAATACCGCGTATGGCATCATCGGCGATAATTTGTTTGATCAATGCTTGGCTGTTATCCAACCCATTGCTGAGCGGCATGTCTTCATCTTGGGTGAAGTAGCCGGGTTGACTTAACGTTAGGTGTCCGGTGTCTCTTGCGGTCGATTCTTTTAGTGATTCATAGGTGTATAAACCAAAGCCACCAGCGCTGGTGAGGGCGAATACCGCAATGGCGATAATTAGGATCGACAACAAGCTACGTCGTCCATTGCGTAATAAATTCAACCAAGCAAACCGAAGTGATACCGGAAAGTGCGGTAATCGTGCCGCTAACTTGCCCATGACATGCCCCTTATATCGCTAGCGTGATTAACAAGTCGTCCATCAAATAGCGCGATGCTTCTATCGCAACGGGTCGCCATGCGAGGATCATGAGTCGCGACGATAAATGTGGTGCTCATTTCATGCCCCAGCTGCTTCATTATATCGATCACTACGTTAGCGCTTTGACTGTCTAGGCTCGCGGTCGGTTCGTCAGCAATAACCAAGGTTGGCTTATGAACCAATGCCCGAGCAATCGCGACACGCTGCTGTTGTCCGCCAGAAAGGTTATCGGGTCTATGTTGAGTAAAATCGCCCAATCCCACTTTTTCTAACATCTGTAATGCAAGTTCGTCTTGTTGCTGTTTACTGAATCCATTGAGGTGTAGCGGGTAAGCGACATTTTCAAGTGCCGTCATGACTGGGACTAAGTTGAACCGTTGGAATACAAAGCCAAGCTTTTGGCGACGCACTTTGGCTGCGGCTAATCGCTCTGTTGGGTAAGCTGTTCCATCAAGCGTGATTTCGCCTTGGTAATCCATATCCAGTAATCCAAGAATATTCAGTAGGGTGCTTTTTCCTGAACCTGAAGGCCCACATAGAGCAATCATGTCACCTTTTTGAATATGCCCGTCGATACCTTGCAAAGCAGGCACTGATTGATTGCCTAGTTGGTAAGTTTTTTGTATTTGATTAAATCGGATCATCGTTTTCCCCTTTTCCTTAGGCTTCGCTGACCATGTTTATTACGAGTCATCTCTGGTGCTAGGTGCTAGAGATTAGGCTGTAGATATTAGATATTAGGTATTAGTGATTAATGCTTTTGCGGCGATGGTATCGGCATGTTGAGGACCTTTACTCTCCATGATCTGTAACCATTGGTTAGCTTGTTCAAGATCGTTAGCACGAAGAGAGGCTTTAATGGCGTAGTGATAAATCCACGCTGTTGCCGCAAAGTGTTGTTGTTCAAATTGAGGTTCAGACAGCAAACCGATAAACAGATCGTATCCACGTTCGAAGTGATTAAAGAGATCGGGCAGTTGGGAATAAGTCACCGCTGCCATGGCTTGGGTTAAGTAAGCTTCAGGCAAGCCCTGAACGATATCTTGTTGATCGAGAGGCGTATTAAGATTGCCTAATAAGTTCAGCGCTTTATCTATTGTTGCCAATCCTTTTTCGGTGAACTTCATTTTGTTCCATGGCAGAAAAGCATCCCTGCCTTGTAACGCTTGTGTACTGCCGAGATAAACCAGATTAACTGGGGTGGCCCCTTGTTTATTCAGGTTGTCATTCAGCTGTTTATATACTTCATCAACTTTACTTTCGTCGCCCGAAGCTGCTTGGTTATACAGTGCTAAGGTCTCTACTGAAGGGGTTGCCTGCGCAGGGTTTATGGCTGTAACAACAATGCTGCTTAATACGATGCCAACAATGGCCAGTGAATAACGGGTTATTTTATCTATGCGATAAAAAGCTGAATGCTGCGCTTGAATTGTCATGGTTGCTGTCCTTTTCATATGTTGATGCTGAAAGGTTACTGACAAACATGCTTCTATTCTTATCAATGCGATGAACGGACTGTATTGCAGATAAACGGTAAGTGGGGTAGATAGCAGGTAAAGTTGCACCTTGAATGTAATTTTACTGTCAGAATTATCAGTAGCGAGTGTTGGTGTCTGTCAGTCGATTTGAATTGAGGCTATTCTTTACTCTCGATAATAAAGAGGGTGAGTAATGAAAAAAGCAGTAATCGTAGGTCTTGTGAGTGCCGCTTTGGCTGGTTGTGGTGGCTCTGACTCGTCAGATAGCAATGGTACAGGTACTTTTTCATTAGCCTTTTCTGATGCTCCTGTTGATGGTCTAGATCGAGTCTGTGTTGCCTTTGACCAGATTTCAGTTCATCACGCAAATGGTGGCGAATCGAGTTGGGGCACAACATCTTTTGCTGCTGATCAAAGCTCACCTGAATGTGTACCCCCCGGTTTGACAATTCCTTCTGATAGCAACGGTAACCCTGAGTTTATGGTGATTAACTTGATGGCATATCAAGGTAATGATTCGCTACAAGTATTAAGCGATGAACTGATGGAATCGGGTAAATACACTCAAATGCGACTATCAGTGCTAGAAAAAGGCACTTATAGTAATGGCACACCGTATTCCCATGTGGAAGAAACCGATACCAATAGCGTGGAAGGTATTCGAGTACCCAGTGGCGAGCTAAAATTAGATGGTTTCGATGTTGTTGCGGATGCAACACAAGCTTATACGCTCGAGTTCGATTTGCGTAAGAGTATGGTGCAAAATGCCAATGGCTATCAGCTAAAACCACGTGGCGTACGCTTAGTTAATAATGAAAGTGTTGCAGCAATCGATGGCACTGTGAGCAGTAGTGCCTGTAATGATTATATAAACAATATTAATGATGCCTTCGTTTACGTTTACCCAGCTTCAACTGATGATCACGGTGACTTAGGATCTGAATTTGAACCATATACTTCTGTTGCTGTTAATGTGAATCCGTTAACTCAGAATGGCACATTTGATGTTGGTTATGTTCCATTCGGCACTTATGATCTGGCACTGGTGTGTAATGGCAGCGAAGATCATCCTGAAATAGGCGGCGATCAACTAGAGATTGCAGACCCTATTCAACAAGATCTAATACTGTCTACAACAGGTTTAACGGTCAGCTTTTAAATTTATAATTGAATGTGAAGAATATCTGCTTGGTTACAAGCTGATATTCTAGGTCGCCTTAGATTCATTATCTTTTTTGAGCTTACTGATACTCAATTTCTACCATACAATCTGGCTAATATACCTTTTACTTCCATGAATAAAGGGTTATTAGCCATGAAAAAAATGTCCATTTCACTTATCGTTATGTGTTCCCTTCTGTCATCCCATTCAAATGCTTCAGACTCTGCACCTCAAATTGTCTCTTCTCAAGATGAAGTCTACGGCATCATTTTTTCGAACCCAAAGGGCGATATGAATCTGCTTCTCGCGGGTACACAAGAATGTCAGCAACTTGCAGGCAGTGTTGCGTCTACCGCAACAAATGCTGACCCTGTTAACGGTAGTGGTGTAAGAGGCGCGGCGAAAGGAGCTGCTGCAGGTGCAGCCGTCGGTGCAATTTCAGGAAACTCGGGTAGTGACGCTGCAAAAGTGGGGGCTGCTGTTGGGCTAGTCGGTGGTCGATTAAGTAAAAATTCAGAACAGAATGCGCAACAAACCAATAGCGAACAAGAGCAACAAATGGTGATGCGTAACTGTATGTCTGAACGAGGCTTCAATGCGCTTAATTAACACCGTAATGCTTTTAACGTCATTACCCATATTTAGTGTTTATGCGAAAGAAGACTCACAGGAAAATATTGATATGAGTGATCCAACTGCGGTGTATTCTGCGGTTGGTATATCACTCAATAGCGAACAAAACGTCGATATAAGTGGATCTGTTGCGTGGGATAATAATCAGCTTTTAGTTGAAACGAATAACGGGGCAAATTCATTAGGTTTGACCTACGCCTATATGGAAGAAGGCAGTGGTCTTTATGCTGAGGCAGATATTAATACTGACTTGCGTTCTTATAGCGTAGGTGGGGTAACAACGCTTGAGGCTACCGACTGCCTCAAGTTTTACCCTGTCGCGATGCTTGGTTTTATTAATGATGAAACGACTGAAGATTCAACAGCCATCACAACCTTGGGTACATATACCAGATATACCATAGGAAAAGGGCTCCATTTGGGGCTTGATGCCTTCTATATACTAGGGACGCAAGGCTATGATGACTATGCGGTTGATGCCTTTCTTGGCTATCAATATCAACGGCATCGCTTACGTTTAGGTATCGATCAAGATGAAGAGATTGAACTAGAGTACAAAATTGCATTCTTTTAAATACAACATACTCAAGCGAGAGAACAGCATTCTCTCGCCGTCTATACCGATTTTTAACGCCTTTTGTTGTTATGCCTAAACGTAAATAGGGTTTATAACAATTTAATATACAGCTGACGGTCATCTTCTGATGGCTTAAAACCTACCGTTTCAAGATAAGAACGATGTTCTACATTACTTGTACGTACATGAAGCGTGTTAATACCTCGGCTCTTTATAACCTCGGGATTCGTCTCGAAATAATAAGTCCCAATTTTAAAGTCACGGTACTCTTCAATAACATAATCTAATAAAACGTTCAGCACCCCGTTTTCATCTTTAGAGCCAACTAACACCCCCGCAATATTATTATTACGCAGCATATAAAAAGCGGTATTTGATAATTTCAGTTCTTCATTCGACACTTGCAGTTCGATGTCTTTTTTATTCGTTTCTATAAAATGTAAAAAGTACTCTGAATCCGTAGAGGCTGTAATTAACTTAAAGCGTTCTTTAACACTGTAAATTTTATATAGGAAGTAAACATTAATCCCCGCGATACCAAGATTCATTAACATGGTTGGAAGTGAATCGATAAAGTACGCAAAAGCGGCGAAAAGTAAGCAACCTGTAAAGTTGATCACCCTTAGCTTTACGATAGAAGTCATCGTCAAAGACACTAATACAACCAGTGATGCGAGATAGCCAAACCATTCCACCCAATCAAATTCCATTTTGATCTCCTTATGTTTTAATTACTTGTTAAAGATAGCATAAGAAAAATAGGAATCTGACTACAGAAGATCAATGAATAACGTTATAGAGACTTCAGGTAAGTATTGTCAGGGTGCGGTCAGCTCAAATTTGATATTAATAGTGCTCAAAATAGACTGATTTTTTGCATTAACATTCTCATTAATATTCAACCATATGAGAAAGTATAACCATGAAAAAAACGTCCTTAACCGTTGCTGTACTGGCTGCATCTAGTCTTTGTGTAGTAACGACTGCCTATGCCAAAGATCGTAACCATGCTATTGAGGCCGGTGCGACATTCATCGGTGATCAAGAGCTCGCTACCTTTGGGTATAGTTATGAAGTCGCCAATAATATCGTAGTTGGGGGCGGTTTTATGCTTGGCACTCAAGCGATTGACGGCCTTCCATCACCAAACTCCCAGGATGCATGGGGATTATATTCGAATGTTGGCTATAAATTTGAAGTCGCGGAGTTCGATATTATTCCTAAAATTGGCATCAATTACTTTAATGCAGATGTCCAGTTTGAGGATCAAGCCTCATCTGATATTAATATCGACAATGTCTACGCCTCTGTCGGTGCGACGGTCAATTGGCGCATGATAGGCATGACGGTAGACTATGGCCAGATCAATGATTCAGCGCAAATACCAGATGGCAGTGGTGGCTACCAGTCGTTTGAAGAAGATGTGGTGCGTGTTACCGCAAGCTTTAATTTCTAATTACAGTACCTAGTAACGGTGATTAATTAACATCGGCAAAAGTATCGAATAAGAGCACCACGTCACTATTATTTTGCTAGTGAAACGTGGTGTTTTTTATTTAAAGAGCATCTTTAAAACCCTCTCAAATTTGAGCTTTCCCTATATCAGATATGTTTCATGAACTAGTCTAAATTAGCCTTATCGGAACAAATATAAAGGTGAAATTATGTTGAAATCAAAATTGAAAACAATCGTAATACTGACCAGTTTTCTTATTTCAGGCCAAGTCTATTCAACGCCGAATTACAATACTGATATTCCGACAAACATAATGACGAACCAAATTGTCGAGACAAGCATTGGCCAGTTGAAATTTGACGACGGCATGCCAAGTATTGAAACCAGTCAAAAAATTTATGACAACTTAGATACCATACGAGCGACTGAAGTATTTCTTAATGCTATTCCTATGGCGTCCATTGAGGCATTGAGGGTGGGGCATGTTTCTCTTGGGGCGACCATGTCTAACCAAGTTGTGGTGTTTGATAGGCTGATGGATTCGAACCCCCTCTTTTTGACGGGGAATACCGATACTGTTTATGCATCAGCATTTTTAGATCTAGAACGTGATGGTCCTACTGTTATTGAAGTGCCTGCTGGCATGGGGCCAACCACAGTAAATGATGCATTCTTTCGCTTTGTAACGGATCTGGGCATTGTTGGTCCTGATAAAGGGAAAGGCGGTAAGTATTTAATCTTGCCGCCCGACTATCAAGGTGAAGTGCCTGAAGGCTATTTCGTGTCTCGATCTACTAGCTACGTAAACTGGTTTATTGCTCGTGGATTCTTAAAAGACGGAAAAACAGATGCGGCAGTAAAAGCTTACAAGGAAAAATTAAAAATCTATCCATTGGCGCAGGTAAACGAGCAGCCCCCAATGACGTTTATTTCTGGCAGCGGTAAAGAATTTAATACGATTCATGCGAACGATGAACATTTCTATGATGAGCTGAAAACGGTATTAGATAAAGAACCTATCTCGTTTCTTGATCCGGAAATAAGAGGCATGATGTCCAGCATTGGTATCCAGAAGGGCAAATCATTCAACCCCGATGAACGCATGCAGAAGCTATTGCGAGATGGTGTTGCGATAGGCAATGCAACGGCGAGAACGCTCATATTCCAACCCCGTGATAACACTGCTTATATCTACAGTGACCGACGTTGGAAAACAGCCTTTATAGGCAAAGATTACCAGTGGCTAAAAGATGAGGGGGAAGGTGGGCGTAACTTAGATGCTCGAACTTATTTCTTTTATATGGCGACAGTGAATACGCCTGCAATGGCGCTGAAAATGATCGGGAAAGGATCACAATATGCCTTACTGGATAAGTCAAAAGATGGGCAATATTTGAATGGAGGGAAAAACTATAAGGTGAATATTCCTGCTAATGTGCCCGCTAAAAACTTTTGGTCTGTCGTGGCTTATGATCCGCAAACGCGTTCAGAGTTACAAACACAGCAAGCTTTGCCGAGTAAGAATAACCAGCGAGACAAGCTTATTGAAAATGCAGATGGCTCTGTTGATTTATTTTTTGGCCCCAATGCGCCGAAAGGTAAAGAAGCTAACTGGATTCAAACCGTGCCTAATAAAGGCTGGTTTACAATATTAAGGCTTTACGGCCCACTAGAGGCTTGGTACGACAAAACCTGGAAGCCAGGAGATATTGAGCTGGTGGAATAACGTTATAAAGTGAGTTAAAAGCCACTGTGCCGTTGGCTGGTGGCTTTTTGCATTAAAGGCTTTCAATTGCATCTGCAATCATTTTTTCAATCTCTTTCACCACTGGGTGCTGGTAACATGCCCGGTGATATTGAATGCCGACATCGTAGCTCATTTTATGCCCATTTAATAAAATAGGATGCCGGCGTACTCCACAAGGCAGCATACCGTCATCGATATGAAAACACACAAAAGCGTAGGGACTCACTTTTACGCATTGCAAGGCTGAAAATACCGACGCAACGGTGAGTTTTTGTGTTAACGCTATCCCTGTTTGTTTCTTTAGTCTTGCATAATATGAGTTGTCATCCAGTGTCCCCATCGAGACCCGTACTGTATCGATGTGCTCTAAATCAGTTAACTCGATGGTTGCATTACTTGCTAAAGAGTGGCATTCCGATACATAGAGGTATAGCGCTAAGCTTCCTACTTTACGCTCAACAATGCGTTCACTGACATCGTTTGGGTAGCCCGAAATACCAACGGATAAAGTGCCTGACTTAGGGTGTTCAACACCTTCTAAAGACCAATCTACCATCGAAATTTTAGGGTGGTGCTCTGGCGAAGATAAACCTTGTAAAAGAGGGACGGTTAATAAGGTACTTAAAGCGCTTGGGGCATAAAAAACAAAATCAAAATTAACATTATCACCAGTAAAAGATTGTGATAGCTGCTGGGCTTGCTCTAACTGGTCTAATGGTTCTTTCACTATCGACAAAAGCTGTGTCATAAACAGTGTTGGTTCATAGATACCTTTCGTCGCAATAAACAGTTCATTTGAAAAAATATCCCTACAATCAGCAAGGTGCCGATTGAATGTTGCTCGGCTGATATTCAATGTATGACACACTTTCACTTGCGATTTTTGTTCTAGAAGTAAGTCCAAAAACCGATAAAGATTCAGATCCATTGTGTTTTTCAAATACAGCTCCTCTTGCTAATAATCGGTGTTTCCATTGAAAACTCAGTCACCGCTAAGTAAGTGTATCAAAATCAATGTTAGTTCAGTTTAAGCCTGCAGCATTTATGAGAACCATGAATGTCATAAATGAACGTTTATCTGCGATATCTTTTTGCTTATTTGCCGTAGACGAGTAGCTCAATTGAAAATACGACTTAGCGCTTTGATTCTTTGCTCCTTGCCCACGGTTTCACCTGTTCTATCTGCGACCTATGAAGACGCTCCTTTCATTTCCGCAGGTGTTACTTTCATTGATGATCTTGAAGTCGCAACTATAGAGTTGGGGGCAGAAGTTGCTCCCAATATCAATTGGTCTATCGGCTATAGTAGCTCTGTGGGGGAGTCGGTTACCGAGGATGAAGTCACTTTAAATGAAACCCGAAAGCTATCTTGGGGAATTCATACTGCGCTGGGGTACGAGATGAAGTTGGCACCTTATCTAACGGTTACACCGCGAATAGGGCTTAATTATAATCAAGTCGATGTTGAATATTTTGACCATGAGGTAGGAGAGATCATCGAGTCGGTTAATCATGATCAGCTTGCGCCAACACTGGGGCTTAAAATTGATATTGGTTCGCTCGGTATTATATCTGATTTCTATAAGGTAGATTCAGAGCAAGCCAATAAGGTAGCACCAGATAGCGAACATATTGCGACTAGAATTATGGCAACCTATAATTTTTAATCGCTTATATTGCATTATTACTTATGTGATCCCTCCCTTGAGCATTAGGCCCTTCTTCACAAGTTCTTGTACTGTGCCTTTCCTATTGACCAAACTAACACTAAGGTAATGATAAGTTAGGTGGCTATGGTGCCACTTAATCTCAGGAATAATTATCGCTTTATACGAGGTAGGCATGCGACAGAGGTTTTTGCTTCGGTGTTGCCAATGTTGCTGAATTTCATAGCATATTATACTAATGCGATAGTTAATGAATAAATTATGGTCTGTGACGTTGCGGCAAACGAATAAATAATAGACCCGTATTTCAATGAAATTCCTGATCGAATGTTGATTATGTATACAGAGTTATACGCAAAGCGTATCGATGGTATCGATAGAGAACAGTATATGGGATTATTAAAAGAATTAAGCAAGACGAATGGAAAGCGTTATGACACCGACAAGTTGCTCTTATTCAAAAGAAAAAAAACATAATGTCTTTGCGATGTTTTTGAAACATCTGCGACAAAGTAACGAATTATCTCAAGAACAGCTTTGTTTGTATTTACGCCAACATAGTAGTCTATTCTACAATCTTGATACCATAACAGTGAGCCGCTGGGAGCGAAGCGTTAATATTCCATCACTAGCAAAACAAGCTGAAATTGTTGAGCTGTATGATAATGAACTGACCAGTATTTATCGCCATGATCCTCAATTTTTGGAGGAGTGCAGTTCATTAGTTTCAATTCCGAATCAGAGTCGGTTCAAATCCTCTCATCCCTATTACACGAATGATAATTACGACATTCAAGTCATTGATATTAAAGATGACAGCTTTTATATCATGCTGAAAATGATTCTGCGTTATGAAAATAATCCAAGTCTTGTTCTAAAATTGCCTCTAGCGGAGTTTGATGGGCTTAAGGATTTAAAAATCCATGTTGCCAATGCATTCAATGATCAGATTATAGGGCACGCTCTCTATATCGAAACGTCTTCTCAATATGTATTGGAATTGGTGAACATCAAGAGCGATTTAAATGAGATCGTTACTCGAAGCCCTAAAAAACTGCCCGATACGATGTTAGTGCTGTCGTCAGCTGGTGCAACGAAAGAGGTAGAGAATAGTATTATGTCTACCTACATTAATCGTTTCGTTAACCAAAAAAATTTACGTTACCTTTGCTTTAGTGTGTGTGATGAAGGGTTCATCAAGAAGCTTAATGCTGCAAAATTAGATGCCTTTAAGGTGAGAACCATACAGTTAGAAGACAAAACGGTAGCGATACACTCTTTCTTGCTGAGTCGCTCAGAATTGATGGCGAACCGTTTTCTACTGAAACTTGCCGTAATCTCGCCAAAACAGCTAGTAGACTTTCTCAATATCAAAGGTAAGGGATAACCACCGTGAAAATATTGATTGTTGACGATCAAACGTTTATTAGGGAAGCAATTAAAAGCGAATTGGCCAGTGTGGATCCCCTACAAAAATTTATTTTTTTTGAGGCTGATTGCGGAAATTCAGCCATCGCGTTACTTGAACAATCAGCATTAAATACTGAACCTGAATTTGATCTCATCATTACCGATCTTAAAATGGAAAATGGTGATGGCCTTGCGATCATCAATTATATGGCAACGACAAAAAGTAAAAATATCCCTTTGGTTATCGTTAGCTCGTCTGATCAACGAACCTTAGATCTGATCGGTAATATAACGAACAGCTTTAACCTTAATCTTATTGGGGTTTTTCAAAAGCCGTTAAATATTAATGAAGTACTCACTTTAGTGAACACTAAACAGTTTTTAGCCCATGAGGTGCCGGAATCTAAAGCGGAGCAGACCAATTGTAACAGCGCCAATATTGCTTCTTTGCTCAATGAAGATAATTTATTTCTCTGTTATCAACCAAAGGTCGATATTAAATCTAACAAGCTTATCGGCTTTGAAGTGCTATCACGGTTAACGATTCAAGGCGACGGCTTTATCTACCCTGATAAATTTATCCCTCTGATCGAGCAAGCTGGACTTAATTGTCAATTTACTAAGTTGGTACTTGATCAGGCGATTTCTCATTGGCAACTGTTCCCAGCGTTAAAGCGGTACGGTTTGTCTATTAATATCAGCGCTAGCGACCTTTTGTCTGAAGAGCTCATTAATCACTTGATTGCTAAACATTTAGCGGCGAGTGATATTCAGCTTATGTTGGAGCTAACAGAGTCACAACACACTATTAATCAAGAGCGTTCTTTGCAAGCTATTGCTAAATTGATCATTAATGATATTCCGATCTCTCTTGATGATTTTGGTAAAAGCTACTCCACCTTCGATAGGCTTGACAGTATTCCGTTTGAAGAAATCAAAATAGATAAAGACTTTGTTTCGGATCTCGACTCCAACCTTCAGCATCAAGCCATTGTTGAATCCACGATTGCTTTAGCGAAAAAACTCAATGTTAAAGTGGTTGCAGAAGGGGTAGAAACGTTAGGCGTACTGAATCGATTACAGCTATTAGGTTGCCATACTGCGCAAGGGTATTACTTTAGCCCACCAATAGAAGGGCGTTATTTAATGACGTGGGTAAATGACTATAACCGTCAAGGTGAGGTTCAAAATGCTAACCACTAGCCCATGTATCCATGCCAAATTAATGTCATTCTTTAATCACTATTCTGAAGAGAACAAACGACATCTGCATAACGTGTTAACAGAAGAGCTTGATATGCTGTTCACTCAAACGGTGGCGTTAGACAGTACACAGAGTGTTGAGCTTTTGGCTCTGCAGCACAAGCTTAAAGGGATTTGTCGTTACCTGAATATTGAAAATGACATGATTAAGTTAGCAAGAGATACCAAGAGAGAATTGACTGCTAATACCCTTACTTTACAACAACTACTAAATGATATTGCAAGTGAGATTTAGTCGGGTTGCTTGTATTGTGCTGTTGATAGGTTTCGTTGTTACGACGCTGATTAATACCGCATTATGGAATTATTTTCAGAATGAGCTAGATAAACAGTATCAATATAAATCTGATATTGTATTAGATTCCTCAAGAGATACGTTGATTCAGCACCGTATTATTACGGATGCATTACGTGCACTTTTTAACGCTTCTGATGAGATATCTGAAGTGGAGTTTTCGCGGTTTGCCAAAAATTTATTAAAAATTAAATCGGCAGTTGGTTTCACTCTGAATCCGGATTTAACGCCAGTGCTAATATCTGATTCCGCATTTAAATCTGCGATAGAAAAAGGTAAAGCAGCAACAGATGAGAACGGTAACATCACTTTCATAATCGACAATTTTTCATCAATAGTGATGAAAATTGATGCACCTAAAATGCCCTATATCGTTTACGCAGTGTCTCATCAAGAGATCCAGCAGCGTTTAGATCAGTATAGCGATGTGTGTGCTCGCGTTACATTCAATGATAAAACGCTATCTAATCGTGGATGTAATAAGGAGCAAAACTGGACCGAGATGTTTGGTTTTCATGCAGAGCAATTTATTGATCTGCCTGAATATGGTACGAGCTTTAACTTAACCGTTGATTATGTACCGACGAAGAGGGAGTTATTAGGTATAAGCTTGCTTATTTTAGTGATTACATTGCTTGGTCTTAGCTTGTCGGTTTTATTTTTTATTCTTGTACAACATCGGATCAATATAAATAAACAGCGTATTGAAACAAATTCCAAGTTTGCCCTACTGTCTACCCTTAATCATGAGATCAGAACACCGATTAATGCCGTATTGGGTTATGCCAACATGCTTAACAATATGGCTTGCGATGATGCACAAAGGCAAAAGACGGTAGAGAAAATTATCTGGTCGGCGAACCTGCTGAACAGTGTCGCACAAAACACCCTCACTTATACCAAAGCATCTTCAGGTAGCTTGACGCTCTATTATGAGAAAGTCGATTTGATTGAGTTCCTGTATAAGATTGATGATTATTACCAAGCGTTTGGTAGCACCCATAAAAAACAGTTAATGCTAAACCTTAGGGATGCGACGCCACCACACATTCTGTTAGACACAACCAAATTTTTTCAATTGACCACCAACCTTGTTAACAACGCCTTTAAATACAGTAGCGGTGATACTGTTATTTTAGATGTTAAAGTTAAGGTGATTAAAGATGTTGCTAGTCGGTGTAATGCCGCGGTGTGTTCGCAAGTGGATGGTTTCATTCGGGTTGCAGTAAGAGACTTTGGCAAAGGAATGTCAGCGGCATCTCAGCAAGCGTTAAGTAAGCCATTTACCACTGATGACAGTTCGCCTACAGCATTAAAATCAGGTGTTGGCATCGGCTTATATACGTGTAAAACAGTGATCGAAAGTGTGGGTGGCGCAATCAAAATCCGCAGCCGAAAAGGAAAGGGCACCTTAGTGATATTTCACTTTCCCTACCGCGTTTGTTCGGAAACTGAAGAGCACCTTCTTGTGTCGCAAGATAAAGAGGCACCCACGCAGCAACATGATAGGCCGTTACAGGTACATACTGCTCAGTTTATTGAGCAAGCACATAAACCACAAAGCACGGTAATTAAACGCCAAGGGCGCGTATTGCTGGTGGATGATAACCGCTTTAACTTAGAAGTATGTAAGGCGATGCTTGAAGACGAAGGCTTTGACGTTACCACCGCAGAAAACGAACGAGAGGTTTTCTCTGCAATGGCAGCACTGAGTGACAGTAGTGTCACGTGTAATGACGAAGCCGTATACGATGAGCTAATCATCTTAATGGACTACATGCTAGCAGAAACCGATGGCTTCACGCTGATTGAATCGATGAAAGCTAAGGGCTACCGCCAACAGCATTATTTTATCTTATCAGCCCATACTGAAGATGAAATCCAGAAGGTTAAAACGTTTGCTGATATAGCATTTCTTCAAAAGCCGTTAGATATTCAATTGCTTAAGCAAAAGTTACCTATAGGTACAATGGTTTAAATAGAAATCACACGTCATCCCATTTATGATGAAATCAGTTTAATTAATAAGTCTTCCTCATGTCAGCGACTACCTCTTTTTACGACCAAAATACGACAATGCTCTGTGAGCAATACAACTCTCTAGCATTTGAAGCGGTACACCAAAACTGGAAGGCATTCTGGCCGCATAAAGGCGACAGAGTTCTCGATGTTGGTGCTGGCAGTGGGCGTGATACGAAGTGGATGGCTGAACAAGGCTGTGAAATCATTGCGCTTGAACCTTGTGACTCTTTTCGTAAGGTTGGTAGTGCATATACAGGGGCTGCTGTCACGTGGTTAGACGACGCACTGCCCGCATTAAGCAAAACTGAAAATCTTGGAATGCGTTTTGACCTTATATTGGTTAGCGCAGTTTGGATGCATCTTGCCCCTAGTCACAGAGAGCGTGCCTTTCGTAAACTCTCCAACTTGTTAGCCTCGAATGGCAGACTTGTCATCACTCTCCGCCACGGTGAATTTAACGATTCACGCCGAAATTATGGTGTGTCTGTCGAAGAATTAGAGCAGTTCGCTAAAAACAGCGCTTTGTTGGTTCGCCATATCAGTAGTAGTGATGACTCATTTAACCGCGATGGTGTGCATTGGCAAACCGTTGTTATGAGTTTGCCCGATGACGGATCTGGCGATCTTAAACGAGTACGGCACATTATTGTGAACGACAACAAAGTCGCAACGTATAAATTGGCGTTACTCAGAACCTTATTACGTGTGGCCGATGCCCATGCTGGTGCTGTTATTGATCGTAGCGATGGCAAAGTTACGATTTCTGCCGGCTTGGTCGCCCTTTATTGGATACGTCAGTTTAAGCGATTAATTGATATTAATATTGGCGGTGTTGGAGGCATTCAGCAAAGTGCAAATAGCAGCAAAGGGCTGGGATTTGTTAAAGATGATGGTTGGAATCAACTGAAGCATTTAGTCGCAGATGATTTAACCATCGGTGCGATGTTTTTGGGGGAAGAAGCAAAAGCACTACAAAAAACGTTTACTCATACTCTGGCTACGATTAAGAGCGGTCCAGTTACCTTCATTTATCAAGGTGACAAAAACAATCGATTATTTGAGATAATTCCTCCCACGGTAAAACGTAAATCTTTGGATTCGTTAGTTATCGATAGTGAGTTCTTAAGTAGCTTTGGTTGCTTTGTATTAGATGAAAGTTTGTGGGAGTGCTTCCGCCTATATAACTTATGGATCGAGCCGCTGGTTGTGAACCAATGGATACTGGAGATGCAGCGATTTGAATTAAATCGTCAACGTAATATTACGCTGCAAACCTACCATGATTGTTTAGTGTGGATAGATAAAGACCACGACACGAGGGATATACGTAAGCGGGTTGAACAATTACGCCAGCAAAGTGTAGATATACGCAGTGTATGGAGTGGGCGTAAGCTTAAAGGTGAATATCACGTTGATCATTGCCTTCCTTTTGCTTATTGGCCCAACAATGATAAATGGAATTTGCTACCAACAACAGCTAGCGAGAACCTAAAAAAGAGCGACAAATTGCCGACAGCTTATCGCCTACAAGCCTCAAAACTTCGCATTCTGGATTGGTGGGATCTCGCTTGGGGGCAAGATGACGCACTACAAACACGTTTCTTTTCAGAAGCCGCTTTAACCTTGCCAAATATTCCACCGCAATGCCAAGACTTTGAACTTGTATTTGAAGCTATGGGGTTACAGGTAAGGGGAGTCAAAAGCAGATTATTAGTCGGTGAGTGGTGAAGTTATGAGCTCTACGCTGTATACCTAATATTGTGTCTATTAGAGCGTGGGATCGCCATGGAGTTTTCTTAGTTCTGCTTTTGAACATCAAACTTTTGAAACTGATTTTCTCGTGAAAATCCCTTAAAATAAACCTCTTAGTCCAGTTCCCCCAAAGTAGACTGTTAAATGAAAAGTATTGAAGTAGTAGCAGCCATTATTCAACATAATGGCAAAACCTTATGTGTTCAGCGTGGCCCTGCAAAGTTTGATTACATCCATCATAAATTCGAGTTTCCAGGCGGGAAAGTAGAGGCTGGTGAAACCGGTGAACAAGCGATCATTCGTGAGCTGAAAGAGGAACTACACCTTGGTATCTCAAAAGCTGATTACTTCATGACTGTTGATCATACCTATCCAGATTTCCACATCACAATGCATGCGTACATTTGTCCGGTAGAAAATCGAGATATTGTGCTAACAGAACATATAGATGCAAAATGGTTATCAATTGATGAATTGCCGCAATTAGATTGGGCGGCCGCTGATGTGCCTTTTGTTGAAAAGTTAATGGCTAAGTAAGGCCCAAAAGGATCCAACTGTGAATTGTGCAATATCTGTAACGAATGCTGATACTCCTCAAAACAATCTTGTTCTAAACAATGAGCATGACAACTTTTTTAATGAGTTGCGTGGCTCATTTCATGGTTGTAAGCGTTTTTATATTAACGTCGCTTTTGTCTCGTACAGCGGCTTACAGATCTTGCTCGATATCCTTAAAGAAGCCGGTGATAAAGGGGGCGTGGGTAAAGTCATCACCTCTACATACCTTAACTTCACCGATCCAAAAGCTTTAGATAAGCTCCTAACTTTCAAAAATATAGAGCTTAAGTTGTTCATTACGAAGCCAAACTTAGGCTTTCATCCTAAAGGGTATATTTTCGAATATGCGAGCGAAACGAAGGTTATCGTTGGGTCATCTAACATTACTCAAAGTGCATTAAAGAGTAACGTTGAGTGGAATGTGGCGACTACAGCGACTGCTGAAGATCCATTTGTGACGACAGTAATGAATGAGTTTAATAGTATTTGGACTGACTCTGTAGACGTAACAGATGAAGTGCTCGAACAATATCGTTCATTCTTAAAAACGCTTGCTCAGCCGGCGCGTACTTCAACGCAATTTGTATTAGGTGATACTAAGATTGAGCCTAATACAATGCAGGCTGAAGCGTTGAATAATCTTCGTCGATTACGGATGCATGGTGAGAGCAAAGCCTTAGCAATCGCAGCGACTGGTAGTGGTAAAACGTATATGGCTGCATTTGATGTTCGTGAAGTCGCACCAAAACGAATGTTGTTTGTTGTTCATCGTGAAGAAATTTTGCTGGATGCAAGAAAGTCGTTTATACGAGTAATGGGAGAAGACCCGGCTAAATTTGGTATTTTGAGTGGTAATCAAAAAGACTGGGATTGCGATTACCTTTTTGCTACCAACTTAACCTTGCGTAACAACCTGGATCACTTCGAACCTGACCACTTTGAATATATCGTGATTGACGAAGCACACCACGTCAGCAGTGATACTTATCAGAAAGCTTTAGCCTATTTTGAACCGGGTTTCTTGTTAGGTATGACAGCGACACCAGAACGCGGTGATGCTCAGTCTATTTATGAGAATTTCGATAACAACATAGCGGTTGAAATTCGTTTGCGTGATGCGCTAGATGCAGACTTAGTTACACCGTTTCATTACTTCGGTATAACAGAGGCTGGAAGTGTCGATTATGAAGGGGTAAACCTGAATGATATTGATGCAGTGGCCAAGCTACTACAAACAAATCGTCGTGTAGATCATATTGTCAGTAATATGGACTTTTACGGTTATGACGGTGATACCTGTAGAGCTGTCGGTTTTTGTGTGAATGTAAAGCATGCACGATACATGGCTGAAGAGTTTAACAAGGCCGGTATTACGGCATGTTACCTAAATAGTGAAAGCTCTCGTGATGAGCGCCAAAACGCCATTAAGCGTTTATCGAGTGATGTTGATCCATTACAGATTATCTTTACTGTTGATCTGTTCAATGAAGGGATTGATATCCCGGCAATCAATTTAGTATTAATGCTTCGCCCAACGTCATCTCCGATTGTATTTATTCAGCAATTAGGTCGAGGTTTACGAAAGCATGAGAGTAAAACCTTCTTAACGGTATTAGACTTTATCGGTAATCATAACAAAGCATTCCTAATGGCTATTGCCCTATGTGGTAGTCGTTTTTATGATAAAGATAGCTTGAAGGTTGCAGTGAAAAAGGATTTCTCTTCTATACCGGGCTGTACTCACATTCAGTTAGACCCCATCAGTAAAGAGCAAATTTTGCGACAGATTGAAGATGAGAATTTCAATTCAATGAAGTACCTAAAAGAAGAGTACCTTAACTTCAAACTCGATTTAGGTAACCGAATTCCGAATCTTATGGATTTCTACGTCGTGGATGGTGCACCAGACCCAATTCGCTATATCAAAAAGGAGCGTTCTTACCTGAACTTCCTATCAAAAGTAGAAAAGAATGAGTCTTCAATACTGCCGCTTATCGCTGATAGTCTGCATGATAAGTATCAGCGTTACTTCGATGGGTGTTTGCCAATAAAAAGACCCCATGAATTCGTCATTATGAGTTACTTGATTGTTCATGAATCCATCACTCTTACTCAAGCTAAGTATGAGATTGAACGATATTTGGTTTCTGTTGATCTTGAGACGTTAAAACATGCATTTGACCATATCAACGGTAATTTCTTTGATTCACGAGAAAAGAAGACCTGGCCTAAGTTAGCCGAATTGGTTGATGCTGGTGGTGAATTAATGTTGATGCGCTCTAGTGAATTGACCCAGTTAGCATCACAATCAAGACAGTGGTTGCTCACTACTTTGGAGTACGGGCTAGAGCGTTATGCTGAAAGCTTTGGTTCTGAAGCGTTGGGAACACCGAGCTTAAAGCTATACCAACAATACAATATGCGGGATATCGCCTTAATGGCAAATGTCCGTAAAACCCATAGTTCATATCGTGGTACCGGTGTTTTACGAGAAGGAAATGACTTCTTCTTCTTTGTTGATCTACACAAAGAAGAAGGTGCAATTGACTACAAAGATAAGTTTATTAGTTCAAGTCAGTTCCAGTGGGACAGCCCGTCGGGGTGCTCGCCAATAAGTAAACAGGGTCGAGAGATAATCAATCACAAAGAAAGTGATATTAAGTTACATTTGTTTGTACGTAAATTTAAAGACTTGGATGGTGTGACTGAACCGTATGTATACATTGGTAAAGGTGACGTGGTGAGTTATGAGGGTGAGAAGCCTATTAACTTTCAGCTCAATTTACAGACCCAGGTGTCTCAAGCTGTTTACGATGAATTTGTGACGGACACGGCTGTTAGTTAATCATATGGTGTGAAGGCGAGAAATTCCTACCTGCAAAGCGTTAGCTTAAGGGATAAAGTTAAATAACAGGATGTTAAATATGGCTAGTTGCTACGCTAGTAAAATTTGCAATTTTATTAAAGTGAATGAAGCCGATTGGTTACACACCATGACGTCAAACTTTCACCACCATTTACCTGGGCTAGAAATTGGTGATTTGCAAAAATCGGCATGGCAAGACTGTTTTAAGCACCTACAAAGTGAACTCGCAACGTTAGCTGACACCGACGGATATATTATATTTGAATATATCTTGCCTATGGAAGGCGGTCGTAGGCCAGATGTAATTCTTCTTATCGAGAATAAATTATTTATCCTCGAATTTAAGATGAAAGATAAGTTCGCTCGTTCAGACATAGACCAGCTGAAAGGATACTACCGAGATATAAGTGGTTATCATAAAGAAAGCATAAAGTTAGATATTATGGCTTGTTTAGTGACAACCAAATCTAACGGAGTGCTCAAGAAAAGTGACAATGGCAGCCATATCTTATCTTGTGACAAATTAATTGAATTTTTGTCTTCTCATCTTACCGGCGAAAAAACGCTAGTCGGTCTTAATCAGTGGTTAGATTCAGATTACCACCCGCTACCTACGTTGGTTGAAGCTGCCGTCGATATATTCAATAACAATGAAATACAAGAACTTAAAACAGCGAAAAGTGCCGGTGTGTATGATGCTCTAAACGAGCTCGATAAGGTTACGAATTGGGTTGAAGGCAAGGTCGAGAAGAAAGGGAACAAGAGCCAATCAAATGTATTAACGCTTGTTACCGGTGTTCCTGGCGCAGGAAAAACATTACTAGGGCTAGAGTTTGTTCACCGAAACAAAAAAGGACAATTCTTATCTGGAAACGGACCTCTAGTTGATGTGCTGCAGTATGCATTACAAAACAACACATTTGTAAACCACTTAAAGAACTTTAAGAGTGAATACACGAATAATCACAAACAAGCTCATACTAATATCGTGGTATTTGATGAAGCGCAGCGAGCATGGGACTTAAAAAAGAACAAAAAATATAGAAAGTCAGAGCCTGAATGCATTATTAGCATTGCCGATAAAGACACTCGACCATGCCACTATTTGGCATTGGTTGGAGAAGGCCAAGAGATTCACGTAGGTGAAGAAGCTGGAATATCACTGTGGAATGATGCCCTACAAAAGAGCAAAAAATCGTGGGTTATTTTCTGTCCCCCAGAGCTCAAAAAATATTTTTCTGGTATGGATGAAAGAAGAATTAGAACTAACGAACTTCTCAACTTAGATGAGTCGTTGCGAACTCACGCCGCGAGTTTATATCCTAGGTGGGTAAAGAGTGTTTTAGAAAACAAAGTCGAGCCTGAGCTAGCTCATCAAACCATACAAGAAGGGTTCAGCATTTACATAACAAGAGATTTGCGCAAAGCACAGTCTTATTGTAAATCGAGGTACAGGGGCACTAGCAAAAAGTATGGTTTAGTTGCTTCATCGAGTAACATCGCTTATTCCCAACAATCGGTGGGACCTTGGTTTCATGATAGCACCATATCTAAAGCATCGTGCTGTAGTTTTAACAGAGTCGTAAGTGAGTTCGAATGCCAAGGCTTAGAACTTGATATGCCTATCTTGAGTTGGGGGGATGACTTCCTTTACAGCAACGGTAGCTGGGAGTTGCTTAAGGGCAACAGAAATGTAAATAACCCATACCAGATAAAAAAGAACAGCTACAGGGTTCTTATGACCAGGGGAAGAGACGGCGTTATTATTTACCTACCTCAAGATTATAAATTCAACGAGCTGTATACCTACTTTACCCGTGCAGGCGCACAACAACTTTAGTTGACCAATATGCTTTAGACTTGAAGTTATTTATGGCCAAACTAACGATGCCACTAAAATCTTCTCTTTACCTGAATCTATAGTCTTTTTACTTTTTTATCAGTTAGTGGAGTAGTTGTCTTTACCATTTTTATTTATCCAATGGATTTAGGGTAAATGATTGAGTAATAAAATTTAGGAAGGTGCGAGTGCTTTGAGGGGAGCTGGGATGAAGATGAGCTAAAGTAATAACTATGCTATAGATACAAAAAAGGACACCCGAAGGTGTCCTTTTCCAAACGTTTGGTGGAGCTGGCGGGATTTGAACCCGCGTCCAAGAGCAATCCAACCATAGGCGCTACATGCTTAGTCTATCTTTATTCTCGTAAGTACACTGCGAACAGACACGCCATGTAAATACATACCAGAATTCTATTTCGCGGTTCACCTCTCTAGTCAAAGGTTCCCTCGCTATCTCGTTTGGGTTTGAACTTCTATGATTCCCCGTCTTACAAGCGGAAGCTAGGGTAGAAGTGCGCTAGCAGGTTATTAAGCTGCTAGTGCGAAGTTTTCGTCGTTTGCGACTATTTTTTTGCGGCTTTTTACGTGGCCAACCGCCCCACGGCATGCTCCACAAGCCTTCTTGATCCTGTCGAATCCTGAATCAGCCCCAGAGGTGTTTCGAGATGGATAGTAGCATATAAATCTTTCACGTCAACGAAATTACTATTGAACGTGGTGGATGTGTATGAAAATCCATCAGTTTACGTTTTTATTACTATCGTGTGCTGTGTTTCATGATGCGCTGCTTATCACGAGCCCAGTCTCGGCTCTTAGAATCTGCGCGCTTATCATGCAGCTTTTTACCACGTGCTGTACCTATCTTTAGTTTAACCCAAGATGCCTTCCAGTACATAGATAATGCAACGATAGTTTGACCTTCACGGTTTACCGCACCCAGTAGCTTATCGATTTCTTTACGGTTCAATAATAGTTTACGAGTACGCGTTGGATCGGCAACAACGTGGGTTGATGCCGCATTCAGTGGTGTGATTGTTACACCTGAAATAAATGCTTCACCATCACGCAGAAACACATAGCTTTCGGCGATGTTTACTTTACCGTTACGAATTGCTTTTACTTCCCAGCCTTGTAGTTGAAGCCCGGCTTCATAATCATCTTGGATGGCAAATTCGTGTCTGGCGGTACGGTTTTTGGCAATGGTGTTATCTGACTTATTCGGTTTTTTAGCCATGGGGTATCCATTTCTTTATGTTGCTATTCCCAAAACAGATGTTCATCAGTTTGGTCGAGTAGAGTGTAATACAGGTTTCTACGTTGTTATGTCGTTGAAAGTTTAACTGTATTCGCTCTGATTTTGGCTGTTTACCGACTAATGGTATCATTGAGCCACTTCTTCGCATAGATTTTGATTTTATCGCTGTAAAATCTATGCGTGAGGGGTTTGTGAAGCTTAAGGAGAATCTATGCCTCAGATCAGTCGCTCTGCACTTGTACCGTTTAGTGCCCAGCAAATGTTTGAACTTGTTAATGATGTTGAATCTTACCCCGCGTTTTTACCTGGATGTTCAGGTACTAAAATTATTGAACGCTCTGGTGAGCATATGATGGCTTCTGTCGATGTGTCGAAAGCGGGCATACGTAAAACGTTTGTGACTCGTAATCAGCTGATTGATTTTAATACCATCGACATGCAGTTGGTTGATGGCCCATTTCAGAAGTTAGTGGGCGGTTGGAAATTCATCGAGCTTGATGCGACAGCGTGTAAAATTGAGCTGAATTTGGATTTTGAATTTACCAACGGATTAGTGGATGCGGCATTTGGTAAAGTGTTCCGCGATTTGACGAGCAATATGGTAAGTGCCTTTACCAAGCGAGCAAAAGAAATTTATGAGTTCTAATGATAAGTTGATTCATGTAGAGGTTGTATATGCTCTGCCTAATAATCAGCGAGTGATCAAGCTGGCGATTAACTCAGAAACGGATGTTCAAGAGATCATTGAGCAGTCCGGTATATTAGCGATGTTTCCTGAGATCGATTTGAAGAAAAACAAGATCGGTGTGTACAGTCGTAATGTGAAGCTCAATGCGACGGTACGTGATGGCGATAGGATAGAGATTTATCGACCTTTACTGGCCGATCCGAAAGAGATCCGTCGTAAGCGTGCCGAGCAGGCAAAGAAAGAAGCATTAAAAGCAAAATCTGAGGCGAAATAAAACGGTAGTAATGTGGTTTGTTTGTCGCTCTTTACGTTGCAAAGCAGATAAAGAAAAAGCTCGCCAATGCGAGCTTTTTCATTAATTGATGGCAGTTAAGAAGTTTGGTCCAGGCTGATAATCACCTTTCATTCCAGTTAACTTGTTCTGAGCATCAAACGCCAAAATCAAATTCTTTTGTACGCTTTCTTCATGACCTGGTTGTTGGTAATACACGTAATACCAAGTATCAGGGTAGCTTGGCTCTACAAGCATTGGTGAACCTAGTACATAACGTACTTGTTCTTTGTTCATGCCCATACGAAGCGTATCAATATCAGATTGCTCAAGGTAGTTACCCTGGTTGATATCAATACGGTAAACCAATTTCTCAATTACTGAGCAACCACTAAGCAAGCTTAACGCTAGTGTTAGTGCGGCGATATTTTTCCAACTCATAGCATCCTGGCTTTTTAGCTTTAACTGCTGCGATGATAAACAAGGTCAAAGCAGAAGTAAAAAAAGTGGCAAAGAAAAAACTCTAATTGAGACTGCTGTCAGCCCCTATAGTTGCATTTCTACTTAAGTTTATTTCATCTTAGCCAAAATGATTAGCGATATGTCTCATTAATCAGAACATAATGCTAATTTATATCAATATTTATGCTGCAATCAGTAATTCTTTCGCATTCGCTAGTGTACGGTCGGTAATCTCACTCCCGCCTAGCAATCTTGCTAGCTCGGCAACACGAGCGTCGTCATTTAAAGGGCACATGCTTGTTTCTGTTTGTCCTTTGGTACTCTTCTTGGCAACAAACATTTGTTGGTGGCCACAACCTGCAACTTGCGGTAAGTGTGTTACACACATGACTTGGGTTGAATTGCCTAAAGTACGCAGCATTTTTCCGACAATTGCGGCTGTTGGTCCACTAATACCCACATCGACTTCATCGAATATAAGGCTGGGTGTTTCTATTTTCTGGGCTGTTATCACTTGAATGGCTAACGATATACGCGATAACTCACCACCAGATGCGACTTTACCTAAGGGTTGCAGTGGTTGACCTGGGTTGGTCGATACTAAGAAGGTGATGGTGTCGAAGCCTAGTGGACTTAACATTCCTTCTGCATCATTTTGTACGTCAATTTTAAAGATGCCGTGTTCCATGCTGAGTTCATGCATGCTGCAAGAGATCTTTTTATCAAGTTCTTTGGCATAACGGTGGCGACTTTTACTGAGTTTTTCTGCTGTTGCTAAGAATGCTTGTCGTTTATTTTCAACAAGCTCTGCAAGTTCTTCTAGTCGCTCATCGCTACAATCAAGTTGTTCTAACTCTTTGAGTAGATCTTGGTGTTTCTGGAAGAGTTCGTTAGGCATAACGTAATGCTTACGGGCTAACGATAAAATTTTAGCAATGCGTTCTTCTAGGTAGACTAAACGTTGGGGATCCATATCCAGATTATCTAAATAACCCCGTAGCTCTTGGCTAGCTTCTTGAACTTGGATAATGGCATCTTCCAGCATTTGTGGAATTGCACTCAAGCTATTATCGAATTCACCCAAGGATACGACTTGCTGGCTTGCCATTTGAAGTAGCTGTAAGGCATTGCCATCATCGTTGTCATATAAAATCGATAGGGCGGTTTGGCTCGAAAGTGCAAGTTCACCGCTATTTGATAAGCGTTTATGCTCTTCTTCGATCTCGCTGTATTCGTCTTCGCCAAGTGCTAAATCATGCAGTTCTTTTACTTGGTATTGAATAAGCTGCTTTTGTGCTTCATTTTTTTCACGATTTTGAGTTAGGCGCTTTAATTCATTATTCGTCTGACGCCAGTTTTGATAAGCCTGACGTGTTTTATCCATTAAAAGGTGATGACCCGCATATTGATCCAACATTTGCTGTTGATAATCAGGGCGCATTAGTTGCTGATGGGCATGTTGGCCATGAATATTGATCAACAATTGGCCTAATGATTTCTGCTGAGAAGCAGGAACAGGGCTGCCGTTAATAAACCCACGTGAACGACCTTCTTTTGTTATCACTCGGCGAAGAATGCATTCTTCACCATCGACCAATTCATTGTCTTCGAGCCAGCGGCGCGCTGCTTGGTTATTTTTTAATGAAAATGCGGCAGAAAGTTCTGCTTTATCTTCGTTAGGACGAACCATAGACGCTTCGGCGCGATCACCAAGGCAGAGACCAAGCGCATCAATCGCGATCGATTTACCTGCACCGGTTTCGCCAGTAATGGTGGTCATTCCTGACTTGAGTTCAAATTCAAGGTTTTTGACAATAGCAAAATTGGAGATAGTCATATGAGAAAGCATGTGTTCACCTGTTTAAATCAACACCTGTGTTTTCATACAGTATATACTGTATCTACATACAGTAAAGTACTGTGTGAAATATTTAATGAAAAAATTAAATAAGGTAAGTCGATGAATTTCAGGTAATAAAAAGCCAGCAATAAGATGCTGGCTTTTTGCTTTCAGAAAAGAAGCGTGATTAAAACAGTTTACTTGACCAACCCAGTTTGGCGCGGAGTACACCGTAGTAGTTATAATTCTTAGGGTGAATAAGCTGTAATTGCTCAGGGCTTTGGTAGATATGCACTTCATCCCCCGGGCTCACTGGCAGTGAAACTTGCCCATCACAGCTCACTTCTAATGTACTGCCGTTATCTGGCGATACTAATAATTTGATGCAACGATCACCATCTACCACTAAAGGACGACTTGATAACGTATGTGGAAACATCGGCACTAACGTTATGGCATTTAAACTTGGCGACAAAATAGGGCCACCACCAGACAGTGAATAGGCGGTTGAGCCTGTCGGGGTGGCAATGATCAAACCATCAGAACGTTGAGAGAAGGCGAAGTTATCATCGATATACACTTCAAACTCAATCATGTGCGCGATTTTATCTGGGTGTAATACAGCTTCGTTTAATGCGGCGTTTCGGCTTTTTATTTGTCCGTGTCGATGTACTTCCGCTTCTAATAAAAAGCGACGTTCCGTTACAAATTCACCCTCTAACACTCGTGTTAATTCTTCTTTGAAGCTTTCTGGGTCAAGATCTGTCAGAAAACCTAAATTACCACGGTTAACACCAATCACAGCGATGTCAAAACGCGATAGCACGCGCGCCGCGCCTAACATGTTGCCATCGCCACCGACGACAATCGCGAGGTTTGCTTTATCGCCAATAGTAAGCAAATCGCACAAACAGTCTTGAGGTACATCAAGGTCGTTCGCTAATCGATGATCGACTAAAACGTCGTAGCCTTTGTCTGTTAACCAGTCAAAGAGGGTTTTGTGAGTTTGCAGAGCATCTGGGTTTCTTGGCTTACCAATTAACGCGATTGTTTGAAAAATGCGCTTCATGTCCTTGATCCGACAAATGATAGTGAAGCCAGTATAGCCTTAGGTTTAGAGACTTGTCGCGCTTTGTTAGCGAACTCTGCTTGAATCATTGACGTTCATCCCCATAATAAGCACATGAATGTTTTTTTTGAGTAGATAATACTGGTTTATCTGCTCAAATTTGTGAACAATTGTATTTAAAATACATCAGTATCTTGGCGGAGAAGTAAAAGCATGAACAATGAAGACAAAAAACTACAGGATGAACAGCTGCAGCAAGAGACTGTAGAAGCGGCTGAGACTGTTTCTGCTGAGGAAGAATTTGTAGAAATTACTGCTGAAGAAATGCAAATCGCACGTATTGCGGAATTAGAAGCAGCTTTACTTTCAAGTGATGCAAAAGTAAAAGAAGCGCAAGATAACGTGCTTCGTGCTCGCGCTGAAGGAGAGAATGTTCGTCGACGTTCAGAAGTCGAAATCGATAAAGCTCGTAAATTTGCATTGAATAAATTTACCGAAGAATTATTGCCTGTTATCGATAACCTTGAGCGTGCAATCGAAATGGCAGATAAGAATGACGAAGCATTGAAGTCAATGATTGAAGGTGTTGAATTAACGCTTAAGACAATGACTGCAACAGTTGAGAAATTCGGCCTGAAGCAGCATAACCCTGTAGGTGAAGCATTTAACCCTGAATTCCATCAAGCGATGTCTATTCAAGAAAGTGCAGAGCATGAACCAAATACTGTCATGCTTGTTATGCAGAAAGGTTATGAGCTAAATGGCCGTATTATTCGTCCTGCAATGGTAATGGTATCTAAAGCTGCTGCTGGCAGTGTAGATATGCAAGCATAATTGTATAAAAGCTTTAAAAAGGCCCACTACGGTGGGTTTTTTATTTTATTTTGATATTTTTTAGGTGTTGCCCTTGAAATGGGGATGATTGGCCTTATTTAGTAATCATACGACATCGTAAACATATTTTGTCTGGGTATACCCCATTATAGCGACGTCCATTTCGGACGCGCTTGTAAAATTAAATGAATTTCGGAGAAAAGCCTGATGGGTAGAATTATTGGTATTGACTTGGGTACAACTAACTCTTGTGTAGCAGTACTTGATGGCGACAAACCGCGCGTAATTGAAAATGCGGAAGGTGAACGTACTACGGCATCTGTTGTTGCTTACACCCAAGATGGTGAAACGCTAGTTGGTCAACCAGCTAAGCGCCAAGCGGTAACAAACCCAGAAAACACATTATACGCAATTAAGCGTCTAATCGGTCGTCGCTTTGAAGATGAAGAAGTTCAGCGTGACCTTAAAATCATGCCTTTCAAAATCGTAAAAGCTGACAACGGCGATGCATGGGTAGAAGCGAAAGGCCAAAAAATGGCTGCTCCTCAAGTATCTGCTGAAATTCTTAAGAAAATGAAGAAAACAGCTGAAGACTTCCTAGGCGAAGAAGTAACAGGCGCAGTTATTACTGTTCCTGCATACTTTAACGATGCTCAGCGTCAAGCAACGAAAGATGCTGGTCGTATCGCAGGTCTAGAAGTTAAGCGTATTATCAACGAGCCAACAGCAGCTGCACTTGCTTACGGTCTTGATAAGAAAGGTGGCGATCGCACTATCGCAGTTTACGACCTTGGTGGTGGTACATTCGATATCTCTATCATCGAAATCGATGAAGTAGAAGGCGAGAAGACTTTCGAAGTTCTTTCAACTAACGGTGATACACACCTTGGTGGTGAAGATTTCGATAACCGCATGATCAACTATTTAGTTGAAGAATTCAAAAAAGAACAAGGCATGGATCTTCGCAACGATCCTCTTGCAATGCAGCGTCTAAAAGAAGCTGCTGAGAAAGCGAAAATTGAGCTTTCTTCTGCACAACAAACTGATGTAAACCTTCCTTACATCACTGCAGATGCAACTGGTCCTAAGCACATGAACATCAAGGTGACTCGTGCGAAGCTTGAGTCTCTAGTTGAAGATCTTGTACAACGTTCTCTTGAGCCTCTAAAAGTTGCTCTTTCTGATGCTGGTCTATCTGTAAGCGAAATCACTGACGTAATCGTTGTTGGTGGTCAAACTCGTATGCCTATGGTTCAAGCAAAAGTTGCTGAGTTCTTTGGTAAAGAAGCACGTAAAGACGTAAACCCTGATGAAGCTGTTGCTGTAGGCGCGGCTGTTCAAGGTGGTGTTCTTGCGGGTGACGTGAAAGATGTACTTCTTCTTGACGTAACGCCACTATCTCTTGGTATCGAAACCATGGGTGGTGTTATGACTAAGC
The DNA here is from genome assembly GCF_003026285.1 of Photobacterium profundum. Classification (GTDB taxonomy): domain Bacteria; phylum Pseudomonadota; class Gammaproteobacteria; order Enterobacterales; family Vibrionaceae; genus Photobacterium; species Photobacterium profundum. The sequence continues at coordinate 201,937 of NZ_PYOD01000007.1, forward strand.
TAATCGAGAAGAACACAACTATCCCAACGAAAGCGAACCAAGTTTTCTCTACTGCAGAAGACAACCAGAGCGCGGTAACTATCCACGTTCTTCAGGGTGAGCGTAAGCAATCTAGCTACAACAAATCACTAGGTCAGTTTAACCTTGAAGGTATTCAAGCTGCTGCTCGTGGTATGCCACAAATCGAAGTAGTATTCGACCTAGATGCTGATGGTATCTTGCACGTATCTGCTAAAGATAAGAGCACAGGTAAAGAGCAGAAGATCACGATTCAATCTTCAAGCGGCCTAAGCGACGAAGATATCGAGAAAATGGTTCAAGAAGCTGAAGCTAACAAAGAATCGGACAAGAAGTTCGAAGAGTTAGTAACGGCTCGTAACCAAGCTGATCAGCTAATTCACGGTACTCGTAAGCAAGTTGAAGAAGCTGGCGAAGCACTACCAGCTGAAGACAAAGAGAAAATCGAAGCTGCTGTTTCTGAATTAGAAGAAGCACGTAAAGCTGAAGATAAAGAAGCAATCGACGCGAAAGTTCAAGCGCTAGTTGCTGCTTCTCAGAAGCTTATGGAAATCGCTCAACAGCAAGCTCAAGCTCAGCAAGCACCAAGCGGTGAAGGCGAGCAAGAAGCAAAGCAAGACGACAATGTTGTTGACGCTGAGTTCGAAGAAGTAAAAGACGAAAAAAAATAAGATAGTTAATTCATAATCTTATTTTCGAACGGGCGTTAGGGTTTACTCTATCGCCCGTAGCTGTATTTAAAGCAGGTGACAGTTAAGTATGTCAAAACGCGATTTTTATGAAGTTCTAGGCGTTGGTCGAGATGCCGGAGAACGTGACATTAAAAAGGCTTATAAACGCCTTGCAATGAAATTTCACCCTGATCGCAATCAGGAAGCAGATGCGACTGAAAAATTTAAAGAAGTCAAAACTGCGTATGAAATTCTAACCGACCCTCAGAAGAAAGCGGCATACGATCAGTACGGTCATGCAGCTTTTGAACAAGGTGGCGGTGGTGGCGGCTACGGTGGTGGCGGCGGCGCTGATTTCGGTGACATCTTCGGTGATGTATTTGGCGATATCTTTGGTGGCGGCGGCGGTGGTCGACGTCAACAGTCGCGTGCTCAACGTGGCTCCGATCTTCGCTACAACATGGAACTGACTTTAGAAGAAGCTGTTCGTGGCTGTTCTAAAGAAATCCGTGTACCAACCTTGGTTGGTTGTGATTCGTGTGACGGTTCTGGTGCTAAGAAAGGTTCATCAGCAACAACGTGTGGCACTTGTCATGGCCAAGGCCAAGTACAAATGCGTCAAGGTTTCTTTGCTGTACAGCAAGCTTGTCCACATTGTCACGGTCGCGGCAAGATCATTAAAGACCCATGTAATTCATGTCATGGTCAAGGTCGAGTTGAAAAAACGAAAACCTTGTCAGTTAAGATCCCTGCAGGTGTCGATACTGGTGATCGTATTCGTCTTTCTAGCGAAGGTGAAGCGGGTGAGTTTGGTGCACCGGCTGGTGATTTGTATGTACAGGTACATGTTGCAGAGCATTCAATTTTTGAACGTGATGGCAACAACCTGTATTGCGAAGTACCTGTTAGCTTTACGATGGCTGCCGTTGGTGGTGAAGTCGAAGTACCCACTTTGAATGGTCGCGTAAATCTAAAAGTACCATCAGAAACACAAACCGGACGTATGTTCCGTATGCGTGGTAAAGGCGTTAAGTCTGTACGCGGCGGTGCTGTTGGCGATTTGATTTGTAAGCTCGTTGTTGAAACACCAGTTAATTTAAGTTCTCATCAAAAAGAGCTACTTAAAGAGCTAGAAGAAAGCTTTGGTGGAAATGCAGCAAGTAAGCATAAGCCAAAGTCTGAAGGTTTCTTTAATGGTGTGAAGAAATTTTTTGATGATTTAACCGGCTAATATTAATTGCCGAGTTAAATGAATTTAAGAAGCCAGCGCAAGCTGGCTTTTTTATTTCTATCGGTATCAAAAATCATTTCCAACAATTAGCGGGCGTTGTCTCACCAGTACTTTTTAACGTCAAATCATCACAATAGTCAGGGCTTTGTAATGCTGTTTTTGTTGCAGATAAAGTGTATGAGGTCGTCGTTGATGTGATTCCATAGACATACCGCTCCCCACTATTATCACATACACTACAGAGGTTGGGCGATATTGAACTAGGGTAGGCGGTACCATTTGTTCTATTACTTTCAATTTCTAATTGAATCATGGCTAAATCCCCCATCGCTTGATTGCGATAACTCTTCAATACATGTTCTTGGTAAGAAGGGTAAGCAATAGTAGTTAATATGCCAATAATTGCTACAGCAATAAGTAATTCGATCAGTGTCACGCCTTTTTGTCCATTCATTGACTACCCCTTCCTCTAATATTCGAATTCACTCGATAATTATCTCTTTATAATCAAGGGTATTTTGCTCTGGTGATACGATATGAATCAAGTTGAAACTCTGCTATCAACATGTTTATAAAGGGAACTGGGGAATGCCTCGCGAAATGGTTCAATCATTACAGCATATACATTTTAATAGCTGGAAGGCTCTTGGATTTACTCTATTAGAGCTGATTATAACCCTCGCAATAATCGCTATTTTAGTTTCTGCCGCCGCCCCTTCGTTTAGTAATTTAATTGATTCAAATAAAGTAAAACGGTTAGCAACCGAAATTGAATGGTTGTTAGTTCAAGCGAAATCAGAAGCGGTTATGAAGGGGCTAGATATCACGATTCAACCTAAAACAATGGCGAGTACTTCAGCTGCTGCTAGTTCTTCGCCGTGGAGTATTGAAGCATCATTATCTGATGGAACTTTATTAGGTCTGGTATCTAGCGTAGATTTTCCATCAATAAAAATATATGAAAATTTTTCTACCCTAGGTTTTGACAAGCTTACTGGTCGCCCTAAGAAAGATGGGCATTTTGGTTTTTTTATTGATTCAAGTAAAACTGTCAGGGTTGAAGTAAGAAAAATGACAGGACGTTTAGTTTCTTGCAGTGATGGGGGGGCATATGGTTATACGGAATGTCCGTAGTTGTAATGGGTTTAGTTTAATTGAACTGTTGGTTGCATCTGCGATTGGATTATTATCGTTGACGGTTATCGGTAGTGTTTTTATGAACGGATATTCTTTTGCTTCACAGCGAACATTGCAGTTGATGTTAGCGCAAGATACTAATGATGTACTTCGTATGATGAAAGAGGATATACAGCGGGCCGGTTACAAAGCGGGTGCGTCATCGACTTTTGTTCTCAGCGGTGCAACGAAAACGATTTATCTTAAATCAACCTCTCTGGGTAATCCGACTTGTATCATATATGGATATGATGATGGAACGGATCAGCACTTTCGTACATATTACCGAGATGATAATAAATTAAGGTCTTTCTCTACAAAGTCTTCAGTGCTGACTGCAGCAGATGCCTGTGCGTACGGGCAATCAACTTTGAATGAGAAACAAATTAAAGTTACGAAGTTTGAAGTTTTGGAGAGTGTTTTAAGTTCAGCTACTACAACAAGTCAATATCTGACTATCAACTTAGAAGTTGCCACGCTAGATGATTCTATATCGTCGGCGAAGTCAGTTCAGGTGAAAACAAGGAACTGGTACTGATGAATAGTCAAAAAGGAATGGCGACTTTATTAGTAACGGCAATGTTATTAGTGGTGTCGTTATTGTTTTCATTAGCATCTTATAAAAATGTATTTTATCAAATTAAGCGAACTCAAAATGAGGTATTGGCAAGGCAAGCGCATTGGTTGGCAGAGGGAGGGCTAGAGTGTGGTTTTGCAAAGATTAATGAAGAGTCAGATCTCTCGTTGGTTACCAATTCGAATTACTTTTATACGGACTGTAATGCTTCGGGCAATAGTATTGAAATTGATACGATCAGCTCTGATATGTACGTTATTACATCACGAAATACTAATGACATTGCAACAAAGAAAATAAGTAAACATTTTAGCATTGCTGGTGGCAGATCGCCTGGAATAATAAAAGCGACATCAAACCTTCTCTTAGAAGGTACTACTTTGATGTATCCCGATCCTGGCGTTAAAAGTGAAGGTGAGTATGAATGCGTTATAGCAAGATATGCTGGCAACGTTGAAATTAAAGGAACACTCACAAATGCTGGGTTGCACCACGCTTATCCACCATATGATGGTTTTCATAGTAACTCAACTACATGGCCGAAATGTAAACCAGAAAATCAGTCTATTGTTGCAGATAATAAAATTGTTATAGGTTCCTCAAAACCCTCTGTATTTGGTGATGACTATATTTATAGTGCAAATCTAGATCCTTTTAAGGATGTTTTTCATGTTCCAAGAAAAGATTGGGAAAAAATAAAAGACAAGTCGACAACTACGGTTATAGCTGGTTCTTTAAGTTGTTCATCTGATATCGCAAGTAAAATAGCTGTTGATTCTGATCGTATTTGGGTCGTAGGAAATTGTGATTTAGGCTCAAATGCTAATCTAATTCAAGAGGCTATAACTATAGCTGGAATACCTGGAATTGTTCTTGTTGTTCAAGATGGAATTTTAGCTGTAAATGGTGCTCAGACATTAAGTGCATTAATTTATCACTTTAAATCACCTGGTAGTACGTTTATGCCAACTGAATCACAATGGGATGTAATGTCTGCAGGGGGTCAGCTGACTCATCAGGAAAAATTGGTTGTCGGGTATTTTCAATTTGGCGCATTCCACCCTAAAGGGGGGTATGTTATGGATGCTCCTGGCTTAACCGCAAAAATTCGTGGAAGTCTAGACTTCAGCTTTAATAGTGATGTGTTTAAAGATGCCCTAGACGACTTGGAAACAATTAGTTGGGTAGAAGGTTCTTGGTATGATTTATAAATCGAAAGGTTTTAGTCTTATTGAGGTGCTGATTTCTTTTGTTGTCCTTACTGTAGGTGTACTCGGTTTAGTAAAGCTTCAAACCTATATGGAAGTGAAATCTGAAAATGCGCTTCACAGCATTGATGCTTTATATCTAGCAGAAGAAAAACTAGAGCTATTTAGAACTCGCTCACAAAGCGCTGGAACGGGCACTATCTTATATAGCGATATAAAGAGCAGTACAGAATCATTATTAATGGCAGGAACAACAGTCAGTAGAGTGGTTGTGGTAAATAATGATACACCGGTACCTGGATCTAAACAGATTAAAGTCTCTGTTATCTGGAGTGATCGTTGGAATACAACTCAATCAATGGCATTGAACACTATTATATCTATGTACAGCGAATTCGATTAACCTTTAATATCACGCCTTGAGAGTAATATTTAGCCCACAAAAACCAATCATGTTTAAATTTTGAACGGTTGGTTTTTTTTGTTTAAAAAAGAGTTGTCACTCACAAATATCTCCCTATAATGCGACCTCACTGACACGGAGCACGGCGCTTAGCCAGCAACCTAGTCAGTATGTTCTTTAACAATTTGACCATGCAATCTGTGTGGGCACTCGTGAAATTTTAAGTCGAAAGATTTATCAATGAACTGAGTGACCTTAATCATCGCAAGATGACACAGTCAATTTATGCTTCATTTCT
>NZ_PYOD01000008.1 GCF_003026285.1 Photobacterium profundum
AAAGTACTGATCTCTTGTCTTTAATTTCTTATGATTTCTTTGCTGTATTTTTATTTTATCCTACTGTATCCAGCATTGATTACTTCGGTCGAAGATACGTGAGAAGAGTCATATGTGTATAAGAGACTGCTATTTGTATAGGAATTTTTTATTTTTTGGATTGCCATTTTTTATTTTAGGTAATGTGTTAGCTGAATATGAGGTTTTTTTTCGTAAAATAAAACCATTAGTTTTACCAATGCTAATTGTAAGTTTTATAATAATGCTTATTGAAACTTATTTTAACTATAAACTTTATGGGGATGTAGTTGGTGTTGATATCTTATTGTCATTACTAATATTATGTCCTTTTATTTTCCTGTTTGTATTGATGGGGAATAGCATAAACACTGAAGTTTTTTTAAATTTAGCTCAATTATCATCTGCAATTTATTTTATACATCAGTTTGTTTTGATTGTGGTGCGAAAAACATTCATCTTTGATGAATCAATGATTTCATTAATCGCCATTTTCATATCAGCAGTAGTTGGTGTTATAATTGTGAAAGTTAATAAGATTGTGAAAATATTAATCTAAATGCAACGGGGCTAAAATGCTATTGCTTAAATCACCAAAGTTTGTATTGGAGCTTTTGATTCTATTTTTTTTTACATTAATAAATTACGGAAAGGAAACTCCATTAATATCGTTACTTCTGTGTATTTTCTACATGTTAATTTACAGGAAGAGTTACAGTGTTAATTTTAAAGTGATTGTTTTTTTATCATTTCTATCGCTTGTTACTTTGTTTTACACTGCTTTGAGTTTGTTTTTTCCTGATTATTTCTTAATTATGGATTTTGATAAGGGGCTTTTACTTAATAAGTATTTAGGACGTGTTGTCTTAATTGTTAGTATTTTAATGATATTTGTAGTGTTTGATAAAAATAGACTAATTCAAGCTATTAAGGCTTTGTTGATTTTTCATGTTACTATATTTTACATACAAGTGTTAGCGTTCTATATTTTTAATATTCAAATTGACATAGTTGGTTTTTTTACTGGTGAGTCACAACGAAGTCTTTTTTTAGGTTATTATAGAGCAACTGGTATTTTTACCGAACCGTCTAATTATGGGCTGGTTGTTTTGTCCTTATTGTCAGCCCTTTTTATTATTGGTTATAATCAGACTAAATTTTATGCATTCGTCCTATTTTCGGTTTTTCTTACATTTTCTACAGCGTCACTAATCAGTGCTTTGTTTTTTTTATTCGGCTATTTAGTCAAGGTTAACGTATTTAAAAAGCCAAAGTTATTAATTATCATGTTTATGCTTTTAGCTCCTATTATAGTAGCATCGTTTAATTTTCAGCAGGAAAGATATTCTTCAGTAGATAATGTATCTGAAGCGGGCTCGTTCATGATTAGGCAGTCTATTGTAAATATGATTTTAACCAGAAGTATTGATGATCCTCGTTTTTATTTCGGGGAAGGGATGTATTCGTATGACTTAAATAAACTTATAAACCTTTCAAAATTTAAAGATGTAACTGCTGCAATAGATGATGCCGGTTTGTTTATTTCATTTATTTTAAGGTTTGGTTTGTTAGGCGTGGCGTTTGTATTAGGTATCTATTTTATCTTGCTTAAAAATATCTCTAGCCGTATTGTTTACACATCTTTAATTTTTACTAAAATGAGTATATTTAGTGGTATTTTCTTTATTCCGTTAATATCATGTTTGTTTTTCTATAAAGAGAATGGGGATGATTGAATATATCATTTTTATTCTTTTTAGGTTAGTGAGTTTAAATCTAATTGTCAATTATAAACATTATAAAGTGTATGTATGAAAATAATATATTTAATCAATTCTTTCGGTACTGGTGGTGCTGAAAAACAAGTTTTTTCCCTTTGCAATGAAATGCATAAAGGTAATCAAGTCCTATTAATAAGGCTCAAAGATGATCCTTCTGATTTAGTTCAATGCCTTGATAGGATAGATGTTAAAACGATAAGTCTTAATATGAACACAATTAAAGGGCTATTGTTATTCTTTTTTTCTTTAGCTAAAGAAATTAAAGCTTTCTCTCCGGATGTAATTCATGCTCATTTACCACACTCAATCATTGTTGCTAGATTGTATAAGTTAATATTTAATTCATCTGTTAGATTGATAAGTACTGCTCACACATCAAATATTGGTTCTAAACATTTTAAAATGTTATATAAAATGACAGAACGATATTCTGATTTAAATACAAATGTTAGTAAGTTAGCATTAAATCGATATGTTGATAGTGGTATTTTTAATGGAAATAAAAGTTTTTCTGTTCCAAATGGTTTCCATATTCCTGATGTTGATAAATATGATAGGAGGGAATTAAGAAAAGAGATTGTTGAACGGTATGCCTTTAATGATAATGACTTTATATGTTTAGCAATTAGTCGGTTAGCTAAAGTTAAAAATCATGAATTTATGATTAAATCTATCAAAAAAGCTTTAAATGATAATAAGACAATAAGGTTGTTGATATTAGGTGATGGACCAGAATTGAAGAATATTAAAAAGATGATTTCAGAGTTAGATGTTGGGAATAATGTCAAGCTTGTTGGTAATGTGACTGATATATATAGATATTCATTGGCTTGTGATTTGTATTTAATGTCTTCAACCTATGAGGGAATGCCTCTTACTATATGCGAGGCTATGCTCTCGAATTTACCTATACTAACAACACAATTTGATGGGTATGAAGAGTTTATTTGTGATTTTTATCCTTCTGTTGCTCAAGGGGATCTAGAGAAATATTCAAAATTTATTAATGAGTTTTCTCTTGGGATGTATAGAGATAATATAAATATAGCTAAAGAAAATGTACAGAATAAGTATGATATTAGGTCAATATCTAAATATTGGTTAACAAAATTTTATCAGAAGGAATGTAGTAATGAATAAAGTAGTATTTGTAACCAATTATAATAATATAATACCGCAGAAGCTTCATGAAACTATTGGTATTGACCCTTCTGTTATGGTTAATTTTTTTTCTAATGATATTTCTAGTGAAGTATTATCATTTGATGACATTGCAAATAAAGTAATAAATAATTCAATTGATATTGATGGTGTTTATTTTTTCTTTTGCTCATCTCAAATTGAGCAGTATAAATTGGCTGTTATTGATGTTGCTTTTGAAATAAATGCCCGTGGTGGAATATTATTACCAAGTATTGAACATTATCTTTCTCATGAGAATAAGTATTATCAAGAACTTTATAAATCTAGAGTTGGAATTTCAACTCCAAAGTCAAAAATACTATCTCATTATAATAGTGAAAAATTAAAGTCAAATCTACCTGTTGTTGTAAAACCTTATGCTGGTTTTGGTAGTAAAGGAGTTACTTTGGCTAAAACGTCAGGTGACTTGAAAAAATCGATACGAACTAATATGGGGTACTATATATTCCATAATAAAAGTATCATTGAAATAGCAAGAAGCTTTATAAAGCAATATATTAAGCACCCACAATCTTACCCTTTAAAGTTTGGTCGTGTTGTTCTTCAGGAATTCATTCCTGATTTAAAATTTGATTGGAAAGTTCTTGTTTTTGATAATAAGGTTTTTGTTTTAAAACGCTTTACTAGAGATGATGATTTCAGAGCATCTGGAAGTGGGAAGTTTGATTATCACTGTGTTGCAGATGATAAACTCATAAAGTTTGCAGTTGAAACTCGAAAGAAGTTAAATACCCCGTTTGTTTCCTTGGATATATCAGAATCTAGTTTAGGATACTCAATAATTGAATATCAATCTGTTCATTTTGGTCTGGCTACAGCTATTAATGCACAATATGAATATGTCTATAGCCATGAATCAATAATAAAAAGAGATAAAAGTTTTGATAATGTTGAGATGTTGTTTGCTCAATCAATATCTTCATTTATTAGAGGTCGATAGGCTATGAAAGTATTATTTATAGGTGATATCTGTACTGATTCATATTCAATTGATGATATTGACAAATTTAAAAAAACCAAATTGTATTTTTTTTTGAAAAATTATGATGGTTATATTGTGGCAAATTTGGAAGCACCTCTTCTTAATAACAAGATTTTTGATAACAAAAATAAATTTTCACTTGTTAATCTCAAAGAGCTTTCTAGTTTATATGATTTCTGTGATTTCTTTAATCTTGCAAATAACCATATCCTTGATCAAGGTGAACAAGGATTAAAAGAATCGATAGAAGAGATAGATAGGTTGTCTTCCAACTTTTTTGGAGCTGGCAATAATATAAATGAAGCTAGAAAGCCAGCTATTCTTGATCTGGGAGGGAAAAAAGTAGGTTTACTCAGTTATTGTTGTTATTCTTCTAACTCAGAATCATATGCAAATATTAATACCAGTGGACCTTCCCCATTAATATTCGAAAATATAAAGGAAGATGTAATTAACTTAAAAAAACATGTTGACTATATTTATATATTACCACACTGGGGAGTTGAAAATGAATTTTTCCCTACGTATGATCAGGCATCCTTGGCAAGGAAAATAATTGATTTAGGTGTGAATGGAATTATAGGCGGTCATACGCATACAATTCAATGTTTTGAGAGATACTCTAATCAGTCTATATATTATTCGTTAGGTAACTTTTTATTTAATGATTTTATAATTAGTGATGTGGATAAATATTATCAAGGTGCCTTTAATAAAGAGGGTTTACTAGTGGAAATTGATTTTAGTGATATTTCTCCTAAGTATAATGAATATTATGTTTCGTTATCAAAAAAAATGATTCCTGAGTTTAAATCTGTAGATAATTTAATAACTCCTGTAGGTTTGAATAATTTAAAGCTAGCTGATTCTCTAAAGGGGTTTAGCCACAAACCTTTGCTGGATAATTTAAATTTATTATTAAAATACAATGGAAAATCAATGCAAGTAATTAATGATAGCCCATTTGTTGGTTCTTCATTTAAACCAAGACTGGAATCTTATAAATCTAAGATTAAACGTGTTACAATGTTCACATTAAAACGATTGTTTTTAAAATAATTATGAATATATCTAATAAAATCGCAGTTGCTATGTCTATATATAAATCAGACAGTGTGAACTTTGTCGAAGCTTCAATCGATAGCATACTTCATCAGTCATATTCTTCTTTTGATTTATTTATTGAGGTTGACGGTGAGGTTTCAAATGAACTAAAGAAGTTATTAATCAGATATAGTTGTTTTAGTAATGTTTTTATTAACTTTAATGTAACTAACTTAGGGTTAGCCTATCGATTAAATGAGATAATAGAAAAAGTAATCCTAAAAAATTGTTATACTTTTCTTGCTCGTATGGATGCTGATGATATTTCAGTGACGAAACGTTTTGAAAAACAAGTGCAATTTTTGTTAGATAATCCAGATATTTCTGTTGTTGGCTCTGATGTTGTTGAAATAACAAATGATGGAGTTGAGATTTTCTACAAAAAAATGGCATCGAAGCATGAAGATCTTAGTCGGAATATAATAAGAAAATGTCCCTTTAATCACCCTACAGTTATGTTTAATTTGCGAGTGTTTAATGAAGATGGGTATAGATATAAATCTGAATTAAAAAACACTCAGGATTTCTATCTTTGGGTTGATTTACTATCTGGTGGTAAGCGTTTTGCTAATATAAACGAACCCTTATTAAAATTTCGTATTGACGCTGATTTCCACCATAGACGAGGTTTTAATAAGGCCGTTAATGATTTTAATTCGCGCTTGTATGCTTTTAAAAAGCTAAATGTTTTAACAGTTAGAAATATCTTTCATACAGGCTTATTATTTATATTAAGGATCTCTCCTGCATTCATCAAATCTCTAGCTTATAAATATATGAGGTGACATTGTGAAATATTTAGTAACTGGTGCATCTGGTTTTATTGGAAGTCGCGTTATTGAGATGCTGATTCATAGAAAACATTCCGTTGTCGGCATTGATAATAACAATGATTACTACGATACTTGTTTGAAGTTTGCACGACTAGAACGAATAAAAAATGATAACTTTGAATTTGTAAAAATAGACTTTTCAAATAAAACTCCTTTAGACGCTTTGTTTGAAGAACATGAATTTGACCGTGTGATTCACTTAGGGGCCCAAGCTGGCGTGCGTTACTCTATCGAAAATCCAATGGCTTACGCAGACTCAAATCTTATTGGTCATTTGAATATACTTGAAGCATGTCGTAATCATAAAATTGAACACCTTGTGTATGCATCATCAAGCTCTGTCTATGGTCTTAACGATAAAACACCTTTTGAGACATCGGACTCTGTTGATCATCCTGTATCTTTATATGCAGCGACGAAAAAGTCCAATGAGTTAATGAGTCATTCGTATTCACATCTTTATGGTATCCCAACGACTGGTCTTCGTTTTTTCACGGTTTATGGCCCTTGGGGCCGCCCTGATATGGCACCTTTTATCTTTACTAAAAAGATTCTAGACGGTGAAGCAATTGATATTAATAACAGTGGTAATATGTGGCGCGATTTCACCTACATCGATGATATTGTCGAAGGTGTAGTACGTATTGCTGATGTTATTCCTATGCGCAATGATGAATGGAAGGTTGAAACAGGTACACCGGCATCAAGCTCTGCGCCTTATGCTGTATACAATATTGGCCATGGTAGTCCGATCAACCTTATGGAGTTTATTTCTGAGATTGAAAATGCGCTCGGTATTGAAGCGAAGAAAAACTATCGCGGAATGCAAGCTGGCGATGTTTATAAAACCTATGCTGATACTTCTGATTTGTTTAAAGCTACGGGTTACACACCCAAAGTGGGTGTGAAAGAAGGCGTTGCGGCGTTCGTGAAATGGTATAAAGAATTTTATGACAAATAAAAACTAGGCTAGGTTTAAATGAAAATTGCTATTGCGGGAACAGGCTATGTGGGTCTGTCTAATGCTATGCTGCTTGCGCAACATAATGATGTTATTGCTGTTGATATTATCGAAGATAAAGTTAACATGCTTAACGATCGTACTTCTCCGATTGTTGATGTCGAAATTACCGAGTTTCTAAATAATGATGCGCTTTCTTTTATCGCAACGTTAAATAAAGAACTTGCGTACAAAGACGCTGAATATGTGATCATCGCGACGCCAACCGATTATGATGTTGAAACCAACTACTTCAACACCTCATCAGTAGAAGCCGTCATTAAAGATGTGATGGCAATTAATCCTACAGCGGTGATGGTGATCAAATCCACGGTACCTGTGGGTTATACCGCGCGTATTAAAGAAGAGTTGTGTTGTGACAACCTGATGTTCTCCCCCGAGTTCTTACGTGAAGGGCGTGCATTGTATGATAACTTGCACCCGTCTCGTATTGTCGTTGGTGAACGCTCAGAGCGCGCCGAAGTCTTTGCAAATTTGTTAGTGCAAGGTGCGATTAAACAAGACATTGATGTGTTGTTTACCGATTCAACGGAAGCAGAAGCGGTTAAGCTGTTCTCGAACACGTATTTGGCATTGCGGGTCTCGTACTTTAATGAGTTAGATACATACGCAGAAAGCCATGGTTTAAATTCCCGTCAAATCATTGAGGGGGTGTGTTTAGATCCACGTATTGGTAGTCACTACAATAACCCATCCTTTGGTTACGGTGGTTACTGCTTACCAAAAGATACCAAGCAGCTGCGTGCTAATTTCGCGGATGTACCTAATAATATTATTGGGGCGATTGTCGATTCAAATACCACGCGTAAAGATTTTATTGCCGATTCGATTATTAAACGCAACCCACGACGTGTCGGTATTTACCGCCTGGTCATGAAGTCAGGCTCCGACAATTTCCGTGCCTCAAGTATTCAAGGCATCATGAAGCGCCTTAAAGCGAAGGGCATTGAAGTCGTGATCTTTGAGCCGGTAATGAACGAAAAAGAATTCTTCCGTTCGTTAGTACTAACCGATTTAGAGCAGTTTAAATCATCGTGTGATGTGATTGTCTCGAATCGCATGGCCGAAGAGTTGGCAGATGTGGTCGACAAAGTCTACACCCGCGATTTATTTGGTAACGACTAAAACACTGCGTGCCGCCGCCAATAGTTGAATCTATTGGTATCGATACTATTAAGTAGCTAGCCCCTTGTTATATTTCCCCCTAATAACAAGAGGGCTTTCTAGTGAGTCATTCTTGAGACACTTTCATTGTCTTAAAAAACAATATTCTTTATAATCTCGACAGGTAAGTGAATGCTTGCCGGTAGTCATATCTCACATTAAAACAGTATGCTGATAAGCACCTTATTAATAGAGTGCAGCAGAGCTGTTATCCCTCAAAAGGATTTATACATGCACCACATCACCAAAGCCGTTATTCCTGTGGCAGGACTCGGCACACGTATGCTACCTGCAACTAAAGCTATCCCCAAAGAAATGCTGCCCATCGTTGATAAGCCGTTAATTCAATATATTGTCAATGAATGTGTGGCGGCAGGCATTAAAGAAATCGTGTTAGTGACGCACTCATCGAAAAATGCCATCGAGAACCACTTTGATACGTCGTATGAGTTGGAAGCCACGCTTGAAAAACGCGTCAAACGTCAATTGCTTGACGCCGTCCAATCGATTTGCCCGAAAGATGTAACCATCATGCATGTGCGCCAAGGTCATGCAAAAGGGTTAGGCCATGCGGTCTTGTGTGCAAAACCGTTAATTGGGGATGCGCCGTTCGTGGTGGTATTACCGGATGTGATCTTAGATGAATATACCGCGGATCAATCACGTGAAAACTTAGCGGCGATGTTAGCACGCTATGAAAGCACCCAAGCCAGTCAAATTATGGTGGAGCCAGTACCGATGCACGACGTGTCGAAGTACGGTGTGGTCAATTGTAATGGTGCTGCTCTAAAAGGTGGCGAGTCTCATCCAATGACGGCGATGGTTGAAAAGCCGGCGATGGAAGAAGCACCGTCGAATTTAGCTGTGGTAGGACGTTACGTCTTATCGGCCAAAATTTGGGATAAGCTGGCGATGACGCCTCCTGGCGCCGGTGATGAAATTCAGCTGACTGACGCGATTGATATGCTAATGGCCGATGAAACGGTGGAAGCGTTTCACATGACGGGTAAATCTCACGATTGTGGGGATAAATTAGGTTACCTGAAAGCCTTCGTTGAATACGGGGTGCGCCATGAGTCATTAGGTGATGACTTTAAACAGTACCTACAAACGTTAATGAAAGAAGATGACACCTTAAAACTGGTCAGCTAACAACCATTGTTGAATTAATAATGCGTTTCTAGTGTCTAGTTTCGCGTTATCACAACCTTTACCCATCTCCCTTTTTAGTAAGTTCACTATTATGATTAATGCATTTATCTTTGTTTTTATAACATCGTTTTGCAGTTTGTTTGTATTTCGAAAAGTCGCCAAGGTTGTAGGGTTAGTGGATAAACCCAATGCCCGTAAGCATCACCAAGGCGTGGTGCCGTTAGTCGGTGGGGTGTCTATCTTCTTTACGCTCGCCATTACTTTTTTGCTCTTTACGGAAATTGATTCTGGCCTCGTGCTGTTTTTGATCTGTGCCACGATTTTAGTCGTGATGGGCGTGATTGATGACCGTTATGACATCAGTTTTAAAATCCGTTTGGTGATCCAAGCGGGGGTCTCGCTCGCCATGATACTCATTGGTGATAAGAGCTTACACAGCCTGGGTTACCTCATGGGCAGTGAAGCGATTGAACTATCACCCATTGCCAGTGCATTTATTACTATTTTTGCTGTTATTGGAGCCATCAATGCGTTCAACATGGTAGATGGTATCGATGGTTTACTGGGGGGATTAGCGTCAGTGACGTTTGGTGCCCTAGGTTATTTATTCCTTATCGACGGTAATACCGAATTGGCCTTGGTCTGTGGTTTATTGGTGACCGCGATGATCCCGTATATTTTATTGAACCTTGGTTTTCCATTGGGTCGCCGCTTTAAAGTCTTCATGGGCGATGCGGGCAGTATCTTTATTGGCTTTACCGTTATTTGGTTGCTAATTGAAGCTACTCAAGGGGTGAATTCGACGCCGATCCGTCCTGTGACGGCATTGTGGGTTATCGCCCTACCGTTGATGGATATGGCTACCATCATGGTACGTCGTATTCGTAAAGGACAATCACCGTTTAAGCCGGATCGTGAGCACCTGCACCATATTTGTCAGCGTATTGGTCTGTCATCACATATGTCATTGTTTGTGATTTGCCTGTGTGCGTCAATCATGGCCGGTGTGGGGATTTGGTCTGATATTACTCAAATTAATGAAACCGTGATGTTTGGTAGTTTCTTAACGGTATTTGCGGTGTATTTTTGGACGATCAGCCACATTTGGAAAGTCACCACTTGGGTACACAAACTATTCGGTAAAACAGGGCCTATCCAGCTTAACCTTGATGAGAGTGAAGCGAGCAAATAATCACAGAGTGTGAAATGGGTAATGAAAGAGCGATAAACCGTATAGGGTTATCGCTCTTTTTGTTTTATAGCGTTTTATAGTTGAAAGCGAATGAAGGATTAAATATGAGCTTTAGCGCGGTTATTCTTGCGGCTGGCAAAGGCACGCGGATGTATTCAGACTTGCCAAAGGTTTTGCATACTTTGGCGGGTAAGCCTATGGTCACGCATGTGATGCAAACCTGCCGAGAATTACAGGCCAATCAATTGCATTTGGTTTACGGTCATGGTGGTGAACAGATGGAGGCTACTTTATCTGATCAACCTGCAAATTGGGTGCTACAAGCGGAACAGCTCGGAACTGGGCATGCGGTTGATCAAGCGTCCCCGTATTTAGCCGATGATGAAAAAGTCCTGATCTTGTACGGTGATGTACCGCTTATTAGCTGTGAGACGTTACAAAACTTGTTGGATGCACAACCAACAGGTGGAATTGCGTTATTAACCGTGGTGCTTAATGATCCGCAAGGTTATGGACGCATTATTCGCCGTAATGGCCCTGTAGTTGCGATCGTTGAACAAAAAGATGCAACAGAAGAGCAAAAATTAATTAATGAAGTGAATACCGGTGTACTGGTTGCCAATGGTGGTGACTTAAAGCGTTGGTTATCACAATTGAGCAATGATAATGCCCAAGGCGAGTATTACCTGACGGATATTATAGCCATTGCTCATGATGAAGGTCGTGCGATTGATGCGGTTCATCCTGTTAACCCAATTGAAGTCGAAGGAGTAAACAATCGCGTTCAGTTAGCGAGATTAGAACGCGCCTACCAAAGTATTCAAGCAGAGCGTTTATTGGCTACAGGTGTGATGTTACGCGATCCTGCCCGCTTTGATTTACGCGGTGAATTGATCTGCGGCACTGATGTTGAGATTGATATCAACGTGGTCATTGATGGTGCGGTTACCCTCGGTCATAACGTACACATTGGTGCAGGCTCTATACTGAGCAACTGTACTATTGCTGACAATACGATAGTGCGTCCATACAGTGTGATTGATAGTGCGACGGTGGGGCAATCTTGTACTGTCGGACCTTTTAGCCGCCTACGACCTGGCACGAAGTTGATGGATAATGCGCATGTGGGTAATTTTGTGGAGACCAAAAATACGCAGCTAGGCAGTGGCTCTAAAGCGAACCATTTAACGTATTTGGGTGATAGTCATATCGGTGAGCGTGTCAACATCGGTGCTGGGACGATCACCTGTAATTATGATGGCGTGAATAAATTCAAAACCACGATTGGCAATGATGTCTTTGTTGGTTCTGATTCTCAATTGATTGCACCTGTTACCATCGCAAGCGGTGCGACTATTGGTGCGGGCGCCACGATCAGTAAAAATGTCGGTGAAAATGAATTGGTGATCACCCGTATTCCTGCTCGAACGATTCAAAATTGGCAAAGACCGATTAAGAAATAACGTTAGATGGCAATTAACATTCCACATGAAGAATAGATAATTATTATGACTAGAAAATATTTTGGCACTGATGGTGTTCGCGGAAAAGTGGGTGACTACCCAATCACACCTGATTTTGCATTAAAGCTTGGCTGGGCTGCTGGGCGTGTTCTATCTCGATTAGGCACAAAGAAAGTTATCATCGGTAAAGATACCCGCATTTCAGGCTACATGCTGGAATCAGCATTAGAAGCTGGTTTAGCCGCCGCTGGGATTAATGCGGTGTTAACGGGACCATTACCCACGCCTGCAGTGGCGTATTTAACCAAAACATTCCGTGCGGAAGCGGGCATTGTGATCAGTGCATCACATAACCCGTATTATGATAATGGCATTAAATTCTTTTCTGCGTTGGGCGAAAAGTTACCGGATGAGATTGAGTTAGCGATTGAAGCGGAACTTGATAAGCCAATGACGTGTGTGAGCTCTGATCTGTTAGGTAAAGCCATGCGAATGGATGATGCCGCAGGTCGTTACATTGAATTCTGTAAAGGGACATTCCCCTCAGAGCTTTCGTTAGCTGGATTAAAACTGGTTGTCGATTGTGCGCATGGCGCGGCATACCATATTGCACCAGCTGTCTTTAGTGAGCTAGGCGCTGATATTCACGTTATTGGTAATCAGCCGAACGGCTTGAATATCAATGACAACTGTGGGGCGACATCGTTGGGCTTATTACAGGCAACGGTCGTTGAAAAGGGTGCAGACCTAGGCATTGCAGTCGATGGTGATAGCGATCGCATTATGATGGTGGATAGCCAGGGCAATGTGATTGATGGCGATCAGCTGTTATTTGTATTGGCAAAACAAGCGTTGATCAAAGGTGAGCTTAAAGGCGGCGTGGTAGGCACCTTGATGTCGAACATGGGCTTAGAAGTGGCGTTATCGAAACTGGGTATTCCTTTTGTTCGCGCGAATGTCGGCGATCGGTATGTCATGGAACAACTGCTGGAAAGACAGTGGTGGTTTGGTGGTGAGAATTCCGGTCATGTAATTTGTCGTCAGCAAGTGACAACGGGGGATGCCATTGTGGCGGCACTACAAGTGTTAGCAGTGATCATGAGCAGCGGCAAAACGCTGGATACCTTGGTCGCTGAAATGCCAATGATGCCGCAGGTATTGGTGAATGTTCGATTCAGTGGTGATACTGATCCATTAAGCTCTGAAGCGGTACAAACTGCGTTGCGTGAAGCAGAAACAGCGTTGGAAGTGGGGACTGAGACACCTACAGGTCGCATTTTGTTACGCAAATCAGGAACCGAACCCTTAATTCGCGTAATGGTTGAAGCGGAATCTGATGCGCAAAAATGGGCGCAACATATTGCTGATCAAGTTAGTGCTGCCTAAATAGCATTGAATCATTAAAAAGCGGTGTCTTCGAGAGAAGGCGCCGCTTTTTTCGTTTCAGAGGGAGAAATTTCTGATGTCTAATAAGAATGGCTTAACTGCTGGATAAGCACTCGTCATTATACTTGCCTTAGAATTGTTAGGTATCATAACTGTAGGCTAGCGCGCTTAGCGTACGAGTGGCATGTTGATGACTGATATTTCTGCTGCTTCATAATGTTTAAACAGTGTTGATAAGAGCATTGTTTCTACAACGTCATTTATTCATATTAAAGATGGTAGGAAATTGATTCAATGATGAACAAACAAGATAGTAAACTTATTCGAGATAAAATTAAAAGTCAGTCACAGCGTCATATCTCACTCGTACGTGTTAAGTTTTTGAAGTCATTATCAACGAAATCTTGTTAATACGCGTGATGATTGAAGTAGAACCTGATACTCAAATGGACGCATTATATTGCTAACCAAATAAATACAATTTAAATAACATCGAATTATTGAAAAGCGGTGTCTTCTTTGAAGGCGCCGCTTTTTTGCTTTAAGGGGGACTTGCTTTTACTTTTATTCATTAACGCGTAGAAATCGATATTTTTCTCACAATAATCACAATTTTCCATATCGGCATTGCAACGTGTTGACTATTGTCCTATCTGTTAATATATGGGGCCTTTGTAAGAGGTAGTTATGGGAAAACTGGTAATCAAAACATTATCTGTGAGTAAGCTCGAATTATTACCGTCGTCACTGCGTGATGAGGTCCATGTTGACCGTCTAATGTCCGCTTTTCGTGTATCTCCCACATTGTTTTTTGAGCGTTTGCTTGATGCTATTACTCCCGTCCCTGTGATGACATTTAATCGGCACTATTACCCCGTGCGTTATCTTGCCGAATTAGCAGTTCTGACCCAATATCACCCCGATGAACAGCTATCTGTGGTGGTAAAGGGAAAGGCACAAAGCTTACAACAAATCCAACAACATAGTGCATCAACTCAATGGATTGATTTGCTTCATAGTCATCGCAGTATGGACTTAGGCAGGCTTGATAGCGAGTGGGAGCAGGCGTTTGATTACCAGCCCATCTTGAGTAAAACAGAATTATCTCTTCTACTGAACTGTGATCGTTCCTCACTTTACAAACATCCTCAGAAGCTAAGACCGCGCTGTCAGCCGAGTCGTGATGAAATGTGGCCTGAACCTCCATCGAAAGTGGATTTTTCAACCTCGACCAATAATATTCCTGATAAATAGGGGGGAATATGTACCCGAGTCAGCACGATGCTACTGAATGTCGCGAGCAGCCCCATGACGGGATTTATATTGATGTTCCAGAGGGTACCTTACTGTGGTCGCTGTTTCGAATTCCCCCCGATTGCCCATATATCTCCCACGCGATTTCACTATATCAACACTTCCATCATTATTGCTGCGTCTTTGAGCCGGAGGTCAATGTTTACTATCAACGCCAACGAGAACAGTTGGCGTTACAGCTTGAAGCTTTATTACCTGATGAGCTTGATGAGTGTTCCTCACTCCCCCAAGATCGTCGCCAACTTCATGCTTATCTAACACATTACCCACTTTTCTGTAGTCTGCTGTTGATTGGCAATGAAGACGAAATGATGCAGGTGTTCTGGTTATGTTTGCTAGTCAGAATTTTTCGTGCGCTAGGTCCTGATGTATATGAAGCCTATTTATTGTTTGATAAGTTGCGAGCAGCATATCCTGCAGATGTCCCCTTCATTGATGTAGGCGTGCTGACTCATGGTAGCCAACATGGATTGATACAAGCATTAAATACGCATTCTTTTCTTGCTCCTCTAACACCGTATGTGAAAAATCGAATAAAACGTACACGTCAATTCCCGTATCAGGGAGTCAATATTCATACTGCTACCGTAGTGGATAATGAGGATCTGACCGTAACGCTGAATACTGCCTGTGACAAAGAAGGGAATGAGGGAGAAAGTTGGATAACATTGACGGCTAATCAGGTGTTGAATGATAAGGCCGCCAAACGGAAATTTTCGAATCAAGGAAGAGGCATCGTGCGTGCTATTGGGCGAGCGAATAAAGCGTTACCTGCCAGTCAAACTGTTTTGACCCCTAGCGAGTGCCGCGTTTTTCTTACCTTGACATGTCCCCCCTTGTTGGAAGGGAAGTGGCTGTCAATAACCAAAGCAGAACGTAAATATTGGCTGCTGTTTTGGCTTAATCTATTGGGGCATTCTAGTTGTGATACCCCGCTACATAATCGTCGTAGCACTACGGGTAATGAGCCGTCGCCGCCTTATTTTAGCTATGAATTTGACACCCGTGAAGGCTGTAATGTGGTCTTGCAATTACCTGCGGATCTCGTCAAGGGAAAACAACCAGAGGTAGGGGATAAACGGTATTATACTCATCAACCAAGCTTTTCTTTGTCCCTACCTTGGCCATTGCAGAGTTTGTTTAATCTGGTTTTACGTGATGTACCGAGCCATCAACGTCACGGTACCTCTTTAACGAAGACGTTGTCTATTTCATCCGAGCAATACCGTAAGTGGCTGAGCATGCATATTCGGGCAGTAAAGCCGCTGGTGCCTTTTCATCTCACGATATCGGCTTTACACCGGACGTTTCTGCATTTTTCTCATGGGCAGGTACCTGATTCCACGCTAGGTCAGTTGATCAGTCAAGGTTGCATGCAGTCGTATTATATCAACCAAGAAGCGACTGCCTCTAATCAACAAATTCGCCGGTATTGGCAAGTATTCTTGGATGAGATAGGTGCGACGAAAGCGTTTGATTCAAGCCGTGAAACTCATACGAGTGAGAGGCTGGGAATGGGGAGTTTTCATGATCAGGTCGGTTCGGCGTTGACGTTACGCGAAGAGCTTCTTCCTCTCATATTGTCTGCTATCTTAATGCCGCTGCAACACCGCCCTTCGTCTTATTTACAGTTACCTTCTAATCACCGGCAGATGTGGAGTGAACGTTTAACGCTTTATCTTCATCTACGCGCGGCGATGACACTCGCATTAAGACCAGTAGAACACCCGTACCCGACGTTGGATCATATTGCGTTCCAGACCGGATTGCTCACGGTGCAAGATAAACGAAGTCATCATCATGATGAACGACGGGTATTAGTGGCGGATCCCAAATTATTGCAGCTACTGAGTCAATATCAGTGTTGGCAGCAGCGATTGCTTCCGCTTAGTCAATCTCGAGCACTGGTTGGTTTAAATGTATTTGATGGTGAGCAATGGCAACCCCTTGATCAAAATATCGTTAAACGCTTACTTAATACATATGTTGGAGAGTTGGATCTAGGCGGTTTACGCCATATAAGTGCATCTTTGTGGCTTAAAGCAAATCAATCTCATTTTGCGCAAACGGATTTAAATGTCTTGATGAACCACTTTCAGCGCGGACAAAGTCCGATAGGGCTGTTCTCATTGCTTTCTCTTAACCAATTAGCCTACCACCAACAGCTGCGATTAAAACGGGTGGTCGCGAGATTTGAAGAATATGATGAGCAAGCTGAAGCGGCTCTAGATTGGCTGTTAGGGGGGAGAGATGCGTGATTGGTTGGCGTATTTTGAGGAGCGTTTAGCCCGTGAGCCACGGCTGGTACGTGAAGCGCTCCCTGCTGCCTTGACCTGGCTTACCCAGAATGCCTCGAAAACTCTCGGTGAAGTGCCACTGCCAGATAATGCACTTGTAAAAGTGGCGGGCGATTTCTATCGCACGGCAGCGACCAGTGACGCGTTAACGGCTTATCACCAAGTACTGCTGTTGCTGTGGGAGCAACAAGTCTTGACGAATCCATTACTGCGTCAGCCTGCGGTTTGGCGTCCTCTCCCTTTGGATACGCCGACAGTGGCCCAATATCACCTGCCTGTAGGGTGTGTTGAACGTTTGACCGCAGACTTGTTACGCTCACCCATTGAAGGAAAAGAGCAAGATACGGATGAAGCAGCTTGTGGGCGGTGGTTGTTATTGGTGGCTTGGGAAAGTGGGATAGAGTCGCTAGGTACCCTCAAGGCAATGTGCCAAGCACCATTATCACAATGGATCGGGCTACAATCACCTGCGGCGTTAACCCTTTATTTGCCCGATGAAGTGACACGTATTTGGTTGGGACCGATCGGCAGTGCTTTACTGAGTTATTTATCCCCACAGCCTATTTGGACGACACTCAAACGTGATCCCCAACGCTGTATCAAGGCTTGGCTTAAGCGTGTTATTCAACGTACTGTCGAATCGTGGGAGCGAAAGCTGCTGGGTCGTATTCGGGTGAGTGAGCTAGTGAGGGATATTGGTTTGCTAACCCGCAGTATTGGGTTACGTGGAGTATGGGCGAGCTATACCCCCTTGCTAGACCCTATCATGGTCCGTGCCTTTACTGGGCATTGTTTACCGGTGTCAGCCATTAAAGGGCATACTTTATCTGTTACGCCATTACCAGCTATTGAGGGATCCTATTCTTTCCAACAAGAGGCGGCTCTCCATCATCAATTTCGTATTTGCCTTTCTGACTATCAACGACTTAACCCTAAAGATAACCGTCAAAAGCGATGTTACCGACAAACTCAACAACAACTTATTGCACTGACTCAACAGCCAATGTCTCGTGCGAGCCTATTGGTACTTCGTTGGCTGACGGCATTGTTTGCACATGGCTCGGCATGGAAATCAAAATTGGCCGCCAGTACCTTGCTGACTTACCATTCTAGCCTGAGTACTTTTATTAGAACGACTTGGGATGAGGATGCTGTTTTTGAGTTATCTTCCGAGGGTTTTACCGAATGTTGCCAGAGTGGGTTAACGCAGTTTGAACAAACAGACTCTCAGTATACGGTGCTACGATTTTTACAGTTTTGCCAACAGCATCAGGGTTTGCCTATATTAGATTTGGATGAATTGACGGTGTTGAATTCACTGGGGCGGGTACGTGCTAATTATTTACCTCCGGCTCTTTTTGATGAGGTCTGCCTGCATTTTGTGATGAACAAAGGGCGATATGAACACCAAATTGTGTTGTTTATGCAGCTCTGTTATTACGCTGGATTGCGTGAAGATGAAGCATTATCACTGAATTGCAATGAGATCTGTTTTGATGCTGGAATGCTCTATATTACGAACGCCAAACGTCGTAAGTCACCACATGCAGAGCGTAAAATCCCGTTGGCGTTATTGCCGCCCTTTGTGGTGAAGGCGTTAAGTGCTCAGTGCGACAAACAATGGGAACGACATGCCGCCATGAGTACACCATTGTTTGATGATTGGCATTATGCAAGCCTAGAGACACAGTTTATCGACTTTCTCCGTCAGGCGATGAATGATCCAACAATAGTGACGCATAGCTTGCGTCACAGCGGTGCAAATAACTGGTTGGTGATGTTAAGTATGCTGGCATTTGATTTTAAACCGCCATCTCGACCGTACTTTTTGCGTCATGCTCTGTTTGAGTCGCCTCAATTGGAGGAGATTCGAGCGATGTTAGTGTCACTTGGTTCACCTGTGTCACTGTACTTCCCCATTTTAGAGTGGATCAGTGAACGTATTGGACATGCGGGACCGGCAACAACCCTGACAGTCTATCTACATTTACTTGACTGGCTAGCACTACAGTTGACTGCAGCGTCATGTCAATTAAGTAAACGTGAGGTGCGACGTTGGCTATCGAATTCTAATTATTCTTTTACACAGCAAAAGCATGTTTTTGTCTCTCCATTGATAGGTGAAGAAGAAGTCGTAGGCTCAATGTCTAATCGCTATCTCGGTGATGACTATCGCAGAGCACCTTCACTAAATGACTGTAAAGTAGGAGAGATTGTTCCAGAAGTCTTATTGAGCATTGCGATTAAGCGACTTGTCGGCTGCCAATGCTTTTCGCAGGTGGATGCGCCTTCGGTGACGACATCAGTGGCGACTGTATTACCTTTTAGTCTCTTCGCTTTAGAAGTGCGTCATGTTTCTTTAGGGACGGCGGATTGTAATTTGTCCCCCTGCTTTTTGGCTTGGTTACAACAGTCTAATACATCATTACCTTCACTGACAGTGATTGCTCGACAGCAACCGGCTTGGTTGCGTTTGTGTCAATCTCTCGAGATCGCTTGGCCTACTCGGACGCGTGTGGCATTGAGGGGATTGTCGACCTTGCGGCATTATTGTCGTACCGAAAAATCCATTATGGCGATTAGGGTACTGAATCGCGTGTTATACGGCTACCGAGTGTTGGGGCTTCAGGGCTTGACACTTGCCATTCATGCGCAAGATACACAGAGTCCAACGGCTTCTATGTGGCATCGAACCATTACTCGACATGGTTATAAAGTGCACTGGGTGCCTAGCGAGAGTAAGCGTGTCAGTGCCACAGTTAAACCTTTCCGTTTTGCTTGGCCATTATGGAATGATATTGATGCGATTGCAGGGTTGATTATGGCTTACGAGGATTATTGTCGCACATCCTTGCTGATTTCACCTTCAATGGTCAAAGAGTTAAAGGTGAGTGAGAAAAAGGGACATGAACAAGGAGTCATTCGATGACAATAACGCTGACATTAGCTTCGGATTGGGATAAAAAGGTGCTGCATTTCTTGCATAAAGTGATCACTGATTCAGAACACCCATTTGTCATGCTAACGGTACAACCTGGCGATAAGGTGCTCTCGTTGATTAGCAGTATAGGGGCGAAGAGCAATATACAACTGCATTATGTTTGGCAATTACTGGGCCCTCCCATGCTACAAGCCTTGCACTATAAAGTAAAAGCTTCGGGTCTTAGTAATATTCTAAAAAAACTGCAGTATGGGTTGCCTGTTCAGATGACCATCGAAGATGGGAAGATTGATATTAAGTCTCTTCAACCTAAAAAACAGCCTGATTTATTCGATCATTATTTAGCGGATGATAGTAGTTCTAAATATTGGTTAGAGATTCTTTCTGACGAGTATAGCCGTGAATTTGAGATGTATCAGGTCGATAAAACCTTGTCAGTTAGGCTTGCAGCAGCAGTTTTTGGGGAGCACCTGGAACGCGTAGGGAAGTACATCAAACACAGTCCACTTAATATTGGTGATGTGCCTAATCTTCATTTGAATTTTACCCAAGAACAAGTGTCGATACAGGGGCAAGTCTCGGGAGATGCTGTGTCTATCATTCAACCTTGCCGTATTGATGCTTACTTGCTGTCGGAGCGGTTTTTCTCACCCACTATTGCATTGTCATATGAACAGGCTATGAAATTGGAGCCGCTATTGCAGCTTTGTCCAGGGAGTATCACTGTAAGTCTGCTAGAAAATGCCATGTTGATTGAACGTCCTGATTGGGCCTTATTACTTAATTTGGCGAGACCGACGATTGACGGTCAAGCATTAGAAAAGAGACTTGATGCGAGTTTTTCTGAGGTTGGGTGTGCATTGCAGGCTCCGATATTACTTAATACACTGGAGGATATTGCCATTGCCGATCGTGTAGAAAAAGAACTTGTGCATGTGGTTGCATTTAGTCATTCTCATCCTAATTTTCATAATGAATTTAGGCTTGGAATGAATCAGGATGGTGTGGGGGCGCTGTTTCCAATTAAAATGGCTCATCCTTTAACGGCAGATCTGAAGATTTGCTGCAATCTTGTGAACCTTAAGCGTGTACTAGAGAGCTTACCGAGTCAGTCCCGTTGGATATATCTTCCTGCTCAGCAAGCTCTGTTATTCTACGATGATATAAAAGCAATGCGCTTTGTGATGGCATGCCGGCAATCTTGTCTCAGTTATTGATCATAATTAATCTTTGATGATTTGTATGATGAATGATGCAGATCAATAAAATATTCACGCCCTTCGCATAGTATGCACGCAGTTTCGGAATGAGATGAGGTCTGGTGGCCTTCTCGGTCTTCAAAACCGATGTGAGCTGAATAGGCTCTGGCAGGTTCAATTCCTGCCTCTTCCGCCATTTCAAGCGCTTAAAATGGCTCCTTCAGTACAAACTATGTTTGAAATAAAAGCATAGTCATTGTTATGTCTGGACCAGTTCAAGGAATGCGCCAATGGCTGTCAACACCGCAATTAATTATCGTCTCCCTCAAGTCGAACAACTTCTGCAATATCCTTCTCTACAGACATACATTTTGGCCTTGAGCCGACCTGTTGTGACTGACATTATTCGCTCTCAGTTTGCCCTTCTTCGCCAGTCTGAGCGATTTCAAGAGCAAGGTGTTGAAGGCGTTGATGTGCTCGCTGTGGTGATAAAAGCCTGTGAGGTTCAGCAGGGTAAGCGCCAAGTGAGAGTGATTAATGCCACCGGCATTGCAGTACATACCAACTTAGGCCGCTCGCCAATTGCAACGGAACTCTGGGATAGCGCACGAGAGGTGAATACAGGCTACAGTAACCTCGAGCTAGAACTTGCTACGGGTAAGCGTGGTGGCCGTAATGGTTTGTTACCCACGTTAGTGAATGCATGGCTGGGTGCTGAAGATTGTGTCATCGTCAACAATAACGCGGCGTCTCTTTATTTGATTTTGCATGCACTGGCCGCAGGCAAAGAAGTAATTGTTTCTCGTGGTGAGCAAATACAGATTGGTGGTGGTTTTCGTATTCCCGATATTCTGGCGTTGTCTGGTTGTAAATTGGTTGAGGTGGGCACCACCAATATCACCACCAGCGATGATTATATCAATGCGCTCACCGATAATACCGCGATGGTATTAATGGTGCACCAGTCGAACTTTTCGATTCAAGGGTTTACCGAGTCACCGGATATTCAGGATGTGGCCAAGCGTTTACCTGAGCATGTTCAGTTGGTGGTTGATCAAGGCTCAGGCTTGTCATCAGAACAATACGCCAATAGCGAAACGTCACTTTCCCGATATTTGCATATGGGGGCTGATCTGGTGTGCTTCTCTGGCGATAAGATCCTCGGTGGCCCACAAGCTGGGATAATTGCTGGGCGTCAGGGTTTAACTCAAGTGTTGTTGAAAAATCCGATGATGCGGGCATTCCGAGCCGGGCGTATTGTTCTGGCGTTGCTGGAAGAGTTACTGGTTAAAAAGCTCAATCAAGAACCTTCAGGTGAAGGTGTTGCACAGCATACTCTTCTGCGTTGCCGACATACCCGTATTTTGGCTGATCGCCTCACAGTAAAATGGTCACCGTATGCTGAGGTCGTTTCGATGGAAATGCAGGTCGGCGGGGGATCTATTCCATCCGAAACCTATGCTTGTTTCGGTCTTGCCTTGTCGCTTCCGGGGAAGGCACAACAACATCTCGATGCCTTTCGGGTAATGCCGACGCCGATTATTGCTTATTTGCATGCTGATCGGTTGATGTTGAATTTGGCGACGCTGCTTGATGATGATCTTCCTCGCTTTGAAGCGCAAATAGAACACTACCTGCAACGTTTCCTGTCAATAGGTTGAATACACGATGATACATACAAAAAATGTGGTGCCTACCTATCAGGCTGTCATTGGGTTAGCAGGCCATGTTGATCATGGAAAGACCGCGTTGATTGAAGCGTTGACAGGCATTGTTACTGCACGGCCTCATGAACAAGTATTGGGGATGACCCAGGACTTGGGTTTCGCGCATTTTCAAGATGATCATGGCAATACGATTGGCGTTATTGATGTGCCAGGACACGAGCGGTATTTGCGCAATATGGTTGCTGGGGTATGGCATCTCAATGCGTTAATTCTGGTGGTGGCAGCCGATGAAGGCTGGATGCCGATGACGACCTCCCATGTTCAGGTTGCTCACGCAATGGGAATTGAAGAGATCATCTTGTGCATAAACAAGCGAGACAAGGTTTCGCCTGAGCGGTTGAGTGAAGTAGAAGAACAAGCGCTGGAAAATGTCATGGAGATGACGGATCTGGTGCCGGAATTGATATCAGTCTCGGCGCTGCAGCAAGATAATATATCTGCGTTACGGCGGTTAGTTATCGAGACGATTACCCGGACATGCAAGGTACCAATGCCTAGCGAACCAGAGTCTGAATCGTCTGTCGGTAGAAATTCACCGTTGCTATATGTTGATCGGGCCTTTGTTGTTAATGGGATCGGCACTGTTGTGACTGGTACCTTGGCACAAGGTTGTTTGCGTATTGGCGATAAGGTGCGCTGCTATCCTCAAGGAAAAGTTGGGACTGTCCGCTCGATTCAGGCTTATCATCAACAGTTGGATTCGGTATCGGGAACTTGCCGGGTTGCAGTCAATGTCAAAGGCCTGACTCGTAAGGATGTCGGGCGGGGCCATCTCCTGACCGGTTGTGAGTTGGTGATCCCATTGACCGAACACTGCATTGTGCGTATCAGTCAAACCAAGACGATACTGCCGGTTAGGCGTCAGCGTGAGGTTGAGGTGGCCATCGGCACATGGCACGGTGTTGCCAAGCTTTGTTATATCCCCGATACACAATTGGCACGGTTAGTTTTTAAGCAGCCGTTACCCCTTCAGTTCGCTCAGCGTGTTGCGATTATTCTCAAAGGAGGAAGTCGCTTGCTGCATGGCGGCGAGGTGGTTTGGTGTGACTTTATTCCATCTGGACGCAAACGACAGATCTATGATGAACTTGACCAACTGCCGGCGGTTTTGGCTCCGGAACTTAAATTCCAGATCTTGCTTAACCTTCAGGGATATTTTGATACCAGTAAGGTCGGGATGATCAAGGAATATCAAGGCCGTTATCTTGCTCCATTCATGTTTCAACCGGAATGGCTGGTAGATATTGAGCATACTCTACTTACCATGCTGGCCGAGAAAGGCGCAATGGGGATCGGCGAGATTGGCAGCCGACTACGGTTGGATGAGGCAGTACTATCGGTGATTGTACAGGCAATAAAGCAACAAGA
This sequence comes from Photobacterium profundum, assembly GCF_003026285.1. Classification (GTDB taxonomy): domain Bacteria; phylum Pseudomonadota; class Gammaproteobacteria; order Enterobacterales; family Vibrionaceae; genus Photobacterium; species Photobacterium profundum. Next base: position 24,146 of record NZ_PYOD01000008.1, read on the forward strand.
TAAAGTGCATTTAAGCCAAGGTAAGTGGTGTCTTGGTCAGGGTGATAATGAGGACGATCTGCCTGCCGAGGTATTGGCATTGTTAGAGCAAATTCGAGCGTTGGGAAAGACGGGTTTAGAGCTGAATAAGGTATCGGTGGCAGGCGGGAAGAAATGGCTGCGTCAGCTGGCACACTACAAGTATATTACAGCGCTAGATGAAACGATTTATTATGACATGGCCTTGTATCAAGATATCGTCCAAGCGGTGGTTGCGGATCATCAGGCACTGGACCGTATCACAATGAATGATATTAAAACGCGTGCTGGACTAAGCCGAAAATATGCGATTCCACTTGCCAATCGAATGGAAAAAGATGGTTGGGTAAGGCGTGATGGCGACGAGCGGATTATTCTCCGCGCTTGGCAATCGGTACCTGTATAAGTGGAAGAAAGACTGATAAAAAATATCGGTAAAAATGACAGTGTAAAGGGTAGAAGAATAATTGAGAGAAAGGCGGTAGGCACATCGGTGTCTGCCGCCTTTTTTGTTGCGTGGAAGGTACTGGTCAATAAGGGGCTTGGTTGGAGAACCTCTGTCATTCGACACTATTGTCGACATCGACTGTCGATGACAGTTAGTTGTTGACCTTAGGCCTATGACACAAGTGAGTAATGCGCTTAAGTTGTTGATTTTTAGTTTTTAATTGGTATTTCTAATAGATGGCATAGTACTTGCTATTTAAAGGCTTTAGCAATTGACTAGGAACGTCATGAAAAGCTTTGTAATTGCAGATCCTATGAAGTGTATTGGTTGTGGCACCTGCATGGCTGCGTGCTCAACGGTACATAAAAAAGAAGGTCTGCAAAGCCATCCCCGGCTGACGGTGATCAAGCATGAAGATGCAACAGCACCTGTTATGTGTCGCCATTGTGAAGACGCCCCTTGCGCTAAGGTGTGTCCTGTTCAGGCTATCACCAAAGAAGGCGATCGGGTTTTACTGAACGAGACCCTGTGTATCGGTTGTACATTGTGTGCCGTAGCCTGCCCGTTTGGTGCGATTGCCTTTGATGGTAGCCGTCCTGTGGCGATGGCAAATAGCTACGATACGTTTATCCCTTCTACTCCTCGATCCAGTAACCCATCTACCTCGGTGCCCAGTACGTTCGGTCAAGATATTTTGGCTTGGGAACCTGGGGTGAAAAGCATTGCCGTGAAATGTGATTTGTGTGGTTTTCGTGAGGATGGCCCAGCCTGTGTGGAGGTCTGCCCGACTCAAGCGCTGGTCGTGGTTGATGAAGCGAGTATGACCAAAGCACGTCGAGTGAAACGCCAGTGTGCTGCAGAAAGTTCTGCATTAGTTAAATGTGGAGTAGTAACAGAATGAATCCATTAATTTTAGTTCTATTTGCCTTAATTTGTTATGCCATTGCCGCACTAGTCTCGTTGGTGGGACGCAAGCAGGAACAAGAAAGTTTACGCATTGCAGGGGTGATCAGTGCCTTCGGCGGGTTATTTGGTGTGCTTGCCGGTTTAACCACCATTGTTTGTGGTGATGACTTGGCCGATAAGCTTGGTCGTATTGTCAATATGGATATGCTGTCTGCCTTGATGGTGGTGGTGATATCTGTTGTGACCATGGCAGCTTCTGTCTATTCCATTAATTACCTAAAAGAATATTTAGGTAAAGGCGGTTGGAAAATAAATATTCTGTTTAATGTTTTTGCTGCCGCGATGACAGCCTTAGTGGTGTCAGCCAATGTAATGCTCTTTATCGTATTAATGGAGATCATTTCACTGGCTTCTTGGCTGATTGTTATCAGTGACGGTAGCGTGGCAAGCAAGAAAGCGGGCTTACAATATTTTATTGCTGATCATGTCGCCAGCGTGTTGATCATGGCGGCATTTTTGATTTTATCGCTGCAGGCTAATAGTTATAACTTCAGTGCATTTACCCATCACCCTGTTACAGGCACTACCGCATCACTGGTGTTTTTATTGGCTTTGGCCGGTTTTGGTATCAAAGCGGCCGGTATTGGTTTTCATGGTTGGCTGGCAAAAGCGTACCCGATTGCACCATCGTATTGTTCAACTTTGATCTCTTGCGTCATGGTGAAAATCGGTATTTACGGCATTCTAAAGGTTGGTGTGTTATTTCTGGGGGCAACCCAATTATGGTGGGGCTTTCTGGTACTGATTTTTGGGGCTTTATCGTCTGTTCTTGGGGTGATGTATGCCCTCGCTGAGCATGATATTAAACGGTTATTGGCTTATCACACGATTGAGAATATTGGCATCATTTTAATTGGTGTCGGGGTGAGCATGATTGGTATTGCCTCTCATCATCCGACGTTGGCATTACTGGGTTTATTGGGTGCCTTGTATCATCTATTGAACCATGCCGTATTTAAAGGTCTGTTGTGTCTAGGCTCCGGTTCGATTGTCTATCGGATGCACACCAAAGATATGGATAAGATGGGTGGCTTGGGCAAAACCATGTCAAAAACCGCTATTACATTCTTAATTGGCACCTTGGCCATTTGTGCGTTGCCGCCACTTAACGGATTTGTCTCTGAATGGTTTATCTACCAGTCGTTATTTAGCCTCGGAAAAACCGGTAGCGTTGTGAATATGCTAGCTGGGCCTTTTGGCATGGTGATGCTGGCACTAACCGGTGCATTGGCTTGTATGTGTTTCGTTAAGGTTTACGGCATCTGTTTTGCCGGCGCACCCAAAACGGAGCAAGCCGCGACAACCCGTGAAGTGGGGCCAGCCATGATCACCGCAACATCGGCTCTTGCTGTGTTGTGTGCTGTCTTAGGGATCGGTTCGCCATGGATTGCGCCTTATTTCTCCGCGATAGCGTCTTCAATTTTGCATATCGCGCCAGTCTCAGTCGCGAATGGTATGGCGGTTTATCCTGTCGCTGCCGATCAGGCGATTCTGTCTACTCCTGTTATTGCCATCGCACTGGTCTTGCTGACTTTGGTACCTGCGACTTTGCTATATGCCTTTCGTCAACGTCGCTTGGCTCGTCGTCAGCAAGGTGACCCTTGGGCCTGTGGCTATCAATATGAACACCGTATGACCGTTTCTGCAGCAGGTGTTACGCGTCCAATGCGCCATATGTTTGGTTTTATTTATAACAATCGTCCTCAACATTCGTTGATTGAACGCTACGTTTTGCCGCGTCTTTGTCTTACCACTGATGGCAGCCAAAGCGCAGAAGATAACGGCCTTGATAGCCGTAAGGTATATTTCTTGTGTAGCACTGTTGCGTTATTTGTCGTGTTGTTCTTTCCCTTCATGTCAGGAGTGAGTTGATCATGTCTCCACTTGAAATGCCAACTGCCGGCTGGATTGTATTAGCCGTCGTACAAGCCATGCTCATGTTAGCGCTCGCGCCATTAGCCACTGGATTTTCGCGGGTCATTCGCGCCAAAATTCACTCGCGTAAAGGGCCGGGGGTTTTGCAGGATTACCGTGATATCGGCAAATTACTCCGTCGACAGTCTGTGGCTCCCTCCAATGCAGGATTTATATTTTGGATCATGCCGTGGGTGTTAATTGTCACCATGCTACTGATTGGCATGGCACTGCCAACCATGACTCAGGTATCCCCATTCCCTATTTCAGGCGACATTATTACCGATATCTATTTACTGGCCATTTTCCGTTTCTTCTTCGCGCTAGCGGGTATTGATTCCAACAGCATGTTTGGTGGATTGGGCAGTAGCCGAGAGCTCACCCTCGGTATTTTGGTTGAACCTATTTTGATCCTGTCAATTGTGGTGGTGGCACTGGCTATCGGAACAACGGACTTGGGGTATATCAGTCATGCGATGGCAACGACCCAATGGCAGCAACCGTTAACGATTATCTTGGCTGGCGCTGTTTGTGCGTTTGCGCTGTTTATAGAAATGGGCAAATTGCCGTTTGATAGTGCAGAAGCCGAGCAGGAGCTGCAAGAAGGACCGGTGACTGAATACTCTGGTGCCAGTCTGGCGATGGTAAAGCTGGGCCTTGGTCTTAAACAGCTTGTTGTTGCTCAGCTATTTTTGGCTATTTTTATTCCTTGGGGAAAAGCTGCGAGCTTGAGTACTGAAGGGTTGTTTGCTGCCTTCGTCATTTTGTTCATTAAATTACTGGTGGTGTTCTTGATTGCCGGTATTGCCGAAAACACCATGGCGCGTTTTCGTTTTATGAAAATTCATCGTGCAATTTTTCCTGCTTTTCTAGTGGCCGTATTGGCGCTGGTCTTTTTAATTTTTGGTTGGTAAGTAATGATAATGACAAACAATACAGTTGAGGAATATAGCACCAAGCCGCAACAAGGTCGGATTGGTAAACAGTATGTCGATGGGGTAAATCATTTCTTTCCGTCAGCCATTATTGATGAAGAGTGGCAGACCGAAAATCAAGTGACGATTACAGTAAAAATGACGGCACTGGTCGAGGTGATGAAATGGCTTTATTACGATCAGGGCGGCTGGCTAGCGGTGACCTTCGGTAACGATGAGCGTAGCCTTAATGGACACTTCGCGGTTTATCATTCGCTTTCTATGGAAGGTGAGGTGAAGAGTTGGGTCACAGTCAAAATCTTGGTTGACGCTGACAGTCAGGAATTTATTTCCGTGACGCCGACGATCCCTGCTGCCGTGTGGGGCGAGCGTGAAGTGCGCGACATGTACGGTTTACGTCCGGTGGGGCTGCCAGATGAGCGTCGTTTGGTCTTGCCTGATGACTGGCCTGAGGATCTTCATCCACTTCGTAAGGATGCGATGGATTATCGTCAGCGTCCGCAACCAACGTCAGAAACTGAAACCTACCAATTTGACAATCAGCTAGGTAATGACAGTAACCGTATTGTACCGGTAGGCCCACTGCATATTACGTCTGATGAACCGGGACATTTTCGTTTATTTGTTGATGGCGAAGACATTGTTGATGCCGATTACCGCATGTTTTATGTTCATCGCGGAATGGAAAAACTGGCAGAGACTCGAATGGGTTACCAAGAAGTGGCCCAACTCACCGATCGGGTCTGCGGTATTTGTGGCTTCACACACAGTGTTGGTTACAGCAATACGATTGAGAATGCCTTGTCGGTGGATGTCCCGTTTCGCGCCAAGATGATCCGAACGGTATTGCTTGAAGTGGAACGTCTGCATAGCCACTTGCTCAATATTGGTCTATCGAGCCACTTTGTCGGTTTTGATTCGGGCTTTATGCAGTTTTTCCGTATCCGTGAAAAAACCATGGAGCTGGCCGAATTGCTGACTGGTGCCCGCAAGACTTACGGAATGAACCTCATTGGCGGTGTTCGTCGTGACTTCTTAAAAGAGCAGCGCCTAAAAGGTATCGCGTTAGTACGTGAAGTACGTAAAACCTTCTCTGAATTAGTCGATGTACTGCTTGCCACCCCCAATATTGAGAGCCGTATTGCTGGGGTTGGTATTCTTGCCAAAGATATCGCCCGTGACTTCAGTCCTGTCGGTCCGCTTATTCGCGCCAGTGGGTTTAAGCGTGATGCGCGTATTGTTCACGGTCAGTCGCTGGAGTCTTACGGTGATGTCCCCTTTGAACTGCAGAGCATGGAAAACGGTGATGTTCAATCGCGCGTGATGGTACGGATAGGTGAAGTCTTTGACTCATTAAATATTGTTGAATATGGCCTTGATCACCTGCCTGCGGGAGCGATCTTGACCGAAGGGTTTGATTACGTGCCAAACAAGTTTGCGCTCGGTTTTACTGAAGCACCGCGTGGCGAGAATGTTCACTGGAGTATGACGGGGGATAACCAAAAACTCTTCCGCTGGCGTTGCCGTGCTGCAACCTACGCTAACTGGCCAACGTTACGCTATATGCTACGTGGTAATACCGTGGCCGATGCACCGTTGATCATCGGTAGTCTTGATCCGTGCTATTCGTGTACCGACCGCGTCACCATTGTTGATACCAAGAAAAAGCGCAGTAAAACCATTCCGTATAAAGCGATTGAGCAATACAGCATTAACCGCAAACACTCACCATTCAAGCTGTAGCAGGAGGCCATGTGTTTAAGCTATTAAAAACGGTAATTAAAACCGGTGAGGCAACAACGAAGTATCCGTTTGCCCCGCTTGAAATCAGTGGCGATTTTCGCGGCAAGCCAGAGTTGGATGCCAACCAGTGTTTGTCTTGTGGTGCCTGTACCCGTGCCTGTCCTGCTAATGCCTTGATCATGGAAACGGACGTGAAAGCCGGCACTCGCCGGTGGGAGCTGTCAATGGCGCGGTGTATTTACTGCGGTCGTTGTGAAGAAGTCTGCCCGACGAAGGCGATTACCTTGTCGCAGAATTTTGAGTTGGCGGTAACGCGTAAAGAAGATCTATATGAAGACGCCGTGTTTAGTCTTGCCGACTGTGGTCAATGCGGACGCCCGTTTGTCGCCCAAAAATTACTCGAGTATGTGTTAGACACCTTGGCACAAAGTGGGGGCACGGAGGAGCAATTGAAGCTGCGTCGCCAACAGTTGGAAACGTGTCCTGAATGCCGTCGCCGCAATAATATGCTCGACAGCGAAAATATCAGTCACCTACGCTATCTTGAGGAGGAATTGTGAAAGGTATTAAACAGCTTGTCGGGACTGCCCATACTCAAACAGTGCCCGTTGCTCTAGCACCAAACAGCCAGCAGCTGAAAGATGCACTGATCAAGCAAATTCGCCGTTCGGCTTACGTTTACCGTGTCGATTGTGGTGGCTGTAATGGTTGTGAAATTGAAATTTTTGCGGCAACAACGCCCGTTTTTGATACTGAACGCTTTGGTATCAAGGTTGTTGCTTCCCCGCGTCATGCCGATATCCTCCTGTTCACGGGAGCCGTTACCCGTGCGATGCGTGCGCCGGCTCTTCGTGCCTATGAGGCAGCACCGGATCCTAAAATTGTGGTGTCTTACGGGGCGTGCGGTTGCGATGGCGGTATCTTTCACGATTTGTATTGTGTATGGGGCGGAACCGATAAAATTGTTCCGGTCGATGTTTATATTCCGGGCTGTCCACCAACCCCCGCGGCAACCATTTACGGTTTTGCTGTGGCACTTGGCCTACTGGATCAAAAGCTACACGCCAAAACCCATCAGCCCGAAGAGCAGAAAGCAAGCCTGAAACATACCGCTATTCCGTTGGATATTAAGGTGATGATTGAGCGCCAAGCCCGTCTTTTGGCGGGCTACGTGCAAGGTCAGCGTATTGCTGATGACGTCATGGATGTGCTGGCAACCTGCAGTGCAGATAATGTCGATAGCAAGATAGCGGCTTATTTAACTGAAAAAGACGATCCGCGTTTAACGGAGATCGTCAATATCCTATTGAGTCAAACCATGGAAGCATTGACGGGGCAGGGTGGTTGTTCGAAAAGCACAGAGACTAAAGCATGTGAGGTAATGGCATGAGTGAGGTAATGGCTGAGCTGGCACAGTCACGGCATATCAAGGGGCATGTTTACTTCTATAGCCTGAGCCGTAAGTTTGTCGATGAAAACTATGATGTGCCAGAAGAAGCCAAACAGATCATGTATTACAGCTTGGCTATTGGTCACCACCTTGGGGTGGTGGACTGTTTAAATGCTGTGCTGGAATGCAGTGGCGAAGAATATCTGGCATGGATAAAGGGGCTGCCTGAAGACAGTGAAGCATTCCGGAAAATGCAGGGGTTCTTAGGGTTTGGTGAAATTACTATTTATCCGGAGCACCTTAATATGCTGGCCTGTGCTTTTGATGCCATTTCACCAGACGAACAGACAGCAACGTCAGTACGTCTAACGAAGGGGTTTATCCGTGCTCTGACGGCGATTTACCATGAGCCGAGTATGTACATGATGATCCGGGGGGGCCAGTGAATAAAGCAACAATCAGTAAAGAAACGATGAGCAAGCAGATCGTATTGACCGTGGGTAACAGCATGATGGGGGATGATGGTGCTGGACCGTTGTTGGCCGAGAAATTAAAAGAGAAGCCAGTATTTGGTTGGGCGGTGATGGAAGGCGGGGCAATGCCCGAAGATTGTTTGCACTTGATACGCGCGGCAATGCCAGAGCGTGTGGTCGTGGTGGATGCTGCAGATATCGGCGAAACAGCAGGGACGGTACGGATTATCGACCCGGATACTATTGCTGATATGTTTATGGTATCGACCCACAGCTTGCCATTGAGTTTTTTGATCGACGAGCTAAAAACCTTTGTTCCCGAGGTGGTGTTTGTCGGTATTCAGCCAGCCATTGTTGCCTTTTCGTTTCCGCTGACAGAGATGGTTGAAGAGGCGGTGGCTGCTATTTATACCAAGCTGTCGAACTGGCAGGGCGCTGATAGTTTCGAACATTGCTGACGAAGTGTGTCGATAACCTTCGACATTTTTGACGAAAGCTGTCGACATTGTGTGTCGACAATCATGAAAAGCTCAGCATATGCTGAGCTTTTTTTATTTAAACATTACTATTCAAATGGTTATGGTTTTTATTTGAGTTTTTAAATTGTTGGCACACTACCTGCTTTATAGGGGGCGAGGTCACAGTTTTGGCTTCAATGTATCGATTTCAACAAGGGATACACCATGAACCGATTTGTATTTGCAGATCCAAATTTGTGTATTGGTTGTCGAACCTGTGAAGTAGCGTGCGTGATTTCTCATCAAGCAGACAGCTCGCTTGCCGCTTTGGATCCGTCTGAATTTTCACCGCGATTGACGTTGGTGAAGAATGCGCAAGTGACGACACCGATAATGTGTCGCCAGTGTGATGATGCTCCGTGTGCTCAGGTTTGCCCCAATAATGCAATTGTCCTTGAGGATGGCCATGTCAAAGTGGTGCAGTCTCGCTGTATCGGTTGTAAAACCTGCGTCATTGCTTGCCCATACGGGGCGATGAATGTCGTGACTAAAATGGTTGAAGACACCAAAGGGTCTGCGTTGTTTAAGCGTCAGGTGCCTGAATCTCAGGCATTGAAATGCGATTTGTGTAGCCACCGTGAAGAAGGACCTGCCTGCGTGCAAGTTTGTCCGACGGGGGCAATACAGATCATTGAGCCCAGCACCCTGAATAAAACCAACAAACAGAAACGTGAAGCAGCTGCTTTGAGTGCTGTTGTAGTTCCTTCTCTTTGATAAATAGATGATTTAATAGGCTGATATGAAAAAATCAATTGTTGTTTGTCCCTACTGTGGAACAGGGTGCAAACTGAAGTTGGTGGTCGAAAATGACAAAGTGGTTGGTGCCGAGCCTGCTGACGGCCGTACCAACGAAGGTCAACTTTGCTTGAAAGGCTACTATGGTTGGGATTTTCTTAATGATACCAACTTACTGACACCGCGACTCAAGCAACCCATGATTCGCCGTACTCGAGGTGCCGATCTGGAAGCGGTATCGTGGGATGAAGCTCTGGATTTTGCCAGTGAGAAGCTTCTCGCCATCAAGGATAAATTTGGTCCTGATGCGATCATGACAACAGGCTCTGCCCGTGGTCCGGGCAATGAAGCTAACTATGTTATGCAAAAATTGGCAAGGGCGGTCATCGGAACCAACAATGTCGATCACTGCGCTAGGGTGTGACACGCACCATCAGTCTCCGGTCTGGAGACAACAGTAGGTAATGGTGCAATGAGCAACGCCATTCCCGAAATTCAAGATACAAAATGTTTGCTTATTTTCGGTTATAACGCGGCTGATTCTCATCCGGTTGTAGCAAGACACATTCTTAAAGCTCGTGCCAAAGGTGCGAAAATTATTGTGTGCGACCCGCGTAAAACTGAATCAGCCCGCGTGGCAGATCAATGGTTGCAGCAGAAAAATGGTTCGAATATGGCACTGGTTAATGCCTTAGCCAATGTCATGATTACAGAGAACCTATACGATAAATCCTATGTTCAAAAACATACTGAAGGTTTTGACGACTTCCGTAAACTGGTGGCGAACTATACACCAGAATCGGTTGAAACGATCACAGGCTTGAGTGCTGCAGAAGTTCGTCAGGCTGCACGTACCTATGCCGCCGCACCAGAAGCCATGATCCTATGGGGAATGGGCGTGACGCAATACGGTCAGGCTGTTGATGTAGTACGTGGCTTGGCTTCGTTGGCCTTGATGACGGGGAATTTTGGCCGTCGTGGCGTGGGCTGTGGCCCTGTTCGTGGTCAGAATAATGTGCAGGGCACCTGTGACATGGGGATGCTGCCACACCAGTTCCCAGGTTACCAAGACGTTACGGATGACAGCCTTCGAGAAAAGTTCGAAAATGCTTGGGGCGTTAGCCTATCTGGCAAACCGGGTTACCGTTTGACTGAAATTGGCCATAAAGTCGATGAAGGGATCTGTAAGGCATTCTATGTCTTTGGTGAGGATCCAGCTCAAACCGAAGCTGATTTGTCTGCATTGCGAAAAACGATGGGCAAGATGGAGCTCGTCATTGTTCAGGACATCTTCATGACGCAGACTGCTGAAATGGCAGATGTCATCTTCCCAGCAACCAGCTGGGGCGAGCATGAGGGGGTTTATAGCAGTGCCGACCGCGGTTTCCAACGTTTCTACAAAGCCGTGACACCACCGCCGAACGTTAAACCTGATTGGGAAATCTTCAGTTTATTGGCCACCCGTATGGGTTATCCGATGTCCTATAGCAATACTGAGGAAATCTGGGATGAGATGCGCGTCCTATGTCCGCTGTATACCGGTGCGACTTATGAAAAAATGGCAGGATTGAAGTCGGTGCAATGGCCTTGTCCGACAGAAGATCACCCAGGGACGTCATTCTTGTTCGAAGGGAATAAGTTCACCATGCCGTCGGGCAAGGGCAAGCTAATTGCTGCTGAGTGGCGTCCACCGCATGAGCAACCCGATCACCAATACCCGTTGGTATTGTCAACGGTTCGCGAAGTGGGTCATTACTCGTGTCGTTCTATGACAGGTAACTGTGCTGCATTGCAGACATTAGCCGATGAACCGGGCTATGTACAAATGCACCCAGATGATGCACGGGCTTTGGGTATCGACGATCAGCAATTAGTTTGGGTGTCATCCCGTCGCGGTAAGGTCATTACCCGCGCTAATTGTAATGACCGTATTAACCTTGGTGTGGTGTATATGACCTACCAGTGGTGGATAGGAGCCTGTAATGAACTCACTATCGAGCATGTGGATCCTATTTCCAGTACGCCTGAATTCAAATATTGCGCGGTGAAAGTCGAGCAGATAGAGGATCAGGCATGGGCCGAAAATTATGTACAGACTGAGTACAGTAATTTGAAAGCCCGCTTGAAAAATCATGTCGTGAATGCGTAATGATTAGTGTGTTTCCTTGGTATTGATTTACCAAGGAAACCACCTTTTTTGAGTGGAAATGTATAAAGATACTTAAATATCAGATAGTTGTGCTTTGTTCTTGTTGATGCAGATCAATGCCTATCTTGATAGATAGCTCAGAATTGTATGATAAATAAAACTGGTCGGTATTTGCCTGCCATTTGAATGAACAGTACGAGATGACCGAACCATGGAACATTTTGAAAGTGATTTGATGAATTTATCGAAAGCCTTGCTATCGAGTAATGATATTTCAGGTTTGATGACGTTTCTAAATAGTGACGACCTATCGTTTATTCAGGTAGAGCGTGTCAATATTATTCTGAAAAATGATCATGATGCATCGCCTATGTTATATTTCTTTGACCAGGAAAAAGATCTTCAGTGTTACCAATATAATCAGAATAGTCTTTTATTGCATAGTATTGTTAATGATGGTTGTACTCATCAAATACAAGGCGAAGCATTATATTTCAGTTATCCTCAGCTAATTGATCATCCTGCTTATAATAATGTGGATAACTATTGTAAAGTGCCGTTAATTTCTGCCTGCAAGCAACTTGGTTCGATAGAGTTTATTAATGTCGAGCTAAAAGATGATAGTTATTCAGAAAAGCAATTCAAACTGTTCACTAATATGATTACCTCCATGGTTGAACATATTATTGAACATGAATTGGCGTCTAATATTGCGCAGCAGATAAGTGATGAGCGTAATAACTTTCAAATGTTAGTTGATGTCACGAATGCAGTGATAAGCCGTAGTACAAAAAAAGAATTAATTACATCATTGTTGAAGTTTTTATATCAACATTTCTCTATGAGTGACTTATCAATTATTCAGACCCATGACGGCCATTACGGGCAACACTCTTGTAGTTATAGTCACGGAAAAATTGATTATCGCTGTCACTTTTTTTCCAATGATGACGTGATTAAAGATGCGGTGGAAAAGAATAAACCCGTAGTCCTGAGTGCTAAGACAATACAGCAGCTGAGTCTCGATAGTAATGTGCCTTTTTTCCCTCTAGCGGTAAAGAGTGCATGCGTTGTACCGATGGTTTTTCGTAACAGTACAATCGGTTATATCTGCTATATGCAGCGTGAAGATAAACCTTATCCACCTCAGGACGTCGAATTGTTCTTGCAGATAGCGGCTCGGGTTGCCTTGGCGATGCATAGTTTGAAGGTTCATGAGGCGATTTCGAAAACCATTCCGACAACTGACTATATCAATATCGAAGAAAGCTATATGGATCATGCTATTTTCGATGACATCATCAGTCAGAGTGAGGTGATGAACAAGGTACTGGATCAAGTCGCGATGGTTGCTGACTGTGATAGTACGGTATTGGTTTTAGGAGAGTCTGGAACAGGTAAGGAGCTTATTGCGCAGGCGATTCATAAGCTTAGCCGACGTAGCAATACTCGAATGGTCAAAATGAACTGTGCAGCAGTCCCTGCCGGTTTGTTTGAAAGCGAACTATTTGGCCATGAACGAGGGGCCTTTACCGGGGCGATAAGCCAACGGGTAGGGCGATTTGAGCAAGCTCATAAAGGGACGCTTTTTCTCGATGAAATTGGTGATATGCCACTCGAGTTGCAACCGAAGCTCTTACGGGCACTGCAGGAAAGTGAGATTGAACGTGTTGGTAAGAACCAGTTGATATCGGTTGATGTACGAATCGTGGTCGCAACCAATGCCAACCTTTTATCGATGGTGGAATCTAAAGCTTTCAGAGGGGATCTGTATTATCGACTGAATGTTTTCCCGATCAAGATCCCTCCTTTACGTGAGCGTCCTGAAGATATCCCGTTGTTAGTTAAACATTTCACGCGGGTTATCTCAAAAAAAATGGGTAAAGATATTACTGCGATTGCTGCTGAAACATTGGATACATTGTCTAATTTTCCATGGCCGGGAAATGTACGTGAACTTCGTAATTTTATTGAGCGTTCGGTGATTTTAACGAGAGGTCATGTACTGAGTGCGCCTATCGATGAACTAGTTACGGCCAGTTCGGTGAATAGCCAAAATAATATAATCAATTCTAAACCCATATTGGCAGCGACCGAAAATATATTTGATCGTAATGCGGTTATTTCGGCATTGCGAGAGAGTAACGGAATAATTGCCGGTCCTAGAGGAGCGGCAGTTAAATTAAATGTAAAGCGAACGACCTTATTATCGAGAATGCAAAAGATGGGTATTAAAAGTCATGACTATTTGGCTGAAATAAACAAAAGTCATTCAGAGTAAATGATGACTATTGCTTCTGGTTAGTACCGTTATTTATTTTTAAAGCCAGCCTTGGTTGTAAATAATATTAGTTGAGTTTAAGTATGAGCGAATTACTTTCATTTTCGGCGTTCACTAACGCCAGTGAATTGCCTATTGTCCGTTTTCGAAAAGGAAAACAGAGTTGGCATGACATGGATTATATAATTGAAGAAATGCCGGTAGCGATAACATTTAATGGTGTCGCATATACGGTAATGATGTGTACCCCCAATGATTTGGAGGATTTCGTCATTGGCTTTTCATTGTCCGAAGGCATTATTCAACATCACCGTGATATCCATAATATTAATATTTCCTCGGGCGAAAACGGTATTACCGTGGATGTCAGTGTGGCTAACCGTTGTTTGTTTAACTTGAAACAAAAACGTCGTTCGTTGGCGGGAATGACAGGTTGCGGTATTTGCGGTGAAGAGAAGTTGGAATCGGTGTGTCGTTCCCTGACACCGCTGGCCACCAATACCCAGTTTGATATTTGCTTCCTTGACGGAGCATTGAATCAGCTGTTGCTGAAGCAACAGTTGAATCAGCTGACGGGATCGGCACATGCGGCGGTCTATCTCGATAATAACGGGCAGATTTTGGCGATTTTCGAAGATGTCGGACGGCATATCGCACTCGACAAGTTAGTGGGGTATATCCACCGTCATCACTTTGAAGGTGGGGCGGTATTAGTAACCAGCCGAGCTAGTTTTGAAATGGTGCAAAAAGTGGGTGCCGCAGGCGTTGAAATCCTTTTTGCTATTTCGTCTGCAACCAAGATGGCAGTTGAGTTGGCTGAGAAACTCAATGTGACTTTGCTGGGCTATTGTCGCCCAGGGCGCGCCGATGTCTATGCCCACCCCGAACGTATTTTCGGTGTTATTTAACGTTATTTTCTCAATTGATTAAGGAAGACATTCGACATGAAAAAGAAATATTTATTAGCTGGCTTATTTACGCTGTTCTCACCATTGGCACTGGCTCACCCAGGTCATATTGGTACACATGGTTTTGAAAGTGGTTTTATTCATCCGCTAACCGGTATAGATCACCTGAGCGTCATGCTAGGTGTGGGTATGCTGGCTGCACTTTTGGGTGGTAAGGGGCGATACCGTCTGCCGTTAGCTTTTGTTGCCATCATGATTGTTGGCGGTGTTATGGGGATCTCTGGACTTGTGATGCCGGGTGTTGAAATTGGTATTGCATTGTCTGTGGTAGCTATGGGGATATTGCTATGCTCCGGTGCTCGCGTATCAGAAAAAGCCACGTTGGCCTTGGTGATGGGTTTTGCCTTATTTCACGGAATGGCTCATGGGATGGAAATGCCGCTCGATAGTCAGGCGCTGTATTACTTCTCAGGTTTTGTACTGGCGACAACAATGCTGCACATGTTTGGGATCTTTTTAGTACAGGTTGCTGTCAGTTGTATGAAGAACCGAGTGATCCTAAATGCGGTTGGATTTGGTATCGGAATGAGTATGACGGCATTTGGTGGCGCATTACTTTTTTCTTAACTGGGATCTCATGTGAATCTATCAACGGTTGGTCAGCAAGCGAGTGGCAAGTATGAGGCAGCGTAGGTTTATCCATATTACAGGCATTGTACAGGGAGTCGGATTTAGACCGTTTGTCTATCAATTGGCAATCCGGCATCAGTTGGCAGGATCTGTGATTAATGATTCCGAAGGCGTCAAAATAGATGTGCAAGGGAAACTTGAAGAGCTAGATGTATTCATTTCTGATTTAACGTTGCAAGCTCCACCACTCAGTCGAATTGATCAGGTGGCTGTCTGGCCACGCCCGTTGCACCAAGTGACATCGTTTTGCATCAAGCAAAGTAAAGGGCGGGCATTGACCAGTGTGTGTCTTTCGCCAGATCAGGGCATATGTAAGGAGTGTCGTGCAGATATTGCCGATTCAGCCTCGCGTTATTATCGTTACCCGTTTACCAACTGCACCCATTGCGGTCCCCGATACACCATTGTTGAAGCACTTCCTTATGATCGGGCGGTTACCGGAATGCGATCATTTTCGCTGTGTCAGCCTTGCCAGCAAGCTTATCAAAACCCGCTGGATAGACGCTACCATGCTCAGCCAATCAGTTGTGAGCACTGCGGCCCATCGGTTCGCTACGTGTCGGGTTCCGGCAAGGTACTGGCACACCAAGCGTTAGCTATTGATAAGACAGCGAAAACCTTGCAACGAGGTGGGATTGTAGCCATTAAAGGTCTGGGTGGTTTTCATTTGGCTTGTAATGCCAGTAATAGTGATGCCGTTACGCGTTTGCGCCAAATCAAACGTCGACAGCGCAAGCCGTTTGCGATCATGGTGGCTGATGGTAATGCAGCCAAGCAACTGGTATGGGGAGAAGCAAAAGAATGGGACATGTTGCATTCCCAACCGAGTCCGATTGTTTTAATGAAGAAAAAGGCCGTACCTCAATCTTACTTAGCTGCCAATGTCGCTCCCAGCGTACCGTATTTGGGGGTAATACTCCCTTATACACCGTTGCATGTTTTGCTATTAGAACATCTTGATCAAGCCATCGTGCTTACCAGTGCTAACGGTTCAGGCATGCCGATAGCGACGGAATATGACGAGGTCTACGATCAGTTCGACGGTTTGATTGACGGCGTATTGGATCACAACCGTCCGATCGTTCAGGCCTGTGATGACAGCGTGGTTCATTTTGCTGGTGGAAAACGCCGAGTACTGCGAATGGCTAGGGGATATGCGCCCTATAGTCAGGCTGGTAACGGTTCAGAATGGCCCATATTAGCAATGGGAGCCCAGCAGAAAGCCGCAATTGGTCTGTCTTTGGCTCAGCAGTGGATCCTCTCCCCCTTTATTGGCGATATCGATGATCTTGATACCCAGCATCGCTATTTGGATGTGATCCGTCACTTTGAGTCTTTGTATCAGGTTGAGCCAACGCAAATCATTTGCGACAGGCATCCGGGATATGTTTCAACGCAGTATGCTATTGAGCGTCAGCAGCTGGCCTCGCAAGCCATAACTCTGCATCAGGTTCAGCATCATCATGCTCATGTCTTGGCCGTTATGGCTGAGCATAAAATTAATCAGACTGTGTTGGGTTTTGCCTTTGACGGAACGGGGTGGGGCGATGACGGGACTGTGTGGGGCGGTGAGGTATTGTTGAGTTCTTCTCAGCATTTTGAGCGGGTTTTTCATTTGCGTCCATTTCGTTTGCTGGGCGGTGATCGTGCCATTAAATCTCCCGCCCGTATTGTGTTTGCGATGCTGCTTGAATGTTACTCCCTGAATGACATTAAGCGTATGGAACTCGCGGTATTTAAGAGGTGGTCCGAGAGCAAGATGGATAACCTATTTTTGCTCTGGCAGTCAGGTAATAGCTCGCCTTATACCTCTTCTATGGGGCGATTAATTGATGCATGGGCAAGCTTGTTGGGGTTGGTTGATTCTGTTGACTATGAAGGTGAATGTGGTTTGTTACTTGAACAGGCTGCATTGGCGGCGACGGGCTCCGTTGCGATGGAGTTTCATCTTACCAAAACCAACATGATCGATTGGCAACCTCTGCTTGATAACGCTTTGTCACTGATTGCAGCTGCCCCATCTGATTTATCGTCAGATACACAGTCAGGCACATGGTCGCTACTGGTGACTTTTCTCAGCCGAGGTTTGTTTGAGGCTATTGCGCATAACATCAAAATGGTCGCGGCCACTTTTCCTGCTTATCCCGTCGTGCTTTCTGGTGGGGTATTTCAAAATCGAGTTTTGCTCGATCTGGTTTATCAACAACTGTCTACATTAACGAATTCTATTTATTGCGGTGAAACCGTCCCGGTAAATGACGGGGGGATTGCCGCAGGGCAACTTTGGTATGCCACCCATGAGCCTGAAAGGGCGTGAGCGGTTATTCCGTACTGCATATATAACGAGGCAACAATGTGTTTATGTATTCCTTCTAATGTTTTGGAAGTTTATCCGGATGAATCTTCGGCGCTGGTCGACACCTTGGGTGTTCAGCGACAAGTTAGCACCCATCTGATTTCGGCCCCTTTGGTTGCTGGCGATCATGTTCTGATCCATGTTGGTTTTGCCATTAGTAAAATCGACCAACAGGAGGCACAAGAAAGCCTCGAAACCTATCGCCAGCTTTTGGCTGAAATGGACGAAGATGACATAAAGGTGCTATTACAATGATGCCATTGAAAGAGCTGTATCAAGGGTTTCGTCAGCCGGATGTTGTTAAGGCTATCGCGGAAAAAATTGCTCGGCGGGCCACTGAGCTTCAACAGCCACTTTATATCATGGAGGTGTGTGGAGGGCATACTCACACCATCATGAAGTATGGTTTAAAACAGCTATTGCCAGGTAATCTCCAGTTTGTACATGGTCCTGGGTGCCCTGTGTGCATTATGCCTAAAGAACGGATAGATCAGGCGATTGCATTGGCTCGGTTGCCAAATGTTGTGCTGGTTACTCTTGGCGATATGATTCGAGTGCCTGGTTCGAAAAGTACTCTGGCTCAGTGCCGTGCTGAGGGCGGTAATATCGAAGCCATTTATGATCCGATGGATGTGCTAAAAATCGCCCGTAACAATCCAGATAAACAGGTGGTCTATTTTGCTATTGGGTTTGAAACGACAACCCCGATGACAGCTGTGCTGGTGGAATGTGCTGAACAGCAGCAGTTAGATAACCTATTTTTCCACATTAACCATGTGCTGGTGATGCCGGCGATGGAAGCGGTGCTCGCTGGTGGCGAGTCTCCAATCAACGCATTTATTGGTCCGTCCCATGTGAGTGTGATCAGTGGCGCTAAAATCTACCAGCCCATTATCGATAACTACCGTGTGCCGTTGGTTGTAGGTGGTTTTGAACCTGTCGATGTCTTGGAGTCGGTTTTGATGCTGGTAGAACAGGCAGTATCTCGCCAAGTGGCCTTACAGGTGCAATACAGTCGTGCAGCGACCTATGCGGGTAATGAAACGGCCCAGCGTCAGGTTGACCGTGTTTTCGATGTTCGCGATCAATTCAACTGGCGAGGGCTGGGTAATATTCCTCGATCGGCTTTACAGCTTAAACCGTCCTTCCAGCATCGCGATGCTGAAGTGAAGTTCGCTGGACATTTCACCCATATTGACACACCAGATCATAAGCAATGTCGCTGTGGCGATATTCTCAAAGGTCTAGCCACACCACAAGAATGCAAAGTGTTTGGTAAAGCCTGTAAACCCAACCGCCCGATGGGCAGCTGTATGGTGAGTTCTGAAGGTGCTTGCAATGCTTATTACCGCTATGCTGACCGATGCTAAAGGACAGAAAAATGAAACGAGTACAACTTAGCCATGGTGGCGGTGGTCAAGAGATGAACCAACTGATCACCAAGCTTTTTTTTCGCCATTTGGGCAATGACATTCTTTTGCGCAATGAGGATGCAGCGGTACTGAGCTGCCAGGGCGAGATAGCAATGACGACAGACTGTTTTACCGTATCGCCGTTATTTTTTGCTGGAGGCAATATCGGCAAACTGGCCGTTGCCGGTACAGTTAATGACTTGGCGATGATGGGAGCTGAACCGCAATATCTCAGTTGTGGCTTTATTATCGAAGAAGGTTTTTTGTTTGATGATCTGGAAACTATCGTCAAGAGCATGGCCGAGGAGTTGAAAATTTCTGGTGCCAAGGTTGTGTGCGGTGACACCAAGGTCGTGCCGAAAGGATGTGCTGACGGACTGTTTATCAATACCACAGGTATCGGGCATATTCGCCAGTCGGGGATCTCGGCTCACAATGTTCAATCGGGGGACGCAATTCTGGTTTCTCGAGATATTGGCTGCCATGGTGCTTGTGTTTTGTCGGCGCGTGAATCCCTAAAGTTAGTGAATCCGATTGAAAGTGACTGCGCTACATTATGGCCGGTGATCAAGAGTTGTCTTGAACAACAAATCCCTATTCATAGTTTGCGGGATGCCACTCGAGGTGGTATTTCAGCGGTGCTCAATGAGTGGTGCGAGGCTTCACGTGTTCAATTGGTACTCGAAGACAAAGCAATTGCAGTGAGTGATGATGTGCAGGGTGTTTGCGAACTGTTTGGCTTTGAGCCTTATGATTTAGCCAACGAGGGTACCTTTATCATGGCTGTACCAGCCGATGCTGCCGAAGATGCATTAGCCATTTTGAGGCAGTTTTCTGAGCATGCAGCACTTGTTGGCTATGCGACTCAAGATACGCCTCATAAAACCATCTTAAATAGTCCATGGGGAAGCCGTCGTTATTTGGATTTCCCTAATGGCGAGCTGTTACCACGAATCTGCTAATTAGCGGTGAAGCAAGAGAAGTCGGTGGAATAAGAGAGTATGCAATGCATGAATTATCTATCAGCTTGAATACCGTTGATACGGTTGTTGAGCATGCGACACGCCAAGGATTCAAACGGGTAACCGCTGTCACTCTCGGGATAGGCACTTTGTCCTGTATTGAACCACAAGCGCTGGAAACGGGATTTGAGTTTGCCTGTCGTGGAACGATGGCTGATGGGGCAACGTTAGTGATCGATATGATTTCGGCCCGAGCATGGTGCCAGAGTTGTCAGCAGTCAGTCATATTAGCGGCTCGGGGAATATGTTGCCCGAGCTGCCAAGGTTACCAATTGGCTATTGAGACTGGCGATGAATTAATGATTAAACATATAGAGGTCGAGTAAAATGTGTAACGTCTGCGGCTGCGGAGATAGCCAACTTGAAGGTCATCACCATGATCACGATCACCACCACCACCACGAACATGCACATACTGCGCATAACCATAGTGAACACCATATTGCCAAGGAAGTCACCTCGCAACCGGTAGTGATCCATCATCATTATCATCACCAAGGAGATGTTCATCATCATGTTCATTACGGTGTAGTACCGGACGAACATCAACAGCATTCTCATTCACACTTAGCGTCTGCACAGCAGGAGCATTCTGAGGTAGAACATCAGCCGAAGATGTCACAGCAGGGTGACTTACATTACGGCAAGGGTGAAGCTGAGGTACATGTTTCTGGTGTGTCGCAGCGACAGCTACTGACACTCGAGCAGGATATTCTTGGTAAGAATAATCATCTGGCCGCGCACAATCGCGAGCATTTCAATGCAAACCAGCAGTTAGTACTGAATCTGGTTTCTAGCCCCGGCTCAGGTAAAACAACGCTGTTGACGGAAACGCTTAACCAGCTGAAACATCAGCATATCTGTGCGGTTATTGAAGGCGATCAGCAGACCAGCAATGATGCTGATCGGATACGTGCGACCGAGGTGCCTGCGATTCAGGTTAATACAGGTAAAGGCTGCCATCTGGATGCTAAGATGATTCATGACGCTTATCATCAGTTAGCGATGAATGAATCTGGCGTGTTGTTCATCGAGAATGTCGGCAACCTAGTGTGCCCGGCTAGTTTTGACCTTGGTGAAACCAGTAAAGTGGTTATTTTGTCGGTGACGGAAGGGGAAGATAAGCCGCTTAAATACCCTAATATGTTTGCAGCAGCAGAGCTTATGCTAATCAACAAAGTGGATTTGTTGCCGTATGTTGATGTAAAAATTGAAGACTGTATTGAAAATGCCCGCAAGGTAAATCCATCAATTCAGGTGATTAAAGTCTCGGCCAAAACCGGAGAAGGAATGGAGGCTTGGTTAAACTGGCTTAATGAGCAGCTTGCTAATCAACAGTAATTATCTGGATTTGGAATAAAAAATGGACAAGTAGTTAAATTATGTTGTCATAACAATGACTTTGATGAATGGAAGCACCAAGAAATAACATTATGTCTCCCCCTGAATCATATGGTTCAGGGAGTACTGTGATTAATTAAATACCTGTTTGTTACCGGCTTTTAGTCGTTGAAATTGATTTTCTGGTTGGGACACTTAGTACAACAAGGTTAATTAATTTATACCTTATAGGATTAGATTCATATAAGGGCGGTCCGACGATCAAAATATCTTATCTATTAACGGCAGGACTGGGTAAATTACCGAGTCACCTCGCTGAATATTTATTCGAATCTAACAACGTCTATTATTCCACTGTGGTATAAGAATAATATATTTTGTGATAGCATGCAGACTAACATTGCTGAGTTATTGCTGAATAAAAGCTTTATCGAGAAAGGTTAATATAATTTTCAAATCTGTACTGATTAGACTATTGTTATAATCTTAAATAGATTGGATCACAGCTGCAAATGTAAGCGTGTAATCCAAATCAGTATCTACAATAGAAATGGTATTTACTGGATGAATAAAAAGTCGCTAAAGTATCAGGAAATTGTTGTTTATTTACTTCCCCTTGTAATCATCTATATTACAGGTTCATATTTAATCCGTAGTAGTATTCACGAAACTTTGGTAACTACTGCAAATAGATATATTCAAATATCAGATGATATTTTTTCTGATGTTGAGAACGAAAATAAGACTGCATTACTTGACCCTACAAACTGTGTGCTGCACGAGCAGAATTTGCGTTATGAGCATGATATAGAAGAGATGCAGGTATTTCTTAACCAAGATATAGTTTGCTCATCGCGAGGGGATAGAGTCGATATGAAGGCAATGTATGTTTCTAGTGAGGAATTGTCTTCAACGTTATTTATAACACCAGCTCCTTATAGTGATACCGGCACAGGTATTTCAGTCATTAATAAAGATAAAGCGGGTAACGGATATTACGCGGTCTCATCTATTGAACGAAATTATATGAGATCAACAGTAGGTTATTGGCTAAATGAGCGATTGAAGCGAGCTGTAATTTTTATTGATGGTGCTAGTGCTCCTTTGGGGCAAAAAAAGAGTGGAAGTAATCCCCAGTATATTGCTATATCAGATTTATACGGATATGAAATGTTGCTTGAAGCCAGTGATACATTCGTATCCGAACGTAAAACATTTTATTTCCTTTTATCTATCCCTATTACATTGGTTTTATATCTAACGCTGTACTACATGCGATATTTATTTAGTCGTGAACGTAGTATGTATACGGAAGTGAAACTTGCACTTAAAATGCGTGAGTTCTTTCTTCACTATCAGCCACATATTGATGCCTCTTCTGGTAGTGTCTTTGGTCTAGAAGCTTTGATTCGTTGGCAACATCCTGTGCGAGGGGTGATATATCCCGATGTTTTTATTCCACTTATGGAGGAATACGGGTTGATAAATGAGATGACTGATTATGTGTTGGAAACGGCTTATCATGACTTGGTTGAAAAGGACTTAACGGCTGGTTTGCACCTAGGTATTAATGTACCGCCAGGCTATTTTTCTGACAAAAAAAATATCAGTTTGCTAAAAAAATATAAGCAAAAATTTGACAATATTGGTATACGTCTTGGCTTGGAAATTACAGAAAGACAGTTTCTCGATGATTTAGCTCGAGAGAGCATTAGTCATCTACGTACTGCTGGTATAGATATTCTTATCGATGATTTCGGAACAGGGCAAACGTCACTTTCTGTATTGGAACAAACTAATATTGATTATCTGAAAATTGATAAATGTTTCGTTGATTCGATTGGCCATGAAAGTGTTAATGCACCAATTCTTAACGCAATAATTAATTTAGCAAAAGAGCTTAATGTTGGTCTTATTGCTGAAGGGGTAGAAACTGAGGTTCAGGCGCAATATTTACTTGCTCAAGAAGTCACTCTTCATCAAGGTTACCTTTATGCTAAGCCAATGCCAATAGAAGAGATGTGCTCATCTGAAGGTAAATTAAAAGAGTTGAGTACAATCAATCCCCTGCGAGCTTAGGGGCTAGTTGACTGGTATTGATAATATTTCATTCTACAACTGGTGAGGCTTCATCCTGTTGAACCAAAATGCTCTAGTTGGGGGCTGCAAAAAATGTAATTGATTACGCACTAATTAAGAAGCTGACTTTCGCTTCTGGTGGATTCAATATACGTCTGGTCAACGTTTCTGGAGTGCGGATGATAAATAAGGGGCTGTTTGATTTATGGCTGAGTAATGATGAATAGCCCCATTTATAGTTTTCTGGTCGGTGAATGTTTAGTTACAAGGACCTAGTGGTTTCCACCAATGATCAGCGCTACCTGGTGTAACATTGAATAGGTTATTTGCCAAAGCCTCATATTTATTACCTTGATAGTGAACTTGATCACCTATCATGTAATACCCATTGCCCGTTTTAGCCTCATAGCTCTGATAAGCAGCAAGGCCATCACAAGAGATAGGGTCTGATACCGTAATAGTATGCTCTACCATATCAGTATTACCTTCTCTATCAGTGACCCTTAATGAGAAAAGATTTTTTCCGATATGTTGTTGCTTAAAAGCAACTTCCAGCTTAACTAGATCTGCGCCTACCGAGTTACCATTCCAAGTCCATTGGTAACTCACTGAGCCAACGACACTATGTGAACCTTGACCATCCAATATTACGGTATCATTCACTTGTGCACTATCTGGTGCGTCAATAACAGCTGATAGTTTATCAATCGGATCTGGATTATTGGTTGTTTCAATCATCTTAGATAGGGTCTGATTAGTATCATCCTGCCCAATTTCCCAAACAGCAATCCCGCCATATCCTGCTTCATTGGCATAGTTGATTTTTGCTGCTACATTGCTTGGACTATCGTAGAAAACAATGCTGTTGTCTGAATCGGAGTAAGCGTGAGTGCCTAGCCAGTCGTCTTCAACTACTTTGTAGCCTTTTGCAAGAAGATCTTGTAATTGACCGAAAGTAAGGGCTTTGAAATCAGAAAACGTCGAGCCCACTGTTGTTGCATTGGTATAATGGTTAGCATAAAAAGGGACACCAACATGCATGCTTTCAGGTAAGACTCCTCGACTTTCCCAGTATTGAAAACCATCCTGAATACTTCTTTCAAGGCCTGAATGGTGTCCTGTTGTTTTTGACCATGCACCATTATAGCTATATGACATGATAACTAAGTAGTCCGAATCAATAAGTGCTTCCACTGGCGTATTATCACCAAAATATGCACTGGGTGATATCGCATTTGAGATTAACAACCCATGTTTATCTGCTTCAATGTTCAGTTCTTCCATAAGTTTTATATAGGCATTTTTATGCTCAGTGGTAGAAGGTCGGTAGCCCCACTCCCAATCGATATCAATACCGTCGGCTTGCCAGTCTAGTGCTAGTTGTATGGCATTGGTAACAAATGCAGTTCTCGTGACTGTATTAGACGCCATCTCAGGAAAATACTTCGAGCTTCCTTCAGAGGTTCCACCAAAAGTAATCATCATTTTCGCATCAGATGCTGCTTGGTTTTTGAAGTCTGTAAAGTACTGAGCCATCGATGCTTTGCTTTTGCCTGAAGGCCAACCCAAGCGACCATCAGCCAGAGGGGTCACTGAAAAAAAATGGATATGTGTATACATAGTGATATCCATTTTTTTGACAGCATCAAATCTATAATCAGGAATATAACCGATTACGTTAACGTTGCTTGCAGCAACTTGTCCGCTAAAAAGTATCGCGATAGATAAACATGAAATTAATGTTTTTTTTGTCATTTATTGATTCCTTTGCATTCTATTTTTCAGATTTATTAGGGAGTATTGTAATAATTAAAGTGAGCAGATTTAGCCCGAGGTTGACTCTAAACAGATTGGATAAAACCCTCAATATTAAAGGGGGTACTTATGAAGGAAGATCTATTGGGCTGTTGCAAAAAAAGTAACTACGGATCAAAACTGGACTTAATGTAATAAACCATACCACCCTATAACGTCTCGTCAGATGGTTTTATCGTAGAGTTATGAAGAAGTACAAAGGTACTGATTTATAAATATAATTAGGCTGCAAACGTGTAAAACTCAGTCATCGCTCAGAATTCTTTTCTTCCCTAACAAATTTAGTGATTCAATGTTCAACTCTGAATTAAAACGGAAGCACTTTGCCCCGAGATCATTCCTTGGTGCCTACGCTAGTATGGAACGATATCAATGAATTATGTCAACCTCAGCGACATACTGGAAAAGCGAGTCTAGTCAACTATCCAAGGGGCTGAATTATTACGGATGTTGAATACGGGATAATTTGATTGTTGGTTACGTCATAATGGACAGTGAACTTTTTAAAACAATTGTTCAATAAAAACTGAACTGAACTGAACTAGAGTCTAGGAAAACCTAGAACAATCATGAATGCCTACTTCAATACCTATGACAGGTTGAGATGGTAGTGTAAGGAAAAGTCACAAAAGACTTTTGGATTTCTTGCAATACAAGACCACAGGATGGGCGCAAATTTCTTAATCTGTTCAACGTCGCTGCGAATACTGGAGTCAGCCCCTTTTTTTTCCTCTTCTAGCCATTCATCGGGCGTAAGACAAGTCATTCCTTGTTGTAAAAATTTAGGGATTTCTTGAGATATTTTTGCTTCAGAACCAGTACTGACGATAAAGGTGTGTCCTTCGCCTGTTGCGAAGTAATCGACCATAGCAATTTTATACATATAAACCTCGATTCAATAGAACCAAACGCAGATAAGAGCAGGTCACAACTGATACAATTCAGATAGTTATCTGATGGTGAGTGTGAGATTTGCCCAACGGTTAATACTCTCCCCTGAGCGATATCGCTCAGGGGAGAGTGGTGATTAATTAAATATTTGTTCGCCGATAAATAACGGACCGAGTCGCTGCCAGTGTTGTTGGTAACCCGGTTTATTAATTGTTAAATATTGTTCGCTGAGTAAGAGAAATAATTGAGTGTGATGATCGACAGCAATAATGCCGTTAGGCCCTTCATAGATTTCATCCCACAAGCCAGAATCAAATAACACTTGCAGTGCAATGAGGCGGATCGTTCGGTGTAAATGGTGGTGCCAAAGTTGTTCGAAAGAACAGGGCGAAGCCCTAAGAATATGCTGTGAAACGTGTTGGTAATACACCAAGAGCGGTAGATCGGGATAGGCATAATGATACGGTATCCACAGCGGTGTTTCCCACAATGAAGGGCTGTGCTGAAATCCATGTGTCGCGTGCTGTAGCCCATGTTTACCTGACTCTTTTTGAACAACTGGGTAGCGTTGCTGAGCATAAAGGCTCAACTCACATTGGAGGCGAGGAGAAGGCAGATCCCCTAGCGGTTCGCCGCTGGCTTTGAGCAAGTGCAAAAGATCGGCTGATTGCCCTCCCAACGCAACAAGGTGAACGAGACTGATTGGATCTCGTTGGCCACTATTGACTAAATGATGCGCCAAGGCGCGAAGACTGATATAACCAGACATTATTGACCTCCTTGCATCATCGCATCGAAGGCACTGCCATCTTGTCGAGCAGCATTGATGACGTAAGGGGCATAGACTTCATACAGCATGCGGGTACTGCTGTGTCCGAGCAGGCGCGAGACATAGAGTGGATTTTCGTGAGCTGCCAAGTGAAGCACGGCTGCGGTATGGCGCGTTTCATAGGGGCGACGTTTTGCTAAGTTGGCTTTTATGAGGGTGGGATACCACAGGTATTTATTCACATAACGGGTATCTAACGGGAAACCTTTTGGGTGAGTAAAGACAAATTGCCCATTCGTTTTCTCGACCGCCCGTTGCAAAGCGGCTTTAACGGTCGCAGTCATCACGATTTCACGGTTTGATTTTGGGGTTTTGACATCGGTGAGTTCACCATTGACCCAGTTACGTCGAACACGAATTAAATCATGGGTAAAATCGACACAGTCCTTCATTAAACCATGCACTTCACAGCTTCGCATGCCCGTATGAAATCGGATTAAATAATAATCGCGCCATTGAGGGGCGACGGTTGCAAGAAAGCTGTTCACTTCGTCTTGAGTCATCGGGTTCGGATCGCTGGCTTCTTCACGTAAAGGCTTG
Organism: Photobacterium profundum; assembly: GCF_003026285.1. GTDB lineage: Bacteria > Pseudomonadota > Gammaproteobacteria > Enterobacterales > Vibrionaceae > Photobacterium > Photobacterium profundum. The sequence goes on from NZ_PYOD01000008.1 coordinate 51,599, forward strand.
AGTCGTTCAAGTGGATAGGGGAAATCATGTTCGTCAGCCGCGATATGCAAAAGGCTGATCAATGGGACCAGAATGATATTAATCCGCTTATTACTTAGTTTTCGACTGCCATCCTTTTTTGTCAGTTCACAAAGCTGACTACGTAGCGTCTGTACATCCTTGAAGGTGATGGTATTCATTATTTTGTCACCGAAAGCGGGCAACAGATAGTTCTTCAAGATACTGATCACATTGATGCGGTAGCTATTTTTCCATTCGTGCGTTTGGCGTGCGAGCCACTCTTGACTGAACGTATCAAAATAAGGAGTACTTAACGCGGGGTTTTTGGCGCGTTTCAGTAGCTGGAATTTCTCGACCTTTTTACTGTCAGGAAAGAAATCTTTATAGTCAAAAGAGCCCAAAGCCAGCTCGGCATTGAGGCGCTTAAGGACTGCTTTGGTTTTCTTCAGATTGTAAGGGGTAGCGGATAGGCCGGAGGTTTCGCGGAACCTCACACCATAGACACACAAGTCGTACTGAATTACCCCGTTGGGGCGGACACGTATTTTCGCCATCGGATATCTCCATGAATAGGTTTTACCGACAGGTTCACGTATACTGATTCCGTCGGCTGGGGGTTGCTTCTAAAGGTGATGTTCAGCCGATACGGGTCAGAGTGGTTGCCGCCACTCTGGCCCAGCTGCGTTATGCGCCGAGTTTTCTATCACTCGGTCTCTTTACCGTAGTAAAGTACTGTGTATTTATCCAGTTTTATTTTTGCTTTATATCCCAATTCTGCAGTTATACGTTGTACAGGTTTGCTTACAATCTTCCGGTAAAGACCTAATTCATTAGCTTGAAAGCACTTGATGAGCGTGAATAGTGAGGCTTTTCGGCGACCAAGGTGTTGAAATAATTCAACACAAAAAATCAGTTCTATTTTATTGTTTATATAAACGTGTTTTGTCTCAATGAGCATTTAATATGGCTCATTGATGACCAAGGTTTTAATATAGTGTTTATTTTTAATGAGTTAGGTGTGGTAGGCGAGAGGGGTTAATAGAGAAGGCTATTTGTGTTTTAATTTGAAGTTGATGATTCATATTTAAATACCTGAAAGCGTTGTATAGAAAACTGTCAATATTTTGTCCTACTTATTCGGTCAATATCTCATTTAATACCGTCGCTTCTCGCTGTTTTTTAAGGGCGTGGGTGATTGTGCAATGTTAATATCTATAACCTCTGCAATAATAGACATTAAAACCTGAAAAGTTGATTTTTTTAATGAATTTCAGTGTGAAATGTCTGATATAGCTCTTTTTTGTATTACCTATTTATAGCGTCATGCTTTTGTAATACAGTGTAGCTAGATTATGCTAGTGAGCGTTCTGTTGCATATTTGTGTGGGTTAATATGTGGTGAGTAAATAACATTATTTTATGGTTAGCCTCTCTGGGGTTGGTTAAAGAGTAATGCTATTTACTTTCTATATGCCAAAGCGTTTGGATGCGCTTGGGCAAGTTTAAAATTTATAAGGTCATTGTTATGACATCTGCATTTTTCTTTGTTTTTATAACATCGTTTTGCATGCTTTTTATCTGTCGAAAATTAGCCAAAGCTGTTGGATTGGTCGATAAGCCAAACGCCAGAAAACACCATCAAGGTGTCATTCCTTTGGTGGGTGGCGTTTCAATATTCCTAACATTGATCGTGACATCCTTTTTGTTCCCTCAACTTAAGGTTGTTTCACCGCTCTTTCTAAGTTGTGCCACAATTTTGGTAGTAACGGGGGTGATCGATGATCGTTATGACATCAGTTTTAAAGCTCGGTTGATTATTCAAACAATTATCTCGCTAGTTATGATTGGTGTAGGTAATAAAAGCCTTCATAGCCTTGGGTACTTGATGGGAAGTGATGTCATTGAATTATCGGTAGTATCGAGTGTTGTTATTACTGTTCTAGGGATAATTGGTGCGATAAATGCGTTTAATATGGTTGATGGTATTGATGGGTTACTTGGTGGGTTAGCATCGGTTACCTTTGGCGCTTTAGGCTTTGTATTTTTAATTAACGGTAATCGTGATTTAGCAATATTTTGTGGTTTAATGGTGACCGCTATGATGCCCTATATTCTACTTAATATGGGGTTCCCTTTAGGCCGTCGGTTTAAAGTTTTCATGGGGGATGCTGGCAGCATATTCATTGGTTTTACGGTAATTTGGTTACTGATAGAAGCGACTCAGGGGCCTAATGCAACACCTATCCGACCTGTTACAGCATTGTGGATGATCGCGATCCCATTAATGGATATGGCAACCATTATGATACGCCGTATTCGAAAAGGACACTCACCATTTAAGCCTGACAGAGAACACCTGCATCATATATGCCAGCGTTTAGGTATGTCGAATCATATGGCTTTATTTATTATTTGTTTAATGGCTTCTATTATGGCAGGTGTGGGCATTGGGGCTGATATGGCACAAATACCAGAGTCGGTGATGTTTATTAGCTTTCTGTGCATTTTTTCAGTGTATTTTTTTGTTATTAGTCATATATGGCGTATTACGACACTTGTACATCGTATCTTTAAGGTTAGAAAGCCTGCGATATCAGAACCGTCTAGCAGCGATAGTGTAACGAATCTGTAACGCATTAAATTAATTATAATAGCAGAAACGAAGCTGCAGCCGATAGTCAGTTTTAAAGAGCGCCCTTTATTGGGCACTTTTTGTATGTGGGACGTTATTTGACTTTTGTTTATTAATTAACGAACTTTATTCTGTAGGTGATGTGCTGAGTGAATGTAAACGGGCAAAAAATACCGACAGATGTGAAAGGTATGACACTAAAATAAAATACACCACAAACAAGCTTGAAAAACTAAACAGCATTACTACTTCAGAGGTATCATTGATTTCGCTCCAAATACCAATGCATGCACAAAAAGCAGATAAACCACATAGAATTAAGAGTATGAGTTGATTAGGTACCCCTAATACCTGAAGTTTATGATGAAGGTGTTGTTTATCTGGCTGAAAGGGTGATCGACCATTTTGTATGCGACTTACTATAATCGTTGCCATATCCATTAATGGGAATGCGATTAACCATAAAGCCGTTACAGGTTTAAATGATGGAGAACTATTGAGTTGAGTGCCATGTAATAGCAGCCAAATAACGGTAAAACCAATAAAAAGGCTACCAGCATCCCCCATGAAAACCTTTGAATTTTCACCAAAAACAAATTCAAGGTTTAAGATAAGGTAAGGTATTACTGCAATAATCATAATGGAACAGAAATAATAGAGTTCAACGTTATTGTTTAGCCAGAATAAATAGCCTAAAGCCGAAAATACGACAATTGTTACTCCGCCAAGTAGCCCATCGACACCGTCAATCATATTAAATGCATTCATTGCGCCTACTATAGCCAATATGGTGACTATATTGCTTACTAGTGGTGCTAGCGTTAATTCTTTTGGGCTAAATATAGCGCCTAAGTTATGTATGCTTATATCTCCAAATTTCATTACCGTTATTGATACAAGTATTTGAATGGCCAAGCGTATATTTACCTGTATGTTATTTTTATCATCAAGAATGCCAGTTAATACTAATATTGATGAGCAGAGTAAAAAGATATTATATTTGATGGTGAGTGCTGGATGTAGAAATAAAACCATTGATAAAGTTAAGAAAATAGAGATCCCACCCACCAGAGGGATGAATCCACGGTGTGATTTTCTTAATGATGGTTTATCAACGAGACCTACATTTTTAGCGATACGCCTTAGTATAAAAATCAAAATAAACGATAATAAGAAAATAACAATTAACTCAATAAATATCATGAATCAAGGCCTTATTAATCATGTTATCAGTCGATATATTTCCTAGTACTGTTATATCAATGGGTTATACATGTCCTGATACATTTATTTTGAATTTTTTAATCAGTATTTTACTGACTTTCACTGTATTGAGCTTAGTGTCAGTATTACGAGTATGTCAAAGTAAAGAGCAAAATAGTCATATATCTCTATGATTATTTTATGCTGTATTAGGATATGTGTGTGTTTAACATAGATTAATGCTTTATTTTTAAAGTTATTTTCGTGATGTGACTCGAGCAATTTTTCATCTATTTACTTTCAACGCATCAGCTTTGGCATCATTCAGATCTTCTCAAGTTCATTAGGAGATGGCAGTGGAGATCTTACATCACGGTGCTAAGGTGGGTGTGACTGGCTCATGTCATGAAATTAAGCTAGGAAAGCATGGGTTACTTATCGATTGTGGTATGTTTCAGGGGAGTGAGTCTAAAGATGTGTTAGATATCGACTTTCCTATCGAACATATTCACGCATTGCTTTTAACCCATAGCCATATTGATCATGTTGGGCGTATTCCTTGGTTATTGGCGGCGGGTTTTAAAGGGAAAATCTATGCATCTGAAGCAACGGTGGCTTTATTACCTTTAATGCTTGCTGATGGGTTAAAAATTCAACTTGGTTTTAATCAGCAGCAATGTGATCAATTTACGCTATTAGTCAAATCACGTTTAAAAGCGATCCCTTATGATTGTTGGGCTCAAATTATTTTACCATCTGGTGAATTGGTTAAAATTCGATTTCAACCTGCAGGTCATATTCTAGGTTCAGCGTATATTGAAATCATGCTTTCAACTGGCGAAATAGTGGTGTTTTCGGGGGATCTAGGGTCGTGTAATACACCATTATTAGTTGATCCTATTTCGCCTGAAATCGTTGATACATTAGTCATTGAAAGTACTTATGGTGATCAGGTACATCATGATGTTGAAAGGCGAGAAGCCCAGATTAAGGGAATTATCGAGCGTTCGTTAATCGATGGTGGAGTAATACTGATACCTGCTTTTAGTGTCGGTCGTACACAAGAGCTATTGTTTGATATTGAAAATATTATTGCGGCGTCTAACGCCAAAAATGAGGCGGTTAATTGGCAAGAAATTCCGGTCATACTCGATTCGCCTTTAGCCGGGGACATTACAGCGCAATACCGGAATTTTAAAATGCTATGGGCAAAAGAAGCGAAAGAACGAAAACAACAAGGGCGTCACCCGTTGTCTTTTTCTCAATGTATTACGATTGAGCAGCATAGCGATCATCAGGCGTTAGTAAACAGGCTTAAAATTTCGGGTGAACCTGCGATAGTTGTAGCTGCCAGTGGCATGTGTTCTGGTGGGCGGATTGTTAACTATCTTGAAGCGTTACTGCCAGATAAAAGAACTGATGTCATTATGGTCGGTTATCAAGCTAAGGGTACGTTAGGGCGTGATTTATATAGTGGTAAGCGCATGATTACAATCAATAACACAGTTATAAACGTTAAAGCCCAAATACATATGATGTCAGGTTATTCAGCTCATGCTGATCAGGCTGACTTATTAAAATTTGTGGGTGGAATTAAACAAGGACCAATACAAATTAATGTTGTGCATGGTGATAAACAAGCTCAGTTAGCCTTCGCAGAATTACTGCAGCAAATAAAACCACAAGCTAAAATAGTGACTGGATTTTCTTAAAAATAATAAAAAAGTACAATTAAAAACCCGTTTATTTTATCTCATCTATAATTTTATCAGTAATTAATTACGAACGATGTTCGTCGTTACTGATAGGGAATTGATGATGAAAGCGTGTTCAATAATTCTTTTGTTAAGCAGTATATTCACTTTTTCTGTGAATGCCGCCGATGAAGTGGTGACAAAGTCTACTGCGAATACAGCTAATACAACAACCGAAGCTGCAGCGTCTAAAGGTACAGCCGCGGGTATTGATACAGCATTTGCTGCATCAGCGGGGGGTATTACAGCAACAGTGGTGGCTGTCGGGGTAGCGGCTATTGTTATTGGTGTCGCAGTCTCTGATTCTGGCGGTGGGGATGATCCGGCACCACCAGTAACCGCTGCTGTAAATTAAGTAGGTATATTAAGCGGGTAAATTGAGCTGGTATATTAAAAGCGAATACGGCATTAAATCTTACGCCGAATCGACAATTGTATTCGGCGCAATGTACGTTTTTTATACGCTAGCCATTTAACGTCTAACCCTCTAGCTTTTACTGCCGAGTTGTTTTCCTCGTACTAATCGACGTACCCACATCCGCCCTGGGTGTAGGGCATTGAGCACGGTATGAGGCAGTGGTAATGGGTCGCCACAAATTTGAGATGCCAGTAGTTCGCCCAGTAGTGGGGCTGAACTTAACCCACGAGAGCCTAATCCTACGATGGAATACAAATTCGCATAGATAGGCACTGTTTCGGCAGTTGCTTGGTTATCTCTTAGATCTTTATACTGCTCAATCAACGCTTCATATCGACAAATATTCCCGACAAAAGGTAAGTGGTCACGACTGGCACAGCGCACACCTGCACGAGACTGATTAGCAGAGATATCAACGTTTTTAGGCCATTCAACATCTGGGATGCAATGCACTAAACGTTGCTTATTGTCTTGGTGTTCTGCTTTACAAAAGGCTAAGTCAGCGCTGTTACGACGGTAACTTGCGCCAATACAATGTGTTTTTGTGGCTGTATTTTGTGGTGTTAAATACCCGTCATAACACAGTACGGTTTTTAACGTTGATAATGTATCGTCGGTGGGGATGTGGCTGACTTGCCCGCGCACAGAATAAGCAGGGATCTGCTTGGCTTGTTCAAACTCAGAAAAACGATGACCATTGGCAATAATTACTGTGTTATGAGTAAATTGATTACCCGTTGAATCGGTTAATTGCCATTGCTCATTAGTCGGTTCTAAACCACAAATATCCACATCAGACTTTAACGCAAGTCGGCCTGTGTCTTGCGCTTGTTTTATTAAGGCTCGGGTCAGTTCTTGAGGGCATAACCAGCCACCAAATGGGTAGTAAACACTCGAAAAATTCGATGTTATTGCCGTTTTCTGTTTTGTTTGCTCTATATCTAATGCGTACACCAGCTCTTGAGGGAAGTTACCTGACAGCATTTTATTAATTTTGTTGGTGGATTTTTCATCCCATGCTAGCTGTGTAACACCGCACCAATCGTGTGAAAAGGTGCTATTCATTGCGGCTTGTTCAACAAATTGACGAGCATAGAAAAATGCAGGACCAAAGAATCGGGTTAAACAATCATTCGATCCATTGAGCAGTGGGTAAACAGCGCCTTGTCGGTTCCCAGATGCACCTTCAGCAGGTAAAGGATCGGCACAATACAGTGTGACATTCACCCCTCGTCGAATTAATGCGAGTGCTGTTGTCGCAGAAGCAACACCGCCCCCGATAATTGCCACGTCATTTGCATCAGTTGCAGAGGTACGTGTAAACCATGGCTTTGAATTGGCTTGGTATTGACGGTTTTTCACGCAGCCTACAAGTAAACAGTGTGTAGGGTAATTGCTATGATTATGGCTTTCTGTTACCTCAAAACCAGCTTCAGTGAGACTTTGTTCGAGCATGCCTTGTTGATGAGTGCTTAGATCAGACGTTATCGCCTTAATCGTGCCGCTTTCTCGAGTCAGTATTGCAATATTTTTTATTAATGCCGCCGTGCTTTCATTAGCTTGGTGTGTATCTGCTGCTTCTATTTGACTGAAGTCAGTAAACCAAGCATCTACAATTCCGTCATCATTCGTCCATACTTGAGGTATAGAGTCACTTATATCGCCAAACCATAAATCAAGGGTAATTAGACCATCATCAAGCACAATGCGATGGCAATCTGAAACCGCAGGAGGATAGTGAGCATGAAGTTGTTGTGAAAAGTGGGCGAACTCAGGCCACTTTTCAGTTGCTTTTATGAGGTCACTTTTTGTTAGCGGATGTTGTTCAAAGCTGATGAAATGCAGCTCTTTCACTGTCGCGGTAGGGTTTGCTTGACGAAATTGTGTAAATTGTTGGCAAGCAGTAAGAAAGCTAAGGCTAGTACCAAAGCCTGTTTCTGCAATCACAAAGCGACGGCGCGTAAAGGCTTTCCAGCGTTCTTGTAATCCATTTTGTGGTAGAAATATATCGCATACATGGGATGGCGATATACGATTATCATTAGAATTAAGAACAGTTTGTTCAATGTGCTTGTCAGACAAGGGGAAAGCCTCGGTTACTTTTACGATATGTTTCTGAGTTTCATCTAATTTTTCATCTGTTAGTTGATAATTAGTGAAAAATCAGAGAGTGTATACCGTTAAAAATGAACGTTAATAACGAAATTATCGGCGATTGTACCCGATTGAGGGGAAAGCTGACCACTTTCTGTGAATAAACCCGTTATTATCGTCAACGTTAAATGACAGTAGGAATTCATCATGAAACGAGCCGTAATTACAGGCATGGGTATTGTATCCAGCATTGGTAACGACGTAAAAGAGGTGTTGGCATCTCTTAAAAGTGGTAAGTCAGGAATTAACTTCTCTGAGCAATTCGCAGAAAATAAACTGCGTAGTAATGTTTGGGGCGATTTGAAAATGAATCCGGCTGAACACATCGATCGTAAAAAAATGCGTTTCATGGGCGATGCAGCAGCATTTGCGTATTTGTCGATGGAACAAGCAATTGAAGATTCAGGTTTATCTGACGATCAAGTTTCTAATGACCGAACTGGCCTTGTAGCGGGTTCTGGTGGTGCGTCATCTTATAATCAGGTGGCAGCAGTAGATATTATTCGTAATAAAGGTGTGAAGCGTGTTGGCCCTTACATGGTACCTCGTACTATGTCTTCAACTGTTTCAGCTTGCTTAGCAACACCGTTTAAAATCCGTGGCGTGAACTACACAATGAGTTCAGCATGTGCAACATCAGCACACTGTATTGGTCACGCGGTAGAGCTTATTCAACTGGGTAAGCAAGATGTTGTTTTTGCTGGTGGCGGTGAAGAGCTTGATTGGTCGTTAACAATGATGTTTGACGCAATGGGCGCTTTATCAACCAAATACAACGACGACCCTTCAAAAGCGTCTCGTACCTATGATGCAGACCGTGACGGTTTTGTTATCTCTGGTGGCGGCGGTATGTTAGTGATTGAAGAGTTAGAGCATGCTCTTGCTCGCGGTGCGAAAATCTACGGTGAAGTGGTAGGTTATGGTGCAACGTCTGATGGCTACGATATGGTAGCACCATCAGGTGAAGGTGCCGTTCGTTGTATGAAAATGGCAATGCAAGATCTTGATGTGCCAATTGATTACATCAACACTCACGGTACATCAACGCCAGTTGGAGACGTGAAAGAGTTGGGTGCAATTCAAGAGTTGTTTGGTGAAAATAGCCCAGCAATTTCGGCAACCAAGGCGATGACTGGTCACGCGTTGGGTGCTGCTGGTGTTCACGAAGCAATTTACTCTACGCTAATGCTGAATAATAACTTCGTTGCGCCAAGCATTAACATCGATAATCTAGACCCAGCAGCGGAAGGTTTGGATATCGTAACTGAAACCCGCGAAACTGAACTAAAGACAGTAATGTCAAATAGCTTCGGCTTCGGTGGCACTAACGCGACGTTAGTGATCAAAAAATACGAAGATTAATAATGTAAATTGGAAGTAAGAGTCTATACATAACGTTATAGATTCTTGTTTCTAAACACGATTTTCCGGGGTAGACACTGGCTAACCGTTTCTATTTTTACAGTAGAAGCGGAACCACTCAAAGAGACGGCTTTTAGCGGAGACATCTTTCGAGTGATTATATAGCCAGTGCCTTAAATAAACAGACGCAACATTAGTTAGCACGAATGATATTTTCTTTTTAGGGAAGTGTCTATCTCTAGCTGCTAATGCTTTTACCTGGATTTTTTCAACCCGGCTATATGCCGGGTTTTTTTATGGTTTTTATTCGGGGGCGTGTACTGTGTGAGGTTTGTGTAATAAATATTTTATTTCGCAATTATTTGAACACTTGTTTATTCCGATTGGTATTATGTCAATGGTGCCTTTTACCACATCAATCTCATTTCTTTTTCCGGAGATATAATGAAAATCCTTATCGATGAAAACATGCCTTATGCGGCAGAATTGTTTGGTCAGCTTGGTGATGTGATTACTAAGCCTGGGCGCACGTTGTCAGCCGATGATCTCATTGATATCGACGCATTAATGATTCGCTCTGTTACCAAGGTAACCCACAATCTAATCAGCAAGGCGAATAAGCTTAAATTTGTTGGTACAGCTACCGCAGGGCAGGATCATGTTGATCAGGCTTTACTTGCTGAACGAGGCATCATATTTACAGCAGCCCCTGGTTGTAACAAGGTCGGCGTTGCAGAGTACGTACTGAGTGCGCTTATGGTAATCGGTCAGCAGCAAGGCTTTTCAATTTTTGATAAAACCATTGGTATTATTGGTGCGGGTAACGTGGGCAGTTATTTGGCGCAATGTCTTGATGCGCTTGGCATTAGTTATTTACTGAATGATCCAATAAAAGAGCAAGAAGGGGATACACGACAATTTCATTCATTAGAGGCAATTCAAGCCCAATGTGATGTCATAACGCTGCATACCCCAATCACGAAAGATGGTGAATACCCAACCCATCATCTTATTAATGATGCTTTTCTTGACGCTTTGCAGCCTGATGCGATTTTGATCAATGCGGCACGTGGCCCCGTTACCGATAATCAAGCCCTCAAGAAAGCGCTTCAACTATCGAAATCTGGTTTAGGTAAAAAATTAACGGCGGTGTTAGATGTTTTTGAGTTTGAACCACAAGTCGATTTAGAATTGTTACCTTTGTTAGCATTTGCAACACCACACATAGCGGGCTACGGTTTAGAAGGCAAAGCTCGTGGGACTACTATGGTGTTTAATAGTTATTGTGCCTTTCTAAATATAGAGCAGGTGGTGGAAGCGTCTAGCTTATTGCCAATAGCCCCAGTGCCAAATGTATCGTTAAGCCGTAAGTGGGATGATGCGACGTTATTTAGCTTGATCCAGTTGATTTACGATATTCGAAAAGACGATGCCTTGTTTAGACGAAATATGTTAATGACAAAAGATAATGAAGCGCAAATGGCGATGGCGTTTGATCAGATGCGTAAAAATTACTGGGATCGACGTGAATATAGTGCGATTACAGTAACAGGTAAGGTCGGTTTTGGGGTAGAGTCGCTGGCTAAATTAGGTTTTACAGTCGTAGAGGACATTCAATGAGTCAGGAATTTGATATAGCAGTACTTGGCGCAACAGGCGCTGTCGGTGAAGCTATTGTTCAGGTGTTAGAAGATCGCAATTTTCCTGTTCGTAATCTTTACCTGTTAGCAAGCGAAAATGGCGCAGGTAATGCGTTACGTTTTCATGGCAAATCAAAGTTAGTGAAGAACGTTGACGATTTTGATTGGAGCCAAGTACAGATCGCATTTTTCTCTGCGGGTGAAGAAGCGTCTGAACATTGGGCGCCAATTGCGACTGATCATGGCGTCATTGTAATTGATAACACCTCACTTTTCCGTTACGACCACGATGTACCACTTGTGATCCCAGAAGTTAATCCTCATGCGATTGCTGATTACCGTAACCGTAATATCATCGCGAACCCAAACTGTTCGACAATTCAAATGCTGGTGGCGCTTCAACCTATTCATGAGGCTTACGGTCTTGAGCGTATTAACGTTGCGACTTATCAATCGGTATCAGGTTCAGGTAAGAAAGGGATTGATGAGCTTGCTGGCCAAACGGCAAAATTGTTAAATGGCCTTGCAGCAGAAACGAAAGTATATGATAAGCAGATTGCATTTAACTGTTTGCCACATATCGATGAATTTATGGATAACGGCTATACCAAAGAAGAAATGAAAATGGTGTCGGAAACACAGAAAATTTTGGGTGACGGCAATATCCGTGTTAACCCGACCTGTGTGCGTGTACCGGTTTTCTATGGTCATGCAGAAGCACTACATGTTGAAACAAGCCAACCTGTAAACATCGATGAAGCAATCCGTTTATTAGACGATGCAGAAGGCATTGAAGTGTTCCATAATAACGATTATCCAACGCAGGTGAGTGATGCGACGGGTAAAGATCATGTAATGGTGTCGCGTATTCGTGAAGATATCAGCCACCCATGTGGTCTAAACATGTGGGTTGTTGCTGATAATGTCCGTAAGGGTGCTGCGACCAACAGCGTTCAAATCGCCGAACTACTGATTCGCGATTACATGTAAATAGAAATAGATGTGGGTAGCACGTGATGTGCTGCTCACAACTTCATTTTCATGATCTTTTAGGTAAAAGCGCTTTGACTGCCTTGACATTCGTTGTGTACAAGCAACAATCGTTAAAATCGACTTCAGTTATTTTTTGAAATGCCGATAGAAATTTGGATGAAAGCTTTTGCTTTAATTATTAGAAATAGCTTTCAATTTCATACCCTGCCAGAGAGGATAGCGGGCAGTGCCTAACCTACCTAAATTCGTAACACGTTTCATTTTACCGGTTGCCTTCGTAACAACAGTTTTTCAACTACCGGTGCAAGCGAATACCGTACGTATCATTGGCCCATCTGATGATGATCAGCCGTTTACTGTTTCTGATCGTTATCGTGATACTGGGGTGGCAAATAGCTATTCCTCGAATCAATCCGCGTCAGCGAATAACCTTTATGGCCCAACAACAGCGAATGAGACGTTATGGGGAATAGCCTCTCGTTATCGTCCGAACAATTCAGTTTCTATTTACCAAGTAATTGGTGCTATTCATCGTGCAAACCCGCAATCTTTTGAAAATAACAATATTCACGGGTTAGTGCCTGGTAGTCAGCTAAGCATGCCAACCATGGCGCAGATTCAGCGTGAAGACGTTGCAAGTGTTAAGCGTCGTTTAGAGGCAGATCAACGTCGCCAAACACGCTCAGTCTCGACAACGTCTAGAACCACTAAAGCGGTAAAATCGTCGACGCAATCAACGGATCAGGTTGTCGCAACACCAATAGAAAAACCTGAAAAAGCAAAAGTGGAATCGGTTACGCCACCGAAAGCCCGTTCTACATCGAAAACCAGTGCATCGCAAAAAAGCACAACAGAACGGGCAGTGATACCTCCGAAACCTGAACCGACAGAGTTACAGGAACAGCTTGATGCCTCTGATGAACAGATGACTAAGCTGTTAGAAAGTAATCATTTGCTTCGTGTGCGTTTATCTGAGATGCAATATGAAGTCTCGGCATTAAAAAGCCAAATCACTGACGATGAAGCATTACGTGGTGAAATTATTGGTTTCCTTGAGCAGCAAAAAGAACAGGCTCAAGTACAAACAACAGATACAGAACCATCATGGTTTGATCAATTTATTTCTAATCCTTGGATGTTAGCAGCTGCAGGGTTGATCCCAGGTGGTTTGATTGCGGGTGCAATAGCATTCTTTATATTACGTCGCCGTAAGGATGACGAAGATTCAGATATTAAATCATTAGAAAATCAGGAAGGTAAAGAGTTACCTACTGCACCTACGCCATTAATGACAGAGGCAACAGACAGTGAATCTGATTTAATGTTAAGTGAAGATCAGGATATTGATGATCTATTTGCTTCTGATGAGTCTTTGTTTGGTAACCCTGAAGAAAGTTTGTTTGATAATGATACCAATCCTGCATTCAGTGAAATGCTAGATGATACGACAAGTTTAGATTTATCTTCTGAACTGGATGATGAGTTTGGTTTAGATCTTGATAGCAATAGTGGGCTTTCATCGCGAAGTATTTCCGTTAAAGGTGATGATCAGGCAATTGGTCTTGAAGATATGGAGCGTGCTCTTGATCAAATGGAGCCATCTTCAGAGCTAAGTTCAGATGAAGCTCTTGCCGCAATGTGGGAGAAATCACTGCAAGAGCAAGCGGATGATGAGCCTGATTTTGATTTATCTGATGATGCAGACAACGAATTTGATTCTGATTTGATGAGCAGTAATAGTATTGAGGATGGTTTATTAGATCAGTCGATTCTTGATGACCTATTAGCAGAAGTTGAAGCAGAAAATGAAAACGAAGATACAAAGAATAATACGACTGCGTTTTCAGAAACGCTAGAAGCGAATATAGAAGAAAGTGCAGCATCTAATGCTGAGCAAGTTGTCGATCAAAGTGAATTGGATGCCTTATTCGATTCGTTTGATAGTTCAGATACTGATTTGTCATCAATAAATGATAACAGTGATGAAGCAGAACAAGCTGCAGTTGATCAAGCGCTTGCTGACGCTGAAGCCATGTTTAACCCGGAAGTGGTTACTGAAAGTGACTATTTTTCAGCACAAGAAAGTGATGTAGTAAAAGAAAGCACAGCTAAACAGACTGATTTTGATTTGAACTCTGAAGCTGATGTCAGCGATGAACTGGTATTTGAAGAAGGAAGTACTGCATTACTTGATGACATTGTTGAAGATGATGAATTTAGCAGCGATATCGAAATTGAAGAAAATAGTACGGCATTACTCGACGAGTTGTTATCAGATGGCAGTACTGACGACGCAGAATTAACGTCAATAATTGAAATTGATGAAAATAGCACCGCCTTACTTGATGAATTAATTGGTGATGCTGAAGTAGATGCAGATGATGATATCGACGCCAATTCTTTTTATGAAGAAGAGTTAGAAGATAATACTGAACTTGACCAGCTGATCATCGATGAAAATAGCACGGACTTACTCGATGAAATCCTTGAACACAAAAATCACGTAGTAGATGCTGACGATAAGGTTGCCGCTGGTCATCTTACTGAGCCTAACTTGCTCGATGATAGTATTCAGGATGAATTCAGTGATCCTGAGTTTGAAAATGCATTATCAACACCTTTACAAGATCAGCAAGGTTTAGGCAAAGAAGAAGTAACCAATAAGCCTGATGCTGATTTTCCAGAATCAGAAGCTGCTGCATTTGACGCTATTTTGAATGAAGCTTTACAGTCTAATGATGTTAATAATTCTGTCGATGAAATTGATGCTTTGATTGCTGATGTTGACAGTGAAATCAATGAAATAGATAAAAATAAAGATGAATCTGACGGTAATGATGTTGAAACCATTGAGCGCAGTGTTACAGATTTACTTGAAGAGCTAGATGCCGCAGAAGCTCTTGTTGCTGAAAATGAAAGTGAAAGTAAAAGCGAAGAACATCCGATTGTCGATTTAGATGACTTTCCTATTTTTGATGAGGAAGCAGCATTATCTGAATTAGACGAAAGAGCACCAGCTAAAGATTCAAATCCGATTGGTTCTCAGATAGGGGAATCGCTCTCTGTTGAGGAGTTACCTGAATTTGATGAAGATACCGCTTTTAATGATCCTGAAGCTGATGCGTTAGAAGATGATCTTTCATTATTATCAGAAGATGATGAGCGCATTGCGCTCGATAACGTTGTTAGAAATTTGCAACAAGCGGTAGAAGCCTCTGAATCTTACGGTAATAACATTGCTCAACCGCCACGAGCTGAAGCATCCTTAGAGCATGAGCCAACATTTGAAGCTATTGATCCAACCACACTGCCTGAATTCAGTGAAGATGATGCATTACAAGCATCGCTTGAAGAACAGAATGAGCTTGAACAGTACGAGTTAGAACAAGGTCTTAAGGTTAAATCTCCCGTTACACAAACAGCTTCACAGAACGCAATTGATTCCCAAGTGAATGCACACGTTCCAGAACCTGTCGCAGATATGTTCGATGAAGATTTTGTTGACTCAGCAGGGTTAGACATGGAAGCGTTGCTTACTGAACCTGCAACTATGTTTACAGAAACGGTGGGTGAACAAGTCATCGCTGAACAGCAAGTTGAAGATAAGGTACTGAGCCCATCAAAACCTAATATTGAACTTGATGACCCTATAGTGCCAGAGCATACCAAACAGGATGCAAAAGTCAGCGTTAATCAAGAAATTGAAGCAGCAGAACGTGATGGATTGTTATTTGATGAGCCGTTAGATAATACAAAGCAAGATCTAGATTTGGATAGCTTTGATTTTATGAACAGTGACATGATCGAAGATGACTCTGATGATCTATTGCTACCAGAAGAAGACATTCCTGAAGAAGACATTGCCGTTTGGGCTGGATCAACACCTGAACCTGAATTGGAAAGTGAAGATTGGTCTGTTCAGCCCGAGATGCAGGTTGAAGATGTAACGTCATTCGATCCTGAATCATTAATTGCAGAAAGCGAAGAACCTGCTTTAACGTTTGCTGAGCCCGCCAGTGTTTTACTGGATGAAGAAGAACCGCTTGCTTCACCTTACATCAGCATTGATGAGTTAATGAAAGAAGAAGAACTTACTAACTCTGTTGATTTAGATACTGAGCCACTAAATCTTGATGTGGGATTAGATGAATTCCCTGATGTACTTGCTGGTATTGAATCTTACGATGTTGATAGTCATGGTGAATATTCAAGTAAATTGGATCTCGCAAAAGCCTATTTAGAAATGAATGATGCTGAAGGTGCAATAGGTTTACTTGAAGAAGTTGCCCAAAAAGGTGACTCAGTAAGTCAGCGCGAAGCAGCGAATTTATTAACACAATACAAGCGTTAACCCTTTAATATCCCCTTAGGCGAGCTATCAGGCGCCTAAGGGGCTTCTTTTCCTACACTCTATTCCTTATAATCCCTTCCTTTGAAATTGGCCATGCGCCGCTCTGAGAACGAATTTAATTATGCGAATAGCTTTAGGTATTGAGTATGACGGTGCAAAGTACTGTGGTTGGCAGCGTCAAGTCGATGTAGATAGCGTACAAGAACGCTTAGAAAAGGCGCTATCGCATATCGCAAATAAACCGATTGCCGTATTTTGTGCAGGGCGAACTGATACAGGCGTTCACGGTACGGGGCAAGTTGTTCACTTCGATGTTGATGTAGACCGTCAAATGGTTGCATGGACTATTGGGGTTAATGCACATTTACCTCGTGATATTTCAGTTCGCTGGGCAACGCCAGTGAGTGATGATTTTCATGCCCGCTTTAGTGCAACAGCTCGTCGCTATCGTTATATCATCTATAATAATGCACTACGCCCTGCTATTTTTGGGATTGGTGTTAGCCATTACCACGGGCATTTAGATGAAAAGAAAATGCACGAAGCTGCACAGTACTTAGTTGGGGAGCATGATTTTACGTCAGTACGTGCGAGTCAGTGCCAATCTCGTAGCCCATGGCGTGCCATGAAACATGTAAATGTTAGCCGTCAGGGTGATTTCGTCATCATTGATATTAAAGCGAATGCGTTTGTCCATCATATGGTACGTAATATTGCGGGTAGCTTAATTCGCGTTGGTCGTGGCCAAGAAACACCCGAATGGATGAAGTGGGTACTGGAACAAAAAGATCGCCGTGTGGCAGGTGAAACGGCAAAAGCCGCTGGATTATATTTGGTTGCCGTTGATTATCCTGAAGAGTTTGGTTTACCAAGTTCGCCATTAGGGCCTATTTTCCTGCCAGATTAAGCGTTTTTAGATGAATGTTATTACTGGATTACAGGTTAGCATCGTTCGTATAGTTGATAGAGCAGTATATGTTTTTTTGAATTAAGTACTGTTTTTTTGGGAGCTCGCATAAGGTACAACCAGTTTTTTATCTACAGACTGGCAACTTTGTGCTTTAATTCCCCTCTTATAATTATTGAATTTGTATCCTCGGCGTAAAATAGGCGGGGGAATTAAATTAAAGGTCATTCATGAGCTGGCTTGAAAAGATTCTAACTAAAAGCAATATTGTCTCTTCTCGTAAAGTGTCAATCCCTGAAGGGGTTTGGACTAAATGTACTTCGTGCGAGCAAGTGCTTTATCACGCCGATCTGGAACGTAACCTAGAAGTTTGTCCAAAGTGCGATCATCACATGCGAATGAAAGCTCGTCGTCGTCTTGAAACGTTTCTTGATACGGAGAGTCAAGTGGAGTTGGCTGCAGATCTTGAGCCAAAAGACATATTAAAATTCCGTGATTCTAAGAAATATAAAGATCGTATTTCTGCTGCTCAAAAATCAAGTGGCGAAAAAGACGCACTTATCGTTATGAAAGGAACATTGCTAGAGCAACCGATTGTTGCTTGTGCATTTGAGTTCTCTTTCATGGGCGGCTCTATGGGCTCCGTTGTTGGTGCTAAGTTTGTTTGTGCTGTTAATGAAGCCATCGAAAGTAATTGTGCATTAGTGTGTTTTTCTGCCAGTGGCGGTGCACGCATGCAAGAAGCATTGACGTCACTGATGCAAATGGCGAAAACGAGTGCAGCATTAGAGCGTTTATCTGCAAAAGGTCTGCCTTTTATTTCAGTATTGACTGACCCAACAATGGGCGGCGTATCAGCTAGCCTTGCAATGTTAGGTGATATCAATATCGGTGAGCCAAAAGCATTGATTGGTTTTGCTGGCCAACGTGTTATTGAGCAAACAGTACGTGAAAAGCTTCCTGAAGGTTTCCAGCGTAGTGAATTCCTGCTTGAACATGGTGCAATTGATATGATTGTTAACCGTCGTGAAATGCGTCAGCGTATTGGTGGTCTTGTTGCTAAAATGACCAACCATTCTTCACCTTTAGTTGTACCTATTGAACAACCTAAACTTGAAGAAAGTGCACCAGAGCAAACAAAAGAACAAGAATAAGCCATTCGTTTATTATTATTGTTCGAAAATTGTTTAGAATTGAATAGAAAGCGCCTGTTGAATGTATTTAACAGGCGCTTTTTTATATCAATAGTTTGAGGCCTTTTAACAAGAAAATGTTTTAAAATGCTAGCAGTAACAATTTATTAGTTTGTTTGGATTAATTTAACGACAGTTCAGTGTTAGATTAGACGCTCCAATGGGTATCAATAAGTGAATATATCACCAATGTCTGGATTGACTGCACCACATGCCACAGCCTCTTTGCCTTCATGGCTGACCTATTTAGAGAAACTTCATACCAGCGCGATTGATCTAGGGTTAGATCGTGCGTTTGCTGTCGCTCAAAAAGAGCAATTGATCAAACCAGCAGAACGCGTTATTACCGTTGCGGGAACGAACGGGAAAGGGTCTACCTGCGCTATTCTTGAAGCGATATTGATTGATGCAGGCTACAAGGTAGGTGTTTACAGTTCACCTCACCTTATTCGTTACAACGAACGTGTTCGTATTAATGGACAAGAACTTGATGATAGTTACCACAGTGCTGCTTTCGCTCATATCGAACAAGCCCGTGGTGACATCAGTTTAAGCTTATTTGAATTTGGCACATTAGCCGCACTGCATTTATTTAAGCAGCAGCGTGTTGATGTAGTGATTCTAGAAGTTGGCTTAGGTGGACGACTAGATGCAACCAATATTGTTGATCACGATGTGTCTGTTATTACCAGCCTAGCGGTTGATCATGTTGATTGGCTTGGTGATGATATTGAAATTATTGGCTTTGAAAAGGCGGGTATTTTCCGTTCTGAAAAGCCGGCGATTTGTGGGCAGCCGAATCCTCCAGCAAGTGTGCCAGCTCACGCCGATGATATTGGGGCTGAGCTTTATCAGGTTGGCTACCAGTTTAGCTATGAGCAGCAAGGGGATACTTGGAGCTGGAATTGTGGGGCATTTGATTTAACAGATTTACCTATTCCCGCATTACCACTTCCCAATGCTGCGACAGCACTAATGGCACTGGGTACTGCTGATCTTGAGATTAGCGATGAGAATATTGCAGCAGGCTTGGCTAAAGTATCGTTGCCCGGTCGTATGGAACGGGTGAATGAGTCACCACTCGTGTTGATGGATGTGGCACATAACCCTCATTCCGCTGAGTATTTTTCATCACAATTAACGCAGTTGAAAATACGTGAAAACAAAACGCGTATTCATGCGGTTGTGGCTATGTTGCATGATAAAGATATTGCCGCAACAATCGATGAGATGAAAGGGATTGTTGATACATGGTATCCCGCATCTTTAGAAGGTCCGCGTGCTGCTAAAGCAGATGAAATTCTCAGCCATTTATCTGTCGATGTCGCAGGCTTTGCCTCTCCTGAGTTAGCATTTGACGCTGCGTTAACACAAGCTGCACCAGACGATGTGGTAATCGTCTTTGGCTCGTTTTACACTGTCGGTCAAGTATCTAGTTATCTCTCTCATCGTTAGTTTCTTTGTGATTAATGAACAGAGACATTTTTCGCAGAAGATTTTTTGCGATTAGTCCCAGAATAAACAGGAGTATATGTGGCGAGTAAATTTCAAAATCGTCTTATTGGTACCATTGTTTTAGTTGCGATTGGTGTGATTTTTTTACCCGATTTATTTGATGGAAAAAAAGAGCATTACCAAGAGCAATTTGCCAGTATTCCTTTACAGCCTGAAATTGCTGATCAGGAGGAATACGCCGTTATTCCAGAACCTGAATTTGAAGACGTTATACTGCCGCAAGAGCCGGTATCTGCCGTTATAGGTGACGAAGGGTTTGAACTTACGTCTGATTCAAAAATGGCTGCTGTGGTAAAAAGTGCTGAACCTTTAACTGTGAAACCGCAGCCCGTTAAGTCACCAAAGATAAACAATATAAACAGCGGTTGGGTAGTGCAGCTTGGTGTTTTCCGTAATTTTGAGAACGCGCATAAGCTGGTGGCTGATTTACGCAAAGCGGGATTTCAAGCGCATGTATTTCCTAAACAACCCAAATCAGGTGACTTGGCAAGGGTGGTTGTTGGTCCAGATGTATCGAAAGATAAACTTTCTGACCAAGTTGTTCAATTGGAAAAATTAACCGGATTAAAAGGCCAGTTGGTCAGATTTAACCCACTAAATCCTTAGGTAAACGTTTGCGTTCTCATTTTTTCTGTTAGAATACGCATCAACAAGACGATATATATAAATGATGATCTGGATAGATTACGTAATTTTAGGCGTGATTGGCTTCTCTGCACTGGTCAGTTTGATCCGTGGATTTGTTAAAGAAGCCTTATCGTTAGTTATTTGGTTTGCTGCCTTTTTCATTGCAAGCAACTTCTACAATCAGTTGGCAGCTTACTTTACCAATATTCAGGACGACACACTGCGAAACGGTAGTGCAATTGCTGTCTTGTTCATTTCAACGCTGGTTGTTGGCGCGGTAGTGAACTACGTTATTGGGCAACTCGTACAAAAAACAGGTTTGTCAGGTACAGACCGTGTACTCGGCGTTGTATTTGGTGGTGTGAGAGGGGTACTTATTGTATCTGCCATACTATTTTTCATTGATACCTTTACTGGGTTTTCAAGTGCTGATTGGTGGAAATCGTCAGAATTGATTCCTCAGTTTGGTATGGTGATTGAATGGTTCTTTTCATATATTAAAGATACATCAAGTTTTTTACCCGGCGCACTGTAGCGTCGGCTTCTTATCAATTGTATGTGGCAACAGTGTTACTGATGCTATTGCTGCGCACAATCTGATATTTAATGCGTGACGAGGATTTAGGACATGTGTGGTATTGTCGGAATCGTGGGGTCTACCCCAGTAAACCAGTCTATCTATGATGCACTGACCGTGTTGCAACACCGTGGTCAAGATGCTGCCGGTATTGTTACTCTGGAAAGCAATCGTTTCCGTCTGCGTAAAGCGAATGGACTTGTTCGTGATGTGTTTGAAGCTAGACACATGCAACGTCTTCAAGGGAATGTGGGTATTGGTCATGTACGTTACCCAACAGCAGGAAGTTCTAGTGCTTCAGAAGCTCAACCATTTTATGTGAATTCACCTTACGGTATTTCTTTGGCACATAATGGTAATTTAACAAATGCTGCTGAAGTTAAAGAATCTTTATTTACCCATGCTCGTCGTCATGTGAATACAACATCAGACTCTGAAATTCTGTTGAATGTATTGGCCAATCAGCTAGAACTGTCTAACTCTTACCCTTTGAAACCTGAAGATATTTTCACTGCGGTACGTGAAGTTCATCGCAATGTAAAAGGTGCATATGCCGTTGTTGCGATGGTGATTAGCCATGGTTTAATCGCATTTCGCGACCCACATGGTATTCGCCCTCTATGTATTGGTAAGCGTGAAATTGACGGTTCAATGGAATATATGGTTGCTTCTGAATCTGTTGCACTTGATGCGGTAGGTTTTGACTTCATGCGTGATGTTGCGCCTGGCGAAGCCGTATACGTTACTTTTGATGGCCAATTATATACTGAACAATGTGCTGATAACCCTGTATTGAATCCGTGTATTTTTGAATTCGTCTATTTCGCTCGCCCAGACTCATTCATGGATAAAGTGTCGGTTTACAGTGCACGTGTGTGCATGGGGCAGAAATTGGGTGAGAAAATCAAGCGCGAGTGGGATGATCTAGATATTGATGTTGTTATTCCTATTCCAGAAACATCGTGCGACAGTGCATTAGAAATCGCACGTACAATCGACAAGCCATATCGTCAGGGTTTTGTGAAGAACCGTTATGTTGGTCGCACATTTATCATGCCTGGTCAGCAAATGCGCCGTAAATCAGTACGCCGTAAATTGAATGCGATCCGCTCTGAATTTAAAGGCAAGAATGTACTCTTAGTCGATGACTCTATTGTTCGTGGTACAACATCTGAGCAGATCATTGAAATGGCACGTGATGCAGGTGCTAACAAAGTGTACTTAGCATCAGCTGCACCAGAAGTACGTTTCCCTAATGTTTATGGTATTGATATGCCATCAGCAAATGAGTTAATTGCTCATGGCCGTGAAGTCGACGAAATCAGTAAAATGATTGGTGCTGATGGTCTTATTTTCCAAGATTTGGAAGATTTAGTGGCTGCGGTAGCTGAAGGTAACCCTGATATTAAATTATTCGAAACGTCGGTATTTAATGGCAGTTATGTAACGGGTGATATTGATCAACAGTACCTTGAATTTTTAGATTCGTTACGTAATGAAGACTCCAAAACTCAACGTGAAATTCAGCAAGATCTTGCTAATCTAGAGCTTCATAACGAAGGCGTTTAATCTGCGCTGAGTAATAAAGCTTAATATATAAAAAAGCGAAGCCAAGAGCTTCGCTTTTTTGTCTGTGGAATTTAGCTTGTCGTTTGAATAGAGGTGTTTAATGGCTAAATTGTGGACCTAAGCCGTATTCCCACAGGATTACCGAGCCAGCTAAAATTGATACTAATAAAACCAAACCACAGGTCACGATTGAGCTGGAATAAATGAAACCTCGTTCTTCTGGTATATGCATCAGAATTGGCACGCCGGTATATAACAGGTACACCGAGTAAGCAATACCCAGCAAACCAGCAATCATTAGAAACCAGATGTGCGGATATAAGGCAGCGATACTGATCATAAACAGTGGTGTGGCAGTATAGGCTGCAAGCTCAAGTGCTTGTGTATAGGTTGGTGTAGAACCAAAGGTATGACTCATCCAATACGATAAATAGGCGAGTGCAAATACCCCCACAACTAATGCGAAATACATAGCAATCGACATGCTAAGTGCACTTGTCTGGGTTAAGTAGATAGGTTGACCCACACCTATTTTCCAACCAATAAAGACACTAGAAATAAACGCAAATAGAGGTGGTAAGGTGGCAATAATAAGAATGTGGCTGAGACTTTTTGTAACTCCCTCATGTTCCTTGTCAATGGTGCGCCACTCTTGTTTGGGGTGGGCGTAAATTCCAAATAAATGTCCCAAAATCATAACGTTTCCTCGTTAAAAAGTGCTAGCAGCGCACATAACTATCGTTAGATATTCGATGTTGAAAGGCAAAGTCGAGCATTTCACTACTATTAACATTTAGTCGGAGATTGGAAAGTTAGCAAGGAATGGCGTTATTCACTTTTGGTATATATCTAGAAAGATCACTCTAATAACGTTGAAAGTGATTGACGTAACTTTGGCATAAAAAAAGCCAGTTATGGCAACTGGCTTTAATCAAAAATTGAAAATCACGATTAGCTTAATGCAAAAAAGTCGCTTGCAAATTCGATGAATAAACGAAGCTTTTCTGGTTGGTAATCTCGATGGTTATAAAGAATATAGACTTCACGAGGGTTCGCTGACCAGTTATCCAGAATGCGCACAAGCTCACCAGACTCAATGTATTGCTCTAGCATTACATCAGGCATAAGTGTGATACCTAAACCTGCACAGCATGCCTTACGAACGACATTAAGCTGATTTGCTTCAAAGTGACCACGTTCATTGATAGTAACGGTATCACCATTGTGATCTGATATACGCCAACGAAGCAGTGGATTGCCTTTTAGTAAGGTATGATCATGAAGGTCTTGAGCATGTTTAGGTTCTGGATTGTTTTTGAGATAGATAGGGCTCGCAACCAAAATATCTTTTACTGCACTAATACGGCGAGCGATAAGCGTAGAATCACGCTGTGGACCGACTCTAAACATAATATCCCAATCTGTGGGATCCAACTGCTCGGGCTCGCTGCTCATATGCAATTCAATATTGATAGCAGGGTGCTTTAGCATAAATGCATTCAACATTGGCTGTAGCAGCACTTTTGTTAAATTAGATGGTGCAGCTATTTTTAATTTACCAGCAGCACCTTTACATTCTTCACTAATGTGCTCCGTCGTATCAACAAGCTGTTGAAGTAGGGGAGCACAATCATCATAAAACTTTTGTCCAGCTTCTGTTAATGACAGTTTACGAGCGTGACGGTTGAGTAATCGAAGATTCAAACATTCTTCCAGAGCTTGAATACGACGGGTCAGAGTTGCTACCGGCACTTGTGTTTTACGAGAGGCACCAGTGTAGCTGCCATTCTCGACTACCATGCGGAATAAATTTAAATCATCAAGTTTCATATGCGATCATTTTTGAAAACTCATTACAAGGAATTGTATAACAAAATGTTTCAAAAGATGTCGCTTATCTCAAAGTTTTTAATTTAAATGATAGGTGAGCACTTTTATGCTTTCAATTTGTGTTTAAAATGTCTGTTTTTTTGATGTAGGCTGCAGAAATGAGTACTTTTTACTGTTCTTCATCCTCCCTTCCTGACGAATGGGTATTTTGATCCTATGCTTCTGATAGGAAGATTAATAACCTTACCACCTTAATGTACTTTATTATTGATATAGGGATTTGATTAAGCTGCAGTTAATCGAAACTCATTGGGTTGATTGAATTTCACGCTACTTGATGCTTTTCTGTGGAGGATGTACTCATTGCTTGAGGGAAAAGATGTACTCGTTGTTGAGGATGACCCCGTTTTCCGAAATATGATCTGTGGTTTTCTAAAGAGCCAAGGATGCATGGTGCGTGAAGCAGAAGATGGGTTAAAAGGTCTTCAAGCATTACGTGAAGTGATTCCTGATATATTGTTGTGTGATCTTGCGATGCCTATTTTATCAGGCATGGAATTTGTCGAAGAAATATCGATGCAGTATCCGATGGTACCTGTCATTGTTATTTCTGGTACAGGTGATATGGCTGATGTCGCGACGGCATTACGTCATGGTGTTAAAGATTTTTTGATAAAGCCTCTCGATAACATCATGGTATTAAAGGCGTCTCTTTTATCTGTGCTTAGGGCGCAAGACTCTTCTGAAGAAGGCAGAGACTTTACTAATCAATGGTTCGGTGCCGGAGAAGATAAAAGTGTTATTGATGAAGAGCTAGAATGGCACATAAAAGAGTTACAAGACAACCCAATTATTGCCAGAGAGTTATTAGTTGGATTAATGCCCGAAACTGAATCAAGCTTTGGTGATTGGCAACTCAACTATTGCGTGCTTCAATCTATTGATGTGCAACCTGTGTTGTTAGATTACACCTGGTTAATGGATGGAAGGTTAGCGTTTTATTTAGTGGACTCAGCCTCTGATAGTGAGCAAGGTACTGCAACCACATTACTTATTCGCGCATTGTTTAATGATTATATCCGCACTCAAATGGCAGATGAAAATAATTTAAATCATCTCATTCAGCTAATTGAAAAGGGGATGAAGCATTCTGACTATTCTTCACCGATTAAAGGTTTATTCGGAATATTTAGTGCTTATGATCGTAGCTTGAATGTTATTTCTGCAGGCTTAGGCGCTGTATTACAAACCAGTGAAGAAACCACATCTATCATGGCACAACCATGGCTTGGTCAAGGTGCCATAAATAATGACACTATTCATTTATCATTATCAGATTCTGGTGGCAGATTATCTTTAAGTGAAATAGATTCGGCAAGTTTCAGTGTGACACTGAAGCGACTGGAATCGTGATAAACGATATAGAGTAAGGGGCGAGGAAAGTGTCAGTATTATACCAAACGAAGTAGGGCGAGTAGTAAGAATCGGGATTCTAACACTCGCCCTAGTTTAAGCTAAAAACTATGAATTATGCTTCTACAGCTTTACCATTCACATCTTCAACTGCCTTTCCTTCTGCTCCATGCATCCAACGAACAAGTTGGTTTGAGCAAAGAAGCAGTAATACACCTGCAATTGTTGCAGCAATTGCGATACCACTGAATATAGCCATTGGACCTGATTCGCCCATTAATGAACCAATAATACCAGCGACATAGTTAGCAACCGCATTGAAGCCAAACCATGCGCCCATCATTAATGATGCTAAACGTAGCGGCGCAAGTTTAGTAACCATTGATAGACCAATAGGTGATAGGCATAGCTCTCCAAGTGTATGGAAGAAATATGCACCGACTAACCATAGCATTGATGTTTTCACTGTAATGTCGCCACCTTGCTGCATTACTGCGCCCATCATGAATACAAAGCCGATTGCAAGGAAGAATAAACCCATTGCGAACTTGACTGGAGAGTTCGGCTCTTTAGGACCCATCTTCACCCAAAGTGCTGCAATGATCGGTGCTAATGTAATAACGAAGAATGGGTTTAATGATTGGAACCAAGCTGCTGGCACTTCAAAGCTACCAATCATGCGATCAGTATATTGTTGTGAGAAGATGTTCATCAAACCGCCAGCCTGCTCAAAGCCAGCCCAAAAGATAACAACAAACAAGCCCATAATCATGATGACTTTTAGTCGGTCACGTTCTTGTGTAGTTAATGGCTCTTTTTTACCTGATTTATTCATTTCTGCAGCGCGTTTAGCGGCGGGTACTTTACCAATGTTACCAAGAATACGTTCAGCAAAAATAAGTTGAGTTACTAAGCTGATAACCATACCAATACCAGCGGTAAGGAAGCCGGCTTTCCAGCCATAATTCATTGATGCAGTACCAGCAATAATACCTGCTAATAAAGAACCAAGGTTGATACCCATATAGAAAATAGTAAATGCACCGTCACGACGATGATCGCCATCTTGGTAAAGATCGCCAACCATTGTTGAAATATTTGGTTTGAAAAGACCATTACCCACAATTAATAGCGCAAGGCCTAAATAGAATGCCGTTACTGCATTAGGGTCAATCATGCTGTGCGGTAATGCCAGTGTAAATTGACCTAAGGCCATTAATACACCACCAATAATAATTGAACGTCGTTGACCTAAGAAGTTATCAGCAATCCATCCACCAATTAAAGGGGTGATGTAAACAAGGCCGGTGTAGATGCCGTATAGGTTAAGCGCGTCTTGTGTCGACCATCCTAGGCCGCCGTTGATGGTTTTATCTGTAAGGTATAGAACTAAAATTGCGCGCATGGCGTAATATGAAAAACGTTCCCATAATTCGGTACCAAACAGAAGAAACAAACCTTTTGGGTGACCTAATAAGTCACCGCTACTACGATTGTTCATAATTATTCTCTATGTTTTATTATTTATGTGTTTGCTAATGCTGCTAGTTTTATAAAGCACAAATTTTTACTCTGCAAGTTTTCACAATCGCGAAATATAACGCCAACATTTTAACTTGTTGTTTTTTAAGGTTATGCGTGTATTTTATACAAAAGTGGAAACTAAGTTCTATCTAGTTTAAATGAAATGTAATCCTTATTAATAGTGATTTCTTAGACTATTAACCTTAATTTTTGTTTTTATGTGGTGTTATATATTAATATTTTTGATAATTCATATTTGTTACATTTGTAACATCTTGGGAGAGATGAAATCAAAAGTATCAAACTGGATACATATTTTGAGTTGTTCTTTATGGGGGAATTATTATAATTTGATGCAGCGTATATAGATTGCAGAGATTGTTATGAAAGATTGGTTCCTTCTTTACTGTAAGCGAAGTGAGCAAGAGCGTGCAGTTATAAATTTGGACAGGCAAGGTGTCGAATGTTATTACCCTCAGGTTAGCGTGAATAAAATTGTGCGTGGTAAACGAGTTGAAACCAGTGAGCCCCTCTTTCCTAGCTATATTTTTGTGTATTTTGACCCTGAACATTTAAGCTATACAACGGTACGCTCTACGCGTGGTGTTGCAGATTTCATCCGACAAGGTGCTAGACCGCAAATGGTTCAGCAAGAGTTGGTGTATGGTTTGATGATGAATGAAAACTGTGAAGATCACCAAGCTAAACTCTCTAGTTTACCTATTCCTGGTGAGTGCCTACAGCTAAAGCAAGGGCAATTTAAGGGGATAGAAGCAATCTACCAAGAAGCTGATGGTGAGAAACGATCATTTATGTTGATTAA
Organism: Photobacterium profundum; assembly: GCF_003026285.1. Taxonomy (GTDB): domain Bacteria; phylum Pseudomonadota; class Gammaproteobacteria; order Enterobacterales; family Vibrionaceae; genus Photobacterium; species Photobacterium profundum. Next base: position 80,083 of record NZ_PYOD01000008.1, read on the forward strand.
TCTATTGGGTAAACCTGTAAAAGTCAGTGTTGAAAATGAAGATATTGTAAAAGATTAATTCTTAATTCTTGAGAGGCCCGTAAGTTTCAAATGAAATTTACGGGCTTTTTTTATATAAGAAAGACAAAAAAGAGCAAGGCTTGTATAGTTGGGACATTAAGCTTGTATAAAGCAGTGACACATATTTAATTACCGCTTATAAAAATCAGCATGATGGCATTGGTGCTGATTTTGGTGTCACCAATATCTTTTGAAAATTAATGGAATTGATAATGACAAAGACTTCCCCTGTTCGTAAAGCCGTTATCCCTGTTGCGGGTCTTGGTACGCGTATGTTGCCAGCAACAAAGGCTATCCCGAAAGAGATGTTGCCTATTGTTGACCGCCCTTTGATCCAATATGTGGTCAACGAGTGTGTTGCGGCTGGTATTAAAGAAATCATCTTGGTTACTCACTCTTCAAAGAATTCGATTGAAAACCATTTTGATACCTCTTTTGAATTGGAAGCGACGTTAGAGAAACGTGTTAAACGTCAATTGCTTGAAGAAGTACAAAGTATTTGTCCAAAAGATGTAACGATCATGCACGTACGTCAAGGTCAAGCAAAAGGTCTAGGCCATGCAGTACTAAGTGCTCGGCCGTTAGTGGGCGATGAACCTTTTGCTGTTGTTTTACCTGATGTTGTTCTTGATGATGCTGCCAGTGATTTACGCACTGAAAATATGGCAGCAATGATTGCAGCGTTCAATGAAACAAAAGTAAGCCAAGTAATGGTAGAGCCCGTTCCGATGGCTGATGTATCGAGTTACGGTGTTGCTGATGTTAGCGGCGTTGACTTAAAGCCGGGTGAAACCGCAGCAATGACTAAAGTGGTAGAGAAACCAGCACTTGAAGATGCACCCTCAAACCTCGCCATTGTGGGGCGTTACGTACTTCCTGCTGAAATTTGGGGAATGCTAGAACGTACACCTGTTGGTGCTGGTGATGAAATTCAGTTAACAGATGCCATTGATATGTTGATGGAGTCTCAGCAAGTTAATGCTTTCCATATGTCAGGTAAGAGCCACGATTGTGGTACTAAGCTTGGTTACATGCAGGCTTTTGTTGAATATGGTATTCGTCATAATAGCCTTGGTGATGATTTCAAAGCCTATTTAAAAGATATGGTTAAAACACTTTAATCATGTAACACATGTTTTCCTTGAATTAAACACGCTGAGAACACTCTGAATCCTGAGTATAGAAATAGAGTTATAAAAAAACCGAGGTAACACCTCGGTTTTTTATTGCCTTTTACTAGAGACTAGAGACTAGAGACTAGAGACTAGAGATTTAGCTATGATATTGCTCGCAAGCTAATAGTGTGTTCTCGATTAATGTAGCAACTGTCATTGGACCCACGCCGCCAGGTACAGGGGTAATGTGTTTCGCTTTTTCACGTGCAACGTCATATTCCACATCACCTGCTAGCTTACCGCTATCTAAACGATTGATACCCACATCAATAACTGTCGCTCCTTCTTTAATCCAATCACCAGGAATGAAGCTAGGCTTGCCCACGGCAACAACCAAAATATCGGCTTGCCTTACATGATGTTCAAGATCTTGAGTGAAGCGGTGACATGTGGTTGTTGTGGCTCCTGCTAGTAGCATCTCTAATGTCATTGGTCGACCGACAATATTGGATGCGCCAACAATAACAGCATGTTTACCACGTACGGGAATATTGTAACGCTCTAGCAGAGTGATAATGCCTTTTGGCGTACACGAACGAAGTTTAGGGATACGTTGGCTTAAACGACCCACATTATATGGGTGGAAACCATCGACATCTTTTTCCGGGTCGATATGCTCAAGTATTTTGGTGGTATCAATTCCTGCAGGCAGTGGTAGCTGCACTAAAATACCATCAATTTCTTTATTGGTATTTAGCTCGTTAATTAGTGCTAAAAGTTCTACTTCTTTTGTGTTTGCAGGCAGATCGAATGATTGGGATACGAAGCCAACCTCTTCACAAGCTTTACGTTTGCTGCCAACATAAATTTGAGAGGCTGGATCTTGCCCTACAAGTACCACGGCTAAACCAGGTGCCCGTAACCCAGCTTCAACGCGTGCTTTAACGCGCGCGGCTACTTCCTGTCGAACAGTTTGGGCTATTAATTTGCCATCAATAATTTGAGCTGCCATGTTTTTCCTTTTGGGTAGGGCTAAGAATAAGCAACGTAATTGTCTCAGATAATGTGAACCAGGTCTACTGCGCAAACGTTTGCTTTTTTTGTTCAAGCGCTTGTCGATCATTAATCGCTAAATGAGAGACATGCCATTGGCTAAAATTACTTCGGAGACAGAAGATAGGGGCGATATTCTAGACTTGAATTAAACCATGTTGTTGGAACTTTGACCGCTCAGCACTTAAAGTGGAAAAATTCAGGAAAAAGCATTGACCTTGTATCGTAGCGACGTATAATTCTGCCCCGTAACGCAATGTTACGTCAGTGATTTCGTTTTTAGTTATCACCGAAATTAGTTATTAAAAATAGTACAGAGCGCCCTTAGCTCAGCTGGATAGAGCACGTCCCTTCTAAGGATGTGGTCGCAGGTTCGAATCCTGCAGGGCGCACCACTTCTTGCTTGCTCATCTCTTTTTTCCATCTCTTTATGAACGTCGTATGATTAAAACATAATTTTTATCGTCTGATTTTATCTTTTCAATATATTATGATTAAGCCGCGTTACACGATCTACGTTGTTTAGCTATAAAACTATTAATAAGTTCGTTTTTTGAACGATAAATTCGCTTCGATGAAATTGAATATTTTGACTAATCTTTATACTTATCTTGTTTCTCGTTCGGTTGTTTTTGCGCCTTTTACGTTGAAAAATCATGCTTAAAGCAGATTTTTTACTTTTCACCCTTGAAAATCGATTTTTTGCCCCTATCTTGTCCTGAAGTTGCATTTGATTGCGGTTTGACATTATCTGCCTCGACGGCAAGTGCTCATATCGTTATAATAGCGCGTTAAATTTCTAGTCCTGTGGCTTTTTGCCCTTTTGAAGATGGTTCATCTTTGGAATTGTTAAGTCAGAAGTACTAGAAATTAGCAGAATTAGAGGTGCTATGGTTTTAGCCGTAGCACGAAAGGATGCCACCGTCTTAAAAGACTGTTCGGCGACATCACTCAGGAAAACTGAGTAAGATTTGAGGTTTAATAAAATGCAAGTTACCGTTGAAACTACTGAAGGCCTAGAACGCCATCTAACTATTACAGTTCCTGCTGCTAACATTGAAAACGCAGTAACTGCAGAGCTGAAAAAAATTGCTAAAAATCGTCGTTTCGATGGTTTCCGTCCTGGTAAAGCACCGATGAAAATGGTTGCTCGTATGTTTGGCGGCTCTGTTCGTCAAGATATCCTAGGCGAAGTAATGCAGCGTCACTTTATCGAAGCTATCGTTAAAGAAAAAATCAATCCAGCGGGTGCACCTACTTTCACTCCAGTAGACATCGCTGAAGGTAAAGATCTTGTATTTAAAGCTTCTTTCGAAGTGTTCCCTGAGATTGCTTTAGCGGGTCTAGATAAAATTGCTGTAGAAAAGCCAGCAGTTGAAGTTAAAGACGAAGACGTGACTAATATGCTTGATACGCTACGTAAGCAGCAAGCAACTTGGTCTGACGTTGATGCAGCAGCAGAAGCTGATAGCCGCGTAACGATCGATTTCATCGGTTCTATCGACGGTGAAGAATTCGAAGGCGGTAAAGCAGACGGTTTCGCTCTAGCAATGGGCCAAAACCGTATGATCCCTGGCTTTGAAGACGGCATCGTTGGTAAAAAAGCAGGCGAAGAATTTACTCTAGAAGTTACTTTCCCTGAAGAATACCATGCTGAAAACCTAAAAGGTAAAGCAGCATCTTTCGCTATCACTCTACATAAAGTTGAAGCGCAGGAATTACCTGAGCTAACTGAAGAGTTCATTGCTAAATTTGGTGTTCTAGACGGTTCTATTGACGGTCTGAAAACTGAAGTTCGCAAGAATATGGAACGTGAACTTAAGCAAGCTGTTAAAGGTCGCATTAAAGAGCAGGTTCTTGACGGTCTTGTTGAGCAGAACGACATCAATGTTCCTGCTGCGCTTATCGACCAAGAAATCAATGTTCTACGTCAGCAAGCTGCACAGCGTTTTGGTGGCGATGCTAAGAACACGCCTGAACTACCACGTGAGCTTTTCGAAGAACAAGCTAAGCGTCGTGTAGTTGTTGGTCTTCTAATCGGTGAAGTAATCAAAACTGAAGAGCTAAAAGCAGACGAAGATCGCGTTAAAGCAATCATCGCTGAAATGGCTTCTGCATACGAAGATCCAACAGAAGTTGTTTCTTACTACGAGCAGAACGAAAAGATGATGAGCAACATGCGTAATGTTGCACTAGAAGAGCAAGCTATTGATGCGCTTCTTGCTAAAGCTCAGGTTACAGAAAAAGAAGTTGGTTTTAACGATTTAATGAACCAACCAGCAGCTTAATTTGCTGAAATTGCTGTAGAGATTTGACTTTGTTTCGAATCATCTGCTAACAATGGTCCGTGTGAGTCATTTCATTCGGGCCATTTATTTTAGGGAAATAACGTTATGAGCTACCAAGAAAGAAACGCAATGTCTCCAATTACGGATGCGCTGGTTCCAATGGTGGTCGAGCAGACTTCTCGTGGTGAGCGTTCTTACGACATCTATTCCCGATTACTAAAAGAGCGTGTGATTTTCTTGACCGGTCAGGTTGAAGATCATATGGCTAATTTAGTGGTTGCACAGCTATTGTTTCTTGAATCTGAAAACCCAGATAAAGACATCTTCCTTTACATCAACTCTCCAGGTGGTTCTGTTACTGCTGGCATGTCAATTTATGACACAATGCAGTTCATCAAACCTAATGTGAGCACTGTATGTATGGGGCAAGCATGTTCAATGGGTGCATTCTTACTAGCTGGTGGCGCAAAAGGTAAGCGTTACTGCCTGCCTAACTCTCGCGTTATGATTCACCAGCCGTTAGGTGGCTTCCAAGGGCAAGCATCGGATATTCAAATCCATGCACAAGAAATTCTAACTATCAAACAACGTTTGAATAACCTACTTGCTGAGCATACCGGTCAACCTTTAGAAATTGTTGAAGGCGATACAGACCGTGATAACTTTATGTCAGCAGATCAGGCGGTTGAATACGGTTTGGTTGATTCTGTTTTGACGCAGCGTGATTAATTCTTTCTGATGGTTTTGTTGTGCAGCTTTACTGCGTAACGGAGCAAAATCGTAAGAATTGTTATACACTCAAAACAAAGCAATGATGGGTGAAAACCCAAAATGAGGTTAGCGAATGACAGATAAGCGAAAAGAGACTGGTAGTGGAAAACTGCTGTATTGCTCTTTCTGTGGAAAAAGTCAACACGAAGTTCGTAAGCTAATCGCTGGCCCTTCTGTGTATATTTGCGATGAGTGTGTCGATCTTTGTAACGACATCATTCGCGAAGAAATCAAAGAAGTGATGCCTAAGCGTGATGGCAATGAACTTCCGACTCCGCAAGAAATTCGTACAAACCTGGATGATTATGTTATTGGTCAAAACCATGCGAAAAAGGTTTTGGCTGTAGCGGTATACAACCACTACAAACGTCTTCGTAATGGCGACACTACAAGTGACGGTGTTGAGCTAGGTAAAAGTAATATTCTACTTATCGGACCTACTGGTAGTGGTAAAACGCTTCTAGCTGAAACGTTAGCACGTATGCTAGACGTTCCATTTACAATGGCTGACGCAACGACGCTGACTGAAGCGGGTTATGTTGGTGAAGATGTTGAAAACATCATTCAGAAGTTGCTACAGAAATGTGACTATGATGTAGCTAAAGCTGAGCGCGGTATTGTTTATATCGATGAGATCGATAAGATTTCTCGTAAGTCTGATAACCCATCAATTACGCGTGACGTATCTGGTGAAGGTGTTCAGCAGGCGCTATTGAAATTGATTGAAGGTACAGTGGCTTCTGTTCCACCACAAGGTGGACGCAAGCATCCTCAACAAGAGTTTTTACAAGTTGATACTTCTAAGATTCTATTTATCTGTGGCGGTGCATTTGCCGGTTTAGATAAAGTTGTTGAGCAGCGTGTCGCAACGGGTACGGGTATTGGCTTTGGTGCTGATGTTCGTTCAAAGAGCGAAGAGCGTACAATCAGTGACTTATTTAAGAAAGTAGAACCAGAAGATTTGGTGAAGTACGGTCTTATTCCAGAGTTTATTGGTCGTTTGCCTGTAACCGCAACGTTGACTGAACTTGATCAAGATGCGTTGGTTCAAATTCTTCGCGAACCCAAAAATGCATTAACTAAGCAGTACGCTGCGCTACTTGAGCTTGAAAATGTTGAGCTTGAGTTCCGTGACGATGCATTAGTTGCGATTGCACGTAAAGCAATGGACCGTAAAACTGGTGCCCGTGGCTTACGTTCAATTGTTGAGGCTGTTTTACTTGATACAATGTATGAACTGCCATCGGCTGTTGGTGTAAGTAAAGTTGTTATTGATGAGTCTGTTATTAATGGCGAGTCAGAACCACTTATGATTTACGAAAACACCGAAAATCAGGCAGCTGGTGCTGAATAAGTGTCTAATAACTGCACATAATGAATAAAAAAAGGAGGCTTTGGCCTCCTTTTTTGTTTTCTGTTACTTCTCCCGTTGAATAATAGTGGGTTACCCCCATATACTCATTAAAGAGACTAAAAGGAAGAGAGAAGCATATGAACCTGGAGCGTTCCGAGCGCCTTGATATTCCGGTTCTGCCACTGCGTGATGTGGTGGTATACCCTCACATGGTGATTCCATTGTTTGTGGGACGGGAAAAATCAATTCGTTGCCTTGAATCAGCAATGGATAACAATAAACAAATTCTACTGGTAGCTCAGAAAGAAGCTGCCACTGATGAACCTGCAATCACAGATTTGTACAATGTAGGTACAGTTGCCACTATTTTGCAGTTATTGAAATTGCCAGACGGTACTGTGAAGGTTTTGGTGGAAGGTCAGCAGCGTGCTGCGGTTGAAAATCTTGTCGATGATGAGTTTTTCAGCGCACAAGCTGAATTTTTGGTTACACCAGAAATGGATGAAAGAGAGCAGGAAGTACTGGTACGTACTGCTATCAACCAATTCGAAGGCTTTATTAAGCTGAATAAAAAGATCCCACCAGAAGTGCTAACGTCCTTAAATGGTATTGATGAAGCGGCTCGCCTTGCTGATACCATTGCTGCGCACATGCCTTTGAAGTTGGCAGATAAACAGAAAGTACTCGAAATTATCGATATCACAGAGCGTTTAGAGTTCTTGATGGCGATGATGGAATCTGAAATCGATTTGCTTCAAGTTGAAAAACGCATTCGTGGACGCGTTAAGAAGCAAATGGAAAAGAGCCAACGTGAGTATTATTTAAACGAACAAATGAAAGCCATCCAAAAAGAATTGGGTGAGCTTGATGATGCACCAGATGAATTTGAATCTTTAAAAATAAAGATTGAAGCGTCTAAGATGCCAGCAGAAGCGAAAGAGAAGACAGAACAAGAGCTTCAAAAGCTTAAAATGATGTCTCCTATGTCTGCGGAAGCGACTGTCGTGCGTGGTTACATCGATTGGATGCTGAGTGTGCCTTGGCATAAGCGTTCTAAAGTGAAGCGCAACTTAGCAAAAGCTGAAGAAGTACTGAATGCTGATCACTATGGCTTAGAACGCGTTAAAGAACGTATTCTCGAGTATTTAGCGGTTCAAAGCCGTATTAATAAACTGAAAGGTCCAATTCTTTGTCTTGTTGGTCCTCCTGGTGTTGGTAAAACGTCATTAGGCCAGTCTATTGCCGCCGCAACAGGGCGTAAGTATGTACGAATGGCGCTAGGCGGAGTTCGTGATGAAGCTGAAATCCGTGGTCACCGTAGAACGTATATTGGTTCTATGCCGGGTAAGCTAATTCAAAAAATGGCGAAAGTCGAAGTAAAAAACCCACTGTTTTTATTAGATGAAATCGACAAAATGTCATCTGATATGCGTGGCGACCCAGCTTCTGCCTTGCTTGAAGTATTAGACCCTGAGCAAAATAACGCCTTTAACGATCATTACTTGGAAGTTGATTACGATCTCTCTGATGTAATGTTTGTCGCAACGTCTAACTCTATGAACATTCCAGGTCCGTTACTTGACCGTATGGAAGTTATTCGTCTGTCGGGTTATACCGAAGATGAGAAGTTAAATATTGCAAAAAACCACCTGCTCGATAAGCAAATTCAACGTAATGGCTTAAAAGTGGGCGAGATTGAAGTTGAAGATTCAGCGTTAATCGGCATTATACGTTATTACACGCGTGAAGCGGGTGTACGTAGTCTTGAGCGAGAAATTTCAAAGCTTTGTCGTAAAGCAGTAAAAGAAATTTTATTGAATAACGACGTTAAGAAAGTCACGATTAATCAAGCTAATCTAAAAGACTACCTTGGTGTTCAGCGTTGTGATTACGGTAAAGCCGATGAAAGCAATCGTATTGGTCAAGTGACGGGTTTAGCGTGGACTGAAGTCGGTGGTGATTTATTGACTATCGAAACAGAGTCAATGCTAGGCAAAGGTAAGTTGACCTACACTGGTTCACTCGGTGATGTAATGCAAGAGTCGATTCAAGCAGCGATGACCGTTGTAAGAGCACGTGCAGAGCGTCTAGGTATTGCTACCGACTTTTACGAGAAGCGTGATATTCACGTTCACGTACCAGAAGGTGCAACACCAAAAGATGGCCCTAGTGCGGGTGTCGCAATGTGTACGGCACTTGTTTCGAGCTTAACTGGTAACCCTGTTCGTGCGGATGTTGCAATGACAGGTGAAATTACCCTACGTGGTGAAGTATTGCCAATCGGTGGCTTGAAAGAGAAGCTGTTAGCAGCCCACCGTGGTGGTATTAAAACAGTCATCATTCCTAAAGAGAATGAACGTGACTTGGAAGAAATTCCAGCTAACGTAATTGCTGATTTGGTCGTGCGGCCAGTACGTTGGATTGATGAAGTGCTAACAATTGCATTGCAGAATAATCCAACAGGTATTGAACTGGTAAATGGCCCAAATAGTGATGTGCAGCAAAGTTAAGTAAAGAAAAGACGCTTTCAAGTGCGAAAAGCCTTGTCAGCGTTTTTTTGTCTGGCTATAAGTTAGGTCTAATTCGCTGTTAGCTCAATAATATCAATGCATACACCCAAACTTGGGTTGTTGTATTGGCATAATAAAGCTTGATAAATATTTTGGTTGTCCGCTGTGAAAGCTCAAACAAAATGGGTTTTTGCAAACAAGGTTGCTTACGGACAATGTTCATAGAGGGGATGAAATCGTGAACAAAACTCAGTTAGTTGATAAAATCGCAGAAAGTGCAGATATCTCAAAAGCGTCTGCTGGCCGTGCTCTAGATGCATTCATTGATGCTGTATCTGGTACATTGAAAGATGGTGATCAGGTTGCTCTAGTCGGTTTTGGTACCTTCTCAGTACGTGAGCGTGCAGCACGCACTGGTCGTAACCCTCAAACGGGTGAAGAAATCCAAATTGCAGCAGCGAAAGTACCAGGCTTCAAGCCAGGTAAAGCACTTAAAGATTCTGTAAATTTATAAGCGTCTGCAATATTAGCTCTGTAATAGAGTTGGGCAATTAGCCTTGTGTTTACGTTGTGTGAAATTACAGCACAAAGATTATTGTCGGTTGTTTATACAATTAGGCAAATCTGATGAGGCGCATCGTGTAGATGCGCTTTTTTTACTTTATACTGGTGTGATTTATATCAGATGATATTGCGGTAGACGATTAGCTAGATTCGTTGATTGTTAGCGCAGGCATTACTCACAGTACCATATCAGCTAGACATGTAGGAGATACGGCAGATTATGATGGAACGATTGCGCGAAGGCGTTAACAGTATTTGGGTTAAGGTTATTCTTGGCTTAATTATTTTTTCTTTTGTTTTTGCCGGGGTCGGTAGTTATCTAGCCGGTGGTAGCCAGCCAGCTGCAGCAAAAATTAATGGCACTGAAATTAGCCAAAACGAATTTGAACAGGCTTACCAAAATGAGCGCAACCGAATGCAGTCACAGCTTGGTGACTACTTCTCGACGCTACTAGGTGATCCTGAGTATGTTAAACAGTTCCGTCAAAGCGTTCTTGATCGCATGATCAATGATGTATTGATTGAACAACGTGCTACAGAGCTTGGTCTTCGCATTAGTGATGAGCATATCCGTAAAACGATTACCTCAATGCCTGAATTCCAGCGTGATGGTAAGTTTGATAATGACTCGTACACCATGTTATTGCGCCGTTCAGGTTTCACTCCTGATCAGTTCGCGGAATACATGCGTACAGACATGCTGCGTACACAATTCTTAACTGCAATTCAAGGTAGTGACTTTGCTCTAGATAGTGAATTAACTGCACTTCGTAAGTTAGAAGCTCAACAACGTGTGGTTCGTAGCCTAACATTAGACCTTGCTGATTTTACTAAAAATGCAACGGTGACTGATGAAGAAGCTAAAGTATTTTACGAGCAAAACCCTCAAATGTTCACTCGTCCTGAACAAGTGAAAGTTGCGTATATCGAGCTTTCTGGTGAAGGTTTAAAAGATACGCTTGATGTATCTGATGAAGATGTAAAAGCGTATTACGAAGAGCATAAAGATAAGTACAGCTCCATTGAGCAACGTCAAGTTAGCCACATTCTAGTACAGGGTGATAATGCGGATGCGAAAGCAAAAGCTGAAGCACTTAAAGCAGAATTAGATGCTGGTGCTGATTTCTCTGAGCTAGCGTTGTCATCATCTGATGATACTTACAGTGCTAAAGATGGCGGTAAGCTAGATTGGTTTGAACGTGGCGTGATGGATCCTGCATTTGAAGATGCAGCATTTGGTCTAGCTAATAGCGGTGATGTCTCTGGTGTTGTTAAATCGTCTTTCGGTTACCACATCATCAAATTAGACGCAGTTAAAGCAAGCCAAGTTAAACCATTTGCAGATGTTAGTGCAGAAATCATTGTAGAGCTTCGTGAACAGCAAGCTGCTGAACACTTCTACGATATGCAGACAAAGTTAGCGGAAACAGCATTCGAGATGCCTGATTCGTTAGACGACGCTGCTGCTGCCGTGAATGCAACGGTTCACACAACAGATTTCATCTCACAAACTGATGCACAAGGTGTATTGGCTACTCCTGCAGTTATGCAAGCATTGTTCAGTGCTGAAGTACGTGAAGATGGTTTAAACTCTGATGTTATTGAGATTGCACCTGAACACGTGGTGGTTGTACGTGTTGATGATTCTCGTGACGAAATGGTATTAGCATTTGATGAAGTTTCTGCAAAAGTGAAAGCACAACTTGCAAGCCAGAAAGGCGAGCAGAATGCACAAATTAAAGCAGACGACCTTATTGCAGCACTTCGTGCAGGAAGTGCAGATGTGCTTGAAGCTGAAGGTTTGAGCTTCGGTGAAGAGCAAACTATCAGCCGTTCAGGTCCTGACCGTATGGTTTCTCAAGTGGCGTTTAGTTTAACTAAACCTGTTGATGATAAATCGGTATATGGCATGACGCGTGATGCTACTGGTAACGTTCAAATTATCGCCCTTGATAAGGTGATTGATGTTGATGTTGCTAAAGAGGCAATCAGTGGTGATTTTGCTAAACAAGTTGAGCAAATGAATGCGCAGCAAGATGTTGCTGCAACACTTCAAGCGCTTCGCGATACTGCAGAAGTAAGTTATCCATAATTGGATATATCTGCAAATTAACTGAAATTGATATTTCTATTAACGGGTCGCCATTGTGCGACCCGTCGTTTTTATATTGTAAAAACGCTTTTAAACCTTTTTCTTCGTTCTTTTCCCATTATTCTTCCTCTCAGTTACAACCAATGTGGTTTATCACCAAAGTACTCAATTGAATATTTAAAGGAATAGAAATGAAGACGATTATTAAAATGGCACTATTTTCAGTTTTGTTACTCTTAGCGCCTTTAAGTCAGGCTGCGACTGAACACGAAGGGATTGAAATAAAAGTTAACATTAATAATGCAAACGCAGAAGAATTAGATAAATTGTTGATTGGTATTGGTCCAGAAAAAGCCGAAAGTATCATTATCTACCGTAAAGAAAAGGGTGATTTTCAGACTGCAGATGATTTGATTAATGTGAAAGGTATTGGCCTTTCAATTGTTGATAAAAACAGAAAAAGAATAGAATTATAAATGACTTGCAGATAACACGAGAAGGAGAGAGGTGTAGTACTCCTTCATGAATGACTGTCCTGTCTCTATAGATCTCCTGGTCGTTTGTAAGCTAGCTTTTCGCCTGCTTAGAGCCCAACAAACTCTCGCTGAAACGAGCATATTGAGGTAACGAGGGTATCAGCCTTCCTTGGCGCCATACTTAAAAAATACAATGACTTACTTATTATTCAAGACATCACTACTTCTTTGCGTTAAATAGTGCTTGGTCAGTTTTATCTTTTTCTGACCAAAAATTAATATTGAATTGGGCATCTTCAGATAACTCGACACGATGCCAGTATTCAGGAGGGCTAGTCGCAAACTGCCCAGCGCGAATAACTACGATGGCTTCTGGTTTTGTCGCATTTACATCTGCAAAACCATAATAAGTGACAGTGCCTTCCATTACACAAAGCTGACCGAAAACACCTTCAGCGGTATTGTGATGAGAAAGCAAAGCGGCTGGTACATTATCTTTGGTAAAGAAAGGAGTCGAACGTTGTATTTTCCAATTGTTCGGAATGCGTAAATGGCTCATGGTTAACCTCTCTGATAACAAAATTTTATTGATCATAGAACGTGATTTGTTTGATCAATTAAGATGCATTAATAATACACCTTAAGGCTCATTGGTCAATAATGATTCTCATTTGCCTTGTTTTTGAGACGTATTAATTAGGGCGGTTATGCTGTTTTTTAGGATCTTGTTGAGAAGAAAAAAAGTTAATAAAGCCTGATGATGTACCTATTAACGCACCTATTAAGTGTGCTTCGGTTGCCACGCGAGCCCCAATGAGGGCTTCTGAGCTGGCGGAACCGCCGTAGGTTTGCTCCCAAGCGATCTTGATGATTAACCCAACCAATAATAACCAGCCACCTTTAGTTTTTGTTCGTATATCATTAATCGCTCCCCAAGCGAATATGCCATGCAGTACGCCAGATAATCCAGCGTACCATTGCATGTTAGTGGCGAATATTCCGCCGCCTATTCCGATAGAAAGCACGATGATTAAAGCGGTGTAACGCTTAGCATTAAAATGGGCACGAAAAATAAAACTAATGATCAGGAGTGCTAATGCATTCATTAACAAATGTGCCCAATTGGTATGCGTTAGATTTCCTGTTAATATCCGCCATATTTCACCCTGAAGAATCGCATCACGATCCCAAGCAAGCCAAGGCTGAAGCATAGGCACTTGTGTAACAATGCAGACTGTGATGACGAGAAATAAATACGTACGAATAGACAAGGCAACCTCATGAGTCGATATTGTGAACAGTGTAAAAAGGCTAAAAAAGCCTGTATTTGTCGCTGGATTCAGGTCATTGATGCTAAAACTGAATTGTGGATTTTACAACATCCATCTGAGATTAATCGAGCGATTGGCACTGCGCGAATACTTACTTTGTCATTACCGAACGCACATCTATGGGTGGGTGAAGATTTTTCTGAACACGATGAAATAAATACCTTACTTAGTGATAAAAATAGAGATGCATGGATAATCTACCCTGGGAAAGGGTCTGTCCCTATCTCTCAGTTAGCAGCTTCGTTACCAGAACACACTGATACGGTGGAAGTGGGCTCGTCGAATAAGATCCGAACATTCATCTTATTAGATGGAACGTGGAAAAAAGCGTTTAAGATGTGGCAATTATCAAATAACTTACAACAATTACCCACCGTTAATCTCGATAATGCCGACAATGGTAATTATCGTATCCGTAAATCACCTAAAGAGCAGGGTGTTTCAACGGTAGAGGCGGGCTACTTGGCGTTAATTGCGATTGAGGAGCCCTCTGAAAAGTTTCAACCATTAATCGATACTTTCAATAAGATGATTGATTTTCAGATTCAACAGATGCCTGAAGGGCTTTATCAGAAAAATTATGGCGCTTCTAGCGACTAGAGGCTTGTATTCTTAGGTTATCTCAAGGTGCTGAAACAAACATCTTGAGATAACGAGGTATACCGTTAACCTTGCCGTTTATCGACTATAAACCATGCCCTTCATTGCCAATCGCAATTGTAGCTGTAGGTTGGAAAAGGGTGCTATACAGGCGTTGAGCAAACCCATCGGTCATTCCTGAAATGTAATCAGCAATTATACGGTGTGAATTTTCATTTTTCTCGACGGCATGTAACCAACGTTCTCGGGTGTTCTCTGGCAGCAAACGTTCTGGATCTGATGCAAAGGCATCGAACAATTCCATCACTAACTGCTGGCCTTTGTATTCAGATAATTGAATTTCTGGCTTTTGCACCACATAAACGCTGACAAATTGCTTTAATACATCAAGTGCACGCTCCATTGGTTCAGTTAGAAAAGCGTTCCATTTCAGTAATGGTTCTTCAAAGCAATGAATGCCATCTTGAATTGTTGGGCCAATATGAATGGATGTAAGCAGAGCATTTACCATTGCACCAATTGCATCTTTGCGTTGGTAATGAGTGCCAAACAAGTTTTCACTCAATAGCGTGATGCGTTCTTCTAACCAAGTGTCACCACATTCTGCCAACTTACTGGCGACAGCATTTTGCCATTGCTCTCGGTTTACAATCCCCATCACGATAGCATCTTCTAAATCATGCACACCATAAGCGATATCGTCTGCCAGTTCCATGATAGAGCAATCAAGCGACTTGAAGCGGGTTTTCTGGTGTTCGAGTGGTGATGATCGTTCAGCGCGCATCTGCTTAAACAATGCTTTGTCGTGATCAGACAAGGCTTCAAGCACCCATTGGAATGCCTTATTATCATCACTGTAAATCCCTTTAGCTGGGTGCCAGTCTTTGGATTTAAGGTGACGGAAATTACTGACGTCGTTAGGGCGATCTGTGGCTTGAGTCTCTTGAATATAAGCCGGATATTTAAGTAAACCCAGTAGGCTACGTCTAGCGAGGTTCATTCCGTGGTGTTCGGTGTAGGGCTCTAGCAAGGTAACAATACGAAATGTTTGAGCATTACCTTCAAAGCCGCCGTGATCGCGCATCATGTAATTTAAAGCGACTTCACCACCATGACCAAAGGGAGGATGGCCAATGTCATGAGCAAGACAGATACTCTCCATTAAGCTATTTGACGGCAATAAATCACGAAAATCTGGTTGTTTGATTTTTAATTGAGCAACAATACCCGTACCGATCTGCGAAGCTTCTAAGGAATGCGTGAGACGAGTGCGATAGAAATCATGATTGCCCGCACCGTGTACTTGCGTTTTTGCCTGTAAGCGACGAAAAGCGGCAGAATGCAGAATGCGGGCGCGATCTCGTTGATACACAGAGCGATGATCGTTACGGCGCATTTTTTGTTCGTTACTCTTTCGTTGTTCCCAATCGGGTGATAAAACAAAAGTAGTCATTAACTGATGTCATCCAGTGTTAAATTAAAGCTCTCTACAAACGTGTTAAGGAAATATTCCATTTCAGGTGTAGAACGTGTTTGTAAGGTTTTTTCTAGGCGCTTTTTTGCTTGGGTAAATTCGTGATTACCAGCATTGAGCTCTTCAAGGCACTTCAGATAGGCGCATAATGAATCCGCTTGTTTCACTATCACATAGTCATCTTTATTGATGCAATGGCTATCAAGCAGTGGCGCATAATCTTCCTGAAATTCTTCTGGTAACATAGATAACAATTTTTGCTCTGCTGCCAATTCGATTTTTTTGTATTCCTCTGCAATCGCAGGGTTGTAATACTTGATCGGGGTTGGCATATCTCCAGTCAATACCTCGCTGGTATCGTGAAACATACCTAAAAGTGCAATACGCTCTGGGTTGGTATTGCCATCAAATTTTTTATTTTTTATCAGTGCGAGAGCGTGAGCAACAAAAGCAACTTGAAGGCTATGTTCTGAAATGTTTTCAGTTGATACACAACGCATTAGAGGCCAACGCTGAATTAGGTTCATGCGTGCTAGGTGCGCGAAGAAATGACTTTTTTCCATATCGGATGATCCTATTTCAGAAAAGAAAGACCAGTGGCTTGGGTATAATATTAAAGGTAACAGAAATAGCTAAAAGCAGGTAAACAAAAGCCCCAGTAATAACTGAGGCTTATAATCTAAAATGATGCTGGTGCCGAGGGACGTTAAACGACTGGGTCGATAATAACGGTCAACTTTTTCGGCTATACCTGTTACTGGTGCTGCCTGTTATTGATCATGTTGCTATTGACGATAGTTATGCAAGAAGCGCTCTAGTCGACCAATTGCCATTTCTAAATCATCGACACGGGGTAAGGTCACAATCCGGAAATGATCCGGTTTTACCCAATTAAAGCCCGTTCCATGGACGATAAGCACTTTTTCTTGTTGTAAGAAGTCCAGTGCCATGCGTTGATCATCAACGATGTTGAATTTTTTCTGATCTAACTTCGGAAATAGATATAGCGCCCCTTTGGGCTTCACACAAGAAACGCCAGGGATTTGAGTGATCAAGTCGTAGGCCTTGTCACGCTGCTCTAATAAACGGCCACCCGGTAAGATAAGCTCATTAATACTCTGATAGCCGCCAAGCGCAGTTTGAATAGCATGTTGCATGGGTACGTTGGCACATAGACGCATAGACGACAGCATCTCTAACCCTTCAATATACCCCTTAGCTTCATGCTTAGGACCAGATAGCACCATCCAACCTGCGCGAAAACCACACACGCGATATGATTTCGAAAGGCCATTAAATGTGATGCAGAAAACGTCTGGCGCAAGTGGTGCGATAGAAGTGTGTTGAGCACCTTCATATAAAATCTTGTCATAGATTTCATCTGCAAAAATGATCAGCTTATGCTTACGTGCAATCTCAACGACTTCGAGCAAGAAATCACGGCTATAAACAGCCCCCGTTGGGTTATTTGGATTGATTAACACGATTCCGCGGGTATTAGGGGTGATTTTCTTTTTAATATCGTCAAGATCTGGATACCAATCTGACTCTTCATCACAAATATAATGTACTGGGTTACCGCCAGACAAAGAAACTGCCGCGGTCCATAATGGATAGTCAGGCGAGGGAACTAAGATTTCATCATTGTTGTCTAGTAAAGCTTGCATCGCCATAACTATTAATTCAGAGACACCATTACCGATATAAACATCTTCAACATCAAGATCGAGTAAACCGCGTTTTTGGTAATGCTGAACAATGGCTTTACGTGCAGGATAAATGCCTTTTGAATCACAATACCCTTGAGATGTCGGTAAGTTACGGATCACATCAACCAGAATTTCGTCTGGGGCATCGAAACCAAATGGGGCGGGATTACCAATATTAAGCTTTAAAATTTTATGGCCTTCCTCTTCCATGCGCTTGGCATGCTTCAGAACGGGGCCACGTATGTCATAGCAGACATTATTAAGCTTGGAGGACATCCCGATGTTATGCATTGTTGTTTTCCTGCGAATTATTGTTTTATAGTGCCAAATTACACTATAAAACAGTATGAAAGGAATACCCGGCAGGTAAAAATCACGCTAAACAATATTTTGTACAATATAACTCTGTTTGTGGGAGTGTGATCAACTGCTTTATGCTTTGTCGTTTAGATAGAAACACCGTTTAAAGCTATAAAGTAAAAACTCCAACCTGTGTGTTTTGATGATTTACCATATTATTTGCTGAAAAATCATCATTTCCAGTCAATATACTGTTGGTGTTATCAATTACTGCAGAGCTTAATTCCCTTTGCCTGATCAAAGCAGCTGTTGTTCTCTATCCACTTTATTATATTGAAGCAAAATATGACCGTAAAAAAGCTGTCTGAGAAGGTATACATTTTGTAATGAAATAATGCCTGATAAACGTTCGATATTTATATTGAGTGGTTACATCAATAGTCAGCGCGTGATTAGTGGGGTAGAATACCTGTTCATTATGAGGTTATAGATTTAACTATCATAAGGGTAGGATTGTGTGCTCAATGATAGGCACATTTTACAATCAGCCAGGGATGACCGTTATGGTGCAATAGAGCTGAGTGAGGTTACCTTGACCGCATTACAAACTGCAGTTGATCTTTTAATTCAGAAAATTCAACAATCTTCAGATACAACCCAACGATTAATGGTATCGCTGGATTTACCAGCCAATACTGATCTAATTGATTGGATGGATTCCCAACCTTTATTTCCCAAGTTTTATTGGCAGTCTCGAGATTGCCGTGAAGAGGTTGTAGCATTAGGACAAGTCAAAACATTTACCGATCCAATGGTGGCAGAGAAAGTACTTGCTGATGAACAACGTATTTGGGGAGGGCGTTCATTCGATGGACGGACTAACCGTAACCGTCGTTGCCTTTCTTCTTTTTTCTTTTTACCTCAACTTGAAGTTATCCGTATGGATGGTAATTGGCAGCTTGCTGTTAATCTGTCTACTGATAAAGAAAAGATGCTAGAAGCTTTAAATAAAATTTCATCAACGGCAACAGAAGTAGCAGAGATCAATAGCCATATTATTGGTCGAACACATGCTCCAGATTATTCGGGCTGGTCATCAATGATCGCTCAGGCGTTAGATTCTATTTCACAAAAAGTGTTTGAGAAAGTAGTACTTGCACGCCGTACAACACTGACGCTAGATGCACCAATTGCCCCTGCGCAATTATTAAAGGCGAGCCGTAAAAGTAACAATCATAGCTTTCACTTTATGATGGCGCTTGATGCTAAACATTGCTTTGTTGGTTCAACGCCCGAGCGATTATTTCATCGCCATGATCGTGAATTAAAAACGGAAGCTTTAGCTGGCACGATTGGACGTGGCTTTGATGCTTCAGAAGATCTTCGTTTAGCGAATTGGCTAATGACTGATAATAAAAACGGCTACGAAAACCGTTTAGTGGTTGATGATATTGTGAGTCGCTTGGTGCCTCGTTGTGAGTCGATGAACGTAGCACAAACTCCAGAACTGATTCGTCTACGTAAAGTTCAACATTTAAAACGTGGCATTGACGCTCAGCTTCACGAGCAAGTGTACAGTGCAGATCTACTTGATAGCCTTCAACCTACCGCTGCCATTGCAGGTTTACCACGAGATAAAGCATTAGCATTTATCAGTGAGCATGAACCGTTTGCACGAGGTTGGTATAGCGGTGCTGTTGGTTTCTTAAGCCGTCAGCGTAGTGAGTTTTGTGTTGCCATTCGTAGTGCGTTAATGATGGGCGATGAAGTTCATTTGTTTGCAGGGGCCGGCATTGTTCCTGGTTCGACAGCAGACAGCGAGTGGAAAGAATTAGATCGTAAAACTGCAACGTTGTGCAGTTTATTAGAATCAGGTCAACCTGATAATGAGTCAAAGCTGGAGCGAAAGACAGCATGACGACAGGATCTATGGCCTCTCAGGTTAATTACCGTGCAGCATTAAATACACTCTGGGCGAGTTTAATGTTGGAGGAATTAGTTCGTCTAGGGGTGAAACATATTTGTATTGCTCCTGGTTCTCGTTCAACACCACTAACGCTAGCGGCTGTTACGAATAATAAGCTTACTATTCATACACATTTTGATGAACGTGGCTTAGGCTTTCTAGCGCTCGGTATTGCGAAAGCTTCACAAGAGCCTGTTGCTGTCGTGGTCACATCTGGTACGGCGGTTGCCAATTTACTGCCAGCTGTAGCAGAAGCCGGCCTTACTGGCGAAAAGTTGGTATTGTTAACATCAGATAGACCCGTTGAGTTGATCCAATGCGGTGCTAATCAGGCCATTGTTCAGCACGGTATTTTTTCGCAGCATGTGACCGCTTTTCATGATATCCCCTCACCGACGTTAGACATTTCCCCCGCTTGGCTATTGTCGACTATTGATGAAGCCATGCAACTGCAACAGCGGCAAGGTCGTGCGGTGCATTTCAATTGTCATTATCCTGAACCTCTATACGGGGATGATGCCGATTTTTCTGATTACCTTGCCCCCGTTACTGGCTGGCAAGGTGATGAGTTACCGTATGTATCGCACCAGCAAGCTTTAGTTCCTCACATTGCGATAGATAAACAGCAATGGCAATCATTAATCCAGCGTAAAGGTGTTGTGATTGTAGGGCGTATTGCGCCAGAAGAACTGGGTCAAGTAACCTTGTTGGCTGAAAAACTGGGGTGGCCATTATTAGTCGATCCACAAGCTGGTGGCAGTAGTGCATGGGCTGGCTTTGATGTTTGGCTGCAAAATGCCGATTGTCAGACATTTCTTCAGCAAGCAGATACGGTTATTCAGTTTGGTGCTCGTATTGTTTCTAAGCGTCTATTGC
This sequence comes from Photobacterium profundum, assembly GCF_003026285.1. GTDB lineage: Bacteria > Pseudomonadota > Gammaproteobacteria > Enterobacterales > Vibrionaceae > Photobacterium > Photobacterium profundum. The sequence goes on from NZ_PYOD01000008.1 coordinate 100,622, forward strand.
AGTTTATTGCGACGAGTACCATCAATAACTATTGGTTGATTGATCCTCGTGCAGGGCGTTTAGATTCAACCCATTGTCGTAGTTTGCGTATCCAAGCACCAATTAATGAATGGACAACGTGTGCGTTGCACCTTACTGAAAACAGTGTGCACGCTGGTTGGGCTATGCCTTTACAAGTTGCATCTGAACGTTATTTCGAAATGCTGGTTGAATATTCAGATCAACTTACCGAGTTATCTTTAGCGGTAAATTTAGGGGCATGGTTACCTAATAAAACCGAATTGTTTTTGGGTAATAGCTTAATTATTCGTTTGTTGGATATGGTGGGTAAATTACCCTCAACAGCGACATTCGCCAACCGTGGGGCGTCAGGCATTGATGGTTTGATAGCGACTATAGCTGGCGTTAATAAAGCCAGACAAGCACCAATGGTAGGATTGTTGGGTGATACATCACTGTTATACGATCTTAATTCATTAGCGTTACTGCGTGATGTATCTCAACCCGTTGTGATCATCGTAACGAATAATGATGGTGGTGGCATTTTCGATTTATTGCCGGTACCAGAGCTTCAACGTGATGAGCTCTATCGTATGCCGCATGGGCTTGAATTTAGCCACGCTGCAGCAATGTTTGGTTTAGCTTATCACAGCCCAGAATCATTGCCTCAAGCCGAAGAACAATGCCTGTACGCATTAACCCAGCTAAAAACCACGATCATTGAAATTAAAACCCCAGCAGGTGAGGCGGGTGAAATGATAAAAGCATTATTTGGGAAGGTTAAAAATGCGGCTTTACTCTGAAACCTTTGGTTCGCTAAACAATAAATCAAAGCCCACCTTAGTGTTTCTACATGGTTTATTAGGGTCGGGTAAAGATTGGAACCAAGTGGTGAATGCATTATCGTCAGAGTACCCTTGCATTACGATCGATTTACCTGGGCACGGTAAAAGCCAGATGGTGCAAGCCATCAACTTTGATCACGCTAATCAGCTTATTCTTCAAACCTTGCAACATCGTAATATTGAACAATATGTATTGATTGGCTACTCAATGGGTGCACGATTAGCGATGTACCATGCGGCCTCTATACATTCTAATGCCATCCCGCATTTCGGCGCGAAGTCAGCGTGCAAAAAAACACCACAATTAATGGGTATTGTTATAGAAGGTGGGCATTTTGGGTTGCCACAAGCAGAATGTGCGACAAGGTTTGCAAATGATCAAAAATGGGCGCAGCGTTTTACAGATGAGCCACTGAGCCTCGTTTTACCTGACTGGTATCAACAAGCAGTATTTTCGTCACTGAATCATGACCAAAGACAAAGCTTAGTACTGAAACGCAGTGGTAATCTTGGTGTTGGTGTTGCACGTATGCTGCTGGCTACATCATTAGCGAAGCAGCCACATTTACTACAAATAATGGAAGCATTAGTTTTGCCGACCATTTATGTGTGTGGCGAGCGAGACAAAAAATTTAAACGCCTGGTCGAAGACACCCAGTTACAGTATCAGGTGATCGTATCGGCGGGGCATAATGTGCATGTTGAGCAACCTTATGCATTCAGCATGGCAATCAATAATTTTGTAAAACAGATTGGAATTAATCATGGCTAAAACCGTAGATCTGACAGAAGACGTTATGCGTAGCGCGAAATTATATCAATACCAACTGCCAATGGATTCAGGTGTAATTCTTCGCACTCAACGCTTAGCAACACGTGAAGGTTGGATCGTTGAATTACGTGATGGCGATAAAGTCGGTTTCGGTGAGATAGCACCTTTACCTGAGTTTAGTCATGAAACAGTCGAGCAAGCCGGCGAGCAAGCCAAACAGTTACTTGAACGCTGGATTCAAGGTGAAACTATCGATTTATCACAAGCGCTGCCATCGGTTGCGTTTGGTTTGAGCATGGCAATGTTAGAGCTGGCTTCAGAGTTACCAACGAAAGGTAATTATTTAGTTGCGCCACTATGTTCTGGCGATCCTGATGATTTGATCGTTCGCTTGAACGAAATGCCAGGCGAGAAAGTCGCGAAGATTAAAGTCGGTATGTATGAAGCGGTGCGTGATGGCATCGTGGCAAATATGTTTATTGAAGCGATTCCTGATGTACGTTTGCGCCTAGATGCAAACCGTAAGTGGACGCCAATTAAAGCCCTGCAATTTGCGAAATATGTGAAGCCTGAACATCGTGCTGGTATTGCGTTCTTAGAAGAGCCGTGCAAAACACCAGAAGACAGTTTAGCGTTTTCTTTAGAGACAGGGATCAACATCGCATGGGATGAAACCGTGCGGGATGAAGGCTTTGAGGTTAAAGCTGAACCTGGTGTAGTTGCAATTATCATTAAACCAACGTTAGTGGGCTCTGTGCAGCGTTGTATGGACCTAGTTAAGCAAGCGCATGCGATAGGGCTTACGGCTGTTATTAGCTCTAGTATGGAGTCTAGCCTTGGCTTAAACCAGTTAGCTCGCTTTGCTGAATGGCAAACACCGGGTGTTATTCCTGGTTTAGATACAATGCAATTATTTAAGGCGCAACTTGAAACGTCGTGGCCTGATTGTGATTTACCGAAAACAGCGTTGTCTGATTTAGAGGTGGTATGGCAGAAGTAACTCAATACTTCGCCACATGGCCTTGGCAACATTGGGCAGAGGAGCGACCGTCAGCGGTCGCTCTTTCTTTTGGTGCGCAATGTGTCGACGGTGAATGTATTGGCGAGCAACGATTCAGCTGGGCGGAAATGAGCCATCGCGTTGATGAGTATGCACAAGGTTTAATTGAACAAGGCGTCAAGCGCGATCAAATGATTGCGATCGTTGCGCCTAATTCGATTCAGGTTATATGGCTTATTTTAGCTACGCTACGCATTGGTGCCCGCTATGTTGGGTTAAATCCGAAAAATACAGAAATAGAGTTAAATGAACAACTAGCTCGATTAAAAAATGATTATATTTGGTATCCGGCACGTACTGTTCATCAATTCACAACCGGTAAACGCCTGCATTTATTGCAGCCAGAACAACCTCGTATTGTGCCTGTTACTTGGCAGCAAACACGTGCTGCAACCCTAACGTTAACATCGGGCTCAACTGGTGTACCCAAAGCGGCTGTTCATACTGCCGAGAATCACCTTGCTAGTGCTGAAGGGTTACTTGAAGTTATGGATTTTGGCATCGATGACAGTTGGTTGTTATCTTTGCCTTTGTTTCATATTTCAGGGCTCGCTATTCTTTGGCGCTGGTTATACCGAGGTGCCAAGCTGGTGGTTACTGAACCTGCTTGTTTTGAGCATTCACTGACAATGGTGACACATGCTTCTCTCGTTCCGACACAGCTTCAGCGTTTATTAACCTCTAAGCACAGTGAAGGCAATGGTACTCAAGCCTTAAAGCAAGTGTTATTGGGTGGTGCGGCTATTCCTGTTAGCTTGACTGATGCCGCTGAACGTATTGGTATTAGCTGTTGGTGTGGTTACGGCATGACAGAGATGGGGTCGACCGTCACTGCAAAAAAAGCCGATGCGAGTGGGGGCGTAGGCACGGTTTTAGGCAACCGTCACTTTATGATTAAAGACGGTGAAGTGTATGTTCAAGGGGCAACCTTATGTCTGGGATATTATCGTAATAAAATGATCTTTCCAGCCAGTGATGGTAAATGGTTTGCCACCCGTGATTTAGGCGAATGGCAAGGTAATGAACTGCACATTTTAGGGCGTGCTGATAACATGTTTATTTCTGGCGGTGAGAATATTCAACCAGAAGACGTCGAAAAAGTATTAATGACCCATGCTGGTGTTAGGCAAGCCTTTGTGTTGCCAGTAGATGATGTGGAGTTTGGGCAACGCCCAGTAGCAATCGTCGAGATTGAGACAGAATTATCAAGTGATGTTATTGCATCGCTAGAAAATCACATGGCAGATAACATCGTGAGTTTTAAGCGACCGATTCGTTACCTAGCATTGCCAAAGGAACTAGCAATATCGGGTATTAAAGTGTCACGTAAGCAGTTAAATGAGTGGTTAGCGCAGCAGCTTTAAATGATGTGATATAAAAAACAGGGCGATGATCAGTGTTTTTGATCATCGCCCTTTTTTGTATTATTTCGCTATCTATTGATTATTGCCACGTAAGGCAACGATTTGTTCTCGCAATTCAGAGCTATGAATATTATTTGATGGTGAAATTGGCTTTCCTGCGACTACAGTAACCTTTGACCAAAAACGTTTTGGTACCTTCAATAGAGCACAACCTCGTTCGCGGCTGAAAAGACTGCCCCATAACCCTTGTAAAGCAACGGGAATGACGGGTACTGAAGATCGCTTAATAATGATATCGATACCACGTAAGAATGGGCCGACTTCACCGTCGTAGGTGAGTTGCCCTTCAGGGAAGATACAAACAATATCGCCATTTTCTAAATATTGGGTGACTTGAGAAAAAGCCCTATGCACTGAATGACGTTCATTGGGATCAACAGGAATCACTTTGCAAGCTTTACAAAATACCGAGATAAATGGCAGGTTAGAAATATCTTTATCCATTAGAAAACGAATAGGGCGAGGGTAAGCTCCCGCTAATAATAACGCATCCATGTAACTGACATGATTGCAGACAATCAGGGCACCGCCTTGCAGAGGAATATTATCTAAGTCCTTGTGCTTCACTCTATACATAGTGTGTGTAACGAGCCACACCAGAAAGCGCCAGAAGAAATCAGGTACTTGTACGTATAGATAAATAACAACAATAAAGTTAGTGATTGATAGAAACAGAAAGAACTGTGGAATACTAAATTCTAATATCGACAAAAAGACAATCGATAGAATGGCACTTGCCACCATGAATAGAGCATTCCAAATATTATTTGCAGCAATAATCTGTGCGCGTTCATCTTCTTTTGCTCTGCTTTGCATCATGGCGTAAAGAGGTACAATGAACACCCCACCAGAAACACCTAACAGCGTTAATGCGATGAAAATATGGAAAAGCTCAGGGTGAGAAATGAACTCAATAAAACTGTTTGATACAGGTATCACATCTGGCGAAGCAAAGAAAAGAATTGCACTGAATAAAGTAATACCAAAACTACCTAAAGGAACAATACCAGGCTCAATTCGGTGGCCAGACAGACGGTCACATAATAGTGAGCCTGTAGCGATGCCAATTGAAAATAATGCGAGTAAGAAGGAAACAGAAGCTGCGCTACCGCCAAGGTGAATTTTAGCAAAGTTAGGGAATTGCGTTAGGTAACATGCCCCTAAAAACCAAAACCAACTAATGCCTAATACGCACTGAAAAACGGTTTTGTCTTTTTTGGCTATTGCTAATGTATGGCGTGTTTGTTTAATCGGTTGCCATTTAAATTCAATATTAGGGTTACTCGGCTTCGCTTCAGGTATTTTACGGGACGTGGCATATCCTAAAACAGCAAAAGAGACGACACTAATTGCTGCAATTAAGGGCGCATCTTGCTGGTTGGCTATAACGCCAGCTAACAATGTACCCAGTAGAATTGCCAGAAAAGTACCGGTCTCGACCAATGCATTACCTGAAACAAGTTCTTCTTTTTTTAAATGCTGGGGTAAAAGTGCATATTTAGCAGGACCAAAAAATGCAGACTGGGTTCCCATCAAAAACAATAGAATCAGCAGCATCATGTAACTTTCGGTGAGAAAGGCGATAGCGGCTAAAGCCATAATAATAATTTCAGCAAATTTTACGATACGCATAATTTGCGCTTTATCGTATTTATCGGCTAATACACCTGCTGTGGCTGAAAAAAGGAAAAAAGGGAGAATGAATAAGCCAGCCGCGAGGTTAATGATCAGATCTGAATCGAGGGGCAATGTACCAGGAGCAGAAAATGCAATAAGAATGAGCAAGATATTCTTATAGACATTATCGTTAAAAGCCCCAAGAGCCTGCGTAAGAAAATAGGGTAAAAACCGCTGCTTAGTTAAAAGGCGCGATTGGGGCTGAACACTCATCAAATACTCCGCTTATACGTGCCAAGCGTTTAAATAGGTGTTTAATAAGTTGTCTATTAGTGCTTTTGCGTCAACCGGAACGGAAGTAAACAATTTATCATCAACACTTAATAACGTAATACCATGAACACCAGCCCATAAAACCCGGCTTGCTTCTAAGATATCGGCATCTGATTTCTGAGGCGTGATTTGACGAATAAGGGTTTCAAGCATACTTGTCATGCTATTAATTCGTTCAGATTGCCATTCAGGAAGTTCATCGCCATTCATTGTGTGTTGGAAAATTAACTGCCAGCGGTAAGGGTGTGATGCTGCAAATTCTTGATAGCAATAAGCGAGCTTACGAAGTGCATCTTCAGGTGACGTTGCAGAGTTCATTTGTGCTTCTGCTTCTGCAAATAACTCGTCAAGTGTTTGTGCTACAGCATGAAGCAGTAGTAGGTTGTAGTTACCAAATACATTCACTAATGTGCTGGGTACATAGCCAATCATGCCTGCTACTTTTCGTAAACTTAGTTCGTGATGCGGGTGTTCATTTAAAAAAAGCTTCACTTGCTCTAGTGTCATGCTTACCAACTCTTCACGAGTGTGGTCATTTCGTCTTGCCATTGAATAGTACTCTTAATGATTTATTTGTTTTTTATTATTATAAATGAAGAAAAAGGCAACATAGCCATCGTGTATAAGCTGTTTAATTATAGAACGATGTTCGATATTCTAGTTGTTCACCTGTGATTTGGTCAAGTAATTAGCCAACTCTGATGGCGAATAAAGGTCTATATGTGATAACACTCTCAATTAGGGTGTTATCAAAAATATAGCCCAACAAAAAAACATGATTTTATTGAATGTTTATGCGTTACGTTCTGAATTTTTGACTGAAATCTGATCGTTCAACGTCCAGAAGTCGACAAGAATACCGATTAAAAAGAAACCAAAAGTACACAAATATAGAATGCCAGTAAGCCATTTACCCATGTACATTCGATGAAGACCAAATACGCCTAAAAACGTTAATAACAGCCACCCGACGGTATAATCAATGTTACCTGCTTGGAAGCGAAAATCCGCTTCGCGATCCATCGCGGGGATTAGAAATAAATCGATCAACCAGCCTATCCCGCACAAACCTAATGTTAAGAACCAAATTGTGCCAGTAACAGGCTTACCATAGTAAAATCGGTGAGCACCTGTGAAGCCAAAAATCCATAATAAATAGCCAATTAACTTACTATGTGTATCTTGCATAAATATTCCCGTTGTTGTTCTTATTTAGAGTGGTTACGCTACAAGGTTATATACTTGTTATATTCATTTTTTGACAAAATTTATAGAGAAAAGTGCAATAAAAAATTCTTTTGAAACAACATACTACTCTTTTATCTTTATTTATGGTTGGTCACTGTCAGATCGTACAGATAAAAGTGAACATTAATCTTTTTTTGTTAATGTGTTTCGATAAAATTATTAATCCATCCGTTTGTTATATTTAATAATCATGAGTTAAAAAGTCTATTATTCAAATGGTTGAACGTATTTTTACATTTTCATTATTATTAGTAACAATTTGTAGGTGAGGATTGATTGACTTTCTAAGGTATACAGATAGGATGCAATCAGAACATCGCAAAGGTAATAATAATATGAAACGCTTCTTTACTCTGTTTGCTTTGATCGTGGCGGTGTCGTTTTCGGCTCCTCACGCAGAAGCAAAGAAATTTGGTGGTGGCAAATCGTTTGGTAAAAGCTTTAAAACAGCGCCAGCGAAACAGCAACAGCCACAACAAACAAATACAATTAATAAACAAAACCCAACGGCTGCACAATCAGGCAAGAAAGGTCTGATGGGTGGTTTGATGGGCGGGTTATTGGCTGGTGGTCTACTTGCAGCATTTTTTGGTGGTGCGTTTGACGGCATTCAATTCATGGATATTCTTATCTTTGGTCTGATTGCATTTGTCATCTTCAAACTATTCAAAACAATGCGTGGCGCTAAAGGGACACCAACGGGTCATCGTGAAGCGTATGCAGGGAACTCTCCGCAGCAGCAGAACAATACTCAACAACGTCAACAAGCATCTGAAATGAATGCTGCCCCTCAGCAATCTGGTTATGCATCAACAGATAGTGATGTGCCGTTTAATTTACCACCTAATTTCAATATGAATGCGTTCCTGAGCGGTGCTCGTGATCACTATCGTATTTTGCAAGGTGCATGGAACCATAACGAACTTGATAAAATTCGTGAATATGTTTCACCTGCTTTATTAGCCGATTTAACGGCAGAGCGCGCAAAACTTGAAGGTGAGCAGCATACAGAAGTGATGTATGTTGATACTGAAATGGTACGCGCTGATTTTGATGCGAATTTAGCACAGCTAAGTATTCAATTTTCAGGTCGTTACAAAGATCGTAATGAAGAGCATGAAGCTGACATTACCGATGTTTGGCATTTAGAGCGTGATTTACGTACGCCTAATGCACCTTGGCTGATTGTTGGTATTCAAGCTTAAGCATTGAATTAGCGACGTAACTGTATAAAAAGAAGCCGCTTTAATCGAGCGGCTTTTTTGTACCTGTAATTTGCGTGTGTGTGCAATTTTTATATGTTTTATTCAGAGGCATTTAAGGCGTATGAGAAAGCAGTGAAATTGTATTGAAGCACTTTTTTTTCGTACCACGAGAGAATGATGAACAGATAGTCATCGGATTTAAAAAGTAGAGTCAGTAACTTTGAGTAGATGATTGAATTCACTGTTATGCGCATTGCGCACTTGCCATAAACAGGAGTGGTGGCATAGTGAGCAACAGGATAATGAATACGATGGGTATAAATATCCAAATATTTGAACTAGGTCGTGATATCTGCTTTAAAGGTTCCCAGAGATTGATCTCTACACCTACTTTTATTCATATCAGGCGCTATTATTAAGCAAGTTGGTATTTAAACAAAACAGACCAAGTCTCGATTGGTAGTAAAATTATATAGAGGTGACTATGCCATATACTGCAGAACTTGTTGATGAAATGAACCTTCTTGTTAGGTTTCCAATGCACAGCGATTTGGAAGGAATCAAGGTCCGCGGTGATGCTGCGCCTGAAGTGGTAGCAGCAGCAAAACGTTTGTTTACTAAAGGTTTGGTAACGCAAGAAGATGGTGGTTATTTAACATTCTCAGGTCATCAAGCCGTAGAGCATGCTAAATCAACTATTCGTATTTTAACGGGTACCGTAGCCGTTTAATACACTTCAACAATTAGAGCAAAACTTGTCATTAAGTTATGTTTTCTAATTCCGTAATAATAGCTAAAGCTTGCTCATTTGATGTACCACATATATCTGGGCAAGCTTTAAAATTATGGCATACCGCTGGCCGTTCTGGCTGACCAAAAATGTTGCAAAGATTCTTCTCGTTTAACTGAATGCAGCGAACACCTGCCGGCTTACCATTTGGCATGCCGGGAATAGCAGAAGAGATACTTGGTGCAATACAACAAGCACCACAACTTAAGCGACATTCCATCTCATATCCTATACTTCACGAAGATATATCGTTGGGTTTTACAACCAATCACGACATTTACAAAAGGTTGCGCAAGTTACCACTCATCGTTCTCAGGGTCAAAATTTCATGCTTTTTAATGGTGTAAATAATAATGCCTCTTATTACAGCCATTCTTCAGACTTAATCAGTAGTATTCGCTTGCACTTTAATCATTAGACAGCTATAAAACCGCCTCCTTAGCTATATAGGCTAGGGTTAGGTAATGAATAGGTTGGGTAGTATGGTACGTTTTTGGGAAGATAAAGAATTAGCAATAATGACAGATCAAGAGTGGGAATCTCTCTGTGATGGTTGTGGTAAGTGCTGCTTGCATAAATTAATTGATGATGCGACAGATGATATTTATTTTACCAATGTTGCGTGTAGCTTACTGGATAACAACACTTGTTCTTGTAAAGACTATCAGAACCGTTTTGAGTCTGGTGAAGAGTGTTTAAAGCTAACACGTGAGCGTATCGACGAGTTTGTTTGGCTACCAGAAACGTGTGCATACCGTTTGCTCGCGGAAGGTAAACCTTTACCTGAGTGGCACCCTTTAATTACAGGTTCTAAAAAGGCGATGCACAAAGCGGGTGAGTCGGTAAAAGATCAAGTTGTCTATGAAATTGACGTCATTGATTGGGAAGATCACATTACCAACCACCCAAACCGTTAATCGCGTTATTGAATTCTAATAAAACCCCGATAATGATGACTTATTATAAGTTACGCATTATCGGGGTTTTGTGTTTCTAAGACTCATAGAAAGTCTTACAAATTAAGATCGAATACTTACGTCACTAATAAGGCTTGAGTATGCGCTACTGCCTGAGCCCGTTGCAAAATTTCAACAATAGGCGCTGCTTTATTTAAACTGCGAATGTCGACAAATAAGTCTTTCGCCTCAGGATATTCATGGCGCAGGTAGGCAAACCATTGTTTAACACGGTTTGGGTAGTAGAGCCCTTTATCACCTTTGATTTCAAATTCAGAAAACTTAAGCAATAGCTGAATAACATGGCTCCATGGCATATGTGCTTCATTGCGTTTTATGACATTACACAGGTTGGGCAAATTGAGTGCACCACGGCAAATCATTAATGCATCTGTTTGAGTAACGTTTAAGCATGCTTGTCCGTCTTGGTAATTCCAGACTTCACCATTGGCAATAATGGGTATAGAACTTTTTTCTTTTACTTGACGGATATAGTCCCACTTTATTGTTTCGGCTTTATAACCATCGACTTTTGTACGGGCATGAATAGCAATTTCATCACCACCAGCCTGTGCTACGGCATCGACAATTTCAAAGCAGTGCGTTGGGTCATCCCACCCTAAACGGACTTTTGCTGTTACAGGTTTCGTTGGGCAAACAGCACTACGCACTTCTTTGACTATTTGGTAAATCTTCTCGGGTTCTTTAAGCAGTACTGCACCACCGCGATTCTTATTTACCGACTTCGCTGGGCAACCAAAATTAATATCGATACCCGCTGAGCCAAGATTACTTGCGCGGTATGCATTTTCAGCCATCCATACAGGCTCTTGACCTAACAGTTGAACACGCACAGGTGTACCTGATGTTGTTTTTCCACCATGGTGAAGCTCTGGACACAGGCGATAAAAAACGCTACTTGGTAATAAGCTATCAATAATCCGAACGAACTCTGTGACGCAAAGATCGTAATCATTGATGTTTGTTAGCATCTCTCGCATTAAAGGGTCTAAGACACCTTCCATTGGACCTAAAATTACTCGCATATCACCCGTGGCTTTATCTGTGTGGCTACAATAAGTGTAAGGTGCGAGATTTTAGTGCCCAAAGGCGTGCTTGTCATCTAATCTTATGCGTTAAGCCGATTTATTCTTATTGTTCTTGTGTGATGATTTTTTTCTTATTAATGCTTTTCCCGATATTACCTGTGTTTTTTTGCTATCGGTATACTCAGGTTCCAAACTTAGGGTAAGCATGTTGCGGGCAACATCTTCAGCAGGAATGGGCTCTAAATTACCAAGAGGCCCCATCATAAGTGGGTGGATTATTTCAAATAAGCGTTGAACAATAATTTCATCTTTACGGGGGGTAGAACGTTCGCCCGTTAATGGCCCGGGTCTAACGAATATGCAGCGAGCAAAGCCTATCTTGCTGAGTGCTTGCTCCATTTTACCCTTACAGCGTAAATAGTGGGACGGTGACCACGGGTGAGCACCGAAACTGGATACAACAGTAATATTTTTTACGCCCAATAAATGCATAGTATTAGCCACATCTTTGACTAATTGATAATCAATAGCTTCTAAATCTTTACTGCTGCCAGCTTGCTTCTTCGTCGTACCTAGGCAGATGTAACCGTATGTTGGTGTATGATCTGTCTCATTCCATGCTGTTACCCGTAGTTCTGGGTGAACAATTTGCGTAAGGTTTTTACTGTGAAAAGGCAGTTCACGGCGTGACAAAGAATAAACGATATTAAAATGCTCGCAGGCCAGTAATTGATGAAGAAGTTCATCTCCTACTAGTCCACTAGCACCTGCAATAATCGCACTCGCTTTTTCTTGACGCATTATTTTGCTTCCTAACAACCAAAAAGAAAAATGTATGAAGTTATTTGGATATATATCCACGTTACCTCAAGAAGCTCGTTTCAGCGAGAATAAAACCAGTTTTGCCTTTATCTTCATCAAATATCAACACTATTTATGTAGAATTGCAGAGTTGGTTGAAGATAAAGTTTAGTTACACGCTTTGGTTTAACTATTTGTTAACGTTAGTGATGGAGTTATTAACGTAGAGTTTGCTGTCCTGTACCTCGCATCCTCAGGTTGTTGAGGTATAATCGGGCTATATTGAGAACCGTATGATAGAACCGGAAAATAAAATGACAGACTTAATGACACTACCCGCTGATTGGGATGGCATGCCTGCCGCATTCATTGAAGGCGCACTTTTGGCTGCGAATGCAAACCCAAAGCCACTGGTTCCTGAAGCATGGTTACCAGTACTTATTAATGGTGGTGTGGTTGAAGAAGATCAAAAAGATGTGACCGATGAACAGAAAAAAGCAATTCTTAGTCACTTTCAAATGCAGTATCAGTACATCAAAGCAGGTGAATACGAATTACCAAAAAGTGTAGCGTGGAATGCAGAAGATGGCGTGAGCGAATCTTTAGGGCATTTCGCTGAAGGCTTTCTAAGTGTATGGCCTCAAATCGAACCAAATTGGGCCGATCAAGCTATTTCAGATGGCACCATGCGTATGTTATCTGCGCTTATTACAACGATGATGTTACTGCTTGATGAAGAAGACACATTAGCGCAAATGAAAGAGGCTGGAATGACAAGTCTACCAACGCCGAGCGATCTTTATCCTCAGGTATCACTGATGATTGGTGAAGTGGTAATGGCTGCTGATGAAATGCAGCAAGGTGCGGGTGCGCAGGCGGTAAACCCCTATAAAGAAACAGGCCGTAATGATGCTTGTTTGTGTAATAGCGGTAAAAAATTCAAGCAATGTTGTGGTAAGTAATACTCTACAGGCTCTCCTATTTTTGAGGCCTTAGACGCTTAACACAGCACATTAAAAAAGGAGAACGTGATGTTCTCCTTTTTTGTTTAAACCGTATTTAATGGTGCTTTAACTGGTTATTTACATATCCCGAATGGTATTCGTCTTCTTACTAAAAAACTGAGCAATAACGATCAATGCTAATGCGACTAAATTACCTGCAAAGATAATAACGAGCCATTGCGGCATTGATTGCCCAAGGAAAGTCCAAACGACTTTTGCACAATCACCGTAAGCTTCGAACATCCATGGAACCCATTTATTCAACGGTGCCCAGCTAGGGAATTGTACAAAGAGATCACAGGTCGCAAAAGGTGATGGGTTAAACTGATAACCAACATGCTCAATCGATAACTGTAAGCCTCGTATAGCACTGTAACCCCATGCGATAAGCCCAGCCCAACGAATGATGGCATATTGTGGAGCAATAGCGCCTAAGAGTGCTGCAAACGCAATACCCATCATGGCAACGCGTTCATAAATACACATTACGCAAGGCTCGAGCTTCATGCCGTGCTGGAAAAAAAGAGCACTGCCCTCGAAAAAGACAATACACAGAAGTAATAGTAACCAGGATATACGGCTTTTTGAGAATGTATTTAGAAATTGCATGTGATGATCTCTAAGCTGATTGAAGTCAAAAGTATAAAATAAAGCCCTGACTAATCAGGGCTTTTACATTTCTATCGGACACTTATAATTGACAAAAATTCAATTAATGTCCAGCAGGTGCAATTGTAGACATGACTTCACCCGTATTATGAACCAGCCAGCCCATGTCGTAGAACCACTCTGTCATTGGCAGAAGCATAAACTCGATACCTGCTAAGCCAACCAGTGCAAGTACAATAGTATAAGGCAATGCCATATATACCATACGACCATACGAAAGGCGGATTAAAGGAGCAAGAGCCGAGGTTAATACGAACAAGAATGCGGCCTGACCATTTGGTGTTGCCACTGACGGTAGGTTTGTTCCCGTGTTAATAGCTACAGCTAACATGTCAAATTGATCACGAGTAATCGCGCCATTGACTAAGGCTGCTTTGACTTCATTAATGTAAACCGTACCAACAAAGACATTATCCGACACCATAGAAAGTAAACCATTGGCGATATAGAACATCGTCATCTGTGCATTACCGTTAAGCGTCAGCACCCAAGAAATAATGGGTGTAAATAACTGTTGATCAATGATTACAGCAACAATTGAGAAGAAAACGGCTAATAATGCGGTAAACGGTAATGCTTCTTCAAATGCCTTACCTAAAGCATGCTCTTCAGTAACACCTGTAAACGATGTAGCAAAGATTATAACAGTCAAACCAATCAAGCCTACTGCTGCTAAGTGCATGGCTAGGCCGACAATTAACCATACAGCGATCACTGCTTGCGCTGTTAATTTAGCGTAATCGATATTTGTACGGCTTTTGCGTTCTTCGTTATCATAATCGACCAAAATTCTACGTACGTTTTCAGGCAAAAGTGTTCCGTAACCGCAAATTTGGAATTTTTCAACTAAAGCGCAGGTCAATAACCCACACATGAAAACAGGAACAGTCACTGGTGACATGCGAAGAATAAACTCACCAAATAACCAACCTGCTTGATCGGCAATAATCAGATTTTGAGGCTCACCAACCATTGTCATTACGCCACCTAATGCCGTGCCGATACCGGCGTGCATAAGTAGACTACGTAAGAATGAGCGGTAATTTTCTAGATCATCTCGGCTCACTTCACGCACGTGAGTATCTGTGGTGTGATCATGAGAAGTATTAGGATCTTGCCCCGATGCTACTTTGTGATAAATGCTATAGAAGCCGACAGTAACGCTGATAACAACAGCGATAACCGTTAGAGCATCAAGGAAAGCGGAAAGAAATGCAGCCATTAAACAAAATGATAATGACAGTAAAATCTTAGAGCGAATGCCAATCAGTATTTTAGTAAAGATATAAAGCAATAGCTGCTTCATAAAGTAAATACCAGCAACCATGAAGATCAGTAGTAGTAACACTTCAATATTCGCAACCAACTCATGCTTAACTTGAGCAGGACTAGTCATACCAATCGCAACAGCTTCAATTGCTAATAACCCGCCAGGTTGGAGAGGGTAACATTTTAGTGCCATTGCTAATGTGAATATAAATTCGACAACTAACAGCCAGCCAGCAACAAAAGGGTCAACTAAAAAGAAAACAAAGGGATTGATGATAAGAAAGGAAATTATTGCAATTTTATACCAATCAGGCGCTTTACCTAAAAAGTTCTTAATAAACGCGTTCCCTAGCGAAATAGCCATCTTTGGGGTCTCTTATAAATGTACATGTTAATAAATGAGCTGGGCGCGGCCTTTGTATCAATTAAGACCTCTAAGCTAAACATCATATCTGGTTGGATAAATTAGATGGTGTTTAACTTAAAGTAGGCAGCAGCGTCCATTCAGCTCCCAGTATTAATTCGATGCTAACTGTACAGTTAGATCTGAATCAGTCAAGTTATGTAAGCTGATGTTACATAAATTACTCAGCTTTCATCTCAAAATGAGAATATTAATGTGCTAGAAAGCATGCTATGCAATTTACAGTTAAAGTTGTAAGTAAATGTTGCGCAGAATCAACTTTACTTAACATCTAGACCTGAATATGTCTCTGTTCTACTTTCGTAATTTCGCCTATTCTTGAACTGGTGGTATGATGAGTGAATAAAATATAAACAAGAAGCAAATTGGATAGTATTTAAATGGTTATAAAGGCTGACAGTCCAGCAACGTTTGCTGAGAAATATATCATTGAGAGTATCTGGAATGGTCACTTTCCTCAGGGTTCTATTCTTCCAGCTGAACGTGAATTATCAGAACTGATTGGCGTAACTCGCACAACATTACGTGAAGTATTACAGCGGTTAGCTCGTGATGGATGGTTGACTATCCAACATGGTAAGCCAACACGCGTGAATAATTATATGGAGACTTCAGGTCTTAGCATTTTAGACACTTTGATTACGTTAGACGGTCAAGATGTTCAGAGTGTACTTGAAGATCTATTAGCTGCTCGTACTGATATCAGCAGCGTGTTCATGCGCTATGCTGTGAAGGGTAACGGTAAAGAATCTAGCGAATTGATTGAGCATGTTATTCAATCATGTGAAGAGCTGTTGAATGCAAATAGCTTTGCTGAGTTCGTAGAAAACAGCGATGACAAACTGCCACTTATGCAGCAAGTTAAGAAAATTGTTGATAAATATGGCAAAACGGATCCTGAATTGTGTGAAGCAATTTGTCGTGCTCGTGCATTTAACTATTATGATTATCGTTTGTTCCAAGGTTTAGCGGGCAAATCAGGTAACAAGTTGTATGTATTGACGATTAATGGGCTGCGTAAAATTTACACCCGTGTGGGTGGTTATTATTTCATGAGTTCAGAAGCATGCCAGTTAGCACTAGATTTCTATCGTGAAATGCAGTCTTACTGTGATAATAATCAACCGGAACATGTTGCCGATCGTTTAAAGAAATATGGTCGTGAAAGTGGTGCGATTTGGTACAGTAACCGTATCGAAATTGCACGTTACTTATACGAAGAAGAACAGTAACTGTTCTTTAATGTATGATATATAAAAAGCCGAAGGTAATATTACCTTCGGCTTTTTATATTGTTTTTCTTATGTAGCTGTTCACACATTTTGTAACATAAAATAGGCTTTATATTTCAGTGTTATACTGATTTTGAATAGGGCAAGTTGCCAGGATTTGTGTCCTTCCATCAGGCATCTCTTCTTCAAGCGTTACGTCAAACCCCCAAATACGGTGTAAATGCTTAATTACCTCATTATAGCTATCTGCGAGTGGTACACGATTATGTGGTACATAACGAAGAGTTAATGAACGATCACCCCTAAGTGCCACATTCCAAACTTGAATGTTGGGCTCATTATTACTGAGGTTGTACTGAGAGGATAACTTTTCACGAATAGCACGATAGCCTTCTTCATTATGAATCGCATCGACTTCCACATAGTTGTGCCTGTCATCATCATTGACGGCAAAGAGTTTAAAATCACGCATTAACTTCGGCGAAAGATATTGGCTAATAAAGCTTTCATCTTTAAAGTTTCTCATCGCAAAATGTACGGTTTCCAACCAATCCTTACCGGCAATATCAGGGAACCACTGTTTATCTTCTTCCGTTGGATTTTCACACATACGTCGAATATCTTGGAACATAGCAAAACCAAGGGCATAAGGATTAATACCACTGTAGTAAGGACTATTATATTCAGGCTGTGCCACGACATTGGTGTGACTGTGAAGGAACTCCATAATGAAACGATCAGTGACTAAACCATCGTCGTAGAGGTGGTTCATGATAGTATAGTGCCAAAAAGTCGCCCAACCTTCGTTCATTACTTGAGTTTGTTTTTGCGGGTAGAAATACTGGCTAACTTTACGTACAATTCGAACGATTTCTCTTTGCCAAGGCTCTAGCAAGGGGGCGTGTTTTTCGAAGAAATAAAGAATGTTTTCTTGAGGTTCAGAAGGGAAACGAACCTCTTCTGAATGGCTTTCTTTTTCTTCATTAACCGGAATTGTGCGCCATAGTGAATTCACTTGAGTTTGCAAATAATCTTCACGTGCTTTTTGGCGGGCAGTTTCTTCCACTAACGATATTTTTTGTGGTCGCTTATAGCGATCTACACCGTAGTTCATTAATGCATGGCAAGAATCAAGTAGCCTTTCGACATCATCGACACCATACCTTTCTTCACATTCTGTAATGTATTTACGGGCAAATAAAAGATAATCAATGATCGAACTTGCATCTGTCCATGTTTGAAATAAATAGTTACCTTTGAAGAAAGAGTTATGACCATAACATGCGTGCGCCATTACTAATGCCTGCATAGTGATGGTGTTTTCTTCCATTAGGTAAGAAATACAAGGGTCTGAGTTAATAACTATTTCATAAGCCAGACCCATTTGACCATGCTTGTACCCACGTTCTGTTTCAATAAAACGTTTACCGAATGACCAATGATGGTAATTAATTGGCATGCCAATACTAGAGTAAGCATCCATCATTTGTTCAGCAGTGATGATCTCTATCTGATTAGGATAGGCATCTAACTGATAATGATCAGCAATACGTTTGATCTCTACGTGATACTGATCAAGTAGGTCAAAAGTCCAATCTGGACCATCACTGAGTGTTTTTGTCTTTGTGGTTGTAACCATATCACACTCCCCAAAAGCGCTTATTGACATCAAAAACTAATCATCAACACGTGTTAACTCTGTTAGCCACTAGCTGACCTGTTTTTTAAATAGCTCCCTGAATACAGGGAAAATGTCATCCACAGTCCTTATGTTTTGCATCGCAAAGTTAGCGTGAGTTCCTTGCAGTGCTTCGTATTCTCTCCAGAGTGTTTGATGTGCTCGTCGAGTAATCTCGATATAAGAGTAATAACGGGTTACTGGTAGAATCTCTTTATTAAGTAATTCACGACAGCCTGGCGAGTCATCAGCCCAGTTATCACCATCAGATGATTGAGCTGCATAGATGTTCCATTCAGCCGGGGAGTAACGCTTTTTAATGATGTCATTCATCATACGTAAGGCGCTGGATACAATTGTTCCCCCAGTTTCTTGTGAGTAGAAAAACTCGTGTTCATCGACTTCTTTAGCTTGTGTATGGTGGCGAATAAAGACCACATCTACATTTTTGTAGGTCCGATTTAAAAACAAATACAACAAAATGTAGAAGCGTTTCGCGATGTCTTTTGTAGCTTGATCCATCGAACCAGAGACATCCATTAAGCAGAACATAACTGCTTGGCTACTTGGCTGAGGACGACGCTCATAGTTTTTGTAGCGTAAGTCAAAGGTATCAATAAACGGCACGCTGCTTATTTTCTTTTGCAGTGCCTCTATTTCTTCTAGAATTTTCTTTTCTTCAAATGGTTGTGCAGGCTCTGTGGTCTGTAACAAGTCTAGGGCTTGTTCAAATTCACGTAGTTGTCTGCGTTTACCTGCCGTCATTGCTGTTCGACGTGCCAACGAATTTTGTAATGATCGTACTATGGCAATATTCGACGGTACACCGGCAGATTTATAACCAGAACGGAACGTCTTCCATTCAACAATTTTATTGAGTTGGTTCTTTTGAAGGTTTGGTAATTCCAAATCTTCAAACAGTAAATCAAGGTATTCATCTTTCGATATTTGAAAGACGAATTCATCCTCTCCTTCACCATCTTGGCTAGCTTGACCTTCACCTGCGCCACCTTGCCCACCCCCACTAGGGGGGCGTTCAATACGATCGCCGGGGCTAAATTGGTCGTTGCCTGGATGAACAACATTACGTTGTCCACCACGGCCTTGATGAAAGCTTGGCTCTCTGATATCGCGAGAAGGGATAGTAATATCTTCCCCGCTCTCAACATCGGTGATAGAGCGCTTATTGACCGCATCCGCAATTGATTCTTTAATTTGCGATTTATGGCGGCGTAAAAAGCGCTGACGATTCACCGTGCTTTTATTTTTACCATTGAGCCTGCGGTCTATAAAATGCGCCATAAGCTCTCCCCCCTGTTTATTTATCCTACCGCGTATTCATCTTCTGTATTTATGAAGATTTACGTACGCGTAGATACCATTCAGATAACAAACGTACTTGTTTGCGGGTGTAACCTTTTTCCATCATTCGCGCGACAAAATCATCATGTTTCTTTTGTTCATCTGTTGATGTTTTGGCATTGAAGGAAATAACAGGAAGCAGTTCTTCCGTATTCGAGAACATCTTCTTCTCAATTACAGTGCGCAGTTTTTCATAGCTGGTCCAATTTGGATTTGTTCCTGCATTGTTAGCTCGTGCACGAAGTACGAAGTTCACAATCTCATTTCGGAAATCTTTTGGATTACTGATCCCAGCAGGTTTTTCAATTTTTTCCAATTCATTATTCAATGCTGAACGGTCAAATAGTTGCCCTGTATCTGGGTCGCGGTACTCTTGATCTTGAATCCAAAAATCAGCGTAACTCACGTAGCGATCAAAGATATTCTGACCGTACTCAGAGTAAGACTCGAGATATGCGGTTTGGATTTCTTTTCCAATAAACTCAACATATTTCGGAATCAAATAACCTTTCAAAAATTCAAGGTATTTTTCAGACAGATCTTGCGGGAATTGTTCACGCTCAATTTGTTGTTCAAGTACGTAGAATAGATGAACAGGGTTCGCTGCAACTTCGGAGTGATCGAAGTTAAATACTCGGGATAGGATCTTAAAGGCAAAACGAGTCGATAGACCGTTCATTCCTTCGTCTACACCCGCGTAATCACGGTATTCTTGGTACGATTTTGCTTTAGGATCGGTATCTTTTAATGTTTCGCCGTCATAGACACGCATTTTCGAGTAGATGCTTGAATTTTCAGGCTCTTTCAAGCGAGAAAGTGCGGTGAATCGAGCAAGGATTTCTAGCGTGCTAGGTGAGCATGGTGCTGAAGATAGCTCACTGTTTTGCAGTAGTTTTTTGTAAATTCGGATTTCTTCCGAAACACGTAAACAATAAGGCACTTTCACGATGTAAACACGGTCGAGGAAGGCTTCGTTATTTTTATTATTTCGGAATGTTTGCCACTCAGATTCATTTGAGTGAGCCAGAATGATACCGTCAAACGGCAATGCTGATAAACCTTCAGTACCGTTGTAGTTACCTTCCTGTGTGGCTGTTAGTAGAGGGTGCAGCACTTTTAGTGGCGCTTTAAACATCTCTACAAATTCCATCATCCCTTGGTTAGCTTTACACAAGGCACCTGAATAACTATATGCATCAGGATCATCTTGTGAGAAGTGCTCAAGTTGGCGAATATCGACTTTACCCACTAAGGCTGAGATATCTTGGTTGTTTTCATCACCAGGCTCAGTTTTAGCAATACCGACTTGATCTAGAATAGATGGACGTACCTTGATAACTTTAAATTTGGTGATGTCACCGCCAAATTCATGCAAACGTTTTGCAGCCCAAGGAGACATAATACTATTTAGATAACGATCCGGAATGCCGTATTCTTTATTTAGAATATCGCTATCTTCATTTTTGTCGAATAAGCAGAAAGGGTGGTCATTAACGGGGCTACGTTCACCGTTTGCCGTTAAAATATAGATTGGTACTTTTTGCATTAAGCTTTTTAGCTTTTCTGCTAATGATGATTTACCGCCACCTACTGGGCCAAGTAAATACAAGATTTGTTTACGCTCTTCTAGGCCCTGTGCTGCATGCTTTAAGTAGGAAACAATTTGTTCTATCGCATCTTCCATGCCATAGAAATCTTCGAATGTTTCGTAGCGTGAAATCACACGGTTAGAGAAAAGTCTGCTCAAGCATGGATCTTGAGCGGTATCGATCATTTTTGGTTCACCGATGGCCATAAGCAGACGTTCTGCTGCGTTCACATATGAACTACGGTCATTACGGCAGATCTCAAGGAATTCTTGCAACGAAAGCTCTTCATCCTTGGCTTCTTCATAGCGTTGACGATAATGGTCAAAAATACTCATGGTATGCCCCCTGAATCGTTCTTTAATCAATTAGAAAGGACGAAAACAAAAAACTTTCACATCCCTCATATCTAAGACTAGACCTAACTGATCAAAATGCTGCACTGAGTTGTTGGTTTTTAAATAAATTTCCTTTTTTCTTTCATTTCGCTAGCTTGTATATTTCTTGTTCACAATCTCACTATCCTCTTAAAAAACGGGAGATGCAAGCGAGATTGTTAGTAAAATGTAACTGAAATTTGCTGATATTCAGTATTCGTTCTATCAATAGTCGTTAAAATTATTTAATTAATATATCTTGGTTTTATATGCTTTCTTATCGTTATTCTATAATTGAATTAAATTTTTGACGTCTATTTTATGGAGTATTACTGCGTTTTAAAGGCTGTTCGTATAATGATAAGAAATGTACTTTTACCTATTTATGTATTTTTTTGTGCTATGCGAATGAATTTATTTGTCTATTTTTGATAGTGAATAAAAAAACACGTTGAATTGGCTATATTTCTCTTTGTTGATGCTTATTTTTTGAGCGAAATCAACAACCCTGTTTTAAGCTTGAGATGTAGAACAATAAAAAGCATAGATAGGGGATTTTGATTTATGGGTATTTCACGTGTTGATACAGTATCAATTCCTGTTTCTAATCAGAGTCAGGCATTGTTATTTTATCGTGATGCGTTGGGCTTTGAATTAGTACGTGATCATCATGCAAATAATAAGAAACGCTGGATTCAACTCGCACCTAAAGGGGCGGAAACAACCATTAGTTTAGTGGTGCCATTTGCTGGAATGAAAGCGGGCTCTGTACAAGGACTGGTGGTTCAAACTGATGATATAACATCAACTTATAATGAATTAGCGGACCGGGGGGTTAGTTTGTCTGAGATTGTGTCACTTATTGGTGGTCGTTTTGCTACGTTCACGGATCCAGATGGTAACGGTTGGGTACTCATTGAAGCGACATCGCATATGATGGCTTAATGATCATTGTTTCTAGCATGCAGGTAGCAATAAGCCGCACAGTTATGCGGCTTGAAATACTGAACATTAAGCTTATCAAAAGTAAGTAATGATAGTTGACTTACTTCTTCACAGAAATCAGTGTGCTTAGAGTGTGGGATTGACCTGGTGCAAGCTCAATACCTTTGCCATGGATCGTTGATTCAACACACACCATGGTTTCAAAACTATTATCAGCCATGTCACTCATGCTGATTGATAAGTCTTGCCAAGGATTCCAAATAACCGCTGCGTTATGCCCTTGGTTTTTAACTGCAATTTTGCGTTGATTATTTTTATCATTAATCTCGATGATTTCTTGTGGAGAGGTATAAACGCGATCAACTTCTTGAGTAAATACGAGTGTGTCGTTACCTTCTGCGGCTTTACCGCCTTTTGTGCTATCGCTGAAATTTTTACCCATACCAGTAATGTCAACAGTGTTGATATCTGCAACAGTAAAGTAAGTGTGTAAGGCTCCACCATATGACCAGCTATGATCATCGACATTGGTTGATGTTAAGTGGACTTTAAGTTCTGTACCAATTTCAAAAATCAGTTCATTTTTGAATTTATGTGGCCACATTTCACGTGTTGATTCAGAGTCTTCTAACATCAGCGAAATAATCACGCCATTGCTATTTTCACGGTGTTCTTTGAGTGTCCATTGACTGTTTCGTGCAAAACCATGAGACGGTGTTGCTGCTTTTCCAAACCAAGGCCAGCAGACAGGAATACCTCCACGAATGGCTTTAGTTGTGTCAAACTCCGCTTTTTCGCTAAGCCATATTACATCTTGCTCACCTGCTGGTTTGAACCAAATTAGGTGTCCACCATGAAGAGATATACCCGCTTCGGCAGTATTATGAATAACGCGAACTATTTTCACGCCCTGAAATTCACAAATGGTAACAGCATCTGAAAGTGCATTAATCGTTGAAAGCTTACGTAAATCCATCGACTATTCCTTACTTAACTATGATTTAAATGTTTATTCAGCTATTTAATCAAAATTTCGGGTAGAAAAGATAGTTGAATAAATACTTATTTTTCTTTTAAAAATATCATCATTTATGAAAACTTATTTGTTAAATTTGTAAAATCTCAACAATGGGAGCGGATGTAAACCTGACTCTGTGGCGGTTCAATGATACTAAAAGTGATCTATTTATAGTGTTGTGTTGTCAGTTGTAATACTAAAGGGGTGGGGTTCAATGAGTATGGCGGTGCAAATATCAATTGTTGTGTGTATTACAGATATAAAAAAAGGTAGCTAATCGCTACCTTTTTATCACTTTACTAAGTAATAATTACTTAGAGATGTGAGCAACTAGATCAAGAACTTTGTTTGAGTAACCGATTTCGTTGTCGTACCAAGATACAACTTTAACGAATTTGTCAGTTAGCGCAACACCAGCTTTAGCATCGAATACTGAAGTCTGAACTTCACCGATGAAATCTTGAGAAACAACAGCGTCTTCAGTGTAACCAAGAACACCTTTAAGTTCGCCTTCAGATGCTTCTTTCATAGCAGCACAGATTGCTTCGTAAGTAGCAGCAGTTTTTAGGTTAACTGTAAGGTCAACAACAGAAACGTTTGCAGTTGGTACGCGGAAAGCCATACCAGTTAGAAGGCCGTTTAGTTCAGGAAGAACAACGCCTACAGCTTTAGCAGCACCAGTTGAAGATGGGATGATGTTCTGAGAAGCACCACGACCGCCACGCCAGTCTTTAGCTGAAGGACCATCTACAGTTTTTTGAGTTGCTGTAGTAGCGTGAACTGTTGTCATAAGACCAGATTCGATACCGAACTTGTCGTTAAGAACTTTAGCAACAGGTGCTAGACAGTTAGTAGTACAAGAAGCGTTAGAAACGATGTCTTGACCAGCGTAAGTAGCGTGGTTAACACCCATTACGAACATTGGAGTTGCGTCTTTAGAAGGACCAGTTAGAACTACTTTCTTCGCGCCAGCAGTGATGTGCTTACGAGCAGTTGTGTCGTCTAGGAAAAGACCAGTTGCTTCAGCAACAACGTCTACACCGATTTCGTCCCACTTAAGATCTTCAGGGTTACGCTCAGCAGTTACACGTACAGTGTTACCGTTTACTACTAGGTTACCGTCAACAACTTCAACAGTACCGTTGAAACGACCGTGAGTTGAGTCATACTTAAGCATGTATGCCATGTATTCAACATCGATAAGGTCGTTGATACCAACAACTTCGATGTCATTACGCTCTACAGATGCACGGAAAACAAAACGTCCAATACGGCCAAAACCGTTAATACCAACTTTGATAGTCATTACAGTAGCTCCACGACTTAATTTATTATGAAAGATAACTGGTGGTAAAATTACAGAATCCTTAGTGAGCCTGCAAGTAAAAAACGAACTTAAATTGCTTAAGGTCAAAAAAAAGTCCGTATTTTTTTACATTCTTACTACAACGTTGTTAATTTGAACGCTATTTGTTCAAATATCCGGCGTTATAGTTATTAACTTTCAATATGGTACCTAAGAACAAAAATTGTCTTAGGCATGTAAACAAATCTTCAGAGCAGAAAGTATGTGCTACAGTTGTGATAATTGGCAAGCCTAAATGTCAGTTAGTGCTGAAATGGATGAAAATAGGTTTTAAAATGACTAATAAAACAAATGCTTATTGGCGAGAACAATTAACCGACGATCAATATCATATTTGTAGAGAAAAGGGGACCGAGGCTCCTTTTTCGGGAACATTGCTGCATAACCGTGAAACTGGCCTTTATAGCTGCACATGCTGTGAAGCCCCTTTATTTGTATCTGACAACAAATACGACTCTGGCTGCGGTTGGCCAAGTTTTGATGCGCCTGTGAATAAGGAAGCAGTCCGATATATTGAAGATGTTTCACATGGTATGCAGCGTACTGAAATTCGCTGTGCAAGTTGCGATAGTCATTTAGGGCATGTATTTCCTGACGGACCAAACACAACCGGTGAGCGGTATTGTGTTAACTCAGTGTCTTTAGTATTTAATACGAAAGAGTAAAAAAGTGATTGGAATTTAAAAGGACGAGAGTGTCCTTTTAAATTTATTATGTAGAAGTAGTGAAACTATGATGCCGCTAATATGATTTGTTATTTTGTTATTTTGTTATTTTGTTATTTTGTTATTTTGTGGTTTTATTTCATCATATCTGCGGTAAATTCCCCTTTCTTGAGTGCATTTGTGATTTTATTAGCACTGTTATCTAATGTCTCTCGTTTACTGTCTGCCATTGGATATAAAGCGGCGAGCTTTTCTTTGTTCGCGACGGGTAGGTTAAAATGTGATCCTACTGTTGCCCAGATATACGCATTCTGAGTAAATCCTTCCTGATGCGAAATTGTTGCCAGACTCTGGATAATTTCAGGTTGTATCTTATCTCCTTTTTTATACAGTTCTAATGCATGCATCAATAACGCTAGTGTTTTGTCTTTATCGTTATAGGTGTAATAGGTTGCAAGTGCGAGCTGCAAGGCGGGCGTTTCTAATTTTGGGGTACCCTCTAGTAATAAAAATTGACGCAATGCATTTTTATCACCTTGGCTCCAACGGTAATAAATAATGTCGGGATCCGGTGACGTTGATAGCTCTAAGTTCAAACGTTTAATGGCGTCGTAGCTATGAATGAGTGCATTCATGCGGATACTCTTACGTTCCTTCAATTCCGTCGGTTCAATACGTGCCGCGTACTCTAAGCATTTTTGATAATCGTATGTGAATTGCAGTTCTTTGAATTTTTCAGTATCAGTTGGATTTTTCTGCACATCAAAACGTTGCCAAATTAAATTCGTGCGTTGAATCCGACATTGGCCATCGTTGACATTTAATTCTGCACACAATGCAGGGTAACTTTCACATAAACTGTCTGTCGTTCGATGACGTTCGTAGCAGCCGCTCAATAGCGTTGTTAGGGTCGCTAAGAGAGCAAGTTTAATGAGTTGGGAAGGCATAAATTATCGTCGCTCGTCAACAGGTTAAAGGAGGCAGCACGTTCTATGGTTGATTATTCATAAGTCTATCAGTAAATAGTGTGGCATCAGTGTGAACGACAATATAAATGTGATCATCAAAGCAGAAATACGGTTCTTACTTGACTGTTTTTACCATGTCTTTATGGTTAGCGCTAAGGAAGTAATAAGGCTTATACCATATTTAACGTAATGGCGGATCGTAAACGCACGGATGTGAGTCGTGCAACGGAGTGAAAAATGGATGTAAAACAATTATTAGACGTAATGACGCCAGAAGTATATCAGCGAATCTCAACCGCTGTTGAAATCGGTAAATGGCCCGATGGCTCGGTATTAACGCAAGAGCAGCGTGATTCTGCGCAGCAAGCCGTCATGCTATACCAGTCGCGACATAACGATAATGCTGAACATATGTCGGTAGAAGCTGGTGGCGACATTAAATTTAAGTCAAAAGCAGAATTGAAGCGCGACTTTGGCGTAAAGGAGCCATTGTTAGAGTCTGATCTTAATGATATTGCGCGCTTTGGTCATAACGATTTATAGAGCAATTTTTTAGTCTGCTTTAAAGATCATGGGTTCACAGTAAAAGCTACTGAGCTCATGGTTTTCTTCACTGATGAGGTTCGCAATCCAAGGCTCTTGTTCTATCGTGCTGATGTAAGCATGTAACTTGGGATAATGTGAATTGAGCCTTAAGCCTGCCATCCAGCCATTTCGAAAGATGCTCCATAAGCTCACTTCTGCCATTGAAAAGTGTTCGCACACATACCCTTTTGCTGGTATTTGTTGTTCTAAATAATTCAGCACCATTGGAAGGTGATGTTGTAAGCACTGATCGATGGCATCTTGATCAACGTCTTTATTAAGGATTTTACCTCGTAATACTTTTTGGTAGAAAAGCACCCCACCAATGAGCGAAGTTAATCGTGTATCTGAATATTCTTCTAGCCAACGTATCTTTGCTCTATCTTCTGCTGTACCTGGATAGAGGGGCGGTACGGGGCATATATCATCGAGGTAATGTGCGATAACGGTGGAATCCATGATCGTTTGATTATTGTGTTCTAGAACGGGCACTTTCCCCATTGGGTGACGTTTATGAGCCAATTCTTTTTCAAGATAAGGGTTTAGCGGCTGTAGATCATAAGTAATGCCTTTATAAGCAAGTGCCAACATGATTTTTCTTACAAAAGGGGAAATGGATGCACCGTGCAAAATCATAGTTATTTCTCAAGCTAACTTTATTGGTAATAAGTGTAGCTCTAAAAAAAGAGCCGAATTAAATTCGACTCTTTTTTGATGATTTTACAGCACATCAATAAACTTACAGGGTAAGTTCACCACGTAAATCTTGCTGCATCATACTGCGAATAGTTTCTACCGGAAAATCGGTACTTAACAAGTAGTGCAGTTTAGCGAGTGCTGCTTCAGGGGTCATATCATAACCGCTTAATACACCAGCATCAGCGAGTGCACAGCCTGTCGCGTAACCCCCCATGTTCACTTTGCCAGAAAGGCATTGCGTAAGGTTCATTACAATCACGCCACGTTCACTTGCTTCTTTCAGTTGAGCGAGTAAATCGGGGTTTTGTGGTGCGTTACCTACACCAAATGTCAGCAAAATCATTGCATTAACAGGTTGGCGTAAAGTGTTACGAATTACTTCAGGTGAAATGCCAGGGTACATTGTAATGACACCAATAGGCTGCGGTGTTATTGCATTGACCTTAAAATTACCTTCAGGCTTCTTATCAAGTTCAACATTATTCAACTTGATATTAATACCAGCCTCAAGCAAAGGAGGCATGTTCGGTGAGATGAAAGCACCAAAGCCGTCAGCATGTGCTTTGGTACTTCGGTTTCCACGAATTAGCTGGTTATTGAAGAACAGCGTTACTTCATTGATTGGGTAATTAGCCGCAATATGAAGTGAATTCAATAGATTACTTTGCCCATCAGAACGTAATTCAGCTAAAGGAATTTGCGATCCTGTTACAATAACGGGCTTATCTAGGTTCTCAAACATGAACGACAAAGCTGAAGCAGTGTAAGCCATGGTGTCCGTACCATGCAAAATGACAAAACCGTCATACTTGTCGTAGTTTGCTTTGATATCATCCGCTATACGCTGCCAATCCTCTGGCGACATATCAGACGAGTCAATAAGCGGCTCGTATTCGTGGATAGTAAACTCTGGCATTTCCGCACGGTGGAATTCCGGCATGTTATCCAGTTGATTTTGCATAAATCCAGCAACAGGTACGTAGCCATGATCTGACTTTTGCATACCAATGGTGCCGCCGGTGTAAGCAATGTAAATATTTTTTCTTTCCATAATCGGGTACAGACTTATCGGTTTTGGTGAGCGCATTATACGGTTAACGAACGGTAAAAAAAGCCCAGCATATGCTGGGCTGATCTCACTTCTCGATATTACTGCAATTTAGGCAGAAGGCATATTGCCCTTTTGGGTCGTTAAAGTTACTGAGTGTTGTGTAGTCTGTTACAACTTGTTGTGTAACAGGTTGCAATGCACTTGGAAGCTGACCAAGCACCATAGTGGCTACTTTAGTGCTGACTTCACTTGAAAATTGCTGTAAAAACTTCTCAGCAGTACTGAGTGGTTCTTCCATCCAGTTCAGCTCGTAAGTCTCTAATTTTGCTAGTTCAACGGCAGCGGCAACGGCATCATCAAAATCACCAAGCTGATCGACAAGCCCTAGCTCCATCGCATCTTGACCTGTCCATACACGCCCTTGTGCAATTTTATCTGCTTGCTCTAATGACATGTTACGGTACTGGCTTACTAAGCCGATGAAGCGCTTATAGCCGTGTTCAACACCGAGCTGGAATACTTGACCAACACCTTCTGGCAGTTCACGTGTTACACCAACACCTGAAAATGGTGTAGTGCCTACGCCATCACTGTATACGCCCATTTTTTCCAGCCCTTTCTCAAAGGTGGTAAGAATAGCGAAAATACCAATAGAGCCAGTAATGGTTGTTGGTTGCGCGATAATGCGATCAGCACTTGCTGATATCCAGTAACCACCAGAAGCAGCAACACTCGACATTGATACAACAACGGGTTTGCCTGCTTGTTTTAACGCATCCACTTCATTACGAATGATTTCAGAGGCAAATGCACTGCCACCAGGGCTATCAACACGTAAGATAACGGCTTTAATATCATCATCTAAACGAGCGTCTCGTAATAACGCTGCTGTTGAATCACCCCCGACTGTGCCTTGGCGTTGTGTACCATCAATGATGGCACCACTGGCTACCACAACGGCAATTTGGTTATCACTTGGTAAATCGGTGTTGATAATTGTTGGTTGGTATTCGTAATAACTGATTTGATTAAAGCTGTGTTCGCCATCACTGCCGAATTCTTCAATCATTTTATTACGTAACTGAGGACGAGAAATGAGTTCATCCACTAAACCCATTTTTAGTGATAGTTTGGCAAAATCACCATCAACAGCTTTAAGCTCTTGAACAAAATCATCAATATTAGGCGTCAATGTTGCAGCATCAATATGGCGGTTGTTCGCGACATCAGTGGTAAAAGCCCCCCACAATTGATTTAACCATACGGTATTTGCTTCTCGTGCTGGAGCAGACATATCATCGCGGGTATAAGGTTCAACAAAAGACTTGTACGTACCGACACGGAAGACATGCGTATTAACGTTAAGCTTTTCTAGCAAGCTTTTGTAATACAGCGAGTAAGAACCGTAACCCGTTAGCATTACACCACCGTCTGGCGACATAAAGACTTTATCTGCATAACTGGCTAGGTAGTATTGGCTTTGCCCAAAATTATCGCCATAAGCATAAACAGGTTTACCTGCTGCTTTAAACTCAGCAATCGCCTTAGCGATATAACGTAGTTTGGTTAAGCTGGTTTCAGACATACCTTTTAGGTTGAGAACTAAACCTTCAATTTTATTATCTGTCGATGCTTTTCGAATGGTTTCGGTAATATCGAACAGTATATTTTCTTGCGCAGGGGGTTGTCCTAGTGCATTTGATGCAATGCTATCAATAGGATTAATGTAGCGACGCTGCTCTACGATAGGGCCTGATAAATCTAAAATTAATGCGGCTTTGTCGGGTTGTTCAGGTGTATCTTCACCATAATTAAACGCAACAAAAATTGCGCCAATTATGATCAAGAAAAATAGATTGAGAATAAGTTGCCGGGTGAAACTGATCAATTTCCAGATAGCACGGAATATTCTTCCAATTCCTTTAAATATTGCTTTCATGAACGTTCCTGATGATGATTCTTGTTCTTTATCGTAACTTAGTAAACAAGGAATTACATTTTTAAATCACGCAATGTTACTTTGATGTAAACAAATGTTTGAAAAATGTTGTGATTGTGCAATATACTGGTCAGACCATAATCAAAAAAGAATGGAAGCCATGGACGATAAATCTTACCCTCATCTTTTAGCACCGTTAGATCTTGGTTTTACCCAATTGCGCAATCGTGTGTTAATGGGATCAATGCATACTGGGCTGGAAGAATCTCGCGATGGTTTTAAAAAACTCTCTGCTTTTTATGCTGCTCGTGCCCGCGGCGGAGTGGGTCTGATTGTAACGGGTGGCTTCTCACCAAATTTCCGTGGGCGTTTGCATCCCTTAAGTGCAGAATTTAGTTCTGCGCGTGCTGCTCGTGCTCACCGTGCAATAACCGATGCTGTTCATGAGGAAGGCGGAAAGATAGCCCTACAGCTTCTTCATGCAGGTCGTTATGCTATGCACCCTTTAGCTGTGAGTGCTTCAGCGATTCGTTCACCTATATCAAAATTCACCCCAAGAGAGATGAGTTCTCGTCAAATAAAGAAAACAATTGAAGCCTTTGCTAAAAGTGCAGAACTAG
This sequence comes from Photobacterium profundum, assembly GCF_003026285.1. Classification (GTDB taxonomy): domain Bacteria; phylum Pseudomonadota; class Gammaproteobacteria; order Enterobacterales; family Vibrionaceae; genus Photobacterium; species Photobacterium profundum. The sequence goes on from NZ_PYOD01000008.1 coordinate 132,179, forward strand.
CACGCGAAGCAGGTTATGACGGGGTCGAACTGATGGGTTCGGAAGGGTATTTAGTTAACCAATTCATTTGTAAGCGCTCAAATCATCGATATGATGAATGGGGTGGTAGTTATGAAAACCGTATTCGTTTTCCTATTGAGCTGGTTAAGGCGGTGAGGGCTCGGGTAGGTAAAGAGTTTATTATTATTTTCCGCATCTCAATGCTGGATTTGGTTGAGCAAGGCAGCACTCAACAAGAAGTGGTTCAGCTGGCAAAAGAATTAGAAAAAGTGGGCGTCACCATTTTAAATACGGGTATTGGTTGGCATGAAGCGCGTGTTCCAACGATTGCCACCCAAGTACCAAGAGCAGCCTTCGCATGGGTAACAGAAAAGCTGAAAACCGAAGTTAATATTCCATTGGTTACCTGTAATCGAATCAATACCCCACAAGTTGCTGAGGATATTCTGTCTGCTAATCAAGCTGATATGGTATCAATGGCCAGACCATTCCTAGCTGATCCAGATTTTGTTGCGAAAGCCGAGCAAGATCGCGCCGAAGATATTAATACGTGTATTGGTTGTAATCAGGCTTGTTTAGATCATGTGTTTGTGGGTAAACGGGCGAGTTGTTTAGTGAACCCGCAGGCCTGTTACGAAACCGAATTAGTGCTAAAACCTGCGGCAAGTGAGCGTAGTATCGCGATAATCGGGGCGGGACCTGCCGGGCTAGCATGTGCGGTTGCGTGTGCTGAACGTGGTTTCTCTGTTGATCTGTTTGATAAGAATGATTACGTCGGTGGTCAATTTAACTTGGCGATGCGTATTCCCGGAAAAGAAGAATTTAAAGAGACCATTCGCTATTTCTCTCGTCGGTTAGAGCAAACGGGTGTGGTTGTGAAACTGGGCCATGAAGTTCAAGCTGATGAGCTAAAAAGTTACGATGATGTGGTGGTCGCAACGGGGGTAAAACCGCGTATTCCAAATATTCCAGGTGCGCTTGATAGCGACAAAGTCATTGATTATCAAACTCTGATTCGTGACAGCGTACAATTGGGTCAAAAAGTGGCAGTGATTGGTGCGGGTGGCATTGGCGTGGATGTATCAAGTCTGTTAACTGAACCAGAGCATCAAGATCTAGATACTTGGCTAAAAGATTGGGGTATTGATCAAACTATTGAGCATGCTGGTGGTTTGTATCCTCATGAACAATATGTCAGTCAACGTCAGGTATGGTTGATGCAGCGCAAACCGGGCAAAGTAGGGAAAGGACCGGGTCGTACTACGGGTTGGATTCACCGAAAAGTGTTGGAAAAACGTGGTGTAGAGCTATTGGGCGGTGTGAGCTACGACAAGATTGATGACAAAGGCTTGCATATCACTGTTGAAGGCCAGTCTCGTATTTTGGATGTCGACCATATTGTGATGTGCGCTGGGCAAACATCGGTTGAAGAGTTATCTGAAAAGCTACAAACATTGAAAATCAATACGCATGTTATTGGTGGTGCAGATGTCGCTGGTGAAGTGGATGCTAAACGTGTTATTCGTCAGGCGGTAGAGTTAGCGGCCAAGCTGTAACTGCAATAACGTAGAGAGCTCATTTTACTTAAAAGGGAATGATTATTCCCTTTTATTTACAAGGTTTTATGCGAATAATTTTATGATATTGTAAGAATAATTATTATTTGCAGTTCGAGGTTGCTATGGATGCACTAACGCTACTTTTAAATCGTCGCTCATTACCGAAGTTAATGGAACCTGCACCGCAAGGTGAAGCGTTAGATAATATCTTTCGTGCGGGTCTTCGGGCTCCAGATCATGGTGGTTTAACACCTTGGCGTTTTATTGTTTCGCAGGGTGAAGGCTTGCAAAAATTTTCAGATATTCTGGTGAATGCAGCCAAATTTGATGGTGCAGATGAATCCGTGATTGAAAAAGCGAGCAAAGCCCCATTTCGTGCGCCAATGATTATTACTGTGGTTGCAAAAGTAGCTGAACACGATAAAGTCCCTGTAATAGAGCAGCATTTGTCGGCGGGCTGTGCCACTCAAGCAATGCAAATGGCTGCGGTTGCACAGGGCTTTTCTGGCTTTTGGCGTACTGGCAAATGGGCTTATCATCCTGTAGTGCGTGAATCACTCGGTTTAACCGGAGATGATCTGATTGTCGGTTTTCTGTATATGGGCACCCCGGGTTGCCGTGAAGCGAAAGTGAATGAGCGAGATGTCGGTCAATTTGTTGAGTTTTTATAAAAGAGATAATGCAACAAATGACGTTCAGCAATCAATAATCAGTAAGCTTGAATCAATCTTATTGAATGAATATAACGCTTTGTTGAGTGATCAACAGGGCGTTTGTTGTTTATAGGTGTGAATTAACGCTGATTGAACGCCGTAATAAAAATGGCACTCTTTTGATAGTAATCAAGCCCTATAGATGACACCTGCACCTTGCAGGAGTAGTATTCACGGTTCTCAAAATTATTTTGGAGCGTGTCATGGAAAATGTTCGCCTTACTCAATACAGCCACGGTGCAGGATGTGGTTGTAAAATCTCTCCTCAAGTTCTTGATACTATTCTCCGAACTCAGTTAGCACCATTTTCTGATCCTAACCTTCTTGTCGGTAATGAAAGTAAAGATGATGCGGCTGTTTATGATTTAGGTAATGGCACTGCTGCAATCAGTACCACAGATTTCTTTATGCCGATTGTCGATGACCCATTTGATTTCGGTCGTATTGCTGCAACGAATGCAATCAGTGATATTTATGCGATGGGCGGTAAGCCTATCATGGCGATTGCAATTCTAGGTTGGCCAGTCAATGTATTGGCACCAGAAATCGCTCAGCAAGTGATTGAAGGTGGTCGTTCTGTGTGCCGTGAAGCGGGTATTTCTCTTGCTGGTGGTCACTCTATTGATGCACCTGAGCCTATTTTTGGTCTTGCAGTGACTGGTATTGTCGATACCGACCGTGTAAAGCGTAATAACCGCGCGGAAAATGGCTGTAAGTTGTACTTAACGAAGCCGTTGGGTATAGGTGTATTAACGACAGCAGAGAAGCAATCTAAGTTAGTGGATGAGCATAAAGGCTTAGCACGCGATTGGATGTGTAAACTGAATATTCCAGGTCAAGACTTTGCCAATGTCGAAGGTGTAAAGGCCATGACAGATGTAACAGGTTTTGGCTTGATGGGACACCTAAGCGAAATCTGTGAAGGTAGCCAACTAAAAGCACGTATTGATTTTGATAATGTACCGTACTTACCTGGTGTATTTGATTACATCGCACAAGGTTGTGTACCGGGTGGCACCACGCGTAACTTTGATAGCTATGGTCAAAAATTAGGTGCAATGACAGAACAACAAAAAGCGTTGTTGTGTGATCCACAAACATCGGGTGGCCTACTTATTGCTGTAACTCCTGATGTGGAAACAGAGCAGCAGCTGCAGGAAATTGCTGCACGTCATAATATTGAACTGCAAGCTATTGGTGAAATGATGCCGCTAGATGGCGATACATTGATTGAGATTTGCTAATGCCACGCCAAAATTGTGAAGATTTTCGTCAGCTGTTTGTTAATGATACCCCGTTGATGGATATGCGTGCACCGATCGAGTTTACTCAAGGTGCATTTCCAACATCAATGAATCATCCTTTAATGGAAGATGAAGAACGAAAAGCTGTTGGAACATGCTACAAAGAGCATGGTCAGGATGCAGCGATTGCATTGGGGCATCAGTTAGTCAATAGCGATATAAAAGCAGCAAGACTTGCACAGTGGAAGGCATTCGTAGAAGCAAATCCAAATGGTTATTTGTATTGTTTTCGTGGTGGGTTGCGTTCACGTATTACTCAGCAATGGTTAAAGGAAGCGGGTATTGATTACCCGATGGTTGTCGGTGGATATAAAGCCTTACGCCGCTTTTTAATTGATACTATCGATACGGTTGCACAGCAGCCGATGACGATTGTTGGTGGTAATACTGGTAGTGGTAAAACCATCATGGTGAATGAACTCGCCAATGGTATTGATTTAGAAGGCGCAGCAAACCATCGCGGCTCTTCATTTGGTCGTTATGTAACGGCGCAACGAACACAAATTGATTTTGAAAATGTATTAGCTGTGGAAATGCTTAAAAAGCAGGTTCAAGGTTGTACACACTTTGTGTTTGAAGATGAAGGTCGTGCTATCGGTTCTGCAAGTGTGCCGATATCAATTCATGCAGCAATGGGTAATGCAGATGTGGCGATCGTTGATGATCCGCTAGATACGCGTATTGAGCGTTTAGTTGATGATTACGTTGTGCGTATGCAGCGTGACTATATTGCGCAATATGGTGAGCAGCAAGGCTGGGAATTATTCACTGAATACCTTGAACGTGGCATGTTTGGTATTCGTAAGCGTCTTGGTATGAAGCGCTATGAAGAATTATTGGTAGCGCAACAACAGGCAATTGCAAATCAGAAAAGTAATGGTTCATTGACTGAGCATGATAATTGGCTACGCCCACTCTTAATTGAATATTACGATCCAATGTATACCTATCAGTTAACCAAAAAAGCGGATCGTATTGTGTTCCGTGGTAATTACCAAGAAGTCAAAAGCTGGTTAGCTGATAAATAAAGCCAAACTGATTAAATCGAAACGGCCTGTATTCTCTACGCTTATAATTAGGCTAGATACGGGGCGTTTTCTTTTTAACTGTTGTTATATCCAGTATTATGTTGCCCGTTCCCTCGCTTTTCGGTACAGTTTCTTCATCTTTTTTGTCATTGTGTATTGTTTGAATGACTCGTCTATATATTGCAGAAAAACCCAGCCTTGGTCGTGCGATTGCCGCGGTATTACCTCGCCCTCATAAAAATAATAATGGTTATATTGAAACTGGAAATGGGGACATAGTAACCTGGTGTATCGGGCATTTGCTGGAACAGGTTGAACCTGATGCCTATGATGAGAAATACAAAAAATGGAATATGATCGATCTTCCTATTATCCCCGAACAATGGCAGCTTTCTCCGCGTAAATCAGCCAAACAGCAATTGGCTGTGGTACGTAAGCTTGCCAAACAAGCCACTGACATTGTGCATGCTGGCGATCCTGATAGAGAAGGGCAGTTATTAGTTGATGAAGTGATCGATTACGTTAAAGTTTCCGCTAAAAAGAAAACAGCCATTCAGCGTTTATTGATTTCAGATTTAAACCCAGCGGCGGTAAAACGTGCCTTATCAACCATGCGCAGTAATCGTGAATTTATCCCTTTATCAGTTTCTGCTCTAGCACGCTCACGCGCTGATTGGCTCTACGGTATGAATATGACTCGAGCGTACACTTTGCTTGGTCAGAAAGGCGGTTATCGGGGGGTATTGTCTGTAGGGCGAGTACAAACACCTATTTTAGGCTTAGTGACTCGGCGTGATGACGACATTACGAATTTTAAGCCGAAACCTTTTTACGAAGTATTTGCCTTAATCCCTTACCAAGATATGGATATTCGTGCGCGCTGGAAGCCAAGTGAGGCATGCCAACCTTGGCAAGATGAAGAAGGGCGAGTGCTCAACCGTCAGTTGTGTGAGAATGTACTCAAGCGCATTAAAGGGCAGCCTGCAGAAGTGACCGAGTCGGAACGTAAAGAAACGCGTCAGGCGCCGCCTTTACCGTATTCTTTATCAGCGTTACAAATCGATGCTGCCAAACGATTTGGTATGAGCGCTGCTGATGTATTGGCGAACTGCCAGTCTTTATATGAAAAGCATAAAGTGATTACTTACCCTCGTTCAGATTCTCGCTATTTACCCAATGAGCACTTTAAACAAGCTAATGATGTATGCCGTGCGGTGGCATCCAATGCAAGCGAGTTATCGTATGCATGTAACGGGGCAAATACGGCGTTGAAATCGAAAGCGTGGAATGACAAAAAAGTGGATGCTCACCACGCTATTATACCGACACCAAAACAAATCAGCCCAAATGCATTAAGCGGTAGCGAGAGTAAAGTTTACCAATTGATTGCGCGTCAATATGTCATGCAATTTTACCCTGCCGCGATTTATGCTGAAGCTAAGTTAGTGTTTACCATTGCACAAGGGCACTTTATTGCCCGTGGTCGTCAGCTAATGAGTGCCGGATGGCGAGAATTATTAGGGCGAGATCAGGCTGAAGACAAAACGAAAGTCTCTGGAAATAGTGAGCAAGGGCTAACAGATAAGGTTCCACCTCTTGAAAAAGGTACGGTTCTGACCTGTCGAGAAGGTGAACTTAAAGACAAAATGACCGAGCCACCAAAAGCGTTTACTGAAGCGACTTTGCTACAAGCTATGACGGGTATCGCTCGTTTCGTTTCGGATAGTTCACTGAAAAAGATACTACGAGATACAGATGGCTTAGGTACAGAAGCGACTCGTGCGGGTATTTTAGAGCTATTGTTTAAGCGACAGTTACTGATGCGCCAAGCGAAAAATATTCATGCTACGGATGCGGGACGAGGGCTTGTTTACGCATTGCCCGATGACGCGACATATCCTGATATGACGGCGCATTGGGAACACCAGTTACAAGACATGGCCGATAAAAAGTGTGCTTATAAGCCCTTTATGGATGCTTTGCAGCAGCAAGTTAGTCAATTGATGGATAAAGTGAAATACAGCGAGGTGCCTGAAAGCCTACGTCAATTGAAATCACCAGAACCTAGAAAACCGATGAAAAAAAGGCGTTATACCAAAAGTAAGAAAAGCTAAATGACAAAGTAGCGGTTACGGCCTTGTGATTTTGCTTCATATAGTGCCATATCGGCTTGTTTGAATAATTCATGATGTGAGTGATGTGCTGCTGGAATAACCGTACTGACACCAATACTGATTGTGACTATTGACGAACTGCAATCAGTGTTGGTAGATGCTGTTCTGATGAGTTGCAGTTGCTGAATTTCAGCTAATGCTTGTTTGGCGGAAAATTGTGCCGCATGTGTATCTTGCCCAGGTAGCAAGAGCACAAACTCTTCACCTCCGTAGCGAGCAAATAATGCACCTGCTCTACGTTCTAGTTTTTCTAATGTGGTAGCAATAGCCTTTAAACACAGATCACCAGCAGCATGCCCGTAATTGTCGTTGTAAGATTTAAAATTATCCACATCCATGATCAATAAGGATAAAGGCAGTTGATGCCGTTCAGAGCGGCGCCATTCTTCGATGATTCTTTCATCAAACACTCTACGGTTAGCAATGTTAGTAAGCGGATCGAGTTTCGATAAGGTTTCTAGCTTTTGATTTACAAGCTCAAGCTCTGCGGTTCTTTCTGTGACACGTTGTTCCAATTCTTTATTGAGGTTTCTAAGGTTCTCTTCAGCTTGCCTGCGCACGATATTCTGAGACAGAATAAAACCAAACTGTTTGAGTAAGTGAGGGTGGTAGTCATACAATGGGGTGCCTGTTAGTAAGTTATCACAAGCGATCCAACCTACAGGGGTATCTTCATCCCATAGGGCAATATAACAACTCCAACCAAAGCCGACTTGTTTAAGGTTGTGATATAGCGGCGTATTATTTTCAATCGCTAGGTATTCTTTATTTGATCGGGTGTGTGCTAAATACCATTGGTTAGGAATGTCGGATTCAAAATAATGCTCATCAACCGTTTTACCATGCAGATCTGTGCCATAAGTACCGCGCATACGGTTATTTTTGTTGCTAATAAAAATAGCCATACGATCAATTTGTAATTGTTTTTTTCCTTCTTCAACAGCAGTGTAAAGCATCTCGTTCATTGAGTGCGTACGCCAAAGCCTAAAAGAAATATCATGCAATGCTTGTAGCTGTTCTAATAAGTTTTTTTGCTCGTGCTGACTAATTTCTAATTCACGTTCAGCTGAACGCCGCCCCCAATGCTCATCTTGAATAGACTGAGTAAGAAAGCCTGTATCAATTTCTGAGGCTAGCAATGAGGTTAGCGTGGAAAATGCCTGACAATCTAGCTGTGGTTCGCTAAGCGGTATATCAACCACTAAGCATCCTATAATGCGAGATCGACGCTCTAAAGGTAGCCATAAACGTTGTACATCATGTTGGCGTGTAACATGTGGTTGGTTGTGTTTTGTGAACTCTATGATTTGATCTAATAGAAAATGATTACTATCAGAAATCTCACAGGGAGGGGATTGATAGCTTATCCCTTGGCGATTCATCTTAAGCAAAACTTTCCACGTTGATTGAGATTCGACAATGATTTGGCAATGCAGTGCATTAAAGCTTTCACAAAAATTACGGCAAGTTAACTCACAAATTGTACGCAAGCTATGAGCCTTTCCCCATTGCTCGATAATTCTCTGATAGAAAATACTTAACTGTTGATTACTTGCCACTAGCGCAGTTCCAAATGATATGTATTGATTAATATGAGCTTATTTTTAACCAAATTTCGCTAAAAGTATGCGTATACCCCACACTATGTCGGGATAAATCATTTAGATTTATAAAATTGCGATGTATGCCTCATCGGCACATCAAGCGCAGTCTCGAGAATGATAAATCATCATGATAATTTTTGCTGGGTGTTAAAAATGAGACAAATTCAAATGCCTTGATTGACTAGTTTTAAAGACTAAAGCAATGAATAGTGAGGGCTCTGATGTTCTTAATTATGCGTATAAGTATTGCTGCTGGTATGTTGATTATTTTGAGCGGATGCTCTGCTACACGGCATGATCAGTTATCGAATTTAGGCTTCACTCGACACTATCTCGATGGCTATCAAGATGGGTGTAATAGCCGTAAAGAAGATCTGAATACCTACTTAGAGGGTTTTCGTCGAGATCCTGAGCGAATGAAGGTTGAAGATAAATATGCGAGTGGTTGGAATGATGGTTACGAACAGTGTTATGCCGATAATGCTGAATACCATTAACGCAGTCAACCTTAGGCTCAGTTCTAATGTGTCAACTTATCTCATGACGGATACTATTTTAGGACGAGGTAGTCGATATAAAAAAGGCAACGAAATCGCTGCCTTTAATTATTGCGTTGTCTGGCTGAAGGCTAATTTGGCTGGTAAAAACGTTTTAGTTCATTCATTACCTGCATTAAAGTCGATAACCTAGGTTTACCTTCACTCATTAGCTTGTAGTTCTCATCGTAAACACGGTAATTACCATACTTATCAACGACAGTCGTACTGTTTTTCTGAATCATAACGATATCGCGGCTATCTCCAGCGAGGATCCAGCGTCGACTTGGATCTTTTTCAAACAGGTTCGTGCCACTGCTGTACGTAGTCGGTGCCGAGGCTACTTCTAAAAGCGATTCCATTAAGGTTGGCACAACATCTAAATGGCTGGTAATGCGTTCAATTTGTGCTGGCGCTTGTTGTGGCCAATGTATAACCATAGGTACTTTTAATTGGTACTGGCTATAGTTGGTGTCTGCCCCCCAGCTATTGGTGCCTGTCTCGTTAAATTCAGTACCGTGATTAGCTGTGATAATAACAATCGTGTTATCAAGTACCTGTTTACGTTCTAGTTCATCAAGAATATCAGCAATTTGCTGATCAACATGATATGCCGCGTTGCGGTAACTATTTTTAAACAACAGATTGGAATCTACGCCTACGGTATTTATTTTAACGGTACCCAGCGAAGGGGTGAATTGTGGTACATAGTCACCACCTTCTTCGAATTCTTCTACAGAGGTTAGCTCTAGATAACTGAACCATGGGTTATCATTCTGTTCACCTAACCAAGTTGTCCAATCTGCAATTGCTAGATTATCGTTAGTTTTTTGCTCTGATTTTTTGGATAATTGCTCTTCAAGCTGTTTATCATTAAAAATAGCTTGAGAGTAAATTGAAGATTTAAATTGATTACCACTGAACAGGCCAAAGTCATAACCACGCTTCTCCAATGTATTTAGGAGTATCGGGGTCGTTCCTTCTGCGCGTACGCTATTAACGTAACCACCAGGTAATCCGTAGAACAAACCAAAAATACCCACCATGTTGTCATTGTTAGCACTGTAATGATTGGTGTAGTTTACATTTTGCTTAGCAAACGCAAATAGGTTGGGCATGGTTTTGTTGTTAACCATATCACTGCGAAGGTTATCAACCATCACGACGAGTAGGTTTTGACCTGTACCCAAGCCATCAAAATTCAACTTCTCGGTTGGGTAGCGAATGCGCTGGCTTTCACTTAAGCCTTGCTCGGCACTTCGCTTGGCATAATCTTGAAGATCAAGTAAGCCGTGCTTTTCCATAAAGCTTTTCGCTGTCATTGGGTATGACAATGGAAAATTTGAACGTTGCATAGTAACAGGATGATACAAGTTAGCATCAGCCCAAATATATAGAAGATGGCTACCCAGAAAGGACATACCAAACACGATAGCGATAGGCACGCCAACATGTTTACGAGTGAGCTTCCTGAGTTTTCGCCATAGCCATTCTGACAGAATTAACTGTAGAAGGAAGATGATTGGAACAACAATAAAGAGGTACTGCCAACGGGCATTTAGATCTGTTTTTTCACCACTTAACAATAGGTCCCAAACAAGGGGACTTAAATGTAAGCTTATACTTTCGTAAGCATGAGTATCTAACAATAATACGGTTAGACCAATCGTGCCGACTAATACGGCAAAAAACCGCATTAAGCGTTGTGAAGGGATCAAAAAGCTCGCAGGGAAAATGATTAATATATAAAGACCAAATACCAGAAAGCCAAAATGACCAACCCAGCTCAACAAGAGGTAAAGTTGTCCAAGTAAGGTTTCTGGCCATTCAGAATGCACAATATATCGCGAGCCTAATAGCATGGCTGCGATGATATTGAAAAAGCTGAACCAGTGTCCCCAGCTAATCAGCTGTGAGACTTTATCTTTATAATTATTTCCGCTGGCGACCATATATGTCAGTTCTTCTCAGTCTTAAATGTCGTTTACTACAGCAAACTTAAATCTTATTTAGTTGACTTAAGCAGAGCTTGAGAAAATTGCTCGGCAATTTCTTTTTTCTTGGATGCTGGAACATCGGCATTAATGATGTTGGTTGCGATGTTACCTACAACCATCAGCGCTAGTTCAGCTGATGCATCATGCTTTTCAAGTACGTCAAACACATCGCTAATGATCTGTTCAATTTTCTGATTTGTATATTTTGAAGTAATTGGCATAGGAAATCTTGTTTAATGTCTTAGTTTAAAGTTTAAGAAAGCGCTCTATAATAACCCACACTCTAGTCTTACTGATAACCTTTTCCATTATGAGTCTTACACTTTCTAATGTCATCCTTCATCAGCTGACAAAAAACGATCAAGATGAAATTGAAATTAACCTAAGAAATCAGGTGCTTGATGCCGATTCTTCTACCGAAGGTCTCGTTGCTGAACTACATCGAGTATACAGCAGTAAAGGGGCAAAAGGTTTCGCTCTCTTTGCTGAAGACAGTGAATTTTGTCATTGGTTGAAACAATATCGCACTGGAGAAATGGATTTCTTAACATTTTCTAACCAATCAGCGCAGCGTTTACAGGTTGAACTAGCAAAATATCCCTTCGCTGAAGCTGGCACATTAGTGATGACAGAATACCAATCACTGGCTACTGATTATTTATTTATTGGTTTGTTGCCAACTTGTCATAGCATGAAAGTGACTGAGCAATTAGATATCAGTGCCACCGATTACCTTGATGTCGCTAAAATGGATATTGTTGCTCGCATTGATTTATCATCGTGGGAAACAGATTCGGATTCAAATCGTTACCTGACGTTCATTAAAGGGCGTGTAGGGCGAAAAATTTCAGACTTCTTCCTAGATTTTCTGCAAGCAGTCGTTGGTCTTGATGCTAAAGAACAAAATCAAGTATTGATGCAAGCCGTTGAAGATTTTTGTGCCGATTCTCGCCTTGATAAAGAAGAGAAGCAGCAATATCGCAAGCAGGTTTATGACTACTGTAATGGCCAATTACAAGCCGGCGATGAAGTGGCGGTTAAAGAATTGGCGGGTGAGTTACCACCAACAGAAGACGGCACTAATTTTTATGAATTCACGTCAAAGCAGGGCTACGAGCTAGAAGAAAGTTTCCCTGCTGATCGTACAGCAATGCGTAAATTGACCAAGTTTGTGGGTGCGGGTGGTGGCATGTCGATTAATTTTGACAGCATGCTATTAGGTGAGCGTATTTTCTATGATGCAGAAACCGATACCTTGACGATTAAAGGCACGCCACCTAACTTGAAAGATCAGTTATTACGCCGTTTGAATACTGATAATTAATATCTAGAGGCCTAGCGCCTTAGTTCGATGGTATTTACTCAAACCACCTAGCGTGCTTTTGTGCAACACAAGAGTAAACTCGGTGGTTTTTTGTGCCTGCTTCTCATCATAATGGCTTGTTGGTATTCACCAATATATTGTCTATTATTTTAGTCATGTAAAATAGATTTCATATAAAGGTGTTGAGAATCATTCTCTTTATTTTAAATGTTAACTTTTTAGGTGGTTAAATGAGTAAAGTGCAGTCGTTCGATTGTCGGCGAACTCGTAAAATACTTTATGTCATGCTCGTGATTGTTACTGCTTCTATAGTAGGAGCCTGTTATTTTTCTTATCAATCGACTCAAGTATTGAGTGCTATTTCTCAAATATCGACTTTAGATAGTGAGGTAGAACAACTTCAGTATGGCTTGCTCGTGGATGCCTCAAAGTTGGCGTTGTTTAATATGGCTCTGATGGTCGTAACATCACTTTTGGCTATTATCTCAATATTTACTACTGTGAAGTTACTGACTTCAGTGGAGTCGTTCGCTCACACTGAGATAACTGTGCGATTAGAGGCAGAAGAAGCACACGTAGAAGAGGTGACTGCTGTAAAAACGAGTGCGGTTAATAAACAAGCCGAACAACCATTTGTTGCCTCTCAAGATTCTCCTCAATCTGCGAGTCGTCTTTATTCCTGTGAAGATACGATCTTAGACATTAATTCTATTCTAGAAAGTATGGATGGTGACAAAGAATCCGCTGTGATGTTGTTAGAGATATTTCGAGATGAGTATTCAGCTTATGGTCTACGATTGAGAGAATTGATTGAAGGCTCAAAGACCGAAGAGGCATTACGGTTAGTACATAATTTAAAAGAAGTTGCGGGTAGCCTTGGTGCTCCAAGGTTAAAAATTGAGTCTGAACGACTAGAAAAGAGCTACCAGCAACAAGAACCTGTAACTGTTAATGATGCCGAAAAATTAACAGAGATTATTTACTTAGTGGTTAATGCGATTAATGAATATTTGATTGTTGGAATAAAAAATTCCAGCTATGTTGCTGCCCCCCTGAATATAGAAGCAAAGAAGACCTCATCTATCATAGACGCAAGTAATAAAGCTAATGAAGCGTTGGGGAACACTGAGCTGTCAGTGGCTGATACTGATAAAGAACCGATATCTCCAGAGCTAACAACAAAGGCTGCTATCGATATTCCACTTATGCTTGAAGCAATGGATGGCGACTCAGATTCTGTGCAAATGCTTTTAGACATCTTTATGGATGAACATGCTGCTGATGCGGAAAAGTTACACTGCTTAGTTTCACAATGTGAGCTATCGAATATCAGCGAACCAGCGATCAGAATTGTGCATAGTCTCAAAGGTGTGGCGGGTAGTTTAGGTGCTGAAAAATTAAAAGTGATAGCGGGTGACATTGAGATAAAGTTTATACAGCATCGCGTTGTGAGTGAGGCGGATTATCGTGCTTTATCTTTAGCTCTAGATGAATGTGTTACGTACGCTATGTCTTATATTTCTGAAGAGGCGAATGTTCATGCTTAAAGTTTGAAAGCGCAAACTTTATTACAGTATTTTACGCTGTAAAATGATGGCTTTATCAACATAAAAGTGTGATCGAAGTATTGTTTTGATCTTAATCAACAATCTGATGGTGCAGCGGTGGATAATAGCCGCACTATGACAGTACTAAATAGACATTCAGTTCGTACGCAACGTGAACTGGATACAGTGACGGCGATGATTCGCCTATATTGTAAAACGTTGCACCGTGGGGCGATTACTTGTCCTGAATGTGAAAGTCTTTTCGAATATGTTGAAAGCAGGATGGCCAATTGTCGTTTAGTTGATGAAAAGCCAAGTTGTTTACAATGTCAGGGGCAGTGTTACCAATCAGCAAAGCGTTTGCAGATCATGCATGTGGTGCGCTGGTCGTTACCAAGGTTCTTGTGGCGGCATCCAGTTAAAGCGCTACAGTTTAAAGTCGATGAGATGCGTTCAAATACTATTTTATCATCACGTAAAACAGGCGATATTAAATAGTCTGATGATGGTGATAGATTAAGATAGCAAAGGGCGGGAGCCACTGACGTAGAGCGTTACCAAGGCTGTGTTTTGATAGTTGTTTTTCGGTAATCATCACATTACCGAAGTACAGTTAACAGATCACAGCCTTTTTTATTGCGTATGCTTTTTGCAACTTAAGTTAATGTTTAGGGCTACTCTATTATTTTAATATTACTGGTTGGATTTGTTATAACAATTGCACGCTGTATTATTTATTTTTGATATGGGCTGGCATTTTAGAGTTTGAATATCGAATGTAATAGCATATTGATGCCTAGATAGACAATGATAGGAGTGATGGTGAGTTACCACAAAATGAGTAACCAGCTGAATAAGATGGCTAAAAAAGAATCACAACAACATATCTATCAGGTAAGAAAGAAATTCTTAAAACATTGGTCTAATGACGGGCTCAGGTTACCCATGCCGTTAATGTCGAGTGAGAATCAACAAAAGTTATTCTAGGCGGTATATTAGTCATGATCATTTAACGAGCTAATGAGCAAGACTCTGCATTAAATAGTATAAAAAAGGCGCATTAAGCGCCTTTTAATCATAGATATTTGTTATTACTTAACAAAATCAAATTAACCCGCAATCTTGGTTAATACTTTTATCAGTAGTTTAATGCGAGGTTCGATAGTATCGAGCTCTAAGTACTCATCAGCACTGTGGAAGCCAGCACCAGCAGGACCAAGGCCATCAAGTGTTGGAATGCCCATTACCGCTGTTAGGTTGGCATCTGAGCCACCACCCACTTCTTGCCACTTAATATCGATACCAAGCTCTTTGCCTGATTCTTCAACCAATGCCATCAGTGCTTCTGTTTTCTCTGTTGGTACCATTGATGGTTTATGCGCTTCACGTTCAACCGTGATAGTCACGCCTTCCACAAAGGGTGTTTCTGTCAGTGCACGAATATTCGCATCAGCTTCTGCGTATTCGTCGTTATCCCAGAAACGTACATCAACAACCGCTTCTGCTGAATCAGGCACGATGTTCGCACCTGCACCACCTTTGGCGATACCGACATTTAATGTAGTACCCGATTCAAAGTTGGTTAAATTGTTTATTGCCAAAACCCAGTTGGCCATTTCAGTGATAGCACTGCGACCGTTCTGTGGTTCATTACCAGCATGCGCAGCTTTACCTGCGAATGTTAGACGGTAACGAGCCATGCCTTTGCGTGCTTTCACTAAAGAGCCATCAGCACGTGCAGCTTCTGCAACAAGTACATTCTTTGCATTTACGGCAACGCTTTTTAGCCATGATTCAGAGTGCAATGAACCGATTTCTTCATCAGGGTTCATGCAAATGCAGATAGATAGCTTATCGAGTGTTTCTTTGTCCATATTACGTAAAGCATGAACAACATTAAGTAGACCTGATTTCATGTCAGAAACACCTGGA
Source organism: Photobacterium profundum (assembly GCF_003026285.1). Lineage (GTDB taxonomy): Bacteria > Pseudomonadota > Gammaproteobacteria > Enterobacterales > Vibrionaceae > Photobacterium > Photobacterium profundum. The sequence goes on from NZ_PYOD01000008.1 coordinate 147,897, forward strand.
CCGTATGCGCGATTTTCATCAAACGTCATTGGGCGCGCAGCAGCGGTTCCTTCAGGGAAAACAGTATCCATGTGACCAATAAGCATTACGTCGATATCGCTGCTTTCAGGTTTGTTACGAACTTCTAAGCCAGTACCAGCAATACCACAATCGATACGTTTGACGTACCAACCCATATCCAGATACTTTTGCTGCATCTGAGTGGCAACAACTTCGATACCGTCTTTAGTATACGTACCGCAATCAACATCAATGAGTGGGCGTAGTTCTTGTAAGTAATTTTCTAGAGAGAAATCTTGTAGGGCGAAAGTCATCGGAAACTCCAAAGAGACTCGGTGGTGAGTTTTAATCGCGAAAAGAAGGGAGAGAGCAGAGGCCCTCTCCATTGATATCTATATACGGAAAAGCTGTATATGAAAAATCTATACCAGAATGTTCATTACAAACATTGCTGCAAAAGCGTTAAGCACAGATAGAGCAATCATTACTGGAATGTATCGGCCTTCAGTACCGATAGGCCCCATGATTCGACCCATGTATTGAACTTGAGAGCCCATAAGGTAGATAGCAGGAGCTAAAATTGCGATGTGTTGACCATTCAAGATACCTTGGTCAAATAGTGTAATAACCACACCTACCGCACCGCCCATCGACATCCAAGCACCGATCAGCACAGCAGCGGCTTCACCAGGAAGACCAAATACAGCCATAATGGGTGAGAATAGGGTGCCCATTAGTTCTAAAGCGCCAGTGATCTGCAATGCTTTGATGATAACGAAAGCCATTAGTACGTTGGGTACGGTTGACGTTGTAGCAATGACCCAACCTTTCTTAGCACCTTCAACGAAAATGTCTGTCACCATTGGTTTTTTAGCTGTAGTCATTATGCTGTTTCCTCTTTCATTTCAGGCTTTGTCTCTTCTTTATCAGCTTTACCTTCAGTAATGTTGAGGTATAAGCGGAACATGTTGGCACCGACAAACTTAAAGACAAACATGATGACGACAGCAAGACCAATTGATGATGTAACTGCAGGCGTACCATCGGTATTGGTTAATGTGAACAGCACAGCGCCAGAAGAGAAGAAGTTAACAATGGCTGCACCCGCAGAAAATTGGAACATGGTGAAAACATCTGTTTCACGTTTGGTTAGGTGACCTTCATCTTTTAGTTGACGGGTCATTGCGGCACCAGCATCGGTACTTTGTAGCGAGGCAATCAGTGCAAGACCAGAGTTACCTGGAATTCCCATTAAAGGGCGAAGTAGTGGCGTTAGAATTTTACGAGCCGCATCTAGCGCACCATAGTGTTCTAGGACATTGATCATACCCAAAGCGAACATTACTGTTGGAATTAATGTTAGTGCGAATAGGAAACCGTCACGAGCACCGCTACCACCTTGACCACGCATAGATGTTGAAGCGGTTTGGATACCATCTGCCGTTTCGTTTACTGAGTGAACAACACTACCAAATGAACCATTTAGCGTTGTGAAATCAAAAACACCATACCATTCGTTTGATTGAAGTAGCCCGGAAAAAAAGACAACAGCAAAGGCGAGGGCAATGTAGCTGCCAATCGTTACTTTGCGGTCTTGTCCAACCTGATTGCTCATGAATATAACCCCTTAGGAAATTAAAATCGAAAATGTGTCTTTCGTAATCCTGTTCAAAATTTTTAATATTTTGACATAAGTGAAAACTAAAATTTAAATAAACTAGCGCTATTTTCACTGATTTTGATGGGGATTTATTGATTGGGGTCAATATGTGCTACTGAATATTAATACTTTGGAGTTAGTTGGTGGTTTTGTGATCTTATTCACTAAAAATGCACCATTAACATGTTTTTTAATTTAATGGCTTATTTTACGAGATTGTTAATTTAAATTGATTTGTTACAGTTACTTATATTTAGCAATGTAAATATAAGTGAATGATATATTACTGGCTGTATGTATTTAAGGTAAAAAAAAAGAGCGCTATTAGGCGCTCTTCTTTGAGTTGCTTATTTTGTGTTTCTTACTGTTAAGCTGTTTGTTGAGTAACGGCTAGGTTCTCATTCTCATCAGTTTCTTCAGTAATTGTTGGTGGACAACGGTCAACAAACCAACCCATGTAAGATGTCACGATAGTCACAATAATACAGACGAAGCTTAACCACATAAATGGTGCGTAGGAGAAGGTTGCAACCCCCAAGATACTCGCCATGTAAATACCGTTATCACTCCAAGGCACCATACCAGATGTTAACGTACCACCAAATTCAGCGTTACGAGATAGGTTCTTACGCTGGTAGCCTAGGCGGTCATAGTTCTTCGCACAGATTTTAGGCGTTAAAATTAATGATACGTACATAGCAGAACCAAATACGTTACCAAAGAATGCAGTCGCAATCGTGGATGTAGCTAAGCTACCTGCAGAGTTAACGCGTTTCTCGAATAGCTTAGCAACAGTTTGTAGTACACCTACTTTATCAAGTAGACCACCAAAACCCAGACCAAAGATGATAACGGCTACTGAACCCAGCATAGAAGACATGCCACCACGGTTTAGAATCGCATCAATGAAATCAACGCCAGAACTAATAGAGAAAGGTGCCCATGCAGTGTTAAATGCCACGAGTGGGTCCATATCTTGAACCATTACCGCCCATACGATACCCAACAGCGAACCGAAAGAGATAACAGGGAAAGACGGTAGGCGCATTGCCAGTAGACCTAAAACAATAATCACAGGGATGAATGAGAATGGAGAGATAACAAACTGATTTTCCATTGCAAGAATGACAGAATCAACCTGAGCCATGTCTACATTACCTGCATAGTGCAAACCAGCAGCGGTAAATAGAATACCTGTAATGATGTAACTGATTAATGCGATAGGTAGCATGCCTTTGATGTGTTCCATCACTTCTACGCCAGACATAGAAGAAGCAAGAATTACCGAATCAGATAATGGCGACATTTTGTCACCAAAGTAACAACCTGAAAGTACAGCACCTGCAGTCATTGGCGCAGGAACGCCCAGACCTTGTCCAATTCCCATCATCGCGATACCAGCGGTACCTGCAGCACCCCAAGATGTACCCGTCGCTAACGCTGTTAGAGAACAAATAATCATGGTCGCAAGTAAGAAAATGGATGGATGAATGGCTTGCAAGCCGTAATAAATGATTGTTGGAACAATACCACCCGCAATCCAAGTGCCAACAAGAGCACCTACAGCAAGAAGAATTAGTACAGCACCTAAGCCATTTGAAATGCCTTGGGTTGCCGCTTTTTCAAGTGATTTATAGTCATGGCCAAGTTTGATACCTAGCGTGATAATAATGAACCAGCCGATATAAAGTGCTAGTTGAATGGGTAAATCAAGTTTAGCGGTGAAAGAGAATGCCAGTGCAAGGAAAGTACCAAGGGCAAGGATCACTTGCATTAGCGATGGTAGCTTCATAGTCTGTTTTTCCATACTGTTTAACCTTGTTTGATCGATCTTATTAAAGGGTGAACCCTGAAATTAACGTCATTAAGAACGTTAATAATTAATTTTTCTTCTGATCACTGAGTCCTTCTTTAAAGAGACTCATGTTGTTTCGGCGCTACTCTATCTAAATGAGTTACTCACTGCGATAAATATTGTACTTTTCTGTGACCTGAATCTTTTAGTACTGATAAACGCTTTAAAATATACGTTTACATGTATTTTTACTGTTAATTTTAGGTTTTAAATTTGTTCTTGTGTTGTTTTTTAATCGATTTATAAGTTGTGTTTTTATATTAATGATGTGGTTTTTAAAGTGTAAATAACTACATATGCTTATTTCACTGGAGCTTTAAGTCTGATTAATCAGTATATGTAGGTTATCAGGGTGTAGGTTTTTATTCAAAACTTGTGGTTTGTTTGATTTTATTGGTTGGCAGTAGAAAGTTATTTGTAGCATGTGAATCATTCACTCTTGTTGGCTTTTGTTTGCGAATTGTTCACCTTTGGGTTGTTTTCTAGCCCGTATTAATTGTTGATTGAATATGTGTCTTTATTGCCTTAAATACCAACTAATCTCTAGATATTAAATAAGTAAAACAAAACGTGTCCGGAATTTTTATGCAATTTCTGCAGATTCTGCTTGTTTTTCACAATTTAAATCTCTATAGATGGGGGTAGAAATACTCATTCATGTAGTGATAGGAATATTACAACAAGGGTTGGGTTGGTAATTATGAACAAGGAGTGTAGCAAGCGATGATGAAGGTTGGTTTAGTTGGTTGGCGTGGCATGGTAGGTTCTGTGCTGATGCAGCGCATGGTTGAAGAGGGTGACTTCAATTTTATTGAGCCTGTATTTTATTCAACATCTCAAATCGGAATCCCAGCGCCTAACTTAGGTAAAGATGCTGGCTTACTGCAAGATGCGTTTGATATTGAAAGTTTGAAAAAGCTGGATGCCATTATTACCTGTCAAGGTGGTAGTTATACAGAAAAAGTATACCCAGCATTGCGTGCTGCAGGTTGGAAAGGTTATTGGATTGATGCTGCTTCTACATTACGCATGGATCCTCAATCTATTATTACACTAGATCCGGTTAACTTTGATCAAATCAAACAAGGCATTCATAGTGGAACTAACACTTACGTTGGTGGTAACTGTACAGTCAGTTTAATGCTAATGGCTGTTGGTGGCCTTTATAAAGAAGGCCTTGTTGAGTGGATGACATCTCAAACTTACCAAGCGGCTTCTGGTGCGGGTGCGAAAAATATGCGTGAGTTGATCAACCAAATGGGTGTGATTAACGATACGGTGTCAAGCGAGCTTGCAAACCCAGCTACATCGATTCTAGATATTGATCGTAAAGTATCTGAAACCTTACGTTCACCTGGTTTTCCTTCGCAAGAATTTGGTGCTCCGCTTGCGGGTTCATTAATTCCGTGGATTGATGTGAAGCGTGACAATGGCCAGAGTAAAGAAGAGTGGAAAGCGTCGGTAGAAACAAACAAAATTCTTGGCTTGCAAGATAACCCTGTGCCGATTGATGGTACGTGTGTACGTATTGGTGCAATGCGCTGCCACAGCCAAGCATTAACCTTGAAGCTAAAGAAGAATGTACCATTAGATGAGATCGAAGAAATGATCGCATCGCATAATGATTGGGTTAAAGTTATCCCGAACGATCGTGATGCGACGGTTCAAGAGCTTAGCCCTGCGAAAGTAACGGGTACACTGTCTGTTCCTGTTGGTCGTTTACGTAAACTGGCAATGGGTGATGATTTCCTTAATGCCTTTACTGTGGGTGACCAATTACTATGGGGTGCTGCAGAGCCACTTCGTCGTACACTTCGTATTATCTTGTCTGAAAAAGCGTAACGTGAAAAACAATTGATATTAACAAAAACGCCTGCAAATGCAGGCGTTTTTGTTTGTTATCGATAAGAATATTTTTACTTTTAGCTTTTATGTATTTTAGTCTCTTAACATTTCTTTTTGTTCTCGTCTTTTTCTGAACAAATGCAGCATGTCTTTTTGCTTTAGCTTCGCCATACCGACATAAGCCACAGGTACGACGAATAATGAAAAGAAAGTCCCCGCTAATAATCCGCCGACTAATACCAAGCCAATATTAATTCGCCCTAATGATCCCGGGCCAGAAGCCAGAGCGAGTGGTAAAGAGCCTAAAATCATAGTTAATGATGTCATTAATATTGGGCGTAAGCGTGATTGCGCGCTGCTTAAAATAGCCTCAATAGCGGATAACCCATTGCTACGTTGCTTATTGGCGAATTCAACCAAAAGTATACCGTGTTTGGTGACCAGCCCGACCAATGTTAATAGCCCTATCTGGGAGTATATGTTCAGGCTTTGGCCGAAGACCCGCAGTGTTAGCAAGGCACCCACGATACACAGTGGTACTGTCAACAGGATGATTAGAGGGTCGACAAAGCTTTCAAATTGTGCCGCCAATATCAAATAGATAAAGACAATAGCGAGCAAAAATAGTGCTTGGGTACCAGCCTGAGAATCGGTTAAATCTTTGACTATCCCGTTATATTGATAGCCTTGAGAATCGCTTAACAATGCCGGTAGTTGCTGGTCTATATAGGTTTTGATATCACTCGCGGTATAGCCGGGTATCAGATCTGCAGTGATTTCTGCGTTGTCTTGTCCCATAAAAGTTTTAAAGTTTGATTCTGCTGTTGCCTGCTTAATCGAAACAAATTGAGACAGAGGCAGTGTTTGCCCTGATTCTGATGTTACATAAAGCTTATCCAACACTTGAAAATCACCCAAGGCTTTACGGTTCACTTGTACTTGGATTGGGTAGGTGAACCCGTCATCAGCTTGTAAGTCAGCGGCTTTTACTGAACCTAAAAAGGTTGATAATGCATTGGTCACATCACTGTAATTAACGCCTGAAAGAATAATCGCATTACGATCAATGGATAAATCGAAACGTAGCTGATCCCTTAGCATCGAGTTGTTGATATTTGTGAGCCCTGGATAATCCTCCAATAATTTTTCGACTTTACCGGCTGTATCAGAAAGCGCATCGGTATCTCTATCGAGTGTGGTTAATTCTAGAATGAGGTTGGTGGCAATATTTAAATTATCTGCCGAGCGAACGCTGAATGACATATCGTAGGCAGACACTGTCTTACTGGCTTTGTCGATCAGCTCTTTGACCACGTCTTCTGCACTGGTTACACGTTCTCCCCATGTTTTTAGTAGTACGTGGTTGGTCGGCGCCCCTTCAATATAAGAAAGGTTTGCTCCAATGGCATCATTGCCGTTCATTACGCTGTTGAGTTCAGCATTATGATCGAGATGATATTGACGTCCAACTCCTGTCGGAGCAACCGATGTAACATCAATAAACCCCGTATCTTCGGTTGGTAACAACACGCGAGGCATTGTCCATAAAGCCACACCTGATAATAGAACGAGCATTAATGCAATCGCAGACATAATACGCTTTCGCTCAAACCATTTACGTAATTCTTGGATATAGCGATTCGTTATTTTGTGTATAACGCCATCGATAGCAGTAAACCATTTAGGTTGTTTAACCACAGGCTTAATTAAATAGGCGCTCATCATCGGTGATAATGTTAATGCAACGATGCCAGAGATAATAACGGCAGCGGCTAATGTAAAAGCGAATTGACGGAACAAGTCAGCAGTTAAACCAGACATAAGACCGATAGGTAAATAAACCACGGCCAAGGTCAGTGTCATGGCTATAACGGGGAAAATGATTTCTCGGCTACCTTTAAGTGCAGCGTTGAAAGGAGTCTCCCCATTTTCTACATGCCGGTAGCAGTTTTCGACTACCACGATGGCATCATCGACAACCAAACCGATAGCTAAAATAATAGCGAGAATTGTTAAAACGTTAATGCTAAAACCCAGTCCAGCCATGACGGCAAAAACGCCAATAACACACACCGGAATAGTAATAATGGGTACAGATGCTACGCGGAAAGAGCCCATGAATAAGACAACAACCAAAGACACTAAAATAATCGCTTCAACGAGGGTCGAAAAACCTTCGTCAATGGCAGCCTTAATAAAATCAGCTTGGTTATACACCATCGTCATCTCCATACCATCAGGGAGATGTTGTTGCATGCGGTTGATTTCAGTTTTTACATTTTCAGCCACCGTTACAGGGTTTTCGCTGCTTAGTGGTAAGATTTGTAAAGACATAGCAGGCTTGCCTGAAACACTCAGCAAGCTTGGTGTTAAGCTTTCTTCACCCATTTCTACATTGGCGACATCGTTGACTCGAATAACATTGCCGTTATCAACACGTATAACAAGATCTTTTACATCATCAATGTTTTCAACTTGGTTTACGGGGTTAATTGAAAAGTCTCGGGCTTCTCCCATAATCGTACCCGCTGTAAACGTCGCGTTATACGAACTCAAGGTACCAACAACATCTGCAGCTTTGATATTGAGTGCCATCATACGTTCTGGATTTAACCACACACGTACTGCTTTCGATGAACCTCCGTAAGGACCCCATACACCACCAACACCTTGTATGTGCTGAAATTGAGGAACCAGTTGCTGGCTAATGTAATCGTACATTTTTTGCTGGTCGATACCGCCAGTATTTACAAAGGTGACAATATTACTGGCAGCACTGGTATCTGATGAATCATCAGTAACAGTAGGTTTGTCTGTCATACTGGGTGGGAAGTCGTTAATAGCCTCAACACTACTACGTAACTTATTCATTAAGTTCGTGTATTCAATGTCATCTACATCGTCGTTAAATAAGATATTTAGAGAACAACTGCCTTCTTGGCAATCGGTACTCATTGTTTTAACGCTATCGATACCTGTTGCAGCATCAATCAGTTTATCTGCCACATTACGTGACATGAATTCTGCACTGGCACCAGTAATCGAGGCGCTTACTGTCGCTTTCGGTGAATTATGTTCGGGAAAATACTGAATATCCAATTTTTGGAATGAAATAACCCCCAATAACACCATGGCAATACTCAGTACAGCGGCAAAAACAGGGTGACGGATACATATCTCAGGTAGGCGCATTAGTTCACCTCGTTTGTTGGTGTTTCATTTGCTGTAACTGATGCTGACTTTGTTGATGTTGATGTTGATGTTGATGTTGATGTTGATGTTGATGGTAGTTCAACTAGTGCAGGTTTTGATGTTTGCTCTGTTTTTGACTCCAATGTTGGCTCAGGTTTTTCTTTTGATGCTTCAGAAGAGACTTGCTCTGAGGTTTCAACTGCGGGTTTATGGTTAATAACGGTAATGGGTGTATTGATTTCAAGCTTTTGCTGACCAGTCGTTATAACTTGCTCCCCTTCTTTTAGACCTGCATCCACAATGACATAGCCGTCATTGGTGTTTTTTCCTAATGTGACACTCTGTTTCGTTGCGCCACTGTTGTTATATAGCCAGACATAACGCTTATCATTTTGTGCTAATACTGAGTTTTGTGGCACGACAAGGTGTGAGTTACCTTTATGGAAAAGCTGTTTTACGTTAGCAAACATACCAGGGGCAAGGCGGTTATCTGGGTTATCAATACGGGCATGAATTTCGACACGCCCAGAGCTGACATCGACTGCAGGTGCAACATAGTCAACCACACCTTTAAAGTTCGTATTTTTAAATGCTTCTACCGTCACAGTTACCGTTTGCCCTTTAGCGGCTTTACCTAGGTCGTTTTGGCTTATGGCGTATTTTACTTCAACAGGGTTGAGGTTATAGATACTAACTAGTGTCGTTGAGGCTGCGATATGACTGCCAATAGACTGAGTAAAGCTAGTAAGCTGACCATTAAATGGTGCAATGATTTGATAATCACCTAAGGCTGCTTTTTTCTGGCTAAAATCAGCTTTTGCTAAATTTACTTCTTCTCTCATTTCATCCACATCTTGTGGCGATAAAGCATCTGGCTGTTTGGCGAGCAGGTTTTGAATACGGGCAAGTTTAGTTTTTGCTAACCCTAACGAGCTTTTGGCTTTATCGAAATCGGCTTTGGCTTTGGTGCTATCTAGTTCTGCAATTAGATCGCCTTTTCCCACCGTATCACCATCTCTAAAATGAATAGCGGTGATTTTTTCTCCGGCACTGAACGTCAGTGCGGCAGAATCAATCGCATTAATTTTGCCTACTTCTTGAATGATATCTTCAAAAGAGCGTGATGAAATGGTTTCAATAGTGACAGGAACAGAGGCTTGTTCATTGGCAATCGCCGCTGATATAGGTGACATTAATGAGGTCACAAGCAGTATATTTAAAATACTTTTTTTATTCATTTGGTGGGCTCTTTGAATAATGTCTTTTAATAAGAGCTTTTTTTTACGTGCTATGAAGGGGAGGAATGTCAGGCAAACGTTAAAAAATGTGCCGGAATGTAAGTTTTTATTTTTCTGACGATTACATGAACTGAATATGAATAGATTGGTAATTAAGCATACAGATAAGGCTGTAAATTAGATGGAAAGTATCGGTATGGTTAATAGTAAAATTACCGTCATTATTCATAAATAAAATGGCAGGTATAAAAAAGCCTGCAATTAAGCAGGCTCTGTCGGCAATCATTGATTCGCAATAAAGCGAAATTATGCCGCTAGGTTCTTCGCTACGAATTCCCAGTTTACTAATGACCAGAAAGCAGCCATGTAATCAGGACGAACGTTACGGAAATCGATGTAGTAAGCGTGTTCCCATAGATCAACAGTAAGAAGAGGAGTAACACCTTCTTCTGTGATTGGAGTACCAGCGTTAGATGTGTTTACGATTGCTAGAGAACCGTCAGCGTTCTTAACAAGCCAAGTCCAAGAAGAACCGAAGTTGTTGATTGCTGAATCAGTGAATTTCGCTTTGAATTCTTCGAAAGAACCGAATGCTTTAGCGATAGCGTCTGCTACTTCACCCGTTGGTTCGCCGCCAGCGTTAGGGCTTAGGCAGTGCCAGTAGAACGTGTGGTTCCAGATCTGAGCTGCGTTGTTAAATACACCACCAGTTGAAGTCTTGATGATTTCTTCAAGAGACTTCTCTGCTAGATCAGTACCTTCAACAAGGCCGTTTAGCTTAACAACGTAAGTGTTGTGGTGCTTACCGTGGTGGTATTCTAGCGTTTCTTGAGAGATATGTGGCTCAAGAGCGTTGATTGCGTACGGTAGAGCTGGTAATTCAAATGCCATTGCTCAATTCTCCATTTGGTATATTTGAGAGGGTAAACCCTCGACATTGCTTCCGGCAGACTTCAAATGAGCCCGCATTATTTTTCTAAACTGACGGGTTTTATTTTAGCAAGTTTTTACTTTATTAAAAGCCCTAAACACTAAAAATCATCATGTAATATATCCTTACAGATAATAGGCGTTTTTTTCCAGTCCGTGACAAAGTAGAATGTGACTGTTATAAGACCCTATATAAGCAAATTGTTGTAAGAGGAAGCTATGGAAACCATCGATAAGATTAAGCAGCAGATTTCAGAAAATCCAATTCTGTTGTACATGAAAGGCTCTCCAAAACTACCAAGCTGTGGTTTTTCATCTCAAACGTCACAAGCGCTAATGTCATGTGGTGAGAAGTTTGCTTACGTAGATATCCTTCAAAACCCAGACATTCGTGCAGAACTACCTGTTTACGCACAATGGCCAACTTTCCCACAATTGTGGATCGAAGGTGAGCTAATTGGTGGTTGTGATATCGTTCTGGAAATGTTCCAGAAAGGTGAGCTTCAACCGCTAATCAAAGAAGCTGCTGTACGTCGTGATGGCGAAGCTGCTGCTGAGTAAGCACTAATGTACCTTCCTTTTTTAGGTGGGTTATATATACAAAGCCCCGCAGGTCGGGGCTTTGCTGTATCTGACTACTTACTAACTGCAAAATTGAACGTTCAACAGATGTTAGTTACCTGCAATTAATTCCCGCCCGAATTCAGCATTTGTCGAAAGTGGGGTAATAGCTTTAATCGTATCTAAGCGAATCGGCTGCGATTGTCCATCTTGCTCTATGATTAACCATTCCGTTTTATCTGCTTGGGTTTTGGTGTCAATCGCCGTTCCGACTAAAGTTGTCTCATCATTGAGTTCGATAGAAATCAAATAGTGTCGCATACAAGCAATCTCGATAAAGTCATACCGTTGGCATTGAATCGGTTGGTAGTCACTCATATGCGTCCTGTGATTTTGTCAGTAGTTTATATAACCAAGTTACCTCAAGATGTTCGTATCCGCGAGAATTTGTTGGATAGAGGTTAGGTGAACAATCGATAGATGAAAAAAATCCGCCCCTTAAAGGACGGATTCAAATGTTATGTTTGCCAATGTTGTTTAATCAATAGTTAATTAACCAGTATGTGGCTAACCAAAGGCTATAGCACCATTGATGCTAACCAACCAAATGCGATAAGTGGCAGGTTGTAGTGTAGGAACGTTGGAACCACGGTTTCCCAAACGTGTTCGTGCTGACCATCAGCATTCAAACCCGCTGTTGGCCCTAACGTTGAATCAGATGCCGGTGAGCCCGCATCACCCAATGCAGCCGCTGTACCGACAAGCGCGATAGTCGCCATTGGTGAGAAACCAAATGTTAGGCACAAAGGAACATAAATCGTGGCCAGAATAGGGATGGTTGAGAACGAAGAACCAATGCCCATCGTCACAAACAGCCCAACAACCAACATTAATAATGCTGCTAGCGGTTTGTTATCACCAATAACAGTAGCAAGAGAACTAACCAGTGTTTCAACACCACCTGTTGCTTTCATTACTGAAGCAAAACCGGCAGCTGCGATCATGATAAAGCCGATCATTGCCATCATATGTACACCTTTAGTGAACACATCGTGCGTTTCTTTCCACTTAATTACGCCACCAAATGTGAACACCATGAAACCAGCAAGACCACCAATAATCATCGACCCGCTATATAGTTGAGCACCTAGTGCTGCAAAAATAGCGACGACTGCAATATAGACATGGCGCAGGTTAATTTCTTTGTGTTCGGGCTCGTTAGCTAGAATTTTTTCTTCAGAATACTCGCGCGGCTTGCGGTAAGTGACAAATGTTGCCAAAAGTAGGCCGAAAATCATGCCTGCGGCAGGTAAAAGCATCGCCACGGGTACTTGGCTTGCGGTTACATCTAGCCCGTTATCATGCAGGTTCTTCAACAAAATGTTGTTAAGGAAGATGCCGCCAAAGCCAACAGGTAGAACCATATAAGGTGTTACTAAACCAAACGTTAGTACACATGCAATTAAACGACGGTCTAATTTTAACTTAGCAAAAACATGCAGTAGCGGCGGAATAACAATCGGAATAAACGCGATATGCACTGGAATAATGTTTTGAGAAGAGATAGCCAGTAAAACTAAAATGATAAGAACACTATATTTCACGCCAGTGGCTGCAGCTGCATTTTCATGCCCACTAATGCGTTTAATGACTTTTTGAGCCAATACATCCGTAATGCCAGAGCGAGAAATAGCGACAGCAAAAGTACCAAGCATTGCGTAGCTTAATGCTGTTGTTGCACCGCCACCTAAGCCGCTTTCAAATGCAGATACTGCCTCTGTGAGTGGCATGCCGCCAATCAAGCCGCCAATTATGGCACTAAAAGTAAGCGCAACGACTACATTAACTCGCATTAGCGCGAGTAAAAGCATGACGCATACCGAAATTACTACAGGGTTCATAAAACTAAGATCCATCGTTGTGTTATGTCATAGGTGAAAAGCAGAGAATTGTTAATTATGTGATGCTCGTAATTATTTTTCTCATTTTTTTATTATATTTTGAGCTGTTCTACTCAAAAACAATCAGTTTGCTGGAATTTTTTCACATGTCGAGTAAAAGTTGATACTCGTACGGAATTTTATTGGCATTGTGCCAAGTGTCTTAGTCTTGTCATCTTCTCGACGTTATACTGAGATTTCCTGTATTGGTAGGCAGAACAAAACGTTACTGTCGATTTCAACGTTAAAAGTTAATGGAGTTAACCATGAGTGTATTAGTAGGCCGCCCGGCACCTGATTTTACTGCAGCCGCAGTGCTTGGTAATGGTGAAATTGTTGATAGCTACAACTTGATTGAAAATATTAAAGGTAAAGCCGCGGTTATTTTCTTCTACCCGTTAGATTTTACGTTTGTATGCCCATCAGAATTGATTGCATTTGATAAGCGTTATGCTGATTTCCAAAGCAAAGGTGTAGAGGTTATTGGCGTATCTATCGATTCTCAATTTTCGCACAACGCATGGCGTAATACGCTGGTGGAAGATGGCGGCATTGGCGAAGTACAGTACCCATTAATTGCAGATACCAAGCATGAGATTTGCAAAGCTTACGATGTTGAACATCCTGAAGCGGGCGTTGCGTTCCGTGGTTCATTCTTGATCGATAAAGAAGGTATGGTTCGTCACCAAGTGGTGAATGACTTACCGCTGGGTCGTAATATTGATGAAATGTTACGTATGGTTGATGCACTTCAATTCCATGAAGAACATGGTGAAGTATGCCCAGCACAGTGGGAAAAAGGCAAAGAAGGTATGGATGCATCACCAGCAGGTGTCGCGGCATACTTATCAGAGCATACTGACGATTTGTAATTAATGTCACTACCCTCGATGATTATGAGGGCGACTGAATAAAAGAAAGGCTAGCCGCGAGGCTAGCCTTTTTTATGGGTGTTTATGTGACATTATGGCGTTGTGGTCAGAATGTCACTGTTGGTAACCTCAAGTGATGTCCCATCACCATTGATTAGGCTAGCTACATGCTCTTGCATTTCAAGGGTCGCTGGCTTGCCTGAGGGAAGTGTCGTTTCTTTCATGAAACTCGTGTGACTTCCTACAGTGAAGAAGGTAGCTGTTTTCAGGGGGGTGTCTCCTGTAACATCATCTGTTGTTGGAGTTAATCCCAGCTGTGCTTCTGATACAAGATTTAAAGTACCTGCAAATGCTGAGTAGGGTTTCATGATATCAGTCCCCTCAACGGTTGCTCTTGGTGTTAGATGATTGGGGATAGTGCTGTCATCAATAGTCATCGACATATAAACAGGTGTTTGTTCACTGATCAGTGGCGCGTGATTGAGTGGGTCAATTGTATCCAAGATGGTTTGAGAGGCATATGCAAACTCGCCGTATAAGCTATAAATAGATTCGAGTTGGTTGAGCGACTCATTGCTACCACTATTCACTAGCGATCGTTCGTATTGCCCATAGCAAATTGTCATTGCTCCCAAACCTGGATTATTACATACCGCCGCAAATTCATCACTGCTTGCCGAAAGTAATGTACCTTTGACAAAGTTACCAAATGAGCCTGACTCAAGAAGTAGATAGGGAATACCAGCTCCTGGGTTTGCGAATGCAAACTTATTGATATTAAAGAGCAATGGATCTGTTTCTTCATTGACAGTACGATTGGCAACATAGGCCAAATCAATACCTGTAATTGCCCCTAGAGAGTGACCGACAAAATTGACTCCTTTTGTAGGGTCTAGCCAGCCTAGTGGCCCCATATTACTGCCATTTCCTGCTGCAATTCCGGCAAAAATACGACCGATAGCCACCCGCAGGTTAATTTGATCTGTAATGCTCTGACGAACATTGTCTCTACCAACAGGTAGGTATTGCAGGTTCAGGTAAACACTTGGATCGTCAGAGGCATTAACCGTACTTCCATCTGGAAGTGAGATGCCTCGAGTACCATGTAGCGGTAAGTCAATTGCAAAAATAGCATTACATGAATCACCAATTATTTTATCAGGGAGGTCACTCGTTTTAAGGGTTTCTTTGTCGGCGGTGATCCCGTGTTGGAAAATAGTAACTTGGTTAACAGGTGCATTTTGACAATCTGCATCGGATGGGAAAATAACTGTGTACTCAACCCCTTGTACTGATTTTAGTTTTGGTACAGGGCTATACCGTGTGATAAGTCGTTCTGCGTCAAGCTGACTACCATCTGATAAGGTGATCTCTTGACCTGTTAGTAACGGTAGAACCCGAAGTTGTATTGCCGGATCTGTTGCTATGTTGGCGAGATCATCTAAGGTTATACCCAGCTCGGTCAGCTTAGCCATTACAATTGTTTTATCAGCATCAGAGCCGTTTTCAAGCACATAAGAAATTGCAGCTAAACTCGGCATACCACTTTGCCACGGAGTAGAAGCAAACTTTGTTGGGTCTGTCTCTAAGTAATATGGCAGATTTACCGTACCGGTGAAGACTTGGTTACCACCCGGTGTGGTGGAAAATGACGCTGGGTCAAAAGACATTTCGAAGACACTCGCTAACTCTTCAGATGTCACATCCTCACTAATTGCAGTGCCTGTCCAGACTTTATCAGGCCCTTGTTGCAATGCTAGAGCAGAGGCTGCTTTAGCTGCATACATCACATCACCTGCGGATGCAGTTGTGAACCAGTTAGAGAAGATGATTTTATCTTTATCTATTCCAGTTGCAGCAAAAGTTGCTTCACTTAAATGGGCAACTTTTTGTGCAGGTTCTAGTGCCATATCTGGTGTTGGGGTCGCTGATTTTAATACAGCATAAGTGCTGCTCATCCCTACTGGGTTACCTTTTTCATCTTTTAGGTCTGATGTAATAGCAAATTGGTACTGGCTGGCGGCTTTGAGAGGTTTTAAGAAGATAACTGTCAGTGTTTTGCCAGATGTAACAATTGTAAAGTCACCATTAACAACTGTTAGTGGTATTGGGGGGGTATTGGCATAATCTGATGAACTTGGGTCACCTGTTTCTAGAAGATAAAAGCCGTCTTCAGCAGTTGTAGCATCCAGTTTATTGCCAGTAAACTCAATAACTATTGGTTGGTTTGTGCTCCAGCCATCTGTTTTTCCAAGTGCAACTTCAGGGTTAGAAATATCTGTTGAATAGCCTTCTGTACCGACATCACCATCTGTTTTTATCGTACCGTCAAAACTATCCATTGCAAGGTAGGTTGGTGTAACAATAACTGGGTTTGAAGGATCACTAACAAGGTCGAAATTAATTTTTGTTTCTGCTTTTAAACTTTCACCAATATTAGGATCTAATGTCGGATCACCAGAAGTAGTGGCATCATCTCCACACGCTGTTAGGCCAAGTGTTGAAGCAACGAGTAAAGCAAGTAATTTTTTATTCATGGAATTTTCCTTAAAGAACCTTATAGCGAGAATTAGAATTTGTAGTTAACTTGTGCAGCACCAAGCCACGCATAGTTTTTACCGCTAAATTCATACTCTCTACCATCGACATACTCTTCCTTAAATGTGTTGCTCTTGCCGTAAAGGTATGTGACACCGAGATCAAATGATAAGTCATTGCTATAAAGGTAAGTAAAGCCAGCTGAATACCAGTAACGGTCAGTATCAGGGATACTTAATGTGGCCTGACCTGCTTGCTCATCAAACGCGAAGCCTGTACGGAGTATCCATTCAGGATTAAGAGTGTATGTTGCACCGATGGAGTAGCGGAAGTTATCGTCATAGTCCTCTTCTTTCACAAGGCAGGTATTATTTATACAGTCATCACTTGTTGCTTTAAGTTCGGTAAATTTGCTCCATTGAGTCCATTGGACACCATAGTGAACAGCCCATTGCTTTGATAATTGGTGAAAACCGCCAAATTCAGCAATTGCAGGAAGAGGGACTTTTAGAACACCATCAACGGTGGTTGGATTGGTTGGGGAAGCACCCGCAACACCACTACCTTGATAATCAGTGAATTTACCTTCGAACTCTAAATCTACTTGCGAGCGGTAGCTAAAACCAAAGCGGTTATTTTCATCTAATTCCCATAGGGCACCAATATTCCATCCCCACTCCCACGTATCACCTTGAAGATTGAGAAGTGTTTGGCTTGGCTCTGTGTCATATATAGGAGCAAGGCTTCCGAAATTACGGTTTAGTTCAGCATCTGCATAAACGAGAGATACACCAGCACCAACACTAAATTGTTCATTAATTCGCCATGAAATGTTGGGGTTAATATTTAATGTGATCAGGTCGGTCATGCCAGCTAAAGCACCGAAATTAGCATCTTCTGGGTAGTCGGTTGCGAACCCATAACTCGAAAATATCCCAATTCCCCAAGCTAATTGATCGTTAATCGGTTGAATAAAGTAACCCGCAGGTACTGCTGCAAAAGGAGCGACATTGTTGTACGTTTGGCTTGGGCTGCTATCAACAGTAGATATATCAATGGAAGGGTCAATCAGAGATAAACTACCTGAGAATTCCATGCGATCAAACATAGCCATTGCCGCAGGATTTCGTGCAAGAACCGATGCGTTATCTGCTACTGCAACTTCACCTGAGAATGCTCGGCCAAGGCCTGATGCAGAGTGCTCATTAACTTGGAAACCTGCTGCATTAACATTAAGTGACATGAAAGCTGCTGTTACGGCAATAGAACTGAATTTTATATTTTTGGACATTATTATTTTGCCTCTTTAATTCGCTTCTTTATTTAGCTTCTTGTTCTTCATTCCATGAAGGAAAAACAACTCAATTTTATTGAGTTTCAATAATGTTCAGATAAACAGAACCATGTTAAGCGCGCTGAAAGGAAAGGATGCCATCTAGGTATAGAAGCGTCATATCCATATGATGCAAAGTGATTATGCTTGCGCGATTAGTCTCTCATGGACATAGTCTGAAACAATATGAAACACCGTTATGGAGTATAAAGAGGAAAGATTCAAATGTTAACCCGATGTAAATCACTGTTTTTAATATTAATGGGCAATCGAACGGTATTTAATTGATTTATGTTTTAAACGAGCGTTTAAAATTAAACGAGCGTTTAGAATTATAGTTCTAAAAGCCCAGCAGTGCTGGGCTCATAGGAGGTCTGATGAGTTTGTGTTGTTTTAATTTTGAGAATTATCGATTTCTTCTGTTTGAGGTTCAAAAAGCGGCCATCCGCCTAATTTCTTCCATTTGTTAACAATCTCACAAAATAGCTCTGCCGTTCGCTCGGTATCATAGAGGGCTGAGTGTGCTTCTTTGTTATCAAACGCGACGCCAGCTGTTTTACATGCTTTTGCTAAAACGGTTTGACCAAACGCTAAACCACTCAATGCGGCAGTATCGAAAGTGGCAAAAGGATGAAAAGGGTTACGCTTTAGACGAGCACGCTCTGATGCTTCCATTACAAAGCTATGATCGAAGTTAGCATTGTGTGCAACCATGATTGCACGTGAGCAATCTGCTGCTTTTTGTTCTTTACGTATTTGCTTATAGATTTCTTTTAATGCCGTTTCTTCAGATACAGCGCCACGTAATGGGCTGAACGGGTCACGAATGCCATTAAATTCTAATGCTTCTTTATGTAAAACTGCGCCTTCAAAAGGGGCTACATGAAAATGAATAGTTGAAGCAGGTTTTAACCAACCATCTTCATCCATCTGTAATGTAACAGCACAGATTTCAAGTAGGGCATCAGTTTTGGAATTAAAGCCGGCAGTCTCAACGTCAATGACTACGGGAAAGTAGCCGCGGAAGCGACTTTTTAATGTATTTAGATCGTTTTGTTCGCTCATAACACTGCTGTCGATAAAAAAGAGGGTGGCATTATGTCAGATTCAGAAGTCTAGCTAAACCTTCTGATTACAAATGTTCACGATCTCGCGGTGATGGGCTAAAGATTTTTGAATTAAATTCGATACAATAGGAAGTAGCGCAAAAGCCCCGTTGTTAGATTTGGAAAAGCATGAATACATTTTTTAAAGTTGTTTGTTTAAATGCTTCTGTATTAACGAGCTTATTATTAAGCCCGTCAGTCATGGCTGCTAAACAATATGTGGCGACACCAGCACAATCAAGCTGGAAAGTTGCAGTCGATACGCCACTTGAATGCCGTATGATTCATGCTATTCCAAGTTATGGAGAGGCTCAATTCACATCAAAGGCGGGGAAAAAAATCAATTTAGATTTTGAGCTTAAAATGCGCCGCCCTATGGGTGAAACACGCAATGTTAATTTAGTGTCAATGCCTGCGCGTTGGATGCCGGGTGAAGCGGCTGAACCAATAACGCAGATCCAATTTTTTAAGCAGTTTGATGGTTATGTCGGTGGTCAAATGGCCTGGGCAATGTTATCTGAGCTTGAAAGTGGACGTTATCCTACGTTCAGTTATAACGATTGGCAGCATCGAGATAAAATGATTGAAGTAGGGCTTTCTGCGGTGTCTTTTCAAGCGCCATATCAGCAATTTAGCGTCTGTCTAGATAACCTGCTTCCATATAGCTTTGAAGATATCGCTTTTACTGTTTTACATTATGATATGGATAGCGATGAATTGAATAAACCTTCTCAGCGGCGTTTAGCTCAAATTACAGACTTTGTGCGTTACAGTGATGATATTGATTTAGTGTTGCTAGCAACCTACAGCGATTCGACTGGAGGTACCAAGGTGAACCAGAGTTTATCTGAACGTCGTGCAAAGAAACTAGAAGAATACTTTATGTCGTTAGGGCTACCTAAAAATCGTATTCAAGTAGAAGCGTATGGTAAGCGTCGTCCAATAGCAGATAACGATACCCCAATAGGACGCAATAAAAACCGTCGTGTTGTTATATCGTTGGGCAGAACAATCATTTAATACGTATTTCACTACAGCTGGTGGCTTACTGATGATAATAGAAAGAGTTTCGGGTTTAGATGCGAAACTCTTTTTTTTAATCCGCAAGAATGAGTTGGTATTAATGCAGGCGGAACTTCGCGATTAATTCACATTGGTTACTAGTACTGATGTGAGAGAGCTGCTTTGCGATAACAGGGTTTGGATGGCGTTTTAGAAATTCAATTAATGCTGTACGGCAACAACCAAGAGTTTCAATAAAAGCATCACACTCTTTTCTTGGGCATTGTGGAATTAGTGACATCACTTGTTCTGACGCAAGCTGAAGGTATTTAAGCTCATAATCACTGTCTCCATTTTTACGCCAAAAATCGGCAAGGTTATGGCATGAAACCACTTTAATGGTAAGCAGGTCTTCTAATTCATCACGTGTACCACGAATTGGTTCAAGTTGCTGGGATTTAGCTAAGGCAAGTTGATAATGAATAATCGTCATCATTGGTTTATTACTTTTTTCGGCTTCCGTTGCTAGCAGGGTATGGGTTTCCCACCTTGAAACGTCCATGATTTTTCCTTTTTTACCCCCAGTGTTAAAACGAAAAGGGCGTATTATTAACGGGGATTATATTAATTAGTACAGAATAAAACGACGGCTAAAGTCGCTGATTACTGCTGTGAAATTGTTAAAAAATGCTGCGAGATTTGCTCCCAATCGACTACGTTCCACCAAGCATTGATATAATCAGGGCGCTTATTTTGATAGCAGATGTAATAAGCATGTTCCCATACATCAAGGGCTAGAATCGGCTCGCCACGCTTCTCAACAATATCCATCAAAGGGTTATCTTGATTGTTTGTTGTTGAGATCTCTAGTCGTCCTTCTATAACTGAAAGCCAAATAAACCCTGAACCAAAGTGATTTGCTGCAGCATTAGAAAATGCGTTTTTAAATAATTCAAAACTGCCAAAGTGACAGTAAATTGCTTCAGCGAGCAAACCTGAAGGCTGGCTACCCCCTGCAGGGGACATGCATTGCCAGTAAAGGTTGTGGTTAAAGAAACCGCCACCATGATTTCTTACTGCTGGTGAATGTGATGAGACATTGGCAAAGATAGTATGCAGTGACTGGGTTTCTAGCTCGGTACCGTCAATGGCTGCAGTGAACTTATCAAAGTACGTTCTGTGATGACGGTTATAGTGGATCTCTACCGTTTTTGCGTCGATAAAAGGCTCAAGTGCATCATAGGCATAAGGTAACTTTGGAAAGCTGAAAGGCATAATAATGACTCCTTAATATTGTCACATGTATCGTAATGATAATTACTCGCATTAACAACCATAACTTTTTTGAGATTATTAACTATGATTAGGTTGGACCCAGTGATGAATGTCGTGTTTATCATTGCTGAAATATATAACTAAAAGAAAGAGTGGTGTGATATGAAGAAAATTATTTTATTGCTAATGATGTGTTCATTTTCCGTTTTTGCTGACGAAAAGGCGGTGGTCGGTAGTGATGCGACTGAGGCACTAGAACAAGTTACCAGTGAAGTGACTTCAGAGCTGATCACGGTTGAACGAGCAGAAGAGCTAGGTTTGAATCGTGCAACAACCTATGAAGTGTTCAGTACCGTTAGTGTTGATAATTTAGAACGTAATATTGCAGAAAAAGTGAAAGAGTCGAAAGTGCCATTTTATTCGGTAGAATTTAATGAGGCAACGCAGAGCGACAGTAATTATCGCGCTGAAGTAACAGAATACTTTAGTAAAGTTGAATAATTTATACGCTAAAATCAAAAAAGCCCGATGACTTCGGGCTTTTTATCGAATTATGCGCGTTGAATGAGTTCGATTTTGTAACCATCAGGGTCGGTCACAAAGGCAATATGGGTGTTCCCGCCTTTAACAGGACCAGGCTCGCGAGTTACATTGCCACCTACGGCTTTAATAGCATCACATGTTGCATAGATATCTTCAGTACCAATAGCGATGTGACCGAATGCATCGCCCATTTCATATTCAGTTGTTCCCCAGTTATAGGTCAACTCAATAACAGCACCTTGCGATTCATCACCATATCCGACGAAAGCAAGTGTGTATTTATAGGCTTCATTTTCACGCTTACGAAGTAAATCCATGCCCATTACATTGGTATAAAAATTAATTGCGCGGTCTAGATCACCGACGCGAAGCATTGTGTGAAGAATACGTCCATTAGCCATATGTTACTCCAGTGCGTTTTAAGATTATTCGTCAGGGTATATTTTGTCTTTGAATTCACAGAGGTCTTCAATAATACAGCTGCCACAGCGAGGTTTACGTGCTATGCAGGTATAACGTCCGTGTAGAATTAACCAGTGGTGTACATCTACTTTGAACTCTGTTGGCACGACTTTAAGCAGTTTTTCTTCTACTTGGTCAACATTTTTACCCATAGCAAATTTAGTACGATTCGATACACGAAAGATATGGGTATCAACGGCAATTGTTGGCCAGCCAAACGCGGTATTTAGCACAACATTTGCTGTTTTTCGCCCAACACCTGGCAGTGCTTCTAGCGCTTCACGATCTTCTGGAATTTCACCATTGTGCTTATCCAGTAAAATCTTACAGGTCTTAATGACGTTTTCAGCTTTGGAATTAAATAACCCAATGGTTTTAATGTACGTTTTAACGCCTTCAACGCCTAAGTCGTAGATGGCTTGTGGCGTATTCGCGATAGGGTAGAGTTTGTCTGTTGCCTTGTTAACACTCACGTCTGTCGCTTGAGCAGATAAGAGAACTGCAATCAGTAGTTCGAAGGGAGAACTCCATTTTAACTCAGTTTCAGGGTGAGGGTTTTCTGCTCGTAAGCGCTCTAGTATTTGGGTACGTTTTTGATTGTTCATTGCTTGCTTCCTGGCTGCGCCGCAAATGACTTGTTATCACATGAACTCACGTAGGGGATGTGATGGGCGGTTGAGTCGCCCATCATGTGATGAATGTATTTTTGCGGTTTACTTTGTACGGTTAACAATACGAATGTGCTCTAATCGGCAGATGTAATGCGTACTCGTTCTATTTCTGGCTTTTTCTTGGCGACTAACGTATTTTTCTCTTCTCGTTTCTTATCGATTACATTTTTTAACGCAATCATAAAGCCGACACCGAGGAATGCCCCTGGTGGTAGCATGGCAAGCAAGAAGCTGCTGTCAAAGCTGAATATCTCAATACGCAGCGACGAAGCCCAATCACCTAATAGGCGATCAGCACCATCGAAGAGTGTACCGTTACCTAAAATTTCACGCATGGCACCTAGTACAACGAGCACTGCTGTCATGCCTAGCCCCATCCATAGCCCATCTAAGACAGCAGGGATTGGATCGTTTTTAGAGGCAAATGCTTCGGCGCGACCAATAATAATACAGTTAGTCACAATCAATGGAATGAAAATACCTAATGATTGGTATAAACCATAAGTGTATGCATTCATTAGTAGTTGTACGCATGTTACTAAGGCTGCAATGATCATCACAAATACTGGAATACGGACTTCAGATGGGATCCATTGACGTACTAAAGATACGATCAGATTAGAACCCACTAAAACAGCTGTTGTCGCTAAGCCTAAACCAAGGGCATTGGTTACTGTTGCCGATACGGCTAATAACGGGCACAAACCTAATAGCTGTACAAGGGCAGGGTTATTGACCCACATGCCATTTTTCATTAATTCTTTATTTGTGCTCATGATTTACCCTGACAGTTTAGAGGTTGACTGAGTAGTTCTTGCTGGTAGCGATCAAAGTATAGTGAAACATTCTTCACTGCCTTTACAACTGCACGCGGTGTGATCGTTGCACCGGTAAACTGATCGAATTCGCCACCGTCTTTTCTCACTGCCCATGCAGGATCTTTTTCACCTTTCAGTTTCTTACCCGTAAAGGCATAGATCCAATCAGTAATGCGCGTTTCAATTTTATCGCCTAAACCGGGTGTTTCATTGTGCTGTAGAACCCGAACACCTGTTACATAACCCGCCATGTCTAAACCGATGATCAGCTTAATCGCACCGCTGTAACCATCGGGTGCTATGGCTTCTATGGCAACCCCCGTAGGTTTTCCATTTTTTTCCGCTATGTATGCTGGCATGGGAGCAGCTGTACCGATATATTGCTGGTTAGTAATGAGTGTGCAATTTTTATACAGCTCATTGTCATGATTGGCTGCTGGAATAACCTGATTGAGAACTTTTAGCAGCTCTTTTTGCTGCTGTTCTAGAATTTTATCTTCTGTCAGTAAGTGGGTGACTGACACTAATGCTGTTGCCAATAAGGCAAATATCGCTAGCACTCCACCATTTTTTTTCATTGCATTTAGCATGGTAGCGCTCCTAAGAATGACCGAAAGTACGAGGTCGGGTGTAATAATCGATCAGTGGTACACACATGTTGCCAAGTAATACACCAAATGCGACCCCATCAGGGAAGCCACCCCAAGTGCGGATGAGATAAACCAGCAGCCCAATGAGTGCGCCAAAGATGATGCGTCCTTTCACTGTCGTGCATGCCGAGACCGGATCGGTCGCAATAAAGAACGCCCCTAACATGGTTGCACCAGAGAATAGGTGGAAGATAGGAGAAGCAGTACTATCAGGATTTAATATATAGGCAATACTACTGATCAAAAATAGCATCCCTAGCATTCCCGCTGGAATTTGCCATTGGATAATGCGCATTTTCAACATGATTAAACCACCAATCAAGAAACCAATATTGACCCACTCCCAGCCTATGCCAGCAATGGCTCCATAGATTGGGTTTGCCAATGTTTCAGAGGCCGTTAGCCCTGTAGTTAATGATGTTTTGAATGTATCAAGTGGTGTTGCCATTGTTACGCCATCGACTGACATGCGTAGCTGATGAACACTAAATCCATCTTGAGTGAACCCTGTAAAAACAGAATATACACTATCAATTAATGATACTGGCTCGGCACTTAATGACGCCGGTGGTAACCATGTTGTCATTTGTACTGGAAAAGAAATAAGCAGTACTACATAGGCCACCATTGCTGGGTTAAAGAGGTTTTGCCCTAGGCCGCCATAGAGATGTTTGGCGATAAGAATGGCAAAAATTACCCCAATTACCGTGATCCACCATGGTGCTAAAGGTGGAATAGATAAGCCCAATAAAAGACCGGTTAGTAATGCACTATTATCTCGAAGATAAGGCATTACTGGGCGTTTTCTTAATTTAACAATGACAGCTTCAGTGACAACTGCAACGGAAGACGCCAACAGAACTTGGATTAACGTACCCCAGCCAAAAAAGAACCATTGTGCAGCTACACCGAAAACGGTGCAGAAAATAACGGTACGCATAATGTTGCTGGTACTGCGACGATTATGGGTATGCGGAGAACTGGCGATTTTGAAAGCCACGGCTTAATTATCCTTGTTATTCGGTTGAGCTTCTTTTTCTGCTTGTTGTGCTGCTTTACGGGCTTTCGCACGTGCAACGGCAGCAGCAATGGCGGCTTTTTTCGGATCTACTTCGGCTTCTTCTGTTGAAGCTGATTCTGTGTTTGAACTTGAGTTGGGTTCAGTAGCATCAACTTGTTGCGCTGCTTTACGGGCTTTCGCACGTGCAACGGCAGCAGCAATAGCGGCTTTCTTCGGATCGACCTCGACTTCTACCGTTGAAGCAGATTCCGTGTTAGAGCTAGAATCAGGTTCTGCAGTATCAGCTTGTTGCGCTGCTTTACGGGCTTTCGCACGAGCAACGGCAGCAGCAATAGCGGCTTTCTTCGGATCGACCTCGGCTTCTACCGTTGAAGCAGATTCTGTGTTAAAGCTAGAGTCAGAGTCAGGTTCTGCAGTATCAGCTTGTTGCGCTGCTTTACGGGCTTTCGCACGAGCAACGGCAGCAGCAATAGCGGCTTTCTTCGGATCGACCTCGGCTTCTACTGTTGAAGACGATTCCGTATTAGAGCTAGAATCAGGTTCTGCAGTATCAGCTTGTTGCGCTGCTTTACGGGCTTTCGCACGAGCAACGGCAGCAGCAATAGCGGCTTTCTTCGGATCGACCTCGGCTTCTACCGTTGAAGCAGATTC
>NZ_PYOD01000009.1 GCF_003026285.1 Photobacterium profundum
GGATATGGCGGTTTTAGTTACTTACAAGAGTTACCGATTGATACGCTTAAAATTGATAAAATGTTCGTAGAAACAATTGGAACAAATGATGTAAAAAGTAAAATTTTGAGCTCTATTATTTTGTTTGGTAAAAATGCAGGCCTGAAAATGATCGCGGAAGGCGTAGAAAGCCAAGAGCAAGTTGACTACTTAAACTTAAAAGGAATTACTTTAATGCAAGGCTATTATTACGCCAAGCCGATGCCATTTGAAGAGTTCACCCGCTATTATTATGGACAAAACGTTACAATGTATAAGGAGCGTAATTAACTCCCCCTTATTTTTAAAACTCATAAATGGAATATTTGTTTGAATAATTATCCCACTACAAAATGAAATAAAAGCGTATAGTTACTTCATCGGCAACGTGAACAACGCGTCGAAGTCACAATAACCCACTTGTTATTATGACGGGAGATGATGATCCTCCTTTAACTGCCTTACTGAAGTTTACCCTTCTTATAAGGATGATGACGTCTAACAACATTGGCATAGAATGGCCAGAGGAAGCTTTTCCGTGGATCCCTACATCCATAGAAAACTGCAGTTGTTAGATCGTAATTATCCTCTACCGTTCTCTGCCCTTTATTTAAAGCACAATCATTCAGTTTGTACGGTTCAAATCGTTCGCCTTTATTAGACGCGATTTCACAATAACAACGAATTGAACGGTACAACGCTAGAACAGCAAATGAGGCAGAGTAATGCAATATTCAGCAGAAGTTCAAAACATGTGTCCTATCTCTCGCGGACCACAACATGCGTCTTCCCCCATTCCTGTAGAAGGCCGCTGGGTTAGTCCGAAAGATGTGATTGCTATTTCCGGCGTTAGTCACGGTGTGGGTACATGTGCACCACAACAAGGCGCAGCAAAACTTACTCTTAATGTTAAAGATGGCATCATTGAAGAAGCATTGATTGAAACTATCGGCTGCTCTGGTATGACGCATTCTGCTGCGATGGCATCTGAAATAATCACAGGTAAAACCATCCTTGAAGCCTTAAATACAGACCTTGTATGTGATGCGATTAACGTCGCAATGCGTGAAATATTCTTGCAATACGTATACGGCCGTACGCAAACAGCTTTCTCACTCGATGGCTTACCAATCGGCGCTGGTCTTGAAGACTTAGGTAAAGGGCTACGTAGCCAAATTGGCACTCACTACGGTACGCGTGAAAAAGGCCCTCGTTACATGGAAATGGCCGAAGGTTATGTCACCAAGTTAGCACTGGATGACAGCGATGAAATCATTGGCTATTCATTCGTTAACCTTGGAAAAATGATGGAGTTTATCGGCAAAGGGACATCGGCTGAAGAAGCGATGGAACAAGCCAGTGGTCAATACGGCCGTTTCGACGAAGCAGTTCGCACTATCGACCCTCGTCACCAATAAACACAGTCATACCACGACTTACGCATCACATGCTATCACGCTGAATTTTGAGGATACCATCATGGCTCTATTTGAAAGTTACGACCGTCGCATCGACCAAATCACTCCTGTACTTGAACAATACGGTTTCACGTCATTTGAAGAAGCACTAGAATACTGTAAAGAACGTAATGTTAACCCTTACAATATTGTAAAAGAAACCCAACCTATCGCATTTGAAAATGCTTCTTGGGCTTACGTATTAGGTGCGGCTATCGCACTAAAAGAAGAAGCAAAAAATGCAGCTGAAGCAGCAGAATATATTGGTCAAGGCTTGCAAGCCTTCTGTATTCCAGGATCTGTTGCTGATCAACGTCAAGTTGGTTTAGGCCATGGCCGTTTAGCCGCACGTTTATTGAATAACGATACTCAGTGCTTTTGTTTCTTAGCGGGTCATGAATCTTACGCAGCAGCTGAAGGCGCGATTAAAATCGCAATGAACGCTAATAAAGTACGTCATCATCCTCTTCGCGTAATCCTTAATGGTTTAGGCAAAGATGCTGCTTATATGATTGCCCGTATTAATGGTTTTAATTACATACAAACTCAATTCAACTATGAAACAGGTGAATTGGATGTGGTATCAGAGCGTCGCTTCTCAACAAGCCAGCGTGGTGAAATTAATTGCTACGGCGCAGATGACGTACGTGAAGGCGTTGCGATTATGCACCGTGAAGAGGTTGATATCTCCATCACTGGTAATTCAACTAACCCTACTCGCTTCCAACACCCTGTTGCAGGTACGTATAAAAAAGAACGTCTAGAAGCGAATCAAGCGTATTTCTCTGTTGCATCAGGTGGCGGTACGGGTCGTACTCTTCACCCTGATAATGTTGCAGCAGGTCCTGCTTCTTATGGTATGACAGACACAATGGGTCGCATGCACTCTGATGCCCAGTTTGCTGGTTCTTCATCTGTACCTGCTCACGTTGAAATGATGGGGCTTATTGGTATGGGGAATAACCCAATGGTAGGCGCAACTGTTGCCGTTGCCGTTGCGATAGAACAAGCAAAAAATTAAACTGCATTATTATTGGATAAGTAGCAGGTCAAATACTCGTAAAATGATCAGATCCTTATTTAAATTGTTATAAAATCAAACACTAAATTCATATTTAGATAGCTTGAGTTAGGTGCGGATTTAACCAACCGCACCTTTAATTGCGCAACTTAATTGGTTATTTCGTAAAAAACCTCTAGAATTGCCCGAGTTTGATCACTTACGTTGGCTTCATTTTCAGAATTAAAGCCACTAAGTTAGTCCCATTCAGTCTTACAGCAGGTTGTTGCTGTAATCGGCGCAGTAAAGGAAACATGATGATTCAAGTTGTAGGTCACAAAAACCCAGATAGTGATAGCATCTGTTCAGCTCTAGTAGGTGAAGCACTTCTTAAAGCTCGTGGTTTAGAAGCAAAAGCCGTTCGTCAAGGCGAGCTTAACCGTGAAACTCAGCACATTCTAAAAACTGCTGGTGTTGAGCAGCCAGAAATGTGTACTGGTGTTGCCGGTCAAAAAGTATGGTTAGTCGACTACACCGATCTTGCGCAAGCACCTGACGATATCGCAGAAGCTGAAATCGTAGGTATTGTTGATCACCACCGTTTGGGTGATGTGATGACAGTTAATCCATTAGAAGCATGGATTTGGCCTGTTGGTTGCACATGTACAATCATGTTCAATCTATTCAAGATGGAAGGTACTGAAATCACGAAGCCACTTGCAACATTAATGATGTCTGCAATTCTAAGTGACACAGTAGGTTTCGCTTCTCCAACATGTACTCAGAAAGATCGTGATGCAATTGCAGAGCTAACACCACTTGCTGGTGTTGAAGATCTTGACCTGTTCATCAAAGAGCTTCTAATCGCAAAAACTGACATTGAAGGTCTAAGCGCTTCTGAGTTAGTTGAAAAAGATCTTAAAGCATACCCATTCAACAACCGCAATGTTGTTGTTGGTCAAATTGAGCTAGCAACACTTGAACAAGTTGACAGCATAATTGATGAGCTAAACGCAGATCTTCAACGTCGTTGTGACGAAGAAGGTTTAGCAATGGCTGCCCTTATGCTTACAGACATCACAACAAGTACGACACGCTTGCTATTTAAAGGCGAGTGGAATACGACATTAGAAACATTCGCAGACAATGGCGTACTTACAATGGAAAATACGCTTAGCCGTAAAAAACAAGGCTGGCCTTGGCTACAAAAAGTACTTTCGTAATTTAGCTAGAGTATTTATTAATTCGAGTAGGATAAGGTATTACTGTTTTATCCTCTCTAAAATAAAAAACACAGCATTCGCTGTGTTTTTTATTTATTACTTTTCAGTGTTGTCTTTTCGTTTAAAAGATCACCAAAATGAGCTAAAAATTGGCGCCCTATTACTTTTCCTTCTCGATAATCAATTTCTAGATCGTCTTCACTACTCAGCAATGCTCGACTCCTTAAATTACTCTCAGGTGCAATTTGAATGACTTGTAAACCTTCAGGAGGGTTAACTAAAAACGCATTTAGATCATTATAGGTATAATAGTAACGCCTTAGCATATCCATAACTTCAGCACTTTTACTTTTTCCTGCCATTGATATAAACCGTTCAATGTTATTTGATGCAAAAAGTGACCAATTTGAAGATTTGCTTTCATCAACAAATTCTTTAGCCTCACTGCTGTCTGTATTTCTCTTTTTTATATCATTAAGTTGGTCAAATTTATTCATCATATCGAATACACTTGTATTACGATAATCACCGTCTTCATGATTAACGCGAGTTTCTTTCCATGATTCAAATCGCTGTGTTAAATCGCTATGTATATTTTTAATTTTATCCATTGGTTCATTAAGGCTTAATTTCTCAATATACTGTGGAAGTGTTGCTTCTATTCTTTCTCGCCAATCATCAAATACACCTTGTGACTTTTCAGCATTACCGTCTGAACTGGTTTGTATCAGATGTTCACTTATCGGCTCTGTTCTTATCACAACAACTAACTCAGCCCCTTGCTTCCACGCTTCTTTTACTGGTACAGCAGCAGCAACACCACCATCAACCCATTCAAGATCATTGATATTCACAGGCTGATTATAAAGAACCGGAATGGCACAAGTGGCACGTAATACTTCTCGCCAGTTTTCTTGATACATCGGAAGGTAAATATCTTGAAGAGTATCTTTACGTGTTGCGCACGCATAAGCATTACGATGAATTAATGTCTTACGTGCTTGCTGAAAATCAAGCGGAGTATCACCGCCCGGTGAAATAACCTGTAACGCCCAATCAAGATTTAATGGTTTTTGTTGACTAAGGTATTTATAAAGATTAAAGAATTCATCATTTGTTGTGTAATTAACAATGAAATTATAGCTGTAGCCAGGTTGACGACTAAGAAAAGAAGATACCGTCAAAGCACCAGCAGATGTGCCAATATACAGTTCAAAAGGATCAAAACCTGCTTCCAAAAATGCATCAAATACCCCCGCAGTGAATATTCCTCTTTGACCTCCCCCTTGAACAACTAAAGCAATTTTCTTTCGACGCGACTGAACAAGCTGCGTCGAAAATTCGTTAACCATATGTAAATTAATAGAGTTTAAGCTAAACGGCAGATGATTCGACATAGTCCCTCAACAAAAAATTACCAGAACGTATTGCCGTTAGAATATCACCTAATGTTTAATGCAAACGGAACGATGAACACAAAACATTATCTATTATTAATAAGTTACATATTTATTACGAACACTTATGCACCAATTGCGGTTAATCCAAATCCGATAAGAATGGTAAAAACAACGCCCGTAATAATAAGTGCAAATTTTAGTTCAGTTTCCATACCTTACATCCTCAAAAAACCAACTGGTTAACATATTATTAACTATAGTTTAAGCTGACTTCAAGATCCTTACCTATTTATAAGCACGTTTTTAAGATAGCTGTCACAATTAAACCCATAACTTCAAGGGATATAGTATTAATATATGAAGCCATCAACAATTAGTGCCTTAGTGTTAGGTATAATCATGTTTTTTTCTTCCCAAGTAGCTGCAGAGTACCCTGTACATATCACACCTTTTGTTGGTTATACCTTCTCTGGCGATGTAACGGATGAAAATGACATAAATATTCAGCCTGAGAACGACCTTCATTTTGCACTATCTGTTGAAACCGATGTTGACCCTGGAAGAGTTGGCTTATTTATTAGCTACTTACCTACAGAGACACAAGATTTTAAAAATGACACCTCTTTTACATACCTTCATTTTCAAAGTTCTCTCCGTTTCGAACCAACTCCTAAAATTGATAGCTACTTTGGAGCCAGTTTAGGAGGTACTTTCGTTGATGCAGACTGGTCTGATAACAGTCTTTTATTCTCTGCCGGTCTGTTTGGCGGCGCTGAATACAAAGTGCATAAAAATGCGAAAATTGTTTTTGAAACTCGATGGTTAGCAAATGTTGTAGATAGCAATACATCTTCAATCTGTACCCTACCAACGGGTGATGAAACCTGTAAAATTCACGTAGATTCGAAAATATTGAGTCAATTTCAAACAAATCTGGGACTTAGCTTTAGCTTCTAAAAGGCAGGGTTAAAAGTTATGTAATATGACTGATATTTTGCAAATCAGCCCCTACCTGCTAGTTTCCGCTTATTTTGCAGTCATTTTTACAACTATTAGAAAATAAAATAAAACACTGCAAAACACAAGATAACCAGTGATTAACTTCAAATATCAACCCGCCAACTGCCCTATTCAACAATCATTAGAGTAACAAACCAAACGTTAACACCTTTGGAGCAGGTTATTAACAAAGGCACACTCTATTGATTTACATATTATCTCTGGTTAGTCTCAACTCATCAGCGTGGCTTATCAAACCAGATGTCACGACTTAGGATTCTGATTTAGAGAATAAATCTCTAAGAATATTTAGTTTCATAGTGATTAGCAGTACATAAGGAGATGTTTATGAAGCGAGAACAATGGGGCTCTCGTCCCGGTTTTATCTTGGCAGCGGTTGGTTCAGCCATTGGCCTAGGTAATATTTGGCGATTCCCATACATGGCTTACGAGAATGGCGGCGGCGCATTTTTTATTCCTTACCTTTTTGCCATGATTTCAGCCGGTATTCCATTTATGATTATGGAATTCACTTTAGGTCATAAACTTCGTGGTGCTGCACCTCGCGCTTTTTCTAAGCTAGGTGTAAAACTTGAGTGGCTTGGTTGGTTCCAAGTATTTATTGCTGCGATCATTGCTGTTTATTATGTCGCCATTATCGGTTGGGCAATTTCGTATTTAGGGTACTCATTTACACAAAGTTGGGGTGCAGATACTAATGCCTTCTTCTTTAGTGAATACCTACAGCTAGGTGAAAACTCACCAAGTAAGCTAGGCAATTTGCAAATGCACATTGTTCTACCAATGGTATTAGCTTGGGGTATTACTTTTGCAGCAATCTTTACCGGTATTAAAGGCGGTATCGAACGCGCAAGTAAAATAATGATGCCTCTTCTATTCCTTATGGTTATAGGCTTAATAACACGTGTTGTTTTCCTACCTGGTGCACTAGACGGTATTAACTACCTATTCGAACCAGATTTTAGCAAGATTACAGACCCTACTGTTTGGTCAGCAGCTTACGGACAGATATTCTTCACATTGAGTGTCGGTTTTGCCATCATGATTGCTTACTCAAGTTACTTGCCAGAGAAATCTGATATAAATAACAACGCATTCATGACTGTACTGATTAACTGTGGTTTCTCTATTACTTCTGGTGTGCTTATTTTCGCAGTATTGGGTTATATGGCTCAAGACCAAGCGAAACCACTAACGGAAGTTGTAACAGCAGGTGTAGGTTTAGCGTTTGTTACTATTCCAGCGGCTATTAACCTACTACCAGCACCGTATATTCTTGGTCCACTATTCTTCTTGGCACTTGTTGTTGCAGGCTTGAGTTCACATATCTCAATCATTGAAGCAGTAACATCAGCCGTTATTGACAAGCTGAACTGGTCACGTAAGAAAGCTGCTTCTGTTGTATGTGGTGTAGGTTTTGCGGTATCAATGGCGTTTGCAACCAATGGCGGTCTACTACTACTTGACCTGGTTGATTACTTCATTAACAACGTTGCACTACTTGCAAGCTGTCTAATTGAACTTATCGTTATCGGTTGGTTACTTAAAATTTCAGATATTCGCGATTACGCCAATGATATCTCTGACTTTAGCATTGGTAAGTGGTTCGAAATTTGTATCCGCTTTATCAGCCCAATAATGCTTGCGGTAATTCTTGCAACTAACCTTTGGAAAACGTTCAACGAAGGCTACGGCGGTTATGAAATGTCTGACCTGCTGATGCTAGGTTGGGGTTTAGTTGCTGCAATGTTTGTTGTCGCGGTTATCATCAACGTAACATCTAAATCACCAACCCAACAGGAGAGTTAATTATGACTACAGGTGCAATTATAATGATGCTGTTTGGTTTTGGTATCACATGGGGTGGCGCAGCATACTGCATCTCCATTGCGATGAAAAAGAATCAAGAGTAATTCAGACACTCGTAACAAATAGAAAATAAATAAATGCCAATCAATTCGTTGATTGGCATTTTGTTTTTAAATACCTTCAGCCAGCTCTCTATTGTCAGCCTCAGAACTTTTCGGCGTACAAAACGTACCACATCAGTATTCGATATTATATTTTCGTAGTTTCTCATCTCATTGGCATTTATCAATCCAGCTTTACCGGCATACCTAGCGCACTGCGATAAGGCTTCATGTTGCCACACTCGAGTTATACGATGTTTTGTTCAAAGAGCAGCTGACTTATTGCGAATTCTCGGTAACGCTCAGGCTGAATAGCCACAGAGGCTGGGTTAATACATTGTCTTTATCATCCATAAAAATGACTCCTCTCACACAAAGAGACTTCGTTTCTTTGAAAACTTATTTTTCATACAACTTTTGACAGAAAAAGATGCACTTATGTTAATTTTACATAGCACTAATTAACAATATAACAACGAAGATCAATACTTATTGTTCTCTATAAGTACTAATAATAACGAGTGAGATAATAATGAAAAAGCATTTCTTCATAAATGAAGATGGATCTTTTCGAGTACTAAATAGTGATGCCGCATTGAAGCAGTTTTACAAAAATTACAATGGCGATCGTATTATTTATAAGAGATGTACTATGACTAGTGATAGCAAGCGCTATGTAGTTTTCGTTGATGTAAATTTTGATGTTCATGAAGCGTACGTAATGCTAAAAGAAATTATTAAAGCCACCCTTACTGACTAACGTAAGACAATGAACAAGGAGGTAAAATGATAAGCCACATAGATCATGTCGTTCTGACCGTTTCTGATATTGAAGTCACGTTGGATTTCTATCATCGAGCTCTATTTATGGAAAAAATAGCCTTCGGCAATGGACGCAAAGCACTAAAGTTTGGCGCTCAAAAAATCAATCTGCAAACACTAGGCCAAGAGCCAAGAAATAGAGCCCAAGTCGGCTCTGGTGATTTATGCCTTATTACACAGTGGAACTTAAAAGAAGTAATTGCTCACCTAATGAGTGAGAATGTAAAAATAGTAGAAGGTCCAGTAAGCAAATCAGGCGCTGTAGGAGAAATTGAGTCAGTCTATTTTCTGGATCCTGATGAAAATTTGATAGAAGTAAGCGTTTATAAATAACGTTCGGTCTTTAATCCAATAACGTTACGAAGTAGCTGGTGTCTTCAATGATTTACTTATTACCATCTGGTTTTTAGTTAGTAGCTTTTTGCGTTCACGACAATCTTGTTGTGGTGCGCGCTATAAACACGTTTTAGGGCATATTCGGCTTAAAGTGATCACCTACTAAAGCATTCGGGTGGATTTCGCTTTGTCCACTTAGCGAATTTAGCTATATCGCCCAGATAGAACCTGCGATACGCAAATATTGGTTCGTCATTCACTTTATATATATCGGGCATCGCTTGAGGGAATGCTGTTAAACCAATTGAATGAAATGAATGTACTGATATTAAATAATTACGAGTAAAGTAAATGTGCAGCAACTACCCCGTCTAGTAATACGGGGGAAAGGTTTGGCATACACTAGCAGTCAACTGCCCTACTATGTCGGCTATCGAACTGGTAGATATACGATCTTAAATGTTATCTAGTGTCCCGTGAGTTGTTGATTCCTTCTATAGTTAGACTAATTTTAGCAGTTGAGATTTATAGAATGGAAGAAATGGAATCCAAAGACACCATTACAATTTTCATTGCTACTCTCAGTTTCTTTGTTAGTGCGTTTGCTGTTTTCATATCATCTAAATCAGCGCAAAAATCTAGAAATAATGATGCCCTCAATTTACTTCATGATACGTGGAAAGACCAAAAAGTATTTGAAGCAAGTAACCCTAAGACGTTGGTCGCTATTGATGGAGCTATGCTGCACCTATGTGGATTGATTGTGGTGTAAGCAAAAACTTAATTTACGATGTATTCTTTGATAGGTACAAGTCCATTTACTGTCAATTATTGGCGCATACAGTGCATTTACCTGATGTTGACTATTGTGGAAAAGACTTAATCACTGAAACTGTAAGAAAAGTGTATGCGGAAATGTCCTTTTGGAGCGTTTAATATGAATTTAATTAATATAATTAATGCAACAGATGAAGTGTCTCGGTTAATACTGGAGCTAAGAGAGTCAGGTGCTGAGTTAGATGAATATCAGTTCCAATCATTTGAAAACTCTTTACAAAACTTAGTTTCATCTGCTACTGGATTAAAACCAAACCTAAGAGATTGTGAGCATTGTAAAGGTAAGGGGTATGTAGATTCGATAACATAACAAAACAAAATGATGCGTTCCACTCGGCAACTTTGGTACGAAAAATAACAGCCAACACCTTGTTGACTGTTAGAATGAGAGCTACTAATTAACTGCCTCTGCGGCTCTTTGGTAGTTCTTTCAATTGCCTTGCTGTTCTGATTATTTTAGACATGTTTACCCTATCTCTTTCAGCTCCAATTATCATCAATTGAAGACAATTCCCGCCCAGAATAAAGTTTCATCAAGCGCCGATACTCTGGAGGGATTGGTTTTCCGTTACTCCTCTCAGTAACAGCTCTCACACTCTTGAAAAGCTGACCGTGATAAGATCTTCTCTAAATACAAGAACTCAAGGTTAGAGCGTAATTTAATCTTCAACAAAATGTGATGCCTTGCATGTTTGTCCATTATAAAAGCGACAAAAATTAAGTAGATTCAGGATGAATGAATCATTCTTATAAAGAATCATTTTCTTTATCACAATCATCTCGTTACAATTAACACATAAAAATAAACATTGATCAATCAAGGATAGGCAATGAAGTTATCTGCTGTAATTCTTTCACTCGTACTTCTTCCAACAACGGCACTGGCATCAACAACTAACTGTGAAAGCGACAAATACCACCAGTATGTCGACGCATCATTAAGCTGGTATCAAAGTTTGGTTGATTTGAGTGTTAAACAAGATGAAAGCCTTAAAGAAGTAGGTGACTGGTTTTTAGCTGGTCGTAAACATCACTTTGAATTAAATCGTGAAGCGGTTGATTGGTACTTAGAAAATGATAAAGACCAACTTGATCTAAACCAACCAGTTGAATCTTGGTTACAACTAACTCAGCAAGACGTTAAAAAGCTATCAACGCAACAAGATGAACTTGGTCGTTATGCAAAAAAAGCATTTGATGATCGCCAGAGCACACCTCATAAGAAGAATTATGAGCTACGCAGTGCCTTTGCTAACTTACTGACCCACCCTGTAAATATTGATGAGCCCCTGAATGCTTACAATGAAAAAATGACAAAAATTGCAGCGATTAAGTGTGACTAACACCGTTGGTAATAACTCTATTTAATTACTGAATATAAAGTATCCGCGACTCATTGTTGCGGTTTTTTTTATCTACTCATAGATACCTAATCTACTTCAGAGTCACTTCCGAAAGACGAGTTTTAGATAAAGTATATAAGTATTAATTATCATTAACATCTTAATTATTCAGCTATATTTTTGATATTATAGTAAATTTATTATTTAACATTATATTGACATAGCGTATTCTTGCTTTGCGTATAAGAACAGCACAAAGTAAAATTCAACTTGCATACTTTGTGTGCCATATAAAAATACACGTTATATACCTTTTTATTTAACAGCATTGTTTTTCACAGGAGTGGTAATGAAGCCTCTTTCGATGGGTCTGCTTATTGCAATGACCTCAACATCAGCTTGGGCTAACCCTTTAGTTCAGTGGGAGCAAGGATTCAGCGGTGATATTTCATTGCTTACGGGTTTTAGCTATAGCAAATCACAATTCAATACAGATCAAGAATCAACCTCTTCTCTTAACAGCTCTGGCAAATCTGATACTAAAGCACTTATCACCCCACTCGGTGCTATTCAATATTCTTTCGCTTCAGATAAGCAGGTTTTCATGGGTACTAGCCGATCAGATTTGGCATTAGGCCGTTTCCACATTGAGGCAGGTTACCGTCAATTATTCGAAGGTAATGGTATGGTTAGCTTAAGCTATGTACCTGGTATCATTGGAACTAAAACATGGGAAGATCCCTTTTTAGTGAATGAAAACCGAACTGAGACAGATACAAAAATTAAAGGGTTCCGTTTTCAATACAAAAATATACTGGGATCTAACTTCTCAATGGAAACCTCTGTTGGGCAGCAAGATATTGATACTGAAAAAAGTGGTCAAAAACAAAACTTGTCGGAAACTGAAATAGCCTCATTAGATCGTGAAGGAAACATCGTTTATTTAGAGGGGTCTTATCGCCAATCTATTGCTCGAGGGCGATTATTGCGTGGTGCGTTGAGCTATACCCGATTTGATGCTGATGGCGACGCGATGTCATATGATACCTATGGTGCACAGCTAAGTGTTATACAGATGCTACCAAGCTCTAGTCTCGTGCTAACGTTTGGCTATAAAAATGCACAGTACGAAGCAGAGAACCCAGTATTTGACGAAAAGCAAAAAGATGATCTGTGGAGTGTCTTTTTAGCGTATGAATACAACGAGCCTTTTGGTTGGACAGATTGGGGGCTAGTGTCATTGATTGGTTATAACACAACAGACTCCAATATCAATTTCTATAACGAAGACTCCCTAATGGCCACAGTCGGTATCAACTATAAATTTTAATATCAATGCATCAAAATAGTTAATTGGTGTGACTATATCGATGATCTTGAAGGTTTTTATGCGAACAGTTAGTAGCAAACATAGAAATATTTCGAGACATCGATACCAATTTCTATTAAATTAGCATCAATTTGCCGAAGTTAATCAAAAGTAACAAGTCATTATGGCAGTGGATAATAGAAAAGCCGATGCGACTTTAGAGTCGTTACATCGCATTTTTACGGTGCCGGAAGCACCTGAATCAACCTTAGGGCTGATCGAGCAAAAAATCTCACAAAACCTAAATGAATTTTTAGGGACTCATATTGCTGCGCGCGAAAAGCCGCTTGTAGAGATTGAAAAGGATTTCTCGTCTGCTGACATTCCTGAAAGCCCTAGCTTTGTTTCCGATCACACTCAATTCTTGCTGACTAAGCTTGTTGCTCAGTCAGTTCATACGTCTGCGCCAAGCTTTATTGGCCACATGACGTCTGCTTTACCGTATTTTTTGATGCCGCTATCAAAAATTATGATTGGTCTAAACCAAAACTTGGTAAAGATTGAAACCTCAAAGGCATTCACTCCCCTAGAGCGCCAAGTTTTAGGCATGATGCACAACTTAATCTTCAATGAAGAGACAAGTTTCTATCAGCAGTGGATGCACAGTGCAAACCACTCTTTAGGGTCTTTTTGTTCTGGCGGAACAATTGCCAATATCACAGCACTCTGGGTGGCACGAAACAATGTGTTAAAACCAGATGGTGAATTTAAGGGTGTGGCCAATGAAGGTCTATTCCGTGCAATGAAGCATTACGGATATGATGACCTTGCAGTACTTGTCTCTGAACGTGGTCACTATTCACTGAAAAAAGCCGCTGATATATTAGGTATTGGACGTGACTGCGTGATCCCAATTAAAACGGATGACAATAACCGAATACGAGTTGATGAATTAACGGCAACACTCCAATCCCTAAAAGAAAAGAACATTAAACCTTTCGCTATTATTGGTGTGGCTGGTACAACTGAAACGGGTAATATTGACCCGCTAGACGAGCTAGCCGACATAGCGCAAGCGCATGATTGTCATTTTCATGTCGATGCTGCTTGGGGCGGCGCAACCTTAATGTCAAACAAATATCGTTCTTTATTAAAAGGGATCGAGCGAGCAGACTCGATCACTATTGATGCGCACAAGCAACTGTACGTACCAATGGGAGCTGGCATGGTTATCTTCAAAAACCCGGCTTTAATGACATCGATTGAACATCACGCTGAATATATTCTTCGTAAAGGTTCCAAAGATTTAGGTAGCCATACTTTAGAAGGTTCGCGTAGTGGTATGGCAATGCTACTGTTTGCGAGTTTGAACATTATTAGCCGACCTGGCTATGAAATGTTGATCAATAGCAGTATCGATAAAGCCAAATATTTTGCTAATCTGATTAAGCAAGAGCCTGATTTCGAGCTAATCACAGAACCTGAGTTATGCTTACTCACCTATCGCTATGTACCAGCAGAAACACAAC
Organism: Photobacterium profundum; assembly: GCF_003026285.1. GTDB lineage: Bacteria > Pseudomonadota > Gammaproteobacteria > Enterobacterales > Vibrionaceae > Photobacterium > Photobacterium profundum. The sequence goes on from NZ_PYOD01000009.1 coordinate 14,205, forward strand.
AAGCATTAGCCATTGCGAATGCCGAAGATAAGCATCTATTGCACGATTCACTCAATGACCTTACGAAATTCATTCAAAAGCGTCAGCGTGAATCTGGTAAATCTTTTGTATCACGTACTCGTTTAACACCTGAAAAGTGGGATCACAAAATCACGACGGTTTTCAGAGTTGTACTGGCGAACCCGCTAACCACCGATGATATTTTACAAGATGTTTTAATCGAACAAAAAGAACTCGCGAAAGAAAGTGTGCATAGTCTGCCGCGTTTGATCCATTTAACCAAACGTATTTTGGCTAATAACTAGCGTCCAATAAATCCATTAAACAGTCTGATAATCTCAGGCTGTTTGGGTATTACTCCCTCAAATTCCCCCACCAACGCTCAGCCTTATTTATCGAGATATAATACTATATTTCAATAATGTCATAATCGTAACATTTCGAATTATTTAGCTGTTACCATAACAATATGCATGTTAAAGAGTCGATATTTTATGTAACCGTATCGTAAATTTCATCGTAAAAAAAACAAATTTTCAGAGTCACTATTGAGCAGGTCGATTAATGTTCTAAAAACATACAGTTAGCATTTATTTACAGATTCAACAAAAGTTGATTAAAATCAACAAAAGTGCAGTTAAGTTACCATGAAAAAGCCGGAACATAGAATATCCCGGCTTAAATAGAGGCTGGTTAAAACGACTTTTCAGTTAGATATTTTAACGTTAATTTGTGAGGATTTAATCACCAGCAAACATGTAACCTTCACCATGAACAGTGACAAAAATTTGTGGATTTTTAGGGTCAACTTCCATTTTAGAACGCATTCTCCGAATCAGAACATCGATGGTTCTATCATTAGGAGCCTCTACGCGATGGCTCAACATATTCAGAATTCTTTCACGGCTTAATACAACATTTTGGTGCGAAGAAAAAGCAACTAAAAGCTCATATTCTGCTTTAGTAAGCTTCACTGGCTGACCATTATGAGTCAATGCTCGCTTGTTAATATCGAACTGCCAATCGCTGAAACGAATGATGTTATCTTCTTGTATTTCAACTAACGTTTCACTACGTGCTTTTTCGACTAAGTCCATGCGCCATAATAAGTTTTTAACTCTTACAAGCAGTTCCCTTAACTCGAATGGTTTTGTCACATAATCGTCAGCACCCATCTCTAAACCCACGATGCGATCAATGCTATCTGTTCGACCTGTAACTAGAATAATACCCACTTCAGAGCGGCTTCTTAATTCACGTGTAAGTAATAAACCATTCTCACCCGGCAAGTTAATATCGAGCATGATTAGGTCTATGTTTTCGACCATCATTATCTCTCGCATCTGCTCGCCATTTTCTGCTTGGCTTACTTGGTAACCCTCATTTTCAAAATACCCAACAAGTTTGGTGCGGGTAACAATTTCATCTTCTACAACAAGTACGTGATGACTCATTTTTATCTCTTTTATTGTGTTTTTATTGCCTAATAAAACGTTAGCACATCCAATTGCCATTAACAATTTTTCATAAACCGATGCTGACTGTTAATTCTTGCCGTTAACCTTATTCATATCGTGGACTTATTATCACCTCATAAAAATTTAAGCACCTCCGTAGGTTATGGAGGCAATTCTTTGTTTATGGAATATTCCAAATATGAAAAAACTTTGGCAAAAGTTGATAAAACCAAGCAGCAAGTATTCAATTCTTGCGTTGGTATTAGTCGGTATCGGTATCACGCTAACGGGTACATTCACTGTACACAAAGGTTTTGAGTTTGCTTCAACCACAGAATTCTGTACCTCTTGTCACACCATGCAAGGTAACTACGAAGAGTATAAACAAACTATTCACTTTAAAAATGCCTCTGGTGTACGTGCTGAGTGTGTTGATTGCCACCAACCAAAAGACTTGCCAGGAAAAATATTCCGTAAGCTAGAAGGCGCAAAGGATCTTTACCACCACTTCATTTCTAAAAAAGTAGATACGCCTGAAAAATTCGAAGAACACCGCCTAGGAATGGCGCAAGCTGTTTGGGCTCGAATGGAAGGACAAAACTCGAAAACATGTAAAAGTTGTCACGCTTACGATTCGATGGATCACTCAAAACAATCGGCTAAAGCTGCGTTTGAAATGAACAAAGCAGCCGCTGAAGATATGAACTGTATCGAATGTCACAAAGGTATTGCTCACGAGTTACCTAACATGGCGGGAGGCTTCCAAAAAGATTTCGAAGAGCTACAAACAACAGCTAAATCTCAAGGTGCTGCTGCTGAAAAACTTTACTCTTTAGGAGAGAAAGATCTTTTCGCAACCAACAACGCTGATGCTAAATCAGAAGGTAAGCTATTACCGGCTTCTGAAGTTATCGTTCTTGAACGTAAAGACGACATGCTGAAAGTACAAGTTGACGGCTGGTTAGAAAAAGCAGGAAAAGGCCGTGTACTAACTGAATACATGGGTAAACGTGTCTTTAAAGCAACGATTCGCGGCGATGTAAAAGCGGGTGAGAAATTACTTGAAGAGAAAACTGACGCGTCAACCGACATTGTTTGGCAACACGTTTCTGTTGAAGCATGGATCAGCCCTGATGACATGATCGATAGCATTCAACCTATCTGGAATTACGCAGAAGACATGTATGGCTCAACCTGCAATGCATGCCATGCTGCACCAGCACCTGACCACTTCACAGCAAATGGCTGGATCGCAAGCCTGAATGCGATGAGTGCTTACTACCGCTTAACGAAAACTGAAGAGCGTACTTTGCTGAAGTACCTACAAAATCACGGTAAAGACACTGGCGGCGCTAGCGCCCACTAATACCTAAGAGGCGGGTTATGACTAATAGCCCGCGTTATTGCACAGAATTTCAAATTTAAGGATCGCGTCTATGACGACTCAAATTCTAAATAAAGGTGTTTCACGCCGCCGCTTTTTATCTGGTCTGGTTACAGTCAGTGCAGCATCCGTTGTAGGGACAAGCTTACTTGCACCACGTAAAGCAATGGCAGCAACCGATAGCAAGACCATGTTCACAGGCAATGTGCTGTCAGGCTCTCACTGGGGTGCATTCCGCGCTAAAGTTGTTGATGGTGTTTGGGTAGATACAGTTCCATTCGAGAAAGATTTACACCCTACTCCTATGATTAACGGTGTACGCGAGGTTGTTTACAACCCTGCCCGTGTTAAATACCCAATGGTTCGTATTGATTGGCTAAAACATGGTTACAAATCTGACACTACGCAACGTGGTGATAATCGCTTTGTACGTGTGCCATGGAGTCAAGCGCTTGATTTCTTCTACCACGAACTAGAACGTGTACAAAATAACTATGGCCCTAGCGCACTTTACGCAGGTCATACAGGTTGGCAGTCAGTCGGTAAGCTTCACTCTGCCGGCACTATGATGATGCGTGCTATTGGCCTACACGGTACTTACCTTGGCAAAATGGGTGACTACTCAACAGGTGCAGCACAGGTTATTCTTCCGTACGTTGCTGGTGCAATGGAAGTATACGAACAGCAAACATCTTGGCCTTTGGTTCTTGAAAACTCAGACACAATTGTTATCTGGGGTTCAGATCCAATTAAAAACCTTCAAGTAGGTTGGTTGGTTCCAGACCACAGCCCATATGCTTATTACCAAGAATTGGCTGAGAAAGTAAAGAACAAAGAAATCAAAGTAATTTACGTTGATCCTGTTCGTTCTGAAACTCAGAAGTTTGTCGGTGGCGAGCAAATCGCAGTTAACCCGCAAACCGATCTACCGTTGATGTTAGCTATCGCGCATACCTTGTATACCGAGAACTTATACAACAAAGATTTCATTGCTGATTACACAACTGGCTTCAAAAAGTTTGTCCCTTACCTAACAGGTGAGAGCGATGGTGTTGAAAAAACACCAGAGTGGGCTGAAAAAATCTGTGGTATTAAAGCAGATGAAATTCGTGCACTTGCTCGTCAAATGGCATCTGGTCGTACTCAGATCATTGGCGGTTGGTGTCTACAACGCATGCAACACGGCGAGCAATACGCGTGGATGCTTGTGGTAGTAGCTGCAATGCTGGGCCAAATCGGCTTGCCTGGTGGTGGGTTCGGTTTCGGTTGGCACTACAATGATGCTGGCTCTATCACGTCTAATGGCCCATTAATGTCTGGCTTTAGTGGTGTAACAGGCGTTGACCCTATCCACAACGGTTCATACAAAGGTTACTCGAATTACATCCCAGTAGCTCGTTTCGTAGATTGTATCGAAAATCCAGGCAAAACAATCCAGTGGAATGGTCACGATGTTACATTCCCTGAAATGAAGATGGCTATCTTCTGTGGCAACAACCCGTTCCACCACCATCAAGATCGTAACAAAATGATCAAAGCATGGCGCAAACTGGAAACGGTTGTATCAGTAGAGCACCAATGGACAGCAACTTGTCGTTTTGCAGATATCGTTTTACCTGCAACAACAACGCATGAACGTCATGACATTGAACAATATGGTAACCACTCAAACGCAGGTATTATTGCCCTACCTAAAGTTGTTGAGCCTATGTTCGAAGCAAAAGATGACTTCGATATTTTTCGTGAACTATGTCGCCGCTTTGATCGTGAAGAAGCATTCACCGGTGGTAAGACACAAATGGAATGGATTGAAGAAATCTATAACGGTGCTCGTTTACAAGGCCGTGGTCTTGGTGTTCGTATGCCTAACTTCAAGAAGTTCTGGGATGAAGAAGGTTTCATTGAGTTTCCTGAAGGTGCTGAATGGGTACGCCACGAATCATTCCGTAAAGAACCGGATCTAGAGCCTCTAGGTACCGCTTCTGGTCTGATTGAGATCTATTGTAAAACAATTGCAGATATGGGTTACGACGACTGTCAGGGTCACCCAATGTGGTTTGAAAAGAATGAGCGTAGCCACGGTGGTCCTCAGTCAAACAAGTTCCCACTGAACATGCAAAGCACGCACCCTAACCACCGTTTACACTCACAGCTATGTTCATCGACAGAGCTTCGTGCAAGTTATTCAGTTGCGGATCGTGAACCTGTTTACATCAGTGCTGTCGACGCAAAAGCACGCGGCATTCAATCTGGTGATGTTGTTCGTGTATTCAACGACCGTGGTGAAGTACTAGCAGGCGCAGTAGTGACTGAAGACTTCAAATCGGGTGTTTGTCGTATTCACGAAGGCGCATGGTATAGCCCACTTGAAGGCGGTAAACCTGGCACAATCTGTACATATGGCGATCCAAACGTTCTGACTCAAGATGTTGGCTCATCAAAGCTTGCACAGGCAACAACAGCGGCATCGGCTCAAGTAGATATCGAAAAATACACTGGAAATCTTCCAGCGGTAACAGGCTTTAATGGTCCTGTAGAAGTCACTGATATTAACCCTCTATTCCCAGCAATGGATTTAGAGTAATCCCTATACGTTAAGATATTAACGCTACCGGAAAAACAATAAGCAACCAAGCGAATACTTGATGTGCGCATTGTTTTAGTGAACGGAATGATAGCCGCCTTAAATATAGGCGGCTAATCAAAAATAATAAAAAGATAGGCGATCTTACGCAATAACATCGTCTTTCTTTAAACAAAATAAAACCTATTCACATATAATCATTACAAATCTATGTTTTATGTGAATATGTTTTAAGTGTCTGGAGTGACCATGCAAGAATTTATTGCTTTCAACGAACAACGTGCTGAAATTTACTGGTGGATGTCTTCACTTTTGGCTCGCGAGTTGACGAATGAAGATTTAACCGAATACCACGGTGACGAAATGTTCACTTTCTTGTCTGGTTTAGGCATAACACCTGAGCTTAAAGAACCTGTTGAAGCATTTCGCAATGCAATCAACACGCTAAAAACACGAGAAGATGCACAGCTTGAATTAGCGGCAGATTTCTGTGGCCTATTTCTGAGCACACCTAAATCAGGCGCACTACCTTATGCATCAATATATGTTGGTGAATCTGGTTTATTGAACGATAAGCCTGCTCAAGACATGAATGCATTAATGGAAGAATACGGCATTGCACAACGTAAAGAATTCAACGAACCAGCTGATCATATTGCTGTAGAGTTAGACTTTATGGGCAATCTTATCATTCAAGCAAACCATGAGTTGAATGAAGAAAAACGTGAAGCATTGATGCAAGCGCAACTCGCCTTCGTTAATGGCATGCTATTGAACTGGATTCCTGCATTTGCCCAATCGTGTAAAGCACGTGATGACTTCGGGTTTTATACTGCATCTGTTAACTTACTTGTTGCTTTCTGCCAACTCGACGCTACTTTCCTGTTAGGGGAAGAATAGAACCAAATTCTATAATAACCAGTATGCATTCATGTTGGTACCTACATGATAATGCTACTGATGCACTATCTCTTTGCCGGTATTGAATACCGGCTTTTTTATACCCAAAATTCAAAAATACGCTCACCGTACTCGCAAGATATTGAAGAATAAAGCGTTCAAATCAAACGCTGATATGCGTTGATATAACGACCTGAAGAGTGTTCAGCTTTTAAACAGCCTTCATGACAATCTTCTGACATAACTCCCCCTTCCGACATTTAACGTATACCCCATACTAAATAACAAGAGATATAAACATGTCTAGAATTACGGTAAAAGAACCTCTATTTAAATCCTTATTTGCAAAACTGCTTCTATCTTTTTCTATACTTGGCTTTATCGCAAGTGTGCAAGTAAATGCGAGTGAAGTAATGGCATCACCTGCTGTTGAGCAGCAAAAGCTGGCTAATCGTATTGGCATCATTCAACAAGAGTTAGCTGATATAAGAACGCAAACTATGCAATCAAACCCAGCTCTTGTTGAGCAAGTAAAAACATTCGAAGCAACGTTTGAGAAGAAAGCGAAAGAAGTCAATTATCAACCAGAAGCTTTCCTTAAAACTGCACAAGAAATCCAGCAACAAGTAAGAGATGAAAATACGACAGATGAAAAACGTGCAGAGCTAATAAAATCATTCGCCAAAGAAAAACAAGCATTAGCTAAACAACGTGAATCTATCATGGCAGATCCTGAGCTTAGTAAACTAGAAATCGCACTACAGAAAGATACGATCTCTGCAATGAAAAAGCAGGATCCAAAAACAGAGACTCTCTTAAAAGAGCTCGACACTTTATTTACCCAATTTAGAAGCTAAGTCGACAAGCTAGACTAGTTCCCCCCTAGTTTAGCGAGGAAGCGAGCAATAAAAAAACCTGTGGCAAGTCTGAGTAACTCATCAGACTTGCCACAGGTTTTCTAGTTCTAACTAAATATTTGGGCTATTACATTTCTACAGCTTGGTTTACGCTAAGCTGCTTCATACCTTTTACTATCTTCGCAAACCAAGCCACAATCGCTGCTAAGGCAATAGCTGCACCAATAAATGGCAGTATATTCAGTACTGTATGAAGTACATTACTATGAACCCAATACTCAGCCCCCGCTACCATACCCGTTATAGTCGCCGCCGTTACACCCAAAACAACAAAAAATGTGAAGAACAAAAAGAAGCTTCGAATAATGGTGTAATAATGGCTGTAAGCCACTTCATCAGTACCTTTATTCAACTGATAGCCAGAATAAATAATGGCAACAATACCAGAGGTTAGTAATGTGAAAGGTGTTAAGAAGCTTGCGATATAGGCAAACCATAAACCGTTTTTATTAGCCATAATATTGATCCGATATAAGCGTAAAGGTTGATGTAATTATCACACTTATTTGGGAGACATCAAGTTTCTCATTGTTATCTGATGATCATGATCAAGCGTTTAAAAAACCTGTCTGTGATTATCCGCAATAACACCCTAAACAAACAAAGGCCTGAACCTAGGTTCAAGCCTTTTGCTTATTAACTGTACCAACTCACCGTACTTTTAAGCGTACTTCACTTATGCCCAAGCGTGGATATACATTATAACTCTTCTGTTGGCGCTGTTACTTCACTACCATCTTTAACACGCTTATGACCTTCTGTTAGATGCACAAAATCAACCAGGTCATCACTGCTTACTTGGAATGCTTTACCAAAGCCTTTTACAAATAAGCCTTGAGTGGGTTCAAGACGGAACATTTTAAAATCTTCCAATCCACTTAAACCATCAACAATTTCGCCAAAACGATCTTTAAGACCCACTACGGCTTCTTGCCAACGTGCTGTTTCACGCTCTACAATCACAACGTTTGCTTCAAAAGTTAAGCGTTTACGGGCATAAATTGTTTTCGATGACGCTTCATCTTCAATCATCATTAAAGATACTTTTGGATTTTCAAGCAAGTTACGTGCGTGCTTCGCAATTTGGCTAATCAACACATAATAACCATCATCTAATAATGCAAACGGGGCATAACTCACGTTCGGGTTACCATTCGCATCAACTGTCGCGAGCTGAATAGTTTGGCACGATTCACGAAATTCTTTGATTTCTGGACCTAAACGGTTTTGAAGGCGTTCTTGTTTTACCTGACTCATTTTTACTTTCTCCGTTTATACCTGTTTAGTCGGTATTTTGAGGTGATTTCTTTATATGATGACAATGCTTATAACTGTTGTTTATAAGTACTGTTTATAATCATTATTGATAAGCTTTTTTATAAATACTGGGTTTTAAGTTGTTGGAATTTTTCAATTTGCTCTGGGAATAACTTACGCTGCTTATCGCGTCCTAAATATACTTTAAACACACACTCGCCCGTTTTAGCAAAGAAGCCAATAAAGTAACTTTCTTGCCCCATAAATGTTTTGCTTACTAAGCCAATCTTAGACATGAGATCTAAACGCAAATGACCGTGCAGTTCGCCGTCTTTACCCATCAAGTTATAATAACCACGCGCTTCCTTGCCTTTAGGAAATGGTGCCTTCACCTCAAAAATTGAACCCATTGAATGCACAATTGCTGTAACAGGGCCCCATGAAGGTAAATCTTCTAGAATGCTTTTCGCGAACTCACCAGACAATGTCACTACTAACTCATCAGGAAAAGCGAATACAACTTCTCCTTCGGTAACTTCTAATTTTTCGGCAATCGCACCAGCATGTAACTTAGGGTCTTCAGCTAATAATGCGGCTACTTTTTCTTTCATTGTTTCTAGTGAGTATGTTGAAAACACGGTGTTTCTCCATATTTATAAATGCGTTAATTTACTTTTTAATTTTTATCTATAAAGGTGCTAGATGCGCTTCATGCCGCCGCTTGCACGGGTAAAAACTGCTGTAATACTTCAATCATTGCCTGAGCCAACGACACCGACCAGAATTGTCCTGCTAACGTTAGCGATAAATACTCATTATCGACATCGACCAGCCCATGACTTTCCCACTTTTTAAACAAGGGTAAACAGTAGTCATACACATCAATATTCATATATATTGCTGAAGTCTGGTTTACCATCACTTGCTGTGCAAGAGCCTTTCTAAGTAACGATGCAGACAGTACCCCGCGATCAAAACTTGCTTTAATTTCTGCGTGTAGTGCAGCTAAAGGTGCAGACTTGGTCATCATCATTAAAGGCATCTCACCTTTACTTACAGACGCCATATACGTGTCTAAGTTCCGGTGTTGCATGAAACCATAACCACTAACATTGCCACCCGCCCCTGCACCTAAAGGTAATACCTCTGCAGAGGTTTTAGCTAAGCTATTGTAAACACTACGTTCACGGTTATCTCTTGCCCAGTGATTCACACTCAAACGGCGCATATGGTGTTTGGCCATAAAATTCACGCCATTTTCAAACATCGTCGCTTTTGTGGGGGTATCTGCTGGCTCGGGTAATCGACCATTCTCCACCAGCCCCTTCATCGGTGTACCACCCATTTCGATAAGTTGATACAGATCGACACCATGCGCACCACTGTCTAAAAAGTCCTTTAGATCTTGTTGCCACACCGTTAAGTCTTGGTACGGCAACCCATACAATAGATCGATAACAATAGGTGCTGATTCGCTCGAACTAAGCGCTTGAATTCTCTCTAATACCACGTCTTTATCATCTAAACGCTTTGCTTTACGTCGAACTTGCGTATCGAAGCTTTGCACACCAAATGAAAAGCGATTGAAGCCACCTTCTAATGCTGAATCAAACATTTCATCAGTAAAACGATTAATTCGCCCTTCCAACGTTAGTTCACAATCTGTTGTTAATGGGAAATGTTGGCGAATCATTTGTCCCAAACGCTTAATTTGCGCAGCCGTTAAATCTGTTGGGGTACCACCACCAATATATACCGCATGAAATGGTGCAGCTTGTGTCCAGGCTTGACCTGCTTTCAGTTCAAGCTCGACCATCAACGCAGCAAAATAATCATCAATTAAACTTTGGCTCGATGCGTATTGAAAAAAATTACAATACGTACAACGCACACGACAAAAAGGAATATGAACGTATAAACAACGCTTCCCCGACTGTCTTGGTACCGTACTTAAAATTGCTTGCGCTATAGGCTGCTGTTCGCTCTCTGCAACCATTGATGTCATGCCACCAGCATGCGCTGACCGTTTTTGACGGAATGCAAACCTCAGTGGATCGGGTGTATTTTCCCCGACAATATCAACACTCATGCTTTCAACATGTATTTTATCAATACTCGGCAATTGTTCTTTATTCATAGATTAATGTGCTGGTTTAACCAGCCACTCCTCGTGTCGGTACTCTTCACCAAAAATAGTGTGAGTTAAGTAATAAGGTGAGCACTTACCACTTAGCTAATGAGTCAACTTCAACGCTGTTTACTTTCTATATGCATACTTTCTTATTAACTGACGATACATATGCATTTATGTCATTTACTCAAACAAGCAATCACCCAATGGATACATTAATGTCAATGCATTCATATTAGAAATTACATCAAGTAAATTATTGAATTTAATGCTTTTATATCAAAATACACAATAATCAAATGATAATCAGTCTTATTTGATAGGCATCATATTCAGCATCAAATGAGATTGCAAATGATAATTGATATTATTCGCTTTTAGTGGATAATAAGACTCATTCTTGATAACATGTTTATCTCAATATCGTTATGAACCCTAATTCCAATGCCTTGTGCGTTTGTGGAAATATCAAATTTTCGAGCAGGTGATCTTTGTGAATACCAAGCGATACGTCATTGCGGGTGCTACATCCATTATTTTCCATGGCATCTTGCTTTCTGCGATCCCAAACAAAAATGCGATGGCAATGCCTGTTGGTGCTGAATCTGTGCGTGTATCTCTCAATTTGGTTTCAGTACCTCAAGTTGCTTCTTCGCAACCGATAGCTGAACCAGTCAAGCAAGACGTTATTCAACAAGCGGTACAAAAGGCACCACCTAAAAAGGTAATTGACCCCGTAGAAACGAAAACAAAAAAGCTGGTGAAAAAATCGGACAACAAACCGAAAGTAATTAAAGAAGTGAAACCTAAAAATCCCCCTAAAGAAAAGACCACACCGAAGAAAGTGGTTAAAAAGACGACCCCAAAGAAAAAAACACAAACAAAAGAGGTTAAACAAACACCCGCTAAGATCATGGATAAACCAACTCCAAACGTTGCAAAAACAGAACAGCAGGCAACAAAAAGTGAAGTATCGTCTGGGGCTAATTCGCCAGCGTTGATATCAAAACCAACATTTGCAACACGTCCTAGCCCTGTGAAATATCCTCGTTTAGCTAAACGCCGCGGTGTTCAAGGGGAAGTTATGGTTGAGGTATGGATAGATCAAACAGGCCGTCAAATTAAACAAACATTGCTCGCCTCTTCAGGCACAAACATGCTGGATAAAGCGGCATTAGAGGCTATCAAAAAATGGCAATTCTCTTCACATATCGTCGATGGACAAGCAATTGCCCACCGTGTACAGATTCCTGTTCGTTTTCAGTTGGATTAAATAATGGACACCATCAATAATTTACAAAACCAGTTTGGGCTAATGACATGGCCTCTTCTTATCTGCTCTGCATTAACCATCATGATTTTGTTGGAAAGATGCGTACAAGTCCTCTTGTGTACCGGTGTGGGTAAAACAAAAATAAATGCCCTACTTGCCAAGCAATATCGTGATGATGATAGCGGGTTAGATGAGCTTGCCTCTGAATTAAAACAACAACGCCCTTTGCTATATAAGGGAGTGGCAATGCTAATTTCACACCGCCATTTTGATAAGCCACTTCGGGAAGATGCAGCAGGTATTTGGTTACAACAAAAACGCACACAACTACGTTCAGGCTTGCGTTTACTCTCGCTGATTGGCGTGATCACCCCTTTGCTAGGTTTATTGGGCACAGTGTTGGGTTTAATCGAAATGTTTAAAGGAATAGCTGCCACATCTGGTTCAGTTACACCGAGCGACCTTGCCGACGGACTTGGGCTCGCCATGCGGACAACAGCTGCTGGTTTGATTATTGCTCTACCTGCTATCACAGGAGCTCAACTACTAGGTTTGTGGGCTGATCAAGTAACTGCAAAATTAGAACATACCTTAAACCATTGTAACCTTTGGTTAGAAGGGCTAGACCTTGACCCCGCTTGTAATAAGCATTCGAAAAAAACGAGTGTAGAGCCATCAGCGGTCAACATAAACACATCAACAACTAACATAAACGCTTCTCTTGCTAGTACAGAGACAGCCTTATGATCAGCGTAAGCCATACATATAGAAATGACGATGAGCTAAAGCCCGACCTCACACCTTTACTCGATATTATTTTCATCGTTATGGTTTTTCTGTTGCTTACTGCCAGTGTGAAATTAAAAGCACTCGATGTCGAATTACCCAAAACAGAAACACAGATATTACAAACAACAGAAGCCGACCCTATTACGATCAATCTTATCGCCAAAGAACCGTACTGGGCGCTGCAAGGTCAATCTTTTAACACTTGGGATAGCTTTACCGTTGCGCTATTAAAACAAGTAAAAGATGGACCTACAAAGCCTGTTGTTATTGGTGCCGATAAAAACGCATCAGTAGAACAAATGCTAAAGCTATTAGCCTTCTTGCAACAACATGAAATTAAAGCCACACAACTATTGATGGAAGATAACGCGTAATGGAAAAGAACATAAACAAAAAAATGAATACGATGAAACTCGCAGTCTTAGCTAGCGCATTGATTTTCTCTAGCAGTTCATCATGGGCAAGTGAACGCATAATTAGTGCTGGGGCTGCAATTACTGAAATCATCTATGCACTAAATGCTGAAAGCCAACTGGTTGCTGTAGATCTAACCAGTAAAACCTTGGTTAAAGGCGCTTATCCATTAGTGGGTTATCACCGACAGTTGTCCGCAGAAAGCCTAATGTCTTTAACACCAGATCGCATTATTGGTTCAAATGAAATGGGGCCAAGCAGTACGTTAAAATTGCTTAAGCAAGGTGGCGTTGATGTTGATGTCGTCAACTCTGGCGAAACAGTAAAAGACCTATTAGAACGCATTGATGAGGTCGCAGCGTTAACCAATAAAACACCGGCAGCAGCATCATTAAAAGCTGAAATAAGCAAAAAAGTAGACGCGATACAAACACACCTACTCACACAAAGCACCCAAAAAAAAGTATTGTTCTTAATGATTCATGATGGCCGACCAGCGAATGTTGCCGGACGTAATACGACAGCAGACACAGTGATCAGATTAGCCGGCGCAATTAACCCTGCCGCAAATACAATTGAAGCATACAAACCTATCTCTGCTGAAGCGATGGTACAGATGCAACCAGACATTATCCTATTAAGTAGTCGAACATTGAGTTCAATTGGCACAATCGATGACTTGCTAAAAAAAATGCCTCTACTTGCAGCAACACCAGCGGGTAAAAATAAAGCACTGGCGACTATCGATGGTACAGCTCTAATTGGAGGCTTAGGTCTGAAGAGTATTGATGAAGCTGAACGTTTAAATAAAGTTTTCTATCAAGATTAAGTAAGGGTTACACATCACATGCAATCAAGACGTATGCAGCTTCAACGCTTACCCATTGAAACACTCTTACCATTAGGGATTGGGTTATTATTTTTTGCTATCACGTCTTCAATTGTGATCGGTCCGATGGATATCAGTTTCATCGACAGTATTAAAGCATTAATACCGTGGGAAACGGATTTACCAGCTCATATACAATTAGTGGTTAATCAAATACGCTTACCACGCACATTATTAGCCATTGCCATAGGTGCTATTTTGGCACTATGTGGTGCCGTTATGCAGGGGTTATTTAGAAACCCTTTGGCTGATCCTGGCATTATTGGGGTTTCAGGCGGTGCGGCATTAGGCGCTGCAATTGCAGTTGTTTTCTTTGCACCTCTTGTTGTCAATTACCCACTTATTTTGACACTTGGTACTGTACCTGTATTCGCTTTCATAGGCGGCGCATTAAGCACATTCTTTGTTTATTACCTTGGTACAGATAAGAACGGCACATCAGTTACCATTATGCTGCTTGCGGGTGTTGCAATTGCGGCACTTTCTGGTGCCGCCCTTGGTTTTATGAATTTCATCGCCGATGATCAAGCACTGCGAGATTTATCGTTATGGTCGATGGGATCATTAGCAGGGGCAACATGGCCTGGCATTGCTTTAGCATTTGCTTCTTTAGCTATTTTGCTTTGGCTATTTTGTCGTGATGCAAATGCGCTGAATGCCTTTCTACTCGGTGAAGCTGAAGCCAAACATATGGGGGTGAATGTACAGATGCTTAAACGTCGCCTTATTTTATTATGTGCAGCTGGCGTTGGCGTTACCGTTTCTCTAACTGGCATCATTGGTTTTGTTGGTTTGGTTATTCCCCATTTAGGTCGCATGCTTTCGGGGCCAAATCACAAAACATTACTTCCTATATCTGCATTACTGGGCGCTTTGATTCTATTGATTGCAGATATGATTGCGCGCGTCGTACTTGCTCCTTTAGAGCTTCCAGTCGGTATTGTAACTGCCATTTTAGGTGCACCATTTTTTATCCTCTTACTTGTTAAGCAAAAAGGTAGAATGTCATGATTTTTGGCCCGCAACCTAATAGCCTAGAGCCATTAATAAACAATCAAATATGCAAGAAAAAAGTTGCCATTCGCGCCCAAGGTTTAAACCTGATTTTAGGGGGTAAAACCCTGCTTGATAACTTTGATATTGATATTCATGCAGGTGAAGTCACAGCATTACTTGGTCCGAATGGCGCTGGGAAAAGTAGCTTATTAAAAGTGTTGTGCGGTGAAATAGAAGCCACGGGAAACATCGACTTTTTTGGACAAAACAGAAAACAATGGTCAGCTAAAACACTCGCAAAACACCTTGGTATATTGCCCCAGCACAGCACGCTAAATTTTGCTTTTTTAGCACATGAAGTCGTTGAACTTGGGGGATTGCCACTAGAGTTAAGTAATATACAAACACAACAGATTACTCAAGAAAAAATGGCTCTTGTCGATGTCTGCAATTTGGCTCATCGTCTTTACCCTTCCCTCTCTGGAGGTGAAAAACAACGCGTTCATTTTGCCCGTATACTGACTCAACTGAGCCAATCGGGAGAACAGTGTGTTTTAATGCTTGATGAGCCCACTTCTGCACTCGATTTAGCCCATCAGCATAAAACATTACAAGTCGCCAAAGAATTAGCCAGTAATGGGGCTGCAGTTATTATTGTCTTACACGACTTAAACCTTGCAGCACAATATGCTGATCGTTTAGTTATCGTTAATCACGGATTAATACAGGCAGAAGGAACACCGTGGCAAGCATTAAAACCGAATATTATTGAACAAGTCTACGGTTGGCCGGTATATATATCCTCTCACCCAACAGGTGACTATCCTGTCATTTTGTCGCACTAATGTGTTGCAAAAAGCCGTAAATATAAAACGGAAACTATCACTCAACATATATCTAAGTTACCTCACGGTACTCGCTTCAGCGGCAGTGAGGTCGCTTAGGTATTTGGGACTCTAAACAATTAATCACTAACATTTCAGATCGCCGCTATTGACAGTTACCAAGCATATATACAAACAAACTCATAATCAGCATTTATAAAATAACGATTATTACCATGCATACCTGTTGAAATTGCATTAATTTTGTTGATACCTATCAAGTAATTTCTTCTTGAGAGCCAGAACAGTTGCACTGTGCGCTACACTCAGTAAAATGTGAGCGCAAGCGATTAAATAATGTAACATACTAAATTTATGAAAAAGCCGCGAGTTATAAGATGCGGCTTTTTTACGTTTAAGTACCAAATTGAATAGATAGCCAGATAATCTCTTTCTGTTTATTCAATTTGGTACTGCTCAAGTAGCGTTCAGATCTCTGACTACAATTATTAGAAGAATAAATATGGCAACGATTAAAGATGTTGCACGTATGGCTGGTGTGTCGACCACAACTGTCTCTCACGTGATAAACAAAACTCGCTTTGTGGCAGAAGCAACTCAGAAAAAAGTATTGGCTGCAGTAGATGACCTTAACTATGCACCAAGTGCTGTCGCGCGAAGCCTGAAATGTAATACAACAAGAACCATCGGGATGTTGGTCACAAAATCAACCAACCCATTTTTTGCTGAAGTGATTCATGGTGTTGAAGAGTATTGCTATGGAGCAGGTTACACACTAATCCTATGTAATACTGAAGGTAATCTAGTTAAACAACGAGACTATCTGCGCATGCTTGCTGAAAAGCGTGTAGATGGCCTACTCGTAATGTGTTCAGATCTTGATCAAGACCTACTTGATCTACTTGCACGTAAAAGTGATTTACCAATGGTAATCATGGATTGGGGCCCAGAAAGCCCACTAACAGATAAGATCCAAGATAATGCTGAACAAGGTGGCTATATAGCAACTAAGCATTTTATTGACAATGGTCACAAAAAAATAGGCTGTCTGTCAGGTCATAGCGAAAAATCTACGTGCCGCGAGCGCTTAAAAGGCTTCAATAAAGCAATGGCTGAGGCTGGTATCACCGTTAATAATAACTGGCTTATTGATGGCGATTTTGAGTGCGAGTCTGCCGTTGAAGCCGCAAATAAGTTCATTACGATGAAAGATCGCCCGACGGCTATTTTTTGTTTCAACGACATCATGGCAATGGCGTTAATTAGTACATTTGAACAAGCAGGTATAAGTGTGCCAGAAGATGTCTCTATTATTGGTTATGATAATATTGACTTAGCACCGTATTTTTCACCACCGCTAACAACGATCCACCAACCGAAACGACGTTTAGGTAAAACTGCCGTCGAGATATTGATGGAGCGAGTGAAAGATAAAAATCATGAACGTCGTGTTTTTGAAATGAAACCAGAACTGGTGATTCGTAAGTCTGTCAAAGACTTAAATTAATAAATACCCACAATAAAAACAATGACACTTGATTCATAAGAAACCGATAAGTTAATTCTTATCGGTTTTTTTTTATTAAAATAATCTCTATAAAAAGAAAGCTTTAATATGAATTAAGAGCTTTTAACCCATAGAAATAAACCCAATACCTGAAGCAATATCACATTTAAAAAATTTCGAAACGGAATAAAACTGACTATCTACGTTACAATCGTTATGTCACGAAACAAGGCAAACTATTCGAAAGAATAGGACGCAAAGCTTCCGGCCTAAAAAGGTATTATTTGTATCTTAAATAATAACCCTCATGGTAGCGGGGTTGCCGATGGATTAACAAAAAGTTTTGTCATAAATTTTACATAATTTTGACACAGATTATCTGTAGTTTGATAATTTGAATTCCTCGCTCTGATGTTAGGTGACTCATGGCATATCACCGAGAAGAAGCATGGATAAACCAGTACTAAAAGACGCATTAAAAATATTTGATTGTTTTGAGAGTGTTAAATCACGCTCAATGTTTGGTGGCTTTGGTATTTTTGCGGGTGAAACAATGTTTGCTCTTGTAGTAAACGATAAACTTCACCTTCGTGCGAATGCTGATAATGAAGAAGAATTTAAAAAATCGGGTCTTGAACCATACGTTTATAAAAAACGTGGGTTTCCGGTTGTCACTAAACACTACGCCATTCCTGATGAGTGGTGGAATGATACAACCAAAATAATTTTGCAAGCTCAAGGGTCTTTGACCGCTGCTGAAAAAGATAAAGAGGCCAAAAGTAACACTGGTCCGAATCGTATTAAAGACCTTCCAAACTTACGTTTAGCTAATGAACGTATGTTAAAGAAAGCAGGCATATGTACGATTGACGATCTTTTTGATGCAGGGGCGCTTGGAGCATATCGAGCTTTGCAAGATAATCATCAGAATTCATTAAGTATTGAATTATTATGGGCGCTAGAAGGGGCAATAAGTGGTCAACACTGGTCTGTTATTACAGAACAGCGTCGTACTGAATTGTTATCTGCATTGTCTTAATTTAGATATACGTTATAGAATGAAACTAAAAGAGGCGTTTACGCCTCTTTTTTATGGCTAAAAAACACCATTTACCTTTCCACTCTTTAATTTAATAATCCACTCTTAACACTAAAGCCAAGTACACATTCATGTGCTTCATATCGTATATAGATTATTTTTTCAAAAAAGTGATAAATCCAGTGAACATCACACCTAAGACGACATTATCTACGTCAAAATTAAGTCAATAAATCACAAACATTGAAGCGACTCACAAAGCTGCTTATAAAAACAGCTACGGGTTTTCATTCAGCACAGATGCTTGTAAAATTAATGCGTATTCTATCAGAATGAATGCGTTGCTTAGGTTATAAAAATACACATACAACCAGCGCTGACACTCAAAATCGTTCACCTATAACACTGAGAAACGCTATGTCTTGTGCAAACCCCTTTACTGGGCAAGAAGGCCACATGTTTAAAGATAAGTTTTGTAAGTGGCCCAAGCTGCTGCGATTTCTTGTTTTTATCAGCCTTATACCGCCTTTAAGCATATTCTATCTAGTGTACAGTAACCTTGCCCCTGCTTACCTTCTAAATGAAACGCTAACGATTGTTGGTGCCTTTAACCTTCTACTACTTGCTTGGGGTTTATTGCTAAAAATTAGAGCGAAAAAATATTGGTATCGAAATTACCATATTGGAAAAACAATGGTTTTAGCATTAATTCCAATTTTAGCGTGTGGTTATCTACTTGCGACCGATCAAAACGCGCCTCGTGTTGCTCAGCAAGTTAAAACCCAATATGTAGAAATATCCATCAACTAAACGTTTTTTAAGATATTTTCAGCATTTATTGAAATATTTTCGTAAGGTTCTCGGTCTTTGTTGTTAGTTTGGTATAAAAACCATATTTACAACGTTGATAAGGGGCACTAGTGCGTATTTCAAGCAAGAAAAGTTACTCATTTCTCATCAAGCCACTGCTTTGGCTTCAAAAGCGTCATTATGGTGAAATCTTAAATCCAGCCCTACTTTGGGGGCGAAAGCCTGCACTCTTTTGGCTCGTCGCAGGTTTCTTCGGCGTTCTAGATCGTAAATCATCTCCTATTACTCCCGTTATCCGTTCATTAGTCTGCGTGCGCGTTTCACAATTGAATGATTGCGCCTTCTGTGTTGATGCCAACGGAATGAAACTTGCTGAACGTTGTGATTCGGTTGATAAAATCAAAACTTTAGCACAGTGGCAACATAGCGATCTATTTTCTGAGCAAGAACGTATTGTGCTTGCTTACGTTGAAGCGATGACTATCACAGGTCAGAAAGTTACTGAAGAAATGATTAACGACTTAAAGCTGTCGTTTGATGAAGATACTATTGTTGAATTAACAGCCTTGGTGGCTTTTCAAAATCTATCTGCAAAATTTAATACTGCACTCGATGTACCAGCACAAGGTTTTTGCTCACTACCAATACAAATGGATGATAACAACACACCGTCAACGTCGACACAAACTGAACGTGACTCAAACAGCTGAGGTGTTTCATGGATAGAAAAAAAGTAGTACTGCTTATCACATTAATGACCCTTATAGGGCTTTGGTTTGCATTTGATCTAAGCCAATACTTCACACTTGAACAAGCCAAAGCTCAGCAATTAGCGCTGCAAGATACAATAGCCGAAAAGCCATTTTTATCGAGCCTCGTTTATTTTGCGGTTTACATTCTTGTCACTGCCCTATCGTTACCGGGTGCTGCAATAATGACGCTACTTGGTGCCGCTCTGTTTGGTTTTTGGTGGAGCCTATTATTAATCTCTTTCGCGAGTACTATCGGCGCAACGTTAGCCTTTTTATTCAGTCGTTTTATATTACGCGATTGGGTACAAGCTAAATTTGGTAACAGAATTGCCCCAATCAATGCCGGCATAGAAAAAGATGGGCCTTTTTATCTTTTCACACTGCGTTTAATTCCTGTGTTCCCATTCTTTTTGGTGAACCTGCTTATGGGGTTAACACCCATTAGTACACGCATGTTCTATTTAGTCAGCCAGCTTGGCATGCTGGCAGGCACTGCGGTATACATTAATGCGGGTACACAGCTTGGTGAAATTGAATCACTAAGCGGCATTATTTCAGCCCCTGTTTTAGTGTCTCTTGCACTTCTGGGCCTTTTTCCTTTAATAGCGAAATTCATTATGAATATCATTACTCAACGTCGTGTATACGCCAATTGGAAACGCCCTGAAAAATTTGACCAAAATATGGTGGTGATTGGCGCTGGCGCAGGTGGTTTAGTGAGCTCTTATATTGCAGCCGCTGTAAAAGCAGAAGTTACGCTGATTGAACGCCATAAAATGGGGGGAGATTGCCTCAATACAGGGTGTGTGCCTTCTAAAGCCATTATTCGTGCAGCCCATACTATGGCAGAGATTTCTCGAGCTCATGAGTTTGGTATTACTACCGATAAGCCTCAGGTTAACTTCGAAAAAGTGATGTCACGTATTCATAATGTGATCGATAAAATTGAACCACACGACTCTGTAGAGCGTTACTCTTCATTGGGTGTTAACTGTATCTCGGGTGACGCTCAGATTCTATCACCGTGGGAAGTTGAGGTTAACGGTCAACGTATTACAACGCGTAACATTGTGATCGCGACAGGTGCTCGTCCACTTGTTCCGGGTATTCCTGGCTTACAAGATGTTAATTATCTAACGTCTGATTCTATCTGGTCGTTAAAAGTACAACCGAAGAAGTTACTTGTATTAGGTGGTGGCCCTATTGGTTGCGAACTCGCCCAAAGCTTTAGCCGTTTAGGCAGTACCGTTACCTTGGTTGAAATGGCAGAGCAACTGCTCATTCGTGAAGATACCGACGCATCTCTGCTCGTTAAAGAGAGCATGCACAAAGATGGGGTTGATATTAAACTCAACCACAAAGCCACACGCTTTGAATCTATTACAGCAGAAGACGGAACGCGTATTCAACGAGCATACCTCGAATACAACGGCAAAGAAGTTATCATTGAATTTGATGCGGTTATGTTAGCGTTAGGTCGTGTAGCCAATGTGCAAGGATTTGGCCTTGAAGAACTTGGTATTACAACCACACAGCGTGGCACTGTTGACGTTAATGATTACCTACAGACTAAATACCCAAATATTTACGCTGTAGGCGATGTAGCAGGACCTTTCCAGCTAACGCATGCCGCAGCCCACCAAGCATGGTATGCCGCAGTTAATGGTTTATTTGGACAGTTTAAGAAATTTAAAGCCGATTACTCTGTACTACCAGCCGCCACTTACACTGCACCTGAAGTCGCTCGGGTGGGTATTAATGAAAAAGAAGCTGAAAACCTCAATATTGAATTTGATGTAACACGCTATGGTATCGATGATCTTGACCGTGCCATTACTGATGGCGAAGATTATGGTTTTGTAAAAGTGATTACCCCTAAAGGTAAAGATAAGATTTTAGGCGTTACGATTGTAGGCAATAATGCGGGTGAACTATTAGCTGAATTTACCCTAGCCATGCGCCACGGATTAGGTTTGAACAAAATACTCGGTACTATTCACCCTTACCCTACAATGAGTGAAGCCAATAAATATACTGCCGGCGTTTGGAAACAAGCAAATGCGCCACAGGCGTTGCTCGCTTGGGTAAAAAAATACCATGCTTGGATGCGTAATGATAAAGCAGGCTCTATACATTCAAAAACAGACCTACAGACTAAGCTCGAAAAAGAACAGCGCTAAGCAAATAAGGATATTTAGGAAAATGACAAAACTAACAACAGCTATAGGCTTAACGCTCGCATTAGCCTCAGGCTTTCTCACATCGAGTTTTGCACATGCCGAACAGCAGACAAGTACTTATTCATCGGAAATGGCTAAGAAGTGGCAGCAAATAGAAAGCAAAGCCGACGGACAGACGGTATATTTTAATGCTTGGGGTGGAAGCCAAGAAATAAATGCATACCTACGCTGGGCAGCAAAACAACTAAAATCTCGTTACAATGTCACGCTAAAGCATGTCAAAGTTGCTGATATTGCTGAAACAACACAACGTTTAGTTGCTGAAAAAACAGCAGGTAAAAATAGTGATGGCAGCGTCGATATGGTATGGATTAACGGTGAAAATTTCCGTTCAATGAAATCCGGAAACCTATTATATGGTCCTTTCGTCGACCAACTACCTAACTGGGAAAAGGTTGATCAACGGCTACCTGTTTTTGAAGACTTTACCGAACCTACTGATGGGCTTGAAGCGCCTTGGGGTGTTGGGCAGCTTGTTTTTATTCACGATAAGCAAACATTAAGTAATCCACCACAAAGTTTTGCTGAACTATTAAGCCTTGCTAAAGCATTTCCCGGAAAGGTGAGCTACCCTCAACCACCAGAGTTTCATGGTAGTAGTTTCTTAAAAGCAGCTTTAATTGAATTAACTGACAACAAGCCAGCGCTCTATCAGCCGTTAGATATTCAGAAAGATAAAATGCTTTTTGATAGTGTTACTGCTCCTTTATGGCAATACCTTGACCAACTTCATCCTGTGGCATGGCAACAAGGTAAACGTTTCCCATCAGGTACGACTGAAACAATACAATTACTTGATGATAAACAGTTATTGCTCGCACTCACATTCAACCCTAATGCCGCAAATGCCGCCATTGAACATGGAACACTCACAGAAACCGCTCAAGCTTATGCGTTCAAGCAAGGAGCATTGTCTAACATTCACTTCTTAGCAATACCTTGGAATTCATCAGCGAAAGAAGGGGCACAAGTTGCTATTAACTTTTTGTTAAGCCCTGAGGCCCAAACACGTAAAGCTGATACCAGCATATGGGGCGATCCATCAGTATTAAAAGAAGACTCACTTGAAAATGGAAGCCATGGGTTTTCACTATTTCAACCCATTGCCGAACCTCACCCAAGTTGGTTAACAGCCATAGAGCAAGAATGGCAACGTCGTTACGGTCACTAATCAAACTGAGGTGCTGAACATAACGTTTGGCATCTCAAATTCACTATAATGAAAGGGTAATAAATCGGTTTATGCTGTCTTTTTCTCTTTATAACATTGTTGCTAGTAAGGCTTCGGAAAACACATGATTCGTTTGCTGTACTTAGTAACAATACTCATTTGCGCTTTACCTTTACTACCCGGTGTATTGGGTATTGTGCTACCTGCTTTTTCTTGGTTACCCGCACTTGGTTTAAACACTCCAAATTTTTCTGCTTTTAATACTGCCTTTCAATGGTCGGGGCTTTCTCAGTCAATTTTCTTAACTTCATTTACAGGTATTGGTAGTACTGTACTCGCGCTAACGCTTTGCTTTTTTATTCTTAGGGCTAATTGGAATAGCCCTCGCTGGCAACGTATCGAACACTTAATTGCCCCTATGCTGGCATTGCCTCATGTTGCATTTGCTATTGGCTTTGCTTTCACCTTTGCGCCTACAGGTTGGCTATTCAGGTTACTCGAAAGTATTGGCATAGATACAGCATCGGCTTTTACTCTTATTCAAGATCCTTACGGCATAGGGCTCTTACTTGCTCTTGCGATAAAAGAGACCCCTTTTTTACTCTTAATGAGTGTATCTGTTTTACACCAAATACGTGTTAACCAATTACAAGCCGTCGCAGCTGGCTTAGGTTATAGCCACAATGAAAACTGGTTAAAAGTCGTGTTGCCTCAATGGCTTCCTAAAATGCGTATGCCTATTTACGCAGTATTGGCGTATGGGCTATCAGTTGTCGATATTGCATTAATTCTTGGCCCCACACGCCCCCCAACACTCGCTGTTTTAGTTTGGCAGTGGTTTAACGAACCTGACTTGCTCTTAATTACCC
Source organism: Photobacterium profundum (assembly GCF_003026285.1). Classification (GTDB taxonomy): domain Bacteria; phylum Pseudomonadota; class Gammaproteobacteria; order Enterobacterales; family Vibrionaceae; genus Photobacterium; species Photobacterium profundum. The sequence continues at coordinate 38,429 of NZ_PYOD01000009.1, forward strand.
GAGCAGCCGTCGGTGCGTTACTGCTTCTTGCTGTTTCTTTTTGTGTTTTAGCTCTTGCACGTGCTATTGAGTGGTTTGTATTTGATATAAAACGTGAATGGCAGATTTCTGGCGCTCAGGCTAGCACTCCCCTCACGACCAGAAGCAACAAAAAAAAGAGACACACAGGCATCAGTGGACGACTGCATTGGCCATTCTTCCTTGTACCGATTGTGGTTATTCCCGTTTTACTGCTTTGGTCTTTTGCTCAACGCTGGCGTTTTCCTGATGTACTACCAAGTCGGTACAGTGCACGCTTTTGGCTACAAGAAAGTAATACACTGATTGAACTCGCCACCAGCAGCGCAATGCTGGCTTGTATTAGTGCTTGTTTGGCTTTGATTTTAGCCATTGGTTGTCTTGAATACCGTCAAAAGTATCAGCGTGGACTGCCTACGTGGTTAATTGCTTTACCAATGGTTATTCCTCAGCTCTCTATTTTATTTGGTATGCAAATATCGACCTACTTCATTCCAGGTCAATACTATTGGTTTTGGGTAATATGGAGCCACGTGCTATTTGCTTTCCCATATTTATATCTGTCTTTAGATGGCCCATGGCGCAGCTATGATATCCGGCTCGATCAATCAGCCCGTAGTTTAGGCATGAATGCATGGGCGACGTGGTGGAAAGTAAAACGCCCTCTCATGATGCCTGCTATTTGTTTAGCTATAGCTGTCGGCATGAGCGTAAGTCTTGCGCAATACCTGCCAACCCAAGTTTTAGGTGCTGGACGTATTTCCACCTTAACCACTGAAGCTGTCGCTTTAGCCAGTGGACAAGATCGTCGCGTCAGTGCTGTTTACGGTTTACTTCAAGGGTTGTTACCTTTGATTTTCTTCACTTTGGCACTGATTGCCAGTCGTTATTCGGGTAACTTTTCCCGTCGTACACAATCGATTCAACGACAAACACGGAGTACCAACACGGATGACCTTATCTGTGGAAAACCTCACTATAAATAACGCTAATATACCGCTTATTTCTTCTATCAACTTCAGCGTTAATAATGGTGAAGTGTTGACATTAATGGGACCAAGCGGCTGCGGTAAATCTAGCTTATTAAGTGCTATTGCTGGTCATTTAAGTCCCATATTCGCCTTAGAGGGTCAAATACGACTTAATAATACGATCATGAATGATCTTGAGCCTGACCAACGCCAAATTGGGATCTTATTTCAAGATGATTTGCTCTTTCCTCACCTCAATGTGTGGGAAAATTTAGCATTTGGACTCCCCCGTACGATCACTGGGGCAAACCGAAAGAATGAAGCAATTCAGACACTGACACACATAGGATTACACAATATCGCCTTTAACATGCCTAACGAAATATCGGGAGGACAACGCGCAAGAATCAGTTTAATGCGAACATTATTAGCAAAGCCAAAAGCGGTTTTGTTAGATGAACCCTTTAGTAAACTCGATAAAGCCTTGCGCATTGAATTCAGGCTCTTTGTTTTTGAGCAAATAAAGAAACAGGATATTCCCGCATTAATGGTGACACATGACGATGACGATATTCCTGAAAATGGACTGGTTTTGCGCTGGCCATGGAACAACAATGATCGAGGGTTAGTCAATGCTTGATCGCTATGCAGTTAAAGTTATTCGTTGGCCGCTAAAAACACTGGCAGCCCTACCCGATAAACTTGGAATTACGGCTAACCAAGTAACGTTAACTGGCTTTTTAATTGGCTTACTTGCCTTACCATCCCTTATGCTGCAAGAGTATTATTGGGCGCTGACATTCATCGTTATTAATCGAATATTTGATGGTTTAGACGGCGCGATTGCACGTCGACAAGGCATTACAGATTGCGGTGGTTTTCTCGATATTACACTGGATTTTCTATTTTATTCGATGGTGCCATTTGGCTTTGTATTAGCTGACCCAAGTGCAAACGCCGTTGCTGGTGCATTCTTGATATTTTCGTTTATTGGTACTGGCTCAAGTTTTCTCTCTTTTGCCATAATGGCTGGAAAACGAAACATCGAAAGCCCTGTTTATAAGCAAAAATCCTTGTACTACATCGGAGGGTTAACGGAAGGCACAGAAACCATTGCCTGCTTTGTACTGTTCTGCTTATTACCACAGTACTTTGCGATCATCGCATGGGTATACGGCACCTTATGCTGGATCACAACGGCTACACGTATTTGGGCGGGTTATCAAACGCTGAAAACAGACTAAAACATGGAGCTAGTAAATAATTTACTGGCTCCATCCCTCTTTTAATTTGCTAACCGCAATACCCATTTCCCACCATGACTTCTTTCACACGCTTCTTCACTGTCAAACTGTACCTGACCGCGCACATCCTTAAGTACAACATTCACTTTGTTAAGGTGGGTCTTTATCAGATTACGTAAAAACACATCTTGTTCTTGCTGTTTCAACGCCAGTAACTGGGCATCAGTATTAAACACGCACACCACTTTCAAACTCGCAGGGAAACGGTCGTAGTTGACTTCATGTGTTAACCACTGAAAGCCATCTACCGATATTAATGCGATATCACATACCTCGATTAATTCATTACGGATCGCATTATCGATTTTCTTGTCGGTTTTTCTCATTATCCCTTCCTTTAAACCACCTAAACAAACGGCAGAAATAACTTAATCTCATAATGTAACAGAATTACATGCTATATGGCTGCATATCACACACCAACGTATGCTTCTTATTGATATGCATACTTACGCACCTTTTATTTTCAATTGGTTATAAATTTAAATAGCATACTTAGTTAAATAATTAATAGTGATCATTATTCATGCCAATTTAATCGCACTAAAAACCATCACCATCACACTTTATAAACACTAAATGGAAAATGTTAAATTATAACAAGTAATTAATGATAAAAATCTTCTTTTTCCTTAATGGAAAATGGTGTTTTCTCTATTCACCAGCTGAATGCGATTGACCTTAAATATAATAAAAAACACCATAGCTATGCAGTAAAGCCGCATTTTATACCAATAATAAAAATGAGAACGTCAGATGATAAAAACTAAAATAAGCAAAACTTCTTTTACGCTTTCCACTCTCAGCTTGGCAATGGTATCAGCAGTAGCAGTTGCACAGCCGTTTGAAACCATAGGTACTCCAAGCAGTGATGCTATCGAAATATTTAGCACCTTACAAAATGACCAAAATATCGTATATATCAATGCCACTTCATGGTTAGATGACAGCACAGATACTGATAAACAACCCACATCATTGTCTTTGCAAGTCATCGAAAATGATGTGATAAATAAGGGCAAAAAATATTTCATTGATTTCAGTGATATTGAAAACGACACTCAAAAAGTAATGGCTAAACAAAAAATGAGCGCCATTACAGGTATGTCTTTCAATACTGATCTTATTGCTATCAGCGAATATAAAGGAGCACTTCTCTATACGCTGTTAGAAAGCACCGATGATTCAAATATCAGTAAATTGGATTCCTTAGCTGAAGCACCTTCGCGTTCGAAACGTAGCTTATCAAGCTTCGACTCACCAGCACCACGTAATAACAATCAAAATACGACATCCACTTTACCGCACGTTGCGTTCTACATTAACGTGAACCGTGCTATCAGTGATAGTGAATGTACTTTCAATAGCTCTCATTTCTGGGATCGAGGCACACGTGTATTCTGTGATAATCCAAACATTTCATTGATCTACCGAGTGAACCTTGAACGTTCTTTACAGCACGGTACTATTGGATCAGCGACCCCAGATGCAAAAATTGTACGAATCAGTCTCGATGAAGATTCAACAGGAGCAGGAATTCATTTGAATGATCGTTTAGATCATGTCGGTAATTCCGCAGATTACACAACATTAGACGCTTGGTTCCGTGATTGGGCAACCGATGCGATTGCACAGGATTATCAATTCGCGTTCAAGGCCTCAAATGATAAAGCTGCAATCTTGAAAACATTCCCAATTAATAACCTTAATGCCAACTACGAAAAGCGTGAGGTTTCAGGCTTTGAGCTTGGAGTAAGCGGAGGAGTTGAAGTAGGTAAAGAAGGGCCAAAAGGCAAACTAGAAGCATCTGCAAGTTATAGTCAAAGCCGTTGGTTAACCTACAACACATCAGATTATCGTGTTGAACGATCTGCACCGAATGCGCGACAAGTCAGCTTTAAGTGGAACCGTGAACAATACGCAACGGCAGAATCCCTTCAAGATGATTTTACAGATGCATTATGGGCAACCAGTTATCCGGTCGATGTTAACCGTGTTAATCCAATTGGATATGCCAGCTTTATTCCCAACATGGACGTGATATATAAAGCCGAACCAACGACTACGGGTACAACTGAGTTCACTATTGATTCTTCTGTAAACATTCGTCCTATCTACAACGGTGGCTATAAACACTACTACGTTGTAGGTAGCCATGTATCTTATCAAGGATTAGAAAATACCCCACGTAAACGTGTAAGTAAAAGTGCTAGCTTCACCGTTAACTGGGAGCACCCTGTCTTTACTGGTGGACGCCCTGTCAACATACAGCTGGGTGGCTTTGCAAACCGCTGTCTAGAGTCTGATACCAATGGTGTATTATCGGCACAAACATGTAACAACAAGAAGAGCAATCAATCATTCATCTACGATCAGCTCGGTCGCTACATGAGTGCTGCGAATACTCACCAGTGTTTAGACAGTCAAAATCTAACGCAGCTGCAAACGTGTAATGAAAGCCTTACCCAGCGTTGGGATTGGATTGCAAACAGTGACAAACTTTCCAATACATTTGACGGCCAAGTACTAGCACATGATAAATCAAGTGGGGATTTAGCTCTTTATGTTGAGAATAGCGAACCAAGTGGCAGCAGTTCACGTACGATAACATCATATACAGACGTATTTCGTAATGAAAATGTGAGCCCTGTATTTGGTTACACTACCGGTAACCCTAGTATCTTAGACAATTCATCAAACCAATTATACATTGCACATGGGGCAGCAATTGATGCTATTGGTACCCAACCTAATAACCTTGTGGGTGGTAATACAAATAATGCCACCAGCGTAGATTTATCAAACGTAGTACAAATTAAAGTGTATTCAGGCGAGTTCACATATGGTGGCAAGCACATTCTGGCATTAGAATTTGTAAAACGTGATGGTTCAATTCAAACCTTTGGTGCAAAAACCGGTTCGTCAGTCGGCACTGTACAACAAGAAACATTGGATGTGCCTGCAGGATCAACATTACAATCAATGCATGTATGGAGCGGTGGTTGGTTAGTTGATGGATTACAGTTCAAATTTAGCTAACTTTCTTATGCTTCTTTAAAGAAAAAAAGGGTATTTAATGAAAATTAAATACCCTTTTTATTTCTATAGTAAGTAGTTACTCTTCTTTAGGTAACAAAGCACACATCACCTGAGGCCGCTTTGTACACTGAGACATCAACAGGTCTTTCCGCTCAAGCAAAAATCCTAACAATACTTTTGCACTGCTACTCATTAACTCTCGTTGCGGATAAATCACATTTAATGGCATATTTGGTAACCGACAAGAAGGTAGCAGGTGAACTAAAACACCACTTTCTAATTTCTCGGCCACTTCAAAATACGGCAAAATCGACATCGCATCAGTACTCAAAATCGCTTTCAAAGCACTTTTCGAAGAATTCAAACGCATGCGAATATTACTATCATGAATCTTACGATCCAATATTTGCGAGAAATACCCAACCCCACAATTACTGTGTAGCACTATTGGTAATGCCCCAACAAACGTTTTATCGTCACAGTCTTTCGACGATATTGCACTAGCTGAAGCAACTAACACGCGTGGTACTCGCCCTACTTCGCGCGCGACAACATCCCTTTCCGTTATCTCTCCAATACGAAGTACCAAATCGTAACCTTGTTTAAATATCGACTCTTTATTGTCATTCATCTGAACATCTAGCTGAATATCAGGATGTAGCTTAGAGAACTCCATTAATAACGGGAAAACATACTCTTCCCCATAACTGCGTGGTATTCCAAGTCGCACTTTGCCTTTATTCATACTGGTATATTGAACATTGATTAAGCGATGGTAACTAGTCAATACATCCACAGCGTGGCGATGGTATATTTCTCCTTGTTTTGATAGGTACACATTATTGCCTTTTCGGACTAATAACTGACACCCAAAAGTTGATTCAAGGTTGTGAATCCATTTACTTACAGTACTGTTTGCGACACCGAGTTGCTCTGCTGCTAATGAAAAGCTTTTAGCTTCGACGATTTTCACAAACGCATTAAGCTGAGTCAGTTTATCCATATTATTATTGTGTTTATTTTAATTATTAACAGCACTGAACATTATGTTCAGCATGTGTTTTATACGACATAACAAAGGAAGCTGAGTAAAAAACAGTATTTTAACATCACGAGCCAACGATGATGTAAAAAGCCTTTACTGACAACATATTACACGGTGATAATAACAGGATAAATACTCTATGGTTACGTATTATTTTCTCATCAGACCAATAAAAAAATAGAAATGTAAGTTACAAAAAAAACTTTTATTAAAAATAAAACAAACACCATAATAATTATTTTTTCACACTAACATATGGAAGTAACAACACAATTATATAACAACCTCGCATTCATAATTGTAATGAAAACATTGTAATGATTAATTTTCATAAGCCATTTCTTAATGAGAAGATAGTCAATAATAGGACGGTAAACCCTCGTGTTGTACTCCATGACCTAAATAGGAAGTACAGACCAAAAATAAAACAAATTTATAAAACAAAAAGCGCAGTACATGAAGGTACTGCGCTTTATAATAATATTCTTTATAGCTCACGTTTCAAATAGATTAGAAGCCTTCTAGAACCACTTTGCCGATTGACTTACCAGATTCGATATAAGCATGTGCTTTTTTAAGGTTTTCAGCATTTATCTTGCCAAAATTCTGCCCTAATGTTGTGACTAACTCACCATCATCAATCAATGAAGATACTGCGTTTAATAACTGGCGCTGCTTATCCATATCGGCAGTTTGGAACATTGAACGTGTAAACATTAATTCCCAATGAAGTGATAACGACTTACGCTTCAACTTCATAATATCAATTGGTTCTTGAGGATCATCAATCAACGCCAGTTGCCCTTGAGGCGCTAAGGCTTCAACAATCTCATCAAAATGTTTATCTGTGTGTGTAAGGCTAATTACATGTGTAACATCACTGATTCCGATACGTGCCAGCTCTTCAGTGAGTGATTTCGAATGGTCGATTACATAATCAGCACCTAGGCTTGCTACCCATGCTTGGCTCTCTTTACGTGAAGCAGTACCAATCACTGTTGCATTCGTTAACTTAACCGCTAACTGGGTTAAAATTGAGCCGACACCACCAGATGCACCCACGATCAGTAAACGGGTATCTGTTGGTTTCTTTGCTTCATTGGCAGCTTGATCTGAAGCTACATGGCTAATCACGTTAAATCCAAGTCGATCAAACAGTAGCTCCCAAGCCGTAATTGCCGTTAGCGGTAAAGCTGCGGCTTCTTTATTCGATAATGTTAATGGCTGCTTACCGACAATGCGTTCATCCACAAGATGGTATTCAGCATTGGTGCCTTGACGGGTAATATCACCGGCATACCATACTTTATCACCCACTTTATAGTGCTCTACATCATCACCAATCGCGACAATTTCACCGACGGCATCCCAACCTAAAATTTTATGTTCACCTTCATTCGGTTGAGCATTACGACGAATTTTAGTATCAACAGGATTAACCGAAATCGCATTCACGTTAACCAATACATCTCGTCCTGTTGCCGTCGGCATTGGTAACTCGATATCTAATAGTGCATCTGGTTGATCAATGGCTTTCGCTTCTAAGTATCCGATGGCTTTCATGGCTATTCTCTTTAATATTTGAAGGGGTATATGTTGTTAAAGCAATAATAGAAGAGAATGTTCCAATTAAAAACAGCATAATGATTTAAACTTTTTCAAAATAATATTGATAATAGGTATTAACCATGAACACAGCAGACCTCGAGCTTTTTGTGCGAACCGCCGATATCGGTAATATTACGGCAGCCGCAGTACAACTCGACATTAGCCCTGCAGCCGCAAGTGCTGCCCTGAAACGACTTGAAAAGCAATTGGGTATTGAGTTGTTTATTCGTTCAACACGTCAGTTACGTATTACCGCTGAAGGTGAACGTTTTCTACTTCATTGTCGTCAAGCACTGAGCTCGCTGGATGATGCCAAAGCATCAATTACGGAAATGAAGGGAGAAATAGCCGGAGAAGTGCGTTTATCTGTTTCTTCAGATTTAGGACGTAACCTTATTTTACCGTGGTTAGACGAAGTCATGGATAACAACCCTAAACTCAGTTTTCAACTCAGTATTGGCGATTCGCTGGCTGATTTCTACATGGATAAGGTCGATGTTGCCCTACGTTATGGGCAGCCTGAAGACTCAACAATGATCGCATTTAAATTAGCCACAGTAGACCGTGTAATTTGCGCTTCACCTGGTTATATTGCGACATATGGTTCACCCAAAAAACCTGAAGATTTACTACAACATAATTGTTTGCTGTATCAGTTAGGCAGCAAAACATATAACCAGTGGGAGCTGATAAGTAAAAACAGTGGCAATACGATCTCGAACACTGATGACAGTATTAAATCCAGATCTAAAATCAAAGTAAGCAGTAATCGCATGTGTAACGATGGCGATATTGTTAAGCGTTGGGCAGTTGCAGGTAAAGGGATCGCATTAAAATCACGTTTAGATTTAAGCCATGATCTGAATGCAGGTCGAGTAATCGAGCTAATGCCCGATTACTATGTTGAACCAACAAGCTTATGGCTAATTTGCCCAAACCGAAAACAGGTAACTCCTGCCATTTTACTATTGCGAGATTTGCTAAGAGTAAAATGCCAAGCGCTACTACAAAATAGACATATTTAGCTTACCTACACCTCTTTTAACGCATCCATTCGCGGTGAAGCTGCTCACTATCACCCAAATAAGCGAGTAGCCATTCAAGTGCAGGGTTTACGCATTCGGTATTCCATGCAAGGCAACATGGGCTAACCGCGGGTTTATTCACTAACTGCTTTTCGACTAATTCACCCGATTCAATCCGAGGAATTGCCATATGCGTAGGCACAACACTGATCCCCAGCCCTGCCTTTAAGCACTGTAGCGCACTGTACCAATTCGGCACCATGATTCGGCGCTGGTTATCCATTATCCAAGTAACACGTTTAGGTAACGTACGCGCCGTATCTTCAAGACAAATTGCCGGATACTGAACTAACTCTTCTGCGGTAAGTTTATGTTCCACACTTGCTAGTGGGTGATCTTTACTCACCACAAATTTCCAGGTGAGTGTTCCCATATCGCGATAGTCGAATGCCCCACCAACAGGAACAGCAGCGGTAGCACCAATTGCTAAATCTGCTCTGCCATCAGCAAGCGCATCCCAGACACCATTGAACACTTCCATGCTTAAATGTAATTCTACATCAGGAAAGGCAACGTAAAAGTCACGTACTAAGGTATTTACTCGGCTTTCTCTTACTACGGTATCTAAAGCAACAGAGACACTTTGTGACCAACCATTTGCTACACGCTGCGTTTGCAAACGCATCAATTCCATTTGCTTAATTAACTTGCGTGCTTCTTCGACAAAATACTCGCCAGCTGGCGTTAATTTAACCTGCCTGTGCAAGCGAACAAATAAATCGACAGCTAAACGCTCTTCGATTAATCGAACGGTGTAACTAATTGCACTTGGTACTTTATGTAATTCTTCTGCCGCAGCGGAAAAGCTGCCACGCCTAGCGACAACATCAATAACTTGCAGATCATTGTATGAAAACATATCACATCAAATTTTTTGAAAGCAATGTTGAAATATTACCGTTTCACAGCCAGTAAAACCACCATTAAACTTGCCGCAATGTTATTTGATTAAAAGAAAAAGCGTAATGAAAAACCAACCATCAAAAATCACCCTAGCCTGGTTTGCATGCCTTAGTATGTTAGGGTTTCTCGCAACAGACATGTATTTACCTGCATTTGCAACAATTCAAGAAGAGTTTGGTACAACACAATCACTTATTGGTCTCTCTTTAAGTATCTTCCTTCTTGGTATGGCGTTAGGGCAGTTGATCTACGGACCACTTTCAGACCGCATTGGACGTATTAAAGTCTTAATTGGCGGTATGACGTTGTTCAGTATAGCTTCTGTATTATGTGCTTTTGCACCGAACGTAGAAATGTTTCTTGTAGCACGTTTTGCACAGGCTTTAGGTGCATGTAGTGCTACCGTTATTTGGCAAGCAGTTGTTGTTGACCGTTACGAAGGTAAAGTATCTGAACGCGTGTTTGCGACAATCATGCCGCTAGTAGCCTTATCTCCGGCACTTGCTCCTCTTGCTGGTGCGATGCTTGAAGGTCAATTCGGCTGGCGTAGTATTTTTGTTTCTCTTGTTGGCTTTGGTGCTGTTTTAGCTATTATGTCACTGAAAGAGACTGAAAGTGCACCAACAGTAAAAAACCATGAAAAAGTATTCGTTCAGCTAAAGAAAGATTATAAGCAAATTTTAAGTTCAAAAAAATTCATCGGCAACATGCTAATTTTTGCAGCATGTTCTGCAGCGTTCTTTGCTTATTTAACTGGCTCACCGTTCATTATGGGCGCAATGGGTTATTCAGGCGCTGATATCGGCTTAAGCTATGCTCCACAAACGGTTGGCTTCATTGTTGGTGGTTACGGTTGCCGTACACTATTGGCTAAATATGAAAGCAAGAAAATTTTGCCATGGTTACTAACGCTATTCGTTACCACAGTAGTTATGATGTTCTTGATTTCACTAAGTACATCACCAACATCAATTTGGCCAATTTTACTTCCATTCTGCTTCCTAGCGGTTGCAAATGGTGCGATTTATCCAATCGTTGTTAGCCAAGCATTATCTGAATTCAAGAACTGTAGTGCAACAGCAGCTGGCTTACTTAACTTTATGCAAACAATGGTTTGTGTGGCAGCAAGTGCATTAGTATCTGCATTTACTGCACATGGCCTAATTACGGTAACAACAGCCATGTTCGTGACAGGCTTTGTAGCTTTGATTGGTTTTAGCCTTGTTGTACAAGCACGTCGTGAAATACCACAAGACGCACAAACAGCTTAACGTTACATAGCGTATATAGTCATAGATATTAAGTTGATGTTGTAAACGCTAAATGTAATTAATACGAAAAGTCGACCACAAGGTCGACTTTTTTGTATCTGCAATATGGTATGACCATCTCGATTAACGGCTAGTACGCGCATAAGACAATGAATACATGATTTACATCACTTTTGAAATTGCCTTTAAAATATCTTTAGGTGAAATAAGGGAAGGAATTGCAACCCATGTTCCTTGAGGCTCATTCCCATAAACCAATATTCCTGCATGTTGCGTTTTATCCGCATCCACTATCGGGTCAAGATCATAAACACCTAACTTACGCCTAAGCCTTTCTATATCGTCATATTCTCCTGTTAGAAATAACCAACCGGGCTGTGCTGAAAATACGTCAGCATAACGTCTAAGACGTTCAGGAGTATCAAATTCAGGATCCAAAGTGATTGAATAGAAATAAATATCTTTACCTAATTTATCGCCTAGCTCTTCCTGTACTCTAGCCAACCTTGAAGTGGTTGGAACACAGATCCCACCACAATTTGTATAAATGAAATTAATAAGTACCACTTTATCTTTGATTAAATCGTCATAAAATTTCACTGACTCATTAAATTGATTTCTCAGTTCAATATTGGGTAAATACCCCTTCATTCTTACAGACGGAAATGTTGATGTCACCTCTTCGAAAACGGTATTGTTAGACCTATTCGTTTGGGTCTTTTCAAAATATTTAAAACCACCAAAGAAGCCTACGCCAACAACCATTAAGATCAGTAAAACTTTCATTCACTATTCCTCTGGCTTAACATCAAACCTGGCCATCATTCTCATATCCTCGTGTTCAAGATTATGACAATGAAATACCCACGGACCGGGGTAATCTCTGAATTTAATGAATACTTCAACCTCATCATTTGGGCCAAGAATAATGGTATCCTTTCTCGCCATACCATCTCTTTCTTCTAAAGGCGGCCTTTTACCGTTACGGCTGATTACGCGCATTAATTCAAGATGAACATGGATTGGGTGCCACCAGCCACCAGATTTGTTAATAAAACGCCAGATAGCGGGTTGGTTCATCATAGGGCTTACCATTGGTCTCGATAGATCTGCCAACTTTCCGTTAATCGTCCATGCACCTTGTTTTTTGTCAAACTCAAACTCACTGACTTTGGCACGTTTCAACTCTGCTTTAGAAATCGGTTCAAAAGGTCGTAAGCTATTGGGAACAAGGCTGTTGTCTTCCACTTTTCCCCCTTCAACGATAAATTTGAGTAACCGTGGTCCTTTATTGGGCGTATCAGGTCGTAAGAAGTCACCTTTCGGGCCGCGTCCGTCTTCTTGTCGTAGCCTATTTTCAACAAAGATTGCAGTACCCGCCTCAAACTGAGAAAAGTCGAAAATAATCTCTCGACGCTCTGCCATTCCTAATAACATTGATTCTCGACCTCTTATAGGGGAAGAAAATAAACCACCGTCAGTCGCAATTAAGTCAAATGGATAGGTGTTTCGATCTTTATCAGTTATAAAGAGTTGATAAAATCTTGCGTTGGAACCATTTAAAAAACGGATTCGATATTTACGCCGTTGTACACGATGAAAAGGCTGAACCATACCGTTAACTAAAAACTTATCCCCTAAAAAACCGTTATGATCGAAAGAGTTATAAAGTAATGAGCCATCACGTGCGAATTGTTTATCTTGAAATACAAGGGGTAAATCAAACTCACCACTGGGTAATTGCAATCCGCTAGTATCATTTTCATCGCCAGTATCAAGCTCATCAAAAATAAGGAAAAAGCCAACAAGGCCACGGTAAACATTAGGTCCAGTAAAATCAAAAAAGTGATCGTGATACCAAAGTGTCGATGGGCGGTCAAAAGTATGTGCTTCACCTGTTGAGTATCCTGGATCTTCCATATCATAGCGATAGTCAAAGAAACCACCGTGTTCAAATACTGGATGAAAACCTAAGTTATCAATATTTTCCGGAAAACCATCAGAACGAGATTCAATATGCCCACCATGAAAATGGACCGTGGTATGTGTTAAACCAAACCCTTTATGGTCTATTGGTAACTGATTATTAAAACGCACACAAATAGGTTGTTTATCTACCCCCATTTTTACCATAAATGTCGGGCCTAGAGCTGTTGCGGTAATAGAGTCAACATTTGTATCTCGATAGCGCCATATCGATGTTTCAGGTAGATCACGGTGCATCTTTATCATTGCCTGCTCTTCAATAATCTCAAAATGCTTTGCATTGGCAGGTACATCTAATTGGTGTTGATTACCCACATCTATCGTCGGTAAGGTAAAGGCAGCGCATCTTTGAAGGGGGGTGTGGCTGGACTAGAAATATTATCATCGCCAGAAGATCCTTTACCTTTTGAGCCAAAATTATAATTGGTATAGAACAAAGTAAGTGTTCCTATACTCGAAATACCTATCTGTATCAGACGTCGTCTTGTTACCATGAAAATCTCCATCAAACATGTGTAAGAATAAAATGTGTTTATTTAATCCCTTACAAATCAACGTTTGCTGGCGGCATGTTGTTACAGATATTACTCATGAACATCGACAGTTATACAAGCTCTTTTTTATAGATGTCAGTGTAATAAACACTCTGTAAAACGTATTTCTGAAGGCAATTTCACTACATGTATTGTTTTTAATTGCCCAAAAATCCTTTTATTCTTATCCAGAAAATATAACCAAACCGATCAAACTATAGATTCAAATGCAATATTTTGCATCTAGCAATAGATCCATCTAGGTTCTTCTGAGTTCTGAGAATAAAACATCAACACTTAATCTCCCTACCCTATATACACGCTGACAAATTAAATATATATTCAATAAAAATGAATTTATAACAAAAATGGAATGACTCATTTCCAAGCTGTATTAGGAAGGAAGTAAACATGGAACAAACGGATGTAACCTCGCTAATCCCTATCATCATTACTTTGATACTTTCATTAAGTACACGAAACGTTGTAATAGGCTTATTTGGTGGCGTGTTAAGTGGTGTCGTTATGCTTAACGGCTTTAACCCCCTCGATACATTTGGGGTATTAGTAAAAGATCATTTAGTGCCTCAACTAACTGACAGCTATAATGCTGGCGTACTAGTCTTACTTGTTTTCATTGGCGGGTTTGTAGCATTAATGGAGCAATCTGGCGGTGGTCATGCGTTTGCTCAAAAAGTTACACACTGGGTAAGTACGAAGTGTCGTGCGCAAATATCTTCATGGTTTGGTGGTATTTTTATCTTTTTCTCCGATCTCGGTACGCCACTGATTGTTGGTCCGGTTTTCCGCCCCTTATTTGATAAGTTAAAACTCTCACGTCAAAAATTAGCATTCATCATTGATTCAACCTCATCTCCTGTGGCTATTCTTATTCCCTTTATTGGTTGGGGTGTTTATATCATGGGGCTTATCCAAAAAGAGTTTACTGCCTTAAATGTTGATATAACCGATTGGGAAGCATTTGTTCGTGCAATTCCTTTTCAGTTCTATGCATTTCTAGCCATTTTTATCGTCCCCTTAGTTGCCTTTAAGAAGCTTGATTTTGGTCCTATGGCTGAAGCAGAAGAAAAAGCACAACAAGGTATAATTACAGGCGGAACGAAAGAATCGCTTACCGCTTTTACGCATAAAAATGCAAAGTCATCATTTGTATGGGCCCCATTATTGGTTATGGCTGTTGTGCTTATCAGTATGCTTGCACCATTAGGCTTCCCGTTTGAGAAAATTTCTGGATCTTCGTTTAGAGCTGCGCTATCTAGTGCCTATTTCTTTGCTGCGATTACGCTAGTTGGCTTGATGGCACTGTATAAAGTACGAAATTTCTCTGATGGTATTTCGGTTTATTTAAAAGGAATGGGAAATATGATGCAGGTCGCCATCATTCTTATTCTTGCATGGACATTAAGCGGTGTAGGTAAAGATTTAGGAACAGCTGCATATATTGCAGAGCAAGCACAAACAGGATTTCCTCATTGGCTAGTACCCGCTGTGGCATTCTTGTTATCAGCAATAATTTCTTTTGCAACGGGCTCTTCTTGGGGCACATTTGCGATTATGATGCCTTTGGTGATTCCAACGGCTATTGCGATTGATGCACCACTTTATGCTTGTATAGGGGCGGTTTTATCTGGCGGGTTGTTTGGTGATCACTGTTCTCCTATTTCAGAAACAACAATATTGTCTTCGACAGGCTCTGGTTGTGATCAATTTGAACACTTTCGTACTCAGTTACCTTATGCACTTTTAAATGGTTTTGTTGCATTTTTCAGCTTTGTTATTGCAGGCATAATGAATACCCCTGTAATTCTAATTGGCGCTTTGATTACTCAAGCTTGTTTAGTTTTTGCCTTAGCCAAAATTCATCAGCGTCATTTAAAAAATAAACACGTTATCGCGGCACTATAACTATTCGTTGCCTCGCTCTAACATACACTGATATTAAAAAAGCCGCTAAATAATAGCGGCTTTTTTCTCACCTTAAAAAGAAGTGAGTTGTTTCTTCCTGAAACTATTAATTTTCTTCATTTCTATTTTTATTATTTACCAGGCTTACGCCATGGCATTAGCACTAACGCTCTAAGTGCACCAGTCCCCACTTTTTAGCAATACGTTCGAAAAAACCCTGAGTCTTTTTTAACTCAACCCAGTGGTTGATATAATTTATCCATACTTGGTCATCACGTGGTAACAACATCGCAATGGGTGTTGGTCTACGCATTCCTTTCACATCTGCAATTTTGAGTTGAGAGAACTTACGCGTTATTGTTGCCGCTTCAACGTTAGACGTCACAATAACGGTTGCTCTATTCGCTAAGAGCTCTTGATAGTCTCGAACCTCTGAATCAATCACATCATGTTTTGCTTTAGGAAAAAATTCTTTAACCATGCTTTCTTGTACTGTGCCTAGTGAAGAGGCAACAGTTACTGAAACATTATTGAAGTCATTCCATTTCTTAAAACGCGTCATATTCTTTTCTTGGATAACAGGAACAAATGCCAAGTAAAAATAGGGCTGACTATACCCTGCAACTCTGGCACGGTGCATATTCAGCGAGGCACTGCCCGTCATGTCATATTTATCTGTCACTACACCATTAACGAGATTTTTCCATTCTGCAGCCACATACTCAACCGTAACTCCAAGATCTTTAGCCAGCTCGGTTGTAATATCTATATCGTAGCCTTTATAGAAATTTGTTGCGGGATCTCGGATAGTCATCGGGTTCCAATCCCCCGTTGTCCCAACTTTTAATACACCACGATCGATGATTTGTTGTAGGCGACTTGAAGCAGCATCAACTTGTTGTGAAAGCATTAATCCTGGAATAGCGACCAGTAATGCACATACTTTACTGATGGACCAAGTCTTCATGATCACCTCATAATTTATATTGATGATGTTGAAACACACAAAATAAACATAGCAGTAAAATGTGATCTGAAAGGCAAAAAAATGCTCAATAGTATGCTAGATGGCTCTATTTTTCATTTATCTTAAAAGTAAGAATTTTTAGGCATTATTCTCAAGAATGAGTCATCAAAATGAGCTATCTGATCAGATAAGCTGACATTTAATTGCATTAGCTACCGTTATAATTTGGAATCACAAAAGATTAAAACAAAAAATCCCACACTTGCTTATTTATCGGAATAAGAAAGTATGGGCGGTATTAAATTGAACTATCGTGTTCGCTAATTAATCTTCACGCTTATCTAAAACGGTATAACCTTTTTTCTCTAAACAATTACGAACGACGTAATCTGCATCATTCAAATCTTTACTTCGACCAGCAAGACCACCACTTACGGCACCTGTTGCACCACCAAGAGCAGCTCCTTTAGCAGCACCTTCACCAGTCGCAGCTCCTGCTACCGCACCTAAGCCAACCCCTAACAAAGCACCATTACGTCGGGCTGCAACTTTGCTACCTGTCGCTTCATCTGCAAAACCAAGGCACTCTTGATATGCCTTATCATAATTCTCATCTTTATCCATCACTACGGGTTGTGTGTTATACGATAAAGCGCCATGACCAGAGCACCCCATTAAACCGAGAGAAATAACTATTGTTGCTGCAATCGTTAGCTTTTTCATATCGTATAAACCTTATGTTGAGCGGATAAGTTGATTAGAGAATCTCCATGTCTCGCTGCCAATATTCATTGCAAACATTGACGTCCTTGGTATGACGGTAATTTAACCAACTGCAGCATTTCTAGCTAATCACTAGTTCTTAACCAATTGATAAGCGTTGCTTATGACTCAGTGCTTTTATATAAAAAAAAGCCCATTATCTCTTTACTAACAGCAAGAGATGATGAGCCTTAACATTTACTACACAGTTAACACGAATAACGAAATTGAAAATCTATGCTTTAACTTCATAGCCAGCTAAGAAAAGATCTACACAGCTATTCAAATAAGTTCTACGATCTTCTTCTGTTTCTTCATTATCCTCACCTAAGTAAGACCAATAAACGATTCTTCCATGCCACATAAGTAATAACTGCATCGCAGCTTCATGAACTGGTATAGGCACATTCAGTACACCTTTATCAATAAAGTATTGAATATAATCAGCCAACATATCGGCTGTCGCTTTAGGCCCAGCGCTAAGATATACCTTCGCGAGTTGTGGGTGACTATCTCGTTGGCTAATAGCCGTTTTGTACGTATGCTGGGCTTCTTTCGTTAATAACATGCTTTGAAAAGAAAAAGCAAAATCACACAAAACTTCACGAATCGGTCTTGGGTCATCTACCAACCTTCCATCTAACTGATTCTCTGAACATTTTGCTTTTATGCACGTCTCAAAAAGCTCATCTTTCGTTTTAAAGTGTGAATACACTGTTTGCTTCGATACTTGCGCTTTAACGGCTATCGCATCCATGCTGATCGCATAGCCTTGCTCACAGAACAACTCTCCTGCCGCTTGTAAAATTTGTTGTCGTTTTTGCTCACTTCTTGGACTCAACACTACGGTCACCATTAATAAAACAATTTATTATCACTTTTGGCACAATCAAACTGGACAGTCTAGTTCCGATCGTATATTTTTTAATCATGTGGACTGAGAAGTCTAGTTTGATTCAAGTGCTCTATGATCGAAACCTGAATTAAATATGTATATAGACTAGACCGTCTAGTTTTAGAGTAATCCCAATCAGGAAAAATTACCATGCCACAGATATCATCGCGATATACATTACACGTACTGATACTTGCAGCATTACTTGGTGGCTGTAATAGTTCGAGCTCTGAGCCAGAAGTACAAGCAGAGCAATTACATATAGCCAGTGTTAATGCGATGACTTTAACACCATCTGATCATTACATGGTTACTCGTGAATACGTGGGCATTGTTCAGGCGGGTCAGCAATCCAACTTAGGTTTTGAACTCGGTGGAAAAATAGCGCAGATTTTTGTCGATGTCGGCGACAAAATTCAAGAAGGTGATCCGCTTATAGTTTTAGATACTCAGCTGCTAAAAACCTCTGCAGACCAGTTAACTGCACAGCAAGCGCAGATTACTGCCCAACTAGAATTGGTTAATGCAAACCTAAAACGTCAAAATACACTAAAGAAAAAAGGATTCAGTGCTGAATCTGAAATCGATAACTTGAACAGCCAACGTAATGCTTTACGGGCAAACTATCGTCAAATTGGGGCTACCTTGGCAGCGAATCGATTACAACAAGAAAAATCAACGATTTATGCTCCTTATAGCGGAACCATCAGTGCACGTTACATTTCAAAAGGTGATGTAGTCAATACGGGGTCTCCTACCCTTACATTACTTGCAAGTAACCGAAAAGAGGCACATGTTGGCATTCCTGCTAAACAACTTCTTCGTGTTAACCAACTCTCTCAATCTTCTGCCACAAACACTGAGAATACTGCGAATACAGATGGTAAGAAACAATGGGTTCTACGTATTGGTGATAAAACATACACCACTACGCTATTAAATCCTGGCGTCAGTGTAAATCTGAACTCTCGCTCTATTACCCTGCGTTTCGAATTACCTGACTCTGTTACTGCTATCGATGGTGAGTTAGCGTATTTACAATTAGACGACAAACACGATGACAATGGATATTGGGTGCCGCTTTCAGCGATGACCGATGGGCTTAGGGGCGTATGGAATGTGTATGTTCTCAGTGAAAAATCCGCAGATGAAAACAGTACATTAGAAAGTTCGAAAAAAAAGCTTCGCGTTGAGCGACGTTCTGTACAAGTTTTATATGCAAATGGAAAACAAGCGTATATCAGCGGTGCAGTGAATGCAGGCGAAAAGTTAGTGTCTGATGGACTACACCGTTTAGTACCAGGACAAACTGTCGTTATATCAGAAATGAGCTGGCTGCCAAAAAAGCTGTCACTCCCACTGATTGATAGCGAGGCCTAATAATGAAATATATTCTTGGCAATACTCGGCTGCTTATTCTTGCTGTTGCATTACTGATTGTGAGTGGTCTTTCAGCATTAAGCGCACTACCCCGCGCTGAAGATCCTATCATCAAAAATAGAATTGGCAGTGTTGTTACACATTATCCCGGCGCAACAGCTGAGCGTGTAGAAGCATTGGTGACGGAGAAAATTGAAACCAGCTTACGCCAACTTGATGAAATAAAAACATTATCATCAGTATCTCGTCCTGGTATCTCGGTGATTACAATAGAGCTGAAAGATGAGATTATGGATTCTGACCCCGTTTGGTCGCGAGCGCGAGATCAGCTCTCAGATGTTGTTCCGGTACTGCCTCAAGGTACTTCGGCCCCTGATTTAGATACCGATCATGCTTATGCCTTTACCATTATTACTGCACTCACTTGGCAAGGTAATACTGAACCCGATCTTTTAACTTTACGACGCTATGGTATTGAATTAGGTAACCGCTTACGCACGCTTAGCGGCACAGAGTTTGTCGATGAATACGGTTTACCGGATGAAGAAATTCTTGTTAGCATGGATCCTATTGTCGCAAGTGCATTAGGTCGTTCAGCAATATCAATTGCTGAAGCAATCAACGGGGCTGACGCAAAAAACTCAGCAGGAGAATTGGTAAATAGCAGTAACAGATTCGCACTAGAAGTTTCTGACTCTCTCGATTCCTTGGATCGTATTCGCCGTGTGCCAGTAGCAATTGATGATAGCGGACATGTTATTCGCTTAGAAGATATTGCCGATGTAGAGCGTCGCCAAGCCTCTCCTCCCGCAGAGATGGCTATCGTCCAAGGTCAGCCAGCGGTTATTATCGCAACACGTATGCAACCACATTTACGCGTTGATCTCTGGTCTAATCGTGTGCATACCTTCTTAGATTCTTTCCAGCAAGAGCTACCCAGCAACGTTAAAGTTAATATCCTGTTTGAACAACAAAGTTATACAGAAACCCGTTTATCAGATCTGTCTCAAAGTCTATTAATCGGTTTCACGATCATATTAATTGTTTTGCTTCTAACGTTAGGTGTTCGTTCAGCCATTATTGTCGCTCTTTCATTACCACTAACGAGCTTACTCACCTTAGCAATGATGAAGTTTACAGGGCTCCCCATCAATCAAATGTCGGTAACAGGTCTAATTGTTGCCCTTGGTATTATGGTCGATAATGCGATTGTGATGGTCGATACTATTCAGCATTATCGTCAGCAAGGTATCGAGAAACTAGACGCTGCAATGAAAGCATTAAATCATTTATGGGTGCCACTGCTTGGTTCAACCTTAACCACTATTTTAGCTTTCGCCCCTATTATTTTAATGCCGGGGCCAGCAGGCGAGTTTGTTGGCGCAATTGCGATTACCGTATCATTCTCGCTAGTGGGTTCTTATATTGTCTCTCACACTATTGTGGCAGGGTTTGCATCACGTTGGTTACCATCTGGAGAAAATAGCCACCACTGGTATCACACAGGTATAACCCTTCCAAAGTTAAGCAATGGATTTGAAAAAAGTGTTCGCATTGCGATTAAACATCCACTAATCACTGCATTGTTAGTATGTGTTTTACCGCTTACTGGCTTTTGGAGTGCCTCACAATTAACGGAGCAATTTTTTCCACCGTCAGACCGTGATATGTTTGAAATTAAATTGTATTTACCCCCACAAGCGAGCATTTTTGCCACAGCAGAAGCAACAAAATCGGTTGATCATATTCTGGCGCAATATGACGACATCGAAAATGTTAACTGGCTTGTTGGTGGCAACTTCCCTTCGTTCTATTACAACATGGCTGCACGTGAGAAAGGCGCAGCCTATTTCGCGCAGGCCATGGTAAAAGCGAAAGATTTTTCAGCCGCTAATGCAATGATTCCTGACTTACAAACAAAATTAGATATAGAACTACCTCAAGCACAAATCTTAGTAAGAAAACTAGAGCAAGGCCCTCCGTTTAATGCGCCACTCGAGGTGCGCTTATACGGTGCTAATCTCGACACATTAAAATCAATTGGTGAAGATATTCGCCTGATTATGACAGAAACGCCCTATGTCACTCACACCCGTGAAACCCTGCAGCCCGGTACACCCAAAGTTTGGGTAAACGTAAATGAAGAAGCAAGCCAATTAAGTGGCTTAACATTGAGTAAATTCGCTAATTTACTGCAAGCCTCTTTAACAGGTAAAGTAAGTGGAAATATAATTGAAGCATCTGAATCAATTCCAATAAGAGTCCGTGTTAAAGATGAAAACCGTGAGAATATGTCTCACCTCAGTAACCTTCGTTTACCCGTTATCTCTGAAGATGTGTTTACTGGGTTGCCCGTTTCCGCCCTTGCAGAGCTTTCTTTAACACCAAGTAGAGGCGCAATACCACGCCGTAACGGCCAGCGGGTGAATGTTATTGAAGGTTACATTCGTGCAGGGGTGCTACCGCAAACCGCACTTGACCATTTTCAAGCCAATATCAGCGAATATCAAAAAACAATTCCAGCAGGTTATCGAATCGAATTGGGCGGCGAATCAGCAGAACGAAATGAATCTGTCAGTAACTTGTTGGCTAACTTATCAATGGTCGTGACACTACTTGTTATGGTGGTTGTGATTTCGTTTAACTCATTTCGTTTAAGCCTGATTATCTTTACTGTTGGGTTACTTGCCGCTGGGCTAGGCCTGTTATCTGTCTGGTCATTCAGCTATCCCTTTGGGTTTACCGTTATTATTGGCTTACTTGGTTTAGTCGGCCTTGCCATTAATGCCGCTATCGTCATCTTGGCTGAACTTAAAGCCGATAAAGATGCAATAAACGGTGATAGCAACGCAATTCTTGCAGCAGTAATGAGCTGTACGCGTCATATAACCTCTACAACGATCACAACGATTGGTGGGTTTATGCCGTTAATCTTAGCGGGTGGTGGCTTCTGGCCGCCGTTTGCGGTCGCGATTGCTGGCGGTACACTGTTAACAACGATGATCTCGTTTTACTTTGTGCCCGCTGTGTTTCGACTGGCAGTATATAAAAAGCCGCTGTATAAAAACCAATCTGTCGCAGCCAGTTAACAATAAATAACGTTCGCTACAATCACAATAAGGAGAAGGAGAAGGAGAGGTTATGCTCTTGCTTTATACCCAAGCGACCTCTTATTCTTCCTTTAATGATCATCAGATGGAAGAAACACACGCATTATTTAATCTACCGAATGCTTCAGAAAAACCAGTATTCGAAAAGTATTCTTCATTGAGGAGTACACTTTTACTATCAGACCAATTTGCCGCAGAAGATCCTTTACCATAAGGAATATCATAAACAATAAAGTGACGTTCTTTTCGATCAAAGATCATGTTTGCAGACAAACGTCGTGCTCTAACCGTTTCATTCAAATAATATTCAAAGCCTGAATCACAACTTTTCACAATATAAGAACCTTTATCACTGCGCACTGCAATATAAGGTTTCTGACTGTCTTCGTAAAACTTTAGCTGCCACTGACCAATAACCTTGTCAATTTGAATACGTGCGATAGGCTCTGGCTCTATAGCCAAAACAACCGTTGTCTCGACTTGATTAGCAATAGGGTTATTGACTACATCTAACGGATTCACATCCACGATGGTAGCAATAGCATTAGGTTCTATATCTTGATGATTAAACCATGCGAATACTGCCAGCCAAGGGGCTTTACCTGCACTTAGCAACAACACAATAAGCATAACTGGTACCAATAGTACTAACCCCACTCGCTTAGCGTTGAAGTAGCCTAATGACTTAATTTGAGAGGCGACTTTTTGTGTCAGTACCGTTGGGTCAGCCGCATTATTTCCGGAGCTAGACACGGCATGAGATTGATTTTTCGCTGCTAACTCCCCCTTTGCTTCCGCTAACAATTGGGCTAACCTAGTGTTCTCTTCTTGAAGTTTACCTACATCATTACTGGCAGTATTTTTCATATTATGAATGTGCATAGAGCTATCAGCAAAAGCTTGCTGAGCTTCCTTTTGAGCGCTAGCTAATTTCTTTACGAGCGTATCTCTTTCCTCTTTCAGATGCCGGTAATCATTTTGAAGGCGGTGAATCTGGCTCAAGTACTTCTCAACAGATTTCGTTTGAACATATTCAGTATTAAACGCTTCTTGTTGTCCCTTTCCTTCACTTACATATTTATAGGCTTCTGAAATAAGTTGCATCAATGCTTTAGAGCCACCTTTATCAGGGTGAGAGCGATTAGATAGGTGTTTATAGCGACGTTTTATATCACTTTGGGGAGTATCTTGGTTTGTACCTAAAATATCATGAAATGAAGTCATTAACGGATGCTGTTCCTGAATGCAATGAGAAAACCAATCATATAACGCTAACTGTATTTGTAGTGAAGAAATACATACAATTATAATATGCATTCTATTTTATATGAAGAGGAAAATAAAAAGAATTCCACCGTATCAAAAACAGCCAGAAACGTTTCTATCCCTACATTGGTTTATATATCGACTAAGGTAAAGCAAACTTTATAACATTGAGTTTATTGTTAATATGGAAATGACATAAAAGGTATGATATTGAAAGTAATTCTACATTGTATGAAGATTAAATATCTATTGAATAATGAATGAAACGGTATCATTCCAATACCGTTAATTCACATCATGTTTTTTTAATCTAAATTCGCCTGGTGAACAACCAATGTGTTTTTTAAATACACGAGAGAAATAGGAAACATCTTTAAAACCCGCAGAAGTTGCGACCGAAGATATTTTCTCTCGATCAGAGATTAACAAACCACAAGCTAAATCCAATCGTTTTTTAATGATGTACTGTTTAAGGGTCACACCCATTACATTATGAAATAAACGTGAAAAATAGGTCGGTGAATATTGGCAGGCATTAGCAAGATCTTCTTCACGCAAAGGAGCACTTATATTTTGATCGATGATGATCAAGGCAGGTTTAATGGATAGTTCACGCTGTTCATATGCACCACTTTCAACATTGACAGTATGGGTATGTAGACGGGTAAAACACTCATCTAATTGTTGCCGATTTGAATTTACGCTGATGACATCATCACCACCAGCACGTAACACATTCAGTGCTAAATCTGCATCAAGTTCATGATATACAATAACGACTTTCGTTGCTGCATGACGTTGCTTAACAGCTCTTAGTAATTCAAACCCTTCTGAACTAGAATTTTTCACTTCAAGGAAGATCAACTCATGTCCTGTCATTGTCGACAGAATTTCAAAAGGAGAGACATCAACAACGCTATGAAAATGCTTTAAATTTTCTTTCGCTTCAATGTGTTTATTATGATGATTACAGCTAACCCAAATCACATTTTCACCTTATTGCTAGGGTTATAACGTCATGTATTTCAGCTCAAAATTAGAGCATAAACATGCCAATTTATACATAACGACTCATATGAAATGTTGTTATGAATACGCTTTGTACCGACGTTTCCTGTCAATAATGTATAAATAATTATACAAATCTATTACTATATTTTTTCTTATTTATAAATAATTAACGGTTAAATAATCAAATAAATCCAGTTTTATAATCCTGTCTCATTTCTAAAAAATAATTATTTTATTTTCTACTATTGACCAAACTAACAATTACTATCAACATTAAATTGGTTAAAATACGCGACCTTTATATTCCAAAATGGAATATAAAAAGTGCTATTATTCCTAAAGCATCTACTTATTTTTCTTCGCTTATACAAGGAAATTAAATTTATAACGACAAAATAATGATACAAGCTACTTTCAGAAGATAGCAAACTTCATGCTTATGACAAATATGTGTATTAATCTCACATCGTATTTTTTTGATTATTTACTCCATTTTTTTGCAGACAATCACATTTTTATCAATTAGTATTGCGGCTGAAAAAATTGAGTTCCGATGAAGATAGCAGGAGAGTGGCATATTATTCGCTGGCAGAAATAGTCTGGTACGAATATAAGCCCGCCGAAGAAGTAAGCGTTCTTAAACCGTTTGTTACTGTTCAAACACAAGACGTAAATCTTTCAGGCACTGGAACATATACCTTTTAACAAGGTATCCGGTATGGACTGTTATTGGAGGAGCCTCTGGAGAGACCCGTTAAATCGGGCGCCGAAGGAGCAAGCTTTCCTTTTTGCTGTTTTAACATGCATGGAAAGTGAAACTCTCAGGCAAAAGGACAGAGGAGATAAGATCAACAGCCCAGAAACTATTTCTGTACACACTTGTTTCTGTTGTTCTATGTCTCTTCCTTTGAAGTTTAAAAGGAGGAATAATGAATCCGCTACAAAATACACTTCAAGTTATTGATAACCTTGTTTGGGGACCGCCACTACTAATTTTATTAGTCGGTACTGGTCTTTATTTAACAATACGTCTTGGTTTTATCCAAATTCGTTACTTACCTCTAGCACTTAGTTATGTGTTTTCAACTAAACATCGTACGAAAGGTGATGGTGATGTCTCTAGCTTTGCTGCACTCTGCACAGCCCTTTCCGCCACGATTGGTACCGGTAATATTGTTGGCGTTGCAACAGCAATCAAAATGGGGGGACCCGGCGCACTATTCTGGATGTGGCTAGCTGCCCTATTTGGTATGGCGACCAAGTATGCAGAATGCCTGTTGGCTGTGAAATATCGCGAGCAAGATGCTAACGGTCAAATGATCGGTGGACCAATGTATTACCTAGAAAAAGGGGTCGGTAGTAAAATTCTTGCTAAACTTTTTGCCTTTTTCGCCCTAGGTGTTGCATGTTTTGGCATTGGCACATTCCCACAAGCAAATGCGATTGTTGATGCTGCTTACCTTTCTTTTGAAGCACCCAAAGAATACACCATTGTGATTTTAACATTACTCGTGGCAACGGTGACACTCGGTGGAATAAAGTCGATTGCAAGTGTAGCCAGTAAGGTTGTACCTGTAATGGCTGGTTTTTATATTTTGGCTTGCCTATTGGTATTAACAACTCAAATTCACGCTCTACCTGAAGCCATCGCTTTAGTGATTAGCTCTGCATTTACTGGTCATGCTGCTGCAGGTGGTTTTACCGGTGCAGGTATTATGCTTGCGATACAATCAGGTATTGCTCGCGGTGTATTTTCAAATGAATCGGGTCTTGGTAGTGCACCTATTGCAGCCGCGGCTGCGAAAACAGATTCATGTGTTCGCCAGGGCTTAACATCGATGACGGGTACATTTTTTGATACCATCATCATATGTACCATGACAGGGCTTACACTTATTGTTACGGGTGCATGGCAGAGTGAGTATGCAGGTGCTGCAATGACAACCTATGCGTTTGCTGCTGGTTTAGATTCAGCGTATTGGGGACCATTGATGGTATCGGTAGGGCTAATGTTCTTTGCGTTTACCACCATCATTGGTTGGAATTATTATGGCGAACGCTGCATAACTTACCTTTTTGGTGTTAAAGCTATTTTACCTTATAAAATTGTCTTTTTGGTATTAGTGGCAAGTGGCGCCTTCTTAAAGCTGGATATGATTTGGCTAATTGCAGATATTGTAAATGGCTTAATGGCTGTACCTAACTTGATTGGTTTAGTCTTGTTACGTGGTGTTGTTATTTCAGAAAGTAATATGTACTTTGAGCAGCTAAAAACGCTAACAGCCAAAAAAGCACAACACGCCTTATAACATTACACATTATCATGAAGGTAAGCCGAGAGGTTCTCTTGTACTCACCCTGAAGTTCTTGTGCTTCACCTTCATGTTAATCGCTAATTATTCCAAATAACGCGTCAGCTGTTGGTATAAATCAAAGCTACTGTCTTCTAACCAACAATCTGTCATTAACCCATCTTTCATTTGAAATAACACCATTCCTGTCATTTTAACACTCTGGTTTTTTCCTGGTATCTTAATCCAACCGCCATGATATGTGGCTTCACATTGATATAAGACCACCGTTTTATGTTCTTCGGTAATGATTTGAGAAATAGTAAAGCGGACATTATTGAAACGTTGTTGCCAAATATCAACAAAGGAAAGGTAGTCTTCATGTGTCAGCGAAAAGCTTCGCCCTCCTGAAGTATGAAAATTAAAAGGATTTGTCGCACATTCAGCCAGCAACTGAGCATCCCCCTTCCCCCATACCTCATGAAACCAACCCTTTATCCATTCTTCTTTATTCATCTACAGCCTCCAATGCAAAGTAGACAAGCGCTCTAACCTAACCCCTCGCTTGATCACTCAATGAAACAGATTTATTGCATTTTTATATGTTCATAATTTATTTTACGGATACAACTACAAGATTAGACTCAAAATCACAAAAGTGCTGAAAGGTTGAGCAGAAGTTGCATCACAGAATGATATGCCAACAGAAAAATAAATACTGGAAGGTTAGAGGCTAGTTACCATCACCACTTACACGTAAACATTCAATGATGATGGTAATTGTTGCACTTACTTAGATGAAACAAGCATGGTTCATAATGCGATGAGGTAATAATACCTTAAAGCGACAACTGTGAGAAAACAGATTGGTAATGTGTAAAGTTAGGTATCTGAGTATGGTGTTTAACCCCTGTACCCACCGCTACAAAATCGTACCCGAGCTCTTGACTGGCATTCTTATTCCATTCACCATCGCCAAAAAAAACACGACGATCAAATGTTTCACCAGTATCTTGCTTTGCTCGAAACGCAGCAAGTGCCATGATTTCGGTACGACTCATCGCATCAGATGATGATGTAAATGTGATCTTAGATGCATCAATGCCAACCGCTTGTAATTTCAATTTAGCCGCAGACTCCCAAGCCCCCGTTGCAATTGCAATATGCGTATCTTCACGATCCTGCATTTGATCAATAAACTTCTTTGCACCTTTAATTTCATGCATTTCTGACGGATTGTTATTTAAGTATTCACGAATACGTTCTAAATAACGGGCTTCAACTTTACGATGAATAATCGAACGGCTTTCACTGACATTATTCTTTAATAGTATTTCATCAATAATGCCAGAATCAGTGACTTTCTGATATTGGCTCCAATTACCATCAGTAGAGATACCCAGAACATCTTCAATTGCCAGCGTTAAACAATGTTGATCAATTTCATCAGAATCAACTAAAGTGCCATCTATATCTAAAAGAAATAAGTTCATTTTCTCTACCTTTATTGTTTTGTCTGGTGGTATCGCGAACACAGCATGCGCTTGTAAACAAAATGTTGCAAGTTAAGAATTGATACAATCTATGTATTTTATAAAAATGATCAATCCCTTTTTAGTCAAATGGTTACTGTTATCAAATGATGGAATTATGGCCTAGTAGCATGCAATCCATTACACAAGCTACGTGATCATGTGAACAATTTAGAAAGATAACGTTGCTAGATCGCACGATCCATTCCAAACTTATGAACTAATATCCCTGCTAGTTCGTATTAATGTTTGAATCACAAAGCGTTAAAGTAACGTTATAAAAAATAGAGAATCACAATAAATATTATTAGATCAGTAATGTCGTTAAAAAGGATAATCCATGAAAAATCACCCTACACGTAGACGTTTTCTAAAACTTGGACTTGGTGGCGTAATCGGTGTCACCCTTGGTGGTACAGATTTAATCAAACCTGCACATGCAGAAGATCTTCCTCATCTAGCTGAAGATAACCCGCAAGCTGCAGCCTTACAATATGTTCACAAATCACCAGACGACAGCAAACACTGTTCTGGCTGTTTACTTATTCTAGGCAATGACGGCGATGAATGGCGTCCTTGTGGTGTATTCCCTGGCAAACTAGTATCAGCAACAGGCTGGTGTTCTGCATTTGCACCTAAAGCTGCATAACGATAGCTAATCACCTTATAAAATGAAATAAGCCCTCATAAGAGGGCTTTTTGTTGGTTTTTTCTAACATCCTGAAAATGGGCTTTACGGTGATAAACCACTTACAGTGCTAGTTATTTATTTACATCAATCATTTCATTGAAATATGCAACTTGCTCTGTCATTGAAAGACTTTGATTATTAGACCCTAACGCCCAGATAAAGAAGCCACCGTACCCTTGCTCTTTTTGCCATTGTGCACGAGCAATGTTTTTCGCTCGGGACTCAACAAAATTACCATTTGGTCCCCACTGGCTATTAATCGTATTGCCTAATACTACTTTTGATTTATCACCAATGTATTGAGCATAATTTGCCATCGCAACGTCATAAAGGAAGTTTTCACCGGCGTCGTAAGTCATCACATTAAAGAAATCAAATTTGTCTTTAGTTGACTGAAGTAACGAGATAACTTCACCATGGTGTGATGAGCGTGCCGGTTCAATATACGAACAATTCTCATATACTGATGCGTTTTGACACTCCAGCGGATCTGCGCCAACATGATAAGTGGTTAATGATAGTAACTTCTCATCACCAATTTCCTGACGAATAATGTCGATTAATAATTCAAGATTTTGATTTTCTGCTTCAGTAATACGAGCAGCTTTCTCGAAGTCAAAATCCAAACCATCGATCTGAACATAACCAGCTAATTGGTATTTATTGTAGTCACAATTACCCGACCAATCTTCAGCTAAACATTCGCCCACCACCTCTTCCGGTTTTAACCCTTTTTTATAAACAGGGAATGGGGTGTGAAGTAATTCAACTAAGCTAGTAGCAATTGCCTCTCGTCTTTGTGGTGTATCTAAATAAGACCAAATACTTTCGTATGTTTGCCCACCGAATGCGACTAGCATTGATGTTTCAGGACGGTCAAAATTTAGTTGTGTCCATGCTAAGTAGTTTCCTGCCATCCAATCTTCATTGTATTCAGGTACAGCTACCATATTATCGGATATCGATACATTGCCGCCAGCATCCCACTGACCAAAAGACAACAAATATCCATCACCGTTTGATGCTTGAAGTGCTTTAGGATCGTCAAGCCCCCACGATGTTAAATAACTGATTGAGCGATCAGGGTTATTGCCTAGATCATTCCCCATCGATTTTTCTTTAATCTCGATATTTGACGTTGCTGACTGCTGTTCCTGATTTTGGCTATTGGTCGCTTTAGCATAGATTTGGTAGTTACCAACTTGCGCACCAACCCAATCATATTCGTACGGCGCATCTACATCTGTATTTAGCGCTATACCATCAGAATAAAATACAACCTGGGTAATCGTGCCATCAAAGCTTTCTGCATCCGCTGTCAACTTGACGCTTCGTCCTTCATAGAATTCTGAGCCATCTGCTGGCGAAGTAAGGCTCACTACTAATTCTTTGTCAGTAACAGCAATTGCTACTGGCGCAGTTTCTGAATGTGCGTTTTGGTCATCATACGCAACAGCCGTTAATAGGTACTGCCCTTCTGGTTGTCCCGGTACCACTAGCGTGTATTCGTTGCCTTCTGATGGTTCAGTGGTGGTTGCTACTTTATTACCATTTAAGTGTGCTTCAACACGCGTTACTGCTGTATCATCCGTGGCTTCAACAACAACATTGAATGTCTGATTAGGTACAATACGATCTCCCGCTTGTGGCGATAGTACATCCACATTTGGGGTTGGGTTTACATCACACTCACCAGTTTCATCCCATGCGTCTTTCCATGCGTCAGGATAATCAGGGTGTCCCGTGCCAGGTGCCCAGACAGGATTGCCACACCAACCCGCCACTTTACACGAAAAAATCTCGCCGATATTCGTCACTTCATCGCCAACTTGATAGCTTTCACCATCTTTATATTGAGGTACATCACCACAACTTGAACCTGACGCGGTAATGGTAACTTGAATATTTTGATTTGCCGTATGATTTTCAGCATCTTTAGCTTCAATACGAAGTTCAGCAGAACCCGCGGCTTCTGGCTGCCAATCACAAGCAAAGTCACTCACAACATTCGCATCAAAATCGCAGATTTTCTTTTCGTTCGCAAAGAATGTTACCGAAGCAAGATCATCATCTTGATCTGTTACGTTCGCTGAAATATTAATGACATCTGTTTGCTTATGCGTCGAGCCATTCGTTGGTGTTATAAACTCAATAACTGGCGGATTGGGTGACGTTGACGACGACGTTACATTAACTTGAACTTGCTGCTCTTCCAGTTTTACACCGCTGTCATCAAAAGCCATAACGAATATATTCGTTAAGCCAATTTCAGAGGGTGTCCATGTGTGTTGGTAACTCTCAGTATCATCAGTGATTGGCTGTTTACCAATTTCTTCAGAATTCACCCAAAATGCAATATTTGCAGCCCCTTCACCACTTACATTGGCTTGAATCAGTACCGTGTCACCAGTAAGCAGCTCAGCACCAGACACCGGAGATTGAATATCAATCGATATCTCTGGTAAACCGGTGCCCTCTGTGATGACTTTGACACTATTTTCAAAAGCAGCCATGTCACTAACTTGCCCGCCAAAAGCAACAGTTAACGTAAAGGATTCACCGGGCTCTAATTGCGTATCGACCCAGCTTCCTGATGGAAAAAGAATACTTACATTATGCTTAATACCATTCGAATCTGGTTCATGAGTCGTGGTTAGTGTGGGATAACTTAATGCGTTTGATGTCCAATTCACATTATTGACAGCCTGAGGCAAAACAAACTGCACCACAGCATCAGTAAGGTCGATAGTTTTACTAGCACTATTCACCAACTGTATTTGATAAGAGCTCCAACTTTGACTTTCAGAGGTCGCGTTTATATCTGTATTAAATTCGTTTGCAATTGCACTCGCCAAAGGTGACATTGCAAAACCTGCACAAAGCATCGCTATGCCAAAAGGCTTCCATTTATAATTCATTCTTCATCCTCGTTTTCGCTGCTTTAAGCTAAAATCCCTTCGCGCTAATTCATCATGTATGACATCACAACGTTGCTGATACTCTCACTCACGATGTAGCACGGAAATCATAATTCCAAGAATGAAAACAAAGGGCTAATGATATTTGGTGATAAAAAACATCATAAGAAATGACATTATATATTGGCGTTTTATGATGAATTTATTTTCTGAAAAATAGAAAAACTGTGAAATTCAGCCAAAACATAATTCTTGCAATTCTAATTCTCGTCAAAAAAATCTGATGTTTTTAACGGGTTTTTATCGCAGGTTTATACCTTGTAAATTACGTCAAAAAAAGCCGATAAGCGGCTTCTCATCATCGCTTATCGGCTTCATTCTATACTTACGCTATAAATTAATTACTTTAGCGATAACAATGTTCTGCCCAGCGGGCTAATCCTGCAGTAACAGAACCAAAATAACTACCGCTGACCACTGGTACATTCGGTAACTGTTGTTCGATACTGGCGCGTAATATAGGTGAACGCGCAGTGCCACCCGTCATATAGATTAAGTCTGGTTTTTTACCCGATTGGCTTACGGCTTCAGTCACCAATTCACTCATCTTGGCTTTTGGTGTTTCAATGGCTTCTGCCATCTGATTCTGAGTAATCGAGACTTCTAGCAACTCAGACAAAATATGCATTTGTACCTGACTGCTTTTGGCTTCAGATAAGGCAATCTTACTTTCTTCTGCTTTTCTTACGATATGATAGCCTAGCGTATCGTGATAGGCATGAATCAGGCGTTTCAGTTTTTCAGGTTCAGATGCATCACGGCGAAGTTGATCTAAGGTACGTATATTTGCAGAACTATAGAAATCTGTTTGGGCGATAACGTTATTAATGGCAATTGGGTTCCAAAATTGGCTAATTGGCATATCGATACCACGCAGCGTTTTACTGCCTAATCCAAACAGCGGCATTAATTGGTTAAAAGCTAAGTGGATATCTAAATCATTGCCGCCAACACGTTGACCACTATGTGCAAGTAAACTAGCAGTACGATCTGCTTTGCCGCACCAATCTGGACCCATTTCAATCAATGAACAGTCCGTTGTACCACCACCGATATCAACCACCAAAACGGTTTTATTTTCTGTTAATGTACTTTCAAACTCTAATCCTGCGGCTACGGGTTCAAATTGAAATTCAATATTGTTGAATCCAGCTCGCTTTGCCGCTTGCGTTAGAATAGATTCTGCTTGCTCATTGGCGCGTTCGCCGCCAGTACCTTGAAAATTAACAGGTCGTCCAATAACTGCATCTGTAATTATTTTCTGAGTTGTCATTTCGGCTTTGGTTTTAATGTTACTCATCATGGCGCAAACAAGATCTTCAAAAAAGCTTATCTGTACATCACGTAACCCATTAGCACCAAGAAAAGATTTAGGGGATTTGACGTAATACACTTCTTCAGGATCTTCGAGATACAAATCCAATGCCGCCTGACCAAATTGTAAACCCCCTTGTTCAACACGAATATCTTCTTCGCGGTTCATAGCAATCGCGCGGCGAAGTACTTGCTCACCGACAGTGTTAAGCGGAGATATACCCATATGGCGGTATAAGTGTTCACTAACGGCTTCACGAGTTGGAGCACATAAAGTAGAAGGTATGTACTGATTACCATTTTCTAACGGCAACATACGTGGCTGCCCTTGCTCCATCATTGCAACTGAGCAATTTGCTGTCCCGTAATCAAATCCGATGTACATCCCGAGTCTCCACTTAGAAAAAGGTCGGCGATTTTATACTGATTTATCTATAATACCAAGAGACTTTGACTGAATATCTCTACGAGATAATGCTCAAATTTGATTTAAAATCAGTTATTTTTTGCACGAACAGGCATAATCACCCCTTCATAAATAACCAGACAGACAGATTAACTATGAAACAGTATTTAAAACCCGCTTTTGCTTTACTATTTGCCATGGTCACCTTAGTAGGTTGCAATGACACGAACACCCCTAAAGAAGGTGATAAGTACACGCAAATATCAACGCCAATCTCTGATATGCCAATGGTTGTTGAAGTCTTTTCTCTATCATGTGGACATTGCCGCAGCATGGAAACTATGTTGCCAGAGATTAAGAAACAGGCTGGTGTAAATATCGATAAAGTACATGTGACGTTTAACGAAAGCGCACAGATTGCAGCTTATATTTTTTATACAGCCTCTATACAAACAGATGGTAAGCCTAGTGATAAGCTGATGGAGCAATTATTCGCTTATACGCAAGACACGCCAGAAACGGCAACAGAAGTAGAAAAGAAAGCGATCTTAGAAGAAATCTTTACATCAAATAATCTACTTAGTCCTTATGGCTTAAGTGAAGAGCAACACAAACAAGTGTATAAAAAAATGACGGAAGCTGAGTCTATCGTTGCAAACTCACAGTTAGCATCTGTACCAGCATTTATCGTGAATGGTAAATATATAGTACAAAGCGATGCACACCAAAGCTTGGATGAGATGGCAGACACCATCAAATACCTAACAACGCTGAATTAATACCAACCAATATTGTTATCGACAAGTTACAATGTAACAAATAACAAGGTGGTAATGCGTATTAACACATCTAAGCCAGCATATTAATGCTGGCTTTTTTTACACCAATAAACGATGTAACAAAGCTTGAGAGCCTTATTTCTCCCCTCGTTCACTGCAGCTTACCATCTAAGCCGAAAAAACCAATGTACGTAAATTGAAGACATGTAAATTTAACCCAAAATACACATGTAAAACACGTGATATCTATATCGAAAATAACCCACTAATGATTTAAGTATCAACAAATTAGAACCAAACCTTTGTTTTAATAATCATTTTTCACATTTTCATCTAAATAATCCTTTAATTTTAGAAGAATTAATACCTATGAATCAAGATGCACATACAGCTTAACTTGTTGAATTAATGTTAATTAATAGCATCTAAAACTCATGAAATCTAAAATTTACATTTTCTTTACAACGTTTTACTTACGCGAGTTGCTTTTTACGCTTTAAATAGTTTTACGCATTTGGAGTAAATGCTGTAACAACATGAATATTTAAAGGAATTATAATAATGAATAAGAAAATTATCGCATTAGCGGTGGCAGCAGCAGCAGTAGTTTCAACAGCAACATCAGTTTCAGCAGCAACAGTGTATCAAGATGGCGCATCTAAAGTGACTATCGGTGGTCGTTTAGCTGTTCGTGCTGAATATACTGAAAGTGTGAATGATCAAGACAGTACAACCAAGCTAGAAAACAACAGTTCACGTATTAACTTTGGCTTTGAGCATGAAATGGTTCCAGGCTGGATAGCTGGTGCTAAAGCAGAATGGGGCTACGATGCACTCGCTAGTGGCAGCCAAGAATTCAGTAACCGTTTAGGTAATGTGTACTTCCTTAACGAGCAAGTGGGTACAATTACACTGGGTAAACAATGGTCAACGTACTACGACATTACCGCTTGGACAGATGTGTTCTGGATCTATGGTGGTGAAGCCTCTGGTACGTACGATGGTCGTGCAAACGAAGATGGCCATGGTGATTCAGGTACTGGCCGTGCAAACGAGGCGTTATCATACCGCAAATCAATTAATGGTCTGAATATTGGTGTGCAATACCAATTTGAAGGCGATGATATTAAAACAGGGCTTAGCACAACGCACCGTGAATACGGCCTGCAAAGTGCCCTATCGTACGACTTTGATTTTGGTATAAGTCTAGGTGGTGCATACAGCCTTACAAAGTATGAAGGCCAAGCCGACGATAAAACATGGACATTAGGTGCTTTATACCAATCAGATATGCTTTATGTTGCGGGCCAATACGGTCAATATGAAAACCACACAAGTGTAAATGGCAACCTGAAAGGTGTAACTAATAAAGCAGGTGTTAGTGGCGTTGCTGAAAATGCAACTGGTTACGAATTCATTGCAGCTTATCTTGTTAACGGTGGTGAGTACCAAGTATACGGTGGTTACAACGGTCTAGAAGATGATGACACTAAAGCAGAGTACTCATATGGCCTAATTGGTGCTGCATGGACACCAGGTAGCATGATTTTCTCTGCTGAATATAAGTTAGGCGTAACAGATAAAGATAACTTAGGTAACGATTCAGGTGCTGATCAATTTGCAGTGCTAGCGCGTTACAACTTCTAAGCTATACCGAACCGAATCCACTTTTATTATTTTGCTTGATTTTGGCACTCTTTTGAGTGCCTTTTTTAATTACAAATCTTTAAATATAGCTCATCAACCTATTACTTCAAATTATATATTCACAAACTAACCATCACGCACGATAATGCTTATTTCCTAAATATTTACGTGATTCTGATTACCTTTTTATGAACATCCGGACTAGAGTTTATTTCACGAAGTTAGTGGCATTTTTTTGCCACGAATGCTTCGAGGAGTAACAAAATTATTCTAGTTAAGGGATGACAAAAATGAATATGAAATTCATTGCCATCGCAGTGGCAGCAGCAACTGTTTCAATTCCAGCTTCAGCAGCAACCGTATATCAAGATGACAACACAGTATTTAACGTCGGAGGTCGAGCAGAAGTTCGCGGTAATATTTCAGATGCAAATAAAGAATTTGATGATACTGGCGTCGAAACCAACGACAGTACATACAAAGATAAATCTCGCGTTCGTTTAACTGTCGATGGCAAACAAACATATAATTCAGACATTACTTTCGTCGGTAAATATGAATTTGAGCTGACAGAAAAAACAGATGGCGGCTCTGATGATGTAGCAATGAATACTCGTCACTTATATGCTGGTGCAGAAACCAGTTTTGGCGATATTTTTTATGGTCACCAAGTAAATGCCGTTACCTACCTTACCGACTGGACGGATGTCGCCGAAACATTCAGTGGTTACACCAATGAATATAACGTGGCAACAGCTGACCGAGCTAAAAATATGCTCCGTTACGCGACAACCACCAGCTATGGCTTAACATTCCAGGTTGATGGTAATTTCAACTCAGATCAACAAAGTGATGGTTATGGTGCAATTGTTGCGTACGAACTACCCATTGGATTAGAGCTTGGTGCTGGCTATGCCGCAAGTGATCAAACGTTTGATCAAACAATAACCACGCTTGATAGTAGCGGTGATCCAATCACAACACCTACTTACGAAACTGACTCATCAGACACTTATCTATTAGCTGCTAAATATGCCAATGATGGGATCTGGCTGGCAGCCATGTACCAAGGTGGTGATATTTCGTTCGATGGCACCAAAGATTCTGATTTCAGTGCCGTAGACCTGTACGCAGGTTACTCATTTGGCGATAACACCGTCAACATGACATATAACTATTACTCAGCTGATGACATTGGAGCGTTAGATATCGACTTCATCGGTATTGAATATGCGCGCTATATGGGCAGTGTCGCTCTCTTTGGTAGCTACAAGTTCAATTTACTTGATGAAGGCGAAGGTGGTGAAGGTGATAATGACGAAGATGAATTACAGCTTGGTTTACGCTACGGCTTCTAAATCTACTGCATTTAATCACAGTCGCATTTGATAACAGTCGCATTTGAAAGCACTCATACCTGAGTGCTTTTTTAATCTGTTTTATCTCGTCTGAATATTATATTTTTTGTTTCAAAAAACTCTTCTAATCACACCTTTTCCTCTCGACATTCTGTATTATTTCCTCTGCCATTTATCGGCAAGGCACAGTTATCAAACATTGAAAAAACAAGCCCGATCGTTTCATGTAACACTATACTTACAATCGCAGATATAGTGGCTGTCAAGACTAGAAGATCATCATATATTGTGTTTTCATCTGTCGCCTCAACATAAGAGGCAACCACGTATTGGCTCTTAAACACACATAATGCAGTCTGGATGACGCATTAAACCGTGTCTGTTGTGCTTGAATTACAACAAACATAAAGGTGCATTCATAATGGCGAAAACCTCAACAGCTTCTGAAGTATCTCAAACAATCGATATTGCATACCAATCTACCTCTATGGAGATCTGGAACAGTAAATATCGTCTCAAGACTAAGCATGGAATCGCTATTGATGAGACTGTGGATGATACCTTCAAACGTGTTGCTCGCGCGTTAGCTGATTTAGAAAAAGATAAAGTCAAAGAACACTGGTACAACGAATTCTTATGGGCGCTGCGTAACGGTGCTATTCCTGCTGGTCGTATCACCTCTAATGCAGGTGCTTTTGAACACAAACCTGCCACCTCAACCATTAACTGTACCGTATCAGGCACTATCGAAGATTCGATGGATGATATTTTAGGTAAAGTTCACGAAGCGGGTCTTACCTTAAAAGCAGGTTGCGGTATTGGGTATGATTTCTCGACACTTCGCCCACGTGGAGCTTTTGTTTCTGGCGCTGGGGCTTATACA
Source organism: Photobacterium profundum (assembly GCF_003026285.1). Lineage (GTDB taxonomy): Bacteria > Pseudomonadota > Gammaproteobacteria > Enterobacterales > Vibrionaceae > Photobacterium > Photobacterium profundum. The sequence continues at coordinate 77,388 of NZ_PYOD01000009.1, forward strand.
TCTGGCCCACTGTCTTTCATGGATATCTATGACAAGATGTGTTTCACCGTGTCTTCAGCAGGTGGTCGTCGTGGTGCGCAAATGGGCACCATGGATATTCGCCATCCAGACATTATCGATTTCATTCGTGCTAAGCGTGAAGATGGTCGCCTACGCCAATTCAATTTATCTCTATTAATTTCTGAAGAATTTGTTCAAGCAGTTAAGAACGATAAAGACTGGAGCCTTGTCTTCCCAGTAACGGCAAAAGAAGCGAAGCAAGATAAGCTTGATCTGCATACTGATTCTTCAATCATGTGGACAGATTGGCCGCTGACTGAAGGTTTAGTGGAAGACAAAGACGGTCGAGTTGCATGTAAAATCTACCGCACCTTACCTGCACGCAAGTTATGGAACGTTATCATGACGTCAACCTATGACTATGCTGAACCAGGATTCATTCTGATTGATAAAGTAAACCAGATGAACAACAACTGGTTCTGTGAAGAAATCCGTGCCACTAACCCTTGCGGTGAACAGCCTCTTCCACCTTATGGTGCGTGTCTTTTAGGTTCTATCAACCTCACAAAGTTTGTGCGAGATCCCTTTACGAATACCGCAGCATTTGATTGGGATGGTTTCCGTCGTGTCGTTGCTATTTTTACGCGTATGTTAGACAACGTAGTAGAAATCAATCAGCTCCCGCTTGAAAAGCAACGTCATGAAATTATGCATAAACGTCGTCACGGTATGGGTTTCTTAGGGCTGGGCTCTACAACAACCATGCTAACGCATAAATACGGTAGCGCAGCATCTATTGCCTTTACAGAACAAGTAGCACAAGAACTTGCGATCTCGGGCTGGAAAGAAGCCCTAAGCCTTGCCAAAGAAAAAGGTGCAGCGCCTGTCATGGATCAGGTGTTTACCATAACCGCTAAAATGATGCGTCAGCGCCCAGAAATGGCAGATGACGGCATCAAGGTAGGTGATAAAATAAAAGGTAAAGTACTGCATGCCAAATACAGCCGCTACATGCAGCAAGTTGCTGAAATTGAACCTGAGCTGATAGAGGCATTATCAACAGTTGGGGCACGTTTCACCCACCATAGTTCCATTGCGCCAACAGGTACTATTTCATTATCCTTAGCGAATAACGCAAGTAACGGTATTGAGCCAAGCTTTGCCCATCACTACAGCCGTAATGTTATCGTTACCGGTAAGAAAACAAAAGAAAGTGTCGATGTGTATAGCTTTGAGTTGCTTGCCTATCGCGAGCTAGTGAATAGCAAAGCAATGCCATACAGCACAGATGAAGAAACTCAACTGCCAGAATATTTCATTACCGCAGATGATATTACACCAAGCCAACATGTAGATGTTCAAGCAGCAGCTCAACGCTGGATTGATTCTTCAATTTCCAAAACCGCCAATATACCAACAGACTTCCCTTTCGAAGACTTTCAAGATATTTATATGAATGCCTACGATAAAGGTTTGAAGGGGTGTACTACTTTCCGCTTCAATCCTGAAGTATTCCAAGGTGTACTCGTAAAAGAGAGCGACCTTGAAAATACAACTTACGTTTTCAACTTAGAAGACGGCTCTACAATTGAAGCTAAGGGCAACGAAGAGATTGAATACGACGGTGAAACACACACCGCAGCCAATCTTTACGATGCGCTTAAAGAAGGTTACTACGGTAAGTATTAAGTTAGAAAGGTTATACACTCATGGTTCAGAAAATTAGCAGTAAAATCGTTGGCTTTAAAGTAAAAAGCCAAGAGCCAGAAGTACAGGCAGAGCCAGTACAACCTGAAGAGATTGTTGAGTACATGCATGAAAACATGCCTCGACCTGACATTCTTTTAGGCACAACCTACAAGCTGAAAACGCCAGAGCACATCTCTGAACATTCATTGTTTATTACCATCAATGATGTGGTTTTAAATGAAGGTACAGAGCATGAAGTACGTCGCCCATTCGAGGTTTTCATTAACTCGAAAAGCTTAGAGCACTACCAGTGGATTGTTGCCCTAACCCGTATTATGTCAGCCGTATTCCGTAAAGGTGGAGACTGTACTTTCTTAGTAGAAGAATTACGTTCAGTGTTCGATCCAAAAGGCGGTTACTGGAATAAAGGCAAATATGTGCCCTCTTTAATTGCTGAAATCGGTAATATTATCGAGCAGCACTTAACGAAGATTGGCATGATGGGCGCACCTGAAGTGGATGTACACCAGAAAGCATTTTTAGATGCAAAAAAAGCTGAGCTTGCAGGCAAAGTAGCTGAAGACAAAATGGCTGAAAACGCTGAGTCTGAAAGCAATGGCAGTTTTCCGCCAAGTGCCACCTTATGCTACAAGTGCCACACTAAAGCAATGATTATCAAAGATGGTTGCCAGACCTGCTTAAATTGTGGCGATTCTAAATGCGGCTAAGTGCTTAGTATCGTTACGTAATGAATAATCACCACACGAAAAGGGGCTTTTAAGCCCCTTTTTATCGATCCTTATTGGTTCATCGCTCCATTCCAGCACCACACCCACCCATTTACCACCGCGAAATATAAATAAAACAAAAAAACAACACACCCACAACACAATCACATCTGATCCATCTTTATCTTGGTTAACCGCACATTTATCAGCCTATACACTTAAATGTATGATAAATATGCGCTATTAATATGAAACATAGACACAGAAAGCGAGATGTTATTGATTAATAAAACAATTAAACTGACTTATCTAATAATAATAAAAACACAAATAATATAGGCAGCCAGTTCATTAATTGAAAAGCCGATCCACCAGCTGTAGGCATCAACTCCCTATTCACTCCTTTCACAAAAGTGAAATCTGTCCTTACTGAGTTCCTCTCCACTACCCCTGGCGCAGACTTTTTTACCGATTTTTTCGGCGAATAACTATCGCAACGATTTTGTTTAATAAAAGCTAGGAGACTCACTATGAGTGATATTGCACTATCTATCAGCATATTAGCGCTGGTTGCAGTGCTGGGCTTATGGATTGGGAATTGGCGTATTTGTGGTGTTGGATTAGGGATTGGCGGGGTGCTGTTTGGCGGCATTTTTGTTGGTCACTTTACTGACTCATGGGGCGTAGCTCTCGATTCACATACCTTGCACTTTATACAAGAATTCGGGTTAATACTTTTTGTGTATACCATTGGTATTCAAGTCGGACCAGGGTTCTTTGCTTCATTACGAAGTTCTGGTCTTAAACTCAATGCTTTTGCTGCATTGGTCGTTTTACTAGGCTGCATTGTTGCTATCGGTTTATATAAAATATTTGATGTTCCATTACCTGTTATTCTCGGTATTTTTTCGGGTGCTGTCACTAATACCCCCTCACTTGGTGCTGGTCAGCAGATACTCACTGAACTTGGTGCACAAGAAGGTATGCTTGACCTAACAGGCATGGGCTATGCCGTTGCGTACCCTTTTGGCATTTGTGGAATTTTATTAACCATGTGGATTTTACGCTTGGCTTTTCGTGTCAATGTTGACAAAGAAGCGGAAGAGTTTGAACTCCAAAACGGTCATAAAAAACAAAACTTACACACCCTTAACGTTGCGATTCGTAATCCCAATTTAAACGGTTTACAGCTTAAAGATGTGCCAGCACTAACTGAAGGTGACATTGTTTGTTCGCGCTTAAAGCGGGGCGAGAAATTACATGTTCCCCGACCGGATACGCGAATTGAAACGAATGACCTACTCCATTTAGTCGGGGCTAAAAATGCCCTCGAAAAAGCACGCTTAGTGATTGGTGACGTTGTAGATGCATCGCTATCAACCCGAGGAACAGATTTAAGGGTTCAGCGATTAGTGGTAACCAATGAAATCGTTTTGGGTAAAAAAATTAGCCACCTTGATCTCAAAGAAAAATATGACGTTGTGGTATCACGCTTAAACCGATCTGGTGTTGAGTTAGTACCGACAAGTCAAACGACATTACAATTTGGTGATATTTTAAACCTTGTTGGGCGCCAAGAAGCCATTGAATCTGTTAGTGGCATTGTAGGTAATGCCCATCAAAAGTTACAACAGGTACAAATGCTGCCAGTATTTGTGGGCATTGGTTTAGGGGTTTTATTAGGGTCGATTCCTTTCTATTTACCGGGGTTTCCAGCCGCAATTAAACTTGGCTTAGCAGGCGGACCGTTACTTGTCGCACTTATACTTGCCCGTATCGGTAGCATTGGTAAGTTATATTGGTTTATGCCACCCAGTGCTAACTTGGCATTACGAGAAATGGGTATTGTACTATTTCTTGCCGTTGTTGGACTAAAATCTGGTGGTGGCTTTGTTGATACACTCGTAAACGGTGACGGTTTAAGTTGGATGGGCTACGGTATTGTTATCACCTTAGTACCTCTACTTACTGTCGGATTTCTAGCTCGCATTGTGGGGCAGCTTAATTACCTTACTATCTGCGGCATGCTTGCGGGCTCAATGACCGATCCACCAGCTCTTGCTTTTGCCAATGGCTTACATCCAACAAGTGGGGCTCCAGCGCTATCATACGCAACAGTCTATCCATTAGTGATGTGTTTGCGAATACTATCACCACAAATACTCGCCTTATTATTATGGGCAGTTTAATGCATATTAACTAAATCGATAAACATAAGCATAAAAGTCACAATACGTGACTTTTATGCTTTTATTGCAATGCAAAACCTAAATCGAAAAATTATTTAGGATTTATTTGTATTTAAATTTGAATATTAACTTTGCTGCATTTGTTTATAAATAGAAGCAAAGTCACACTTTTAATAACAACAAATATCGCCAACGAGACATAACACATTGATTGCCTAGTAAAGTACATATAAAAGTTCAGATTAATAGCCTCTACAATATCCACTTATATTGAGTGGTTATCAGGGGTAGCAGTATTTAATCGTAAACTTTCAACACAACCTGCCGATATTGATTATGGACATAGAAGAGAGTCAAACCATTATAAATATAAATACGAAACAGGATCCATATTATTATGAACAAACTCAATTTAAAGAGCAAATTACTGCTGCTCAGCTTGCTACCAGTGTTTATTATCATGAGTGTCGCGATTGGCATTGTTCTTAATTTAGAAAACAAAGCATTAGATGAACAAGTAGATCACTTCAATAATAAATTAATAAGCGAACGAAAAAGTCAGCTTAAAGATGCAGTAATCATTAATAAACAAGTTATTGAGGCTCTTTTATCAAGTAATGATAATCAAAACTCTGTACTCAATGAGATTAGAGAATTATTAGAACCCATGCGCTTCGCAACGAATAACTCAGGCTATATATTCATTTATAGTAGTAATGGTGACAACATTGTTCATGCAGCAAATCCAAGCTTGCAAGGTAAAAACTTCAGTGGATTAACCGATCCTAGCGGCATTAAGATATTAACAGAACTAGATAACGCGGCTAGAAACGGAGGGGGGTTCGTTAATTACAGTTACGCAAAACAAGGTAGCCCGACACCACAGCCTAAACTCAGTTACGCCGCTTCAATTAAAAACACAGACTGGTTCATCGGTACGGGTGTGTATATTGATGATATTAACAACGAAGTCTCTGAATACCGTTTAGCGGCTAAAAATGAAATGAATGAGCGTTTTAATATTGTCCTACTCACTTCTGGCATTTTAAGTCTATTGACGATTTTTTCGATCATTTTCACTGCGAATCGCATTACACGACCTGTACAGAATATGGTTGAAACATTGAATGATATTGCCGACGGCGAAGGTGATTTAACCCGCCGCCTTGATATTAATGGTCATGATGAAATTGCGCAATTAGGTAACGCGTTCAATCGCTTTGCCACTAAATTACAAAGCATCATCCGACAAGTCTCCACAGTAACCGATCAAGTATCCGGTGCTGCGGGCAATATTCACAACCAAACAGCCAGCCTTACTCGCCAGCTCCAAGAACATAACAACGAAACAGAACAAGTTGTTACCGCTGTTACTGAGATGAGCTCAGCGGCAAGTGAAGTGGCAATGAATGCGAATGAAGTTTCAAGCGCAACCAGTGATGCAAGCCAAGATTCTATCGTCGCCCAACAACGTGTCGACACATCTGTTATTTCAATCTCTGCATTGGTTGAAGAAGTCGATCAGGCAGCACAACATATTCATTCATTAAACCAGCAATCTCAAAAAATCGATAACGTATTAAAAGTGATCGGTGAAATTGCAGAGCAAACTAACCTACTCGCTTTAAATGCCGCAATTGAAGCCGCACGGGCTGGCGAGCAAGGTCGTGGGTTTGCTGTCGTTGCCGATGAAGTGCGTGGCCTTGCAAGCCGTACGCAATCTAGTACCAAAGAAATAAAAGAAATGTTAGATGAACTGCATCGATTAGTGTCGCAAGCAGTCACCTCTATGGATCATAGTCAATCAACCTGTACTGAAGCGGTGGATGCTGCAAATTTAATTACAGATAGCCTTTCTTCTGTTACGGGCGCAGTTGAATCAATTAATGACATGACAAGTCAAATCGCGACGGCTGCAACAGAACAAAGTTCGGTCACAGATGAAATCAATCGTAATATGGTGTCTATCCAAGATATCGTGACCGATTTAATTCATTCGAGCAGCGACTCTGAAAAAATAGTTATTGAGCTTAACCATGCCGGTAGTGAGCTGAAAAGTTTGGTTGGGCAGTTTAAAGTATAAATACATCAAATATTTATACGCCTTTCACGCTAAGTGGCAGCCTTTAGGTTGCCACTTTTATATTCAACCCTTTAAAAATCAGCCTGTGATCTCTCTTCGAGCTTTTGATGCAACTAACATTTTTGCACTGATAATCTATGTAAACTGCCGCACACTTTCAGTATCACGATAAATGAACCACTTTTATGGCAACGATTAAAGATGTGGCAAAACTGGCAGGCGTCTCGACTGCGACAGTCTCTCGAGTAATCAATAACACCACATATGTTGAACCCGTCACCCAAGAGCGCGTTCAAAAAGCAATGAAAGAACTGAACTACCACCGTGATGCTAGAGCTGCAGCATTAGCCAGCCGTTCTAACAACACCCTCGGCTTATTAACTGGCAATCTTGCCGATCCATTCTTTGCATTAGTCGCCAAAAGCGTCGAAGAAGTCGCGCGTTCACAAAACTGTCAGCTTGTTGTGGTCAGCGGTGGCCATAATGCCCAACGAGAAAAAGAAGGCTTAGACTTTCTGATCAGCCAAGGCTGTGAAGCCATGGTAGTACACTCAAAAATGCTGGATGACACGACACTGCTTCGTTACAGCGCTCAACTACCCGCCATGGTATTAATCAACCGTACTATTCCTCAGCTTGCTCATCGGGCAGTTTGGGTCGATAACCGTGCAGGAGCAGCTAAATCCGTCGACCATTTGATAGCATCAGGTCATCGCAAAATTGCTTGCGTTACCAGTGACCTCCCTATTGAAGATCGAACAGAACGACTTGAAGGCTACCGCCAAGCAATGGCGTGTGCCAATCTCACCATTCAATCTAATTGGATTATCAACCAGCCCTTTAGCGAAGAAGGCGGAGAAGTCGCAGGAAAACTTTTGATCAAGCAATGCCCAGAAGTAACAGCCGTCGTCACATTCAATGATGTAATGGCGGCAGGCTTAATGGCAAGCTTGTATGAGCAAGGCTATAAAATCCCGAATGACTATTCCATCATCGGCTTTGATGATGTGTTATTAGCACGATACCTCTACCCTCGCCTTTCGACTATGCATAACCCTATCGATTTAATGTCAACTCATGCCGCAAAATTAGCATTACAACTACGAGAGCAGAGTGAAGTATTACCTTCGACCAACCAATTTGATGCCAATTTAATATGCCGCCAAAGCGTTTCTATACCCCGAGAAGCTTAAAACCGTGATCAGGTTCAAATGTGAAGATCTCATGTAACCGCTTACATGAAACGGATACATAAGTCTCATTTTACCCAGTGTGTACCTCTTATTATGGCTATGTTGAAACAACCTACGATTATAAAAAAACTCTGTACGACTTTACTTTTTAAGAGGACAAATCAATGACGAATAATAAGCCTCTGCCATCTTTAGCATTAGCGATTGCACCTATCGCTGTTATGTTTGGCTTACTCGTGATCGGCTACGGCATGCTGGGTTTACGCATCGAACCACTATTACTTATCTCTGCCGTGTTCACGGGCGGGATAGCCTATAAAATGGGGTATAACTGGGATGACATCATGGCCGCTATCGTTGAGAAATTAGCGAAAGCCATGCCTGTTATTTTGATTCTCGTTTCAGTGGGCGGCTTAATTGCTAGCTGGATGGTGAGTGGTACGATTCCTTTCATGGTGTATTGGGGCTTAAAAGTCATTAGTCCTGAGTACATTTTGATTGCTGCGTTCTTCGTGACTTCAGTGGTATCAGTATGTACGGGTACTTCTTGGGGCTCTGCCGGTACTGTCGGCGTTGCATTAATGGGGGTAGCTGCTGGGCTTGATGTCTCACTCGCTGCTGCTGCAGGTGCAGTGGTATCTGGCGCATACTTCGGTGACAAACTATCACCACTTTCTGATTCAACCAACTTCGCACCCGTTGTATCTGGCACGACGCTTTACGAACATATCCAACACATGCTTTATACTACGATTCCAGGCTTTGTTATTGCCTCAATCGTGTTCTTTATTGCTGGTCAACATGGCGATGTCGCCAATGTCAGCGAACCTCAAAAAGTTATCGATATTCTTGCGGGTATCGAAAGTCTTTATAACCTGAACATTATATTAGCCCTGCCTCCTGTTCTGATTCTTTGGGGTGCAGTAACTAAAAAACCCGTTCTTCCTCTTATGCTAACAGCATCTGCATTAGGACTTGGCTTGGGTATGGCTGTACAAGGATTTAGCCTACAGCAAGGTTTTCAAGCATACGTTGATGGCTTTAACATCAGCATGCTAAGTGATAACGGTCATGCTATCGATGGTCTAGTACCTGATATTGCAAAGCTACTTAATCGTGGTGGTTTATTCTCGATGATGAGCACTATCTTACTGGTATTTTGTGCTTTCGCTTTTGCAGGTATTTTGAGCCTGACAGGTGCACTGAATGTTGTGCTTGGTCGCTTCTTACACCTTATTCGCACTACGGGTCAGCTAATTCTATCTACCGTTATTGCAACCATTACAGTGGTATTCACCACATCTGACGGCAAGCTTGCACTGTTAATTCCGGGGGAGTTATTCCAAGACGCTTATCGCAAGATGGGCTTAGACACCAAAAACCTTTCTCGTACATTAGAAGATGCAGGCACGATCATCGAACCATTGGTTCCATGGACTGCAGCAGGTATCTATATGGCAAGTACATTAGATGTACCAACACTTGATTACTTACCGTGGGCAGTTCAGTGCTACACCGGTGTTATCTTCGCGATTATCTATGGTTTCACTGGCTTTGGTATCGCTAAAGCGAAGCCGCTCGATACAAAAGAACAGTCAGTAAATATGTCTCCAGCTGACGTTAAATAAATTAAAAAGCAAAATAAGGTAAACGCAATGACTACACATTTTGATCAAGTAAACGATCGCCATAATAGTGGTTCATTGAAATGGGATTTCATGGAACAAAAGCTCGGATTACAAGAAAACGGGCTACTACCAATGTGGGTTTCAGACTACGATTTTAAAGCGCCACCAGCGGTGCTAGAAGCATTAAATACCCGCATTGAACACGGTATATTTGGCTACGCTGAACGCAATAGCGAGTACTACCAAGCCATTATTAATTGGTACAAGGCTCGACACAACGTCACGCTACCGCAATCTTGTATTACCACCGTGCACGGCGTGTTACCTGGGTTGTCTATCGTTATTCAGATGCTCACCAATACTGGTGATGGCGTCGTAATGCAAACACCGGGCTATGGTTCATTTCGTAAAATCACAGAGCTGAATGATCGTCATATTATTGAAAATCCATTAACCGAAAAAAATGGTTATTACACCATGGATTTAGACCATCTCGAGTCATGCTTTAGCGCTGGTGCTAAAGTAATGATTTTGTGTAATCCGCATAATCCCGTTGGGCGAGCTTGGTCAGAAAGCGAAATGATAACGGTTGCTGAGCTATGTAAAAAATACAATGTATGGCTATTAAGTGATGAGATCTGGGGCGATTTAACGATGCCGAATCATTGTTACTTCTCTGCCCTATCTTTACCGAATGAATTACAACAACAATTAGTAGTAGCGACAGCTGCAAGCAAAACGTTTGGCTTATCATCAATGCGAATATCTAATTTCATGATTCCAAATGAAACATTACGCCGCCAGTTTACACGCCGTTTAGACTCACATGGCATGGATGTCTATAACAGCATGGCAATGTGCGCGGCAACGACAGCTTATCAAACATCGGCGCAATGGTTAGACGAATTAAAAAACTACTTACAAAGCAATATTGAGTACCTTGATACGTTTATTGGCACTCAATTACCGATGCTAAAATTTCAACAGCCGGAAGCTGGTTATTTGGCGTGGGTTGATTGTCGTCAATTAGGTTTAGATGATAAGCAATTAGAAAAGCAGATGGTCAGCGCTGGCATTGTACCAAGTATGGGCATTGCATTTGGAGAAGATGGAAAAGGCTTTATACGCCTTAACCTTGGCTGCCCAAGAACAACGCTCATTGAAGCCTGTCAACGGATAAAGCAAGCACTGAACAAATAGAATCGAGCCAGTTAAAGTAAGGCCGTTTATATATGGCAGCTAATTTAGTTGCCATTTTCCATTCTGTTCCCACTATGCCCAGCCTCGCATCACTAATAACTACAAATAGTTTCACTCGATAGCATCACAATTCAGTCATCTTTGATAAGACAAAACTTGAAACAAAAAAAGGTCTGAAAATCATTTCAGACCTTAGGTCTATCGTGCTTAACTCATGATCAGTCTATTAGGTGGTTTTATCTGCCACTTTATCAAGAGCATCTTCTACAATCGGCTTTAACTGATCGTAAGGTAAATAACCCGGCAAGATTTGATCACCAATCAGCATGGCTGGTGTACCATTTAAACCCAACTCACTGAATATTTGGTAACTCTTATCAATGGTTGGCTTTAATGTATTCGAGGCATCGAGTAACATCTGAGTTTTCGTTACCTGTGCTACACGCTCTAACGATGACTTATCATGACGACCATTTTTTCTGATTAAATAATCATGTACTTTCATGTAGCCATCTGGGTCATTCTTCCAAACATTCAATGCGTACTGTGCTGAATTAGTATCAATACCCGCAACCTCTCGTTGTTGCAGAGGAACAAAAATATTCACCACCCGTACCTCTGGATTTTCTTCAGTTAAACGTTGTAACACAGGGTCTAAACGCTTGCAGTACGGGCAGTTAAAATCAGTAAAGTTGATAATGGTTAATTTAGGGTTATCTGTACCAAACGCGGCTAAGTCAGGGTTGTTGTATAGCCAATCATGATACTTCTTCAACGTCACTGCTGTTTTGTTTTCTTGGTCAATATACATATTCAAACTGGTCAACAAACCATCAATCAATTCTGGCTTTTGTTCCAAAATAGTTTGAATTTTAACTAGGTTATCTTGCTGCTGTGGGGTTAAAGGTGCTGCTTTTGTAGGTATAGCCACCACAAACAATACAGCAGAAACTGCTGCTGCAATTAAAGAAAGTTTTTTCACAATATAATCCTGTAGTAATAATAAAGAATGTATCAACTCATTTTTTATACCAATCTGGATAAGTAGATGATCACAAGCTTGCACAGCAAAAATGAACAAACACTTATTTAGGTTGGTATTACTTCAGGGGTTACTCCAGAAAAACACAATTATGTAAGTGGGTGCGATATTGAGGTAATGCAGGAGAACATGGCTGCCAATGCAAGTAGAAACGGCACGCCATACATAACGTAAGTAACAGGGAAAATGAGAGTAGAATTACGGCTAAATAGTTGTCTGTTTTTACTTCAGAGCAACTTCTAACAAGGTGATCAAGTAATTGACATGTGCCTGTGGGTACTGGTGAAGTATTTTTGAACTCAGTAGTTTTATCTATAGAAGAAAAGCCTGCTATCGCGTCAAAATTTTCAGTACTTAATGGCGCTTTAAGATCAAATACAGGTACAGCAGAAAAAGTATCATTGGTTTGATTAATCGAAGATGATGGCACAGATTTCATGCACACTAAAAGCATCATCACAAGCAAGATGACAAAACTTGTCACGCGTTGCTTAAGCGCATTATGTGTGAGAGAAAAAGAAACCATGATGAATTAACTTAACCTTACGTTCTGACTACTTGGGTATAGTTAGAATAACACTCTCTCTATTAGTTCATTTTATTCGTAGAACAGTTTTATTCGACACGCCCTAGTCATTAAAAATCAGGCAACTCCGCCCTTCATGCTCAATACGCTGAACTTGCGTCGCAAACGTAGATTCAAGCTGTTCTACAGTCATTACATCTGATGGTTTCCCTTTCACCACACACGATCCATTATTCAATAACAGCACTTTGTCTGCTTCTCGCAGCGTACGATTCAGATCATGATTAGCCATCACAACGGCAATACCTTGTTCAGCCATGCGTCGAACCAGCTTATACATCGCGGCTTCTTGACCAATGTCTAATGCTGCTGCAGGTTCATCTAATATTAACAATGTAGCTTCGGGGTTTATTGCGGGCCATACCTGTAAACAAGCAGCAGCAAGACGAACACGTTGCCATTCTCCACCAGAAAGCGTTTGGATATTTCGATTTAATTTATCGGTAATATTTAATGCTTGGCAGATTTCATCTAGCGCGTGTTGAACATGGTCTGCCTGCGGGTTATTCAAAGCCGATAACGATAATGCTAAATAATGGTAAACTGCTACCGAAAACGCTGGGCGATCTTGCTGAGAAAGGTAACAACGCATGCGAGCTAACGATGGTAAATCATAGTCAGACAATAGCTGCCCCATGAAAGTAATCTCACCCTGCCCTTCGAATAAACCCGATAACATCGAAATAGCGGTACTTTTACCACTTCCGTTTGGCCCAATAAAATGCACAATTTCACCCGCATCAATCGTAAATGAAACGGGTAATAACCGAGGTGGCATTGCCAAATTTTTCGCATCAAGAATCATCGTATTAATCTTGGTTATCTATCTTGTTAATCAATATGTGAACGCAGTAGCATCCACACAAAAATGGGAGCACCAATGGTCGTTGTAACTACCCCTACGGGCAATTCAGCAGACGGTAGAATGACACGAGATAAGGTATCGGCCAATGCTAATAACAATCCACCGCATAAAGCAGACAATGGTAATAAGTAGCGATTTTCAGCGCCCAAGCTCATACGTAATAAATGTGGGATAACCAAACCAACAAAACCGATCACACCGCCTAGCGCAACAGATGCTCCCACTAACAGCGATACAATTAAGATAAATCGCCAGCGTAACGCTGCTACATCTAAACCAAGTTGTTTGGCTTGAATTTCACCCAGCATCAGTAGGTCGAGTTTCTTACCTTGTAAACATAACCAGACTAAAACAGGTACAACAAAAAGTAAGACTGAAAGTTGCTGCCAGCTTACCCCACCCACGCTACCCATCAACCAGTACATTAACTGGCGCAAGTTTAAATCATCACTAAAGTAAAATGCCCACGTGACGACTGAACCCGATAAAATGCCCAGCGCCACGCCAATAAGTAATAGGCGTGCAGTTGATACTTTTCTACGCCGAGAAAGTCCGACTAATATCAGAGTAAAAATAAGGGCGCCTAACATGGCCGCTAACATTGTAAGCAACGGTGTAGGAACAAAAGGCAATGCAAACAGTAGAATGACTAACGCTAGACTTGCCCCACCCGAAATGCCCAATACACCAGGTTCAGCCAAAGGGTTGCCCAGTAGCACCTGCAATACCGCACCAGACGCAGCCAAAGAAGCACCAATAGCCAAGGCCGCGATTAAGCGTGGCATACGAAGCTGAGTAAGCAGTTGCTGCTCTAGTGCACCATCTGGTGACCATGGCAATATCCACATCTCACCAATGGAGAGTGATAAAATACACGTTGCCACCATTAAAATGGAAACAACCAAGAAACTGGCTTTCCAGCGGGTTTGTTGACGTTGAATTAGGTCGTTTAAAAGCATCGGCTGAATGGATAGGAAATACTGCGCTAACAATACCTTTTCAGTTCCAAAATAGAAAGAAGACCGTGATTAAACAGTCTCCTTTAAGTCAAATCGCACTCATTTTCCGATATCTTTCATCAATAAAAACCAAATAGACTAAAAGGCTGAATTGATTCAATTAGCAATAGTCACTTGCTCGCCAAATTTCACGTCCGTTTGTTGTACCAATAAACAAGCTCTTTGCCCTAGTGCCACATTCGGATTAGGGAATACAACCGCTTCGCCACCTTCTAATGAATAATATTTGACCCCGCAATCTTGAGCTAACAGTTTGCCATGCTCGAAGAAGGTGAAGTTCGCCTGATTAGAAGGAAAAGTAAACGAGAAATCGTCAGACTTTTTCGCCAAGCTACGTGTTACGCGATAGACATTTGTTGCTGAATCATCCCAACTAACGTCTAACGTATCGCTGCAGATAAGTTGCTGCATCATTTCTGCAAAAGGCGCTAGGCGAGTTAGATCATTCTCCCCTAAGCGTGCCACCTTACCCAGTTCCATCGTTAAGCCTTGAGCACCATAATTTTCAGCACTATACCAACTGAACGTTGGCGATGGTGAGCTAGACAACAAAATGGCTTCTATCTCAGCTTGTTGTAAGAATGAAAACAAAGCACCGCTTCGAGTGGTTTTTTCACTATACGGACTTACAGCAAAGGTATAATGAACTGAATCACGAATTGCGCAATGAAGGTCTAAATGCCAACGATCGGGTAATGCCTGATCATGATGAAGGGTTAACAGAGGCGATTTTTGATAAAAATCATCGACAGCATACTGCAATTGGTTCGCATTAATACGGTCAATATTCGTCTCATCATTCCTTTCGGAAAAAAGACGATTCATATTTTCTTCGATGAAACGTGTATGTACATTAATAGCTTGAGGATGCCCAATAATAAGCAATAACCGATGAACGGGCACTAACTTACCCTGCAACAGGCTTTGAGCCATTTCCTGAACTAATTCTATAGGCCCAGTCTCATCCCCGTGAACACCAGCAGAAACGATAATGTCTTTCGTTAATGCACTCACTTTGGGCGGAGTGATCGTTAAAATACCACGGTGAGATAGGTCAAATTCCACCCCTGATTCAAGCGCCCATTTACCAGCCTCGAAGGGTAATGCTAAATCCAATGTAGCCGTTAAAAAGCCGCCCTCTTTTACTGATTGTAGCGATGCCATTTATAACCTCCGTGTTTATGTATAACTGGCGTACATCCACGGTGTTTTTCTAAGCATTAATTAACGCTAAACACAGTGAATGAAACTGCATTTACTATACAAGCTAGTTACATAGTTGTAACTTAAATGTTTTGGCAATATATCGCAAAGCTAAATAAAAGTAATAATTCGATGACGTTGAAGAAGTCTAGGCAGGTACCTTGACTTAGATTGGGGGGATTTATATATGGTATTGGATAAAAGAAAACCCAAGCGAATCTTCACATTCCGCTTGGGTTCGTTATTATGTATTAAGCAGTAAAACTAAAAACTCTTATTTTTCGATTTCTATGCTTTCAACGCGAGCTTTTAATTTTTGACCTGGACGAAAAGTAACGACACGACGTGCAGAGATAGGAATATCTTCACCCGTTTTTGGATTTCGGCCGGGGCGTTCATTTTTGTCGCGCAAATCAAAATTACCGAAACCTGATAATTTTACTTGCTCGCCATTTTCTAGAGCCTTTCTGATTTCTTCAAAAAAGACTTCCACCGTATCCTTGGCGTCCCGCTTGCTTAATCCAACATTCTCAAACAGGTCCTCAGCCAAATCGGCTTTTGTGAGCGCCATAGATAACTCCCTCAAGACTATGCTGAATGGGTAGTGCACACAATTCAAAGTTAAAGATTCTAACGATGAATCACTTGTGTCACTGCGAATAAGTTTTGCTAAGGGGAAGCGTTCATACCAATGAATCAATATGTAATTCAAGTGGCGTTTCAAGCGCTCTCCTCAACTAGAGTCAAGTTTAAGCCAACTTGCTGATTTTCGCCAACTTTTTTAAGTTAACTTCATGTCAATTTATTGATTATTTGCTCTGTAAAGTAGACATTTAAATGCACCTTGTTGTGTGTCAAATTTAATACTACCAACAATAAACCCTACAAAAACAATCAGATATAGAATAAAAAACCAAGATACTAATACCTAAGAGAAAATATCACTATCAATCAAAATGTTAGAAAGTTTTCTATTTAGACAAAAAAAAAGCAGCCTTTTAGGGCTGCTTTCTTAAAACAATGACTTAAATGTGCACTGTCTCTCACTTTCTTTGTTCAGGTTAAAAGCCGATCGTTCATAGAGCGTTAACTCTAGTCACGTAGACTAGCACCAAAACGTTCAGCAAGCACAGCTACAATACTGTCTACTGCACCTGAAATATCCGCATCTTCAAGTGTACGTTCAACTGACTGAAGGCTTAGCGCGATAGCAAGGCTCTTCTTGCCTTCCTCAACACCTTTACCAACGTAAACGTCAAACAGTTTAGCGTCAGTTAAGAATTCACCGCCCGCTGCAATACATGCTTTTACGATGTCGCCAGAAGCCGCTGCGTCATCAACAACAACCGCGATATCACGACGGTTTGCAGGGAACTTAGATACAGCTACTGCTTCTGGAAGAACGCGAGTATTGATTGCTGCCCATTCGATCTCGAATACGACCGTACGACCATTTAGGCCAAACTTACGCTCTAATTCTGGGTGAACAGTACCAATAATACCCACCTCTTTGCCATCAACGACGATAGCCGCAGTTTGACCAGGGTGCAATGCTGGGTGCTTAGCCGCCTTGAAGCTGTATGCCTTTTCGTTCGCAGTCAGCTCAAGAATAGCTTCTAGGTCACCCTTAAGGTCGAAGAAATCAACGGTATTAGTGTCGATATCCCAGTGTTCTTCACCTCGAGTACCGGCAATAACACCCGCTAGCATCATTTCTTGACGCATGCCATTTTCAGCGCTAGCTTCAGGAATGAAACGTAAGCCAGATTCGAATAAACGAACACGAGATTGCTGACGCTTTTGGTTGTGAACAACCGTATTTAGTAGACCTTGGATTAGGCCAAGGCGCATTGCTGACATATCCGCAGAAATCGGGAATGGCAGGATTAGCGGCTCAACACCAGGAACAACTAGTTTCTGTTGTTCTGGCTCTACGAAGCTGTAAGTAATCGCTTCGTGGTAACCACGGTCAACAAGAAGATCACGAACACGCTTAAGCGGTTGGTTTGCTTCTTTGTGATCATTCATCTTAAGTGCGGCTACTGGCGCTTGGTTAGGAATGTTATCGTAACCGTAGATACGACCTACTTCTTCGATTAGGTCTTGCTCGATTGCGATATCAAAACGCCATGCTGGAGATGTTGCTGTCCAACCTGCGTCTGTTGTCTCCGAATCTTCTACAACAGAAACGTTACAACCTAGACGAGTTAGGATCTCAACCACATCTTCAGATGGGATTTCGTGGCCTAGCAAGCTATCTAGCTTAGTGCGACGTAAAGCAACAACGTTTGCTTTAGGCAGATCAGCTTCAGACTCGCTACCATTAACAGGTGCTACTTCACCACCGCAGATTTCAACTAGAAGCTGCGTAGCGCGCTCCATTGCTGCAGCTTGTAGCGTTGAATCTACACCACGCTCAAAACGTAGAGAAGAATCAGTGTGAAGGCCGTATGCACGAGCGCGACCACGAATGTGATCAGGTGCGAAGAATGCAGCTTCAAGCAGTACGTCTGTAGTTTCAGTCGTTACACCTGAGTCTTTACCACCAAAAATACCAGCAATTGCTAGTGCTTTAGTGTGGTCAGCAATAACTAATGTCTTACTGTTTAACTCAGCTTCGTTGCCGTCGAGAAGTGTCAGTTTTTCACCTTGCTCAGCAAGACGAACCACTATGCCACCGTCAATCTTAGAAAGATCAAATGCGTGCATTGGCTGACCTTGCTCAAGCATTACGAAGTTCGTAATGTCAACAATCGGGTCGATTGAACGGATACCACAACGACGCAATTTTTCTTGCATCCAAATTGGAGATTCCGCTTTCACGTTTACATTCTTAACCACACGGCCAAGGTAACGTGGACATGCGTCAGTTGCTTTGATTTCAACTGATACTGTATCGTCAATGCTTGGAGCAACCGCGTCGATAACAGGCTCTGTTACGTCAGCACGGTTTAGAACACCAACTTCACGAGCTAAGCCACGAATACTAAAACAGTCAGCACGGTTAGCCGTTAGATCTACGTCGATAGCAACGTCGTTAAGCTCTAAAAGCTCACGAACGTCCATGCCCAAAGCTGTGCCTTCTGGTAGCTCAAGGATACCGTCAGACTCAACATCGATACCTAGCTCAGAGAAAGAACAAAGCATACCGTGAGAAGGAACACCACGTAGTTTTGCTTTCTTGATTTTAAAGTTACCAGGAAGAACCGCACCTACCGTTGCAACAGCAACAGTAAGGCCAAGACGACAGTTAGATGCACCACATACGATGTCTAAAAGCTCTTCTTCACCGATATCAATTTTTGTTACTTGAAGTTTGTCTGCATCAGGGTGCTGACCGCACTCAACAACTTTACCCACTTTAACGCCGGTAAACTCACCCGCAACGGGAGCAACTTCATCAACTTCCAAACCAGCCATTGTGATTTGGTGAGCTAGTTCTTCGCTGTTAATAGCAGGCTTAACCCACTCGCGTAGCCAAGATTCACTGAATTTCATATTGTACTTCTCCTGACTTACTTGAATTGCTTAAGGAAACGAAGGTCGTTCTCGAAAAACGAACGAAGGTCATTAACGCCGTAACGAAGCATTGTTAGACGCTCAACACCCATACCGAATGCAAAACCAGAGTATTTCTCAGGATCAATACCAACAGAACGAAGTACATTAGGGTGAACCATGCCACAACCTAATACTTCTAACCATTTGCCATCTTTGCGCTTCACATCGACTTCAGCTGAAGGCTCTGTAAACGGGAAGAAAGAAGGACGGAAACGAACTTCAACTTCTTCTTCGAAGAAATTACATAAGAATTCGTTCAAGATGCCTTTAAGTTGCGCAAAGTTAACGTTTTCATCTACTAGCATGCCTTCCACTTGGTGGAACATTGGCGTATGCGTTTGATCGTAATCGTTACGGTATACACGACCAGGTGCAATGAAACGGAATGGCGGTTTACCATGTTCCATAGTACGGATCTGTACACCAGAAGTGTGCGTACGCAGCATCAAATCAGGGTTGAAGAAGAACGTATCATGATCAGTACGAGCAGGGTGATCGTCTGCGATGTTCAATGCATCAAAGTTGTGGAATGCATCTTCAATCTCAGGACCAGACTCAGTGCTAAAACCAAGCTCACCGAAGAATTGTTCAATGCGCTCAACTGTACGAGTAACAGGGTGAAGACCACCGTTTTCGATACGACGACCAGGAAGGCTCACATCGATAGTCTCTGCAGCTAGCTTTGCTTCAAGCTCTGCACGTTGAAGTGCATCTTTACGTGCTGCGATCGTTTGTTGAACGACGCCTTTCGCTTTGTTGATCTCTTGACCAGCAGTACGACGCTCTTCCGGTGGTAATTTACCTAGGCTTTGTAATTGCGACGTTAATTCGCCTTTTTTACCTAAGTACTGAACACGCACTTCATCAAGTGCGACTAACGAATCAGCGGTTTCAATAGCTGTCGTTGCGTTGGCTAGGATCTCGTCTAGTTGTTGCATCATTTCCTCATCCACCCACAGGTGGCGTCCATAAGGGAGATATAAATTCGCGTAACGATACATACTAAAGAAACACGCATCTAAATCCAAACTGAATCGCAATAAAATGGCTGTATTGGATGAAAAAAAGTCGCCTTAGCCCTCTTTCATGTTCACTTTGCAATAATGCCATCATCTCTGGAATCTGTTTTCACTTAAGGTTCGAACTTTACGCACTATCACTAAAAGTCATACCTTGTAGTCGTTAATACCATTTCTCGATAGGTACCTACCTTTCGTATAGTGAATCGACATTAACCAACATGTTGATGAATATATAAACTGCGTTTAAATACTAGTTTATTACTGAGAGGGCAAACCTCAATAAAAAATGGGATTTACAATGCATTTATTGCAATACATATTAGCCTTTTTCACCACACCACATTGGAGTGTTGCTGCTCCGCATGCGATAAAGCCACTCTGCGACACTCAACAACCTAATCTAGATACTAATAGGAATGCGCCATGAAAGTAAAAGTAATACCTGTAACCTCTGAGTATGATGCCGCGCTTTGTGATGTGATTAAACATGTAGGTGCTGAATTTGGTGCCGTTGGTGAAGGATTCGGCCCATCAGATGCTGAGGTATTGGCGATGAGTCGCTTTTATCACAACGATACAGATAGCCTGTATTTGGTCGCTTTAGCTGATGGTAAGCTTGTAGGCGGGTGTGGTGTCGCACCATTTAATCGCAGCGAAACTATCTGCGAACTAAAAAAGTTGTTTCTATTACCGGACGCCCGTGGACTGGGGTTAGGCAAGACATTATCCATTAAATGTTTGGACTATGCCAAAGCAAGAGGTTTCACTGAATGTTACCTCGATACCCTCACAAATATGCAATCGGCGGTGCATTTATACGAAAGATTAGGCTTCACACACCTTAGGGCTCCTATGGCTGGAACCGAACATAACGGATGTGATGTGTGGATGTTAAAACAACTTTAAGATAGTCAAAGAGGTGCTAGGATGATCTTATGGCTCCATCAGGGATGATCACTGTGTACAACTACAAACTATTACCAGCCTTGGCATCATTGTTAGAAACACAGAGCGTGACAGAATCAGCCGATAATCTCAATGTCACGCAATCTGCTATGAGTAAAACGCTCAAGCATATTCGGGATACCTTTCACGATCCTATTTTAGTCCGCGAAGGAAATACGTATATATTAACGCGGCGAGGAATTCAGCTTAAACAGCAGCTTCCCGATCTACTACAGCAACTTGATGCGCTGTACCTTCCTCAAGCTTTTGTACTCGCTCACAGTCAGCGCCAATTTTCCCTTTCTTACAGTGCCTTTGTGTCCCCGACGATGATTCCTCAGTTATGTAAGAAAATCGCTACTCTCGCCCCACAAGCTAGTATCAACTGCACTTTATGGCAAAATCAGTCTTTAGATAACTTGGCTAAACAACCATTTGATCTTGTTGCGACTACTGCATTATCAGTACCTGATAATTTACACGGTAAGAAAATCATCGACGATAATTATGTCGTGGTCTGTTGTCACACACAGTCGATCACTCAACAAACAATGACTATTGAGCATTACACCAGCGCTAAACATATTTTAGTGAACGGCATTGTCGATCCACGCCGTGAAGTCGATAGCGCATTATCCCAACAGGACAAAACACGTGATGTTTTTGCTATCGTACCGGACTTTGAGATGGCTTTTGCAACATTACAACACACACCAGCCATTGCGACAGTTCCACTTAATATTGCAGCGCAGTATGCAGAACAATATCAGTTAAATTTGTTTCTCCTTCCTTTCCACTTACCTCCACACAGTTATTACCTGCTTTGGCACAGTAAGCATGTACACGATCCAGAACATCAATGGTTCAGAAAACTGTGTTTTGATTATCTTAAAGAAGATTTGGTGCACCGACAGATACAGGGAGAAGAATTATTGACGCATTAAGAGCAAAGCGTGAGATGTGAGAAAAGATTAAACGCCAGATATGAAAAAAGGAGAGCCGAGGCTCTCCTTTTCACTTAAAACTAAACTGTATTACAGTGCAGCTTTTGCTTTTTCAACAAGTACTGTGAAAGTAGCTTTGTCAAATACAGCGATATCAGCAAGGATCTTACGATCGATTTCGATAGACGCTTTCTTAAGACCGTTGATTAGACGGCTGTAAGACATACCATTTTGACGTGCAGCAGCGTTGATACGAGCAATCCAAAGAGCACGGAAAGTACGTTTCTTCTGACGACGGTCACGGTAAGCATATTGACCAGCTTTAGTAACAGCTTGGAAAGCTACGCGGTAAACACGTGAACGTGCTCCGTAATAACCTTTAGCTTGTTTAAGAACTTTCTTGTGACGTGCACGCGCTTGTACACCACGTTTTACGCGAGGCATAGGAGACTCCTAACTAATTAATAAAATATAAAACTAAAAACGATTAAGCGAACGGAAGCATACGAGCAACTGCAGCCACTTCACACTTAGGAAGGATTGCATTTGGACGAAGCTGACGTTTGTTCTTAGTAGTACGTTTAGTCAGGATGTGACGTTTTGTAGCGTGCTTAAACTTAAAGCCACCAGCAGTTTTCTTAAAGCGCTTAGAAGCGCCCTTGTTGGATTTCATCTTAGGCATGATGAGACTCCGCATTGTTGATAGTTAATAATCATAGTAATCAGGCGAACAAAAGCCCTGCCGGAGCAGCGCTTTTAGCTACTTTAATGCCGTAATTACTTCTTTTTTGGAGCAAGCATCATAGTCATTTGGCGACCTTCAACTCGATGTGGGAAGCTCTCGCAGACCGCTAGGTCTTCAAGTTCTGCCTTAATACGATTCAAAAGATCAATACCAAGATTCTGATGGGCCATTTCACGACCACGGAAACGTAGTGTGACTTTACCCTTGTTGCCCTCTTCTAAAAAGCGAATCAGGTTGCGTAGTTTTACCTGATAGTCGCCTTCGTCTGTACCAGGTCGGAATTTAACTTCCTTGATCTGGATTTGTTTCTGTTTTTTCTTTTGCTCTTTAGCAGCCTTGCTCTTTTCGAACAGGTACTTGCCATAGTCCATCACGCGACAAACTGGTGGCTCGGCATTTGGGCTGATTTCAACTAAATCCACACCTGCATCATTTGCAATGCGAGTTGCTTCTTCAAAAGATACAACACCGATGGACTCGCCATCTATACCTGTTAAACGAACTTCACTAACGCCGTGAATTTCACCGTTTAAACGGTGTGCATTTTGTTTAACTGGTGCTTGAGTTCTTTTTCCGCCTTTAATACCTTAGTCCTCCAAAACATTGAGCTTGCGACTGCTAATTTCTTGCTGCAAGAATGCAACAAGTTCATCAATCTTAAGTTTACCCAAATCTTTACCCTTGCGAGTACGAACTGCTATTTCGCCTGCTTCGACTTCTTTGTCGCCACAGACAAGCATGTAAGGCACTCGCTTCAAAGTATGTTCGCGGATTTTAAAGCCAATCTTCTCATTTCTCAAGTCCGCATTGACTCTAATTCCACATTTTTGCAATTTTTTTACTATTTCTTGTGCATATTCTGACTGACTGTCAGTAATATTCATCACTACAGCTTGCTGAGGCGCCAACCAAGTTGGGAAGAAGCCCGCATATTCTTCGATAAGAATACCGATAAAACGCTCTAGAGAACCAAGAATAGCACGGTGAATCATAACTGGGGTATGACGTTCGTTGTCTTCGCCCACATATGTTGCACCTAAACGCTCTGGTAATGCAAAATCAAGCTGAACAGTACCACACTGCCATGCACGATCTAGACAGTCATGGAGTGTGAACTCGATCTTAGGACCGTAGAATGCACCTTCGCCTTCTTGAATTTCAAATGGAATGTCCATTGATTCAAGTGCGACTGTTAGGTCAGATTCAGCTTTATCCCACATTTCATCAGAACCTACTCGTTTTTCAGGACGAGTAGAAAGCTTAACAACAATGTTGTCGAAGCCAAATGTCTGGTACGTATCATACACCATTTTAATACAAGAAGTAACTTCTTGTTGCACTTGGTTTTCAGTACAAAAAACGTGCGCATCATCTTGAGTAAATCCACGAACGCGCATTATTCCATGAAGAGCACCAGATGGCTCATTACGGTGACATGCACCAAATTCAGCCATACGTAATGGTAAGTCACGGTATGATTTCAAACCTTGGTTGAAGATTTGTACGTGGCCTGGGCAGTTCATTGGCTTAATAGCGTATTCACGGTTCTCTGAACTTGTTGTGAACATTGCTTCCGCGTATTTGTCCCAGTGACCAGAACGTTCCCAAAGAACGCGATCCATCATTAATGGACCTTTCACTTCTTGGTACTCATATTCTGTTAGCTTTTCACGAATAAACACTTCTAGCTCACGGAAGATTGTCCAGCCATTGTGGTGCCAGAAAACCATACCCGGTGCTTCTTGCTGCATGTGGAACAGATCAAGATGTTTACCAATTTTACGGTGGTCACGCTTTGATGCTTCTTCTAGACGAGTAAGGTGCGCTTTTAGCAACTTCTTATCTTGGAAAGCAGTACCGTAGATACGCTGCAGCATCTTATTGTCACTGTTACCACGCCAGTAAGCACCAGCAACACTTAACAATTTAAAGTGCTGACAGAAGCCCATGTTAGGAACGTGAGGACCACGACACATATCAATGTATTCTTCGTGGTGGTATAGACCTGGACGATCATCGCGAGAAACGTTCTCGTCTAGGATTTCAATTTTGTAAGTCTCGCCACGCGCTTCAAATGCATCACGCGCTTCCTGCCAGCTTACTTTCTTCTTAACAACGGCATACTTTGTTTTCACAAGTTCTTTCATGCGCTTTTCAATCGCATCAACGTCGTCTTGTGTTAAAGATTGCTCAAGGTCGATATCGTAATAGAAACCATTGTCGATCGTTGGACCAATCGCCATTTTAGCTTCAGGATAAAGTTGCTTGATTGCATGGCCTAGTAGGTGAGCACAAGAGTGACGGATAATTTCTAGGCCGTCGTCGTCTTTAGCTGTGATGATTGCTAGGCTTGCATCGTTTTCAATTAAATCGCACGCATCAACACGTTCGCCATTAACACGGCCTGCGATACATGCTTTCGCAAGACCAGGACCGATGTCAGCAGCAACATCCATAGTTGAAACAGCGTTATCGAATTGACGTTGACTACCGTCAGGAAGAGTAATTACAGGCATTAAAATGTCCTTCACAGTGGTGCCACATACCAAGTAGCACATGTTGAATTAAATAAAGCTTAGAGAAGCTTTTATGAAAATTTCGAAAGTTTGTAAGCCGGCTCCGCAATACTGAGCAGCACTCGGGGTTACAAACGAAGGCGCAACTATAACAAACGCCTGCGGAACAATGCAAAGCTACAGACATATTTATTATTTAATGCGCTTAAATACCTTCTAATTGCACAGATATTGTCTATTTATATAAGTAGCCACCCTTTTCCTTTTACTTAAACTTTCTTGTAAACTGTTTCGCTGTTTTATATCACTCTCATCATGGATTCATCATTTTGCATACACTTTCTCAGCTAAAATCTGGCGAACTAGCCGGTATTCAACGTTTAAAATTATCAGAAAATTTAACGTCATTCCCACTGGAAATTTTATCTCTGGCTGATAGCTTAGAAATCCTTGATTTATCCAACAACCAATTAACTTCTTTACCGCTAGAATTAGTACAACTTAAGAAGCTTAAAATTCTCTTTGCCTCAAATAACCAATTTGAAGTACTGCCTGAAGTGCTCGGTCAACTACCGCATTTAGAAATGCTCGGCTTTAAGGCAAATAAAATACATTCAGTACCAGAGCTATCTTTACCGACTCAGTTACGCTGGCTTATTTTGACTGATAACCAGATCAAAGCGTTACCGAATTCGTTAGGTGAACGCCCACGCCTACAAAAGTTGGCATTAGCAGGTAACTGTTTAACACATCTGCCTCTGTCAATGTCGCAATTAGACAACCTAGAATTAGTACGTATTTCAGCCAACCAACTAACAGAATGCCCAGAGCAGCTACTTTCACTGCCTAAGCTTGCTTGGTTTGCCTTTGCAGGTAACCCGTTTAGTCAAACAAATAGCGCAATTCAATCTGTGCCTGTATTGCCATCTTCCAGCTTCACCTTACAAGACGTTTTAGGGCAAGGTGCATCAGGCGTTATTTCTAAAGCGATATGGAATAATAAAAAGCAAACAGACTTCCCTGAAGATATTGCTGTAAAAGTGTTTAAAGGCGAAGTAACAAGCGATGGTTACCCTGATGATGAATTACAAGCCTGCTTAAAAGTCGGTAACCACCCCAATGTCGTGCAATCTTTAGCGCAAGTGAATGAAGACGGTTATCTAGCCTTAATCATGAATTTAATCCCTTCTCACTTCCGCAATTTAGGGCTACCACCCTGCTTTAATAGCTGTACCCGAGATACTTTTCCACCAGACTTTACCTTGTCGGTTGAACACATAAATAAAATCGTTAAGCAGATGGAAGAGGTTTTTGTTCATTTACATTCAAATCAGGTCTGTCACGGCGACTTATATGCGCATAACACCCTTTATGATGAAGAAGCCAATATCATTTTTGGCGATTTCGGGGCTGCGAGCATGTACCACATGCTAACTGAAGCGCAACAAGCATGTATCAAGCAGATTGAGCACCGTGCACTCTGCCATTTCATTGATGATCTGCTAAGTGTTTGTGCTGAAGGTAATAGAAACGAGGAAACGTTTCAGTTACTAAAAAAGAAATTGAGCCACTAAAAGAAAAGATAGCATCAGGAAGTAAGCCTAAGTGCTTACTTCCTGATGCTCATACCCTAAGCTATTCAGAACTAAGCAACGAGCTTATAAGACACAACATAAAGCTGTTTGATGCCAGGATAAATATCTTGAATAACATCCTTTAAAACTGGCAGAGTCATATTTTCTTGATCTGCATGAAATTGAGTCAGTTCATCAAACAAGATTGGCTCAACCGATAAAATTTCTAACTCACAAAATTCACGCCCTTCTTCAAGCGTTGATACTTTTACCGTTGTGCCCGGTACATAGTAACGCTCAGATTCGTCACGAATTGTTATCGTTTTCTTACTTGATAAAATATCGCTTTCAAAACGTGCGAAAAATGTCATTTTAGTTGGAATAGTCGTTGTCATTTTTTACTCATAATTACATATCGCCGTTAGAGGCATTGTAAGTAACACACATTATGCAGCTACTCATGTTTGATACTTATTCTACGCATTCCTATCTGTAGTCCTAGATAAAAAATAGCCAATAAAAATATTTACTTGAAATACAGCGATAAAATTGCTTTTATTTGTATAGGCAATTATGGAATTACACTCATGGCTCAATCTCCTCGTTATTTACAAATCAAACAGTATTTAAATGATAAAATCCAAACTAGAACTTGGCCTCCTGGTTTTAAAATTCCTACTGAAATTGAGTTATCAGAACAATTTGCAGTGAGTCGGATGACGGCAAATAAAGCGATCCGAGATTTAGTAGGTGATGGTTTATTAAAACGCACCCCAAGGTTGGGCACGTTTGTTTGTCATAAAAAAGCTGAATCACCATTAATGGAGATTCGAAATATCGCTAATGAAGTGCGTAACCGTGGTCATGACTATTCAAGCCAAGTAATAAGCCAACATAGCGTAGAAGCAAAAGATGATATTGCTTTACGCATAGGCGTAAGAAACGGCACATTGATTTACTTTACTCAAATAGTACATTATGAGAATAGCATGCCTATTCAGCTTGAAGAACGCTGGGTTAACCCCGACTTTGCCCCTCAATATCTCGAGCAAGATTTTACGGTACAAACACCTAATGAATACTTGGTTCAAACCTGCCCTCTTAGTGATATCGAACATACCGTTGAAGCCATTATTCCCATTGGCCGTATTATATCTTTGCTTGAAATGAACGAAGGTGAACCTTGTCTATTGCTTAATCGTCGTACGTGGAGTGACAAAAATTTGATCAGCACTGCATTGCTCTATCATCCCGGTAATAAATATAAGTTGAGTTCTCGAACTAAGGTGTAATCTGTATTCGCTCTAACATGTAACAAGATAAAATGGTCGCTGTTAGAGCTATTTACTTCTACTGTTAATCCGCTTTACCAACCGATCATTCTCTAACTTTTTAGTTACTGTCAGTTAATAATTACAACTTTGATCACAATTTCTTTACATCACATCTTGAGTTTCACTGCAAAATCGCCTATTTATTTGTATATACATATTGCTTTTGTATCTTATACACAATCAAAGAAGCGGATTATAAATGGAACGAGTGCTTACCAATCTTAGATTAGTCACCCTGTCGTCAGAGACATCAGCCGATAATAACGGCTATCAGATCATCGAAGATGGCATGGTTGGAATAACAAACGGAAAGATCATGTTTGTCGGCTCGGCATCCGATAGTCCTCTGGCATGTCATAACGACTTGCATGGTCATCCTGACGTAATTGATTGTGGTAATGCATTAGTGACCCCAGGCTTAATTGATTGCCACACCCATCTTATCTTTGCAGGTAATCGAGCAAACGAGTTTGAACAACGCCTTAACGGTATGCCTTACGAAGAAATTGCCAAACGAGGTGGCGGTATTATCTCTACCGTTCAAGCAACCCGTGAAGCAACAGAAGATGAACTCTACCAACTCGCGCTCAAGCGGTTAGATGGCTTAAAACGTGACGGCGTCACAACTATTGAAATCAAATCAGGTTATGGTTTAACACTAGACGATGAATTAAAGATGCTTCGTGTGGCTCTACGCATTGGAGATATGCCAGATATTAAAGTTTCGACTACGCTTTTAGCCGCTCACGCTGTACCTCCTGAATATAAAAACCGTGCTGATGATTATATTGACTATGTTTGCCAACACAT
Source organism: Photobacterium profundum (assembly GCF_003026285.1). Taxonomy (GTDB): domain Bacteria; phylum Pseudomonadota; class Gammaproteobacteria; order Enterobacterales; family Vibrionaceae; genus Photobacterium; species Photobacterium profundum. The sequence goes on from NZ_PYOD01000009.1 coordinate 106,264, forward strand.
TATTCCTGCGGCAGTAGAACAAGGGCTCGCAGATTATGTTGATGTTTTCTGCGAAGGCATTGGTTTTTCTACTCAGCAATGCCAGCGTGTATTTGAAACAGCCAAAGGCTACGGACTGGGTATTAAAGGCCATACAGAACAGTTATCCAACTTAGGTGGTAGTGCGCTTGCGGCAAGAATGGGCGCCACCTCTGTCGATCATATTGAACACCTCGATCACGATGGCGTGGCTGCACTTGCTGCGAATAATACTGTCGCAACCTTATTACCTGGGGCTTATTATTTCTTGCGTGAAACACAACGTCCACCCATCGAACATCTACGTAAATTTCAGGTTCCTATGGCAATTTCAACCGACTTTAATCCGGGAACATCCCCTATCGCTTCGCTCCGTACCATGATGAATATGGCATGTACATTCTTCCGACTTACGCCCGAAGAATGTTTACGAGGCGTAACCTGCAATGCTGCTCAAGCGTTAGGGCTAGAAGCATCACGCGGGAAAATCAGTGTTGGCATGGAAGCAGATCTCGCACTTTGGGACATTGATACACCCGCAGAGTTATCTTACCGACTAGGTGTGCCCGATCTTATTGCACGCATTGTGGATGGAGAAATTTTCTATGCCAAATAATATGTTTTCAAACACAATCAACATGAGTGCTTGGCAAGGGCGCACCGACCCTGAAGATGGCGAACTGGGCATGCGATGGCACCAAAAAGTGCTTCCTGCCGATCAGGCCAATGAAGAAGGCATTATGTTGCTGGGCTTCGCCTGTGATGCTGGTGTCGCTCGTAATAAAGGCCGCACAGGTGCTTACGGTGCCCCTATTGCTATCCGACGCGTACTGGCAAATTTAGCTTGGCACCATCAAGAGCCTGTTTACGACGCTGGAGATATCAGCTGTGATGACGGTAACTTAGAGTTAGCTCAACATCGCTTAGGTGAAGATGTCTGTCTTGCTTTACGTCAAAAACATAAAGTGATTGTCTTTGGCGGTGGTCATGAAATGGCATGGGGTACATTCCAAGGTATTGGCGCTTATTTGCAACAAAAGCAAGAAGCGACAAACAGTATTCAAGCGCCACTTGATATGAATAATGAAAATCCGAATGTGGAAAGTTCTGAGATACCCGCACCTCGCATCGGTATTATCAACTTTGATGCGCATTTTGATTTACGTAATCCACCCTCTGGCCCACAAGCGAGTGCAGGCAGCTCTGGCACACCATTCCATCAAATCGCTCGTTTTTGCGAATTACAACACTGGCCATTTAATTACGCTTGTCTTGGTTTAAACCGCGGCAGTAACACACAAGCATTATATGAAAAAGCCGATCGACTTGGAGTGCTGTACCGAGATGATACGGAATTAACACACCGAACCATCGAACAAACCCAAGCAGCACTCAATACATTTATTGCTGAATGCGATTATTTATACCTCACGATTGACTTAGATGTTTTTCCAGCCTGTGTCGCACCCGGTGTAAGTGCACCTGCGGCTCGTGGCGTATCGTTAGAAATAATCGAACAGTTAATGGAACCCATTTTAACGGCTAAAACAGAGCAAGGTGATTCAAAGTTACTTGTCGCTGATTTAGCAGAATATAACCCTCGTTTTGATATTGATAACCAAACTGCACGGTTAGCAGCAAGACTGACCTGGACAATAGCCCGTGCCATTCGTTAAACCCGCTATCGCTTATTAACTTTAAATAACAGTGAACAATATAACCACTACGACGAATAGCACAGCAAGGAGAGCTACATGACACAATCAACAATTCCAAACCCACGCCTGGATGAATCACGCACAATCATTGCACCTACTGGTACGCAATTAAATGCTAAATCATGGCTAACAGAAGCCCCACTTCGCATGTTAATGAATAACTTGCACCCAGACGTTGCTGAACATCCTCACGCATTGGTTGTATATGGTGGCATTGGCCGCGCTGCACGTAATTGGGAATGTTATGACAAGATTGTTGAAGTACTAAAGCGTCTTGAAGACGATGAAACCTTGATGGTGCAATCAGGTAAACCTGTTGGTGTCTTTAAGACGCACACCAATGCACCACGTGTATTAATTGCCAACTCAAACCTTGTTCCACATTGGGCAAACTGGGAGCACTTCAACGAGCTCGATAAAGAAGGTTTAATGATGTACGGTCAAATGACAGCAGGTAGCTGGATCTACATCGGCTCACAAGGCATTGTTCAAGGTACTTACGAAACATTTGTTGCCATGGCTCGTCAACACTTCAACGGTGATGCAAAAGGCCGTTGGGTACTAACTGGTGGGCTTGGTGGCATGGGTGGCGCTCAGCCTCTAGCGGCAACAATGGCAGGCTTTTCAATGCTGGCTGTAGAGTGTGATGAATCACGCATCGACTACCGTTTACGTACAGGTTATGTCGATAGCAAAGCAACAACCCTTGATGAAGCATTAGCGATTATTGAAGAATCGAAGCAAACAGGTAAGCCAGTATCAGTCGGTTTATTGGGTAATGCGGCAGATGTGTATGCAGACATTGTTAAGCGTGGCATTGTGCCAGATGTAACTACAGACCAAACCTCTGCGCATGATCCGCTAAATGGTTACCTACCTCAAGGCTGGTCGATGGAGCATGCTGCTGCAATGCGCCTTGAAGATGAGGCGGTTGTTGTAAAAGCAGCAAAACAATCAATGGCAGTACAAGTTCAGGCAATGCTAGCGCTACAAAAGGCCGGTTCTGCCACCGTCGATTATGGTAATAATATTCGTCAAATGGCACTAGAAGAAGGGGTTGTAAACGCGTTTGATTTCCCGGGCTTTGTTCCGGCGTATATTCGCCCGTTGTTTTGTGAAGGAATTGGACCTTTCCGTTGGGCTGCTCTTTCTGGCGACCCAGAAGATATCTATAAAACCGACCAAAAAGTAAAAGAACTGATTCCAGACAACCCGCACCTGCATAATTGGTTAGATATGGCACGTGAGCGTATCCAGTTCCAAGGTTTACCTGCACGAATTTGTTGGGTTGGTTTAAAAGATCGTGCTCGCCTTGGTAAGGCATTTAATGAAATGGTCAAAAATGGCGAGCTTAAAGCCCCTATTGTTATCGGGCGAGATCATCTTGATTCAGGTTCTGTTGCCAGCCCTAACCGTGAAACAGAAGGCATGATGGACGGTTCAGATGCCGTGTCTGATTGGCCGTTGTTGAATGCCCTTTTGAATACGGCGTCAGGTGCAACATGGGTTTCGCTTCACCACGGTGGCGGTGTTGGCATGGGCTTCTCACAGCATTCCGGCATGGTAATTGTGTGCGATGGCACTGACGATGCAGCCGAACGTGTAGGCCGTGTTCTTCGTAATGATCCTGCAACAGGTGTAATGCGCCATGCCGATGCTGGTTACGATATCGCCATTAACTGCGCCGAAGAGCAAGGTTTAGACCTGCCGATGGTGAATACAAAAAATACTCACTCTAAATAAACTACCGATAGCGAGAAAGTAATCATGTACCAATTAGAAATTATTCCAGGCAAGCTATCGCTGAAACAACTTCGTGAAGTTAGCCGTCAGCCTACTCAATTATCTTTAACGGAAGATGCACTGCCTGAAATGCTCATCAGCGCAGAAGCGGTTGCACAAGTTATCAAAGATGACAAAGTTGTTTATGGCATAAATACTGGGTTTGGTTTGCTCGCCAACACCCGTATTGCCGCTGAAGATCTTGAAACACTGCAACGTAGTATTGTACTTTCACACGCAGCAGGCATCGGTGAGTTCATGGACGATGCCACTGTACGAATGATGATTGTATTAAAAGTAAATAGCCTTTCACGCGGTTACTCGGGTATTCGTCCATTGGTTGTTAATGCATTAATGCAATTGGTTAACACTGAAGTATATCCATGCATTCCGAAGAAGGGCTCTGTGGGTGCTTCTGGCGATCTTGCCCCTCTTGCACATATGAGTACCGTGTTATTGGGCGAGGGTGAAGCCCGTTACCAAGGCAAAATAATTACTGGTGCCCAAGCGCTTGAGATTGCAGGATTAGAACCTATTACCCTAGCCCCTAAAGAAGGGTTAGCGCTGCTTAACGGAACCCAGGCTTCGACCGCATTTGCACTAGAAGGCTTTTTTGCAGCTGAAGATTTATACTCAGCAGCAACAGTTTGTGGCGCAATGTCTGTTGATGCTGCACTGGGTAGTCGTCGTCCATTCGATCCTCGAATTCACCGTGTTCGTGGTCACCGTAGTCAAATTGACGCGGCAATGGGATACCGTCACATGTTAGGACAAAACAGTGAAATTGGTTTATCTCACCAACAATGTGAAAAGGTACAAGACCCCTACTCGCTGCGTTGTCAGCCACAAGTAATGGGTGCTTGTTTACAGCAAATTCGTAATTCTGCTGTCACGTTAGAAGTCGAAGCAAACGCAGTATCCGATAATCCACTTGTTTTTGCTGATGATGGCGACATTATCTCGGGTGGTAACTTCCATGCAGAGCCTGTTGCAATGGCAGCAGATAACCTTGCATTGGCCATTGCCGAAATTGGCAGCTTGTCTGAGCGTCGTATGGCGTTATTGATCGATAGCGGCTTAAGTAAGCTTCCACCGTTCTTGGTAGATAACGGAGGGGTTAACTCCGGCTTTATGATTGCACAAGTAACCGCAGCTGCATTAGCAAGTGAGAATAAATCGCTTGCTCACCCAGCCTCAGTCGATAGCTTGCCAACATCAGCGAACCAAGAAGATCACGTTTCAATGGCTACATTCGCAGCACGTCGCTTAACCGATATGGCTGAAAACACGCGTGGTATTCTTGCTGTTGAATTGCTAGCCGCGGCACAAGGCCTCGATTTCAGAAGCCCGAATAAGAGCTCTGAATTAATCGAACAAGCAAAAATGCAATTACGTGAACGTGTCTCTTTCTATGACAAAGATCGCTACTTTGCACCAGACATCGCAAAAGCAAACCAGTTGTTAAAAGAAGCGACATACAATGCATTAATGCCAGCTACATTACTCCCAAGCTTGTAATGTAGCGTTGTAATCATTAAAAGCTTTGTAAACGATATAAATCGAGCCTGACCTTTAGCATTATGGTCAGGCTCGATTTTTCTATTTTAATCCTTTTCCCACCTTTGATACCCCTCTCTTCTAAGTTGATTTACAAGCTTTTTCACGCAATGAATATTGCATACAAAGTTCAAACCTTGATAAATGCACGGTTATATCTTCCTTAAATGGTCTAAGATGTTGATGAGACACTACTATTATTCGTCGCTATTCATATTAACGTGGGTAGCTGTTTAACTGATTGTATTGTTCCAACACGGAGGATGCTATGTGGCAGGCCATTTCTCACCAACTATCAGATGTACTGGGTAAACCGTTTAAAATCAGCGAACGAGAGGCTCTCGAAGGTGGAGATGTCAATCAATGTTATTGCGTCGGTGATGGTGATGAGCGCTTTTTTATCAAACTGAATGATAAAGAACAGCTTGCCATGTTTAAAAGTGAAGCCGAAAGTTTACGCATTCTAAACGAGGCTAATTGTGTTCAAGTACCTCAACTATTACACCTTGGCACATGCCGTGAAAAGTCGTTCTTAGTTCTAAATTACTTACCAACCAAAACCATCGACAACGAATCTGCCTTCAAACTTGGTCAGCAGCTTGCTGAATTACACCAATGGGGAGAGCAAGCAGAATACGGTTTTGATTTTGATAATTATGTGGGTATTACTCCGCAGCCTAATAAATGGCGTCGTCGTTGGTGTCGATTCTTTGCCGAGCAACGCATAGCATGGCAACTTCAACTGTGTGAAGAAAAGGGAATTAAATTTGGGAATATCGATACCATTACGGGTAATGTTATTTCGTTATTGATGCACCACCAGCCAACCCCCTCTTTGCTTCATGGCGATTTATGGCATGGTAATACAGCACTGACGGTCACAGGGCCTATCATTTTTGACCCCGCTACATACTGGGGAGATAGAGAGTGTGATATCGCAATGACAGAGCTCTTTGGTGGTTTCCCTGCCAGTTTCTATGAAGGGTATCAATCTGTTTTCCCATTAGATGATGGATATCAAGAACGCCGTGACCTTTATAATTTATACCATATCTTAAATCACTGTAATCTATTCGGCGGTGAGTACTTAGCCCAAGCAGAGCATATTATAGAAAAGCTAAAACTCGATAAATAGTGTATCTGACCATATGCAGTGCTAAAGCGCGTATCATGATAAATGTCACAATAAAGCAGAATCGAAAACATTAGCCCGATAAACGAGCTAATGTTTTTTTTGCGCAAAATACAGTAATCTCAACAGTCGTTATGTGTAATGCCCATCTTGATAAGTAGATCATCAAGTATTTATCAAGATTGTTATAAACCTTATAGGTATGAAAAAGTCATGTTAAAAGCAGCAGTATTTGATATGGATGGACTACTCGTCGATTCAGAACCGTTTTGGCAACAAGCGCAAGTCGAAATATTCTCATCTATCGGCGTTACCATTGAACAAAAAGATACATTGCAAACGATGGGTTTACGCATTGATCAAGTCGTCGATTTTTGGTTCAAAAAACAACCATGGCAAGGTCCTAATTGTGCAGAAATAACCGCTTTAATCGTTTCTCGCGTTCAAGATTTAGTAAAAGAACATAAGCCAGTGCTACCCGGTGTATTTGAAGCCATTGCAACCTGTAAAGCAATGGGACTAAAGGTTGCCCTAGCCTCTTCATCACCATTAGGTTTAATTGAAGCGACGTTAGAAGCATTAGAGCTAGAAAATGAATTTGAAGCTGTGTTATCTGCTGAACATCTTCGTTATGGTAAACCCCACCCAGAAGTGTACATCAACGCTGCAGATGCATTGGGCGTAGAGCCACAAGCATGCGTCGCCTTTGAAGATTCAGTCAATGGTTTACTGTCAGCCAAAGCGGCACAAATGAAAGGGATAGCGGTACCTGAAGCGGAATATGCCAATGATGCTCGCTGGGCGATTGCAGATAGAAAACTTTCATCGCTTCACGAAGTAAATCAGCAATTATTAAGTAGTCTATAAACAAAAAACAATTCAATTGTTGGTGTTACAAAGGGCTAAACCGAGTTTCATCAACAATTCTTACTGTTCAATTATATAAATGTTTCATTTTTGGCGTTTTATAAAATAACTTAAAAGTTATAAATCACTTCATATCCATCAAAAAAAGACAATACTGAGAACCTTCACTTAATAATTATTCAGTTCTTCTTATCAATTCAAAGTTTGTAGTTAATTTTCAGCAAAAACCAATGCTAAACGCTAGGATTTAGTTATACCAGTAAATCACCTGACACATTTATTAAGAATGATTCTTACGTCAGGAGCATCAAGTGGTGACGCTGGTTCTGTGAATTTTTGTATCTGTAGAGATGCATCATACCAAGGAGTATCAAATGACGAATTATTCAGAGCAGAGTGTCTCTTGCCCGCATTGTGGACATATTATCAAGATAACTCTTGATACGAGTGGTGGTAGCCAAGAATTCTACGATGACTGCCCGTCGTGCTGTCATGCGGTGCATTTAAACATGCAAATTGATGAAGTTCATAAAACCATCAATTTATTTATTGATGCTGATGATGAACAAATTTTTTAGTCTTCGTCATAGACAAAAGTGAGTCTAAGCCTATATGAGAATTCAATATATAACCACTCAATAGGCTTAACTTAATAATAAATTTATTACTGTGTGTTACTCGATTGATTCATAAGTACTCGCTCGACGGTGTCAACAATCGCTTGAGTTTGTGGATCAATTTCAATGTTAACTACATCACCTATTTTACGGATACCAAAAAGTGTTCTTTCCAGTGTTTCAGGGATCAGATGCACGCAGAATAGATTGTCCTTAACCTCACCGATAGTTAATGAACAACCATCAATACCAATATACCCTTTTGTTAATACATACTTCATCGACGACATTGGCATCGTAAACCAGATTGTACAATTGTTAGCGGTAGTAATAACATCAGAAATGGTCGAACATAGATTGATGTGGCCCGACATAGAATGCCCGCCAATTTCATCACCAAATTTTGCTGCACGTTCAATATTGACGTTATCGCCTTCTACTAACAAGCCGAGATTAGTCACTTTTAAAGTTTCTTGCATTAAATCAAAAGAAACGAAGTCGCCTTCTACTTTGGTAGCCGTTAAACAACAACCGTTATGTGCAACGGATGCACCAAGCGTTAATCCTTTTCGCAGCTCTTGCGGCATTTCTAACACATGTGTCTGAAAATTTTCTTTTTTTAATATTTTAACAACACGTACCGTACCTTGAACAATTCCTGTAAACATCTGTATCCCCGACTATTATTTTAATATCAGTTGGTTAGTCATCGCATTATATATCCAAACGCACAAAAATGTAGGATTCAAAACCATTCGACTCCCACCATTTCTGTTTGCACCTTTGCTATATACACCGCTTCTATATATAGAGGTTGCACCGAAGCTTATTTAGATTGTGGACGATGATATAGTGGCAATCGTATCTCAGCGCAAAGGCCACCTTCACTGCGATTTCGTAAAATTAACGAGCCGCCATGGGTTTGAATAATCGAGCGGCTAATAGATAAGCCCAATCCCACACTTGATGAACTAGTATCTCTGGCTTTCTCTAATCGTACAAAAGGTTTAAAAACGTCCTCTAATGCACTTTCATCAATACCTGTACCACGATCGCAAACCTGGACAACAGTGTGCTGTTCATCATTAAAGCAGTTTAATTCAATCAGAGATGTATTCTCAGACTGCTGTCCATAACACAAACTATTGTTCAGTAAATTTTCAATCACTCGCCTAAAGGCAATAGGCGACAATCGACATATAATTTTATTAGCAGCAATAAAGTGTATGATATCGCCTCGGTCTTGATAATCATCGGTAATTGTTTGCAATAAACTGGTTAGCTCAACGGTTTGACTTGGCTCTTGTTGGGCATCGTCTCGCGCAAAGTTCATTGTCGCTTCAATCATCGACTCCATATTAGTCAGTGTCTTTAATAATTGTTTTTGATCCTCATTGTGCTCAATAAATTCTAGTCGTAAGCGCATGCTGGTAATGGGGGTACGTAAATCGTGAGAAATAGCAGCAAGCATCTTTGTTCTATCATCAACAAACTGCGATAGTTGTGTTTGCATCTGATTAAATGCCTTAATTGTCGGTAAGATCTCTTCTGGCCCTGAAAGTTCAAGCGGGGTAAAGTCTCGTTCTTGCCCCAATTTTTGGGCGGCAACAGCCAGCTTTTTAACCGGAAGTAACGATCGTTTAACCACCCAATACATCGCAATCATCGTAAATAATGCCACTAAAATTAACCCAGTAATTGCGGACCAAGACCAGCGTAATGCCTGCTGATCAATCGCAGAACTAAAATTTAGCCAATAATTATTGGATAACTTTACCGAGCCAATCAGCTGCGTTTTATATTCAACCGCCGATTGTTGCATCATAGGCATGTGTTTCATCGACATATGCATATGCCGCATCATCTTGGTCATGCCTGCTCGTTGTTCGTTATGATGTTGCGAGGTAACAGATTGGATCTTCACTTGATGAGGAAGGGGCTCAGAGAAAGACTGTGTCAATTGTGAAGATAAATCTGCTCGTTGGTTTCCAGTCACAACCGCAGTCCTATCAAGCGACAAAGTTAAACCTGAGCTTTGACTGGCTGCCAATATTTCATCATGCAGCCCTACAGGCGTGCGATCAATCACATTAACCAAGGCTGCAACACGTTCTAAGGTACTATTACTTGTGGTTAAATTAAGCATCTGAACGCGTTCGTTCGTAAAAATTTGAAGGGCAATCAATAACTCAAATACCAAACCGAGTACCATAATGATACAAATTTTACCAATAAGGCTAGAAGGTAAAATACGTTTAATCATGTTTTACCTCGCACACCATTTGATAACCCCCACCCCAAATAGTTTTGATTAATTCAGGCTTTTTATGATCGATTTCTAACTTCTTCCGTAACCGGCTAATAATAGTATCAATAGAGCGATCATATACATCAGTCTCTCGCCCTTTGGCCAAATCCAATAACTGTTCTCGGCTTAATACTTTTCTTGGGTGCTCAACAAATACTTTCAATAAAGTAAATTCTGCACTCGTTAATGAAACCGCAATACCATCGTTGTCTGTTAACTCACGCTGACCAATATCAAAACACCAACGATTAAAACGATAAACATGGCTTTCTTTATCTTGCACCTCTTCAACAGAATCCGCTTTTGACTTAAGTACTGACTTACCTTCAGGAATCGCATTAAAACGACGAATAACAGCTTTTATGCGGGCTAATAATTCGCGAGGATTAAACGGCTTAGGCAAATAATCATCCGCGCCCATTTCGAGGCCAATGATTTTATCAACCTCCTCGCCCATAGCTGTCAGCATTATGACCGGTATATTAGAATGAACACGTAATTCACGGCATAAGGTTAATCCATCTTTTCCGGGCAGCATTAAATCCAGCACAATCAAATCAATGGTGTTGTCTCGAAGGCATTGCTCCATTTCATCCCCATCTGCGGCAACAGAAACCCGATAATTATGCTGGCTTAGAAAACGCTTTAACAAATCACGAATCTCACTATGGTCATCAACGATTAATAGATGAGGTAGTAAAGGTAAAGCGGAACTGTCCATGAAAACCCACAATATAAGACGAATGAATAATGACTATACGCCATTAACCTATTGAGTTCTTGTCAATGTATGTCAATGAGTTGAGTACAATTCAAACTGGCATAATTTGACATAAATGAATTCGTTTCTGACAAATCTGCGACAAACTTTTTTGTTTTAATAGCTAGGTCAAAACAAAAAACATTAAAGGTGATCAAATGAAACGTTCAATTTTATTAGCAGCAAGTCTAGTTATTCTTCCTTCGATTGCGATGGCTAACAGCGCTCATCATGAAACAGACCAAGATGGCACTCACATGACTGGAATGCATTCTGAAATGATGCACAACATGATGAAGAATCCCGAGCAGATGCAAGCCATGATGACCGAGATGCAATCAAACCCAGAGATGCAACAAATGATGAAGAAAATGGGGTGTCAGGGAAACATGACAACAATGATGAAAACCACCCCTGAACAACAATAACGCTGTCATTGAGTTCATTAATACATATTTACCCCAGGAGATACTATGCATACTATGCACACGATGACTATGATGCCATTTTCAATGATTTTCATGTGGATTCTTATGATTGCCTTTGTATACCTAATAATAAAGGCTATCAAGCAAGATAATAAATCGCCCTCTAGCTCTGCGATTGAAGTTGCAAAATGCCGCTTTGCTAACGGCGAAATTACGCGGGAAGAGCTAAAGGAAATAAAAAAAGAGCTGTAAATGATGATATTCACAGATGTCCTACCATCATGATGTAGGGCATCTAAAGCAACAGTAAATCGTTATCCCCTTACCAGCAGTATCATAGACTTCCCCATCATAGTTGCCATCAATACGCATCATCGTCATTCCCCCCAAAAAAACAAAAAACACACCGCATAAACTATTCGTAAAATATGCTAATGTATTGGCATATTAAACAACGTTGCTGAATTGTCGTCATTCACTAGCAATATTGATTGTCTCTTCTTATTGAATCGCTATAATCACCGCGCTTAACACTATACCTTTATTCTTTACTTCTGCTTTTAGGAGCATGCTCTGTGCATAATTACAGGCGTGAAACACGTCAACTTCTTACTCTAGCAATACCTGTTCTTATTGCATCTGTTGCCCAAACATCAATGGGATTCGTTGATACCGTTATGGCTGGTGGTGTCAGTGCTACCGATATGGCTGCCGTTTCTGTTGCTTCTAGTATCTGGTTACCTGCCATTCTTTTTGGTGTAGGGTTATTAATTGCCCTTGTACCAATCGTGGCGCAACTTAATGGTTCAGGCAAAAAAGATAAAATTCCTTTTGAAGTACAACATGGTTTTCTTCTTGCCTTGATCATGTCCATTCCCATTATGGCCATTTTATATAATGCCGGTATATTGATTGACTACATGGATGTCGAACCTATTTTGGCTGAAAAAACCATTGGTTATTTACATGCTGTTGTATATGCCGTGCCCGCTTTTCTACTATTCCAAACCCTAAGAAGTTTTGCAGAAGGGTTATCTTTAACTGTGCCCGGCATGGTTATCGGTTTTATAGGTCTAATGGCTAATATTCCGCTTAACTGGATTTTTGTTTATGGAAAATTCGGTTTCCCTGAAATGGGCGGTGTCGGTTGTGGGGTGGCTACAGCCATTGTTTATTGGTTAATGTTCTTCTCTATGTTGGTTTATGTATTAGTAAACAAGCGCCTTAAACGTGCTGGATTGTTTGAAATTTGGTACAAACCACAGCCTAAAGCAGTACTTCGATTGTTCAAGCTTGGTTTCCCTGTTGCCGCTTCAATGTTTTTTGAAGTGTCATTATTTGCGGTAATTGCTTTAATGATTTCACCATTGGGCTCAATTATTGTTGCCTCACACCAAGTCGCGATTAACTTTTCGTCGTTGATCTTCATGTTACCCATGAGTTTAGGTGTTGCATTAAGTATTCGTGTTGGTCACATGCTTGGTGAACAAGACTTAGTTGGCGCTAAAATAGCAAGCCATTGTGGTCTTATTGTTGGGTTAATTATGTCGTTAATGACCGCTATTTTAACCATTATTTACCGTGAAGAGATTGCTCTTCTCTACACCGATAATACCGATGTTATTGTACTTGCTGGCCAGCTTTTATTCTTAGCTGCTGTTTACCAATGTAGCGATGCGATTCAAGTTGTCGCTGCAGGAGCCTTACGTGGCTATAAAGATATGCGAGCAATCTTTATTCGTACATTCATCGCGTACTGGATACTAGGTTTACCTGTTGGTTATATTCTGGGTATGACAGACTGGATTGTAGAGCCGATGGGTCCGCATGGTTTCTGGATTGGTAATATTGTTGGTTTATCCGCTGCGGCGATTATGCTTGCCATGCGCCTACGTTGGATTCAGCGCCAAAGCGATGAATTCCAAATAGCAATGTCACTTAAATAAACGTCAAGATAGATAACAAATAAACCGCATATATTATCAGCTACAAAGTAGCTTCTGTATGCGGTTCTTTTTACCCTTTCAGTAAGAATATAAATGAGCTGGTGATTCAAAAAAAATGTTACCTTTGCTTTGCTATTCAGTGAATAAATGAAATCACTCGCACATATTAATATTGACAATATTCAATCTTGTAAATAAACCTACCTTTATTTCCAGCCTAAACAACCAAAAATTTCAAAACATAATATATTAAGCAAAACATTTAGAGTTAATCACCAATAGGGTGCGAACTTTCAGTTTAAAATGAAATTTCACCTCGGTGGTTCAAGTGCAAACAAGGTTATATATTGCAATAGCTATGCATTTGATAAAGAACGAAACTGAAGTCAACCCTAAGCAATAAACACTAATCGTTCATCGTGAATAGCACAATGAAACAAACAACATAAATGTTTATTAAAGGGATACTAATATGTTTAAATTCCGGCACTTAGCAATATTACTCAGTTGCCCCCTTGCCACCAGCAGCTTTGCTATGAGTATTCAGCCAGACCCCAATAACCCGGGTGGCTATGTTATACCTCGGTCTGATATTGAAGCTGCAGAGCAAGCTAAAACAACTGATCCAATGTATGACACCTGGGAAAAAGCACTTGAAACACTGCCTAATCAACAAGTTGAGACCATTTTACCAGGCTTAGCCTCTAATCCAAGTAACGTCATTCGAGCAGAGCGTGTATTTCCAAAAACAGAATGGAACTACCTAACGCAAATGGCTGCACCAGAATACACCTATACCCGCTTTCTTCGTGCAATAGGCAAATTCCCAGCGTTTTGTGGCGAATATACTGATGGTCGGGATTCCGACGCGATTTGTAAACGATCTATTATTACCTCTTTTGCCCATTTTGCTCAAGAAACAGGTGGCCATATTGCCGTCGACAATACTTGGGACAATCCGAAAGGTTTAGAAGAGTGGCAACAGGCATTGGTTCACGTTCGCGAGATGGGTTGGTCTGAAGGACAACCCGGCTATACAACTGGATGTGGTCAAGACGATTGGCAGAATAAACGCTGGCCATGTGCAGAAGGACAAGGCTATTTTGGACGTGGTGCCAAGCAGCTTTCATACCACTTTAACTATGGTGCTTTTTCTGAAGTCATGTTCGATGGTGATGCAACTGTCTTGCTTAACGACCCAGGACGAGTTGCAGATTCGTGGCTAAATTTGGCTTCTGCAACATGGTTCTTTCTAACCCCTCAATCGCCCAAACCTGCCATGCTGCACGTAATTGATCGTACATGGAAGCCATCTCAGCGAGAAACAGAGGCAGGAATTGGCTACGGTTTTGGTACTACTATTAATATCATTAATGGTGGTATTGAATGTGGTGAACAAAATAAAGATAAAGGGCAACCCGTTAATCGTATTCGCTACTGGGAAGGATTATCAGATTACTACCAAATACCTATCCAAGCAGATGAAAAAAATACGTGCTGGCAGCAAAAACCATACGGTAGCCTTAACCTAGATGGTGCGACCCATGTACTTTACACCAACTGGGATGGTGACTGGACGTATTACGCTGATCGCCCAGGTGGAGTCTCTTTTGAGTGTAAGCTGGTAGGTTATCAAACTGCCTATTCAGCTTTGATTAAAGCTGACTACGAAAAATGTGTCACTAATTTCTATGAGTCTCACGCTAATTGGCCAAGCGTCCGCGTGGTTGATCAATTAGATCCTGTAGACCCTCCAGTTGATCCTGAGCCGCCAATCGATCCAGAACCTCCTGTCGATGGCACCTACCCTGCGTGGAACGTAAACACTGTTTACATCGGTGGTGAGAAAGTGAGTTACAACGGTGCTTCTTATGAAGCGAAATGGTGGTCACAAGGTAATGAACCAATCAAAGGTAATCCGTGGAAACTCATTTCCAATACTCCCGTCAACCCAGAACCACAGATAGAGCCAGAGCCGCCCGTTGTTTCGTTACCACCAACAGGTTTCGTTCAATGGATTGCAGGGCAAACAACTGTGAATAACGGTGATAAAATAATGAATATCGGTAAGTGCTTTGTTGCCAAAAATAGCCCAGGCGTTTGGGAAAGCCCTACCAGTACAAATTGGTTCTGGGATGAAGTTTCATGTTAATAAAACGATGCACCGACTCTTAAATAGAAACCCTAACGTCTTTCTAGCAATAAGATAATCGTTAGGGTTTTCCATAAAGACTCTCGCTATACTTTTTTACCCGAACAAAAAAATCGAATTGCTCGCAAAAAGTCGGGCCAAGCTCCGAGCCAAACATTGTTAATACCCTTGACTGTCTAACGCTTGGTACAAGCTGCGGAACCATTGCCCCCACTAAACTCTATCCAAATTTTGGTGGGGTGATGACATGGTCTATCAATTGAGATGAACATGATGGCTATAATTTTTCAGGTCCTGTTGGTGACAAGCTAAAGGCAATGAACGGGAAATAGCAGCAATAGGAAATAACAACAACGAAAAAAATGATAAGAGATGTCAGTTTTTTTCTTAACTATAAATGCCCCCTGCCATAGATGGTAGAGAGCATTTTCTTCGAACACTCACTGCAAGCTAAATAATGTCCCTAAACATTTCTGATACCAATGCTATTAATAAGAATAAAGTTTCAACAACGAACTTATAAACAACATAATAAATAAGATTAGTGTCATATTTACAACACCTAATCTTTAACATGATAAAATCTCAAATCAAACAAATATATTCACACTAAGAAACAGCACTCAGCAATAATAATTAGGACATAATAAATATCACTTCCAATTTAACCTCTCACTTTAGAAACCAAAAAATCAAATATAAAAACAACATATTTTATATTTATAATAATATCGCAAAAATGATAAATAGTTTTTACATTTATCACTCATTATTAGTTGGCAAGGAATAAAACTTAATCATTGTTAATTGTGTTAGAAATAAAATTAAAACACTAGGAGCGCGTAATGAGTAATAGAACGAATAAAAGACGTTCACGGCTCGGTGCTGTGATAGCAGCTACAACTATATTTGGATTATCGACAGGGTATGTTTATTCAGTAGAACCAGTTGTTGTTGAACCTCCATCTATTGGTTCATTAAAAGGAATAGAACCAGCTGCGGTTCCAGGCATTGAAAAATATATCAAGAATAAAGATGCTGCTATTAAGCTAGGTAAAGCCCTATTCTGGGATATGCAAACAGGTAGCGAAGGTCAAAGCTGTGGTAGTTGTCACTTCAGTGCCGGTGCGGATCCTCGTGATAGAAACCAACTTAGCCCCGGTTTAAATCATACTGACCCAAGTAAAAGAGAAATATTCAACTCTACTAAGTCTGGCGGTAGCGGGGGACCGAATTACACCCTTACACTTGATGATTATCCATTCACCCAATTTGCTGACCCCAAAGATCGTAACTCTAACATTGTATTTGAAACCGATGACGTAACTTCTTCCCAGGGTATATTTGGGAGTAAGTTTAATGGATTAAACATCGTCAAGGAATATAACGACTTTACTGATGGTATTGAAAATTGCGATAAAGTAGAAGATATATTCCATGTTGCCAATGTAGGTAGTCGAAAAGTTGAACCACGTAATACACCGACTATGATTAACGCCATTTTTAATTTCAGAAACTTTTGGGATGGTCGCGCAAATAACGTGTTTAATGGTGTAGACCCATTTGGTCGTCGAAATGAAGACGCAAGAGTTGTTTATTATAACCAATTAACCCACAGTACCAGCCTTGAAGAAGTTAATCTAATTAACTCAAGTGCAGCATCACAGGCTGTTGGTCCCCCTTTAAGTGATTTCGAAATGTCTTGTGGCGGAAAGTCATTTAAACAACTTGGCCGTAAAATGCTAAAACTTAAGCCGCTCGCATTACAGGAAGTTGACCCTACCGATAGTGTGCTTGGTTCAACAGCTGTACTTGGTGGCAAAGGTTTAATGGTTGATTACCGTAAACTGATTATTGATGCCTTCCAAGACGGTTATTGGAAGAGCCCATATAAATCAACTGATGGCTATAACCAGTTTGAAATGAACTTTTCATTATTCTGGGGGCTAGCAATCCAGATGTATGAAAGTACATTGATTTCAGATGATTCTCGATTCGACCGCTTTATGGATGGTGATTCTTATGCATTAACCAGTGAAGAACAAGCAGGTATGGGCATCTTCCTAGGTAAAGGTAAGTGTGCAAACTGTCACAGCGGTCCTGAATTCTCGAAAGCTGCGACTCACCTTGTACCAGAAAACGAAGAAGATGGTTTAGTTGAACGTATGCTTATGGGCAACCAGCTTCCAGCTGCTTACGATAATGGATTCTACAACATTGGTGTTCGCCCATCTGAAGAAGACTTGGGAGTAGGTGCTGATGGACCATTTGGACACCCTCTATCCTTCACACGTCAAGCTCAGGTTGTAGCTGGTGGCGGTAATGCACCAGACGATTTTGAGGTAGATCCAGATACGTTCGAAGTTAACCCAGGCGTACCGCTCACAGCGTATGAACCTAACGCAGTAGATGGCGCATTTAAAGTACCTGGTCTGCGAAATGTAGAACTAACGGCACCTTATATGCACAATGGTGGTATGGCAACCCTAGAACAAGTTGTTGAGTTTTATAACCGAGGTGGTAATCGCCAAGGTACTGATACACATAATACATCAGGCTTTGGATCTCACGATTCTAACCTAGACCCTGATATTAATAGCTTAGAACTATCATACGAAGAGCAAGCCAACCTTGTTGCCTTCTTAAAATCACTAACAGATGACCGTGTTCGTTGGGAGGCTGCACCGTTTGATCGTCCACAGTTATTTGTACCAATCGGTCACCCTAATGATGAAAACTTTGCATCAAATCGTGGCGATGGTCTAGCAGTTGATGAGTGGTTAGAAATTCCGCGTGTGGGTGCACAAGGTCGAGCAGCTAAAAATCTACCAGCATTGGTTGGATTCTTAGATGCACCAGAAGACCTTTCACCTGATGCGGTAAACGACTATGCAACAACAAAGCGTTATAGAACAATCACCCTTCGAGTGCTTGATAATGACGTAGTTAATGGTGCAGCGCTTGATAAGCGATCTGTCGTAGTCACTAACCTACCACCATCAAGTAAAGCAACTATCACAGTCAGAAATGACGGTACAATTTCGTACTTCGCGAAAAGTAAAGGTACATTTAGCTTTAACTACACCGTTAATGATGCCAACGGTAATACTTCAAACGTAGCAACAGTCACTGTAACAGTGAACTAATTACCCTACAAAAAACTTGAAGTAACAAAACCCAGATCGAAAGATCTGGGTTTTCTTTTATATCGCACCTTCGGTACAGGCAATGTGCTTTTGCTTCGCTCAGGTGAACCCAATCTAGGATTCTGCATCCCTATCTTATTTGGTAAAACCCAGGCGTAAAAAAACCGCTAACAGAGTAGCGGCTTCTTTGAATGTGGCGGAGTGTTCTGGGTGAGGTGGATTTGGAACAAATCCCTCTAGCCACAATCCCTATATGCAAAAAGGGCGCTGATAAATCAGCGCCCTTTTCTAAATATGGCGGAGAGATAGGGATTTGAACCCTAGAAGGGCTATAAACCCTTGCCGGTTTTCAAGACCGGTGCTTTCGACCACTCAGCCATCTCTCCGTAGGCGGCAGATAATACGTATCTTCTTCTTTGCTGTAAACTCTTTTTATTAACTATTGGCTCGACTGCGCAAATTATATATAAAATGATGAATAAATCGTTATTTAGCTGAAATTTCACTTATTAATGACAACTTTTGTGTTTCTATATGTCCAATTATTGAATTTATTAATGTAAACACATAGACCGATATGCTTAGCAACATTAGCCGTTTTGCAGTTTACTGCTCATTATTTGCTTGCTTACCTTTTGTAAATCTAGCAAAAGCAAACTCGATACCTCCTTCAGGTAGTTCGTTATGCGCAGTTGAAATATCAACGACGAATAACGTGTGGAAACAACTTAACAATACTTGTGATATTGGTGCTGGGTTATGGGGAAAAATACCAAAATCAAACACTGGTAGTTTCTGGGTTCAATGTAACTACAGTAGCGCAATTCCAAACACAAATTTTTCGCGAAAAGTGAACCTCTTATTTCCGGACAATGCTTATTTAATAGAAGACACTGGTAAATATCGTTGTCTTATTGGTCCCTACTCGACGTACACCAAGGCTATGGGAGCAAAACAACAACTTGAAACCAAAAAAATAACAAGCACATTTATACGGCACACCACAAAAACAATATCTGGTTTAGCTAAATCACCTACATTAAAATCCGTATCAAAGTCCAAAAACACTCAAGTAACGCCAGCCAAAGAACCGAATAATCCCAAGCTAAACACGCTTGTTGAAAATCGAGTGGTACTTAACTCGATTATTTACTCTTTTACATTTAACGGATTACAGTATCACCAGCCCAAAGATATTTACTCGACTGAAAATATGCCACCAATGTTCATTAATGAACAAGATAACTATTGGTCGCGTATAAATATTAATAGTGCTCAAAAATGGTGTCGCAACTATGGATTACGGCTTCCTACGTATGATGAAATTGAACTGCTACAAAGCCATGGCAGGCACCTCTTAATGCGATATCGCTGGCCAACAGAGATCAGCTATTGGACTTCATCAGTCAACCCTATTACCAACGAAATAAAGACGTTAAATTTGCGAAGTGGTAAGTATGATGAATATCGCCCGCCCGCGCTTTTATATACAACGTGTGTTAAATAACAGCCTAAAAATAAACCATTACATTAACAACCCCATACTAGCCTCATTACTTATTCCGTGTTTTTTTGCTTTGTTATAGTGCAATTGCCACATAAACGAAGCAGAAAAACTCTTTCACCAATCATATATAAAAAACCACAATATGCATATATCCGAAAATTACAACATTGCGAAACGACCTTATCAATATTAATTCATTACAGTACTCTTCCAGTTTTATTATCAGGATAAAATCCAGTAGCCTTTTCTCCCTCCTAGAACAAATAAGATGACAAACAAAAAAATAGACATAAATCAATGAATAATATGCCAATATTACAATAAATATTTTCATCACAATAGTATCTCCATCTTTACCCCCCCTAATGTACCCCTACGTTTAACATTTCCTTCATTACAGATACGGCTATT
The DNA here is from genome assembly GCF_003026285.1 of Photobacterium profundum. Classification (GTDB taxonomy): domain Bacteria; phylum Pseudomonadota; class Gammaproteobacteria; order Enterobacterales; family Vibrionaceae; genus Photobacterium; species Photobacterium profundum. Next base: position 126,613 of record NZ_PYOD01000009.1, read on the forward strand.
AACCTCATTAAAAACCGGCTAAATCACGATGAGCATTCAATCAGTAATACGGCATAAAAATTCACACGACAATTTTAATCTGTAACTTGCTAATTATAAAGAATTAACGAAAACGTGATCAAAAACCGTCATAAGAATAGACGTTAATGATTATGTTTCTATACTTGTATTTGTTAACAAGCCATTTACATTTAAATGGTGAGAGATTCAAAACAAACACAACATGCGCTTTTACATTAAACAAGGACGACAATAATGGCTAAAAAATCATCAGTGCTATTTGCGGCAATAGCCACTACATCAGCACTTTTTGCGGTTAATGCATCTGCAGCGAATACAACCCTAGAAAAGGTAATGAAGCAAGGTTATGTCCAATGTGGTGTGAGTGCTGGCTTACCAGGCTTCTCAAATCCAAACTCTAAAGGGGAATGGGAAGGGCTTGATGTTGAATTCTGCCAGGCAATCGCAGCAGCAACTGTCGGTGATAAAACTAAAGTTAAATATATTCCATTAACAGCAAAAGAACGTTTTACTGCACTTCAATCAGGCGAGATTGATGTGTTATCTCGAAACACAACATGGACTCTACATCGTGATAGTGCTCTAGGCTTGAACTTTGCTGGTGTAAGTTATTATGACGGCCAAGGGTTTATGGTCAAAAAAGAACTAGGTGTCTCTAGTGCAAAAGAGCTAGATGGCGCAGCAGTATGTGTTCAATCAGGTACAACGACAGAACTTAACCTTGCCGATTATTTCCGTGTTAATGGCATGAAATATAGCCCAGTTGTATTTGATACGGCCCCTCAGACATCTAAAGGTTTTGACTCTGGCCGATGCGATGTATTAACCACAGACCAATCAGGGTTATATGCACTTCGTCTAAACCTTGCCGAACCTGCTTCTGCGGTTGTTCTTCCTGAAGTGATTTCTAAAGAACCACTAGGACCCGTTGTTCGACAAGGCGATGATCAATGGTTCAATATTGTTAAGTGGACATTAAGTGCAATGCTTAATGCTGAAGAATACGGCGTTACATCTGCAAATGTCGATAAAATGAAAGAATCAAAAGATCCAAATATTCGTCGTCTAATTGGTTTAGATGGTCCTAAAGGTAAAGGACTTGGCCTAAGTGATGATTGGGGATACCAAATCGTAAAACAAGTTGGCAACTATGGTGAAAGCTTCGAACGTACTGTTGGTACAGGTTCACCTCTTAAAATCGAACGTGGCTTAAATGCACTTTGGAAAGATGGCGGTATTCAATACGCAGCCCCTATTCGTTAATTTTAAATCAATCTACGTATTATGAAGCGGAGGCAGTGGCATTATTGCTGCCTCCCAACATCTCAATAGGAACTGAGGTTGTTGTATGGCTCCTAAAACAGCAAAAGCGTTAAATACATCGGATGTAGCAAGTCCACCTAAGAAACAAAACCTTTTTTATAACCCCACTTTTCGCGCCATTGTTTTCCAACTAATCGCGGTATTGGGGTTACTTTTCTTTTTTTACAACATCATAAATAACGCACTGGAAAATCTTGATGCACGTGGTATTGCAACAGGGTTTGGATTTCTCAACCAAGAAGCTGGTTTTGGTATTGGCTTAACACTGATCGATTACGATGAAACATATACTTATGGTCGTACCTTTTTTGTCGGCTTACTAAATACAGCGTTAGTGTCTGTTTTAGGTATTTTTTTAGCGACAATTATCGGCTTCACCGTCGGTATTGCACGTCTTTCTTCAAACTGGTTAATCAGTCGCTTTGCGGCGCTTTATATCGAAACATTCCGTAATATCCCCCTCTTATTACAAATTTTCTTCTGGTACTTTGCAGTACTTCAAGCACTGCCGTCACCACGTCAGAGCCTAAGCATTGGCGAGAGCCTTTTTATTAATGTGCGTGGGCTTTATCTTGCTGGCCCTGTATTTAATGAAGGTTCAGGTTGGATATTTGCAGCATTTGCTTTAGCGGTTGTGCTATCCATCATATATGCCATTCGATCACATAAAAAACAGCAAGACACAGGGGAGCAATCGCCAATATTACTCACAACCATAGGCATGGTAATTGGTTTACCACTTATTGCTTTTTTTGCAGCAGGTATGCCTATATCGGTTGAATATCCAGAGCTAAAAGGGTTTAACTTTCGTGGTGGTATCTCTATTTTACCGGAGTTAGCCGCTTTACTTGTCGCACTTAGCATCTATACCGCCTCTTTCATTGCTGAAATTGTGCGTTCAGGCATTAATGCCGTCAATCATGGACAAACAGAGGCATCGCTTGCTTTAGGTTTACCACGAAGTAAAACGTTACGCTTGGTCGTTATTCCTCAAGCGATGCGAATCATTATTCCACCTCTTACTAGCCAATATTTAAACCTTACCAAAAACTCTTCATTAGCGATGGCTATCGGTTATCCCGATCTTGTGTCTGTTTTTGCTGGCACAACATTGAATCAAACAGGTCAAGCTATTGAAATTATTGCTATGACTATGGGGGTTTACCTAAGTTTAAGCTTAATTACGTCATTCTTTATGAATATGTATAACAAGAAAGTCGCTTTGGTGGAGAGGTAATATAATGAGTCATCATAATTTTCAGCCTGACTTACCACCACCAGCAAATACTGTCGGTATTATTGGATGGGCTCGTCAGCACTTATTTTCATCAATAACAAATTCTATCATGACCATTTTCCTTGCTTATTTTGCAATAACGGGATTATGGGCCGTTATCCAATGGGCGTTTATAAACGCTGATTGGGTTGGTGATACGCGTGATGCATGTTCTAGTGATGGAGCATGTTGGGTATTTATTAATGTCCGTTTTGACCAATTCATGTTCGGATTCTACCCTGCCGATCAACTTTGGCGACCAAAGCTGTTTTATTTCACGCTAGCAATTTTCATTTCATTGCTTGTGATAGAAAAAACACCGGGTAGAAAATGGATTTGGTTATTCTTTGTTAATGTTTACCCTTTCTTTGCTGCCTTCTTGTTATACGGCGGTGTATTTGGCTTAGAAGTTGTTGATACCCACTTATGGGGTGGTTTGCTTGTCACACTGGTTATTGCGATTGTAGGCATTGTTGTTTCACTGCCTATTGGAGTAGCACTCGCTCTTGGGCGCCGTTCTGAAATGCCAATAATACGTAGTATATGTACCGTTTATATCGAGATATGGCGTGGTGTCCCCCTTATTACCGTATTATTCATGGCTTCTGTACTACTGCCATTATTTTTAACCTCAGAAATGGAAATGGATAAGCTTTTTCGGGCATTAATCGGTGTGGTGTTATTTAGCGCCGCCTATATGGCAGAAGTTATACGTGGTGGGTTGCAAGCCATACCTAGAGGTCAATACGAAGCGGCAGATGCTCTGGGGCTCTCTTATTGGAAGAGTATGTACCTGATTGTATTACCGCAAGCCTTAAAGATTACCATCCCTTCAATTGTGAACACCTTTATTGGTCTATTTAAAGACACCAGCCTTGTATTGATCATCGGTATGTTCGATGTGTTAGGTATTGGCCAAGCCGCCAATAGCGACCCCGACTGGTTAGGCTTTGCGACAGAAAGCTATATTTTTGTCGCTCTCGTTTTTTGGGTTTTCTGTTTCAGTATGTCTCGTTACAGTATCTTTTTAGAAAATAAATTGCACACGGGTCATAAACGATAAGCAAGGATAGCACTATGACAAGCAGTACGTTGATTGCAAGTAGTAACCTTTCTGGTGGTGAAGCCACTTTGGACGAAACAACAAAGTCGGATCAATCTATTATGACCGATACAATGATTCAACTATCTAGCGTTAATAAATGGTATGGGCAATTTCACGTACTAAAAGACATCAATCTAACCGTTAATAAAGGTGAAAAAATCGTTATTTGTGGTCCTTCTGGCTCAGGAAAATCAACCTTGATTCGCTGCATTAACCGCCTAGAAGAACACCAGAAGGGTCAGGTAGTTGTTGCAGGTAACGAACTAACCGATGATCTTAAAAATATCGAATTAGTACGTAAAGAAGTCGGTATGTGTTTTCAGCACTTCAACCTCTTCCCCCATCTTACCGTATTAGAGAATTGTACCCTTGCGCCTATTTGGGTGAAGAAAATGCCTCAGAAAGAAGCTGAAGCATTAGCGATGAATTACCTTGAGCGCGTTAAAATACCCGACCAAGCAGATAAGTATCCAGGGCAACTTTCTGGTGGGCAGCAGCAGCGTGTCGCGATTGCACGTTCGCTATGCATGAACCCGCAAATAATGCTCTTTGATGAGCCTACTTCAGCGCTAGACCCTGAAATGGTACGCGAGGTGTTAGATGTTATGGTTGAATTGGCTCATGAAGGTATGACCATGATATGCGTGACGCACGAAATGGGGTTTGCCCGTCAGGTTGCCGATCGCGTTATCTTTATGGACCTTGGTGAGATCATAGAAGAAAACAATCCTCACGATTTCTTTGACAACCCACAATCTGACCGTACGCAGTTATTCTTGAGCCAAATACTGCATTAAATGTAGTTGAATACAAAAACAGAAGCTTTATTCAGCTTCTGTTTTGCTGCATGATGTAATCTATCAATAGAGCAGAACATTAAATATAGAAAACTCTGTATCGCATTCGTTTCATTAAACCCTTTTGTACCACAAACAAAAGGGTTTATTCGCAATCACTCATTGAGTGTTACAATGTGCAAATTGAGGGTTATAACCTCATACGGATTTATACACGGATGACACTGAAACATTTATTTACATTTTTACCGTAAAAGATAATGAAATGTTAAGTATCATTCTACTCAAGAACTTAGATAGGATGTGTGCGTGAAGTAAATGGTTTTATTACAAGTTAATAGCTTGCAATTATGAACGTTTGCCCTCATATATGTCTTAACAAATATCAACATAACTAACCCTAAGGGGACACTTATGAACGATCGTATAGTTAATCGTACTGGATCTTACGATAGCGTACTTTCAACCAATAAGGTTTTAAGAAACACGTACTTCCTACTTTCTCTAACATTGCTTTGGTCTGCGGTTATCGCAGGTACCGCTATGGCAATGAACTTACCTTACCCAGGAATCATCATTACATTGGTTGGTTTCTACGGCCTAATGTTCTTAACTGAAAAGAATAAAGACAGTAGCCTAGGTATCGTATTCACATTCGCGTTAACAGGTTTCATGGGTTACACCCTAGGGCCGATTCTGAACATGTACGTTGGCGCTGGTATGGGACATGCAATTGTACCTGCTTTAGGCGGCACAGCCCTTACATTTATGGCTTGTTCTGCGTATGCACTAACAACTAAGCGTGATCTATCATTCTTGAATGGTATGTTAATGGCTGGTTTTGTTGCGATTATTGTTGCAGTTGTTGCAAATATCTTCCTACAAATGCCAATGCTTTCATTAGCAATCAGCGGTATGTTTGTTCTGTTCTCTTCAGCGGCGATTCTGCTTACTACGCAGTCAATCATCCGTGGTGGTGAAACAAACTACATCTCTGCAACCGTTACATTGTATGTATCTATCTACAACCTATTCCTAAGCTTGCTACAAATCTTAGGTATCATGGGTAACAACGATTAATCACTTCTTTAGTGAATCGTAAAATAGATAATAGAAAGCGTCCGAAATGGACGCTTTTTTATTGCCTGTAATTTGCATGATTTTTTCATTTCTACTTGCAGCACTGTGTTCGAATCACTATCCTTTCTGCGATCCGAATACCGAGGTACATCATGCTTGAACTTAATGGCAAACAAATAGAAACCGACGCTCAGGGTTACCTTAAGAACGTTGATGATTGGTCAAGAGATATTGTTCCCCTTCTCGCTCAAGATGAAGGCATTGAATTATCTGAGGCACATTGGGAAGTGATTCTCTTTGTAAGAGAATTTTATTTAGAATTTAACACTTCACCCGCTATTCGTATGCTTGTAAAAGCAATGGCGAAAAAATATGGTGAAGAAAAAGGTAGCTCTCGTTATCTTTATAAACTATTTATCAAAGGGCCTGCAAAGCAAGCAACAAAACTTGCTGGCTTACCAAAACCCGTAAAATGTATCTAACGCCTTTACAAGATACATAAGCAAAGACTACAAACAGGGCGCGATGTGATTTAACTAGCCCTGTTGTTTCTTTTATTTAACCCTCTTAATTCCACTCGTACTATTTATTTGCTCTATAAAAACCATGTTATTTGATTTCGAATCCATCAATATGTCGCCATTCAATGATTTCAGCGTCGATATTGTCAACCCTCGACGTTTTAGGTCCACTTTCTAGCCAAGTTAGCAGCTTATTCACGTTATCTTCATTTCCACACGCCAGCACCTCAACACTTCCATCAGGTAAGTTCATTGCATAACCACTCAAACCATCTTGTAAACCTTCATGAGCGGTATGAAACCTGAACCCAACCCCTTGAACGATTCCTTTAACGCTTGCCTTTATACAAATCTGTGACATATATCACCTCAAGAATTTTATAAACCAACCGATAACGACTTATAAAGTGAATTGTCATTAGACAGTAGCATTCTTCGTTAATCAGGACACCAATATGAAAGAAGTCGCATTTCGATGGATTGATAAGTACCTCATTCATTTAAAGATACAAGAAAAATTTTATCTTTTATTTCTTCTGCCTTTAATTGCCATTATTAGTGTTAGTGCCATTTTAGTCGATGCAGCTAATGAACAACGTATTGAAATCACGACAAACCAACTCAATACAGCAACAGCATTATTATCAAAATACAATGTTAGCCAATCAGATGCAGCCTCGCTACTTACTAATAGTGGATTAAAACTTGGAAATGGTGAAATTTCATCAACCGTTTCAAACATGAACTATGCAATATCAGCGATTGAGCCATCCAGTATCTATAACTATCTATCTACCACACAAATCAGCTTCACGATTCTACTGCTTGTTGTTGTACTAGCCTGTGTCTATTACATCATGACATTCATTGGCGGCGCGATGTTCACCATGAACAAAGCACTCGCTAATTTAGCTGATGGCGACTTAACACAACGAATGAACTTCTTTCAAGTACGCGACGAATTCAGCACCATTGCCATTACCATAGACCGCGTAGCTGATCGTGAACAAAAATTGGTTCAAGCCACGCAAGAAGCCACTGCTATGATGCAACAAATTAGTAGTGACCTGCGTCAACGTAGTCATCAAAGTGAAAACCTTTCAGTAAGTCAGCAACAGCATTTAGATTCATTAGCCAGCGCAACAGAGGAAATGGCGACATCAATCCGTGAAGTGGCTACTCACGCTCACCAAACATCGGATCAAACCCGTGAAGCGCAAGAAATGTCTGAGCTTGGACGAACACAAGTGGGAGAAACAAAGTCGGCTATTTCTACGCTTTCGAGTGAAATTAATGTAGCGGCAAGTGCTGTCTCTGAACTAGACAGTAACGCAACAAAGATAAACGACGTTGTCACAACAATTAATGGCATCTCTCAGCAGACCAACCTATTAGCATTAAACGCAGCGATTGAAGCGGCGCGTGCTGGTGAACAAGGTCGTGGCTTTGCTGTTGTTGCTGATGAAGTACGTACTCTTGCAGGACGCACACAAAGTGCAACCGTTGAAATTCAGCAAATGATTGAATCCTTACAGCAAAACAGCCAGCAATTAATGTCGGTAATGAATAGTACCGTTCAAAACGCTCAGCAAAGTGAGCAGTTAATGGATTCTGTCGATAATGAAATCAGTCAAATTACAGAACGTAATCAGCAGATATCGGATCGCAGTACTGAAATTGCCGCCGCCGCAGAGCAACAAGGAGCAGTGGCAGATAATATTGCCTCTAACGTTGAGCAAGTACGCGAGCAATCACGTCAGGTTTGTGATGTAATTTCTCAATCGAGTACTGAAATTGAGCGACTCAACCAACAAGCAGAAGTGCTTGAATCTTTGATGAGCGGTCTTAAAGCTTAATAAACTGTAACGGTTTAACTCAAGCCGCCTATTTTGGCGGCTTTTTCATTTGCTTTTAATGATTAGCAGCAACATAATACGCCCCCATTCGATTTCCTTAACTGGGCATGTCATGACTGCTTCTATTTATCTTGTTAAAGGCCGTGAAAAATCACTTCGTCGCCGCCACCCTTGGGTTTTCTCTCGCGGTATCGATCGCATTGAAGGAAATAAACCTTCAATGGGTGAAACTGTTGAAATTTACGACAACAAAGGCGAATGGTTAGCACGTGGTGCGTATTCTCCACAATCACAAATTCGTGTTCGTGTTTGGACATTCGATAAAAAAGAAGTAATCAACGTCGATTTCTTTGTTAAGCGCCTTAAAGCAGCACAAGCTTTACGTGATGTATTAGCAGCACGTGATGGTTTAACAGGCTACCGCTTAATTGCCGCTGAATCTGATGGTTTACCAGGTATCACCATTGACCGTTACCAAAACTTTTTGGTTTGTCAGCTACTAAGTGCTGGCGCTGAAGAGCAGAAAGATGCACTGGTTGAAGCATTAAATATTTGTTACCCAGAATGTAGCGTATACGAACGTTCTGATGTAGCCGTTCGTAAGAAAGAAGGTTTAAAGCAGCGTACTGGTGTTCTTTCAGGCGAAGAACCACCTAAGTTTGTGACTATCGAAGAAAACGGCATTAAAATCAATGTTGATATCGTCGGTGGACATAAAACAGGTTTCTACCTAGATCAACGCGATAGCCGCCAAGCAGCCGTTAAATATGTGAATGGTAAGCGTGTTCTTAACTGCTTCTGTTACACCGGTGGTTTCGGGCTTTACGCTCTTAAAGGCGGTGCAAGCCAAGTTATTAACGTTGATGTATCACAACCAGCACTGGATACAGCACGATTAAACGCAGAAGCGAACGGCTTACCTGTTGAAAATGCAGAATTTGTAAACGCTGATGTGTTCAAACTTCTGCGTGAATACCGTGAGCGTGGCGAATTCTTTGATGTTGTTATCATGGATCCACCTAAGTTTGCTGAGTCTAAATCACAGCTGGTAGGTGCATGTCGTGGTTATAAAGATATCAACATGCTGGCGATGCAAATTCTTAATCCAGGCGGTATGTTATTAACATATTCTTGTTCTGGTTTGATGGACAACGGTTTGTTCCAAAAAATCATTGCCGATGCAGCCCTTGATGCACACCGTGAAGTACAGTTTATTGAACGTTTTGGCCAAGCAGCTGATCACCCACTAGACAGTGCTTACCCTGAAGGTTTCTACCTGAAAGGTTTTGCTTGCTACGTTAAATAAAAACGAGCAAACCACAATTGCTACGCTAAACAACAAAGCCTGATTCTGTCAGGCTTTTTTGTTGCTAAAACATTAATGCCGCTATACAACCGCATAGAGTCATTATAAATAGGAACCATTTGAGAGTAGCGGGCTGTGCTTTAATCGCCATATTAACGGCAATATGAGCACCAAACATGGTGCCAAATGCTAAAATCAACCCAGGCACCCACATCACTAACCCTTCAGTAATGAATACCCCTAACGCAACAACAGTAAATACTAATGTACATAGCATTTTGAGTGCATTTGCTCTTACCAAGTCATATCGCAATGTACCAGCTAACGCTGCAATTAATACAAACCCCACGCCAGCTTGAATAAAACCACCATAAAAACCTGCAATACCTAACCCCCACCACGAGCTCGGAGTGTCCCTTACTTTATTAACTAACGTACCGGGCTCTGGGGCAATAAGAGAAGGCTTCACCAGCATCACTGCCGCCATAGTCAGCATTGTACCTAATAGCACGGGCTTTATGTATTCAGTTGGCATATACGCAGCAGCAGCAGCTCCGATTAAGCCACCGATAACAGAGGGAATAAGAATAGGGATTATATCGTCAGAATCCATCTTACCATGGCGTTTAAACCCTGATACAGCAGTCACAGCCTGCATAGCAACCCCTACCCGATTAGTGGCATTTGCCACTTCTGCAGGCATTCCCATGATCATTAGCGCTGGTAATGTTAAATTGGAACCGCCACCAGCCAGCGTATTAATAATACCAGCTAAAAAACCTGTGATGAGTAGCAGGCAAACATGTAAAAGCGTTATATCCATATAATGCTCATATTCCTATTTTAGACATTTGGTTATTAAGTAAGCTGAAAGTTACGCTAGCACAATAAATAAACAAAATTAGCTATAAATGATGTAAACCTGATATTTAGTACAAAATTTAATAGCATTGATATCAAAAGACACTATAAATTGATTACGGGTACAGCTGGTTCAGTTTAGATTCAGGTTTCTAGCTTCAGACTCAAGGTCGCTGGGTATACAATGTAATACTTTGTCACACTTACATTCGCTTTATCTTAATTCGTCATTAGAATTCGAAAGGAATAAACATGAAATTACGTACCGCCATCATCGCTTTAACAGCTTGTGGACTGAGTTTCCCAACATTAGCAGACGTAAATCTTGAATTACCTAAAAGTGCTGAACTTGTACTGGTCAACGGTGTTGATGCTGATGGTAACAATGCGCTTACTTTGAAAGATGGTAAAAACCAAATCGCATTCCGCATTGAAGAAAACTACCGCGAAAATGGCGATTACAATTTATTCAAGTCAGATATCGTTATCATGACGTTTGACGGTCAAGATGCTAATTATGTATTAACACTACCTAAAATCACATCAAGCCTTGAGGGTGAAAAGTTTAACCGCGCCCCTTCACTAAAATTAAAAAATAAATCAGATAGCTCTGTGGATTTTGAGCAGGGTAAGCTAATGAAAAATGGCGTACAGTTTGGTCGTGATTTAGAAAAAGAGATGGCAGTCTACAACCAATCATCTCAGCCAGCGGCCTATGCAATGGCAACAGGTGCAATCGCGGTAACACTACCAGCAACGATTAACCCTGCTGATTACCCTGCACTTCAAAATAAAAATGGCGACAAAGCAACTGTAGCTGGTCAAATGCTAGATTACTGGTACAGCCAAGCAGATGAAGCAACACGCGCAAACTTTAAAGCCCGTATTGCGAAGTAAGCTCTTTTTTCTATTTTATTAGAATGATAATACAAGGCTTTGTGAAAACAGAGCCTTTTAAACTGCTCATTATCGTTAATGTAAGTAACTGTTATTACGTACTTCACGGATCATTTGATTATACAAACGCCCTACCAAATCTGGCGAAATATTATGCCCTTCAGTTACACTATAAAGTAACTGCCAATCAGCCTGTTCAAATGCGATAACACTTTCCAGGTATTTTTTAAGTTCACACTCTTGCCCTAATAAGGCTTTTTTAATTTCATCATTAACCTTCAACAAATCTAACGCTTCTTGAATATCTAAGCCTAAAATATCGGGAAGATTTGAAAATAACCCAACCAAAAAAGCCCTATCTATAAATGTTTTATTTTTACCTGTATTCATTGCAACCAACTCACAAAAACGTGCTCGACTGACCGCTTTCGTATAAATATCAGTCGTTCTAGTTTGCGTTAATTCTTGCGCTGTTAATAACGATATAAACTTCCGCATATTATTCTCTCCCATAAAGCATACAGCTTGCTTTATCGAACCAATCGTACCTTGTCTGCCATACAAAGACGTATTCAGAAAAGAAATCAATTTATGCGTTAATTTAATATCAGACTCAAAAATGCTCGTTAGCTCTTTGTAACAGTAGTTATCTGTCATAACATGTTGAAATACATTAAGTAAAATACCTTCATTCAAAGTATTTGTTCTAACTTCAACAAGATTTTGCTTCGAAAAAACATCACCTTTGAAAAAGTCGACCTTACACAAAGAATACTGCTTAAACTCTTCATGAGAAGAGATATCATCAAGAATAATACGCAAATTGAACCTTTTTGCCTTATTGATCAATGATTCGACTAGCGATCTTTTCTTATTTTTTACCGATATTTTTACATGGCTTATACTTTTCAGGTAGTTTTCATAGCCGTTATAAAGAACACGATCATCCATTATTAAAAAGTAGTTATTGCGAGATGCTTTTTGGACTAAATCTAATAACTCAGTATCAAGAGTTTCTTTTTTTGATAATTCAATAACTAAGCCTCGTGAAGAAAAGAAGTAATCGATAATATTTTTAAATGTATTTTTCTCAAACGTAATAATTAACACTTTATTGTCTGAATACTGATTGATACCTGCATCAACCAATAAATCGTTCAATTTACGAGGGTCAGATCTGTCTGAAAAAACAGACATCGGAATACACTTGTCAGAAAACTGCGTTTTATTCATAAAGCTTATTTGGTAAGCAACCTTATTTTGCTGACGATTAAAAATAGGTTGTCTTACAACAGAAAAATCCATTTACTCTTACTCTTTTCTAAATATCGATAAAATCGTGGCAATTAGCACATTCTATGGAGCAGAATCACACTTTATTTATAGCATTATCCTGATGCTAGTCATTATTTAAATTTCATTTTTGCCAATTCAACCACAATTAACCTTAACACTGTAAATACATCGAAACCAACCCATTCATATAAAGAATGAATTTAAGTTGTTTATTTTCAGCCTAAATATCCGCTCTACCTCCACTCAAATTACCAATCTATCTAGCTTAGATTGACATTTAAATTAGTTATTGATGCAAAATAAGATCATTTCTGTTACATAAAAACGACAGTTATTTGCGATTTAGTATGTAAAACAAGACAATCGATAGTGCGCATTTTGCCATCAATCATATAGTTGTTTTTGTTCAGAACGAAAGTTTTATGAACGGTATAATTTTATTAATTCAATGAAACAATGTGTTAAGGATGATGACATGTACCATTTGAAGCAAAGGTCGGTATCTAAGCCCGTATTTACGCTCAGTACCCTCACCGTTTCTTGTTTACTTGCATTTAATGCGCAAGCAGCAATAGATTGCAGCAATATAGAAGAATGGAATTCAAGCTCTTCCTATTCAGGTGGATCGCAAGTACAAGAAAATAATATTGCTTATAAAGCAAATTGGTGGACTCAGGGACAAGCACCATCGACTCACTCAAATGACTTTCAAGAATGGTCTTTACTTGATAGTTGTGAAACTGGTGGAGGTATAGGCAACGAGGCACCAACTGTTTCGCTAAGCTCACCGTCAGCTTCTGATAGTATTACAGAAAATGACACTGTTTCGATTACAGCTAATGCAGCAGATACAGACGGCGCAGTGGTACGCGTAGACTTTTACACTAACGGCACGTTAATTGGTTCTGATTCATCCTCCCCTTTTGCTTTGGCATGGACAGCAATACAAGGCCAACATAACTTAACGGCAAAAGCGATTGACAATAAAGGCGCTGAAACAACCAGCTCAGCAGTTATTATTACTGTTGATACAGCTCAAGGTGGTAACGAATTACCATCAGTAGACCTAACACTCTCAACAAATATCGTAGAGATAGGTACAGCAGTAACCCTTACGTCGGTTGCTGCCGATTCTGACGGCACAATAGATAAAGTCGACTTCTTTGCCAATGGGGCATTAATTGGTACCGCCGCGACATCCCCATACACACTTACATACACTGCAACTCAGCCTGGAAGCATCACCCTTTTTGCACGTGCTACTGATAATGTAGGGGCAACCTCTGACTCTGCGATTAGTCAGCTTTCGGTATCAGGAGGTTCAGTAACAAGTAACTGCCGTCCTGATGGTTTATATCAAACAGAGGGGGTAACCGTACCTTACTGTAGCCTTTATGACGAAGATGGACGTGAAATCATGGGCGCAGATCATCCTCGTCGGGTGATTGGCTACTTTACAAGTTGGCGAGCAGGCGATGATGCACAAACCTCATACCTTGTAAAAGATATCCCTTGGGAGCAACTCACTCACATTAACTATGCGTTTGTGAGTATTGGTGCTGACGGTAACGTGAATATCGGAGACGTTAATGATCCGACTAACCCAGCAGTGGGGATGGAGTGGAACAACGTTGAAATAGATCCTACGTTAGGCTTCAAAGGGCATTTTGGTGCACTAGCAACAGCCAAAGTTAAATATAATGTTAAGACGCTCATTTCAATCGGTGGGTGGGCTGAAACAGGTGGTCACTTTGGTCCAAATGGTGATCGTGTTGCCGATGGTGGCTTCTACACCATGACAACTAATGCCGATGGCAGCATAAACCATGCAGGTATCGAAAAATTTGCAACATCTGCAGTTGAAATGATTCGTAAATACAAGTTCGATGGTGTCGATGTCGATTACGAATACCCAACCAGTATGTCGGGGGCTGGTAACCCTGATGACCAAATTTTTGCAGAAGCTCGTCGCCCTTACCTAATGCGTTCTTATCATGAGTTAATGCGCGTACTGCGTGAAAAATTAGATAAAGCCAGTGCAGATGATGGCACTCACTATATGCTAACCATCGCGGCTCCATCTTCTGGCTACTTGTTACGCGGTATGGAAACAATGGAGATCACTAAGTATCTCGATTATGTCAATATCATGTCCTATGATCTGCACGGTGCGTGGAACGAACATGTAGGCCATAACGCAGCCCTTTACGACACAGGTAAAGATTCAGAGCTTGCTATGTGGAATGTTTATGACACTGCGGCTTATAGCGGTATCGGTTACCTGAATACTGACTGGGCATATCACTACTTCCGAGGCTCAATGCCTGCAGGTCGTATTAACATCGGGGTTCCATATTATACCCGTGGTTGGCAGGGTGTCACAGGCGGAGATAATGGACTTTGGGGTAAAGCACCACTACCTAATCAAGCAGAGTGTTTAGCGGGTACAGGTGAAGGCGAGAAAAATAAATGCGGTAATGGTGCTATGGGCATTGATAACTTGTGGCACGACAAAGGAGCTGCCGGTGATGAAATGGGCGCAGGCTCAAATCCAATGTGGCATGCAATGAACTTGGCACAAGGCATTTACGGGACTTACACGGCTGCTTATGGCCTCACACCATCGAGTAATCCACTTGTGGGCACTTACGCGCGCAATTACGATGAAGTGGCTGTTGCACCTTGGTTATGGAATGCCGAAAAGAAAGTATTCCTATCTACTGAAGATAAAGAGTCCATTAACGTTAAAGCTAATTACATCGTCGATAAAGAGATCGGTGGCATCATGTTCTGGGAGCTAGCAGGTGACTATAACTGCTATGTGCTCGATGCTAATGGCCAACGTACCAGTATTGATGCAACAGAAAATGCCTGTAAGACCGGAAATGGCGAATACCATATGGGTAACACAATGACAAAAGCTATCTATGATAAGTTTAAGTCTGCTACACCGTATGGAAATACTGTCGCAACAGGTCCGATACCAACAGAAGCCGTCGATATTACAGTATCAATCAGTGGCTTTAAGGTGGGCGACAAAAACTACCCTATCAACCCTAAGTTAACCTTTACGAACAACACTGGATCTGAACTTCCTGGTGGAACAGAATTCCAATTTGATATTCCAACATCAGCGCCAGATAACGCAACCGATCAATCTGGTGGTGGTTTAGCGGTTATAGCATCAGGGCACACGGCTGCGAATAACATCGGTGGACTTCAAGGTGAAATGCACCGTGTTGCCTTTACCCTACCATCTTGGAAAAATTTACCTAATGGCGGCACTTACGAGTTGGATATGGTTTATTACCTCCCAATATCTGGACCTGCTAATTATGCAGTTAACATTAACGGTAAAGAATATGCATTTAAGTTTGAGTATCCAAATCTACCGCTAGGTAATATTGGCTCAGGTGGTAATGGCGGCGACTGTAATATTACAGGCATCAACATTTACCCTAACTGGCCACAAATAGATTCGGGCGGTCAACCTAGCCACGCTAATCAAGGAGACAAAATCATTCACAACGGCGTAATCTACCAAGCAAACTGGTGGACAAGCTCAACACCAGGAGGCGATGGCAGCTGGGCAACGGTTTGCTCAATTTAAACTAATTAACATCATTAATTTAAAACGCAGATAGTATCTGCGTTTTCATTTACCAAACGAACAATCAAGCAACCAACTATCAGTAAAACACATAAACCAGCTGCATATACGTTAATGTTTGGGTTTCATCTCTCACAAAAAATGAGATATTGTGCTCATTTTTTAGCCAAACAGTTCAACGGGCTATTTTTAACGTTGTTAGATAAATACAGATAATTTTATTAATAAATAACAACACGTTATAATCCGATACTGAAACTTTGTTTCACCTTTATATTCAATTTTGTAACCTTGGGTTTAAAGCCTAATTAAACGATGTTTAGTAAATAAGCGCCTGTTATTAAATTAATTATTACGCCATTATTTCAAACAACGCTTATGTAGTAAAAATATTATATACATTCCTTTACGCTTTAAGCACTAAACTTTATTATTTTTTATGTTAAAGTCTGCATCCCGTTAACACAAAGAATAAAAAGAGTGTTTAGTAAGTAAAATGAAAAAAGCAATTTGCCTATGCATTTTGATTTTCTTTTATTTGCCTATTCAGGCATCTGCAAGTAATGTCAAAAGTAGTTCATATTCTAATAATAATGCTGATATTGTAGTACAGTACGTTTACAAGAAGACAAACCTTGAAGGCGTTATTGATTATGCAATTTTCAAACAAGGATTTAACGCATACACCAATACTAAAGGAAAAAAGAAGTCGCTACTTACGATCATTGATTACAGTAAGCCTTCAACTGAGAAAAGATTCTTTGTTATTGATTTAAAAAACCATACATTACTGTACAACACGTATGTTTCTCATGGTGTAAACAGCGGTGGTAAAATGGCGAAAAATTTCTCTAATACTGTTGATTCCAGAAAAAGCTCGTTAGGTACATATCTAACATCAACGACCTATAACGGTGGCAATGGTTACTCACTAAAGCTAGATGGCCTCACTGCTGGCATTAATGATAACGCGCGTCGTCGTTACATCGTGATTCATGGTGCTGACTATGCGACAGAGACTTTTATAAAGCGAAATGGTTACTTAGGTCGCAGTTGGGGTTGCCCTGCTTTACCTAAAAAATTATCGAAAAAAATCATTGATACCATCAAAAATGGTAGTGTTATCTTTGCACATGCTTAATACTTTTTTAATTATGGTCGATATCATTTGATTTCGACCATAATGCATTTTAATCACACATAGTGATTAACTTAGAATATACAACGCTCGTTCATTCCAATCATGAAAAAACCAAATAAGAATAAGTACTTATATATCCCTCCTCACACTCCTAATTATTATAGTTTCATTAATAACAGCTAGCCAATTTACACTTACGATAACCACACAGCTTAATCTCTTTGATTTAATTATAATATTTATCGTAAAGAAAGGTAATTAACGGCTATATTGCAAGCCACCATAATGAATCCATTATCATCTCTTATTTTGAAATAAAGACAACAAACAATGTGTTCACATGACAGCCAATTTTAATTTATAACAATAATTCAAACGTTTGAAGGTAAGAGAGTTGCATTCGAGAATAGTAAACAACAACAAATGTAATGAATAATCACGTTTATAAAATATTTATTAATGATTCTATTAACCGGATAGATTCACAGAGAAGTAGTAAAAACGATATAAAAAATTATTCGTTTATTTTATTGACTATAACTTAATGAAGATAAAGAAAAATCCCCACCGAAGTAGGGATTTATTTAAAGCGTTGAGCAACTTTATTTAAGCAATTGCTTTATCTGCAGCAACAAACTCTAGGTCTAATGCAGATGCAACACTCTCACAAGTGATTTGACCACGGTAAACGTTTAGACCGTTTAGTAGGTGCTTATCATCTTGAAGCGCCGCTTTGTAGCCTTTATCTGCTAGCTTAAGAATGTAAGGCAGCGTCGCGTTGTTTAGTGCGAATGTTGATGTACGCGCAACAGCACCCGGCATGTTAGCAACACAGTAGTGAACAACATCATCAACGATATATGTAGGGTCGCTATGCGTTGTTGCGTGAGATGTCTCAACACAACCACCTTGGTCGATTGCAACGTCTACAATCGCAGAACCCGGCTTCATTTTCTTAATCATTTCAGCTGTGACCAGTTTCGGAGCAGCAGCACCTACAACCAATACACCACCGATAACAAGGTCTGCCGCTAGTACATGCTTTTCAATCGCTTCTTTCGTTGAATAAACACACTGAACCGTACCACCAAATTGCGCGTCTAAATCACGTAATACATCGATATTACGGTCAAGAACAACAACGTTAGCACGTAGGCCTACAGCCATTTGTGCAGCATTTGCACCAACAACACCACCACCGATGATAACAACTTTTGCAGGCTCAACACCTGGTACACCAGCTAGAAGCATACCGCTACCGCCTTTAGACTTCTCTAGAGCGAAAGCACCGGCTTGAATAGACATACGACCAGCCACTTCTGACATTGGTGCAAGTAGGGGTAAGCGCCCTTTGTCGTCTGTTACTGTTTCATACGCAATACATACTGCTTTGCTGTTTACCAAGTCTGTAGTTTGCTCTGGATCCGGTGCCAAGTGAAGGTATGTGAATAGAATTTGACCTTCACGCAGCATAGCGCGTTCAACTGCTTGAGGCTCTTTTACTTTGACAATCATTTCTGCTTCAGCAAATACCGCTTCAGCAGTTGGTAAAATTTGTGCACCAGCGTCGATGTAATCTTGGTCACTGAAACCAATACCTGAGCCAGCCAGAGTTTGGACGTATACAGTATGACCATGAGAAACAGCTTCATTTACTGACGCTGGAACCATACCTACACGGTACTCATGAACTTTAATTTCCTTAGGTACACCAATAATCATCTTAATTTTCCTTGCTGACTTGTTTAGGAGTTATATACACAATAATGAATTCCTCTTGGAATGTGTCACCGTTTTTTAACCAATATTCAACAAATGGTTCTGGTATTTTATTCCAAATCAGTATAATCAACCGTTCTTGAGCTGCGTCACACTATATAAATTCAATATAACCACCCAAAGCAGACCAGTTAACCAGGTTTACGAGCTAAAGTAGCGGTTAAAACCACAACTAAAAGAAAAAGCAGATATAAATACCAATAAAAACACTCGCATATAAGTAATATCAAGGTGTTAAATGCATATTTAGAGGATTAGCTATAGAACAAAGTACTATTTATATGAATTACAGCTCACAAAACACTACACTCGAAAACATATCAAAACCGCACAACAAAACACGGCCCGTTAACAAAAAAGCAACCAAATGGAGTGTTAGAGGCTGGTTTAAGATAATAAGATCACAAAAATGGAGACTGCAGATTTTCTATCAGTGATAAACATCACAGATAAACTTGTGACATTGAGTTCAAGAGGTGTTAGCCATTAAGGGTCACTCATTGGGCAAGCATTTTCACAGAGGGAGTTGATCTAAGTTTCAACGTTATACCATTCTGGATAAGTAAATTGTCAGATAATTGCGTAGAGAAAATTGATGATAACAAGGCTGGAATTGAAGTAACTAGTGGTTCCAATTATAAAATTCTAACGTACTTATAAGCTATTTTAACCAGCAAGGATGATCAGATACTTGTCTAGATTGGTATCTAAGTACAACAAGGCAGATTTATGGCATAAAAAAACCGCAAAAAGCGGCTTTCTTTCAAAACGATTATCGATTGATATAACGTTTAGCTTTTTACTTACTAACCTTAGTCTTCAACTTCCCAAGGCATGTCAGGCAATGCCGTTAAGTTTTCACTGTAACGCTTAAGGTCAAATGTACCTTCATTTTTGGCCACATCAAAAACTTCGATAGATAATGCACAAGCAATCATTTGAACGGCTTCTTCACGCGGCGTACCTGACATAACTAAGCGCATCAATGTTTCTTTCACCTTCACTGGATTACCATCAGTAAGTTGATTTTCAACAATTTCCACTAACATATCGCCAGTCATGATATCTTCGTTCTGCATTTTTATTGCCTGTATAATAAATTCTTGCGTATTTTACTCTATTTATAAGTCAGTACATACTGCCAGCTGAACTTTTACGTCCACTGACATAATCTTCACGAAATGTCCAATCTAGCTGATCGCAAATTCCGTTATACATAATGCCTTTCACGCCCAAGATATAAGCACTTTGTCGGCAATATTCAGCCCGCCCTTGCTCATACCCCTTATCATAAGCGCTCAATGTATCTTTATTTAACGTACTTAAGCTATCTAATGCCTTAAGCTGGGTTTCACTTTGCTTCGTATTACCGGAACTCGCACGCTCACTGCCGTAATCTTGCCAATCAGCCGCAGTTCCTAATGGTGGAACATTTTGATTAGCACAGCCTACTAAAAGAGCCAACAAACCTATTGTGATTTCAGCTCGCATATTTCTCCCCTTCTATGAAACACGCATAATCTATAGATATATAAAGTATATGCCCACGTAATATCAAAAAGCAGAAGTAAGCCGACAGCTAGCTAACACTAAGTATATTTAATTGGATTTGTCACTAAATTCAATACCGTAAGATGTGCTTGATGCATTGAATCAAAAGAGTAATCCAATGCAAGCGGCCCATATTTTGAGGAGCCTATAGAAAAGTCGGTAACATCAATATCGCTCACTAATACTGTTTTTAATCCCGCAGATAACGACGATTTGATGCCAGTAACGCTGTCTTCAATCGCTAAAACTTCATGAGGATTAAAACCCAATGTGGCACACGCTAGCTGGTATATATCGGGGGCAGGTTTATTAGAGGCAACATCTTCACCACAAAAAACGTGATCAAATAATTCAAGCCAACCATGACGTTGTAAAATACCTTCAACATAGATACGTGGCGCACCAGTAACGACCGCTAAAGGCACTTTTCCCGAGAGCTCATGCAGTAATGTACTCACACCCAACTTAGCCGGAATATTATCAAGCATTAGCGCTTTTTCTGTTATTACTTCCATTTGTTGCAACATGTGTTCTATAGGCATACTAATGGAAAAGCGAGTAAAAAGGTCTATCGCTACTTTATCCCATGTTACACCGGCATACCGCTCTAGAAATGCCCCCATTGAAAAGTCGATACCTAATGTCTTTAAAAAACCAGACCAATTTTCTGCATGGAACACTTCAGAATCGACAAGAGTGCCATCAAAATCAAAACAAATAGCCCGCATTTTACTTCCCCAACAAACAGAAGCGGCTATGGTAAAAGTTAGTTCTTCTGAAAGCAAAAAATTCACCAACACATCGTTATTAATGTGTTGATGAATACTTATCTCCAAGCTAGCTCAAGATGCCATCGTTCGTCGTTATAAAGCGGCTTCTACCTTAGGATGTGCAGGTAAGCGAATTGAAATTACCGTTGTTATAGTTAAGAAAACAAAAGAGACCCATAAACAAGCAGCAAGTCCGTACTCTTGATACATCCAACCCGATAAGATGGTACCAATTAAACGCCCCATCGCATTCGCCATATAATAAAAGCCAACATCCAGCGATACGCCGTCATCTTTGGCATAGCTAACAATTAAGTATGAGTGCAGTGAAGAATTAACCGCAAATACTGCACCAAAAATTAGTAGGCCAACGATAATAGTCAACTCTGGCTGCCAATTAAACTGTACACCAAGCGCGATGATTGCGGTAATAGCAGCAAGTAAAGCAGCCCACCCCATTGCAGCTCGCCCATCAGGTACAACACCTTTCGCTTTACCCGTTAACCGAGGAGCAAAACCTTGAACCACACCATAAGCAATAACCCAAGTAGCAAGAAAACCACCAACCATTACGTGGTCCCAGCCAAATACTTGTCCTAGGTAAATAGGCAATGCGACAACAAACCACACATCGCGAGCGCCAAACAAAAACATACGAGCAGCAGAAAGGATATTGATACTCTCACTTTTTGAAAATATCTGGCTAAATTTTATCTTGTTCTTCGCTTTTCCCATGTCTTTCTCAAGCCAAAGCAAACTCATGCAAAAAACAATCGCCAGCACAGCAGCCATTGCTAATACTGAGCCTTGAAAACCTAATGTCGCCAACAATAAACCACCTAAGAAAAAGCCTGCACCTTTAAGGGCATTTTTTGAACCTGTTAGAATTGCAATCCACTTATACAATGCACCTTGTTGATCACTAGGAACTAAGGTTTTAATGGCACTTTTCGCACTCATTTTATTTAAGTCTTTGGCTATACCCGACATAGCTTGTGCCAACATCACCCAAGCAACGGTAAGGTAAGCTGTCGGAATAGCAAGCATGACCAAAGCAATAACCTGCATAGCAAGGCCAATATTCATCGTGCGATTTAACCCAACTTTCGCACCAAGCCAACCACCAATAAGGTTGGTTACTACACCAAAAAATTCATAGAACAAAAATAGTGATGCAATTTCGAGCGGTGAATAGCCAAGTTGATGAAAATGTAAGACCACCAGCATGCGTAATGCACCATCAGTGATGGTAAAGTTCCAATAGTTAAACGTCACCAACATGTACTGCTTTACATCTTTCGACAGATTTGAAAACGCTGTAATCATTCCGATATCTCTATCTCATTCTCCGCATTTATTAGTTATTCATAAATACGGAGTAATTTTCTTCGTTAGCCATCATCAACTCAGCCAATGACAATGCTAGATGTGACTACGCAGAGCCAACTTGACGAATTAACTCTGAAGTACGCGTCGCGTAGCCCATTTCATTGTCGTACCACGCGTAAATTTTCACCATTCGATCATTAACAACCATGGTAGATAGTGCATCAACAATTGTTGAACGTTGATCACCTTTGTAATCAATAGAGACAAGTGGACGATCTTCAAAGCCCAGTACGCCAACCATTTCAGTTTCTGATGCTTCTTTTAGCAGTGCGTTAATTTCTTCAGCGGTTGTATCTCGGCTAACATCAAAAATAATGTCCGTTAATGATGCATTAGCTAAAGGTACACGCACTGCATGACCATTAATTTTTCCTTTTAACTCTGGGAAAATTTCTACAATAGCAGTAGCTGAACCCGTTGTGGTTGGAATCAAGCTTGAACCACATGAACGTGCACGGCGAAGGTCTTTATGCGGCGCATCAAGAATGGTTTGGGTGTTGGTTAGGTTATGAATTGTCGTAAAAGAGGCTTGATCGATACCGATCTTCTCATGAATCACCTTAACAATCGGTGCGATACAATTAGTAGTGCATGATGCTGCTGTAACTATGCTGTGCTTTTCTGGATCAAATAAATGATCATTCACACCCACCACCACATTGAGTACACCTTCTTCTTTTACAGGTGCAGATACAACAACACGTTTTACCCCCTGATCGAGGTACTTTTGCAGCAATGCTGTTTTACGATGAACCCCCGTAGCTTCAAGAACAACGTCACAGCCCGACCAATCGACAGCATCAATATCACGCTCTTGGCTACATGTGATGCTTGCATCGCCAATCAACAGCTGATCACCTTCGACAGTAACGGCATGATTCCAACGACCTTGAATCGAATCGAACTCAAGTAAATGCCCCAGTGTTTTTGCATCACCAGCCACATCATTTATCTGAACAAATTCTAATTCATCCCAATCAAAGGCTGCGCGAAGTGCTAAACGTCCGATACGGCCAAAACCATTAATACCGACTTTAATTGTCATGTTCTTACCCTTATTCATTCAATGTTAACGTAAACTGAAACGCTACATACGAAAACTCATATATATGCCTTACCGCATATTAATAAACCTAAGACTGATTGACCAGTTTTTTCTGTAAAAAAGCCCCTTAATGCATTGTAGTTCTTGCACTAAGGGGCTTAATTATCTAAGAGCTGAAAAATGTCCTAACTGTTAGAAACCGTTATTTAGCAAATTGTTGAATGTAATCAATGTGCGGTTGACGAGTAAATGCACCCGGACGAAGTGCTTGAATTTGTGCAATCGTAGGTTCTAATTCAAAACCACGAGCTAACATTAGGCGTGCAGCAATCAATCCTGTACGGCCTGAACCTCCCATACAATGAATAACCAATGACTCGCCATTATCTAGCATTGCTTGTGCAGCAGTATTCGCTGCACCCCAGTTTGCATCAAATGCTTCGCCTGGTGCACAATCATCTTCAATAGGAAGGTGAAACCACTTAAGCCCTAGCGTCTTACATTCTTGTGTCAACACTTCAAGTCCACCATCAGGTAAGTCACTTTCTTGCAATGCCGTTAAAACAGCGGTTGCCCCTGCCTCTTTTAATTGTACTAATGAATCATGCAAATTTGCTTCTTTCTTGCCTGGGCAAGGTGTTAGCAGAAGTTGTGCGCCCTGGCTGCTCAAAGTTGCATCTAGAGAAAGAGCCCAAAATGGATGTGTCTTTGACATTGTGTATACCTATATTTTATTATTTTGAAATGACTAAAACCTTGAGAGTTCAGTGTTCATAAAACTTATTTTTTCTTACTATATCCTGGCTTTTTTCTATCTTTAATCTGGCTAAGCTTTAATTTTTCATTATTGATTAGCCCAGGATTACCATTGCGTACAGTTGTTAATATGTGGTGGATCCAAACCGGTAAATTCTCAGGTAAACGATAGAAAACCCACAAACCTTCGCGTTGATCTTTTAAAATTCCCGCATCACGCAATAGAGCAAGATGACGAGAAACTTTTGGCTGACTAACAGACAAGGCTTTCGTTAAATCGCCCACAGAAAGGGCAAACTCATCTTCAATCAACATCAAGATACGAAGACGAAGCGGATCACTCATGATCTTAAAAAGTTCAACAGGACCAACAGCATCACTTTGACCTTCACCATTTAACATCAAAAATAATGCGATTCTTACTTTAAGCCCTTCATAAGTATCAATGAAACCCTGAGCCCCCTTTAGTGGTTTAGGATCTTTAAAATCCCAATGGATCAACGCATCAGATTCAGGGAATAATCCACATTCATTACTCGCCTTATCACATAGTGTTATAACCACATCAAAATGCTGATCATGTAATGACTCAGCTGAAACACTTTGAAGATTGTCACTATTCACACCATTTTGAGTTAATACTGTATAAACACGCTCATCAACAGTTTCGGGGCTCATACCCGCACTCATCACTTCATAACTATCATCAGCCATGTGTCGCATTAATGCCTCAGCCAGTTGAGAACGTGCCGAATTGCCAGTGCAGAGAAAAAGTATTTTTTTCATATGAGTCTTGATTTTCGATATTTGAAATCATTATATACGAACAATCATATATATCAAAATTCAGATATGGGAATTATTGATATAAAAATGCCACCTTGTGCATAGACAAAAGTGGCAAAAGATTAACTTATACATGAGCGTCCAAATGCTCGTTGTTTATCAACAATCAGAACGTAACGGGTCTTCCTTTAGGTCAAAGGGCTGGATCGTATTATCTAGGATCCATTCTTTGATTTTCGACATGATAAGGGGATGAGAAAGCAAATCGAGATGGTTTATTCCCTCGCCTATCCACTTATGCTTAGGTGGGAAATCCAACCCAATATGTCCTGTTTCAGCATCACCCAATGCACTTGATACAGGTACAAGCCCATCGCCTAACATTTGGCTTTTCTCATCGTAAAAATTATTCCCAAGGCAGCTCGCTATCGCATAACATGCAACCCCTTCAGGCAACGTAGGTCGCTTTTTAAGTATCTTTCTTGTTTCTTCATCTTGCTGCCAATCACTATGGCAAACAAAGCCTTGGCTTAGGTCTCTTGTTCCACTACTGCGAATTTCCGTTACTTTACTTAACACCTTTAAATACGGCGCATCTGCAATTCTCTCATCCACCCAGCTTGCCAGTTTAGCCAATGGGGCACCATTATGTGGTGTGCCTAATGTAATAAATGTGGTTAATTTATCTAACCAATCTACATCATGCTGCTTGCCATAATAACAAGCACTGCGAGTAACCAACCCGCCCATACTATGACCTACTATCACTAACTCAGTGACCGCACATGGCCAAGCGGCTAATAACGCCTCAAGTTTTAAGGCAAACTCTTCGCCGTTAGCTGAAATATGCATGCCAGTGTTATAACGAAGGTAGATGGGGGTATAACCAAATGTTGCCATGAAACGACCATGATCATGCTCTTTACGCAACCATTGCACATCATTCATGCACCAACCGTGTACGCAAAGTATAATTCTGTCTGTCGCTGCTGGCAGTTGAAGGGATAATAAAGCCGGATCGTTACTTAGTGTTTGCTGCTGATCGCGAAACTGCATCTTTTGCGCAAAACGACTATCACGTTGTTCAAGAGAATCACCTACCATGCCATTTAAGGTTGCAATCACTGCATCACTCTGGACGGGTGGTAGACCCTGCTCGATAAATTCTGTGACTTTATCTTTAGCGACTCCGGTGTTCTCAACCATTTTAGAAGAAATCTCATCTACTAATGCTTGGAATTTCTGACTAAGGTTATTCCTTGAAATCATACTCACACCCCGATTTGTGGTTCTAAATGCTTTCATCTAGTGATTCATCTTTCCAAGTACTAATATTTTAGCAACCTATTAGTAAATAACTTAATATCTATACAATCATATATTGTGTTGGCAATACATGTTTATATGACAATTTAGTAGATTTAATTGAAATAAAAGAAACAGAATAGAAAATAACAGGCAACTTGAATTTAAAACCAAAAAACATAATAATAAAAACCTGACAGATAATTATAATAAATAAAATTAGAATAATCACCCTAACTTTCACATTAAACATAAAAAAGGCTGAAATAATCCAGCCTTTCACGCTTATAGATAATACAATTAAACTTTTGTTGTTTCTTTAACCTTTATTTCAGTATTATTCTTTTTATAATCAATCAAAATCATATCAGCTGCTTTTTCTGCAATCATAATAGTTGGCGCATTGGTATTGCCACCAATTAACGTAGGCATAATTGACGCGTCTACAACACGCAAACCTTTAAGGCCAATTACCTTTAACTCTGGGTCGACGACAGCTTGATCATCAACACCCATCTTACAAGTGCCAACTGGATGGTAAATCGACTCCGCTTTTCGGCGAATGAATGCTTCTAACTGTTCGTCTGTTTGAACCTGTTTTCCTGGAAATACTTCAACACCTCGGTAATGATCAAAAGCTGGTTGCTTCAAAATTTCACGAGACATTTTAATGCCTTTTATCATGATTTTGATGTCTTCTTCGTTCTCTAAATAACGCGCATTAATCAAAGGAGGAACAGCAGGGTCTGCACTTCTCAATGTCAGTTCTCCTCGACTTTTAGGCCGAAGGTTACACGCATGCAATGAATAACCATGCCTAACTGTTTGCAATAGATTAAGACCATGATTATCAAGAAAACACGGTGAAAAGTGAAATTGAACATCAGGAACAGCAAGGGAGGGATCACTCTTTACAAAGCCACCAGCCTCTGCAATATTCGTGGTGAAATTACCTTTTCGAAATAATAAAAAGTCAAAAATACCTTTAATGGAACGCATTAAGGCAACAGGCGAAAAACCAACCGAGTGAAATGTACGTTCGCGAGTTACTGCCAGTACATCAAGATGATCTTGTAAATTTTTACCTACGCCATCGAGCTGAGAAATTTGTTCTATACCATACTGATTTAAAACATCTTTACCACCAACACCAGAAATTAACAAGAGCTGAGGACTGTTGATTGCCCCCCCACTAAGAATGACTTCTTTCGTTGCGGTTATCGTATGTGTTTTACCCTCTTTAAGGTAATCGATCCCAACTGCTGCTTTACCATCAAAGTTAATTTTTGTCGTCAATGCATCAGTAATAATGGTAAGGTTTTCTCTTTGTTCAATCGGTCGTAAATACCCGACGGCAGAGCTACAACGCTGACCATTTTTTTGCGTTACCTGATAATAGCCAACACCTTCTTGATCTTCGCCGTTAAAGTCATCTGCTAACTTATGTCCAGCTTGCTGAGAAGCGTTAAGAAACGCTTTGGATAATGGGTTTTTTGTCCGTAAGTCAGCGACATTTAACGGCCCACCCGCACCATGGTAAGTACTTGCACCACGCTCTTGGTGTTGAGCTTTTTTGAAGTAAGGTAATACGTCACTATAAGCCCAACCGTCATTACCTAGCGTTGCCCACTCATCGTAATCGCAAGCATGCCCACGTATGTAACACATCGCATTTGAAGCGCTACTTCCCCCTAATGTTTTACCACGAGGCCAAAATAGCTTTCGCCCACCAAGGTGTGATTCTTGCTCTGTATAGTAGCGCCAATTCATTTTTTTTGAGTGCATCATTCCTATCAAACCCAATGGTACATGTACCATTACACTTGAATCTTTTGGCCCAGCTTCTACCAAACAAACTTTTATATTTTTATCGGCTGACAATCTATTAGCAAGTACGCACCCAGCAGATCCAGCACCTACAATTATAAAGTCATACATAATATCCTCTCACATTCATTGTAATGATTATTGCCAGCCAAATTTTATTTAAAGTTAATATTGTTATTATAAATAAATGTTGTTTTTAATATAAAATCACTCTTTTCTACCATTATAAATCATAGTGTAACTTCCAAAAAAACTTATTAATTTTTTCACTTAAGATGAAATAAGGCCGTTAATTTAAATAAAAAGGTGATCTGTTTAATAGTTTCAAAGATTTAGTAACGACAAGAGCTCTGACCAGTGTATTTTGTATTTCTTAAAGGAATGTTATTAGATCAGTTGTATATTAAGGAGAGACCATGGCATATTTTTTGACTGGCGGTACAGGCTTTCTTGGACGAAACCTCATCACCAGACTTCTAAAGCGAGAAGGTAATATTTACGTCCTTTGTCACAATGAACAATCACGAGATATACTCAAAGCTTACATAGAAGAGAAGTCTATTCCTGCTGGCCGTGTATTACCTGTCACTGGTAATTTAACGCAGGCTGGTTTAGGTTTAGCGAAAGACGATATTGCAAAATTATCTGGCTCTATTACGCATTTTTTCCACCTTGCGGCTATTTATGATTTAAATGCCACAGCCGAAATACAAGAAGCTGTAAACATCGAAGGGACACAAAATGCTGTCGATGCGGCTGAATATTTACAAGCAGGTTGCTTCCATCACATCAGCTCAATTGCAGCTGCTGGTTTGTTCGAAGGGCACTTCCGCGAAGATATGTTCGATGAAGCGGAAAATCTCGATCACCCTTACTTCTCAACCAAGCACTTATCAGAGAAAGTTGTTCGCGAAAAATGTACCGTTCCCTTTCGTGTATACCGTCCTGGTATGGTTGTGGGCGACTCAAAAACGGGGATTGCAGATCGTGCCGATGGGCCGTACTACTTCTTCAAAATGCTACAACGCATTCGTAATGTATTGCCAGCATGGGTACCAACGATTGGTTTAGAAGGCGGACGTCTTAATATCGTACCCGTTGATTACGTTGTTGATGCACTAGACCATATTGCGCATAAAGATGACTTAGATGGACGTTGTTTCCACCTAACTGATCCTAAACCTTACCGTTCAGGTGAAGTGCTTAATATTTTTGCTGAAGCAGGCCATGCACCTCGTATGGCATTACGTTTAGATGCACGCTTATTTGGCTTTATTCCCAATCAAATGAAGAACGCTATTTTATCGTTACCAACGATTAAACAAATTAGCGACGTAACGATGAAAGATCTTGGTATTCCTTCATCAGCATTACAATTCTTCACCTACCCTACAGAGTTTGATTGCCGTGAAACGCAAAAAGCCCTAAAAGGTTCTGGTATTGAGTGCCCTCGCTTACCAAGCTATGCCCCTGCCATTTGGGATTATTGGGAGCGTCACCTTGACCCAGAGATCTCGGGTGATCGCAGCCTTAAAGGTCGCGTAGAAAATAAGATCATTTTGATCACTGGCGCAAGTTCAGGCATTGGGCAGGCAACCGCCTTCAAGCTTGCCGAGAATGGCGCACAAATGATTTTGGTTGCCCGTGATGAAGAAAAACTGGCTAACACTAAAAAGGAAGTCGAAGAACGTGGTGGTATCGCGCATACATACCAGTGTGATTTATCCAATATAGAACAGGTAGATACGCTTGTTGAAAATATATTGGCTGAACATGGTCGTGTTGATATCTTAATTAATAACGCTGGTCGCTCGATTCGTCGCTCTGTTGCAAACTCCGTTGATCGTTTCCATGACTATGAGCGCACAATGCAGTTGAACTACTTTGGCTCATTGAAATTAACCTTAGGCTTACTACCAAGTATGGAAGCACAAGGTGGCGGTCATGTTATTAATATTTCATCCATTGGTGTACTGACTAATGCCCCTCGTTTCTCTGCTTATGTTGCTTCAAAAGCCGCGATGGATGCATTTACGCGCTGTGCTGCCTCTGAATATTCAGACATGAACATTAACTTCACAACGATCAACATGCCTTTAGTGGCAACACCAATGATCGCACCAACGAAGATCTACAAATCGGTACCAACATTATCGCCAGATCAAGCTGCTGATTTGTTAGCAACAGCAATCATTGATAAGCCTAAACGTATTGCAACTAACTTAGGTATTTTCGGTTCCGTGATTCATGCCCTTTTCCCTAAACTTGCTGAAATAATCATGAACAGTAGCTTCCGTATGTTCCCTGATTCGAAAGAAAGTGAGCAAGGTAAAGAAGATAAAACAGAAAAAGCATCATCAGCAGAGCTAATGGCATTCTCTGCACTACTACGTGGTATTCACTTGTAGTTTAAAACCCACCTTCATCGGTGGCTAGGTATTAACAACTTTAT
Source organism: Photobacterium profundum (assembly GCF_003026285.1). Taxonomy (GTDB): domain Bacteria; phylum Pseudomonadota; class Gammaproteobacteria; order Enterobacterales; family Vibrionaceae; genus Photobacterium; species Photobacterium profundum. The sequence continues at coordinate 157,363 of NZ_PYOD01000009.1, forward strand.
AATTTTAATTAAGGATAGAAAATCATGGCAGATTTAAAAGCAAGCTTTGCACAAGCACAGTTAGACGTTAAGAAACTGACTCAGCGCCCAACAAACGATGAATTGCTCACAATGTATTCTTTGTTCAAGCAAGCCACTGATGGTGACGTACACGGCAAGCGTCCAGGCATGTTTGACTTTAAAGGGGCGGCAAAATACGAAGCATGGGAAAAGCAAAAAGGAATGGATGCTGAAACTGCGATGCAGAAGTATGTTGAGCAAGTAGAAAAAATGGCAGCAACTTACGCATAATCTATGCGTAGCTAAGATACTATAAGACCGCACTTGATGCGGTCTTTTTTATGCGCAGAAAAAACCGCAATCTATAAGTATAGATTGCGGCAATAAGGGGAAGGAACGTCTTTCTTATTATGCTACGTTATGATGAAGCTGATGAACTTTTTGGAATGATATCGATAGCAACTGATTCATTCATTAGCTCTTCATTTATCGGCTTAACTGCAGGATCAATCTCGATTGTTTTAGAAAGCATGGCAGTTAACTGTGATAATTGCTTTTCCAGTTTCTCTACTCGCTGCTGTTTCTCTATATACAAACGCTCAAATTCAGCATCATCTGGCGTAAGGGCTTCGCGTGCTGCAAGTACCGCCATTTCAACCGCCACTGTATCGCTATCATGACTTTCCATCTGCTCTGATACCGCTGACACTGCTGTATCCATGATGTCTTGTTCTAACTCATCTAAGGCTTCTTCCATGTATCCTGCAATTACCTCAAACCCAGGTAAAGACTGACTACATGCAACCAATGAGTAGTACATCTTCCCTGCATTACTGAAGAATGTAATATTCAGCGTTTGGCCTGGCATAAGCAACGATACTGGGTATTGCTCTTTTACTTCTGCACCCATGAAATACAAGGTGTCTTTTACACCCGGTACATTAGAGATCAGTAAGTTACTTGCTGGCGGAATAAAGCCATTTAAGCCAAATTTACCACTAATTAGAGACGCACCATTAACAAGTAAAGAGTAATTAACATAAGCATCAGGTGAGATATTTAAGGCTTCATTTTTTAAATCAACCGTTGCCTGCTGAATCGCTTCTAATCGCTCTAATGACGTTAAGTGTGCTCGACCTAGCTCAACATGCCCGATAGACATCTTATTGCCTTTACTTGCAACCTCTCCTTTACTACGAAGGTTAATTGGCATCATGGCAACTAACGGTTTTCTTAAAGGTAACGAGCGATCATTCAAGTACCGATTCAGCGCAATATCACTTACCGTAAAGAGTACATCATTCATTGATGAACCAGTAATGCGACTAAGCTGATTCAATTTACCCATCGAAAAATGCCCCAAACTCACCGCTCGGCTACGCTTAGGGCTCAAGTTAAAAGGCGTTTTGGGTGCGGTAAACGGCACCTTCAAATCACAATCAGCCAGTTTTACAGCTTTCAATGCAAGCTTACTACCCAATCGGAACATGGATGGAATAAGTGATATTTGCTTTGATGCCTGCGAGGCTGTTTTTATTACCATGTCGGTAAGGTGTGTTTCTGCACGACGCTCTGACGCCGTTTTACGTAAATCACACTGCCAAATAGGCTTAGTAAATGATTCTTCTGGATTTGTAGCACAACTGCGGGTAAATAAACTACTGGCACGAACACCATCAGCCATAGAATGGTGAATTTTAAATACAATAGCCACACGGTTATTTTCAAGTCCACCAATCACCCATACTTCCCACATTGGTCGACTTCGATCCAATACTTGACCATGTAGACGACCAACAACTTGTTGTAACTGTTGATCATTTCCTGGTGAGGGAAGCATAGTAATACGTAAATGATCTTCTAAATTCACTCTCGGTAGTGTTTGCCAGCTCGGTTTGCCTGTAAACGACCACTGAAGCTTCCAATTAAAAGGTGCTGTCACATCAGTTTGCTGTAAAAATTCACCATAAAGATCTTGCGCATACGTAGCCGCATGCTCTTTAGGCGGTTCTAATACAACTAAACCAGTTACATGCATTGGTGTTTTGTCAGATTCAAAAATAATGAAACTTAAGTCGAGAAGAGACAAACTAGGCATAGATGTTCCTCTTATTTTTGCAAAAGCTTATCAACAGCTGCCGTTAGCGTATCAATACGCTCTTCGAGGCCTGATAATTTAGTGCGGTCGATACCGCTGGTACGGCGAATAACATAGTTCACCTGCTTTTCAACGTTACTTAAGACAACTTTTTTGGTGGAACCGATACGCTGCTTACTCTCGGCTTCAACATATTCACCTTTATCAACTAAAGCGCGGAACTGACTACTTAACAAACCTCGAGTTTGCTGTTTTTGTTCCATGCCTTTGCTATAAGCACCTAGACCCGCTAAATAAACAGTGCGAGCAGTCTCTTCACCAACAGAAGTAACAGATTTAACACTTCCGATTATATTTTTTAGTATCATAATTAATTCCCTTATTTATTATTAGCCTGCTTCTTATTACGAAAATAAATAAAAGAAACAATGGCATCTAGCATTAAAATAAGGTTAGCAATTAAAATTAGATCATTCTTTCTAATTTTAAAATTAGAACATCGCTGAGATCACAAAAATAAAATACAGATAAATACAAACAAAATCAAAAACTTAAAGATGGTCAGACCTGTCTTCTTTTATTTTAGAATACTCAACCTAATTATCTTGATTTATTTCACCTAACTATCTGTGATTGGGTTCAACATATTGAAATAAAATTCAATTTTCAATAGACAACTAGAGTCATAACTCTATCCTTTAAAAGTATAAAGATAATAATAAAACAACTTAGCAAACACTCGCCACCAATAGTAAATATAGTGAAAAAGGAATTTGTCATGTCTGTGCTTGAATTTATAGATACACCTATTTACCCTTCAGCTCTTTCTCCTCGTCATTCCGATGACCAAAAATTGAATACAGAAAACGAAACAAAATTGGCGGCGCAAACAGTCGCAACACCAGATGAACTTGTTGACCAAATAATTGCACAAGTTGGAAAAAAAATCGTTATCGGCGTACCTCTTGCTATCGGAAAACCCATTGCTTTTATCAATGCGCTTTATCAACGAGCAAAAACCGATCCTTCTATTTCACTCCATATAGAAACGGGGATTACACTCGAAAAACCTATTGGTAAAAGTAAGTTAGAGAAAAACTTTCTAGGGCCATTCGTTGAACGTGAATTTGCGAATGTACCCGATATTGATTATATCTGTGGTCTTCGTAAAGGCGATATACCTAGCAATATCCACGTGAATGAATTTTTCTTCAAAGCGGGCAGCTTTTTAAATAGCCCGCAGCAACAAAATTACACCAGCACAAACTACACGCATGCAGTTAGAGATCTATTGGATAAAGGGGTGAATGTAGTCGCCCAAATTGTGGCCAAACGTGTCATTAATGGTATAACAACGTACAGCTTATGCAGTAACTCTGATTTAGCGTTAGATTTCATTCCCGAGATGGATCGCTTAAAAGCAGAAGGTATTCCTATGGCCATTGTTGGCGAAGTTAACAACAACATGCCATTCATGCGAAACCATGCAGAAGTCGCAGACTGTGAATTCGATTTCATTCTTGATGGTAACCTTAACGAAGACCATGAAGATTACGCACTATTTGCAGCACCTAATGCCAGTATCTCCCAAGAAGATCATATGATCGGTCTATATGCGAGTACGCTTATTAAAGACGGCGGAACATTACAAGTTGGTATTGGCTCACTCAGTAGCGCACTAACGTACAGCACTATGCTGCGTCATCAAAATAACCCTATTTACCAACAAGTACTTCAAGATCTTCAGGTCACAGAAAAATTTCCTCTTAGTTGTATTATTGGTGAAACAGGCACATTCGAAGAAGGCTTGTACGGCTGTAGTGAACTGATGGTCGATGGCTTCATGCACTTATTTAAAGCCGGCATACTCAAACGTGAAGTATTCGAAGATTTAACAATACAAACCCTACTGAATGAAAAGAAAATCACGCCGAAAGTGACTATTTCAACACTACTCACTTTGCTTGAGCATAACGCAATATCTTCAGTATTAAACAGTGATGATGTGGATTATTTAAAACGTATTGGCGTATTTAAGTCATCGGTTCATTACCACAACGGGTTGCTTAATATTACTGATAGCAGCTATTTAGCTAATTTGAAAAATGAAGAAGCCTTACAATGGATAACCAAACATTGCTTGAATTCAGCATTATGCGGCGGCGTAGTCATGCACGGTGCATTCTTCATCGGGCCTAAAGACTTTTACGAAGCACTTAATACAATGACCGATGCCGAGCATGATCAATTCTGTATGACGAGTGTGAACTATGTGAATGAGCTTTATGATCATTTTCTTGGTAGCCAGCAGCTCAAGCAAGCACAACGTAAACATGCACGTTTTATTAACTCAGCTATGATGGTGACGTTAAATGGGTCTGTTATTTCAGACGCCTTAGAAAATGGACAGGTCGTTAGTGGTGTAGGCGGTCAATATAACTTTGTCGCACAGGCCCATCAATTACCCGGGGCACGTTCTATTCTAAAATTACGCAGCTGTTGTATACGTGGCGGTAAACTCCAATCAAATATTTTATTCAATTACGGACACACGACAATACCTCGTCACCTTCGCGATACGGTTATTACTGAGTATGGCATTGCAAATCTTCGCAGCAAGTCAGATCACGTTGTATATACAGAACTGATTAAAATCGCAGATTCACGCTTCCAGCAAGAATTACTAGAAAAAGCCAAAGCGGCTGGAAAAGTAGCAAAAGATTACCAAATTCCTGCTGAATTTTGTAATAACACCCCAGAAGCGATTGCACAAATATACAACAAATATACAGCACAAAATTTCTTTGGCCCCTTCCCCTTCGGTTGTAGCTTTACTGAAGAAGAGCTCAAATTAGGTAAAGCATTAAAGTCACTAAAAAATAAAACCGCAACAAAAAAAGGCAAAGCACAGTGTTTATGGCAAGCACTATCAACTCCAAAGCCAACAGCCGCTATTGAACCACTATTAAAGCGTATTGGTATGAATGAGCCAAACAACTTACAAGACCGTATAACAAAACGCCTATTAACAGCAGAATTAAGTAAATAATTAAAATATCTGTGAGTAATCATTGAACGAGGTATGAGTGGATGGCAACAAAAAGTAAAGAAATGGCATTATGCCCCTATGCTGCCGTATGGGGATGCCCTAAATGTCCAGTTAAACGGATCTGTCCAGGTAAAACAACGATTGGTGATCAGCCAATCAAGCCCAAAGACAAACCGAAAGATTAATTAATTTGAAATAAAACGGGTCACTATTCCTAGCTAGTAACCCGTTTTTCTTTTTAAGAAAATACACACTGCTAAACAATTGCTCTTCTATTCACAAACCACTATCTAATCAAAGAATCAGTACCACTTCTGATAGCCGCTTACGTACCTCTATATACCCAAATTACTTCAAAATTCTCATTTCAGCGAAGATTTCAAATATGCGATGTTTTTATATGTGTATTTCATACGCAAATCACATGCTATAAATAATAAACAAGCACCGTATATCCAAGCTAACTAAATGGGCAGTAAGCAACATTTATGATAAACCTAAGAATGGCAACACAAAATGACATTAGCCAAATTTCACGTTTACATGCAAAAAATTGGCAAGATATATATCGCGGTATGCTGTCAGATAAATATCTAGATAACGACATATTTGAAGATCGTCAAGCAGTGTGGCTGCAACGATTTGAGACACCAGAGAACCATCAACGTATTTTAGTTGCGTGCGAAAATAATACTCTTTGTGGTTTTATTTGTATTTATATCAACAACCACGACAAATGGGGAACATTAATCGAAAACTTGCACATCTGCGAATACTATAAAGGGCAAGGTCTGGGCAAAAAGTTACTCACTGCTGCAACACAAATAGCTTACCAACACGCACCAGATAATGGGCTTTACCTTGAAGTATTAGCGGGTAACGTAGATGCTCAGAAATTTTATCAGAAGCTAGGGGCATTCAATGAGAAGACTCAGACATGGCAAGCGCCCGATGGTAGCCATGTTCAAGAGTTTGTTTATCGCTGGGAAACCATTAAAGAAATGTGTTGAAGCTCAGCTGTAGTAAAATTAGGAGTATCAGAAATACACGTGAGGCTAGCAGTTTGAGTACAAAAGAGGGTCTGTATTTTGTATAAATGAACAACAAAAAAGCCCAATACTTTCGTATCGAGCTTTTAAGTATGGAGGCGCGTCCCGGAGTCGAACCGAGGTACACGGATTTGCAATCCGCTGCATAGCCACTCTGCCAACGCGCCATATTTATGGCTAAGTCATTACTTAGCTTTATCGCTTATGGTAACGATAAATAATAGATGGTGCCCCGGGCCGGACTTGAACCGGCACAGCGCGAACGCCGAGGGATTTTAAATCCCTTGTGTCTACCAATTCCACCACCAGGGCACGCAATTATTTATTGCGATGCACCTAACCATGTGCTTTAGAAAAAGCGGTCAGACACCATCTTTAGTATCAACTCTTCAACATTAAAAGTGTCAATACTACAAAATTCTTTTCTCGGTTCAGTAACACCTGAGAACGAGATGTACTTTAACTGATTAAGATAATGAGTCAACAAGAAGTTTAACTTTATTAATCAATTGATTAAAAAGCAAGCCGCACTGTGCGAGTGGCGTTCAGTTAGCACAAAGATTACACATAACCAATTTTTACTAACTATTCATATCCATTAACAAAAAATGCTCGCTCATTGATATTCAGAGTTACAGAGCTCGTCCAGACGCTTAAACCCGAACCTTAAATTGATTAAGTACAGTAAGACATCTATTTACCACTTTTAGTAGCATTTAACATTGCCTTATTGGTTGATATACTGCCACACTTAATTAATTTCGTTGCAAAAAGTACACTAATAATGCGAAATACAGATGATTTTTTAATCTTTTACCATTTAATTGAGCAAGGCTCATTCAGCAAAGCTGCTGAGCAAGTTGGGCTAACAAAATCTGTCGTTAGTAAGCGGATAACCCGTTTAGAACAAGATCTTGGCGTGCAGCTGGTCTATCGAACGACTCGTAAGTTAACGCTTACCGAAGCGGGCGAGGTTTTTTTCGGCCATGCGAGAGAAGTTTATTATTCTGTCCAAAATGCTGAAGAAGCCATGAGCGGATTAGGGGAAAGCTTAACAGGCACCATTCGTCTTACCGTTCCAACTATTTCTGGTGAACTGCTATTACCTAAAGCAATATCAGAGTTTAGTGCTAAATACCCAGAAATTCACATTGATATGGATTTAGACAATCGGTTTGTTGATATTGTGAAAGAAGGATTTGACCTTGCGATCCGAACGGGTGAATTGCCAGATTCAAGTTTTATAGCCAGAAGACTTGTTGATGCTCATTGGGTTATTTGTGGTGCACCTGAATACTTTGCTCTCAATGGAGTACCAAAAGTAGCATCTGAACTGGTCAATCATAATTGCCTCGCTTATAGCTACCAAGAAACTGGGGCAAAAGAATGGCTGTTCAAAGGTGAAAATAAACCTTATACCATTAAGGTGAATGGTAACTTTACGACGAATAATGCATCTGCATTACGTCGCGCAGCTTTGTTTGGGCAAGGGCTTGTTTATGTCCCTAAAGTGCTGGTTGCGGAAGATTTAAAAGCAGGCAGTTTAATTGAAGTGCTGCAAGAACAAGTCGCTAAGTGCTTAGGTATTTATGCCATGTACCCTTACACTCGTCACCAGCCGATCAAAGTGAAATTATTTATAGAGCACCTTTATCAATGTTATCAGAAACACGAAGATAACTTTTAGTCCTCGATCATAAAGAAAAAGCGAGATGCTCGAAACTATCACCTCACTTTTTTATTAGGTCTGAGCGTTTACACTATGGTACTCATGATTGCAGCCACAATGCCGTAAGCAATCATCGGAACGACGGTGCGCTTAATAATAAAGCCTTCTTTATTGGCAATACCTAAAATGGTTGATACGGCAATTATGTTATTGATACACACCATATTACCCATAGCCCCACCGACTGACTGCAAAGCTAAAATTGTGGTTTGTGGCAAACCAACATTAATTGCAATTGTTTGCTGAATAGCACCAAAAGTCAGGTTAGACACAGTTGCAGAGCCCGAGAAGAATGCACCAAGTGCACCTAAATAGGCACCAACATATTGCCAACTTGTACCCATAAGATCAGAGAAGGCTTGACCTGCAGTCATGATCGGTGAATTCTCACCACCAGTCATCATCAGCTTCACCATAATTAATGCACCAACCAACGCGATAAATGGCATTTTGATTCGGCTCGCTGTTTCAGAAAACATTTGCTTAACGATGTTTCCTTGCAACTTGAACAGCGGGATAGAAATCAATACCACCAGAAGGAAAGGTATCAGTGCTGGCACATAAAGTGTCTTATAAGCCCAAGAAACATCGGTTCCAAGAATATGGCTAAGTTTAACAATCAATGCCTTACTTAGGCTGAAGTCACCTAGCGGGCCAAACGATAGAGAAAATATTTCTGTGCCATCAGTCAGTATCGACTTAATACCGAATTGCTTAATACGAGTAACAATAAGAATAACAATAAGTAAAATCGTTGGCGTCATCGCTTTAAAAATTTGTGCCGACGATACACTTTGACTTTGTACGCAGTGCTTCTTTGATGAACGGGTTTCTGCCGAGCGAGAATCAGTAGCTATCATATTGACTGCATTCACTTCACCAAAAGTTGTAGCATCACCAGCAAAAATAGTTTGGGTAACACTGTGCTGTTCTTTTGCCAAACCTAAGCCTAAACGCGCAACAATAACTGAAACAATCAAGCCAATAGCGCCACCAACAAGTGCAGGGAACTCATAATTCCATTGTGCAAGTAGGAAGTATGGAACAGTACATGACAAAGTACTGATTAATACAAACAGATAATTTTTGCGGATATCATTCCAACTAACGATGAAACGAAGCGCCATTGGCGGAATGATAAATGCGGCGACAAAATGGATTAAAGCAGTGGTTTTACCTATATCAAGTAAGGTTGCATCATCTAACCCTAGGTTGGAAAAGCCAAACCATGTTGGCGTACCTACAGCACCGAATGATACAGGTACAGAGTTCATAACTAGGGCCAACATGGCAACCTTCAATGGATTAAAGCCTAAACCAACTAGAATCGGGGCAGCAATTGCAGCTGGGGTACCAAAACCGGATGCACCTTCAATCATGAAAGCAAATGCCCAACCGATAATCATTAGCTGGGCGACTTGATTTCGACTGATCCCTTCGAGCCAACGACGAATGATATCTTCAGAGCCTGAAAGATAGATCATTCTGTTTAATAAAATAGCGCCAGCAACAATAGAAATTGGTGTTATAGCAGAAAGAATACCGGCAATGATGTTGGCGCTAATTAATGTGATGTCTGTACCGAAGTAAAAAAGTTGTATTGCTCCTACCATTAGAGCGGTAACTGGTAAGGCAATGTGCGATGGTAATCCATTTTTCTTTGTCATCATCCAAATCAAGATGACAATAGGTATAACGGATAAAAATAAGGACGTCATGATCTTCCACTCCATGTGTTTGGCTAGCTAGTTACCCGATTAATTAGGATATTTCTTAAGTTAGCTGCCATGTTTATAATTTTGTTATTTTCATTACAGGCTGTATTTAGAATAGTAATTTTCTATCAGCTGTTTTATGTGGGGAAGATATTCTAAAGCGAAAAAAATTAATGGCTATGCCTCTTTATTGTTACAGGAGGAATTAGTAAATATAAGTTACTTTGTTAAAAATTATATAATTTGCCACAAGACCTTTGATAACAAGGCTACAATAAACAAATAGTATAAATATCGACCTATTATTATACATAAACAGGAAACAATCATGTTCTATATCTTTACTAATAAATAAAAGTGATAACTTAAGATTTTACTATATCTAGATTTTTTAAATTATAAGTAATTATCATTACTATATACAATGGTGTAATAT